>CAVZVA010000001.1:0-89015 GCA_963778655.1 uncultured delta proteobacterium
GAAACCTTCGATCTGCTTGCTCAGCGCGAACAGCTGGTTGGCGCCGCTGCTCGGATTCTCGCTGATCGCGCGCGCGTTCTGCTTCATCTCACCCCACAGCGAGCTGCCGGGCGCGGCCAGCGTGCGCTCCAGGCGCTCGTCCCAGCGCGCCTTCAACCACTCGCCGAAGCCGCCCGTGACCCGGGGCACGCCGCGCAGCGCCTCGGCCAGCCGGTCCTTGAGCGTGGTCCACAGGTCGCTCTCCCACATGAAGAAGATGGGAAAGATCTGCTGCTCGTAGAGCGCGGGGATCCACTGCGCGGCGGTCTGGGCCGCGGCATCCTCGCCGGTCAGACCGCCGTGCGCGTAGAGCGCCACGTCGATCGGCTTGTTGCCGAGCTTCCAGCGCTCGCGCGCGGTGCGCAGGTGGCAGTCGAGCAGGTGCACCAGGTCGTCGTGGTTGGTGCGAAAGTCGCCGCTTGCGCTGAGCGCCCCGTCCTTGCCCATGTCGACGATGAACGGCGCGATCTCGCGGTTGCGCAGCACCGCCTCGCCGGCCACCACCACGCGCTTGTTGGCGCGCTGCCGCAGCGAAGGCGCGGCCGCGATCTCGAGGTGTTGCTCGGTCACCACGCCGAGCTGCGCCACCCAGCAATCCATCGCGTTCTGCAGCCAGTCCTCGTAGCACAGCGTGGCCAGGCCGCCGTCGCCCCAATCTTTGCCCCACGAGTTGAGCACCAGGAAACCCGCATCGTCGTAGCCGACGATCGCGAAGGCATGACCGCCGTCGCTGGCCAGCGCCTTGCGCGGCGGGATTCGCCAGCGCTTGCGCGCCGACGGCGACAGCCCGCTGCCTTCGTCCCAGCCGGCGTGACAGGCCGCGCTCGCGTACAGCACGCCGACCTCGGTCAGCGCCACGTGCATGTCGGAGACCGAACGGTGATCCACGCGGTAGTAGGCGCCGAGCGGGCGCCTGGCCGCGTCCGGCCACCAGTCCTTGCGCGGCGTGGCGCGCGGCGGCGGCATGGCCAGCGCGGTCCACAGCGACGAGGCGCACGCGCCGTGCTTGTACCAACCCTTCATGCCGCCGCGCAGGCTCGAGCCCAGGTCGCGGCTTTCGTCCCCTTTGGGCTGCGGATCGTTGTCGGGGAAGTCGTCGTAGCGCCGCGCCATCGAATACAGCATGAACGGGGAGACCGGCGTCTGGGTCTTGCGCCGCGCGCCCTGCAGCAGGAAGTCGATCACGGCCGCGAGCGCGAAGCCGGTGCAGGCGCTGGTCTGGCCCTGATCGCGCACCGGCAGCGCGATGCGAGGCTTGCGCTCGGCCAGCGAGTCGAGGCGAGCGGGCGGGCGCGCGTGGATCGCGGGCTGGTACAGCCGGTCGCGCAGGTCGAGTCGGTCGGGCACGACGTTGCGGCGGAACGGCAGCTTGCGGCGGGCTGTGGGCATGGGCGGCTCCTTCGGGCGGCCTCCGGCGCGACGGCGCCGGCAGGGGCGCGATTGTTGCGCGAGCGCGCGCCGATGCAAATCATTGAGCGCACGCTGCCGGCGGAGCGGGTCGCTCTCTGGCCTGGGGCAGGGGTTCGGTGCTAAGCCAGGGAGCATGCCCACGGGGTCCTTGCGAGCGGAACGGCAGGGGGAGCCGGAGGCGAGCACGGCGCTGGTGCCGCTCTCCTTTGCGCTGCGCGACAAGGTGTACGTGGTGATCGCCGCCTACAACGAGGCCGCGGCCATCGGCCACGTGGTGGGCGAGCTGCGCGCGGTCTGTCCCCACGTCGTGGTCGTCGACGACGGCTCGGCAGACGAAACCTGGCAGCAGGCGCGCGCGGCGGGCGCAGTCGTCTTGCGGCACCTGCTCAATCGCGGCCAGGGGGCCGCGCTGCAGACCGGCATCAGCTACGCGCTCGAGCAGGGCGCCGAGGTGATCGTCACCTTCGACGCCGACGGTCAGCACCGGCCGCAGGACATCCCGCCGCTGGTCGCCCCGATCGCGGCCGGCGAGGTCGACATCTGTCTGGGCTCGCGCTTCCTGGAACACGCCGATTCGGTGCCGCTCGGGCGACGCATCATGCTGATCGGCGCGATCGTGTTCACGCGCTTGACCTCGGGGCTCAAGCTCAGCGACGCGCACAACGGCTTGCGGGCGTTCTCGCGGCGCGCGGCCGAGCGCTTCGACATCCAGCTCGACCGCATGGCGCACGCCAGCGAGCTGATCGATCAGGTGCGGAGCTCCGGGCTGCCCTACCGCGAGGTCCCGGTGCAGATCCGCTACACCGATTACTCGCTGGCCAAGGGCCAGCGCTCCACCGCTGCGCTGCGCGTGGCGGTCGATTATCTGATCGGGAGACTGCTGCGATGAACGCGTTTCAAGGGCTGGTGCTGGCGCTTTTGTGCGCGCTCTCTTATGCGACCCTGCGCGCCGCGCTGCGCGGCGGGATCCGCAAGCGCATCGGCGCGTTCTGGATGCTGGTCTGGATCGGCACCGGCATCGGGGTGTTGTGGCCGCGCAGCACGGTGCTGGCAGCGCGCGCGCTTGGCATCGGCCGTGGCGCCGACCTGGTGCTGTACTGCAGCGTGTTCGCGACGCTGGTCGGCTTCTTCTACATCTACACCCGCTTCCGCCGCGTCGACCGCGCGCTGACGCTGCTGGTCCGGCGCCTGGCGATCGAGCAGCCCCTGCTGCCCGACAGCCAGCCGCCGGACGGCCACGAATAGCGCCGACGCAGAAGCTGCCGACAAGCTCGTTGCACCGCCATCCCGGCACGAGGGAGCGCCGCGCCCCCCACGTAGGGTGGGCCTACTCGTGGCTCGGTGGCGGCCAGCTCGCGTTCAGCGAGGGACCGTGCAAGCGCGTGGTCGCGAGCGCCGGGTGGGCCAGCGCGGGCCGCTCGGTCACGGGGGACGAGCGCAGCGCGTGCACCAGCTCTACCGCCGGGCGCGCGTCGGCCAGGCCGAAGCCGCGTCCGCTCAGGATGTCGCGGTAGACCTCGGTGTGCAGGTCGGTGAAGCCGGAGGAGAACTCCAGCTCCTCGCCGTCCATGGTCAGCGAGCGAAAGGCCGGCTCGCCCTTGTCGAGGTAGCCCGGGGGCAGATCGGTGGCGTCGATCGACAGGAACCAGGTCACGTCGGCGCGCTCCAGCTCGAGCATCCCGGCCATCTTGGTCTCGGTGTGCAGATGCAGCTCCGAGCGGCGGCTCTTACCGAACAGCCACAACAGCAGGTCGAAGAAGTGAATGCCGATGTTCATCGCGACGCCGCCCGACTTGTGCGGGTCGCCCTTCCAGGAAACCTGATACCAGGGCCCGCGGCGCGTCACGTAGGAAAGGTTGACCTG
Source organism: uncultured delta proteobacterium (assembly GCA_963778655.1). GTDB lineage: Bacteria > Myxococcota_A > Polyangia > Polyangiales > JAFGIB01 > CAVZVA01. The sequence goes on from CAVZVA010000001.1 coordinate 3,314, forward strand.
CGCCCGCTTCTGCCTCGGGTCGCGCTGCAAGCGCTCGCGCAGCGCGACCAGCTGAGGCAGCAGCCTGAGCTGCAGCACGGTGTAGACCTTCTGCTCGTACTCCTTCTCCAGCTCCGCCAGCGCGTCGATGTTCCAGGGGGTAATCGTGAGCGGCTTCTCGCAGATCACGTCCGCACGCACGCGCAACCCCAGGCGCACGTGGGCGTCGTGCAGGTAGTTGGGCGAGCAGATCGCCAGGTAGTCGACCTGCTCCGGGCCCTTCTCTCGGCGCAGCTTCTCCAGAAAGCGGTCGAAGCGCTCGATCTCGGTGAAGAAGCGCGCCTGCGGAAAGTAGCGGTCGAGCACGCCGACCGAGTCATTCGGATCCATGCCCGCGACCAGCCGGTTGCCGGTGTCGTGGATCGCCTTGAGGTGTCGCGGGGCGATGTAACCGGCGGCGCCCACCAGAGCAAAATTCTTCAAGCTTGCTACCCTTTCCATGCTGCGCGCGTGAGCGCAGCGAACTGTAGCCGCTGCCCGTGCCTGCGGCAACGGCGCCGCCGCGGTGGCGCAGCGCGACCGACAAGAGAACAATCACGGTCGCATCTCCCCGCGTCGGCCCTCTGCTTCCCGGCTTGCCGTTGCACCCCCTACTTCAGGTCGACGACCTGGGCGTAGAAGCAGAAGTAGCGCTTGCTGACGTTGGGGGCACGCACCGAAAACATCACGTCGGCGCGGGGGTGCTTGACCTCGCCGAGCGGGACCTTGAACCAGTGCATCTTGTTGTCCGACTGCGTCTGCCCATCGTAGAGCGACTTGCCCGCAACGGTCACCTGCAGCTCGACCGGGCGCCGCTTGTACATCAGGCGGCCGGCGCGCTCGATGCCGTAGTACCCGATGATCGCCTGGCCCATCGGCACTCTCGGGTAGGTGATGTTGAGAACCGCGTTCTTCTCCGGCCGCGCCCGGATGCAGCGCACCATCGTGTACTCCTTGATCGTGGCCGGGCTGCTGGCGACATAGCGCTCGTTGTCGAGGTTGCCCTCCTCGTCGCGGCAGACCAGGTGGTCGCCCTGCGGCAGGCACGGCTGGCGCGCGCGCGGATAGGCGATATCGGCGCTCGCCTGCGAGAGTTGCTCGAGGAAGTCGTAGCGCACCCGGCGCACCCGCATCGGCCCCAGCTCCTGGGGCTCGAGCGCGGGACGCCACAGCGCGAGCCCGACGCCCAGCCCGAGCAGGCCCGCGCTCAGCAGCCACAGCAGGAGCAAGCGGCGGCGGTGCCAGCGCGGATCGGAGAGGCGGTCGAGCAGCGCGCCGATCGCGTCGAAGGCGCGCCGCAGCCAGCGGGTGCCGCGCAGGTCGCGGTCGGAGAGCGCGAACAGACCGCACAGCAGCATGCCGAAGAAACCGAGCGGCACGGCCAGGCGATCGCCTAGCGTCGGCGTGAACACGAAGCGGTAGCGCCCCGGGTACAGCTTGACCGTCATGAAGCCGGTGGTGTCGGGGGCCTCGCGCAGGTAGGTGATCGAGATCGGCACCTCATGCCCATCGTGATACGCGCGCCAGCGCGAGAAGTAGCTGACGTTGAGGCGCAGCTTGCCCCGCGCGCCAGGCCCGGCCCGCAGCGCGATCTGCTCGTCGTCGAAGCGCTCGAGCTTGACCTCGCCGTGACCGTCGATCACCTCGAACGGCCGCGGCTGCCAGCGCTTGAAACGGTAGACGCCGTAAATGCCGAAGTGCGCCACCGGTTCCCAGTCGTCGGCGGGCAGGAAGACCTTGGAGATCGCGAAGCGCAGGTTGATCGCCTCGAGGATCGCGGGATCCCGCTCGTGCATCTGATAGATGAAGTCGGAGGCCGGGGTGAACCCGCGCTTGTAGATCGGCCGGCCGATCTCGGTGCCGAAATCCATCAGCTCGTGGTTGTGGCCCATGAAGATGCCGACGCGGTAGAAGCCGTCCTTGGGCAGCGAGCGCAGCAGCCACCGCTCGAGCGCGCGGCGGTCCTGCAGATAGGGCCGGTCCGACTCGGTGACCATGGACTTGGCGACGTGCCGGGTCCAGAACGCCTGCGCGGCGGGCACCAGGACCGGGAGTGTCAGCAGGGCGATGGTGCCGGCCAGCAACGCAGAGGTCGCGTAGCTCTCGCCGTGCCGTTCGCGGGCCTGCGCGCTGGGGCGGAGCACCAGTCCACGCGCGTGTGACAACGCGGTGACCGCGAAATACGCCGCGAGCACGAACCAGAACGGCTTGACCGTGGTCGAGAGGCGGATGAACTGCACCTTGCTGAACGCAGCCAGCAGCATCGGCAGGTGCAGCTCGTCGACGAAGGTTGCGTTGCTGACCGCGGGAATGCACAGCGCCATCAGCGCGGTGAGCAGCAGCAGGAAGCGGCGCGTCCGCAGCATCACCACGATCGCGAGCACTCCGAATGCCAGCACGTAGCCGAGCGTGCCGGGTAGCGCCTTGAGCTGCAGCAAGCCCTTGCCCATCTCGTAGGTGGAGTCCCACCACACGCCCATGGCGTTGGTCTCGCTGCGCGAGCTCAGGAACGGAATCAGCCACAGGCTGGACACCAGCAGCGAGAGCGCATAGGCGCAGAGCAGCCGGAAGGTCGCGCTCGCGGCGCGCACGCCCTCGGCGAATCCGGCGGCGAGCGCAGTGGCCAAGAGCAACAGCGCCAGCACGATCAGCTGGATCGGGTGGCAGATCACCGACAGGCCCATCCACAGGCCGAAGGCGCCAATCGGCGCGAGCGTACGGCGCTCCACGATGCCCGGTAGGCTGCACAGCGCGAGCAGCCCGAAATTGAGCGCCAGGCTTTGCGGCCACACGCCGTAGTCGACGGTGTACTCCCAGCCGCCCATGCGGAAGTCGGACAGATCGGTCAGGCACAGGATGGCCGAGAGCAGGCCGACCCAGGGGCCGCCGACCAGCCGCCCGAAGCGGTAGAGCGCCAGCCCGGTGAAGATGTGGAACAGCCAGAACGCGACCGCGTAGGACTCGCTGAAGCGCAGCCAGCCGAAGGACAGCGCCGACACGGCGTTGACCCAGAGATCGGCGCCCGGCGGGTAGAGGTAGTTCACCGGATAGCCGGCGAACCAGCGGTGGCTCCAGCCGTAGAGCTTGAAGCGCGGCAGGAAGTGCTTGTGGAGCTGCCACGCCTTGAAGTAGTGGATGGTGTGGTCGTGGCTGACCGGCCGCTCGCCGTTGGTGATCTCCGACATCATCACGCTGGCGATCACCACGACCACCGTCACGCAGGCGAGGTCCACGATGACGGGCAGCGGCACGATCTCGCGGCCGAGCACGCGGCGCGGGCGCCGCAGCCACTCGACCAGCGCGCGCCGCTCGCCCTCGAAGGCACGCCATAGCAGGGTCAGCGCCGAGGCCAGCAGCGCGCCGCCGAACCACCACAGCGGCGTGTCCCCCAGCAGCAGCACGCCGGCGGCGACCAGTAGCAGGACCGCCGCGATCGGAGCGCCGCCGCGCGCGAGCAGGCGCGCGCGCAGCACGCCTGCGCGCGCGCGTTCACGAGACTGCTCGGTTGCGCTGCGCCCGGCATCCATAGTGGCAGCATCAGGGCGGAAGCAGGCGCCTCGGCGCCGCGGCAAGCTTGCGCTCGTCCTCGTCGAGCTCGTAGGTCAACAACGCGAGTTGCTGCTTCATGCTCACGAGCACTTGCCTGCGCGCGGGGTCGTCCGCCAGATTCCGCGTCTCATAGTAGTCCTTGCGCCAGTCGTATAGCTCGAAGGTGCCGCGCTTGCGATCGCGAATCAAGTTGTAGCGGTCGCTGCGCAAGCTGATCTGCTCGAGCGGGTCGGTGTTCTCCCAGCGGCGTTCCTCCAGGAAGAACTCGTGCAGCAGGCGGTCCTGGCGCGAGCTGCGCCCCTGCAGCAGCTCGGGCAGCAGGCTGGCGCCCTCGAACGTCTTGGGTACGGGCAGGCGCAGCAGATTGACGATGGTGGGCGCGATGTCCATCGTGCTCACGATCTGGTCGCGGCGTTGCACCCGCACCGCGGGACCGTGAACGATCAAGGGCACGTGCAGCACCACCGTGGTCAGGTCGTAGCCGTAGTTGAGCTTGGTGTGGCGCGGCGCCTCGAACGCGATGCCGTGGTCGCCGGTGACGAACAGCAGCGGCTGGCGCCCGGGCTCGGCCTCGATTCCCGCGAGCAGGCGGCCGACCTCGCGGTCGACCAGCCGCAGCTCGGCGTCGTACAGGTCCCGCAGCTGGTGGCCGAAGCTGGGCACGCCTTCGGGCTGCTCGTGCGGTGAGTGGGCGTCGTAATAGTGCACCCACAGAAAGAGCGGGCGCCTGCGCGGCTTGCGCAGCACGGTGAGCGCGGCGTCGGTGACGGCGGCGCTGTTGTGCCTGCCGGGCGCGGTGATCGGCGACTCGACCACGCGTTCGAAACCGGCGGTGAGCGAGCCCCAGTGGCTGCGTGAAAAGTAAGCGTTGGGCAATACCGCCACGGTCTCGTAGCCGGCGCCGTGCAGGTATTCGGCCAGCAGCAGCTCGGAATCCTCGATCGGGAAAGGATGCCCGCCGACCAAGCGCTTGCGGATCTGGCTGTCCCAGCGCGAGGTGAACAGCGAGGGAAAGGAGAGGCGTGTCGAGGGCCCCTGGCTGAAGCAGTAACGGAAGAAGCTCGAGCGCTTGGCGAACGCATCGAGCTCCGGCGTGACGGTGCGGGCATAGCCCAGGGCCTGCATGTGCCCGGCGGCGAAGGTGTCGATGGTGATCAGCACCACCGACGGCCGCAGCGGAAAGGCCGCCGGCACCGGCCAGTCGCGCCGCACGTGCAGGCCCATCTGCTTGTCATTGAGGTCGACCCCGTCGCAATCCTGGTCGATGCCGTCGTTGGGGATGTCCATCGCGGCCGGATTGACCCGCGCGTCGAACGGCCCGCAGTCGCCGCCGCCGAACATCCCGAGATAGCCGTCGCGATCGAAGTCCAGGGCGAATGCGGCCGCCGCGTAGCCGACGCGGCCGGCCAGCGTGCCGTAGACGGCCTGCTTGGCCACCTCCGCGTGCGGGTCGAGCGTGACCAGCGTGCCAACCGCGGCGACCAGCACGGACGCGAACAGCACGCGCTCGAGCTGGCGGAATACGGAAAAGCGGGCAGCGAGCACGAGCACGATCGCGGTCAGCGCGGCCGCCAGCGCGAGCACCGCGAGGTTGCGCCAGGGCAGAAACGAGAGCGTGTCCCAGTACAGCAGCAGCAGCAGCGCGACCGCAGCAAACGCGAGCGCGGCGCCGAGCACCAGCACGCGGCCCGCGCTGGCGAAGGGCCAGCGCACGCCGGGATAACGGCCGGCGGCGCGGGCGAACAGAATGCCGGCGTTGCGCGCCGCGGGATAGAGCGCGAGCGCCAGCGCCACACACAACAGCTGCGCGGCGACGATGGTGATGGCGGCGAAGTGGGGGCGCACCATGCCGATCACGATCCGCCGCGTGAGCACGAACGCGAGCCCGGCGAACAGAAGCAGCGGCGGGCCGAGCCCGAGCAGCGCCCCGACCCGCTGCTGCTGCTGCGCGCCCGGATCGCCCTGCCACAGCCAGCGCCACACGCGCGTGCGCCACGCGACCGGTTCGTCACCCGACAGCGGCAGCGCGGCCAGCGCGCGCAGCCCACCCAGCGCCACGCCCGCCGCCAATCCGAGCAACAGCGCGAGCCCGAGGCCCGCCAACAGGCCGCGCGCGGGCGCCGCACCCGGGACCCCGCTGGCGCGCAGCGTCCAGGCCGCGTCGAGCAACCACGCGAACAAGGCGAAACGCGTGCAGGCGCGCGTGCTCGCGTGCACCGGACCGCGCGGAGCTCCAGCCCCGAACAGGCTGGACAGTACCCTCCGCGCTCGTCCCATCGCCGCCGGAGTATAGCCGAGACGTGCTAGCACGCATTTCACAAAACCGGGGGCGCCCGGGCCCGGGCCAGGCGGGGCGATGCGAGCCGCTGCGGCATTTCGCCGGCCGGAGCCGCGCCCGGCTTTGCAATTCGGGCCCGCTGGCGCGACAACGATCGAGGTTACCCGGGCGGGGGACAAGTAGTATGCTCCCGCGCGGTTCGCAGATGGCTGGCTCCTCACCACAGCGCGCGGGCGCGGCGAGCGCCGCCGCGGCCGCCGTCGCGTGGCTACTCGCGCTGGGTCTGTGCGTGCTTGGCGGCAACGCCGCCGCGCAGGCCAACCGGCCGGGGCCCGCGCAGAACCCGGCCGGCGCGCCCGGCGCGCCGCCAGCCGCGGCGGGAGCCGGCGCCACGGCGGCCTCGCCTCCGTGCTCGATCTACAACCTGATCCCGGCTGGGCTGATCTCGGGCTTCGGGGTCGAGGGCGATACGCGCACCATCCGCGACCGGCAGCTCGCGACCGAGGGCACGCTGTGGGACTCCCCGCTCGGCGTACGCCTGCACGACGCGCGTTCGGAGCTGCGCGTGGACCTGCGCTCGCCGCAGATGCTGCAATACCTGGTGCTGCAAGGGGACAACAACGACAGCTACCGGGTGGAGGGCAGCGCGGACAACCGCAGCTACCGGACGCTGTGGCTGGCGCCGTCGGTCGAGGTCGGCATGGGGCTGCGCACCCGCAGCGTCGTGCTGCCGAAGCCCGAGACGGTGCGCTTCCTGCGCATCCGCGGCGAGGGCGGCGACGGCTTCTACTCGCTGTCGGAGCTGCGCGCCTACTGCAAGCGTCCGGCGGTCTGGCCGCCAGCGTTGAAGGTGCCGCCCAAGATCTACGGCTGGGCCGGCATCGACAACGACATCATGGTCTGGCTCAAGCTGATCGGCTCGGTGCTGGGGGCGGCGGTGCTGATCGTGCTGATGGCGCTGGGCCGCAACCGGGCGCGCCGGCGCAAGCCCTGGAAGCCGCGCTGGTGGGGCTACCCCGGCATCGCGGCTTGCGGCGGGCTGACCGGCTGGAACCTCTACTACCTGACGCGCGACATCAAGTGGCTGCAGGTGACCGCGCTCGCGCTCACGGTCGTGCTGTGCTTGGCGCTCGCGCTCTACGACCTGTGGCGACCGCTCAAGTGGCGCCGCGGCGACAGCGCGCTCGCGTTCATCGGCATCTTCGCGTTCTTCAGCTGGTGGAACCTGGGGCACTTCCACTTCGACCACTACGTGCACATCTGGGAGCACTACCACTATTACATCGGCGCCAAGTACGGACCGGAGCTGCGCTACGCCCGCATCTACGAGTGCACCGCGGCCGCCGACATGGCCGACGGGATGCGGGCGCGGGTCAAGAAGCGCGAGATGCGCGACCTGGCGACGACCAACGAGCTCGGGCCGAGCGACGCCATCCTCAACGATCCGACGATCTGCACCCGCCACTTCACGCCGGCGCGCTGGGCTGCTTTCCGCGAGGACATCCGCTTCTTCCGCAATCACTTTCCGCCCAAACGCTGGGACGAGTCGCAGACCGACCACGGCTACAACGGCACCCCGGTGTGGGCGATCGCCGGACGCTTGCTGGCCGACCACGGCAAGCTGACCTGGAACAAGATCGTCGACATCGCCTGCATCGACTCGGCGCTGCTGGTGCTGATGTGGGCCGCGAGCTGGTGGGCCTTCGGCTGGCGCGTGACCTGCGTGGGCATGATGTGGTGGGGCTTCGACTTTCCAGCACGCTACTACTGGAACGGCGGCTCGATGCTGCGCTACGACTGGCTGTTCTGGCTGTTGATCGGGATCTGCCTGCTCAAGAAACGCCATCACTTCGGCGCGGGCATGGCGCTCACCTACTCCACCCTGTTGCGCATCTTCCCCGGCTTCGTGGTGGCCGCGCTGATGCTCAAGGCGCTGGCGCGCATCGTGCGCAAGCGCAGGCTGGTGATCTCGCGCAGCCACCTGCGCTTCGCGGGCGGGTGCATCCTGGCCTTCGCGATCTTGATCCCCGCCTCCGGCTGGGCGACCGGAGGGCTCGAGGCCTGGCAGGAATTCGTCCACAACAGCGAGAAGCACCTGTCGACCCCGCTGACCAATAACATGGGGCTCAAGACGGCGCTGGGCTACGACGCCGACACCAGCGCCAAGTACCTGCGCAACTCGGCGCTGCACGACCCATTCAGCGACTGGAAGGACGCGCGCGAGTACTACTACCACAAGCGCGCGCCCATCCTGTACGCGCTGATCCTGTTGTTCTGCGTGATGCTGGCGCACGCCGGCGAGCGCGAGCCCGACTGGGCCATCGCGTGCCTGGGCACGGGGCTGATCGCGATGGCCTCGGAGCTCACCTGCTACTACTACGGCTTCCTGCTCGCCTACGGCTTGTTGTGGAACAGGCACAAGCTGCCGGCAATCGCCGTGGCCTTGCTCTCGGCCCTGACCTGCGCGCTGTACCTGATGATCGACTGGAACGACGATCACTTCGCCGGCATGAGCCTGGCCACCTCGATCGTGGTGGTGCTGGTCACGGCGCTGATCGCGTACGGCCCGCGCACCCAAACCGCGCGCGAGCGCGAGCCCCGCGCCGCGCCGCCGCTGCGCGCAGGCGAGCCGGGCCCGGAGCCGCAATCGGCGGAGTGAGCGCTCGCCGCGATCCGTAGCTCTTCAGGATTCACGGGAAGACGGGAAGAGGGCTTGGACAGTCCGGCTCCCAGAGCCTTCCCGCCTTCTCGCCTTCGTGTTTCTCTCTACTTGCGCGTGCGCGCCGGGTAGCAGCCCAGCACCTTGAGGAAGCTGGTGTTGGCGCGCATCTGCTCCAGCGCGCTGCTGACCGCCTCGCTGTCGAGGTTGCCCTCGAAGTCCACGTAGAACAGGTACTCGAACGGCGAGCTCATCCGCGGCCGCGACTCGAGCTTGGTCAGGTTCAGACCCTGGTCTGCGAGCAGATTGAGGCAGCGCACCAGCGCGCCTTGCTCGTGGCGGGTCGAGAAGATCAGCGAGGTCTTGCACGGAATCGACTCGTCGAAGTGTAGCGGCGTGCGCGCGACCACCATGAAGCGGGTGAAGTTGTCGCTCTGGTTCTCGACGTTGTGGGCGATCACCTGCAGCCCGTACAAGCTCGCCGCACGCGAGCTCGCGATCGCCGCCTGCGTCTCATCGGCCTCGGCGCGCACCTTCTTCACGCTCATCGCGGTGTCGGTGAACGCCAGCACCTGGCAGTCGCGCAGGCCGGCCAGAAAGCTGGAGCACTGCGCGAGCGCCTGCGGATGCGAGTACACGCGGCGGATGTGGCCGAGCTCGGTGCCGGGCAAGCCGACCAGGCAGTGCTCGACCCGCAGCACTTCCTCGCCGACCACCGACAGCGGGGTCTGGGCGAGCAGATCATAGGCCTCGTTGATCGAGCCGGCCGTGGTGTTCTCGACAGGGAGCATGCCGTAGTCGGCCTCGCCGTGGCTGACCGCCTGCAGCATCGCGCGGAAGCTCTCGCAGCCCAGGCACTCGAGCTCACCGTCCCAGTCGGCGAAGTGCTGCTCGGCCGCGATCTGGCTGTAGGCGCCGGCGGCTCCCTGGTACGCGACGACCACGCGGTCGGGATCGCGGCGCTGCGGCGCGTGCTGGTCGATCGCGTGTCGCTGCTGCGCGCGCAACGACGCGGCCAGGATCTCGCGGTACAGCTTGCGCACCAGATACGCGCTGGCACCGCGCTCGCGCGCCAGCGCGCTCAGGCGCGACAGCATGCCCTGCTCGCGCTCGGGGTCGCGCAGGGGCAGACCCTGCGCGTGCTTGACGCGCGCGATCTCCTGCACCACGCGCTCGCGCTCGGCCACGCTCTCGACCACCCGGTCGTCGAGCGCGTCGAGGCGTTCACGCAAGCGTTCGAGCTCGTCCTGCGCCATCGGCCGGACACTAGCACAAGGGGTGCGGCTTCAACGCGCCGGCCAGCCGGGAGGGGATGCCACAGGAAGGCGGGAAGGCGGGAAGGCGGGAAGGCGGAAGATCCCTCTTGGCTTCCCGTCTTGTGATCCGTCCGAACCGCTGGCTAGAGCACCGAACATATTGAAACACGCACGATTTCGGGGCCCTCGCGGGCGCATGGCACGCGCGCTCCCCGCTCGACGTAGGATGGACTACGCCTTCGGGCTCCCGCCCGCACCCTGCATCCCGCCATGACCCCGACTTCGCACACGTTTCAATAGGTTCGGTGCTCTAGTTTCTAGTGCAGCGTCGCGCACAGCGCCGCAACCGCGACCAGCACGAAGCGATCGGTGTCCGCGCCGCCGGTGGGATTGGCGGCCACGCCCGAGAGCAGCGAGAGGGTAGCGCCCAGGCCCACGCCGCGGGTGATCCAGAGCTGCTTGCCGAGCGCCAGGTGCGCGCCGAAGCCCACCGCGCTCTGCTCCGAACTGGGCAAGGTCACGTCCAGATGCACCGGGCTGCCCTGCACGCTGGAGCGCGAGACCCCGAGCGATCCGGTCAGGTACAGATTTGCGGGCATCAGCCAATAGGTGAGGCCCCCGCCGAGAAACACCGCGCTGAACGCGGTGTCGGCCAGCGTGCCGTGCTCGGCGCTGGCCGAGCGCGCGAACATCAGATCCATGTCGAGCGCGAGATCCTCGGCCAGCGTGGTGCCGAGCGCGAAGTCGACGCCCACCCCGACGCCGCGCGTGCGGCCGGAGCCGCCTTCGCCCACGGACTGGAAGCCGTAGAGCAGGGCCGGGCCGGCGAACAGCCGCGCCTGGGCGCCCAGGTGGTGCGCGGGGTCGGGCTCGGCGGCACGCGCGGGAGTCGCCCAGCCGGCGAGCCAGGCGGCCCAGGCCAGCGCGGCAAGCGGGCGGCGATCAGGCGGACGACACGTAGGCATGATCTTGCGCGGCTGCAGAATTGCACGGTTGCCGATGTGGCGCACCCCCGCAGGTGCATGCCTGCGGGCCGCTTTCCCCGCCGCGAACCCGATGCCGGCGCGCGCGCCGGGCCGCCAAGCGCAGTTGATCGACCGCAACAGCTTGGAGCCGGCGCTGAGCTAGGCTGAACCTCGGCTCATTCGTGACCGACCTGGACCTCGCCGGGGCGTTGGGGAAGAACGGTAGCCCCGGCGGGGTCCTCCCTCCTAAGGTGAAGCGCCATCGGGGGCCGCTTCAGCCCCGTCGCGCGCGGTCAGGATCAGCTTGCCGACGCTCTTGCGCTGGCCGAGCTCGGCGAGCGCGCGCGCGGCCTCGCGCAGCGGATAGCGCGCGTGGATCAGCGGGCGCACCACGCCGCGTGCATACAGCTCGAGCAGCCGCTGGTTGGCCTCGCGCAGGCGCTCGGGCGCGTGCTGTGCGTAGCTGCCCAGGTTGAGGCCGACGACCGCGATGTGCTTGAGCAGCACGCGGTTCAAGCGCAGCTCTGGGATCTGGCCCGAGGAGAACCCGATCACCAGCAGCCGCCCGCCCCAGGCGATGCACTTGAGCGAGCGTTCGAACACGTCGCCACCGACCGAATCGTAGATCACGTCGGCCCCGCGACCGGCGGTCAGCTCGCGCACGCGCTCGGCCCAGCCCTCGGCGCGCGTGAGCACGACCTCGTGGGCGCCGTGCTCGCGGCACAGCGCGAGCTTGTCCTCGGAGCCCGCTCCCGCGATCACGCGCGCGCCGAGCGCGACCCCGATCTGCAGCGCCGCCAGCCCCACGCCCCCGGCCGCCGCGTGGACCAGCAGCGTCTCGCCGGAGGCCAGGCGCGCGCAGTCGCACAGCGCGAGGTACGCGGTCTGGTAGGCCACCCCGAGTGCGCAGGCATCGGCAAAGGGCATACCTTCGGGCAGCGGCCGCACCCGGCGCGCATCGGCCAGCACCCGGGTGGCATAGCCACCGTAGCCGAGCTGCGCGCTCACCGCCTGACCCGCGCGCAAGCCGCTCACGCCCGGGCCGAGCGCGCCAATCCGGCCTGCCACCTCGCTGCCCGGCGAGAACGGCAACTCGGGCCGCAGCTGGTAAGCCCCGCGGCACAGCAGCAGGTCCGCGAAGTTGCAGCCGGCGGCCTCCACCTCGATGCACACCTGCCCCTGTCCTGGGATGGGGTCGGGCAGCTCCACCAGCTCCAGCTTGTCGGGCTCGCCCAGCGCCCGCATGAGCATCGCCTGCACGCGCCGGTGATAGCCGATCGGCGGAGGATTTGGTACAGCCGAGGTCCATGGACGACGAACTGCGCAAGCTCTCGGCGTATCCGCGCCACGTGGTGGTGGTGTGCGGAGGCGCAGTCTCCGGCTCCGAAACCGCGGCGTACTGCGCCGCGCGTGGGGTGGCCGCGATCGTGCTCGAGCAGAACGAGCGGCCCTACGGCAAGATCGAGGACGGTCTGCCGCGCTGGCACGACAAGCTGCGCGCCAAGGAGTACGAGCGCATCGATCAGAACCTCAGCCAGGAGGGCGTGTACTTCGTGCCGATGACCCGGCTCGGCCGCGATCTCGCGTTCGAGCAGGTCGCGCGCGGCTGGGGCGCGAGCGCGCTGCTGCTGGCCAACGGCGCCTGGCGCGACCGCCCGCTGCCGGTGCCGGGCGCAGAGCAGTACGTGGGCCGTGGGCTGGTCTACCAGAACCCCTTCGTCTACTGGTTCAACCACTACGAGGAGCCGGGCTACGACGGGCCGCGCTACGAGGTCAAGGACGGCGCGGTGGTGGTGGGCGGCGGGCTGGCCTCGGTCGACGTGGTCAAGATCATCAACATCGAGCTGTATCGCGCCGCGCTGCGTGCCCGCGGGATCTCGGTATCGGTGGTGGAGATGGAGCACAAGGGCATCACCGCCACGCTGCAGCAGCACAGCATCGACCCGGCCGCGCTCGGCGTGCATGGTTGCACGCTCTACTATCGCCGCCGCGTCAAGGACATGCCGCTGGCGTTCGCGAAGCCCGGCGCCACGCCCGAGCAGCTCAAGAAGACCGAAAGCGTGCGCGAGAAGATGGTCGGCATCCTGGCCGAGAAGTTCCGCGTGCGGGTCGAGGACTGCATGCTGCCGGTGGCGCCGATCGCGGAAGGCGGGCGCATGGTCGGCCTCAGCTTCCGCCGCACCGCGGTCGAGAATGGCAAGTCGGTCGAGATCGCGGGCAGCGAGCGCGAGGTGCGCTCGGAGCTGATCGTCAGCTCGATCGGCAGCGTGCCCGAGCCGATGGCGGGCGTGCCCGCCAAGGGCGAGCTCTACGACTACGCCAGCTGGGAGACCGGCTCGCTGCGCGGCCTGCCCGGGGTGTTCGGCCTGGGCAACGTGCTCACCGGCAAGGGCAACATCCGCGACAGCCGCGAGAACGCGGCCGAGATCTCGGACCTGGTGATCCGCGACTACCTGGGGCTGAGCGAGGCGGCGGGCGAGAGCCGCGCGCTGGCGGCCAACCTGGTCGATGGCGCGCACCAGTCGGCCAAGGCCGCGGCAAAGAGCGTGGTCGAGAGCGCGATCCGCCGCGCCAAGGTGCCGGTCGAGCGGCTTTCGCAGATGGCCGAAGCGATCGACGCGCGCTGGCGCGCGGTCGGCTACGAGGGCAGCTTCGCGGCGTGGATCGCACGCCACCCGCCGCTGTCCTGATGGGCGTGCAGATCGGACAGGTGCTGCGCCACGCGGCCGCGAGCTGGCCCGCGCGGCAGGCGCTGCTGGACGCCGGCCGGCCGAGCGACATGCCGCGGGCGCTGTCCTTTGCCGAGCTCGACCGCGAGGCACGCCAGGTGACCGCGCTGCTGCTGGGCCACGGCCTGCAGCCCGGCGGGCGGGTGGCACTGATCGGCGAGAACAGCGCCGAGCTGGTAGCGGCCTGGTTCGGCATCGTCTACGCCGGCTGCGCGGTGGTCCCGGTGCCGCTGCTGTCGGCGGCGCCCGAGCTGCGCTTTCGCATCGAGCACGCAGGCTGCAGGGCGGTGCTGTTCGACGCGCGGCGCGCGGCGCTGGTGCGCGAGGCGCTGGCGGGCCTGCACCCGGCGCCGGCCGCGCTCGAGCTGGCGCACGCTGCGCACGGCGCGCTGCCGCCGCCCGAGCGCATCGCGGACTGCGCCCCCGGCGACGCCGCGATGGTGCTGTACACCTCGGGCACCACCGGCAAGCCCAAGGGCGCGATGATCAGCCACGCCTCGCTGTGCCTGCACACGGCGGCGCTGGTGCATCACACGCTGCGCCTGAACGAGCAGGATTGCGTGCTCGGGGTGCTGCCGCTCAGCCACAGCTACGGCTGCCGCATGGTGATGCTGGCGAGCCTGTTCGCTGGCGCGCGCAGCGTGCTGCTGCCGCGCTTCGACGCGGCGCGCTCGCTCGCGCTGATGCAGCAGCACGCCGTGACCTGGCTGCCCGCGGTGCCGACCATGTTCGCAGCCTGGGCCGCCGAGCCGCCCGGCCCGCCGCTGCCCGCGTTGCACTGGTGCCTCTCGGCCGGCGCGCCGCTCTCCGAGCAGACCGCGCTGCGCGCGGAGCAGCGGCTGGGCGCGCAGGTGCGCCAGGGCTACGGCATGACCGAGGCGACTTTCTGCTGCGTCAATGCGCCGCCCGACGCGCGCGTGCTCGGCAGCGTGGGCAAGCCGACGTGGGGTATCGAGGTGCGTGTGGTCGACGCCGCGGGCCGCGACTTGCCCCCCGGCCAGGACGGCGAGGTGATGGTGCGCGGCCACAACCTGATGAGCCGCTACCTGCACGACGCCGAGGCCACGCTGGCGGCCGGTCGCGAGGGCTTCTTCCGCAGCGGCGACGTGGGCCACTTCGACGCCGAGGGGCGGCTCGCGATCGTGGACCGGATCAAGGACCTGATCATCCGCGGCGGCTACAACGTGTACCCGTCCGAGGTGGAGGCGGTGCTGTGCGCGCACCCCCAAGTGCTGCAGGCCGCGGTGTTCGGCCGCCCCGACGACTACTACGGCGAGCAGGTGGTGGCGGTGGTGGTCGCGCGCGCGGGCGCGACGCTCGACGCCGCGGGGCTGTCGGCGTGGGCGCGGGCGCGCATCGGCAGCAGCAAGCTGCCGCGCGAGCTGGCCTTCGTGGACGCGCTGCCGCTGGGGCCCTCGGGCAAGGTGCAGAAGCGCGAGCTGCGGCAGTGGCTGCAGGACGGGCGCTTGCGCTTGATCGACGCAGGCGACACCCTCGCCAGCGACAAGAAAGAAGGGAGCTAGCCAGATGCCGCAGGCGCGCGCAGTCGTGATCGAAGGCAAAGGTGAGCCGGAAGTGCTGCGCCTGGGCGAGCTGCAGGTGCGCGAGCCGGGCCCGGGCGAGGTGCTGGTCGAGGTGGCCGCGGCCGGGCTCAATCGCGCCGACACGCTGCAGCGGCGCGGCTTCTATCCCGCGCCCCCGGGCGCACCCGCCAACGTGCCGGGGCTGGAGTACGCCGGCCGCGTGGCCGCGCTCGGCGCGGGCGTGAGCGAGCTGGCGGTGGGCGAGCGCGTGATGGGCATCGTCGCGGGCGGCGGCATGGCCACGCACGTGGTGGTGCACGCGCGGGAGGCGATCCGCGTGCCGGAGGGCATCTCGCTGACGGACGCGGCGGCGGTGCCGGAGGTGTTCCTGACCGCGTACGACGCGCTGTTCGCGCAGGCGGGGCTGGGCATCGGCCAGAATGTGCTGCTGCACGCGGTCGGCAGCGGCGTGGGCACCGCCGCGCTGCAGCTCGCGCTGGCGACCGGCGCACGCCCGATCGGGACCTCGCGCACGCAGGACAAGCTCGAGCGCTGCAAGGCGCTCGGCTTGCAAGACGGTATCCTGGTGCAGGACAAGCGCTTCGCGGCGCAGGTCGCGGCGCTCACGGGCGGGCGCGGCGCCGACGTGATCCTCGACACCGTGGGCGCGGCCTACCTGGGCGAGAACATCGCCGCGCTCGCGACCGGCGGGCGGCTGTTGCTGGTCGGCTTGATGGGCGGCGCCTCCGGCGAGCTCGCGCTCGGCGCGCTGCTGGCGAAACGCGCGCGCGTGCTCGGCACGGTGCTGCGCGCGCGCCCGCTGGAGGAGAAGGCCGCGCTGGCACAGGCGTTCTCGCGCGACGTGCTGCCGCTGTTGCAGCGCGGCGCGCTCAAGCCGGTGGTCGACCGCGTGCTACCGATGGCCGAGATCCAGGCCGCCCACCGCCTGATGGAGAGCAACCAGAGCTTCGGCAAGATCGTGCTGAGCTGGTAGGCCGCACCAGATTTCACGGGAAGACGGGAAGGCGGGAAGGGCAGACCTCTTCCTCCTACGTCCCGTCTTCCCACTTGCTGTTGCGCTCATCCCGGCTGCGTCTTGCGTTCGAGCTCCGCCTTGAGCTGCAGGCGCGACGCGCGGCGGACCTGCGCCTCGCGGAAGCGTCGCTTCTCCTCGCCGGTCTCGGGTACGACCGGCGGCACCGCGCGCGGCTGTCCGTGCTCGTCGATCGCAACGAACGTCAGGTACGCGGTGGCCACGTGCGTGCGCACGCCGGTCAGCGGATCCTCGCTCTCCAGCCGCGCGCCGATCTCCATCGAGGTGTGACCGGTGTAGTTCACGCTGGCGCGGATGCACACGAAGTGACCGAGCTTGACCGGCGTCACGAAGTGAAGGGCGTCGATGCTGGCGGTCACGCACACGCCGCGCGCGTGGCGTCCGGAGGCCACCGAGGCCGCGATGTCGATCCACGCCATCAGCTGGCCGCCAAAGATGGTGCCGAGCTGGTTGGTATGCCCAGGTAGGACGATTTCGGTCATCTCCACCCTCGAATCCCGCACCGGTTTGCCCTGAGGTCGCTCGTTCATCGCCCGAAGGTCGTGCGTGAGGGCGCGTGCGTCAAGCGGAGCGGCCGCATCTCGGGGTCCGGGGCATGGTGAATAATATAGTAATTTCAAATATTTGCGCGCGAGCTCCGATGCCCTGTGCGGCGCGTGTGAAAATCGGCGACGGAATCCCGAAGCTGCTGCGTTTGCATGGCTGAACCCCGAAAGGAGATCGTCAGTCATGAAGAAAGCAATCACCCTCGCAATCATCGCCACCCTGGGCGGAGCCGCCGCCGCGCTGGCACAGCCCCACGGGCACCAGGGCGCCGAGAAGCGCTTCGAGATGCTCGACACCAACAAGGACGGCAAGCTCAGCCAAGACGAGCTGGCCGCGGGCATGAAGGGCTTCCTGGCGAAGGTCGACACCAACAAAGACGGCCGCGTCACCAAGGAAGAGCTCAGCGCCCAGCGCGACGCCATGCGCGCCAAGCACGAAGGCAAGAAAGGCCAGTGGCTGCAGAAGGCCGACGCCAACAAGGACGGCAAGCTGGAGCGCAGCGAGGTCGCGAAGATGCCGCAGAAGGTGTTCGATCGCATCGACGCCAACCACGACGGTGTGCTCGACAAGAGCGAGCTCGCGGCCAAGCACGGGCGCTTCGGCCACGGCAAGCGCGGCGAAGGCAAGCGCGGCGGCTTCTTCGCCCGCCTGGACACCAATGGCGACGGCGCGGTCGACGCCTCGGAGCTGAACGCCGCCGCGGCCAAGCGCTTCGCGCGCCTCGACACCAACCACGACGGCAGCGTCGACAAGGCCGAGCTGGCGGCGGCGCACGGCCGCTTCGGCAAGCACCGCTGCGACGGCGAAGGCCGCGGTCCTGCGGGCGGCGCCGCGGGCAGCCACGGTTGATCCATGCTGCTGGCGGCTGACAGCCTGTTCCAGCTTGCGGCGGCTCCGCGCTATATGGCCCACACGGCCAGAACGCGCGGGGCCGCCGCGTCGGCCGTTTCGGCAGGGAGCGAGCGCTTGGAGCAGCCGCAGGACGAGGACGAGCTGATGGCGCGCATCGGTCGCGCCGACGCGGGCGCGTACCGCATCATGTCCGACCGCTACCTCGGGCGCGTCGCAAGCTTCGCCGAGCGCCTGCTGGGCAATCGCGCGGAAGCCGAGGACGTGGCCCAGGACACCTTTCTGAAGCTGTGGACCGAGGCCGGGCGCTGGACGGCGCGCGCCAAGCCCAGCACCTGGCTCTACCGCGTGGCGCACAACTTGAGCATCGACCGCCTGCGCCGGCGGCGGCCGGACGATCCGGCGGCGCTCGACCGGCATTCGGTGGGAGACCGCCCGAGCGCGCTGCTGGCGCGCAAGCAGATGGCGCAGCAGGTGGCCGCGGCGCTCGCGCAGCTGCCCGAACGCCAGCGCGCGGCGATCACGCTGGTGCACTACGAAGGCCTCGGCAACGTGGAAGCAGCCGCGGTGCTCGAGGTGAGCGTGGAAGCGCTCGAGTCGCTGCTCTCGCGTGGCCGGCGCAGCCTGCGCGAGCAGCTCGACAATCTGCGCGAGCAATTCGAAGGAGACAACCCATGACCGACTCGGAGCGCACATCGATCGACCTGGAACGGCTGCGCGAGCTCTGCTCGGGCTACGGCGCGGACCCCGCGCGCTGGCCGGAGCCGGACCGCGGGGCGGCGCAGGCGCTGCTGGCCCGCGACCCCGAGGCGCGGCGCATCTGCGCCGAGGCGGGCGAGCTCGACCGCCTGCTCGACGCGCTGCCGCAGCCCGCCGCTCCCTCCGCCGCGCTCATGCGCAAGGTGGCCGAGATCCCGCTGCGCCATCCGCGCGGGGCCGGCGCGCGTTCGATGCTAGGCGGCTTGCTGCCGTGGCGGGCGCTGCTGGCGGCCGTGCTGGCTTGCGCGCTGGGTGTGGTGAGCGGCGCGCTCAGCGTCGACTCCGGCAACGGCAGCAGCGACGACGGCTGGGACGACGTGACCACCGTGGCCTTCGCGGTGGGGCTGGACGAGGGAGGGCCCTGAGCATGGATCGCACGACCAGACGGCTCGTCGTCGCGCTCTGCGTTTCGCTGGGCCTGAACCTGTTCGGCGCCGGCTTCGTGGTGGCGCGGCGCGTGTTGCAGCATCGCCACGGCGAGCAGCACGGGGCGATGCTCGGCCCGCGCGGCTTCCTCGGCCGCGCCGGGCTGCGCGACGCGGGTCCGAACCTGCAGCGCATCGTAGGCGCCAAGCGCGATCAGCTGCGCGCGCAGCGCGCGGGGCTGCGTGCGGCGCGCGACGAGGTGCGCGCTGCGCTCGTGCAGGAGCCGTTCGATCGCGCGAAGCTGGAGGCCGCGCTGGCCAAGCTGCGCGCAGAGACCACGCAGATGCAGGCCACCATGCACCAGACGCTGGTCGAGCTGGCGGCCTCGCTCGACGCACCACAGCGCAAGCATCTGGCCCAGGTCCCCTGGCTGCTGCATCCGCGGCCGCCCTGAGCCGCCGCCGCCAAGGGCGCGCGATCACGCGCGCGGCGGCTGCTAGGGATCTTGCGCCGGGGCGGCGATCGGCGTTACCACGGTTGCTTCATGGGCGCGGCCTACGCCATTCCGCTTCGCGGGCGCATCGCCTCGAGCGCCGCAGCGCTGCTCGCGCTCGCGCTCGCGGGCTGCGCCGCGGCCGCTCCGCCGCCGCCGAAGACGCCGCCACCTCCGGCGCCGGCCCCACCCGTGCCCAAGGCTCCCACGGTGGCCGCGGGCGTCGATCCGATCGAGCTGCCCTGCCAGCCGGGTGCGGCCGAGGCGTGCAATGGGCTCGACGACGACTGCGATGGCGTGATCGACAACGGCTGCGGCTACTCCAGCGGAGGCGTGCAGGTCACGATCGGCTGGGACACCGGTGCCGACATCGATCTGTACGTGACCGACCCTTCGGGTGAGACCATCTACTACAACGCGAAGCACCGCCACTCACCGCTCGGCGGCGAGCTCGACCACGACGCGCGCGGCGATTGCCGTCCGGAGCAAGACCACCCGCGCGTCGAGAACGCGTACTGGCCGAGCCCCGCGCCGAAGGGCGAGTACGCAGTGGATCTCCAGTACTTCGGCCCGTGCGGGGACACTAAGCAGACCCACGTGGTGATGTCAGTCGCGGTGGGCGGCCGCGTCCTCGGCAGCTTTCGCTACGCGCTGCGGCCCGAGGAGCGGGTGCGCGCCCTTCACTTCCAGGTCCCCTGAGAACAGCCGCAACGCAGCGGCAGCATGCGCGGCGCGCCTGCAAACCGACGCGTCGACGTATTCCGTACATATTGCAATTAGCTCGCTTCAGCGGAATATTTGAAGTGCTGAGGGGGCTTTGCGCGGATGACCACGGTAGAGGCAATCGACGCCACGGTGCTCGTGGTCGGCAGAGGCGTGCTGATCGACGCGCTCGCCCGCAGGCTCGAGCGCTCCGGCATCGAGGTTACGCTGTCGGCGAGCGATGGCGTGGAGCAGGCGGCACGCGTCGCGGCTCCCGACCTTCTGATCGTCGCCGGCGACTCGGCGCGCAGCGAGGCCGAGCGCGTGCTTTCGCGGCTCGGGCGCGATGCGAGCACCGCGGCGCTGCCCGTGCTGGCGATCTGTGGATCGACCTCGTTCACGACTCCGCACGGGTTGCGGCACCGGCACGCGGCCGAGCTCGCGCCCGAAGGCGGCGTCGATGCCTGGGTCGCGCGGGTGGAGAAGCTGCTGGCGCGCCTGAGCGCGGGCGGCGCGGACGAGCCGCTGCAGGCGCTCGTCGATGGCATTGCCAGCAAGCCGTCGCCCACGCCCGGACGTGGACGCCCCGACAAGGCCGCGCCGCAGGTGCGCGTCAAGCACCCGACCATGGTGGGCCTGGGAGCTGGCCTGCCGATGGTGGCACCCGCGACGGCCGGCATTGTCGCGCCGCAGCCCGCGGGCGCGGACGCCGGTGTGGAGAAAGCCGTGCCTGCAGCCGTCTCTGTCATCGCTCCGCCGCGCAGCGGGTTTGGCGCCAGCCCATCACCGGCAGCCACGCCCCGCGAGCCGATCGCCGCCACGCAACACGCAGAGCCCGAGCGCACGCCCGAGCCCGAGCCGCTGCGCGCCGCGCTCGCCGCCAGCACATCGCCCACGGCCTCGGCGTACGAGGCGGCCGCCGCAGCGCCGCGCGCCGAGCCCGAGCCGCTGCGCGCGCCGCGGCGCGCCGCGTTCGCCGCCAGCACATCGCCTGCGGCCGTGCCGTGCGAGCCGGTCGCTGCCGCGCCGCGCGCCGCACCCGAGCCCGAGCCGCGCGAGCCGCTGCGCGCGCCGGATGCGGAGCTGTTCGTCCAGCTCGCGGTGAGCGCGCCCCCGCCCGAGCTCGCCGCGGCCAGCTCGGCGCAGCTGCCCCCGAGCACGCCAGCGGCAGAGGCCGCAGCGGTCGAGGTGTCGTGGACCCGCGACGAAGGCTCGCGCGAGCACACGCCCGTCGCCTGGGATGTCGCCGCCGAGCCCAGCGGGCCTGCTCCGCGCCCGGCCGCCTCCCACGCGGCGCTTTGGTGGGCGCGCGTGAACGGCCTGCTGCGTCGAATTGGCCCCCTGCCCCGACGCGCCCGCGGCGAGCTCGTGAAGCTGCTGCCCGCGGCGGAGCGGTTGCGCGAAAGGAGCGCACGGGCGCACGCCGGCTTGGCGGTTGGAGCGGCTTGTCTGCTGACCGCCGTGGTGGTGGGCCTGGTGTCGAGAGGCGCACCCTCATCAGGCAGCAACCACACGGCCGGCGTCGCAGGCCCGGCCGCAGCGGTGCGACGCGAGGCCGTGCGACAGCCGCCCGCGCCGGTGCACACGCCGCCTGCTCCCGCGCCCGTGGCCCGAGCCGCCGCAAGCACCGCAACGCGTCCGCCGGCGCCCGCGGCTGCCCCTGTGCCCGCGACGCCGAGTGAGGTCGCCGCAAACGATGCCGACGATGCGGACCCGGACGACGCGGACGCCGACGACAGCGACACGGACTCCGAGCCCGAGCAGAGCGCGACCAAGCCCGGCAGGCTGCCACGCGCCGTCGCGATCAAGCTCGGACGCGCAAACCGGCACGTGGACGCGGGCCGCAAACTGTTCGCGCGGGGACACCTGGGCCTGGCGGAGGCCGAGTACATCGAGGCGCTTCACGCGCTGCCCAGGTTTCCGCGTGCGTTGACCGGGCTGGTCAAGGTCCATCTGCGGCGCAAGGACGGCGTCGAGGCCCTGCGTTGGGCGCGCCGCTTGATCTCGCGACAACCCCACTTCGGCGTCAATCAGCTCTTGCTGGGCGATGCGCTGGCGCTCAACGGAGACCGCGCAGGCGCTGACAAGGCCTGGCACAAGGCGGTGCGCTACGGATGCGTGACCGCCCGAAAGCGACTGGCCAAGCGACGCTGATGAGCACGCCTCGTTCAGCCAGAAATCGCGCAGCGCGCGCGGTTGTTCGCGGCTGTTCGCGGTCCGTGCACAGGCGATCGATGCCCGGCTCGCGCCCACACTGCACGGCCTGGCAGGCGAAGCGCCGCGCCAACACCACATCCAACTCCAAATCGATGAGCGGGCGAAACATTGCCTCACTCGCGGCCGCGGCCGTAGCCACAGTAGCTGGGATGAACCCCGCTTCTGCGAGCTCGCACGCGCGCCTTCCTTCTTCACTTGAGCTGACGCCGACTCGACTAGGGCAGTGGCCGGACAAAGGTCAACTCGCCACGCCAAAGTGGGATACATGATGCCAGCGAATTCCATACGTCTGTTTCCGCGCTCTCGGTCGTCGTAATCGTGTCGGCGGCCTGCAGCGGAGGCGGCGGAAGCAGCGGCACATCCAAGTCCGGCAAGACTACGCCCGCAGCCGATTCTGGACAGGCCGCGGCCAGCCCCGCCGGCAGCCCCGCCGACGCCGGGACCAGTGACGCCCGCGACGCCGCAGCGGACACCGGCACGGGGAACACGGCGGCGGGCAACGCCAAGTGCGGCAACGCCAAGCTGGAGGACGGCGAGGCGTGCGACGACGGCAACAAGCGCAACGGCGACGGCTGCGACGACCATTGTCAGGTCTAGGCCTCTTACCACTGCGTGGTGGCGGGCGCCCCATGCGAGCAGTGCGGAAACGGCATCGTGGAAAGCTCCGAGATGTGCGACGACGGCACGTTGCTCGGGCGAGCCCAGCGCCTGCCAGCCGAGCTTCGAGTTCGTCTCGATCCGGCGCTTCAACATCAGTCAGGTCAGCCCCGCGGCGTTGAACTACGAGCCGGACCGGCGCGCCTTCGCCGGGCACAAATCCCAGAGCTCCAAGCTCCCGATCGAGCTGTGTCTGGACGGCACGATTCTCGACCCCAACGACACCGCGACCTACCCCTACGGGTCGATCACCGCGCCCGACGGCACCACCTCGGCGCTGCCGATCGCGTGCCAGACCGATCCGACCGCAGACCCCTGCTACGACCTGCCGGCTCGACCGGTCACCAGCGGTACCCTGGTCGGCTCGACCTACGACCCTTCACCGATCACTACGTCTTCGTCAGCGTGCTCGGGGGCACGACCACACTGACCGAGGTAGCGCGCGACTTCGACCCCGCGACTCAGACCCTCGCCGACTTCCAGGTCAACCTCTCGGGCGTGGCGGCGGCGGCGGACCTCACCATCGGCGAGGACGGCGACCTCTACCTGGTCGACAGCGCGCTGGAGGTCGTGGACGTGTTCCCACGGCGGCGTGACGGCAACCTCGACATCGTGATCCCGGATTGCGCCACCACGCCGGAGGCCAACTGCACCTCTTTCGCATCCACCCTCGACATCACGCGCGGGTGGAGCGCCAGCGCAAGCGACGCCCTCAACGGCCTGTTCACCGTGCCGGGCGAGAACCTGGTCGGCGTCTTCGACGCCTTCACCGGGGCGACGAGCTACTCGGGGCAGGACCTGGTCGGCGGCACGACGTTCAACAGCTCCG
Source organism: uncultured delta proteobacterium (assembly GCA_963778655.1). Taxonomy (GTDB): domain Bacteria; phylum Myxococcota_A; class Polyangia; order Polyangiales; family JAFGIB01; genus CAVZVA01. The sequence goes on from CAVZVA010000001.1 coordinate 26,763, forward strand.
AGTATTTCACCTTCTACGATCCCTCGCTGGCGTCGCGACCGCCGCTATTCGGGCACTCCGCGCTCCCGGGCTTGCTGTTCTCGCTCGGTACCAGCGGAACGAGCTACCAGAAGTACTCCAAATCTGCCGAGACCGCGGCCGACGGCGGCTCGTTCATCGTGTGCCCGGAGAACCCGAGCGAGGATTGCCAGCTGTTCGCGCGCACCTGCTCGACGACCGCCGAGTGCAGCGCGGTGGTGCCGGGCACGCAGTGCAACACCACTGCTGCGGTGCCCTACTGCAGTCAGCCCGGGGCGGCGCGCGACGACGCCTTCACCGTGGATCGCGCGGGCGGCAGCCAGCCGGCGGCGGTGCCGCTCGACGTGCTGGCCAACGACAGCCTGTGCGAGTCGGCGTGCCTGAGCCCGCACATGAACATCCTGAGCGTCTGCGGCGACGGCACGACCGAGGCCTACCAGAGCGCCAATCCCGACAACTGTCCCGACGACAGCCCGCCGCGCGGGACGCCTGCGCTGACCGGCGGCAGCGTCACCTACACCCCGCCGAGGGACGGAAGCTGTGGCTTCGCGGACACGTTCTACTACACCGTGGATCTGGGCGGCGGCGTGATCGGCACCGCGCGCGTTCGGGTGGTCGTGGCCTGCGTGTGCGGCGACGGCATCGTCGACAGCAACGAGCAGTGCGACGAAGGCTCCAACAACGCGCCTGCGGGCAGCCTGCTCAGCGACAACGGAACTCCCAGTGACCCGACTGACGACGTGTATGCGCGCTGCGGCACCGACTGCCGCTTCAACGTGTTCTGCGGCGACGGCTACATCGTCTTCCCCGAAGAGTGCGACGATCGCAACGCCGTCAGCGGCGACGGCTGCAGCGAGCTCTGCACGCTCGAAAGCGTGAGTGCGACGACGGAAACACCGTCGCCGGGGACGGCTGCGACGCGGGGTGCCAGCTCGAATGCGGCAACGGGGCGCTGGACCCGGGCGAGAGCTGCGACGACGGCAACCGGATCTCTGGAGACGGCTGCAGCTCGACCTGCCAGATGGAGGTCAAATGACGCCGCCGCACGCCGGAGTTGGCCGGCGCGCGCGGCGGGTGTAGGGTGGCGGCCCGGGAAGGAGGGCTGCGATGCAGCTTGCCTGGGCGCGGATCGTGGGCCCGATCGCGGTGGCGGCTTTGGCGCTGGCGGTCGGATGCCCGAGCGGCGGGAACGGCGGCAAGATGGACGGCGGCGCCCTGGGCGACGGGCAGACGCCCTCGGGTCAAGGCGGCTCGGGCGGGCAGAGCGGGCCGGTGGTGTGGGTGGGCTCGCACTTCACGCGCTCGGTGCGTGGCATCGACACCGGCAGCGGCGAGACGCTGGCGATGATCGATCTGCCGGCGGACCCCAACGACCTGGTGATCGCGGCGGGCAAGGTGTGGGTGGGCACCGACGACGGCGACCTGTTGGCGATCGACCCCCAGAGCGGCGAGGCCGGCGATCCGTTGCACATCGGAGGGCCGATCGAGCACATCGCCGCCGGCGGCGGCCGGCTGTTCGTAGCGCACTTCGGCGGAGGCGACAGCGGCCTGCCGCCGCAAGTCGTGGAGGTGGATCCGGCGAAGGTCACGGAGCTCAACCGCTTCGCGGTGGTCGACATCAACGAGAGCCACGACGGCTTGATCCTCGACGGCAGCACGCTGTACGTGCTGGTCGGCAATGGCTTCGCGCTCGAGCGCGTCGACCCCGACAGCGGCGCGGTGATGGACAGCGTGGCGCTGGGGGAGAACCCCGACGATCCGAGCGGCCCCCGCGGCGACTTCTATGGCTACGGCCAGATGATCCTGGTCGGCGGGACGATGTGGGTGTTGGACGAGTACAAGAACAAGGTGCTGGGGGTCGACGCCACCTCCCTGGCGGTGGGTCCGATCCTGGACGCCACCAGTTGGCTCGACAACGGGGGCGCGGACTATCTCGCGTCCGACGGCAAGGACGTGTTCGTCTCGCTCAAGGACGCCAACAGCATCGTGCGGCTCGACGGCAAGACCGGCGAGGTCAAGGACACCTACGACTACGAGGACGGCGCCGGCGTGATCGCCTTCAAGGACGGTCTGCTCTACATGGACGGCGACGAAAGCTTCGGCGACCTGCTGCTGATCGACCCGAGCGACGGCAAGCTGCAGCGCAAGGTGCCAGGCGTGTACGCGGACAACGAGCTGGTGGTGCAGTAGCGGCGCGCTCGCGCGCTCAGCGGGCGCGCGCGGCGCGGGCCTCGGCGGCGTAGGCCTCGAGCGCCTCGCCCACCTTCCAGTCCTCGGTCGCCGCCCCGACGCGCCCGACCAGGCAGGCGCGCCAGTCCTCGCCCTCGGCCTCGGCCATTGCGGTCAGGATGTTCACGTCGGTCTGCAGCACCGCCACCACGTTGATGTAGAAGTTCCACACGTGAGCGAGCGCGATCTGAAACCACAACCGATCTTTGTCGAAGCCGGTGACGCCGTGGCTGCACAGCGCGGCGTAATAGGCGTCCACCAGCGCGCGCTCGTGCGCTCGGCGATCCTCCACCGACAGCCCGGTCACCAGCAGGCGCGCCACGTCGAACGCGCCGACGTTGTGGTTCGGCTGCTGCCAATCGAACAGCGCGAAGCGCGGCACCGCCTCGGTGGGAAAGAACATCTGTTTGGGATGCGCATCGGTGTGCGCCAGGGTCAGCGGATCGGGATTGTAGCCGACCAGGTCGTCCCAGACCCGCAGCCAGGTGTCCATCGCCCCAAGCGCCCGCGGCGAGAGCTGATCGCCGAGCTGGGCGCGCGCCGCGGCCAACAGCTGCGACGCGATGCTCTTGAGCATGGCGTTCCAGTCGGGCTGGTCGAACTTGCGGACGAATGGCAGCTCCGCCAGCTGCGGGTCGTTCCAGAACTCGGCGTGGATGCGGGCCAGCTGCCTCAGACCGAGCTCGACGTCGGCGACGCTGCTGCGAAACAGCGAGCCGGTCCGCGCGCCTGACAGATCCTCGAGCAATAGGATGAAGTCGCCGCTCTCGGGATCGATCTCCGCTGCATAGGCTTTGGGCACGGGTAGATCGCGGCTGCGCGCCAGCACCTGATAGAAGCGCACTTCCATCAGGTACGAGTCGTATTGGCGCGCGACCTCGCGGGCCGCCGGAAAGCTCGCGGGAAGCTTCGCCACCAGCGAGCGCGGCGCCCCCGCCGCCTCGCCTTCGTAGTCGAGCGAGATCCTGGCTAGATCCGCGGTCTGTCCCGGCTCGGCCACGGCCTCTAGACGGAAACCGCGCACCCTACCCTGGCCCAGCGCGCCAGCTTCCCGCAGCACCGCGGTGAGCCAATTTGCGTCGATCTGATCGGCGCGCGTGGGAAACGTAGCTGCCGACATCCTACCTCCGATTCCCTCTACCCGGGGACAACCCGGATCTAACGCGAATCGGAGGCCGCGTCACCGGCCTGCCTAAGCGCAGGGAGCCCCCCAAGGCCGGGGCTTTGTTTACCGAAGGGGAGGGGCGCGTGCCCCTCCCGTTGTTCTAATTGTCCTCGAACTCGGCGTCGATGACGTCGTCCTGGTTCTTCTTGTCGGAGGCGGCGGGACCCGCCTGGCCAGCGGGGCCGCCATCCTCGGGCGTGCCGGGCTGTCCGGCTGTGGCGTAGGCCTGCTGGGCGATCTCGGCCATCAGCTTTTCCAGCTTCTCGCTGCCGCGCGCGATGGCTTCGTGCTCCTGCTTGTCGATCGCCGCGCGCAGCTCCGTGACCACCCCGCGCGCCTCGGCCACCTTGTCGGCCGGCAGCTTGTCCTTGCCTTCCTCCAGCGCCTTCTCCACCTGGTAGCACAACTGGTCGGCCCGGTTGCGCTGCTCGATCTGCTCGCGCCGCTGTTTGTCCTCGGCCTCGTGCTGCTTGCCTTCCTCGACCATCTTGTCGACCTCGTTGTCGGACAAGCCGCTGTTGGCCGTGATCGTGATCTTCTGGTCCTTGCCCGTGGCCTCGTCGCGCGCCGTCACCGACAGGATCCCGTTGGCGTCGATGTCGAAGGTCACCTTCACCTTGGGCACCCCTCGCGGCGCCGGCAGGATGCCCTCCAGGTGGAAGCGCCCCAGCGTACGGTTGCTGCGCGCCTCGGCGCGCTCACCCTGCAGCACGTGGATCTCCACCTTCGTCTGCCCGTCCTCGGCCGTCGAGAAGGTCTCCTCGCGCCGCGTCGGGATGGTGGTGTTGCGCGGGATCAGCGCCGTCATCACCCCGCCCAGCGTCTCGACCCCCAGCGACAGCGGCGTCACGTCCAGCAGCACCATGTCCTTGACGTCGCCCGACAGCACCCCGGCCTGCACCGCCGCTCCGATCGCCACCACCTCGTCGGGGTTGACGCCCTTGTGCGGTTCCTTGCCGAAGAACTTCTTGACCGACTCCTGCACCATCGGGATGCGCGTGCTGCCCCCGACCAGCACCACCTCGTCGATCTCCCCAGGCCGCTTGTTGGCGTCCGCCAGTGCCTTCTTGGTCGGCTCCAGCGTGCGCTGCACCAAGTCCTCGATCATCTGTTCCAGCTTCGCCCGCGTCAGCTTCAGGTTCAGGTGCTTGGGTCCCGACGCGTCCGCGGTCAGAAACGGCAGGTTGATCGTCGTCTCCAGCTTGCTCGAGAGCTCGATCTTCGCCTTCTCCGCCGCGTCCTTGAGCCGCTGGACCACCATCTTGTCGCTGCGGACGTCGATCCCCTGGTCCTTCTTGAACTCCGCTACCAGGTAGTCGATCACCCGGTTGTCCACGTCGTCGCCTCCCAGCGAGGTGTCGCCGTTGGTGCTGATCACCTGCACCACGTTGTCGCTCACCTCCAGGATCGAGATGTCGAACGTGCCGCCCCCGAAGTCGTAGACCGCGATCACCTCCTCGTTCTTCTTGTCCAACCCGTACGCCAGCGCCGCCGCCGTCGGCTCGTTCACGATGCGCTTGACCTCCAGCCCCGCGATCTTGCCCGCGTCCTTGGTCGCCTGCCGCTGGCTGTCGTTGAAGTACGCCGGGACCGTGATCACCGCCTCCGTGACCTCTTCCCCCAGGTAGTTCTCCGCCGCTCGCTTGAGCTTGCGCAGAACGTGTGCGCTCACTTCCGGCGGGCTCACCTGCTTGCCACGCACCTCGAACGCGCAGTCGCCGTTGTCTCGCCGAACCACCTTGAACGGCACCCGCTTGAAGTCGTCGGGCTGCACCTCGTCGTAGCGCCGTCCGATGAAGCGCTTGGCCGAGTAGATCGTGCCCTCCGGGTTCGTGATCGCCTGCCGCTTCGCGATCTGACCCGCCAGCACCTCCCCTTGCTCGTCCCACGCCACCACCGACGGCGTGATCCGGTCCCCCTCCTCGTTGACGATCACCTTGGGCTCCTTGCCCTCCATGATCGCCACCACCGAGTTCGTGGTCCCCAGGTCGATGCCGATGATCTTTCCCATGTCTGGCTAGCCTCCTCGGGCGGCGGTGGCCGCGCGGCACGTCGCACGCAGCCCAGGTGATAGTTTGCGGGCAACATAAGCAGTCCGTTCAGCCCGTCAAGCCCGTCCCAGGCCGCCATTTGCCGCTCCGCACCGTTCTCCAACCCCCGGAAAACACAGACAGTTGCCCCGCAAGCCCGGCGCGGCCCCGCCCGGGCCCCGTCCGGCCGGTCGTGGCCGGCTCAGCCGGTGACGCGCCCGATCGCGCCCGAGGCGATCCCGTTGCGCAGCTGGTCCAGATCCTCGGTGCGGCACAGCACGACCAGGGTCTGGCCGGCCTCGAGCACGAAGTCCGGGCCCGGATTGTAGCTGTAGGAACCGTCGGCCTGGCGCACGGCGAGCACCAGCACGCTGGTCTGGTGGCGGATGGTGGTGTCGCGCAGACGCGTACCGAGCAGGGTCGAGCCAGCCGGGATCGGCACCTCTTCCACGCGCAGATCCTGGCTGCGCATGCGGTCGAGGAACTGCACCACGCTGGGCCGCACCAGCTCGCTCGCCAGTCGCATGCCGCCGATGAAGCTCGGCGAGACGGTAGAGTCGGCGCCCGCGCGCCGCAGCTTGGTCTCGGCGCTGTCTTCGGTCACCTTGGCGACGATGCGCAGGTTGGGGTTGAGCGCGCGCGCGGTGATCGACACAAACACGTTGTCCTTGTCGTCGCGCAAAGTGGCCGCCAGACCCTTGGCGCGGCCGACCCCGGCCTGCTCGAGCACGCTGTCTACAGTGGCATCGCCGTCGACGTAGAGCATGGCCGGGCCGAGCTGCTCGGCCACGGCCTGCAGTCGCTCGCGATTGGTGTCGATCACGACGAAGGGCGCCTTGCTGGCCAACAGCTCGGCCACCACGTGGATGCCCGTGGCGCCCACCCCGACGACGATGAAATGGCCCTTGAGCTGATCGATTGCCTTCTGCATGCGTCTTCTCCGCAATACGCCCTGGATGTCACCCTCGACGATGAACGCCGTGAGGCTGGAGACGAAGAACAGCAGTGTGCCGCTGCCGAGCAGGATCAACGTCAGGGTCCAGCCGCGCGCGCCGGGCACCGCGCCCATGTCCGGCAGCACCTCGCCGAAGCCCACGGTCGAGAGCGTAATGATGGTCATGTAGAGGCAGTCGCCCCAGCCCCAGCGCCCCGCGCCCAGCACGTGATAGCCGCCGGCGCCCACCGCCGCGACCAGCAACAGGGAAATCCCGGCCGCCGCCAGCTGGCGACCGATCTCGGCCCGCATCCCTACTTTCGTCACGCGGCGTATGGCACGTTGGAGCGCGCGCGATGTCAATGGGCGTCGGATTGGCGGTTGACCGCCGCGCCCGGGCCGGGCACACAGGGGCACCGCCGTGACCCGTACAGCCGAAACCAACAACGGTCCCGCCCACGGCGAGCGGCGCGCCGGCCGAGGCGTGCTCTCGATCACCTCGGCCAAGCTGTACTTCATTGTCACCGGCTATGCGGTGCAGCTGCTGCTGCCGCGCCTGCTCAAGACCCCGGAGGCGTTCGGCCTGTACTCCTCGGCCATGAACGTGGTGTCGATCCTGAACAACGTGCTGATCGCCGCCACCGTCCAGACCGTGAGCAAGCACGTCAGCGCCGACCTCGAGCATGCCGACGCGACCCTGCGCCAGGGGCTGCTGCTGCAAGCCGTCATCGGGACCCTGCTCGGCGGCTCGCTATGGGCGCTGGCGCCGGCGCTGGCGGGGCGCGTGCTGCTCGATCCGCTGCTGGCGCCGCTACTCGCCGCCGCCGCGGTAGTGGTGTTCTGCTACGCGTCCTATGCGGCGCTGATCGGCGCGCTCAATGGACGCCAGCGCTTCGCGCAGCAGGCCGCGCTCGACGCGACCTACACCACGCTGCGTTCGGGGCTGGTGCTGAGCGCGGCCGCGCTCGGCTTCGGTGCGCTCGGCGCGATCGTGGGCTTCGCCTCGGCCGCGGTCTGCGTGCTGCTGCTGGCGCTGTGGGTGGTCGGCACCGGGCGCAGCGGCTCGCGCGTGCCGTGGAAGCGCTGGCTGCTGTTCATGGCCCCGCTGTGGATCTACCAGCTGTGCCTGAACCTGACCATGCAGGTCGACCTGAGCGTGCTCAAGGGCAGCGTGGCCGCACTGAGCCTCGAGGCGGGCCAGCTCGCACAGGACGCCGCCGCCCTGGCCTCGCGCATGGCTGGCTTCTATCGCGCGGCGCAGACCTTCGCGTTCGTGCCCTACCAGCTCATCCTCTCAGTTACGTTCGTGGTGTTTCCGATGGTCTCGCAAGCGGTGAGCGAGGGCGACCACGCGGCCAGTCAGCGCTACATCCGCGGCTCGATGCGCTTCTCGCTGCTGGTGCTGCTGGCGGTGGCCGCGCCGATCAGCGGCGCGGCCAGCGGCGTGTTGCGGGTGGCCTACCCCGACGTGTACCTGGCCGGCTCGGAGGCGCTCGCGGTGTTGCCGCTGGGGATGGTGTGCTTCGCCCTGTTCGTGGTGGGCTCGACCATCGTCAGCGGCGCCGGGCGCCCGGGGCTGGCCGCCGTGATCGCGTTGATCACGGTGGTGCTGGTGGTGGGCTGCAACCTGGTGTTCATCCGCGCGGCCGGGGTCGGCGCGCACACCTTGCTGGCGGCGGCCTGCGGCACCACGCTGGGCGCCGTCTTCGCGTTGGTCGCCGTGGGTCTGGCGCTGCACGAGCGCTTCGGTGCCTTCATCGCACCGCGCACCGCCGTGCGCGCGCTGGCCGCGGCCGCTCTCGGCTGGACGGTCGCGCACCTGCTGCCCAGCCACAGCGCGTTGCTCGCGCTGCGCGCGCTGGTCGCCGGCGGCTTGAGCTACGTGCTGGCGCTGATCGTCACCCGCGAGCTGGGCAGCGCCGACTTCGCGCTGCTGCGCGGAATCGCACGCCGGGGCTAGTCGCGAGCCTTCCGCTCAACCATTCATGGCGGGATGGCAAGACGGCAAGCATCGACGCGCGGTGGCCTTCCCGTCTTCCGGTTGAATCCCCTGTTGCCTGCGGCAAGGCAATTATGAGCGCGCGCTCGACCCCCAAGCTTGCGTAGCCGAGTGTTCGGCGCGCGCGGCGACCTGCTGCACGCGCGCATGCGCACATCGACGGCGCGCCGCGCCCGGAGTAGACCACGATACAGGGCGAGGTGAACGACGTGGCGAGACCGATGTCGCGCACGCAGCAACGCATGATGCGCGTGCTGGCCAAGCTGGCAGGCGGCTTTCACGTCTGGCTGTACCGCGCGAGCGACGGCCGGCTCGGCGGCTCGTTTCCCGGCGGCGCGCCGGTGCTGCTGCTGACCACGCGCGGGCGCAAGTCGGGCAAGCCGCGCACCTCGCCGCTGCTGTTCGTGCGCGACGGCGACAAGCTGGTGGTGGTCGCCTCCAAGGGCGGCGCGCCGAGCCATCCGGCCTGGTATCTGAACCTGAGTGCCAATCCCGAGGTCGAGGCCCAGCTCGGCGGCGAGCGGCACAAGATGCTCGCACAGACCGCAAGCGCGGAGCAGAAGGCCAATTACTGGCCGCGCCTGCGCGCTGTCTATCCCGGCTACCGGGACTATCAGGACCGCACCAAGCGCGACATCCCGGTGGTGATCCTGCGCCCGGCGTGAGCTTGCAGGACGCTCGCGCAGAACGCGCGTAAGGCGGGCTACTCGGGGTCGAGCTTGGCGCCGGGCAGCACGCGCGGCGGTCCGAGGGTCGCCTCGCGGCGTTCGGGCTCGGAGCGCACGACCATCAGCGTCTGGCGGGCGGCACCGTCGCCGCCGCGCTCGCGCAGGAGCGCGTCCGACTGGTAGTCCAGCTTGCTCTTGCCGTCGGCAAGCAAGCGCACACGGTGCGGGTACTCGGTCCAGGTGCGCCAGCCGTCGCTCGAGCAAAACACGCTGCGCGCGAGCAGCCACGCGCTGAGCCTGGTGCCGAAGGCGTTGGCCGCGGGCTCGATGCTGAGCGGATTGGCGATGCAGCGGAAGCGGCTGCCGGGCGGCATGGCGAGCTCCACGGCCTCGCACGCAGGCAGCGGCTGCCACACGGGCGTCTTCCTCTGATGCGGCGCGTACTGCTCCACGAAAACGCGCCAGGTTTGCGCGGTGAGGTCCGGCGGCTCGACGGAGATCGCGGGCTTGCCCTTGGAGCGCCACGCCTGCGGCGCGACGAATGCCTTGGTCGGGGGCGCAAGCGACGGCGCGGGCTGCAGCGCGGGCGCAGGCGCGTGATCGGCACGCGCGGGCAGGCGGGTGTTCGAACAGCCGCCGCAGGCCACGAGCACAGCCAGCTGGGGCGAGAGCGCCAGAGCTACGCGCGGTGCCAACGCCCTGCCTACTGCACTTTCAGGACCGTGAGCGTGTTGCCGGCGACGCCGGTCGCCCAAGTGAGGCCTTCGCCGAAGGCGACTCGGCCGTTGGCGATCGTCACCGTGCCCGCCACCGTGCCGCCGTTGGAGGGAAGCGTCTTGAGAATGGCGCCGATATCGGTATCGAACACGACCAGGTTGGCCCCCGAGCCCACAAAGCCCACGCCATTGGCCACGCTGGTGCGCCCGTAGACCGGACCCGGCAGCGGAGTCATCCAGCCGATGTCCCCGGTGGCGCCGTCGAGCCCGAACATGGTGGAGGCGCCGTTCGCGTTGCAGGCGAACAGCATGTACTTCCCCGACCAGGCGCCGTTGACGAAGATGCCCACTTGCCCGTCGCGCGTGTTGTTGCCTTCGCACAGCTTGCGCGTCCAGATCAGCTTGCCGGTCGCACGATCGACTGCATGCGCCTCGCCGGTCTTCTGTCCCGACGACACCAGCTTGGTCATGACGCCGTCGACCATCGCCTCGTACAGCACGGGATTGGCACCGAAGTCTGCATCCGGCGAGTTGAAGTCGGTCGAGTTCCAGGTATCGCCCATCGTGCGCTGGTTCTTCCACTGGATGTCGCCGGTGGCGAAATCGAACGCGACGAACGCATCGGAGCTGTCGGTGGCGGGCATGGTGTGATTGTTGCCGGTGGTGCCGAACGCCATTCCGTCGGCCACGTCGGCCGCAGCCGACGACCATAGCGAGGCGCCCGTCGAGCCCGAGGGCACCGTGTAGCCGACCCACGCGACCTTCCCGCTGCGCTTGTCGAGCTTCGCGAGGAAACCGCGAAAGGTCGACAAGCCGGAGACTTCTGCGCCGCCCGAGGAACCGCCGATGAGCACGAAGTCTCCCGCGATCACCGGAGAGGACGAGCCGTCCCCGGCCTGGGTGTCGGGTGGCTGGGACCACTTCTGCATGCCGGTCGTGGCGTCGAGCGCGACCACGGCGCCGAGCTGGGTGTAGAGGTAGAGCGTGCCCTGGTCGTACGCCATCGAGCCGGTGGTGCCGGTCGGATTGTTCCACAGCTCCTTGCCGGATGCGTCCAGCGCCTTGATGCCCGCCCCCGACGAGGCGTAGATCGTGTCTCCCACCTGCAGGGGCGCCCCATAGACGTTGGTGCCCAAGTTGACCTGCCAAGCGATGGTGAGGCTCGCCGCGTTCTGCTTGGTAAGGACGCGCTCGGCCGTGTTGTTGTACGACGACGAGGCGTCGTAGCCGATCATGGTCCACTGGCTCAGCGCTCCGTTCGGGCTCTGGCCCTCGCCGCCCCCGCTGCTGCCGGCGGTGGCGGTCCCGACGCCGGGGGCGCTGCCGCCGCCCGCCGGCGTCGTCGCTCCAGCGCTGCCGGTGGCAGCGGGACCCATGCCGGGTTGCATCACGGCGCCGCCGCCTTGATTCGAAGGGCCGAGCGCGGCCCCTCCGGTGCCCGCGCCTGGACCCGCGTTGGATTCCGCGGGAGGCGCGCCGACCATGGGGCCGCCCGAGCCCGGGCTCGACGAGCAGCCGCTGCCCGCGGGCATCAGCAGCAGCGCGGCCAGCGCCACGCGGCTCGGCGAGCAGACCCGTGCTTGCAGGTCCGCCGTTCTTGCTTTCGACCTCGTCATCTGCAGCTCACCAGCGGCGCTGCGAGCGCCTGCACGAATGGATGGACCAGCTCGCTCGCAGCTTGGCGTGAGGCCCAGCGCAGGTCCTTGGCTGCTCTTGGTGGAACTGGGCTGTTTGCTACGCGATGCCGTGCCGATTGCGGCGCGCGCTACGGAGCGTACCGGATCGGGGGACATCCGAATCGCGCAGCGCGGCGAGCGGCGTGCTTGAGACGCTCCGGAGCCGCGACCATACTGCGGCAGTGTTGTCCTTCAGCGCGGCCACGCGGCAGTGGTTCGAGGCGGCGCTGGGTGCGCCGACGGAGGTGCAGCGGCGCGGCTGGGAGCGCATCGCCAAGGGCGAGCACGTGCTGCTGGCCGCGCCCACCGGCAGCGGCAAGACGCTGGCGGCGTTTCTGTGGTGCATTGACCGGCTGGCGGCGGCCGAGGTGAGCTCCGAGGCGCGCGCGACGGGCGTGCAGGTGCTCTACGTCTCGCCGCTCAAGGCGCTGGTCTACGACGTGGAGCGCAATCTGCGCGCGCCGCTGGCGGGCATCGCGCGCGCGGCCGAGCAGCGCGCAGAGCGGCTGCGCCTGCCGCGGGTGAGCGTGCGCACCGGGGACACCAGCGCCAAGGAGCGGCGCGAGCAGGCGCGCGCGCCGGGCGAGATCCTGGTGACCACGCCCGAGTCGCTGTACCTGCTGCTCGGCTCGCGCGCGCGAGAGCAGCTGCGCTCGGTGCAGACGGTGATCGTCGACGAGGTGCACGCGCTGGCGGGGCAGAAGCGGGGCGCGCACCTCGCGCTCTCGCTCGAGCGACTGACCGCGCTGTGCGGGCGTGAGCCGCAGCGCATCGGGCTCTCCGCCACGGCGCGCCCGCTGCAGGCCGTGGCCCGCTACCTGGGCGGCGACCGCGCGGTGCAGATCGTCGACACCAGCGAGCCGCCCCGCATCGACCTGCAGATCGTAGTGCCGGTCCCCGACATGACCCAACCGCAAGCCACGGCGGGGCCGGAGAACCCGACGCACGAAGCGAGCGGCGCGGAAGCAAAACCTCGAGCGAGCGCAGCGAGCCCCGGTGACCCAAGCCAGCGCGGGATGTGGCCGGTGATCGTGCCGCGCTTGCTGCAGGAGATCCGCGCGCACCGATCCACCATCGTGTTCGTCAACAGCCGCGGGCTGTGCGAGCGGCTCGCGCACCGGCTCAACGAGCTGGCGGGCGAGGAGCTGGTGCGCGCGCACCACGGCAGCTTGGCGCAGGCCGAGCGCCGGCAGGTGGAAGAGGCGCTCAAGCGCGGCCAGGTCGCGGGCCTGGTCGCCACCAGCTCGCTCGAGCTGGGCGTCGACATGGGCGCGGTCGACCTGGTGCTGCTGGTGGAGTCGCCGGGCTCGGTCGCGCGCGGGCTGCAACGCATCGGCCGCGCGGGCCACGGCGTGGGCGAGGTCAGCAAGGGCCGGCTGTTTCCCAAGCACCGCGGTGATCTGCTGGAATCCGCGGTGATCGCGCGCCTGATGCGCGGGGGCAGATCGAGCCGCTGCGCGTGCCGCAGAACCCGCTCGACGTGCTGGCGCAGCAGATCGTGGCCATGGTCGCGGTCGAGGACTGGACGCTGCCCGCGCTCGAACGGCTGGTGCGGCGCGCCGAGAGCTACCGCGAGCTGCCACGCGACGCACTGCTCGCGGTGCTCGACATGCTCAGCGGGCGCTACCCCTCGCACCGCTTCGCGGACCTGCGGCCGCGCATCGTGTGGGACCGCGAGCACGACCTGCTCAAGACGCGGCGCGGCGCGGCGCTGCTCGCGCTGGTCAACGGCGGCACCATCCCCGACCGCGGCAGTTACGGCGTGTACCTGGGCGAGCACGGCCCGCGGGTGGGCGAGCTCGACGAGGAGATGGTGCACGAGACCACGGCCGGCGAGGTGGTTGCACTGGGCGCCTCGAGCTGGCGCGTCGAGCACATCACCCGCGACCGCGTGATCGTCTCGCCGGCGCCGGGCGAGGCCGGCAAGCTGCCGTTCTGGCGCGGCGAGGGACCGGGCCGGCCGATCGAGCTGGGCCGCGCGCTGGGCGCGTTCCTGCGCGAGCTGTGCGCGCTAGCAGAAACCGAGGCGCTGCAGTGGCTCGCGCGCGAGCACCAGCTCGACGCGCTGGCGGCGCGCAACCTGTGGGACTACGTGCAAGCGCAGCGGGCCGCGACCGGCTGCGTGCCGAGCGACCGCGCGCTCACGGTCGAGCGCTTCCGCGACGAGCTCGGCGACTTTCGGCTGTGCATCCTCTCGCCGTTCGGGGCGCGTGTGCACGCGCCGTGGGCGCTCGCGCTGCAGGCGCGGATCTCGGCGCAGACCGGCTTCGAGCTGCAGGTCATGCACAGCGACGACGGGATCTTGCTGCGCTTCGCCCAGGGCGGCGACGCGCCGCCACCGCTCGAGTGGCTGCTGCCCGACGCGGACGAAATCGAGGAGCTGGTGGCGAGCCAGCTCGCGCGCTCGGCGCTGTTCGCAGGCGCCTTCCGCGAGAACGCGGCGCGCGCGCTGCTGCTGCCACGCCGCCGTCCAGGCAGCCGCACTCCGCTGTGGCTGCAGCGCCGGCGCGCGGCCGACCTGCTGGCGGTCGCGCGCGACTACCCGACGTTTCCGATCATCCTCGAGACCTACCGCAGCTGCCTGCAGGATGTGTTCGATCTGCAAGCGCTGCGCGAGCTGCTCGCTGCGATCGAACGGCGCGAGCTGCGGGTCGACTACGTGGAGACCGAGGCGGCCTCGCCGTTCGCGCGCGGCCTTTCGTTCGCATACGTCGCCAGTCAGCTCTACGAGGGCGATGCGCCGCTGGCCGAGCGGCGCGCCCAGGCGCTGTCGCTCGACCGCCGGCTGCTGGCCGAGCTGCTGGGGCAGAGCGCGCTGCGCGAGCTGCTCGACCCGGAGGTGATCGCCGAGGTCGAGCGCGAGCTGCAGGGGCTGGCCCGGGGCTTTCGCGCGCGCGACGCCGACGAGCTGCACGACCTGCTGCGGCGGGTGGGCGCGCTGAGCGAGAGCGAGCTGGCCGAGCGCTGCGACGGAGACGCGGCCGCGCTGCTCGCACAGCTCGAGCGCGACAAGCGCGCGCTGCGCATGACGCTCGGCAGCGAGCCGCGCGCGCTGGCGGTCGAGGACGCCGCGCTCTATCGCGACGCGCTCGGCGCCACGCCACCCGAAGGCCTGCCGGCGGTGTTCCTCGAGCCCGCGCAGGACGCGCTGCAGGCGCTGGTCGCGCGCCACGCGCGCACGCACGGCCCGTTCACGCGCGCCGAGCTCTGCGCCCGGCTCGCCCTGGACGAGCCCGCGCTGCAAGCCGCGCTGCGGTCGCTGCTCGCACGCGGTGAGCTGATCGCCGGCGCGCTGCGGCCGGGCGGCCACGGCGAGGAGCTGTGCGGCGCCGAGGTGCTGCGGCGGATCAAGCGCCGCACGCTCGCGCGCCTGCGCGCGCAGGCCGCGCCCGCACCGGCCGGCACGCTCGCGCGCTTCCTGCCGGATTGGCACGGGCTGCAGGCGCCGGGCCCGGGGCTGCCGGCGCTGCAGGAAGCGATCGCGCGGCTCGAGGGGCTCGCCCTACCCTTCGGCGAGCTCGAGCGCGTGATCCTGCCTGCGCGCGTGCGCGACTTCAGCCCGGCGCTGCTCGACGCGCTGGGCGCGACCGGCTGGCTGTGCTGGGTCGGCGCGGGCGCGCTCGGGCCGAACGACGGCAAGCTCGCGCTCTACCGCCGCAGCCAGGTGGCGGCGCTGCTCGAGCCGCGGCCAGCGTCCGATGATCTCAGCGCGTTGCCGCGCGCGCTGCTCGCGCTGCTGTCGGCGCGCGGGGCGTGTTTCTTCGCCGAGCTCGCGGCCGGCTGCGCGCCCGCGAGCAACGCCGAGCTGCTGCAGGCACTGCACGCGCTGATCTGGGCCGGGCTGGTCACCAACGACAGCTTCGAGCCGCTGCGCGCGCTCTCGCCACCGCGCAGCAAGAGCCCGCGCGTGCAAGCGCGCGCGCTGGCGCGTTCCGCCGGAGGCCGCTGGTCGCTGGTCTCGGAGCTGGCGCGCGCGCAACCCAGCCCGACCGAGCGGGCGCACGCGCGTTGCCTCGGGCTGCTTCAGCGCCACGGGCTGCTCACGCGCGAAGTGGCGGCGCTCGAGGAGCTGCCGGGAGGCTTTGCCGCGCTCTATCCGGTGCTGCGCGCGATGGAAGAGGCGGGCAAGGTCCGGCGCGGCTACTTCGTCGAGGATCTGGGCGGCGCGCAGTTCGCGGCGCGCGGCGCGGTGGAGCGGCTGCGCGGGCTGCAGGACCAGCCCGCAGGCGCCGCCGTGCTGCTGTCCGCGGTGGACCCGGCCAATCCCTTCGGCTGGCTGCTGCCGTGGCCGGGAGAGCGCGAGCCGGTGGATGGCAAAGGGCCGCGCGCGCGGCGGGTGGCCGGCGCGGCGCTGGTGCTGGTGGGCGGCGAGCCCGTGCTCTACCTCGGCGCCGGCGGCAAGCACCTGACCACCTTCCCGGCCGCGCGCACGCCCGACACGCTAGCCGCCGCGGTCGCCGCGCTGCCGGCACTGGCACGACAGCGCCGCGGCAAGCTGCTGCGCATCGAGCGCATCGACGGCCGCGAAGCCCGCAGCTCGGAGCTGGCGCCCGCGCTGATCTCGCTCGCCTTCAGCCCCAGCTACCGCGGCCTCGAGCTCGAAGGACGATAGCCTAGCCCACCTTCGGCGTGGGTCTGGACCCGAAGGATTGCCGGAGCGGCCCAGGCCACGCCCGCGTGGCTGGCTCGGGCAGCCTGCGTATGCGAGAGTCAGCTCGGGTTCGGGACATCGGGAGGTGGGGTGATGGGTGCAATAGAACAGCCGCGCTCCGCGGCGATCGCCATGGGGCTGTGCTCGATGCTGGTGTCGCTGGGCTGCAGCGGCGGCAATAGCGCCTCGAACGCCACGCCGGGGACGTGTACCGGCGCGGCGTGCGCGACGGTCGCCAATCCGATGAACGCCGCCGCGAGCGCGGGTGCGGTCCAGGACGTGCCGAGCGCACCGGGTGCGAGCACGGGCGCCAGCGTCACGCCGGCCACGCCGCCGGCCAGCGCGACCGGGGGCACCACCGGCAGCGGTGCGGCCGGCGCGGGCGCGGGCACCGCGGGCGCGATGGCACCCGCGCAGGCGACCATGCCGCCACCGCCGGCCGGCAGCTCGGGCTGCGACGCGGCCACTTGGCCGCCGGCCGGCACCGACATGCTCGACGTCGGCGGAACGCAGCGCACCTATATCGTCGCGCTGCCTAACGGCTACGACTCGCACAAGCCCTACAAGCTGATCTTCGCCTGGCACGGACTCGGCGGCAGCGCGCAGCAGATCGCGGGCGGCTTCGCCGGGTTCGGCTACTACGGCCTGCAATCGATGGCCGGCGACAGCGCGATCTTCGTCGCTCCTCAGGGCCTCGATACCGGCATCACGCTCACCAACGGCATGCCGGGAAACACCACCGCCGACGGCGGCACGCCGCCTGCCGGCAGCACCGCGGGCTGGTCCAATACCAACGACCAGGACATCGCCTTCACGCGCGCGATGCTGGACACGCTGCGCGCGAGCTACTGCGTCGACGACGCGCGCATCTTCTCGGTCGGCATGAGCTTCGGCGGCATCATGTCGAACACGGTCGGCTGCGAGCTCGGCGACGTGTTCCGTGCGATCGCGCCGATGTCGGGCTCCGGGCCGCGCCAGGGCTTTGGCGCGAGCGCGTGCGCGGGTCAGGTCGCGGCCTGGATCGCGCACGGCAACATGGACATGACGGTGCCCTTCGCCCAGGGGCAGGCCAGCCGCGACTTCTGGGCGATGGCCAACCACTGCAGCAGCGACACCATGCCGGTCGACCCGACCGGCTGCGTGACCTACCAGGGCTGCGACGCCGGCTATCCGGTGACCTGGTGCGAATTCGACGGCGGTCACACCATCTGGCAGCCCTCGAGCGCGGCGATCTGGGCCTTCTTCTCGCAGTTCTGAATAGGAGAGGAATCACAGGAAGTCGGGAAGTCGAGCAGCTTCTTGTTCCCGCCTGCCTGTCTTCCTGCCGCAGCTTCTGAACATCGCCACGCACATCGAGGAGGCTCGCGGTGGGCAACTCGAGGCTAGCGCGCGGCCTGGTTGCGGGGAGGCGTGCGCGCCGAGGCGGCTGGATGCTTGTGCCGCTCGAGTGGGTGCGTGCCCGTGGTCTTCCAGTCCTGCGCGATCCAGTAGCCGATGCCCTCGGCCAGCACCGTGACCTTCTTGAAGCCGTGGTCGAGCAGCTTCTGCGCGAGCTCGCCGGACTCGGCGTGCGGGCACGCGCAGTAGCTGACCAGCCAGGTGTTCTTGGGCAGCCGCGCCAGGTACGGCGAGGGATCATAGAAGGGCACGCTGACCGCGCCGGTGATGTGCTCGCGCACGTAGTCGGACGGCGCACGCGCGTCCAGCAGCACCAAGCGGGCGTGGCGCGCGAGCTGCTCGTGGATCACCTTGCCAGGCGTGGTCTTGGGATAGATCTCGAAGCCGACCGGCTCCGGCCCGTGCGGGTTGAGCGGGATCTTGCCCAGCGGCAGCGGCGCATCGAGCTGAGGCGGGGCCGCGGCGGCGGCCTCCTTCTTGGCGGCGGCGGTCGCCCCGAAGCTGCGTACCAGCGCCACCATGTCCTCGAGCCCTTGCTGGCCGAGCTTCACCGCGAACGGCTTCATCTCGGTGCCCGGGCGCCCCATCCAGATCGCAAAGCGCAGGAAGCCGTTGCTGGCGTCGTTGAGCAGATCGGGGTTGCCGATCTGCTCGTAGGGGCCCTTCACGCCGCGCTCGCCGTGGCAGCGCGCGCACTCGCTCGCGTAGACCGGCTCGGCCCGCTTGGGGTCACCGCGCAGCGGCCTGTTGTCGAGCGACAGGCGACCGCCCTTCTGCCAGGTGCGGATGAACGCCACAATCGCCTCGATGTCGTCTGGCGACAGCGGCCCGCCGTGCTGCTTGGCCCAGGCCGACATGGTCGAGCCGTTGCGGCCACGCGCGATCGCATTGCGCAGGAACGCATCGTCGGCCGACGCCAGAAAGTTCGGCTGGGCCAGCGCCGGCGCGCGGTCGGCCTTGTAGCCCTCGCCGCGCGCGCCGTGGCACACCGCACAGGTGTGGGCGTACAGCGCGCCGCCGTGCTTCTGCTTGGCGAGCAGCGCCGCAGCCACGGAATCGGGGGGGGGCTGCGCGGTCTGCTGCTGCGGCGCGGCGGGACGCGCGGCATCGGTGGCGGGTGGCGTGCACGAGCCGCAGCTGAGCGCGGATGCGGCCAGTGCCGCAGGCAGGAACAGGCGAGGGAGGGGAAGCCAGCGCATGCGATCGACAGCGATCCCAGGGACCGCAGGACGCCGAGCACACTACGACGTGCCGCGGTCGGGGCCAGCGACTTTCTGCGCACAATCCGCGTACCGGCGCCCGAAGCCTGAACGCATACACAGATCCGGAGGGCCCGCGCACGGCCTGCGACCGCCCCCCGCGATTGACCGCGGCCGTCATCGGATTGGCCCCCAAAGCCAAACGCCGACCGGCTTCACGACACCAGCCGCTTGGGGCGTCGAAGCCCGAGCTAACGCGTGGCAAACGCGCCTGCGGGCTTGCTTATCGTCCTATTGCAAAAGGAGGCGCGCGTGGGTAGACAAAACGGTGAAGCGACGTGGTGGTGGGCGCAGGGTACGCGCGGTGCAATCGCTCGGGACGTGATTGCGCACACTCGGTCGGGCTAGCCGGGTGGAGACCACTCGTCGTCTGCAAACATGTGAGGTGGGTCATGGGTCGATGTGGAAAGGCAGTGGTCGGGACTTGCTGCGTGCTGTGGATCGCGGCGGGTTGCAGCGGCAGCGACAACGGCAGCGGTAGTCAGACGCAAACCAGCGGCAACGCGAGCGTAGGGTCGCCGGGGGGCGCGGTTTCGGGCAACGCCACCGGCACCGGCGGCGCGAGCACGATCGGCGGCACGGGTGGCACGCCCGCGGTTCCGATCGGCGGCGCGGGCACGGCAGCGCCGCCTTCGGTCGCACCGCCTGCGGGCACGGGCGGCAGCGCGGCGATGATTCCCGGCGGCACCGGCGGCGCCGTAGCGGCGGGAACCGGAGGGACCAGCGGCGCGGCCGGCGCGCCAAGCACGCCGGCTGGACCGGCCGGCCCCGAGGACGGCGATCCGAGCAAACCCGTGGTCGCGCTGACCGACGTGGCGTGCCGCAATCCTGCGACCCCGACCTTCGGCATCGGCATGCCGAACCTCAAGGTCGACGACCGCGACGTGATCCTCGACTACCCGTGCGACAAGCACGAGGGCGCGCCGATGACCTTCATCCTCAACCTGCACGGCACCACGCCGGTGGCGCAGCACTTCTACCAGGAAGGTTACTTCTCGGCGTATCAGTTCGTGGCCTCGCACAACCTGATCATCGCGACGCCGAGCTCGGTCGTGGAGCAATGGGGCAACGGCGATAACGGTCAGGACGAGCCCTACCTGATGGACGTGATCGACTACGTCTACACCAACCTGGGCAGCAAGTTCGACATCCGCTCGATGTGGGTGGGCGGCCACTCCTGGGGCGCGTTCTACACCGCGCAGTTCGGCTGCAAGCCGGAGCTGCAGGACAAGGTCAAGGGGCTGATCATCATGAGCGGCTCTCCGACCCCGCCCGCCTGCACCGATCGTGTCGCCCTGATCGACACCAACGCCGAGATGGACATCGGTCCGCCGCTCGACCAGGGGACCTTCCCGATGCAGCACGGCTGCGACGCCTCGATGATGAAGATGGACGGCAACAACACCGAGACCTTCTGGCCCAACTGCGACCCGGGCTTCGTGCACGCCAACTATCTGATGCTCGGCAAGATGCACACCGACTTCATGGACAAGGAAGTGGTGCAGAGCATCGTCGACTGGATCAAGCTGGCTCGCCAGTAGCCAACCCGGGAGCGCGGCTGGCGCAGCGCGCCAGCCAATCGCTTCCATCGCGCACGGCAGGAAGGCTCGTGCCCCCCAAGGCACGGGCCAGCTCAGCGCACGCGAGCCCGCGGCACGGCGCTGCACGATCGCGCTTTTCACGCGGCCGCGCTTTGGCCTACGCTCGGTCCCGAGGAGGGAACAGGTGCCAAGCACGAGCTACCCACTACACGACGAACTCCGCGCGCGCGGTGCCCGGCTGCCGCCGCCAACGCCGCGCCGGCGCGTGGCCTCCAGGCTCGCCGCAGCGGTCCTTGCGCTGGCGCCGGCCGCGGCCTGCAATTCCTCGAAGGCGCCCCCGCCTCCGTCGCTTGCCGCAGCCGCCCCCGCAGTGCCGAGCCAGCAGGAGCTGGACCGCATCAAGCTGCTCAAGGAGGCCCAGGAGCGCGAGCGGGAGGCACGCAAGAAGAAGCGCGACGAAATGCGCGCGATGGCCACCGCCACCGTGACCAAGAAGAAGGAGCTCGGCAAGGGCAAGAGCGTGAAGCTCGAGCTCGAGTTCCAGCTCAAGAACTTGAGCGACAAGGAGCTCACGGTCGCCGAAGGCGCGATGGAGATCCGCGATTCCAAGAACGAGCTGCTCAAGAGCCTGAAGGTGCCGTTCCCGGCTCCGATCAAGCCCGGCGCGACGGTCAAGAAGAGCGGCAAGTTTCCCGCCGACCCGGGCAAGCCCACCGATGTCACCCTGGTCAAGACGCCGCTCAAGGAGCTGCAGCTCAACTGGGTGCCGCAGCACTACCGCTTCGCGGACGGCACCGACGTGCAGGGCGAGTAGCGCGCGGTCGCTACTTCCCGCGCTCGAAGCGCCCGCTCTTGCCACCGCTCTTTTCGTGCAGGGCGATCTCGCCGATCGTCATGCCGCGATCGACCGCCTTGAGCATGTCGTAGACGGTCAGCGCCGCCACCGCGACCGCGGTCAGGGCCTCCATCTCGGCACCGGTGCGATCGAGGGCCTGCACCCGCGCCTCGATCAGGAGCGCGGAGCGCGCCGGGTCGGGCTGAAGCTCGACCTCGACGCCGGTGAGCGCGATCGCGTGGCAGAGCGGGATCAGCTCCGGGGTCTTCTTGGCGGCCTGGATCGCGGCGATGCGCGCCGCGGCCAGCACGTCGCCCTTGGGCGCCTGCCCCGAAAGCAACAAGGTCAGCGTCTCCGGCCGCATGCTGACCACACCGCGCGCGACCGCGAGCCTGCGCGTGACCTGCTTGCCCGAGACGTCCACCATGTGCGCGTGGCCGTGCTCGTCGAGGTGGCTCAGCTCGTCGCCCATCGCCGCGAGTATAGTTGATTTCGATGAGCGACGAAGCCGAGGAAGCGCTTTCGCGATTGCTCGCGCTGTGGCGCAGGGAGCGCGAGGCGGCACGCGAGGAACAGCGGCGCACGCGCCAGACGCTCGACTTCGGCGAGCGCGTGGCGCGCGGGCTCGCGCTCAAGGGCCTGACCCTGGAGGACACCGACGCCAGCGCGGGCGGGCGCGCACTGCTGTGGGTGAAGCTCGAGTCGCAAACTGCGCTCGAGGACGCGCGCATCGGCGTGGGCGATCCGGTGCTGCTGTGGGCGGGCGATCCGGATGGCGAGCGCTGCGAGCGCGGCGTGGTCGCACGCGCGCGCAAGCAACGGCTGGCGATCGCGGTCGAGGCCGACTACGCGGAGTTCCTCGAGCAGGGGGCGTTCAACCTGGACCGCGAGGCGCCCGAGGCGACCTTCACACGCGGTGAGCAGGCGATCGCGCGCTTTCGCGAGGCCGAGCGCGGCAGCCAGCTCGAACGGCTGCGCGAGGTGCTGCTGGGCGAGCGCGCACCCGAGCACGAGGGCCCCGCGTCGCCGCCGCCGGCGTTCTTGGACGCCGAGCTCGACGCGACGCAGCGCGAGGCGGTGTGCCATGCGCTCGGCGCCAAGGACGTGGCTTTGATCCACGGGCCACCCGGTACGGGCAAGACGCGCACGCTGTGCGAGGTGGTACGGCAGGCGCTCGCGCGCGGCGAGCGCGTGCTGGTGAGCGCGGCCAGCAACACCGCGGTCGACAACCTGGGCGAGCGTCTGGCGCGGCACGGCGTCGCGCTGGTGCGCCTGGGTCACCCGGTACGCGTGTCGCGCGCGCTCGAGGCGCGCACGCTCGACGCGCTGGTCGAGCAGAGCGAGGCGCGCACGCGCGCGCGGCGCTTCATCGCCGAGGCCAACGAGATCCGGCGCCGGGTGGAACGGCGGCGGGCACGCGGGCGGCTGCCGTGGCCGGAGGCGAGGCGCATGCTGGGCGAGGCGCGCGCGCTGATGCGGGATGCGCGCCGCACGCTCGACGCCGAGCGCGCACTGCAGCTGCAGCGGGTGCAGGTGGTGTGCGCGACGGCGGCCGGGGTCGACGTGGCGGCGCTGGGCGGGCTGCGCTTCGATCGCGTAGTGCTCGACGAGGCCACTCAGGCGGTAGACCCGGTGGCGCTGGCCGCGCTTTCGCGCGGGCAGAGGCTGGTGCTGGCGGGAGACCCCAAGCAGCTCCCACCGACCGTGCTGGACGCGGAGGCTTCCGCCTCCGGCCTTGCGCGCACGCTGTTCGAGCGGCTGGCCGAACGCCACGGCGAGCGGGTGCTGCGCATGTTGCAGGTGCAGTACCGCATGCACCGCGCGTTGATGCGCTTTCCCTCGCTCAGCATGTACGACGGGCGCCTGCGCGCGGATGCCGCGGTGGCCGAGCGCAGGCTCGAGGATCTGCCGGGGGTGCGTCCCGACCCGTTGCGGCCGGGGCCGTGGCACTTCATCGACTGCGCGGGCAAGGGCTTCGCGGAGCGGCGCGCGCACGACGACCCCAGCACCAGCAACCCAGGGCAGGCCGAGCGCACTGCGCGCGAGGTGCACCGGCTGCTCTCGCGCGGATTGCCGCCGGCCGAGCTGGCCGTGATCACGCCCTACTTGGCGCAGGCGCGGCTGCTGCGCGAGCGCTTGCGTGCTGCGGTCGAGGCCGGGCTCGAGATCGGCACCGTCGACAGCTTTCAGGGCCGCGAAAAGGAAGCGGTCGTGGTCGACCTGGTGCGCAGCAACGACGACGGCCAGGTCGGGTTCCTGGCCGACACGCGGCGCATGAACGTCGCCCTCACCCGCGCCCGGAGCCTGCTGCTGGTGATCGGGGACGGCGCCACCCTGCAGCGCCACGCGTACTACCGCAGCTTCATGGACGCCGCGGAGGCCGACGGCGCGCACCTGAGCGCGTGGTCCGACGAGGCGGACCCGCTGCCCTGAGCAGCTCGCATCAGGTGCGCGGCGCCTTACACAGCGGCATCGAGCGGCGGCACTTCGTCGTCGTCGCCGAGCAGGTCCTCGTCGGGCCCTTCGCCGGGCGGCGGCGGAACGCTGCCGGTGGTTCCCACCATTCGCGCCACCAGCTCGACCCGCGAATGCACGCCCAGCTTGGAGTAGATGCGCTTGAGGTAGGTGTGGACCGTGGCCACGGTCAGGCCGGTCTGCTCGGCGATCTGGCGCGTGGACGCCCCCGAGACCAGCAGCGCGACCACCTCCTTTTCGCGCTTGGTCAGCGGCGTACGGTCCAGGCGCGACTGCACCTCGTGCGCCTTGCGCCGCCCCTCCAGGGCCGGCCGGTTCATGCGCGTCGCGTAGCTCAGGCCGCGGGCCAGCGCCCGCGCACCCCAGCGGGCGAGCCGCAGGTCCTGACCTTCGAGCTTCTCCGCGCCCTCGGCCAGGAACAGGTGGATAGTACCGAGCACCTGGCGGCCGTGACGCAAGGGCAGCGAGACCGCGCGGCCGTTCATAGGCGGCGGGGGCGTGCTGTCGAGCTTACGCTTGTCGCCCTGTTCCAGCTCCACGCGATAAGAGGTCGCATTGGCCAGGCCTGCGACGAGCTTTGCCGCGCGAGTCGGATAGGTGCGGACGGGATCCAGGTGATTGAGACCCTCAGCGATCTGTAGAAACTCTGACGGGACCACGACTCCACCCTTCCATGCTTGGGAACCCGAGATACCAATCTTTGGTGTCACTCACGGGCTCCAGGTCCTTAAGTCATGCGCAGAAAGCGTACACCGCCGCCTTGTAGCCTGGATGGTAATCGTAGGTATGTCAACCACCCCCACCGCCCTGCCTGAATGTGTACCGCAAAACGCACTACCCGTAAGGCTCAAAAACCCGTTCAATTACGTCAACTCTGGCCCGCATTGTTAGGGGTATTTCCCGTCTCCATTCAGGGGCGTTGCGGGGTCGCAGACAGCAAGCTAAGCACCACACGCGGTCACCCGACCGCCAGCCTGACGAGGTAAATGTATGCATTCGCTCATCATTATCGGCTCGGGTCCGGCCGGGCACACGGCGGCCATCTATGCGGGCCGCGCCAATCTGAAGCCGGTATGCATCGAGGGCGTGGTCAAAGGAGGGGTCGCAGGCGGCCAGCTCATGATCACCTCCGATGTGGAGAACTACCCGGGATTCGCCGAGTCGATCACAGGTCCCGAGCTGATGGAACGCTTCAAGCAGCAGGCCGCGCGCTTCAACACCGAGCAGATCAGCGCCGATGTCGAGCGCGTGGATTTCTCGAGCTATCCCTTCAAGCTCTGGACCGACGAG
The DNA here is from genome assembly GCA_963778655.1 of uncultured delta proteobacterium. Lineage (GTDB taxonomy): Bacteria > Myxococcota_A > Polyangia > Polyangiales > JAFGIB01 > CAVZVA01. Next base: position 51,647 of record CAVZVA010000001.1, read on the forward strand.
CGTGAATTCGAAGCCAAGACCGTGATCATCGCCACCGGCGCGAGCGCGCGCTGGCTCGGGCTGGAGAGCGAGCAGGCGCTGCAGAACCGCGGTGTGAGCGCGTGCGCCACCTGCGACGGCTATTTCTTCCGCGGGATGGACGTGGCGGTGGTCGGCGGCGGTGACACGGCGATGGAGGAAGCGCTGTACCTCGCCGGGCTGTGCGCCAACGTGACCGTGATCCACCGCCGCGGGGAGCTGCGCGCCTCGAAGATCATGGCCAAGCGCGCGCTCGAGCATCCGAAGATCCGCTTCGAGTGGAACAGCGCGGTGGCGGACGTCAAGGACGTGTCCAAGGGTGAGGTCACCGGCCTAGTGCTGCAGGACCTGCGCACGGGCAAGCAGCGCGAGATCGCGGTCAAGGGGCTGTTCATCGCCATCGGCCACACGCCCAACACCCAGATCTTCCAGGGCCAGCTCGACCTGGACGAGAACGGCTACATCCGCACCCAGCCCGGCACCACGCGCACCAGCGTCGAAGGCGTGTTCGCGGCCGGCGACGTGCAGGACCACATCTACCGTCAGGCGGTGACCGCGGCCGGCACCGGCTGCATGGCGGCGATCGAGGCCGAGCGCTGGCTGGCGGCCCGCGAAGCCTCCTGAGCGGTCGCGCACCTGCGCCAAAGCGGCGCGCGCCAGGCCGGCGGTGGTAGACTGGCGGCCGGGTCGCCCATGGCCGACGTCCATCAAGCGCTCGCGAACATGAACCTGTTCCACGGCCTGTCCGCGGACGGGCTCGAGCGCATCGCGGCGATCGCCGGCGAGGAATCGCACGAGGCCGGCAGCTTCGTGTTCCACGAGGGCGAGATGGGAGACAAGCTGTACCTGATTCTCGAGGGCAAGGTGCGCATCTCGCGCGATCTGCCGGGCATGGGCGAGGAGGCACTGGCGGTAATGGGGCCGGGCGAGTCCTTCGGCGAGATGTCGCTGATCGACGACATCCCGCGCAGCGCCGACGCGCGCGTGCACGAGCGGGCGCGTCTGCTGGTGGTGACGCGGGAAGCGTTCGAGGACCTGCTGTTCGTGCACAAGGATCTGGCCTATGAGATCCTGTGGAACTTCGTGAAGACGCTGTCGGGCCGGCTGCGCGACGCCAACGACAAGATGGCGTTCATGACCGTGACCGCGCGCTTCTGAATCTGAGCCGCGGCAGCGCAGCGCTTCAGGCGATGCGCTCGAGCGCGCTTGGCTCGCGCGGAATGCGCCCCAGCTCGTAGCGGCCTACCAGGTCGCCCGGGCGCAGGTGCTCGCCCTCCGCGGCCAGGCCGACGCTGCGCGCCAGTGCGCCGATCACGCGTTCGGGCGCTACCCCGGCTGCGCGGTAGTCGGCGATCGCGGGCGCGCGGTGGCGCTTGGCCAGGCGCTTGCCGTCGGCGCCCAGCACCAGCGGCACGTGTGCGAAGCGCGGCGGGGTCGCGCCGAGCGCGCGATAGATCGCGATCTGGCGCGGCGTCGAGCTGAGCAGATCAGCGCCCCGCACCACCTCGGTTATACCCATGGCGAGGTCGTCGACCACCACCGCCAGCTGATAGGCGTATAGGCCGTCGGAGCGATGCACGATGAAGTCGTCGCCCTCGGAGGCGGGCTGCGCGCCGTGGACCGCGTCGACGAAGCCCTCGCCCACGTCCAGCCGAAAGCGCCACGACGCCGCACGCCGCGGCGAGCGCGGGCCGTGCCGGCAAGTGCCCGGATAGCGCGGCCCGAGCTCGCCGTGAGGTGCGCTCGAGGCGGCCACGAGCTCGGCGCGGGTGCAGGTGCAACGGAACAGATGCCCCGCCTGCCGCAGCCGCGCGAGCGCCGCGTCGTAGCGCGAGCTGCGCTGCGACTGGCGATAAGGTCCCAACGGCCCGCCCACGTCCGGACCCTCGTCCCAATCGAGGCCCAGCCAGCGCAGGTCTTCCACGATCGCCTGCTCGGCGCCCTCGACCACGCGCGGCCCGTCGATGTCCTCGATCCGCAGCACCAGCGCGCCCCCCGCGGCGCGCGCCGCCAGCCAGGCCAGCAGCGAGGTGCGTGCGGTTCCCAGATGCAGCCTGCCGGTGGGCGAAGGCGCGATCCGCCCTCGGTAGGCGGTGACGGCCATGCCGCCATTGTCGCACCCCCGAAACACGCGCGCACGCGCCGCGATCGCATCGCGCGCGCCGCCCGCGCCTTGCCAAGGCAGGCCCGGCCGTGATCTGCTGGGCCCGATGCGCGCCTCCCTCGACGACGTCTGCGGCTGCTTTCCGACCGGCCGCCACTACGCCGGCATCGCCGATCTGATCGCGCGCACGGTGGTCGACGTGGCCGGCCTGAGCAAGCGCTTCGAGGCGGGCGCGGCCTGGGCCGAGCAGAAGCTCGCTGTCATCGACTTCGAGACCACGGGTCTATCCCCCGAGCAGGACCGCGTGATCGAGATCGGCGTCGCCTGCTTCGAGCGCGGGGAGCTGCGCTCGCTGCAGAATTGGCTGTGTAATCCGGGCATACCGGTGCCCGAGCAGGCGCGCGCGATCCACAACATCAGCGACGAGGAGCTGCGTGACGCACCGGCGTTCGGGGCGGTGCTGCCGGAGCTGCAGGCGCTGATCGAGGACTACCTCCCGGTGGCCTACAACGCGCAGTTCGACCGCGCCTTCCTGCACGCAGAGCTGGCGCGCGCCGGCGGCGGCGCGCAGCCCGAGAGCGCGCCGGCCGCCTTCCTCGCGGAGGTGGTGTGGGTTGACCCGCTTGTCTGGGTGCGCGAGCTGCACAAGGAGGAGCGCGGCCACCGCCTGGGCGAGGCCTGCGCGCGGCTCGGCATTCCGCTCGAGAACGCGCACCGCGCTGCCTCCGACGCGGAGGCCACCGGTCGCGTGCTGCTGGCGCTGGCCCCGCGCATGCCCGCGACCTACGGCGAGCTGGTGCGCCTGCAGAGCCAGTACGCGGCGCGGCAGGACATCGACATCGCGATCAACTGGCGCCGCCGCTAGAACGCGTCCTTGGCTTTGCGCAATGCGCCAAAGACGGCCGGCGGCGAGGCGTCTTCGGCGCCGCGCGCGCGGGCGGCGTCGATCACCGCGGGCACGTCCCAGCGAAGAAACGGGTTGGTGGCCAGCTCGTCCAGCAGCAGCCCCGGTACGGTGGGCGCGCCCTGGTCGCGTTGTGCGACGGCCGCGCTGCGGCGCTCCGCGATCGCAGCCGAGCCCGGCTCGATCGCGTCGGCGAAGCGCAGGTTGCTCAGCGTGTACTCGTGGCCGCAGTAGATGTGGGTGGCGGGCGGCAGCGCGCGCAGCTTGGCGAGCGAGGCCTGCATCATCGCCATGCTGCCCTCGAACACGCGCCCGCAGCCGCCCAGGAACAGGGTGTCGCCGCTGAACAGGCAGCCGTCCAGCACGTAGGCGATCGCGCCCAAGGTGTGGCCGGGGATCTCGAGCAGCGTGGCCTCGTGGCCGTCGAAGCACAGCACGTCGCCCTCGCGCAGGCCGCGGCTCTGGCGCGGGATGCGCCCGTGCTCGAGATCGTAGCCGCTGCCCAGCACCGGCAGCTCCCCGCGCTTTGCACACAGCTCCTCGACTCCACCCACATGGTCCCAGTGATGATGGGTGAGCCAGATCGCCTCGAGCTCGGCGCCTTCGCGCGCGAGCGCCGCCTCCACCGGGGCGGCCTCCGAGGGATCCACGACCGCCGCCCGCCCCTGCCGGTCGAGCAGCAGGTAGGCGTAGTTGTCCTTGAGGCAGGCCACGGGGCAAACGCGCATGGGCCGAGCATGCACCAGCTTGGGCGGAGGGTCACGCCGTCTCGACGGCGGTCTTGCGAGCGAGGGGGGGTCGGGGCGATCCGCCACGCTGTCGCTGCGCTGCAAAGAAGCGCGGCGCTGGCCGCGGCGCGGGGCCGGGGAGCTATCGGGAGCGACGGCATTGTCCAGAGTTTCGCGCTCGAGGGTCAGTCGGGTACTATTCCGCTACTGTTCCGCTCTGGGGTGCGCGAAGGAGGCAACATGCTCGCCCGGCTCGTCGTCATCGGCTCGCTGCTCGCAGTTGCATCACCGGCTTTCGCCAGCACCACCGTGGTGGTGCTCGGCCTGCGCTCGATCGAAGGCGACGACGATGTGGCCAACGACCTGACCGAGCAGCTGCGCAGCGCAGCGCGCGCGATCGACGGCTGGACGGTGTCCAACGCCGCGGTCTCGATGGCCCAGATGAGCCTGGCCCACGGCTGCGACGAGCTCGACGCCGCGTGCCTGAGCGAGATCGCCAAGGGCCTGCGCGCGGACAAGCTGATCTACGGCACGATTCGGCGCACCAGCGCGCGCGACGACTACGACTTCGCGCTGAGCTTGAGCCTGTTCGACGCGGCCAGCGGCGCGATCGTGCGCCAGGTCGACGACACCATCCCGCGCAACCAAACCGAGTTCCAGGCCCTGGCCGCGCGCGCCGACAAGCTGCTGAACCGGCTCACGGCGACGACCATCGGCGGCTCGATCGAGATCCAGGCCAACGTCCCGGACGCAGAGGTGATGGTCAACGGCCAGCAGGTCGGCACGACCCGCGAGGGCGCGCTGCGCCTGGAGGGCCTGCAGCCCGGCAGCTACCGCATCGAGATCCACAAGGACGGCTACACCCCCCACGTGAGCACGGTCTCGGTCAGTGAAGGCGCGCAGACCTCGATCACGGCGGTGCTCTCGACCATCGGCGCGACCGAGCAGCTGCAGCCGCCGGCCACGGTGGAGCACCACGGCCATCACCTGGCGTGGCTGGGCTGGACGCTGATCGGGGTCGGCGCCGCGTCGCTGGTGGGCACCGGCGTGTCGGCCGCGATCGTGGACGGGGTCAACAGCAACTCGCTGTACAACAAGTACCGAGACGCGGTCGCACGCGGCAACATGATGGCCGAGGCAGCGGGACAGAGCGATCAGGTCGTGAACGACGTGTGCAAGGCCGCCGACCGCGGCTACATCTACAGCCTCACGGCCGACGAGCTGAGCAGGGTGCAGAGTAAATGCCACACGGCCGCGACCTTCGAGGTGCTGCAGTGGGTGTTTCTGGGCACGGCGATCGCCTCCGGTGGCGTGGGTACCTATCTGGTGCTGACCGCCGACCACGGGCACGGCAAGAGCCGCGACCAGATGGATGCCGAGGCGGACGAGCCCGCACAGGCCAGGCTGTCGGTCGTACCCTCGTTCGGGCCGCGCTCCGCCCAGGTGTCGGCGACGCTCACCTTCTAGCAGGCTGCGGAAGAGCTCCGAGGGAGCGGATTTCGAGTGAGGTGGGTCCGGATGCAAGGCGCGAGACCGATGGAATACTCGCTGTATTTCGAGGGCTCGCAACGCCGCAGCCGGGCCCAGATCGCTGGAAAGGCGCCTCGAGCGGGCTTTTCCGCAGCCTGCTAGGCAGCCGATGCGCATCGTCGGCGGCTCGCTGCGGGGGAGGCGCCTGCCGGGGCGGCTGGCCGCCTCCACACGGCCGACCAGCGATCGCGTGCGCGAGGCGGTCGGCTCGGCGCTGCAGGCCCGCGGCGTGCTGGAAGGCGCTTCGGTGCTCGATCTGTTCGCCGGCACCGGCGCGCTCGGGCTCGAGGCGTTGTCGCGCGGGGCGGCGTCCGTGGTCGCGGTCGAGCACCAGCGTCAGGCGGCGCGCTGCATCGCGGACAACGCGCGCGCGCTCGGCCTGCAGCAGCAGCTGCGCGTGCTGCAGCTGGATTTGCTGGGCCTGAGCGAGGCCAAGCTGGCCGCACAGCTACAACAGGCCGGCGGTGCGCCCTTCGGGCTGGTCTTCGCCGACCCACCCTATACGCTCGTCCAGGTCGCGGTGGAGCGCATCGCGGCGCTGGCCGGGGGCGACCTGCTCGCCCCGGGCGCGATCCTGGTGCTGGAGCACGCGCGCCGCCAGCCGCCGCAGCGGCCACCCGCCTTCACCGAGCTTGCGCATTACCAATATGGCGACACCGCGGTGGCGCTGTGGCAGGCCTGGGCGGCCGGCTGATGACTCGGGGCGGCAGCCGCCGTGCGGCCCCTCCCGCGGCATGGGAAAGATCGCGCGCCGTCCGCAGACGTGATAGAGCAATCGCCAGAGACGATGTCGTCCGCGATCTACGCTGGAAGCTTCGACCCGATCACCAACGGGCACGTCAGCATCATCCGCAGCGGGCTGGTGGCCTTCGATCACATCATCGTCGCGGTGCTGACCAACGACAAGAAGCAGCCGCTGTTCAGCGTGGACGAGCGGATCGAGATGATCGCCGACGCGATCAAAGGCGACCCGCGGGTGGAGGTCGACCGCTTCGACGACGGCCTGCTGGTCGACTACGCGCGCGAGCGGGGCGTGCGGGTGGTGCTGCGCGGCCTGCGTGCGGTGGGTGACTTCGAGCACGAGCTACAGTTGGCCAACATGAACCGCCACCTCGATCCGAACATCGAGACGGTGTTCATCATGGCCAGCGACTACTTCTTCGTCAGCTCCAGCCTGATCAAGGAAGCCGCGTCGCTGGGCGGCGACCTCAGGGGCGTGGTGCCCGACTTCGTCGAGAAGAAGCTGCGCGCCAAGTTCGCGAAGGCGGGGCGCAAGGCCGGCGCGTAGACGTAGCCCTCGGCGCGCAAACGGCGCAGCGCCGGCAGCGCGTCCAGGCTCACGCGTCCGGCGCGCAGCTCGTCGATGCTGGCCCGGCCGCTGCGCAACCCGTCGTGCACGCGCAGCCAGCCCAGCAGGTAGCCGACGTCGCGCGCCACGCCGCCGCCGCGGTAAGCGCGCTCCGCCAGCACGATCGCCTCCGCCGGCGAGAACTGTTCCTCCCGATGAAGCCGGTTGGCGGCCTCGGCGAAGCGCGCCCCGCCGTGCATCATGTCCGCCACCAGCACGCGGGCCGCGAGCGTGCGCAGCCGCGCCCCGTCGAGCACGCCGGCGGCTTCCTCCATGTGGAGCGCGAGGCCTTCCTGGTCGACGAACGAGCCGGCCGTGCCCCACTGCAACAACTGCAGCGGCTGCGCCCGCGCATTGCTGGCGACCAGCAGGTGGCCGAGCACCTCGTGGACCGCCAGTCGGCGTGCCTCGTTGCGGCCGAAGCGGCGCGCGGCCAGGAACACGGTGCGCTCGCCGGTGGCCGCCCCGGCCGAGAGCCGCGGCTCGACCTGCACGCGCACCTGCAGCCCGGCAGCCGCCGACAGCCGTTGCACCAGCACCGCGAGGCTCGAGTCGTCGCCGGACGCCGCTAGCTCGCGCGGCTCGCGCGTCGCCGGTACCCGATCGAGGATCATGCGCGCGCAGGCGGCCAGCGAGCGCGGCCCACGCGCGGTGGGCGCCTGCGTGGCGCCGGTGCCGTAGCGGCGCGCGCACAGCGGCCGCAGCAGGCGTGGCTTTCCCAGCGCATCGAGCATCAACAGGTCGAGCTCCAGCTCCTCGAGCCTGTCGAGGTAGAGCTCGGCGCCGGGCAGCGCGGGTGCTTCGGCGCGCAGCGCATCGACCAGGTGGAATGCGGCCGCGGGCACGCGCCGCGCCGCCAGCTGCCACCGCGGCGCTGGGGCTCCGCCGGCCTCGAGCTCGGCGATCATGCGGGCGCGCTCCTCGGCCGCGTTGTCCGCGGTCAGCAAGGGCAGCATGCGCGTCGCCGTGCACAACGCGTGCATGCGCAGCTCGAAGCGGCGCACGCGCGCCAGCGGGGGCTGGGGTTGCGGCGCGCGCGGCTTCGGCGCGGGGCGCGCCTGGGCTGCGCGCGCGACGGTCGACCGCCGCACACGCCTGCCACCGCTCGCTCGAAAGCCCTGCGCCACCGCTACAACAGCTCCGTGGCGCGCTCAGCGAGCTCGCTGCGCTCGCCCTTGAACAACGTGATGTGGCCGGCGATCGGCTCGCTCTTGAAGCGCTCGGCGACCGTCGTCAGCCCGTTGCTGGCGGCGTCGACATAGGGATTGTCGATCTGGTCGGGATCACCGGTGAGCACGATCTTGGTGTCGGTGCCGCAACGGGTGATGATGGTCTTGACCTCGTGGGGCGTCAGGTTCTGCGCCTCGTCCACGATCAAGAACTGGTTGGGCAGGGTGCGTCCGCGGATGTAGGTCAACGGCTCGACCTGGATGGTGCCCGCGCCCAGCAGCTCCTCGTAGCTGCGGCCGGCGTCGAAGCGCCCACCGCCGGTGGTGAAGATGTACTCGAGGTTGTCGAAGATGGGGCGCATCCAGGGATTGAGCTTCTCTTCGATCGTGCCCGGGAGATAGCCCACGTCGCGGCCGAGCGGCATGATCGGGCGCGACACCAGCAGCCGCGCGTAGGCGCCCTCGGTCAGCACCTTCTGCAGGCCGGTAGCAAGCGCCATCAGCGTCTTGCCGGTGCCGGCGCGGCCGACCAGCGTCACCAGCCGCACCGAGTCGTCGAGCAGCAGGTCGCAGGCGAAGGCCTGTTCGGTGTTGCGCGGCCGCACGCCCCAGATGCCGTCGCGGCCCAGGCGTAGGGGTGTGATCTGCTGGCTGCGCTGGTCGAAGCGACCGAGCACGGTGTGCTTGTCGTTGCCAAGGTCGCGCAGGACGACGGAGGCGTTGCTGTACAGCTCCGAGGTGTCGCCGAGCTCGGAGATCGGCACAGGCTTGCGCTTGCCGAGCTGGTCGACGCTCGCGCCGCTGGCGCCGATCGACAGCACCCCGTTGTAGAGCGAGTCGGCCCGGATGCGGCCGCCCTCGTAGTTTTCCGCGCGCAGGCCCAGCGCATCGGCCCGGATGCGCAGGTTGCTGTCCATGGTGACGAAGATCGTGGGCCGGTCGGCATTGCGGTCGCGCTCGGCCAGCGCGGAGGCGAGGATCTTGTGGTCGGCCGAGCGCCCGTTGCTCTCGGCCAGGATGTCCTCGGAGGCGGCCACCCGCAGCTGTCCGCCGCTCGGCAGCGACACGCCCTGCTGTAACGAGTACTCGGCGCGCTCGCGCAGCTCGTCGATGAAGCGCGCGAGCATGCGGGCGTTGCGCCCGAGCTCGTTCATGTCGCGCTTGAAGTGATCGATCTCCTCGATCACGTAGATCGGGAGCACGACTTCGTTGTCTTCGAATTTGAAGATCGCACGCGGGTCGTGCAGCAGCACGTTGGTGTCGAGCACGTAGACCTTGCGCACTGACAGCGAAGGTAGCACAGTCCGAGCGCGCCGGGCGTGGAGTCGACAGGAGTCGACAAAGGCAAGCCGGGGCTCTTCGGCCTCGGGCACGCGCTGGACGAGCCGGGCGGCGGCGCGGCGGAAACTGCTGCTAGCCCGGCCCGGGGATGCTACCCTATTCGCATCTGCGCCTGGGCACCCGGCGCGGCGAGGTGGACATGGCGACACTTTCCTCCGAGTCCCTGGTGGCGCGCATCGCGGCCCTGCAGGACTACAAGAGCTACGAGGATCTCCACTGGGAGGGCTCGTTCGAAGAATACCTGAAGATCGTGCAGGAGCACCCGGAGGTGACGCGCAACGCGTTCCAGCGCGCCTACGACATGATCGTCAGCTACGGCGAGGACGAGTACATCGACAGCAAGAAGCGCCTGGTGCGCTACCCGTTCTTCAAGGATCCGATCGACGGCGGCAAGGACGCGATCCACGGCCTCGACATCCCGCTGATGCGCTTGGTTCACGTGCTGCAGGCCGCCTCGCAGGGCTACGGCCCCGAGCGGCGGATCATCCTGCTGCACGGCCCAGTCGGCTCCTCCAAGAGCACGATCGCGCGCCTGCTGAAGAAGGGTCTCGAGCACTATTCGCGCACGCCGGCCGGCGCGCTCTACACCTTCTCTTGGGTCAACCTCAAGGGCACCGGTTGCGTGGCCGAGGACGACGAGGTCGGCGAGTTCCCCTGCCCGATGCACGAGGACCCGCTGCGCCTGCTGCCCGCAGCCTGGCGCGAGACGGCGATCAGGGACGCGCGCCTGGGCAACGATCGCTACCGCGTGCGCATCGAGGGCGATCTCGACCCGGCCTGCCGCTTCATCTTCCAGCGCCTGATGCAGCGCTACAACGGCGACTGGGGCAAGGTGATCGCCAATCACGTACGCGTACGGCGGCTACTGCTGAGCGAGAAGGACCGCGTCGGCGTCGGCACCTTCCAGCCCAAGGACGAGAAGAACCAGGACGCGACCGAGCTGACCGGCGACATCAACTACCGAAAGATCGCCCAGTTCGGCTCGGACTCGGACCCGCGCGCGTTCAACTTCGACGGCGAGCTCAACATCGCCAACCGCGGCATCGTGGAGTTCGTGGAGATCCTCAAGCTCGACGTGGCGTTCCTGTATGACCTGCTGGGCGCCACGCAGGAGCACAAGATCAAGCCGAAGAAGTTCGCGCAGACCGACATCGACGAGGTGATCATCGGTCACACCAACGAGGCCGAGTACAACAAGCTGATCAACAACGAGTTCATGGAAGCGCTGCGCGACCGCACGATCAAGATCGACATCCCGTACATCACCAGGATGAACGAGGAGATCAAGATCTACGAGAAGGACTTCTCGCAGGAGCGCATCCGCGGCAAGCACGTGGCGCCGCACACGCTCGAGGTCGCCAGCATGTGGGCGGTGCTCACTCGGCTGGAGGAGCCCAAGAAGCACCACATCTCGCTGCTGCAGAAGATGAAGCTCTACGACGGCAAGATGCTGCCGGGGTTCACCCAGGACAACGTCAAGGAGCTGCGCAAGGAGACCTCGCGCGAGGGCCTCGACGGGGTCTCGCCGCGCTACGTTCAGGACAAGATCAGCAACGCTCTGGTGCGCGAGGGCACCGAGGGCTACATCAACCCGTTCATGGTGCTCAACGAGCTGGAGAAGGGGCTGAAGCACCACTCGCTGTTCTCGAACGAGGAGGCGCGCAAGCGCTTCGCCGAGCTGATCGGCGTGGTCAAGAGCGAGTACGAGGAGATCGTCAAGAACGAGGTCCAGCGCGCGATCAGCGCGGACGAGGGCGCGATCGCGAGGCTGTGCGCGAACTACATCGACAACGTGCGCGCCTACACGCTGAAGGAAAAGGTCAAGAACAAGTACACCGGCCGCGACGAGGCGCCGGACGAGCGGCTGATGCGTTCGATCGAGGAGAAGATCGACATCCCCGAGAACCGCAAGGACGACTTCCGGCGCGAGATCATGAACTACATCGGCGCGCTGGCGATCGAGGGCAAGAAGTTCACCTATGACACCAACGATCGCCTGCGCCGCGCGCTGGAGATGAAGCTGTTCGAGGACCAGAAGGACTCGATCAAGCTCTCGAGCTTCGTCAGCAACGTGATCGACAAGGAAACGCAGGACAAGATCGACGTGATCAAGAGCCGTCTGATCAAGTACTACGGCTACAACGAGGCCTCGGCCAACGACGTGCTCTCGTTCGTGGCCAGCATCTTCGCGCGCGGCGACGTCAAGGAGTAGGGCCTTTCGGGTTGCGCGGAGCCGGGCGGCCAAGCGTGGCCTTGCCCGCTGTCGCTTGGCACGCGCAAGAGCCCCCGCCCAACCCCCCGCCCCCACGAGGCCTCAGGTCGTGCATGGGCCCTGATCGAGGTGCGCTGCGAGCCGCAAGGGCCGCCCTGCGCGTGGCACGCCGGATCGAGCTCCAAGCCGGGAATGACCCTGGCGCCAGCGAGGCCCAGGCCGAGCTCCCGGTCGCGGTGCGCGCTGGACAAGGCGATCGACTCCGCGAAGGATCCGGCACGCGGCCAGTGGGGCCGGGTCGGCCTGGCCAGGAAGGCGAGTAGGAAGGGATGCAAGACGGCACGCAGTGGTGGCAAACGTTCTTCAGCGGCTCGTGGGGACGCCTGCAGGCGCTCGGGTACCCGGTCGAACGCACGGCCAAGGAGGTGGACTTCATCGTCGACGTGCTTGGTCTCGTCCCCGAGGAGAGTGTGCTGGATGTCCCGTGCGGCATCGGTCGGCATGCCATCGAGCTGGCGAAGCGCGGCGTTCGGGTCACGGGCGTGGACCTGAATCCGGAAGCGCTGCGGATCGCACGCCAGGACGCTGCGGCCGCGGCAGTCGACGTCGACGCGGTCGAGAGGGACATGCGGGATCTGCAATGGTCGGCGCGGTTCGACGCCGCGATCTGCTTCTTCGGCAGCTTCGGATACTTCGACGACTCCGACAACCTGCGCTTCGTGCAACGCGTGGCAGAAGCGCTGAAGCCCGGCGGCCGCTTCGTGATCGACACCCACGTGATGGAATCGTTGTTCCCGGTGTTCCGCGGCAAGAGTTGGAGTCGCACCGAGACCCCATCGGGCAGCATGCTGGTGCTCGAGGATTGCGGCTGGAACTACGAGGCGCGCCGCGTGGAGACGAGCTGGACGTTCATCGGACCAAACGGCGTCGATACGAGCGCCAGCTCCATCCGAATCTACGCGTACGGTGAGCTGTGCGAGCTGCTGCGCGCCGCGGGCTTTCGGCAGCTCGAGGGGCGAGAAACCGGAACCGGGGAAGCGTTTCGCCTCGGCTCGAAGCGGCTGAGCCTGGTCGCCCGCCTGTAAGCGCAGCGGGCCGGCGAGTCGGAAGCCGCACGCCGGAAAACGTCATCGGTCTCGCGCCAAGGGACGGCCTCGCGGGGGCGGGGGGCCGGGCGGGGGCACGGGCGGCTTGCATACTGCGGCGGCCCCGTCCCCTGCGTCGCCACCCACGCCGCGCAAGCCGCCCTTACTGCGCGCGCCAAGCGTGGCCCTGCCCGCTGTCGCTTGGCACGCGCAGAAGCCCCCGCCCAACCCCCCGCCCCCACGTGGCCTCAGGTCGTGCCTTGGCCCTGAGCCCGGGCGGCCCGCGCGCGAGCGGCCGTCCGCATGGCCTGGTACTGTGCGTTGCCCTTGAGAGCTTCAACCGGAGGGCCACCGAAAAGATCCACGATCGTGTCCCAATGATCGCCAAACCAACGCTTGCCTAGCGCCACGTCGACCTGCCAGGGCCCGGAGATGTCGGGGCCTGCGGGTTTTGTAGCGAACTGGGCTAACTGCGGCAAAATCGCCAGTCGGTTGCGGAGTGCCGCGTCAAGCAGGGTAGGGACAAAATCATGCCAACCGGTGGGTGGGGTCTCAACCGCCTCGCTTCGGTCAACTCGCGAGAGTTCTAGGAGGAACTGATGCGGCAAGTCGTCCAAACGCTTCGCCAATAGCTCATCCACACCTTGATACGATCTCGCAAAGCATCTCCAGCCGTGCCGCCGAAGGTCCTGTGCCTGAGACGCAGCGAGAGGCAAGTTGGTAGTCCCCCGCAGAACGGAGCGGAGGAGGCCAAGATTTTGCTCGACCGCTCGGTCCACAAGCCCCTTGATCAATTCTGTAAGGCGATCGGGCTCGACAGGGCGCCGGTTCAGAAGCTCAAACGCCTCATACAGACCGGGCGGCTGCTTGTCGCCGCGTTCCAGAGCATCCAGTGGCCAGCTCGACGGGCTCTCAGGAAGTCGCTGATCGAACACGCGTAGCAGCAAATCACAGCGATCGTCGTCGTTCAGGGAGCCCGAAAAGTGGGCGATAGTCGGTGAGTGACGTGTGTGAGCAAGCAACTTCGATAGCGCTTCAAGATCGTGCCCTCGAGTCAGCTTGAGCACATGCTGATCTCCGTCCTCTTCACGGATCTTCGGCACGGCCTGAAACCGCTGCCAATAGTCCGCGTTGTCGCGCGGCGGCTGGGCGAGGCCTTGGAGCTTGTCGCGCGGTGGCTCCCGGTGCGTACCGACTTCAGCCTGCGTTTGAACGCGTCCGAACACCTGCTCGAGCACGAAGTTCACGGCGGCCCCGCGAGCGGGGTCATCCCGCTGCTGGCGCTCTCCCCACTGGGCGAGCCAGGTTTCAAATGAGGAGCCCCGCACACCTTGCTTGGGCAACTTGCGATTGAGCTGAAATCGACCTTTGTCACCCCCGCGTAGGCTCTCAATGTTGATTTCGACCTGAGCAAAGACCTCGGGCTCGCCGACTCGTAAGGCACCCATCAAGAGGACGTCGTCCAGGTCGATCTCGCCGCGCAGGTTCGACCACACCTCGTCGCTTCGTCGGAGGAAATGCTTCAGCAAGCGCGGCGTCCCGCACAATGCGGCGATCGCATCACTTCGGGTCCTGGGCCGTCGCGGGTCAGCCAGCCCGATTGACCGCAAGGCATTCCAGCACACTTTCTTGAACAGCTCGGACTGCGAGAGATCGATAAAGTCCCCTTCGCATCGACAGCAGCGCTCGAAGCGCCCCATGATGTCGTGGACCTGCTCGGGATTCAGCCGGGGCACGTGCTCGACGTAGTCCGCGATCTTCTCGACGTCGAAGCGCGCATCTAGCGTCTTCGAAGCTCCAGAAATGGAGTGTGCCCCAGAACGCGCCTGAGCGGCCCCAGGACGCTCGCGCCAAGGCTCCGCCGAGCAGCGCTGCAAATCCGTAGCTCGCCCAGGGGCCGAGCCGCAGAGCCTGACTCCAGTCGGCAAGCACAACGGCTGCCCACGGTATCGCCAGCCACACCACCACGCCCGCGATCAAGCCGTAGCCGAGCACCCGCAGCCATCGTTCGCAAGTCGCCCGACGCCGACGCTTCTCATGCTCATCCCGCCCCTGACGCATGCCGCAATCGTGTGTTTCATCGCGGACGGTCGCCGTCAAGCAAGGATCTGAGCTCGGGGCCTGGCCGAGACGGCAGGCGCGCGTGGTTCGCGGCGAGCCGCGACTGATGGGTTGCGTCACGTCGTCCGCGCGGGATCAGGGAAACGGCACCGCGCGAGGCCATGCGGGGGCGGGAGGCCGGGCGGGGACTTCTGCGCGTGACAAGCGACTGCGCGCACCGCCACGCTTGGCGCGCGCAACAAGGGCGCCTTGCGCGGACCCAGGCCTGGCCCGGTTGACTTTCCATGCCGGCGCGCGTGATGTGGACCCGCATGAAACGCAAGTATCCCACCACACCGATGTGCGACGGTGAGCTGCTCGAGCGGTTCGAGCCGACCGTGCGCGACAGCGACGTCTTCGTCGTCACCACCGCGAAGTGCGGCCAGACCTGGCTCCAAGCACTGCTCTTCCATCTCAAGACCCGGGGCCGCGAGCCGGACCTGCGTGGGGTCGGCCTGCACGGCGTGTCGCCATGGCTCGAGCTGCCGGCGAGCGCCGGCTTCGGGGTGCAGGCTCCGGACCGCGACGCCCGCCTCGCGGAGCTGGAGGCGC
The DNA here is from genome assembly GCA_963778655.1 of uncultured delta proteobacterium. GTDB lineage: Bacteria > Myxococcota_A > Polyangia > Polyangiales > JAFGIB01 > CAVZVA01. The sequence goes on from CAVZVA010000001.1 coordinate 66,738, forward strand.
TCGACGACCCGCGCATCTTCAAGCTGCACGTGGTCTACGACGAGATCCCGCGCCCCGCCGGCTCGAAGGCTCGCATCGTCACAATAACCCGGGACCCGCGCGACGTCCCGTACTCGATGTTCGAGCATCTCCAGTCGATGCAATTCGCAGAGGGCGAAGCCCCGCCCTCCGACTTCGACCTGTACTTCGAACGCTGGCTGGAGCGCGGCCTCTATTACGAGATCGTGGCGAGCTTCTGGCCCCACAAGCACGACCCGGATCTGCTCTGGCTTCGCTATGAGGACCTGCACCGGGATCTCGACCGCGAAGCGCGCCGCATCGTCGAATTCCTCGGCTGGGAGGTGAGCGACAGCGATCGCGCCCGCGTGTTGCCGCTGGTCGACTTCGCCCGCATGCGCGGCCATGAGAAGACCGAGATCTTCGTTCAGCGCGGTGGCCGCTGGAAGGACGACAAGCAGTTCTTCCGTGAGGGCGCCGTCGGAAAGAACCGCGCCCGCCTCAGCCCCGATCAGGAGCGCCGCGTGCTTGCGCGCCTGCGCGAGGCCCTCCCAGCAGAGGCATGCGACTTCTTGCTGGCGCTGGGCGGGTGAGCGCCTGCACGGCCGATCACGGTCACAGCTGCGAACCACGACCAGCGGCGGGACGGGCTGGCGGGCGCGGGTCCGTGGCGTGCTCGCGTCAGAACGCGAGCTCGAACCGCACGCGAGCCCCGCCGCTCAGGCCCGGATCTCCGCGCCTGGAACCGTGACGTCGTCATCGAAGATCGGCTCCAGCGCGAACGTCAGGTCCGTCACCCGCAGCTTGCGCGCGGCGAAGCGCGTCGCCAGCATCTGGCGCACGGTCGCCGCGTCGAAGTCGCGGCACGAGTACACGTCCATCACGAACAGCGAGCGCAGCGGCCAGGTGTGAATCGCGCAGTGCGACGTCGACAGCACCACGATGCCCGTCACCCCGCCCTCGTCCTCGAAAGGCTCCACCCCGAGCTTCTCGATCTCCTCTTCCACCTCGAAGGTGTGCGGCGCTCCCAGAGGCCGCATCCCCAGCGCCTCCACCAGATCCGTCAAGAACGCCCGCATCCCATCCACGCTGCGCAGCGCGTCCGGAGACCCCATCCCCACTACCTTGATGTGCCGCCCGTGTTCCATGTCGCCACCCTCCCGGTCGACCGCTCTCGACCGCTGAGGCCACAACACCAAACCTGTCCGCGCACGGGCGGCGCAACCTACGGTCGCGCAACCCCTCTGTCAAACGGTTTCGTCGTGGATTGTGGCCCCGCTGTCAAGCTTTTTGACCCCGCCGTGCTCAAACGGGTCGGTCCGCGTGTGCAGGCGCTCTTCCGCCGCCGGCCCTCGCCCGGCCTGTGCTCCGATCGCCGCCGCCGCGCTGCAGCGCTCCTCGCACGGCGCTGGCTCCCTTGCGCAAACGAAAGTACAGTTAATCAGCATGTCGCTTCGGGTCGACCAGGACCACTCCCGGTTCAAACACATCATTCGCGGCCGCATCCGCCAGAACCTTCGCCGCTACATCAGCAAAGGCGAGCTGATCGGCAAGCAAGGCAAGGACGTGGTCTCGATCCCCGTGCCGCAGATCGACATCCCGCGCTTCCGCTTCGGCGACAAACAGGGCGGCGGTGTGGGCCAGGGCGATGGCGAGCCCGGCGACCCGCTCGGCGATCCGGACGACGGCCAGCAAGCGGGCCAGGCCGGCAGCGGCGAGGGCGAGCACGTGCTCGAGGTCGACGTCAGCCTCGAGGACCTGGCCGAGATCCTGGGCGAAGAGCTCGAGCTACCGAACATCGAGGACCGCGGCAAGAACCGAATCGCCCAGACCAAGGATCGCTACGTCGGGCTGCGCCGCACCGGCCCCAACTCGCTGCGGCACTTCCGCCGCACCTTCCGCCAGGCGCTCAAGCGCCAGCTCACGCTCGGCCACTACGATCCCAAGCGCCCGGTGATCGTGCCCGTGCGCGACGACATGCGCTTCCGGTCCTGGAAGACCGAGGTCGAGCCGGTCGCCAACGCGGTGATCCTGTACATGATGGACGTCTCGGGCTCGATGGGCGATGCGCAGAAGGAAATCGTCCGCATCGAATCCTTCTGGATCGACACCTGGCTCAGCCACCAATACCAGGGCCTGGAGACGCGCTTCATCATCCACGACGCGGTAGCGCGCGAGGTCGATCGCGACACCTTCTTCCGCACGCGCGAGTCGGGCGGCACCATGATCTCATCGGCCTACAAGCTCGCCTCCGAGATCGTGGAGAAGGCCTATCCCGTCAGCGAGTGGAACATCTACCTGTTCCACTTCTCTGACGGCGACAACTGGAGCGTCGACGACACCCTGCTGTGCGTGAAGTTGCTCAAGGACAGCCTGCTGCCGGCCTCGAACATGTTCTGCTACGGGCAGGTCGAGAGCCCCTACGGCTCCGGGCAGTTCATCAAGGATCTGAAAGAGCACTTCCGCGACGACGAGCGCCTGGTCACCAGCGAGATCCGCGACCGCGACGCGGTGGTCGATTCGATCAAGGAATTCCTCGGCAAAGGCAAGTAGGCATTCGAACCAAGAAGGCGATAGTGGCAACGAGTGAGCAATCGAGTCAGGAGGAGGGACGCGAGCCGACGGCTCGGGGGGAGCTCTCTCCCCACGCGTGGAGAGGGGCCCCCGCGAATTCACTTCGCGGGGGAGGGGCGGCGCGTGCCGTCCCTCGGGACTAGAGATGGCCCAGTACGCGCTCAAGACCGCCCTGCCCGCCTATCTGCTCGATGAGCAGCAGCGCATCGCCGAGCACGCGCGCGCCTACGGGCTCGACTTCTTTCCAGTGCTGTTCGAGGTCCTGCCCTACGACCACATGAACGAGGTGGCGGCCTACGGCGGCTTTCCCAGTCGCTATCCACACTGGCGCTTCGGCATGGCCTACGAGCAGCTCAGCAAGAGCGCCGAGTACGGGCTGGCGACCATTTACGAGATGGTGATCAACAACAACCCCGCGGTCGCCTATCTGCTCGAGGGCAACAGCCTCGTCGATCAGAAGATCGTGATGGCCCACGTCTACGCACACGTGGACTTCTTCAAGAACAACTTCGCCTTCCGCGCCACCGACCAGGGCAAGGACCCGGAGACCTCGAGCCCGATCCGCAAGTGGATCGACACCATGGCCAACCACGGCGCGGTGGTGCGGCGCTGGGCCAACCGCGTCGGCATCGACAAGGTCGAGGCCTTCATCGACGACTGCCTCAGCCTCGAGAACCTGATCGACCCCAACCGCCAGTTCCTGCGCACCAAGCCGGCGCCCAAGACCACCGAGGAAGAACGGCTCGACGCCGAGGAGCCCGCGCCCGAGATCCCCCGGCTCAAGGTCGACCGCGAGTACATGGAGGACTACATCAACCCCGAGTCGTTCCTCGAGGAGCAGAAGAAGAAGCTCGCCGAGGAAAAGCAAAAGCAGAAGCGCGTCCCGGAGGAGCCGGACCGGGACGTGATGGGCTTTCTGCTCGCCCACGCGCGGCTAGAGCCGTGGGAACGCGACGTGCTCGCGGTGATCCGGCGCGAGGCCTACTACTTCGCGCCGCAGGCCCAGACCAAGATCATGAACGAGGGCTGGGCCACTTACTGGCACTCGAAGATCCTGACCGAGCGCGTGGCCAAGGGCTCAGAGATCATCGACTACGCCGACCGCTGTGCCGGCGTGCTGGCGACCTCTCCGCGCCAGCTCAATCCCTACAAGCTCGGCGTCGAGCTGTTCCGCAACATCGAGGATCGCTGGAACAAGGGGCAGTTCGGCAAGGAGTGGGAGGAGTGCGACGACCTGCAGCTGCGCCAGGGCTGGGACCGGCGGCTGGGTGAAGGCCGCCGCAAGATCTTCGAGGTGCGCGCGCTCTACAATGACGTCACCTTCATCGACGAGTTCCTCACGCTCGACTTCGTCCGCGACCAGAAGCTGCTCACGTTCGGTTACAACCCGAAGAACGATCGCTGGGAGGTCGAGTCGCGCGCTTTCGAGGCGGTCAAACAGAAGCTGCTGTTCTCGCTGACCAACGCCGGCAACCCCCTGATCTACGTCGAGGACTCCAACTTCGAGAACCGCGGCGAGCTACTGCTGTGGCACGACCATCAGGGCGTGGACCTCAAGCAGGACTATGCCAACGCCGTGCTCGAAGCGCTGCAGCGCATCTGGCGCCGTCCGGTGGCGATCCGCACCATGGTCGAGGACAAGAACGCCCTGCTGCGCTACGACGGCAAAGAGCACGCCAGCACGAGCTGAGCCCTCGCAGCTGGCGGCGCGCTCAGGACCGAGCGTGCCAGGGCCCTCGAATAGAAGGCAAGGCCCGTTCCCGTTCAGGAGCGAGCAGGTCCGGGGCGGGGACGTGAGCCGCTCCTGGACGGTTCTGAACGGGAAAGACAGCTACAGCGGGCAGCCGTGGATCTCGAAGCTCACCGGATCCATCGTGCCCGGGTCCACCAAGTGGCGGGTGAGCGTAGAGTCGTTGTGGTTCGGGATCGCGTTGCACAGCACCGTGCCCTTGATCACCCCGTTCTTGAGCTTGAGCTTGAGCTGGCACGGCCAATCGGAGCTCGGATCCCCGGAGCTGCACGGTCCGTCGTAGGTGTTGCTGCCTTCGACCACCTCGGTATGACAGCTCCCGCCCGGATCGGACTTGTCGACGTCCGCCTGGAAGATCTTGAACGCGTAGCTCTTGCTCGGGTGCGTGGAATCGCTCACGCCCGCCGAAAACGTCACCAGGCGGTCCTTGCCCCGGCGGTCGACGTTGCAGGTCACGCTGTACCCGTTCTCGCCGTCGAGCGCGTTGATGGTGTGGGCGCTGTCGTCGGCGGCGCGCGGCTCGCAATCGATGCAGCGCAGCTGATAGCTGACGTCGACGAATACGGGAGCCGGATCGCTGTTCACGCAAGCGAGCGGAAACGCGGCAAAACTCAGGCTGAGTAGAAGCAGGCGGCGCATGGCTCACGCTCCGTGAAATCAGCCCGCGAGCTTACCTGTCGAACACTCGGCAAGCAACGCCCGATGCGCGGCGTCCGCGGCGCGCCGATGTGAATGGAAGCATCGCACATCGGGGTCAGCGCCCGCGACGCGGCGTCTCGAGCGCTCGCTCGAGATCGGCGCGCAGATCGCGCTCCGCCTCGAGCCCGATCGAAAGCCGGATCAGCCCCTCGGCGATCCCCACCCGCTCGCGCGCCGCCTTGGGGATCGCCCCGTGGGTCATGCTGGCCGGGTGCTCGATCAGGGACTCCACCCCGCCCAGGCTCTCGGCGCAGACGAACAGCTCCACCCGCCGCAGGGCCCGCACCGCCGCGCGCTTGCCGCCGCGCAGTCGCAGCGAGATCATTGCGCCGGGCAGCGCCATCTGGCGCGAGGCCAGCCGGTGCTGGGGGTGAGAGGCCAGCCCCGGGTACAGCACGCGCTCGACCGTGTGCTGGCGCTGCAGCCAGCGCGCGAGCGCCGCGGCGGTGTGCGCGCTGCGCCGCACGCGCAGCGGCAACGTCTTGATGCCGCGCAACACCAGATAGCAATCGAACGGCGACGGCACGGCCCCGGCGGCGTTCTGCACAAAGCGCAGCCGCGCGGCGAGCGCATCGTCATGGGTCGCGATCGCCCCGCCGACCACGTCGGCGTGGCCGTTGAGGTACTTGGTGGTGGAGTGCACGCTGAGCTGCGCGCCGAGCGCGAGCGGCCGCTGCAGCACCGGCGTGGCGAAGGTGTTGTCCACCGCCAGCAGCGCCCCGTGCCGGCGCGAAAGCCGCGCGATCGCCGCGATGTCGACCAGCTTGAGCAGAGGATTGGTCGGCGTCTCCACCCAGATCAGGCGGGTGCTCGCGCGCAGCGCGCGCGCCACGTTGCCGGGGTCGGTCATGTCCACCCAGCTCACCTCGACCCCGAGCGGCACGAACAGCTTGTCGACGATGCGGAAGGTGCCGCCGTACACGTCGTCGCTGGCGACCACGTGATCGCCGGGACGCAGCAGCTGCATCACCGCGGTGATCGCGGCGCAGCCAGAGCCGAATGCGATCCCGTGCGTGCCGCCCTCGAGCGCGGCCACGCACTGCTCGAGCGTGCGCCGCGTGGGATTGTCGGTGCGCGAGTACTCGAAGCCGCGATGGCGGCCCGGGCCGTCCTGCGCGAACGTGGTCGAGAGCTGAATCGCCGGCATGACCGCGCCGGTGTGGGGATCGGGCGGCTGCGCGGCGTGCACCGCCAGCGTATCGATCGAGGGGGGGCGCTTCACTGGGAGGGTCACGCGACCCTCCCGCCCCAGGCCCCGCAGGGTCCCTGGCCAGGCCGTCGGGCCCCCCCCCTACCGCGAGGGTCGCTCCGCTCCCGCGTGCAAGGCAGGCTGAAGGTGTTCAGGCGCGCAAGTGCTTTCGTCACGGGCGCCAGCGTACCACCGATGCTCGGGGTTCGGGCTCAGCCTCCGAAGCCGGCTTCGATCGCCACCGCGCGCACCTCCGGCAGCACGGCATCGAAGGCCGCCGCATTGCAGGCCAGCAGGCCGCGCCGGTTGTTCATGTGCGGCTCGCGGTAGTCGAGCTCGCCGCCCAGCAGATCGGTGAAGCGGCCCCCGGCCGCGCGCAGGATCGCCTCCGGCCCGCAGGCGTCCCACTTGCTGGAACGATCGGAGATATGGACGTAGAGATCGGCCTCGCGCGTCACGATGCAGCCGACCTTGAGCCCGACCGAGCCGCTGGGCCGCTCGTGCTGGATGCCCAGGCGCTTGACCACGGCATCGGTCTTGCTCGAGCGGTGCGAGCGCGACACCACCAGCTTGAGCTCCGACGGCCGCGCCAGCTCCGAGACCGCCAGCGCCTGCGACGCGCCGTGCTGCTCGAGCCAGGCGCCCTGCCCCACCACCCCGCAGTAGAGCTTGTCGAGCACCGGCTGGCAGACCACGCCGAGCACGGAGCGCCCATCGATCGCTAGCCCGAGCATCACCGAGAACTCGCCGTTGCGGGCGATGAACTCCTTGGTTCCGTCCAGCGGATCGACGAACCAGCAGCGCGAGCGCCGCAAGCCCTCGCTGTGGTCGGCGCTCTCTTCGGCCACCACGCCGTCCTGTGGAAAGGCCGCGCGCAGGCCGTCGACCAAGAACGTGTTGGCGCGGCGGTCGGCCTCGGTCACGGGGCTCGAGCTGGACTTCCACTCGACGTCGAAGTCCGAGGCGTAGACCTCGAGCAAGATGCGTCCCGCCTCGCGCGCCAGCTGCGCCGCCCTGTTGACCTCGGCTTCGAGCATGCGCGGCAGCCTACCACGTGTCAGCTGCCCAGCAGCACCGCCAGCGCGCCGCGGCCGCCATGGCGCTCGTGGGCGCTGGCGAAGGCGGCGATCTGTGGCGCGACCACGCCCTGCGTGAGCGCTTCCACTGCGGCCTGCGCGAGCACGCCCACGCCGTCTTCGGAGTGCGTGCCCTTGCCGACGATGAGCAGCAAGTGACGCACCCCGCGGCTGCGCTGCGCGCGCACCAGCGCCTGGATCGCGGCGTGTGCCTGGGCGCGGCGCATGCCGTGCAGGTCCAGGCTCGCCTCCGGTGCGAAGCCGCGCCCACTCAGCTTGCGCGCCACACGCTCGGACACGTCGGCGCGCCGTCCTTCGACCAGGCCGTCGTCCCAGGTCACCACGAAGCGCACGCCGCCGGCCACCAGCGCCGACAGCCGCGCGCGCGCGGCCTGCTCCGCGGCCGCCTCGGCCGCGCTCGCGGGCGCAGGCGGGCGCGCGGGCTGGGCCACACGGGAGCGCGCCCGGCCGCGGCGGATCGGCTGCACGCCCTGGTAGGCCTGGTTGAGCGCGGACAGCTCGCCCGGCAACAGCGGCGAGCGCAGCCGCGCGTCGCTCGGCGCAATCGGCGGCGGCGCCCCGCTGCGCGGCCCCGGCGCCACGGTCGGCACCACGCTCGAGCGGGCGGGGCCGGGCGGCTTCAGCGTCCGCGGCCGCGCCGGCGGCAGCTTGCTCAGCCCCGCGCGCTCGAGCAAGGGCCCGATCGCGGTACCGACGCCGGGCGCGGGCGTCGGCGTGGCGTTCTGTGCGGGCTCGACGGAGCCGGCCTTGCGCTTGCGTTTTCTGCGCATGCAACCTCGAGGCGAGGATATCACCGAGGGCGACCGGGGGCTCGCTCGGCGGCGTCGTATCGGCGTATCGACGGCGGCCCGCTATTGCCCTCGGCGCACGGGGAAGGCACATTCTGCCGTCGTGTTTTGCATCGTGATCACCGAGCGCGGCGGCGCGCAGCGTCAGCTCGACTTCGATGGACCCGAGCTCAGCGTCGGCCGGCTCGAGGACAACGACGTGGTGCTGCCGCGCAGCAACGTCTCCAAGCGCCACGCGCGGATCGTGCTCAAGGAAGACCGCTACGTGCTGCTCGACCTCAAGAGCACCAACGGCACCTACGTCAACGGCCGCAAGATCGCCGGGCCGATGATGGTCGGCGCGGGCGACAAGATCTACATCGGCGACTTCATCCTCGCGCTGCAGGACACGCCGCGACTGCAAGCGGCCCAGCGGCGGCTGCGCGAACGCCTGCCCACGCAGCCGATGGCCAGCGTGCGGCCGCTGGGCGAGGCGCTGGCCGAGCCCGGCCTGGGCGCGCTCGGCGCCGGTCCGGACCCGCTGTTGCAGCGCCGCAACGGGCCGCCGCCGCCGCCGCAGCGACGCGGCGACCGGCCGCCGCACGCCACGCCGCCACCGCCGCCGCCGGCCCGCCCCAGCGCCGCGGACCCGGGCGATCTCGGACCCGCAACCGAGCCGCCTTCGCCGGCCGCGGTGGCCGAGCTCGCGGCCGTGGAAGCCGCCGGTGACGATGCGGCCCCGGACGGGCTGCCGTCTTCGCGCCCGCCTGCGGCATTGGCGCCGGCGCTGGCCGCGGCGGGCGCCGAGCCCTGGCCCCTGCCGGGCGCCGCGCAGCCACCCGCGCCCCAGCGCCCGCCTCAGCGCCTGCCGGGCGCGCCGCCCGCGCGCATCGGCAGCGTGCCCCCGCGGCTGCAGGACCCCGAAGGCGCCGGTCCCGCCACCTCGCCGGCGGTGCTGGCGCCATCGGTCCGCCTGCAGGGCGCGCTGCAGACGCTGATGGAGCGCCTGGCCACGCGCATGGATCTAGCCGACACGCACGAGCGCGCGTTTCCGTCCGAGCACAGCGCGACGCTCGAAGCCTTGATCGACGAGCTCGCCGCCGCCGGCGTGATCGGTCCCGACCTCGATCGCCGCTTCCTGACGCAGGCAGCTATCAGCGAGGCGGTCGGCCTGGGCCCGCTCGACCGCCTGCTGACCAACCGTTCGGTGCGCGAGGTGGTGGTGGACGGACCGTCGCGCATCCTGGCCGACCTGGGCGGAGGGCTGTCGCCAGTCTCCAGCTTCTTCTCGTCGTCGCAGGCGGTGCAGACCACCTTGCGCCGCTTGTGCGCGCGCGCGGGCAAGGCGCTCGGCCACGCCGCGATCGAGCAGGTGCTGCTGCCTGACGGCAGCCAGATGCAGGTGCTGATGCCGCCGCTGTCGCCGGGAGGTCCGCTGATCAGCATCCGCTGTCCACCGCGCAGCGCGACCTCCGCCGACGCGCTGATCACCGAGGGCGTGCTCTCGGTCGACATGCTCGCGCTGCTGCGCGCCGCGACCCAGCGCCGCCTGAACATGCTGGTGATCGGCCCGACGGCGAGCGGCGTGACCACGCTGCTCGGCGCGATCGCCTCGCTGTGCCAGGATCACGAGCGCATCGTGACGTTGCAGGAGGCGCCCTCGCTCGCGATCCAGCACCCGCACGTGCTGCAGCTGAGCCTGGCCGGCGCCGCGGGCAAGGGCCTGGACGAGATCCTGCGCCACGTCGCGCGACTGCGCGCAGACCGCGTGGTGATCGACGACCTGCGCGGCAGCGACGCGCTCAGCGCCCTGCTCGGCGCCGCCGGCATGCGCGGCGCGCTGCTGGCCATGCACGCGCCGTCGCCGGCGGCGGCGCTCGAGCAGCTCGAGATGTTCGCCCAGGCGGCGCTCGGCGGCGCGCGCGCGTCGCTGGCGCTGCTGATCGCGCAGGCGCTGCAGCTAGTGGTGCAGGTCGGCGCGGACGCAGGGGGCGCGCGGCGTGTGCTCAGCATCAGCGAGGTCGGGGGTGCCCGCGACAGCACGCTCAAGCTGACCGCGCTGTTCCGCTATGACGGGGGTTTCAAGAGCACCGAGCATCGGGCCAGTTTTCTCGGGGCCTGAAGTCTGCTACACCGCGGCCTCCGCGCAGGCCCGCGGCTCGGAGGCGGGGCGATGGCACAATCCGGCGTTTCCGACATCTCTGGCTGGACGCTCGAGCGGCACATCCTCGAGGAGCAGCGGGCCCACGCCTCGGCGAGCGGCGAGTTCACCAGGCTGTTCCAGCAGCTCGCGCTGGCCGGCAAGATCGTCGGCAGTCGGGTCAACCAGGCGGGGCTCGCGGGCGTGCTGGGGGTGACCGGCGAGATCAACGTGCAGGGCGAGCGGGTGCAGAAGCTCGACGTGTTCGCCAACCAGGCGCTGATCCGCTGCATCGAGGCCGGCGGCCAGGTGTGCCTGATGGCGAGCGAGGAGGTCGACGACCCGATCCCGATTCCGACCGGCTTCCCGCGCGGCAAGTACGTGCTGATGTTCGACCCGCTCGACGGCTCGAGCAACATCGACGTCAACATCTCGATCGGCACCATCTTCAGCGTCCACCGCCGCGTCACCGAGGGCGAGCCCGAGCTGCGCGACTGCCTGCAGCCTGGCTACAAGCAAGTCGCCGCCGGCTACGTGATCTACGGCTCGTCCACGATGTTCGTGTACACCACAGGCGAGCGCGTGCACGGCTTCACGCTCGACCCGTCGGTGGGCGAGTTCTTTCTCTCGCACCCCAACATCCGCATTCCGGAGCGCGGCAAGATCTACTCGATCAACGAGGGCAACCAGAGCGTGTGGGACGCGAAGGTGCGCGCGTGGGTGCAGTGGCTCAAGACTCCGGACAAGGCGGGCGGCCGTCCCTACAGCGGCCGCTACATCGGCACGCTGGTGGCCGACTTTCACCGCACGCTGCTCAAGGGCGGGGTGTTCGCGTACCCGGCCGATGTCAAGAATACCAGCGGTAAGCTGCGCCTGCTGTACGAGGCGGCACCGCTGGCGCTGATCGCCCGGGCCGCTGGAGGCGACGCCTCGACCGGGCAGCAGCCGATCCTCGAGGTGATGCCGACGGAGCTGCACCAGCGCGTGCCGCTCTACATCGGCAGCAAGCTAGACGTGGCCGACGCGGTCGCCCGAGTGTGCCATGGCTAGACACGCGTTCAGCCATATGCGAACCTGGCTGGGAGGCTCGACCCGGACCCGTGCGGTGCGTCGGGCCCAGGAGGGCGGCCGCGTGAACGAAGCCCCGACCCGAGAAGCGAGCCCGCTTTCGATCCTGCGCGAACGCCGGGCGCCCTATCGACGCGGCGGCAGCGATCTGCCGAAGCTGCTGCTGGTCGAGGACGACGCGCTCAACCGCAGCGTGTCGGCGCGGGCCCTCTCTGGCCATTTCACGGTGACATCCGTGCGCAGCGCCGAGGAGGCGCTGCAGCACCTGGAGCGCACGCGCTTCGAGGTGGTGCTCACCGACTATCGGATGGCCGCGATGACGGGCCTGGAGCTGCTCGAGCAGGCGCGGGTGCGCGACCCGCGCGCGCGCCGCGTGCTGGTCTCGGGCACCGACATCTTCGGCATCGAGGGCTACCTGGCCAGCGGCATCGTAGAGAAGCTGCTGCTCAAGCCGGTCGACCTGCGCACGGCCCTGCTGACATGGCTGGAGGCGGAGCAGCAGCGGGCACAGAAGCCGTAAGGCGGGGTCTTCCCGCCTTCTCGTCGTCCCGTGGTGCTAAAGACGGCACACGGTCGGGCGCGAGGGCCGGCTCAGCCGCTCAAGTTGACCCAGCTCGCGCTGCCGTCGGGCGCCCATTCCTTCTTCCAGATCGGCACGCGCTGCTTGATCTGCTCGATCGCCTGGCGGCAGGCGTCGAACGCCTGCGCGCGGTGCGGTGCGGCTGCGGCCACGATCACCGCCAGATCGCCCACCTGCAGCTGGCCCACCCGGTGCACGGCCGCCAGCCGCGCGACGGGCTCGGCGCCGGCGATCTCCTGCAGAATGCGCGCGAGCTCGCGCTCGGCGAGCTCGGCGTGCGCCTCGTAGTCGAGCCGCGCCACGGGCTTGCCTTCGGCGTGATCGCGCACGCTACCCAGGAAGAGCGCGATGCCGCCCAGCTCCGGCGCGCGCACCGCAGCCAGCACCTCGTCGACGGAAAGCGGGCTGTCGCGCAGCGCGCACAGCGCCACACCGCCGCGACCGGCGCCGCCCGCGACCGGCGGCAGCACGGCGAGCTCGTCGCCGGCGCGCACCAAATCCTCGTCGCGCGCAAGCTCGCCATTGATCGCCAGGCGCATGCGGTGCACGAGCGGCGCCAGCGCGGCGTGTCGCGCGCCCAGCTCCGAGAGCAACGCCCGTACCGTGGTCGGCGAGCTCGACAGCGCCACCCGCTCGCGATCGCGCCCGCACAGCTCGCGCGCCGCAGCGAAATACTGCACTTCCACACCCAGGTCGGCTGGCACGGCAGGGGCTCCTGCGGGAGTCTGACATGCGGCCACGGCGCGACAAAGCCGTTTCTTGACAAGGCCAGGGGGGCTCCGTAGCGTCGATTGGCTCATGGCGGCACGGCAATTAGCCTTCGAATTCGGGATGCCGCGAGCCGCGCCCTGGCTCGATCCGCAGGCGGAGCAGGCGCGCCGCGAACGGCTGCTGGAGCGCAAGCTGTGCGAGCGCACGGGGACGGCGATCGCGCTCACGCTGACCGATAACGCGCGCACCATGTTGTCGGCGCGCGAGCGCGAAGGCATCGTACACGTGCGGCTGCACCACATGTTCCTCGACGCCGACGAGACCACGCTCGCCGCGATCGCGCGCTACCTGAGCGGCCGGCACGCGGCCGCTTCGAACCAACTGCAGCGCTTCATCGGCCAGCACGGCGACCGCATTCGCCGGCTGCGCGCGCAGCCCGGGCCAGCCGCGGGCCGCGCCGACCAGCCCCGCGGCCCACGCCTGCGCGCGGACGGCCGCCACCACGATCTGGGCGCGATCCTGGGCAGCCTCAATGCGCGCTACTTCGCGCAGGCGGTTCAGGCCCGCATCGGCTGGGCGCGTATGAGCCGCGGGCTCGGCCGCGGGCACAGGCGCCGCTCGATCAAGCTCGGCAGCTACCGCGGCCGCGAGCCGCTGATCCAGGTGCACCCGGTGCTGGATGCGGTCTGGGTGCCTGGCTTCTTCGTCGAGTACATCGTCTACCACGAGATGCTGCACCACGTGGTTCCGATGCCGCTGCGCAACGGCCGCCGCAGCCTGCACGGCGCGGACTTCCGCGCGCGCGAACGCCAGTTCGAGCGCTACGCCGAGGCGATCGCCTGGGAGCGCGAGAACCTGGATCGGCTGCTCTCGAGCTAGCTCAGCATGACCGCCGCGACCGCCGAGCCGCCGAGCGCGCAGCCGACGCCGGGCTCGTCCGCACGCCGGCTGCACGCCGGCTTCGAGCCTGTGTTCGCGCTGCTGGCGCTGGCCAGCGCGCTGCCGCTGCTACTGGTGCGCTACCCGCCGATCGAGGATCTGCCCCAGCACCTGGCCGCGGTCCGCGTGCTGCACGACTTCCACGATCCGCAGCTCGGCTTTTCACGTTTCTTCGAGCTCGATCTGCTGCGCACGCAGTACCTGACGTACTACCTGGGCGCCGATTTGCTGGCCTACGTGATGAACGTCGAGCTGGCGGTCAAGCTGCTCACCGCCGCCTCGCTGGTGGCCGTGCCTTACGCGGCGCGCAGCCTGCTGCAGGCGCTGGGCAAGGACGGCCGGGTGGCGCTGCTGCTGCTGCCGCTGACCTACAACGCGCACCTGATCCTCGGCTTCTTCAACTTCGAGCTCGCGATTCCGCTCTCGCTCTACGGCGTGGCGCTGGCCGTGCGCCAGCGCCGGAGCTACTCGCGTGCGCGTGCGCTCGGGCTCGGCGTGCTGGCGCTGGTCTGCTTCTGCGCGCACGTGGTCCCGTTCGCGCTGATGGCGCTCGGCGTCGGGCTTGTGAGCCTGCAGCGCAGCCTGCGCGCCACGCTGCGCGGGCTGCTGCCGCTGGCGCCGTCCGCGGCCGCCGCCTTGCTGTGGCTGCGCGCGAGCCCGGCCGGTCAGGCCACGCTGCACGCCGCCGCGGGCGCCGACAGCGGACCCAAGCCGCAGTTCACGCCCGCGGCGATCGCATGGCAGCAGAGCCCGCGCTGGCTTACCGACGTGCTGCAGGACGAGCGCGGCCTGCGCTTGCTGCAGGGTTTCTGCGCGCTGTGGGCGGCAGCCGTGGTCATCGGGGTCTGGGAAGCGCTGGTGCGCCGTCGCGGCCGCGCCGAAGCCCCCGACCGGCTCGCCTTTCAGCTCCGCTGGCGGCTCGGCCTGCTGGCTCCGCTGTGCGCTTTGCTCTACTTCGAGCTGCCGTCGTCCTACGACTGGATCTGGCCGATCGCGCAGCGCTTTCCGCTGCTGTGCGCGATCTGGCTGGTGGTGGCCCTGCCGCGCTTCCGCTTCGGCAAGCGCGTATGGCTCGCGCTGGTCGTGGCCCTGGGCGCGACGAGCTTCTACTTGGTCGGAGAAGCGTTCACGTCGTTCGAGCGAGACGAGGTCGACGCGCCCGACTTCGAGCGCGCGCTCGCCCGCATCCCCGAGGGCCAGCGCGTGGTCGGGCTGATCTTCGAGCGCGGCTCGCGCTACGTGGCGTTCGCGCCCTTTCTGCACTACGTCGCCTACTATCAGGCGCGCAAGGGTGGCGCGGTGATGTTCAGCTTCGCCGACTTTCCCCAGTCACCCTTCCGCTTCCGCGAGGACAACCGCCCCCCGCGCGTGCCGCCACGCTGGGAATGGCTGCCGGAGCGCGTGCGGCCGCGCAGCGATCTCGCGTTCTACGACTACGCGCTGGTGCGCGGGGGTCCCGGCCGCATCGCGCTGCCGGGCTCGGGCTTCGTACCGCTGTACCGCGGCGGTCGCTGGAGCGCCTGGCGGCACGTGCGGCGCTGATTACCGGGACGGTCACGCGACCCTTCCGTCGAACGGCGGGGCCGGCAACGAGTTGCGCAGGGGCGGCGGGGGTACGGTATCCTGGCAATGGCGGTGGCGAGCATGCGCAAGCGGCTGGCGATGACGGAGGCGGGGGCGGCGGGCGCGCTGCTGGCGGTGGCCCTGGCCTGCGCGGGTTTGCTGTTCGCGCAGCCACGCGCGGTCCCGCCGCTGGAGCTACCGAGCGTATCGCTACCGCGTGGGCCAGTGATGGCGGTGCTCCGCGCGGACGCGCGCGATGCGCGGTCGCTGCCGCCGGGCCCGCTCACGACCGAGCTGCAAGCGCTGTTCCTGAAGCAAGGCGAGGTCGAGAGCCACGGCAGCGAGGACACCAGCAGCTACTTGAACCGCCGCAAGGCGCTCGCGTTGCGCTACCGCGCGCTGGCCACTGAGGTCGGGGAACCACGCGCGCTGCACCTGCGCGCGTGGGCGGTCGAGCAGCTGGTGGCGGCGCTGCAACTCCGGCTGCCGATGCCGCGCGCGAAGGCGGTGCTGGGCGCCATGACCAGCGTGCTCGCACGCAACAGCCTCAGCCGCAACGGCGAGCTGGTGGCGCCGATGTTCGTGGTGCGCACGCTGTACAAGTCGCGCTGGAACATCTTGCACGGCCTCGCACCGGACCATGGCTTCGCTCGGGTGGAGCGGCGGGCGTACTACGGCTGGGAGGCGCTCGGCTCGGAGCGCGTGCCGCTGCAGCGGCGCATCGAATCACTGCGAACGTACGCACAGACCGGCGGCGAGCAGGTCGAAGAAGCGCTCGGGGTGCTGCTGTATCGGCTCGGCGATTACCGCCAGGCGGCCAACGCGCTGCAGACCGCGTACCGCAAGCAACCCAGCACGCGTCTACGCAACTACGCGTTGGGTGCGCTCGCCGCTGCCGGGACGCGCGACTGAGCACGCAGGTGCGCGCCGGTACACGGGCGCCGCGGCGGCCAGGCCGGCGGCCGTGGTCGCAACGCTGAACCTGGTGCGCGCGAAAACCCCGCAGGAAACAGCGCTCGGGGCCCCGCGCTGGACACGGCAGGGGCGATTCCGTAGGCTAACCAGGTTCAGCGCGAGGAAGGTCGGGGTGCGCGTCAATCTCCGCAAGAGTCTGTTCATCCTCCCGAACCTGTTCACGCTTTCCAGCGTTTTCTGCGGGTTCTACGCGATCTCGCTGTGCGGCCCGGGCGCCAGCGACGACGACTACTACCGCGCGTCGCTGCTGATCATCTTCGCGATGTTCTTCGACACCATCGACGGCCGCGTCGCGCGCCTGACGCGCACGCAGAGCGCGTTCGGCCTGCAGCTCGATTCCCTGGCCGACGTGATCTCGTTTGGCGTCGCGCCCGCCATCCTGGTCTACCGCTGGGCGCTCGCGCCGCTCGGGGTGGTCGCGGTGGTGGTGTGCTTCGGGTTCGCGGCCTGCGGCGCGATCCGGTTGGCCCGCTTCAACGTGCTGGCGATGTCGAGCTCCGGCGCGCCCAAGAAGCCCGACAAGTACATTCTGGGGCTGCCGATTCCGGGCGCTGCGGGCATTCTGGTCTCGCTGGTGGCCGCCAACCACGTGATCTCCGGCGCGCTCTCGAGCTCGCCCTTGCCGATCGTAGCGGTAGTGCTCGCGCTTTCGTTCTTCATGGTCAGCACCATCCGCTTTCGTTCGTTCAAGGATCTGCGGATGAGCTTCCGCACCGTGCTGCTGGTGGGCTTCGCGCTCGGCTCGAGCCTGGTGCTCGCGCTCAAGCTCCACATCGCCTTTGCGCTCGGCTGGCTGCTGGTCAGCTACGTGGCGATCGGTCTGGTCGAGTCGATCCTGCGCATGACGCGGCGCGCAGCCCGTGCCCGCGACCGCCGGCGCGAGGACGAAACGCCGGTCTGACTCGGGTCGTCAGGCCAGCAAGCGGCCGAGGGCGGCGAGCATCTCGTCCGGTAGGAAGGGCTTGGCCAGGAATACGGTGCGGGCGTCTGGCGTGGTTCGCACGTCGACCTGGTCGCCGGCGTAGCCGGACATGCACAGGGCGGGCAGCGCGGGCTGCGCGTCGCGGAGCTTCTCCACCAGCTCGGCGCCGGACATGTCCAGCATCACCATGTCGGTGATCAGCGCGTCGATCGGCTGCCCGTGCACCGCGCTCAGCGCGGCCTCGCCGCTCTCCGCCTGCAGCACTCGGTAGCCGGCGTCGCGCAGTACCTGGGCCAAGACCTCGCGCACCGGGCGCTGGTCCTCGACCAGCAACACCGTCTCGCCGCTTCCGGCGTGCGTCGCCAGTGCGTCCGCGCGCTCGGGCAGGATTGCGGGCAGGGCCTCCTCGGTGGTCGGCAGCTCGATCACGAAGCGCGCGCCCTCGCCGGCCGGGCTCTGCACCACGATGCTGCCGCCGAAGCGCCGCACGATGCCATAGACCACCGCCAGACCCAGCCCAGAGGCGCCGCTGCCTTGCTTAATGGTGAAGAACGGCTCGAACACCCGCTGCAGGTCGGCGGGGGCGATGCCGGCGCCGCTGTCCTGCACCGAGAGCATGATGCGCCCGGGCCCCGCGTCCGCGGTGCGCAGCGCGATGCGGCCGCCCTCTGGCATCGCGTCGCGCGCGTTGATGGTGAGGTTGCGCAGCACCTGATCGAGCTGGCCCCGATCGACGCGGACCCGGGTTTGCGCCGCCGCCAGCTCGAGCTCGAGCGCCACCTCGGCTGGCAGCAAGGCGCGCAGCATAGCTTCGTCCTGCGCGATGCAGCGGTGCAGATCCACCACCTCGGCCATGCGCACGCCCTTGCGGGCGAAGGCCAGCAGCTCTTCGGTCAGCAGCGCGGCGCGGCGGCCGGCCGCTTTGAGCTCCCGCAGCGAGTCGGACCCAGTCGCGTCCTCCTGCAGGCGCGTCTCTATGCGCCCGATGTGCGCGAACATGGTCATCAACAGATTGTTGAGATCGTGCGCCATCCCCGCTGCCAGCGTTCCGATCGCTTCCAGCTTCTGCGCCTGACGCAGCTGCGCCTCGAGCGCGACCTTCTCGGTCACGTCACGACAACTGCACTCGGCCGCGGCCAGCTGGCCGTGCCCGTCGTAGAGCAGCACCGTGAGCTGCTCCATCCACACCCTGGCGCCGTCCTTGCGGATCCAGCACAGGGTCTGGGGACGGCTCAGCTCGTCGCGCGCGTTCCCGCTCACCAGGCGCGTCAGGCGCTCGCGATCCTCGGGCGCGATCATGCGCTGGTACGCCAGCGGGTCGGCGTACAGCTCGGCCGGCGAGTAGCCGGTGATCCGCTCGACCGAGGGGCTGATGTACTCGATCTCGGGGCTCGGCAGCAGGCGGTAACGGGCGACGACGTCGCGCGCGTTCTCCGCGAGCATGCGGAAGCGATGCTCGCGCTCGGTCAGGGCCGCCAGCAGCTGGTGCTGCTCGGTCACGTCGCGCGCGCTGACCAGCAGCGCTCCGATCGCCGGGTTGCCGAGCAGGTTGTAGCCGACCAGGTCCAGCCGGCGGTAGTCGCCATCCTTGCGCCGCACCCTGACCTCGAAGCGCACAGTCGCCTCGGGCGCCGCGAGCAGCTCCGCCGCCGCTTGCTGGGTGCGCGCGAGGTCGTCTGCGTGCACGAGGTCGAGGCCGAGCACCCCGCGCAGCTCGTCGAGGCCATAGCCCAGCACGCGCTCGGTCGCGGGGCTGACGTAGCGCAGGATCAGGTCCGCGTCGGTGACCGCCAGCAGGTCGAGCGCGCACTCGGTCAGCTCCCGCAACCGCGGATCGCTGAGCTGCGCGTACAGGGCCTCCTCGCTCTGCCTCGGAGTCATCCGCCGCGAGGCTGGGATAGGACCCGTCCGCTGTCAAACGCGGCGAGCGCCGCCCGCGCGGCCCGCCACGGGTGGAGCCGGCGCAGCGGTAATTCGGCTCACGTTCGCGGGGTGTTGCGCCCCGCCATCACGCGTAGCGGGCTTCGAGCTGCCGCAGCGCGTCGAGCGCGGCCGGCGGGTTCATGCCCGGTCGGTCGGAGAACGCGTCGAACTGCACACCCACGTGGTAGAGCCGGCCCAGCAGGCGCTTGCACCAGCGGGTCTCGCCCTGCAACTCGAGCGGCTCGTCCAGACCGGGCACCCACAGCTGCAGCCGCAGCCTGCGCCCGCGCGCCACCGGCCAGCGGCACTCGAACGCGAGCCCACCCTTGCTCAGGTTCACCACGTCGCGGCGCTGCGACCAGAACGCGGGGAGCATGCCGAACAGCATCTCGCGCGTGTCGACCTCCGCGCCGCACACCTGGAACGGCTTGCAGGGCATGCGCACCAGGCTTCCCGGAACGGTGAAGCGGCGGTCGCGGCGGCGGTTCTCCGGGCGACCGCTCGGGCGCTCGGAGCGGACGCGCTCGGCCAGGGTTTGACTCGCGGTTTCGGTGGGGCTGTCCATGCGTTTCCTCCGCAGCCGACGTTGCAGGCCGCGTGCCAGGGCGGTGCAGGGCCAGCGCAGGGCCGAAAACGCGCCGCCGCGGCCCGGCTGTGGCGCCCGCGTCCACGACCGTGGTCGAAAGCGCCACCGAGCGCGCCAGCCCAGTGCCGCGCGGGCCGAGGGCGCCCCACATGTGCGTGCTTCAGCGCGGCGCCGCGCCGCGCGCGCGCGCGTGCCGCGGGTTCTCGTACACGCTAATGATTGGCACTCCGTCGTAGGCCAGCACGTAGACCGGCCGCGTGGTTCCGTAGCTGGACCAGATCTGGACTTCGACGTCGAGGAAGTGCAGCTCGTGGTGCACGATCGCGTAGTCGGCGGTGGCGATATCGCGGGTCGGAACGATCGTGTGGGGCAGCAAGCCGTCGCGGGCGAGCATGCGAAACGAGGTCTCGGTGGTGTCACACACGTAGACCCTGCCGCCGTGTGGCAGGTGCTCGTAGAAAAAATCGACCAGGCTGCCGGTGGTGAAGCCCCAGAACTGCCGGTTCATCCCGCGGTCGGCCGCGCCCGGCACGAAGCCGGCGGCCATGCCGTAGTGCGACAGCCCGAAGGGATGGCTGTGGCGGGTCTCGACCGCGGCCGGCAGCAAGAGCAGCGCGCCGGCGCCGAGCGCGACCAGCGGTTGCGACATGCGCGAGCGCCCCGACTGGAAGGCGCGCAGCGCAAGAGCGAAGCCGTGGCCGGCGAACAGCGCCAGAAACGGATACGCGGTCAGCCAGTGCTTGGTCCCGCCGAAGATCGGCGTCGAAGGCAGCGCGATGACCAGCAGCGGCGCCAGCACGGAGCCGAACAGCAGGCTGAAGGTGCACAGCGGGTCGTCGCCGCCCGCGGCCCGCGGCCCGCGCGCCAGCAGCGCCAAGATGCGCTGCAGCTCGCGCCTGCCCGCCGCGACCATTCCGGCAAGACCCAGCAGCAGCGTGGTCACCGGCACCGTGTACAGCGTCATCACCCACGGGAACGAGAACGGAAAGGGCGGCCAGAAGTAGTTCACCCCGAAGTACTCCATGTTGTAGTACTCGTGGTGCAGGTGAAACGCGGCGTAATCGCCGATGCGCTCCAGCGTGTGGTGCCACAGCCAAGGCCAGCTCCCGATGAAGATCGGCGGCCCGAGCAGCACCATCGCGAGCAGCCAGTATGGCGCGGCGCTCACGCGCACGCCCTGGGCCTCGGCACCGAGCGCGCGCCGCCGCCGTTGCAGCAGCGTGACCAGCGCGAAGTGGATGGCGTAGATGCCAGGCAGCAGCCAGCTGTTGTGCTTGCTCGCGAGCGCCAGGCCGAACAGCACCCCGCACCACAGCGCCCAGCGCCGTTCGCGCAGCGAGCGATAGTAGGCGTAGGTGACCGCGGTCACCATCAGCGTGATCGGCACGTCGAAGGCGTCGAGGTGAGCGTGATAGAACACGCGCGGCATCAGCGCGAACGCGAACGCGGCGAACGCCCCGGCGCGGCGGCCATAGCAACGGGTGCCGAACACGTAGATCAGCCACAACAACAGGCCGGCGGAGAGCATGCCCGGAAAGCGATAGGCCAGCGATTCGCGGCTGAACAGCGAAAGCTTCTGGTCGAGCATCGAGCTCAGCGCGAACAGCAGCTTCCACAGCGGCGGGTGCTCGTGGTTGACGGCGAAGTGGCGATCGATCGCGAGCGGCTGCAGCGCCGCGCCCGGGTCGTGTGCGAGCAGCGAGATCCAGCTGGCGTAGGACTGCGCGGCGACCACGTACATGCCCTCGTCCCGCGACAGACCGAGATCGGGCGCGCTGTACAGCAGTGCCGCGACGTACAGCACGCACAGGGCCGCGCCGAACGCGTGATCACGACGGGTCGCGGGGGTCGGCCTCATCGCGACTCCGACCCGGCCCTGTCGGCGGACCCGCTGCGCACCTGGGCCGAGAAGCACAGGCTGCGACGGCGCGGGTCCTGCGCGCTGACCTCGAACGCCACTTCGCCGCGGCCGCCTTCGGTGGCGAGCTGCAGGCGCTTCCAGCCGTCGCCGTCGCGGTGCAGCATGCGGCCGGCCTCGCGCCCGTCGATCAACACCCGCACCAGCACCGGCCCGCCCTCGCGCATGCGCTCGTGCTCGTAGTACAGGCCGGCGTACAGCACGATGCGCCCACCCAGTGGCACGTCCGCGAACGCGACGCGCAGCGGCTCGCGCCCCGGCGGCGGCGCGTACACGCAGCTGCGCGGCTGCAGCGCCAGATCCTCCATCACCACGCTGCCCACCCACACCGCGGGCGTGGCTTCACAGGCGAAGCGTTGGCGTGGTGGCAGCACCCCGACACCCAGGCCGCCGCCACCGGGCGGCGGGTGGAGCCCGAAGCGACAGGGCTGCGCGCGGCCGCGCAGCGTCACGCTGACTTCAGCCTGGGGCAGGTGCTCGCCGAAGTCGTACAGGACGCGGCTCGGGCCGAGCGGCCAGCGCTCGACCAGCACGCGCCCGAAGCGCTGCTGCAGCGAGGCGGCGCCGGGGGGCGCCTCGCGCGGCCGGGCACCGCGGATCGAGAGCGCCCACAGCCGCTGGTAGCGCGCGGTGTCGCTACGGCCGGCCATCGCGAGGTCGATCCTGTCGCCGAGCACCTCGCGCAGCAGCGGATCGGTCCAGCGCGGCGCGGACACCAGCAGGTCGCCCGGAGCCAGCCGGGCGCGCACGAACGCCGCGGCCGCACGCCAGTCTCGCATCTCGGGCACGCGCGCGACCGCCAGCGCATGGGCAGCCACCTCGAGAAGGGCAAATCCGAGCAACGCGATCAGCGGCACCGCGGTCAGGTCGCGCTTCACGG
>CAVZVA010000002.1:0-701590 GCA_963778655.1 uncultured delta proteobacterium
AACTTCATGGAAACAGGTTGGTTGCGCGACGGCATGTCAGGCGCGTGTCCGGTCGCGCGCCGTTCATCCGCGACCGTCGATTTGCGGCGGCCGGGCGCACCAAAAGTGCTAGGGTGGGGCCGACGGGGAGAGCAGGCCCGATCACCATGCCGGATGGCGAACGGATTTCTCTCGCAGGCTCGACGCTCGACGACGTGCGCCACGTCTGCGCCCTGTTCAACGACGATGACGAGGAGTACCGGGTGCTGCTGCCGTTCATCCGGCAGGGCTTCCGCTGCGGCGACAAAGGCATCCACCTCATCAACCACGATCAACGCGACGATCACTTGTCGCGCCTCGCGGCGGTTGGAATCGACACGGCGGCCGCTGAACGAACCGGTCAGCTCGACCTGCGGGTCAACAGCCGTACCTACCTCGTGGAGGGCCGCTTCGACCAGGACCGGATGTTGGGCGTCTTCCAGCAGATCGCCGGCAGCGCGGCGAACGACGGATTTCGTCGCAATCGCATTGTCTGCCGTATGGACTGGGCCGCCGAGGCGGCGCTCGTCGACGACGTCATCGAGTTCGAAGCCCGCGTCAACGACGTCTGGCGCCATCACGACGACGCCGTCATCTGCACCTATCGCGCCTCACAGTTCCGCGGCGACGCGTTGATCGATATCGTGCGGACGCACCCAATGGTGATCGTCGGAGGTCTGCTGCAGCGCAATCCGTTCTTCATCCCTCCGGAGCAGTTCCTCGCGCGGTTCCGCCAGCGGCGAGAAGCGCGACCGTCGCGCCCCGACCCGGAGGCGTGAGGTGGACGGACCGACCGCGCCCTCGCCGGACGACCTCACGCGACTGCGCGGCTGCCTGAACGACCTCGTGAGCGTGGTGGGGCTGCCCGCGGTCTGGGCCGGCGCCGAACCGCCGCAGATCCTTGCAACCCTGGCGGACGCGCTCTTCGGGATGCTCGGACTCGCTTTCCTGCTGGTCCGGAAGATCGAGCCGGATGGCGCGGCGCCGCTCGAAGCGCTGCGGGTCACTCCGCCGTTCCAAGGCGCAATGCGAGCCCAGGAGCTGATGGACGCGCTCGGGACGCCGGCCATCGGAGCTGCGCCCTGGTTGCCGAGCTCTGAGCTGCGCATCGGCGACGCCAGGATTCGGGTCGCGTCCGTTCCGCTCGGGGTCGTCGGCGAAAGCGGAGTGGTGGTCGCCGGTTCTGAACGGCCGGATTTTCCCGCCGACACCGAGGCTCTGCTGATCCAGGTTGCTGCCAATGAAGCGGCGATGGCACTGCAGCAGACCCGTGTCCTCGCTCTGCAGAAGCGACTCGCCGCCGATCTCGACGAACGTGTGAGGCAACGCACGAGTGAGCTTGCGACGGCCAACACGGTGTTGCAGAACGAGATCACCGAGCGCCGGCGGGCGGAAGTCGCGCTTCGCGAGCGCGATCGTGAGTCCCGTTTGATCATCGAGACCATTCCCGCGCTCGCCTGGACCGCCCGTCCCGACGGAACCGCCGAGTTCTTCAACCAACGCTATCTGGACTTCATCGGGCTCTCCGCGGAACGGGCGACCGGCTGGGGCTGGACGGCTGCCGTTCACCCGGAGGACCTGGACGGCCTGACCGGCACGTGGCAGCGGATGATGCGCTCCGGACGGGCTGGAGCCGCCGAAGCGCGCCTGCGGAGATGGGATGGAGAGTACCGCTGGTTTCTCTTCCGTGCCAATCCGCTGCACGACGAGTCCGGGACGATTCTCAAGTGGTACGGCATCAATCTCGAGATCGAAGACAGCAAGCGAGCCACAGATGCCCTGGCGGTCCAGGAGCGCGAGCTTCGGCAACTGACCGAGACCATTCCGGAGATGTTGTGGAGCGCCACGGCCGACGGTGCGGTCGACTACTGCAACGCGCGCTTTCTCGAGTACACAGGCCTCTCCGCGCACGACGTCGCGGACGAGGGCTGGCGGAAGGCCATCCATCCTGACGATGCGGCACGGATCACCCCGATCTGGCGTGCCTGCATCGCCGACGGGACCGAATACCGGGTCGAGGTCAGGACGTTTCGGATCACGGATCGCCGCTACCGCTGGTGCGCCGTCACCGCGCTCCCCCTGCGGAACGAGGACGGGCGCATCCTGAAATGGCACGGCAGCGTCGCCGACATCCATGACTGGAAGCAGGCGCAGGAAGAGCTCCGGCACAGCGAGCGCGAGGCCCGGTTGATCGTCGACAGCATTCCGGCGCAGGTCGCCGTCTTGGGACCGACGGGCGACGTGAGGCAGATCAACCGCCGCATGGCGGAATTCTTTGGCGACTCCGCGGCGGCGCTGAACGGCTGGAAGAGCGGCAACTTCGTCCCGCCGGATGAGATGCCGCAGGTGGTTGCCGCCATGGCTAAGGCGTTCAGCACCGGCACCCCGTTCGAGATGGAGAACCATCTGCGCCGCTTCGATGGTGTGTATTGCTGGTTTCAGATTCGCGGCACGCCGCTCGCAGACTCGGACGGGCGCATCATCCGGTGGTACTTCCTGATTACCGACATCGAAGGGCGAAAGCGGGCGGAAGACGCGCTCCGCCGCAGCGAAGCGCTGCTCGCAGACGCGCAGCGGATCAGTGCGACCGGCAGCTTCTCCTGGCGCCTCGACGCCGACGCGATCGCTTTTTCCGAGGAGCTCTATCGCATCTTCGAGTTCGACGCGCACCGAGAGATCACGCTCGAGCACATGCGCGCCCGCGTTCATCCCGATGACGGTCCGGTCCTCGACCAGTTGATTGCCCGTGCCCGAGGGAGCGCCGGAACGCTCGAGTGCGAATTCCGCCTGCAGATGCCGGACGGCAGAATCAAGCACACCAGAACGCTCGGAAATGTGGTGCACCATCCGAATGCTCGCCAGGAGTGCGTCGGAGCGATACAGGACGTCACGCAGCGCCACCTGGCGGATCAGGCGCTCGACGAGGCGCGCTCGGAGCTCGCGCGTGTGACCCGGAGCATCAGCGTCGGCGCGTTGACGGCGTCGATCGCGCACGAGGTCAATCAGCCCCTGTCGGGGATCATCACCAACGCCGGCACGTGCGTCCGGCTGCTGACGGCCGACCCGCCGAACGTCAGCGGCGCGCTCGAAACGGCGCGCCGGACGATTCGCGACGGGAATCGGGCGGCCGATGTCGTCTCGCGCCTGCGAGCGCTCTTCAGCAACCGGGCCGTCACGTCCGAGATCCTGGATCTCAATGACGCCGTCCGCGAGGTGATTTCGCTGTTGTCGAACGATCTGCAGCGTTGCCGCGTCGTGCTCAAGACGCAGCTGGACGGCGACGCCCTCCCCGTCACCGGGGACCGCGTGCAGCTCCAGCAGGTCATCTTGAACCTGATGCGCAACGCCTCCGACGCCATGAGCGGCGTCGAGGACCGACCCAGGCACCTGGTGATCCGGACGGAGCGCGACGAGCCGAACCGCGTGCGCTTGACGGTGCAGGACGTCGGCACCGGGCTCGACCCAGCCGCCGTCAATCGATTGTTCGACGCGTTCTACACCACGAAAAGCGACGGGATGGGAATCGGACTGTCCGTCAGCCGCTCCATCATCGAGCGGCACGGCGGCCGTCTGTGGGCGGCGCCGAACCAGGGACCGGGAGCGACGTTTGCGTTTTCCATCCCGTGCACGCCTGAAGACATCCAGGACGCCTTGCGGGCCTGACATCGCCGACGGTCGAGCGGGGGCGGGCGACAGCCGGTGCTGGCCGCGGGGCTCCTGGTCCGGCGCGGTCGTGCGACCCGATACCAAGGTCTGATGGATCGCTTTCCGGGAAGCTGCCAGGCTCATGCAATGCAGAGTGTTGTCCCGCAACGAACCCCGCGATGAACAGAAGGAACGCCGTGGACCACCGGCAGAACACCCGGCCGCTCGTGATTGTCGTCGACGACGATGAATCGGTCCGCGAGTCGCTGCCGGACCTCCTGCGGTATTGCGGCTTCGATACCGAGGCGTTCCCATCGGCCGAGGCCTTCCTCGACTCCGGTGCCGTCGCCCGAGCCGACTGTTTGCTCCTGGACGTCGGCCTGCCCGGGTTGAGCGGCCCGGATCTCCACCAGGAACTGTTGCGCCGCGGGCACCGCATTCCGACCGTCTTCATCACGGCACAGGGCGACCAATCGCTCGGGCCGCGCCTCGTCGCTCGGGGAGCGGTCGCGTGTCTGTTCAAGCCGCTGAGGGACACGGTTCTGCTCGACGCGCTCACGGCAGCGCTGGGAGGAGGCGATGATGTCGCCGGCACCAGACGGTAGGATGGACCCCGTGAGCACGCCACACGCAGCGGCGACGGTCTTCGTCGTGGACGACGACGTCTCTGTGCGCGAGTCGCTCGAGTTGCTGATCGGCGCGGCTGGCTGGCAGGCGGTCACCTTCGACTCGGCACCGGACTTTCTCGCGCACCCCAGCCACGCCGGTGCCTGTTGTCTCATCCTCGACGTCTCGCTGCCCGGTCTCACCGGCCTCGAGCTCCAGGAGCAGATCCGCGAGCGCACGGACATGCCGATCATCTTCATCACCGGGCACGGTGACGTCCCGACGACGGTCCGCGCGATGAAGGCGGGGGCCGCAGAGTTCCTGACGAAGCCGTTCGACGACGACGTCCTCGTGGAGACGATTCGGCAGTGCGTGGAACGCAGCCGAGCCGTGTTGCACGAGCAGGCCGAGATGCGCATTCTGCGGGGACGCTACGACTCGCTGACGCCGCGCGAGCGCGAGGTGATGGCGCTGGTCGTCACCGGCTTGCTGAACAAGCAGGTCGGTGCCGAGCTCGGCATCAGCGAAATCACGGTGAAGGCCCACCGCGGGCAATTGATGCGCAAGATGCAGGCGGATTCTCTTGCGACTCTGGTCACGATGGCCGCGAGGTTGAAGGTGCGGCCGGACCACAGCGGTCGCGACGCGGAGCCATAGTGGACGCCCGCGACTCAGCGCTGAGTCTTCTGGCGTCCACCGTCGTGGATCCGAGGCATGCCTTTCCGACCCTGACGCCGGCACAGATCGCCAGGATGGAGGCTCGCGGACGCCGTCGTCAGACGGTGCGCGGTGAAGTGCTCTACGACGCGGGGGACCGGGGCATTCCGCTGTTCGTCGTCCTGTCCGGCGCGCTGCAGGTGGTGCGGCCCGAGCCGGGCGACACGCTGATCGCGACCCACGCGCCGCACCAGTTTTCCGGTGAATGCTCGGTGATCACGGGCCGCCAGTCGATCTTCCGCGCGCGGGTGTCCGATCCCGGCGAGGTAATCCAAATCGACCGGGAACCGCTGCTCGAGTTGGTGCAGACCGATGCGGAACTGAGCGAGATCCTCCTGGGCGCGTTTCTGCAGCGCCGCCTCGGCCTCATCGCTGGCCATCTGGCTGATGTGGTCGTCGTCGGATCGACGCACGACCCGGAGACGCTCCACGTGAGGGAGTTTCTGATCCGCAACGGACATCCCTTCCAATATTTGGACGTGGATCGCGATCCAGACGCGCAGGAGATGATCGACCGATTCGACGCCCGCGCCGCCGGCATCCCGATCGTCGTCTGCCGCGGGCACGCGGTCCTCCATCGGCCGACGAACGCTCGGATTGCCGAATGTCTCGGGCTCAACGACGGACTCGATGCAACCCGTGTGGCTGACCTGGCGATTGTGGGCGCCGGGCCTGCCGGACTGGCCGCGGCGGTGTACGGAGCGTCGGAGGGCCTCAACGTTCTCGTGATTGAGTCGAACGTGCCCGGGGGTCAGGCAGGGTCGAGCTCCCGCATCGAGAACTACCTCGGTTTCCCGACGGGCATTTCCGGTCTCGAGCTGACGACCCGCGCGTATTCGCAGGCGTTGAAATTCGGGGCACAGGTGGTCGTCGCCTCACGCGCCACACGACTGACCTGCGACGACCGGCGCTACGTCGTCGACATCGACGAGGGGCCACGGATCACGGCGCGCGCCGTGATTGTCGCGACCGGCGCGCACTACAGGAAGCCGCAGGTGGATGGTCTTTCTCTGTTCGAAGGCGCTGGCGTCTACTATGCCGCCACTTCGATGGAGGCACAGTTGTGTGCCGGCGACGAGGTGGCGGTCGTCGGTGGGGGCAATTCCGCGGGCCAGGCGGCGGTCTTCCTGGCGTCCACCGCCAGGCGCGTGCACATGCTGGTACGCGGGCCCGGGCTCGGTGCCACGATGTCGCGATATTTGAGCCGCCGCATCGAAGCGCACCCGGCGATTTGCCTTCGCACGCTGACGACGGTGATCGCCGTCGAAGGCGACGGCAGGCTCGAACGAATTCGATGGCGGGACGAACGAACCGGGCACGTCGAGACCATCGGCGCCAGTCATCTCTTCATCATGACCGGCGCTGCGCCGAACACCTCGTGGCTGAACGACTGCGTCCCCCTCGACCAGAAGGGGTTCGTGAAGACCGGCGCGGACCTCTCGGTGGAGGATCTCGCGGGCGCCAGGTGGCCGCTCGCGCGAGCACCGTATCTGCTCGAAACCAGCAGGCCCGGGATTTTCGCTGTGGGCGACGTTCGCAGCGGCACCGTCAAGCGGGTGGCCTCCGCGGTGGGCGAAGGCTCGATTGCGGTCGCGTTCGCTCACCAGTTCCTGCAACAGTAGACACCCGCGGTTCGATAGTAGACCGCGATACCTTCGTCCAATAGGTCGGCAGGCGCTTCCCTGCTCTGATAGGCGCAGCGGGGCGGGCCGGCACGGACTCCGCGGGGTAACGTCCGCGGGAGCCCGGCGCGGGCACCGGAGGGAGCGGGATATCCCGGAGCCGAGACCATGACGACACGAGTGCTCGACGCCGACGCGGTGCTGAACCAGGCGCAGCCGGTGAGGTCCAGCCGTTCGGGCACCTCGCGAGGATGCCGATCGCGCTTTCGGAATAGGTGTGCGCGGCGACGGTCGACAACCTCAACCAGCTGCTCGCAGATACGATGACGCTTCGCGCCCTGTACAAGAAGCATCATTGGCAGCTGGCCGGCCCGGCGTTCCATCAACTCCACCCGGGCGCCAAGCAGGCGATGCCGGCGCGCGACGCCGTGGCCATGCTGAGCCCGCCCGCGAGCAGCGCGGCGCGGGGCAAGGTCGCGTTTCGCGCGCTCGAAGGCGGCGGGCTTCAGGTCACCGCCGACCTCGAGGGCCTACCGCCCGGCAAGCACGCCTTCCACGTGCATCTATACGGCGACTGCGGCGGCAATGCCGAGCAGACCGGCACGCACCTCAACTTCTCTGGCAGCTCGGAGCATCCGCCGGCGAACATCGCACGCATCACCGGCAACCTCGGTGACCTCGACGCGAACAAACAGGGCGTTGCCCACTTCGAAGGTCAGGTGGCGGACGCCTCGTTGCAGGGCAAGTACTCGATCGTCGGCCGCTCGGTCGTCGTGCACGAAAAGCCCAATGACCCCAAGTCCCCGCCCATGGGCGCGGCCGGCGGGCGCAGCGCCTGCGGTGTGATCGGCCTGGCCAAGAACGCGCCCGAAGCCCACGCACCAACCAGCGCGCGCGGCCCGGGTCACTCGCTGGTCACGGGGGGCGCGTTCGCCCTCCCGTTGCCAGCGGCGACCCCGGCGCGCCGAGCAAGCGCGAGCGCAGCGAGTCGTAGATCGGCGCGCTTCCCATCCACTGCGCCACCATCATCGCGGCGAAGCTGCCGGCCAACATCGGAAGCAGGCTGGTGAACGCGGCGGTCATCTCGATCACGAGCACGATGCCGGTAATTGGGGCACGCACCACGCCGACGAAGAAGGCAGCCATGCCGACCGCCGCAAACGACAACGGATCGATGTCGATCCCGGGGAAGGCGCGCGTGCGCCATGGTGCCGCACACGAGTCCCAGCTGCGCGCCCAGCAGCAGCAGCGGCGCGAACAGTCCTCCCGGGGTGAAGGCGGAATGCGAGACCGCACCGAGTGCGTAGCGCACCACGAAGTACGCCGGGATCGCAGCGACCGCGAGGTCCCCCGCCAGCAGCCGCATGGTCATGTCGGAGCCGCTCCCCACGAGCGCGGGCGAGATCCACGCCACGATGCCGACCGCGGCGCCGATCAAGGCAGCATGCCCTTCACCACGATGCGAACCGATCCGCTCCGCGGCGTCGGCGATCGCGAGGATCAGCCGGTTGTACGTGGCCGCCGCGGCGCCCACGAACGCTCCGACCACGATGTCGATCGGCCAGGTGGCCGCCGCGGCGTAACGAAGCGAGCCGGTCCCGGATGGCGTGCCGAACGAGGTGGAAAAACGGGCGCGTCGCCAAGGATCAAACGCGAGACGACAATGGCGGCCGACGAGGCGCCGATCGCGGCGACGGCGGTACGGCGCTCGAAGCGCCGTTCCAGCTCCTCGAGCACGAACACCGCACCCGCGATCGGCGCGTTGAACGCCGCCGCCAGCCCGGCACCCGCACCGGCCGCGATCAGCGCCCGCACGTCGCGCCACGGCCGCCGCAACGCATCGGCGAGGATGCGCGCGCCGGCCGCGCCCATCTGCACGCTCGGTCCCTCCGGGCCCAGGGCCAGCCCCGAGCCGATCGCGAAGACGCCGCCCGCGAACTTGACCACGATCAGGCGCGCGAGCGGCGCGAACGGTTTCTCGTGGACCAGCGCCGCTTCGACCTGGGGAATTCCGCTGCCGGACGCCAAGGGCGAGTAGCGACGCACCAGCCACGCCGCCGCGGTCACGCACGCGCACACGCCTCCCGCCACGAGCATTAGCCCGAGCGAGCCCGGCAGCGTGTGCGAGGCGGCGACGAGGCGGTCACGCCAGCGGTCGCGAGGCGCAGCGCGAGTCGGAACGAGCGACACTACCAGGCCGGCCCACGCGCCGACGACCACGGCGGTCCCGGCGAGCCCGAGCACGCCGGCCCGTTCGTCGGCAGCATCGCGTTCGGGAATCGTCTTCCTCACCTCCATCGCGAGCGTGGTTTTACCTCGAGCACGCAGCGATCGCTGGCCGAGCGGAGATTTGAGCTCTGCGCTCCAACGCGTACGCCGAGCCACCCCGCAAGATCTGCTGGGGCATCACTACGTCTCCATTGGCCACGGATTGGCCACCGGCCGCCTCCATCTTCCGCGGAGCCTCAATAGTTCCGGGTGCTTGGAGTTCAGCTGGCGAGGGCTTCAGCCCGAAGCGGGGTCGCGCGCCTGGCTCACGCCTTGGGCCACCGGGGTGTGGTCCTTGTAGATGTAGCGGCCGCTGCCCTCGACGAAGCGCTTGACCAGCGTGGGTACCTTCATCATCCACTCGTGGACCAGCGGCCGCGCCATCGCCTTGACCAGCCCGTCGCCGATGTCGGCCATCACGCCGTAGACCAGCAGCGACTTGTGCGCGCCGTGCGGGCGCAGCGCGTAGAAGCCCCAGGCGGCGCGGATGCTGCGCGGCCGGGACTCGTCCACGTGGAAGGTCAGACCGTGCTCGCGGCGGTCGATCTGCACCGAAAGGTAGTAGCTCGGCTGCACGATCGGCCCGCCGTGGCGCACGAACACGGTTCGGCTGTCGCCCGCTTCTCGCACCAGGCGCACCTCCGCCACCTGCGGCAGCATGCGCTTGTAGTGCTCGGTGTCGAGCAAAGCCTGCCACACCACGTCGGGCGGGGCGTCGATCACCTGCCAGCTGGTGCCGCCGATCAGGCGCAGCCCGCCGCGCTGGAGGGTGACGCGGCGCTCCACCCGCTGCTCGCGCTCCAGCCGCGCGAGCTCCGCACGCGTGAGCTGCGTGTCGCCCGCCACCGCGACGGCGGGACCCAGCATCGCAGCCGACCAGCAGGCCAGCGCGGTGATGACCGTGCGCATCCCCATGGGTAGCTCGAAGTGTACCCCATATGCACAGGCGGAGGCACCCGGGGGGTTGGGAAGGCCGGTGCGGGCCCTGGGATGCGGGGGCGGGTCAGGGCTCTGCGCGGCCCGGGTGGCCAAAGGCGGTAAATTGGCCGCCCGGGGGCGTGCCGGGGTACCAGGGCCAGAAGGGGGCCCGGTCCTCGCACACACGGCGGTCGGCCGGAGCGCAGTAGATGCGCACGTGGAAGTGGCTGCGGTGCGGGTTGCCGTGTGCCGGCTGAACCAGCGCCGCTTTGGCCCGCTCGATCAAGACCGCCGGCGCATGGCGGCGTGCCGCCTCGTCCAGCAAGCGCTGGCGCAAGTAAGTGGCTACGAACACGTACTGCACGCGCGCGTCGCCGTCGGCCAGCAGCTTGGCCACCAGCTCCCAGTTGCGCGCGTCGTCGAAGCGCAGGTACTGGTTGGGCGGCAGACCGCGGCCGCGCGCGTCCATCTCCGCGAACGCGTAGGTGTAGTACGGCTGCCCGTCGGCGCGCGTCATGTAGAAGCCGACGTCGGCGTCGCGGCCGCTCTGGTGCGAGCGGTGCCCGTCGATGTGGCCGCCGCTCTCGCGCGACAGCTCGCCCAGCGAGAGCCTGGCGCCGGGCAGGCGAAAGGTCACACGCCGCGCCGCGCGTTCCAGCAACTGCACCAGCTCCCAGGTGCCGTAGAAGTTGCCGCCGGGCGCGTACTCACCGACGTAGCGCACGTAGTCGGACTCGTGGATCTTCAGGCCCCGCTCGAGCTCGCCGTCCCAGGCATAGCCCAGCGAGCGGCTGCGCAGCCCGGGCGGAGGGCGCAGGCTGATCTCCGCGGTCGCCGCGGCCAGCGCGCCGGCGCGTGGGGTCGCAATCGCAACCGGGCTCAGCGCCGCCGAGCCCGCGGATAGCGCGAGCAACACCAGCAGAAAGCTGATCACGCGGGCCCGCGCAGGGCGCCGTCCCGCGACATCGCGGCGCGAGGACACGTCCGAGCTATGCCCAAGCGCCTCACTGCGGGCAACTTTTCCGCAGCAGCGCCGCGCGGCCGCGCGAGCCAGCGCGGCGCTGCTATGCTGCGGCCCATGCGCGCCAGCTCCCTGCTCCTGGCGTTGGCTGCGTGCTCGGCGTGCAGCGCCAGGCAGGCGGCGGCGCCCCCGGTCACGCCGGCCCGGCCGGCCCTCGCCGCACCCGCGACCGCGACCGCCGCCGCATCGGCACCACCGCCTGCGCCTGTAGCTGCGCCCGCAGCCCCGCCCGCGCCGGCGCCCCCCAACCGCCAGCTGGCTGCCCGCGCGACCTACGGCGACCTGGTGCGCGCTGCAGCGCTGCGCGTCGCGGCCCACGACGCCGACTCGGCCGCAGGCTGTCTGCTCGCCACCGCCGGCAAAGGCTACAGCTTGCAGGCCGACCTGATGCCGGCGCTCGATCCGCTGCCCGACGCGCCGACCGAGCTCGACGACCGGCTGCAGCGCGAGCGCGGTCCGGTGCGCGTGCTGACGGGTTGGGGCCCGCTCGGCGACGACGGCGCCACGCTCGCGCTGGTCGCCTTCACCACCCTTCCGCCCAGCGCGCTGCACGCGCCCGCGCTCTCGCTCTGGCTCACCGACGAGGGCGTGTACCTGCGGAGCGGATCCGCGCCCGCTGGCGCGGGAGACGGTCCGCTGCAGCCGCGGGCGGCGATCGCACGCGCGCTCGCCATGCCGGGCACGGCCGACGGCGTGCTGTACGTCACGGCCGAGGCGGCCGCTCCGATGGCCGAGCTGATCGCGCTGCTGCGCGCGCTGCCGGCCGAACGGCTGGTTGCGCTGGCGCTGGCCTTGCCCGCGGGCACCCGCCTGCCCGCCTCCACAGCGCAGGCCGCGCCGCAGGATTGCCCCGGCGGGCTGCCCCCACCGCCCGAGCAGAGCAGCGAAGGCACGCTCGACCCCCACGCGATCGTCGCCGCGCTCGGGCCGTTGCGCGCCCAGGCCGAAGCCTGTTTGCGCAATGCACAGGGGCGCGCGCGCGCAGGCGGCCGCCTGGTGCTCGCACTGCGCATCGAAGCCGACGGCCGCGCCGGCGCAGCGTGCCTGCGGGACGACCCAATCGGCGACCCCGCGCTCGCAGCCTGCGTGATCGCAGCCGCCCGCGGCCTACGCTTCCCCATCCCCAATCCACCCGGCTTCGTCGACGTCCACCTCCCGCTAGCCCTCACCCCCGAGGGCCCCCCCGCCCAACACGGCGTGTGCGAGCCCTCGCGCTGACCCCCGCTCCGTCCACCCGTGGTCGTGGCCATAGCCGTAGGTGTAGTGGTAATCGCGGTCGTCATCGCACCGGCACAGCCCCACCCACGGCCGCCGCAACGTCCCCCGAGGTCACTTCAGCTGCTGCTTGATCAGCTTGTTGACGTCCGCGTGCGCCTTCTTGAAGTCGTACCAGGCCTTGCCGATCTCCTGCACCAGCGGCTGCGCGCGTGCTTCATCGTAGTCGAGATCGGGATCGTCCAGATACGCGATGTACGCGCTGAACGCGCTGCGCAGCCTGGCGTTGGCCTGCTTCAACCCGCTCACGTCCGCCTGCAGATCCGCAGGCACGATCAACGTGTCGAGCTTGGGACCGATCTCCTCCAGCTTGGGCATGCAGTGCTCGCGCACGTGCACGCCGTAGGCGCGCCCGCGCTCCTGGCCGCGGCCGCCGACCTGCGTCTCGAGCTCCGCGTTGGACTTGATGTCGTTGACATTCGCGCCCTGCAGCGCACAGCCCCAGAACTGATCGAAGTGCGCGTGCTTGAGCCCGTTGATCTGGCGCCCGATCTCGCCGTACACGCGTGCCCGGTCCTGGCCTCCCATCAGGAAGAACAAGCCCAGCAACAGCGCGGCGCCCAGCCCGGCCATGGCCACCAGCGAGCCGGCCCTGCCCTTGTGCATGGCGGCCTCGGCGTCCGCCAGCGCGCTGCTCGCCAGAGGCTCGTCGTGTGGCTCGGCCATCTACACCTCGCGCGGTTACGGCTTGCTGTCGAGCTTCAACCGCATCCCGGGCTGACTCAAATGCAGTCTCGGCGGCGCGCCGTCGGGTTTCAACGTCCCAGCGCTGGGGCTGGCCGGCTGGCCCCCGAGCAGGCCGGCCCCGTCGTGCCCCTCTAGCGCCTGCGACAGATCGAGATGGCCGGGGTCCGGCAGCGCCTCGGCGGCCGGCTGGGCCGGCTCGGCCGGCTGGGCCTGGGCCGAGCCGCCTGCGCTCGCTCCCGGCTCCGTTTCCAGCGCGGTCGGTCCGAGCACCCGCCCGAGCAGATCGCGCGTGCGCGCCGCGAGCGCCGCGGGCGCCAGCGAAAGCACCTTGTGCGCCTCTGCCCGCATGTCGTCGTAGCGCGCCGCCTGGCGGTAGATCCGGGCGAGCACCAGGTGCGCCTGAGGATCGTCGGGCCGCAGCTTCACCGCCCGCTGCGCCTGCACGATCGCCTGCTCGTTCTCGCCGGCGGCCGCGTGGTACTGGGCCCAGGTCAGCGGCAGCGAGGGCAGGCCGGGGTCGAGCTCGCCGGCCTTGTCGAGCTCGGTCTTGGCCAGCCCGCGCTCGCCGCGCGCGAGGTGGATTTCCGCCAGTGTGGCATGGCCGAGCGCGAAGTCCGGCTCCTGCTCCAGCACCTGCGCCACCTCGCGCGCTGCACGCTCGCCGTCGCCGAGCGCGAGGTAGACCATCGCCAGGTTGTTGCGCCGCGGCGCGTCCGCCCGCAGCTGCAGCGCCGCCTCCAGCTCGTTCTGGCCAAGGTCGCTGGCTCCGCTCGAGAGCAGCACCGTGCCGCGCATGCTGCGCACCGAAGGCGAGCTCGGCAGCAGCTTGACCGCGGCGTCGGCGTCCCGCAGCGCGAGCGCCGGATCCTCGTTGTGCGCGAGCCGCTGCAAGGCCTGCAGCGACAGCGCCGCGCCCACCGCCTGCAGATCGCTCAGCAGCGCGCACTGGCAGCCGTCCTGCTCGGGGCGCCCGCCGTACGCATCGAAGACCCGCAGCTTGCCACCCTTGCCTGCGGGCAGCGCCGCCGCGAAGTAGCCGAAGCGCCCCGACGGATCGAGCGGGGTACGCTCGCCGGGCAGCGCGTAGACCTCCGCGACCATCGCCGGAACGTCCACCGCGCGCAGCGCGGCCACCGCCAGCGCCGCGACTTCGAGCGGATAGAGCTGCTCGCGCGCCCCGTCCTTGGCAATCGCCTGCAACACCTTGGCCGCGACCCGCGGCGGCGGATCCGGACGCGGGTCCGACAGCGACCAGGGCACGAAGGCCTGCTTCGCCGCGCGGGCGCGCAGCGCCTTGACCACGGCGCGCGCCTTGTCCTCGGGCGTGGCGTGACCGCGCACCGCCTGCTGCGCGAAGCGCTCGACCGCACCGTCCGCGACCAGCAGCGCGGCGAGCTCACCGGCGTTGACCCCGCGCCGCTGCAGCTCGCGGCGCAGCACGCCTGGGTCGAGCGGGCTGCGCGCGAGGGTGGCCGCGTCCGGGGTCTGCGCGCGCTTCCACCACAGGTAGCCCGACGCGCCCCCGATGCCGGCCAGCACCAGCAGTGCGAGTACCAGCGCGCGCCGCGAGCGCGCTGGGCGCGCCGCGGGCGCAGCCGCAGCCAGCGGCCGCAAGCCGTGCACGCGCATGCACTTGGGGCAGCGCGGCTCGGCTTCGCCTTCGATCTCGAACTTCTCGTCGCAATGTACGCACAGATAACGCATCGGATTCCGCCACGCGACCGGCTGATCGGCCCCGGCGCGCACCGTTGCCTTTTACAACTTCTGGGCGCTCCCGCCAGCAGCGGCTGCTCGGGGGCCGTCCGGAAACCAGCGCGCGGGCCAAGAGATTCCACAGGAAGACAGCAAGACGGGAAGCACCGCTATGATTTTGTCTGCTTCCCGCCTTCCCGTCTTCCTGCTGCATCCGGGCGACGCGCCGCCGCGAGCTATCGCGTGGAGGCCCAGGCGCAGATCGGGCAGGCGGCCGGGTCGTGGCCACGCGCGGGACAGTGATCGCGCCCGAAGTAGATCAGCTGCAGGTGTCGCTTGCCCCACTGGGCGGCGGGAAACAGTCGCTTCAGGTCGCGCTCGGTCTGCAGCACGTTCTTGCCCGAGGACAGCCCCCAGCGCGCCGCGAGCCGGTGGATGTGCGTGTCGACCGGGAACGCGGGCAGCCCGAAGGCCTGCACGCGCACGACCGAGGCGGTCTTGTGACCCACCCCGGGCAGCGCCTCGAGCGCGGCCTCGTCGCTCGGCACCTGTCCTGCGTGTCGCTCGAGCAGCTGGCGCGCCATCGCCTGGAGGTTGCGCGCCTTGGTCGGGGCCAGCCCGAGCGTGCGGATCTGCCGGCGGATGGCCGGCACCGGGAGGGCCGCCAGCCGTTGCGGCGAGTCGGCCCGCGCGAACAGCCCGGGCGTGACCTGGTTGACCTTCTTGTCGGTGGTCTGTGCGCTCAGCATCACCGCCACCAGCAGCGTGAACGGATCGCGGTGCTGCAACGGGATCGGCGCCTGCGGGTAGAGCGCGTCGAGGATCGCCCCGATGCGCGCCGCCTTGAGCCGCACGCTTCCCGAGATCGCCGGCTGCCCTTGCGTCCCGGCCATCGTCCCGCGTTTCGTGCGCATCTCGCGAAGCGGCCGCCTCAGCGCCCGATCAAACGTTGCAGCACCGCTTGCAGCTCCTGCACGCCGATGTCGACGCGCTCGACCACGCGCCCGTACAGCAAGGCAGTCGGCACGTTGCGGTCGCCGAGCTCGCGCTGCGCCTCCTGCAGGGTCAGCAGCACCACGCGCTCGATCCGGGTCAAGCCGTCGCGCGCGTCCGGAATGCGGTCGTAAGGCCCGCTACGCACCGAGGCAGCATCGCATACGGCCGCTTGGCGGCAAAGCCGCGCCCGCCGCGCCGGCCGCGCTTCAGTCGACGCCGCCGTCCTCGGCCGCGACCGGATCGCAGGCGGGATTGGCCTCGCCTGGCGTGCCCAGGTCGCCGCCATAGCTCACGCGCGCCGCGCACCACGCGCCGGCCATATCGTTGGCGAGCGCGTCGGTGGCAGCGGGGTCGAGCGACATGCTCGCGCCCGACACCAGTGGAAAGCTCCCGTCGTAGGCCACGCGGTCGATCTCCACGCCGTCGCAGCCGAGCGCGACCGCATCGCTGCCGTTGCCGAGCGAGAAGCTGAGCACACCGTTGGGCCGAAAGCCGACCGCATCGCTGCGAGCGAGGGTGACGTAGGCGCCGGGCGCAAGCCGCAGCGGCGCCGGGATTGGGCGCGGCGTGCCCCCGCCGTCATCGAGCGTGCAACCGCCGAGATCGAAGCCCTGGCTCGCGCTCGGATTGTACAGCTCGATCCATTCGCCCTCGTCGTCCCGCAGCGCCGCGGGGTTGGCCATGATCTCGGTGAGCACGACCTGGCCGGCGGTGTTGGGCCTGGCGGCCGTGGGCGCCGGCGCGGCAGTGCTGCCCGCCATGCCCCCGGCGCCGCCTGCGCGCGCGCCTGCGTCGGGCAGCGCGGCCGGCACGCCGCCATCGCCGCCGGCCAAGTCCGCGTGCGCGGCCCCGGCGTCGGCCGGATCCGCGCCTTGCGGCCCTGCATAGGAAAGCCCGGTCGGCGGCCGCACGAGCGCGGCGTCGCCTCCAGGCCCAGCGTCGCCCGCCGCCTCGACTGGCACCGCGGGATCGGCGCCAGTGCCAGCGTCTACGCCGGTGCCGAGCACCTGGATGCAGCCGCAGAGTTGGATCAACGTCAGTCCCGCGATCAGGGAGCGTGCCATGGTGTCCTCCTGGGGTGAGATGCGATCGCCTTTGTCTCGGCCAGCGCCGCGCGCAGTTGCGTGCCGAAGCGCGGGCGCGGGCTCAAGGCTCGGCACGCGCGAGCGCCAGCGTGCGCACCTGGGCGAAGCCGCAGTCGAGCAGCGCCTCGGCGGCAGCGGCGAGGGTTGCGCCGGTGGTACGCACGTCGTCGATCAGCAGGACGCGGTCGCCGTGACGGCGGCCGAGCACCGCGAACGCGCCGCGCACGTTGGCGGCGCGCTCGGCGCGCGGCAAGCTCGCCTGATCACGCGTGGGCCGCACCCGGTGCAGGCCGCTGAGGTCGAGCGGCAGCCCCAGGGCGCGTGCGACCGGGCGCGCCAGCAGCGCGCTCTGGTTGAATCCGCGCTCGCGCAGGCGGCCGGGGTGCAGCGGCAGCGCGATCACGCGGTCGACGCGGCCGGCGTACGGCAAGGCCGCGTCCGCGAGCAGGGCGCCGAGCGGCGCTCCCAGCTCGCTGCGGCCGCCGTACTTCAGCCGGCGCAGGGCTTCGGCGAGCGGGCCCCCGTACACATAGGCGGCTGCCGCCAGCGCCGGCGGTCGCTGCGCGGCGGTCTCGAGCAGGGGCGCGCAGGCGGGGCAGAAGCGACCCTCGCTCTCGCCCGGCCCCAGATCGCAGCCGGGGCAGCGAGCGGGAGCAAGCAGGCGCGTGAAGGCACCCAAGATCGCGGCGCGCGATCGCATGTCCGAGGTATCGGATCAGGCTGCGCGCAGTTGCGGCCGACCGCGCTCGCGGCTGCACAGGGGGCTAAAAAAACCGGCGGCCGAGAGCCCCCGGGGGGACGAGAGCTCTCGAAGCCGCCTGATGAAGTGGCTCAAAGGCTGGGGGGATAGCCTTTAGGGAGCCGCTGATTCATCGGTCGCACGCTGTTGCCAGACTTGTGCCAACTCTCGCTCTGGGCTTTTCGCCGGAAAACAACTGCGACACCGGGGCGCGGATTTCAGTTTCGAAACCGCCATTTCCAGATCCGAAATCATGCCGCGTGCCGCGCGCGCGCGACTAGTGGATCGAGAGGGGGTTTCATTATTGAAATGACCGTTTTCAATCACGCACGACTGCAGGCCACCGCTGAGCGGCTTGCGCGCGCACGCCGGAGACGCGTAAGTGCTGGGAAAAGGACAGCGGCGGCTCCGAGGCAT
Source organism: uncultured delta proteobacterium (assembly GCA_963778655.1). Taxonomy (GTDB): domain Bacteria; phylum Myxococcota_A; class Polyangia; order Polyangiales; family JAFGIB01; genus CAVZVA01. Next base: position 17,707 of record CAVZVA010000002.1, read on the forward strand.
GGGGGGGATGCCTCGCGGGGAACCGCCGCTGTCGCGCTCGCGCAAAGCAAGTCGCGTGCCATTAGGGGCCCCCACCTTCAGTGGGCGTAGGGCTCGTTCCGCATGATCGTAAAGCAGCGGTAGAGCTGTTCGGCGAGCACGAGCCGCGCGAGCCGATGCGGGAGCGTGAGCATCGAGAGCGAGAGCCGGAGCTGCGCCCTGCTGGAGATGGCGGGCGGCAAGCCGTAGGCCCCGCCGACCAGGAATGCCACTGTTCCGCCCGCGCTCTGCTCCTGCTTGGCCAGCCAGCGCGCCAGGCCGGCGCTATCATACGCGCGGCCCCCGACCTCGAGCGCAGCCACTGTACCGCGCGCCGGCAGGGCTCGCTCGAAACGCGTGATCAGCTCGCGCTCCGGGCCATCCTTGAGCTCGATTTCGTCGCAGCCGGCATAGCGGCGGATGCGACCCAAGTAGTCGTCGAGCTCCGCCCGCAGGCCAACCTGCTTGACCTTGCCCACGGCGATGATCGCGATGCGCATCTCAACCAGCCTGCCCTGGCGGCGCCGATCGCCGCCCCGGGGGCGGGACCCTCACTCGACCGAAAGCCGGGCGGCGTCGATCCAGAGCGTCTCCAGATCATAGTAGCCGCGCGCGTCCTCGTGGAACACGTGCACGATCACGTCGCCAAAATCCATCAGTAGCCAGCTCGCGTGCGGCAGCCCCTCGACCCCGATGCAGCGCGTGCCGCGCGCGTTGAGGTCCTGCTCGATGTTCCGCGCCAGCGCGCCCACCTGGCGGTCGCTGCGCCCGCTCATCACCACGACGTAGTCGGAATAGTCGACCTTGCCGCGCACGTCGATGATCTCGACGTTGAGCGCCTTGTGCTCGAGCGCCACCGCCGCGATCGACAGCGCCAGCGCGCGCGCCTCTGCCTCGGCCTTGCCGCTTCCGCGCGGGCTGCTGCCGGCGCTTTTGCCGGCGCTCTTGCCGCCGCTCTTCTTTCCTACCGTGGCCTTGCCCTTGCCGCTCTTCCTGGTCTTGGTCGCCAAGCGCTGCTCCTCGACCGGGCCGGCCCCTCGCTGGCAGCGCCCGGTCGCGCCGATAGTAGAGCGCAATCGTCGATTGCGGAATGCCGGAATGCAGGCGGGCTCCAACCTGCGCGGCCTGCGCAGCCGGCGCTCAGAGCATCACCAGGTCGTCACGGTGCACGATCTCGTCGCCCTGATAGTGTCCGACCCGGGCCTCGATCTCCCCGGAGCGCACGCCGATGAGACGCCGCACGTCGCGCGCGTCGTAGCGAACCAGCCCGCGCGCGAGCCGGCTGCCGTCGGCGCGCTCGATGCCGACGGCGTCGCCGGCCTGAAAGCGGCCGCGCACCGCGGTGATGCCGGCCGGGAGCAAGCTGCGCTTGTGATCGGTCAGCGCGCGGGCGGCGCCGTCGTCGACGACCAGCGTCCCGCGCGCTTTGAGCGTGTAGGCGATCCAGTACTTGCGGCTGGCGAGCTTGCTGCCCGCCGGCAGCAAGAGCGTGCCGACGTCCTCGCCGGCGGTGATGCGGCGCAGAACCTGCGGTTCCGCCGCCCCTGCGATCGCCACCGGCAGCCCCCGCTGCAGCGCACGCTCGGCCGCCGAGAGCTTGGAGGCCATGCCGCCGAGGCTCACGCCGTTGTCTTCCTGCCAGATCAGCGCCCGCGCGGCCGCGAGGTCGCTGACCAGCGGGACGCGCCGCTTGTCGGCGTCGAGCAACCCTTCGACGTCGGTCAGCAGCACCAACAGCTCGGCACCTACCAGCGACGCCACCATCGCGGCGAGCTGATCGTTGTCCCCGAACTCGATCTCCTCGGTCGAGATGGTGTCGTTCTCGTTGATGATCGTCACCGCGCCGAGCTCGGTCAGCGCATCGATCGCGCGCCGCGCATTGAGGTAGCGCTTGCGGTCGGCGAGCTCGGCGTGGGTCAGCAGCACCTGCGCGACCGGAATACCGTGGCGCGAGAAGGCCTGCGCATAGGCGACGATCAACAGCGGCTGCCCGATCGCCGCCACGGCCTGCAGCTGCGGCAGGATGCTCGGCCTCTGCTCCAGCTCGAGCTGCTTGCGCCCCATGCCGACGGCGCCGCTCGAGACCAGCACGACGGTGTGCCCGCGCGCCATCAGCGCGGCGATCTCGCCGGCCAGCGCATCGAAGCGGCCGGGCTGGAGGATGGCCCGGCTGCCGATCTTGACCACGATGCGTTTGGCCGCGGACAGCGCGGCGCGCGGATCCTTGTCGCCTGTCACGCCGCCTCCCGGACGAGCACTGGCCGGGCGCAATACTGGAGCGGCCCCCGGGACGAGGCAAGCAGCCGGCCGCCGCGCCGGCGGGGACGCGCGCGGGCGGCGCGACGCTCGGCGATCTTTCGCCTCGTCGTGCCCGCGGCGGGTACCCTATGAGGAGGATCTGAGGAGGATCCTTTGGGCTTGGACCTGCACGTCTCCGATCTTCCCCCGGTGCTGATCGCGCTGGTGGCGTTCGCCTTCGGCGCGGCCTGGGGGAGCTTCTTCAACGTCGCCATCTATCGCTGGCCGCGCGGCCTCTCGGTGGTGAAGCCGGCAAGCCACTGCCCGTATTGCCGGGCGCGCATCCCCGGCTACCTGAACATTCCGATCCTCGGCTACGTGCTGCTGCGCGGCAAGACGGCCTGCTGCGGCAAGCCGTTGTCGCCGCGCTACCCGATCGTGGAGGCGCTGGGCGCGGTGCTTTGCGTGGCGGTGACGCAGCGCTTCGTGCTCGAGGCCGGGCCAGGCGCGCCCCTGCTCGGCTCGGCGCTGATAGCGCTGTGCTATTTCGCTTTTGCCGGAGGCCTGCTGGTCGCCACCTTCGTCGACCTCGAGTGGATGGAGATCCCCGACGAAGTCTCGCTGCCCGGGGCCGCGCTGGGGCTGGTCACCGCCGCGTATCGCGATCCGCCGGGACTGGCGGCGGCCGCGCTGGGCGCGGGTGGCGGGTTTCTGGCGGTGCAAGTGCTGTTCGTGTGGACCTACGAGGCCTTGCTCGGGCGCCGTGGCATGGGCGAAGGCGACTCCAAGCTGATGATGATGATCGGCGCCTTCCTGGGCTGGCAGGGCGCGGTGTTCGCGCTGTTCGCGGGCGCGCTGCAGGGCTTGCTGGTTGCGGTCTATGCGCTGCTCGCGGGCAAGCGGCTCACGCCGGCCCGGCCGGACGCGGCGGAGGGGGACGACGGCGACGAGCAAGAGCACGACAACGAGCACGACAACGAGCACGAGCACGAGCAGCAGCACGACCACGACGCGCAGGGAGATCCGCCGCCGAAGTGGATGGGGCACCTGAAGCTGCCGTTTGGGCCCTTTCTGGCACTCGGGGCGCTCGAGTACCTGTTCTTCGGGCCCACCCTGATCGAGCTGTGGCTGAAGCTGTTCGAGCACGGGATGGCGCTGTTCGGCGTCTGAGCGCCGGCAATCTAGCGCAGCACCGGGCGGAACCAGCGCAGTATCAGCCAGGCGGCGAGCGCCACGATGGTGGCGCACAGCGCCGCCAGCGCCAGCGCCCAGCCGTACGCGGCCGGCGGCTCCTCGGCGAGCACCACGAACGACTCGCTCGTCACCGGCATGCCCATCGCTCCGGCCAGGTACTCGCGCACTGCGCGCAGGCGGCCGCCGAGCTGCCCGAAGGTCATCAGTCGCCCGCTGAACTCCCCTTGCGCCGCACGTGCCGGGTCCTGCAGCGCCTCCACCGGAAGCTGCACGAAGATCTGGCGCTGCCCGGCGAGCGGAAAAATGGCGTAGACCTGACCCGACAGCATGCGCTCGTAGCGCACCATGCCGGCGAGCATCGGCGTGCCGCGAACCCGCACGTAGCGGTTGGTGGTGAGCTCGGCCAGCGGCACGTGCGTCGCCTCGCCGATGTCGGCGGCGTGGTCGGAGCCGAACGCATACGCCACGTCCGCGCGCAGGTGCAACAGCAGGGCCGCGCCGCCAATCAGCACCGCGCACAACAACGCCAGCGAGAGCAGGCGCTGGCCTTGCGGCGGCGCGGGCAGTGCCAGCAGCTCGGGGTCGACCGCCTCGGGACCGGCGCCGGTCGGGGGTGGCAGCCCTGGCCCGGGCTCGAGCTCCGCGTCGTCGGCGCTGGAAGGGGTCACGCCGGATTGGACAACGGCACGCCGGCCTGGTTCCGGATGCTTGCGGTTACACCGACAGCGGAACCGGGCTCGGCCGGGGCGACGCTTGCGAGCAGGCTGCGGTGGCCTCGCGCCCGCGGTCGCGGCCGACTTGGCAGCCCGAACCTCGCGTGCTACCTACCCGGCCCCCGCGGCGCGCGCCGTGGGGTGCCCCGGAGAGCCCGCACCATGGTCAAGTCACCGCTGCAAATCGTCAAAGAGCGCTTCAACGACAAAGCCGGCCTGATCACCGCGGTCAAGGCTCTGATGACCGACGAGCTGTGGGTCGACCGGGTCAACGTCAACAAGGGCCTGGAGAGCATCCCCAACCAGAAGCTGCTGCACCTGCATGAGGTGCTGAGCGAGGTCAAGACGCAGTACGGCTCGCGGGCCAAGCTGATCGACGCGATCGCCGCCGCGGAGGGCAAGGCCAAGGATGCCGATTACAAGCAGGGCCTGGGCCGTCACGCCACGCCGCACCTGCTCGAGATCTGCCGGGTCGCCCAGAAGCGGGCCAAGCGCGCCGCCAGCTGAGCGCGGAGCGCCGCCGCCGGCGCGTGGATTCGCGCACTTAGCCTCGCGGGGCCGCCGCAGCGGGGGATCCGCGGCGGCGCCTCGCCGTTTTGCGTGGAGACGAGGCCCGAGATCAGGCACACAGGAAGGCGGCAATCCGGGAAGGTGTTGGCCGTTGCCGCTTCCCGTCCTCCCGTCTTCCTGTGATCCTGGAGGCCGCTCGCACCCAGGGGCTGGCAGGGCGGCGCGACGCTGCGTCTGAGCCATGGACCACCAGTTCGTCCACCTGCACGTCCACTCCCAGTACTCGATGCTCGACAGCGCGCTGCGCCTCGATGGCATGGTGGAGCGGGCCAAGGCGCTGCAGATGCCGGCGCTGGCACTCACCGACCACGGCAACATGTTCGGGGCGGTGCAGTTCCACAAGGCGTGCAAGCGCGCCGGCATCCAGCCGATCCTCGGCTGCGAGGTGAACCTGTGCCGCGACCACACGCTGGAGCGCGGGCAGAGCAGCCACCACCTGGTGTTGCTGGCGCGCGACCAAGAAGGCTACCGCAACCTAGTGCGGCTGGTGAGCCTGGGCTGGGTCGAGGGGCTGGCGCAGGGCAAGCCGCGCATCGACTTGGCGCAGCTGCACGCGTGCCGCAAGGGGCTGGTCGGCACCAGCGCCTGCATGGGCGGCTACCTGGCGCAGGAGGTGCTGCACAAGGGCGAGCAGGCCGGGCGCGAGGCGATGGCGGCGCTGCGCGACTGCTTCGAGCCAGGCGCGTTCTACGTGGAGCTGCAGGACCACGGCTTCGTGGAGCAGAAGCCGCTCAACCAGGTGCTGGTGGCGCTTGCGCGCGAGCTGCAGCTGCCGCTGCTGGCCGCCAACGATTGCCACTACCTCGAGCGCCAGCACGCGCGCGCACAGATGGTGCTGCAGTGCATCTCGGCCGGCGTCTCGGTGCAGGACATGCAGCGCAGCCACCACGGCTCCGAGCAGCTGTACTTCAAGAGCGCGCAGGAGATGGCCGCGCTGTTCTCGGAGCTGCCGGAAGCCGTGCGCAACAGCCTCGAGGTGGCCGAAATGTGCGCGGGCGGCGCCGATCCGTGCTGCAAGCCTATGCTGCCGCGCTTCCCCGTGCCGGCCGGCATGGACGAGGACGGCTACTTCCGCGAGCTCGCGCGCAAGGGCCTGCACGAGCGCTTCGCGGAGCTCGGCCAGCTCGGCAAGCAGGTGGACCAGAGCGCCTACCGCGAGCAGCTCGAGATGGAGTGCAAGGTCATCTGCGAGATGGGCTTCGCGGGCTACTTCCTGATCGTGCAGGACTTCATCAACTGGGCCAAGCGCGCCGGCATCCCGGTCGGGCCCGGGCGCGGCTCGGGCGCCGGCTCGATCGTGGCCTACGCCATGCGCATCACCGACCTCGATCCGATCGCCTACGGACTGCTGTTCGAGCGCTTCCTCAACCCCGAGCGGGTGTCGATGCCGGACTTCGACGTCGACTTCTGCATGGACCGCCGCGACGAGGTGATCGACTACGTGCGCCAGAAGTACGGCTCGGCCAGCGTGGGGCAGATCGCCACCTTCCACCTGCTCAAGAGCCGCAGCGTGGTGCGCGACGTCGGCCGCGTGATGGGCATGACGCCGCAGGACGCCGGGCGCATTGCCACGCTGGTGCCGGAGCCGGTGCAGGGCAAAAACGTGCCGATCGCCGAGGCGCTGGCGCAGGAGAAGCGGCTCAAGGCCGCTTATGAAGAGAGCGACCAGGTGCGCGAGCTACTCGACACCGCGATGAGCCTGGAGAACCTCAACCGCCACGCCGGCATGCACGCTGCCGGCGTGGTCATCAGCGACGGCCCGCTGTGGGACCACGTGCCGGTGTTCTGCCCGGAGCCCGGGCTGTACGTCACCCAGTACCACAAGGACGACGTCGAGGCGGCGGGTCTGACCAAGTTCGACTTCCTCGGGCTCAAGACCCTGACCACGCTCAAGATCGCCGCCGAGCTGATCGACAAGCGTCCCGACCAGCGCGGCCGGCCGTTTCGGCTGGAGGCCATCGCGCTCGACGACCCGGCGACCTACGCCCTGCTGCAATCGGGCGAGACCACCAACGTGTTCCAGCTGGAGTCGAGCGGCATGCAGGCGCTGATCAAGCGCCTCAAGCCCGACCGCTTCGAAGACATCATCGCGCTCAACGCGCTCTACCGCCCGGGCCCGCTCGGCTCGGGCATGGTGGAGGACTACGTCGAGGGCAAGCACAAGCGCAAGAAGGTCGAGTACCCGCACCCCTGCCTGGCGACCATCCTCAAGGACACCTTCGGGGTGATGGTCTACCAGGAGCAGGTGATGCAGGCAGCGCGCGAGATGGCCGGCTACTCGCTGGGCGGCGCCGACCTGCTACGGCGCGCGATGGGCAAGAAGAAGCCCGAGGAGATGGCCAAGCAGAAGCTCTCCTTCATCGACGGCGCGCGCAAGAACGGCCACTCGGCCGAGGACGCCGAGCGCGTGTTCGAGCTGATGAGCTACTTCTCCGGCTACGGCTTCAACAAGTCGCACTCCGCGGCGTATGCGCTGGTCGCCTACCAGTGCGCCTATTTGAAGGCGCACTACCCGGTCGAGTTCCTGTGCGCGACCATGACCGCCGACAAGGACAAGGTCGACAAGGTGGTGCGCACCGTGGCCGAGGCTCGGGCGATGGGCATCACCGTGCTGCCGCCCGACGTCAACGAGAGCGAGATCAGCTTCACCGTGGTCTACGGCGCAACGGCGGCTGCGACTGCGGCTGCGGTTGGGCCCCAGAGCAGCGCCGGCGGCGGGGCGAGCGATCAGGCCGCGCGCAGCGGGCGGCCTGTCGCGCTCGGCGGCAAGCTCAGCGACCCGATGCAGCCGCGCATCCGCTTCGGCCTGGGCGCGGTCAAGGGCATCGGCAGCGCGGCGCTCGAGGCCATCCTGGACAGCCGTGCAGGCCGCAGCGCAGGAGACGAAAGCGGCGCCGGCGCGCCGGCCGCGGGCGACAAGCAGCCCTTCACCGACCTGTTCGACTTTGCCTCGCGCGTGGATCTGCGGCGCGTCAACAAGAGCGTGCTCGAGGCGCTGGTGCAGTGCGGCGCCATGGACAGCCTGCACGAGCCGGCGGGCGTCAGCCGCGCCCGCGCCTTCGCCGCGCTCGACGCGGCGGTCGAGCGCGGCAAGACCGCGAGCGCCAATCGGCTGAGCGGGCAGACCGATCTGTTCGGCATGCTCGCCCCGCGCGAGGACCAGCCCGCGGCCGCGAGCCACAACAGCTTCCCCCAGGCCGCAGCCTGGGAGCGCAAGGTCGTGCTCAAGCGCGAGAAGGCCACGCTCGGCTTCTACCTGTCGGGCCACCCACTCGACGGCTACGAACAGGAGCTCAAGCGCTTCTGCAACGCCAACAGCGCGAGCGTGTCCGGGCTCAAGGACGGCGCCCAGGTCACCATCGGCGGCGTGGTCGAGGACCTGCGCGTGCGCAACACCCGCGCTGGCGGCAAGGTCGGCTTCTTCCAGCTCGAGGACCCGTACGGTCGGGTGGAGGTGATCGTGCGCGAAAAGGCGCTCGACGCGCACCGCGAGATCCTGCAGAGCGAGGCGCCCGTGCTGCTCACCGGGGTGGTGCGCGAGGAGCGCGAGCAAGCCCAGGACGCGGAACCCTCGCAAGGCGCCGAGGTCAAGCTGCTGCTCGACCAAATCGCGCCGCTGGTGGAGTCCTTCCGCGCGCGCACCCGCTCGGTGCGCGTGCGCGTGCGCGTCGACCGGCTGGACAAGCAGAAGCTGGTGGAGCTGCGGCGCACGCTCGAGGACTTCCCCGGCGCGTGCCCGGTCACGCTGCAGTTGGTCAACCACGGGGCGTGGCACGTCAACATGGGCACCCGGAAGATCCTGGTCGACCCGAGCGACGCGATGCTCGCGCGGCTCGAGCTGCTGTTCGGCGAGAAGGTGTGCGAGCTGCGGTGAACGGGCAGCTAGCGCGCAAAACCAGCGCGGCATGGGCTCGCGGATGCGCCGCCGCGGGCTCGCCCGTGGCGGCCGCGCAGCCGTGCAGCGAGGCCGAGTTGCTCGCGCGCGCCCGCGCGCTCGCCGGCAGCCGGCTGGGTGAGCTTGCGGCGCGCCACGGGCTGCCTCTGCCGAGCGAGCCGCGGCGCGCCAAGGGCACGGCGGGCCGGTTGCTCGAGCTCGCGCTGGGTGCCGCCGCGGGCAGCGCCGCCGCGCCCGACTTCCCGCAGCTCGGCGTGGAGCTCAAGACCATCCCGCTCGACCTGCGCGGACGGCCGCGCGAGTCGACCTTCGTGTGCACAATCGCGCTGCGCTCGCTGGGCCAGAGCGAGTGGGAAAGCTCGGCCGTGCGGCGCAAGCTCGCGCGCGTGCTGTGGGTGCCGATCGAAGCCGGCCCCCGCTTGCCGCTGGGCGCGCGGCGCGTGGGAACGCCGCGGCTGTGGTCGCCGACGCCGGAGCACGAGGCGGTGCTGCGCGCCGACTGGGAGGAGCTGGCCGGCGTGATCGGGCGAGGCGACGTCGAGCTGCTCAGCGCGCACCTCGGACGCTTCCTTCAGGTGCGGCCCAAGGCCAGCGACGGGCGCGCGCGGACGCGGGGTGCCGACGAGCGTGGTGCACCTACACGCACGCAGCCTCGTGCGTTTTATTTGCGCGCTCGCTTCACGGCGTTGATCTTTGCTTGACTGCGGTGGCGCGCGCGCAACATTTGCTCTGCACGCGCGCCGGCCGCGCGCAGATTACGCGCAACGTGAGAAATCGAACCAGCAACCGCCCGTCCGAGCGCGAGCCAACGAGCACGGCGATCGTCGGCGGTGCGCGCCTGCGCCCGCTCGCGAGCGCCGGCAAGCCCTCGGCGCGGCCTCGCGCGCGTTCGATCTGGCTCCTGCGCGCCGCCACACGGCGCATCGCCGCCCATCCGGCACGCATCGTGCATTTGTCGCCGAGCACGCAGCCGACCCCTCGCGGTCGGCCCTAGTCACGCTCGTGGACGACTCAGCCGCGCAGCCCAGCCCCTCCGCCGAGCCCTCGGCCGAAGAGCCACCGTCAGCCTTGCGTCGGCAGCGGCCGATACTGGCGCACCAGCTCGGCGATGACGTCGAGCGGCAGGGCCGGCGCGGCGTGTCCGGAGTGGCCTTCCATGGCGTCGGCCATGCACATCGCGTTGAGGATCGCCTCTTGCGCCGCCTCGACGGTCGCCTTGTACAGAGGGTCGATGCTGGTGTCGAGCAGCGCCTTCATGCGGTAGACCATCTTGCGGGTCTGGCGCGGGACCGTGTTGGCGTTGGAGAAGCCGATCACGATCTCGCCCGAGCCGTGCTCGGCGTGCGAGCCGGCGCGCCCCACGCCCAGCGCGGCGCGCTTGCACAGGCGGCCGATCTGGTGCGGCAGCAGCGGGGCGTTGGTCCCGACCACCACGATGATGCTGCCGTAGTTCTCCTTGCGCTTGAGGTAGGCCTCGAAGCGCGCGCTCAGCATCTCGCCTGCAGGCACCCCGTCGATGCGCAGGTCGAGCATGCGGCCGAAGTTGCTCATCACCAGCACGCCCACGGTGTAGCCGCCCTCGTGCTGGGGCAGGCGCCGAGAGCTGGTGCCGATGCCGGCCTTGAAGTCGCAGGTGACCATGCCGGTGCCGCCGCCCACGCTGCCCTCGGTCACGACGCCGGGCGCGGCGCTATCGATCGCCTGGTAGACGTGCTCGGCGCGCACGTGACGGCCGGCCGCGTCGTTGAGCCAGGAGTCGTCGCACTCGCCGACCAGCGGGATGACGACGTCGTGCTCGTCGCCGATGCCCGGGTTGTGCTCGACCAGGTACTTGACCGTGGCCTCGGAGACCGCGCCCACCGACAGCGTATTGGTCAGCAGGATCGGCGTCTCGATCAGGCCCCACTCCATCACCTGGGTCAGGCCCGAGACTTCGCCGGCACCGTTGAGCACGAAGCCCGAGCCCATCACGCGGTCGATGAAGATGTTGCCCGCATGCGGAACCACGGCGGTGACGCCGGTGCGTACGGGCCCGTGACCGGGTTTAAGCGGCCCAAAGCCGCGAATTACTGGTAGCATGACCCACTCGGACGCCGGGAACGTCCGTGATGGCGTTGAAGCGGCCGGGCGGATAGTGGCCGATGCGAATGCCGAGCGCTCGTGCTCGGCGCCGCGCGGGTTGTGGAGCGAGGTCGGTCATGAGCCGCTCGTACCTACCCGAGTTGGCCTCTCGCAGCAATGGGGCAATTTCGGCGCTTCCGCCGCGCGCGGGCCGCGCGCGCGGACCACCCCGAGTCCGAGATCGCTCTCGGCGACGATGACTAGACAGGAGAACACATGACCTCGACCTGGTTGGCTGCCGAGACACTTCTCCGCAGGCAGAAGCAATCGCATCGCGAATCTCATCGGGAGCTGCTCGGCGGCGAGTTCTGGCGCCGCGTGCCCGCGTACCGGGAGATCGACGAGGCCACCTTTCTCGACCACCGCTTTCAGGCCAAGGCGTCGGTGACGCGGGCCGAGCAGCTCTACTCGGTGCTGCGCGAATGCGTGTCGGACGCCTTCTACCAGGCGGTCGAACAGGGCCTGGCCAGGGCGCCGATGAGCGTGCGGCTCTCGCCGTACATCATCGCGCTGATCGACTGGGAGCACCCCGAGACCGACCCGATCCGCCGCCAGTTCTTGCCGCTCGGCTCCGAGCTGCTGCCCGACCACCCGATGGCGCGGCTCGACTCGCTGGCCGAGCGCGCGTGCTCGCCGGTTCCGGGTCTGACTCACCGCTACCCGGACAAGGTGCTGTTCCTGACCCAGGACCGCTGCCCGGTGTACTGCCGTTTCTGCACCCGCAGCTACGCGGTCGGCCTCGACACGGGTGTACGCAAGCAGCACGTCGGCGCCCAGCTCGAGCGCTGGGAGCGCGCGTTCGAGTACCTGCGCGAACACACCGAGGTGGAGGACGTGGTGATCAGCGGCGGCGACAGCTATTCGCTGCGCGCGGACCAGCTACGCCTGATCGGCGACACCCTGCTCGACATCCCCAACATCCGGCGCATGCGTTTCGCGACCAAGGGGCTGGCCGTGCTGCCGATGAAGCTGCTGACCGACGCGCCGTGGTTCAACGCGCTCAGCGAGGTGGCTCGCCGCGGCCGCAAGCTGCACAAGGAAGTTTGCGTCCACACCCACTTCAATCATCCGCGCGAAATCACCGAGATCACCCAGCGGGCCGTGGGGCGGCTGTTCGAGGAAGGCGTAACCATGCGCAACCAGTGCGTGCTGCTGCGCGGCGTCAACGACGACGCCGACACCATGCGCACGCTGATCCGGCGGCTGGGGTACGTGAACGTGCACCCGTACTACGTGTTCCAGCACGATCTCGTGACCGGCGTGGAGGACCTGCGCACCCCGCTTTCGAGCACGATCGAGCTGGAAAAGCAGATGCGCGGCGCGACCGCCGGCTTCCACTGCCCCACCTTCGTGGTCGACACGCCGGGCGGCGGCGGCAAGCGCGACGTGCACTCCTACGAGCACTACAACCAGGTCACGGGCGTGAGCGTGTTCCGCTCGCCCAACGTGGATCCGAGCGCGCGCTACTTCTATTTCGACCCGCTCGACCAGCTACCCGAGGAAGGCCAGGAGCGCTGGGCCAACCCCGAGGAGCACAGCCGCATCCTGGACGAAGCGCTGCGCGGCGTCTGAGGCGGTTGCTCGGTCGCCCGGCACGCGGGGCACCCGACGGCAGGCGAGCGGCGGCCGAACGGCCTGCATGGTGCGCCCCGCGGCTACTCGAGCGGCCGCTGGCGCTTGCGCTCGCGCATGCGTCGCAGCGCCGAGGCCAGGATCTCGCCGATCAGCGTGCGGTACTCCATGCCGCAGGCGTTCGCGATCAGGCACAGGTCGGAGAACCCCGGCGCAAGCCCCGGCAACGGGTTGCACTCGATGAAGCACGCCCTGCCCTCGGCGTCGAGCCGAACGTCGATGCGCGCCACGTCACGGCAGCCGAGCGCCGTGAAGGCCGCGCGCGCCACCCGCTGCAGCTCCTTGCCGAGCGCGGGCTCGACCTGCGCGGGCACGTGCAGCTCCACGCCTTGCGAGTAGAACTTGTTGTCGAAGCCGTACACCGGCCGCGGGTTGCTCGGGTCGGTGAAGCACACCTCGAGCGGCGGCAGCACGCGCGGCCGGCGCTCGCCCAACAGCCCGAGGGTGAACTCGCGCCCGGGCAGGAAGGCCTCGACCAGCATCGCCTGGCGGTAGCGGCCGCTCTGCTCGGCGACCAGCTGGCGCAGCGCCTTCTCGTCCTCGACCACGCTGGTACGGCTGACGCCGCGCGAGCTGCCCTCGGCCACAGGCTTGACGATCGCGGGGAAGGTCCAGCCCTTGGGCAGCCGTTCCTTGCCGGTCGCCATCAGCACGAACGGTGGCGTGAGCAGCCCGACCTGCTGCACCAGACGCTTGGCCAGGCCCTTGTCCAGCGAGAGCGCGATCGCGGTCGGGTCCGAGCCGGTGTAGGGGATACCGAGCAGCTCGAGCAGCGCCGGAACCTGCGACTCGCGCGCCCTGCCCTCGATGCCCTCGGCGATGTTGAACGCGACGTCGATGCCCGAAGGCGGCAGCACCGCAGCCAGCTCCGGCGTGGCCTCGAGCTCCACCACCTCGTGGCCGTAGGACTCGATTGCTTCGCGGATCGCGCGCACCGTGTCGGGGCTGTCGTATTCGGCGGTGCGCTCGTCCACGCTGTGGGGTTCGGGCGTGGGCGCTCGCAGGTTGTAGATCAGGCCCACGCGCACGCGCGGCCGCGGGCGGCGCGAGGGACGGTACTCGACGGCATAGCGCTCCGAGGCGCTGCGGATCACGCATTCGAGCACCGCCTGCACGCTGGAAACGCCGGCGAGCTCGGCACAGCGGTACAGCGCCGCGCCCTCCTCCAGGCTGGGCAACGCGTTGATCTCGAGGAAGCAGAAGCTGCCGTCGTCGCGCACGCGGTAGTCGATGCGCCCGAGGTCGCGCACCTGCAACACCTCAAACACCTTGCGCGAGGTCTCGCGCAGCGCGGCGCGCACCGGCTCGGGCAGGTCGGTTGGGACCCGGACGTCGACCGCGTCGCTGGCGACGGTCTTGAGCTCGATGTCGTAGATGGCGTACTTGCGCGGCCCGACCCGGCTCAGATCGAAGCTGTAGCCCGCCGGCTCGAGCACGCCGGAGGTCGTGGGCGAGGCCTTCTCCAGGAACGGCACCACGATGTCGCGGCCGACCACGTACTCCTCGACCAGCACGCCGGCCGGGTACTGGGTGAGCAGCTCCGCGACCTTGGCCTGCAGCGCGGAGGCGTCCTCGACCACCGAGTCGGCACGTATGCCCATCGAGCTGCCCTCGTAGTTGGGCTTGACGATCAAGGGAAAGCGCAGCGGGAGCCCGTCCAGGTCGCGCAGATGGCGCACCAGCTTGTCCCCGGCAACCGGCACCCCGTGCTGCGACAGCACCAGCTTGGTCAGCTGCTTGTCGAGCGTGAGCGCGCAGGTGTAGGCGTCCGAGCCGGTGAAGGGCATGCCCAGGCGATCGAACAGCGCGGGGAAAAACGCCTCGCGAAACCGCCCGCGCGTGCCCTCGGCCGTGTTGAACACCAGCTCGGGGTTGAGCGCCTCCAGCCGCGCCACCACCCGCGACGCCGGCCCCGACACCTCGATCGGCTCCACCTCGTGGCCGAGGGCGCGCAGCGCAGAGGTCAGCGCGGCGATGGTCGCGGGGGTGTCGAACTCCGCTTCCTCCTCGGACGCGTTGAGCTGCACGTTGTGGGTGAACGCAATGCGCATGACACGCGACGATACGCGAATGCGGCACGCGGGCAAAGATGGTGGCGCGCTGCGACCGCGGTGAGCGGCGTATCCAGTGGCCAGCAGCGCCGACGCCAGAAGACGGTGCAGCGCATTCCCATGCCGAGGAGCTCTGGCCCCGGCCACGGCACTCGCAAGTCACAGGGCCATACTGACAACGGCTTCCGACGCGGTCCCAGGGCCGAGGCTGAACCCGCCCACAACCCCAGCCGCTGTGCGGTTGTGCGATAGGGCAGAGCTGGTCGCCATCGTGCCGGACGCAGAGCCAGCTTCGGACGAATGGGTCGGCTCCCAGAGCACAGTGACAGACGACACGACGATCACGGGACGCACACGGCGCCAGCACCATCACCCCCGCGGACAACGCCCACAGGACACCGGCTCGCGGGCGAGCTCGCGGTGACGGCTGCTGCATCGGCGCGGGGGCGCGTCCGGAGGCGCGCTCGCGGCGAGACGAGCGCGGCGTGGCACAACCTGGCACGTGCGAGCCCATTGGCACGTCGGGCCGCAAGCCATGTGCCGCGGTACCGTGCCGCCTGCTCGCCGCCAGGCAACGAGCGTACTGAGAGCGATATAAGGACACCGACCTGCGCCCGTGCCGTGTGCGATCACGCCGCGGGAGCCCGAGATCGCACGATATTTTCCGCAGTCATTCTGGACACTTGACGCCTCGCGCCGCGGTTGCTAGACAGCGCAAGCTGTGCGGCTCCAAGCGAACCCGGGCCGTTAGCTCAATCGGTAGAGCAGCGGGCTTTTAACCCGACGGTCGCCGGTTCGATTCCGGCACGGCCCACCCGTCAAACAGCCTCACCGTCCCCATCATCTAGTTGGCCTAGGATACCGGCTTTTCACGTCGGCGACGCGGGTTCAAATCCCGCTGGGGACGCCAGACCCTGGAACCGATCGGTTCCAGGGTTGTCTTCTTTCGGAGTGAGGAGTCGGTCGCGCGGCATTCGGTTGCCTGGGCTACGGCGGCTCGCCGAACTTGCGCGCCCGGTATCGCGATCACTTTGCCCACTTCATCGATCGTGAGCTCCGTGCCGTCAACGACTGACGCCGGCCACGCAGAAACGGCCCTCGCCTCGGGCTGGGAATCGCCCGCTAGGAGGTGGAACGTGATCAGCCTATCGGCCGGTCGGTGTCGCGGTTGCGGGCGCTCCGCCAGAAGAATGGGCTGGAACGCTGATGGATCCCCACGAAATTCTTAGTCGCCTGTTTCGGCGGACGTCGCTTCAACCCCCATCACTAGCTGCCGGCATCCCACCGTCGCCCGCGCGGCGTGCTCGCAGGGCACGGCCGACTGCGACGCCGACACGAGCAACGGCTGCGAGACCTCGATCACCAGCCCCACGAACTGCGGCGGCTGCCCCCTTCGTGGCCAGCGCCCTGTGCAACAACGGCACGTGCACCGTGGGCGCGTGGCAGGGCGGCCACGCCGACATCGACAAGGTCTTCGACAACGGGTGCGAGGGCTGTGCCGGGGCTGCCCCAGGTCGAGAGGTGAGGGCCATCCCTACCGCGATCGCTTGTCAGACGATTGATCATGACAGGCACACGGTCCGGGCCACTTGATGAAGCAATCGGACCGCCGCTCGACGTGCGTCTAGGCTGACCGGACTGGCAGCCCCGTTGCTGCGCGCGGCTCGCTCACGCCCGCCATCCTCGCGTGCCTCGTGGCGCCAGACGTCAGGGTCACCGGGAATTGGCCGAGCGCGGACGCCCCCTCTGTGACCCACTGCCTAGCGGAGATCCGCCATCCGGCGACGTGCGGTCATGGGCGACACGGCGTGTGTTCGCACGACTTCCCCGCGTGGTCCGGGTGCGCGAATGGAGCACAAACACACCGTCGCATCGCGCAAGAGCTCCATGGCATGATCGCGCCCAGGTTGAGTTTTGCGTGAGGGGCGAGGGCATGGCCGAGAACCGCGCGGGCAGGGTATGGATGCTTTGTTCGATCGCACTGTGGGCGATCGCGTGTGTCAACAGCGGTGGTCTGGACAGCGGAGTCGCGGGTGACAAGCAGCTCAAGAATCTGAGCAACAAGGAGATCCAAAAAATCTGCGATGCTGCCGACGTGTTCATCGCTGCCGCGTTGCCGGTGGACGTGCAAGCTCGGGCCTCGTGCGCGCAGCAGGCGCTCATGCCCTTCATACCGGGTCCAAGCAGTCGAGCGACCCCCGCGCCCACGGGCGACGATTATGCGATGTGTCAGGCGGCGTACCAGCAGTGCGTCGACGCACTCCAGGGTGACGGCGGCATGATCTCGAACGCGAGCATCTTGCCCCAGACGAGCAGCATGCAACTGCAGTGCTTCAGCATGAGCGAGCTCGCCTCGTGCAAGGCCACCGTGGACCAGCTGCAGAGCTGCATCCAGAACACCTACGCCGCCCAGTCGCGCGCGCTGCAGGCCGCGAGCTGCCAATTGCTCGAAACCACCGACCCGACCGCGGCCCTCAGCTTGGTTCCGATGAGCTCGAGCGCATGCGACGCGCTCGACAAGGCATGCCCGGGCCTGTCCAAATTGAGCCAGCGCGCCGGTACTCCGATCACGAATCCGATCGGCAACCCGGTTCCGCAACAGACGCCGAACGCCAACGTCGCGTGCGCAGACCTCGGTCTGTCGTTCGACGGCAGCGATTGCAGCACCACCTCTTGCTCGACAAGCGCGTCGTGCACGTGCAGCTCGACGCCGATGAGCTACCGAACGTGCAACAGCGTGAAGGGTTGTTTGGTCAGCGCGGATTGCTCGGTCGCGTGCACGACCTCCTCGTCGAAGGTCCAGTCGTGCGCGCAGGAAACCACGTGTCAGGACGACTCCGACTGCGGCGGCGCCTACTGCGTCAAATCGGCGAGCGCGAGCACTGGGACGTGCAGCCGCGGCAAGCCCGGCGACGCCTGCATGGAAGACGGCGATTGCCAGTCGAGCTCTTGCGCGGCCGACAGCAGCGGCGGCTCGATGCGGTGCAAGGGCACGGCCACGTCTGGGACCACTTGCACGAGCGCCGTCGAGTGCGCGAGCGGCATCTGCGTCCAGGACTTCTCTCGCGGCACCCGCACCTGCAGCGACGGCGCCAATGGCGACCCTTGCTCGACTTCGACCGACTGCATGTCGGGCTCGTGCGTCTACACCAGCGGTACCGGCCAGCATTGTACCGATCGCATGAACGGCTCGCCGTGCTCGAGCGATAGCGACTGCGACTCCGGACATTGCGCGAGCGGCGGGGGAACCAGCTCGACCTGCGTCGCCGGCATGCCCGGCGACCCGTGCGACAGCTCGTCGGACTGCGTTTCGGGCCGTTGCGTCACGTCGCAAACCGACTTCATGGAGACGTGCGCCTATTCGTCCGGCGACACCTGCCCGGGCGGCATCGCCGATTGCAACGGCCAGTGCCGCTCGCGGCAGGCGAGCTGCAGCGGCACCAGCTGCGACGCGACCTGCAGCGCCTCGTGCAGCACGGCCACGTTCGCGACTTGGAGCGCGACCGACAAAGCCAGCGGCATCACACTCTCGAACGGCGACCTGACCGCGACCGGCAGCAGCTCGGAAGTCGCGGTACGCGCGACCGTCGGCAAGACCAGCGGCAAGTATTACTGGGAGGTCACCGCCGAGAGCGCGAGCAGCACGTATGCGGTGGTCGGTGTCATGTCGATGAGCTCGCTGCTCGACTTCGGGCTCGGCAGCGTCGGCCCTGGCGCCGGCTTCGCCGCTAGCGGCTCGATCACCTCGTATTCGAGCGGTGGCGGCACGGCGTGCATGTTCTCGAGTGGCACCGTGATCGGCGTGGCGCTCGATCTCGATTCGGGCATGGTCTACTTCAGTCTGGACGGGGTCTGGCAAGCCGGCGGCAACCCCGACTCGAGCACCGGCGGCACCGCGTTCGGCAGCACGAGCGAGGCGATGTACCCCGCGGTCAGCCTGGGCATCGGCGACGTGCTGACTGCGAACTTCGGCCAGAGCGCGTTCGCGTACGTGCCGCCGAGCGGCTTCACGGCGCTGACCCAGTGACGAGACCACCTTCGTATGCGATCGCGCGCGGCGATCGCCCCCTTCGAGAGGAGACTGCAAAGTGAAGACATCTAGGGGCTGTCGCAAGTTGCCACTGCAGTTGCTGTGCGCGATCGCGATGCTTGCGCTCGCCTTGTCGATCCCGGGCAGGGCCCGGGCCGACGCCAGAAGCGCCGGCCTAGCGGGCAGCTTGCTGATCGAGAACCGGGATGACGTCTACTTCTTTCCGCAGCTCACGCTCACCTACCCGAACCAGATCGCCTTCTCCTACGGCGCGGGCCAAAACGCGGGCAACGGCCTGTTGCTGATGGGCAGCGACACCTTCCAGTTCGGCGTGTCGGTGCACCGCGGCGACGTGCTGTCGCCGATGATGATCAACGGACTGACCGGCACGACCGGCCCGGCGAGCCTATTCGGCGTCAACGAGCTGGCCAATCTGAATGGTCCGACCAGCGTGTTCGGCGCGCCGTTCGGCGTCACGCCAGCGGCGATCCTCGACCTGCTGTTCGGAGCACGCGCGGGGGGCGGCGATCTCGGCTTTCGCGTCGGCGTTGGCAGCGGCTCGACCAACACCACCACTGCCGGCATGGACACCGGTCAAAACGACACATTCTTGATGGGCGAGGTCGGCTACGGCTGGGGTACGCGCGGTCAGACCTCGCGCTTCGATCTGAGCGGCGCGGTCGCGCTCGACTTCGCGGGACAGCAAGCGGCCGGTACCGACGTTTCGTCCGGCACCCACTTCGGCGTGTCTGGCCTGATGCGCGGCTTCATTCCGATGGATCGCGCGCTCGACCTCGGTGTTCTGGTGAACGGCCAGGTCGCCGACACCTCGGTCACCAACAAGACCGCAGCGGGCAGTCCTGCCGCGACCACGCTCGCGGTCAACGTCGGCGGCGGCGTGGGTCCGGCGTTTCGCTTCGGCCGCGTGCAGGTCGCGGGCTACGCCGTGGTACGCGCGCTTGTGCTGAACGTCGACCCGAACAACAACGCGAACAACGACGACGTCACGACGCACACGGTGGTACTCCCTGGCGTGCACATGGCGGTCGAGGTCCCGGTGACGAATTGGTTCTTCGTGCGCACCGGCGCAGAGTACGCGTTCAACATCCGCGGCACCGATGCGCCATCGAACAACGGCACGAGCGCGCGCGACGGGAGCTTCGGCTGGAACGCAGGTTTCGGCGCGTGGATCGATCAGTTCCGTTTCGACGGGTCGCTGCAGCATGGGTTCGTCACCAGCGGTCCCAACTTCCTCGGCGGCGGCAGCGGCTTCCTCGCGATCGCGACGCTCAGTTACAGCTTCGACAAGGCGCGCAAGGAAGCCCTCGAGGTTCATGCGCCTCCGCCTCCGCCTCCGCCTCCGCCTCCGCCTCCGCCTGCGCCTGCGCCGCCGCCTCCGCCTCCGCCGCCGCCCGAGCCGGTCGCGCCGGAACCCGCGTCCGCGCTCGGCGGCGGGTTGCAAGCGCCTGCGAATGGAGCGGTCGAGGGTGGCGCGGGGATCAGCACCCAACCCGCGCCCGCGCCGGAACCCGCGCCCGAACCGGTGCCTGCACCCGCACGCCGCCACCACCACCACTGATTGGCACCGCGGCGAAGTGCTGTGAGACGGCGCGCCCGGCAGGCGCGCGAGATGATCGAGGTGGATGCCATGCAGAGCTGACTTCGAAGCTGGCGGTCGGGACCTGCCTGCCGTCGAGCTCGAACGTGCGCGAGCCTTCGATGGCTTGCTCGAAATCGACGCCATCGATGCTGGTGAGCACTTCGATCAGGTTCGGCTTCACGCCCATACGGTAGCCGTAGCCTGGGTGGGCGAACAAGCCCTCCGTGACGCCGTGTGCGGCGACGGGCGCGCCAAACGTTGCGAGCGCCGCGAACACGCGCCGTGCATTCTCGGGGCTCGGCCGAACGAAGAGATCCATGTCGTCGGTGCCACGCGCGTATCCATGCAGCGCGAGTGCCCACCCGCCGACCAAGACGAAGTCCACGTCGCCATCCACGAACGCGACGAGGAGATCGCGAAAGTCGTCGACGAGCAGTGGCTCACCGGTGGTCAAGCGCGAGGATCTCCCCGGGCCACTCGGCGCGCGGTCGGGGCGCTTCGGTCTTGCCGCTCATAGTTGCGAGCCGACGCGAGAGCGCAGTCATGTGTGTCAGACGCGCGGCCAGATCGAGCTCTTCGTACAGCGCGGGCTTGGGCGTGCCTGCGATCACGATTTCGCCCGCGTACTCGCGTCGCCGTCGCGCTGCCCTCGCTGCTGCGTCCGCATCGTCCATGGCATATTCAGCATACCACGTCAGACTGCGTGGTCACGACGCGAGTCGCCCACGAATCGGCAGCTGTTTCAACGAGATAGAGCGGGCGCAACAGGCTGCAACGTGGCCCCCCGGATCAGGCGGCTGGCTCAGCCCGCGGCGATCTCCGCCAGCGCGGTTCCAAGATCGTCTAGGATCAGCAAAACGTGTTCGCGCCGCACCGCGGCCGGGGCTACGCAACGCGCGCGGTCCATCTCCTCATGCACCATCTCGCGATGCGGACTACCCGGCGCTCCGTCACGCTGCTGATCGACGCTGGCAACGACCGCTCGCTCGCAGTCGCCGAGCGCGCGGGGTTTGCGCAGAGTGACGCGTCGCCCGGCCACCGTCCTGGCCAGCGATGCTTCAAGCGGCCGGTGCCGCCGATCAGCTACAGCGATGAATCCATCACGATCCGGCGCCAGCGCGTCGAGGATTTGGAGGTGCACCTCGAAGCCACAGACGATGAGCAGATCCGCTGGCTCTGGCTCCCCGGCGAGCGGGAACGCTGGGAGGCGATGACGCCGGTTGCGCAGCGCACCGACGTCGCGCGCGGGCTAGAGGCCAATCACGACGCGTTCGGCACGGGCCCCAAGTGGACGTTCGCGGTCGACGCGGCCGATACCGAATACGTCGCCTGCGTCGACTGCGATCTCGCAAACGAGCACGTCCCGCGCGGCGAGGCGAACGTCGCCTACTCGACGCACCCCGCGCACCGCCGCCGTGGCTACGCCACCCGGGCGGTGCACCTCGTCTCGCGTTTCGTGCGCGACCACACCGGCGCGCGCGAGGTGCACATCCTGGTCGACGCCGAAAACGGCGCCTCGCTGCGGGTCGTGCGAGCGGTCGGCGCGCGCGAGCGGCAGCGCTGGCTCAACGACCTGGGCCGGACGACAATCCGTCATGTGCTCGACGCCAGACGCGCGCCGTAGGTCGCGCTGCGGCACTCGACCAGTGCATCGCGACATCGCTCGATAGGCACAGCCCGAGCCGATCGCGTCGACCAATGCACGCGCCTGGGTCATACGAAAGCGTCGCGCGTCACCGGCTTCAAAGGGGTCTACACTGGTTAGGTTTGGCCGGCGGGCCCCGCAGCTTCTCCGTTTGCCCCGATGGCACAGTGCAACTACGGAGGACCTTCCCTACCCTCCTCCTGAGCGCCGGTTCCAAGAACACGCTGCCCGAGAGAACGCACTGCGGAGAAAACGCGCAGGCAGATGATCCAGGCAGCCAAGCGTCTTCGCGATTGCTCTCGTCAGTGAAGTAGTTATCTCCGTCCCGTCTTGTCTCTGGCTCGCGCTCGCGGTGGGCCTGCTCGCCGTCGCGGGCGTGTTGCTGCTTTGGGTGCGCCGCACCGCCCGCGTGCCGATCGAAGCGCTGCAGCTGCAGCTCAGCCACCCGCCGCTGGCGCTGAGCGCCGCGCCAGAGCGAGCCGCCGAAACCTGCGCCCCCAACCGACCAGGTCCCCTGTGTCGAGGGACCAAATGCTAGGGCGTGCTCTAAATCACGATTCGGGATCGGCATGGCCGTTCCCGAATCGTGATCGGTTATTTAGAAGGAGAGCGAGGCGGCTCCGGCGAGCAGGCGCTCGTGCAGCACGCTGGCGCCTGTGATCTTCACCCCTTCGATGAAGTCTTCTTGCGCGTAGCCACGCGCCCTGACGCAGGGCGTACAGGCCCAGATGGTGCCGCCGCGACGCAGGAAGTCTTCGATCAGGGCCTTGAGCGGGTCGAGCGGCGCCACCTGAGTCAGCTCCACGGCCCGCCTGCGCACCAGATCGACCGCGGCGCTGGTCAGAAACGCATGAACCTTGAAGCCGGACGTGATACCCCCATTGGCGATGGTGAAGGCGACCGACGACGCTTCGTGGTCCGCACCCTTGCTCATCAGGACGACTAGCTCTTTGGGCGTTTCGGGCATGGTTGTGCTCCCTCGCTTCGGGTGGGTGTGGCGCCACCCGGGTCCGCCACGGCTCTGCAGCGCAGGGCCGAAGTCACTGTGGATCCAGCACCAGGGGCGCGTCCTGCCCCAGCGTCCGAAGCTCTTGCCCGAGGCACCGAACCTGGACGAGCCCCCGCGCTCGGGAGGGGAGTAGTCGTGGACGTCTTGTCCGACGTGCTGCGCGTGGTCCGATTGCAGGGCGCGCTGTTCCTGAACGCCGAATTCCACGAGCCCTGGTGCGTGGCGGCGCCGGGCGGCGCGGATCTCTCGCGCATCCTCGCACCCGGCCGGGAGCATGTGGCGATCTGCCACCTGATCGTCGAAGGGCGCTGCTGGGCCGGCCTGCAGGAGGGGAACACCTTGCCGCTCGAGGCGGGCGACGTCGTGGTGCTGCCGCACGGCGACCCCCATCTGCTCGGAAGCGGGATGCAACACGCGCAGGTGGCGCGGCGTGACGCGGTCGAGCTGAAGCTGCCCGAGCTGACCCGCACGCGCTACGGCGGGCACGGTGCCGCCACCGTCGCCTTTTGCGGGTGGTTCGCATACGAACGGCACCTGGACAGCCCCGCGATGACCGCGCTGCCGCGCATCTTCTCGACCAACATCAGGCGCCGCCCTTCGGCCGCGTGGCTGGAGAGCGCGATCGCGTACGCGGTGGTCGAGGCGGCATCGGGACGCACCGGCTCCAACGTCGTCACGGACAAGCTGGCCGAAGTGCTGTTCGTGGAGGCGCTGCGCGGATATGCCGAGTCGCTGCCCGAGACTCAGACCGGCTGGCTGGCGGGGCTGCGGGATCCGCTGGTCGGGCGCTGCATCGCGCTCTTGCACGAGCGTCCGGCGCACGCCTGGACCGTTGGATCGCTGGCGCACGAGGTCAGCACGTCACGCTCGGTGTTGGCGGAACGCTTCGTCGCGCTGATCGGCATTCCGCCGATGCACTACCTCACCCAGTGGCGGCTTGCACTCGCGGCCCATCTGCTACGCGACGACCACCTGAGCCTCGGCGCCATCGCCGAGCAGATCGGCTACGAGTCCGAGGCGGCGTTCAGCCGTGCCTTCAAGCGCAGGTACGGCAGGCCGCCGGGCAGCTGGCGCAAGCTGGGCCGCGCCGGAGACGACGCCTGAGGCCACGCCACGCGGCCCTGCTGCGCTGCCTGGAATCGGTCCTCGATACATCGACCTGCCCCCCGTCACGGGGGCGAGCCGCTCATGGTCGTTCGCGGGCCTGTCCGGCATCGCCCAACATGGCGTCAGCCCAGCGGAATTCTTTCCGAGTCCCTTGCAAATCCGCGACATCCCCACGTTCCGTCGCGGCGTGCACGCCGAACCGGCGACCGCTCGCTCGCCAGATAACGAAGTGGCGTCCCCAGCGGGATTTGAACCGCGCCCCAGCGACTTGGGCAATCCACAGGATCGCGGACGATGGCGGATACGATGTTGGTGTCGAGCAGGTAGCGCACCTTAGAGGTCGACGTCGGCGATCGGAAGGTCGGCGATCGGCGCAAAGTCGTCATCCAACGGCTCGAGCGTCGCGAGCAGGGCGAGCAGAGAGCGCGGCGGCGCGGGCTCGATGATCAGGCGGTCGCCTTCCTTGCGCATGATGGCGTCCTCGCCCGGCAGCTCGAACTCCCGCGGAATTCGAAGCGCCTGGTTGCGGCCGTTGGTGAAGAGCTTCACGTGGCGTGCCGGATAGTCGGGCATATGCCAAAGCATTTGCCGGCCGAGCGGCCCTGTTCAAGAGGCCAGGGCGCTTATCCGCCGAGGCGGCCGCGCTTGCATTTTGCATGCACCAGCGCCGGTATGCATGCGTGCCGGCGTCGATCACGATCCACGCGTTACCGTCGGCGACGGCGAACGGCATCGTGGCGAGAAGCGTCTGAGGCCGCGCGTCACGAGCGCAACCGGCGCCGCCGGCGGGGCCGCGAGCAGGGACCACGCCTCACTTGCGCGTGCGGCTGTCGGCGTACGACGCGGCCAGACCTGGGCGGGCGTCGACCTGCACGCCGTAGGGCGGAATCGGATAACGCAATCCGTTCTTGGCCAGGCGCTCCATGCCCTGCAGGGCCTTGAGCAGGTACGCCGGCGGGGTGGCGAGCAGCAGCTCGTCGTCGGCAACGCCGCCAAAGCGGCGCTCGGCGAAGCAGGGGATCGATACGCACGGCTCGCGCGTCACCAGCGCGCGGCCCCACGAGTCGGCGCAGGCCGACTCGCCCACGCAGGTCATCTCGAGCTTGCGATAGCCCGACCACTGCAGACCGCTGATGAGCATGATCATCTGCCCGGGGGTGGCGTAGACGAGGCAGATGTCGGGTGGGTCGAGCCGACCGAACGCAAGCGGCGACACGACCATGGCCTGGTACCTGCCGTGCGGAACGCAGCTCATCGCGTGCTGGTGCGCCGAGGCGTCCTGCAGCGTCTCGTACCAGACGCCCTTCATGTGCGCGCCCGACAACCACTGCGGGTCCTGCGGCAGCAGGCCGAGCACTGCGCCGCATTGTTGGCTAGCGAGGTCGCCGGCCGTGACGCCCACGGTCCAATTGAGGCGGCTCGCCAGGCCGACGATCTGGTCCGTGGTGTGCACGCTCGGGGGCCGCCGCACCTTGGGCACGGCCTGCATCTGCTCGACGCGCTCGAACAGCTTCATGCCGATCGGTGTGGTGCGCAGCCGCAGCATTCGGTTGAGCTCATCGACCAGCGCCGGCCAGTCGTAGTGCTCGGGCTCGGGCGGCGCGGCGCCGCGGATCTGCGCAAGTGGGCTCGATTCGTCGTGCTCGCTCATGGCGAACAGCATGGCAGAGTCAGGGCGCGCGAAGTAGCCCGCCCAGACTGCTGCAGCGCGGGCGCCATACCCTGCCCGCCGCGGCGGCCGCGGCGCCCGGCTCGGGGCCGCTGACTCGGGACGGCTGGTGCGGCGCGGATCCGCAGCTCTTGGGCAGAGCGTGCTGGTCGATTCGCCGATGAGACATTCGGTAGCGTTGGGTAAGCTCGCCGACATCGGGTTCGTCAAGGGCGCGCCAGTCGTGAAGTCCCAGGGGGCCCAGCCGACCGCGTGGATCTACGTCGACGTGACCGGCTCGGACATCCGCGGCTATGTGCCGTACACGTCCGACGCGGCCGAGACCGAAAACACCGTCCGAACGTAACAGCTGGAAATTGTTGGCTGAGGCTCCTGTTTCCCAAGCGTTCGCAGCTCGCGTTTGGCAGTCGCACGCCGCTCGCGTTCCTGGTACCCATGGACCACCATGCCGGTCGCCGTAAGCGGACCCGGCGATCTCCCGCACACCCGACGCTTGCCGGTCGAGCTGCGACAGGCCGGCGACCGGGTGGCGCTGGTCGCTCCACCCGCGACAGGCAGCCCAGTCTAATCATCGAGCTTCGGCACATGACCAACCCGCGCACGCAACTCGGCGACCCGCACAATTTCGGGCGTCGGGTATCGCTGCGTGCCGGGCGAGCTCACAAGCCGCGTGCGTTGCTGTGGGAGTGGCTGCTGCTGGCGGCGGAAAGCCCGCTGCGGCGCTTGATCGACGAGCTGGCGAAACGCGACGCGTTGGGCCGCGACGCGTTTGGATTTCTGCCGGCGCTCAAGTACTTCCGCGACAAAGTACGAGTCGGCGGCGAGGTGGAGCGGATTCGGCTTTCGCCGTTGCCTGTCCTGTCAAAGCGCGACAAGCGCTCGCTCGCCGTAATCGTGGGACGCTCGCTGGCGCTGTGGAGCTGGCTCGGCGTGGCGGATCTGCATTGGGAGAACCTGGTGCTGGGCGTCGACCGGCGCGACCGCATGGTGTTCGCGCCCTTGGATATCGAGATGATCTTGGCGGACCTGTCGCTTCCGACGCAGACGAAGCTGCTGCCGGACGCCGATCCCGAGTACGCGTCGATCTGCCGGCACGCCTGCGGCGTTCGACGCGTCCTGCCGTATCTGGGCAAGCCCGTCGGCGCAGATGACTTGCTGGCGATGGCGGGGGCCTATCGCGGCACGCTGGCCTTTCTCGACCGTCATGCCAGCGCGATCGCCAACGTGCTCGCGCGGCTACCAGGCCTGCGCGAGACGCCCATTCGCGTGTGCCTGCGCGGCACGGACGAGTACGTGCGCGCCAAATCACAACCACTGTGGCCGCCGCTGCTCGACGCGGAGGCCGAACAGCTGGCCCGCGGCGACATTCCGTACTTCTTCCGCCTGTACGGACGCCGGGGTATTCATTACTACGGAAACCGGACGCTCAGCGAGCTGAAGCGCATTCCGCTCCGAGGCGACGTACCGCAGCTGGACCCAATGCTGGCGCTGTCCCGAGGCCTGCGCTCCCCGTCTCGGCGGACCTTGCGTGATGAGGGCCTGTTCACCCTGCTCGGCGCGTTCGACGACCCGTCGCTGGGCGGGCGACACAAGAGCGATGAGCTCGAGGTCTCGCTGCGCGCGCGCAGCATCGTCGTGAAGCTGCCGAGCGGTGCCGAGCTGCGCTCTGCCCGAAACCTCAGCGGCCACGTGGGCAGCGTCTACTCGCCGTGCCACTGCGGCGAGGTGCGGTCCGTCTTCGTGCCGCCGGTCACGGTGTGCGACGCGCGCTGAGCCGCGCACGTCTCGTGCCGGCGTGCGCAGACCCCGATGACGGCCTATCCTCTCCAGCCCATGGACGCCGCCACCTGCGACACCTGCCATCGACCCAGCGCCGCCTGCGTCTGCGACCGCATCGTCGCCTATCCGACCGAGCTGCGGGTCCTCATCCTGCAGCACTTTCAGGAGAGAGATGCGCTGCTCGGCTCCGCACAGATCCTGGCCGCCAGTCTGCCCAAGGCGAAGCTCGTGCTGGGTCTGAGCTGGCGCAACTTGGGCCATGCACTGGGTGAGGAGGGCGTAGACGCTCAGCGCTGGGCCGTCCTCTTTCCAGATAGCGACGCGCCGGGCAATCGAGTCAGGGCACGCAACGGCAGCGTCATCGACCCATCGAGCCTCGAAGGCATCATCGTCCTCGACGGAACCTGGTCCAAAGCCAAGACGCTGTGGTGGCGCAACGCGTGGTTGAACAAGCTCAACCGAGTGACCCTCGAGCCAGCAGCGCCGTCCATCTACGGCCGCCTGCGGGCCGAGCCTAAGCGCGAGCTCGTCTCCACACTCGAGTCCGTCGGGGCCACCCTCACGCTGTGCGGGGAGTCTCCCGAGGTCGAGGCCGGCCTGTCGCGCGTCTTCCGCACGCTTGTGCAGCGCGTACGCGATGCTCGCCTCATCCCCCCTCCAGCTCGACGCCCAGCGCGCAGGCCCCACACGAAACAAGGCGCGCGACGCCCGAAGCGCGTGTGAACGCGCGCCCTTCGGTCGCGCTCCGTTCAGCGACTGGCGGCGGCGGTGATCCTGTCGGCCTCATGCCGTACCTGGACCACCTTGGCGCCCGGCCGCGTTCATCGCCACACCCATGTCCGCCGTTGCCCCGTGCCGAGCACCAACTCCGCGCTAAGATGAACTACCATAACGATCAAGGGTACGCGAAACGAGTCGAACGCGATGACTTCGAGCTCTCCGGATTCCTCGAAAACGTCGTTCGGGCGAGTCGCCGATCGCTACGAGCTCCGAGAGTTGCTCGGGCGCGGCGGCATGGCGACGGTGCATCGTGCAACGGACCTGGCCAACGGGTGCGATGTTGCGCTCAAACAACTTCATGTGAGCGACACGGAGAACGCCGCTCTGGTCGCACTTTTCGAGCGCGAGTTTCATACGCTGGCACAGCTTCACCACCCGAGCGTGATCTCGGTCTACGAATACGGGCTGCACGGCGGCCAGGCGCCGTACTACACCATGGAGCTACTGGATGGCGGCGACCTGCGCGATCGCGCGCCGCTTCCATGGCGCGAAGCGTGTGCGCTCGTGTTCGACGTGTGCTCGTCGCTCGCGCTGCTCCACTCGCGCAGGCTCGTGCACCGCGACATCAGTCCACGCAACGTGCGCTGCACCCGCGACGGCCGGGCCAAGCTGATCGACTTCGGCGCGATGGGCCCGATGCTCTCGGGCGGCGCTCAGATCGTGGGCACGCCGGCATTCGTTCCGCCTGAGACCGTGCATCGTTCGGCGCTCGATGGCCGATCCGATCTGTTCTCGCTTGGGGCGACCTTGTACTTCGCGCTGACTCGCCAGAGCCCGTATCCTGCGCGCAGCTTCGCGGACGTGGTCGCGGCGTGGCGGGTGAGGCCAGCGCCGCCATCGGCACGCGTGGCCGATGTGCCGCCCGCGCTCGACGACCTCGTGCTCTCTTTGTTGAGCGTCGAGCCCGCGCTGCGGCCGCGCGGCGCGTTCGAGGTCATGCAGCGCTTGGCTGCGCTCGCCGGCCTCGAAGGCCGCGAGACCGCCGCCGTATCCGCGGCGTATCTCACCGCGCCGACGTTGGTCGGGCGCGAAGATCTGCTCAGCGTGCTGCGCGAAGGCGTGACCCGCGCAGTCCGCGGTAGCGGTAGCGGCCTGATCATCCGTGGTGCACCCGGGCTCGGGCACTCGCGCGCGCTCGACGCCTGCGTGCTGGAGGCAAAGACGCTCGGCGCGATCGTGCTGCGCGCGAGCGCGGGCAGCCAGCAGGGAGACTTTGCCCTGGCCGCGAGCTTGGCGCAGCACCTGCTCGACGCACTGTCCAACCAGCAGCTGGCAGCGCGATTTCCCGAGCTGTTCGTGTGCCGGTCGGAACGATCCGCCGCCGGACCGCAATCCAAGACCGTGCTGCGCAACGCCGACGAGCTCAAACGCGATCCTGCTGCGCTGGTGGTTGCCCTCAGTCGCTGCCTGCTCGAGATCAGCCGCGAGCAACCGCTGGTGATTGTGGTCGACGATCTGCAGCGCATCGATGAGCCATCCGCTGCCGTGCTGGCCCAGCTCGCCGATCGCGCACGGCGCTGTCGGCTGTTTCTGGCCATGACCTCCGACAGTGAAGGCGACTCGGGGCTCGCGCTCGAGGTGCTCGAACGTCGCTGCGAGTCGCATTCGCTGCAACCGCTTTCTGCCGAGCAAACCCGGAGGTTGCTCGAGTCGCTGTTCGGCGACGTCGACCACGTCGGCACCCTGGCGGCCGCGATCTACGAGATCGCACGCGGCAACCCGCGCCAGTCCATGGACCTCGCGCAGCACTTGGTCGACCGGAAGCTGATTCACTATGCCGGCGGGGCCTGGACGCTGCCGAGCACGCTGGCGGCAGCCGACCTTCCGCGCAGCGCGGAAGAAGCGCTGGCCGTCAAGCTCGAGCTGCTCGAGCCGCACGCGCGCTGGTTGGCCGAAGCGCAGGCGCTGGCGTCCCACGACACCATGACCGACGACGACTACCGGCGCCTGCGGCCGGACGTCGATTCGCGCACGACCGCCCGCGCGGTCGCCCAACTGCTCGAGCACCAGGTGCTCGTCGGCGACAGCGGTGCATACGTGCTCGCCAACCGCATCTGGCCGGCGGTGCTCAAGGGGCGGATGCCCCCGGAGAGGGCGCGCGAATGTCACCATGCGCTTGCCGAGCTCTATGCCGCGGGCGGGCTCGTGCGCGTGCCGCATCTGTTCGCGGCCGACCGCGAAGAGCAGGGGCTCGACGCGCTGCTCGAAGCGCTTGCGGCTCTCGGCGAACAGACCGACTTGCGCAACGCGTTCGAGTTTCAGCCGGCGAACATCGACTCAAGCTTCGATCGCGCGATCGCACTCGCCGCACGATTGGGTCGCCCGCCGCGCCAGCAGCAGGACCTGCTGCGCTGGGCGACCGCGCTGAGCGTTGCCTCGAGCGACGTCGCCATGTACTTTCGCTGCGCGCCGGCCTGGCTCGCGCAGTTGAAGCAGGACTCGGGTCTCGCGCTGTGGGAGGGGGACCCGGACACGACCGACCCCGGGGCGCGACTGATGCGCGCTTTGCAGGGGGCCAGCGAACGCTTCGCAAGAACGCCCGAAGCCGAGCGTGTGTATCCGGTAGAGCACGCGATCAAGCTGCTGGCCGAGTACGTGGTGTGTTCGATCGCGACCGGCGCGCGCTCGTACGATAGCGAGTTGCTCGGCACGCTGCCCGGGTTGCTCGAGCCGTTTGCGTCGCTTGCGCCGCTACTGCACGCGCTCTGGCAGAACGCGATCGGGACGCTCGAGAGTGCGCGCGACTGCGCTCACGAGCGCGCACGCGAGCGCTGGATCGAGGTTCATCGCAAGCTCGGCGAGCTGGATCCAGCACAGGTCCAGCACCTCGGCATGATTCGCAATGCGATCGCCGCCGGCATCGGCATGATCGAAGCCACCTTCGGCCTGCAATCGGCGACGCAGTGGGCGGAGCAACTCGATTCGGATCCGGCGCAGCGGCTCTCGGGGCTGTACCTGCGCCAGTGCGTGCGACTCGAGCAAGGCGATTGGGCCGGCGCGGACCGGCTACGGCGCGAGGCCGAGGTGGTCGCGCTGCAACAGCGCGGGCCCGCCATGTTCACGCAACAGCTTGCGGTCGAGCTTTCGGCCCACGCCAACGCCTGCGACCTCGTAGGCGTCAAGCGGGTGATCGAACGCCAGGCCGCACATGCCGCGCGCATGCCCAACTGGATTCCGTATGCAATCGAAGGCCGTGCTCGCTTCGATCTGTTGCGCGGCGACGTCGAAGCAGCCAAGCTCGGCTTTGAGCGCTGCCTGGAGTTGACCGCGCTGGATACCCAGCGACGCTCGCCTGCGCTGGTGGTCTGGGTGCTGGCCCAGACCGGCCTCGCTCAGTGTCTGCGTGCGCTCGGTCGCAACACCGACGCGCGCCGCGTCGCGGCCGACGCGCTTGCGATCTGCGGCGAGCTCGGGATCGGAGTGCACAGCTACGAGCTCGTGCGGACGCTCGCGCTGGCGGAAGCTCAGGACGGCGAGCTCACGAGCGCCGCCGAGCGGCTCGACCGTGTCATCGCCCAGCAGAATGCGATGGGCGCGACCGGGCTGCGCCTGGGCATGACGTACGAAGCCCGGGCGCTCTGCGCGATCTGGTCCGGCGACACGGCGGGCTACGAGCACTATGCGCGCCTCACTGCGCATGAATACCGCTACGGAGCGCGCTCTCCGCTCAGCGCGCGCTACGAGCGGCTGAAGCACGAAGCGAATCGCCGTAGCTTGCCGCGCGCCGTCGAGCTGTCCGACTTCGAGGTAGAAAGCAGTTCCTCCGGCTCGCTCGACGTCGACAGCATGGTGGGCCTGGCCATGACCGGCACGCAGAGCGTCGAGGAGCGGGCGCAACGTGCGCTGAAGTTGATCTGCGATACACGCGCCGCGCGCGCCGCGCACCTGTATCTCGCGCGCAAGGATGGAACGCTGTGGCGCGCCGCATCGTTCGGGGCAGCCCGGTCGGGCAAGGCACTGCTGTCGCTAGTCGGCGACTATCTGCACCGCGAGCGCGAGCGGCATGAAGCGGGCACGGTTGTGGTTACCGGCACGCAGGTGAAGTCCGAACCACACACGACGGCGACTGCATCCGACGCCGGCGTGGACTACGAGCTTCACCTCCTGACGTGTGTCGCCCAGGGTGAAGGACGAGTTGCGGGCGCGATCGCGCTCGACCCCGGTGAGCGGTCGGTGATGAATCCGTTCCAGGGCCAGCTCCTGGCGGCGCTCGCCGGGCACTTGTTCGAAATTCCGCAGGTGACCGTGAGCGCGCCGACCCTCATCGGGCGCGGCGCCCGTGGGCGACGTCGCCATTGAGAGGCTGCTTCAGCCCCACAGTCTCACACGCTCCAGCTCGCCAGCGGCATCTTCGCGAGCCTGAGCGGAGCGACCCGCCGGCAGAATTCGAAACCTCCGGCCAGGTTCACGCGAGTGGGCAGGGTCCGAGTAGCTCGATCTCCGGCGACGCCGCAATCGGCCCGCAACCCGGCGGCGCGCTCAATTCAGCGTCGAGCGATGCGGCGTGATCACACCTGCGCCGAAGCCGAATCCAGCCCGGCGCCGGGCGTCGTACGGCGCGGCGGTTGGGTCGAGCGATGCCGCTTGCGAGCTGGTTGGCGGCGGCGCGCCGGGCGCATCGAGCGAAACCGCTTGGGGACGCTCATCTACCATTCGCACCACGTCGTTGTGTCGGTTGACGACTTGTACCGTGAGCGGCACGGCCTCGGGGCGCGTTACGTCGCGTCCGACGCGCGGGCGTGTGGGACTATGCCTCTCCCTGCGCCGATAAGGACGGCGCAAGGTACCGTAGCGCGGGCGCTTGCCGGGCCTGGACCAATCCACCCATTGCGCGGCGCGCACGCGCACGTCGACGTGCACGAACACGCTGTGCGGGTAGAAGCCGCAACCGGTCTGGACGAGCGACCGGCAATAATCCCAGATCGCGCGTTCCGGCACGCCTGCGATCTGGATGTCGGCAGCGCGGCCGGCGACGTGACGGCTGGTGTCGCGGGTGTAGCCGCGCGCCTCGCGGAAGCCGCTGACGACGTGGATCGGACGTCCGCCGAAGTGATCGGAGATGTTGGCCAGCAGCAGGGCCAAGCGCGGGTGCACGTGCCGGCTCGCATCGTCGCCGCGCCCCATCTGTTGCGCCAGCGCGCGCAGCCCCTTGAGACGCACGCGACCTTCGGTGTCCACCAGCTCGGCGCGCACCACCTGCCCATGCTGGCCGAGGAAGGTGACCGTGCCCCGCCGCTCGGGATCGCCCCAGTCGCGCTCGCGTGCTGCCGCGGGCATATAGCCGGGAAGGATCAAACGCTCGCCGGCGCGCAGGTCCGCGGCGCTGCGCAAGCGGTTGAGGTGTCGCAGCTCGGCCACCGTGCAGTCGTGCATCTTGGCGACATGCGACAAGGTCTGCCCTGGCCGCACGTAGGTCACGCCCCGCTCAGGTAGTCGCAGCGCCTCGCCCGCGCGCAGTACCTGCGCATGCTTCAACCGATTGGCCGCGGCCAGGTCTCCGATTTGCACATGGTAGTGGTGCGCAATCGCGGACAGGGTTTCGCCGGCCCTAACAGTGTGCATGCGCTGCGCCGACGCAACACCCGCGCTCGCGCCCAACACGAAACACTGGAGCACACACGCCGCAGCCAAGCCGCCCAACCACCGGCTCATCGTGGCGCAGTATCGGCCCAAACAGCGACCCGATCAAGTCGCTGCGCAGCGCAGGCAGCGTCATCCCGGGCGACCGTGGGCAGCTAACCATTTCAACGGGTTGCAGGCGCCTGGCCTCGCTTTCTGGACCTACGCGCGCCCATCGCGGCCGAGCACGAGGCCACGAGCGGCGCGCCGCCCACCGCCATGGCCTTCTTCGGCGCGACGCCGGAGGCTAATCCTGGATTCTGCTGTTGAGCTCGAAGCCGGTGACGGTTCGGGTTTCGTTGCTGACCCAGTCGATGAACGTGATGCGTCCATCGGGGTGGTCCTGATTGACGAACATGCGCTTGCTCTGCGGCACCGAGCCGATGGAGATCGGCGGGCTGCCGAGCTCGATCGGTTGCACCAGGAAGCTCTTGCTCTCGATCTTCTGCACCTCGCGCGTGTTGGTCGCGTCGTCGCGGAAGAGCAGGAACAGGTAGCTGCCGTCGGGCACGATGCTGAACGCGCCCGGCGCGGTCGCGGTCACCTGCAGCTTGACGTCGCCGCTGGGAATGCGCAGCACGCTGTAGCCGTACGAGCGCGCCAGCTGCACGCTGGGGTCGAGGCCGGCCTGATTCGGATCTCCGGCCGCCTTCTTGTGCACGATCAGCGCGGTCTGGCCGTCGGGCGCGATCGCGACCGCCTGCACCGTCTTGCGCAACGCCACCGTCTTGGGCGGCGTCTTGTCGTCCAGCGTCAGGATGGTGATGCGCTCGACGTCGACCGCGGTGGTGTAGAGCAGCGCGCGGTCGGCCTGGGGCGAGATGGTGGCCGAGCCGACCAGCTCGTCTTTGACGCTGTAGCTCTTGATCAAGCCCGGCTTGGCGAAGCCGTCCGGCACCGGGATCTGCAGCACCAGGCTGTGGCTGCGCACCACCGCCAGCGCGAACGCGCCGTTGGGCGCCAGCGCCAGGTCGCTCACGTCCGGCGGCCCTGGGGGCACCCCGGCGTCGTCGCCGCTCTGGTCTTGCGGCAGCACATCGGCCAGGTCGACGCTGCTGAGGTCGCCGCTCTCGAGGTCCACCTCACGCACCACGCTCTTGCCCGGCTCGCGCGTGAGCGCGTACTTGCCGTCGGGCGTGACCGCGACCTGAATGCCCTTCTGGTCCACGCTGGGACCGAGCGAGACCAGCCTGGCGATGCCTGTGCCCTCTTTTTCGATGCGCGCGAAGTCGAGCACCGAGATGCCGTCGTCGGTCACGACGTAGGCCGCGCTGCCGTCGGCGGCAAAGGCCACATCGCGCGGGCTGAAGCCCACGGTCATGCCGGTCGCGCTGTCGTTGCCCGCGGCCAGGCTGACCACCGTCACGTCCTGGTAGCTGCCCGACGGGTTGCCGGCCGTGCTGTAGGCTGCGTCGAAGTACACCACCGCGTGCTTGCCGTCGGGCGCCACCGCGATCGCGTTGGCGCCGCGCACCACCGGCACCGAATCGGTGGTCACGCCCGTGGCCGGCGAGCGCAGGATGGTCGCGTCGTCGGAGCCCACGTTGAGCACGATCGCGTCGTCGGTTCCGGCCAGCGTGCGCAGAAACGTCGGCCGGTCGCCGGTCTCCACCGTCTGGATCGAGGTGTTGGTGGCGTCGATGATCGACACTGTGCCGCCCTTGGGGTTGGCCGTGTACACGAAGCGCTCCGAGGCCTGCGGCTGCTCGAAGTCCAGCTTCACCTGCATCTCCGGCGGCAGCTTCGGCGCGGTCATGCCGCCCGTGCCATCGCTGCCGTGGGTGGCGGCCCCGTTGCCGAAGGCCGGTACGCTGCCGGCGCCAACCCCCCCCGTGCCGGCGGGACCCACAGCGGGCAGGCCAACGCCGCCGGTCGGATTGGCGCCCTTGGTGCTGCCGGTGTCACTGGTGGCGCAGGCTCCCAGGCCCGTCAGGCCCGCCGCGAGCACCAAGCCTCGAATCCATCGCCGGTTCATACCGCGGCAACAGAGCAAAAAGCGTTCCATACGGGTTTCGCCATCCCAGTCCCGTCAGTGTCTCACAAACCTGTCACCGGCGCCCGAGGGCTGCGCGACTTGGCACACTTCGGCGCAGCGCGAAACGCGGCCGAAGCCATCGCACCGGATCAGATCCTGGCCTCAACGGCGGTGCCGCCCGCGCTTGGCGCGCTTGGGCCGTTTGATGCGCTTTAGCCTCTGGCTCCACTTGGGTCGCTCGCTCGCCGTAGCGGCGCGTTCGGCTTCGGTCTCGATCGCCCGGCGCAACATCGGCTCCATGTCGTCACCCTCGAGCAACTGCCGCCACTGGCCAGCGCCCTGAACTGTTTGCGTTCGCTGCGCGAAGGCGAAGAACGCCCGCAGCTCCGCCAGCAGCTTCGGAGCCTCGTCCGGGTCGACGATGCGGGCGACGTGCGGCACCAACTCGATGTCCGAAGGATCCGGTTCCTTGGACGGTTCGTCCGGGTCGGTCAGGTCCCACGCCAAGTTCGCCTGCACCTTCAAGAAACCCGTCAGGTGATGCGCCGTCTGGCCCGCCAGCAGGGCCACGCGCTCCGGCGAGGCCTCGAACGCGCTCACCGTGCGCTCGATGCGCGCCTGCAGCTGCTCGCGGTAGAACGACTCCATCTCCGGCGAGCGCATGCCATGACGGAGCTGATCGGGGCTGCTGGGCCAGCGCGGGTCCTCGGGCTCGCGCAGGTCGTCCCAGATGAACAGCTCGAAGCCCAACCCCACCCCCAAGCAGTCCGGGAACGGGCAAGCATCGCCGGGGCCCACAGAGCTGGCCCTTGCACTCTTGCGTTGAAAAAATCGGCTGCAGAGCTGGCAGTGCAGCCAGCACTCGTCTGGATCCGGCAGTGCCGCGAGCCGTGGTCGCGGGTCGTCGATGATTCGCATCTGCACACGCACCTCCGTGTCGGTTCACGGTTTTCATCGGCCGCTTGCGGCGCGAGTTGCGCGCGCCCAGGAGGGTGAGCTCGGACCAAGCAGAGGACGACGCTGGGGCCGCGCCGGTCGGAGTATCGACCCGGGCGGCCGCCGCCCTGTGGGCGATGCAGCACGACCTCGTCGGCTGAGGCTCGGGGCCCGGCGCTCGGCAGCGGGTCACGCAAGCTGCCTAGTCGAACACACTGCCCAAGTCAGCGGAACGCCAGGCCCTCGAACTGCCCCGAATCGCGCCAGGCCGCGAGGTACTTGAAGTACGCCGCCGCGCCGTACGGATAGCCTACGTACAGGCGCGCGGCCGGGCCCGGATCCTGACCTTCGTTGTTGTAGTAGCCGGGCGTGCAATCCTGCGAGCCCAGCATGCGGCCGCCGCCCGCCAGCAAGAGCCCGACCCAGGCGTCCTCCGCCTCGCGCGTGAGCTCCACGCGGCCGAGCCCCCGCTCGCGCATGTGCTTCACGATCGTGGCGATCGACTTGCCCGCCTCGACCAGGTTGTGCGGCACGTTCGAGATCAGGTTCGCGCCCTGCGTCGGCTGAACCAAGAACAGGTTCGGAAAGCCGTGCACGTGCACGCCGTGCATGCTGCGCATGCCCTCCTCCCAGTACTCGGACAGCTGCAGCGCGTCACGGCCCAGAGGGTCGAAACCGATGCGATCCGCGGCAACTCGGCCGGGGTTCGAGCCGATCGCGTACCCCACCTCGAAGCCCGAGGCGTAGATGATGCAATCCACTTCGTAGGCCTTGCCTTCCGCGTGCACCGCATGCTCGCTGATGCGCTCGACGCCCTTGCCGTCGGTGTCGACGAGCGTCGTGTTGGGCGAGTTGAACGCCTGCAGGTACTCGTCGTGAAAGCACGGACGCTTGCACAGCTGGCGATACCAGGCCTTGAGCTTGGACGCCGTCTGGCGGTCCTCTACGATGGCGTCGACCCGCGCGCGGATCTCCTCCATCTTCTCGAAGTCCGCCTCCTCCCAGGCCAGCAGCATGCTCTGCGGCGTGCGCTCGGCCGGCGGGATCCGCTCGATGCGCTCGCGGATGCGCCGCGCGAGGTCCGTCCACCCGTCCATCACCAGATCTTCGGAGGCGCCCCCGCCGGTCTGCACCGCGGTGAAGTTCTCCAGCCAGCGCTGTTGCCAGCCCGGCGTCGCGATCGTGGCGAACCACGCGGGATCGGTGGGCCGATTGTCGCGCACGTCGACCGACGAAGGCGTGCGTTGAAACACGTAGAGCTGCTTGCAGGCTGCCGCGAGCTGCGGCACGCACTGCACCGCCGTGGCACCCGTACCGATGATGGCGACACGCTTGTCGCGCAAGCGGTCGAGCGGCGCCCCTGCCGGGTCTCCGCCGGTATAGTCGTAGTCCCAGCGGCTGGTGTGAAACGAGTGGCCGCGAAAGCTCTCGAGCCCAGCAATCCCCGGCAACTTGGGCACGTGCAGCCCGCCTGGGCCCATGCCGACGAACTGCGCCGTGAAGTCGTCGCCGCGGCTGGTCTGGATCCGCCAGCGCCCGTTTGCGTCGTCCCAGGACAGCGCGCGCACCTCGGTATGGAACAGCGCGCCGTCATACAGGCCGTAGTGTCTTCCGATACGCCGCGAATGCTCGAGGATCTCGGGCGCGTGCGCGTACTTTTCGCTCGGCATGTGCCCGGTCTCTTCGAGCAGCGGCATGTACACGAACGACGCCGTGTCACACTGCGCTCCCGGATAGCGATTCCAGTACCAGGTGCCGCCGAAGTCGCCGCCCTTCTCGATCACGCGCACGTCGTGAACGTCTGCCTCGACCAGACGCGCTCCGGTCACCAGACCCGCAAAGCCGCCGCCGATGAACGCGAAAGTCACGTGGTCGCGCCGCGGCTCGCGCGGCTGCACCGGCGTGTAGGGATCTTCGAGGTAGTGCGAGAGTTGCCCGGCGAGCCGCGCGTACTGTGCGTTGCCGTCCGCGCGCAGCCGCTTGGCGCGCTCCTCCCGGTATTTGGCGCGCAATGCCTCGGCGTCGTAGCCGGGAACGCTGCGTTGGCGTGGCGTATCGCTCATGGTTGCGGCCTCTCCTGGGTCGGGCTACGGCGAACGAGCTGGGAGGCCATCGTGAACCGGTCGCAGAAGGGCTCGACCACGCGCAACCCTGCCCCAACGGGGCTCGCCGGGCAACCGCCGTTCGCAGTCGCGGGTGCAGGGGGCGGCCCGGTGGAGCTGACCGCGCGGCACCGGCGCGCTGGACGCGGCTCTGCCCGCGATCCGGCCCCGCCAGGCGCCGATGTCGTTCTGACCGGATCCGTCCTGCCTTGCGGGCGGCACCCTTACGCTCCAATCTCGAATTGCAGCTCGGGAAAGCCTCGATGCTCGGTGACCACCCCCGCCTGCCGGCTTGCAAGCAGGCGTGAGGTTGGCCATCGTCCCAGCGCGCCTCGGCTGGCCGCAAACGTCCGCCATCTGATTCCATCGGACCTGCGAGAGGGAACGCAGCGTCGCAAGACGCCGCGCTGACGCCATGTTCCGCGACGACTTCGTGTTACGCGCCGTCCGGCAGATCGCCCAAGTGCTGGCGCGCATCATGGGATTACGACAGGAAGGCCGGCAAGAGGAGGCCGACCGCGAGCTCGACGACCTCTACCGCGGCCTCGTCCCCTTCGATCCCGACCTGCTCGAGCTGCTCGACACGCGCACTCTGGCATCGATGATCGCGGACCCTGCGAGGCTACGCGCGCTGTGCCAGGTGCTGCTGTTCGACGGCGACGGCGCGGCCGAGCGCGGCGCTCGGGAGCGCGCCCGGCGCAAGTGGCGGCGCGCGCTCGAGCTGCTCGAGCACGGCCTGCCCGTGCCCACCGATGATGACCGCGACCTGATGCAAGCCCTGCGCACCCGCCTCGAGCCCGAGCCGAAGGATAGCAGCGCCGGCTGAACCGCCCGCTCCTGCGGTTTCGGTTGCCGGTGTTGGCGGGGCGCGTGCGCGCGCGCCATGGCGACCGTGCGGTCGGCGACACCTGCTCGCGCTCAGTGAGCCGGGCAAGGGGCGCTCGGCGCGATGCACATCGCGCCGGCCCGCAGGCAATACAAACCCGTCGCGCACGAGCAGGCGTGCTGCAGCGCGGGACAACCGGCGGCCGCGTCGCCGCCCGAGCCGGCGCAGGCCGATGTTCCTTGGCTGGTGGAGGCACCCGAGCCCTGCGCCGCCGCATCACCGCCCGACGAGGCGCCCGCCGTGGCCGCCGCCTCAGCCGCTGCCACCGTTGAACGTCTTGGGACCAGGAGATCCACAGGAACGCGGGAAGCCGGGAAGTCCCGGGGGGGTTGTTCTTCTCGCCTTCCGGTCTTCCTGTTGAATCCTCGGAAGAGCCATTTCTGGGCGAGAGCTAACTAGAGTGCATTTCATAAATCCGAAATGCTCGATTTCGGAGCGCGACGGGTCCGCCGGCAAGGCGCGCGACCGCTGGAATACTCGGTGTATTTCAAGGTCGCGCAACGCAGCCGCCGGGCTCGTCCCGCCCGAAAGGGGGCGTTGAGCGGTTTATGAAATGCACTCTAGCCGTGTTGCGCCAGCTCGACTTGGGGCGGGCGGAGGCGCAGCTCGTGGATCACGCTGCCGAGCTGACCGGAGACGTAGCGCACCAACTCCACGTCGTGGTCGCCGAACTCGGCCGCGCAGATCGGCTCGGCCAGCGCCAGCAGCCCGAGCAGCGTCCGATCGTGGAGGATCGGACACAGCAGCACCGGGGAGTCTTTGCCCTCCGGAGCGATCCACGCCGCGCCATCGGGCCCGCCATCCGTCAGCACCACGTCATAAGCCGCATGCCCGACCAGGCACCGCGCCACGGGCATGGCCGTCCCCTTCAGCAGCTCGTGTCCGACACCGCGTGCGACCACGAAGCGCATCTCGTCCCTGTCGATATCGTGCAGCGCCGCCGCCATCGCGGCGGTAGGCAGCTCCCCGGCCAGCGCTTCGCTCGCGAGCTCGAGCGCCGTGGCGATATTCGGCTGCAGCGACAGGTCGGCGAGCGCGTCGAAGACATCCTCGAGGCGGGACTGAATGTAAGGCGGTGGCGGAGGCGCGCTGGTGAGCCGCGGCACCGCGAGCGGGCGCCGCAAGCTCTTGACCACCGCGACCGCGCGCTGCGAGTGGTTTGCGACGCGCTGCAGTGCCTGCCGAAAGGTATGCCCGAATCCACTCATGTGGGGAGGTGGAAGCAAGCCGCGCGCGTGCCGGCCGCGCCCCATTCCTATGGTGGCCTGAGCGCACCAATTCGGTCGAAACTTTCGCACTGCCAGCCGCCTCCTTTTCTAGGACGGATTCTGTTCGTCGAGCGGTCCGACATTCGGGTTGCTCACGCAATTGATCTCGATCCATTGCGGCTCCCCTATCGCAAGCCAGAGCGCACGCCGGCCGGCGCGGGGCGGCCTGTTCGGAGATCCTTGGCGGTACGTGTCTTGTAAAGGAGCGCGAGGCCGCCATGGACCAACTCGACACGCAACGCTCAGAGCACATCTGCGACAACTTTCGCCGAGCTGGCATCGGTGCGTCGGTCGTGCTTCTGCCCCCCTTTCTGGTTTTGGCCGTCGTACCCATGCTGGTGCTGCTGATCCCCGTGGCGATGGTGGGGATTCCTTTCATCGTCCCGGCGCTGTTCAGCGGCTCGCGAGCCGCGCGCGAGGAACAGCTGCGACACCAGAGTTGGCGGCCGCGCCCGCGTCTGGCGGTGCGCTGGGCATGATCGCTTGCGCTGGGCAGGGGTGCGCGCTCCTGGACTGGATGGCTCGGGGGCGACCTCGCTGCCTCGAGCGACCGTGCTGTCTCGCGCAGCGCGCCCCTTCGCCGCAGCAAGCTTTGGAGCGTCTGGCGGATGGACGCGCGCGCGCGCTGCTGCCGAACCCGAGCGGCGGACGGACGACGCCCGTGGTCTTTGCATCGCTCGAGCTGATC
Organism: uncultured delta proteobacterium; assembly: GCA_963778655.1. GTDB lineage: Bacteria > Myxococcota_A > Polyangia > Polyangiales > JAFGIB01 > CAVZVA01. The sequence goes on from CAVZVA010000002.1 coordinate 59,232, forward strand.
GCGCGCGCGTGCGCCGCGCCACCCCGCGACCGCGGTGGCGACCCGCAACCGAGCTCGCGCCTCAGCGCAGCCAAAAATAGAGCAGCAGGCCCAGGCCGATGAACAGCGCCAGCGTCTTCGCGTCGAAGCCGCCTCCCTTCGCGTCCGCGGCATCGCCGGGCGGCTCCGGGGCCGCGTTCAACGCCTGGGCCTCGAGCTCGTCGGCCTGCTTGGCATCGCCCGAGGTCTGAAGCGAGGCGGCGATGAGGTCACGTGCCGCCTGCTCGTGCTCGCGCGGAACCTCGATCAGCTGCTCGATGGCCGAGTCGCCTACGCCCAGCAGCGAGGGCCTCGCCTGACCGAGCCGGCGCGGTTCCAGGCCCTCGGCCCGAAGCATCGTCTCGGCCAAGTCGAGCGCCGGCACCGAGAAGCCGCGGTAGACGATCACCCAGTCATCGCCGTGCATATCCGTACCGTACCACCTCGCGGCGGCCCAGCCATGCGCACGCTCAGACGACCGGATCGGAAGAGCCATTCCCGCCCGGACGGGTACAATCGCCGAGAACCACGGCTCGGAGACGGAATCGCATGCGAAACACAACATTCGTGCTCACGCTGGTGGCGCTTGCCGGCGCGGCTCGGCCGCTTTCGGCCCAGAGCGACCTCGATCAACGGGTCGACCGGCTGCTGCCGGAGCTGGTGGCAACGTACAAGGCGCTCCACGCGGCGCCCGAGCTTTCCGGGCACGAGCAGAAAACCTCGGCACTGCTCGCCTCGCGGCTGCGCGCGCTCGGCTACCAGACCCTCGAGCACATCGGCCGCTACGACGCCAAGGACAAGGACCTCACCGGCTACGGCGTCGCGGCCGTGATGAAGAACGGCGAGGGCCCGACGGTGCTGGTCCGCACCGATCTCGACGCGCTGCCGGTGGTCGAAGAGACCGGCCTGCCGTATGCGAGCACGGTCACGACCAAGGACGCCTCGGGCCAGACGGTGGGCGTGATGCACGCCTGCGGACACGACGTTCACATCTCGACCGTCCTCGGCACCGCCAGCTTACTCGCCCAGATGAAGGACCGCTGGCGAGGCACGGTCGTGATCGTGGGCCAGCCGGCGGAGGAGCTCGGCAAGGGGGCGGATGCGATGCTGCGCGACGGCCTGTACACCAAGGTCCCCAAGCCGAGCTACGTGCTCGGCCTCCACGATGCCTCCGACCTGCCCGCGGGCAAGGTCGCGTACTGCCCGGGCTACGCGCTCGCGAACATCGACGCCGTCGACATCACCATTCGCGGTGTGGGCGGCCACGGCGCGATGCCGAACAAGACCAAGGATCCAATCGTGCTCGCCGCCGAGACGATCCTCGCGTTGCAGACGATCGTGAGCCGCGAGGACTCCCCGCTCGACCCGGCGGTGGTCACCGTGGGCTCGATTCACGGTGGCACCAAGCGCAACGTGATCCCCAATCAGGTCGTGCTTCAGCTCACGGTCAGAACGTACAAGGACGAGGTGCGCAAGCACATACTGGAATCGATCAAGCGCATCGCACGAGGGATGGCGATCGCGGCCGGAATGCCGAAGGACCGCATGCCGGTCGTGAACGTCGCGGCGGCCGAGCGCGGCGACGCACTCTACAACGATCCCGCGCTCACGGCGCGGCTGGCCAAGGTCTGGGAGCAGGGGCTCGGCAAGAACAACGTGATCCGCGTCGATCCAGAGATGGTGAGCGAGGACGTCGGGCACTTCGGGCTGGGCGGCAAGATCCCGGTGCTGCAGTTTCGTGTCGGCGCGGTCGACCCGGCCCTGGTCGCCAAGAGCAAGAAGAGCGGCGCTCCGCTGCCGCCCCTGCACTCCTCGCGCTTCGCTCCGTTGCCGGCCCCGACCATCCGCACCGGCGTGAGGGCGATGACGCTCGCCGTGCTCGAGCTGCTGCCGGCGCAGCCAGGCGCCGCACCCGCGCGCTAGTCCGGCCGTTCGCAAGTTCGCTCAGGGCTATCTGCGCATGCCGCCACGCCGGAGCATAGCGGCCCCGCGGGAGGGTGCGCGCGCCGGGAGGGCCCCGCGCCGCTGGAGCGCCAGAGCCGCCCCGGGAACGCCTCGGACCGAGCCTCACATCACGTGGGAGGGCTCGATCGGCGGGATGTCCTTGCAGCCGAACTGGAAGGTCAGCTTGGTGAAGGTGCCGTTCTTGGCGCTGTTGCACAGCCCGCCGGTGAGCTCCACGTGCGAGCCGTCAGGCGAGATGGTCCAACCGCCCGCGGTGCCCAGGTCGTGGGGCACGTTTTCCAGCACGCCCTGCATGCTGGCCTCCTCCACCACCAGCTGGAGCTTGTCGGGGACGGTGGTGGCCGGCATAAGGTCGATCGAGCAAGAATCGAACCCGGACGAAATCGTCTGCTGCACGATGTCCGCCATCTTCATCTGCAGAGTCATGGAGTCGGCGGGCGTGAGGTACGTCATCGTGCCGCCCGCCTGCGCGAGTGCATCGAGCACCATCGGGCCGTTGCCGCTCATGGCGCCGGGCAAACCCACCACATACGTCTTGATGTTCTTCTGGCTGAGCCAGTTGGAGATGGTGGTGACGGTCGCGTTCTGGTCCCAGTTGCAGTTCGGCTCGCCGTCGGTGATCAAGATCACGACCGTGGTCCCGACCAGCGTCGCGCCCGAAAGCGCCATGTCGGCGGCGGCGACCGCCTCGGAGGTCGGGGTCGCGCCCACCGGCTGGTACAGGGGCGACCCGTTGCTGCCGGTCTGCAAGGTCGTGATCGCCTGCGGCCCCGGTCCGAAGTCGAGCTGATCGGATGCGGTGATCGGGTTCACGGCGCAGAACTGCGTGGGGTCGCCGCCAAGGATCGCGCAGGTGATGCCCGTCGGGTCGATGCAGCCGCCGCCGGTCGACATCGGGCTCGGGAAGAGCACGGCGCCGATGGTGAGCTGGTCGGCAATCGGAGTCAGCGCGTTGATCACGGCATCACCGGCGGCCTGCCACTTGGGCTGGCCGTTCCAATCGTCGTTCATACTGATCGAGCGATCGAAGATGATGAGCACGTTGCCCGGCATGTTGATCTTCTTCACGGTCGACGCGAGGGTGAGCGTGCCGCAGCCCTGGTCCGGGTTATTCGAAGCGCAGAACTGACCGACCACGCATGCGCTGCCGTCGCCGACGAGCTGGCCTCCATCAGGCAAGGGTTGAGCACCGGCCATCGGCGCAGCTGGGGTCGTGGAGTTGGCGAAGACGCCGCCTCCTGCCCCCGCGGTGCCGCCGCCCGGCTGATTGCCGGAGCCGCCCAGCGCTCCGCTGCCGCCGGTCCCCAGGGTACGACCGCCCCCGTCCGAGCCGGCCGAGCAGCCCGCGAGCACGAGCGCTGCAGCCAACGTCCACCGTCCCCACTGCATACGTCCTCCGTTCACGCCCTACGTCCGCTTACCCGGACGCAAGGGCGCGCGCCAAGCAGACCCACCTGCCCACGGTACCCAGTGGCGCCGCCCGGGGAATTTAGCTCATTCGTCGCGGCTTGGGCATTTCCCCATCGCGCCACGCTGTGGGCCTGGGGTGACGCACGGCGCCGGAACGTGGCATTGCCGACCGAATGCTCGCGTCTGACGGCGAATGTCCGGCGTCTCGGCCGCTGCGGCGCCGAGCTGCGCAGCGCGCTACTCGCCCTTGGCCTTCGATCGTGCGCCGAGCAGCCGGTGGAGAAAACCCGACTGCTGGCGTTCGTGCTCGCGCCGCATCTGGTAGATGCGAATTTCGCGCTGCGCGCCCACGTGCTTGGGATCGAGCATCAACACTCGCTCAAAGTGCCCCTGTGCGCGCTCCGCGTGGCCGGTCAGGCTGAGCACCAGGCCCCGGTAGTACAGCGCTTCCTCGCACAGCGGGTCGCGCTCGAGCGCGTGATTCAGGCACTTCCACACGTGGCGATCCGCGGTCTGTCTGGCCCCGCCGTGCTGATACATCAGCCAGCCGAGCAGCCCCTCGTCGGCCGGCGAGGGCTCGCCGAGCTTGACCGCCTGGTGCGCGACGCGCAGGGCTTCGGCGTGGTCACCGCGCTGCGACAGCAGCTTGGCCCTTTGCCACAGCGCTTCGACATGGTCGCGCTGCGCGCGCGCGTCATCCGGTCGCGTGCTCGAACGCGGCATGGCCAGCGGTCCGGACTCAAGCGCGCCGAACGGCCGCGGCGTTTGAGACGTGCGTCCGGCAGGCAGGCTCTGTCTCTGCGCCGGCAGGCTCTCCGGCCGCCGTGGCAGCTGGCTGCTGGCCGACGCCGGCCGCGAGCTGCGCGCCGCTGCTCCGGGCCGCTGGCTGTAGGTGCCCGAAGCCGGACGCCCCGAGGACGAGCCCGCGAACGGCGGGCGCCGCGATGCAGACGGGGGCAGCGAGGCGCCCGTGAGCGGCGGCGCCTGCGACACGACGCCCGAGATCGTGCGGTGCAGCGGCGACATCACGACGCCGCGGGTGATGTGCAACACGTAGAGCACCCGCCGCATCAACTCCGGCGGCACCTGAGTTCTGGAGTTGAGCTCGTCGAGCTCCGCCGCGCCTTGCGCGAGCCCCCGCACCACCAGCAGCTCCTCCGCGTCGAACGCGTAGCGTCCGAGGTCGAGCCCCACCCGCAGCTCGATCAAGCTGCGAGCGGCGATCTTCATGCTGCGCTCGGCCGCGTCCTCGCGCAGCGTCTTGCGCATGGCGGCCACGATCATCGGCACCGGATCGATCGGTCCGGCCGCTCTCAGGCCGTCGCCGCCGACCAGGTCGCGACCGTCCACGAACTCCAGCCGCCCCTCGGCGAGCCCGCACAGCGGGATCAGGACCTCGGTCACCCTGCGAGCGCCGGTCTCCTCGGCCAGCACCGCCATCGGGCGCCCGTCGTCGACGCGGATCGCAGCTAGCATCGCCCCGTCCGCTGCGCGAACCAGCAGTGTGCCGGTGCGCCGTGCGCCTAGCAGGTCGAGCAAGAGGTGGGCGAGCGGCGTCGTCTGCAGATCGTCCGCGTCGGCCTCGGCGCTGAGCGGAAGGCGCGTCATCGGTGCTCGTCTCCGGGAATAACCCTGTGCATCGTGTCCGGGATAGAGCGTACACCCACGCGACGCCTCGGCTCCCCGATGTCAGCGACCCGTTGCGTTCATGTCAGAGCCCGACGTGTGCTGTTTCGCGCATCGAGTCACTGCGTGCCCATGAGCGTGCTCGGGGTACAATGTGGGCAGGGCGCAGACCAGGACCTGAGCAAGCTCATCAACCAAGTCATCGCCGGACGCTGCGTGGCCTCCACCGTGCTCGTCGACAGCTTGTACGCATCGGTTGGCCTGTCTTGCTTCGGTGGCAAGCGCCTGGTTGGTGCTCTGCCCACGCTTGCGATCGAGTCGCGCGGGTCTATGTGGAACCCCGTGAACGCGGCGCGCGCGGCCCGTCGGACATGCCCGACCCTGGGATTGTTCGCCTGTGCGCTGCTGCTGGCGTGCGCGCGCGGCACGCAGGGGCAGCCCGACTCCGGACAGCCGGACGGGGGCGATGCGGGCCGCTTGGACGGTGGGCACGACGGCGGGCACGACTTCACGTCCTGCACGAAGAACGCCGACTGCGCGATCGTCCCCGAAAGCTGCTGCGGCGCCTGCGGAGCGCCGGCGCGCGGCGACGCGGTCGCCGTTCGCGCCGATCAGCGTTCGGCCTATCGCGTGCAGGCGTGCGCCACGGGCGCCAGCTGTCCGGCCTGCGCGCCGCTCTACCTCGACCCGACCCTGGTCGCGACCTGCAGCGCCGGCCGCTGCGCGCTGGTCGATCTACAGGTTCACGCGGCCAGCGCCTGCGAGCAGGATGCGGACTGCCACGTGCGCACGCCCGATTGCTGCGAGTGCGGCGGCGACACCTCGGTCGGCCGCCTGGTGGGCATCTCGGACGACGCGGCCTACCGGGCGCTGGTGTGCGACGATCAGGCCTGCCCCGAGTGCGCGCCGATCTATCCTGTCGAGGTCACGGTGGGCTGCGGCGACGACGGTCACTGCCGCAGCGACGACGCGCGGCTCCCTTGAGCGCCCCGCCAAGTGCCCTCGGCCACGACCACGCGCCGGCCCAGCGCGACACTGATATCATTCGCGCATGCTCAGGTGGAACGCCCGTCGCTGGGACGCGTGCAGCATGGCGGCGATCGGCGCAGCCGCGCTCGTGATCGTGCGGACCTACGGCGACTACGGAATGAGCTGGGACGAGCCGTACTCGATCGAATACGGGCGCAACGTCGTGCGCTTCTTCGCGACGCTTGGCCGCGATCGCAGCGCGACCGTGGGGCTCGTCGCGCTACGCGGCGGCCTGTTTCACGCGCTGATCGAGTGCTTCGCCCTGCTCGCGCCCGAGCACGCACTGGGCGTCCGCCGCGTGCTCACTCCGCTGATCGGGCTGCTCGGAATCGTGGGCACCTGGCGGCTCGGAAGACTGCTCGCGGGACCTCGAGCCGGCCTGCTCGCCGTGTTGTTCGCGCTGCTGACGCCGCTGTACTACGGACACATGTTCATCAACCCCGCGGACATGCCATTCGCGGTGGGCTACGTGTGGGGCACCTACCTGGTCATCAGCTGCGCGCGGGCGTTGCCGCGGCCGTCGTTGCGCGCACTGCTCGGCTGCGGTCTGGTGATCGGCCTGTCGACCAGCGTGCGCATCGGCGGCGTGATGCTCGCAGCCTATTGGCTGGCGCTGCTGCTGGTCTGTGGCGCGCTGCAGCTGCGGGAGCCGACCACAGCCTCGCTCGGGGCGCTGGCCCAGGACATGGCGCGGGCAAGCGGCGCGATCGCCGCGGCGGGATATCTCGGTATGATCTGCGCGTGGCCTGCCGCGCTGCTACATCCCATCGGCGTGCCCCTCGAGGCCGCGCTCCAATCCGCAGCCTACCCCAAGCACGAGCGCGTGCTGGTTCACGGCCTCTACCCGTGGTCCGACGCGCTGCCGCCCTTCTATCACCTGGAGTATTTCGCGGTGCAACTGCCGGAGGTGCTCGAGCTGTGCTTGGTGATCGGCGCCGGCGCTGGCGCGATCGCCATGTGGAAGGCCCTGCGCGCGCGCGAGGTGCCACGCTTCGCGAGCGAGGCCGGCACGTTGCTGGCCGGTCTTGCGCCGTTGCTGTACGCGACCCTGCTCCGCCCCGTGGACTACGACGGCGTGAGGCACTTCCTGTTTCTGGTACCGCTGTTCTGCTGCCTCGCCGCCCGCGGTTTCAGTGACGCGCTCACCCGGCTGGAGGGACGGCACCAGGGCGCGCGCTTCGCGGCGACCGCGCTGCTGGTCCTCGGGCTCGGCCGCGGCGCATGGTCGATGGCGGAGCTGCACCCCTACGAGTACACCTTTTATAACGCTTGGACCGGAGGCACATCCGGCGCGCGCGGTCGATACGAGATGGACTACTGGGTCACCTCGTTCCGCGAAGCGCTGCTCGACCTGGGGCGGGGCGCCGGTGCGGCAGGAGCGCCGCAGAAGCTGGCGGTGTGCGGCAACCAGGCGGTGGCCGCGGCCTACTTACCGCCTGGATTCGAGCTGTCCAAGCACGTCCGCGAGGCACAGCTCGTGCTGGCCACCACGAAGTGGGCGTGCGATCAGAGCTACCCGGGCGAGCCGGTCGTGACGGTCGGACGGGCCGGCGTCCCGTTCGCCGTGGTGAAACGCCTGCCCTGGGCGGCGCGTTTCAGCCGCGACCGGCGCGCTACCGCACCCACGGCGCAGCTCAAGCCGCAGGCCGGGGATGGGGCAACGGCGGCTTCCGCATCAGCACCACCAGCTGCGAGCCGGCTCCGGCCACGGGCAGATCGATGAAACACGCCAAGTACAGACCGAGGCACAGCGCACGCTTCCAGGCGGAGTAGCGGCCCGCCGCGAAGTTACGCAGCGACCAGTTGGGGTTCAAGTTGGTCGCTTCCTTGAGCACCCGGTAGGTCGGGAAGCCCCACTCGATCAGGCTTTGTACTCGCAGACCATTGTCGCGCGCGCAGGCGCGTAGCTCGCCGGCTGTGGGGTGGCTCACGTGCCCGAAATGGGCCTCGGTGGGGAACAGCTTTCCCGTCGGACAGGTCACCAGCAGATGTCCGCCCGGCGCCACCATCTGCGCGAGGTGGCGAAACGCCACCGCCCGGTCCTGCAGGTGCTCGAGCACCTCGCTGCAGACGACCAGCTCGAATTGCTCGGCCAAGCTCGCCTTCGCAACGTCGAGCAGCTCGAACCGGATCCCCGGCATGCGCGAGCGGTTCGCGGCGATCGTTTCGGACGCGAAGTCCGCGCCGCACAGGCGTGCCGTCGGAAACGCGCGCTGGAGCGCCAGCAGGCCCTCGCCGGGACCGCAACCCACGTCGAGCGCGTTGCGGAACGCGATGCCGCGCAGGGCTGCCAGCAGCAGCCGCCGCCGGTGGCGCGCGCCGGGATGGAAGCGCGCATAGTCGTCGAGCTGAGCCCACTGGCGGTCGTAGCTTGCCGGGTCCAGCGCTTGCCGCGTGGGTACGTCACTGAGCATGTGCAGGCTCATCCAAAGGCCGCTCCATTGTAGCAGCGTGTAGTGCACCGCCGTCGAGATGCGATCAACCCTCGCAAACGATGCGGGCCCGCCCGCTGCGTTGCCACTCCTTGAAATGCGAGGCGTATTCCTGCGTCGTGGCGCCTTGCGCTCAAGCCCACCTCGCTCGCGATCCCTTGATCGCATCTCGACGGCGGTGCACTAGCAGCGCGCCCGCGCGCGTCTTGGCGCAGGCAAACGCGCGGCCGCGCACAGCATCCCACATGTCGCGCCTGCGCAGTTGTCCGAGCGCGCTGAGCGGCCGTGTATAATCGTGGCCGTGGCCGAGTCGGAGACGCGCGCCCTGCCGCAGGTACAGCTCGAGGGCAAGACCTGCATCGTCACGGGCGGTGCGGGCTTCATCGGGTCCCATCTGTGCGAGCGCCTGGCGCGCAGCGGCGCCGGGAAGATCGTGGTGCTCGACAGCTTGCGCTACGCGGACCCTTCGCGGCTTCGAGCCATGGGCGAACGCTGGCCCATCGAGCTGCGCGTGGGCGACCTCGGCCACGACGCTCCCCGAGCGTTGCTGGCAGGCGTGGAAGGGGCCGACCTACTCTTTCACCTCGCCGCCGAAAAGCACAACCAGAGCATGGACGCACCGCAGCGCGTGTTACAGGCCAATGTCCTGGGCACCGAGCGGTTGTTCGACTGGGCCGCACACGCCGGCGTGAAGAAGGTCGTCTTCGCCTCATCGTTGTACGCCCACGGGCGCATGCAACTGCCGCCGATGCGGGAGAGCGACGTACCGGAGCCGACCACCGTCTACGGTCTCTCCAAGCTGGCTGGCGAGCACCTGCTGCGCCATTTCGCGCTCGAGCGTGGCTTACGCGGGGCAATCCTACGGCTGTTCTTCGTCTACGGTCCCTATCAGCACGCCGGAGCCGGCTACAAGTCCGTGATCGTCCGCAACTTCCAGCAGATGTTACGCAACGAGCCGCCCACGATCGTCGGCGACGGACAGCAAGCGCTCGACTACGTCTACGTCGACGACGCGGTGGACGCCCTGCTCTTGGCGAGCACCGACGCTGCCGACGGCGGTCTGTTCCACATCGGCAGCGGTAACGCGCCGACGATCGAGGAGCTCACACGCGTGATGCAGCGGGTAGCCGGCAGCACGCTCAGCCCGCGGCGCCTTCCGCCGGACCGAACGCACGGCACGGTCCGCGTCGCAGATCCGCGTCACGCGCTCGAGAATCTCGGCTGGCGCACGCGCGTGAGCCTGAACGACGGGCTGCGTCGCGTATTCGAATGGATGAAGAGCGTGGCTCCGGAGACCTGACTTGGCGACACTCGGTTCGGTGGCAGAGCAGGACGCGGCCGCGCAGCAAAGCGCAGAGCCGGGACCGCTGCGGCGCCTGCCCCGGGCGCTGCCGGCAAGCTCGGGTACCGAGGTTTCGGTGGTCGCGCCCTGTTACAACGAAGAAGCCAACGTTGAGGCGCTCACCGAGCGCACACTGCGCATGTTCGACGATCACGGGCTGCGGGGCGAGCTGATCCTAGTCGACGATGCCAGCACCGATCGCACGGCCGCCGTCATCGATGCGCTCGCCGCCGAGCACCCGCGCGTCATCGCCCTGCATCACGAGCGCAACCGCGGGATCGAGGGTGGATGGCGCTCGGGCTTCGAGCGCAGCCGCGGTAGTTACGTCTGCTTCATCGACGCGGACTTGCAGAACCTGCCCGAAGACATCTGGCGCCTGTACGAGGAGATCCGCTTCACCAGCGCGGACATGGTGCAGGGCTACCGCAGCACCATCGGCCGCTTGCGCGATGCGCGCTACACGCTCAGCAAGGGGCTCAACTTCTTGCTCAACACGATCTTCGGCATGCGCATGCACGACAGCAAGTCCGGCTTCGTGCTCGCCACGCGCGAAGCGGTCGAGGACGTGCTCGACCACCGGCTGCGCTACCGATATTTCCAGACCTTCATCACGATCGCCGCTCACGCCAAGAACTATTCCATCGGACAGATCGAAACGCTGTTTCAGGATCGCAACGCCGGCAAGTCCTTCATCGGGCGCTTTCCGCTCAAGCTGCTGCTCGCGGTGCTGTGGGACATCGCCAAAGCGTTCGTCGAGTACCGCGTGTTCCGCCGCCGGCGCAGCGTGCTGGGTGAGTACGTCGCCGCCCATCCGCCTGAACAACAGGATCCGCCCCTGCGCGGTCCGCTGCGACGCATGCTCTACGCGCTGTTCTTCCTGAGCATGCCGCTGCACAAGTGGCTGATCACGCGCAACGCCCGCTGGCTGCTGGAGCGTCTCAAGCAGAGCCAATGGCTGTCTCCAGAGGCGCTGCGCGAGCTGCAGGAACGCCGGTTGCGGCGTCTGGTCCGTCACGCGTACCGCACGACGCCCTACTACCGCCGCGCGCTCGACGAGGCCGGCCTGCGGCCGGAGGACATCAACCACCTGGAGGATCTGCAGCGACTTCCGCTGCTGACCAAGGACGCGGTGCGCAAGCACCTGTACTTCGACCTGTTCTCCAAGAGCCACCACAAGCCCGACATGCTGCGCGTCGCCACCAGCGGCTCGACCGGCGAGCCGTTCGTGGTCTATGTGGAGCGCCGGCAGCTGGAGATGCGCTGGGCGGCCACGATCCGCTCGATGGAATGGACGGGCTGGCGCTGGGGCGATCCCCAGGCGCGGCTGTGGCATCAGACGCTCGGCATGAGCCTGAGCCAAACGCTGCGCGAGCGGCTCGACGCGTTCCTGATGCGGCGGCTATTCATTCCCGCCTACGAGCTGCGCAGCGACAACTTGCCCGGATTTCTGCGCAAGCTCGCGCGCAGGCGGCCGGTCCTGATCGACGGGTATGCGGAGAGCTTCAACTTCCTGGCGTACTTCGCCCAGCAACAGGGCATCGCCGACCTGCGCCCGCGCGCGATCATGTCCTCGGCCCAGACTCTGCCCGAGCAGGTGCGGCAGACCATCGAGCGCCAGTTCCAGACCGAGGTGTTCGACAAGTACGGCAGCCGAGAGTTTTCGGGCATCGCCTACGAGTGCGCGCGGCACAGCGGGCATCACGTCGTCGCCGAGAGCTACGTGGTCGAGCTGCTCAAGGACGGCAGGCCGGCGCAACCGGGCGAGATCGGCGAGGTCGTGATCACCGACCTCAACAATTACTGCATGCCGCTCATTCGCTACCGCATCGGCGATCTGGCGGTGGCCATGGACAACACGGCGCCCTGCGCCTGTGGCCGCGGCCTGCCGCGGATCGGCAGGATCGAGGGCCGCGTGCAATCGATCGTGCTGTGCAAGAACGGCACCTGGTTGCCGGGTACCTTCTTCGCGCACTTCTTCAAAGACCACGAATTCGCAGTGCGCCAGTATCAGGTGGTGCAAGAAGAGGCTGGGCGTTTCGAGCTCAAGGTGGTCAAAGGGGCGCAGTTCAGCGACGAGCGGTTCCAGGAGATCCTGGGCGACCTGCGCCGCGTGGTGGGCGCAGACATGGAAGTCGACGTGCGCTTCGTGGACTCGATCCCGCTGGGGCGAACCGGCAAGCGCCAGGGCGTGGTGTCCAAGCTCGGGCTCGAGTTCCAGGCGCTGCGCTGACGCGGGGGTTGGGCCTCTGCCTCTATAGGAACGTCAGCAAGGCCCCGCCGAGGCTGAGACCGAGGCTGCGACCGTGGCTCGGGGTGTCGCCGTGGGGCTCGCGCCAGTCGATGAAGTTGACCTCGGCGAACAGCCGCGGCGAGCCCCAGCGCAGCCACAGGTCGTAGTACGAGCGCCCGAAGATCTTCGGATACACGAAGGCACCAGAGGTCAGGTTGCGGTTGCGCGCGAGAAAGTCGTGAAACACCAGCTCGAGACCCTGCGGCGCGCTCAACCGCCCGGCGACCACGCCCTGCCGCCGGTAGAGCAGCAGGTTGCCGCCGAGCAACAGGTTCAAGGAGAGGCGGCGGTCGAGCAGGCGAAATTGCTCGAGCCACAGGTACAGGCCCTGGTCGATGTAGCCGAAGCGGTCAAGCGCGGTAGCGTTGAAGTACACGATGCGGGCGGTGGGTGTGAACGCGTAGCCCGCGTAGAGCGTCAGCAGCGGCACCCCGGCCCGCAGGTCCACCCGCCCGTCGCGCAGCCAGTAGGCGTACGCGCCGAGCCCGACGCCGAGAAACCCCGCGTGCAGGCGCACCGGCAGGTGATACTCGAGGGTCAGGCGCTTGCCGCCTGCCTCCAAGTGCACGGCGCCGGGAGGGCTCGCCACGCGGCACGCGAACAGCGCGTCGCCGGCCGCGGTGGTCGGCACGCCCTCGATCTCGATCTGCGAGCCCACGTGATCCCACAGCACGTACAGCTCGAGCGTGGGAGCGAGATGGCCCGCCAGGTCCGTCTGCACCAGCCGGCAGCCCACGTAGACGAACGAGTCGACCGGGGGCGCCCCGTTCCGCACGCGCAGTCCGAACCGCGAACAACTCGCGTCGAACATCACCCGCCCGCGCTGCGAGGCGCGCGGCGCAAAGCGCAGACGAAAGGTCGCGCTGTGCAGCGTCGCACCCTGCCGCAGCTCCACCTCAATCGGGTAGCCCGGGTGAGAAAGCAGCACGACCGGAAGCTCGCCGAGCACGCGGCCGCGCTGCTGGACCAGCGGGTGCGTGAAGCCCGCGTAGCGGACCACGCCCGAGTCGGCGCCAACGGCGCGCACGCGCAACACGGCTCGCGGCACCAACACGCGCGACACCCGGACCCAGCGCAGACTGTCGGGGTCGAGCGCGACCTCGACGGCGGCGTCGCCTCCGACGCGGTCCAGCACGAAGTCCGCGCTAGTGAAGTCCGCCGCATGAAACACAAACGGCCTCGGCTCTCCGAGCGCTGCAGTCACCAGCGAGCGCGGAAGCTCGGGCAGCTGGGCGCCAGCGGCGCCCGGCCAGAGGCACGCGAGCAGCGCGAGCACGGAGGCCGCGAGAATGCCGGAGCGGGGCACGTTGGCCCGGATTCTACACCGAGCCCGCGTTGGCTCGCCGAGTCATGCTGGGTCCGGAGCGATTGGCAGAGGGCGGGAATGACTGGCCGGCGGCCAAATCGCGCTTGCGCCGAGACCGCCAAATTCCGCTAAGCTGCGGGCCATGACCGACTACAGGCACATCCGCTACGCCGTCGCCGACGGCATCCTCACCATCACCCTGCATCGGCCCGACCAACTGAACGCGTTCACCTCGTTGATGGCGCAGGAGCTGATCGACGCCTTCGACCGCTCGGACGCCGACGACGAGATCAAGTGCGTGATCGTCACCGGGGAGGGGCGGGCATTCTGTGCCGGCGCCGATCTCCAACGCGGCGCGGAGACCTGGAGCGAGCACGAACGCAGGATGCAGGCCGACGAGACCGGCTCGCCCTACAAAGGCGATGGCGGCGGCCGCGTCACGCGTCGCATCTTCGACTCGCACAAGCCGGTGATCGCGGCCATCAATGGGCCGGCGGTCGGGGTCGGCGTCACCATGACGCTGGCGATGGACGTGCGCATGGCGGTCGCGGGGACGAAGCTGGGTTTCGTGTTCGCCGCGCGCGGAATCGTGCCCGAGGCGTGCTCCGCTTGGTTTCTGCCGCGCATCGTCGGGATCTCGACCGCGCTCGAGTGGTGCTACTCCGGACGCGTGTTTCGCTCCGAGGAGGGACTGGCGCGAGGCCTCTTGCGCAGCGTCCATACGCCGGAGGCGCTGATGCCCGCCGCGCGCGAGCTGGCTCGTGAGTTCGCGGACAACACATCGGCCGTGTCCAAGGCGCTCATACGGCACATGCTCTGGCGCATGCTGGGCGCGGAGCACCCGATCCGGGCACACGAGATCGACACCGCCGCGCTCGCGCAGACGGGCAAGTCCAACGACGCCCGCGAGGGCATCCGCGCTTTCCTCGAGAAGCGTCCCGCCCGCTTCACCGACCGCGTCAGCGAGGACATGCCTGCCTGCTTCCCGTGGTGGGAACAGCCGGACTGGAAGCCGCTCGGCTGACTGGGCCAGGGGGCCGGTCTTCGGACCGGCCCGCCGACGCTGCAGGGGAAGCTGTCGTTCTCGCTGTGCGCTTGCCGGGCGCCGGCAACACTGCGGGAGAGATCGAAACGCTGGTCTGCCGCAAGGGTGAGGCGTTGTTCAAGGTCGTCGCGGGCAAGCTGCGGGCGATCGAGGTCGTCATGGTCAACCTGCCTCACGGAGCATCGTCCGGCTGGGACGCAGGGCAGACCCGCGACTCAACCCCCGAGGGGCGACCCGACCCCAGTTGAGAGCTCGAGCTGCGTCTTCGCGCTTTTCATGGGTCATCGCCGATCTCCTGTGCGTCCGAGAATCGGATGCGCTTGCCGCGGAGCTGTGCGCGCAGCACCTCGTTTCGAGCTGCTATCGACCCGGGTTCATGGCTTCGTCACAATCGGCCGTCGGGCCGGCAAGCCGAGTCGGCGTTCGCGCTGCGCACGGCGATCAACGACTTGGTGAGCGGTCCGATGACCTCGCGCAGGATCCGACCGTCGGGGAACAGCCTCGCCAGCTCGGCGTGCGAGAGCAGCCGGATCTGCTCCACGTCTGCGCGCGCGAGCACCGGATCGGGCTGGGCCTCGACCCAGCCCAGCCGAAAGTACTGGTGCAGCCGCGCGCGCACCCCGGTGGGCAGGTACTGGAACCCCGGAAACAGGTAGTGGGCCTCGAGCGGAAACCCGCGGCTCGGAGTCTGAACCAGGTACGCGTCCGCCAGGCGGCGAATCTCGTTCGCCACCTTCTGCTGGTCGAAGAAGGTGCCCACGTGCTCCAGCAGCGAATTAGAAAAGCACGCGTCGAAGCTGCGGTCGGCGAAGCACCGTAGAATCGCGCGCGTCGCCGACCACCTGCTCGAAGCCGTCGTCGTCGCTGTGATGCTCGAGGTTGAGCAGCGTCACGCGAAAGCTGCGGCGGCCGCGGTATTGGCGCCAGATCTCCGCGCTTCCGCCCAGGTCGAGGACGCGCACCGGATCGGGCACGTGCGCCACCAGCCGCTCAAACAGCGCCACCCGGCGCCGCCGCAAGCGCGAGGCCAGCGACTGCGGGTCGGTATTGTCGGCGAGCTTGAGCACCATGTACCCGCAGGCTATCACCTCCGACCGCGTGATCCGTGCGTGGTTGCGCAGTGCACGAACGCCCACAGGCCGGTGCCAGAGAAAGGGATGGCGCGTGCTGAACCTCAACAAATCACGGGCAGGTTTGGACAGCTCGCACACAGCCCCTCACTCCAACCACCAACGGCGGCCTGCGCTGTTCGTTGGTGCTTCTCACCACGGGACTACGCGGGTTAGAATTGGACTCAGGGCCAGAGCGGCGGCCTGCCCATAGGTGCGCTTGGGCCTTCACGAAAACTCTTGGGACCGAGGTTGGGTGCCTTGACGCTCATGAACGGTCGATATGTGTTGCACGGCGAGCTCGGCTCGGGAGGGATGGGTGTCGTCCATCGCGCCGAGGATCGCGCGAATCAACGCATGGTCGCGTTCAAGCAGCTGCACTCCACGGGAGCAGGCGCCAAGCGCCGAACCCTCGAGGCGTTGTTCGAGCGCGAGTATCACGCGTTGGTGCGACTCAAGCATGCCCGCATCGTCGAGGTCTTCGACTATGGCCACACCGACCAGGGTCCGTACTACACGATGGAACTGCTGGACGGGAAAGACCTCCAGCAGCTCGCTCCGCTGCCGGTCCGCGAAGCCTGCCGCCATCTGCGGGACGTCGCGTCGTCACTCGCACTCATCCATGCCCACCGCCTGGTGCATCGCGACATCAGCCCTCGCAACGTGCGACTGACCTCCGATGGTCGCGCAAAACTCATCGACTTCGGCGCGCTCACCACTTTCGGCATCGCCGAAGAAGTCGTCGGCACGCCGTCCTGTATGGCCCCCGAAGCACTGCGCCGACTGGCGCTCGATCAGCGTACGGACCTGTTTGCGCTCGGCGTCACCGGGTATTGGGCGCTGACCGGACGGCATGCATTTCCGGCGCGCAGACCACGGGACCTACCCGGACTGTGGCACCGCGCACCGCCGGCGCCCTCCCAGATCGTCGAAGGTATCCCGCCCGCACTCGACGCGTTGATCATGTCCATGATCAGCGTTGAACCGCTTGCGCGACCTGCGAACGCCGCTGCCGTTATCGACCAGCTCACCCTAATCGCTGGGCTCGATCCGGAAGAGCACGAGCAGACAGCCGAGAGCTATCTCTCGAGCGGGCGGATGGTCGGCCGCGAGCGCGAACGCGACTTGCTGCAAGGGCACCTCGCGCGCGCGCTTGAGGGCAAGATCACCGAGGTCGTGATCGAAGGCCCCTCCGGTATCGGTAAGACCCGCTTGCTGCACGAGGCCAACCTGGAGGCGCAGCTCAAGGGCTTTGTCGCGTTGCGCGCCGACGCTCAGTCCATCCCCCAGGCCTTCGCGGTGGCGGCGAGCCTCGGGCTGCAGATGCTGAACGTGTGCCCCGAGGTCGCGCGACGCGCGGCAGGGCACCACGCACCGCTGCTCGCCCATCTGTCGCCCGAGCTCGCGAGCGAACTGCAGATCAACGAGCTCGCGGCATTGTCCGAGGACCCAGCCGAGCGGCGGGCTCGCTTTCAAACCGCTTTGCACGATTGGTTCTGTTCGGCTGCGAGTGAGCAGGCCTTGTTGATCGCCGTAGACAACGTGCAGGCGGCCGATGACAACTCCGCAGCTTTCCTCGCAGCACTCGGCCAAGAAGCGCGACGCGCACGGCTCCTGGTGCTGCTGACCAAGACGACGGGCGACGCCGTGGCGGCGCCGCCCCCCCTGCAAGCGATTCGCAAGCGCGCCCCTCGGCTAAAGCTCGCCGGCCTCGACGTCGCCGCCTGCGAGGAGCTGGTCAGCACTTTGTTCGGCAACGTCGAAAACACGGGCCGCCTGGCGAAGCTCCTGTGCGACCGGAGCGGCGGAAACCCACAGCTGTGCATGGATCTCGTTCAGCTGGTGGTGAAGAAGAAGATCGCCAGGTACATCGGCGGCGGGTGGGTGCTGCCGCTCGAGCTCGCAGAGGACGAGCTGCCCTCGCGGGCGGAAGAGCTGCTGGCCGAGCGCCTCACAGCCCTGAGTCCCGACGCCCGCACGCTGTGCGAGGCGCTGAGCGTTCAGACCGGGCGCATCCCGATCGAACGCTGCATCGCGCTCGCCGAGAACATGAGCGACCAGGGTGCGTATCGCGCGCTCGACGAGCTCGTGACGGACCAAATCCTCGTAATCGAGGGCACTCACTACGCGTTTCAGCAAGCGGCTTTGCGGCGGTCGGTGCTTGCGCAGATCGATCAAGATAGGCGGCGGCGCCTGCACCAGCGCACCGCCCAAGCGTTGATCGAGGCGCCGGAGGCGGGCGTCGCTCAACGCATCGAAGCGGCCAGGCACCTACTGCACGCCGGCCAAGAGGTCGAAGGCGCCGACCTCATGGCGAGCGCCGCGCGCGACTTCCTGCTGCACCAAGGCGCACAGAGCGTCGGGGACGTCGTAGACGGGATGAACACCGCGCTTGCGCTCTACGAAAAGCAGAATCGGTCCAAGCACGAGATCGCGAGCCTCTTGTTCCCGATGGTCACGCTCGCGTTCTTCGCCGACTGGCGGCTTACGCTCAAACACGCCGAGCGCGCGGTCAACCTCGGCCTCGACATTACCGGTCTTCGTCTCGCTCAGCGCCTGAGCCGCTTTCTGCCGAGCAAGCTGGCTCTCGGCCTGGGCCTGGCGGTCGCCGCCGCACGCTTCGTGCCGCACCAGCTGCGCGGCCTGAAGTTCAACCTGGTCCAAACGATCGAGCTGTTTTGCAACCTGCTCGCGGCGTCGACCGGGACTTTGAGCATCGTGAACGACTTGCCCGCGCTGAAGCGCTTCGTGGAGCTGGTCAAGCCGCTGAGGCTGTTCGGCAAGGGACACATCGCGTCCATGATGTACGACTTCGCCGCCGCTCAGCAGTTGCTGACCTACGGGTGCGAGGGCGAAGGCGCCGATATACTCGAGGAGCTGCGACGTGACCTTCCTGCCCCCGCAATCAAGAAGGCATTGGGGGAGAGTTGGAAGCTGCTCTACGGGGGCGTGTTGTATTCGCTGGCGATCCAATATCCATTCGAATTTGGCACTCGTGCGCTCGAAACCGCCCGCGAAATGGAGGAGTTGGGGGTCGTCGTGTGGGCGATGGCTGCCGAAGAGATACGCATGCTCCACCATGCGTGCCGTGGCGAATCCGAAGCGGTCGAGCACTGCCGCGAGCGCGTGGAGCTGTTCGCGCTGCAGGGCAACACCACGTGGCAGGCGGACATCTTCTGGCCGTATTTGCTTCTCGACACCGAGATTCGCGCTGGCAACGCGATCGGCGTGCGCACGATCCGAGAGCAGCTGTCGCGCCGCGCAAAGGATCATCCGTCGCTGCAGTCGTTTGCCGACATCGCACACGCGTCATACCTGACCCTGCGCGGCGACCATGTTGTCGCGATCGCTGCGTTCGAGCGCATCATCGATCGCTGCAGAAGCATGGACCCGTCGCTTTCGTGGTCCACCTTTCGCGCATGCATTGCCTATGCCCACGCGCTGAACGCCATTGGCCAGCACGAGCGCGCCAAGAGCTATGTCACGGAAGCCCTCGAGCGCGCAGGCGCGGATGTGCCCCGACTCGTAGTCCACTATCTCGAGCCGCAGCGCCAACTGGCGCTCGCGGAGGCGGGTCTTGGCAACCACGCCGAGGCGGTGCGCATCCTCGACTCGCTCCTCGCCGAGCACGGCACCCAAGATCAACCCTTGCTGATCGGCCTGCTGCACAAGGCGCGCGCCGAGATCGCGCTGTCGATGAGGGACTCGACCGCATTCGAGGCGCACTTCGCGGAAATGGATCGCTGCTTTCGCCTCTCACACAATCCGGCGTTGATCGCGCAGCTCGCACGCACGGCGAAGCTTGCGATCGATGCCGTGCAGAGCACGAGTGAGGTCGTGCAGCGACACGCGCTGGACGCACTCTCTGGCCTGTCCAGGAGGGTCCCCACGATGCGCTCCGACGTGGCCGACGCCGTACGCTCGCTGTACGACGTCACCATGCCATCGGACAGGGCAGCCATGGCACTGCGCTTGATCGTAAGGGAGCTCGGTGCGAAATCGGGGTTTCTGTACGTCCTCAAGCGCGACCAGGGCGAACGAATGGAGCTCGCGGCGGCAAGCTCGCATGTCGAGCCGCCGCGAGAGCTCGAGCGGGCACTGCAAGATGCTGTCGAACTGGCCCAACGAAGCTTGCTGGATGACGAGCAGACCGCGACGCTGAGCGATTGGCCCGGTTCACCAACACGCCTCGACGGAGACGGAGCCGGCTCGCATCAGCTTTTCGTCCTGCGCGCGGGTGGAATCGAGGATCTCACGGTGGTGGGCGGACTCATCCTCGCGCTCGACCAGCCGGAATACTTGGTGGCCGAAACGAATCTGCTCCGGTCGATTGCCGACGCCCTGCGTGATTGTTCGACGCTCGCAAGTCTGAACGTGACCGAATAATCTCGCTGCCCCGTCCCGCTCGTGGCCCTGCCGGCAATCCGTCCCCGGCAATCCGTCCGTGATTGATTCGCCTGGCGATAGGTCTGGCCCAATCACGGATAGGTCTGGCCGCGACCAGGCGCCAACAGCAACGTGTCACGCTTGCTGCGTAGGCAAGAGGGTATCTACGGCGCGCGCAACGTCCAGCGAGTTGGTGTTGGCCAGCGTCAGCGCTGCGCCGACCGTAATGTCCCCGCCGGTGCCGCCGTTGTCGCCATCGCCGCCCGAGACGGCAACGTCTCGACCACGCACTCCGCCGGCGCGTTCTTCAACGCCGGCACGATCGACACTCCTTCTGTGACCATCAGCGGGTTGTCGCCGAGGAACGCCTGCGTATCGGGCGGCGTGAAGCTATTCCGAGGAAATTCTGATCCTCGACGTGTTCTCGAAGAAGACGCGCGCCACGCCGGCCACCGTCATCAACGCTTGCAGAGCCCGCCTGAAGAAGTGGGACGAACCATAGTCACCTGTCGCAGTCTCAAGGAGCATTACCGATGGACACCAAGAAGCTGAAGAAGCTCAAGGTAATGGGCGGCCGCGTCACCACCGTACAGGACTTCCTCGACCTGACCAATGAGGACATGGCCGTCATCGAGACGCGGCTTGCCCTCGCGAAGGCGATTCGTGAGCAGCGTGAGGAAGCCGGGCTCACCCGGGCCGCGTTGGCCAAGAGCCTCGGGTCGAGCCAAGCGCGTGTTGCCAAGATGGAGGGCGGTGACCCGCAGGCCAGTCTCGACTCGATGGTCCGTGCCCTGGCGGCCGTCAGCCGACGGGTGAAGCTCACCATCGAGACGCAGGGGCGAGTCAAGAAGGCGGTACGGACAGCAAGAGCCGAGTGGGTGCGCGCGTAGGGCCACCGTCACGTAGGAACTTGATCGGCCTCCTCGATCTGCTGCTCGACCATCATGGCCTCGACTTCGGCGGCTGACACCACGGCCCAGGACTCCCCCGTCCATTGGTAGAGTCGGTTGCGGCCCTGGCGGACATGCCGAAACAAGCCGGCTTCTTCGAGCACGGCAAGATGATGCGACACCGTGGCGTGCGCCAAGTCCAGCGATGAGGCGATGTCGCTGGGGTACACGCCCACCACCGGGTGGATGCAGGTCCAGACCTCAAGGCTGGAGACGATCGTGGAAGACCGCAGGTTGTGTTGTGCACGGCGCAATCCGCGCTTTTCAACGATCGTCTCCATGTGGCCCATCAGGTTGGGGTCGCTGGCCGTACCCACGATGTCCGGCCGTGCCGCCGCCGCCGGCCGCCCCGGGTGTACTCGACAACCACTACCACGCCATCGTCACCGACCCCCGCGGCGAGCTGCCCGACTTCATGGGCTGGGTCGACCGCGAGATCACCCGGTGCATGAACCAGGTCTACAAGCGCGCCGAGAACCTGTGGTCCGATGACAAGTACTCCTCCCTCGTGCTTTACGACCGCGAGGCCGTAATCGGCAAGTGCGTGTACGTCTTCACCAACGTGGTCGAGGCCTTGATGGTGCGCCAGTACCGCGACTGGCACGGTGTCCGCTCGACCCCGGCCGACTGGCTCGCCGCGCCCACCACCGTCAAGCGACCGGAGGTGCACTTCAACGCAACCAGCGCTGGGCCCAGGTGCAGGTCCGCTGACCTCCGTCCTGCGCGCGCTCGCGCTTGCAGCATTGCACCGACACCGCACGCCATCGCCGCAGTTCGGCCTCCCACAACCCCAAACTCCACGCGCGCACCGCCCGCGGCAGCCGCTCCGCCCCTGGCCAGCGCCCGCGCGTCATCCTTCTCCGACCATCAACCCGGGACAGGGTCTCCCCGCGGGACAGGGTCTCCCCGCGATATCCGGGCTCGCTCGGCCACGGCAACAATGCCGACGTGCCGATTCTGTCCGTACTACTCAGCCGGTGCGGAGAAGGGTCAGCCCTTCGTCGTCGTGGTCCCCGCGTCGCCGCGGCTCGCGCTCGGCGTGCCCCCGGTCCAGCGCTTGAAGGCGCGGTGGAACGACTCGACGTGCGCGAAGCCGAGCAGGAACGCGACCTCGGCGAGCGGGCGCTGCGACTCGCGCATGTAACTGAGCGCCAGCTCACGGCGCACGTCGTCGAGCTCTCTTCCGAAAGTGGTGCCGTCCTGTTCGAGCCTGCGGCTTAGTGTGCGGCGGCTCATGCGAAGCGCGGATGCGACGCGCGGCGCCGAGGCATCCCGGTGCTCGCGGATCTGCTGCTCGATCGCCCGCCGCACGCGCTGCCGCAGCCCGAACGTGCGCGAGACCTCGGCCATGACCGCGTCGAGCCGATCGCGCAGCAGGGCGTGGAGCATGGGATCGGCCGTGGGTTGCCGCAGGCAAGCGCGCGCGCCGTCGAACGCGAAGGCATAGAACGGCGCTTCGAATTTCAGCACGGCGCCGTCGAAGATCTCCTCGTAGGCGCGCATGTCGCGCGGCTTGGCGTAGGGAAACCAGCACTCCACGGGCGATGCGACTCTCGAGCCCTCGCAGACGTGGTGCCTGTAGGTCGTGGTCATCGCGAGATCGGCGACCGGCCTGGGCCACGAGTTCTCGTCCACAAGTCGCACCAGCGCGCGTCCGTGCCAGGTCTCGAAGAAGACGCGGTAGCCGTCCGCGTGCAGCACGCTGTAGCGGGCGGCCGCCTCGGCTGCTTCGCGCACCGTTGGCGCGGAGCGCACCAGGTAATCGTAGCTGCCCATCTCGCCGAGCCGCACGCTGCGGCCCAGCTTCAGCCCGAGCTGCTCGTCGCCCATGCGCTCGACCGCGCGCTCGAAGCTGCTGTGCACGGCGTCGACCGGGATGCGGTCATCGGGGTCGGCCGCCCTCCATTCGCTCGGCACCAGGTCCCGATTGCCCTGGGCTCCAGCCACCCTGAGCAAGGGACGCAACAGGCGAGCCGAGCACAGCGCACGCATCACCACCAACCTAGGGGCAGCATGGACCACCCCACCCGCGCCCGCCAGGGGGCGGGCTAGGTCGGCGGGCGCCAATTTGCAAAAAATAGCTAGTCGATCTGGCCTCCAGCGCTAGGGTCCGCCCTTTTCGTCATCCCTGACCTGAGCTACGGCCGGCAATTGTGTGGGAAGCAGTTGAGAACCCGGCCGCCAAAGCGCGCCTGGGACCGGCGTTTGTGCACCCCTGTGTCCGCCGTCCATCCGCACCCACGACGCGAAGGAGACGGTTCGACATGGCTTTCAAAAGGTTCGTGATGATGGTTGGCGGCTTCGCAGCGCTCGGCCTGTGCGCAGCCGGCTGCAGCTCCAATAATGGAGGGGGCGGCGGTGGCGGCACGGGCGGCACACCGGGCTTGACGGGCACCGGCACCGGGGGAACGACGGGCCCGGGAAACGCGACCATGCAGACCGGCGGCGTGGGAGGCGGCGCCGTCGGCACCGGCAGTGGCGGCACCGGCAGCGGGGTGGCGGGCGCTGCGGGCTCGGGCTCAAGCATGGGCACCGGCATGATGAGCACCGGCGGTACGGGCATGATGAGCACCGGCGGTACGGGCGCGATGGCCATGGGTACCGGCGGGATGGGTACCGGCGGGATGGGTACCGCGGGCATGGGCACTGCCGGGATGGCCGAGCCCACGGGTCCGACCATGCCGTGCCTGACGCAGGGCGTCGACCTGCTGCTGATCGGCGATTCCTACATCGACGCGCCGACCTATCTCACACCCGCGCTCGAAGCCAAGGCGTCCGCGGACGGCCAGCTCCCCGCGGGCCAGCACTACAACGTCCAGGCGGTCGCAGGCACGGTCAGCTCGCAGATTCAGAACCAGTGGCTCGCCAACAAGAGCCCGGCGCCCAAGTTCGTGGTGATGGACGGCGGCGGCAACGACGTGCTGCTCGGCGCGCCGCAATGCATCGCCGCCTCGGGCGACGACCCCGTCTGCCAAGGCGTGGCCGACATGGCCAATGCCACCATCAAGAGCATCTGGGACGACATGAAAGCGAGCGGGGTCAAGGGCGTCATCTACTTCTACTACCCGCACACGCCCATCTCCGCCGGCGGCACGCTGGTCGACTACGGTGGCCCCAAGGCCCAGGCGAACTGCGACGCCGAGAACGACGACAACTTCCAGTGCGTATTCGTCTCCACGTCTCCGGCGCTCGACGACATGGGTTACTACCTAGACAACGTTCACCCAACTGCCAACGGCGGGCCCGACGTGCTTGCGGGCCTGGTCTGGGACGCGATGAAGCAGAGCTGCATCGGCCAGACCAGCGGCTGCTGTGCGCCGTAGACGATGTTCCTTGGAAGTAGCTTCCTGGTAGCAAACCCAACGTTCAACGATACGCAATATCCCTAATACCCACCACACCCACCAGCCCGGCGGAGCCCGTGGCTGACCGAAATGGGCTCCGCCGGGCCCTCTATCCGAACGCATGACTGTCTCCGGGAGCATCGCCGCGCGCGGCCAGAAGCGACCGGAGCGACGTGTCTCCATCCGACTGCTCTGGCCGTTTGCCCGGCTGGCGGGTGGAAGCGAGGAGGAGATGAGCATCCTCGCGTGCGAGGGCATCGGGCTGGCCCAGCTCGCCGATCCCGACCAGCGGCTGCGCCACGACGTGGCAATGGAGTTGCTGGAGCGCGCAGTGCAGCGGACGCGCGATCCCGCGCTCGGCCTGCACGCCGCGGAGAGGCTGGAGCCCACCGATCTCGACGTGGTCGAGCAGGTCACCCGCACCTGCACCACGCTGCGTCAGGCGATCGCCTGCTTCATGCGCTTCGCATATCTGCTCAGCGCGACCGCCGACGTCACGCTGGAGGAGAGCCGAACGCTGGCACGTGTGGCCTGGCCGGCCGCCGACGACGTGCGCCAGACGCCCGCGGCCAACGACTTCCAGACGGCCGGCACGCTCGCGCTGTGGCGCCGCGACACCGGCGTGCAGCAGCTCGCCACCGAGATCCACCTGGAGCACGACGAACCAACCGACGCCGCGGAGTATGCGCGCGTCTTCGCCGCGCCCGTGCGCTTGCGCATGCTGGAAAACGCGCTGGTGCTGCCGCGCGCGGCGCTCGATCTGCCCATGCTGCATGCCAACCGTGCGTTGCACGCGGCCTTCGAGCTGCGCGCCGACGTGCTGCTCTCCCGCTTGCGGGAGGACGTGTACGCGGCGGCGCGCGTGCGCGGAATCGTGCTCGGCCAGCTGTGCGGCGGCGACACCAGCATGGATGCCGTCGCGCGCAAGATGGTGATGAGCGCTGCGACCTTGCGCCGGCGCCTGGAGGACGAGGGCACCACCTACCGGCAGATCCTCGAGACGGCGCGCCAGCAGCTCGCGATGCGCTATCTGTGCGACCGCCAGATGCCGACCAGCGAGGTCGCCCTGATGCTGGGCTTCTCGCACGTCACGGCGTTGCACAAGGCGTTCAAGCGCTGGAGCGGCGGCCTGACCCCGGCCCAGTTCCGCGCGCGCAACGCCGCGACTGGCGGGCGCGGAGCGGCCCCGGGGCCCGCGGCCGAGGACCCATGCCTGCGCGGACCGGCACGTACGGACCGTATTGATATGAGAGTCTCCTAGCTACCCAAATAGCTCCGTCGCGAGGCCGCTTGTGTACCGTGAGATTGACAACCGACGGGCACCGCCGATGCTTCGAGTTCCTGGTCCAAACGCAGCTCCGACAGGCACGAAGGTGGGCTGTCGCCTCACCGCGGCTCGCGTCACGTTCTGCCGCCGGGGGGGTAGGCGCTGCTTCGCAGTCAAGAGAATATGCCAACTCGCCTGCAACAGCGCCGCGCTCGAATCGGCTCTTCATCTCGACTATCCGCGTCCTGAACCGCGGCGCCCGTGCCGTCGCGAGCCCTCTGGACGACTCCTTCGCGTTCGCCGCGCGCACCACCGCGCGCGGCGACTCCGCAGCCCACGGCGGCGCCAGCGCACGGGGCCTGGCTCGCGCGCTCAAGCACACACCGGGCGCAGCTCGGCGGCCAGCGCCGGCGGCAGCTCGCCGAGGAAGCCCTCAGCGTCGGCGCGGGGCAGCGCCGGCAGCATCCAGCCCAGCATCGCCCGTTGATCGGCAGGTGCCGTGCGCGCGACGGCTTGCTTGCCCAGCTCGAGCAGCGCTTGCACTGACAGCGCTGCGCGGATCTGCGGCTCCAGCTCGACCTCCTCTTCGTGCAGGTGCTCAAGGTAGAGCGCGGTGAGCCGGCAGCTCGCGTGGTAGAGCGCCGCGGCCGGCGCGCCATCGAGCTGCGAACGCAGCGACGCCAGCGCGACGTGGATGTCGGCGTGCGCGGCCCGCATGCGCGCGTGCACGGCGGGCGCATGCTGCTGCAGCAGCGGCAAGAGCAACGCGTCCTCGTTGTCGCCGTGGTGGTCGATGAAGTGCAGCGTGTCGCGCAGCTGCTCGCGCGCCGCTTGCAAGCTCGGCTCGCCGTCGCGCGCGCGACCGAGCGTGCCGCAAGTCGAAAACAGCGCCCTGCGGATTCCCTTGTGGACGTTGCTAAAGATGTCGGGTGTGGTCATGTTGGTCTCGTAACCTCCACTGCCAACATGCGCCCTCGCGCGGGCGGGCGATTGTACGAATCCGACATTGTCGCGCGGCGGGCGGTCAGAACACGGCCGCGTCGGAGCCGCCTGCGAGCCTGCCCGGCGAGGTGCCGGCGAAGCGCGTGAACTCGCGGATGAAGTGTGGCTGGTCGTAGTAGCCCGCCAGCTGTGCGACCTGGGCCAGCGGGCCACCGGCTTGCATGCGCTCGACCGCACGCTCGACGCGGCGCAGGCTGGCGTAGCGCTTGGGCAACAGCCCCACGCGGGCCAGCATGCGACGCTCGAGCTGACGCTCGCCGATGCCGAGCGTGTGCGCGGCGGCCGCCACGCGTGTATCGGCGTCGCCGCCGGCGTCGAGCAGCTGCAACGCACGCCCGACCAGGCCGTCGTGCGCGTAAGGCAGGCTGCGCAGCAGCTGCTGCAGGACGTCCACTCGCGCTCCGACAGCCGCACCTCGGTCAGGTGCTGCTCGTGCTCCAGCGTGATCGTGCACGGAAAGTTGAACCCGTACGGCGTATCCGGGTACGTCACGAACCACTCGCTCCCCGGCGCACGGTTGTGCTGCAGCGAGCCCTGCTTCACGTCCAACCGCCAACCGTAGCCGAAGTCCTGCTTGTTCTTGTCCCGGCTGTCGTAGCTGCGCACCACCGTGATCGGGATCCCCGCCATCGGCACCGCCATGTCCACAAACGACAGCTGAACCACCCCGACCTTGGCCTGGCCTTCCACCCGCACCGGGATCGCCACCTGGCTGGACTGGCCGTTGACGTCGTGCGCCGTCAGCCTCAGCTCGTAGTAGCCGTCGCGCAGCAACGTCGCGTCCAGCGTGCCCAGCGCGCCGTCTTGCACGCTCTGGTAGCCCTGGGCGACCTGCGTCCAGCTGCTCTCTCCGATGCGCCGCTGCTCCAGCGTGTAGCCCATCAGGTTGGGGTCGCTCGCTGTGCCCACGATGGCCTGCAGGTAGGTCGCCTCCGCGTCCTTGGCCGGAGTGCTGATCGCCACCACCGGCGGCGTCGTGTCCCCGGCGTCCTGCACCCCCACCAGCAGCGTCTTGGTCGAGACGTTGCCGCTGGCGTCGACCGCCGTCACCACCACCGTGTGCACGCCCGGGCTGCTGCTGCTGAAGTCCAGCTGCCCGTTTTCGTCGAGCTGCGCCGGCGCGCCGTCGATCGTCACCTCGAGGCTGCTCACGCCGACCTCGTCGCTGGCAAGCGCAGTCAGAGTCAGCGTGCCCCCGGGCACGATCGTCTCCTGGTCCACGTTGACGTCCAGCACCGGCGGCGCTGCTGTCCTCGGTGACCTCCACCGTGAAGCTCTGCGTGTCCTGCAGCCCGCCGCTGTCGGTCACCTGCACCGTCACCGCGTAGCTCCCGAGCGCATCCGGCTGCCATTGGATCACGCCCGTGACCATGCCGATGGTCATGCCCTGTGGCCAGTCGAGCAGCGTGTAGCTCAGCACCTCGCGCGTTCCGAGGTCGGCCGCGTCCACGTCGTAGCGGTAGTGACCGTGGATTACCGCGTGCGTCGGCGCATGACTATGGCTCCTCTACGTTGCTACAGCGCTAGCGCATCAGGACACGAAAGCCGGCCTGACGGAAGTGCTTGTCAGGCGTCGCGGCCTCCGTGCAATGGTGATCGGCCATGATCTCCATGCTGAGACAGTCGGTCAGACTCCATTCTTTGTCGAGGTGCGCCCCGTATCGGGTCTCGGCACGGGCGAGCAACTTCACGTCGATGGGTACGACGGTCCAGCCGCGCGCGCCTCGGATCTTTTGCAGTGCGCCGTGCGCGATGCCGCGCAATGGGCTGTGGGCAAAGAAGTTCGCAAGCTCGATCAACACCGCGTCGCTCGTCAGCAGCGCCCGATTCTTCTTCTCCCAGCGACTGGCGAGCGACAGCGCCTGGTCGTGCAAGGCGTCACGCCGATTTAGCAGCGCGACGAAGTAGCCGGTGTCGACGAGGATCGGCGCATCAGCCATCGCTCGACCCGTACAGGTATTCATCGATATTGCGGCTTCCGTCGCGTCGCTCGTCTTCTCCGCTGCTCTCGGCGAGGTGCAGCAGCAGTCCCGCTCCGCCCGGCGGGTCGACACCTTCACCGAGTGCGTCGACGTCCTTCACGACGCGGTGAATCTTCACCTCGACGGCACTTCCGGGTTCGACGTGAACCGCAGCCGCAGGCACGGAAAACTCGTTGGCGGACGTCAGCTGCGACCACAAGTGATGCCATCGACCGCCGCTGGCGAGGCGGATCGAATACAGGATCAAAAGGCTGTCGGCCTGTCGCGCCAGGCGCAACCGCTGCTGCACGTCGACGGGCAACGCGATCTGCCGATTCTTGGTCCGTTGGACCGTCGCTTTGAATTGCGCGAGCACGTTGGACAGATGATTTGCCACACCCTGACGATGAACTCGAGCGGTCCTCTAGTCAAGTCTCGGCGAGACTGGACAATGACAGGCGAGCGCGTCGGCACGCGCCATCGCGCAGCGTATTCGCGCGCGCGATGACTCTAGCGAAGGCGTTTGCGAAGCAAGCGCGGTGCGCCCGCGAGACGGGGCCCGGTGGCCTCGTAGTTTCTTCGAAGATAGAAGTCTTCGGCGTTCGGGCTCGCTTCCAGCCTCACCTCCGCGACCCATCGCTTGCCGAGCTCGACCACCTCCCGGGTCTCCGTCCGTGATTGAATTTGGACGCAACTGGCGCCGTCCCCGTCCGATGACGGCGGGCATGACGCAGCCACGGATGTGCCTGCCGGGGACGACGTACCTGGTCACCCAGACGGTTCACAATCGCCAGTTCTTGCTGACCCCGAGCCCGGTCGTCAATCAGGTCGCGCTCTACTGCGCCTTCCCCGCCGCCAAAGTGTATCCGCTTCACCGACGCGTGTAGCGACCGTCGGGGTGCGAGGCCACGCTGTGGTCCGTGACTACGACTGGCGCGACCTCAGCCCGACGGCTGCTGCTTGGACGGCGTGGTCGTGTCGAGGGGCTCGGCGGGGATCGCGATCGGGCCAAGCTCGGCGGCGAGCTGTTTGCGGTCGAGCCGTGCGCGAGTCTGCGCCCAGAACAGGGGAGCGAGCTCGAGCATGCGGCCAGGGGGCCACTGCGGCACGAGCCGGATGAGGCAGCGCAGGTACTGCTCGGGCTCGATTCGGTGCAGCCTGGCCGAGGCGACGATGGAGAAGAGCGCGGCGGTGCTCTTGGCGTGGTCGTCGCTTCCGCAAAGGAGCCAAGCCTTCCTTCCCAGCGCCACGGCCTTGATCGCGCGTTCAGCGCGGCTGTTGTCCATGACGAGCCGGCCGTCTTCGAGGAAACGCGTCAGCGCATCGCGTTGATTGCGCGCGCAGCCGAGCGCGGTGCGCAGGTAGCCGCGTTGCGCCTGCACCATGGGGTAGTGCTGCTCGACCCAGGCGAAGAAGTCCTCGACGTGCGGTCGCAGGTGCTGCTGTCGCCGCCGTTTGATCTCAGCGGGCGGATTCTTCTGCCACGAAGCATCGAGCTCGAAGATGCGCCCGATTCGCGCGAGCCCCTCGCGCGCGACCGGGTCTTTGGCCACCGCCGCCTCCCAATACCGTCTGCGCAGATGGTACCAACAGCCCACTTCGGCGCGGGTGCAGCCGTCAGGCTCGATATCGGGGTGGTTGCGCCGGACTTCGGCAGCATCGCAGAACAGCACGTCGAAGACATTCTTGGCGTCGGCCTGGATGTAGCCGTCGAAGCCGAAGAAGGCCGCGCTCACCTTCGCGCTGGTCTCGCGTTCGAGATAGTCGAAGAAGATGTGATCGGCGTCCGCGATCTGAACCAGGAAGTGCCCCTTCTTGCAGGGCTGCCGGCCTTGCTCGTTGCTGTAGATCGGCTGCACACACACGCCAGTAGCGTCGGTCGAGATACAGAACGCGGTCGCGAGCGCGTGCTTCTGCATCGCCTTGACGACGGTTTGCCCCAGCACGTCACCGATCAGCTTCTTCCAGCGGCAGAGCGTGCCACGGTCGATGGCGATGCCTTCTCGCCCGAACGTGTCCTCAATGCGAAACAGCGGCATGCCCTTGCCGACGTTCTCCATGATCACGTGGGCAGCGAGCGAGGGCGCGGCCATCGAGCTGGCGGCCAGCATCTGGTCAGGCATCGGGGTCGTGATCACGTCGGTGTCGCCCGCGGCGTCGACCGTCTTGTAGCGAGCGCGCGCGACGACCAGCCGGTACTTGCCGCCGCGCTTGTGCGCGAGCTTGTAGCTGTTCTCGAAGTCGTGGCGAACGACCTTGCCCTCGGCCACCAGCTTCTCCAAGTACGGGTCTGTGATCTCAATGCGCTCCTCGGGCAGCGGCAACTGCTTGAGGTCGCGACGACCCGTGCCGCGATTGTGCTTTCGCTTGCCGCGGCGCTTGCCGTCCTTGGCCTTCACCTGGTCGCTGTCGTCCTTGGGCTCGTCTCCGCGGGTGATGCCGAGCGTCCCGGCCAGCATCTCGACCTGCCTGAGCTTGTCAGCGAACTCCAGCTTCAGCTGCTCGGTGTCTACGCGCTCGGCCTTCGCGATGAACAGTCGGCGCTTCCAGAGCGCGAGCTCCTGCAGCGCCACATCATAGGCCGCGCGTAGCACGTCGCGCTCCTGCTCGAGCTCCGCGACGCGTTGCGCGGTTTTCATGTGCTCATTGCGCTCGACGACGAGCAGCGCTTGGAGCTCCGCCACCCTCGCAGGCAGTGACGTTGCGTCGCTCGCGCGCTGCTCGCTACTCACGCCGCAATCACTGACACATCCGATCGGCGCGTCCAACGTTTTCTTCGGGCGCCATGCATTTTCCTTCAGTGCAGGCGGCGCGAACCAACATCGATGTCGATCGCGTCGAGCTCGCGCTCGCTCAGCTCCACGCTACTGGATTCGGCGTCGAGCGCCTGCGGTACGCGAAATGTTCCGCGGTCGAGACGCTTGTAGAACAGACATAGGCCCGACCCATCGAAGAACAAGATCTTCAGCGCCGTGCGACGTTTTCCGAAGAAAACGAACAGCGCACCGCTTCGCGGCATCCGACCCAGCCGCTCCTGAACCACGCCGGCCAGCCGGTCGAACCCCCGCCGAAGGTACCTGGCGGACATCGTGGAGTTGGCCGAGAGTTGAAGCCGTCCGCTGCTTCGGCCTTGTGCTTCAACCCCGCTTCGAGGCGCCGCGCTTACCCTGCATCTTCAGCTTGTAGTCCTGCACCAAGCATTCGATGGGGATCTCCAGCCGTTCGTGCAGGCGGCGGATCATCGCGAGATTCAGCCGGCGGCGACGCCCCATCACCTCGGACACGCGAGCCCGCGTCTTGAAGATGGGCAAGAGGTCGTTGTTGGTGAGCCCCTCTTGCTCCATGCGGAAGCGGATGGCTTCGATGGGGTCGGGCGCGGGCATCTCAAAGTGCTCCCGTTCATAGGCATCGACCAACGCCGACAAGACCTCGAAGCGGTCGCCTGCGGGAGTGCCGGGCTTGGCCTTGTCCCACAGGCCCTCGATCTCTCGAAGCGCCCAGGCGTGATCCTTGGCGGTGCGAATCGGCTTGATGTCCATGACGGTGCTTCCTTCACACGGTGGCGGCGTTGATCTTGTCGTACTCGGCGTGCGTGCCGATGAACCGGATGTAGACGGCGTGGAACTCGAACTTGACGGCGACCACGACTCGGTAGGTGTTGCCCTTGATGTTGAAGACGACCCGTTCCTTGTTGATGATGCTCGCCGACGGGTAGCGGGCCTTGATGTCCTCGGGGCCGGTCCAGTCGGCTTTCTCGACCTCGGCGAACCACGCGAACAGCGGTTGCCGAGCGTCGGAATGGGCGTCCGCAAAGGCCCTCACGGTCGAGCGGTTGAAGACGCGCACGACAGGGAGTATAGCTCGCTCCCAAAACGGGAGCAAGCGCTACCTTGAGGAACGTGTTCCTCAAGGTCGAGCGGTACCCTGCGCGTGGGCGGTGGAGGCGTGGGACGAGTGACAGTGCCTACGACCTACTCTACGACAGGACGCGCCTGGGTCAACGCCAGCCGCAAAGAACCATGCTCGATCTGCGGTAAGCCCGACTGGTGCCGTCGCACCGAAGACGGCTTCATCGCCGACTGCTACCGCCAGCAAGGCGTCGGCGGTTTCATCAAGACCGACAAGATCGGTCGCGTCTGCTGGCGCCACTACCATGGGCAGGTGGCCCGTGGCTGATGCATCGACCATCTACTCCGACTTCCTGCGGCTGTGCCCGCTGTACACGCGGCACCATGAGCACCTTCGGGAAGTCCGCAAGTACACGGACCAAGAGATCGAGCAGCTCGGGTTCAAGTCCGTGCCCGAGTTCATCGACGTTCACGCGATCACCGACAAGCTCGTGGAGCTGCACGGACAGGATGCGGTACTCGCTATTCCGGGCTTCAGGCTCGGACGCGAGACTGAGTTGAAGGACGGTACGGCGGTACCGCCGCCGGTCCTGTTCACTGCAGCGAAGGGCATCCTGCTTCCGCAGCTTGGCAGCGACGGCAAGGTCGAGTCGATCGTGCTTCGCGTGGAAGATCCGAAGAAGGGCGACCCCCGGTACCTCCTACTGACAGACGCCGCCGGCAAGGCCACGATCAAGACAGGCATCCACTGGCCGCCGAGCAAACAGCAGACCCTCGACCGTGTGCGTGTCACCGAAGGCATCTACAAAGCCAACACCGCGACGCTACGCACCGACATCTACACGCTCGGGATGCCCGACTCCGGGTGGTGGACGCCGGCCTTCGAGGTGGTGCAGAAGCTCTTACCGAACGCGACCATCGTGGTGTGTCCGGATGGCGATGTCCGGACCAACATCGGCGTCTGCCTGACCCTGGTGAACGCCGTAGACAAGCTCACGGCAACCGGGGTGTCCTGGGAGCTGGAGCTGTGGAAGGTGAACACCAAGGCCGAGCCCAAGGGCATCGATGACTTGCTGAACAGCGACGGCAAGCCGAAGGTGGTCGCTGGCGTGCTGCGGTGGGCACTGCTCGGCAAGCTGCTCGGGAAGCACGGCATCACGGACCCTCGGGTCGATGCCAGGATCGCCCTGGACGACATCGTGGCCAGGGTGACGGCGGACGTGACGGCGGCCTTCAAGCCCGGCGTCCCGGAAGCTCTTGCCCATCTCGACCTCGGCTCGGTGGAGGGTCAGGCGATCCTGATCCCGCTGCAAGAGCTGCTCCGCCGGAAGGGCTGGAGGGAATTCAAGACTCGGCTCGATGCACAGATGGCGAAGAACGCCGAAGCGCGTGCCAAGGCGAAGGCCGAGGAACGCACTGCCATTGCCGATGCCAACGGGATCAGGACCTTCCGGCGTGGTGACCAAGCCGAGGCCGCACTCGCCCTGCTCGACGACCTCACCACCGTGGGGCTCAAGCGTGCGTACCAACGCTGTGTGTACGCAGACGGCGATCTCTACTTGTACGACGGCCGCATCTTCGTGAAGCAGATCAACGATGAACTGGTGAACAAGGTGGCAGCCTACGCGGGCCATCCCGTGGGACCCTACGGCAAGCCGCTCAACGTCTCCGAGAACTTCACCCGTGGCGCCGTGAAGCTCGCGTACGCAAACCGCTCCCAGCCCGAGTTCTTCGCCAGCGCACCACACGGCATCGCGTTCGAGGACAAGTTCCTGACGGTCAAGAACGGCACCGTCGAGGCCGTGCCCCACAGCATCGAGCACGGCGCCAGGTTCATGTTCGACTTCGAGTACGCGGCCGACCTCGTTCCGAAGCGGTTCATCGCCGCACTGGAGCGGTGGTTCATCGACAAGCCTGACAAGCACCAGTACATCGCCTGCGTCCAGGAACACATGGGTGCCTGTGTCTCCGGGATCGCGCCCAGGTACAGCCGGGCTGTCGTGCTTCGAGGCGAAGGCAACGATGGAAAGTCCACGCTGGCGGCGATCTATGAGGGGGTGCTGCCGCCGGGGTCGGTCAGCTATGTGGCCCCGCAGGACATGGATCGAGAATACGATCGGGCTGCGTTGGCCGGGGTCTTCCTCAACGTCTGCTACGAGCTGCCCGAGAACGACCTCATGGACGCCGGGCCGCTCAAGGCAGTCGTCGTCGGCGACCGGATCAAGGCACGCCAACCCTACAGGCCAGTGTTCTGGCTCGTACCGAGGGCCGGTCAGCTATTCGTCTGCAACACGTTGTTCAAGACCCGCGACTTCACAAAGGCGTTCGCGAGGCGGTGGGTCATCCTCGATTTCACCGCACCGATGGGAACCGTCGAAGGCGATGTCCTCGACCCCACGTTCGCCAGGGACGTTCTTCGCCAGGAACGGGCGGCCATCATCTCGTGGGCTGCCGAGGGCGCCAAGCGTCTACTCGAGAACGGCGAGTACACGATCCCCCAGGCGAGCCACGACGCGGTGGCCGAGTGGATGGGTGAATCCAACACGGTGCAGCAGTACGCCGAGGAACGTCTCGTGATTCTCGCCGAGGTAGGCGGCCACGGCGTTGCCGGGTCGGAAATCTACGACGACTACAAGCTCTGGATCAAAGACGTGAACCCTAGCAGCACGCCACTGTCTCGATCTGCGCGATCGAAATACGCGAGGGGAAACCGGGCCGTTCTGAGCACGGTTGGCGAGGGGCTGCATTTGCTTGCCCTCGCTGAGCGTGATCGAGATCCGCGGCTTGTCCGTGCAAGCTGGGAATCGACACGTTCTGGGAGGCAACCGCCATGACGATGAGCCTGCTGTCTGATCCTCGCCTGCACGAGCTGCTTGAACGAATTGATCGGGAACTGGCCCAAGAGGTCCAGAGCCAAGGCTGCCCTCAATGCGGTGGGCGGCTTCACGGTGCCGCGTACCCTCGGTTCGCTCGAGGAGTTCCAGCAAACATGCGAGGGGAGCCTCTGCGGCGGCTGAGTTTCTGCTGTGACCGGGAAGGCTGTCGTCGAAGGGCAACACCCGCGTCCGTGCGCTTCCTGGGCCGACGCACGTATCTGAGCGCCGTGGTCGTGCTGGTCAGCGCCATGCACCACGGGCTTACGGGGGACCGCTACGGCAAGCTCAGGGCGTTGCTGGGCGTGGGACGCCGGACGGTGCAACGCTGGCGCCGCTGGTGGCACGACACGTTCGCGAGGAGCTCATTCTGGCACATCGAGCGGGCCACCTTCATGCCACCTCCTCGCCACGAGGGGCTTCCTCGCGAGCTTCTGGAGAGCTTTCGCAGTGACGACGCGATGACCCGGCTGGTAGCACTGCTGCGTTGCATTGCCCCCATCACCGTGCCGTCGGAGCACGATCTTCGAAGGCCCATCAGGTCCCGCAGAGGATGACTCTGATCACGTTGTTGGAGGGCAACGCCTCAACCCACGCGCCGCACTGACGCCGTTTCCGAAGACTTTACCTACGGGCTGGACCGGCGGTGCGTCCGGCCCGGGGGGCGAGGTGCGCCCTCGCGAACGGCCTCCAGCAAGCAGCCAGATCTCGACTCCGAAGGTCTGCCGTGCTTTCGATTGCCGCAATTTCCGAAATCGGTCCCTCGATTATCGTGACCAGCTGGCCCTCGATTTTCGTGATTGCGCTCACCTCGTCCGGTGATCGGGGTGGGTCGTAGGGCAGGTAGGCCGGCGGCTTGCCCGGCTTCTCGAAGGCGGCCATGAGCCGCGACAGGTGCGGGGCGATGCCGCTGGGTTTGGGCGGCTCGGGCGCCTGGGGCAGCACATGGGCGCGGCGGCCGTCGGCGTTTTTGTGCCGGTCGAGCGGGCGCAGCCGACATAGCTCCACGCCGGTGTGCGGGTCGATCATCGACACGCGCGAGAGGTCGAAGCGCGCGTAGCGAAGCCGCACATGCTCGATGTGGCGGTAGTGGGAAGGAATCTCCAAGCGCACGCCCTCGAGCGTGCAGGTGCCGTCACCGCGGCGCTGCTTGCGGCGGCGCTCGATACGGAAGGCGTCGCGCAGCGCATCCATGCTCGGTGAGGCACGTCCGACGCTGGGAGCCGTGCGCAGCCGCGCAAGCGGCGTCATGCCCGTCTCGCGATGCACGCTCTGGTGGTAGTCGCCCTCGACCCACGCGATGGTCGCGCGGTTGAGCAGGTCGAGCTCGAGCAGCTCGACGCCCTCGAGCATCGCGACCAGCTGCCCCTCGACCGGGCCGAAAAAGTGCTCCTGCTTACCGTTTTGGTGCGGGCTCTCGCGCTCGGTGTAGCAGACCGTGATGCCCAGCCGCCGCAATCCCGCCTGCGTCTCGGCCGCGACCATCGCCGAGCCGTTGTCCATCATCAGCGCGCGCGGCAAGCCGCGCTTGAGAAAGGCCTGGCTCAGCGCGTGGATGAGCAGCTCGGCTTCTTCATCGAGATACCACTGCGCGTGGCAGCACACTCGGCTATGGTCGTCGAGCACGGCCAAGAGCTTGGGCTTGACCAGCCGGCCGTCCTTGCACACCACGTGACGCCTGCCGTGGTGGAAATCCAGATGCCACAGCGCGTGGGCGTGCGCCTTCTCGTAGCTGCGCGTCTCGCGCGGGCCGCGCTCGGCCCGGTGGTCGGTGCGGCGGCGGTGACGGTACAGACCGTGCGCTTTCATCGCGCGCCGCACCGTCGCGTAGCTCGGAAGCGGCCCCAGGGCAGCGTCGGCTTCGACCAGCGCGTCGAGATTCTTGTGGTGCAGCGCGTAGCTCCACGTGGGGTGCTCGGCGTGCAGCCGCTTCATCTGCTGCAGCAGCGCCTCGCTCACGACCCGCTGGCTGCCGGCGTCCTTGCGCACCCGCCGCCGCAGCTGCCCGTACGGGTCGTCGCCGGCGCGGGCCGCATAGTACCACTTCTCCAGCGTCGAGTAGCCCACGCGCATCAGCGCGCCCGTCACCGGGTGCTCGAAGCGTTTGCTCGATAGATCCCCCAGCGCCGCGCGCAGCTGCCCATGTGCCGGCGGCGACACCAGCAGAGGGCCGATCACCGCGTGTCGAAATCGCGCCCAGCGGTCCGCGGTCAGCTCGTCATCGCCCATCGACCATGACGCTACGACCCTCGGGCAGGGCGATCAGCGAGCATCCTCTGCGTGAGAACCTCCTTGCATCGGAATGCGCGTTCCAAAATGACGCGCCAGAAACTCCAACGCGTGCACCATCCGCTCGCGGGCCGTGTCCAAGAAGCTATCCAGCAGCGATCGCGGCAGCTCCGAGGCCACCGGCGGCGGCATCAGCTCCGCCCGACCGATCTCGAAGCGCCGGCTGCGACCCACTCGCTCGGTCCACCACCAGCGCCAACGCGACAGCGTCCGGCGGTCGGCGCCCAGCGCCCGTGTCGCCTCAGCGGTCGGCACCGCTGATGGTCCCTGGCGCAGCGCCGCGCCCAGCAACACGGCCACCCCCAAGTACACGTACCGGCCCAGGAATCGCACCGATGGCGGCCGCACCCGCGTGCGGCACCCCTCCCGACGACAGCACAGCCCGAACAACAGGCGCTGCTCCTCGCGCAGCGGCCACGGCCCCCGGGGCTTGCGTAAGTAGTTGGCGACGTCCAGCGCGCCACCACACCGCTGGCAGCCCCGCGCCTTGACTGCGCTCGCCAGCACACGGTCGATCTC
The DNA here is from genome assembly GCA_963778655.1 of uncultured delta proteobacterium. Taxonomy (GTDB): domain Bacteria; phylum Myxococcota_A; class Polyangia; order Polyangiales; family JAFGIB01; genus CAVZVA01. The sequence continues at coordinate 97,243 of CAVZVA010000002.1, forward strand.
GACAAGCACATCTACAAAGCTCGCGTCCGCGAGAATCTCGGCATACAAGGGAGCCTCCTTCGTCTTTGGCGATTCGAAGGAGCGCCCCCTCGGAGGCTTGTGGTCAAGTTTTCCGAGGGGGCTTTTCTATGCACCCTCGACGACCCTGCTCAGGATCCCCCAGCTTCCCCTCGACGAGTTCGAACACGCAGACCGCGTGCTGCCGGTGTCGGCGCGCTCCTTGGGCACCAAGGCGTCGAAGCCGCCACGGCGATAGGCGCGCAGCCACCCACGGATCGTTTCTGCTGCTACCCGACGACGCAGTGTGCCTGGGATGTTGTAGTCGCGCTCGGCCTTCTCGGTCAGCAGCTTGTACAGACCGCGGTGATGAAGCGGTAGTTGTGCCAGATCGGCGATCACGCTGTAACGAAACAGCGCTACCGCTTGCTGTTTGGGGTCCAGCTCGCCTCCGCGGTAGCTCAGATCCAGGTCCAACGATTCGGTCGGCATACGTGACTCTCCTGTCGATGCGCGCCTCGGAACGATTCCGATGAGCGAGAGCGCAAAGGGAGCAAGTCTGTGGCTCGCCGACAGCTACCGTTTCGTGTGGATCGGCTTGGCTGACCTCTGAGGTGGACCCCATCGTTCGGACCAGCAGGGAGGCTGGCTAGAGTGGAGTCTGTTCCGGGTTGATCACGAACATGGGTCGTCGTCGTCTTGGTTCTATCTGCAGAAGGTCTCGGTCGTCCAGCAGTCTCGGGGAGGCATCGGCGGGCGATCGAGGGGGGTCCAGGGGGGAGACTGACAAGTGGTGGATACTCGGTGCAGAGCTGTGGATTACGGTGGGTTCGTCAGGCGGCCACCGGCTGCATCGAGCGGTAGAAGGCGTCCGGCGTCTGGTAGCCCAGGGCCTGATGATCGCGGTGGTAGTTGTAGTAGTCGAAGTAGCGGCCGATGCCGCTACGCGCCTCGACCAGGTCGCAGTACGCGTGCAGGTAGACCTCTTCGTACTTGAGCGAGCGCCACAGCCGCTCGACGAAGACGTTGTCCAGACAGCGGCCCTTGCCGTCCATGCTGATGCGCACGCCAGCGTCGCGCAGCACGCTGGTGAACGCCTCGGCGGTGAACTGCGAGCCCTGATCGGTGTTGAAGATCTCTGGCGTGCCGAACCGTGACATCGCCTCGTGCAGCGCCTCGACGCAGAAGCTGCTGTCGAGCGTGTTGGAGAGCCGCCACGACAGCACACGGCGGCTGTGCCAGTCCATGATCGCCACCAGGTAGGCGAATCCTCGGTCCAGCGGGATGTACGTGATGTCCGTGGCCCACACCTGGTTCACCCGAGAAATCTCGAGGTTCCTGAGCAGGTACGGATACACCGGATGCTCTGGCGCAGGTCGGCTGGTATCGGGCCGCGGCACCATCGCCGCGATCTCCATCAGCCGCATCAGGCGTTGCACGTGCTTGCGGTTCACGCGCAGGCCCTGCTTGGCTAGCTCCTTGGCCAGCTTGCGGCTGCCCAGGTGCGGCCACTTCAGATGCAGCTCGTCGATGCGGCGCATCAAGTCGAGCTCGTCGGGGCTCGTCGACACCGGCTCGTAGTACAGCCCGGAGCGGCTGACGCCCAGCAGTTCGCACTGTTTGCGGATCGAGAGCTTGGCCTCGGGCTCGACCATCGCACGCCGCTCCGCTAACGGCGCAGTTCGAGCCCGCGTGATAAAAAATCGCGCTCGACCGTCAGCTCGCCGATCTTCTTGAGCAGCTCCTCTTCGCGCTCGCTGTGCCCGGCCGGCTCGGCCTCGCTGCCGAACGCCAGCGCCGCGCGCTCGATGAACTCGCGCTTCCACTTGTAGATCTGGTTCGCGTGCACCCCGTAGCGCCGAGCCAGCTCTGGGATGCTCTGCTGCTCTCGGACAGCCTCGAGCGCGACCTTGGCTTTGAACGCGGCCGTGTGCTTCGTGCGGGTCTTCTTCATGGCTCCTCTTCCTTTCTGTCAAGGAGCAGGCTCCATCTACCACCTTACCGGCTGGTCCGAAATTCGGGGTCCACTTCACATTGGCCACCCGCCAAACCACATAGACGTTTGGAACGACCGCGGGGACCACCTGGTCCTGTCGTGGGCGGGGACCACCACTATGGGCAGTCACGACCTCGTGGCCACCTCCGGCCTAACGAAGGGAGGCATGCCCGGCGCGACGTTCCTCGTCACCCAGGGCGCAATCGACGTCACATCGCTCATGAACAATCACATGATCGCGACGTTCCAGATGACGGGGAAGGACTCGCAGGGGAACAACATGCAGCTCACCGAAGGCATGGTCGACGTCGAGAAGTACTACTAGTGCCGCGTCCGGGTTGATTTGATGCCGTCGTAGCGGAAGACGCGCCGTGCATCGTCAACACGGAACTTCCAGTCGATTGTGCGGCGATGATCGCTGGCGCGCTTGCGCCAAGCGGTGACCTCGCGGCGCAGGGTCGCCCCGCCGACACCCACCGTGCTCGCCTCCAGGCACAATCAGCGTAAAGAAGACAACGTCTCGCACTTCCTGCTCGGCAAGATCGGACTGAACGGCGGCTGTCGGGGTCACCTGTCGGGGATCACCTGCCAGCGCGTCTTCTCGAGGCGGGAACACCTGGCGCGTTGCGTCGCGGCGGCGCGCTTTGGGATCACCTGCACAAAGAACCCGATCAGCGGTGCCCAGGGACGGAATCGAACCGCCGACACGAGGATCTTCAGTCCCGGAGCCGCGGGGCGTAGGTGCCGACTCAACCACAAGACCGATCCCAACTGGCGACACCGACCCTCCGTGCTCGATCAGATGCGTAGCTGGCGGGTCAGCCCCTCACGAAAAGGACGCGCTCGACCAATTCCGCGTATCGCGCCTGCGAGCGTCCCGTGAGAGCGCTAAAGCGATCACGCATGGTGTGGCCCCCTGCTGGAACTTGTCTCGCCGAGGTCACTGCTGATCGCTACAGAACGCGCCGCATTCCGAGGTGCCGACGTAGGCGTTCGCGCTCCTCCTCGTCGGTGAACTCGCGCGTTCCTTGGCGATCGGCTTCGCGGCGGAGCGCTTGAAGTAGCGGGGCGGCTGGGATCATGCTCTTCCCGCCGACGCGCCAAATTGGTACCCCGAGGCGCCCGGCGTTGTCGCGAAGCCACCGCCAAGGCACCCCCGTCATGTCGATAGCGTTGCGAGGTCCGATCGTGATCGGCGCCACTGCGGCGTCTGCGCGTCCCCCTGACCCCACTCGCGGTTGTGTGCTCGCCACCATCCCTCGAATCTACATATGCTATGTTCTAATTGACAACGCAATATTGAAAGCGGACCCGGGCGAAGCGGTCGCGTATCCAACAAAATTGCGTCATTTCAAGGAGTTAACCGGTGGAGGCGGCGGGAGTCGAATGGCCCTTGCGACTGTTTTCTAACCAGCGGACATCACGCGCTTTTCCACCGTAAGCGCCCGAGATAACCGCCGTTTCCACTGGCCCGCATACTCTCCTGAACTCTCTGAACCTCTCTCGAAGTCTCCCTGGTCTTGGAGACATTTTGGAGACGGGCTGCGGGGGCGTCCGCGGTGCTGAACGTCATCGCGGTGGCAGCCAGAGCAAGCTGAGAACTCTTCCCCATGACGGCAGGCTCACGGAGTGCTCGACCAGCTCCAGGTCGTCACTCACGTTGGCAATCCACGCATTGGCCGTGACGGTCTCCGGGTGCTGCGAGATGGTGCCCTTCTCGAAGTAGTCCCAGGCGAGGCTCCACTTGTCGAGCTTCTGGCCCGGATCGATCCACCCCCAGAAATCCTCGCCCCTCGAAGTCCATTCGACGTGACCGTCGTGCGAACACACCAGCGCCACGGCCTCCGGGCAGAGATCCACGAACCGCATCGCGGCCGCGGTCAGCGACACCTCGAACTCGTCTGCGATGGGCTTGACGACCTTCCAGCTCACCTTGGGCACGTCGCACTTGGGCGAGACCAGGTGCTCGGGCATCAACAGCTCGGCCGCGAAAGAGTTGGCCTCGCCCTCGCGCCCGGAGCCCTTGTAGTTCGCGACGAAGTCCTTGCTCGTGCAGATGCCGAGGTACGAAGCGCTCGAATGAACCTCGAAGTGCCCAAGCTCATGTGCGATGGCGAAGCGGGCTTGTTCCGGCGGCAGGGTTTCGGACACCGTGATCACGCTGCGCTTTCCAACCCGCGCGAGCTGGGCGCGTGAGCCCTTCATCGGCGCGTACTCGACCAACGCTCCCCTGACATAGGCGAGCGCCTCCAGCCGGGCCTCGGTCGGGTGGGCAAGCCGCAGCTCTTCGTACACGCGCTTGGCCACGTTGGACGCGAGGCTCCGGTGCGGCTCGACCCGCCGCCTAGCCTTCATCGTCTTCGCCTTGGAGCAGGTAGGTGAGCGCGCGGATGGCATTCAACACATCTGCCCTCGACGCGCCCTCGAACTTCATGAAGTGCATGCCCGCAGCCCGCGGGCCGGCCTGTTCGACCAGGCCATTCAACTGGCCCAGCAGGGCAGCCATCTCCAGTTGCTCGTCCTCGACGCCCTGGTCCTGTAGGCGGGCAAGGTCTTCTTGCCTACGGCGCTCCGCCTCCGCCCACGCGCGACCGCGCTCGGCCGCGTCGAAGGCGGCAACCTTGTCGCGCAGCTCGCCCGCGAACTGGGCGACATCAATCCCGAGGGACTCGGCCGCCTCACCAGGCGCCTCCGCGACGACCTCTTCATCCAAAGCGTCGAACAGGGCGTCGTCGAAGTTCTTCTTGTCGGCGCTACTCATGCTTGGCTCCTGACGCGGCGAGTTCTTTCTTGGCCAAGGTCGCCATGCGGCGCTGGAGCTTCTTGCGCACCACTGACACACGCTCTGGGGTCCAGTCCAGGGCCACGGCGATGTCCTCGCGCTTGGTGTGCCCCTCCTCAACAGCCAGCAAGAGCATGCCGCAATCATCGTCGTCACCAGCGGCTGCCGTCGCCCGACGGGTGAGCGGAGTCTCCTCATCTCCGTCGCTACCGTCACAACCGCCGCCGGCCTCGCGGCTGACTTCGGCGGGGGACAACTCTTCCAGCTCGATGCCGGGCGTCACCGGGTGCCTGTCGACCGCTCGCTTCGTGTCCATGACGATGCTCCTCATCGTGCGCGACAGCAGGTGAACAACGTCGCCTTCGTGGCCCGAGATCCAGTTCCGCTTGCCCTCCAGGACTCTCTCCACGGCCTTGTTGATCAGCTCCTTGACCTCCAGCGCCGCCGCCTGCCCATCTCCACGCCCGTGCCACCCGTACCAGGATAGATACGCGCGCCCACGACGGACTAGCAGGTCCACCTGGGCGGTGTCCCAGCCAAAACTGCGAATGGCGTCGCGGGGCGAGGGCGTCATCGGCGGCCGTATTGGCTCTTCGGTCTAGAGGCGGATTCCTGGTCACGCGGGGAAGAAAAAAAGTGGCCGGGCCCCTGCATGACCAGGAATGCCCCTCACCAGCGAAGACCTTGTGACGGCCGACTGCGGCCGAGATCGGAGGTAATGGTTGGAAAACTCCACTGAAAACGTCAAGCGCTCGGGCCAGCATCAGTTCCAGGTCCGGGTAAATGGCCGCAAGGTCGATTTCGACGAGCGCCACGTCACGGCACGCGAGATCCTCGACAAGGCTGGCTTCGAGGGCGAGTTCTGCCTCGCGGCGACCCTCGGCGAGAGCGGCAAGGTCGAGCAGACCTTCTCGGACGGCGACCGCGTCGACCTGAAGAAGCACAAGCACTTCCGGGCGACCTTCGGCGGCTGCGAGGTGGTCGCGTGATCGAGAAGGTCCTCAGCGACCTTTGGGACGCCGGGTACGAAGGCGCCCGCGTGTACGGCCAGCGGCCGAACATCGTGGATGTCTTCGTACCCGGCTACCGGCCTCCCGCGGAGACCTGCAACGAGGAGGTCGCCGACATCATCATTCCGCTGCCGGCGACCTTCCCGGCCGCCGCGCCCTACGGCTTCTTCGCCGTGACGCCAATCTCGCGCAAGAGCGGGACGTGGCGGAACACGTCGAAGGCGAAGCCGCACACCTCGGCGACTTTCTTCTCGCGGCAGTGCCCCGAGTGGGACCCCGCCAAGCACGACATCCTCACAATCCTCGCGTTCATCAACCTCTGGCTCTCGTCATGACCCCCGAACTCCATTTCGCCATCGACGAGCAGCTCCACCGGCGCATGAGCAGCCTCCTGCTGCGCAACAGCCCCGAGGAGGAGGTCTGCTTCGCGCTGGTTGCGCCCAGCACCGGCCTGACGCGGCGGACACTGATCGTGCGCGACATCATCGAGCCCCTGCCGGGCGAGCGCGAGGTCCGCGGCATCGTCTCCTTCTCGGCCCCCTTCATCAACCGCGCCATCGACGCCGCCATCGACGCCGGCATGGGCCTCGCGCTCGTCCACAGCCACCCCTTCGGGTCGGGCTTCCAGTCTCCCAGCTTCGAGGACCGGCGTGCCGAGGCGCGCACGGCCGCCACGGCAGCCTTCGCCCTGAACGGTCGGCCCACGGCGGGCATGATCCTCGCGGGGGACGGGACGCTTTCCGGCCGCGAGTACACCTTCGACAGCCCCCGGTCGCAGCCCAACATCCGCAGCAACGACGCCACGCGCGTGGTCGGACCGCACCTCGTGCTCCAGCGGCCCCAGCTCACGGCCGGTGACCTGGGCGCCGTCCACGCCAGCCACGTCGGGCTCTTCGGCCAGCTGGGCCAGAGCATCCTTGGCGACTTGCGAGTCGCGGTGGTGGGGGTTGGTAGTGTCGGTCAGTGGGTCGCGCTCCAACTGTCGCGCCTCGGCGTCGGCACGGTGGGAGGCATCGACTACGACATCGTCGAGCGCAAGAACCTCAACCGCTTGATCGCTTTCCCCGACGACATCGGCCAGTACAAGGTGCTGGTCACCAGCCGCGAGGCGTCCAGGAGTGCCACGGCCTCCACCTTCAAGTTCGAGCCGCACATCGCGAGCATCGTGGAGGAGGACGGGGTCGCCGCTCTCAGCGACTACGACTTGGTGTTCTCCTGCGCGGACTCGCACTGGAGCCGGCAGGTCCTCAACGCGGCCTGCTACGCCCGCCTCATCCCGGTGATCGACGGCGGCACGGCGATCAAGTCGAGCGCGGAGACCTTCCAGACCGCGTCGTTCCGCGTGCAGGTGGCGGGCCCTGGCCGGGCGTGCCTCGCCTGCGGAGGCGCCTTCGACCCGGCGGAGGTCGGTAAGGAGATGGCCGGCCTCGCCGCCCCGCACTATGCGGCCGACGACCCGGCTGCCGTGGGCGAGCCGAGCGTGATCGCGCTCAACAACGGCCTCGCGAGCTTCGAGGTGATGCGGTTCATGGAGGTGGCGCTCCAGATCGCGGGAAACCGCGACCTGGGCATCCAGCGGTTCGACTACCGCGTTGGCGACGTTGGCGTACATCTACCGACCTGCCGCCCAGGCTGCCCCTGGGCCGGCGCGACAGGATACGGCGACTACGCCACGCTCCCCTTGGGCACCGACCCGCGCTTCACGAAGCGGGTCGCCGCGTAGCGGGCGAGCGAGCCGGGCAGTCGACTGCCCCCCCCGCCAGGAAGCGACAGAAAACCGCTCAGAAGCCGTTTTCCGGCAAGTCGGGGATGTTCATGCCCGGCGGAGCACCTGGCCCAGGAGGCAGGCTCCACGCGCTCTCGCGCTACACGCCGGAGGATTCGTCGGAATCGTCGTTGTACCCTCCCTCCTCGGTGTTCTCGGTGCCCATCTGGGCGAGCACCGGCCGGAAGCAGAGGTGGAGCGTCAGCCACCAGAGGTACAACGCCTGGGCCGAGAAGAAGTGGCTGTGCGGCAGCAGTCCGTGGGCCACGACGTTGCGGAGGTTCGAGCCCGCCCTCTCGGTCAGTAGCCCCTTGAGGTCGAACACCGTGTCCTCGCCCAGGATGTCGACCAGCTCGGGCTTGTCCAGGAGGCTTCCCAGCGTGTGCTCGTCCTGCGGCCGGTCGTCGCCGACCGCCGTCGTGATGACCCCTCGCGCGTTGAGCAGCACACGGACCAGGTTCTCGACCTGCGGGATGGCGATGTGCGTAGCCTGGACGAGGTCGCCCGTCAGGCCAGCATGTAGGGCGCGAGCAAACAGGCGCTCGCGTCCCGGCGGCACCACCGGGTTGTTGGTCACGAGCGGCATGAAGCTGCTCTCACTAACGGCATGGTCGCGGAAGATCTTCTGGCGCGCCGGCTCGATGACCCCGGCCGCGTAGATTCCGCGCATCTGATCGCACTGCTGGTGCATCGACGCCAGCAGAGCTGGCTCGCTCTCCTCGGACATGTGGAGGTCACCGCCACGCGCGGCGAACACCACCCGCCCCTTCTCGTTGACCCTGTGATGGCCGAACAGATGCGAGAGCGGGTTCTCCTTGGCGAGCTTCTCCGCCCGCTGCCGCGTCTCCTCCACTGATGGCGACGACACCATGAGCGCAAGCCGCAACAACGCCTCGGGCAACGCGCACCCATCGAGCTTCTCCATGGTTTCGAGCGCCGCGTCCGTAAGGTCCAGCTTCGGCCCCTCCAAGTGCTTCATCGTCGCCGGAATGCGGGCCTGAACATCCAGGAGCTTCTGGTGCAGCTCGGTCACCCTGTCCTTGGTCTTCCCGACGCGACGGTAAGCCTCGATCGCCTTCTCGAAGAAGTGGGCCTTCATGAAGAGCGCAGTGTCTGCATCGGACGCCCGCTCAGCCTCCGCGACGTAGGTCTCGGCTTCGGCAATGCGACACCTGCGCTCAGCCTCCGCACTGCCATTCTTGCGGTGCCATTGAGCCGCCAACCCGTAGAACTCGCGCTCCTGGAGGATGTTGCCAGCGCTGGCAGCAGCCAAAGCGTAGTCCTCGGCGCGCTTGGCGTACTGCTCGGCGTGGTCGTCGAGCCTCAGCAGCAGCTCCAGAGCGGACGCTGCCAGCCGTGACGGCTGATCCGCGTCGAGCTTGCGCTTCAGGTACACGACGAGTCGCTCTCGACGGTCGCGGTCCTGGAGGACGGCCGCGAACGCTAGCGCCCGTTCGACTCGCACCAACCACGCCGACCACTGGTCCTCCAGCAGCTCGACCGCTGCCAGGTACGAGTCGATAGCTGTCCGAGCGTGCGCGGGATCACGGCGACGGCTCCACAGCACATCGCAAATGCGGGCCGCGAGGTCCGGGTCTCGAACCGACGGAAGCAGTTCGGCCAGCGCGTCCAAGTCCTCGTCAGATAGGTCCTCGGGGATTGGTGTGCGACCCTCTGGCGTTGTCCACCGGGGGCGCAGTGGGTCCAGGCGAGCCCCCTCCACGAGGGCCATTCCCGTGATGTCGGCCAGCAGCCGGAGCGTGGCCGACGCATCCCCTTCAACCTTTTCGGCGGCCTTCACGAAAACGGTGCTGTACGACTCGCAGTCCGGTCTCTCCGCCGCCGCGACGACCTCCTCCCACAACGGTGCGTTCTCCTCCCCCACGCGCTCCTCCATCAGCTCAGGTCCGTGGCCGGTGGCCGCGTCACAACACCATCACCCGCCCCAGATTCTCCCTGCGGGCCTCGTAGTCCGGGCTCGCCCGGCGACCGTCGTCCGGAACGCTCGCGTGTGGTCGGGGTACTTCAGGTGCGCCAGTTCGTGGGCGATGACGTAGGCCGAGGAGAAGCTCGGCGTCGAGCTGGTGTGGCAGGACGGAGTCCTGTGAGTACAAGATGTCGCGGATGGTCTTCGCGCGTGCGTCCATCTATTTCGCCCCAAGCGCCAGCTCCAGGATGGCCTTCTGAATGCCCCCCTCAAGCTCACGTAGGTCATGGTGCCGTGGATGGCGCTCTAGCCCGTCCTTGACGATCTGCTGGGCCTCGACAAGCAGCGGCCGGCGCCCCTCGCCCTGGTACCAGTGCCTCGCGTACCCAAGGCGCTGGCTGCCGAGGATGTGAAACGGGTAGGGGCTTCGCTTCCCTCGTCGCGATACCTGCTCCAACAAGATTTCTTCAGCCCGCGCTCGCAGCTCCGCTGCTTCCTGGATCGTCTTTGCCTCGCGCGCACGTCTGTAGGAGATGTGGCCCTTCGCGGTCTGGATGAAGTCATCGTCAGGCGAGAGGGACTCTGCTTGGCCCACGTAGTTCGCCGCATGGTCGAGGTCGCCTTCCTTGTGCTCAAGCTCAAGGGAACCGAACTGAAGCCAGAAGTGGGCATCGTTCTTGAACCAATCCTCCAGGGCTTCGTAGATCGACCTTGCGTCGTCGATGTGTCCATGGAAGCGGGTCGAGATTGCCTGATGATTGACGAGCCTTCTGTAGCATCGCGCAGCGGGAGACCGGCGGCGGGCATCCTTGCCCATGTCGTGCCCGAGGGCTCGCAGCACCCTGACGTAGGCTGCTCGAAGCAGATGACGAGGCGCGGCTTCGTTGAGCCTCCCCCGATTTCGTAGACAGCTTTGTTATGCCACAGCTCCGCTGTGACAGGTCATGTCTTCTTTCTCCGCAGGTGTCATGTAGTCGATTGAAGAATGAAGACGGGATCGGTTGTAGAAGCCCTCGATATACGGGAACAGCAGGGAGCGGACTTCGTCGATGCTCCCCGGAACCCGGTCTCCAAAGAGCTCGGCTTTGATGGTGCCAATGGTCGACTCCGCCACGGCGTTGTCCCAGCAGTTGCCTTTCCGACTCATGCTGACCTGCATGCCGAGCTTGCGAAGGCACGCGCGGTAGTCCGCGGCCGTGTACGTCGAGCCGCGGTCGGTGTGGTGAAGCAGACCTGGGCTAGGACGCTGGCGAGCCACGGCGGCCCGCAGAGCCCGCAGCGCCAGGGCCGTGTCGCAACGGTCGCTGACGGCCCAGCCGACGATGGCTCGCGTGCACAGGTCCACCAGGATCGCCAGGTAGCTCCATCCCTGGGCGGTCCACACGTAGGTGATATCGCCGACCCATGCTCGATTGGGGCTGTCCCAGCGGAAGCGGCGATCGAGCAGGTTGGGCGCCGGGACGTGCGAGCTGTCGGCCTGGGTCGTGCGCCGGAAGCGCTTGGGACACCGGGCACGCAAGCCCAGCGCCCTCATTCGCGCTTCGATGCGTTTTCGGCTGACGCGTCTTCCTTGCCGCCGCAGGTGTCGGTGAATGCGCGGGCTCCCGTAGCGCCGCTTGCTTTGCAGATGGGTCGCGGTGATCTCGACGTCGAGCTGTGCGGTCTCCTGGGCCCGTGCGCTCACAGGGCGCGACCGTTGCGCATACACCGTGCTGCGTGGCAACTGCAGCGCACGACAGACCGCGGCGACCGACGTCTTGGACTCGTCGGCTAAACGGTACACGTCTGCGGTCACGACGTGCCCTCCTTGGCGAAAAAAGCGGTGGCCCGTTTCAGAATCTCGCGTTCCTGTCGCAGCACTCGGTTTTCACGCCGAAGCGCCGCCAGCTCCTCTCGCTCCGCCGTCGTCAGCGGACCCGAGCCGCCGCCGCCGGCATCCACGGTCGCTTGACGAACCCAGTTGGTCACCGCGCTTGCCGTCAGGCCAAGCTCTCGGGCAACCGCGAACGGCGTGCTGCCCGGCTGCTGGCACAGCCGAACCACCTCCGCCTTGTACTCGCTGGTGAACTTCCGGCGTTTTCCTTGTCGCTTCTTTGACATGATTTCTGGACGCATAGTGCCTCATTGAACTTGTCCAAGAAATCGGGGGAATTCCACGTCCACCATGAACTCCGCGATGACGCGGTGGCGAAGGCGGTACTGACCGGACGCATCCGGTATCACAATGTTCTTCAGAGCGCGTCCCACGATTTCCATCGCACGGTTCGGCTCGACCTCAGCGCACGCTATGAGCTGGCCCTCGGTGATACCGAATCCAGATGCCGTCGTCAGCCCCGCACAAAGATACAGAGACTGTGCCTCGTCGTCTTCGAGCTGGGCAAACTCGTTCTTGATGATCTCATTGAAGCCCCCACCGAGTGTGGCTTCCCGCATCGCGACCAGGATCTGTCGGTCAGCTTGGTCGGCGAACCGCTGGTGTCGCTGTGCCGGCGCGAGGCCACGCAGCTCCCCCAGCGCATTGTTCTTCTCCAGCACCCCGAGCAGGTTCTCGATGTCGGGCTCCGTCAGGTTCGGAATGGAGATCTCGGATGCCGTGCTTTCCGATTCCAGCGGCCCGGCGTATCGGTCGTAGCGGTTGGTCCGTGCCGATAGGACCACGACTGGCGGGATATCGCACGTCGCGAGCTTGCGCAGAAGCGGCGAAAGCTCGCCGAGCAGATTGTCCGCATCATCAACCCACAGCACGACACGCTGGCCGAGGGAATCGATGACGTTGGCAATCACATGGTCCTTTGGAAGCCACTCGCCGGACGTGTAGTAGCAGGGAACGCCGGCACTCTGGACGCTCAGCGCTGTCCGCATGAGGAGGGTGCTCTTCCCAGAGCCGGCCGATCCAGTGATCGGTACGAGATCGAGGGTCTCGTTCTCGTGGACCAGCGTCAAGACCAGGTCCTTGGCGGTAGCATTGATCTCGCGGACCGCGTCCAGGTCGTGCACGAAGTCCTGCCACCGAGGCGCGGCCCCCAGCAAGAACATCTTGCGGCGGTGGCTTTGATCTGGACGAGCCCCGTCCTCCACGAGCCTGAACGCCCGATAGAACTCCTCGAAGTCCCTCCGCCTGGGCCCCGAGGCTCCCTGGACGACTGGAGAGAAGAGCTGCTTCGACAACAAGGGGTCGACTGCTTCGAGCACTGCTCTGCGCTCGTGGGGGGGCGAGGCCACGGTGGCCAACCATTCGAAGAAGTCCTTTCCTGTCGCCTCGACAGGAACGATGCCCATGTCGCGTAGAGCGTCCACCTTTGCAGGGGAGATCTTCGGGCAGACGAGGAAGGACCCAGGTCGGTTCTGCTTGGTATCTTGACCCTTCTTCTCACGCGCAGCGACGTACTGCCAGAAGATGGGCTCGTTCAGCTCCGTTCCCACGAGAACTGAGGGATGAGTGGCGTAGTCGCGTACGAAATGGTCGTACCAAACGTCGTGGTCGGTGGTCCTACGCGCAAACTGCCGAGTAGAGAAGGTCACGTCCTTCGCGGTTCCTCGGACAAGGCAGCCGTTCAGTTTCACGTACTGCACAGATGCAAGCAGTTGATTCCGTTCCGAGTAGTCATCTGCGCCACCAACGGCAACATCGAGCTTGCGTGACTGCCTCGCGTAGACGGTCTCAACGATGTCGTCGACGTTGGTGCCGTAGATGCGATACCAGAAGTAGTGTGCCAGGGCGTTGTACCAGTCGGGGACGCTCGAACTCAGCAAGCGTTCCTTTAGAAAGGCATCCAGCGCAACATGCCCCTTCTTGTGCTTCAGAGCGGCCTCGAACAAGGTCTGGAGGTCAGTGTTGTCGAAGGGGCCGCTGTACTCAAGGTAGTCCCACAGCTCTTCGCAGAGCCTGCGACCGTGCGGAAACGACTCGCCGTTGCGGGCGACCGCGTCTAGTGATGCCCCCGCTCCCAAGAAAAGCACTACGCGGTTGGCCTGCAATGCTTGCACTAGCCGCTTGGCGTCATCCTTGTCGAGCATCCCCACCTCCATGGCGCTCGAAGACTCTCTGGACTCCCCCGCGCACCTGTCCCAGCCCCGTTCCCGATCGGTCCAATACCGTTCCGCAACACCGCACAGAAGCTACCACGTCATCATCCTCCCCAACCGCCTCAGCGCCTCCCTGCGGGCCTCATAGTCCGGGATCGCTCGGCCGACCGTCGCCCAGAAGTCCCGCGTGTGGTCGGCGTGCTCTAGGTGGGCCAGCTCGTGGACGATGACGTAGTCGACGAGCCCGGCCGGGGCCTGGACGACGCGCCAGTTCGGGCGGACGTTGCCCTTCGCGTCGGCCGAGCCCCATCGCTTGCGCTGATCGCTGATCAGCACGGCCTCGGGCTCCAGGCCCATCTTGGATGCCCAGCCGCCGACCCGTTCGGGCAGGCGCTCCGCGGCGTGCGCTCGGTACCAGGCGACCAGCCGATCACGAACCGCCTGTGGCCCGGCACCGCCTCCGGCCGGCACGACGAGCCTCCCACCAACTAGCCGCACACGGCCCTCGCCGTTCACGCGCCGGTCGAGCTTCAGGCGGTGCTGGCGCCCGAGGTACAGGAAGGTCTCGCCGCTGACGAACTCCCGGGCCATCGGCGCCGGGGGCAGGTCTTCGTGCCGACGGCGGCGGTCGATGATCCACTTGGCCTTGCGCTGGACGATGTCGTCGAGCTTCTCGACGGGCGTGTCCTTGAGGGCGCGGACGCGCACGCCTTCTACCGGGTCGACGGCGATGGCCGCGGTCTTCTGGCGGCGGCCGCGCTCGATGGCGTAGTCGATGGCGGTCTTGCCGAAGTGGACCTGGGATTGCTCCTGGCGCACCGGCCTACCTGCCCTTCCTGACCTTGAGCAGGTCGATGAGCGCGCCCGCGAGGCGACCGTGGCGAGCGGCATGCACGGGCGCGCGTCCGACGGGGTCCAATCTCGGCGCGGCGGACCCGAGGTACATGCACGGTTGCTCATTCCGGCTGGCCGGCTGACCTCTCCACTGCGTCCTTGGCCCGTGAGTCCGCCTCCAACGCCGACGGACCTTCCCGTCGGCGCGCCAAAGCCCGCTCTATGCGGTGTTCCCAAGCCAACAATTGCAGGGCACTCGCCACCGTGAGCACCACGACCAAGAGCAGGCCCGTCGCAATCCAATACACCCGCCCCGCCGTGTGCCGGAACGCGCCCGCTCCCTTCTGGCGTCGCCGCAGTGACCGATAAACGACGATGACCGCCGACGCCGGCACAAGAAGCATGATGAGGTATGCGGGGTCGGTGAGCCAACGTCGCGCTACCGCCAACATTCGCGTCAACTCCGAATGAACGCAGCCGATCACTCCACCGACATCGGCCAATCGACCCGCGTTGGCGAAACAGCGTACGATCGGTACCTGGATGGGACACGGGTAGATCGTCCAGTCTCCGTGTATACCAGGGTCGAAGCAATCCACATCGCTTGCCGTCCTTGGAGAATTTATCATCACCGCACGGGCAGTCTCTTCACGCGTTGCGAACTTGTAGCCGTGGGCAAGATGCTCGTTCACGGCGGCGTCAGGGACGACGCGAACATCTACGCCGTCCGGCGCGACCATGTCGTATTTGACCCCCCGGACGAGATTGACCGAACCCGCCTTATACTTCGAGAGCAGTTCCGCGGGCGAGAGCCACACCCGGCCTCCGACCCTCGGGTCCCAAGCAGGTACGATATCCGCGCCCTCTACACGGTCACCCATTCCGCACGAGGCAAACAGCGCCAGAAGGACCAGCGCCACGGTGGTCCAAACGATGACGGTGAAGCGCGCTGTCGTGTCGCTGTTCCACTCAGGCTCACGATGTGGCCACATGCGCAGCCCCCGCTCCCAGGGAGCACAATTGGGTGAGAGTGCTGATCCGCCGGCACGTGGGGCACGGGCGGCCACGACCGCGAGATCAGCGCGGCTCAAGTGCTTCCTTATGGCTTCTTACCATTCGGACGGGGCTCGACTCCAGCGACCATGTCTGCGTTGCGCGGCGGGCGGCGTCGGCGCACGATCGCGCCGCGCGCGCCCTGGCTGCCTGGGTACCGACGGTGTGCCCTGGTCGCCGTTTGCCGCGTGGCGAGCGGCCCTGAAGACGGCGGCCGCTGCAAGCGCCGCTCCGATTGCATGCACGGATGTGGACGGACCTCCGCCTGCGGCTCCGGTGCTCAAGCCCCAGCCCTTGCTACGCCGCAAGCGCCGCCCTCGCGGCTGACCTCCGAGCGCCTTCGGCGCTCTCCCGGGTCTCGACGTCACGCGCCGACTGTGGCATCACCGCGATCGGTCCTCGGACGTCTTCCACCTGGCACCATGATCCTGGCGATCGGTGGCCCCATGCGAGTGGCAGAGCGCTGGCGGGCCTATGCCCTCGGGGCTCCTCCGCCCACGCGGAGATGAACCCACTCCGCGCGGATCGGCCTGCACTGCGTGCGGATTCCGCTCTGACCCGGACAGCGTTCCGGAGCACCCGGACAGGGCTGAGCGTTCGGGCTTGACGGCCGGGCCGAGGGCGGCGAGCACCCCGCCAGCACCGGCGGCGGCCCCCGCAGGGCCCGTGGAGCGGCGGCGACAGCGATGGTCGTGACGAGCGACACGCGGCTAGACAACGCGTTCCTCGACGGTCGTGGCCGGCGTATCCTCTCGCGGTGCCGCGCGAGCACGCGTTTCCGTTCTCCGCACGAACTCGCCACGCGGACTCGGCGACGAACTCGACCGACGCGGTCTTCGGAATGCAGCCGCCGTCGTCTCGGTGCCCGAGGTTCTGCCCTCCCAGGTTTGTGGCTCGGCGGGCTGATGATGGGAGCAACCCTCAGGACGCACCGCGTTTGGCTTGCGCTGCGATTCGCCCGAACATACGAGAAGGATTGGGGCAATCGCCGATGTGGTCCCATCGTTTCAAGTCCCAGGCGGTTGCGCCGGCCGGCAACAAATTGGACCCTCGGTCTCGAGAATTCGGCCTGGTTCTTCGGTGACGTCTGCAGCGAAGTGGAACACAAGCGGGACATTGGCGCGAGAATCGGCTCCCTGTAGGCGTGGAGAAACACCACGTGTCCGATGACTATACTGTCTTGCCACCTGGGCCTCAGCGACCCGGCGCCCACGACGAACTCGTGGCGCTCGTCACTGACTGTCTTGCCCAGATGCGCGAAGACTTGTCGCACCTGACGCCGGAGGAGCGCCCCGCAACGGTTTGGGCCGTTGACGCGGTCAAGCCGACGGATGCACTCGGGTCTATGCCGCTTGCGCTGCCGTGGTACCGAACCGAGGCAGCCTACGAGGTCGTCATGGCAGCCCGTCATTCGGACGTCGGCCAGCGCCTCTTGGACTTCCTCTGGGAAAACGGGCTCTTCAAGCTGAGGCTGACCAGGGCTGATGGCGCTCCAGTGCGCCGAGACGGCTGGGAGGTCAACGCATGGGGGCGGTTGCTGCGGTGGCCCCTCGATCATCTTCTGGAGTCACACGTGCTCACGCGAGCATCGTTGCGGCAGGACTTGACGCCGTGGGCGATTGACGAACCGGAGCTTCATCGCACCGCGGCCGCCCTGGCAGACCGCATCGCCAGCGGTATGTCCCGGGTTCGAGCGGTCTCGCCGATCGCTTGGCTCAAGTGGCCGGAGGGCTTTCCGCAGTCGTACGAGTTGGAGGAAGGTGTCCGGCTGCGAGCCTGGACCATGGAGGAGTACTGCGTCTTCATGACGCACCACGGCGACGAGTACCAGCAGAACCAATTGCTGACGGGCTTCAACAGCGGGTGCGTGGAGATCGAGTTCCGTGCTCACGACAGCGAACCCGCGGTGCTCCAACGGGTCGCTGAGACGCTCGACCGGGTCAAGTGGGCGCTCATGGTAGCCGCAGGCGCGACCGACTCTTTTCACGAATCCTCGACGGTGATCGATGGCGGGGCCGGGCGTCGCTACCGACCTCTTCGCAGGGAAGCCCTTCCTTTCGACGGTAGGTCGCACTTCAGCCTGCGTGTGTCCGCGGAGACCCTGCAGCAAGCCAAGGCCCGTCTCGAGGAGTTGGGGTGCGCGAGCGGGTGCGATACCAGGCGGCTTTCCTCCGCCCTGACGTTTCTCGGTAGAGCGCTGACCGCGAGCCTGGGGCGAGACTCACTGCTGGAGGCGGCGATCGGTCTGGAGGGGCTCTGCGTGCGGAAGGGACAGAACACCTACAAGTTTCCGCTCCACGTCGCCGCGGTGCTCCGGGACGCGCTTCCGGACGACGATGTCTTCCCTGACCTCAAGAAGATCTACGACGTTCGCAGTGGCGCCGCGCACGGCAGCTTGAACGCCGGGGATGACCCGTTGGCTCCCAGGGCGCGATTCCTTCTCGCACAGGCCGTGGCAGCGGTTCTCGACCTTCGGGGGCGAGGCGAGCTAGTAGGACCGAAGATCCCCGAAGCCATCGAAGCTCTCGTGCGGCGTCGAACGACGGGGTACCCGCGGGTTAGCGCATCGGACCGTGCCCCGGGTGGCGGCAATTCTCCGACCGAGGTTGAATAGCCGCAGCGCAGGCGGAGCCGCGAGAATTGGCGCCGATGGATCCGCCGACATCGCAGGCCAAGGCGTGGTCGGACGAACGCGCGATCGCGTTTCCTCGCAGTGAAGGCAGTGCTCCCTTCGACGATGGTCTGCGCAACGATGGCACGGCGCCGTTTCGAGCTAGTGCCGCGTCCGGGTTGATTTGATCCGAGCCCTCTTGCGTCGCGGATCAGGTTCTGATCTACAGCAGAGGATGAGGGGATCGCAGCGATTCAAGGGGCTTAGGCTCAAAGCGGCGGACCGTGCGGAGTTGCGTCGGCGGGCGGGAGCAGGGCAGAAGTGGACGGCGCGCGTGTGGCGGCGAATGCGGTCGCTGCAGATGTTGGACCGCGGGATGACGCTGACCGCGACGGCGGCCGCGCTCGGGACGTTTCGGCGCGAGGTCTCGCGCGTCGCATCTCGCTACCTGGACAGGGGCTGGCGCACGCGCTGAGCGAGCAGCCGCGGCCCAAGAAACTGGGATCATCTGCCAGCGCGTTTTCCGACCCCTTCCACCGCAACCGGGACAGCGAGCGGCCGATACGGGGGCATGGACGCCAAGCCCAAGCCCCGCAAACGCTCGCGCCCGCTGCGGGTCGAGTCCAATGATGTGCTGTGGTTCGTCACCTGCCGCGTGATCGAGGAGCGCTTCTGGCTGCACCCGATCCTCAGTACCGGCCTCGCCCCGCCCAACCGCAAGGGCCGCCGCGCCTGTGCCGCCCTGCAGCAGCACGCCGACAAGCGCCTGGCGACCCTGGTCAAGCGCGCCAACGCCCGCCGTGGCCCCTACCAGCCCGAGCTGCAGCTCGAGGATGCCAAGCGCTGCGCCCGCGGCCTCATCGGCAGCGCCCTGGCCCGGGCCCAGAAGCGCTACAAAGTCCAAGTGTTCGCCCTGGTGGTGATGAGCAACCACGTGCATCTGGTGGTCAAGACCACAAAGAAGAACCTCGCCGAATTCATGGGCTACTTCAAGGCGCGCGTGGCCGAGTCCATCAACGCGCTCACCGGCAAGCGTGGCCCGCTGTGGGCACGCCGCTACGACGCCCAACCCGTCATCGATGACCAGGGCGCCGCCGACCGCGTCGCCTACACGCTCGACAACCCATGCAAGTCGAACCTCGTGGCGGACCCCGAGCACTGGCCTGGCCTGAACCTGGCGTTCGGGGTCGGCGACGCCGACGTGCTGCCCTTCGAGTTCCTCAATCGCACGGCCTGGCACCGCGCCAAGCGGCCGGCTTCGTTGGCTCGGTTCTACCAGACGGTCACGCTCGAGCTCTCTCCGATCCCCAGCTGCCAGGGCATGCCGCGGGAGCTGTACCGCACGTCGCTGTTGAGCTGGGTGCAAGCCTCGCGCAGCAAGACCGGCGCTGAGCCCCGCACGGCTTGGGGCGCAGCGCTGGGCGTGGAGCAGGTCGTGTACACCGGCTTCGACGCGCGGCCCAAGCACGCCTCGTTTCGGCGGCGGCCCTACGTCTTTGGCGCCCCGCAAGCGCGTCAGGAACACACGCGCGCGATGATGGAGCTCTTGGGCGGCTATGGCGTATGCTCCGACCGCTTCAGAAGCGGCCAGCGCATGACGCCGTTCCCAGAAGGCACCTACCCGCCGCCATTGCGTCAAGCCGCGTAGGTCACGCTCTGACCGGACGTTTACCTGCCCGACATGACGTCGAGGGCAGGGGCAGTTGATGATGGCCGAGGCGTGCGCGCGTCCCGTTCTCGGCTGCCAACACGTCGGGGTCGCGCCGCGCCGCCCGCGCCGCGTGCCGTCGTCGAGCGCGATGGCCGCGCTCCGGTCGGAGCTCCTGTCGCCAGCACCGCCCGCCAAGAACGCGCTGCCCGAGAGACCGCAGAAAACGCGCTGCCCGAGAAAACGCGCTGGCAGATGATCCCCGGGATCGCAGCACGCGAAGGATCACCAAGATGGACCAACTGACACGAGCTAGACAGGCACTCGCCCGCAAGCGGGCACGCTCGACCAATCTTGACTACTCGGGACCGATCCCGGAGTGGCCGAGCGCAGACCAGGAGTTTCCCGAGGACGAGCTGATCTACGTCGCGGTCAACCGCGAGCGAGCAGGAGTGGTCGAGGTGCTCGACAGCAACGGCTACCCGACCGGACTACCTCGCGCTCAAGAGCAGACGGTTGCCGACATCCGCGCCGCCTACGCGGCGGTCAATCGGTGGTGGTGGTCGCTGCCCGCGGACAAGAGGTTCTCGTTGCGGGTGCCAAGCGTCGGTGAACCATGATCGCTGCATCCGGAACGAAGGAGGCGCCGATCGACGCCTCTCACCCCGCTAGAGTCCGGTTCCAGCACTTTCGTCCCCGCGGGAACGGCGCCACCGAACATCTACCTGACCCGCTTCGGCCCCGTGAGCACGGCCGAAGGCGAAGAGGCGTACCGCGAGCACTTGATGTCGATGGTGTGAGCGGTGGAGTGGGCGGTGCGGCAACCCTGCTCACGGCTCAGTCGTCGTCGGCATCCTCAAGGACACGTTCCTCCGGCCCAATCATCTGCATGCGGCCCGCGAGCACGTCGGTCGCCATTTGGAGTGCCTTGGCCATTCTCTCGTCGCCTGTCGGCGCAGGGCCAGCCTCTACGGCCGCTCGAAGCAGTTTGCGCAACTCGTCCTCTCCGCCGGCCAACTTCTTGAGCGCCGACCACGGTAGGGCCGGCTTCTTTGTTACCGCAACTGAGTCCATTCCCCACCGCATGTCCTCGGAGAGCCTGCTCGCCAGCATCGCTCGAAAAAAACCTGAGTGTTCCAGGAACACATGAAGCCGAGGATCGAACGTCTCCGTCGATTCGTCATAGGCCATCTGGACAGCCAGGGCCGGCTCGCGTTCGGTCATGAGCCGTCCCGGTGTCGAATCAAGAACTTCCGCCCTCAATTCGTCGAGCATGGTCTTCGCGACCGTCTCATTGATCAGAGGCTCCTGGTCCTTGTGCCGCTGCGCCAACCCCACGATGACGGCTCGCCAAGAAAACGACGAGGTTCGACTCAGGATTGATCGCAACGCTTCTACCCGCCGGTTCTCGCCGTCAGCGGCTCGCAGGGTCCAGAGAATGAGACGCGACACCACCATGTCGGCACCGGGATCGAACGGATGTGTACGACCGCGACGGAGGCGGTCGGCATGCCGCAGCACTGCAACGAGCCCGTTCTCGAAGGCGCACTTCGCCAGGTCGGCCGCATGGTCCTCCATTCGGCCAAGCGTAGCTTCCAGCTCCTCCGGCGATAGCTTGGCAAGAGTGTCGTCCACGGCACGCTCATCGCCAAAGCATTCAACGAGCGCCCGGAGCAAGGATGCCTTTGCGGCACCGTTTCGCACGGCCCGCTCCAAGTAGATGTCCAGCACCTCGGCACAAGCAACTCTCCGCTCGCGGCGCCAGCGTCGGAGCGATGACCCATCGTAGACGTGGTTGTCGATGGCGAAGCGGCTCATAGGGAACAGGAACTTGCAGAGACTGGTCAGCACGTCTTCGTGCGAGTCGCCGCCGAGCTTGAAAAACGCCTTCACGCGCTTCGCCGCCTCTTGTCGTTGGTGCCCAGCGGATGCGCGTCCGAACTGCCCCATTGCGAGCACGTCGGCGTACCCGGTCAAGGCATCGTAGACATCAGGAAGAAAGACTCGCACCGCTTCGAGTGCCAAGACATCTTCAAGCGCAACTTCCTCTCCCAGCATGTCAACTGCGGGAAGCACGGCATTCAAGTACCGCCGCACATCACGGGGATGCTTCACCAGAGGGCGGATGACGCGAACGAAAATATCTTGCCAGTCCTTCTCGTGAAAGGGTCTATGGGGACGCCCCGAAATGCACCGATCCAATTCCTTCGGCAGCAGAGATCCGAGGATGTCGGGATCGAGCGGCGGAAGATCGAACGACGCTTGCACGATCTTCGCGAGGTACGCTCGACCCGTCATGTCCTCACTGCCAAGCGCACGCTCGACGCGAGTTCGATCGAAGACCAGCACGTAGGACACGTTCGGGAAGTCGGCCACGAGCCGCACCATTTTGAAGACGAGCCGAATCTCATCGCCGTCGAGCCGATCGATGTCGTCAACGAAGACGACGATCCGACGACCGGCTTCACGTAGGGCCTTCTCGACCCGAGCCCTCGTGTCACGAATCGATTCTCGCTCGGCTGTCTTCAGAGCCCCGCCGACCGAGCTTGTCACCCCCGCTTCCGCTGCTCCTGCGATCATCGCTCCGATCGGACCAAACGCCTTGAGGGCTCCCGAAAAGACGGCACCGCCGACTTCGAGCACCTTCCCGTAGGACTCGACCAGTTCACCGATGCGACCGAGGTTTCGATCCTTGCTGCCAAGCTGGAGCCCCAGCTCGCGCATGAACTGCGATGCGATCTGCTCGGTGCCCGAGAACAGCCACGGGTTGAACCAGACGACTTCGACTCCCTGCTCACGTAGTCGTTCCTCTGCCATGTGGAGCACCGAGGTCTTCCCCGCTCCCCACGCGCCCACGAGCGAGAACACGAGGCTCTGACCGTCGGGGACGCTGCCCACGTGCCGAGCGAGCGTGGAGGCGAAGTCGGCTCGTCGGAACAGATCGTCGGCGGCCCGTTGAACTGGACGGTCGGCATCGAGGGAAGCGCTCGCAGTTTTCGGTGTCGGCGCCGGCTTGGATGACTTGTCGCTGTCTCCCGTAGCCACGAAAGCGCCCCCCACTCTTGGAACTTCCCCGGCCCCGAGTGTAGTACCACCATGAATCCGTGTCGCACGCTTTCTGCGGCCTCCGGGCCAACGGCCGACCCGAATGCAGCTCCGGAGTCCCCCGGCCCGCAGAACGCCTCACAGAGCGTTCCCCGCGTGTGCGAGATCTGCGGACAACCGTTGCCGCCCGGAGCCCGCTCCACCGCGAGGACGTGCAGCTCGAAGTGCCGGTCCATCAAGTCCCGCCGGTCCCGCTTTCAGGCGCTGGCCGCCCGGCTTGAGCGATCGGAAGCTGTACTCCGACAAGCGGCCGACGACCTGGCCGAGTACCGGGCGATCGTCCAAACAAACATCGGGCGGGTGGCCCCATGAGCCGGCGACGGTCCAGGAACCCGCGTTCCTCGGCGACCGTCACAAGGCAACGGTCGTCCAAACACGCGGCGGAACGATCGCGGACCCCGCGACTCACCGCCGATCGCGATGCCGACGACAGCCACCTCGGCGGGTTGCTCGATGAACTGATCACCGCCGACGACAACTACAAGCGGCTCACCCGGCAAATCCTCGCCGCCCAGGATCGACTCCAAGCCCTCTGCAACGAGGACGCATGGGTCGCGTTCCTGGACACCGAGCAGCTCGTGACCGCGAGGGCGAACGTCACGTCGCTGCTGATCGCCAGGTGGGCCTTCACGGAAGGCCGCCGGCAACCACGCGGAGGTCGGTGATCGATGTCCCGCCATCACCTCGACCACCCGACCAAGCCCGGTGTCCAGGCCGCGTACGGACACGATCCCGTGATGGGGTTCTTCGTGGACGTGCTTCGCCATGATCGAACCATCAAGTCCTACGACTTCCTCCAGCCGTCCTTCAACAGAGCCCGGCCGCTCATGGGCGCGTTGGACTTCATGGTGGCCGAAGGCTTCTTCACTGCCGACCAATTGCACGCCGCACTCGTGTTCCTCCAGGACGGTGGCCGGCGGCCACCGAAGGGTGTGGCGAGGGTGGTTGGGATCGTCATGGAGATGAAGCGGGCTCCCGAGTGAAGCGGTCCTACAAGTTGCTACCGTGAATCGAGGTCTCATACTGCGCGATGAGCTTCTGCTCGTCGGTGGCTTCCAGATATGCACGGACGGGCTCGAAGGCTGAACGTGCCTCTTCCAGTTCCCCTACGGCAGCAAGCGCGATTCCCAGAAACGCGGTGGCCCGCCAGGCCATCGCTTCGATAAGTGGGCTTCGAGGTTTGGCGCCAAGTTCGTTCAGGCCCCCTCTGATCTGCGTGATGGCGTTCCGATGGTCGCCGTTGCCGAGACATATTCGGCCACGGTAGATCTGTAGGACTGCACGAGCCACTTTCGGAAGCTCGTGACGCTCGGCTTCTGTGAGAGCTTCGGCAGCCTCGCGGAAGCGTTCTGCCCCCAACAGGAAGCCAGCGCAATCGACGTAATGAGAGCCCGTCGTGGGGCTCTTATCAATCGCCGCCCTGGCAAGCTCGATGGCTCCATCGTGATCATGCCTGGCAGCACGCAAGCTCGCCATTCGGATGCAGTGGCTGGCTTGCGCTGGTGTCCCGGCACCCGCGTAACGCTCAACTCGCTCCATCGCGTCTGCTTGGCGCCCAAGTCCGATGAGTGCCCGAGCGCAACGGAAATCGAGATCCTCCTGAATCAACTTCAAAGGTCTCAACGTGCGCAGCACCGGCGCCAGCGCAAGAATTTCCGACCAACGATGCCACACGCTCGCATCCAGCATGCGCTTGTACAGCGCCGATGGAAGAACGGTCAGCAGGAACCACGCGACTGCTACGAGCGTCAACACCAGGGGCGTTGGCCGCAGATGGCCCGTCCTCCACCAGCTCCGAATCGCCAGAGCATCGCCGACCAATGCGAAACAGAAGGTCCAGCCCCAACCGGCTTTCAAGGCCCCGACAAGAACAGCGCGAAACGGTTTATGCAAAACGGCCCGTCCAACTCCTGTGCTGGACCCCGGCCGCGAGCACGCTCCTGGAGTGTTGCCCCCATGATGCCGGCCACGTACTCGTCGAACTCAAACACGATCTCGCGGTAGCCGAGCGCTTCGAGCTTGTTCCGTGCATCGGCGAGATCACCGGCGTCCACGCTCCGATGGAGGGTTCGGCCGTCCGCATCTTTGCACTGCGCGACAAACGTGGGCATGAACAGATCCTAGGACTGCTCGGCACGACCGAGGACACGCGGGTGGTCCAGGTGGTGGCTGGGTTCAAGGGGGCGGCCGAGTGACCTCACCGATCCTCCTCCAACCCCGGCACCTTCACGACGTTCGTGACCATCGAGACGCACTCGATGTCGAACCACTCCCGGAACACCGACAGCGTTCGCTTCTTCGGCCAATCGGCTTCGAGACGCCACCACGCCACGAGTTCTTCCTCGAAGATCTTCGTGCAGCAGCGCTTCAGGATCCGTTCCAGCTCCTGTTCGTTCTCCCACTCAGAGATCAAGTAGGCGTTGCAGTCGGAACGCAGGTGTTCGAGGTCAACGTCGGTCGCCGGATCGGGCAAGCCACGAAGCCAGTCCACGAACGGCTGCTTCGGCTTCACGATCACGACGCCTCGGTTGATGGTGCCCACGGTCAGGGAACGCTCTCATGTGCCGGACGGCGGCTTCATTCCACCGGCAACGTTCACCATCGAGAACGCTCCGCCATCGGCACGCTCTTCCTTGCCGAAGCCCGTCGCTTGCTGCGAGAAGATGCACTCGGCTGCCTTGGTCAGGATCACTTCCTTGTTTGCTGCGTCCTTCGCGGCTTCCACGAGCGCCTTATACGTCACGAGGGCGTTCTGTCTGTGCTTGTTCACCACCGCGTTATGGCGATGGGCTAGGAAGTTGCGGGCGGAGAGCAACACGAACGAGGCGATCGTTGCGAAGACGAGGATCCTGCCCACGACCAACTGAACGGCCTCGAACCCGTTCGTCGGGGCGATCACCTTGATCTTGTGCAGGAAGAGCGTCGTGACCGCATACAACCCGAGGCCGATAGTGGTCTTGTATGTTCGCGCGTACCAAATCGCAGCCGCCTTTTCGTGCACCTCCGCTTCCTCCTTGAAGTAGATGGCCTGCTGCGACACGCCCTGCTCGGCAGCAACCTTCCGAATTGCATCGAGGGCGTCATCGGCTTCCTTCTTGCGGGCATCGAGTTCGGCCTTCAACTTGTTTGCGGAGTCCTGCACTGATTGCATGTGCCCACGGGCCTCGCGTTCCAGCGCCGCGAAATCCATCGAGCGTCGCACGGAGTACCCGATCACCACCTGGAGCTGCTGCCAGAGTGGGTCGTAGTCGTTCTCCACCTGAGCGACGAAGTTGTCGCGCGTTCCCTTCGGGTTCTGTCCCTCAACGTTGAAGGCTACCGCCTGTTGGAACCGATTGAACGTCGCGTCCGCCACATTCTTGATTGAGTCGAGGATCGCGACCGGAACACCGTCGAGGACATCGACTGAGATTTGCCCGTAGAGGTCAACGAGCCGTTGTGCATGAGGCACCGCCGCCTCGAAGTTCAGGGTGCCGAGTTCCCCCGAACGCGCCAGGGTACTCGCGTCGAAGTTCTGAATGCGCACCAGCGACGCTACGGCTGCATCGAGCTTTTGCTGCCGCTCAGCCGAAATCACACGCTTCGCCATCGGTACCTCCAACCTCCACTACTCAAACACCTGGACAATCCCAACCCGCACCAGGGCGACGCCTCAAGATCTCGATCGCATCCCTGCCCCCTCATCCGCCTCCCCCATCTCCCCTACGCCCATCCACCACCGCCCCGAACAGCAGCCCCGTCACGAGGGGCCAAATGCCGAAGGGGCTGACAGACTGGCTTCCCCAAGATCACGCCGGCCTTCATCACGATCGAGTTTTGGCACCATCCAGGTCAAAGCGAGCACTTCGAGTCCACTGCACCGATAGCAACAAACCTCCTAAGGCCAGGACAAGAGCCGCCGCGTCGAAGACTGACCTCCCCTCGCGCCAACCCGCAGTGGCATCATCATAGGAGACAATCACGGTCCCCCCATGCACGACTTGCCACACGAGAACGCCTCTGCGGTACTCTTCGATACGGACTTTTAGCCTCTCGCCCGGCTGGAGGCCATGAAACGCGCCGTCCCGCGATGGAGGCCAAGTGGGCTCAAGCAGAGTGCCACGCTCATCGTGTATTTTTGGTCGCCCCGACATGTCCTGACCACCAAATAGAGCAACCGTCTCATGGTATTTCGACACCGGCGGTATGCTCATGAAACTCCCAAATCCAAAGACGAGGGCCGAGCACATCAAGAACATCATGGACCAGGCAAACAGTGCCGGTCTCGTGTAGCACCACAGGTTTCGAAGGAACACGTAGACGCGCCAAAAAATCAGAATTGCAAGCGCGAACCACGCCCTGTTTGCGGACGTTGCCCAAATCGTGCCCAGTACCAGACCCACGGCCACGGTCGCGCAGAGCATCGCGAAGCGTCGGATGCTCCGTGTTTCGGTCACATCAGCGTTCATTGCCACATGGGTCGAATTTGATGTACTCCGCCGCCGCGATTGCACCAGTCGTGTGTACTACTTCGGAGCCGATGTTGGCACGCTCGGTGGACTCCGTAATGATTTTCTGAAGGGCGTTTTGAGCAACGCTGTCCGCAAATGTGTTCGTGGAATCAACGCTTCTCAGGAAACCAAGAGCGCCAGCCGGAACCTCCGGGACTAGTTGCGAGGGGAGCCTGATCCCAAGCTTGCTGACGAAGTTGTAACCCCATCCTAGCTCCGCAATGTTCGGGATGGCACTGCCCAACGTGGTTGCCCTTGCGAGGCCTGCCGAAAGCACCCCACCTGCAATGCCGATCGTGAACGACGCCGTGAACTTGCAAAGGGTCAGGTTCTCGGAGGCTTTTTCGACACCACCCTCGAACATGTCGTGCACCGCATCGGTCGCTACCCCGCTGAGCGATCCGAAAATTATTCCGCCCGCGACACCACCCGTTGCTGCTGCTGCCGCACCGGTGACACCGGCAAACGCAACAGTCCCGGCGAACTCGCCGTACTTACCCTTAGCAAGCAAATCTCGGTTCGCTATGGCCGTGCTGATAGAAGCGAGCACGCCAACAATGCCAGCAGTTATCGATACCTCGATCAACGTGAATGTTCCGGTTGGATCTCGCGCGATGGTCGGAGAGTTCGAGACGTACGTATACGGATGCAGAGAAGAGGCCGAGAGCGTGATTCCGCCCACAGGATCCCTACTCACAAACCTCCCCGTCCTGCTGTCATACGACCTGGCTCTCACGAAGTAGAGCCCTGTCGAGCCGTCGAGCGTCATCCCCTGGAACCTCGGCTCGGCCCCGACCGCCGGGTCGATCCCGCTCGAAGCTCCAACCGCACTGGCGACGTTCCCGAACCCATCGTAGTGAATCGAAGCGGTTGACGCTCCGCTCCCGTCCGCCTTCCCGATCACGCTCCCCATCGAATCCGCGAGCAGATACTCCACCTGCCCACCCGTCCCGATCTTCATGATCGGATGCTCGCCCGCGTAGACGTAACTCGCGATCAGATTCCCGCTCCCATCCACCACAGCCTGCGGCGACTCATACCCGTCCCCAAGGTTCGGCGCGATCAAGAACCTCTTCACCGAAGCTCCGTTGTTCACGGCAACTCGCCGCCCCATCCCATCGAACGTATACCGCTCGACCTCGATCCCGCCATCGACAACCCGCGTGATGTGATCCATCGAGTCGTACTCGACATCCCGATGCACCCCGCCCCGGTCAATGCCCGTGAGCCGACCGCCGGCATCGTGGGCATAGACCTCATTGCCAGCCGTGCCCGTGATGCCCGTCAGCTTGAACCCCGCCGCGTAGCTGTAGGTCTCTTGGCCCGTGAGGGTGGTTTTGCTCGTCCTGTTCCCATCCGCGTCATACCCGTACTGGATCTCCTCGACCAGCACGTCGTTCGCATCGAAGTGGCTCTCCTTCTTCACCCGCAGCGCCGAGTCGTAGTCGATCTTGGTGTACGTCCCATCTTCCCTGGTGATCTTCGTGGGCTCCCCCGAAGGCGACCTCTCGTAGACCACGCTCGCCAGCACCACGTTGCTCGCGTTCTTGTGCACAACGCTCAGCACCCTGTCCCGTGAATCGTAGGCGTACGTGGTCACGACCCCGTTGGGCAGCACCCTCTGCTGCAACCGATCCGCATCATCGTACGAGTACCCCGTCACCCCGCCGTTGGGGTCCACGATCTGCGCCAAGTTCCCGTTCGCGTCGTAATCGTAGTGCGTGTGGATCTCGCCACTCGTCGGGGTCGTCTTCACCCTCACGTCGGTGGTTCGATCCAGCACGTCCCGATCGTACATCACGCTGCCGCCGCTCGGGTACGTGATCCCGCTGAACCGCCCGGCCGCGTCGTAGTGGTACGTGGTCGTCCCCGTTTGATCCGTCATCGTCTCGATGCGGTCACCGGGGCCGTACGTGAGGTCGCGGAACTCGCCCGTATCAGTCTCTCGATGCGTCTCGCGCCCCGAGATGTCGTGGCGAAGCGTGACGACCGTGCCTTGCGGGAGAACGATCTGCTGGGGCCTCGCGTCCGCATCGTACGTGATCGTCCTCGTGCCCATGTCGGGGTACGTGACCTTCGAGATGCGACCGTTCGTACCCCGCTCGAACTTCGTCACCTCACCCTTCGGGCTCGTGACTTGGGACAACAGGTGCGTGAAGTTGCCGCCGTTGCTGCTGCCGACGGTCGAAACATCGCGGTACTCGGTACTGCCCTCGCTGCCCTGATAAGCGCTCGCTCCGCCGTCGTGGTTCGCGGTGCTCACGTTGCCGCTGAACACGTCGTAGCTCACGCCGCTGCCAGCAGCAGGCGTGTACTGGTACTGCCAGCTCTGACCTGCGAGGTCGGTCGCGGAGGTGAGCCCGCTCTTGGTGTCGTAGCCGTAGTTGCGGGTCCGCTCCAGTTCGTCCTGGAAGCTCGTCGGGTACTGCTGCGAGCCGTCGAGCCGCGTCGTGCCCAAGTAGCTGCTGCTCGTGTCCGCTCCACCCGGATACGTCGTCGAGCCCGGCAACCCGTACGTGCTCAGACTGGTGACCGTCGTCCTGCTCAGCGCGTCGGTGATCGACGCCGAGAGCGGACTGCGGTCGAAGCTCGTGGTCTTGCCCCGCGCATTCGTCGTGCTCGCAAGTCGCCCACCGAGCTTGTAGCTCGTCTGCGTCTCGTGCCCGAGTGCATCCGTGGTCCTCGTCACCCTTCCCGCTGAGTCCCGCTCAAACGTCGTCGTCGCGTTCAGCGTCGCATCGGTAATCCCCTGTAACCTTCCCCCGAGGTCATACGCATACAGCGTGCTGTTCCCCAGCGCATCAATCTCCTCCTTCACCCGCCCGGCGGCGTCGTAGATCCGCGTGAGCTCGTCGCCGTTGGGCTCGGTCCAGCTTCCGAGCCGGCCTGCGGCCGTGAAGCTGCGCTCTACCCGGCCAAACGTCGGGCCGCTGATCGCCGTCCAGCCGGGCGTGGCCTCGCTGTACTCGTAGCTCACAGTCGCGCCGTGGCCGTAGTCGGCGCTGCTCAGCCGGCCCAGGCCGTCGTAGCTCATCGTCGTCGTGAGGCCCCGCTCGCTGCGGCTCAGCAGGTGCCCCGCGGCGTCGTAGCTCATGGTGATCAACTGCCCGAAGGCGTCGATCTCCTGCGTGGGCTGGCCGCCCTCGTAGCCGCTGTAGGCCACCGTGCCGAAGCGGCCCGTCTTGCTCGAGAGCGTGCCGTCGGCGTTGTAGCTGCGGCTCTCGATCACGTTGCCCGCGCCATCCTTGACCGCCGTCTGGTTGCCGGCCGCGTCGTACTCGTACGCGATCACCGCGCCGCTGGGCAGCGTCACGCTCGCGCGGTCGTTCTTCGCCGTATATGTGTAGTTGTAGGTGAAGTCCGCCGGGTCTTCGCCCGCTTCGTGCGGCAGCACCCGGCTGAGCAAGTTCTTGCTACCGTCGTAGCTGTAGCTCGCCACGCTGCCGTCCGGGCCTTCCGCACGGATCAGGTTGTCCTGCGCGTCGTAGCTGAACAGCACGCTGTTACCCAGCGCGTCGGTCTGTTTGGTCACGTTGCCGCGCGCGTCGTACTCGTATTGCACGGGTCTCGACGTCGCATCCGTCTGCACCACGCTGCGCCCCGGCAGGTCGTAGCTGCTCTGGCTGCACCCGCCCTCGGCGTCGCACACCCCCGAAAGCCGCCCGTCTCCGTCGTAGCTCAGCGCTGCCACCTTGCGTCCCGCCGCATCGATGATGCTCTGCAGGTGATGCGGGAGGTCGCTGCGGTAGCTGAAGCGTGTCGCCTCCCCCACCTGGTTGGTCACGCGTGCCAGGTTCCCGTTGAGGTCGTAGGCGTACTGCACCGCGCGACCCGATGGGTCCACCACCGCGCTGATCCGTCCCTGCGCGTCACGCTCGAAGCTGATGCTCTTGCCCCCGCTGTGGTGGATGCCCGCGGCGTCGATGCTGATCGCGTTGCCGTTGCGGTCCTGCACCAGCTCGATGCCGTTCTGCTCGCTGAGCTCGATCACGCGCCCATCCGCCAGCTGCAGCTGCAGCTTGCCCGGGTTGTACGGCTGCGTCGGGTCCAGCGCGTCCACCGCGTCCACCCCGTACGGCGCCTCGCCACCGATCGGCGGCTGCTGCAGCTGCGTCAACACCTGATCGTTGCCCACCACCAGCAGCTGCGCCCCCGCCGTGCTGCCGTCCACCTGCTCGTAGCTGTAGGTCATCGCGCACTGCCCGCTCACCAGCGGAACCTGCGAGCTCGGCACCAGCGTCGCCCGGAACAGGTACCACTCGCGCTCCGACAGCCGCACCTCGGTCAGGTGCTGCTCGTGCTCCAGCGTGATCGTGCACGGAAAGTTGAACCCGTACGGCGTATCCGGGTACGTCACGAACCACTCGCTCCCCGGCGCTCGGTTGTGCTGCAGCGAGCCCTGCTTCACGTCCAACCGCCAACCGTAGCCGAAGTCCTGCTTGTTCTTGTCCCGGCTGTCGTAGCTGCGCACCACCGTGATCGGGATCCCCGCCATCGGCACCGCCATGTCCACAAACGACAGCTGAACCACCCCGACCTTGGCCTGGCCTTCCACCCGCACCGGGATCACCACCTCGCTGGACTGGCCGTTGACGTCGTGCGCCGTCAGCCTCAGCTCGTAGTAGCCGTCGCGCAGCAACGTCGCGTCCAACGTGCCCAGCGCGCCGTCTTGCACGCTCTGGTAGCCCTGGGCGACCTGCGTCCAGCTGCTCTCTCCGGTGCGACGCTGCTCCAGCGTGTAGCCCATCAGGTTCGGGTCGCTGGCCGTACCCACGATGGCCTGCAGGTAGGTCGCCTCCGCGTCCTTGGCCGGAGTGCTGATCGCCACCACCGGCGGCGTCGTGTCCCCGGCGTCCTGCACCCCCACCAGCAGCGTCTTGGTCGAGACGTTGCCGCTGGCGTCGACCGCCGTCACCACCACCGTGTGCACGCCCCGGCTGCTGCTGCTGAAGTCCAGCTGCCCGTTTTCGTCGAGCTGCGCCGGCGCGCCGTCGATCGTCACCTCGAGGCTGCTCACGCCGACCTCGTCGCTGGCAAGCGCAGTCAGAGTCAGCGTGCCCCCGGGCACAATCGTCTCCTGGTCCACGTTGACGTCCAGCACCGGCGGGCTGCTGTCCTCGGTGACCTCCACCGTGAAGCTCTGCGTGTCCTGCAGCCCGCCGCTGTCGGTCACCTGCACCGTCACCGCGTAGCTCCCGAGCGCATCCGGCTGCCACTCGATCAGGCCCGTCACCATGTCGATGGTCATGCCTTGCGGCCAGTCCAAAAGCGTGTAGCTCAGCACCTCGCGCGTGCCCAGGTCGGCCGCATCCACGTCGTAGCGGTAGTGACCGTGCACCACCGCGTGCGTCACCGCGGTGCTGGTGATCCGCGGCGTCACCGCGTTCTGCAGCACCTCGATGTTGAAGAACTGCCGGTCCACGTTGCCCAGCTCGTCACGCGCGATCAGCACTACCCCGTGCGTGCCGAGCTGGTCCTGGGTCGGCGTCCAGAAGATCTCGCCGGTGGCCGGGTCCAGCGCCATCCCCTTGGGCGCAAGCGCAGCGCACCCGGTCATGCAGACCTGGTCGAAGTCGTAGGTCACCTGCGGCTGCCCGGTGAGCCGAACCACTTCGGGTTGATAGCGATATTCAGCGCCCACCGAGGCCAGCAGCGACGGCGTGCTCGCGAACCTCAACGGGCTACCCAGCACGCTCACCGTGAACGCCTGCACCGCGGCGGCACCGCCGGCGTCGCTGACCCGCACCAACACCGTATGCTCGCCCACGTTTCCATCGGCGGGGGTCCAGCTCAGCGTGTTGCCCGACAGCGTCATGCCCGCAGGGCCGGTCACGAGATCGTACGAGAGCGCCTGATTCTCCGGATCGTGCGCCGCCAGGTTGTAGAGGTAGAGGTCCCCGACCTGTGCCTCGACAACGGGCTGGCTGTCGAAAACCGGCGGCGCATTGCTCGCATCCGTCATGACGGTGAGCGTTACGCTGCCGTCGAGCGTGTTTCCCCCCAACGAATCCGTCGCCGAAAGGATCAGGTGGTAGGAACCGGCCATGGTGGAATCAACCAGCCAGGTGAACACGCCCGTATCGGGATCGAGCGCCATGCCGGGCGCCAGGTTGGCGTTTTGACCACCTGGTGCCGTGAGTGGCAACTCGTACCTGATCGGTTGCAGGTCCCAATCGAACGCATGCACCTGTGCCACGAACGGGACCACCTGGCCGGGTGGCACCTTGATCACCTGGCTGACCAGGGTGCTGCCCCGGAAGTACGGGCGCTCGTTGCAGCGGTTGACGGTTGCCTGCAGCGGATCGCGGCAAGCGGGCGACAAGTACGACTCCGCTCCCAGCGACAGCGTCGCGGGCTGGCTGTCGAGCTCGCCGTCGTTGGCCACGATCGTATACACGCCTGATGGCCCGGTCAGCACGTTCCCGTTCAGGGTGGCCGCTGGCCCGCTGGTGACACGGTAGGTCAAGGCGTCGCCGTCCGGATCGTAGCCTGGCAAGGCAAAGGCGGCGTTGTCCTGCAGGCCACCGTAGGACGTGCTGAAGACGACCGGCGCGTGATTCGCCGCATTGGGGTCGGGCTCCAGCGCGAGATCCTCGTCCGGCACGCCGTCTCCGTCGTCGTCGATGCCGTTCTTGCGTTCCTCGCCTTCGATGCCGTCGCAGTCGTTGTCGATGCCGTCGCCCGGGACCGTGACGGTCGGCCTGCAGGCCGGTTGCGCCAGCTGCATCCCGACGGGCATCGCGTAGCTGCCGTAGTATTCGTAGCCGTAGCTCGAGGCCATGAACTTGGCGCCGAGGATGTCGCTCGTGATGACGTGGCTGCCCTGCTCCAGGGGCATGCGGGCGCCGGCATAGGTGCCATCGCCGAGCGCGCGCCAGGCGCCCGGCACGGGCTGTCCGTCGACGCGAATGCCGCCCGCCTCCGTGCTCTTGGCGATGATGCTCAGGTGGTCCCGGAACGAAAAGTCAGTCGCGGCGGCGCCAAGCAGTGGGTCGGTCGGCTCCGGCGGCGACACGATCAGGTGGTCGACGAACTGATCGGCCGGCGGCACCAGCATAAAGGATGGGTCGCCGAGATTGTTGAACCCTGCCCCGAGAATGTATTGCCCGACCAGGCTCGGTTGGCTGGTGATGACCTCGTGACCGCTGAACAATCCTTCGCGGAACTGATACACCGCACCGCGATCGAGCGTCGCCATGAGCTGGCCGTCGACGCGCACCTCGGTTCCGTCGGCGCCGGCCATCACACGGACGATGTCGCCGACGTCGCCGTACGTTTGGGGCCCTTCCGCCGGCACGATCGGGAAGCGCGTACCGAAGGCAGTCACCGGCGGCATCTGCTCGATCAAGTGATCGCACGCGCTATACACGGAGCTCAACGGCGTGCACACGTGTCCGCCGTAGACCGCCACCGGCTTGCTGCTGCTCACGCGCGTTCCGGTGAAATCCTCGAATGCGTACGCGTCCACGCTGCCCGCCTCGAGTTGCAAGGTTTGCAACGCGTTGAGGGTGACCGTGAAGGGCACGCCGATGGGTGCCCCTTGCGGCAGATCGGGACCCGGCGCGACCTCGGCGGTGGGCACAATCGTCACTTGCGTATCGTCCTCGATCGCGGCCACGGAGAGCTGGCTGCCGCTCGGACTGCCGAAATACGGCTCCTTCTCGTTGTAGGCAGCCAGGACCAAATACTCGCTGCCGAGCCGCTCGACCGGCAGCGCAAGGTAGGCGTCGCTGCTGCCCCAAAGACGATCGAGAGCCTGAACCCGGATTTCGTCGAGGCTGGTGACCTCGATCCCCTTGTCCTCGATCAGCCCGCTGTCTCCCACGTTGTACCCGCGGTCCGTGAGGCCGCCCATGCGCAGCGTGTCGGGAACGACCACCCGACTGACCTGGTCCGGTGCCACGCCGACGTCGGCTTCGAACCCGACCGAAGGCGCACGAACGTGCGCCGTCGTCGCCACACGCGAGGAGATCATCAGCACCAGACGCCGCGTGTCGGGCGAGGAGTAAGCGGCATTGGCGTTCTGCGGAAAGGCGAGCACGAATCGGACTCCCTGGTCGCCCGAAGTGCTCTGGCCCAGCTCGGTCGGCGCGCTGTCGCCCTGGCGCACCTCGAAGTCGACCGAGTCGCTGTTGGGGTAGTAGCGGTCGTCACCGGCAAAGCCGTACTCGACCGTGCTCAAGGAGAGCGGGTCGAAATGAACCACGGCGCGCGCGACCGAATCTGCGTCCGTTACCGCGGTCACGATCTCGCCGTTGTGAGAAAAGACGATCTCCCTACCCACCACGGGAGCCGAATTGTCCAGCGCGTCGAACAACCTTGCGCTGAGCTCGAAGTCCCCGTCAGCCGCCGTGGGAACCATGGTCAGGGGAACGACCACGCTGGGCCGGCGGTCCACGGTCACAATCGCGGTGTCGGTCGTCGAGGTGTGGTCGTCGAAAGCGGTCAGCGAGGCCGTGTAGACCCCGGGGTCGGCGTAGACGTGGTCCCGCTGCGTGTCGACATGACGGTTGCATGGATCGATGGCGACTGTGTGCCCGTCTCCGAAGTCCCACACGCAGTGCAAGCTCGCTTCATCGTCGCCGTGGTCCATGACAGCCTCGCCGGGGTGACCAACCCGCGCTCGCTGTCCCCACAAGATGCCGATGTCAGGACCGGCGTTCACCTCTGGCGGCACGTTGTGGACCGGAACGCTCTTGACGATCGAGGCCGTGAGAAACTGCGAGTCGGTAACCGTGAGATGCAGCGGTATGTCGCCATCCTGGGGAAAGCGCACGGTCAGAGGGCTGTCCGCTTGGGCGAAAGCGCCGTTGACCCAAAGGCAGCCACCTGTGCAATCGTCGAAGATCACCGGCCCGCTCCAGCTGCGCGACAGCACGCGCTGGCCGTCCACCACTCGAGACGCATCAAACAGGGTCGCGAACGGCCCTGATCCGTCGGTCTCCGCCGGCGAATCGGGCGTCCAGGTGAAGTCCGGCACGGGCGCCTGCAAGACGGTATAGGTCGCGTGCGCCACGCCTACGCGCCCCTGCACATCGGTCACGCTCAAAGCGATCTGGTACGTGCCGGGCTCGGCGTAAGTGTGCGAGGGATAGCGCTCGGTCGAGGAGGCGCCGTCGCCGAATGTCCAGAGACGTGAAGCCACCTCGCTCTGCGGCAGAGGTGTCATGTCCTCGAACGGCACCTGTGCGCCGCCGAGCTCAGGGCTGTATAGGCGGACGTCGGCGATCCGGTAGGTGCCGCCACCGTAGCTCGAATGCAAGCGGAGTCGCGCGTAGCGCGCGCGCGTGGGGGCAAGCTCCCAGACGAAATCTCCGTTGTCGTCCTCCCAGGAGGTCTGCGCCAACACGGTGGAAAAGTCGCCGTCCGCGCTGCCGGTGTTGGAGAGCTGAAGGTCGAAGTCCTTGGCGGAAGTGCCTTTGCCGACGTCGTATGCGCTCATCTCGAGCTGACTCACGGCCTGTCCGGCAGGCGCCAGCGCGAGGACCGCCCATTGCTCGCCCGCGCTGCCGGTTTGCCAGACGGTTTGGTGGCTATAGTCGAACGCGCCCGTCGCCCAGCCCGAACGGGTTTCAGTGCTCGCTCGCACCACGTCGGCGCCGCCCTCGAGCAGCGAGACCACCCCTCCTTCGCGTGAACGAGTCGACACATTGAGCTGACTCAGGTAGCCGCCCCAGTCGTAGTCAGTCGAGGAGAGACGCTCGAAAACGAGCCGTACGTATCGGGCTTGGACGGGAGCGAGCTGGAAGTCGACCGCCCCATCGACCGGCGGCACGACCTCTCCGACCTTGACAAAGGAGCCGAGGTCGAAGGTCTCGGCGGAGCTGACCCACAGCTCGGCATGGTCGGCACCACCTTCATTGATTTGAAGCGACACTTCATCGAACACCGGCTGGTCGGCGCCCGCCAACCGCACGCTGACGTACCGGGGCTCGGGCGACGACCCGAGGCTCATCTTCAAGGAGGTATAGATGAGAGGCGTAGCAGCCGAAGGATCCAGAACGCGGTCGCCGGCCCCGTACTCCACGACACGGGCCCCGCCGCCGTAGTGCGCCCTGTTGACCCCCCGGCTTACGTGGATGACCGGCGTGACCTGCAGCGGTGGTGGCCCGCACTTGCCGGTCTCCAAGCTGCCGCACACCTGACCGCTCGGACAGGTGCCGCAATCCAGCGTACCGCCGCAGCCGTCGCTCGGCTGTCCGCACTCCGCGCCGAGCTGTGTGCAGCTGAGCACCCCCTGGGGGTTCGGGTCGTGCAGCACACCCTGGGCTTCGTCGCAGCGGTCGCTGGTGCATGCGTCCCCGTCGTCGATCTGAGGCGTCTGTCCAGGTTGACAACCAAACACCGGGGGGACGTCCCGCGCGATGACGAGGCCGAAGTCACCGTCCAGATCGGCATTGTCGTCGAAGGGCTCGCTGGTGCCGTAGCTCTCGTCGTTTGCACCGATGAACAGAAACACCGCGCCCTCGGGCACGGTGACGACTACGCCCGCAGGCTGAATCCGGAAGTCGTCTGCAATGTCCCTGTTATCGATGTAGAAATGGATGTCGTATGGAGGCGCGTCGGAAGCGATCGCGCCCGGCACGCGGCTCCAGTTTCCAGACGGACCAGGGGGCAGCAGCTCGTCGGTGCTGCTGAAAATTCCGAGCAGCTCGGTACCATTGTTGAACGTTCCGGCGAAGCTGCCCTGCGCGCGCAACGCGATCCGGTCACCGGGCTGCAAGCCGAAATCGCTGAGGCGATACGCACGCGCATACAGCGCGTGGAAGTTCAAGAAGGTCGTGCGGGGATTCACCTGCTCGAAGTGCTCCACAGCCGTCGGCGTGCCGCAGGTTTCGGCGCCGTTGCACGCGTTGCCGTCGCTGCAGTCCGCTCCCTCGGGCGCAGCCGTATGGACTGCGCCGGTTGCCGGATCGCATGAGTCGATCGTGCATGGATCGCCGTCGTCTATGACGAGCGGCGCCCCCGCCTGACACGTGCCCGCGCTGTCGCAACTGTCGCCGACGGTGCAAGCGTTGGCGTCATCGCACGGCGCCCCAGGCAGCGGAGTGTGCGCTATGCCGAGGACGGGGTCGCAGGTGTCGGCGGTGCACACGTTGCCGTCATCGGTTACGAGCGGCGTCCCAGATCCGCAATGCGAAGCGGCCACGTTGACCTGCGCATCGAACTCGCCAGCGGCCGTGTTGTCTGCGTAGTACCGATCGAAAAGAGCAAGAAACAGGTATGCGGCGTGCTGCGGGACGTTGACCGCCACGCCCGACGTCGGAATCCGAAAATCTTCCGCGATGTCGGTCTGCTCGCCGCCGAAGTACGTCGTTCCGGTCACGACTTGCGGCAGCCCGGAGGCGATCGCGCCGGGTACGCGGTAGCGTTGGTCCGCGGGGCGCAGCTCACTGGTCGAGCTGAACACCGCGCCGAGATCGTTGACGTATCCGTCGCCACCATAGACGTGCCCGACCGCGGTGAGCGTGATCTGCTGCCCCGGTAGGATGCCGAAGTCCGCAAGTCGCACCGCGACCGCGTCCGTCGAGCCGTTGACCGTGTGCAGGTAGGCCTGCTGCGGACCGACGCTGAACAAGAGCGGCACGAGCTCGCAGCTCTCCTCGCCGTTGCACACGTTGCCATCGCTGCAACTCGTGCCTGCGGCTGCCGGGGTGTGCACCACCCCGACGGCGGGATCGCAGGTGTCGATCGAGCACGGATCGCCGTCATCAACCGTGGGCGGCACGGCGGCCTGGCACTGCCCCGACTGGCACGTCTCCTGGCCGTTGCATGCGTCGCCATCGCCGCACGGGCTTCCGTCTGCAACGGGCACGTGGCTGACGCCGCTTGCCGGGGCACAGCTATCGGTGGTGCACGGGTTGGCGTCGTCGACGACCGGCGGGGTGCCCGGCTGGCACGTTCCCGATTCACAGGTCTCTTGCCCGTTGCAAAGGTCGGCGTCCGCGCAGCTCGTGGTCACCACCTGTCCCTGCACGCAGGTGACTGTGGAGGACCCTAAACAGCTCGGCACGTAGCCTTCGTCGATCCAGTTGTCGCAGTCGTCATCGTGGCCGTTGCAGTCGTCGTCCTGGTACTGCGCGCCCGGCACGCAGCTGTCCTGGAGCTGACCTGACACGCAGGTCGCGATGCCCGTGTTCGTGCATTCACCCGTGCCGCAGCTGGTCGGGGTCGGGACGTAGTCCTCGTCCGCGGTCCCGTCGCAGTCGTCATCGACGCCGTCGCAGCTGCTATCGGGCGGCACGACCGAGCCAGCCAGGCACCGGCTGGCCCCGTCGCACTGATCATTGATCCGGCAGTGGTCGCCGTCGTCGCAGGGATAGCCCGCGCCGGGCGGAGGGCCGGCGGTGCACACGGTGGGCTTGCACTTGCCGCCGCCGTACACGTTGGCGATGAGCTGGATCTGCGGCTGGGTCAGCACGTGATCGTAGAGCGTGATCTCGTCGATCATGCCCTGGAAGTACTGCGTGCCGGAGTGCGAGCCGAGGGTCGCGGTGACCGGGCTCGGGAAGCCGCCCCACTGGCCGGCGGCGGTGGTGCCCGAGCTCGGCGTGGCGCTGACCTGTGTTCCGTCGATGTAGACCAGCGGCACCGCGCCGCTGCCGCTGAAGGTCAGGGCCAGGTGATGGAAGCGCCCGGCGTCGATCAAGATCGAGCGCAACGAGCTCGGGGCAGTCACGGTGGCGGTCTGGGTGGTGCCGCCGTTGACGTAGGTCCACATCACCAGCGAGTTGGTGACGCCGCAGCCGTTGCCCACGCGCAGGTACTGCTCGTGGGTCGCG
The DNA here is from genome assembly GCA_963778655.1 of uncultured delta proteobacterium. Classification (GTDB taxonomy): domain Bacteria; phylum Myxococcota_A; class Polyangia; order Polyangiales; family JAFGIB01; genus CAVZVA01. The sequence continues at coordinate 137,269 of CAVZVA010000002.1, forward strand.
TCCTGGCTCAGGTGGAAGATGGTGCGGCAGGTGTCGGTCGGAATGCGTACCCACATCTCGAGCGTCGCCTGACCCGCGAGGTTCAGCGCCGCGGCGTGCGCCGACAGGTCGACCTGGTCGTCCACGCCATCGAAGCTGAAGCCCTGGTCCACTTCTGCGGCCGCGAAGGTGAGGCCGTTCTGCGGCGTGCCGTCGTGGCCTCCGATCACGTCGTGGGCGTTGCCATCGCCCGGCCACCACGCAACCACCCCGCCCACCGTCGGCGCGCAGATCTGCGCGTGGGGTGGCTGGCACGTCTCGGCACCGTTGCACACGTTGCCGTCCGAGCACGAAGCGCCGGGCGCGAGGTGCTGGTGGGAAATGATGCCGGTGGCGGGGTCGCAGCTGTCGATGGTGCACGGCTCGCCGTCGTCCAACCCCACGACGGCCTCGTCGATCTTGCCGTCGCAGTCGTCATCGAGGCCGTTGCAGGTGGTGTCAGCGTCGACTCCGCCAGGGGTGCAATCGTCCTGTTCCACGCCGTTCACGCACGACGTGCTGCCGGTGTTCGCGCACGCACCGGTGCCGCAGCTGGTCGCCCGCGGCACGTAGCCGTCGTCGACCTGGCCGTTGCAGTCGTCGTCGGCCCCGTCGCAGGTGGTGTCGGACGCCGCGGGCGTCCCCGGCACACAGCTGTCCTGCTCCATGCCATTGCTACAACTGCTGCTGCCCGTGCTCGCGCACTGACCCACGCCACAGCTCGTCGCCACAGCCACATAGTCCTCGTCGACAGTGCCGTCGCAGTCGTCGTCGAGGCCGTCGCAAGTGGCGTCGTTCGCGGCAGGCGCGGCCGCAGCGCAGCTGTCGGCGACCGTGCCGAGCACGCAGCTCGTGGCGCCCGCCCGCGCGCATGCACCCACCCCGCAGCTGGTGGGGACCGGCGCGTAGTCCTCATCGGCGATGCCATCGCAATCGTCATCGTTCCCGTCGCAGGTGGCGTCAGCGGCCGCCGGATTGCCGGGCGTGCAAGTGTCGCCGACGACGCCGGCGACGCAGAAGGTGCTGCCCAGGCGCCCACAGGCGCCCACGCCGCAGCTGGTCGTGAGCGAGACGTAGCCTTCGTCCGCGGTGCCGTCGCAATTGTCATCGATTCCGTTGCAGGTGCTGTCGCTCGCGGCAGGCGTTCCGGGGCTGCAGTTGCTCTGCACCAGGCCGCCCGCGCACGAGCTCATGGCCGAGCGCGCGCACGCCCCTACCCCGCAACTCGTCACGACGGGGACGTAGCCGTCGTCCGCGGTCCCATTGCAGTCGTCGTCGACCCCGTCACAAGTCGCGTCCGAAGCCGCCGGCGCCCCTGGCGCGCACTCGATCTGCACTGCGCCGTTTACACACGAGCTCGTCCCGCTGCGTGCGCATCCCCCGACGCCGCAACTGGTCGCGACGGGGACGTAGCCGTCGTCCACTATCCCGTTGCAGTCGTCGTCGACCCCGTCGCAGGTCGTGTCCGATGCCGCCGGCGTCCCCGGCACGCAGTTGCTCTGCTCCTCGCCGTTCACACACGAGCTCATCGCCGTGCGCGCGCACGCACCCACGCCGCAGCTCGTCGCGACTGGGACATAGCCCTCGTCCGCCGTGCCGTCACAGTTGTTGTCAATACCATCACAGGATGTGTCGCTGCCGGCCGGCGGGCCGGCCGCACAGGCCGTCTGCACGGTCCCGTTCACGCACGAGGTGGCTCCCGTCCGCATGCATGCCCCCAGGCCGCAGCTCGTGCTCTCGGAGACGTACTCCTCGTCGACGTGACCGTCGCAATCGTCGTCGATGCCATCGCAGCTGGCGTCGGCGGCGGCCGGATTGCCGGGCACGCAGCCGTCGCTGACGGTGCCTGCGACGCAGGCTGTCGTGCCCGTCCGGCTGCACGCACCCACGCCGCAGCTCGTCGCCACCGGGACATAGCCCTCGTCCGCCGTGCCGCTGCAATTGTCGTCGATTCCGTCACAGGTCGTGTCGCTCGGGGCCGGCGTGCCGGGTGTGCAGTCCGTCTGCGCCTCGCCGTTCACGCACGCGGTCGTTCCCGTCCGCAGACATGCCCCGACGCCGCAGGTGCTGGTCTCCGCAACGAATTCTTCGTCGACGCGGCCGTCGCAGTCCTGGTCGACGCCGTCGCAGGTAGTGTCGTCCGAAAGACAGGCCTGGCACACGTCGTTCTGCGGGTCGCAGTAGTTCCCGTCCGGACACGGCTCTGCGCAAGTCGGCCGGCAGAATGGGGTGGTGACTCCGTAGTCGGGCACAGCGCTGCAGATCTGGGTGCTGACGGCGCAGCCTCCGGCCGCGTCGCAGGAAGCGAAACAAGCGCCGCCTTCGCAGTGCGAGCCCTCGGGGCAGGTCGAAGGAGACGCCGCCGGATCGCAGGGCCTCACGCAGTAGCCGCCCGGCAACGAAAGCGCGCAGAAGGCCGGTTCCTCAGGTGTCGCGAGCCCCACGCAATCGGCATCGCTCGTGCACGGGCTGCCGACCACCGCGCAACCCGTTGCGCCCGCGCAGTCCGAGTCCGCGCAGTCGACCTGGCCGTCGCCATCGTTGTCGAGGCCGTCGGCGCATTGGCTCTCGCACAGCGGCACGCAGGTGTCGTGCACCTGACCCTGCAGGCAGACCAGGGTTCCGGTAGCGGCGCACGCGCCCGACCCGCAACTGGTCGCCGCGCCGGCGTAGCCGTCGTCCACCGCACCGTTGCAGTCGTCGTCGACCCCGTCGCAGGTGTCGTCCCCCGCAGCGGGCGTGCCCGCCACGCAGCTATCGACCTCCGCGCCGTCGATGCACGAGAGCTCGCCGTCTGCGGAGCAGGCGCCGACGCCGCAGCTAGTGACCGTCACCTCGTAGTCCTCGTCGGTCTTGCCGTCGCAGTCGTCGTCGAGGCCGTCGCATGAAAGCTCCGCGTTGCCAGTCGGCACGCATGCGCCGCCGTCCATACCGGCGTCGGGCGTGCCTCCATCGAGTGCCTCGCGGGTGCAGTCCGCAGCCGTGACCACGACACCCGAGCCCGGTGCGTGCTCGAGCACCAGCAACGGCGGTGTGGCGGTCTCGCGCGATGTGAATTCGATGTGACCGGCTTGTTGCTCCGCCTCCTTCTTGACGAGAAACCCACTGAACGGGGTGAAGCCCTCGAGGTAGCACGCCACGTCGCGCGTCACGTCGAAGCGCACGACACCGGTCTCGCCGCTGGCGATCAGCGCGGTCCCCGAGGGCGGGTCGTTCCAGGCCACCTGCTCGTCGGGCAGATCCGGCTTCCACATCGACCACGCGGTCGGACCGCCGCAGTCAGGGCTGCTGTTGCTGGTGTCGGTGTCCACCGAGCAGTTCCAGGTTGCGCCGAGCTCGGACCAGTCGTGGAGCATGCGGTGGACCCCGAGCACGCGGTCCGGCCCCCAGTTGTCGAAGGTCTTGCTGATGGTGAGCTCCAGGTGTGCCTGCCGCAGGCCTTCCCCGGCGAGCGCGCTCGCGATCGCGGGCCCGTCGAAGTCGAGCAGCGCTCGGTTGCGACCCGAAGCCTGGATCCGCAGGATCGCGTCGGCGCCCTCGTTCTGATTGGGAGCACCCTTGCGCACGTAGGTGTCGGCCGTGGCGACCACGGTCGCGCTCCGCGCAGAGCCCGCGTCCATCGCCGCCGCGTCCATCGCCGCGTCCATCGCGCCCGCCGCGTCCTTTGGGCTGCCCGCGTCGCGCGGCTGCGCGCCCTGCACCTGCAGCACCAGCTGCGCTCCCAGTCCCTGCCCCTGCTCGTGCGCCTTGAAGTCCACCGAGCCGCTGGCGCTCTCGTCCACCTTCTTGAGCAGCCAGCCGTAGCCGGGCCAGCTGCCGTCGAGGATGGCCGCGACGTCCGCTGTGAGCTCGAGGCTGACGGTGCCGGTCTCCTTGCTGGTGATGGTTGCGCTGGCGGTTTCGGGCGAGAGCCAGGGCTGCGTCGCGGGATCGGTGGAGCTCATGTCCCAGGCCGTGTCGCCCGCGCAGTCGGCCGAGGAGTTGTAGATGCTCAGGTCGATCGCGCAATTCCAGGTGGCTGAGTATTCGGCGCTGGCCTGCTTCAAGCGGTGGACGGCGATCGGTCTACCGCTGCTGCCCCAGTCGTTGCCGGCGCTGTCGATCGTCAGCTCGAGGCTTGCGCCGAGCAGGGTGCCGCTGCCCACCGCCTGCCGGATCGCGTCCGCGTTGAAGAACAGCAGCGCGCGGTTCTTGCCCGACGACTGCAGGCGTACGACGGTGTCGCCGCCCTGATTGGTATTGGGAGAGCCCGACTTCAGATAGGTTTCCCCGATGACGGGCAGCGTGGCAGTGGCAACCGTCAGTGCGGCGCCGGCCGCCGCCACGTGCGGCGCTCGGGGCTGGGTGGGCCGCTCAGTGCAGCTCCAAAGCGCGCCTGCAAACCCCGCCATCAGGACGAACGCGCACGCGTGCGTTGTCCGCCGTGCCGCAACTCTCGATCGCATGAGCCCCCCTACTTGCGACGGCCGCTCCTCAGCCGTCGATCCATCCGCGAAGATCCGGCTAGCGAATCTCCGTCCACGAATCAATGGGGGAAGAGCTCAATCACCGCGTTTTCGCCCAGTCGCCCGCGGATCCGAGCGAAGCCGCGTGCGACTCGAGAGCCAACGTCACCCCTAGGGGTGTCCGTCGATGGCGCGCAACCGAGCCAACGTCACCCCTAGCTAGGGGTGTCCGTCACCGCCTTGACCGCCGAGGCGCACCACCAGCATCTGCACCAGGTCTCCGACGTGCTCGGCCTGGCAGCGCGCGAGCAGACGGCGCAACACGGTCTTGCAGGTGTTGGGCGAGACGCCGAGCGCAGCCGGAAGCTGCGGGCGCCGCACCCCGCGCAGCAGCAACTCCAGGACCTGCGTCTGACGCGCGGTAAGCCCGTGAAGCCGCGCGAAGCACGCGAGCTCCGACTGCACGAGGTCGCGCGCGGCCGGCAACGCCGCAGCGGCGGTCGCCTGCACGCGCGCGCGCAGCTCGAGCGCTTGGGCGATGCAGCGCTCGAGCTGTGCGTGCGTGAAGGGCTTGGGCAAGAACGCATGCGCACCCAGGCGCGCGAGCTCGAATCCCTCCGCAGCCGACGCTTCACCGCTGATCGCGATCATCAACGGCAGCGGCGCGATGCGGGACGCCTGCGCGAAGATCGGATGGCTGGTGCCATCGGGCAGGCGCACGTCGGCGATCAACAGGTCGAGCGGCGCGGCGACCGCAGGGCCTGCTTCGCACAACGCGCCGGCCTCGCGCACCTCGCAGTCCCAGCCCGACAACGCACGCGTGAGCGCGCGGCGCATCAGGTCGTTGTCCTCGAGAATGACCACGTGGGCGAAGCGCTGCCCCAACCGCTCATCTAACAGCACGCCCGCGGACCCCCGGTGGGCCGGCCGGTGTCAAGCCCGCCGCATGCCCGTCTCTGGGGGTACCTCCCGCCCATGAACCGACCATACCAGCTTGGTCGGGGGGTCGCGAGGGTCGAATGCTGGCACATCAGGCCAGCCCGCTTTTGCGGGCGCGGTCCTCAGCCGGGCGGGTCGGGCTCGGCATATACTCCGGCGATGCCCACCCCTGCCGGACCGGCCGCGGACTCCGAGCTGCTCGGCTCGGTGATCGAAGGTCGCTATCGCCTGGTCGAGCGCCTGGGCGGAGGCGCCGTGGCCGAGGTCTTCCGCGCCGAGGATCTGTCGGGCGCGGCGGCGGTGGCAGTGAAGGTGTGGCACGCGTCCGTGCTCGACACGCAGGCCGCCGGACGCTTTCACCGCGAGACCAAGGCGCTGCTCACGCTGGAGCATCCGCGGATCGTGGCGATTCGCGACTACGGCATGCTCGAGGGCTCGCCCTACCTGGTGATGGAGCTGCTGCACGGCGAGGCGCTCGAGACGCGGCTGGGCCGCGGGAGACTGCCGGCGGACGAGGCGCTGGCAATCGTGCGCCAGTTGCTCGAGGCGCTGGCCTACGCGCACGAGCACAACGTGGTGCATCGCGATCTCAAGCCGGAGAACGTGTTCTTGCTGGCCGACTCCGAGGGCGCCCTGCGCGTGAAGGTGCTCGATTACGGGCTGGCGAAGTTCCTGCAGGCCGAGGACGACCCGATGCCGGGCGCGGTGCTGACGCGCCGCGGCATGATGGTGGGCACGCCGCTGTACGTGGCGCCTGAGCAGGCGCTTGGCGGGGCCATCGACGTGCGCGCCGACGTGTACTCGGTCGGCTGCATGCTGTTCGAGCTGCTCTCGGGGCAGCCGCCGTTTCTGGCCGAAAGCCTGACCGAGCTGCTGCGCGCGCACTTGGTCGCGCCGATTCCGCAGCTGTCCGCGTTCGCACCGGAGCTTGCGCGAGGCGCCGCGCTGCAGGCCGTGATCGAGCGGGCCATGGCCAAGACCCCGGCGGAACGCTTCGCGAACGCGGGCGAGATGTTGCACGCGCTGGAGCAGGCGGTTGCGGGGGTCGAGGCAGCCGGGCTCGCGGCCAGCGCGAAGGCCGGGGGGGCGGGGTCGGCCGGGGCGCGGGCGCCCACGGCCACGCCTGCGACCGGGGCCGCGGGCGCCGCGAAGGAGGAGGCGGGCGCGGCGGAGGCGGGCGCGCCAGCTGCCCCGGTGCCGGGCAGCTCGCGCGCGCTGCTCGTCTCGTTCGTGCTGGTGCTGGCGGGCGTGGTGCTGCTGTTCTGGCTCGCGCGCTGAGCGCGGCGCTGGGCAATCACGGACGCGGCGCCATGTGTATAGCGGCCGCTACAGCCTCCGGCACACGCGGCACGTTCGCGACACGGCTGTCATGGGATGGCCGCTGAGAACGCCCCCAATACCTGAGGTGAGCGGCCATGGAACGCGCTGGCGTCCTTCTTGCATGTAATCCTCGTCATTATGAAGGCGCTCCGCTCCAAAGCCTTGCTGCTCGCCATGCTCGCGCTGCCCGGTGGGTTCGTGATCACCCCGGCGTTGTGGCTGCTGCAGCGGCACGTGGCGCGAACCCAGCCCAACGGCCAGCCCGCGCCTCGCCCCGAGGTGAGCTGAAGCGGGGCCGGGCGCGGCGCCCCGGCTGCGCGCCTCGCCTTTGAGCCCGCAGCCCCTAGCGCCGGGGCGCCGCTGGCCAGCGCAGCGCGCAACGATTGCGCCGGAGGCACCGATCTTGCGTTGGCTCAGAGCCGCAGGGTCCAGTCTGGCCGTCCCCGGCAGCCCGCCAGGCGGCGAGCGCTTGCTCGCTTCGAGCCCGGCGCGGCTCGCGCAGGCCGATCCGGTGGTCCGGGTGGGATGGGGTGGGGCACCTTATGTGTGCCAGACTATCAGGCGCTGGCAGAGGGCGTCAGCGCGCGAGGCAAGCGGCCCTGGGCAGGGGCTGGGAGGTCCGGATGGCGTGTGCGAAGGGGAACGGCGGTGGGGAGGAGGCCATGGGCAGGGCGTGCGGGGTGCTGCTCGGCCTGTGCGGGCTGGTGCTCGGATTGTGCGCCTGCAGCTCGGACGCCAACAGCAACACCTCACGCGGGCTGACCCAACAAGGGAGCGCCGGCGGCGCGCCGATCCCCGGCGGCATCACGCCGGCGCCCTCGAGCACGGGCGGCTCCGGCGGCGTGATCAACCCCAATGCCCCCTCCTCGGCCGGCCCCGCGGTGGACGCCGGGCCGCCGTGCGTGAATCTGCAGTGCCAGAAGCACGAGTGTCCGGGCGGAGGAAGCACCACCATCAGCGGCACGGTCTACGACCCGGCGGGCAAGAACCCGCTCTACAACATCGCGGTGTACGTGCCCAACGAGCCGGTGCTGCCGTTGAGCACGGGCGCCTCCTGCGACACCTGCGATTCCCTCTACAGCGGCATGCCGATCGCGGCGGCGGTCACCGACGCGGCAGGCCACTTCAGCATGGATAGCGTGCCCGACGGGGCGAACATCCCGCTGGTGGTGCAGGTCGGCAAGTGGCGCACGCAGACCGTGATTCCCAACGTGGTCCAGTGCCAGGACAACCCGCTGCCGGACCACTCGCTGCGGCTGCCCAGAAACCACATGGAAGGCGACATTCCCAACATCGCCATCTCCACGGGCGGCGCCGACACGCTCGAGTGCCTGCTGCGCCGGGTGGGCATCGATGCGGCGGAGTATGTACCCGGGGCGGGGGGCGACGGCCGCATCCACATCTTCCAGGGCACGCCCCGCATGGGCGGTGGCGGCCGCGGCGGCGGCCAGGTGCCCAACACCTCGCCGCCGGCGCCGGTGGCGTCGGCCTCGCTGTGGGACACCACCGCCGACCTGATGGGCTACGACATCGTGCTGCTGTCGTGCGAGGGCGAGGAGACCGTGAACATGAACCAGCAGGCGCTGCACGACTACGCCAGCGCGGGCGGGCGCGTGTTCGCCTCGCACTTCCACTATGCGTGGTTCAACACCGGGCCCTACGGCAACGAGAACCTGGCCACCTGGTTCACGGGGTCGAACAGCATGGGCAACATCTTCTCAACCATCGTGACCACGCTCCCCAACGGCATGCCCTTCCCCAAGGGCATGGCGATGGAGACATGGCTGACCAACGTCAACGCCCTGACCAACGGCGAGCTGCCGATCGAGCAGGCCCGCCACAACGCCGACGTGAGCGCGACCAACCTGCCGTCGCAGGCCTGGATTCTCGCCGATCAAAACGCGAATCCGCCTGGCGCGACCGAGTACTTCTCGTTCAACACGCCGACCGACGCGCAGATGACGCCGGACGGACCGAGCTACTGCGGGCGCGTGGTGTTCAGCGACCTGCACGTCGGGGCCGCCTCCATGGACAACCCCCAGCAGCCGGTGCCGGACGAGTGCACGAACGTCGACCTGTCGCCGCAGGAAAAGGCGCTCGAGTTCATGCTGTTCGACCTGTCCTCGTGCCTGACGCCGGACAACAAGCCGCCGCAGCCACCCACGATCATGATCAAATAAGGGGCGGGCCGGCGCGGCCCCAGCTCACAGCGGATCGAGGAAGATCGGCAACCCGTCCTTGGGCTTCGAGATCGGCGCCTGTTGCACGGGCATGCGATAACCGTCCGCGATGCGGATGCGGTAGCGCAGCAGCAGCTGGTGCATCAGCGCGCGGATCTGAAGCTCCGCGAAGCGCATGCCGATGCAGGTGTGCGCGCCGCCGCCGAAGGGCACGTAGGCGTGGCTGTGGCGCTTGTGCTCCTCGCGCGGCGGCGCGAAGCGCTCGGGGTCGAACTCGAACGGTGCGGTCCACAGCTCGCTCATGTGATGGGTGTGGATCGGATAGGTGACCACCAAACAGCGCGCAGGGAACGCGTAGCCGCCGAATTCGAACGGCGCGACCGAGACCCGGGGCACGGTGGAGAGCGGCGGGTAGCGGCGCAGCGTCTCCTGCAGCACCAGGTTGAGCGAGCCCAGCGCGGGCATGTCGTCGTGCTCGATGAAGGCCTTGCCGAGCGCTCGCGACTCCTGCCGCGCCCGCTCCTGCCACTGGGGATGGCGCGCCAGCTCGTAGGTCATCGAGCTGAGCGTGCTGGTGGTGGTGTCGTGCGCCGCCATCATCAGGAAGATCACGTGGTCGATGATCTCGCGATCGGTGAAGCGGCTGCCGTCCTCGTCGGTGGCGTGGCACAGGCGGCTGAACATGTCCGCACTCTGCTGCGCGCGCTTCTGCGCCAGCATCGAGCCGAACAGGCGTTCCATGTACTGCCGGCCGCGCAGCCCCCGCGCGAACTCGAGCCAGGGCAGCGGCAGGCGCACGAACGACATCGAGGCGGCCACCGCGTGCTCGAACGCGCGCTGCAGCGCCGCGGCCTCCGCGCCCAGCTGCATCCCCAGAAACACGTCGCAGGCGAGCTCGAGCGTGAGCCGCTTGTACGCGGGGAAGGCCAGCATGCGCTCAGCCTTGGGCCAGGCGGCCAGCGCGCGCTCGATCTGGGGGTTCATCTGATCGAGGTAGCTGCGCAGGGCCGAGCGCGTGAACGCGCCCTGCATGATGCGGCGGTGGTGCAGGTGGTCCTCGCCGTCCCGCAGCAGCAGGCCGTTGGGAAAGATCCGACCCATGATCAGCATCCAGGCGTGGCGCGCGCTGAACACGCCTTCGCGATCCTGCATGACCAGGCGGTTCGCGTCCGGACCGAACAGGTGCACGCCGCGGATCCGTCCACCCTCCGCGACTACCGGCCCGTGGCGTTCGTACATGCTCTGTACGACCTGCAACGAATCGCTGCGGAAGCGCCGCATGCGATCCAGGCTCTCCCACCGGCCAAGCCGCGGCGGCTCGGGCCGATCGCGCGCGCCGGCCGGACGTTCTGCGGCCACAGCCATATCACCGCCGACGCTACACCACATCGGCTGGCGGGCCCAGCCGCCGGGTTGGGCAGCCGGTTACGGGCTGGACGACGCCGCTCGGGCCGGGCATCTTGCTGGACCGAGAATACTCCGGACGCCCGGCAGGTCCCCATTCAGCATGGACCTGATTTCGGGACGCCGGCGGACGGCTCCCAGGAGGCATCGCCGTGACCCCGCTCGCTCGCCGCTGCTCGCTCGCCGCCCTCACGCTGACGCTCACGCTGGCCTGCTCGCTCTGGGCCGGCGCCCAACCCGCACAGCCGCCGGACCTGCAGCAGGTGCTGCACCGGCTCGACGAGCTGTACACGGCCTCGAGCAGCACCGCGGTGGCCGAGCTCACCGTGGTCACCCCGCGCCAGACGCGCACCGTGCGCATGAAGATCTGGTCCAAGGGCGACGATCACGCGCTGGTGCTGATCGAACAGCCGGCGCGCGAGAAGGGCACGGCCACGCTGCGCGTCGGCGACAACTTGTGGAACTATCTGCCGCGCATCTCGCGTACGATTCGCGTGCCGCCCTCGATGATGCTCGGGTCCTGGATGGGCAGCGACTTCACCAACGACGATCTGGTGCACGAGACCTCCTATCGCCACGACTTCGAATCGAGCTGGGGCGGCCGCTCCAGCGACCCGGCCGGCTTCATCCTGCGGATGACGGCGCGCAAGGGCATCGTGGGGCGCTGGGCGCGCATCGACATGGTGCTCGCCGACGACGGCAGCGTGCCGCTGCAGGCGCGCTACTACGACCGTCACGGCCGCCTGGCGCGCACCATGCGCTTCGACGACGTGCAGCAGATCGACGGACGGCCGGTGCCGATGCGCATGACGCTGACGCCGCAGGACGACCCCGGGCATCGCACCGAGCTGCGCTACCTCGAGCTGCACCTCAACGCAAAGGTGCCCGACTCGATGTTCTCGCTGTCGCGGCTGGAGCAGAATCGCTGATCGATGAGGCTGCCGACCACCATCCGCGTCGCGTGGCGCAACCTGGGGCGCAACCGGCGGCGCACGGCGCTGGCGCTGACGGCGATCGGGGTGGCGCAGCTAGCGCTGCTGTTCTCCGATTCGCTGATGCACGGCTATGCCGACTCGATGGTCGACGCGGTCACCGGCCCGATGCTGGGACACGTCCAGGTCCACGCCCCCAAATGGCGCGACGAGCACGCGATGGACCTCACGCTGCAGCAGGCGCGGGCCAAGGTCGCCGCGATACGCAAGCTGCCCGGGGTGGCGCGCGCGTCCGCGCGAATCTACGCCCCGGCCCTGGCGGCGCTGGGCGAGCAGGGTCACGTGGTGGTGGTGATGGGCGTGCAGGTCGATGGCGAGCGCCGGGCCGGCGGCCTGCTGGCGAACGTCGCGCCCGCGGCGCTGCCGCACGCGCACGAAGTGCTGGTCGGCAGCGCCCTGGCCGATGAGATGGGCGTGCACCCGGGCGAGCAGCTCGCGATCGTCGGTCAGGCCGCCGACGGCTCGATCGCCAACGACCTGTACCGCGTCGGCGGGCTGCTCTCCTCGGCAGTGGACGAGGTGCAGCGTCACGGCGTGGTGATGTCGCTGGCCGCGGCGCAGGAGCTGTTCGCGATGCCCGACCAGGCGCACGAGATCGTGGTGCGCGCGCGCGACCCGCAGGCGGCAAGCGTGCTTTCGGCGCGCATCGCCAAGCTGCCGGCGCTCGCCCACACCGAGGTGCTGCCCTGGAAGAAGATCGTGCCGGAGCTGGTCACGCTGGTCGAGCTGACCGAGCGCTCCAGCCTGATCGTGCTGGTGCTGGTGTTCATCGCCGCCGCGGCCGGCATCGCCAACACCATGCTGATGGCGACCTTCGAGCGCAGCCACGAGATCGGCATGCTGCTGGCGCTCGGCAGCACGCCGGGGCGGATCGTGCGCATGATCCTGAGCGAGGCCACCGCGCTCGGGCTGGCGGGCGTGGCAATCGGCACGCTGCTCGGCGCGGCGCTGGTGCTGGCGCTGGCGCAGACCGGGATCGACCTCACCACGCTCGGCAACGACGCCGCGCGCGGGCTGAGCATGCGCGGGCTCAACTACGGCTTTTCGATCGTGCCGCACATCGAGGCGCAGGACGTGCTCGAAGGCGTGGGCGCGGTGGTGCTGACCTCGCTGCTGGCCTCGCTGTGGCCCGCGGTTCACGCCGCCCGGCTGCAACCTGTGGAGGCGATGCGGGCATGAGCCTCTCGGTCGCCTCGCGCTACGCCGCGCGCAGCCTGGGCCGCAACCTGCGGCGCACGCTGCTGTCGTGCATCGGGGTCGGCGTGGGCTGCGCGATCGGCCTGGTCGACATCGGCTGGGTGCGCGGCGAGCGCAACCTGTTCGTGCGCGCCGCCGCCGAGAGCGGTGCCGGCCACCTGCGCATCACGCCCGCGGGTTGGGGCAAACACCGCGACGACTCGCTGCGCCTGCAAGACGCGGCAGCCGAGCTGCGCAGCGCGCGCGCGCTGCCCGGCGTGCTGGTGGCCACGCCGCGGGCCCGCGCGCAGGCGCTGCTGGCGATGGGCACGCGGGTGTCGAGCGTGCAGATGGTGGGCGTCGATCCGGCGACCGAGCCGCGCGCGCTGCGCTTCGTGCGCCACGTCGGCAATGGCCGCTACCTGCACCCCGACGACCGCGAGGCGGTGGTGCTGGGCAAGGCCCTGGCCGAGCGCTTGCGCGCCTCCCTGCACGACCCGCTGGTCGCGACCGTGGTGGGCAAGGACGGCCAGATGCAGAGCGCCATGCTCGAGGTGGTCGGCATCATCGACACCGGCAGCCGCGACATCGATCTCGCGCTGTGCCAGGTCACGCTGCAGGAGATGCAGAAGCTGACCGGCTTGCCGGGCGCGGGCGAGGTCACGCTGCTGCTTCGCGATCCGCACGAGCTCGAATCGGCGCGCGTCGCGCTGGCCGCGCGCGTGCCGCGGGGCGACAGCGTGCTGGCCTGGTACGACATCGACCCGGAGCTGCGCGCGGGCGTCGACATCGACGCGGCCTGGGCCAAGGTCACGGTCGGGATCGTGCTGCTGGTGGTGCTGCTCGGGGTGGCCAGCGCGCAGCTCACCGCCGTGCTGGAGCGGCGGCGCGAGTTCGCGGTGCTGTCGGCGATCGGCGTGCGCGGGTCGACCATGGTGCGGTTGATGCTGATCGAGGGCTGCGCGCTGGGGCTGGCCGGCACGCTGGTCGCGCTGGCGATCGGCGTCCCGGCGGTGGCCTACCTGGCATACCACGGGGTCGATCTGCGCAGCCTGCTGGGCGCCGACCTGACGCTGAGCGGCGTGCTGGTCGATCCGATCTTTCACGCCGACCTGGGGCCGTGGATCCTGCCCGCGTCTGTCTTCATGTCCCTGACTGCCACCGTGCTCGCGTCGATTTACCCGGCCTGGTTCGCGGTGCGCACCGACCCGGCAGTGGCGCTGCGGGTAGCGCAATGAGCGAGGAGCCATGAGCGAGAACGCGGCGGTAGTGGTCGCGCGCGACCTGACCAAGGTCTTCGACCAGGGCGCGCTGCAGGTGCGGGCGCTGCGCGGGGTTTCGCTCGAGGTCGCGCGCGGGGACTTCCTGGCGCTGGTCGGTCCGAGCGGCAGCGGCAAGACCACGCTGCTGCACCTGATCGGCGGGCTCGACACGGCCAGCTCCGGCAGCCTGCACGTGCTGGGTCAGGATCTGACCCGGCTCAGCCGGCGCGCGCGCTCGGAGCTGCGCCTGCGCTCGATCGGCTTCGTGTTCCAGGCGTACAACCTGGTGCCGGTGCTGACCGCCGCCGAGAACGTCGAGTTCGTGCTGGAGCTGCAAGGCATGGGAGAGCGGGAGCGGCGGGCGCGCGCGCAACAGGTGCTGGCGGAGCTCGGGTTGGGCGAGCTCGGCGCACGGCGGCCGAACGAGCTGTCGGGCGGCCAGCAGCAGCGGGTGGCGGTGGCGCGCGCGGTAGCCGCGCGGCCGTCGCTGGTGCTCGCCGACGAGCCCACCGCCAACCTGGACAGCGAAAACGCCGAGACCCTGATGAACCTGATGCGGCGGCTGCGCGACGAGCACGGCATGACCTTCGTGTTTTCGACCCACGACCCGCGGGTGCAGGTGCATGCCACGCGCATCGTCTCGCTGCGCGACGGCAGCGTGGCCTCGGACGAGCGCGGAGCGCCGGCGGGAGCGACCCCGTGATCAGGTTTGGCGATCCTTGAATGACAAGCCGACGGGAGCGCAGCGACCCTTGCGATGGGGTGGAGCCCCGAAGGCTTTGCCGATCGGGCACGGAGGCCGCATGCCCTGCCCGACATACCCGACCCCGACATACCCGAAATAGAGGCGCCGCAGCGGGGTTGGCGCTCGTGTTGTTGACGCTGGCCCAACCGGCAGCCGCGCGCGATTTGTGGACGGGCGACGATCTCGAGAGCTCGCTCTCGCTGCAGAGCGCGCTCAAGTCGAGCCTGCTGCTGTCGCGCGCGCCCGATGACCCGCTGCTGTTCCCGGAGCGCACCAGCGGCGCGAGCCTGTGGCGGGAGCGCTTCACGCTCACCGCGGACGCGAGCGACTGGCTGACCGCGCAGGCGGCCTACGAGCTGCGCGAGCAGATCTCGTCGAGCGCGGCGGGCGGTTTCGGCGCAGCGGCGGTGCTGCCGCAGGGCGGCGCCCTGCCCTACCGGCTCGCGCAGCTCGACTGGGGCATCGCCAGCGAGCCGAGCCTCGCGGTGCGCCACGAGATCGATCGCGCCTCGGTGGCATGGCACCCGGCGTTCGGGGAGCTCACCATCGGCCGCCAGGCGATCGGCTACGGCCGCGGCGTGCTGTTCAGCGCGGTCGACGTGTTCGCCCCGTTCTCGCCGCTCGAGGTCGACCGCGAGTGGCGTCGCGGCGTGGACGCGGTGCACGCCGAAGCACGCTTCTCCGAGCACCTCTCGGCCGACGTCGCGGGCGGCTTCGGCAAGACCCTGGGCGACTCGGCCTTCATCGGCCGCGTGCGCGGGTTCGCCGGCAACGTCGACGGCGCCCTGCTGGCCGGACGGCGCTCGACCGATTGGATGTTCGGCGCGACCTCGTCCGCGACGCTGGGCGACACCGCGCTGTACGGCGAGGCCGCATGGTTCTACACGCGCGGCGACGGGCTCGACGGCGGTTGGCTGGGCAGCTCGCGCTGGGTCGCGAAGCTGGTCGGCGGCGGCTCGTACCGCGTCGACGTGGGCCAGGGGCTGCGGCTCAACGCCGAGTACCACTACTCGGGCTTCGGCGTGCGCCATGCGGGCGGCGTGACCACGCAGCTGGCGGACCCGGCGTTCGCCCGCCGCTTTGCGCGCGGCGACAGCCAGCTGCTGGGCCGGCACGCGTTCGCCTTGATCGCGAGCTACGATCCGTTCTCCGATCTGACCGCGACGCTCACGTCGCTGGTCACGCCGGTGGACGGCTCGGGCTTGGTCTCGCCCAGCCTGCGCTGGACCGCCTCCGACCGCGTCGCGCTGCTGCTCAACGCCTTCTTCCCCTGGGGCCCCGCCCCGCGCGGCGCGAGCCTGCGCAGCGAATGGGGCGTGGTCCCGATCAGCGCGTTCCTGCAGCTCGCGTTCTACGACTGAGAACGAAGAACGAGGCTGGAAGGCGGCAACAGCAAGAGGAGGAGCTCGTCGTAGCGAGACTGCAAGCTCCTCCCGTCTTCCTGTGATCTCAGAACGGCGTTGCCCGCCGCAAGCGCGCGCTTGCCGGCTTACAACCCGGTGGGGCGCAGGCGGCGGAGGTGCTGGGCGGCCGATTGCAACAGCTCGTAGCGGATGCGCGGCGGGGCCGGCGAGCGGCCCACCAGTACCAGCGCGCCTTCCCCGTGGAACTTGCCCGCGTCGAGGTAGCTGAGCAGGTAGGTATGGGCCGAGCCGTGCTCGTCGGAGGTGGTCGCGGCCTCGGTGCCGCACAGGGTCGTGTCCTCGCCGTCCCCTTTGCCCAGCGACGCCAGGCTCCTGCGCACCATCTCGACCACGTCTGGCCGCGGATCGAGCGCCGAGGTCGCCGCCAGCACCACCGGCCCGGAAGCATCGACGACGAAGAGGTAGGCGACGAAGCCTTCGTGGCGCTCCATCACCCACGACAGGATGTAGCGCGCCAACCGCTTGCGCTCGTCGATCGGCGCCAGCGCGGCCTGGAAGGCCTTGAGCTCGCGCATGCTGGCGATGCTGACGGCCACCCCGCCCTCGCTGCCGCCGAGCTCGGTCAAGTTGCGGAAGCGCGCGATCAGGGTGGGATTGCCCAGCGGGCGAAACAAGCGCTCCACCTGCTGGAGCTGGAGCGTGAAGGTCTTGCGGTCGCCCCGCGCGAAGGCGATGCGCGCCGTGGCCTCGTGCAGCATCCCGAGCGCCAGCGGGCTGCCGGTGGCCTCGTAGCGCCCGAACAGCTCGGCCAGGTATGCCTTGGCGCGCGCGTGCTCGCCGAGCCCCGCCAGCGCGTAGCACAACGGCAGCTCGACCGGGAGGCGGAAGGCGTAGTACGCGCCGTCTTCGGGATCGGCCGCCGCCAGCACGCGCTCGCAGATCTCGCGGGCGCGCGCGTGCTCGCCCAGCTGGTTGTGGGCCTCGGCCATCAGACCCGAGGACACGCTCCAGCCGATGCGCTGCAGCGGCGCTTCCTGGGCCAGCACCGGCAAGTAGACCTCGATGCACTCGCGCGGGTCACCGCGCTGCAGCAAGTACGTGGCGCGCGAGCTGCGTGCGTAGCGATCGAGCGTGGGGATCTCGTGGCGCAGGCGCTCGGTCTCGTCGAGCGAGCGCTTGGTCAGGATGACGTCGTTCCACAGGCCGCCGAACAAGTTGATCGCGATCGCGGCCCAGGTCTCGACCTGCCAGGCGTAGCCGGTCTGAATCGCGCGGGCCTCGACTTGCTCGAAGGCCGCGCGCACCTGCTCGGTCTCGCCACGAAAGCCGTGATATTGCAGGCGCAGCTGGGCGGCGATCAGCTCGTGAACGTCGAGCCCGGTCTGCTCCAGTCGCGCCGCGCGCTCGAGCGCGCCCGAGTCGCCGCGAAAGCTCTCGAACACGCCGAGCACGTAGTCGACGCCGCCCTGCCACAGCTGCCGCGCCTCCTGCGGCAAATCGGACATCGATCCCGGCGCCTGCAGCCTGCGCTCCAGATCGAGGAAGTGAGCGTAGGTGCGCGCGTAGCGGTCCCGGGTCACCAGCGACAGCCCGCGGCAGTAGTCATAGGCGAACTTCGTTGCGCTGTGTTTTCCCAGCAGCGCGAGCGGCTCGAGCACCGCCGCCAGCCGATCGATGGTGGGCCCGTCGAGACACACGGCGGCCTTGCCGCACAGCGCTAGCAGCGCGCCCACGAACGCCTGCATCAGCTCGCGAAACGAGCAGTGCCTCGACTGTCGCGGCTGGCACGCGTGGCGCAGCGCGCCGACCCCCAACCCGATCAGCGTGGCCAGGCGCTTGCCCAGCAAGGGCCGCATGCGCGCGGCCAGGCCCAGCCCGGAGACCTGCGCGAAGCACGCCACGATCGCGTCGGTGTGGCTCTCGAGACGGCGGTCGACCATGTAGGCGGCCAGTCCCAGCGGCGCGAGCAACGCCGCCTGGTCGTAAGGGCCGCGCGCTTGCTCGCGGTAGAGCGCCAGCGCAGCCTCGAGCGTACGCGTGCAACCCGCGACCGGCTGCTTGCCCATCGCCTGCGAGATGCCGACCTCGCCCAGGATGCGAGCGCCGCGCTCGTCGCCCGCTTGCAGCAGGTGAAGCGCCGCATCGGCCCGCTCCGAGACGTAGAGCCGGCCGCGCGCCAGGATCGCCTCGGCCACGCGCAGGTGCAGCAGCGCCTTGCGGGCGTCGTCGATCTGGCCGACCAGGGCGTCGCGCAACGCCTCGTGGCGGAAGCGATAGCCGGCGTCGCCGGCGCTCAGCACCTCGTGTGCCACCAGCTCGCCGAGCGCGGCGCACAACGCGGCACCGTCGTGCTCGTGCTCGCCCCACAGCTTGCGGCAGACCTCGAGCGAGAGCCCCCCGCGATACAGGCTCAACGCCTGCGCCAGCTCCAGCGCCTCCCCGCTCAGGTGCTGCAAGCGGTCGCACATCGCCTCTTCCACTCGCGACGGCAGCTCGAGCGCGGAGGGCTCGGTCGGCAGCACCCAGGTCCCGTCGCGATAGCGGATGTCGCGCCGGCTCACCATCAAGCGCAGCAGCTCCATGCAATGGGAGGGGTTGCCGGCCGTACGCTGGTGCAGAAAGCGACTCAGACGCGAGAGGTTGGGGGTCTCTCCGAACACCGAATCGACCCAGGCGTGCAGGTGCTTCGCGCTCAAGCCGCCGAGCGTGCTGCGCCGCACCACCTGCCGCAGCGAGGACAGCGCCGCAGGCGAGGCGGCGTCGTCGCCGCTGCGCGCGGTGGCGACCACGGCCAGCGGATGGTTTCTGGCCTCGAGCGCGAGCGCCGCCAGCAGCACCGCGGAGGGATCGTCGCAGCGCTGCACGTTGTCGAGCAGGACCAGCAGCGGCCGGCGCCGGCTCAAATCGAGCAACCAGCCCCGCAGCGCCGCCTGGATCTGCGTGCGCCACGACACCGGGTCGGCCGGGCGCGGCGCCGGCGTCACGTCGCCCAGCGCGTCGGCGAGCTCGGGCACCACGTGCGCGAGCAACGGCGCCTGCGCGCGCGCGCTGGCCAGCGCCTCGAGCGGCGCGACCTCCAGCAGCTGGCGGCCGAGCGCGTGCGCGCCGGCATACGGGCGGTCGAGCGCTTCGGCGTCGACGCACAGCACGGTCGCGCCGCGCAGCCTCGCCTCGAGCGCGATTTCGCGCAGCACGCGCGTCTTGCCGCTGCCGGCTACGCCTTCGAGCAGCAGCACGCCGCCGTGGCCGCGCGCCAGCTCGGCGACCGCCTGCGCGGCGAAGCCGAGCTCGCGCCGGCGCCCCACCAGCGGCGCGCTCGCCAGATAGCTCTCGGCCAGCGCCAGCTCTTCGCGCAGCTCGCCCGCCGCCTCGCCGGCCAGGATCACGTCCAAGCGATCGATCACCGCGCCCGCGCTGGTCGGACGCGCCAGGCTGTCCACGCGCAACAGCCGCAACACCAAGTCGTCGAGCTCGCGCGGCAGCGCGGGCAGCGCGCGGCCGTGGCGGTCGCTTTCGGGCATGCGCTGCGAGGGCGGCGGCAGCGGCTGCGCCCAGTACGCGGGCAGCTGCAGCGGGTCGCCCGCGGGATAGGCCTGGCGGCCGGTCAGCATGAAGTACGCGAGCGCGCCCAACGCATAGAGATCAGCGCGCTGATCGAGCGGCGCGCCCTCCAGCGCCTCGGGCGGAATGCACGGGGGCGTGCCGACCGCGTCGCCCTTGTCGCCGAAGGCCGCGAGCAAGCCGAAGTCGAAGAGCTTGCAGCTGCCGTCGCCGACCACGCGCACGTTGCGCGGCGTGACGTCGCGGTGCACCAGCCGCCGCGCGTGCAGCAGGGCGAGCGAGGCGGCGATCTCGCGCAGGTAGCGGCAGGCCTGGGGATAGGGCAGCGGGGAGAGCTCGCGCATGTCCGCGCCCTCGAGCAACTCCATCACGTAGTAGGGGCCTTGCGCGTCGGTGCCGTAGTCGTACGCGGTGACGATGTGCGGGTGGGCGAGCTCGACCAGGGTGCGGTACTCGCGCTCGAACAGCGCGCGCCGGCGCTCGCGCTGCGGCGCCTCGCTGCGCACTTCCAGCCGCTTGAACGCGACCGTGCGCTGCAGCGAGCGATCGCGCGCGCGGTACACCGCGCCCATGCCGCCCCGGCCCAGCTCCTCGCCCAACTCGTATCGCCCCGCGACCAACGACATACGCGCAGCGCAGGGCTCCTGCGAGTCCTGCTATACTGCATTATTGCATTTTGGCCGCAATCCGAGCAACCGCGCGGCATCCCCGTCTGGGAGCGCCTGTAGAGCGCCCCGGCGTGCTCGACGCCGCAGGACAAGTCACGAAAATGACTGCGTTATCCAGCGGGGTCCGAGGCGCGTGGGGACGTGGCTCGCTGACTGAAGTGCGGGACGGCCGGAGCCGGGAGGCGCAGCCGCTGGCCGACCGCGGGCATCCGCACCCGGCGCAGGCCGTCCTCACGCGGATA
Source organism: uncultured delta proteobacterium (assembly GCA_963778655.1). GTDB lineage: Bacteria > Myxococcota_A > Polyangia > Polyangiales > JAFGIB01 > CAVZVA01. The sequence continues at coordinate 157,585 of CAVZVA010000002.1, forward strand.
GAGGAAGAGGTAGCCCGGGTCGTCGAGGGGAAGGGCGAAGGTGAAACGCAGGCGCGTGGGCTGGCCGCCGGCCGCGGCCAGGATCTCGACGCGGAAGCCCGCGCCCGCGAAGCGCTGGCCGGGACGCAAGGGCGCGACCTCGGGCCGATACACCGAGCCGCTGAAGGTGGCGGGCACGGGCGCGCCTTCGATGCGCAGCTCGAGCACGCGCGCTGCGCGTCGCAGCAGCACGTGCGGGTTGTCGAAGGCCGCGCTCAGCAGCGCGCTGCGCTCGGGCATGGGATGGCCGTGCAAGTGGCGCGCGAACGGCAGCGCCCATTGCGAGGGCCAATCGCGCCCCGCGATCACGAACACCTGCTGCCCTGCGATCTTCGCGTCGTCGATCTCGGCGTGCTCCACCCAATCGTCCTCGACGCGCGAGAGATAGGCGTAGTAACCGACATCGCGCCGCGCCCGCACGCCGGCGTACACCAAGTGCACGAAGATCAGCGGCAGCGCCAACAGCGCAAAGCCGAGTCTCGCCGGCCAGCGCCGCGGCAGACCGCGCTGCAGCGCCGCGCCCACTGCAGCGCAGAGCAGCAGCGCGAGCATTGCATCGATCCCGATCGCCGCGCCCAGGCAGAGCCGACTCATCGGCAGCGTGCTGCACATCGGCAGAATCGAGAGCAAGCCACCGAGCAGCAGCCAGCGCGCGCCCGGCGCGCGCGCGCGAAGCGGTGCGCGCCCCAGCACCCACAGCAGGCCGAGTGCCACCACGCCGGCCGCGACTCCGGCGCCGAGCTGCAGGCGCTGCAGGCTCGAGAGCGCAAGCCAGCGCGGCGGCAGCAGATCCTGCTTGAGCAACCACTCGCGCCACGGCGGGCCCGCGTACTCCCATTCGGCGCCCAGCCCGAACAGCAGATCGCCGAGCAGCAGCGGCAGGCGGGTCATGGCCGCGGCGGCGTAGCGCAGCGGCGTGGTCAGCGGGTCGATGTAGAAGCCCGAGCCCGCGATGCCGTAGCCGAGCCCGGCGCGCACCAGCAGATAGGTCGTGCCCAGCGCCGCCACCGGCAGCAGCGCGCGCAAGCGCGCGGTTAGCGCGCCGCGCATCCCCCACAGCTCGAAGGCGGCAAAGTACGCCAGCCCGGCAAAGGCGTGCTCGCCGGCCAGCAGAGCCAGCGCGACGAGCAGAAGCGAGAGCGCGCGCCCGCGGCGCAGCGTGCCCTGGCGCGCGGCCACGTGCGCCCACAGCCCCCAGCAGCACAGCGCCACCGCGACGATCGCGCTGCGGTTGGCGATCCAGGACAGCGGCAGGCCGTGGGCCTCGTCGAGCGCATAGATCAGCACGCCGAGCGCGGCCACCGGCAGCGGCAGTGTGCTGCGGAGCAGCGCCGCGACGCCTGCGAGCAGCACCACCCACCACAGCATCGAGTGCAGATGAAAGCCCCACGGGCTCGCGCCCGAGAGCCAGAAGTCGAAGGCGATCAGCGCGCTGGCGAGCGGCCGCAACACCGCCAGGTGAACGCCCGGGTAGGTCCACCACGGCAGCCGGCCCGACCGCAACAGCGGCGCGTGCTCGGCCGGTCCCTCGCCGACGAAGTCGAACATGTCGAAGGGACCGCGCGAAAGCGGATAGATCCCGGCGTGCATCGCGTAGTGGTCGTAGTCGTCGGCGAAGAACGCTCCATCGAGCGCGTGCCAGCGCAGCCCGAGCCCGAGGACGATGGCGAGGCTCACCCACGCGAGATAGAAGGTGTGTTTGGTTACCGGGAGAGTCACGCGACCTTCCCGCCCCTGGGCCCGAAGCGACCGCGGTCAAGCTGGCGGATGGCTTCGCTCCGGCTTCGAGACTCTCGGTTCATGAAGGGATCGCAGGATCGCGCTGCGCGGCCGCGCGGTGTAGGATAGCCGACTTCAGTGGCAACCATGACCAGGGAGCTGCAGCGGATTGGGCCTCGCACCTACGCCGCGCTGGCGGCCTTGATCATCCTGGCGGGTCTTTGGGTGCGCCTGCCGGCGCTGCGTGCCGGCTTCACGGTCGACGACTTCGCGCAGCTGGCGATGATGAAGCACGTCTATCCGGTGCCGCGCGCTCCGCTCGAGCTGTTCACCTTCTCGGACGGCAGCGCGCGCGAGGACGGTGCCTTGCGCGCCGCGGGCTTCTACCCCTGGTGGTCGCACGCGGGCCTTCGCATCTCGATGTTCCGCCCGCTGGCCAGCGCGTTGATGTGGCTCGACCTCGGGCTGTTCGGCGACAACGCGCTCGCCTACCACCTGCACAGCGCGCTGTGGTGGCTGGCCATGGCAGCGGCCGCGGCGCTGCTGCTGCGCCGCGTGCTGCCGGCGTGGGCCGCGCTGCTCGCGCTGCTGCTGTTCTGCGCCGACGAGGCGCACGGCATGCTGCTGGGTTGGATCGCCAACCGCAATGCAATGGTCGCGGTGGCGCTGTGCCTGCTCGGGCTGTGGCTGCAGCTCAAGCGGCGCGAGGACGGCTTCGCGGCGGGCGGTGCGCTCGCGCTCGGCTGCTTCGCGCTCGGGCTGTGCGCCAGCGAGTGCGCCGTAGGCATGCTCGCCTACGCGGCGCTGTACGAGCTGCTGCGACATCCGCGTCCGGCGAGCCGCGCCGCCGTCCGCGGGCTCGCGCCGCTCGCGGTGCTGCTGGCCGCGTACCTGCTGCTGCGCACGGGCCTCGGCTTCGGCTCGCGCGGATCGGGGATGTACATCGATCCATTGGGCGAGAGCGCGGCGTTCGTGCGCGCCGCGGCGCGGCGCGCTCCGGCGCTCGCGGGCGATCTGATGCTCGGCCTGCGCGCCAACTGGTGGACGGGCGGCTTTCCCTGGACCGCCGCGCTGGTCGACCACGGCCTGGTCTCTCGCGACTGGCTGCTCGACCTGCGGCCGATGCGCACGCTGCTGCAAGCGACCGGCTGGGTCGCGATCGCCGCCTACGCGCTGCTCGCCGGCAGCGTGCTGCGCGCGCGAGCATCGCAGCACGACCTGCGCTGGCTCGTGCTCGGCGCGCCGCTCGCGCTCGTGCCTTCGCTCTCGTCGCTGCCCGAGAGCCGGCTGCTGGTGCCCTCGCTGCTGGGCTGGTCGGTGGCGATGGCGGCCCTGGTCCGCGATCGCGCGGCGGCCTTGCGCGCGCGCCCGCGCAGCGTGTCCGCGCGCGCCGAGCTCGCGCTCGCGGGGCTGCTCGCGCTCTACCACGCGAGCCTTCCGGCGTGGAACAGCGCGGACGAGGCACGCGTGTTGGCCCGGCTCGCGCCCGCGGTGCGCGCCTCGATCCTCGCGCCCGAGCTCGATCCGCTGCTGCGGCCGGCGCGGCGCGTGCTGCTGCTCTCCGCGGCCGATCCCACCACCACCATCTACATCCCGTTGCTGCGCCGGCTGCGCGGGCGCACGGGACCGCGTGCCTGCCAGCTGCTCACCGCCGGCTTCGTTCCGCTGCGCCTGCTGCGGATCGCGCCGGACGCGTTCCTGCTCGACCGCCTGAGCGACGCCTACACCGCAGGAGACGCCTATGCGGCGGCCTTTAACCGCGAGCCGCTGCGGCGCGGGCAGCGTTTCCAGAGCGACGGCTTGAGCGTCACGGTGCTGCGCGTGCAACACGGGCTGGCGATGCGCACGCGCTTTCAGCTCGACCGTCCGCTCGACGACCCGCAGGTGCTGCTGCTGCAGCAAACCGCGGCGGGCCTGCGCCGCGTGGGCTTTCCAGCCGTGGGCCAGGCGCTGCTGCTGCCGGCGCCGGTGCCGCCCTTCGCGCTGATGGCGCCGCCGTGAGCGGCGGGCCGGGCGGCGGGCTTGACTCGTGCGCGCATCCGGGTTTGGGTGAGCCGGGCGCAGCGATGCAAGGCGGACCGGGATTGCGTTGGTTGCGCGCGGGGCGCCCGAGCGTGATCTGGACGGCGGTGGGGCTGGGCTGCCTGCTGTGCCTGCCCTCGCTGTTCATCGGGCTCATCACCGACGACGTGCCGCACGGCCTGTTCCTGCGCCAGCACGTGCGCTCGCCGCAGGCACCCGGCCACTTCTGGGATCTGTTCGACGTGTGCGGGCGCAGCGGCAAGGGCGACGTGCCGTGGCGGATCTTCCACGGCGGTTTGCCCTGGTGGACCTCGCTTCACCTCAAGATCGCGTTCTTCCGGCCGCTGGGCGCCAGCAGCCAGTATCTCGACTATCTGCTGTGGCCGGACGCGCCGTGGCTGATGCACCTGCACAACATCGTCTGGTACGCGGCGATCGTGTTGCTGGCCGCGCTGCTGTACCGCCGCCTGCTCGGCGCGGGCGCGACCTCGGGCCTGGCGCTGCTGCTCTATGCCGTGGACGAGGCGCACGCCGACGGCACGGCCTGGATCGCGGGGCGCAACACCTTGATGACGGCCGCCTTCGTGCTGCTCGCGCTGCTGCTGTACGAGCGCGCGCGGCGCGACGGCTCGCGCGCGGCGGCGTGGTCGGCCCCGCTCGCGCTGCTGCTGGCCTTTGCCAGCAGCGAGGGCGCGCTCGCGGCGTGGGGCTATCTGATCGCCTACGCGCTGTGCCTGGACCACGGCAGCGCGCGGAGGCGCGCGCTCGCGTTGCTGCCCTCCGCCGTGGTGACGCTGGCCTGGCTCGCGCTCGGACAGGCGCTGGGTTACGGCGTCAAGGGCAGCGGGCTGTACGTGGACCCGCGCGCCAGCCCGTTACTGTTCCTGCGGATGAGCGCGGCGCGTCTACCGCAGCTGCTGAGCGCGCAGCTCGCGCTGCCGATGGAGCTGACGAACGCCGCGCCGCCGCAGCTGCGCCCCGCGATCGAAGCCGCCTCGCTCGCGCTGCTGGCGGCCGGCGCGTGGGTGGCCTGGCCGCTGTTGCGGCGCCGGCCGCAGGCGCGCTTCTTCGCGCTCGGCATGCTGGGAAGCGCCTTGCCGATCTGCGCCGGCACGATCGCGCCGCGGCTGCTCTTTCTGGTCGGTTTCGGCGCGCACGGGCTGCTCGCGGAGCTGGCCCGCGCCGCGTTCGGTCGACTCGAGCTCGGCGCGCGCGCGCGTCGCGCGTTGCCGCGCAGCGTGGTCGCGGTGCTGCTGCTGATCAACGGCCCGCTGGCGATCGCGGTGGCGCCGCTCACGCCGCTGGTGTGGGTCGCGATCGATCGACTGGTGCGCGACGCCAGCAGCTCGCTGCCCGCTGCGCACGGAGCGCAGGCGAGCTCGGTGATGGTGCTCAACACCACCGACTACCTGGTGACCATGTTCGTGGTGATCTATCGGCTGGCGACGATCGAGCCGGGCAGACAGCTGGTGCACGTGATCGGCGCCAGCGAGAAGCCGGTCCGCGTGCGCCGTCCCGACCGCAACAACCTGGTGCTGGAGCCCGAAGGGGGTTACCTGCGCGAGCCCACCAGCTTGCTTGTTCGCAGGCCGGACGAACGCTTCAAGCCAGGGCAGTTCTTCACCTTGTCGGGCTTCTGGGTCGTGGTCGAACGCACCACCCGCGATGGGCGGCCGGCGCGCATCCGCGTGCAGATGCTCAACGGCGAGGATCCGCATTTCGCCTGGGTCACATGGGACGACGCGCACCATCGCTTCGAGCGCGTGAGCTTGCCGCCTGTCGGAGGCACCCTCACGCTTCCCGGCACCGGTGTCGCCGCCCAGCCCTTGCCCTGAGCGCGCCTCTGGCCCGAGCGTGCTGGCGCGCGCGTGGTCGAGGTCGTGGTGGGGCTCACCGCCGCGCGCGATGCCGCGCAGCGACCCATGCCGTCTCGCTGGGATTCCGCGCAGCCGCGTGTTACAGGTCGGCCGTGACGCGGCGCCCACCGCAGCCCGCGGGCTCGCGGCGTCCCCGCCGTGGCGCCCGCAAGCCGAGCCCTCGCACGCTGAGCCCATGAGCCAGGCGGGATCCAGCACCGCGCTCCGCTCGCGCCCCGGCGCGTGGCTGGCGGCGTGCGCGCTGCTGGTGGGCGTCCACCTGGTGCTGACCAACCACTTCGTACCGCTACACGCGGTGCTGGGAAATGCGCCGATTCAAGGCGACGACTTCGATCTACACATCGGCCAGACCTATCGCGTGCTCCAGGGGCTGGACGGTTGGGGCAAGAGCTGGGTCTACGACGTGCAGCTGCTGGCGGGCCAGCCCGAAGGCACCATCTTCGACGCGGACAACAAGGGCTGCGAGCTGTGGACCTACGCGCTGTGGAAGCTCGGCGCGAGCAAGGCCGTCGCCTTCAACAGCTTCACGCTGCTCGCGACGCTGCTGGTACCCTTGGTGCTGTTCGCGGCGGCGCGGCTGTTTCGTCTTCAGCCTTGGCCGAGCCTGTTCGCGGCCGCGCTCGGCAGCGCGCTGTGGTTCTTCGACTCGTTCAGTCACTGGGTGTGGTTCGTGGGCATGGTGTCGTACGGCTTCGCGTCGTATCTCGCCTTGCTGCCGCTGGCGCTGTTCTACCGCTATCTCGAGCGGCCGCGCGCGTGGAGCGCGATCGGCTGCGCGCTGCTGCTGGGCGTCGCCCACCTGATTCACCCCTACACCTTCTTCATGCTCGCGCCGCCGATGGCGGCGCTCTACCTGCGTTCGTTCCGCGGCCTGCGGGCGCGCGGGCACCTCGCGATCGCCGGCATCGCGCTCACGACCGTCGCCTTCAACGCCTACTGGCTGCGCGTGGCGCTGGCACACTGGCACTACGTGCTCAATTCCGCGTACTACGGCCAGGCCAATCCGGCTTACCTGCTCGCGGACTTTTTCGACGTGCTGCGCGATCCGAGCGACACCGGCGTGATCGGCACGCGCACCGGCTTCCGCTTGCTGGCCGTCGCGCTGGCAGCCGCGGGCCTGCTTGCGTGGCGCAGCCGGGGCGACCGCCGCACGCTGCCGCTGGGAGTCGCGCTGCTGTGGCTGCTCGGGCTGTCGTACTTCGCAGCGTACTTGCCTGGCGGCAGCCAGATCCAGCCATACCGGCACGTGCTGCCCGCCAGCTTCTTCGCCACGCTGCCCGCGGGCGGGTTCGTCGAGTGGCTGGCGCAGGAGCACGCGCTCGCCGGCTTGCACCGCGGGGCACAGGCTCTGCTCGCGATCTTCGCTCTGCTGGTCGCGCAGCACCTCGGCATCGAGGCGCTGTACTTTCTGCCTGGGCTGATCCCCGAAGCGCGGCCGCTGGCCGACGGCACCGCCACGCCGATCTCCAAGTACGGCTTCATCGACGCGCTGCAGGGCCACAGCCACGTGGACTACGTGCTGCCACACCCGGACTGGCTGGAGGCAGACGCCGAGCAGGTGGTGCGCTGGGTCGCGCACAACGTGCCGAAGGGCAGCCGCGTGCTGGTCGACAACGCGGTGCTGGGCGAGCGCATCGCCTGGAAGACCGGGGTCGAGGTGATGGGCGGCTTTCGCGAGCGAAACATCGCCCACGCCTATGCCAACTTCTTCCGCCGCTACGGCGACCATCAGGTCACACCCGCGCAGCTCGCGCGCTACCTGCGCACCTTCGGCATCGGCTGGGTGATCCTGCAGGCACCGCGCGCCGACATGCAGGCGGCGTCCACGGTGCTGGAGGCGCTGCCGGAGGTGGCCGGGCGGCTCATCTATCGCACTCGGGCCGCCGTCGGTCCGGTGCTGCAGGGGGGCGGGCGCGTGACCGCACGCACCAACCGGATCGAGCTGCGCGGCAGCGATCCGACAAAGGACGCGGTGCTCTCGTACCACTTTCACGAGGCGCTGCGCTGTGAGCCGGGCTGCCGCGTGGAGCGCCTGCCGATCGCGCTGGACGCGGTGGGATTGATCCGCATCCCGGCGCCCCATCCGTCGGGGCTGGCGATCGTGAATGCGTACCGGTGAGGGCGGGGACGACTGCGAGCACGCGTGTCAGCGGGTGCGGGAGCGGCGGCCGGTGGCGTGGCAGTTGAGGCAGAAGTTGGGGGCGGCGGCGCCCCTGGGATAGTCGCGGACGCGCGCGTGGACGTCGTCGTACTTGGCGCGCTTGTGGCACTGCACGCAGTCGGTGTCGTTCTTGCCCATGGTGCCGCCCTGATCGTGGCAGGTGCGGCAGCCGATGCCCTCGTGCGCGCCGCTCTTGATCGGAAAGCGGTTCTCGGGGTGGACCGGGCTGGGCGGCGCCGGGATCTGCGCGCGCGCGGGCGGCGGCGTGCTCGGCTGCGGCGCGCGCGCTTGGGGCGCGGCTGGCGGCGTGCTCGGCGCAACCGAGGTGCCGGCGGGCTTTGGACGCTTGGCCGCAGACGGTGGGCTCGGGGCTGGCGCGGTCTTGTGCGCCGCGGGCTTTGCAGCCGTCTTGCCACGCGCAGTGGGCTGCGGCGGCGGCGCCGCCGGCTGCTGCGCCGCGACCTCCTGCTGCGGCTTGCGCGCCGGCTTCCAGGCCGTGGTCGAGTGGCAGTCGTCGCAGGTGGTCGCGAAGCGATCGTGCCCCGGATACTCGCTGCGATCGTAGTCGTCGCGGTGGCAGCCCACGCACTGCTTGCTGGTGCCCGCGTAGACCGGCGGCTGTCCCACGTGACAGGCCGCGCAGCGCGCCTTGGCGTGCGCGCCCAGCAACGGATAGGGATGGTCGAAGACCGAAGGCCGCCACGCCTGCTGCGTATGGCACACGGCGCAAGCGGTCGGCCGCACGCCCGCGTGAGGCGGGTTCTTGGCTGCCTGGTATTCGGGCAGGTGACAGTTGGCGCACGCGCCCGCGGCCTGCCGGGTCTGCGCGTCGTGCGCGCGCGCGCCACACGCTCCAGCCGCGAGCGCGGCGCAGCACAGCAGCGCCGGCACGCCCAGCTGCCCGGGCGGCGGCCGCACGCGCGCGCGCGGCATCAGAACTGCTCCTCGCGAAAACGCATACCGAGCCGCGCGCAAATCGGGCGCAGCTTGCGCGCGAGCCCCTTGGGCCCGCAATAGTAGATGTCGACCGGCTCGGGGGCATGCTGCTGCGCGATACCCGCCAGCACGGTCGCCCAGTCGGGGTGCCCCATGTGGGTGAGCCCCCTCAAGCCGGTCACCGGATCACGCTGGCCCACGGCGTGCAGGACCTCGCGCGCGATCTCGAGCCCGGCCGCGGTCGCGCCACCGCGACCGCCGGTCATGCAGATGTACACGTCGAGCAGCTCCCGGTGGTCGCGCGTCTCCAGCTCCTCGAGCAGCGCCGCGAACCACTCGAACGAGTACTGGTCCCGGTTCAGCCAGAAGAAGTGCACCTTCTGCAACGCCAGCGGCTGCCCGTCTTGCCCGAGCATCGGCGTGGCCCTCGCGATAGGTCAAGCTCTCGAGCACACTGGCGAAGGGCGTCACGCCGATGCCGGCGCCGATCAGCATCGCGTAGCGGGACTCGAAGATGTGGGTGCTGGGCGCGCCGTAGGGACCCTCGATCTGCACCGGGAGCGGCTCGTCGTCGCCCGCGGCCTGGCGCCGCTCCACCAGCTGCCGCAGCGCGGCGGTCCAGTTCCCGAGCGTGCGCACGTGCACGCTGAGCGCCGGATTCTCGGGTGCGCTGCTCAGCGTGAACGGGTGCCACTCATGACGGGCGAGCGCCGGAATGCGCAGGAACACGTAGTCGCCCGGCCGCTGCTCGAATTCGGGCGGGCGCTCGAGCTGTAGCCGCGTGACCCCGGAGCGCAGCGCCTGCGCGGCCACGATCGCGCTGCGCTGCCCGCGCCTGCGCACACGCCACAGCTGCTCCAGCGCCCAGCCGAGCAGGGGCAGCGCCGCCCAGGGCAGAAACGACGGCGCGTGCGCCAGCGCGAGCGCGAACCACACCAGGTAGAGCAGGTGCGAGAAGTAGAACAGCTCGAAGCGGCTCGAGCGCCGGATCAGCGCCAGCGCGAACACCCACATCGTGACCAGCACCAGCAGCAAGAGCAGCCCGCTAGCACCGCGCTCGGTGTGCAGAAACAGCCGCGAGAGCGGTGCGCTCGCGTGCCCGGAGGCGTAGCTCGTCACGAACGCCAGGCTGTGCGCCACGCCGAAGCCGAGCATGGTGTGGCCGACCAGCCGGTGAAAAGTCAGCGCATCGTCGACCGGAATCGCGCGCCCGAGCGGAGTCGACCTCACCCAGGTCAGCATGCGCCGCATCACCGGCACCAGGATCAGGGCGCCGTCGAGGTTCAGGCAGGCGCCGCAGGCGCGGCCGAGCTGCATGGTCGTGCTGCCTTCCCCGCCGCGCATCACGCTCGCGAACAGCGCCACGTGCGCGAGCACGAACAGCGCCACGAACCCGATCTCGAGCCGTGAGTTGTCGATGGCGCGCAGCAGCTCGGCGCCGCGCCCGCCCTGCCTGCGGTCCAGGCGCGCCAGCAGATCCTCGTTGGGGGCGATCCAGAGCGCCTCGCTGTGCGTCATCTGGGCGAGCAGCCGCGGGTGTCTGCGCACGACCGCCTCGAGCTCTGCGAACGAGATCTTGCCGTCGAGATCGGTGTCCGCCATCGCCAGCAGCATGTGCGTCAGGCGCTCGGGAGGTTGCGAGGCACGCGTCTGGACCTCATCCTCGGCAAGGCTGATCGCGATCATACGCAGCAGCTCGACCCGCCCGATGAAGCCGTCGCCGTCCTCGTCGTGCAGTCGAAAGGCGAACAACAGCTTTTCGCGATCGCTGCCGAACAGCAGCGCGCGCACGCCCTGCATGAACTCCTCGCGGTCGATCACGCCGTCGCGGTCGCGGTCGAAGTTACGCAGCACCCGCCCCGCCAGGTACTCGCTGCGCAGGCCGAGCGCGCGCTGCAGCGCGGCCGCGTCGATGTGCTCGTGCTCGCCGGCGTGATGCTCGAACGCGTGCTCGAGCGCCTGCAACAGCTCGGCGTCGGCGCCGGACAGCCGGGGTAGAGAGCTCATCCGCGCCGGAATCTACACCATCAAACGCGTGGCCGCGTCCACAGGTGAGTCGCCGTGAATGGTCAGATTGCCCTTTGCGTCGGCCGAAACCGCGAAGTGCTGCAACGGCTCGCGCGCGGGCCCGTGGACCACGTTGCCGTTCACGTCGAACTGGCTGCCGTGGCAAAAGCAGACCAGACCCGAGGACGAAACCAAGCCCTGGGCTCCGATGTCGCAGCCCTGGTGCGTGCAAGTGAGCGTCATCGCGTAGATGCCGCTGGCGTCGCGCGCGATGCACACCGCAAAGCCCTGGATCGGCCGGATCGTGCCCACTGACAGCGCGGCCGCGGCGCCGGCGACCACGTCGCCGACCGCCTCCGGCATCGCGCTGGAGCCGCAGCCCAGGGCCGCTGGCACGGCGGCCGAAGCGGCCAGCACCTGCAGGAACACGCGCCGCGTGGTGCGTGGCAAGTCATCCGTAACGTCATCCATTCTGCTGCTCCCATTCTCGGCGTGAGACACGCCGCAAGCTCAGCGGTCCGCGAAACCGAAGCGCGCGACCACCTGCACCTCCGGCCGGGCGCTCGCGCCGAGCTGCTCCGGCAGCTCGATGCCGTAGTCGCCCGGGGAAAGCCGCAGCGTGCCGTCGACCTGGAAGCCGCTTGGAACGCGCCGCACGTGGTAGAAGATCGTCACCAGGTGCTCGCGACCGTGCAGGCGCAGCGTCCCCGGTGCGAAGCCGCTCAGCACTCCGTCGCCGGACGGCAGCTCGAGGTCGGCGCGCTGCACGCGCAGCACCGCGTCGGGAAAGCGCTGCACCTCGAGATACTTCTGGCGCAGGTCGCGATCGCGGAATGCCACGCCCGTGCTGAAGCTGGAAAGCGCCACCGTCAAGCTGAGGGTCTGCGCGTCCTCGGACAGCACGCAGTCCGAGCTGGTGCCCACGATCTTGATGCCGGCAGGACCCGCCACGGTGAAGACCACGCTCGGCGTGCCGGCCTGCGTGAAGCGGGCGGCGGCCGGCTGCGCGGCCAGCGCGACGGCCAGCACGGCCAACGAAGGCGCGACGGCGCGGCGCGTAGAACGCAAATCCATGGCGGCGACCTCCCGGGGCGAGCGTGCTGCGTGGGTCGGCTTGCAGCCTCGTCCGGGTGGGTACCGGCAGCCGGGCGCAGGCAGGCAGGCGCGCGGCGACCGGCATGTGCGGCCCGCGCGCGCGGCGGCCACGGCCGGCCGATCCGGGCTACAGTGAGCGCAACGTTGCGATGCCGACCGCGCTCACGCTCGTGGTGTTCCTGATCGCCAGCGACGACGCGACCGCGGGCGCGCTCGCGCGCGCCGCGCAGGATGCGCTGGGGCCGCAGGCGACGATCGTGGTGCGCGCTGCGGCGGCGCCGCCGAGCGACGAGGACGCCCAGGCCACGGCGCGCACACAGCGCGCAAGCGCCTGCGCAGTGGTGAGCTGGCAAGACGCAGCGCGGCTGCACGCGCGCGTGCACCTCCAGCTCGAGCCGTCCGGGCCATGGACCGACCGCGAGTTGGTGTTCGAGCCCGCCGACGCAGCCGGCGAGAAAGGCCGCGCGCTCGGCTTCGCCCTGGCGTCCATGCTGCCGCCGCGCGCGGGCGCGCCGCCGCAGGTCGAGCCGGCGCCCGAGCCCGAGGCGGCGGCCGCGCCGCAGGCCGAGCCGGCGGCTGCGACGCCGCAGCCCGAGCCGGCGGCCGCAAGCGCGGCGCAGCCGCTTGTCGCAGCGCAACCGCCCGCGACGGCAGCCGCGACCGCGCCGGCGAGAGCGGCTGCTGCGCAGGCGCGCGCACAGCCGCACGCGGCCCAGGCCCAGGCCGACGCCGAGCGCCCTCCTGCGCCGGCGCCCGCCGAGAGCCCGGTGCAGCCGCGCGGCCGTCCCCTCGGATCCGTCGACGTGCTGGCGAGCGCGACCGACGGCTGGGGCGGCGAAGGGCCGCGCTTCGGCGGTGCGCTGGCTGCGCAATGGCACTTCGTTCGTCATTTCGGCCTGCGCGCGCTGCTCGCCGTGCGCGCCGGCCAGGTGGAGGCGATCGAGGCCTCCGCCATGGTGCTGGATGTGGGCGCCGGCATCACCTGGCACACCGAGCCCGACCGCCGCGCGCTGCCGCTTGGCGCAGGTCTGCGCCTGGAGGCGCTGGCCTTGCGCCAGGCGCTGACGCGCGGGGCCGCGGCGGGACGGCCACGGGAAAGTCACGATCGCTGGCTCCCGGCTGCGCAGCTGGTGGCCGAGGGGAGCTGGGAATTCTCCCAAGACGCGGCCCTGGTCGCCGGAGCCGGAGGCCGGCTCGCGCTGGGCAAGACCAGCGTGCTGGTCGGGGGCCACCCCCGGGCCAGCCTGCTGCCGGCCTCGCTGCTGTTCGAGCTGGGGCTGCGCGCGCGCTTTTGAGCCTGCCCCGCGCTGCCTCGCGGTACAAATTCGATGCTATGGCGGCGTCCACCCACAAGCCCGCTCGACCCCAGCTGCGATTGGCGGCCAGCGACGGGGTGCCGCGGCAACAGCAGCCGCCGCGATCGCCCGAGCCCTCGCTCGACGACACCCAGCTGCTGCAAGCGCTGCGCCGCGGCGACGCCGGCGCTGCCACCTCGCTGCACGACCGCGCGCGGCCGCAGGTCGAGCGTACGATCGCGCGCCTGCTCGGGCGCAGCGACGTCGATCGCGAGGATCTGGCGCAGCTGGCGATGATCGAGCTGGTGACCAGCGCCGATCGCTTTCGCGGCGACTGCTCGCTCGACGGCTGGATCTCGCTGATCACGGCGCGCGTCGTGTACAAGCACCTGCGCCGCCGCACGCTCGAGCGCCGGATCTTCGAGGGCGCGGTGCACGACGATCTGCCGTCGGCCTCGGGCCGCGCGCCGGCGCGCGAGACGGCGGTGCGCGGGCTGATCGCGCGCGTGCGCGGCCACCTCGACCGCCTGGACGAAAACAAGGCGTGGACCTTCCTGCTGCACGACGTGTGCGGTTATGATCTGCGCGAGATCGCCGAGATCACGGGCGTGAGCGTGGCCGCGGCGCAAACACGGTTGACGCGCGGGCGGCGCGAGCTGCACGAGCGCATCGCGGGCGACCCGGAGCTCGCGGGCGCGCTGGACGAGGCGGGAGGATGAGGTGACGGTCCCGCGTTACGCACGACTGGCCGGCGAGCTGCTGCGCGATGACGCGAGCGCGGAAGCGGGGGCGCAGCCCGGCGCCCAGACGCGCACGCAGGCGATCGCGGCGCTGGAGCAGGCGCTCGCGCGCAAGGCCCGGCGCCGGCGCGTCGCGCGTATCTCCGCGCTCGCGCTGGCGGCCGCGGCGGCGCTGGCGCTTGCCTGGCTGGGGACGGCGCGCGCGCCGCAGTCGCCGGCGGTCGCGGCACGCGGCGCGCGGTCGAGCGCGCGGCCCGCGGTGGTAGCGCACGCGCGCGGAGACGGCGCGCGCATCATCGGCGGCGAGCCGCTGCAGAGCGGCGGCCAGGCGCTGCTGCCCGGCGCGCGCGTGGTTGCGCTGCCACACGGCCACGCGCTGCTGGCGTTCGCCACCGGCACACGGGTCGACGTCGAGCAGGGCGGCGACGTCACGCTGGTCCAGGCGAACGCATCGCAGGTGCTCTCGCTGCAGGCCGGAGCGCTGCGCGCGCACGTGGCCAAGCTCGCGGCCGGGCGGCGCTTCTTGGTGCGTACCGCGGATGCCGAAGTCGAGGTGCACGGCACGTCGTTTCGCGTGGCCAACGCCGCGCCCGATCCCGGCTGCGGCGACGGCGCGCGAACGCGCGTCGACGTGTACGAGGGCGTGGTCACGGTGCGGCATGCGGGCCGCGAGCAGTACGTGCGAGCCGGTGAAGCCTGGCCCGCAGGCTGCACACACTCGAGCGCCGCGGCCGAGCAGCCCGCGCGCCCGCAGCGCGCCGCGGCCCAGGCGGCGCGACAGCCGCGCGCGACAGGCGCGCCCGTGCCGAGCCCAGAGCTGGTCGCGCCTGCGCGCGCGCCCACGGCCTCGGAGCTTGCGGCGCAGAACGAGGCCTTCGCCGGCGCGCTCGCCGACAAGCGCCACGGCCGGCTCGAGGCCGCCGTGCGAGGCTTCGAGTCGCTGCTCGCGCGCTACCCGCGCGGACCGCTGGCCGAGAGCGCGGCGGCGCAGCGCATGCAGCTGCTGGACGAGCTCGACGCCGGGCGCGCGGCCCGTGCCGCCCGCGACTACCTGCGGCTCTACCCGCGAGGCTTCGCCCGCGAGCAGGCCGAGGCGATCGTGGCGGAGAGCCGGTGAGCACCCGCGCCTCGGCGCTACTGCTGCTGGCTCTCGCCGGCGCCTGCAACGGCCAGCTGCGCTTCCAGGATCAGGACGCGGCCAGCACGCGCGCGCCGTGTACGCGCGACACCGACTGCGGGCTTCCGTCGCTGCACTGCGACCCGTTCTCCGGCGCCTGCGTGGCCTGCACGGCCGACGTGCACTGCGGTCAGGGCGCGCGTCGCTGCGATACCGCGCTGCACCGCTGCATCGAGTGCGGCAGCCAGCTCGACTGCGCGAGCGGCCAGGTGTGCGAGGCGATGACGCACCGCTGCGTGCAGAGCTGCGGCGAAAGCGGTGAAGCGGCCTGTCCGCCGAACGCGCCAACCTGCGACGAGCAGCTCGGGCTGTGCGTGGAGTGCCAGGGCGATGCGGATTGCGCGGCGCACACCGACGACGGCTCGTTCTGCCAGGTCGCGAGCGGTCGCTGCGTGCAGTGCACCGAGGACAGCCAGTGCCCCCGCTCGGCACCGCGCTGCGATCCGGCCCGCGGCCGCTGCGCGCAGTGCACCTCCTCCAACGACTGCCCTCCGCCGCACAGCTGCGATCCCCAGACGCTGCACTGCGTGTGAGGCGCCGAGCGTCGGCGCGGCGCCGCCGAATCGTTGCTGACTGGGGCCCCATGCCGGCGAGCCTGGCCGGGGCTCAGGCCGCGCGCGAACGGCGCCGCCGCCGCAGGCGGACGCCGCAGGCCAGCAGCGCGAGCAGCATCCAGCCGAGCGCGCGCAGGCCCGGTCGCGCCCCGGCACCGAGCGCCGTGCAGCCGCAACCCGATGAGGCGGGTGGCACCACTGAGCCGGAGCCGCCGTCGATGCCGAACTCGTCCAGGCTCCCCGCGGGCATGGCCAGCAAGGCTTGCAGGTTCATCCACGGGATCGCGCAGCGCGTGGGCAGGCTGCCGCACTGCAGTGGGCCCTCGATGTCCTTGAAGCGAAGCAACGGCTGCCAGCTCGCGCCCTGGTCGTCGGACACGCCGACCGCAAAGTCGTCCATGGTGTCGTCGGCCACCGCGTAGAGCCGCCCGCCGCGCTCGCCGAGCGCGCGCAAGTGCGGGGCGTGCGGCCAGTCGCCGAACGACTTGCCGCCGTCGGTCGAGATGTACGCGCCGGCCTGCTTGGTGCCGACGATCAAGGCGCCGTCGGAACGACGCAGAAACGCGCTCATCGTGATGCGCTCGCCGAGCTTCAGCGGCACCTTCACGCTTCCGTCCGCGTCGTCGTAGATCGCGAGGCTGTCGGTGGTGCTGTCCTCGGCTCGCAGGTAGACCTTGTTCGCGTCGACCGGGTCGACCGCCAGGATCCGCGGCAGCAAGGGACCCAGCACCCCCGAGAGGTCGTGATCGCGCCAGCTGTCGCCGCCGTCGCGCGAGCGCACCAGATGGGGCAGGATCGGCGTCGAGCCGTACAGCGCCAGATACACGGTCTGTGGATCGCTGCGCGCGATCTCGACGCCGGTGATGTACGTACCCGATTGCGTCTGGTACTTCGCGACGTGGAAGCTCTGGCCGCCGTCGTGCGACTCCACCACCGAGGGCGACGGCACGCCGCCGTCGTCGTCGACCTGCGCCACCGCCAGCACGCGGCTTGCGTCTTTGGGATCAGGGAAGACGTCGCCCGCGGAATCGATCTGGCCGTGCGCGGGGTCCCAGGAGCAACCGTCGTCGTCGGACTCCACCAGGCCGTCGACGGTGATCGCGTAGAGGCGATCCTGCGGCGCGGCACCGAGCTGGTAGAGCGTCGCGAACTGCCCGATCGCTTCCTCGCACACCCAGCGCCAGCTGGCGCCGTCGTCGTCGGAGCGCAGCAGCCCGAAGTTGGTGGCGACCAGGATGCGCTGCGGCTGGTCCTCGGGCAGCATGATGCTGAGCGAATCGGGAAACGCGCCATCCGCGCGCGCGGGCGCGACGCGTAGCAAGCCGAGCGCGGCGGCCAGCCCCAGCGCGACGCGCCAGAGCCGAGACGCCCGCGCCGGTGCAACACGCGCGCTGGCGCGCGCCGAGCCCGTGGCTCCAATCATGGCCGGGTGCTCGGACCTCGGTCCAAACGCCCGATTCCCTGGGCCGACCGATCTGCACAAAGGAGTCAAGTCTTGGCGAGGCCCCTGTCTTGACGCGTGTCGAGTCACATGTCTCGCGGGTCTGAGGCGCAGCTTCGCCAAAGTCCTAGAGCACCGAACATATTGAAGCACGCACGATTTCGGGGCCCTCGCGGGCGCATGGCACGTGCGCTCCCCGCTCGACGTAGGATGGACTACGCCTTCGGGCTCCCGCCCGCACCCTGCATCCCGCCATGACCCCGACTTCGCACACGTTTCAATATGTTCGGTGCTCTAGCAACCGAGGGCCGCGCTGTCCAACGCCCGAACGCGAGCAAGCATTCGCACCGGACCCGCGGCGCGTGCTAGGGTGTGCCCTGCGCGATGTTCGGCAAGCGAACCTCCAACCCGCCGCGTGCCGTCGGCAGTCAGCTGGTCGATGCCCTCGTGCGCGAGCGAATGCCCGGCGCCGACGAGGACACGCTGCGTCTGGTGGTCGCGGTCACCGGGCTGCTGGCCTGTGTCGCCTACGCCGATCGCCAGTATACCGAAGCGGAGCAGGCCTACGTGCGTGAGGCGCTCGGGCGCGTGCAAGGGCTCAGCGGCGAGGCAGCCGGCGCGATCTGCGCCGCGCTGCGGGCTCACGTCGCGGAGATCGCCGCCAGCAACACCCAGGCCTACACGCGCGACCTGCGCGAGCTCGGCGATCTGGCGCTGCGGCGCGAGGTGCTCGACGTGCTGGTCGACCTGGCCGCGGCCGACGACGAGCTGGCGATGGCGGAGACCGACCTGCTGCGGCGCACCGCCAGCGCGATGGGCCTGAGCGCCGACGACTACCTGCGCGCGCAAGCGCGCTACCGCGACCGCCTCAGCCTGCTCAAGTGAGCGCGGCGCGCACGTACGGCCAACCAGCGCGCAGCACCTGGACGACCTGTGCCTACATTGGCGCCACCTCACGCGCCCGGGCTGGGCGCTGCATCGGCGCTCGGGGTGGAAGTTGCGAAAACGACTGGGGTACACTGAAGCTCTTACGCGATTAGGAGCGAGCCTCATGCCATTGGACCGCGTGTCTTTCCGCGCGCCGCTCGCGGCCGCGTGGCTGTTGTCGGCGATCGCAGTGGCCGCCGCCGGCCAGGGCTGCGGCGGCGGCAGTCATGGATCCGCCGCCTCCGGGCCCGAGGCCGGAACGCACGACGACGGCGGTAAGAGCGACGCAGGTGGCGACGCAGGCAAGCCCGACGGCGGCGCCGACGCCGGCCAGAACGACGCAGGCAAGAGCGACGGCGGCAGCCCGCACGACGGCGGCGGCTCCGACTCCGGTCCGGCGGTCGACGGCGGCCACGACGGCGGCACCAACCACGCGCCGGTCGCCGCGGACCAGCGCCTGGATACCGGCGAGGACGTCTCGGTGGACATCACGCTCGGCGCCAGCGACGAGGACGGCGACGCGCTCACCTTCACGGTGGTGGATCAGCCGGCCCACGGCAGCTTGAGCGGGAGCGCGCCGGATCTGAGCTACACGCCGAACGCCGACTTCAACGGCGAGGACAGCTTCACTTTCAAGGCGAGCGATGGCCAGCTCGACTCGGCGCCCGCGACCGTGACCATCAGCATCGCCGCCGTCAACGACGCGCCCAACGCCCAGGACGACGCGCTCACGGTGGCCGAAGGCGGCAGCGCGACCGTGCTGGATGGCGGGGAAACCAGCCTGCTCGCCAACGACAGCGATGTCGAGGGCGACTCGCTGACGCTCTCGACCACGCCGGTGGCGGCGCCCAGCCACGGCACGCTCACGCTCAACGCCGACGGCACCTTCAGCTATACCCACGACGGCAGCGAGGGCGGCAGCGACAGCTTCAGCTACTCGGTGTGCGACGACGGCAGCCCATCGCAGTGCGCCACGGCCACGGTCGCGATTACGGTCACGCCGGTCAACGACGCGCCCATGGCGGTCGCCGACAGCGCCGTGGTCGAGGTCGGCGCGACCGTGACCACGCTCGAGGGCGGCGCGACCAGCGTGCTCGCCAACGACTCCGACCCGGAGCAAGGCACGCTGACGGCGACCACCACGCCGGTCACCGCGCCCAGCCATGGCACACTCATGCTCAACGCCGACGGCAGCTTCAGCTACACCCACGACGGCGGAAGCGACACCGAAGACAGCTTCGTCTATCAGGTGTGCGACGACGACGCGTCGCCGCTGTGCGCGATGGCCACGGTCAGCCTCAGCATCGTGCCGGTCAACGCAGCTCCGGTCTTGGGCGACGACAACCTCAGCGTGACGCAAGGCGGCACCGCCACCTTGCTGGCCGGCGGGGTCGCCAGCCTGCTCGCCAACGACTCGCCGGGCGACAGCGGCCAGAGCTTGCAGGTCAGCACCACGCCGGCCGGCGCGCCGGCTCACGGCACGCTCACGCTCAACGCCGACGGCACCTTCAGCTACACCCACGACGGCAGCAGCGGCGGCAGCGACAGCTTCATGTACGAAGCCTGCGACGATGGGATCCCGGCCAAGTGCGCGACGGCGACGGTTGCGGTCGCCGTCGCCGCGAGCAATCACGCGCCCACGCCGATGGCGGACAGCTTGACCGTGCTCGAGGGCGGCACCGCCACCATGCTCGACGGCGGCGCAACCAGCCTGCTCGCCAACGACACCGACCCCGACGGCAACAATCTCTCGGCCGCGCTGGGTCCGCTGGTCGCGCCCAGCCACGGCACGCTGGCGATCCTGTCCGACGGCAGCTTCAGTTACATCCACGACGGCAGCGAGACCACCTCCGACAGCTTCAGCTACGTGGTGTGCGACGACGGCACCCCCTCGCTGTGCGCGAGCGCAAGCGTGACCATCGCCGTGACGCCCGTCAACGATCCGCCCAGCGCCGGAACCGACAGCTTCAGCACGGTCGGCAACACCCTGCTGGTAGCTCCGAACACCGCTCCGAGCATCCTCGCCAACGACAGCGACGTCGAAGGCAACGGCTTCGCCATCACCAGCTATGACGCGACCAGCGCCGAGGGCGGTAGCGTGGTGCTGGATATGGCGGACGGCAGCTTCAACTACCTGCCTCCGGCCGGCTTCAAGGGCACCGATAGCTTCACCTACACCGTGACCGACGACGGATCTCCGGCCGCCAGCGGCGTCGGCACGGTGCAGATCGAGGTGGTCGACATGGTGTGGTACGTGGACAACACCGGCTCCGGCGGCAGCGGCCGTTCCACCGAGCCGTTCGCCGACCTGGCCTCGGCGCAGGCGGCCTCGAGCGCCGGCGACGTGATCTTCGTGCACACCGGCTCCGGCCCCTACGCGGGCGGCATCGCCCTCAAAGACGGCCAGCAGCTGCTGGGCGAGGGCGCCGGCCTGGCGGTGATGCCCAACGCGATGATCGCGGCGGGCAGCGCGCCCGAGATCACCAACGCCGGGGGCGACGCAGTCACGCTGGCCGCGGGCAATCTGATCCGCGGCCTGAGCGTGAACGGCCCGAGCGGCGCGGCCTTCGCGGGCAGCGGCATCGGCGGCGCGACGGTGATCTCCGACGTCGCCATCGGCGCCGCCGGCGGCGCGGCCGTCGCCATCACCGGCACCGGCTCGCTCGAGCTCGCCAACGCGGGCGCGATCTCCGCCCAGAGCGGCCTCCTACTCGACGGGCTGAACGCGGTCACGGTCGCCGACAGCGGGATCTCGATCAGCGCCAGCGGCGGCCCTGCGTTGGAGATCAGCTCGGTCGGCAGCCTAGAGCTGACCTTCGACGCGCTCGACTCCAGCAACAGCGCGCGCTCCGGCGTCAAGCTGGACGGCGTGGGCGGCTCGCTGGTGGTCAAGAACGGGACCACCGTCTCGAGCCCACAGGCCGACGGCATCGCGGTGCACGGCGCCACCGGCTCCGCCAGCTTCGACTTCGGCTCCTGCCACGTACAGGACGCAGGCAAGAACGCCGGCGACGGCTACGCCTTCGACAGCAACCCCAGCGCGGCGATCTCGCTGGGAATCGCGGTGGATCCCAGCACGGCGCACGGCCGCGGCCTGTTCGCCTCCAACAGCGGCACACTCACCATCACCAGCGTGCCGAGCTCGATCAGCGCCGTGGGCGGCGCGGCGATCGACCTGCGGGACACTGCCGGCAAGTTCAACGCCAGCTCGAAGTGGCATTTCGTCGGGCTGCTCTCCACCGGCAGCAGCGGATCGGGCGTGAACCTGGAGAACCTCCCCGACCCGGTGGAGATCGTCGGCACCACGGGCGTGATCAACGCCGCCGCCGAGGCAATTCGCATCCAGGGCGTCAGCGGAGACCTGTTCTTGGGCAACACCCAGATCGACAGCCGGCAGCAGGGCGGCGTCGCGATCGACGGCGTCACCAGCAGCAGCGTGATCTTCGCCACGGTGTCGATCGACAACATCAACGGCGCGACCGAGAACGCGTTCGAAGTAGGCAACTCGTCGGCCGCGGTTCGGGTCGCCGCGCTGAACGTGCAAGACGCCGTCACCGCGCTCTCGCTGCACGACAACACCGGCAGCTTCACCCTTCACAGCCAGGGCGGAGCTCCGGGCAACGGCGGCACGATCAGCGGAAGCGGAGGCGACGCGGTCGTGCTCGCGAACGTGCAGAACGTGACGTTCGACGATCTGATCGTCACCGACAGCGCCGGCCACGGGATCCAGGCCAGCGCGGCCGACGGGTTGGTGTTCCGCAACGGCGAGATCGACAAGGCAGGCGATGCGGCCGGCGAGAACGCGCTCAATCTCGCCGATGTGAGCGGCAGCGTGCTGATCAAGGACAGCGTGCTCAGCGAGATGTCCGGCACCGGCATCGATCTGGTCAACACCGCCAGCAGCGCCACGCTCGAGCTCGACAACGTCGAGCTCTCGAACAACGACGCGGGCACCTCCTGCGCGGGCGGACCCTGCGGCGGCTCCGGCCTGCGCGTGCGCAGCGCCGGCTCGCTCGGCGTCACCGTGCACAATGGCTGCCTGTTCGATCATCTGGACGCGGACGGCATCGACTTCGCCACCACCGCCCAGGACGCGGACATGCAGGTCACGGTGAAGGACAGCAGCTTCACCCACGGCTCGCTCGGGCAGAGCGCGATCTACAGCGATCCGCAAGGCGGAACCCTGGTCTACCTGATCGACGGCAATACCATGAGCGATTGGGGCGGCGACGTGATCTCGAGCGCGATCGCGGCCGACGGGTTGAGCGTGACCGGCACCATTTCGAACAACAGCATCAGCGCCAACAACGGCGGCGGCGCACAGGGCATCCGCATCTTCGGCAACGCCAATCCCGCGACCAACACCTACAGCGGAATCGTGTTGGTCGACGCCAACGTGATCGGGCAGACCAACGGCCAGGGCATCTGGGTCGAAAACGGCAACGCGAGCAGCACCGACGGCCGGCTCGACGTCACCGTGACCGGCAACCAGATCGACACCACCGGCTCGAACGCGCTCCTGTTGCACTCGCGCGATGGCACGCTGCTGTGCGCGCACGTGCAGGACAACGTCGCCAGCAACACCGCGGCGGACCCCTACGCGCTGACGCAGTCCGACAGCTCGAGCTTCGAACTCGAGGGCACGCAGGCGACCGCGCAAGCCGAGATCGAGATGACGAACACCGGCACGCCGGTGACGGTCACCCGCATGCCGGCCATCGTCACCCCGGGCACCTGCCTCTTGCCGCCTTGAGGCGGTCGCGGCCCGGGTTGCTCAGCCCGCGCCCTTGAGCGCGGCGTCGATCTGCTTGGATAGCGCGTCGAAGTTGGTGGGGTCGGCGACACGCTTGCCGTTCAGGAACATGGTCGGGGTGCCGTCCACCGCGACCTCCTCGCCGAGCTTCTGGTCAGCAGCGACCTCGGAGGCGTAGGTATTGGCATCCAGCGCCTTCTTGAACGCGTTCACGTCCAGCCCCACCTCCTTGGCGGTCTGCTCCAGCCCCGGACGCTCCAGCTTGGTCTGGTCGGCGAACAGCTTGTCGTGGAACTCCCAGAACTTGCCCTGGGCATGGGCCGCGAGCGCCGCCTCGGCCGCCAGGTGCGCCTGGCGGTGGAAGCTGAGCGGGAACTGGCGGAACACGAAGTGGATCTGGGTGCCGTACTTCTGCTTGACCTGCTCGACCACCTTGGCCGCGCGCGAGCAGAACGGGCACTGGAAGTCGGAGAACTCGACGATCGTGACCTTGGAGTTGTCCGGCCCAAATGTTGGGGCGCCCGGCTTGGTGATATCCGCCATCTTCTCCGGGGTGAGGGGCTTGTTGCGCTCCTCGCGCCGCTTCAGGTCCGCGACCACCTCCTTGTAATGCTGCATCATCATGCTGCAGCGCTCGGGGGGGAAGGTCTTGGTCTGGGTCTTGACCATTTCGCAGGTGTCGGTCTTCGGGCCGATCTCCGCGCAAAGCTTGGTCGACAGCTCGTCGCAGGTCTTGCGCGCCTCGCCGAGCTTCTGCTTGGTGACGGCGAAGTCGGCCGAGGCGGCGGCGCACGCGGCCGGGGGCATCAGCTTGGTGGCCTCGGTCATCGTGGTGCACGTGCCCGACTTCTCCCCGGCCTCGCCGCACACCTTTTTGGCGTAGTCGGCGCACGCGGTGGGGCTGGCGGGCGGCTGCTTCTTGCCCCCGAGGTTGTTGCAAGCGGCGACACACAGCAGCGCCGGCAGCAGCCAGCGGCGAGCGCGCGAGACGGTGAGCAGCGTTACGCTTTGCCTGAGTTGCACGGTTCGTTCCCTTTCGATGCCGGTGGCCCGAGGCTTCCGGCTGCGCCTTCATAGCAGGGAGCAGGGCCCCTGGAAAGACGGCCGGCCGGAGTCGCCGGTGACGCCCAACCGCAGCCCGAACATCCCGGAATTTCAACTCTAACGAGCAGCCGCGCGAGCGGTGGCGCCGAACCCTCGAGCCCGCCCGGCAAGCGCGCGCAGCCCTGCGCCGGCTGAAAGTTAACTCCCACGACACGGCTCGGAAATGTGCGCCGATTAGCCCTGTTCCAGCTTGCGACGCGACCGGCTGCGCCCGGCCGCAACGCCGCGGATGGACGACGGCCTGGCCCCTCAACCAGGCCAAAGTCGGCGCTTGAACTGGATCGAGACCTCGAGAGATTGGAGCAAGATGATGCGCACGCACATAGCCACGACGTTGAGTCTCATGCTGGGGCTTCTGGCCGGGTGTCAGAAACCAGCCGAGCAGGCGCCGGCGGAGCAGCCCAAGGCGGAAGCGCCGGCGGCCGCACCTGCCGCCGCGGGCCCCAAGGCCGACGACACCGGACCGGTCAAGATCGGCATCCTCCACTCGCTGTCGGGCACGATGGCGATCAGCGAGACCTCGCTCAAGGACGTCGCCCTGATGACGATCGAGGAGATCAACGCGCAGGGCGGGCTGCTCGGCAGGAAGCTGCAGCCGGTGGTGGTCGACCCGGCGTCCAACTGGCCGCTGTTTGCAGAAAAGGCGCGCGAGCTGATCGAGAAAGAAAAGGTCGCGGTAACTTTCGGCTGCTGGACCTCGGTCTCGCGCAAGTCGGTGCTGCCCGTGTTCGAGGAGCTCAACGGCCTGTTGTTCTACCCGGTGCAGTACGAGGGTGAAGAGTCCTCCTACAACGTCTTTTACACCGGCGCCGCGCCCAACCAGCAGGCGATCCCCGCGGTCGAGTACCTGATGAGCGAGGCCGGCGGCGGCGCCAAGCGCTTCGTGCTGCTCGGCACCGACTACGTCTACCCGCGCACGACCAACAAGATCCTGCGCTACTTCCTCCACAGCAAGGGCGTCAAGGACGACGACATCATGGAGGAGTACACCCCGTTCGGCCACACCGACTACCAGACCATCATCGCCAAGATCAAGAAGTTCGCCGAGGGCAAGCGCACCGCGGTGGTCTCGACCATCAACGGCGACTCCAACGTGCCCTTCTACAAGGAGCTCGGAAACCAGGGCCTGAAGGCCGAGAACATCCCGGTGGTCGCGTTCTCCGTGGGTGAGGAAGAGCTGCGCGGCATCGACACCAAGCCGCTGGTCGGACACCTGGCGGCCTGGAACTACTTCATGTCGATCGACAACCCGCTCAACAAGAACTTCATCGAGAAGTGGAAGGCGTACGTCAAGAAAGACAACCTGCCGGACGGCGACAAGCGCGTGACCAACGATCCGATGGAAGCGACCTACATCGGGATTCACATGTGGGCGCAGGCGGTGCTGCAGGCTGGCACCTTCAACGTCGACGCGGTGCGCCAGGCCGTCGCCGGTCAGCTGTTCAAGGCACCCTCCGGCTTCGAGATCAAGATGGACGAGCGCAACCACCACCTGCACAAGCCGGTGTTCATCGGCGAGATCCAGCCCGACGGGCAGTTCAAGGTGGTATGGAAGACCGACGGACCGATCCGCGCCATGCCCTGGAGCCCGTACGTCCCGGACAGCGCGAAGAAGGTCGCCGACTGGACCTACCCGTGGGTCTGCGGCAACTGCACCGAAGCGAAGTACGGTGCGATGGCGATGAAGTGAGCAGTCGATCGTAGTCTCGGTACACGCTACATGAACGCGCGGCCGGCACTCGCAGGCGATGCCGGCCGCGCGACCACCAACCCACCGCCAAGCGCTCCCCCGGTCTCACCGCGTGGAGCGGGCGCAAACCCTGAGGTGAGGAGACAGGCCATGCGGGTTGCAACGGGCACGGCGCGTCACTGGCTGGTAGCATTCGTGCTCGGGGGGTTATTGGCGATCGCGGCCGCGAGCCGCGTGCGGGCGCAGAGCCTGCCGGCGCTGGCGGTACAGCTCGGCTCCGACGATCGCAAGGCGGTGCAGGCCGCGATCGTGGCGATCGGCGCGAGCGAGGAGCCCGCCGCGCTGAAGCTGCTGCAGGCGCTCGACCAGGAGAAGTTGCGCATCTCCGCCAGCGGGCAGGCGTTGATCCTGGACAAGAAGTCCCACAGCCTGACCGATCCCTTCAGCGGGCAAACCGTGGCGGCCGGCCAGGGGCTCAAGGAGCCCCTGGTCACCAACACCGTGCGGCGCGCGCTCAGCACCGCCATCGCGGGCCTACAGCTGCGCTCCAAGGACGCGGACGTGCGCGAGCAGGCCGCGGAGGTGCTGGCCGACGATCCGGCGCCCGAGCTGACCGAGACGATGCGGCGGGTGCTGAAAGCGGAGCACGACTCCGCGGTGCGCAAGCACCTTTCGCTGGCGCTGGCTCGCATCGACCTCGGCAGCGCCAACCCGGCTGCACGGCTGGCCGCGGTGCGGACCATCGGCGAGATGGCTGACCCCACGCTCAAGCCCGAGCTAAAGCGCATCCTCGAGCGCAAGAGCGACGGCAGCTTCCGCGAGCCGGACGCCGAGCTCCGGCGCGAGGCGAAGATCGCGCTCAGCGCGGTCGAGCGCAAGGAGCTGATGGTCCGGATCGCCCGCGACCTGTTCTACGGCTTGAGCCTGGGCAGCGTGCTGTTGCTGGCAGCGCTCGGGCTCGCGATCACCTTCGGCCTGATGGGGGTGATCAACATGGCGCACGGCGAGATGCTGATGCTGGGCGCGTACAGCACGTACACCGTGCAGCGCGTGTTCGAAGAGCACATGCCGGGCTCGCTCGACTATTACCTTGTCGCTGCGGTGCCGGTGGCCTTCCTGGTCTGCCTGCTGGTGGGAATGCTGCTCGAGCGCACGGTCATCCGCTTCCTGTACGGCCGGCCGCTGGAGACGCTGCTGGCGACCTGGGGCATCAGCCTGACCCTGATCCAGACGGTGCGCGTGGTCTTCGGCGCCGCGAACGTCACGGTGGCCAATCCCTCGTGGCTTTCCGGGGGCCTCGAGCTGATGCCCGACGTGGTGCTGCCCTACACGCGGCTGGCCACCATCGTGTTCGTCGCGGTGGTGGTCGCGTTCGTGTGGTACCTGCTCAACCGCACCACGCTCGGCCTGCAGGTCCGCGCGATCACCCAGAACCGGCGCATGGCGCGCTGCGTGGGCATCCGCACCGCGCGCGTCGACATGCTCACCTTCGGCCTGGGCTCGGCCGTCGCCGGGCTGGGCGGCGTCGCGCTCTCGCAGATCGGCAACGTGGGCCCCGAGCTCGGCCAGAGCTACATCGTGGACAGCTTCATGGTGGTGGTGGTCGGCGGCGTCGGCAGCCTGTTCGGCACGCTGTTCGCCGCGCTCGGGCTGGGCGCGGTCAACAAGCTGCTCGAGCCCGTCACCGGCGCGGTGCTGGGCAAGATCCTGGTGCTGGGCTTCATCATCCTGTTCATCCAACGGCGACCGCAGGGCCTGTTCGCGCTCAAGGGTCGCGCCGCGGAGAGTTGACATGGCCAAATCCTTGCGCGCGCGCCTGACGGAGCTGCACACCCCCCTGCAATGGGCGGCGCTCGGCGGGCTTTGCGTGCTGCTGCTGGGCGCAGTGCCGCTGCTCAACCTGGCCGTGCCTGAAGGCTCGGCCTTGCACGTGCCGAACTACCTGATCCCACTGTTCGGCAAGTTCGAGTGCTACGCGCTGGTGGCGATCGCGATGGACCTATTGTGGGGCTACGCGGGCATCCTCAGCCTGGGGCAGGCGGTGTTCTTCGCCGCCGGCGGCTACGCGATGGGCATGTACCTGATGCGCTCGATCGGTACGCAGGGCGTGTACCGCAGCGAGCTGCCCGATTTCATGGTGTTCCTCGACTGGAAGGAGCTGCCGTGGTTCTGGAAGCCGTTCGACAGCTTCGCGGTCGCCTGCACCGCGGCGCTGCTGGTGCCCGCCGTGTTCGCGCTCATCTTCGGCTTCCTGGCGTTTCGCTCGCGGATCCGCGGCGTGTACTTCTCGATCATCACCCAGGCGCTGACCTACGCGGCGATGCTGTTGATGTTCCGCAACGACACCGGCTTCGGCGGCAACAACGGCATGACCGACTTCAAGACCATCCAGGGCTACTCACTGGCGGAGCAGAGCACCAAGGTCACGCTGTACGTAGCCTCGGGGCTGGCGGTGCTGCTGGGCTACCTGATCTGCCGCTATGTGATCACCAGCAAGGCCGGGCGCGTGTTGATGGCGATCCGCGACCAGGAGAGCCGCGTGATGTTCGCAGGCTATGACCCGGTGCGCTACAAGCTGTTCGCCTGGACGCTCGCCGCCCTGCTCTCGGGTCTGGCCGGCGCGCTGTACGTGCCGCAGGTCGGCATCATCAACCCCAGCGAGCTCGCGCCCGCGAACTCGATCGAAATCGCGATCTGGGTCGCGGTGGGCGGCCGCGGCACGCTCGCCGGCGCGGCGCTCGGTGCGCTGCTGGTCAACGGTTTCAAGAGCTACCTGACCGCTGCCTATCCCGACTTCTGGCTGTTCTTTCTGGGCGGCTTGTTCGTGCTGTGCACGCTGTTCCTGCCCCAGGGCGCGCTCGGCTTGTTGCGCCTGCGCCGGCTCAAACGACGCCCGAGCGGCCCCGGTCCGCAGCCGCAGGCGCCGCCCTCGGTCGAGAGCGCCGGCGCGCACGAGGGCCAGCAAGCCGCCGGCCGCGAGCAGACGCAGGAGAGCGCGCGCCAGGTCGCGCCCCACGTGTCATGACGGAACACTTCCAACCGCTTGCCGGCAAGCAGCCAGGCGTCATGGGCCACGCGATGTTGTGGTTGGACGACGTCACCGTGAGCTTCGACGGGTTCAAGGCGCTCGACCAGCTCAATCTCGTGCTGGACCCCGGAGAGCTGCGCTGCATCATCGGCCCCAACGGTGCGGGCAAGACCACGATGATGGACGTGATCACGGGCAAGACCCGACCCGATAAGGGCCGCGTCTTCATGGACGGCAGCCGCGTGGAGCTGACCCAGTTGAGCGAGCACGAGATCGCGCGCTGTGGCATCGGGCGCAAGTTCCAGCGACCGACCGTGTTCGAGCAGCTGAGCGCGTTTCAGAACCTGGAGCTCGCCTGTCGCGCGGACAAGGGCGTGTTCCGCACGCTGTTTGCCCGCCTGAGCGCCGAGCAGGAAGAGCGCATCGAGCACGCGCTGCAAACCGTGGGGCTGAGCGGCCAGCGCCACAGCCGCGCGGGGCTGCTCTCGCACGGGCAGAAGCAGTGGCTCGAGATCGGCATGCTGCTGGTCCAGGACCCCAAGGTGATGCTGGTGGACGAGCCGGTCGCGGGCATGACCCATCAGGAGATCGACCGCACCGCGGAGCTGCTGGGCGAGCTGGCCGGCGAGCGCACCGTGGTGGTGGTCGAGCACGACATGGAGTTCGTGCGGCGGATCGCGCGCACCGTCACCGTGCTGCACGAGGGGCGCGTGCTCGCGGAGGGCAGCATGGACGAAGTGCAGGCTGATCCGAAGGTGATCGAAGTCTACCTGGGGTCGTAATGGCGCTGCTCGAAGTCGGCCGGCTCAACCAATTCTACGGCGAGAGCCACACGCTCTGGGACATCGATCTCCAGGTGCCGCAAGGCGAGTGCGTGGTGGTGATGGGCCGCAACGGCGTGGGCAAGACCACGTTGCTCCGCAGCATCATGGGGCTGCTGCCGGCTTCGGGCAGCATTCGTTTCCAGGACGGCGAGCTGATCGGACAGCCGGCCGAGAGCCGCGCGCGCGTCGGCATCGGCTACGTGCCGCAAGGCCGCGAGATCTTCGCCCAGCTCACGGTCGAGGAGAACCTGCGCACCGGCGTGCTAGCGCGGGCGGACGGCAAGCGCGAGATCCCGCCCTCGGTGTTCGAGCTGTTCCCGGTGCTGCGCGAGATGATGCAGCGGCGCGGGGGCGACCTCTCCGGCGGACAGCAGCAGCAGCTCGCCTTCGGGCGCGCGCTGGCTTCCGACCCCAAGCTGCTGCTGCTGGACGAGCCCACCGAGGGCATTCAGCCCAACATCGTGCAGCAGATCGGCGATGTGGTAGAGAAGCTGCGCAGCGAGCGCAACATCACCGTGCTGCTGGTCGAGCAGAAGCTTCCCTTCGCGCGGCGCGTGGCGCAGCGCTTCTGTATCCTCGAGCGCGGTCGGGTCGCGGCCAGCGGCCCCATGCCGGAGCTGGGCAGCGAGCTGGTCGACCGCTATCTCAAGGTGTGAGCGGAATGCGCCCGGCGATAGGCTTGACGGCGCCCACCGTTCGCGGGACACGCGCGGTCATGCCGCCCAAGCAGCCGTCGCCTTCGCCCGGCCCGCGCGGCTGGGAGGCTCGCCTTGAGCTCGAGCTCGAGCTGCGCGAGGGCCGCAGCGTGGTGGCGCGGCGCCGCCACCACGGGCCGCTCGTGCTGCAGCGCCCCTTCTATCCGGAGGCCGACGGCACCTGCCACGCCTACCTACTGCACCCGCCCGGAGGCCTGGTCGGCGGCGACCACCTCGCGCTGCAGGTGCGCGTGGGCGACGGAGCGCGCCTGCTGCTGACCACGCCCGCGGCCACCAAGCTGTACCGCAGCGCAACGCTCACCGCCCACCAGGACCATCAGCTCAGGGTCGGGCACGGGGCACGCCTGGAGTGGCTGCCGCAGGAGAGCATCGCCTACGAGGGCACGCGCGCCTCGATCACCACCCGCATCGAGCTACGAGTTGGGGCCGAGCTGATAGCCTGCGACGTGCTGTGCCTGGGGCGGCCCGCGGCGGGCGAAGGCTTCGAGCGCGGCAGCGTGGAGCAGCGCCTGCAAATCTACCGCGAAGGCGAGCCGTTGCTGCTGGAGCGAGCGTGCTACCTGGGCGGCGACCCCGGCGCGCGCTCGCCGGTCGGGCTGCGCGGCCAGCCGGTGGTGGGCACGCTGGTGTGCGTGGCCGAGCGGCGCGACGCGGCCGTGGTAGAGGCGCTGCGCGCCGTGCTCGCCGCCGAAGCGCCCGGCGAGGCGGCGTGCAGCGAGCTTCCGCACGCGCTCGTCTGCAGGTACCTTGGCCCCAGCGCCGAACGGGCCCAGCGCGCCCTGCGCGCGGCCTGGGCCGTGCTGCGCGCGCGTTGCTTCGGCACCAGCGCGATTCCCCCGCGCATCTGGGCCACCTGAAATCGGAGAATCGCCATGGAGCTCACACCACGCGAAAAGGACAAGCTGCTGCTGTTCACGGCGGCGTTGCTGGCCGAGCGGCGCAAGGCGCGCGGGTTGCGCCTGAACTACCCCGAGGCCGTGGCGTACATCTGCGCGGCGGTGATGGAAGGCGCGCGCGAGGGCAAGAGCGTGGCCGAGCTGATGAGCTACGGCACCACGCTGCTCGGCCGCGCCGACGTGATGGACGGCGTGGCGGAGCTGATCCACGAGGTCCAGATCGAGGCCACCTTCCCCGACGGCACCAAGCTGGTGACCGTGCACAACCCGATCCCCTGAGGCACTGCGATGACACCCGGAGAAATCCTGCCCGCCGCGGGCGAGCTCGAGCTCAACGTCGGCCGCGAGCGCAAGTCGCTCACGGTCGCCAACAAGGGCGACCGCCCGATTCAGGTCGGCTCCCACTACCACTTCTATGAGACCAACGATGCGCTCTCGTTCGACCGCCAGGCCGCGTACGGCTTCAGGCTCGACATCGCGGCGGGCACCGCGATCCGCTTCGAGCCGGGCCAGGAGCGCACGGTGGAGCTGGTGGCGCTGGCCGGCGAGCGCCGCGTGTTCGGCTTCAACGCCAAGGTGATGGGCGCACTGGAGAAAGAGTCATGAGACTGCCGCAATCGAGCCCAGGCACAGGAACCGCTCGGCAGACGCCGGAGGACTACGGGCGGGGGTGGGCGGGGGGACTATATCCGCAGCGCAGGGAGTGGACCGCGCGGAGCGCGGGACGGGGACCCACCAGCGAGGACAAGCCATGACCCGCATTTCCAGGCAGGCCTACGCGCAGATGTACGGACCGACTGTGGGCGACCGCGTGCGGCTCGCGGACACCGAGCTGTTCGTGCAGGTGGAGAAGGACCACACCATCTACGGCGAGGAGGTCAAATTCGGGGGCGGCAAGGTGATCCGCGACGGCATGGGCCAGAGCCAGCGCAACGCCTCCGAGGTGGTCGACGTGGTGATCACCAATGCGCTGATCATCGATCACTGGGGCGTGGTGAAGGCCGACATCGGCATCAAGCACGGCCGCATCAGCGGCATCGGCAAGGCCGGCAACCCGGACATCCAGCCGGGCGTCGACATCGTGATCGGGCCGGGCACCGAGGCCATCGCAGGCGAGGGCAGCATCGTCACCGCCGGCGGCATCGACGCGCACATCCACTTCATCTGCCCGCAGCAGGTGGAGGAGGCGCTGATGAGCGGCGTCACCACCATGCTCGGCGGCGGCACCGGCCCGGCCACCGGCACCAACGCCACCACCTGCACGCCGGGCCGCTGGAACATCCACCGCATGCTGCAGGCCGCCGACGCGCTGCCGCTCAACCTGGGGTTCATGGGCAAGGGCAACGCCAGCCAGCCGCAGCCGCTGGTCGAGCAGGTCGAGGCCGGCGCGATGGGCCTGAAGCTGCACGAGGACTGGGGCACCACGCCGGCGGCGATCGACAACTGCCTGAGCGTCGCCGACGCGCACGACGTGCAGGTGGCGATCCACACCGACACCCTCAACGAGTCGGGCTTCGTCGAGACCACGCTGGCAGCGTTCAAGGGCCGCACCATCCACACCTTCCACACCGAGGGCGCCGGCGGCGGACACGCGCCCGACATCATCAAGGCCTGCGGCGAGCCCAACGTGCTGCCGTCGTCGACCAACCCGACCCGCCCTTACACGGTCAACACCGTCGACGAGCACCTCGACATGCTGATGGTGTGCCACCACCTCGATCCGGACATCCCCGAAGACGTGGCCTTCGCCGAGTCGCGCATCCGCCGCGAGACGATCGCGGCCGAGGACATCCTGCACGACATGGGCGCCTTCAGCATGCTGTCGTCGGACTCACAGGCGATGGGCCGGGTCGGTGAGGTGATCATCCGCACCTGGCAGACCGCGCACAAGATGAAGGTGCAGCGCGGCTCGCTGCCCGGCGACCCCGCGGCGCACGACAACCTGCGGGTCAAGCGCTACGTCGCCAAGTACACCATCAACCCAGCCCTGACCCATGGTCTCGCGGCCGAGGTCGGCTCGATCGCCGTGGGCAAGCGCGCGGATCTCGTGCTGTGGAACCCGGCCTTCTTCGGCGTCAAGCCTTCGCTGGTGCTGGTCGGCGGGATGATCGCGGCCGCGCCGATGGGCGACCCCAACGCCTCGATCCCGACGCCGCAGCCGGTGCACTACCGGCCGATGTTCGGGGCGCTGGGCGGTGCGCGCAGCGCCACCTCGGTGACGTTCGTGTCGGCGGCCTCGCGCGAACGTGCGATCGCGGAGATGCTCGGCCTGCGCAAGCAGGTGGTAGCCGTGCAGGGCACGCGCTCGTTGTGCAAGCGTGACCTGATCCACAACGACCTCACGCCGGTGATCGAGGTCGACCCGCAGAGCTACGAGGTGCGCGCCGATGGCGTGCTGCTGACCTGCGAGCCCGCCGAGGTGCTGCCGCTGGCGCAGCGTTATTTTCTATTTTGAGCGCCATGCCCCCGCGCGAGACCCGCACGCTCGAAGAGGACGCCCCGGCCGGCAGCGCGTACGACGGCACGCTCACGCTGCCGTTCGAGCTGCGGCGCAAGAGCCGGCTGCGCGCGCGGCTCGACGGCGGACAGGAGGTAGCGCTGCGCTTGCCGCGCGGGCGCGTGCTGCGCGACGGCGACCGGCTGCGCGCGGCCGATGGCTTCGTGGTTCGGGTGCGCGCCGCGGACGAGGCGCTCTCGACCGCCAGCGCCGCCGACGCCACCGCGCTGGCCCGCGGCGCCTACCATCTGGGCAATCGCCACGTGCCGGTGCAGGTGGGCCAGGGCGTGCTGCGCTACCAGCACGACCACGTGCTGGACGCGATGCTGCGGGCGCTCGGGTTGGTGGTGAGCAGCGAGCAAGGGCCGTTCGAGCCGGAGGGCGGGGCGTACGGGGGGCACGGGCATGCGGGCGGGGGGCACGGCCACGGGCACGAACAGGGGCAGGGGCAGGGGCAGGGGCAGGGGCAGGGGCAGGGGCAGGGGCAGGGGCAGGGGTAAGAGCGTGAAACAGGAAGGTGGGAAGAGTTGAGGGTCGAGCGCCTTCCGGATCGTCTCGCAGAACAACAGCCTCCTTCCCGAGCTCCTGTGAAACCGAAGATCGCTCGCAGCCCGGGACGATGGAGAGCGCCAGGGGTATGAGCATGCAAGCACGACTGGGGTTGTTGAGGCTCGTGAGCCCGGCGTTGCCGGTGGGGGGGTTTTCGTATTCGCGTGGGTTGGAGGGGGCGGTGGCGGCCGGCTGGGTGCACGACGAGCGCAGCGCGGGCGACTTCGTGATCGACGTGCTGGAGCGGTCGCTGTGCCCGCTCGATGGCGCGGTGCTGTGCCGCTTGCTGCAGGCCTTCCGAGACGACGAGCGGGACGCGGTGCTGCACTGGACGCGGCTGCTGACCGCTTTTCGCGAGAGCCGCGAGCTGCTGCTCGAGGACCAGCAGATGGGACTGGCGCTGCGGCGCCTGCTCTCGGGGCTGGAGCCCGAGGGCGCGCGGCCGCTGCCAGAGGGCCTGCCACCCAGCTACACCTGCATGTTCGCGCTGGCCGCGACGCGCTGGGGCGTCGCCCCCGAGGACGCGCTCAGCGGCTTCTTCTACGCCTGCTGCGACAGCATGGTGAGCGCGGCCCTGCGGCTGCTTCCACTCGGGCAGAGCGCCGGCCAGCGCGTGCTCGAACGCGCGCTGCCCGCGATCGAGCGCTGCGCGAAGCACAGCGCCACGCTGCGGGACGACGACATCGGCAACCTCTGCCCAGGGCTCGCGCTCGCGAGCGCCACGCACGAAACCCAGTACTCTCGGCTCTTTCGCTCGTGAGGCAGCTCTGTTCACCGGGGAGGACACGCGCCCTCCCCGCCCAGCCGGCAAAGCCGTCAGGGTCCCACTCCTCCGCGAGGGTCGCTTCGCTCCCGATCGCTCTTGTTGCCGGCTCTGCCGTCAGGCCGTAAACGGTCACCATGAACCAGACAGCAAACACACCAGCGCTCCGGGTCGGCGTGGGTGGGCCGGTCGGCTCGGGCAAGACCGCGTTGGTACAACGCCTGTGCGAGGCGATGCGAGAGCGCTACGAGATCGCGGTCGTGACCAACGACATCTACACCAAAGAGGACGCGCAGTTTCTGCTGCGCGCCCGCGCGCTGCCCGAGGAGCGGATCGTGGGCGTCGAGACCGGCGGCTGCCCGCACACCGCGATCCGCGAGGACGCCTCGATCAACCTGATCGCCGTCGACGGTCTGCTCGAGCGCTTTCCCGCGCTCGACGTGGTCATCGTAGAGAGCGGCGGCGACAACCTGAGCGCCACCTTCAGCCCGGAGCTGTCGGACCTGACCCTGTACGTGATCGACGTGGCCGCGGGCGACAAGATCCCGCGCAAGGGCGGCCCCGGCATCACCCGGTCGGATCTGCTGGTGATCAACAAGATCGACCTGGCCCCGCACGTCGGCGCCTCGCTCGAGGTGATGGAACGCGACGCGCGCGCCCAGCGCGGGGAGCGCCCGTTCGTGTTCACCAACCTCAAGGCGGGCCAGGGCGTGGACCAGGT
The DNA here is from genome assembly GCA_963778655.1 of uncultured delta proteobacterium. Classification (GTDB taxonomy): domain Bacteria; phylum Myxococcota_A; class Polyangia; order Polyangiales; family JAFGIB01; genus CAVZVA01. The sequence goes on from CAVZVA010000002.1 coordinate 193,116, forward strand.
CGTGCGCTTCATCGAGCGGCAGGGACTGCTCCAAAGCTAGCGCGCATCCCGGGACCGCCGCGAAGAACCAACAGGAAGGCGGGAAGGCGGAAAGAGCGACCGGCCTCGGCCGCTCAGGCCGGCCAGCTCGGTGCTATCCCGGCCTGCGCCTGCAGCTCGGCGGCGACCGCCTGCACGGCGGATGCGCCGCCTTGCACGGCTGCGCTGGCGCGGTCCACCTCAGCCGGCGTGAGCATCGAGAGCTGGCGGCCCTGGCCGTCGTGCACCTCGACCGCGCCGTGGGCGTCGAGGCGCACGCGCGTCAGCGGCCGCATCTTCGCGTCGAGCACGATCATCTCCCGCGCGCTCACCCGCCGCACGTACAGCACCCGTACCAGCTTGCCGTTGTGCCGGTGCTCGTGCCGGATGAGGTTGGGATCTGCGGTACGGGTGCTGGTCAGCGTGTTGCCGTCCCCGAGGTCCGCGTGACCCTCGCCGATCGGGTTCTTGCCGGAGAAGAACTCGATGGTGTTGAGCACCAGCACGTCGGCCAGCACGAACAAGCTGTACACGGGCAGAATGGCCAGAGCCAGGAACACCAGCCAGCGCAGCCACTTGCTGTCGCTGACCTCGCTATTCCACTTGTAGAGCGAGTGGGTGGCGCCGAACGAGCCGAAGCAGCCGGAGCCGAGCAGCGCGAGGGCGGCAACCAGCGACGCGCGTCGGGTGATCGCATTGGACCGATGCATGACAGTGGGTTCCTTTCCGGACCAGGGTGGTGAGGGACGGCAGTGTGTTACCAGGGCGGCATTGTGCCCCAGATAAGGCGCGGCAGGGGGACGCGACCGGCCGACGAGCCGAAATCCGGCGGAAACGGCACCCGCGTGCAAGCCGCGCCGAGCCGCATTAAGCTAGGAGCGCAGTGCAGGTGGATTCCTTCGCCCGGGTTGGCGCCGGCCGGCCACTGTAGGGCAGAACATCCGGTCCCGCGCGGCCGCGCCGCACCCCGCAAGAATCTGCGACCCTATGAGCCCAGCACCGACCTCCAAGCCCTCGGTCGCCCCCATCGCGGGAGAGCGCCGCCTCTCCATCCGCCTGATGTGGCCCTTCGTGCGCGTCGCGGGCGGCAACCGGGAGGAGATGGCGATCCTCGAGCGCGAGGGCGTGGGCCTGGCCGAATTCGCCGACCCCGACACGCGCGTACGGCACCGCGTGGCGATGGAGTTGCTCGGCCACGCCATACGCAGGACCGGTGATCGCGCGCTCGGCCTGCGCGCCGCCGAGACCCTCGAGCCCGGCGATCTGGACGTGCTGGAGCACGTCACCAGCACCTGCTCGACCCTACGTGAGGCGATCGAGTGCTGGGCACGCTACGTGCGCTTGATGAACGAAGCAGCCACCATCACCCTCGAGGAGGGCGACGAGCTCGCGCAAGTGTGCTGGCGCATCTCCGACGGCGTGCCCCAGCTCCCCGCGGCCAACGACTTCGTGGCCGCCAGCGCGCTCAGCTTGTGGCGGCGCCACACCGGCGTCGAGGTGCTGGCGGAGGAGATCCACTTCGAGCACGCGCGGCCTACCGACACCGCTGCCTATGCGCGCGTGTTGCGCGTTCCAGTGCGCTTCGGCATGCCGCAGGGGGCCACCGTGATTCGGAGGGCCTGGCTCGATCTGCCGCTGGTGCGCGCCGACCGTGGGCTGCACACCGCGTTCGAGCTGCACGCACGCGCGCTGCTCGAGCGCCTGCGCACCAGCGACAGCGTCACCGCCCGCGCGCGGGAGCTGGTGATCTCGCAACTGTCGTGCGGCGATAGCAGTATGGGGACCGTGGCGCGCAAGATGGCGATGAGCGTGGCCACACTGCGGCGCAGGCTCGACGAGGAGGGCACGAGCCACCGCGAGATCCTCGATCGGGCCCGCCACCAGCTGGCGTTGCGCTACCTGCGAGACCGGCGCCTGGCTACGAGCGAGGTCGCCTTTCTGCTCGGGTTCTCCCACGTCACCGCGCTGCACAAGGCATTCAAGCGCTGGACCGGCGGGGTGACGCCGGCCGCGTTTCGCGACGGCGGCGACGGTGGCCCCGGCAGTGCAGGCGAGCGCAAGCAGTCGGCCTGACGCGCGGCTCGAGCGCGTGCGCCGGGCTGAGCTCACGCCGGGCTGCGCGGACCGTGACGCAGCTTGTGCTATCCGCTTCGCTCAAGGCTCGACCGCCTTGAAGGCGCGCCCTTGTGCGGTCTTTGCGGGTTGTTTCTCGAGCCGGCACGGTCCGTCGCCGCTGATCTGAGCCCCGCAGACAACGATCTGAGCGAAGCGGCTGGCGCGGTTTGCAAGCGTGCCCGCCACACTGCGGAGCACATGGTGGGCTGGATTGTGGTGGCACCTTCGATACGGCGTTCGCTGCGGGGTGGTGGATCGGGCGGCACGGCAATGCGCCGGCCCCGGCCGCTGCAGACAGTGGGCGACGCCAGGGCGTCCATCCGATCAGCCGGCGAGTCGAATCACTCCAGCGCTCATTGCATGAACCCGAGGTGCCGGTCGAATGGCCGCGCTCCGATACTCACCAACCCAGACCCAGGAAGCCGAAGCGGCGGAATAGCCACCCCTATCCTCGCGCTTCGGGGAGACCGCATGGGCTCCCGCGGCCGGGCGATCGGTGCCGACGGTTCGTGCAATGAGCCCTGGACCCTTCGGGTGATTCGCCGACTCCAAATCAGAGCTCGCACTTCGGGATCGAATCGCAAACTCTGATTTCTCCTTTGATTGTCAGGCGGTCACGCCGACTCCCTGTGCACGTGGCAAAGCCTCACGCATTCACCCTCTTGCGGTGGTGCGGCATCCGCCGCACCGCTACATGGCCGATCGGCATGGCCGTTCCCGAATCGTGATCGGTCATTTAGCGGACGACGTGCCGAGGAGCCCAACGCCCGGGGGACGACCGGCGGCCTCGGCGAGCCAGATAGACGGCTGCGCGCGCGTGAGGCTATCTTAGGCTGCGTGGAGCAGCCCAAGCCGAAGATCCTCATCGTCACCGACGACGAGGCGCTGCGCGCCGCGCTGGTGCACCAGCTCGTCGGCCACGGCTACGCGCTCGAATCGGTGTCGGACGGCGAGGCCGCCCTCTCGTTCATGGAGTCGTCCGGCCCACACGCGGTGGTGGTGGGGCTCGAGCTCTCCGGCATGGGCTCGCTCGAGCTGATCGAGCGGGCGCGCGCGCTCGCGGGGGGCCAGACCGCATTCATCGCGATCTCGCGCTCCGAGTCGCCGGCCGCAATCGTGGAGGCCCTGCGGCGCGGCGCCGACCAGTGCCTGCAGTGGCCCGAGCACCGGGGGGCGCTATCCCTGGTGGTGCAACGCGCGATGGAGAAGCCGGCGCTCGCGCGCGAGGTGGAGCGCGCCCGCGACGGCATCCTGGACGGACTTTCGGTCGGCAGGGTGGAGAGCATCGTCGGCTCTCACCCCTCGATGCAGCGGCTGCTGAGCAAGGTCAGCCAGGCCGCACAGAGCCGCGCCACGGTGCTGATCCACGGCGAGACCGGCACCGGCAAGGAGTTGATCGCGGCGGCGGTGCACGCGCACTCCAAGCGCGGGCACGGTCCGTTCGTGAAGCTCAACTGCGCGGCGCTGGCGGACACCGTGCTCGAGTCCGAGCTGTTCGGACATGAGAAGGGCTCGTTCACCGGCGCGACCACGCGGCGCAAGGGTCGCTTCGAGCAGGCCGACGGCGGGACCTTGTTCCTGGACGAGGTCAGCGAGATCAGCCCGGGCGTGCAGATCAAGCTGCTGCGCTTTCTGCAGGAGCGCGAGTTCGAGCGCGTGGGCGGTAACGACACCATCCGCGTGGATGTGCGCATCGTGGCGGCCACCAACAAGGATCTGGCCCAGCTGGTCGAGGACGGCCGCTTTCGCGAGGACCTGTACTACCGCCTCAACGTGGTGCGCCTGGACGTGCCGCCGCTGCGCATGCGGCCGAGCGACATCCCCATGCTCGCCGAGCACTTCCTGCGCCACTACGCCGAGGAGAACGAGAAGCCGCTCCGCGGCCTCACGCAGCGCGCCACCGAGGCGCTGCTCTCGCACCCCTGGCCGGGCAACGTGCGCGAGCTGCAAAACGCGATCGAGCAGGCGGTAGTGCTGTGCGAGGACGACATGGTCGACGCCCAGGACCTGCCGATCGCCAAGAGCGGCAGCGAGGTCGACCCGCTACGACTGATGATCCCAGGGGTGACGCTGGCGGAGCTCGAGCGCTTCGCGATCCTGCGCACGCTCGAAACCTGCGGCAACTCGCCGACCAAGGCCGCGGCCGTGTTGGGCATCAGCCGGCGCACGATCCAGTATCGGCTGCAGGAGTGGGGCCTGAGCCGGGCGCCCCGCGGGGGCAAAGCGGACAAGGACGACGAGGCCGGCTCGGAGCCCGCCGGGCGCGAGCCGCCGCACGCGCTGCAGACCTCCAGCGGACGCCGGTGAGCTCGCCTGCTCGCGGGGGGCTGAGCGCGTTGCAGGCGCCGCGGGCCACGAGGTCGGAGCGCCGCCTCGGCGAAGCCCGCGCCGGTAGTCGGATCTGACGTGTTTCCCGCGGATTGTGAGGTAGGCTCTCGCCGTGCGGAAGCGCCCCGCTCCCGCCCAGAAGCGTTCAGGAGCGGCAGCAGGGTCGGGTCGAAGGCGCGTGAGCACTGACACAGCCGAGATCGTGCTGAGCGTGGAGGGTCTGGTCACGTCCTTCGTGACCGGCCAAGGCGTGATCCGGCCGGTCGACCACGTCAGCTTCGAGCTCCGGCGCGGGCACACGCTGGCGATCGTGGGTGAATCGGGCTGCGGCAAGAGCGTGACCGCGCTGTCGATCATGCGGCTGGTGCCGGAGGGCACCGGCCGCATCGAGCACGGGCGGATCGTGTTCGAGGGCCGCGACGTGATGGCCCTGGGCAAGCGCGAGCTGCGCTCGTTCCGCGGCAACCGCGCCGCGATGATCTTCCAGGAGCCGATGACCGCGCTCAACCCGGTGCTGACCGTGGGAAAGCAGGTGGCCGAGGCCTTCCGGCTGCACCAGAACGCCTCGCGCGCCCAAGCGCGCGCGCGAGCGGTCGCGATGCTGGAGAAGGTGCGCATCGCCGACGCGGCCTCGCGCGCGCGCAACTACCCGCACCAACTCTCGGGCGGGATGCGCCAGCGGGTCATGATCGCGATGGCGCTGGCCTGCAATCCAGCGCTGCTAATCGCCGACGAGCCGACTACGGCACTCGACGTGACGATTCAGGCACAGATGTTGCACTTGATGCAGACTCTGCAGCGCGAGCTGGGCACCGCGGTGCTGTTCATCACCCACGATCTCGGCGTGGTGGCGGAGATCGCCGACGACGTCGCGGTGATGTACGCCGGCAGGATCGTGGAGCAGAGCGACGTCTTCGGGCTGTTCGAACGGCCCCTGCACCCCTACACCATCGGCCTGCTCGCCGCGCGGCCCAAGCTCGAAGGCGACCGCACCGCGCCGCTCGACACGGTGCAGGGCATGGTGCCGGCGCTGACTGAGCTGCCCAGCGGCTGCCGCTTCGAGCCGCGCTGCCCGCGGGCCGAGGCGATCTGCAAGCAGGCCGACCCGGAGCTGCTGCAGATCGGGCTGGGCGCTCGCAAGGTGGCCTGCCACGTGGTGCAGCGGGAGCTGCGCGCATGAGCCCCGCCGAGCCGGAGACCGAGCCCATTCTCGAGGTGCAGGACATCACCAAGGGCTTTCCGATCCGCGGCGGGGTGCTGCAGCGCGAGGTCGGGCGCGTGCTGGCCGTCGACTCGGTCAGCTTCAGCCTGCAGCGCGGACAGACACTGGGCCTGGTGGGCGAGTCCGGTTGCGGCAAGTCCACGCTGGGCCGGGTGCTGGTGCGGCTGTACGAGCCGGACCGCGGCCGAATCACGCTGGCGGGACGCGACTTCCTCGCGCTCAGCGCCGACGAGCTCAAGCGCGCCCGCGCCGGCATTCAGCTGGTGTTCCAGGACCCGTACGCTTCGCTCAACCCGCGCATGTCGATCGGGCGCATCCTGGAAGAGCCGTTCGTGCTGCACCGCATCGGCGACCGGGCCGAGCGGCGCCAGAAGGTGCTGCAGCTGCTGGAGCAGGTCGGGCTGCGCCCGGACATGGCCCAGCGCTACCCTCACGAGCTCTCGGGCGGGCAGCGCCAGCGCATCGGCATCGCGCGCGCGATCGCGCTCGAGCCGGAGGTGGTGATCTGCGACGAGCCGGTCTCCGCGCTCGACGTCTCGATCCAGTCCCAGGTGCTCAACCTGCTGCGCGAGCTGCAGCGGCGCCTGCACCTGACCTACGTGTTCATCTCGCACGACCTGGCCGTGGTACGCTACGTCTCGGATCGGGTCGCGGTGATGTACCTGGGCAAGCTGGTGGAGGTCGCCGGCACCGACGAGCTCTATCGCGCGCCGCGCCATCCCTACACCCAGGCGCTGCTCGAGTCGGTACCGCAGCCCGACCCGCGCCGGCGCGGGCGCGATGCGCCGGTGCAGGGCGACGTGCCGAGCCCGCGCAACCCGCCCAGCGGCTGCACCTTCCACACCCGCTGCAAGTACGCCGTCGACCGGTGCAAGCGCGAGGTGCCGCAGCTGATTCCGCTCTCGACCAAGCCCGAGCATCGGGTGGCCTGCCACCTGGTCCACTCGGGCGCGTTGCCGCCGCCGGCCGGCGCGGAGGAGGCATCGTGAGGCGAGCCGCGGCAAGGATTCGGACGCGAGCGATGGCGGCGAGCCTCGTGCTGCTGCTGGGCCTGCTGCCGGCCTGCAGCAAGCTCGGCTGCGGCGGCGCGGGCGCAGGCCGCGGCTCCAAGAAGATCTTTCATTATCTGCGCACCTCGGCTCACAAGAGCCTGGACCCGGTGCGGGAGTTCGACTCCGCCTCGGCCGAGGTGGTGACCAACGTCTACGACACCTTGCTGCAGTACAGCTATCTGAAGCGGCCCTACCAGCTCGAGCCCGACTTGTTGACCAAGCTGCCGGAGCTGAGCCCGGACGGCCTGCGCTATAGCTTCGAGCTGCGCGGCGACGTGCGCTTCGCCGACGACCCGTGCTTCCCGCACGGCAAGGGTCGGACCCTGACCGCCGACGACGTAATCTATTCGATCAAGCGCTTCGCCGACGCCAATCTCAACGCCAAGAGCTACTCGCTGATGCAGGGCGTGGTCGAGGGCATGGACGCGTTCCGCCAGCAGACCAAGCGCCTGGGCAAGGGGGTCGACTACGCCAAGCTCCAGATCAGCGGATTGCAGAAGCAGGACGCACGCCACTTCACCATGCAGCTCACCCGGGCCAATCCGCTGGCGCTGCTTCCGCTGGCGTCGTCGCAGCTCTCGATCGTGCCGCACGAGGCGGTCGAGCACTACGGGCGGCAGTTCGAAGAGCACCCGGTCGGCACCGGCCCGTTCCGGATCAAGGTGTTCTCGCGCCGCGGCGTGATCATCCTGGAGAAGAACCCCCACTATCACCTCACCTACCCGAGCGAGGGCGCGCCCGGAGACGCCGAGCGCGGTCTGCTGCGCGACGCCGGCAAGCGACTGCCGCTGGTCGACGAGGTGCAGCTGCCGCTGATCGAGGAGCCACAGCCCGCGATGCTGCGCTTCCTCAGCGGCCAGCTCGACTGGATCGGGATGGACCGCGACAACTTCGTCAAGATGGCCTATCGCGACGACTCGGGCTTCCACCTCAGGCCCGCGTACGCCAAGCGGTTTTCGATTTACTCCGAGCCGTATCTGGCCATCGAGTACTTCGCGTTCAATATGAAGGACGCGCTGGTCGGCAAGAACAAGGCGCTGCGTCAGGCGCTGGCCTACGCGCTCGACATCCCAGGCTTCCTGCAGAAGATGCGCAATGGTCGCGGCGTCGCGATCAAGACGCTGCTGCCCGATCCGATCGCCGGCAGCGAGCTGGACGTGCACACCCCCTGGTACAGCCATGACCTCGCGAAGGCCAAGCAGATGCTGGCCGAGGCCGGCTATCCGGACGGCAAGGGGCTGCCCCCGATCACGATCGAGTATCGCAATTCCAACACGCTCGCGCGCCAGGAGTTCGAGTTTCACCGCGCCGAGGTGGCGCAGGCAGGCATCACGCTCAAGGCCAACTTCCAAACCTTTTCGGCGTTCCTGGAGCGGGTCGAGGTGACCGGCAACTTCCAGATGACCGACTCGGGCTGGCAGGCCGACTACCCCGATGGCGAGAACTTCTACCAGCTGCTGTATTCGGCCAACAAGGTTCCCGGTCCCAACACCTCGAGCTACTCCAATCCCGAGTACGACCGGCTCTACGAGCAGGCGCGCTTCATGCCCAACGGGCCCGAGCGCTACGCGTTGTTCGCGCGCATGAACGACATCATCCGCGAGGACGTGCCGATCATCTTCACCTGGGAGCCAATCGCGGTGGGCCTGGTGCAGCCCTGGCTCAAGAATCTCAAACGCAACATGATGCTCGACCTTCCTGCGAAGTACGTCGACATCGATCTCGCGGCCGAGCGCAAGGGAGCACGCTGATGCTGGCCTACGTGGTGCGTCGCCTGCTCGGGATGATTCCGGTACTGCTCGGCGTCGCGCTGCTGGTGTTCCTGCTGTTCAACACCGTGGGTGAAGACCCGGTGCGGGTCGCCCTGGGACAGCACGCCACCCCGCAGTCGATCGCCGATCTGCGCCACGAGTGGGGCCTGGACAAGCCGCTGCCGCTGCAGTTCGTGGACTTCCTGCGCCAGATCGTCACCTTCGACTACGGGCGCTCCTACAACAGCGGCGAGCGCCTGAGCGACATGTTCGCGGCCGGTGCACCGGTCTCGCTGCTGCTGACGGTACCGCCGTTCGTGTTCGGCTTCATCCTCAACGTCTCGCTCGGGCTACTGATCGCGTACTACCGCGGTAGCTGGCTCGACCGCATCTCGACGGCGGTCTTCATCATGGCGATGAGCATCTCGTACCTGGTGTACATCATCGCCATGCAGTACTTCCTCGGCTTCAAGCTCGGCTGGTTTCCGATCAGCGGCTACGCGCCCGGAATCGAGGGGCTGCAATACCTGGTGCTGCCGTGGCTGATCATCCTGGTGGTCGGCATCGGCCCCGACGTGCGCATCTACCGCACGGTGTTCCTGGACGAGACCCAGGCCGACTACGTGCGCACCGCGCGGGCCAAGGGCGTCGGGGAGCTGCGTGTGCTGTTCGGGCACGTGCTCAAGAACGCGATGATCCCGATCGTCACCTACACCATGGTCGCGGTGCCCTTCCTGATCCTGGGCGCCTTTCTGATGGAGCGCTTCTTCAGCTTGCCGGGGATCGGCGACTTGATGATCAACGCCATCAACAACGGTGATTTCCCCGTGCTCAAAGGGCTGACCATGATCATCGCGCTGGGCTACTCCGGGGTGGTTCTGCTGACCGACATCATTTACGCGTGGGTCGACCCGCGGGTGTCGCTGGATTGACGGCTCGGACGGCGCATGGGCAGCGAGGCTGAACGAGAAACGCTGTGGAGGCGAGCGTTTCGCCAGCTAAGAAGGCGGCGGCTGGTGGTCGCGTGCTTCGTCACGATCGCGATCTACCTCGCGATCGCCGCGCTCGGGGTGCTGGGACTGTTGCCGGACTACCAGGCCCGCGTCGGCGCGTCCTACCAGCCGCCGGCCACCAGCCTGACCCTGATGCTCGGCACCGACATCTTCGGGCGTTCAGTGCTGTACAAGATCCTCGCCGGCACCAAGACCGCCATGCTTATCGGGCTGCTGGTGCCGACGATCGCGGTGCCGGTCGGCGTGGTGCTGGGCGCGCTAGCCGGCTACTACGGGGGCTGGGTCGACGCGCTGGTGGTGTGGCTGTTCTCGGTGGTCTCGGCGCTGCCGGAGATCCTGATCGTGGTGGCGATCTCGTTCGTGCTCGGCAAGGGCATGTCGGCGATCTGCATCGCCATGGGGAGCGTGGGCTGGGTCGGTTTGTGCCGGCTGGTGCGCGGCGAATTCATCAAGCACCGGGGGCGCGAGTACGTGCTGGCCTCGCGCCTGCTCGGCGCCACCAGCCGCCGCGTGATCTTCGTCCACATCCTGCCCAACGTGGTGCACCTGGCGATCATCACCACCTCGCTCGAGGTGCTGTCCGCGATCAAGAGCGAGGTGATCCTGACCTACCTCGGCGTGGGCGTGCAGGACGGCGCGAGCTGGGGCACGATGATCTCGGACGCCTCGGGCGAGCTGGTGCAGGGCATCTGGTGGCCGCTCGCCGGCACCGTGCTGGCGATGTTCTTCCTGATCTACGCGCTCAACGTCGCAGGTGACGCGCTGCGCGACGCCCTCGACCCCAAGCTGCTGGAGTGAGCGGGAGCCCCGAGGAGGCAACGGGAAGACGGGAAGAACAAGGCGGATTCTTCGCTTCCCGTCTTCCCGTAGCAGCTATCCCCGTGGTGCGCCGTCGCGGCTGCGGAGGAAGGCGCGGCCGAGCTCGGCGATTTCGCCGAAGTCGAGCTCCTTCTTCTCGGGACGCTCGTACTGCTCCACGTGCGGTTCGGGCAGATTGTCGAGGAAGCGCGAGGGAGTCAGCTCGATGCGCTGCCCGCGTAGCATGCGCCGCCGGCTGCGGCACAGATACAGCCGCTCGCGCGCACGCGTGACGCCGACGTAGAACAAGCGGCGCTCCTCCTCGACATCGGCCACGGTCGCCTCGCTGACCTTGGGATCGGTGGTGCGGCTGTGCGGCAGCTGGCCCTCGACGCAGCCGATCAGAAACACCACGTCGAACTCGAGCCCCTTGGCCCCGTGCAGCGTCGACAGCGTGATCGCGTCGCCAGCCGCCGGCTCCTCGCCACCTACGTTGAGCGCGACGCGCTCGAGAAAGCCCGACAGGCCGCGGCGGTCGCCACCGGTCTCGCGCTCGAAGCGCTCCAGCCAGCCGACGAAGTGCTCCACGTTGGCCCAGCGCATCGCGCCGCCATCGCCGCCCTCGGCCGCGTCCACCAGGTGGTGGCGTACGCCCGCTTCCTCGACCAGCTCGCGCGCCAGCCGCGCCATGCCCTCCCCTGTCGCGGCGCGCTTGCGGAAGCGCGCGATCATCACGTTGAAGGCCTCGATCGAGCGCCGCGCCGCGTCGGCGAGCCCCTCGACCTGCGCCGGCTCGGCCAGCGCGCGCGCAAACGACAGCGCGGCGCGCTCCGCCTGCGCCTGCACCTGCTCGACCGCCCGCGGCCCGATGCCGCGCGGCGGCTGGTTGAGGATGCGCCGCAGCGACACCTCGTCGCCCGGATTGATCAGCACGCGCAGGTAGGCCGCCACGTCCTTGACCTCGCGCCGGTCGAAGAACTGCGCGCCGCCGAACACGCGATACGCCAGACCTTCGGTGCGCAGCTCCTCCTCGACCAGGCGCGCCTGTAGATTCGAGCGGTACAGCACCGCGATCGCGCCGAGCGCGACCCCCGAGCGCACCAGCTCGCGCGCCTCGCGGGCCACCAGCTTGGCCTCGTCGACCGGATCGTCGCACACGCACACCCGCACCCGATCGCCGCCCTTGCGCGCGGCGCGCAACGTCTTGTCGTGCCGCCGGCCGCCGCTCTTGGCGATCGCGGCGTTCGCCACCGCGAGGACCGCCTCGCGTGACCTGTAGTTGTGCTCGAGCTTGACCATGCGCGCGCCAGCGAAGTGACGCTCGAAGTCCAGGATGTTGCTCACGTCGGCGCCTCGCCAGGCGTAGATCGACTGATCGTCGTCGCCGACCACGCACACGTTGCCGCGCGCGTTCACCAGCAGCTTCAGCAACTCGAGCTGGACCTTGCTGGTGTCCTGGAACTCGTCCACCAGCACGTGGTCGAAGCGCTCGGCCCAGCGCGCCCGCAGCTCGGGCTTGCGCGCCAGCAGACGCACGGGCAACACCACCAGGTCGTCGAAGTCGAGCGCGCACATCGCCCGCAAGCGAGCCTCGTACTCCGGGTAAAGCTCCCGGGCGACGTCGTCGTACTCGAAGTCCGACTCGGGCACGTGCTCGGGAGGGAGCAACGCGTTCTTCCATAGCGAGATGCGCGCCAGGATCGCCTGCGGGTCGAGCTTGCGCGCCGCCCCCGCCTTGCGCATCTCGCGCAGGATGTCCTTGACCACGCCCGTGCTGTCGGCCTGGTCGAAGACCACGAAACGCCCCGGCAGCCGCAGCGCGCGCTTCTCCTCGCGCGTGAAGCGCAGGCCGAAGCTGTGGAAGGTGCTCAGCCACAGCTTGCCCGTGGGCGCGCGGCCGATCAGCCCTACCATGCGCTCGGCCATCTCCTGGGCCGCCTTGTTAGTGAAGCTGACCGCGAGGATGCGCTCGGGATCGACCCCGCGCCGGCGCACCAGGGTCGCGATGCGATGGGTGATCACACGTGTCTTGCCGCTGCCCGCTCCGGCCAGAATCAGCAGCGGCCCGTCTCCATGGTCGACCGCGGCCCGCTGTGCTGCGTTGAGCTCCGGCATCGTCGCTACGCGCGGACCGGCCGCGTGGCCAGCGTCGGTCCGAGCGCCGCAAGCTTCACGATCGCGCGGCTGCTGTCAACGCAAAATCCGAGCCCGGGCTCGTGGCCGCAGCGTGAATTTCGACGACGAAAGGTAACCGCTTGACGGGGCCGGTAAAGGCCGTGTGCGTGCGCGGGTGACACGCTGAGACCAGAAGCGTGCGGAGCGAACGGGTAGATCGCGCCGGATTTCGGTCGGCCGGCGGGCAGCCGTCGGCGACGGGGGCGCGGTGGTCTTCAGGAGGTCTTGTCGTGCAGGGTTGCGCTACGTCGTTATTTGGGCTGTCGTGGTATCGGTGGTGGTTGTACGTGCTGTTGTGCGCGGGGCTGGCGGCGTTCGGCGAGGGCTGTCCCTCCTCCAACAAAGCAGGCGCGCCGATGCAGCAACCGGACGCGACCGGTGGCACGGGCGCGACTGACGGCAGCATCACCGGCACCGGCGGCAGCAGCGCGCCGGCGGGAACCGGCGGTAGCAACGGCGGCGGGGGCACGGCCGGGGGCGCGGGCTCGGGCCCGAGCGGATCGGGCGGGAGCGGCGCCGGCGGAAACGGGGGCACGGGCGTCGCCGGTAGCGGCGGGGGCGGGAGCGATGGCGGCGTGAGCACCACCGACGGAGGCACGCCACCGCCCAACTCGATGACGCCCGACCCGATCGGTAATGCCAACCGCGCGCCGGGCTTCATCGATCTGTCGCCGCCGATGGGCGATCCGCTGCCCCAGCAGGGAGACTCCGTCTCACCCGCGCCTCCTGCGGGCTGGGACTGGTTCCAGATCGATGGCACCCAGTGCCGCGACGGGTCGCCAGCTGGCCTCTACGTGCACCAGGGCACGGGCACCGGCCTGGTGATCTACCTGGAGGGCGGCGGTGCGTGCAGCAACGCGAATTACTGCGCCTTCAACCCCTCGAACGTGAACGAAGTGCTGGCCGGCGACGGCCAGGTCGTGATCGGCTCGGCCATCGGTGCCGGTCCGGGCCGGCAGCAGCCGGGCGCCTATACCGACGCCAGCCACACCGGCGCGCCAGCCGGCATCTTCGACACCTCGAACGCGGCCAACCCGTTCAAGGACTGGAGCCAGGTCTATATCCCGTACTGCACCGGCGACGTGCACTTCGGTGCCAAGGCGAACGGCATGGTGCCGGGCCTCGATACGCCGCAGCAGTTCGTGGGATACCTGAACATGAAGAAGTTCATCAGCCGCATCGTGCCGACGTTCAAGAGCCGGGTCACGCAGGTGGTGCTCGCCGGTGCGAGCGCGGGCGGGTTCGGCGCGGCGCTCAACTTCAGCATGGTGCAGGACTCATTCGGGGACATCCCGGTCGTGGTGGTAGACGACTCCGGGCCGCCGTTCGACGACCAGCACATGCCGGTGTGCATGCAGAAGCGCTGGCGCGAGGCCTGGGGCTTGAACGCCGCGCTGCCGCCCGATTGCACCGAGTGCCAGCAGGCCGATGGAGGCGGCCTGCTCCTGCTGGCGAACTTCCTGCTGCGCAAGCACCCCAACTCTTCATTGGTGGTGATCTCGAGCATGGAGGACGAGGTGATTCGCCTGTTCTACTCGGTGGGGCTCCAGGACTGCGCCAACTACGACACGGCCGACCCGGTGGCGGTGGTGCTGCTGCAGGCGGACCCTGGCACGTACTTCCCCGCCGACCAGTACACCGGCGGGCTGAACGCGCTGCGCGACACCTACGGCGGCACCGGACGGCTCGGTACGTTCTTTCTGGGCGGCGACAACATCACCTACCACCAGCACATCTTCCGCGACCGCTTCTACGACAGCAGCGTGGGCACGGAGTCGATCGCGAAGTACGTCTCGGACTTCCTCTCCGGCACGATCGCCAACGTAGGGCCGTAGAGCAATCCAGAACCATGAAACAGGAAGACGGGAAGACGCGAAGGACCCCGTCTTGCTGTGATCCCCAACCGCGCCTCGCCTCCCGCGGGAAGGAGCGACGCTCGATCTTCCCGTCTTCCCGTCTTCCCGTGATCCCCAAGCGCCTCGCTGCCAGCGGGACGGGACCGATCAGGTACGGGCTCAGCTGGTCAGCGCGGCCAGGATGCGGCGCTTGCCGCTGAACGTGGCGCGGCCGTGCATCGACAGCACGTTGTCCAGCACCAGCACGTCGCCGCGCTGCCAGGGGAAGGCGACGGTGTTGGCGTCGAGCGTGTCGAAGATGTGATAGAGGTCCTCGCGCGCGATCGGCGAGCCGTCGGCGTGGAAGACGTCGTGCAGGCGGGTGTGGGGACGCGCGTAGAGCAGATTCACCGCGACCCAGCGCCACCAGCCGATCAGGCGCGGGTTGAAGTCGTAGAGATGTGGCTGGCTGAACCAGACCCACTCACCACTCTCCGGATGGGGGATGGCGGCGGGTCGCGTCTGGCTGATGGTGATCCAGCTGCCGTGCCAGCTGAACTCGAAATCGTGCTCGCGGCAGAGTTGCTCCACCTGCGCCCGATCCTCGGTCTCGAACACCGTGCGCCACGGTTTGTGCCCGGCCTGCAGCGTATTCAGGAAGTCCATGAACGCGCTGTCGCCGTAGTAGCGCGAGACGTACTTGAGCTTGCGCTGCATGAAGCGCTCGCGCACGGCCGGATCGAGCTTGTGGTAGATGCGCCGCGAGTCTCCGAGGATGGTCTCGCCGCGCTCGGGCGGCGGGACGTCGCAGTAGAAGAAGATGTGCTTGGGGTAGTCGCGCACGAAGGACATCTCGTTGTGCAGCGGGATCTTCACCGCGGGGGGGACCTCGGTCGAGGTGTAGATGGCGCCCTTGATCTTGTGGCGCGGGCTGTCGCCGCCGATGTAGTTGACCGAAGGACCCTTGGCCAGCGTGTCGATTACGGCGGCGAAGTCGTCCGCACCCTCGATCGGAAAGCCGCGTAGCAGCAGCCCGCCGTGCTCCAGTAGACGCGTATGCAATACGGGCAGGCAGCCACGCAGCTGCTCGACCAGCTCCTCTGTGCTGGTCTTGCGCTTGGGCGAGATCACGAGCGGTAGCGGCTCGTTGCCGAAGCACGACAGGTCGAATGTCTCTTCCATCTCGCGCCCTCGCCGCGCTGTTCGCGCTCCGGCAGGAGGGGTAGCAAAGTGGCCTCGGGGGCGTCAATTGGTCGCGTATCGGGCAGGACACGCGCCCTCCCCGCCAGGCACCGGCCTGCAAGCTGGCGCTCCCCGCGACCGCACGCGTTGACTTGACCGGATGGGCGCGATAGGTGGGGCTTCTGGTGGCCCTCGCGGTGCCGCCGCCGACCTCGGGCGGCCGTTGTTGCGCGGGCGCCCGCTGCTGCATGAACCCAAGCCTGGCTGCGAGCACGACGAGCGAGCACGGAACGCGGCTGAGCGGGCCCGGTCTGTTCTGGTCCGCGTTGCGGGCGCGGCCGCTGCGGGTCGGGCTGGGGCTGTGCGTCGAGTACGCGATGTTCGCGGCTGCGGTGGGCCTGGCCCTGCTGCTGCGGCTGACCCGCACCCCGATGGCATGGCTGGATCGCATCTCGGGGCTGCGGCTACGGGAACGCATCGTGAGCGTGCTCGCGCGCTTGTCGCCCGGTTGATCGCGATGGACCCGCTCACCTTTCTGGCGTGGCGCTTCTACTACTTCTTCCGAGACCCGGTGCGAACGCCGCCCCAGGGGCGCGTGGTCTTGTCACCCGCGGACGGCTACCTGCTGTACGCGCGGCGGGTGCGCGGCGGGCAGGTGCCGAGCCCGATCAAGCAGGGCGTCGAGGTGCCGCTGCAGGAGTGGATCGGCGCAGTGCCGTACGCCGAGGACGGGACGCTGGTAGGGATCTACATGACGGCGCTGTCGGTGCACTACATCCGCTCGCCGGTGCCGGGCAGCATTGCGCGGGTGGTGCCGCGTCCGGCGCGCGGGGAGAACCTGCACCAGACGCGCACGTTCGTCCGCTTGCTGTGGGATATGCAGCCCTACGAGCAGGGCAGCCGCTACATCACGGAGAACGCACGCAACACGATCGCGATCGAAGGAGAGGTGCCGGCGGTGGTGGTGATGATCGCAGACCGCTACGTGCGGCACTGCGACAGCTTCGTGAGCGAGGGCGCGCAGGTAGCGGCCGGGGACAAGATCGGGATGATCCGGATGGGCTCGCAATGCGATCTGTACGTGCCGGACAGCGCCGGCGTGCGCTTCGATTGCAAGCCAGGCACCCGGGTGCTGGCCGGAGAAACCGTCCTCGGGACCTACTGAGGCCCCCCGCAACGCCTTCGTCGTCGTGGGCGTAGGAACGACTCGATCCTTCCCGCCTTCCTGTCTTCCTGTCTCTTATCTCTCGACCCCCGCCTCAGCGCAGCACCTGCAGCAGGTTGCTGAAGTGGTCGGTCCACACCACCGGGTTGCCGCGCAGCGGCGAAGGCGTGGCGCCGGCCAGCAGCGGGCGCAGAACCGCCGGGTTGCGGCTGAGCAGAGCCCAGCGTACGCGGGCGTAGCCGTGCTCGACGTCGCTGGGCGTCTCGAGCAGGCGCAGCGTCAGGCCATGGCGCGCGGCGGCGCCGGCGACCACGCGCTCCACGCTCAGATGGCGGTTTGAGACGTTGGCGAGCAGCACGCCGTCAGAGCGCAGGTGCCGCAAATAGGTGGCGAACGCCTCGACCGTCAGCAAATGGGTCGGCACGGCGTCGCTGGCAAAGGCGTCGAGCACCAGCAGGTCGAAGCGCTGCGGCGGCTCGCGCTCGAGCGAGATGCGGCCGTCGCCGATCACCAGCTCGATCGACGCCAGCGAGCGGGAGAGAAAGCTGAAGCGCGTGCGAGCCACCTCGGCCACGTCCGGGCTCAGCTCGTAGAAGCGCATACGGTCCCCTGCGCGCCCGTAGCAGGCGAGCGTGCCCACCCCGAGCCCGACCACGCCGATGCGGCGCGCGTGATCGATCCCGTGCAGGCGCAGCGCGCGGCCCGCCCCGGAGTCGGGGCCGAAGTAGAGCGTCGGCAGCCCCGCGCGGCGCGGGTCGCGAAACTGCATGCCGTGGCGGATGCGCCCGTGCGAGAGCAAGGTCACGTCGCCGAGCTGGGTCACCCGCAGCACTCCGTAGAAGCTGCGCCGCTGCTCGATCACGCTGCCGCCGCGCGTGCGGTCCTGTCCCTGCACCCAGATCGTGGCGGCGATCAGTGGCATGCCCAGCCCAAGCCCCAGCCACGAAAGCCGCAGCTCGCCGCGCTTGCGCGCGGCCTCAGGCTCGCCGAACAGCACCGACAGCAGCAGCACGTAGGTGGCGATCGTGGCCAGCTGCAGCTCGAAGAAACCGCTGAACAGGCGCGGCGCGAGCACCCCCACGAATATCCCGCCGGCCGCGCCGCCAGCCGCCACCCACAGGTAGAAGCGCGAGAGCTGCGCGGGCTCGGGCCGCAGCGCGGAGAGCTCGCCGTGACACAGCATGCAGCACGCAAACAAGCTCAGCAGCGGGACTCCGAGCTGCTGCCAGAGCGGCGCGCTGCCCTGCTCGAACAAGCTCACCCCGAGCGCCGCGGTGCACCCCACCCACAGCGGCAGCACCAGCGCGCGCCGGTAGAGGCGGCGCTCCGCGAAGACGAGAATGAAGGATCCGAGGTACAGCGCGAGCGGCGCGATCCACAGAAAGGGCACCGCAGCCACGTCCACGGTGATGTAGTTGGTGACAGCCAACAGCATCACGCACGGCACGCTCGAGAGCCCGAGCCAGCGCGCGCGCTGGCCGGCGACGCGCTCCTGCTCAACCGCGGGCGGCGCGTCGACCGGCGCCGCACGCAAGGCGTTCACGCCCAGAACGGCCATCGACAGCGCAAAGCCGGCGAACAGCCACGACCACAGCCGCGCCTGACCGGCGAGCGTCAGGCTGGGCTCGACAAGCAGCGGGTAGCTGAGCAGGCCGAGCAGCGAGCCGGCGTTGGAAAACGCGTACAGCGCGTACGGCGAGCGCCGCGTCGAGCGCTCGTACCAGTGCTGGAGCAGCGGAGCGGTCACCGCCAGCACGAGGTACGGTAGCGCTGCGCGCCGTAGCAGCAATCCCAGCACCTGCGCCGCCGGGTGCGGCAGGCTCGGCGGCCGGTCCGCGGGCTGGGGCCCGATCGGCAGCGCAAGCAGCCCCGCGCCCAGCAGCGCGAGCTCGCAACCGAGCTGCAAGCGGGGCGGACAGCGCCGAATCAGCGCGTCGGCCAGCGCGTAGCCGCCAAACAGCAGCAGCTCGAAGAACAGCATGCAGATGGTCCAGGTGGCCGGGCTGCCGCCAAACCACGGCAGCAGGCGCTTGCCCAACAACGGCTGCACCTGGAACAGCAGCAGCGCGCCCAGAAACACGGTCCACGCGTAAAGCGGTCTGCGCACGACTGCGGGCAGCTTGCCATCGAGCTGCAGCCGCAGACCAGCCCGCGTCAGTTGTCTTTGGCGCCGTTCTGGATCCAGGTACGAATCAGCTGAATCTGGGCATCCGCCAGCTTGACGCCGGTCGGGGGCATGGGGTCGCCGCAAGGCGGCGTCTGCTCGATCTTCTTGACCAGCAGGCTGTTGTCGGGATCGCCCGGCACCACGCGCTCGAGCCCGCTGTCCTTGCAGTCTGGGGTCTTGCCCGGGATCAGATTGGTGCCCATGGCCGCGACGCCCACCAGCGCCGCGTAGGTGGCGGCCTTGCCGTTCATGATCAGGTTGCCGCCGGTCGCGCCGCCGTGGCACAGCGGGGACCCGTTGCACCCGGTGGCGACGATGATGTCGGTGTAGATTGCGCTGAAGGTCGCCTGGTCGGCCGCGCCGCCGCCGGCACCCCCCCCACCGCCCTGGCCTGCGCCGCCCCCGCCCGAGCTTCCCCCGCCGCAGCCGAGCGCGAGCAGCAGCAACCCTCCTGCTGCCCGGATCATGACTCGCTTCGCAGGCATGCTCACAGCCCGTAGCAGATGACGAGGTTGTTGTTTTGGGCGGTGGCGTCGAGCGGATACTGCAGGCCGCTCTGCACGATCACGCGCCCGTCCACGATCGCGGCCGCACCCGCCGCGATCGTGCCTCCGGTCTCGAAGCTGTTGAGCATCTCGCCGGTCTTGGCGTTGTAGAAGTTGAGCGCGGTCCCCGCCGGCACCACCAGCACGCCGTTGGCGACCGAAGGCGCACCCCATACGGTCGAGGGGATCGTCACCGCGGGCCACGCGTCGGCACCCTGCTGGGCCGGATCGAGCGCGTGCAGGATCGCGGTATTGGGCGGCTGGTTCGCCACCACGTAGAAGTAGGTCCCGTCGAAGGCCCCGTTCATCAGCACGCCGCCGTTCTGCGGGTTATGGCTGCTGCTGAGGCCGTCGCGGCTCCACAGGATGTCGCCGGTCTCACGATCGAGCACCCAGAATGCCGAGCCCTTGTCGCCGTCCGCCACCACCTGCTTGCCGTCGATCGTGGCGAGGATCGGGTTGGCGCCGAAGTCGGTGTCGTCGCTGGCCATGCCGGAGAAGGCGGACTGCAGCGTCCACACGTCGCCCTGGCGCACCTGCGTGTGCCACTTGCGCATGCCCTGGCCGAGGTCGACGGCGTGAATCGAATCGGAGTCTTCCCCCATCATCGTGTAGTTGTTGCCCGTACCGGCGAAGACCACGCCCGCTTCCTCGTCGACCGATACGGTCGACCACACCATGGCGCCGTTCTCGCCCTGCTCCGGCACCGTGTAGTACGTCCAGGCGCGCGTGCCGTCGTCGATGTTGAAGGCCTCGACCCCGCCGCGGGCCGTGGCCTGATCGGCGCCGCCCGAGACCTCCGCCACGCCGCAGCTGTGTCCGACCAGCACCTTGCCGCCGGCGATGATCGGCGAGGACGTGCCGTCGCACGAGCTCAGGTCGTAGCTGCGCACCGGACCCCAGACGACGTTGCCGGTGGACGCCTCGATCTTGTAGAGGCCCGCGCCGCTCGAGGCGTGCGCGTAGACGAAGCCGTCGGAATAGGCGAGCGACGCGGTGCCGGCGATGTCGGCGTTGGCCCATGCCTGGGTGCCGTCATCGAGATTGATCGCGTAGGTGCCGCCGGTGGCCATCACGAAGACCTTGCCTTCGGCCACGACCGGCGTCCCGGGCGGGTAGCCCGCCACCGTGAAGCGCCACTTCTCCTTGAGCATGGGCGCGTTGTCGACGCTGAGCGTGGTCTCGTCCGGGTTGTAGTAGTTGTTGCGCGTGTCGTAGCCCATCATCGGCCAGCTGCCGGAGGTCGCGGCCGGACTGCCGCCGCCCGCTTCGCCGCCCGCTTCGCCGCCCGCTTCGCCACCCGTGCCGCTGCCCGCTCCGGCACTGCCGCCCGACCCGCCCGAGGATGTCTGCTGGCACATGCATTCACCGTAGGTGCCCGAGCTCGAGCAGGTCGCTTTGGATTCGGTTCCATCGGCGCACTTGGTGCCCGTGCACTGCGCGATGTCGCCTGCCTTGCAACCGCCGGTAGGCGCTTCCGCACCTGACGGCGCAGGGGTCTGCACGACCGTGCCGCCCGCACCGGCGCCACCGCCATCATGACTGCCGCCCCCGCATGCACCCAAGCAAATGACTGAAATCGAAACCCACGCACACCAGCCCCGTGCGCTCATGCGCCGATTCTGCTTCATCGCACCTACCTCGAAGACCCGCAGCCCAAACCGCCTCCTTTCGATACACGGTTCACGCCTCGCTGCCAACACGAAAACGCGGTACAAATCAGGGCTGGCCGAGGGCAGGATCGAAACCGCCAACTCGGCGCTCAAGATGGCAGCTCTGGATCATCGAGGCGGCGCCGGGTAGCGTCCGACGCGGTATTGTCCAGCGCTTCCCGTCGCCACCTCACGACCATCACGACCATCATGGACTCCCGCCGCATGTGCTTGCTGGTCGGTCCCGCGCTTGGGATCGCGTCGTGGCTGGGCAGCGCGCACAGCGCGCCGCCCGACACCGCCGCCGCCGCACCCGCGCAGGCCCCGGCGGCACGAAACGAGCCCGCGCTCGCAACCTTCGCAGGGGGCCGCATCACGCTCGCCCAGATGCAGCAGGTGGTCGACGCCAGGCCACCCTCGATGCGCCGGGAGCTCGTACCCGAGCAGGGCCGCCGGGGCCTACTCGAGGACATGGTGCGCTACGAGCTGCTGGTGCTCGAGGCCACCCGTCGCGGCTACGAGCGCAACCCGCGCGTGGAGGAAGCGGTGGCACGCGCGGCGATCGCCCAGATGCTGCAGCACGACCTGGCCGTGCCGCCGGCATCGATTCCGCAACCGCAGGTGGCGGACTACTACCGAGCGCACGCGAACGAGCTGTCGCGGCCGCCGCTGCGGCGCGCCAGCCACATCCAGCTGAAGAGCGCGGCGCAGGCACGCGAGCTGATCGCGCAGCTACAAGGCGCCGACCGCCGGCGCTTTGCTGCGCTCGCGGTCGAGCGCAGCACCGACGCACGCACCCGCCGCCAGGGCGGCGAGCTCGGCTACTTCGAACGCGACGGCACCCGAGACGCGGGCGGGCGCGAGCCGGCCGTGCCGCGCGCGCTGGTCGATGCAGCCTTCGCGCTCGATCGCGTCGGCGCCATCAGCGCGCAACCGGTGGCCCACGACGGCGCCTTCAGCGTGGTCATGCTGACCGGCGAGATGCCAGCCATGCAGCGCCCGCTGGCCAAGGTCGAAGGCAAGATTCGCAAGCGGCTGGCAGCGCAGCAGCAGTCGCACGCGCTTGACGCGCTGCTTGCGCAGCTGCGCGCGCAGGCCAAGCCCGAGATCCATCCCGAGCTGCTCGGCGCGATCGCGCTCGACCCTCTGCCCCCGCACGACATTCCGGAGGGCTTCGCAGCGGCGCCGCCCGATCCGACCGCGCCGCCGCGACTGGTGAAACCGGACGGCTACTAGCTCTTGCAAGACACCCGGCCCGAGCTCGATCCGCTGCTGCCGCCTGTCTCGGCGGCGATCCGCATGCACCTGCGGACCGGGTGGATCGCGCTGCTTCTGTTCGTCTCGCTGGGCGCCGCGCTCGAGGCGTTGCACGCATGGAAGAGCGAGGCCTATCTGGGTGCGGCGAACGAGCCGCGCAGGTTGATGTGGACGCTGGCGCATGCCCACGGCGTGGGGCTGGCGCTGCTGCAGATCGGTTTTGCCGCCACGCTCAAGCTCGCCGATCGCGCGCTGACGCCGCGGCTGCAGCTGGCATCACGGCTGCTGAACGCGGCCACGCTGCTGCTGCCAGGCGGCTTCTTCTTGGGCGGCTTGGTGATCTACGACGGAGATCCGGGGCCCGCGGTGTGGCTGGTGCCGCTCGGTGCGCTGCTGCTGTGGACCGCGATCGCGCTGGTCGTGGTCGAGCTGCGCGGGCCGCCCCGGCCGTGAGCCGTGCTTGCACGGCGCGCGCAGCGCAGCGCACCGATCGCGCGTGTCGAACGTGGTCGTGTGTGCACTGTGCGGTTACATAGCCGCAGGCTTTTGCCGCGGCACGCGCCCGGCATGCCGCGAAGCCTATTGCGCACCGCGCCGGCTTGTTATGATTTGGAAATGATCACGCGGGGAGCTGCTTGATCTGAGTTCAGCAACGCCACCGGGACAGAAGAGCCCGTTGAGGTGAGACGCGGAAGTATGCGGCCAAAGCCGGAGCGCCGCGAAGCGACAGAAAGATACAGTGAAAACAGAGGAATCCAACAATATGAAACTAAAACGGATCGCTGCCACGCTGCTGGTCTCCACCTGGATCGCGCTGCCGGCAGGGGCGCAACAGACCACGCCACCGGCGCAAGCGCCGCAAGCCGCGCCACCGGTGCAAGCGCCGCAAGCCGCGCCGCCGGCGCAAGCGCCGCAAGCCGCGCCGCCAGCGCAAGCGCCGCAAGCCGCGCCGCCGGCGCAAGCGCCGCAAGCCGCGCCGCCGGTAGCCCAGGCTCCGACCGATGTTACGGCGATGCCCTCGACCTCAGCGGCGCCAGCGCAGCCCGCGCCCGTCGGTTCCGAGCCGGTGCCCGCCGAGGCCGCACCGCTGCAACCCGCAGCCACTTCGCCGGGCGCAACGCCCGAAGCCGGCGCCGCCGTCCCGCCCGTGACCGAGCCGGCACCCGCGCCCGCACCCGCTCTGTCCGCGCAACCCGCGCCGCCGCCGGCGCAGGTGACGCCCGCGCTGCCCCCCACGCCGCCTCCGGGCGAAGAGGAGGAAGAAGGCCCACCCAAGCCCAAGTGCGTGCTGCAGGACCTGTGCTTGGGCCCGGTGCTGACGCTGGGTGTGATCAACGTCATCGGCATCGGCGCTCACGCGCGCTACGGCCAGTTCGTGGGCTTCGGCCTCGACTACCAGTTCCTTCCCACCATCACCGTCGGCGACGCCTCGGCCGGCTGGGGGCTGTTCACCGTCGAGGGCCGCTGGTACCCGTTCGGGGGCGCGTTCTGGCTGGGCGGCGGCTTCGCCTATCAACACTTCAGCGCCTCGGCGACCGGCAGCACACCGGTCGGCAGCGTCAAGGTCAAGGGCACGCTGAGCATGCCTGCGATCAAGCTCGGCCTCGGGTTCATGGGCCATGATGGCTTCGTGGCCGGCATCGACCTCAACCTGAACTTCCCGCTCGGCGGCACCAAGGTCGGCTTCGACCCGCTGAGCGGCTCGGCCGCGGACACGCCCGAGGGCATGATGATGAGCGCGGACCTGCAGGACAAGATCAACAAGGCGGCGAACAAAGGCGTCAAGCTGATCCCGTTCGTCCCGCAGCTCAACCTGCTACGCATCGGCTACCTGTTCTGAGCTGGCTCTCGTGAGCGCGACGCGCGGCGAGGCGCGAAGCAGCATCTCGCCGCCGCGCCGGCGTCTCGTGGTCGGAGCGGCGGGCCCGATCCCCGGCGCCTGCTGGTAGCAGCGACCCTTGACCGCGGTGCGCTCCCCGACAACCATGGCCCTGGCCATGCGATGGGAGCGCTCGCGCTGGGCCTACGCCGCCGCCATCGCGGCGGTGCTCGCGCTGGGCTTGTGGTTGTTCTGGCCGACGCTGCGGCTCGGGCTGTTCGCCGACGACTACGTCGCGCAGGCCATGCTCGACGGGCGCTTTGCGGCGCACCGCGGCGCGTTCGACCTGTTCAATTTCGCCGACGGCACGTCGGGCGACATACGCGCGCTGCAGCGCCTTGGCTCGATTCCGTGGTGGGCCCCGGGCGACTTCCGCGTGTCCTTCCTACGTCCGCTCTCGAGCGCGCTCTGGCATCTGGACCGCGCGTTGTTCGGCCGCGCCCTGTGGGCCTACCACGCGCACTCGCTCTTCGCCTGGGCGCTGCTCGCGATCACCGCAAGCGCGGTCTACCGCCGGCTGTTCCCACTGGGGATCGCGGCGCTCAGCACCCTCGTGTTCGCCCTCGACGACAGCCTGCACTTCCCGGTGTTGTGGCTGTCGAATCGCGGCGGCATCTACGCGGTAATGTTCGGCGCGCTCGGCTTGCTCGCGCACCTGCGCTGGCGTGAGCGCGGACGGCTCGGCTACGCGTTCGCGAGCGCCGGGCTATTGTGCATCGGGCTGCTGCTCGGCGAATGGGTGCTTCCGATGTTCGCCTATCTGCTGGCCTTCGAGCTACTGGGCGAGCGCGGCCCCTGGCGCGGCCGGGCGCTGGCCTTGCTGCCGTCCGCGATTCCGGGTCTGGCGTTCCTGATCGGCCGCGCGGTGCTCGGCTACGGCGCCCGCGGCTCGGGCGAATACGTCGACCCGGGCGCCGAGCCGGCCCGCTTCGCGCTCGCACTGCTGCAACGCGTGCCGGTGTTCTTCGCCGACATGGTCTGGAACGTGCCGTCGGGCTGGTGGGACAACGGCACGCCGTGGCGCGACAGCATTCTCGGCTGGGCGCTGATCCCGCCCTGGATCTGGGTACGCCTGCCGGGCTGGCGCGCGTTCCACTATGCGCTCGGCCTGCTCGCGCTCGGCGCCCTCGCGCTTGCGCTGCGCTTCTGCTGGCGCGGCCTGTCGCCGCAAGAGCGCACCAGCCTACGCTGGCTGCTGCTCGGCTCGCTGCTCGCGCTGATCCCGGTGGTCGGCTCGTTTCCATCCACGCGCCTGACCATGGCCGCCTTTTTCGGGCTCGCGCCGCTCGCGGCCCTGCTGCTGCGCGAGCTGGGACGGCGCCTGCTGGATGCACCGCGGGTGCCGCTCCCGCGCTGGATGGCGTTGTACGGCCTGGCGGTCCTGGTGGTCCACCTGCAGCTTTGGTCGCCGCTGCGGGACGACATCGGCGCGCAGGTCGACAGCTTCGCCACCACCACGCGGTGGGTGTTGGGCGCCGAGCTAGACCCCAAGCGCGTGGCCGAGCAGCGCGTGTTCATGCTGTCGTCGGCGGAGTTCACCACCACCTTCTTCTTTGCCTACATCTGGTCGGCCTACGGCCGCCCGCTGCCGCGCAGCTACTACCCGATCACGACCGCGCCCTTCGCGCTGCAGCTGGACCGAATCGCCGACAACGCCATGCGCCTGAGCCCGCTCGGCGGCCTGTTCCTGGGCTCGGGCCAGGAAGCGATGTTCCGCGCGGCGGACGCGCGCATGCAGACCGGCGCCATGGTGCAGCTTCCGGGCATGCGGGTCGAATCCGAGCGCTCGATCGAGGGCGCACCGGCCGCGCTGCGCTTCACCTTCGACCGCTCGCTCGACGATCCGGACTACGTGTTCCTGATCTCGACCCCGCGCGGAATCGTGCGCCAGCGCATGCCGAAGGTGGGCCAGCGCACCCAGGTGCCGCGCGCAGCATTTCCGAGCTGGATCGGCCTTTCGCGCGATCGCGAGGAGCGACGGATCGCCCCGATTCCCGAAACGCTCAGCTATTTCTCCCCGCCGGCCTTCGTCAGCTACCGGCTGCGCTAAGTGCCACCGGAAGGCGGGAAGACAGGAGCTCCCGAGTGTTTTGTTCTTCTCGCCTTCCCGTCTTGCTGTTGCATCTCTCCGAAGAGCCATTTCCGGGCGGGACCAGCAACTAGCGCGGGCGCGCCTCGGAGCCGGGGCTCGCGCCTGCCTGGGCGGACGACGGCAGGAAGCGCCGCTTGGGCGTGAGGAGCAGCTCGGCATGGCCGCGCTCGCCCGGCTCCAGCCACACAAAGGTCTGGCTCTCCTCGAACAGCGGGTGCCATGCGCTCACGCGCACCAGCTCGGCGGCCGGAAAGTTGGGGATACGAAACTCGCCGCGCGCGTCGGTCACGGCGTAGACCGGATGATAGAAGACCACCAGATCGGTGCGGCCACAGGGCGCGCCGCGGCTGCACAAGATCGAGTCGACCGTGCCAGGCCGCAGCGGTACGCGTACCTTGCTCCCGGGTGGCAAGATGCGCGCGGCGTAGCTCGGGCCGAGCATGGGCCGGAACGGAAACGCATCGTCGTTGCGCAGCTCGAGCAAGTCGCCTCCCTGCGCGGCGATCAGCGGCGGCTGCAGCCGGCAGCGGTGAATCTGCACCGGATGCACCACGGGGTCGCGGGCGCGCATGCGCGTGAAGTCGCTGGCCGCGACCACGATCCCCGACAGAGCTCGGTCGGCGGTGAGCTGAACCGGATGGCGGGCGGCCTGGTTGGCCGCGGCGCACGAGGCCGGCTCGGCCTCCGAGCCGGCCTCGTGCAGCGGCCGGCGTCCGAGATCGAACGCAGCGTACTCGGGCATCCCTGCGCCGTCGGCCAGACGCACGCGCCCGGTGAGCACGCCGACCGGGCCGCTGCGCCGGGACGGGTCGCGCCCGCAGCCGAGCGACGCTGCGCCCGCCAGCGCCGTCACCCACAGCGAGACGACCAGGGTCCTTCGCATCGCGCGCCATCTTCACACGGCCGCGCCGGCCATGCCACGCGCCCACCACGCCTTTGGCCGCCGCGCGTGGCCGGCCGGCGCGGCGGCGAGCTCAGCGTCCCATTGGGTTCGCCTGCGTCCGTGCCGACTGCTATCGTCCCGCCACCGAAGTATGGATGCGCTGAGCACCGCCATGGGGTTGCTGGAAACGCTGGGCATGCGCGTGGTCAGCGCAGGACCGGCCGAGGTCGTCATCGAGTGGACGGTGAGCCCCGCGCACCACCAGCCGATGGGCATCGTGCACGGCGGGGTGTATTGCGCCGCGATCGAGACCGCGTGCTCGATCGGCGCATCGCGCTCCGCCAATGAGCGCAACCCCGACATGGTCGCGGTCGGCCTGGAAAACCACACGTCGTTCATCCGCGCGGTGCGCAGCGGGGTGCTGCGCGCCACGGCACGCCCGATCACGCGGGGGCGCAGGACGCAGGTGTGGGAAGCGCAGGTCGAGGACGAGCAACGGCGGATCGTGGCCACCGGGCGGGTTCGCCTGCTGTGCGTCGAGCGT
This sequence comes from uncultured delta proteobacterium, assembly GCA_963778655.1. GTDB lineage: Bacteria > Myxococcota_A > Polyangia > Polyangiales > JAFGIB01 > CAVZVA01. Next base: position 220,789 of record CAVZVA010000002.1, read on the forward strand.
GACGCGGCGCTCGGCTGAAGCAGCCCGCTGCCCGCTGCTACATCGGGAGGGGCACGCGCCCCTCCAGTCCCATCGGCAAAGCCCGGCCCCGCGGGGGCCCCACCCTCGCGCGAGGGTCGCTTCGGTTCCGCGTGGTCCGAACCCAGGTCGAGCTTGCGGGCCGTTTCGTTGGGGCCCCACCCTCCCGCGCGGCTCAAGTCAGCTCGGCGTAGGTGACGCCGGTGCGCTCGACCGAGATCTGCCACAGGCGCCGCGCGCTGTCCGCGTCGTGCGAGAGGGAGGTCGAGCGCACCCGCGCCGGTGCGCCGGCGAGCTCGAATGGGCCGCCCGGGCCGATGTAGTCGCCGCCCCGCACCCATTGGGCTGTGGCCGCGCACAGCGTGGGCCAGGCGCCGCGCTCGGCGGACTGCGCGATCAACGCGTTGCCGAGCCGATACACGGCGGAGGTGAGGCGAGCGCCCTCCAGCGACGGCCCCACCTGCTGCAGATTGGTGGCGGCGTAGCCGGGATGACAGGCCACGCTGATGGCTCGCGCGCCGGCCGCGTGCAGGCGCCGCTGCAGCTCGTAGGCGAACAGCAGATTGGCCAACTTGCTCTGTCCGTAGGCCGCCCACTTCTGGTAGTGACGGGCGCCGTCCAGATCCTCGAAGTGGATGCGTCCGATGCGGTGCGCGGTGCTGCTGACGGTGACCACGCGCGCCGCCTCGGCGGCGAGCAGGCGCGGCAGCAGCAGCCCGGTGAGCGCGAAATGGCCGAAGTGATTGACCCCGAGCTGCAGCTCGAAGCCATCTTCGGTGAGCGCGCGCGGCAGCGCCATCACGCCGGCGTTGTTGCACAAGATATCGAGCCGCTCGTGGGCTTCGCACACGCGGCGCGCCGCGGCCCGCACCGAGGCCAGGCTGGCGAGGTCGAGCGGGAGCAGCTCGGCGCGGCCGGGTGGCGCTTCGTCCGCGATCGCGGCCAGCGCTGCTTCCCCACGCCCGCGGTCGCGGCACCCGAGCAGCACCAGCGCGCCCTGGCGCGCCAAGGCAAGCGCGGCGTGGAAGCCGATGCCGCTGTTGGCACCGGTGACCAACGCGATCCTACCGGCGAGATCGGGCAGCTGCTCGGGACGCCACTGCGCCATAGCCACGAATCTCGCATGGGTCAGCGGCCGCTGTCAGCTGCCGCGGCTCGAACGCACAGTTGCAGCGCAGGCGACGGAGAATATTGTAGAGTTAGCGGTCCGCAGACCCCAGGACGGGGCACCTTCGGGCGGGATGTTTTTGTGTACGGCGCGGGCCTACGAGCCACTCGCCGCCATCAGAGAGGCCCTTCGAACATGCGACATTACAAGCGGATCCTGTGCCCGGTCGATTTCTCCTCGTACTCCAAGGCTGCGCTCGAGGAAGCGGCCGGCCTGGCGAAGAGCGTCGGCGCGGAGCTGTGCCTGATCCACGCGTATCAGAACCCGGCGTACGTGCTGCCTATGTCCGGGTACGTGGGTCCGACAGCGGACATGATCGGCAAGATCCGGCAGCAACTCGCCGAGGAGCTCGAGGCGCTTGCCGGGCCCTATCGCAGCCAGGGCATCAAGACCGAGACGCTGGTGGTGGAGGGCGTACCCTACAAGTCCATCGTGGATCACGCCGGGGAGTGGAACGCCGACCTGATCGTGATGGGCACGCACGGCCGCACCGGGTTGGCCCATGCGCTGACTGGGAGCGTCGCCGAGCGCGTGGTCCGGCTGTCCCACTGCCCGGTGCTGATCACGCGCGCCGAGGCGTGAGATGGAGCAGCTCGCCAACGTTTGCCGCCGGCCGCGGGGCGCGTGGCTCTTGCCGGCGGCGTGGCTGATCGCGGCCTGCGCTGGCACGCAGGCGCCGCCTCCCGCGGAGCCGCAGCAGACGCAGAGCGCGGCCTATCCGGGCCGCTGCGAGCTGGTCGGCCTGGACATGGTCGAGGCCCCGACCGATCGCGTCAGCGGAGATACCGGCTCCGTGCAGCTGGTGGCGACCTATCGGGCCGGCGAGCGCGCGGGCAAAAGTCCGCTCACGCTCTCGTTTCGAGTGAAGCGCGAGCGCGTGGAAGACTTGCGGGCGCAGCTGGAGCAGCACCCGACCGTTCTGTGCAACCCGGGCGCCGAAGGCGCCGAGCATGGGGCCGTGCTCCAGGTGCCGCCGTTCGAGGGGCAAGCGGGCACGCCCGGGGCGCAGTGAGCCGCGGCGTGCGCAGAAGTGCTCAGTTGGCCGGCTCGGTCAAAGTCTTTGGCAGGAAAGGTGCACCCCTGGGTCACAGAACCCAGGTCGGCCCGCATTAAGCCAGAGAGAGCTGGGACTGCGGCACCACCCACCCACCGAGTGTCGGGTCTGCGCTCTCGGCCCGGGTAGTATCCGGGACCGTTGTCCCCAAGAAGTCGGCAAGGTCACGGGCCAAGGACATGGACGCGAACCCTGTTCCCCAAGCGCAAACGGCCATGTTCTTGAACCGCGTCGTGGCGGCTGTTCGGCACGATTCAGACTGAGCGCGACTTCCCGTGCGGGGTCAGGCGTCCCCGTCCCGATGCCTGACCCCGCACTTGTTTATTAACGGGAGGGTCACGCGACCTCCGGCGTGGCTGGCTGCGGTCGCGGCCCATCCGGGCGCGCCTGCGTGCACGCTGGGGCGCCGTTCCCGCCTGGTCGCGCGGCGCGTGCACCAGACCGGAGAGGCTCAGCCGCATTCGACCACGAGCACGGCTACGGCTACGGCTACGGCTACGAGTGCGAGTGCGAAGGCCGCGCGGGCCCCTGTCCCCGCCCAGCCGCCGCCGGGCACCAGACCGAAGGCGTTGAGGCATAAGCGACCACGACTACGGCGGCGAGCAGGAGTACGCGTACGGGAACGGGATGGGCTGGGGGGGCGTGCCGAGGCATGCAGCCGAGCGCCAACCGCCCATCTCCGACGGCGCACATCACGCTAAGCTCTCCGCGTGCGACCAGCGTGGCGATTTCGACTGGTGGTGCTCGCGATCCTCCTGCCTACCGCTGCCCTGCTCAGCCTGCGCGCGCGCGCCATCGATCACGACCTGCGCTCCACTCCCCTCCACCTGCGCGGCGCGCGCTACCTCGGCTCGGGCGCCTGCAAGACCTGCCACCCCGGCAACTACGCCAGCTGGCACCGCACCTTCCACCGCACCATGACCCAGGAAGCCACCAGCCAGAGCGTCCTCGGCGACTTCCGGCACGGCCACCTCGACTACCTCGGTGTCCAGGCCACGATGCGCCGCGACGCCCGCGGCCGCTTCGTTATCGAGTGGAGCCGCCGCGGCGGCCTGGAACGCTGGCGAGCCGTCGTCGTCCGCACGGTCGGCTCTCGCCGCTACCAGCAGTACCTCGCGCGCGATGGAGACGCCTACTACCGCCTCCCCATCGCCTGGAACGTCCAGGAGCACCGCTTCATGCACATGAACGGCGCGTTCCTCACGCCCGATCCCGTGCTCGATGCTCCCGGCGGATCGGTCGAACGCGCCGACTACGACCGCCACGTCACCCGCTGGAACGACAACTGCATCTATTGCCACAACGTCGCGCCCAACCCCGGTCTCGATCCTGAAAGCGGCCGCTTCCGCAGCCGCGTCGCCGAGCTTGGGATCGCCTGCGAGGCCTGCCACGGCCCCGGCTCCCGCCACGCCGCGGCCAACCACGACCCGTTGCGACGCTTCGTTCTGCACCTGCGCGCGCTGCCCGATCCGACCATCGCCAACCCCGCGCGCCTGCCCGGGCCACGCAGCGACGAGGTCTGCGGACATTGTCACGGACAGCGCATTGCGCCCGACATCGCGCGCGTCCACCAGCACGGCGATCGCTTCTTGCCCGGCCAGAAGCTGGCTCGCTACAGCAAGCCGCTCGCGCGCGACACCGTACAGAACGGAACCCGCGGCCTGTTCGCGCCGCGCTTCTGGCGCGACGGCACCGCGCGCCTCACGGCCTACGAGTACCAGGGGCTGCTCCAGTCGGCCTGTGCGCGACGTGGCGGCCTGCGCTGCATCGGCTGCCATGCCATGCACGGCGGCGACCCGCGCGGGCAGATACGCCCCGACCGACTGGGGGACGCTGCGTGCACCGGATGTCACCAGGACCTGCGCAGCGCCGCGGCCAGCAGCCGCCACAGCCACCATCGACCGTCGTCGCCGGGCGCGCGCTGCATCGGCTGCCACATGCCGCGCATCGTCTACGGGCTGGTCGGCGCGCACCACAGCCACCGCATCGACTCGCCGCACGCAGACACCCGCGAGCCACTCGAACGGCCGGACGCCTGCGCCCTGTGCCACGTGGACAAGAGTCGCGCCTGGAGCGCGGACGCGTTGAGCCGCTGGTCGGGCCGGCCCGCTGCGGGCGGAGCGCGCACGTCCACCGCGGAGGTGACCGCCCTGTTGCTGGCAGGCGACCCGATCCAGCGCGCGATCGCCGCCGACGCGCTCGGGCGCAGCGAGGTCGACGCGACCGAGGCCGCTGTGCCGGCTCGGCTCGGGTTGCTGCTCGACACCATGCAGCACGACGGCTATCCGGCGGTACGCGCGATCGCGTGGCGCTCGCTGCGCGCGCTGCTTGGAAGGAAGGTCGGGCCTGCGCCCGCGGTGGAGGCGTTCACCGCCACCGACTCGAGCAACGCGCGCGCGCGCAGCATCGCGGCAATCCTGGCGCGGCTGCCGCCCACTGGGGTGGCGCCGCCCAGCCCGGAGCTGAGCGCCCTGCGCGCCGAACAGCCCCGGACCCGTATTTTCATCGGCGAATAGGTCCTGAAACCAGGGCGCACGGGTGAGCCGGGAGGTCGCGGGCTCAGGCCTGCCGCAAGGCCCGCGGCAGGCCCCTGGCTGCGGGCGCGCCGGGGTGCTTACCAATTTGTTCGGGGCTATACTAAGCTCCCCGTCCATGCCGGAGTCGATCGCCGTCGCAGCACAGAGCGTCGCCCAGGAGCGGCGAGTCCGCATCGCCAAGACCGTCGTCCTGACGCTGGCGTGCTTCGTCGGGCTGTCGCTGCTGACCGCCCTGGTCTTCGGTGCCTACAACACCGTGACCGACCGCCCGGCCAAAGAGATCTTCTACAGTCGCTAAATCGGGTACGGGCGTGGAGCAGCGCAGGTCCGGCGCGCCATCATCTGTCCCCTTGCGGTGACCGTTGGGGCGAACGAGGTCGTGATGCTAGGATTGCCCCGGCTTGGTCGAGGCTGCTACGGGTTGACTTCAGGATCGTGCTCGGCGATGTCGTTGGGACACGCGCAGCAGCGATCGGCGATCGAAGGCTCGCTGTTGGCGGAAGTGGTGGGCGAGGCGTGCGCAAGTATCTCGGCTTTTCCGACCCCGTTCTTCCTACCAGTTACGGGCTGGCGCTGGCCAAGCTGCTCACGGAGCGCGGCGTGCCGGAAAGCCAGGCGCTCGAAGGCACCGAGATCACCTCGGCGATGCTGCGCAGCCCCAAGGCGCGGCTTTCGTTCGAGCAGATGCTGCACCTGATCCAGGGCGCGCTCGAACGCAGCGGCGACGAGGGTCTGGGGCTCGAGCTGGGACGGCGCATCACCGTCTCTGGCATGGGCGTGGTGGGCTTCGCCGCGATGAGCCAGCAGGATCTGCGCTCGGCGATCGCGATCGCCGAGCGCTATCAGCGCGTGCTGGTGCCATACGTCACGATGCGCGCGCACGACGAAGGCGGCACCACCGTCCTGCACATCGACCCCGAGTTTCCGCTCGGGCCGTACAAGCCGTTCGTGATGGAAGCGATGCTTTCGTGCATTGCAAACGTGGGCCGCTTCTTGATCGGCGCGCCCCTGACCGGCACCACCGTTCACCTCGACTACCCCGACCCCGGCTACGGCCAGCGCTACCGCGACGTGATCGGCTACCCGGTGGAATTCGAGAGCCCGCGGGTCGAGCTCCGGGTCCCGACCGCCGTGCTGGCGATGCCGCTGGTGCACGCGTGCGAGCCGACCGCGCGCATGGCCGAAGAGCTGTGCGAGCGAGAGCTGGCGCCGCTGCTCGGCCTGGACGGCGTCGTGCACAAGGTGCGGAGCATGCTGCAAGCCGAGGGCGAGCTGTTTCCGACCGTGCGCGACCTCGCCAAGGCCCTGCACACCAGTGAGCGCTCGCTGCGCCGCGCGCTGAGCGCGCACGGCACCAGCTACCAGGAGCTGCGCGACGAGGTGCGCATGCGGATGGCGCTGCACTACTTGACCTCGACCGCGACGCCGGTCGAGGAGGTGGCGCGCACGGTGGGCTTCACCAGCAGCCGCAGCTTCCGCCGCGCCTTGAGGCGCTGGACGGGCAAGTCGCCCAGCGACGTCCGCGCGGAAGGCTAGCGAGGCTGCGCCTCAGGAGATCATCCGGCCTCAAGCACACTGGCGAGGCTGGGCCTCGGACCCACGAGAGATGGCTCGCCCGTCTCGCCTTCGATGGCTTCTTCCCGTCTTCCCGGCTTCCTGTCGTCCTGACAGCGGTGCCGTTCGGGCTTTGACAAGCTGGCGGTCGGCTCCCACCATTGCCGCGTCATGTCGCGCATCGAAGCGCTTTCGGAGCTGCCTCGCGGCACGCGGCTGCTGCTCGGGGGCGACCGCCTGATCGCGGTGCCCGACGAGATCTGCCAGCGCTTCCAGCCCGGCGACGCCGTGGTGGTGGTGGAAGCCACGAGCGAAGTGCTGCTGATCCCGGCCGCGGAACGCCGCCTGGCGAGCGAGGCCGTGGAGCGCGCGCACGCCGCCTTCGCAGCGATGAGCTCGGCGAGCGACGCCGATGTCTCGCGCTTCTTCGAAGGCTTCGCAGCCAGGCTGGAATCGGACGCGGCGTGGGCCGCAGTCCTCGAAGCCAATCGCGAAGACCTCGCGGATGCGCGGCGCCGGGGCCGCTCGACCACGCGCCTGGAGGCGACCGCCACCATGCGCCGCGACATGGCTGCCGGGCTGCGCGGCTGGATCGGCGCCCCGAGCCGGCGCGGCCAGCTGCTCGAGCGCGTCGATCACGACGGCTGGGCGGTCGAGCTGCTGGGCGCGGCGCTGGGCGTGGTCGCGTTCGTGTTCGAGGGCCGGCCCAACGTGCTGGCGGACGCGACCGGCGTGCTGCGCGGAGGCAACACGGTGGTGCTGCGCATCGGGCGCGACGCGCTGCGCACGGCCGCAGCGATCATGCACGCGGCGCTGACTCCCGCCCTGCTCGAGGCCGGGCTGCCGCGGGACGCGGTGCGCTTGCTGGAGAGCCCCGAGCACGCCGCAGGCCATGCGCTGTTCTGCGACCGGCGACTGTCGCTGGCGGTCGCACGCGGTTCTGGACCCGCGGTGGCGACGCTCGGGGCGCTGGCGCAACAGGCGGGGGTGCCGGTGAGCCTGCACGGAACCGGCGGTGCTTGGATCGTCGCTTCGGCCAGCACGCAGCCACAGACGCTCGAGGACGCGGTGTTGGCGTCGCTCGACCGCAAGGTGTGCAACACGCTCAACACCCTGTGCCTGCCGCGGGCGCGCGCCGCCGAGCTGCTGCCCGCGGCGCTGCGCGGTCTGCAGCGCGCCGGCGAGCGCCTCGGTGAGAGCTTCAAGCTGCACGTGGTGGAAGAGCACGCGGGCGCGCTGCCCGCGGAGCTGTTCGCGCGCGAGATCGCCGTACGCCGTCCCCAGGGCGCGGTGATGGAGCGCCAGGCAGAGCGGCTGGCCGAAAGCGAGCTGGGGCGCGAGTGGGAGTGGGAGCAGACGCCGGAGATCAGCCTGACGCTGGTCGAGGACGTGGCACATGCGGTGGCGCTGTTCAACCGCTACAGCCCGCAGTTCATCGCCAGCTTGCTCAGCCAGGATCCGGCCGAGCATGAACGCTTCTACGCCGCGATCAACGCCGCCTTCGTCGGCGACGGTCCCACGCGCTGGGTCGACGGACAGAAGGCACTGCGACGCCCCGAGCTCGGGCTGTCCAACTGGCAGTGGGGCCGGCTGTTCGGGCGCGGCGGCATCCTCAGCGGCGACAGCGTCTACACCGTGCGCACGCGTGCGAGGCGCAGCGCGCGCTGAGGCGCAGCGAGTGCGCCTTTGTGCGTGCGGAGGGCGCCGGCCTTTCACTCGTGAAAGGCGGCGTTCATTTCTGCGGCGGCGACGCGGCGGCGCCGCACGAAACCATTCGTCTATGTGACGCGCGCCTGGCAATGGTTTCGGGCATGTGACTTGCAGCTGCAATAGTTGGATGCCGCGCGATCGCCGAGACCACCTGCGCGTACCGCGAGGTGTTTTGGGTACCTTGCCGCCCACTGTGTGGGACCGCGGCGCTTCGACGCCAGGCGCAGCCAAATCCTTGCGCGTACCGAGGTCGCGCACCGCCAGCGGCGTCGCGCGCGTGCTGCTGGTCGAGCCCTCACCGGTCTTGCGTGCGATCTTCACGCGGGCGTTTGCGGCGCGCGGCCACACCGTGACCGCGACTGGAACCCTGAGCGACACCTATCGTCTGCTCGATCACTTCGACCCGCACATCGTCGTGGCGGAGCTGATCTTGTCGGACGGCCGAGGCGACATCGCGTGCAAGCGCATCAAGACCAGAGCGGACAAGCTGCGGCCGGTCGTGCTGGTCTCGGCCGGGCCCGAGGTCGAGCTGGCCCACAGCGCCGCGGACGCCGGCGCAGACCGTTTCCACAACAAGAGCCGCGGCCTCGAGGAGCTGGTGGAGCTGGTCGAGGAGCTGGTGGCCGAGATCGTGTTCTGAGCCGGGTTTCGCGCTCCTTCTGCGGCCCTCGCTTGTTCCGCGCTTGTCGGACCCGTCCCGCGCTCCTGTTGATGCTTCAGCCGATGCGCTGCCAGTAGTCGTCGAGCCGGCCCTGCATCACCGCGCGCACGCGTTCGATCAGCGCGGGCACGTCGCGCCGCGTGAGATCCGCGGTCTCGATCGGGGCGTCGCAGTAGACGGTGACCTCGTGGCCCGGGCGGATCAAGGACGAGCCCTTGCGCATCACGCGGTACATGCCGGTCACGGTGACGGGCACGATCGGCGCGCCGAGCTGTTGGGTCACGCGGAATAGCCCAGGCTGCAGCTCGCCGAGGTGGCCGGTCAGCGTGCGCGTGCCTTCTGGAAAGACCAACAGCGAGCTGCCGCGCGCGAGCTCCTCGCGCATGCGCCGCACCAGCACGCGCAGCTGACCCGGGTCTCCGCGACGCACCGCGATCGTGCCGCGCCGGCGCATGTACTGGCCGTACACCGGATAGCGAAAGTGCTCCTCCAGCTCCACACCCTGTTTGAAGTGCGGCGTGGCGCAGTACAGCGTGCAGTGGTCGAGGTGATTGACGTGGTTCTGGAAGAAGACGTAGGGCCGTGTCGGATCGATCGCCGGGTCGACCACCGCGCGCCAGCGCGAGCCGGTGAGCGCGACCTGCCCGCGCGTGTACAGGCGCTCCAGCCATTGAATGCGCCGCGGGTCGACCACGCGATAGAGGGCTATCTGCACGCCCATCATCGGCAGCAGCCAGGCCAGTCCCGCGCCCCATAGCGCGGCGGAGATCGCATAATCGAGCGGCCCGTCGTCAGCGAGCGGTACGCGTGCGGGCGTGAGTCTGGCGTCGTCTTCGGGCATCGCGCAGGCGGCGCGAGCAGAGCAGGCCCGCGGCGCACGCATTCTACGCGCTGGTCCTGCGCCCGGGTGATCTTGATCGTCCTCGCGCCCGATCTGGTGCCGCCGGCGACCTCGCTTTCCTCGAAAGGGGGCTACCCTTCCTTCGTCAACCGACGCCCCGCTCAGCGCCACCTCGGACGCGATCATCGACCAACATCACCCGGGCGGAGCACCAGCGGCCCGAAATCGCGGGATCTGGCTTGACAAAAAGGGCCTCGAGGCCTTCACGAACGCCTCGACCTGCTATAGTTCGGGCCCGTCGTGCACACCTTCCTCTTGATCCCCTGGTTCCAGCTCCATCCCTGGGCGATTCCGTTCCCGGTGATCGGGACGCTCAAGCTGCAGCCCTTCGGCCTGCTGGTGGCGATCGGCATCCTGCTGGGAAGCCGCATGGCCGAGTGGCGCGCCGAGAAGACCGGCATTCCCCGCCAGATCATCGCGGACTTCCTGGTCTACACCATCGTGATCGGGCTGGTCTCCTGCTACTTTCTCAACGCGGCCTTCTACAAGCCCTCGGACCTGCTCGACATCGCGCGCGACCCGACTCAGCTGTTCAAGAAGTACCTGGGGCTGTCATCGTACGGCGGCTTCATCGGCGGGGTCGCGGCGGCGGCCTGGTTCCGGCACAAGAAGCAGATGTCGATCATCGTGCTGGGCGACATCTTCTGTTTCGCCTTCCCATTCGCCTGGTTCTTCGGCCGCAGCGGCTGCTTCGTGGTGCATGATCATCCGGGCCTGGTCAGCCACTTCTTTCTCGCCGTCGACAACTACAACGGCGAGGGCGTGCCGCGGCACGATCTCGGGCTGTACGAGGTGCTGTGGAGCGCCGCGGCCGCCGGGCTGTTCCTGTGGCTCGCGCGCAAACCGCGCCGCCGCGGGTTCTTCCTGGTGCTGTTGCCGCTGTTGTACGCGCCGGTGCGCTTCATGCTCGACTACCTGCGGGAGACGCCGGAGAACGGCGGCGACGTGCGCTACTACGGCTTCACGCCGGGGCAGTACGCCTCGGTGCTATTTCTGGTGCTCGGCATCGTGATGGCGGTGCGTATCGCGCGCGGGCCCGAGCCGACCCTGATGCTCGACGGCGGGCCGATTCCGACCCCCCCGCCCGAGCCCGACAAGGGCAAGGCCAAGGCCAAGGGCAGGCAGCGCGCCAAGTAGCCGGGATCGCGCGGCTCCGCGCGGTGGAGCAGGGCCGCCCCGCGAAGGTGAGCGCGCCCCCGGTGTGCTACCCTCAACAGCGTGCGCGTAGTCACGGCGACATCGCTGTTCGACGGCCACGATGCGGCGATCAACATCGTGCGCCGCCTGCTGCAGAGTCAGGGGGCCGAGGTGATCCACCTCGGCCACGACCGCTCGGTCGACGAGATCGTCACCGCCGCGATCCAGGAGGACGCCGACGCGATCGCCGTATCTTCGTATCAGGGCGGCCACAACGAGTTCTTCCGCTTCATGCTGGACGAGCTGCGCGCGCGCGGCGCCGGCCATGTGCGCGTCTACGGCGGCGGCGGCGGCACCATCCTCGAGCACGAGGCGCGCGCGCTGGAAGCCTACGGGGTGGCGCGCATCTTCGGCCCCGAGGAGGGCCGCGCGCTCGGGCTGCAGGGCATGGTGGCCGCCATGCTGCAGCCGCAGGGGCGGCCCGAGCCACCTGCGCCGGCCGCCGAGGGCGTGCTGCTTTCGCCGCGCGAGCCGCTGGCGATCGCGCGCAGTATCAGCTGGCTCGAGCGCTTTGGCCCCGAGGGCGGGCCTGGCGTCGAGGCGCTGCGCGCGGCGCTGCGCGCGCACAGGACGCGCCCCGCGCCGGTGCTGGGCTTCACCGGCACCGGGGGCGCGGGCAAGTCCAGCGTGGTCGACGAGCTGGTGCGGCGCCTGCGCCGGGATGCGCCGGAGGCGACGCTGGGGCTGCTGTTGGTCGACCCGAGCCGGCGGCGCAGCGGCGGTGCGCTGCTCGGCGACCGCATCCGTTTCAACGCGATCCACGCGCCCAACGTCTACGTGCGCTCGCTCGCCACCCGTCGCGCGCACCTGTCGCTGTCGGCGGCAGTGGCGGACGCGGTGCTAGTGCTGCAAGCCGCGGGCTTCGACTTGGTCCTGGTGGAGACCGCGGGCATCGGACAGAGCGATTCCGAGATCATCGATCTGGCGGACGTCTCGGTGTATGTGATGACGCCCGAGTTCGGCGCACCGTCGCAGCTCGAGAAGATCGACATGCTCGAGCTCGGTGATGTGGTGGTGCTGAACAAGCACGATCGCCGCGGCGCGGCCGACGCGCTGCGCGACGTGCGCAAGCAGTGGAGGCGCAACCACGTCGCGTTCGACCTCGCGGACGAGCAGATCCCGGTGTTCCCAACCATCGCCAGCCAGTGGGACGACCCGGGCCTCGAGCGGCTCTACCAGCACCTGCGCCAGCGCGCGATCGAGGCCGGCGCGGCGGTGCTGGACGTGCCTGCGCCTTCCGCGGCGCTCGAGGTGGCGGTCCAGCACGGCGCAGTGGTGCCGCCCGAGCGCGAGCGCTATCTGGCCGAGATCGCGAGCGCGGTGCGCGCCTACCGCGCGGCCACCGAGGCCCAGGCCGAGATCGCCGCGGACGCCGAGGCCTTCGCCCGCGCGCTGCACGCCTTCGGCGGGCCGCCGCTGGCGATCGCGGAAGCACTGCCGCAGGAGAGAGCGGCAGCGCACGCGAGCGAGCCGGGGCGCGCGCTGCGCGCGCGCTATCAGGCGGCGCTCGAGGAGCTCGCGCCCGAGCTGCGCGCGGCGTTGCGCGCCTGGCCCGAGACCTGCGCGCGCTATCAGGCCGAGAGCCAGCACTACCAGGTGCGCGGGCGCGAGCTGAGCGTGGAGAACCAGGTCGAGACCCTGGCGCACACCAAGCTGCCGCGGGTGGCGCTACCGGCCAGCCGCAGCTGGGGTGAGCTGGCGCGCTATCTGCGCGCCGAGGGTCTGCCCGGATCGTTTCCCTTTACCGCAGGCGTGTTCCCGTTCAAGCGCAAGAACGAGGACCCGGGACGCATGTTCGCGGGCGAGGGCGGCCCCGAGCGCACCAACCGCCGCTTTCACCTGCTGGCCGCGGGGCAGCCCGCGGTGCGGCTGTCCACCGCCTTCGACAGCGTCACGCTCTACGGGCGCGATCCGGCCGAGCGCCCGGACGTCTACGGCAAGGTCGGTAACTCCGGGGTGTCGGTGTGCACGCTGGACGACGCCAAGAAGCTCTACTCGGGCTTCGACCTGTGCGACCCGCGCACCTCGGTGTCGATGACGATCAACGGTCCGGCTCCGACCGTGCTGGCGTTCTTTCTCAACGCCGCGATCGATCAACAGGTCGAAAAGCACTTGCGGCAGAGCGGGCGGCTCGAGCAGGTGCGCGCGCGCTTCGCTGGCCGCGGGCTGCCGGAGTATCGCGGGCCACTGCCGCAGGGGCACGACGGCCTCGGCCTTGGCTTGCTGGGGATCGCGGGCGACGAGGCGGTGGACGCCGAGACCTATGCGCGGATCGCTGCAGAGGTCCTGCGCACGGTGCGCGGCACGGTGCAGGCCGACATCCTCAAGGAAGACCAGGCCCAGAACACGTGCATCTTCTCGACCGGCTTCGCTCTGCGCTTGATGGGCGATATCCAGAGCTACTTCGTCGAGCACGCCGTGGGCAATTTCTATTCGGTCTCCATCTCTGGCTATCACATCGCCGAAGCGGGAGCGAATCCGATCACCCAGCTCGCGTTCACGCTGGCCAACGGCTTCACCTACGTCGAGCACTACCTGGCGCGTGGCATGAAGATCGACGACTTCGCGCCGAGCTTTTCCTTCTTCTTCAGCAACGGGCTCGACGCCGAGTACAACGTGATCGGGCGGGTAGCGCGTCGCATCTGGGCGATCGCGCTGCGCGAGCGTTACGGCGGCGCCGAACGCAGCCAGAAGCTCAAGTACCACGTGCAGACCTCGGGACGCTCGCTGCATGCGCAGGAGATGGCATTCAACGACATTCGCACCACGCTACAGGCGCTTTCCGGCCTGTTCGACAACTGCAACAGCCTGCACACCAACGCCTACGACGAGGCGGTGACCACGCCGACCGAGGAGTCAGTGCGGCGCGCGGTCGCGATCCAGCTGATCATCCAGCGCGAGCTGGGGCTGGCGCAGAACGAGAACCCGATCCAGGGCTCATACGTGATCGAAAGGCTGACCGACCTGGTCGAGGAAGCCGTGCTGCAAGAGCTGGAGCGGCTTTCGGAACGCGGCGGCGTGCTGGGAGCGATGGAGACGCTCTACCAGCGCGCCAAGATCCAGGACGAGAGCCTGTACTACGAGTCGCTCAAGCACTCGGGCAAGCTGCCGATCATCGGCGTCAACACCTTCGAGAACCCCGGCGCGGCGAACGCTCGCGTGGAGCCGCCGTCGGTGGCGCGCTCCACCGACGAGGAGAAGCGGGCCCAGCTCGACAACTTGCGCGCATTTCAGGGGCGAGCGGCTGAGCGTCGCGCGCCGGCGCTGCAGCAGCTGCGGCAGAGCGCCCGGCGTGGCGACAACGTGTTCGCCGCGCTGATGCAGGCGGTCAAGCACGCCAGCCTGGGCGAGATCACGAACGCGCTATTCGAGGTGGGCGGCGCCTACCGCCGCGCCATGTAGCGCTGGATGCGACGCTCGCGTCGCAAGAGCCCTGACACGCGAAGGCGGGAAGACGGGAAGATCGTCCGATCGGGCGGACAACAATCATCGCTCTTCCCGTCTTCCCGTCTTCCTGCTGATATCCGAAAAGCGGTACGCGCACGTCGTACGCCTTGGCCGGTCCGCGGGGCGGCGCTAAGGTAGCTGCGGCTTGCCGCGCCGCGCCCTGCTCGCCGCGCGTGGTTCCGCCGCCACCACCTTCAGGAGGTCGCTCATGCGCGCCGTCGCCGTGTTTCCCGCTGAAAAGCGCATCCGTGTGATCGACCATCCCGAGCCTCGCTTGCAGCGCGACGACGACGTCGAGCTGCGCATGCTCGACATTGGCGTGTGCGGCACCGACCGCGAGATCGCGCGCTTCGACTACGGCTCACCGCCCGCGGGCAGCGACTACCTCGTGATCGGGCACGAATCGCTGGGCGAGGTGCTGCAGGTGGGCGCCGCGGTCGAGGGCCTGCATCCCGGCGACCTGGTGGTGACGATGGTGCGGCGGCCGTGCGGGCAGCCGCAGTGCCCCGCCTGCGCCGTTGGCCGCCAGGACTTCTGCCTGACGGGCGCATTCACCGAGCGTGGGATCAACCGCCGCCACGGGTTCATGACCGAGCGCGTGGTCGATCAGGCGCGCTACATGCACAGGGTGCCGGCCGAGCTGCGCGAGGTCGGCGTGCTGGTGGAGCCGCTGACCATCGCGGAGAAGGCTTTGATCGAGGTGGTCGACGTCGAGGACCGCCTGCCATGGGTACCGCGGGGCGAGGCGCGCAAGGACGGCCGGCGGGCGCTGGTGCTCGGCGCCGGCCCCGTGGGCTTGCTGGGCGCGATGGCCTTGCGCGTTCGAGGCTTCGAAACTTGGGTGTACTCGCTCGAGCCGGCGGACAGCGAAAAGGCGCGCTGGGTCGGCTCGATCGGGGCGCGCTACCTGTGCGCCAAGGATCACCAGGTGGCCGCGCTGGCGGCCGAGATCGGCAACATCGATCTGATGTACGAGGCCACCGGCGCCTCCGGCCTCTCGTTCGAGGCGATGAAGGCGCTCGGCGTCAACGGCGTGTTCATCTTCACCGGTGTGCCCGGACGCAAGGGTCCAATCGAGCTCGATGCCGACACGGTGATGCGCAACCTGGTGCTGAAGAACCAGCTGGTCTACGGCACCGTCAACGCCGGCCCGGACGCATTTCGCAACGCGGTGGCCGACCTGTCCGAGCTCCACCGCCGCTGGCCGCAGCAGCTGCGCGCCCTGATCACCGGCCGCTATGCGCCCGAAGCGTTCGAGGACCTGCTGCTGGGGCCGCCTTCGGGCATCAAGCGCGTGGTCAGCTTCGCGCAGGACGCACGGCGCTCATGACGGCCCCGGACCCGGGTCCCGTCCAGCAACGGCTCGACCAGGCCGACCGCGGCGAGCAGGACTGGCGCTTGTTCGGACCCTACCTCGCGGAGCGGCAGTGGGGCACGGTGCGCGAGGACTACTCCGAGGATGCCGATGTCTGGCGCTACCTGCCGCACGATCACGCGCGCAGCCGCGCCTATCGTTGGGGCGAGGACGGGCTGCTCGGGCTCAGCGACCGGGAATGTCGGCTGTGCTTCGCGCTGGCGCTGTGGAACGGCAAGGATCCCATTCTCAAGGAACGGCTGTTCGGCCTCAACGGCCATGAAGGCAACCACGGCGAGGACGTCAAGGAGCTCTACTACTACCTCGACGCCACGCCCTGCTATTCGTACCTGCGGGCGCTGTACAAGTACCCGCAGGCGGAGTTTCCCTACGCGCGGCTGTGCCAGCAGAACGCGGCCCGTAGCCGGGCCGAGCCCGAATTCGAGCTGGAGGATACCGGCCTGCTGGAGCAGGGGCGCTACTTCGACGTGTCGGTCGAGTACGCCAAGGCGAGCCCAGAGGACGTGCTGATCCGAATCCGCTGCACCAACCGCGGCCCCGAGCCGGCGACGCTGCAGGTGCTGCCGACGCTGTGGCTGCGCAACACCTGGGCCTGGGGACGGAGCGGCGAGGGCTACTGGCCCAAGGGGCGCATCGCCCGCGCCGCCTTCGGGCTGGCGGCCGATCACCCCTCGCTCGGCGCGTACGCGCTCGCCTGCGACACGCTCGACGGAGCGGCGCCACGCCTGCTGTTCACTGACAACGAGACCAACGCCGAGCGGCTGTTCGGGGCGCGCAACGCCTCGTCCTACGTGAAGGACGCGTTTCACCGCCACCTGTGCGGGGGCGAGCGGGCAGCCGTCAACCCGGAGCAGAACGGCACCAAGGCCGCGGCCTGGTACACGCTCGCGCTGGGCGCGGGCGAGCAGCGCGAGCTGAGGCTGAGGCTGTGCGCGCGCGAGCAGCTCGCGTCCGGCGGGGCTTTCGCGGGATTCGCTCAGCTGTTCGAGCGGCGGCAGCAGGAAGCCGACCAGTTCTTCCTGGCGCGGCGTGATGCGCCGCTCTCGGCGCAGGAGCGCAAGGTGGCTCGCCAGGCCGATGCCGGCTTGCTGTGGTCGCGGCAGTTCTATTGCTACGTCGTGCCGCAGTGGCTCGAAGGCGATCCGGCGCAACCGCCCCCGCCGCCCGCGCGTCGCAGAGGCCGCAACAGCCAGTGGCGCCAGCTCTGGGCGCGCGACGTGATCTCGATGCCGGACAAGTGGGAGTACCCGTGGTTCGCGTCGTGGGACCTGGCGTTTCAGTGCGTCGCTGCCGCGCGCATCGACCCGGGCTTCGCCAAGCAGCAGCTCTTGCTGCTCACCCGCGAGTGGTACATGCACCCCAACGCAGACCTTCCCGCCTACGAGTTCGAGTTCGGCGATTGCAATCCGCCGCTCCACGCCTGGGCGGCCTGGCGGGTGTACCGGCTCAGCGCGCAACAGGGTCGCGGCCACGACCGGCTGTTTCTCGAGTCGGTATTCCAGAAGTGCATCGCCAACTTCACCCACTGGGTGAACCGCAAGGACATGGACGGTAACAACCTGTTCGCGGGGGGCTTCCTGGGGCTGGACAACGTGGGCGTGTTCGATCGCTCGCGCCCTCTGCCCGGCGACGGGCGGCTGGAGCAAGCCGACGCCACCGCGTGGATGGCCTTCTACGCCAGCACCATGCTCGCGATCGCGCTGGAGCTGGCGGCCGAGGATGCCGCGTACGGCGACATCGCCTCGAAATTCTTCGAGCACTTTCTGGCCATCGCGCAGGCGATCAACGAGCTGGGCGGCAGCGGGCTATGGGACGAGCAGGACGGCTTCTACTACGACCACGCCCAGTTCGCGGGCCAGAGCGTCCCGCTGCGCGTCCGCTCCATGGTGGGGATCATTCCACTGTTCGCGGCCGAGTCGCTCGAAGCCGCGCAGATCGCTCGGCTGCCGCTGTTCCTCGAACGCGTGCAGTGGTTCCTGAGCAACCGCCCCGACCTCACCGGTGAGATCGCGTGCATGCGCGAGGACCCATCCAAGCAAAGGCGTCTGCTCTCGATCGTCCCGCCCGAGCGCCTGGTGCGCGTGCTGCGCTACGTGCTCGACGAACACGAGCTGCTGTCTCCGTTCGGCGTGCGCTCGCTGTCCAAGTACCACGCCGACCATCCGTACGTGCTCGACGAGGCCGGGCAGCACGGCGAGGTGCGCTACGCGCCCGGCGAGTCGCCGAGCGGGCTGTTCGGCGGCAATTCGAACTGGCGTGGCCCGGTGTGGTTTCCGCTCAACTACCTGCTGATCGAGGCGCTCAAGCGCCATCATCACTTCTATGGCAGCGCGCTTCGAGTCGAGTGCCCGGTCGGGTCGGGCCGCATGTGCACGCTGCGCGAGGTGGCCCAGATGCTCGAGCGGCGCCTGGCCGCGCTCTTCCTGCCGGACGGCGCCGGGCGCAGCCCGTGGCAGGGCGACGCCAGCCTGTACCGGCAGGACCCGTCCTTCGCGGGGCTGGTGCTGTTTCACGAGTACTTCCACGGCGAGCACGGCAAGGGGCTGGGGGCCAGTCATCAGACCGGCTGGACCGCGCTCGCGGCCAACGTGCTGGAGCGCGTCGCCTCGGTGCGGGGCGCTCGCGAGCACAGCGGTTCGTAAGCCCGTTCCGGGTTTCCGCCCCAATGCGCCCTCGGTTCTCTTGTCATCGGGAGAAGCACGCGTTCCTCCCGCCCCACCGTCCCGCGAGGGTCGCTTCGCTCCCGCGTGGCCCGAACCGTGATCGAGACTGCAGGCGTCGTGCTGGACGCCGGGCCGGCGGCTTGCCTACATGCGCGCCCGCCGGTCTCTCGACCTGTGGGCGACCGCCACGCTAAGATCGGGCGGCGTCGCGGCTCGCCCAGCGGAGTGCTCCCGGCATCGTGGGCTGTGTACATCGCGCGGCCCGGATCCCCATGCGATTTGCCCTCGCTCCGCACGCCGATCGGAGCCGTTGCTTCGCCCACAACCGCCGCGCCCTGCCCCGCCGCAGCTGCGCGCGGCACGCAGTCGCACCCGCGATGCTCGGCGCCGCGCTCGCGCTCGGCGCCTGGCTCGCCGCCGGCGCCGCGCAGGCACAGAGCAAGGGCTTCGCCCTCGATCGCTACGAGCGCGCCGCCTTCGGCAGCGACTGGTTCGTCGGCGAGTCGCTCGACCTGCGCGGCCGCGCGCGTCCAGCGCTGGGGCTCACGCTCGATTGGTCGCACAAGCCGCTGGTACTTTACGACGCGCAGGGCAAGGAAGTTGCGGCGCTGCTCAAAGACCAGCTCTACGCGCACCTCGGGGGCGAGCTGACGCTCTTCGACCGGGTGCGCTTCGGTGTGGAGCTGCCGGTTGAGCTGTTTCAATCCGGCCAGGCCGCCACGCTCGGCACCACCACGCTCGCCCCCTCGACCAGCGCGAGCGTGGGCGACATGCGACTCGGCGCAGCCGTGCGCCTGCTCGGCGTGTACGGCGAGGCCGTGACGCTGGCCGCAGGCCTACAGCTGCACCTGCCGAGCGGCAGCCGCAACGCCTATACCGGCGACGGCAAGGTGCGGCTAACGCCGCGGGTGATGGTCGCAGGCGAGATCGCGGCCTTCGCCTATTCGGCCAGCGCCGGCTTCAACTACCGTGCGCAGGGCGAGCGCCTGGCGACGGTCGCGACCGGCAGCGAGCTGTTGCTCTCGGCCACCGCCGGCGTGCGCGTGCTCGATCGCAAGCTGCTGCTGGGGCCGGAGCTGTGGGGCTCGACCGTGGTCAGCAAGGGCGCCGCCTTCGGGAAGGAGACGACGCCGTTCGAGGTCGTGCTGGGCGGCCACTACCGCATCCCCGATTTCATCTTCGGGCTCGGGATCGGCCCCGGACTCACACGAGGCCTGGGCGCGCCCGCGCTGCGTGTGTTGGCATCGCTCGACTTCATCCCCGACATCCCACCGCCGGTCGAACGCGTGGTCGAGCCTGAGCCGCCGCCGCAGGATCGCGATCACGACGGCGTGGTCGACGCAGAGGACGCCTGCCCCGATACGCCGGGCCAGAAGAACAGCGATCCGCGCAAGAACGGCTGCCCGCCGGACCGCGACGACGACGGCGTCCCCGATGCCGAGGACGCCTGCCCCGACACCCCAGGCCAGAAGAGCGACGACGCGAGCAAGAACGGTTGCCCCGCGGACCGCGACGGAGACGGAGTCGCCGATGCCGAGGACGCCTGCGCTGACACCCCGGGCCACAGGAGCGACGACCCCGGCAAGAACGGCTGTCCGCCCGATCGCGACGGCGACGGAGTGCTCGATACCGAGGATGCCTGCCCGGATGCGCCTGGCGAGCGCAACGCGGACCCGCGCAAGAACGGCTGCCCGGCGGCGCGCGTCGAGCAGGGCCAGATCAAGATCCTCGAGCGCATCGAGTTCAAGACCAACAGCGCGGAGCTGCTGCCTTCGAGCGATCCCGTGCTCGAGGCGGTGCGCAAGATCCTCGAAGAGCACGCGGAGATCACCCGACTTGCGGTCGAGGGCCACACCGACAACGTGGGCAAGGCCGAATACAACGACCGCTTGAGCCAGCGCCGTGCCAACAGCGTGCTCAAGTGGCTGACCAAGCACGGTATCGCGCGCGCGCGCCTCGAGGCCCACGGCTTCGGGATGCGCAGGCCGATCGAGAGCAACTTCACCGCGGAGGGCCGCGAGCACAACCGCCGCGTCGAGTTCCACATCAAGGAGCTGGACGGCAAGCCCGCAACCACGAGCGCCGGCGAGGACAGCCAACAGGAGAAGTGAGATGGCAAGCTTTCACCGGAAGCACGCAGCGCTCGAGACCAGCCTCGCCCTCGGCGCAATGAACCCCGCAGTCGGCGCGACGCGCAGGACGCGGGCTTGGTGGCTGCTCGGGTTGCTGCTGCTGGCTCGCGCGCAGACCGCCTGGGCCGACCCGGCGCTGCGCGTGCAGATGGACGTACACGGCGACTTCGTGCTGTTCGGCAACACGGTCGCGCAGGATTGCGCCACGTTCTTTCCGGCGATCCCCGCTCCGGTGGTCGGCACCATCGGCACCTGCCCGGACGGCAACACCTTCGCGCCCGACGCTTACTGGCGCGCCGACGATCCCGGCAGCGGCCAGGCCCTCGCCGACACCTCCATAGCGCCGGCCGACGCGCGCAGCACGGCCGTGCTGGTGCTGCCTGAAGACGCCAACGTGGTGTACGCACGGCTGTACTGGGGCGCGCTCAGCGCCGCGAGCGGCCCCGACACCAGCGTGCGCGTGCAGCGCCCGAGCACCGGCCTCGACACCATGGTCAGCGCCGACGACAGCGCGATGGTCAACGATGCCAACACCGGCCGCTTCTGGTATCAGTCCACCGCCGACGTGACCAGCCTGGTCAAGGCGCAAGGCCCCGGCGCGTACCGCCTGGCCGACATCGAGTCGGCGAACCTCGTCGGTCTCAACGATACCCACGCGGTGATCGCCTGGTACATGGTGGTGCTGTATCGGCTCGGCGGCGAGCCCTCGCGCAACATCGCGATCTTCGATGGGCTGGATCTGGTCGACCAGAGCGTGGGCAACGCGTCGGCTTCGCTCACCGGCTTCCTGGTGCCCAACGCGGGCTTCGACGCCAAGCTGGGGGTGGTCGCGTACGAAGGCGAGGCGGAGCTGCCGGGCGATTCGCTCTCCTTCAACGGCAGCACGCTCTCCAACGGCCTCAACCCCGCTAACAACTTCTTCAACGCGAGCCGCACCTTCCTGGGAAGCGCCGTCACCAACGCAGGCGACCTGCCACAGCTGACCGGTGAGCCACGCAGCCTGAGCAACGTCGACATCGACGTGGTCGACGTGACCAGCCTGGTCCAGGCCGGTGACTCCTCGGCCACGATCGCCGCCACCTCCACCATCGACACCTACCTGCTCGGCGCGTTCATCACCTCGATTTCGACCTACAAGCCGGATTTCACCACCTCGACCAAGACCGTGACCGACCTCAACGGCGGCGCGTTGCGCCCGGGCGACGAGCTCGAATACGCGATCGCGGTCACCAACAACGGCAGCGACACCTCGACCAACACCGTGCTGACGGACACGCTGCCTTCGCAGGTCACGTTCGTGCCAGGCTCGCTCGAGATCGTGAGCGGCGCGAACGCCGGCGCCAAGACCGACGCCTCGGGCGACGACCAGGCCGAGTTCACGCCGGGTAGCTCCACCGTCACCTTCCGGCTCGGCGCCGGCGCGACCTCTACGCAAGGCGGCGAGCTCGCAATCGGTGCGAGCAGCACGGTGCGCTTTCACGTGGTGGTCAACGCCGATGCCAGTGGGACGATCTCCAACCAGGCGGTCATCAACGCCAGGGGCCAGCAGGGCGCGCCGGCCGAGAACACGCTCACCGATGGCAACGGCGTGGAGCCCGGCTCGCCGCCGACCACCGTCACCGTGGATCTGTGCGAGGCCGACCAGGACTGCGCCAATCCCACGCCTTTCTGCGACGTCTCGAGCAGCCCCAAGCTGTGCGTGGCGTGCCTGACCAGCGCGCAGTGCAAGGACGCGAGCAAGCCCGACTGCAACTTCACCACGCACGTGTGCGAGTGCACCGGCGGCAACGGCAACTGCGTCGACAGCGACGGCGACGGCCTCAGCGACGGCGCCGAGGCCGTGCTGGGCACCGATCCGCACGACGCCGACAGCGATGACGACGGCGTGCCGGACGGCAGCGAGCTGGCGCCAGACAAGGACAGCGACGGCGACGGGGTGATCAACGCGCTCGACGCCGACAGCGACAACGACGGGCTGTTCGACGGCACTGAGCTCGGGTTCGACTGCAGCGGCCCCGGCACCGACGCCGCGCGCGGCCACTGCCGACCCGACGCCGACATGGGCGCGACCACCACCAACCCCGTGGCCCGCGACACCGACGGCGGCGGCGCCAGCGATGGGTCGGAAGACTTCAACCTCGATGGCGCGATCGACCCCGGCGAGACCGATCCCACACTCGGCCACGGCGACGACGACGCCTCGGTGAAGGACGCGGACCACGATGGGCTGGGCGACGAGCTCGAGAAGCACCTGCACAGTGATCCGAACGACGCCGACAGCGACGACGACGGCGCGCTCGACGGCGAGGAGGCCAATCCCAGCGACGACGTCGATGGCGACAAGCTGATCTCCGTGCTGGACACCGACAGCGACAACGACGGCCTGTTCGATGGTACCGAGCTGGGCAAGGGCTGCGACCGCAGCGCGACCGATGCGAGCAAGGGGCATTGCCGGCCCGACAGCGACGCGGGCGCCACGCTGACCTCGCCGCTGCTGCGCGACAGCGACGCGGGTGGGGCGAGCGACGGCTCCGAGGACAGCAACCTCAACGGCATCGTGGACGGGGCGGAGACCGATCCCACCCGAGGCCACGGCGGCGACGACGGCTCGGTCGTCGACTCCGACGGCGACGGGCTGTCCGACCCGCTCGAGGCCACGCTCGGCACCGACCCCAACGATGCGGACAGCGACGACGACGGTGCGCTCGACGGCGAGGAGGCCAATCCCAGCGACGACAGCGATGGCGACGGCACGCTCAACGCGCTCGATCCGGACAGCGACGGCGACGGGCTGTTCGACGGCACCGAGCTGGGCAAGGGCTGCGGCGACGCGGCGACCGACGCCGGCCAGGGCCACTGCACGGCCGACGCGGACGCGGGCGCGACCACCACCAGCCCGGTCAACGACGACACCGACTTCGGCGGCAAGCCCGACGGGCTGGAGGATCCGGACCACAACGGACGCATCGACAAAGGCGAGACCGACCCCAACGACCCGCGCGACGACAAGGTCGGCGAGGCCTGCAGCAGCGATGCCGACTGCGGCGCCAGCGACAGCGGCGTGGTGTGCGAGGGCGACGCGTGCGCGCTCGGTTGCCGCGGCAAGAACGGCAACGGCTGCCCGCAGGGGCTCGAGTGCAGCTCGACCAGCGCGAGCGCAGGTCAGTGCCGGATGCCTGCGACGTCGATGGACGGCGGCCTTGCGGGCGACGGCGGCACGCGCCTGGACGGCGGGGCGATGCACGCCGACGCGGGGCCGTCGCAGCCCGACGGCGGCGTCGCCGACGGCGGCGGCCGCCCGGGCGAGCAGAAGCCCAGCATCCCCACGGTCAAGAACGGCACGCTCGGCGGCGGCGGCTGCGACTGCCGCACGCTCGCAGGCGGCGGCAGCGGCGATCTGATGGCCCTGCTGCCGGCGCTGCTGGTGCTGCTGCAACGGCGGCGGCGGCGGCGCTGATCGCGCGTGTCCGCGGCGCGAACCGCGGCGGTCGTCCGGCCGCGGGCGTGCACCAGACCGGAAAGGCGTTTCCGATCTGGCCCATCATGCGATCATCCGAGCTCGATCCCGGGATACAGCGGGTGGCGCGCCAACAGCTCGGCCACGCGTGCGCGGGCGCGCTGTAGCACCGCGGGCTCGGTCTGGTACTTCACCTGCGAGGGCTGGCCGTCCTTCTTGGCGGCCGGCTTGGTGGCGGCCAGCACCGAGCACAGGATCGAGGCTACCTCCTGCATCTCGGCAGCGCCCATCCCCAGCGTGGTCATCGCCGGGGTACCCAGCCGCAGCCCGCTGGTGTACCAGGCGCCGTTGGGGTCGTTGGGGATCACATTGCGGTTCAGGGTGAGGTCGGCCTCGCGCAGCGCGGCTTCCGCCTGGCGGCCGTTCAGGCCATAGCCGCGCACGTCCAGCAGCACCAGGTGGTTCTCGGTTCCGCCGGTGACGACCTTGGCGCCTCCAGCCAGCAGTGCCTCGGCGAGCACCCGCGCATTGTCGACCACGCGCGTGGCGTAGCTCGTGAACGCCGGCTGCGAAGCCTCGAACAGCGCCACCGCCTTGGCGGCCATCACGTGCGGCAGCGGACCGCCGAGCACCAGCGGGCAGCCGCGGTCCAGCGTGTCGGCCAGAGAGCGCTCGCACAACACCATCCCGCCGCGCGGCCCGCGCAGCGTCTTGTGCGTGGTCGTGGTCACGATGTGCGCGTGCGCGACCGGATCGAAATCGCCGCTGAACACGTGCCCTGCCACCAGCCCGGCGAAGTGGGCCATGTCGACCATCAGCGTGGCCCCGACCTCGTCGGCGATCTCGCGGAAGATGCGGAAGTTGATCTTGCGCGGATAGGAGCTGTAGCCGGCGATCAGCAGCAGCGGCCGCTCCTGCCTGGCGCGGGCGCGCACGTGGTCGTAGTCGAGCAGGCAGCTCTCGGGGTCGACGCCGTAGCTACAGTAGCGAAACAGCTTGCCCGAGACGTTGGGCCGAAAGCCGTGGGTAAGATGGCCGCCCGAGTCGAGCGCCATGCCCATCATCTTCTGGTCGCCCAGCTCGCGCCGCAGCGCCTCCCATTGCTCTTCCGACAGCTCCCCCAGCGCCTTCTTGCCCAGCTTCTCGAGCGCTGGGTTCTCGACGCGCGCGGTGAGCACGGTCCAGAACGCCACCAGGTTGGCGTCGATGCCGCTGTGCGGCTGCACGTAGGCGTGGTCGGCGCCGAACAGCTTGCACGCCAGCTCGGCCGCACGCGTCTCGATCGCGTCAACGTTGTCGCAACCGGCGTAGAAGCGGTGACCCGGAATGCCCTCGGAGTACTTGTCGCTCAGCCAGTTGCCCATCGCCAGCAGCACCGCCGGCGACGCGAAGTTCTCGCTGGCGATCAGCTTGAGCTTGCTGCGCTGATCGCGGAGCTCTTGCAGCGTGGCCTGCGCCACCTCCGGCAGCTCGCGCGCCACGCTGTCGAGCGCGGCGGCGAACGCCACCGTCTCGGGTGAGAGCGAGCCCGGCACGTAGCCGGGCAGCTTGGACTTCAAGTATTGATCGAGCAATGAGCCTGCAGGCATGGGCGCGCCTCCTCGTTGAGCGTGGCGAATCAGGCCCAGGCGCGCGGCCACAGACACCGTCGCTCCCCGGTGGTCGGCTCCACCTGAAACGCCAGTCACGACGGTCGGTAGGGAAGCTAGGGTGGGCGGCCTGGGATGTCAACTCGCCCGGGACGGCGGGCCCAAAGGCACCGCGGGCAACCCATCGCCGCGCGCCCAAGGCGGTGCGCACGCGCTCGACCCAGGATCTCCGCGCACTCGCGGCTGCCCGTCTTCCTGTTTCATGCCGCTGAATGGCCTTGCTGTAGACTCGAGCCAGCCATGCAGACCTTCGACATCGACGTCGCCATCGTGGGCGCCGGGGTGGTAGGGCTAGCGTGCGCGGCGCGGCTGGCGCGCCGCGGCCGCTCCGTGCTCGTGATCGAGCGCCGCAGCGCCGTCGGCGAGGAAACCACCAGCCGCAACAGCGGCGTGATCCACGCCGGCTTGTACTATGCGCCCGGCTCGCTCAAGGCGCTGACCTGTGTCGAGGGGCGTGCGCGGCTGTACGCGCGCTGCGAGCGGGAAGCGTTGCCGCACCGCAAGTGCGGCAAGCTGGTAGTGGCGACCGAGGACGCCGAGCGAGCGCAGCTCGAGACGATCTGCGCCCGCGGGCTGCAGAACGGCGCTGGCGGGCTGCGGATGATCGAAGCCGCGGAGCTGCGGCGGCTCGAGCCGCACGTGCGCGCGGTCGCCGCGCTGTTCTCGCCCGAAACCGGCATCGTGGACGCGCACGCGCTGGTCGGGAGCTACAAGCGCGAGGCCATGGAACACGGGGCCGAGCTCTGCCTGGCGACCGAGGTCGACGCACTCGAGCCGGGGGGCAGAGGGATCCGCCTGCGCACGAGCTCGCGCGCGGGCGAGGTGGCGGAGCTGCACGCGGAGCGCGTGGTCAACGCGGCCGGGCTGTACGCGGATCGCGTGGCGGCGCTCGCGGGGCTCGATCTCGACGCGCTAGGCTACCGGCTACACCCGTGCAAGGGCGACTACTTCACCCTCGGCTCGGCGCTGCGCGGTCGCGTGCAGCACCTGATCTATCCGGTACCGGTGCACGCGGGCCTGGGCATCCACTTGACGCTCGACCTGGGCGGGGGCCTGCGCGCGGGGCCGGACACGGAGTACGTGGACGAGCTGCGTTACGACGTGGATCCGGCCAAGGGCAAGCTGTTCGCGGCTGCGGTGCGGCGCTACCTGCCGGACGCGCGCGACCGGGATTTCTCGCCGGACTACGCGGGGATCCGGCCCAAGCTGCAAGGGCCGAGCGATCCGGCGCGGGACTTCGTGATCGAGGAGGCGAGCGCGCACGGCGTGCCGGGGCTGGTGAATCTGATCGGCATCGAGTCGCCGGGGCTCACCGCAAGCGAGGCGATCGCGGAACGGGTGGCAGCCCTGCTGGACGCGTAGTCGCTGACGCCTGAACCCTTCGGTCTCGTGGCTCCGAACCACGCGCACCAAGCCCCGAGCGAGCACGCACGCGCGTGCTCTCGCGCTCGCTCACGGACGCCACCGCGACCCACCGTCAGCGTGTGGCCGCCCTGCCCTGCGCCGCAACGGGTGAGCACCGGCGCTGACGCGAAGCTTTGATCGGGATCAAACTGGCCCGATGCGTGGCGTCACAGCACGGTCAGGTGCTCGCGATCGCGGATGTGCTCGACCTGGTTGTAGGCGTGCACGACACTGCGGCCCGCAGATAGCTCCAGCAGCGAGACCGAGCTGTTGTACAGGCGGTGTCGAGTCGCCCCGGCCGGTGGCGCCTGTCCCGCGCGCTCCAACAGGTGGCCGATCACGCCGTTGGACGAGACCACGGCGATCTCACGCCCGGGTCCCTCGCGCTCCACGATCTCCACGAGCGCCTGCTCGACTCGCCCCGCAAACGCCGCCGGGGGCTCGAGCTCCGGGCTGCTGATCTCGCCCCGGCCCCAAAGCTCGATCATGTAGTCGAACAGCTCGTTGAGCGCGCGGTCGCGCACGTCCGGCTTGCCGGCCGCTTCGCGCACCCGCAGTGCGAGGGCCTCCAGGGCGGCATCGTGGGGCAGGCGCGGCCGCACGTGCTGCTTCATCAGCGGCTCGAACGGACCCTCGGCCAGCCCGTCGAGCACGACCGGCTGCGGCCATCCGCCGGCGACCTCGCCGGCCGCCTCGCGCATAAGCCGCAGCGTCTCCAGCTGCCTCCGCAACGGCCCCACGTAGATCGCATCGAAACGCTGGCCGCGCGCAGCCAGATGCTCACCCAGCTGGCGAGCCTGAAGCTCGCCGTGGGCGTGCAGCTGGTCGTAATCCGCCTCCAGCGCGGTGGCCCGCCCGTGGCGGATCAGGTGCAGCCTCGTCATGGGTTCGGTGCAGGCTCCGCGATCCGAGCCCGAACCGCAAACCCGAAATGGTTATCGCGCGCCGCCGGCGGGCGCGGCTCCGGCCCGGACCCGGCTACAGGCAGGTGTTGGGGCCGTGGATCAGCGTCGCAATCGGATTGCCGTTGGTGAGCGACAGCTTGGGGTAATACAGCGTGAAATAGTAGCACATCTCATCGGTGGTCTTCTCGCCGAAGGTCGCCGGTGAGCTGTAGTAGCAAGTCGTGGTCAGGCTGTCGCCGGGGTTGATGATGGTGCTGTCCGGATAGGAGTGCTGGTAGTTGAAGTCGAACGGCTGGTCGTGAAGCGTCTCCATGGTTCCGTCCGCACGCGTGATGATCACGGTCTGGCGGTTGCCCTTGAGGTGCATGTGCGGCGAGCCGCCGATGATGTGGATCGGCACGTTGCCGGTAGGCGTGCACGTCCCGGTCGCCATGGTGCCGTTGATGTTGTCGGTCCCCAGCCAGGAGAGCGATGCGACGTTGGCCGGCACCGTCGGAGTGACGCACACCTCGATGCCGGAGGCGTCCGGCGCAGTGGCGCCCGTGACGTTGTTGTGGTGGGTCTCGAGCGTGTAACCGACGTCGCCCGGCATCTCCTCGCCGGTGTCCGGGGCGAGGTACATGTCCGAGCCGCCCGGAGCCCAGCCGTCCATCAGCTCGCCATCGGGGTGCGCGCCCGATGAGGGTCCGACGGCGCCGTCCGTAACCGCCGCGCTGTCCTTGTAGAACAGCCAGTGGTGGATCACCTGCATGTTGCCGGTGACGGCCCGGAACGAGCGCACGTACATCATGCCTTGCCAAGCCGGCATGAAGGTGAAGTTGGTGTACTGATCCGGCGTCGTGGTCACCTGATAGGGCTGCATCTTGTCGTTCGGATCGTGCGCCAAGAACTGGTAGCACTTCATCATCGGGTCGTTGTACTCGATGGGCTTGTCCGAGGTGCCCTCCGTCACGGTCGGGCTCATGGGCATCGTTGTGGTGCCGCCCGCGCCCGCGGCGCCGGTGCCCACGCCTGTGCCCGTGCCGCCGGCCATCCCGGTCGCGCCGCCGGTGGTGATCGCGCACGCCTGCGCGCTCGGCATCGCGCCCGCCGATGCCCAGCTGCTCAGCGTCTGCAGGTCGGCTGCGGGCAGCGCCGGCTGCGACGCCGGCGGCATGCGCTTGCTGATCTCGGTGGCGTTGATCCGGCCTGGGATCAGCTCGTAGACCTTCTTGGTCGCGTCGCTCTTGGCCTGCGCGTGGAAGTCGGCGTAGGTCATCAAGGACATCGGCGCGCCGAAGGCGGGCGTCGTGCCGTGGCACAGCGTGCAGTGACTGCCGACCACGTTTGCCACGTCGCACGGCACACCGCCCGCGGCCTGGGTGGTGGTGCCGACCGGCGCGACCGGCCCTCCGCTCATGCCTGCTGCGCCGCTCGGCAGGGAGCCGACGGCGGGTCCGCCCACGGTGCCCACCGGACCGCCGACGGTACCACCACCGTTCGAGCCGTCGCTCGAGCCGCAACCGACGGCCAGGGCGAGCATGCAGCACGATGACCAGAGACCGACGATTCTCAATTTCCGCATGGGCTCCTCCAGGTGCACGGGTGCACCGTCCTGACCGACCTCACCGACGTGGGCTCAGCGCGGGGGCTCGCAGGACCCGGCCGCAGGCCGGGGATCCGCACCCAGCCGTGCGCCTCGCCGAGATCCCTCGACGCGATCGCTTCCGGTTACCTGCGTCACGAAATTCCACAACCACAGCGCCTCACCCCGCGGCTAGTTAGTGTACGCGGTCTGCACGGCACCGCAACATGCGCGACTCCGCAGCGCGTGCATTTTCCCTTTTGCAACTCTATGAGATGATAAGAAAATCAGCGCCTGGCAGAGGTCGAACCGCGAGGACAACCGACCCCAAATTAGGGAGGGTTCGCGGCCCCCGGCGGCTGAAATTGCGTGTGCGCGCGCCCGCCGCGAGCCCGCCGGCCCCGCGGCTCAGGCGCTCGGCGGAGCCGGCCTCAACACCACGACCCGGATGCCGGCGCGGCGCAAGGCGGCCGGCTCCTCGCTCGCGTCCCCGGCGTAGGGGTCCCCCTGGCGCACCACGCACACACGCATGCCCGCGTCGGTGCGCGAGCGGATCGCCTCGAGCAGCTGCGCCCCCGACCCCGGCGCCTCTGAGGCGCCGAGAGCGGCCTTCTCCGCATCCCGCCGCGTGAGCTCCAGCAGCGCCGCCGGCACCCCGGGCTCGTGCAAGACCAGATCGGCGTGCCCCAGCCAGCGCGCCGCCGCACGCGACAAGCAATCCGGATCGCCGTGGCCAGCGGCCAGCAGGGCCACCGCCGGGCCGGGCGGTAGCTGCCCGGCGTCGAGCGCGCGCAGCAATCGGGCCTCGGCCTCGGCCTCACGCCCGGCGTAAAGCAGCGCCGCCACCTCGCCGGCATCGTCGAGCAGCTGCTCCCACAGCCGGCGGCGTGCGGTGGTGTCGGCAACCCGTGCGCGCACCTGTGCGCGGTGCCGCGCGGCGAAGCGCGCCAGCGCGCCGAGCTGCGCAGGCAAGGCCAGCTCCAGCCGCGCGCGGGTCAGCCGTGCCAGCACCGGCGAGGCCCCTGCGCTCGAAACCGCCACCAGCAGCGGGCTGCGATCGACGATGGCCGGCATCACGAAGCTGCACAGGCGCGGCGAATCCACCACGTTGACGGGGATCGCGCGGGCCTGCGCGTCGGCGGCCACGCACGCGTTCACCTCGCCGCGATCGGTCGCGGCGATCACCAGGCACACGCCGTCGAGATCGCCGGCCGCATAGTCGCGCAGCGCGACCTGCAGCTCGCCGCTCTGGGCGCGCGCGGCCAGGGGCGCGCACAGCTCGGGCGAGACCACCCGCACCGCGGCGCCCGCGCGCTGCAGCAGCTCCAGCTTGCGCAGCGCCAGCGCCCCGCCGCCCACCACCAGGCAAGCGCGGCCGCGCAGATCGACGAAGATGGGCAGATAGTCCATGCCGGCGCCGACCGACGCAGCGTCGCCCGGCGGCGCCCATTATAGCGGTGGACGGCGAGCGCAGGCACGCCGCGCGCTCGCGGCGACGCCGGCCCCCCGGCGCCGGAGCCGTACGCGCTCAGCTCGCGTGGGTGTCCAGCTCGTTGCGCCGCAATCCGTGCGTCGCGACGTGAACCAACACGAAGAGCGTACCCAGCGTGTAACCCTTCAAGTAGCTGCCGATGCGTTTCATGCCGTGGTCCCCATTGCCCGAAGCGAGAAGCGAAAGCGAGAAAGCTGCCAACGCTCGATAGTATGGGCGACCGCAGGTTTCACGTGCATGACAAATCAGAGAATTTTCGCGCACATCGAGCCGCCTTACAGCGGCGTGAGCTGCGCACGACGCGTACATCGCATGACCGGCTGTAGCTAGTTCCCGTCCATCGGGACTTGCCGTCTTCCCGCCTCCCTGTGGATCTGTTGGTCCCATGGCGGCTGCATTTCTGGAGGAGAACCAGCGGCCGCAACGCGCCGCGGCGAGCCAGCCCGCGGAGCTCGTCGATCCGTTCCGTCGGCGTTTTTCCGCCGCCGGCTAGGCAGGACGGCTTTCGTGGTTATCGTGGAAGCGTGCGCAATCGCGAGCAAATCGCCCCAGGGGTGGTGCGGGGCCAGTGGCATCACCGGACCGAGAGCGGCCGTCTACGCTGCGACCTCTGCCCACGCTACTGCACACTGCAAGAGGGGCAGCGTGGATTCTGCTTCATCCGCCAGGCGCGCGGCGACGACGTGGTGCTGACCAGCTATGGCCAGGCCTCTGGCTTCTGCATCGACCCGATCGAGAAGAAGCCTCTCAACCACTTCTACCCCGGTACCAGCGTGCTCTCCTTTGGCACGGCGGGCTGCAACCTGGGCTGCCGCTTCTGTCAGAACTGGGACATCTCGAAGGCGCGGGAAATGGACCGGCTGACCGACCGGGCCAGCCCCGAGGCAATCGTGCGAGCCGCCGCCGAGGCAGGCTGCAAGAGCATCGCCTACACCTACAACGATCCGGTGATCTTCGCCGAGTATGCGATCGACACCGCGGAAGCCGCGCACGAGCGCGGGCTGAAGAACGTGGCCGTGACCGCGGGTTACATCACCGAGAAGGCGCGCGCGGACTTCTTCGCGCCGATGGATGCGGCCAATGTCGATCTCAAGGCCTTCACCGAAAACTTCTATCGCAAGCAGTGCTTCGCCGAGCTGCAGCCCGTGCTCGACACCCTGGTCTACCTCCGGCACGAGACGCGGCTGTGGCTCGAGATCACCACCTTGCTGATCCCCGGGCAGAACGACTCCGAGCAGGAGCTGGCACAGCTGTGCGAATGGGTGGCTCGCGAGCTCGGACCCGACGTGCCGCTGCACTTCAGCGCGTTCCATCCCGACTTCAAGCTGGTCGACGCACCGGCCACGCCCGCAAGCACGCTGGCGCGCGCGCGCAGCCAGGCCAAGCGCGCCGGTCTGCACCACGTCTACACCGGCAACGTGCACGACGTGGAGGGTCAGTCGACTTATTGCGCCGCCTGCGGCAAGCTCGTGATCGAGCGAGATTGGTACCGCTTGGGGGCCTTCGAGCTCGAGCACGGCAAGTGCGCGCACTGCGGCGTCGCGCTGGCCGGTCGCTTCGACGACAAGCCGGGCGCGTGGGGTCAGAGACGCGTGCGTGTGCCCCTCTATGCCTAAGGAAGCCGCCGTGCCCATTCCCTGTGCCGTGCTGATGTGTCACGCCCCGATCGTGATCCCCGCCATCGCGGGCAGGCGCGCCGCGCAGTGCGCCCGCACGACCGCCGCGATGAAGCAGGCGGCGCAATGCCTGGTGGCGCACGCGCCGGACGTGATCGTGATCATCAGCCCACACACGCCGCGCGACCCGCTGCGCTTCGGCATCGTGCAGGACGCACGGCTCAGCGGCGACTTCGGCCGCTTCGGTGTGCCGGAGGTGGGCGTGGAGCTGCCGGGCGCGCAGCGCGCCGCGGCCGCGCTGGCGCGCAGCGCGCGAGAGCTGGGTCTTTCGAGCTGGAGCCCGAGCGGGCAACAGCTGGACCACGGCGCCCTGGTTCCGCTGTATTTCGTGCGCGAGGCGGGCTGGCGCGGGCCGACCCTGTTGCTCGCCCTGCCCTACCCCGACAGCGGCCTGGAGACTGCGATGGGTCGCGCGATCGCGCGTGCGGCGAACGAGCTGGGCGAGCGCTGGTGCGTGCTGGCCTCGGGCGACATGAGCCACCGTCTCACGCCCGACGCACCCGCGGGCTATCACCCGAACGCGGCGCGCTTCGACGCGGGCTTCCGCGATTTGATCGACGGCGGTGAGCTCGAGCAGGCCGCAGCCTTTCCCACGCAGCTGCGCGAGATCGCCGCCGAAGACGTGGTCGACTCCTGCACCGTGGCCGCCGCCGCAGTGGGCTTCGACGCGCGCGGCCACCGCGTGCTGAGCTACGAGGGCCCTTTCGGCGTGGGCTACCTGGAAGCCGTGCTGCACGAGAGCGCGCCGCCGCCGCAGCCGCAGCGGGCGCCCCAAGACACGCCGGACGAGCAGCCCCCACGCGCGCTGCTGGGCATCGCACGCGCCGCGATCGCCGCGTACCTGCGCGGGCAGGCCTTCGAGCCGCCCGAGCTGCCGCCGCCCTGGTCGCGCTCTCGCGGGGTGTTCGTCACCTTGCGCACCGCGCAAGGTGAGCTGCGCGGCTGCATCGGTCATATCGAGCCGGGGCTGCCCACGCTTGGGTACGAAGTGGCGTCGTGCGCGATCTCGAGCGCGACCCGCGACGCGCGCTTCGCGCCGGTCGAGCTGGACGATCTCGACGGGCTGCGGATCGAGATCAGCGTGCTCTCGCCCCCGGAGCCGATCGCGAGCCTGGATCAGCTCGATCCCGAGCGCTTCGGCGTGGTGGTGAGCTCCGGACAGGCGCGTGGCGTGCTGCTGCCCGGCATCGAAGGCGTGCACACCGCTCGCGATCAGGTCCGAATTGCCGCGGCCAAGGCCGGCCTGGGCCCGAACGCGCCCCTGCAACTGGAGCGCTTCGAGGTGCGCAAGCTATGCGATGAGGACGACCTCGTGGTCGAGCCGCAGGGCCGGCCTCAGAGGGAGAGCCGTGTCCTCGATTGAGCTCGACCCCGAGTCGGAGCGTGCAGCCGAGCGCTTCAGAATGGTGGAGCAGCAACTCGTGCGGCGAGGGATCGCGGATGCGCGCGTGCTTGCGGCGATGGCCGCCGTGCCACGCCACCGCTTCGTGCCCGACGCGCTCGGCCGCGCCGCCTACGAGGATCGCGCGCTGTCGATCGGCGAGGGCCAGACCATCAGCCAACCGTACATGGTGGCACGGGCCTGCGAGCTGGCCGCGCTGCGTCCCGACTCCTGCGCGCTCGAGGTGGGCGCGGGCTCGGGCTACCAGGCGGCGGTGCTCGCACGGCTGTGCGCGCGCGTGATCTCGATCGAGCTGCTCGATCCGCTGGCCGTACGCGCGCGCCGCACGCTGCAAGCCCTGGGCGTGGACAACGTGCAGGTCGTGACCGGCGACGGCACGCTGGGTTACCCGCCGCAGGCGCCATACCAGGCGATTCTGGTCGCCGCCGGCGCGCCCAGCGCGCCCCCGGCGCTGCTCGAGCAGCTGGCGCTCGACGGCCGGCTGGTGATCCCGCTGGGGCCGGACTCCATGCAGACGCTGACCGTGCTGTACAAGACCGCCGCCGGCATCGAACGCCACCGCTACGACGACTGCGTGTACGTGCCGTTGCGCGGCGGCGGCGGCTGGGCCGACCGCGAGCGCGCCCCCGAGTGAGCGGGGGCGCGGCTCAAGGCGCGATCTGCGCGAAGTCGGGCAGCGGCGAGGAATCGACCGTGGGCGTGCCGAGCTTGCCGCCGCTCACGTTGCCGAACTGGATGCACATCTCGCCGGTAAACGCCTGATTGGCGAAGTGCAACGCGCCGATCTCCTCCGGGCTCTTGGGCGCGCCGGTCTGCATCTGGCGCGCGTCCGTGTAATCGATGTGGCAGTTGAAGTGGAGCTTGTCGCCCGGGTGCAGGCTCACCACGCCCGAGATCGCACCGTCGGTCTTGGCGGCCGGGTTGGGCGGCGGGTTCTGCACCTGGCTGTCGTAGCGATAGGTCGGCATGTCGAACCAGTCGTAGGACTGATAGGCGAGGTCGATGCTCCCGTCGCCGCGCTCGATCCAGGCCGAGAAATTGCTGGTCCACACGTGGCGGTGGCCGAACACGCGGATCAGCCGCATCTCGCTGGGGATGCTCCAAGAGTAGTGCAGGTCGGTCACGCTGCCCGGGTCGACCGCGAGCGAGGTCACCTGCCCCAAGTCGAGCCCCATGTACCAGGTGATCAGGGTCTGCGCGTCCGACTCGCGCCACAGGTTGATCCACCCTTCGCGCAGCACCGGCCCTTCGGTGACGTTGAAGTGGTGCATGTTGTAGATGATCGACGGCGTGGCCGGAAAGCTCAGGTACATGCCCTCATCCTCCGGCGGCTTTTCCAAGGTCTGGGGCGTGCTGTCGTCGGGCCGCTGCTGCCCGCCGAGCACGCCGAGCGAAGGACCCGAGCTCGGATCGAAGAAGCCGGGCAGGGCTTCGCCGCCGCTGCCCTCGATCCAACCGTCGGGCTCGCTCGAGTCGTGCAGCGTGATGATGTTGTGGTGCGAGCCCGTGCGCATTCGGAAGTAGGTGCGGTAGTAGTTGAGCGGCTCGGCATTGTCGGCGTGGCCGCGGTAGTTCTGCGTGATCTCGTCGCCCGGCATCAGCACCCATTCCGCGGGCGGATCGTCGTAGCCGCTGAGGTCGCCGGCCCAGATCTGCTTCCAGTAGGTGGCGACGTCGCCCTGCGGGTGCAGCCCCACCTGCAGGCCCTGGTCCGGTGGCGGCGGCAGGATGCAGAACTGGTCGCCCGGAAACTGGGTCTTGAAGTAGGGCATCGCGTCGATACAGCGCACCGCATAGGGATTGTTGGTGGTGGCGTCGAACGGCTTGCACTTGTTGGGCAGCACGCTGCCGCCGGGGCTGTACTGCAGGCCCTCGAGCGGGAAGCCCTGGCACTCCTCCGGAATCCGGGTGGCCAGCTGCGGCTGCAGGGTGTTGGTACCACCCTGCGAAGCGTCCTGCACCGCGTCCGACGGCACACCGCCGTCGCCGGCAAGCTGTTTGCCCGTGGCCCCCCCATCCGCACGGGCGTGACTCTTGGCGCCGGACGCAACGCCGTTGGAACCGTCGCCGCCGCAACCCGACCCGAGCGCCGCCGCCAGGCCGATCATCATCCACCGAGACCGCATGGCCCCAACCCCTCGTGCACAGCCGCCCGTTGGGCCGCCCGACTGTGTTACTAAGTTACCTGAACCCGGTCAACCAGCGCGGCCCGCGTCCGGGACACTTCCGAGCGCCGCGATCGCAGGCGCGCCGGAGGCGCGAGCTTCAGGGAGCGCGGCCGGGCTGCGACGCGCCCTTGTCACGGCCCCGGGGCGCCCGCGCAGATCCAGTTGCGCACGGCCGCCAGACGCGCCTCCTCCCACAGCATGGCAGTGCCCGAATTGGGCATGCGGATGCCATAGGGCTGCCCCGCATTCTGGTTGCAGGTCAGGTTCATGCCCCAGGCCGGATCGCCGGTCAGTGAAGCGTCGAGCATGACCGGCGCGGTCAGCTTGAGCCACAGGTAGCTGTGGTTGAGCGCGGCGTCGCCGCCACTGCCATCCACCAGCGGCAGGTTGGGCGCCTCGCACGAGGCCACGCCGACCATCGCGGTCCGGATGTCGGCGACGTTGAGCAGGTTGAGGTGCGCGCGCGGATTGCCGCCGGCGTGACAGCTGGAGAATGCACAGGTCGTCGCCGAGGCGAGCACGTCGTGCGCGGCCATGTGCAGCGCCGCTGGGGCAGCCGTGGTGTCGGCAGCCGAGCAGCCTGCCACCGGCGCTCCACCGCCCATGCCCGCCGTGCCGCCGCCGCCGCCCACGCCGCCGGTGCCGGGCGTCACGCCGCCGGTGCCGGGCGTCACGCCGCCGGTGCCCGGGGCCACGCCGCCGGTGCCCGGGGCCACGCCGCCCGTCCCAGGGTACACACCGCCGGTACCCCCGGGTTGGATTACGTTCCCGTCACTCTTCTTGCAGCCCACGAGCGCCGCCAGCGCGAGCGCACAAACCATCGCCTTTCGCATGCTCTCCGCTCCTTGAGACCTATTGGGCCAGCAGGCTCGCGGCGTTGGGGATCGCCGCTACCCGCGCGTCGCTCGGCCCGACCACTGACCCACACAGCACCTTACAACTGTCGAACCGTATCCGCCCGGCGCCATGCGCGCAACGCCCTTCGCAGGCGGGCCCCTGCGGCCTGATGCCACAGCGAGCTTGAGCAATGCTCAAAACGAATACTGCGCTTGATACGCGTGACAGCCGGCGCAGCTCGCGAGAAAGACGGCGTACACGTTCGCGCGGTCCTCCAGGCTCTCGGCTTCGCCCGCGCGCTGGCCGAGCGCGCGCACCTGCAGCAAGGCCTCGCTGAAACGGGGAGGCAGCGGCGGATCGGTGCGCGGCGGCGCTTCCGGCGCCTGCGCGAGCGCCTTGGCGCCGTCTCGCCACGACTGGTCGGAAGGCCCGGTCAGTCCTTCCCACATCCGATCGGCGGCCCACATGTGACGCGCCATGCGCGCGCCGAACGTGTCGCTGGTCGCGGCGCCCGAGCGTGGCGAGCTGCCGACGAAGACCGGACCCTGGCCGTGCTCGCGGTGACATTCGCCGCAGATGCGGCCCATCGTCGCCACGCCGGTCGCAGCCAGGTCGAGCGTCTTGGCATCGGCGGTCAGACGCGCGGCCTGCTGCAGCTTGGCGATCGCGCTCAGCCAACCGCCCGGCGCGACCGACGCGTACGGATAGCTCGCAAGCGCGCGCAACGGCCGCCGCAGGGCGTCGAGGTTGCCGTTGATGACCGCATCGCGCGCCCAGGTCGCCACCGCGAAGTGCTCGGCCATGAACTCCGTGATGTCCTCGCTGCCGACCGGCGGCGGGCTCGGCAGCGGCTGGCTCGCCGCGCTCGGGTGCGGCTCGCTGCCGCCGCGCGCAGGCGCGCCCGGCGCGGCGTTGTGCGCGGGCGGGGGCGTCGTGCTCGCAGCCGGCCGCGAGGGCGGGGCGTGCCCGCAGCCCAAGAGCGCGGCCAGCGCGAGCCATCCGGGCGCGGCCCGCGCGCGCGCCCAGAGCGCGCACTGGAATGGATCTCCCATCGCCCGATGAGATATGCGCAGGCGCGGTGCGCGCCAGCTACGCAACCGCGCCAGCCGCTCAAGACGGCAGCGCTTGCGCGCGCGGCAGCAACAGCCGCGGCAGCAGATCGCCGGCCGATCCGCACAGCAGCGCATCGGCCAGGTCATCCATCTCGGTCGCTTCCTGGTTGACGATCACCACGCGCGCGCCGTGGCGCTTGGCCAGCGGCACCACGGAGGCGATCGGATAGACCGACAAGGTCGAGCCCACCGCCAGCAGCAAGTCGCAGCTGCGCGCCGCGAGATCGGCTCGCGCCAGGTCTTGCTGGACCAGCGACTGGCCGAACGAGATCGTCGCCGACTTGAGGATACCGCCGCAGCTGCGGCAAGGCGGGTCGGCCTCGCCTGCGCGCACGCGCTCCAGCGCGCGCTGCATCGGCGCACGCTCGCCGCAGCTCAAGCAGGTCACCTCGTGGATCGTGCCGTGGATCTCGATCACGCGCTGCGGGGAGCTGCCGGCCTTCTGGTGCAGGCCGTCGATGTTCTGGGTGATCAAGCCGTGGAGCTTGCCGCTGCGCTCGAGCTCGACCAGCGCGTGGTGCGCCGCGTTCGGCTGCGCATCGAAGACCGGGGAGCGCAGCCGGCTCTGCCAGGCGCGCCTGCGCACGTCGGGATCCGCCAGGTAATGGCTGAGCGTCGCGAGCTTCTCTGCGCCCGGGTTCTTGGTCCACACGCCCTGGGGTCCGCGGAAGTCGGGGATCCCCGACTCGGTGGAAATGCCGGCTCCGGTCAGCACGAGCACGCGCTGAGCGACCTCGAGCCAGCTCCTCACGCGTTCGACCGCCGCCGTGACGTCGCCCGCTTCCACGCCCCGTCTTGTAGCTGTGCGCGGACAGCCGACGCAACCCGGCCGCGGGCCCGTGCGCTCGCTCAGGCCAACGCGCGGAGCTCAGCCCTCCGCGTCCAGCGCGATCTCCATCACGACGCGCCTGCGCTTGCGGCCGCTGAGCGCGGAGAAGAAGTTGCCCGCACGCATCTTCCAGCCGTACTTGCGCGTGAGCGCGGCATAGGCACGGGCCTCGTGCTCGGCGTCGCTGACCAGCTGGCAGCGCCCCTGCAGCCACGGCCCGAGCAGCCCCCCGCGCAGATCGCAGCGCGCCACCTGCACGCTGGGGTTTCTGCCCACGCGCTTGACCTTGTAGCTCTCGCGCAGCGTGAACAGCACGAGCTTGCCGTCCAGCGGCGCGCACCATACGGGGGTGTCGACTGCGCCACCGTCGCGCTTGAAGCTGCGAAGATTGATGTATTCGGCGTCGTCCAGCGGCGTGCCCGAGGTCATGCGGGGATGATGAGGCCGCAGCGGTGGCAAAAAAAAGGCCCGCGCCGGGAGAGAGGCGCGGGCCTTGGGGGGTGGGGTGTTTGGGAGATGCGTTGGCTAACTCAAGACTGATCTCATCCTAGCACTTATATTGTAACTATCCATCTAAAACGTAATTTCTTGCAAGCCGAATCGCATGCGCCGGGCTGGCCTCGGGTTGTGGGGCGCTGTGAGTTGCGGCGCTGTAGACGCGCCCTATGTTGAGGACCGAGGCCTCGGCCGAGCTCAGCCTGCGCCCCGAGGGGCGCGAAAGGACCCATGTTTTTCGATCCGACCTACCTCGTGCTCGTCATGCTGCCCGGGCTTCTGCTGAGCCTGTGGGCGAGCTTCAAGGTCAAGTCCACGTTTCATCACTACAGCCAGGTGCGGCCGCGCAGTGGGCTCAGCGGCGCCGAGGCCGCGCGCGAGCTGCTGCGGCGCAACGGCGTGCTCGACGTTCGGATCGAGCCGATCGAGGGCTTCCTCTCCGACCACTACGACCCCGGCGCCAAGGTGCTGCGGCTGTCGCCGGACGTCTACCACGGCCGCTCGCTGGCCGCGCTCGGGGTCGCGGCGCACGAAGCCGGGCACGCGCTGCAGCACGCCGCCCGCTACGCGCCGCTCAGCTTTCGCTCGCTGGTGGTCAAGCCGGCGATGTTCGGCTCGAATCTGGGCATGTACGTGGCCTTCGGAGGCCTGGCCCTGCACCTGAGCTCGATGATCTGGGTGGGCATCGTGTTGTTCTCGGCCTTCGTGCTGTTCACGCTGGTGACGCTGCCGGTCGAGCTCGACGCGTCCAACCGGGCGGTCGCGGTGCTGGAGCAGTCGGGCATGATCACCGCGCAGGAAGTGGCGGGCACAAAAAAGGTGCTGACCGCGGCCGCGCTCACCTACGTGGCCGCGGCCATCGCCGCCGTGCTACAGCTGCTCTATCTGCTGTGGCGCGCCGGCCTCCTGGGCGGCCAGCGCAGTCAGGACTGAACACCATGCCGCTCGACTCGCGCAGTCTGGCTCGATTCGCGGGCGTGCTCGCTCTAACGCTGCTGTCGGCGCGCGCCCGCGCCGGCACGCTGGATGACGGCGAGCGCGAGGCTCCGAAGAACCCGAAGTGTATTCAAGTGCACGTGCACGCACCCTATCGGGCCTACGGCTACGACCATGTGGTCGAGATCGTGAACGACTGCGACAAGGCCTTCACCTGCAGCGTCAAGACCGACGTGAACCCGGAGCCGACCAGCGTCAGCGTCCCGGCACACGAGACGCGTAGCGTGATCACGTTCAAGGGCTCACCGGCGCGTGAGTTCAAGCCCGACGTGCAGTGTAAGCCCGATTCGTGAGCCGGGCGGCGCCCCCGTCGCTGGCGCCTGGCCCGCCGTGGTACGCTTGATCGTGTCCTCGGATAGGCCGAACAGCGGAGAGCGTACGCGCATCCTCGTGCTGCCGGACGGCTTGCTCGGTCCCGAGCTGGGCGAAAGCTTCCTCGACCGCCGCTCGCTCTCGCTGCGCAGCGCGGGCGATGTGGCGGAAGCGCTGGCGATCGCGGAGCTATGGCGCCCCAACCTGGTGGTGTTCAGCGCCGAGCTTCGCGCCGAGGTCGGCAGCTTCTTCGCCGGGCTGCGCGGCAACGGCCGGCGCGAGCCGCCGAAGCTGCTGATGGTCACCGACCGGCTGCACGAGCATCAGGCGCTGGTCGCGGACGCCGCCTGCGACGCGCACCTGGTCAGCCCGCTGGACGTCGACCAGCTGCTCTCCACCATCGCAGAGCTGCTGGGCATCGAGCGGCGCAGTTGCGAGCGCGTTCCGATCGACGTGCTGGTGCACACCGAAGGCTTCGTCGGCGAAGGTGCGGCTGTAGACTCGGGGCTGGCGAGCACGC
This sequence comes from uncultured delta proteobacterium, assembly GCA_963778655.1. Lineage (GTDB taxonomy): Bacteria > Myxococcota_A > Polyangia > Polyangiales > JAFGIB01 > CAVZVA01. The sequence goes on from CAVZVA010000002.1 coordinate 262,024, forward strand.
TCAGTCTCTGCGAGGAGAGCATCCTGGTCGAGGCGAGCCGCCAGCTCGTGCTGCACGCGCGCGGACGGCTCCAGTTCTTCTTGCCCGGCTCGGCCGAGCGGCTCTCGCTCGAAGGCATCGTGCGCGTGAGCGTGGACGAGGTGCGGCTGATCTATGTGATCGAGCTGGTCGACCTTGCGCCGCAGCACCGAGCGCTGATCCGCCGCTACGTGGAGTCGCAGCGAGAAGCGGCATGAGGACGATCGGCATCGACCTCGGCACCACCAACACGGTCGCCGCGATCGACGGCACCACGATTCAGCACGCCGCGGGGCTGGAGAGCTCGACCATTCTGCCGTCGGTGGTGGCGTTTCCGCCGAGCGGGGTGGCGCTCACCGGTGCGATCGCGAAGAAGCGCCGCCCGATCGACCCCAAGAACACCATCTACAGCGCCAAACGGCTGATGGGTCAGCGCTGGCTCTCGTATGCGGCGACGCACTTCCGCAAGTACTATCCATTCGAGCTGATCGAAACCAAGACCGGGACCTGCGCCTTCAAGACCCGTGCCGGCGTGCACACGCCGAGCGAAGTCGGCGCCAAGCTGCTGGAGAAGATCTTCGCCGCCAGACCCACGCTGCGCTCGAGCGTGGTGGCCGCGGTGGCGGTGCCGGCGGCGTTCGACGGGCCGGCGCGCGAGGCGACGCACAAGGCGGCCCAGCTCGCGGGCGTCGAGCACGTCAGCATCGTCGACGAGCCGGTGGCCACGGCCGTGGCCTACGCGACCGCCCGCAACGAGCGGCCGCGCTACGCGGCCGTCTACGACTTGGGCGGCGGTACCTTCGATCTGGCGATCGTGGACTGCAGCGGCGCGGAGGCGCGCGTGATCCGCCACGCCGGCGACCCCTACCTCGGCGGCGACGACATCGACCGCGTGATCTCGGATTGGGCGGCCGAACAGGTGCTCGCACGGCACGGTTGGGACCTGCGGGCCGACCCGGAGGTGCTCGATCGCCTGGTGATGCAGTGCGAGCACGCGAAGATCGAGCTGTGCACGGCGCAGTCAGCGCAGATCGAGCTCTCCCAGGTCGATCCGGCAGCGCCGATGGCGGCCAACAGCCTCACCCTCGATCGGGCCAAGCTCAACGAGCTGGCCCAGCCCCTGGTCGGCCGCACCTTCTTGCTGTGCGACCAGGTGCTGCGCGCGGCCGGGCTCGGTGCCAGCGACCTCGACACGGTCTACCTGGCGGGAGGAGCCACCTTGATGCCGCTGGTGCGAGACGGCGTCGCCCACTACTTCGGGAAGCTGCCGCGCTGCGAGCTCGACCCGATGGAGGTCGTGGCGGTCGGCGCGAGCCTGATGACCGGCCGGGAGCGGCCCGTATCCCCCAACGATTGGTGAGTCGCACCGTGTCCACAGTCGGGGATATATCCCGATCGCTGGTGCGCACATGCGCAGAGGTCTGCCTACAGCGCTTTTTTGCGCACCCGGAAGCAGGCATTTAATGAAGTGTTTACCGCTAGTTACGCGCATGCTCTCGCATCCGGAACAAAGCTGTGCGACAAAGGGCCACACGACTCCAACAGATCGTCACGCGAGGCGCATTAAGCTCAGGAGACGCTTGGGTCGAGCAGCAAGGGACGCATCAGCCGTATGCAGCAACAGGTCACCGGGTCGCATCTTCCAGTTTCGGCACCAACCCGCACGCGCAGCGCGCGGCCGCTCGGTGCGGTAGAGGCGGGCTTCATCCAGAACTGGGGCGCGCTCGCTCGCTCCTTCGGCATGGATCCCGTGCTCGGGCGCGTGCACGCCCTGGCGTTCCTGTGCGCGGAGGCGATCAGCACCGAGCTGGTGGCCGACACCCTCGGGCTCGAGCTGGAGCAGGCGAGCAGCTGCCTGGCGAGCCTGCAGCGCTGGGGCGCGGTGCGGGAGGTCGGCGCCGGCAGCGACGACGAGCGCTTGTTCGAGGCCGACGGGGATCCCTGGTCGTGGTTCCTGGTCACACTCAAGGACCGCGGGCGCCGCGAATTCGGGCCGCTGCTGCAGGCCTTCCGCGAGGCCAACGCGCGGGCGCAGGAGCTGCGCGGCTCGCTGCACCCGGGCGCCCGGGCCGAGCTGCGGGCGATCGAGCGGATCGCGCGTTTCAGCGAGTTCGTGGACCAGATCGCGGGCCTGATCGAGACCTTCGCGAATCTGGGCGCCGGCCCGATGATGGCCGCGATGCGGATGGTCGCCAGGGTGCGCTCGCCGCGGCTCGCGCGCATCTGACCGTCGAGCGCGCATGCGCCAGGCGGCGGCGCACCGCCATTCGAGCGCTGCAGGCGCCGGTGCGTACCGCGCGCGGTCTACCCGACTCCAGCCATTTTCAGCCGGCGCGCGGCATGGCGCGGGTCGACCTTCGCGCGGGGTGAGGTAGCCTGCGCCAGGCCGCGGCGGCGCTGGGCCGCCCGCGTGACTGCACAGGAGCGAGCGATGCGGTTCAAGTACGGGTGCAATCCCCACCAGGCCTTCGCGCAGGTCGAGCCGATCGAGCCGGGCAAGATGCCGATCGAGGTGCTGAGCGGGACGCCGGGGTTCATCAATTTCCTGGACGCGATCAATGCCTGGCAGCTGGTGAGCGAGGCGCGGCACGCGCTGGGCCTACCGGCCGCCGCCAGCTTCAAGCACGTCTCGCCAGCCGGCGCGGCGGTGGGGACGGAGCTGTCCGAAGAGCTGGGGCGCTGCTACGAGGTGGACCCCTCCGCGCTGTCGCCACTGGCGATCGCGTACGTGCGCGCCCGCGGCGCGGACCCCAAGAGCTCGTTCGGCGACTTCGCCGCGCTCTCCGACCCGGTCGATGAGAGCACGGCGCGCTACATGAAGACCCTGGTCTCGGACGGGGTGATCGCGCCGGGCTACGAGCCGCGGGCGCTCGAGATCCTGAAAAACAAGAAGAAGGGCGCCTTCCTCGTGCTCAAGGTGGACCCGGATTTCGTTCCGCCCGCGCGTGAGTCGCGCGAGCTGTTCGGGATGCGGCTGGAGCAGGACCGCAATGGGCTGGAGCTGGGCGAGGCCCAGCTACGCAATGTGCTGTGCGGCAGCCTCACGCCCGCGGCCCGCCGCGACCTGCTGCTCGGGCTGATCACGCTCAAGTACACGCAGTCGAACTCGGTCGGCTACTCGCTCGACGGACAGATGATCGGGATCGGCGCGGGCCAGCAGTCGCGGGTGGACTGCACCAAGCTGGCGGGCGCCAAGGCCGACGTGTGGCACCTGCGCCGGCACCCCAAGGTGCTCGGCCTGCGCTTCAAGAAGGGCGTGGGCGCTCAGGAGCGCACCAACTTCCGCGTCCGCTACATCGAGGGTGACCTGGTGCCGTCGGAGACAGCCGCGCTGCAGCAGGCGCTGGACCAGCCGCTCGAACCGCTGGGCGAGGAGGAGAAGCGGCAGTGGGTCAAGGGCCTGCAGGGGGTGAGCCTGAGCTCGGACGGCTTCATCCCGTTTCGCGATAACATCGATCACGCGGCCCGCCACGGCGTGGGCTTCATCGCGCAGCCCGGAGGCTCGACGCGCGACGAGGAGTGCACCGAGGCCTGCCGCGAATACGGCATCGCGATGGTGCACACCGGCGTGCGGCTGTTTCACCATTGAGCCGCGGCCGCGGCCGAGCGCACACGGCCAGAGCTCAAAGCCGGAACAGCAGCCCGGCCATCAGCTCCGTGGACACGCCCCCACCCAGGCCCAGGCGCAGCTGCACGAACGGCTCGAGCGGCGACTGCAGGTGGAACAGCAGGCCGCCGATCAGGTTGAATTTCACGTCGGTCCCGCCGCCGTGCCCGACGTTGGCGAAGATGCCCAGACCGGGCGCCACGAACGGCCGCAGCACCGAGTCGTGGATCTGGAACTCGAACGGCACGTTGAACGAGAAGTTCAAGACGTTGACGTCGTGGGTGAAGTACAGCGAGAAGCTCGGGTTGAGCTGCACGATCGCGCTGCTGTCGATGTTGGCCACGTCGAAGCGGCCCTCGGCACCGAGAAACAGCACGTCCCCGTCGAAGTTGTAGCCGAGGTGCGGGCCGAGCGTGTTGCGCTCCGCATGCGCGGTGGCGGCGGGCCACAGCAGCAGTCCCAGCATCGCGGCCGTGCTCAGCGAAAGAAGCAGGCGCATGGCGGGCCGGAGCATAGCCGATCCCATCCTGGCTGCGCAGTCCGATTCGACCCCTCGGCGCCAGGCCGCGCGGCGCGGGCTAGCGCAGCCGCGAATAGCGCATGCGTGGGCCGTCGGGCGTTTCCACCAGCTCGACCAGCACACCTCCGACGCGTACTCCGTTGCCGGGGACCCCGCCGCGGGCCGGCTCGCGCGGGCCGCCGGAGTCGAACAGCTCGTCGACCTCGCGACTGTCGAGCACCTCGACCTCGCCGTCCGCCGCCAGCGGACCGTCGCGCCCGGCCGGCCCGGGCGCAAAGGGGGCCACACTCAGCTGGCGCCGCGCGAGGCGCGACTCGGCGCTCGAGCCGAGCCACACCACCACGGCGATCACGGCCAGCATCGTCTGGTCGTGGGCGAGCGCGTACACGCCCATCATCAGCGCAACCAGCTTGGCCACGCCGGCGGCGATGCGGGTGGCGGCGGCCGGCCCCATGCGCATCGCGAGCAAGGCGCGCAGCACGCGCCCGCCGTCCATCGGCAGCGCGGGCAGCAGATTGAAGCTGCCCATCACCAGGTTCGCGAGCAGCAGCGCCGACAGCAGCGAGCGCGGGTCCTCGCCGAGCTCGTTCCAGCTCAGCACCGGCGCGCCCAGCGCCGCCATCGCCGCAGCCAAGAGGCCCGCCAGCGCGAAGTTGACCGCAGGGCCGGCCAAGGCCACCAGCAGCTGCTCGCGCGGGCGCTTGGGCATGCCCTGCAGCATGGCCACGCCGCCGATCGGGTAGAGCGTGATGTGCAGGGTACGGATACCGAAGTGGCGCGCCGTCAGTGCGTGCCCGTACTCGTGCAGCACCACCAGGCAGAAGATCACCACCATGAAGGCCACGCTCAACAGCACGGCCGGCAGCGATTTAGTGTCGGAGTAGGTGCTGAGCGCCACGAAGCCGAGCAGCAGCAGGAAGGTCGCGTGCACGTGCACGCCGATTCCGAACACCTCGCCCAGCTTGTAGGACCACTTCATCAGACGGCTCCTTGCAACTTAAGGTCGCCAGGGCCGGAGCGCAAGTCGTCGCCGCAGCGGCGGCGCGAAAGCTTGGCCGGCCCGCGCGCGCTCAGCGCCGCGCGCGCGAGTCCGCGTCGAGCCAGCCGCGGCGGCGCAGGAAGGCGCGCAGCTCGACGTCGTCGAGTGAGACCGGCCTCAGGTACACGCCCACCCGGCGCCTGTGCCACCACGCGTCCGTGTGCTCGGACAGAGCCGTGAAGTGGTACTCGTAAAGCTCGGCCCGGATGAAGCGCGGCGGCCGCGCGCCGAAGGGGTCGCGTGCGAGTAGGGCGCGTACCGCGGGCTCGCCGCGCAGCAGCTCGTAGACGAAGCGCAGCAGCCACGGCTCGCGCGAGACGTCGCCCAGCGCGGCGAACCACATCTGCCAGTCCAGCCGGTAGTGGTACGGCGTGATCAGGCAGGGGCGCCTGCGCACGTCGCCGGGCTTGCACGGGAGCTCGTACTCGAGCCAGCGCGCGCCGGGACCGGGCCGCGCATCACGTGTGCCCTGCAGGATCACCTCGTGGCGCACCTTGTCCACCGAGCCGAAGGCGCCGTAGCTGTTGACCAGGTGCAGCGGATCGAACGAGGTGTTCATCTGCTGGTGGGGCGAGATCATGTTCAGGACCGGGTCGACGCTGAGCAGCGCCACGACCAGGCACAGCAGGGAGGTCGCGACCAGCTGCGGCACACTGCGCAGGCGGCCGGCTTCGAGCGCGCGCGCGCGCGCACACAGCCGCGCCGGCAGCAGGCGCTCGAGCAGGCTGTCGTCGAAGCAGGCCACACAGATCGCGATCGTCAGCCAGTTGAGGAAGGACAGGTTGCCGCTCGCGATCAGGATGGCCTGGAACACCACGATCAGCAGACCCCCGGGGTGGCGCAGCCGGCGTGGCCCCAGCACCAGCCACGGCGCGACCAGCTCGACCAGGTGGTTGAAGAGCACCCCGAGCTTGTGGAACCACAGCGGCGCCTGGTGCAGCAGCCAGCTGAGCGGGCTCGGGACCGGCTGGGTTTCGTAGTGGTAGGCCAGACAGGTGAGCTGGGTCCAACACGGATCGCCGCGCAGCTTGATCAACCCCGCACCCAGCATCACGCGGAATACCAGCCAGCGCAGCAGCCAGATCACGGCCGCGGGGGGTGGCACGCGGCTGCGCAGGGGCCGCACGCTGGCCAGCGGACACAGAAAGATCGACAGGAAGCCGGCCTCGAGCAGCAGGATCTCCCAGCCGTAGCCGTACCAGGTCTGGCCGATGTGGCAGACCGAGAGGTAGAGCGCCCACAGCCCGGCCATCAGCACCGCGTTCTCGACGCCGAGCAACACCGCGAGCGAGCCGGCCAACCCGGCCCAGGACCAGAACGACAGCGCCGCGTCGGACGCTCCCAGCACGAAGCCGGTGGGCAGATCGAAGAAGCTCACGCGGCCGTGCAGCCGCTTCAGGTAGCGCGCGGCCGGCAGAATGCCGTGGCTGCCGAGCAGGCCGCGCCACTGCTGGACGAGCACCAGGAAGGCCACGCTGTAGATGAGCCCCAGGGCGCGCAAGAACACGAAACGCGTGAGCCAGTAGCGGGGCGCGGGGCCGCCCAGCCACCCGGAGCGCAGGTCGTCGGCGCCCTCGGCGGCTGCGGGCAGCGGTACGGTGGCCTCGTCGCTCACGGGCGCATGGTCGCCCACGGCCGGCGCCGGCGGTAGGCGCAGGCGCGGTCAGACGCGCCCGCGGTGCCCGCCGCGCGGGTGCCGCGGATGCGCTGGCGCAAGCAGCAAGCCGCCGAAAATCCGCCATTTGCGACCCCTCAAGGGGTGTTTACGTGGAGGTGGTGAACAACCACCTGGAGCATCCCGCTATGACGAGCATGGAGGCCCCTGCACTCGCACCCACGCAGGCCAAGCCCTGCGGAGCGCAGCACTGCGTCGGATGTCCGGCCGCCGCGCGCGGCATTCTGGAAGGCTTGCTCGGCGACTCGCCCAGCACGTGCGGTTTCGATTCTCTCGCGGTGGAGCCGCGCGCCGCGCTGCCTCCTTCCTGGCTGGCCCGCTACAGCTATGCGATGGTGCGGCGCGGCTACCTGATCCGGCAGCGCACCGACGCCGCGGGTCGCACCACGGCCATCGACGCCGTGGGCCCAGGCTGCTGCTTCCCGCTGGACCGCGGCGGCGACGGCACCCCCGAGCACACCAGCTCCGGCTACGCCCTGACCCGCGCGCTGGTCTGCTTGTCCGACGCGGAGACGTTGCAGCGCGGCCTGGCCGAGGGCGGGCCGAGCGCGGTGGAGGTCCACCAGCTCGACAACGAAGCGATCGGCCGGTTGGAGCGTCTGGCCGACGCGCGCGGCCGGCCCGGGGCGGCGTCCAAGGTGGCCGCGCTGCTGTGCACGCTGGCCGACACGCTGCGCCCCGGCGGTCAGTCCGAGCCGCGGGTGCCGTCCGAGTTTCTGCAGCGCGACCTGGCGGGGCTGCTGTCAATCCGACACGAGTCGGTCTGCCGCGTGATGCGGGACTTCGTGAAACGCGGGCTGGTCGTCCGCGATCAGGACGGCATCTTGCTCGCCAACCGCGAAGCGCTGCAGGCGCTGTAGAACCAGAGATTCACGGCAAGGCGGGAAGCGATGACCCGCCTTCGTCTCGCCTTGCTGTCGACCCGACGCCGCCAGCGCGACGCTAGTGCAGCGTCCGCGAGATGGGATCAAGGGATCGTGAGTGAGGTGGGTCCGAGCGCAAGGCGCCGCAGCGCAGGAATACTCCGTGTATTTCAAGCTGCGGCAACGCCGCGATCGGGCCCGCATCGCTCGCGAAGATTGATTCTATCTCGCGGACGCTGCACTAGTCCTGGTCCAGGACGGCGGCGAGCGCGCGCAGTGCGTCGGTCAGCGTGAACACGCCGAGCACCCGTTGATCGCGCTCGTCGGTCACCAGAGCGCAGCCGTAGCCGTGACGCACCATCATCTGCGCGACCCGCTGCAGCGGCATGCCAGGAGGCACGGCGTAGGGCACCGGCGTCATCGCCTCGGCCACCCGCACGCCCTCGGCATGGCCGCCGGAGATCGCCTGCACCGCGGCCACGTCGCGATCGCTGAGCACGCCGACCGGCTTACCACCTCGCACCACCGGCAAGTGGCGGACGGCGTGCTCGCCCATCATCTTGGCCGCCTCGGCGAGCGTGGCGTCGTGCTCGATCACCTGCGGGGACGCCACCATCCAATCCCGGACCTTGGGGGCGTCAATCGTGCGGTGCTGGCCGCGTTGGAGCATCAGAACCTCGTGCAGCGATGGGGAAAGCGCGCTGGCGTGCCAGGCACCTGCCCTGGTGAGGAGCAACCGCCGTGCCAGCCACGCGGCCGCAAGAAACCCGCCCCTGCCGCACGACCCTCGCGCAGGTCATTCGCCCCGGGCACGCCGGACGCGATTCTTGCGCGGGCGCCGGCTTCGCACCGGCGCCCACGCGCCTCACCCCGTGGGCGGCCGGCCATACGGCCCGATCGCGGGCGCGATCGGGCTGCGGGTCAGCCGGCAAGGCAGTGACCCGCGCGCCGATCACGATCCCTCGGGAACGTCCGCAGAGACCGGCAAGCGCAGCGAGAAGGCCGCGCCCTGCAGGTCGAGCGAGGACACCACTTCGAGGACGCCTTGGTGGGCCTGCACCAGCTTCCGGCACAGCGACAGGCCGAGCCCCACCCCGCCCTCCTTGGTGGTCATCAGCGGCTCGAAGATGCGCGAGCCGAGGCGCGGATCGATACCCGGGCCGTCGTCGGCGATCAGAAACTCCACGCTCTGGTCCCGCGCCCTGAGCGTGAGCCGCACCACGCCCCCGCTGCCGGTCGCCTCGAGCGCGTTGTTGAGCAAGTTCAGCAGCACCTGCTGGATCTGCGCCGGGTCCACCGACACCTGGGGCAGGTCCGCCTGCGTGTGCAACTGGACGCCGAACCCGGTCGCGTCGTGCAGGGCGCTGGCGGCGCGCTCCGCCAGCAACGCAGGTGCGACCCAGCTCCGCAGTGGCGGCCGCTCGCGCACGATGTCGAGCAGGCTGGTGATGATGCGGTTGGAGCGCACGACCTGGGCCTGGATCTTGTCCGCGTGCCGGATCACGGCCGGATCGCCGCGGGCGCGCTGCCGCAGCAGAAAGGCCGAGGACTCGATCACGCCCAGCGGATTGCGCAGCTCGTGGGCGATGGCCGAGGTCATTTGGCCGAAGGTCGCCAGCCGCTCGCTGCGCAGCAGCTGCGCGGAAAAGTCCTCGTTGTACGTGTGCAGGATGACCGCGAGCTCGAGGTCGAGCAGCTTGCCGATCGCGAGCAAACGCCGCTGCGTCCGCTCGAGCTCCGCGCCCAGCGCGAGGACCGAGCGGGTCAAGCGGCTGCGAATGACGTTCATCGCCGTCAGGTTGTAGTGCTGCGGCAGCTGGATCAGCACGTGGCGCCGCCCGATTTGGGCGCGCTGCTCGAAGTAGTTGAGGTCCCACGGCCCCGCGAAGCAGCGCTGCAGCCACAGCCGCAACGTTGCCTTCAAGCGCTGCACTTGCGAGGCGCCGCCGGCGATCACGGCCAGCGCGCCGGCATGCTGCTCGATGCGCGCGTAGAACGCCTCGACGATCGCGTCCAGCTCGGGCTCGAGCAGCGGCCCGAGCTCGCGCAGCACGTCCTCGTCGTCGGCGCCAAAAGAGACGTAGCGCTTCAGCTCGTCGAACAGGTGCTCCGCCACTACGGTCGAGCCTCCCCGCGCGGCGCCAGCAGGGCTCGCCCGCGGTCCTGAGCGCTACCTTGGCAAGCCGGCTGACGCGGCGCAAGGGTGCGCCGCCGCAAGCGCGGCGACACGCCCGGTGACGATCTGAGGTGCGGCGCTCGCAAGCGCGATTATAGATCCGGCGTGGCCGGGAACGCGTCGCACGCAATCCTCGTCGTCGACGACAATCGCGACCTGGCGGAGAACGTCGCCGAGCTGTTCGCTGGGGCAGGGCACGAGACCCAGACCGCCGCGAGCCTGGAGGCTGCGGCCGAGGCGATGCAAAAGCGGCCCTGCGATCTGGCGATCGTCGACATACGTCTGCAAGGCGCCTCGGGGGTCGAGCTGGCGGCCGAGATCAAGCAGCGCTGTCCCGAGGCCGAGGTCATCCTGATGACCGGCAACGCCTCGCTCGACACCGCGCTGGCGGCGATCCGCGGCGACGCCTTCGCTTACGTGCAGAAGCCCTTCGACCCTGACGAGCTGCTGACGCTCGGCGAGCGGGCGCTGGCGCAGGCGCAGTTGCGCCGCGAGCGGGCGCGGCTGCAGCGCGAGCTGTCGCAGAGCGAGGCGCTCTATCGGGGCGTGGTCGACGCGGTCGATTCGTTCATCGTCGGTCTGAACCCGAGCGGCACTGTGCAAATATGGAACCGCAGCGCGGCCGATTCGAGCGGCTGGCCGGCAGCGCGCATGTTGGGGCAGCCGCTGGCGCGCTTCCTGAGCTCGGACCACAGCCGTGCCCAGCTGGAGGACGCCCTGGCACGGGCGCTCGACGGCGAGGAGGTATCGGGCGTCGAGCTGGCGCTGGCCGCCGCCGATGGGCGCCAGCGCCTGTTGCGCTGGACGCTGTCGCGGCTGGGCGGGCCCGAGCGGGGCAGCCCGCTGGTGCTGGCAGTGGGCGTGGACCTCACCGACCGCATCGAGCTCGAACGACGCGCGGCCGAGACCGAGGCGCTGGCCTCGCTGGCCAATCTGACCGCGGGCCTGGCGCACGAGATCCGCAATCCGCTCAACGCCGCGGTGCTGCAGCTCGAGCTGTTGCAGCGCGCCGTGGGCCGGCTCGACGCCGTTCCCGCGCGCGCTCGCATGCACGACCGCGTCGGCATCGTGCGCGAAGAGCTGGAGCGCCTCGCCAGGCTGCTCAACGACTTTCTCGACCTGGCCCGACCCAGGGCGATCGAGCTGGTCGAGGTGGACTTGCGCAAGCTGGTGCTGGAAGAGGTCGCGCTTCACGAGCCCGCCACCAAGCAGGCGGGAATCGAGACCGAGCTGACGTTGGAGGAGGGCCCGTTGCTGGTGCACGGTCACGCGGCAATGCTGAAGCAGGTGCTGGTCAACCTGCTGGTCAACGCGATCGACGCGATGCGCGCGCGCGGCCAGGGTCGGATCGCGATCGGCTGCCTTCGCAGCAGCGAGACGAGGATCGAGCTGAGCGTGGCGGACGACGGGCCCGGCATCCCGCCGAGATCGCCGATCGGCTGTTTTCGCCATTCGTCAGCTCGAAGGAGGCCGGCACCGGCCTGGGTCTGACCATCGTCAAGCGCATCGTCGACCGCCACGGCGGCGCGATCCACGTGGCCTCGACGCCAGAACGCGGTACGACCGTGCGGGTAAGCCTGCAGCGCGCAAGCTGAGCCGACCCGCCCCCCGGCACGACGCAAATCTTTCGCCAGGGGCTGGCGAAGCCCCGCGCGCGCCCGCCAAGCGATTGAAATTGCACCGTTCATCATCCACGATCGGACGGCTTGCGGCGCGGGTTGCGCCGTGCTTCTGGATCGTGTCGGGCCGGCGGCCCGCGACCCTAAACCTTGGAATCGATCGCCCCACCACCGCCGTTCTCTCCCGCCCAGCTCAAGCTGCGCCTGACGAACGCGCTCGAGACGCTCGGGGGCATCGGTGTGCTGAGCGGGCAGGTGGCGCGCCAGCTGGTGCGCCCTCCGTTCGAGGTGCGCGCGCTGGTCGACCAGATCGAGGCCATCGGCGTGCGCTCGCTGAGCGTGGTGGTGCTGACCGCGGTGTTCTCCTCGATGGTGATCACGGTGCAGTTCGCGGTGCAGCTCGCGCGCTTCGGCGCCAAGGAATGGGCGGGCAATGCGGTAGGGGTCACGCTGGCGCGCGAGCTCGGACCGGTGATGACCGCGCTGATGGTCGGGGGCCGGGTCGGCGCGGGCATCGCGGCGGAGCTGGGCTCGATGTCGGTGACCGAGCAGCTCGACGCGGTGCGCGCCCTGGGCGCCGACCCCGTGCGCAAGCTGGTGCTGCCGCGGGTGGTGGCCACGCTGCTGGTGCTGCCGCTGATGGCCTCGATGTCGGTGGTGATCGGCGTGCTGGCCGGGGCGGGCATCGCGGCGCTCGAGCCCGACACCCACCTTTCCTACTTCGTCAACGCGGCGCTGCGCGCCACCACCCTGCCCGATCTGTTCTCCGGTCTAACCAAGACGCTGTTCTTCGGCTTCAACATCGCAATCGTCGCCTGCTATCTCGGCATCAACACCCGAGGCGGCACGGTCGGCGTCGGTCAGGCGACCACCAAGACGGTGGTGATCTCCTCGGTGGTGACGCTGGTCTCGGACTTCTTCATGACCAAGCTGTTTCTCGCCCTCGGCTGGGGCGCGTCATGACCCAGGAACAAGGCCCGGCCGCGCGCGAGCCCGCGCCGATCATCCGCTTCGTCGACGTGGGCATGGCGTTCGGCAAGCTGCAGGTGTTCGAGCACCTCAACCTCGAGGTACGCGAAGGAGAGATCCTGACCCTGCTCGGAGGTAGCGGCTGCGGCAAGAGCGTGCTGCTCAAGATGATCCTGGGCCTGCTGCATTGGCAGTCCGGCGCCGTGATCGTGGACGGCGAGGACATCACCCAGCACGACGAGGATCAGATGCTGCCGGTGCGGCGCAAGGTGGGCATGCTGTTCCAGAACGGGGCGCTGTTCGATTCGCTCACCGTCTACGAGAACATCGCCTACCCGCTGCGCGAGCGCGGAGCCAAGGACGAGGCCGTGATGAAGCAGCGCGCCACCGAGGTGATGGAGATGGTGGGCCTGCCCGGGGTCGGGCAGAAGATGCCGGCAGAGCTGTCGGGCGGCATGCGCAAGCGAATCGCGCTGGCGCGCGCGATCGCGGTGGCGCCCAAGGTCTTGCTTTACGACGAGCCCACCACCGGGCTCGATCCGATCAACGTGCGCCGTATCAGCGAGCTGATCCTCGATCTCAACCACCGCCTCAAGGTCACCTCGATCTGCGTGACCCACGACCTCGCGAGCGCGTACATGGTCAGCGATCGGCTGGCGATGATCGCCGATAGACGCGTGATCGCGATCGGCCCGACCGAGGAGCTGCGCAAGAGCGAGCAGCCGGCCGTGCAGCAGTTCTTGACCGCCATGAACCTGCCCGGCTCGAGGGCCGCATGAGCCGCGCGTCGGCGGCGCAGAACCTGCGGGTCGGGCTGTTCCTGGCGTTCGGCCTGTTGCTGGCCGGGGTCGCGATCTTCGCCGTCGGTGAGAAGAGCGGCTTGTTCGAGGGCAAGACCACGCTCTACGTCTACTTCGGCGACATCAGCGGTCTGGTCGAGGGGGCGCCGGTGCGGCTGGCGGGGCTCGACGTCGGCACCGTCTCGAAGATCGCGTTTCCCGCCGACATCAAGCAGCAACAGGCGCGGGTCACCCTGTCGATCAAGGACCGCTTCATGGCGCGCATCCGCGCCGACTCGGTCGCGGTGATCGACTCCAAGGGGCTACTCGGCGACAAGATCGTCAACCTCACCCTGGGCAGCGCCAGCCAGCCCCAGGTGCCCGCGGGCGGCACGTTGAAGACGCGCGCTGCGCCATCGATCGAGCATCTGGCCACCAACATCGAGGAGGCGATCGCCTCCATCACCAAAGTGGCCAAGTCCGCGAGCGACGCGATCGAGGGTCTCGGCAGCGAGCAGGTGCGCAACGACGTGGGCCGTATCGCGGCCTCCACCGCCAACATCCTCGACCAGATCGAGCGTGGGCCCGGCTTCGCGCATCGCGCGCTCTACGATCCGAAGTACGGCCAGCAGGTAGAAGGCCTGCTGCTGGACGCGCGCACGGCGATCTCGCGCCTGGGCGACGCTGCGCAGCGCATCGACCACACGGTCGCTGCGGTGCAGAACGGTGATGGCTTCGCCCACGAGCTGGTCTACGGGGAGACCGGCAAGGCCACGATGCAGCAGCTGCACGATGCGGCGGAGGAGCTGTCCTCGGTCGTGCACCAGATTCGCGACGGCGACGGCTTGCTGCACAACCTGATCTTCGATCAGGACAACGGTCGCATGGTGGCCGAGCTCGACCAGGCGGCCACCCGGCTCAACCACATCATGGGCGAAATCGAGAAGGGACGCGGGACGATCGGCGGGCTGGTGATCGATCCCTCGGTCTACGAGGAGCTCAAGTCGATCCTGGGCAACGTCGAGCGCAACGTGCTGCTCAAGGCGCTGATCCGCTTCACAATCAAGGAAAACGGCATCGCTCGCCCGGCGCATCTCCAGGTCCGCGAGGTACCGCAGGCGCAACCAAGCGCCAGCGGCGCGCAGGCGCAGACGCCGTAGGCTCAGCCCGGCACGGTGAGCACGGCGCATCCGGCGACGCGTAGCACCCGTTCGGCCACGCTGCCGAGCAGCATGTGCGCCGCGCCGGAACGGCCGTGGCTGCCGATCACGATCAGGTCTGCGCCGATCTCGCGCGCGAACCCCCACAGCTCCTCGTGCGCCACACCGGTGCGCAGGTGCCCCCGCAACGGCACCCCACGTGCGGCGTGGCGCGCGACCGCGGCATCGAGCAGGTCCTGAAAGCGAGCCGAGAGCTCGGTGGTGTGGCTGGCCGACGGCATCAGCGCGCCTTCGAGCGGCAACGTGAAGCTGGGAAGCCCGTACGCGTGCACCAGATCGACCGACGCGCCCACCCGTTGCGCCAAGTCCAGCGCGACCTCCAGGGCGTGCTCCGAGGCATCCGAAAAGTCCGTGCCGACAACGATTTTCTCAATCGGCCCCACGCTCACCTCAGCTTTCGCCCGCCTCGTTGACCCCGGCTGGAGCCAGCGAATCCGCGTCTCCCGGCTCGGCTCGCCCCTGCATCCCCCACTCCTTGAGCCGGTACTGCACCTTGCGCCGGCTGATCCCGAGCATGTCGGCAGCGCCCTGGGTGGAGCCACCTGCGGCCTCGAGCGCCTGCAGGATCGCGGCGCGTTCCAGCTCCGCCAGCGTGACGCCGGGGACCAGGACCTGGATGCTGTCGGCCTGCGCCGACGAGGTCATCGCCGGCAGCTGCTCGACGTCGATGGTGTCGTCTGTGGTCATCACCACCGCGCGCTCGATCGCGTTCTCGAGCTCGCGCACGTTGCCGGGCCAGGGGTAGCCGAGCAGCGCCTTGATCGCGCCCTCGGTCAGGCGTTTGACCTCGAAACCGTTCTCCGCCGCGTGCACTCGCATGAAGTGCTCGGCCAGCAGCGGAATGTCGCTGCGTCGCGCACGCAGCGGCGGCAGGTCCAGCTGCACGACGTTGAGCCGATAGAACAGATCATCGCGGAAGCGACCCTCCTTGACGCGCTCGGTCAGGTCGCGGTTGGTCGCGGCCACCACACGCACGTCGACCCGCACCGTCTCGTTGCCACCGACGCGCTCGAACTCCTTCTGCTGCAGGAAGCGCAGCAGCTTGACCTGCAGCGCGAGCGGGATCTCGCTGATCTCGTCCAGGAACAGCGTGCCCCCATCGGCCTGCTCGAAGCGCCCCTGGCGGCGCGCCGAGGCGCCCGTGAACGCCCCCTTCTCGTGGCCGAACAGCTCGGACTCGAGCAGGGTCTCGGCCAGGGAGGCGCAGTTCAGGCGGATGAAGGGACCCCCGCTGCGCGGCGAGTGGCGGTGGATGGCGGCGGCTACCAGCTCCTTGCCGGTGCCGGTCTCGCCGTGGATCAGCACGGTGGCGCGGCTGCGGGCCACCTGCGCCAACAGCTTGAACAGGCGCTGCATCGAGGGATGGTCACCGACGATGTTGTCGAACGACAGGCGCTGGTCGAGCCGGCGGCGCAGCTGCTCCGCCTCCGCGGAGAGCTTGGCCTTCTCCATCGCACGGGCGATCAGCGCGGACAGTGCCGCGACGTCGATCGGCTTGGTCAGGTAGTTTTCGGCTCCGAGCTTGATCGCCTCCACCGCATTGTCGATGGTGCCGAAGGCCGTCATCACCACGAAGGCCGTCGCCGGCGAAGCCTGCTTGCCACGACGTAGCAGCTCGATGCCGTCGAGCACCGGCATCTTGAGGTCGGTGAGCACGACCTCGGGCTCGAACTCGGGGATCAGCTGCAGCGCCCGCCGCCCGTCGGGGGCGGATTCGACCTCGTAGGCCTCGTCGGCGAGCAGCTCCACCAGCGCCTGCCGGGCGTTCTGCTCGTCGTCCACCACCAGGACGCGTCCCTTGCTCTGGACTGTCACGCGGCTACCATCGCTGGCAATCTACCAATCCGGCCGGTCATTTCAACGGGTTGCTGCGAGCACGCTCCGTGCGCCAAGGGTCCAGCCGGGCGTTCGCGCCGAAGACCGCGGCGCCTGCGGCCCCGGGGCTCAGGCCGAGATGCGGATGGACTCGCGGATCTTGGTTTGCGCCTGGTGCTCGAGCTGGCGCACGCGCTCGCGCGACAAGCCCATGCCGCGCCCGATCGAGGCCAGGCTGACGCTCTCCTCGGCCAGGTAGCGCTCGTGCACGATGTGGCGCTCGCGCTTGGACAGCGTGCCCAGGGCGCAGTTGACCGCTTGCATCGACCACTCGCGTTGCTCGCGCTCCGCGACTACGGTCTCGGGCGAAGGCGCGTCGCAGCGCAGGTCGAGCGAACGGCCCTCGGCGTCCACGCCGCAGGGAATGTCGCGGCCGGAAAGCGCGGCCTCCATCTCCTCGACGTCGCGAACACCGACACCGAGCACCTTGGCCACCGCCTCGGCCGTGGGGCGGTCGCCGGTCTGCTGCGCGAGCTCGCGCTGCGTGCGCCGCAAGTTGGCGAGCAGCTTGCGCCCGTGCCGAGACGACGGCGTGCGCACGATACGGCGGTTGAAGATGGTGTAGCGCCGCATGTACGCGCGGATCCACCAGGCCGCGTAGGCGGCCAGGCGCACGCCCCGCTCGACGTCGAAGCGCCGTGCGGCCTCCACCAGACCCAGCATGCCTTCGCTCACCAGGTCTTCCAGCGGCAAGCCGTACACGTTGAACTCGTGGGCGATGGTCAGCACCAGCCGAAGGTGCGCGGTGAGGAGGCGCTCGAAGGCGACCTCCGAGCCGCCGGCCGCTTGCGTGGCCAGGCGCTGCTCCTGCTCGGCGCTCAACATAGGCGCGCTGCGGGCGGCCTGCTGCAGGGCGCTCAATCCTTGGTCTCGTCGCTCATGTGCCTTCACGGGGGCCTCCTGCGGTCATCACTGCGCTCCGCTTTCCCCACATGAGCACGGTGCGTGCCAACCACCCGAGCCACGCGATTCGCGCGGGCTCTCCGGGTGATTTCCGCAGCCAGGCGGCACGCTCGGCGATGGTTCTGCGCCAGGTGCTTGCGAAAACGCAAATCGTGCGTCGAGCGCCGGCCCGGGTGCGCCTGTGCTTTCGAAATCCGCGACCATCCAGCGCCCTTACATCCCCCGAAACCAGATGCCCATGAGAATGCGCGGCTCCCGGCATGGCGCTTGCATCGAAATCAACGCGAGGGTGGGTGTGGAAAGTGATGACACCAAGCGCGCTACATATCTAAAGGCGGCAACGTTCCGCCGGCTGCAGCATGAGCTATCGGGAGGCGAGCGCGTGCTGGCGGTGTTCTGTCCGCGGCGCGCACAGGCGATCGACGTGAGGGAGTGTCGCAGCTGCGAGTATTGCGAGGGTCTGTGCGTCGACCCGAGCGAGCGCGAGACCTTCTTGCGCTGCACCTTCGAGGACGCCGCCGACGTGGCGCCGGGCATCCCGAGCCAGCTGCCCGGCTCGTCGCGACCGGACGCGGGCGGCTCGGCACGAGAGACTCCGCTGTCGGCTGTGATGACCGCGCCCCCGCATTGCGTGGCCCCGGAGGCGAGCGTCGGCGCGGTGACCGCGCTGCTGCTGGAGCAGGGCATCAGCGCGGTACCGGTCGTGGACCCGCGCGGGCGCGCGGTCGGCATCCTCAGCAAGACCGACGTGCTGCGGCTGTACGGAGGCGAAGACGAGTGGCCCCGCGCGCTGCGGGCGCCGAACGAAGCCGGCATGGGGCTCGAGATCGGCTACGGCAACGACTCCGATCCGATCGCCGCACGCCCGGTGAGCGACGTCATGACGCGCCTGGTGTTCGCGCTCGGCTCCGAGGCCTCGCTGAGCCGTGCCGCCGCGTTGATGGCGTACGAAGGCGTACACCGAATCGTGGTCTGCGGGCCCGACGGCAGCGCGCTCGGCATCGTCTCGTCGCTCGACATTCTGCGCTGGGTGGCGCGGCGTGACGGATACATCGTGCCCGATCGAACGCGGCAGCAAACCGATTACCCCACGGAGAACAAATCATGACCGACGATCCGGGAAGGCGCGCGCCCTCAGTGGCCGCGTTGATGACGCCGGCGCCGCACTGCATCGGTGCCGATCAAACCCTCGCCCTGGCCGCCGAGCGCATGAGCGAGCTGCGCGTGCACCACCTGCCGGTGCTCGCCGGCGGCGAGCTGATGGGGGTGGTCAGCGATCGCGACGTCGCGCTGGTCCGCGCGGTGGCGCCCGACCAGATGGGACAGCTGAGGGTGGAGGAGGCGATGACCGCGGTGCCGTATTGCGTCGCCCCGGGCACGCCGGTCGCGGAGGTCGCACGGCACATGGCGCTGCGCAAGCTGGGCTCGGCGATCGTAGTGGAGCAGGGCAAGATTCTCGGCGTGTTCACCACCACCGACGCGCTTCGCGCGCTGGCCGAGGTGCTGGAGGGCGACTTTGCGCACTCCCGCTCGAGTCGCAGCGAAGCGATCGCACCCGACGTATAAGCTCAGCTGCGTCCGCGGCCAGAAAGGCCGTGCCGGCCGGGACGGCGGTCAGGGGCCGCGCGGAGGGTTGCTTCGGGCTCGCTTGGTTCCGCTTTTCAAAGCTCGCCCGATGTGTACAGATTCGGGCGATTTCAGGCACACTAGCCAGGAGCTTCAACCATGCCGGCTATCCGTCGCATTCTCTGTCCCGTAGACTTCTCGGAGGGCTCCGAGCAAGCCCTGCGCTACGCGGTTGAGCTGGCCAAGGCGGTCGGCGCGTCGGTCACCGTGCTGCACGCGTACGAGACGCCGATGCAGTGGGTGCCCGCCGGAATCGCTTACGACGCCGGTGAGCCCGGCGCGCTGTTCGACCTCGAACACCAGAAACAGGCGCTGCGCGACAAGCTGGAGGAGACCCGAGCGAACGCCGGCGCAAGCGGGGTCGAGCTGCACGCGACGCTGGTTGAAGGCCCGGCGGCCCAGACCATCACGGATCAGGCCGGCGAGCTGCAGGCGGACATGCTCGTCATGAGCACCCACGGTCGTCGTGGGCTCGATCACCTGCTGCTCGGGAGCGTGGCCGAGCGCGTGGTACGCCTGGCCAAGTGCCCCGTGCTCACGTTGCGCATGCAGGAGTCCGAGAGCGCGTCGCCAAGCTCGAAGCCGGCCAAGTAGCCGGCGCGGAGAGGCCACGACTACGACCGTCGGCTGAGCTGGACCCCTCAGTGCGCGTCGGCTTCGGCGCCTGCGTCTGGGCACTCGTGGCACATGCAGTAAGGCTCGCAGCCGTTGGCCGGGTTGCCGTCGCAGTCGTCGAAGCCGTCGTGGCACACGACCAGGGCACAGCTGGCCGTCGAGCCGAACCGCACGCAGTCGGCGTCCGCGTTGAGAATGATTTCCTGGCACGCGGCAACGGTGTCCTCGTCGATCTTGCCGTCGCAGTCGTCGTCGACGCGATTGCAGGCCTCCGGGGTAGACACGCACGCCTCGGCCGCCGCATCGGCAGGCACGCCCCCGTCCAGCTCCATGCCTGGACCGGAGTCGGGCGGCTCCGCATCCTTCTGGGACTTGGGGTTGGGCGTACGCAGCAGCGCAGAGTTGTACGCGTCACAGCCCAGGAGCAGCAAAGCCAAGGCAGAGACCGCCACCGCGCTGCGAAGAAGGCGTGACATAGAGCGGACCACGTTCGGGGATCGGCGGCGGAGCCAACCCGGCAGGCGTTCTACACCGAGGACCGCTCGAGTTGAACCGCTGATCGCAACCGGAGCCGGGTCTGAACCGAGGCGTGGGGCCCCCAGGAATACCCGAAGCATTTCAAGGCCGAAGATGCTTTCGAGGACGAAAGTCGCGAACGCGCCCGCCCGCGAGCCGCAACCGACCAGGTCATTTGTGCTCGGGTCCTGAGCAGGGCGAGGGCGGGTCAATCCAAGCGGCCAGCGGTGTGAAGCGCCCTGCGCGGTTCGGCAACGTCCGGGCACCAGGCCGCGGCTGGGCCGGCGGGGGATCCCGCGAAAAAAAACCGGCCAGGTGCGGTTGCCCGCCCCTGGCCGGGGAGATTGCCGTCTGCAAGCACGTGGGGAACGCGGTTCGTGTTGCCGACGGCCTTCACTCTGTTTAATGCCGCGCACGCGCGGTTCTGTGATCCCGGCGGAGCCGCCGGGACGAAATTCACGGCGGGCGGCGCGCCGCAGCCGGATCCCCGATCAGCGCAGAAGGCGCAGCGAGACGGCGGCCACTCGCAGCCGTAGCCCCGGCCTGGGCCTGGGCCTGAATCCCGCGGCGCCGTTCCGCTCAGCGCTGCTCGACCTTGCCGGTGGCGAGGGCGCGCCGCACGCGGTCGCTGAACGGGCCGTGCGGGTATTGCGTGAGGTAGGGAGCGGCCAGGCGCTTGGCCTCGTCGAGCCGTCCGAGCTTGACCAGAGCCAGCAACAACAGCTGCCGGCGCTCCTGCGTGAACATGCTGCCACGGAACTCGGCTTCGCCCTGGCGCGCAAGCCGCAGCGCACGCGCCGGATCGCTGAGCAGCACGCGCTGGGTCATCGCCAACATGCCCATCTCGCGCTCGAGTAGGACGTCGTCTTGCGCCTCGGGCTCCGGCGGCTGGGCGGCCGGCTGCCGCGCGGTCGGGGGGCGCGGCAGCTCGGGCTGAGCCGCGG
This sequence comes from uncultured delta proteobacterium, assembly GCA_963778655.1. GTDB lineage: Bacteria > Myxococcota_A > Polyangia > Polyangiales > JAFGIB01 > CAVZVA01. The sequence continues at coordinate 282,988 of CAVZVA010000002.1, forward strand.
GCGCGGGCGCGGGTTGCACCGCCTGCTGTGCACCGCGCGCGGGTTGCGCGACCTGGAACAAGTCCGTGCCGGTCCCGCCGGGGGCGCTGGCGCTCGTGCCGCTGCCGTCCGCAGCACGCGCCACGTCCGGCGCGCCGCGCTCGAGCGCGCGCGCGCGGTGCTCGTGCTTGTTGGATGCGGTCTTGGCGCCGGCGTGCGTGCCCCGTGCATGCAGCAGGCGCGGGGCGTGGCTCGCGCGCGTTCGCTCGGCATCGGCACTCGGCGCAAGCGGCGTGGTCGCCACCGGGGCTGCGGCGGCTGGCACCTGCACCTGCGCCACCTGCGCAGGCTCGACCGGCTGCGGGGCTGGCGCGCGCGCGACAACCGCCTGCGAGGTGACGCTTGGAGCCGAGGCCTGCCGGGGCACGGCGAGCATGGCTGCGGCTGCGGCCACGCCAATCAGCACGGGCGCCGCAATCCAGCCGATCAGGCTGCCGCCTGCTGCCGCGGCGGCCGCGCCGGCTCCGCTCGACTGCAACCCCTTGGCCCATTCCGGCAGCGGCGCACCGGCATCGAGGCGCGCCAGATGCTTGCTCAGCCCGCGCTCGAAATCGTACCCGCGCACGCGCGCGTCGCGCCCCGCGACCAGCAGCTCGCGCATGTACGACGGCTGCGTCGGATCATCAGCGAGCGGCGTGAGCCTGGGTGCTGCGCGCTTGCTCATGAGCGTGCTCCCTGCATGCGGGCTGCGATGCCGGGGGCTCGTTCCACGCCGAGCGCCGCAGCGGCCTCTTGAAACAGCTTGCGCGCCGCCCGCAGGCGCGAGTACGCGGTATCCACCGGGATGCCTAGCCCGGCCGCAATCGCAACCACCGTCTCGCCGTGGATCTCAGCCATGATGAAGATGGCCCGCTTGTCCTCGTCGAGCTGGTCGAGCGCGTGCTGCAGCAACTGCAGCCGGCGCTGGTTCTCCGCCGCGCGCTCCGGATCCTGCAGCTCTCCCGCGGCCGAGCCGACCAGCTCGTCGTTGGGCCGCACGAACGCCCGTACCTGCCCCTTGCGGCGGTGGGTGGTGGCCGCGCGCAGGGCGATGTTCGCCAGGTACGTCGTCGGCTTTGCCGGACCTGGGGTGTATCCACCCAACTTGTGCGCCACTAGAAACACGTCTTGCATCACGTCGTCGAGATCGGTGCGGGAGATCCCCATCCGCAACAAGAAGCTGGCCACGAAGCCCGCATACTGCTTAAAGAGGTCCGCTGAGCTGAGGTGTCCATCCACACGCAACGCCTCAGGGTCTCCCATGCGGTTAATGCCTCTGTGCGTCGGATCCGTCACGCTACCCCGAGCAATTGTGCCCCAAAGTCGGGCCATAAACGACCCGGCAACGGCTCGTTCCTCGCGATTCACTAGAAAAAGCGGAGAACCGGGCCGACACCAATGAGCACGGCAACAGGCGTGAGCGCGCGCTCGCCTGCTACGCCTCCTTGTGCATCTAGCGCTTGAATGTGGTGCTTGGCCAGCGGAACGGCGAGATCCACGCTGCCGGCCAGCGCGAGCCAGGGCGGAGCCAGCATGGCCTGGGCTTCTATGCCGCCGACCATGGCGCTCCAGGGAACAGACTGCGTCAGCTCCGGCGAGAAGCCACGGCCGCGCGTGACCAGCGCGCCGGCGATCACGCCCAGGCAACCCAGCACGCGCAGGCGGTTGGCCGCGTCGACCGCGCCGCAGGCGTCCAGCCGTCCGGCGAGCAAGGCCACGTAGAAGGTGCTGCCCTCGGGCGTGCCGCGTAGAGACTGGTGGTCGAGCTGCGATGCCATCACGCCCAGCCGCAGGTCCAGCCACGGCACGAAGCCGAGCTCGACGCGGGAGGACGCGGCCCACGCCGGATCGGTCAACAGACCCGAGGTGGCTTGACCGAGCACGCCGAGCCCGAGCCGGAAGTAGGGCGGGCCGGGTTTCTCGCGCGGCGCCGGCGCCAGCAGCTGCTCGTCGGAGGGCAAGGCGGCGGCCTTCGCGCCTTCTCCCATCAGCGAAGCGTCGATCGCGAGCGCGATCGATAGCGCGACCGCGGCGTGGAGCTGCTCGCAGTCGAGGGCCGCGTCCGCGAGCGTGCGCTCGGCGTGCTCGCCGCCGCGGTCGATCCGGAACTGGACGCGGTTTTTGTCGCTGGCATCGCCTCGCACGTCGATGCGGATGCGGGCGTCGATGGCGTCGCGGCGCAGCCAGCGCGCCACGCGCCGCACCAGCCGCTCGCGCTCCAGACAGCTCGCGCCCGGAGCCAGCGTGATCGCGCTTTCGAGCGGTTGCACCGGCACGGCGCCGGGACCGGGCGGCCGCGAGCTGGGGCCCGGCAACGGCGCGCCCGGGGCGGGGGCCGCGGGCGGCGCGGGCGGCGGGGAGCTCGGCGCCGGCGCAGACGGCTGCGGCGGGCCAGCCGCGGGGGCCGGCGCCGCGGGCGGCTGCGCGGCCGCGCCCGCCAGCACGGGCGCCATCCGTGCCGGCGCCAACAGCGCGAGCACCAGCACGAGCACGCTGCTGGCCTGAGCTCTGGGCACCATCTGTCGGAAGTGATCCGTCCGGGCAGCGGTCTGTGCGACCGGCAGGCAGCGGCCCCACCCACCCGATGACGGGGTTGCCTGCTTCGGCCTTCTACCCTGCCGCTTCCCGCGGCGACAAGCGCAGCGGGCCGCATCCGCCGAGCCGCAGCCGAGTCGGGGCGTGCACAGCTCTGGAATTGGAAGGCGCGGCCCCGGGCCCGCGTGACCCGCGACGCCGCTGCCGTACACTAGACAGGGCTGGTGTGGCGCTTGGCGGCGCCCGCGGTTGGGATGACGATGAGGGTTAGCGGCTGCTGTCTGTGTGTCGGGTTCTTCGCATCGGTCTGCGCCTTCGCAGGCTGCGGCGAGACCACGCAGACCGTGGGCAGCCTCAAAGCCGCCTCCAACCTCGGCGCGAGCCAAGGCGTCCTTCCCGCTGCCGGCAACCGCCCCACCACGGCCGCGCACACCGACGCAGGCGCGGCCAGCGCGGCCACGGGCAGCAGCGGGAGCGCGGGCCAGGGCAGCGGCGTCGCCGTGGCGGGCGGCGCAGGGGTCGGCGTGCCCACAAGCGGCAACCTCCCCATCCTGCCACCCCCGCCTCCGCCCCCGGGCGTCGCGTGCGCCGGCAGCTCGACACCGGCCACCCCGCGCCAGTTCGACCTCTATCTGATGATCGACACGAACATCACGATCCCGCTCTCCGGAGCCTGGGACAACGTGCGCGACGGCTTGGTCAGCTACGCCAACGACCGCTGCGCCGATGGCGTCGGGGTCGGCGTTCGCTACTTCGGCGTGGACTGCAACGCGAGCACCTACGCCACGCCCACCACCCCGACCGCGCCGTTGCCGCAGAACGCAGCCGCCATCGAGCAGGACATCCCGAAGACGCCCTTCATGGCGTCGCCGACGCTGCCGGCGCTGCAGGGCGCGCTGACGTACTCGGGCATGCGGGCGCAGAGCCTTCCCGACTCGAAGCAGATCGTGGTGCTGATCTCCGACGGCTTCTACGACTTCATCTGCCAGGGCCCCAGCACCGTGGCGAGCGTGTTCTCGGCCGGCAGCAGCTCCGCTCCCGTCACGCCCACCTACGTGCTCGCGCTCGACGCGCCCAATCTGATCAACGTGCCCGGGCTGTCGCAATTGCTGAGCCCGGTGGTGCGCTTCGATCCGCTGGATACGATCGCGCAGAGCGGCGGCACGGGCAAAGCGCGCCACATCGACCTGCAAGCCGATCCTTCGGTGTTCGCGCAGAGCCTGGTCGACATTCAGCACGACGCCCAGCCCTGCGACTACGCCGTTCCCGACGCGGTGCGCGCCGATCCCACGGCGATGGCGGTCGGGCTCAAGGACGACGCAGGCGCACAGACCGCGCTGGCGCAGGTCTCGGACGCCGCGGCGTGCGCCCAGGCCTCGCAGGACGGCTACTACCTGGACGACCCCGCCGACCCGAGCTGGGCCGTGCTCTGCCCAAGCACGTGCGCTGCGGTCAAGGCTGGCTGCGACCAGGTGGTGTGGGTGACCGGCTGCCCGGCCCCGTGACGGCGCGCCTGCGCCAAGCGACCACCTCAAGCCGATGGCGGGATGTCGGGCGGACCGCCGCCGCCCAGCAGCTCGAGCGCGGCGCGACGGCGGCTGACCAGCACGCGCGCCGGCTCGCCGCGCCGCTCCAGACGCAGCTCGCACGCGGCCAGCTTGGTGTTGAGGCAGAGCTTGTGCCCCCCGGGCGGATCGCCGTAGCGCAGCGCCACGAAGGCTTCGCGCGGGCCATGCACGTGGAGCGTCACGCGCAGACCATGAGCCGCGCTGTGCGCGCGCAGCTCGAGCCCGTCGATGCGCGCGCGGGCCGCGGCGGCGGTGAGCAGCCCGTTGAGCCTGAGCTCCTCGCCGCGCGTGCGCAGCACCAGCAGCGTGAGCAGCTTGCTGGTGACCGGCCCCAGCTGCACGCGCGCGCTGGCGCATTCGAGGAAGGCGTCCGGCTCGTCGTCGAAGCCGGCCACCTGGGCCCAGGCGTAGCGCGCGGTGTGGCGTTCGCCCCAGTTGTGGTTCTGGCTGCCGACCCAGTCGTCGACCTCGACCTGTGTCCCGTCGATCTCGAGCGCGCCGTCAAAGCGCGCGTTCGGCGTGCCGACCAGGCTCTTGGCTTTGGGAAAGCCAGCTTGGTAGAGCCGCGGCGGCAGCAGCAACAGCGGCGCCTGCCCGGTGCCATGCCGCAGCGACCAGCCGATACGGTGCGCGGCGCCCTGCGCGGCGCCTTGCGAGCGATCCTGCTCGAGGGTCGCGCTGCCGATGCGCACCGCGAGCTCGCTGTTCGAGAACGCGCACGCGGCCAGCGGCTCGCGCTGCGTGGCGACCGCGATCCGCCCCCGCTCGCCGTCGAAGTAGATCGCCCACAGCTCGCCCACGGCGTCCTCGGCCCGGCCGCGCGGCGACAGCAGCGTGTAGCGGATCCAGAAGGCCAGCGGCCGGCTGGGATGGTTGGCGCGCTGGAAATAGCTCTCGTAATGGCCGCGCGTGTCCCCGTCGCGGTAGCGACACGCGTTGCACTCTGCCCTTGTTTCCAGCTTATTCACGGCCCCACGCACGGTCCGCCGCTGGCTCCAGCAAGACGGCGGCGCTATCGTGCCTCGGAAGGGGGGTCGGGCCAATCCCGACCGCCAGGTCAAGGCTCGTTCCGGTCGCAGTCCCCGTCCCGCAAGGAGCTCCATCGTGGTTCAGGCGCCGCGCACGCCGCAGACGGGTGAGCTGATCGCCGGCAAGTACAGCGTCGAAGAGGAGCTGGGCAGCGGCGGGATGGGCTCGGTCTACGCGGCGCGGCATTCGTCGACCGGGCGCCGCTTCGCGATCAAGCTGCTCAAGCCGCAGCTCGCCGGCGACGCGGAAGCGGAGGCGCGCTTCCTGCGCGAGGCGCGGCTCGCCAGCGCGATCGATCATCCCGCCATCGTGGACGTGTACGACGTGGGCCGCCACGCGGGATCGCCCTATATGGTGATGAAGCTGCTCGACGGCGAGAGCCTGGGCGAGCGCATCAAACGCGGCCCGCTCGCGCCCGACGAGGCGATCGCGATCATGCTGCCCGTGCTCGATGGGATCGCCGCGGCGCACGAGCGCGACATCGTGCACCGCGATCTGAAGCCCGACAACATCCTACTGCAGCGCGAGGGCGCCGACGTGCAGCCGAAGGTGCTCGACTTCGGCATCTCCAAGTTGCTCGGACCCGATGCGCGCACGCGCCTGACCAAGAGCGGGATCTCGCTGGGCACGCCGCTCTATATGTCGCCCGAGCAGGTGCGCGGCGACGACGACGTGGACGCGCGGGCGGACGTGTACGCGCTGGGCGTGATCCTGTACGAGATGCTGACCGGCGTGCGCCCGTACGAGGGCAACAACTACGCAGACCTGGTGCTCAAGATCGTGATGGGCGGCGCGCCTGGCGCGCGCGAGCGCAACCCCGCGGTGCCGCGCGCGCTCGACACCGTGGTGATGCGCGCGATGGCGCTGGCGCGCGAGGACCGCTACCCGGGCGTGCGGCGCTTCGCGGCCGACCTGCAGCTGGTGCGCAGCGGCAATCCGGCGCGCATCGACGCACGGCTGTCGCGCTCGCGCGAGTCGAGCGCGAGCACGCCCTTCACCGCAGAGGCGGAGCGCGCTTCGGCCGCGGAGCAGCGGTTGCGGAGCCGCTCGCTCTACTATCTGGTGGGCGCGCTGGCCGCGCTCGCGGTTGGCGCGGCCGCGCTGTGGTGGCTGCGGCCCGTGACGCCGCAGGCGCAGGCCGGCACTGCGCCGGGCCAGCGGCCCGCTGCCGCCGGCGCGCCGCCCGCGCTCGCGCCCCCGAGCCGGCCGCTGGCGGTTGCCACGGCGCCGGCCCTGAGCGCGCCGGCCGCCGCACCTTCCGCGACTCCGGCCCTGCGGTCTGCGACGCAGCAGCCGGCGGCACCCGCGCCCGCGCCCAGCCGCACCCCTCGGGCAGCCGCGGTGCCGAGCCGGCCCGAGCCCGCGGCCGAGCGCGTACCCGCAAGAGCGCACGCCCGGCAGCCGGCCGCCCAGCGCGCGTATGAGCAGCGGCGTGCGCAGCGTGCCCGCAAGCACGAGCCTGCGCCGACCGCCGCGGAGCCGCCCGCGCCGCCAGCTGTGGCGCCGTCCGCCCCGAGCGCGACGCCTGCCAGACCGCCGATCGAGGTGCCGACCGAGATCATCGACCCCTTCGAGAACTGATGTCGCGTCGCAAGCCCAGCCCGACCCTGCGCCGCCCGTGGCCACGGCCTGTCTGGCCGGCGATCGAGCTCGCCTGCCTGCTCGCGCTGCTGCCGGCCTGCGGGGACGCGGTCGGCAATCCGATCACGCGCGCGCCGCTGACGATGAGCGACGCGGCCGTGGTGGTCGCCCCCCCGCACGACGCCAGCCTAGGCGACGCCGGCCCGGACGATTCCGCAGACCCCCACGATGTCCCGAACAGCGGTCATTGCGCCCAGGTCGTCAAGTGGTCACGGCAGGCCGCGGACGATGAGGAGGCGCTGATGCGGGTTATCAACGGGTGGCGCGCTACCAACCCCGCCTGCGGCGGCGGCAGCAGCAGCGGTGGCCACCAGCCATGGAGCTCGCCACCCCCCCCGCTGGAGGTCTCGCCCGAGCTGCGCTGCTCGGCACGGCTGCATAGCCAGGACATGGCGGTGCGCGGCTACTTCACGGTGGACGATCCCGGCGGTAAGGACCCGGGTCAGCGCATGACCGACGCAGGCTTCGCGCACGGACCCGACGACTTCAGCGAGCTCATCGGACAGTTCGCGAGGATCGACGCCTCGAACGTGCTGAACACCATTCTTCAGAAGGTTCCGCGGGCCTGCACGACACTCGCGGACCGCAGCTTGACCGCCCTCGGTGTAGGACGGTACGGGCAATATCTGACCATCGACTTGGCGGGGCCGCCGTGACCGCTGAGCTGCGGCCACTCGCTGCGGGAACTACCTGATGTCGACCATGCCCCCAGCGCAGCGACCCAAGCCAACGATCGGAGCTGCTCCGGGGCCGAGCCGCGTGCTCGAGCTGCCGGTCCCGAGCTCCGACGAGGGGCTGGTGGCGGCGCTGTGCGCGGGCCGGCGGGACGCGCGGCTGGCGCTGTTCGACCGCTACGCGCGCGACGTCGAGCGCGTGCTCTACCGCGTGCTCGGGCCGGACCCGGACATCGCCGACCTGCTGCAGGACGTGTTCGTGGTGGCGCTGGGATCGATCCACGGCTTGCGCGACCCGGCGGCGCTGCGCGGTTGGCTCACTGGCATCACCGTGCGCAAGGCGCGCAAGCACATCCTCAAACGCCGCCGCTGGCGCTTCATCCAGCTCTACGCGCCCGCGGAGCTGCCCGAGCGCGAGGCCTCGCTGCCCCCGCCCGAGGTGAGCGAAGCGCTGCGCTGCACCTACGCGGTGATGGAACAGCTCGCGCCCGACGAGCGCGTGGCGTTCGCGCTGCGTTACATCGACGGGATGGAGCTGCAGGCGATCGCCGATGCGTGCAAGGTCTCGCTCTCCACGGTGAAGCGTCGCGTCGCGCGCGCGCAGCGCAGCTTCACCGCGCGCGCCGCGCGCTATGCGGCGCTGGCCGAATGGCTCGAGCGCGGAGGGCTGCGCAAGTGAACGAGCTCGAACAGCTCGGCCGGCGGATCGCGTACGAGCAGGACGCGCTGCGCGAGCGCGCGCGCGAGGACACCGGCGTGCGCCATGTGCGCGAGCGCCTGCACGCGCTGCAACTGCCGGCGCGCAGCACCCGGCGCGTGCCGTACGCGGCGTGGATCGCGGGCGCGGGGTTGGCGGCTGCCGCTGGGCTTTGGCTGTGGCTGGGTGCGCCCGGCCCGCGCCCGCTCGGCGTGGTGGTGGTCGGCTCGGGCCGCACGCTGTCAGCCGGCGCCTGGATCGAGGCGCCGCACAGCGCCGCGCTCTCGCTGCGCTTCTCGGACGGCACGCGGGTGGCGATGGCGCCGCGCGCGCGCGCGCGCCTGGTCGAGATCGACGCCAAGGGCGCGCACCTGCTGCTCGAAAGCGGCCGCGCGCGGGTCGCGGTGGTGCACCGCCCGCACGCGCGCTGGCGCGTGAGCGCGGGCCCGTTCGCGGTGCACGTGACCGGCACGCGCTTCGAGGTCGGCTGGGATCCCGAGAACGATTGCTTCGCGCTCGATCTGACCCGGGGGCGGGTCGAGGTCGCCGGCTGCCTGTTCGGGGCGCAGGGCTACCGCATGCACGCCGGCCAGCGCCTGGAGGCCTCGTGCAAGAACCGCCGCTTCGACGTGGCCGAGCCCGGGCTCGAGCCCGCTCCGAGCGCGCCCGCCATGCTGCAAGCGGCGGCGCCCGCACAGGCGGCGCCCGCACGGCTGCCCGCGGCACACGGCGGGCTACGCGCAGCAGCCAATACGCCGCCGCGCGCTCGCGTCGCGGCCCGCGCCCGGCGCAACGTCCCTCGCGCGGCCGGCCCGAGCTGGCGCGCGCTGGCGCGACAAGGACGCTACGCCGAAGCGCTCGCAGTCACCGACTTCGAAGCCGACTGCCGGCACGCCGACGCGCGCCAGCTCACCACGCTGGCGGACACCGCGCGCTATGCGGGTGCCGCGGACAAGGAAGAGCTGGCGCTGCGCCTGTTACGGCAGCGCTTCCCCGGCACGCCGCGCGCGGCGCTCGCCGCGTACTCGCTGGGGCGCCTGGAATTCGACGTCCACGGCGGGTTCTCGCGCGCGGCCGAGTGGTTTCGCACCTACTTGAGCGAGCGGCCCCAGGGCGCGCTCGCGCGTGAGGCGCGCGGCCGGCTGATGGAGGCCACGCTGCGCTCGGGCGACATGGACGGCGCCCGAGCGCTTGCGCGGCGCTATCTGCACGACTACGCCCAGGGCCCCCACGCGACGCTCGCGCGAGGTCTGCTGGAGACCGCGGCGCCATAGCAGCCGATCTCGCACGGTCGAGCGTGCTCGTGCCAATCCCTTTGCGCTGGCCCTGGCCCATGCGCGACTATGACGAACGAGTCGGGCAGGTCGAGTCCTCCGCCCGGGTGACCTTGATCGATGACGGTGTCCGAGGCGGTACCGAGCGGGGCGTCGGTTGGCGAAGCCAGGGCGGCCCGTGCTTCGAGGACGGCGGCGCCGCGGGCAGTCCCTGGTCGGCCGCCGGCACGATCGAGGTCACCCGGGCGGAGGACGAGGCGCATGGCAATGGACAGGGGCTCGGCAGCGAGCACCGCGCGCACCGTCGCGGCAGGGATGGCGTGGGCGCTCGCATTGAGCGCACTGGCCGCGCCGGGCGTGACCCGCGCGCAGGCGCCGGCCGCCGAGGCGACCCGTGGCGGCACGCTGTTGCTGGTGCGCACGCCCGGCGACGACGCGATCGTGCGCCACATCCTGGGTGAGCTGGGCGCGGCCGACTGGCACGTCGTCGAGCTCGAAGCCGATCCACGCCTGCAGCACGAGCCGTTGCCCGGCCTCGCCAGGAGCCACGCGGCCGACGCAGGCCTGCGCGTCGACGCGGTGCACGCGCAGGTCGAGCTGTGGGCTGCCGGCGCCGGCGGCAACGAGCCCGGCAAGCTCGAGACACTGGGCGCGCAGGATACGGACCGCAGCGTGCTCGCGGTTCAGGTGGCCGAGGTGCTGCGTGCGCTGAGCCTCTCGCTCGCGCGCGGCCGTGCGCCTGTCGGGCCACCGCAGCAAGAGCGGCTTGCGCCGCCGGAGCCACCGCGGCCCAAGCCGCCAGCGCCGGCCCAGCCGCCCTCAGCCGCGCCCGCACAGCCGCGGCCGCAGGCGGAGCCCGAGCCCGAAGAGCGCGAGCAGCCAACCGAGCCGCCGCGTCCGATTTCGTGGCCGCGGCTGTGGCTGGAGCTCGCGCCCGCGGCCTCATTCGCGCCGGGCGGCTTGGGGGCGGCGCTGCAGGGCCTGGCCAGCGCGCGCCTCCAGCCGGCGCGGGCCTGGTCGATCGCCCTGTTCGCGCTGGTGCCGCTGCTCAACGATTCGTTGCAGCAGGCGGAAGGCCGCGCGCGTGTCTCGAATCTGCTGGTGGGCGCGACGCTCGAGCTGCACCTCGCGGGCGCACGCAGCGAGCTGACGCTGAGCTCGGGTGCTGCCCTTTTGGTCTCGAGCATGAGCGGCCAAGCCACCGCCCCGCTTCGCGGCGTCCACGACACGGTGTTCGCGGCCGCCTTGCTCGTGGGTCCCGCCGCGCACGTGGAGCTCGGCGGGGGCTTCCGATTGTGCGCCCGGGCGCTCGCAGGCCTCACCCTGCCGCGCATCGCCGTGCACCTCGCGGGCCGACAAGCGGCCAGCTGGGGACGCCCCTTGCTGGTCGGAACGCTGGGACTCGAGCGGGCGTTCTAGATCAGAGCTCGCGATTCAGGATCGAATCACAAGCTCTGATTTCTCCTTTGATCGTCAGGGAGTCGCGCCGACTCCCTGTGCGCGAGCCAAAGCCTCGCCCATTCACCCTCTCGCGATGGTGCGGCATCCGCCGCACCGCTACATGACCGATCGGCACGGCCGTTCCCGAATCGTGATCGGTCATTTAGCTGATGCGCGGGCCTCGTGGCAGGCGTGCAATCCGCCGCGCAGCGCCACAGATGGCGTGAGCCAAGCTTGCGCGCGCGGGGAACTGATCGTCCATACCCCCAGGTTGCGAGGACGGAATGCACAGAAGAATGCTTTGGATCGGGCTTGCGACGCTGCTACTGGCCGCGGGCGCGTGCAGCTCGTCGAACGGCGGTGGCATCGATGAAAACGGGACCGGTGGGACTACGGATCTCAGCACGGGTGGGACGAGCTCGGGCCTCAACGGCACCGGCACGCCCGGCATCGGCAGCGGTGGCACGCTGGCGGGCGGCGGCGGCACGCTGGGCGGCGCAACCGGCGGCGCCCCGGCAATCGGCACCGGCGGTGTGGGCGCGGGCACCGGCGGCATGAACGCGTTTCAGCGGCCCGACGCCGGCCCGGTTGCAACCATGTGCCCGGCCGCGCAGCCGGCCGACATGAGCGCCTGCAACGGACCGCGCGGGATGAATTGCACCTACGGCGACATGACCTGTCGCTGCCGCCGCCAGAGCTGGCGCTGCAGCATGAGCATCATGCCGCCCGACAACGACGGCGGCGCCGCGGCGCATTAGATACAAAGAGCTCCACAGCAAGGCAGGAAGACGGGAAGTCCTGAGTGTTTTGTTCTTCTCGCCTTCCCGTCTGCCTGTTGAATCCTCCGAAGAGCAATTTCAGGACGGGAAGGCGCGATCGCGCCAAATTTGCCTTGGCGCTGCGCAGGCTCGACACTTGCGAACGGGGAAGTGTGAAACGCACGCGATGTCGCCGTGGGAAGCCAGACGCTGTGAACGCATCGCCTACCGCGCGCCCGTAGAGCTGCTCGCGTATCCCGAGGGCGGCGAGATCCCCTGCCGCGTGCTGGCGCGCACCCTGGATCTCGGCGCCGGCGGGATGCAGCTGTGCGCGCCTGTCCAGATGGCGATCGGCTCGGCCGTGACCTGCCGCGTCGAGCTCGACGGCCGGCCGGCCTCGTTGCCCGGACGGGTGGCCTGGCAGAGCCACCACGATGCCTCAACACGCCACGGCGAAGGGCACGGCATGGGCATCTGCTTCGATCGACTGGGAAGCTACGAGAGCGCGCTGCTGCAGCGGGTCGTGCAGCGCTCGAGTGGGGAGCAACACCCGGTCGCGTTATGGCTCGCGGGGCTGCAGGAGCCGGTGCGGGCGCGAGCCCGCGCTCACCCCGGCGGCCTGCAGCTTTCGGCGACCTTGCCGATCCTGGCGCGCGGCAGCGAGCTGATGTTCCGCCTCGACGAGGGCGGGCCGCTATTCCGCGGTCGCCTCGGCGACGCCCGGTTGTGCGAGGAAGAAGGCGAACGCCGCATCGAGGTCGAGGTGCAAGTCGGCGAGCTCGATGGCGCGCGCTTCCGCCGCTACGCGTGCCTCGGCGAGGCGGAGCCCGCGAGCCAGTCTCAGGTGGTCGGCGAAGCCGCGGCGGGCGCGGCCGCGAGCGAGCCCGAGCCCACCGAAGCGGCCGATCCCGTGCTGCCTATATCCGCGTGGCGACGCGTAGTCTGGCCGGCGCTGCTAGTGTCCGGCGCGCTCAGCGCCGCCCTGACCTGGTCCGCGGGTTCGGGCATGCCTCGCTCACCGGCGCCGGCCGAGCCCGTGTTCGTGGCGCACCCGAGCATGGCGCAGGCGGAGACGTCTCAGGCCCCGACCGTGGCAGCAGGCGTGCCGGCAGCCGAGGCCGCGCCACCTTCGCCGCAGGGCGCAAGTGCGCCGGCGCCTACCGGCAGCCAGGGCGTGACCCCGGCGGCTGCCGGCGGAGCGTTGCGCAGCGCCGCGCCCCGGCCGGACGACGAGGCCGAGGCCAAGCCGCCGTCCAGGCCGGCCGCGGCCACGCCGGAGCAGGCCGCGTCGCCCGAGCCTGCCCATGCCGAGCGTGCCCCGGCGGCAACGGGCGGCGGACCCGTCGTCGCGCCGGTCGTGGAGCCGGCGGCCGGCCTCGCTGTGACCGCGGACCCAGCTGCGCCCGCGGCCAGCGCCGACGGCGACGTCACCCTGGTCACCCTTCCCTTCGAGGGAAACCTCACGCGAATGCGCGTGCGCATCTGGGCCGAGCCCCACGCGCTTGCGGTCGACCTGCCCGGCGGACAGACGCCGCTCGCGCTCGGCCGCTATCCGCTCGGCGCGGGCATCGCCAGCAATCTGCAGCTCAACGCGCGCGAAGGAGAGCTGCTGCTTCGGATCAAGGTGCGCGCCCCGATCGCCAGTTACGCGGTGACGCTCGAAGACGGGACGCTCCGGGTCAATCTGGTGCGGGACAAGCCGCCGGAGTAAGCGCCGCAACCGCTGCACATGTGTCCACCGCAGGAATCTTGTCGCCAGTTGGCGGGAACGCATTATCCAAAGCGCTCGCCGCCTGAAGCATCACGCGCCCCGGTACCCCTAGGAAGAGTCAGCCGATTCTGGTAGACGTGCGGCTCGCTTCGAATTTCGGTGTGGGGTAGCCAAGGGCTGAATAGAGCCAGGCGGCAACTAAGGACGGGGAGAAACCGATCGATGACTAGGTGCAAGCAAACGTGGATAGCTCTCTTTGCGGCAAGCTTGTGCGCGGCTTACGGCAGCGCGTGCAAGAGCAGTGACAACGGCGGTGGCACGGGCGGTGCAGGGACCGGCGGCGCCGGCACCGGTACCGGCGGTGACATGAGTGGAACCGGCGGGATGAACGTCGCCGGCATGGGCGGCGGCGGCACCGGCGGCAGCGGCTCGCTGTGCGTGAACATGGGCGATGACAACGCGGACTGCCCCACGGTCAAGCCGCAGAACGGCGACTGCGCGCCCAAGGGCGCGTGTTGTCACCGCGCGTCGAACATCGCCAAGGAGGCCATGCTCGGCCCCGATGATCCGGCGACGCTCTCGTACCGCGTCGAGTTCCAGGAGACGATCAACCAGCCGATGACGATCGGCCAGGATCTGATCAAGAGCCAGGTCACCCAGGTGGTCGACACCGAGCAGCAGAGCTTGCTGTTCCAGTTCCAGGTCCCGCGCAAGGGCGGCCAGGAAGTCTCCGGCATGGGCAAGAGCACGATCCAGGTCGGCCGCTACAACTGCGACGGCACCTACAGCTTCTACGACAGCACCGCTGCCCCAGCCAACGAAGTCAGCAGCGACACCTCGCGCTGGGCGCCCAAGACCGTCGACATGATGGTGGACACGACCAAGACCGGCGCGGACCGCTACCACATTCCGTTCGCGGGCAACCCGAACCGCGATCTCACGTACACGACCTACCTGAACCTCGGCACGTTCGCCTACGACTGGGAGCTGATCGACCAGGGCCTCAACATCACCGAGTTCGACACCAGCGACGCAGGACGCGACTGCGTGGGCTCGCGCAGCGGCACCAAGTGGGTGACCGGCGGCAAGTTCGAGGTCTACACGCCGCTCAAGGGCAACGACAAGCAGGTGATCGCCAGCATCATGCAGAAGTACTGCCAGCTGGTGTCTTTCGGCATCCTGCCGGTGGATTCGATGGGCAACAAGGTCGACACGCCCTGCAGCACAGAGCGCTGCATGCCCGGCACGGCGGACTGCGCGTGGAAGAAGCTGCCCGACGCGCTGTGCCCGGAGACCGACACGGAGAAGGGGCTGTTCGGCTGCCACCTGGGCGCGCAGGGCAACCCCAACGGCGAGGACGGCTACCCGACCGACGCGGAGATCGCGTGCACGATGGACGCGCCGACGGTGGCCCAGGATCCCGACATGGGCGTGACCACCAAGGGTCAGTGCTGCGACCCGCTGGGCACGTCGACCACCCTGCCCGCTTGCAACGCCTATCGCTTGATCCAGGCGTTCACGCTGGCGGCGGCGACCATCACCGACGACCAGAAGCACGATTTGCAGCCCAACTGCAACATGTAAGGCCCCGAGTGGGGTAGAGCCGTACCACCGAGCGCGCCCGCCTCAACGCGGGCGCGCTCGGTGTTTTTTGGGGGCCTGGGCGGTCGTAGGGTGCGGGCGCCGGGCAGGACACGTTGATCTCCCCGGGCGGGTCTCATAAGGATCGCCAGAGCCTATGCAAACCGTCGAGGCACTGGTCGCCCGATTGCGCAACAACCCGGCCGACCGCGAGGCTTACGAGATCCTCAAGGGTCTGTACTGGCAGCAAGGGGACTACGCCTCGCTCGCCAACCTGATCGCAGGCTGGGCGGGTTGGGTCAGCGACGACCGCGCCGCGTCGTCGGCCTACCTGGAGGTCGCCGACCTGCTCGCACACAAGCTCGCCGACCCCGCGCAGGCGGAACGCTTCTATCAGGAGGCGCTGCGACGCGATCCGATCAACCTGGCGGCGTGCGACGCGCTGTGCAGCCTGTGGGAGGGTCAGAACCAGCACGAACGGCTGGCCGCCTTCCTGCAGGATCAGCTCCAGCTGCTGGCCGAGCACGGCGCCGCGCCCAAGCAGCTCGCCGTGCTGCGCTACCGGCTGGGCGAGCTGTGGGGCAAGCACCTAAGGCAACCGACCGAGGCACTGCGCCACTATCGCAAGGCGCTGGAGCTCGACCCGAGCCTGCTGCGCGCCATGTACGAGGCGCGCCAGCTCCACCTCGAGCAGGGCGAGCTGCGCGCCGCCGCCGAGCTGTACGACCGCGAGGCGGCGGCGGAGCCGAGCCCCGAACGCAAGGTGGGGTTGCTGGTCGAGCTGGCGGGGCTGTACCGCGACGAGATCGACGACCTGGAGGGGGCGGTGTCCGCCCTGCACCGCGCGCACAGCGTAGCGCCGGAGGACGTGGGGTTGAGCTACGAGCTGGCGACCGTGCTGATCCAGCGCGCCGAGCACGCCGACGAGCGCACCGCGCGCGGCGACTACGTGCAGGTTGCCGATTCTGATGTGTGAGATTGCAGCCTCGGTCGATGCCGCGCAGGCGGTCGGCTACCTCGAGACGGCGCTCGGCTATGCGCCCCAGCACGAGCGCGCGGTCTCGACGCTCGAAGCCCTGCTCGAAGGCGGCCACGACGCGCAGCGCCTGGCGGCCTGCTGGGTGGCTTACCTGGCGGCGGCGCCCTCCGGCCAGGCCGCGCACAGGCGCCGCGTCAAGCTGGCGCGGGCGTACGTCGCGCAAGGCCAGCTCGAGGATGCGATCTTCTGCCTCGAGCCCGCGGCGCAGGGCGGCTTCTCCGGCGCGACCGAGCTACTCGACGAGCTGCGGCCGCGCGCGCGCGGTTCGGCCGGCCCAGCCGCGCCGGCCAGCCCGCCCGGCAATCGCGCCCGCAGCACCAAGCCGCCGCCACGCCCGGCGAGCCGTCCCGCGAGCCGGCCGGTCGCGGCCTCCGCGGCGCGCAGCACGCCCGAGCCGCCGCCCGCCGCCGAGGCGTCGTCGCGCGACATCACCGACCTCGACGACGTGCAAACCGTGGTGGGGGAGCCCGAGCTGATCGACTCGCTGCGCGAGGCCGCGGCCGAGGACGAGCGCCGCGCGCGGGCAGTCGCGCTGGAGCGTGCGAGCGAGCCGGGCGGTGCGGCGCCCCCCGTGCCCGCCGAGGCGGCGCCGGCGCTCGAAGAGCTGGAGTCGCTGGACGAGGCCGACGCAATCGAGCAGCCCGAGGAACAACCCGAGGAGCCGCCGCCGCCTCGACTTTCGGAGCTGCCCGAGCGGCGCCGGCAAGCCGCCGCGCTGGCGCGCGAGCATCGCCAGGACGAGGCGGCGGCGGCTTACGAGGAGATCCTGCGCGCCGACCCGCTCGACCGCGAGGCCTTTGCCTTCCTCGACGGCTTCTATCGACGCAAGCAGCAGCACTCGCGCCGCGCGCTGCTGCTCGAGCGCAGCGCCGCGGCCGAGGGCTTGCCCTCGCGCGTGCGCATCACGCGCCTGCGCGAGGCTGCCGGCACCTACGAAGCGCGGCTCAAGGACTACGACGCCGCCATCCGCACGCTGCACCTGCTTTCGCAGATCGACCCCGAGGCCGACGACGCGCAGCGCGCGCTCAAGCGCCTGCTCGAGCGAGCGGAGCGTTGGGACGAGCTGGCGGTCGTGCTGGAGAGCGAGCTTGCAAGGGCCAAGGATGCGGAGCCCAAGCTGCCGCTGCTGCGGCGGCTGGCGAGCCTGCACCGGGAGCGCCGCGAAGACCTGGGCGCGGCCGCGGACGCGCTCGAGCGCATGTTGATGCTCAAACCCGACGACCGGGCCAGCCGCGACCAGCTGATCGAGGATCTGCTCGAGCTGCAGCGCTTTGAGGACGTGTTGCCGCTGCTGGAGCGCAAGATCGAGGAGGCGAGCAGCAAGTCGCAGAAGCTATCGCTGCTGCGCCAGCTGGCGGGCCTGTGCCGCGATCGGATGGGCGACCCGGATCGTGCGTTCGCGATCTACGAGCGCATGCTGGCGCTGTCGCCCGGCGACCTCGACACGCTGGGCGAGCTGGCGGCGATGGACGAGG
Organism: uncultured delta proteobacterium; assembly: GCA_963778655.1. Lineage (GTDB taxonomy): Bacteria > Myxococcota_A > Polyangia > Polyangiales > JAFGIB01 > CAVZVA01. The sequence goes on from CAVZVA010000002.1 coordinate 300,428, forward strand.
CCTCGGGCAACCTCGAGCGCATGCTGGCGACGCTGGAACGGCAGGTCGCGCTCGCCCAGCCCGCGCACGGCGCGGAGATCCTGAGTCGCATGGCGCAGATCGCCGAGCAGCGGCTCGACGACGACGAGCGCGCGGCCGAGCTGCTCTCGCGCGCGGTGGACCTGGCGCCGGAGCAGCCGGGGCCGCTGCACGCGCTGTGCGAGCTATACGAGCGCGGGGGCAACTACGACGATCTGGTCGAGCTCCTGCGCGAGCGCGCGCTGATGGAACGCAACCCGCAGCCGCGCGCCGAGCTGTACCGCCGCATCGCTCAGGTGCTGCAGGACCGGGTCGGCGACGAAGAGGGCGCGCGCGAGGCGTGGGAAAAGCTGCTGCAGATCAAGGAGGACCGCGAGGCCCTGGACGCGCTGCGGCAACGGGCGCTGCAGCGCGACGACGTGGAGAGCCTGGTCAAGCTGCTCGCGCGGCTCGCGGCGCTCGAAAGCGATCCACTGGAACGCCGCGACCTGTTGTTCGAGCGTGCCTCGCTGTTGCTGCGGCGGCTCTCGCGCGCGGCCGACGCGGCGGCCGACCTGTTGCACATCCTGGGCGAGATCGATCCGGGCTTCGAGCCCGCGATGGACGAGCTGCGCGCGGCCGCCGAAGCCTCGGGCGACTACCGCGCGCTGGCGCAGGTGTTGCAGCAGCGCCTCGAGCGCGCGCAGGACGCGTTCGATCGCGTCGCGCACGCGCGCGAGCTCGCGGACCTCTACGAATCCAAGCTGGGCGACGCCGAGCACGCGATCGCGGCGCTCGATGCCTGGGCTGCGGCCGACCCGCAGGACGTGGAGCCGCAGCACAGGTTGTGCCCGCTGCTGTCGCGCGCGCGCCGCCATCAGGAGCTGATCGTCGCGCTCGACGCGATCGGTTTGCTCGAGATCGACCCGCAGGCACGCGCGCGCGCCGTGATTCAGGCGGCCGAGCTCGCGTACGCCAAGCAGGGCGACGCGGAGGGCGCGTGGCGCCGGCTGGTGCCGCTGGTGGAGCAGCAGGTGCCCGAGGCGGTCAGCGCCGCGATTGCGCTGGCCGACAAGAGCGACCGGCTCGACCCGCTCTACGACCTGCTCGAGCGCAGCGGCCAGACCCGCAAGTTGCTCGCGCTGCTGCGCGAGCGCGCGGAGCGCGAGCGAGACAGCTCCGCGCGCGCCGGCCTGTTGCGGCGGATCGCGCAGCTGCTGATCGACTACGAGGCCGACGAGGAGGGCGCGGCGGACGCCTACCGCAAGCTGCTCGAGATCGAGGAGGACGGCGACGCGCTGCGCTTCCTGCAGGCGGCGGCGATCCGGCGCGACGATCCGGAGGCGCTGGTCGGTATCCTCGCCCGCCTGGCCGCGCTCGAGCCCAACGCCGAGGAGCGCCGCGAGCTGTCGTTCGAGCGCGCGCGCCTGCTGTCCACGCGCCTGGAGCGGCCGGCCGAGGCGATTCCGGTGTTCCAGGAGTTGCTGCGCGCCGACCCCGAGCTCGAGCCCGCGCTCGAGGAGCTGTTGCGCGCCTGCGAGGCGGCGCGCGACCACGCCGCGCTGGCCGACGCGCTCAGCATGGCGCTCGCGCGCGCCGGCGAGCCGGCCGAGCAGGTCGATCTGGCGGCACGGCTTTCGGAGGTGTGCCTGCGCGAGCTGGGCGACACGCAGCGCGCGGCCTTTGCGCTGCAGCGCTGGGCGCAGGCCGACCCGGATGACCCGGAGCCGCACCGCAGGCTGCGCCCGATCCTGCAGGGCGCCGGGCAAGAGCGCGAGCTGCTCGCGAGCCTGGATGCGCTGGCGCGCACCGAGGACAGCGAACACGCCCGCATCGAGGCCACGCTGGCCGCCGCGAGCCTGGCGCGCAACGCGCTCAAGGACGTGGAGGCGGCCTGGCAACGACTGGCCCCACTGCTGCCCGACGCCGATCCGCGCATCGATCAGGCGCTGTACGCGCTGGCGATGGAGGCCGGGCGGCAGGACGAGCTGTACAGCCTGCTGGAGCAGGCCGGACGTCACGAAACGCTGGCCGAGTGGCTCAATCAGCGCATCGCGCTCGAGCGCAGCGACCCGCGCAAGGCCGAGCTGTATCGCCGGCTGGCGCACGTGCTGGGCGGACCGCTGCAGGACGAGGAGGCCGCCGCCCAGGCATGGGCGCGGCTGCTCAAGCTGCAGGAGGACGCCGAGGCGCTGGGCTTCCTGCGCGCGCAGGCGCTGCGGCGCGACGACATGGCGCTGCTGTGCGACTGCCTGAAGCGACTGGCGGCGCTGGAGCCCGACGTGAGCGAGAAGCGCGACCTGCTCTACGAGTACGGCCATCTGCTGCGCGCGCGGCTGGGACGGCCGGCCGAGGCGGCTCGCGTGCTGCGCGAGGTGGTCGAGCAACTCGACCGCGATTTCGATCCGGCGCTCGACGAGCTGGTGGAAGCGTGTGAGGCGACTTCCGACCACGCGAGCCTGGCCTGGGCGCTGGAGCGCGTGCTTGAACGCGAGCGCGACCCCGAGGTCAGAGCGCAGCAGGCCGACAAGCTGGCGACGCTCTACGAGCAGCGCCTCGGCGATCCGGAGCGCGCGGCGGCGGCGCTGCGGCTGTGGATTGAGGCGGCGCCGCAGCAGGCAGCGCCCCACCACCGACTGGCGGCGCTGCTGCGAGCCGAGGGCCAGCACGCCGCCCTGCTGCACGAGCTGGACGCGATCGCGGCCACCGACGAGGACGAGCCGCGGAGGCGCGAGGCACTGCTCGAGGGCGCCCAGCTCGCGTTCGAGCAGCTGAACGACGGCGACGGCGCGTTCGCGCGCCTGCTGCCCCTGGCCAACATCGGCGACGATCGTGCCGAGAGCTTGCTCTCGCAGGTCGCATTCGCGAGCGGCAAGCTCGAAGAGTTGATCGCGCTGTACGAGAGCGCCGAGCGCTACGACGACTTGATCGCGGTGCTGCGCGCGCAGGCCGAGCGCGCAGAGCAGCCGGCCGCCAGGGCGGAGCTGTATCGCCGCTGCGCGCTGCTGCTGAGCGGACCATTGGCCGACGATATCGCCGCGGCGGAAGCGTTTCGCGAGGTGCTGCGCCTCGAGGAGGACCCCGAGGCGCTGGCGTTTCTGCGCAGGCAGGCCACGCGGATGGACGATCCGGCGGACCTGGCGGACATCCTGGCGCGCCTGGCCAAGCTCAGCACTGACCCCAAGGACAAGCGCGACCTGCTGTTCGAGCGCGCCTTGCTGCTCGCCGACCGGCTCGAACAGCGCCAGGAGGCGGTCGTGGTCCTGCGTGCGCTGCTGCTCGAGATCGACCCGGGCTACGTGCCCGCGATCGAAGAGCTGGTGGCAATGTGCGAGAGCGCCGACGACTACGCCGGGCTGGCGTTCGGGCTGGAGCACCAGCTGGTGCTGGCGCGCACGCCGCCTGGACGCGCCGAGCTCGCCCAGCGCCTGGCCGACATCTACGAGGACAAGGTGGACGACCCCGCGCGCCTGGTCGCGGCGCTGCTTTCGTGGTGCGAGGCCGAGCCCGGTAGCCCCGAGCCGCGCCGGCGGCTGCGCCCGCGGCTGGAGCAGAGCGGCGAGGTCGAGCCGCTGCTCTCGGTGCTCGATACCCTGGCCGCCTGCGAGACCTCGGTCGAGGCGCGCCTGGATGCGGCGCTGGCCGGCTCCGAGCTCGCGTTTGCCAAGCAGCGCGACGCGGAGGGAGCCTGGCAGCGGCTTTCGCCCTTCGTGCTCGAGGGCCTGGAGCGGGCCGAAGCCGCCGCGCGCGCGCTCGCCGAGCGCAGCGAGCAGTGGCGCCCGCTGGTCAATCTGTACGTGCTGCGCGCGCAGCGCCGAGAAGACGCCGCCACCGCGCAGGCCGACTGGATGCAGGCCGCCGCCCTGTACGAGCAGCGCCTGCAGGAGCCGGCCGAGGCGCTCGAGGCGGATCTGCGCGCGCTTGCGCTCGACATCAACAACCGCGCGCTACTCTCGGAAATCGACCGGCTGGCGGCGGCCTCGGGCGCCTGGGAGCGGCTGCAGCGCGTGTACAACCGCCTGGTCCAGGATGCCCCCGACAACGTCACCCGCATCGAGCTGCTGGCGCGCCACGCCACGCTGCTCGAGCACCACGGCAACGACGAGGTCGGCGCGCTGGAGCGGCTGCTCGCGGTGTGCCGGCTGGCCCCCGCGCGCGACGACCTGCTCGAGCACGCGGCTTCGCTGGCGGCGCGCACCGGCAGCCACGCGGAGCTGATCTGGCTGTACGAGAACCTGGCGCGCAACGCGACCAACGACGAGCAGCGCGCGCGTCAGATGCTGCGCGCCGCCAAGGTGGCCGACCTCGGACTCGGTGATCGCGAGCACGCCATGCGCGACATCGGCAAGGCGCTGGCGCTGACCGAGGATTCGCCCGCGGTTGCCGCCGAGATCGAGGATCTCGCGCGCGAGCTGGACCGGGCGCGGCCTGAGCTGGGCAAGGAGGACGCCCGGCGTTCGCTGATTCGCATCCACCTGGAGCTCGCCCAACAGCTGGGGGAACCGTTCGGGCCGGTGCTGGTGCTGCGCGCCTCGCAGCTGCTCAGCGACGAGCTCGACGACGCGGCCGCGTGCTTCGACGCGCTCAAGCAGGGCGCGACGCTGTTCCCCAACGATCTCGATCTGTACGACGCGCTCGAGCGCGTAGCGCTCAAGATCAAGCGGCTCGATGCGCTCGAGGCACACCTGTCGCGCTGCGTGCAGCGCGCCACCGAGGATGAGGTCAAGCGCGCGTTGCTGTGGCGACGCGGCAAGCTGCTGGCCGATCACCTGCAACGGCCGGCCAAGGCGGCCGAGGTGTACCGCGAGCTGCTGGCGCTGGGCCCGGACAACGGGGCGGCGTTCGAGGCGTTGCTGCGCAGCCTGCGCCAGGCGGCTCGCTACCAGGATCTGCTCAAGCTCTACAACGAACGGCTGGCCGCCACCGAGGATCTGGAGGCACGGCTCTCCCTGATGCGCCAGATGGCCTTGTTGTGGGAGGTCGAGCTGAAGAACCGGCCGAGCGCCGTCGAGCTGTGGCGGGTGGTCCAGGCGCTGGCCCCCAACGACGAGGAAGCCACGGCCGCGCTCAACCGCCTGGGGGCGGCCTGAGCCAGCTCGGCGTCTCGGATTTCAGCCAGGCGCCAAGAGAGACGCTTCGGGCCGGGAATCCTCGTCGTTTTCGCGTGTTGCTGCTTGGTGGCGGTCACCGACCCCAGACTCACACCGCCCGGCGCTCGGGTTTCTGGCTTGCAAAATTGGCCGCGCGGCCTAAAATACGCTCTCCGCTGCGCATGACGCTCAGCATGGGGTATTAGCCAGGCCACGGTTTCTTCGGGCCAAGCGGTTTGGCCACGCGGACGCGGAGCAAGCATGGTCGAAACCAGAGGAGCCAGCGCGGCCGAGGTCACGGCGCTCGATCGGGCGCGAGCCCCGTTCCTGTCGCGCGCCAGGGCGCGGCGGTTCGTGTCGATGCTGGCGGGCCAGGACTGGATCGTCGCCGGCTACTTGCTGATCCTGCTGGCGGCGGTGCTGCACGGCTCGGGCCCGCGCCGCCCGACTGCAATCGCCGGGCTGGTGGGCGACTTCGTGATGCTGTGCAGCGTGCTGGTGCTGGTGCGCGGCGAGGTGCTGCGGCCGGGTTTCGTCGCCTCGCTGTTGTACCGCTTCGCGCTGCTCGGCGCCTTGCTCGGCTCGTTCCTGCAGTTGCAGTACGTGCTGCCGACGGCAACGCACTACGCGCTGGACGCGCAGATCTACGCGCTCGACAAGGCGGTGTTCGGACTGGAGCCGTCCGAGGCGTGGGATCACTTCGTCACCCCGGCCACCACGGACTGGTTCTCGTTCTTCTACTACGGCTACTTCTTCATTCTCGCCGCTCACGTGCTGCCGCTCATGTTCTTCGCTCGGGACATGAAGATCTTCAGCGAGTTCTCGTTCGGCATCCTGTGGCTGTTCTGCGCCGGGCACACGCTGTACCTGGTGGTGCCGGGCTACGGGCCCTACGTGTACCTGGCCCACCACTTCCGGCACGAGCTGCAGGGCCCGTTCTGGTGGCATCTGGTCAAGGAGACGGTCGATTCGGTCGACGGCGCCGCACGCAAGGACATCTTCCCCAGCCTACACACCGCGGCCCCCACCTTCCTCGCGCTGTTCTCGTTCCGCCACCGGCGCGCGGCGCCGTTCAAATACACCTGGCCGCTGGTCGCAGCCTTCGCGTCGCAGATCATCCTCGCCACCATGTTTCTGCGCTGGCACTACCTGATCGACATCTGCGCGGGCATCACGCTGGCGGCCACCGCGGTGCTGCTCGCGCGCACGGTCGCCGCCCGCGAACGGATCACGCGCGCCCGGCTGCGGCTGCCGCCGGTGTGGCAACCGCTGGTCTTCGCCTCGGCCAGCGGGACGGCCGTCGGGCTGCCTGCGGCGATCGGCGGCGAGCACCGGCTGCATCAGGGCCGGGCCGAAGAGCGCCGCAAGCTCGGCTGATCGCGGCGGCACGCGCCGGCGCGTCCTGCGATCCGAAGCACCGCGGGCGGCCCGGCGGCGTCTCGACGCTTTCAATCCTCTAGAGCACCGAACATATTGAAACACGCGCGATTTCGGGGCCCTCGCGGGCGCATGGCACGCGCGCTCCCCGCTCGACGTAGGATGGACTACGCCTTCGGGCTCCCGCCCGCACCCTGCATCCGGCCATGACCCCGACTTCGCACACGTTTCAATAGGTTCGGTGCTCTAGGGGGGGGCCCGCCACCTACTGCGCCCGAAGATCGCGGCGCTCTCATGGCCCATTGAGCCAGCCCGGGCGGAGCACACGGCGGGGTCCGCGTTCCCTGGCCGGGATTTGAAGGTCCAGTAAAAACGGTTATTATCCTCAGCGGACGCCCGAGCTGTCGTCAAGAACGGAGCAAAATCATTATGGAATCTGGATCGGATCGGCTCACCTACCAGACCGAAGAGCTGCTCGCCGACGACACGGTCGCTGCGCCCCTGATCGCCGGTGGCGTGCTCTGCCACGGCGGCTTCGACACCGACGGCCGATACCACTCGCCGCGCACCCTGCACCGCAACCCTGCGGTTGCGTCCTGGCAGCGCCAGCTGGTGGCACAGAACCAGCCCCTGATCGAAATCGCCGACGCGCTGAGCCCGCCGCAATACCCGAGCGTGGCGCAGGGGCGCCTGCTGCTGAAGGGCGGCCTGCAGGAACCGATCGTGCGCGCGCTGACCGTGATCTCGATCCTGGAAGGGTTCGGGGCGATCATTCGCGACGTGCGCGTGCCCGATCTGCGCGCGCTGTTCGTCGAGCCGATCGAGGGCACCGCCCTGGCACACCTCGGGCTGGGCCTGTTCGAGGCGCACGCGCGGGACGAAGCCGGCTACAAGGAGTTCGGCGGCCACAAGCAGATGTGGGAAGCGGCGCGCGACCTGGCGCTGGAGAATCCCAAAGTCCCGGCCGACGTGTTCATGCGCCTGATGGGCGACCGCGGTCAGTCGCGCGGCGGCGACCCGCTGTTTCCGCAGCTCGAGAAGCGCCTCTACCGCATGCTGAGCATGATGAGCCAGGTGCTCGTGATCGAGGTGTTCGCCAAGCGCACCTTCGAGTGGGGCGTCGAGCTGCTCTCCGACCCAGAGGTCTCGGCCGCGCCCAAGGAAGCGGGCGCGATGGTCGAGTACATACGCGCCGACGAATCGCCGCACGTCGAGTACCTGCGCACGGCGCTGTCAGAGGCACGCGCGCGCACGCTGCGCACCGAGGACGGACGCACCATCGCCGGCCGCACCGTGGTCGATGGCATCCTGCACCACATTCTGACGCGCGTCGGCGAGCAGCGTCCCCGCGAGCAGCGCGACGACACGCGCGGTGCCGTCGAACGCGCGGTGGAGGCGGGACAGGCGAGTCGCACCCTGCTCGATGAGTTCGACGCGCTCGCCCCGAGTTGGACCGCGCCGGCGCGCACGGGCTTCGAGCCGCTGGCGGCGTGAGCCCGCCTGGCCGGCAACGCCGGCGGAGCCGAGCATGAACGAGCTGACGCGCATCTATCGGACCTACCGGGTCGCCACCACGGCCGTGCGCCTGTGGAGCATGTACAAGTTGCCCAGCACGGCGCGCAGGCTCGCGGGCAGGCCCCCGCGCAGCGAAGACGAGCTCGCGCCGGTGAACGAGCAGGCTTCGGAGATCCTACTGCGCCTGGCGTTCGACCTGCGCGGCGTGATCATCAAGACCTGCCAGACTATCGCCACGCGCTCCGACCGCTTCCCGCCGTCGTTCATCGAGCGGCTAAAGCAATGCCACGACGCCGTTCCGGCCAAGGAGTTCGAGGCGATCAAGGCGCTGGTGGAGCTGGAGCTGGGCCGGCCGCTCGAGCAGAGCTTCAAGACCTTCAGCCGCGAGCCGGTGGCTTCGGCGTCGCTGGCCCAAGTGCATGCGGCCACGCTGCACGACGGGACCGAGGTGGCGGTCAAGGTGCAGTACCCCGACGTCGAAGACATCGTCCGCACCGACCTGCGCAACATGCGGCTGGCCTGCCGCATCTACGAGCGGATGGACCCACAACCGATGGAGCTACTGCCCTTGCTCGACGAGCTGGCCACGCACATCGGGTTCGAGCTCGACTTCGAGCGCGAGGCGACCAGCGCCGAGCGCGTGCGCAAGCTGTTCGAGAACAACAAGCGCGTGATCGTGCCCGCAATTCATCGCGAGTACTCCAGCCGGCGCGTGCTCACCATGCAGTGGCTGCGCGGCATCAAGATCACCGAGAAGCAGCAGCTGCTCGACGCAGGGCTCAAGCCGCGCGAGGTCTTGCAGGATCTGATGCACATCTTCGTGCACATGATCATGGCCGACGGCTTCTTTCAGGCCGACCCGCATCCGGGCAATCTGATGGTGACCCCCTCGGGCGAGATCATCGTGCTCGACTTCGGGCTCTCCAAGGAGCTGCCGCAGGGCTTCGGGCTGGGTCTGTTCGAGCTGATGTTCTCTATGATGACGCTCAACGAGGCGGCGATGATCCGCGCGTTCAAGGAGCTCGGCTTCGCCACCAAGAACGGCGACAACCGCACCTTCGTGGCGATCGCGCACCGCATGATGCGCCGCAGCGACAGCGGGCGCTTCGAGGGCGAGTTCACCGAGGAGATGACCGACGAGCTATTCGAGGCGATCCGCGAAGACCCGGTGGTCTCGGTGCCGAGCGACTTTGTGCTGGTCGGGCGGGTGTTCTCGCTGTTGTCGGGGATCGCGCACACGCTGGGCTATCGGGCCAACGTGTTGCAGGCCATGGGGGCGGGAGCACCAGGGTAGAAGGGAACGCTGCCATATGGTGGACGAGCAGAGCGCACGCCTCACACAAGCCCAACGCCGCGACCACACTCGACAGAAGCTGCTGGCTGCGGCCACCGACCTGTTCAGCAAGAGCGGTTACCACCGCACGCAGGTGATGGACATCGTGACCAAGGCGCACGTCAGCGCCGGCACGTTCTATCGCTACTTCGACGACAAGCAGGGCATCTTCTTCGCGATCGCTGAGGAGCTCGGCGGCCACGAGGTCGAGGAAGCAATCAAGGCACGCGCCATGATCCTCAAGGCGCCCTGCTTCGCCGACGCCGTGCGCAACATGGTGCAGTTTCTGGAACGGCACTTCGAGCGCGTGGTGCAGCGCGCGCCGCTCTACCGCGCGCTGCACAACAGCGGCGTGGTCGACGGCCGGCGCGATCATGCCTGGTCGATGCGCGAGCGCGCGGTCAAGGCGCTGGCCGAGCAGCTCCGCAAGAGCGGACCGGCCGATACCGAAGATCTCGACAGCCTCGCGCGGATGATGATGGGGGTGCTGTCCGAGCTGCGTTACGCGATGATCCAGACCGGCAAACCGAGCCCGACCCAGGCCGCACGCCTGGTCACGCGCTTTCTGCAAGGCGCGATGGCGGCCTACAGCACGCGCTGCCCCCGCTTCGCCGGGCTGCACAGCGACGAGTGGCGCGAAGCACTCGACGCCGAAGCCCGGACCTGAAGGGCGCGGCAGCGCCCAGGCGCTGCAACAGCAAGACGGGAAGCCCGAACGCTGGCTGTTGACCCGATGAGTCCTTCCCGCCTCCCGGTCTTTCTGTGATCGTGAGTGGCGCTGGCGGAGCTCCCGGACGCTGGCTCCGGGGCGTTGCTTCGCCCCGGGTTTTGCCGCAAGGTTGGCCGCCATGAGCGCTGAGCCGCCGGAGTGGATTGGCCAGGGGAGCGTGACCTCTCCTGCGGGCTTCGTCGCCGGCGCGGTCTACGCCGGCGTCAAGAGCTACGGCCCCGAGCCGCGACTCGACCTGGCGCTGCTGGCCTCTGAGCGCGCGGGCGTCTCGGCCGGCATCTTCACCCAGAGCCGCGTGTGTGGAGCGCCCGTGCAGCTGTGCAAGCAGCGCGTGGGACGCGGGCGCGCCGTAGTCGTCAACGCGGGCTGCGCGAACGTCGCCACCGGCGAGCAGGGCCTGGCCGACGCGCGTCGCATGGCCGAGCTCGCGGGCCGCGCGCTCGGGCTGCCGCCCGACGAGGTGTTCGTGGCCTCGACCGGCGTGATCGGACGGCGCCTGCCGATGGACAAGATCGAAGCCGGGGTACAGCGGTTGGTGCTCTCGGCCGAAGGCGGCCCGGCGTTCGCGCGTGCGATCATGACCACCGACACGGTCGCGAAGTCGCGCGCGCTGCGGCTGCGCTGCGACGGCCGCAGCTACACCCTGGGCGGCGCGGTGAAGGGCTCGGGGATGGTGCACCCCGACATGGCCACGGTGCTGTGCTTCCTGACCACGGACGCGCCCGCCGATCCGCGCTGGCTGCAGGATACGCTCAAGCAGGTGGGCGACGACTCGCTCAACATGCTCGATGTCGACACCGACACCTCAACCAGCGACACCATGCTGATGCTGGCCAACGGCGCGGCCGGCGGCGATCCGCTGCAGGCCTCGCACCCGGCGGCCGCGGCGTTCACCGCTGCGCTGCGTGCGCTCTGCATCGAGCTGACGCGCGATTTGGCGCGCGACGGCGAGGGCGCGCGCACCTTGATCGAGGTGGTGGTGAGCGGCGCGGCCAGCTTGCACGACGCCCGCATCGCGGCTCGCACGGTTGCGTCCTCGCCGCTGGTCAAGACCATGGTGGCGGGCCGCGACGCGAACCTCGGCCGCGTGCTGATGGCGTTGGGCCGTTCCGGTGCGCAGATCCGGCTCGAGCGCACGCGCGTGTGGATCGGCGAGCACTGCGCGTTCGAGCGCGGCCTGGCGACCGACCTCGACTATGCGGAGATCTCGCGCGCCATGGACCGCCCCGAGGTCCAGCTTCGCGCCGACCTGGGGCTCGGCGACGCCACCGCCACCGCCTGGGGCTGCGACCTTACGACCGAGTACGTCCGCATCAACGGCGACTACACCACTTAAGTAACGGGAGGGTCACGCGACCCTCCCGCCCGTTGGGCTTAGCCCAACGGGGCCCACCCTCCCGCGGGGCTCGCTGCGCTCGCGCGTGCTCTTGTCCGGTCACGCGACCCTCCCGCCCGTTGGGCTTAGCCCAACGGGGCCCACCCTCCCGCGGGGCTCGCTGCGCTCGCGCGTGCTCTTGTCCGGTCACGCGACCCTCCCGCCCGTTGGGCTTAGCCCAACGGGGCCCACCCTGAGAATCGGGCCGGCGCGTGGTGGGGACGCGCGCCGGCCCAAGCTCGAATCGGTCGGCTCGCGCCCGAAGAATCAGCCGGCCTTGACCTCGATCTCGCGCTTCTTGGGGGCGGCCGCCTTGTGCAGGGTCACGGTCAGCACGCCGTTGTCGTGCTTGGCCTCGACGTGCTCGGCATCGACGCCGTCGCTCAGCGCGAACGAGCGGCTAAAGCTGCCGAAGAAGCGCTCTACGCGGTGATAGCTGTCGCGCTCATCCTTGTTCTCGAGCTTCCGCTCGCCGCTGATCGTCAGCATGTTGTTCTCGACCTGGACGTTGATGTCCTCGGGCTTGACGCCCGCGAGGTCGACCTTGACGTGGATGCCCTGCGCGTCCTCGAAGATGTCGACCGCAGGCTGGAAGCTCTGCTCGCGCTCCAGCACGGCGTTGCGTGCGAAGAAGCGGTCGTGCAAGCGGTTCATTTCGGCAAACGGATCCCAATAGGCCAACATGGCACTCCTCCTGTGCGGGCGGGCGGCCCACCCCTGTTTGAACTCGGGCCCGCGCACCACCCCGGTGGCGAACCGAGCTGCAGGGCCCGTCCCGGCGGTGCCCTTGCTTGCTCGAGGCCAAGCTAAGCATCGCCGGCCGGCGGTCAAGGGCGCCTGCGCGCGCGAGCCCCGCCGGTCAGGGTCCGATCACGCCCTGCTTGCGCAGCCGCGCCAACTCGGCCGCGCCAAGCCCGTGGGCGGCCAGCACCTCGTCGGTGTGCTCGCCGAGCAGCGGCGGCCTGCGCTCGATCCGGCCCGGGGTGCCCGACAGCTTGACCGGCAATCCGGTGGTGCGGAAGGTGCCGAGCTGGGGGTGCGGCAGCTCCACCAGCAGCTGCCGCGCGAGCACCTGCGGGTCGGCGAATACCTGCGAAAGGTCGAGCACCGGACCGCTTGGGATGCCGGCCGCATTGAGCAGGTCGACCCAGTGCGCCACGTCGGAGCCAGCGAGCACGCGCTCGATCTCGGCCGTGAGCTCGTCGCGCTGGCGCACCCGCGCGGCCGCGTCCGCAAAGCGCGCGTCGTCGATCCACTGCGGCCTGCCGAGAGCGCGCGCGAGCTTGACCCACATCGCATCGTTGGCGGCAGCGATGTTGATGTACCCGTCGCCGGCCTTGAACCGACCGTAGGGCGAGGCCAGCGGGTGGTGCTGGCCGGCCGGCCCGGGCGCGCGGTTGGACTGGAAGTACATGCCGGCGCCCCAGCTCATCACCGACACCATCGCCTCGAGCAGCGAGGTGTCGACGACCTGGCCCCTGCCGCTGTGCGCGCGCGCGAACAGCGCCAGCAAGATGCCGTGCGCCGCAAAGATCCCCGCGAGCAGGTCCGCGATCGCGAGCCCGGCGCGGGTCGGCCCCGACTGCTCGGTGCCGGTCAAGCTCATGAAGCCGCTCATGCCTTGCGCCACCTGATCGAAGCCCGGGCGGTCGCGGTACGGCCCGTCCGCGCCGAAGCCGGAGATCGAGCAGTAGACCAGCCGCGGGAAGCGCTCGGTCAGCGCCTGCGGCCCGAGCCCGAGCGCGTCCATCACACCCGGCCGATAGTTTTCGACCACCACGTCGTAGTCCGGCAGGATGCGCAGGATCAGCGCGCGCCCCGCCTCGGACTTGATGTCGACGGTGATCGAGCGTTTACCGCGGTTCGCGGACAGAAAGAAGTAGCTGTCCTTGTCGGACCCAGCCGGGCGCAGCTCGCGGCCCTTGCCCGACTCGACTTTGACGACGTCGGCGCCGTAGTCGGCCAGCAGCATGCTGCAGAACGGTCCCGCCAGGTAGCGCGTGAAGTCGAGCACGCGGATGCCTGCGAGTGGGGGCGCTTCGGCGCTCATCTCAGCGCCCCGTGAAGCGCGGCGGGCGCTTCTGCATGAACGCGGCCACGCCCTCGCGGTAGTCGTCGCTCTCGTAGCAGGCTTTGATCGCGCGCTTGACCGCCTCGAGGTCGCGCGCCGGCTCCGGCTTTTGCAGCTCGCGCGTAGCGAGCTTGACGCTGCGCAGTGTCAACGGCGCGTTGTCGGCGATGGTCTCGGCCAGGGCCAGCACCTCCGGCTCCAGGCGCGCTTTGGGCAGCACGCCGTTGAGCAGACCCATGCGCAACGCCGCCTCGGCCGAGAAGCGCTTGGCGGTGAAGAAGATCTCCTTGGCGTTCGCCTCGCCCACCAGCCGCACCAGCGCCTCGACGCCAGCCATGCCGTAGCCGAGCCCCAGGCGCGCCGCCGGGATCCCGAGCCTCGCATCGTCGGCCGCGTAGCGCATGTCCGCGGTGAGCGAGATCGCCACGCCGCCCCCAATGCAGAAGCCGTGGATCATCGCGATCACCGGCTTGCCGATGCCCGCCAGCGCGAAGTAAGCACGCGCGTTGTCGCGATCGTAGTCCTCGACGTTGTCGGCGGTGCGGCTGCGCTCGAACTCGGAGATGTCCGCGCCGGCGATGAAAGCCGCGTCGCCCGCGCCGCGCAGGATCACCACGCGCACCTCGGGGTCGGCATCGAGCTGGGCCGCCGCGGCGGGGATCTGGCGCCACATCTGCTGCGACAGCGCGTTGTGGCGCTCGGGCTGCTCGAACACGAGCATGCCCACTCGCCCGCGCACCTCGACCACGACCCGCCCTGCCATCGCTACACCGTGAAGTTCCAGGCCTTGATGACTTGCAAGCGCGGCTCGAGAAAGCCCTCGTAGTAGGCGCCGTGCTCGGCGTGCTCGAGGTAGGCCTCGACGTCCTGCAGCGAGTCGAAGCGCACGGCCAGGCTCAGGTCCCAGGCGGACGCCGCGCCCGCGTCGGCCGGCTCGCCGATGGTCAGGGCTCGCACCCCGGGCACGCGCGCGAGGCGCTGGGATTGCGCTCGCACCTCAGCACGGCCTTGGCGCGTGGCGTGCTCTGGCTTGAGCTTGACGAACACGTAGCGCTCGATCATCAGCCGGAGACCTTGGGATTGAGGGAGTAGGTGCCCACGATCGCGGCCTGGTCCAGCACGTGGCCCTTGATCGCAGCCAGCACGTCGTCGCGCGTGAACGCGCCTTCGACCGGACAGCGCGCGACGTCTAGCGCGTACAACGTGAAGTGGTAGTGGTGCACGATCGCGTCGTTCCACGGCGGGCAGGGCCCGTCGTAGCCGAAGTAGCGGCCCGCCATCTCCTTGTCGCCCTCGAACCACTGCGTGTAGTTGTTCAGACCCTGGCGCGTGCCGCTCGGGCCCGCGGGCCCGAGCTTGCCGCGCGCGGTCACGCCCTCGGCGAAGGCGCCTTCCTGCAGCGGGCCCGCGCCCGCAGGCAGATCGACCAGCACCCAGTGCGTGAAATCGACCCGGGGCAGGCTGGCTGGCACCGTGACCCCTTCCTTGTTGACGTCGTCGGCCCGACTGGGCACGTCGGGATCGTGACAGATCAGCGCCAGCGACTTCGTGCTCGCGGGCAGCCCACTCCAGGCCAGCTGCGGGTTGCGATTGTCGGAAAGCGCGATGTGGCTCTCGGGATCGGGCTTGGCAAAGGCACAGCGCTCGGGAATCGCTGCGCCGTCCTTGAAGGTCTCGCTCGTCAGCTTCATGGTCGTGGGCCTCCGGGGTGCGCGGGAGGTCTCCGACGCTGGCACACGAGCGCGCCGGCGTTCAAGGATCGCGTCGCGCGTGCAACCGTCCGTGCGTCGTTCACCCCTGGTCACCCGCGCAGGGTACGATATAGGCCTACATTGGCTACATACTCCGTCCCTGCGCCCACGCCTTGTTGCTGGCCCCTATGGGTCCCTGTATATGAGCGCGCATGCGCAAGCGAATTCTGGTGACCGGCGGCGCCGGTTTCGTGGGCTCGCACCTGTGCGAGCGCCTGCTTCAGCTCGGTCACGAGGTGGTCTGCCTGGACAACTTCTTCACCGCCCAGCGGCGCAACGTGGAGCACCTGCTAGACGACCACCGCTTCGAGCTGGTGCGCCATGACGTCACCCAGCCGACCGTGATCGAGGTCGACGAAATCTTCCATCTGGCCTGCCCCGCTTCGCCGGTACACTACCAGCGCAATCCCGTGCGCACCATCAACACCGCGGTGCAGGGCACGCTCAACATGCTGGACATGGCGCGCGAGGTGAGTGCCCGCATCCTGATCGCGTCGACAAGCGAGATCTACGGCGACCCACTCGAGCACCCGCAGGTCGAGACCTACTGGGGCCACGTCAACCCGATCGGGCCGCGCGCCTGCTATGACGAGGGCAAGCGCTGCGCCGAGTCGCTGACCGTCTCGTACGCCCGCCAGTACGACGTGGTGGCGCGCATCGCGCGCATCTTCAACACCTACGGCCCGCGCATGCACGAGGACGACGGCCGCGTGGTGTCGAACTTCGTGCTGCAGGCGCTGCGCGGGCAGCCGATCACGATCTACGGCGACGGCTCGCAGACCCGCTCCTTTTGCTACGTCAGTGATCTGATCGAGGGTTTCATCCGCTTGATGGCGCTGCAGGATGACCCCGGGCCGGTCAACCTCGGCAATCCGCGCGAGAGCACGATCCGGGAGCTGGCCGAGATCGTGATCTCCCTGGTCGGCTCGCGGTCGACGCTCAGGCTCGACCCGCTGCCGGTGGACGACCCGACCCGGCGCTGTCCCGACATCTCCAAGGCCAAGCGCCTGCTGGGATGGGAGCCGAAGGTCGCGCTCGAGGAAGGCCTGACCAAGACCATCGCCTACATGCGAGAGATCGTCGCGTGACCTGGTCGATGAGCCCGCGGCGCGCGCTGACGCACGAGCCCAATCCCGCGCTGAGGGTGCTCAACCGCTGGTTCTTCGACAAGATTCAAGTCGACGACGCCTGGGTGCGCGAGGTTCGCGAGATCTCGCGGCGCGGCACCGTGGTCTACATCCTGCGCAACCTGAACCTGCTGGACTATCTCGCGCTCGACCACCTGACCAAGCGCTACGACCTGCCGCCGATTCGCTACGTCAACGATCATCACCTTGGGGGCGTGCTCGGGCCCAGAAACGGCGGGCTGCTGTCGGTGCTGACCAGCTTCGCCCAGCCCGCCGAGCCCGATCAGCTCCGCCTGGCCGTCGAGCACGGCGACTCGGCCGCACTCTTCCTGAAGCGTCCGCCAGGTGTGATCGACGTGGCCGCCGGCGCCAGCGGCGGACGCGGGCTCAAAGAGGGCGACGAGCACATCCGCACGTTGATCCGCGAGCAGCGCAGGAGCAAGACGCCGATTCTGCTGGTGCCCCAGGTGTTCGTGTGGACTAACCGGCCGGATACCCAGGGCACGCAGCTGCTTGACTTCGTGCTCGGCCCGCGAGAGTGGCCGAGCCCGCTGCGCGCGCTCTGGCAGTTCCTGTACAACTTTCGCCACGTCGAGCTCAAGGCCGGAGAGCCGCTCGACCTCGGCCACTATCTCGAGACCGAAACCGATTGCTCCGACGACGTGCACGTGCGCCGCATCATCTACGCGATGCTGCGCCGGCTGGAGCGCGAGCGCCGGACCGTGACCGGGCCCGCGCAGCAACGGCCCGACCGCCAGCGGCTGCAGGTGCTGCGCAGCCCCAAGCTGCAGAGCGCGATCACGCGCATGGCCGGAGAGCGGGCGGAGGACCGCGCAGCGCTCAACCGGCGCGTGCTGGGCCTGCTGCGCGAGATGCAGGCCACACCCGACACCGCGACGATCAAAGGCCTCGAGGTGCTGCTCGACCGGGTCTTTCACCGCATCTACGCCGGCATCGAGATCGACCTGCCGGGCATGCAGCGCCTGCGCGAGCTCAACAAGGAAGCCTCGCTGGTGCTGCTGCCGAGCCACAAGAGCCACGTCGACTACCTGGTGCTCTCCTTCATCTTCAACGAGCGCAACCTGCAGATGCCGATGATCGCCGCCGGCGACAACCTGGCGTTCTTTCCGCTCGGCCCAATCCTGCGGCGCGCGGGCGGCTTCTTCATCAGGCGCTCGTTTCGCGGCGACAAGCTGTACTCGGCCGTGGTGGAGGCCTACGTGCGTCGCCTGATGCGCGACGGCTACACGCTCGAGATCTTCCTCGAGGGAGGACGCAGCCGCACCGGCAAGCTGCTCGAGCCGAAATTCGGGCTACTGGCGATGATCGTGGACGCGGCCTTGAGCCTGCCCAAGCGCCAGGTGCTGTTCGTGCCGATCAGCATCGGCTACGAGCGCATCATCGAGACCGGCTCGTACGGTCACGAGCTGACCGGCGGCGAGAAGCACAAGGAAGACGCGGCGGGTCTATTCAAGACCACCGAGGTGCTGCGTCACCGCTACGGTCGAATCGATGTGCAATTCGGCCAGGCGCTGTCGCTGGCCGAGATCCGGCGCGAGCTGCAGCTCGAGCCGGACGCGGAGCTGACGGCGGCCAAGCGACGCGCGCTGGTGATGCGGCTCGCGAACCGCGCGATGGACGAGATCAACTGCGTGACGGCGGTGACCCCGGGCGCGCTTACCGCGCTGGCGCTCCTGAGCGATCGCCGCAGGAGCGTGGCGCACGAGGAGCTGGTCGAGCGCTGCGAAAAGCTGCTTTCGGTGCTGCTGCACATGGGCGCGCGCGTGACCGCTTCGATGGTGTCCGGCACGGAGCTGCGACCCGAGGCGATCCGCGAGGCGGTGCAGATGTACGCCGAGGCCGAGCTGCTCGAGGCCTACAGGCCGGGCGACTCGGTGGCGCCGATCGAACGCCGAGTGCAGCGCTCGGGCGACGGGGTGGTGTACCGCATCCCCGAGCGCAAGCGGCTCGAGCTAGACACCTCGAAGAACCACATCGTGCACTTCTTCGTCGAACGCGGGCTGGTCGCCGTGGCCGTGCTGTATCGTCCCGGAGCGCCGGCAGCGGTGGCAGCGGTGCGCGAGCGCGCGCTGGGCATCTCGCGCCTGTTCAAGCACGAGTTTCGCTTTCGTGCCGATTGCAGCGCCGATGAGATCTTCGACTGCACCCTGGGCGCGATGCTGGCACGCGGGGAGCTGGCACGCACCGGCCGCGACTCGATCGAGGTAGGTCCGGGCGCAGACGGCTGGCCCGGCGTGGCGTGGCTGCAGCTCTATGCCTCGACGGTGCGCAACTTTCTGGAAGGCTACCGGATCGCGGCGCGCGGGCTGGCGCAGCTGCTGCGCGGCCCTATGAGTGAGAAAGAGCTGCTGCGCCGCACGCTGGTGCTGGGCGACCGCATGTTCTTGAGCAGCGAGGTCGAGCTGCGCGAGGCGGTGAGCAAGCCGCTGTTCACCAACGCGCTCACCGCGTTTCGCGAGGAAGGTTACCTGCGCCTGCGCGAGGGCAAGTACGCGCTCACCGACTCCTTCGAGACGCCCGAGGCGGTGGCCGCGATCGAGGGACGCATCGCCGGTTATTGCACGAGCTTCACGGCGTGAGGTGGCGGCGATGACGGCCGCGAGACGCCGCGCCGTTCTGATTGCCGGCGGCTCGCTGCTCGCGGCGGCCGAATTGTGGGCTCCCGCGTTTCGCTCGCTGCAGGCGACCGGGTTCGGCGACTGGCAGCTCTTCCACCACATGTGGGAAGCGGGTTTCGTCGCGCTCACGCGCTATCACGAGTGGCCGCTGTGGGATCCCTACCACTGCGGCGGCATCACCATCCTGGGCAATCCGGAGAGCCAGCACCTCTCGCCGCTGTATCTGCTGCTGGCGTTGCTGGCGGAGCCGACGCTCGGCAGCAAGCTGTTCCTGCTGGTACACGCGTGGGCCGGCTTCGCCGGCATGTACCTGCTTGCGCGGCGCAGCTACGGGCTCGGCGTGCCGGGCGCAGTGCTGGCCAGCCTGGCTTGGGCGGCGTCGGGTTTCTTCGTCTCGCACGGCTCGGGCGGACACATCACGTTCCTGCCGTTCTACCTCACACCCTGGGTGCTGCTGAGCTGGCGTGCGGCGGCGCGCGATTCGCGCTACGCGGCCGCGGTGGCGGGTCTGCTCGCGCTCACGCTGGCGGAGGGCGGCGTCTATCCCTTCCCCTACCTGCTGTTGTTGCTGGCCTTCGACACCGCGTTGCGCGCGCTGGAGGGCGAGCGGCCGCGGAACCTGCTGCGTGCTGGTTTGTGGGTGCTGCCGCTGACGGCCATGCTGGGCGCGATACGCCTGCTGCCGATCGCCGACGAGCTCGACCGCAGCCCGCGCACGACGCGAAACGTAGACGGGGTGTCCTTGCGCGAGGTGCTGGAGATGCTCACCGCACGCCAGCACGCCTGGCGTTAC
The DNA here is from genome assembly GCA_963778655.1 of uncultured delta proteobacterium. Taxonomy (GTDB): domain Bacteria; phylum Myxococcota_A; class Polyangia; order Polyangiales; family JAFGIB01; genus CAVZVA01. The sequence goes on from CAVZVA010000002.1 coordinate 320,226, forward strand.
ACGGGACACGATTTTGTGTGGCCGGAGTACGCCACGTACGTCGGCTACGGCGTCCTGTGTTTGGCCGCGGTCGGTTGCCTGCGTGCGTGGCGCAAGCCCTGGCCGGGCGCCGCCGCGGGCCTGCTGGTGTTCCTCGGTCTGATGATGGGATTTCACGGGCCCGCTTCGCCTTGGTCACTGGTACACCACCTGCCGATCTACGACTCGCTGCGCGTGCCGTCGCGCTTCGCGGTGTTCTTCACCTTCTATCTCGCGCTGCTGGCGGGTCGCGGCCTGGACGTCACGGCCGCGTGGCTGCAACCGCCGAGCGCAGGCGTCTGGCTGAAGCGCATCGGGATCGCCTTGCCCTACGTAGCGATCGCGGCGATCGCGTTCGACATGCGCAAGGTGCACAGACCGACGCTCGACCGCTGGACCGAACCGCCGGTGATCACCGATCGGGTCTCGCCGCGCTACTACCTCAGCCCCCTACCCTACGGCACCTACTACGCGAGCTTTCCACGCATGAATCTCGGCTCGGCCGGCTGCTACGAGGGGATGACGTTCACACCCGCCCGCGGCCTGTGGACAGGCGACCGCCCGCAAGCGCGGCTGCTGCAAGGCGCCGGCACCGTGAGCGGCTTCGGGCGCACCACGTCGCGAGCCTGGGTCGATGTGACGCTGAAGGGGGCGGGCGCAGTGCTGTTCGACCAGAACTACGACCGGGACTGGGAGAGCTCCGCAGGCAGCGTGGTCGACCACTTCGGCATGCTCGCGGTCGAGCTGCCGGCCGGAACCTATCACCTGACGCTGCGCTACCTCCCGCGCACCCTGCTCCCCGGCGCCATCCTGAGCCTGCTCGGCGCCCTCCTCGCCCTCGCCCTGGCCACCGGCCGCCTACCCCGTCTCAAGCGGCGAGGTCCGTGGTCACAATCGCGACCTGGCCCTCGGTCGTCCTCGTAGCCGCCCGCGCTACCGCGGCGCCTTCCCCCATGCTATCGCTAGTGCGGCGTCCGCGAGATGGGATCAGGGATCGTGAGTGAGGTGGGTCCGAGCGCAAGCCGCCGCAGCGCAGGAATACGCCGTGTATTTCAAGCTGTGGCAACGCCGCGATCGGGCCGGCATCGCTCGCGAGGATTGATTCTATCTCGCGGACGCTGCACTAGAGCACCGAAACATAGTGAAACACGCACGATTTCGGGGCCCTCGCGGGCGCATGGCACGCGCGCTCCCCGCTCGACGCAGGATGTACTACGCCTTCGGGCTCCCGCCCGCACCCTGCATCCCGCCATGACCCCGACTTCGCACACGTTCCAATATGGTCGGTGCTCTGGTCCCCTGGAACCGTGATAGCTGTGCAATATCGGCGCGGAATCGGCGTTGCTCGCAAGGCGCGCGACGCAGGAACGGTAGGCCCCCTTTCAAGGAGCGCAACGCCGCGAGCAGCGTCGAGGGCGTGTCGAGATTGCGCAGAAATCACTGGTCCAGGAGACTAGCCGTTCGCAACCCCCGAACCCCGGCGTATGCGCGCGATCCGGCACGTCATCTGGGACTTCAACGGCACGCTGCTCGATGACGTCGATTGCTGCGTCGACACGCTGAATACCCTGCTGATCGAGCGCAACTTACAGCCGATCTCGCGCGCGCAATACCGCGCGCGCTTCGGGTTCCCGGTGCGCCCCTTCTACGTCGAGCTCGGCTTCGACTTCGAACGCGAGGACTTCGAGCGGGTCGCCGGCACCTACATGGCGCGCTACGCAGAGCGCATCGCGGCCGCCGGCCCCCAGCAGGGCGCGCACGCCGCCCTCACCGCCGTTCGCCTCCGCGGCGCCGGCCAATCCGTGCTGTCCGCGATGGAGCACAGCCTGCTGCAGCACCTGCTGCGGCACTTCGACTTGCACGAGCCCATGACCCACGTGCGCGGGCTCGACCACAACGGCGCCAGCTCCAAGGTCGCCCTGGGGCTCGCGCTGCGGCGTGAGCTGCCGCTCGAGCCCGACGAGCTGCTGCTGGTCGGCGACACCCTGCACGATCACGAGACCGCGCGCGCGCTGGGATGCCGCTGCCTGCTTTTCGCGCACGGACACCAGGACCCCTCGCGTCTTTCCGACAGCGGGGCTCCCGTGATCGAGTCGCTGGCTCAAGTCGCCGCCGCGATCGACGAAAGCGGCGCTGCATGAAGGGCACCCCGTCACGCGTCGAGGCCTCCTTCGCCACAGGGCAACCCGCGAGCGCAGCGAGCCTCGCGGGGGGGTGGGGGCCCAACGGCTTTGCCGGTGGGGCGGGGAGAACGCGTGCCCTCCCCGATCGGGAGACCCCATGAAGGTGCTGCGCTTCGTGCTGCGCTCGGCCGGGCCGGCCGCGCTCGCGATGGGGGTGCTCGGCGCCGCCGGCGCGGCCTTCAACGGCGGCCTGATCGCGGTCGTGCACCATGCGCTCGGCGCGCAAGGGCAGCAGCGCATGCTCGCGCTCGCGTTCGTCGGGCTCGGCCTCGGCAAGCTGGTCACCGCGTACGCCTCGGGACGCATGGCCGACGCTTATGCGCAGGAGTCGGTGGCGGAGCTGCGACGCGAGCTGATCGGCAAGCTGCTCGACGTCCCGTACGCGCGCTTCGAGCAGCTCGGCGCGCCACGCGTGCATGCGGCGCTGACCAGCGACGTGTCGATCATCAATGCCTCGCTGCAAGCCAGCGCCCAGGCCGTGGTCAACCTGGCCATCCTGATTGGCGCTACGGTCTATCTGGTGTACCTCGACCCGCGCGCCGGTCTTGCCCTACTCGCGCTGGCCGGCCTGTGCTTTCTGGTGTACCGGGCGACCAGCCGCAACGCGCGCGCGCTCTTGTCGCGCGCGCGGGCGGAGCACGACCGGCTGTACTCCCTGTTCGCCGCGCTGACCGACGGCATCAAGGAGCTCAAGCTGCACGCCCGGCGCCGTCGCGCCTTCGTCGACGGGCCGTTGCTCGAGGCCACCGAATCCATGCTCGAGCACGACCTGCTGGGTCACTCGCGCTATCTGTTGGCCCAGGGCGTCAACGGGCTGCTGCTGCTGACGATGATCGGTTTGGTGCTGTTCGCACTGCCGCTGCCGCACGATGCGCGCGGCGGGCTGGTCTCGGGCTACGTGCTGACCGGGCTGTATCTGCTCGGCCCGCTGACCGCGCTGTTGCGCTTGCTGCCGGTGTACACCGCGGCCGAGATCGCGCTGCGGCGGATCGAGGAAGTCGGCGTACGCCTGGACGCCGCGGACCCCGAGCACGACGCCGATCCAGAGCAGCAACCAGGGTTCGACAGCCTGGAGTTGTGCGCAGTCACGCACCTCTACGAGGGGCCGCGCGGCGGTTTCGAGCTGGGACCGATCTCGCTGCGCATCGCACCCGCCGAGATCGTGTTCGTGACGGGGGGTAACGGCAGCGGCAAGTCGACGCTGGGCAAGTTGCTGACCGGCCTGTACGCGCCGGGATCGGGCGAGCTGCGCTGGGACGGCCGTGCGGTGGGGCCGGAGCAGCGCGACAGCTATCGCCAGCTGTGGAGCGCGGTCTTCTCGGAGCTGCACGTCTTCGATCGCCTGTACGGGCTGCCCGGGCGCGACCTCGACGCACGTGCCAATGCCTGGATCGCGGAGCTGGGGCTCGCGGGCAACGTGCGCGTCGAAGGCGGCGTGCTGTCCTCGGTGGACCTCTCCCGAGGTCAGCGCAAGCGCCTGGCACTGCTCACCGCGCTGCTCGAGGACCGTCCGATCTATCTGTTCGACGAGTGGGCGGCCGATCAGGACGGCGAGTTCAAGCAGGTCTTCTACCGGCGCCTACTGCCGCGGCTCAAGCAGCGAGGCAAGGCGGTGATCGTGATCACGCACGACGATCGGTACTACGGGGTGGCCGATCGATTGATCGAGCTGGTCGAGGGCAGGCTCGCCGAGGTCCGGCCCGCGGCCGAGGCGTAGCGAGGTCAAGCCGGGCTGTGCGGTCAAGACAGGAATGGGCTGCCGAGGACGACTGGGGCTACGGCTACGAGCGCGCGGGCAGGGCCGGGACTACGGCCGCTGGGGGCCGGTGAGCAAGGAAGTGCGCGGGGCCCGGGGCAGCGCGGTTGCATCGCCCGGAGCGTGGGCGGCTGCTATGCTACCTTTGGAGATAGGTTGCTCGGATTGGCGCAGCATGTGGGTGAAGTGAGGCGATGGTGCGCGCTTTCTTAGTCGTCGCTTGGTTGTCGATGCTCGGGCTGCTCGGCTGTAGCAACGGCACGAACGCGCCGGGTTGCGTCTCAGGGCAGCGCACGCTCTGCGCCTGCGCGGACGGCAGCTCCGGCGTGCAGACCTGCTTGATCGACAACAGCTACGCAGCCTGTGAGTGTGCCCAGCCCACCACCGGCTCGCCGGCGCAGGGCGCGACCGTCTCGCCACCGGCGACTGGGGGCGGCGCCGCGCCGCCGGTGGCGGGCCAGGCGGGCACCGGCGGCAGCGCACCGGGCGGACCGCCGGCCGGCAGCGGTGGGATGGGCGCTACGGGCGGCAGCCCGGCGACGGGCGGCGTAGGGGGCGCCGGTGGACGCTCGGGCGCCGGCGGCGGAGCGGCAGTCGCGCCCGCCGACTACGGCTACTGCACGATGACCTCGCAGTGCGCCGCCGGAGCTGCGTGCGCGATGCCGAGCAACGGCCGCGGCGGCGGGGGGAATGCTCCAACCGCGGGCTATTGCAGCCCTCCGTGCTCGGCCGGGCGGCAGTGTCCGCAACCGCAGGGCGGCAGCGTGACCGCCAACTGCATCGCCGGGGCATGCTTTCTCGGCAGCTGCCAGCAGGCCGACTGTCCCACCGGCATGACCTGCATCGAGACCAAGCTCGGGCCGACGTCGGTGTTCAGCTGCGAGTATCCGGCCAGGTAGCGCGACCACGGCGAGCGCCGCCGCGGTGCGCGCACCTGAGCTCGTGTCGCACGCTCTACGCCAAACCGAGCGGCGGATTCGAGCGTTGGTCACGCAGCGCGTGCGCCAGTGCGATAGACTCTGGTGCATGAGGGCTTCGGCTTTTCGATGGGGCGCGTGCGTCGTGCTGGCGTGCGCAATCGGCGCGTGCGGCGGCAAGAAGAACGGCCCCGCCGAAGGCGTTTCCGCCGGCGGTATGAAGGACGGCGGACCCAAGACCATGAAGAAGCCCGACGCTGGTGCTGCAGACGCGAGCGTCAAGCACGATGCGAGCGCGCAGAAGGACTCGGGGCCCAGCGACGCGGGCAGCGACGGCTCCAGCTCCAACCCGTTCGATTACGACGCTTCCGGCGACTACACGATGTACATGGACCCCAATGCGGACGCCGGTCCTCCGCCCGACGCGTGGAGCTGTCCGGCCGCGATGTGGGCCGACGGCACGTGCGACTGCGGCTGCTCGGTCGCCGACTTCGATTGCAAGAACCGCCCCACCGGTTGCATCGATCCCGGGTGCGTGCCGCAGAACGCCAACAATTGCGACGCGTGCTTCACGCTCAGCGGATCCTGGAAACCGTGCACCGCCGATCCCGACCCGCAGGACTGGAGCTGCGATCCGCTGCAGATGGCCGACGGTCTGTGCGACTGCGGCTGCGGCATCGCCGATCCGGATTGCTTCGGCCAGGGCTGCAGCGAGCCCGGTTGCCGCACGCCCAAGTGCGACGTGCGTCATGGTTGCAGCGCGGCGCAGATGACGGCCGGCGACGACTGCTCCACGGTCAATCCGACGCTGCTGACCGGAGGCGCCTGGAAGTGTCCGTGGGACCGCTACGCCTCGGGCGACGGCTGCGACTGCGGCTGCGGCGTGCCCGACCCCGACTGCGCGAACGGAGGCGGCTGCACCGCGGGCCGCTGCTACGAGGCGTCGTGCGACCGCTGCAGTGACGCGCAGGGCCGTCCCTATTCCTGCGATGCCGCGCAGGCCGGCTGGGACGACGACATCGTGGGCGACTCGTCGAGCCAGGAACCCTCGCAGTGCAACGGCACGCACTTCGGCACCGGCGACGGCTGCGATTGCGGCTGCGGCGGCCACGATCCGGATTGTGGCTCGGCCGGCTGCGACCTACCCGGTTGCATGCCGAACGACGGCTGCGACCGCTGCACCGACGCGGTCTCGCTGCGGCCGAGCGGCTGCAACGTGCCCTCCGGCTGGACCTGCGACGCGAAGCACTTCGGCACCGGCGACGGTTGCGACTGCGGTTGCGGCGCGCACGACCCGGACTGCGGCAGCGGCAACGACTGCACGGGCGCAGGCTGCACCGCGGACGGCTGCGACGTGTGCAACGACGGGGCCGGCGGCTACGTGCAGTGCCCGGGCTGGACCTGCACCACCAATGCCAGCGTCGGCGCCTTCGGCGACGCCGTCTGCGACTGCGGCTGCGGCGTGATCGACCCGTTCTGCCGCGACACCGGTCGCGTGAGCTGCACCGGCGCGGGCTGCGAGACCGCGGCCTGCCAGAATTGCAATGACAGCGACGGCAACCGCACCGCCTGCGGCGGAGAGTGGACCAGCAACCAAGGCGGCGCCAGCAGCGCGTGCAACCTGCAGAGCTACGGTCTGGACGGCCTGTGCGATTGCGGCTGCGGGGCGCACGACCCCGACTGCGGCAGCGGCAACGACTGCACGGGCAAGGGCTGCGTCGCCGAGGACTGCGACGTGTGCCACGACGGGTCGCTGCTCAAGGTCTGCACGCAGTGGACCTGCGATGCGAGCGCATACGGCACGGGCGACGGTTGTGACTGCGGCTGCGGGGCGCCCGACCCGGACTGCGCCGGGGGTGGCTGCACCCAACCCGGGTGCAAGGACAAGGCTGGCAAATGCGACACCTGCCACGATCCCTTCGGCCGCCCGGTGGCATGCCCCTGATGCCGGGCAGAGCCGAGCGCCGGATCGCGCTCGCCGCCGCAGCCGCGCTGCTGTGCGCGTGCAGCGGCAAGAAGCACCATGCGATGGACGCGGGTAGTGACGGCGGCATGACTCATCCCGCGCAGACCGACGCCGGGCCCAAGGGGCCCAAGGACGCGCAGGTCACCAAGCCGCCGCTCGATGCCGGGCCCGCCGGCGGCGGCGGCTCCGGCGGGATGAGCGCGACCAACGACGAGGACGCGGGCGTGGCCTGCAACCTGAGCGCGTGCCAGCAGAAGGGCGACGCCTGCAATCTCGCGTACTGCGACAAGAAGACGGGCGAGTGCAAGCTGATGCCGAGGCCCGACGGGACAGCGTGCGGGCGCGTGACCCAGAACGAGTGCACCGCACCGGACTCGTGCCAGGCCGGGGTGTGCGTTCCCAACGACGCGCCTGCAGGCACGCCTTGCGGCGCCCAGGTTGGCGACTGTTACAACGCCGACGCGTGCGACGGCCACGGGCAGTGCGCGGTCGGCGGCCCCAAGCCGGAGGGCAGCGCGTGCGGGGACTCGAGCGCGAGCGCTTGCGACCAGCCCGACACCTGTGACGCCAACGGCGTGTGCCAGAGCAACTACGCGCCGCTTGGCGCGGCCTGCGGCGACCAGGGCGTGGCCTGTCACAACGACGACAGCTGCGACGGGCAGGGCCAGTGCGTGGACAACGGGTTGTGGATGGCCGGCGCGTGCCCGCTGGGCGAGAACGCGCAGGGTTGCCGCTGCGGCGATCAAAGCCTGACCGAGTGTCACCCGCAGGCGGACTACTGCGACAACGGCAGCTGCACCAGCGTGACGCTCCCGGACGGCAGCGCCTGTGGCTCACACGCCGACAACGAGTGCGACAAGCCGGACACCTGTTCCGGCGGGCAATGCGTGACCAACTACGTGCCACAGGGCTCGGCCTGCGGCAATCGCACCACCGACACCGCGTGCGACAGGCCCGATGTCTGCGACGGGTCGGGCGGCTGCGACCCGAGCTTCAGCCCCTCCAACACGGTCTGCGGAGCTCCGGTGGACGAGTGCCACCTGGAGTCGCGCTGCAACGGCTCGGGAAGCTGTGGCGCGGGTGCGCCTGCGCCGCTGGACACCATGTGCGGGGACTCGAGCGAGAGCGCCTGCGACCACGCCGACAGCTGCGATGGAAACGGCCTGTGCCGAGACAACCTCGCGAGCGCAGGCGCCACCTGCGGCGACCAGAGCGGCACCGAGTGCGACCACCCCGACAGCTGCGACGGCAGCGGCGCTTGCCAGCCGAACTACGCGGCGGCCGGCAGCGCCTGTGGCGACCGCGCCGCCACCTGTCTGGTCGCCGACGCCTGCGACGGCAGCGGCGGCTGCATCGACAACGGCGTGATCTCGCCCTGCGGCATCGTCGGCACGGTGACGGCCGGCGGCTCGCCGGTGTCAGGCGTGACGGTCGAGGTGCTGGGCAGCATCCCGGCCAGCACCACCACGGGCACCAACGGCCGCTATCAACTGTCGGTGCCGCTGCTCGAGGACGCAATCCTGCACGTCGCGGGCATCAACGGCTATTGGGGCGCGGCGCAGGTACGCAGGTTCACGGCGCAGGACGCCGGGCGCTCCTTCAACTTCGCGCTGCAACCCGACTCCGCAGTCCAGGTGCCGGGCACCAGCGTCGGGCTGACGGCCGACACCTCCAAGGGCGAGATGGTGCTCACCTTCGGCGGCGGCTTCCTGGTGGGCACCGAGGGCGCGACGCTGAGCGCGCAGAGCGCGATGCCGATCGCATTTGGCTCCTCGGGCTACCTCTACTCGAGCTCGATCATGTCGACGCAGAACGGCAGCCCGCTGATCTTCATGAACACCGCACCCGGCAACACCTCCGTGACCCCGGTCAGCGCCAGCAGCAATACCTGCACCCTCAGCGCCAGCAGCCTCAGCCAGTTCCCGGTCTACGCCCACGTCGTCACCACGCTCGACGTGATCTGCGAGTAGGCCAGTCGGGCTCGGAGAAACGTGCCATTCGGCGTTCTCCAGGCCTGCGAATGGCGCGCTTCTGCGTCCCCGCGCGACCCCTGTCCCCGCCCGGCCTCCGCTCATCCCCCCGACCCTCGGCGCGCCGCAACGCACGGCCGGCCACCGAAACCCATCCACGCCGGGCAAGGCCTTCGTCCTCGGGGGCGCTCAGCGGAGGCGGTCAGCCGGAGCGGTCGAGGCCGGCGCGAAGCCCCCGACTCACTGCAGGTCGGCTGGGCAGGTGGTCGAGCTGCCGTCGCAGCTTTCGGCCACGTCACAGGTACCGGTGGAGGCCCGGCAGGTGTGGCTGGAGCTGACCGGGGCGCAGGTGCCGTCGGTCGGCGCGCCCGCGGTGGTGCTGCAGGCTTGGCAGTCGCCGGTTCCACCAGCGCACGCGTTGTTGCAGCACACCCCGTCCACGCAGAAGCCGCTCACGCATTGCTGATTGGTCGTACAGCTCAAGCCGTTGCCCAACGGGGTGACACAGACCAGGTTGTCGGACCCCGTCTGGTAGGCCGCATAGACCTCCGCGCCGCTCAACGCCTTGTCGTAGATGCGGACGTCATAGATGGTGCCGCCCAGCTCCGGGTCTGTGCTGAACTGCGACTTTCCGATCCAGTCGTTCACGTCCGAAATCGAGCTGAGGTGGTCATTGGTATTCAGCGTCGCCGAGCCAATCAACGCGCCGTTGATGTAGAGCGAAATGGCGTTGTTGCTGTCGTCGAATACGCTGACGACCTGGACCACGCTTCCGGTCGCGAGCGCCGAGGACGAGGTTACGCCCACCTTGCTCCCGCCCGAGCGCAGGTACTCCGTCCTCACCCCGCTGCCGTTGCTGGGCGTGGCGAACAGGTAGCTGATGCCGGTGCCCTGGGTGCCCTCGGACTTGTCCGAGGTACCGAAGTCGAAGATGCGCTGCCAAGCCGAGCCGCCCGACCAGCTCAGCCAGACCTCGACCGTCACGTTGGTCAAGCCGCTGATCAGCCCGTTCGGTAGATCCACGAATTGGTTGCTCGTTCCTCCGGAGAGTGACACGGCGCCGCTGCCGTTGAGGCTGGCGTTGGTGACCGTGCCGTTGGAGCTGCCCGTGCTATCGGTCGCGGTCGTGCTCCCGCTCGATCCGCTGAAGTCCCAGCGGTGAACCAGCGACGAATCGAGCGAGCCGGCCTGGCACAAGTTGCTGGCGCAGTCGCTGTCGGTGGAGCATCCGCTGGCGTCCTTGAGCTTGCACACGTTCGCGCCGTCGCACGCACCGGCCTTCTTCGTGATCATGAGGTTGTCGATGTAGGCGGTCGAGGTCGCGCTCGCGGCGTCGCGCTCGGTCACCACGTCCCACTTGTTGATCGCGCTCCCGGTACGCGGCACGGCGAAGCGCCGGTGGTACCAGGTGTGGTACGCCTTGCTCGAGATGTCCGTCGCGGGATGGAAGCCCAGACCGTTCTGGTCGAGCATGGCGAGATCGCGCCAATACCCCATGCTGTCGGAGACGTCGAGACCGCCAATGCCGTCGGCGTTGTCCTCCAGATACACGTCGTACTCGAGGTAGTCGCCCTGGACCGGGGTGTACCCGGTGGTGGTGAGCTTCCAGTACGTGTACCTGCCGACCCCCGAAGAGCTCGAGGTGGTCACGAACTTCGCGGCGTCCGAGCCCCAACCGCCCGGGACCGTGCTGGCTGTCGCCAGGCTGGCGTCCTGGCTGGTCCAATCGCCGGCGCCGGAATTGAAATCGAGGCTGTTGGTGATGCCGCCGCCCGACCAGATCGTGGTCGCCGACGTCGGGTAGGCGCAGTCGGTGCCTTTGGCCGCGTAGCCGTCCGTCGGACAGCTCGCCGAGACCCCGTCGCAGACCTCGGCGGCGTCGCATTCGCCCGTGCGCGTCCGGCACACCGCACCCGCATTGCCGGGCGCGCTGGAGCAGCTTCCGGCGGAGCACGAGTCCACCGTGCACGCGTTCGAGTCGTCGCAGCTCACCACGTTGGCGCAGGTGGTACCGCAGCTGGTGACCGATGTGGTGTCCGTCTCGCAGCCGTTCGCCCCGTTTCCGTCGCAGTCGAGCAACCCCGCGCCGCAGGCGACGCACGACCCCGCCGAGCAGGTCTGGCCCCCGCCGCAGGTTATGCCGCAACCGCCGCAGTTTGTGTCGCTGGTCAGCAACGCCTCGCAACCATCGCTTCCGCCGTTGCAGTCGGCGTAGCCGCTGTCGCAGGTGAGAGTCAGCGCGAGGGTAACATTCGAGAGAGCCGGAGAGAGGTTCAACGAATACACGCTCGAGGACTCGCTGCCATAGCTGCCGGCGATCGTGAACGAGCCTGTGCCCAACGCCGACTGGATGTCGCCCAGAGCGGTGGCGTTGAGGGCGACGCTCACCGGATTGGCGTTTCCCGCCGAGGTGCCGTAGCTCGTGCCGCTCGACAGGTTGTTGAAGGTCGTCGAATTCACAGAGCTGGACGGGTCCCCGTTGTATTTCCGGAACGTGATCGTGTTGGTCGAGCCGGAGGTACCGCCACCCGTGGTCGAAAACGTGGCTGCAGACGGCGCGCTCGCGCTGGCGTGCTGGATCCCGCTCAGATTGAAGATGAAGTAGTCGCGGAAAACGTTTGTTCCAAAGCAACCGCCACCTTCTCCGCCGACCTCGACATTTCCCCCGTTGTTTTGATAGGAGGTGCCGCAGAAGCCGTTGATTGCCTTCTCGATGTTTCCGACCTTCGTCGCGGTCACGGTCACCGACCCGCTCAACGGATTGGCCGACACCGCCACCTTCTCGGCCGGTACCTGCGGCGCGTTCGCCGCCGTGCCGCACGCGCCGAGGCACAAGGCCGCGGCACCAGCGAGAGCGAGTAGGCAGAGCCACGCGGCAGGCACCCACGGAGCCGTCCCAGCGGGCCAGGCCGTCCCGGGCCGAGCTCGACGGCCGCCCGCGCCGCGCGGGGCACGATGTTGATCCGTACGCCTCATAGGTTGCCTCGGCAGACGTACTCCAGGAACCAATCGTAGAGCGTCGGGCTGGCGCTGCCGTCCGAGTTGGCGTTGAGCGTCACCTTCATCTTGACGTATGGCTTGCCGTTCTGACCCTGCATCAGATTACCGCCGATGTCGGCCGGCGGGGTGGTGTACTGGCACTGGTTGGCGCTGGTCTTGCAGTACGACGCGACGATGTCGCCGTTGAGGCTCCCGTTCGGGCACTGAGCGTCCGCCGTACAGAAGCCGCTCAGCTTCGGCGGAGAGATGAACTGACACTGGCCGCCCGCACCACAGAAGCCGTCGGTGAGCGCTCCGTTGACGGTGATGTTCTTGCAGTCGGCATTGGTGGCGCACGCTCCGGTCGCCGAGGTCACCGTCGCGACGTGCGAGTAGGTACAGCTGGACAAGTCGCCCGGCGTGTCGCCGGTGCAGACGTCGAACCCGATGCTGGTGCCGGGCGGGATGTCCGCCTTGAAGAACAGATCGGTCCAGTCCTGGGTCTCGTTCGTCGTGCAGTCCGGATCGAGCAGGTCGGCCTTGCCGTCCTTGTCGTTGTCCACGGTGTCCAGGCAGCTGCCCGGGTTGCAGCCCGGATCGTCGGCGTCGATGGTGCCGTCTCCGTTGTTGTCGACGCCGTCGGTACAGCTGTCGGGCGCGGTGCCTTCGCCCTCGATCTGGTAGTAGTTGCAGCCCGCCCCATACACCTGCTGCTCGTAGGTGCCGGAGGTCATATACGTGCCTGCGCCGACGCTCGGGGGCGGCGGACCCATCTTGTCGGTGGGGATGATATAGACCGGGATCTCGTCGAGCAGGTACTGGTGGTTGCCGACGATCTGCAGCTTGAAATGGTAGCCGCCGTTGGGATCAGCCGTGTTCGGAGGCACCGCATTCGGATCGAGCGGGTTGGTGAACTGCACGAAGAACTGCGGTGTGGCGCCCGGCGCGCACTGGGCGACCGTGTTCTTGGGCGCCGGACTGGTGTCGCTGCAGCCCTGCGAGAAGCTCTGGCACTGCGCCTGGTTGGGATCAGCCGAGTTCGTGCACTTCTGAATGGTGATGGTGAAGCCCGGGTTGTTCACCACCGAGAGCGTGATGTCCATGGCCAGGTAGTTCGCCAGATCGCGCACGGCCATGCTCAGCCCGGAGCCGATCCCGGTGCCGTTGGAGTTGATGTAGCGCAGCAAACCCTGGCCGTTGGTCGCATCGATGGCGCCGCTGGCCTGCGAGATCACCTTGAGCTGGGTGGCGGCGCCGTCGCAGCGGCCGCCGTTGCTGCCGGCCGCGCAGGACAGCACCGGCAGCACCTTGGTGCCGGTCTGGAGCAGGGCGTCGTGCACCTGCGGCCAATCCGGCGGCACGTACTTCGGCGAGGTCCCGTGGGCCGGGTCGCCGACCTGCAGCTCGTAGAAGCCCTTCTCGTTGGCTTTGCGGCCCTTGACCGTGAGGTAGTAGTTGTCGGCCGCGAGCGACTGGGTGAAGCTGTTCGTCGTCAGCTCGGAGCTGCGGCAGGCCTGGCTGCCGGCCGGATCGGTGCCGGCGCACTTGCTGCTGGTGCACTTGCCCGAGCAGCACTGCCCGTTGCTGCCGCAGCTGTCGCCGAGCGGGCGGCAGCTGTTGTACGGCGGCACGTTGGGACAGATGGTCTGGCAGCTCAGCAGTTGCCCGCCGCCGCTCTGCAGGCCCAGCTCGTCATAGAGCTTGAGGTTGTAGCTGCCCTGCTCGCCCCGGGCGTCGCCCTTGAGCAGCACGGTGTAGTCGACCCCAGCCTTCACGTCGGCCTCGATGCGATCGCTCGCGCCGGGATCCGCACAGGCGATGCGGTTGTCGGGATTGGCGGTCACGTCGCGGACGTTGAGCTGATAGGTTCCGCTCTGGCCCGGCCCGTCGCCCTTGACCACGACGTAGTGCGTGCCCGGCTGCAGGTCGGCTTCGATTACCGAGGTGCCGTTCGGACCGCTGTCCTTGTCGCAGGCGAGCCGGTTGTAGTCGAGGAAGGGATCGACGTCCTTGACCTGCAGCTCGTAGGGACCGTTGGTGCTGGCGGCACCCGTGACAACGGCGTAGTAGTCGCCGGCCGGGTACGTTGCATCGATGCTGCTGCCCGCAGCCGCGCAGGCGATCGGCGTGCTGCCGGCCGCGGCCTGGTTGCTGATCAGATCGTCGACGCTCAGCTCGTAGGGTCCCTCATCGCCCGTGTCGTTGCCCTTGACCACCACGTAGTAGTCCTGGCCACCGGTCACGGGAATGCCCGAGCCGCCGCCGTCGAGCGTGCTGAGCGCGCACCCGATCTCCATGCCGCTCTCCTGGCTCGAGGCGACCAGATCCTTGAAGGTGATGCTGTAGGGTCCGCCCGAGCCGCCGCTGCCGATCGCGTCGGTATCGCTCAGCACGGCGACGTAGTCGCCCGCGGGCAGGGTCTGGGTGATGGTCGCGCCGCTCCCCGCGTCCGCGCAGGTGATTGCCTGGGTTGCGCTGTTGTCACGGATCGACAGGTTGAACGGTAGGCTGCTCTGGCCCCAGGCCGCGGTCGCGCCCTTGACCACCGCGTAGTAGGTGCCCGGGGCGAGCGTCGCGGAGATCTTCGAATCGGTGCCGCCGCCGCCATTGTCGTCACAGCCGATGGTCTGGGCGAACGCATCCTTGGCGTAGTTGGTGCCGAAGACCGTGGCGTTGCCCGGATAGAGCGCCAAGACGGTGTCGAGCGCCGAGCCGGTGGTGTCCACCGTGACGTCGCTCTGCTGGGTCACGTTGAACTTGAAGAACGCGTCGGGCGACATCGAGTCGGCTCCGCAGCCCATGTTGGACGAGGTGCCGTCCACGCTCTCCACGTTCAACGTGTAGTTGCCCTTGGCGCTGGACGACCCGTCGCCCTTCACGATCACGTAGTACGGCGTGTTGGCCGCCACCGTGTAGTCGATGGTGTCGTTGGCGGTGTCGCAGGCCACCTTGGTCGCGGCCGAGGTGCTCGCGGAAAGATCCTCGAAGCTCAGGTCGTAGGGCCCGCCGGTGCCGTCGTCCGACACCACCAGCTTGTAGTCGCCCGCAGGCAGCGTCTGCGTGATGGTCGGCGCGCTGGCCGGGGCGCATGCGATGTTGGCGTTGGCGTTCTGATCCTTGATCGAGAGGTCGAACGGCTTGCTGGCGTCGCCCCAGGCCGCGCCGGTTCCGACCTTGCCCTTGACCTCCACGTAGTAGTCACCCGCGGGCAGCATGCTGCTGATGCGAGAAGACCCGGGGCTGCCGCCGGCAAACGGGCCGCTATCGTCGTCGCAAGGGACCGGATTTCCGTTCACGTCGTGCGCGTAGTTCGTGCCAAAGTACGACACGCCCACGTTGTACAGCGCGATCACCGTGTCGAGCACCGACTTGTCGGTGTCGATGGTGACCTGCGTCGGGGCCGACAGGCTGAACCTGTAGAATGCGTCCGGCGACTGAGGATCGGCGTTGCAGCCCATCCCGGTCGTCGCCTGCATATTCTCGACCGTGAGCTTGTACGGGCCCTGGCCCGATGCGCCGGACGTGTCGCCCTTGACCACGACATAGTAGGGGTTACCGGCAGTGACGTTCTGATAGATGGTGTCGGTCGCGGTGTCGCAAGCGATCTGCGTCGCGGCGTTGGCGAAGGGTGCGTAGTCGCGCATGCGTAGGCTGTAGTCCCCGTCGGTCGGGCTGAAGCTGCTCGAGCCCTTGAGCGCAACCCAGTAAGTGCCAGGTTGCAGCACCTGATGGATACGCGCCTGACCGGTCGCCACGTCGGTGGTCGCGGCGCAGTAGCTCGAGGGCACCCCGCCGTCGTCGCGCACCGAGATGTTGAACGGCAGCTTGTTGTCGGGGGCCCCGGCACGGGCGCGCACCACCACGTAGTACGTACCCGGGTTGAGATGGACGCCGCCGATCAGCGAGCTTCCGCCCACGCCGCTGCTCGAGTCGCACGCGACCATGTCATCGGGCTTTCCGTCACAGGAAGCGACCGGGTTGCACGCCCCGGTCGGCTGTCCGGCGTTGACCGGGTTGCAGCAGACCTGGGTCGCGTTGTTGCGCACATCCGTGCCGAAGCTCGCCGTCGACGGGAACAGCGCCAGCACGGTCTGCAGCGACGAGCCCTGGCTGTCGATGGTCACGGTGCTGCCGCCGGCGGCAGTGACGTCGAAGCTGTAGAACGCATCGCCCGAGGTGGTGTCGTCCCCACAACCGAACGACGGCACACCCGACAGATCCTGAATGGTCAGGCC
This sequence comes from uncultured delta proteobacterium, assembly GCA_963778655.1. GTDB lineage: Bacteria > Myxococcota_A > Polyangia > Polyangiales > JAFGIB01 > CAVZVA01. Next base: position 336,250 of record CAVZVA010000002.1, read on the forward strand.
GTAGTCCCCCTCGTCACCGACGTTCTTGCCCTTGACCACCACGTAGTAAGACTCGTTGGCGTTGACGCTGGCGTCGATCTGCGAGGTATTGCAGGCGATCTCGGGAGCGCCGCTGACGGCGACGCTGGCGCTGTCCTTGACCGTCAGCCTGTAGCTCAAGTCGGTCGAGCTGTTGGTCTTGGTGGGAATGATGCCGGCATAGTAGGTGCCGGCGCCGAGCGGCGGCGTGGTCAGGGTGGCGCCGGTCGAAATCGGGCCGTCGGCGCACGCCAGCGAGCCGAGCGCCGACAGGTCTTGCAACACCAGCTTGAAGGGCCGCTGGGCGTTGCCGCCTGCCAGGTTGTTGCCGCGGAAGACAACGTAGTACGTGCCGGAGCTCAGGTTGCAGGTCTCGGCCGTCGAAATCGACGAGCACGGGCAGCTGCCCACGGCCGCGCCCGAGTTGTCGAAGACCTGGAACGCTCCGGTCAAGCTCGAGCCGGACATGTCGATGCGCACATCACGCGGTCCACTGGTGAGGGTGAACGCCGCGTAGCCGTCCGGAGCACTCAGGTCGGTCGGACAGGCCGCGTCGATCGCCTGCACGCCGCTGACGTCGGTGACGCTCAGCGTGAAGGTGCCTTGATTGGGCGGCCCGTCGCCCTTGACCACCGCGTAGTAGTCGGTGTTCGCCGCCAGCGTGTGCGTCATCGCCATGCCGGTCGTGCACTCGATCACCGGAGCCGCAACCGCCCCGCTCTGGTCCTGATCGTTGAGCTGCAGCGCGTAGACGCCGTCGGGGCTGCCCTGCTGATCGGACACCGCCACGTAGTAATGGCCTGCCTTGAGCTGACCGGAGGCGTTGAGCGCGGCCGCCGGCAGCGAGCTCGACTGCAGCACGGCAGGAGTAACCGAGGTGCCGTCGGCACACGCGATCGACCCCACGGCGTCGAGGTCACGGAGCGAAATGTCGGGCGACCCCTCGGCGGCCCCGCCAGCCACGGATAGGCCCTTCACCACCAGGAAGTACTTTCCGGCCGTGGTCAGCGTGTAGGTCTGGCTGCTGGCCGAACAGCCCAGAATCGCGTCGTCCGGCGTGAAGCTGCCGTCGTCGCGGTAGAGCTGGAACGCCCCGCTGAAGCCGGTCAGCGAGACCTGCACGCGCTTGGGTACGCTGCTCACCGTGAACTCGTAATAGTCGTCGGGAGCGGCCAGGTCCGCTCCGCAGCCGATGTCGGTGCGCGTGTCGTAGGACGAGGCCGTGGGGTCGAGCGCGCCGATGTCGGTGACGGTCAGGCCGTAGGCGCCCTTCTCGCTTGGGCTCGCGCCCTTGACCAGCACGTAGTAGTCGTGGTTCGCGCTGACGTTGAGGTCCAGCGTCTTGCCGTTCGCGCAGGCCGCCTCGGTTCCGCCCGATTGACTGTAGGCCGCGTCGCGGACCGAGAGCTGGTAGGTCGACGCGGACGGACCGCTCTGCGGCTTCAAGCCGACGTAGTACGTTCCGGCCGTGAGCGACTTGGTCAGCGTGGTGCCGGCGGTGGCCAGGCCATCGCTGCAGTCGGCCGCGCGCTGCACGTCGTCGTCGCGGACCGAAAGCTGGAACGGCTGCTCGGCCGCGGCGCCGGCCGCGCTGGTGCCGCGGATCTTGACATAGTAGTTGCCCGGCGTGAGCTGGCTGCCGAAGGTGGTGGCACCGGTAGTCGCAGCGCACCCGATCTTGGTGTCGGGGCTCGCCCCATTGTCCTGCCACAGCTCGTACACGCCATCGAGCGTCGAGCCGTTCATGTCCAGGGTGACGTCCTTGTTGCTGCCGGAGACGCTGAACGCCTCGTACACGTCCGGCGCGCCTGGAGCCGCGGTCTTGCCCGCGCAGCTCATGCTGGGGACCGCGCTGGTATCGGCGACGTCCAACGAGTAGCCGCCGCTGTCGCCGCTGCCGTCGCCCTTGACCATCACGTAGTAGTTGCGGCCGCCCTGCAGGGTAGCATCGAACGAGGCCGTACCGCCCGAGGACGCGGTGGCGCACGCAACCTGCGCTGCGGACACCGGCAGCGCCTTGTTGTCGCGGAAGTTCACCTGGTACGCGCCCGTGTAGGTCTGCGGCGAGGCGCCGCCGCGGCCGCCCTTCCAGCCGACGTAGTAGGTGCCACCCGGATCGAGCGTGGCCACGATCTTGGCGTAGCCGGGCGCCGCGTTGGTGCCGTCGCTGCAAGCGATCGCGGCGGGCTCGGTGTTCTGCACCCCGTTGTCGTCGCGCACGCCCAGGATCACGTTGCCGGTGGAGGAGCCTCCTGCGGGCTGCTTGACCCGCACGTAATAGGTGGTGTTGGGATAGACCGGCGTGGTGGTGATCGAGGCGTACCCGGAAACCTCGTCCGCACAGGTAAGGTACTCGCTTGATTGATAGGTGTTGTCGCCGTTGGTGTCCTTGTACAGCGCGATCGCTGTGTCGGCCGTGCTGTTCTGGGTCTCGATGGTGTAGCTCTCGCCGCCGGCCGCGACGGTGGACGCCGTGGTAAACGCGTACCACACGTCCTTGCCGCCGTAGCGATCCTCGTTGCAGCCGGGCCAGTCCACCGGATCGCGCCAGGTGAGCTCGAGGTTGTAGGTGCCGTTGACGATCGGGCTCCCGCCGCTCTTGACTACCAGGTAGTACGTGGTCCCGGCGGTCACCTGCAGATCGGTGATGGTCGTCGTGCCGGTGGCCGCGTCGCTGTCGGTCTGGCCCTGCTGGCCGGGCAGACTGGTGTCGCTGTCGTTGTCGGTGACGCAGGCCAGCGCGCTGCAGCCGTGGAAGTAACCGGTGGCGAAGAACTTATCGTAGACCGCCACGATCGGGCTCGAGATCGGCGTGCCACCGCTGCCCGCAACCTTGACGCGCATGGCGCCGCTCTGCGAGGGCGTGAAGGTGTAGACGGTGTCGGCGCCGCCGTCCGTGCCGCACACGTTCTCGTTGTGGTTCGAGACGCGGGCGCCGTTGTTGCCGTCGATCGTGATCCTCGCGTTGCTCGGGTCCGGGAGGTTGATCGGGCTCGAGGCACTCTCGCCGAAGCCGGAGTACATGGACTCGCTCCGCGCGTTGAGCGTAGCCCAGCTGGCGGTCATGCTGCTGAGGTCGGTGACCTTCAGCGTCCAGTCGTTGTCGATGGCGGAAAACGGGCCGGGGCTGCTGCCGGTGAGCGCAGCCGCCGAGCTGTCTGCCGTATAGATCGGCGACGAAATGATGTTCTTGACGACGTAGCCCTGGCCGCCACCGCCGCCACCGCCGCCGCCGCCGCGCTTGGGGCTGGGCGGAACCTCGGAGCCGATCGTGATGAAGGTCGAGCTCGACTTCTGGTTGTTGTACTCGGCCTGCCCCCAGGCGTCCGAGCGCAGGCTGGTCGAGACGTGGATCTCGTCCATCGAGCCTGCGAAGCAAATGGGGTACCCATAGCTCCCACAACCGCCCGCCCACTTGCCGAACAGCAGCGAACCGCTCGTGCTCTCGCTCGAGGTGTTGCCGCTGTAGATGCGTGTGAACGCCGAGCCGTTGACGCTGAACTCCACGTAGCCACCGCTGCTGGCAGCGTGCACACGCTCCACCACGTGAGCCCAGCTGCCGTTCGGAACGTAGATGCGCGGTGAACCGTAGGTGAACCCACCGTTGATGTAGATTCCAAGCGCGCCGCTGGCGCCCACGGCCATCTCCGCGCCCGGCGGCTGAAGGTATCCGCTCGGGGCTGCGTCGATCGGCTCCATCGGTCCATTGTCCGAAGGGCTCCCGGTGTTCAGGTTCAACCACAGGCTGAAGGTGCTCTCGCTGCTCCCGTAGTTGGACGTCTGGACAAAGTCGCCGCTGCTGAAGACCTGGTCGCCACCGATCTGACCTGTGCCGTTCGAGGTGTTGTGCAACGTGCCGTTGTGGCTATTCGAGGTCGAATCGCCGCCGTCGGTCATGTGCCAAACGCCGTAGTACGAGGAGTCCCACACCCCATGCTTGTTACTGCGGTCCGCGCCGCCGTCCCCGTAGCGCAGATAGATCACGGTGTCGGTGCCGCTGGCCAGGCTCGGAATGCGTACCCACGCGACCAGCGTGCCCGTGCTCGAGTCGTAGCTCTCGCGCTCGTAGTCGAGCTGCGTGACCTGGTCGGACGCCACGAAGTAGATGTCGCTGCCGTTGGCGAGCGCATGGGTCTTGAGGTCGTTGTCGTTGGTGATCTTGACCATTACCGGGAAGTTGGTCAGCGCCGAAGGCACCTGGGATCCATTGATCGTGATCTGCTTCTGGTAGCTGCCCGAGGTGTAGGAGCCGCCGGCGCCGCCCGAGCTGGCCGCGCCGCCGGTCGCGCCGCCCTTGCCGCCCGCGCCGCCACCGTTGACGCCGGTGCCGCCATTGGCCTGCGTGCTCGAGCGCTGGCCGTCTTGGCCGCTGGTGGCGCCGCTACCGTCGGTTTGGTTGCCCGCGCCGCCGCCGCCGCCGTTGGTGTAGCTGACCGCAGTGAACGCGACGTTCTCGGTGATGGTCATGCCCTCGAGCAGGACCGCGCCGCCCGAGCCGCCGCCGCCGCCGCCGTCTTCCTCGCTGCTGCCGTGCTGGCCCGCGCCGCCAGCCGCGGTGAGGACGATGCCACTGTTGAGCGTCACCCCGTTGACCGCCGAGATCTGGAAGGCGCCGCCGCCGGCGCCGCCCGTGCTGCCGGTGGTGGCGCCGTCGCCGCCCTTGCAGCCGCCGCGCAGCGGCTGGAGGCTCGCAGCCGCCGAGCTGGTGTCGGCCGTGCTGGACGCGCCGCCGAGCCCGACGGCGGTGTTGTCACCGTCGCCGCCCGCGCGGCCCTGGGTGCGGAACGCGCCGCCGCCGCCGCCGCCGGCGCCCTTGTCCGCGGCGCCGTCGTTGGCGCCCGCATTGCCCTCGCTCGCGCCGCAGCTGCTGTAGCTGCCGCCGGCGCCGCGTACCGAGCTGCCGTTGCCCTGCGAATCGGCGCTGATGATGGTCGTTCCGGCGCCGCCGCCCAGGCTCACCGTGCCCGGGCTGCCGCCGACCAGGAACACCACGGGCAGCGCGCCCTTCAGGGTCATCACGTGGCCGCCGCTGACGCTCAGGCCCTGCAGCTTGATCACCATGACCTTAGGTCCGCCGCTGCTCTGGCTCATGATCACCGGGGTCGGGCTGCCGCCGGTGCAGGTGGTCGAGCTGATCGCGGCGCCGGTGCCGTTGCCATCGGTGCCGCTGGTGATCGTCGTGCTGCCGCCGGAGCAGGTCCAGCTCGGCGCGCCGCTGAAGCTCAGCGCAGTGGTGTCGACGTTGCTGGCGAAGCTGCCGAGGGTGACCGCGGGCTTGTCCGGCGCGCCGGGGTTGTGGTCGAACAGCGCGAGCGTGTGATAGCCGCCGGAGCCTTCCCCGTTGATCTCGATCTCGTGCTGGACGCCGTCGTTGGGCACCGTGAGCTTGAAGAAAGCGTCCTCGCCGTTGGTGGTCGCCGGGCTGCAGGTACCCGGTGCGGAGGCCAGATCGAACGCGTTGCCGGCGACGTTACTCGTGATCGGGTCGCCGGTGTAGCCCACCGCGTAGCCGGTGTAGCTGCCGCCCGTCGGCGTGATCGGATACAGCGAGGCCACGGTCTGCGCGGTGGCCACGCTCTCGTTGGGGGCGGCGCTGGGGGCGACGTTGAGCTGGGTAGGCGCGGCGTACAGCCCGAGCTGCCCACGGGTGGCAGGCGTCGCCGTCGGCGCGCTCGCGGGCGCCTCGAACAGCGCGACGTTGCCGACGAAGCCCGGATTGCGCAGCGCGATGTGCGCAGTCGTGGTGGTGGCCGGAGTGATCTGATAGATGGCGTCGGGCGCGTCGTCGAGCGAGCCGCAGGTCGCCGGGTAGTCGCCCTGGTAGCCCGAGGTGGTGGCGCTGCCACCGCTGACGCCGATCTCGTTGCCGACCAACGAGCCCAGACCCTGGGTGGAGCCATCGCCCGCCGCCGTGCCCGAGACCTGGTTGAGCTCGCTGATGTGCATGCCGGCGCCGCTGGCGCTGCGTACCAGCCAGCTTCCGTTGACCACGCCCATGGGGTTGCCCGACGACTGCGCGCTGTCGCTGGTGTCGAACGCGGGCCCGGCCGTGGGCGCCGGCTCGGTCATCGGCACGGCGCTGAAAAGCGAGACGGTGTGCGCGAACGAGGTGTTGGCCGAGCTCACCTCGACCGAGCGGGTCGGCGCCGCCGACTGGTAGGGATGACCGCCCGGCAGACTGCTCTGCAGCCCCCACTTCGCGGCCAGGTAGCCCTCGATGGTCTGGCGCTCGCTCGGCGTGACCGCGCGTCCGACCACGATCAGCTCGTACAGGTCCATCGGCAGGCCGAGGCTGTGGCTCTGGTCGGTGCCGACCCGGATGTGCCGGTACTGCGTGCCGCCAGCACGCCCGCTGCCGCTGGCGACCAGGTTGCCGTTGAGGTAGGTCGCGATCGCCCCGCTGGAGTCGTGCGTGACCTCCGACAACATCGGCCCGGTGGCCCCGCTGAGCGCGCCGGTCATCGCCACGCCTGTGCCGCTCGAATCCGCGTAGTTGAGCACCGCGGTGTTGGTCGACCCGTCCGCGCTCATGCTCAGGCCAAAGCCCGCACCGCCGACGTCCGTGGTGACCACAGCCGACCCCGCCAGGAAATTGGTGCTCAGCAGCCGCCACACCGCGAACACGCTGACCGGCGAGTCCTGCCCACTGGCGAACGCGTAGTCGAGATAGTCCTCGGTGGCGTTGTTGGCAGGGTCGATGTCGCCGCCGGGGTTGAGCTCCACCGTGTAGGTCCCGGACGCGAGCATCCGGGACGGCTCGTTCGCCGCCGTGGATTGCGTGGCATTGTGAGCGTTCGGACCTTCGTCGGCCCAGTTGGAAACGGCACCGGTCGCCAGCGCGAACGCCCCCGCATCCGCCGCATCCAGCCAGATCTGCTCGTAGGGCGTCACGCCGTCGGGCACCGTGCGCACCTTGAGCTTCACGAAGGCGTCCGCGCCCGGCTCTCCTGGCGAGCATTTCGGCGCGGCGTTGAGCTGGAACGCCTGGAACTGGGTCGAGGCGTAGTCACTGCTCATCGATCCTTCGTCGCCGGAGATGCGCGTGCGCGGGCCCACCACCACGGTCGGGGTCCCGCTGCTGCTGAAGGTCTCGTTGGGGTTGCTGCTCGTGTTGAGGTCGATCGGCGTGGTGCTCGACTCGGCGCTGGTGAGAGGCGCGCCGTCGTAGACCGCAAGCATCGGGCTCCAGCTCACCGCCGGGTTGTCCACGCCGATGCGCAGCTTGGTGTTGGTGGTCGGCCGCACCTTCCAGATCATGTCGTTGGCGGTGCTGTTGCCCACGCCGCAGCTCGGCGCCAGGTAGGTGGCGCCGCTGTAGGTGGTGTCGGCGCCACCCGCGTAACTGCCGGCGGCCTTGGTGCGGAACTGCTGGCCGCTGATCGTCCCAGCCACGGCGTTCAGATCCTGCACGCTGGCGGCGTTCTGGAAGTCGGTGCCGGCGGTGAAGAAGCGCTCGGCGGACAGCTCGCCGATGCCCATGCCGCCGGCCGGCGACATGTCCGCGACGTAGTGCAACCAGTTGCCGTCGATGGTCGCCGCCGGGGTTGCGGCGTCCGCCAGCGCCTGGGTGTTGTACTGCGCGGCGACGGCGGCCGGTAGGGTGAGCGGCACGTCGGCGTTGTAGATCGCGATCGTGTGCGGATTGACCGTCGACGACTGGGTCTGGATGCGCACGTGCGCGTCCGCCAAGAGGTCGAGGTAGAAGAACGCGTCCTTGCTGCTGGCGCCGGCGTTGCAGGTGGCGCTGCCGTACATCGGCGCCTGGTTGTAGAGGCTGGCGCCCTGGCTGTCGCTGAGCGTCGAGGTGTCGCCCGAATACGCGACTCCGGCGGTGCCCAGCGCAGGTACGGTGAAGGCGTTGGTGCGGCTGTCGTTGCCCGTGACCGGCGTGGGCACGGGGTTCGAGGCCGCTGCGGTCTGCGGCACCTTGCCTCCGGTGCCGTCGAACAGCGCCAGCACCGGCGGGAAGGCGGGCGAGGGGTTGCTGACCGCGAGCCGCGTGGCGCCCCCGCTGGCCCCGGTGTGGAACTTGAAGATCATGTCGTGCGCGCTCGGCGCCGCGCCGCAGGTCAGGGTGGCCGTGTCGTAGGTCGCGGTGGCCGTGGTGCTGTCGGCGCCGCTGGTCACGATCTGGGTGTCGGCCGCGAGCGTGCCGAGATCCTGCGTCGTGTCCAGGTTGAAGAAGTCCGTCCCCGCGGTCTTGACCACCTTGGCGTCGCCGCCCGGCATCAGATTGCTGGTGTTGCCCTGCAACACGTACCACTGGTTGTCGACCGGAAGGTTGGATGCGCCCGCGCGCGTGTCGTTTTCTGCGGTGGTCGCCATCGGAGCTTGGATCACCGCCGTGCTGGGCCACACCGCCAGGGTGTGGGCGAAGGCGGTGTTGCTGCTCTCCAGCACCACCGTCTTGGGGGCCTCGGCAGGGGTGATGGTGAAGCTGAAGAAGGCGTCCTTGCCGGTGGGTGCCGCGTTGCACTGATTGCTGGCGTCGCCGCCGTTGAGGTCGCTGCGGTCCCAGGTACGCCCCGCCGCGTCGACGGTGGGCACGTCGTTGTTGAGCCCGGTGAGATTGCCGGTGTAGATCACCGGATCGCCGATCGTGCCGAGATCCTGCGCCGCGGTCGGTCCGCTGGTGGTGGGCGCGTCGTTGGTATTCGGCAACGCCACCGGCGCGGCGGGCGTCTCGGACTGCAGCAGCGGGTAGTCCGGGCCGCGGTACAGCGCGAGCACCGGATTGAAGCCTGAGGGCTGCACCCCGATGCGCACGGTCGTGCTGCTGGTCGGCGTGAACTTATAGATCGCGTCCGCGGTGTCATCGTCGCCGCCGCAAGTGGGCGCCGGATAGTCGTGAGTCAAGCCGCTGAGCGACGCGTTCACCACCGAGACCTGCTGGCCCGCCGTGTTACCGAGATCCTTGACCTGATTGGGCGAGACGTGGCTCGAGTTGGTGTCGACGCCGACCATGTCCACGGTGCGCGCCGTGATCAGGTCGGTCCCGAGGTGGGCCATGTCGGCCTTCTTCACCACCCAACGGTTGGTGATGTCGCCGATCGGGTTGTTCACTGCATCGACCAGACGGTCGTTCTCCATGGTGAACGCGGCAGGATCGGTGGTGGTCCCGCTGAACAGCAGGTCGTAGCTGCCCGAGAGCCCGCTCGAGGTGCCGGTCAGCACCACGTAATAGGTGCCCGGCGCCAGGTTGGTGAGCTGCAGCTGGGGCGCGGCGTCGCCGACGCTGGCGCAGCTGACGTAGCCCGCGGCGCCGATCGAGCCGTTGAACAGTCCCACCACCGAGCCGGCGAACGAGTTGCTGAAGTCGAGCGTGACCGTGGTGATGTACGGGACGGTCAGCTTGAACGCGGCGTCGGGGGCGCTGGCCTGGGCACCGCAGCCGATCAGATTCGCGACCGAGCTGGGGGTGCCGGCCGTGCTGCCGACGAAGTGGCGGCTGCGGCCGAGCACGTCGACCACCTGCGGGCTGGTGGCCGTGGGCACGCTCGGCAGGGCCGGCTGGCTGCCCTGCTCGCAGATGTAGCGGTACGACTGCCAGCTCTCGGGCGTGTCCACCCAGAAGCCGTCCTGGTAGCGCATGCGCGCCGCCGGGCTGTCGCTGGGCTGGTTGGGCTCGCCGGAGGCCCAGTTGCGGAAGCTGGCGCTGCTGCCGTCCACCCAGTCGCCGCTGGGAGGGCTGCCCCAGCTGGAGTAAGGCACGTGCGCGTGCAGGCCGATCAAGTAGGGCTCCGCGGTCGGCGCGATCTGGCTGTAGAGGGTGTCGTTCTCGAGCTGGTTGTCGATCACGACCAGGTCGCCGCCGGCCAGCTGGCACTTGGCGCGCGCGTCGTCCCAGGGCCGCTTGTGGGTGCACAACCAGTAGCGGTGCAGATTGAAGTCGTAGGCCGTGCAGCCGGCCTCGGGCTCCCCCGGCAGCTTGTCCTGGTCGTAGATCTGCGTGATCGCGTCGGCCAGCGAGCTCTGGCTGGTCAGCGAGGGCCGGACGAAGGGGCTGTCGAACAAGCCGAGCACGGTACCGTACCCAGAGCCGTCGGCGCTGAGCTCGACGTCGGTCGGCTTGCTGAGCGAGAAGCTCCACACCGCGTCGGCCGAAGCAGGCGCCGCACCGCACTGCGCGCCCCCCTGCTGGAAGTAGGTGTAGTTGATGTCGCTGTTCATGCCGGTGGTGTTACCGGTCTGCACGAACGTGCCGCCGCGCTCGAGCGGGACGCTCAGGGCGCTCGGCTGCGACTCGTTGCTCTGGCCCACGGCCGTGGTGACGACGGCGGATTGCGCCTGGGTCAGCGGCGGCGCGCCCTTGCTGCCGTCGTAGAGCGCGACCACCGAATCGAAGCCGGTCTGCGGGTAGTTGGTGGAGATGCGGACCTGCCCGCTCTGGGAGGGCACGAAGCGATAGAGCGCGTCGTGGCTGCTGTCGGCGCCGCCGCAGCTCGGCGCGGGAAAGGTGGCCTGCATGCTGGCCGCGCTGCTGTCGGCGTTGACTACGGTCACGCGGCGGTTGTACGGATCGTAGAGCTCGGTCTGGGTGTCGTTGTTGGCGTTGTCCTGGTTGTTGATCTGCGACTGCGGCTGGTTCGACGCGGTCAGATTCGCGATGTCCCCGGAGTAGCGAACCCAGTTGTTATCGATGATGGGCGTGGGCGAAGGATTCGCGTCGGCTTCGCTCGGGTTGTCGGGCGCCAAGGGGATCGGCGCGAGCACGGTGTTGTCGAGCGTCTCGGAGCGGAAGAGGGCCAGCACCGGCGGGTTGCCCGATGCGCTGGCGTCGATCTTGACCTTGGTCGTGTTGCGCAGGCTGAAGTGATAGATCGCGTCGGGCGCGAACGCTTGCGCTCCACACTGAATCTGTGAGGCATCCACATTCTGGGTTAGCCCTGACGAATTGCCCAGGAACCGCCTGACACCGCCCGAGGAGAGCTTCACGTCCTGCGCTTCGGCCAAGGTGTCGTTGCGGTTGCCGCCGCCGCCGAAGCTGCTGCAGGTCGCGTTGTCGGTGGCGTTCACCGAGCCGGGACAAGCGCCGGTGCTGCACGAGCCGGGCGCGTTGCAGGACTGGCAGCTCGCCGCGTCCGTGGCGGCCCCGCAGTCCGGGTCGTGGATGCCGCAGCCGCAGTCGCAGCCGTTGCCGGTGCCGTACAGAGCCATGTCGCAGGTCCAGGAGCCGGCCTGCCACATGCAGCTGGCGTCGCAGCCGTCTCCGGGGGTGGTGTTGCCGTCGTCGCACTGCTCGCCCGGCTCGACCACCCCGTTGCCGCACACCGGCGCGTTGCAGGCGGTGTTGTCGGCAGCGCTGATGACCCCCGGGCAGCTCCCGCTCGGATTGCAGCCGCCCAGGCTCGGCGGGTCGCAGTGCGCACACGCGCTGCTGCTGGCATCGCCGCCGCAGTCGGGGTCGGGCGCGCCGCAGCCGCAGTCGCAGCCGTCGTTGGTGCCGTACCACGCGGCCGGGCAGCGCCACACACCGGCCTCGCGGTGACAGGTCGCGTCACAACCGTCGCCGGCCATGGTGTTGCCGTCGTCGCACTCCTCTTGCCAGTCGATAACGCCGTTGCCGCAGGCGCTGGCGCCGTTGAGGTCGACCGTGGTGGTGGCGCTGTCGATCTTGCGCAGCGGAGCGCCGGTGCTGCCGTCGTAGAGGGCGATCACGGTGTTGAAGCCGGGCGCCGGGTTGGCCGTGCTGATGTGAACCGGCCCGCCCTGCGAGGAGTAAAAGGAATAGATCGCGTCGGGCGCGCCGTCGTCACCGCCGCACCAGCCGGTGGCGGCGTAGTTGGCCGTCATCGCCGAGGTGGTGGCGCCGCCGACGGTGACCTTGGTGTTCCAGATGTCGCCGAGATCCTGCGCGCCTTGCAGCGTGGTGGGGTTCACCTCCTCGTTGGTGTTGGTCGCCGCCACGCCGACCTGAGCCTGGGTCGATGGCGTCAGGTGCGACATGTCGGCGTCGTAAGACAACCAGGTTCCGTTCACCGCCGGGGTGGGGCTCGGGTTGGTGTTCGCGGCGGTATAGGTGTCGTTCTCCAGCGTCACCGGCGCCGGCTTCTCCAGCGCCCCGTCGTGGAACAGCGCGATCACCGGGTCGCCCATCATGCCGGACTGGGTCGAGGCCGAGGCGTCGATCTGCACCTGGGTGGTCTTCGAGAGCGAGAACTTGAAGGTCGCGTCGCGCCCGCTCGGCGAGGCCCCGCAGCTGAGCAGCGAGCCATCGATGTCGTTGGTCATCAGCGAGGTGTCGCCGAGCAGCGTCTGCGCGGGACCCGCCAGGTTGACCTGATACGCGGTGCTGGTGTTCTCGTTGGTGTTGCCCGTCGCGTCCAGGTCGGTGACGCTGGGGAACGATCCCGGCTGACCTTTGAAGAGGGCGACGATCGCGTTGTCGCCCGGCGTGGCCGCGGTGATCCGCACGTTGGTGTCGATGCTCGGGGTGAACTTGTAGACGGCGTCGGGCGTATCGCTCGCGTTGCCGCAGGTGAGCAGCCCCATCGGCGTCGTCGGGTCGCCCGAAGTCTGGTAGTTGGCCGCCATGCCCGCGGTGCTGGTGTTGACCACCTGGATCTTGGAGCGGTAGGGGTCGGCCAGGCTGAACGCGGTCCCGCCGTGCTCGTTCTGGTTGAGCGGGTTCTCCACCTGCACGCGCTTGCGATACAGGCTGTGCGCGGTCATCGCGTACCCGGCGCCGGCGGTGGAGGCGCTCTCGACGATCACGTAGTAGGTATGGTTGGCCGAAAAGTCGGTCTCCGCCGCGGCCGGCCCCAGCGCGCTCTCCTTGCTGCAGGCGAGCTCCACGCCGTCGCCGCCGGCGCCCAGATCCGTGAACTTGATCTGGTACGCCCCGTCCGGGCCAGAGACGGTGCCCTTGATCACCGCGTAGTAGGTCTCCCCGCCGACCAAGGTCACGCCGGTGCTGCCGCCCAGCGGCAGCGTGCTGGCCGGGTTCGTGCCGACCGTGACGTCGGTGTTGGGCGCAACGCCGGGCGCGTCGCAGCCCACGTAGCCGCTCGCGTCGATCGTGCTGTGGAACAGCCCCACGATCGCCGGGAACGACGAGCCGCTGGTGTCGATCGTCGCCTGGATCGAAGCCGAGGGCGTGATCTTGAACACCGCGTCACTCGCGTTCTGGGTCGCGCCGCAGCTGCTCATCAGCAGACCGTCGATGTCGTTGTCCATGCGGCGGGTGCTGCCGTTGTAGGCGAGCACCTTGCCGACCATGTTGCCGTTGAGACCGACCTCGCTGCCGACCGCGTAGGCGCTGGCTAGCGACTCCGGTGGCGCCGGCGAAGGCGCGGTCATCTCGCACGCGTACTGGTCGCTATCGCTACAGCGGGTCGAGTCCCAGGTGTTGATGCTGCCGCCATTGCTGGTCTTGTAGGCCACGCAGTAGCTGCTGCTGGCCGGCTGCCCGCTGCGCCAGCTCGAAAACAGCCCTCCGACCGCGCTCCCGCCGCTGCCGCCTGACCAGAACTGGTCGCCGTTGTCGGCCCAGCTCCAGACGTTGGTGCCCGTATCGTGGGCCCCGGTCCACGCGGGCGTCGTCGTGCGGTGGCTGCCGACAAAGGCGTTCTCGGCCGCGTTGTCCAGGCGCACGAGATGCCCGCCCTGGTTGTTGCAGTTGGCCTCGGCGGTCGCCCAGTTGCGGTTGTTCGCGCAGAACCAGTACAGGTGAGCCGGATTGCTATCGGTCTTGTCCGCGTCGAAGCTGTAAGCCGTGCAGCTCGAGTCCGGCGAGCTGGTGAGCTTGGAGGCGTCGAAGAGCTGCACCGACCCGATCGCGCCTGAAATCGGCGGCGGGCCGTCGTAGATCGCGACCGCCTCGTAGGCTCCCCCCGACGTCGCGGCGTTGACGCGCACAGTGCCGTCCGCGCTCGGCGTGAACTTGTAGACGTGATCGGCATAGCCGGGCGGCTCGGGGCCCGGGTAGAACCAGGCATTGCCGTTCGCGAACTTCGAGGCGTCGGCGACGATCGCGCTCGTGCTGCTGACCGCCGTGACCACCAGGGTGGTGCTGCCATTGTTCGACACCAGGTCGCCGACCGCAGGCGTGTACCCCGACATCGAGGCGAAGGTCAGGGTGTTGGTGCTGATGGCCGAGATGGTGGTGGAATGCCCGTTGCACGAGACCACCCCGCGTCCGTAGTCGTTGGTGGTGTTGACGTTGCCGAGGTCGGCGTTGACGACCTTGGTGTCGACCTGACCGAACACGTCGCCCAGGTTCAGCGCGCTGCTCGCGGTATTGTGTGTGTTGCTGTCAATCGTGTTCCCGTCCCCGTTCGGGTCGGCGGCGTCGACAGTGGTCACGCTTCCAGGCGCCGATGAGTACAGGAACACCATTGGGTCGAAGCCCAGGCCGGGCAGCCCGTCCCCGCTGTAGTCGTTGCGCGTCCAGTCCGACACGCTGTCGGTGTCCTTGCCGCTGGGAATGCGCGAGGCCCCTCCCACCGTGCTGCTACCGCCGCTCAGCGTGCTGGGGAGCACGGTCGCGCCGCCGTACACGATGTCGCCGGCCCCGCCGTCACTGACCGCGACCGCGTCGGCCACCTTGCTCCACAGCAACGGCAGGTCGATCACGCCGTCGTCGTCGGCGTCGATGTCGCTGCTGGCGGTGCCGGTGTAGTCCTTGACCAGCAGCAGGGTATCGGTCCCGTTCTCCAGCTGGTCGCTGTAGAACGGCGAGACCCATAGCCCGGAGCCGTTGGTGGTGCCCACCACGATCGCCTTGTTGACGTTGCCCGGGTTGGAGCCGAGGTCGCCCTCGATCTGCAGGATCTTGTAAGCCGCGTAGTTGGTGTTCGGCTGGCCGTAGACCTCGACGAACTCGTGGGTGTCCGCGCCGGCGTGATCCACCACGAACTCGTTGATGATCGGCTCGCTGCCCGGCGACGCCGGAGGCGCGTTGCTGCTGACCGCCTCGTTGGCCGAGCCCGGCGTGTTGTAGGCCTGACCCGCCGCGGCGGCGAAGCTGCGCGGAGCCGCGCTCACATTGAGGTGCGTGGGCTCCGTCAGCCTGAAGCTGTAGAAGGCGTCGTTCGAGCCCGTCGTGGAGACACCGCCGCACATCGGCGCGACCGCGTCCGCAAGCGAGCTCGTGCCGCTGCTGTCGGAGCGCTCCGCGTATGCGGTATCGGTGACGCTGTCGCCCGAGCTGCTGCCGACACGGTGATTGGTCGCGGCGCTGTCGTTGCCCGAGATTCCATTCTCCACGAAGGATTGCGGCGGGGGCCCGTCGTGCAGCGAGATCACGGTGTGGAAGTTGCTGCCCTCGGTGTCGATGCGGACGCGGCGGGCCGTGCCCACCGTGAACTTGTACACCGCGTCCGGGCCGGCCGAGTTGACGCCGCACGCGACGACCGTCGAGTCGTAATCGTCCTTGCCGGTCTTGCCCGACGGCACGTCGTAGTCGCTGCCGCTGCCGCTGTCCTGCAGCGCGACCATGTCGCCGATATAGGTGACGTAGTCGCCGTCGATCTTCATGTCCGCGCCGTCGACCCGCCGCGCGGTGCTGAAGGTGTCGTTGTTGTTGCCCGCCGCTCCCACCAGCGCCACCTGATTGGCGCCGCTGGGGTTGGCCGGCAGGCTCGAGGGCAGGCCCTGATGCAGCGAGATCACGCTGTTGAAGGGGCTCGAGGTGGTGCCGGTCTGCGAGGAGTCGATGACCACCTTGGCGTCGACGGTGGGACGGAAGGTATAGATGACCTCGTTGGTCTTGCCGTCGGCGCCGCAGCCGCTGATGCCGCCCAGGAAGCCCTGCGCCGAGTTGGTGCCGCTGGTGGTGCCGGTGTAGGTCAGGTAGGTGAGATCGGGACCGGAAGCGATCGGGTTGACCCGCGTGTCGCCGACGTCGATCGGAGGCTGAATGGTCGAGGGAATGCCGCGGAAGAGCGACACCACGACCGGCGCATCGGTCGCCGGCGTCGGCCCCGCGCCGGCCAGGCTGTTGCCGTCGACGGTGGTGTTGATCGCGATCTTGACGTTGACCGGCGTGCCGATCGGAATGCCGAGCGCGCTGAGCAACGGGTCCACCGTGAAGCGGTAGACCGCCTCCGGCGCCGCCGTCGCCGCGCCACACCCGGTCACGGCCGCGGGGTAGTCTCCCGCCATGTACCGCAGGTTTCCCGAGGCGATCGCGAACTGATTGTTGATGGAGCCGAGGTTGTACGCGGTCGCGAAGGTCTCGGCCTGCGTCGGGGTGTACTGGGCCACGCCGCTGCTCGGCGCCTTGCCGTTCATGGCGTAGTTGCTGGCGTAGGGCAGTTTGTTATACGAGCCGCCGCCGGCGTATCCCGGGATGCCATACGGAACGCCGGTCAGCGGATTGATCGCGGGATTGGTGTGAAGCGGGTCGTCCGTGAACATGACGACGATCGGAATCGTGCCCTTACGGAAGCACGGGTAACCGAAGGTATTGGCGGGACAGCCCAGGCCCAGGCGCTCGGGCACGCTGGGCGAGGTATTGCCGAACATCTGTCCCTTGCCCGTGAGCAATGAGTACAGACCGACCAGGTCCGCTTCGGGGTAGTCCGAGTTGCCGTTGGTGACGAACTGTCCGATCGCATCCCGGACCTTGTTCACGTCCGGCGTCATGTCCACCCAGTGCCGGAACGCGTGCTCGTCCAGATCGCCCAGCTTGGGGCTCGCGGCCGAGGGGATCTCGCGGAAATAGCCGGCGCCGAACCAGGAGCTGCCCACCAGGCAGCGCACCGCGCCAACCACGCCCTTGCTCTTGAGCTGATTGCTGTCGAGGTCGTCGGGAATCCCGTTGAAATCGAGGTCGGGACAGTGGACCAGCCCGGCGTTGGCGCCGGTACAATAGGTCGCCTCCGCATTCGCGCAGTTCGACTGGTTGTCGCCGTTCACGACGTTCATGCACGCCGTTTGCGTGGGCGAGTCCGGCTGGTGATCGCAGCAGTTCTTGAGCATCGCGCACTCGACCACGTTGCCGGTCGTCATCGACGCGACCAAGTTGTCGCGCTCGCCGCTCATCGTGTCGGTGGTGTCCAGCAGGAAGTACACGTCCGCGTTCTGGACCTTGAACTTGATCTGGAGCGCGTTGCTGCCGGTCTGGCCCTTGTCGAGAATGTGGAAGATGGTCTGGTTGTTGGTGGTGCTCAGCGGCAGCGTGCTGCCATTGCAATCCGGGTTGGTCGCGATCGTGTCGGCCGTGCACTCGTCGAGCACGTCCGGAATGCCGTCGCAGTCGCTATCGACCGACGACCCACCCAACGTGCAGCCGGCGACCGGTCCGCCGACGATGCTCGGGCAGTAGATCTGGAGCGCCGAGGTGCACTCCGCATCATTGCCGCCCGACGCGGTAAGCTGACAGTTGCCTTGCAAGGCGGGCGAGCCGTCAAGCGTGCTGCAGCAGGCGGTCAGGCCTGCGCACCCCGTCAGTGCCGCTCCGCCGCCGTCGCCGCCGTCTCCCGAGCCTGCCCCGCCGTCCGCCGGCGCCAGCTGCAAGCCGCCGCTCGGCGAGTAGGTCACCCCGCTTCCCGGCCCGCCGTCCACCGAGAGCAGGGGATCGCTCACCTTGAAGCACTTGACGTCGCAGATGCTGCAGTTCTGCGGCGCTGCATCGGGATTGATCAGAGACGTCAGGCTGCGGTCGGGGGTCACGACGTAACCGTGGATGTCCTCGCACTGACCCCAGTTTCCGTTGCGGCAGAAGCGCGTACCCTCGCGGCACATTACGTTGCCGTTGGCTAGCGTCTCGTCCTGGCCGAAGCACGAAATCGGCTGCGTGCCCGCGCTACAGGGACACCCCACGTCGGGATGTGCGCAGATCCGGCACTCGTTGGTGCTCTTCGGATCGTTGTCGTTGCAGTCACGGCCGAGCGCGCAGTTCAGACCGAACCCGTCGTGGTCGTGATCGACGCAAGCAGGGCCGGCATCGCCCTTCGCCGAATGTTTGATGCCCGCGTCGGTGCAGCCCGCGAGCGCGAGCGCGGCGAGCAACGGCCCGGCTCCGAGCAGCACCGACCAGGCTGGAAACGCAACGCGCATCTGGCTGGACGAGCCGGGGACCCACGTGCAAGCACTGAAGAAGCGTCGCATCAACTCCCCGGAACAGGAGGCCGGCGGCAAGCGTTGATTATCCCATTGGGGATCCGGCGCATCAATGTGGTTTGATCTCCACAACCCGCGACACTGCATGCAGGTATCCGTTGAACGGAGAGATCACGCGCATCGACTCGCCGGCCGCAGGCAACGTCGCGCCGCCGCTCAGCGTCGTCGAAGCTCGGCTGACTTCCATCACACACCACCACCGTCCGCAAACCCCTTCGCCGGCGCGCACACGTCTCGGCCCGCGCTTGTCCATGCAACGTGCGTTCCGTTGGCGTTTCGTTCGGAAACGGTCATCGCGCGCATGGCGCGCCGCGCAGCGAGTATCGGTTTCCAGAAAAAAATGCGGGAACCTACACCTATGGCGATCGGCGCAGACGAGCGCGCGATGCCGCACGCGGCGGCCGCGGGCACCTGCTCCACGCCCCGGTGCCGTATGCTTGAACCTGTGGTGCGAAACGCCGCCCAGCGAGCGAAGGCGCTCGCACTGTGCGCCTGCCTGCTGGGCGCCTGCAGCCGCGAGCCCGAGGGCAGCAGCGCCAAGCACGGCGCTCCAGCCGACGCGGGCCACGCCGCGCTCACAAGCGACGGCGGCGAAACCCGCGCCGCGCCGCAGGAGCCTGCCGACGCAGGCGCGGGCAGCGGCGCGCACACGACGGTGGGCCGTTCCCACGGTCCCGCGACCGACGCCGGCCCGCTGCCCGAAAGCTTGCCGCGCGTGCTCGACGAGGACGGTGGCGCGCTCGCAGCGGGCCCCGCGTTCGTCGACGTCACCGAGCAAGCGGGCCTCGCCTACCGGCAAGCGCCGGTGCACTCCAGCAGCGGCGGCTCCGACTGGTACAGCGACAACGGCCTCACCGGCGACGCTCCGTTCATGACCGGCGGTGCGGCCGCCGGAGACTTCGACGGCGACGGCTTCGTCAATCTGTACGTCACGCGGCTGGATCAACCCGGTATTCTGTTTCGCAACCGCGGCGACGGCAGCTTCGAGGACGTCACTCACGCGGCCGGCCTGGACCTGCCGGGCTTTCGCTCGGTCGGTGCAGCCTGGGCCGACGTGGACAACGACGGCGACCTCGACCTATACGTGACCACGCTCGGCGGGGGCGCGTTTCTGCTGTTCATCAACCAAGGCGCAAGCTTCAGCGAGCAGGCCGTCGCGCGCGGGGCCGCGCTGGCCGACACCCAGGTGCGCCAAGGCTTCAGCGTGAGCGTCGGCGACTACGATCGCGACGGCTGGCTCGACCTGCACACCACCGAGTGGCAGCTCGGCGTCACGCCGAAGGCCAACCCGTCCCACGCCCGCCTGCTGCACAACCGCGGCGCCGAGGGCCCGGCCCTCGCCGGCTACTTCGAGGACGTCACCGTCGCAGCCGGCGTCGTGCTGGACGGCCCGCCTGCGTCCTCGAACGGACCGCTTTCGCTCAGCTCGAGCTTCAGCGACCTCGACGGCGACGGCTGGCCCGACCTTCTGGTGGCCAGCGACTTCGGCACCAGCAAGCTGTTCTGGAATCGCGGCGATGGCAGCTTCGCCGACGGCACCGCCGCAGCCTCGGTCGGCACCGACCAGAACGGCATGGGCATGGCGATCGGCGACTACGACGGCGACGGCGCGCTCGATTGGCTGGTCACCTCGATCTATTGCGACAAGCAGACCATCGACACGGTGTTCTGCGGCGGCAATCGGCTGTATCGCAACAACGGCGACCGCACCTTCCGCGACGACAGCGACCGCGCCGGCGTGCGCCAGGGCGGCTGGGGCTGGGGCGCGGCCTTCTTCGACTACGACGATGACGGCGATCTCGACCTGGCGATGACCAACGGCATCCGCTTCCACGGCAGCGATTTTCAGCCGTACGTGAACGACCCGACGCGGCTATGGCGCAACGACGGCAGCGCCTCGCCGATGCTCGAGAGCTCGCGCGCGCTCGGCCTGGTCGACTACAGCGACGGCAAGGGGCTGCTGGTGCTGGACTACGACAACGACGGCGATCTCGACCTGTTCATCGTCAACCACGTGCTCGGCGGCCGGCTCTACCGCAACGACCGCGACAACGGCAACGGCTACCTGCGGCTGCGGCTGCAGGGCACGAGCGCGAATCGAGAGGGAATCGGAGCGCGCGTCAGCGTGAAGGTGAGCCCCGGGAGCGCCCCGCAGGTGCGCGAGCTGCGCGGCGGCAGCAACTTCCTCGGGCAGGACGAGCCCGTGCTGCACTTCGGCCTGGGGCCGGGCAGCGCGCCGATCGACGAGGTTCGCATCGACTGGCCTACACCCGGCACACGCAAGGTCCAGCTGCTCACCGGGGTCGCCCGCAACCAAACCCTGACCATCACGGAGCCGGAGTAGAGAACATGTACCTGGTCGCGCTGACCCGTTGGAATTCCACCGTGAGCATCGACGCGGAGCTGCCCGCGCTCGCCCCTGCCATCGGCCTCGCACCCTACGACGCTCGGCTGCGTCTGGTGACGGCGACGCCCACGGTGCTGGCGAGCGGGCTTGCGCTCGGCGACGCGCAGCGCCTGCTCGGCCTGCTACGGGAACGTGGCCACGGCGCGGTGGCCTGCGACGCGGACACGATTCCGGCGCCGGAACGCGCGCTCTTGCTGCGGGGCTTCGCGCTCGAGCCGGACACATTGGTAGGCCTCGACGTACAGCGCCGCCCCGCGCCCTTGCACTACGCCGACATAATCGGGATTGCGCGCGCGGTGGAGATCAGCAGCCAGAGCCATGCCGTAGAGTCCACCGAGAAGAAGCTCGACGTGGGGCGCGCCCTGCTCAGCGGGGGGCTGGTGATGAGCAGGACGGTTAGCAAGGTGGAGACCAGCGACTCCTTCGAGCGCCACCACGTCGCCTACCTGTTTCGCAACGGCACGGCCGACCCGGTGCTGCTCAAGGAGCACCTGCTGAGCTACGAGGGCCTGGGCGCGGCGCGGGGCGCCAGCGCGCACGCCAGCTTCGAGGCGCTGCTCGCGGCGCTGCGCGCGGCCACCCCGGCCGCCATGCACGACGACCGCCTGCTGACCCACAAGCGACGCCCGGATCTGACGGCCGTGCGCGGCGCGGCCAAGGACCGCACGGTCAACACATCCAACGAGCCCGCCAATGCGCTGGCCGCGCATCTGCTGATGCTCGCGCATTTACAGGGCCAGCTGTAGCCAAGCCGAGGCTCGGCGGCCGCTCACCAGGCCCACAGGGGCGGACGCTGTTGCTCGCTCTCTTCTTCCTCGACGGCGTCGGTCGAGACCGGCCAGCCCGGCGGCCGTGATTGGGGATCGCCGTCGCCCCCCGGCGCGATGCCCTGCCCCGAGCGGCGGCGCTGCTCCAGTCGCTGACGGTCTTCGCGCGCCTCGCTGAATCCCCACGCTGATCTTGATGGACATGCTGGCCTCCCAATCGTGCACGGCGGGGCGCCCGGCGGCAAGTTGAAGCAAATTGCGCGCCGGGCTGCGAGGCCCGCGGGCACGCACCCGATCACGCCCAATTGACTTGCTGTTTCGCCGCGATATTCGCCGCCGGGTCGCGGACGCGCGGGGTGCACCGCCCTCAGCTCAGGGGGGCAAGCTCGAGCACGATGGGGCTGCCCACCCCCACACCCAGGGCGCGGGCCGCGCTCGCGTCGCGCGCCGCCACCTCCAGCAGGCCGTCCGAGCCGAACAGCGCCAGCAGCTCGCCCGGCGCGACCTCGGCGTAGTGATCGCGGAGTGCGCCGAACGCGTGCCCGCCGAGCCGCACCCGCGCCGCACGCCCCGGCGGCAGGTGCGCGCGCTCGAGGTTGGTGATCAGGTTGCCGAAGCGATCCACGTGCACGACCTCGCCGTGGACGGCGTCCGTCCCGGCGCGGGGCGCGGGCCAAGGCAGGCGCACCGGATCGGCGAGCGGCTCGCCCAGCGCAGCGAGCGGCTCGCCGCGCGCGAGCATGGCCGCCGCGGGCGCAAACAGATCGCGCGCGTGAAAGGTCGAGGAGAGCGCGCCGGAGCCCATGCGCTGCGCGTCGATGCGGTGCACGCGCGCGCCCGCGTCGAGCAGCCAGCCGAGCAGACCGTTGTCGGGCGCGATCAGGCGCTGCCCCCCGGCTTCGGCCGCGATCGCCCGCCGGCCGCTGCCCACCCCCGGGTCCACCACCGCCAGGTGGATGGTGCCCGCTGCAAAACGCGGCACCGCGGCACGCAAGAACAGCGCGCCTTCGCGCACGCCCTGGGGCGCGATCTCGTGGCTCAGATCGACGAGGCGCAAGCCCTCGGGCCCGAGCCGCAGCAGCACGCCCTTGACCTGGGCGACGTAGCTGTCGCGCGTGCCGAAGTCGGTGGTGAGGGTGATTGTGGGCGGCATGGGTTCCGAGCGAAGAGATTCTCTATCGGCGAGGCGGCGCCTCTTGCAACAGTGCGCGCTCGGCGGCGGCCGCGGCGCGCACGTCACGGGGCTCGTCCGGCAGCACATCCAAGCGATCGAGCAGCGCGCGTGCCTGGGCAGCGCGCCCCAGCTTGCGCAGCACCCGCGCCTGGCTCAGCAGGAACACCGGCTGCTTCGGCTGGCGCGCCACGGCCCGCGCGTAGTGCTCGGCCGCGGCCTCGTCTCGCTGCAGTGCCTCCTCCACTGCGCCGAGATTGAAGTAGTGCACCGACGAGGGCCGGCTCGGCTGCGGCCCGCGCGGCCACAGCGCCTGCACAAACAGCAGCGCACCTAGCGCGCAGGCGCCCGAGCCGGCGCGAAAGTAGAGCGGCCTGCGCGCGAGCAAGCCCAGCAGCGCGAGCAGCGCCGGGCCGGCGGCGAAGCACAGTGGCAACAGCGCCGGCACGCGGTTCTGCGACGAGCTGAAGACCACCACGTTGGCCGCCAGCACCGCCGCCAGCTGGCCCACGAGCAGCAGACACAACGCGCGCATCCGGGTGCGCTCGGCCGGCACGCGGCGGCCGCGCTCGCGCAGCGCGAGCAGGCCGATCGCGCCCAGGCCGAGCGCCACTCCGAACGGCAGCCCGAGCTCGTGCGCGCCTCCTACCAGCTCGGCCTCGCCGCGCAGATCGTAATCGCGAACGAAGCGGTGATCGCCCAGCGTCAGCCACAGCTTCTTGGCCTCGAGGCCGAGCCAGACGAGCGGCTGCTCGCGGATGAAGCGCAGCGCGCGCGCGCCGAGCACGGCGCCGATCGCGTGGTCCAGATCGCCCTCGTCGGCGGTCTTCACCCCGAGCCGCCGGGCCAGCTCGACGCGCTCGCGACCGACCTGACCGCTGAGCAACCCGCCGGCGGTGTTCCAGCGCCCATTGGCGTGCGGGTTGTTGCCGATGAAGAACGGGATCGCGCCGCCGTGGCTGGGAAACACGTCGGGATGTCCGATCACGAGCTGGTTGCGCAGCGCCATCGGCGCGAGCGCCAGCAGCACCCCGAGCCCGAGCAGCGCGAGGCCGCCGGCCAGCGCTCGACCGCGCTCGCGCAGCGGCAGCGCCAGCGCCGCCGCCGTGAACGGCAGCGCGACCGCGAGGTTGGGCCGGCCGAGCACGGCGAGCCCGGCGCCGAAGCCGGCCCACAGCAGCGCGGGCTTGCGCGGATCACGCAGCGCCCGGCAGGCCAGAAACAAGGCCAGCGCGTTGCACGCCACCCCGAGCGCGACCGAGAGGTACTTGTTCTCGAAAAACGCCAGCTCCGGACACGCCAGAAGGCAGGCGGTGGAAAGCCCGCCAGCCAGCACGCCGAGCTGGTCGCGCGCGACGCGGTGGAACAGCAGCAGCGCGCCGGCGGCAAGCACCAGCTGCAGCAGCAGGCCGAGCACCGGTGCCCCGGCCAGGGAAAGCGGCAACGCCAGCATGTAGGCATACAGGCCCTGCAGATAGAACGGCTGCGTGCCGAGCGGCGGGTGCGCGAGAATGTCGCGCGCGGCGTCCTCGTAGAGCTGGCCGTCCGAGAACGTCGCCAGCGCGAACGGGTCGTGGACGAGGTAGGACAGGTGGTAAGCCAGACGCTTGGCCACCAGCAGCGCGAGCAAGATGTGCAGCGCGAGCAGCACGCGGCGATCCGGCGCGGACGCGGGCGCGCTCGGCGTCACGCTCTCGCGCGCGGAGCTCACGCGCTCAGCTCGTCGGCGGGGTCTGCTGGCGGAACAGCTCGACGCGCTCGATCAGCTGATCTTCGAGCGGGCAATCTCGCTGGTTGCGCTTGACGCCGGCCAGACGCTTGACCACGTCATGACCGACCACCACGCGGCCGAACACCGTGTGCTTGCCGTCCAGGTGCGGGGTGGCTCCCTCGGTGATGAAGAACTGCGAGCCGTTAGTGCCGGGCCCGGCGTTCGCCATCGACAGCACGCCCGCGCTGTCGTGGCGCAGCTCGCGCACGATCTCGTCGCCGAAGCGATAGCCGGGGCCGCCCGTGCCCCAGCGCCCGCGCGCCGCGGAGTCGACGTGGCGGCTGAACGGATCGCCGACCTGGACCATGAAGCCGGGGATCACCCGGTGAAAGCGCACGCCGTCGTAGAGCGGCGTGCCGCGCATGCTCTCGCCGGTTTTGGGATCCTTCCAGTCGATCGCGCCGGTGGCGAGGCCGACGAAGCTGGCAACCGTCTTGGGCGCGAGCTGCTCCTCGAGCCGCACCACGATGGCGCCTTGGGTGGTGTGCAGCCGTGCGTAGAGCTGCCCGCTGCCGGCCACATCGATCGGTGGAAACACGGGATCGGCCATGAGGCCTCCTTGGGGGGTGACGCCGGTCTCCGGGCGCGCCCGTGCGCCTCGTGTCGAGGCCTCGCCGACCGGCTGGGGTGGTGGGCCTGAATCTTGACGGATGCGCCGAGCTTTGAAAAGCGCGAAGCGCCGGCGTGGCGCTTCACCCCGTTCGCGGGAACAGGACGAAGATTCACAGGAAGGCGGCAAGGCGGGAAGGCGGGAAGGCGGCAAGCTAGACGTCACGATCCTCTTGCCGTCTTCCCGCCTTCCTGTTGCATCCTCGAGACGCTGTCAGTCGCGATCGGCGGACTGCGCGCGCGCCAGCTGGCGGCGCGCCGCGGCGGCGAGCGACCAAGGGCCTTCGGCGGCGCGCGGGAACGCAGGACCGCCGGGCCAGGCGCGCGCCAGCAGCGCGCGTTGCACGCGAGCCTGCGCGGCGGTGCTGGGATCGAGCGCGGGCAACGCGGGCACAAGGCACGGCAGCGCGGCGGCCGCGGCGATCCACATCCAAAGCGCCCCCTGGTCCATGGCCGCGTCGCGCTCGCGTGGTGAGCTTGGGCCCGCGCCCAGCCAGGCGCGGGCGCGCTGCTGCAGCGGCGGCAGCTGCTCGCGCAGCAGCCAGTCGCGGCGCTGGCCGGGCTCAAGCAGGGCGTGCACGAGCAGCTGGAGCAGCGCGGCGTGGCGGCCGAAGGCGGCGAGCACCGCATCGGCCGCGACCGTTGCCGGCAACGCGACTCCCGGCGCGGCGCCCGGAAGCTCTGCACCCAGCGCGGCGAGCCCGGCCCGAACGACCTCGCGCCAGAGCCCCTCTTTGCCGCCGAAGTGGTGGCGAATCAGTCCCTGATTGGTCCCGGCCCGACGCGCGATCGCGTGCGTGCTCGCGCCGCCGAACCCCTGTTCGGCAAACGAGGCGCGCGCGGCCTCGAGCAGCCGTTGCCGGCTGCCCTCTCCGGCGGGTCTGAGGCGCTTGGCGATGCCCCAGAATTATTCGATTGAATAAGCTAAGTCAAGATCTAGTGCTTCGCTCGAATAAGCCAGGCGCCCAGCTAATAGCTCTGTCGCCTGACCGACACCGCTAGGGAGGTGGATCAGCTTGAGACAATTGTGGATTTTGGCCTGGGCCAGACCTCAGCGGGGCCCCGATTCGAGGATCCGATGAGGCGCCATGGAGCGCCTCAACCCGCGTCTTCGCCGGGAGGAACGCCCGCGTCGGACGTAGCACCCGCGTCCGGGGACGGGGGATTGGCAAAGGCCGGCAACCTGGGCGTGCCGCAGCCGGCGCAGCAGACGACTACCAACACCGCAGCCCAGCCAGCGCCCCCGAACAGGGGCGCGAACAGATGAAGGGAAGAGCACGCTGCGAGCCTAGAGCACCGAACATATTGAAACGCGTGCGAAGTCGGGGTCATGGCGGGATGCAGGGTGCGGGCGGGAGCCCGAAGGCGTAGTCCATCCTACGTCGAGCGGGAAGCGCGCGTGCCATGCGCCCGCGAGGGCCCCGAAATCGTGCGTGTTTCAACATGTTCGGTGCTCTAGCACTCGTGGCTCGCCCGGGCGGGGAGGCGACGACGACTACGAGCACGGGGACGGGGCGTGCGACTCCTGGGCTCGGGGTGGGGCACACTCGGCGGGTGCGGTGGCGTGGGATCGGGTTCTTGGTTTCGGCCCTGCTCTGCGCGGGGGGGCTCGGGCTGGGGGCGCTGCGCGTGGTGGAGCTGCAGCGCGCAGAGCTGGCGTACGAAGGCGATTGGCGATCGCTGGACCAGCTGGCGCGCGCACCGGGGGCCACCTTGGTCAGCGCGCGGCTGGCCATGGTCGAGCTGCGCGCCGGCCAGCAGGCGTTGTTCGAGCTGTGCTCGCAGGACCGCCTGCTCGAGACGCGCTGGCGCGATGCCTTCGTGCTCGCCGTGCTCGCGCAACCGCAGCCGCGCCTCATGCTGCGGGTGCCGCTCGATCACGCCCACCTCGAGGCGGCGCGGCGCAGCGCCGACGGCGCCTGCTTGCCACTGGGCGGCGGCCGCATCCAACGCTCGGGCGACTACAGCGTGGAGGCGGTCTGGCCCCAGCACCCGCCGCCGGCCTCGCTGCGTCAGGTACCGCTGCGCGCACGGGTGCTGGCGCGCGTGCCGCTCGGCCTCGTCGACCGCGGTTGCGTGATTGCGCTCGGGCTCGGGGTCACGCTCGGCCTGGGCCTGCTGCTCGGCGGCGGGCGCGGCGCGGCCCTGCAGGCCGCCCAGCCGGTGGCGCTGCGCGCGCTACCCGCGGCGCTCGGCGCGGTGCTCGGGCTTCTGGCCCTGACCGCGGCGGCCGAAGTGCCTTCACGCGGGGCCAGCCAGACGCTGCTCAAAGGCTTGATCCTGGTGGCGCTGCAGGCCGGCGTCGCATGGTCGCTGGCGCGCCGGCTGTGGCCCGGCAAGGTCGCCGAGCAGCTGGCCCTGCCACCGCCGCCGCGACCGCTGCGCTGGAGCGCCGCCGCGGCGCTCGGCGCCGCCGCCCTGTTCGCGGGCGCGCGGCTCTCGCTGCGTCTGATCCCCGCCACTGGCGAGGCCCCGATCCAGAGCTTCGTCAGCTGGCCGAGCGGCATGCTGTGCTTCGCGGCACTTGGCACCCTGTTGCCGCTCGGCGAAGAGCTGTTCTTCCGCGGCTACGTGTACCGCGTGGCATTACGCCTCGGCCCGCGCGCGGCGTTCTCGATCGCGTGGCTGGCGTTCGTGGCGTTGCACGCGCCCCAGAGCTGGGGAAACTGGGGAGGGCTGTTTGCCGTGGGCCTGGCCGGCGTGGTGCTGACCCTGCTACGCGCGCGCAGCGGCTCGACGCTCACGCCGGCGATCGCGCACGTGCTCTACAATTTCGCCCTGTCGATGGCATCGTTCTGATAGATTTCGCGGCCTATGGCATCGCTGCAAGAGCTTCTGGGCGCCGGCGACAAGCGCGCCGCGTTGGTCGACGACGCGCTGCGCGTGTTGGACGCCGAGGTCGAGGACAAGTCGGGCCTGAGCGGGATCGCGGTCAAGACCGCGTTCAAGCTGGTCAAGGGCATCAGCCCCGGTTTCCTGCGCGAGGTCGTCGACCACCTGCTCGACGACTTCCTCTCCGCGCTCGATCCCATCTATCAGGAAGCGCTCTCCCGCGGCGTGCCCCCGCGCCAGCAGCTGCTGCAGAATCCGGCGCGCGTGGCGGACGCCCTGCTCGGCATCACTGACGCACGTGCGCAGCGCGCCAAGAACCAACTGGTGAAGGCGACCTACGAGAAGCTGCGCGGCCAGGCCAAGAAGCACGTGGAGGCCGCCGTGCCCCGCCTGGGCGAGCTGTTCGAGCGCCACGCCAAGGCGTAGCGGTCGCATGACATGCGGGATGCAACAGGGAGACGCGAAGCCGGCAAGCCGGCATGACGATGCCCTCGAGATCTTCCCGCCTCCCCTTCTTGCTGCTGTGATCCTCGAATTCGCGCGCGCCCGGGGCGGCCGCCCGAGGCCGGCATGACTCTCCCGGTGGCGAAGGTCACGCCCTTCCGGCTGCCCGCCCACGTGCGGCCGCTGCGCTACGAGCTCTCGCTCGAGCTCGACCCCACGCGCTCGAGGCGCTATCGCGGCCGCGTGCGTGTCGCGCTGCGGCTCTCGCGCGCGACGCGCGTGATCGAGCTGCACGCGGTCGACCTCGCGCTGCGCGGCGCGCGCGTGGAGCAAGCTGGTGCCCTCGTGCGTGCGCGCATCGAGCCCGTGCCCGAGCACGAGAGCGTGCGCGTGCTGCCGGCGCGGCCGCTGCGCGCGGGCGAGGCGGTGCTCGAGCTGCGCTTCTCGGGGCGCTTGCGAGACGACCTGCGCGGGTTGTACCTGGCGCGCAGCGGCAAGCGCCGCTATGCCTTCACCCAGCTCGAGGCGGCCGATGCGCGGCGCTTCTTTCCCTGCTTCGACGAGCCGGCCTTCAAGGCGCAGCTCGAGCTCGAGGTCACCACCGCCGCGCGCCTCGCCGTCGTGTCCAACTCGAAACCGCTCGAGCAGACGCCCGCCGGCCGCGGGCGCAAGCGCGTGCGTTTCGCGCCCACTCCGCTGCTCTCCACCTATCTGCTGGCACTGGCCGTGGGCGAGCTTCAGGCTTCGGCCCCGCTGCGCGCCGGCCGCACCGAGATTCGCGTGGTGCACGCGCCGGGCGGGCGCCGGCTCACCGCGTTCGCGCTGCGCGCTGCGCGCGAATGCCTGTTGCGCCTGGAGCGCTACTTCGGCGTGCCCTACCCCTACGCCAAGCTCGATCTGGTCGCCGTGCCCGACTTCGACATGGGCGCGATGGAGAACGCAGGCGCGGTCTTCTTCCGCGAGACCCTGCTGTTGATCGACGAGCGCAGCGCCACACTGCCGGAGAAGAAGCGCGCGATCGAGGTGATCTGCCACGAGCTGGCGCACATGTGGTACGGCAACCTCGTCACCATGGCGTGGTGGGACGACCTCTGGCTCAACGAGGCGTTCGCCACCTGGATGGCGTTCAACATCGTCGACGCATGGCAGCCCGAGCTGCGGATGTGGAACGACTTCGGACACGCGCGCAGCTCCGCGCTCGAGCTCGACGCGCTCGACAGCACGCATCCGATCTACGCCCGCGTGCGCACCGCGGCCGAGGCCACGCAGGCCTTCGACCTGATCACCTACGAGAAGGGCGCGGCGGTAATCCGCATGCTCGAGCGCTACCTGGGGCCACAGCGCTTCCGGCGCGGCGTGCGCGACTACATAAGGGCCCACCGCGAGGGCAACGCGACGGCGGCCGACCTGTGGCGCGCGCTCGAGCGCCACGCCGGCCACGCGGTCGAGCAGGTGGTGCGTCCCTGGGTCGAGCGCCCGGGCTTTCCGCTGCTGCGGGTGAAGGCCGCGCGCCGCGACGGCGGACGCGGGCTGGGGCTCGCGCAGGAGCGTTTCAGCGCGCGCGGGCCGGGCGCGCGGCGCGCGGACGGGCCCTGGCCGCTGCCAGTGGTGGTCAAGCTCGGCGTCGGCGGCCGCGAGCGCACGTTACGCCAGCTGATGACGGGCGCGCGCGCGCAGCTGCCGCTGCCGCGCGGCGCGGGCTTCGTCTACGCCAACGCCGACGAGGGCGGCTTCTACCGCCCGCTGCACGACCCCGCGTTGCAGCGCGAGCTGCTGGCTGCGCTGCCGCGGCTCAGCGCGAGCGAGCGGCTCGGCCTGGTCACACACGGCTGGGCGTTGCTGCACGCGGGCTACGGCCCGCTGCAGGACGTGCTCGAGCTATGCGCGGCCCTGCGCGACGAGCCCGACCCGGACGTGTTGGCGGCGTTGCAGGGGCCGCTATGGCAGCTGCTCGACCGCGTCGCGCCGGGCGCGGGCCGCGACGCGCAGGCACGGCTGCGGCGGTTCATCGCAGCAACCTTCGGGCCGGCCTTCGCGCGCGCCGGCTTCCGCGCGCGCAAGGGCGAGCCCGAGCACGCGCGCCTGCGCCGCGCCGAGCTGCTGGGCTTGAGCGGGCTGCTGGGCGAGGACCCAGGGGTGGTCGCCGAAGCCGAGGGCGTGCTCGCGCGCTACCTGCACGCGCCCGGCTCGGTGGAGGCGAATCTGGTCGGGCCGCTGGTGGTGATCGGCGCGCGCCGCAACGGGCGCGAGCTGTTTGCGCGCTATCTGCGAGGCTCGCTGCAGGCCAAGACGCCGCAGGAGCGGCGCCGCTACCGGATGGCGCTCGGCGAGCTGCGCGATCCCGAGCTGATCGAGCGCGCGCTCTTGCTGTGCCTCGGCCCCAAGATCCCCACCCAGGACGTCGCGCTGCTGCTCGCGCGCCTGCTTCAGAACCCGTTCGCGCGCGACGCGACCTGGCGCTTCGTCAAACGCCGCTGGCCCGAGGTGCGGCGGCGCTTGCCGGAGATGCTGCTGAGCCGCCTGATCGCGGCGACGCCAGCGCTGCAAGGCGACGCGCGCCGGCGCGAGGTCGCCGCGTTCTTCGGCCGCCGGCGGCTGGAGACGGCACAGCGCGCGCTCAAACAGGCCGACGAGCACTTCAAGCTCGATGTCGCGCTGCGCGCACGCGCGGCGCCCGAGCTGCAGCGCTGGCTGCACGCGCACCCGCCGCCTGCGCAGGGCTGATCGGGTGCACGCAGCCCAGGCCATGAAACAGGAAGGGGGGAAGACGGAAAGAGGCGGTTGCCCGTGGCCCGGACCCCTCGGACCTCTTCCCGTCTTGCCGTGACTGCCGCGTCCGAGCTCGCGTGTGAGCTGGGTCATTGCTCCGCGCGGACGGGGGGCGGCATGCTGGCGACGAGGCGATCCTCGATTCCATGTTTCTGTCGCGTCACAGCCACGCGGCCGAGCCCTTGCAGGAGCTCGATCGCTTCTTTCCCGCGCCCCGGGATGGCCGGCCCTCAAGCGTGGACGCGCAATGCCGGGCGACCGAGCGCCTGATCCACGCCTGCGCCGCGGTGGACCGTCACAGCACCACGCTCGACAACCTCGAGCGCTTCGTGCGCGGGAGCCGTGACCCGGCGCGCACGCGCCGGCGGATCACGCTGGCACTGGCGCTCGAGCTGCCCAGCGCGGACCTGGTCTACGGCCGGGTCGGCAGCGCGGAGCTGGCCATGTTCCGGAGCCTGGCGCGGCGCAAACCGGCCGCCGTGGTATGGGTGTTTTCGTGAGCCTGGCTGCGCTAAGCTCTCGGCCCGTGGCGGCCCCGATCGAGCTCCTGCGCAAGGTCCCGCTGTTCAGCGGCTTGGGCGAGCCGGAGCTCGCGTCGATCGCGGAGCTGGCGGTGCGCAAGCGCTGGCGGGCGCGCGCGACCGTGGTGCGGCTCAGCGATCCCGGCGGCCAGCTGTTCGTAATCGTTCAGGGCCACCTCAAGGCGGTCAGCGGCGACGCGGAGGGACACGACACCGCCCTCGCCATCATGGGCCCGGGCGAGGTGTTCGGCGAGATCTCGCTGCTCGACGGCAGGCCGCGCTCGGCCACGGTCGTCACGCTCGAGGAGTGCGAGCTGCTCATGCTCGACCGCGAGCCGTTCCTGCGCTTCCTGCAGAAATCGCCCAAGACCGCGATCGAGCTGTTGCGCGTGCTGACCGGGCGCGTGCGCAGCCTGACCGCGCGCTCCGAGGACCTCGCGTTCCTGCGCGTGGGCAACCGTCTGGCTAAGCGCCTGGCGGACCTGGCGGAAAGGCACGGCCAGAAGGGCGCGAACGCAGACCTGCGCATCCCGTTCAAGCTCTCGCAGCAGGAAATCGGCGACCTGGTGGGTGCCACGCGCGAGAGCGCCAACAAGCAGATCAAGGCCTGGGAGCAGGCCGGTCTGCTGTCGCAGGAAGGCGGCCGTCTGGTGATCCACGACGTCGGGGGCCTGCGCGCGCTGGCCGGAGACGCCGCAGATTGACTCTCGACGGCGCGCGCCTTCGCGCATACTGCGGGGCGAGGCACGATGCGCGCGAGGCGCCCCTTCTACCCTGCGTTGCTCTCGACGCCGCTCGGCCGCACGGAGCGAGCGGCGGCCTGGCTGCTGCTCGCGCTGGCGCTCGCGCTGGCGGGCGTGGCGCTGCTGGAGATCGCGACGCGCCGGGCCCCGGCGCAAGGCTTTGCGCTCGAGCGGTTCGCCGGCGCAGATGATTGCAGCGCGGCGCTGCGGCGTGGGCCAAGAGGCGGCGCGCGTACGAAGCAGCCTCTGCGGATCGTGAGCGAGCCGTTCCTGCGGCGCAGCCGCCTCGGCGCGGGCTGCCGCCGCTGGAGCGCGTTCATGGTGGTGGACCGCGCGCGCCGCAGCCAGCTGGAGCTCGAGTCGATCGGCCTGGCGGAGCTGCGCATCGACGGCCGTCTGGTGACCAAGGCGCGCAACCGAAGCGGGTTCCACGGCGTCCGGCGCCAGCGCGCGCTGGACGTGGGCGTGCACCGCGTCGAGGTGGTGCAGCGGCAAGCGGACCCGGGCGTGGCCTATCTGCGCCTGCGCGAGCACGATCTGGCCGAGCCGCACTTCACCTATGCGCTGCCCCCGCTCGAAACCCGGCGCTTCTTCGCCGACGAGCCGCACGCCGCGGCCGCATTGCGCGCTGGGCTTTCCGGCCCACGCCCGCAACGCGCGCCGCTGGCGCTCGCGGCCTGGATCGCCGCGGCGCTGTGCGCGTGGCTGGCGCTGCGCGCCGCGCGCGGGCGCTCGCTGCCGGCCTCGCCACCCGACCTCGCGCTCGGCGCCGCGCTGACGCTACTCGCGCTGTGGGTGCGGGCGCGCGGCATCCGCGCGCAGGACGTGGCCTGGGACGAGCTCGCGTACACCATCGCCGGCCGTAACTTCGTACGCAATCTGCGGCTCGGAGACTTCTCGCTCGACGCGTTCCGCTTCAACTTCTATCACCCGCCCCTGGCCAAGTGGCTGTACGGCCTCGGCTACATCCTGGGCGGGTTGGAAGGCGCGCGCTGGCTCTCGGCGCTGCTGAGCGCGCTCTCGGTCGGCCTGTTGTACGCCGCGGCCCGCGCGCTATACGGCCGGCGCGTCGCGGCAGGCGCAGGCGCGGTCGCGACCTTCTTGCCCGGGCTGGTCGCGCACGCGCGACTCACCGGGCTGGAATCGGTGCTGGTGTTCTTCTGGATGGCGTCGGTCGC
Organism: uncultured delta proteobacterium; assembly: GCA_963778655.1. Lineage (GTDB taxonomy): Bacteria > Myxococcota_A > Polyangia > Polyangiales > JAFGIB01 > CAVZVA01. The sequence goes on from CAVZVA010000002.1 coordinate 369,546, forward strand.
CGCGGCCGTAGCCTGGTTGCGCGAGGTCGAGCGCGCCCGGGACGCTGGCAGCACCTGCGGCCACGGTTACGCGGCGCTGGCGGCCGCGGCCGGCATGCTCTCGATCGGCGCGCGCATGACGGCGCTGTGGATCGCGCCGCTGCTGCTGCTGATCGTGGCGCTCGGCTGGGGCGCGCTGCCCTCGCGCCGGCGTGCGGGGTTGCTCGGCGCGCTCGTGCTCGGCGCTGCGCTCGCGCTCGGCGCGATCGCGCTGCTGTGGCCATGGTTCTCGCACGACCCGCTGGGCAGCTGGTCCAAGATCATCGCGCGCTGGGACACACAGCAGACGACCGAGGTCTTTCTGGGCGAAGATCGCGCACCTCCGCCCGTCCAGTACTATCTGGCGGCCTTCGCCGGCACCACGCCTGCGCTGCTGCTGCTGGCGGCACTCGCGGGCGCCGCGCTCGGTCTGGCCCGGCCGCAGCGGCGTCGCGCGACCATCATCGCGCTGTGCTGGCTGGCGTTTCCCTTCCTGCAGAGCCTCTCGTCCTTTCGTCAGGACCTTGCGCGCTACGTGATCCAGGCCTGGCCTGCGCTCGCGCTGCTGGCAGCGCTGGGCGCCGACGAGTTGCTGCAGCGTGTGCTCGCCCGGGTACACGCGGGCCGCCAGACGCGCGCGAGCACGCTGCTGCAGGTGGCGTGGACGGCGGCGCTTCCGGTGTACACCGCGCTCTCGCTGCTGCGCGTGGAGCCCTACCCGCTCGATTACTTCAACGAGCTGCTCGGGGGTCCGGCGGGCGTCGCGCGCAGCCATGCCTTCGAGCTGGCGTGGTGGGGCGAGGGTTTTCGCGATGCCATCGACTACGTCAACCGCAAGGCTGCCCGCGGCAGCCGGGTGCGGCTCGCGCTCATCCCCGAAGACACCGTGCCGCGCCTGCGCGACGACCTGCGTCCGAGCGCGCGCGGACGCGCCGACTACGTGGTGACCAACTACTACAAGTTCCAGCCGGCGCGCCCGCGTGGTTGCATGCGCGTGCACACGGTCCAGGTGCAGCACGCACCGCTGGTCGAGGTGCTCCGCTGCCCCCGCGCGAAGCGGCGGCGGCCCCGGCGCCCCATCCCCCGGTGAGCGATCTCCGGATGCAAGAGGAAGGCGGGAAGCTGGGGAGAAACTGGGGCCTATGCTCTTCCCGTCTTCCTGCCTCCTTGTGAAGCTCCTACGCTCCCCGAGTTAGCCTTCACCCATGTCGCTCGATCCCATACAGGGCTTCCTGCTGGTCATTGCCGCGATCTTTCTGGTCGGCATCGCCGGAGAGCTGGTGTTCGAGCGCACGGGCGTGCCCGACGTGGTGTGGCTGATCCTGGTCGGCGCGCTGATCGGGCCCATCACCTCGCTGGTGCGCCGCGACGATCTGCTCTCGGTCGCGCCCTACTTCGGCGCCATTACGCTGGTGGTGGTGTTGTTCAGCGGCGGCACCAACCTGCGTTTGGCCGATCTCGGCCGCGCCGCCCCGCGCGCCACGCTGCTGGCCGTGAGCGGCTTTGTGCTGGCAATGCTGGCGGTGTGCCTGCTGTCGCTGGTCGCGGCCTGGCTCGGCTTGCTGCCGCCGCAGTGGAGCCTGCTGCACGGGCTGCTGCTCGGCGCCATCCTGGGCGGCTCGAGCTCGGTGGTGGTGATGCCTTCGCTGCAAAAGGCCAAGCTCGCGCCCGAGATCTCCAACCTGATGAACGTCGAGTCCGCGCTCACCGACATTCTGTGCGTGGTGGTGGCCGGGGCGCTGATCCAGGTGATGCAGGCGGGCGCGGTCGACACCCGCGCCGCGCTGCTGCAGCTCGGCCGGTCGTTCGGGCTGGGACTGGGTCTGGGGGTGGCCGCCGGCCTGATGACGCTGCCGGTCCTGCGCGGCCTCTCGGCCAGCGCCTACGGCTATCCGCTCACGCTCGCCGCGTTGCTGGTGCTCTACGTGGGCACCGACCTGCTCGGCGGCAGCGCCGCGCTCGCCATCCTGACCATGGCTGTGATCGTCGGCAACGCGCCCGCGCTGAGCCAGGGCATGGGTATGGCGCGTCCGCTCTCGCTGGGCGCGGGCGTGAGCGGGGTGCACCAGCAGGTCACCTTCATCGTCAAGTCGTTCTTCTTCACCTTGATCGGTGCGCTGCTCGCCCCGCCCGCGGGCCAGCTCGTGCTGGGCGTGGTGCTGGGCGCGGCGCTGCTGCTGGCGCGGCTGCCGGCGGCGGCGCTGTGCACGCTGCGCATGCCGAACGCCAAGCAGGTGCGCGCGCTGGTCGCCGTGAGCCTGCCGCGGGGGATGGCGGCCGGGGTGCTGTCCATGCTGCCGGCCCAGGCGGGCATCCCGGGCACGCAGGACCTACCGGTGATCGTGTTCGCCGCGACCACCACCACCATCGTCACCTTCGCGGTCGGCTTCCCGGTGCTGAGGAAGCGCTTGCTCGCAGTGCAGGGGGCGGCCGCGGCGACGGGGGCGGAAGCGACCGCCGAGCCTGCGCAAGCCGCGGCGGGCGCGCAGGAGCCGCCCGCGCAGGACACGCCGGCGGACGACGGCGGCGCAGGTCAAGAGCGGTGAGGGCGCCCCGCGCGCGACCGCCGCATTCCGGAAACAGGAAAGCGGGCAGACGGGAAGGGCTTGTCAGCACAATCGCTCTCTCGTCCCGCCTGCCCGTTGCGTTTCGCTTCGTGGATCAGCGCGCCTGGTGCAGGGCGATGGCTTCGTCGTAGAGGGCTTCGAGGGCCTCGACTCGGGTGGCGTTGTCGTACTCGCGTTCCATCTTGTGGCGGGCGGCGCTGGCCAGTTGCTCGCGTAGGGCGGGGTTCGCGAGCAGTGAGGCCAGCCGCTCGCCCATGGCCTGGGCATCGCGTTCGGGCACCAGGAAACCAGTCTGTCCGTCGTCGATGATCTCGGGAATACCGCCGTGGCGGGTGCCGATCGGCACCACGCCGCAAGCGCTCGCCTCCTTGACCACGATCAGCCCGGACTCGCGGTTGCCGCCGCGCCCGACCACGCTGGGCGCGAGCAGCACGTGCGCGCGGCCCAGGCGCTCGGCGACCTGCTGCGGGCGCAGCACACCGGCGAGCTCGACCTGCGCGCTCAGCCCCAGTCGCTGCACCTCGGCGCGCAGCAGGCGCTCGCGCTCACCGCTTCCGACCAGCGTCAGCCTGACCGGTACGGGCGCGCGCGCGGCCGCGTGCGCGAACGCGCGAATGCCATACTCGAAGCCCTTCTTCTCCACGAAGCGGCCGATCATCATCACGTGCAACGGTGCGGCCGGCTTGGGCGCGGGCGCGAACAGCTTCAAGTCCACGCCCAACCGGTGCAACCTCAGCTTGGCCGCCGGCACGCCCAGCGCGCGCAGCATCTGCTGCAGCTCGCTCGAGGCGCACAGGCCGAGCGTCATGCGCGCCAGCATGCTCGGGGCACGCAGCGCATAGGGCCAGTTTACCGGCAGCAAGCGCCGCGCGCTGCGCAGCAGCGGTACGTCGTAGCCGTGAAAGCTCACCACCAGCGGCAGGTCGAAGCGCTCGGCGTACGGCTGCGCGTAGGTCGCCCCGGGCCCAAAGTGCGCGTGCACCAGATCGAAGGGCGCCTCGCGAAAGCGGCGCACGAAGGCGGCCGAGCGCCGCGTGACGATGTACGCGGGCGGGGCCAGGTGCACGGGCTCGAACGGAAACCGATCGGCGAAGTGGCGCTGCCAGGCGAACACCTCGGCCCGGTAGCGGCGCAGTCCGCGCAGCTCCTCGTACACGAACGACTGCGAGTAGCGCAGGAAGTGCGTGCTGAACAAGGCTAGCGCACGCGCCCTGCCCGCCCCGCCGGCCGTGCTCGGCTCCGTGCTCATGGCGAGCGAGCCTCCCGCAGCCGGTGCTCGAGAAAGCGCTCGATCTTCTCTGCGCGCGCGTCCCAGGTCAGATCGCGTGCGCTGGCCTGCGCCTGCTCCGCCAGCCGCGCCGCCAGCGCCGGCTCGCCCAGCAGTCGATCGATCGCGCCGGCGGTGCCCGCGGCATCGCCTGGCCGCACCAGCAGGGCGTTGTGCTCGTGCTGCAGCAGCTCGCGCACGTCGGGCGTGTCGGGCGCCACGATCGGGCGGCCCGCGGCCAGGTACAGAAACAGCTTCATCGGGAGCACGGTGTTGCCGATCACGCGCAGCGGCACGCCGCTCGGTGGCTGTAGCAGCACGTCGGAGGCGAGCAGGTAGCGCACGGTGCGGTCGAACGGCTGCCAGGGCACCAGCGTCACGTTGGGATGGTGACGCGCGAGACGCTCCACCAGCCCCCGGCCGCGCGAGCCCACCAGCAGGAAGCGCACCTGCGGCAAGCGGCGCGCGGCGCGCAGCACCACGTCGAGCCCCTTGGTGGCGTTGACGTGCCCGGCGTAGGTCGCGATCGGGGCGCCGGCCGGCAGCGAGAGCTCGGCGCGCAGCGTAGCCTTGTCCGGCGCGCCGGCGAAGCGGCTCGGGTCGTAGCCGTTGTGCACCACCGCCAGGCGCGCGGCCTCGACGCCGAGCCGCGCAAAGCGCGCCCGCGCGTACTCGGAGTGGAGCACCGCGCCCAGGCAGCGCGGGTCGGCCAGCGCGCGACGGAACCACGGCCGCAGCGGCGGGTATTGCACGAACCAGGGGCGATACGTCTCGTAGGCAAAGGGCAGCTCGGCGCGCGCGGCCAGCGCGAGCGCGGGGAAGTTGCGGGTGTAGATCAGCTCGGGGCGCAGCGCGCGCACCCGCTGCAGCGCGCGCTCTGCGTGTAGCCACTTGCGCCCCGTGGACCAGCGCGACAGCGGATTGGGCAGGCACAGCAGCTCGATCTCGCCCCGCACCTGATAGTAGTCCAAGACCGCTCGCGGATCGCAGCCGTTGCCAGCGTGTTTGCCGTCCGTGCCACCAGGTACGACCAGCAGCATGCGGTGGCCGCGCCGCGACAGCGCGCAGATCGTCTGCAACGCCTGCTCGGAGTCGGTCTCGTCGGCGGGCAGCGGCCGGTCGAACAGGTAGGCGATGCGCACGGCGCCCGAGCCATATCACGGCCGGCGCGCGCGCACGAGGCGGCGAGATCGCGGCGAAAACGGCCACGGTCAAGCCACCGCGCAGGCAAACCGCGGCGGGCCCAGCGGGCAGGGCGACTGTCGTGCGCGCACGCGTCCGCGACGCAGGACGCGATGGTTACGTGCGACGTTTGGTCGCGCGGCAATAGGTCGCACCCAATCGCGGCGCTCGATGGGTATGGTTGCAACACGCAAGGCGTGGTGGCCTTGCCCAATCGGAGGTTTGATCCATGCCCGGAACCCGCCGCCGCTGCACGCTTGCAGCCCTGGCGCTCGCGCTATCCGCGCCAGCGTGCAAGGGCAGCTCATCGACCACGAACGAGTCCGGTGGCGGAGGTAGCGGAGGCGGCAACGCCGGCGGCGCCACCACCGGAGGCGGCAGCGGCGGCAGCGGCGGCAGCGCGGATAGCAGCAGCGCAAGCGGCGGCGGCGGCTCGCAGATGCAGGTCGACGCCTCCACGGCCAAGGACGTCTCCACGGCCAAGGACGCGGGCACGCCGGGGCTGATGGAGATCAAGTTCGCGACGCTCGCCGGAAGCACCCCCGTCGACTGCAAGAGCGACTTTGCCGACATCGGCAACCCGGCCGCGTCGCTGGGCGTGGGCGACATGCGCTTCTTCGTCTACGACGTGCGCCTGATCGACGACAGCGGCAACGAGAAGCCGCTCGCGCTCACGCCGGACGGCAAGTACCAGACCGATAGCGTGGCGCTGCTCGACTTCGAGGACGGCACCGGCAACTGCAGCATGGACGGCACCAAGGAGACCAACGAGCGGGTGCGCGGCCAGATCGACCCCGGCACGTACAAGGGCATCGCCTTCTCCGTAGGCCTGCCGGACGCGATGAACCACGCCGATCCGACCATGGCCAAGGCCCCGCTCGACACCATGGCGATGCACTGGAGCTGGGCCGACGGCTACCGCTTCCTGCGCCTGGACGAAATCGTCAACGGCGCCGGTTTCGACGTCCACCTGGGCTCGGCCGAGTGCAACATGCCGGCCAACGGCGATGTGACCTGCAAACGCCCCAACCGGCCCGCGGTCAAGCTGATGCCCTTCGACCCCGACAAGGACCAGGTTGTGCTCGACCTGGCCACCTTGCTCGCCGACTCGGACCTCACCGACGAGCCTGGCTGCATCGCGGGCGGCACCGACGACACGTGCGCGCCAATCTACAAGCACCTGGGTCTGGACGCGACCACAGGCGAGGCCGACGCGAGCATGCAGGACGCGTTCAAGGCGATGCCGCGCTGAGAACATGGCGCGCCGCGGTGGAGCGATGCTGCTGTGCGCGTGGCTGTGCGCGTGCACGCAGCGCGCGCCGGCTCCGGCGGCCGCACAGGCCCAGGCGCCGCTCGTCGAGCTGCCCGCCCATTTCCCGCCGCTGCCCGAGGACGCCTACGACGGCCCGCTGACGGCCGCCAAGGCCGAGCTCGGACGCCATCTGTTCTACGACAAGCGCCTGTCGGAGAACGCCTCGCAGTCCTGCGCCAGCTGCCATCAGCAGCGGCTCGCATTCACCGACGGGCTGCCCCACCCGCGCGGCTCCACCGGCCAGGCCGGCCAGCGCAGCACGCCGGGCCTCGCGAACGTCGCCTACCTTCACCCGCTGACCTGGGCCAACCCGCTGCAGCAACATCTCGCGCAACAAGCGCTTGTGCCCATGTTCGGGGACCGGCCGGTCGAGCTCGGCGTGCGCCACAACGCCGCGCGTCTGCTGTCGGCGCTGCGCGGCAGCGCCACCTACAGAGCGCTGTTCGCGCGCGCCTACCCGGCCGATGCCGACCCGTTCAAGCTCGGCCACGTCACCCGCGCGCTGGCCGCGTTCGAGCGCACCCTGATCTCTGCCCATAGCCCGTACGACCGCTACCTCGCGGGCCGCAAGGACGCGCTCGATGCCGCCCAGCTGCGCGGCATGAAGCTGTTCTTCTCGCAGCGCCTCGGCTGCGGCGGCTGTCACTCCGGATTCGCGCTGAGCGATGCGGCTGGGCCCCCGGGCTATCAACCCAACAAGCCCGACGGCGCGCCCTTCCACAACACCGGCCTGTACAACCTCGGCGGCAACGGCCGCTATCCCGAGAGCAACACCGGCTTGGTCGCGTTCAGCGGCCGGCCCGGCGACATGGGCCGCTTCCGCACGCCCAGCCTGCGCAATGTGGCGATCACGGCGCCGTACATGCACGACGGCAGCATTCCCACATTGGACGCGGTGATCGATCACTACGCCGCCGGCGGCCGCACCATTGCAGGCGGTGCGCACGCCGGGGTGGGCAGCGCGAACCCGTACAAGAGCCCTCGCGTGCACGGCTTCTCGATCAGCGCAGCCGAGCGCGCCGACCTGCTGGCCTTTCTCGGCGCGCTCACCGATCGCGCGCTTCTCACCGACCCCCGCTTTTCCGATCCGTGGCCGGCCGAGCGCGCCGGCCGCTGAGCCTGCGATCCGATCGAGTCAGAGGCGTCGGCGCCGAGAGCGCAACATCTCCGTCAGCATTCAATCCACACAGTGGGCTGACAACATATTCGCCCGCATGTGCTCCCATAATGCGGCTGACAACGTTTCCACCTTGCGATGACCGTATAACCTTCATGGCAACGTCCGTGCGGCAAGATGTCGCAGGGTGCGTCTCGACCACGCGTTTCCACGCAGTGCGACCATATGCCGCAGCGCTGCGCGGGAATGGACGTTGTATGAAGGGCGCTCACGCGAAACGATATGGCTCGCAGCCTACGCGTTGCAGCGGTGGTGGCGAGCCTGGTGGAGGAGCGATGCGATCGATCAGGACTGTGAATTGGCTTCTGGCAGTGGGGTTGGTGGTCGGAGGCGCGGGCTGTAGCAAGTCCAGCAATGGCGGCGCCGGCGACGGGGGGCCCGATGGAGGCACCGCGGGTACGGGCAGCGGCGGCAGCGGCGGCAGCGGCGGCAGCGGCGGCACCGGCGGTAGCGGTGGCACCGGCGGCAGCGGCATGATGGATGGCGGCACCGACTCCGGGATGGACGCCGGCCCGGCCCAGACACAATACGTGTTCATCAGCGCCAGCACGGACAACACCGTGCGCGTCTACACGCTGAACACCTCGTTGCCGTTCGTGAAGAAGATCGACGTCTGCAACAGCCCGGCCGAGCTGCGGGCGAGCAAGGATGGGATGTATGTCTCGGTGGTGTGTCGCGCTCCGTCCGACGCCGACAACAGCTCGGTCTGGTGGATCGACACCTCCACGCTGACGATCGCGCACAAGTCGACGATCGGCATGCGGGTCACCCACTCGTACGTGGGCCCGGACGGTAAGACCTTCTTCTTCGGCAACGATGGCAGCGCGAACATCTCGGTGATCGAAGCGGGCACCTGGGACCAGCACGATGTCGACACCGGAATGGGTCACCACAAGATCGCGTTTGCCACCGATGCCACCGACGATACAGGCGGCAAGCTGCGCCTCGTCTATGTCAGCAACATCACCGACTCGAGCATCTCCGTGCTCGATCCCAGCGATTGGAGCAAGGTGAGGGACATTCCGGTCGGTCCCAGCCCGCACGGCATGGACTACTCGTTCGTGTCGAAGAAGATCTACAACTGCTCCAACGATGCGAATCACGACATCGAAGTGATCAGCACCGACACCTCCGTCCTCTCCGATACGAGCATGGACCCGATCGTCGACCGAATCCCACTCGACACCGCGCGCTGCGCCCACCTCGAGGTGAGCCCGGACGGCAAGCACGTGTGGGCCTCGCAAAACGGCGCCAACAAGATCGCGCGCGTCGACGTCTCCGACAACTCGGTGACCTACTACGATGCGGGCATGGGTCCAGACTGGTTCGCGTTCTCCAACGGCAAGGTCTGGATCGCCGACATCGAGGAGTGGGCTGTGACCGCGGTCAACATGACCACGGGCGACGCCGAGCGCTTCGACACCTCGGTCGGTGCCGACACAGGCGACGACGGCGGCGTGGTCGGCCCCAACGGTGGTCATCGCGGCGTGGCTTTTGCGGGCCCGTGGGTCTTCTACTCGAACACGCAGCTCGACAACTGCAATGTGGTCAATGCCGAGCACGGGCACGTGCACATGACGCTGACCGACATTCCTGGGGCGAGCAACGCCGCCGTGGCCGGCAGCGCCGGTGGCTTTCCCTACCCGAGGTGACCTCTGAAGTCTGCATCCACGAGGCACGAGCGGCGGCGCTTCCTGCAGCTCGTGCTGGGCTCCTGCGCGGGCTGCGCCCTGGGCTGCGCGCGCCGAGATTCTCCACACACCAAACCGACACCGACAGAAAAGGGCGCCGCCGATGCGGGCTTCGATGCCGCATCGGCGGCGCCCCCTCCTAGCGAGGATGCGGCGATGGCCTCGATGGACGCGGAGTCGGCGCCGGGACCCGACGCTGCGCCGCCGGACGCCGGGTCACAGCGGCAGCCGCAGCCGCAGGACGGCGACGACGCCGGCATGCCACAGCCGGCGCCGGACCAGTCGGTGCGCGTGCCGCTCGCGCAGCTCGGCGTGGGCAGCGTGGTGCGCGTGCGCGACGTGCTGGTGGGTCAGGACGAGCTCGGCCTGTACGCGCTGAGCGCGGTGTGCCCGCACGAGGGCTGTCTGGTCGAGCCGCCCGGTGCCAGCGGCAGCCAGTGCGCCGGGGCCAAGCCCGACTGGCTGGTGTGCCCGTGCCACTGCTCGCTGTTCGACGCGGCGGGGCATTATCAGAAGGGCCCGGCGACCGCCGACCTCCCTCACCTGCAGCTCAGCGTCGAAGGCGACGAGGTCGTGGTCGACCGCACCGCGCAGGTGCCCACCGACACGCGCACGCAGCCGTGAGCGGCGGGCCCAGCCGCATCACTCGCCGGCGAACTCGAGCAGCTTGAGCTTGCTGTCCGGGTTGCCGAACAGATCGGTGTTGGCCTTGCGCGTGGTGCAGTACAGCGCGAGGCCCCCATCCGGGGTCACGTAGGCGCTGGCCGCGGCGCGGAAGGTACAGAAGCCATGCCCGTCGGGCCGCCAGCCCGCCTCGTATACACGCTTCATGGCGATGTGGCCGCCGCGCTCGCCGAGCTCGAACAAGTGCAGCAGCTCGACGCCCCGCTGCACGCCGCCGCGCACGAACATCGAAAGCAGCTCGCCGACCAGAGCCGGGGTGAGGCGAGGCTTGACCGTCGGGCCGTAGCTCGGATTTCCGGTGCCCAGCAGGTACAGCTTGCCCGAGTCGCAGTCGGTCAGCAGCGAGGTCGACTGGTACCGGCCGTCCCAGCTCGGCCCGCCGCGGAAGTAGTCGATGAACTGCCACTGGGTATCCGGGCCGATCTGGTCGCGGTCGCTGCGGTAGAACCAACCTTCGTTCTTGTTGTCCTTGCCCTGCACGAACATCAAGTAGCTGCCGTCGCGCAGCTTGGCGACGGCCACCGAGGTGGCGTGGCGCGCCCGATGAGGCTCGCCTTGCAGGAATAGCGGCACGCGCTGCAGCAGGGTTTCGCTGGCGGCCGGATGGCTCAGATCGTCGAACTGTACGAACGCCCGACCGCGGCAGCCCTTGGCCTTGGCGCAGCTCACCGCCAGCGCGAGGGTCTGGCCGATCATCTGCAGCCCGCCCGGGTGATCGCTGCGATTGACCGGGTGGTAGTAGCTGGTGCGGCGGTGGTCGGGATTGGGCCGGATGTAGCGCGCACGACGGCGCGCGCTGCCGAAGGGCGCGCCGTGGTGGTCCGGCACGTCGCCCAAGTGTACCAGAAAGAAGCCGCCACCGCCGAGCATGCCGGGCCGAGCGCGGCTCAGCACCACCCAGCTCGAATCGCGCAGCAGCGGCAAGCGAGCGATGCCCTCGAGGTGGCTGTCATTGGCGGCAAACGGCGCCAGCCGCGCGCCGTAGGGAGGCAGCCGGCGCGCCGCCATCGAGCTGTAGCGCACCTCGGCGGTCGGATCCGGACGCAGCGCCGCGACCGCCTCGAGCACACCGCGCACGCAGCGGTTGCAGTCGCGCGCGCCGAACGCGCAGCTGGTGTCGCCGGCCAGCTGCGCGGCCGCGGGCGGCCCGAGCCGCGCAGCGTGCGCCGGATGCAGGCCCAGGCTCAGGGCGAGCAGCAGCGCTGCCAGCCACGCGTAACGCACGCGCTTAGGGCGCGAAAATCGAGACCGCGACACCAATTAAGACTGTGGCTCGAAGCGCGCTACGGTGCACGCCGGCACTGCCCGAGCCAGCTCGACGTGCGGTGAGCCCCGCTCCGGGCCGCGACCGCCGCAGGCCGACTTTCGCGCCCGCAGGCGGCCGCAAGCTTGCGGCCGGTCGCGGCCGTGGCTACACCTATCCTACATCTGAGCTAGGCGAGGCTCTGGCCCCGAGCAGGCACCACGCGCGATCGACCCGACGAGGGGTCTACAGATCCATGACAGGTTGGTTGGAAAGGTCGGGCGTCGCAGCGTTGCTGGTCGCAGCGTGCGGCGGCGTGTTCATGTACGTCGACCACCTCAACGCGCAGCTGGTCGCCAAGGGCGCGCACTTCACTGATATCGAGCTTCGGCTCGACGCGCACATTCCGCTGGTGCCGGCGTTCGTGTTTGCCTACCTGCTCTACTATGTGTGGATCCTGCTGCCGGTGGTGGCGCTGCGCGAGCGAGAGCACTTCTACCACGCGGTCGCCGCGTTCACGGTGTTGCAGCTGGCGGCCGTCGTGACCTTCCTGGTCTTCCCGACTTACATGACGCGCCCGGTCGTGGCCGGCACGGGGCTCGCCCGCGACCTGGTGCGCTGGCTGTACAGCGCCGACCAGGGCTGCAACCTGATCCCCAGCCTGCACGTGGGCCACACCGTGCTGGTGGCGATGTTCTTCCGCGCGCAGCGCTCGCGCTGGTTCCCGCTGGTCGCGCTGGGCACGGCGCTGATCAGCGCGTCCACCGTGCTGATCAAGCAGCACTACCTGGTCGACGTGCCGGCCGGCTTCGCGTTCGCCGTGGCCGCGTACTACGTGACCGTGCCGATCTCGCACCGTATGCGCGGGCCGGCGGTGGATCGTTACTCGGCAGCAGCTTGAAGGCGCGGGGCTCGACCACGACAACGACGGGGTGGAGCGGGTGGCGTCGGGCTTCGGGTTACGGGCTGTCCGTCACGTAGACCAGGTAGCCGTCGTCGCGGCGGTGGCACTCGGCCTCGTTGCGCAGGCGCAGGTGCTCCAGGTGCGCGTAGGTCTCGCTCTCGGCCATGCCGCCCCAGTTGCGGGGGTGGAACAGCTGCTCCGAGAACTCGCGGACGGTGGCCGGCCCCAGACGCTTGGAGATCGCCTTGAGCTTTTGCAGGCGCTCGCCGTGGTGGCGCTTGATGGCCTCGGCGCGGCCCGCGAGATCGTCGAAGGGATCGCCGTGCGCCGGTAGACAGCGGCCGACCCCGCCGATCTGCGCGACCGCGTCGAGCGAGTCGTAGAAGCCTTGCAGCGGATCCGCGGCCTCGCCCAGTCCCGAGATGTGCGGCGTGATCGAAGGCAACACGTGATCACCCGCCAGGAAGATACCGTGCTCCGGGTCGTACAGGCACACGTGATCGGCGGTGTGCCCCGGCGTGTGCCACACCGACCACGGACGCCCGCCCAGCTTGATCGACGAGCCCTGCCGCACGGTATGCGTGAGGCGCGGCGTGAACAGGCCCGGTCCTGCCGCGCGCATCCGTTCGAAGCGCGCGCGCTGCTCCGGGCTCGGCATCGGCGGCTCGCCGCCCCAGGGCGTGCGCGGTCGCTCGCCTGGCTGCTTGAGCCACGGAGGCTCGGGCTCGGGCTCGGCGGCATTGCCCGCGACCGGCTCGGGCTCGAGCCCCGCCCCGCGCTCCGCCTGGCCGACGGCCTGGCCCAGGTGCTCGACCGAGACCTCGAGGTGCGGCCGGGCCTGGGCACGGCCGTACACGCTGAAGTCCTCGTGCGCGATCACCCTGCACCCGGTCTCCGCATGAAAGCGCCCGGCGCCGCCGAAGTGATCGGGATGCGAGTGGGTCACCACCACGGTGTGCACATGGCGTACGGCGAGCTCGACCTGGCGCAAGCGCTCCACGATCGCCTCCCAGCTCTGATCGCCGGGCAGCCCTGGATCCACCACCGCCGCGCCCTGGTCATCGAGCAGGCAGTACATGTTGACGTGACCCAGACCGGGCATCTGGATCGGGAGCTGCATCCGCAGCACCCCGCGCGCCACCTCGACCACCTCGCTGCGGGCCTCTTGCTGCTCCTGTTTTGGCGTGACTTCCGTGGACATGGGGACTTCGGGCCGAGGTCCGCGCGGCCATCCGAGTATGTAGCGCGTGCGGCGCCGCTTTGAAAACGATTTAAACGGGCTTCCGCCGATCCTCGGCGCCGCCGTATTTCTGCACGGGGGCAGGCCTGTTTCCGGGCTCGAGCACGGCCGGCTCGATCGAGAGCCCGCGACTACCGAGCCATTCCGCCACCGTGGCCATGCGCTCGCGGAACACCAGCACGTGCAGCACGTCGCCGCGCTTGAGCCGCAGCTCGTCGCCCACCGGCACGATCCGCGTCCCGCGCTGCAGCGCCAGCAGCAGACAAGCGCCGTCCGGCGGCGGCTCGAGCACGCCCTGATTGGCTTCGGGCTCGGACTCGACCGCCACGCGACGCACCTCGGTCAGCCCGCGCCTTATACGTGCCGGCCACAGATCGAGCTGCTCGGGATGCGCGAACAGCACCTGTCCGCCGCGTTTGTGGATCATCTCCACCGCGTCGGCGGCGCGCGCGCGGGCGGTGCCCACGTACACACTGCGCAGCTTGCCCTCGCGCTGCACCGACTGCATGAACAGCACGTTGACCTCGGTGCTGGAGCTCAGCGCCACCGCGCCCGCCCGCGTGTCGACCTCGGCGCGCAGCAGCGTGGATTCGCGCAGGCCGTTGCCGAAGATCACGCGCAGCCCCTCGCGCTCGGCCTCCTTGCACACGTCGGGATTGGTGTCGATGCAGATCACTTCCTGGCCGTTGCTTGCGAGCACGCGTGCCATGGTGCGGGCGAGCTCGTTGGCGCCGAGCACCAGCCAGCCGTGGTCGCTGGGGCGCCGCAGGCGCAGCAGATACGCGAGCGGACCGCCGATCAAGCCGGCGCTGACCACCGTGACCACGATCACCAGAAAGACCAGCGCGCGCAGCGCGTCTCCGCCCCCGATACCGCGCGCCCTGAGCTCGGCGGCAAAGAACGCCGAGACAGCGGCCGCGACGATCCCGCGCGGCCCAATCGCGGCCACCAGCGTTCGCTGGCGCCAGCTCAGGTCGGTCTTGTACGTCCCCACCAGCACGGTCAGCGGCCGCACCACCAGGATCAGAAGGCCGACCGTCAGCAGCCCCGGCCAGCCCAACGCCCGCACCTCGGAGACGCGCACGTCGGCTGCGAGCAGCACGAACAGCATGCCGATGAACAGCACGGTGAGCTGCTCCTTGAACTCGAGCAGCTCGCGGTGCACGTGCACGTGGCGGTTGCCGATCACCAGGCCTGCGGCCATGGCGGCCGCAATGCCGCTCTCGGGCTGCACCGCGTTGGCGGTCTGAAACAGGGCCAGCACCAGCGCAAGCGTGAACACGTTCTCGAGCCCTTCGGGCACCAGCCCGCGCACACGCAGGGCCAGCGCCATGCCGAAGCCGCCGATCACACCGAGGCCCAGTCCCACGGTCAGCGCCACCGGTACGCGCACCAACCCGAACGCGAAGCTCTGGGCGGTGGGCGAGAGCGCCACCTCGAGCGCAACCGCCGCGACCACCGCGCCGACGGCGTCGATCAGCACGCCCTCGGCCTCGAGCACGGTGGCCGCCGTATGCTCGAGCCGAAAGCGGCGCACCAGCGGCGTGATCACGGTGGGCCCGGTGACCATCACCAGCGTGCCGAACAGCCAGCAGGTGCGCCACGGCCAGGCCAACACCAGCCGCGCGCACAGCGCGGCTCCCGCGGTGGTGACGACCGCTCCGTACAACACCAGCTTGCGAATCGCGCGGTTGGAACGCCGCAGCCGCTCGAGGTCCAGGTTGAGCGCGCCCTCGAACAAGATCACCGCCACCGCAAAGCCGACCAGCGCCTCGAGCGCATCGCCGAGCAAGCGCGGCTGCACGGCCCCAGCCACATCGGGACCCAGCACCACCCCCACCAGCAAGAGCACCATGATCCCGGGCACGCGCAGATGGCGCGCAATCGACTGCGACACGATGCCGGCGGCAAGCGCCAACGCCACGGTCATCGGCGCAGTAAGAAATCCCCCGCTCACGCGAGCAGGCTACGATCCCCCCCGGCAAGGGTCGAGCCGCCCCTCTCCGCTCGTGCTCCTCTCGCGCCCCCTCTCCCCCCTCGCCCTCGCCCTCGCCCTCGCCCTTGCCCCTTGCCCCCGCCCCTTGCCCCTGCCCCTGCCCCTGCCCCTTGCCCCTGCCCCTTGCCTGTCCTCGTAGCTGCTACCTCCTCATGCCCGCTTCAGCGGGTCCTCGGG
Organism: uncultured delta proteobacterium; assembly: GCA_963778655.1. GTDB lineage: Bacteria > Myxococcota_A > Polyangia > Polyangiales > JAFGIB01 > CAVZVA01. The sequence goes on from CAVZVA010000002.1 coordinate 385,004, forward strand.
CCAGGCGTGCTTGGGGTAGCGGCGCATGAGCTGGCGGCGCAGCTCCGGATAGTGGCGTTGCCAGAAGCCGGCTAGATCGGTCGTCACCTGCACGGCGCGGCGATTGGGCGCGAGCAGGTGCAACACCAGCGGGCGCTCGCCCAGCTTCGGTCCCTCGCGCAGGCCGAAAAAATCCTGCAGGCGCGACTCCACCCAGGGCGGCCGATCGGCTTCATAATGGATGCTCAGGCGCCGCCCGCCGCGAAGCGTGAGCTGCTCGGGCGCCAACCGCTCGAGCGCCGCCAGCTGCGCGCCCGGCAACTGCGCGCGTAGCGCCCCGATCAGTCCTTGCGCGCGCAGCTCCGAGAAGCTGCGCTTGCCTGCGCAGGCCGCCTGCAGCGCGCGCTGCCGCGCGTCCGCGGGCAGCCCTTGCACCGCACCCGAGACGCTCGCCGCGTAGGCCACGCGCCGCTCGAAGCGCTCGAGCGCGCCCACGTCGTCGAAGCTGTCGAGCCCGCGGGCGCTGGCTGCCTCGCACAGCACGCGCTCGACCTCGGGCCCGCGCGCCTGCGCGCCGCGGCTCTCGTCCAGCACCAGCCCCTCGTAGCGCAGCGCGTGGGCGGCCTCCACTTGCTCGCTCTGCGGGTCGAAGCGCAGCTCGGTGCGGTCTTGCACGCGCCCCGGGAACAGCTCGAGCAGCCACTCGGGCTCGATCGCGCTGCACAGGTGCGCGATCACGCCGCGCTGCGGCCGCTCGCTGGCATCGAGCACCAGCAGCAGCTCCGCCTCCCGCACCACGCTGCTCTGCGCCTGCGTGGCCGAGCCTCCGCGCGAGAGCAGCAGCTCCATGCCTCCGGGCCGCCGCCGCTTGGCCACCCGATCGCCGAAGCCCGCGAGCAGCGCGAGCAGCAGTGGCTCCTCGTCGTCGCGCACGTCCGGGCCGCCGCCGAGCGCGCGCCGCACGCGGTCGCGGGTGCGCGCCACCGCGCGCGTGGCCACCGGATCGAGCGCCAACGCCCGCAGCTCGCCCGCCCCGAAGCGCGCCGCCTCGGCCTGCTCGAAGCGATCCAGGCGATCGAGCGCGTCCGAGGGCCCGACCTCGACGTCGAGCGGACGCTCATCGAAGCGCACGCGCGCGCCTTGCACGATGTCGCGCTCCGCGAGCAGCGCCGCCAGCGCGCTGCCGCGCACGCCGCAGCCGCGCGCCTCGGCCTCGAGCGCCACCCGTGCGAGCCGCGGGTGCAGCGGCAAGCGCAGCATGCGGCGCCCGAGCGCGCTGAGCTCTCCCTGCTCGCCGATCGCGCCGAGCAGCGCCACCAGCTCCTCGGCCGCGCGATAGGCCTCGGCCGGCGGCGCCAGCAGCCACTCGCCCGGCTCGAGCGCCGGGCCCGCGGCCTTGACCGCGAGCAGCGTCTCGGCGAGATCGGAGCGCGCGATCTCCGGCTTGTCGTGCGCCGGCCGCGCGTCGTGATCGTGGCGGCTGTACAGCCGCAGGCAGCGGCCCGCGCGCAAGCGGCCGGCGCGGCCGGCGCGCTGCGCCGCCGAGGCGCGGCTGATCGGCGCGGTCGCCAGCGTGGGCAGCCCGCTCCAGGGAGAGTGCCCGGCCACGCGCGCCAGCCCGCTGTCGATCACGGCGCTCACGCCCTCGATGGTGAGCGAGCTCTCGGCCACGTTGGTCGAGAGGATCACCTTGCGCTCGGCGCTCGGCGCGAGCGCGCGGTCTTGCTGCTCGGGCGGCAGCTCGCCGTGCAGCAGCTCCACGCGCAGGCCCGCCTGCTGCGCGAGCGGCAGCACCGTTTCGCGCGCGCGCCGGATCTCGGCGGCGCCGGGCAAGAACACCAGCACGTCGCCGTCCAGCCCCTCGCGCAGCAGCCGCCGCAGCGCGCCCGCCACGCGCTGCGGCAGCGGCCGCGGATCGGGCTTGTCCTCGTGCTCGATCGCCACCTCGAAGCGGCGGCCCGGCACGCTGGTGCTTTCGCACTGCAGGAACTGCGCGACCGGCTCGGCCTCGAGCGTCGCGCTCATCACCACCAGCTTCAGCTCGGGTCTGCGTGCGCGCTGCAGCCGGCGCAGCAGCGCAAGCGCGAGATCGCCCTGCAGGTGCCGCTCGTGGAACTCGTCCAGCACCACCACGGCCACCCCGCGCAGCTCCGGATCGGCCACCAGCTTACGCGTGAGCACGCCCTCGGTGACGAAGCGCACGCGCGTCTGCGCCGAGCTGCGGTCCTCGAGCCGCACCTGGTAGCCGATGCGCAGGCCGAGCTGCTCGCCCAGCTCCTCGGCCACCCGCCGCGCCGCCATGCGCGCCGCGATCCGGCGCGGCTCGAGCACCACGATCTCGCCCTGCGCAGCGAAGCCCGCGTCGAGCAGCGCGCGCGGCAGGCGCGTGGTCTTGCCCGCGCCCGGCTCCGCCGACAGCACCAGGCTCGAGGTCGCGCGCAGCGCATCGACCAGCCCGGGCAGGTACGGATCGATCGGCAGCGGCTGCATCGCGAGGGCGGGCTGGTTCGGACGGGACACGGGCTCGCGCAGCGTAGCAGAGCGCCCGGCGCGGCGGCCTCAGCGCGGCGCCTGCGCCCGGACCGGCCGGTTTTGCCGGGGCGGCGGCTCCGGCGTAGAGTTCGGGCTGTCGATGGCCGCGCTCACCCCCCTTCCTCCCAGGCCAGCCGGCGCGGCTCCGGCAAGCGCCGCCGCCGTGCACAGCGACGACGCCGAAGCGCAGCGCATCAACCTGGCCTGGCTGATCAAGCTGCGCTGGGGCGCGGTGGGTGGCCAGCTGATCACGGTGCTGGCGGTCGACCAGCTGCTGCACATTCCGCTGCCGATGCCCTCGCTGTTCGCGATCATCGGCACGGAGCTGCTGAGCAACGTGGCCTTTACGCGCTGGGCGCGCCGCACGGCTACGGTACCCGAATCGGTGCTGGCGGCGGTGATGGGCGCGGACGTGCTGCTGTTCACCGCGCTGCTGTGGCTGACCGGCGGCCCCTTCAACCCGTTCAGCTTCCTGTACCTGGTGCACATCGCGCTAGCCACGGTGGTGCTGCGCACGCGCTGGACCTGGGGGCTGGTTGCGCTCTCGTTCACCTGCTTCGGCGCCCTGTTCGTCGAGCACCGCTGGCTCGGGGTCGGCTGGCAGATGCACATGGGTCACGAGGGCCATGCGCCCGAGAGCATGAGCATGCACCTGCAGGGCATGTGGGTGGCGTTCGGCGTGGCCGCGGCCTTCATCGTCTACTTCGTCAGCCGCGTGCGTCAGGATCTGGCCGAGCGCGAGCAGGAGCTGACCCGCGCGCGCGCACAGGCGGCTCGCGCCGAAAAGCTCGCCTCGCTCGCGACCCTGGCGGCGGGCGCTGCGCACGAGCTGTCCACGCCGCTAGCCACGATCGCGGTGGTGGCCAAGGAGCTCGAGCGCGACCTCCAGCGCGGCGGGCAGGCGCCGGAGGGCAGCACGAGCGCGCGCATGATCCGTGAGGTGGTGGGCCGCTGCCAGCAGATCCTGGTGCGGATGGCCGCAGATGCGGGCCAGAGCTTCGGCGAGGGCCTGCGCGAGCTCAGCATCGACGAGCTGCTCGGGTCCGCGCTGGAGGGGCTCCCCAACCGGGAGCACATCCGGTTGGAGATCGAGCCTGCAGCGGGCAGCCACCGCCTGCTGGTGCCGGCGCACGCGGCGTCGCAGGGACTGCAGCGGCTGCTGGAGAACGCCCAGCAAGCCACGGCGGGCGGGGGCGAGGTGGTGGTGCAGGCCAGCCTGGACGCCGAGCGTTGTTTCATCGAGGTACGCGACTCCGGCACCGGCATGCCACCCGAGGTGCTGGCTCGCGCAGGAGAGCCGTTCTTCACCACCAAGGAGCCCGGCCAGGGCATGGGGCTCGGCCTGTTCGTCACCCACGCCGTGATCGAACGCCTGGGCGGCACGCTCGAGCTGAGCTCCACGCCCGGAAGCGGTACGCGCGCCCGGGTCACGCTGCCGCTGGGCGGCATACGCGACAATATGCCGCAGGCGGAGAACGCGCGAACGGTGCCAGTCTAGAGGCTGGCCGGGTGGGCCTGGTGTGGTGGTGGTGGTGGTAATGGTGATGCGGTGCTGTTGCGAGGGCCTACCATGAGCGCGGACTCCGACGCGCCTTCGATCTTGATCGTCGACGACGACGACACGCTGCGCGAGCAGCTCGCGCGCGCCTTCGTGAGCCGCGGCTTCGAGGCGCGCGCCGCTGCGGACTACGACGAGGCGATGGCGCTCGCGGGCGACGAGCCGCCGGAGCTTGCGGTGGTCGACCTGCGCATGCCGGGCCGCTCGGGCCTGGAGCTGGTGCGCGACCTCAAGGCGGTCGACGCCACCATCAAGATCGTGGTGCTGACGGGCTACGGCAGCATCGCCACGGCGATCGACGCCATGAAACTGGGCGCCGTCTACTACCTCCCCAAGCCCGCCGACGCCGACGACATCCTGGCCGCGTTCGCGCGTGGCGAGGGCGCGCCGCTCGAGCCAAGCCAGGGCGAGTTCGCGGCGCCCTCGCTCGAGCGCCTGAAGTGGGAGCACATCAACCTCGTGCTCGCCGACTGCGGCGGCAACGTCTCGGAAGCCGCGCGCCGACTCAAGATGCACCGCCGCACCCTGCAGCGCATGCTCAACAAGTACCCGCCACGCTGAAGCCGCCGAAGCCTGTCTTCGGATCTACGGGAAGACGGGAAGAAGCTCGGGTGTGGGAAGGGCGAGAACCGCCGCGGCTGGCACGCAGCGCTAGCGGCGAGGCGGCATCGAACAAACCTGGAATCGTCCCGTCTTCCCGCCTTCCTTGTTTCCTGCTTCTTGGCAACGTCAGGAAGGTGGGCTCGCGCTGCTACGTCGGCTTGGTGTAGAGGATCGAGGCTGGTCGATTGTCGGTAGGCCGTAGCAGCGCGAGCCCCTGGTCGTTAAGCGGCGATGCTCGAGCTGGCGATCGAGCACGTCGGAAGGGAGCATAGCCCGGCTGCAAGCGAACCGCTGTGCGACAAGATGTCGCGGGCGGCGCAGCCGAACAAGGACAGCGGCTTGTATGGCTCAACTTCCGCTGCGATCGAGCCAACCATCGGGCTCGATCGGAATCTGTGCGACCAAGATCGGTGGCCGCTGCGCGAACACCTTCGCTGTCTCTCCGACGAATACCGCGTTGCGCCCGAGCTTCCCCTTCAACGCCAGCTGAACGGATGGCGTAATGACCGACAGGTCTAGCCGCATTCGACACGTGGTTTGCCGGCACTCGATGCCCCTCAACGCCTCGCTGTCCCCTTCAGCCCCAAACACGTCGATGATCTCCGCCTCGCGGAGGCGTGACTCGTGCCCTCCCTGGCCCTCCTTGTTCCACCGCCTGACCAGGGGTCCTCCTCGCTCACGAAGGACGTCGTCCAGGGACCGTTCGACATCGTCCCTGAGGGCCGCGCCAGCTGCATCGGGGCCTGACGGGCCGTGCAGCCGTGAAGCTTGAGCGCTGTTGCCGAACGGGTTCGACCGCATCCTGATGACGCGGCGGAGGAACGGCCGATGAGCCAATGCTCTGAGCTGAGTGCAGGCTCAGGAGCGCGGTCGCGCCCTCATTGCATCCCGCAACCTGCGGCGGTCGGGTCGTACATGCAGCGATAGGTGTCGCAATCCAGCTTGTTCGCGCCGGCAAAGACGGTTTGCCCGACCTTGTCAGGCGTCCATTCGATGGTCGCATCGCCGAGCGTGAAGGTCGGCATCTGCGCCAGCACTGCCGGAATCGAGATCGCCCGAATCCACCAAATCCTGCAACACGTCCATACCCATCGGACGCATGCGGAGGCGTGCAGTGAGACGCGAGGGCAACCCGGGCGAGCCATCCGCTGAACTGACCAGGATGCGGTATTGCCTGGTGCGAGAGTGGCTGCCGGGTTGGGCGATCTTGCCGACCGGGAGCACGTCCGTTGGCTCGAGGTAGCCGTTCGGATACTGAGCCGACGGTGCAGCCTCCCAGAACATGTGCACTGGCTCGCCCTGAGCATTGAAGATGCGGTCTCGCATCAACCACAAATCCTTGTCGTACTTAGGGTCGTCCTGGGGCTTGTCTTCCAGCTCGCCATCCATGATGTCGCCGCTGGAATAGACCTGCTTGCCGTCGGCGTCGAAGGCCTTGACCTCGAGCCATAGCCGCCGGTCCTGCGTGGCGCCGCTCGGCTCGTTGTGACCGCCCTGGGTCTCCACCGTAAACGTGAAGGTGCCAAATGGGTCGGAATCCACTGTGAAGAACGAGATGCTGTTCTGAAGGCGGCAGTCGCGCACCGCCGCAGTCATTGCCTCGCGGTCGGGGTTGTCCGTGAGCGGGACGTCCACCCCTGGCCACACGTGCTCGTGCACGCGGCGCACCGGCACGTTGCTCGGCGGATCATCCGCCGCCAAGTCCTGGTGCGGCTGCATGTGGCAGCCGTTGCAGGTGTCGAATCCTTTTGGATTGGTTACGAACACGCTCATGTTGTATTCGGCGAGCGTGCGCTCGAGGTGGACGCCGCTGTCGGTCACGATGTCGTGACAGCCGCCGCACATCTGCGAGCTCTCGAGCTTGTTCTCGTCGAAGATCGAGGCGTACGCCGCGCGGTGCACACCGGGCTGCTTTGGATTGTTGATCCCGCCGCGCATGATGTTGTCGCTCGCGAGATGCAGCATGGCGTTGTGGTCGCCGTCCACGCGATCGGCGTTGTGGCAGAAGTAGCAGGTCACGCCCTGGTACTGCTCGGGGAGCTGTGCGAGGTTGAGCCCGTCGGTGGTCATGCCGTCACGCACAGCCATCGGCGCGTGGCAGTTTACACAGAACGTGCCGAGCGCGCCGTTGGTCTCACGCTGCCCCCGCTTGTTCATCGCGAGGAAGACGGGGTCCTTCGCAGCGTAGGCGTGCATGCTGCTCGCCCACTGGCGGAATGCCTTGGCGTGGCATTTCTTGCAATTGGCCGGGTCCCTGAGCTGGGCCTGAGTGAAGGGTGTGCGCGTGCTCGGGTCGTCGCCCGCCCCCGCGCCGCCATCGCCCGAGACGGCACCGCTTTTGGCGCTACAAGCCCCGAGCAACCAGATCGTCGCGAGCCAACCGAATGTTCTCATCGCCGTCAGGTTCCGCTCGCGACCGCGAGACCGCGTTTCAACGGACGCAGTAGTAGAAATGGACCATGTCGTCGCCCGCGGTCGCCGAGCTGACGGTGAACTGCAGATCGAAATAACCGCGCATGAACAGGTTGATGCCGACGTCGTACTGGGACGGGTCGCTGAGCGGGGTCATGCTGTACCCGGGCTTGCCGTGACCATGAAAGGGCATTTTGGCGTAGACCTTCGTCAGCTTCACGTCGGTCAGCGAATTGCCGCTCGCGTCCATGAACTGAATCGTCCAGTCGTTATTGTACAGCGTCGGGGGCTGCGGACTTGCGGCGATCAGCTTGCCCTGGATCTTCATGTTGTCACCCATCGCCGTCATGCCGGTCAGGAAGTTGCTGGCGTCGATAGCACCGTCTGGACACTGGACCGGCATGGTGTCGCCTCCAGCCCCGGCATCTCCAGCGCCGCCACCGGTGCCGGCATTCGCCAGCGCCGTGGTGCCGGCCCCAGAGTTTGAAGCCGAGCCGGCGCTACCGTTACTCGGGCAGCCGACGAGCGCCGCGCAGCCCGCGGCAATTGCAATCACCACCCTCTGGCGTCGTGTCTTCATGCTCCACTCTCCCGATGTCTCGCGAGCCCCACGACGAGACGACCACTGACAACTGGTTGTGTCACGCTCGGCCGCGAATCGCAAACGCGAATCGCGCCAGCTTGAGGGGTGGAATGCCCCATCTCCCCAAATCGGAACGCCCTAAGTGACGTGCTCGCCTGCGGCGTTTTGTCGCATTGCTCTGCGCGCCGCGTTTGCACTACCGTGACGGCATGTTTGAGTGGAGCGGGTCTGTGCGATCCGCGGAGAGGTCTTCGCCATGCTGAGCTTGCAACAACGTGCGGGTCTTGCCCGCGTGAATCCCGGTAGTGCGCTGATCGCTGCGTCGCTGCTTGCCCTCGTGATCGGCGTGGGCTGCAAGAGCAGCAGCTCGAACACGCCCGACGCGGGCGGCGGTAACGACAGCGGGACCGGCACCGGCGGTACGGGTGGCAGCGGCGGCAAGGGCGGCTCAGGCGGCAGCGGTGGCACTGATGGCGGCAGCGATGCCGGTATGTGTCCCTCCGATGCGGGCGGCCCGTCCGCGGGTGACAAGGACATGCACTGCATCGACTCGAGCGGCAACGAGATCAAGCAGGCGACGAGTGAATCGGCTTGCTCGCTGCCACCGGACGCCAGCATTCCGATGACGGACAACGATGCGGGGGCGGACCAGTCCGACTACGGTCCAACGCTCTACGGCACCGAAGCGGACGACGACGATTGCAAGTATCACGTGAAGTGGAGCGTTTCGTGCGTGACGGAGAATCGGGATGTCACCTTCAATGTGACCGTCACCAAGAAGACCGACGGCAAGCCGCTGACCGGCGCGCATCCACGCCTCGAGGTGTTCCTCCCGAATGCTGACGATTCGAGTGAGCATCCGGCGCCGAACTCGGGGCAGGCGCAGAAGGAGACCGCTGCCGGCGTGTACACGATCGGCCCAGTCCGCTTCGACGAACCGGGTAAGTGGACCGCGCGCTTCCACTTCCGCGAGGAGTGCGTCGATTTGACCGAGGACTCGCCGCACGGACACGCCGCGTTCTACATCGACGTGCCGTGAGCGGCCGGTTCGGGCGGGCCTGCTGCGCGGGCATCCGGCCAACTAACGGGCGCCCGTTCCAATCCGCGCATCCCGTGCTATGAGGTAGTGTCGTGGTTCGAGGGTGTGCAGCGCTGGCTCTTGTCTGCATGGCCTGCGGCTCGATGCCTGCGGGGCGCCATCCAGACGCTGGCGGTGGCCTCGCCGGAGACGCTGGGCCGCCGCGAATGGACGCCGGAGACGCGAGCGCCAGAGACGCTGGCGCCAGAGACGCTGGCGACCCGCCGCACGAGGGCGGCGTCTGCACCTACGATCCCAGCGTCGCTCCGCGGGCCGACTGCCCCAACGACGTACCGAGCGCGTGCGCCGACCCGGCCCCGAGCTACAGCGCCACGGTCGCCACGATCTTCCGGGATCGATGCAGCGCCTGTCATCGTGTCGGCGGCCTGGCTGCCGACAAGCCGTTCGACAGCTACGCCCACGAGCATAAGCGCAGCGGGGCGATCCTCACCGCAGTTGCTGGCTGCGTGATGCCCCCACCCTGCGCCCCGCAGCCGACCAGCCAGGAGCGCGGCGATCTCCTGATGTGGCTCGTCTGCGACGCGCCCGACAACTGACGGGGCGCCCAACGTTGAATCGAGTCCCCGACGGCGGATCGTCCCGAGAGCATGAGCCGGTCGCGGCTCAGTGCAGACAGCGGTGGCTGATCTGCTCTACATTCTTGGCGCGGGCGACGCAGGCGAGCGCGTTGGGGCGCAGCGGGCGACCGACGCAGCGGCCGAGCTCGGTGGCGAGCTGGGCGCGCAGCTCCTGCTTCTTGCGCGCGGCGAGTGCTTTGTCGCTGAAGCCGCGCTCCTGCAGCTCGCGATCTACGATTGCGCCGAAAATCCCGTCGCAGTCGCTGCGCGAGGCCGGGCGGCGCCCGCAGCCGGCGAGCGCCGCCGCGCCGAGCGCAAGCCCGAGTGATAGCGCGAGCGCGCAAAGGCCGCCGCGGCGCGAGCGCAGCGATGGGCGAAGCGCTCTCATCGGGTGAACCTCACCACGATCGGCGGCGATTGCGCGCGGATCGCGCGGCCCGCGCGATCCTTGGCCGGGGTGAAGCGCGTGCGCAGCGCGCAGGCCAGCGCGGCCTGACCAAAGCCGTGGCCGAGGTCGTGGACCAGCTTGGCCGACTCGACGCTGCCGTCCGGGCGCACCCATACACGCATGACCACCACTTGCTCGTCGATCGGCTCGCCCTCGGCTTCGCGCGGCCAGGGGCACGACCAGTCCTGCTCCGGTAGCGACACAGGGCCCGAGCGATCAGGACCGGCCGAGCGCGCGCGCGGCTTGGCGGCAGGCGCGGGCGCGGCCGCGACGGCCCTGACCGCCGTCCGGCTGGTGCCGCTCGCGGTGGTGACGCCACCCGCGTACGCGTCGGCCATGCCGCTGACAAAGGTCTCCCCGGTGAGATCCACGGGCTCGTTCGGGTCGGGCGCCTGCGCCAGGATGCGGCCGGCCCGCGCCGGCGGTTGAGGCTTCTCCGCAGGTGCCTCGCGCCGCGCCACCGGCACGCGCGGCGCGGCCTTGGGCGGAGGCGTGGGCGCTTCCGGCTCGGGAGGTGGCGTGGGCGGCGGCGGAGGTGGCTGCGCGACGTCCAGCTCCTCCTCGGAGAGCGCCTCGTGCACGCGCAGCGCCAGATCCGCCGACCACGATTCCAGCGACTGCCCAGCATCCTTGGCCCACATGATCAGCGAGCCGTGCACGCCGAGCGCCGCGACCAGGGCCAGCAGCAGGCCGCGCGCGCCCCAGCTCGTGCCCCGCGACGCGGCGAACACCACGTCCACGATGCGGGGACGGCGGCCCGCAGGCTGGGCGGCTCCGTGGCTCACTTCGCCGCCCCCTCCTTGGGCAAGGCGCCGAACGCGATCTTGGCGATGCCCGCGCTCTTGAGCAGGTCGAGCACCGCCATCACGCGCCGGTGGGAGACCGCGCCGTCGGCGTTGATCACCGCGCGCACCTCGGGGTCGCGGCCCTTGGCCTGCTGCGCGAGCTTCAGCATGGCGTCGTCGCTGGGCGTGGCCACGCCGTCGACCAACGCCGGGCCCTGCGCGGGCAGGATGATCGAGAAGACGACCTGCAGCTGCTCGCTGTGCGAAGCCTTGGGCAGGTCCAGTGGGACGGCGGGCGTGACGATGATCTTGGCGGTGACGATGAAGATGATCAGCAGCACCAGCGTGATGTCGACCAGCGGGGTGACGTTGATGCCCGTGATCATCCCGCCGCCGTTTTGTGAGGACGCGCCGCCGGCCATCTCACTGCCCCTGCGCGAGGTAGGCCAGCACCAGGTTCGAGAGCACCTCGCTGCCCGAGAGCAGGGCGGCGATGCGACGCTGGAAGTAGTTGAAGGCGGCCACCGCCGGCAGCGCCACCAGGATGCCGACCGCGGTCGCCACCAGCGCGCCCGCGATGTTCGCCATCACCACCTGGGAGGCGACCTGGGTCGCGGCCGCCCCGCCGCCGTGGCCGGGTGCAGAGTGTCCGAGCTCCTCGAACGCGCCGATCACGCCTACCACCGTGCCGAACAGCCCGATGAACGGCGCGTTGTTGCCGAGCGTGCCGAGATAGGCGAGCCAGCGCTCGAGCTGGCCCCGCTGCAGCGCGACCGCGCTCTGCATCGCCTTGTCGGCCGCGGCCGGGCCGCGCTCCGCCAGGCGCAGGCCGGCCGCCGCGATCGCCGCCGCCACCGAGCGCGAGCGCCCGAGCTCCTCGATCGCGGTCGTGTACTGCCCGCTCGAGAGCTGACCGTCGAGCCGTTCGGCCATGGCGCGCAGGTCCCCACCCATTGCGCGGTAGTAGAACGCGCGCTCCACGATGATCGCCACGCTGAGCACCGAGAGCCCGGCCAGGAACCACAGCACCCAGGCCGCGCCCGACTGCAGCAAGATCTGCTTGATCGCATCGACTGTGTTCATCGCTGCTCCTCGGCCGTCACTGCGGCGACGGATACTTCCGCTGCACGAAGCACAGGCCGTCCGAGTTGAGGTGGCCTTGGGTGCTCTGGTTGTAGGTCATGTAGTCGAGGTCATCGCGCAGCACCTCGCCGGGGTCGCCGCTCGGGTCGTAGGGAATGCCCTGGGTGTCGAAGTCCATCGCCTTCGAGCTGTCTGGCGGCGTGTAATTGGCCGTGTCGCACGAGCGCCAGGGCAAGCTGTTGCCATCCTTGTCCGTGAACGCGGTGAAATTGACGCCTTGGACGTCGGCGAGCGTCACCGTGGCAACGCCGTCCACGTCCTTGGCCTGCGCGGCGAGCGGGTCGAAGTGCGCGGGCGAGTCGTGCAGCACACTTTCCCAGAACGGGTGGTCGGTGTGGATCGTGACCTGGGCGATGGTGGTGGTATTGGCCTTGATCTGGACGCCGCGCTGGCTCTCTTCGTCGCCAAGCGCCTTGCCCTGGTTGTCGGGGTTCTGGCAGTTCACGTAGTGGGTCGGCGATTTGAAGCCGAGCCGGAACTTCACCGTGCCCGGCAGCTTGCTGAAGTCGTAGCTCGGATCGGTCGAGGTGCAGTCGCTGCCCTTGAACGTCGCGGTGCCCACGTAGAGCACGGTCCAGCCGTTCTGCACCATGTCCGCATAGTCCTGGTTGTCGGCATCGTCGAAATTCAGCTTCTTGGCGGAGTCGGTCGCCGCGACCACGTCGAACCCGAAGGCGTAGCGCACGGTCTGGTCGAACGGCGCCCCGCCGTTGAGGTTCTGGTTGTCGAGCGTGGCGAGCTTGATCGCCTGCTCGTCGCTGCCGCCTTTGCCCTGCAGCGGGCCACCCTTGTGCAGGTCGACCGCCCACGGTCCCTTGACCTGCGCTACGGCCTTGCCGGTCTGGGATTGGTCGGTCGGTGACTTGTCGGGACTCTCGGACAGCGTGACGTTGCCCACGGTCACCAGCAGCTCGTCGAACTTCACCTCCCAGCCGTCGACGAACTCCGGATCGCTCGGAAAGTCGTAGCCGCCGAGCGCCAGCACCTCGCCGGATGCCGTGAGCTCGACGGTCCCGCCCCCGCCGCTGCCGCCGTTGCTCGCGCAGCCCGCCAACACGAGCGCGGCCAGCGCGAGCGACGTCACGATGATGTTCTTGTGCATGGCCTTCTCTCCCTTTGCTTTCATTTCCAGACGAACCGATAGGCACCCGTGCGGGCGTGGAGACCGTTGTAGAGGCTGATCTCGGCCGGGCCCGAGGACGCGTCGTCGAAGCGGTACAGCGGCGGGTCCGCTTGCGCCTGCTGGAGCATCGAGAAGTCCACACCCGCGAACCACACCGTCGGATCGACGCGGATCAGCAGCTGCCCGCCGTCGTGCAGCGTGAAGTCGACCGGAATCGGGGTGACGATGCGCTGCCTGCAGATCGGGTTCTGGCCGGGAAACGCTGGATCGTTCGAGGGGATCACCCGGTTGCTGCCGATCGTGACCGAGGCCTCGAACGGATACTGCATCCCGTCCTTGTCCGCGGTGCCCGCGGCATCGAGGATCACCGTGGTGTCCTGCACGCGGTTGATGTCGCCGCCGGTCAGCCACAGCTCGCCGGCCTTGGCGGCGTAGGTGGTGCCGTCGCCTTTGACCGGAAACGGCTGCGCCTTGCTCGAGAGCGCGTCGACGTCGAGCGAGCCGAGCACCTCGCCCACGTAGATGCCGGGCAGGATGCAGCCGGTGGCCTGGCTGCCCGACGAGGGCACGCTCTGGTTCAGGTACACCGCGCCGATGTGCAGCCGCGCGCGCGTGAGCGTCACGTGGTAGCCGACGCCGTTGTCGAATTCCAGCGTTCCGTCGGTTGCGGCCTGCGCGCCGGCGGCGGCCGCGTGAAATTCCACGTGCTCGTAGCCTGTGGTCCCAGTGCAGCCCGCAAGCAGCCACAGCGCGACGCACGCGGCGGCCCAGCTCGCACGCGCGCTCATGACTCACCTCCCAGGTGCACCGCCAGGGTGACGAAGATCTCGCGCGGCGCCCCGGCGGCGAAGTGGCGCACCGGCACCAGCGTCGGAAACGGCTCGCTGTGGAAGTCGGAGGCGTAGTTGTACTCGCCGAGCCGGTAGCGGCGGTCGAGCAGGTTGGTGACGGCGAGCCCGAGCTCGAACAGCGACCAGCCGAGCGTGGCGTTCAGATCCACGGTGAACAGCGCGTTGCCGCGCTCTCCGAGCGGCAGCGGCCGCGGCGCCACATAGGTCACGCCGCTCGACAGCCGCCCCCGGAAGGGTTTGCCCAACGGCTGCCACGTGCGTTGCAGCAGGTGGTCGTCGAACAGCGAGCCGTCGAAGCGGAACACCAGGTCCGGGATGTACGGGATCAGCAGCCCGGTATCGTCGAACACGGCGTGCACGTAGGTGACATTGGTCGCGACGTCGAAAAAGCGGCCGGTCACGCGCACGGCGTTGGCGTTGCCGGTGCGCGTGCTCGGGCCGCCCAGGATGTTGCGCCCAGCGCTCTCGGAGAAGATCAGGTCGCGGTCGACGCGGGTCTGAAACAGCGTGGAGCGCGCGCCCAGCTCGACGCTGCCGATGCGCTTGTCGTAGCTGAGGCCGCCCTCGATCGAGCGCGCGCTGGCGAACGGCGTCTTGGCGTCCTGGTTGATGTAGATCGGGTCGATCGAGCGGTAGCCGAAACCGTAGCTCGCGGACGCCCCCACGCCGAAGAACGGGCCGACCAGCACTGAGGCGCGCGGCGCGGCGGCCGCGCCGGTGGTGGTGATCGCCTGCACCGGCTCGCGGTAGGCGCCGAAATCCTGCTGGGTCAGGCACGACTGATCGCCGGGCGGGGTGGTCCGCGAGGGGTGGGCGACCGATTGCACCGCGCACTTGTTGAGCACGTCATAGCTGAACAGATCTGCGCGCAGCCCCCCGCGCGCGGCCAGCCACGAGGTCGCGCGCAGATCGAGGTCACCGTACATGCCGACGTCGCCCAGCCGCGAGGACAGGTCGGTGTCGAGGTGGTAGGGGTGACCGGTGGCGGCCTCGATCCGTCGCTGCGCGCTGCTGACGAAGTCGCCCCGCGCGAAGTAGCCCACCTCGAGCTGCTGGCGCTGGTGCAGCACGCTCTGCCACAGGCCGGCCGAGCCGCGCGCGCCGACCGTGCCCTCCATGTTGTCGAGCTCGATCAGATCGCCGCGCTGGCCGTGCGGCTGCTGGCTCGGCTCCTGTGGGTCGAGCAGAAAACCGGTGAAGTTCTCGCGCAGGCGCAGCGGCCGCACGATGCCGAACACCTGGTTCTGCAGCACCACGTGCCCGAAGTGCGACTCCAGCTGTCCGCTGAGCGAGTAGCGCGAGGCGTCCTCGCCCTGGCGCGGATCGTAGGTATCGAAGAAGCCGACCCGTCCAGCCTCGTAGTCGTCCTCGCGCAGCACGCCCGCGGTGTGCGCGCTGGCAGAGTACGCGGTGGCGGCGAGCCGATAGGTGTGCGGGCCGCTGTGGCCCTCGTATTGAGTCATCGCGCTGGCGCGCCGCGCGTCGCGGTTTTGGCCGAAGCCGTCGGTCTGGTACAGCTCCACGCCCGCGTAGGTGCCGTCGCTCGCGCCCTCCGGGCCCCAGAGCAGCAGCGTGCGGGAGGCGCCGTAGGAGCCGAGCATCTGCTTGGCGGTGATGCCCCGCTGGGCCAGCCCGAGCTGGTACTCGGCGCTGCCGGCGACCGCGAAGTTGCCCTGTCGCGGATCGAAGGGCCCCTCGACCACGCGCAGCGAGGACACCAGCTCGGGGATGATGAAGTGCGTGTCGGCGTAGCCGTTGCCGTGCAGGTTGCCGGCCTCGTTGATCGGCACGCCGCCGGCGCTGAACTCGATGTCCTGGCCCTCGCGTGCGTCGAAGCCGCGCAGAAAGACCTGGTCTGCGTGCGCCTGCCCACCTTCGTTGGTGAGCAGCACGCCGGGCGCGAGCTTGAGCATTTCGGCCGCGTTCTGGCGCGGCACCGAGGCCAGGTTGCCGATGTCGAGCTGGAAGTCGGAGCTGCCTCGGCTGGGCGGCCGCGCCTGCCCGCGCACCGTGACCTCGATCGGTGCTTCCGGCGGTGGCGTGGCGGCTGCTGCTTTGGACCGTTGCTGCGCGGCGGCTTGCGCGGGTGCAGCGCCTGCGCCGGAGGCCGCGCCCGGCGGTGGCGCCGCGGGCGTCGCGGCTACCGGTGCCGCCACCGCCGCCACCTCTGGCGGGGCAAAGCGAAACGGGATGCGGATCCGGCTCACCACCAGCTGGCTGCCGCGCCGCGCCGGCATGAAGCGCCACTGCTTGACCGCGTCGAGCGCGGCCTGATCGAGCGCGGCCCCCGCGCTCTGTGCGACCTCGGCGTCGCTCACGCCGCCGCCGATGTCCACTGTGACCAGCAGCACCACCGTGCCCTGCTGCCCCGCGGCCAGCGCGGCCTGCGGGTACACCGCGTCCACACGGCTCAACAGCTCGGGCGGCGTGATCGCGGGAGCCGCCGGGCCCGGTGCGCCGGCCGGGGGTGCGGGCGGTGTGGCGGGCGCACCGGGGGCTTGCACGGGCGCCGGAGCGGGCGCGGCCGCCGGCGCCGGCGGCGTCCGTGGCGGCTCAGCTGGTGCGGACTGCGGTGCGCCTTGCTGGGGTGGCGCCTGCGCGCCCGGTGGCGGGACGGGCTGCGCGTTCGCACCCGGCGCTTGCGCCGACGCGGGTGCGTCCTGTGCGTGCGCCGCGAGCGCGCACGACCACACGCACAGCGCCAGGGTGCAGCCGCGCGCACGCGCGCGCCGCGTCGGCCGGCGACAGCTGCCGCGTGTGGTCGGGCTCGAGGTCCGCCACACGCCGCGGCGGCGCGGACCCGGATCGTTGGCCTTCACGTAGCTCTCCTTCGCGCCGAGCCGAAAGCGGCTCGGTCGTGCGGGGAAATGGCTGCGCAGCGGCGGATGCCGGCGCAACGAATCGAGCGATGGGTCGTGCGCAGGCCGGGCTCGGCCCACACGCCGTCACGCGCATGCGGTGTCCGGCGCGGCGGTGAGGCCGGCGTCTGCACCGCGTCACACCGTCCCTCGGCACCAAGGGCACGAGGACTGCGCGCGGCAAACCAGAGTCTCTAGGCCAGGCCTAGAGCACCGAACAGTTTGAAACGTGTGCGAAGTCGCGGTGATGGGGGGATGCAGGGTGCGGGCAGGAGCCCGCAGGCGTAGCGAACCCTACGTCAAGCGGCGAGTGCTCGTGCCATGCGCCCGCCAGTGCCGTGAATCGTGCGCGTTTCAATCTGATCGGTGCTCTAGACCGGGGGAGAGGCTTTGGGCGCCAGCACGTAGATCGCCTGCAGAAGCGGGCGCGCGAGCGCGCACGCAGGCGCGGCCGGCGCAGGCGAGGGCGGCATCTTCACGCTGGCGAGCGCTGCGGGCGTGTGCGCCGCGCGGCGATTGGCGGCCAGCGCGCAGTGGACGTGCCCGTGCTCCTCGAGCGCCACCGCGTCGGCACGAATCGCCGACGACGCGCTGCGGCGCGCAACGGCAGCGGCGCGCGCCGCGGGTCCGCCCGACGCGGCGCTCTCCACCAGCTCGCCGTGCTCCGGGCACATGGTGTGCCGCACGAGCAGCAGGTGGCCCACGCTCGCGACCTGCGTGGACAGCGCCAGCAGCGCGATCGCAAGCACGGGTCTACGGGCGGTGGAGGTCTGGCGGCGCATCGGCTCGGCCGCAAGTATACGCGCACGCCGCCGGGTTGGCCAAGAGGTCAAGCGGTTGTAACACGGTTGCAACACGCGCGACGGTCCCGTCGCCGCGGCCGCGCTCAGCGCCGCCGGTCGAGCACGATGCGCAGCACGTACCAGAACAGCAGCATGACCGAGGCGAACAGCGCGAGCGCCGCCGCCACGTGCTGGCTGGTGCGGTAGCGCAGCATCACGTTCGAGGTGTCGTACAGGATGTAACCGCAGGCGAACGCGATCATCGCGTAGCTGAAGAACATTCCGAGCGTGAAGCCGAAGATCAGCGAAAGCACGATCAGGCCGAGCGCGGCGATGCCGGCGAGCGCCAGCACGCCCCGCAGAAACGAGAAGTCCTTGCGCGTCACGAACACGATGCCGGTCAGCGAGGTGAACATCATCAGCGTGATCAGCGCGGCCTTGGACAGCAGGTTCTCGCCGTTCTGCGCTCCCACCACGACCGCCGCCGCGATCATCGGCAGAAACAGGATCGATTCGGCCGCGGTGAACAACGCCAGCCCCGCGTACTGCTTGCCCACCGACGTGCTCGACAGCGCCCAGCGGTCCGCCAGGTAGCCCACCCCGATGAAGGCACCGAGCACGAGCATCCAGGCCAGGCGGCCGGCCATCACGAAGCGCAACATGGTCTGCGCGACGGGCGTGGCGAACCACAGGGCCTCGAGCAGCGTAAAGGCGACGATCGCGCCCAGCAGGTGCAGGTAGGTCTTGGTGATAAAGGCCGCGCGCTGCTCGGCCGAGGCCTGCGCGACGACCGGTGCGCTCTGGCGGGCGTGCGCGGCCCATGACTGATCTTGCGTGCGTGAGTCCATCCTCAATCTCCTGGCGCGCAGCCCCTCGCACGCGCGGCCATGACTTTGCCACGGATCGTCGCCGGGCGCGAACCAGCCCTCACTGGCGCACGGCCGAGGCCGAGCTCTGATTGGTGATGGCGGGGCTGCCGCTGCCGGGCAGCACCGCCCGCGCGTTCGCCAGCAGGTTGCGCACCGCCTGAAACGCGTTCGGCTCGTAGTCCGCCTCGACCATCTCCATGCCGTCGAGCACCGCGTAGTAGCCGAGCTCCATGCGCAGCTCGCCCATCAGGTGGTTGCTCGAGAGCTCGAGCGTCGCGGGCTTGTCGCGCGTGTCGACGAAGCCCACCTCCTGATAGCTCTGCTGGCTGGTGTAGTAGCGAAAGTGGTGCTGTTGCGTGCCGCCGTTGGGGGACAGGTAGTTGCCTTCGAGATAGACCGCGCGGCCGACCATCGGCACGTCGAGCGGCAGGTCGACCGCGTCGCGATCCGCCTGATCGATCCAGATTCGCGTCTTGCAATACTGCCCGGCGGGCGGCTCCATGCGCGCCAGCGAGACCACGCTGTTGTCCTTGTCCATCAGATCGATCACGTGCGGTACGCCGAGCACGGTCGGGGTGCTGGCCACGTGCGCGTACGCGATCGACGGGCCCAGCAACCCCCGCAGCTCCTGCCAGAGGCGCGCCTGCTCGCACGGCAGCAGCTCCACGCGGCTGAGCACGACGTAGGCCTTCTGCAGCGTGATGGCGTAGCCGCGATCGGTCGTGAAGCTGCGCTCGGCACCGGCCGGATTGGCCGCCGCTTGCGTGTCCGCCCCCGGCAGGTGCATCACTCCGATCTCGACCGCAGTGCCGTCCTGGTGCGTGGTGCAGCGCGCGAGCACGGGCAACAGCGCGGCCAGCGCCAGCGCACCGGAAAGCCGCGCGGCCCACGACCGCGCGCGTGCCCTGCTACAGGTCATAGGCCGCCCCCAGCATCGCGAACAGCCCCTCGTCGTGATAGCCGTAGAGCGCGTTCACGACCGGGATGTGCAGGTCCAGGTTGAACACCAGGTCGGTCAGCGGGCTCCAGACCAGCGACGGCACCCCGAACAGGATGAAGCCGCCGGTGTCGGGCTCGTAGCCCTGCGCGTTCTTGCTGCGCGCCTCCAGCCGGAACTCGGCGCCCGCGCGCAAGGCGAAGTGATGGCCGAGCTGGTACTGCAGCGTGTGCGTGCCGCGCCAGGAGGTGCCCACGCGGTAGTCCGCCGTGCCCTGGGTCGGGATGTACACCACCTCGCTCGCGTACACCGACCACGGGTCGGCGAAGAACGCGTAGGACACGCCGGCCAGCGGATCGAACGAGCCGCTTCCGGCTTGCAGCTCGGGCGCGCGGTAGGCACCGTTCGAGTCGCGCTCGATCGGTCCGGTCGGGATCCGCAGGCCCGCGATCAGGCCGAGCAGGTGGTGTGGCGCGAAGTCGCGGTCGCGCCACACGAACGCGCGCGCGCGCAGCTCGGTGTCGCCCGGCGTGATCAGCATGTCCTTGGACAGATCCACGTAGGTGAGCTCGCGCCGGAGCAGCGGCAGCGACGCCGACAGCATCAGCCAGCTCACCGGCGCGTAGGCCACCGAGAGCGCGAGCCGCTCCTCGTTGAGCTTCACCTGGTTGACGTGTGGCTGGCCGAGCGCGTCGGTGCGATACTGCAGCTCGAGCGCCAGCCGCAGCCGCTGGTCGAAGGGCTGCTGGGCGCCCATCACGGTCAGCGTCGGGTCGCCAGTCTCGCACATCGAGCAAGCCGCGGCCGTTCGCGGCAGCGCTGCCGAGCAGGCGAGCGCGCAACCGACCCCCAACAGCAAAAGAGGGGTTCGCTTGCGTGCTCCACGAGCCATCGGCCGTCACTCCTCGTCCCGGCACCTTGCCGCCGACCGTGGATCCGGACACGTCCCTATGGTTGTGCCCCCGCGGTCCGCCAACAATGCGGCTATTTGTCGCACCCTACCCCGCCGCCGGCACCCAGGCTGCGCAGCTTGACGGCGCCGCGCCGACTCGCTAACGATCCCGGGCCGTTGCGGGCATAACTCAGTTGGTAGAGTGGCAGCTTCCCATGCTGCAAGTCGTGGGTTCGAATCCCATTGCCCGCTCCGAGATCATTCAGGATTCAGCGACGAGGGGCCTGCCGGAGGCACCCGAGCGGCTGCCCGGCTACCTGCGCGGTACGCCGAAACCTGCGAAGAACCCGGGGTCGTAGGCGCCGTCGGGATTTTGGCGCACGAGCTGGTCGAGCAGCTTGGCGTCCTCGCCGACCAGGATGCGAAAGCGGCCCTCGCGCACCCCGTCGAGGATGATGCTCGCGGCGCCAGCGGCCGAGAGCGGGGCCTTGTCGCGGAAGTCCGCCAGCCGCTGGGCCATGAAGGCGCGCAGCTGGTCGTCGCTGAGCGCATCGACCGGCGCGCCCTGCCGGGCCGCGGCCGCGCGCAGGACTGCGACCTCGCCCGCGCTCATCTCGGAGGCTGCGGGCTTGCCCAGCACCGCGCGCGAGTTGATCGCGATGTCGGTGCCTACGTGCCCGGGCATCACCAGCGCCACCTTGACGTGCGGCGCGTGCACGCGCAGGTCGGTGAGCAGCCCCTCCGAGAATCCCTTCACGGCGAACTTCGCGGTGCTGTAGGCGGTGTGCGGAACGCCGGTGCCGAGGCAGGCCCAGAAGCCGTTGACGCTGCTGGTGTTGACGATGCAGGCTTCGTCGCTGGCTACAAGAAGCGGCATGAACGCGCGCGCGCAGTAGTACACCCCGAACCAGCACACCGCGAAGGTCTTGTCCCAGTCGGCGCGATCGTCCTTCAAGAAGCTGCCGGCGCCGCCGATGCCCGCGTTGTTGAACAGCAGGTGGACGTGATCGGCGGCGTGCGCGGCTTTGACCGCGTCGCGGAAGGCCAGCACCTGCCCCTCGTCGGAGACGTCGCAGCGATGGCTGCTGACGCGCACGCCCTGCGGCGCGAGCTGCTCGCAGGCGCGCTTGGTGTCGGCCATGTTGGGCTCGGAGACGTCGCAGAAGGCGACGTGACAGCCCTGGCTGGCGAGCTGCTTGGCCAGCTCGCGTCCCATGCCCGTGCCGGCTCCGGTGATCACCGCCAGCTTGTCGCGGAAGCTCTGCATCGCGTCGTCCTTCCCGGGTTGTGCCGTTGGCCGCCGCCCGCGCTGCCGCGCAGCGGGCTTTCCGCACGATACCCCGCCGGCAAACGCCGGCGCAGCGCCAAAGTTGCCTGCGGTGCCACGACCGACCCGATCCGGGCGGGCTGACGGCCGCGGGGAGCGGGCGGCCCGACCGGACCGGCGCCGCGGCGGCCAATCGCCTACACCCGCAGGCCGGCGCGCGGGTTGATTGGAGACAACGGGCCGCGCGGGCCGGGCGCGCTGGCACCGCCTATGCATGAGCACCTCGGTGGAGGCACGGGCATGAAACACAACACGCTGGCAGTCGGCGGGGGTCTCGTCCTGCTATTCGCGAGCCCGGCAGCCGCGCAGCTGAGCCCGCCGCCGCAGAGCGGGGTGCGTGCTCCGAGCGAACTACGCGCGGACGGGTTGACCACCCGCTCGATCGACGCCGAGGTCGCGGGCGACCATCGGGGCGCGCTCGCATTCGCGGATGAGGCGATTCGCGCCAGCCAGGGCGATCCGTGGGGTCACTACGTGCGCGCCGACGCCCTGGTTTCGCTGGGACGCACCGACCAGGCGCTGGCCGCATACCGCGCTGCGGAAAGCGCCTTCTCGGAGGACGACCCCTGGGGCAAATCGCTCGCCATCTGGGGCCAGGCCAATGCGCTGCAAAACGTGGGCCGCTGCCAGGACGCGTCCCCGCTCTACCAGCGCTACGCGGGCTTCGTGGCGGACCGCGACGAGGCGGCCGCCGGGCTGGCGAAGAAGTACGCGGCCAGGACGTGCCAGCCCCCACCGCCGCCGCGCTATACAGCGCTCCAGGTGGAGGCGGCGAGCGCCGAAATCGGGGGCAATCCGCAGCGATCGCTGCAGCTCGCCGACGCGGCGCTGCGCGCCGACGCGGGCGACGGATGGAGCTACTTCCTGCGTGGAGACGCGCTGCTGTCGCTGCACCGCTTCGACGAAGCCGTGGCCGCCTATCGCGCCGCCGAGCAGCGCTTTCCAGCAAGCGAAGCCTGGGAAACCTCGCTCGCGATCTGGGGCCAGGCCAACGCGCTGAAGGAAGCCGGGCGCTGCGCCGAGGCTGCGCCGATCTACATGCGCTACGCGACGTTCGTCGAAAAGCGCGATCGAGCGGGCGCGGCCCTGGGGCGCCAATACGCGCAGCGGCAATGTGCCCCGGTTGCGACGCCCAAGTGACCGCGTCGGGCGACGTCAGAGCCGCGCCAGCCACATGCGCAGGCGCAAGCCGAGCTCTGTGGTGTAGCCGACCTCGACCTGGCGCACGATGCCGCGCGCGTCGATCACGAAGCTGGTGGGAAAGGCGCGGACGCCAAAGCGGCGCGCCAGCTCGCCGCGGGTGTCCACCACCACCTTCAGCGAGAGCCCGCGCTCGCGCAGGTAGGCAGCGACGTGCGCCGCGGGTCCCGACTGGCTGGCCACCGTGAGCACCGGGAGATCGCGCGAGACCGCGACGAGATTGCTCTGCTCGGCCTGGCACACGCGGCACCAGGTCGCCCAGAAGCACAGCAGCAGCGGCCGGCCCCGATAATGCACCAGCGAGACCGCGCTGCCGTCGAGCGCGGTGGCCTCGAAGGCGGGCGCCGGCCCGCTGGCTGCGCCGCGCTGCTGGTAAGCCTGCAGCGCAAAGTAGACCAGCGCGAACAGCGCGACGTCTCGCCCCAGGACCAGCCATCTGCGGTCGCGCAGCCGAACACGCATGCGGCCGGTGTAGTGCGCGCGGCAGCGACCGGCAAGCGAGTGCTCGGACCGAGCCCTTGCGGGCCTCGCCGCGACCTGGCTACGGTCGTTGTGTGGACGCGCTGCTGCTCGATCTCTACGACACGCTGGTGTGGACCGACTGGCCGGCGCTGAGCGAGCCGGTCGCGCGCGGGCTGGGCGTCAGCGCGGAGCGGCTGCTGAACGCCTACATGCAGACCCGGCCTGCGCGCAGCCGCGGCGAGCACGCGGACCTTGCGGGCGATCTCGGGGCGATCGCAGAGGCGTGCGGCATACGGCTTGCGCCCGAGGCGCTGCGCGCGCTCGCCCGCGAGCTGGTCGCACTGGGGCGGCGGCACGTGCATCTGTACGACGACGCGCTGCCGTTGCTGCGCCGCGTGCGCGCGCGCGGCACGCCGGTGGTCCTGGTCAGCAACTGCGATCACGCGACGCGACCGATCGTCGAGCACCTGGGCCTGCCGGACGCATTCGACGCCGTGGTGCTCTCGTGCGAGGCGGGCAGCGCCAAGCCCGAGGCCGGGATCTTCCTGCAGGCGCTGGGACGGGTGTCGGCGACGCCCGGCAGGGCGCTGTTCGTCGACGACCAAGCCCGCTACCTGGACGGCGCGGCGGCGCTGGGCATGCGCACGCTGCGGATCGCGCGCCACCCTGACGCCGCCCGAGCTCCGGGCGGAGCGCACGCCGTGATCCGGAGCTTCGCCGAGATCGGCTGAGCGCGGCCCCGGGCAGGCACTCGCCGGCGGAGGGTTGCGAAATTTTGGCCGATCGGCCAAAATACTCCCATGCCCCCACTCGGGACTGGCCTCGGCCTGACTGCCGCGCTGCTGGCGACCGCACTGGTGTGCCTGTGGTCGGTGCTGGCGGTCGCCGTGCTGGCGCGGGTGCGCCTGCGCGGCCCCGCGACCCCGCCCGGGCCCGCCACCGCCCCGGAGCCGATCAGCGTGCTCAAGCCGCTCTGCGGCGTGGACCAGGCGCTCGAGGCGAGCCTGCGCAGCTTCTTCGAGCAGCGCTACCCGGACTACGAGATCGTGATCGGCGTGCAGGACCCGGACGACCCGGCGCTGGCGGTGGCGCGCAAGCTCAAGGCGGAGTATCCGCAGCGGGCCTGCCGCATCGTGGTGCACAACGGCGACGGCCTGAACCCCAAGGTCGCCAACCTGCGCGGCATGCTGGCCGCAGTCAGCCACGACCTGCTGGTGATCAGCGACTCGAACGTGGCGGTGAAACCGGGCTGGCTCGGCGAGCTGGCGGCCGAGATCGCGCGCCCCGGCGTCGGCCTGGTGTTCAACCCCATCGCGGGCGTCGGCGAGCGCACGCTCGGGGCCACGCTCGAGAACCTGCAGCTGTGCGGGCCGGTGGCCGCGGGCGTGGCGGTGCCGACCGAGCTGCTCGGTTACCCGGCGGTGGTGGGCAAGTCGATGCTGTTTCGGCGCTCGGTGTTCGAGCGTCTGGGCGGCTTCGAGAGCGTGGCGAGCGTGCTGGCGGAGGACTACGTGATCGGCCGCATGTTCGCGGCGGCCGGCTACGGCGTGAGCCTGGCCTCCACGCCGGTCTACAACATCAGCCAGTCGACCAGCGTGCGCGCCTTCTGCGCGCGCCAGCTGCGCTGGGCCATGCTGCGGTTGCGGCTGCAGCCAATCGCCTACGCGCTCGAGCCGCTCACCAGCCCGTTCGCGTTCGCGCTGCTGCTGGTGCTCGCCGGCCTCGCGCCTTGGCCCGTGCTCGGCTACGGCTTGCTCGCCACCGCGCTACGCGACGCGCTGCTGTTCAGCCTGTTGCGCGGGCCGCGCGGGCTGCTGCGCGCGCTGCCGCTGCTGCCGCTACGCGAGCTGCTCTCGCTCGCGG
Source organism: uncultured delta proteobacterium (assembly GCA_963778655.1). Taxonomy (GTDB): domain Bacteria; phylum Myxococcota_A; class Polyangia; order Polyangiales; family JAFGIB01; genus CAVZVA01. The sequence continues at coordinate 409,867 of CAVZVA010000002.1, forward strand.
TGTGGCTGGCGGCCCCGTGCTTCCGTCACGTGCGCTGGCGCGGCCACCGGCTGCGACTGAGCGCCGGCACCCGGCTCTACGTCGAGCACCCGCTGCCGCTCCCCCGCCTCCTGCAGATCGAGAGCTGAGCGCGGTTTCCGAATCCCAGCCGCTCAGTACGCGTTCTGCCGCACTTTGCGCCCGAACACGGTCAGCCAGAGAATGCGCAGGTCGAGCCACAGGCTCCAACTCTTGATGTAGTGCAGGTCGTGCTCGACCCGGTAGACCATCTTGCGCAGCGTGTCGGTCTCGCCGCGCCAGCCGTTGACCTGGGCCCAGCCGGTGATGCCGGGCTTGACCTTGTGGCGCAGCATGTACTCGACGATTTGCCGCCGGTAGAGCTGGTTGTGCGCGACCGCGTGTGGGCGCGGGCCCACCAGGGACATCTCCCCGCGCACCACGTTGATGAGCTGCGGCAGCTCGTCCAGCGAGCTGCGTCGCAGAAAGCGCCCGAGCCGGGTCACGCGCGGGTCACCCTTCTGCGCCTGGCGCACGGTGGGGCCGTTCTCCTCGACGCGCATGCTGCGGAACTTGAATACCTCGATTTCTTGCCCGCCACGGCCGTAGCGCCGCTGGCGAAACAGCACCGGCCCCTTGGAGCCGAGCTTGATCGCGAGCGCGATGCACAGCATGGGCAGCGCGCACAGCAGCAGCCCGAAGCCGCCCAGCACGAGATCGAGCGCACGCTTGACCGGTCCGTTGATGCCGCGCGATTCGGCCACCACCAGGTCGCGGTACTGCGGCGGCGCCAGGCTCAGCGCCAGCGCCAGCGCCAGCATGTGCGAGTCCTCGCGCAGGTCGATGGTGCCGTCCGCGTCGCAGACCTTGCGCGTGAGCTCGAGCATGCGCCGCGAGGTGGTGTGCGCGCGGCTCTCGAAGTCGGCGACCGCGCTCTGCAGGTCGAAGCGCTCGGGATCGAATTCGGAAAGCTGGCGCTCGAGCGGCTCGGGCAGCATGTCGCTGCCGACGAGCTGACACAACAGCCCGCGCACGGTGAGCCGCTCCTGCTCGCAGAAGACTCCGTCGGCGTGCGCCGCGCCCAGCATCAGGTTCGCGACCGGACGGATGCTGTCGTAGTCCTCGGGCATGTCGGGCGACGAGACCACGCTGCCGCGCGAGCCCGCGATGCGGAACGGCGTGCGGTACTGGCGACTCTGGCGGCTGTCGCGGTCGTCGATCTCGTCGCTCACGGTGACCGCCAGCCTACCACCTGCGCGGCCACGGGCCTATGTGACGGCCGCCACAACGCAGGCGTTTTGTGGGAAACGGGAGCCCCCGCGGCCGGTCAAGCCCGGGGGGCGGGGACGGCCGGCGGGCTGAAGCGCACGCTGACCACCGAGCCCAGCATGATCAGCAGGGCCCCGGCGATGGTCGTGCTCGACGGCACCTCGGCGAAGAACAGCGCACCCCAGACGGCCGCGAACACCACCTGCAGGAAGCTGTAACTGGCGGCGCGGCCGGCGTGGTCGAGCTGCAGCCCGCGCGTGATCGCGACCTGGCCGATCTGGGTGCTCACGCCCAGCAACAAGAGCAGCACCCACTCCCAGCCGACCGGCCACAGCGCCGTGTGCCACATCCCCGGGATTGACGCGGGCAGCGCCACGAACGGGAAGTAGAACACGATCACCAGCGGGTGCTCGCGCTGGCCGAGCTTGCGTACGATGACGTAGGCGCAGGCGGTGAGCAGCGCGCCACCCACGGCCGCCATCAGTGCCAGCGTGGGGACCGCGCCGTGTCCCGAAGACAACAGCGTCGCCGGCCGCAGGATCACCAGCAGGCCCCCCATGCTCAACGCGATCGAGACCAGGGTGGCGGGGTGGAGGCGCTCGCGCAGCACCAGCGCCGCGAGCAGCGCCGTGAACGCCGGATGCAGGTACTGCAGCAGCGTGGCCTCGGCCAGCGGCATGTGCGTGACCGCGTAGTACACGCACGACAGGGCGAGAAATCCGGTCAAGCCGCGCAGCCACAGCAGCGGGCTGCGGCTGCCGAGCAGCGGCACTCTGGCCCGTCGCAGCGCGACGTAGCTCAGCACCAGGGTGACGGCGGCGCGGGCGGTGACCAACTCCTGCGACGGAAGCCGGCGGCCGGCCAGCTTGACGAACAGGGTCATCACGCTGAACGCGAACGCGCTCAGCACCATGTAGCGCGCGCTTCGCGATAACATCGCCGGGGTATAGCGCAGGGCAGGCTGTTGTCGACGCCGGTGCGCGCTACTTCAACGGGCCATCGACGCTGGCGAATACACCGCCCGGCGGGGGGCCTTCGTACCACGGGTAGTACGGAGGCCGGTCCTTGCACAGCGGGCGGTCCTGCTCGGGGCAGTAGATGCGCACGTGGAAGTGGCTCTGGTGGCGGTTGCCATGCGTCGGCTCGAACATGACGGTCTTGGCGCGCGCGACCAGCCAGTCGGGCGCGCCTTCAGCCGCCGCTTGCGCGAGCAGCCGATGCTGCATCGCACGCGAGACGAAGATGTACTGGACGCGCGCGGCCTGGTCATCGAGCAGCTTTGTGAGCAGGGCCCAGTTGCGCGCGTCATCGAAGTGGTAGCGCTGGCCGGCGTAGCGACCCCGTCCGCTCGCGCGCATGCGCACGAAGGTCGGCGCCACCGCGGGCTTGCTCTCGTCGTCGAGCAGGTAGAAGCCGATGTCCACGTCGCGCCCGTTGCGATGCGAGCGATGGCCGGCAATCGCGCCGCCGTGCTCGGCCGAGAGCTCGCCCAGCGCGAGGCGGGCGCCAGGGTGGGTGTCGGCGACGCGCTGCGCACCGCGCTCGACCAGCTGCGCCAGCTGCCAGGTGCCGAAGAACCGCTGGTGCTCGCGGTACTCGTCCACGTAGCGGATGCGGTCGCTCTCGGGAACCTGCACGCCGCGCTCGAGGTGGCCTCGCCACGGATAGCGCAGCGACAAGCTGCGCAGCTCGGGCGGAGGCCGCAGGCTGGGCGAGCCCGGGTTGCTGGCGCGCGCGCGGGCGTGGAATGTCGCCAGGGAAACCACGGTGTACAGCAGAGCCAGAGCACCGAGCAGCGAAGAGCTTCTCGCCACGTTTCGATCATAGCCAAGGTCGGGCATGCATCGAAACGGGGTTCGGCTGGGAGATTGTGGGCGGCGCGCGGCCAGGTGCCGAGGGGTGGGTGCTAGTCGCGGCGGCGCTGCCAGAGGCCCGCGAGCACGAGCGCAAGAAACGCGAATGCCGAATGCGGAGAGCCGTGCGCGTCCACGCTGCACCCACCGCTGTGCCCGCTGCCGGCCCCGGCCGCGCCCATGCTGCTGTCGGTCGACGCAGCCGACCCGCCGGTCGCCGCACCGGACGCGGCTCCGGTCCCGGTTCCCGACGGCGGCGACGTCCCGACCGTACCGCCGCCCATGCCCGCCGCCCCGCCGCCGCTTCCGCCAGCGCCTGGCGGTGGGGTGCCCGAGCCGCCGGTGGCGCCGGTGCCGGGGGGCGTGGTGGAGCCCGCCATGCCGCCCGTGCCCATCACGCCCGCATCGACCACACCACCGTCTGCCGCGCCCGTGCTGCCTCCGGCGCCCGCGCTCCCGTCGGCCGGCAGGATCGTGATGTCCGCGCAGTGAAAGTAGAAGCAGTTCGGAGGCCCGTGCCCTTCCATCACCTGCACGACCTGCAGCGTGCAGTGATCACAGGGCTGGTTGGGCAGCGTCACGTCCTGCATCAAGCTGCGATTGTTCGCGAGCTGGGTGTCGGTCATGAATAGCCCGTCCGCGAGCACGTTGTCGTGCGCACCTGTCGGCACAGCCGCCTTGTCGTAGTTGCAAGCGACCGCGTCGGTGAGCGGCGGGTCGGGGAAATCCGTGCTGGTCGCGTCCTTCGCGGCGACCGGCGCAAGCGCGATGCGAAAATAGCCGGGGTGGTAAATCTCCTCTTGCCACTGCACGCTGACGGTGTCGCCGGCATGAAAGGTGGTGACCGCGCTGCTGTAAGGAACCGGCTCGACGTCGTCGTAGCCGCCCGGGCCGCAAGGGCCGCCCTTCTGTGGGCCGCCGAGCGCGTCCTCGACCAGCCACGAATCGGGCTTGAGCAGCGTGAAATGGGCGTGCGCGCGGGCTGGGCTCAGCCACGCGCCGGCGAGCGCGATCGTAGCTGCGCCAATCACCAGCTTGGTGCGATCCGACATACCGACCTCCTGACCCACCATCCCAGCGCGCGGCGCCGGGCCTGCTCACGCGGGCCCGACCGAGTGCCTGACATAGCCCGGAACGCCGGCCGGTGCCAGCACGCAACGCGCCTCGGACCCGCCTTGCGGCTTGAAACCGGCGTGTCGGCGATGGCACACGTGAACCATGGTGGCCGTGGCGCCGCGATCGAGACCGCCGAGCCGCGCGCGCGCGGGCCCACGCCTGCCCGCAGGCCTGGTGCTGGCGGCGGCTTCGCTGCTCGCGTGCAGCCGGGGGCACCGCGGGCAGCACGAAGGCCGGGCCGCGCGCGCGCCCGCGAGCGCACCGCTCACGAGCGAGGCCGTGCTGGCGCCGATCGAGCCCAGCACCGACGCGGCATTCGACCTGGCGCTGGCGGAGCACGGCGCGTGGCTGGCCTGGGCCCCGGCGCACGACCGCCGCGGCCGCATCCTGTTGCGCGCGCTCGGCACGCTCGGCGATCCGCGCGGCCCGCAGCGGACGCTGGTCGAGACCGCGGACGAGGTGGTCGAGCTGGCGATCGCGGAGGGAGGCGGGCGGCTGGCAGTGGGCTGGATCGAATCGAGCGCGACGCGCACGCGCACCCGCGCGCTGGTGCTCGAGCCCGCCGGAGCCGCGCCCAAGGCGGAGCCCACCCTGCTCGCGGCCGGCACCCCCGGAGAGCGCACGGCCGCGCGCGGGCACATCGCCTTGGCCGGCGCGCCGGACGGCAGGCTGCGCATGTTGTTCGAGAGCGGCCCTTCGGAGTGCATCGAATCGGGCGTGGGTCCGTGCACAGGCTTCGGCTTCCGCGAGCTCGGCGTGGTGGCCAAAGGACGCCAGGAGCCGTGGCTCAGCGTGCCGCAGCCCTGCCGCGCGGGCGCGGCAAGCCTGGCCGCGCTGCGCGGGCATTTCTACTATGCGCTGTGCAGCTGGAGCGGCGAGGCGCCGGCGACCACCGCGTACTCGATCCACATGGATCCCTCCTACGCGCGCGCCGACGAAGTGCTCAGCGGCTGCACGCCGCTCGGCATGACGCGCGTCGACGCCCACAGGGTGCTGCTGGGCGGCGATTGCGGGCCGGTGCGACGCGCGGTGCGCCTGACGACCGACCCCGCGCCCGCCGCGGAGCTGCCGCTGCTCGACCTGCAGGTCGATTGCGAGCACGGAGCGCCGGTGCTGCGCGCGCTGGGCTGGTCGCTGCCGTTGCAGGCGCCGCGCGATCGCATGGAAGCCATCCTGCCGGGCTCGCTGGCGCCGATCGGCGCGCGCGCAGTCTACACCGGACGCGCCTTGCTGGTGGCCAGGTCGACGCCCGCGGGTCTACAGCTCACGCGCAGCCTGTGCACGGGCGATCACCTGCACACCGAGGTGCTGCTCGGCCCGAGCTAAATGACGTTCCTGTTGAATCCTCGCGAGTCCTCGTCGCCGCTCCCGTCAGCTGAAGTGCTGCACCTCGTGCAGGCCGGCGGGGTCCTCGTGGATCACCACGTCGGCGCCCGGGAAGACTTTGCGAATCGCCGTCTCCACCTCGTCGGAGATGCGATGGGCGTCGTTGAGCGAGATCTGCCCGTCCATCTCCAGGTGGAACTGAATCAGCGTGGTGGGGCCCGACTGGCGCGTGCGCAGGTCGTGCACGCCGACCACCTCGCCGTGGGCGAGCACGATGCTGCGGATGCGCTCCTGCACCTCGGTCGGGAGCTCGCGGTCCATCAGCACCTGGAAGGTCTCCAAGCCGATGCGCAGCGCGCCGTACGCGGTGGTGGCGGCGATCGCGATGCCGAGCACCGGGTCGACGCGATCGAAGCCAAAGCCGGCGAGCGCGAGCGCGATGATGGTGCCGAAGTTGGTCGCCAGGTCGCTGACGAAGTGCAATGCGTCGACCTTGATCGCGGCCGAGCCCGTCTCGCGCACCACATGGCGCTGGAAGATCACCAGCGCCAGCGTGGCGACCATCGACACGCCCATCACCACGATGCCGGCGGCGACCGCATCGAGCCGATGGGGATGCAGCAGCCGGTCGATCGCGTGGAAGATCAGGAACGCCGCCGAGCCGGTGATGAAAATGGCCTGAGCCAAACCCGCGAGCGCCTCCGACTTGCCATGACCGAAACGGTGATCGTCGTCGGCCGGCTTGAGCGCGTAGCGCACGGCCAGCGCCGTGAGCAGCGATGCGCCCGTGTCCATCAGCGAATCGACCAGCGAGGCCAGCACCGCCACCGATCCGGTGAACGACCAGGCCACCGCCTTGGCCGCGGCCAGGGACAGCGCCGTCGCCACCGACGCGTTGGTCGCCAGACGCAACAGGTGCGCGCGCTGCTGCTCGGGGCTCCTGGCCGTCATCGTGCGGCAGTATGCCACGTCCGCTGCGCGGAGGAATCGGCCCGGGCGTGCCGCGCGCACAACCTCAGCGTGGCGCGTTCTGCCGCAGGTAGTGCGGTATCTCGCGCTCCTGCTCGCCGCTCTCCTTGCGCTCGCGCGCGGAGGGGCCGCGGCTCGCTGCGTCGGGCAAGGCGTGGCCGTGCTCGTCGAGGTCGCTGGGATAGAGCGCGCCGTAGGCGTCGGCCAAAGCCTCGGGCAGCTCCTGGCCCTGCGGTGCGCCGAGCTTGATCACGTGCCGCCCGGACACCCACACGGCCCAGCGCTCGCTCGGGCCGGCGTCCAGCACCCACGCGTAGCCGTCGCCGACCTCGCGCACCGCCACCTTGTAGCGATCGAGCGCGCGCACGCGCTCGCCGACCTCCGCGGCGAGCGAGGCCGCCCTCTGGTAGACGGTGACGAACGCGGTCGCGACCGCGACCTGCGTGCCGGCATCGCGCTGCAGGTAGGTGGCGGTATAGCCGGTGGCTTGGTTGCCCTCGACCGCGAACTCGACGTCGAGCGTCTTCTGAAAGCGCCGGTAAGCGAAACCGTCGAGGTCTCGTTCGATCACGTAGCGCCGCGGTAGCGTGCTACCGCAGCCCAGCATGCTCGCGGCCAGCGCGAGGCCGAGCAGCGTCCGCCTCATGCGCCCGTCGCCTCGAAGGAAAGCACCCCGCGCGCGGCGTCGACTTCGGCGATCGCGCCAAACGGGAGCTCGAGGTTGTCGTCGACGTGGCCCGCCGGCAAGCCCGCCAGCACCGGCACGCCGAGCGAGCCGAGCCGCTCCTGCAGCACCTGCTCCACGCGCACTCCGTCCGGGCCCGGCTCGGCATCGGTGAAGGCGCCGAGCACGATCGCATGTACGCCGGCAAGCGCGCCAGACTGGAGCCAGCTCGTCAGCATGCGGTCCACACGATAGGGCCGCTCGCCCACGTCCTCCAAGAAGAGCACGCAGCCTGCGAGCGGCGGCGCGTGCGGCGTGCCGAGCAACGCGCTCAGCACGGCAAGGTTTCCGCCCAGCAGCCGGCCTCGCGCGCGCCCGCCCGCCAGCGCCTGCAAGCCGCGCAGCGGCGCCGGCTGGGCGCCCTCGACCGCTGCGATCCAACGCTGCAGCAGCGGTTCGGCGCAGCGCCCCAGTCCGGCCACCATAGCCGCGTGCAGCGAGCCCAGCCCTGCGCGCGCCCACAGCCCGTGCAGCGCGCTCACGTCGCTGAAACCCACCAGCAGCTTGGGATAGCGCGCGACCTCGTCGGCCGAGATCGAGCCCAGCAGGCGAGTCGAGCCGTAACCACCGCGCGCTGCGACGATCGCCTGCACCGCGTCATCGTGCAGCGCCGCGCGCAGCTCGGCGGCGCGGCGCTGGTCGGAACCGGCGAGGTATCCGCTGCGCTCCTCGATCGCGGGATCGTGGCGCACGTCGTAGCGCTCGCGCAGCCGCGCCAGGCCGCGCGCGAAATCGTCCGCGGGAAACGGCCCGGCCGGCGCGATCACCTGCACGCGCATGCCCGGGCGCAGCGCCGGCCTGGGAAACGCGGCGCTCATGCAGCGGCCAGCAGCTCGTGCCTGAGCTGCAGCGCCGGTGTGAAGAACCTGCGGTAGCTCAGCCACACCAGCGATGCGCAGGTCGCGGTGGCGCCAGCGTTCCACAGCAGCATCACCAGGATCTGATAGCGCGCCGCGCCGCCCGGCGGTAGGCCCGCCAGGATCTGCCCGGTCATGGTTCCGGGAATCGAGACCAGCCCGACCACGTACATTTGATTCAGGCTCGGCCGCAGCGCCGCCCGCAACGCGGCCTTGGCCGCCACGTCCACGGCCTGCCGCGCGCTGGCGCCCAGCGCGAGTAACTCCTCGACCTCCCCGCTGCGCACGGACAGCTCCGAGCGCAGGCGCTCGATGGCCAGCGCCGCCGCGTTCATCGAGTTCGACACGATCATGCCAGCAAGCGGAATCAAGTACTGCGGCGTCCACCAGGGTCGCACCTCGATCACCCAGGCGGTGACCAGGATCGTGAGCACGGCGGCGCTGGAGGTCAGGGAAATGCCGACGTGCCACAGCAGCCCCGGCACCTTGCGCTCCTGGCGGCCGACCGCGGTCCAGGCGCTGACCGCGACGAACATGCTGACCACGCCGAGCACGAGCCACACCGTCGCGTGCTCGAAGATCCAACCGAGCACCGTTCCCAACAGCAACAACTGGACGAAGGTACGCAGCGTCGCCAGCAGGTATTCGCGCTCGAGCCCGAGCCCGAATAGGCGCACCGATGCCAGGATGATCAGCACCAGCCAGGAGGCGTTGAGCAGGTGCAGGTTGGTCAGCTCGATCGGCGCCCGCATCTCGCGCGTCCTATTGTCCGTTCTGCGCCATGGACTCGTTGACCAACGCGCGCAGGGCCGTGAGCTCGAACGGCTTCTCCAGCCTGGGGTTGTCGACCTCGTCCAGGAATGCGCGCGTGCGCGCCGTGAATGCGCCGCCGGTCAGGAACACGATGCGCCTGGCCTGCTCGGGCGCCGTGCGCAACAGCTCGGCGTGGAAGTCCATGCCGGTCACCCGCGGCATCATCAGATCGCACAGGATCACGTCGAAGCGCTCGCCGCCGGCGATCATGTCGAGCCCCTCCTGCGCGATCAGCGTGACCACCACCTCATGCTCGCTGGAAAGCGCGCGCTGCACCACCTTGAGCATCATCGGCTCGTCGTCCACCACCAGGACGCGCCCGCGCCGGCCTTCGACGGCGTGCACGCTGGTCCGTGTGCTCGGACGCTCGGATGCCACGGTCTTGGCGAAGGGCAGCGCAATCTTGAACGCGCTGCCGGCGCCGACCTGGCTCTGGACGCTGATCTCGCCGCCCAGAGCGCTCACGATGCGGTGGCAGATCGAGAGGCCGAGACCGGTGCCGACCCCGATCGGCTTGGTGGTGAAGAACGGCGTGAAGAGCCGCTGCAGCACTTCCTGGGACATGCCCGATCCGGTGTCACACACTTCGACCACCACGCGCTGGTCGCGCGCCAGAGCCGATACGCGGATCTCGTTGCGGTCGGCCTGACCCTCCGGGATCGCCTGGGCGGCGTTGATCAGCAGGTTCAGGAAGACCTGACACAGCCGCGACTCGTTGGCGTCGATCGCCGGCACCTCACCGTACTCGCGCACCAGCTTGGCGCGGTGGCGGATCTCGTTCCACGCCATGCGGATCGACGAATCGAGCGCGCGGCGCACGTCGACCCGCTCGCGCTTGTCCTCCTGCGCCCGCGAGAAGAGCTTGAGGTCCTGCACGATGCTGCGCACTCGTTCGGCCGATTCGCGGGCGTCCTGCAGGTGCTCGGCCAGCTCGGCCTGACGCCCGCCGTCACCGGTCGGGCTCTTCAGCTGCTGCGTGATGGGGGCGGCGAGCTCGAGGTTGGCGATCACGCTGGCCAGGGGGTTGTTGATCTCGTGAGCCACGCCGGCGGCCAGCATGCCCATGGCGGCCATGCGATCGGAGACCATCAGCTGCGTCTGCAGCTTGCGCTGCTCGGTGACGTCCGCGACCATCGCCAGCCCGCCGGCATAACCGCCGGCGTCGTCCATCACCGGACTGGTGGACAGCAGCGCCCATAGCTCGCGGCCGTCGCGCCGCCTGAGCTTGAGCTCGAACTGCTCGGACGCGCCTTGCCTCTGGCGCGCGAGCTTCGCGCGCGCGATCTCGCGCCACTCGTCGTCCATCAGCTCGAGCATCGACACGCCCAGCAGCTCGGGCGCCGTGGTCGCGAGCATCGCGGCCATGCGCTGGTTCACGTAGGTGGTGCGCGCCTGCTCGTCGATCAGCCAGATTCCCTCTTGGGCAGTCTCCACGATGCGCCGGTACTTCAGCTCGCTCGTGCGCAGGGCCTCCTCGACCGCCCGGCGCCGCCTGCGCACCTCGACCTCGCGCAGCTCGCGATCGATCGCCGGCGCCAGGCGCGCCAGACGCCCCTTCACCAGGAAGTCGCCCGCGCCGGCCTTGAGCGCATCGACCGCGGTTTCTTCGCCCACCGTGCCCGATACGATCAGTAGCGGCAGGTCGAGACCCGATTCCTTCAGCACCGCGATCGCGCCCGGCGCGTCGAAGCCCGGCATTGAATAGTCCGACAGGATGATGTCCCAGCTGCTTTCCTGTAGCGCCGCGCGCATCGCCGGCGCGGTGTCGACGCGCATCCAGTCGACCTCGTAGCCACTGCGCCTGAGCTCGCGGATCAAAAGCTCGCAGTCGTCCTCGGAATCCTCCACGAGGAGCACGCGCAGCGCCTTGCTCATCCATCGGCTCCGGAAGCGCCGGAACTGGGTGGCAGCTGGTTGAGCAGCAACCAGTAGAGCCCGAGCTGGCGGGCCGCCTCGAGGAACTCGGTGAAGTCGACCGGCTTGCGCACGAAGCTGTTGGCGCCCAGATCGTAGCTCGAGATCAGGTCGCGCTCCTCGTTGCTCGAGCTGAGCACCACCACCGGCAGTCGCTTGGTGCGGGTATCGGCGCGCAAGCGCCGCAGCACTTCCAGCCCGTCGACCCGGGGCAGCTTCAAATCGAGCAGCACGAGCTCGGGCATCACGTTGCCGTCGCGCCCGGCGTGCGCGCCCCTCACCCACAGGAAGTCGAGCGCGTCCTGGCCGTCCTTGACCACCTCGATCTGATTGGCAAGGCCGTTGCGCTCGAACGCGCGCAAGGTGAGCTCGACATCGTCAGGGTTGTCCTCGACCAGCAGAATCATCCGCGAGCGACTCATCGCGCACCCCCAATATCGGTGGGCGTCCACCTCGCCTCGACGTACGCTCGCATTCGCAACCCCGCCTGGATCGCCGTGGCCGCGGCGTGCTCCAGCCGTACCGTTTGTAGCCCGGAAAGGACGCCGCACGCCAGATCTTCCGCGGCGGTCATGTCCGCGCGCCTCGCAGCGGGGTCCTCGCCTGCCGGTCGCTCCGGGGCCCGCAACCCAGGAATCCCCGTCAGGACGCCACGGGGCACGATTGGCTCACAGATTGACCCCGACGTTGCCGAACGAGATGCTCGGGCCGACGATCACGGCATAGCGGCTAGCAGTGCTCGCTCCCGAGGGGTGGGTGAGGTCCGCTTCCAGCCACGCATGGAGGTTGACCGACGCTTGGGTCACGGTGGAGCGATTGGCGATCGGCACACTCAGGCCCAGACCGAGCACGGCGCCGACCTCGGGCTCGGTCGGCTTGCCCGTCGCCGTGATCGGCGGGCTGGCCAAGCCCAGCACCAGGATTCCGCCCTCGAGGCCCAAGAAGCCCTCATGGCCCTCGGAGTCGAGCCAGGTCAACCGCGAGATCACGCCGAAGTTGAGCGACAGCAAGCCGCTGTAGTCGCGGGTGCTGAGGCGGTAGAGGCCGGTGGGGATGGTGGTGGTGCCGTACAGGCGCGCGTGGCCGGTGCCCATCACCGCGGACCACTGCGCCGCCGGGGCGCCGGTCTTGATGTCCGAAGCACCGATATAGTGCGCCTCGTCGGCTTCCAGCGAGACCCGCACCACGATGCGATCGAAGGGGTCGACCACCCCGTGGATCCAGGCGTAGCGCGGATCCCGGCCCGCCCGGAAGGTCATCACCTCGGACACGCGGGCGTCGCCGCGCGCGGCGCCGTCGGGACGCAGCACCTCGATCTCGAACTGCAGCTTCTGCGTGCCGTACTCGGGGGCGAGCCGCTCGCGGTGGAACACCACCCGGCAGGTGTCGCGCAGCGCAAACGGCAGGTGCGCGGTCACGCCGGGCGTGACGCGCTCGAGCGGGACGGGCCCGCCGCCGCAGAGCAGCTCGATCAGCGGCGAGGAGCCGAACACGGATGCGCCGATCGGTGCCGGGATGTTGGCCTCGTGAATGCTCCGCTGCAGCGGATCGGACAGCACCGCCAGGTCGGCGTCGGCCATCGGCCCGGGCAAGCCGTCCGCGCGCAGGCCGAAGCTGAGCTGGGCAAGGCCGGCCGCATTGGGGTCGCCGCGAATCGTCATCACGTTGCCGTGCGTGTGCCCAACGCTGTACACGCCTTCAATCGGCAGCAGGGCGAAGTGCAGGTGCTCGCCGGCCGGCGAGACGTGGACCACGGCGGCGCGATTGTTGGGGATGAAGCCTAGATTGGGAAAGCCCGGCAGCTCGAGCGAGGCGCGCACCGCCGGCGCGCCTCGCGTGGGCGCACGCGCCACGGCCAACGCGATGCCCTCGCCCTCGCCGCGCATCGCGGTGATGGTGACGCTGTCGTCGTCGACGTCTCCCAGGCGCAGCAGCACGTAGGTCGCTTGTTGATCGTTGGCCGTCTCCAGCACCTTGAGCGGGCTGTGGTCGGTCAGGAAGCGCAGCGTCGACGGGTCGCGCCCGCAGCGCCCTTCCAACCTGACGATCACCTTGGCCCCGTCGTTGCCGCGCACCGGCGCGCCGGAAACGATCGACATCGGGCAGTGCAGCACCGAGAGCTTGACGCTGGGCTGCGCGTCGAGCGCTTCCTGCTTGAGCAGGAACACGTGCGGAAGCAGGCGCAGCTTGACCTCGAGCGAATTGACCAGGCTCGAGGCGCCGCGCACGGTGAGCTTGCCGTTGGTCATCTCGCACTGCAGCGCGCCGCAATCCGCGGAGGCCACGGTCTCGGGATGGATCAGCGGCACCTCGCCCTGACCGGTCGCGAGATCGACCGCCGCCTCGGCAGGCACCAGCCGGGTCAACGTCACCCGCGCGGGCACCAGGGTGAAGCTGCCGGGCTTGGCCGGGATTCCCTCCGAGTCGTAGTTGACGACGTCGGGGCCGCCGCGGGCGCCGCGCGGAAGCCAGCTGAAGGACGTCACCTTGGGATCGGCCGAGGCGCCGCGCGCGACCGCCCAGGTGCACCGCTGGCTGCCCCCCTCGGTCGTCGGATCTCGGCACATGTCGCTGCCGTGATCGCCGTCGCTCGACCACACCACGCTCACGCCCTGCAGCCGGTGTCCCTTCGCGTCCAGACGCCCGTCGTCGGGCGAAAACACCAGCGAGGCCAGGTCGAAAGCAGGCCAGCGCGCGGTCGCCACCAGTGTCAGCGTGCTGGTGGTATCGGCGCAGGCGCTCGCGTCGGGCGCGATCTTGAGCACGACCGCCTCGCCGATGGCGTCGGCATCGCTGGGCGGACGCAGCATGTGCCCGCCGGCCTCCGCGCTCCAGCCGCCGACCGAGGCGTCGCACGCGACCCGGGCATCTCCGAGCGAAATCGGCCTGCCGCCGATCGGCGCCTGCAGGGTTTCGGCACGCGCCCCCGACGCGAGCAGGGCGAGCGAGCCCGCACACAGCGCAAAGCACCTAAGAGAAGTCATAGCCGCGGTTCGGCTAGCATGTACCACAACCGGAAACCCGCACGTCCCCGGCAATCCGGGGGTGGGGCGGGAGGGTCGCGTGACCCGACGCACTACCTCTCCCAATCACCTGCGAGCGCAGCGAGCCCCGCAGGTGGGTGGGGCCCCAACGGCTTTGCCGGTGGGGCGGGAGGGTCGCGTGACCCGACGCACTACCTCTCCCAATCACCTGCGAGCGCAGCGAGCCCCGCAGGTGGGTGGGGCCCCAACGGCTTTGCCGGTGGGGCGGGAGGGTCGCGTGACCCTCCCGGTTACAATCAGAAGTGCGCGTGCACCCCCACCGCGATCACGTCGAAGTGGGAGCTGTAGCGCCCGGAGTTGACCACGTAGGGCGGCTGGCCGGGTGGATTCGTGCTCACGCTCTGCTGGAGCTTGGCCGTGGCGTCCGGCGTGCCCTGCGAGGCCGCCTCGAGCGGCGGTGGGACCTCGCCGCGGACGAGAAAGGGCCCGGTCGACTTGTCGATGGCGCCGACCTGGCCCACGGGCGCGAGGCACTGAGAGCGATCCATCGTGTTGCCGGCCTGGCAGTCGGAGATCACCGTGCGGTCCTGGTGCGGGGGCGGCGCCGCGATGATCGTCTCCTGGAAGATGTGTCCGTAAGAGGCGACGAGGTCGATCGACTTGGCCACGCGGAAGATCACACCACCGCTCAGCCCCACGCGCGAAACCGGGAAGAAGTCGATCTGCATGTAACTGGGATCGATGCCGCGCGTCTCGTAGTTCACGCCTGCACTGACGCCGACCACGCCGGGCAGCAGGTTGAGCGTGCCGCCGAGGCTCGCCGTGAGCTGGTTCTTCCAGTGCTTCTCGATCACGGTCTGCGCGGGACCGTCGACCATCGGGACGCTACCCATGGGATCCGCCGCCTTGAACACCAGCTTCTGCTGCGTCGCCGTGGTGCACACCGGAACGGTCGCCCCAGGCCGCGGCGGCTGAAACTCGCACCAGTCGAGAACCTGACTCTGATTGCGCCCGTTGAGCTCGTAGCCGAGATCGAGCTCGACATCCCAGCGCTCGTCTTGGAGGGCGTCGTGGATGACGTACGCATTCGAGGGATCCGCCTCGTCCGCACCCGTACCGACGGGCCGCGGCGCGAGGCGATCGGCATAACGTATGCCCGCGCGCAGCTTCCACGGCATGTGCTGCCGCAGCGAATAGATCTTGATGTTCTCGTTGTTGTACGGCTGCCCGCCGGGAGAGAACTCACCCGTCATCAGGCTGGCCTTGCCGTGGGTGCGCACGTCGTCTTGGTAGTGGAAGGAGAAGACGACATCGAGCGCGTCGATCGGCACAAGGTGCGCCGACACCGTGAACGCGGGAACGAACCAGTCCTGCGCCTTGATGCGCGCGACGATGTCGTCGGCGGGAATGGTTCCGCCCTGCACGCCGGCCATGGTCTGGGTGTTGACGGCGATGATGCCCCACTCCAGCGCTGCGCCCAGCCGCAACCACTTGGCGATGCGATAGCCGGCGGCGATGTTCGGGAACAGGCCGAGGTTGTTGCTGCTCAGCAGCATGTAGCGCGCGGGGGACGGATAGAGCAGCCCGTCCCGCCCGTGGATGATTCCGTTGGGCCCGCCCCAGTGACCGCCGGGCGACACTGCCGGAAAGATCAGACCCGCGCCGATGCCCAGCTTCTCCGTCAAGCGGGTGCTCCAGGCGATCTGCGGCACCGGCACGACGTTCTGGTCCAGGCACACCGTGTCGAGCGGCGTCGTGTAGTAGGGCTCGTCCGGATTCATCTTGTCGTTGAGGTCGAGCGTGCGGCTCTCTCCGGTCGCACGGTCCCTCAGCACGCTGCTCTGACCTCCGAGATACAGACCCCAGCCGTAGTATCCCGCCGGCTCGTAGCACGCGTGCATCAAGGCCAGGTTGAGGTCCACCATGAACTGGGAGCCGCGCAGCTCGGCCAGCCCAGCCGGGTTGTCCGCGATGACCATCGGGTCGGTAGCCTTGGCCGTGACGGCGCCCGCGCGGCCCAGCGCCGCGGCGCCTTGCCCCTGGTACTCGAGCCCGCCGGCGTGCGCGGCCGAAGCGCGCAACACGAGCAGCGCGATCACGACTGCGGCTGCGAACGAAGACTGGCGCATCGCTATTTCCGCTTGGCCTCAAGGACGCAAAGTGCGGCACCCGTCATAGATGCCGCACTCGCGTTTTTCAAGGGTCGCCTGCGGCCGAACGTGGGCAGCGGTCGCGCAAGCAAACGTCGAGTAGCCCCTGCCGGCATCGAGAACGCAGAGCGCGGCACCCGTCATGGATGCCGCGCTCGACGTTCGAGCATGCCGTCAGAAGCGCCGGCGCTGCTCAAGGGTACGGCGCCATGCGCACGTCGGCGCAGCCGAACGACGCGTTCAGGTCACCGAGGCGCACGACCGACGACTGCGGTCCAGCGCTCGGGCTGACATCGAACGCCGCAGCGCCGCTGGTCGCGATGCCCGCAGGCCAGTTCATCGTGGAGGGATCAGGCGGCGCCGCATCCTTCGCGAGCACGTGCCACTTTGGCACGTTGTCGTCGACGAACTGAGCCTCGGATGCGCCGCAATCGGCTGGCGTGGCGCCCTGGCTGGCGACCGACTTGCAGCTGAACGCGCGCGACTCGATCGCGTTGTCGGGTGCCGTGGCATCGCCCTTGCCGCTCGCGCAGTCCGAGCCGATGATGCCCGAGCCGCCCAACGTCGATCGCAGGCCGACATGCACCTCGACAGCGCGCGTACCGCCGCCCGCGCCGCAACCTCCGAGGGTGCCGGCGAGCAAGTCGGTAGGCGTGCCGCGATAGGTGTACGGCATGTTGTTGCAGCTACAGGTGGCCCCCATGACGGTACCGCCCTGCTTGAGCGTCACGGTGATGCCGGGATTGCCGTCGCCGTCTTGGTCGGGGAAGCAGTTCTGGCCCATCTGCATGTTGCCCATGTCGTCCATGCACGTGAACGTTCCCGTCTGAGACGAAGTCGGCCACGTGGCGTCGGGCGCCGTCAGGAAGATGCCGACGAGACCGGAGGCCTTGGCAATCGTGAGGGTATCGCCCGGGTTGAAGCCACTGGTCATGCCGGTGGTATTGAACGTGGGCATCGTGGGCTTGTCCCAGATCGAATCGTCGATCTGGAGCTGATACGCGTCGCAGGTGACGTCCGCCAGGAACGGTGGCAGCTCAGAGCCGCAAGCGTGGAGCACGCCCTGGCCGCCCGTGCCGTCGTCGCACACGCCCGTCAGATCGCCCATCAGGTAGATGGTGATCGTGCCGCGGCCCGGATTGATGATGGGCGCCCCCTGGTTCACCTCGTCCTGCCACCAGGCGTCCATCTGGACGCGTATCGCGTAGATGCCGTCGGCCTTCTCTCGGCAGCTACCGGTCTTGGCCGGGCCGCTGCCGGCGCAGGTCATGCTGCCGCTGCCGCTGGTGCCACCGCCGCCGCTGCCGCTGGTGCCACCGCTGCCGCTGGTGCCGCCGCCGCCGCCGCCACCGCCGCTGGTGCCGCCGCCGCCGCCGGTACCGCCGCCGGTGCCGCCGGTCACGCCGCTGCCGCTGCCACCGCCGGTCGCGCCGCCGCCGGTCGCGCCGCCGCCGGTCGCCCCGCCACCGGTCGCGCCGCCGCCGGTCGTGGCCGCGCCACCCGTGTCGGGGCCGGTGCCGCCCGTGCCAGCACCGTTGCTCGCCTTTTTCGAGCACGCTCCGGTCAACGCCAGCGCACACGCCAACACGCTAAACCCAAGGAATTTGCTGCTCATCGTTACCCAATCTCCCCTGTGGCATTACTGAGCGCCACAGCACCCGGACCCTCGTACGAACGCTTTAAGTAGCATTTACGTAAGTGACGGCCAGCGGTTGCCGTGGCTCAAATTTCATCGTGCGCGCGGCGCTCCGAAGCGAGTGCTCGCTCATTCCGGCCGCCACACCGGCAGCACCATGCGGTACGCCACCGTCAGCGTGATCGGCGAAAACAGCAGGTGCAGGCCGTAACCATTCGAGTTGTCGTAAGTGCCGAAAGTCGAGCCTGGATTGAACAGCAGCTGCACGAAGAACAGGTCGTTGCGGCGGCGAAAGCCCGGCCGGGTAACCAGCGCGAAACCGTAGTTGATCTGCGTGAAGCGGTTGTCGCCCAGGCCGAAGTTCAGCACCTGCATCATCGGCGCGAAGCCGCCCCAGTCGCGGTGCTTGAGAAACAGCATGATGTCGGACTTGAACAGCACGCCGCTGTCGTGGACCACGCCCAGACGGTAGTCGAACGAGCGGTCGGGGCTGTCCTCGATCCGCAGCGTGTTGACCGCGTTGAAGACCAAGTAGTCGTTGATCGGCAGCGAGAGCGTCGCGCGTCCTTCACCGAAGCCCCAGGTCGCCGTGTCGACCTCGCCGTTGACGAAGCGGTTGCGGCGATGGCCGCGCTCGATCGACTCGTCGGGGGCAAAGCCCATATGGCCGAAGTCGCTGCGAAAGCCGCCGCTGGCGCCGAGCGTGAGCACTAGGATCCGCAGCTCCACGTCGGCTTGCGACTCGTAGAAGGGCACGGTGTACAGCGCATTAGCGCGGAGCGTGAGCTGGTTGGCCTCGCCGTAGATCGGCATCTTGTGCTCGACCGCGAGCTGCGCGCCCGGGAGCACCAGGTCGACCATGACGTCGGTGCCGTTCTGGGGCGCCGAGATCACCCAGTCGCGGGGCTGGCCGGCTTGGGCGGTGCCAACCGCAAAGGACAGCAGCAGCGCGAGCGAAGCGGCGGTCGCGGCGAGGGTTCGAGTCAGCACGCGCATGCGTTCGGCAAGGTGGGCAGGCGAGCCGGGGACCCGCAGCGCCCGCAGTGGCAGCGGGAGGCTAGACCAGCTCGCGGCCGAAGCAAAGAGGTTACGTACCGAAGTGGGGACGCGAGCGGCCGTTGCAGGGGACCGACCGCCACCGCCCCACCCCAGCGCTCACGCCGCCGGCGTCCCCGGGACCACGGCGCGAGCCTTGAGAAAGGCGATCACCTCGTCGACGTGGCGGGTGAAGTTGAGCTCGTGTTGAAAGCAGGCCGCGACCCGCCCCTCGGGGTCGATCACGTAGGTGACCCGCTTGGGGCGCTTGAGCAGCGCACGCGCGACGCCGTACGTGCGGCACAGCTCGCCCTGCTCGTCAGCGAGCAGCGCGAACGGCAGCTGGTGGCTCGCGGCGAACTCGCATTGGGTCGCCTGCGAGTCCATGCTCACCCCGACGATGGCGGCCCCCAGCGCCTCGATCTCCGCGGCGTGGTCGCGAAAGCCCTTGCTCTCGATGGTGCAGCCGAAGGTGAACGCCTTCGGATAGAAGTACAGCACCAGGTAGCGACCGCGGAACGCGTGCAATGAGATCGGTTTGCCGTCCTGTCCGGTAGCGGCAACATCCGGCGCGCGGTCGCCAACGCGAAGCGTCATACCCGCCCACGATAGCGCAGCGGGGAGGCGCGTGCCTCCCCGCGTCACTGCGTTCCCCAAGCACGATCCGCTGGGGTGATTCGCGGCTCCGCCGCGAGAGGGGAGCGCAGCTCCCCTGCGCGTGGGGTGGGGCCCCAACGGATTCACTCCGTTGGGGCGGGGAGGCGCGTGCCTCCCCGCGTCACTGCGTTCCCCAAGCACGATCCGCTGGGGTGATTCGCGGCTCCGCCGCGAGAGGGGAGCGCAGCTCCCCTGCGCGTGGGGTGGGGCCCCAACGGATTCACTCCGTTGGGGCGGGGAGGCGCGTGCCTCCCCGCGTCACTGCGTTCCCCAAGCACGATCCGCTGGGGTGATTCGCGGCTCCGCCGCGAGAGGGGAGCGCAGCTCCCCTGCGCGTGGGGTGGGGCCCCAACGGATTCACTCCGTTGGAGCGGGGAGGCGCGTGCCTCCCCGCGTCACTGCGTTCCCCAAGCACGATCCGCTGGGGTGATTCGCGGCTCCGCCGCGAGAGGGGAGCGCAGCTCCCCTGCGCGTGGGGTGGGGCCCCAACGGATTCACTCCGTTGGGGCGGGGGAGGCGCGTGCCTCCCCGCGTCACTGCGTTCCCCAAGCACGATCCGCTGGGGTGATTCGCGGCTCCGCCGCGAGAGGGGAGCGCAGCTCCCCTGCGCGTGGGGTGGGGCCCCAACGGATTCACTCCGTTGGGGCGGGGAGGCGCGTGCCTCCCCGCGTCACTGCGTTCCCCAAGCACGATCCGCTGGGGTGATTCGCGGCTCCGCCGCGAGAGGGGAGCGCAGCTCCCCTGCGCGTGGGGTGGGGCCCCAACGGATTCACTCCGTTGGGGCGGGGAGGCGCGTGCCTCCCCGCGTCACTGCGTTCCCCAAGCACGATCCGCTGGGGTGATTCGCGGCTCCGCCGCGAGAGGGGAGCGCAGCTCCCCTGCGCGTGGGGTGGGGCCCCAACGGATTCACTCCGTTGGGGCGGGGAGGCGCGTGCCTCCCCGCGTCATAGACTAAACGGATAGATGACGCGGAAGCGCGGCTTCTTGAAGGGTACGAACTGCGCCCCGCGGGCCGCGCGCGCGATGCACGAACCCTCCGGCGTACCGGCGAAATCCCCGCCCACGACGGCGTAGGTAACGAACCCCGTGTTGGCGACCGTCACGTCAAGCTGGGCGGTGCCGTGCATGTCGCGCGCGCACGCACGCACGGCGGCGCGGATCGGGGCCAGCGCGGCCAGCACGTCTTCGCGGCTCGGGATGTCGGGCAAGTCCGCGTGCTCGGGGCTCGGCACCACGCGCAGCGTCGCGCTCTGCTCGCGCGCCGTGGGCTCGGCCGCTGCCGGCGGCGGCTCGTGAGAATTGTCGGGCTCGCGCGCCGTGGGCTTGGCGCTCGCGTGCGCGTGGTGCGCGTGGTGGCCCTCGGCTGCCGTGGCTTCGACAGGCGCTGTCGGCAGGCTCCGAGCTGGCGCGGGGCTCGAGCTCGGCTCGGAAGTCGACACCGGCGCAGCGCTGGGCGCAACCGCGGCCGGCGGCGCGGCCGAGCTCGGGCTCGGCACGGCCGGGGCAGCCGCAGCCGTTGCGGCCGGCTGCGGCGCGGGTCCCAGGTTGCGGGAAGGCGGGCCTGGGTAGCCGCCGCGCGTCAGAAACCAACCGCCAACGCCGATCACGAACATCGCGGCCACCAGCACCACGCCGAGCCCCGTCTGGGACGCATCGGCTGGGCGCCGGCCGCGGACTTCGGCCGGCGCCAGGCTCGAGACCGGCGCGCCTTCCCTGTGCGCGGCGCTCCCCCCCACCGTGGCCGCCGGCTTGGCGGCGGGTGCGCGTTCGCCCGCGTCTGCGGCGCGCGCGGCGTCACCGCCGCCGGGCACTTCCGCCGGCGAGGCGCGGCGCTGCCGCTGCGCAGATCGCGGCTCGACGGTCTCCACGATTGAGGGCGCGGGCGGCGCGGGCCGCGGAACGATCCGCGCCAGCGGCACGGGCTTGGCTGCAGCCGGCGGAGGCTCGGAGTCGACCAGCTCCTCCATCGGCAGCTCCTCGATGGGAATCGAGTCGAGCTCGTCGGCGCTCGGCTCCTCGACCTGCATCGGCACCGAGACCTGCCCGTCCAGCATCTGCTGGATGGCATCGCTGATCGCGGCCAGACGCGGTGCCTCCGCGCTCGGGCCGGGCGGCGGCTCGCCAATCGCCTCGGCCAGCGGCGCCTCGGCGGGCGGCAGCTCGACCGGCGGCGGCTCGGCAGCGGCGGCCGCCACAGGCGGCATGATCGGCGGCGGCGAGCCGAGCTTGGTGGTGACTCGCCGGCGACCCGCGCTCGCAACGTCCACCTCGGAGCCGGCGGGCACCGCCACCGGGGGTGGCGTCGGGATCGAGCTCAAGTGCGGCTGGGGCTCCTCCCCTTCGAGGTAAGCTTTGGCCCCCCGCCACTTGGGCGGCGCCAGCACGGGCGCGGCCGGGCTTCCAGGGCCCGACGAAGAGGCCGGGTGCCCCACCAGAGTGCTCACGTAGCGCTTGCGCAGCTCGGCGGCATCGAGCGCATGGGCATCTCCCGCGTCGGGCGCGGGCGGCCCGGCTTCGACGCTCGGGGCGGGCGGGGCCGGAGCCGCGGCTGGAGGCGGGGGCGGTTCCGAGGCGCCGAAAGTACCGACCGGAACGCGCGATCGCCGTCCGTCCTTCTTCTCCATTCGCTCACCTGCAAGCGGGACGCTGCCCGGCTCTCCGCTGCCCGAATCGGGTCACCCGGCGCGTCGCCGCTCTTACCCCAAATGGTATCACACACTTCGGACGATATG
This sequence comes from uncultured delta proteobacterium, assembly GCA_963778655.1. Taxonomy (GTDB): domain Bacteria; phylum Myxococcota_A; class Polyangia; order Polyangiales; family JAFGIB01; genus CAVZVA01. The sequence goes on from CAVZVA010000002.1 coordinate 431,899, forward strand.
TGAGATAATGTGAAAGATTAGCTCACTGGCGGCTCGACGTCATCCCTACCGCGTGCTCCTGGCCGGCGCTGGCAGGTGCCGGGCCCGCGGCTGCGTCGCCGCCGTCCGGATTCAACATCGCCAGGTCGCAGCACTAAGAGCCGATCTCAAAACCCTCCGCGACCGCCTTCCGGGCGGGACAGCGCCGCCCGCGGCGTTGGGCGACGCTCGAAATATCAGGAAGCATTCCACCGGTCGCGCGCCTCGCATCCAGCACCGTCGCGCTCCGAAATCCGGCCACGCCGGGTATTGAGATCGGCTCTAAGATGGACGGGGGCATGTTCCAGTACATCAAGGCGGGGCGCTGCTTTGGCCCCATTTCTGCCGTGGACTTGGTCCAGCTGCTCGAGTCGGGCGTGCTGTCCGCCGACGATCTGGTGCGTGTGGAGGGCGTCACCGCGTGGAGCCCCGCGCAGCAGGTCGTCGACGACCTGCGCGCGGGTCGCCTGAGCGAGCCCGCGCTCGGTGCTGCGGGGCGCCGGCGTTCGGTCGTGCCGGTGGGCGCGCACACCGTGATGACTTCTTCGCCTCCGCTGCCCGCGAACCCGCTGCCGCGCGTCGGCGGGCGGCACTGCCGCAAGTGCGGCATCGAGATGCGTGCGGACGCCCGGTATTGCAAGCAGTGCGGCGACCCCTTGGCGCCTCCAGTCTGCGCTGCGTGCGGGCGCACCAACGATCCGGATGCCATCTACTGCGACGGCTGCGGCCAGGAGCTCGCCGACTGAGGCGGCGGGCACGAACGGCTGGCCACTGCCGGCGATGGTATGCTAATCGCTTCATGGCGGCCGCGTATGGCGCGACCGCGGACCGGACCCCGGGTTCTGCAACGTAGAGGAGCGCTGTCCCATGTCGGAAATCGTCATCGCGAACGCGGTTCGCACCGCCGTCGGCTCTTTCAACGGATCCCTTGCGTCGGTGCCTGCGCACGAGCTCGGGGCGGTCGTCATCAAAGAGGCGCTCAAGCGCGCCGCGGTCGAGGGCGGTGACGTCTCCGAGGTCATCATGGGCCAGATCCTCACCGCGGGTCAGGGCCAGGGGCCAGCGCGCCAGGCCTCGATCAAGGCCGGCCTGCCGCAGCAGGTCTCGGCCTGGAGCGTGAACATGATGTGCGGCTCGGGCTTGCGCGCCGTCGCGCTCGGCTACCAGGCGATCGCCAACGGCGACAGCAAGCTGGTGGTGGCAGGCGGCCAGGAGAGCATGTCGCTGGCGCCGCATTGTGCGTACCTGCGCAGCGGCGTGAAGATGGGCGCGGCCGAGCTGATCGACACCATGATCAAGGACGGCCTGTGGGACGCCTTCAACGGTTACCACATGGGCAACACCGCCGAGAACGTCGCCAAGCAGTGGGACATCAGCCGGCAGCAACAGGACGAATTCGCCGCTGCCTCGCAGCAGAAGGCGGCCAAGGCGCAGGCGGAGGGCCGATTCAAAGAAGAGATCACGCCGGTCGTGATCAAAGGACGCAAGGGCGACACCGTGGTGGAGCAGGACGAGTTCATCCGGCCGGACACCAGCGTCGAGAAGCTCGCCGGGCTGCGGCCGGCGTTCCAGCCCAAAGACGGCACCGTCACCGCGGGCAACGCTTCGGGCATCAACGACGGCGCCGCGGTGGTGGTGCTGATGACCGCCAAGGAGGCCGAGCGTCGCGGGATCAAGCCGCTGGCGCGGATCGCCTCGTGGGCGCAGGCCGGAGTGGACCCGGCGATCATGGGCACGGGGCCGATCCCCGCGAGCAAGCGCGCGCTGGAACGAGCCGGCTGGAAGCCTGGCGATCTCGATCTGGTGGAAGCCAACGAGGCTTTCGCCGCCCAGGCCTGCGCGGTCAACAAGGACATGGGCTGGGATACCAGCAAGGTCAACGTCAACGGCGGCGCGATCGCCCTCGGTCACCCGATCGGCGCCTCGGGCGCTCGCATTCTGACCACGCTGCTGTACGAGATGAAGCGCCGCAACGCCAAGAAGGGGCTGGCGACCCTGTGCATCGGCGGCGGCATGGGCATCGCGATGTGCCTCGAGCGCTGATTGTCCCGAGCACGCGCAAGCGTCATCAGGTCGCGCGCTCGCGGGATCTGCGGCTCGCAGTCCTTCCCGTCTCCCGGACTTGCTGTTTCATGGCTCCCTTTGCCGGACGCGAGCTGCGGCGGCCCTGACGCCGGTGGCGCCGGCCGCGAGCCTGCGTTATACACGGCCGCGCCTGCAGCGGAGGAGCGTCGAGCATGCTGCGCCTGCGTCCCTTTGCGGCCTTGAGACCGCGCCCGGAAACGGCGGCGAGGATCGCGTGCGTCCCGTACGACGTGGTCAGCCGCAGCGAGGCGCACGACCTCGTGCAGGGAAACCCGCTCAGCTTCCTGCACGTGACGCGCGCCGAGATCGACCTGGCGCCGGCGGTCGGCGCGTACGACGAGCGGGTGTACGCCCAGGCCCAGCAGACTTTCTCGCGCTTCGTGCGCGACGGCGTGCTGGTGCGCGAGTCTCGGCCGTCGTTGTACGCCTACCGCCAGCAGGCGGTGCTCGCCGGCCGCGCGGTGAGTCAGATCGGGATCGTCGGTTGCTGTCACGTCGACGACTACAACCAGGGGCTGATCAAGAAGCACGAGGTCACGCGCAAGGACAAAGAAGACGATCGCACGCGGCATACGCTCGCGATCGGCGCCAACGCCGGGCCGGTCTTCCTGGCGCACGAGCCGAGCAGCGCTATTGCGGTGCTGTGCCAGCGCGCCACCGGCGCGCAGCCGTTGTTCGACTTCAGCGCCGAGGACGGCGTGCGGCACACGGTGTGGAAGCTCCCGGAGGCGGAGCCGGTGGTGCGGGCCTTCGCCGCGCTCCCGTGCGCCTATGTGGCCGACGGGCATCACCGCAGCGCCTCGGCTGCGCGCGCGTGCGCCGAGCTGCGGCGCCGCAGCCCAAGCCAGACCGGCGAGCAGGAGCACGACTGGTTTCTGTGCGTGCTCTTCGCTGCCGATCAGCTCAACGTGCTGCCGTACCATCGACTGGTGCGCGACCTGGGCGGGCAGACGCCCGAAGCGCTGCTGGCCGGGCTGCGCGAAATCGCCGAGGTCGCGCTCTGCACCCAGCCGGCACCCGAGCAGCCCGGCAGCTTCGGGCTTTATCTGCAAGGACGCTGGTACCGGGTGACGCTCCCGAGCGCACGGATCGACGCCGGCGATCCGGTGCGCTCGCTCGACTACGTGCTGCTCAGCGAGCACGTGCTGGGACCGCTGCTCGGCATCGAGGACTTGCGCACGGACAAGCGGGTGGACTTCGTGGGCGGGATCCGCGGCACAGGCGAGCTCGAGCGCCGGGTCGACTCCGGCGAGCATGCGCTGGCTTTCGCGATGCGCGCCACCAGCGTGCAGCAGCTGATGCGCGTGGCGGACGCCGGCATGATCATGCCGCCCAAGAGCACCTGGTTCGAGCCCAAGCTGCGCTCGGGTCTGCTGATCCACACCTTGGACTGACCGGATCTCCGGCTCGGCAAGTGCGGCACCGGCTTCGGTTGGTTCGCTGTGCGCTGGCTCACAGCGAAGGGCAGCGAGGGTGGCGCGAGCTCGGACGCGTTGCCGGTGTGCCGAACTGTGCCAAGTCGGCCAGCATGCGAGACCTCGGCGACGGGTTTGTGAGACACTTGCGGCGAGGGGAGGGGCGAAACCTGCATGGAACGCTTCTTGCTGCATGTCCGCGACATGCACACGCGATGGATTGGGGGCTTGGTGCTGGCGCTGGGCGTGGCCGGCTTGGGGGGCTGCAGCGGCAAGAGCAGCAACGATGCCCGCGGTGGCGCTACCACGGGCGCGCCGGGCGCCATCCCGAGCGGCGACTTCGGCGGCGCGGGCAGCGGCAACTTCGGCTCCAACGGCACGGACTTTTCGCCCGGTGGCCTGGGTACCGGCGGCACGAGCGCGGCCGGCGGCGGCATGACCGCGCCGAAGCTGCCGCCGGAGATGCAGGTGAAGCTGGACTTCGAGCAGCCGCAGGCCTCGGAGCGCTTCGTGTACACGGCCAACCCCAAGGGCGGCACAGTGTCGATCATCGACGCCACCAACACCTCGATCCAGACGGTGGAGACCGGCGACCGGCCGACGTTTCTGCGCACGCTGGCCGGAACCGACGACGCGATCGTGCTCAACGTGGGCTCCGACGACGCGACCATCCTGCGCTCGCCGGCCACGGGCGTGACCACCGATTCGGTGCCGGTGGTGCGCGGCGCCAACGCGATCGCGGTGGCGCCCGACGGCAAGCACGCGGTGGTGTACTTCGACGCAGCCTACAGCACGGCCGGCAACCCGTCGGGCAGCTTCCAGGACGTGACGGTGGTCAGCCTGGCCGCGGGCAACGACAGCGCGACCGGCATGACCGTGGGCTTCAGCCCGCGCGATGTGGCCTTTGCCGCCGACGGCAGCGCGGCCTACGTCGTGACCGACGACGGCATCTCGGTGCTCGACTTCGCGCGCATCGAAAAAGAGGGCACAGGCATCGCCAGGCTGGTCTCGCTCGGTCCCAGCGTGGACCAGAAGGGCATTCAGGTCGCGGTCACGCCCGACGGCAAGTACGCGCTCACGCGCGAGCCGGGCAAGAGCGTGGTGCGTGAGGTGGACCTCGAGAGCGGCGACCTCAGCAGCGTCGACCTGGCCGATGTGCTGCCGCAAGACCAGAGCGGCGACGACGCCGGGGTGCCCCCAGGGCCGCCGGACGTGAGCGACCTGGCGCTGGCGCCCAACGGCGCGTTCGCGCTGGCGGTGGTGCGCAGCCACAGCCTGGTGCTGCAGATCCCGGTGCCGGACGGCTTCGCCAAGCCGGGCTTGATCAAGAGCTACAGCGTCAAAGACGAGCTGGTCGGCTCGGCCACCATCTCGCCCCAGGCCGACCGCGCGCTGCTCTACACCACCGCGGTCGACGTCGAGCGCATCACCATCCTGACGCTGGACGACAAGACGCCGCCCAAGACGGTGGCGTTGCGCAAGACGGTGCAGGCGGTCGCGATCGCGCCCGACGGCCAGACCGCGCTGATCGTGCACAAGAAGGCGGCCGGAGATCCGAATCAGGCCGGCCTCGACCCCAGCGTGCAGCTGGCGCGCTCGTACGGCTACAGCGTGCTGCGCATTCCCAGCGGCGACGTCAAGCTGCAGGTGACCGCGACCGCGCCGGGCGCGTTCAGCATCGTGCCCGACGGCAGCTACCTGTTCCTGCTCTTCCGCGACGACGCGACCAACACGCGCGAGGTGCAGAAGATTGAGAGCAAGAGCTTCCTGGTGCAACCGATCGAGCTCGGCAGCCCGCCGATCTCCATCGGCTCGGTGCCGCAGAGCAAGCGCATGTTCGTCAACCAGGACCACCCCGATGGACGCATCACGTTCATCGACTGGGTCAGCAACGAAACCCGAACCGTCACCGGCTTCGAGCTCAACAGCAGAATCCAGGACTAACCATGAAAAGACCGACCTCGCTGGGATGGCTCCTCGTCGCCCTCGGCGCGAGCGCGTTGCTCGCGGGCTGCGGAGGCCGTAACGCGGACCTCGACAAGCCGCTCTCGCTGCTGGACACCCCGCTCGCGCTGGACGACCAGCTGGTGCTGGTCGACACCGAGGGGCACCGCGCCTTCATGCTCGATGTGACGGCTGCGCATCCCGACCCCACACCGGGCGAGGTCGCGCTGCCGGTGGCGCCGGCCGCGGTCTTCCGCCGCAACGGCGACAGCAACGAGGGCCTGATCCTGTGCATGGGCCGGCGCGCCAGCGGCAGCGAGGACGCGGCTCCGGCCGTGTTGGTCGCGCTTTCGAGCAAGGGCAAGACGCGCGAGTACACGCTCGGCAACCCGTTCGATTCGCTGGTCCAGAGCGACGACGGACGCTACGCGTTCCTGTTCAAGAGCGGCAACGCCGAGCGCCTGCTGGACAACCAGAACGAGGTCGCGATCGTCGACCTGAGCAAGCAGCCCAAGGACAAGGATGCGGTCACGCTGCGCACGCTGCGCAGCTACGGCGATTCGCCGCAATCGGTCGTGTTCTCGCCCAGCATGAGCATCCTGGGCGAGCAGCGCCGCTTGGCGGTGGTGCTGTCGCAGACCAAGGTGACGTTGATCGACCTCGACCACCTCGACCGACAAGAGACCACGGTGCAGCTCTCCGACGCCACCGGCGGAAGCCAGGTGCAGCCCGCCCAGGTCGAGTTCAACGCGAGCGCGTCCACACCGGAGATCTACGTGCGCGGCACGGGCTCGAGCGACGTGTTCGTGTTCGCGCTCAACGAGCGGCCCGGCGGCGTGCAGGCGCCGGGCGAGAGCGACCTGCACAACGACTTCCGGCCCTCGATCGACCAGCTGGGCGTCGGCGGCCACCCGAGCGACATGGCGATCTACGGCAGCGACGCCGATGCGCGCCTGCTCGTCCTGGCAGCCGATACGCAGCAAGCGGCGCTGGTGGACGTCTCGACCAGTCAGGTGACGAGCGTGGAGCTGCCAGCGGCCGCGACCAATGTGCTGCTGTTCGACGCGCCGTCGCCGCGCGACGATCAGAGCGCGCAGCGCGCGCTGCTGTACGCGCCCGGCGGGACCCAGCTCACCTTCCTCGATCTCGCCGATCTGGAGCAGCGGGGCAGCCGCAACGTCGAAGTGGTCTCGCTCGATCGCCCGATCTCCAAGCTGATCCCGCTGCTGGACGAAAAGAAGGTGTTGGTGATCCACGACGCGGACGGGGTCAGCCTGGTGGACCTGGCGGCACGCACGGTCTCGCCGATCAAGGCCAACGTGGTGCTGTCGGACGCGGCCTTCGACGCGAGCCGCCACAAGCTGTGGGTGGGGCCAAGCGGCCAGCCCTACGTCGGCGTGCTGGACCTGCAGACCGGCGACACGCCCGAGGTGCTGCTCGACCACGGCGTGAAGACACTGGTGCCGATGTTCTCGCGCGGGAAGGTGGTGGTGCTGCACGACAGCACGGTGGGCGAGCTGACCGTGCTCGATGCGGCAAAGCCCTCGCGCGATACCGCGAAGACGATCCGAGGATTTCTGGTGGCCGGCCTGCTCGATCGAGGTCAGTGATGCGCGCGATCACCCTTGCCCTTTCCCTGCTTCTGCTGGCCGGTGCGGCACGCGCGCTCGCGCAGCCCAAACCGGCGCCGAACCCCTACGCCCCCGCCGTGCCGGAGACCAATCCCTACGCCGCCGGCGTTCCGAAGTCCGCGACGCCTGGGCCCGGGGCGGCGGCGGCCGCGCAGCCCCCGCCACCCGCGGCGGCCGAGGGCGCTGCAGCGCCGGCGGCGGCCGCAGCTGCAACGAGCCAGCCCGCGGCAGCCGCGCCGGCGGCGGCGCCGGCCGCAGCGGCAACGAGCCAGCCCGCCGCCGCGGCAGCCGCGCCGGTTGCGGCGACCGCGCCGGCCAGCGGCGCCGAGGCGGCAAGCACCGCGCCCGTAGCAGCCGGGGCGGCGGCGCCGGCCGCGGCACCGGCGGCGGCACCGGCGCCGAGTGACGCATCCAGAGCCGATGCCTTGCGCATCGCGCGCGAGCGCGCCGAGCTGCGTGCCCTGCTGGCGCGCCAGCACGCGCAGGCGAGCACAGACGAGCCCGAACCCGCGCCCGTGCGCCGCCGCAGCGACGCCGGCGCGGCCAACGCGATCGGCGCGAGCTTCGACGCCCCCTGGTACGTCAAGCCGAGCTACGATCTGTTCTCCGACAAGGACGTGGCGAGCCGCTTTGGCGTCTGGGCCGCGCGCGACGTGGCCGCGTTGCGCTCCGATACGTTCCTGGCAATCGAGCTCGGCTGGGGCACGGAGCACGAGAAGAGCGGCGGCCTGCGTGCCGACACCCTGGGCAGCGAGCTGACGACGCACGCGTTCTACGGCGGAGCGCAAGTGCGCTTCGTGCCTCTGTCATGGCTGCAACCGCACGTGCGGCTGGCGGGCGGCGCCGAGCTGGTCAGCATGTCGCTGTCCAGCTCGACTCCAGCCACCACCTTCAAGGACCACGGCTGGTCCCCGTTCGCGAGCCTCGGTCTGGGCTTCACCCTGCGCACGCCCACCCGCCTGTTCGAGGACCGGGGCGGGCACATGGCCTCGCTCTCGCTTGGTCTCATGCTCGAAGGCGGCTACACGCTGGCGGGGCCGCTCGACTTCGCGCTGAAGGGGCCGGCGCCGGACAAGCGCGGGATCCCGATCGCGGAGCCGCAGCTCGGCACGCTGCAGCGATCCGGGCCCTACGCGCGCGCCTCAGTGGTCTGCCGCTTTTAGCGGCCGCGCGTGCCGCTGGCGCTGCACCTGCCGCTCCCGGCGCACGGCGTCGTCGTGCAGCAAGAACCACCAGATGCCGAGCGGAGCGCGCAGCACGAACATCAGCGCATCGCCCGGAACGGAGTCGAAGCGGTGCTGCCACTCGACGCCGACAATCGTGTATCCAAGCGTGAGGTGGGTCATGAAGTCGTCGCCGCGCACGCGGTCGAACCCCCCCTGCAGCCAGAGCCCGCCGAAGTGATTCACCTCGAGCTCGCCGCCGAAGCCGGCGCGCGCCAGCGCGCCCAGCTCGCCGCTGAGCCCGATGTTCACGATGAGGGGCTCGTACGCGTACAGCACCCCTACCCTGGCCCGCCCGAGCACCGGCGTGGCCAGGCGGTGATCGAGCCCGAATCCCGCGCCGAAGCCGAGCGCGAGATCGGGCCATACGCCCTTCACCCGCAGCTCCTCGGCGAAGACCTGCGCCGCGCACGGCGACGGACGCGCGGCGCACAGCGCGAACAGCGCCGTCAGGCACGCGAGCAGCGCTGCGGCTCGATCAAGGCGCAACGCTGGCGCTCCGCGGGGCAGAGGTCGGACCGCCCGTGCGTAGCAGCAGCGTGAGCGAGCGCGCTTGGGCGATCGGTCCGAGCTGAGCCACGCTCATCGCGGCCGAGAGGCAGGTTTGGAAGGTCGTGCCGCCTTGAGCCGTTGGCTGGAGGCGCCCGCCCTGCACGCCGAAATCGAGCGTCAGACCGGCGTGTAGGCCGCTCCGCATGCTAGCGCCGTGATCGGCCGCGCTACAGCGCAGCAAGGCATGGTGCAACGCCGAGGTTACCGGCTGCACCAAGCTGTCTTCGAGCTCCGCCGGCCGCGCCGACAGCGCGATCTCCACCGCGGGCAGCTCGGCGCTCCCCTCGAGCAGCACCCCCACCGGCGCCTCGCTGTCGTCCGTCGAACCAACGCTGCTGTGGCATGCGCCCGCGAAGACGCACGCCAACAGCAGCTGAGCGCACGCGACTGCGCGCGCGGCGATCATGAGTGTGGACAACGCGCGCCGATCACGGTGCGTCGGCGCTGCCGCACTGCGAGACGCCCGCCGGTGTGATCTTGCAAACGTAGACCTTGCGCAGAAGCCCGAACAGGAAGTTGTCGTTGCGCGCAATCACCACAGCGTCGCCCGCAGTGGCCACGCCACCGTAGCTGCACGCGCTCATTCCAAGACCTAGAGCCGTGGCCAGAAGCAATGCCTTCAGTGCGTTGTGCATGGATTCCTCTCGATCGAAGTTAACTACAGACGGCGTGGCCGGCACTGTATGTTGCCGGCCGCGAGCCGGTCAAGGTATGGGCCCAGGGGTTCCCGATTTCAGCGCACCAGACGCTGACACTCGAGCGCGTATTCACCCACCGCGAGCGACGCGCAGCTGCGATACGCCTCACGCGCCCCACGGTGATCGCCGAGCGCCTCGCGCGCCGCGCCCAACACGATCCAGCCCTCGGAGCTGGTCTGATCGACTGCGACGGCGCGTGCGGCAAGCTCGCGCGCGCGCTCGTTGTCGCCGGCGTCGAGCCGCAGGTAGGCCATGCGACTGATCGCGGGCGCAACGTCGGGATGGCGCGCGAGCAGTTGCTCGTAGGCGGCGATCGCATCCTCACGGCGGCCCGCGTCGAGCAGTGCCTGCGCCGAAGCAAGCGCCGCGCTCACCTCTGAAACGCCGGCGCTGGACGCGGCAGCCCTGGTCGTCGCGGCGGGCGACTCCGGGCTCGCCTGCGGCGCCGCGCCGAGCTGGCCGGGGCGCGCGGGTGGCGGGACGATGACGGGCGCCGCCTGCGCCCCGGCTTGTAGACCCGGCGCAAGCGCAGGCGTGGGTGCCGGCGTCGCGGTCGTAGCCGTGGGCGCGGGCGTCGCCGTGGTGGCGGGCGGGAGCGCAGCCGGGGCTGCAGCCGTTGCCACGGGCTCGGCCCGCGCCACCCGCGCCGCCGGCGGCGCGGGCGGGACGGCGGGCGCCACGGGCAGCACGCGCGCGGGCAACCCTGCAGCGTGGCCGAGCTCGACCGGCACCGGCATCACCAAGCGCGCGTACACCAGGTATCCGCCGAGCGCGAGCAGCGAGCCGCCCAGCAGCACCAGCGTGGCGTACATCGCGCGCCGCGCGCCGTGGGCCATCGCCGCAGGCGGCTCGAGCTCCCAGGGCTCCTCGGCGTGCGGGTGCTGCGGCGGCTGCGAGAAGAACTCCTGGTGAAGCCGCTCCAGCTCGTCGGCATGAGCGTGCCCCGCGACCGCTGCCGCGTCCTCCGGCGGCGGCGCGTCGGGCGGCGCAGCGCTCGGCCGCTGGGCGCTCGCCGCGGAGGCGCCCGCCTCAGGCGCTGAGGCACGCGCCGGCAGCACGCTGTCGCGGGCGGGCGGTAGCGAGCGCGGCCGCAGGCTCTTGCGCTGGGGCGGCGGCTTTCTCAGTCCACGTCGGGGCATCGCAGGTCTACGGGCTTACCCACCCATCCTTGAGTCGTCCGAAGGGCTCGCCTTGTCCGTCCCCGCAAGCCGGACGGCTCGGGTTAGCCTCGAGCTGAACAAAGGTTCCATACGTTGCGCGAAGCGACAACCCAGCGGACAACCGCAGCAGCAGGGCCCGGCCCTGGTGGTCTGGCCATCGCCGTGAACGCTTACAAGCGAGCCCACAACTTGTCACGAAGAGCGCAGCCCGCGCCGCCCCGCAGCTGGCGGCGGCCGGTGCTGGCGGCAGTCGTGGCGTGCCTGGGGCTGGGCGCCTTGCTACCGGCGCCCGCGCGGGCCCAGCTGCTGGTGCATCCACGGCGTCCGGGCCAGACCAACGTGCGCTACGCCGACTTCGAGTGGCGCTACGTCGACCTGCTCACCCACGAGAAGCTCAAGCTCGACATCGAGTGGCAGCACGGGCCGCGCTATCACCTGAGCGCCTACCGGCCGCCGGCGATGGGCACGCCCTGGGCATGGCCCGCGCTCAAGACGCCGGTGTCGCTGCACAACGCGTCGACCCGCAGCGCCGGGCCCGCGCCTAGCTCGCGCAAGGGCGTGCTGGAGACGGCGGGCGGCATCCGCCTGTACTTCTACGAGCGCGAACGCTCGATCGCCGAGCGCGCCGCCGCGAGCATCGAGAAGTCCTATCGCTACCTGGCCGAACAATTCGGCTACGCGCCGCGCAAAACCTTCGCGTACTTTCTGTACAGCAGTTACATCGAGTTTCTGCAGACCGATCTGTTTCCGTTGCAGGAAGGCGTGCTGGGCGTGACCAGCCCCGAGAGCCTCGAGCTCACGCTGCCGTACTTCGGCGATCAACGCATGTTCGAGGACGTCTCGACCCACGAGCTCGCGCACGAGTTCACCCTGCAGAAGCTGTTGACCGAAGCCAAGAAGGCGGGCTTGCCCGACGCCCCGCTGATGCAGTTCCCGGTCTGGTTCATCGAGGGCTCGGCCGAGTACTACGCCAAGCACGGCCTCGACCCCGAGGCCGAGGTGCTGGTGCGCGACCTGATCGTCAATCCGGCCCAGGACGGCTACGTGCTCGGGGACTTCTTCGAGGACCGGCTCAACGACGGGTTGTGGACGTACAAGGTCGGCCAGGCGCGCTGCGCATTCCTGGAGGAGACCTACGGCAAGGGCACACTGCAACGCATCCTCGAACAGAGCCCGCGCCTGGCCAAATCCCCGGACCACGGAGGCGCGGCCAGCTTCCGCGCGCTGGTCGCGCGCGTGGTGAAGGACCACGCCTCGCACATCGCCACGCGCTTCGAGCGCTGGATCAAGCGCCGCGCTTACCGCTCTTATCTCGCCACCTCACAGGACGTGGATGACATGAGCGCGGTCTCCGAGGTCGAGGGTCTGGTGCAGACCCTGAGCGCGTCGCCCAGCGGGCAGCTGCTGCTGTACCGCAGCATCGACCGCGACACCGGAGCGACCAGCCTGTACCTGATGGACAGGCACGCGCCGGACGACGCCAAGCGGGTCGCGCGCGACGGCACGCCGGGAGTCGAGTCGCTGCACCCGGTCTCGGGACGCAACTTCGACCTGACCGACAGCGAGCTCGCCTTCGTGGCGCAGCGCGGCGGCCGCGACGTGATCTACGTGCAGCGCTTCGACGAGGACGCCGAGCCGGAGCCGTGCTCGGACAAGGGCAAGCGCGCGCAGCGCGTCTGTGACTGGGACGTCTCCTTTCACCTGCGGCCGCGCCGCCCGCTGCCGGTCGGCAAACACGGCCTGCTCACGGTCGACGCGATCGCGCTCTCTCCCAACGGACGCGGGCTCGCGTTCATCGGCCTGTCGGAAAGCGGTCAGAAGGATCTCTACATGATCCCACGCATCGACGACGAGCAGCTGACGATCGTGCAGCTGACCCACGATCAGTTCGCCGAGCGCGAGCTGAGCTGGGGACCGGCCGGCATCGTGTACAACTCCGACGCGACCGGCCACGGCAAGTTCAACCTGTTCCGCATCGATCCGCTGCTGCCGACCAAGGTCGAGCGCTTGACCTTCGAGCCGCGGGACGAGATGAGCCCGGAGATGCTGCCCGATGGGCGCATCTTCTTCGTGGCCTACGACTCGGCGGGCGCGAATCTCTACGAGGTGACGCGGCAGGGCGAGCGCACGGTGGTCGTGCGCAAAACCGACGTCTCGACCGGTCTCTACGACGTGAGCCCGGGGCCGGACGGCAGCGTATGGGCGCTCTACCACCACGGCCATCGCCGGGTGCCGGTGCGCATCGGCGCGAGCGCGCTGCTCAACCAGCCGACCGAAGCGCCACCGCCCGACGGCCCGCCCTCGCCGCCGCGACGCCTGTCGCTGCTGGTCGACCGCAAGTACAATCCCTTCAGGCTCTCGAGCTGGACGCCGGAGGGCTTCTTCGTGCTGGCCGGGTTCAGCACCAGCGGCGTGTTCGGAAGCCTGGTCGCCACCGCCTCCGACCGCTTGCGCGACCACGGGCTGATCCTGAGCTCCGCGGTGTACGGCTCGTTCGACCTGCTCGACGTCGACCTGACCTACGTTAATCAGCAACGACGACTCATCTGGGGCCTTTCGCTGTTTCACGAGGTCTACCCCTTCTTCGATCGGAGCTTCGAGACCAGTAACCCCGACACCAGCGTGAGCTTCGTGTCATGGCGGCGCTACTTCGGCAGCGGGGGCGTGCTGCGCTACCCCTTCAGCCAGTTCCTGTATGCCCAGGCCGAGCTCTCGGCCGGTGGGGCGGGCTACTTCGTCAGCAACGACACCGCCAAGGAGCTACGCGGCCTGATGCAGACCATGGCACCGGAATCGGCGTCGAGCCTACCTGCACGCCCCATCCAAGTGCAGGCCCCGGCGCGACCGACGCAGGACCTGCTCTCGCTGTGGAAGGCCCAGAATCGAGGGCTGCGCTTCCACACCGAGACCGCGTTGAGCCTGGGCTACAGCACCATCGGCTACCACCGCTCCACCGGACCGATCCGCGGCGAGGCGCTGCTGCTCTCGACCAGCTTGGGCGCCGAGCCGTTCGACGACGTCGAGTACGAGCAGGCACGGCTCGACGCCGAGCACTACATCCGCATCTCGGGCGCGGCCAACCTGATGCTGCGCGGCGCCGCCGGCATGACGCTGGGGGACCGGCGCGCGCCCCAGTACTTTCTGTCGAGCTTCCACACGCTGCGCGGCGTGCCCTTCGGCGACACCGATTTCCTGCTCGGACGCGAGTTCTTCTACAGCACCGTGGAATTCCAGTTCCCGATCGCAACCTTCATGGAGCTGCCCCTGATCGACCTCGAGGGCGTGCTCGCCAGCGATTTCGGTGGGGTGGGCAACGGCGCCAGCGGGATCTGGGACCGGCGCGTGCTGGACCTGGTGTTCGGGGTGAACCTGGGCTTCGCACCGCTGGTGCTGCGAATTCATTTCGGCCAGCCGATCGGCATCGGCGCGCCCCTACCCAACAACGGCAAGCTGGTGTTCAACTTCTCGCTGGTGTGGCGCTACGAGTAGGCAGCTCGCGGGCCTCAGCCACTCAGCCTGAGCGGAAAAATCCGCGGTATCTCCGTGTTTCGCTCATGGCCCGGCCGCCGGGCGCGACATGTAGGCGAGCATTGATCGGGCAGGGGTTTCGGGGGATAGTTTGCGCGGTGGCGTGGTGCTGGAGGTGCTCGTGGGACGACAGGCAGTAGCCTGGTTGCTGGCGCTCGGATGCGTGGTCGGGTCGGGGTGCGCGCAGGGCGCCTCCAAGGCCTACGTCAATAAGAGCGGGCTGTTCGTGGACGGCGGAGGTGTATCGGTCTTGCCGCCGGGCACTGGGGGCACTGTCGGGGGCGCAGGCGGAAACAGCGGGACGATCGGCGGTGAAGTGTGCGGCAGCGTGACCTGCGAGGCGGGCAAGGCCTGCTGCGACAACGTCTGCGTCGACATCACCTCCAACATCAACCGCTGTGGCGGCTGTAACACCGTGTGTCCGAGCGGGGCGATGTGCACGGCCGGCGTTTGTACCTGCGCGAACCCGACCGCGATGGTGTGCAAGGGCATCTGTGTCGACGTGATGGGCCAGGACAGCAACAACTGCGGCGTCTGCGGCAAGGCGTGCGCCCCCCCGACGACCTGCATGGCCGGCGTGTGCAAGTGCCCGAACGGGAGCACCGGCGACTTCGTCTGTGGCGACCAGTGCGTCGACACCATGACCGACAACGACAACTGCGGAAAGTGCGGCAACGCGTGCGCCATGCCGACCGTGTGCAGCGGCGGCGTGTGCGGTTGTCCGCTGGGCGGCACGATGTGCGGCTCGGATTGCGCGCAGCTCATGACCGACAACAACAACTGCGGAAAGTGCGGCACCGTCTGCGGCGACCCCACGTCGTGCAAGGCCGGGGTGTGCAAGTGCCCGAACGCGGGCGAGATCTACTGCAACGGGATCTGCGACAAGCTGTTGATGGACGACATGAACTGCGGCGCCTGCGGCAACCCCTGCCCCAGCGGCCAGAACTGCTGCCTCGGCAAGTGCGTAAACGAGCAGAGCGACAAGGCCAATTGCGGAGGCTGCGGGATGGATTGCGGCCAGACCGCCGACAGCTGTATGAGCGGGGCCTGCAAGTGCGGCTCGATGAACGCGTGCAACTCGAATCAGAGCTGCCAGCCTGGGCTCTTCGGCGGCTCCCCCGTCTGCTTCTGAGACCCGCCAGGGCCTTCCAACGTCGCGAGCTGATCACGCGGTGCCCGCTGCATGCGGGCGAGATCCATTGCAACGGCGCCTGCGACAAGCTGCTGGCTGACGACGCCAATCTGGCGGCGGCCCGCCGCCTCACACGCATCGCGGCTGGGGCATTTTGCACCGCTGCGCATGTGCATGATGTCTCGCAGTTTTGACCGCGCGCGCCGAATTCATTGTCCGACAGCGACACGTCCTGTTTTTGGTCGTCGCGACTCACAGTCAAACGTGTCGAGGGCATTAACTCGGCCGGTGGTGAGGCGAGCTGCGCCTGGCCTGCCCGTGCATCGGCGGCCGCGCGCAGCGAGGCGTCAAAGCAACTTGTGGTTGGAGACAAAGCCATGAATTTCACACAGGTCCTGAAACGAATTCCCTACGCTGCCGGCGTGCTGGCCGGCCTGCTCGCTGGCTGCGCAGCTCGCGCGCCGGCAGACGCGCCCCAGGTCGCCGCGGTCGATCAGGCCTTGACCGTGATCGATTGCCAGAATCAAGCGGCGCAATGCCTGGGCACGCTGCCAAGCCCGGACAAAATCACGAGCTGTCGGACCGACATGCAGAGCTGCCTGATGCAGGCTCAGAGCGATCAGCAGGCCCAGGCGACGGCGCTCGGCCAGTGCACCAGCGACGCGATGACCTGCGGGCAGAGCGCGGTGAGCTTCGCGGACGCGATGACCTGCAGGCAGACCTTCCAGGATTGCGTGAACGGCGTGGTGCAACTGCCGCCCGCGCCGACCACACCGCCGCCGCCGACCTTCCCCATGCTGCCCGGAGCGGGAAGCGGCAGCGGCACGGGTGGCGCGACCGGCGGCGGCGCGCTCGCCGGCGCCGATCAGTGCCGGCAGGACGCGTTGAGCTGCGTGCAGAGCGCCTCGGGACCGGGCGACGTCGCGACCTGCGCCGGCGGCTACCGCACCTGCGTCGGCGCGCTGCTGCCGGCGCCGGCGACTTCCCCCGTCACCCCGCCCCCACTTCCGAGCGGCGGCGGAACCACGGGCGCCGGCGCACCCGGCCTGCCGGGCATACCCGACTTGCAGGCCTGCCGCCAGGACGCGCTCACCTGCGTGGGCAACGCCAGCGGCCCTGCCGACATCGCCGCGTGCAACGACGCATACCGCACCTGCGCCGGGCTGCCGGCGCTGCCGACGCTACCGACCCTGCCGTCGGGCGGCGGTGGTGCCGCTGGCGCAGGCGGCGCCGGAACCCCCGGCGCCGGTACCGACTGCTTGCAGGCGCTCAGCCAGTGTCTGCTGACGGGCGGAATGCCGACCGACTGCGCCAGCCAGGCCAGCGACTGCGCGGGCGTGGCCGCGCCCATGCTACCGACCCCGCCGAGCTTGCCGGGTCTGCCCGGGCTTCCGGGCGCGCCCGCGCACTGAGGCGCGAACGACTCGAGTCGGCACGTGATCGCCGCGGGCAGTCGACCGCAGCGCCGGTTGGCTGCTCGTGGCGTCTTGCTTGCCGCGCGCCGCACGAAGATGGAGAGGCTGCGGGAGCGATGATGACGAATCGATGGCGTGCGATGTCGCGGCCCGCGCTGATCGCTGCGGGCGTTCTCGCCTGCAGTTGCGGCGCGGCCGAGAAGGCGCCCGCCGTCGGCGATCCAGGCGCTTCGGTAGCCACGCCCGCAACCGGCGGAACGGGCGCGCTCGTGACTGCGGCGGACGCGGGCGCCTCCACGGCCGATGCCGGAGCCGGCGCCGGTGCGGACACGGGCAGCGCGGGCGCCCCCGCCGCCCAGCCTCAGGCCAATGCAGGCAGCGCCACGCCGCAGTCGAACGCGTGTGCGAGCCCGCACGCGAGCGGCGGTTGCGACGATCCGGCAGTGCAGCAGTGCGTGTGCGGCAGCAGCGGCGACCCCGGGTGCTGCGACAACGCGTGGGACGCGATCTGCGTCGGCCTGGTTCAGGGGCTCAAGTGCAAGGGCGATTGCTGCAAGGCCACCGGTGCGCTCGGCTGCGCTGACGCCACGATCGAGAGCTGCGTGTGCGCGCTCGACCAGGGCTGCTGCGCCAAAGGCTGGGACGACTTCTGCACGATCGTGGCCGAAGGCTCGTGCCAGGCCTGCGCAGCCGGCATGTAGCCGGCGAGGTGAGACCAGGAAACACGAAGGCGGGAAGACGGGCAGGGGTTGGCGCCGCGCTACGCACGCTGCGGGTCGTAGCCCAGGTTGGGCGCCAGCCAGCGCTCCACCTCCGCGAGCGGCGTGTCCCTCTGCTGCGCGTAGGCCTCCACCTGATCGCGTTGGACCGGCCCCACGTTGAAGTAGCGGGCGTCGGGGTGAGCGAAATACAGCCCGCTGACCGAGGCTGGAGGCGTCATCGCAAAGCCTTCGGTCAGCTCGATGCCGACCTCGGGCGCGCGCAACAACTCGAACAGCGTGGCCTTCTCGCTGTGGTCGGGGCAGGCCGGATAGCCGAACGCGGGGCGGATGCCGCGGTAGCGCTCGGCGATCAGCTCCTCGTTGCTCAGCTGCTCCTGCTTGCCGTAGCCGAAGTCCTCGCGCGCGCGCTTGTGCAGCAGCTCCGCGAACGCCTCGGCCAGACGATCGGCCAGCGCCTTGGTCATGATCGCGTTGTAGTCGTCGTGCTCGGCCTCGAAGCGCGCGGACAGCGCGTCGGCGCCGATCCCGGCCGTGACCGCGAACGCGCCCACATAGTCGGTCAGGCCCGACTCGCGCGGCGCCACGAAGTCCGCGAGCGAGAGGCGCGGCGCGTCGCCTTGCTTCTGTTGCTGGCGCAGCATCGGAAAGCGCGCGACCAGCTTGTCGCGCGCAGCGTCCTCGAACAGCACGATGGTGTCGCCGTCACTCACCGCAGGCCAGAAGCCGTAGACCGCGTTCGCGGTGAGCAGGCGCTGCTCGATGATGCTCGCGAGCAGCTTCTGCCCGTCGGCGAGCAGCTCGCGCGCGGCCTTGCCGCGGCTGGGATGGGAGAGCACGTCGGGGTACTTGCCGCGGATCTCCCAGGCGTGGAAGAAGAAAGTCCAGTCGATGTACTTCGCGATCTCGCCGAGCGGGAATGCCTGCAGCGCGCGCCGGCCGAGGAAGGACGGCAGCGCGATCTGTGCGTGCTCGAGCTGAGGCCGTCGCGCGCGCGCCTCCGTATAGGAGAAGCTCTCGGCGGCGCGCTTGCGACCGTGCAACACGCGCAGGCGCTCCTGCTCCTGCCGGTTGCGCTGGTCCAGCTCTCGCCGCCGCTGCGGGTCGAGCAGATCGCTGACCACCGAGACCACGCGCGAGGCGTCCAGCACGTGTACGGTCGGGCGCTGGTAGCAGGGCGCGATCTTGACCGCGGTATGCTCGCGGCTGGTGGTCGCGCCTCCGATCAGCAGCGGTAGATCCAGCTCGCGCCGCTCCATCTCGCGCGCGACGTGGCTCATCTCCTCGAGCGACGGTGTGATCAGGCCCGACAGACCGACCGCGTCGGCGCCCTGCTCGATCGCCGCGCTCAGGATCTTATCGGCCGGGACCATCACCCCGAGGTCGATCACCTCGTAGTTGTTGCAGCGCAGCACCACCGCCACGATGTTCTTGCCGATGTCGTGCACGTCGCCCTTTACTGTGGCGATCACGATCTTGCCCTGTGATCGCCTGCCGCCCTGCTCCTGCTCGGCCTCCATGAAGGGCTGCAGGTAGGCCACGCCCTGCTTCATCACGCGCGCGCTCTTGACCACCTGGGGCAAGAACATCTTGCCGGCGCCGAACAGATCGCCGACCACCTTCATACCGTCCATCATCGGACCTTCGATCACCGACAGCGGCCGCTTCCACTGCTGCAGCGCCTCGGCCACGTCGGCCACGATGTGCTCGGAGACCCCGTGGACCAGCGCGTGCTCGATGCGCTTCTCCACCGGGGCATCGCGCCAGCGCAGGTCGAGCTCGCGCTTCTTGCCCGCACCCTTGTAGCGCTCGGCCAGATCCACCAGACGCTCGGTCGCGTCCGGTCTGCGGTTCCACAGCACGTCCTCGATGTGCGCGCGCAGCTCGGGTTCGATGTCCTCGTAGACCACGAGCTGGCCGGCGTTGACGATGCCCATGTCGAGCCCGGCCTCGATCGCGTGATACAGGAACGCGGCGTTGATCGCCTCGCGCACGCTGTCGTTGCCGCGAAAGGAGAACGACAGGTTGCTGATGCCGCCGCTGACGTGCACGCCCGGGCAGCGCTGCTTAATCCGGCGCGTGGCCTCGATGAAGGCGATCGCGTACTCGTCGTGCTCTTTGATGCCGGTGGCGATCGCCAGCACGTTCGGGTCGAAGATGATGTCGTAGGGGCTGTAGCCGAGCTTCTCGGTCAGCAGCTTGTACGCGCGCTCGCAGATCTCGACCTTGCGGGCAACGGTGTCGGCCTGGCCCTGCTCGTCGAAAGCCATCACCACCACGCCAGCGCCGTAGCGCTGGATGCGCCGCGCTTGGGCCAGAAATGACTGCTCGCCCTCCTTGAGACTGATCGAGTTGACGATGCTCTTGCCCTGCGTGCACTTGAGCCCGGCCTCGAGCACGTCCCACTTGGAGCTGTCGATCATGATCGGCAGCCGCGCGATCTCGGGCTCGGTCGCGATCAGATTCAGGAAGGTGGTCATGCAGCGCTCGGACTCGAGCAGCGCCTCGTCCATGTTGACGTCGAGGATGTTCGCGCCGCCGCGCACCTGGTCGAGCGCGACCTCGAGCGCGTCGGCAAACCTGTCCTCCTTGACCAGACGCAGGAACTTGCGCGAGCCGGCCACGTTGGTGCGCTCGCCGATCAGCTGGAAATTGCTGTCCGGCCGGATGACCAGCGCCTCGAGCCCGCTGAACATCGCGAACGGGGCGCGCTCCGGCGGCTTGCGCGGCGGCGCTCCGGCCAGCGCCTCGGCCACCGCACGGATGTGTTGGTCGGTGGTGCCGCAGCATCCGCCCACCACGTTGAGCAGGCCGGCATCCGCGTATTCGCGCAGCAGCTCGGCGGTGCGCTCGGGCGCCTCGTCGTACTCGCCGAAGGTGTTGGGCAGGCCCGCGTTGGGGTAGACCGCGAGGTAGGCGGGCGCGAAGCGCGACAGCTCCTCGACGTAGGGACGCATGCCGACCGCGCCGAGCCCGCAGTTGAGGCCCACGGTCAGCGGCCTGGCATGCTCGACCGACAGATAGAACGCGTCGATCAGCTGGCCCGAGAGCGTGCGCCCGCTCTGGTCGCTAATGGTGCCGCTGATCATGATCGGCAGCTCGATCCCGCGCTGCTCGAACAGCTCCAGGATGGCGAAGATCGCCGCCTTGGCCACCAGCGTGTCGAAGATGGTCTCGATCAGCAGCAGGTCCACGCCGCCGTCGATCAGCGCGGCGGCCTGCTCGGCATAGGCGTCTTTGAGCTGGTCGAAGCTGAGCACGCGGTAGGCCGGGTCGTTGACGTCGGGCGACATCGAGAGCTGCTTGTTGGTCGGCCCGAGCGCGCCGGCCACGAAGCGCGGCTTGTCCGGCGTCTTGCGCGTGAACGCGTCCGCGGCCTCGCGCGCGAGCCTGGCGGCCGCGAGGTTCAGCTCGGGCGCCAGGTGCGACAGCCCATAGTCGGCCTGCGCCACCGAGGTCGCGCCAAAGGTATTGGTCTCGATGATGTCGCTGCCGGCCGCGAGGTAGGCGTCGTGAATGTCGCGGATGACCTCGGGGCGCGTCAGCACCACCAGCTCGTTGTCGCCCTTGAGCTCGTGAGCGTGATCGACAAAGCGCCCGGTGTGAAAATCGGCGCGCGTCAGCCCGCGCTGCTGGATCATCGTGCCCATAGCGCCGTCGAGCAGCAGCACGCGCTCGCGCAGCAGGCGCTCCAAGATCGCTCGTTTGCTCTCGCTCATGGCTTATCCTCGGGTTTCTCTGCGAACGCGGTCAGAACCGAGAAGCGCGGGGCACGGCGCTCGTGCGCGCTTACCGCGCAGGCGCTCACGCGCAAGCCGGCTTCTACCAGCATCGCGTGCAGCGCGGAAGGCGCGAAGCCCGGCTGCAGGTGGCCGTAGCCGGCGGCGATCTCCAGGTGCGTGTGTGCCTCCAGGGTGACGATCGCCAGCTGGCCGCCGGGGCGTAGCACACGCGCCGCCTCGGCCAGCGCACGCGCAGGGTCGCGCGCGCTGGCGAGCACGTTGAGCATCAGCACTTGGTCGAAACGCCCGGCCGGCAGCGGCAGCGCGTGCATGTCGGCGCATGCGCAGCGCACCTGCGGCAGCGCGCGCAGGCGGTGCTGCGCGGCCGCGACCACGCGTGGGCTGATGTCGAGGCACAGCATGGAGGCGGTGCGCGGCGCGATCAGCTCGGCGATGGCGCCGTCGCCGGAGCCGACGTCGAGCACCGCGCCCAGCCGCAGCAGCCCCGCGAACGCTCGGCAGGTCGCCTCCCAGGTGCGCCCCGGCGAATAGTGCCGCTCCATCTCGCCGGCGACGAGATCGGGCCAGCGCGGATCGGCGCTGCGCGCCCGCACGACCTCGCGCGCGCGGGCGGCGTCGGCGGCCAGCAGCTCGCCCTGCAGGTCTTGCTCGAGCGTGCGCCAGAGCTTGGCGGGAAGCTCCGGGATCTGCTCGCTCAGCCGGTAGAAGCTCGCGCTTCCGACCCGCCGGTCGCGCACCAGCCCCGCCTCCCGCAGGCGCCCCAAATGGGTGGAAACGCGGGACTGGCCGAGCTCCGTGATGGCCACCAGCTCGCTCACGCTCAGCTCCTGCCCTGCCACCAGCGCAAGCAGGCGCAAACGCGTGGGATCAGCAAAAAGCTGCATCATCTCAGTAGCTTGGTCGACCGCGTCCATCGCTCTAGCCGTTTCATCAATGAATCATGATTGACGGATTATAGCGGTGCCGCTCGCCGCGTCAACTCTCTGCGCTCGGTCATCGCGTACCCGTGCTCGTCGCGTACCCGTGCTCGTGCGCGTACCCGTGCTCGTGCGCGTACCCGTGCTCGTGCGCGTACCCGTGCTCGTGCGCGTACCCGTGCTCGTGCGCGTACCCGTGCTCGTGCGCGTACCCGTGCTCGTGCTCAGTTGGCGCCGCGTTTGGGCAGCCCGACTACTTCAAATTCCCCGATCGCCTTGGCAATGGTCTCGAACAGCGGCTCCACCTGCTCCAGCTCGAGACACGAGAACGCGATGCGCAGATCGCTGTCGGCGGTCGCGATCAAGCCGACCTGGTGGCGCTCGAGCAGTTGCTCGCGCAGCTTGTGCGCGCTCACGCCCTTGACCTTGATCAGCATGAAGTAGCCGCTGTTGAAGGGGTACACGTCCCAGCAGGGCTCGAAACGCGGCTGCCTGGCCACGCGGTAGACTTCCTTGGCGCGCGCCTCGAGCAGGCCGCGCTTCTGTGCGCGCTCGGCGTCGATCGCGCTCGCCGACAGCGCCTTCTCGACCAGGGTTTGCGTGAGCTGCGGGCTGTTGCTGACCACCGCGCGGATGTCGCCGCGGGTCTTGGCGTCCAGCACATCGAGCACCTCTGCCGAGCCCTCTGCCCGGCCCGGTCCGAACGAGATGAAGCCGCAGCGCAGACCCCACACGAACAGCTCCTTGGTCGCGCCGTCGAGCTTCACCGCCAGCAGGTTCGGATGCAGGTTGGTCAGGCGGCCGAACAGCGACTCGGTCATGGAGCGCCCGCCCAGGTGATAGAACAGGCCGAAGTACGCGTCGTCGCACAGCACGACCAGCTTGGTCCCGGCCTTGGCCCGGGCTTCCAGCGCGGCCACGATCGCCTCGCCCTCGGCGTCAGTCGGCATGTAGCCGGTCGGGTTGTTGGGAAAGTTCAGCAACACGACCAGCTTGTCGCGGCCCTGGGCGTGGCGCTCGAGCGCGTCGCGGAAGGCCGCGCTGTTGAAGCCCTGCCCGGCGAAGAAGCCGAACGTCTCGATCCGAGCACCCAGGCGCACCTCGAGCTCGAGCCGGTAGTTGCCCCACAGCTGGTCGGGCATGATCACGACGTCGCCCGGATCGACGAACAGGTCCGCCGCGAGCGCGATGCCGTGGGTGATCGCGCTGGTCACGATCGGCATGCCCCAGCTCTTGCCGCGCAGCGCGGGGTTTTCCTCCTGCAGCTTCTTGCGCCACAGCTCGCGCAAGCCCTGGCGGCCGCTGGGGGGCGCATAGTTGTAGGCATCCGCGGGCGAGATGCCGCCGAGCGCGGCGTGGATCGAAGGCAGGTACATCGGCTGGCCGCCCTCGGTGGCGATGCCGATGGTGGCGTTGATGCGCTTGGCCTTTTGTTTGGCCTCGGCGCCCTGACTGAGAATGCCCTTGGGGAAGTAGAGGCGCTTGCCCAGCGCCGAGAGCATCGCGAACACTTCCGGCGCTGCAGCTTGCAGGCGCTCGTTGAGGGCGCGCGCCAGCGGGTTGTAGCTCGACTCGACCATGACCTTCCTCGCGGCTGCGGATAGCGAATACCGGCGGCAGTCTAGATGAGCGCCTGCGATTGTCGAGCGCGAGCCGGCGGGACTTGCGCGGCGGCGCGGGCCCCGGCAATGTGGGGCCGCTTTCGGGCGCCACCCGGCGGCCGGGCGTTTCGATCATGAGCCAGCTCGTCCTGATTCGACATGGCCAGGCCGCGGCCTTCACCGCGGACGCGGACCGCCTGACCGAGCTCGGCCGGCGCCAGGCACGCAAGCTCGGCGAATACCTGCTGGCGCGGGGCCTGGGCTTCGACGAGGTGCACAGCGGCACGCTGCAGCGCCAGGTGGAAACCGAGCAAATCGTGGGCGAGACGCTGCGCGCGGGCGGCGCGGCCTGGCCCGAGGCGCGGCGCGACGCCGCCTGGAACGAGTACGACGCTGGGGCGATCAACGCCAAGCTGGGGCCGCTGCTGTCCGCGCGCGACCCCGGCTACGCCAAGCTGGTGCAGGACTTCCAGCAGCGGGCGCAGGCGCGCGACCGCAACCGTTACTTCCAGCGCATGTTCGAGGCGCTGATGGCGCGCTGGGTGGACGGCGAGCTGGACGCGGAGGGGGTCGAGCCGTTCGCCACGTTTCACGGCCGGGTGGCGCGGGCGCGCGCCGAGATCCTCGGGCGCGAGGGCAGCCGCCGGGTCGGCGTGTTCACCTCGGGCGGGCCGATCGGCGTGTGCGTGCAACTCGCGCTGCAGGCGCCGGAGGCGATGGCGGTGCAGCTCAACTGGCGGGTCAAGAACGGCTCGCTCACCGAGTTCCTGTTCTCGGGCCCCGAGCGGTTGTCGCTCGATGCCTTCAACAACGTGGCGCATCTGGACGACCCCGAGCTGCAGAGCTTCCGGTGAAGGGACTTCACAGGAAGGCGTTGCTCTTCCCGTCTTCCCGCCTGCCTGTTACATCTTTGAGAGGCCCGCACCGGGGTCAGCGCTGGCAGTGGGGGCAGTAGAAGCTGGAGCGTTGGCCGATTACCGTGCGGCGGATGCAGGTGCCACAGCTCCTGCAGGGCTCGCCCTTGCGGGCGTAGACGCGGCGCTCGTCCTGGTAGCCGCCGTCGCTGCCGTCCGGACGCACGTAGTCGCTGATGCTGGAGCCGCCGGTTTCGATCGAGCGCAGCATCACCTGCTGGGCCGCGGCCACCAGGCGCGCGCAGCGGGCGCGCCCCAGCTTGCGCGCGGGCGTGCTCGGGCGCACGCCCGAAAGAAACAGCGCCTCGTCGGCGTAGATGTTGCCGATGCCGGCCAGCACCTGTTGGTCGAGCAGCACGCTCTTGATCGCCGCCTTGCGGGTGCGCGCAGCGGCGTACAGGTCCTCGCCCACCGCGGCGAGCGCGTCGACGCCGAGCTTGTCCAACCGCTCGCAACGCTCGTGCTCGCGCAGCAGCTGCACCTTGCCGAACTTGCGGGCGTCGCGAAAGTAGATCGCCGGGCCCGCGTCGCCGAAGCGCAGCCGCAGGTGGGTGTGGCGATCGGGCGCAAAGCCCGCGGCCTGGCGCTCGGGCGAGAGCGCGGCGGCCGCGGCCGAAACCAGCAGCCGCGGGCTGCTCGCGCCCGCCGCGAACAGCTGCCCGGTCATGCCCAGGTGCAGCAGCAAACGGCTGCGGTCGTCGAGCTCGGCGATCAGGTACTTGCCGTGGCGCTGCAGGCGCTCGACCCGGCGCCCGCGCAGCGCGCGCGCGAGCGCCCGCGGCGGGGTGAGGAAGAAGTAGCTGGCCGCGGTCGTCGTGACGTCCGCGATGGTGCGTCCCACCAGCAGCGGCGCGATCTGGCGGCGTGTGACCTCGACCTCAGGCAGCTCGGGCATGTGTTGCGCGAGCCTACAGTCTGTGCCGCGCGCTGGCATGTGCCATCTGCCGCCGGCGGCGCCCGGGTTGCGCTGGCGAGCAGATCCACGCACTTGCGGCCCTCGCGCGTGGAAAGCCTCGCGGCTGTGGCCACGCGGAGATCCGCTTTACGGCTTTCGCAGCTCGCAGCGCTCTCGTACCCTTGCTAGTGCTCTGGCCGTGGGGTTGCGGGTCTCCGTGCACCCGCTCGGCGGCCAGCGCAAAGGGCGCGCAGAACCGCGGACATGGCTCGATTGCTCGGAACATCGCTGCTGTGTCTGCTGGCCGCCTGCGGCGCCAGCGCGAGCGGCGCGGGCAAGGAGCTGAGCAGTATGCCGCGGCCCGACGACCTGCACCCGGCGCAGTACGAGCAGGCGTTCGCCAGCTACCAGCGCGCCTGCGATCGCGGCGAGCCCAAGGGCTGCGGCTACCTCGGCTTCATGTACGACAACGGCTTCGGGGTGGCGACCGACACGGCGCTCGCGATCGAGCTGTCGGAGCGCGCGTGCGGCGAGGGCAGCGCGTACGGCTGCGCGTACCTCGGCTACCTGTATCGCATCGGACGCGGGGTGCTGCGCGACGACGACCGCGCGGCCAAGCTGTTCCGGCGCGCGTGCGAGGACGACGAGCTGAGCGGCTGCGTGGGGCTGGCGATCATGTACAAGTCGGGCTCGGGCGTGCCGCGCGACTTCGAATACGCTGCGCGGCTGTTCCGCCGTGCGTGCGACCAGGGCGATCCGCTCGCGTGCTACAGCCTCGGCTACATGTACGCGAACGGCGAGGGCGTCGACCGTGACATGGAGCAGGCGGGCCGGCTGTTCCGGAGCGCCTGCGAAAGCGGCGACCGCGTGGGCTGCGACGCCGCCAAACAACTGCGGAAATAGCGGCGGTCGCCGCATCGGGCACGGCGGCTTGCCAAGCTTCCAGTGACGCCGGACAATCCTCGCATGCTGCTATCGCGCGAGGAGATGACGCTGGATTTCGCGGGTGCGCGGCTCCACCCGGAGCGCGATCGCGAGATCTTGCAGTGGATCTTCAACCAGTTCCTGTACGGCGAGGTGACCGGCATTCAGGTCGGGCAGTGGCTGTACGACGCGCCCGATCTGGAGTCGGCGCGCTTCCTGGCCAAGCAGGCGATCGAGGAGCTGCAGCACATCGGAAACTTCCTGCGCATCATGCAGATGCTCGGGCTCACGCCGGGCAAGCCGCACCCGGTGATCCGCTTTCTGGCCACCGGCATGATGGCCGACAGCTGGGCCGAGCACGTCTCGATGGAGATGGCGACCGGCGAGGGCTTCGTGCTGATGGCGTTCTACGCGATGATCGACACGCTCGACCATCCCGAAGCGGTGGAGATCCTGGCGCGCGCGGTACGTCAGGAGGAAGGGCACGTCGACTTCGGCGAGCAGCAAACCATGCGTCTGGTGGCCCGCGATCCTGGGCTGCGGCGCAGGCTGCTGGGCCTGAGCCTGGTGTGGATGTGGGGCGTGCGCCGGCTCGCGCGCTTCATGCAGAGCCGCTTGCCCGCGCACGACGCGTTGCGGCGCCTGCCGGATTTCCTGGCGCTGTGTCTGCAGTGCAACGAGCTGCGGCTGCAGCGCATGGGCGTGCTCGACCGGCCGCTCGCCGAGCTCGGCGCGGCGCACGAGGCGGCGCTGATCGCCGAGGCCTACGCGCGCAAGAGCCGCGACGCCACGCTCAAGCTGCTGCGCGTGCCCGAGCTGCGCGGCAAGAAGCGGCTGACCGAGACCTACCTCGACGATCCCGCAGTGCGCGCCCTAGCGAGCATGCAGGATGGGTGAAGGGTCGGGCCGAATCTCCTTTCGGAATCACAGGAAGGCGGCATGCCTGGAGATCGGGGAGGCGGTCAGGGGTGGGGGATGCGCCAGAGCTGGGAGCCGGGGAGCATGGCGACCGTCAGATAGACGGCGGTGTCGTCCACGTCGAGGCCGCTCGCCGTGCCGGCACCCTTGACCACCAGGCCGCAGCTGCTGCCGTCGAGCGCGGTCCAGCCGACGTTGCCGCCGTCGTCCAGGAAGTAGAGCCGCTGGCCGATCAGCAGCATGCGCGTGATCAGGCCGAAGGCGGAGCCGCCCGGGCCGGGGCCGCCGCGCGCGAGCGGCTTGCGCACGGCGGGCTGGCCGATCGGGGTGCTGCGAATCTCGCCGCCGTCCGCCCAGTACAGGGTGGTGCCATCGCTCTCGACCGCGCCCACGCCGAAGGTCGAGCCCGTGGTCAGCGTCTCGGGGCTGCTGCCCTCGAGGATAGACACGCGCGCGACCTGCAGCCCGGGCGCGTCGGCGTAGTAGAGCAACCCGGAGCGTAGCTTCATGTCGTTAGCCGCAACGCCGCTGACGATCGTCGTGGGCGGCGTGCCGTCGAGCGGAAAGCGCAGCAGGGTGTGTCCCGGCACGTCGGCGAAGTACAGATTCGCGGCGTCGAAGTTGAAGTAGGAGACCGCGTGCTGCAGGCCGCCCCCAACCAGCTCCGGCGTGGCGTTGGTCGCGCTCAGCGAGGTCTTCCAGATCGAGCCGTTCTGGAACCAGTACAGGTGCAGATCGGCAGCCAGGATTTCGCTGACTCCGCCGGCTGAGGCGACGCGCTCGAGCGCGCCGCCGGCCGCGGGCACCCGGAAGATGCCGTCCTTCGCATCGACCACGAACAACCCGGAGGATGAGCTCGCCAGCGCCGAAAGCTGGCGCGGTCCCGTGTAGAGCACGCTGAGCGCGGAGCCGAGCGCGTCCGGCGAGGGCCCGTCGGGTGTGCAAGCCTGGGGGCTCGGCGCGGGACCGCGCGGGGCGATCGGCAGCTGCGGCGCGGCGTCCGCAACGGGCGGCGCGGCGTCGTGAGCCGCGTCGAAACCGATCGTCGCCGGCGTGCCGCCAGCATCCGGGATGCACGCCAGCTGTGCGCACGGGTCTTGGGGCGCGTGCTTGGAACACGCACCCGCGTGAAGCGCGAGAGCGCACGCCCCCAGCAGCAGCATCGCCGCCCGCCCGCTGGCGCCGGCCGCGCGGGACGCCGCCCCGCGCAGTGTCGACCTTCCCCGCATCCCGCGCTCCTGCGTGTGCCCGTCAGCATACACTCCGATCAGCGCCAGATGGGAAGAAACAACCGCAGCTTGTAGGCCGAAAGGCTGAGCGGCAACTGCGCCCACACCGGCGCGTAGAACACGGAGACTTCCGCCGCCACCAGCAGGGCCAGCAGCACCGCGCGCGGGTGGCGCGGGAACGCGCGGGCCGCGGCGCCGGCCAGCAACACCAGACCGAAGCCGTAGCTGGGCAGGTAGTGATAGATGTACGAGTCGCGTGCGGTCAGCACCCAGGGCGACAGAAAGCCGAGCCAGCACGCACACGGCAACAGCGCGGGCCATTCGCGCTCGAGCAGCGAGGCCAGGCCCGGCGCGCCGGGGCCGCGCGCCCGCAGCGCGCGCACGCCGTGCCACAGCAAGCAGGCGAGCGTGGCCAGCACGAGCAGCGCGCTGGACCACCACAGCAGCGGATTGTCGAGCGTGGTCATCGCGCGGACGTAGCCGCCGGGCGCAGGGTCGAAGCGCAGGGTGATCGGGCGCCACGGCAGAAACCAGCTGTACCAATGGGAGGTGAGCGGATTCGTCATCTGCGTGAGGCCCGCGTGGTGCTTGATCAGCACGAGCGTGGCGCGCGCCACGCCGGCCGGACTGGCGGGCAGCCCGGTGAGGCGCTGCCCGAGCGCGTACTGCGCGTAGAACGCAAGCAGCAGCGAAAGCCCGCTCGCGCATGCCAGCAAGAGCTTGCGTGCCGGCCGCGCGCGCAGCGCGAGCAGCGCCAGCGCGATCGGCAGCGCCAGGGTGACGCCGCTGATCTTGATCGAGCTCGCCAGGCCCGCGACCGCGCCCGCGGCGATGATGCGCCAGGATCGTGGCCCGGGGGCCAGCAGCAACAGCACGCAAAAGCCGAAGCCGAGCAGCATGCCGTCGAGCAGCGCGGTGCGCGAGTAGACCAGCGGAAAGCCGTCGAGCGCGAGCAGCAGCGCGGCCAGACCGCCGGCGAGCGGGTCGCGAAACAGCACGCGTGCGGCGAAGAACGCCAGCGCGAGGCTGCCGAGCCCGAACATCAGCGCGGCGGCGCGCCAGCCGACCGGTCCGTCGCCGAGCGCGCGCATGCACAGCGCCATCAGCAGCTTGCCGAGCGGCGGATGGTCGTTCCAGTCCGGCCGCCCCGCCAGATAGTTGCGCGCGTTCTCGACGAAGTGGTGCTCGTCGAAGGTGAGCCTGGGCGGGAAGCCGAGCTGCTGCACGCGCAGATACACCCCGAACGCGACGCCCGCCGCCACCAGCAGCCAGATCGGACGCCGATCGATCGCAGCCGCGGTCATGGCTCAGCCGCTCACCCTGCAGGACAGCGCTTCGGCCACCCACAGCGAAGGCACAGGGCCCCAGGCCGCCGCGGGCCCGAAGCGCACGTAGACCGCGTCCACCTGGCGCAGCAGCCGCAGCCTACACGAGGCGGTGAAGCGGCGAAGCGCCTGGCGGGATTTTCCCGCGGGCGGCTCCTGCCAGTAGCGCGCCGCGAGAGCGGGCTGCGCGAACAGGTCGGGCACCAGGTACATCACTCCGTCGAGGCTCACGAAGGGCTGCAGCACGCCCGCGCCCGCGGAAGCGGGCGGGCCGCCGGGGCGGTGAAAGCGGCAGCGATAGCGGCCGATGTCGGCGGAGAGCGCGCAGCTGAGGTCATCCCTGTCTGCGGTGATCAGCGTGAGCGCCGCCTCGACCAGGCTACCGGCCGCGGGCGGATGTCCGCGCAGCGAGAACAGCCCCGGCGCCAGCACGAGCGCGACGGCCAGCAGCAGCCACTGGAGGCGGTCGGTGCGGGCTTCCGGCGGCGGCGCTCTCATGATGCCCCCGCCTCCTGCGGCTGGGGCTGTGCGCCGCCGGCGAGCGCGGGGTGACGCGCGCGCCAGCCCTGCGTGTACGCGCTGCACGCGAACAGCGCGGCCATCGCGCGCGGGTCGTCGCTGACGATGCCGTCGGCGCCGAGCGCGAGCAAGCGCTCCGCGAGCGCGCGGTCGTCGACCACCCAGTAGTCGACCGCGACGCCGAGCGCGTGCGCCTTGCGCACCAGCGCGGCACGGTCGAGCCGCAGCGGCCCGGCGCGCAGCGGCAGCTGCAGGCGTTGCCCGCGCGGGCGCAGGCGCCGCAGCAGCGGCCCCGGGGCGAGCACCGCGCGCGCGGCCTCGGCGCGGCCCATGCCGGTGGGCCCGCGATAGCCGAGCGCGCGGATGCGCGCGGTGGTCGCCGAGGAGAAGCTGGTGAGCAGCACGCGCGGCTCGGCTGCGTGCTGCGCGATCACCCGCAGCAGCGGGCCGAGCACCTCGGGCTCTGGCGGCTTGACATCGACGTTCAGCAAGGCGGAGGGAAACTCCCGCAGCGTCTCGTCCAGCGTCGGCACGCGCGCGGAAGCGCGCGCATCGGGGCCGCCGCAGCCGCGGGTGAGGTCCCAGCCCTGGACCGCGGCCAGGCTGCAGTCGCGGATCGCCCGCGCCACTCCGGCGGTGCGCGCACCATCTGGGTCGTGTGCGACCACCACATGGCGATCGCGCGTCATGTGCACGTCGATCTCGAGCGCGTCCGCTCCGGCCTGCAGCGCCGCGGCAAAAGCCGGCAAGGTGTTCTCGGGCTGCTCCAGACGCGCGCCGCGGTGCGCATAGAGAAGCGGCCCCTGCAGCGCGCGCCAGCCTTCCATGCGGCGTGAGCATAGCAGCGACGATGTGCTAGATCCTGGGCCATGACGGGCACCGACGAGAGCATCGCATTCGTTCCGGTCCAGATCGCGATCCTGACGGTCTCCGACACGCGCGGCGAGGAGGAAGACCGCTCGGGCGCCACCCTGGTGGAGCGGGCCGAGCGGGCCGGCCACACGGTGCTGCGGCGGGCGATCGTGCCTGACGACCGGGCGGCGATCGAGCGCGCGCTGCGCGAATGGATCGCCGACCCCGAGGTCGACGTGGTGATCTCGACCGGCGGCACCGGGGTGACCGGACGCGACGTCACGCCCGAAGCCTTCCGCGCGGTCTACGACAAGGAGATCGAGGGCTTCGGCGAGCTGTTCCGCTGGATCAGCTTCAAGCACATCGGCACCTCCACCATCCAGTCGCGCGCGACCGGGGGCGTGGCCGCCGGCACCTATCTGTTCGCGCTGCCCGGCTCGACCGGGGCCTGCCGGGACGCCTGGGACGAGATCCTGGTGCACCAGCTCGACCGCCGCTATCGGCCGTGCAACTTCGTCGAGCTGATGCCGCGCCTGCTGGAGAAGTGACGGCGCGATCGACCAGGACATGAAACAGGAAGACGGGAATACGGGCGGTGGTTGGGGCGCCACGACGGCGCCGTGTCGGGGTAGGAAGAATTTCTTCCTGTCTTCCCGCCTTCCTGTGATTCTTGGTCCCGTCCGGCTCGCCTGACGCGTGCCCGACTGGCTGAATGCGCTATAAGGCCGCTCCGTGAGTCTCGCCGTATTCGAAAAGGTCTCGCTCTCATTCGGCAAGAAGACGATCGTCGACGAGCTGGACCTGCGCCTCGCGGCCGACGACCGCATCGGGCTGATCGGGCCCAACGGCTCGGGCAAGACCTCGATCCTGCGCATCCTGGCGGGCGAGCAGCAGCCTGACGGCGGCCGCGTGCGCAGGCGCCGCGGCATGCGCCTGGGCTATCTGCCACAGGATCTGGTGCTGACCGACGACAAGCCGCTGCTGCAATTCGTGGTCGCAAGCGTGGAGGGCCGGCAAGCGCTCGACGCGGCGATCGCGGACTGCGACGCCGACCTGGCACGCGTGCAGGCCGAGGTCGAGCGCGGCGAGCGCACGGACGACGACCTGATGGAGGTGGCCGAGCGCATGAGCGATCTGCACGAGCGCGCCACCCACTACGAGCTGCACTATACCGAGCACGAGGCGACGCGGATTCTGGCCGGGCTCGGCTTCAAGACCGCCGACCTCACGCGGCCGCTGCACGAGCTGTCGGGCGGCTGGAAGATGCGCGCGGTGCTGGCGGCGCTTCTGTTCCAGAAACCCGACCTGCTGCTGCTCGACGAGCCGACCAACCACCTGGACATGCCGTCGGTCACCTGGTTCGCAGACTTCCTCAAGGGCTACGACCGCGCGTTCGTGCTGATCTGCCACGACCGCGAGTTCCTGAACGAGCAGATCGCGCGCGTGGTTAGCTTCGAGGTCGAGGGCGTGCGCCAGTACGACGGCAACTACGACCAGTACCTGCGCCAGCGCGCCGAGGAAGAGGTGATCCTCGAGAACAAGGCCAAGAACCTGGCGCGCGAGCGCGAGCAGGCCGAGCGTTTCATCAACCGCTTTCGCGCGCAGGCCAACAAGGCGCGCTCGGTGCAGAGCCGGGTCAAGCAGCTGGCGAAGATGGAGACGGTCGAGACCTTCGGCTCGCGCAAGGTGATGCGCTTCAAGTTTCCGCCTTGCGAGCGTGGCAGCAACGAGGTGATCCGGCTGCAGGCGGTCGCCAAGCACTACGGCGAGCTGCAGGTGCTCGACGGGGTCACGCTGACGGTGCCGCGCGGGGAGAAGGTCGGCATCATCGGCGTCAACGGCGCCGGCAAGACCACGCTGCTGCGGATGATGGCCGGCGAGCTCGAGCCGAGCGCGGGCACGATCACGCTCGGCTACAACGTCAAGGCCGGCTACTACGCGCAGCACCACGCCGACACCCTGCACCCGGCGGATACGGTCTACGACACGGTGGCGCGCGAGCGACCGGACGCCGGGGTGACGCGCATCCGCAGCGTGCTCGGCGCGTTCCTGTTCAGCGGCGACGACGTGGACAAGAAGATCGGCGTGCTCTCGGGCGGCGAGCGTTCGCGGGTCGCGCTGGCGCGGCTGATGATCAACCCCGGCAACCTGCTGCTGATGGACGAACCGACCAACCACCTCGATCTCGACTCGGCCGAGGCGCTGGCCGAATCGCTGGCTGGCTACGACGGCACGCTGGTGTTCGTCAGCCACAACCGCAGCTTCGTGCGCCGGCTGGCGACGCGCATCTGGAACGTGGAGGGCGGCGGCGTCGAGACCTACCCGGGCACGCTCGACGAATACATGGACAGCTGCCGGCGGCGCCAGGACGGGCAGTCGCGAGAAGGCGCGGCGCCAGCGGCTACCGCCGCCGCGCCCGCGGCTGCCCGGCAGCAGCCGCGGCAGGCCCGCGAGCAAGAGAAGGCGCGCAAGGCCCGCGAGGCGCAACAACGAAAACAGCAGAACCGCGACAAGAAGCTGCGGGCGGAGGTCGAGCGGCTGGAGCGTGAGATCGGCGCGCTCGAGGCTGCCCAAGCCGAGCGCAGCACCGCCCTGGCCGACCCCGAGGTCTACGCCGACAAGGCGCGCAGCCAGCGCCTGATCGACGCCTTCAAGGCGGCGCAGCAGGAGCTCGAAGTGCTGCAATCCCGCTGGGAACGGGCGCTGACCGAGCTCGAGGCGCTGGCGCCACAGGCCGCGGACCACGAGGCCGGCTGAGCCGGCGTGGGACCGCGGGGCTCCCCCCTCCCGTTGTTTGGAGCGCGTGACCGTCGGGTTTGGGCCGGGGCAGTGAACCAGCTCACAGGCTCGAATTGGGTACATTCCATCGCACACGTGAACACCTGCGAACGGCTCGGCACGTATGCGAGAATAGGCCGTGGCAAAGGGGCCGGCGCAGCTCGAGACGGTGGGCAGCTCGATCGGAGCGCGCTACGTAGTCGAGGAAGTTCTCGGCCACGGGGGCATGGCCGCGGTCTATCGCGTGCGCGACAGCCGCACCGGCAAGACGCTTGCGCTCAAGCGCGGATTCGCGCGCGACGCCAAGAAGCGGCAACGGCGCCACGCACTGCTGCAACGCGAGTACCACACGCTCTCGCAGCTCGCGCACCCGCGCATCATCGAGGTCCACGACTACGGCGTCGACGAGCAGGGCCCCTACTACCTGATGGAGCTGCTCGACGGGCGCGACCTCGACGGCAGCGGCAAGCTGCCTTGGAAGGAAGCCTGCGCGCTGCTCTGTGACGTGGCGTCGTCGCTGGCGATCCTGCACTCGCGCGGGCTGATCCACCGCGACGTCTCCGCGCGCAACGTGCGCCGCACCGCGGACGGCCGCGCCAAGCTGATCGACTTCGGCGCGATGGCGTCGCTGGGTGTGCCCAAAGACGTGGTGGGCACCCCGCCGTTCATGGCGCCCGAGGCGCTGCAGATGCAGACGCTCGACGGCAGGGTCGATCTGTTCGCGCTCGGCGCGCTCGCCTATTACTTGCTCACCGGCCGCCACGCCTTTCCGGCGCGCCGGATGCGCGACCTGCGCGACGTCTGGCGCTCACGTCCGCCTCCTCCGTCCCGCCGCGTGCCGGAGATCCCGCCGGCGCTGAGCGAGCTGGTGCTGCAGCTGCTCGCGCTCGACCGCAACGCGCGCCCGCACACCGCCGCCGAGGTGATCAGCCGGCTTTCGGCCATCGCCGGCATCGCCGTGGAAGAGCAGCGCGAGGTCTCGCGCGCCTACCTCACCACACCGACCCTGGTGGGCCGGGACCGCGCCTTGATCGCGGTGCGCAAACGCCTGCTTTCGCTGGCGCGCGGCGACGGGGGCTCGCTGCTGCTCGAGGGCGTCGCGGGCTCGGGCCGATCGCGCCTGCTGGACGCTTGTGCGATCGAGGGCAAGCTGCTGGGCGCCGCGGTGCTGCGCGCCGACCCCAGCGACGGTGAGCAGGGCGAGTTCGGGGTGATGCGCGCGCTCGGCGCGCAGCTGCTGGACCTGCTGCCGGAGGAAGTCGCCGAGGCCTCGCGCTTGACGCGCGGCGTGCTCGCGCAGGTGCTGGACGAGCTGCCGGGAACGGACAGCGGCTCGAGCCCGCCGCCGGCCGCCGACCATAGCCTGATCGTGCGGGAGCTGCGCGACTTCGTGCTGACGCTCTCGCGCCGCCACCGGCTGCTGATCGCGGTCGACGACTTCGACCAAATCGACGAGCCCTCCAAGGCCGTGCTCGCAGCGCTCGCCCACAAGGTAGCGCGCTACCCGCTGATCATGGCCTTCGCGATCGACAGCGATGCCGACCACACGGCCGCGCCCGCGGTGCGGCTGCTGCGGCTCCTCTCCGACCGCATCGAGCTCGAGCCGCTCAGCGAGGTCGAGACCGAGACCCTGGTGCGCTCGCTGTTCGGCGACGTGGCCAACCTGCCGTTCGTGGCCGGCCGCATCTATGCGCTCGCGCAGGGCAACCCGCGCACGACCATGGAGCTGGCGCAGCACCTGGTCCACGAAGGGCTGATCCGTTACCAGGCCGGCAGCTTCACCCTGCCCGGACGGCTCGACGAGGGCGAGCTGCCCGCGACGCTGGCGGCCTCCCTCGCGGCGCGGCTCTCGGCGCTCTCGCCGGATGCGCGCGAGCTGTGCGAGGTGCTGTCGCTGTGCGACGGCGACGCGCTGAGCTTCGCCAGCTACGCCTTTCTGACCGAGCACCGCGATCCCAGGCGCGTGTTCGCTGCACTCGACGAGCTGGTCGCCGAGCGCGTAGTAGTGGCCGACAGCGAGCGCTACCGCTTCAGCCAGCGCGGCTTCCTGCCGGTGGTGGCCAGCTCGATGGACCCGAGCCGCGCCGCCGTGGTGCACGGTCGGCTGGCCGACCTGCTCGGCAGCACCGGCGGAGACGTGCTGCGCCGCGCGCACCACCTATTCGAGTGCGGGCGCGACCTGCCGGCGATCCAGCTGGTGGCAGCCGCCGATCCGACCGAGCTGCTCGCGCCGCTCTCGCTGCTGGAGCGCTCGGTGGAGCGCGCCGAGCAGCACGGGCTCGATGCCCGTACGATTCACCAGCTGCGGATGGCCCTGCTGATCAAGGCCCAGGGCATTCCGGCCATCGATCGCTTCATGGTGCACCTGCCCGCGGCGCTCGCCCCGGTCGAGCGCGACAGCGCGCTCACGCGCTACTGCGAGCTCGAGGGACTGCCGCCGAGCGAGCGGCTGGCGCAGGCACTGGCCCGAACCCAGGAGGCCTATCTCGCCACCCCGGAGCACGAACGCGTCTACGCCGTGGGCGAGGCGATCTCGGCGCTGGCGCGGTTGGGCGGCCTGGTCGGTACGGTCGGGGCTTGGACTTTCGACCTCGACTTCATCGAGTCCTTTCCCTCGATAGAGCCGCTCGAGCCGCTCTCGCCCGCGCTGGGCGCGCTCTCGCGCTTCATGCTCGGCCTGAAAGAGAACACGCGCGGCCGCTTCCAGCGCGCCGCGTCCATCTTCGAGCAACTGCTGGTGCGGCTGGCCGAGCCCGACCGCGCAGGGCTTCCGTCCGGGCAGCACTCGCGCACGCGCTACGGCCTGCACCTGCTGCTCGGCCTGATCTACGGCGCGTCGGGCTCCGACGCGGCGATGCCGCACGCCGACATGCTGGAGTCGGACCGCAGGTACCGCGTGAGCGCGTGGCGCGTGCGCCAGATCCTGCACTTGAGCCGCGGCGCCAGCGAGGAGGCGCGCCGCTGCATGCGCCAGGCGGAGCTCGCGCAGCTGCAGACCAACGCCGAGCAGCACGCGATGGGCGGCAACTTCGCGGCCGAGCTGATCGTGGCCTCGCTCGCGGGCGACCTGCTCACGCTGCGCAGCACGATCGAGCGCATGTCCCCGCTGGCCGAACGCTACCGCGGCTGGCAGCCTTTGATCCTTTACGGACGCAGCCGGGTGCTGCATCTGCACGGGGACACGGCCGGCGCGCTCGAGCTGGTGCTGCAGGCGATGGAGCGCGCGCGCCCGCTGCGCCACTTCCTGTTCAACGCGCTGGCCGCGGCCCGCGTGAGCCTGCTGACCGAGATCGGACGCGCCGAGGAAGCCGTGGCGCTGGGGCAAGAGTACCTCGACCTGTCGACGCGCGAGGAGCTGGTCAGCCCGGACCGCGGCCTGCACGTGGCGCAGGCGCTGGCGCTGTGCCGTACCGGCCGCAACGACGAGGCCGCAACGATGGCGGAGACCGCGATCGGGCTGCTGGCCGAGCCCGGTCGCTCGGGCGTCGCGCTGGGCTCGGCGTACGAGGCACGCGCGCGCGTCGCCCTGGCGGCAAACGATATGACGGGCTTCGAGCACTTCGTCGCGCTGTGCGGCGCCGAGTACGGCCGCGGCGGCAACCCGGCGCTCGAAGCGCGCCTGGAGCGCCTGATCGACGAGGCGGAGGGCGTGAACGCCGCCTCGCTCAGGCCGCAGTCCCTGCTCGCCACGATGAGCCTGGACGACGTCACCAGCGAATACGCCACGGTCTACAGCCGCATGCGCGAGTGCGTGGACCCTGGCGACCGCGCGCGCTGCGCGCTGACCATCCTGCTGCAGCATCTGGAGAGCTTCGCCGGCTACCTGTACGGGGTGGGCACGGGCGGCCTGACGCTGCTGGCGGGGCTGCCCGAGCACGAGCCGGAACCGGACCTCGACCGCTGGGTCCGCGCGTGGGCGGAGCTCGAGCTGACCTCGCTCCCGGACGAGGAGGTCACGGCCGAGGACGAGGCTCCGCCATCCGGCCCCTCGGTGCCCAAGCGCCATACCGACCGCGAGGGCCGCGCCTTCGAGGCGGTGGTGCTGCTCGGCGACGAGGACGCGCAGGAGCGCGCGGCAGCGGTGCTGGTGCTCAGGCGCGATGCGCTGCGCCCGCACCAGCCCCACGACCGCGGCCTGCTCACCCGCATGGCCAGCGAGCTGCTCGGCCACGGCGACGTCACCGGCCTCGCGCTCGAGCAATTCTCGACCGACACGGCCGAGCACTGATTTTGCCGGGAGGGCCACGCGCCCCTCCCGCCCCAGGGCCCGTGGCAAAGCCGTCGGGGCCCCACCCTCCCGCGGGGCTCGCTGCGCTCGCTGGTAGTCGTGCCTGTAGCCGTGCGCGTTCTCAGCGCCGGCGAAAGTCGCAGAAAGGTCGAGCGAGATCAGCTACCCCGAGCGGGCGCTGCTCCAGAGCACCGAACATATTGAAACGTGTGCGAAGTCGGGGTCATGGCGGGATGCAGGGTGCCGGCGGGAGCCCGAAGGCGTAGTCCATCCTACGTCGAGCGGGGAGCGCGCGTGCCATGCGCCCGCGCGGGCCCCGAAATCGTGCGTGTTTCAATAGGTTCGGTGCTCCTTTATTGAGCATTTTCGCGCAGAAGCTGGCGGAAAGGCGGCGTGAAATGCGACGGGAGCGGGAATTAGGGACAGCCCCTAATACCGCGGGATGTCGGGGTCGATTCCGCGGGCCCAGGCGTCGATGCCGCCTTCCAGATTGTAGACGCGCTTGTAGCCCTCGCGCAGGTACTGCTCGGCGGCGTTCTGGCTGCGGGAGCCGTGGTGGCAATAGAAGACCAAGAGCGCATCGCGCTCCAGCGCTTCCAGCTCTTGCTCCACCTCTTCGATCAGGCGGCCGCCTTCGATGCGCGCGATCGCGTGCTCACGCTCGGTGCGCACGTCGATCAACCAGGGCTTCTCGCCCGCATCCAGCATGCGCTTGAGGTCGGCCGGCCGCAGCGGCCGGACGCGCGCCGGCTCGTTGGGGTTGTCGATGCGAAAGCCGCCGCCGCCCTCGCTCGAGTAGTCGATGGTGACGCCGTCGGCACGCTTGGCGCTCATGCGATCGACCAGCACGGTGACGCCGCCCGCGTCGACCTCGAAGTCACCGCTGCGCTTCTCGTCGAGCGCGAGCTCGTGCTCGAAGCGGCTGCTGACGCCCAGACGCAGCACGCCCTGCTGGCCCTGCGCCGCTTGCGCCAGCGCCTTGCGCGCGGCCTCGGTGATCGCAATGCGCGGCACGCTCACCTGGTCTTCGACCCCGAGCGCGCTCTGCAGCTCGCCCGCGACGTACATCTCGCGCACGATGTCGCAGCCGCCCACGAACTTGCCCCCGATGTAGAGCTGGGGAATCGTCGGCCAGCTCGACAACTCCTTGATGCCCTCGCGGATGTCGGGGTCCTTGAGCACGTTGACGGTGTGGTACTCGGGCAGCAGCTCGTTCAGGATCTGCACGACCGTCGCGGAGAACCCGCACTGCGGGAAGTTGCGCGTGCCCTTCATGAACAGCACGACGCGGTTGTTGTCGATCAGCTCGCTGATGCGGGTGCGCAGGGTGTCTTCCAAGGGATCGCTCTCTGTGGGCTGGGGCCGAGGCTGCCCGCGGGGCAGCGGCCACATTTCCCCAGCTCGTAAAGCCGTCGCGGCCCGGCGTCAACCAGATCGGGGCGGGGACCACGGTGAGGCCTTGGAGGCATGAAACAGGAAGACTGAAAGAGCGGACGCTTGTCCGGCATCCCGCCGGGGTGTTGGGGAGCCGAAATTCTTCCCGTCTTCCTGTGGCCCGGCTGGCGGCGCTCCCCTCCCACCGGGGGGCGGGTTGCCGCCCGACGCCCGCGCGCGGGCGTCGGGCGCCGGCCACGGGGGCCCGACCCGACAAAGTCGGAGGATTCACGCTTGGCCCGATCCGTGGTAACGGCGTAGCCGGCGCCCGCCGGACGCCCTCATGTTCTTGGCAGAGCCTCGGGAAAGCCCGTGAACAGGGACTCCACGCCGCAGTACCGCGTGTTGCACAAGCTGGCCGCCGGAGGCATGGCGGAGATCTTCTTGGCCGAGCGCAGCGTGCCGGGTGCGCCACCGTCGCTGGTGGTGCTCAAGCGCGTGCGCCCGCACCTCAGCTCCGACCCGACCGTCATCGGCATGCTGGCCGACGAGATCCAGCTCGGCCGGATGTGCGCGCACCCGAACATCGTGGCCACGCTCGACGCGGGCGAGCGGGACGGCCTGCCGTACGCGGTGCTGGAGCACGTGGATGGGCTCGATCTGGCGCGGATGCGCGCAGCGTTGCTGGCGCGTGGCGAGCGCTTCACGCGCGCGGCGGCGGTGCACGTGTGCATGGAGCTGTGCCAGGGGCTCCGCTACCTGCACGGGCTGCAGGACGCGTCGGGCGCGCCGCTGCGCGTCGTGCATCGCGACGTGACCCCGCCCAACGTGCTGCTCGGGGTCGACGGCAGCGTGAAGCTGTGCGACTTCGGCTTCGCCAAGTCGCGGGCCCAGCGCACCTTGACCGAGCCGGGCCTGATCAAGGGCAAGTTCAGCTACCTGTCGCCGGAAGCCGCGCTGGAGAAGCCGGTCGACCAGCGCGCGGATCTCTACGCCGTCGGCATCATGCTGTGGGAGATGCTAACGATGCGCCGCCTGTTCCACGCCAAGACCGACTACGAGACCTTCAAGCTGGTGCAGAAGGCCGAAGTGCCGGCACTCGCCGCGTGCGATGGCGACGCCGACGAAGTGCTCGCCGAGATCGTGACCAAAGCCCTCGCGCGCGACCCCGGCGAGCGCTATCAGTCCGCCGAGGCGCTGTTCAACGCGCTGGCCGCCTACGCCGATTGGCAGGAGCTGCAGTGCGACCTCGGCGCGCTGGTTGCGCTGGCGAAGCCGGCCGCGACGCCCCCCGCTGTGGAGAGCGGCTGGGCGGGCGCGCCGGGGCTGGCCTGACGCGGATGCGGCGCGCGGGTCGGGCTTGCGCCGAGCGCGGGCAGCCCGAACCATGCAGGCCGGAGCACGAAGGTCCCACGTGACGCACGCACGCACGCACTGCGACCAGCCGCTGCCGGCAGCCGAGGCGCTGGCCCGCGGCTACAGCTTGCTCGAGGCGGTCGGCGCGGAGCGGCCGGTGCTGCTCTACGCGGCGCCGCTCCAGGGCGCCGCAGTCGTGCTCGGCGCCTACCAACACGCCGGGCACGCATTGCGCCCCGAGGCGTTCGATGCGCTCGCGCTGCCGGTGCTGCGGCGGCGCAGCGGCGGGGCCGCGGGGTGGGCCGCGCAGGGCGTGCTCTACCTGGCGCTCGGCCTGCGCGAGGCCTCGACGCTGATGGCGTGCCCGCCGGGGCGCATCCTCAACCGCAACGTGCGCGGCATGCTCGCGGGCCTGCGCGCGCGCGGAGTGGCCGCGCACTATTTCGGACGCGACTTCGTCGCCTTCGGCACCGAGCCGGGCATCTACTTGGGCTGGGATGAGCACGGCAGCGGGCGCGTTCTGCTCGAAGCCTTCGTCGCGCTTGAGACCGCGTTCACACCCGCCGCCGAGCTGGGCGGCTATCCGCCGCCGAGCGATCCCCCGCTGCGCGGCAAGCGCCCCACCACGCTGCGCGCCGCCGGGCTCGCGCTGCCGGCTGCGGAGGTCGTGGCCGCGCTGTTCGAAGGCCACGCCAAGGCGTTCGGCCTGACGCTGCAGCCCGAGCCGCCGAGCGCGGCGGAGCTGGCGCGCGCCGCGAGCCTGCGCAGCGGGCTTTCGGTCGATCTCGGCGAGCAGGACGGGCTGTGCTGGGCGCCGCCGCGGCAGGAGGCGATCGGCTTCGTCAGCGCGGGCGTGCGCCTCGATGCCGAAGGACGGCTGCAGGCGCTGCGCCTGGGCGGTGATTTCTACCAGCACCACGACTGTCCCGCGCAGCTGCAGGCGCGCTTGCTCGGACGCCTGCCAGACGCCGGCACCCTGGGCTCCGCGCTCGATGCGGTGTACGCGGCGCGCCCGGGCCTGATCGAGGGCGTGCGTACGCTCGACACGCTGCGCGCGGCGCTGCTCGATGCAGTGGCCGCCGCCCGCGCCGAGGCGTAAGGGCGGCCTGCTTGCGGTCGGGGGCTCCCGCCTTATAAGCGGGGGATGAGCGCGACCGGCAAGCCGAGCAACCGCCTGCTCCACGAGACCAGCCCGTACCTGCTGCAGCACGCCCACAACCCGGTCGACTGGTACCCGTGGGGCCCCGAGGCGCTGCAGCGCGCGCGAACGGAGCAGAAGCCGATCTTCCTGTCGATCGGCTACTCCGCGTGCCACTGGTGCCACGTGATGGAGCGCGAGTGCTTCGAGCAACCCGCGATCGCGGAGCTGATGAACCGGCTCTACGTCAACATCAAGGTCGACCGCGAGGAGCGTCCGGACCTGGACGAGATCTACATGCGCGCGGTGACCGCGCTCAGCGGCAGCGGCGGCTGGCCGCTCAGCGTGTTCCTGACGCCGGACCAGAAGCCCTTCTTCGGCGCGACCTATCTGCCGCCGGTCCGCAGCTACGGCCGCCCGAGCTTCCCGGACGTGCTGCTCGGTCTGGCCGAAGCTTGGCAGAAGCAGCGCGATGCCGTGGCCGAGCAGGCGCAGCAGCTGACCGAGGTGATCGTGCGGGAAGCGAGCGCCGACCTGCGCGGCGAGCTCGCGCCCGACGTGCTCTCGCGCGCGCGCTCGCAGATCCTGGCGAGCTTCGACCCGAGCTGGGGCGGCTTCGGGCCGGCGCCCAAGTTCCCGCACAGCGGCGACATCCGCCTGCTGCTGCGCTTCGCGCAGGACCGCTCCGATCCCGAAGCGCGGCACGCCGCCACCCACACCCTCGACCGCATGCTGCAGGGCGGGATCTACGACCAGCTCGGGGGCGGCTTCCACCGCTACAGCACCGATGAGAAGTGGTGCATTCCGCACTTCGAGAAGATGCTCTACGACAACGCGCTGCTGATCGTCGCGTATCTGGAGGCGCACCTACTCACGGGCGAGCCCGCGTACGCGCGCGTGGCCGCGCAGAGTTGCGACTGGGCGCTGCGCGAGATGGTGACCGAGCAGGGCGGCTTCGCCAGCGCGCAGGACGCCGACAGCGAGGGCGAGGAGGGGCGCTTCTTCGCCTGGACGCCGCAGCAGCTGGCGCTGGTGCTGGGCGAAGAGCGCGGGCGCTGGGCGGCGGCGTATTTCGACGTGACCGAGCAGGGCAACTTCGAGCACGGCAAGAGCGCGCTGTTTCGCGCGCGCAGCGATGCCGAGGTCGCACGCGAGCTCGGCGTCTCCGAGCAGGCGCTGCTCGGCGCGATCGACGAGGCGCGGGCCAAGCTGCTGCAGGCGCGCGCGCAGCGCGTGCCGCCCGCCACCGACGACAAGGTGCTGGCTGCATGGAACGGCCTGATGCTGAGCGCGTTGAGCTGCGCGTACCAGGTGCTGGAGCAGCCGCGCTACCTGGAGGCCGCGCAACGCGCCGCCCGCTACTTGCTCTCGGGGATGCGCAAACCCGACGGCGGCTTGTTCGCGACGGCGCGGGGCGGGCGTGCGCACGTCGAAGGCTGCCTGGACGACTACGTGTTCGCGATCCAGGGCCTGATCGATCTGTACGAGTCGGATTTCGACGCGTCGTGGTTGCGCGAGGCCCACGCGCTCGCCGAAATCGTGCAAGCCCGCTTCGCCGACCGTGACCGGGGCGGCTACCACACCACCGGTGAAGGCCACGAGACACTGATCGCGCGCACCAAGACCGTGCACGACGGCGCGCTGCCGGCGGGCACGGGCGTGCACGCGCTCAACCTGCTGCGCCTCTCGGAGTTGCTGGGCAAGCCCGAGTTGCGCGAGCGGGCGCAGGACGTATTGCGCGCGCAGGCCGTGCTCGCCAATCGGCATCCGCGCGTGTTCGGCGCGCTGCTGCTGGCGTACGAT
Source organism: uncultured delta proteobacterium (assembly GCA_963778655.1). Classification (GTDB taxonomy): domain Bacteria; phylum Myxococcota_A; class Polyangia; order Polyangiales; family JAFGIB01; genus CAVZVA01. The sequence goes on from CAVZVA010000002.1 coordinate 475,933, forward strand.
TTCCTGCAACGGGGGCCGCGCGAGATCGCGGTCTCAGGTGAGCCGCACGCACAGGATACCGTGGCGCTGTTGCGTGCCGTGCGGCAAAGCTTCTGTCCGCAGCGCGTGGTCGCGCTCGCAAGCGCGGACGCCGACGCCACGCTGTTGCCGCTGCTCGAAGGCCGCAAGCCGGACGCGAAGGCGCCGCGCGCGCGCGCCTACGTCTGTCGCGACTTTCGCTGCGACGCGCCGGTCGGAACACCCGAGGCGCTGCGTGAGCTGCTCGTGCTCCGAAGCTGACGGTTCCGCGCTGACTGCAATCGCATCGACGCCATTGGCGCGGCGTAAGAGCGCTGTCATAATGAAGAAAGAAGGATCGAAGAAGTCGTCGATTCGGATTTCGCGCCTGTAACCGTAGTAGCTCGGCTGTCGCCGAAGGGTTACTTGCTGCGGCGGTGTACGCCGGGCGGCGTCGTGTGTCTGCTGGCGAGGTGAAGAGGTAGTCGAGTAGTGGCTCGGAAGTTGTGCTGGTTCGGGTTTCTCTTCTTCATCTGCGGCTGCGCCGCGGGCCTTCCACCTTCGGCGGAATTACCGGTCGACGAGGACCAGCTGGCGATCCGCGCCGCGATCATCGCCTGGCGCAACCAGGGTCTGCCGTGGTCGGATCAGTGCAGCGACCAATACGATCGCATCCGGGTCGTGGTGAGCGCGCCGCGTGAATTCACCGAGCTGTGCGGACGCCGCCCGCTGCACGCGGGCGGGCGCTTGTATGCGTGCAACACCGAACAGTACGAACGCGCCTTCCCGCTGTGGGTGGTCGACGACGCGCGCGTGCCGCTACTGGTGATCAGCCAGCTCCAGCCCGAGACCCACCGCCGCCTGCTGGTGGTCCACGAGACCATGCACTGGCTGGAGCGCTGCTCCGGCAAAGGCATCGACTTCGACCACTCCGATCCGCGCGTGTGGCAGCAAGCGCGCGGCAACGCTCAGCGGGCCGTGATCCTGGCGCTGGAGGGGCACCGTCCCCGACCCGAGCGCCTGGCCTGGACCCAGCGCTCCCGGCTGCCACCGGGCGCGCGCCACGCGCGCCGCTGAGCGGACCCGGGGCGCGAGCCCCGCGGGCTCGACAGCGCGCTCAGCCCATGGACAAGGTGGGCAACGGTTTCACGTCCGCCCAGCCACTATCATGAACGGGAGGGGCACGCGCCCCCCCGGCCCGCCAGCGGAGCTGTCGGGGCCCCACCCACTCGCGCGGCTCGCTTGGCTCGCTCACATGCGCAAACCTATCGCGTCCCGTCCAGAAGGCTGCTCCGTGCCATGAAGGTCGCCGAGGACCCGGCGTTCTTTGCGGCCGAGCCGGAGCCGCGGGCCGCGCCCGCGCAGGGCAAGGCCCGGATCGAGCCAGAGGCGGCCGGCGAGCCCCGCGCGCCCGCGGCGCCGCGCGCCGGGACGGCCGGTTTTCGCGAGCTCTATCGCGAGCACTTCGGCCTGGTGTGGCGCGTCGCGGCCAACCGTGGCGTGCGGGTCTCGGCGCTGGAAGACGTGGTGCAGGAAGTCTTCATCGTCGTGCATCGCAAGCTGCCCGAGTTCGAGGGGCGCTCTTCGCTGCGGACCTGGATCGCGGCGATCGCGCGCCGGGTGGTAGCCGACTATCTCAAGAAGCGCGGCAACCAACCCGCAGGTGACGAAGCGCTCGAGCCCGAGCCCGCCGCCCACCCGGCGCCATCCGAGCAGCTGGAGCGCAAGAGCGCGGTCGCGCTGCTCGACGCGCTGCTCGCGAAGATGAGCCCGGACCAGCGCGAGGTCTTCGTGCTGCACGAGCTCGAGCAGATGAGCGGTGCCGAGATCGCCGAGCTCACCTCCGCCAACGAGAACACAGTCTTCACCCGTTTGCGCGCGGCCCGTCGCATCTTTCAAGCAGGGGTGGCGCGCGAGCGCGCGCGTCACGACCGGGAGCAAGCCTGATGGAGCTCGACGCCGAGGCCCGCCGTATTCTCGAGCTCGCGCGTGCGGCGCGCGCGCCCAGCGAAGCAAGCCAGGCGAGGGTGGAACGCCGCCTGATCGCCGTGCTCGGCTTGTCCGGGGCCGGAGCGGCCGGCGCCGCCGGCGCGCACGCGACCGAGGGCACACAGGCCGCGGCCGGCGCCAAGTCGAGCCTCGTCCTGCTCGCGCTCAAGGGGATCGGGCTGAGCGCGGGGCTTGCCGCGCTCTGGGCCGGCTACGTCGCGCTCTCCGCCCCGCCCGCGCGGACGCCTGCGTCGCCGCGGTCGCACGATGCGCCGCCCCCCCTGCCCGCGAGCGCAGGGGCCAGCGGCGCGGGCCCGCGGTCGCCGGCGCAGCCGCAGCCGGCGCCGGCACCTTCGCAGCCCGCGGTCGACGCTCGGTCCTCGGCCGAGGCGCGCCCGTCGCTTGCGCCGCGACCGAGCGACGCATCCGGCTCGCTGGCCGCGGAGCTTCAGCTGCTGCACCAGGCGCAGAGCGCGTGGCGCTCCGGCGACGCGGCCGGCGCGCTGTCGTTGCTCGGCCAGCACCGCCGGCGCTATCCGCGCTCCCAGCTGCGCCTCGAGCGCGACGCGCTGCGCGTGCTGGTGCTGTGCGAGCTCGGCCGCAAGACGCAAGCCGCACGGTTGGCACGCGCCTTCATCGCGCGCGCCCCGCGCTCGCCGCTGCGCGCATCGATCGAAGAAAGCTGCGCGTTGAAGTAGTCTGGGGCGGTGCGCCGCTCCGCATGGCTCGCCGGCTTTCTGCTCGCGATCGCGACCCGGGCCCAGGCGGAGCCGCCGCTGCCGCTGCAGCTGCGCTTGCAGGCGCCCCCCGAGTGCGGAAGCGGGGCGGATATACGCGCGGAGCTGCAGCGCAGCGCGCGCGTGCGGCCTGGTTTCGGTCTCACCCCGGTGATCGCTCGGGCCGAGGTCGAGCACCGCGGCGCCGGCTATGCGCTGCGGCTCCATACCGAGCACGATGGCGAAGCCGGAGAGCGCAGCCTGCGCGCGCCCGATTGCGCGACGCTGATGCGCTCGCTCACGCTGGTGCTGGCGCTGACCTTCGGCCCCGGCGTCGAGCTGGGTGCCGATGCGGGCAGCGGGCCGGCCGCGGCTGCTGCACGACCCGCGGGCGCCGGGCCGACAGGCGCTGGGGGGCCAGCAGGCCCGCTGCCCCCGGCCGGCAAGCCTGGGCGCCAAGCGGGCACACCCGCGTCCGCCGTGCCGCAGCCGCGAGTGGCGCAGGCGTCACCGGGCGCGGCCACACGCGTGCCGGACGCGCCGGCCGCTGCGAGCGCGAGCCGCGGCCGGAGCCGGGCTCGGCTGGCGCTGATGCTCGGCGGCGGGGTCGAGATCGGGCTGGCGTCATCCGTGTCGCCGGCCGTCACCGCCGGCGCCGCGCTCGAGCTGGCCGCGCTTTCGATCGAGCTGCGCGCGAGCGGCTGGCCGGTGGTGAGCCGCCCGCTCGCACCGGATCTGAGCGCGCGTTTCGACGGGCTCGGCGGGCAGCTTCAGGCGTGCTGGCAATGGCCGCTGGCTGCGCTCGCCCTGGCGGCCTGCGGCGGCGCGCGGGCAGCGGCGGTGCGCGGCCGCTCCTCGGGCGCGCCGGCCGACGGGTCCGCGGTCGCGCCATGGTACGCGCTCTCAGGCGCCGCCGCGGTGAGCTGGCCGCGCGGGCGCTGGCTCAGCCTGCGCGCGGAGGCCGCGCTGGCGGCGTCGCTCGACCGGCCACGCTACGTGATCGCGGGTTTCGGCCAGGCGCGGCGCGTACCGCTGCTGCTGCCCTCGTTCGACCTGCTGCTGGTCGCCAGGCCGTGAGCGTCAGCAGGGGACCGGCCGGTCGTCGATCACGAGGTCGTCCATGAACACCTCGAAGAAGGCGTCCTGAGACGACCAGTCGACCCCGGCGCGCACGCGGTGCACGCCGGCGTCCGGCAGCGTATCCAGGCCGCTGGCGTCGAGCGCCGCTTGGTCGTCGACGAACGCGTGCACCTCGCCCTGCTGCTGCGAGATCACGATGCGCGCGCGAAAGCAGAACCAGCGCTGCCGCGGGATCGCCAGCGTGCCGGTCTGCCGCATGGGGTCGCCGTCGGGCGCGTACACCTGCACCGCTCCGTCCAGGAGATTGAGATCCACGCCGGTGAAGGGGCTGCCATCGGGCTTGGGGTCCGAGTCGTCGCCGATGAAGAACAGGTTCATGGTGTCGGTCGCCAGGCCCGAAGGCACGTACAGATACGCGCGCAGGTACAGCTCGCCCGAGCGCAGCGGCGCGAAGTCCTCGAACACCACCGCCACGCTGCTGGCGGCAGCGCTCGAAGCGTGCAGCGCGCCGAGCCCGCGATGCGCGCGGGCGGTGGAGCGCTCGATCGCGCCTGCGCCTTCGATCGTCGTTCCGCTCCAGTCGGACAGGCCCGCCTGCTCGAAGCCGGTGCAACGAATCGCGCCGGCGTAGGTGCTCGCGCACTCGTCGAGCCCGCCATCGGGAAAACGGCCGATCACGTACGGATGGTCGGAGCAGCCCGCCGCGATCAGCGCGCACAGCACGACGGCGGCCCGCGCCATGCGCGCAAGGCTGCCACGGGCGCCGCGCGCGAGGCAAGCCGGTGCGCGCCGGACGCGACTCGCGCTGTTTTACACAACGAAAAGCCTGCGCATTCTCCACTATCCACACGGACGACGTGCGCCGGCGCGACCGTGTTGCCGCGCATTGCGCGCCTCGCTGGATGACGACGCGCGGCAAAGAATCGAAGGTGAAGATGGCCGGGTCAGTCGCAGCGCTGGCGGTGCAGGCGGGAGGCGCGCTGCGAGCGGCGGCGCTGTCGTGCGCGCTCTTGGCCGCGTGCAGCAACGGCGGCGGCGGCGGCGTGGGGCCGATCTTCGGCGCAGGAGGCGCCGGCTACGGCACCGGCGCTAGCGCAGCTCCGGCCAGCGGCAGCGGCAGCGGCAGCGGCAGCGGCAGCGGCAGCGGCGGGCTGGGCGGCGGCGGCACGATCGCGGGCACCGGCGGCACCGGCTCGGCCTTGCCGGCAGGCATGGGCGGCGCGGGCGGAAGCGGCGCCCTGCCGGCCGGCGGCGCAGGTGGAAGCGGCGCGTTCGGAGCCGGCGGCACGGGCGGCATGGCTGCAGACGCGGGCGGCAGCGCGGCCGCGGGCACCGGCGGCGCCGGCGGAAGCGCGGCCGCGGGTACCGGCGGCTCGGGCGGCGCTGCGTCCGGCGGCGACGCGATCCTGGTGCCCGCCCAGGGCGTGCTGCTCGGCCAGTATTACGGCGACGGCAGCATCGCAGCGACCGCGCAGAAGCTCGGCGCCAACGTGCCGATCCACCTCGTCTACTATGCGTGGGACGACGACTGGACGGCCGGCGCCACGCGCTCCGATCTCGGCGCCGGCCGCATTCCGTTGGTCAGCTGGGAGCCGGACGGCATCGACTTCAACGACATCGTCAGCGGCAGCCTCGACGCGACCATCAACGCGCGCGTTAGCGGCTCGAAGGCCCTGGGTGGGAAGCTCTTCCTCGATTTCGCTGCGGAGATGAACGGTGACGAGGCCTGGAGCGGTAACGACGCGCCGCTGTACGTGGCGGCCTACCGGCACATCCACGACCTGTTCGTGGCGGCGGGTGCGACCAACGTGATCTGGGCCTGGTGCCCCAACGTCACCGACGTCAACGGCGGCAACGCGATGACGATGGGCTACTACCCAGGCGATGCGTATGTGGATTGGACCGGCGTCGACGGCTACAACTGGGGCACCACGAACGGTGGCTGGCAGAGCTTTCAGCAGGTGTTCGCCCGCATCTATCCGCTGCTTTCCGCAATCGGCAAGCCGATCCTGATCGGCGAGATGGCCTCGGCCGAGGTGGGCGGCGACAAGGGCGCGTGGATCGATGCCATCGTGCCCACGCTCAAGAGCGACTTCCCGATGATCCGCGGCCTGGTCTGGTTCGACGTCAACAAGGAGACCGACTGGCGCATCAGCTCCTCGCCGGGCTCGCAGGCCGCGTTCATCCGCATGATGAACGACCCGTACTGCAATCCGTGAGACGCGCTGCCCGCGCCCCCCCAACGCCACGAGACTTTCGTGGGCTATGTTGAACCGCGGCGGTGTGCCAGCTTGGGCAAGACCGTTTTCCTGAGCCGTTCGGGCGCGGGGCAGCGCCTACTGCTTGGGAGGCCCTGGCCTCGCACAGCGCGGCCTTGCGCTGGGCTGGATGCCCGGCGGGTGCGCGGCCCTCACGAGAGGCACCATGACGACACGATTCGCCCGATGGACTGATCGGCCCCCGCATGCGCGCCTGGTCATGGCACCGCAGCGCCGGGCCGCGCTGGCGAGAGCTGCCGTGCTGGCGGGCCTGTGCGTCGGATCGGCGTGGCTCGCCGGCTGCTCGACCTCCGGCCAGGGCCCAGGCGGCGCGGGCGCCGGGCAGATCTCCTCCGGCACGGCGGCCGCCGGCACGGGTGGCGCCAACGCAGGCGCTGGGGGAACGCCGGGCGGGGCGGGAGCGGCGAGCGGCGGCGCCGCGGAGCCCGCGGGCGCGGCCGGCACGCTCGGCGGCGGGGCAACCGGAAGCGACGCGGGCGCGGCCGACGCGGGCGCAGCCGACGCGGGCGCGGCGGGATCAGGCGCGGCGGGCAGCGACGCCGGCTCGGCCTCGGGCGTCACGCTCAGCTGGGCCGAACCCGCTGACGGCACGAGCGTGAGCGGTACGGTTTCGCTGAAGCTGGTCGGGCAGGCGTTCAAGAACGTCGAGGTCTTCCGCGACGGCATGATGATCGTGCGCTGCACGGTCGCCGCGGACATGAAGAGCGCGAGCTGCGACCTCGATACCACCACGCTCGCCAACGGCGCGCTCACGCTCACCGCACACGGCTGGGACAGCGCCCCGGGCCAGCCATTCACCAGCGAAGCCGACGCGGGATCGCTTACGCTCACCGTGCAGAACGGCGGCGGGACCACGAATTCGGGCTCGGGTCCGCTGGTCGGGGTGTACTGCGGCAACTCCGTCTCCGATGTGCAGGCGTTCGAGAGCTGGCTGGGCCGACCCGTGGACGGCATCCTCGGCTACACCGGCAATGCGGACTGGAGCGATTACGACGGCTCGGTCGGCTGGGCAGTCGGGTTGTGGAGCGGCATCGACCGCCCCGTGTTCTGGTCTGTGCCGCTGATCCCGAGCGGCGCGAGCCTCGCGGAGGCCGCCAAGGGCAGCTACAACGATCACTACCTCAAGGCGGCGATGACCCTGGCGAGCTTCCGCCCCCAGGACGGCAAGCTCAACATCCGCACCGGTTGGGAATTCAACGGCGACTGGTTTCCGTGGACGGCCCAGGGCGGCAAGGCCCAGGACTTCGTCGGTGCGTTCCGCCAGTTCGTCACGGTCTTCCGTTCGGTCTCCGACCGCTTCGTGTTCGAGTGGAACGTGAACATCGGCGACGACACCACGCTGCCGGAGGACGCCTACCCCGGCGACGACTACGTCGACGTGATCGGCATGGACTTCTACTGGAATACGCAATGGGACCCCAAGGACCAGAACGACGCCTGGAGCTACATGGTCACGCGCAGCCACGGGCTGCAGTGGCATCAGGACTTCGCCGCCGCGCACGGCAAGCCCACCTCATACTCGGAATGGGGCATCAACTCCGACGGCCCGGCGTACATCGCGCAGGCCCAGGCCTGGTTCGATAGCCATCCCGTGCTGTTCCACAACTACTGGAACTCCAATACCGCGTTCACGGGCAAGCTCTCCGACGGCCAGTACCCCAACGCCGGCGCGAAGTACAAAGAGGTGTTCGGGCCTTAGGGTCCTCAGACGGCCGCCGGCGTGGTCCGCGGTGTCCCGCTTGCGGCCGGCGCCGGGCCCGACTCGCTCGGCGCGACCGGGGCCTGCGGGCCGCGTGGCGGCGCCGGCGCGAGCTGCACCACGCGCTCGGCCACCTCGCCCAGCGTCACCGTGCCGGAGCGCAGGAACACGGCGATCTCCGCCGCGTCCCAGCTCTCGGCGCCCCAGGCCGCAAGCGTGTCGTCGAGGGCCTTGCCGGCGCGCGCCTGAGCCTCGAGCTCGCGTAGCCGCTCGGGCTTGCGCAATGCCGCCTGCGCGGCGAGCGGCCAGCACTCCTTGAGCGCGGCCCAGCGGCCGAAGTGGCGCGGCCGCAGCGGCGGCCACTGATCCACGACGCCGCGCGCGTGGGCGGCGGCGGCCAGCACGCGCACGCTGTTGAGGAAGCGCTTGAGGCTGCGAGGGTACGGCGCCAGATGATCCGCCACTTCGGCGTGCGCTTGCTGCAACAGATCTGCGTCATTCATCAGGCGCAGCAGCTGGCGCTCGCGGGCAATCGCCCGCCCCTGATCGGGCGGCAGGCCTGATTCGAGCGCGAGCACGCGCTCCACCTGCTCCAGGTCGGTGCCCTCCGCGAGCATGCGGTCGGCCTGCCCGCGCGCGCGCGCCAGGGCCAGACGCCGCCGCCTGGTACCCAGCAGCGGGACCCGCTGCAGGGCCCGCGCAAGCCGCGCGCGCAGGAGAGGCTTTGGCTGTTCCGCCTCGGCGGCTGCGGCCGGCGCACCCGCCAGGCGCGCGAGCAACGCCTCGATCTGCGGCAGCGTGTTGGGCGGCAAGTCGAACTGCAGCTGGACGATCTTGCGCACGTAGAGCCGGCCGTAGCCACCGGGCTGGCCCAGACCCTCGCTGGCGTCCCCCGAGACGTGCAGCTCGGCGAGCTCGCGGTACTTGATGTCGGCGCACGCGGCGACCGCCGGCATGTCGCCCATAATCACCACCACCACGCCGGGGTGATCGAGCAGCTGGGCCACCACCTCGAGCAGCTCGATCGCGCGCGGCGGATGGCAACGCTCGAGGTCGTCGACGAACACCACGAAGCGGCGCGCGCCGCGACGCGCCTGCTGGATCAGCTGGCCGAGCTGCGCCCGCACCTGCGCGATCGAGCCGAAGCTGGCTGCGGCCTCTGGATCCTCGAGAAACGACGCCACCGACTCGGCGGCCGCGATCAGCTTGGGAACGCGTCCTACCACCACAGTCAGCAGCACGCTCAGGCCGCCCACTCCGAGCGCATCGCGGCCTGCGTTGGTCGCCACGCCCGACGCCTCGAACACGGTGCCGCTCAGCATCGCAGCCAGCACCTGCACCTCGTTCCAGCGCGCGACGGCCCACTGCCATCCGAGCATCAATCCTATGAAGAGCAGGCTGAACACAACCAGCAGCGACAGCCAGAAGAACCAGCGCTCCGCGCGCGACCACAGCGCGCGCGGCAGCGGGCGCAGAATCCGCCGCAGCGGGTGGCGCGCGCGGTTGGCGACGCGCGCTACCTCTGCAGCAAACGCGCTCGAGAGGCTGGTGGCGTCGTCGTGCATCCAGGCGTTGAACCAGCACACCACGTGCGGGCGGATGTCGTCGGCCGCGGGCTTCTTGAGCAGCCGGCGCCGTAGCATGTGCGCGAGCGTGCTCTTGCCCGCGCCCCACGGGGCGTTGATCGCGAGCGTCAGCGGCGTGCCGGTGTCCGGGTTGTCGAGCAGGCCCGCCAGCGCGTCGGCATAAGGCGCGAAGGCCAGACCGTCGCCGGCCGCGCTGGACAGCGGCGCGTCGGAGAACGCCCGCAGCGCAGCGCGGGCGGACCCGTGGCCCGGCGTCCCCGCCCCCGCCGGGGTGTGCTGCGGCTCTCGGCCCTGGCTCACTGCGGCAGGATATCAGAAGCCCGGCCCGGGGTTGCGTGAAGTCGGTCACTGCGCCTACCGTCCGGGCATGCGCAAGCTCAGCATCGCCGTCGCCTGGACCGGGGACAACCTCGAGGACGTGATCCGCGAGGCCAAGCTCGCCGACGAGCTCGGCGTGGACACGCTGCTGGTGGCCGAGACCTGGGGTTACGACGCGTTCACTTTGCTGGCGGTGCTCGCGCGCGAGACGCGCCGGATCAAGCTCGGCACCTCGATCGTCAACATCTACTCGCGCAGCCCCGGCGCGCTCGCCCAACATTTCGCCTCGCTCGACCGGCTCTCGGGCGGGCGCATGCTGATCGGGCTCGGCACCTCGGGCCCGAACGTGATCGAGCACTTTCACGGCGTGCCGTTCGACAAGCCGTTCACGCGCATGCGCGAGTACGTCGAGATCATCGACATGCTCATGCGCGAGCAGAAGCTGGTCTACGACGGCCGGGTCTACAAGCTCGCGCGCGGCTTCACGCTGCGCATGAAGCCGCTGCGGCCGCACATTCCGATCTGGATCGCCTCGATCACGCCCAAATCGGTCAAGCAGACGGCCGCGATCGCGGATGGCTGGCTGCCGATCTTCCTGCCCAAGTCGCGCTGGAAGCAGCAGCTCGACGCGTTCCGGCAGGACGTGCTCGACGCGGGGCGCAAGCCGGAGCAGGTGCTGGTGCGCTGCCCCTACAACGTCGCGGTCACCGACCGGCCCGAGCGCGCGGCCGCGGCGCGGCGGGGCGGGGCGACGTTCTACATCGCTCGCATGGGCGACTTCTACTACCAGCACTTCGTGCGCATGGGTTACCAGGCGGAGGCCGACGCGGTGCGCGCGGCGTGGGCCAAGGGCGGCTCGGCCGCCGGAACCGCGGCGCTGCCTGACGCACTGGTCGACGAGCTGGGCATGGCGGGCGGGGTGGAGGCGTGCTGCGACGCGCTCGACGAGGCGGCAGAAGCCGGCTTCTCGCTGTTGTCGGTGAGCGTGGCGGAGCGCGATCCCGACAAGCGCGCGGCGATATACCGCCGGCTGGTGGGCTGACGGATCAGGCAGGTAGTTGGGGGCGGGGGCGCCGCGCGGGCGACCACGGCCGCGACTGTGGGGCGCGTTGTGCTGGTGGGCCCGGTCGCTTTATGCTGGGTGCGATGGGGCTCGATCGCGTGATCTCGTCGGTCGCGTGCGCAGGGCTGCTCGCGGTTGCGTGTAGCAGCGGCGGGCATGGCGGAGGCGCCGGGGATGCGGGCGCGGCAGAGAGCTCGAATCGGGGCGGAGGTGCGACCGCGGGCGGGGGACGAGGCGGCTCCGATGCCGCGGCGCCGGACGGCAAGGCCAGCGACGCGGGCGGCGGCGCGCGCGACGGCGGGGGTGCGCGCGACGCCAGCGCGCCGGGTGACGGCGGAGGCGGGACCCGCGGCGACGCGGGCGGCGGCGCCGGGGATGCCGGCACCGGCGACGCCAGCGGCGGCACGCTCGCCGGCAAACATCCGGGCGATATGGGGCTCGGCGGCGACCCGGCGGTGGTGTGGTTCGAGGACTTCGAAGAAGGCTCGCTGTCCGCGATCGCCGCGCGCTACGATCAGGTGCGCGACCAAGGCCGCTGGCAGCTGGTGAGCGACACGCCGAGCGGCGGCGGCTCGGCGCTGGCGCTGCGCGCCGGTCGGGGCCAGGACGCGGTCGACCTCTACAAGCAGCTTCCCGACGCGGACGAGTGGTACGTGCGCTGGTACGCCAAGTACGAGGCCGGCGTGCCCTGGCACCACTCCGGCATGTGGTTCGGCGGCTACAACCCGGCGATGCCGTGGCCAAGCCCGATGGCGGGCAACCGCCCCAACGGCGACGATCGGTTCTCGATCGCGCTCGAGCCCGTGTACGGCGTGGGCGGCGCGAACCCACGCTTCGACTTCTACGACTACTGGATGTCCATGCACTCGTGGATGGCCGACCCGATTATGGACGACGGCACCGCGTACTACGGCAACGGCCTGGTCCACCGCAACGACTTCACCGTCGACTCGGGCAGCTGGGTCTGCCTCGAGGTCCACGCGCGCCTGAACGCGGGCGGCTCGAGCGCCGCGGGCGCGCTGCTCGAGGTGTGGAAGAACGACGCGTTGATGCAGAGCTTCGGCGACGCCGGCCCCATGGGTTACTGGATCCGCGACAAGTTCTGCCCCCAGGGCGCGGACGGCTCGGAGTGCACCGACTATCCGGCGCCGGCCACCGAGATCCTGGACCTGCAGCAGCGCAGCACCACCGATCTGCGCCTCAACGCCTTCTGGCCGCAGAACTACATCACCGACGACGCCATGGGCACGCTCGCGTTCGACCAGATGGTGGTGGCGACCGCGCGCGTGGGCTGCATGCGCTGATCACAGCTGTGCACCGCCGCGCGGCGGCCGGGTTCACGTTTGTGGTGGCTCTTGCCACGCACGCTCGCCGCCGCGTACAGTGGGCAGGCTCATGTCCAGCCACCTCCATCCCGAACGAGCCGCCCTCGAAGCCCTGGTCAAGCTTCCCGACGGCGAGCCCGTGGTGATGCTCAACCTGCTGCGCTTCCGCGATCGGGCAGCTTACCCCGAAGGCAGCGGCCACGTGCCCTGCAGCGGACGCGAGGCCTACGCGCGCTACGGCGCCAAGGCCCTCGACCATGTGCACGCGGTCGGAGGCCAGGCGATCTGGATGGGCGAGCCCCAGCTCACCGTGATCGGCCCGAGCGACGAAGCCTGGGACGAGGTGGTGCTGGTCCAGTACCCCTCGCGCAAGGCCTTTCTGCAGATGGCCTCGAACCCGGACTACCTCGCCTGCACCGTGCACCGCACCGCCGCGCTCGCCGACTCCCGCCTGATCGCCATGCGCGCCACGCAGCGCCAGCGCTGAGGGCTCAGACCGTGGTGGCGATGCCGCCGTCGACCGGGATGCATGCGCCGGTCACGTAGGCGCCGGCACGCGAGGCGAGGTACAGCGCCACGCCCGCCATGTCCTCGGGCTCGCCGATGCGGCCGCGCGGGCAGGACTGGCGGATGACGTCGCCGAAGCTGCGCAGGGTCTCGGCCATCATCTTGCTCTCGAAGGGCCCCGGCGCCACGGCGTTGACGGTGATGTGCTGCGGCGCGAGCTGGCGCGCGAGCACGCGCGTCAGGTGGATCAAACCCGCTTTGCTCGAGGAGTAGGCGTAGGTCTCGAGCCCCGGCACGTGCAGTCCGTCGATCGACGCGATGTTGATCACGCGCGCCGGGTCGGCGTGCGTGCCCGCGGCCGCGAGCAGCGGCAGCAGCGTGCGCGTGAGGAAGAACGGTGCCTTCAGGTTGACGCTCTGCACCTTGTCCCAGCCCGCTTCCGGGTAGACCGCGAGCGGCTCGGCCCAGTTCGCGCCCGCGTTGTTGACCAGGATGTCCAGCTTGGGCTCGCGCTCCCGCAACGCGGCTGCCAGCGTCTCGATGCCCTTTAGGCTGGAGACGTCTGCGGGCAGCGACACGCAGCTGCCGAGCTTGGAGAGCTCGGCCGCGGCCCGGTCGCAGTCCTCGGCCTTGCGCGCCGAGATGTAGGTCTTGCAGCCGTTCTCGACGTATCCACGCGCGATCATCATGCCGATTCCGCGGCTGCCGCCGGTGACCAACGCGACCTTGCCCTCGACCGAAAACAGGTTCTTCATTTCGCTCCGCTTGCTGTAAGAGATTTTCGCATCACGTGTCGTTTCTGGAACGGCAGCTCAAGTCGTGTGCGCGCCCATCAGGCGGTCGGCAAATGAAACCGCGCCCGAGCTGGCGCGCGCGTGCTTCTTGACCTCGGCGCCCACGCGCCGCATCCACGCCTGCTCGTCCTCGCTGAGCGGACCGCGGTCGAGCGCCAAAAGCGCCTCGTCGAGCTCGGCGCGATCCTTGGGGCCCGCGATGCACACCTGCACGCTTGGGTTGCTGAGCGCGAAGCGATAGCAGTCCGAAGCGCGCGGCGTCGGCTCGCCCGGCGGGGTGAGCGACGGGTCGATCAGGTCGCCCCAACGCGTGGCGGTATAGGCCACCACGCCCGGGGGTTGGTCGCCCAGACGCGGAAACACCTCCTGCTCGGCGCCGGGATGAGCCGCGTTGTAGCGCACCATGATCGCGCTCAGGTCCTCGTCCTTGGCGTAGTGCTCGAACGCCAGCCGGTTGTGGCACGAGATCATGATGTGGCGACAGCGGCCCTGCTCGCGCAGGCGGCGCGCCGCGTCCATAATCCGCTCGGGCGGGTGCTCGTTCCACCAGCCGAGCAACAGGAAGTCCGCGTAGTCGATCTCGAGCGCGCGCAGCGCGGAGCTCAGCGATGCGCCCATCAGCGCGGCCATACGCGTGTAGCTCTGCACCACGATCACCATCTGATCGCGGTGCTGGCGCGCGAGCCCGCGCACCCCCTGGCCGAAGTCGCGCTTGCGCATCGAGCCCCAATAGAAGTAGTTGATGCCGCGCTCGAACGCGTGCTCCAGATCCGCGCCGCCGACGCCGAAGCTCGAGCCGAGCCCGAGCGGGCTCGAGCGCAGCTGGGTGCGGAGGATGGGAACCTTGTTCCAGTCGCAAGCCATGCGGCCGCCAGAGCATAGTCCAAAGGCCCGCGGAGTCACGCCTGGGCCACCCGCTGCGTGCTGGCGCGCCCACCAGCGTTCGGCTAGCTTGTGGCCATGTTCACGGGCATCACGCGCGGCACGTTTCCGGTAACGCGCGTCGAGCGCAAGCCGGACCTGCTGCGTTTCGCGGTGAGCCTGCCTGGCGCGTTGCTCGAGGGCCTGCAGCTGGGCGCGAGCGTGGCGATCGAAGGCGTGTGCCAGACCGTGGTCGCGATCGACGGCCACGAGGTGCTGTTCGAGGCGATCCGCGAGACGCTCGACAAGACCACGCTGGGTGAGCTCGCCAAGGGCGGGCTGGTGAGCGTGGAGCGCAGCTACCGCATCGGCGACGAGCTCGGCGGCCACGAGGTGGCCGGCCACGTGACCGGCATGGGCCTGCTCGACGCGGTGCGGCGCGAGGGCGACGTGTGCGACCTACGCATCGCCGTGCCCAAGAGCTGGATGCGCTACATCCTACCCAAGGGCTTCATCGCCGTGGACGGCTCGAGCCTGACCGTGGGCGAGACCGACCCCGAGGGCGCGTTCTTCGTGCACCTCATCCCGGAGACGCTGCGGCTGACCAATCTGGGGCGCAAGCGCCAGGGCGATCGCGTCAACATCGAGCTCGACGCGCGCACCGTCGCGATCGTCGACACAGTCGAGCGCGTGCTCGCACAGCGCGGGCATTAGACGCAACAGGATTCCGGAAGGATCTGGAAGCCGGGAAGTTCGGAGGCAGATGCGTTCTGCCCTTCCCGTCTTGCCGTGAAGCGCCGAGCCGACGCGCCGCGCGCGCTTACTTGGATTTGATCGCAAACGCGATCGGCTTGCCTTCGAAGGCCGCCTCGACCTGGGGCATGACGTGGATGTCGGGCTTCTTGACCTGCTCGCGCAGGCTCTCGATCGTGTTGCGCGCCCAGCCCTGTTGAAAGAGGTTGACGAGCCACTTGGGCACCGATCCCCTGGGGTCGCCGTGCATCTGCGCGATCACGAAGGTCCTCCGCCCGCCGTCCATCGCCTTGAGCTTCCAGTAGCCGCGTAGCTCGCCGCGGATGTAGTGCGTCGGCGGCAGCGCCGGATCAGTCGTGGGCTCGATCGTCATCACCAGGCTCTGCTGCTCGAGATCGAGCGCGAGCTTGCCGTGACAGACAAAGTCGCGGTCCTTCATGATGATGGGAGGCGTGCCGACGTGATCGTACTCGATGAACTCGAGCGGTCCGAGCATGCGGACCACGCGCACTTCTTCCAGGCTATCGATCCATTCGGTCGCGCGCGTGTAGTCGAGCAACACGCTGGCGACACGCACGATCGGAGCCTCGACGATGCCCTCGCCAAGCAGGTCGATGATCTCGCTGCCGTGCACGTCTCGCTTGAAGGTGATGATACCGTGCCCGCTGCTGGTCTCGGTCCAAGGGCTCGGTTGCGCCCCCGGCTTGCCACGGCCGCGTTCGGACACGCGCTGCCCCTTGGGCGCGGCGATCTTCGGCTCCCGGGCGCCCGGCGCCCGCCGCGCGGGGCCTGCCGCCCTGCCCGCCGTCGACGCCTGCGGCGCTGCCGGTGTGCCGACCGGGGGGGCGGCATCCACACGCCATGCGACGGCCATGACCGACCACGCTACGAGCGACCAGAGTCGCGATGGTGCCGTCATGAAGTCCCCTCGATCGCCGGACGGGTGCAGAAAAACACGGGGCCCAGACGGGTGTCAAGGCGCGCGCGCGGCATGATGCCGCTTCGGTCTGGGTGTGCTCCAGGCGGGGTCGGCGCGGGCATCGCCCTCGGCCTCAAAGCATCGGATCGGGCTGGTAGCGCAATGCCTCGGGGTGTCGCTCCAACAGCGCTTCCACCTCCTGCACGAAGGCGCGCGTCTGCGCTCCTGCCGCCCCCACGAACTGCAGCGGGTCGTCGAGCAGGCGCCCGAGCTGCGCGCGGTCGAGCCGCAGCCGGCCGTCGGCGGCCAGCCGGTCGAGCAGGTCGTTGTCGGCCTCGCCGCGCTGGCGCATGGCCAGCGCCACGGCCGTGGCGTGCTGCTTGATCACCTCGTGCGCGCGCTCGCGTCCCACCCCGGCGCGCACCGCCGCCATCAGCAGCTTGGTGGTGGCCAGAAACGGCAGATAGCGCCGCAGCTCGTGCTCGATCACCAGCGGATACGCCCCGAGCTCGGCGAGCACGTGCAGCAGCGTCTGAAACAAGCCGTCCGCGGCGAAGAACGCATCTGGCAGCATCATGCGGCGCACCACCGAGCAGCTCACGTCGCCCTCGTTCCACTGATCGCCTGCGAGCGCAGCAGCCATGGTCTGGTGGCCCATCAGGATCACGCGCAGGCCGTGGATGCGCTCGCACGAGCGCGTGTTCATCTTGTGCGGCATGGCCGAAGAGCCGACCTGGCCGGGCTGAAAACCTTCGGTCACCAGCTCGTGGCCGGCCATCAGTCGCATGCTCAGCGCCAGGCTCGCGGGCCCCGCTACTGCGAGCAACAGCGCGCTCACCACCTCGAGGTCGAGCGAGCGCGGATAGACCTGGCCAACGTTGACGAGGACCTGCTCGAAGCCCAGGTGCTGCGCGACCGCGCGCTCGAGCCGCTCGAGCTTGGCCGGGTCGCCGCCCAGCAGGTCGAGCTGATCCTGCTGCGTGCCGACCGGACCCTTGAGCCCGCGCAGGGGATAGCGCGCGATCAGAGCCTCGAGCTGCTGCAGCGCGAGCAGCAGCTCCTGGCCCGCATTGGCGAAGCGCTTGCCGAGCGTGGTGGCCTGAGCCGCGACGTTGTGCGTGCGCGCGGCCATCACCGTGGCCTCGTGCTCGGCCGCACGCTCGGCCAGGCGCGCGAGCGCGCTCAGCATGCGATCGCGCACCAGCTGCAGCCCGGTGCGCAGCTGCATCTGCTCGACGTTCTCGGTCAGGTCGCGCGAGGTCAGGCCCTTGTGGATGTGCTCGTGCCCGGCCAGCGCGCAGAACTCCTCGATGCGCGCCTTGACATCGTGGCGCGTAACGCGCTCGCGCGCCGCGATCGACTGCAGGTCGACCTGGTCCACCACGTCGCTGTAAGCCTCGATCACGCCGTCGGGCACGGGCACTCCGAGCTCGCGCTGCGCCTTGAGCACCGCGATCCACAGCAAGCGCTCGAGCACCACCTTGTGCTCCGGCGCGAACAGCGCGCGCATTTGCGCGCTGGCGTAGCGCTGCGCGAGCACGTTGGGCACGACCTCGGCGCCGCTGCTCACAGCGCGCTCCCGCCATCGACCTTGATGATGGCACCGGTGGTGAAGGCCGAGGCTGCGGAGGCCAGGTACACCACCGCGCCCACGATGTCCGAGGGACGGCCCGCGCGGCCCAGCGGGATCGCCTGGCTGACCAGGCTGTCGTCGCCGCCCGGCATCATGAAGGCGGTCATCTTGCTCGGGAACAGGCCGGGCGCGATGGCGTTGACCGCAATGCCTTCGCGCGCCAAGCGCTTGGCCAGCGTCTGCGTGAGATGATGCACGGCGGCCTTGGCCGGGTGATAGGGCCAGGCGTTGTCGAGCGGGAACTCGATGCCGGAGATCGAGCCGATGTTGATCACGCGCGCCAGCGCGTCGGGCGGCGTGGCTGCGTGGCGCAAATAGGGCAGGCACTGCTGGGTGAGGAAGAACAGCGCCTTGACGTTGAGGTCGAAGACCTTGTCCCAGCCCGCCTCGGGAAACTCGTCGAGCTCGGCGCCCCAGGTGGCGCCGGCGTTGTTGACCAGCACGTCGAGCGCGCCGCCGAAGTGCTCACCCGCGAGCTCGGCCACACGCTCGATCTCCGGCAGCGTGGAGAGGTCGGCCCGCTCGGTGCGGACGTCCAGACCGCGTTTTCCCTTCAGCTCAGCGCTGAGCGCATCGAGCGAGGCTTGCTTGCGCGAGCAGGTGAAGATACGCGCGCCGCGCTCGGCCAGGCCGGTGGTGATCATCTTGCCGATGCCTGACGCCCCGCCCGTCACGAGCACGCGCTTGCCGGCAACCGAAAATAGCTCGTCTGTCATGGCCCCTTTCCTGACGCTGGCCCCGGGGGTTCTACCCGCGGCCGTGGCGCGCTTCAACGCGCCCGGCGCCGGGCGTAGGGCGATTTGTGCGCAGATCCCAGATCCCTAAAGAGTATGCATTACTTTTCGCTAGAAAACGCTCCGGGCGCGCGATACACCGTGAGGCGCTGCGAAGGAGACAGCCATGCAACTGCAAAACGTCGTTTTGGTGGATGGAGCGCGCACGGCCTTTGGACGCGGGGGGCGCGGCAAGCTAGTCGCTACGAGACTCGACGAGGCGGGCGCGAAGGTGCTGCGCGCGCTGCTGGATCGAAACCCCAAGGTCAAAGACTCGATGATCGAGGATGTGGGCCTGGGCAACGTGAGCGGACGCGGTGAGTTCGTGATGCTCGGGGTGGTGGCGCGCCTGGCGGGGCTGCCGCTCGAGGTGTGCTCGTTCAACAGCAACCGCCAATGCGGCTCGAGCATGGAGACGCTGCACCGGATCGCGATGTCGATCGCGGTGGGCGCGACCGAGTGCGGAATCGCGCTCGGCATCGAGCGCATGGGGCGCTCGTTGGGTGCGGGCATGGGCGGCGGCGAGAAGCCCAACCGCATCACGGGCATGAACCGGCGCTGGTTCGAGATGAACGAGGCCCAGCGCAATCAGGCCCCGGACCACGGCGAGTACTTCTCGCGGCCGATCCCGGACTACATCCTGAAGTCCATCCCGCTGCAGAGCATGACGCAGACGGCGCAGAACGTGGTGGAGATGTACGAGCTCAGCCGCAAGGAGCTCGACGATTTCGCCTGCGAGAGTCACCACAAGACGGCCAAGGCCTACGAAAAGGGCATCTACAAGGACGAGATCGTGCCGCTCGAGGTGGAGCAGCCGGTGTTCGACAAGGAAGGCAAGTGGGTCGAGGCCGAGAAGGGCCCGCAGATCACGTTCGACCGCGACGAGGGGCTACGCCCCGACACGACGGTGGAAAAGCTGGCGACGCTGGATCCGGTCAAGGGCATCCAGAGCTTCGGCGGGCAGGAGCTGCGCATCACCGCGGGCAACTCGTGTCCGACCAACGACGGGGTTTCGGCGTGCCTGCTGATGAGCGAAAAGAAGGCGCTCGCGCTGGGGCTGACTCCGCTGGCGCGCATCGTCGGGCTGGGCGTGGGCGGCGTGAAGCCGCAGCTGATGGGCCTGGGCCCGGTGGTGTCGACCAAGAAGGCGCTCAAGCACGCGGGCATCGGCGCCGAGCAGATCGACCGGGTGGAGTTCAACGAGGCGTTCGCGGCGCAGGTGCTGCCTTCGTTGCAAGAGCTGAAGATTCCCCAAGAGAAGGTGAACGTGAACGGCGGCTCGATCGCGATCGGTCACCCGCTGGGCGCGACCGGCGCGCGGCTGGTCCTGACGGTCGCCAAGGAGCTGCGCCGGAGCAAGACGCGCTACGGCCTGGCCACGCAGTGCATCGGTGCAGGCATGGGCATCTCGACCATCGTCGAGCGCCTGGACTGAAGCGGTCCAGCCGTTCGTGTCGCCGAGCATGCGCGCGTCCGGATCGCCGATCCGGACGCGCCGCTCGCTCGACTCCCCCGACCCCGCGGCGCCTTGCGTCGTGCAGCTCAGCAGCCGGCAGTGCCCATCCCGAACCCGGGTACCCACCCGGGCGCGCCCTGCCCCCACTGGGCCGAAGTCGAGGACGTCTGGAGACGGGGCGGGAAGCGTGGTACGGCGTACGGCGGTGTCGGAAGCCGAGCACTTGCACGGGTTGGGCTGGCTGTGCAGGAAGCGCGGATCGAAATGGGCTCGAGACTGGCGCTGGCGCTGAGGCAGCGCTGCTGATGGGGCAGGTGAGTCATGAAAGCAACCCTGGTTTGGATTTCGGCGGGGCTGGCGCTCGGGTGGCTCGGGTGCGCAGCCTCGAAGTCGCCCGGTAGCAACGGGACCGGCGGAACCCCCGGCGGCCTCGGTACCGGGGCCACTGCGGCACCGGCCACTGGCGGCTCGGGCGCGCCGGTGGGCGGCAGCGGCGGCAGCAGTGCCACCGGCGGCAGCGGCGGCGGGGTGACCGGCGGCACGGGCGGCGGCGCCGGTGGCGCGATAGCCACCGGCGGCATGGGCGGCGGGGTGACCGGCGGCACGGGCGGCGGGATGACCGGCGGCATGGGCGGCGGAATGACCGGCGGCATGGGCGGCGGCGCGGGCGCAGGCCCCGTGACCTACCCCATGCTCGACGGCGCCATGATCGGCAGCCCCGCGGAGCTCTCGACCGGCGTCACGCTGACGCTCGCCGAGGGCCCGGTCTGGGATCCGTGCACCCACAAGATGCTGTTCGTCGACGTGCAGGGGGCGGGAAATACGGGTGTCATCTACGCGATGGGCGCCGACGACCAGGCCAGCGTGCTCAAGATGGGCACCAGCAACACCAACGGCATCGCCTGGGACCGCACCGACGGCTCGCTGGTGCTCGCGCAGATGGGTGGCGCGCCGGGTCACGTCGCGCGCATGGACCGCTCAGGAACCATCACCGTGATCCCGACCACCGGGGGCACGCTGCACACCCCCGATGACGTGATCGTGCGCTCCGACGGAACCATCTACTTCACCGACGGCGACTTCCCGCCGATCGGCGGCATCGACCTCGGGCAACTGCCCGTCTATGCGATCAAGGCGGGCACCACCGCGCTGCTCAACGGGGGCACGGTACAAGGCCCGAACGGCATTCAGCTCTCGCCCGACGAGAAGACGCTCTACGTCGACGAGTACTTCGGCGGCAACGTGATCAAGTTCACGGTGGCCGACGACGGGACGCTGACCAAGGGCAGCGCGGTCGCCAGCGGTCTGGCCAGCCCGGACAGCCTGTGCATCGACGCCGCCGGCAACCTCTACGTCGGCGTCAGCACGGGCCTGCAGGTGCTGCGCCCCGATGGCTCGATGGTGAAGTTGATCCCCGTGTCGGGCGTGCAAGGCGTGACCAATTGCGGATTCGGCGGCGATGACGGCAAGACCTTGTACATCACCGCCTGGACCAAGGTTCTGAAGGTGACGGGCATGCCGATCCCCGGGCTCGAGTGGACCATGAATCAGAGCCTGACCTGCTCGTAGGCGTCCGGCCGGGGACCTACTTGCGCCCGCGCATCGCGGGTGGATCCACGCGCTCGTCGAGCGCGATCAGGATGCGCAGCATGGCGTGCTTGGCGCGCTCCACGTCCCAGCCACCCTCGGGGTACTCGGTCGCCATCTGCACCGCGATCTGGTTGATCGCCGCCACCACGCCCCGCACCAGGATCGGATCAGGAGCGTGGCGCCCCTGGCGCACCATCGCTTCGGAGATCAGATCGGTGAACGCGGCCATGGCTGCGTCGCGCTGCCTGGCCAGCGGCGAGCTGGGCGAGAACTGCTCGAGCAGCAACACGCTCGCCAGCGGGCCGGCGCGCGCGTGCACGCGGATGTAGGCCTCGACCGCGGCGGCCAGGCGCTCGTGCGCCGGCAGGGCGGAGCGCTCGGCTTCGCGAACGGCCGAGAGCAGCATGGCCACCGAGTTCTCGAACAGCACACGCAGCACGTCTTCCTTGCTGCGGAAAGTCTTGTAGAAGGTGCGACGCGAGACGCCGGCCTCGGCCAGAATCGCCTCGACCGAGCTGCCGCCGTAGCCGAGCCGGCCGAATACCTCGGCAGCCCCGCGCAGCACGCGGATGCGCACCGATTCGGAAGCGTCCCCGCGTTCCTCGACTCTGCTCTGGCGCGCCGCAGCCATCGTCCCGACCGGCGCAGGTATACACCATTGTCTACCGGTTGTCGCGCGCGCTCGTCCGCGCGGTCAAAGGCCCGGCCGGCAAGGCGCGGGCCCGGCACTGCTGGCGCTCACTTCAGGCAGTAGGCTGCTTGCACGTCGTCGCCGCTCACGCAGCTCTTGCTCGTGCAGGTGAACGAATCGCATTCGGAGTCGTTCTGGCACGCCGCGCCGGCGCTCTTGCGGGGCGCGCACATGCCCATGAACGTGCTGTTCGGATTGTCGCAGTAGAGCCCGTCCTGGCAGTTCAGGTCGGTGAAGCAGCGCCCGCCGCGCGCCGCGCGCTGGGCGCACATCCAGGTGGGGTCGGCTGGAAGACAGGCCAGCCCGTCGCCGAGGCGGCAGGACACCAGCGACACGGCGAGATCGTGCACCGACGCCATGCTCAGACCGCCCGGGGGCGTGCAGTCGTCGCCGGCGCCGAGCGTGCCGGTGAAGCTGCTCTCGAAACCGTCGGGCGAGACCGCCCACGCCGCGACCGACGGATCGCAGGTGGAGGCGCGATGCTCGAGCTCGGCGAACGCCGTGCTCGCGGCGTTGGCGTCGAAGCCGACCGCTGGATCCTCCGACAACATGTCGAACAGCGCCGTGTTCTTGCAGCTGTCCTCGGCGGCCTTCTCGCAAGCCGCAAAGTCGCGCCCCGGGCTCTTGCAGCAGTGCTGCTCCCCGGCGCACTGAATGGTGGCGAGTCGCACGCACACGTTGCCTGCGGTGACCGTGTTGCTGCCGCCGGCATCGAACAGCGGCAGCCCAGCATCCATGTTCGAAGGCATGCCCGAATCTCCGCCGCTGCCGCCCGCGCCGCTGCCGGCGCTGCCGCCCGCCCCGGAGGCGGAGCCGCCGCCTGTGCCGGTGCCGGAACTACCGCCGCCACCTCCGTTGTCGCTCGAGCTACCACACCCACAGGCCACGCCCAGCATCAGGCTCCACACTAAGATCCGACTCATGCGCCCTCCAATACCCAACACAGCAAGATCTGCCGCAGCGCGCGAGAATACGCGTCGAGCCTTCGCTCGCCAAGGCTGTGCAGACCAGGAAGCGCGGATTCGCCGCTAACGGGCGCTCTCCCACTTCGTGGACACGTAGTCAGGCGCGCCGGAACGGACCGTGCAGGGCAAGCGCGGCCATCTCCTCGCGAATTGCCTCGGCCTCCCGCGGTAGAAACTCGGCCAGGGCTCGCCGCAAGCCGCTGTGCTCGATGTAATGTGCACTATGGATCACGGCGGGCAGCAGCCCGCGGCGGAGCTTGTGCGTGCCCTGCGCGCCGGCCTCGAAGCGGCTCAGGCCCTGCGTGATCGCGCGCTCGATCAGCCGGTAATAGCAGCACTCGAAGTGCAGCGCCGGATGCTCCTCGCTGCAGCCCCAGTAGCGCCCGTACAGGTGCTTGCCCTTCTGGAAATTGAGCGTCCCAGCAATCGGCTTGCCGGCGCGGTAGGCGAGCACGCTCACCACCCGCTGCGCGTGGGTCTTGCGGATCAGCTCGAAGAAGCGCCGCGTCAGATAGGGACCCGAGCCGCGCTTGCGGCAGGTGTCGGCGTAGAACGCGTAGAGCGCCCGCCACTCCTTGTCGCCGAGCTCGGGGCCCTCCAGCACCCGCAGCTCGAGGCCGCTCTGCTCCACCTGCCGGCGCTCGCGCCGGACCTGCTTGCGCAGAGCGGAGCGAAAGCGCTCCAGGTAGTCGTCGAAGCTTGCAAAGCCGTCGTTGCGCCAGTGGAACTGGATCGATTCGCGCGGGATCAGGTCGGCGTTGGCCAGCAGCGCGTCGCGCTCGCGCTCGTTGACGAACAAGAAGTGAATCGACGACGCGTCGAGCCGCGCACGCGCCTCGAACGCGCCCTGCAGCAACGCGCCGACCACCGCCTCGGGCACGGCATCCTCGGCCCACAGCACGCGCCGGCCGGTCGCGGGCGTGAAGGGCACCATGCTCACGAGCTTGGGGTAATAGCGCAGCCCCGCGCGCTCGGCCGACGAGGCCCAGCTCCAGTCGAAGATGTACTCGCCGTAGCTGTGTAGCTTGACGTAGAGCGGAAGCGCGCCGACCAGCCGCTCACCCTCGCGCGCCACCACGTGCAAGGGCAGCCAGCCGCTGTCGCCGCCCACGCTGCCGCTCTGCTCCAGGGCCAGCAGAAAGGCGTGCTCGATGAAGGGATCGTCCTGGCCGGCCAGCGCGTCCCACTGCGCGGCGTCGATCGCCTCGAGCTTGGACAGCAGCTCCACGCGTAGGCCCATGCCCGATGGTGTAGACCGGCGGCGTCGCGCTGTCGACGCCGCGCCGGGATCCGGCCCGTTGCCAGGAAGCGCGCGCGCCTGGCGATCGCGACCGCGCGACCCCTGCACGCGGCGTGCGGTGGGGGCCGAAAACAGCCAGCGCAGGTTGTTGTGTCGGCCACGGTCCGTAACGTAAATTCGCCGGCATGATCAGCTCCCGAGTCATCGGCACGATGGAAATGCGGGCGCAAGCGCGCATGGCGGCGCTCGCCGGGTTGCTGTTGCTGGCGCTGGCCGCCAAAGCCGGCGCGCAGGCCGCGCGCGAGCTCTACGACCAGGGCGTGCAAGCGCTCAGCGCGGGGCGCTACGACGAGGCGGCGCGGGCGCTCGACGCGGCGTATCGCCAGCAGCCGAGCGCCGAGGCGCTCTACAATCTGGGCCTCGCCTACAAGGGCATGGGGCATCCGGACAAGGCGTTCGAAGCCTTCGAGGGCTACGTCAAGCTGGCCGACCCGAAGAAGGACGCCAAGACGATCGCGGCGGTGCGCGCGGAGATCGACCGCCTCAAGGCGTCGTACGCGCGCTACGCGCTCAAGCTGAGCCCGCCCGAGGCCACGATCGCGATCGACGGGGCGCCGGCCACACCGAACCGCGGCGAGCTCTGGGTCCAGACGGGCAAGCACGCGATCACCGTGCGCGCTCAGGGCTACGACACCTACGAGCAGACCCTGCAGGTGACCGCGGGACATTTCGACCTCGAGGTGCAGCTGCGCCAGCCGTCGGGGCCACCGGACCAACGGGCCGCGACGCTGGTGGACGAGGGCATCGCGCTGCAGGCGGCCGGCCGCTTGCAGCCCGCGATCGAGAAGTACAAGGCGGCCCAGGCCATCTACCCGACGCCACGCGGCGTGGCGCAGCTCGGGCTGGCCGAGGAGGCGTTCGGGGAGCTGCCGGCGGCGGAGCGAGACCTGCAGGAAGCGTTGAGCACGCCGAAGAACCCCTTCATCCGCGAGAACAAGCGCAAGCTCAAGGCCGCGCTCGAGCGCGTCAAACGCCAGCTCGCGACGCTGACCATCACCGGATCGCCCGAGGGCGCCGAAGTCTTCATCAACGGCAAGTCGGTGGGTGTGCTCCCGATCGCGGAGCCGGTACGCGTGGTGGGTGGCGATTCACGGTGGACGCCAAGAAGCAGGGCTACTCGGACTACGAGGAGCTGGTACAGCTGCCAGCGCGCGGCCGGCGCACCGTGCGCATCAGCATGGACGTGGCGCCGCCTACGCCCGTGGTTGCCGCCCTGCCGCCGGCAGGCGCGGCGGCGGCGAGCGCGGCGCCCCCCGAGGCGGCGGTGCCGGCGCTGAGCCCGGAGCAGCCGCCGGCCGAGCACGCGCCTACGCCTGTAGAGCCGCAGAAGCCGGAGCCGGTCCCGACCCAGGCCGACATCGAGGCCCAATCGCAGCCCCCGCCCGAGGAAGAGCCGGAGCCGCTCGGCCCCAAGCCCTCGGCGACCGGTTTCGAGATGGCGTTCAATCTCGGCTACCAGCCGTGGATCGGTGGGCCCAAGACCGACGGCAACAGCGGCCTGCTTGTGCCGCAGATGGTGCTCGGCGCGCGCTTGCTGTGGCCGCTCAGCTTCGGGGTGGAGATCAACAGCGGGTTCGACGTGGCCGGCACCAGCGGGACCAGCTTCATCGCCGCGATCAATCCCGGCTTCTACGTGCGCGGGCATATCCAGCAGTACAAGGAGCGCCTCGGCTTCGACGCCTGGGGCGGCGTCGGGTTGCAGCCGCTCGCGGTGCAGGTTGTGGCGCTCAAGGCGACCTCGAACGCCGGCACCGCTTCGCTCGACCCCAACAGCATCGACCCCAACAGCGTGCAATCCCAGATCCTACGTCAGACCGGGGGCGTGAGCCGGGTGCACACGGTGCAGAGCATCAACGTGCCCTTCGAGCTCGGCGGCTCGTTCTACCTGACCGAGGGCTTCGGCTTCGACCTGGCGCTGGCGCTGACACTGTGGCTGCCGCAGCAGAGCTGCCTGCACAACGGCTCCGATCACGTATGCACCGACAGCGGCCTCAAGTCCCAGACCAGCCTCTTCATCGGCGCCGGCGTCACCTTCCTGCCGTAAACCAGAGGCGCGCAAGCGGCACCGGCCAGATCCTCCGAGCTCACTGGAAGGCAGGAAGTCCGGACAGATCTGTATCTTCCCGTCTTCTCGTCTTCCTGTTGAATCGCCGGCAACCCGAGCTCAGCGCGCGTGGATCAGGCGGCGCTCTTCGCCGTCCTCGAACAGCGCGGTGACCATGCGTTCCGGACCGAGCACCGCTTGGACCTGTCCGGCGCCGAAAGTCGGGTGCAGGAACCACTCGCCGGCGTGGTAGGCATGACTGCGATCGTAGGGGGCCGCGCGCACGCGTGCGGCGGCAAGCTCGACCGGATCGAGCTTGCGCTTGCCCCGGACGTGGCGGCCCCCGGTGCGAGGCGCGCTCGGCGCGGTGCGACGTTGCGGCGCCGCGGCGGCGGGCAGGGGACGCGCCGCAGCGGGCTCCCGGGTCAGCCGCGCGGTGGCGCGGCGCGCCTTGGCCACGTCGGCCACGTTCGGCGCGCACACCAGCACCTCTTCGACCGCGACCGCCGAGCCCTGCTGCAGGCACGCCGCACGAAACGAATCGGCGGCGCGAACCGCGGACACAATGCGCTCCGAAGCCTCGGCCGCGCCGGGGCCGGCGCCGAGCGCGCCGAATGCCACGCGCAGCGTGCCGTGCTTGGCCGCGAGCGCGAGCGCGCCGCGCACGCACTGCTCGATCGTCTCGAGTGTGGGCGCTGGCGCGGGCGCGGTCTGCGCGTGGGGCGGCCGACTGCCGACCCAGATCAGGTAGTCGCAGCGCAGCTTGCCGGGATGGAGCCTGATCGCCTGGCCCAACGCCAGCCGGCCGCCGCTGAGCTGAGCGCGCTCCTTGGCCAGGGCCGCAGTCAGGCCGTCGCCATAGACGGCCAGCAGCTCGCGGTCCGGCCCGGGCGGGCGCCACAGCCCGAGATCGATCGTGCCGTCATAGACAATCGCGCCGGCACGCTGGGAAGCCGGCAGCTCGTAGAGCGCGGCGCTGAGCAGGACCAAATCCACGCGCCGAGCATACACCTTGAGGCGCCCGGGTCGACCGCTGCTTCGTGCACCGCGTTCAGTCCATGCGGCGGTCCTTGAGCGGACGCGGAATGTTGTACTCCTCCAGCCGGCTGATCAGCGTGCGCCGCGAGATTCCGAGCTCCTTGGCGGCGCGGGTCTGATTACCGCCGCAGCGCGTCAACGCATTGATGATGTGCTGGCGCTCCACTTCCTTGACCTGCTGCCTGAGCCGCTCGCCGAGCGAGGCCGACTCCGCGGTGTCGGCGAGAGGGGGCGGCACCAGCGTCTCCTTGCCCGCCACCACGCCGTCGACCGGCCCCATCGAGGACGGGATCGGCGGCTGTGACAGCGGCGTGCTCACGGTGGCGGTCATCTTTTCGACCGGGAAGTGATCGCGCTGGATCGGCCCGCTGCCGGCCAGAAGCACCGCCCGCTCGATCGCGTTGCGCAGCTCGCGGATATTGCCCGGCCAGGTGTAGTTCAGCATTAGCTCGAGCACCCCGGGGCCGAGCTCCGGCGGGCCCGAGCGCCCCAGGTGCTTGGCGATCTGCTCGATGAACTCGTGCGCGAAATCCTCGATCTCCTCGACCCGCTCGCGTAGCGGCGGAATCGCCAGCGCCACCCCGTTGAGGCGGAAGAACAGGTCCTGGCGGAAGCGCGCGCGGCTCACTTCTTCTTCGAGATTGCGGTTGGTGGCGGCGACGAAGCGCACGTCGATCGCGCGCGGCTTGACGCCGCCCACGCGCCACACCTGGCGCTCCTCGAGCACGCGCAGCAGCTTGACCTGCATCGTCATCGGCAGCTCGCCGATCTCGTCCAGGAACACCGTGCCGCCCTGGGCGGTCTCGAGCAGGCCCGCCTTGACCTGGTGGGCACCCGTGAACGCGCCCCGCTCGTGACCGAACAGCTCGCTCTCGAGCAGCGACTCCGACAGCGCCGCGCAGTTGAGGCGCAGGAACGGTTTGTCGCGGCGCGGTGACATGCGGTGCAGCTCCTCGGCCATCACCTCCTTGCCGACGCCGGTGTCGCCCAGAATGAGGATGCTGATGTCGCCGGGCGCGACGCGCTCGGCCAGCTCGTATAGACGCCGCATCGCCGGCGAGCGCACGACTACCTTGCCCGCGCTGCGCTCGGCGCTCTCGCCGCGCAAGGCGGAGCCGGCCCTGGCCACCAGCCGGTCGGCGGTGCGGCCGTCTCGCGGGAACATCGCGATCGCGATCTTCACCGGCAGGCCGACGTCGCCCAGCGCGCCCTCCAGGCTCTGCACCACGGTCTCGGCCTCGCGCTCGCTGCGCTCTACCAGCATGGCCTCGTAGTCGCCCGGTCCGTAGATCCCGACCACGTCGTCGGCGCGCAGCGTGTTCGCGATCACCTGCTGCAGCACCACCTCGGCCCGCACGTCGTCGCCGAGCTTGAGCCGCAACAGCGCGAAGCCGGAGCCGGAGCGCGCCGCTCGCGCGCACTCTTCCTCCAGGCGCGCCTCGAAGTAACCGTGAGCCCAGATACGCCACTCGCGGGTCAACATCGAACGGCGCTGCAACATTACGATTGCACCGCCCAGCTCGATCGATTCGCCGGCGGGCAGCTCCTGCTGCTGGCCTCCCTGGAGCAGCTCGCCGCGCACGCGGGTGCCGTTGGCGCTGCCCAGGTCCTCGATCATCACCTTGCCGCCGAGGTAGATCCGGGCGTGGCTGCGCGAGACCGACGGATCGATGATCTGGATGTCGCACTCGCGAGCCCGGCCCAGCGTCACACTGCCGGTCGCAGGCAACGAGTGGGTCGACACCACGCCGTTGACGATCACGATCAGGCCCTGCTCCACCTGGGTCGGATTGACCGCAGGGGCGTTGCGAAGTGTCGAAGCCCGATCTCGGATTACGCGCGGCTCCTTGGACACGCAGCACCCGTTAGCACAGTTCGACTCAAATGTAACACACGGCGGCCGGCGGCAAGGTCCGAGCTCAGAACTGCGGCCTTTTGCAGTGATCCTCGGTCCTACAGGCGGGGCGGAAGCTGTGGTAGGCTGCGCGGACACGGTGTGGGCCGGCTCCGGGGCGCGCGGAGCGTAGGTCGAGGGTTATGAAGTTGGAGCAGCAAGAGCCGCGCAACCAGATCTACCGGCAGCGGCTCAACGTGCCGTTCGAGTACGCGGTCTGCTTCACGCGGGGGGTGCTCCAGCCGGACAACCCGTGCCTGGCCGACGCCATCGCCAGCCGCGAGCCCGAGCGCCGCCACCGCTTGTGGTGCGTGGTCGACGAAGGCGTGGCGCAGGCTTGGCCGGACCTGTGCGCGGACGTGGCCCGCTACTGCGGCGCGCACGCCGCGCGGCTGGAGCTGCTCGAGTCTCCGCGGGTAGTGCCCGGCGGCGAGCAGGCCAAGCAGTCGCCGGAGCTGATCGTCTCGCTGCAGGCCGACCTGCGCCGGCTGGGCGTCGATCGCCAGTCGTTCGTGCTCGCGATCGGAGGCGGCGCGGTGCTGGATGCGGTGGGCTACGCGGCCGCCACCGCCCACCGCGGCGTGCGTCTGGTGCGCGTGCCGACCACGGTGCTGTCGCAGAACGACTCCGGCGTGGGCGTGAAGAACGCCGTCAACGCCTTCGGAGCCAAGAACTTTCTCGGCACCTTCGCCCCGCCCTTTGCCGTGATCAACGACGCGCAGCTGCTGCGAACGCTGTCCCCGCGCGACTTGCGCGCGGGCATGGCCGAGGCGGTCAAGGCGGCGCTGATCCGTGATGCCGAGTTCTTCCAGTGGATGGAGGCGCAGCGCGCGCAACTGGCACGCTTCGAGCAAGACGCGCTGGAGCGCTCGATCCGCGTCACGGCGGAGATCCACATGCGCCACATCGCGAGCGCGGGCGACCCGTTCGAGCTCGGCAGCGCGAGGCCGCTCGACTTCGGGCACTGGGCCGCGCACAAGCTCGAGTCGCTCACCGCCCACGCATTGCGCCACGGCGAGGCGGTGGCGATCGGCATGGCGCTCGACACGCGCTATAGCGTCGAGGTCGGGCTGCTTGCGGAGGCCGAGGGCGAGCGCGTGTGCGGTCTGCTCGAGGGGCTCGGCTTCGCGCTGTGGGACGACATACTCGGGGCGCACACGCGCGACGAGCAGCCGGCGGTGCTCGACGGGCTGCGCGAGTTCCGCGAGCATCTGGGTGGCGAGCTGACGGTGACCCTGCTGAAGGCGATCGGCCATGGCGTCGAGGTCCACCAGATCGACGCCAAAGCCGTGATCGCCGCGCTGCGCTGGCTGCGGGTCCGCCACGCGGCGCGCGCCGGGCTGGGTTGAGTCGCCGGAAAGGGCACGCGCCCTCCCCGCCCCACCCCTCCGCGGGGGCTCGCTGCGCTCGCTCGTTCGCGCCATCCTTCGGCGTGGCTCGCGTCGCTCGCTCGTTTCCGCCACAGTCTCGGCCATGAAGCTCGATGACCGTACGCACCTCGGCTACTGCACCAACGTGCACGCCGGTGAGCAGCTGGCCGAGGTGCGGGCCAACCTGGTTCGCTACAGCGCCGCGGTGCGGGCCGAGCTGTGCCCCGGGCGGCCGCTCGGACTGGGCCTGTGGCTGTCGGCGGCGGCGGTAGCGAGCCTGGGCGAGGATGGCGCGCTCGCGGCGCTGCAGGAGCTGCTCGCCGAGCACGGCCTGTACGTGTTCACGCTCAACGGTTTCCCCTACGGCGCGTTTCACGCGGTCGCGGTCAAGGCGCGGGTGTACCAGCCCGACTGGCGCGACCCGCGGCGCCTGGCCTACAGCAACGCGCTTGCGGACGCGCTCGCGGCGCTGCTGCCCGAAGGCGTGGAGGGCAGCGTGAGCACCCTACCCTGTGCGTTCGCGCCGGCGATCGCCAGCGAGCACGACGAGCAGGCCTTGGTCGACAACCTGTTGCGCCATGTGGCGCACCTGCACCGGCTGCACGAGCGCAGCGGCAAGCGCATCGCGCTGGCGCTCGAGCCCGAGCCCTGCTGCTATCTCGAGACCATCGATCAGACGGTCGCGTTCTTCGAGCAAGAGCTGCGCAGCGGTCACGCGCGCGCGCGGCTGCGCGAGCTGAGCGGCGCCGATCCGTACGCGCTGCTGCAACGCCACCTGGGCCTGTGCCTGGACTGCTGCCACGCGGCGGTGGAGTTCGAGCAGCCGCGCGAGCTGCTGGCCAAGCTGCGCAGCGCGGCGATTCCGATCGCAAAAGTGCAGCTCAGCAGCGGGCTGCGCATCGAGCGCGTGGACGCAGCCATGCGCGAGGCGCTGGTCCCGTACCTGGACGAGGTCTACCTGCACCAGGTGGTGCAGCGAAGGCACGGAGAGCTCACCCGCTACCTCGACCTGCCCGAGGCGCTCGCGGCGCTCGCGGCCGAGCCGGCGCCCGAGCCGGAATGGCGCGTGCACTTCCACGTGCCCCTGTTCCTCGAGCGCATGCACAGCTTCGGCAGCACTCAGGCCTTCGTGCGCGAAATCCTGGCGGCGCAGCGGCAGGAGCCGCTGTCCGGGCACCTCGAGGTCGAGACGTACACCTGGGACGTGCTGCCCGACGAGGCGCGCGGCCTGCCCCTGACGCAAGCGATCGCGCGCGAGCTGCGCTTCTGCCTGCAACAGCTGGACGCCGAGGCCGGGGTTACGCGATGACGCTCGTCACCGCCCTGCGCCTGGGTCGGGTGTCCAACCTGCCGACTACCTGGAGCAACGTGGCGGCCGGTCTGGTGCTCTCGGGCGCTGCCGTGCACCCCGCGCTCGCGCTGGCGCTGTGCGCCGCGATCAGCTTGCTCTACGTGGGCGGCATGTACCTCAACGACGCGTTCGACCGCGGGTACGACGCGCGCGAGCGACCGGAGCGTCCGATTCCGTCGGGCCAGGTCCGCGCGGGGACCGTGTTCGCGCTCGGCTTCGGCATGCTCGCGGCGGGCGTCGCGATCGTGGCGGCGGCGGCCGAGACCGGCCCGGCGCCGCTGCTGGCGGCCGTGGCGCTGGCGGGGCTGATCGTGCTCTACGACGCCTACCACAAGGGAAACCCGCTCAGCCCGCTGTTGATGGCGCTCACCCGCGTGCTGGTCTACGTGACCGCGGCGCTCGCCGCCCGCGTCGCGTTCACCCCGTTGCTCGGCGCCGGCTGCGCCGCGCTGCTGTGCTACCTGGTCGGGCTGACCTACGCCGCCAAGCAGGAGAACCTACGCGAGCCGAGTGGCTTCTGGCCGCTGCTGTTTCTGGGCGCGCCTTTCTTGTTCGCGCCCGCAATGGGCGCCGCCGCGGGCATCGCCGCCTATCTGCTGCTCGCCGCCTCGACCGCGTTCGGGCTGCGCTTCTTGCTGGTGCGCGGCGCGCGTGACGTCAAGCGCGCGGTCAGCCAGTTGATCGCGAGCATCTCGCTGCTCGACGCCATGCTGGTCGCCAGCCAGCACCAGACCGCGCTGGCCGCCGCCTGCGTGCTGTGCTTCGCCGCCACCCGCCTGGCCCAGCGCGTGATCCCGGGCACGTAGGAAGCAGGAAGCCAAGAAGACGGGAAGATCCGACGAAGAACAAGCTCTTCTCGTCTTCCCGCCTTGCCGTGCTCTGAATGCTAACGCTGCGGTGGCACGCACAGCGGGTAGGCGTGGCCGTCGCCGCCGTCCTCGTCGCTCGGCAGCACCACCGGGATCTGGGTGCCGATCGGCAGCAGGCAGGTTCCGGTGTCGAAGGTGCCGCACACGCCGTAGTCGCTGCAGCAGCCCCAGACCGGACCGAATGCACCGAGGTAGCTCGGGCACTCGCCGGTGATCGAGGGATCGTCGGGCGGCCCGGTGACCGGCGGCGGATTGGTGTCGGTGCTCGACGGCGGCGGCGCGAAGCACACGCCGATGCCGAGCGAGTCCACGCCGCAGCTGCCGTCGGCCAGGCAGCAGACGGTCGCGCCGGCGTCGTCCTCCGGGCACTTGGTCAGGTCGCAGGTGGGCTGCGGGGCGCCCGCGTCCGTGGCGGGCGGGTTGGCGAAGCAGATCTGGCCGGTGCCAAAGGGATCGACGCCGCACTGTGCGAACGGCGTGCAGCAGGCGTTGCCGACGGTGGGCGTGGGGCACTCCGCCAGCACGCACACCGCGTCGGTGCTGATCTGACCCGGCAGCGGAACGCAGTTCAGCCCGAGCCCGGTAGGGTCCATGCCGCACTGCGCGTTCGGGGTGCAGCAGGCCAGGCCCGCGTCCGGCACCGGACACTTGGAAAGCTCGCACACGCCGGGCTTCATGGTCGCGTCCATCGCGGCGTCCACGGCCGCATCCCGCAGCCTCGGCGCTCCGACTCCGGCGTCGAAGCCGTCGCGCGAGGCCCTGAACGCGTTGCGACCCTCACCACAAGAAAACAACGCCAACCCCAAGCAAGCCACCACCAATCGCTTCACGCTGCGCTCTCCTTCGCCGAATACGGCAAGCAAGCTTCGGAGATCGATCATGAGGGCCCGCGCACCGGCGCGTAAAGGCACCGCGCGCCCGACATGTACGCCGAGCCGTGACTACATGCGCTCGATCTTGAGCGCACCGATCCGCGCGCCGGCCTGCGCGCGCAGCGCGATCCCGACTCGCGGCGGCAGGCTCGTGGCGTCGCAGGAACGCTGCTGCGAGCCGCTGTGCAGCACCAGCGCGCTGCCGCGGCGCTCGATTGCGAGCGACTCGCCGGCCGCGTGCGCCAGACGGCATGTGCCGTAGGCAAGGGCCTTGGCGCCTAGCGCCACCTCTGCAGGCTTCGCGCCCGCGGGCTCGAGCAACAGGCTGGCCTCGCCCTGCAGCTGGAGCTCGATGCGTACGTCTGCGAAGCGCAGCAACGGCAGGTCGAAGCGCGCGTCCTGCTGCCCCGCGACCAGCGCCTCGCCGTCGCGCTGCCAGCGCGGCGCGACGTCCAGCGCCACCTGCAACGGGCCCGGACCCAGCAGCTTGCCCGGCGCGTCATCGAGCTCGCTTTGCAGATCGTGGCGGCCGAGCGAGAGCCCGAGCTTGTCGAGCTCCACCTCGCTGCCGTCGTCGAGCAGCAGCAGGTGCTCGGGCACGCGCGAGACCGCGTCCTCGCTCGGCTCGACCGTGCCCTCGTTCAAGTCGATCAGGAAGGCCTGGCGCGCGATCATCTGCGCGGGCGCGCGGGCGGTCAGCAACAGGCGGCCGTCGTGCAGCGCGAGCAGCCGCAGCTGCTCGAGAATCGTGCACGCCGCCGGCTGCGAGCGCGGCGGGGTCGATGACGCCGGCCTCGAGCCCGAAGCCGTCGCCGTCGGGCACCACCAGCACGAGCTCGCAACGCCCCGCGCCGGGATCGGCGCCGGCATCGCAGCCCACGTATGCGACGCGGTCGCCCTCGAGCGCCGCCACCGCGGCCTGCGCGTGCGACGGCAGGCTGGCGACCGCGCTAAAGCGCTGCGTGCGCGGCTCGAAGCGCTCGAGCTCGGGCGCGGGCGGCGCTTGTGGATCGCTCGTGGGGCTGCCGAGCGCGACCAGCACCGCGCCGCTGTCGAGCACGAGCAGCCGGGGCGCGATGCGCGCCACCTGCAGCGAGCCGTCCGCGAGCTGCGCCGCGCCAGCCTCGAGATCGATCAGCTCGGCGCTGGCGAGCGGATCGCCGCCCAGCTCGGCCCGGCCGCCGGCCAGCAGCACGCGCCCGTCGGGCAGGCGAACCGCGCCGTGATCGCGGCGCGGGCCGCCCGCGAGCTTTCGGTTCTGCGCTGCGTCGAAGCGCCCGATCTCGCTATCGAACACCTCGTAGGTGGTGCTCCCATCGGGGCCGCCGCCCGCCACCACCACGCGCGTGTCGACCCGCGTCGCGCTGGCGCCGACGCGCCGCAGCAGCATGCCGCCCTCGACCTCGCTGACCAGCACCGCGCCGGCGGAGAGCACGGCCGCGCGCGCGCTCGCGGCTTCGCTTTCGTCCTGCCCGCCCGCGATCAGGACGCCCCCATCCGGCAGCCCGACCACCGCTGCGCCCTCGGCCGCGCCCGCAAGGGGATCGCCGAGCGGACAGGAGCGGCCCACCGGGAGCATCAACACGTCGCGATCCAGATCGCGACCGCCGAGCGCGACCAGCCCGCCGGCTCGCGTGTCGCCGCTGCGCCCCTCGAGCGCGAGCCAGCGCGACGCCAGCGGCAAGCCGTCGAGCGAGATCGCCGCGTTTCCCGACAGCGCGCGCGACTGAGCCGGGAAATCCCCGGTCGCGCGCAGGCTCAGGCGCTCACCCGCAGGCAGCTCGCAGCCGGGCAGCTCGCGCAACGCCAGCTGCGCGGTGGTGATGCGCGGCGCAGGCGCACAGCCACCGCAGGCAAGCCCCGCCGCCAACCATAAAGCAGGCCGCATGCGATATCCTTTCTCACGGATGGCGGAGGCCACGCAATCATCGCCCGCGGCGGGCGGCCCGCAGCGCTTCGGCAAGTATTGGCTCGACGCGCAGCTCGCAGAGGGCGGCATGTCGCGCGTGATGCTGGCGCGGCTGCGCGGCCCGGGCGGCTTCGAGAAGAAGCTGGTGGTCAAGCAGATCCTGCCCCAGCTCGCGCAGGACCCTGGCTTCATCGAGCTGTTCGTGCACGAGGCCAACACGCTGGTGCAGATGAGCCACCCCAACATCGTGCCGGTCTACGAGCTGGGCGTGGTGGACGGCGTGTATTTCCTGGCGATGGAGCTGGTGGAGGGCGCGACGGTGGCCGAGCTGCTGCGCGACGGCGCGCTGCCAGAGGCGCTGTGCGCGCACATCGGCGCGCAGATCTGCGAGGCGCTGGCCTACGCGCACGAGCGCTTCGGGCTGGTGCACCGCGACGTCACGCCGCGCAACGTGATCGTCGACGCACGCGGCCACGTGCGCCTGCTCGACTTCGGGATCGCCGCGCCGCTCGCCCACACCGGGCGCGGCGAGCTGTTCGGCTCTCCCGGCTACATGTCGCCGGAGCAGGCGCGCGGTGCCACGCTCGGCCCGCAGAGCGATCTGTTCTCGCTGGGCAGCGTGCTGTACGAGGCGCTGCGCGGCGAACGGCTCGCGCCCCAGGACGAAGCACCACAGAACACCGCGCCGAAGCAGGAGGCGCCGGGCGCGCCCGCGCTGCCGGAGGGCGAGCTGGACGCCGAGCTCGCGCGCCTGGTCGAGCAGCTGCTCTCGCCCGACCCCGCGGCGCGCCCCGCGTCCGCGGCCGAGGTGGCAGCGCGCTTTCGCACCTGGCTGGCGCGCGAGCACCCACAGGGGGTGGCTGCCGAGCTCGGGCGGCTGGCTGAGCGCGCTCGGTCCCGCGCCGGCCTGCACAGCGAGCCTCCGCCGCGAGCGGTCGCGGGCGAGCGCAGCGCCACGCCGCGGCTCACGCGCTCGATCGCGACCCGAAGGCAGTGGAGCGAGCTGCTCGAGCAGGGCACCGAGCCGCTCGGCCGCGCGCGCGCCGCGCCGCGGGGGCGGCGCGCTGCGCGACGCGCGCTGCGGTTTTGGGTGTTGCCCTTGCTCGGGCTGATGGCGGCGGCGCTGCTGCTGCAGCGCACGCCCGGCGTGGGGCGGCGGCTGCGTGTGCCCGCGGCCCACACCCGCGCGGCGCGTCCACGCAGCGCGGCGAAGAAAGGCGCAGCCGCGCCTGCGACGTCACCTCCGACGGCGACCACGGCCACTACTGCGGCGGCGGCTGGCACCACTGCGGGCTCAGCGGCGGGCGGGGACCGGGAACGGAGTGCGACACCGGTGCTCACCGCGGCCCCGCCGGCCCAGGCCGACACGGCGACGCGTGGCCGCCTCAGCGTCAACGCGGTGCCGTGGGCGGAGCTGCGGCTGGACGGGCGCGCGCTCGGCACCACACCACAGCGTGCGCTGAGCATCGGCAGCGGGAGCCACGTGCTCCAGCTCGACTGCCCGCCGCTCGGCCGTCAGGCCCGCGTGCCCTTCGAGCTCGAGCCGGGCCAGCAACGCCGCATCGTGGTCGACCTCAACGCGGACCCGCCGAAGGTCACACTGGACTGACGGGAGCCACGCGCGGTCACGGCTTGGGCGCGAACTGGAACGGCACCTGCACCACTGCGCAGCTCCCGCCGCTGGGTGTGGGAAAGGTCCAGGTCGTGGCGAGATTGCGCACGCAGGCGAACACGGTGTCGTCGTGCAGCGAGCCCCCGACCGCGGTGGCCACCACCTTGCCGTTGGCGCCGACCTTGATCCGCAGGACCATGTCGCCCTGCAGCACGTTGTTGACCTTCAAGCGCCGCTCGTAGCAGCTGCGGATCTGGGCGCGGTTGTCGTTGATGACCTTGATCGCGTTGGGCAGGTCACCCGAGCATTCCCACTCGCCGGTCTTGTGCACGTAGACGATCTTCTTGGGCGGCGGTGGGGGCGGAGCGCCAGCGTCGGGTGGCTCGGGCTCGAGCTCGAGCTGGGGCTGTGCCATGGGATTGACCCGCTGCACGTGCGGCGGGGGTGGCGGCGGCGGGGGCGGCGGCGGCGCCATCTGGCGGCTCGCCACCACCCAGAGCACGGCCGCGCCTCCCAGAAACGCCAACCCGATCAGCAAATACTTGAGGTTGCTTTTCGGAGCCTGCGGTGGGGTCGTCGTCGGCACGTTCCATCCCCTGGGAAGCCATGGCGCCGCGAGCCCGCTCGCGACCCGCGCGAGCATAGCGGGACCTGCAGGCAACGCAAAGAAGCCGATTCACGTGCGGACCGCGTCACTGCCCGACCCCGCCGGGCGTGATCACCACCCTCAAGCGCTGCTGGGGCGGCGGCTCTGCCGCGAGCGCCACGCCGGTCGCCGCCGCGGCGACAGCGGCGATTCCCCCCCACACGTACCACCTTTGCCACCACGCCGGCGCTACGCGGGGCCGCTCCCGATCCCCGTTGCGGGCCTCCAGCCAGGCGCGGTCGGCCTCCAGGCGCGGCTGATCCGGCGCCCACGCCGGCATCTCCGCGAGGGGCTCGCTGCCCAAAAGTCGCCTTGGCCCGCGGCAGCCGTGCGCGTCGCAGCGCACCAGCAGCGCGCGCTCGCCGCGCGACGAGCTTTCCAAGACCAGCACGGCGGCCGGGCCGGCGCCGGCGTGTTGCAGCGCGCGCAGGGCCCGACTGACGCGCGGATAGTCTCCGCGCGCGGCGGCCGCGCGCAGGGCCGCGGCCGCTTCGGAAGCGGCGTCGGGCCACAGCACCACCTGAAGCGGCGGCCGCGCCCCTTCGAGCACGTCGATCATGGCGCCGTAGGGGCGAAATCCCGGCGCCTCCACGCGCAGCACGTGACGGCCAACCGACAACCGCGCGCGCACCGGCGAAGGCCCGCGCGCGCTGTCGTCGAGGTACACCTGGGCACCTGCGGGGCGCACGCTCACCTGCAGCTCGCCCAGCGGCGCCAGGGCGACCTCGCGCGCGACGCGTGCGTACAGCGCGACCACGTCGGGCGCGGCTTCGGCTTCCAGCAGACCGCGCGCCGGATCGAGCGTGGCCGCGCGCCGAAACGCGCCCTCCGCGAGCTCGAACAAACCTGCCTGGGCGGCCGTCACGCCCAGGCTGAGCTGCACCTCGGCGTTCCAGGCGCCGGCGCCCGGCACGTCCGCGATGCGTTCGGCAAGCGTCGTGGCGCGCGCGAGCGTGGCCAGCGCCTGGTCGTCGGCCAGCGCCGCGGCCTGCGCCCGGGCACGCGCCAGCAACGCCTCGATCTCGCGCAGCGGGCGCAGGCGCGCCGGGTCGATCGCCACGCCCGATCCAGCGGGCTCGGGCGCGAGCGCGGCGGAGAGCGGCCCCCAGCGCTGCGCGAGCCGCTGCCGCCAGCGCGCGGCGTCGCGCGGCGCAGGCGCCTTGAACAGCAGCGCGCCGGGGGGACCCTCGGCCTGCGCCTGCGCCCAGGGGCCCCCGAGCAGCGCCGCGAGCGCCACGGCCACGCGCCAAGGGCTGCTTGCCGTGCAATGCGGGCTCATCTATGGTACCGCGCCGTTTGTCGGCATCGCCTCGGAGTCGCGCGTGCTCGAGCAGATTGTACAGAAATTCCGCGGAGTGATTCTGCTGTTCGTGGTCTTCACGCTCAGCGCCGTGTTCATGCTGCAGTTCGGCGGGCCCCAGGCCAAGGGTTGCAGCTCCGGCGGCGCGGTACCGGCCGCGCGCGTGTACGGCCACAGCATCAGCCGCAACGAGCTGCAGTCGGCCTACTTGCTCGCAGGCGGCGAGAACTACCCCGACGAGATGGCCAAGCAGTACAAGCTGCAGAGCATGGTGCTGTACGGGCTGATCGAGCGCGATCTGCTGGCGCGCGAGGCTCGCAAGCTGGGCTTCACCGCGAGTGAGGACCAGGTGCTGCAGAAGATCGCCGACGATGGGCTGATCTACCTGTCGATGTCGGTGGACGCCGGTCCCTACCTGCCGCCGTCCGGGCCGCAGCACTTCAGCTTCGAGGACAGCAAGGGCAAGTTCAGCAAGGAGAACCTGCGCAACTTCGTGCAATACCGGCTACGGCGCAGCATCCGCGAGTTCACCCGCGAGCAGATGGAAGAGGCACTGGCCCAGCACATGCGCGACCTGGTCGGCGCGGCGGTCACCGTGGGCCCGGGCGAGCTGTGGGACGCCTACGTGCGCGAAAAGGAGAGCGCCAAGCTCAAGTACGTGCGCTTCTCCAGCGTGTACTACGCGCAGGCGTTGCAGCCGACCGAACAGGACATCACCGCGTTCATGGCAGCGCACAAGAAGGAAGTCGACGACGAATACGAGCGGCAGAAGCACCGCTACACCGGGCTCGAAAAGCAGGTGCGCTCGCGTCACATCCTGATCAAGGTCCCCGAAGACGCCAGCGCCGACGTCAAGGCGGCGGCGCGCAAGAAGATCGAGGGCCTGCTCGCGCGCGCGCGCAAGGGCGAGGATTTTGCGGCGCTGGCGCGCCAGTACAGCGAGGACGAGGGCAGCGCCAAGAAAGGCGGCGACCTCGGCTACAACCCGCGCGGGCGCATGGTCAAGCCCTTCGACGATGCGCAGTTCGCGCTCAAGCCGGGGCAGATCTCCGACGTGGTCGAGTCGACCTTCGGCTTCCACATCATCAAGGTGGAAGGCATCCGCGAGGGCGACGTGCCGGTGGACGAGGCCAAGCGCGAGCTGGCCGAAAAGCTCTATCGCGACAGCCGCGCGCAGGAGCAGGCCAAACAGGCCGCCGCCGAGCTGCTGCAGAAGGTGAAGGCCGGCGCCACGCTCGAGGACGCGACCGCCGCCCTCGAGCCCTCGAGCAGCGACGCGCTGGCGCCGCAGGTGCGCGAGACGCGGCCGTTCGGCCGCACGGACGCGGCGATCGCGGGGCCGTTCGACTCGAGCCCGTTGGTCAAGGCCGCCTACGCGCTGAGCGAGGACAAGCCCCTGCCCGACACGCCGATGAAGCTGGGCGACGACTGGTTCGTGTACCGGCTCGAGAGCAAGACGCTGGCCGATCGCGCGGCCTTCACCGACGAAGAGCAGGCGCGGATCGAGAGCGCGCTGCTGCGCCACCGCCGCAGCGAGGTGCTCAAGGCGTACGTCCATGGCCTGCGCGACAAGGCGATGGCGAGCAGCGACATCTCGGTCAACGAGGCACTGCTCAGCGGCAGCACGCCCGCGGCGCCCGAGCCCGAGAGCTGATCGCCGCCCTCGGGCCAAGAGTCACAGGAAGAACGACGCGCCCAGGTTGAGCGAGGGCGTGCCCAGGCGCAGCGTCAGCGCGAAGCTCTTGGACAGGTGAAAGCGCACGCCGAGCCACAGCACGATGTCGACGCCGGTGTCGCTGCCGTTGTAACGGCACAGGTTGCCGTTCGCGCACACCGCGTTGACGTCCCAGGCCCAGTGGTGGATGCCCAGCCCGAGCTCGGGAAACGCGCTGATCAGCTTGCTGAAGAAGAAGTTCCACTGCATCGCGATCGGCAGCCAGAAGTCGTTGGCGCTGCAATCCCCGCGCGGCAGTCCGGGCCGGACCTGCCCGTTGAAGCCGTAGTAGTACAGGCAGCTGTTGCCGAAATGGGCCCAGTCCAGGCCCAGGGTAACCGCGAGCGAGTTGTCGATCGTGGTCACCGGGCCGTCCTGCATCACCGGAATCGACGCGCGCAGCCCCACCCCGAAGCCGTCGTTGGTCGCGACCGGCTGGTCGGCCCACTGCACCACCAGGTGCGGCTCGAGCTCGACGTTGTAGTGCTCGTGGCCGCCTGGGTGATCGATCTGCGCCCGCGCGCCAGAGGCGCCGAGCCAGGTCAGGCTCGAGATCAGGAACGCCCCGAGAACGCGCGATGCCGTCATCGTCGACTTGTCTCCTTTCGGTCCGCGAGCGCCTTCCCTGGCGACCCCGAGCCGGGCAGCCGGCGGCGTCTCCAGGTGGGAGTCTATCTACTGTCGCGCGAGCCGGGGAATTCGTTGTAGAGATCAGCTACTTTCGAGGCGTTGGGAGCGGCGGCCGGCTCACACGCAGCACGCGCGCTCAGCCCCCAAAGATGTGGGAAAGCACCAACGACTTGAACGCGGTGGCCTCGATCGCGCCTTCGGGCAGCAGCCCGGGCTCGCTGCTGATGCACAGCGGGCCCTGCTCGGCGCGGTCGGTGAGGCGGCCGTGGCTGCCGCGCACCAGGCTCGCGTCGAGCGGGATCACGTCCATCAGCATGCGAAACCCGAGCGCCTTGCGCAGCAGCTTGAGCCCCACGCGCACGCGCGGAAACGACAGCGCCGGGTCGAGGAACAGCTCGACCGGATCGTAGCCAGGCTTGCGGTGGATCTCGACCGTGCGCGCGAAATCGGGCGCACGGGCGTCGTCGAGCCAGTAGTAGTAGCTGAACCAGCGATCGGCCGCGCTCAGCGCGCACAGCTCACCTGCGCGGGGATGGTCGAGCCCATGGCTGCGCTTGCCCTCCTCGCCCCAGACCTGCTCCACGCCGTCGAGCGCCTCGAGCAGGCCGCGCACCTCCGCGACGCGCGCAGGGTTCCGCACGTAGACGTGCGCGAGCTGGTGGTCCGCCACCGCGAACGCCTCGCTCGCGCCTGGGTCGAGCAGCTCGAGCCCGCGCTCTTCCCGCACCCGCAGCAAGCCGGCCCGGCGCAGGGCGCGGTTGACGTGCACTGGCCCCCGCACCTCGGTGATGCCGTACTCCGAGCACACGATCACCCGCGCGCCATCGCGGCGCACGTGTGCGATCAGCTCGCCCGCCACCGCGTCGATCTCGCGCAGGTGCGCCGGGATCTCGGGATGCGCCGGGCCCAGTTTCTGTAGCCCGTAGTCGAGGTGCGGCAGGTAGACCAGCGTCAATGTGGGGCGCTTCTCGTCGTAGACCTGACGCGCGCAGTCCGCGATCCAGCGGCTGCTCTCGAGGTTCGCGTTCGGCCCCCAGAAGCTGAACAGCGGGAACTGCCCCAGGCGCTGCTGCAGCGCGTCGCGCAGCTCGGGCGGCTCGGCGTAGATGTCGGGCAGCTTGCGCCCGTCCGCCAGGTACATCGGCCGCGGCGTGACCGCGAAGTCCGCGCTCGAGTACATGTTGTACCACCAGAACAGCTTGGCGCAGGTGAAGCTCGGGTCGCGGCGCCGCGCCGCCTCCCAGATCTTCTCGCCCGCGACCAGGCGGTTGGACTGCCGCCACAGCCACACCTCGGACAGCTCGCGGAAGTACCAGCCGTTTCCGACGATACCGTGCTCGCGCGGCAGCGTGCCGGTGGTGAAGGTCGCCTGCGCGCTGCAGGTGACCGCCGGTGTGACCGTGCCGAGCGGCCGAACCCCGCCCTGCTGCGCCAGCTCGCGCAGGTGCGGGGTGTGCTCGCCGAGCAGCTCGGGCGTGAGCCCGACGACGTTCAGGACTAGCGTGCGGTGCATGCCGGCTCGCCTCAGCGGCCCACGACT
Source organism: uncultured delta proteobacterium (assembly GCA_963778655.1). Taxonomy (GTDB): domain Bacteria; phylum Myxococcota_A; class Polyangia; order Polyangiales; family JAFGIB01; genus CAVZVA01. Next base: position 519,016 of record CAVZVA010000002.1, read on the forward strand.
GGAGTCTGCCCGCGCAGCACCGAATTGCCCTCGAACAGCTCGCGCTGATCGACCGGCGGCGCCTCGCCCTGCTCGCCCAGCTCGAGCCGCCCGCTCTGGCCGAAGAACGCGATCGGGTTGCGCCACACAATCTGCTCGATCGCGCTCTCGGCGATGCCCTCACGCCGCATCACCTCGGCGGTCTTGGGCACCTTGAGCGGATCGGAGACGCCCCAGTCGGCGGCGCTGTTGATCACGATGCGCTCGGGGCCGTAGCGCTTGACCAGGGCTGCCATGCGCGCCTCGTCCATTTTGGTGTGCGGGTAGATGGAGTGGCCCGCGTAGCACTCGGTCGCCAGCACCAGCGGCAGCGTCTCCTCGTTGTTGTGGTCGATCAGCACCTTGCTCTCGGGGAAGCGTGCCTCGCGGATCAGCGCGATCGTGCGCTCGGTGCCGCGCTTCTTGTCGCGGTGCGGCGTGTGTACCAGCACAGGCAGCTCGTGCTCTTTTGCGAGCTCGAGCTGGGCGAAGAACGCCCGCTCCTCGGCCGGCGTCATGTCGTCGAAGCCGATCTCCCCCACGGCTACCACGCCGTCCTTCTCGAGGTAGCGCGGCAGCAGCTCGAGCACACCCTGCGCGAGGTCGGGATTGTTGGCCTCCTTGGGGTTGAGCGCCATGGTGCAGAAGTGGCGGATGCCGAACTGGCTGGCGCGAAAGCGTTCCCAGCCGGTCAGCGAGAGGAAGTAGTCCTCGAACGAGCCGACGTGGGTGCGCGGTTGGCCCAGCCAGAACGCCGGCTCGATCACGGCAACGATGCCGGCGCGCGCCATCGCCTCGTAATCGTCGGTGGTGCGCGAGGTCATGTGGATGTGGGGGTCGAACATCTTCATAAACGTTCCTCGGTGGCGCTGATCAGGGCCAGGTCGGCCGGCACGCTGCGCCCGGCGGCGCGACGCTCGGCCTCGTAGTCGGCCGCGACGCGCCGCAGCTCGGGGTCGCAGCGGCTGCGCCAGCCGAGCACGCGCTCGAGCGCGAGCTCGAGGAAGATCGCCTTGATCACGAGCTGGTTGAAGTTGAGCTGGGGAAAATGTGCGGCGGGAAAGGGGTTCTCGCACGCGATCGCGGCGAACACCTCGAGCACGTGCGTGCGGCAGGCTTCGACCGCGAGCGCCGTGAAGCGCTCGGGTCGAGGCAGAAGCGGCAGAGTACGCAGCAGCGCGACGCGCTCGGCGTTGTCGCCCTTGCGAAAGGCTTCGGTCGCGATCGCGAGGTGGTCGTCTGCCGCAGCCACGTCGATCGCCCGCAGCAGCAGCGCGGCGCGTGCCCAGTCCGCGAGCGAGAAGGCCTCGGGCACGGCGACCCCGAGCGCCGAGAGGCGCGCGCGTTCGTCCGCGCCGAACGCGCCCGCGGCGCCCGTGAAGCGGCGGCCCACACCGGCGTAGGCGCCGAAAAAGCGACCTCGTGCCAGCGGCGCGTCCGGCGCCGGCAGCGCGTCCGAGAGCCAGCGCCAGGCCGGCGGCTGCGCGCGCGGCTCCACCACCGCGAGCAGCTCGGCCGCGCATGACGTCGCTGAGCCCGGCGTATCCATGCTGGCTTTCCTAGCACGGATCGGTTCGGGAGCGCCTGGGCGGGCATTCAACCGGCAGGCGGGATGGCGGAGAGACGAGGGATCCCTCCGAACTGCCCGTCTTCCCGCCTTCCTGTGGATCCTCTCGATGCGCGCGCGCGTGGCGCAGCGACTACAGCTTCCAGGTCGGCTGCGCCGGGCGTGGGGCGGGCCGGCCGAGCGCGTAGCCCTGGGCGTAGTGGCAGCCGCAGTCGCGCGCGGCGCGCACCTCGTCCCAGTTCTCGAGCCCCTCGGCCACCACGCGCGCGCCGAGGTCCACGCACATGCGCACCACCGCTTGAACCAGCAGGCGCTGGCGCTTGTGCTGGTCGAGGTTCGTCACCAGATGGCGGTCGAGCTTGACGATCGCCGGCTCCAGATCGGCAATGCGCTTGAGGTTGGAGTAACCGGCGCCGAGGTCGTCGACCACCACGTGCACGCCGCCGCGCTCTCGCATCTCGCGCAGCATGGTCGCGCACAGATCGTAGTGGGAAAACGGCACGGACTCGGTGACCTCGACGTAGACGTCATCGTCGTGGGCGTACATCGGGTCGTCCAGCTGGATCACGAAGCGGTCGCCCAGCTCGGCCGGGTGCACGTTCAGGAACAGCGGCACGCCACGGCAGCCCTTGGACCCGATCGCGCGCAGCGTGCGCCCGAGCAGGCCGCAGAAGCGCTCGGCGGCGGCGCGCTTGAACAGGATTTCCGGATTGGTCAGGCCCGGCACCTGGCAGCGGGCGAGCACCTCGTAGGCAAACGGCTTGCCGTCGCGCAGATCGACGATCGGTTGATAGACGCAGCTGAGCTCGGCCACCGGCACGCAGCCGACCATGGCCGCGGAGCCCTCGACCTCCTCCAGCTCGGCCGCCCACTCGGTCACCACCGCTGGAGCCTCCGATGGGCTTCCCCGGACCGAAAAGCCGCTGGTCCGTGGAGACCACACGCCCTCGACCGGGAAATTGGGTTTTGACTTCATCGGAATCTAACAGTGCGATTTGAAATATAGCCTCAGCCGCCCACCGAGTAAATGCATGCCCCCTGTAGTTCTGGGTACCAGCCCGGCGGCGGCGCTCGCTATGCGCCCGATCACAACCCGTAACTAGTTGGGATAAAAGCGAGAATTCGGGTCACCTCCAGAGGCGCAAAGTCGCCAGCCGCTCTGAGAAATTGTGATTGATCGACCAATTTTCACGATTCTTTCATATTCCGGGAGCTGAGACGCCGCAGCGCGCCGCGGTCCTGGCCCGCAGCTGCCGCTGCCACTCGGCGTAGGTGGTGTCAGAGGGAGGCGACACCCAGGGGTCGAGGGTGTCGACCACGTCGTACAGCTCCTCGCCGGCCTGCAGCAGCCGGCAGTTGCGCTCCGCGATCGAAGCCGCGATGCGCTCGAACGCGGTGACGCTCCAGTCGTGGCTGTCGTGCAGCAGCACCAGCCCGCCACGCTCACCGTCGAGCTGCTGGTTGCGCGCCAGCACGCGCCAGAAGATCTTGCGCAGCTCCTCGGGATCGTGCGCCACCCAGTCGGCCAGCCCCACGTTCCACAGCACGGTCACGTAGCGGCCGTTCTCGAGCATGCGGTCGAGCACGTGGTTGCGCGAGCCGTACGGAGGCCGAAACAGATAGGTGCGGGTGCCGAAGGCACGCAAGAACATCGCCTCCGCGCTCTGCAGCTCGGTGCGCAACGCGTCTGGCGCGAGCCGCGACATGTGCACGTGGTCGAAGCCGTGCGCGCCGACCTGGTGGCCGCGCCGCGCGACCTCGCGCGCCAGCTCGACCGAATGACGATTGCGTCGCTCGCGACTCGCGAAGCGGCTGGTGGAGAAGAAGAAGGTCGCCTTGAAGCCCCAGCGGTCCAGGGCGTCGAGCAGCCTCGGCGTGTTGTGCGCGTCGGGACCGTCGTCAAAGGTGAAGTGCAGCAGGCGCCGGTTGGTGGCGCCGGTGATGATGCCGCCGCCCTGCACCTCGGCGCCCCGCTGCGTCGAGGACAACGCGTCCACCCGGCGCGGCGCCTCAACCAGCAAGCACGCGCGCGCATGCCCGCGCAGCAGCAGCGCGCACGCGCCGGCCAGGCCGAGCGCGAGCCACTGTGCAGTCGCGCGACGGCGACCCACCGCGAGTCTCGCCAGCATGCTGCGATTGTAACCCGCCGGGCACGCGGCTCGCGAGAAGGTCGCGCCGATCGCGCGCGCGGCCCTCGGCGTCAGACCCAGTCGGCGGGGCGCGCGCCGGCGGCCTGCAGGCGCAAGGCCTCGAGCCGGGGTCGAAACGCGGACCGCCTGGAGGGGGTCTTCGCCGCGGCGGCGACGGTCGGCGGGGGCAGGTAGCGCTTGCGGACCAGGCCGAAAATACGCTTGTGGTGTCGTTGCAGGTAGGTCATGAACGCATCCACGTCGTAGAAGGTGGTGCCCACCTCCTCGGCGTTGACCTCGCACCCGGTCTCGTCAAATTCGCGACAGATCAGCGGCCGGTGCTCATAGATCCCGCAGCGGTTGTCGGCCTGCAGGTGGCGGCAGCGGGTGTCCATCTGCACCATCCAGGACTCGCCGTCCGCGTACACCGACACGCCTTGGTGGTAGAGGTACCACAGGATCTCGTTGGCGCCGCGCAGCGTGCTCGGCGGGTCGATCTCGACGGCCACGTAGCTGCAGCACAGCGCGCACTGTAGGCAGGGCACCTGCGTCCGCCCGTTCGCCAGCACCGGCAGCTTGCGGGCGGAGGGCTTGGCGCGCTCGCGCGCGGTCTTGGGCTTGGACAGGCTGCGCTTCGTGCGCCCGTTGGAGGGTCGTTTGGGCATGGGCGCAGTTGTAGTCAACCGGGTTCGATCCGCAAGAGCTCCCGCGCACTGTGTTGGACGCGTTCCAGATCGATTTCGATACCGAAGTTGAGCAGCGTGGTCAGACCGAGCGCGGCCGCGACCAGCCACGCGGCCAGCAAATCGGCGTCGACCGGAGTATGGACCGTGCCGGCGAGCTGGCCGTTGCGGGCGGCGTCGGCCAGGCGTGTCAGGGCGTGCTCGATCAACAGCTTGAAGCGCGCGCGCATCTTGTCCGCGCGCGGCACGCCGCGCGTCATCAAATGCAGGATCAGCCTTTGCTGGCCCATCAACGGCACCCTGCCGCTCGAAGCCGCGGTCAAGAAGCGGCCGATCGTATCGCTGAGATCGTTGGCGCTCTGGCTGGCGGCCACCACTGAATCCACGAAGTCGACCAGCACGCGCTCGATCACGCAGGCCAGGAAGTCGTCGCGGTCGCGGAAGTGCACGTAGAACGCGCCGCGGGTGAACCCGGCACGCGCGCAGATCGCGTCCAGGCTCGGCAGGTCCACGCCCTCCTCGGAGAATAGGCTCATGCCCGCGCGCAGCAGCGCTTCGCGCGTTTCCTGCTTCGCAGCCTGCCGGGATTTCGCCTTGCCGTCGCCCACCACGCCTGCTCGCCTCCGCCGGGGACCCGCCGCCCGGCCCGAGCCCACCGCCTTCGAATGTGTGCTCGGGCTCATAGCCGGCAAGCGGCCCGCCACGCAAGGGCCGTGGCCGCGATGCTACGGCGCGGCCTATGCCAGCTGCGAGTCCGTGTCGAGGGACGCCGCGCGTCGGCGGCGGCGGCCCAGCCGGCGCAGCACGCTCTGTGCGGCGAAGTAGCCGCACATCCCGTGTACGCCGCCGCCGGGCGGCGTGGCCGCAGAGCACAGGAACAGCCGCGGGTTGGGCGTGCTGTAGGGATCGAGGCGCGCGACTGGGCGCGTGAAGAGCTGACCGAGGTCGGCCGCGCCGCCCGCGATCACCCCGCCCACCAGGCTCTCGTTGTAGCGCTCGAGATCGGCCGGCGCGTGGGCCTTGCGCGCCAGCACCAGATCGCGAAAGCCGGGCGCGAAGCGCTCGATCTGGGCCTCGATGCGCGCGCCGACGTCGAGCGTCGAGCCGTAAGGCACGTGGCAGTACGCGTAGCCGGTGTGGCGCCCGACCGGCGCGCGCGAGGGGTCGAACATGCTCTGCTGCGCGACCAGCACGAAGGGTCGCTCGTGGTGCTGCCCGGCGAACGCGGCGGCCTCGGAGGCCGCGATCTCCTGCAGCGTGCCGCCCAGGTGCACGGTCGAGGCACGGGCGCACTCCGGATCGCGCCAGGGGATGGGCCCGGAAAGGGCCCAGTCGAGCTTGAACACGCCGGGCCCGTAGCGGTAGCGCGCGAGGCGGCGCAGGTAGCCGGCCGGCAACTGCTCGCCGGCGATTTGCGACAGCTGCTTGGGGGCCAGGTCGAACAGGTACGCGCGCGCTTCGGGCAACTCGCGCAGCGCAGCCACGCGCCGCCCGGTTTCGATGCGGCCGCCGAGCGCGCGCAAGTAGGAGGCCAGCGCGGCGGCGACGGCCTGCGAGCCACCTCGTGCGACCGGCCAGTCGCACAGGTGACCGGTCAGCGCGAACAGCAGCCCGACCGCGCCGGTGCCGAGCTTGTCGAGCGGCAGGATGGAGTGCGCGGCGCAGCCCGCGAGCAGGGCGCGCGCGCGCCGCTCGGCGAACAGGCCGCCCCCCAGGCGCAGCGCGGAGCGCAGGCCGTAGAAGCCGAAGCGCGCCATGGCCAGCGGATGGCGCGGCCAGCGCAATGGCCCGAGCAGGTCGGCGAGCAGCGGCGTGCCCACGCGCACGAAGGCCTGCATCAGCTTGCGGTACGCGTGCGCGTCGCGGCCGAGGCGTTCGGCCGTGGCCTCGAACGAGCGCTCCAGGGTGACGGCGGGGCCGTCATCGAGCGGGTGCGCGAAGGACAGCGGCGGGCTCACCCACTGCAGGCCGTGCTGCGCCAGCGGCAGGGTGGAGAGGAAGGGCGAGAGCACGCCCAGCGGGTGCACGGCGGAGCACACGTCGTGGTGAAAGCCGGGCAGCGTGAGCTCGGCCGTGCGCGTGCCGCCGCCGGGCTCGGAGTGCGCCTCCAGCACCAGCACCGAGAGACCCTGCTGCGCCAGGGCCACGGCCGCGGCGAGCCCGTTGGGCCCTGAGCCGATGATCACCGCGTCGAGCTCGCCCGTCACGTAGCCTCGAGAACGAAAGAGCCGCTTATAGCATGCGCGGCGCACCCGAGGGCGAGCTGGTGTCGGCCACGCCTGTCATGAAACAGCAAGCCGGGAAGAGCAGCTGTGTCTCGTTGTGCGCGGGATGCGCGGCGCGCCGCTCCGGGAGCGGCTACAGTTGCGGCCATGCGGAAACCCGACCTGCCGCCTGCGTCGCTCGAGCCGGCCGAGGCGGTGCTCAAGTTCCTGGCCAGCATAGGCTCCAGCGCCGACGCCGAGCTCTACCTGCGGCTGTTTCGCTCGCGGGCGCCCGAGGGCTTCGCCACACTCGCGGTCGAGGCCGCCGCGCTCGAGCACGACGCCGACGGCGTGGCGCTCGATCTGCGCTTCCTGCACGCGCTCGATCTCACCCCCGTCGTGGTGTTGGGCATGGACGCGGACGAGCCGCAAGCCGCGGCGACACACCGGCAGGACCTGGCCGAGCTGCTGCGCCGCTCGGGGCTGCAAAGCTTGCTGCATACCACCGCCGGCCCCTACGACCAGGTGGTGGCCGCGGCGAGAGCCGGGGTGATTCCGTTGCTGCTGGCCAGCGGTGCCGACCACGGCAGCAGGCTCGAGTCGCTGGCGCACACACTGGCGGCGTTGCGCACGCACAAGTTGATCTTCCTGGGGCCGCTGGGAGGGCTGCGGCTGCACGGCAAGCCGCTCAACATGGTCAACTTGAACACCGACTACGAGTCGCTGGAGCAAGAGCTGCTGCTGCAGCCTCACCAGCGCAGGCTGCTCGAGGACAGCCGCCGCTTGATCCTCGAGCTGGTCCCTCACCGTATACTGGTGTCGCTGACCTCACCGCTGAACCTGCTGCACGAGCTGTTCACGGTGAAAGGCGCAGGCACGTTGCTGCGCAAGGGGGTCGCGATCCGCCGCCACGACGGCTATGCGGGCGTGGACCTGCCGCGGCTGCGCGCGCTGCTCGCGTCGAGCTTCGGCAAGGCGCCGAGCGAGGCGCTGTGGAGCCGCCCGCTCGAGCACGCCTACATCGAGGAGGGCTACCGCGGCGCCGCGCTGCTGCATCGCACGGAGCTAGGCGGCTACCTGTCGAAGTTCGCGGTCACGCGCGAGGCCCAGGGCGAGGGCATCGGCCAGGACCTGTGGAGCGCGCTGTGCACCGACTACGCGGCACTGCTGTGGCGGGCCAGGCGCGATAATCCGATCCGCCCCTGGTACGAGCGCAACTGCCAGGGCCGCTTCGAGACCGACGGCTGGTCAGTCTACTTCCGCGGCCTGCGCCCGGAGCAGCTCCCCCAGGCCATCGCACTCGCCCTCTCCCAACCCCTCGACTTCTAACCCCTGCCCCTGCCCTACCCCTACCCCTACCCCTACCCCTGCCCCTGCCCCCGCCCCTGCCCGTCCTCGTCCCCCGGAGCTGCAACAGCAAGACGGGAAGGCGGAAAGGGCGTGTCTACGCTTGGCTTCCCGCCTTCCTGTGAATCTCTTCAACCGGCCGGCGCTCGCGGCCTTTCAACCCATCGGGTACATGATCTCGCGGCTGAGCTTGTCGACCGCCTCGAGCGCCGCAGGCGGGAGCTTCGCCTCCGCGCCGGCCAGCAGCTGGTCGAGCTGAGCCGGGCTGGTGGCGCCGACGATGGTCGAGCCGACGTAGTCGCGGCTGAGCGTCCAGGCCACGGCAAAGGCGACCGGCGAGAGCCCGTGCTCGGACGCGAGCTGCACCACGCGCGCGGTGGTCCGCAGCGTCTTGTCGTTGACGAAGCGGCGCGTCATGGTCTCGGTGCGCGCGCCGCCCTTGCGGTAGCCGCTGAAGCGCGCCCCCTCGGGCCACGCGCCGTCCTGGTACTTTCCGCTGAGCACACCGCCGGCGATCGGGCTGTAGGGCAACAAGCTCACCTGCTCGCGCCGGCACAGGTTGGCGAGCTCGTCCTCGAAGCGCCGGTTGAGCAGGCTGAAGTTGTTCTGGATCGTGTGGTAGCGCGGCAACCCCTCGTACTTGGATACGTACAGCGCCTGCGTGAGCCCGTAGGCGTTCTCGTTGCTGCAGCCCACGTAACGCACCTTGCCGGCCTCGACCACGCGCGCGAGCGCCTCCAGCGTCTGCTCGATCGGCAGCTCGGGGTCGGGCCAGTGCGTCTGGTAGAGGTCGATGTAGTCGGTGCCCAGGCGTTGCAGGCTGGCGTCGACCGCGCGCTCGACGTGATGCCGATCGAGCGCGGTGCGCCCGCCGCGCACCGGCGGCAGGAACCAGCCGCCGCCCGGTCCGGCGACCTTGGTCGCGATCACCACCGAGTCGCGCGCGCGGCCCTTGAGCCACTTGCCGACGATGCGCTCGGTGCGGCCGGCCCATTCGGCGTTGGGCGGCACGGGATAGAGCTCGGCGGCGTCGAGGAAGTCGACCCCGGCGTCGAACGCCTTGTCGAGAATCGCCAGCGAAGCGCTCTCGTCAGCCATGTTGCCGAAGGTCATCGTGCCCAGGCACACCTCGGACACGGTCAGGCCGCTCCTGCCCAAACGTCGTCGCCTCATCGCCGCCGCACCTCCTGTGGGGAAACGGGCACTGTACACCGCCCGGGCGGGGGCAGCGAGCACCGCGCGCACCCCGAAATCGGGGTCGCTCGCAAGCCCGCCGCAATCCGGTAGAATCGTCCCCGAAATGGACCGTCTACCGGGGGTCAGGAGCGTGATCATGGCACTGCCACGAGCCGCCTGCGTCGGCACACTTGCCCTCCTCTTGCTGGCATGGCCGGGCGGCTCGGCCCGCGCCGACGAGGCCGAGGGCCACTACCGGATGGGGCTCGCCTCCGAGCGCAAGGGCGACCTCGCGGGCGCCGCGCGCGAGGTCCAAGAGGCGGTGCGGCAGCGGCCGCAGTTCGCCGCGGCCTGGCTCACGCTCGGCGGCATCGAGCGCAAGCAGGGCCATCTGGACGCCGCGCTCCAGGCCTTCGAGAAGGTCATCGCGCTCACGCCCAAGCAGGCGCAGGCCTACGCGCTCGGCGGGGCGGTGCTGATCCGGCTCAAGAAATACGATCAGGCGGTGGAACGGCTGCGCAAGGCGATCGAGCTCGATCCCGACGACCGCCAGAGCGTGTCGAATCTGGGCGTGGCGCTGCGCAAGCTGGGCCGCAACGACGACGCGATCAAGGTCATGGACGACCAGGTCAAGCGGACGCCCGACGACCCCGAGCTGCTCAACAACCTCGCGGTCGCCCTGCGCCAGCAACGCCGCTACGAGGAGGCGATCGTGCACCTGGAGCACGCGCTCGAGCTCAAGCCGGCCGACGTCAGGTTGCAGCGCAATCTCGCGATCACGCTGCGCGGCGCCGAGCGCTGGAAGGAGGCGATCCCACGCTATCAGGCGGTGCTCGCCGCGGACCCGAACGACGCTGCGATGCTCTACGACCTGGCCAACTGCTACGAGAAGCTCGGCGACAATAAAGAGGCGGTGCGGACCTACCGCCGCTATGTGGACGTGGTCCGCGCCAAGGACCCGGCGGCGGCGGGCCGCGGCCAGGACCGGATCAAGGCGCTCGAGCACATGCCCTGAACGCGTGAGCCGCCAAGCTCGCCGCGGCAGAACGCCGCGGCCAGGCTGCGCCTCGGCTCCAAGTCTCCGAAACGATTGATCACCAGGCTCGGCACGGGGCGTGCATGGTGCCCGGGTGGAGAGCCACCATGGGCATCTATTCGCGGGATGAGGGCTGGGCGCGTTACCGGGCGCGCGCCGCGAGGTACGACCACCTGACCGTCGAGCAGGAGGTCGAGCTGGCGGAGCGCTGGCGCGACGGCGATGAGCGCGCAGGAACGCGGCTGATCGCCTGCAACCTACGGCACGTGGTCGCGATCGCGTTGGACTATCGGCGCTGGGGCGTGCCGATCGACGATCTGATCCAGCAGGGCAGCATCGGCTTGCTCAAGGCGGCCCGGCGCTTCGATCCGAGCCAGGGCACCTCGCTGAAGGCCTATGCCAGCTACTGGATTCGGGCGGAGATCCGCGACTACGTGGTGCGCGGCTACCGCATCGTGCGCCTGGGGACGACCCGCACCGAGCGCCGGGCGTTGCGCGCGTTTCGCACCAGCGACGTGGAGAACGCGCAGGAGCTCGCGGCGCGCAGCGGCATGCCCGAAGCGCGCTGCCGGCTGCTATGGCCGCTGCTCTCGCACGCGGACCGCTCGCTCGACAGCGATTCCAGCGGCGGCACGCCGGGCCGCGACCTGCTACGGGACGGCGGGCCCGATCCGGAGAGCGCCGCGCTGCGCCGGGAGGCCAGCCAGCGCGCGCGCACGCGGGTCGAGCTGGCGATGGCGGCGCTCTCAGAGCGCGAGCGCCGCATCGTGTGGGCGCGCATGGCCGGAGACGAGCCGGAAACCCTGGATCAGCTCGGCAAGCGCCTGGGCGTCAGCCGCGAGCGCGTGCGCCAGCTCGAGTCGAGAGCCAAAGACAAGCTCCGCGAAGCCCTCTCGGCTTGAGCTTGGGTCCAGAAACGTCTGGGTCCAGAAACGTCCAGGAGCGGCTTACGGATCTGCGAAGTACGCCGAGTACTCCTCCGTCCGGGGCTCCGGGCGCGCTCGCTCCTGAACGCTTCTGGACCCAAGCTCGCGTGCCCGGCACCCCGCTTTCGTTTGGCTTACTTGCCGATCAGCAGGTCGAGCATCTTGTCGACACGGGGGGCGTAGGGCGGACCCATGCTTGCGGCGGCGTTGAGCTTGGCCTGATGGAACACGCCCTTCTTGTGAGAGAAGGTCTCGAAACCCTCGATGCCGTGGTAGGCGCCCATGCCGCTCGGCCCGACGCCGCCGAAGGGCAGGTCGTCGATCGCGAAGTGGATCAGGGTGTCGTTGAGCGTGGCCCCGCCCGAGGTGGTGTGCTCGAGCACGTCGCGCGCGCGCTCGTTGTCGAAGTCGAAGTAGTAGAGCGCCAGCGGGCGCGGGTGGGCGTTGATGTACTCGATCGCTTCCGGCAGCGAGCGGTAGGTCATGATCGGCAGCACCGGCCCGAAGATCTCCTCCTGCATGACTCGCATCTGATCGTCGACGTTCAGCAGCAGGGTGGGCGCGAGCTTGCGCGTCGCAGGGTCGAGCTGCTCGCCGGCCGGGTTGATCTCGATCTTGCGGGCGCCGCGGCTCTCGGCGTCCTTGACCAGCTCGACCAGCCGTTCGTAGTGCTTGTCGTTGACGACCGAGGTGTAGTCGCGGTTGTCGCGCAGCGTCGGGTAGGCGCGGCCTACGCTCTGCTTGAGCTGCTCGACCATCTTGTCGAGTTGTCCCTCGGGCACCAGCAGGTAATCGGGCGCGATGCAGGTCTGGCCGCCGTTGAACCACTTGCCGGCCGCGACGCGCTGAGCCGCGCGCGCCGTGGGAAAGCTCTCGTGCACCAGCGCCGGTGACTTGCCGCCGAGCTCGAGCGTCACCGGCGTGAGGTTTTCGGCCGCGGCGCGCATCACGCTGCGCCCGATGTGGGTCGAGCCGGTAAACAGCAGGTGATCGAACGGTAGCTTGCTGAACGCCGCGCCCACCTCCGGGCCGCCGGTCACGACGTGGACGACGTCCTGCGGCAGCGCCTCGCCCAACAGCCGCGCGATCAGCTCGGAGGTGCGCGGCGTGTACTCGGAGGGCTTGAGCAGCACCCGGTTGCCGGCCGCGAGCGCGGCCGCGAGCGGACCTACCGCCAGCTGGAACGGGTAGTTCCAAGGCGCGATCACCCCGACCACGCCGAGCGGCTGGTACAGGACCTTGGCGCTGCCCGGCCGCATCGCCAGCATGACGTGACGCGACTTGGGCTTCATCCAGCTCTTGAGGTGCTTCTTGGTGTGGCGCAAGCCCCCGATCAGCGTGAAGATCTCGGCGACCTGAGTCTCATGGAACGAACGGTTGCCGAAGTCGGCGCTGATCGCGTCGGCGATCTGCTTGCGGTTGTTGCGCACGCTGCGCAGCAGCGCGTCAAGCCAGCCGATGCGTTGCTCATAGCTCGGCATCGGGTCCTTGCGCTGCGCGGCTTTGAGACGCTCGAAGGCGGCTTGAAGGTCTGCTGTTTCGGTCGGCTGCTCGCGGGTGGCGGCGGCCGGCCCCTGCCGGGTGGGCTCAGTGACGACGTGCATGGCGTGTCCTCCCCTGTGGTGTGTGGTAGCGGAGTATGTCAGCGGTGGAGAAGGGCCGCCAGGCCGGGCTTGAAGCCGGGGGGTACCCCGCAAGGACTCAGGGTCGGCCCTGTCGCCGCAGCACCAGGGCGCGCTGCAGCAGACGTTTCGCTTCACGCCCGCGGCCGAGGTCGTGCTCCACGCGGGCGAGCTCGTACAACACGCGCGCGTTTTCGTTGGCCTGCAGCGCGCGCCGCAGCAAGCGTTGCGCCGCCGCAAGATCTCCGGCTTCGCAAGCCAGCTCGCCGCGCACGTACCAACCGGCGCACACGTCGGCGTTCAACGAGAGCACGCGCCGCGCCTCCGTCTGGGCCTGCGCCCGCAAGGCCGGATCGCGCGCCAAGCGCCGCACCTGCACCTCGTTCGGCAGCACGAAGGGTCGCAACAGCCGGTACTCCCAACGCGCGATCACCGGAGCGAACTGCGGTGCGCGCGCGAGATACAACGCCGCGTGGTCGTCCCAGTACACCAGCGCCCAGCTATCGCGGTGCGCGTCGAGGTACGCGCGATAGCGGGCGTCGTAGATCGGATCGAGGATCAACATCTGCAGCCGGTGGCGGCGCACCAGCTGTCCGAAGTCTTCTGCGTACGCCAACTCCACGGCCAGCGGGCCGAAAATGTCGTTGCGGCCGTCCCAGTAGACCGGCTGCCGCAGGCGCCAGCCGAGATACCCGCCGCTGGCCTCGTAGTTGAACATGCGACCCGCGATGTGCTGTTGCTGCATGAAGGTCGCGAGCCGTTGCGGCACGCTCCGCGCCAGCGCGTGCTTCGGCAGCGCCGGACGTACCCACGCCAGCACGGCGAGCAGCAGCGCGACGTTGGCGAGCCCCGGCCAGGGCGAGCGCCAGAGGGCCGCGGCGCGCGGCGCGATCGGCTGCGAGTCCGACTGCTCTACGCCCCACAGCAGCGCGCAGAACGGCAACGCGAGCACTACGAAGTCGAAGATGAAGCGATTGGAGCGCAGCGCCATGATCAAAAAGAACAGCGTGCCCGGGCCCTGCGCCAGCAGCGGCCTGCGCGAATCCAGCAGCGCTTCCTTGAGCCGCGACAGTGGCAGGCACGCCAGCAGGCACGCCGCCAGAAGCACGTAGAAGGCGGGATACTTGGCGAGCGCGGGCGAGCGGTACTGCCCCATGTTCCAGTGCAGGCCGCTGCCGTAAAAGAGCTTGTTCACGCGGAAGGGGAAGGTCCACAGGTCGAAGCCGTTCGGGTTCACCAGCGTGAGCCCGGTGCAGGCCAGCACCAGCAACGTGCGGCGCCTGGACCGGCCGGAAAGCAGCAGCCGCAGCACCCCGGCCCGGCGCTCGCGGTACGCGTCGCGCACAGCCTGCAGCCAGAACCCCGCCAGCACGACCAGACCGAACACCACCCCGGCATGGCAGTTGGCCCAGAACAGGAACAGCGCGCAGATCGCGGCTTCCCGGCGCAGGCCGTCCTCCTGATGCAAGCGCCACAACAGGGTGCCCAGCAGGCCGAGCAGACAGGACGACAACAAGGCCGCGCGCAGCACGAAGCAAGAGCGCGCGGCGGCGCCCAACCCGAGCAGCAGCAGCGGGATGGCAATCGCGCGCCGGGCCGCGGGAAGCGCGCGCCGCATCTGCGCATACGAGAACGAGAACGCCAGCAGCGCCAGCAGGGTCATCAGGCCGACCAGCGCGGCGTACCCGCCGGTCCGATAGAGCGCGTAGAGCAGCAGGGCGAAGCCCCACTCGTGCGAAGTCCACGGCTGGCCGTACACCGTGTGCGTGAACAGGTCGACGCGCGGCACCCGACCGCTGCGGACGATCAGCTCGCCCGTGCGCAGGTGCCAGAAGATATCGTCGTGCCACAACGGCTGGGTGGCGACGCCGGCCAACAGCACCCCGAACAGCGCCAGCGCCAGCCAGTGCAACCACGTCGTTGGTCGTGAGGTCGGCATCCCCCGCGCGGGGACGAGCTTATCGCGGTCGCGAAACGCTGACTACCGCGTTCATGACGAGGCCGAGATGCTGCTGCCGTCCGCCAGCGACGCGCGCAGGCGAGGCAGACTCTGCGGGTAGCGTCGCTGCACGAAGGCGATCAGCTTCTCGCGCGCCTCGCAGCGCAGGTCCCAGGCGTCACTGCTGTTCTTGGCGCTCATCAGCAGCCGCACCAGCATGGTCCGCTCGGTGGCATCGGTCACCTGGACCGAGCACGTCTTGCCGTCCCAGTGGCTGGACGCCGCCAGCACGCGCCGGAATTCGCCGCGGATCTCGTCGACGGGGACGCCGTAGTCGAGGTGCAGCTCGACGGTACCGAGCAGGTCCGAAGACACGCGCGTCCAGTTCTGGAACGGCTTGTCCAGGAACTGCCCCACTGGCACGATCAGTCGCCGCTGGTCCCAGATGCACACCACCACATAGGTCAGCGTGATCTCCTCGATGCGCCCCCACTCGCCCTCCACGATCACCACGTCATCGACGCGGATCGGCTGGGTGATGGCGATCTGAATGCCGGCGATCAGCGTGGCAATGCTGCGCTGCGCGGCGAAGCCGAGCACGATACCGGCGACCCCGGCGGAGGCGAGCAGACCGGCTCCGATGTGGCGCACCGCGCTGAAGGTCATCAGCGCGAAGGCCAGGGTCACGATCACGATCACGAAGCCCCCGATGTTGCTGAAGCCGTGCAGCTGCGTGAACACTCTGCGCGCCTCGAGATTGTCGGCGGCCGCGATGTCGTAGCGGTGCTCGATCACGTCCTCGACCACGCGAACGCCGCGGTAGGCGAGCCATCCGGTCGCGACGATGGTCACGACCAGCACCGCGTGCGACAGCCAGGCCAGCAGCTCGGCGGGTAGCGCGAGCAACGGCAGCACGCCGTAGACCGCCAGCGCCGGCAGCACCAGCCGCAGGGGGTCCGGCAGGTGCTCGGCCAGCGCGTCGTCGGCGAAATTCGCGGTGCGCTTCGCCCAGCGCTTGAGGCTGCGCAGGACCAGCGACGCTGCCAGGCGGCCAACGAGATAGGCCGTGAGCAGCAGACTGACCGACCACACCAGGTCGAGCCAGCCGTAGTCGCGCACGACGCTCAAGATCCGGTCGAACGCGTGCAACCGGCTCGCCCCTGCGAGCGGGGCTGGACTGGCGCCTGAAGCGAGGAAGATCGGTAGGTATTTCATCGGAAGCTCCTTTCGTCTCGCAAGATCCGGCGTAGCGCGCGAAATGCAACCTGGGGAGGTTTCCAGGAACGAACGCAGTGCCTGGCGGGCACCGCTGGCGCGAGCCGCGCAACGCGCACGTCCGCCGCGCATCCCGCGCGCTCAACGCGGCTGGCGGCGGATCAGGGCCAGCAGCTCGTCACGGGTGACGCCGAGGCGGATCGCGGTCTTTTGGGCGAGCGAGCTGGTGGCCACACCGGGGCGAAAGCGATAGGTGGGCCGGTCGTGCTCGTCGAGCTCCACCTGCAGGAAGGTGAGCTCGCTCGGGCCCGGCTCCTCGGACAACCGGCGCGCGAACTGCAGGAAGTGGGTAGTGATCAGCACGCAGGCGTCGAGCTCCACCAGCAGCGAGAGCACCAGGCGGATGATGTCCTCGCCCTCCGAGGGGTTGGTGCCGGAGCAAAGCTCGTCGAGGACGATCAGCGAGCCCGGATGCGCGTGCTCGAATAGCTGGCGGATCCGCAGCAGCTCGGTGCCAAGCCGGCCTTCTTTCTGGTCGGCCCGCGCCTCCTCGATCAACGAGACGAACAGGCCGCGACTGCGGCACAGGCTGGCACGCGCCGCCGGCACGAAGAAGCCGGCCTGGCCCAGCATCTGCGCGACCGCGATCGCCTGCAGCAGTCGCGTCTTGCCGCCCGAGTTGGGGCCGGTCACCAGCGTGGTGGTGTCGAACGCGCCGAAGCCGAGGTCGCACGGCACCGGCGCGAGCGGTTGCGTGAACAGCAGCGGATTGAACAGCCCCTCGAAACAAGGGGCGGCCTCGCCGCGCTCGATCAGCTGCGGCAGGCACACGGTGAGCCCCTTGTCGGCGGCGGCGTCCTTGAATGCCAGGACCGCGAGGTAGACCTCCATCTCGCCCAGCAGCTGCAACAGCGGCGGCAGCAACTCCTTGACGCCGTCGAAGATCGAGTCGACCCAGCGGTCGACCAGGCCGTTCTCGCTCAACGAGTAGCCGCGCAGCAGCAGCATGAAGCGTGTCAGCCAGCGCCCCAGAGCCGACTGATGGAAGCGGTTGTCGCGGTTCTCGGCTATGCGCTCGATCTCGAAGCGGCGGATGCGCCCGTCGGCGCCCAGCCGCAGCTTGACCTCGACGCTGGCCAGGTGGTTCTCGTAGTCGAGCAGCTCGCCCATGCGGCGGTAGCCCTCGGTCGCGAGCGCGAGCTGGCCGAAGCGCTTCATGCGCAACAGCCCGCTGCCGGCGCCCTCGAACGCGCTCGCCATCAGCGCGAGCGCGTCGCGCACCGAGCACAGCAGCTCGAGCCGGCGCCCGCGGCCGTCGAGCTCGCGCAGCGGCCCCTGGGCGTCGAGCAGGCCGCGCAGGTGGTGCAGCGCGCGATACACGGCGCTGAAGTCATCGCGAAGACGCGCGGTGGCGTCGAGCTCGCGCAGGATCGCGCGCCGGTGCTCGACCACCGCGGGCTCACGCGGCGGATGGGTCAACACGCGTGCCACGAACAGCGCGTCGATCGCCGGCTCAAAGCCGCCCAGGCGAACCCGCATGCAGGTGCGGATCAGCTCGCGGACGAAGAGCCCCGGGGCGAACGAGGCCGGCTCCCAGTCCGAGGCCGCGACCGGAGCGCGCTGCAAGGCCTGCTGCAGCAGACCGCCGATGTCGCCGCCAGCGAAGCCGAACGAGGTCGCCCAGCGCAGCCGCTCGACGTCGACGATCACCGCCGGATCCGGGTTGAGCAGATCGATCGCAGCCAGCGGCTCGCTGCCGGCGCGCGCAGCCGGCCCGAGCGGCGCCACCGAAAGTGGGGGCGGCGGCGGCGGCGGCTCGTCGACCAGGGCCGTCCTGCGCCAGGGGCGCGAAAGCCGGTAGTTCCGCACCGCGGCCGAGCCGGATTCGGACATGCGCATGCGCACACAATAGCGGATGGCCGGTGCGGGTGCGAAGCGGCCACCGCGACTTCCGCGGCCGCTGCGAGCCCGGCGGCGGCCAAATCCGACCCTGGCGCCCGCTGCCGCGACCTCAGCTGTGCGGGTCCTGCCGCGCCGCAACCCACCAGAGGCCAGCCAGGACGAGCAGGCCGGAGCCGGTGGTCGTGCTCAGCTCGAAGATCCTGGGGACGAGCTCGGGGCGGAGCAACCCAGCCACGAGCGAGAGCGACGAAAGCGCGAAGCTGGCGGCGCACAGGGCAAGGGGAAGCGAGCGCGCGCGGGCATTCGCAAGCAACACGGGCTGCGCGTACCCGAGCACCACGTAGTAGTGAGACCACCCCGGATCCATGAGGAGCGTGAACGATATCATCGTCATCGCAACGCTGATCGGGTGCGCCGGCTCCAGCAGGCGCAGCCGATGCACGGTCATTCCCAGGATGCCGAGGGTGGCGAGCAGCAAGAGCACGGCGACCACGGAATACGGAAGCTCGAACAATAGCGGCCTGGCCACCTCGTCGAAAATCGAGCGCGAGCGCCACAGTCGTTCGACCAGGGCACGCAGGGACTGGGCCTCGTCGAACAGCGGTCGCTGCTCCTGGAGAACGACTGCGAGCGTCCGGTGCCACACCGCGCGCAGCGCCCCTGCGGGCAAGAGCGCGAACGGCAGCAGCGCGCCGAGGCCGACCAGCCAAAGCGCGAAGCGCCGCAAGTAGGCCGGTCTGAGGCGCACGCAATGCGGCAACACGAAGAACGCTGGGTAGAGCTTGGTCGCGGCTGCCGCTGCCAGCGCGGGCGGCCCGAGTCGTCCGGGTCGAGCGAGGCCCACCGCGGACACCACGAGCAACAGCAAGCTGATCTGCCCCGACCTGACGCAATGCACCAGCGGCAGGCTCGCGGCGGTCAGGCCGAACGTCGCGGCGTAGCGCGGCAAGCGCGGCAGCTCTGCCAGCACGCGAGCTGAGCTCAGAGCCAGCCACAGCACGAGGCAGCCTTGGAGCGCGAGCCACAGGCCCGACGCAAGCCCCAACGGAAGCAGGCTGAGCGGCCAAAACACGATCAGCGCGAACGGCGGATAGAACCAGCGCTCGGCCAGCACGAAGTCCGCCCGGCCGAGTTGCCGCGCCTGTGCGTAGTAGATGTTGAAGTCGAAGAGTGGGTCGCGCCCGTGGACGATCAGCGCCGTGCGGCGCAGGCCGAGCGAGAGCAGCAGCAACGCACAGAAGACGCCGACCAATCCGATGCCGAGAACCCGTGCGCGGTCCGCGCGTGGCTTCCCCGAGACGACGACGCCGGCGGTTCGCGTGGGCGGGCCACGGTCACCTTCAGTCCCCGGTGGCCAGGCCGAAGCTGCGCAGCTTGCGCTGGAGGGTACGGCGGTCGATGCCGAGCGCGGTGGCGGCGCGCGTGACGTTGCCGTCCATCTGCTCGAGCACGCGCTCTATGTGCGCGCGCTCGACCTCGGCCAGGCTGGCGGTGGGCGCGAAGGCGGGCGAGACCGCTTCGGGAGCGACTGCGGGAAGCTGGCTGAACACGCTGGCCGCCAGCATGCGGCGCATCAGCGCGCCGTCGATCTCCGGGCCTTCGGCGAAGAGCGCGGCGCGGCGCAGCACGTTGAGCAGCTCGCGCACGTTGCCCGGCCAGTCGTATCCGACCATCAACGCCTCGCCCTCCGCGCCGATGCGCAGGCTCGAGCCGATGCGCTCGAGCAGGTGGTAGGCCAGCGGCATGACGTCCTCGCGGCGCTCGCGCAGCGGCGGCAGCACCAGCGGCAGCACCTGCAGGCGGAAGTACAGATCCTCGCGGAAGCCGCCGCTCTTGACCTCACTCCACAGGTCGCGGTTGGTGGCGGCGATGATGCGCACGTCGACCGGCATCTCGCGCGGCGCGCCCACCGGCCGGACCGTGCCGCTCTCCAAAGCGCGCAGCAACTTGCCCTGGGTCTCGTAGGGCAGCTCCGCGACCTCATCGATGAACAGGCTGCCGCCGCTGGCCTCGCCGAACATCCCCGGGTGGTTCGCGGTCGCGCCGGTGAAGGCGCCCTTGCGGTGGCCGAACAGCTCGCTCTCGAACAGGTCGCGCTGCACGCAGGCCGCGTTGAGCGCGACAAACGGGCCGCGTGCGCGCGGGCTGCACAGGTGCAGGTGCCGGGCCACGACTTCCTTGCCGGTGCCGGTCTCGCCGTAGAGCGCCACGGTCTCGTTGCTGGCTCCTGCACGCGCCACGAAGGTCCGCACTGCCTGCATCGCCGGGCTCAGCCCGACCAGCGGCGGCACCTCGAGCTGCGAGCGCTCGCCGCGCGCCTTGTGGCTCTCGAGCGCGGCCTGCGAGAGCAGCGGGCCGAGCAGCTCGGCATCGACCGGCTTCTCGAGAAAGGAGAACGCCCCGAGCTTCATCGCCAGCACGGCGGCCTCGACCGAGCCGTGGCCTGTCAGCACCACCACGCGCGTGGGCGTGTGCGCGCTGCGCTTGAGCACCTCCAGGCCGTCGATGCCGCCCATGCGCAAATCGAGCAAGGCGGCATCGGGCGGGGTCGGGCCGCACAGCACTTGCAGCGCGGCCTCGCCGCTGCCCGCGTCGCTGACCGCGAAGCCGCTGCGCCGGAGCGCCTTGACCATGGCGAAGCGAAACGCCGCGTCGTCGTCGATCACCAGCACCGTGGCCGGCTCGCTCGGGCTCGATGCGCGCGACTGGCTCACACCACCACCTCGCGTTCCTCCGCGGCGTGCCCCGCGCCGTCCAGCGGCAGCTTGACCAGCGCGCGGGTGCCGCCACCCGGCCGCGGCTCGAGGTCGAGCGTACCGTGCATGGCGCGCACCAGCATGTACGAGGTGTAGAGGCCGAGCCCGGTGCCCTCGCCCGGAGGCTTGGTGGTGGTGAAGGGCTCGAACAAGCGCCCGGCCACGCGCGGATCGATGCCGGTGCCGTCGTCGTCGACCGCGATGGACACCGCGCCGTCGCCGTCGTGCTGGGCCGAGACGCGCACGCGGCCTGCGGGCCGCGCGCGCAGCGCATCCTGGGCGTTCTGCAGCAGGTTGACCAGCACCTGCACCAGCCGATCCTGATCGCAGCGCAGGCGAATGCCATCGAGGCTGGGGTCGAGCTCGAGCGGCGCACGGCTGCGCGCGCCGGCGAAGACCAGCGCTCCCGCGCGCTCGACCACCGCGCCGAGCGGCACCGCGCCGAGGATGCGCAGGCGCACCAGGTCGCCACCGGCGAGCAGCTCCTGTGCGATGCGGCCCAGCCGCGCGGTCTCCTCTTTGATGAGCGAGGCGGACTCGGCGAGGTCCGAGGTCAAGCGCCCGCGGTCGTCGGCGTCGGCGTGGTCGAGGCTGCGCAAGGCGGCGACCATGTCCGCCGCCAGGGTGCGGATGGTAGCCAGGGGCGTGTTCAGCTCGTGGGCCACGCCCTGCGCCACGCGCCCCAGGCTCGCCAGCCGTTCGGCCAGCACCAGCTGGCGCTCGGCCAGGGTGGCAGCGGTGCGGTCGAGGTACAGGTTCATCACGCGCGGCTTCTGGCCCTGGCTCGCGGAGAGCGGAAACGAGAGTAGCTCGTACACACGCTCGGTGCTCGAGCCTTCGACCGCGAAGCGGCAGCGCCCGGCCTCGCCGTGCTGGAACGAACGCTGGATCGGACACAGCCCCGAGGCGTCGCGCTCGCACGCGCTCTCGGTGCCGGGGCAGCGCCACGGGTCGCCGCTGTCGAGACGCGGCACCAGCCGCCGCGCCAGGCGGTTGCGCCACACCACCATGTGCCCGGCGTCGACCACCTCGAGGCCGGCGTCGAGCTCGTTGAGCGTGGTCGACAGCAGCTCGTACTCCAGCTCGGCGCGATCGCGCGCATCCTCGAGGGCGCGCTCGCGGTCGCGCAGCTCGGCGACCGCGTGCGTCACCAGGTACGCGACCGCGCCCACGGTCGAGGCGAAGGCGACCACGTTCGCCAGCGGTCCCCACAGGCCCTGCGGGTGCCAGTAGCCGATGCGCAGCCCCGGCACCAGCTCGGTCAGCCCGAGCAGGCCGGCGCAGGCCAGCGCGAAGCCGCCCGCGAGCAGCGAGGCGCGCGGCCCGGACAGGATGCCCACCACCGCCACGTGGAACACGTAGTAGCTGATGAAGGGCGTGCGCAGGCCACCGGCCGCCCACAGCACGATCGTCAGCACCAGGAAGTCGATCAACGCCTGGTAGATGGCGGCTCGACGGTCGACCGAGGCGGTGCCGCGCTCGAGCTCGCGCCACATCGTGGCGTTGTAGAAGGCCGCGCCGGTCGCGGTCGCGAACAGCACCTGCCAGTTGACCCCCGGGAAGTCCCCGAGCGCGGCCAGGGCCGCGGCGATCACGATGCCGAGCAGGGCGATCCAGCGCAGCCGGACGAGCCAGCCCAAGCGCTCGGCGGTCAGGCCCGAGACAGGCTGCGCCTCGCGCCGCTTGCCCTCCATGGAGTCCGCATCGAGCATGTTGTCTGGCCAGCTCCCGTCCAGGAAATCCGGGTCAAGAGATTCACGGCAAGGCGGGAAGCCGGAAAGCCGAGGCTGTTTGGGCTCTTCCCGTCCTCTCGTCTTGCTGTTTCTGCTCCGGGCCCCTCCAGGATGCGACCCGCGTGACCGATTGCTCCGCGGCCGCCCTCCAATTGTTGGGCCATCGGGGCGGCGCCGCAATTGTCCCCAGGGCGGATTCCCGCTCGGCGCTCAGCCCAGCGCCAGGCTGCGCTGGGCCGGCTGGATCGCGTCCGCGGTGACGCGGGCCAGGTCCACCCCTCCCCGGCCCTCGCAATCGACCAGAAACAGCAGCTCGCGGTTGCGCAGGTGGCTGACCCGGCCGGTCTTGACCCCGCTCGGGCTGTAGATGCCGATCTGGGCGCCGACGTAGCGCTTGAAGTCCAGGGCCACGACCTGCACCGGCCCGCGCGTGGACAGCACGGCGTGCAGCGCCTGCTGGTCGAGATAGCCCTCGTCGTTGAACGAGACGATCAGGTAGCGCGCGCGCACCGCGTCGATCACTTCCTGCAGCGCCTGGCGGATGCGGCGCTTGCTGTTGAACGCGCTGTCGTACTGCCGGCAGTCCACGCGCTTGCAGGCGACGCCGTAGACCTCGGGCTTGTCCCAGCGCACCAGCGACTCCCACACGTGGTAGTTGTTCATGTACTTGTGCTGGTTGTACGGGGGATCGAGGTAGACCACGTCGTGCTCGCCCCGGCGCACGCACTCGAGCGCGTCGAGCTGCAGCGCTGTGCCGCCGCCGTCGGCGAGATCGGGCAGGCGCAGCTCGAGGTCGTTGTGGGCGCGCGCGGCCCAGCGCTTGAGGAAGGCCATCTGCAGCCCGACTGTGGAGTCGACCCGATCGGCGGCCTCCATCAAAGCCACCAGCAGGATCGCCTCGAGCTCGGGATGCAGATCCATCCCGGCGATCGCCTCGCGCATGGCGTCGATGCGCGCGCCGTTCTTGGGCTGGAAGTAGCGCGAGGCCACGCAGAAGGTCTCGGTGAAATAGCCCGGCCGGGGCGGCAGCTGCGACAGCTCGTCGAGCAGCGTCCGCGCCTGCGCCTGCCAGCGGCCGCGGTCGGCTTGCACGTAGCAGAGCGCGAGCTGGTGGGCGAAGCGGGTGTGATCGTTGGCGGTCACGGCATAGCCCAAGCGCTTGAGCAGGTGGCCCACGCGCGCGGTGCCGCTGAACAGGTCCAGCACCGTGTGCACCTCGGGCAGCGCGGCCACGACCTTGGCGATGTGCTCGACCAGCAGCCGCTTCGACCCGATGTACTTGATCATGAAGGCGTGCAGCCCCGCATGCGGTTGGCGTGCATGGTAGCATGGGCCGCGCCGCGGCCGCGACAGCTCATGGATGATCCGCAGCAGGGTTTTCGCCTCGAAGGCGTCAGCGTGTCCGCGGGCGGCACCGCGCTGCTGCGCGAAATCGATCTGGCGCTGCCGCGGGGGCAGTGGAGCGCGCTGCTCGGTCCCTCGGGCTCGGGCAAGACCACCCTGCTGCGCCTGCTCAATCGCTTGACCGAGCCCAGCGTGGGTACGGTCTCGTGGGCGGGCCGGGCGTTGCCGACCTATGACGTGCGCGCGCTGCGACGCGAGGTGGCGCTGGTGGTGCAGCAGCCGCGCCTGGGCGCGGGCCGCGTGCGCGACAGCCTCGAGCTGCCGCTGCGGCTGGGCGCGGTGGACGCTGCGGTTCTGCACGAGCGCCTGCCGCTGGCGTGCGAGACGGCGCAGCTGCCGCAGGCCCTGCTGGAGCGTGCCGTGACCGCGCTTTCCGGCGGCGAGCGCCAGCGCGTGGCTCTGGCGCGGGCGCTGATCCTGGCGCCGCGCGCGCTACTGCTGGACGAGCCGACCGCGGCGCTCGACCGCGACACCGCCCGCCGGCTGATCGCAGCGCTCGACACGCTGCGGCGCACCCAGGGGCTCACGCTGGTCGCGGTCACCCACCGCGTCGAGGAGCTGGCGGAGCTCGCGGGGCTGTGCGTGGTGCTCGAGGCCGGCGCGGTGGCCGAGCAGGGACCGCCCCAGCAGGTGCTGCAGCGACCGCAGAGCGCGGCGGCCCGGAGCCTGCTCGGGCTGCCGGCATGAGCCCCATGAAAATGCAGCAGCAATGCGGGAAGACCGGAAGCCCAACCTGGTATTTCCTCCCGCCTTCCTCCCGCCTTCCCGCCTTCGGGTTGAATCTGGATTAGTCTCGGGGCGATGCCCGGGGCCGACAGGCAGCTCGTGGCGCTGGCCGTCGCGCTGGCGCTGTTCGCGTGCTGGCCGCACCCCGCGCTGTGGGTTCCTCTGCTCGGCTATGCGGTCGCGATCGGCCTGTTGTCGGCGCTGAACGCGCAGCGCCTGGCGCTGCCGCCGGCGACGAGCCGGATCGCGCTGCTGTCGCTGCTCGCGGCGCCGGGCGCGCTCGCGCTGTTTCGCGCGCGCGGCGAGCTGGCCGCGAACGAGGGCCTGCGCGGGCTGCCGGAGCTGCTCGCGCAACGCTTGCGCCTGGAGGCGCTGCCCGCGATCGCGCCGCCGCTGGTCTCCGCCGATCGACCGCAGACGTTCTACGTACACGCGCCGGAGCACGCGCAGGTCAGCGTGCGCTTCGGCGCCCGCGCCGCGGAGCTGCCGGCCGTCGAGCTGGGCGCGGGTCTGTACCGCGTGCGCTACGACCCGCGGCGCGACGGACCGCCCTCGCCGGCGGAGGGCGCGCTGCAGGCCACGATCGCGGTCGGCGAGCGACACGCGCAGCGCACGCTGCGCGCGGTCACGCCGCTGCCACACCCGCGCTGGCTCGCGCGCTCGCCGGACGGCACGCTGGCGGCCACCGTGAGCGAGGAAACCGACGAGCTGATCACGATCTCGGCGCGTGGCATCGAGCGCCGCATCCCGGTCGGGGACGCGCCCAGCGATTGCGCCTTCCTCGACGCCACGCACATCGCAGTGTCCCACCGCGCGAGCGACGCCTTGCTCATCGTGGACGCCGCGGGCGGAACGCGAGAGCAGAGCCTGGCGCTCGGCGCGTTTCAAACCCGGCTGGCGGTGAGCCCGGATGGCTCGCTGCTGGCCGTGGGCCGCGGCGGCCGCAACCCCGAGCTCGTGCTGGTGGGCTGGCCGCAGGCGCGTGTGCTGGCGCGCATCGCGTTCGACCTCGCGCCCGATTGGCTGGCCTTCGGCGCGGACGCCGGCACGCTCTTGGTGAGCACGCGCGCGGACGCCGCGCTGCGGCGCTACCGGCTCGGCCCGGGCGGCTGGCGAGAGGACGGCAGGCTGCGGCTGGGCCGCGCCGCGGTCACGCTGGCGCGCTCGCGCGACGGCGCGCGCGTCATGCTCGCCACCACCGACTACCGGCCCGACGGCCGCGGCAACCTGGCGAACCACTTCGTGCAGGACCAGATCTTGTTCGTCGACGTTGGGCGCCTGCGCGTGGAGCGCGTGCTGCTCACGGCGCGGCGCAGCCCGCGCCAGTCCAAACCCGGAGACGTGGACCGCGGCGTCTCGCCGATGGGCATCAGCCAGGCCGAGGACGGCTCGCTGTTGATCGCCTTTGCGGGCACCGACGAGCTGTGGCGCTGGCGCCCCGATGCGCCCGAGCCCGAGCCGATCGACCTGTACGACACGGAGCTGCACGCGCCGTGCTCTGTGGTCCAGCTGCACGGCGGCGCGCTGCTGCTTTCGTCACCCTCGGCCGGTGCGCTCGGGCTGCTGTCGGGGTCGCGGGCGCAGCCGCGCGTGCTGCGGCTCGCGCCCGACGACGCCTATCTGCTCAAGCACGACCCCGACGCGCTCGAGCGGCGGCTGGGCGAGTGGGGCTTCTACGAGGCCACGCGCAGCGGGATCTCGTGCCAGAGCTGCCACATGCACGCCGACAGCGACGAGGCCGCGCACAACCTCGGCACCCATCGCCTGCTGCCGACGCTCTCGGTGCGCGGGCTGCTCGGCACCGGGCCGTTTCTGCGCGACGGTAGCTTCGCCAGCATCGGCGAGCTCGATCACGTGTCGCAGACGCTGTACCGCGGCTATCTGCGGCGCGCGCCGGGACGGCCGCAAACGCTGCAGGCGTTCGTGAGCGCGCTGCCGCGGCGGCCTGTAGCGCGGCAGGACAGCCCGCAGCAGCTGGCGCAGCAGCGCCGCGGCGTGCGCGCGTTCGTGCGCGCGGGCTGCCCCACCTGCCACGCCTTTCCCGCGTTTACGAACCTCGGCCAGCAGCTGTTCCGCAACCTGTTTCCGCTGCGCGGCGCGAAGCGGCCCGCCGACGATCTGCTCGACACGCCGTCGCTGCTCTCGGTGGGAGCGAGCGCGCCCTATCTCAGCGACGGTCGGGCGCGCACGCTGCAGGCGGTGCTGGTCGACCACAATCGCAGCAATCGCCACGGCAACACCGCGGCGCTTTCCAGCGGGGAGCGCGCCGACCTGATCGCGCTATTGGAGTCGTTGTGAGCGCTCAGGTGTCAGCAAGCGCGGTCGAGGGCGCGAACAAGGCGGCCGCAGCTCCGTCGAGCCGGCGCCGTGCCACCGCGCGCGGTGCCGCGATCGCGGCGGCCCTGGCGCTGAGCGTGGTCGGCTGGCTCGGGCTGCACGAGCGCTGGGCGGTCGCGCGCGAGCTCGTGCTCTCGCGCGGCACCGGCTGGGTCGCGCTCGGCGCGCTGCTGCTCTCACTGTGCATGACCCCGCTCGGGCGCATCGGCTCGCGGCTGTCGGGACGCGCCAAGCCTGCTGCCGACCTCGCGCTGGCGCGGCGGGCGCTGGGCATCACCGCGGCGTGGCTCGCGCTCGGCCACGCGTGCCTCTCACTCGCGCT
Organism: uncultured delta proteobacterium; assembly: GCA_963778655.1. Taxonomy (GTDB): domain Bacteria; phylum Myxococcota_A; class Polyangia; order Polyangiales; family JAFGIB01; genus CAVZVA01. The sequence continues at coordinate 546,058 of CAVZVA010000002.1, forward strand.
CGACTTGCACGGCAACCTGGCCGCGCTGCTGGCCTGGCCGCACCTGCGCGCGGGGCTGGCAGCGCTATGCGTGCTGCTGGTGCTGCTGCTGACCTCGTTCGGAGCGCTGATCGCCCGGCTGCGCCTGCGCTTCTGGAAGGAGTTGCACCGGCTGGCCTACGTCGCCGCCCTGCTCGCGCTGCAGCACGTGCTGCTCTCGCCCTTCGCGCCCCGCACACTTACGCTGGTGCTGTTTGGGGCGGCCTTCTTGCTCGGTCTGGCGCGCTTCTTGTGACCGGGGCACCTGCCGCCTGGTGTACGCTTCCTGCAGCGAGGAGACCCCCTCACGGCGCGGTCGCACGCGCCGATCGGATTGACCTCACCCATGATCACGCCGGCCGAAGCCCTTGGACTCAGCGGCGCGACGCTCGAGACGCGCGTGCGCCAGGCCATGCGGCACGTGGGCGACGCCACGCTCGTGCGGATCGCGCGCCGCCTCGAGGAGGACGCGCGGCTCAATGAAGTGGTGTACGAACGCGACGGCGTGCTCGAGCCGGTCCGCATCATCTTGCGCCCCTTACTGGTGATGCCGGAGCAGATCGCCTACGTGCACCAGGTGTGCACGCGCCTGCACGACGCGCTCAAGCGCATGCCGCTGCTCTACCTGGAGGACCCGGACGTGCGGCGCGTGCTGCGCATCTCGGACGCCGAGGACCGCTGGTTGCGCGAGGCGTGGAGCACGCACCACAGCAGCGCCAATCCGGTCTACAGCCGGCTCGACGCGGTCTGCAATTTCTCGGCCGCGGGCTGGCGCGAATCGCTGCACTTCATGGAGCCGAACCTGTCCGGCGTCGGCGGCATCCACTACGGCCCGCTGGCCGAAGAGCTGGTGATGCGGGACGTGGTGCCGACGATCGTGGCGCACGATCCCAACCTGTCGATCGAGCTACCGCGCGATCAGCGCGAGCTGTTCCTGCAAATGCTGCTCGACCACGCGCAGGCGCTTGGAAGGGCCGGCGGCAACCTGTGCTTCGTGGAGCCCAAGTACAGCGCCGGCGGCGCCAATGAGCAACCGGCGCTGGTGCGCTACGTGAGCAGCAAGCACGATGGCGCGGTGGTACACGCGGACCCGCGCGAGCTACGTCTGGTCGGCGACGAGGTCTACTACGAAGACGTGCGGATCGACGTCGCCTATCGCGACTACGAGACGCGCGATCTGATCGCGCTGGGCGAGGCGGAGGGGCACGATCTGGCGGCAATGCGCGCGCTGTTCCGCCAGAACCGCGTGGTGTCGTCGATCGGCGGCGACTTCGACCACAAGAGCTGCTGGGAGGTGTTGACCGACGACACGCTGGCGACCCGACACTTCACCGCGGAGGAGCGGCGGCTGTTTTCCAAACACGTGTTGTGGACGCGCGCGGTCTCGGACCGGCGCACCAGCCTGCCGCGCGGCGAGGGTGACTTGCTCGAGCTGATCCGCACCCAGCGCGAGGAGCTGGTGCTCAAGCCGTCGCGCGCGTTCGGCGGCCAGGACATCCACCTGGGCAGGCTCACCGGCCAGGCCGAGTGGGAGCTGCTGATCGAGCAGGCCGTACGCCTGGCCGACGATCCGCACCGCTCGTGGGTGGTGCAGCAGGCGACCACCTTGCCGGTGCACGAGTTTCCCGTGGTGGACGGCAGCGGGCGCGTGAACGAGGAGCCATTCTACGTGGTGATGGGCTTCGCGCCCACCGACGGCGGCCTGGGCGTGCTGTGCCGGGTGTCGCAGAAGCAGGTGGTCAACGTGGCTCAACGCGGCGGCCTGGCCGCGGTGCTGATCGGCCACGCGCCCTCGGAGCTGCGGGCGCCACTGCGGGCGGCGCCGCGGCGCGGGGACGCCGAGGAGCGTGTGCGCAGCCGGATCTCGGACCTGCGCGGGCTCGACACCGCGATCGGCCTGCTCGGTTGGGACGAGGAGACGTACCTGCCCGAAGGCGCGCGCGAAGGCCGCGGCGAGCAGCTGGCAACGCTCGAGAGCCTGCGCCACCGGCTGCTCACGGCGGACGCGCTGGGCGATGAGATCGAGGAGGCCGCCGAGCAGGCGGCAGCGGGCAGCCTGCTGCAGGCGGAGCTGCGGCGCTTGCGAAGGTTGCGTCGCATCGCGCTGGCCTTGCCGGACGATCTGGTGCGCGCGTTCGCCCAGGCGCGCTCGCACACGCTCGCGCGCTGGGAGCAGGCGCGCAAGGACGACGACTTCGCGCTGTTCGCGCCGGCGCTGTTGCGGCTGCTCGGGCTGGTGCGCGAGCGCGCGCAGGCGCTGCAACCGGGCGACGAGCTGTACGACGGGCTGCTCGACGAGTACGAGCCGGCGATGACGCGCGCGCGGCTCGAGCCGGTCCTGCTGGCGCTGCGCGCGCGGCTGCCGGCGCTGGTCGCGACCCTGGCCGAGCGCACCGCGCGCTATGCCGAGCGGCTGCCGCCGGGGCGCTACGGGGACGCGCTCCAGGAGAAGCTGTGTGAACAGCTGCTGGTGGATATCGGCTTCGACCTGCAGCGCGGGCGTTTCGACCGCTCGACCCACCCGTTCACGCTGATGGCGGGCGAGGACGACGTGCGGGTGACCCTGCGCGTGAGCGAGGACAACCCGCTGTCGGCGACCTTCGCCACGCTGCACGAAGGCGGTCACGCGCTCTACGATCAGGGCTTCGGCGCCGAGCTGCGCGGCACGCTGTTAGCCGAGGGCCCGGGCATGGGTATCCACGAGTCGCAGTCGCGGCTGTGGGAAAACGGCGTGGGCCGCAGCCGGGCGTTTTGGGCGTACCAGGGGCCCAAGCTGCGCCGGGCCTTTCCCGAGCTGCTCGCGAGCGTCGACGACGAGGCAATCTACCGCACGGTCAACGTGGTGCGACCGGGCGTTAACCGGGTGGAAGCCGACGAGGTCACCTATAACCTGCACATCGTGATGCGCTACCAGCTGGAGCTGGCGCTGCTGCAGGGCGACCTGCCGGTGGAGGAGCTGCCGCTGGCCTGGGCCGAGCAGAGCCGAACGCTGCTCGGGGTGCGCCCGAGCGGCGCGCTCGACGGCTGCCTGCAGGACGTGCACTGGGCGCTGGGCGCGTTCGGCTACTTTCCCACCTATGCGCTCGGCAACCTGTGCGCGGCGCAACTGATGGAAGCGTTCGCGGCGGAGCACCCGCGCTTCGACGACGAGCTCGCGCGCGGTCAGATGGGCGCGCTGCTCGACTGGCTCCGGCGTCAGATCCACAACCACGGCCACCGCTACAGCGCCGACGAGCTGATCGCGCGCGCCACCGGCCGCCCGCTCGACCCCGAGGCCTTCTTCAGGGCAATCGCGGCCAAGCACGAAGGGTGAGCGGGCGTAATCGGGAAGCGGCGACGTATGGCTGTCGCGCTCGCCCGCCGGGGCGCTATGCTCCGGCGCATGACCGAAGAGCACATCGATCCCACCAAGGAGCAGTTCGGGGAATTCAAGCGCATGCAGCGCCAGGGCCCGATCCACATGCTGAACCTCGTGCGCCTGCGCAAGCGCGCGCGCTACCCGGACGGGCGCGAGGCAAGTGGCGAGGAGGCCTACCGCGCGTACGCGCGGGAAAGCGGCGAGGCCTTCCGGCGGGTGGGCGGGCGCCAGCACTGGCTGGGGCGCTTCGAGTTGACGCTGATCGGGCCGAGCGACGAGCACTGGGATCGGGTGTTCATCGCCGAGTATCCGAGCGTCGATGCATTCGTGACCATGCTCCGCGATCCGGTCTACCGCGAGGCGGTCAAGCACCGGCAGGCCGCGGTCGAGGACTCGCGCCTCATCCGCCTGATGCCGCTGGCGCCGAGCGACGCGTTCGGCGAGTGACGGGGACGAGCTACCGGCGCCAGGCGCCATCGCGCACGGCTGTTATCCTGGGCCACCCTCACCGCGGGCACGGCGGGCGCGGCGGACCAGGAACGCCACGATGACCAGGTTGAGCGCCATGATCGCAATGCGCCCGAGCCGGGGGTGACGCACGCTCGCGGCCAGCTCGATCGGCAGCAGCCCTGCGGTCGTGACCACGACGAGCCAGGGGCCCCAATGCCGGCGCCCGTAGAGCGCGAGGCCTTCGACCAAGGTGAGCAGCCCGTCCGCCGCGAGCCCGAGCGCGCCCAGCTCCAGGAAGTGCGGCGTGGCGAAACGCAGCAACACGCGCGCGAGCTCGATGCTCCAGGCTGCGGTCGCATGCTCTCGTAGCGCCCGTGCAGCGTCGGCGACGCCTTGGCCGCCCCCGCGGAGCGCGAGCAGCAACGCCGCGCAGCAGAGCGCGAGCTGCAACCCCGCCTTGCCGAGCTTGTATGCGATCAACAGGCTGTAGGCACGCTCTGATCCGTCCGCGGCGTGCCGCAGGTCGCGTCGCTGGGCGTTCATGCTGTGCTCACTGCCCGCGCATTCTGCTGTGCGGGGAGCGAGCGGGGAAGAGCCGGGTTTGCCGAATCGCCCCGCTCAAGCCCGCGTGCAAGCGCGTGGATCTGAGCGTCCTGCTCCCGAAGCGGGGCAGAACCTCGCGAAACGTGGGTGTGGACAACTTGTGAATAGACGCCGCAGCAACGACATGGCGGCTCACGTCCGCACATCAGATCGCAGATCCTTTTTTGTAACGGCTTCATCTCGGCTCTGCGCAACCCGGATCGAAAGAGGTAGAGTTTCTCTTCGGCGACGCGCTTCGCAGCAGGCGAACGCGATCCGCATCACCTCGATCGGCTGTGCGCGCTGGCTATGGGATTCTTTTCAAAGCTCTTCAAGAACGACGAGGACGCGCCCGCCGATGCGCAAGAGCAGCCGCCGGCGCACAGCGGTACCGGCACAGCGACCGGCACGCGGGACGCGGCAGCCCCGACGCCCGCCGCGAGCGCGGGCGCCGGCTCGAAAGCCGAAGAAGCCGGCCCGAGCCCGGTCGCAACCGGCGCCACGGTCGAGCCCGAGGCGGCGCGGCCGGCCGCACCACGGCCGCCGGCGCCGGCCGCCGCGCCTGGAACGACCGCGGCCAGGTCCGCCGCGACCAAGGCAACCCCGCCCTTCCCGGCCGCCGTGCCGCCGCCCATGGGCGCGGTCCGGCCCGCGGAGGGAGCAGCGGCCGCGTCGGCCGCGCGCGCGCGTGCAGCGGTCGCAGTCACCAGAGCTACCGCAACCAAGCCCGCAGGGGCGCCCAAGGCCGCGCCTCCCCCGCTCAAGCTCGGCGGCGCAGCCGCGACCGGACGCACGACGCCCAAGCCATCGCGCGCCAGCGCGGCCGAGCTCGCAGCGCAGCCGCAGGAAGCCAAGCCCAGCAACGGTGCAGCACGCGCGCCCGCAACCAGCGCGACCGCCGAACGCGCGGGCGCAGCACTCCCGGTCTCGCCGCCGGCAGCCGAAGCCGCGCTCGATGACGCGGTCGACGCAGCGGTCGATAGGCTGCTCGACGCAGCCGAGACCCAGGCGGACGCGGCCGTCGCCGAGGCCGAACGCGAGGCCGATCGGCGGGCTGCCGCGGAGACCTTTCATGCCATGGTCGTTGCGAACGCCGCGCAGGTGCGCGAGCTCATGTTTCAGCTGTCGATGGGACGCACGCCGCGGAAGTGGGCGCTCGCGTGCCGGCCCGTGATCGCGCCCTTCCTCGCCGGAGCGCGCCAGATCGAGCTCTCGGACCTCAGTGATGCGCTCGCGCAGCTCGATGCAGCGCTCGGGCGCGCCGCCGCCGAGCCGGGCGCGTACATTCGCCCCGAGACGGCGAGCGCGATCGAGGCGAGCTATGGGCGGCTCAGCGCGCTGCTGCCGCAGGCTTTCACCGCGAACGACGACGGCGACGGTCGGCGCCTGCTCCTGCTCGAATCGCTGCTGTTGCAGGTGCCGGCGATGAGCCGCCGCGCGCTGAACAAGCTCTACAGCGCGGGTCTGGGATCACTCGATCGGCTCGGTGGCGCCGCAGCCGAGGAAATTTCGGCGGTGGCGGGCCTCGACCGCGGTCTCGCCCGAGCGGTCGCCGAGCGCGTGCAGGAGTTCGAGCGTGAACGCAGTCGCCTCGACTCGGCCGAGCTGCGCCCGCAAGCGCGCGAGCGCCTGCGCAGCGTGCTGGCGCGCCTGCGGCGACTGCAAGAGGACTTCGAGCATGCCGAGCTCGAGGAGGCGGCCGAACGCAAGCGTGCGGCACGACGCGCACGCGAGGCCGCGGCCCGCGAGGTCGACGCGCTGCTGGCGCAAGTCGGCGAGCTCCATCTGATCGAGGAGCTGCGGCGCTGCGCGGTACGGAGCAAGATCACGCGGCTCGAGAGCTACCTCGAGCCGGCGCCGGCATCGGCGTAGAGAACGCCCAGCGAGGGAAGGTTACGGACATGGACGTGCCAGCGATGACCCCTGCAGACCTCGAAGCCAAGGTCAAACGCGGCGACTCGATCGAGCGCGCCGATATGGCCGGACAAGCGCTGCCGGGGGCCAAGCTCGCGCGTGCCAAGTTGCCGCGCGCCGATTTCGATGGCGCCAACCTCGAAGGCGCGGACCTGTCCGGCGCAGACCTGTCCGGCGCGAGCCTGCGCGAGGCCTTCCTCGCCAACGCGAAGCTGGCCGGCGCCAAGCTCGGCAAGGCCGACCTCGACGGCGCCAATTTGAGCGGCGCCGACCTCTCCGGCGCCGATCTCACGCGCGCGAACCTCAGCGGCGCAAACCTCGAGGGTGCCGCGCTCGCTGGCGCCAAGCTACGCTACGCGCAGCTCGACTCGGCGAACCTCGGCGACGCCATGCTGGAGCGAGCGAACCTGAGCCACGCTGATTTGATCGAGTGCCACCTCGGCGGGATCAAGGGCCGGGGCGCCAGCTTCAGCCGTGCCATCCTGCGGCGCGCTGATCTGAGCGAGGCGGACCTAGCTGACGCGAGCTTCGACGGCGCAGCGCTCGAGCAAGCCAATCTCCGCTCGGCGCATTGCGAGCGCGCCCGCTTCGTGGATGCCGATCTCAGCCGGACGTGTCTGGACGCGGCCTTTCTGGACGAGAGCGACTTGCGGCGGGCCAACCTGCAGGAGGCGAGCCTGGCCGGCGCGTCCTTGACCGGAGCGCACCTGTACGCCGCCGAAGCCAGCGCACCTCAGCTCTCGACCGCGCGCGCGGGCTTCATCGATCTGAGCGCGGACGGGGACGGCTCGCAGCGGGCTGCGCTTTCGGAGCTTGCGAAGGACCAAGGCGGCGAGCACAGAGACGGGACGCGTCGCTTCTTCGGTCTCGGAGACGTGCTGCGGAACGCGGACCTGGAGTTCGACGACGCCGCGTACGTGGAGGTGCAGAGCCGTTTCGAGCACTGCAACATCCGACTCGGTAAGGACGCCGAGCTGGTGGTGGGCGAGCACGGCAGGCTCGAGGATTGCACGATCCACGGGGGACGCCTGCGGGTGCACGGCAAGATCCTCGAACAGCGCAGCCCCGGCCTGATCGAGACATCACAAGTGTTCGTCAGCGAGAAGGGTGCGCTCTCGGCGACGGTGCAACAGCCGCCCGAATCGACGCACTTCGCGTTCGAGCGCGGCTGCCGGCTGCGCCTGCAAATCACAGGACCCAAAAACGGCGGGAGATGAGAGGGACAAGCGATGAAGAACAGCAACAGCGGCGAGCAGAGCAGACAGACGACCGTCGAAGAGGGCACCGAATTCAAAGGCACGCTGAGCTCAACCTGTCCGGTCGTGGTGCGGGGCGTCCTCGATGGTGACATCCGGGCGCCCTCGTTGACGGTAGCTCAGAGCGGTACCGTGATCGGCAACGTGCGCGCGCACAGCATCCGCTCGGAAGGCGTGCTCGCGGGCAACGTGGACGCCGACGAGGTGTCGCTGTCGGGCAGCGTGCGCAGCGAGACGGTGATTCGCGCCAAGACGCTCGAGGTCAAGCTCAGGCACGACGAGCGCAAGCTCGAGGTGACTTTCGGCGAATGCATTCTGGAAGTCGGCGACGAGCCGGCGCTGGAAGCCGCGGCGGAGCCCGAGGCGCGACGGGCGTCGCAAGCGCCCGCGCAAGCGCTGGCTGGCGACGGCGACGGCGACCGGGCCGAAGCAAGCGACGACTCCGAAGGCAAGAACGGACGCAGCGGACGGCTTTCGGTCCCGCCGCCGAGCTGAGCGCCCAGCGAGAGTCGCGTTAGTGAAAGCTGCGTGTGGTGGTGCCCTCGGCGGATAGCGCCAGGTCCGGCTCCCACAGCTCGTCAGCGATCAGATGCACAACGTCACTCTCGACCTGCATGCGGCCGCTGACACCGAGCAGCAGCGCGGTGCGTGCGGCGACCGAGTGGCGATCGAAGACTTGGCGCCACACCACCAAGTTTACGAAACCGGTCTCGTCCTCCAGCGTGTAGAAGGTGACGCCGGTGGCGGTGCCCGGACGCTGGCGGCAGATGGTCATGCCCACGTAGCGCGCGTGCGTGCCGTCGGGCAGCAGGTTGATCTCGGCGGCGGTGGGGATACCGCGCGCGGCGAGCTGCACGCGCAGGCTCTGCAGCGGATGGCCGCGCGTGGAGTGCTGGCTGGTGCGGTAATCCCACAGCACCTCCTCGCTGCCCGAGAGCGCGCGCAGCCGCGGCTGCTGCTCGGGCGGCGCGCCGAGCTTCAGGCTGTCGTCGAGCCGGCTGTAGATCTCGCGCACCGCCCACACCGCGCTGCGCCGGCCCTGGCAGAGCGCGTCGAGCGCGCCGGCCTCGGCCAGCTTGAGATAGGCCGACTTCGAGAGCTTGGTGCGCGCCATGAAGTCCTCCAGGCTGCGGTACGGCGGCGGCGCCCACTCGAGCGCCTCGCGCTCGCGACTGCCGAGCCCTTTGACGTAGCTGAGCCCCATTCTGATTGAAAAGCGCGAACGCCCCCCCTCGTGATCTTGCAGGGGTGAATCGTCGCTCCGCGACGAGAGGGGAGCGAAGCTCCCGCTCCGCGTGGGGAGGGGCCCCAACGGATTCACTCCGTTGGGGAGGGAAAGCACGTGCCTCCCCTCGTCATCGAGCTTGCACTCCCATCCGCTCTTCAACACGTCGACCGGCAACACCTCGACGCCGTGGCGCTTGGCGTCCTCGACGATGGTCGCGGGCGCGTAGAAGCCCATCGGCTGCGCGTTGAGCAGCGAGCAGGCGAACGCCGCCGGGTAGTGGCAGCGCAGGAACGCCGTCACGTACGCGATCAGCGCGAAGCTCGCCGCGTGGCTCTCCGGAAAGCCGTACTCGCCGAAGCCGCGGATCTGCGAGAAGATGCGCTCGGCAAACTCCGGCGCGATGCCGTTTTCGATCATGCGCGAGATCAGCCGATCGCGGTGGCGTTCGATGCGCCCGGCCAATTTCCACGCCGCCATGTCGCGCCTCAGCTGATCGGCCTCGCCCGGGGTGTAGCCGCCGACCAGCACCGCGATCTTCATCACCTGCTCCTGGAAAATCGGCACGCCCAGCGTCTTTTCCAACACGCGCTGCAGCGCCGGGTGTGGGTAGCTCGGCTGCTCCTCGCCGTTTCTGCGCTTCAGGTACGGGTGCACCATGTCGCCCTGGATCGGGCCTGGCCGTACGATCGCGACCTCGATCACGAGGTCGTAGAAGGTCTGCGGCCGCAGCCGCGGCAGCATGGACATCTGCGCGCGCGACTCGATCTGGAACACGCCCACGGTGTCGCCGCGTGCGATCATGTCGTAGGTCTCCGCGTCCTCGTGCGGCACCAGCGCCATCTCGAGCTCCACGTCGTGGTGCCGGCGCAACAGCTGCAAGCAGCGGTGGATCTGGCTCAGCGCGCCGAGCCCGAGCAGGTCGAGCTTGAACAGCCCGAGATCCTCGACCGCGTACTTGTCCCACTGGATCACGGTGCGGTCTTCCATCGTGGCCGGCTCGATCGGCACCAGCGTGTCGACCGGCTCGTGGCCGAGCAGAAAGCCGCCCGGATGGATCGACAGATGTCGCGGGAAATCCTGAATCTCGTCGCACAGCCGCACGAAGCTCGCGTGTACCGGCGCGGCCGGATCCAGACCCGCGTAGGTCAGTGCCTCGGCACCGAGGTCCGAGAAGCGCCCGCTCATCAGCTTGCTCAGTCGATCAAGCGCGGTCATCGGCATGCCCAGCACCTTGCCCACGTCGCGCATGGCCGAGCGCAGCCGATAACGGATGACGTTCGCGACCATCGCGGCGTGACGGCGGCCGTAGCGCTCGTAGACCCACTGGATCACCTCCTCGCGGCGCTCGTGCGCGATGTCGAGGTCGATGTCGGGCGGCTCGGCGCGCTCGCGGCTCAGGAAGCGTTCGAACAACAGGTCGAGCTTGATCGGATCGACCGCGGTGATGCCGAGGCAGTAGCAGACCGCGCTGTTGGCCGCGCTGCCGCGCCCCTGGCACAGGATGTCGTTGCGCTTGCAGAACTGCACTACCTCCCACATCGTCAGGAAGTAGCCGCCGTATTCCAGCTCGACGATCACCTCGAGCTCCTTGTCGATCTGCGCCAGCACCTCCTCCGGCACGCCGCGCGGGAAGCGCTCGGCCGCGCCGCGCAGCGTGAGGTCGCGCAGCCACTGCGCCTCGCTCTTGCCCTCGGGCAGGCGCTCGCCCGGATAGCGGTAGCGCAGCTCCGCCAGCGAAAACCTGCAGCGCTCGGCGAGCTCCAGCGTGCGCCGCAGCGACGCCAGGTCGTCCGCGAACAGCGCCTTCATCGCGTGCGCGCTCTTGAGGTCGTGCTCGGCGTTGGGCCGCAAGCGCCGCCCCGCCTCGGCCAGCGTCACGCCGTGGCGGATGCAGCACAGCACGTCCTGCAGCGGCTGGCGCGCCGCGGCGTGGTAGAGCACCTCGTTGCCGGCCACGGTCGGCACGCACAGCTCGCGGGCGCGCGCGCGCAGCGCGTCCTCGTGCGGCTGCTCGGCCGCGCACAGATGGCGCACGACCAGCGCGTAGAGCCGGTCGGCGAACGCCGCCTGCAGCGGCTCGAGCAGCGCGGGCTCAGGGCAGAGCACGAGCACGCCGTGCCCGAGCGTGCGCAGCTCCTGCAGCGCGACGCTCGACTCGCCCTTCTTACTGCGCAGCCGCCCGCGCGAGATCAGCTGGCACAACCGGCCGTAGCCCTCGCGGCTCTCGCACAGCACAACCACCCTGCCCGCACCGCCCGCCAGCGTGAGCTCCGCGCCCACGAGAAGCCGCAGCCCCAGCTCCTGCGCCCGCACGTGCGCGCGCACCATGCCGTAGACCCCGTCGCGATCACTCAACACGAGCGCCGGCAAACCGAGCGCGTGCGCCTGCTCCACCAGCTCGTCCGGATGGCTCGCGCCCTCCAGAAAGCTGAAGTTGGACTTGACCCACAGCGGTACGTAGAAATTCATGCGCCGCCCCGGGCCGGGGCCCTTGCCCGCAGCGGGGGCTGATCGGTATACTGCTCGTCAGTTCAGTAGTCCAGGAGTCGTTTGCGACGGCGGTGCACATGCCGGGCGAGCTATTCGCGCGCGTCGACGCACGCGCGAAGGCGCTGCCGATCTCCCGCAACCGCTTCGTCACCGGCGCGCTGACCAGGGCGCTCGCCGAGCAGCCCGAATGGTCGCCTGCGTTCCTGGAGGCGCTCGATTCACTGCAGCCGCTCGACGCCGCGGACGAGCTGCTCGAAAGCATCGAGACCCGGCGCACGCGCAAGGCGCCGATCGAGCTGTGAGGTATCTGCTCGACACCAACGCCTTGGCCCTATGGTGGGTCCGCGGACGCCTGCTTCTACCTTGGTCTGCTCTCAGGAGCGCTCGCCGGCGAACTTCCTCGCACGAAGACAAGCGTCTGGTTGTTCGCCGGCATCTCGACCCGCTCGCTCAGGCGCAGCCCGTGCTCGGCCGCGAGCTCGCACACGACCTCTAAATCGCGCACGCCCCAGCGCGGGTCGCGCTCGCGCAGGCTGGCGTCGAACGCGGCGTTGCTGGGCGCGGTGTGCTGGCCGCCGATCTTGAACGGCCCGTACAGCACGAACGGGGCACCGGCCCGTAGGTGCGCGCCTACGCCGTGCAGCAACGCATGGCACACCTCGAACGGCGCGATGTGGATCATGTTGGCGTTGAAGATCGCGTCGTAGCCGCCGACCGACCACGGCTGCTCGGTCACGTCCAGCCGCAGCACAGGCAGCACCTGCCCGCCTTCCCGGGCCCACGCGCGAATCGACGCGTGCAGCTCGAGGTCGGCCTCGCTCGGCTGCCAGCGCAGGCCGGGCAGCGCGGCGCTGAAATACGCCGCGTGCTGCCCGCTGCCGCTCGCGATTTCGAGCGCGTCGCCCTGCGCGGGCAACACGCTCCGCAGCACCGCCAGGATCGGCTCGCGGTTACGCTCGGCCGCGGGCCAGTGGCGGCGCTCGTCGCTCATGGATTGCCCTTGCCCGAGCTCAGGGCTTCACTTTCCCTTGCGTCAGGCAGCTGGTGGTCATGTCGGGCGAGAGGGTCGCGCCGGTCAGCGTGGCGCTGCCCGACTTCGTGTTGAAGCGAATGCGGCCCGCGCCGCCGCCGCCGCCGCCCGGGACGATGGTGTCGCTTCCGTCACCACCGTTCGAGCCGTCGACGCTGGCGCCCGCGCTGCCTTTGCCACCCGCAGCGCCGGAGTCGTAGCTCGTGCTGCCCGGAGCCGGCTGGTCGTTCGACATCGCGTCGCCTGCCGATATCCCGCCCGGGCCGCCCTGACCACCTCCGCCGTTGGCCGCGAGCGTGCCCGCCACGGTCACCGTCTCGGCCTCGATCAGCAGCACCCCGCCGCTGCCGCCGCCTCCGCCCGACCAGTTGCCGTGGCCTCCGCCCACACTCACGGACGCCTCGCCCAGGATCGACACGCTGTTGGCGGCAACGAGCTGGATCGCTCCGCCGCCAGCGCCGCCGTTGGTCTCGACGCCGCCGCCGCCCTGCGATCCACCGGCAAGCGGTATGATCTCGGGGGTGCCGTAGGCGGTCCCGCCGGCCGGAGCCGTGCCGCTCACGATGCCTCCGCTTCCGCCGATGCCACAATACGAGCCGCCCCCGCCCGCGGCCGTGGCGCTGCCGGCGCCGCCGCCACCGGGGCCGTTCCCCTTCGTCGCCCACTTGGTCTGCGTGTAGCCGCCGGCAACGGGCACGTCTGCCATCGCGGCCGCGTCCAGGCTGCCGAGAATCTCGATCTTGTCGGTGGCCACCAAGATGATGGGAAACGATCCGGTGACGGAAAGGTTCGCGTTCGGCTCGATTCGCCACGAGTGTGCCGCGTAGATCCCCACCTTGACCTGGTTCGGCTGCGTGATGACGGTGAACTTCACCGCCGAGGAGGAGAAGCAAGCGGAATCCTCCATCTCCGAGTTGATGTAACAGCTCGACCCGGTGATATCGACGTCGCCGAGATCGGTGAGATCGAGGGCACTGAGATCGAAGTTCGAAGGCGTGAAGCCGAATGCCGCCGCCACCGCGGCGTCGCTGGACCCGGCATCGTTGTCGGCATCCGGCGCCTGCATCATCGCAGCATCTCCGGCATCGGCGCTGCCGCCGTCAGGCTTCTTGATGGTGTTGAGCTTGCAGGCGCCCTGCAGGGGCGCCAGGCCGAGCACCGTGAGTATGCCGATCGAGACAAGACACTGCGTTGCAACGTTTCGCGAAGCGGACCGCATGGAACGATCTCCTTGGTGAACCTCCGCAGCGAGAAGTCGACAGCGGATGACGCTCGACCCTAACGAATTCAAGCCGCGCCAGGCTCCCCATTCCGGGAACCGCCGTCAAGCCATGCTCCGGCGTCACACACGGATCGCTTCCCCCAAGTCTTCGGCAGTGGGGCACGATGCCCCAGCGCTCGCCGATTTCAGAGCCCGCCGTCTACAGCATGACCTCGATCTCGATGCCGTCGTCGCCGGGCTCGGGCGAGGGAAAGCTCGCGGCGATCTCGCGCGAGCGCCGGCCGGCGAGTTGCTCGAGCTGGGGGCGCACCTCGGGCAGCGCCTCGAGCAGGCGATCGAAGTAGCTTTTGGCCAGGAACAGCAAGGTCGTGGCCTCGCGTGCTCGCACGCTCGCGCTCGCGCCGCCGCCCCACAGCAGCGACATCTCGCCGAACAGCTCGCCCGGGCCGAGCTTGGCCAGCTCCACGCCTTGACCGGCCTGCTCGCGCTCCACCACCACCTCGCCGCGCAGCACCACGTACGCGCCCGGGCTGGGCTGCTCCTGGGCGACGATCTGCGCGCCCGCGGACGCTTCGACCTCGACGAAACGCTTCATCAGGTCGATGCGCTGCGCCGGTGCGAGCGCGGCGAACAGCGGCGAGCTCGTCATCACGTGCGCGAGCAGCCGCTCGTGCGCGAACGCAGACACCACCTGCGCGAGCTGCGCGCGCGCTTGATCGGCCCCGGACAGCGCTTGCAGCGAGAGCGCCAGCAGGTCGCAATCTTCGAGCGCCACCACCGCGGCGTTGCGCGGCGCGCCCGACAGCAGCGACAGCTCTCCGAACAGCGCGCCTTCGCGCAGCGTCGCCAGATCCCGCACCTGACCGTCGCCGTGCGTACGCCGCACGCGCACGCTGCCGCGAGCCAGGATGAACATCGTCCGACCCACCGAGCCCTGCTCCACGATCACCGCGCCCGCGCGCACCCGCAGCAGCTCGCAAGCCTCGAACACCTGGCTCAGCTCCTCGATGTCCAGTTGGCTCAGCAGCGGGATCGGCATCAGCTTGTCGGGGAACAACGCGTCCTTGTGCGCGTAGTCGCTCGCAATCCGCTCGGCCTCCAGCGCGAGCTCGCTGCCACGGCCCGCGGGCGGTAGCGCGCTGCGCGGCAGCGCTTCTTCGTCGGAAGGCAACGAACGGCGCACGCCCGCGCCGACCCGGCTCGAGCTGCGGCCGTACAGCTCGCCCACGCTGCGCAGCAGCCAGGCCAGCCCGGGCTCGAGCGTGCCCAGGATCTTGAGCGCGACCAGCGCGCGCAGCGGATAGCCGGCGTGGGTCGCGTACTGCGCCAGCCGCGTGTACACCACGGCCGCGCGCTGCACCTCGCCGAGCGCGAGCAGCGCATCGGCCGCGCGCAAGCGCGCGTCCAAGTTGAGCGGCTGCGCCTCGACGATCTGCAGGTACGCGCGCAGCGCGTCCTCGAAATGCCCTGCGTGCAGCCGTTCGTCGGCCGTGCGCTTGATGTCAGCGATGGTCGGCATGCTCACGAGGCTACCCCGTGCCGGCGGCTTCGTCGTCCCGGCCGATACCGGCTACTTGATGATCTTGCAGTAGCTCGGAAAGCCGCCCGGGAGCCCGGCGGCGTACGGCTCGGGCGTCACGCCGAAGGGATGGTCCTTGAGGAACTGCCACTGGGCCAGGATGTCCTCGGGCGGCGCCCCACAGTGCCCATCGCCGTGATCGCAGTCGACGACGAAGCCGCCCTTGGACGCCACGTCACTGTCCTGGTTGGCGCTGGTGACGGAGAAGTCGACGCCGGAGACCACGTCCGTGCCCTGCGCGCCGTGAGTGGTGATCAACGCGGGCACGTGCGAGGCGTCTTCGAGCGCATAGGCGACGAAGATCCCGCCAGAATTCGGCATCACCCCCGCGAGGTAGCTCGAGCGCAGGTAGAGCATCGCGCTGGCCTGCAGCCCGCCCGCGCTGCAGCCGCCGGTGTAGATGCGCCGGGTGTCGATGTTGAGCTGCTGCACCGCGCACGCGAGGATGTCATCCGCCATCCCGAAGTCGCCCGTGTACCAGACGCCGTTTCCGGTGTTGGTGCCGGTCGCGGTCGTGGTGTCGAACGAGGCTACCAGCCCGCCGGCGGCCGTGATCTCGTCGATGGCCGGGCCCAGGATCATGGCTTCGTCGGGCTTGCCGCCCGTTCCGTGCCAGTAGAAGAAGATCGGTCCGCTGGGTTGCGCCGAACGGGCGCCGACCCAGAGCTGTACGTTCTGGCCTCGCACGGTCACGGTGCCCGTGGCCAACACCGGGCAGCTCGCCGGTGCCGTGGGGATGGGCGGCGGGGGGCCGCTGGTGCTAACGCTGCCGCCGGTCCCGCCGCTGCCGCCGGTCCCGCCAGTCCCGCCGGTTCCACCAGTCCCGCCGCTGCCGCCAGCACCGCCAGTCCCGCCGCTGCCGCCAGCACCGCCAGCACCGCCAGTCCCGCCACTGCCGCCGCTACCACCAGCCCCCCCGCCACCACCAGTCCCGCCGCTACCGCCGGCACCACCCGTCCCGCCGCTGCCACCCGTGCTGCCGCTCTCGCCGCCGCTGCCGCCCAGCTCGCCGGCTCCACCGGCGCCGCTCTCTGCGCCTTGGCCCGCGCTCCCGTCACCGGCGGCACCTGCCGCGCCTGTTCCGCCGCTGCCGCTCGCGGCCATGGCGCCGCCGCTGCCGGTGGTCATCGCCTTCGCGGGTGACCCGGCGTCGTAGCCGGACGCGCCGCCTTCCCCGCCGTCACGACCGGGGACGATCACGCGGAACGCCGCGCCCTCGCCCGACCCGACCGCGGGCGCAACCGTGGCCTCGCCGCTGTCGCGAGCCTGGTCGCCGCCGAGCGCGACCGGGCTGCCCACACCGCCGCTGCACGCCACGCCGAGCAGCGCGAGCGCGGCGAGCGTGCAGCTCGACTTCGCAACTCTGCCCATTCACCGGGCATCGTGAGCAAATGCGATGCACAGCTCAAGTCCGCCCTACGGCCGATGCGCGGCCGCGAATGGCCGCTGCAGTCCCGGCGCGGCGCCGCACGCGGCTCCGGTGCGCACGCCCGTGCACGCTGGCGCGCCAAGCCCTGCGGTGCCGCCCGAGCGGAGCGGTGCGCCCGATCAGGCCGGCTCGGCCGGCGGCGCGTGCACGTGAAGCACGCTGCGCTCGGCCGGCACCCCGACGCGCAAGGGAAAGCCGTAGTGGCCGGTGCCGCGATGCACGTACAGCCGATTGGAGCCCTGGGCCCAAAAGCCATGATCGGGCAGCGAGGTCAGCGCGGACACGATCGTGGCCTCGATGCCGAGCCACAGCAGCCCGATCTGTCCGCCGTGCGTGTGCCCGCTCAACACCAGGTCCGCGGCGCCGTCCGGCACGTGCTTGAACGCGCCCGGGTCGTGCAGCAGCGCGATGCGCAGCTCGCCCGGATGCCGCGGGTGGCGCGCGATCACGTGCTCGACGTGCGCGGCGCGATCGCGGAAGCGGAAGTCGATGCCCAACACCTCGACCGGGCCACAGGCCGTCTGCACGCGCGCGCTCTGGTCGATCAGCAGCGTGGCGCCAGCGCTGGCCAGCGCGCCTTCGACCACCGCGGGCGCTTCGAGGTCGTGGTTGCCGCGGCATGCGAACACCCGCCCGGGCAGCGCGCGCAGCGGCTCGAGCGCGCGTGCCAGGTGGCGCGGGTCGCCCTGCGACTCCATGGTCAGGAAGTCGCCGGTCAGCAGGATCAGATCGGGCTGGCGGCGAACGGCGCGCTCGCACAGCCTGCGCAGCTGCGCGACGGACATGAACGGACCCAGGTGCGGGTCGGTGATCTGCACGATGCGCAGCGGTCGGGCGCTGCGCTGCGTGCCACGCGACACGCGCTGTAGCCCCGGCACGCGCGCGCCGTCGAGCACCACGTCCACCACCTCTTCGCGCGCGAACAGCGAATCGAACAGCCCGAGCAGCGCCACGCCATAGGGCAGCCACGGCCAGGGCGGGTGAAGGCCCAGCCCGAGCGCGAGCGCCCAGGGCAGACCGAGGAAGGTCCCGGCCACGAACCACGACGCCGGCAGGCTGACCAGCGCCCGGTACCAGGCCGGCCGCATCGCCGGCCGCACCAGCGAGAGGAAATGCACGTAGGTCGCGAGCTGCAGCGCGCAGTAGGCCACGAACGCGGCGGCCCCGAAGGCGGGCGCCAGCGCGACCGAGAGCAGGGTGTGGATCCCCAGCACGATCGCGCCGAAGCGGGCGTACATGCGCCCGCGCACCACCCGCGCCGCGAGCACGACCGCGGCCCAGCCGAGCACGCTCGCCGCCGCAAACCATCCGCTGGCCGTCATCGTCTACATATGTGATCTCGCGGGCGCCATCCGTCAATCCGACGGGCCACGCGGCCGCCGTAGACGGGCCGCGGCTCGGGCGATCTCGCGGCCGCGCGCGGCACCGCGATCGACGTGAAGCGCGCTCCGCCGCATCTCAGCATTTCTTCCCGGGTGAGCCCGGCTCTATACTCGGGAGCTGAACATCGCGATCGGAGCAAACCATGACGCAAGTGCAGGTGCTGGGAATCGTCGGCGCGGGACAGATGGGTGGTGGAATCGCCCAGGTGGCGGCGCAGGTGGGCATCACGGTGCGTCTGCTCGACGTCGACGAAAAGGCGGCCCAGGCCGGACTGCGCGTGATCGAAAAGCAGCTCGCCTCGCGCGTGAGCAAGGGCAAGCTCGACGCCGCAGAGCGCGACGCGATGCTCGGGCGCATCCATCCCGGCGCCGATCTCGGACAGCTCGGCGACGCGGACTTCGTGGTCGAGGCGGCCACCGAGGACGACAAGGTCAAGCGCCAGGTGTTCGAGCAGCTGGACCGCGCCGCACCGGCACACGCGGTGCTGGCCACCAACACCTCGGCGATTCCGATCACCAAGCTCGCGGCGCACACGCGGCGGCCGGGGCAGGTGATCGGCATGCACTTCATGAATCCGGCGCCGGTGATGCGGCTGGTCGAGATCATCCGCGGGCTGCAGACCTCGGACGCGACCGTGCAGCTCGCGCGCGAGCTGGCTGCGCGCATGGGCAAGGACGTGATCGGCGCCAACGACATGCCCGGCTTCATCGTCAACCGAATGCTGATCCCGTTCCTGAACGAGGCCTGCTTCGCGCTGCAGGAAGGGCTCGGCGGCCCGGAGGACATCGACCGCGGGGCCAAGCTCGGGCTCAACCACCCGATGGGTCCGCTCGAGCTGGCGGATCTGATCGGCCTCGACACCGTGCTCTACATGGCCGAGGTGCTGCACCGCGAGTTCGGCGACGACAAGTACCGCCCGCCCACGATCCTGCGCAACCACGTCTCGGCCGGCTGGCTCGGCCGCAAGACCGGGCGGGGGTTCTACAAGTACAAGTGAGCCGCGCGGGGCGCCTGGGAGGCCGCATCGGACACAGCCTCAGCAGGCGCCGCATGCGCGCTGGCGCAGCGTGGCGATGCGCTCGCGTATCTTGTCGGCTCGCAGACCGTCGGGCGCGAGCCGCAGGCACTTGCGGTACGCGGCCACGGCCTCCCGGGTCCGCCGTTGACGCTCGAGCGCCAGCCCGAGGTTGCGCCACGCCGGCGCATACGAAGGATCGGCCTCGGTGGCGAGGCGAAGCAGCTCCGGCTGCGCCATTGGCGCGGCGGGCGTTACAGCCGGAGACGAGCCCGCGGCGGGGGCTGGCGCGGCCGCAACCGGCGCCGTGACGGGATGGGGTGGCGCCCCGGCGGAAGCGCGTTGCGAGGCGGCAGAAGCGGGTCGCAGCGCGGCCGGATCAGGAGACGCCGCGGCCGCAGCCTGCGGCGATGGGGCGATCGACGCCGCGGACGCGCTTGCGGAAGGCCGCTGCCGAAGATGGCGTGATCGCGCGCCAGTCCACGCGCGATCACGGCCTCCACCTCGAGCGGAAAGCGCTTGCCGCTCACACGTTCGAGCGTGGGTGGGTCGCGCCCCAGCTTCTTGGCCAGGATCTGACCCCGATCGTCGGCATGGAACGGCAGCCTACCGGTGATCAGCTCGAACACCACGGTGGCCAACGCATACACGTCGCCCCGGCCGTCCGGCAGGCGGCCGTCGGAGACCTCCGGTGGCTGATATTCCGGGGTGCCGAAGATGGTGCCCTCGCGGGTCAACCGCGGCTGGTTCGACCGGACCAGCGTAGCGATCCCGAAGTCGAGCAGCATCACCGTCTCCGACCCGTCCTCGCGCACCACGTACATCAGGTTCTCGGGCTTGATGTCGCGGTGCACCAACCCTTTGACGTGAATCAAGTCGAGCGCCGAGGCGATCCCGCCGAGCAACTCGGCCACGCGCCTGGGCAGTTGCGGCCCGGCGTAGGCGAGCAGGGAGGCGAAGTCGGTGCCTTGCACCTTGGGCATGACCAGGTACGGGCGTCCGTCCGGCAGGCGGCCGAGGTCGGTGACGTCGACGATGTTGCCGTGCGAGAGCGAGCTCGCGGTGCGCGCCGCGCGCAAGAGGCGCTCGACCGCGACCTCGTCCGAGGCCCAGCGCGCAGTGAGCACCTTGATCGCGACCGCCCGCCCCAGCCCGTCGTGCGCGCCGCCGTAGACCACCCCCATGCCGCCGCGGCCGAGCATCTCGCGGATGGTGTAGCGGCCGTCGATGCTGGCGCCTATCAGCGAGTCCTGCAGGTGTGGCTGGTGCTCGAGCATGATCACAAGACGCACAGGTTGCCGAGCGCACCCTTGCAAGCGCCGGCCACGCAGCTGCAAGTCACGCCGAGCAAGCCGCAATTGTTGCCGCAGGTCCCGCAGTCGGCGGTGGACGTGCTGAGGTCGACGCACGCCCCGGAGCAACAGCTCAGCCCGTTCGTGCAGGGGCGCCCGCAGGCGCCGCAATCGTCGTCGCTGCTGGCGAGGTCGACGCATGCGCCGCGGCAGCAGGTCGCGCCCACCCCGCAGGTCACACCGCAAGCGCCGCAGTTGTTCTCGTCTTGTTGGCTATCCTCGCAGGTCCCGCCGCAGCACTCGAAACCGGCCGCGCACGAGGCTTCGCACGTGCCGCAGTGGCTCTCGTCGCTGGCGGTGTCGCTGCAGTGGCCGCTGCAGCAGCTCTGGCCGGACGTGCATCGCGTGTCGCAAGCGCCGCAGTGGGCCGCGTCGTGCTGCAGATCGAAGTCCTCGTCGGTCGTGCCGTCGCAGTCGTCGTCCTTGCCGTCGCACGCCTCGCGGGCGGCGGGCGCGGGCGTCACGCAGCGGGGCAGCTCGGCGCCCGAGCCCGGACACTGCAGCGTGCCCGTCTGGCACAGACCCTTCTTGGTCGTATCGGTGCAGGGGTCGCCGACGCCGGGGACATCGTCGGCCGTGCCATCGCAGTCGTCATCGGCGCCCTGATTCCGGCAGCTCTCGGCCACCGGGACGACGGCGCCGACGCAAGCGCCGAATCGGCTGCTGGCGTCGCAGGTCTGGACGCCGCTCACGCAGGTACCGACGCCGAGCGTACCCACCGGACCGCTATAGCAGCTTTGTTTCTGACCTCTCGTACAAGCGCAGTCCTCGTCGAGCTTGCCGTCGCAGTCATCGTCGGTCGCAGTGCCGGAAGTGGTGCAACCGTCCAGGCTGGAGGGCGTGACCGCGCCGCCGCAGGCTCCGAGCTTGCCGCCGCTGCAGCGCTGCGCTCCGGGCTTGCACGCGCCGGTGCAGCTCCAAGGCTCGCCTGACTGCGTCGATCCGGTGCAGCCCGCCGTACCGTCCGGATAGCAGGCCGTGTCGCTGTCTTCGTCGATCTTTCCGTCGCAGTCGTTGTCGATCCCATCGCAATGCTCGGCGGTCGCCTCGGCCTGCGGACAGCGCGGCATCGATGCGGCGCCCGGGCTCAGCGCGGAGGCGGCATCGACACCGGCGTGTCCGGTCGCGCCGGCGTCCGCACCTGCTCGCTCGCTCAAGCCGCGGCCGGCATCGGCGCCCGCATCGCCGCCTTTGGACAAGCAGAAGCCGTCTTCGCACACCGCGCAAAGCGCGTTGCAGCCGTGTTTGGGGTTCGCGGAGGGGTCGAAGCTGCATCCCCCCAATGCCTCAGGCGTCGCGATCGACAGCAACATCACGACGGCCGCCTGGACGACCAAGCGCAGGCCGATTCCCCTCATCACGCGGAAAACGTCCGCCCGCGAATGCCGAGCGCAAGCCCCAACATCTCGGTCGCGACGAAGATCACCCTCGCGCCGTCATGTCACGCCCGCTATCGCTTCGGCTGAATCTAGTGCAGCGTCCGCGAAATGGGATCAATCCTCGCGAGCGCTGCGGGCCCGATCGCGGCGTTGCCACAGCTTGAAATATACGGAGTATTCCTGCGCTGCGGCGCCTTGCGCTCGGACCCACCTCGCTCACGATCCCTTGATCCCATCTCGCGGACGCTGCACTAATCCACCACGCCGTGCAGGTACCAGCGCCTGCGCGGGCGGTCGTAGTAGAGCCAGAGCAGCTTGCCCTTCTGGGTTTCGACGAAGTAGTAGTCGCGCTCGACCGCGCCGGGGGCCGCCCACCAGCCCGAGCAGATGCGATGCGGGCCGAGCATGCTGGTGACCGCGCCGTGGCGGCCGAGCCAGGCTTCGGGCTCGTGGCTGGGCAGCGGCGGCAGGGCGAGCGGCGCCGGATACACGCGCCGCACCAGCGGTGGCTCGCCCGCGGCGGTCGCAGGCTGCGGCAGGCGCAGCGCGCGCGTGGGCTCGAAGCGAAACGCGGCCTCGGGCAGATGCGCGTCGAGCAGGCGCGCGCAGGTCACGGCCTCTGGGCCGAAGGTCGCGCGCAGCCGGGCGATGGCGCGCGACGCTGCCTCGAGATCGCGCGGCTTGTCGCCATGTTGGATCGCGAGCTGGCGCGGGTGCACGCGCAGGGGCTCGATCGTCACCACGATGCGCTCGACCCGCCCCGCAAACGGCTTCGCGCTGCCGGAGCCCAAGCGCAGCCGTAACAGATCGACGAGCTGCGGCACGTCGAGCGTGGGCGCGGCGGGCTCGATCCGCTCGCGGCGGGCAGGCAGCTTGCGCTCCAGCTCGAGCTCGATGTCCAGCGCAGCGATCGCGTGCTGCTCCGCGCGCAGGCGCTCGGCCGTCCCGTGCAGCGCGGCCTTGAGCCCGAACAGCAGCCGCGTGCTGTCATCGTCCGGGGGGTCTACCTCGAGCTCCACACGCAGCGGCGCGACAGGCACCCGTGGCAGCAGCGGTGTCCAGCTCTTGCCGCTGAGGAAGTCGTGCAGCCGCGCCGCCTCCTGGCCGTAGCGAATGCGCAGCGGACCAGGCTCGAGCGCGAGCAGCGCGCCCACGTCGTGGATCTCGAGCAGCGCGAGCTCGTCGCGCAGCTTGGGCGAGATACCGAGCCGCTCGAGCGCCACGCGTGCGAACAGCGCGCGCTCGCGCTCGGGGTCGCGCATCACCAGCGGCCCCGTGCGCGTGCACGCCAGGGCGAAGGCGCACGCGCGCCTGGAAGCCACCACCACCGCCGTCACGTAGCGCTCGGCGCGCAGCTTGTCGTGCACGCGCTCGGCCCAGCGCTCGAGGTTGCCGAACAGCCCGTCCATGCCCTGCGGGTCGAGCCAGAACAGCCCCGGCTGTGCGAGCACCGGCTCCACCGCGGGCGAGAACGCGGTGAGCAGCGCGAACAGCGCGTCGACCGCCGCCTCGAGCGCGTGCTCGGGCACCACCTCGGCGTGGAGCTTGGCGCTCAACGCCTTGGCCTGGGCGAAGCTCGCGCCGCGGCGAATGCGCTGCTCGCGCGCGGGACGATTGCACCACAGGATCGGCGCCAGCGGGCGGTCGTCCTCGACCACCACCACCGGGTCGGCGCTCCACTCCGGGTGCGCGCGCAGCAAAAGCTGCAGCGCCAGCGCCGGCGCATCCACACAGGCGATCACAGCAGGCCCCAGGGTCCTCGCCGGCGCTCCTGCGCGAGCCCGCACAACAGGCCGGACTTGTCCTTGCGCACGGTCGGCTCGATCGCGAACAGCCCGCGCTCGAGGCGAAGGCGGCGCGGCGCCAGGCACAGGCTGACCAGCGGGCCGAGCGAGGCGCGCGCGCCGGCTTCGTCGCGGCCGTCGCTGAGCAGCAGCACGAAGCTGCCGTGCTCGCGCGCGAGCCCGAGCAGCCGACCTTGCCAGGCGAGGTCGCGCGGAGGCGGCGCGCCGGTCAGATCGATCACCACCATGCCGAAGCCGCCCGAGCGCAGCAGCAGCTCGGCGGCCTTGGCCGGCGCGGCCGCGCCGGCGCGCGCAGGCACGTTCACTACCAGCAGCGCGCCGAGATCGACGCCGCTGTCGGCGAGATCGGGCGGAAAGAGCGAGCCGCCCGCGCGCTGCACCCACGCGCTGGTCTCGCCGCGCGCCTGGGCTCGGCGCAGGCAGGCCACGGCGGTGGTCATCTGCGCGCCCGCGGGCTCGCCCGCGATCTCGATCAGCCGGCCAGCCGGGAGCTGCTCCGCGAGCGGAACGCTCTGGGGCAAGGGCGGCAGCTTCAACGTCAGGATGGACGCGGACACGGGTGGGTCAGAATACCTGATCTTATGTTCAGCATCAACGACTCGAGAACAAATAAACAAACCGGATTGACGGTTTATGAGAACCCGTCTATGTTGCCTTCGTGCTCTCCGAACCCACCTCGACCCCACGCCGCACCCAGAAGGAGCGTCGGGACGGCACGCGGCGCCTGCTGCTGACGGCCACGATCGAAGCGCTGGTCGAGCTCGGCTACCGCGGTGCGACCACGCTCGAGGTCGAGCGCCGCGCCGGCGTCTCGCGCGGCGCCCGGCTGCACCACTTCCCAACCAAGGCCGCACTGCTCGCCGCCGCGGTCGACCACCTCTACAACCAGCTGGGTGACCACTACGAGCAGGCGTTCGGACGCTTTCCCGCGGGCGTCTCCGATGCCGAGCGCTTCCACTCCGGGCTGCGGCTGCTGTGGTCGATCTACAGGCGCCCCGACTACGTGGCCGCGCTCGAGCTGCAGATGGCGTCGCGCACCGACCACGAGCTGCGCGAGCACCTGCGCGTGGTCGGCGAACGGCACCGCGAGATCGCGGTCGAGGCCGCGCGGCAGCTCTTCCCGGAGCTCAACGGCGACCAGGCCCGGGCCGTGATCGAGGCGGTACACGCCTCGCTGGTCGGCCTGCTGATGCAGCTCGGCGTCAACACGCCCGAAGAAGGCGACTTCGTGGCCGAGCTGGTGCTCGGCTCGCTCGATCAAGTCATGGCCGCCCACCTGGCATCAAAGCGGTAACCGAGGAGCACGCGATCATGGTCAAATTCGTAGATGGACCGCCCGCGAACGTGGTGACCTGGAGCGACTCCGACGACATCGCCGGTCGCCTTTCGCCCGCCGACGTGGAGCAAGTCGCCGAGATCTTCCACACGCCGCTCACCGGCTCCTACGTGTGGAGCTACCAAGAAGCGGACAAGAAGCTGCGCAAGCTCTACCGCCTGGGCAAGGAGCGCAACTGGAACGCGGACCTCGACATCGACTGGAACCGCACCCATCCGCGCAGCGCCTCGCCCATGATCGAAGGCGGCGAGAACCCCTACGCGAGCTGGGATTCGTTCCTCGCGCTCGACGAGGAGGAGAGAAACGAGTTCGCCTGGCACAACCACGCCTGGACCATGTCGCAGTTCCTGCACGGCGAGCAGGGCGCGCTGTTGGTGGCCTCGCAGCTGGTGAGCTGCGCGCCGACCTATGACGGCAAGCTCTACGCGGCCTCGCAGACCTTCGACGAGGCGCGCCACGTCGAGGTATTCGGGCGCTATCTGCACGAGAAGGTCGGCATCGTCTACCCGGTCAACCGCCACCTCAAGGCGCTGCTCGACAAGATCCTCACCGACCCGCGCTGGGACCTGAAGTTCATCGGCATGCAGCTGATCATCGAGTCGCTGGCGCTGGCAGCGTTCCACGTGCAGAAGGCGATGGCGGCCGACCCGCTGCTGGTCGACATCCTCGAGCTGGTGACGCGCGATGAGGCGCGCCACGTCGCATTCGGCGTCGCCTACATGGAACAGTTCGTGAAGTCGCTGAGCGCTCCGGAGATCGAGGATCGCGCGCAATTCGCGGTCGAGGCCTGCCGCGTGATGCGCGAGCGCATCGTGCCCAGCGACGTGTTCGAGCACTACGGCTTCGACCCCGGCGAAGGCCGGCGGCTGTTTCTAGCCGCCGGACAGATGGACTCGTTCCGCAATCTGCTGTTCACCCGCATCATGCCGAACCTGAACAAGGTGGGTCTGTTGACCGAGTCGGTTCGCCCCGCCTACGAGGAGCTCGGGCTGATGCAGTTCGCCGGGTTGCCGGGCGACGCCGAGATCGACTGGGCCGAGCTCAGCAAGCCGTTGCCCGACTACGCGCAGCGCGCCCCGACCAGCGGCTTCTTCGCCCCGCAGACCTCGGCCGTCGCAAGCGAGCCCCCGGCACGCGCCGCCAACGATCGCTGACGCCTCGGCCCTGCCAAGCTCGGCGGCGCTCGATTCGACGAGCCGCCGTCCTAGCAGGCTGCGGAAGAACCCGCTCAAGGCGCCTTTCGAGCGATCTGGGCCCGGCTGCGGCGTTGCGAGCCCTCGAAATACGGCGAGTATTCCATCGGTCTCGCGCCTTGCATCCGGACCCACCTCACTCGAGATGCACTCCCTCGGAGTTCTTCCGCAGCCTGCTAGGCCGTGCGGCACGGCGACTGGGTGCACATCCGTGACGGCATGATCGAGCGCCACGTGCGCGCGCGCATGGCTGCAACGCCAGGTGGGGCGGCGTCGGACAACCACGCCCGCGTCCTTACCGCAGGCGACCGCTGCGCGCCTGCCTGCATTGAAAGCGTTGTTTGCGCCGCGCGCCCTCGTTACAATTTTCGTGCTTGTCTTCGCGTCCCATGATGATGGCGCGCTCGCTCGAGCGCTCTGCTGGACGAGAAGCCTCCACCACTCTTCGTCCCGGAGATCTGCTGATGCTGAGCCCACGGCGCCGTGCCGCAGTCCTCGCAGTACAGGCCGCGTTTGCCTTGCTACCGAGCGTGGTGCTCGCGCAGGGCGTCCGGCTCGATCAATTTCGACCGCCCGCGAGCCTGGAGGATGGATTCTCGCTGAGCCGGCCGCTCACGCCCGGGCCCGGCCGCTGGAACGCGGGGCTGTACGTCGACTACGCGCGCGACTCGCTGGTCTACGAGACGCGCACTGGCAACACGGTCACAGAGAAGAGCGCCGTGGTGCAGGATGCGTTGAACCTGGAGCTGACCGCGGCGGTGGGTCTGGGCGAGCGCGCAGCGCTGTTCGCGGGCGTCGAGGGCACGCCGCTGATGCAAGGCGATGCGAACCCGCTGGGCGCCTCCGCGGACGGGGCGCGGCTCGGCGATCCCTGGGTCGGCGGGCGCTACCGCCTGGTCGGTGATCGGGACGCGCCCTTCGGGCTCGCGCTGCAGGTCGCCGCCACCCTGCCCCTGGCGCGCGGCGCCGACAGCCAGCAGGCCTACGTCGGCGAGCGCAGCGTGACCTTCTTGCCGGCGCTGCTCGCCGAGGTGGCGATCGGCAAACTGCACATCGTCGCCAACGCCGGGACGCACCTGCGCGTGAAGCGCTCGGCCTTCAGCAGCGGCGACGTGGGGCAGGAGGGCACGCTGGGGCTGGGCGCGCTGCTGCCGCTGGCCCACGATGACCTCACGCTGCACGCCGAGATCTTCGGCTCGACCGACTTCAACCACTTCTTCAAACGCTTCAACACCCCGCTGCTGGCGCTGCTCGGCATCAAGTGGCGCGTGGTCGACCCGTTGCTCTTGGGCTTCTCCGGCGGGCCGGGGCTGACCGCGGGCTACGGTGCGCCGCAATACCAGTTGATCGCACTGCTCGGCTACTCGCCCGCGCGGCGCGAGCCGCCGCCTCCGCCGCCGCCTGCGCCGCCGCCTCCGTCCGATCGCGATCACGACGGCCTGCTCGACGCGGTCGATCGCTGCCCGGACGAGCCTGAAGACCGCGACGGCTTCGAGGACGACGACGGTTGTCCCGATCCGGACAACGACAAGGACGGCATCGCCGACGCAGCCGATCAATGTCCAAACGAGCCGGAGGACACCGACGGCTTCCAAGACGAGGACGGCTGCCCCGACCCCGACAACGACGGCGACGGCATCGCCGACGTCGACGACAAGTGCACGGAGCAGCCCGAGGACAAGGACGGCTTCGAGGACGAGGACGGCTGTCCAGACCCGGACAACGACGGCGACGGCGTGCTCGACGCGGACGACGCTTGCCCGATGGTGCCCGGCAAGGCCGAGACAAAGGGCTGCCCCAAGACGGTGCGCGTGGAGAGCGGGCAGATCGTGATCCTGCAGCGCGTGGAATTCGCGACCAACCGCGCCAAGGTGCTGCCGGCCTCGGAGCCGGTGCTCGACGAGGTGCGCGCGGTGATCGCCGCCAATTCCAAGCTACGCAAGCTCCGCATCGAGGGGCACACCGACGACCGTGGCAGCGACAAGCACAACATGGAGCTGTCGCGACAGAGGGCGCGCAGCGTCGCGCGCTGGCTGGTCGATCACGGCATCGACGCCGAGCGGCTCGAGGCCTACGGCTGCGGCGAAACCCGACCGCGCGAATCGAACGCGACCGCGGCCGGGCGCCAGACCAATCGCCGGGTCGAGGTGCACATCATCGACCCGGCGCCGCCGGGCGAGCCGCATTCGACTGAAGGCTGCAAGGAAATCGAGATTCGGAGGTACACGATGACGTCGCGTAGCGTCGCAATCGACAGCCCGGGCCGCAGCACGCAGGCGGCGCGCCGACAGGCGCGGCCGCGGCCGGCGGCCACGACCTCGGTGCTCGCGATCCTCGCCGCGCTCGCCGCCGCCGGCTGCTCGAGCGGCAAGCCCGCCGCGCCGCCGCCGCCGGTGGCTGTGCAGGCCTCCGCGCTGGTCTCCAGCGTGACCGATGTATACGAGACGGGCGTCGACGCCGCGCACCAGCAGCTCGCCAGCAGCACCGCCGGGACCACGGTGAACGACCCGCACTACACCGTCGTCGCCACCAACGACCCCAACCGCACCGGCTCGGTGCCGCGCGCCGCGGTGGTGACGGGCGTCGGCGGCGGCTGGGCCTCACCCGGCTATTCGCGCTGGATCTCGCTCGACTACGCCGAGTGCAACACCTCGATCGGAGGGGTGCCGATCTGCGGCAACCATTACTACGACTACAGCACCACCTTCACCATCCCGAGCGGCGCCGACCTGACCACGGCCTCGCTGGTGACGCTGCTGACTTTCGACGACGACCTGGCCATCTACCTCAACGGCACCCAGGTGATCAGCGCCACCGCCGCCGCGACCGGTAGCCCCTGGGCGTACTTCCACTACTTCTCGATCGGTCCGGCCAACGCCAACTTCGCGATCGGCACCAACACCCTCACCTACCGCATCACCAACTCAGGCGGCGGCATCACCGGCATCGACGTCAACCGCGTCTCGGTCAAGTACGGCAGCTGCAGCCAGGACAGCGAGTGCGGGCCGGACCGCTATTGCGACACCGCGAACAGCCGCTGCACGCCCAAGCTGGCCAACGGCGCCGGCCTGCCCACGGTCGCGGGGCACAGCCCGACCCTCAACGGCAGCTGCTCGAGCGCGGTCGCGCTCGCGGTCTGCATGAGCGGCCTGTGCAGCACCTTGACCTCCGCCTGCGTGGCCTGCAACAGCGACTCCGGCAGCGGACTCCCTCCGCGCTGCAACGCCGCCGAGCCGATCTGTTTCGACTACTCGAGCGCCGCGCGCTCACAGCGGCCGCAGGACACCTGCGGATGTCTGAGCGACTCCGACTGCGCGTCGACCGACTGGTGCAGCAGCGGCAGCTGCACACCCAAGCTGGCCAACGGCACGGCCATGCCCGCTCAATCCGGGCACAGCCCGACGCTCGACGGCAGCTGCTCGAGCAACAGCTCGAGCGCGGCGGTCGCGGTCTGCAGCAGCGGGGTGTGCGACACCACCAGCAACCAGTGCGGCATCGACCTGGGCGACGGCAGCTGCAGCTCCGACGCCCAGTGCACCAGCGGCCTGTGCATCGCATCCGGCGCCAACGCCGGCAAGTGCGAGCCGTGCCGCGACGACGCGCAGTGCGGCGGGAGCACGCCCGCGTGCAACACCACCAGCAACCAATGCGTGGAGTGCACCGCCAGCAACGCCGCGCGCTGCAGCGGCACCACGCCTCTGTGCGATACCACGGCCAGTGCCTGCGCCGGCTGCAACGGCAACGACGGATCCGGGGCGACGCTGCCGTGTTCGGGCTCGGCGCCGTATTGCGCCGACGACGGCTCCTGCAGCACCCAGTGCCAGCGCGACAGCGACTGCGGCACCGGCAACTGGTGCAATGCGGGCAGCTGCAGCGCGAAGCTGGCCAACGGCACCGCCCTGCCTACGGTCGCCGGCCACTCGCCCGCGCTCGACGGCACCTGCTCGAGCAACAGCTCGCCCGCCGCGCTGGCGGTCTGCAGCAGCGGCGTTTGCGACACGGCCAGCAACCAGTGCGGCATCGACCTCGGCAACGGCACCTGCGGCGCGGACGCCGACTGCACGGCGGGCGTGTGCGTGCTCTCGGGCGCCAACACCGGCAAGTGCGAGCCGTGCAACGGCGACGCCCAGTGCGGCGGCGCCAACCCGGCCTGCGACACCGCCGCCAACCAGTGTGTGCAGTGCACGACCGGCAACGCCGGCCAGTGCACGGGCATGCTCCCGTTGTGCGACGGCGGGGCCCATCAGTGCGCCGGCTGCAACGGCAACGACGGCTCGCTGGCGACCCTGCCCTGCCCTGGCTCGGCGCCGTACTGCGCCGGCGACGGCTCCTGCAGCACCCAGTGCCAGCGCGACAGCGACTGCGGCGTCGGCAACTGGTGCGACGCCGGCTCGTGCACGGCGCAACTCGCCAACGGCGCGGCGCTGCCGGTGTCGGTCAATCACACGCCCGCGCTCGACGGCAGCACTTGCAGCACGGCGGTGGCCATGGCGGTGTGCCAGAGCGGCGCGTGCGACGCCGCCAGCCATCGCTGCGGCGTGGATGCCGGCCACGGGACCTGCACCGCCGACGCGCAGTGCACCAGCGGCCTGTGCATTGCCACAGGGACCAACGCCGGCAAGTGCGAGCCCTGCCGCGACGACGCGCAGTGCGCGGGCGCGACGCCGGTCTGCGACACCGCCGCCAACCAGTGCGTGGCGTGCGGCGCGCAGAACACCAGCCAGTGCGCCGGCACCACGCCGGTGTGCGACACGTCGAGCCACGCTTGCGTCGGCTGCAACGGCGATCAAGGCGTGCAGGCGAGCGCGGCCTGCCCGTCGGCACTGAGCCCATTCTGCGCGAGCGACGGCTCGTGCGGCAGCTGCAGCGACAATGCCAGCTGCAGCGGCGCCACCCACGCCGGACCGATCTGCAACACCGTGAGCGGCGCTTGCGGCACGGCCTGCAACGTCGATGCCGACTGCCCCGGGCAGTGGTGCGACAACCCGACCGCGAGCATTGGCGCCGGCACTTGCCGGGCCAAGCTCGCGAACGGCCAGCCGATCCCGGTGGCTGCGCCGCTCAACGCGACCTGCAACCCGACCAACGCCGCGCGCGTGTGCATGTCGGGCACCTGCGACGCCGCCGACGCACTGTGCGGGTTGCCCAACGGCCGCACCTGCTCGGCCGCGGCCGAGTGTCGCAGCGCGGTGTGCAACGCCAATCTGCAGTGCGGCGACCCCAACGGCAGCGACTGCTCCACGGCCGCGACCTGCCGCAGCGGCATCTGTGACCCCGACGGCAAGTGCGGCGCGCAGAACGGCGAGCCCTGCACCACCCCGGCCGCCTGCCGCTCGGACGTGTGCGTGGCGGCAGACGGCCTGTGCGGCGCGCTCAACGGGGCGCCGTGCAGTGGCGAGGGCGACTGCCGCAGCGGCGTGTGCTTCAGCGATGGCTTCTGCGGCAAGCCGGTGGGCGAGAGCTGTACCGCGACCGAAATCTGCCGCGGCGTGCAGTGCGTGAGCGGCAACTGCGCGGACACCTGCCAGAACGACGCGCAGTGTGCCGCCGGCAGCTATTGCGACGACGCCGGCGCCTGCGTGCCGGCGCTGTCGAATGCCGAGCCCTGTGCCCGCGCCACGCAGTGCAGCTCGCTCACCTGCAACGCCGACGGCCGCTGCGGCGACCCGGACGGAACCGCCTGCAGCGTCGCGGCCACCTGCCGCGGGGGCGCCTGCGCCTCGAGCGTGTGCGGCACCGCCTGCAGCACGGACAGCGAGTGCGCCTCGGGCAGTTACTGCGACTCAGGCGCGTGCGTGCCGGCGCTGGCCAACGGCAACACCTGCACGCGCGCGACGCAGTGCGCCTCGGGCCTGTGCCCGGGCGACGGCATGTGCGGCCTGGCCGACGGCGCCGCGTGCGGCCTGGCCTCGGAGTGCCGCAGCGCGATCTGCGGCGCGTCCGGCGCCTGCGGCACCAGCTGCGGCTCCGACGCGGAGTGCACCACCGGCCACTACTGTGACGGCGGGCAGTGCCAGCCATCCGCGGCCAATGGGGCGATGCCCGGCGGCGCGGCTTGCGACCGCGGCGCCCAGTGCATTTCGGGCGTGTGCAGCAGCGACGGCGCTTGCGGCGCGGCCAACGGCGCGCCCTGCGGCTCGGCCGGGGTGTGTCGCAGCGACGTGTGTGACGGTCAGGACTCGAGCTGCGGATACGTCAACGGCGACGGTCCCTGCACCGGCTCGAACGCGGCCGAGGTGTGCCGCTCGCAGGTGTGCGACCAGGGCGCCTGCGGCTACCAGAACACGCACGGCCCGTGCAGCAGCGGCGAGCAATGTCTGAGCGCGAAGTGCGACTCGACGCTGCAGCAGTGCGTGGAGTGCCGGCAGGACGCCGAGTGCGCGAGCGGCTTCTTCTGCGAGGCGGACACCGGCATCTGCGCCCAGCGCCGCGTCAACGGCATGCCGTGCGCGCGAGACGCGCAGTGCGTCGTCGACGTCTGCGACGCCGACCAGCACTGCGGCTTGAACGACGGCGAAAGCTGCGCCAAGCCCAACCAGTGCCGCTCGGGCTTTTGCGGGCAGGGCAGCTGCGGCATGAACGCCGCCGACGCCGGCGCGCCTGACGCCGGTGGCGGCGACGCGGGCAAACCCGATGCGGGCATGCCGGGCGGCGCCGACGCGGGCACACCCGATGCGAGCACGCCCGACGCCGGCCCGGCCGACGCCGCAACGCCTGCGGGCCGCGACGCCGGCAAGAGCAGCGGCAAGCCCAAGGTCAGCGGCCAGCTCGCAGGCGGTGGCGGTCACTTCGGCTGCAGCGCGCTGCCCGGCGCGCCGCCGCGCGGCGCGGGCGTCTGGCTCGGGCTGCTGGCGTTCGGCGCAGCGTGGTCGCTGCGCAGGCGGCGCCGCCGCAACTAAATCAGAGCTCGCGATTCGGGATCGAATCACAAACTCTGATTTCTGCTTTGATTGTCAGGGAGTCGCGCCGACTCCCTTGTGCGCGAGCCAAAGCCTCGCGACTCGTGATCGGTCATTTGGCACAAGGGTTCGCAAGTCCCGCTTACATGTGCAACGCAACGCATCCCGCACCCACATCCTCCCGCAAAAATGCGACCTGCCCGGCTTCCGCATGCAGCCGCGACGGGGCTCGGGCCATACAGTAGAAAGGGATACTGACAGGCTTCGCTTGCGGGACGATTGGTGCAATGAGCGGTTCTCAGCGTAACTCGGCGTCCGTGCCTGGAGCGGGCGACGCCGGCACGCCGCCGGCCAGCGGGCCGCGCAGCGCCAAGCGGCACGGAGTGGCGTCACGCATCGGCGATCGCGCGCCCGGAGGGCCGGCCCCCGCGCTGCCGGGCCTGGAGCCCGGCGCCCTCATCGGCGGCAAGTACCGACTGGTGCGCGAGGTCGGCAAAGGCGGAATGGGTGCGGTCTGGGCGGCCGTGCACGAATCGATCGGCCTCGAGGTTGCGGTGAAGTTCCTGCAGGCGCGCGGCGATGACCAGGATGCTCTGGCCGAACGCTTCATCGCCGAGGCGCGCATGGCGGCGGCGATCAAGCACCGCTTCGTGGTCGACGTGTTCGACTTCGGCACCACCGAGCACGGCGTCCCGTACATGGTGCTGGAGCTGCTCGAAGGCGGCGAGCTGGCCGACCGCATGGCGCAGGGCCCACCGCTGCAGGTCCGAGACGCGGTCCGCTTCGTGGCCCAGTGTCTGAGCGGGCTCGATGCGGTGCACCGAGCCGGCGTGGTGCACCGCGATCTCAAGCCCGAGAACCTCTTCCTGATCAGCGATAGCGACGGGGTGTTCCCGAAGCTCCTCGACTTCGGCATCGCCCGCATGAACGTTCCGCAGGACGAAACGCCGGCGAGCGCGCCGGGCGCGCCCGCGCGCACGCGCCGCCTCACCGAGGCCGGGGTGGCGGTGGGCACGCCGTGCTACATGGCCCCGGAGCAGCTGCGCGCGCGCGACGATCTGGACGCGCGCGCGGACGTGTACGCGATGGGCGTGATCCTGTTCGAGCTGCTGGTGGGACGCGTTCCCTTCGACGGCGACAATGCCGCCGATCTGCTGGCCGAGATCATCACCCACGAGCCACCGCGCTTGGCGGAGCTACGGCCCGAGCTGGGCAAGGAGCTGTCCGACGTATTGGCGCGGGCTCTGTCGCGCGAGCGCGAGCAGCGCTTCGCCAGCGCCACGCAGATGCGCGACGCGCTCAACCGCGTGGCGCAAGCGCTGCCCGACGC
Source organism: uncultured delta proteobacterium (assembly GCA_963778655.1). Taxonomy (GTDB): domain Bacteria; phylum Myxococcota_A; class Polyangia; order Polyangiales; family JAFGIB01; genus CAVZVA01. The sequence goes on from CAVZVA010000002.1 coordinate 580,306, forward strand.
GCTCACGGTGGTGCAGAACGGCTCGGCCGCCCAGGGCCCCGGCCAGTTCACCCAGCTGCTGATGCAGTCGGCCAAGGACCCGTTCGCGGCGGCGAGCCCGACGCCGCTCGCCGTGTTGCAGGGCCGGCGCAAGTGGCTCGCGCTCGGTCTGGTCGCGCTGGCGCTCGTGGGCGCGATCGTCCTGCTCGCGCGCCGCGGGGACAGTACGGGCGCCACGCGCGCCCCAAGCGCGAACGCCCCCCAGCCGGTCGCCGCCCCGCCCGCGCAAGCGTCCAGCCACACGCCGCCTGCGCCCGCGGCCCCGCCGGTCGCGCAGCAGCCAGCCGAGCCGGCCGTTACGGCGCCGCCCGGGCCCGCGCCGCGGGCCACCAAGGCCGTGCCCGAAAACCCCTCCCCGCGCGCCCGGCGCGCCAACGGCGCGCGGCACCTCTCGCGGCCCGCAGCCAGTGCTGGGACCCGATCCGGGTCCGCGCACAAACCGAACGCCCACCCGCCCAAGAAGCTGTACCGCAACCTCGACTTCTGATCGGACCCCCCCGCTTTGGATCGATGCGATGAAGCTCGCTGTTGACTCGCGTACGGCTGCGCGCGTGCGCCGGCTGGCGTGGTGCCTGTGCGCGCTGCTCGCGCTGAGCGCGTCCGGCCGTGCCCTCGCGCAAGCCGGTGAGAGCGAGGCAACCCGCGCAGCCTCGGCGCGCGCGCTGTTCGACGACGGCGTCAAGCTCGCCGATCAAGGGCAGTGGAAGGGCGCGGCTGATCGCTTCGGGCGCGCGCTCGCGCTGCACGACTCGCCGGTCATCGCCTACAACCTCGCCAGCGCATTGCAGGAGCTCGGACGTCTGGTCGAGGCCTCCGAGCTGCTGCGCCGCGTGCAGGCGCACCCGGAGGCGGACGCGGATCTGCACAAGTCCGCGCAGTCCGCGCTCGCCGCGATCGAGCCACGCCTCGCGCGCATCACGCTCCACGCGCAGGGCCGAAAGCCCGACGATGTCATCGCGATCGACGGCCGCACGCTGCTCGCGGCGCAGCTCGACGTGGCGATCCCGATCGACCCCGGCTCGCACGTGGCCAGCGCCAAGCGCGGCGGCCAGCTCTTGGACAGACAGCCCTTCGAGCTCGCCGACGGAGGCTCGAGCGAGCTCAGCTTGCAGCTGACAAGCGCGCCCTCGCCCGAACAGGTCGCCGCAGCCGCGCCCAAGCCCACGCCGGCCGCGTCCAGCGCTCCGGCGCAGGAGCGCGCGCGCGACCGGCCGCTGACCGCGCAGTGGCCGTTCTGGGCGGCGGTCGGGGCGGTCGCCGCCGGCGCGGTGGTGACCACCGTGCTGCTGGCCGGCGGTGGCTCGAGCAAGCCAACGCCGGCGGCGGGCGACTTCATGCCTCCGGTCATCCACGTGGAGGTCGCACGATGACAGCGCGCGCGGCCGGCACGCTGTGGGCGCTCGCGCTGGCCACGGCGCTTTCGGGTTGCGCGAGCAAGGCCGCCCCGCTGACCCAGCTCTCGGTGCGCGTGGACAGCGATCTCGATGTGCCGGCCGAGATCGATCGGGTGAAGATCGCGGTAACCGGCCTCACCGCCGGCCAATCGTCCTCCGCGGACCTGCTCCAGCAAGGCTTCCCGCGCAAGCTCACCCTCGTGCACGACGGCGGACCGCTGGGACCGATCACGGTCACCGCGAGCGGCTGGCTTGGCGGCACCAAGGTGGTCGAGCAGGCAGCGCGCGCGTCGTTCGTGCAGAACAAGACCAGCCAGCTCTCGATCCGTCTGGACCGGGCGTGCTTGAGCCGGTTCTGTGATTCTGGACAGACCTGCAAGCAGGGGAGCTGCAGCCCAATCAGCGGCGGCAACCTCAATGGCGCTGGCGACGCCGGCATGGACGCCGGCGCCGACGGCGGCAGCGACGCCGCGACAGGCCCGGACGACGGTGGCACGGATGCCGCGCCCGCGGATGCGGCCCCGGCCGATGGCGGCGGCGACGCCGGCGGCAGCGACGGCGGCACCGACGCCGGCGGGTCGACCAACCTCGCGCCGATCTGCCGCATCAGCCGGCCCAGCAGCGGCCAGAAGCTGATCGCGGGCACCAGCGTGCAGCTGCGCGGCAGCTGCAGCGACCCCGAGAGCGGCGCGCTGAGCAGCGGCCTTCAGTGGAGCAGCAACCTGGACGGCGCTCTGGGCAGCGGCGCGCAACGCAGCGTGCCCTCGCTGAGCGCCGGCACCCACATCCTCAAGCTGTGCGCGACCGACCCGCAGGACTCGACCCTCAAAGGCTGCGCCAGCGTCACGGTGATGGTCGGCTTGCCGCCGCCGCCGACCGCGAGCATCACCTCCGTCACCCAGAACAACTCGGACACCCAGCCGTTCTCGACCGACACACCGATCGACTTCGCGGGCGCGGGCAGCGGCCAAGGGGTCACCCTATCCTGGCTCGACAGCATCGCCGGCGCCTTCGGCAACGGAAGCGGTCCGGCGCTGGACGCGCCCGAGCTGGGCAAGCACCGCGTGACGCTGACCGTGCGCGACAACGCGGGCCAAAGCGCCACCGACTTCGTCACCTTCGTCGTGCTCGGCTCCGGTCAGAGCCAGCTCATCTCGCCCTTCAGCAGCGTCAACACCACGATCAACTCTGCGGCCGTGAACGCGGTCGCGGCCGACTCCGCCAATCAGGTGTTGATCGGCGACCCCACCCCGCAGGTGGACCGCTTCGACGGCGGACACGCGACCAGCGGCGCGAGCGCCGCCATCGACAGCAGCAATCTCCTGGGCGACGTGCTCGCGCTACTGCCCTGGGAGCCGAGCATCGGAACCGGTCTGATCTACGCGGGCACCTCGGGCGGCCTGAGCGTGTGCAACTACACGGCGGGCGCGACCATCGACACCACCACCTGCAAGACCTATCACAACGGCATGTTCCCGGATAACCAGGTCAACGCGGTCGCGCGCGTGAGCGGAACACTCGATCACCTGGTGCTGGGCACCAACAAGGGCGTGTTCGTGCCCACCCTGGCCGTAGGCAGCAACAACGGCACGGTGGTGCTCGATGGCGAGGAGATCGCAGGCTTGGCGGCGAGCGGCTCGGCGGCGTGGATCGCGAGCGGCAGCAGCGGGCTCGATCGCTACGATCCGACGGCACGCATGCTCTCGCACCGCGACGGCGGACCCTCGCAGCAGCTGACCGCGCTGGCCGTGGGTGGTAACGACACGGTCTGGGTCGGGTCGAACGACGGGATCGGGCGCTACGAGCCGAGCCCCGATCGCTGGACGCTCTGGCAAGCCGGCGATGCGCCTGCGCCCGGGCTGGCGAGCGACAGCGTGCGGGCGATCGCGGTCAGCCAGGTGACGGTGGGCACCCAGAGCCACGAGGTGATCTGGATCGGCACCGACGCGGGCGTGAGCCGCTTCGACCCCTCGGTCCCGTCGTTCACGACGCTGAGCACCAGCGACGGCCTGCCCAGCGACGACGTGCGCGCGATCGCGGTGTTGCCGAACGGCTCCAAGGTGCTCGGCACTGCTGCGGGCGTCGCGCTGTACACCGGGCCGTAGAAGCGCACGTGCGGGGCGGGTACGAGCACGCGTAGATCGAGGTACTACCCTCTGCGCCAGGCGGGGCTCCAGGCGCCCAGCATCAGGCTGGAGGCACCGGCCAGGGCGGCGCCCAGGGCGAGCGCTGCGTGCGGGCTCGCGTTCTGCCACACGTAGCCGGTGAGCAGACCCGCGGGCACCGCGCTCGCGCCGACCACGAAGTTGTACAGCCCGAACGCGCGGCCCAGGGCCGAGGCCGGCGCCAGATCCTTGACGATCGCGCGCTCACTCGGCTCGGTCAGCCCGTAGTACACGCCGTACACGACGAACAGCGCCCACGCCTGCCAGGCCGCGCTCGCCGCGCCCAGGCCCAGGTAGCAGACCGCATAGATGGTCCAGCCCATCACGATCAAGCGTGGTCGGGGCACGCGATCGGACCACGCGCCGCCGAAGTAGTTGCTCACCAGCTTCGAGACGTGCAGCACGGTCCACAGCATCGGCAGCAGCGCGACTTGCACTCCGAGCTGGCGCGCGCGCAGCAGCAGAAACGCGTCCGAGGAGTTGCCGAGCGAGAACACGCCCACGATCAGCAGGTAGCGAAAGAAGGTGCCGGGCAGCCGCGGCGCCGGGGCCGCGGCGCGCCCCGCGGCCTGCTCGGCCGCGGGCGGCCGGCGCGCCGCCGGCTCGCGCGCGAAACGCAGCGCGGCCAGCGAGAGCAGCCCGGGTACCAGCGTCGCGAGGAATACCTGCCGCAGCGGCCAGCCGAGCGCGAGCAGCCCGCTGGCGATCAATGGACCGACCACGGCACCGGCGTGGTCCAGCGCGCGGTGCAGCCCGAAGGCGCGCCCCGCCTGCGCGGGCTCGACCGCGCCCGAGATCATCACGTCGCGGGGTGCCGTGCGCAGGCCCTTGCCGATGCGGTCGGTCACCCGCACCGCGAGCACGTGCCAGGGCAGCGCGGCCAACCCCATCACCGGGCGCACCAGCGCCGCCAGTCCGTAGCCGAAGTACACCAGCGGCTTCTTCTTCGACGCGCGGTCGGCAAGGTAGCCCGCCGCCAGCTTGAGCAGGCTCGCGGTAGCGTCCGCCACGCCTTCGACCAGCCCCAGAAAGGTCGCCGACGCGCCGAGCGAAGCCACGAACACCGGCAGCAAGGGAAAGATCATCTCCGAGCCGACGTCGGTGAAGAAGCTGGTCACGCCCAGCGCGACCACGGTCCTGGGCAGGCGGGCGGGGCGGCCGGAATCGGAGCTCGGTTCGCTCATCTAGACGCCGGCATCTTGGCGTCCGCCCGCGCGCGCCGTCAACGCCGCGGAGCCGCGCCTGCTCGCTTGCACGCTCCCAAGCCGCGCTTATTTCAAGCTCATGCCGACCCCCGCGCAGATCTCCTTTCGCGGTATGGAACCCTCCCCCGCGGTCGACGAGCGCATTCGCGAGCGCGTCGCTCGTCTCGAGCGCATTCACGATCGCATCACCCGCTGCTCGGTGACGGTGAGCGCGCCGCACCAGCACCAGCACAAGGGCAAGCTGTACGACGTGCGCGTCGACGTACGCGTGCCCGGCGGCGAGGTGGTGGCCACCCTGGAGGGCTCGCAGAACCACGCCCACGAGGACGTGTACGTGGCCATCCGCGACGTCTTCGATGTCGCCGAGCGCAGGCTGGAGGAGCTGGCGAGAAAACACCGCGGCGGTTAGTGGTTAATGACCGGGAGGGTCACGCGACCCTCCCGCCCCACCGGCAAAGCCGTTGGGGCCCCACCCTCCCGCGTGGCTCGCTTCGCTCGCTCCCGAGCTTGCTGCCTCTCGCCTCGGCTCACCCGACCCTCCCGCCCCACCGGCAAAGCCGTTGGGGCCCCACCCTCCCGCGTGGCTCGCTTCGCTCGCTCCCGAGCTTGCTGCCTCTCGCCTCGGCTCACCCGACCCTCCCGCCCCACCGGCAAAGCCGTTGGGGCCCCACCCTCCCGCGTGGCTCGCTTCGCTCGCTCCCGAGCTTGCTGCCTCTCGCCTCGGCTCACCCGACCCTCCCGCCCCACCGGCAAGGCCGTTGGGGCCCCACCCTCCCGCGTGGCTCGCTTCGCTCGCTCCCGAGCTTGCTGCCTCTCGCCTCGGCTCACCCGACCCTCCCGCCCCACCGGCAAAGCCGTTGGGGCCCCACCCTCCCGCGTGGCTCGCTTCGCTCGCTCCCGAGCTTGCTGCCTCTCGCCTCGGCTCACCCGACCCTCCCTCGCCGGATCGGACCTCCCAGCAAGACGGGAAGGCAGGAATTGCTGGTGTACGGGCTCTTCCCGCCCTCCCGTCTTGCTGGGAGATCGCCTCGACGGATCAGCGCGCGCTCGAGAACTCGGGCTTGGACCGGCACAGCCACAGCTGCACCAGCCGCTCGAAGCTGTCGCAGCGCAGCTGATCCTTGGCGTAGTCACAGGTGAACGGCGGGGTGTCGGCGGTGCCGGCGTACGGCTCGCACTTGACGTGCAGGTCGAAGGCATCGCGATCGCCGCGCGCCATGAACACGATGTTCGAGTCCGCCCGCTTGTGCCGATCGGCCACCGCGCGCACGTCGAACTTGGGCGCCACCCGCTTGGCGTCGTCGAAGGCCACCTCGCCGCGCGTGACCTGGAACTGGTCCCCATGGAACAGCACGCGCCCGCGGGTGATCGCCAGCTTGCCGACCACGCCGAAGCGCTGATCGCTGCCGACCACCCGCAGCTTGTGATCGGCCCCTTGCACCGCGAGCTCGGCGTCCAGGAAGTTGTTGCGCACGCGCAGCGCGCCCTGCTGCTCGAGCTCCAGGTCGAAGCGCAGGCGATCGCGGGCGGCCGAGAAGCTCGCCATGTCTGCGCGGTCCTGGCGGTTGAGCGAGGTCAACGCCTGCGGCAGCTGGATGTGCCTGCCGAAGAGCAGGTCCTTGACGCCAAACGAGCCGGTCAGCTCGGGAACCGTATCGCCACCGGACCAGCGTAAGTGGCTATCGCAGTCGAAGGTCACCTCGAGCTTGGGCTCCGGCTCGAGCGCGACCCGATCGGCCGTGATCGCCAGGTCGTAGCTGCCCACGTGCAGTCCCTGCAGCGCAAGCTGGCCACCGACCTGCAGCGTGCCGCCGCCGACCTGCGCGCTGACGCCGTCGAGCGTCACGCGGCCGTCCTCGAGCACCAGCTTGCCGTGCAGCTTGCGTAGCGACATCCCGGGCTCGACGCGCACCAGCACCTCGCTGGTCTCGGCTTCGGCGCGCAGCCTCGGCTCGGTGCCCAGGCTCCACGCCACGTGCACGCCCACGTCGCCGAACGCCTGCACCAGCGGCTCGCTGGAGCGCGTGAACAAGCTGGCTGCGGCCGTGCCGTCCGCGAGCAGCTGCGGCTGTTTGCGCAGCGTGCCTGACGCGCCGAGCGCGAGCTCGATCTTGGGGCCCAACAGCCGCCCCTCGTGCAGCTCGAGCTTGCCTTCGCGCACCTGCAGCTCGAACGGCTTGGGGCTGGCCAGCGCGAGCGCGCCCTGACCCAGCTCCAGCTTGCGCACCTGCAGCCGCGCGGAGAGCCGCTCCGGCTGTGCGAGGCCGCCGCCCTCGAAGCTCAAGCGCGCGCTCAGCGCGCCGTGCGAGCGCACGCCCGGCGCCCGCTCCGGCAAGAAGGCCGAGAGATCGAAGTCGTCGAGCGCGAGACTGCCGCGCACGCTGCGCTCGGCCGAAGCCGACAGCCCGAGGTCCGCGTGCAGCCGGCCTCCCAACCCCTCGCCGCAGATCAACCACGCGCCCGCGGTGGCGCCGCGCAAGGCGGCCCGGCCTGCGCCGCAGCCGCTCGCGCTGGTGCTGGCCGCCGCGCCCGACTCGCTCGCGTCGTCGCCCGCGCCCAGCAGGCGCGCGCGCAGCTGCGCGCCGCCGAGCTTGTGCCCGGCGAGCGCCAGCGCGTCAAGCGCCAGCTCGGCGCGCGCGCGCGGCTGCTCCGAGCTGCCGCTCAGCGCGCCCGTTCCGCGCACGCGCCCCGTGATCTGCGGCAAGTAGCTCTGCAGCCAGGGCAAGCGCTGCAGCGGCAGCTTGTCGAGCGCGAGGCTCATCGCCAGCGCGCCGCGCTCGAGCTTGCCGGCCAGCTCGAGCTTGCCGCCGTCCGCCTGGAGCGCGAGCTGCTGCAAAGTGAGCGCGCCCGTGCCCAGGCCGCGCTCGGCATCGGGCAGCTCGATCCGCGCCTGCAGCTTGCCGCCGTCGAAGCGGTAGCCGTCGAGGCTGGCGTCGCCGAGCGCGAGCGAAAGCCCGAGCTCGAGCTTGCCGCCCTGGCTCGCGTGCGGCTCGCGCGCGAAGTCGAGCTCGGCGTTGCCGGCAGCCACACCCTGGAGCCGCGACAGCGCCGGATCGTCGGCCGCGCCCAGCAGCCGGTACAGATCGGCCAGCGGCAGCCGCGCGATCCGCACCTTGGCGTGCAGCTCGGCGAGCCCGCCGGCGATCCGCAACGCCAGCGGCTGCGCGATCAGCCGGCGCTGCGCGCCCGCGATCTCGGCGCGCGTGAAGCGCAGGCTGTGCCCGCCGTCCTGCACCTCGAGCTCGGCCAGCGTACGGCCGAGCTCCACGCCCGCGAGCGATCCGCCGCCGAGCGCGAGCGATGCGTGTAGCTCCGGCGCCTGCAGCGCGCCGCGCGCCTGCAGCGCGACTCGCCCGTGCCCCGCGACCGCGGCGCCGGCCAGCGGCGAGAAATCCGCCAGCTCGACCTGATCGCCGGCGAGGGTGGCGTCGAGCGCGCCGTTCCATCCGGCTCGCGCCTCGCCCGCGAGCGTGCTGCCGGCCACCTGCGCCTGCAAGCCGTGCAGCGCAACGCCGGCCGCGTCGATGCGCAGGTCCGCGCGGCTCTTCACGGATGCGAGCGCGAGCCAGGCCGCGCCGCGCGCGCCGGACGCGGCTTGCGCGCCGTCGACCCGCAGCGCGCGCAGCTCGAGCGCGAGCGGGCCGGAGAGCGCGAGCGGTTGCAGCGTGCCGCGCAGCTGGACGCGCCCCTCGAGCAACGCATCGCAGGCAGGCGGCGCGAGCCCGAGCTGCGTGAGCGCCGCCCGCAGCCGCAGCGCGTGCGGCTCGAGCGTGAGCTGAAGCGTGCCGTCCCGGCCCGGCTGAAGCGCGGCCGAAAGCCCGAGCGTGCCCGCGCCGGCACCGAGCTCGAGCGTGCCGCGCAGCCCGACGCGGCCCGCGTCGGCGTGCCAGCTCAGCGCCAGCGCGCGGCCCAGCGCGCGGCCCTGCAGCCGCGCGTGCTCCAGCCACAGCTGCCCTTGGCCGCGCGTCGCGCCGGCTCCCGGGTGCAACACGCCCCGCGCGCGCAGGCCGCCGCTCAGCAGCTCCGCGCCCGCGCGCTGCAGCCGCGCGTCGCCTGCCTCGAGCCGCGCGTGCAGCGCGCCACCGCCGCTCAGCTGCAGCGAGGCGTGCGCCAGCGACAGGCTCCCGGAGTCGGGCAGCTGCAACAGCACCCGGCTGTCGCGCAGCGACAAGCCCGCGAGCCGTTCGGCGGCCCCACTGCGTCGCAACAGGCGCGCGAGCCAATCCTCGGCCGCAGCCCCACCTGCGCCGAGCGAGGCGCGCAGCGTCGCCCGCCGCAGCTGCACGGCGCGTGGCTCGATGCGGCCGCGCAGCAGACTGCGCCACGAGACGCGCAGACGCAGCTCGTCGGCGGCGAGCACCTGCCGGCCCGACGCGTCCGCCAGCGTGACGCCCCGCGCCCGCAGTGAGAGCGCGGCGAAATCGAGATCCGCCTCGCGCACCTGCGCGCGTCCTCCCAGCAGCTCGCCGAGCGCCCGCGCCACCTCCTCGCGGGCGTGCGCGCGAAGCTGCTGAAGCCGCAGCGCAGCGACCGAGCCGAGCAGCGCGATCGCGACCAGGAGCACAACCGACGCTTTTCGCAACCCAGCCACCTCACCCCTAACGATGCCGGTGCGAGCTCCGTGCCCAACCTCGGCGCCCGAGCCCGCAGCCCGCCGGTCTCCCGCGCGCGGGCAAATTCCGTGCGCGATCGACTTCACCCAGGCATACGCAGCTGGCGCCGGAGCGTCAAACCCGCAGCTGCGTGCGCTCACGTTTTGAGCCGTTTTGACAATGCTTTCGCGCAGCTGGCCGCGGCGCCGCCGCGCCCGCCGGCGACCGCGGCCGCACGCACCCGAGCCGGTGCCCCGCCCGTGAAGGCCTGGCCTCCCCCCGCAATTCATTGTATCTCTTAATTATCCGCGGTGGTTGGGAGGTTCGGTGTCCCTCAGGCAGTGCCCCAAATGTGACGCGCGTTTCCGCGGGGATATCAAGCTCTGCCCTATCGACGGCGAACTGCTCACCACACCGAGCGATCCCTTCATCGGCACCGTGATCGCGGGCCGCTACCTGATCGAAGAGCTGCTCGGGGTCGGCGGCATGGGCTCGGTCTACCGCGCGCGCCACCAGTTCATCGGCCGCCACGTCGCGCTCAAGTTCCTCGACGCCTCGCTCACCAAGAACGAACGCTTGCGCAAGCGCTTCCTGGGCGAGGCCCGCGCCGCCAACCAGATCAACCACGAGCACATCATCGACATCACCGACTTCGGCGAGACCGAGGGCGGCGTGGTCTACATGGTGATGGAGTACCTCGAGGGGCAGTCGCTCGAGGAGGAGCTGGAGAAGGGCCCGCTCGAGCTGCGCCGGGCCCTGCGGATTGCGCTGCAGGTCGCGCTCGGGCTGGGACGCGCGCACGAGCTCGGCGTGGTGCACCGCGACATCAAGCCGGGCAACATCCACCTCAGCCGCCGGCGCATGGACCGCGACTTCGTCAAAGTGCTCGACTTCGGTGTCGCCCGCATCGAGCACGACGCGCGCATCACCGGGCAGAACATGATCGTGGGCACGCCGGAGTACATCGCGCCCGAGCAGATCCGTTCCGCGGCGCCAGCGCCGGCCTCCGACCTGTACTCGCTGGGCTGCGTGCTGTTCGAGATGCTGACCGGCCGCATCCCATTCGACGGCAAGACCACGGTGCTGCTGGTCAAGCACATTAACGAGCTGCCGCCCGCTCCCTCCAGCATCAACCCCTCCATCCCGCCCCAGGCGGAGCGACTGGTGCTCAAGCTGCTGGAGAAGAAGCCCGAGAACCGCCACCGCGACGCGTATCACCTGGTGGAGGATCTGCAGCGTTTGCTCGACACGCTGCCCGGCGCCGGCAGCAGCAGCCGCCCCAACACCAATCCCTCGAGCACCACCGGACCGGTCGAGCTGGAGCTCGAGCTCAAGCGCGAGGCCGAAGAGGAAGGCTGGGCGCGCACTGCGGAGCTCTATCGGCAGCTCGCCTACGAGGCCCACGGCGCGAGCGGCGGGCCCGACTGGCTGCCGGGCGCGATTGCCGCGCTGGAGCAGGCGGTCGCAGACGTACGCGGGCTGCGCCGGCGGCTGGAGGACACCGCGGCCAAGGGCACCGAGCAGCAGGAAGCGGTGCGCCGCCCCCGCGACCAGATCGGCCACGCGCTCGACGAGCTGGCCCAAGACGACAGCCGCCTCGGCGGCCAGCTCACCGAGCTGAGCGCCCAGCTGGAGCCGGCCGAGTCGCGCCTGGACGCGGCGCTGCATGCGGTGCTGACGGAAATCGGCGGCGTGCCGCAAACGCTGCGGGCGGGCGAGCTGGTGACGGAGCAGGACCAGACGGCGCTACGCGACCTAGTGCGTGTGGCCTCGGAGCTCTCGCTCGCGCGCGACGTGGTCTCGGGCCTGCGCGCGCGCATCGCCCGCAAGAAGCTCGAGCGCAAAGATCTGCGCTTCCAGATGGCGCAGCTCAAGCGCCAGCTCGAGCAGGTCAATCAGACCTCGACCGTGGACATGGAGCTCTGGCACGAGGAGGTCGACCGTCTGGGCACCGAGATCCAGCACCGGCTCGAGGCCATCGTGCCGCTGGCCAAGCGCATCTCCGGCCATTTCGGCGGCTATCCCGAGCTGCGCGTCCGCCTGGTCCAGGACCGCGCCCACATCACCATGTCGTAGCCGGCCGCGGGGCCGCGGGGCCGCACGGGCCGCACGCAGCGTGGTATGGTGCGCTCCCTTCGAGCCCCAGGGAGAGCACCCACCATGCAGACCGCAATTTCCACCCCCAACCTGAACCTCGACGGCAAGGTCGCGATCGTGACCGGCGCGAGCCGCGGCATCGGCGAGGCGATCGCGCGCGCCCTGGCCAAGCACGGCGCGAGCGTGGTGCTGTCGGCGCGCAAGCTGGAAGGCTTGCAGCGCGTCGCGGAGGCAATCGCGGCCGAGGGCGGAAAGGCCAAGCCGCTGCCCTGTCACGCGGGCCACGAGCAGGAAATCCAGCAACTGGTGGCCGGCGCGGTGGACGCGTACGGCAAGGTCGACATCCTGATCAACAACGCGGCGACCAACCCCTATTTCGGCCCGCTGCTCAACGTGGAATGGCCCGCCTGGGACAAGACCTTCGAGGTCAACACCAAGGGCTACTTCATGGCCATCCGCGAGGTGGTCAAGCACCTGCAGGCCCGCAACGCGCCGGGCTCGATCGTCAACATCGCCAGCGTGGCGGGCCTGGGCGCGGCCGTGTTCCAGGGTGTCTACGGAATGACCAAAGCCGCGGTGATCTCGATGACGCAGACGCTGGCGGCCGAGCTGGGCGGCACCGGCATCCGCATCAACGCGATCGCGCCCGGCCTGGTCGAGACCAAATTCGCCGGCGCGCTGCTGCAGAACCCCGAGGCGCTCAAGCGCATGCAGTCGACCACGCCGGTGCGCCGCATCGGCCAGCCGGATGACATCGCGGGCCTGGCGCTGTTGCTCGCAAGCGACGCGAGCAACTTCGTGACCGGCCAGACCTGGGTCGCCGATGGCGGCTCGCGCCTGCGCGCGATCTGAATCCGGGCCGCTTTCGGCGCGCGGCGGCGGCTCGCTCAGCGTCGTCGCGGCGCTCGACGGCCGCCGGCGCGGGCCTCCTCGCGCGCGACGCGAGCGGCGAGCGCCGAGGCCACCGCGTCGCGGTGCTCGGCCAGCACCTCTGCCGGGCCCATGCCCGGAAAGCGCTGCATGGCCGCATAGAGCGCCTGGCTCATCCATGCAAAGCTGAACACCGACAGCGAAAAGCCGTGGACCTTCACGCGCAGCACGGGCATCAAGCCACGCGCCAGCGGCAAGTACAGATCGTCGACCACGATCCAGCTCAGCTCGGGATCGCGCGGCCGAGAGACTGGCGCCGGAGTGATCAGGCCGCCCCAGTCGTACATACGCAGCTCCGAGTCGTAGCCCAAGGTGCCGACCTCGACCGCCCCAACCGTGTCGCCCGGGTGCGCATGGCGCCGCAGAAAGCTCGCCGCCTCGGAGTAGGCTGCGTCGCGCGCTCCAAACCAGTACTCCGTCCCGTTGCGCTGAGCGAAGCGAAAGGTGCGTTGCGCGAACCAGCCCACGCTCGCGGTCGCGACCACCACGCAGAGCGCGATCCCGCCTGCGCGGGGCAGCCGCGATTGCAACCGTGCGCAGCCACGTGACAGCGCGACGGCCGCCAGCAACAGCGCCACGAGCCGCAGCGGGTACAGGTGCCAGGTGTGCTGGGTGAAGGGGCGCAGGAACGCGTACGCGACGAAGTGGCCCGCGCCGTAGGCCAGCAGCAGCCCCTGGCCCCGGCCGTGGCGCCACAGCGAGACGCCGCCGAGGATCACCAGCAGCCACGCCAGTAGCAACCAAGCTCCATCGCCCGAGCCTGCCACCAGCGTGCTCACGCTGTTGCGCAGCTCGTGCACCACGTACTCTACGAACGGGGTGTTGCCGTGCTTGACCCGCGCGGGTTGAGGCAGCGGGCTGCCGTAATAGCCGAGCGCGAAAAGCTGCCACGGCAGCGTGATCCCAAGGAACACCCCGAGCACCGGCCGGGCCAGTCTCAGGCGCGAGCGGCCGCCCGCGAGCGCCGCAGGCGAACGCCAGATCACGACGAAGAGCAGCAGCGCGTAGAGGTATGCGTCCGGACGCAACAAGCCTGCCAGCGCGGCGAGCGCCGCGGCGGCCACGAAGCGCCCTCGCACCGCAACCGCCATCGACCACAACACGCAGGCGGCGACCAGATTGGTCTCGAGCGCGACCACGGCGGCCGACCCGGCGGCGCCTGCCGCGACCAGCGCAGCGGCGAGCGCGGCCGCCCAGCTGCCCACGACGGCCCGCAGCAGCGCGAAGCTCGCCAGGGCCTGCGCCGACCATCCGACGCAGCCGAGCACCGCCATCGCGGACGGGAACGCCTGCTTGCCGACCAGCGCGTACAGCAGCGATCCGAGCAGCATGTCCCCGGGCGCTGTCGTGCCCAGCACGTGCTCTCCCAGGTTGAATACCGGGCCGTTGCCGCGCGCGAGGTTCTCCGCGTAGCGAAAGGTGATGAACGCGTCATCGTGGCGCACGCCGTAGAACAACAGGCTCTGCACCACGCACACACCGACCGCACACGCGAGCGCCAACCGCGCAGGTCGGTCAAACAGGGGCGGCGCCGCGATGCCGTTCTCCGGCGGCGGCGCCGTCCGCGCGCTGTCTGTGTTTGCGCTGTCCTGCGCGTGCACCCGCCCACGTTACACGAGTTGCGTGGCGCTTGGCGCGCCGCCGGCCGCGCGCCGGCGGTGGCGCGTTCGTGGACGCCGCTCGCCGGATGGCAATCGGCCGACTCGCCGGGCTGGCCAAGGGTCGCGCTCGAAGATTGCGCTTCGATCCTGGATCGTGAACCCTGCTTTTGCGCATGTACGGCGACCGCGTTCGGCAGGGAGAGTCACAAGCCGCCGCCTGGCCGCTGGGACCCGTTGCCTCCTGCGTCGTTGCCATCGCCATTGCCGTGCTGGTCTGGGCCGGATGGCGACTGTTCTGGTTCTTGACCGACGACGCCTACATCACCTTTCGATACGCCCGTAACTGGATCTCCGGTTACGGCCCGGTCTGGAATCGCCCGCCCTTCTTGCCCGTGGAGGGATACACGAGCCCGCTCTGGCTCTTCGTGCTCACAGCCGTGTGGAGGGTCACCGGCATTGCCCCACCCCGGGTCGCAAACGTGCTCGGGCTGTGGTGCGGCTACGGAACGCTGGTGTTCCTGTTCATGCTCGCCCGCGACATGCGCCTGCCCGCAGGGCTGGCGCGCCGTCGCTGGCCGCTTCTGGCGATCGCGGCAGCCACGACGCTGGCCAACCGAACCTTCTACACCTGGTTGAGCTCCGGCCTGGAGACGTCGCTCTTCAATCTGTGTGCCACGGCCTGTATCTACTACGGTCTGCGGCCACAGGCGGCGCGGAGCCCGCTGTGGGCGCGCCGCTTCGCGCTGTGGGCCTCGCTGTGCATGCTGACGCGGCCCGACGGCGGCGTGTTCTTGGTCGCGGCCGCGGCGCAAGTCGCGCTGGCCTTGCGCCGCGAACGGCCGCGCGTCTGGCTGGGCAGCATGTGGCCGTTCGCGCTGGTGGCCGCGCACCTGGTGTCGCGGCGGCTCTACTACGGAGATTGGCTACCGAACACCTACTACGCCAAGACCGTCGCCACCTGGCCCCAAGCCGGGCTGCGCTATGCCGGCTGCTTCTTGATCGAGAACGGACTCTGGGTCTGGCTGCTGTTCGCCGTGCCGTGGGTCACCTGGCGCGCGTGGCGCGCGGCGCGCGCCGGCCAGCTGTTTCGCCCACCGCCCTCGAGCCTGACCTGGTGCGCGCTGCTCGCGCACGTCGCATTCTTCACGCTGATCATCGGAGGCGACCATTTCGAGTACCGGGTCTACAGCGCGTGGCTTCCCCTGGCCTACCTGTCGAGCGTGTTCATCTTCGCCCAGCTCAGCGACCGCGTGTACCTCGTGGCTGCGGGCTCGGCCACCGTCGGCCTGCTGTCGCTGCCGATCCCGTGGCTGCACTGGCAAGACACCCACCAGCTGAGCACGCGCACGACCACCTTCGCGCTGCGCGCTCCCCTGGCCGATGACTTCGCGCCCCCGTTCGACCGCCTGGTCTCGGTCTGGGATCAGTGGCAAGCGTGGCTGATCGTGCGCTCGGTCGGAGTGCGCCATCAGGAGCACAAGGTCTACTCGAGCTTCGTCGAGTCTTTCCTGCCGCCACCCGCACGACGTCCCCCCCTGCGCTGGAAGGACCGGCCGATCGTGGCCGAGCCGTGCGTCGGCGTGGTCGGCTGGGAGCTGCCCGAGGTCGCCGTGATCGATTTGCTCGGCCTCAACGACTACGTCATTGCCCGCACGCCCGTCGCGCGGCGCGGGCGGCGCCACATGGCGCACGAGCGCTCAGCACCGCCGGGCTACGTCGACTGCTTCGACGTGAACGTGACGCTGGAGCCTCAGAAGCTCACGTACCGGCCGCGTCCTCTCAGCGACGATCGCATTCGCGGATGCGAGCGCCGCTTTCGCTCGCGGCTTCCAGCCTCGACGCTGTAAGCGCCGAGGCCTGGGGCTCTCCGACCCCCGCGGCGGGCTGTGCCAAGCTGCGCCACGGTGACTGACAGGTCACACCCCGGGCGGCGGCGCCATGGCGATTCGCGCGTTTTCGTCGTGAACCGGTGCGAGGCACGGGAATTGCAGCCGCGAACGGACGACTCAATCCCGAAGCGACAAAAGAGGGGGCCAGCATGTCGAAGCGCTCGGTATGGATGTCAGTCGCCGTATGGCTGGTATTGGCCGGATGTGGAAAGGGGACGCCGGCGCCTCAGCCCACTGGAATCCTGCCGGGTCCGCCGCCTGATGGCGTCGGTTTCACCGGCGCCAATATTGGCGCGCCCGCGCCCGGCTTTCCCAACCAGCTCGGTCCGATCGTGCACTCGGAGGTGCCGCCGGCGCCGATCAACGGCGGCACGCTGCTCGTGGCCAAGGACGGCACCACCGTGGTGGCCGCCGATCCCGATCGCGATCGGATCTCGATCGTGGATCTCGGCAGCCAGCAGGTGATGGCCACGGTGCCGCTACAGAGCGGCGACGAGCCCGGGCGCATGGTCGAAGACGCAGCACGGCGCGTGCACGTGGTGCTGCGCAGCAAGGGAGAGCTGGCCACGATCCAGCTGGACGATCCCGGCCAGGTCGAGCGCCGGGCGGTGTGCCCGGTGCCGCAAGGCATCGCCTATGACCCGAAGGCGGACTCCCTCTACGTGGCCTGCACCAGCGGCGAGCTGGTGACCTTGCCAGCCGCGGGCGGTCCGCCCTCGCGCAGCGTGCACGTGGACATCGATCTGCGCGACGTGCTGGTCTCCGGCGACCGCCTGTTCGTGACCCGCTTCAAGAGCGCCGAGCTGCTGGAGCTCGACGCCACCGGCGCGGTCATCTCTCGCCGGCGGCCGGGCGAGGTGACCGGACCGTTCCTGTCGAACCTGGCCGCGCCAGTCTCGCCCGAGGCCAAGGTCTTCCAGCCCGCAGTGGCCTGGCGCACCGTGCTGGGTCCCGACGGCAGCGTCACCATGCTGCACCAGCGCGACCAAGTCACCCCGATTGCGCTGAGCGTGGCGAGCCCGGACGGCGGCGTGCCCGAAGCGCCCGACGGAGGCACCAGCGCGGGCGGCGCTGCCGGCGTCGGTGCCGGCGGAGCCGCGGGCACAGGCGCGTCGTCGCCGGCGAGCTGCACCCCCGACGGCGGGTGTGTCGTTGCGGTCGTCCCGCCGCCGATGCCCGGCGCTGGCGGCGACAGCGCCTACGGCTCGTCCGACCCGTTTTCGTGCGACTCGATCGTGCATACCAGCGTGACGCGGATGGCCGACGACAGCGTGGAGGACGGGCCGGTGCTGCCCGGCGTGACCCTGGCCGTGGACGCCGCGATCTCGCCCGACGGAGCCACGCTCGCGCTGGCCGTGGCCGGGAGCTTCAACTCACTGGGGCTGAAGCTCCCGCCGCCGGGAGCCGTGGTGCTGCCGATGCAGGCGACCTTCGCCGTGGGGAGCAGCACGACGTGCCCGGTGCCGGGCCTGGAGATGCCGGGCAGCGGAGTGGTGGCCGCCGGGCAGGTAGTCGCGGTCGCCTTCGACGGCATGGGCCGGCTGGTGATGCAGACCCGGGACCCGAACCAGATCCTGGTGATCGCGCACCCGCAGTCCTCGGTCGGCGGCAGCACCTGGGATATGACCGTCGACCTCGGCGGCGCGCCCCGGCGCGACACCGGCCACGACCTGTTTCACACCAACGCCGGCGCGGGGTTGGCGTGCGCGTCGTGCCACCCTGGTGGCGGAGACGACGGCCGGGCCTGGGACTTCGCCGAGCTCGGGCCGCGCAGGACGCAGCTCTTCAACATGGGCATCCGCGACACCCTGCCGTTGCACTGGGACGGCGAGCTGGCCACGTTCGACTCGCTGATCCAGGAGGTGTTCGAGCGCCGCATGGGCGGGCCCCAGCTGCCTCCGGCGCAGATCCAGGCGATGTCGGACTGGATCGACTCGCTGCACCCGAACGCGCCGATGCTGGCCGTCGACGACCCGTCGGTTGCGCGCGGGCGCGCGCTGTTCGAATCCAGCGAAGTCGGCTGCAGCGGCTGCCACAATGGCGCCAAGCTCACCGACAACGCCAGCGTGGACGTGGGCACGGGAGGGAAGTTCCAGGTGCCCTCGCTGATCGGGGTGGCCTACCATCAGCCCTACCTGCACACCGGCTGCGCGCAGACCCTGCGCCAGCGCTTCGACCCCGCCTGCGGCGGCAGCGCGCACGGCAACACCGCCGGGCTGAGCGAAGATCAAATCGGCGACCTGGTGGCCTACCTGCAATCGCTGTAACGAACCGCGAGCTGGCCCCAGGAAACGGGAAGGCGGGAAGATCGAACGCTGGCTCGGAGCTTCTTCCCCCCTCTCGTCTTGCTGTAATTCCTGACGACGGCCTGCGGGCGCGCTGGCGGCTCAGGCCCCCGCCTTGACCGTCCGGCGGGCCCGGCTCACGGTTGGCCGCCGGCCATGCCGCGACGCCCGCCCACCATCCATTTCGTCTCGCTCGGCTGCCCCAAGAATCGGGTAGACACCGAGGTCATGCTCGGCGTCAGCGACCAGCGCGGCTACCGCCTGGTCGACGACCCGCGCAAGGCGGAGGTCATCGTGGTCAACACCTGCGGCTTCGTCGAGGCGGCCAAGCAGGAGTCGATCGAGACCATCCTGGCGCTGTCGGACATGAAGCAGCAGGGCGTGTGCAAGCGCCTGGTGGTGTCGGGCTGTCTGTCGCAGCGCTATCCAGAAGAGCTGGCGCGCGACCTCACCGAGGTGGACCACTTCCTGGGCTCCAGCGACATGCTGGCGCTCGGGCGCATCCTGCGCGAAGGCACGGCCGCCCCCCGCATGTTGGTCGGCAACCCGGCCGACTACGTGTTCAGGCTGGGCGACCCACGGCGGCTGTCGCAGCGCCGCCACAGCGCCTACGTCAAGATCTCCGAGGGCTGCTCGCGCAAGTGCGGCTTCTGCGCGATCCCGAGCTTCCGCGGCAAGCAGCGCTCGCGCCCGATCGCGGACGTGGTCGGCGAGGTCGAGCGCCTCACCGCCCAGGGGACGGTCGAGATCAACCTGATCAGCCAGGATACGGTGGCCTACGGCCGCGACCTGGATGGCGATGCCGACCTGGGGCGCCTGGTCGAAGCCCTGCTCGAGCTGAGCTCGCTGCACTGGCTGCGGCTGTTCTACCTGTACCCGGACGCGCTCTCCGAGCGGCTGCTCGCGCTGTTCGCCGGCGGGGGCAAGCTGGTGCCCTACGTCGACATGCCGTTCCAACACGCGACCGACCGCATGCTCAAGCACATGCGGCGCGGCTACGGCGCGGCGCGCCAGCGCGCGCTGGTCGAGCGCCTGCGCGCGCGCATCCCCGGCCTGTGCATGCGCACGGCGTTCATCGTCGGGCACCCGGGCGAGACCGAGCAGGACTTCGAGGCGTTGTGCGATTTCGTGCGCTGGGGACGCTTCGACCACGTCGGCGTGTTC
This sequence comes from uncultured delta proteobacterium, assembly GCA_963778655.1. Taxonomy (GTDB): domain Bacteria; phylum Myxococcota_A; class Polyangia; order Polyangiales; family JAFGIB01; genus CAVZVA01. Next base: position 599,667 of record CAVZVA010000002.1, read on the forward strand.
CGCTATTCCCACGAGGACGGCACCCACAGCGGCAGCCTCGGCCAGCAGGTGGACGCGCGCACCGTCGAGCGCCGCGCCGCGCGGCTGATGGAGCTGCAGCGGGCGATCAGCCGCGACAAGCTCGCCGAGCGAGTCGGCAGCGAGCTCCAGGTGCTGGTCGAGGGCGTGAGCGAGGAGAGCGAGCTGCTGCTGCAGGGACGCCACGCCGGCCAGGCACCCGAGGTCGACGGCGTGGTGCTGCTGACCGACGGCACGGCGCGACCCGGCGAGCTGCGACGCGCCCGTGTCACCCAGGCAGCCGACTACGATCTGGTGGCCACGCTGCTGCCGGAGGCCGGCGCCCTGCCCCGAGGCCGGAGGCGCGCCCGGCTGCCCGTGGTCGGCTGATTGCTAGCCCACCGAGTCAGGCAACCACAGCTTCCGCGCCGAGCTCCTCGCCCGATTGCACGCGGTAGGTCTTGCCGAAGCGATCGAGCAGCTCGAGCGCCTTGTCCATGTCCTGTCGGCTGTGCCCGCGGGTGACGTTGAGGCGCAGGCGCTCCTCGCCCGGCTTGACGCTGGGGTAGGTCAGCGGGGCCATCATCACGCCGTTCTCCAGCAGCGACACATGCATGAACAGCGCCTTCCGAATGTCGCGACACATCACCGGCATGATGTGGGTGTCGCTCTTGCCGAGGTCGAAGCCGAGCTCGGTCAAGCTCTTGCGCATGTAGGCAGCCTTCTCGTGCAGCTCCTCGACCAGCGCCGGCCCGTCTTCCTCGAGAATATCGAGGATGGCCGCGGCCGTGGCCACCACCGGAACCGGCAGCGAGGCGCTGAAGCAGAACGAGCGCGCGTTGTGCTTCACGAAGTCCACCACGTCGGCGCTCCCGAGCAGGATCCCGCCGATGCCGCCGAAGGTCTTCGAGAAGGTGCTGATCACGATCGGCACCCGCCCCTGCATGCCGCTGGCCTCGACCAGACCGGTGCCGCGCGCTCCCAGCGTACCGGTGCCGTGCGCGTCGTCGCACAGCAGGACCGCGCCGTAGCGCTCGCACACCTCCACGAACTCCGGCAGCGGAGCGCGGTCGCCGTCCAGCGAGTAGATGCCCTCCATCAAGACCAGCGCGTTGGGGCGCTCCTTGGTCTTGAGGCAGCGCTCCAGCGAGCGCACCGAGTTGTGGTTGAAGTAGCGCACCTCGGGGGCCTGGCCCGGCACGCCCGCGGCCAGGAAGGTCCCGTCGAGGATGCAGGCGTGCGAGAGATTGTCCAGGATGAGCGCGGTGTCGCGGTCGGCCAGCGCCTGAATCGTCCCCACCATCGCCTGGTACCCGGTGGTGAAAAGCAAGCACTGAGGAAAGCCGTACCAGCGCGCCAGCCGTTGCTCGAGCTCGACGTGGGCCACCGTCGTGGCCTGGGCGCGCGACGAGCTCAGCCCGCAAGCGTAGCGATCGACCGCGTGCTTGGCCGCCTCGATCGCCTTGGGATGGTTGGTCAGCCCCAGGTAGTCGTTGGAGCTGAAGTTGACGATCGGCTTGCCGGCGATGCGCGTGTGCAGGCCGCCGCTCTCGAACGGCCTGTAATATGGATAGAGGTTGAGCTTCTGAACCTCCCGCACCAGCGAGAGCCCCGCCTCGGCCTTGTCGTCGATCCAGCTCATCGCAGCTCCTGTTGCGAACGTTCGCTCGGCCGCCGATATAGCCAACCGGCTCCCGCCGCGCAAGTTGCCGGGGCCTCTAGCTGCTGGCCGAACGGCCTAATTTCATTGATCAATTCCTAGCCGGAGGGGATCGCCGGGTCGGCCAGAAACCCGCGCACTACCTGCAAGAAGCGCTCGAGTTGATCGTGGTGGACCCAGTGGCCCGCCTTCTCGATGCGCTCGACGCGGGCGTTGCGGAAATGCTGCATGCGGCCGTCGGTACGCGGATCGCCTGCCCAGCCGTCCGCGCCCAGCACCAGCAACGTGGGGCAGGTGATCTTGGTCCAGAGCTCATACATTTCGTCGGCATTGAAAAAATAGGGCGAGCTCGCGCGCACGTAGTTGTCGAACTTCCAGCTGTAGGTGCCGTCCTCGTTTTGATTGGCGCCGTGGATGGTCAGATGCCGCGCCTGCTCGGGCGTCAGCCGCGGGTTGGCTTCGTGCATGCGCTGCACGGCCTCGTCGATCGACGCGTAGCCGCGCGGCTGGCGCGCCGCGAGCCCCCGCAGCTGCTCGACCCACTGGCGCATGCGCACCTGCGGCGAGGTCGCGGCCCGCCGCTTGAGCATCGCAGGCGGCGGACCCACCCCCTCGACCGAGATCAACTTGCCGACGCTCTCTGGATAGACACCCGCGTACTGCAAGCTGACGTGCCCACCCATCGAGTGCCCCATCACGGTCAGAGGGGCGAGGCCGCGCTGATGGATGAGCTGCGCAATGTCGAAAACGTAGTCCACCATCCCGTAGTTGCCGCCGACCATCCACTGGGAGTCGCCGTGCCCTCGCAGGTCGGGTGCGATGATGTGGTAGTCGTCGCGAAGCGCCTCGGCCACCCAGTCCCAGTTGCGGCAGTGGTCGCGGCCGCCGTGGATCAGCAGCAGCGGCGGCGCCTGCTCGTTGCCCCAGTCGACGTAGTGCAGCCGCAGGCGCTGCGAGAAGTAGCTGTGGGACGCGGGGCCGGACCGCGCCGGATGGGTGGCGTGCACGGTGGGCTCAGTACCGGTAGTAGTCCGGCTTGTAGGGTCCCTCGATCGGCACCCCCAAGTAGTTAGCCTGCTCCTGCGTCAAGCGGTCGAGCTTGACCCCGAGCTTGCCCAGGTGCAGGCGCGCGACCTTTTCGTCGAGCTGCTTGGGCAACATGTAGACCTTGCCCTTCTCGTACTTGCCGGCCTCGGTGAAGAGCGCGATCTGCGCCAGCACCTGGTTCGTGAACGAGGCGCTCATCACGAAGCTGGGATGTCCGGTGGCGCAGCCGAGGTTCACCAGCCGGCCGCGGGCCAGGACGATCAGGCGCTTGCCGTCCGGAAAAATGAAGTGGTCGACCTGGTCCTTGATCTTCTCCTCCCGGATTTCCGGATTCGACTCCAGCCAGGCCATGTCGATCTCGCAGTCGAAGTGCCCGATGTTGCAGACGATTGCCTCGTTCTTCATGGCCAGCATGTGCGAGGGCCGGATGATGCCGTGGCAGCCGGTCGCGGTCACGAAGATGTCTCCGAGCGGCGCGGCCTCGTCCATGGTCAGGACCTGGTAGCCCTCCATCGCCGCCTGCAGCGCGCAGATCGGGTCGATTTCGGTGACGATCACGCGCGCGCCGAGCCCACGCAGCGACTGCGCGCAGCCCTTGCCGACGTCCCCATAGCCGGCCACGACCGCGATCTTGCCCGCGAACATCACGTCCGTAGCGCGTTTGATTCCGTCTCCCAAGGACTCGCGGCAGCCGTAGAGATTGTCGAACTTGCTCTTGGTGACAGAGTCATTGACGTTCATGGCCGGACACAACAGCCGTCCTTCCTTCGCCATCTTCTGCAGCGCCTTGATCCCGGTCGTGGTCTCCTCCGAGAGCCCGCGGATCGGATCGCTCCCCTGGAAGAACTGGGGATACTTCTGGTGCACGACTGCGGTCAGGTCGCCACCGTCGTCCAGCAGCATGTTGGGCGGCTTGCCGCCGGCGAACTGCTCCAGCTGGCGATCGATGCACCAGGAGTATTCCTGCTCGGTCTCGCCCTTCCAGGCGAACACGGGCACACCCGACTTGGCGATGGCGGCCGCGGCGTGGTCCTGGGTCGAGAAGATGTTGCAGCTGGTCCAGGTCACCTCGGCACCCAGCTCGCGTAGGGTCTCGATCAGGACCGCGGTCTGGATGGTCATGTGCAGGCAGCCGGCGATCCGGGCGCCCGCCAGGGGCTTCTTGCCGGCGTATTCGGCGCGCAAAGCCATCAGCCCGGGCATCTCGGTCTCGGCGATCGCGATTTCCTTGCGGCCCCACTCGGCCTGGGAAAGGTCAGCCACCTTGAATCTCTCAGCCATGCTCGTTCTCCGTTGCGTTCGGGTTGCTCGAGACCGGCGCGCCGCGCTCGCGGCGGGCCGAAACGATTTGCCAGCCCAGGTGCCGATCCGGGCCGATGCCCCGGAAGGGCGCGGGAATGGTGCGGGCCTGGATGTCGGTCAGGCCCGCAGCGCGGGCGTATCGACCCAGCTCCTCGGCATCAAAGCCCAGCCATAGGTCCGCTTGCTCGTCGCGCATCGTATCATCGTCGTGGGGGGCATAATCCAGCACCACGACCACGCCTCCGGTGCGGGCCAGCGCCGCCAGCCGGGTCATGGCCTCGGCCGGCTTGGGCGCGTGGTGAAGGATCCGCGACGCGAATACGGCGTCCGCCAGCCCGGCAGCGCGCACGCGCTCGTGCAGCGCCGCAGAAGACAGATCGCCCGAGAGCAGCTCCACGTTGTCGTAGCCGCGCAGGGCCGCGCGGTGTGCGGCGCGCTCGAGCTGGGCCGACTCCCGGTCCACGGCGATCACTTTCTCGAACACCGGAGCGAGTACCTCGAGCAATCGGCCCTCACCCGTACCAACATCGATGGCAAGCCCTCGGTGCTCGATCAGCGGCGCCACGGCCATCAGGTAGGCGGCCAGCTCTTCGGGCACGCCGGGCTCGTCATGGTTGCGCGCCGGCCGGCCGAAGAACTCCCGAGTCGCAGCATCTCGACGTTTGATCAGCGCTGCGATGCGATCGAGCGTGCCCTCGCGTTCGCACAGCGTTCGACCGGCGCCGAGCGCATCGGTGACCACGGCGTCGGCCCGCACGGCATCCGCCAAGCGCACCAGCACGCGGGTGCCTTGCTTGCGCTCGGACAGCAGGTCGAGCTTGCGGAGCGTGGCCAGGTGCCGCGACACGTTGGGCTGGCTCTCGCCCACCAGCTCGGCCAGCTCGCCGATCGTGAGCTCTTCCTGGGCGCTCGCCGCGAGCAGCCGGAGACGCACCGGCTCGGACAAAACCCGGTACAATTCCCAGCGGTTATCTGCCCAAGCCGGCTCCTGCACCGGACTTATATATAAGAAGATGCGAATCTATACAAGTATCTATAATAATACATTTTCGAATGGGTCTTGTCACGGCTTATACGTGGGGCCGAAGCGCGCGGTTCGTCCCAACTGTAGGACTGGTACGCCCGGCTGTGCCGTGTACGCTCTGGGCCTACTTCGCCCCGCGGGGCCTGCAACCCAGGACGCAGCATCATGTACCGAACGCGCTTCGTCTTCCTTGTCTTCGCTATCGCTTGTGCATCGTCAGTCAGTGTGGCGCGCTCGCAAGATGCAGAGCAGCAGCCAGCCCCGGAAGGGGATTCGGTCGCGCTTCTGCAGGCCGCGCTGCTCAGCCGTGTCTCGCTCGGCAACGACCGCAAGGGCCACCCCGTGTATGCGGCGCACTGTCGTCACGCGGCGGGCGGATGCGATCAGCGCCTCGCCGCGTTCGCGCGCTACCTGGTCGATGCGGGCGAGACCTTCGGGATCGACCCCTGGCTGATGGCCGCCATGGCGTTCAAAGAGAGCGGTCTCAATCCCTTTGCCCGCGGAGCCAAGGGAGAGCTCGGGATCTTGCAGATCCACCCCAAGCGGCGTGATGCCCGCCAGGTACGTTTCATCCGCGATGGGTGGTATCGGATGCGCTGCCACCGGGAGCCTGGCGCCTGCCAGCGCGAAGTCGTCCAGCATGCGGCCCAGGTGCTGGCGCGCTCGCTGAGCTTGTGCGGCGGGGACATGTCGGCTGCCCTGGGCGCGTACAACACCGGCCGCTGCGGCGGGAACCGCCGCTACTCCAGGAGCGTGTTAATGGAGCGCGGCGAGCTGCGCCGGATGGCAGGGCTCGATACCCAGCAGGCGGCGGCGCCCCAGGGTCACCCCAGCCGCTCCTGAGGCGATTCCCGCGGGCGAGCTCCCGTCCGGGCGCGGGTGCGCGTCGACCCTGGACGCTGCACGGTACGTTCACCGAGCCGGCGGGCTCGCGTCGCGCGCGTTTCGTCAGAGGGTCGCGAACGCGTCGTCGGGGATGTCCAGCGGGCTGCGGTCGGCGGTCTGCAGGATCTCCACGCGGTTGCGGGCCGCGGGCAGCACGTTCAGGGCAAAGTAGACCGCCGAGTGACAGCGGCCGAGGTAGAAGGCGCGGTCGGGGTGACTCTCCGGCAGCGCGCCCAGCTTGGTGTGGGCGAGCACCCCACCCTCGAGCAGCAAGAAAGCCACGGCGAGCTCGGCCATGCTCTCGAGGAAGCGGTTGGCCATCAGCTGGGACAGCGCGAGGTCCTTGGCCTGGGCCCATTGCATCAGCGTGGTGAGGGCGCGGCCCACGGCGTCGTTGGCTCGAGCCAGCTCGGCCATCGCGGCCTGGAAACGCGGGTGGCTCGCGTGGGTCTGCGCAAACGCGGCGACCTGGGCGACAAAATCCAGCACCGGCTTGCCGCCCGCCAGGCGCAGCTTGCGACCCACCAGATCGAGCGCCTGGATGTGGTTGGTGCCCTCGTAAATCGAGAAGATCTTGGAATCCCTACAGTACTGCTCGACGGGGTGATCCTTGAGAAAGCCCGCGCCTCCGTAGGTCTGGATGGCGGTCACCGTGACCTGGAAGCCCTGGTCGGTGGCGTAGGCCTTGAAGATCGGGGTCAGCAGGTCGACCTGGCCGCGGTGATAGGCAGCGCGCTCGGGATCCTTGCCGGCCATGGCCGCCGCCCGGTCCACGTGCATCGTGAGCTGCAGCCCGAGCGTTCGGATGCCCTCGACCCGCGCCTTCATGTCGAGCAAGGCCCGGCGCACGTCGGGATGCTCGATGATCGGCACCCGCGGCGCGTCGGGATCGCGACCCGCGCTGAGCGAGGCGCCCTGCTTGCGCTCCCGCGCGTACTGAAGCGCGTTCAGGTAGGCGGTGGAGGCGGCCGCGACGCCCTGGACCCCGACCAGAATGCGCGCGCCGTTCATCATCTGGAACATCTGGGCGATGCCCTGGTGCTGGACGCTGCCGCACAACAGGCCCTGGCAGCTTTCGTTCTCGCCGAAGCTGAGCACGCAGGTGGCCGAGCCGTTGATGCCCATCTTGTGCTCGATCGAGGCGGTCACCACGTCGTTGGGCGCGCCCAGGCTGCCGTCGGCCTTCACCCGGATCTTGGGGACGATGAACAGGCTCAGGCCCTTGGTGCCCTTGGGGGCGCCGTCGATGCGGGCCAGCACCATGTGCACCACGTTCTCGGCCAGGTCGTGGTCCCCGCCCGAGATGAAAATCTTGGTGCCCTTGATCTGGTAGGTGCCGTCGGGGTTGGGCGCGGCGCTGGTCTTGCAGTCGCCCACGTCGCTGCCGGCGTGCGGCTCGGTCAGGCACATGGTGCCGCCCCAGCGGCCCTGGATCATGTTGGCGCAAAAGGTCTTCTTCTGGGCCTCGGTCCCGAAGCTGACGATCAGCTCCGCGGCGCCGACGGTCAGGCCGGCATACATCTGGAAGCTGGTGTTCGAGCCGCTGAGCAGCTCGTTGGCCAAAGCCTGCAGGGTGAGCGGGGCGCCTTGTCCGCCCCATTCGGCGTGGGCGCTGAGGATCGCCCACCCGGCCTCGTGAAGCTTTTTCCAGGCCTGATGAAACCCGCTGGGGGCGTGGACCTGGCCGTCGATCAGCCGGCAGCCTTCCTGGTCGCCGATGCTGTTGAGCGGACCCGACACCTCGCAGGCGAAGCGGTGCACCTCGTTCAGCACCAGCTTCACCTCGTCGGCGCCCCAGGCGTCGAAGGGCGGCTGACCCAGCAGCTCGTGCAGCCCCAGCTGCTCGAAAGCCACGAACTCCAACTCTCTCAAGTCTGCTCGATAGCGGTTGATCGCCTGTGCCACGTGCTCGCTCCCTGGCCGCCGCGTTGGGTCCCACACCCGGCGCTCCGAGCAGCGATATTCCAGCAACCCCTGGTGGGGTCAAGCGGGACCGCGACTGCCGAGCAGCCTAGCGATCCAAGTCCCTTTGCTGGACGGTGCGATCAAAACGCCCTACAACGCGCCGCATGCGCTTGTGGCCGCACCTGGAGACGCTGGCCGCCCAGGCGATCGCGCAGGCCCACGGCCGCGAGGCGCCGGCGCTGTTGCGGCCGGCCGACCCGATCCACGGCGACTATCAGGTCAACGGCGTGATGGCGCTGGCCAAGCAGCTCGGCAGACCGCCCCGCGAGCTGGCCGAGCCCGTGGCCCGGGCCCTCGTCCAGAACGAGTGCGTGCAGAGCGCCGAGGTGGCCGGTCCGGGCTTCATCAACCTGCGCCTGAGCCTGCCCTGGCTCGCGGGCGTGCTGGCGCAGACCGCGGGCGACACCGAGCGGGACGGCGTCCCGCGGGTGCAAGCCCCGCTGCGCACCGTGGTCGACTACTCGGCGCCCAACGTCGCCAAGCACATGCACGTCGGACACCTGCGCTCGACCATCATCGGCGACGCGCTGTGCCGGCTGCTGCGCTTCGTCGGGCACCCGGTGGTCGGCGACAACCACATCGGCGACTTCGGCACGCAGTTCGGCCTGCTGCTGGTGGGCATGCGCGCGTTCGGCTCCGACGCCGCCCTCGCCAAAGCGCCGGTGGACGAGCTCGACCGGGTCTACAAGCTGGCCAACGCCCGCGCCAAGCAGGAGCCGGCGTTCGCGGCCCAGGCGCGCGGCGAGCTGGCCAAGCTGCAGCAGGGCGACCCCGAGAACCGGGCGCTGTGGCAGCACTTCGTGGACGCGACCCGCCGCGAGCTCGACAGACTGTACGGCCGGCTCGGGGTGGCGTTCGACGTGTGGCGGGGCGAGAGCTTCTACGAGGACATGCTGCCGGGTGTGGTCGAGCTGCTGCAGCAGCGCGGGATCGCGCGCGAGGACCAAGGCGCGATCTGCGTGTTCTTCGACGACGACCCGGAGCTCGCCAAGACCCCGTTCATCGTGCGCAAGCAGGACGGCGCCTTCCTGTATTCGACCACCGATATCGCAGCCGTGCTGCGGCGGCGCGACGAGGGCGTGCAGCGCGCAGTCTACGTGGTCGACCAGCGGCAGAAGCTGCACTTCCGCCAGCTGTTCGCCACGGTGCGCAGGCTGGGCGTGCAGATGCAGCTCGAGCACGTGGGCTTCGGGACCGTGCTGAACAAGGACGGCAAGCCGCTCAAGGCGCGCGAAGGCGAGGTGATCAAGCTCTCGACGCTGCTCGACGAGGCCGAGCAGCGGGCGGCGCGGCTGATCGTGGAGGAGGGGCTCGAGATCGAGCCCGGCCGCCAGCAGGAGCTGGCGCGCAGCGTCGGCATCGGCGCCGTCAAGTACGCGGACCTGAGTCAGAACCGTCTCAGCGACTACCGCTTCGATTGGGACAAGCTGATCTCGCTCAAGGGCAGCTCGGGTCCCTATCTGCAGTACGCGCACGCGCGCATCCACGCGATCTTCCGCAAGGGCGAGATCGCGCCCGCCGCGCTCGCGGGCGAGCGCACGCCGTCGCTCGAGCATGAGGCCGAGATCGCGCTCGCCAAGCAGCTCGCGCGCTTCCCCGACGTGGTCCACGACGCCGCGGCCGGCAGCGCGCCGCACCTGTTGTGCGAGCACCTGTACGTCCTGGCGCGCCTGTTCAGCGGCTTCTACGAGCAGTGTCCGGTGCTCAAGGCCGAGCCCGAGAGCCGGCGCACGCGGCTGCTGCTGTGCTGGCTGACGGTGCGCCAGCTCAGCCGCGGTCTGGGTCTGCTCGGGATCGACGCCCCCGAGCGGATGTGAGCGCGCAGAACGCGCCGCAACCAGCGGCCGAAACAGTGGCCAAGGCGGTTCGCCTGACCTATGCTAGCGCTGCCCCGCGGCTCGACTTGGACGCCGCTGGACGAATGGGGGCTTCGCCCTGACCCGGTCGATCACGCTGGCCTCATGCCCAACAAGAGCACGAGCAAGGCCGGGACGTCGGCCGCACCCGAGCAGGGCGCGGCCGACGAGCCAAAGGAACCCGGCAAAAAGAAGAAGTCGGGCAGCGCCGAAATCGCCGCCCAGATCGCGGCCGGCACCGCCGAGCCCGGGCTGCTGCACTACGCCCGCGCGCTCGAGGACCCGAACACGACCACCGCGGCGCAGGCCGCGCGCGTGATCGAAGAGCTGGTCGCCTTGCGCCCCGAGCTGTGCGCGCCGCACATCGAGCGCTTGGTGCGGCTGCTGATGAGCGCCAACCCGCGCGTGGTGCAAGCCAGCGCCAGCGCGCTGCCGGTGCTGACGCGGGTGGCGCCGGCCAAGGTCGCGCGACATCTGGAGCGGCTGCGCAACAGCTACGACGCGGCCGGCGAGGTCGCCAAGGAAGGCATGGTCCGCACCTTCGTCGCGCTGTGCGTGGCCTCGGTGGCCTACCAGCGCCGCGTGGTCGACGTGCTGGAGCGCGCGCTCGCCGGAGCCGAGCCCAAGACGCTGGTGCGCTGGACCGAGCTGGTGCTGCCTGCGCTCAAGGGCGAGCCGCACGCGCAGGCGCGCGCCGTGGTCGAGCACCGCCTCAACGAGCTGCCGCGGCCGCAGGCGGAGAAGATCGCGGACTTTCTCGGGGTCAAGCTGCGCCCCTCGCGCATCCCTTGAGCGCCCGCGCGGGCCAGCGAGCGGGGCCCCGCCGCCTGGCCCGCTACAGCGCGAGCAAGCCCGGGTCGTAGTCGGCCGGAGCCTGATAGCCCAGCAGCTGCAGCACGGTCGCGGCCACGTTCGACAGCCGCGGGCGGGCGACCGCCGCGTCGATGCGCAGCGAAGGCGCGCTCGGCGCGTAGACGTAGAAGGGCACGAGATTGAGCGTGTGGCTGGTCCTGACGCGCCGCCGCCCCTGCTCGTCGAGCTTGAACTGCTTGGTCTTGGGGTCCAGCTCCAGCATCTCGTCGGCGTTGCCGTGATCGGCGGTGACGATCAGCGCGCCGCGCAGCTTGGCGATCACGGGCAGCATGCGGCCCAGGCACAGGTCGACGCTCTCGACCGCGATCACGGCCGCGTCGAGCTTGCCGGTGTGGCCCACCATGTCGCCGTTGGCGTAGTTGAGCCGGGCGTGGCGGATCTCGCCTTGCTGCAGGCGCTCGAGCAGGGCGTCGGTGATCTCGGCCGCCTTCATCCACGGGCGCTGCTCGAAGGGCACGCGGTCGCTCGGGATCTCGAGGTAGGTCTCGAGCGCCGGATCGAACATCCCGCTGCGGTTGCCGTTCCAGAAGTAGGTGACGTGGCCGTACTTCTGGGTCTCGCTGAGCGCGAGCTGGGGGACGCCGTTGCGCGCCAGGTACTCGCCCATCGTGCGCTCGATCAGCGGCGGCTCGACCAGGTAGTGCTTGGGCGTCTTGGTGTCGCCGTCGTACTGCATCATGCCGGCGAACAGCACGTCGGGACGGCGCACGCGATCGAATTCGGGGAGCTCCGCGTCCTCGAACGCGCGGCTGATCTCGATCGCGCGGTCGCCGCGGAAGTTGAACAGCACCACGCTCGCGCCGTCCTCGATCGCGCCAACCGGCTTGCCGTCGCGGCCGACGATCGTGAACGAAGGCAGGTCCTGGTCGATCACGCCCGGGTTCTCGGCGCGGAAGGTCTCGATCGCCTCGCGCGCGCTCTTGAAAGGCCGCGCCGTGCCCAGCACGTGGGCGTGCCAGCCGCGCTCGACGATGCGCCAGTCGGCGTCGTAGCGGTCCATGGTGGTGGTCATGCGCCCGCCGCCCGAGGCGATGCGGTAGTCACGCAGCCGCCCTCGCGCAGCTCCGCGAGCACGCGCTCGAGCGCGTCGACGTACTGCAGCGCGCTGGTCTCGGCCACGTCGCGCCCGTCGAGCAGCACGTGGACGCGGGCGCGCACGATGCCCTCCTGCGCGCGCGCCGCAGCAGCGCGAACAGGTGCTCGATGTGGCTGTGGACGTTGCCGTCGGAGAGCAGGCCGATGAAGTGTATCGGGCTGCGGTGCTCGCGGCAGCGCTGCACCAGCGCGCGGAAGGTCGCGCCCGTGAACAGCGCGCCGCTGGCGATCGCCTGGTCGACCAGCTTCGCGCCCTGGTCGAAAGTGCGGCCGGCGCCGAACGCGTTGTGCCCGACCTCGCTGTTGCCCATGTCGTCGTCGCTCGGCATGCCGACCGCCGTGCCGTGAGCCAGCAGCCGCGTCACCGCCGGCTGCCTGGAGAGCAGCGCGAGGTTGGGCGTGCGCGCGAGGAAGACCGCGTCGCCCTCGTCGTGCCCGCCGCAGCCCACACCGTCCATCACGCACACCACGACGGGACCTTCGACGCCGCCGAATCGTTCGAGCTTGCGCAGCTGCCAGTCGGTCATGGCGGGCTCACTTCGTGGGTGCAGGCGCCGCGGGCGGCACGGGCGGCGCCTTGGGCGCGGGCGTCCACGGCATCTCGAAGGCCAGCGTGGGCGCCACGTTACCGTCGGCGAAGGCCGCGCCGATCAGCGAGACCACGCGCACCAGCAGGGTGTTGGCGTCGGCGGAGACCACGGCACCGCAGGCCTTGGGCCCGCACAGCGGCTGCATGACCTCGGTCAGCACCGAGGGCGGATCGGTCGCCTCGCGCGCGCGGAACTGGAACAGCGCCTGCGTGGCCGGCTCGCCCTCATCCAGCTCCTGCTCGACATCGCTCCTTTTCTTGCGCCCCTGCAGGGCGTCCTCCTTGTGGGCCGCGAGCGTGGCCTTGCGCTTCTGCTCCTCGGCCGCGAGCTGCTCGGGGCTCAGCCCCACGCGGAAGAAGTTCAGATTCACGCCGGCGCCCGACGCGAACAGCACGAATCTTGAGGTCGCCGCCGGTGGCTACGTTGTTCTCCACATAGGGACAGCTGCCGGTCTGGGAGCTGCGGCAGGCGTCGTGCATCGCCTGCCAGGCCTTGGCGAAGTCGTCCCACTTGTGCGGGTCCACGCTCGGCATGGCCACCTCGTCGTAGGTGCGCGGCGCCATCTGGAACGCGGTCACGGAGAGCCAGCCGGTGTCGGTGGAGCCGCCGGGCTTGCGCACCTTGAAGCTGAGCTGGTGCATGCCCGCGGCGCTCGCCGAGCTCAACACCAGCGCGGCGGTCTCGTAGGGCAACGAGGCGTGGGCGGCGAGCGCGATGCGGCCCTTGGGCGGCGACTGCAGCGCGGCCTTGAGCTTGGGCAGCACGCCGTCCTTTTGCTCGGCGGCGGGCACCTTGCCGTTGTCGAGCTTGAGCACGATCTTGTCGTCGACCCGCACCTCGCTCATGTTCACGTCGACGTTGCGGGCGTCATTGGGCGCGCCGTCGCCGCTGCGCAGCGAGACCGGCAGCTCGAGCACACCCAGCGCGGGCGGCAGCGGCGCCTGCGCCTGCTCGGCGCTCTTGTCGGAGCAGCCGGCGGAGGCCTGAAACGCGAGCAGGCACAGAACCGTGTAGACGGCGGAGGGCTTCGCCATGGCGGGACTATAGCCAGCTTTGCCCGACTTTGTCGCCTGTAGTAGATTCGCCCGGCTGCGCTTCAGGGGCGTCAGCCGAGCGCGAGGATTTCAGGGCAGTGCCACGTTTTCCCGGCCACGCCAGCAGCGCCGAGGGGTTGTCCGATCGGGTCTTCGGGCAGCTCGCCCAGAAGGCACAGGCGCGCAGCGAGCGCGTCTATCCGCTGCACGTCGGCGATACCTACCTGGATCCGCTGCCCGCGGCCCAAGCCGAGGCGCAGAAGAGCAGCGAGCGCCCGCGCCTGCACAACTACGCGCCGGTGCAGGGCGAGCCCGAGCTGCTCGACGCGATCCTGCAGAAGGTGCGGCGGCGCAGCGGGGTCGCGCTCGAGCGCGGTTGCGTGCAGGTGATGGCGGGCGCCACCGGCGGGCTCGGCGTGATCTGCTCGGCCTTGCTCGAGCCAGGCGACGAGCTGCTGTTGCCCGCGCCGTTCTGGCCGCTGATTCGCGGCGCGGCCAGGTTGCGCGGCGCCCGCGTGGTCGAGGTACCGCTCTACACCCGTCTGGGCGAGCCCGGCTTCGACCCGATCGGCGCGCTCGAGCGCGCGATCACGCCGCGCACGGTCGCGATCTATCTGAACAGCCCGCACAACCCGACCGGCGCGGTGCTGCCCGAGGTGGTAACGGCCGGCATCGCGCAGCTCGCGGCACGGCACGATCTGTGGGTGCTTACCGATGAGGTCTACGAGGACCTGTGGTACGCGCAGCCGCCAGCGTCGATCTGGACGCGCCCCGAGCTGCGCGAGCGCGCGATCGTCACCCACAGCGTGTCCAAGGCCTACGGGCTGGCGGGCGCGCGCGTCGGCTTCAGCCACGGCCCGGCCGAGATCATGCAGGTGATCCGCGGCGTGCAGACCTTCTACTCGTACTGCGCGCCGCGGCCGATGCAGCTGGGCGCGGCGCGCGCGCTGGCCGAGGGCGACGCCTGGCTGGCGGACGCCCGCGCGCGTTACGCAAAGGCGGCGCGCGCCACCGCCGACGCGCTCGGCCTGCCGATGCCCGAAGGCGGCACGTTTCTGTTTTTCGACGCGCGTCGCTACCTGCGCGAGGGCGAGAGCTTGATGGGATTGCTCGAGCGCTGCCTGGAGGCGGGTGTGATGCTCACGCCGGGCTCGGCCTCGGGCAGCGACTTCGAGCAGTGGGCGCGCGTGTGTTACACCAGCGTGCCCCAGGACGATCTCGAAACCGCGCTCGAGCGCCTGCGCGCGGTGCTCGGGCGTTGACACCTCGGGACCGCACGCGTGATCAGTGCGCGACCAGCGACGGATCGCAGAATTGCCGCTTTTTCCGTGGTACGGCCCGCTGTGAATGGGTCTGCAAGGCGGAATCGGGTCGTTTTTCACGACGCCGCCTTTGACTTCCGCCCGGAGCTTCTCGTAGTAACCCCGATTGCGGCGGCCGCGGTGGGCGGCTGCATGGGGAACACGGCAGTATGTACAAGGATCCTGTCAGCCAGGCGCGCGGGCCACGCGCCCCTTCGGCCTTGTGTCGATCGCAGATGCAGGGCTACGAGCCCGCGATCGACGCGCGCGCGCGGGCCTTGATCGCGCGCATCCAGCGCGATCATCGGGACGTCGAGGCGGTACGCGCGCTCGCCCAGCACTATGAACGCCACGGCGACTCGCCCTCGCTGGCGAACCTGATGGAGGGCTGGGCGCAGACGCTGCGCGACGACCACGAAGCTGCGGACGCGTACACCCGCGCCGCGCGGGCGGCGCAGGCCGGGCCGCTGGCCGATGCGGCGCGCGCGCAGAGCCTGTATCGTCGCGCGCTGGTGCGCTGCCCGGCGCATGCGCAGTCCCTGGCGGAGCTCGAGGCGCTGCTGCAAGAGAGCGGCGACTACACCGAGCTCGAGCGCTGCCTGTCGCAGCTGGTGCAAGAGTTGGCGCGGCGCAACGCCCCGGCCGCGCCCCGTGCCGAGCTCTGCTACCGGCTCGGGCAGCTATACGAGCGGCGCCTGGGGCGGCCGGGACGCGCGATCGCGCAGTACCGCGCCGCGCTCGAGCTGGTGCCCGATCTCCTCCCGGCCATCAGCGCGGCGCGGGAGCTCTACCTGCGCTCGGACAAGGCCGAGGCCGCGGCCGACATGTACGAGCTGCAGATCGCGGGCAGCCCCGGTGCGCGCGAACGGCACGAGCTGCTGGTGCGCCTGGCCGCGCACCGGCGCACGCGGCTCGCAGACCTGGACGGCGCGGTGCTCGCGCTGCGGCGCGCGCTGCGCGCGCTGCCGAGCGAGCTCTCCACGATCGCGGCGCTGGCGGCACTGGTGCGCGAGCGCGCCGAGCGCGGCGGGCCGGACACCGCGGCCGATCGCGCGCGCGCCGCGGAGCTGTATTTCCAGCTGGCGCGCGGCCTGCCGCGCGGCCAGGCGCGGGGCCAGCTAACGAGCTGCCTTGCGCTACAGCCCAGCCACGCGCGGGCGCAACGCATGCTGTCCGAGCTGGACGCCTACGGTGCGCGCCCGCACGACCTGTCGCCCCAGCTAGCTGAAGTGTCGCAGGCCGAGCTCGACGCGCGCGCGACGGTGCGCCAGCGCCCCGTGGAGCAGGATTTCGCGCCCGACACGGAGGTCGCCGCGTGGCTGGAGGACGAGGACTTGTTGCCGCTGGATGACGAGATCGGCACCCATCGCATGGTGCCGATCACAGACCGGCCGCCGCCGCACCCCAAGCTATGAAGAGATCTCCCTGCGCGCTATGCTCGAGCGCGTCATGGAGCTGCCCAAGTACACCAAGATCATCGCCACGCTGGGGCCCGCGTCGTCGTCCGCGGAAGCGATCGCGGGCTTGATCCGTGCGGGCGCCGATTGCCTGCGCGTCAACTTCTCGCACGGCGACGGCGAGAAGCTGCAGCCGCTGCTCGATGCGGCGCGCAGCGCGGCCAGGGCCGAGCGCCGCCACATCACGCTGCTGGCCGACATCCAGGGGCCCAAGCTGCGCATCGGCAGGCTGCCGTCGCAGGGTGTGGTTTTGCTGGAAGGCGCGCCTTTCCTGATCACCACGCGCGAGGTGGAAGGCGACGAGCGGCAGGTGCGCTCGAGCTATGCGCTGCTCGCCAAGGACCTCGAGCCGGGCGCGCACGTGCTGTTCGCGGACGGCGCGGTGGAGCTGGTGGTCGAGCGCATCGAGGGCGAGGATGTGCACTGTCGCGTGGTGGCCGGGGGACGGCTGTTCTCGAACAAGGGCCTGAACCTGCCGGGGCGGCGGCTCTCGGTACAGACGCTGACCGACAAGGATCGCACCGACCTCGCGTTTCTGTCGAACGCCGACATCGACATCGTGGCGATCTCGTTCGTGCGCACGGCGGCGGACCTGGCGCTGGCGCGCGAGCTGCTAGGCAAGGGCAAGAAGATCCCGCTGATGGCGAAGCTGGAGCGGCCCGAGGCACTGGCCGCGCTGGACGACATCCTGGAGGCGTCGGACGGCGTGATGGTGGCGCGCGGCGACCTCGGGGTGGAGCTGCCGTTCGAGCGCGTGCCGGTGCTGCAGAAGCAGATCCTCGAGCAGGCGGCGGCGCGCGGCAAATGGGCGGTGGTGGCGACGCAGCTCCTGGCCTCGATGGTGGTGGCGCGCAGGCCCAGCCGCGCGGAGGCCTCGGACGTGGTGAACGCGGTGCTGGATGGAACGGACGCGGTGATGCTGTCGGAGGAGACCGCGGTGGGTGATCACCCGGCGCAGGCGGTGGCGGCGATGGCGGCGCTGACGCGCGCCGGCGAGGGACACGAAGCTGCGGGGCCGCGGCGGGAGATCGCGGCGGACATCGTGTCGTTCGCGACCGGTGCGGCCTCGGCGGCGGTGAGCGCGGCGGAGCGGGTGCGGGCGCGGGCGATCGTGACGCTGGCCGGCTCGGGGCTGACGGCACTGGCGGTGTCGAAGGCGCGGCCGCGGCTGCCGATCGTGGCGCTGGGCGCGTGGCAGCAGACGCTCAACCGCCTCAACGTGCTGCGCGGGGTAACGCCACTGGAGGTCCCGAACCGCACCGACGTGGAGCAACAGCTGCTGATCGCGGACCGCTTCCTGGTGCAGTCCGGCTGGGCAAAGCAGGGCGACCCGATCGTGGTCGCGGCCGCGATGCCGCTGGGCACGGGCAAGGAAACCAACACGATCCGCTTCCACCGGGTGCGGCACGCGGACTGAAGCTTGTGCCAGTGGCGCGGCCTCGGCGCGTACGCGCATCGAAAAGGACGAGGGCTGCTCGACGCGCCCACCACTGTCCATTGCGACGAACGTCCACAGGGACCCCGCCGGTCTGATTGCCGGGCTCACCGTTGCTTGGCCAGCCCGGCACGCGCTCGCGAGGCGTTCGTGTCTCAGCCTCGCGAGCGGCGGATGTAGGCCGGGATGTCGAGCGTGGCCTCGTCGTGGATCGCGGCGGCGCCGAAGGCGCGCGAGCCGCGGTGGTCGCCGTTGACCGGCAAGGGTGGCTGGGCGAGCTCGACGTGGTGGCGGCCGCGGTCCGCGCTCAGGCTCGCCTCGCGCGGGGACATGCTGGGACGCGTCCCCTGCGGCACCGAGCCGCGCGCCAGCACCTGTTGTGCCACCTGGCGTACCGCGGCCGGCACGTGCGTGCCCTGCGCCGCCGGGGCTCCGCTGCTGCGCCGCCGTCCGAGCGTGCTCTCCGCGTTGGCCGGCTGCATGTCGAAGCCGGTCGCGATCACCGTCACCTTCACCACGTCGTTCATGTTCGGATCCGTGACCAAACCGAAGATGATGTTCGCTTCCTCGTGGGCGGCCTGCTGGATGTACGAGGCCGCGTGGCTGATCTCCTTGGCCTTCACGTCCGGACCGGCCGTGAAGTTGATCAGGATGCCGGTCGCGCCCTGGATCGAGATCTCGTCGAGCAGCGGCGAGTTCACCGCTACCTCCGCCGCCTCGAACGCGCGGTTGTCGCCGCGCCCGTAGCCCGTACCCATCAGCGCGCGCCCCGTGGCGCTCATGATCGTCTTGACGTCCGCGAAGTCCACGTTGATCGTGCCCGTGTGCACGATCAGGTCGCTGATGCCGCGCACCGCCTGCAGCAGCACGTCGTCAGCGCGCCGGAACGCGTCCAGCATCGGCATGTCGTCC
Organism: uncultured delta proteobacterium; assembly: GCA_963778655.1. Lineage (GTDB taxonomy): Bacteria > Myxococcota_A > Polyangia > Polyangiales > JAFGIB01 > CAVZVA01. Next base: position 618,100 of record CAVZVA010000002.1, read on the forward strand.
TCGGACAGGTCGAGCAGCTTCTCGTTCGGGATGGTGATGATGGTGTCGACCGCCGTCCCCAGCTCCTCCAGCGCCTCCATCGCGTTGCGCATGCGCCGCCGTCCCTCGAAGCCGAACGGCTTGGTCACCACCGCGACCGTGAGCGCGCCCTGATCCTTGGCGATCTGCGACACGATCGGCGCGGCGCCGCTGCCCGTGCCGCCGCCCATGCCCGCGGTCACGAACACCATGTCCGCGCCCTCCAGCACCTCGGCGATGCGCTTGGCGTCCTCGAGCGCCGCTTTGCGCCCAATCTCCGGCTGCGCGCCGGCGCCGAGCCCGCGCGTCAGGGTGGCGCCGAGCTGGATCTTCTCCGGCGCCAGGTTGAGCGCCAGCGCCTGGGTGTCGGTGTTGGCAGCGATGAACTCGACACCCTCGAGCCCCGCTTGAATCATGGTGTTGATGGCGTTGCCGCCGCCACCGCCCACGCCCACGACCTTGATCTTGGCCTGTAGCTCCGCGTCGTCTGCGAACTCGATCGAAATAGCCATCGCCTGCCTCGCCTTGTTGCCGGGAATCGAGGACGCCCCCTCGACTCGCACGTTGCTTGCGGTGATCGCGCCACCGCGGACCTCTTCAGCCGCTCAGAACACCTCCCTGAACCACTCGCCGATGCGAGAGCCCAGCTTTCGCGGCTCGCGCTGCGGCCGCAGCCGCGGCTCGAGCTGCGACACGTGCAGCCTCCCGGCGCCGTACTTCACCAGGCCGACCGCGGTTGCGTAGGCCGGGCTCTTGACCACGTCCGCGAGCCCGCCCACGCCCATCGGCGCCGCGCGCCGCACCGGCATGCCCATGACGTCCTCGGCCAGCTCCGCCATGCCGTCGAGCAGCGTGGAGCCGCCGGTCAGCACCGCGCCCGCGTGCAGCATTTCCAGATAACCGCTCTCGCCGAGCACGTGGTGCACGGCGGCGAAGATCTCCTCGACGCGCGGCTCGATGATGTTCGCGAGCACCTCGCGCGGCAGCGAGCGCGGCGGGCGCCCGCCCACCGAAGGCACCTCGACCGTGTCCTCGGGGTCGATCATCTTGGGGCTGGCGCAGCCGTACTTGATCTTGATCCGCTCGGCCTCGGCGATGGGCGTGCGCAACCCGGCCGAGATGTCGCTGGTGATGCTCATGCCGCCGATGCCGATCACGCTGGTGTGCACCGCGGCGCTCCCCGCGTAGACGATGATGTCGGTGGTGCCGCCGCCGATGTCGATCAGCGCGACGCCGATCTCCTTCTCGTCCTCGGACAGTACCGCCTCGGCGCTGGCGAGCGGCTGCAGCACGACCTCGGCCACGTTGAGGTTGCAGCGCTCGGCGCACTTGACGATGTTCTGGATGCTGGTGGTGGCCGCGGTCACCAGGTGCACGCGCGCCTCCAGGCGGACGCCGTTCATGCCCACGGGCTTCACGATGCCGTCCTGGTCGTCGACGATGTACTCCTGCGGCAGCACATGGATCACCTGCCGGTCGCTGGGCAGCGGGATCGCCTTGCTCTGCTCGAGCACACGCTGCACGTCGCTCTCGGTCACCTCGCGCTCGGAGATCGCGGCCACGCCCTGCTTGTTCAGGCCGCGCACGTGGCTGCCGGCGATGCCGGCGTAGACCGTGCCGATCTGGCAGCCGGCCATGGTCTCGGCCTGGTCGATGGCGGCGCGGATCGCCTGCACGGTGGACTCGATGTTGACCACCACGCCCCGCTTCATGCCCTTGCTCGGGACCGAGCCGATGCCGATGACGTCGATGCCGTCGTCGACCTGCTCGCCGACGATGGCGCAGACCTTCGTGGTCCCCAGATCCAGACCTGCGATCAGCTCGTTGTCAGCCATGGGCCCTGTGCTCTCCTCCGCCGCGGCAGCTACGAGAGATACCCGGGCCCCCCGGCACATCCAAAATACTTGCAAATTCTTGTGGGTGTCCGGCTTACCGCAGCCGCACTGCGACCCGGTCGGGACGGCGTACGTTGTCGAGGTAGACGTAGGCGGGGCGCTCGCGGTCGGCGCGCAATTCATCGAGAATCTGGCGCAACCGGCGCAGCTTCTTGCCGTAAGGGCGCTGGCCCACCCGCACCAGCATCGGATCCTGACCGACGTAGAGCGCAAAGCCGGCGTCGCCGTCGACGTGAATTTCGGCGAGCGGCTCGCGCCGCCACAATCCGACGTCGCGGTAGTCGTGCAGCAGGGTCACGGCGGCAACCAGCAGCGAGGTGCGGTAGCCGAGGTCGCCCCGAAACTGGGCGGTGTCCACGCCCGTGATCACCGGCAGGTCGACCGGGTCGCCGGGCTGCACCGGCTTGAGCACCGAGCCCTCCTCGCTCACTAGATAGAGCCGCTCGAGCTGCAGCAGCGCGGCCGGCTGCTGCTCGCTCAGCTCGATGCGGAAGCTGCCCGGCAGGCGGCGGGTCACACGCGCCTCGGCCACCCACGGGCTGTGCAGCAGGTGGGCGCGCGCCTGCTCGGGGCTGACCTCGAATACGTTCTGGCCCACTGCCAGGCCGGCAGCGGCCAGCACCTCGGCGCGCGAGAGCCGCGACAGACCGCTGATCTCGATGTCGCGGATCGCGAACGCCTTGGCGCTGTGCACGTACTGCTCGAGCAGGCGGCCGCTGGCCACCGCCCCGGCGGTCACCGCGGCCAGCAGCACCGCGCGCAGCAGGTACCCGAGCGGCGCGCGCACGCGTGCGTAGCCGAGCTGCAGCCGCGCCTGCCAGAACAGCAACCGGGTGCGCCAGGCCACCTTGGGCCGCGCGGCGGGGCCGGGTGTGCGGCTGCGTCTGCGGTTGGGGCGGTTGTGCGTTCTAGGGCTGCCCATCGCCGGCGTGATGCGCACCCTCGAGCGCCCGAATCAGCTCGGGGCCCGTGCGGGTGATGCTCCCAGCGCCCAGCGTAATGACGATGTCGCCCGGATGTGATCTTTTGAGCAAGCACCCGGCCAGCTCGACCCGCTCCTTGACGTAGGTCACATCGCGGTGGCCGTGGGCGCGGATCGCCTCGACCAGGCTGGCCGAGTCGGCGCCGGCGATGGGCGCCTCGCCCGCGGGGTAGACGTCGGTCACCAGCAGCACGTCGGCCAGGTTGAAGGCGCGGGTCAGCTCGTCGAACAGGTGGTGGGTGCGGCTGTAGCGGTGCGGCTGGAAGGCGACCACCAGCCGCCGGCCGTAGGCGCGGCGCGCGGCCTCCAGCGTCAGCTCGATCTCGGTCGGGTGGTGGCCGTAGTCGTCCACCACGGTGATGCCGCGATGCTCGCCCAGCACGGTGAAGCGGCGCTGCACGCCGGCGTACGTGGCCAGCGCCTCGCGCAGCACGCCGTGCCCGATGCCGAGCTCGTCGCTGACGGCGATCGTGGCCAGCGCGTTGAGCACGTTGTGCATGCCGGGCATGCGCACCTCGAAGCGTCCGAGCGGCTGGCCGCGTCGCGTGAGCTCGAAGCGGGTCGAAAGCCCTTCGACCACCAGGTCGCGCGCGGCGTAGTCGGCCTGCGCGGCCAGGCCGTAGGTCGCCACGCGCTTTTCGATGCGCGGCAGGATGTCCTGCACGTGCGGGTGGTCGAGGCAGGCCACGACCAGGCCGTAGAACGGCACGCGGTTGGCGAACTGCACGAAGGCGTCCTTGACCGCTTCGTGGTCGCGGTAGTGGTCGAGGTGCTCGGCGTCGATGTTGGTGATCACGCTGATCACGGGCGTCAGGTGCAAGAACGAGCCGTCCGACTCGTCGGCCTCCGCCACCAGCAGCCGGCCTTTGCCGAGCGCGGCGCCGGAGCCGAGCATGTTGAGCTTGCCGCCGATGATGACGGTGGGGTCGAGCTGGGCGGCGCGCAGCACGGTCGCCACCAGCGAGGTGGTGGTGGTCTTGCCGTGCGAGCCGGCGATGGCGATGCCGTCCTGCAGCCGCATCAGCTCGGCGAGCATCTCGGCGCGGGGGATTACTGGGATGCCGCGCAGGCGGGCTTCGCGCAGCTCGGGGTTGTCGCGGCTCACCGCCGATGAGAACACCACCACATCGGCGCCGTGCACGTTGCTCGCGGCGTGGCCGAGCCGGATCTCGGCCCCGAGCTCGGTCAGGCGCCGCGTGGTTTCGCCCTGCACCAGGTCCGAGCCGCTGACCTGAAAGCCGTGCGCGAGCAGCACTTCGGCGATACCGCTCATGCCCACACCGGCGATGCCCACGAAGTGAATCGAGCGAATGCGACCGCGAAACATGCCCGGAGCCCCGCGCGCCTCGGAACTGCGGGGCGCACGCCGAGATAGGAGCAGAGACCAGCGGGCAGCGCAACTTGGCGGGCCTCGGGCGGCGAGCGCGGGTCGTGGTTGACTTGTCGCCGAGGCAGATCGAGGGCAGGCTACCGGCGCGGTTCATGCTGCGCTTCACCCGTCATATCCCCTTCGCGCTCGCAGGGTTGCTCGCGTGCGCGGGCGGACGCGCCGTGCCGCGGGCACGGGCCGAGCCCGGCGCCGCCAAACCGGCCGCACCGGCTCCGAGCAAGGCCGCGCCGCCGCGCGCGCAGGCCGCGCCGTCACAACAGGCTCCGATGGCGAGCCCCCCTCGGCTGCCCCCGCACGTCACGGCCGCGCCGGCGCCGCAGGGCCCGGCCGCGCGCCCTCCCGAGCCGCCCATGTACCGCACGCAGCGCGAGCTGATGGGCACGATCTGGATGATCGGCGTCTCGGGCGGCGACGAGCAGGCCGCACGCGCAGCCTCGGAGAAGGCTCTCGACGAGGTCGAGCGGCTCGACGACATCCTCAGCGAGTGGAAGCCCGACAGCGAGGTGGCGCGGGTCAACGCGGCCGCAGGTGTGGCGCCGGTGAAGGTGGGGCCCGAGATGATGGCGTGCGTGGAGGCGAGCCTACAGACCGCGCGCTGGAGCGACGGCGCTTATGACATCTCCTGGGCCGCGCTGCGCGACCTGTGGGACTTCGGCCCGGATTCGAAGCACGTGCCGCCTACGCCGGAGCAGGTGCGCGCGCGCCTGCCGCTGTGGAACTGGCACAACATCCGAGTCGACAAGAAGAAGAGCACGATCTTCCTGCTCAAGAAGGGCATGCAGATCGGCCTCGGCGGCATCGCCAAGGGCTACGCGCTCGACCGCGCCTCCGACATCCTGCGCGCGGCCGGCTTCAACGACTTCCTGATCTTCGGCGGCGGCCAGGTGCTGGTGCACGGCCACCGCGGCAACCGCCCCTGGCGCGTGGGCATACAGAATCCGCGCGACTCGTCGTACTTCGGCTTCGTCGACGTAACCGACGCCTCGGTCTCGACCAGCGGCGACTACGAGCACAGCTACTTCTACCAGGGCAAGCGCTACCACCACATCATCGACCCGCACACCGGCTTCCCGGCCGACAAGGCCGCCTCGGTCACGGTGATCGCCTCGACTGGATTGTGGGCGGACGCAGTGGACACCGCGGTCTTCATCCTCGGCCCAAAGCGCGGCCTGCGCGCGCTCGCCAACGCGCCCGGCGGCCCGATCGACGGCATCTTGGTGGACCCGGAGCTACGCGTCTATGCCACCCCGGGCGGCGCGCGCCGTCTGGTGATGGCCACGCACCTCGACGCCGAAGCTCACATCGGCGCCCCGCTGAAACCCGGCGACCCGATCCCGAAGCTGGTCCCGGTGGCGGCGCCTCCCGCGAAGCCCGGCAAGCCCTGAGTCGAGCGTGAGGCCAGGCTCATAGCATCGAGCGCGCCTTTTCTCTGCCTGCGCGCCGGTCGCGCGTTACCTCACTCGCACGAGCAGCAGTAGAAGATGATGCCGCCCGGGGTCGGCAGCATGTCGTGACACCCTGTCGGCGGCTCCGCCGGGCTGGTCGTGCTCGCTCCAATCGTCCCGCACACGATCGCGTACTCGTCGGGCTTACAGCGGTCGTGGCAATCCGAGCCGCCGCTGCCCTCGGAGCAGCGCGTCGGGTCGTCGCCGAGGCAGATGTGCGTCCCGCCGCCGTCCAAGCCGCACGAAAGCAGCCTGCGCGCCGCCCGGCATGCGCCGCTGGTCGCGTCGACCGAATCGAGACTCGCCGGCCAGCTGCACACCGGGAGCCCGGCGCCACCGTCCGCCGGGCTGCTCGCTCCGCCGCCGTCCTGCCCCGTGCTCGAGGGCGACGTGCCGGCAGAGCAGGCGCCAATGCACAGCGCGCTCGCAACCATCGCGATCACCGATCCGAATTGCGCCTCGTGAGCCCGTGCGCGCCAGCCCGTCGAGCACCCCGCGTGCATCATTGGATCACCCTACCCCAACCACCTCAGCATGTCAGCCGGACGCGGGCCCACCCGGGGCCTGACCGCGCACACTCTTCCACGCGCCGCGCGCCTCCCGGTGCCACTAGCCACTGGGTGCACGCGCTCTTGGGGAACGCGTTCGCTAATCCTCGCTCGTGGCTCAACGGGGCCGTCGCGCGAAGGCGACGGATGCGCCCATCACCAACCTCGCCCTCAAGATGATCCGTACGAGCTTCAATGGGGCCGTCGCGCGAACGCGACGGATGCGTCGCGGATGTCGCCCACTCCCTTCTGGAAGTCCTCTTCGCTTCAATGGGGCCGTCGCGCGAACGCGACGGATGCCAGCGCCCAAGGCGCTGCCTAGCGATTGCATCCTCACTGCTTCAATGGGGCCGTCGCGCGAACGCGACGGATGCACTGATGCTACCGATATCCGCCGCCGGGACTGAACTCGGCTTCAATGGGGCCGTCGCGCGAACGCGACGGATGCGGTCTCAGCGCTGGTCGGCGAGCAGTACGTAGTGGTGGCTTCAATGGGGCCGTCGCGCGAACGCGACGGATGCAGCCGCGCAGGGGCGGCCGGGCGGCGTGCCAATCTCGCTTCAATGGGGCCGTCGCGCGAACGCGACGGATGCTGCAGCAGACGGCGACATCCCGAACGCGCCGGGATTGCTTCAATGGGGCCGTCGCGCGAACGCGACGGATGCGGTGGAGCGGATGCGCCGGCAGAGGCGGCGGGGAGGCTTCAATGGGGCCGTCGCGCGAACGCGACGGATGCCTGGGCATGGCCAAATCGAGCCGTAGCGGCGAGGTCGCAGCTTCAATGGGGCCGTCGCGCGAACGCGACGGATGCGCCGCCACAATGGCACTGCCGGCCGGGTCCGATTCCGCTTCAATGGGGCCGTCGCGCGAACGCGACGGATGCTCACCGCGCAGGACGCAGAACCACCGCTTGAGGATCCGGCTTCAATGGGGCCGTCGCGCGAACGCGACGGATGCCCGCCATTCGACGAGCCAGCCGCCCGCAACGTGGTGAGGTCGCGATAGGCCGTGGCACGGCTCGCCCCGGTGCCCTCGCGGATCTGGGAGACGGTGAGCCCGCGACGGTGCGGGGCAAGGGCCTCGATCAATTGCCACTGGCGAATGAGTCTCTGCTGGGCGCGCAAGCCCATCGGACACCCCCGTGCTGCCCCGAGCCGAGGAGGCTATCAGAACAGCTGCGAATCCGGTGTCGGCAAAGTGCGGGCAACAGAAGTTGCGGACCGGCGTGGCCCAAGCGGGTCATGCTGCGCTGTGCACCCGCGCAGGCGCAGGTCGGCACCTGCCTACTGCGCCTGCACCCGCGCGGGCGGTGGCGTCAGCGGGCGCAGGTGCAGCTCGACGCGCTTGACCTTGGGCTTGCGGCGTGCCGGCGGCATCGTGGTGGGCGCGGCGGCGCCTGCGCCCGCATCGTCGCCCTGGCCTGCGGGCTCGGCATCGTCGTCGTGTGTGCCCTGAGCGGGCATGCCGAGCCAGGCGAGCAGGTCGTCGACGATCGCGGCGGCGGCGTCGGGGCGGCCGCGACGGCGCGCGGCGCCGGCCATGGCGCTGCGGCGCTCCGTATCGCCGAGCAGCGCACGCACCTCGGTGGCCAGCGCCCCGGCGCTCAGCCCGGGCTCTTGCAGCACCACCGCGGCAGCTTCGCGCTCGAGCGCGCGCGCGTTGTCGAGCTGGCGCGGCCCCGTCGCAGGCAGCGGAATCAGGATCGAAGCCCGGCCGATCGCGCACAGCTCGGCCAGCGTGCCGGCGCCGGCGCGCGCGATCACCAGCGAGGCGCCGAGATAGGCGCGCGCCGCGTCGTCGATGAACGGCAGCACCTCGGCCTGCACGCCGAGCTCGCGATAGCGCCGCGCCACCTCAGCCGCCATCGCGCTGCCGGTCTGATGGACCACGCTGACGCCGAGCTCGCTCACGCCGGCCTGCGCCAGCGCGTCGGGCACCAGCTGGTTGAGCCGCTGGGCACCCTGCGAGCCGCCCATCACCAGCACCCGGCGCGCGCGCGCCGCGGCACCGGCCGGATCGTGGCCGGCCATGCGTGCGGCCTCGACGAACGCGCGCCGCACCGGATTGCCGAGCACGCGTGCGCGCTCGGCGCCGAACCACGGCAGCGCCTCGTCGAACGCGAGATACGCGCGGCCCACGGTGCGCGCCAGCAAGCGGTTGGTGAGCCCCACGTGCACGTCGGGTTGCAGCAGCGCAGTCCGCACCTGCAGCGTGGCTGCCGCGAGCAGCACCGGACCGGCCGCGTAGCCGCCCAGACCGAGCGCGAGATCGGGGCGGAACGCGCGCACCACCGACAGCGCCTGCAGCCCCGAGCGCGGCAAGCTGAGCAGGCTGCGCGCGAGCCGGCCGCCGCTGCGTCCGACCAGCGGCTCGACCTCGAGCGTGCGCAGCTTCTCCCCCATCTGCGGCAGCACGCGCGCCTCGATGCCGCGCGCGGTGCCGACGAACAGCACCTGCAGCTCCGGCAACCTGCGCCGCAGCTCCTCGACCACGGCGATGCCAGGGAACAAGTGCCCCCCGGTGCCACCGCCGGCGACCAACAGCTTGGCGATCATGCGATGCCTCCTGTTCGCGAGAGCGCGTGCCCTCCCCGCTGACCCGAGTCGACGCGCACGTTCTGCTTGCCCGGCGCGCCCGGCGACTGCGTCGGCGCGGGCCCGCCGTCGCGCGGGCGCGACACGTTGAGCAGCACGCCGACCGCCGCGCAGTTCACCAGCAGCGCCGAGCCGCCGAAGCTGATGAAGGGCAGCACTAGACCCTTGGTGGGCAGCAGCCCCACCGCGACCGCGAGATTGGTGAACGCCTGCAGCCCGATGAACAGCGTGATGCCGACCGCGAGATAGGTGCCGTAGTCGTCGGCGGCGCGGTAAGCCGCGCGCAGGCCGCGGTAGAGCACCAGCAGGAAAGCCGCGATCATGATCGCGAGCCCCACGAAGCCGAGCTCCTCGCCCACGATCGCACTGATGAAGTCGGTGTGCGCCTCGGGCAGGAAGAACAGCTTCTGGCGGCTGTCGCCCAGGCCCACGCCGGTGACGCCACCGGCGCCGAAGCTCATCAACGACTCCGCGATCTGATAGCCGACCCCGTAGCGGTACTGAAACGGCGACAGGAAGGCGGTGATACGCCGCATGCGGTACTCGGAGCCGGTCACCAGCTGGTAGGCGATCGGCAGCACCGCCAGCCCGGCGCCGAGCAGATAGCCCAGCCGTGCGCCGGCCGTGAACAGCAGCACGAAGGTCATCAGGGCGACCATCACCGCACTGCCGAAGTCGGGCTGCTTCAGGCATAGCAGCGCCAGCAGTCCGGCCACCACCGCGTGCGGCAGGAAACCGACCGAGAAGCTGCGAATGCGCTCCGACTTCTTGGACAGCGAGTACGCCAGCCAGAAGATCATCGCCACCTTGACGATCTCCGCCGGCTGCACGTGGATCGGGCCGACCTCGAGCCAGCGCGAAGCGCCGCCCGCGCTCTTGCCCAGGCCGAAGGCGGTGGCACACAGCAACAGCACGGAGCTTCCGAGTAGCGGATAGGTGAGCGCGCGCAGCCGGTGGTAGTCGAAGCGCGCCAGCACGAGCATGGCGAACAAGCCGAGCACCGCGTAGGCCGCCTGGCGCACCAGGAAGTGCTGGCCGTTGTCGTGACGGCTGTAGGCGAGCACCGCGCTGGCGCTGTAAACCATCACCACGCCGAAGCTGACCAGCGCCACCACGGTGCCGGTGAGCACGGCGTCGGCCGGCCCGACCACCTTGGGCCAGCTGGCCTTGCCGAAGCGCCAAACGCGCGCGGCCGGCTTGCGCGCGGGCTCCTGCGACGCAAGGCGCAGGTTGCCCGCCTGCTTCGCGGGCTCGTCGCGATGCAACAGCCGCCACACCGCGCTCATGCCTCGCCTCCGGGCAGCGCGCGCACCGCGGCCTGGAACAGGTCTCCGCGCTGCGCGTACGACTCGAACATGTCGAAGCTCGAGCACGCGGGCGCGAGCAGCACGGTATCGCCGGTGCGCGCCAGCGCGCGCGCGACCGCCACCGCGGCCTCCAGGCTCGAGGCGCGCTCCACCGGGTAGCCGCCGTCGCGCAGCGCGGCCTCGATCAGCGGCCCGGCCTCGCCGATCAACACCGCCGCACGCCCGCGCGCGCGCAGGCGCTCGGCCAGCGGCGTGTACGCGCCGCCCTTGTCCCGACCGCCCGCGATCAACACCACGCGGCCGGCGCGCCCCGCCAGACCGTCCAGGGCCGCGGCCGCAGCGCCCACATTGGTGGCCTTGGAGTCGTCGTAGTAGTCGACGCCCCCGAGCGTGCGCACGTGCTGCATGCGGTGCGGCAGCCCGCGGAAGTCGAGCAGCGCCGCCTGCACGTGCTGCGCTTCGACGCCCGCCAGCCGCGCGATCAGCGCCGCCGCGCACGCGTTGTCGTGGTTGTGCCGGCCCGAGATGCCGAGCCGCGCCAGCGGCACCGACAACCCGCTCTCGGTGTCCACCAGCGCCGCGCCGCTCACCCGCACCGCGCCGTCGGCCCCGCCGTAGCGCAGCAACCGCCCCTGGCCCTTGCGCGCGAGCGCCTCGCACAGCGCGTCGCCGCTCGGCACCACCGCCGCGTCCTGCGCCGTCTGGTTACGGAAGATCGCGCCTTTGGCGTCGGCGTAGGCCTGAAACGACGGGTAGCGGTCGAGGTGATCCTCGGTGACGTTGAGCAGCGCCGCAATCCGCACGCGCAGCCGCTCGATGCGCTCGAGCTGGAAGCTCGAGAGCTCGACCACCACGTAGCCGCCCTGCTCCGCGGCCGGACCGCCCACCACGTCGGTCAGCGGTGTGCCCAGGTTGCCGCCGACGAAGGTCGGGCGTCCGGAGCGCCGGCACATCTCGCCGACCAGCGTGGTGACCGTGCTCTTGCCGTTGGTCCCGGTGACGCCGATCAGCGTGCCCTGCACGAACCAGGACGCGAGCTCGATCTCGCTGGCGATCGGCACGCCCGCGCGCGCCGCGGCCTGCAGCGCGGGCAGATCGGGCACGCCGGGCGAGACCACGATCTGGTCGACCGCGCAGAACAGCGCCTCGTCGTGCGAGCCGAGCGCCAGCTCCGCGCCCTGCTCGCCCAGCGCGGCGGCGGCCGCGCCCAGCTCGGCTAGCGAGCGGCGGTCGCTCACCACCACGCGCGCGCCGCGCTGCAGCAGCAGGCGCGCGGCCGCGATGCCGCTCTTGCCGAGCCCGACCACCAACACCCTTTTTCCCTCGAGCATGGCAGCCTCACCTCAGCTTGAGCGTCGACAGGCTCGCGATCGCGAGCATCATCGAGATGATCCAGAAGCGCACGATCACCTTCGGCTCCGCCCAGCCCTTCTTCTCGAAGTGGTGGTGGATCGGCGCCATCAGGAAGATGCGCTTGCCGAACAGCTGGAAGGCGGCGATCTGGCCGAGCACGCTGACCGCCTCGATCACGAAGATGCCGCCGAGCAAGACCGAGAGCACCTCGTTCTTGGTCAGCACGGCGATCCCGCCCAGCCCGCCGCCGAGCGCCAGCGCGCCCACGTCGCCCATGAACACCTGGGCGGGGTAGGTGTTGTACCAGAGGAAGCCGACCCCGGCGCCGATCATGGCGCCGCAGTAAATCGCCAGCTCGCTGGCGCTGCGAATCGAGGGGATGTCGAGGTAACGCGCGACGTCGAAGCCGAACAGGGTCAGACCGGCCGTGTATGACAGGATCATGTAGGTGCCGGCGTTGATCATCACCGGGCCGATCGCGAGCCCGTCCAGACCGTCGGTGAGGTTGACCGCGTTCGAGGTGCCGACCAGCACGCAGGTCGCGAACGCGACGTACAGCCAGGCCGGCACCGACATCGGGTGCTTGGCGAACGCAACGAACGGCAGCGAGACGCGGTCGCGCAGCGCAAGCCAGTCCGCGGGCAGCCCGATCTCGCCGTAGTACAGGTACAGACACACGCCGATGGCGATCGGAAACTGCAACAGCAGCTTGGTGCGCATCGACAGCCCGCCGCTGTGCTTGCGCGCGATCTTGAGCGCGTCGTCGGCATAACCGATCGCCCCGTACAGCGCCGTGATCGCGGTCACCACCCAGACCATGGTGTTGTGCGGGTCGGCCCACAGCGCGGTGGCGCCGATCAGGGCGAGCAGGATCAGCGAGCCGCCCATGGTCGGCGTGCCCGCCTTGCTCAGGTGGCTCGCCGGGCCGTCGTCGCGCACGACCTGCCCGATCTGGCGCGACTGCAGCGTGCGGATGAACCACGGATACAGCCCGAACGTGAGCAGCATCGCGGTCATGGTCGCGGCCAGCACGCGAAACGGCACGTAGCGCAACACGTTCAGAAACGAGAGACCCTCGTGAACGTGCATGGGATAGAGCAGGTAGTAGATCACCCCTGCCCTCCTCGGGCTTCGGCCAGCCCCTGCACCACCCGCTCCATCGCCATCGAGCGCGAGCCCTTGACCAGCACCACGTCGCTCGCGCGCAGCAGCGGCCGCACCAAGTCCGGCGCGCCGAGCGGATCGGACAGGTGCGCGACCGACAGCTCGAGCCCCTGGCTGCGCGCCTGCTCGCGGGCCGCGACCGCCGCCGCGGTCATCTCCAGACCGCAGGCGATCAGCGCGATCACGCCGGGACGCGCGGCGAGCTTGCCGGCGGCCTGGTGCTCGACCTGCGAGCGCGCGCCCAGCTCCAGCATGTCGCCCAGCACCAACACCGCGCGGCCGCCGCGCGCCCGCGCCAGCTCGATCGCGGTCTGCACCGACGCGCGCAGCGAGGCAGGGTTGGCGTTGTAGCTGTCGTCGAGCACCAGCGAGCCGCCCGGTCCAGCCAGCGCGCACAGCCGCCCCGGCGGCGGCGCCACCTGGCCGAGCCCGCGCGCCGCGGCGTCCAGCGCGCCCTCGCCCGCCACCGCCAGCACCACCGCGATCGCTGCGGCGGCGTCGAGCGCGGGACCTTCGCCGAAGAGCTGCAGCTCGCAGCGCAGGCTGCGCGCCGGCTGCCGCAGCGCTAGCTCGCACAGCATGCTCGGCAACGCGCGTAGCTCGTGCTTGAGCAGCCGCACGTCGGCGCCCTCGGCGCGCCCGAAACCGAGCTGCTTCTGCGCTTGCACGCGTGCGAGCTGAGCCGCCAGCACCGCGTCGTCCGCGCGGTAGATCGCGGTGCCGCTGGCGGGCAGCGCGCAGAGCAACGCCGCCTTCTCCTCGGCCACTTGTTGCAGCGAGCCGAGCCCCGCGGTGTGCGCGGCCGCGACCGCCGTCACCACCCCGACCTCAGGCGCGCAGATCTCGGCAAGCCGCGCGATCTCACCCGGCGCGCTGGTGCCTATCTCGATCACCGCCAGATCGCTGTGCGCATCCAGGCTCAGCAGCGACATCGGCGCGCCCACCAGATTGTTGAGGTTGCCCTCGGAGCGGGCGACCCGGCTGCCGGCTTCACGCAGCGCCGCGAAGGCGAGCTCCTTGGTGGTGGTCTTGCCCGCCGAACCGGTCACCGCCACCACGCGCCCGCCCCAGCGCCGCCGGTGCAGCGCCGCGAGCTGTCCGAGCGCGTGCAGGCTGTCGGCCGCCACCACCCCGCGCGCGCCCGGCGGCAGCGTAGAGCGCGAGCTCACCAGCGCGGCCGCGGCGCCGGCGTCGAGCGCCTGGCGCACGAAGTCGTGCCCGTCATGACGCTCGCCGCGCAGCGCCACGTACAGGCAGCCCGGGGTCACCGCGCGCGAATCGGTGGTCACCCCATCGAGCGCGCCAGCTTGCCCGATGGCGTCGCCGGAGCAGGCGGCGGCGACCTCGGCCAGCGAGAAGCGGGCGTGATTGCGCGGGATCGGCGTGGCCATCAGCCCGCTCCCGCCCGCGCGCCGAGCGCCCGGCGCGCCTGCTCGACGTCGTCGAATGGCTCGCGCCGGCCGTCCGCGATCTGAACCTTCTCGTGTCCCTTGCCTGCGATCAGCACGCTGTCGCCAGGCCGCGCGGCCTGCACCGCGAGCTCGATCGCGCGCCGGCGATCACTGCACACGTGGTAACCGCGCGCGGCACCCGCAAGCTCCGCCGCCTGCAGCCGCTTCGCCCCGCCATCGACCAACCCGGGCTCGATCTCGGCGAGGATCTGCTCGGGCGGCTCGCCGCGCGGGTTGTCGCTGGTCGCAATCGCCAGCTCCGCCAGCTCGGCGGCGACCCGCCCCATCAGGGGTCGCTTCGCGCGGTCGCGATCGCCGCCGCAGCCGAACACCAGCAGCAACCGGCCGCGCGTGACCGGCCGCAGTGCGAGCAGCACGCGCTGCAGCGCGTCCGGCGTGTGCGCGTAGTCGACGAAGACCGCGATCTCGGCGGCATCCACGCGCTCGAGCCGGCCCGGCGCGCCGCGCGAGCCCGCCAGCCCGCGCAACACCGCGTCGGGCGACAGCGACAGCGCCAGGCCGCAGCCGAGCGCGATCAGCAGGTTCTCGAGGTTGTGCTCACCCACCAGCGGGCTGTGCAGCGCGAGCTCGCCGGCCGGCGTAGCCACGCGCGCGCGGATTCCCTGCGCGTCGCCGTCGTGCTGCAGCACGCGGATCTCCGCCTGCGCGTCCGCGCGCCGGCTGCAACGCCAGATGCGCCCGGCCGCAGTCTGGGTCAGGCTCGCACCGACCGGGTCGTCGACGTTGAGCACGCTGTGCTTGGGGCCGAGCTGCTCGAACAGTCGGCGCTTGGCGCGCTCGTAGCTCGCGAGGTCGCCGTGGTAGTCGAGGTGGTCATGGGTCAGGTTGGTGAACGCCGCAACCTCGAAGTGCGCGCAG
Organism: uncultured delta proteobacterium; assembly: GCA_963778655.1. Lineage (GTDB taxonomy): Bacteria > Myxococcota_A > Polyangia > Polyangiales > JAFGIB01 > CAVZVA01. The sequence continues at coordinate 633,126 of CAVZVA010000002.1, forward strand.
TCCACGCGGTGCATGGCCAGCCCGTGACTCGACACCTCGAGCACCAGATCGGTAGCGCCGCTGTCCACGGCCCAGCGCGAGAGCCGCATCAGGTCATCAGCCATCGGCGTGGTGTGCGTGGCCGGGCGCACGCCGGCTGGGCCGCGGAAGCTCACCGTCCCCAGCACCGCCGGCTTGCGTCCGGCCGCGAGCAGAATCGCCTCGACCAGGTACGCGGTGGTGGTCTTGCCGTTGGTACCGGTGATGCCGACCACCGACAGCCCGCGCGTGGGATCGTCGTAGAGCCGCTGCGCCAGCGCCGAGAGCGCCACCAGCACATCGTCGGCCAACAGCAGCGGCACACCCGCGTCGAAAGGCCGCTCGCACAGCACCGCCACGGCGCCGCGTGCGATCGCCTCGGGCGCGAACTCGCTGCCGTGCCTGCGCTCCCCCGCGATCGCCGCGAACATGTCGCCAGGCTGGACCCGCCGCGAGTCGTGCCGAATGCCGCCAAAGCGCTGCGCGCCGTCGCCGCGCAGCTCGCGCGCCAGCCCCAGCTCGACTGCCTCGCGCAGCGACAGCTCAGCCATCGCGGCCCTCCGCGGAGGCGCCGGCCAATTTCGCGCGCGCCTGACTATTGGCGCCGGGCGCGGCCGGCGGCGTCTGCTCTGCCGCGAGCCCGTGCGCGGGCGCCGGCGGCGCATCGAGCGACGGCGGCTCCAGCGTGACCTCGATGGTGGAGCCGAGCTTGGCGGGCTCGCCTGCGCCGGGACGCTGTGTCACGACCACGCCTCCACCGCTGAACGAAAGCTCGAAGCCCGCCTCGCGCGCGGTTACCAGCGCGGCGCGGATCGTGCGCCCGCTCAGGTCGGGCACGTGACCTTCGTCGGGCGCGAGCGGCGCCTGCGGCGCCGGCTTGGCGCCGGCTTCAGCGCCCGCGCGTTTGTGCTCGGTCGCGCGCGCCGGCCGCTTCGCGGCACGCGTCTCGACGGCGACTCGCGGCACGATCCCGAGCTGGCGCAGGCTCGCTTCCATGATGCGGCGGAAGGTCGGCGCCGCCACCGTGCCGCCGTGGTGCGCGATCATCGGCTCGTCCACCACCACCGCGATCGCCAGTCGCGGGCGGCGCGCCGGCGCAAAGCCGATGAACGACGAGGTCCATTTGCCGTCGGCGTAACCGCCGTGGATGTAGTCCGCCTTCTGCGCGGTGCCGGTTTTGCCCGCGACCAGAATGCCGTCGATCGCGGCCTCGGTGCCGGTTCCTTTCGCGCCGGTCACAGCGGTCATCATGTCGGTGATCAGCGCCGCCACGTAGGGCGATACCACCTGCTGGCCGGCGCCGGGCAGCGCTTCCTGCACGGTCTGCCCGCTCGCGTCCTCCACGCGCTTGACCAGCACCGGGTGCATCAATCGCCCGTGGTTCGCCAGCGCCGCCACCGCCATCGCGAGCTGCAGCGTGCTCACACTGATGCCCTGGCCGAAGGCGATGGTGGCCGCGTCCATGTCGTACCAGCGCTTGTAGTGGCGGAAGATGCCCCCGGTCTCGCCCGGCAATCCCAGCCCGGTCGTGCTGCCGAAACCGAAGTCGCGCAACGTGCCGTAAAGCCGTGCGCGCCCCAGTGCCAGACCGATTTTGGCCGCGCCGATGTTGCTGGAATAGATCAGCACCTCGGCGGGCGTGAGCTCGTCCCACTGGTGGGTGTCGTGGATCGTGTACTGCGCGACCTTCATCGCGCCGTGCTCGCAGTCGATCTTCTCGTCCGGATGCACGGCGCCCGCCGCGAAGGCGCCGGCGAGCGTGAATGGCTTGAGCGTGGAGCCCGGCTCGAACTGATCGGTGAGGGCGCGGTCGCGCCGGTGGTTGGCCGCCGAGTCGGTGGGCTCGTTGGGGTTATAGGTGGGGAAGCTCGCCAGCGCCAGCAGCTCCCCGCTGCGCGGGTCCACCACTGCCACCGAGCCGCCCTTGGCTTCGAAGGTGCGCACCGCCAGCTCCAGCTCGCGCTCGGCGATGTGCTGGATGGTCTTGTCCAGCGTGAGCACCAGGTCGTCGCCGCGCGCCGCGCGGTCGTCGAGCAGCTGCTCGGAGAAGACCACGCGCCCGCGGCGGTCGCGGATCGCGGGCACCTGTTCCGAGGAGCCGCGCAGGCGCTCGTCGTACGCGAGCTCGATCCCCTCGATGCCTCGACCGTCGATGTTGGCAAAGCCGAGCACATGCGCGGCGAGCTCGCGATTGGGATAGAAGCGGCGCGCCTCCGCGGTCAGGCCGACGCCCGGCAGCTCCAGCGTCTCGACCGCCTTGCTCTCCTTGGGCGAGAGCCGGCGTTTGATCCAGACGAAGTGGCGGTCCTCGCGCAGCCGGCGCTCGATCCGCGCCGCGTCCACGCCGAGCAACGCGGAGAGCTTCGCGGCAGCTTCCCGCGGGTCCACGCCGGCCGCGCGCATGCGCTTGGGATTGGCGTAGGCGCTGTCGACATCGACGCTGACCGCCAGCTCGTTGCCGTTGCGGTCGTAGATCGTGCCGCGCTTGGGCGCGAGCGCGATGTCCTTGAGGTACTGCTCCTCGGCCATCTCGCGCAGCGCCGGACCCTGGCGCACCTGCAGCTGGTAGGTGCGCCGCACGACCAGCGAGGCGCCACCGAGCAGCAGCAGCGCCAGGATGGCGATGCGGACGCGCATGAAGCGGGCGCGGCGGGTCGGCAGATTCCTCACTCGGCCCTCCCCGAAAGCGTCTCGGCGCGATGCTTGTGACCCATCGAGATCACGCGCGGCGGGGTAGGCTGGTCCATGTCGAAGGCGCCGCGCGCGACCGCCTCCACGCGGTCGGGCTGGCTCAGGGTCGCGGCCTCGATCGAGAGCAGGCGCCGCGCCTCCAACAGATGGCGTTGCTCCCGGCGCGCCGCGCCCACGTCGTAGCCGAGCCGCACCGTCTCGAAGCGCAGCGTGAGGTGCACGATGAACGAGGCGGCCGTGGCGATCACGGCGACGGTCCACAACATCAGGAAGCGCGCGCTCATGGCTGGTCCTCGCCGGCGGGTCCCCGTTCCGCGCTTCGCGCGGCCCGCCCCCCGCGCCGCGGATACAGTCCGCCCGCCCACCCCCGCCCGTAGTCCGGCGGCGACTGCGGGCATCTACCGCGCACGGTCGGCACAGCCAGCGTCACGATAGTTGCTCCTCACTACGCGCGACGCGGCGCGCGGCGCGCAGCTTGGCGCTGCGCGAGCGCGGGTTGCGCGCCCGTTCCTCGACGCTGGCTTGCTGCGGCTTCTTGTACAGCGGCAACAGGCGGCCGTCGCCGCGGAAGGCGTGCTTGACCAGCCTGTCCTCAAGCGAGTGAAACGAGATGATGACCGCCACCGCGCCGTCCTGCAGTAGCTCGGGCAGCGACGAAAGCAGCCCCTCGAGCTGCTCGAGCTCGCCGTTGACCGCGATTCGCAAGGCCTGGAAAGTGCGCGTCGCGGGATCGACGCGGCCGGCTCGCCTCGGTCCCAGCGCGCGCACCACCGCACGCCGCAGATCGGCCGTGCTCTGCAGCGCGCCTTCGTCGCGCGCGCGCAGGATCGAGCGCGCCACCGCGCGCGAGCGCCGCTCCTCACCGAAGCGATACAGCAGGTCCGCGAGCTCGCGCTCACCGACGTCCTGCAGCAACTCGGCCACGCTCGGGCCGCGCGTGCGATCCATTCGCATATCGAGCGGCCCCTCGGCGGCAAACGAGAAGCCGCGCTCCGGCTCGTCGAGCTGCGGGGAGCTCACACCCAGATCGGCCACCAGCCCGTCGACGCGCTCGGCACCGAAGCGGTGCACGATCGAACCGAGCTCCGTATAGTCGCCGTGCACGACCTGCGCGCGCGCGCCGTAGCTCGAGAGCGCGCGGCGCGCCGCGGCGACCGCGTCCGGGTCCCGGTCGACGGCCACCACGCGACCATCGGGCGCGCTCGCATCGAGGATCGCGCGGCTGTGCCCGCCGCCGCCCGCGGTTGCATCCGCGTACAGGCCGCCAGCATGCGGGCGCAGGGCGTCGACCGTCTCATGCACCATCACAGACTCGTGCACGAAGCCGTCCATCAGATGCCCAGCCCGGCCAGACGCCGTTTGAGCGCCCGGCGCTGCTCGCGATCGCCGAAGAACGCATTGCGCTCTTCGTCGTAGTGCCCCTTGTCCCAGAGCTCGATGCAAGTCGACGTGCCGATCCACACCACGTCGCGCTGCAGCCCTGCATACTCGCGCAGCGGCGCCGGGATCAGGATGCGCCCGAGCTTGTCGATCTCACAGTGATGGCCCTCCGCCACCACGAAACGGCGGTAGGCCTCCAAGTCTTCGTTGAGCTGCGGGACCTGCGCCAGGCGCGCTTCGACCTTGACCCACTCGGGCGTCGTGTAGGCGACCAGGAACTGATCGAGCGACACGGTGATGAATAGCCGGGTCTCACCGCTCACGGAGAGCGCTTCCCGAAAACGCGACGGCAGGGAGGTGCGGCCCTTACCATCGATCGTGTGCTCAAACCGTCCGTGAAACACACGCGCTCCGCCACCCAAGCCTAGGCACTAGGATCCACTTCTTACCACTTTGATCCGACGCTACGGGGATCGCAGCGTCGCTGTCAACTTCTTTCCCTGTAGCAAGTAGCTGAGATTCCTAGACTTTGCGGCGAGAGTCGGAGCGTGTAGGAAATCGTCGGATGAGCGCATGCACAACGGCCCACCGGCCCATCGCGCGAGCGCTGATGATCCTTTCAGGCAAGGCACGCATCCGGCGGCGCTTTCGGGACACGGGGTGCGCCTAAAGGGGCCGAGGCATACCTTGCGGAGCGCAATGCCGCTCCCGTAGACTTTTTCTATGTTTACGGTCCGTTAGGAGCAGCGCTTGCAACTCGACTTCCAGGCCCGCGAGCTGACGGTCAAGCTGGTCTATTACGGGCCCGCGCTGAGCGGCAAGACGACGAATCTGCAGGCGATCCATCGCCTGCTCGCGCCCGAAGGCCGGGGTCGGCTGATGACCCTGGAGACGCGCGACGACCGCACGCTGTTCTTCGACCTGCTGCCGCTGAGCTTCAGCACCGCCTCCGGCCTCACCGTGCGCATCAAGCTGTTCACGGTGCCCGGGCAGGTGATCCACAACTCGACGCGCAAGCTGGTGCTGCAGGGCGCCGATGGCGTGGCCTTCATCGCCGACTCCCAGACCCAGGAGATCCGCGCCAACCAGGCGTCCTTCAAGGATCTGCGGCGCAACCTGCGCGAGAACGGGCTCGACGCGGGCAAGATGCCCCTGGTGATCCAGTACAACAAGCGAGATCTGCCCAACATCCGTACCGAGCAGGACATCAAGCGGATGGCGGCGATGGGCAAGGAGCCCACGTTCATGGCCACCGCGACTCACGGCACCGGGGTGGCCGCCACGTTCCTGGGCCTGGTCGAGGCCACCTGGAGGCACCTCGAGGACGAGCACGACCTCAAGGAGCGCTTCGGGCTCGACCACCGGGAAGTGGTGCGCGATCTCGCGCGGCGCTTTGGCAGCAGCGCCGACGCCGCCACGCTATGACGGATCCGAACACCGCAGACCTACACCACGGCGAGATCGCGAATCTCGAAGATCTGATCGACCGTGACTCGCTGCGAGAGGTGTGCCGGTCGTTCTTCGACCTCTTCGGCCTGTCGATCCGCGTTTTCTCCGCGCGCGGCGCGCTGCTCGCCAACGTGCACGAGGAGCGCAGCATTTGCCGCTACATCAACGCCTTCGCGGAGGGTCGCAGGACGTGCGCATCGACCGTCGGCGAGGTCCAGGTGATCGTGCCCAAGCAGCAGACCATCGTGCACCCGTGCTTCACCGGCGCGATCTACCATGTGGTGCCGATCGTCTATGACGACCGCCAGCTCGGTCGCATCGTGCTCGGCCCGTTCCTGCCGGCCGAGCTCAAGGACGCGCCGCAATCCCTGCTCGACATCGATCCCACGCTGGACCGCGAACGCGCGGGGCTGGCGCTGAGCGAGATGCCGCGCGTTCGCCCCGAGACCGCCGAGCGCATCGCCGGACACTTGCGCGGCGTGCTCGATCTGATTCTGTTCTCGGGCCACCGCGCGCACCTCACAAGCGCCATGCACCTGGCCACGGTGCGCGAGAACTACCGCGATCTGGCGGAGAAGAACTCTCGGCTGCAGGATGCCTACGACCGTCTCAAGGAGCTCGACCGCCTCAAGAGCAATTTCCTCGCCACCGTGAGCCACGAGCTGCGCACGCCGCTCACCTCGATCATCGGCTATTCGGAGATGCTGCAGGCGGGCATCGCGGGCGACCTGAGCGAGGAACAGGCGAGCTTCGTCGAGACGATCCGGGGCAAGGGCGAGCTGCTGCTGTCGCTGATCACCAGCCTGCTGGATCTGAACAAGCTCGAACGCGGTCAGCTCACGATCGAGCCGGAGCTGGTGGACCCGCGTGCGGTCTTGGCCGAAGTACAGGAGACCTACCGTCCCGAGGCGGAGAAGAAGCGCATCAAGCTCGAGGTCGAGTGCGCCGACAACGTGCCCCAGCTGCACGCCGATCCGGTGCGCCTGCGGCAGATCCTGATCAACCTCGCGGGCAATGCGATCAAGTTCACGCCGGAAAACGGGCAGGTGCGGCTGCGGGCGGCGGCAAGCGAGATGACGCTGGCGGACCCCGACGACGATGGGGACGCCAGCTTCGGGGCGGCGCTGATGCTGGCGCCCGAGCCGGCGATCGAGTTCAGCATCTCGGACACGGGCATCGGCATCGCCGACGATCAGGTGGCGAAGATCTTCGACGCCTTCTACCAGGTCGATGGAAGCTCGACGCGGGAATACGGCGGTGCAGGCCTGGGTCTGGCGATCGCCAAAAACCTGGTCGAAGCCCATCACGGCACCATCCGCGTGGAGAGCAGACCCGAGCAGGGCAGCATCTTCTTCGTGACGCTGCCGCAGCTCCCGCCTGATGAGGACTGAGCCCCCCCGGCTGGCAGCCGCGCCGCGCATGCGTCCTCGCCCTCGTCATCGCCCCGTAGTCGTAGTCGAATTCATCCTCGCACTCCGCCGCGCTCACCCGGGGTCGCAGCGTGCCCCCGCTTTGCTACGCTAAGCGCGTGGCCGGCGAGCTCGAGCGCATCGTGGAGATTCGGCGGCGGCTCGAGCACGCGAGCGGCGAGCTGCGCCTGGGCATCGGTGATGACGCGGCCGTGCTGCTGCCGAGCCCGCGCGGGCAGGCGCTGAGCGTCGACGCGCAGGTCGAAGGTGTTCACTTCCGCCGTAACCTGCTCTCGCTCACGGACATCGGCTACCGTGCGCTCGCCGCTGCGCTCAGCGACCTGGCTGCGATGGGCGCGCGGCCGCGCGCGGCACTGCTCGCGCTGGTGTTGCCGCCGGAGCTGGCCGACGCCGAGCTCTACGCCATCATCGACGGCGTGGCGGAGGCCCAGCGCGAGCACGCCTGCGCGGTCGCCGGCGGCAACCTCGCGCGTGGCCGTGAGCTGTCGATCACGACCACCGTCGTGGGCGACGCGCCGGAGCCGCCGCTGAGCCGCGCCGGCGCTCGCCCGGGCGACGCATTGCGGGTGACCGGAACGCTGGGCGGGGCCGCGCTCGGGCTGGCGCTGCTGCAAGCGGGCCGTGGCGAGATCGCGCCGCGCAGCGTGCAGCGCTGGCGGCGACCCGCGCCGCGGATCGCCGACGGGATGGCATTGTGCGGCGTGGCGAGCGCAGCGATCGACGTCTCGGATGGGCTGCTGCGCGACCTCCAGCATGTGGCCGAGGCCTCGGGCGTCGGCTTCGAGCTCGAGCTCGCGCGGCTGCCGCTCGACCCGGAGCTATCCGCGGGCGCGCGCGCGCTCGGGCTCGACGCGACCGCCCTCGCGCTGAGCGGGGGCGAGGACTACGAGCTGTTGTTCACGGCCGCCGATGACGCGACTCGGAGCCCGGGCACGCGCATCGGGCGGGCCACCGTCGCGCCGGGGTTGCGCCTGCTGGACGCGCGCGGGCGCAACGTGGCCCCACCGGCCCTTCCGGGCTTCGACCACTTCGCGGACCGCTGAGCGCCGTGCACCCCCTCGGCGGCCTCGCGAGGGTGCAGGTAGGCCGCTCCCTAGTCGTGAATTATCCACTATTTTCAAGTATTTCTGAGCGGTACGCTTTCGTTGCCGGGCACCGTATCCTATGAAGCAACGACGGGAAGTGCGTGGATCCGAAGGCCCTCAAGACTCTGCTCGAAGAAGTCGCGCGCGGCGAGACCGCGGTCGAGGGCGCACTGGAGCGATTGCGCGACCTTCCGTTCAAGGATCTCGGTTTCGCCACCGTCGATCACCACCGCGCGCTACGGGTGGGGATTCCCGAAGTGGTATTCGGGCTGGGCAAGTCCTACGAGCAGCTCGAAGGGATCGTGGAGGAGCTGGCGCGCTCCGGCCAGAACGTGCTGGTGACGCGCCTGGAGGCCGAGCTCGGCGCACGCCTGGTCGGGCGCTTCACGGCGCTGCGCTACGACGCGATCTCGCGCACCGCAGTGCTGGCCCAGACCCCACCGGAGAACAGAGGCCGGGGTCCGCTCGCGATCGTGACTGCTGGCACCAGTGACATTCCAATTGCCGAAGAAGCAGCGGTCACCGCGCAGGCTTTCGGCAACGAGGTGCTGCGCGTCTACGACGTGGGCGTGGCGGGCGTACACCGCCTGCTCGGGCGCCGCGCCACGCTCGATGCGGCCAGCGTGGTGATCGTGGTGGCCGGCATGGAAGGTGCGCTGGCGAGCGTGGTCGGTGGGCTGGTGGCCAAACCCGTGATCGCCGTGCCCACCTCGGTCGGCTACGGCGCGAGCTTCGGCGGCATCGCGGCGCTGCTCGCGATGCTCAACAGCTGCGCCTCCGGCGTAACCGTGGTCAACATCGACAACGGCTTCGGCGCGGCTTACGCGGCCACGCTGATGAACCGCCTGCCATGAGCCGGGGGCTCCCGGACCACGACACCTGAGCGCGAACCCGGTTATCTGCATGGCTGAAGATCGGCAACAGCGCGGTGGCGGGCACGGGCACGAGCACGGGCACGGGCACGGGCACGGGCACGACCAAGAGGCTGGGCAGCGGGGGGAGCTGGAGCGGGGGGCCGGGGTGGGGATGGTGTTGTTCGTGGATGCGTTCAGCGGGGTGGCAGGTGACATGCTGGTCGCCGCGCTGGTGGACCTGGGCGTGCCTGCCGGGTTGCTCGAGCAGGCGCTCGGGTCGCTGCCGCTGCAGGGTTACGCGTTGCGCTTCGGGTCACGTGTGCGGAGCGGAATCGCGGCGCGCTCGCTCGACGTGCAGGTGCAAGGGGAGCAGCCGTCGCGCGACTATGCCGCAATCCGCTCGCTGCTGGACCGGGCCGATGCGCTCGCGGCCGGCGCGCGTGCGATCGCGCAACACGCCTTCCGCTTGCTGGCCGAGGCCGAGGCCGAGGTACACGGCATGCCGATCGAGCACGTACACTTCCACGAGGTGGGCGCGGTCGACTCGATCGTGGACATCGTCGCGGCCGCGGTCGGGCTCGACCATCTCGGCGCCGAGGTGATCTGCTCGCCGCTGCCGATGGGGCGCGGCCTGCTGCACGCGCAGCACGGCGTGCTGCCCTCGCCCGCACCGGCGACCGTGCTCTGCCTACAGGGCGTGCCGACCTACGACGCCGGCATCGACGCCGAGCTGGTCACGCCCACCGGCGCATGTCTGGTTCGCGCGACCGCCAGGGGCTTCGCGCGCTGGCCCAGCATCCGACCGCAGCGCGTGGGCTGGGGCGCGGGCGCGCGCGAGCTCGCCGATCGGCCGAACCTGCTGCGCCTGGTGCTGGGCGAGCCGGCCGGCGGGCTCGAGCTGAACGCGATGCCGACCCCATACGTCCTGCTCGAGCTCAATCTCGATGACCTTAGCGGCGAGCTGGCCGCGGTTGCGCTCGCGCATGCGCTGGAGGCGGGCGCGCTCGACGCGTGGTCGACGCCCATCGGCATGAAGAAGGGCCGGCCAGCGCTGATGCTCTCCGCGCTGGCCGAACGCGCGCGAGCGGACGGCGTGGCCCGTGCGCTGTTGAGCGAGACCACGAGCCTCGGCCTGAGGATACGCGAGGTCGCGCGCATCGAGCGCAAGCGCCGCATGGTAGAGGTGACGACGCCCTACGGCCAGATCGCGCTGAAGGTCGCCGACGGCGACGGGCTGCCTCCCAATCTCGCTCCCGAGTACGAGGCCTGCAGACTCGCGGCCGAAACGCACCGGGTTCCGGTCAAGCAGGTGTATGCTGCGGCTATCGCGGCCTATCTCGCCACGAGCGATCAGAGCTGAGGGTCGTGGAGCGAGAACGACGGTAGGGCCAAGGGGAACGCGGCGGTCATGAGGCGAGCGGGGAATCGCGGGACGAGCGCGCCGATCGACGCGCGCCGCTGCGGGGTGATCGGCGATGTGCACACCGAGCGCGTGCGCCTGCAGGGCGTGCTCACCCATCTTCGGGCGCTCGGGCTCGAGCACATCGTCTGCACCGGCGACGTGCCCGACGGCCCGCACGGCGCGCGCGAGGTCGATGCCTGCTGTGCGCTGCTCGGCGCCGCAGGCGTGTACACCATCAGCGGCAACCACGATCGCTGGCTGCAGGACAGCGAGATGCGCGACCTGCCCGGAGCGACCGACCGCCACGAGCTGACGCAGGCCACGCTCGATTTCCTCGCGGCGCTGCCCGTGACGCTGTCGCTGCGTACCCCGTCCGGTTCGCTGCTGGTGTGTCACGGGATGGGCGAGGACGACATGGCCGGGTTGCAGTCGTTCGACCGCGGCTTGGCGCTCGAGAGTAACGAGGCTCTGCAGGAGCTGCTTCGCCAGCGTCGCTATCGCTACGTGGTGGCGGGCCACACCCACCGCCCGATGGTGCGCGCGATCGAGGGCATCACCTTCATCAACGCCGGCACTCTGCTCGGCGGGCAGAGCCCGTGCTGCGCAGTCGCCGATTTCGAGCGCAAGCAGCTTCAGCTCTACGACGTGGCCGAAGACGGATCGGTCACCCCGGGCGCCACTTTCGAGCTGTGAGCCTTGCGCCGCCGCCGCGGGCTACGGCGCGCTCCTCGCTTTCCTGGCCGCTCAGGGTGCCGGCGAGGTGGCGGTACAGATGCGCAGCGTCCAACCCGTGATCTGCACCCGATCGCCGCCGTTCTGCGAGCCCGGACCGTTGCGATTGTCGTTCACGGTCATGGTCCACGTGCCGTTGGAGCTCTGGCCGTTGAACCTGGTGAACGGGTTGATCGGCTTGTAGGCGTTGGCGATGCTGCCGCCAGTGGGCGCCGTGTTGTTGTTGCAGAAAGGATTGGTGTTGGTCCCGTTCGGAACCGTGTTGGTCGCGCTGTCCGACAGATCGAAGGCCCAGTTGAGCGTGCAGTTTCCGCTGGACACGCAGCAGTCGCCCGCGGGTATGAGGTTGACGCTGGTGCCCGCGGGGCTCGACAGCCTGAAGGACAGATCGCCGAACGCCTGATGGTTGCCGGTCGCATCTAGGATCTGCACGCTGGAGATCGTGCCCGAGGCGCCCGAAACGCTGAGCGTGGTCGAAGTGTCGCCGGTGCTGCCAGACGCGTTCACGGTGGTCGTGGACACGTAGTTGGTGCAGGTCGTGGTCACCGCCGGGTACCAGCAGCAGCGGAAGCCGGTGTTGGGGAAACGGAAGGTATTCGCGCCCACGGTGAAGTTGAAGTCGCAGGTGCGCCCGCTCTCGAGGTCGTTGTAGCTGCCGCCGCGGATCTCGTAGATGTTCGTGCCCTGGGCGGTGTTGGTCCACTCCTGCAGGTTGCCCGACAGATCGTGCACGTCTCCATCGGCCCACGGCGCGCGGCACTCGGGGAACGCGCTCGAGCCGGTCACCGTGGCGCACTCGCTCACCCCCGAGGGGCAGGTGACCAGGCCGGCGTTGAGCGCCTCGGCACCCACGCACGCGTTCTGATACGTGCTCACGCGCGGATCGTGGTCGCAGACCGCGTTGGAGGCGTTGCTGTAGCCCCAAGTGCAGCTGCCGCTCGCGGGCGTGATCGCATCGGGATGCTTGCAGGTGTAGTCCCAGGTCGACGAATCGCACAGCCGCCAGCCCTGCCCCGCGGGATCACAACCCGCCGGGCTGGTGCTCGGGTCCACCCCGGCGGCGGTGTTGAGCGCGCAGCACGCGGCCTCGGCCTCGTCCCAGGTGACGTTCGCCCACGGCAGCACGTTGTTCACCGAGCAGGCCTTGGCCGTGCGGGCACCCGCGGAGGTCGAGCTGGCATCCGGTCGCGAGGGCTCGTACGCCATCACCAGGGTGTGCCCGGTCGAGGCGCCCAGATCGACCAAGTCGAAGTTGCCGACCGCATTGCTCGGCGTTGGCGGTCCGAAATCGTCGATCTTGCCGTTGCAGTCGTTGTCCTTGCCGTCGCAAGTCTCGGCCGAGCCCGCGGACGGAGTGGCGGCATTGCAGACCGAGGCCGTGCTGGTCGGATTGCCACCGTCGCACACGTAGCTGCCCGTGGTCATGCAAGCGCCCTGACCCTTGCTGCAGGGCTGCCCGATCGGGGGTTGCATCATCTCGTCGGTCGCCCCGTCGCAGTCGTTGTCCTTGCCGTCGCAGAGCGTCTCGGTGGCCTGGTAGTTGGCGATCGCGCCGCCGCTGTTGTTGACCGCGTTCTGCACGTTGCAACCGAGCACGCCGTTGGTGCAGCTGGGCCCGTAGGTGACCAGCGCGTTGAGCGCCGCCTGCGAGGCGGCGCACACGCCGGTCTCATTCGGCACGCACACCACCGACGGGATCGTGGTGAGGTCGTCGACGATGCCGTTGCAATCGTTGTCCTTACCGTCGCAGATCTCGTTGCCGGTGACGGTGCACTGGGTCTCGCAGCCGTCGTGGTAGTCGTGGTTCTCGTCGGCATAGCCGGTCGAGCAGGCGCCGATCTTGCACTGGCCACCCTGGCACACCAGCACCGCGTTGCCGGTGACGCCGCTGTTGAACTGGCACTTGTTGCCGCACGCGCCGCAGTTGTTCACGTCGGTGGAGATGTCGAAGCCTTCATCGGTCTTGCCGTCGCAATCGTCGTCAGCCCCGTTGCCGCCTGGCACGTCGCCGCACGCCTCGGGCACCGGAAACACGGCGTTGTTCGGGTACACGCACTGGATGCGGCCGTCTTTGCACTGCCTGGTGCCGCTGCTGCCGGGGCAGCAGCTGAAGCCCGAGAGGTCGCAGCAGGTCGAGCCGTCGTACGCGGCCGGGCTGCCTTCGTCGGTGGCGCCGTCGCAGTCGTTGTCGATGCCGTCACAAGCGACTTCCGGCGTATTGGTCTGCGCCGGCGGCACGTAGGTCGCGCTCGGCATCGCCCCCTGGCAGGTCACGGTCGGGCTCGCGCCGGAGCTGCACACGGTCGTGCCCGTCCTGCACACGCCGACGTTGGGCGGGCCGCAGGGCTTGCCCACCGCCGGATCGGTCACGGCGACGCCGTTGGTCGGATTGCCATCGCAGTCCTGATCGATCGAGTCGCACAGCTCGGCCTGCGGTGACACCTCGCCCTGACAGCCGATCTTGCCGGCCACGCACACGGTTGTGCCCGTCTTGCACACGCCGGTCGAAGCCGACGCCGGCGGGTTGGTGTTGACCGAGCCGTCGCTGTTGGTGATGCAGGCGTTGCCTTCGCTCGGCAGCGGGATGTCCTGATTGCTGGCGTCCTTGTCGTGCTCGTCGATCAACCCATCGCAGTCGTTGTCCTTTCCGTCGCACTCTTCCGGGACCGGCGGCACTTGGTTGTCGCAGCTCAGCGTCTTGGTGTCGAGGTGACAGGTCTGCACGCCGAAGGCGCACTCGCCTGTATCGATGCCGCAGCTCTTACCCACGCGGGTGTCGGGTCCGCTGGTAGCGGTGGTGCCACCGGTGGTGTCCGGCGAGAAGCCGTTGAGCGGGTTTCCGTCGCAGTCGTGATCCTTGTCGTCGCACAGCTCGACCGCTTCGGGCGCCACCTCTCCGCGGCACACCAGGTTGCCGCTTTCGCACACCGTGCTGCCGGTCTTGCACAACGTCGCTGCCGTCCACTGCGACGGATTGGCGGTGACGATTTGCACGCCGTTGGCGCCGTTGAGGCACTGCTGGCCCTCGCCGGGCTTGACCCCGTTCTCGGCCTCGTCCGCCTGACCGTCGCAGTCGTCGTCGAGCCCGTTGCACACCTCGGGCACCGGACCCTGACCGCCGCGGCACTCGAGCGGCGTGACCACACCTCCACTGCAACCCGCAAGCGGGATCTGCAGCGTGCCCTTGCTGCACTGGCTGCCCGGAAGCGCATCGCCGCAAGGCAGGCCGAGATTGGGATCGTCGGTGTCGACTTGTCCGTCGCAGTTGTTGTCCAGGCCGTCGCACACCTCTTGCGAGGGCCCCTGCCCGCCCGTACAGGTCGGCACGCCGCCCGTGCACACCACGGTGCCGGGCTTGCACACGCCCACGTTGTTGCCGCAGGCCACGCCGATGCGGCTGTCGGTGGCGTTGCTGACGTCCTCGTCGGTCTTGCCGTCGCAGTCATCGTCCAGACCGTTGCATATCTCGTCGGTCGCCGGCTGCACCGGACAGCGGTACTCGCAGCCGTTGGGCTGCTTGCCGTCCACGTTGGCAAAGCCGCTGTCGCACTTGGTGTCGTCGAGCTGGCACATCGCGTCGACGCACGCGGCGCCGTCCTTGGCGTGCGCGAAGCTGCAGCGGAATGAGCAGCGGCCGCAGTTCTGCGGGTCGTTCTGCAGGTCCACGTTCTCGTCGACCTTTCCGTCGCAGTCGTTGTCGACCAGGTCGCACAGCGAATCGTCATCGGCGGTCTTGACGCAGCGGTACTCGCAACCGTTGCTGTCGTCGCCGTCGAGATTGTGGAAGCCCACATCGCAGCCCTGGTCGCCCTTGGTCTTGTCGATCCCGCACATCCCGCCCGAGCAAATATTAAAGGCGTGCTCCAGCGCGCAGGCCATGCCGCATCCGCCGCAATTGTTGACGTCGGTATTGGGATCGATATTGGAGGCGGCGAGGTCCACGTCCTCGTCGGTCTTGCCGTCGCAGTCATCGTCGATGCCGTTACACAGCTCGACCGTCATGCACGCATCGGGCTTCTTCGTGCTGGCGTCGCCCCCGTCCACCGATCCGTCAGGTTGCCCGGTATTGCCGCCCGGTCCCGCGTCGTGGCCGGTCTGGCCGCCGCCCCCGTCGGCCTTTCCGTTGGGGATGCTGCCGCCATCCTGCGTGGGCTTGCCCTTCTTGCTGCTCGGGCAGTCCAGACAGAAGGTGTCGACCTTACAACCGGAGCCGAGCAGAGTCGCGCTCGCCAGCACCAGCGCGAGCCACGCGCCGCTGGAGGCCAGCGTGCGCAGCCTGGAGCGCCTGCGCCTGCCCAGCGCCAGCAGCAGCAGCGCCAGCAGCAGCACGCTCAGCGGCCCGCGGCGCGAGCCCGACGCGTTCTGCTTCGCGCCCACGCCCACGCTGCAGGCGCAGCCGCCGCCGCCGGTGGCGACCACGCGCGTCCCGGCAGCCGCCGCCCCCTCGCCGGTGCCGTTGCCGCTGCCCGCGATGCTCTTGCACTGACTGTCGACGCAGTTGAAGCCGACCTGGCAGGTCTCACCTGCGTTGGCGTCCTTGCAGTCGTCCTTGGCTCCGCAGTGCCGCATGTCGGTGTGCGGATCGACGCACTCGCCGCCACAGTTCAACAGCTGATTGGCGCAGGTGTCGCTGCACTTGCCGAGCGAGCAAACCTGCGTGCCGGTGCACGCGGTGCCCGCGTTCTGGCCCATGCAATCGGTGGTCGCGCCGCAGTGGGCGCGGCTGGTCTGCGGGTTCACGCAACTGGGATCGCAGAACAGCAGGTTGCCCGAGCAACGCAGCTCGCACTGCCCGGTATCGCTGTTGCACTTCTGGCCGTACGGGCAATGGGTTGCCAGGCACACGTCCTGCACGCAGTTGCCCTTGACCTGATCGCAGGTCTGGCCGTCGGGACAGCCGCTCTGGACGCACGCCCCTTCCAGCACGCACTTGCCCGTGGCCGGATCGCAGACGTTGCCGGTGTCGCACGCCACCCCGTGACAGTGGTCCGCCACACAG
Source organism: uncultured delta proteobacterium (assembly GCA_963778655.1). GTDB lineage: Bacteria > Myxococcota_A > Polyangia > Polyangiales > JAFGIB01 > CAVZVA01. Next base: position 649,166 of record CAVZVA010000002.1, read on the forward strand.
GTGCCGTCCTGGCAGCGGTTGTCTGGGCTGCAGGTGACCGTGGCACAGCTCGCGTAACACTGGCCGCCACGGCAAACCTGGTCGGCCGCGCACTTCGCGGTCGAGCACGGATCGTCGACGCACTGCCAGACGTTGTCCGAGAGGCTGCAGGTCTTGTCCGACGGACAGCGGAACTGCGGTAGCAGACAGCTCTCCTGCTTGCAGCGGCCGTCGGTCGGGTCGCACACCAGACCGGAGTCGCAGGTCACGCCGGAGCAGCGGAAGGTGCACACGTTGTTCTTGCAGAAGCACGAGCCGACCAGGTCGCTCTTCGGTGCGCACTGCACCTCGTCGTTGACCATGATCGTCTGGCCCTGGCATTCGGCGTCCTTGCACTGCGCGCCGACGCAGTAGCAGTTACCGTTGTCGTCCACCGGAGCCTTGCCGTTCGGGCACTGCGCCGCGAACTCGGTGCTCGCCGCGCAAGGCAGCGCGCACTGGCACATGACGCAGGCGCTGCCGGCGGGGCAGACCGGGTTGTTGCCGGTGTCCTCGTCGGTGGTGCCGTCGCAGTCGTTGTCCAGGCAGTCGCAGCTCTCGGGCTGCGGACCCACCTCGCCCGAGCACACCGTCCTGCCGCCGACGCAGGCCAGCTTGCCCTGCTTGCACTCGCCCACGTTCGAACCGCATGGCTCGCCCAGGCCCAGGCCCTCGTCGACCATGCCGTCGCAGTCGTTGTCGAGGCCGTCGCACACCTCGTCGATCGGCGGCACGCTGCCCTGGCAGACCAGGTCGCCCGTGCCCCCGGCCGGACATACCAGCACGCCGGGCTGGCACTCGCCCACGTTGGAGCCGCAGGGCGCGCCGGTGGGGATGTTCTCGTCGATCAGCGTGTCGCAGTCGTTGTCCTTGCCGTCGCAGATCTCGTCGGCCGGTCCGACGTAGTTCTGGCAGTCCAGCGCGCCGTTGACGCAGACGTTGACGCCCTGCTTGCACTCGCCGGTGTTGTCGCCGCACGGCGTACCGACTGGGGTGTTGGGATCGATCATCCCATCGCTGCAGTTGGTGCCGCTGGGATCGACGCACTCGTCGATCTTGTTGTCGCAGTCATCGTCGGCGTTGTTGCACTTCTCGTACGGCGCTGGGCCCACGTTGCCGATGCACTGGATCTGGCCCATCACGCACTGGTTCTTGCCCAGCCGGCAGGCGCCGCACGGATTGCCGTTGCCGTCGGTGCAGGTGCCGACGTTGTTCTGGCCGCAGGTCTGGCCCAGCCGCGGATCGGCCTGCGGGTCGAGATCCTCGTCGATCTTGGTGTCGCAGTCGTCGTCCTGCAGGTTGCAGATCTCGGGACCGCCGTCGATGTTGCCGACGCAGATGAAGCCGGCATGTCCCATGCCGTCGTAGTTCGCCACGCACTTGGTCTTGCCGGTGTGGCATGGAGGCACGGGATTGCCGCACACCTCGCCACCGCCTGCGCCGAGCGCGCCCAGCGGGTCGTTCTGGCAGGCCATGTAGGCCTGCGAGCTGGGATCGCCGGTGCACTCGTCGGTGCTGCCGTCGCAATCGTTGTCTTGACCGTCGCAGATCTCGGGCACCGGGCCCACGCCGCCGATGCACTGGTAGCCGTAGCCGCCCCCCGACAGCGCGACGCAGGTCTGCTGGCCGGGCCGACACAGACCGGTGCTGCTGCCGCACGGGACGATGTCGCGCGTGCCGTCGTTGTTGTTGTCCGGCAGGTTCTCGTCGGTGAGGTTGTCGCAGTCGTTGTCCTTGCCGTCGCAGACCTCCGGCACGGGACCTTGCACCGGCGTGCACGTGATTGCGCCGTTGGAGCAGACCGCAAGCCCGGGCTTGCACTCGCCGACGCTGGTACCGCACTTCTGACCGATGCGCGGATCGTTGGCGGCGACGTCCACCTGCTCGTCGATCTGGCCGTCGCAATCGTCGTCCATCCCGTTGCAGATCTCGGTGGCCGGACCGTGCTCGCCCACGCACTGCCAGTGTCCGTTGGTGCACTGGTACGCACCGGGATTGCACACGCCGGCGGTGCGGGTCTCGCTGCCGCAGAAGCCGTTGGTAGGCCCGCCGCTCACGCCACCCAGGTCGCTGCCGGCTACGGCGTTGTTGTCGACCTGCCCGTCGCAGTTGTCGTCGACGTTGTTGCAAGTCTCGGTGGTGGGGTTGGGTGCGTTGCATTCCAGGCTGTTGGTGCTCTGGTTGCACTGCAGCGTGCCCACGCAGATGCCGACGCCCGAGCCGCAGGGATTGCCCACGAAGGCGGGCTGCGGACCGACCGTGCAGGTCGCCTGGGTGCAGGTGTAGTTGTTGCCGTTGCAATCGTGGTCCTGGGCATCGCACAGCTCGCGGTCGTCGGGCAGCACCTGGCCGACGCAGACGGGATTGCCGCTGCCGTCGACGTGATAGCCCATCGCGTCCGTCAGCTCGCCGATGGAGGGCTTGGCGCAGAGCTGGGTGCCCGGCTGGCAGATGCTGCTGCCCCCGACCACGTAGCCGGGGTTGATGCTGCAGGTCCGCGACAGCACCTGCGGGTCGTCGATGATGCCGTTGCAGTCGTTGTCCTTCTCGTCGCAGATCTCGGGGCTGGGGCCGGTGCCGCCGGTGCAGGTGGTCCCGAGCGTGTGCGTGACCGGATCGCAGATGTAGTGGCCCAGCTTGCACTCGCCGACGTTGCTGCCGCACGGTACATCGGCCGTGCACTGCGTCGGGCAAGCGGAGAACGGCTGATGGTTGCCGTTCAGGTCGTCGATCACCCCGTTGCAGTCGTTGTCCACGCCATCGCAGACGTCGACCGCACCCGGACAGGTGCCGCAGCTGTTGAGCGCGCCATCCTCGTCGATCGCGCCGTCGCAGTCGTCGTCCTCGCCGGGCCGCGTACAGTCGTCGCGCACCCAGCCGCAGACGACCTGGTCCGGATTGACGTTGGGCGCCACGCTCTGTTTGATCGGCGTGCTCTGCGCGATGGTCGAGTACGGCGCGACGCCACGCGCATGGACCTGGGTGTTCTGGGCAGCGGTACGATGCGCCTCGCCGTCGCAGAACAGCGCCTCCGGCTGGGCCGCGGTGCCCGGCTGGCCGAACGGAAGGTCCTCGTCGATCTTGCCGTCGCAGTCGTCGTCGAGGCCGTTGCAGGTCTCGAACTTGATCGACCCCTGCACGATGCTGGAAAGCGCCGCCGCCAGCTCGGTCGGGCTGTTGGCGAAATACGCGCCGGTCGTGCCGCCGCAAGCCGCGATGTCGTTCAGAGACGACTGCTCGCTCGAGACGATGCTGATCCCGACCACGTAGGTCTTGATGTCGGGCGCGACCGACGGGAGGGCGGAAGGGTTGCACGTGCCGCCCGCGGCAGGGAACGCGAGATTATAGGCCGCCTGGTTCGGGTTCGAATTACACGTTTCGGCACCATCGGTGACGATGATGATGCTGTACTGGCGGCAGGCCGACGCTGAATCGCCGGACCGGACCGTACTGGCGTATGAACCGGACGTCGAGATCAGTGAGCCGATCGGCGTGGAGCCGTTGGGCCGCAACTCGCAGTCGCCTGTGGTCGCATGGTTGCAGAAGTTGCCGACCGTGGAGCTGGAGTCGAAGTTGGTCTCGACATTGTCCATCCACTTGAGGATGGCCGGCCGGTTGTCGATATTGGTGAACGCACCACGGCCGGGAAAGTCGACGATCAGGTCTGCGCCGTTGCAACCGCCAGCGTAGTTGATGCAGCCGTTGAAGTCGCCGCTCGCCGATACCCGCATGTCGGCGTTGGACCCGGCGCCCGGCCGGCAGGCGGCCGGAACCGCACCCACACAACCCGTGTTGTCCGCGGTTCCGCTATTGCACTGCGGGTTGCCGAAGCTCTGACTGTCGCAGGCGTTGGTACCGTTGTAGGTCGAACACGTGGCGTTCAAAGATGCCGTCTGGTGAAACTTGGCGAGCGCCCATTGGACGTCGCCATAGGCCGACACCATGTCGCGGATGGCCTTCTTGGCGATCGCAATCTTGCTATCGTTGGGCAGGCCGTCGCAGTTGCGATCGATCCCCGCCGTGGTGCCGCAGCCGTAGAAGACTCCGCCCGAGACGAGCGCTGGCGGATCGCCGGAAAGCGCCGGTCGCCCCACCCCGTCCCCGTACGTGGTGTTGTTGCTCAGGTCCCACAGCATCGAGCCCGAGGTATCGACGCCGATTACGAAACGCGGCTTGACCTGGGCGTGAGCGACGGAACCTAAGCCGAAATAGAGCAGGAACAGACCAAGGCAAAGCTTCGCGGACAGACACCGTTCGTGCATGTACGGGCCCCTCGAAAGAGCCCCTCCGCGACCCGAGGAGGAGCGCCTAAACTAATGACATCAGATGCGTCCTGAGTAAAGGTGCAGCGGTACGTTCCATATATGTGAGACCATACGACAATGTGCGTGTGTGGAGCCGCTCAGCGGAACTGCTGATTCTCGTGTTATTTGGGGGGTTCCGCGCGATCGCCGAGTGCTCGGGCAGCGCTCGCGGCTTCAGCTCGGGGCCGCGCCGTCGCTCAGCTCGAGCCGCCGCATCATCTTCTGCAGGCCGAAGCGCGAGACGCCGAGCATGCGGGCCGCGCGCGACTGGTTGCCGGCGCAGGTCTGCAGCGCCTGCCGGATCAACTTGCGCTCGAGTTGATCGACCTGGCTGCGTAGATCGAGCGGGTTGCGGGCGGCAGCGGCCGGCTGCGCCAGCGAGGGCGACAGGTGCTCGGGCAGGATCACGTCGTCGGCGAGCACCAGCGCGCGCCTTATCTCGTTCTCGAGCTGTCGAATGTTGCCGGGCCACGGCTGGTGGGCGAGCGCCGCGAGCGTGCGGCGGTCGACCTTCACCGCGCGTCTCTTGGCGTGGATGTCGATGAAGTGCGCGACCAGCGGCGCCAGGTCTTCCGGACGCTCGCGCAGCGGCGGCAGCGCGAGCACCACGACCGCGAGCCGATAGTAGAGGTCCTCGCGGAACTGGCCCTGCTTGACCATCGCCTCGAGGTCACGGTGGGTCGCACACAGCACGCGCACGTCCACGTGCCGTACCTGCTCGCCGCCGACCGGACGCACCTCCCCGTCCTGCAGCACGCGCAGCAGCCGCGCCTGCATCGCCGGCGACATCTCGCCGATCTCGTCGAGAAACAGCGTGCCACCGTCGGCCACCTCGAACAGCCCGAGCCGCCGCCGGTCGGCGCCGGTGAAGGCACCACGCACATGCCCGAACAGCGCGCTCTCCAGCAAGGTCTCGGGGATCGCACCGCAGTTCTCGCTCACGAAGGGCGCGTCGCGCCGCAGGCCCGCGGCGTGGACCGCGCGCGCGATCAGCTCCTTGCCGGTGCCGCTCTCGCCGCGGATCAACACCGGCACCGGCGAGCGCGCCACCTTGGGGATCAGCGCGAGCAGCGCGCGCATCGCGCGGCCGTGGCCGATGATGCCGGCGATCTCGCCGGGGTCCTGGCCGCGCTCGCGCCGCAGCGACTCGAGCTCCAGCGCCTGCACCTCCACCTTGCGCGCCAGCCGCGCGCGCAGCACGGTCAGGCGCCGTGCCGCGCGGCTCTCGGCCCGCAGCAGCCGCGCCGAGTCGAGCGCGATCGACGCCAGCTCCGACAGATCGCTCAGCAGCTGCAGCTCGACCTCGCCGAAGGCGAACGGCCGCAGCCGATCCTCCAGGTAGATCGCGCCCGCGACCGCGCCGCGGATGCGCAGCGGAACCGCCAGCACCGAGCGCAGCGAGAGCGCGTGGACGCTGGCGGCGCCGGCTAGCTTCTCGTCGCTGGCCGCGTCGACCGTGGTCAGCGGGCGCCCGCTGCCGAGCACGCGCGCCACGATCGAGCGCGACAGCGAGGCTTCCCCCTCGGCCAGCTCGCGCCGATCGAGCCCGCGGCCGGCGCGCACGCGCGGGCGGCCGTCGTGGTCGTCGAGCACCAGGTAGCCGCGCTCCGCGCCCGCCAGCTCGATCGCCGCCTCGAGCACGATCTCGTACAGCCGCGGCAGGCGGCGCTCGGCGGCGAGCCGCTTGGCCACGGCCGCGAGCGCGCGCCAGCGTTCGTCGTAAGCCGCAGGCTGGGCGGCGCCGGTCTGTCCCGGCAGCGCCTCCAGCGCCGCGCGGTACGCGTCGACCGCGCGCAGGCGCGCGCGCTCCGCGGACGAAAGCCCGCGCGCGGCCTGGTCGAGCATGCTGCGCACCTCGGCCAGGCGCAGCGCAGCGATCGCGGGCTCGCCGCGCACGCGCGCCGCGCGCGCCGCGCACAGGGATGCGCGCAGCCGCGCATCGAAGCCACCTCCGCGCTGCGACAGCGCGTGCGCGCGCTCGGCCGCCCGCCCCGCCTCGTCGGCGCGGCCGCGCTCGAGCTCGAGCTGGCAGCGCGCGATCGCGTGCTCGATCTCGGCCGCATCGCTGCCGGCCGCCGCAGACGCGCGCTCCGCCTCGGCCAGGCTGTGCTCGGCCGCGGCGCGCTCGCCCAGCGCGAGCTGCAGCGCGCACAGGCGCGCGGCCACCACCGCCGCGGCCTCGCTCGGCAGGGCCTCGAGCGACAGCGGCTGCGCGAGCAACACGGCCACCGCCTTGCGCTCGCCCTGCCGCAGCCGCAGCTCGGCCTCGAGGCACAGCACGTAGGCCTGTGTGGTCGGGTCGCCGGCGCGCTGCGCGGCCTTGCGCGCGCGCTGCGCGGTCGAGAGCGCCAGCTCTTCCTGACCCACCAGCTGCGCGGCGTGACCGAGGTTGTAGAGCACGCGCCCGAGATCGGCGTCGCGGCCCAGCCGAGCCAGGCGGCGCGCCGACTCGCGCAGCGCGGCGATCGCCGGGCCCGGCTCGCCGCACTCCAGCCGCTGCACACCGACGTTGTGCAGAAAGGCGGCCGCGGCGTGCTGCTCGCCGGCGGCGTCCGCCAGCTCGAAGGCCGCGGCGTAGCGGCGGCCGGCGCCGTGCGCGTCGCCGTCGGCGCGCGCGAGCTGCGCCTGCAGCGCGAGCAGCCGCGCCTCGGCGCCGCGCCTGTGGGCTTGGCGCGCCCGCTCCAGCGCGGGGCCGAGCAGCGCGGCCGCGCGCTCGCGCTCGCCGCGGTGCAGCAGCACAAGCGCCTGTACCTCCAGCGCGCGCAGAGCCGCGGCCGGCGTGGTGGCGCGCGCGAGCGCGGCCTCGGCCAGGTCCCACGCACGCTCGAGCTCGCCGGCGTCGTAGCCGAGCCGCGCGAGCAACGCCTCGGCCTGTGCGGCCGCGCCCGCGGCCTCGCCGTCGGCAGCGCCGCGGCCAGCGGCAGCCAGCACGCGCGTGGCCAGCGCGTGCGCCAGCTCGCGGTCGCCGGCCAGGCGTGCCAGCTCGGCCCGCAGCACCAGCGCGTCCGACGAGAGCGCCGGCTCGAGCAGCGCGAGCGCCTCGGCGTAGCGGCCCTGCGCGCGCAGCGCGTCGGCCAACCCGACCCGCAAGCCTTCGCCCGCGCTCTCTTCGGCGCCCAACGCCGCCAAGCCCTCGCGCGCGCACAGCGCCGCCTGCTCGGGACGGCCCTGAGCCCGCAGCCGCCCGAGCTCGTCGCTGAACGCGCGACGCGCGGCCTCGCGCTCGCCGCGCGCCAGGCACAGATACGCGCGCGCCTTGCCATCGAGCTCCGCCTCCGGCAAACGCGCGGCCAGCTCGCGGGCGCGGGCGTGGGGCAGCGCGTCGCGCACCTGCGCGACCAGGTCCGCGCGCAGGCAAAGGCGCTCGAGCTGGCGGCTGCCCATGCCGGCGGCGAGCAGCGCGCGATAGGCCTCCGACAGCGTGGAGGCGGAGCCCAGCGCCGCCTGGGCCGCGGCGGGACCCAGCTCGCCGCCCGCGATCGCCAGCAGCTCCGCCAGCTCGCGCGCGGCTTCCGGCAGCCCCGCGCCATCGCCCGCGGGCGCGCTGCCGACCGCGCGCAGATTGGACGCGCGGCTCATGTCGGTCGACGCGGCCAGACCCTGCGCGAGCACGCGGCAGAGCCGACCGGACAGGCCGCCGCTCACCGCCATCGCCTCGCGCAACAGCGTGGCGCTCACGCGCATCCCGGGCAGCGCGTGCTCGAGCAAGTGCCGCAGGTCGCCTTCGGGCAGCGGCTCGAGCGCGACCTCGGCCGCGTGCGGCTGGGGCAACTCGCCGTCGCCGCCGAGCGGCTGCGCGAGCGGCCCCGCGCGATCGCTGCGCTCGAGCACCAGCGCCAGCGATCGGCCCTCGACGTACGCGGCCCGCAAGGCGGCGGCCGCGTCGGCCGCGCCAACCGCATCGGCGTCGAGCACGTGCAGCACGCTATCGGCGCCAAGCGGCCCCTCGGGCAAGCGCTCGCACGCGCGGTAAGTCGGCACGCTGGCACCCGCCTGCAGCCGCGCCAGCTGCACACGCCGCACCGCCTCGCGCACCAGCCGCGAGCGGCCCGAGCCGCGCGGGCCGACCACCACGCAGAGGCCCGGCCGCGCGAGCGCTGCGGACAGCGCGTCGAGCGCCGCCGCGTGTCCGGTGAAGGGCAGCGCGCTGACCGCGAGCGCGCGCTCGGCGGCGCTCGGGGCGTCGTCGGCGCCGCCGCCGACGCTAGGCGAAAACGCCAGCCCCAGCGGCTCCGCGATCGCCGCTACGCGCGCGCTGAGCTCGGCCGCGCGCCCAAGGCGCGCCGCGGGATCGGGCTCGAGCAGCTCCTCGATCAGGCGCCGCAACGGCAGCGGCACATGCTCTGGCAGCGGCTCGCGCGAGGACAGCGGCTTGAGCGCCTCGGCCAAGTGCTGGCTTGGGCTCGCGCTGCGCGCATCGCCCGCCGGCGCGCCGCGCAGCAGGCAGTAGAGCGTGGCGCCCAGCGCATACAGGTCGGCGGCCGGCCCGCGCTCGCCCCGCCACAGCTCCGGCGCCATGAACCCGGGCGTGCCCGCCGGCATACCGGCCGCGACGATCGACGCCGAAAGCCCGAGGTCGATCAGCTTGCAGCTGGCGCGGTCCTCGGAGACCACGACGTTGTCGGGCTTGACGTCGCCGTGCACCAGGCCCTGGGCATGGAGCGCGCGCAGCGCGCGCGCGACGCCGTCGGCGACGGTCAGCGCGAGCCCGAGCAGCGCGTGCGGGTCGCGTTGCAGCTGGGCGGCCCAGGCGTCGGCCGGCCGGCCCGGCGCGAGCTCGCTGACCAGCGCCACCCCGCCCGCCGGCAGCTCGAAGCGCGTGCTCGGCCGCTCCACGCGCAGCAGCTCGAACACGCGCGCCAGATTGGGATGAGCGAGGCCGCTCAACACCCCGAGCTCCCAGCGCAGGCGCGCCTCCTGCTCGGGGGCGACCAGCTTGATCGCGCGCGGCGCATCGCCCGCCCGCACGTCCAGGGCCAACAGCACCCGGCCCGAGCTGCCGCGCCCCAGCTCCCGCTGCAGCGCATAGCGCCCGAGCAGCAGCTCGCCCTCCGCCCCTGCCAACTTTGTTGCCTCCGCGCTCACACCATGAGTCGTGTGATTATGCGGCAATTTTCATGACCAGCCAACTGGGTTGGATGGGGACAAGCACGAGGATGCCCCAGGGCGCGGGCGCGGTGAGGGCGACCGGGGGTCAGTAGAGCAGGAACGGCTTGCGCTGCTCGGCGAAGCTGGCCGCGGCCCGGGCGTCCTCGGCGAGCAAGTCGTCGAGGTCGCCGCCCTGCTGCAGCAGCTGGCGGTACTCGGGACCGCCGGTGAGCAGGTCGATGGCGGGGCGGTCGGTGACGAACTCGTAGGGCTCGGTGCGGAACGCGAATGCTGGACCGCACAGGGCACGCACCGCCGCGATCAGGCGCAGGTACGCCTGGTAGGGCGCGAAGCGCTCGGGCTCGGTGACGTGGAGCTGCACGCCGCCGCAGGCCTTGCCCGCGTGCTTGTGAAACGCGGGGCTGAAGCGCAGCGGCCGCAGCTGCGCGCCCTCGAGCGGCAGCTTTCGCGCGAGCTCGCCGCCGTCGAGCCATGGCGCCCCGAAGATCTCGAACGGCCGCGTGGTGCCGCGACCCTCGGAGAGGTTGGTGCCCTCGAGCAGGCAGCCCCCCGGATAAACCTCCGCGGTATCGAGCGTCGGCATGTTGGGCGAGGGCAGCACCCAAGGCAGGCCGGTCTCGGCGAAGCGTAGCGCGCGGCTGTACCCGCGCATCGGCACCACGCTCAGAGACTCGGAATCGAGGGCGTCCTGCGCGCAGGCCAAGCGACACAGCTCCGCGATCGTCATGCCGTGGCGCACCGCGACCGCGTGCAAGCCGACGAAGCTCAGGTAGCCGGGCCGCTGCGGGCCGCCCTCCACGCGCAGCCCGCCCAGGGGATTGGGACGATCGAGCACGATCGTCTCGATTCCGAGGGGCGCCACGCGCCGCAACACACACACGGCGCTCCATACGAAGGTGTAGTAGCGGCTGCCGACGTCCTGCAGGTCGACCACAATCGCGTCGAGGCCCTGCAGCTGCTCCGCGCTCGGGTACAGGCTGTCCTCGCTCTGGCCGTACAGCGAGACCACGCGCGGACCGCGCGCCTCGCGCCCGGACGCGACCGCGATCATGTCCTGCGCTTCGCCGCCGTAGCCGTGCTCGGGTCCGAACAGCACGCGCACGTCGCAGCCGGCATCGAGCAGCACCCGGTGCGCGTGGCGCAGCCCGCGATCCACGCTCGCCGGGTGCGCGAGCAGGCCCAGCCGCCGCCCGCGCAGCCGGCCGAGGACCTCGGCATCGCCCTGCGCGATCCGCTCGAGCCCGGTCTCAACCGCGGGCATGCTAGCTGCCAGCCTTCCGGACCGGATCGCAGGAAGACGCGAAGACGGGAACGACTTGGGGATGATAAAGAGGGATCTGCGTCTGCCCCTCCGATCTTCCCGTCTTCCCGCCTTCCTGTTTCATGTTCCTCGTCCGCGCCAGGGTCAGCCCGCGCCGCGCGCGGCTTGTACGGCGGTCTTGGCCCCGACTTCCTTGGCGAGCAGGTAGAGCACAGCCATGCGCACGGCCACACCGGCCTCGACCTGATCGAGGATCAAGCTGCGCTCGCTGTCGGCGAGCGCGGAGTGGATCTCCACCCCGCGGTTCATCGGCCCGGGGTGCATCACGATCGCGCGCGGGCCGGCGAGCGCGAGGTGCCGTTGCGACACCCCGTAATAGCGGCTGTACTCGCGCAGGCTGGGCAGGAATGGGCCCTCCAGCCGCTCGCGCTGGATGCGCAGCAGCATGATCACGTCGACGCCGCGCAGCGCATCCTCGAGGCGATGGAACACCTTGGCCCCCAGCGCGGCGGCTTGCGCGGGCATCAGGGTATGGGGCGCGCAGAAGCGCACCTCCGACCCGAACAGGTTCAGCAGCGTGGCGTTGGAGCGCGCCACGCGCGAGTGCGCGATGTCGCCGCAGATCGCCACCTTCAGACCCTTGAGCGTGCCGAATGCGCGCCGGATCGCGAAGGCGTCGAGCAGCGCCTGGGTCGGATGCTCGTGCGCGCCATCACCGCCGTTGACCACGCTGCAGCCGACTCGCTTGGCCACGAATTCGGGCGCGCCCGAGGCGGGGTGGCGGATGACGACGATGTCGGGCTGCATGGCGGCCACCGTCTTGCAGGTGTCCAACAACGACTCGCCCTTGGAGACGCTGGAGCCGGAGCTCGAGATATTGACCACGTCGGCGGACAGGCGCTTGCCGGCCAGCTCGAACGAGGTGCGGGTGCGGGTGGAGGCCTCGAAGAACAGGTTGATCACGGTCTTGCCGCGCAGCGTGGGCACCTTGCGCACCGGCCGGCGCGACACTTCGATGAAGGCCTCGGCCGCATCCAGCACCTGACCGACGTCCTCGGCATCGAGCTGAGAGATCGCGAGCAGGTGATCGTGGCGGAAGCCTTCGCTCACGACCCGGCCCCTTCCGCCGTGCTCGGCTCGCGCCGGATCAGCGCCCGGTCGTCGGGGCCGCCGTCGGCGCGCACGTCGAGCACGTAGCCCTCCTCGACCTCGAGCACGCGACCCACGAAGTCGGGCGCGATCGGCAGCTCGCGTCCGCTGCGGTCACACAGCACCGCGAGCCAGATGCGGCGCGGCCGGCCGTAGTCGAGCAGGCAGTCGATCGCGGCGCGTACCGTGCGACCTGTGTGCAGCACGTCGTCGACCAGCACCACGTCCCAGCCGCCGACCTGGAAGTCGATCTCGCTCGGGCCGATCTTGGGGTCGGGGGTCAGGCTGGCGGCGTCGTCGCGGTAGAGCGTGATGTCGATCGCGCCCACCGGCACCGTGCGCTGCTCGGCGGCCTTGATCTCCGCGGCGATGCGCGCGGCGATCGGCACGCCGCCCCGGCGCACGCCAACCAGGCCGAGGCGGTGGGTTCCGCGCGTGCGTTCCACGATCTCGAGCGCCACACGGCGGATCGAGCGCGCGATGGCCTCCGCGTCCAGAACCGTGTGCTCGTCGGCCGCCACCGCAGGCGATCTACGCCCGCCCGCTCGGGGCGGTCAAGCAACTCGGATCGCCCGGGACCCTCCGAATTCGCAGGCAGACGGGAAGGCGAGCAGCACCGATCTATTTCGCTCTCTTCCCCTCTTCCCGGCTTCCTGTTGACTCGCGGAAGGGGCGCGCGCCTCGGGACGGGGGCTCAGCGGCCGGCGCGGGTGAGCGTCATGTTCGCCGGGTGCGGCATCTTCTTGCCCTTCTCCCGCATCTTGTCCATGTCGTATTTCGACGGACAGCGTGGGATGAGCTGATCGGCCAAGAAGAAGCCGTCGCCGGTCAGCCGGCCCTGCACGGTGACCTTCAACCCAACGCCGTCCTTGAAGGTGTCCGGCACGATGCACTGCGGAAAGCGCACCGGCATCTCCTTGCCCTTGCTCCCGATCACGAAGCGCCACTCGCAAGGGCTCTCCTTGAACTTGATCGAGCCCTGCTTGAGATCACCTTCGACGCGCACGGTGCGGTGCTGGTAGCTCGCCGGGTCGCGCATCACCTCGTCGACCAGCTTCGAGTACACGAACGCGTCCTGGGCCGTGGTGCTGAACCAGAGCAGCGCGAGCGCGCCGCCCAGCATCGTGAACACGATGCCGACCTTGACCAAAGGCGAAAGGCCGCCCTGGGGCCGCCGCTCGCCGTCGCTGACCTCCACCGGCTGGAGGTGTTCCTCGCGCTCCATCTGCAACCCTCGTCTTCCTGACCACCCGCCGGGAGATCGCGTTCCGCGGTCAGTATGGCGGAGCCGGGCGGCCGCGGCCACCGCTGGACGTCACGAGCCGTCCCCTTCTCCCTCTTGGGGCCCGGGGGGCGGCCAGGAAATCCGGAATTCCCCGGAAGGAGAACGCACTTGTCCGACGTAGTGCTCGTACGCGTCCGCGCCGCGCTCGAAGCTCAGGATGCGCAGCCCGATGCCGCCTCGGCCCTGGTCTACGCTGGGCCGCGCCCAGCACACTTCGACCTGGGCCACGGTGTCGAGCTCCTCGATCGTCACGCGCAGCCGGCCCTTGGCCGGCGGCGGGCTCGAAGTCCGCACGAACAGGCCCGTCTTGCTCACGTTGAGGGTCTCCGCCAGCAGGGTGAGATCGTCGCCTTCACACCAGATCTGGAGTCGGGCGGGGACTCGCTTGGAACGTCGGCGTTCGGGCATGGAGCGACGCTGGCCCCCCCCAAGGGGTGAGTAGCCGCAAGGCTACCATGGCGCGGGCCCTGGCCAAACAAAGCCAAGTCCCGGCCACCCAACGAGGCGCCGTATCCCGCTCGCGCCTGAAACCGCACGCCTACCCAGGCATCTTGTTCAGTAGCAGGATCGCGATGACCAGCGCGTAAATGCACAGCGACTCGATCAGCGCGAGCACCAGAATCATGGGCGTGAACAGCTTGTCGGACGCGTTCGGGTTGCGGGCGATGCCGTCCAGCGCCGCAGCACCGGCACGCCCCTGGCCCACGCCGCAACCGGCCGCCGCGATGCCGATCGCCAGGCCTGCGCCGAGCGCGGCCGCCATGCCCACGTCCTGCTCGTTCGACGCCGCGCTCTGAGCCATCGCGGTCGAGGCCAGCAGCAGCGTCCCGCACAAGGACTGGAAAGAAAGCCACATCTTCTTCATCGGAGTCTCCTTCAACCCGCTGTTGGGGGCATGTCGTTCGGGCCTCCGCCCGACGAAGTTCTTGGTTTAGTTTAGAGGCCTCGAGGCCGGCCGACCTGGAGCGAAGCGACCTCGCCGGAGGGTGGGGCCCCGACGGCTCTGCCGGCGGGGCGGGAGGGGCGCGTGCCCCTCCCGGTCACAAAGGCTAGCGAGGCCCAGTCTTGTCGTGTTGCAACCAGCATGTTTCGTGAATCCGAGAGTGGCCCCGCTAGTGCTGCTCGGGATGCTCGATCGCCATGGCGATGTAGACCGTGGACAGCATGCAGAAGACCAGCGTCTGCACGATCACGACGATGGTGCCCAGCAGATACATGGGCAGCGGCACCGGTATGAAGAACAGCGCCGCCGGCAGCAGGCCGCAGAAGATCGACAGCACCAGGTGGTCGGCGGTCATGTTGGCCATCAGACGAATCGCCAGCGAGAGCGGCCGCACGATGTGGCTGATGGTCTCGATCACGAACATCAGCAGCATCAGCGGCAGCGCCCAGATACTGATGATGGGGCCGAAGAAGTGCCTGATGTGGTGCCAACCGTTGACCTTGAGGCCGTAAATGTGGGTGGTGACGAAGATCACCGAGCTGCAGGCCAGAGTGGTGTTGAAGTTGTCGGTGGCGGGGGCGAAGCCCGGGATCAGACCGATCGCGTTGGAGATCAAGATGAAGAAGGCACAGGTGCCGATCAGCGGCAAGAAGTGCCGGGCGGCCTTGGCGCCCATCATGTCCGACATCATGCCGTAGGAGGTCTCGACCAGCAGCTCGACGAAGTTGCGAATGGTGAGCCGCCCGGGCGGCAGCAGGTTGGCGCCCGCCGAACGAATGCTGGTGTCGGTGACCACGGCGCACAGCGCGATCAACGAGAGCGTGAGCAGCGCGCCGTAGACGTGCTGGACGCCGGGTTGCTGGTGCGCGTACCAGGTCAGCCCGTCGTCGCGGAAGTGCTTGCCGAAATCCCGCAGCGCGGCCAGCAGCCGAGCGTGGAAGGGAAACAGACTGAACCAGGTCTCTCCGTGCGGCATGGTCAGCTCTCGCTCGCGGCCGGGGGCGGCGCCAACACGTGCACGAACGACCCGAGCAGGCTGCCCAGAACCAACGCGCTGAGACCAGCCGTGAAGGCCACGGGCTGGACCAGGCGCAGGTGGATCAACAAGAAGACCACGCCCATCAGCGCGCCCATCTTGACGCTCAGCAGCACGCTGAAGACGGCCTTGCGCCGCAGGCTGCCGCTGATCACGCGCGCCACGATGTAGCGCAGCGAGTACCAGTTGAGCAGCGCGACCAGCACGCCGATCGCCGAGCTCTGGGCGGGGGCACGTCCGTAGAGCGCGTAGATCACCGCGGTCATGGCCACGCCGAGGCCGAGGATGAACCACGTCAGACGCAGGGCGGCGGATTTACTCATGGTCGCGCGAGGAGTCTTGCGTTCGCTTGCGTGCGGTTTGGTAAATGCTGCGGAACCCCGCGATCACGCCGAGGATCAAGCCAAGTAAGGTGAGGAAGGGGCGTGTCGAAAGCTTTTCATCCAGCCACCGGCCGCCGAGCAGCCCGGCGACGACCGAGAGTGCCAGCTCGATGCCGAGCGCCCCGACACGCGCAAACACCTTGAGCTGCTTGCCGCTATTGGGACCTAGCACCTGTGCGCCCACCTCCCGGGTCGAAAGCGCGGCGCCCATTTAGCACGCACCCTTGGTAGGGTCAAGCCGTGAAACCAGCAAGCGCGAGCCGACAAACGCGCGCTGTTTCAACTAGTTAGCTCTCATCCGGAAATGCAGCGACCCTGGGGCCGAGAGATCCACAGGAAGGCGGGAACCCGGGAGGCCCGTCGGCGCCGCCGGCGAGGGCTCAACCGGCGACTTGGCGGAAGCTGGTGCGGGCGGCGTCGCGCGTGCGCGAGAGCACCTGATCGCCGTGCGCGGCCGACACGAAGCCGGCTTCGAACTGCGAGGGCGGCCAGTACACCCCTTGGTCGAGCATGGCGCGGTGCCAGCGGGCAAAGCGCGCGGTGTCAGAACGGGCGGCCTCGCCGAAGTTGCGGACCGCGCCCTCGCGAAAGTACGGGGTGAGCATCGAGCCCACGCGCTGCACGCGCAGCGGCACGCCGGCCTCGCGCGCCGCTTCGGCCAGGATCGCCTCCAGCTCCGCGCCGGCGCGCTCCAACCCGGCGTGGAACCCGGGCTGCGCGACCAGCGCGAGCGTGGCGCGGCCGGCGGCCATCGCCAGCGGATTGCCGCTGAGCGTGCCCGCCTGGTAGACCGGCCCGAGCGGCGCGACCCGCTGCATGATGTCGCGGCGCCCGCCGTACACCCCGACCGGCAGCCCGCCGCCCACGACCTTGCCCAGCGTAGTCAGGTCCGGGCGGACGCCGTAGAGCTGCTGGGCGCCGCCGGGCGCGAGCCGGAAGCCGGTCATGACTTCGTCGAAGACCAGCAGCGCGCCGCAGGCCGCGGTCAGCTCGCGCAGCCCTTGCAGAAACCCGGGCTCAGGCGGCACGCAGCCCATGTTGCCGACCACCGGCTCGACGATCACCGCGGCGATCTCCGAGCCGCGCTGGGCCAGCAGGTCGCGGGCGGCCGGCAGATCGTTGAAGGGCAGCACCAGCGTGGTGCCGGCGATCGCGGCGGGCACGCCCGCGCTGTCGGGCTCGCCGAAGGTGGCAAGACCGCTGCCGCCCTTGACCAGCAGGTAGTCGGCGCCGCCGTGGTAGCAACCCTCGAACTTGAGCACCAAATCGCGCCCGGTGAAGCCGCGCGCGGCGCGCAGCGCGCCCATCACCGCCTCGGTGCCGCTGGAGGTGACGCGCAGCATCTCGAGCGACGGCATCGCCTGCTGAATCGCCTCGGCCAGCAGCACCTCGGCCTCGGTCGGCGCGCCATAGCTGGTGCCGAGCGCGGCCGCCTGCTGCACTGCCGATACCACCTCGGGGTGGCTGTGCCCGGCGATCATCGGGCCCCACGAGCCCAGATAGTCGACGTAGGCGCGCTCATCGACCGAGATCAGCTCCGCCCCACGGGCCGCCTTGATGAAGATCGGCTGGCCCCCGACAGCGCGAAAGGCGCGCACGGGCGAGTTGACCCCGCCCGGCAGGATGCGACTGGCGCGCTCGAACAGGCGCTGGGAGATGGGATCGCTCATCGCCGGCCAGCGTGCAGGCAAGCACGACCAGCCGCAAGTCGGCGTGCAGCGGCGCGCGCGCTGAACCGGCGTTCACGAAGCGGCCTGAAATAAGGCGGGGGCCCGCCGTGTTGCCACCCGTCGTAGGGGCGTGCTAACGCCGCCGCGGACTGCGGTCCCGGGCGCGCCCCGCGGAAGCCGGCCGCCAGACCGCAGCAGCCCACAAAGAGGACCGCGAGGAACGCATGTACAGCGACGTGAGGGCCATCAACGACGTGGTCGAGCGCGAAAGCGCTTTCATCGACGCCATCCTGGCCGAGGTCGGCAAGGTAATCGTCGGCCAGGAGCACATGGTCGAGCGCCTGCTGATCGGGCTGCTCACCGGCGGCCACGTATTGCTGGAGGGCGTGCCGGGTCTGGCCAAGACGCTCACGGTCAAGACGCTGTGCGACACCGTCTCGGCCAAGTTCCGGCGCATCCAGTTCACGCCCGACTTGCTGCCCGCGGACCTGATCGGCACCGTGATCTACAACCAGCAGAGCGGGCAGTTCACGGCCAAGAAGGGCCCGATCTTCGCCAACCTGGTGCTGGCCGACGAGATCAACCGCGCCCCGGCCAAGGTCCAGAGCGCGCTGCTCGAGGCGATGCAGGAGCTGCAGGTCACGATCGGCGACGAGACCTTCCCGCTCGACCGCCCGTTCATGGTGATGGCGACGCAGAACCCGCTCGAGCAGGAGGGCACCTACCCGCTGCCGGAGGCGCAAGTCGATCGCTTCATGCTGCACGTGCGCGTCGAGTATCCGAGTCGCGATCACGAGCGCAAGATCATGGAGCGCATGAGCCACCAGATCCTGCGCGAGGGCACGGGCGACGACGAGGCCGCGCAGCCGCTGCGCGCGCGCGCGGTGGTCACGCCGGCCGAGATCATGGCGGCGCGCAAGGTGGTCAGCCAGGTCTATGTCGACGAGAAGATCAAGGACTACATCATCGATGTGGTGCTGGCGACGCGCGACCCCAAGCGCGCCAAGCTCAATGACCTCGCGGACATGATCGCGCACGGTGGCTCGCCGCGGGCGTCGATCGCGCTCAACATCGCGGCGCGTGCGCACGCCTTCATGCGCCACCGCGGCTTCGTGACGCCCGAGGACGTCAAGGCCGTCGGCCCCGATGTGCTGCGCCACCGCATCATCCGAACCTACGAAGCCGAAGCCGAGGAGATCAGCAGCGAGCACATCGTGCGCCGCATCTTCGAAGCGGTGGAAGTGCCGTAGAGCGACGAGACGAGCGGTGGAAGCGCAGTCGAGCGACAAGATGATGATCGCGGCGTACCAAACGAGCAACCGAGGGGTGAATCGCGGCTCCGCCGCAAGAGGAGAGCAGAGCTCGCGCTCCGCGTGGGGTGGGGGCTGCGCGGATTCACTCCGCGGGGGCGGGGCCGCAAGGCCGGCGTGCCGCATATTTGAACCATGATCCCGCGCGAGATCGTCAAGAAGCTGCGCAAGATCGAGATCCATACTGCGCGGCTCGCCAACGACCAGCTCGTCGGCAGCTATCACTCGGTGTTCAAAGGCCGCGGCATGGCCTTCAGCGAGGTACGCCAGTACCAGCCGGGCGACGACGTGCGCTTCATCGACTGGAACGTCAGCGCGCGCATGAACGACACCTACGTCAAGGTGTTCACCGAAGAGCGCGAGATGACGGTGATGCTGCTGATCGACCTCTCGCGTAGCCAGTGCTTCGGCTCGGTCGCCCAGCCCAAGACCGAGACCGTGGCGGAGGTCGCGGCGCTGCTCGCCTTCAGTGCGATCAAGAACAACGATCGCGTAGGGCTGATCTTGTTCACCGACCGGGTCGAGCGTTTCGTGCCGCCCAAGAAGGGCGCCGGGCACGTGATGCGGGTGGTGACCGAGATCCTGAGCGCGAAGCCGGAGCACCCGGGCACCGACATCCGCTGCGCGCTCGACCTGCTCGGCCACGTCAACAAGCGCAAGAGCGTGGTGTTCCTGATCAGCGACTTCATCGCCCAGGGCCATGAGCACGCGCTGCGCTTGAGCTCCAAGCGCCACGACCTGATCCCGATCCAGGTGGTCGACCGGCGCGAGGAGGAGCTACCCGACCTGGGGCTGGTGCTGATGGAAGATCTCGAGAGCGGCGAGCTGTTCGAAATCGACACCAGCCGCGCGAGCGCGCGAGAGGCCTACGCCACGAGCGTGGCGAAGCAGAAGGCAGCGCGCGAGCAGCTGTGGAAGCGCCTCAGCCTCGACCACCTGACGATCTACACCGATCGATCGTACGTGCGACCGATCGCCGACCTGTTCCGGCTGCGCCAGAAGCGCGAGAGGCATGGGTGAGCTGGAAGGCACGCAGCTGCTGGCTGGCGGTCGTGCTGGTGCTCGGCACCTGCGCCCTGGGTGCGCACGCGCAGGCCGGCCACGCGACGGACGCGCGCGATGGCGGGGCGCGTGATGCGGGCGTCGTGGATGCGGCCACGGGCGAGCCTGAGGCGGCGAAGCTGCCTGCCGAGCATCTGCCGCTGGTCAGCGTGGAGCTCAAGCCGGGGAACAAGGTTTCGGCCGGCGATGCGCTGCAGCTCACGATCCGTGCCGACGCCAAGGAGGGCGACGACGTCGCCGTGCCCGAGCAGTCGTTCGCGCCCTTCGAGGTGCTGCACAAGCGCGCGCGGGTCGAGCCGGCCAAGGACGGACGCCAGGGCTTCGTGTTCCAGATCGAGTTGCTTGCCGCCGAGCCCGGCAAGCACGAGATCCCCGCGCTGGAGCTGCGCGTGGTGACCAAGGCGGGCTTCGTCGGCAGCGTCAAGACCCAAGCGCTGCCGGTGACCGTCGGCTCCCTGCTGGCCAACGAGCCCAACGCCAAGCTCAAGCCGCAGACCAAGCCGGTGGTCGTGATGCAGGACGACTACCGCTTGCTGTACGTGCTGGGCGCGATCGCCGCCGCCGGGCTGATCGCGCTGCTGACGTGGTTGCTGTCGCGCTACCTGCAGCGCCGCCAGAAACCGCTGCCGCCGCCGCCGCCCCCGCGGCCACCGTGGGAGATCGCGGTGGCGAAGCTGGCCGAGCTGCGGCGGCGCCAGGCGCGCATGCTCGAGCAGGGCAAGGCCGCGCAGTTCGTCGATGAGGTCAGCGACGTCGTGCGCGAGTACCTGGGCGGTCGCTTCGGCTTCGACGGCCTGGAGACCACGACCGACGAGATGCTGCTGCTGCTGCGCGGACACGGCGCCAGCGCGGGCCTGTGGCAGGAGGTCTCGGCCTATCTCTCGCGCTGCGATCTGGTGAAGTTCGCCAATCTCGAGCCGGACGCCGACGAGGCCGACCTGGTGTACGCCAAGGCCCAGGACATCGTGCAGTTCAGCATGCCGCTGGGCGGCGCCCAGGCTGTGCCGCAGGGGACGCCGCAGCCCGGCTCCGCAACCGCGCCGGCACGGCCGCAGGCGCCCGCCCCGAGCGAAGAGGAGCAAGAGCCGTGAAGCGCTTGCTGCCGCGCCTGCGCCCGGTGATCTGCACGCTGCTGCTCGCGCTGCCGATCGGCGCGCTGATCGTGCTCGCGATCGAGCAGGTCTACGAGGTCCCGCTCGAGCCCGACAGCTTCCGCTTCGAGCGCCCGCTGGCCGCCACGCTGCTGGCCGCGGCGCTGCTGGTGCTGGTCGCGCGCGGTTACCTGCAGCGCAGGCGCAGCCCCCGGCTGCAGGTCTCGCGCGGGGCCGACCTGAAGAGCCTGGGCGGCGGCCGGCGGGTGTGGCTGGATGCGCTGCTCACCGGGCTGCGCGTGGTGGCGGTCGCGCTACTGGCGCTGGCGCTGATGGGGCCGCAGAGCATTCACGCTCGTAGCTCCACCGAGGTCGAGGGCATCGACATCGTGCTGGCGCTCGACCTCTCGCTCTCGATGCAGGCCGCCGACATCAAGCCAAACCGCTTCGACGCCACCAAGCAGGTGGTCGACGACTTCATCCAGCGCCGGCCCAACGATCGCTTGGGCGCGGTGATCTTCGGGCGCGACGCCTATACCCTGCTGCCGCTCACCACCGATCACGAAGCGCTGCGCACCATGATCTCGGAGCTGCAGCTCGGGCTGATCGACGGCCGCGGCACGGCGATCGGCAACGGTGTGGGCACCGCGCTCAACCGCCTGCGCAAGTCGACCGCCAAGAGCAAGGTCGTGATCCTGGCGACCGACGGCGAGAGCAACAGCGGCAACGTCTCGCCGATGCAGGCAGCGGAGTTCGCGCGCACGCTCGGGGTCAAGGTCTACACCATCCTGATGGGACGCTCGGGCGACGCGCCGGTGCAGACCGGCCACGACCTGTTCGGCCGGCCGGTGTTCGACCGGGGCAACTTCCCGATCAATCCGGAGCTGCTGAAGAAGGTCGCGGCGGAGACCGGGGGCGAGGCCTTCCAGGTCTCGGACCGCGAGGGCCTCGAGCGCAGCTTCCACGCCATCTTGGACAAGCTCGAGCGCTCTGAAATCGAGGACGCCGGCCGCGTGTACGGCGAGCTCTTCCCGGCGTTCGCCGTCCCCGGGCTCGGGCTGCTGCTGCTCGAGCTGCTGCTGGGCGCGCTGGTGCTGAGGAGGTGGCCTTGACCTGGTACGCGGGCAAGCTGCTGTGGCTGCTGTGTCTGTTGCCGTTGCTGGTGGCGGCGCCGATCGCCGCCTGGCGGCTGCGGCGCAGGGCGCGGGCGCGCTTCGGCTCGGAGGCGATGGCCGCGCAGATGATCGTGGGACGCTCGGCCGGGCTGCGCGCGACGCGTGCCGTGCTGCTGGTGCTGGGGATCGCGCTCACGATCGTGGCGCTCGCACGGCCGCAGTACGGCAGCCGCACCAAGCTGCTGCGCAAGCGCGGGGTGGACGTGGTGGTGGCGCTCGACTTCTCCAAGAGCATGCTGGCCCAGGACGTACGCCCGAGCCGGATCGAGCGCGCCAAGGCCGAGCTCACCCAATTCATCTCCGAGCTGGGAGGCGACCGGGTCGGGATCGTGGCGTTCGCGGGCGACACCATGGAGTTCCCGATGACGGTCGACTACGCGGCCGCCACGCTGTTCTTCCGCGACCTCACGCCTTACGACATGCCGGTGGGCGGCACCGCGATCGGCCGCGCGCTGGTGGCAGCCAAGCGCCTGCTCGAGCGCAGCGACAAGGAGCAGGGCGACCCCGCAAACAAGCGCGCCAAGGTGGTGGTGCTGATGACCGACGGCGAGGACCACGAAGGCGACCCGGTCAAGGCGGCCGAAGAGCTCAAGTCGATCGGCGCCCGCGTGTTCGTGGTGGCGGTAGGGTCGCGCAGCGGCGAGCCGATCCCCACCTACGCGGAGGACGGCACCTGGACCGGCTACATGCACGACGACCAGGGCAACACCATTCTGACCGCGCTGACCAAGGAGGGCGAGGACCAGCTCAAACAGGTGGCGAAAATCACCGGCGGCGCCTATTTCGCCGCGCGCCAGGGCAGCGTCGGGGTGGACCAGATCCGCGCGCGCATGCGTCATATGAAGCAGACCGAGCTCAAGGCGCGCCGGGTGACGGTCCACGAGGAGCGCTACGCGCTGGTCTTGCTGCTGGCGTTCCTCTTGATCGTGCTGGAGGCTCTGTTACCTGAAGCCTGGGCCGGCGCCGCCCGTGCCGGAAAGGACAGCCCCGCGTGAACGCCCGCCGCACGCTGCCGATGCTGCTACTGCTCTTGCCGCTGCTCGCGGCGCCCTCTGCGGCGCGGGCCGAGGGCTGGTCCTGGCTGCGCTCGGAGAACAGCAGCGTGCGCGAGGGCAACCAGAAGCTGAAGGCCGGCGACAAGAAGGGGGCGCTTGCGGCCTATGATCGCGCGGCGCACGAGCTGCCGTCGGTGGGCGGCGTGCACCTGGACCGCGGCCTGGCACTGCTCTCGCAGGACAAGCTGTCTCAGGCTCGCGACGCGCTGCAGCTGGCAACCCAGCCCCCGGCCCCCAGCGCGGTGCGCGCAGACGCGTACTACGACCTCGGCATCGGCTTCTATAAGGAGGCCGACGCGCGCGCGGGAGAAAAGAAGCACGACGAGGCCCAGAAGCTGTTCCGGCAGGCGGCGGACGCGTTCAAGCACGCGCTGCGGATGCGGCCGGGCGACCGCAACGCAGCCTGGAACTACGAGCTGGCGGCCCGCCGCATCCGCGAGCAGCAAGAGAAGCAGAAGCAGCAAGAGCAGAAGGACAAAGACAAAGACAAAGACAAGCAGCAGGACCAGAAAGACCAGCAGCAGAACCAGCAGGACAAAGACAAGGACAAGCAGCAGCAGCAAGATCAGCAGCAGGGAGACAAGGACAAGCAGCAGCAAGACAAGGACAAGCAGCAGCAGGATCAACAGCAGCAGAAGAAGCAGCCGCAACCGTCCAAGCCCGAGCAGCAGCAGCCCAAGCGGCAGCCGCAGCAGAAGGCGCCCCGGCCGGAGGTCGAGCGCGCGCTCGATGCGCTCCAGGACAGCGAGCAGAACCTCCAGCGGCTCAAGGCGATGAACCGCGCCGCCGCCGAGCAGCGCAAGCCGGAGAAGGACTGGTGAGGGCAGCGGCAGGCAGGGCGCGCTGGGGCGCGGGCGCGCTGGCCGCGGCGGCCGTGCTGTGCCTTTTGCTGGCGCGTCCGAGCGCGGCGCGCGCAGACGTGCGGCTCGACGTGCGCACCGACCGCACCAGCCTCACGCTCGATGACACGCTCACGCTGCAGATCAGCGTGCAGTCGCAGGGCGGGGGCTCGCCGCGAATCGACTTGCCGCAGCTCGACGGCTTCCAGGTGGTCAGTCAGCAGGTGCAGCGGCCGATGCAGTTCAGCTTCAACTTCGGCGCGCAGGCGATGGTGCAGTCGTCCACCATCTACACCTTCGTGCTGCAACCACTGCGCCGCGGCACGCTGGTGATCAAACCGGTGCGGGTGGAGCTCGACGGCAAGGTGCAGACCTCGCGCCCGATCCAGATCACGGTCGGAGCCGGCGCCTCGGCACCGCCCAGTGTGCCCGACCAGAGCGCCCCCCAAGGGCAAGCGCCGGCGGCAAGCGACTCCAGCGGCAGCGGCGACACCCAGGTCGATCCGATCGCGTTCGTGCGCACGGTGGCTGACAAGCCCGAGCCGTTCGTGGGCGAGCAGGTCACCATCACCTTCTACCTGTACGTGCGCGAGCGGCTGCAGTCGTCGCCGAACGTCGAAACCGAGCCCTCGACCGACGGGCTGTGGACGCAGGATCTGCTGCCGCCGGGGCGGACCTTGCAGCCGGTGCGCCAGGTGGTGGGCGGCTCGCTCTACACCGTGTACGTGCTCAAGCGCCTGGCGGGCTTCCCGCTGCACGCGGGCGACGTCACGATCGGCGCGATGAGCCTCGAAATCGACACCAGCTCGCTATTCGATATCTTCGCGCCCACGAGGGGCAACCCCAATCTCAAGCGCTCGAGCCAACCGGTGGTGCTGCACGTCAAGCCGCTTCCTGATGCGGGGCGCCCCCCGGGCGAGGTGGCGGTCGGCCGCTATCACGTGACGGCCAAGCTCGATCGAGCCCAGGCCGTGACCGGCGACGCGGTCACCCTGATTGCGACCGTTCAGGGCGAGGGCGACATCCGCAGCGTGCAGCTGGCCGCGCCCGCCGTGAGCGGCGTCGACGTGCTGCAGCCCGAGACCAAGGATCTAATCGAAGCGCCCAACGACCTGGTCGGCGGCACGCGCGAGTACCGCTGGCTCTTGGTGCCGCGCAAGCCCGGACGCGTGACGGTCCCGCCTCTCACGCTTTCGACCTTCGATCCGAGCACGCAGAAGTACGGCCAGCTCTCGAGCTCGCCGCTGTCGCTGCAGGTGGTGGGTCAAGCGCTGCCGAGCGCGCAGGCCGCCGGAACGCCCGAGTCGTCCAGCACGGGGCACGAGCCGGCGGAGACGCAGCCGGAGCCGCACCACTGGGCGCCCATCCACACCCAGAGCGCGCTGTGGCGGGGCTACACGCGCGTGGTCGAACGTCCCTGGTATCCCTGGGCACTGGCCGCGCCGGCGTTGCTGTGGCTGGCCGTGGTTTCCGCCGCGGGCGCGCGGCGGCGGCTCGCGGCGCGCGCGCTGTCCGGAACTGGACGCGTGCTGCGCGAGGCCGAGCAGCACCTGCGAGAGGCCGAGGCCGCCGCGCGCGAGGGGGTGGCGGCGCGCTTCCACGCCGAGGCGAGCGCGGCCCTGGTGACGCTGCTCGAGGCGCGCCTCGAGGAAACGCTCTCGGGCCTGACGCGCCCGGAGCTGCGCGCCCGGCTGCAGGCACGCGGGATGGACCAGGCCATGTTGGGCGAAGCGCTGGGCGCGCTCGAGCACCACGAGTTCACGCGCTTCAGCGCAGGCGGCGCCGCCGGAGGCGCGCTCGAGGGCGAGGCCGGCGCGCTACGCGCGCTATACAAGCGGCTGGCAGGCTTCGAGCCGAACGCGGTCGGGGTGGCGGCATGAGGCGCCTCGGCTACGCCGCGCTCTTGCTGCTGTCGGCCGCTCTGCCCGTGCGCGCGGCGCACGCGCAGAGCATCGAGCGCATCTTCACGGCCGGCAACGAGGCCTATTTCAAGGGGGATTTCGCCGGCGCGGTCGCGCAGTACCAGCGCTTGCTGGATGCCGGTGTGCGCGATCCGGACGTCTACTTCAACCTGGCCACCGCCGAAGCGCGGCTCTCGCACCTGGGCAAGGCAGTGCTCTACTTCGAGCGGTGCCTGTGGCTGCGCGCAGGCGACGACGGCGCCGAGCAGGAGCTGGCCTCGGCGCGCTCCGCGCTCGGGCACCGCCGCGCCGAGCGCGAGGGCCAGGCCACCGTGCAGGCGCGGCCGCCCTTGGTCGAGGCGCTGGTGCGCCCGCTGCCCGCGGACCTGCTCGCGTGGACGCTGCTGGCGCTCGACGTGCTGCTGTTCGCGCTGCTGCTGGCACGCCGGCGGACGCGGCGCGAGACCGTCCGACTGGGGCTGGCGGTGACTTTGCCCCTGCTCGGCTTGCTCCTGCTGACCACGGCCGCGGGGCTGGCGGTCAAGGCCGGCGCGTTCGAGCAGGGACGCGCCGCGATCGTGCTGCGCGACGGGGCGGAGCTGCGCGAGGGCCCCGACGGCGCCGCCCAGGTCCGCGGCACCGCCCACGAGGGACAGAGCGCTCGCTTGTCGCGCAGCGAGGGCGATTTCGTCCACGCGCAGCTAGCCGGAGGGGAGCGGGGCTGGATGAAACGCAGCGACGTCGCCGCGATCCGGCCGGATTGACACGGACGCGTCCGGATACGAGGATGGCACCCGCATGACCCGCCCACGCAAGCAGCAAACCATGGTTCTGATCGTGGACGACGACCTGGAGATCCTCAATCTCACGCGCAGCCTGATGCGGCGCCGGGGCTTCGAGGTGATCGAGGCCTCTGACGGCGACGAGGCCATCCGTCAGGTGCTCGAGAACCGCCCGGATCTCGTGATCCTGGACGTGATGATGCCCGGCCAGAGTGGCTGGGAGGTGTGTCGCTCGATCCGGGAGACCGAGAGCCTCAAGGGCACCGGCGTCATCATGCTCACCGGCGTGGGCGAGCGCATGAACGAGATGACTTCGCCGCTCTACGGAGCCGACGCCTATCTGGACAAGCCGTTCGAGTTCGAAGCGCTCGACGCGCTGGTCACACAGGTCTTGCAGAAGCGCCAGGCGCAGGCGGGCTAGCATCGCCCGCGGCCTGCCAGGCGAACCCGTGCTCGAGCCGATCGCGACCGCCATGCCACGAGCAAGCCGAAGGATTGGACTCCGCACCTGCACCGCGGCGGTGACGCTGGCGTTGCTGGCTGCTGGGGGCTGCAGCTCGAAGAAGACCGGCACCGGCTCGGCCGCGACCACGGCAGCACCGGCGACGAAGAAGGCTGCGACCACCAACGGGCTCACGCCGGAACAGGCCAAGCAGGTGCTAGCCAAGATCGGCGACACCACCATCACACTGGGCGAGTTTGCCGAGCGGCTGGGCGCGCAGTCACCGTACCTGCGAGCACGCTACGCCAGCGCCGAGCGGCGCCGCGAGTTCCTCGACACCATGGTGCGCTTCGAGCTGCTCGCACTGGAGGCCAAGAAGCGCGGCGCCGATCAGGAGCCCGAGGTGCAACGGGTGCGGCGCCAGATGATGGTCCAGCAGATGATGAAGGAGATGTTCGACGCCAAGGGCGTCAAGCTCTCGGACATCAGCGAAGCGGAAATCAAGGCGTACTACGACTCACATCAGTCGGACTTCCACAAGCCCGAGCAGCGTAGGGCGAGCGAGAATCCTGTTTCGCGACAAGGTCAAGGATCGGCCCAAGGCCGAGGCCGTGCTCAAGCAGTTGCTGGCGGAGAGGGCGAGCAAGGGCGCGGGCCCGAATGGGCCAGCCCACGCGGCGAGCCCGGCGGCGCCCTCGCGCGACGACATGCAGCTCTTTCGCACACTGGCGGCCGCCAACAATCAGGACGAGGAGACCAAGGCGCGCGACGGCGACTTGCGCTTCTTCTCGCGCGAGCCGGAGGCCGGTGAGACCAGCCCGCCCAAGGCCGTGCGCGAAGCGGTGTTCGCGCTGGCCAAGATCGGCGACGTTGCGCCCTCGCTGGTCGAGAGCGAGCAGGGCCTGCACATCGTCA
Organism: uncultured delta proteobacterium; assembly: GCA_963778655.1. Classification (GTDB taxonomy): domain Bacteria; phylum Myxococcota_A; class Polyangia; order Polyangiales; family JAFGIB01; genus CAVZVA01. The sequence goes on from CAVZVA010000002.1 coordinate 676,896, forward strand.
AGCTCACCGGCGATCGGCCGGCGCTCGACCGCAGCCTCGACGATGCGCGCCGCCTGATCCAGAATCGGCTCTGGCGCGAGAAGCGTCAGGCTGCGATCGACAAGTTCGTGGCCGACCTGCGGGCCAAGGCCGACGTCAAGGAGAACCTGGACCTGCTCGCGCAGGTGAAGGTGAGCACCAGCCCTCCGAAGGGAGGCGATGCGGACGCCGACGAGGCCGCGGAGGAGGGCGTGCTGCAGGGCGGCGGGCGCCACGAGCGCAAGGGCGGACATGCCAGCCACCCGTAGCTGCCCTCCAGTTCGAGAATCAACAGGAAGACGGGAAATCGGGAAGGAACACTGATGGCACGACGAAGCTCGAGCTCGATGTCCGAACTACCGAGTCTTCCCGTCTTCCCGCCTTCCTGTTTCATGCTCTTGCCGGCGGCGGCGCGGAGCCGTAGCAAGGACCGGAAGTGATGTTGCGTACGCGTTTGCAGGTGCTGTTGTGCAGTGCGGTGCTGTTGCTCGGGCTGGGCGCGCGGGCGCACGCCGAGGTGGTCGAGGGCGTGGCCGCTGTGGTCAACGATCGGGCGATCCTGCTCTCTGACGTGCGGCGCCGGGCTGCCCCGTTCCTGGAGCAGCTGGTCAACGACGCACCCGGTGCGCGCGAGCGCGCCAGCCGCATCAAACAGCTCTACAAGCGTCTGCTCCAACAGCTGATGGACGAGGAGCTGATCGAGCAGGCGGCACGAAAGATGCACGTGAGCGTCACGATCGCTGACGTCGATCAGGCGATCGACAACGTGCGGCGCCAGAACTCGATGACCGAGGCCGCGTTCTGGCAGGCGGTGCGCGCGCAGGGCTTCACTGAAAAGAACTACCGTGAGGACGTACGCAAACAGCTGCTGCGACTCAAGGTGATCAATCAGCGCGTGCGCAGCCGCATCAACATCGCCGATCAGACCGTGCGCGAGGCCTACGACGATCGCGTGCGCGACGCGCGGCGCACGCAGAAGTTCCACGCCGTCCACATCTTCACGCCCCTGCCGCAGGGCGCCTCGGCGACCGCGGTGGCGCGCGCGCTGAAGAAGGCGCAGGCCCTGCGCAAGCAGCTCACGCCCGACAACTTCAGCGCGTATGCAGCCAAGAGCGGCGGCGGCGATCTCGGCTGGCTCGACCAGGGCGATCTGCCGCCGGTGCTGGAGGAGACGCTGCTCGGGCTGTCGCAGGGCGAGATCAGCCAACCGGTGAGGGGTCCCTCGGGCGTGCACATCTTCCTGCTGCGCGAACGCCAGTCGGGAGCGAGCGCGATCCCGCCGTTCGAGAAGGTGCGCGCTTCGATCCAGCGCGAGCTGCTCGACAAGGCGATGCAGCGCCAGGAAGAGCTGTTCATCAAGGGCCTGCGCCGCGACGCCGTGCTCGAAGCGCGCTTGTGAGCAGGAGCAGCCGCGCGACGCTGCTCGCGCTCGGCCTGGGAGCCGGGTTGCGCATTCCCGCGCTGCTTTCGCCCTTTCACAGCGACGACTACCAGCAGCTGGCCATGCTGCACGGCCGCTTCACGCTGAAGCGCGCACCCTGGGACCTGTTCTGGTTCGGTCCCCGCTCGAGCACCGAGCTCCATCGTCTGGTCGACTTCGGCTTCGACCCGTGGTGGACCTCGCCTCACCATCGCCTCTCGATGTTCCGGCCGCTGTCGAGCCTGCTGATCTGGCTGGATGACCGCCTGTTCGGCCTCGACCCGCTGGCGTGGCACCTGCACTCCCTGCTCTGGTGGGTGGCCCTGATCGCGGCCGTCGCGGCCTTGCTCGCCAGCCTTCTACCCAAGCGCGTGGCCGCGCTCGCGCTGCTGCTGTTCGCGCTCGACGAGGCGCACAACGCGCCGCTGACCTGGTTGGCCAACCGCAGCACGCTGGTGGCGGCGACCTTCGGCGCGCTCGGCCTGTGGGCTCACCTGCGGGCGCGGCGAGCCGGCGGCGGTTGGGGGGGTGGCTGGCGTGCTCCGCCGCGTGCTTCGCGCTCTGCCTAGCGGCCGGCGAGTACGGATTCGGCATGCTCGCGTATCTGCTCGCCTTCGAGCTGCTCGGCGATCGTGCGCCGCTGCGCCAACGCCTGGGCGCCCTGCTACCGTCGGGCGCCGTCGCCGGCGCTTACCTGGTCGCCCGCTACGCGCTCGGCTATGGCACGGCCGGCTCCGGCCTTTACGTCGGGCCCGGCGAGCCACTGCGCTACCTCGGCTTCGTCGCCACGCGCGTGCCGGTGCTCGCTTCCGACCTACTATTCGGCCTGCCGGCCGCCTTCTGGGAGGCGGGCCCGCCCTGGCGCAGCTTCGTGATCACGCACCAGCTGTTCACGCCCGAACAGTTCATGCGCTTGCCGAGCTGGCACGCCGCGCACCTGGTGCTCGGCGTGATCAGCCTGCTGGCCGGGTTGCAGGCGTTGCGCTGGCTCGCAAGCCAGCCGGACGCGGCGCCCGAGGCCGCCGCCGCGCGCTGGTTGGCCTGCGGCAGCCTGCTGTCGCTGCTGGCGAGCGCGGGCACCGCCCCCTCCGAGCGCCTGCTGGTAGCGCCGGCGCTGGGCGCGAGCGTGCTGCTCGCGCTGCTGCTCGCGCACGGCTGGAAGGCGCTGGCCGACGCTGCGGCGCCCTGGAGCACGCGCTTGCGGCGGCCGCGCGCCCTGCTCGCGCTGGCGATCATCGCCGTGCACCTGGCGCTGGCCGGGCAGCACGCCTACGCCCAGACCGCAGAGCTCCGCGAGCGGGCGGAAGCCTCGCGCCGCTGGGCGCTCGACGCTGACATCCCGAAGCACCCCGAAGCGTTCGATATCGTGATCGTGTCAGCCTCGGACTTCGCAACCGCCGCGAACCTGCCGTGGGTGCGTCTGATCCACGGCCTGGGCCTGCCGCGCTCGTATCGCCGGCTGAGCGGTGCGCTGCAGGCGCACTTCTTGATCGGCATCGACGATCACAGCCTCGAGCTGCAGGTGGCGGCCAGCGACCTCCGCGACGCGTTCGCCGGCTCGATCTATCGCCCCGAGCGCGAGGTGTTCTTCCCCGGACAGCGGCTGCGCGTGCCGGGCATGCAGATCGAGATCCTGGGCGTCGAGGCCAGCGGCAACCCGTGGCGCATGCGCATCCGCTTCGACCGCGCGCTCGACGATCCGCACTTGATCTTCCTGCACGCGCGCCCCGACGGTATGCGCCGTTTCCAGCCGCCGCGGCCGGGCCAACGCCTGCTGCTGCCGCGCGCGGCGCTGCCCTGGGGCACGTCGTAGCGCCGCGCCACGAGGACGGGTCGGCCAGGGGGAATTCACAGGAAGACGGAGCGAAGCAACAACGCGCCACGGGACGCGGCGGACGCAGACCCTCCGGGCTGGACGCGCGCAGGCGCGTGCGTACTCTGTTTGCGGTTACCAGCCAGCGAGAAGGCCATGAGCGTCACCTGGATCGTCGTCGGACACCGCGCGGGCGCGCGCATTCTGGAGCACAAGGGACCAGGCAAGGGCCTGCGGCTGGTCTCGGACCTGGAGCACGAGCAAGGCCGGCTCAAGGACGGTGAGATCAACACCGACCGTCCGGGCACCTCGTTCTCGTCCGGATCCGGACCGCGGCGGCATCCGATGCCGACCGAAGAAACGGCGCACGACCACCTGGCGGCGAGCTTCGCGGGCCAGCTGGGCGAGATTTTGAGCACGGGGCGGACCGAACACCGCTTCGATCAACTCGTGCTGGTGGCCGAGCCTGGCTTCCTGGGGATGCTGCACGGCAAGTTGGATGGGCCCACCGCCGCGCTGGTCAAGGACACCCTCGGCAAGGATCTCGCGCGCGTGCCGATTCACGAGCTGGGGCCGCATCTCGAAGGCGTGCTCGCGGTGTGACGGCAAGCGTTGGGGACGGCGGGTAGCACGCGCTGGCGGCGCGGGCGGCCGTGCCTACTTTCCGTTCACCATGCAACCATCCCAACCCGCAGCCGCGCCTCGGGCCCAGGCGGTCCCGCCCCAGGACGCATCTCCCTTGGTCCGCCGTTTCGAGCAGATCCGCAAGAGCGACGTCGAGCTGGCCGGCGGCAAGGGCGCCAACCTGGGCGAGCTGGTGGCCGCGGGCCTGCCCGTGCCGCCCGGCTTCGTGGTGACCGCGCAGGCCTACCTCGCGGCGATGGAGCAAGCCGGTGCGCGCGCCAAGCTGCGCGAGCTGGTGGCGGGGCTCGACGCCGGCGACGGAGCCGCGCTCGCGCGCGCCTCCGACGCGCTGCGCGCCCTGGTCAAGCAGGCCGGCATGCCGCAGGCGCTGCGTGAGGCGGTGCTCGCGGCCTATCGCGGCCTGGGCGCGGGCTTGCGCGTCGCGGTCCGCTCCTCGGCCACGATGGAGGACACGGCCGGTGCCTCGTTCGCTGGCATGAACGAGACCTTCACCAACGTACAAGGCGAGGCGGCGCTGCTCGACGCGATCGTGCGCTGCTGGATGAGCGTATGGGGCAAGCGCGTGATCGCCTACCGCAGCAGCCAGGGCTTCGACCAGGAGCCGGCGATCGCGGTGGTGGTGCAGCAGATGGTCGACTCCGAGCGCTCGGGCGTGATGTTCACGGCCGATCCCGCCAGCGGCGATCGCGCGCACCTCGTGATCGAGGGCGCCTTCGGCCTGGGCGAGGTGGTGGTGGGCGGCCAGGTCGAGCCCGACACCTACGTGCTGGCCAAGGACGGCCCGCGCGTGCTCGAAACGCGCATCGGAGAGAAGAGCCACAAGCTGGAGCGAGATCCGCAGGGCGGCACGCGGCGCGTGGAGCTGCAGGGCGAGCAGCGCGTGCGGCGCGTGCTCGACGACACCGAGCTGCTCGAGCTCGCGCGCATGGGCCTGCGGATCGAGAAGCACTACGGGACGCCGCAGGACATCGAGTGGGGATTCGCGGGCGGCAAGCTGTACTGCCTGCAGTCGCGCCCGATCACCACGCTGCACGAGGACAAAGCCGGCGCGGTGCTGCTCTCCGGGTTGGGCGCGTCGCCCGGGCGCGCGAGTGGGCGCGTGCGCATCCTCAAGAGCCCCGCCGAAGGCGCGAAGCTGCAGGCGGGCGAGGTGCTGGTCGCGTCCATGACCTCGCCGGACTGGGTGCCCGTGCTGCGGCGCGCCGCGGCGCTGGTGACCGACGGCGGCGGCATGACCTGCCACGCGGCGATCGTCGAGCCGCGAGCTGCGCATCCCCTGCGTGGTCGGCACGCGCAACGCGACCAAGCTGCTGCGCGACGGCGAGCTCGTCACCATCGACGGCCAGAGGGGCGAGGTGATCGAGGGCGAGGACGTCGTGGCGCAGGCGCCGGCCGCGGTGACCGAGCGGGCGGCGGCCGCGCCAGGCCCGGTCGAGAGCGTGCAGTCGCTGGGCACGCGCATCTACGTGAACCTTGCGATCGCGGAGCGCGCAGACGAGGTCGCCGCGCTGCCGGTGGACGGCGTGGGGCTGCTGCGCGCCGAATTCATGATCACGGATGCGCTCTCGGGCGTGCATCCCAAAGAGCTGATCCGCGAGGGCGAGCAGGCGGAGTTCGTGAAACGCATGAGCGCCTCGCTGTCTGCGCATCGCGCGCGCTTTCGCGCCGCGCCCGGTCATCTACCGCACCTACGATTTTCGCACCAACGAGTTCCGCAAGCTGCGCGGCGGCGATCAGTACGAGCCGCAAGAAGAGAACCCGATGATCGGCTATCGCGGCTGCTTTCGCTACGTCAAGGACCCGGAGCTGTTCGCGCTCGAGCTCGATGTGCTCGCGGCGGTGCGCGCGCAGAGCCCCAACGTGCACGTGATGATCCCATTCGTGCGCACGCTGTGGGAGCTCACCGCGTGCCTGGAGCTGCTCGACAAGCACGCCCTCGGGCGCGACCGCGGCCTGCTGCGCTGGGTGATGGCGGAGGTGCCGTCGGTCGCCTACCGCATCCCCGACTACGCCAAGCTGGGCATCCATGGCGTCTCCATCGGCAGCAACGACCTGACGCAGCTGGTGCTGGGCGTGGACCGCGACTCCGAGATTTGCGCCGAGCTGTTCGACGAAGCGGACGCGGCCGTGCTCGACGCGATCGAGCGGAATCGTCGAAGCGGCGCGCGCGAACGGGCTGACCTCGTCGCTGTGCGGACAGGCGCCGCAGTAACCGGCCGGCCTTCGCCGAGCACCTGGTGCGCTACGGCATCAGCTCGATCTCGGTGAACCCGGATACGGCGCCGGTGGTGCGCCGGGTGGTGGCCGAGGCCGAGCGCAGGCTGCTCCTGGAAGCAGCGCGAAGCCGGCTCGCGGTCTGACTGTGATCCGGCACGCATGTGTGCCAGCCGTGGCACAATCTGGCACAATGAGCTGCCGCGAAATCACAGTGTTTTTCGTGGCACGCAAGTTGCGTTAGGGAATGGAGCCGAGAGACAGCCAGAGCTCCGGCACAGTCGAAAGGGACGCGCATGGGGTTCAACGGTACAAGCTGGGTCGCTGTGGGCGCGCTGGTTGCGCTGGCCGCCTGCGGCAGTGGCGGCAAGGGCGCGGCGGGCAATGGCGGCGGAGGCGCGCCGGAGGAAGTCGTCACCGGGCAGATCTCGGCCGCGCTTACGCGGGCGTCCAGCTGCGACGACCTGCTGGCCAAGATCCAGAGCGACGTCGCCGCCAAGATCACGCTGCAGGCCGAGCTGATGCGGCAAGAGCCGCAGAGCAACAGCGGCGTCACGGGCGTGCTCACCCCGGGCGGCGGCGTGGCGTTCGACAACGTCGCCCGCGGGCCGGCGTCTTCGGCAGCGGCACCGCCGCCACCAGCCGCGGGGGCACCGGGCGTTGCCACGCCGGGGACCACACCGTCGGCTGGCGCGTCTGGAAGCGCGGATAGCGCAGCCTCGGGCAGCGGCAACGCGGCTCAGCAGCCGGTCACCAACCCCGGCGCCAACCTCCCCACGCTCGGACCCAGCGGCCACTCCGACACCAACGTGCAGGTGAAGGGCGTGGACGAGGCGGACATCGTCAAGACCGACGGCTCGCACATCTGGCTGCTGCACGGCAACGAGCTGTTCGTGTTGGCCTCGTGGCCGGCGGACCAGACCGCGATCACGGGCATGATCCCGATCGAGGGCTACGCGCAGGAGATGTTCGTGAAGGATGGTACCGCGGTGGTGTTCTCGAACGTCTACGACCAGGGCGACCTGGCCGACGAGCCCAAGCCGGACGCCAGCGCCGACGCAGGCGCGGCCAAGTCGAGCGGCTTCAACCCGGCGCTCTACCCCTACTACGGCTCGCCCTTCACCAAGATCACGCTGGTCGACGTCGGCGCGGACAAGCCCAAGGTCACCCGCGAGCTGTTCGTCGAGGGCAACTACCTCTCTTCGCGCCGCTACGACAGCACGGTGCGCGCGGTGATCCAGGGCGGCTTCCGCACGCCGCAGATCTACGCCGCCAGCATCGACTACAGCGACCCCTGGGGACACAAGTACCCGCAGGACCAGGTCGACGAGCAGGTCAATGCCTGGCGCGACCGCATGATTGCGGCCGTCATGGGCACCACGCTGACCGACTGGCTGCCGGTCGAGCGCGAGCTCAAAGACGGCACGCTCTCGGCGCCGAACCGCCGCTGCACGGACTTCTACGCGCCCTCGCCCGGCCTCAGCGACTACGGCCTGACCAACATCGTCTCCTTCGACATGCAGGACCCCAAGAGCGCGCTGGGCGGCGCGATCGTGCTCGGCAATGCCGACGAGGTCTACTCCAACGACTCGGTGATGCTGCTGGCCTCGCGCGACTACCGCTGGGACGCCGGCCTGATCCAGCGCGAGCGCACGGTGTTGCACCGCTTCGAGCTGAAGGGGCCCGACACCAGCTACAGCGCCTCGGGCTTCGTCCCGGGCCACATCCTCGACCAGTTCTCGCTCGACGAGAAGGACGGCGTGATCCGCGTCGCCACCACGGCGCGGCTGTGGCAGAACTTCGTGCCGCCGCTGCCCGCGCTGGCCGAGAACGCCGCCAAGCAGGACGACCTCAAGGACGCCAACGGCATCGCGACCCTGCAGCGCCAGACCGACAACCGCGTGGTCACGCTGCGCACCGATGGGCACGACCTGGTGCGGGCGGGCATCACCGAGCCGCTCGGCGCCGACGGCGAGACGCTCAAGTCCTCGCGCTTCGTGGGCGACCGCGGCTATGTGGTGACCTTCCACCAGACCGATCCGCTGATGGTGATCGACCTTTCGAACCCGGAGAAGCTGACCAAGCTGGGCGAGCTCGATATCCCCGGCTTCAGCGACTACATGCACCCGATCGACGACAACAACCTGCTCACCATCGGCCGCGACACCGACGCCTCGGGCGTGGACCGCGGCTTGATGCTGCAGCTGTTCGACGTCTCGGACCCGACCGCGCCGCGGCGGACCCACAGCTTCAAGTTCGGCCCCAGCGGCTACTCGGAGGCCAATCAGAACCACAAGGCCTTCACCTTCTACAAGCCCGAGGGCGCAGTGGGCTACGACGGCCTGCTCGCATTCCCCTACGTCGACTACGGCTATCCGTTCCAGAGCTCGCTCGAGGTGTTCCAGGTGTCGGTCAGCGACGGCTTCAAGCAGCTCGGGGAGATCGACCACACCCAGCTGCTCGCGAACCTGTGCGGGCTGGTCAACGCCGGCACCGGGCCCAACGGCACGCCCGCGTACTACTTCAACCAGTGCGTGCAGCCCGAGGTGCAGCGCGGGCTGTTCGTCACCGGCGCGGACGGCAGCGACTTCGTGTACTCGGTCAGCAACGGCGGCGTGGTGGTCGATGCGCTCGAAGACCTGATGACGCCCGTGGCTACCGTTCCGATGGGCATCCCCGACTATAGCGATCACCGCGTCTGCTACGCGGCAGCCGACGTGTGCGCGGGCTACGGAGGCGGGCTCGTCGGGCCGACTCCGAGCGGCGTGGGCGGCGTGGGCATCGCGACCCCCGGCACAGCCACCACGCCCATGGTCGCGCCGCCGGTGCAGACCGAGCCTGCGCAGCCGCCCGTGGAGGACGCGGGGGTAGCGACGCCCACCGATGGCGGCATGGCGATGATGGGCACGGCCGGCGCGGGGGCGGGGCTGTAGCGCGGGGAACGCGATCACGTGGGGAACCGCCCGGTCTGTGACCGGGCGGCCGAGGCCGGGCCGGTGGGTGGCCCCGGCCTCGGTTTTTTTGCCCGAATCGGGCGCTTCCGGCCGCGGCCCACGAAACGGTTTGCGGCGGCGCCGCGCGCCGGTTACACCGCCGGCCGTGAGCGTCGTGCCCCTGATGCAGCAGCTCGCCGGGGCGAGCGCCGACACCCGGGCGCTGGTGCGCGCGCTCGGCTCCGAGGTCAGGCTCGACCTCGCGACCTTACCGCGCGGCAGCCTGGCGCTGCTGCTCGCGCGCGCAGCCAGAGAGCACGGCCGCCGCATGCTGGTGGTGGTGCCCGACGCGCAGAGCGCGGCCAAGCTCGAGGCCGACCTGCGCTTCTTCATCGGCGGCAGCGCGGACCCGGACGGGCTCGGGCCAGTGCTGCACTATCCGGCCGCGGACACCACGCCCTTCGTCGACGTCGCGCCCGACCAGCGCGCGGCGATGGACCGGCTCGCGGTGCTGTTCCACCTGAGCGCCGGGCTGCCCTGGCAGATGCTGGTCGTGCCGACGGGCGCGCTGCTGCGCCGCGTGCCTCCGCGCGACGCGTTGCAGCGGCATTGCAGCCGGCTCGCAGTGGCGGACATCGTCGATCGCGACGCGCTGATCGCGCTGCTGATCGAGGGCGGCTACTTGCGCGTGCCGCTGTGCGAGGACCCCGGCACGTTCGCGGTGCGCGGCGGCTTGATCGACGTGTTCCCGCCCAACGCCGAGCAGCCGAGCCGGCTCGAGCTGGACGACGAGCTGCTGGCCTCGATCAAGCGCTTCGACCCCGAGGACCAGCGCACGCTGGAAAGCGCGCAGACGCTCTCGATTCACCCGGTGCGGGACATCTTGCTGGGGCGGCAGGAGCTGCAGCGCGCGCGCGAACGGGTCAGCGACCTGTGCGACGCGCTCAACCTGCCCACCCTGCGCCGCCAGCAGCTGGTCGAGGACATCGCCAGCGGCCGGCGCTTTCTCGGCGTCGAGGGCTTCCTGCCCGCGTTCTATCCGCGGCTGCAGACGCTGTTCGACTACCTGCCCGAGGGCCTGCGCCACGTGGTGGTCGATCCGATCGGCGTGGCCGGCGTGCTGCGCGAGGAGCTCGAGCACGGGAGCCGCGACCGCGCCGCCAAGGTCGCAGCCAAGGCCCCCGTGTTCGCGCTCGACGAGCTCTACCTGTCGCAGCCCGAGCTCACCGAGCACCTGCACGCGCGCCCGCTGTGCGTCGCGCACCGCATGGCGTTGCTCGGCGCACCCGAGCAGGAAGAGATCGACCTCGAGCTCGCCGGGCTCGCGCCGCCGGAGGCGGACGCGCTGCTGCGCGTGGCGGCCGAGGACCAGGCGCCGCTCTCGGCCGCACTGCGCGCGCAGCACATGCAGGCGGGCAACGCCGATCCGCTGCAGCCGCTTTGCGCCCGGGTACAGCACTGGCTCGACGAGGGCCTGCGCGCGCTGCTGGTCATGCGCACGCAGGTCCAGGCCGAGCGCCTAGCGTCTCTGCTGCGCGGCTACCACATCGCGGTGGAGAAGCCGCAGCCCTTCGCGCCCGAGCGCCTGCGCGAGCGGCCCGGCGGCAAGGCCGAGGTCGTGGTGGGCCCGCTCGAGGACGGCTTCGTGCTGCCGGCCGAGGCGCTTGCGTGCGTGACCGAGCAGGAGATCTTCGGCTCGCGCCAGGGTCGCCACCTGCAGCCACGCCGGCGGAGCCGGGACAAGAACCGCGCCTTCGTGCAGGACCTGCGCGAGCTGGCGCTCGGCGACTACGTGGTGCACATCGAGCACGGCGTGGGCGTATACCGCGGGCTCTCGCTGTCGGAGCTGCCGGTCACGCGCATGGAGGCGCTGCAGGGGCGCAAGCCCAAGCGGGTCGAGGTGCTGGTGGTCGAGTACAGCGGCGGCGACAAGCTGTACCTGCCGATCACGCGCCTGAACCAGATCGAGAAGCTCGCGAGCAAGGAGGGCGCGGCGCCCAAGCTCGACCGGCTGGGTGGGCAGACCTTCGCGCGCACCAAGTCGCGCGTCCGCGCCTCGGTCAAGCAGCTGGCCGATGAGCTGCTGCAGCTCTATGCCGCGCGCGCGTCGCGCGAGCGCGCGGCCTATCCACACAAAGATCGGCTCTACGCGGAGTTCGAGGCCGGCTTCCCCTACGAGGAGACGCCCGACCAGCTGCGCGCAATCGACGAGGTGATGAGCGACCTCGACGGCGCGCGGCCGATGGACCGTCTGGTCTGCGGCGACGTCGGCTTCGGCAAGACCGAGGTGGCCCTGCGCGCGGCCTTCCGCGTGGCCATGAGCGGGCGCCAGGTCGCGGTGCTGTGTCCGACCACGGTGCTCGCCCAGCAGCACCTGCTGACTTTCCGCCAGCGCCTCTCCGACTATCCGCTGCGGGTCGAGATGCTCTCGCGCTTCGTGCCGAAGGCCGAGCAGCTCGAGGTGGTCGCGCGGCTCAAGGCCGGCACCTGCGACATCGTGATCGGCACCCACCGGTTGTTGTCCAAAGACGTGCACTTCGGGCGGCTGGGCTTGCTGGTGGTCGACGAGGAGCAGCGCTTCGGCGTGGCCCACAAGGAGCGCATCAAGAAGCTGCGCACCGAGGTCGACGTGCTGACGCTCAGCGCCACGCCGATTCCGCGCACACTGCACATGGCGATCGGCGGGCTGCGCGAGCTGTCGCTGATCACCACGCCCCCACCCGACCGGCGCGCGATCCGCACCTTCGTCACGCGCTGGGATGACCACGTGGTGCGCGAGGCGATCCAGCGCGAGCTGGGACGCGGCGGCCAGGTGTTCTTCGTGCACAACCGCATCGAGGGGCTGTACGAGCGCGCCGCGCTGCTGCAGCAGCTGGTGCCCCAGGCCAACATCGCGGTCGCGCACGGACGCCTGCGCGAGGGCACGCTCGAGCGGCTGATGACCGACTTCGTCGACGGCCGGTACGACGTGCTGGCGAGCACCGCGATCGTGGAAAACGGCCTCGACATCCCGCGCGCCAATACCATCCTGATCGACCGCGCCGACCTGTTCGGGCTCTCGCAGCTCTACCAGCTGCGCGGGCGCGTGGGCCGCTCCCGCGAGCGCGCGTATTGCTACCTGATCGCGCCGCCGCCGTCGGTGATCACCGACGAGGCGCGCACCCGCATCGAGGCGCTCGAGCGCTTCAGCCAGCTCGGCGCCGGCTTCCAGGTGGCCTCGCTCGACATGGAGCTGCGCGGCGCGGGCGATCTGCTCGGCCAGGAGCAGAGCGGCAACCTGGCGGCGGTCGGCTTCGACCTGTTCGTGCGCATGCTGCAGGAGGCGATCGCCGAGCTGCGCGGCGAGACCATCACCCACGAGGTCGACCCCGACCTCACGCTCGACGTCGAGCACTACATCCCCGACGACTACGTGCCGGACGTGGGGCTGAGGCTGTCGTTCTACAAGCGGATCGCGGCCGCGCCCGACGAGGAGAGCGTGCACGAGCTGGGCGCCGAGCTCGAGGACCGCTTCGGCAAGCCGCCCGAGCCGACGCTACAGCTGTTGCGGGTGATGGCGCTCAAGCCGGCGCTGCGCGCGCTGCACGTGCTCAGCTGCGACGCCGGCGCCCAGCGCGTCACGCTGTGCTTCCGCGACGACGCCCCGCTCGAGACCGCGGCACTGGCGCGCCTGGTGGCACAGCGTCGCGGCTACCAGCTCACCCCGGACGGGCGGCTCTCGTGCCGTTTCGAGCCGGAGCCGGGCGCGGACGGCGCCAGTCGCACGCGCGAGCTGCTGGGCGAGCTGTTGCCGCTGCGAAAAACGCGCTAAAGAGCGGCCATGCCCGATCCCAAGACCACGCTGGCCGCCCTGTTCGACGCCGACCGCAATGCGCGGCAGCAGGAGAAGCTGCTGCTCGCCGCGCCGCCCGAGAGGCTGCGCGCAACGCTCGCCGGCGCGGTGCGCGAGGCCGAGAGCCTGGGGGACCGCCAGGAGGCGGGCATGCGGCTCGGGCGCCTGGCCGACCTGTGCGCGCAGGTGGAAGGTCCGGAGATGACGGAACGCGTTGATCGAAATCCTCGGCGACGAGGCGCCCGGCGTTCGGCTGCAGGCCGCCGAGGCGCTGGTCGACCTGGGTTTCGAGCGCTATGCGGAGCTCGCGCGCGGCGTGGAGCGTGTGCTCGCGCGCGGCGAGCGCGGCCTCGCTATGCAAGAGCTGCCCTGGGTGCTGTGCGAAATCGCCGAGCCCAGCGCGCGCCCGTTGATCGCGCGCTTTCTCAAGCTCGACGAGGCCGAGGTGATCGCGTCGGCGGTCGAAGCGCTTGCGGAGCTGGGCGATCCCGACGCCGTGCGCGACCTGCTGCCGCTGCGCAAGGACCCGCGTCCGATCGAGCTCGACGAGGACGAAGGCAGCGTCAACGCCACGCTCGGCGAGCTGGTGAGCGAGGTGATCGAGTCGCTGCAGGGCGACGAGTAACCACGTGCCCGCCGAGGATCAGCCCTCCGGCATCACGCTCTGCGAGCACGGCGCGCGCTGCGGCGGTTGCGCGTGGCTCGGCGTGCCCGAGCCCGAGCAGCTGGCGGGCAAGCAGCAGGTCGTCCGCGAGGCGCTGGCGCCCTACCCTTGCCTGCGCGCGCTCGCGCTCGAGCCGGTGGCGCCGGGACGCCCGCCTACCGGCTACCGCACGCGCGCCAAGCTGATGGTGTCGCGCGCAGGCGCGATCGGGTTGTACGCGCGCGGCAGCCACGAGGTGGTCGACATCCCGCACTGCCGCGTGCTCGGCGCTGAGCTGGCGGCGGTGGTGGACGAGGTGCGCGCGCTGGCACGCCAGCACGAAGGCGCGCTCGCCAGCCTCGACGTACGCGAGGCGCGCTGCGCGGGCGAGCTCGCGCTGCTGGTCACGCTCGGCGGCGAGCCGGCTGCGCGCGCGCGGCTCGAGGCGCTGGCTCGCGAGGTGGCGGCGCTGCCCCACGTAACCGGTGTGGCTGTGAGCGAGCGTGATCCGCGCGCGCCCACGTTCTTCGGCGGGCTGCCGCGGCTCGTGTGCGGCGCGGGCAGCGCGCGCGACAGCTTGACGCCGCAGGGACCCTACGTCCTCGCGACCCACGGCGGCTTCGTGCAAGCCCATCGCGCCCAGGCCGCGGCGATGGCGTCGCGGGTGACGCGCGCGCTCGGCGAGGCGCTCGGCACGCTCTCCGGCAGCCGCCTGCTCGAGCTGTATGCGGGCTCGGGCGCGCTCGGCTTGCTGCTGTGCCAGCAGGGCGCGCGCTGCGTGCTGGTCGAGCAGCTGGAGCCGGCACTGACGCTCGCGCAGCAGGCGGCGGGCGAGCAGGACGTGACGGGAATGCAGGCTCGCGCGGGCGATGCGCTGCAGATCTGCCGGGCGCTGGCGCACGGCGGCGAGCGCTTCGACGCCGTGATCGTCAACCCGCCACGGCGCGGCTTGCCCGCCGCCCTGCGCGAGCAGATCGCCGGCCTTTGCCCGCGCGCGCTGGCCTATGTGTCGTGCGAGCCGCGCACGCTGGCGCGCGATCTGGCGCACCTTGCCCAGCTGGGTTACGCGGCTCACGCGCTCGCACCCTTCGACATGATGCCGCTGACCGACGCGGTCGAGACGCTGGCGCTGCTCTCGCCCGCGCCCCCGCCGCCGATCCCCGTGCTCTACGAGGACGAGGAGCTGCTGGCGGTGGACAAACCGCCGCACCTGCCGACCACCCCGCAGGGTGAGGGCGCGGGCTCCCTGCTCGAGCGCGTGCGCGCGCAGCGCGGCCTGGCCGAGCTCGCCGCGGTCCACCGCCTCGACCGCGGCACCAGCGGGGTGTGCCTGCTGTGCAAGCGGCGCGCGTCCGTGGCCGCCTTCTCGCGCGCGCTGCAGCTCGGCGGCAAGCACTACACCGCCCTGGCGCGCGGGGTGGCGCGCGAGAAGGGCAGCGTGCGCCGGGCGCTGCGCGAAGCTGGCGCCGTGCGCCCGGCGCGCACGCGCTACACGCGCCTCGAGCTGCTCGCCGGGCACTCGCTGCTGCACGTGCGCCCAGACGAGGGCCGCACCCATCAAATCCGCCGCCACCTGACCGGCATCGGCCACCCGGTGCTGGGCGACGCCCGCCACGGCGACCCTGCCAGCAACCGTCACTTCGAGCACCGCCACGGCCTCGACCGCAGCTTCCTGCACCTGACCCGCGTGGAGCTCGCTCACCCCCGCAGCGGGAGCGAGCTGGTGCTGGAATCGGCCCTCGCCCCCGATCTGGCCAGCGTGCTCGCGAGCCTACGCCAGGATCACGGCTGACCCAGGCGAGCGCGAAGACCAATCGCGCTCGTGGTCGGCAGCGGGCACCGCCGCGCGCAGCAATTGACCCTGTCGGCGTGCCTGTCGACACCGAAACGGCATGGCTACCGCACGGAGCGCAGAGGGCTTGCGGACCGTCCCGCGTGGGGTCGTTCGGGGGCGGCTCGGAAACCAATCCCCGATGTGGGATGCGCACGAGCCTTCCAGCTGTCACGCGCCCTGCACATCCGCTATAGACTACGGATGGGACGCTCCCTGAGGGCGGCGTGGGCTTGGAAGAAGGTGGGCGCGTGCGGATCGTTGCAGTAGGCCTTGGATGCGTGGCGTGGTGTGTCTTGTGCTTGGTGACGGCGTGCCAACCTGTAGACGGCGCTAGGCCCCAACAGTCCTACGTCAGCGCCCCGTCCAGTGGCAGTGGCAGTGGCAGTGGCAGTGGCAGCGGCAGCGGCGGTGACCCGGGTGTCACCGCGGGCGGCGGCGGCAGCGACCCCGGAGGCAGCGGCGGCGGCGTGCCAGTAGCCGGACAGGACGGCGGCGGAACCCCGGTCGGCGGTACCGGCGGCAGCGGCGGCGTGGCTACCGGCGGCGTAGGCGGGGGCACCGGCGGCACGACCGGCCCGGACCTGTTCGGTACCGATCCCAACCGCAACGCGGTGATGCCCGGAACCATCTGCGATCGGTTGGCCACGATCCAGTGCGCGGCGGAGCAAATGTGCTGCACCAGCCCGGGCCGCGACTTCGCGAGCTGCAAGCAAGCCATGAATACCAGCTGCACCGGCGATGCGATGGCGGACACGGTCGCGCAGCAGTCGAGCGCCGGCTTCGATCCCGCGCAGGCCAACATCGTGTTCACGCACCTCGAGGATCTGTCGCGTGCCTGCGATCCCAGCGTGGTCGCCTATGGCGCTTCGCTGCAGGGCCTGCGCACCATATTCAAGGGCACGATCGCGCCGGGTGCGAGCTGCCGCCCGCTGAACCTGCTCGACATGACGATGGCGGGCGCGGCGCTAGCGGCGTGCACCATGAGCGACGGCTACGCGTGCCTGCCAGGTGCTGTCAACTGGACGTGCAGCGCGCACGCGAGCGCCGGTGGTCAATGCTTCAGCGACCTCAACTGCAAGGACGGGCTGTTCTGCGACAACCCGAGCCTGTCGATCAACGGCTCGACCTGCATGCCGCGAAAGGCCGACGGCGCCTCCTGCGGCCAGGCCAACGAATGCAGCAGCCTGATCTGCACGAGCGGCAAGTGCGTCCCAGCAGACCAGCAGTCCACCTACTGCTTGCAATAGCGCGGGCCCGCCTCGCGGGCAGGTCCCGTGAATGCAACAGGAAGACGGGAAGAGCAATCCAGATCGCGCCTTCCCACCCTCCCGTGTGCTCGTAGGTCTTCGTGCTGGAGACTCAGCCTCTGCCGAGCACCCGCAGCCTGGCGGCCTTCGCGCGCGAGCGTTCGCGCGCGAGCAGCGCCACGTAATCGAGCTGCACCGGGTCCGGCACCTCGGCCACCTGGATGCGCAGGCCTCGCAGCTCCTCGCCGAACGCGCGCAGCACCGGCGTGGCGAAGGCGAACTCGGTGTCGCCCGTGCCCTCGAGCGCCAGGGCGATGCGCTCGGCGGCGGCGCCGCTGAGCTGGCCGCGCCGCGTCAGCTCGAGGTAGCTCGCGGCCAGCGCGTCGGCGGTGAAGCTCTGATCGATGATCAGCTCGGCCGCCACCCGCAGCGCCGCGCCCACGTCGATCGCGCCCATCTCGAGCAGCACCAGCGCGGGTTGGAAGTAGTTGTAGAAGGGACAGACGCGACGGCCGTAGACCTCGAAGGTGTCGAGCGGCGAGATGCGGTCGAGGTGAATGAAGATGCGGCGGCAGTGATCGCGCTTGGGCAGCCGCGACACCAGCGCGAGCAGCCGCGGGATTTCGTCGGCCGTGACCGCGGCTTGGCGCAGCACCGACAGCAGGGTATCGCCGCCGACGCGGCCCGCGCACAGGTCCGCGTAGAGCGAGTAGATGAAGGCGTCGGTCTCGGCGTCGTCGCCGAACAGGATCTCGTCGAGCTCGGGCGGCAGCGGCTCGCGTGAGGCGAGCATGGCCGAGAGCTTGAAGCCGACCTGGTCCTTGAGGAAGCTGAAATGGCCGCGGAGCAGGTTGCGCAGGCTCGGCTTGAGCGTCAGCCCGTCCCAGCGCACGCCGTCGAGCCGCAGCTTGGCCTCGAGCACGCGCCGCATCTGCTCGGGGCTGCCCGAGAGGATGTAGATGCCCGCCGGCTCGGTCGCGCGCAGCTCGCGTAGCAGTGCGGCCGCCCCCGGCACCGTGCGCTTGTCGGCGGCGCCCTCGATCGCGCGCCGCAGCAGGTCCCTGAGCGTATCGAACTCGGTGCGGAGATAGGTCTTGTCGAGGTCCCAGCGGTACACCATGCGACGGCGGTCGAGCGGCGGAGCCTGCTCGGCGGGGAAGGCGCGCGCCCGGCCCGCCTCCGCTTCGCGGGCCAAGCCGTCGGGGTCCCACGCCAATCCGAGATCGGGGGGCGCGCCTCGCTCACGGGCGGCCTCGCCTGGAGCGGCTTGCGAACACGAGCGGCCCTGCGGGGCCTACGGCCTCGGCTGCCACACCACCAGCGTAGCACGCGGGCTAGCTGCAGCCGGGGTTTGCGCCCTACTGCGCGCGCCACGGCCTTCCGCCGGCTGGCCGCGCTCGCTATCGTGGCCGCGTGCAAGAACCCGCCCGCGCGCCCGCGATTGACGTATTGCTGCTGGCTGCGCACCGGGTGGAGCTGGCCGACTTCGAGCATGCGCTGGGCCCCGACTTGCGCGGGTGCGTGGGCGGCTTGCAGGTGGCCGCGGCCGAGGTCGGTGTGGGCCTGACCACGGCGGGCGCGGGCGCGGCGCGCGCGCTGCTCCAGCGGCGACCGCGCGCGGCGATCCTGGTCGGCAGCTACGGCGCCTATGCCACCACGCCCGCACCCTCTGCCGGCAGCCTGCTTGTGCCCGACGCGCTGCGCGCGCTCGAGCCGGCGGTGCTCGAGGGTAAGGCCGCGTTTCCGCAGCCGATGCCGGTTTCGGTCGCGCTCGAGCCGGCCCTGGTAACGGGCGTGCGCGGTGCCGGCCGTGGAGTGCTCGGCGGCGTGCTCGGCACCACGCTGGCCATCACCACCGACGACGTCCTGGCAGGCGAGCTGGGCGCGTGCACGGGCTGCGTGGGCGAGAACCTCGAAGCGCTCGCGGTCGCGCTGGCCTGCGCGGGCGCGGCGGTGCCGTGCGCGGTGGTCGCCGGCTGCACCAACCGCGCGGGCGCCCAGGGCCGCGGGCAATGGCGGCAACACCACGCGGCCCTCGCGCAAGCGTGCGCGGAGCTCGTGCTGCGCTGGCTAGCAAGCGGCGCCCCTGGGCTGCCCCCGTAGCGGGGAACATGCAACAGGCAGGCGGGGAGAGGGGAAGATCGAATTAGATCACTGGCGCGGCAGGCGGCGGTCGATCGCGTGTGCGAGCTCGGCGAAGCTCTTGACGCCACGCAGTGCGTAGTCGGGGATCTCCACGTCGAGCTCGAGCTCGAGCTCGCTCAGCAGCTCGAGCACCTGCACGCTGTCGATGCCCAAGCTTTCGAACACGTCCGCGTCCGGCGACAGGGCGGCCGGGTCGAGCTTGAAGCGACTCGCGGCCAGCGCGATTAGGCGGGGAAGCGTCTCACTGCCAGGCATAGCGCCGGCATGGGAGCAGGACCGCCCCGCGGCGTCAAGCCGGCGCTCCAAGCGAATCCGGGACAGCGCAATCCAGCACGGCCGTGGTTTTCGGCCGAGAGGCTGCTGGGTGCCGCTGCCCGGCCCCGGGCCCTCGCTTGCCGTAAAGCAGTAGCTTTGCTACGGGTGGGGCCGGGTTCGGCTGGCAGTCGTGCGGTAGAGGACGTTCAGCGGAGGATTGCGCAAATGGCCATCGATTTCTCGTTTCCCCCCGATGTCGAAGACGTTCGCCAGCGCGTGCGCTCATTCCTGAGCGACGAGGTCAGACCCAAGGAGAAGGCGCTCGACGGCGAGGACCGGCGCAACCTGCTCGGGATCATCATCGAGCTGCGCCAGAAGGCCCAGAAGGAGGGCCTGTGGATGCCGCACATGCCGCGCGAGTGGGGCGGCATGGGCCTGGGTCCGACGGCGCAGGCGGCGGTCAGCGCGGAGTGCGCGCGCACGCGTCTGGGGTCGTTCATCCTCAACTGCCAGGCGCCGGACGAGGGCAACATGCACACGCTCTTGCACTTCGGCACCGACGAGCAGAAGAAGAAGTACCTCAAGCCGCTGTGCCAGGGCATCCAGCGCTCCTGCTTCGCGATGACCGAGCCGGAGGTCGCGGGCTCGGATCCTACCCTGATCCAGACGCTGGCGGTGCGCGACGGCAAGGATTGGGTGATCAACGGCCACAAGTGGTTCATCTCCGGCGCGCAGGGCGCGCACTTCGCAATCCTGATCGCGCGCACCAATCCCGACGCGGAGATCCCGCAGGAGCGCAATACCGCGTTCATCGTCGAGTCCGCCTGGAAGGGCTGGAACATCGTGCGCGACGTCGAGACCATGGCGGGCGGGCACAACCACTGCGAGATCCGCATCGAGAACCTGCGCGTGCCAGACGAGAACATCCTGGGCCGGCTGGGCGGCGGCCACGAGCTGGGCCAGGTGCGCCTGGGGCCGGCGCGGCTCGCGCACTGCATGCGCTGGCTCGGCCAGATCGAGACCGCGCTCGACATGATGATCGACCGCGCGCAGAAGCGCTATTCGCACGGCTCGCTGCTCTCGGAGAAACAGGCGATCCAGTGGATGATCGCCGAGAGCGGCATGGAGCTGTACGCGGCCAAGCTGATGGTGCTGCACGCGGCCTACAAGATCGAGCAGAAGGCCGACTTCAAGGCCGAGGTCAGCTACGCCAAGCACTACGTGGCCAACACGCTGTGGCGCGTGATCGACCGCGCGGTGCAGGTGCACGGCGCGCTCGGCTACTCCAAGGACACGCCGCTGTCGGGCATGCTGGCGCAGGCGCGCTGGGCGCGCCTCGCCGACGGCGCCGACGAAGTCCACATGATGCGTGTGGCCCAGTTGCTGATGCGCGCCTACTCCGAGACCGGCTCGACCCGCTCCGCCACGGGCGATTTGCCGATCTGAACGGCAGGGTCTCGCGGCTGGGGTCAGGCGACACCCGACTCGCGCCCACCTCGGAGCAGACCAAATCTGGTCGGCATTTGACCGCCGGACCGGAGTACAATCGTGGGCGGTGCAGGCGCTGCTGCTCAACCGCGGTGAGCTTTCGTTGCTTGAGGTCGAGCCGCCCCGGCCGGCGCCAGGCGAAGCGCTGGTCCGGGTGGCGATGGCCGGCATCTGCAGCACCGATCTGGAGCTGGCGCAGGGCTACATGAGCTTCTCGGGCGTGCTCGGCCACGAGCTGTGCGGCGTGGTCGAGGCCTGCGACGAGCCGCGCTGGGTCGGGCGCCGCGTGGCCGGCGAGATCAACCTCGCCTGCGGCCACTGCGCGCTGTGCTCGCGCGGGCTCGGCCGGCATTGCCCGCAGCGCACGGTGATGGGCATCGCGGGCAAGGACGGTTGCTTCGCCACCCACGTGACGCTGCCGCTGCGCAACCTCCACCCGCTGCCGGACGCCATACCCGACGAGATCGCCTGCTTCGTCGAGCCGACCGCGGCTGCCTTCGAGGTGCTCGAGCAGGTCACGGTGATGTCGCGCGACCAGGTAGCGGTGCTGGGGGACGGCAAGCTCGGGCAGCTGTGCGCCCAAGTGCTCGCCACCAGCGGCTGCGAGCTCACTCTGGTCGGCCGTCATGTGCGCAAGCTGGAGCTGGCGCGCAAGCGCGGCATCCACGCCTGCGGGCCGGAGGGGTTGCCGCGCAAAGCCTTCGACGTGGTGGTAGAGGCCACGGGCACCCCCGAGGGTCTGAGCGCGGCGATCGAGCTCACCCGTCCGCGCGGCACGCTGGTGCTCAAGAGCACCCACCACGGCCCGGTCACGTTCGACGCGGCGCCGATCGTGATCGACGAGCTCAGCGTGGTCGGCTCGCGCTGTGGCCCATTCCCGCTGGCGATCGCCGCGCTCGAGGCCGGCGTGGTCGATCCGAGCGAGCTGATCGAGGCGGTGCTACCGTTCTCCTGCGCGCTCGAGGCGATCGAGCGCGCGGCGCGGCCCGAGGCGCTCAAGATCCTGCTCGACATGCGCGGCTGACACGGGCGCACGCGCGCACGGAGACGGCGATGGGACCTCTGCAGGGCGTCAAGATCCTGGAAATCGCAGGCATCGGTCCGGCGCCGTTCGCCGCCATGATGCTCTCGGACATGGGCGCCGAGGTGCTGTGCATCGACCGCGTCTCGCGGCATCGGGCCGCAGGGCCGGGACGGGACGTGCTGCGGCGCGGGCGGCTCGGCGTGGGCCTCGACCTCAAGCACCCCGAGGGCGCGGCCACGCTGCTCGCGCTGTGCGAGCGCGCCGACGCGCTGATCGAGGGCTTCCGCCCCGGCGTGATGGAGCGGCTGGGCCTGGGTCCAGAGGCCTGCCTGGCGCGCAACCCGAAGCTGGTCTACGGCCGCATGACCGGCTGGGGTCAGCACGGCCCACTGGCGCACGCCGCGGGCCACGACATCAACTACATCGCGCTGGCGGGCGCGCTGCACGCGATCGGCCGCGCCGGCGAGAAACCGCTGGCGCCGCTCAACCTGGTGGGTGATTTCGGCGGCGGCGGCATGCTGCTCGCCTTCGGCGTGGTGTGCGCTTTGCTCGAAGCCGGCCGCTCGGGCCGCGGTCAGGTGGTCGACGCGGCCATGATCGACGGCGCCTCACTGCTGATGGCGATGTTCCATGGGATGCGGGCGGCGGGCCTGCACGGCGACGAGCGTGGCACCAACCTGCTGGACAGCGGCGCCCACTTCTACGAGACCTACGAGACCTCCGACGGCAAGCACGTCGCGCTGGGCGCGATCGAGCCGCAGTTCTACGCCGAGCTGCTGAAGCGCATCGGGCTCGACCAAGAGCCGCTGCCGCCGCAGATGGATCGCGCGAGCTGGCCGGCGCTCAAGCAGCGGCTGGCGGAGCTGTTCAAGCAGAAGACGCGCGCGCAGTGGTGCGAGTTGCTCGAAGGCAGCGACGCCTGCTTCGCGCCGGTGCTCAGCCTGAGCGAAGCACCGCAGCACCGGCACATGCAGGAACGCGCCTCCTTCATCGAGCTCGGCGGCGTGACCCAGCCGGCGCCCGCGCCGCGCTTCAGCCGCAGCACGCCCGCGGCGCCGCGCCCGCCCTCTCAGCCGGGCGCGGACACCGACGCGGGCCTGGCGCGCTGGGGGCTGTCCGCCGAGCAAATCGCGGCGTTGCGCGCGGCCGGGGCGATCGGCTAAGTAGCTGGCTCGTGCCCGCGAGCGGCGGATCAAGAAGAGCCACGGCAAGACGGGAAGGCTGGAAGCAACGACCCTGTCGTCTTTTCCCGTCTTCCCGACTTCCTGTTGAATCCTCCAGAACCTGAAGGTCGCATGCCCAGCGTAAGCTCGCTTCACGTCTATCCGATCAAGTCCTGCCGCGCGCTCGACCTCAAGGCCGTGCGCTTCGACCAACTGGGGCCGCTGTACGACCGGCGCTTCATGCTGGTCGACGACGGCGGCCGCTTCCTGAGCCAGCGCGAGTTGCCGCGCCTGGCGGTGGTCGAGGTGCGGCTGGGGCCGATGGCGCTGCAAGTCAGCGCGCCCGGCATGCCGCCGCTGAAGGTGGCGATGACTCAACGCGACGCGCGGCTCATCGAGGTCAGCCTTTGGAAGCACACGGGTCCGGCCGAGGACGCAGGCGGAAACGCCGCCGAGTGGTTCAGCCAGCTGCTGGAGCACCCCTGCCGGTTGGTACGCCTGCCGGAGGACGCGATGCGCCAGGTCGACCCGCGCTATGCGCCGGCACCCGCGCTGGTCGGCTTCGCCGACGCGTTTCCGGTATTGCTGCTGTCGGAGGCGTCGCTGCAGGACCTGAACGCGCGCATGCCACAGGCCGTACCGATGAACCGCTTCCGCCCCAACCTCGTGGTGCGCGAGACCGAGCCGTACGCGGAGGATTCCTGGAAGCGCATCCGGGTGGGCGACGTGGTGCTGCACGTGGTCAAACCCTGCGCGCGCTGCACGGTGCCGGGCGTCGATCAGATCACCGGCCGGCGCGAGCAGGAGCCGCTGGCCACCCTGGCCAGCTACCGCCAGCGCGACAATCAGGTCTTCTTCGGCCAGAACTGCATCCACGAAGGCCCGGGCTCGGTGCGCATCGGGGACGAGGTGGAAGTCTTGGAAACCATGTGACTCCGAACGGGATCGACGGGTAGTCCGATGTATGTGTGAGCCGTTGCTCTCTAAACCGGATACCATGATCCTGGGATGAGTCCTGGCTCCCGCGCCCCCGGTCTGGGAAGCGAAGCACCGCAGCTCGAGCGCTTCGTCCTCGAGCGCCGGCTGGGCGAAGGCAGCATGGGCGCGGTCTACCTGGCCTTCGACCGCGTGCGCGGACACCGGGTCGCGCTCAAGACGCTGCGTCGCGTCGACGCCTCGGGCATCTACCGCTTCAAGCGCGAGTTCCGCGCCCTGGCCGACGTCAGCCATCCGAACCTGGTCGCGTTGCACGAGCTGTTCAGCGACGAGACGCACTGGTTCTTCACCATGGAGTTCGTCGAGGGCCAGGACTTCCTCGGCTACGTGCTGGGTGCGGCCGCGCCGCGCGCGCCCGATGGCGCCGGCCGCCACACCCGGCAGCTGCGCGCGGCGCAGGCTGTGCGCGGCTCCGCGGCGGCTGCGCCACCGGCCGCGCTGGGCGACGACGAACGCCTGCGCGACGTGCTGCGCCAGGTGACCGAGGCGATCAACGCGTTGCACGCGGCGGGCAAGCTGCACCGCGATCTGAAGCCCGACAACGTGATGGTGACCGGCGAGGGGCGCGCCGTCGTGCTCGACTTCGGCATCGCGGCCGAGCTGGACGCCGACGCGCACGGCACGCTCGAGGCCGGCGTGATGGGCACGCCCGCGTACATGGCGCCGGAGCAAGCGACCGGCGCGGCGGTCTCGGGAGCTGCCGACTGGTACGCGCTCGGCGTGATGCTGTACGAGACGCTGACAGGGCAGGTGCCCTTCGACGGCCCCTACCGCGAGGTGCTCGAGCACAAGCAGCGGCTGGAGCCCCCGCCTCCGTCGCAGCTCGTCTCGGGCGTGCCGGACGATCTCGACCGCCTGTGCGTGCGCCTGCTCGCGCGCGATCCCGCGCAGCGGCCACACGCTGACGAGATCCTGCAGGTGCTGGGCCGAGGGCGCACGTCGGCCGCCAACCCGCCCGCCACGGAAGCGCGCGCGCCGTTCCTGGGCAGGGCACAGCAACTCTCGGAGCTCGAGCGCGCGCTCGC
>CAVZVA010000003.1:0-913480 GCA_963778655.1 uncultured delta proteobacterium
TCCACCCAGGCGAGCATGCTGGCGTCGCTGCCGAACGGCGCGATCGCGACCTCGCTGCGCTGCGCGAGCGACATGGTGATGCGCTGCGCGGCGTACTTGGTCTTGCCGTCGTAGGGTTGCACCCACAGGTCGCGCTCGTCCTTGCGGGCGTCGACCGTGGCCACCAGCCAGCTCTGGCCGCCGTAGGCGACCGCGGCGTAGTCGATCGTGGAGCAAGGGTCGAGCGCGGTCGAGATGTCGGGCATGCCCAGGCCGCTCGGCCCCTCCAGCTGCGCCAGGTACACCGCATCGGTGCACTGCTTGCTCTGGTCGACGTACGCGACGCCGAAGCGTGAATCGACCAGGTCAACGCCGAGCGCGGCCGGCTCGGGCTGGTGCATCGTGGTGGCCAACCGATAGAGCTTGTTGGTATCGACCGCGCAGCTCTGGTCTGCCAGCTCGGGGGGCGGGTCGCCCGGTATGATGGCGGCTGCATCGTAGGACGGGGATCTCGGCTGCGGCAGCCCGGCCGCGTCGATCTCCGCGCCGCCGTCGAAGTCGTCGCCTGCGTCCTTTGGGCCGATCGACGTGACCTGGGTGCCGTGCTTCTTGCTGCTGCAGCCGACGGCGACAAGCAGCGCGATCGCGGCGAGCGAGCGGGGGAAAAGGCCAAGCGGGCGAAGCGAGGTCGGGTAGACTGACGAACGCATACGCTCCAAAGATTCGCATGGGCCTTGGGTCATTTCAATGAGTACACAATTTTGTAGGATAATGTGATCCGACGGCTCCAAAAGGCGAAAAATCGCGCATGACCGCAGCCCTGGACACGGCGCTGATCGAAATGGAGCGCGCCCTCGGCCAGGGCCGCGTCTTGACCGACCCCGAGCTGCTCGAGAGCTACGCCCGGGACGAGAGCGAGGCGGCGCCGCGGCGTCCCGATGCGGTCGTGCGTACACGCAGCACGCGGGAGGTGGCCGCGGTGATGGCTGCGGCCCACCGCCACCGCGTCCCGGTCACGCCGCGCGCCGGGGGCACCGGGCGCACCGGCGGCGCCGTCCCACTGGCGGGCGGCATCGTGCTGGCGTTCGAGCAGCACAACCAGATCAAGGGCATCGAGCGCGACGACATGATCGCGGTGGTCGAGCCGGGCGTGGTCACAGGTCACCTGCACGCGGCGGTCGAGGAGCAAGCGCTGTTCTACCCGCCCGATCCCAACTCGCTCTCGACCTGCGCGCTGGGCGGCAACGTGGCCGAGAATGCCGGCGGGCCGCGCGCCCTGCGCTACGGCTGCACCCGCGACTATGTGCTCGGCATGGAGCTGGTGACCGCCAGCGGGGAGGTGCTGCAGCTCGGCAAGCGCACGGTCAAGGGCGTCACCGGCTACGACCTCACCTCGCTGATCGTGGGCAGCGAGGGCACGCTCGGCGTGATCACGGAGATCACGCTCAAGCTGATCCCCAAGCCGCAAGCGGTCGGAACGCTGCTGGTGTTGCTGCCCGACCTGATGACCGCGGGTCGCGCGGTCGGCGCCGCGCTGCGCCGCGGCGTGCTGCCGCGCTGCGTGGAGCTGCTCGACGAGCACACCCTGGCGCTGGTGCGCCCCAGCGCGGGCTTGCCGCTCGACCCGAAGGCCCGCGCGCTGCTGCTGATCGAGCTCGACGGCGACGAGGTCGCGCTGGAGCGCCAGCTCGAGGCGTGCGGCAACGCGCTCAGCGACGCCGGTGCGCTCGAGGTGCTGGTGGCGCGCCACGGCGGCGAGCGCGACAAGCTGTGGGCGGCGCGGCGCGAGCTCTCGCACGCCCTGCGGCGCGCCGCCAAGAACAAGCTCGCCGAGGACGTGGTGGTTCCACGCAGCCGCATACCGGATCTGCTCGAGCGCTGCCGCGTGATCTCCGAGCAGCAAGGCATCGCCATGCCGGCTTACGGCCACGCCGGAGACGGCAACATTCACGTCAACTTCCTGTGGGACGACGCCTCGGAGCGGCCGCGCGTGGATCAGGCGATCAAGGCACTGTTCGAGCAGACGCTCGCGCTCGGCGGCACGCTCAGCGGCGAGCACGGCATCGGCATCCTCAAGGCGCCCTACCTGCCGCTCGAGCAATCGCCTGGCTTGATCGCGCTGCAAGAGCGGGTCAAGCAGCTGTTCGACCCACAGGGCATCCTCAATCCGGGCAAGATCTTCCCCAGCCACCTGGCGCGCTTCCACGGCGCCTGCTGAAGGCGGGCGCGGCGAGCAGGACGCGACGAAGGCTGCGGCGGGCGGGCGACGCGGCCCGCTCGCTTTGCGCAACGCGACCCGCGTGGTAGTAGGGCCGCAGCACCGATACGTAGGAGGGGCGTATGGACGGGGATGGTGGTGTCTCGCTCGGTCGCCGCGCGCTGCTGCTCGGCGCCTCCGCGGCGGCCGGTCTCGCACTCTCGGGCGCGATTCGACGCTTCGGGCTGCTCGGCGCGAGCCCGTTCTCGGGGCGCGATCACCGGGCTTGCCTCGAGCGTCTGTTCGGCAGCCTGAGCGACAACCAGCGCAAGCTGGTGTGTTTCCCCTGGGATCACCCGGCGCGCCAGCTGACCAACACGAGCACGATCTTCAAGCACCGGCCGCACCTCGGCACCCTGCTGCGCGCGGAGCAGCGCGACCTGGTGCAGGCGCTGGTGGCGTCGATGCTGTCGCCGCCCGGACGCCACACGCTCGAGCCAACGATCGCGGTCGACGCCGGAGGCATCGACGCCTGCAACCTCGCGATCTACGGCAGCCCGCCGGAAAGGGGCTTTCAGCTCTCGCTCAGCGGCGGCCACTTTCACCTGCGTTCGCCCGGCGCGCTTCCGGCCGGCGTCGCCTTCGGCGGCGCGATCGCGTACGGCCATCAGGTCGGCAACAAGGAGTTCAAGGTCCCGGGAAATTCCTTTGCCTTCGAGTCTGATCTGGCCAACCGCGTCTACGCGCTGCTCGACGCCAAGCAGCGCGCGGCCGCGCGCGTGGCCAAGGACATGGTGGAGTACGTCGTGCAGACGCAAGCCGCCACGGGCCGGTTTCCGGGCATCGCGGTCCGCGAGCTGAACGATGAGCAGCAGGCCGCGATCAGGACGCTGCTCGAGGGGATCTTCGCCGCCTATCCCGAGAGCGCGCAATCGGAAGCCTGGTCGTTCATCGAGCACAACGGCGGGCTCGACGCGCTCCATCTGGCATACTTTGAGCACAAGGGTTTCTACGCGGACGGCAAGACCTTCGCCGAGCTCGACGCCGGCGAACGCGCCAGTCGGCCCGACCCCTATTTCCAGGTGTGGCGGGTGGAGGGGCCGGGTACGGTCATCCACTTCAAGGGCTCACCTCACGTGCACGCGTACATCAACATCGCGCGCGACGCCGGGCGCGAGCGAGTCGGCGAAGCCGTGGCGCGCCTCGACACGACCCTGGAAGGCGAAGCGCTGCGCAGGCTGATCGACGTCGCGCTCGCGCGGCAGACCGGGACCCGCTTCGGCTACGGCGGCGAAGAGGTGGCGGCGCGCCTTTGCCCCGGGGAGGTGACCACCGGCGCACTGTGGAATCTCGACCCGCACGACGACGAGGTGGTCGTCGCCACGATCCGCGCCGGCGCGATGGCGCCCTCGCTGCGGGCCGCACTGCAGAAGCAAGGCATGCAGGCGTCGCCGGGACAGCCGCTGCGGGTGGCCACACGCGGTTTCTACGCGACCTTCGGCCGGGAGCTCGGACGCGCGCAACGCTTCGAGCGCACGGGTATGTCGATGCGCGAGCTGATGGTCGAGTACGTGCGCAAGCACGGGCTCGGAATCGCACGCGTCGGAGGTGCGTGATGGAGCGCGTGAGGCCGACCGAGCGCGCGCTGCCCGCGATCACGGCCGCGCTGGCCGTCGCGGCGCTGCTCGCCGCGGCCGCGAGCGCATTCCGCTTGCGGGCGGCCGAGGCGCTCGGCTTCGGACTGACGATCGCGGGCCCGCGCCTGTTGCTGACCGCAACGGTGGGCGCGGGACTGGCGGCGTCCGCATTACTCGCGCGCCGGCGCGGGCGCGATCTGCTGCAACGTGAGCTGTGGCTGTTCGGGGCCTCGGCCGGAGGCGGCTTCGGCGGCGCGCTGTGGACGGCGCGCTTCGGCCCTGCCGCTGCGGTGCTCGGCTCGCTCTTGGGTGCCGCGTTGCTCGCAGCCGCGCTGCACGGGCTGCGTCGCCTGCCGCGCGCGTGGCTGTTTCTGTTCGGGCTGGCCTATGCGGGAAGCTGCTATCTGTGCGTATACGGATCGACCTACGCGCGGGGCTCGCTCGACGCGGCGCGCGCCCGGCTCGCGTGGTGGGGCGGAGACTTCTCGTACGCGACCTGGCCCGGCGCCTGCGCGTTCGCCGCCGCCGTGCTCTTGCTGTTGTCGGTCGCCGCCGCGAGCGCGGCCGCGGGCCGCGCGGGCACCCGAGCCACGCTGGACATGCTGCTGCTCGGCCTGGCGGTCGGAGCGGGCGGGCCGATCGCGTTCGTCGGCATCTCCGGCGCGGGCCTGGCTACGTTCGCGGCCAAGCAGCTCGGCGCCGGGCGACAGCTCGCGCTCGCCGCGCTCATCGGTGCCGGCGGGCTGACCCTGGCCGACGCGCTGCAGCGCAAGTTGCTGGGCGGCTACGCGTTCGCGCCGGGCTCGCTCACGTCGTTCGTCGCGTTTCCGTTCGTGTACTTCGCATGCGTGCGGGCGAAGCAACACAGCGAGGGTCGCTCGCGGCGTTGGCTCGGCGCGGTCGAAGCGGTCGGCGTGCTCGCGATCGTGACCCTGGGCTACCTGTTCGTGGCCTTCATCGCCGTGCTCATCGACGGCTTCGCCTGACCCGCCCCGGCGGCGGGCGACCTCAGCCGCTTGCCGGCGCCCCGCTACTTGTCGGCATCGAGCTCTTTTTCGAGCGCGTCGAGCTGGGCACGGAAGTTCTCCGCGGTGATGGTCTGGGCCGCCTCTTGATCGAAGTCCGCGGTCAGCGGCACCTCGTCGGCGGTCGGGTCGGGCTGCTCGGCCGGCTTGGCGGCGGGCGCGGCGGGCGCCGCGGCGGGCGCAGGCGTGGCGGCCGGCTCGGGCGCGGGCGTGCTCTCGGGCTGCTTGGCCGAGGAGCAGGCGGCCAGCGCGAGCGCGGCCGCGCAGGCGCGATGCAAGAGCCGCGCGCGGCTCACGGCGGCGCCTCCGGCTCTTCCTCGTCCTCGGGCTCCTGGTCGCCTGGATCGTCGACCTCGTCGTTCTTGTCGGCCGCGGCGGTGGCGGCGCGCGGCGCTGGCGGCCACAGCTTGGCGAGCGCGGCGCGGTGGCGTGCCAGCTCGCGCGCGAACAGCTTGTCGGTGCGGGCCGCGGATGCCTGGTCTTTCTGCCCGATCGCGAGCGTGCGAATGCGCTGCAGCCGGGCCATGCGCTGCGCGTGCTTGCGCAGCTCGGCACGCACGGGAACCGGTACGTCGTCCGGGCGCTCGTCGGCATGACCCAGCGAGCGCCACAGCGCGCGGCGCGCGGCGCGCAGCTGCTCGGCGCTCGGCGGCTTCCCGGGCTCACCGCCTGAGGCTTCGGCACCACGCGCGGCGGCGGCCTGGGCGCCCGGCGTGCCCTCGGGCGGCCCTCTGTGGTGCGCGCGCCCGGCCTCGGCGCCGGCGGCCTGTGCGGCGGGCGCGCCCGGCTTGGCCGCGCCGTGCGTGTGCCCGTGCGCGCCGTGCTCACCGTGCGCGGCGGCGGCCTGCGCACCCGGCGTTCCCTCGCGCGGCGCTGACCTGCCGGTCCGCCCAGGCGCTGCCTGCTTGGCGTGCGCGGCTCCGGGCGCCTCGGCCGCCACCCGCGCCGCCGCGATGATCACGCACAGCAGGCTGGCCGCGGCCAGCCAGGCCGCGTTCCCGCTCGTCGTGCGCTGTGGCATGGCTCGCATCCGCGATCCCTCGTGCGCCGCCGCATGGTCGCAGCGCGCGGCCGCAGCCGCAAGCGGGGTGCGAGCCGTCGCCACGCTCACGGCGACGCCCGGCCCGGACCTGCGCCGCCCGCGGCGGCAGGCGAAAGCCCCACCGCGCCCGCGGGCGCGCGCTCCGGTACGGGCGCAGGCGCGGGCAAAGCCTGCGGCCGGGGTGCGGCGCGCAGATCGCGCATCTGCCCGCGCAGAACGCCAACCTCGCCTTTGAGCGCATCGTAGGCGGCACGCAGCTCGGCGCGCTCGGCGCGTTGCAGCTCGAGCTGCTTTTGGGTCGAGCCCAGCTCGGCCTCGATCCGATCGCGCTGTCGCGCCAGGTCGTTGCGCTGCGCCAGCATGGCGTTGCGGTCCTGCTCCAGCGCCTCGCCCTTGCGCACCAGCTCGTCGCGCTGGTGCACCAGGCCGTCGCGCTCGGCGCTCAGCGCGTCGCGCTGCTGGGTCAGCTCCTGGCGCTCGGCCAGCAGGCGATCGCGGGTGGCCGACAGCTCGTCACGCTGGCGGCTGAGCGCGTCGCGCTCGGCGCCGAAAGCGTCGCGCTCGTCGCTGACCTTGCGCAGCTTCCGGGCCAGCGAATCGCCGCGCTCCTCGGCTTTGGTGAGCTGGGCGTCGATGCGCCGCGCGATCGCAATCGCGCGCTGCAGCTGCTGGCTCTGCGAGCCGATCTGCTGGCTCTTCTGCTCGAGCTGCTGCAGCTGGTCGGTCGATTGCTTGCGCAACTCGGCGCTCTGTTGGATTTGCTGCGAGAGGCGCTGGCGCTCCGCGGTGAGCAGGGTCTTCTGCTTGCGTACCTGCAGCAGCAGCACCGCCACCAGCGCGCCGGCGACCGCCAGGATCGGCACCACGCGCCGCAGCACCCGCAAGCGCGCTTCGCGGCGCTCCTCCGGCTCGGTCAGCAGCGAGAGCTCCTGGGCGAGCTCGGCGGCGCTGGGGCGCTGCGCGGGATCGAGGTTGAGCCAGCGCGCGAACGCCGGTCGCAGATAGCGCAGCTCGCGCCGCTGCAGCTGGGGAATCGGCTCGGTTGCACGCCGATGCAGCAACGCCATCAGCTCGCCGCGCGTGGACGGAGCGCTCTCGGGCTCGAGCAGATTGCGCAGCACCAGCGCCAGCGAGAACACGTCGGCCGCGGCGCCCACCGTCTGCTCGCGATTGCCGAGCGCTGCGGCGGCGGTCTCCGGCGCGGCGTATTCGACGGTCAGGCCCTTGGGCGTCTCGCCGCGCTTGCTGGCGATGCCTAGATCGAGCAGGACCGGCAGCCCGCCGGAGAAGCCGGCGATGTCCGCCACGAACACGTTCTCGGGCTTGATGTCGTGGTGGTAGATGCCGACCGCGTGCATGGCGGCCAGGCCCTGCGCGATGCGCTCGAAGATCTTGCGCGCGACCGCGCGGCTCATCGGACGCGGGCCGGCGGCGTCGGTGTAGCGCTTGTCCAAGGTCTCGCCGCGGTGCCACGGCATCGCGAACCACAGCCGGCCCGCGTGCCAGCCGTAGTCCTTGAACTGCACCACCGAGGGGTGGCTGACCGACGCGATCAGGGTCAGCTCGCGCAGCGCGGTCTCGCGGGCTTGCTCGTCCTTGGCGGGGGCGTGCAGCAGCTTGAGCGCGACCTGGTGGTGGCGGATCTGGCGATCGGAGGCTCTGTAGACCGCGCCGAAGCCGCCGCCGCTGATGTGCTGCTCGATCACGTACCGCTCGCCGACGATCTCGCCCAGCCGCAGCGGTGCCGGCGGCGGGGCCTGCGAGCCGGCCTCGAGCGTGCACGCGTAACCGCTGACCTCTGCCAGCACGGACGCGCGAGCGCCGCTGATCTCGGAGCGCGTGGCGGCCGCGGGCGGCTTCCACTGCGGAAGCGTACACACCGGCTCGATCAGTCGCCTTGCCCCGTCCGCTGGCTGCGTCACTGCCGCGCTCCTCGCCGTCAGTATCTCCCCATCCCGGGACGAATTGCACGGTTTTGGATCGCGCGTTGGGGGGACACTACCCCCGTGTTTGCGGGACGCGCGAGCGGCTACCTGGAGAGGACAGCACGGCGATCACTCCGGTTGCGTGTCGGGAGCGGGCGCGCCCGGGGCGCCATTGCCGGCGCCGCGCACCCAGGTCGCGTACATCTCGGCGTAGCGCCCACCCTTGCGCAGCAGCTCGTCATGGCTGCCGATCTCCACCAGCTTGCCGCCGTCGATCACGCCGATGCGGCTGGCGCGACGCGCGGTCGCCAGGCGGTGGGCGATCACGATCGCGGTGCGCCCGCCGAGCACATGGTCGAGCGCGCGCTCGATGCGCGCCTCGGACTGCATGTCCACGTTGGAGGTGGCCTCGTCGAGCACCAGCACGCGCGGCCGCGCGAGCATGGCGCGCGCCAGTGCGATCAGCTGGCGCTCACCGGCCGACAGCGACGCGCCGCGCTCGAAGCAGGGCGCATCCAGGCCCTGCGGCAACCGCGCCACCACCTCGTCGAGCCCGACCGCGCGGCAGGCATCGCTCAGCTCTTGCTCGCTCGCGTCGGGCTTGCCGAAGGTTACGTTGTCACGGATCGAGCCGTGGAACAGAAACGGCTCTTGCGGCACCACTCCGAGCTGGCTGCGCAACGACTCGAGCGTGACCCGGCGCAGGTCGTGGCCGTCGACCAGCACGCTGCCCTGCTGCGGGTCGTAGAAGCGGGTGATCAACTTCGCGATGGTGGATTTGCCCGCCCCGGTCGGCCCCACCAGCGCCAGGATCTCCCCCGGCTGCACCTGCAGGCTAACGTCCTGCAGCACAAGCGCGCCGGACCCGTAGCCGAAGTCCACGTGGCGTAGCTCGATCCGGCCCTCGATCGGCGGCAGCGGCAGCGCGTCGCTTGCCTGCTCCACGCTCGGGTGCGTGCCCAGCAGCTCGCGCAGCTTGCGCACCGCGGCCTGGCCCGACTGGTAAGTGCTGTAGAGCTGGACCAGCTGCTGGATCGGCGCGAAGAACGCAGAGAGATAGAGCAGGAAGGCGGTTAGCCCGCCCAGCGTCAGCTGGTGCGCGAGCACCATGCGCCCGCCGATCAGCAGGATCGCGAGCTGGCCGATCACCCCGATCACCTCGCTCGCGGGGGTGTAGAGCGCGCCGATGCCGGCGGTCGCCAGGTTCGCCTGGTAGTAGTCGCCGACCACGTTGCGGTGGTGAATCGCATTGTGCGTGCGGCGATTGAACGCCGCGATCAGGCGGATGCCGGCCAGGCTCTCGGACAGGTCGCTGAGCACGTCGGCGATGCGGTCGCGGACCTGTCCGTAACAGCGGTCGGACGCGCGCGTGTACCAGTAGGTCATGCCCACCATGCCGGGCACCACCAGCACCAGCATGATCAGGGTGAGCTGCACGTTCATCGAGAGCAGCACGGCGGTGATCACGACCAGCGTCAGGGCCTGCACCATCAAGTCGACCAGGCCGTCCTGAAACAAGTTGGACAACGACTCGATGTCGCTGGTCATGCGCGTCATCAGGCGGCCGGCGCGCTCCTCGGTGTAGAAGTCGAGCGAGAGCCGCTGCAAGTGCGCGAACACGCGCAGGCGCAACTCGTACATCAAGCTCTGGCCGAGCGTGCCGGTGTAGCGGATGCGCCCGTAGCTGGCGAAGATGCTGAGCGCGATCGCCACGAGGTAGGCCGCGAACGCCCACACCAGCACGTGGAAGCGGTGCGCCAGAATGCCGTGGTCGATCGCCCACGCCAGCAGCCGGGGCCCGGCCTGGCTGGCCGCGGTGGCGACCACCACCAGCAGCAACGCGACCAGCAGGCCGCCGCGGTGCGGGGCCAGGAAGCGAAACAGCGTGAACGGCTCGCGGTCGAAGGCGTCGGGGCGGAAGTCGACCCCGGGCTCGGGGTGGACGGGCTCGCGGGCCTCGATCTTCTTCACGCCGGCCAGCAGCTCGGGCGGGATGCCGGCGAACGGCAGGCCGGCGGCGCGGCTGGTCTGGGCCGAGCTCTGGCCGGCGAAGGGCGAGCCTGCGGGCGGGCCGAAGCTCATACCCCGAGCCCCCCGAGCGGTCCCTCGCCGCCGAAGCCACCGGGCGCGCGCGCGCCGCCGAGAAGGCCGCGCATGCGCTCGGCCGCGGCCGCAGGCCGGCCCGGCTGCGGGCGTCGCGCGCGCGTGGGCTCGCTTTCGCCGTGCGCCAGCACCGCGGCGTAGCGCGGCTCGCTGCGCATCAGCTCTTCGTGGGTGCCGCTGGCCACCATCTTGCCGTCCTCCATCAGCAGCACGCGATTGGCCAGGCGCAGCGTGGACTCGCGGTGCGCGACCACCAGCGTGGTGCGGCTGTGCAACAGGTGCTCGAGCGCGTCGAGGATCTGCGCCTCGACCTGCACGTCGATCGCGCTGGTGGCGTCGTCCAGCACCAGGATCGGCGGGTTGGTCAGGAACAGTCGCGCCAGCGCGATGCGCTGGCGCTGGCCGCCGGAAAGCGTGTAGCCGCGCTCACCCACCACGGTGTCGTAGCCGTGCTCGAGCGCGCTGATAAACTCGTGCGCCTGCGCGGCCTGCGCCGCGGCGATCACCTCCTGCTGCGAGGCCTGCGGGCGGCCATAGGCGATGTTGTCGCGCACCGACATCGAGAACAGAAACGGCTCGTCGAGCGCGAGCCCGATGCGCGCGCGCAGGCTGGCAACGGTTAGGTCGCGCACGTCGTGGCCGTCGATCAGCACCGCGCCCGACTCGACGTCGTAGAAGCGAGGCAACAGCCGCGCCACCGTGCTCTTACCGCAGCCGGTGCGTCCCACCAGCGCGACCGTCTCACCGGGCTCGATCTCGAGCGAGAAGCCGTCGAGCACCTTGCGCCCGCCGCCGTAGCCGAAGCTCACGTCGCGCAGCTCGATGCGGCCTGCAGGCGGCGGCAGCGGCTGCGCGCCGGGCTTGTCGGCGATGCTCACCGGCTCGTCGAGAATCTCGAAGATGCGCGCGGCCGAGGCCTCGGCGCGCTGGCTCATCGCCAGGAAGAAGCCGAGCACGCGGAACGGCGCCTGCAGCATGATCATGTAGGTGTTGAAGGTGACCAGCGTGCCGATGCCCTCGATGCGCCCCTGCAGCACGAGCCAGCCGCCGTAGAGCAACACGAACGCCGGGCCGAGACGGGCGATGTTCTCCATCACCGGCGCGTGGCGGGCACGCGTATCGACCAACTCGCAAGCGGCCCACAGCACACGCTGCGCGACCCGGCCGAGCGCGCCGATCTGGCGCTTCTCGGCGGCGAACGACTTCACCACCCGCACGCCCTGGATGCTCTCGTCGACCACGGTGGCGAGATCCGCCAGCCGCGACTGGACCATCCACGAGAGCGGAAACATCTCGCGACGCATGTGCACGCCCACCGCGAAGATGCCGGGCAGCGCGAACACCGCGGCCAACGTGAGACCGACGTGGACCGAGAGCATGAACGAGAGCGCGAGCGCGAAGCTGAGCCAGGACACGACCATCATCGGCGCGAAGGTGAGCAGCATCTGCACCGAGCGGATGTCGCTGTTGGCGCGCGAGATGATCTGGCCCGATTGCACGCGGTCGTAGAACGAGAACGGCAGTCGGATCAGGTGCTCGTAGATCAGCGTGCGCAGATCGATCTCGATGCGATAGGCGACGCGGTACAGCGCGTAGCGGTAGTAGCCGGAGGAGAGCGCGCGCAGCACGCCGAGCGCGAGCAGGGCCAGTAGGTAGGCTTCGAGCGTGAGCCGCCCGGCTTCGTGGGCCGCGGCCAGCCCGCAGCGCGCGGCCAGCGCAGAGAGCCAGCCGCGCACCAGCGAGGGGCGCAGCGCGCCGCCGGCCAGGGCGTCGTTGATGGCGAGCCCGAGCACCGCCGGAGCGGCCACCGAGGCGAGCATGCTGACCAGCGAGGCGGCGACCGCGGAGCCCAGCTGCAGCGGATGCGCCAACACCACCGGACGCAGGCGGCCAAACCAGCCGCGGCTGGGGTCCGGATCGAGGCCGGCAGAGGGAGGCGGGTAGCGCGGCGTCTCGGCTACCGGCTCGAAGGTCGCCCCGGCCGCCTCGGGCGGGGAGGCGAGCTGCATCGGCCCACGTTACCCGGACCGCGGCCCCCTGGCTAGTCCCACTAACGCAGTTGATTCAGACGGCGGGAGCCCATCCCGCCTGCCATCGTCCTGCCCGGCCTGACGCCGTCCCGGATCAACAGGAAGACAGGAAGGCTTGGGATTTGGCTCGGCCCGGACGCCGCCCCGGATCAAGGGAAGACACGGGGCTTCGCAGGCATCGCCGAAGCCCGCTTGAGCGCTCTTCGCGTCTTCCCGGCTTCCTGTCTCTTGCTCCGAGAGCAGCTCAGCCGGTGTAGAGATAGGTGCTGATGCCGTAGGTGCGCTCGAGCTCGATCAGGTAGTTGATGAAGGTCTCCTCGCGCTCGAGGCCGAGCTTGTCCGAGGTGAGCTCGGCTTGCTCGTCGGCGGTGGGATCGGTCTTGGCGCTGAGCTCGCGCACGCGGTCCTGCTTCTGGCGCAGCCGCAGCAGGATCTGGAAGCCGAGCTGCTGCTCGTCAATGCCGCGCTGCGGGTCGGGCTGGATCACCACCGCCACGAACGTGGTCTGCAGGCGGTCGGAGTCGTAGGTGATGTAGTCGGGATTGGTGCAGCCGGCGTCGTCGTAGCCGCAGGTCGGGCTGCCGTCGTTGTGGGTGGTGGGGATCTTGTAGCCGTCCCCGCTGCCGCTGCGGAACACCAGCAGGCGCTGCTCGAACGAGGTGTCGTAGAAGATCGGGAACTCCGCCAGCGCCTGGATCGCAGCAGCGTCGCGCAGCACCTCGGTGTTGCTGCCGTCGATCGGCGGGTCGGGATAGGTCTCTTCGTTGCTGCCGCGATCGGCCGAGCGGTAGAAGCTCAGGTAGTGGGTGATCGGCTGGCCCGAGCCGTCGAAGGTCACGCGCGGCGCGTAGGCCTTGGGGTTGCCCAGGATCAGGCCACCGAACAGGTCGATGATCTCTTTGTCGAACAGGTCGTAGAAGTTGATGTAGTAGCGCTCGTCGATGGTGTACGAGAGCCCCCAGTCCCGGCGCGCGAGCGCCTCGATCGCCAGCAGCTTGTCGAGGAAGGTGCCCGCACGCTCCAACCGTGAGAAGCCGTTCTGCCCGGTCTGGTAGGCGCTCCACAGGTAGAAGCCCTGGCCGGGCCCGAGGCTCAAGTCGGCGCCTGCCTGGCTCGGGTCGGTGCTGACCTGGTGGTAGGTGCCATCGGTCGCATCGTAGTCGTACGAGCCCACGTCGGGCGCGGAGATCAGCTCGCCCAGCCAGTTCATCACGTCGGCCGAGGCGAACAGTTGGTCGGCGTAGCCGAGCGCGCCGGTGCTGTTACGAAACGCGGCGCCTTCGTAGTTGTAGCGGAAGAACAGGTGCTGGTAGATCTTGACGGCGCTGACGACGTTGCTCTGCGAGGCGCCGCGCGACGGGCCCGAGGCGCGGTAGTTTCGGAAGTACGCTTGGGGGTAGCGTTGCAGCCAGCTCAGGCGGTAGTGGTCCACCACCTCCTGAAACGACTCGCCCGCGTCGAACTGCGTGCACCACGACAGGTCATTGATGCGGTTGTCGTGACAGTACAGGTAGTCGACCGGCGCGTACTCCGGGGGGCTGGAGCTGGAGCGGTACGCCGCAGCCGAGCGATAGGCCTGAAAGTCGTCGAAGAAGCTCGAGCAGACGCAGCCGCCGCCGCCGCAGTCGCCGCTGGTATTGGGCGCCCGCGGGTTGCTGACGCAGCGCTGCGTGATCGGTTGGAAGATGGTGGTCTCGCGCCCAGCGCTGCCCGGGCAGTCCGCGTCGCTGCTGCAGCTATCGCCGCCGCGATAGTAGGTCCACAGATCGCGCCGGTAGCTGTCGGCGAAATCGATACCTTGCAGCGAGGTCGGCTCGGTCGCGCTGCTGGATAGCTGCGGGTCCACGCTGGGATCGGGCGTGTCGTAGGCCTCGACCTTGCCGAAGTAGCTGAACATCGCCGCGGCCGCATCGTAGCGCCCGATGCCCGAGAAATTGGAGAGGTCGCCCTCGTAGTCCATGATCGACGCGGTCATCACGTTGCCCGCACCCCGCTGCAGCCGCTGCTGCCGCACGCTGCGCAGGTCGTCGGCCCAGCGCTGCGCCTCCGCACCGGTGACCGCGCCGTCGCCGTTGCCGCCGTTGGCGGGGTCGTCGTAGTCGAGGTAGGCCGGCAGCGGCAGGTCGCGCGCGATCGAGAAGTACGCGTCGTGGTAGTTGTTGCGGTCGAGGCTGCCGGCAAAGTTGTGGCGCAAACCGAGCGCGTGGCCCATCTCATGCGCCATCACGTTCTGGAAGTAGAGCTGCTGCATACGCAGCGAAGCCTCGGCGTTGGAGTAGCCCTTGAACGCGTCGGCCCAGTACTGCCAGTACTGCGAGTTGTAGAGCGATGCGGAGAAGTCATCCATGTTGCGCGTCGCCATCACCTGCCGGCGCGTGTTCTCCTTGAGCACCTGGTCGAGCGGGGTGTGCTGGACGTACGAAATCGGTGCGGGCGACGAGGAGGAGGAGGCGGAGGCGGACGCGCTGCTGCTGCTCGACGCCGGCTGGCCCGTGAGCGCGGCCGCCTGCGGCGCGACGTCGGCGTCTATCACTGCGTCGATGCGCGCGGCGATGTCGGTGCCGCTGAGCGATTGCAGCCGGTCGGAGAAGATCGCGGTGCGGCCGTCCTGGCCGTGAAGCTGCTCCATCTTGGGCTCGAGCTGCTGCATGCGGGCGCTCAGGTCCTTGAGCACGTCGATCTGCGAGCTCGAGGGCCGGCTGCGGTCGGTCACCGAGAAGCCGTCGCTGCCCGATGCGGCGACGGAGACCGGCTGCACCACGCGGCCCAGGCGTGCGTAGTAGCCGCGCAGGGTCTCGCCGCTGAAGTACTGGTCCTCGGGGGTCTCGCCGCGCAGCACGGGAAAGAACTGCGAGGCGGTGGTTCCGATGCTCTCGATGCTCTCGGCCGCGGCCGACGCGTTGCTGACGATCAGCTCGCCGGTGGTCGGATCGCTGAGCGGCTGCGTGACTCCGCCGAAGGTCACCCCGCCGTGCTGCACGTGGGTGAGGAACTGGTAGCGCAGGTCACCCAGCTCCTGGCACTTGGCCGAGGGTTGAAGGTCGCAGCTGTTGGCCTTCAGCGTCAGCAAGCACTCGCTGCCGACGAACTTGTAGCCGTACGCCTTGGCCGGATCGTACTCGGCGTAGTCCGCCGGATGCGCGACGTCGTCGGGGCCCTGCACGTAGCAGTCGTAGGGGTTGGGCACGCCCCGATCCTTGGCCGCCTCGGGGGATTCGAACGGATCGTAGGCGCGGTAGCAGGTACCGCCTTGGTCCTCGGGCGAGCCGCAATAGCAGAACTCCGCCGGGTTGTCCTTCTGGCAGCGTACGCCGGCGTCGCGCGATAGATTGACGGTGCACAGACCGTCGCCCAACACCTGGCTCGGATCCTCCTGGGCCTTCTCCTGATCCGGCGTGCAATCGACCTGATCGATCGGCAGCCGCCCGCGGACCGCGCGCTCGCCCCGCATCAGCGCCTCGTTCCATTCGGCGACCGCCGCGAACGCCTGGCGCACCAGGTAAGGTGGAAAATGCGGGCTCAGGCGGTACTCGATCGGACGCGGCGTGCGCTCGCGCAGTGGGATCGTGCACTTCTGCGCGGCCGGATCGCACACCGAGCCCGACTTGGCGCGCAGGGCCTTTTCGCAGGCCGCCCGCTTGGCGTCGTCCTGGACGTCGTCGCACGACTCGTGGCGCCCGTCGCACTCCCAGTCGGCGACGCAAGACCTGCTCTCGTCGAGCGACTGCTCGTACAGATTCTGGCGCGACATGTAGAACGACAGGAAATCGGTCTCGCCCTTGTCTGCGGTGAGCCCGCCGACGCAGATGTTGCGCTCGGTGTCGCAGGCGCCGCCGTCCCCGCACTGCGAGTCGTCGGTGCAGAACTCGTGCAAGGTGGACACGTCGGTGCCGCCGCGCGCGTAGGTGACCTGGTGCGAGCGAAAGATCCCGAAATGATCGAACTCCGGGTTGCTCATGCTCGAGACCGCGTACTGGTGGTCGGGCGGCACGCGTAAGAACGAATTGCGCATCGTCACCGAGGCGGACGCGCAGGTGCCGCCGCTGGTCAGACAGGTGTCTTCGGGTGACCAGACCTCCTTGGTCACGAAGCTCATGTAGTGGACAGTGTCGCCCTGATCCGCCGGCCACTCCTTGGAGAAACGGTAGCTGGGATCGTTGCGCAGGCGTACGAACTGAGGCTGGTACGACTCCGGATAGCCGGGCGCACCTTCCTGGACGAAGAACGACACCGGCTCGCGCTTGAAGGTGGTGAACAGCTGATTGGCCTGCGCGTCGTTGGCCACGAAGTCCGTGATCAGATTCTCGGACCAGTCCACGCGCATGAACTGCCGCTCGTACCACTTGCGATCGGTGGTGTTCTCCACCGTGACGTTGGTCGTCTCGCCGGTGAGGGCGTTGTAGTCCCTGCGCACGTCGACGTGATCCAGGATCTTGAACACCGCCAGCGGCTCACCGCGGTAGTCGGGCGAGCGGCCGCCGGCGCTGCCGCCCTGGACCAGCTCGTACGAACGGTACGCGAATAGGTAGTTCTCGTCGATCACCCAGCGGATGCGGGCAATCGGAAACGAGTAGGTCGGCGAGCCCAGCACGTACGGCCCCCCGCGGTTGAAGTCCAACCCGTAGTCAGTCGACATCGAGCCCTCGAAGGGCGCAAACGCGCTGGCCGAGTTGAAGATCGCGGCCTCGTCGTAGCTGACGTCGATCGCAGTGCTCGAGTACCACCACTCCCCGGCGAAGATCGATTTGTCGACCAGATTGGTCTGGACGCGATTGATCAGCCCGGGCTTCGACACGCACGAGCCCAGCGCGGTGCCCAGCAGCAGGCACACCCCCGCGCACAGGATTCGTCTACGAATCCCGCGTGTCGGCATGCCCATCTGGCGCTGTGTCTTCATCGGCTCACCGGAAGTACGAGAAGCTCTGAATCCCGTAGTCCCTCTGCAGCTGGATCATCTCGTTGAAGAACGATTCGAGGTCGACGATGCGGTTGTCGATACGCGTGATCTCGGCCTCGATCCCGGGCGGGGAGGTGGGCGGGTCGTAGCCCACGGCCGCGAGCGCGTCGCGGTCGCTCTGGGCGAGCTGGTCGATCGAATAGGCGGGCTTGGTGTCTCGCAGCTTGGTTAGCACCGCGAGCGTGGTGTTGAGGTCGCGCGCCTCCTTGACCATGGCGAATCCGGTCGAGGTCTGCGCGGCGGCCCCGACCCCCGGAGCGACCTGGTAGGCCAGAAACGACTTGTTGTAACGGTCGCTGGTGTAACGCACGTAGTCCTGGCCTTCGACCGCCGACGGGTCGGGCGTGAAGCAATCGGCTTGCCCCTCGACGCAGATGAAGAGCTGATTCTGGAAGCTGGTGTCGAAGAACACCGGGAAGTCGCGCAAGCCGAACGATGCGGCGTAGATCTGCAGAGAGAGGCTGCCACCGCCGTCCAGCACCGGCAGCCCGGCGTAGGTCACGGTCGCCGGATCGGGGCGGCAGGTCGAGGGTTGCGAGCAGTCGCCCCGGTAGAAGTCCATGTACTGCACGCGGGGCTGCTGGCACTTCGGGAAGACCGCCCCCGGCTCGCACTCGATGCGCGGCATGTAGGCGTCGGGGAAGCCGCGGATCATGCCGTTGAAGATCTGCTGCATCTCGTTGGGAAAGAGGTCGTAGAAATTGGCGTAGAAGGCCACGTCGCGGGTGTAGTTGGCCTGCGAGCCGCGCGCAGTCAGCAGCTGGATCACCCAGACCTTGTCGAAGAAGCTGCCGACGCGCTCGATGCGCTCGATCCCGCTCAGGCCGGTCTGGTAGTCGGAGCTGAAATAGCGGCCGAGCCCGAACGGGACCGCGAGATCTGCCGCTTGCGCGCTCGGGTCGGTGAAGCCGCGGACGTAGGTGCCGGTCTGCGGATCGTAGACGTAGCCGCCGATGTTCGGC
Source organism: uncultured delta proteobacterium (assembly GCA_963778655.1). Lineage (GTDB taxonomy): Bacteria > Myxococcota_A > Polyangia > Polyangiales > JAFGIB01 > CAVZVA01. The sequence goes on from CAVZVA010000003.1 coordinate 17,858, forward strand.
TGCGCCAGGATGCGCGCGTAGAAGTTCAGGATGTCGGTGGTGGCCAGAAACTCGTCGTAGAAGCCGAACGCGCCCGTCTGCTGGCGGAAAGCCGGATCGGACGTGTACTGGAAGATCAGGTTCTGGTAGACGTTCTGCAGCACGTCCAGCCGCCGTCCGAGCAACGCGCTCTGGTAGGTCGAGATGTCGAAGCTCTTGCGGTAGCGGCGGAAGGCCGAGAACGGGTACATCCGTTCGTAGTCGTCCTCGACGTTGCGCACGATGTCGCGGTAGCTGGCGCCCTCGTCGAAGCGATTGCACCAGCCGAGCGTGCTGTCGGCGCGCTCGTCGCTGCAGAAGCGATAGGTCAGCGGCTGATAGCGCCCCCCGTCCTGTGCGCTCTGCGCCAGGTCCGCGTCGAAGCTCGAGCACAGCTTGGTGTCCGGCGTGTCCGGGTTCGGCACGCAGCGCTGGCTGATGCCCGCCTCCATATTGGTGTCGAGCAGCAAGCTCGAGCGCGAGCCGTCGGCCGAATAGGGACAATCCGCGTCGGTCTCGCACAGCTCGCCGCCGGCGTAGTTCTTGAACGTCACGCGCGGCGCCGTCGGATCGCTCGAGCCGTCGTAGGCCTCCACCAGATCGCCGTAGCCATTGGCGATCGCCGCCTTGTCGTAGCTGCCGAGCGGCTGCAGGCGCTCGTACCAGTTCGAGGTGTACTCCATCACCGACGAGCTCATCGCGCCGTCGATGCCGGCGAGCTCGCGGTCGGCGCGCGCCTTGTCGTAGTCGGCGTCGAAAGCCTGCTGCTCGCTCGCGCTCAGGCCTTCGGTGCCGTCCTTGTCGTAGTCCTTCGGATCGGGCAGTGGGATGTGCGCCACGATGTCGTAGTACTCGGGCGAATAGTTCTGCCCATCCGCGCTCGCGCCGAAGTCGTGGCGCAGGCCGAAGCAGTGGCCCAGCTCGTGTAGCTCGGTCTGGCGATAGAGCAGGCGGTTGAGCACGAACTCCAGGCGCGCGCGCGGCCAGTCCAGGTGCTTGTCGACGAACGACTCGACCGAGTGATCGACGTACTCGTTGGGCAGCTCGACGTTGGCACGCGAGAGCTTGTTCTCGCTGTCGCGGGTGCGCGCCAGCACGTCCTGGATGTCATTACGGAACGGCGAGATGCGGTCGAGCATCGCGTCGGTCACCTGCGGATCGTCGCCGGGCTGGATCTGCTGCACGCCCGCCGCCACCAGCGCCTCGGGGCCGGAGTTGAGCTTGCGCTCGAGGTCGCTGCCAATCAGCTTCTGGCTGCGGTCGCTGAAGATGTTTGCGCGCCCGTCCGGCCCCTGCAGCTGCGAGATGCGCTGCATCGCGAGCTGCATGCGGTTGTCGATCTCGTTGCGGGCCGCCTGCGTCATCGCGGTGCGGCTATCGGGCGCGACGCTGAAGTCGATGCGCGGCCGTGCCGGCAGGTCGATGTGGCCGATGTTGCCGAGATAGGTGCGCACGTCGTCGCCGGCGACGATGTCGTTCTCGCTGACCGTGCCGTGCACCAAGTCATAGGTGAGCAGAGCCGAAGTGCGGAACTGGTCCAGCGCGGGCCCACCGATGTTGGCGTCGCCGGTCAGCACCTCGCCGGTGACGGGGTCGCCGCGCAGGGTGGCGATGCCCAGAAAGCCCGTACCCGGCTGATCGACGTAGCTCAGGAACTTGAAGCGCAGGTCGCCGCGCTCCTGGCAATTGAGCCCGTCGGCGGTGCCCCCGTTTGCCGCGATCGAGCGCTTGTTGCAGCTGTTGACGCGCAGCACGCTGACGCACTCGCTGCCGCTGAAGTGCGCGTCGAACCAGCCGTTGAAGTCCTGGTCGGCGAGCTTCGGGTCATTGAGGTCAGGCTCGGCGTGCGAAGGCACCGCCACATAGCAGTCGTAGGGATTCTGAACCCCCGGACCGTAGTCGTCGCGCGTCTTGAAGGGGTCGTAACGCCCGGGACAGGTCGGGCGGATCACGTCGCCGTTGGGATCCTTCTGGCAATAGCAATAGCCATCGGGATCGTCAGTCTGGCAATCGACATCGGGATATACCGCGGGCGCCTGTCCGCGCAGGCGCCGCACGGTGTCCATCAGCACCTCGTTCCACTGGCCCACCACGTCGAACGCGGGTTGCACCAGGTGCGCCGGCAGCTCGGGCGTCGTGTACCAGACCACCTGCCGCACGTCGCGATCGCGGTATGGCAGCGGCTTGCCGCTCTTGTCGAACCACTGCTTCCAGATGTTGTGGCGGTTGATGCTGTAGTTGAGGAAGTCGGTGCTGAAGTAAGCCGGATCGTCGGGCTTGCCGGTGCTGCGGTCGCGCGTGGGCTGCTCCAGGCGGAAGAAGCCGAAGCGGTCGAAGCGGTTGTCCACCCAGTCGACGGGCTCGTACTGGCGCTTGTCGCTGACCTTGAGGAAGCTGGTGCGCACGTACGACGCGACCGAGGTGCAGGCGGGCGCGTCGCTGTAGCGCACGGCCGTGCACCAGTTGACCATCTGGCCGGTGTCGGGGTCCTGGACCTGGTCCGGCGAGAGCAGCTCCTGGGTCACGAAGCTCATGTGGTAGAGCTCGCCCCTTTCGTAGTCGTCGGCGAAGTCGCGATCCTGCTGCGTGCACGCCTTGCTGGTGTCCTTGGAGCCATCGCACGGCATGCGGTCGAAGCGCGGCTGCCACGAGTCCGGAAAGGAGGACGCCTGTTGCACGTAGATGTCGGCGGGCTCGCGCTTCCAGCTGCCCAAGAGCTCGTTGAGGTCGTAGGTCTGGCCGTAATAGCCGGGTAGCAGGTTCTTGGACCAATCGACGCGCATGTACTTGCGGTCGTACCAGCGCTTGTCGGTGTCGTTTTCGACCACGACATTGAGCTCTTCGCCGGTCGACGGGTTGTAGTCGCGGCGGATGTCGAAGTGCTTCTCAATCTTGAAGGCGGCCACCGGCTGCCCGAGAATGCTGTCGGTGGAGTTGCCGGGCGCGCCCGCGGTGCCCGCGGCCGCAGCGCCGGCAGCGCCGGTCATGGCGTCGGGGCTGGAGGCGGGCGAGGTGCTCTGTCCGTCCCCGCCTTGGGTCAGCTCGTAATCCCGATACGCGAATAGATAGTTCTCGTCGATCACCCAGCGGATGCGCGGCATCGCCGTAAACACCTGCGCCGCGTCGCTAGCGGCATCGCCGGGGAAGGTGCCGAGCGCCGAGCCCTGGTAGTCGACGCTGATGACGGTGCGCGCCATGTACCAGGAGCCCTGGAATATGGTCTTCTCGACCGCATCCACGCCCACGCGGTTGATCGGCGGCTCGCTCGAGCCGCACGCGAGCAACCCGAGCGCACACCACGCGCCCATGGCCCAGCCCGCATACCGTCCGCTCCTCCGCAGAACACCCTCCGAGTCGCTCATTCGCGGAGCTACTCTTACCGCAACGCGCGCGGAGATTCACCCGGGGTCAGGAGAAGAGAGCGCTCCGGGGGCGTTTTGCCTCGCCGGCACGCGCGCCAACGGCGCACCGAGCGCCCCGGCAGACCGCCAATTCGGAGAGGCAACAGGAAGACAGGAAGGCGGGAAGCCCGGATCTAGTTTCTTCTTCCCGTCTTCCCGGCTTCCTGTGAATCTCCTCGATCCACGCCGTCGCGTATGGCGGCTAGTGCAGCGTCCGCGAGATGGGATCAAGCGATCGTGAGTGAGGTGGGTCCGAGCGCAAGGCGCCGCAGCGCAGGAATACTCCGTGTATTTCAAGCTGTGGCAACGCCGCGATCGGGCCCTCATCGCTCGCGAGGATTGATTCGATCTCGCAGACGCTGCACTAGCTATAGCTAGCGGCCGTCCAGCATCTTGCGGGCCAGCGTGATCAGCGCGAACGGATCGATCGGCTTGACCAGGAACCCGTCGGCGCCGATCGACGACAGCAGGCGCCAGTCGGGCGCCCCGCCCGAGGCCGTGCACACCACGATCGGCATGCTGTAGTTCGCGCGCAGGGCCGCGGTCAGCTCGACGCCGTTCATCCCGGGCATGTCGAGGTCGATCACCGCGAGCGAGGCCGGCTGGCGGTCGATCGCCGCCAGCGCCTCCTCGCCGTCGCGCACGATCTCGATCTCCGCGCCGGGAAAGCCGTAGGCCAGCGTCTCGCGCGCCAGCGCCAGGAAGTCCACGTCGTCGTCGGCGACCAGGATCCGCAGCTGGCTGCTTCGGGCGCCGATCGCTTCGCGCGCCCGCAGCAGCTGCCCGCGCAGATCGTCGGCGCTCGGCGTCCGCTGGGCCGGGTCCACGCACAGCGCCGACAGCAGCGGCGAGTCGAAGGCCGCAGTCAGCTCCGGCCTGAGCTTGCTCGGCAGCGACGGCGGCGAGCCCTGCGCCCTTAGCATGTCGTGGGTGCTCACGATGTCGTAAGGCGGCTGCCCGGTCAGCATCTCGTAGGCGATCACGCCGAGTGAATAGATGTCCGAGCGCTGCAACAGGCGCGGCGGCAGGTCGACGCGCGAGAACTCCGGCGCCAGATAGGCCGGCGTGCCGGCCATCGGGTGGTCGCCCACGGTGCCGGTGTGATCGAACAACCGCGACAGCCCCAGATCCGCGATCGCGACCCGCGACGCCGGCCCCAGCAGGATGTTGCTCGGCTTGAGGTCGCCGTGCACCGCCCCCGAGGCGTGGATCGCGCGCAGCCCGCGGCAGATCTGGTCCAGGTAACCGAGCGCCTCGTCGATCGAAGGCAGCTTGTCCTCGAGGATCAGATCGTCGAGCCAGTTGGCGATGTTGCTGCCAGGGATGTACTCCATCACGAAATACGGCGAGCCTCCGAGATCGCCGAAAGAGAAGATCTCGACCACGTTCTCGTGGCGGACGCGCGCCATCGCACGCGCCTCGATCAAGAAGCGCTCGCGCGCCTTGTTGTTGGCGAGGTACGAAGGCCTGATCAGCTTGATCGCGACGTCGCGCTGCAGGCGCTCGTCCAGCGCCAGCACCACCATGCCCATGCCGCCCTGGCCGAGCGGACCCACCACGCGGTAGGCACCGTCGATCAACGTCCCGGCCTGGGGCCCTTCCCAGGCGCGCTCCGGAGCGTCCGCCTCGCCCGAGGCGCCGAGGCTGGTCGGGGTGCGGTCGTCGTGGCTCGGCAGCGGACGCACCGACTGCGGCTCGGTCGAGTCCAGGGCCGCCGGGTCTTGCCCGCCCCGAGCCCAACCTGTCTTTTGGTCGCCGCCGCGGTTCATCGCATCGGGCTCCACCCAGCTCGCGCCTACCGGGAGAAGGTCAGTTTACACCCGGTCGCTCGGCGCACCACAGACTAAGAGGCGATCTCAATACCCGGCGCGAGCGGGTTTCGGAGCGCGATGGGCTCGGGCGCAAGGCAGGCGAGCACAGGAATACTCAGTGTATTTCGAGCTTGCCCAACGCAGCGCACGGACCCGTCCCGCCCGCAAGGGGCCGCGAACAGGTGTTGAGATCGGCTCCAAAGACTTGGACGCGGGCGCGCGACAGCGCATGGCTGCTGTAGCCAAGGCGGAGCCGTTTGGCCCGGCTTGCCTACATATCTAGGGGCGCCCGTTTGCGGCACAATCGATCCCCGAATGGGTGCATCCGATCGGCTCGCGGAGTTCGAAGCCCGCTTGGCTATGCTCCGCCACAGGATGGAGGCCGGCCTGGTGGACCGCGCCACAGCCTTGCGCGAGATGGCGCGCAGGCTCGAGGACGGCGACGAGCAGGCGCGCCGGGACATCAAGAGCGAGAGCCACAGGTTGCGGGGAGTGGCCGGCACCTACGGCCATCAAGATCTGACCGAGGCCGCGGCTCAGCTCGAGCAACGCGCCAGCATCTCGCCGCCGGCGACCGTCGGGCAGATGGCGCGCCAGCTCGCGGACCTGGCCGAGGCCAAGGGCCGCTCGAGCAAGCCGCCCGAGCCGATGTCGGTACCGCCTCCGCCCGATCCCGGCAGCGGCGGCCCGGCGACTCGCCGCAGCGTGCGCGCGTCGAGCCGCCCGCGCTCGATCGCGTCCGGAGAACGGGCCCTGCGCGTGCTCGCAATGGACGACGACCCGGTGACCCAGCGCCTGCTGCTGCTGACGCTGCGCCAGGTCGGCGGCTTCGACGCCACCATCGTCGCTTCGGCCAGCGAGGCGCTCGCGCTGCTCGAGCAGAATAGCTTCGACGTGGTAGTGTCTGACGCGATGATGCCCGACATGAACGGCCGCGACTTCCGCGAGGCCGCACGGGAGCGCGGCGCCGGCATGCCGATTGTCATCCTTTCGGCGGCGAGCCCCGACGAGCTCGGCTGGAACGAGGAGCCGGGCGGCTCGCATTGGCTGCGCAAGCCGTTCAAGCCGACCGAGCTGGTCCGCGATATCGTGCGCATCGTCGACGGATCGCGCCGCTGATGCAGCTGTTCGACGCGCTGGGGCCACGGGTCGCAAGCGAGCTGCGCGACAAGCGAGAGACGCTCCCGCGCCAGTTGCTGCTCGGCCACGACGCCGCGGCCCAGCTCGCGGCCGCGCTGTGCGAGCAGGCGCCGGGCCGGCGCGCGCTGGTGCTCTTCGACACCCGTACGCGCACCGCGGCCGGCGAGCCCTGCCTGCACGCGCTGCGCGCCCAGGGCTTCGGCGTGCACGAGCTGCTGGTGCCCGACGCCGGCAGGCACACGCCCCGCTGCGATGACCTGACCCTGCGGGAGCTGCAGGCGGCCCTGCCGCAGGGCGACGTGCTGGTCGGCGTCGGCAGCGGCGTGATCAGCGATCTGGCCAAGTGGATCGCGTTCGAGCGCGGGATGCCCGCCGCGATCTTCGCCACCGCGGCCTCGATGAACGGCTATGCCGCCGCCAACGTCGCGCCAGCGGTGCGCGGGGTCAAGACGCTGATCCACGCGCGCGCGCACCGTCTGATCGCGGCCGACCCGCGCGTGCTCGCGGCGGCGCCGCACACGCTGACCAGCGCGGGCCTCGGCGACATCATCGCCAAGAGCGTGAGCGGCGCCGACTGGCGAATGAACGCGTTGCTGTTCGACGAGCCCTACAGCGCGGCGATCGCGGGCATCAGCGATCAGGTCGAGCAGCGCTTGCTGAACGACCCAGCGGCGCTGGCCAAACGCAGCGAAGGCGCGGTCAGCGCCCTGTTCGAGGCGCTGGTGTTTTCCGGCTGCGCGATGACGCTGCAGGGATCGAGCCTGCCAGCCTCGGGCGGAGAGCACTTGATCAGCCACGCGCTCGATATGCGCGCCGACGCCGAGGGCGGCGCCCACGACCTGCACGGCCGTCAGGTGGGGCTGGGCACGATCTTCGCGGCGGCGGTGTACGAGCGCGTGCTCGCGCTGCAAGCGCCGCGCTTCTTCGCCGGCCCGCTACCCTTCGATCGCGCGGGCTGGGGCCCGATCGCGGACGCGGTGGCCGAGCACCACCAGAAGCAAGGCGCGCGCCTGCGCGCCGCGGTCGAGCGGCTGCAACAAGGCGAGCGCTGGGGGCAGCTGCGCGCGGCGCTCTCGCCTGGGCTCAAGAGCGCCGCGTGGGTCAAGGGCGTGCTCGTGCAGGCCGGGGCCGCGCACCGCATCGGCGACCTCGGGCTGAGCCGCGAGCGCTTCCTGTGGGCGGTCCACAACGGCGCGCAGATCCGCGAGCGCTTCACCTCGCTCGACCTGGGCTGGGCCACGGGCGTGTTGCCGGCGCAGGCCGAAGCGATCGTCGATCAGCACCTGATGCAATGAGCCGCGCTCCGCGGCCGGGAGTCGCAGGCGGGGCTGGCGACGCGACCGCGCAGCGTGCAACCGTGCGTGCGATGAACGCGCGCCGCCTCTCCGCGCTCGGGCTGCTGTGCGTGGCCAGCCTCGCATCGCCGGCGCGCGCCCAGTCGCGTCCCGCGCGCGGGCCCGCGCTGCAGTGGGTGCGGCTGGCCGGCGCCGAGCAGTGCATCGCACCGGCCGAGCTGGCGGCCCGCGTCGAGCAGCGCCTGGGGCAGCCGGCGTTCGTGCCCGCGCCGGACGCGCTGCTGGTGATCGAGGGCTCGGTGGCGCCCCGGGCGCAGGGCTTCGCCGTCCGCTTGCAGGTCGGCAACCCGCAGGGCGAGATCTACGGTAGCCGCGAGCTTTGGCTCGACGATCGGGATTGCCGGCGGCTCGATGACGTGATCGCGCTGGTGATCGCGCTGACGCTTCACGCCAGCCCGGGTGCAGCCGCCGGAGGCCAGGGGATCGCGCTGCCGCCCGACGTGGCCGCGGCGCTCGACGCGCTCTTCGCTGGCGAGCCGAGCGCGCTCGATGCTAGGGGCCTGCCGCCGGCCGCGCCGCCGGCCGCGCCGCCGGCCGCGCCGCCGGCGCCCGCGGCGCCGACCGCGCGCGCCGCGTCCGCGCAGGGCGAGCCCCACGCCGAGCGGCCGCCGCGCGTGGCCCGCTTTGGGCTTTCCGCAGCCGCGGGCTTCGGGGTGGTAACGGGCGTGCAGCCGAGCGGCACCTTCTGGCCGTCGCTCGACGTAGCGCTGCGCGCGCGCGGCATCGGCAGCTTGCGGCTCGCCGCGGGCTTCGGTCTGCCGGTGCGCGAGTCGATCAGCGATGCGACGGGCCGCGTCACGGGGCAATGGCTGCGTCTCGCGCCTCAGGCCGTCTCGCTTTCAGCCTGTCCGTCTGCGCTCGCGTTCTCCGCCAGCGAGTTGTTCGCGTGCCTGCAGCTCCAGGGCGGCAGGCTGGGCGTGCGCACCGGCGGCTTCCTCAGCAGCGGCGAGAGCAGCCTGTACTGGCTGCAGGCCGGGCCCTTGCTGGGTGCGCGCGCACGGCTGTGGGCGCCCGTCTACGTGGAGCTGGTCGTGCACGCCGGGCTGCGGCTGTCGCGACCGCGCGCGGCCTACACCACGGCCGACGGCCGCAGCGCGACGGTGTTTTCGATGCCGGCGCTGGGGGTGGGCGGCCAGCTCGGGCTCGGCGTCGAGCTTTTTTGAGCGGCGCTCGCAAAGCGAGCGGCCCCGCGGCTACTCACCGTGAGGACCGGGTGCTGCAGCCCCGGCTTGCCGCCTTGAACACCCCGCTCGTGCGTCCGTTCGCCGCCAAGCCCGACCTGCGCTCCCGCAGCGAGGCCGCGGCCGGCGCGCACGGGCCGCCGAGGCCCCTGGAGCTCGACCAGATCGTGCACGACTACGGACCGTACCTGGCACGCGTGCTGCCGCGCATGGGCGTGGCCGAGGCCGACTTCGACGACGTCATGCAGGAGCTGCTGCTGGCGATTCACCGCGCCCTACCCGGCTTCGAGCGGCGCTCCAGCGTCAAGAGCTGGGTCTACGGCATCTGCATCCGCGTGTGCAGCAACCATCGCCGCCGCGCCTACCGCAGGCGCGAGCGCCCGCTGGACGAGGCGGACGAGCCGGCCGCCCAGCAAACCCAGGAGCGCAGCCTGCTCGCGAGCGAGGCGCTGCGGCAGCTCGATGCGGCGTTGGAACGACTGCCCGACCCGCAGCGGCAGGTGTTCGTGCTGTTCGAGATCGAGCAGCTCTCGATGCAGGAAATCGCCGAGGCGCTGCGCTGCTCCAAGTTCACGCTCTACGCGCGGCTGTATGCAGCGCGGCGTGCGGTGCGGGCGGCCATGGGCGACCAGCCCGAGCCGGGAGGTACGCGCCATGTTTGAGCCACGCCGGCTGAGCGAGGGAGCGCCGCGCTCGGAGCTCGCGCGTGCGCTACGCGAGGCGCGCGCGCAGCTCGGCGATGCCCGGCGTCTGGCCGCGCTGCACGCGCGCCTGGGCGCCGAGCTCGGGCCCACGGGTGCGCCGGCCGCAGGCGCCGGCGCGGCGAGCGCGCCGATCGCGGCCAAGACCGCGCTGCTGTTGCTGGCGCTGGCCGGGCTCGCGGCGCTGCACGGCACGCGCGCGGCGACCGAGCGCGCGCCGCGACCCGTGCCGCGCGCGACCGCAATGCCGGCGCCAGGGGCGCCGCACGTGGCGCGTTCCGACCAGCACGCGGCGAGCGAGCAGCGTGCGACGGACGAGCAGGGTGCGCGAAAGCCCGCACGCGCGCCCGATCCGGCGCCGCGCACGCGCGCCACGCAACCGCGTGCGGCGCGCACCCACGCGCGCGCAGCCGTGCCCGCCGCGGCGGCGGCGCAACGCCCCGACCCCGAAGCCGAGCTCGCGCTGATCTCGAACGCCGCGCACGCGCTGCCCCGCGACCCCGAGCAGGCGCTCGGGCTGCTGGTCGAGCACGCCCGCCGCTTCCCGCGCGGGCTGTTGTGCGAAGAACGCGACGGGCTGCGCATCGACGCGCTGCTGGCGCTGCAGCGCGACGCGCAGGCCAAGCGCGCTGCGCACACGTTCCTGCTCCGCTATCCGAGCTCGCCCCAAGGGCCGCGCCTGCGCCGGCTGCTCGCGCAGCAAAGCGCCGCGCCGGCTCACAACGCGAGCGCGCCGCGCACACCCACCGAGTGAACCCAACCCGGAGGTCTCCCGATGTCCAAACGCCCACCCATGCACCGCTGCGGCCCACTGGGGTCGCGCCCCTGCGTCGCGTGCAGCACGGTCCTGTGTGCCTCGAGCCTGCTGCTGGCGCTCGCGGGCTGCGCGCAGGATCCCAGGCTCGTCGCGAGCAACTGCGCCGACAAGCAGGGCTGCGCGCAGAGCAGCGCGCCGCTGCGCAAGCTCGACAAGGTCGACATCCTGCTGGTGATCGACAACTCGGACTCGGTCTCACCCAAGCAAGAGGCGCTCAAGCAGCAGCTGCCGCGCATGCTCAACGCGCTCACCACCGGCCAGACCGCGGACATGAGCTTCCCCCCGGCCGCCAGCGTGAACGTGGCGGTGGTCACGACCGACATGGGCGTCGGTTCCGATGCGGTCGACACCGGCATCGCGAGTTGCGTGGGCCTGGGGCAAGACGGGACGTTCGTGCGGCCGGGCGAGACCGAGCTGGCCGGGTGCGAGGCGTCTTATCCCGGCTTTCTGGCGTACGACGGCAGCAAGGCGGCGCTGGCCACGGTCGACACGGTGGCCTGCGTGCCGGTGGTGGGCACCGGGGGCTGCGGCTTCGAGCAGCCGCTCGAGGCCGCGCTCAAAGCGTTGTGGCCCGCGGGCGATGACAGCGTGAGCTTCCTGGCCGGCGCCGGTCACGGCGAGGACGAGAACGCGGGCTTCCTGCGCCCGGACTCGCTGCTGGTGGTGGTCGTGGTGACCGACGAGGACGACTGCTCCGTATCCGATCCGGCGATCTTCACCCCGCCTGCCATGCTGCCGCCCGAAAGCGACCTGGCGCAGATCGGCCTGAACGCCCGCTGCGCGCTGAGCACGTCGCTGCTGTATCCGACCGCGCGCTACGAGGACGGCCTGCGCGCGCTGCGCCCCGACAACGACAACCTGATCTTCGCCGTGATCGCCGGCATCCCTCAGGCGCTGGTGCCCGAGAGCGGCGAGCCGGACTACGCGGCCGTGCTGGATGACCCCACGATGCAGGTGCAGGTCGACGACCGTGGCACGCCCAATGTCAGCGACGACAAGATCGTTCCGGCCTGCGCCGGTGCCGACGGCGAGGCCACGCCACCGCGCCGCCTGGTCGAGATAGCGAGCGGCTTCGGCGCCAACGGCGTGCTGAGCAGCATCTGCGCGGACGACTTCGGCGAGACCGCCGGGCGCCTGATCCGCGCCATCGGCACCCGCCTCGCCGACTACGCCAAGAGCGCGCCCTGAACGCGCGTGCTGATGGACCGGTCGCGCCGCCGTGAGCCGCACGCGACCGGTCCTCCGCGCCCCCTCCGGTGCCGCGAAGCCCGAGCCCGTCGCACGCAGAAATCCGATCACGAGAGAATGGGAGCAGTAGCGCCTAATCGGCTATGCTGCGGCTCCATCTCGGCGATTTGGAGGGCTCATGCAGATTCGGCGCTCGGGGCTTTGCGTGGTGTTGGCGTTGTCCGGCATGGCGTGCAGCGCGACCACCTCGTCGCGCAACATCCGCACCGCAGGCGTGGTCGCGCTGATCGACGTCAGCTCGCAGCGCGAGGGTGAGTCGACGGTGAACACCGATCTGGTGGTGGGCGGCGCGAACAGCAACACCCACGTGGTGCTCGAAGGCGGCGACCGCCTGAGCGCGCAGGCCGGCGGCGAGCACAAGGACATGAACGCGGTGGCCACCGGCGGCTACGAGGCCAAGTTCGCCACCAGCGGCGGCGAGTTCGTGGTCGGGCTGGCGCGCGACGTCGATGCGCCCGCGCCCAACAGCAAGGGCACGCTGCCGCCGCCCTTCGAGATCACCAGCAACTTCGCCAAGCCGATCTCGCGCAAGCTGGCGGACGTCGTGCTGACCTGGTCGCCGGCCGACAGCGGCGCTGACGTGGCGATCCACATCTCGGGCGACTGCATCGTGCCGGCGGACTTCAAGGTCGGCGGCGATCCGGGCAAGTTCAAGATCAAGCACAAGACCATCACCGCCTGGGAGAGCCAGGCCAAGGAATCGTGCAACGTCACCGCCGTGATCACGCGCACGGTGTCGGGCACGACCGACCCGGCGCTCGACAGCGACAGCCGCTTTCGGCTGCACCAGGTGCGCCAGGTCCGCTTCGTCTCCGCCCCCTGAGCCGGGCCGAGGACGCAAGCCGCTCCTGGACGCTTCTGGACAAGACCCAGTTCCCGTTCAGGAGCGTGCGCGCCCGCAGGACCGGACCGAGGCGTACTCCTCGTACGCCGCCGGGCCGGGCCGAGGACGCAAGCCGCTCCTGGACGCTTCTGGACGGGAACTAAGGCAGGCGCTCGGCCTGCTCGCACAGCGAGATCAGCTCGGCCTCGGTGATGTCGCGCTCGCCCATGTAGGCGATGCCGACCACGCCGCGCACCGCGCCGGCCTTGTCGTGGATCGGGATCGCGACCGCGGCGTTGGCGTCCACAGCCTTGGCGCCCGGCCGCACATCGCCGCTGTCGTCGCTCTTGAGGTTGCAGGTGTGCACGGGCTCGTCGCGCTCCCAGGCCAGCCCCGCCATGCCCTTGCCCTTGGGGATGGCGCGCACGACCTCCACCACCTTGGGCGGGATGTTCAGCGACGCCTGCAGCTCGAGCTGCTCGGTCCCGAGCAAGTGCACCGTGCCGGCCACGCCGCCGTTGCGCTTCACGTACGCCCGCAGCCAGGGTTCGACTCGTTCGCTCGCGTCCGTCATCGCGCGGCCTCCCTCACTTCACCACCGAAAGCGAGCCCTTGCGGAGCTCGGCGAAAAAGTCGTTGCCCTTGTCGTCGACCACGATGAACGCGGGGAAGTCCTTGACGCGGATCTTCCAGATCGCCTCCATCCCGAGCTCGGGGTACTCGAGCACCTCGACCTTGGTGATGCAATCCTGCGCCAGCCGCGCGGCCGGCCCGCCGATCGAGCCGAGGTAGAAGCCGCCGTGCTTCTGGCAGGCCGCGGTGACCTGCGGCGAGCGGTTGCCCTTGGCCAGCATCACCAGGCTGCCGCCCGCGGCCTGAAACGGATCGACGTAGCCGTCCATGCGGCCGGCCGTGGTCGGGCCGAAGCTGCCCGAGGCGTAACCCGCCGGCGTCTTGGCCGGCCCGGCGTAGTACACGATGTGCTGCTTGAAGTGCTCGGGCAGCGCCTCGCCGCGATCGAGCCGCTCCTTGAGCTTGGCATGGGCGATGTCGCGCGCCACCACCAGCGAGCCGTTGAGCGAGAGCCGCGTGCGGATCGGATACTTGTGCAGCTCGGCCCGCAGCCCGGCCATGCCCAGCGCGTCGAGGTCCAGGCGCACCACGCCGGACTCGAGCTCGTGGTCCTCCACCTCGGGCAGGTATTTGGCCGGATCGTGCTCGAGCTGCTCGATGAACACGCCAACCGCCGTGATCTTGGCCTTCAGCTGGCGGTCGGCCGCGCACGAGACGCCGATGCCGACCGGGCACGAGGCGCCGTGGCGCGGCAGCCGCACCACGCGTACGTCGTGGCAGAAATACTTGCCCCCGAACTGCGCGCCGATGCCGATCTTCTGCGCCAGCTCCAGCACCTGCGCCTCGAGCTCGAGGTCGCGAAAGCCGCGCCCCAGCGCGCTGCCACTGCTGGGCAGCGCGTCGAGATAGTGGGTAGAGGCGAGCTTGACCGTCTTGAGGTTGTGCTCGGCGCTGGTGCCGCCGATCACCACCGCCAGGTGATACGGCGGGCAGGCCGCGGTGCCGAGCGAACGCAGCTTGTCGTCCAGGAAGGCCAGCAGGCTCTTGGGGTTCAGCAGCGCCTTGGTCTCCTGGTACAGGTAGCTCTTGTTGGCCGAGCCGCCGCCCTTGGCGATGAAAAGGAACTTGTAGGCGTCGCCCTGCTCCGCATACAGCTCGATCTGCGCCGGCAGGTTGGTGCCGGTGTTCTTCTCCTCGTACATGCTCAGCGGCGCCAGCTGCGAGTAGCGCAGGTTGCGCTGGGCGTAGGTCTCGTAGATACCGCGCGCGAGCGCCTCCTCGTCGTTGCCGGAGGTCCACACCTGCTGGCCCTTCTTGCCCATCACGATCGCGGTGCCGGTGTCCTGGCACATCGGCAGCACGCCGCCGGCGGCGATGCTCGCGTTCTTGAGCAAGTCGAGCGCCACGAACTTGTCGTTGGCCGAGGCCTCGGGGTCGTCGAGAATTTTGCGCAGTTGTCGCAGGTGGGCCGGCCGCAGAAAGTGGGCGATCTCACCCATCGCCTCGCGCGCCAGCAGCGTCAGCGTCTCGGGCGGCACCTTGAGCACGCTCGTGCCTTCGAAGCGCGCGGTCGACACCTGGCCCTGCTCGAGGCGGCGGTAGGGCGTGTCGTCGGCCCCGAGCGGAAGCAGCTCCTGATATGCAAAATCCGGCATGTCCTCTCCTGCGGCTGCTCGGGGTTACTACCATGCCTGCCCCCGGGGACAAACGCTGAGCGCTCCGGATAGCGCGCACGCTTGGATGCGGACGCGCTGCCCTGGCGCGCGCTCCCGCCGCGCCGACTCGCGCCCTCACGCTCGGCTTGGACGCCGGGCCGCTTGCACACCGGGCGATGACGTGCGACGAGCATGCGGTCGGCCGCTACCCGGCCGCGCCCGCGGGAGGGATCTCGATGCTCAAGAAAATCCTGATCGGACTGGTGGTGGTGATCGGCGGCTTCGCGGTCTTCGTGGCGACGCGGCCGGACACCTACCACGTCGAACGCTCCGCCACGATCGCGGCGCCGCCCGAGATCATCTTCGCGCAGCTCGAGGATCTCAAGGCGTGGCACGCCTGGTCGCCGTGGGACAAGCGCGACCCCGACATCAAGCGCAGCTACTCGGGCGCCGAGCGCGGCGTGGGCGCGGAGTACGCCTGGCAAGGCAACGGGCAGACCGGCAAAGGCAACATGAAGATCACCGAGGACGAGGCACCGCTGAAGCTGCGCTTCGAGACCCATTTCATCGAGCCCTTCCCCTCGGTCGCGCAGGGCGGTTTCGACCTCAAGCCCAACGGCGACAAGACCGAGGTCACCTGGACCAGCGACGGCGGGCGCGGCTTCGTCGGCAAGTTCTTCGGGCTGTTCTTCAGCATGGACTCGATGATCGGTCCCGACTTCGAGCACGGCTTGCAGGACCTCAGGAACATCGCCGAGGCCAAGGCCGCCAAGGAGAAGGAAGCCGCCGCCGCCAAGGCCGCCGCGGCCGCGGCCGCCCAGGCGGCCACCCAGGCCGCCGCCGCTGCTCAGCCCCAGCCCGGAGCCACGGCCGCGAAATAGGGCCCCCGGGGTCCGAAGCGCGAGCGCGGGCTCGGCCACGCGCAGATTAAACAGCCGCGCAATCGGCCCGCAATCTGCGACGCATAGCCTCCAGGGAAGCGCTCGGGAAGTCCGGGCGTGAGGAGGCATCGAACATGCTGCCGCAAGTGACCTTTCGTGGACTCGCGCCGTCGTCCGAGGTGGTCGACCTGGTCAGCAGGAAGGCCAAGAAGCTCAGCGAGCTGGCTCCGCTGCACGGCTGCCACGTCGTGATCGAGGCCTCGCCCTGGGGCAGCCCGCGCCCGCTCAGCTACCGCGTCGTGCTGCAGCTCAGCGGCGGCACGGGCGCGCGCGCGCGGCTGCCGCGACAGACCACCGACGCCAACCTGCAGGCCGCGCTCAGCGATGTGTTCCGCAGCGCGCGCCGGCAGCTCGACGCGCGCTCCAAGCCGCGCCGCGGCCCGGCCGCTCCGGTGCTGCGCGCGGCGCCCGGCCTCTAACATCAGAGCTCGCGATTCGGGATCGAATCACAAACTCTGATTTCTGCTTTGATTGTCAGCGAGTCGCGCCGACTCCCTGCGCGCGAGGCAAAGCCTCGCGCATTCACCCTCTCGCGGTACTGCGGCATCCGCCGCACCGCTAACTGACCGATCGGCATGGCCGTTCCCGAATCGCGATCGGTCATTTAGCGCTACGCCGCGCGGTCATCGGCGCACTCCGTGAGCTGCGGCAGCGCGCCGCGCCGGCCGCGCAGCAGCAGCACCAGCAGCAGCGCCAGCAGCGCGATCGCGGCGCCGGCCGCCAGCCTGCGCCGGGTGCGCTCGCGCGCGGCACGCTTGCCGCTGAGGCGGTCGAGCGCGGCGGCCGCAGCCGTATGGCCGGGCTCGTAGCGCAGCGCCTGGGCGTACGCCTCGAGGTCGACCACGCCGTGGCTGAGCTCGAGCTGGCCCTTTGCGAACGCCAGCTGGGCGCGCAGGTGGCGCGTGCCAGGCGCCTGGGGCGCGAGCCGCAACGCGCGCCGATAGGCCTCGCGGGCCGGCTCGAACGCATGGCGCGCGAGCCGCGCGTCACCGAGCGCGGCGTAGCCCGGCGCCATCTTGGCGGCATCCGCGTAGCGCGGGAGGCGAGCCAGCAGGCGATCGTAGCGCTGGCGCATACCCTCGAGGTCCCCGGCGACGAAACGCGCCATGCCCTGCGCGAGCAGCGTGTCGGCCTCCTCGGTCGCATCGCGATCGAGCAGCGCGTACAGCTCGTTGGCGGTGCGCTCGGCGTCCCAGCGCCGGTCGGCGTCGCGCCCCGCGACCTGCGCGTAGAGCTCGCGCAGCTGCCAGATCGCGTTCTTGCCGAAGCGCGCCGTGACCTCGCGCGCGGCTTCGCGCAGCTCGCGCTTGTCCGAGCTGACCAGTCGCACCACCGTCGGCATCGCCGGGAAGTCGAGCGGCTCGCCGTACGCGCGCACCACCTGCGCCGCCAGGTGCGCGTCGTGCTGGTCGGTCGCAACCTCCGGATCATCCATGCCGAGCGCGTGCACGCCCGCCTGCGCCCACGCCCGCACACGCGGATCGGCGTGCGAGCGCAGCCTGATCAACGCCGGCAGCAGCGACAAGCCGACGCGCTCGCGGGACCGGCGCAGCTCGGCGTCCCACACGCCCGGCGGATCGAGCTCGAGCACGTCGGCCATCAACAGCCCCGCCTCCGGCGTGGCGACGCGCTCGAGCGAGCGCAACAGCAGCAGCGGCTCGGCCATCGCGAGCAGCGCCTTATCGCGGCGCTCGCGCAGCACCGCCAGCACGCCCCGGGCAATGTCGGTGTCGTCGTCGCTTCGGCGGCTGCCGGCCGCGTGCCGGAACGCGGTCAGCGCGACCTTGGCCGCCTCGGGATCAGGACGGCCGCGGCGCAGCTCGCGCAGCCGCTGCGCGATTCCCGGCAAGCTCTCGGCGTGCAGCTCGGCCAGCGCGTGCTGCGCCGCCGTGCGCTGCGCCTCGCTCGGCCCCCCGAGCTGGGCGGTGAGCCGCGCGATCTCCGCGGCGTCCAGACCACGCACCTGCAGCCAGCGCGACGGCGGCGGGAAGGGCGGCGCCGCGGCGGCCGGACGCGCCAGCAAAAGGCCCAGGCAGCAGCACCCGATCAGGGCCAGGGGCGCCGCAGCCCCGCCCGGGAGCTCGCGAATCGCTGCGCCGCCACCAGCTCGCATCGCGCCACACTGCCGCCGCGGGCGCGCGCCGTCAATTTTTCGCGCAGGCCCGATCAGTCCGGAACTATTCGGAATTCCGAGAACTCGCCGGTATAGCTGCGCCAGCGCGTGTCGAGCTTTTCGACCCGCGCGGTCGAGGG
Organism: uncultured delta proteobacterium; assembly: GCA_963778655.1. Classification (GTDB taxonomy): domain Bacteria; phylum Myxococcota_A; class Polyangia; order Polyangiales; family JAFGIB01; genus CAVZVA01. The sequence continues at coordinate 35,775 of CAVZVA010000003.1, forward strand.
GCCGTGCTGGGCCCAGGAAAGCAGGTCCTTGACCTGGTCCTCCTCGCCCTCGGCCACGATCTCGACCCCGCCGTCGGGGCGGTTCATGACCCAGCCGGTCAGGCCGAGCCGCTTGGCCTCGCGCTGTGCCGAAGCCCGGAAATACATGCCCTGGACCCGCCCCTTCACGACCAGGTGGATGCGTTTTTGTCCCATACAAGACCCTGCCTATCGCGCGCGATCCGGCCTCGCAACCGCCGGCGCGGCCGGCCCCGCCGGCCGTGCGCGGACCGTTACGCCGCAGTTTCGCCACAAGTCCGGCTCTTGGCCAGTGTTGGCGTGTCACCGGGTGTTGGCGTGCCACCGGCCACGCCCTCCCCGCCCGCGGCCCGGTGGGGACCCGCACCGGGTCCTGCGGCGCCAACTGGCTCGCGCTCGGCTCCGTTTCTGCTAGCTTATCGCCCCACGTTCCTATTTGCGGAACGCAACAGGACACCATGAAGCCCGAAATTCATCCCGAGTACAAAGAGGCCCAGGTCACCTGCGCGTGCGGCGCCAGCTTCGTCACGCGCTCGACCCGCGGCTCCTTCAGCGTCGACATCTGCTCCGAATGCCATCCGTTCTACACTGGCAAGCAGAAGCTGGTGGACAGCGCCGGCCGCATCGAGCGGTTCAACAAGAAGTACGGCAAGTAGCGAGGGCGGGGGCCGCTCGCACGCTGGCGCAGGGCTGCAGGCGTGCGAGGGCTGCCGCGATTGCCCCGGCGGCACGCGCTTCGGTCTTGCTCCCGCGCCCGAATTCCGGTGTAAGCCGATGCTGCCGACCGACAAGCTCGAATCGCTGCGCGCCCGCTACGACGAGCTCGAGGATCTGCTGTGCCAGCCGGAAGTGGCCGCGGACTCAACGCGCTACGTCAAGCTGACCCGCGAGCGCGGCGAGCTGCTGCCGCTGGTGCAGGCCTACCAGCGATATCTCGACAACGCGCGCCGCATCCGCGAGGACCGAGAGGCGCTGAGCGATCCGGAGCTGCGCGAGATGGCGCTGGAGGAGCTGCCCGAGCTGGAGCAGCAGCGGGAGCAGATCGAGGCGCAGATCTCGCTGCTGCTGCTGCCCAGGGATCCCAACGATGCGCGCAACACCGTGCTGGAAATCCGCAGCGGCACCGGCGGCGAGGAGGCTTCGCTGTTCGCCGCCGACCTGTTCCGCATGTACTGCCGCTACGCGGAGCGCAAGGGCTGGAGCGTGCAGGTGCTGTCGAGCAGCGAGTCGGCCACCGGTGGGCTCAAGGAGATGATCGCCCTGATCAAGGGCGATCGCGTGTACTCGGCCTTGCGCTTCGAGGGCGGGGTGCACCGCGTGCAGCGGGTACCTGCGACCGAGAACCAGGGCCGGATCCACACCTCAACCGCAACCGTCGCGGTGCTGCCGGAAGCCGACGAGGTGGACGTGCAGATCAACGAAGGCGATCTGGAGATGCAGGCGACCGGCTCCGGCGGCCCGGGCGGCCAGCACGTGAACATGACCAACAGCGCGGTGCAGCTGTTTCACAAGCCCAGCGGGATCATGGTGCGCTGCCAGGAGGAGCGCTCGCAGCACAAGAACCGCGCGCGCGCGATGCAGATCCTGCGGGCGCGCCTGCTCAAGACCGCCACCGAGGAGCAGCACGCCGCGGTCGCCGCCGAACGCCGTGGCATGGTCGGCGGCGGCGAACGCGCGGAGAAGATCCGCACCTACAACTTCCCGCAGAACCGCGTCACCGATCACCGGCTGGGGCTGACCCTGCACAAGCTCGACGCGGTCATCGAAGGCGACATCGAGGAGCTGCTCACGGCGCTGCGCAACCACCACCAGGCCGAGCTGCTGGCGCGCCAGAGCGAGCGCTGAAGGAGTTAGCGCGAACGATGAGCGGACTCGCGAGCGGGCGAATTCAGTTCTTCCAGAGCAGCTGGGTGGCGCGCTCAGCGTCGGGGCGCTCCACCCGCGGGCAGTCGTGACAGCGCAGCGGGAAGTCGGGATCGGTGCACTCACGACACGCTTGCAGCGCGCCGAGCATCGAGCGCAGCTCGCCGCGCACGCGCTGCAGTGTGGCGGCGCGCCGCTCCAGCTCCTCGATCCGCGCGGTGAGCGCGCTCGACATCTGGCAGGCCGCCTGGATCGCGCTGCTGCAGCCAGCCTTGAGCGCCATCAGATGTTTGATCTCGTGCAGCGACAGACCGGCTTCCCTCAAATCCGAGATTGTCTGTAATTTTTGGAGCTCGGATTCGGGGAACTTGCGGTGGCTGCCGTCCGCGCGCGCCCGCGCGGCGATTAGGCCTTCGGCCTCGTAAAAACGCACGGTCCGCAGCGTCGTCTGGCTCAGGCGCGCCATCTCGCCGGTGGTGAACCAGCCTGCTCCGGCGTTCCCCGGCCCGTCCCTGCGCTCTCGATTGCCCCCGTCTTCTCGATCCATGCTTCCGACACCCTACTGGTACCCGTCCGGAAGCCCAAGCTCCCGGACCCCGTGGGTGCGTTGCGCAAGCCCTGCGCCAAACCGTCCGCGTACTGGGTGGGGACCGTGTAGAACATAGGGACGCGCTCCCCTGTGCGTCAAGCGGACAGCAACCGCGCGGCCCCACCGGCCGACAACCGGGGTAGGACCGCGGCCGCAGCGCCGGTGCGGAGCTGGTATAACGACACGGAGAACCGATGACCTCGATCAAACCCCCGGATGGACGACGCCCGGCAGGCCCGCTCGGGCCGACCGCCAGCGGCGCCAAGGAGGCCGCGGAGGCCGAGCGCCCGGAAGCGGGCTTTCGGGCAGCGCTCGAGAGCGCCGGACGCGCGAGCTCGGCGGAACCGGCGGCCGCGGCTGCCGGAACCGACCCGATCGCGCAGCTGGCGCACGCGGTCAAGAGCGGCGCGCTCAGCCCGGAGCAGGCGCTGGAGCGGCTCGCCGATCAGACCGCGGCCAGGATGTCCCACGCGCTCAGCCCGACCCAGCGCGGGGAGCTGCTGGCGGTGCTGCGCGCAGCACTGCAGCATGATCCGGCGTTGGGCGCGCTACGCGACGCGCTGCGTTGAAGGATCGCGCGCGCCCGTGCTTGGCTCGCCGGGACAGCGCCCCTTGCCGCCGCGGTCCATCGGTGCGATCTGGGGCAGCGTGCGCGCCGTCCTCCCGCTCGCCGCCCTGGCGCTGCTGATTGCTGCGTGCTCGCGAAGCGGCGACGCGAGCGCGAGCCCCCGCGCCCCCGCGGCGCGAGCGCCCGCCGCCGCCGTGCCCGCGGTGGACGCAGGGGACTGGGCGCTGCGGGTGAGCGCCACGCCAGCCGGGCGGCCACAAGCGCCCGCCAGGACCAAGCCCGAAATCCGCGCCGCGGTGATGCCGGACGAAGTCGAGAGCGGCGACGAGCCGGTGCGCATCGCGCGCCTGGTGTACCGCGTGAGCTTCTACGTGCCGGCCTCGTTCCGCGATCGTCGCGTCGCGGTGCGCGCTCCGGCCGGCGAGCTGCAGCTGGACGCGTCCGAAAACCGCCTGCGCGCACGCTTCGTGGGACCGGGTTGGCCGGTGCCCGAAGGCAGCGAGGTGCGCATGCGCGCCGATCTGCCGGGCGTGTACCTGTTCGATACGCGCGGCGGCCGCTCGCTCGGCGCGGGGCAGCTCGCAGCCTGGTTCGAGGGCCGCGAGACCCATAGGGCCCGAGCGCTGGTGGGCGTGTCGCGCGACCACGGGCCGCCGGCCGCCAAGCCGCTGCCGACCGCGCTGGTCTGCGGGCTGCTCGCCGAGTGGGCGAATCAAGATCGCGAGGCGCTCACGCACCGCTGCGATGGCGGCTCGGTACCGCCCAGCTTTCGGGTGGGCCCGTGGAGCGGCGAGCTCACCGCGGTGGTGCCGATGGAGCTGCCGGGGCGCGACCTGCGCGCCGACGAGGTCGACCCGCCGCCGCGGATCGCGCCGCGCGACGGCGGCTTGTTGCTGGAGCCAGCGGCGTTCGCGCACCTGCCGGCGTCGCGCGCGCAGCCGGGCAGCGGGCCGGCCAGCCTGGTGATCGACAACCAGACCGACACCCGCGCGATCATCCTGGCGCAAGGCGTGGCGATCGGCTGGGTCGAGGCGGGACGGCGGCTGCAGGTCGACGGCCTTTCGCCCGGGCAGTACCGGATCGGCGCGATCCGCCCCTTTGGCATCCTACGCATGGCCCCCAAGCTGGTCCGCGTGCCAGGCCACCTGCTGCTCGGCCGCGGCCACTGGCGCGAGCTCCCCGATGGCCCCGAACCCCAACGCACCAGCGCCGCCCGCCCTTGAACCAGTTGCGATGCCGACCACGTAGTCATAAGCGTGCCCGCCCTCGCCGCTGCTGCGGCCCTACTCTACGACCGCCCCCGCCTCCGCCACCACAGCCCGCACCACGACAGCAGCCCTAGCAGCCAGGCGCCCGCCGACGCCTGCGACGTGCTGCTCCCCATCGCGCTGCAGCCTCCGGAGCTGCCGCCCTTGAGCACGACGGGCGGGCCGCCGTCTGCGCCGGAGACGACCTTGACGCCCTGGTCCGCCGCGGCCTTGGCCAGCAGCTTGGTGATCTTGGCGCTGTTGTCGAGCATGACCGTGCCCTTGCCCTGGGTGGCGAGCTGCAGGATCTTGCGCGCGGCGGGTTGGCCCTTAGCCGCCTGGCTGGGCCACACTCCGAGCTCGCGTCCGACCACCACGTCGCCCTGCGGCAAGACCATGGTCCAGCTCTGATCGCAGCCGATCGTCTGCATGGCGGTGTGCTGGTTGGAGACGTCGCCCGCGTCGGGGTTGAAGTCGAACGCGGGATCCACGGTCATCTCGTCGGCGCTCATCGTGGTGTACAGGCGCGTGACGTAGGGCAGCGACGAGAGCAGCTTCTGGGTGTCGTCCATCGGCTTGTACACCTTCTCGAACAGCGACTTCAGGAACGCCGCGTCGTCGAACGCGAAGCCCGGCTGGCTTGCATAGCAGCGCGGGCAGCCCGCGAAGTCGCTGACGCTGACCCCCGCAGGCAGCGTCACCGCATCGGCGAGCGCGTCGGAGAAGCCATCCCAGCCGCCAAAGCTCGCTTGGGCGTCGCTCACGAAGGCAACCGGATCGCCGTATTGCTGGCTCGAGATGCGCTGCCACGCCTGCCGCTCGTAGGGTTGCAGCACGGCGTCCGCCAGGCTGTCGCTGCTCTGGGCCAGCTCGGTCACGAAACCCTGCCCTCCGGCCTCATCTGCAGCCGCGCTCACCACCGCGTCGTAGCTGTCCATGGGGTTGAACCAATCGATCAACGCCTCGTTGAGCTCGAGCGCCTTGTAGTTCTGAGGAATGGCGCGCGCCTCGCCCAGCACCCACACCAGCACGCCCATGTCGTCATCGGCGGCGACCGCGGTGGGACGGATCGGAATCGAGGGCAGCTGGGCGTCGTAGGTGATCAGGATCGGCCGGATCGAGCCGGTCATGCTGTCCTTGCTCAGGCGGAACGCGATCAGGTTGAGCCCGTCTTCCAGATAGGGCCCCAGCACGCTCGGCCCGAGGTCGGTGACGTCGTAGCCGTTCTGCATCAACCACTGCACCGCGGCGTCGGCCGGCGCCGCCAGATTGGGATCGAGCGTGATCACGGTGTAGTCGTACGGGCCGACGCTCCCGGATGCGAGCACGGTCACGTGGTCGGCGGCAGGGATGATCGCCGAGGTCCCGCCCGCGGCCGAGCGCGCGTTGAGCGCGCCGGCCCCGCCGCAGCTGTCGTCGAAGGTCGCCTGCACGTTGTATTGCGGGTCGGTGAGCTGCTGCAGGCGGTCGAACGCGAGCGTGCTCGAGACGGCGACCTTCGGCACGCCGGGCACCGGCAGCACCCAGCTGAAGCTCTGAGAGGGCCCCTCGTACTGGATCTCGATGACGGCGGTCACGCTGCCATCGGCGTTCTTCGCAAACACGATGCGCTCGGCGGCCTGGTTGACCGGCTGCGCGCGGTTGCAGAACAGCCCTCCGCAGGCCTGGGCCGGGCGGGGCGCGAGCCAGACCCCGACCGCGAGCAGCAGCGACGCGCACAACCCCATGCGAACCCCGTCCATGCCGCACCTCCTGGGAGCACCGCCCGCCACGGCCTCCTGCACCCGGAATGCGACCAGGGTAGCAGGGGCCCCGCGCCTGGTCACTGCGGCCGCCACGCTTGGTTTCGGCGATCAGCTCGGCGCGCCGTCCGGGCCGCGCTCGCCGCGCGCGGCTCGATAGACCTCGGGCCCGAAGTGGCGGCGCTCGCGCTGCTGGGCCTCGAGCGCGGCCAGCCGGTCCGCCAGGCGCTCGAGGGTCTCCCAGCGCAGGCTCAGCGTGTAGTAGTCCTCCGGCTCGACCTCGCCCTCGGCCTCGAGCGCCGCGGCCAGCACCGCGTGGGCGTCGTCGAGCAGCTGGAAGTGCGCGCCCCAGCCCGGCACGTCTTCCATCGACAGGACCTCCATCGCCGCCCCCATCGGATTGAAGCTCAGAAAGAAGGACTCGAACTCGAGGCGGTGCCCCGGATAGTCGCCCTTGGGCGCGTGCCAGCGCACCCCCGAGAGGTTGCGGCGCACCAGCTCGCCGAAGTACGCGCCAGCGGCGGGCGCCAGCAGCGCCAGCAGCTCGGGCTTGTCCGCGTCGCCGCTCTGCCTGAGGTAGTGATCCAGGATCGGCAGCGTTTCGGGCGTGAAGTCGAGCGCCAGCCCGAGCGCATCCTTGACGAAACGCACGCAGGACTCGGCCAGGTCGGCCACCTCGGCCGGGGCGGCATCGGGCGCACGCTCAGCCATCGCGGTCACGCCAGACCGGGCAGGCCGGTGGTGGGAGGGCGCCGGGGGGTCGATCGAGCACAGCGTGCACGCTGTGAGTTGGAGCAGGAATCGCTCTGTGATTCAATGACCCTGGCCGGCCACCCAGCCTCCACAACGGCCTGATCCGCACGCGATGAAAGCCCCGCGATCCCCTCATGACGCGATCGTCGTGCCCAGCAGCGGCCCGATCTACCAGGGCCGGCCGGGCCAGACCCGGACCGAGCGCGTGCACATCGTGGAGCCGGACGGCACGGTACGCTCGATCGAGGTGCACCGCGTGGTCAACGTGCAGAGCCACCCCGAGCTCAAGCCGCGCGTGCTGGCAGGGCAGCTGCACCGGCTGGTGGACGGGCGCGAGCTCGCGCTGCCGTTCGTGTATCACGACCCCTCCGCGCGCAAGTTCGCGCTGGTGATCCCGCCCGCGCTCGCGCACCTGGAAATGAAGGAGTGGGCGCGTTTGATGACCGAGGTGGCCGAGGACACCAACGCGCCGGTGCCCGGCTACGTGCGCGACGGCACCACCGTGCTCGGGCTGGGTGCGCTCGAGCTGTTCCTCGAGAGCGGCGTCGAGCCCGACGACGCCGAGCTGAGCGTGCTCAACCGCCCGCCGGCGGCGCCGCCCGGGCAGCAGCGCGCGCGCGAGCACGCGCTGTCCGAGCGCGGGCGCCTGCTCGACGAGCGCGAGCGCGAAGCGGCCGAGCAGGAGCAGAGCCTGGTGCGCATGGCCAGCGACCTCGCCACGCGCGAGGCCTCGCTGCAGCGCAGGGAGGAACAGCTCGACGCCACCCGTGCCGAGCTCGACACGCGCGAGAAGGAGCTGGCCGAGCGCCGCGCCGCGGTCGCGCGCGCGCGCCCGCACGATGCCGACGTGGTGCCCGACGGCGAATGGCAGGAAGTGCGCACCGACGAGAACGAGAGCCCGGCCACGCGACAGAACGAACAAGCCACCGTGGTCGCCAACCTGTCGGAGGTGATGAAGAGCCAGGCGCCCTACGAGGTCTACGACAGCGAGCTGCAGGACCTGAGCGTCGCCAGCGCGGCGCTGCGGCGCGAGGCCGCGCAGCGGCGCGAGCAGCGGCGCTCCTCGCGGCCCCCGGCGGAGCCCGCCGCGCAGGCGCCGCCGCCGCTGAAGCGCCGCGGCCGCACGCCGCCGCCGCTCACGCCGCAACCGGACGCGGCCGCCCATGTCGCCCACTCGCCGCCGCCGCTGCGCCCGCACTCGGGCCCGATCTCGGCGCAGCTCGCGAGCGCGCCGCCGCCTTTGCCGCGCAGCGTCGGCGGCGAGCAGGCCCGAGCGCCGCGGGCGAGGCGCGGCAAGACCGACGCGCCACCGCCGCTGCCGCGCGGCGGCGACGGCGCCAGCGGGGGGCGGGTGCGCCCGCGCAGCGTCCCGCCGCCGCGGGCGGTGGAGCACTACGCCAGCGCGCCGCCGCCGCCGCCCCAACCCGAGCCACCGGCGGGCTTCGCCGCGCTGCCGCCGATGCACATCGCGCTGGGACGCGAGGAGGGCGAGCTGTGGCTGTTCGTGCAGCTCGACGCCAACCGCGCCGAGGCGTTCGCCAACGAGGGTGAGCTGCTGGTCCAGCTGAGCGAGATCCAGGATCGACCGGTGGTGGTGCTGGCGCTGCTGGGCTCGGGCGGCGAGGTCGCGCGCGCGGTGCTCGACGGTCTCTCCGCGGACACGCACAAGACGCTGGAGCGGCTGGAGCGCGCGTTCCGGGCGCAGGCCGCGCTGTACGTGGACGGTCAGCTACAGACCACCAAGCTGCTGTCGGCGCCGCGCGAGAGCAACGCGCACGCCATCCTGGAGCGGCTGGGAGCGTGGCGGCCCACGCCCGCGCTGCCGGCCGCCGACGCGATCGAGCGCGCGCTCCACGACCCGCCGCCGGTGCGCGACGAAGAGCTGCCGTTCGGGCCGCCGCGGCCGCAGGCGGCGAGCACCTCGAGCGTGCTCGGCGCGGTGCGCCGGCTCGAGACCTGGGCCAAGCCCGAGATGCTCTCGCTCGCGCTGCTGGTCTACAGCGTGCCCAAGCACGTGATCGAAGCCTCGTGCCGGCGCGTGCTGCGCGCGGCGATCGGCTTCGGCATCGCGCTGCCGCCGGCGCTGGCCGAGCTGGCGCTGGAGCACAGGCTGGCCGAGGACAAAGTGCAGCTGATCAGCGAGCAGCTCGCCGCGTTCAAACAGCGCATCGAGCGCGGGCACAACGACCTCGATCCGACCTCGACCATGCGCAACTGGGAGAAACTGTTCGCGCAGGCCGACGAGGTCGACCTGGCGGTGGACCCGGAGGTGCGTCACTGGGTGGAGCGCTCGGCGGCCGAGAGCGGCGCGCCGCCGCCCGACTTGCCGCTCAGCAGCGCGGAGCTGCGACGCGACCTGGGCGACCCGGGACGGCGGCTCGGCGCGATCCGCGAGCTGAGCCGGCGCGGCCACGGCGCCGCGGTCGAGCCGATCGTCCACGTGCTCGAGGAGCTCTCGCCCGAGGAGGTCGCCGCGGCCGTGGTCTGCCTGCTCTCATTCGGCGAGCTGGCGGGCAACGGGTTGATCGCGGCGCTGGGCTCGCCCAGCCAGTACGTGCGCCACGCCTGCGCGCTGGGGCTCGGCCGGCTCAAGCTACGTCGCAGCCTGCCGGCGCTGATCAACCAGATCGAGAGCGAGACCACGGTTTCGTGGACGGAGATGGCGCGCGCGGTCGGCGATTTCGGGTCGCCGGCCCTGCGCCAGGTGGCCAAGGCGCTCAAGACCAGCGAGCGGCGCGAGCGGCTGATGGTCTGCCTCGGCCACCTGGCGAATCACGGTGCCGGCGAGGAAGTGAAAAGCCTGGAAAGCGACCCGGACCCGACCCTGGCGCTGGCCGCCCGTCAGGCCATGGCCCGCCGTTCGCGCATGGAGTGGGACGATCAGGCCGTGCGCAACCAACAGCCTTTGCGCGACAATAGTCCGGAAGCACGCTTCTCGCAGGTGTTCTACGCGGAAGTGGCCCGCGCGGGCTAACCGGTCTGCCCATCGCCCAAACCTGCCGTAGCGGGATTTACACCAGACCGCACACGCCCTATAGGATCCACTCTTCCGAGCCCATGCGCCTAGCCATTTTCAGTGACGTGCACGCCAACCTCGAAGCACTGAGCGCCGTGCTCGAGGCGTACCGGAACGAGCGCATCGACCACTACTACTGTCTGGGCGACGTGGTCGGGTACGGCGCCAATCCCAACGAGTGCGCCGACATGGTCCGTGAGATCGCCGAGATCACCATCCTCGGCAACCACGACGCCGCGGTCGCGGGACGCATGGACTACTCCTATTACTACGAGGCCGCACGCCAGGCGCTCGACGCACACGCCACCTCTCTGACCAAGGAGAACCTGGCCTGGCTCAAGGGCCTGCCATACAAGCGCATGCTGGACGAGGCCGAGGTGCTGCTGTGTCACGGCTCGCCGGTGCGGATCGAGGAGTTCGAGTACATCTTCGCGCCGGAGCAGGCGCGCGAGTGCTTGCCGATCCTGCAGGAGCTCGGACACCTGACCGTGATCGGGCACTCGCACCTGTGCAAGGTGTTCGCGCTCAAGCCGGGTTACGTCGAGGAGCTGCCGCCGTCGGATTTCGTGCTGCGTCCCGACTGCAAGTACATCGTCAGCGTGGGCTCGGTGGGCCAGCCGCGCGACTACGACAACCGCGCCAGCTACACCGTCTACGACACCGAGACCAAGCTGTTCGAGTTCAAGCGCATCGAGTACGACATCGATCTGGCAGCCACCAAGATCTTCGACAGCAACCTCGAGCGCAACTTCGGCCACCGCCTGTTCATTGGGGTCTGAACGGGAGGGTCACGCGACCCTCCCGCCCCAGGTCCAAAGGGGCCCGTAGCAAAGCTGTCGGGGCCCCACCCTCCCGCGCGGCTCGCTACATTTCGTTGCGTTCACTCCCATCCAGTCCGCGGGTCGACCGCTGGCTACCACGAGCCCGCGGTGGGTCACACGAAGGCCGTCGTGGGTCAGAGGTAGCCGTCTAGAGGATGGAGGTTGTCCAGGGGGGTTTCGAGCGGGGGGATTTGCATGGCGCCGACCTCGCAGGCGTAAGGGGCCAGAGGGGCGAGCGCGCGTGGGGCGCTGCCGGCGAGACCCAGGGCTTTGAGGTGCGCGCCGAGCGCGCGCAGGCGCGCGGCGACAGCGTCGAGATCGGCGAGCTCGTACACGCTGAGGTTGCGGTAGCCGGGACTGGGGCGCAGCGCGGCCTGGGCCTCGTAGCTGACCGCCCAGCGCTCGCCGCGCTCCAGCTCTCCGAGCGCCGCGGCCACGCCGAGCCACTGCAGCTGCGCGGCCGACGCCTCGGGCGGCAGCACACCGCGCGGCAGCTCCTGCTCGCAAGCCTGCAGCGCCTCGCCCAGCAACCGCGCGAACGCGCGCACACCCAGCGCCCCGCCGCGCAGCACCAGCAGCGCCTGCGGCGACAGGCAGCCGCGCTGGTCGTAGGCCGCGACATCGAGCGCGACGCGAGTCGCGAGCTCGCGCGCGCTCGCCTCGTCCCCGAGCGCGTCGGCGCCGACCACGATCGCCCCGAAGCCGTGACCGTGCGCGAGCAGGCGCGCACCCGCGCAGGCGCGTCCGCGCAGCGACGCGAGCGTGTCGTCGTCGCCGTAGATCGAGACCACGTCCGCGCCGGAGAGCAGCGCGGCCTCGCGCGCGGGCTCGCCACGCCCGAAGCGCAGCACGGCGCAGGCAGCGCCGAGCCTCGGGTCGACCGCGTCGAGCGCACGCGCCAGGTACCGCGGCAGCACGTCGTCGGCGCTCGAGGCCTTGGCCAGCACCGCCCTGCCGCACAACAGCGGCAACAAGAGCGGCCGCGCAGCCGCGCTGAACACATTGCCCGCAAGCACCGCGACACACACCTTCACTCCGTCAACGCCGTCGTGGTCGCGGTCGTGGTCGTAATCGTGGTCGTGATCGCCTTCGTCCCCCTCCCCGCGCGCGCGGTGCAGCGCGCACAGCGCTCCGCGCCGAAACAAGCCGAGCGTGGTGCTCAGCCCGAGCTCGATCCCCGAGGCCGAGAGCCCCGAGCGCACCAGCAGCTCGGCGCGCAGCGCGCGGCCGAGCGCATCCTCGGCGTCGAGCAGGCGCGCACAGGCCCGCTCGAGCGCAGCGGCTCGCTCCGCCAGCGGGACCGCGCGCAGCAGCCGCGCGGCCGCGCGCAGCGCCGCGTGCAGCGCGCGAATCGACCCGGGCGAGCTGTCCGCGCCGTCCATTCAACCCCCGAGCGCGGCGTCGAGCGCGAGCGAGCACCCGCGCGGCTCGGCACCCGCCGCGCGCCCCAGCACCAGCACGCCGTCGTCCAGGCGCCGCCCGCGATCAGAGGTCTGCAGCGCGCACACGCTGTCGAGGTTCGCCAGGTCATCGATGCGCAGCACGCCCTCGGCGGGTTCCGGCAGCTTCGCCAGCGTTTCGGCATCGAGCGGCGTCACCCGCACCCAGCCCGGCACCAGCAGCCTGCGCGGGGTTTCGCTGCGACCGAGCGCCGCCTCGCGCAGCGTGCTCTCGTAGAGCTGTGAGCTGAGCTCGGTCATGCCGTACTCCTGCACGATGTAGCGCGGATCGATGCCATAGCGCAGAGCCAGCAACGAGAGCAGCGCCCGCGGCTCGACCTCGCGCGAGCGGCCCTTGAAGCCGCCGGTCTGCATGATGCGGCTGCCGGCGGCGAGCGCAAAGCGCCGAGCACCGAGCGCGTCCTCGGCGTGCACGAACGCGAACGAGGTGCCTAACAACGCGAGCGGCGTCTGGCTACGCTCGGCCTCCGCCAGCGTGCGCTCCAGCAGCGCCGCGTCGAGCGCGCCGCCCGCAACCACCTGCACGCTTGGGCCTTCGCCGAACCAGGCGCCGAAGCGGTCCAGCATGTAGCTGAGCGACGAGTCGGTCAGCTCGGCGCTGCTGGGCGCGAGCACCACCAGCTGCATGCGCGCGACGTCGGGAAACAGCGCGTAGCGCGCCCAGCGCTCGGCTGCGAGATCGTAGAGCGAGAGGTCCTTGAAGCAATGGCTGCCGCGCCGCGCCGCGCTGGTCCCCGAGCTGCGGAACACGCGGCTGTCCTGCGCCTCGGGGTGGCAAGCCACGCGTGCGAAGCGAAACACGTCGGTCGGCAGCGCGGGCCACTGCGAGGGCCCGCCCGCAGGCGCGCCGAGCCGGGTGACCAACCGATCGTAGACGGGCAAGCGCGCGCGCTGCCAGCGGCAAAGCTGCTCGAGCAGCGCGTCGCGCGCCGCGTCGTCACGCCCGCCTTGCCCCAGCCGCGCGATCAGCGCGGCGATACGCGCGTGCAACGCGGTACGCCCGCTCGCCTCGTCCGGCCCGCGTGCCTCTGCGCTCATCGCGGCTGCGCTCCCAGGGCGTCGAGCAACGCGTCCAGAAAGCCCTCGAGCCGCGCTTGGCTGATCGTCAGCGGCGGCGTCAGCGAGAGCGTGCGCGCGTCCGCACCGGCCGGCAGCGTCAGGTAGCCGCGCTCCAGCAGCGCGCGCACCAGCGAAAGCGTGCGCGCGCCGGAGTCGAGCTCCACGCCGATCAGCAAGCCGGCGCCGCGCACCTCGCGCACGCACGCCTGCCCTTGCAGCCGCGCCCGCAACTGGCCGGCGAGCCAGTCGCCGAGCGCCTGGCTGCGCTCGCACAGCTGCTGCCGCGCGATCGCGTCCAGCGTGGCGAGCGCCGCAGCGCAGGCCAGCGGGTTGCCGAAGAAGGTGCCGGTGTGCAGCGCCTCGCTATCGGGCGCGCCCCAGGCCGCCATCACCTCGGCAGTGCCCAGGCACGCGCTCACCGGCAGCCCGCCGCCCAGCGCCTTGCCCAGGCACAGCAGGTGCGGGGTCGCGCCCTGTGCCACGCTCTGCAACCACGCGCCGCCGCGCCCCAGGCCAGTCAGGATCTCGTCGGCGATCAGTAGCGCTCCGCGGCGATCGCACAGCTCGCGCAGCGCAGCCAGAAAGCCGCGCGGCGGCACCACCACGCCGCCGCGTCCGAGCACCGGCTCGATCAACACCGCGCCGATCGCGTCGTGCTCGCGCCACGCGCGCTCCACCGCGGCGAGCGCCGCGTCCAGCGTCGTATCTGCCTCTGGATAGGGCGCGAAGACCACGTGCGGATTGAGCTGCGCCGCGAACGGCGTGCGGAACTTCGCATCGTAGCCGCAGGCTGCGAGCGGGCCGTAGCCCAGGCCGTGATAGCCGCCGTCGAAGGCCAGCACGCCGGGGCGCCCGCTGTGCAGCGCCGCGGTCTTGAGCGCGGCGGTGACCGCATCCGAGCCGCTCAGTCCGAGCACCACGCGTGCATCGGTGAAGGGCGCGAGCGCGGCCAGGCGTTGCAGCAAGGCGATCTTCGTGTCCGCGGGGTGTGCGTCGCCGAGCGCGTGCAGCAGCCGCTCGGCCTGCTGCTGCACCGCGTGCACCACCTCCGGCGCAGCGTGCCCGACCGCGGCCGCGCCGAAGCCGGCGGTCAAATCGACGTAGCGGTTGTCGTCCACGTCCCAGACGTTGATGCCCGAAGCGCGCGCCCACACAATCGGATCGTGGGGCGCACCCGCGAGCTCGGTGCGGCGCGCGCGGCGCGCGGTGAGCGCCGGGCATTCGGTGGCGGCCAGGACGTCAAGCCAGTGCTGGCCGCGAGCCCCCGGCAGGGGCGCGCGCACGAGCGGCTCGAGCTGGGACTGCGGCGCGGGCACGCCCTGCACTACCACGCCGCAGCGGCCGGGGCACAAGGGGCGTCCGCAGCGCGCGGCGCCCGCGATCGGCGGGGGCCGCTCAGCGCTTGGCGCGCTTGCGCCAGGGGAAGAACGCGTTGCCGGCGGCGCGCGCCTCGCGCATCTGTTGCGGGTCACCGAGCAGCATCACGGTGAGCTTCGCGCCGTGTTTGGCGGCAGCTTCGGCCACCGCCGACTTGATCTCGGGGGCGCGCTGGGCGAAGCCGGGATCGACGCGAATGCCGATCACGGGCATGGCCGAGCCGTCGCCGACCTCGCATGCCCACTCCACCTCGGGATAACCGCGCAGCGCCTCGGACACGCGGTCGAGCACCGCGTCGCTGAGCGGGGGCTCCAGAGCGCGAAATGCAGTCGAGGCCCCGGCCGGCGCTGCCGCGGGCGCAGCGGCGGCCTCCGCCTCGGGCTCGGGGGCAGGCGTCGGCCCCTTGGTACGCGTCCCGCGCTTGCCGCGTTGGGCATCGGCGTTGAGCTCGGCGGCGAACATGCCGGCCAGCGTCTTGACCACGGAAGGCTCGGGGGGCGGCGCGTCCTCCACGCGGCCTTTGCGCGCCATGTCGGTGAGCATTGCAGCGACGTCCGCCGCGGCCTGCTGCGTGGCCTCGTCGGCCGCCAGCTTGCCGATCTGCGTAACCATCACCGCCGCTTCGAGCGCGGCGGGCTTGGCTTCGGGCTCCGGGCTCGGGTCGGCGAAGGGCGAGACCGCGTCGCCGAACGCGCTGGCCGCGGCCGGGGGCAGCTCGGGCGGCAGACCCTCGAGCGGAGGCAGCGGCTCGAAGCCCTGCGGGGGCGGCGCGGGTTGCACCGCCTCGAAGCCTGGGTGCGGCGGCGCGGGTTGCACCGCCTCGAAGCCTGGGTGCGGCGGCGCGGGTTGCACCGCCTCGAAGCCTGGGTGCGGCGACGCGGGTTGCACCGCTTCGAGTGCCGGCGCCGGCGGCGCGGCGATTGGCTCCGCTGCCGGCGCGTCGGGAGGCGCCTGCGGCCACGCCGCCAAATCCGGAATCGTCGGTGCAGGGTCGGGCTCGCCGCGCGCGGCGGGCCGCGGACGGCGAGCCATGTTGGCCGGGCGCGTGGCCAGCGGCACCGCGGCGAGCGCTTGCCGGCGCGCGGGCCCGGCCTCGGGCTCGGCGCGGGGATCGGGCCGGGCCGCGCCGCGCTTCGAGCGCGGGACCAACAGCTCCTCGACCACAGCGGGGGGCTTGCTCGCGGGCGGCAACCGCCTGAAGGGCATGTCGATCTCGGCCAGGCGCGGCCTCGCGGCGCCGCCCGCGGGCGGCGCTTTCGGATCGGCGACGCCGCGGGGCCCCAGCCGGCGCGGGGGCGCGGCCTGCCCGTGGGAGTCGAGCACGCCCTGCACCTCGTCGCGGGAGAATTCGGTCGCGTGCTCGCCGCAGATATCCAGCACCACGAAGTGCGCATGCTGGGAGAGCGCGCACTGCAACGCCTCGCGCGCGCCGAGCTCGCGCATGCCGATCGAATCCGTCGGGTTGGAGCCAGCCAAAACGCCGCGCAGCCGCGGTCAGCTCGTCACGCCCGGTGAACAACGGCATCGCCTTTTCGCCATCGCTATTGGTCAGCGTACGAAGCGCCTCGGCACCGCCCGGCCAGGTGGCGGCGAGCACCACGCCTTGCACCACCGTGGCCAGCGCCTGCGCGCGTGCGGCGTCGTCGTCGAGTGCGTGCAGCAGAAGCTGGCGCAGGGCGACCGTGGCCTGGTCGAGCCTGGCCCCCCCCTTCTCGCCGGCTGTCATCACTGGAACATTCTACCCCATCCACCCGGGGAAGCGGCAGGGGTCATCACGGAATCAGCCAACCCTCCCCCACGCTTGACAGTCCCAAGCACACGACTATCTTGCCGCCTTCTCGGCCCTGCACCGCGTAAAGCACACCCACCCACATCTCCGCCCAGGTAGCTCAGTCGGTAGAGCAGAGGATTGAAAATCCTCGTGTCGGCGGTTCGATTCCGTCCCTGGGCACTGCGATCGCTGCATTTCCCGAGGAATTCGAGAGCTCGGGTTGTCTCTGTGGTCTCTCTGAACGCTGGGTTGCGCGGCTGTTTGCTACATATGTGCTGAAGTCGCCGACGCGCTCCGCAAGCTCGCCAGTGGGTCCTGACCGTACCCCATCGGCTCCGCTACCGCATCGGCTACGACCACGACCTGTGCCTGCGCGTGCTACGGGCTCTCAGCACGGAGCTGCAGCGCTACTACCGCAACGTGACCGCCGAGCGCGGAGGCCAGACCGGCAGCGTTACGTTCATCCAGAGGTTCAACAGCGGCCTCGCGCTCAGCCCGCACTTTCACCTATTCGCGCTCGCGCCAGTCACGGGTGCGCCGCGAGCCAGTCGAGCACGCCCTGGTACTTGGGCGAGGCGGCCAGCGTGTCGCTGGTCTTCTCCTTGAGACCCCAGCACCGGCCCGCGTGCGTGTACTGCATGAAAGGTCCTGTCAGCTTGGCCGCCACGAGCGCGTCCAGATACGAGACGTAGAGATCGTGCATCGCGGGGTCGTGCTGCAGGCTGGTGCAGCCGTTGTTGGGTGCCGCGTAGGAGTCCGAGCCGCCTTCGTACGAGATCAGCGGCACACCGATGCTGTCGGCGCACGCGCGACTGCTCTGCGTCCATTGCCCGGCCATCGGGATCGCGTTGGTGAGCGCGTCGATCGAGGTACCGCTGAAGTAGGGGGCGATCGCGTAGACGTCGGGCTTCTCGCCGTTGGGATTGATCGTGTGATCGGCCAGCGCCAGCTTGTGCGCATCGCACGGGCCGGTCCACGCGGCTTGTCCGGCGAGCACCTTGACCAAGCGCGGGCTGTTCTTGCCGAACACGGCCTCGAACGCCTCGTACACGCGCACCGAGGCGTAGACATAGTACGCCCCCGCCGCGTCGCTGCCCGCCAGCCCGAGGCTCTGGGCCTTGCCGGCCGCGTAGTCGTGCTGCGGGAAGCTCCCGTTCCAGACCTCGTTCGACCACTCCACGTACACGCGCAGACTCGGGTCGAGCTGGTCGTGGATGAGCTGGGCGAGCTTGGGCCAGTAGCTCGCGTCCGCCTCGTGCGGGACGTTGACCCAGTAGTCTTTCTTGGCGCGATTGCAGAGATCGATTTGCCACTCGAACGCGACCGGCTGGTTCTGCATGTCGGTCTTCTTCTTGCGGGTGTCCCAGCTCGCCTGTGGGTTGTTGCTCTGATTGGTCGAGTTCCAGTCCATGAAGCGCAGCACGCTGTAGGGCGCCAGATCGGCCAGCAACTCGGGGCGCCAGGGGTCGGTCGTGGTCGAGAAGTCCACGCCGCTCGCGAAGAAGTCGCCCTGCCCTTCCCAGTCGATGTTCCAGAAGTTGGCGCCGACGAAGAACTTGCTGGCGGGTGCGGGATTGAGCAGGGCGATCGTGCCGCCCGCGTCCGAGCTCGGTGCGCCCGCATCGACAGCGCTCATGCCGCCGCCGCCATCTGCGCTGCTTCCCCCCGCACCGCCGCTGCCCGCGCCTTTCGCGCCTCCGCTCGCCGAACCGGCAGCTCCTGCGCCGCCACCGCCCGTGAGTGTGCTCATCGCTCCACCGCTGCCGAGCGCTCCACCCCCGCCCCCGCCCCCGCCCGTGCCAGTGCCAGTGCCAGCGCCGGTCACGCCGCCTGGGCCCGAGCCGAGCGCGCCGCCGCCGCCTGCCGTCCCCGAGTTGGCTGACTTCGATGCGTGACTGCACCCCGCCAGCGCGAGCACCAGCGAGCCCCCTAGCAAGAGCCAGCCCAGAGCCGGCCGTGACATCCCTAGCTGTCTGCTCATCGTCGGAGTCCTCCCGCGACCCGTGGGTAAGACCCGCGAGCCTGGTCTTTGAGGCCAACCCCGCCACCCCTTTTGCACAACCGCGAGGTTTCGGCGGTGACGCATCGATCCAAACTGATATATTCCTCTACGGAATCAATGCTCGATGCGCTCGGGACCCTCGTAGTGCTGTCCGAAGCGGGCACGATGGGCCGCACTTCCACCCGCTTACGCCTCACGCAGTCCTAGGTTGGGTTTGATGATCCTAGGTTTGAACCGCGCTCATGTGTGCACCGACGATTTGCCAGCGTCCATCCCGCTGAATCCACACCCGCGTGTAACTCAGTACCGCGACCACATCCTGCCCGAGTATCTTGGCGGCGCCTGACATCTTCACACTCGTGATGGCACCATCGGGAATCTGACGGATCTTGAACTCCAGCGGCGTGAGTTTCGAGATCTTCAGCGCGCCGGAGCGATGTTGCTCCAGATCCGTGGCCTTGGTTTCGCGCGCTCCGTTCATCCCGGTGAAGAGCGCGTCGTCGGCAAGCAGCTCATCGAGGACGGCAACGTCGCTCGCGAGTTGCGCTGCCCAGAGGCGCTCCTCAAGCTCTCGGATCGTTTCTTCCAAGGTCTTCGACATGTGTTGAAAACTATCAATCCGCCGACGATGGTTCAACGAACGATCAGCGTTTTGTTCTGCCTGAGCTTGCCTCGACCCTTCGACAGGTCTGCTGGGAGAAGGGACCGACGCCCTGATCCGCGACCGATATCATGGAGTCGGCGGAGCAGGACCACTGACATGAGGATGGCCTCGACGTCGGAGCCGTCTACTTGCAGGCGTAACCGGGGGCCGCTTCCGAACCCAACCCAAGGTCGCGGCGGTCATGGAATCGTTGGCGATCAAACGCGGCGCGGCTCAGATCGCCCATCCCGACTCGGCGACCAGGGCGGCTGCACGCTCGATCTGCGCATCCACCACGGCGGACCAGTCTGCGGTTTTCGACTGCCGACCGAGCCGTTCGAGAAAGCGCTGACGATAGTGCGTATTCTCCAGCAGGCCATGGAGATAGACGCCCCACACGTTGCCTTGCTGCCATCCGAGGCTGTCTTCGAGATGAGCGCGAGCCTGCGTGCCCGCACACGTCTCGCCGTGATGAATCTCGTACCCGCGCACCAGGCTGCCGTCCACGCACCGAACCTCACGCTGGCGGGTGATCTTGTGGGGCTTGAGGGTGGTCGTCAGATCGAGCAGGCCCAAACCCGCGATGTCGCCTCCTTCGAGACCGTCTGGGTCAGCGATGTGGCGGCCGAGTAGCTGCATGCCGCCGCACACACCGAGAATCACGGTCCCACGCTCCACCGCTCGAGCCACTTCGGCCGCCAAACCCGTCTGACGCAAGTGGCGAAGACTTT
Source organism: uncultured delta proteobacterium (assembly GCA_963778655.1). GTDB lineage: Bacteria > Myxococcota_A > Polyangia > Polyangiales > JAFGIB01 > CAVZVA01. The sequence continues at coordinate 55,435 of CAVZVA010000003.1, forward strand.
CGGCCGTGTTCTTGCTGCCCGGCAACACGATCGCTCGGTAGTCCTCGAGCGGCGCGAAATCTCGAATCGGCACGAGGTTGACGCCCTCTTCATGGACCAGGGGATCGAACTCGTCGAGGTTGCTGGCGTACGGGTAGGCGATGAGCGCGATGTTGACCTGCTCGGGATCGATGCTCGCGCGGTGATGCAGCGTGTCTTCCTCGGGCAACTGGTGGCGGATGTACGGGATGATCGCTACGGTGGGCGCGCCCGTGCGTTCCCGCAGCCAATCCATGGCGTTGCCGAGCAGCGTGGGGTCGCCACGGAATTTGTTGAGCACGAAGCCTCGCAGCAGGGCACGCTCATCGGGTTCCAGGCACATCCAAGTGCCGAGCAGGTGGGCGAACGCGCCACCCCTATCGATATCGGCCACGAGATACACGTCGGCTTGGCACTCCAGCGCAACCCGCATGTTCACCAGCTCGCTGTCGCGGAGGTTGATCTCGGCAGGACTGCCCGCTCCCTCGATGACCACTTGGTCGTAGTCCCGCAGCAATCCGTGGAGGGCTTCTTGCACGATGGGCCAGAGGAGCGGCTTTCGTTCGAGCCATGGCGTCGCGGTGATCTGCGGCTCGAATCGTCCCATGAGGACGACTTGGCTGTGTGTGTCGGCGCTCGGCTTGAGCAAGATCGGGTTCATCCGTGCCTGCGGTACGGCACGCGCAGCCAACGCCTGGAGGTACTGAGCGCGACCGATCTCCAATCCTTCGGGCGTGACGGCGGCGTTGTTGCTCATGTTCTGGGCTTTGAACGGCGCCACCCGAAGTCCACGATTCGAGAAGTGGCGGCACAGCGCCGTGACCAAGAACGACTTTCCGGCGTCGCTCGTACAACCCATGATCATGATCGGCTTGCTGGGCACGGGACCAGCACTCTACCGGGGGACCGAGACGAATTCGATGACTCAGCGATCTCGGTCGTGCAGTTCAAGGAACGGCACCCGACGAGAAGGCGCGGCCGGGGCGCCAGCGCTCATCTCGATCGACGACCGCGACTTCACCGTGGCGGAGTTCGTGAAGATGGTCGGCACCTTCGGCGGGTGGGGGACGCGGATCGCATTTGTCTTCGATGAGGATGTTCACGAGCAGCCAAAGATCAAGGTGCGGGAGCCGAGGGAACCGAAGAGGCGATCGCGCAAGACAAAATTCGCCTGAAGTCGTGCGGGTCGCAAAGCACTCGCAGCGGGCGAGCGTAGGCGCCACAAACCCCCTAGAGCACCGAACATATTGAAGCACGCACGATTTCGGGGCCCTCGCGGGCGCATGGCACGCGCGCTCCCCGCTCGACGTAGGATGGACTACGCCTTCGGGCTCCCGCCCGCACCCTGCATCCCGCCATGACCCCGACTTCGCACACGTTTCAATAGGTTCGGTGCTCTAGCCAAGCGAGCCCACTTCCAGCGTGCGTGACACAATGCGCCTTCTGCGCCGACAGGAGCTCGCGCGGCGGGGGACGCGCCGGCCGCGCGCACGTGCGGGCGTCGACCGACGTCGGCCGCAGGGCGCGCACGGCACTGAAATCGGGGCGCGACACCTTCGGCGAGGACGGGTCTCGGAGCGTCCACCAACCGGCCGAGCGCGAACGACAGGCGGACGTAGCCCCGATGGTAGCCTTCGGCGGGTCTGCAGCGGCTTCCCGGACCATGGCGGGACGACGGAATGTCAGCAGCCGCCGCACTCGCTCTCGCACACGCAGCCGCAGCCCGTGCAGCACGACGGCAGGCCCTGGCATCCGGAGATGCAGTCGTCGCAGGCGCTGGCCGCGTTCCCTGTGTAACCGCACACGTCGAGCGGCACGCACTGCTGGGGGCCGCCGTTGCAGTAGTCACAGGCCGACAGCGGGAGCGCGAAGTTCGCAGAGCGCGTGCCCAGGCAATCGCCGTGGCTCGTGCATTTGCGCATACAGCGCATCGGCTGGCTGCTCACGCCCAGGTAGTGCTCGCACTGGGTTCCCGACGGGCACTGCGACGAGCTGGTACAGGCGTCGCCCTCCGCCTTGCTCGCGCCCGGGCTCGTGCCAGTTCCGCCGCTGCTCGAGCCGCTGCAGCTCGTCCCCGGCGGCTCGAACTCGTTTTGTCCAGAGCAGTTCACCGGAAAGCCGAGCTCCGGGCAGGTCTTCTGCGCGTACCTCGCGTTCGCGATGAACGAGGGACAGCCGTCTGCCTGAAAGCCCTCCCAGCACACCATCTCGTTCAGGCAGGTGCCGCAGCTCCCGTCCAACACGCACATCCGGGTCGGATAGACCGAGGAGGAGCTCGCACCCCCGCCGGACGTACCCGCGCCGCCCTGTGCCCCCGAACCATTGCCGTTCGCGCCGCCCCCGCAGGCCGCCAGCCACGTCGATGCGATGACCGCAGCCCACGCGCTCCGCCCGCGCGTGGTCCCTCCCATCAGAACCCTCCTCAAGATGCAGTCTCACACACCCGCGGCGGCCTGTGAACCCCCGGACGCGACCCGAGCGCGGGTAACCTGCAGGCGGTCGCGTTCGTGGCCGTTCGGCACGCGACGAGAACCTGAGCCACACCGCAGCGCCGCAACTGCGCGCACGGTCGCGCCGTGTTATGCGCCAAGAGCCAGCTGCATCTTTCGCCGAAGCCGGCAGCTACCTATGAAGAACGTCCGCGGGATCATCTGCCGGGGGATCATCTGCCGCAGGATCATCTGCCAGCAGCTGGCAGATGATCCCCGGCAGATGATCCCCCGGTGCAAGAGCCTCTTGCACGATCGCCCCAGCGCCCGGACGGCTAGCATCGACCCAAGCGACGGGTGGCCGATGACCGCCCGCACTAGAGACTAGAGCACCGCCGCAATCGGCGTGGCGGGCACCAGCGAGCGCGCTCCACGACCTGCGCTTCCGGGTCGGGCACGCGTCTATTCCGCAGTAACGGCCAGAAGTTCGCCGTGCCGTGACGGATTGCACGCACCCGCGCATTAACTGCAGCAGGAGCGAGTGCGGAGTTGCAAGCCGACGGTCATCTCAGCTCGGCAGCCCTCTTCGCCCGCCACGCCCCCTTTGTGGCGAGATTCTTGACGCGCATGGGCGTTTCCCGCGCGGATCTGGACGATGTGATGCAAGACGTCTTTCTAGTCGCGCACAAGTTGGGTGGGTACACGCCAGGTCCGGCGAAGCCCACGACTTACCTGGCGAACATCGCCCTGCGCGCGGCGACGACCCACCGCCGTAAGCGCCAGGTTCGCTCATTCGTTCACGTGAATGACGGGCTCGTGGACGCCGCGGCTGCGGAAACCGATCCCGAGCGCAGCGTTCAACAACAGCAACGGCTGCAAGTCTTGCAAGGCGCGCTCGACAAGCTGGACGACGACAAACGGGCCATCTTCGTGATGGCCGAGATCGAGGGTGAGACCGTGGTGGCGATCGCCGCAGGGCTCGGCATTCCCGTCGATACCGCGTACTCGCGCTTACGCGCAGCTCGCAAGCTGTTCCACGAGGCGGTTGGCGTGCTTCGCGACGATGAGCCAGTGCGCTTCCATCGGCGTATGCAACCGGTGCGGTCATGATGAAGCGGCTGATGACCGATTGCAGACCGTGGATCGAGAATCCAGCGCAACCGCGCTTCGTTCGCGAGCTGCTCGAGGCAGGCCGCAACTCGCATGCCGCGGGCTACGATTTCGAGCAAGGCCTTCACAAGCACCTGGCGCGGATCGCGGTCATCGCACCGATGCCGGACTGGGCCGAAGGCTTGCGGCCACGCGCAGCGGCAACTGCGGCGCGCGGAACGGTCGCGAGCTCGGCCACGGCCGGCTGGCTGGCGGCGCTGCTCGCGGCGACCTTCGGGCTCGTGCCCACATCGAAGCGGGCCGAGCTGCCGTCGGGCGCGACGCATGCATCGCTGCCAGCCGCGGAGCAGCACGCGTCGCCGCCCGCTTCGGTCGTGGTTCCGCTCCCCACACCGGTGGCGGAGTCGAACCCAATGCGCCCAGCGCGAGAGCTGGCCGCAAACGCGCCGACACCCACCATGCAACCCGCGCAACTGGCGCAACGTGTGAAGCGCAGCGACAAGTCGGCCGCGGCGCGAGCGGCGAAGCCCACGACGAAGACGCTCGCCCCACGGAAAGACGAAGCGGCCACTGCGATCGGCGGCGTCTCGAGCGCAAAGAGGAGCGAAGAGCCCATGGGCAGCGAGATTTTCGAGGCGGCGCAACCCGCGGTCGCGCTCCACGACTCGACATTCGCGCAAGCGCCCGAGCGCAGCCCGGAGCCCGGACCGCCGCCGCCCGCAGACGCGATAGGCGAGGCGCCACAGCAAGCTTCGGGCGAGTCGACGCCCCGCGACGTGGCGCCGGACCACGTGGCGCAGGCGGTGCAACACGACAACGCCCTCGAGCGGGAGATGATGATGCTGGCAGTGGCGCAGCGCACGCTTGTGGCCGACCCCGCACGCGCGCTCGAGCTGGCGCGTCGTGGCGAAGAGGAGTTCACCGGAAGCATGTTTGGCCAGGAGCGACAGCAGGTCCTGCTGCTCGCGCTGGTGAAGCTCGGCAGGATGGACGAGGCCAAGCGGCTCGCGAGGCCCTTTCTCGTCCGCTACGGCAACGGCCCATTCAGCGATCGCGTACGGCGCGCGCTGGCGACCGGCAGGGTGGAGCGCTGATTGCTGCTCCGGGCAGGTCAGCGGGTGATGGTGGTTGGGTGAAGGTGTCGGGTCTCCGACCTCGAAGGAGCTGTATGTACAAGTATGCAATCGTGGCGCTGAGCATCGGGCTGTCCAGTGCGGTTGGCTGCGGTTCGAGCGGACCCAACAAGGGTGGAGCCACCGGGCCCAAGACCGGCGTCAGTGACCCGAAGGCCCAGGGTCCGCAGGCTGCCGACGCCGGTGGCCATGCAGGTTCCGGCGCGGCCGACGCTTCCCCGAGTGCGAAGGCCCCAGACGCGGGCAGCGCGGGCAGCGCGGGCCAAGGCGCGAGCGCTGCGGGCTCGGGCGCGGACGCCGACGGTGGAGCTAGCGCGAACCCCGCGGCCACCGCGCTGGCGGATCTGCCGGACGCTCTCGCAACGAGCGTGTGCGCGGCGATCGATAGCTGTGTCGGCGCGGCGGTGCTGCGTGAGCTCACGGAGCACGAAGACTGCACGGTGCGAGTCGCGGCACAGTTGCGGGCAACCGAGTTTGCATTCATCGAGCAAAGCGTGAGCAGCGATCGCGTCGCCTACGACCCGAGCCAACTGCCTGCGTGCCTGGACGACATCCGCGGGCTCGGGTGCGACGTGCTGTCGCACACCCTGCCACCGTCTTGCAGCGCGGTGCTCGACGGCCAAGTGCAGATCGACGGTGAGTGCGCAATCAGTTCCGAATGCCACGGTGCGGCCTTCTGTGCCGGGGCGGATCAATGCCCCAGCCACTGCGCCCCGCTGCTCAGCGAAGGCGACGCTTGCAGTGGCGACAACCAGTGCGGCGATGATCTGACCTGCGCCGGCGGCCAGTGCGTGCGGCCGTCGCTGGAGGGCGAGCCGTGCAACGGCAACAGCGGCACGACGTGCCGGATCGGCTTCACCTGCCAGGGCAGCACGGACGTCGACCCCGGAAGTTGCGTGCCGAACGCGATGGTGCAGATCGGCAACGAGGGGGATTCGTGCGAGCCAGGCGGTTCGCTGTGCAAAGACGGCTTGTCGTGCGTGTACGCAAGCGGCTCGGAGTTCCATTGCGAGTCGGCGGTCGGCTCCGGCGCCAGCTGTCATCTCGGCCTTCCGGGGCAATGCCCGAACGACGAGTACTGCGACACCACCGAGGTGACCGCACAGAGCACTTGCCGGAAGTTGCCAGGCGAGGGCCAGGCGTGCGTGCTCACGGGCCGATGTGCACCAGGCTTGGTGTGCGTGGCCGAGGGTCAAGATCACAACTGCCGAGCGATCGAGGACAACTGCGGCGCGTGCAGCGACGACGCCGCCTGTCGCAGCGGAAACTGTGATCAGGGTAAGTGCGCGCCCCCACCGGCGTGCGGCGAAGCCTTCGTCTGCCCCTAGTGCTCTGACCGAGCGGTTTTGAATCGAGATCGGGTCTGAGGTCATGCTGAGCGGGGCGCCGGTCGACGAAGGAAGGGTAGCCCCCCTTGCGAGGAGAGCGGCGCCGTGGCGCAGGGTCAGATCGGGCGCGAGGTCGGATCCAAACCGGTCGGTCAGAGCACCAGTGCCGGGGCAGCACGTTGTCGAGCATTTGCTCTGCTTCGAGGAGCCCAAACCATGCAGTGCCGATCACAGATTCTTCACCGGGAAGCATTAATCACAGTGGAAGGCGTCGGGGCTATCGGAGCCGCAAATGGTGAGTGTTAACAAGGAGCCAATGATGACGAACGTTGAGTTTATCGAAGACAGTGCGCTCGAGAACGTGGTCGGTGGTCTGAGCTTCAACCTCGGTTTGGACACCAAGACCGGCCTGACCGCGAGTGGTCCGCTCGGCAGCATCTCGATCCCGAGCCCGTTGACCCTGGCGCAGAATCTGTTCACCGGCGTGACCTCGAAGCTCGGTGACTTTCTGGTCAAGTTCGGCGGCGACCTGAAGGACCTGGGTCACCTGTTCGACTTCAGCTGAGCACGCGATTTCCGATTGATCGCTTCGCTATGCACGAGGGCCGGGTACGGAATGGCCGTGCCTGGCCCTTTGTGCGTGGAGACCAAGAGTGAGCTGTTGCCCCCGAGCACCCGATGACGTTGAGTGAGAATCGGATCCTGGTCCTAGCCGCGCTGCCGCTGGCGGCGGGTGCTGCATGGCTCGTGGCTCTGCGCCGGCCGGAGCCGGTGTATGCAGCCGCGGCACACGATGTGGCGAGCTCGCACCAGCACGCACTGCACGCCGCGGTACCTGGCGCCGATGACGGATGGCTGGGCGTGATCGTGTCGGGCTACAGCGCCGACGTCGGCGCCGAGGTCGGGGGCACGGTCAGCGAGAGCTGGATCACGGTCGGTGCCCGCGTCAAAGCCGGTGCTCCGCTGATGCGCATCGACGAAAGCGCGTCCGCCGAAGACGTGCGGGCGGCCCGCGCCAAGCTCGAGCAGCAGCGCTCCTTGGTGGCGCGAGCCCAGGCCGAGCTGGCTGAAGCCAGCGATTTGGTCACGCGCCTACGAGCCGTGCCAAACGGGGTGTCCGACCTCCAAATGCACGCGGCACGTACGCGCGAGCAACAGGCCGCAGCCGCCCTGCGCGAAGCCCGGGCGGGCATCAGCGTGCATCAAGCCGACGTTGGCCGAGAGGTCAACCGCAGTGCGAAGCACGTGATTCGCGCGCCGTTCGACGGCATTGCCGTAGAGCGCTTCGTCGATCCCGGCGCGCTGGTCGCGCCCGGTCAGGTGGTCGCCCGCATCATCAACGGCGACTACTACGTGCGCTTCGCCATGTCGCCAGAGGCGGCGCGAGCAGAGGCCGTCGGTCAGTTGGTACGCGTCGAGCTCGATGGCCGCGTGCTCGAGGGTGTGGTGAGTGACATCCAGCCCGAGGTGGACGGCGCGTCACAGCTGGTGTTCGCACGCGCCAAGCTGGACGTCGCCAAGCGCGACTCCGCCGCGGTCATTCCAGGGGCGCGTGTGCGCGTGCGGAAGGGCAGCTAGTCATGGCGCTGTTTCGGCAGGAGGCGCTCGAATTCCACCGCCAGGGGGGCGCGCGCGGGGACGTGCTGCACTTGACGCCACGTGCATTCTTCTGGACGCACTGGTCGCTGGTCGCCGCGGTGGTCGCCTCGCTCGGATATGCCTTCGTCGGCCAGGTCGACGAGTACGCGGGTGGACCGGCGCTGGTGCGCGTGGACAGCGTGTACGACGTGACCGCGCAGCGGCCCGCGGTGGTCGCGCGCGTCGAGGTCGAACCGGGCCAGCACGTGGCCGCAGGGCAGGTGCTCGTCCGCATGCAGGCCGCGAGCGAGAAATCGGAGCTCGATAGCGTCGAACGCGAGCTGTCGGACCAGCTCGCCAAGCTACTGCGCGACCCGGCGGACCGCGCTGCACGCGAAGCGATCGTGTCGTTGCGCGCGCGCGAGGCGTTGGCGCATGCCAGCCTCGAACGCCAGACCGTCCGCGCAGCGCAGGCTGCAACCGTTGGCGACGTGCGGGTGCAGCGCGGAGAGCTGGTCGACGCCGGCACGCCCCTGCTCAGCCTGCTTGGTGAAGGGGAGGGCGCGAGCCTGACCGCGCTCTTGCCCGGGCGGTACAGACCCCTCTTGGCGCGGGGTATGAAGCTGCGCTTCGTGGCCGACGGCTTTCCTCGGGAGGTGCACTCGCTGATCATCGAGCGCGTCGCCGATCAAATCGTCGGCCCGACCGAGGCGCTGCGGTTCCTCGGTCGCGACGCAGCGGGCGCGATTGCACTCGACGGGCCAGTCGTTTTCGTGCACGCCCGCTTGCCGAGCCGCGAGATCAAGTCGGAAGGCGCGCTGTACCGCTTCCACCACGGTATGCAGGGACACGCCGAAGTCGCCGTGCGGCACGACAGCATCGCGTTGACCTTGGTGCCGGGCCTCCGTGCGTTCAACCCACTATGAGCTCCAACCTCGAAACCAACGCTCAGCTCGACGTGTCCGCATTCCGCAGGCTGTCACCTGGGCAGCGCGGCAAGGTTCCGGTGATCTTGCAGCTCACACCGACCGATTGCGGCGCGGCGTGTCTGGCGATGGCGCTCGAGCACCACGGCAAACGACTGCCGATCGAAGAGGTGCGCAGCGCGGTCGCCAGCGGGCGCGGCGGTGTGAGCGCGCGGCGCATCCTGGAGGCCGCACGGTCGCTCGGGTTGCGTGCGCGCGGTGCCAAGCTCGAGCCCGACAAGCTGTGCTACTTGCCCGCGGGCACGATTCTGCACTGGGAGATGAACCACTTCGTCGTGCTCGAATCGGCGCAAAGAGACGCCATTCGCGTGATCGATCCGGCGGTCGGTCCGCGCCGGATCGCCATCGCCGATGTCGCGCGCATGTTCACGGGAGTCGCGCTGGTGCTCGACCCAAGCCTCGAGTTCGTCGCGGAGGACCGCCGGCCCAAAACGCGCCGTGCACGCTATCTGCGCTGGATCTTCGGCGTCCGCGGCTATTGGCCGCGCGTGCTCGTCGCGTCGCTGCTCTTGCAGCTGGTCGCGCTGGCGATGCCGGGCGTGATGGGAGTGACCGTCGACAAGATCGTGCCCCGTCAGGACTTCCACCTGCTGGGGTTGGTCGGCGCCGGCTTGCTGATGGTCGTGTCTTTTCACTTCGTCGCAGGCTTTTTGCGCAGCCACCTGTTGTTGCACCTGCGCACGTACATCGATCTCAACATGACGATGGAGTTCCTCGAGCACTTGTTGGATCTGCCGTACGCGTTCTTTCAGCAACGCTCCGCGGGCGACATCCTGATGCGGCTGGGCAGCGGCGCACAGATTCGCGAGCTGCTCACCTCCGGGGCGATGGCGGCGATGCTCGACGGTGTGATGGTCGTCCTGTACTTCGTGCTGTTGGTCGTGGTCGCGCCACCCATCGCAGCGGTCGCGCTCGGCATCGCGCTCGCGCAGGCCCTGGTCTACTGGCGCGCCGGACGCATGCATGCCGAGCTGATGGCGGAGCAGCTTGCGAACCAAGCCAAGCTCTCGGGCTTCCAAGTCGAGATGCTGGCCGGGATGGAGTCGATCAAATCGATGGGCGCCGAGCAGCGCATGGGCTCGCGCTGGACCGATCTCTACGTCGATGTGCTCAACACCTCGCTCGCGAAGAGCCGGCTGATGACGAACTTCGGCGCGTTGGTCGGCAGTCTCGGTTTCGCCGGTCCGGTCGCGATCGTGCTGCTCGGCGCCAAGCTCGTGCTCGACGGCGGTCTGTCGCTGGGCAGCATGCTGGCGCTGTCCGCGCTCGCGTCGGGGTTTCTGGGGCCGGTGGGCACGCTGGTGAACACGGCCATGCAGCTGCAGCTGTTGTCGGGCTACATGGCGCGGATCGAGGACGTGCTCGACACCAAGACCGAGCGCAAGCGGGACGCTCAAGGGCGCGGGAAGCCGCTCGAAGGCCGTATCGAGCTCAGCCGCGTCGCATTTCGCTACGAGGCGCAAGGCCCGCTCGTGCTCGACGACATCAGTTTTCGCATCGAGCCGGGCGAGTTCGTCGCAATCGTCGGCGCGTCGGGCTCGGGCAAGTCCACGCTAGCCCGACTGCTGGCTGCGCTCTATCGACCGCTGTCTGGGCAAGTCTCGTTCGACAGCGTCGACGCGACACACTGGGACCCGCCCGCGCTGCGCAAGCAGCTCGGCATGGTGACGCAGGACACGCGGCTATTCGCGGCCTCGGTGCGTGACAACATCGCGATGCTCGATCCCGAAGTGCCGCTCGAGCGGGTCGAGGCTGCGGCACGCATCGCACACATCCACGACGACATCATGACGCTTCCGATGGGCTACGACAGCGTGCTCTCCGACGGCGGCGCCTCGCTCTCGGGCGGCCAGCGCCAACGTCTCGCGCTCGCACGCGCGCTGCTACACGAGCCCGCGGTGGTGGTTCTGGACGAAGCCACGAGCGCGCTGGACACCATCACCGAGAAGCGCATTCAGGAACGACTCGCACAGCTACGCAGCACGCGCGTGGTGATCGCGCATCGCCTGAGCACCGTAGTCGACGCGGACCGTATCGTCGTGCTCGAGGGCGGCCGGCTGGTGGGCATGGGCCGCCACCCCGAGCTGCTGGCGAGCTGCGAGCCCTACCGGCTGCTGGTCGAGGCCCAGGCGCGGGGCGTGAGCGGAGCGTGAGAAGCCGGCGCAGGTCGAGCTGCTTCGACGCGGCGCTCTGCGCCGTCTGCGCCGCGGGCCCGCCGCGCGGGGTCCATTGCGCAGAACGCGCATTGTGTCACGCACGCTGGAAGTGGGCTTGCTTGGCTAGGGGGTTTGTGGCGCCTACGCTCCTCTGCGGTGTTTCATGGACTATCTCGAGCAAGCAGCTGAATGTACCGAGGCCGCGGCGTGCGACACCGACAAGCTCGCGGTGTGTGGTGCGCCCTTCTGCTGGCTCGACCCGCCCTGCGGGAGGCGAGCAGACGGTCACTTCTTTCGGCGCTATGCTTCGTGCTGGGGTGCATGACTTGCATCGGACAGACGAGCACGGCGTTCGCGCTGGCATTCGTCGTCGCGGCTTGCTCGAGCCAGCCGGACTCGAGCGCCGGTTCAGCGGCGGTCACCAGCAGCACGGATGCGGGTAACCCAGCCGACGACAGCGCGGTCTATGGCGGCGCGGCCGCATTGGGCGACAATTGTCTGTCCGGCCCTGCCTCGGCGGCGACCGTCATGTGCGATGCATCGAAGGTTTCGTCGATCCCCTGGAGCAGCGACGTCACGGTCATGCAAGGTACGGGCAAGCCACCATCTCCTGCTGGCGGACCAGCCACTCAACCTGGATTCACCGCACGTCGGCGATACCGTGCGGCGCGTGCTGAGTGTTGAAAACGGCTCGGTCGACGAGAGCTACCAGACCCTCAACTCCAGCAGTGGAACCGGATGCAAGATTCTCACACCCCAGCCGATCTGTCTCACCAATATCACCGGTCTTCGCGATCACGTGTCCTACACGGCGCGAGGCGATCATCTCTCGCTCATCGAGTTGCAGCCGTACGCGGACTTCGCGAGCGGCCAGATCCTCGGCTCGTTCACCATCGTGGACAACTTCGTCCTCGCCTCGGACGCCAGCTCGAGCGTACCGACGCCGGCGAGCGGCGGCGGCTTGGAACCGCTGGCGTCGACCGAACGCGATCCTCGCTGTCCGCCCACGCCACCGTCCGACGGCGATCCGTGCTCGCCGGATCCGGCTCCTCTCGAGTGCGAATACGGCGGCGATGCCTGGGGACGCTGCACGACGTCCGCAGCGTGCGCGCTGGGCCTGGACGGGACGTTCCGGTTCGCGCTCGCCGCATCCTCGAGCTGTACGCTGCCGAATCCCTCGGCGTGCCCGAATACGTTCACGGAAGCGACGGCTGTCGCCACGGCGGCGAGCAGCAGCATCTCCGATGCCACGTGCAACTACCCCGAGGGCGTTTGCGGATGCGGACCGAGGACCGGTCCAGGTTTCTTGGCAGCATGTGCTTGGACGTGTCGCGCCGTGACCAGCGTCGTCAATGGACGCACCCAGGCTGCGTGTCCCTGGCCCCGCCCGCTCGCCGGCGATCCGTGCTCGTCGGGCGACGAGTGCGCCTACGACCAACCGTGCGGTGCTGCAACCTCTCTGGGGCCCGATCTCGTCTGTCAGAGCGGGCATTGGGCCATCACAAACGGCATTTGGTTTGGCTGCGGGCCGTGACGTCGTTTGTGCTCGAATCGCCGAGCTACGCCAGCGCGGGATTTTGGTGGTGGGTATCGGGAGATGGACCGGGCGATCGATCCCCTCAAGCGCGTCATCGAGCAGTCCGATTTCGAGGCCGATGAGTTCGTCGACCAGAACTGGTCGGCGCTCGAGCTCGGCTCCAAGAGCTTTCGCGATTGCACGTTCCGCAACCTCGCGGCCAGCGAGGTCGACCTTCGCGGAACCTTGTTCGAGGACTGTCGCTTCGAGGGTTCGGACCTGACCATGGCGAAGGTCCAGCAGGCCAGCTTTCGCGACGTTGAGTTCGACAGCTGCAAGCTGATGGGCATCGACTGGTCGGACGTCCGGGGGCTGACCTTTTCGGTGTCGTTCACGAACTGCGTCCTCAGCCACAGCTCGTTCATCAACCAGCGCATGCGCAAGACGAAGTTCATCCGCTGCAAGGCCCACGAGACCAACTTCGCCGGTGTGGATCTGACCGGTTCCGACTTCACCGGTACGGACCTCGAGGGCGCGCGGTTCGTCGGAACCAACTTGACCGAGGCGGATCTGTCGGAAGCGACCAACTACAAGATCAATCCCGATGACAACGTGCTCCGCAAGACGCGCTACTCGCTGGAGGCGGCGCTGGCGCTGGCATCACGCCTCGGCGTGATCGTCGGACCGCGCTGAGAATGCGAGCGGCGCGGGCAGCGCGGCCGGCGGCTGCAGCGCTGCCGCGATGCGCGCCAGTTGCGTCCACGTCGCGTGCGACACGGGCACGCCGTGCACGCGATACGGGCGACTGGTTCCGGAGCAAGTGGTTGCGCGTCGGCACGGCTCGTGGCTTCACCTTGCGTGGCCTCGAGAGGCCCGGCTCGGGTCCGCCGTTTCACGCCCGGCGCGCACCTGGAGGGCGCCGGGGCGCACCCTAAAGTCGAGGGCGAGGACCGGCGGCCGGCCCTCGCCGTCCAGCTCGTATGGGCGAGGGGTCGTGGTTCGCACGGCGACCGTGCGACCGCGGTGCCTCACCACGAGATTCGACCGCTGCGGGAGACCGCGCACAAGCCGCCAGAGCACCGAGGCCCATTCGTTCGAGCTCCGCGCGGAGAGCACCGCCACGTCTAGGATGCCGTCGTCGGGTCGTGCATCGGGGAAAACCTCGAGCCCACCCGTGACGGCGCCGCAGTTGCCGACGAGCACCATCGCGGTCCGGCCGTCGAACACGGTCGTGCCATCCACGTCCACCCTGGTCGACGTGAGGCGCGCCGGCAGGTTCCGCACCGCCGATGCGACGTAAGCAAGGCTGCCGAACCAGCTCTTGGTGGTGGGGTTCGCGTCGCGGATCATGAGGGCGTCGAGCCCACTGCCGGCCATCACCGCGAACGACTCGCCGTTCACCTCGCCGAGGTCGATGCGGCGAACAGGCCCCGCCACCGCGAGCTCGACGGCGTCCAGTCCGCCGGGCAGCCCGAGGTTGGCGGCCAGCAGGTTGCCGGTGCCGAGGGCTACGACACCGAGCACGGTGTCGGTGCCCGCGAGCGGTGCAAGACACGCGCGCACGGTGCCGTCACCGCCACAGGCGACGACGGTCGTCGCGCCGGACGCCACGGCGTTGGCAGCCTGGCCCGCGCCGGGGTCAGCCTCGGTGGTCTCACGCCACTCGACGGGACGACCGAGGTCGTTAAATGCGGCGCGCAGATCCTTCGCGGAGACCGCGCTCCCGCTGGCTGGGTTGACGATCGCGACGGTGACGCTCTCGTCGTGGCGGCCGTCGCCCGCGTCCATCGAAGACGCGTTCGCCCCGCGCCCGAGTGTAGGCGGCATGATCCTCCCCGGCCCGCCGAGGCGAGTTGACGCCACGACCCTAGGACGAAATTGATCCTGCACCGCCGCGTTCACGCGGCAATCTTCTCACGGTTCCCGGTGACTTCGAAGCCGACGCCGCCGATCTGCAGGTCCGAGAGGGCTCGCGCCAGGGGCTGGGCCGCCGTCAGGGTCACGTGACTCGCAGCGCAGTCCGCACGCGCGCCCAACGCCGGTAGGCCCACAGGTCCTCTGGCGCGGCGCGGTGTACCGAGCTAGCCCATGCGGGCGTCTCAAGACGCCCTCGGCGCGCCGCGCGTCTGGAACGCTCTTCATGCGCACCCACGCGGAATCGTGTCGCAATTGCTCGTTCTCGTTTTGGCACACGACGGCGTAGCGAGCTCAGGACAGCAGGTCTTGTTGGGCGCCGCCGAGGCGCAGGCGCCGGACCGAACCTCTCTGCGCGAGAACCGGGAGATCTCCGGAGCGCCCGACGCCGTGGCAGCGGCGGGACCATCGGGAAGGCGATGAGCCGGCCGAGGTGGCGTTTTCGCTAGGCTGACGAGCCGTGACCGCGCATTGCAGCGTCGCGAGACCGACCACCTGGCAGGACTCCCGCGACTGCAAAGCCGCCATTCACACTCTGCTCGAAGCGCCGGTGACGCGGTGGAGCACCGCGTGGGCATCGGCCGGGGAGGGTTCGAGGTGGGACCGCCAGACCACGTGTTGGTCGGGACGTACGAGGAGAAGCTCAAACCCGTCATACGCGTTGGCTGCCTCGTTCGCATCGAGCTCGACGACGGTGAAGGGCAGCGTCCGCGTCGCGGCTTCGTCGATGAGGGCGGCGCCGGATCGTCCGCTGTTGCGGAGGCGAATCAGGGTAAAGCCGAACCCGAGCCGGTCATAGATCGACGAGCCGTCGGCCAGCCAGCGGTGGGGCAACCGCACGCCGGGCCAGGACGTTTCGATGTACTGCTCGACGCTCAACGTGGGCGTTGGCGTCAGTGCGTCGTGGCAGATGACAGGTGACTCTGCGTAGAAGTAGCCGAGCTGGAACCCGGTGCACTCGAACTCGCTGAGCATGTCAGCACGGAGCTGCTCGCCGAGAGCGCAGCGCGCGTCCTGACTGCCCTCCAGCTCGCTGAGCCGCTCGGGCGTACCGGCCATCAGCGCTGCGTTGCGGATGGCCCACGTGACGGCTTGGCTGGCGATGGCCGCACCGATCGGCGCGCGCTCGGTCTGGTAGGTGTAAAGGAGCTCGTCGCCGGCCCAGCCCTGTCGGACACCGGCGAGGCGAAAGCTCAGCGAAATTGCGTCGGCGATGCCGGCGTTCATGCCGAAGCCGCCCGTGGGGACCCAGAGATGGGCCGCGTCGCCTGCGAGGAACACGTTACGGTCACGCCACTTGCTGGCGACCATGGCGCGGGGCGTCCAGCGGGACCGTTCGATGATCTCATAGTCGAACGGCTCCCCGATGGCCTCGAACATGGCGGGCTCGGGGTTCCAGCTCGTAGGATCCTCGCCCGCGGGTACGGGAAGGTGCAGCAGCCATCGGTCTGCGCCATCGATGGCGATGAGAACGCGCGGGTGGATGCTGCGCTTCCTCCATCGATCTCGCGTTCGTGGTGTTGCAGCGAGGGTTCGAAGGGATGTCGCAGCGGCGTTCAACGACAATCGAAGGGATGTCCCAGCGCGCCAGGTCCATGGCCAGCGTCGTTCCGACCGGCCCGGCGCCGGCGATGATCACAGGGGCATCGAGGGTCACGCGAGCGCCTTCGTGCACTCGACGAGGATCGAGGTGAACAGCGCCGGGTCCTGTGCGTGCAAGGAGTGGCCCATGCTTGGCAACGACCGATACTCGAAGCGTTGGCCCGCGCCTTCGATCAGCTCTCGGACACGCTCGCACGCAATGTCGGAGAGAGCTCCGATCAGGTGACCGGTCTTCTTGTCGACCGTGCGGAAGTGGTGCGTGAGCAGCACGGGCACCTTGACCGCCGCGAGCATGCGCGCGTGGCTGCAGCTCGCGGCTACGCTGCCCGACCAGAACGCCCGCGCCCACTCGGGATCGTATTCTTTGAGGTTCTGCGGCGGTTCGGGGGCAGGTTCCCTCGCGGTGTAGAGAGCAGCCAGCCACGGCGGCAGCTCCCGCGGTGCGGCGGCTACCATGCCTTCCCAGTCACCGATGCTCCACTGGTCACCCAGGTACTTGGAGAACAGCGCGAACATCGGTCCAACCGCCTGCCGCAACGACTGGCCGGTCGCCGTGTCGACTTCCGAGCTGAAGAGCGGCGGGTCCTCGTAGAGCGCCGCAATCACCTGTCCCGGCTTTGCGTAGGCCGACAACCACGCCGATAGCACTCCGCCCGACGACAGCCCGCTCACGAATGTGGGACGACCGATCGCGCCATCGATAAAACGCACGAGGTCGTTGCCCATGTTGTCGATCGTGTAGCGGCCGGGCGTGCGGGTGGAACGCCCCTGGCCGCGTAGGTCGACGGCGTAGCACTGGAAGTGTTCGCCGAGCACAGGCAGCGCCCTTTCGTAGCCCCACCACGACTCGGTCTGTCCAGGGACCAACAGCAGCGCCGGCTTGTCGTCACCACCGACCACGACGTGATTGAGCTCGACCTCGCCCGTATCGAAACACTGTTCCGGAAAGGCGTGCTCGAGGTAGGTGCGGTCCGGCGCGTGAGGGCCGAAGGCGTTGGCGTATGTGCCCATCACTTGCTCCGATCGTGTGGCAGTGCGAGCTGCGAAGGCAGTCGTTTGGCGACGGTCGCTTCGGCGATGCGCTCCGGCACGCCCAGCCCGCGCAGAATGTGGCGCACGACCGCCTCGGCGTGGCTCGGTCCCACGCGGCCCTCGAGCAGGCTACGCATGCCGGCAAGCACGGCGCCTTGCACGAGATCCACCGCGGCGCGTTCTTGCTTGTACGAAAAGCTTCCTTTGCGCTTGCCGGCGCGCAGGTCCGAGATGAGGTTCCCGATCGCACGCTCGCTGACGTGCTCGCTCGTACCCCAACCGCGCAGCACTGCGCGGCCCCACGTCGGATCGCGCTGAGCGTGCACGAGAAACGCGCGGCAGCCGATGCTGACCCGCTCGATCGGGTCACGCACGCTCGCGTACGCCGCGGCCACCGTCTCGTTGAGGCGCTGCGCGAGCAGCCCGTTCGCGGCCTCCACGAGCTGCGCCCGCGTCCGGAAGTAGTTGTAGAAGGTGCCGTTCGAGACCCCGGCGCGCGCCGCGACTTCGTGTAGCGCCGTGCCATCGATTCCTCGCTCGGCAAACAGCGCGAGCGCGGCCTCGAGCAAAGCCGCGCGCGTCCGCGCTCGGACCTTGGTCTCGGGACCGTCGACAGGACGCAGCACTGCGCGAGCCTCTCGTGCTGGCATGATGAGATTATTGTCATGAATTGACAACATTCTCAATAGCGGCTAGACGCAAACCATGCCTTCGGGATCGATCGTGGAGCAGCACAGCCGTTTGGGAGAGCACGAAATGCCCCCGCGCGCGGGGGAGGCGGAGCTCCTTTCACGTGCCCGGGCGCTGCGCCCCTTGCTCGAAAAGAACGCGGCGCAGTGCGAGCAAGAGCGGCGCATCGCGGACGAGAGCCTGCGCGCGCTCGAGGACGCGGGACTTCTGGCAGTGTTGGTGCCGGAGCGCGTCGGGGGCCGTGGCGCGAGCATGGTCACACAGCTGGAAGTCGCAGCAGAGCTCGGCAAGGGTTGTGCAAGCACGGCCTGGGTACAAACGCTGCTCAACGTTACAGCGTGGGCCGCATCGCTCTTGTCTCCCGCCGCGCAGCGCGAGGTATTCGAAGGGCTGCGCC
Source organism: uncultured delta proteobacterium (assembly GCA_963778655.1). Lineage (GTDB taxonomy): Bacteria > Myxococcota_A > Polyangia > Polyangiales > JAFGIB01 > CAVZVA01. The sequence goes on from CAVZVA010000003.1 coordinate 73,324, forward strand.
CTTCGCGGGTGTGCGGCGTGCTCACGGCTTCAGGTCAGGCCGTGTCCGTGCCCGGCGGCTACCGAGTGAGCGGTACGTGGGCCTTTGCATCGGGCTGCTTGCACGCGAGCTGGGCGACAGTCGGCGTGATGGTTCCCGGTGACGACCCTGAAAAGAGCGAGCAGGGCCTCGCGTGCATGAGGCTGTCCGAGCTGGAGATCAAAGACACCTGGCACGTGGCCGGAATGCGCGGTACCGGCAGTCACACCCTGGTTGCGCGTGAGGTGTTCGTGCCGCACCACCGCGTGCTCGGCGGCTCTGCGCGTCATACAGACCCGACCGACGTTCCGTTGCCCGCGGCGCCGTCGGATCGCTGGCCTGTGATCTCCGTGCTGGCGCTCGTCTTACTCGGCCCGTCGCTCGGCATGGCGGAAGCGATCCTCCAGGCGGTGCTAGCCGGCCTCGGTAAAAGCGGTGTCTCGTACACGCATTACGCGCGCAAAGCGGACTCGGGGCCGCTGCTGCACGACCTCGGAAGGGCAGCCATGCAGATCGAGAGCGCGCGATTGCTCGTGCTACGCTGCGCGCAGAAGATCGACGCAGCCGCGCACGGGCGCGATCCCGATGAGACCGAACGCGCGTGGTTGCGTGGCGCCTGCGGTCATGCGAGCGAGCTCTTGCGCGCAGCGGCGGACTCGCTCGTGTCGGCGGCCGGCGCGTCGTGCTTCGCCGAGAGCAATCCGATCCAGCGCTTCTGGCGCGACCTGAGCGTGGCCACGCGTCACGCGTTTCTCGCGACTTCGCCGAGTTATGAGAGCTACGGCCGCGCGCTCGCCGGACTGCCGCCCGTGTTCCAACTGCTCTGAGGAAATCGCCTTGAAGCTCGCCACATTCAGCACGCAAGGTCGCACGCGCGTAGGCGTCGTGCGGCAGGACGTCATTGCCGACTTGTCCGCACTCGCGCCGGCGCTGCCGAGCGAAATGACGGCGCTGCTCGCCGCGGGCCCTGATGCGCTTGCTGCTGCACGCCAAGTGGCCGAGCGAGCGAAGACATTCCTTCCCCTTGCGGACGTCACGCTGCTGGCTCCGGTGGGACGTCCGGGCAAGGTGCTCGCGATCGGGCTCAACTACGCGGATCACATCGCCGAATCCGGCCTCCCGCGCCCCGAGCATCCGACCGTGTTCAACAAGCAGTCGACGTGCATCACGGGGCCTTTCGCGCCGGTGCACATGCCGCGCGTATCCAGGGCGCTCGACTACGAAGGCGAGCTCGCCTTCGTGATCGGCCGGCGTTGCCGCCACGTACCCCGAGCGCGCGCCCGCGAGGTGATCGCTGGCTACTGCATCATGAACGACGTTTCGGTGCGTGACTTCCAGCTGCGCACGCCGACCTGGACCATGGGCAAGTCGTTCGATACGCACGGGCCGCTCGGCCCATGGCTGGTGACGACCGAGGAGATGCAAGACCCGCACGCGTTGCGCCTGCGCACCTTCGTGAACGGCGAGCTGCGACAGGACAGCAACACCTCGCAACTCGTGTTCGACTGCGACTACCTGGTCGAGCACCTCTCGCAGGCCTTCACGCTAGAGCCCGGTGACGTGATCACGACCGGTACGCCCGGCGGTGTGGGCGCCGCGATGAAGCCGCCGCGCTTTCTCCAAGCGGGCGACCGCGTGATCATCGAGATCGAGGGCCTGGGCGCGCTCGAAAACCACGTGATCGACGAGCCGCTCGACACCGCGTGCATTTGAGCGGAACCCTGGAACCCTGCGAGAGGATTGGCCCATGCTCCACCGTCTGTGCTGCCTCGAGATGGTCGTGCCCGATGTCGCGGCCACGGCTGCTTTCTATCGCGACTTCGGCCTGCGAGAGGTTGCGTCTGGGCAGCTGGCGTCGACGGCAGGCGGCGTGCAGCTCGTGCTGGTTTCCGGCACCGCGCGCGCCGTACGCAGCTTGCGGGTCGGCGTCGACGATGCGAGCGACCTCGATCGAATCGCGCACAACCTGCAAGACCTGGGAGCAGCTTGCGAGCGCGGCGACGGTGTGCTCGAGACCCGCGATCCGGATCTCGACATCGCGCTGCGCATCTCGATCGCGCCGCGGATCGCGGCCCGTGCCCCCACGTCCAACGCGCGCGGACCGCGTGGTGCCCTCATGCCGGAAGAAGGCGAGCCGCCGCGCCCGCGCAAGCTTAGCCACGTGGTGCTGGGCTCGCCGAATCCCCTGTCGACCTGCCGCTTACTGTGCGACGGTCTCGGCTTTCGCGTGAGCGATCGACTGCCCGAAATCAACGCAACGTTTCTGCGCTGCGGCAGCGATCACCATGACGTGCTCGTGCAGCCTGCGCCGCGGGCGTTCTTGCACCACACCGCATGGGAGCTCGCGAACGTGGACGATGTCGGTCGCGCCGCGATGCGCATGCTCGAACGCGACGCCGCGAGCCAGGTGTGGGGCTTAGGCCGCCACCTCGTGGGCAGCAACTATTTCTGGTACCTGCGCGATCCAGCCGGCAACTTCGCTGAGTATTCGAGCGACGTCGACACCATACCCGACGACGCCGCCTGGCAACCGGGCGACTTCCACGGCCGCGCCCAGCTCTACGCCTGGGGCCCGCCGCCGCCGCTCGAGTTCCTGCTGCCGAGCGACATCTATCCGAGATCCTGATTCTGCACGCCTCCGGGCTCTGGTGGCCATCCGTTGTCCTTTTGCAGCGAGACTGGTCAATACTTGGCACAGTGTGCGGGCAGCAATGCGCTGCAGGACATTCGCTTGCCGCGCTCGAATGCGGGCTCGATGCCCTGCTGCTTTCCATGCCGTTGAGCGGCGGGCCGCGGACGCTGCTGGGCAGCAACGACGCGAGACTGAACCCGGACGCGAAGGACGCACGGCGATTCCACCCCGAACGAGAGCGAGCTCGCAACGCCCGCGCTGCAGCTCGCGGCCGCCTTCGAAGCGCCGGACCCGGCCGGATCGATCGCGTTCACGCACGAGAGCTTGACCGTCACCGCAAGTGTGCAGGTCTCGTCCCGCCTTCGTCGCGACACCTAGCTCGACGGTACACCGCCCGAAGACCTCGCTGGTCTTGGTGAGCGTCCGAAGAAGGACTATAGTCACGTTTGCCTTGGATTCCAGCGAGAGCAAACCGACCGCGATTGGGGTGTGGGGAGTTCGCAACTACTACACGACCCTGGAGCGACGCGCCGCGACGGCCGCGACGATCACACCAAGTTACCTGGCGATGGTGGTTGCCGCAGCAGCCATGGCAACGGCGGGGCTGTTGATGGACAGCGCCGCCGCGGTCATTGGCTCGATGTGCGTTGCCCCTTTCATGGCGCCATCTCGTGGCGTCTGCATTGGCCTGCTGTTCGGCAACTGGAAGGTCTTTGCCGCGAGCATGACCAAGCAGCTCTTCGGACTCCTTCTGATCGGCGGCGGCGTAGCGACCCTCATCACCTTGTCGCTGCAAGCGACGGTGGGAAACCTCTCGGTTACGCACGAAATCTTGCTTCGCGCGATGCCGACCACGCGGGATGTCGCCTTGAGTGCGATCATCGCGGTGTCAGCGGGGGCTGCGGCATCCCTGGTCCTCATCACCCAGCCGAGCACCACCTTGGAGACGCCGTGGGGGCAGGTTCTTGATGCCGTCATCGGCGTGGAGATCGCGATTTCGTTGCTTCCGCCGGCTGCAGTGATGGGGATCGCCTACGTGCTCAACACCCCAGCCAATGGCACCAACGCGTTCATGCTGTTGATCGTCAACCTCGTTGGCATCGATGTGGTTGGTAGCGTGTCCATCCTGGCGATCCGTGGCGTTCGCCGCCGATATCTGGAGGTGGAGAAGAAGATTCGCGGTGTGGCGTCGAAGACCCTCGCTGATGTTCCCGGCTTCGTGTCGGTCGGCAGCACCATCGACGTGACGTTGCTCAACGAGAACGAAGCGCGGATCGATGTTATCCTTCGTCGCGAGTTTCGAGGCGAAGTCCCAGATGATCTGGCCAAAACGATCGCCTCCCGAGTCTTCGCGGGGACCTCGCTGAAGGTCGACGTCGCGGTGGAAGTCGTTCCCATCCTCACGCACATGGGCATTCCAAAATAGGCGCGCCTGCGAACGCGCTCGTGTTGCCCTCGCCCGGACTCAGGGCACGACCTTCACGTCGTTGGGGCCCGACTGGGTGAGCCCCCAGGGCACCATGAACGCGCCACCGGCGTCGAGGTCGGCCGCCACGACATAATGCTCGGTGGGATCGAGATCCACACCCCTCTACGGCTCGGCGCTGGCGGCCGGCGGACGCTGCATGAACCACATGTTGGTGTCGGCGCCTCGGAGCACGGCCTCCGACGTCACTTCGAAGCCGTGATTCTGGTAGATGCGTACGCTGCTCGGCCTGTCGGTTTCGAGATAGCAAGGCACCTGCTCCGCGTCAGCTTTCGCGCTCAAAGAGCGCAGCAGGCGCGAGCCCAGACCTTGACCCTGGCGCTCGGGCTCGACCCCGAGCACCCACAGAAACCAATGCGGATCGTGCAGATGCTTGCGCTGCATCTCACCGTCTATGAGCACGAAGCGGTGCGCGCGCCCCAGCCGGGCGCGCAGGACACCCCAGGCCGTGATCAGCTGCCCGATCGGGGACGGCGGATAGCGTCGCGGCGGGAACAGCAGCGAGGCAGCCACGACAGACGTGCCTTCCTTGATCACCTCGACCAACCCGTCCCGCTGCGTGGTCCGCAAGAAGCCGAGACTGATCGTCCGCAAGGCGCGCTCGCGCTTGTCCTCGTCGTCACCCTTCAACAGACCGAGGTAGACGGGATTGTCTCGAAACGCCCGCGCCAACACCGCCGCGGCCTCTGACAGCTCTGCTGTAGCGATCTGTTGAACCATGTTCCGTTCCTCACGTCACTCCGAAGGCTCGTCGCGTCCGTTCCAGTCGCTGGGCGCCGACCGCAGGCTCGCCCTGCGGCCGCTCGGGCGCAAAGGCGCCGTCTGTGCGACGCCGGTCAACCCCTGAGCGAGCGCCTCCAGCAACGCCGTCGAGGGCGCGCACAGCTGCTGGTCGCCGACCGCAACCACTGCGACTGCAAGCACCTGGATGCGGCCATCCAGCTCCTGGTCGAGAGGGTACATGCAGTAGCGTACCTCCGGCTCGGCCCTCGCGCCCGGCGCAGTGTCGCCGCTGGCCTCGAACAGCTCGGTGTCGTTCTGGGTGCAAACCCGACTTGCGACGGCTTGCCGCACCATGTCGAGCGAAACATCCGGCGCTGAGCTCGCGTTGCGTGGAGAAACCAGCTGAATCTCGCTCCCCTCGCAGAGGAACAGGTAGCCACTGGGGCTGCTTGTCTCCTCCAGCAGAAATTCGAGCACGCGGTCATAGCGCTCGCGGGGCCCGACGCAATCGAGCAGCGCCCACGCACTTGGTCCGGTCTCCACGCGGGGTCAGGGCCCGGGTCGAGCGTCCGCGTCGCTTTCTGCGGCCCCCGGGCGATCTCGCGGCGCAAGGCGTCCCCGCGCGCGATCAGGGTCGGGTTGTCGCTCGATTGAAAGCAACATGCGACCTCTGCAAGGTGCGCCTTCGCTGCCTCTTCGTCGCCGGCCTGCTGCGCGACGCGCCCGGCCGCCTCGTGCAGGATTCCGCGGGTGGTCGTGCCCGCGCGATCGCCGATTTCCGCGAGGTAGGAGTCGATGCGCGCAGCGCCGGCCTCGGGTGCACCGATCGCGGCCTCGGCCAGCGCGAGGTTGACGACGATTGGGGCGACCATGATCGTCAGGGAGCGCTCCTCCGCGTCGAGTGGGGCAAGCGTATCCAGACCGAGGCGCAACGCCTCCTGCGGCCTGCCGAGCGCGATCAGATTGGTCGACGCGGGAGAGGGTTGATCTGCATTGCAACCCAGCACGATCAGCATGTGTCGCTCGTGGATGCCACTGGCGAGCGCAGCGAGCAGGGCGGTTGAGTTGTCGTCCGCGTGCTCGAGGTTGTGGACCGCGAGCAACAGCGGCGCGCTCGTGCCGACCTTCTCGAACCAGGAGAGCAGCGCGCCTTGGACGCGCAAGCGCGCCTCGCGCGGGTCGGCACCGCCGAGCTCCGCGGGGCTGGCGTCGAGCCTGGGCGCGACCCGAACCTCCGCGTCGTCGATGAACCTCGAGAGCTCGCTCGCGTGCTCTCGCGCCGCGTCGCTCGCGTGGTCGGGTTGATCCGCGGCCACGCCGCGCACCAGCTCCTCGACCACGGCATACGCGCCCGTGTCTTGTTGCGGCCGAAATCCGCCAGCGTTCCGAAATCGATCAACTTGGCACGACCGCTCGCGGTGACGCGCACATTGCGCGCGCTGAGGTCTCGATGGACCAGTCCGCGGGCGTGCAGCAGCGCGAGCGAGCTGGCGACGTCGCGCAAGCATGCGCACGCGGTCCGGTAGGGCAAGGGCGCGACCTCTCGCAGGTCCCGGCCGTCGAGCAGCTCCATCGTGTAGAACGGGCCGCTGCGGTCGCAGCCGTAATCGTAGACCTCGATGATGCCCGGGTGCTTGAGCCCCGCGAGCGCGTAGAACTCGCGCTCGAACATGCGCGTGCGCCGCTGCAGGTGGTCGTCGCCGGACATGCGCTTGAGCGCGACCTCGTGCTTCTTCACCCGGTCGAAGACGCGGTAGACGGTGCCCATGCCGCCGGTCGCCAGGCGCGCTGCCACGCGGTAGCGCCCGGCGATCAATTCCGGCGTCGGCGCGCCTTCATCGGCCGCTAGCACTCCTCCGCTCTCCCCGCGTTGCTCGTCGGCCCGCGAAGCTTGCCCGCCTCGTGACACCACGACCTCCCAAGTATACGTGCATTCTACGCCAGGGACGACACTATTTCGACAAACGTGCAGTATAGATGTAGTGCGTATTCGAATGGAGCGCCCGAATGTGGCGCCTGGCGGGGGCTCTTCTGCTCGGGAGGGGCAGTACCAGCTCGAGCCCGACCGGCGCACCCGTAGTCAGGACCGCGAAGAGCCCTGCGCGCCGCGCTGGCCCTGCGCGCGTAGACAGGGCATGCCCCCCCGCTGACAGCGCGCAAGCGCTGCTCGTGTAGCTGTTGCCGCCGCAGCCGCACGCCGGCGCCGCCTCGCACGCGCGCAACCACGCGCCTCGCTCGATGAGCACCATCACCCTGAGTCGCGGTCCGGCGCCGTCGTCGTTCACGACCCTCTCAACATCGGCGCGCCGGCGCGACCCAAGCCTGCAACCGACCGGCCACTCACCCGCACGGTACATCTCAGCGCACGATCGCGCACCGAGCCCGCGCCCCCCTTTCGTTCAGAATGGCCGCCCGGGCACAGCTTGGAGACCGGCCTGCTTGTTTCGGTCTCGTCGATGACAGGCGGCCGTGCAGTCGACCCGAGATGCAAACGCCCCGCCGGCCTCTTCGGGGGACCGCGCCGAACATGTTACATCTTCGCGATGCAGACCAGTTTGATCGTCGCGGACGACTTCTTCGAAGAGCCGGAGGCCATCAGGCGTCTGGCGCTTTCCGGAACCTTCGTCGACAGCACAGACGCGGCCTACACCGGCAGCTGGAACAGCCCGGCGGATTTCCGCATCAAGCCGATCCTACACAAGCTGGCGCTGGCTCTGGGAGCGGACGTGGTCTACGACCCGAAGCTGCCGTTCAGCTTTCGCAGCTTGACGCAGAAGCAGTACGACCAGAAGCACACCTTGGTTCACCATGACCGCTCGATATGGGTTGCATTCGTCAGCCTGATGCCGCCTTCGCTGCCCCAGGTGTCCACAGCCTTCTACCGTCATTGCCAGACCGGTCTCCACGGCTTGCACGACGCGCACAAGGTCCACGAGCTCCTGGCCGCGGGCAAGTACGACCTTGGCCGGCTCGGCGCGGTTCTGGCGGCGGACTCAGCTTGCCTTTCGCGCTGGGACGAGGTCGGGCGCGTTGGACACACGTGGAATCGCCTGATCATCATGCGCGGCCGCCAGTTTCACGCCGCCGGACGCGGCTTCGGAACATCGCCGAAGAATGCCAAGCTGACCATGCTGATCCCTTTCGAGGTCGCTGGGCAAGAGCAGCGCAGGCCGAATCGCGGCATGATTCGCACGCAGCTCTACCGACGCGCCTCGACGAACAGGGAGTAGTGCCTCCCGCGGGTCCGTGCTCCGGCGTAATCGCTGGCGGTGTCCACGCGAAGCGCACGGTGCCGGCTCTTCATATAACTGCTGCGCTCGATGCGCCTGAACCCAGCTCGCCGCAGCAACTCTCGCAAGGTCTCGAAGTCGTAGCCGAACCTGTGCCCCCAGAAGTTATACGGCGGCTTGTTCGCCCCAGCATATGAGAGCACCTGCTCGAGCAGGGTCGCGCCTTTTGCGTCCTTCGACCAGTGCTCTGCTCGGTCGCGGAAGAAGCGGCGGTCACGCTTCGAGTACGCGACCATGTACTGCTCGATATCCGGCACGATCAATCTCAGCACGCCCCCGGCTGCGAGCACACGACGCACATCCACGAGCAAACGCAGTGCGTCATCGGGGTAGTCCAGGTGCTCGAGCAGGTGAGAGCAAAAGACGAATCGGGCAGAGCCCTTCGGAAACGGAAGACCCCAGAGCACGTCCAGCGCGAGATCCGCGGGAGGCAGGTCGAGGTTCAGCCAACCATCCAGTCGCCGCGCGCCGCCGCCGACCTGAATCTTGAGCGCAGACGGGCTGCCAGAGAGCCCGAGCCGCGCGTACTGTCTTGAGATGTACGGCGAGCGCATGCGCTCCAGCGTCCGTTTCGCGCGTATCAGCGCGCGGCAGCACTGCATCAGCTCCTGCCGCGTCTCTCGGCCGGCACGCGTGGCGCTGCTGAGGTGTCCACCGAATCCCCCCAGATCGCGCGCGACCTGGCGGGTCAAGAGCGCAATGTACTGGACTAGGCGCTCGTTGGAAACTGCCTTCGGCTTCCGGCCACGTGCTCGAGGTTGCTCCATCGTTGTCCTCAGCGAATCTCCGTGCCACGGTTTTCCTCGAGGCCCCGATGGTCAGGCACCAGAAGCGCTCGCAGAAAGTCGTGCAGTCAAGCTACCTGCAAGTCGTCAGACTCCGCAACGGCAACTACCTGTGCGTCAACGCCTTTGCTCGAACGAGGATGGTCGTTCGCCCGCGAGTCAAGCAGCTCATCGACCTCTTCGAGACGCCTCGCTCGCCGGCCGAGGCGGTGCGCGCGCTCCAGCGCGTGCACGACGTCGACGCCGATGCCGCGCTCGCTTGTGTTCACGAGCTCATTGCCGCTCGGCTGCTGCACGCGGGTTCCCGCGCCTCGGAGCAGCAGCGAATGAAGGACTGGCTCTCACAGTTCTTCGCCCGTGATCCGGAGGCGGGGCTCGACCGCTGGGTGCGCGCCACACCCCAGCAGCAAGAGGATTACTGGGCGCTGAGCGTGGGCCGTGACATCGAAAACCTACAACCGCTTCCCTACAAGCTGACCGCGATCGTCTTGGGCGCGTGCGACGTTCAGATGGAGACCGACGTGCTGCGCCACGAGGCCAGGGCGTTCGGGATCGACCTCACGCTGCTGTCGACGTTCGAGGATGACACTGCCCTAGTTTCCGAGCGCCGCCACGACTTCGTGATCGTGGGTGCGCTACAAGCACGGTTCGACATGTTCGAGGCCGACGCCACCGGCCCGCAGACCCCGCATCACATATATGTCGAGTGCGCGCAAAAGCTGCTTGCCAGTCTACGCGAAAAGACGAGCGCACCGATCTTGATCGACAACCTTCCCGTCCCGACCTGCTCCCCGCTTGGACTCGCGGACCGCGGCGTGGAGTCGCACCGCGAACGCGCACGGCGGGCGAACCTGGCCCTGGTCGAGCTGGCGAATGGGATCGAGGACGTGTTCGTGATCGATATCGATGCCGCGCTGGGCCGCGCGGGCAAGGGTGGGCTGCTCGATGATTCGCTGGTTGGCTTCAGTCACCTTGGGTCCCTTGGCTGGCTCCGACAGCGCGGGGAATCGGAGCGCCGCGCCGTTCATGGAGCATTTCCGCCGCTCGAGCAGCTCGCAGGGCTCGGCTCTGCGGAGCCGTTCGCGCACGAGCGGCTGATGGCCGCGGAGCACCTCGGGGTGATGCTTGCCTGCCTGGGCATCGGACGGCGCAAGTGCGTAATCGTCGATCTGGACGAGACACTTTGGCCTGGCGTTCTCGCCGAAACGGGCGCGCCGTTCGCCTGGGCGCCTGAGGTCAGCGGCCAGTTTTCGTTCGTGGGCCTCTACTTCGGCTTGCACGAAGCGCTCAAAGCCCTCGCGCGGCGTGGCATCCTGCTGGCCTGCGCGAGCAAGAACGACGAGGAGGTGGTTCGCCGGCTGTGGCGCTACTCACCGCACTACCCGGTCGAGCGTCTGCTGAGACTCGACGACTTCGTGATTCACCGCATCAACTGGAAGGAGAAGGTCGACAACATTAGAGACATCGCGGACGAGCTCAGCCTTGGGCTCGATTCCCTCGTGTTCATCGACGACAGCGCGGTCGAGCGGGCCAAGGTACGGGCGTTCCTACCCGAGGTGCTGGTGCTGGGTGAAAACCCGTTCACTACGCGCTTCGAGCTGCTGACCAGTCCGTGCCTTCAAGTATCCCGGATTACCAAGGAAGCACGCGAGCGCGCCCCACTGATGCGCGCGCAGCTCGCGCGCAGGCGGGCCGCGCGCAGCACCGTCGATCAGGCACGCTTCAACGCATCGCTCGAGATCGCGTGTGACATCCATCGAGTCGAAGGAGAGCACGAGCTGGACCGCATCCACGAGCTGGTCGTGCGCACGAATCAGTTCAACACGAGCGGCCGGCGCTACCAGAAGCAGGAGCTGCGCGCGCTCGCCCAGTCGGCCGAGGGCCGTGTCTATTCCATGTCGGTCAAAGACCGCTTCGCGGACTACGGATTGGTGGCCGCCTGCATCTGCGACCGCCACGTGATCGAGCTGGTCGTGATGAGCTGCCGCGTGATCGGCATGGGCGTGGAGGATCGTCTCTTGCGCTTCGCGACCGCGGAGCTGGGCGCGAAGCATGGCCGAGTTGAGGGCCGGTTGATCGCGAGCGATCGAAACCTTCCGGCCCGAAGCTTGTTCAAGCAGAACGGCTTCGACCTGGTCGACGCCACGACGTGGCGCTTCGCGTGCGGCGTATAGCGGTTGTCTTCGACGCGGCACGGCCGTGCGCTATCATACGGGCGCCATGCCGCGGCCCGAGACACACTTGTTCTTCGAGTCCGAGACCGGCATACCGTATCGGGGCGGCTTGGCCTTCGGCAATACGTGCCTGCAGCGATCCCTCGAGCAGAGCGGTTTCTCCACACGGGTGTTCGTGACCGAGACCCGTTCCGAACGGAAACAATCGATCCCGCTCGAGCAAGCGGCGCTTCGAGCGTCCGTGCGTGCGGCGAAGACTGCGGCTCTCCGCGTGTTCAGCGACAATGCGCTGGCATCGATTCGACCGAACCGGGCCGATGGCGGGAAGAACGTGATCTTCTTCCGAGGGCTCAAATACAATGCGGGCGCCTTTTTGGAGACGAGCGCGATCGATGGCTGCTGCGCGAACTCGGAGTATTTGAAGTCCGTCTTGCTATCGATTCTTCTCTATCCATGCGGCAAGGGGCTGGCACCGGAGATCGACGGCGAGGTCGTGGTGGGTAGCGTCCCGCCGACGGCCTCGTGCACCGAGCATCCCAGCGGCTTTCCCACCGATGAGCCGTCGCATCGCCGGGAGCTACGCGCGCTTCTCGCAGGGGGACGCAAGACTTGGTTCGGACACGCAATCCGTCCTGGCAAGGCGAACGCCTTCGCCTCGCTTGCGATCCTCGCGCACCTCAGGAATGCAGTGCGGGCTCGCGGTCGTGGCGACGTCAAGCTGTTCGTCTACGAGAACGACTACGGCCGCTTCAGGCGAGCGGCACTCGAGCTGCCCACTCGTCTCGATGTAGACGACGTGATCGTGCCGGTGCCTTTTCTCTCCAACGAGGATCTCTACTGGCTGATGCGTCGATGCCGGTTCTCCCTATGCTACGACGACTATCCGGAGCCGTTCGGGGTGTACCCGTTGGACGCGGTGTTCAATGGCACTCCGGTGTACACCAATGGAGCGGGAAACTTGCGCTACCTGCTGCCGGCCGGCCACGGGATCCGTACCCACGAGACAGCTGACATGTGGATCGGCCCCGCCGATAGGCGCTTCGCGGCCTTCAAGCCGGTCGCAAGCGCGATCTTCGGTGAAATGGCCGAGGAGATTTCCGGCAGCAAGCTGCGCCTCTGGCGCCGGGCGATCCAGAAGCGGTACAGCTTCGGGAGCTTTCATGCTGCGCTGACCAGGCTGATCGAGCACACGCGCAGGCCGCGCGCGCTGCCCAGGCTGAAGCTCTCGACGCTGCGGCTCAACCTTGGCCCGCTCGTGCGTTCGTGGAGCCAGCGCGACGGGCGGGTGGTTTCCGATTACACGCACCTGACTCTCTCCGGCACACAGAACAGGGCGCTCGCGGCAGCGCTGGGCTGCTCGATCGCGGCGCTGCGCGCGCAGCCATCGCCGGTGCGGGAAACGCTCGCATACCTGTTTCGAGTCGGGGTGGTCACCTGGAGCGCGCCCTTCGGCCCGCACGTCCGGCTCGCGGGGAAGGCGGGTTCATAGCTTCTCGCGCCGGCCGGCGGCGTGCCGGTTGCTCGCGAGCGGCGCGAAGAATGCTCGCGGCGTCGAGCTGCTCGAGAACTGCTGGCAGCTCGGCGAGCAGCAACGCGAGGCGGGCCTGAGCCGCTGCACGCTGCTCTGTCGTGCCCCAGGCGCCGAGGGCCGGCTCGCGCCAGGCTGCGAGCCGGGCGAGGCGCGCCGAGAGCGCGTCGCGAAGCAAATCGAAGAACCGCGGCACACGGACGCCGAACGTCACCGACAGCGAGGCTTCGCGCGCACGCGTCGCGTGCCAGAATCCGGCCGGCAGGAAGATCGCCGATCCAGGACGCATGACGACTCGCCGGCTGCGGCGCGGCATGCGCGCCGAAACAGCGCGCTGGTGGCGTCCGGAGCCGAGCGCGGACCCCTCCGATGCCACGTAGTTCTCGAGCGGATGAACGACCTCGGGGTTCGGCGCGAGCTGCCAGCTCTTCTCGCCGACCAGCTGGACCGCGATCACCGAGTGCGCGTCGAAATGCTTGGGCACGCCCTCTCCCGCGGGAGAGAGGTAAACGTTGGCGTGGCAGGTACGGCTGGGCACCCCGAGCTCCGCGGCGAGCGCCTGCACCCATCTGCGCAGCGTCGGGTGCCAGGTATGAGCCCCACTGAAGCCGATGGTCGCACCGGCGGAGTACAGGAGGAGCGCTTGCTCCGGCTCGACTCGCAGCTGTTGATAGCCGCCGCGGGCCAGTGTGGCGGTCATCGACAGCTTGCGGTGGAATGGCCAACGCCGAAAGTCCGCAAGCGCGTCCACGCCGACGAGAGTGCCGAGGCGTTCAAGCGTTCCGTGTTGCACCAGCGGGCGCGAGGGCCAGTAGCGTTGGATGAGCTCCTCGGCCCGCAGGGGCGCGAACAGCGTGTCCAGCGACGGCGTTCCGGGCCGCACGGCCTTGGCTGCCAAGCCGGTGCGGCTGTGCGCGAGTCGAGAGCTCATCGGCGCCCACGCCTCCGCGGCCCTGCGTGCCGCGCGGCCGCCTGCCTATCCTCACGCCATTCGCGCGGCGCCGCGGCGAGCCAGAACGGACGCCCCACCCCGCGGCTGGGCGCGCCGCGCGTCGCGCGCTCGATTTCGACGTCCAACCGCTGCCGCACCGCAAGGTCGCTCGGCACCAGCAGCTCACCCAGCAAGCGGATGATAGACACCGGCGGGTCGCCGTGGACAGCGGGTGGACACAGCTCCCGGGCAGACACCAGCCCTTCTCGACCCACGCGGTACGCGCGGGAAAACGCGCGATAGCCCCCGGCTTGCGCCACCGCGTCGAGCCCGATCTCGCCCGTGATCAGCCCGTGCAGGCTGGAGCCCGCGATTCGCAGCACGTAGTCTGCGTCGCTACGCTCGGCGCTGACGACGCGCGGCGGCGCCTGCGAAAAGTCGATCGTCCACGGCTCGACCGAGCGATCGGGAAAGACCACTCGGAACAAGAGCACCGCGCCCAGCACGCGTTCCGCGCGGGTGGAAGACACGAGGGCGCAGCGCTCGCGTGCGTGACTTTCGAAGAACCACCGCACCACGCGTTTGAGCGTGGCTGTCCCGAGCGCCCGCGGGTTCTCGTCCAGCAGCGGAGGCTTCTCGCCTCCGGGGTCGTATTCGGTCGAGCTAGCAGCGTCGTCGACCACGGTGCGAACGAAGCCCCCGGGTGCGCGCTGGCGGTGAAGGCGCGTGCCCCGACCGCGCACCTCGAGCACGTCGCCAGGATTGAGAATGAAGGTTCGGGTGCCGGGAAGCACAACCGCGAGATCCCGAACGAAACGCTCGCGTCCTACGGGAAACTTGTAGCCGTTCAGCCAAGCCCCTGCACCCACCAAACGTTCGCCAGATGAGCTCGGGACCAGCGCGCGAGGCGCGAGCAGCCGCGCGCGGTGCAGGATCGTCCGGTATGCCTCATGGGGAAAATCCGTGCGCTGTGCCTCGAGCGCCCCCAGCTCGAGCGCTGGCTGGTAGCCGTGAGCGACCAGGTCCAGGGGGCCAAGCTTTTCGTTCACCCGCTCCAGGGTGTCGAGGCCCACTTCGGTGTCGACCTGATTCCAAAACGTGACTTCGCCGTCCGTCACCAACAAGCCGAGCTCCGGGAACCTGACCTCCGATGGCGTGAACAGGAGCTCGAGCCCTCCAAGCACGTGAAAGCTCCAGGGCGACACCGGCACGACATCCTCGAAGCCGAGCCGGTCGAGCGCGTACAGGATCTCGAAGTCTGCCGCACAGAACACACGACAGTTGCGGCGAAGCCGCGCCAGGCTCGCGACATCGAAGTGGTCCCGGTGCGCGTGCGAGATGAAGATCGCATCCAGCTTTGGAAGCCCGCGGAGCGAGACCTGACGCGAGGGCGAGACCTCCCAGGCTCCTCCAGTGAATGTGGCCTCGAGCGTCGGGTCCGTAAGCAAGGAACTCTTGCCGCTGCGTACCAGCCACGAAGCGTGGCCCACGAACGTAAGCTGCATGTCAGGTGCTCTCCGGCACGGCGGCTGAATCATAGCGCATGAGCCCACCGTTTCGCCCGCGCGGCCGCATGCATTCGAGCTGTGCGAGCGTGCGAGCGCGTGCTAGCTTCGGCCCCACGAGGATCGATTGCCGCGCGTGCATCCTGAGTCGCCCGCAAATATTCCTCTGGTTCGGCAGATGCTGACCGATCGCAACGTGCGCCTGCGCGCTCGGGCGGTCGACCACCGTTGGGCCTACGAGAAGCTCGTCCCGATCAAGGTCGCCGGCTTCAACCCGCTCACTCATTCGATCTACTACGCCACCCGATCGGCCTTCAGCGACTGGCTCGCCGACCCCTACGGCCCGGCCCGTAAGCACAACTTCCGTGACCGCCTGCTTCGCGAAGTGCTGATGGCGGCCCACGACTATCTGCACGTCTGGGCCTACGGAACCATTGCGCAGCTCCAACCGAAGCTCGGGGTCGGGTCCGCTGCGATCACGCGCCGAAACCTCGAAGACATGGTCTTCTGCCAGCTCCTGACCGAAGCCGTGGCCACCGTGGGTCTCGACTACTGGTACCTCGCAGCCGTCGACCTGAACCAGGTGTGCGACCTCGGATCGAATCTCGAAGGACTCACAATCGGATACCACGATCGGCATCTTACGGAGTATCGCAAATTCGCACCCGATATCGACGTTCATACCGAGAGCTTCTTCGAGGACGTCGTGCGTGTCTACTGCCAGGGTGTGATCTCCAGGTTCTCTGCGCATGACGTGGCGCGGAGCCCGCTGCTCTTCAAATGGCTTCATCACGAGCTCGACTACGGGAAGAAGCAGCGTCAGTACTCTCGGCTCTGGCTATGCCACCTGGCTCGGGAGCGCATCGAGCTGTCGCCCGCGCGCGTCGCCGCGCCAGTCGCAATCGGTGCGCCCTGGAAGAAAGCCCTGGTGCATGAGCTCGGCGCGCTGCTGTGGCACAAGATCAAGGACGACCGGCTGCTGAGCGTTCAGCCGGTGGCGTCGAGCTGGACCAGCCCGCGCGACCGCGAGCCAGACTTCCGCTTCGTCAATCTGAATCGGCTCGGGTCGGCCCTTTCTCGGCGGCTTGATTGGAGCCGCGTCGTCGGCGCGAGCTTCGACTACTTCTTCTACCAGTACCTCAGCGGGCTCGACCCCGACTCGTTCGATCCCCAATTGGCGGGGAGCTTCGAGCTGCTGCAGCGGACCAAGGACGCGGCGCTCGTCATGAGCGTGTTGGGCTCACAGCGCCGCGTCCCCAGCTTGGCTGGCGAGCCTCGCGACCTCTTTCTCCCGAATTGAGAGCATGCCGCCGGAACCTACACGAGCGCGATCCCTCGAGATGACTGGAATGGCAAAGCGGAGGCGCACACGGGAGCATCGGATCGACGGCGCCGAGATCCACGTCATCGACGATCTGCTCTCTCCACGCGCTCACGCCGTTGCCGCGCGAGCACTGCTCAATATGCCCTTCCGCAAATTGGAGGCGGACCGCGAGGGCACGCTCATGCGCGGCTTCGTCGCCGACTTCGCGACCGAGCACGTTGCCGACGACCCGTTGGTGCGGGCAATGCTTGCGCAAGTGGCGCTGATCTTTCCAGCGGAGGCGTTTGCGGTTTCGCGCATGTACTGTAACAACAACGTGTACGGCGACATGTCGTACCCCCATCGCGACGCGTCTCCGAAGCGCCCCAAAGACGTGACCGCGCTGTACTACGCGAACGAGCGCTGGGAGCAGGACTGGGGCGGCGAGACGCTCTTCTACGACGCGACGGGCGACGCTCTGGTCTGTGTCACGCCAAGGTCGAACCGCCTGGTTTTGTTTCGTGGCTTCATCGAGCATCGCAACGGCATTCCGAGTCGCGAGTGCTACGCGTCCAGGCTGAGCTTCGTGATGAAGCTCAGAGCTCGCCCGGCCCGTCCTTCGCGCCGCGTCAGCAAACGCTGAGCGCGCGGATCAGGATCAGCTCGCGTAGAACCGCGCGCAGCAGCCGCGCGGTGATCCGGGTGGGCACACGATTCACCGTTGCGAGGCGCGGCAAGCCGCGCAGTAACACGGAAATGCGCTGGCCGCGTTTGTGATCGCGCCTGTGATCGATGCGTCGCAGCAGGTCCACGACCGCGGGGTGAAAGGGCAGCCGAAAGGTGTGGCCGTTGGCGGCGACGACCATGCGACGACCGACGCGTGCCCACGCGATCGGCCGTTCCGATGCTTTCTTCACGGTGGTGCGCCCGAACAGCTTTGGCGCGCGAGCGAGCGGTGCGGGAACAGCGAGAAATCCGAGCCCGGTCACACGTGCGAGGCGTATCGCTTCGAGCTCGAGAGACAGCGCGCCGTCGCGCAGCGAGCGGCGGAGCTCGTCGAGCGCGGGGGCGAGCGCTGCTGGCGCGTACGGTGCCTGCTGCAGCGCGGAACCGGGCGGCGTCGCCGGCGGGGTCGCCCAGCGCGCGCGCCTCGGTAGCAGCGTACGCACAGCATCCGCGACGACGTCCTCGGCGGTCAGCGCCACGCGAGGGCTCGATGCAGTGCCGCCGTGTGTTCCGAGGCTCAGGTTGAGGCTCGCGGAGAAGCCCAGCGACTCGCCCACGTGCCAGAACCCGGCAGGCCAGTACACGATGTCTCCCTCGGTCGCGGAGAGCGTCGCAGCACACGCGAGCAGCGGCGCCCGCGCGCAGCGTCCTTGCTGCACGTCGGCAGTTGAAAGCGCCCTGGGCGGCCAGATGCGCATCCGCTTGTCGCCTGCCAGCATGAGCATGATCACCCCCACCCGGTCCTGATGGACCCCGAACGGGGTGGTCTCGTAGTTGCCGAGAAAGAGCCCGGCCTCGACCCCGTAGGCAGGCATTGGGCCTGCTCGGTACAATCCGCTCAGCAGGTCGCCGAGCTGCGACCAGAGCTCGAAGCTCGCGAGCTGCAGGTTGTTGATCACGAGGCCGACGCGTCGGCCTTTGAGCTCGGATCGCAGGCGGCTCAGGTAACCGGCCAACGCACGGTCGCGTCGGCGCGGCAGCAGTCGTGGGTCGCAGGTTTCGACGTTGTCGAGAAAGAGCCGCATCAGCGGGCGCGGGTTGTCGCGCGGTCGCATTTCGCAGGCGCGAACCAGCGCGCGCCACACAGCGCCCTCTGCAACAGGCACCCGCTTGCGCGCCGCGCGCACCCAAAGCGGCCGCTGCGCGGAGTATTCGCGGGCGACCTGCGACCAGAAGTTGCGAGTCAGGGCAGCGTGGTCCATGCCGCGTGTGGCGCCCGAGGCTACAGCCGTCACGACGTGAGCAAGTCGACCACGCCAAGCGACTCGAGCTCGCCGCCGAGCGCGTCGAGCAGGCTCTGAAGGTGCGCGAGCCCCTCGCGCTGCGCTTTGCCTCGGGCCAGCAGGCCGAGCGCGGGTGCCCGCCAGGCTTCACGCTGCAAGAGCCGGCGTCGCAAGTGCTCGAGGGTCACGTCCATCCAGCTCATGGAAGGAAACGTCAGCGTCAACGCGATCGATTCTCGCAGCGTCTCCGAGGTATGCCAGTAACCCTTGGGCAGGTAGAGCACCGAGCCCCGGCTGAGTGTCAGCGAACGGCTGCCTTTGGGCATCTGCTTCGGAAAGGTGCGGGCGATACGTGCCAAGTCCGGCTCCAGCTTGCCCACCGCCGGAACGAAAGAACGCGTCGGGTATGCTAGCTCCGCAACCCTGGCGATGCGCCAGCGCTTCTCGCCCTCGATCTGGACCAGGAACAGATCCTGAGAATCGAAGTGCATGACCGTCCCGATTCCCGGCGGTGAAACGTACACGCTGCAAAACACTTCGTGCTGTGGAGTTCCCAGCTCGCGGTACATCTGGCGCAGGAGTCGATCGATCGCCGGGTGCTCGAGGTAGTCGACGACCACCGTCGCGGTGCCGCCGGAGTACAGGGCCCTCGCCTGTGCATCGCTGACCTTGACCTGCATGTGTCCGCCGCCTGGGGTCGCGAACCAGGCTTGGACCTGACGGTGCGGACAGCCGAGCAGACCGTCCAGGTCTCTGAGCGCAGGAGCCCGAAACAGCTCGGGCATCCGCGCGTGGGCGGCTCGCGCCAGCAACGCGCGCCGCGTCCAGTACTGCTCGAGAAACCGATCCGGAGCAACCGGGTGCAACAACTCTCTCAACCCACCCGCCGAGCGCTTGATACGTCGTGCCACCACCAAAGCCCTCCGCGCCGAATGCGTCGTGACCGGACGTGCCGCGGCGACTGGATTCCCGAGGATGCTCGCACGGCGGTCGATCGTGTGCAACGAAGCCTGCGTCCCAGTGTAGGCTCGCGCGTAACGCCCCAGATGCAACAGACGGAAACCGACGCTCCGGAGCGCTCCCTTCGATCTCCGCCGGGGGGCTGGAGCCCGTTCGTCGCGCGTCACTTCGGCCGCGAGCCGGTGCTGTATCGCCGAGCCTTCGATGCGACCTTCGTAGATGCCTCGCGCCTTCATCGGCTGCTGGTACGCGCCGGCGCCGCGCTGCGGCGGGGGGAACCGGTGCGCGCCCGCGTGTTTGTCGAGCGCGGCAATCAGGATGATACCGCGGCATGGCTCCCACGGCGCGAGCCGACACTCGAGAGCTACGCCGCGCGCTTACGCAAAGAGTGCAGAGGCCGCGATTTCACGGTCCTGATCAACGGCGGTGCGGCGCACGACCTCGCGCTGTACCGGCGCTGCCGTGGCTTTCTGCGCGGCCTCAACGCGGAAGCAGGTGTCTCGCTGCTCAACGACGCCGTCGTCTATCTGAGCCATGCACGCGCCAGCACGTTCGGCGTGCACCAGGATCCGGACCACAACTTCCTGTTCGTGGTGCAAGGGCGCAAACGCTTTCGCGTCTGGAAGAAGGACGCCGTGGAACGACGCCCCAGGCTGATCCGCTCCCAACGCTACGACGCGATCGCGGGCAGCGCGATTGCGTTCGACGTCGGTCCCGGAGACCTGCTGTACATCCCGGCCGGGGCCTACCACGTCGCCGAGTCCGACCGTGCGTTGGCCTTGCACCTGAGCCTGCTGGTCAACGCCGATCCCGATACCGCGTTTCGACTCGTCGCAGATGCTGCCGTCCAGCTTGCGCGCGCACGCGCAGGCAGCGTGGGAGCGGGCGGCCTCCTGCAATTGCCTCGCCGGCGCCCCGGGGCACACAGGCTCACGTTGCCCGATTCACTCGCGCGCGCAGTTGGCGCTTTCGACCCGGTCGGCACCCCGCTGCACAGCGTGATCTTGGAGCTGTGGGCGATGCGCGCTTCGGGCTTCGGCTTTCGAGATGTCCCTCCCCTGCGCGGACCGACGAGCTTGCGCGACGAACAACGGGTATGCCTGGATCGAGACAGCGGGCTCGTCTGCTACCGCACGGGCGCCATCGCCCTCTGCGCGGCCAACGGCCACGCCTACCGCTTCCCAGCGCATCCGCGCGTGGTCGCGATGATCGAACGGCTTTCGCGCGGCGCCGTCGCCACGGTCCGCGAGCTGGTCGCCGGTGCCAAGGGGGTTGCCCGGATTGGAGGCGTCCAGCGCGACGCGACGCCGGCCTTCGTGCACGCGGTGCTCGTGATGCTGTACCGCATGCGGGCGATCCGGGTAACGCGCGCGCGAAGCCGAGGCTGTGTCTGATTGCGCTGCTTGCTACGCCATCGGAGTCGGGGGCAGCCGCTAACGTGCGCGCCCCCAGAACCACTCGACCTGCGCGCGGGCCCGGCGCTCGCTCAGCCAATGCTCGAACAGCAGCTCTGCGACCCGTTCGCGCGTCGCCGCGTCGAGCACCGCGCGCTCGATGGCGAGCACGCGCACGACCGCGAACTCTTCACCGCTCGGCATTGGCCCCGCGAGCTCGCCCTCGAGAGCAGCGAAGATCGGCCCGGCCTGCTCGGGGGCGAGCGCGCTCCTCTGCACGCGCATGAAGAGCTTGTCGCCGCCTTTGCCGCGCGCAAGAAAGGCTGCGCTTGCCGCCGCGAAATAGTCCAGCGCGCCCGATCGGATCCGGGCGCAGATGCTCTGCGCCTTCTCGGCGGTCTCGACCTCGAAGCGAGCGATGTAGGCGCGGTCGAAGTCCGCTGCGTGCTCGGCGAAGTAGCCGTCGATGTGCGGCGAGGTTATCCTCTCGCGCAAGGCATTGCGCGCGAGCTCGCCTGCGAGCTGTGCCTCGAGCCCCTGTTCAGTCATGCCGTGAGCCGCGAGCCAGCGCTCGGTGCTCGCGACCGTGTGCAGCTCGCGAGCGCAGCGGAAGGCATCGAGCGCAGCTTGCAGCTCCTGGTCGGACACAGAGATGCGTTCCGCGTCGAGGACCTCGTCGATCAAGCACATGTCGACCAAACCCCTGGCGATCGGCGCCTGATCCCAGATCGCGTCGCATGCTGCCATCGCATCCTCGATCGTGAGCACGCGGCCGTTTACGCTCAACAACTCGTATTCGCGAGCATGGTGCACGCCGCGCAGCGGCCAGGGCAACTCCGCTTCCGGCGCAAAGCTCAGCGACAGCGTCCCGCGGCCGGAAAAGCGCAACAGAGCGTCATAGTGGACTGCAGACGTCAGCGCTTGCTCCTCCCACACCAGCTCGAGCCCGAGCTGCGGGAAGCGCCGGCCTATCAGCGCCATCTTCCGTTGCGCTTCGGCCGTGTCGACTCGTTCACGGCTCAAGTCGAGCAGGCAGGCAAGCACCTCTCTCACGGCGCGCTGCTCCGCGGCGTTCATGCCTGCCCCGCCCCGGGCGAGGAGCTCTCGGCCCGGCTCCGGGTTGGCTCGCGTGAGACCAAGAGGTCGCAAACCGCATCGCTGATCGGAAGCCCGGTGAGGCTCTCGATCCACAGGTACTCGCCGTTCGGATTGAGCTCGAGGAACACGTAACGCGAATCTGGGGTGACGATCATGTCGATGGCCCCGAACAGCAGGCCGAGGTCGGCGATCATCCGCACGCACGCTTGCTGCAGCTGGACGGGGAGCTCATGCGTCCGGTGCGGGGTGTGGGCGGTGTCGTGGTGTCGCCAATCGTAGCGGGTGTGGTTCGCGCGCTGAGAATCGATCTCCGCGGCGAAGACCCGCTGTCCGACCACGGTGACCCGCAGCTCGATCCGCTTTTCGACGTACGCCTGAACGATCGTAGGACAACACTCCGACCCGTACACGTGCGCGAGGTCGCGTCGCGAGACCAAATAGGTGAAGGGGCGAACGCGAGCGCCGTCGTCGGCGAACACGTCCGCGGATTTGAGCGCCTTGCGGACGATCTTACCTCGGTGCTGCCGGTAGAACTCCAAGATCTCCGCAGGGCTGTTCGTGATCAGCGTCGGCGGGATCTCAAGACCCAGCGACCGCGCGAAATCGAGCTGAAAGACCTTCGAGCTCGCCTGCTCGATGCGAGCGGGTGTGCCGGGGAGCCAAAGGCCGGCGTGCGCATTCCACACGCTCTCGAGAAGCGTGTTGCATTGGGTTTCGACCCAGGGGCGGGTCGCTTGCGCCCGCAGGTAGTCGTGCACGACAGGCTGCTGCGGGCGGCGATACCAGACGGCCGTAACCCGCGCGAGGTCGAAGCGCGAGTCGCCGACCTGAGCCACCCGTTGAGTTGCGCCGTGGTTTCCGTAGCGCAGCGACAGGCGCGCGTGCTGCGGGAAGCTCGCGTGGCTGAAACGGGCGACTTCGACGCCCCGCCGCGCCAACCGCGGCAGCATGGCTGAAGCGTGCGCGTCATCCGGACGGGTTATGATCAGAATCACGGGGTCGCCGTCCCCTTCGAGCCGGGCCGGCGGCTCGAGCGAAGCGACCGCGCGCGCTGCGTCGCACGACCTTCCGCTGACAAGAAGAGCTAGCGCTGCCGGTCTCGACGCCAGCCGAGCAACGCGTGCGGTCGGTCCGAGGCGCTGCGCTAGTAGTCGCCGACGTGTCCCTTTTGCTGGACGATTTCGTCGCCGTACAGGCGGCGCGCGCGCATCATCCCGCCGCTGACGCGTTCCATCTCGGACTCGGACAGCTCCCGAACGGTCTTCTTCTTCTTCTTCGGGATGTCCTTTGCCTTGCTGACCTTCTTCTTGACGGCTTTCTTCGCCATGGTCTGCCTCTCACTGCCCGTTCGCCGCGATCGAGCCTTGCGACAAACAAGGTTTCACGGATCGATTTTGCCGTCAACGGGCTCCCCCCCCCACTGCTGCAACCAGACCGCGACATCGAAGTCGGTGGGGTCGTTCCAGGCCGGACGGACGGGGCAAGCGCGCAGCCTCGCCGTGCTCGCGGCAAGCGCCGGTCCCGGTGCCCGCAAGCGGCGGCTGCCATCCCGGTGTAGGGGAAGGTGGCGGTGGCTACCGTGTCCGCCGCCGGGCAGGCCGCGGTGCCCACCGGGCCGGTCCGGGTTGGGGTGTCAACCCGGGACGCCGCTACTACGGCGGCGAGCCCTGGCGCGCCAATAGGCGAAGAACGGGCGCCACGGTCGGCTTGAAGCCCGACCCCACGGCGTTTCCCCTTTGTTTGACACGGGGCAACCTGAGGCCCAACTACTTGCGCTTCTTGATGTAGAGCCGCCATTGGTCGCGAGCGCTGAACACTTCCTGGAAGTTGTGGCGCAGCACCGACTTGGTCTTGCGATGGATCGGCGTCTGCCAGCCGATGAACGCGGCGTCGACGTAAGACAAGGCCGCCGGCAAGACCCGCTGGTCGGGCCGGATCCCCGCTTTGGGCCTGGGCGAACCCCGCTTGCGCGGAAGGCATTCGGGGGCCGCGAGCTCTCCGATCGGATAGATCGAGCTCCCATATCCGTCGAGCCCGAACAGCAGCACGTCGTAGGGGGGCTCGTCCGGCGGACGCGCCTTGGGCATCTTGTACAAGCGATATCCGCCGAACCTGCCCATCGACACTGCGTAGCGCTTGACCAGAGCGTCCCACAGCACTTCTTCTTGCTTCGAATCCGCTGGCAGGGGGTCGCGCTCGACCATCAGGTGGGTGATGCCGAGCGAACGGTAGTAATCGAACAACTCCTGCGGCGTGCGCAGCGGGCGATAGTCGATCATTCCCTGGAAGCCTGCCCAATCGAGCACGATCTCTCGGTTGACGCCGAGACTCCTGTGGCACATGTGCAGCAACACGCGCGCCTCCTTGGGCAGCGCCTTACCCATGGCCACGAATTCCGCGCGGTAGTGATCGAAGCGCGTTCGCGCCTGTCCTTCGAAGCCGCTGCGAATCAGGTCCATCGAGCTACGAATGGTGTTGTGACTGGTGTAGAAGAGGGCGTCCCCGCCCCAAACGATCTGCAGCGCGACCAGCGGTACCAGACCGGCGCGGGCGATCGGCCCCAGTCGCCAGGCCTTGACCAGGCATGCCGTGGTCGCGCACACCAGCACCGGCATGAAGGTCTGCAGGTTGCGGTCCACGTTGTACAACGCGCCCCAGGCCAGCAGCGCGCCGCTGCCCAGGCCGGTCAGCAGCAGCAGGCGCCGTCGGTCTGGGACGAAGAACGCGATCGGCAGCAGCAAGGTGAAGAGCGAGCCGAACGACGGCACGTCCTTGGTGAAGGAATAGTGCGGCTTGAACGAGAAGGTGAAGAACAGCTCCACCGCGTGCCGCAGCCTCTCCCACACGTCGCCCGTGGGCCGGAACTTGGGATCGACCAGCTGCCGGCTGATCAGGGCCGAAGCATCTCGCACGGTCGGCCTGCTGCTGCGAAAGACATCCTGCAGGAATGGATAGACCGGGTTGTTGTGAAACACGATCTGGCGGATGCACTGCGGTGAGAACAGCAGCAGCCCCAGCCCTACGATCAGCACGGGCGCCCAGAGCAAATGCTGCAAGGGCACCGGCGCGCGCGCACCCGTGCCCTCTCGGCGGCGCGCATACCTCGAGAGCTCGACGATCCAGCACCCGGCGATCGCGAGCCCCGCGGGCAACAGCAGATACACGGCCTGGAATTTCGTCAGCAGGTCGCCCGCGCACACGATCGCGACCAGTGCTGCGGCACCCAGGGAGAAGCGCGAGCACAAGCGCAGCGTCGCGAGCGCGATCGGTACCGAGAAGAAGCCGCAAACGTGATCGGCGGAGCCGCCGAGGTTATCGTCATAGACGAAGATGATGGGGAACAAGAAGAAGCCAACCCACGCACCGCGGAGCTGCGGGTCCCCGACGACGGCACGCACGCACGCCGCAACGCCGGCCAGCGTCCACAACAGCAACCCCAGCTCCAGGTGCAGCGCCAGCATCCAGCGCAAGGCCGTGTGCTCCAGCCCGGGCACCAGAAAGCCCCAGGTGAAGATCAAGCTCGCCAGGTGCGGCATGTTCTTGTTGTAGTCGCCGGGGAAGTCCACCATCCGGCCGGCGCGCGCGTACTCCTGAGCCACCACCACGTGCGACCACGTCGCGTCGTAGTTGAGGGAGTCCGGCGTCATCAGTCCGAGGTAGAGCAGCCCCAGGCACCCCACCCCTGCGACGCCCAGCGCGATCGGCAGCAGGCCGCCCGGCCGCGGCTGCGCGAGCTCGGACCACAGCGCCCGTAGCACGCGCGCGCCGTCCTTCGCCCCAACGGCCAGCATGAGCAGCGGAAGCGCGACCGCAAAGCGCGGGTCGTACCAGGCGCACGCTCCACCCAGATACATCGCCAGCGTGAACACCACGACGCCGACCGCGGTGCCCAAGACGGCAGCCTCCAGGGCCGGAGGGTCCGCGAGCTTCAACACCCGCGTCAGGACGCTCAGGCCCGCGCTCATGCACGCCAGGCTGAACAGGGCCACCCAACCCCAGAGCATCGCGAGCTGCCAGAACAGCCACAGCGGCACCGGGTAGACTCCGTTCAGAAACCGCGCGTAGAACAGCGCCGCTAGCATCGCGAGCACACACGCGCAGCCCGCTGCGACGCGCCGCCTCTCACGCCGCAGCCAGGAGACGCCGCCGATCAGCCGGCGCACTGCGGGTCGCGTCGCGCGCGCCGGCGGCTCGGTCCGGGCGTCGTGCCTCATGGTGACCTCCTGCGCGCGGACGCGCTCGAGGGCCAGGCCGGCAGCACGATGGAGGCGAGCGGCTCTTGCACGGCTTTGGGGGCGCAGCGTAGCACGCGGGCCAAGAGTCCGCGCGGGCCATCGGACGCGCGCAAGCAAGCGACTGCCATCCGGGGCTCAACTGCGTGTCGAATGCGTTCTGCGGCGGCCCGTTCTTCTGAATCGCGCGCGACTGCCCTTACGGCCGGCGAGTCGTCGCCGCCTGCCAGGTGAGCAGCAGCTGCAGTGGTCCCGTGCTTTCTTTGACGGAAGCGAGACTCCGGAGCCACTGCGCAGTAGATGAGGCGGTTCGACACTGGGCGTGTCTTTGCAGACAGGGGCACGAGGCTCGCAGACATGACGCGAACTCGAACACGCGGTCTTGCGTTCGCGTCGCTCTGCTTGGGGCTGCTCGCGCCGGCGCCGGCGCTCGCAGCGTCGTTGCAAAAGGTCGACCAGAGCGATTGGGCGGTGAGCGGCCTTCCCGCCTACGTCAACATGTACATCTACGTGCCTGACAAGCTCGCGGGCAAGCCTCCGATCGTGGTTGCGCCGCACCATTGTCAGGGAACGGGCCCAGGGACGTATGGCGAGATGTCGAGCCTGGTGTCGATTGCCAACACCAATGGCTTCATCATGATCTTCCCGGAAGCGACCGGCGAGAACTGCTGGGACGCAGGGTCCGTCCGATCCCTCACTCACGACGGCGGAGGTGACACGCAAGCCATCGTTCAGATGGTGCGGTACACCCTGTCCAAGTACAACGGCGACGCGAGTCGCGTGTACTCGGTGGGCGGCTCCTCCGGAGGCATCATGACCGAGGCGTTGCTGGGCGTATATCCCGACGTCTTCATGGCGGGCGTGTCGCTGATGGGCGTCCCGTGCGGCTGCTGGGCCCAGGGTTATAACGACGTCACCGGGACGGGGAACGCCGCCCAGTGGAGCGGAGCTTGCGGGGGAGGCAACGTCACCAAGACCGGGCAGCAGTGGGGCGACCTCGTGCGTTCCTATTTTCCGGGCTACGACGGACATCGTCCACGCCTGCAGCATTGGCACGGCACGGCCGACACGACGCTCAACTACAAGAACATGGCCGAAGACATCAAGGAGTGGACGAACCTGCTCGGCTTGAGTGAAAACCCGACTGGGTCCGACATGCCCAACAGCGGAACCACGCACCAGTTCTGGACGAATCCGTGCGGCTATACCGTCTACGAGACATTTTCGTTGGCTGGCGTCGGACACGCCGTGCCTTTTGACGGCAACGCCGTCGCTGCCTATTTCGGTCTCGACAAGCCCGGTGGTCAGGATCCGGAGACCGCGGCGTGTCCCGGCGCGGTTCCCGGTGGCGCGGGGAACGCCGGCGCCGGCGGTGTAGGCGGGGCCGGTGGTGTAGGTGGGGCCGGTGGTGTGGGCGGGGCGGCCGGGACGGGCGGTGCGAGCGGTGCAAGCGGCGCGGCTGGTGCGCCGGCCGGCGGTGGCATGAGCGGCAGCGTCGGTGCCTCGGGTGGCAGCGGCGTCGGCGGCGCTCCGGGTAGCGGCGGCGCGCAGGCGATCGGTAGCTCGGGCGGCGGCGGCGCGAGCGGAGTTGCCGGCAGCGCGGGCACGGGCGGTGTCCAGGTCGCGAGCGCTACCGGCGGCATGGGCCTCGACAGCGGCACCGGGGGCAGCTTGATCGCTGCAGACCCCACCCCGATGCAGCACCCGAGCTCCGGCTGCAGCTGCGCCCTGGCCCAGCGTGGGTCGAGCTCCGGCGCCGATGGCTCGGGTCTCCTCGTCGCGGCGCTGGGACTCCTGATCGCGCGGGCGCGGCGCCGCGCGCGCGGGCGCGCTGGCGGGCGAGCGTCACGCGTCACGGTGCGCACGGTCCGCGGCCGCAGAGCACCGGCTGGGCATCGGCGGCGATGCCCACGCCGGCGCGTGACGTCTCCGACTGGTCCTCCTCGCCGGGCTAAGATGGGTGGACGCGATTGCGGCGCGGCTGACCTTCCCTTGCTCCCCAGAGCCCACCCCGGGGCGAGGCCCTCGGCTTCCTTTCGCTCCGTCTACCCGCAGTATTTTAGGCTCGCCTGGTCGTCGGTGCGGCATTTAGGCATGGAGCCCGACTCCATCTTGTTGTGCGCGGCGCTCTTGGCCTCCTGCCTGGTCGCATGCGCGGGCGGCGGCAACAACGGCGGTACGGGTGAAGCGATCGTGGGCGGTACGGGCGGCGTGAGCGGCGGCATCGGCACCGGCGGCATCGGCACCGGCGGCATCGGCACCGGCGGCATCGGTACGGGCGGCATCGGCACCGGCGGCATCGGCACCGGCGGCATCGGCACCGGCGGCATCGGCACCGGCGGCATCGGCACCGGCGGCATCGGCACCGGCGGCATCGGCACCGGCGGCGTCGGCACCGGCGGCATCGGCACCGGCGGCATCGGCACCGGCGGCATCGGCACCGGCGGCATCGGCACCGGCGGCATCGGCACCGGCGGCATCGGCGGTGCTAGCGGTTCCGGAGCAGGCGGCGGCGCAGCCGGCGGTGCCTCGACGGGCGGCACAGGCGGTACGGTAAGCTGCTCGGGTGCCCCCTTGAGCGGAGGAACTCCGCACTGCTCATCAAATGGCTCGGGCACCGCGGGCAGTTACTCGTGGTCCATCTGGTCGAGCGGAAGTGGGGGATGCATCACCCCCTATGGGGTCGGTGCTGCGTTCAAGGCAACCTGGAACAACGCTGGGGACTTTCTGGCCCGCGAGGGCTTTCAGTGGGACGAGACCAAGACGTACGACCAATATGGAAGCATCTCAGCGGACTACGCCTACACAAAAACGGGAAGCGCCGGAGGCTACTCATATATAGGAATCTATGGATGGTCGAACAACCCACTGGTCGAATACTACATCGTCGACGACTGGTTCGGGTCGGGCCCACCCACGGGTGGTGGCGCCCTCAAGGGATCTCTGACCGTTGATGGCGGCACGTACAACATCTATACGCACACGCAAACCAACCAACCTTCCATTCATGGCACAGCGACCTTTGTGCAGTTCTTCAGTATTCGGCAGACACCTCGTCAATGCGGACATATATCCATTAGCGAACACTTCAAGAAGTGGGCCAGCTTGGGCATGACACTGGGGAACATGTACGAGGCGAAGATTCTGGTAGAGGCAGGAGGTGGTAACGGAAGCATTGATTTCACGACGGCGACCATGACAGCCCAATGAGTCATCTCGCATTCGGCCGCGTTGGATGTATCGCTGAGCGAGCGCAATGGACGGGAGCCAAAGGCTCGCTCGGGCACTGGAAGCACAATGGACGGGCTTGTGGGCGGCGAGTGCGAGCTCACGTCAGGTCGAAGCGATCGAGGTTCATCACCTTGCTCCAGGCCGCGACGAAGTCCTGCACGAGCTTCTTCTGCCCGTCCGCGCTGGCGTAGACCTCCGCAAGCGCGCGGAGCTGGGCGTTCGAGCCGAAGACGAGGTCGACACGCGTGCCGGTCCATTTGAGCGCGCCCGTCTTGCGATCGCGGCCTTCGAACACGTCCGCGTCTTTCGAGGCCGCCTTCCAGGTCGTGCCCATGTCGAGCAAGTTGACGAAGAAGTCGTTGGTCAGCGCCCCCGGCCGCTTGGTAAAGACGCCGTGCTTGGACTGACCGACGTTGGCCTCAAGGACACGCAGGCCGCCCAGGAGCACCGTCATCTCGGGCGCGCTCAAGGTCAGCAGCTGCGCCTTGTCTACCAGCAACTCCTCGGCCGATACGCTGTACTTGCCCTTGAGATAATTGCGGAAACCATCTGCGATCGGCTCGAGCACCGCGAACGAGGTCACATCGGTTTGTTCCTGCGTGGCGTCCATGCGCCCCGGAGCGAAGGGAACCGTGACCTCGTGCCCGGCAT
This sequence comes from uncultured delta proteobacterium, assembly GCA_963778655.1. Taxonomy (GTDB): domain Bacteria; phylum Myxococcota_A; class Polyangia; order Polyangiales; family JAFGIB01; genus CAVZVA01. The sequence goes on from CAVZVA010000003.1 coordinate 103,214, forward strand.
TCCTCGCAGCTTGCTCGACGCCCGCGCAGCCGGCCAGCACGATCAGGTCAGCCAGCGAGACCTTCTTGCCGCCTGACTGGGCGCCGTCGAACGCGTGCTGGATGCCCCGCAGCGTCTCCATCACCTTGGCCAGCCGGGCGGGCTGGTTGACTTCCCAGCTCTTCTGCGGTGCCAGGCGAATGCGGCCGCCGTTCGCGCCGCCGCGCTTGTCGGATCCACGGAAAGTGGAGGCCGATGCCCAGGCGGCCGTCACCAGCTCCGGGACGGACAGGCCGGAGGCGATGATCTTGCCCTTGAGCGAGACGATGTCTTTTTCATCGATCAGCTTGTGATTGATCGCGGGTATGGGGTCCTGCCAGATGAGCTCTTCGGCAGGCACATCCGGGCCGAGGTAGCGCGCGCGCGGGCCCATGTCGCGGTGCGTCAGCTTGAACCACGCCCTGGCGAACGCGTCCGCAAGCTGATCCGGATGGTCGAGAAAGCGCCTGGAAATCTGTTCGTAGGCGGGATCGAACCGCAGGGAGAGATCCGTGGTCAACATGGTTGGCGCGTGGCGCTGCTTGGGGTCGTGGGCATCCGGAATGCTGCCGGCGCCGGCGCCGCCCTTTGGGATCCACTGATGCGCACCAGCCGGGCTCTTCGTCAGCTCCCATTCGTAGCCGAACAGGTTCTCGAGGAAGTTGTTGGTCCATTTCGTCGGCGCGCTGGTCCAGGTCACTTCCAAGCCGCTGGTGATCGTGTCGCCGGCCTTGCCCGTACCAAAGCTGCTTCTCCAGCCCAGGCCTTGCTCCTCGATGCCGGCCGCTTCGGGCTCAGGCCCCACATGTTTCGCATCGCCCGCACCATGAGTCTTGCCGAAGGTGTGGCCGCCCGCGATGAGCGCCACCGTCTCCTCGTCGTTCATCGCCATGCGAGCGAAGGTCTCGCGGATATCCCGCGCTGCGGCCAGCGGCTCCGGATTGCCGTTCGGGCCTTCCGGATTGACGTAGATCAGGCCCATCTGCACGGCCGCGAGCGGATCTTCGAGGTCTCGGTCGCCGGAGTAGCGCTTGTCGCCCAGCCACTTGTCCTCGGAGCCCCAGTACACGTCTTGTTCCGGCTCCCAGATGTCCTCGCGACCGCCGCCGAAACCGAAGGTCTTGAATCCCATCGATTCCAGGGCGACGTTGCCGGTGAGGATCATCAGGTCGGCCCAGGAAATCTTCCGGCCGTACTTCTGCTTGATCGGCCAGAGCAGCCGGCGCGCCTTGTCCAGGTTGACGTTGTCGGGCCAGCTGTTCAGCGGTGCAAAACGCTGATTGGCGTGGCCCGCGCCACCGCGGCCGTCGCCTACGCGGTAGGTGCCGGCGCTGTGCCATGCCATGCGAATGAACAAAGGGCCGTAGTGACCGAAGTCCGCCGGCCACCAGTCTTGAGAGTCGGTCATCAGCGCGCGGAGATCCTTCTTCACGGCCGCCAGGTCGAGGCTCTTGAACTCCCTGGCATAGTTGAACTCCTCGCCCATCGGGCTCGATTTCGAAGAGTGCTGATGCAGGATGTTCAGCTTCAACTGATTGGGCCACCAGGCCTGGTTTGTCGTGCCGCCACCAGCGGCGTGATGAAACGGGCACTTTGGTTCACTTGCCATGCGTCTTCTCCTTTGGTCTGTTGCGCCGAATCAACCGCTCCAGCGGGCGTCCGCAATCCGATCGTCGCCACCGAACCTGGTGAGCCCCGTCGAATATGCGAAGAACGTAGGAGCCACCGGCTCACCGCGCCATTCGATTCTTAATATCGATTGGAGAGGCCAGAGCTATATTAGGCACGACCATCGCGTGCGCATAGATCAGAGCTCGCGATTCGATCCCGAATCGCGAGCTCTGAAGGCCCCCCGAGGGCCCCTTCCACATCAGGAAGGGAGCGGCGGCTTCAGCGGGTCCAACGCGGGTGCGAGCGGCGCACGGAACGCGTTCACGGCCGCCTGAGTCAAGCGCGCGCTGAAACCGAAGCTCGAACCGAGGTCGCCGCGCTTTCAGACCGAAGGTCGAACCGAGGCTGCGAGCAGCTCGTGCACGCTCGCCAGCAAGGCCTGAGGTTTGTACGGCTTGCTCAGAAAGCGCGCGCCGCGTTCCGCAAAGTCCGCCGGCAGGACGCTCGCTGCATACCCGGTGGTGAATAGCACCTTGACGCTCGGGTCGATCTCCTGGATGCGGAGAAATGCCTGCCAGCCGTCGAGCTCCGGCATGATCACGTCGAGAATCACCAGATCGATCGCGCGCAAGTGCTCGCGATACAACTCCACCGCGCGGACCCCATTGGGGGCGGTGAGCACAGTATAACCCGCGCTCTCGAGGATGCGCACGAGCTGGGACCGCACCACGTCTTCGTCCTCTGCAACGAGGACCACGCCGGTCCCCGCGACGCTGGGTCCGAGTGGCGCCACGGTTTGCTCGGCCTCGGGTGGGACGCGTGGCAAACGGACCTTGATCGTGGATCCACTACGGCCATCGCTCTCGGCAGTCATCACCCCGCCGTGTGCTCCGACGATCCCGGCCGCGACCGCCAAGCCCAGACCAGATCCGGCGCCCTTGGTGGTAAAGAACGGTTCGAAGACACGGCCCAGGTCTCCAGGGGCTATGCCGATGCCCGTGTCCAATACACTCATCACGACGTGGCTCGGGCCGTCGGGCTCGATCCGAATCGTCAACGTGCCGCCCTCGACCATGGCATCGCGCGCGTTCACGCACAGGTTGATAAGAACCTGCTCGAACTGAGGCGCATCAAGCTCGACGAAGTAGGCTTGGGCAGGGGGCTCGAATTTGACGACGACGTTCTCCGGAATTACGCGGCGCAACATGCGGACGCTCTGCGAAACGAGCGTCCCCAACTCGACGCACTTGGAATCGACGCGCTTGCGTCGGCCGATCGCCAGCAAGTGCGAGGTGAGCTCCGCGCCCTGTTCCGTGGCCCGCTGCGCTTGCTGCAACTCGTCGGTGGGAACCTTGCCCCTCTCGAGGCTTCGCTGCGCGAAGAATAGATTTCCTTGAATGACCTGGAGCAAGTTGTTGAAGTCGTGAGCGACTCCGCCGGCAAGCTGCCCCAAGCTTTCGAGGCGCTGAGCCCGGTGCAACTGCTCCTGCGTCTGTCTCAGCGCCTGTTCGGAGCGCTTGCGCTCGGTGATGTCCGAGGTGATCAGCAACACGTGCTCGACCCTCGCCTCGAGCGCGATCGGCACTACGCGCACGAGGTACCAGGCAGTCGACTTGCCGTCGCCGTATCCTTCGCTTTCATATTGTCCGACCTTGCCTGAGTCGAATGCTGCGTCAATCACCGCCCTTTCCGTGGCGTCGTACGAGCTGAACTCCGCAAGCTTCTTGCCGATCACGTCTTCGAGCGTCAGACCCGGTGCCAGGCGATTGGCCCAAACGAAGCGACGGTCACGGTCCACCATCGCAACGAAATCCGGAAGATGCTCGACGACGCGGCGACGAAACTCGATGCTGCGTTCGAGCGCTTCGCGCAGACTCTGTAGGTCGGAGACATCCTCGGTGAGCATCAGCGCCAGCTCCTCGCCCGATGGACCCTTGAATGGCAGCACGCGGGTTTCGATGTGGCGCCGCGACCCGTCGGAGAGCACGACGGTGTAGTCGAGCTGGCGAGCTTCCCTCCTGGCGAATGCATCCTCCACGCACGCAATCACGGCCTCCCGCTGCGGGGCAGCGATGAATTCCTCCATCAGCTTGCCCACGACGCCAGAGAGATCGCGACTCAGCGTGCGGTTGAGAAAGACGATGCGTCGTTGCCGATCGATGCAGCTGACGTAACCAGGGACGGCCTGCGCCAGGGCTCGAAACAGCAAGGCCGCGAGATCGTTGTCGCGGAGCTCGTCTAGCTTATCTTCAGGCATGAGCTCACAAGGCTATCGCGCCTCGGGCCACGTGCCCAGAGATCGCGATTCGACACGCACAGACACGTGGTCGAACGCCGCCACGACGACGTTGTGATCCGCATTAAATGCATTGGATCGGCTGCCTACGGCGCGCTAAGGTGGGACCGGTTCACGTGGTCGACGAGGTCCTCTGAATGGGCAGCACCACGCCATCGGCGACGCTGCTCGAGCTACTCGGGATCGACACGCCGATCATTCAGGCGCCCATGGCGGGCGTTTCGACGCCCGAAATGGCGGCCGCGGTGTCGAACGCAGGCGCGCTCGGGTCGATCGGTGTTGGGGCAACGAACGCGGCGGGAGCGCAGAAGCTGATCGCCACGTTCCGCGAGCGGTCGCACGGTTCGCTCAACGTGAATGTCTTCTGCCACGCGCCGGCGCGTGCCGACTCCGCGCGCGAGGCGCGCTGGGTCGAGCTTCTCCGACCGCAGTTCGCCCGGTTTGGCGCGAGGCCGCCGGTCAGGCTCACGGAGATCTATCGGAGCTTCGTCGAGGACGACGGCATGCTCTCCATGCTTCTCGTCGAGAGGCCGCGGGTGGTCAGCTTTCATTTCGGCATTCCCTCGCGCGAACGGATCGAAGCGCTACACGACGCGGGAATCGTGCTCCTGGGCTCGGCAACGAGTGCTGCGGAAGCGCGCGCGCTTGCCGAGGCTGGCGTGGACGCGGTCGTTGCGCAGGGCTACGAGGCAGGAGGCCATCGCGGCGTGTTCGATCCGAACGCCGACGACGACCGCCTGGGCACGTTCGCGCTCACCCGGCTGCTGGTTCGCGAGATCGATCGGCCCATCATCGCAGCGGGAGGCATCATGGACGGCGACGGCATCGCCGCGGCCCTTCGTTTGGGTGCGAGCGCAGCGCAGCTGGGCACCGCGTTCGTCTCATGTGACGAGTCGCAAGCCGACCCGCGATACCGCGCGGCGCTGAAGAGCGATGCCGCGCACCACACCGTGATGACCCGGGTGATTTCCGGCCGACCGGCAAGGAGCCTCGCCAATCGATTCACCGCGCTCGGCCGCGAGCTCGCGCCCCGCGACGTGCCCGACTATCCCATCGCGTACGCCGCCGGCAAGGCGCTCCACGCCGCGGGCAAGGCCAAGGGCGACTTCGGCTTTGGCGCGCACTGGGCCGGCCAAGGCGCGCCCCTGTCGCGCGCGATGCCGGCCGCGGATCTGGTCGCGCTCTTGCGACAAGAAGCAGCCGGGCAGTGACCGTCCCCGCTAGGCGCCTCGTGCAAATTGGTTCCTCATGCCACTATCGGCCACCACATGGTCCGGCGCAGATGTTGTGCTAGCGTCGGTGCGCCCGACCCTCGCAGCGGAGACTTCGTGATGACGATCTCGTTCTACGACATTTCGGTACCGGTCTATCGGCAGTTCCTACAGGCCCTGCGGGGCGTTCTCGACAAGGGCGAGAAGCACTGCACGGAAAAGGGCATCGAGCCGGCGTCAGTGCTGGCCACGCGCCTGATCGAAGACATGCAGCCGCTCACGTTCCAGATCATGCAGGCAATCAGTCACTCGGCTGGCGCGCTGGCGACGATCCGCGGCCAACAGCGCCCGCGCGCTTCGGGCCTCGACTCGTTTGCCGGCTGCAAGCAGGCGGTCGAGCAGGCGCTAGCCGACCTCGACGCGATCCAACCGGCCGATCTCGAGAACGTCGCGTCGAGCAACGTCGAGCTGAAGTTCCCGGGCCGCGAGCTGAAGTTCACGGCGCAGGGGTACCTGCTGAGCTACGCGATACCGCAGTTCTTCTTTCACGTCACGACCGCCTACGACATCTTGCGCCACGAGGGCGTACCGATCGGCAAGCGCGACTTTCTGGGACGGGTTCAGCTCAGGGACGCCTGAGGCAACGCGCGTTGACGATCGAGAGCACCGAACAGTTTGAAACGTATGGGGACGCATTTCCGCAAGCTGCGCCGAGCGTTGTATGGCGGCGGGGGTGGCGAACGGCGGAAATCCCACTATGCCTGCTCTCGACGCCAAGCGAGCCGAAGCGGTCCGGCCGCTGCACAGAGCGAACCCGCGGAGGCGACGAGCAAGAAGGCGCCTAAATGGCCGATCACGATTCGGGAACGGCCATGCTAGGGTTCGAGTAAGCTACCCCATCCCGCCGGACAGCAGTGAGCACGTGCGCGATGGGTAAGCCGTCGGTGGGATCGGCGCACTCGATGAGCTTGGTCAGGGTAAGCTCGCCGGGCAGCGGGAGACTTCTTGCGGGGTGCGCGATCGGACGCAGCGACTGGCAAGTCATCGCCAGCTCGCGGCCAATCAGCTGCAGGGTGCGCTCGCAGTCGGACAAGGCCGCCTCGCACGCCGGCCGAGCGCGATGACCGGCGGGGCAGTAGACCGAGATGAAGCGCTCCGCGGTCGTCAAGTAGGACGCCAGGTAGCCGCGGTATTGGCGATCGTGAGCGAAGCTCGCGTCCAGCAGATCCGTCAGGCCGTGGAGAAGGGCGCTCGCTTCCGCATATCGAGCTTGGAGCAGTTGCCGGTAGAGCTCGCGCGCCTGCTGCCAATATGGCTGGGAGCGACGGAACTTGTCCGCGCGTTTGCCGCGCGGGTGGTGCAAGACCAGGATCAGCTTTCCACCGCCGACCAGCACCCGCGCAAAAGCCCGAAGCGCGTCGGCCCGCATCTGATCGCTCAAGTAGCCGAAGACATAGCTGCACACTACGCGGTCCTGCGAGGCGCTGGGCATCTTCGCCAGCGGCGACAGACCGGGCCCGATCGCGATCTCGATCGGATAGCGTGCGAGCAATGGATCGGCGGGATCGTGTTGCAGCGACTCCGAGACGCCCGTCAGTGTGACGCGGCGCATCAACTCGTCTTCGAGCGAGCGGTACAGGCCCATGCTGCCGATCCCGAAATCGAGCACGCGCAGCACTCCGGGACGCTCGCTCAAGCAGTCCCGCACCGCATCCTTGACGCAAAGCTGCTTCGGCTCCTGCCAGCTGCAAAAGTCGGGGCGGCCCTGGAAGATGCGGCGCCAGTACTCCTGGGACCTGATCTGATTCTGGCCGGCAGCGGGCGGTGTGTTCATGCCTTTGTCCTTGGGGCGATGTGCGTTGCGGGCGTCGTGGGAAGACGGCGCAGCCCGAGCAGTCGCATGCAACGGGCTGCGCCGTGGCTAGATCGGCCTGAGCCGGCCGGACAGCGCTGCGGACGCAGGGCCGAGCTGCGACGATTCAGTAGGCCTCGACGTCCTCTTCGGGCTGATACGGCGTCCCCGACCAGCTCACGCTGGGGGCAGGCGCCTTCACGATCAGCTTCGGCCGCACGGTCACCCCGCCCGTAATCTGCTCGAGCTGCGCCTCGCTCAGCTCCCCTTCGAGCGCAGCCTCCGCCTCCTCGCTAGCGTCCTTGATCTTGTTCTTGTTCATACAGATCTCCTGTGTGGCGCAGGCAGCCACCCCGTGTGGCCGCTGCAACTGCCGCTCACCGGTCAGACGTAAAACCGCAGCCGGATCCGGACACGGGCGGGGAAGAAAGGCTGGCCGACACACGAAGCGGCCCCGCAAATGCCGGGGCCTGCGCATGCGGATCGAGCACAAACCGGTGCTGACGGGAGGCCTCGGCGATGGCAGACTGGGCCTGGCCTTCGCCCGCTTGAGCCGCAACCATGAGCGAGTCACCCGAAAAGACGCGCCTTTCCGAATTGCTCGGCCTGGCGAACAGCGGCGCGCCGGGCGCGCTCGCACAGGTTTTCGACGAGGCCTACCCGGAGCTGTGCACACTGGCGCGCGCGCGCCTGCGGAGCCGCGGGCAGATCGGGGGCGGAGAGCTCGCCACCACCGCGCTCGTCCACGAGGCGTTTCTGCGCTTTGCCCAAGGCGGCAAAGTGCAAGCGGAGCACCGCGGGCACTTCTTCAGGTACGCCGGGCGCGTGATGCGTTCAGTGATCGTAGACACCGCGCGCGAGCGCCTGGCCCAACGGCGTGGCGGCGGCGCCCCGCACTCCGCGCTGACCACGCAAGTGCAGGCGAGCGGATTGGGCGGCGAAGAGGAGATCCTGAACGTCCACGAAGCGCTGGACAGCTTGGCGGATTGCGATCCCCGCCTGATCGACGTGGTGCAGATGCGCTACTTCGGCGGCATGACGGACGCCGAGATCGCACAAGCGCTCGGCGTCACCGACCGCACCGTGCGCCGCGACTGGGAGAAAGCCCGGCTGCTCCTGCTGGAAGCGCTCGGCGCGTAGCGGCGGGTTGCTGCCCGCCTTCAAGGAGCGCAACGCCGCGAGCGGCGTCGAGGGCGCGCCGTGATTGCGTGGAAATCACGGTTCCAGGGGACTAGACGCGCTCGACCTCGGCTGCGAAAGCGCGCGCGGAAGGGTAGCGCTGGTCAGGTCGCTTGTTCAGAGCCCGCAGGACCAGCGCGTCGAGCTGGCCCTGCAGGCACGCCTGCAGCGTTCGATCCGGCACGGCGGCGCTCGGCGGTGGAGGCACGGTTTCGAGGATCGCCTCGCGCAACGCGCGGTTGGAGCCATGGCGGTAGCGATAGGGACTGACTCCGCAGAGCAGCTCGTACAGGATGACCCCGAGCGAGTAGATGTCGGAGGCGAAACCGACGGGCTCGCCCAACACCTGCTCGGGCGATGCGTAGGCCGGCGTGAGCGGGCGCCCCGTCGCCACCGAAAGCTGAAGCGCTGGCGGAATGCCATCGGTCAGCAGCCGTCCGACGCCGAAGTCGAGCAGGCGCAGCGTGCCTTCCGCGGTGACCATCACGTTGGCCGGCTTCAGATCGCGGTGCACGATCTGGCGATCATGCGCGTGCGCGACCGCGCTCGCGAGCTGGGAGAACAGCTGCAGCCGCGCCCGTAGCGGCAGCCGCAGCGCGCTGCAGTGCGCGTCGAGGACCCGACCCGCGATGTACTCGAGCACGAGGTACGGTTGCCCCTCGGGGGTCACTCCCGCGTCGTACAAGCGCGCGATGTTGGGATGGTCGAGCGCGGCCAGCAGCTGCCGCTCGCGGCTCAGACGGGCCAACAGATCCTCGCGTCGTGGCGCCATGTGCGCGAACTTCAGCGCGACCTGAAACGACGCGCCCCGCTCCGGCCGGGCCGCAAGCCAGACCACGCCCATGGCCCCGACGCCCAGGCGCCGCGTCAGCCGATACGGTCCTATCTGCGTGCCGGGAGCGTGCCCCGAGTCGTCGAAACGCAGCACCTTGGGCGCGGGCGAGGTTTCCAGCTTGGGTAGCGTGTCGAGCATGTGCTGCGCCCGGGACCCGCCGGCGCGCGCGAGCAGCGCGCGAAGCCGCGGCTTGAGCGGGTCCACCTCACGTCCGAGCGCTTCCACCCAGGCCGCGCGCCGCTCCGCCGGTAGCGCCAGCATGGCGTCGAGAAGTCGGCTGAGGGTGATCGCCTGCTTCGAGCCCATTGCTGCTCCGCCCGCGGCCGCCCAAGGGCCGTTCGTCTTGCGAAACGGGCACGCTCGGGGCGATGGCCAAAGGGCTAGCGCGGCACCGCGCGGATAGCAAGCCAGGCGGTCTCGCGCCTGGCGCACGCGGCCGCTTTCGGGCCCCTTGCCCATTCCACCGCGGACGTCGTGCCGGCTAGAGTGCGGGGGTGAACGGACGGGACAGCGCTCACGGGGGCCCCCGATGAAGACCGCGCTGCTCTACCCGCCGTTCATGGACCCGCGTGCACCTCAGCTCGCCCTGCCCTCGCTCGCGGCGTTTCTGCGCAAGAACGGCGTCGGCGTGACGATGCAAGATCTCGCGCTCGAGGCCGTGCTCTTCATGACCGAGCCCGAGTCGCTCGAACGCTGCCAGCGCGCGCTGGCCGGCAAAGCAGACGGCTCGGAAGCGGCGCGCGCGCTGTATGCGCCCTTCGAACGCGCGCGAGAGCTGGCGCCGTGGGCGTTGTCACGGCTGCGCGATCCCGAGGCGTTCTTCGACGCTCGAGACCTCAATGCGTCACGAGACATCCTGAGCTGCATCGTGCGCGCACACGCCGTGGCGATCGACGAACGGATCTGCTGCGACTTGCACCCGATCGTGTACGAGGTTCAAGGCGTCGCCGCCAGCCGCTTCCGCGACCTGCTGCAGATCACCGGCGAGCCTCGGCTCGACCCCTTCCACGTCTACTATGCCGAGCGAGTCGCGCCCGCGCTCGCGGCGCAGGCCCCCGATGCGGTCGGGATTTCGCTCACGAACTATCAACAATGGTTGCCCGGCCTATCGCTCGCACGCCTGCTCAAGGCACGGGGTTTCTTCGTCGTGCTCGGCGGAGCCCTGATCTCGAAGTTCGTCGACGCGCTGGCGCGCCTACCCGATTTCTTCCGCGTCTTCGCCGACGCCGTGGTCGCCTACGAGGGTGAGACGGCGTTGCTGGCGCTCCTGGCCGAGCTGCAGGGCAAGCGCCGCTTCGACAAGGTGCCCAATCTAGTCTTCTTCGATCGCCACTTCGTGCGGACCACCGCGACGCGCGTCGAGGACGTCAACGCGCTGCCGACTCCCGATTTCGACGGGCTTCCGCTCGCTCGCTACCTCACTCCGGCGCCGGTGTTCCCGATCCTCGCGGGCAAGGGGTGTTACTTCAATCGCTGCAAGTTCTGCGAGATCCCTTTCATCAATCACGTGTCGGCCAAACCCTACCGGATCCGGCTGCCTGAGTTGATCGTCGAGGACGTCCGCAGCCTGGCGCGCAAGCACGGCGCGCAGCACTTCGTCATCACCGACGAAGCGCTGTCACCCAAGTTACTGCTGAAGCTCGCCGAGGCCTTTCGTCCCTTCGCGGCCGAGCCGCGCCACTTCACCGGCTACGCGCGGCTCGAAGACGGCTTCAGTCGGGAGGTATTCGATGTGATCGCCGAGATGGGCGTGCGCAAGCTGTTCTTCGGCATGGAGTCCGCCTCGCAGGCGATGATCGACCACATGGACAAGGGGACCCGCGCCGCCTCCACGGCCACCATCCTGCGCGCCTGCCGCGACGCCGGGATCCGCTTTCACCTGTTTTCGATCATCGGCTTTCCCGAAGAGACCGAGACGATGGCGCGGCAGACCTACCAGTTCCTGCTCGACCACCGGCATGTGCTGGACGTTCCGGGCAATTCGTTCGGCATCCGCCGCTTCCACCTCGAGCTGCGCACGGAATACTTCGCGAAGCGCGAGGCGTTCGGGATCCGCGTCGCCGAAGGCGCCCTCGAGCCCGAGTTCCTGGTCGGGCTCGATCCGGATCAATGGCACAACACGCGCGGACTGCGCGCCGCCGAGGTCGAACGGCTGCTGCGCGATGAGCTCAACCCGGGGTTGATCTGCACCTTCAAGCGCCTCTACGGCAGCCGCGTTCAGGTGTGGCCCCACAGCGAGGAGCACGCCGTGCTCTACTGCAGCCACTACCCTGCCAGCCAGGCGTTTCCCTTTCAGGCGGCGTTGCCGGAGCTCGAGGACGGCGCACGGGTCACGATCCGGGTCAACCCCGCGGCTGCGAGCCGGACCGAGGACGAGCTGGTCTCGCTCGCGCTTCGCCCGGGCAGCGTGGTCTTTCCGCGAGCGATTCTCGAGACGGTGGTCGCCTCCGAGCCACGCAGCGCGCGGCGATTGGTCGATCAGCTCGCGGAGTCGGAAGCCGACCCGGGCGACGTGGTACGGGGCCTGAACGCGTTGATCGGTGCCGGCTATCTCCAGCTCCAGACCCACCCCGCGCTCGAGCCCGAGGCCCTTGCGGGCGCGCTTGCAGGCGGCAGGAGGGCACTTCTCAAACGGCCTGGCTCTTGATAGGGAGTTACACTGGTTTCCTTCTTCTATTTGCTGCTCGCGATCGGTGTGCGCGAGCGCTCAGCAGTCGAACCCGAGCCCGCCCTTGGCAACCTAGCGTGCGTCTCACGACCTTCGTGCTCGTTGCTCGCCTGCCGCTCGCGGGCCTGTTTGTTTCGTGTGCGATCGCGAGCGGCGTGCGCGCGCAGGCGCGACCGCTGACGGCACCACCGCCCGGGGCGCCCGCCCCTGCGCCGGCCCCCGCCCCTGCGGCAGCGCCCACGCCGCCCGGCGCGACCAGCGCGCCCGCGGCTTCGGCTCAGCCGGCGCCGGCTGCCCCGGCCGCCGTTTCCGCGGCGCCCGCGCGCGCGCCTGCAACCCCGCCCGGACCGGCCCTGCGCCTGCGTGAGGCCGTCAGCAGCACGCTGCGCCGGCACCCCGCAATCGCGCTTTCGCGCACTGAGCTGGCCGCGCGTAGCGCCGATGTGCTCGCCGAGCGGGCGCCCTTCGACCCGGTGCTCAACACCGCGCTCAGTCAAAACCGCGACGCGAGCTACCTCTTGCCTGCAGAGCGCGCGGCGGCCGGGGAGCGCGCGCTCAATACCGACACCACGAGCTGGAGCGTTGGCGCCACGGCCGGCTTTCAGTGGGGCATGAGCGTGGCACCCACGGTCACCCTCGAGCGGATCAACCCGCGCCGCGTTCCCAATCCCGCGGGCCTGCCCAGCGGTCTCGCGCAACGGGCGCAGGTCGATCTGCAGGTCGTGCAGCCGTTGCTGCGCGGGCGCGGCACCGTCGGCGCCGCCAGCGGGTTGCGCGCGGCCGAGCGCGCGCGCGCGGCCGCAGAGCACAACGCGGCCCATACCGCGCAGGCCCAGGTGTTCGACACCATCGTGGCCTACTACCGATTCGTCGCCGCCAACCGGAACCTCGCGCGGTTGCAGGAGTCGGTGGCGCGCGCGCAGAAGCTGTTCGAAGAGACGCGGCTCTTGGTCGAGGCCGAGCACCGCACGCGCGCAGACTTACGCCAGGTGGAAGCGAGCCTGCAGAACCAGACCAGCGGCCTGCTGGCTGCCGAGGACGACCTCATGCAGGCGCGATACGAGCTGGCGCTCGCTATGGGTCTCGATGGACGCGACGTGCCGCAATGGGAGCCGGCCGACGATTTCCCGGCCGCGCACGTGCCCCAGCTCGGCTTCGACCTGGCGGTGGACCAGGCCCTGCACGCGCGCCGCGACCTGCGCGCGGCCGACGAGACGCTGGCTTCGACCTCGGCGCTGCTCGCGGGCGCCGAGCGCAATGCCCTGCCCGAGCTCGACCTCGGCGTGTCGGTGGGCTACGCGGGCGCGCTCGACAGCGACGGCGTGGGACCGTTCTTCGCCGCCGCCGGGCGCAACGTGCCGGGAGTCAACGCCGGCGCCTCGCTGACGCTCCAGCTGCCGATCAACAATGACGCGGCGCGAGCGACGCGCGATCTACGCCGTGCGGACCAGCAGAGCGCGCAGATCCAGCGTGCGGACCTCGACCGGCAGGTGCGCACCGGGGTGCTGAGCGCGCTCAGCGACGTGCGCCTCTCGGCCGCGGCGCTCGCGGCCGCCGAACGCGCGGTCGGCTTGCTGACGCAGGCCGTGACCGACGAGCGCGACAAGCTGCACGAGGGGCTGTCCACGATCATCGACGTGGTGCTGACCGAGGAGCGCCTGACGCAAGCCGAGCTGGCGCGCACCGCGCAGCGCCTGCGCTACGCGACCGCGCTCGCGCGCCTGCAATTCGAGAGCGGCGCGCTGCCCGAAAGCGAAAGCGCGGTCGCGCCGACCGCGGAGGCATTGCTCAACCCCGAGGAGAGCCATGCCGGAAGGTAGCATCTTCCGCCAGGCCGCCCTCGATCGGTTGGCCTCCCCCGAGCAGCTGCACACGCTGATGAAGGTCACCGACGTCAAGGGCTGGCTCGCGCTGCTCGGCTGCGGCGTCCTGCTGGCGAGCGCGCTGATCTGGGGCGTGCTCGGCAGCGTGCCGACCAAGGTCGAGGCCAGCGGCATCCTGATCCACAGGGCGGGTCTGGCTGACGTGGTGGGCCTGGGCGCTGGGCAGGTCACCTCGATCGAGGTCGACGTCGGTGACTTCGTGCGCAAGGGCCAGGTGATCGCGCACCTGGCACAGCCCGAGCTCAAGGAGCAGATCGCAGGGCTCAACGCACAGCTGCGGGAGCTCCAGCTCGGCTACGAGAAGAGCAAGCAGCTCGAAGGCCAGGATACCCGCCTACGCGCCGCGGCCTCGGCGCAGCAGCAAACCACGCTGCAAGCGACCATCGCCTCGACCCAGCAGCGCAAGCGCGAGCTCGAAGAGCGGCTCGAGGCCCAGAAGCGCCTCTACGAGAAGGGCCTGGTGACCAAAGAGGCGCTGCAGACCACCCAGGACGCGCTGCGCTCCGCGGAGTCTTCCATGCACGGGATGCGCGCGGACATCGAGCAGGTCGCGGTCGGTCGGCTGTCGGCGGCGCGGGCGAACGACACCGAGCTGCGCCAGGCCGAGCTCCAGATCAAGGAGACCGAACGCCAGATTCGCCTGCTCGAGCAGCGTCTCGACCAAAGCTCGCAGGTGACGAGCACCTACGACGGACGCGTGGTCGAAGTGCGCGCGATGGTCGGCGACGTGCTCGGCCCCGGACAACCGATCGTGAGCCTGGAGCGCACGGCCGAGGCCGGCGGGCTCGAGGCGCTGCTGTACATCGATTCGCGTCAGGGCAAGCTGCTCAAGCCCGGGATGCGCGTCGAGATCTCGCCCTCGGTCGCGCGACGCGAGCGTTACGGCGTGCTGCTGGGTCAGGTGCGGACGGTCGAGCAGTTTCCCTCCACGCGCCGTGGCATGATGCGGGTGCTGCACAACGAGCAGCTCGTCGACAGCTTTCTGACGGATACCCAGGGCGTGCCGATCGCGGTCCGCGCGCGGCTGCGTGTCGAGCCCAGCACGCCGAGCGGCTATCGCTGGTCCTCGCGCCACGGACCCAACCTCAAGCTGACCAGCGGGACGCGCTGCACGGCGGCGCTAACCACGGCCACACAGAGGCCGATTTCACTGCTGTTTCCGATTCTCGAGCGAGGCCTCTGAGCCATGCGAGCTCGCAAGCCCGGCCAGCGCGTGCGCACCCCGACGCGGCTGCAGATGGAGGCGACCGAATGCGGGGCGGCCTCGCTCGCGATCGTCATGGAGCACTTCGGCAGCTACCTGCCGCTGGCCAAGCTGCGCCAGGAGTGCGGCGTGTCACGCGACGGCAGCAAGGCGAGCAACGTGCTGAAAGCGGCGCGTACCTACGGGTTCGACGCGCGGGGCTATCGCAAGGAACCCGACGAGCTCAGGGAGCTCGCGATGCCGGTGATCATCCACTGGAACTTCAATCACTTCTTGGTGCTCGACGGCTTCGGCAAGAACCGCGTGTATTTGAACGACCCGGCGAGCGGGCCCCGCACGGTGACCGAGGAGGAGCTCGAGCACGCCTTCACCGGCGTGGTGCTGGTGCTCACGCCGACTGAGAGCTTCGTGCCCCAGGGAAGGCGGCCGCGCCTGTTGCCCTCGCTGCTGCGGCGGCTCTCGGGCTCGAGGGCGGCGCTCGCGTATGTGGTGCTGTGCGGGCTCGGGCTGGTGTTGCCCGGGCTGCTGATCCCGATCTTCGGCAAGGTCTTCGTCGACGACATCCTGATCAGCGGCAAGCAGGACTGGCTGCGCGGATTGCTGCTGGGGATGGCGCTCACGGCCGCGCTGCGTGCTCTGCTGACCGCGCTGCAGCGCGGCTACTTGATCAAGCTGGTGATGAAGCTCGGCGTGAGCATGTCGAGCGTGTTCATGTGGCACGCGCTGCGCCTACCCGTCGGCTTCTTCTTCGCGCGCTCGCCCGGCGATCTGGCCAGCCGGGTCCAGCTCAACGATTCGGTCGCGAGCGTGCTTTCCGGCCAGCTCTCGCGCGTGATCCTGGACCTCTCGCTGGTCACCTTCTACGCCGCGTTGATGCTGTACTACGATCCGTGGCTCACGCTGGTCGGCTTCGCCACCGCGGTCGCGCATCTGGGTCTGCTCAAGCTCGCCGAACGCATGCGCGCCGATCTGAGCCAGCGCGCAGCGCAGGAAGGCGGAAAGCTCGCGGGCGTGGCGGCCTCCGGCTTGCAGATGATCGAGACGCTCAAAGCGACCGGCTCCGAGTCCGACTTCTTCGGCCAATGGGCCGGCCATCAGGCCAAGCTGGTCGATGCACAGCAGTCGCTGCTGCGGCGCGAGCAATGGATTCAAGTCGCGGTCGGAGCGCTCTCGCGCGCCAATTCCCTGCTGGTGCTGGGGTTGGGCGCGCTACGCGTGATCGACGGACACCTGAGCGTGGGCGGCCTGGTCGCGTTCCAGAGCCTGATGGTGAGCTTCGTGACGCCGATCGAGGGACTGGCGCAGTTCGGGGCCTCGCTGCAGCAGCTGCGCGGCAACGTGGAGAGGCTGGACGACGTGCTCGGCCAGGCGCAGGACACGACCGTCTCCGCGGTCGACGGCGACGACTCACGCCGGCGCCTGACCGGCGAGCTCGAGCTGCGGGGGGTGACCTTCGGCTACCTGCCGTTCACGCCGCCGCTCGTCGACGACCTCGCGCTCCACATCGCGCCGGGGCAGCGCGTGGCGCTGGTGGGCGGTACCGGGAGCGGCAAGTCCACGATCGCCAAGCTGGTGACGGGACTGTACGCGCCCTGGTCCGGCAGCATTCTGTTCGACGGCGAGCAGCGCGACACGCTGCCGCGCTCGGCGCTGGCGGCCTCGGTCGCCTTGGTCGACCAAGACATCACGCTGTTCGAAGGTACCGTGCGCGAAAACCTCGTGCTGTGGGACGACACCATTCCGGAAACCGACGTGGTGCAGGCAGCCAAAGACGCCTGCATCCACGAGGACATCAGCAAGCTGCCGGGAGGCTACGACGCACGCGTCACCGAAGGCGGGTACAACTTCAGCGGCGGCCAGCGCCAGCGGCTCGAGATCGCGCGCGCGCTGGTGCGTCAGCCCGCATTGCTGGTGCTCGACGAAGCCACCAGTGCCCTCGATGCCGAGACCGAGCGGCGGGTGGACGAGAACCTGCGCCTTCGCGGTTGCAGCTGCTTGATCGTGGCCCACCGCCTGAGCACCATTCGCGACAGCGATGAGATCATCGTGCTCGACAGCGGACGCGTGGTGCAGCGGGGCTCTCACGAGCAGCTGCTCGCCGAAGGCGGGCAGTACAAAGAGCTGATCACCTCGGCCTGAGCGCATGAGCGGCTATGAGCACATCGCGTGGCTGAAGCAGCGCCTAGGCCCGTACATCACCGAAATCCCGGTCCAGGGAGACCAACCGCTGCTGCTCGACGACCCGAGCTGCGCCTACGTGACGCTGTCCGAGCATCACCAGTTGTTCTGCGTCGGCTATCGCGACGGCAAGGCACAAGGGCGGCGCGAGCACCTGGCCCGTTGCCAACCCGGCCAAGTGGTGTTCGGTCTCGAGCCGCAAGTCCAGGGCGAGGCCACGGTGCTGCTGCTGTCCGGCGTCACCGGCAGCATGGTCTGGCGCGTGCCCACGGCGGCGCTGATCGCGCAGAAAGATCAGCGCGACGGCCGCCCGGTGATCGCCGACCTGTTCGAGCGCTGGATCGAGCTGCTGATCGCCACGCTGCCGCAGGTGCCGGTGCCCACCTGCAGCCAGGCCGTACGCGCCGGCGAGCTGATCGACGCCGAGCCGGAGCGGGCGCTGCGGGTCGAGGGCGCGGGCCTGCTGTGGGTCGCGCCGCGTGACGCGCTGGCGTATCGCGGCGTCGCGCCCTCTGCCGTGGGCGTGCCGGTGAGCTGCTGGCCGCTGACCGCCTCGGCCTGGGCGCTGTGCGCGCGCGAGCGCTTCAAGGTCTGGACCACCGAGGAGCTGCTCGCCTCCGGCAGCGGTACGCGTTTCGCGGACAGCTTCTACGCGTTCCTGGTCGCGGTCGCGAGCCAGAAGCGCGCCACGCTCGCAGCCGAACGCCTGCACCGCGACGCGGCGTCTGCGGCGGCCGAGCGCGTGCAGCTGGGCGAGTCGCTGGCCGAGCTGGCAGCCGTCGGCAGCGGCCTTCGCCTCGAGGGCGAACGCCTGTCGGGCGACGCATTCGCGCGCGCCTGCCGGCGCATCTTTGCGTGGCTGAAGCTGGCGTCGCCGCCGCGCCTGGTCGAGCCGCGCGGCCCCGGCCTCTCGCACATGCAGGCCGCGCTCAGCCGCATGACCGGAGTGCGCACGCGCGCCGTGCTGCTCGATGGGGCGTTCTGGAAGGACGACGCCGGACCGCTGCTCGGCTTTCTGATCGAGCGCGACGAGGTTCACCATCCAGTCGCGCTGCTGCCGGGCAGGGGCGGCTACGAGCTGTACGATCCGCGCGACGGCAGCGTGCGGGCGCTCGACCCGGCGTTGAGCCAGCAGCTCCACCCGCAGGCCTACCAGTTCTACCGGACGCTGCCCCGCAGCCCGCTGGGGCCGTGGCAGGTGCTGCGCTTCTCGGCGGCGCGGGTGGGGCGCGACCTGGCGGTGGTCGGATTGATCGGGCTGACCAGCGGGCTACTCGGCACGCTGGTGCCGCTGCTCACCGGGCAGGTCTTCGACCGCATCATCCCCGGGGCCGAACGCGGCTTGCTGATGCAGCTCACGCTGGTGTTGCTGGGAATCTACGCCGGCTCTTTCCTGTTCGATGTGGCGCGCGGGCTGGCGCTGGTACGGGTGCAGACGCGCATGGACGCCACCCTCGAGGCGGCGATCTGGGATCGCTTGCTCAGCCTGCCGCTGCCGTTCTTTCGCGATTACTCGGCGGGCGACCTGGCCTCGCGTGCGATGGGCATCGGGGCGATTCGCGCGGTGCTGGCCGACGTCGTGCTCTCGAGCATGCTCGCGGGCATCTTCTCGATTTGGAACTTCGCGCTGCTGTTCTACTTCGATCTCCGGCTAGCGCTGGCGGCATCGGCGCTGGTGCTGGTGGCAACCGCAGTAGCAGGCACGGCGTCGTACTACGAGCTCGGACAGCGGCGGCGCGTCTCGGAGCTCGACGGACGCATCAGCGGGCTCTTGCTGCAACTGTTCAACGGCATCGCCAAGCTGCGCATCTCGGCCAGCGAGAATCGCGCCTTCGGCGTGTGGGCGCAGCTCTTCTCGCGGCGTAGAGACGCGGACCTCGGCCGCGAGCGCATCGGCATCCGCGTGTCGGTATTCCAGGCCGCGTTTCCGCTGGCGTGCACCATGCTGCTCTACTTTCTGGTAGCCGGCGGCGGCGCGCAGACGCTCAGCACCGGCCAGTTCCTGGCGTTCAACGCGGCCTTTTCCACGTTTCTGCGCGCGGTGCTCGACATGGTTGGGGCCGGACTGCAGGCTCTGAGCGTGATCCCGCTCTACGAGCGCGCCAAGCCCATTCTCACCAGCCCCTTGGAGAGCCAGGGGCAAAGCGACGTGCGCGTCGACATCAAGGGTGCGCTCGAGGTGAGCCATGTGTCGTTCCGCTATGCCAAGGACGCGCCGCTGGTGCTCGACGACGTGACGCTGCGCATCGAGCCCGGCGAATTCGTCGCGATCGTCGGCCCTTCCGGCTCCGGCAAGTCGACGCTGCTGCGGGTCCTGCTCGGATTCGAAGCGCCGCCGGAAGGCGGAGTGTACTACGACGGTCAAGCGCTGTCGGGCTTGGACGTGCGTGCCGTGCGCCAGCAGATCGGCGTGGTCTTGCAACACAGCCAGCTCACCGCGGGGGACATCTACAGCAACATCGTCAGCAACAGCGGATTGAGCCTCGACGAGGCCTGGCGGGCGGCGCGCCAGGCCGCCTTCGACAAGGACATCGAGGCGATGCCGATGGGGATGCACACCGTGATCTCGGCCGGCGGCGGCACGCTATCGGGGGGCCAGCGCCAGCGGCTGATGATCGCGCGCGCGCTGGCCATGCAGCCCAAGATCCTGTTCTTCGACGAGGCCACCAGCGCGCTCGACAACCGCACGCAGGCCGTGGTCAGCGACAGCCTCGATGGCTTGCGCGTGACGCGGGTCGTGATCGCGCACCGCCTGAGCACGATCCGCAACGCGGACAGGATCGTGGTGCTCGAACGGGGACGCGTGGTGCAGATGGGACGCTTCGAGGCGCTGCTGGCGGAGGGGGGCGCGTTCGGCACGCTCGCCCGCCGGCAGATGATCTGAGAGGGAGCGGTATGCGCAAGGTACTCTTCATCTTCGGGCAGCTCAAAGACAGCGACGTCAACTGGCTGGCCAAGGCCGGCCGCAGACAGCGGGTGGAGGCCGGGGCCACGCTGATCCGCGAGGGCGTCGAGGTCGACACCTTGTACATCGTGCTCAACGGAGAGCTGCTGGTGACCCAGGGCGAGGAGCGGCGGCAGGTGGCGCGTCTGGGCGCGGGCGAGGTCGTCGGCGAGATGTCGTTCATCGATGCCCGCCCGCCGAGCGCGACCGTGACCGCCGCGACCCAGGCGGTCGTCTACGCCGTGCCCAAAGCGCGGCTCGAGCAAGAGCTCGTGGCCAACTCGGCGTTCGCCGCTCGCTTCTACCGAGCGCTCGCGATCCTCCTGTCCGACCGCGTTCGCAAGGCGCTCGGCTCGCAGGAGGGCGACCCGGACGAGCTCGACGCCAACGTGCTCGACAACGTCGACCGCGCCGGTGCGCGATTCGATGCGCTCGGGCGCCAGCTGCTCGACGGATGAGGCGATGGTGAGACGCGCAGCAGCGTTGGACCGTGAGCAACGTGCCGGGCGCCGCGCCGCCGCGCTGAGGCGGGCAGCATGGCTCGGCGGTCTCGCGATCTGCGGCTGCGCGCACCCGGTGCCGGTTACGATGGTGACGCCCATGACGCAAACCCCGAAAGCACATGCTGCCGGCTCCCAGCAGCCGCAGGCAGCGCCCGCATGGCCCCCGACGCCGCGGCGGGACGTGGTCGAAACCATTCACGGCATCGAGGTCCACGACCCGTATCGCTGGCTCGAGCAGGCACAGAGCCCCGAGGTGGTGGCTTGGACAAAGGCGCAGGATCGCCTCGCGCGCGAGCAGCTCGCGCGCTTGCCCGGGCGCGAAGCGCTGCAGCGGCGGCTCACGCAGCTCAGCCGGGTGGAATCGATGACGCTGCCGCTGCGGCGCGGGTCGCGCGAGTTCTTCGCGCGCCAGCACGCCGACAAAGAAAAGCCGGTCTACTATGTGCACGACTTGGCCAGCGGGGCGACCCGGGTGCTGCTCGACCCCAATACCATGAGCGCGGACGGCAGCACCTCGGTTCAGACGATCAGCTATTCGTACGACGGGCGCGTGGCGGCGTATCGGTCGAGCCGCAACAATAGCGACGAAACGGTGCTGCACCTGATGGCGGTGGATACGGGCCAGGTGTCGGAGCTCGACACCATTCCGGGCGTCCGCTACTCGGACCCGTCCTTCACGCCGAACGGCGATGCGTTCTATTACACGCGCCTGCCCACCGACCCGGGGCTCAAGCCGGCCGAGCGCAGCGCACGCGCGGCGATCTACCGCCACCGCGTCGGCACGCGCTATCAGGACGACGAGCTGGTCTTCGCCAACAAGGGCGACCCGGGTGCGCTGCTCGGAGCCGACCTCTCGCGCGATGGGCGCTTCCTGTTCGTGTACGTGGTGCACGGCTGGAACAGCACCGACGTCTACGTGCGCGATTTCCGCAACGAGCAGAAGCTGCGGCCCCTGGTCGTCGGCGTGCCGGCGCGCTTCTACTTCTCGGCCTTCAAGGGCTCGATCTTCGTGCGCACGAACTACGGCGCCGAGCGCTGGCGGCTGTTGCGCTGCGACCACCCGAAAGCGATGGGGCGCGGGGCGCACCCACTCGATGGCTTCCGAGAAATTGTGCCCGAAGACCGGGAGGCAGTGCTCGACGGCTACGCCGTGGTCGGGGGCCAGCTCTGCCTACACTACGAGCGGCGCGCCTCGACCCTGATCAAGCTTGCTGCCCTCGACGGCACGAACGTGCGCAACATCGAGCTTCCGGGCCTCGGCTCCGCCGAGGGGCTCAGCGGCAATCCCGACGATGACACGGCGTTCTTCTCGTTCGAGTCGTTCCTGCAGCCGCCGACCATCTACAAGACGTCGGTGAGCCGGGGCGGAAGGGAGACCTACTTCACGATGCAGGTGCCCGCAGACGCCACGCCCTACCCCGTCGATCAGGTCGCCTTTGCCTCCAAGGATGGAACGCAGCTGTCGATGTTCGTGATCACGAACGAGCGACGCAACAGAGACGGCAGCACGCCGTTCTTGCTGCTCGGCTACGGCGGCTTCAACGTCAGCGTCGTGCCACGCTTCGACAGCGCGTACTTCGCCTGGCTCGAAGCCGGCGGCGGCCTGGCGATAGCGAACCTGCGCGGCGGCGGCGAGCACGGCGAGGCGTGGCACAAGGCCGGCATGCTCACGCACAAGCAAAACGTGTTCGACGACTTCATCGCAGCGGCGGAGTATCTGATCGCGCAGGGCTATACCAGCGCCGCCAAGCTGGCGATCCGCGGCGGCTCCAACGGCGGGCTGCTGGTCGGCGCGGCGATGACGCAGCGTCCCGAGCTGTTCGCCGCGGTCGTCTGCCGCGTGCCGCTGCTCGACATGGTCCGCTATGCGCTCTTCGGCAGCGCGCGGGGTTGGACCCCCGAGCTCGGCTCGCCGGAGGATCCCGAGCAGTTCCGGGCGCTCTACGCGTATTCGCCCTACCACCGGGTACGCGACGGGGTGCGCTACCCCGCCTTGCTGGTAATGAGCGCCGACAGCGACGACCGCGTGGATCCGATGCATGCGCGCAAATTCGTCGCGGCAGTTCAGCACGCGACTGCCAGCGGCAAGCCGGTGTGGCTGCGGGTGGAGGTGCGCGCCGGCCACGCCGGCGCCGACATGGTGGCCAGCAAGATCGCGGCCGAAGCCGACGAGTATGCGTTCATGTTGGCGCAGCTCGGCGCCGGCGCCGATCGTCAGCCTTCGGAACCGGCGAGGTAGTCGTCGAGCGAGAGCTGCGGGAAGTAGCGCTGCATGATCTCGTCCGGCGGCCCCGCGAACAGCGCCTCGAGCGAGTCGCGGCCGAGGCCACGCAGCAAGGAAGCGCGGGACTCGGCTCGGAGTTGGTGCGCGGCCCGCGCATCGAGCTCTTCGGGTCGCACCCCGGCGAAGCGCGCGATCGCGTCCAGGCTGTGCGAGATCTCGTGCGTGCGGACCACGAGCAGACGCGCCTGTGGAACCGCGGCGAGCACGTTGCGATTGCCCTCACGGTAGTAGGCGAGAAAGCCCCCCAGGCACTCGGCAAGTAGCGGGCGGAGGCGTTCCCGACTGGATGCATCGCGGTACGGAAGGTCGAACGGCAGCCCGAGCTGCTCGCGTCCCCAGCCCACGAACGCCCCCCCGCGCGGCCCGGCGTCGAGCAGGTAGCGGGCCAACGAGTCCAGCCAAGAGAAGCAGTCTCGCAGCGTGAGCACGAAGCGCGCGTTCGGGAGCTCCTCGACCAGCAAGTCCACGTAGGCGTGATGAAATCCCGCCGAGTCCAGCTCGAGCGCCGCGCGGATGTCCCGCAGGCGCACGAAGTCGCGCAAGGCGGCCTCGGTGGCCGAGCCACCCGCGCGCGCCGCGAGGAAACCGTAGGTCTCGTGAGCCATGACCTCGTGTCCCGAGCGAAAGGCGCCGAAGATGGCCGCGAGCGAGGTGGTCCCGGTCTTGGGCAGCCCGACGCCGTAGACGCGAAAGCGCCGGGACGTGTTGGCAGCGCGTAGCTCGGCGTAGGCGGCCGCGCTCGTCGCCAGGCACGAGGCCACGCGCTGGAGTGCAGCAGAATCCTCCATGGTTTCCACCCGTTCTGCCTCGAGATCGAAAAGCAGCAAAGGCGAAATTTCGGCCCGCGCTGCAAGCGCTTCGAGTGTCAGCCCTCGCCGCACGCGCCAGGTCTTGATCAGGCTTCCGAGCATCGCAGCATCCGCCGGGGCCAAGCGGCGCGTTCACCGTGCTGACACACACCTGCTGTGGGCCAGCTCATGGACAAGCTTTTTCCGCTCTTTTGTCGTCGGCCGGCACTTGACACCACCAAGGGCCTCCGTGGGACAACCGTCGTCCGCTCCGATACCCACCCATTTCGTTCGCGTTCTTGGAGGATGAAACATGGCAGATAGTCCAGTCGCTAAGTTCTTTGCCGAAGTGTACAAGGATCGCGCGCTTCAGGGCGCGCTGCACCACGCGCTGGTGAGCACCGCTCCCGAGGTGGTGGTCGAGATCGCCAAGAAGAAGGGCTTCCAGTTCTCCAGCAAAGAGCTGGCGGCGGCGATGGAAGGCGGGAAGAAGGGGGAGCTATCCGAGGAAGCGCTCTCGGGCGCCGTCGGCGGCGCGGTGCTCAGCGCCACCAAGCTGAGCTCGATCTCGCTGTCGAGAAATTTCTGGGGAAGCTTGTTCAAGGGCTCTGCCGCATCGGGCTTCGAGCTCACCATCCCTGGCCCTTCGTTCGTGCTGGTCCAGTCGCCAGCGGACCGCGACACGCCAGCCCTACAGGAAGAGAGCGCGGACGCCTCGGCTTCGGCGGTCGACATCTACCGCGAGCTGAGCGCAAAGTAGGCGTTCTTCGCCCGGGCGGCCGGGCCGGCGCGTGCCGGCTCGGCCGTCGGCTGCTCCTCCGTCCGCTTTGCGGGCGGCTACACGCGACGCGTCGAGGCGAGGGTTGAGTCGATGACCGAGCACCGCAGGGTCCAGTTCGTCGTCAAGGTCAGCAAGCACTGCAACCTTCGCTGCCGGTACTGTTACGAATACGAGGAGCTGGGCAACAAGCAGAGGATGGCGCCCGAACAGCTGGAGCGCCTGTTTGCCAACATTGCAACCTGGCACCGGCAGCTTTCGGAGCCCACGCAGGTCGAATTCGTGTGGCATGGGGGCGAGCCACTGCTGCTGCCGCCCGAGTATTTCTTTCGCGCCTTCGACGCGCAGCGCCGCGTGTTCGGGGACAACGCGCACGCGCTTCGAAACGTGGTGCAGACCAACCTGACCGTGCTCGACGACGAGCGCGTGCGGCTGCTTCGCGACGGCTTCGACGGTGTGGGCGTCTCGATCGATCTCTTCGGCGGCTTGCGGGTCAACGCGGCGGGCGAGGACTCCGTGCCGAAGGTGCTCGCGAACCTCGATCGGCTACGCAAGCAGAAGGTCGACTTCGGCTGCATCACGGTGCTGACCAGCAAGAACCTGGCAGAGATACCCAAGATCATCCGCTTCTACGACGCGTTGAAGGTTTCTTCGGTACGCATCCTGCCGTTGTTCGATGGCGCCTTCGAGGGCCAGCATCAGGGCTACGAGATCGACGAGGAGCAAGTGCTCGCCGGGCTGAAGCAGATCTTCGAGCAGCTGCTCGCCCTCGACAGCGCGGTGCGAGTCGAGCCGATCCACCAATACCTCAACCAGGTTCTGCACTACTACACGCCGGGCGCGGCGCGCCGCGTCTATGACAAGCGCAGCTGGGAGCCAATCTACGTCGTCAACCTCAACGGCGATCTCTACAGTTACGCCGAAACCTACGAGCCGGGTTTCTGTCACGGCAATCTCTTCGAGCAACCGCTGCAGCAACTGGTCGCCAGCGCCGGGCATCTTCGCGCGGTCGAAGCGGCAGAGCGCCGCATGGGCGCGCTGTGCCGGCAGTGCCGCTTCTTCGGCAGCTGCGACGGCTATCCGGTGGCCGAAGCCGCCGGGCGGCATCGCGAGGGCTATGGCGAAACCCCGAGCTGCCGCGTCGAGAAGGGCATCCACGAGTATCTGGAGCGGCGACTGAAGGAGCTCGGGGTGATCGATCCCGTCAGCTCGCGCGTGACGCTGCCGGCGCCGAAGGCTTCGTTCAAGCACATCGACGAGCTGCCGCTGCAGCGGGAAGCACGCATCCGCTGTGAGGAGCGCGACCTCGAGGAGCTCGCGCAGCGGCTGACGCTCAGCGCGGGCACGATGTGCGCGGTCGAGCCCCCGGGCGACGGCCTGAGCTATCTCAAAGCGGCCATCGTGCCCAAGGAACCGTGGCGCCCGCTATCGGCCGAGGAGAGCAGCCTGCTGCTTTCGCCGGTCTCGGCGGACGGATGGAACGTCGGCTCCGATCTCGGAGTCTTCCGCATCCCCGACCACGTGATCGCGCCGCTCGAGCGGATCTTCGAGCAGTACGGTACCCGCGATTGCCTGGACTCGGCCACTTACCAGGTTCACACCCATCACCCCGATTGGGATGCCGCGTATCGGGGACTGATCGAGCACCTCACCGAACGCTATGCGCTCCGCCCCCACGAGCCGACCGTGGTTCGGCTCGCCACCGCGCCGCCGGGCATGAAGACGGTGACCAAGGACACGGTCAGGGACCGCAACGAGCACTACTACGTCGGGATGCACCTCGACACCTGGGAGAAAATCCCACTGCTGGAGCGCCACCGGGCGCGCAACCGGATCTGCGTCAACCTCGGGCGCGAGGACCGTTACTTTCTGTTCATGAACCTCACGCTGATGAAGATGTTCGAAGCGCTCGGGCGCGAGAACCCCGCCTGCGCCGACGACTACTACGGCACCGACCTCGGGCACGATTTCATGCGCGCGTTCCCGGGTTATCCAGTGCTCAAGCTGCGCGTGCGCCCTCGGGAAGCCTACATCGCGCCCACCGACAACCTGATCCACGACGGGACCTCGGTGGGCAAGCGCTATCC
The DNA here is from genome assembly GCA_963778655.1 of uncultured delta proteobacterium. Taxonomy (GTDB): domain Bacteria; phylum Myxococcota_A; class Polyangia; order Polyangiales; family JAFGIB01; genus CAVZVA01. Next base: position 129,533 of record CAVZVA010000003.1, read on the forward strand.
CGACATCGCGCTGCACATTCTGGGCTACTTCGGCATGACGGCCGAGCGCACCGCCGCGCCGCTGCATCCGGGGCCTGGCGCCGAGCTGGGGGCTCCCTGATCGGGGCGACGTGGGCAGCCCGTCGGCGCGCAGCGTCCGCTACGAGATCCTGCTGTCGCGCGCGGCTCGCGGCGAAGCGAACGCGGGCGAAGCGCCGCTTCCGCCCGAGCTCCTCGATCGCGTGTACCGCGGGATCGCGGAGTGGCACGGGCAGTCCGCGCAGCCGGTGCAGGCTCGGCTGGTCTGGCACCACGAGGCCGCAGCCGGCGCAGGCTTCTACCGCGAGGCCCTCTGTCTGCAGCGCGGCCGCTTCGAGCCAACGCGGGTGGTTGCGCACAACACGCTCGCCATCGCCCCGAGCGCGCTCGGCTTCGAGCTGCTCGAGTTGTGCAGCGATGCCTCGTGCTTCGACGCGGTGGAGGCCGTGCTCGAGCCGTATTCGGCGGCGGTGGGCCCAGCGGGCGAGCTGGATTGGGAGCAGCGTACGGCGGCTGCGCTCGAGCGCCTTCGCAGCGCCGTGGGCGAGCTGAGCGGCGCGCTGCTGCTGTCCAGGACGAATCTGCACCGCGGCAGAGACATGCTGGCGTTGATCGCCCGATCACCGGTTCGGTCGTGGCGAGTGCGCTGCCCCGCTGCCACAGAGCTCGCACCCGCGGAAGTCCAGGCGGCGTTCGAACGGATGGCGGAGCTGCTGCTCGCCGGCACTCGCCAGACGCGACTGCAGCCGCTCGACGATTACGTGCAGCGCGTGCTCGACGACCACGACCCGAGCCAGCCGTGTCGCTTTCGAAGCCGCCGCAGCTGGGAGGCACGCTTCACGATCAGCGGCAACGGCGACGTGTTCGGTCCGGCTGGCGCGCGGGGCTGCGAGCCTGCGTACGGCAACCTGCTGCAGGCGTCGCTGCCCGCGATCATGAGCGGGGCCGCGCACCTCCGTGCGCTCGACGCGAGCGAACGGCGCCAGGCCGCAACGTGCTCGGCGTGTCGTTTCTACGGGAGCTGTCCCGGCGACGCGGCGGCCGACGCGAGCGTCGGGTGGCTGGCCGACGGCGCGGGCGGCTGCCCGGTGGTGCAGCCCGTGCTGGAGTCGATCGAGCGCCGGTTGGCTGCGGTCCGCTCGCCTCGTGCTGCCCCCGCGGCGCCCGGTGCCCGGCAATCGCTGCGCGCGGGCGTGCGCGTGCGCTGGCTGGGGCAAGCAGCCGAGCCCGCCGGCTCGAGGCTGATGCTGAGCGCGGGCACCTGCGCGCCCGCAGCTGGGTCGGGCCGCCGCTACCTGACCGGCGCGCTGTTGCCGCGCGCGCCCTTTCGCGAGCCAAGCGCCGAAGAACGCACGCTGCTCGCCGTCGCGCCCGCTGGCGCCGCGGGGGCCTCGCAGCCGCCACCCGCCGAGGTCGCGATTTTCCGCGTCGCGGAGCGCGTGCTGCTTCCGCTGCGGGCGATCTGCGAGCAGTCCGGGTTGTACGCCGAGCCCCCGGCCGCCGGCGCCGACGCGCGCGCGCACCCGAATTGGCAGCACGCGCTGGACGCGCTGTTCGCCGAGCTGCAGCCGTTTTGTGCCGGACCGGAAGCGATCGAAGCCACCACGCTCTATCGGTCCGCGCCAGGGCTGCCGACCGTGACCCTGACCGACCGCGGCAACCCCGAGCGCGAGGCCCTGGCCGGGTTGCATCTGGATAGCTGGGAGGGGAGCCCCCTACGCGCGCGGGCCTTCGTGCGAAACCGCATCGGCATCAACCTGAGCCGGCAAGAGCGCTACTTCCTGTTCGTGAATCTCCCGCTGGCCGAGATGATGCGCGCGCTCGGCCTACGCGAGGACGAGGACCTGAGCGAAGTGACGCTGTTCGCCGGCCACAAGTTCCTGCGGCGCTTTCCGGACTACCCCGTCGTCCGCCTCGCACTCGCGCCGTTCGAGGCCTATCTCGCGCCCACCGGCAATCTCGTGCATGACGGGGCTTCGCCCACGGGCCCCCATCCGGACCTGGCGCTGCACCTCTTGGGCCACTTTTCCATTCCCGCCAGCTGAGCTAGCTCGGGTCCGTGCCGGCGCTCGGCCGTTACTGACACTTGTCTTTGCCGGCGGCGCTCGCGCACGCCGTCGCGTCGCCGTCGAGCGCCCGGCTGACGTAGAGAAAGCGGCATTGCAGCGAGCTCGGCTGGCTCTCGGCGGTCATCACCGCGTAGCCGGAGTTCATGCTCGCGCCGTCGAGCTGCGCGCAGCTCGCCGCGCACTTCTCGTCGCTACCGAATACGCTGTCGAACTCGTCGGGACAACCGGCTTTGAGCAAGCGGCAATACGGCGCGCAATTGGGGGTATCGCTACCGTCGCCGCAGTGCCCGTCGCCTGTGGGGCCCGCGTGCGGGCAATGGGTGGCGGGGTCGAGCGCCGCGCTGTACGCGTGCCACTGCCGGCAGCCCACCGTGTCGGCGCTCTGCTCGGCAGTCGGGCTCTGGTCCCCGTTGAGGCCGAGATCGAGCTTGGCGCACACCTGGCGGCACTGGTCGCCGCTTTCGTAGACCGCGTGCTCGCCGGCGCACTCGGCCATCACCAGATCGCAGTAGTGGGCACAGCTCGGCGGCTGGTCCTCGGGGTCGATGCAGTAGGCCGCAGGGTGGGCAATCCTCGCGTGCGGGCAATGCGTATCCGGATCCATGGTCGCGTTGCTCACGTGAACCAGCCGGCATTGCAGCGTGTCGCCTTCGTGATTGGCGTCGGTATTAAACGTGTGGTCGTCGGCCAGACCCGCGCACGCGCTCTCGCAGTTGGGCAGTGCGTCGTTCGGGCAGACCGCCGCATACAGCGCGCAGTAGTTCTGGCAATCCGAGCCGCACACGTCACCGCCGCCAGGTCCAGCCTGGATGCAGTAGTCCTCTTTCTCCCCGGTTTCGGCGGCGTCGCGCGCCACCGTGGCGCGGCAGGTGAGGGTGTTGCCCGTGGGCCTGTCGAACGAGGGCTGTCCGGGCGGATAGTGCTTGCAGACGCTCAGACACACCTCTTTGGAGGGATAGACTTGGTGCACGTCCGTGCAAGTGGTAGTCACCAGGTCGCAGAAGGCGCCGCAGGCGCCGCTCGAGCCCGCGTCCGCGCCCTGTCCCGCGTCTGCCGGCTCGAAGTGCCGGTGCTCGATCCCCGCAATCGTCTGACATCCCGCGGCCAGGGCGAGACCGCAGCAAGCGGCGTTCAGCGCGACGCGACCGAGGTGTTTCAAAACGCACCTTCCAGCGTGACGCGCGCAGAACGCCCGTCGCTCGCGAAGCCAACTGCGCGCTCGGCGCCAGGCGGCGCCAAGAAATAGGTCACGATCCCGGCGGCGGCGAGCACCGCTCCGCCGATCACGAACACGTTGGCGAGCTGCGCCGCATCCTGAGCGTCTTGGGTGAGCTTGACCCCGCGCTGATCGGTGCAGGTGGCGCCTCCGCCCGGGCAGTGGTGCTTGGCGTCGTTGTTCCTCGCGATCGCGTGCAAGCCGAAGCCCGTGCCGATCCCCAGCGCGACCACGCCGGCGCCGCTGATCACCAGCCCCACGATGCGCTGCCCCGAGCCGCGACGCGGCGGCGGCGGCTGAGTAGCTCGGGCGTCCACGCCCGCCGCCTCCTTCAGCGGCGCCGGAGCCGGCGTGGGAGCCGGCGCTGCCGCAGCCTCGGAGGGCGGCGGCGCGCCTTGCGCGGCGACAGCCGGCGGCGGCGCGGGAGCCGGTGCCAGCGCGGGCACCCCCAACACGACGCTGGCGGCATTGGGCGGAACCTGCACGCTCGCCGACCACGACGTGAATCCAGAGGCGCGCGCCTCGATCCGATGGGTGCCGGGATCAACCGGCACCGGCACGCCCCACAGCGCCGACATCACCTGCTCGCCATCCCGCAGCAGCTCTAGGCCCGGTGTCGAGCCGTTCGCCACCTTGAGTGTCAGCGTGGACAGCAATGGCTTGAGGCGCTCGGCGCGCTGGCGCCCTGCGGTTGCACGCTCGCTTTCGCCGCTTGCCGCGGCTTCCGACGCGGCCTGCCGAAACAAGGCCCACGCGCTCGCGGTGCGACCCGATTTCTCATAGCACTCGGCCAGATACAGCATGGTGCCGATGCCGCGATCGACGGCCTCACTCTGCTCGAGCTTGACGCAGGCTTCGGCGAAGCTCCCCTGGCGCATCAGCGCGAGCCCTTGGTCGAACAACGCCTCGGCTGCGGCCTTGTCGGCCGCGCTCACCTGAGCCTGAGCAGGCGGAGCCAACCCGAGAAACGCCCAGCCCACACACGCGCATAGCGCGACCAGCGTACCGCGGCGGGACGCCGCGAAGGGGCTCTGGGTGATCATGGTGTTGGGCCTTGTAACGCTTCGAGCTGCGGAGGCCAACACCCCTCCGTCTTGGTTAACGGCGGCCGCCGAAGTCGGAGATCGGGACCGCGTGCTCCTCCACATTGCCGTGCCGCCGCGAGCTCGGCTCGGGTCGCTCCGGGCGCGCATGGACCGCAGAGGGGAGCTGCCGCGACAGGTCGACGCCACGGGGCAATTGCTCGGCGGCGGAAGCGGAAGAGTCCTTGGGCGGCGCCTCCGGGCGCGCCTGAGCCGAGGACCCCGCATCGGGGACTGGCTTGGCCGCAGGCGCGGCCGCGGCCTGTGAAGCTGGCTGCGCCGCGGGCTCCGCGGCCATGGACCCGGCGAGGCCAGCGTCCTGCTTGTCCTGGCCGGCGACCCCGAGCGACGGCGCGCCAGCGGGCGGCTTGGCCGGCTCCGAGCGCCGCCCGCGAACGGCCGCCCAGACCAGCCCGCCCCCGAGCCCCGCGAGCACCAGCGCGGAAATCAGCCACAGCCTCCCGCGCTGAGCCGGCTGATCGCGGGCGCGTTCTCCGGACGCGGCCCGACCGCTGGGACCGGCGTCCGCTGCGCCGGCATCCGCTGCGCCACCGGGCGCGGGCTCCGCGTCGTCGCGCGAGCCCGGAGCAAGCACGCGCGCGATCCGTGTGACCGAAACCGCGGCTTGTGCCGGCGCGAACGGCGCCAGCGCCTCGGTCAGCTCGCCCACGGTCGTGAAGCGCAGCTCGCGCTGTTTGGTGAGCGCCCGCAGCACGACCTGCTCCAGCTCGGGTGGGGCCTGGACGTCGAGTCGGGCAAACGGCATCGGGTCCGAGTGCAGCACCGCGTTGACCAGCTGGGGGATCGAGTCGCCGCTGAACGGCGTGCGGCCGGTCAAGAGCTCGTACAGAATCGCTCCAAGCGCCCAGATGTCGGTACGCGCATCGACGTCCTTGGACGACTCGAGCTGCTCCGGCGACATGTAAATCGGCGAGCCGATCAGCGTGGCGGTCTTGGTCAGCGTGAGATGGCTGATGCCGGCCTCCGTGAGCGACTTCGAGACTCCGAAATCGAGCACCTTGATCGCGCGCGAGCCGTCTGGGCGCTGCGCCAGGAACAGGTTCGCGGGCTTGAGATCGCGGTGCACGATCCCGGCCATGTGCGCCTCGGCCAGCGCCTCGCACGCTTGCAGCACGCTCTGGACCGCCTCCGAGACGCCGAGTCGCCCCCGGCGCATGAGCTCCTCGGAGAGATCGCAGCCATCGAGGTACTCCATGACCATGAACGGAATGCCGTCCTCCAGCGTACCGACGTCCAGCACACGGCACACGTGCTCGCTGCGGATCCGGGCGGCGGCCCGCGCTTCACGCCGGAAACGTTCGGCCGCGCCCTCGTGATCGTGGGCGATTTGTTTCAGCAGAAACTTGATCGCAACCCGCTGCTGCAAGCCCAGGTGCCAGGCGGCCACCACCATGCCCATGCCGCCCTCGCCGAGAACCCTCTCGACGCGGTACTTCTCCGCGATGGTTTGGCCCTCGGCGACCGGGGACGAGTTGCGCATCACGACCGCCATAGCCCCCCGCACTGCTGGGGTTGAGACGGTTTGACGGTACTCAGACATCGTGCCCGCCCGCAACGGTCCGGGGGCCGAATTTCCGGCTCGCCGGGGCGGATGTCACGGGGCCGTGGGGTGTGCGCGGGCCGGCGGGGCCACGCTCGCCGCAAAAACGGGCCGCAGGGGCCTGCCGTCCCTGTGGGCGAGATCACTGCCGATTGACCTCGGAATCTTGATTTGATCGCGCAAGGCGCCATGCTTGAGGAACGTCGGCCCGTGTCCCGGCCCTGAGGATCCTGGGCGTCCGGGGTTAGCCCGCGCCGGGCACCGGGGCGCAGGTCTGGGACGCGTGCCCGGGGCGATGTGATTCGGCCGGTGGTTGCGACTCCGAGCTGAGGTACTCTCGTCCGCGACATTGGCCGAGCAGCGGGACTGGGTGCGCCCGGGCTCCAGGGTTCGATGACATCAGCGTGGTTGCGAAATGGGCTTGCGGTGTGGGTGCTGGTCTCGGCGCTCGGCTGCGATCGTCCGGAAGGCGCGCAGTCCGGGGCAACCTCGCGGCTACCGGAAAGCGCGCCGACGGCGGGTCGCGCCGATCCGCAGTCCGGCAACCGGGCTGCCGGGTCCCGGGCCCCGGCCGACCCACTGGCCGCGCGCGACGATTTGCCGCCCGCGCGACGCGCGCTGATCGTCGTCAACGGCGCCGAACGCTGGGTCGACGCGCAGGCGATCGAGGCGGCCGGCTACACGCTGGTGGATCTGCGGGACGACTGGACCCCCAGCATCTTCGCGCAGGAGCGGACGCCCGAGGGCGTGCCGCTGCCCAATCGCTATCGGCGCGTGCTGCTGGGGCTCGCCAACGATCGACTCGACAACGACGGGGAGCCGCTGGCACCGGGCGAGAAGAACTACCTAGAACTGTACGGGGTCTTTCCTTCGCTCTCGGTGCTGCGCGCGCGCTTCCTGCAGGACGCGACGCATCCCTGTCAGGACGAGCAGAGCGCATCGGCGCTCGAGGCGGTCGAGACCGTGAAGTACGTGCCGCCCGAGCGCGCGCGCCGCGAGGCGCAGCGGCTGGCCTGGGAGGTCAAGCAGCTCGAGAAGGCGCGCCGCCGCGCCAAGCTGGCGACGCTGCAGGAGCTGGCCGCCGCGCAGCCGAAGCTCGCCGCCAAGCTCGCCTTCGTGCAGAAGCGCCAGGCCGAGCAGACGGCGCTGGGCGCAGTGGAGAAACGGCTCGCGTGCGAGAAGCTGTTCCCCCTCGACAAGAAGCACACTCCCGGCGTGTACGACGACGCGATGCGGCTGGCGGTGCGCCGCTTTCAGCAGAAGCAGATGATCTACGAGGCGAACTTCCTGCACCGGCGTACGGTGGACGCGCTCGCACGGCCCTTGTTGGACAATGACTACGACTCGCTGGTGCGCGCGCTGCGCGAGCGCGTGGTCTCCGCAGCCGGCATCATCGAGGACGGGACCGGCGGCACCAAGAGCCACCCAGTGCCCGATCTGGTCGAGCAGTACACGCAGATCGCGCTCCAGCAGCTCGGCCTTACCGATACCAAGGCTGCGCTGGCGTTCTTCCAGCGCCACCCGGCGGAGCAGTTCCGGACGTTGCAGGCGGCGATCAAGCTTCCGCCGCGACCCGAGTACTACTCGCCGAACATGGATCTCTCGATCGTCGTCGACCGCGGCGACGTCTGGTACGACCTGCCGTTCGGCCCGGACGGGCACTTCCGGCCGCGCGCGCGCAGTCGTTACCCCCATCTGATGTTGTTCGTGACCTACAACGGCGAACGCATCATGCTCGCGCGCTGGCGCACGACGATCGGCGGCTGGCGTGCGGAGCAGGCGACCAACGGCTACGAGTATTTCCGCTACAAGGGCTCCGACGTTGGGCCGCGGGTGATCCGGCAGGTGGTCTCCGGCCCGGTGTGGATCGCGCCCGAGTCGACCCCGATCCGCAGCCTGATCAAAGGCAAGACCGTGAACGGGCGGCGCACGGCGATCGTCAACTACGACGAGCTCGGGCCCGGCTATCTCTCGGCGTATGGCCTGGTGGCCGGCTACTTCGTAGTCCCGGGGCAGAACGGCCGCCCCGACTGGGACAACGGCGTGCGCGCGCACGGTTCCTCCGACTACCTCTCGATCTACAGCGCGAACGGCTACTCGCACGGCTGCCACAGGTTGCCGAACCACATCGCGATCCGCCTGTATTCGTTCATCCTGGGGCATCGCACCAAGCAGGTGGCCGGCGATCAGCCGCTCAACTTCGCCCGCCAGTTCCTGAAGGGCAACACCGTCTACGAGATACGCATCCCGTCGCGCGGCTTCATGTACGTGCTGGATCCACCGCTGCCCGTGAACGTGCTCGAAGGCCGCATCAGGGGCGCGCAAAAGACGCCGATTCTCGGCTACGTGCCCAAGCCCGACACGGAATACCCACCGGGCCCGCCGCCGCCGGTGCCCAACAGTCCGGAAGCCAAGGCCGGGGAGGAGTGACGACCATGGCCAAACCCGAACGCCGCAGTATGCTCCCGCGCGCCCGGCGTGCCGCCATCGGCGGCGCGCTGGTGCTGGCCGCCGCCGCGACTGGCATCGGCTGGCAGCTGTCGAACGCGCGCGCGACGCCGCCGGAGAGAGCGCCGAGCCCAGCGGCGGCGGCGAGCACGCCGGTGGCGGCGAGCACGCCGGGCGCGGCCGCGCCCGCACCGGCCGGCAGCCCGACCGCTGCGCCGGACGGTGGCAGCGCGGCGAACTCCACGACCGCGCGGATCGAGTTCTCGACCGTGCCGGGCGCGTACGCCAGCGTGACCTGGGGTAGCAAGCTGCTCGGGCGCATCGCCCCGCACCGACCGCTGGTGGTGGTACGTCCTCGCGACAGCGGTCCGCTCGACGTGATCGTGCGCGCGCATGGTTTCTTGCCGGTCCACACGCGCGCTCACACCTTCGCGGACTCCAAGGTCGAGGTGAAGCTGACGCGCCCCGAGGACAAGAATACCCTGTTCGGGTATCGCGAGCCGCTCGACGCCGGCGTGCCCGACGCGGGCGCCCTGGCGCTGCCCCCTGGCATGACCGGGCAGCCCTTCCCGCAAGCAGGCCAGAACCAACAGCCGCCGCCCGCGCTGCAGCCGCAACCGCCGCCCGCGCTGCAGCCGCAACCGCCGCCCGCGCTGCAGCCGCAACCACCGCCCGCGCTGCAACGCTAGCGCGCGCGGCTTCGCGAAACCTCGCGAAGCGCCTCACGGTCAAGTAGAGATACTCGGACCCAGCGCGACCGGAGGCGTCGTCCATGCCGCAAATCGAGGTCGAGGGGCTACAGAAGGTATTCCACGTGGCCGAGCGCGAGCCCGGCACGTTCGGGGCACTGCGCGGCCTGCTGCGACGCCGCGAGCGCGAGGTACGCGCGCTCGATGCGCTCTCGTTCGCGGTCGAGCAGGGAGAGCTGCTCGGCTGTATCGGGCCCAACGGCGCGGGCAAGTCGACCACGATCAAGATCCTCTCCGGCATCCTGGTGCCCAGCGCGGGGCGTTGCGTGGTCGACGGCGTCGTGCCGTGGCGGGACCGCATGCGGCACGTCGCCAACATCGGCGTGGTGTTCGGGCAGCGCACGCAGCTGTTCTGGGACCTGCCCGTGATCGAGTCCTTCGAGCTGCTGCGCGACATCTATCGCGTGCCGGCCGCCGACTATCGGAGGACGCTGGACGAGATCGTCGGGCTGCTCGAGCTGTCGTCGCTGCTCGACACGCCCACGCGCCAGCTCAGCCTGGGGCAGCGCATGCGTTGCGACCTCGGCGCGGCCCTGCTGCACCGGCCGCGCCTGCTGCTCCTGGACGAGCCCACGATCGGGCTCGACGCCGTGTCCAAGCTGGCGGTGCGACGCTTCATCGCCGAGCTCAACCGCGCCCGCGGCGTGACCGTGCTGCTGACCACGCACGACCTCGACGACATCGAGACGCTATGCCGGCGCGTGATGGTGATCGCACAAGGAAGGCTGGTGGTGGACAGCACGCTGCAGGCGCTGCGACGGCGCCACGGCAACACGCGCCGCCTGCACGTGCACCTGGCGCGGCCCTGCGCGGTGCACGAGCTCGACCGGCCGCATCTGCTCGAGCACACCGCCGACTCGATCGTGCTGCAGTTCGATCCGGAGCTGATCGCCTCCCCGGCGCTGATCGGGTCGGTGACCCAGCGCTACCCGGTGCGCGACCTGCTGGTGGAGACGCCGAAGATCGAGGAGCTGGTGGCGCGGCTGTACCGCGAGGAAGGCGGGCCGCGATGAGCGCGCTGCCGCCTTCACTGGTCAACGTCCCCAACCGCGACTACTGGCTGGTGCCCGAGCGCATGGCCGAGGTGCAGCGCAAGCTGCAGCGCTTCGGCGACTGGCTCGCGGTTGGGCTGACCGCGTTCCTGGTGGCGACGCTCGAGCCGGTGCTGAGGGCCAACCTGACGCGCACGCCGCTCGCAGGCGGTGTGCTGACGGTCATGCTGGTTCTGCTCGTCGCCGGCCAGGGGCTGTCGATCGCGCTGCTGATCCGCTCGTTCGCGCGCCCCAGACCGGGCGAGCCCGGCAGCCGTAGAGGGCCAAGCTGATCGGCGGCTCGCACGGCTGAGCCGAATCGATCGCTCTTGTTCGGAGCCACGGCGGTGTATGGTTCGGGCCGCGATGCGCGCGCCGTTCGCCGCCTTTGCGTTGGGCTTTGCGCTGGCCGAGGCCTGTGTCACGGCCGCCGCCGCCGCCGCCGCCGGCCGCGCGCTCGGGCCCTGTGCGCTGGCCGCGCTTGCGGCCCTCGCCACCTTGCTGCTATGCGCGGGCGGCGCGGCCTGGCTGCTCGACCTCTTGCTGCGCAGCGCCGGCGCGCGCTCGCTCGCGCGCGGATTGCACGAGGCGCTGGCGAGCTCCGGCAGCGTGTCGCTGGCGTGGGTGTGCGGCGGCGCGGGGCTCGGCCTCTCGGCAGCAGGGGTGCTGCTGCTGGCGCCGGCGTGGATGCCGCACCTGTCGGAGCGCTTCGGGCTCGCCGCCACGGTGGGTGCCACGCTGGTGTTCGCGTTGAGCGCGCTGCCGGCGGCCGCGGGGTTGGGGCATCGGCTCGGGCGCCGGCTGCGGCCCACAACCCCGCTGCAGCATGCGCTCGATCGCTGCCTCGCGCCTTGTCTACTCGGGGCCGCGCTCACGCTCGGCGCCTGCGTGTGGGCGGCGCAGGCGCGTTACGCCGCCGCGCCGGCGGGCGGCTGCGCCGCGCTCGCGCTCAGCCTATGGGGTCCATGGCGCGCGTGGCAGCGCGCCCGCCTGCCGGCGGCGCTGCTGCTCGCCAGCGCGGCGGCGGTCGCGGGCGTCGACGCGCTGCCGCCGGCCGCCGCCGACGTGCTCGCTTACCGTACGCCCTACGCGTCGCTCGCGCTCGGGCTGGGCTCGCGGCTTTGGGACGCGGACGGCGACGGCGCGGGCGTGATCCTGCTCGGACGCGATTGCAACGACCACGACCCCAATGTGCACCCGGGCGCGCTCGACGTGCCGGGCAACGGCATCGACGAGAACTGCAATGGCAGCGACGCGGTGACGTTCGTGCCACCCAGGCGTCCCAAGAGCCCGCGCGTGGCCGAGCCACACGACCTGGTGGTGCTGTTCGTCGATGCGCTGCGGCCCGACCATCTCTCGCTCGCGGGGTACAAGCGCAAGACCTCGCCCGTGCTCGACGCGTTTGCCCGCGAAGCCACCTGGTTTCGCCGCGCGTACACCACCGCGCCCAGCACCCGCTTCGCGATGGCCTCCCTGTTCACCGGCCGCGACGTGCGGCGCCTGCGCTATCACAGCAAGGGCGGCAACGATTTCACGCTCGATGGACACGCGCCGACCGTGGCCCGCAGGCTCGCACGCGCCGGCTACCGCACGGTCGGCCTGACCGTGTCGTACGTGCTGGAGCACAACCGCGGCACCGGCCAGGGCTTCCAGGTCTGGCGCACCCCGTGGCCGACGCGGCGCTGGAAGGCGGCGCAGGGTCGCGAGGCCACGCTCACCACCAAGGCGGCCCTCTCCGAGCTCAGCCGGACGCCGGTGGACAAGCCGCTATTTCTGTTCGCGCACTACTACTGCACGCACGATCCTTACCACAAGTATCTGCACCACGACTTCGGCGACGCGGCGATCGACCTCTACGACAGCGGGATCGCCGAGTGCGATGCGCAGATCGGGCGCGTGCTCGCGGCGCTGCGCGCGCGGCCGCGCTGGGACCGCACCGCGGTCTTCGTGGTCTCCGACCACGGGGAGCTGTTCGGCGAGCATGGCCTGAGCAACCACGGCAACTCCCTGTACGAAAGCGACGTACGCACGCTGCTGCTGGCGCGGGTGCCGGGAGCGCGCGCGCGGGTGATCGACGCGCCGGTGCAGCTCGACTGGGTCGCGCCCACGCTGCTCGAGCTGGCCACTTTGCGTCCCGACCGCGGGCAGGACGCCTGGAGCTTGCTTCCGGCGTTGCTACAGGACGGCAAGCCCGCGACCCGCCCGCTGTTCATGCTCACCGAGCTCGAACGCGGGAGCGTGCACTACCACGCCAGCGCCGTGCTCGACTGGCCGTACAAGCTGATCCGCGACGACCGCACGCAGTCGCTCGAGCTCTACGACGTGGCCCGCGATCCGAGCGAGCGCCGCTCGTTGATCTACCGGAAGCCGGCGCTGCGCGGCCGCCTGGCCGAGCTGCTCGAAGCCTACGAGTCCTGGGTACGGACGGCGCGGCGCTGAAGCGCGGGGCGTGCACCGCTACGGGTCGTGCTTCTTCTTGCGGGGCGGCGGAGGCGGCGGTTTGGCCGGCTTGGATCCGTCATCCAGCGGGAAGGTCGACGTTTCCCAGGCACGGCGCTTGACCTTGGCGACCGGCTCGTCGCCTTCGTCGACGGCCGGCAGCACGGCATAGCGACCCGGCGAGACCGCCAGCTCGACCCGATTGCGGCCGGCCTCCTTGGCGGCGTAAAGCGCGCGATCGGCCGCGGCCACCAGCTGCTCCGAAGTCGAAAGCGCGACGCCGGCGCGGTTGTGCGCGACGCCGATGCTGACCGTGATCGGCACGCGCTTGCCTTGCCACTCGATCGGCGAGCGCTCGATCAGCGCGCGCAGGCGCTCGGCGAACGCCACGCCGTCGGTCGTGCCGATGCCGCGGGCAATGATCGCGAACTCCTCGCCGCCGTAGCGCGCGACCAGATCCTCGCTGCGCGCGGCTTGCAGCAGCAGCTTGCCGATGCGGCGTAACACCTCGTCGCCGGCCGGGTGCCCCAACGTGTCGTTGACGCGCTTGAAGTGATCGACATCCAGCAGCAGCGCGCACACCGGCGTGCCCTGCCGCATCGCGAACGACAGCTCGGCTGCCAGGCGGTCCTCGAAGTGGCGCCGGTTGAAGGTGCCGGTCAGGCCGTCGCGCACGCTGGCCTCGTACACGCAGCGGGCTGCATCCAGCTCGATCTGGTCTTGCAGGGTGAAGCGCAGCAGCGCGTTGCCGATGCGAATGCGCGCGTTGTCGTGCAGCTGCTCACGACCTCGGATGCTCTTGTCTCCGAGATAGGTGCCGTTGGTGCTGCCCAGGTCCTCCAACAGATACTGCTCGCCGGAGCGTACGACGCGCGCGTGATTGCGCGAGACGCCCTCGTCCTCGAGCCGCAGGTGGGCGTTGGCGCTGCGGCCGATCAGCATGGCCTGCGAGGTCATGGCGTAGAAGGCGCCCACGTCGCGGCCGGAGAGCACCGTCAGCGTGCCGAGCTTCGCCGTCTGGCGCTGCATCCCCGGGTCGAGCTCAATTGCGACCTCGCGGGTGTCGATCTCGTCGAACGTCCGTTTCTCCGCCATGGCCGTGCCGCTGCCCGAGTATGTCACGAGGGACCCGGGCGGGCGAGTTCGGGCGGCGCCGACTGGTCAGAAGGCCGGGCAACACCAGCCGCGAAGGCGCGGGGGAGCGCGCTTCCGCTGCCCGGAGCCTGTGACCTCGATCGCAGAGCGGGTCCTGGGGTTGGATACGCAAGCGGCGCACCCTAGCCCAATTCAGCTCGCCACGGGCCGCCGCGCGCGCGGGAACAACGACGGCAGCGCGAGCTTGCGAGTGGCCTTGTCCCGGTACAGCTCGTCATCGGCGGCGGCCAGCAGCGCCGGCCCGCTCATGCACGGCCGGCGCGTCACGGCAACGCCCACGCTCACCCCCAGGCTGAGCCCTCTGCCGGGGACCCGCGCCAGCCTGGCGCGGATGCGATCGCCGATCGCGCGTGCCTCCTCGGCTCCAGTCTCGGGCAACATGAGCGCGAATTCGTCGCCACCGATCCGCGCCACCAGGTCCACCTCGCGCGTTATCTCCCGCGCCGCGCGCGCGACGAGCCGAAGCGCCTGATCGCCTGCCGCGTGGCTGAGCGTGTCGTTGATCGCCTTGAAGTCGTCGATATCGAGCATCAGGACCGCGAGCGGCTTGCCCGAGCGCTGGCTCCTGGACAGCTCTCGGCGCAACGCTTCGCCAAAGGCCCGGCGGTTCGCGACGCCGGTCAGCGAATCGGTGGTCGCCAGCCGCTTCATTCGCTGCAGCTCGTCCGTGCGCGTCAGCAGTGTCGCGATGTGCGGCTCCAGCTGCGAGCGTTCGGAGCCGAGCAGCGCGCGCAGGTGGGAGGCACAGCGCTGAGCATCCTCGGGCTCGGTAGCGTGAATCAGCGCCAGCAGCGCGCCAAGATCGGTCGCGTCGAGCGTGAACGCCGGCTCCCCGGCTGCGCGTTGCGCCCCGATGTCAGGCTTGAGCGACCGGCGGCCAGCGGAGTGGGTAGAAAGCCTACCTGCAAGCTCACGCGTGCAGGATTTTCGCGGCTGGCGCAGGAGCTGCGTCGACGCGGTGGTTGGGTCGAGGAATGTGGCTGCGCTGCGGACCATCTGGGCCCTCAACCAAGGATCAGAGCAAGAATCGGACCGTGCTCACGGCGCAGCGATCGAGCTTGATCAGCCGCAAGGAAACCAAGAGCAAACTAGTCGGCATCGGTCGGAAATCCGGAACGGATTTGCGAACCGAGGTACTAGTTTCTAGTGAGCCCTATTGCACATCGAGCCGGTAGGCGCTCCAACCCACGCCGCCACGGTCGTCTCGGATCACCACCCACAGCCGCACCTCGCCCTTGTGCTTGGGCGCGGTCCAGGTGTTGTCGCTGAAGCTGGTCTTGGCTTCGCTCTCGGCGCGTCCGGTGCGGTCGTGGTCGAAGTCGCCGTCGGTCGCGAACCACGAGACGCGGATCGCCTCGCGGCGGTGAACCAGCGCGTGCTTGATCGGATCGAGCTCCAGGTACGGCTCCGATCCGGTGCAGCCCCTGGGGCTAGAGCCGGAGCAGTCGTCACAGCTCTTGTCCTCACCGGGGCTGCAGATGCCGTCTCCGCACTCGGCCGTGGCCGGGCACGCGATCCAGCTCGCGCGCAGGGTCAGCGCCTTGCCCGCCGACACCGCTAGCGGATCGCCGTCTCCGTCGCCGGGGACGGTCTGATCGGGCTTGCCGCGCAGCACCAGGGAATCGAGCGCGGGGTTTTCGTTGGGCTGGTGCTGGCTCTGGTACTCGCTGGATTGCTCTTGCGTCGCGTTGGCGAGATTGCAGTTGAGGCGCGTCACCCCAACCGCGTACTGGTCATGGCCCTCGATCCTGGCGAGCACCCGCACCGGCTGATAGTAGCCGCCGGTGGTGTCCGGATCGGCGGGACGCGTTGCCGGCTCGCCCATCTTGGGAGCCGGTGGATTGGGTCCGAACACGCGGCACACGTCCGCCGGCAGCTTGCCCTTGGGCTGCGCGCCGCCTTCGATCGGCGTCAAGGAGTCCGCGCTCTTGGTCAGGCAGCCAATCGCGATCGGTCCGGTGACCGCCAGCGGCTTGCGCTCGTTGCACAGCGCCCAGTCGAGCCCCGCCGGGTCGACCGGCCCGTCGAGCCCCACGTACAGCGCCTCGTATTGCACGCTGGCGCCGGCCTTGGTCTCGGCGGGAACGGAGCGCACGGCGAGCACGCGGTCGCCATCGACCAGCGAAGGGCGGCCTTCGAGCTTGGGCTTGCAACCGGCACACAGCAGCAGCGCCCAGAGCGCGCACAGGGCATAGCCGATGCCGCGGCTCACCATGTCAGCTTGGCTCCCAGCACGGGCAGGATCGGCAGGCCGGTGATGTACGATTTCTTCGAGTAGTCGAAGTTGTACACGATCTCCTCCGGGTTGGGATGATCGGTCATGTTCTGCACGTCGAGGTAGAGCTCGAGGCCGGCGTCCTTGCCGAAGCGAAAGCGCTTGGAGAGGCGGGCATCGAGCTCGTAGAAGGCCGGGATGCGCAGTGAATTGTGCGCGCCGAACACCGGCTCGAAGGAGTCGGTGCGCGCGTCGTAGAGCGCTTGCAGCACGGGCGTACGCGGGTAGCCCGTGGAGTAGCGGAAGCGCACGCCGACCTCGAAGCCCAAGCCGAGGTCGTAAGACGCCAGCGCGGTGAACACGTGCGTCTGATCGAAGTCGAAGGGCCGGTAGCTGCGGCTGCCACCGTCTGTGCGCTGGCTGCGCACCAGGCTGTAGCTGAGCCAACCGAAGAAGCGGTCGGTCAGCTCGTGGCGCAACAGAAACTGTACGCCGTAGGCGCGCCCGCGCCCGTCCTGGATCAAAGCCTGGGCCACGACCGGCGTGGGCAGCGGGCTGCGGGTTACGAGGTCCCGCTGCTGCGACAGGAAGCTCGTCACCTCGAGCGAAATCGCCTGGGTGAAGCGCAGGTTCGCGCCCACCAGATACTGCAGCGCCTTGCCGGGTCCCAGCGTCGGATTGCCGAACACCGCGCTCAGGTCCTCGGCCAGCGGCGGCTGATGGTAGATGCCCACCGCGCCGCGAATGCCGATCGCATCGGTGATGGCCCAGCGCGCGGCGAAGCGCGGCTCGACGTAGGTGTCCTCGCGCTCGGTTCCGGCTGAGGGGACGTCGGCCTTGGTCACGGTCTTCTTGCTCGCCCGCACCACCGAGGGCTCGATGCGCACGCCCGGGATCAGATGCACGCTGCCCTTGGCCAGCGCGATGTCCGCCTGCCCAAAGGGCGCGACGCCGGCGACGGTCGTGCTCCAGTGGTCGGCGTTGACCTGATCGCTCGGAGCCTGCCCGAACACCAGGATATCGCCCTCCCGCGGAGGCGAGGTGACGGCGCCCGAGCGACTCAGCGTGGCGGTGGTCACCTCGGCGTCGATGCCGGCCTGCACGCCGATCCAATCGCTGGGATGGCCGTCCCAGGCGGTGCGCAGCCCGAACACGCGGGCGTCGTCGCGCAGCTCGGCCGGAACCGCCCCGAACACACTGGCCAGCTTGGAATGGTCCAGGCCGAAGAACGGCGTCGCGGTCACCATGCTGCCGTCGTCGAGCCGGCGCTGGTAGCGCAGGTAGACGCGCTCGAAGCCGGTCGACTTGCTGTCGCTCTTGGTGTCGGCCGGGTCGGCCTGCACCACCGTGCGGCTGATGTGATCGGAGGAGAGCAGCCCGCCGAGCTCGACCTTCTCGCCTTCGCGCGGCGTCCACGCGGCGCGCAACTGACTGTCCCAGTAGCGGGGGATCGGCACGATCGCGCCGACGTCGCGCGAGGTCGCGCGCGCCAGCACCCAGTCGAGGTTGCTGCGGCGCAGCGCGCCGGCGAAGTGAAAGTCCTTGCCGATCGGACCGCGCACGCTGGCGGCCGCGTCGATCGCGTCGGCCGAGAGGCTGCCGTGATAGCTGTCGTCCTCGAGCGGCTTGAGGCCGACGGTCACCAGACCGCCCAGACCGCGGCCGTGCGGCGCGCCGTAGCCGCCCGGCTCGAGCTCCACGCTCTGCACCAGGTCCGAGTGGATCACCGAGCGGAAGCCGCCCTCGTGATACAGCAGCGGGATGTGCACGTCGTCGACGTAGACGCGCGTGTCGGCCGTGCCCGAGCCCCACACCACCAGCGCGCTCGACCCCACGCTCGAGCGCGCCACGCCCGGCAGGTTCTCGACCACCTTGATCACGTCGCCGCCCGTGCCCGCCACGCGCGCGCCTTGCTCGGCGCTGACCGAGGTCGCGGCCACCGACTTGCGCAGGCCGCCCGTGTCCACGATCACAACCTCGAAGTCGACCTGATCGCCCTCGTCCGCCTGCTCGGGTTGCGGCTCGACCTCGTAGGCGGCGTCGTACTTCTGGCCCGCGGTCAGCGTCTCCTGGGTGCCGGTGGGCGCGAACCCGCTGCCCGACAGCATCACGCTGTGCGTGCCGGGGGCGACGTCGGCGAAGTGAAAGCGGCCTTGCGCGTCGGTGGTGGTCGCGGCGTCGGCGAGCTCGACGGTGACGTCCGGCAGCGGCTTGCCGGTGCTGTGGTCGAGCACCACGCCGTCGAAGATCGCAGTGCTCGCGGGCGCGGGCGCGGGCGCGGGCGCGGAGGCGGGCGCGGGCGCGGCTGTGGCCGGGGCGGCGGGCTGCGTGGCCGAGGACACCGCTTCGGGCGCGGGCGTGGCCGTCGCGCTGGCGGGGGCCGCCCCCGGCGCGACGGGCGCAGCTTGCCCCGCCGACGTCGCTGCCCAGCTCGTCAGCGCTGCCGCCGACAAGGCGGCGATGCGACCGCGTAAGCTCATGTGCCGAGAACGAAACGCATCGCGATCACGAAGGGTGCGGCCACCGGCCGGTTGCAGCGTGTCGCGGGCGCAAAGCGCAGGCGCCGCGCCGCCTCGAGCGCGGCTTCATCCAGACCATAGCCGAGCCCGGCTAGCACGTGCGCATCTGTCACGTCGCCCTGGTCGTTGACCGCGAGCTGGATGCGAATGCGCCCTTGCACGTGGGCCTGCCGGGCTTCGTCGGTATATGAAGGTCGCACCACGCCGAGCGGCCGCGCCTTGTGCAGCATGTCGTCGGGACACTCCGGCTCGGGCCGCCGCGCGACCAGGAGCTTGGGCTTGGGTGGAGCCACGGGTGGAGGTGGTGGCGGTGGCGGTGGCGCGATGCGCACGGCCAGGCCGCCGGTGGCGTTCGCGTCGAGCGCCAGCCCGATGTTGTCGAGCGCAGCCGGATTGTCCGCCGAGCTCGGCGCCGGCGCGGGCTCGGAATGCGCGATGTGGCGGTGGTGGTGCGCGGGCGGCTCCGCGGGGTGGGGCTTGGGCTTGGGCGGCTCGACCTTCTTCTCGTCCTTCGGCGGTGGCTCGTTGAGCGCGATCGCCACCACCTCGCGCAGCTTGTGCTGCGGGATCAGCGCGATCGCCGAGCCCGCAGCCAGGTGCGCCGCGAGGCTGACCACGTATACCGGGGAGAGCTTCTTCTTGCGTCGCGCCATGGTGCTACCTCTATCTCGAACGGTCCACCGTGATGGCGAACTTGGTGATGCCCTCGACCTTGGCCAGGTCGATCACGTGCACGACGTCGCCGTGCAACGCCTCGCGGTCCGCGGTGAGCACCAGGCTGGCGTCTTTGTCCTTGGTCTTGGCCTTGCGGAACTGCGCGCGCAGCGCCGCTTCCTCGATCGGCTTCTGGTTGAAGAGGTAGCTGCCGTCCTTGCCGATGGTGACGACCAGCGGCGAGCTCGCCGCCTGGTCGGAAGTCGCCGTCTTGGGCAGCTCCACCTTCAGGCTCTGGCTGACGATGTAGATGGCCGAGACCATCATGATGACCAGGAGCACGAGCACGACGTCGACCATCGGCGTCACGTTGATGCCGACAATCGCGCCCCTGCGCCCTCCGCGGCCGGTGAGTGCTGCTGCCATGACGCAATCCCTCCCCTGGCCTCAGTTGGTTCCCGTCGGCGCGAGATCGCGCATCCCGCTGCTGCCTGGGCGCTGCACCGCCGGCGTGTCCCCGCTCGAGCTCGTGCCCGCGAGCCGGCCGGTGCCGGCCTTGAGCAGGGCGGTCAGCTCCTTGCCGATCGAGGCCACGTTGTCCTCGATCTCGGTGATGGTCTTCTGGATCACGTTGTAAGCGACCACCGCGGGAATCGCGACGAACAGGCCGACGCCGGTGGCGACCAGTGCCTCGGCGATGCCGCCCATGACGTTGGCCATCGACGCGGACGACTGGCTGGCGCCGAGCTGGTGGAAGGCGATGATCACGCCGAGCACGGTGCCGAACAGCCCGATGAACGGCGCGTTGTTGCCGAGCGTGCCGAGCAAGGTCGAGCCGCGCTCGATATCGCGTCGCTCGCGGATCATCCGGCCCTCCATCGCGTCGGCCACCGCGCCCGGCCCGCTCTCGGCATAGCGCAGCCCGGACTCGAGCACGCGGGCCTCGATCGCAGGGCTCTGCTTGAGCAGCGCCCCGGCAGCGCCGAGATCTCCCTGCTGCAGAAACTCGATCAAGCGCTCGCCCAGCTCGTCGATGTCGTCGCTGCGCCGCCGGAAGAACCACCAGCGCTCGACCATGGTGGCGATCGAGAAGACGGAGAGCGTGAGCAACACGTACAACACCCAGCTCGACCCGAGCAGCGCGATTTTGAGCAACTTTTCGATCAACACGGTGTTTCCCTTTCTCAGTGGAAAGTGAATTCAGTCACGAACAGGCCATGTTCAGCCCCGTTGTTCGCGGAAAAGCCCAACACCTCGCCGCCCTGCTCGGCGACTTGCTTCAACGTGTCATTGCCGTCCTTGTCGGTCGCGGCGGTGTAGACCGCCACCCGGAAGCGCACCGCCGGCTGGTGACAGGCGTTGAAGAGATTGGCATAGATGCCGTAGCGGCCCTGGGGCATGACGTTGCTCCAGACCAGATCTTCGTCGCGCAGACCGTCGATGACGCAGGCGGCGTTGGAGTCGCGGTCGATGATGCCGGCGTCGTCCGGCAGCCCGCCGTCCGGATCGGGCGACGCCGTCATCGGATGCTTGGCGTCGATCCACTGGCCACCCGGCGTCTTGACCTGCAGATCGAGGTCGACGTTGGTGTCCCAGCTCAGCGAGATGACCGCCTTGGGCAGCGCCCGGTCAGGGTCGCAGACGTGCAGGTTGTCCGGCACCCGACCCTCGACGCACAGGCTGAGCGCGGTCTGCTGGCCAGCCACAGCATCCTCGTCGATCGCAACCATGCGCAGGTCGCGCTTGCCGGGCGCAATATCCCGGCCGAAGTCGAGATGGGCGTCCCAAATCAGATTGTCGCTCTGCGGATTGATGCCGCCGGCAGGAAACACCCAGTAGCCACCTCCCACGCCCAGAAGCTGCATGCCGATCGCGCGCGTGACGGTGGTGGCCTCGCCGGCGAGCTTCTTGGCGCCTTCGCCCTGGAAGACGACGTTGCTCTGACTCATCACCAGGGTGATCTGCGGGGGCACCGCCGTACCGGCGTCGCTCACGGGAGCGGGGTTGGCGCCGGGCTCGGGTCTCTTGCCCGGAAGGCTTCCTGCCACGAACTGGGCGGGAATGTAGTCGTTGCCGTTGGGGCTCCAGGACACCCGGAACGGCTCGGAAACGCCGAGCTGATCCTCCGCGCCACCGCAGCCGAGCGCGGCAACCAGCACGAGCACGCAGGTGGCGCAGCGAGCGTTCACATCATCCCCTGCAGCCGAAGGGTCCACTGATTGTTTTTGAAGTCGGCCGGCACCCCGCGCGTGTCGCGCGCGAGCAGGTCGTCGACGAAGTCGTACTGAAACACCAGGCGCGTGCGCCCGCGCAAGGTCAGACCGACCATCGGCGAGTAGGTGCGCACGTGCTGGGCGACTGGAACGGTCTTGCTGGCCCGCTGCTCGAACAGATCGGCGTTCGGGTTGTAGTAGTCGTAGCGGAAGCCGACCACGCCATACTCGGTGACCTCCTGTGTGAATGCGACGTAGTAGCTGAGCTCGCGCAGCGTCGAGCCATTGAATACGGGATCGGCGATGAACAGGCCGCGATCGAGGTTGCTCGCAGCCACCAGCTCGCCGTGCAGCATGCTCCAGCCCAGCTTGGTCCGGAACAGCAGCTCGAGGTCGGCTCCGAGCGCCCAGCGCGAGAAATTCTGCGAGCGCACGGCAGCCTGCGCCTGCAGGCCCTGCACGTCGTTGGCCTCGACCATGCCGTTCTGGTTGGCGTCGCGGAACTGGAGCATGTCCTTGGTCGCGTCCGTGCCCGGGTGAAAGCCCTTGCCGCGGTTGAACGACACGCCGCCCGCCAGTGCGACCAGGCGGCTGAGCTTGGTTTGCGCACCGAAGCGCGCGGTGACGTCCTTGTTGGCGTTGGGATCCTGGAGCTGAAACACGCTCTTCTCGTCGAGCGGCTCGCCGTTGGTGATCGCGACCGAATAGCGCGCGAAGCCAAGGCCGCCCGAAAAGCGTACTCCCACGTCGGGCTCGCTCGGCCACAGCGCGCGCGAGCCGGTCGTGCGCTCCATGAACCAGCGCGGCCGTGACCCGTAGGGGATCTCGAAGCCGAACGGCAGGTCGAATTGGCCCAGCGTGAGCTGCGCCATCGGCGGCTGGTCTCGGTCCTTGGAGCGGCCATAGATCAGCGAGGCCTCGGCTTTCTGCACGCGCATCGTGGGGCCGTGCACGGTGTTGCCGTCGACCTCCATGGTGACCTGCGCGTAGTCCCAGTCCTTGGTGACGCGGATGCGCCCCCGGCGCAGCAAGAAGCGGTTCTGGTTGAGCGGCGCGCCGCCCGGCAGCAACTGGTCCTGCGAGTCCTGGTGCGACTCGTACTGGGCCTGCAAATAGCCCGAGACCACCAGCTCCGGCTTGACCGGCAGCGCCGAGACGATCGGCGTCAATGAGTAGCCCGCGTCCGCGAGCATCGAATCCCTCGGGTCCTCACCGTGTACCTCGGGTGTCGCCGGCGCTGCGCTGGCACCCTCCGCAGTGGTTGCAGCTCGTGCCGCGGCCGCGCCCTGCGGCGCGGCGGGCGCAGCTGCAGGAGCCGCGGGCGGCGCCTCAACGGGCGCCGGCTGTGCGGGCGCGGCGGGCGGCGGCGGAGCTTGCGGCGGCGCAGCGGGCTGCACGGCGGCAGGCGCCACGGCGGGTGCCTCGGCGGGCGGCGCCGACGGCGCGGTGGGCGCAGCGGGCAGCGGTGCGGCCGCCTGTGCCGATTGCGCGGCGGGTTGCGAGGTCGCAGGCGCCGGCTGGGGCGGCACCGCTCGCGGCGGCGCGGCCTGGGCGAGCACCGCGTTGGGCAACACGACTACCATCAACCATCCGCCAACCAGGCAAGCCGACGAAAGAGAAAGATCGCATCTGCGTGATGTCATCGAGCTAAGAGGACTCTCCAATCTCTCCGCGAAACACTCAGCTTGACTGGGAAGCGCGAGCTCACCGGCGACCCCTGAGAGAAGCGCGCCGGTGAGCTCCGTGTGTGCTGGCTCGGTTAGGGAAGCTCTGGCACCCCGCCGTCGGCGAGGAGCTTGGTCAGCTTCGAGTTGTCGTACGGCGTGCAGGTGGCGTCCGTGCAGTGGTTGAGGAACTGCTCGAAGGTCGACGGGTCGTCGCACTTGTAACAACACTTCGCCGTATCCACGGCGCAGCCCGTCGAGTCCTTGTCGCAGCTGCCTCCGGCGTCGGTGCCGGCGTCGCTGCCAGCATCCTTGCCTCCGGCGTCGGTGCCGGCGTCGCTGCCGCTGCCGCCAGTGCCGCCAGTGCCGCCGCTGCCGCCAGTGCCGCCGCTGCCGCCTTTGCCGCCGCTACCGCCTTTGCCGCCGTTGCCGGCGCCTCCGTCGGATTCGGACGGCGTGTTGTTGTTGCTCTTGCTGCACGCCGGGAGCGCGAGACCCGCAACGATCAACGCGAGCGCGGCTACCTTCATCCAATTCTTGTAAGTCATGTCACTGTACCTCGCAGTAGCCGTAGTTGCAGTGGGGCGTCGCGGAGTCGCAATCGCTGTCCATGGTGCAGGTCTTGCACGCGCTCGGTGCCGTGCCGGTCGCCTCCTTGAGGAACTTGCACTCGCAGGACCTGTCCGGCATGTAGCTCATCAGCGGGCCAACCTCTTCGGTGCGCTTCACGCGCATCGCGCAGTCGGGAACCACGCCGCCCTTGGCCTCGACCTGGACCAAGTCGATCTCGGTCGGAACCACGGCGCCCGAGAGGTAGTCGATCACCACCTTGGCGTCCGCGTTATCGACCACGCCGCTCGAATCGGTGTGTGCCAGCATGTGCAGCGGGCCCCAGATCGCGTAGTGACCGTCGCGGATATTGGCCTTGTCGAAGCTGGAAGCATCGGAGTCGGGCCAGTAGGCGCAGTCCTGACCGTAGGCCTGGAAGCCGAGCACGGTGACCTTGTCACGGTTCTTGTCGGTGGCATCCGTGGATGCGATGCCGATCGACTTGTCGGCGTTGCCCGCGGTCGCAGCGGCTTCGAGCCCGTTGAGCAGGTCGGTCGTCGTCTGGTTGTGGGTGCCCTTGTACTTCGCGGCCGGCACGTGGATCGCAGCCGAGGTCATCTGCTGCGTGCCCGAGGTGTCGCTGCGTTGCTGGATGAGGGTCTCGTCGTCCCAGGGCGAAACCCCGCTGTCGTTGCCGAAGCCGTACACGAGGTAGGCGGCCTCGGCACTGATCACGGTTTGGGTGGAATCCTTGGGCACGCAGAACGTCATGGTTTGAACCGGCCCGAAGAAGTCCTTCACTGCCGACGGCGGCGTCATCCCGCAGCTCTTGGCGTAGACGTCGGAGACGCCGATATCGACCGTGTTGCCGTTGACCGAATCGAGGGTGCAGGTGCCCTCGGTCCCGGAGGTGTCCCAGATCGTTCCGTTGCCCATGATCGTGCCGGCCGGGGTCGAGCTCAGGTAGCCGACGCCCGTGCACGAGCCCTGACCTTGGTAGACGATGGTGATCGGGTCGCTAAGACCGGCGAGCTCCTTGGCTACCGAAGCCAAGAAAGGCTTCACCGCGCTCGATCCGGCTACGTACACCGGCTTGGGTAGCGTGCTGCAGTCAGCGGCGCGAGCTTCGGCCGCCATGGCGAGCACCAGCGCCGCGGTCGCGACCGCGGGCAGCGCTCGCCCTATTTCTATAAGGGAGAAGCGTGGACGAACATTCATGAGGTCATTCCTTCCTGCAGCCCCGGCGATTTCGGTGCCGAGGTGCTGGGCGGAAGCTAGGAGCCGCGCGTGACGTCGCAGCAGCGCCCTTGCGAACTTCTGGTGACAGCCGCGTGGCATGTTTCACGCGGAACCCTGCGGGTGGCGGGTGGCGATGAAGTCGCGGGCTTGTGACATTTGTGTGACGACCCACCCGAGCCCCATTTGTCACCAAAACTTCGCGCAACCGCAGCGAAGTCGTCAGACAGAACGCCTATCGGTCGCGGCTGGACTTTATGCCGGCAGGTCGCCGAGACCCGTTCGCGAGATCTCAACGCACGCCAACCCCGACCGGCCGTGCGGGCCGAACACCGGGCTCGTCCACGACTGCGAGGCGGCGCGGCAGCCGCGCCTCGCACCACGGCGCGCCGTCGTGACCCCGCCGCCGAGACGCAGCCGCCTCGAGACCCCAGCGCAGGTGCCGGAGCCGCCACGCGTTGCGCTGATGACGCTGAGCGCATCGATCGCGACCGGCCCGTTGCAGGAGCGCCTGGGCGCGGACGCGGCCGAGATCGAGCTGTGGAGCACGGCCATGCTGCAGGGCAACCCGCCGGCCGCACGCATGATCGTGGTGGCTTGTTTGCCGCCCAGCACCTCCGAGACGGCGCTGCGCGCGATCGTCGCGTGGGGCGAGCGCGCCAGCGAGCCGGTAGGCTTCATCGGCTACGCGCCGCAAGGCACGGTCGAAGACGCCGAGCGCGCGCTGGCCGCAGGCTTCGACGATGTGCTGGCCGGCCGCGATTCTCCGCGCGAGCTGTCGGCGCGCGTGCGCGCGGTGGCACGGCGGCTACGCCGCGCCAACCGGCACGCGGTCGAGCGCCTGCGCACCGGACGCATCACGCTCGACCTCGGCCGCCACGAGCTGATCGTCGGGGAGCTGCGGGTGGCGCTCACGCCGCTCGAGCTGCTGTTGATGCGCGCGCTGGTACAGGCCGGCGGCCGCCCGCTCAGCCGCGAGCATCTGCTGGGCGCGGTCTGGGGCGCCGAAAGCGTGGAGGTCGGCCCGCGTGCGGTCGACAATCTGGTCTGGCGCCTGCGCCAGAAGCTGGGCGACGCGCGCGTGTTCGGCGTGGTACGCGGCGTCGGCTTCCGCTTGCTGGGTGAATGACCGACTTGAGCGACTCAGCTGCCGGCGGCGGAGGCGGCGCGGGTCTTGTCCTGCCCCAGGCCCAGCGGGGAACCCGCGCGCCGCGCCCACCGCCGGCGGCCGTGAAACCCGGCCTTTCCGCGCAGCTGCACCGCCCAGCCAGGGCCCTGCACCCACCAGGCTTGACGCTGCACCGCGCCGGCAGCCAAGCTCGGCCACGCCCGTGGAGCGCAAGAACCTGGCCGGCGACCTGTGGGGCGGTCTCGCCTCGATGCTGGTGGCGCTTCCGGCGTCGATCGCCTTTGGAGTCGGCGTCTACGCGCCGCTGGGCCCGGGCGCGGCCGCCCAGGGCGCGTCGGCGGGGCTGCTCGGCGCGACCGCGCTGGGCATCATCGCACCGCTGTTCGGCGGCACCGAGCGCCTGATCACCGCTCCCTGCGCGCCCGCGGCCGCGGTGATGGGCTCGCTCGCGATGGAGCTCGCAGCCCACGCCCACAGCGGCCGGCCCGCCGCGCCGGAGCACGCGCTCGTCATCATGACGCTGGTCGCCCTGATCTCGGGCAGCCTGCAGATCCTGTTCGGGCTGCTGCGGGGCGGCACCCTGATCAAGTACGTGCCCTACCCCGTCGTCACCGGCTATCTGAGCGGCGTCGGTGTGGTGATCTTCCTCAAGCAGATCCCCGATCTATTCGGCTTCCCCAAGTCGCTCTCGATGCTGGCCGGGCTGTCGAGCCCCGGGCAATGGGAATGGCACAGCCTCGCGGTGGCGGCCGCCACCATCGCCGCGGTGCTGCTGGCCCCGCGCCTCACCAAGACCGTGCCCGCGCCGATCGTAGGCCTGGCCGTCGGCGTGCTGACCTACTTCGCGCTCGGCCTGCTGCACCCCCGGCTGCTCAGCTTGGCCGGCAACCGGCTGGTGATCGGCCGGCTCGGCGGCGCGAGCCTTAGCTTCGGCTCGGCCCTGAGCGCGCGCTGGGCGGCAGCCACACAGCTCGGCGTCGACGATCTGGCGGCGAGCTTCGTGCCGGCGCTCACGCTCGCGGTGCTGCTCTCGATCGACACGCTCAAGACCTGCGTCGTGGTCGATGCCATGACGCGAAGCCGTCATGACTCCAACCGGGAGATGCTCGGCCAGGGCCTGGCGAACCTCGGCGCGGCGGTGTTGGGTGGCATGCCCGGCTCCGGCACCTCGGGCCCGACCCTGGTCAACGTGGCCAGCGGCGGCCGCACGCGCCTGTCGAGCGTGATCGAAGGCGGCCTCGCGCTGTTGGCCTACCTGCTGCTAGGCCCTCTGATCGCCTGGGCGCCGCTGGCCTCGCTGGCGGCGATCTTGTTGGTGGTGGCCTACCGCATGTTCGACTGGGGCAGCGTGCGCCTGCTCAAGCAGCGCTCCACCCAGCTCGACTTCGTGGTGATCGCGACCGTGGTGGCGGTCGCCGTCGGGGTTGGCCTGATCACGGCCTCCGGAGTCGGCATCGCGCTGGCGATCGTGCTGTTCATCCGCGAGGAGGTACGGGGCACGGTGATTCACCGCAAGCTGTACGGCAACCACGTCTTCTCGCGGCAGAAGCGGCTGCCGGAGGAGACCGCCGTGCTGGAGCGCAAGGGTGACCAGACGGTGGTCTACGAGCTGGAGGGCAACTTGTTCTTCGGCACCACCGACCAGCTGGTCGGACAGCTCGGGCCCGACGTCGCCACGCGGCGCTTCGTGATCCTCGACATGCGGCGCGTGCGCTCGGTCGACTTCACCGCCATCCACATGCTCGAGCAGATGCACGCGCAGCTCGCCGAACGCAACGCGCACCTAGTCTTCAGCAATCTGCCCAAAGCGCTCCCGACCGGACGCGATCTGCGCAGCTACTTCGACGAGGTCGGCCTGGTGAAGCCCGCGCGCGACATCCGCATCTTCAACCAGCTCTCGGACGCGCTCGAGTGGGCCGAGGATTGCATCCTGCAGGAGGAAGGCCGAGGGCAGCACGCGGACGAGGTGCCCATGACCCTCGAAGAGGTCGACTTCGTGCAGGGCCGCAAAGAGGAAACGCTGCGCGCGCTCGAGGCCGCGCTGGTGGAGCGGAGCTTCACGGCGGGGCAGACCGTGTTTCGCCAGGGCGAGGCCAGCGACGAGATCTACTTCATCCGCCGCGGCCGGGTGAAGATCTTCACCGCGCTGAAGGAGGGCGGCCAGCTCCACATCGCTACCTTCGGCCGCGGCGACTTCTTCGGCGACATGGCGTTCCTCGACAGCGGCGTGCGCTCGGCGGACGCCGTCGCCACGGAGCCGACCGATCTCGTTCGCACTCTCGCGCCAGAAGATGGACGAGGTCACGGCGCAGCACCCGCGCCTGGGCCAGCAGCTGTTCGCCAGGCTGGCGCGCGCGCTGGCGTTGCGCCTTCGTCACGCCGACGGCGAGATCCGCGCGCTCGAGGAGGCCTGAGCTCGCGTGCGCTGCGGCTCAGCCGGCCGCGGGCAGGTATGCGAGGAAGGTCGTGCCTTTGCCGGGCTCGCTGTGCAGCTGAACGCCGCCGCGGTGCTGCTGCACGATGCCATACACCACGGCCAGCCCGAGCCCGGTGCCCTGGCCCAGGTCCTTGGTGGTGAAGAAGGGCTCGAAGGCGCGCGAGCGCACCTCGGGCCCCATGCCGGAGCCGGTGTCCGCGACGCTGATCTCGACGTAGCGTCCGCTCTCCGCCCACGGGTGTTGCGCCCGGAACGGCGTGTCCGCGGCCACGCCGCGCACACCGATGCGGATCGAGCCGCCGCCGGGCATCGCGTCGCGCGAGTTGATGCAGAGGTTGATCAGCACCTGCTCGAGCTGGGTGCGGTCGGCGCTGACCGACTGAGGCGGCCCTGCGAGGTCGAGCTCGATCTCGACCCGGTCGCCCAGCATCCTGCGCAGTAGCGGGACCAGCTCGACCAGCAGCTCGGCGAGGTCTACCTCGCTGGGCTGAAACGGCTGTCGCCGCGCGAAGGCGAGCAGCTGCCGGGTCAGCTCGGCGGCGCGCTCGGCGGCCATCTTGATCTCTACCAGCGCCGAGTGCCGCGTCGGATCGCGCAGGGCGATCTCGGCGTTGCCCAGGATCACCTGCAGCAGGTTGTTGAAGTCGTGCGCTATGCCGCCGGCCAGCAGGCCCACGCTCTCCATCTTCTGCGCCTGCCGCAACTGCTCCTCGAGCACGCGCCGCTCGGTGATGTCCTGCACGGTGCCGATCAGCTTCAGCGGTCGTCCGCCGGCGTCGCGCACCACCGCGCCGTGGCCCCACACCGTGCGCACCTCGCCGTCGGGTCGCAGGATGCGGTACTCGCCGGACGTGGCCGGACGGCCGGCCAGCACCCCTGCGGCGAGCCCGCGGATCGTCTCGGCGTCGTCGGGATGAATGTAGCGGAACGCCGGCGCGGGCTGGTCGCCGTCCGTCGGCGGGGAAAGCCCGTGGATCGCGTAGAGCTGCTCCGACCACAGCGCCTGACCGCTCGACAGATCCCACTCGTAGCTACCGACCCCCGCGATCTTCTGCACCGCGCGCGACAGCTCGTGGCTGCGTGCCAGCGCCTGCTCGGTGCGTTTGCGCTCGGTGATGTCCAGGAAGGTGACGACCGCTCCGGTGACCCGGCCGGCGTCGTCGAGCACGGGCAGCGCGCTGAACACCGCCCACACGGTCTCCCCGTCGGGACGTTGCACGCCGATGGTGACGCCGGCCTGACGCTGCCCGGTCGCGAGCGCCCGGGACACCGGGTAGTCGGCCGCGGGACAGGGCGTGCCGTCTTCGCGCAGGGTCTCGGTGTCGAAATCCTGAACGTAGCGCTGCGCGAGCCGATCGAAACCGAGCCCGAGCACGCGCTGCGCCTCGGCGTTGGCCGACAGGATTTGGCCATCTGCACCGACGTGGACGACGCCCCCGGGCATCGCCTCGATCAAGGCTTGGTCGAGCCGCACGCCCGGACTGCCGGTTCCAGGTCGGTCGGGAGCCACCACGGTTACGGTGCGGGAGTCGGCCGCAAGCGTCAACGCACAGGCCGTGAGCGAAGCTTCGAGTAGGGCGGCGCCTTACAAGCACGTACCTGCACGTGTGAACCGATCGATATCAATCATAAAGAGGCCCATTCCATGACCATAAATCGCGTAGTATCATAAATTAGCTATGTCAGCAGAATATAGCCCCTACCCGCCTGGTAGCTCGATCGCGGGTGGCCGATACGTGCTCGAGGAGGTGATCGGCCGCGGCGGCATGGCGATCGTGTACCGCGCCCGCAACGCCGCCTCTGGACAGCTGGTGGCGCTCAAGCGTCTGCTCCCGCGCAAGGGCGATGACGAGCAGCTGTCGCGCAGCCGCGAGCTGTTCGAGCGCGAGTTCCACACGCTCGCCCAACTCGCCCATCCCCGCATCGTGGCCACGCACGACTACGGGCTCGACGGCGACGCGCCCTATTACACGATGGAGCTGCTCGACGGCGGCGACCTGCTCGAGCGCGCGCCTCTGCCGTGGCGCCAAGCCTGCGCGATCGGACGCGATATTTGCTCCGCGCTCTCGCTGGTGCACTCGCGCCGCTTGGTGCACCGGGACCTCAGCGCGCGCAACGTGCGCTGCACCGCCGACGCCAAGGCCAAGCTGATCGACTTCGGGGCGCTCACGCTGATGGGACTGGCTCCGCCGGCGGTGTGCACACCCGCGGTCGCCTCTCCAGAGGTGGTCCACCGCCAGCCGCTCGACGGCCGCTCCGACCTCTATGCGCTGGGCGCGACGCTCTATTACACGCTGGTCGGTCGCACGCCCTACCCGGCGCGCAGCTTCCAGCAGCTCTCCCAGCTGTGGCAACACCCGCTGCGCTCGCCCTCGGAGCAGGTCGCCGATATCCCCGCGGAGCTCGACGCGCTGGTGATGGACCTGCTGCAGCTCGATCCGCAGCTGCGGCCGGTGAGCGCGGCGGAGGTCAGCCAGCGCCTGTCCGCTCTCGCCGGCCTGCCGCCCGACGACGTGCTGCTCGTCTCCCAGGCCTACCTCACCACGCCGACGCTGGTCGGGCGCGAGAGCGAGCTGCGGCGCGTGGGCGGCATGATCAATCGCGTCCTTTCGTACAACAAGGGCTCGGCCGCGCTGGTGTGCGGACCCGCCGGCGTGGGGCGCTCGCGCCTGCTCGACGCGTGCGTGCTGTCGGCCAAGCTCGGCGGCGTCCAGGCCGTGCGCATCGACCCGGCCTCCGCGCCTCCGGGCCCGTACGGCGCCGCGCGCGCGATCACCGAGCAGCTGCTGGAAGCCCTGCCCGACGAGACCCTGCGGGCCGCAGAGCCGCATCGCGCGCTGCTCGGCGCGCTGGTGCCCGAGCTGCGCGCGCGCTTGCCCGAAGCGGGCGCGGAGGGCGCCGGCGCACAGCCGCCGTCCCACCCGCAGACCGCGCTGCGCGGTTTCCTGCTGGAGCTGGCGAGCGTCAAGCCGCTGCTGATCGCCGCCGACGACGTAGACCACTTCGATGCGGAGTCGCAAGCCCTGATCGCGCTGCTCGCGCACCGGGCCGAGGACCATCCGCTGGTCGTGGTCGCAGCGAGCAGCGGCGAGAGCATGCCGGACAGCGACGCCGGCCGGCTGCTCACCGAGTCCTGCGCCGCGCTGCTGCTGCGCGCGCTCGAGCCACAGCAGACCCACGCCCTGCTGGCGTCGATCTTCGGCGACGTGCCCAACCTCGCACTGTTGGTGCGCCGCTTGCACGCGCTCGCGGGCGGCAATGCCCGCGACCTGATGCAGCTCGCGCAACACCTGCTGGACCGCGGCGTCGTCTGCTATCACGGCGGCGCCTGGGTGCTGCCCGACCACATCGACGACGCGAGCTTGCCGGCCAGCATGGCTCAGGCGCTGCGCGCTGCGGTGGCGCGCTTGAGCGACGACGCACGCGTGCTCGGCCGCGCGCTCGCCCAGTGTCCCGAGCAGCGCTTCGGCGCCGACGAGTGCATCGCGCTGAGCGAGCACGACGACCGCGCCCGCACCTTTCGCAGCCTCGACCAGCTGCGCTCCTCGGGCATCATCGCGCAGACCGAGGGAGGCTACGCGCTGGCCGCCAAGACCTGGGTCGCGGCGTTGTCGGGCGAGCCGGAGCCGGCCTTGCAGGTCCGGCTGGCGCGCGTGTTCGAGCGGCGGGGCGACGGCCTGCGCGCCGCGCAGCACCTGTTTGCCGCCGGCCGGGAGAGCGAGGGGCTCGACGTGCTGGTGGCGTTCGCGAAGCGCTCGCACCAGGAGACCAGCAGCGATCCCGACGCCTACGTGCGCATGCTCGCCACATTGCCCCGCGAGTGGTTCGAGATTTACGCCACCGCTCTGGCCCTGTGCGGAAAGCTCGGGCGGCCCGCGTTCGACAAGCACCTGATCGAGCTGCGCTGGGTCGGGCTGTTCTCGCAGAACGACCGTTGCAGCGACGGCCAGTGCGCGCGGGTAACCGGACGCATGGCACGCGACGCGGGGCTCGATCTGTACGCCACGCTCGAGCCGAGCCTGCCGCCCGACGTGCGCCTGCAGCAAGCCCTGGCCGCGGCCGCGCAGCGCTACGAGAGCACGCCGGAACGCGATCGCGTGCTCCATCCCAAACAGGCGATCGGCCAGCTCGCGCGCGCAGTCATCACCGCCATCGGCAACTTCTCCCGCACTCTGGACCTCGAGGAATGGCGGCAGCTGCCCTCGCTGGCGCCGCTCGCGCCGCTGTCACCGGCGGTGGCGGTGGTCGACCGGCTCGCCCGCGGGTTCGAGGCCCGCGTCAGCGGACGCTTCGAGCTCGCCTGCGAGATCTATCGCGAAACGCTCCGGTTGCTGAACGGCGGCGCCGGGCTCGATGCCACCTTCGTCGACAGCGTGCGCGCCGGCCTGTACGGCATCATGGGCACGATCGAGGCCGCGCTGGGGCTGCCCTCGTGTGAGCAGCACGCCGTCGCCGTGGCCGAATTCCCGCTGTACCAGGGCAGCGCGCTGGCGATCCGTGTGCTCGACAAGCTGTGGCAAGGCGACGTCGGCGCCGCCGATCAGCTGGCCCGCCAGCGCGAGCTGTGGCGGCTGGAGCAGTCACGCCAGCAGGTCAGCGACGTGGTCACCGTGCTGTGGACGCTGCAAGCGCACGCCGCTTCCGACGACTTGACCCACACCCGCCACGACCTCGAGGCGATCGAGCGCACGGCCAAGAAGATCCGCACCTGGCAGCCGATCGCGAGCTGGGCGCGCGGCGAGTACGAGCGCATCCGCGGCGACCACGCCGCCGCGCTGGCGGCGCTCGACGCGGCCCTTTCGCAGCTGCAGCCAGGCCAGCACCAGATTCTGGCCGCTGGCCGCGGCCGCGCGGCTCAAGGTGCTGTGCGATCGAGGCGCCTTCGCCGAGGCCCGCGCGGCAGGCGACGGCTACCTGGCCGCGGCCCGCGCCTACGGCCTGGGCTACGTCGCCAACTACATCCACATGCCGCTCGCTTTTGCCAACGCCAAGCTCGGCGACGCAGAGGCGGCCTTCAAGCACGCGCGCGCGGCCATCGACAGCTTCGAGGCGCTCGGCGCGCGCGGGCTCAACCTGGGCCTGGCCTACGAGACCGCGGCGCGCGTCGCCGCGTGCCTGGGCGACGCCGCCGAGCTCGAGCGCTATGCCAAGCTGTGCAGGCAGAGCTTCCTCGCCCACCCCAATCCGGCGCTGGCCGCCAAGTACCAGCGCCTGGCGCGGGTGATGCGGCGCTCCGAGCGCGGCGTCACGCGCGACATTCCACCGGGCACAGTCGACTCCACGATGGGGCAATCCCAGCTCGAGTCGCTGCTGCAGACCTGCTCGAGCCGGCAGGAACGCCTCGATCGCGTGCTGCAGCTGCTGGTCGGCAGCGGCGGCGCCGAGGCCGGCCTGCTCTACACCGTGATCGACGGCGAGCTGGAGCTGTGCGCGCGAACGGACCACGCGCACGACCCGCCACCCGAGATCGAAGCCGCCGCCGTGCGCTACCTGAAGAGCGAGCTGGGCGAGGACACGGAGGATTTCACCGCCGACGCCGAACAGAGCGCGGACGATCTGCACTGGACCAGCACGATCGGACACTGCTACCGGCCCCTGCTGCTGACCCACTACGGCCCCGAGGGCTGTGTGGTCAGTGGGCTGGTCGTGCTCAAGCACGACTGTACGCAGTGCGTACGCGTGACCGCGGCCACAGCGACTCAGGTGAGCCGGCTGGCGGTGGAGAGCGGAGACCTGCCGCCACTGCTGATCGCAAGCTAGTACCGGCGCGGCTCGGCAAGCCCGCCGGGCCGCGCTATGCTGCGGCCCGGCGATGACGGTACGAATCCACAGCGTGGGCGCGCGCGGGCGCGGGACGCGCGGTCCGAGCGGGCGCGCGCAGTGAAGCTCGGGCTGCGCGGGCAGATCTTCGTCGCGTCACTGGTGCTGATCGCCGTCGCGGTGATCACCGCGGACGCGTATCTCAGCGGGGCCCTCTACGACGACGTGATCGCAAGGTCGCGCGCTGAGTTGCTGCCGCGGCTGCTGCTGATCGAGGGCGAGGTCTCGGCGTTCGGCGCGCCGCTCGACGATCGTCGCGCCTGGGATGCGCTGGCCGACGAGCTCGGACGGCGCGCCGAAGGCCGGGTCTCGCTGGTGCGCGAGGACGGCTGGCTGCTGGGCGACTCGGCGCTCGACCAGGCCGCGCTCGGACGCCCGGAAAATCGCCCGCACGGCCCGGAGCTGGAGCAGGCGCTCGCCTCCGGGCGTGGCTCGAGCCTGCGCTTCGACGCCGCGGCGCGCGGCCGGATGTTGTACGTGGCGGCGCCGTTTCACCGCAACGGACGGGTCGCAGGCGTCGCCCGCCTGGGCGCGGGGCTCAAGGCCGCGGACGAGGCGGTCTCGCGGCTGCACGGCTTGCTGCTGTTGGCCAGCGTCGCGGCGCTGGTGGTGGCGGTGCTGATGGCGAGCCTGGCTGCGCACTTCATGTCGCGCACGGTGCGCGGGCTGACCTCGGCGGCCCAGCGCATGGCGGGCGGCGATCTGGCGGTACGCACGCGGCCGGCCGGCAACGACGAGCTGGCCGAGCTCGGACGCGCGCTCGACCAACTGGCCGCCAACCTGGAGCGCGCGTTAAGCGAGCTGCGCAGCGAACGCGATCTGCTCAGCCGCGTGCTGCAGGGCATGCGCGAGGGCGTGCTGCTGCTCGATCGCGACGGTCAGGTCGCGCTCGCAAATGCGGCGCTGCGCGAGATGCTGCTGCTCGGACCCGACGTGGTGGGCAAGTCGCCGCTCGAGGTGATCCGCAACGCCGAGCTCAAGCATATGCTCGACGAGGCCGAGGGCGCCGCGGAGATCGTGTCGGGCGAGATCGAGATCGGCGACCTCAAGCCGCGGCGCATGCTGGTGCACGCCGCGGGCCTGCCCGGCGAGCCCGGCGGGCTGCTGGCGGTGTTCGTCGACGTGACCGATCTGCGGCGGCTGGAGACGATCCGGCGGGACTTCGTCGCCAACGTCTCGCACGAGCTGCGCACTCCGGTCGCGGCGGTGCGCTCGGCGGCCGAGACCCTGCGCGGCGCGCTCGACAGCGATCCCGCAGCGGCCCATGAGTTCATCGACATCATCGAGCGCCAAGCCCAGCGCCTGCAGGATCTGGTCGAGGACTTGCTCGATCTGGCACGGATCGAGTCGCGCCAGCTGAGGCTCGATGTCGAGCCGGTGGTCCTCTCGCAGGTCGCCGGCCACATCCTGTCGCTGTTCCGCGAGCGCGCACAGGCCAAGCGCATGCGCCTGCGCGCGGAGATTCCCGAGGCGCTGCCGCCGGTGCGCGCCGATCGCCGCGCGCTCGAGCAGATCCTCTCCAACTTGGTCGACAACGCGATCAAGTATGGTTCCGATGGCGCTGCGATCACGGTCGCGGCGACGCCGCAGGACGACATGTTGCGGGTATCGGTCGCGGACACCGGTCCTGGCATCGAGGCCAAGCACCTGCCGCGCCTGTTCGAACGCTTCTACCGCGTGGACGCGGGACGTTCGCGCGAGCTGGGCGGGACCGGCCTGGGGTTGTCGATCGTCAAGCACATGGTGGAGGCGATGGGCGGGCAGGTCAGCGTCGAGACCGCTCCCGGCGCGGGCACGACCTTCGCGTTCACCCTGCCCGCCGTGGGTGAAGGCGCTACCACGAGCTCGCCCGTGGAGCTGTTGGCCTGATCAGCGTCCGCCGGCGGCACAGTAACGACTGGACAACCGTCAGGGCGGGCTTGGCGCGCGCCTTGCACGGAAAGCCTGCGCCCGGCGCGCTGGGCGCCGGCAAGCCAGGAGAAGGGTGATGCTCGTGACGCTGAAAACATCCATGTCCCTGCGCGGCTCGGGATGGCGCCTCTGGGGCGCGGCCGCAGTGGCGCTGGCGGCGTTCGGCAGCGGGCGGGCGCACGCGATGCCATGCAGCGCCGACAGCGACTGTCCTGCCTATTTCACCTGCGAAATCGTGGGCACCACGGCGTGCGCGGCGACCCCGGCCTGCCCGCCGGGTCAATCCTGTCCGGCTACCCCCTGTCGGCCCGCCGACATCCGGGCGTGCCGCTCGCCGGCGTGCGCGAGCGACGGCGACTGCCCCACCAACATGGTGTGCTACGCGCAAACCACCCAGCAATGCGAGGCCCAATCGGCATCCCCATTCGTGGACGCTGATGCGGACGGCGGGGAGTCCCGCTGTACGTCGCGGAGCGTGCGCAGCTGTGTGCCCCGCTACGTGCCTCCGTGTACCAAAGCCGCGGACTGTGGCGACGGCTTCAGCTGTGAGGAGACGGTCGCGCTGAGCTGCGGCGGCGCCACGAGCGACGCGGGCGCCGGCTCGCTGGACGCAGGCGCGGGCGCTCAGTGCAGCTCGATGCGCACGGGGCAGTTCCGCTGCCAGCTCGAGGAGCTGGCCTGCAGCAGCGCGACCGACTGCCCGCAGGGCTTCAGCTGCGACAGCAACCCAGCGCTGCCCGAATGCGGGTCGGCAGCCAGCGACAGCGGAGACGACGGCGGTGCGCCCGCGGACGCCGGCAGCGCGTGCAGTGGCATGCCCGAGCGGGTGTGCTTGCCGCCGTACTACGGGGTCGACTTCGCCCAGGGCCTGGCCAGCGGTGCGCACAAGCCATTGCTGCCGCGGGCCGGGGGCAATCGCTACGTGCGGCGGCGGGGCAGCGGCTGCGGGGTGGCGGCCGGCGATCCCGCGGGCGCGGGCGGCACCGGCTTCGAGCTGGCGTGGCTGGCGCTGGCGGTGCTCAGGCTGCGGCGACGGGCGCGCGGCCGCTGAGGCGCACGCGGCGAGGCAGATTGCCTCTTCGTGGACCTCCGCCACGACGGAGAGCAAACGAATGGAATTCGGAAAGGACTTCCCGCGAAGGCGTTGTCGGGCGACGCCGGCGCCGGCAACGATCTGATCGTCACGCTCGCGGACGGCAAGCTGCAGGGAGACATGGCGGGGGAGACCCGGCTCGCGGCGAGATCGCGCACGTGCCATACCTGCTCGGCAGCAACAACGACGAGGGCGTGCTGCTCGTCTACACGCAGCCGGCACCGGCCGACGACCCGGCCGACCTGGACGCGCTCAAGGCGCGCTTCGGCGACGCGGCCGATCAGGTCGCCGCGCAGTACCCCGCGTCCAAGCTCGACGGCGACTACGGCGCGGCGCTGGCGCGCGCGCGATCGGCGACTCAGGCCTGGTCTGCGGAACGCACGACACCGCGCGCCGCGCGGTCAAGGCGGGGCTGCGATGCCGCAGACGAGGTTCCCCGAGCTGGGCGACTCATAGTCCACATGCCCTGACCCGACTCGCCGCACGCGAGGCACCAGAGGACAGTCTGGACCGCAGGAGCCGAGTCGGCCAAGCTTGCCGGCTGGGACGGAAGCGAGCGGTCGGGGCAGCGCTGCGCCGACTGGGCCATTTCATGCCCGGCGCAGGCGGCCGGGCATCACGCGCCGGCCCGTTGCGAGGGAGTCGTGCATGGCGTGGCGAGGGTTTGTCGGTTCGGCGGCGCTGCTGGTCGCGATCGGGGTTTGCGGCGGGTGTAGCAGCGACGCGCGCGGCGACGCCGCGGACGCGGGCACGGGCGGCGGCGGACCGGGCGCGGGCGGCGCGGGCTCGGCAGCGATCGGCGGCGCGGCCGGACACGGCGGCACGGGCGGCAACGGCGGAGGCGCCGGAGCGGCTGCGGCCGGCGCCGGCGGGATGTCCGGCGGCGCGGCGGACGCCAGCGCAGGGCCGCCGCTGGCGCCCGGCGATCCGGGCGCGCACGACGTGGCGTTCACGATCGACAGTGGCAGCGGCATGCACCCGATCTCGCCCTACGTCTACGGGACCAACCAGGGCGATCTGAACGGCGAGGCGAAGGGTCTGACGCTCACGCGCGTCGGCGGCAACCGCCTGACCGCGTACAACTGGGAGACCAACGCGTCGAATGCCGGCAGCGACTACATGTACGAGAACGACAACTACATCAGCAAGAGCTCGACCTCGGGCCAGCCGATGAAGCAAGCGGTGAGCGACGCCAGCGCGGCGGGTGCCAGCATCATCATGACGGTGCCGATCGCGGGCTGGGTCTCGGCCGACGAGAGCGGCCCGTGCGACCCGCACCCCGCCAGCGACAGCGTGATCGCGCAGCACTTCCTGCCGATGCTCCCCAGCAAGGGCGCAGCCTTCGCGTACCCGCCGGACAAGAACGACGGCAAGGTGTACGCAGACGAATTCGTCGCCTGGCTCGAAGGGCAATTCCCCGACGCGCAGACCGACCCGCAGCGGCGCATCTTCTACATGCTCGACAACGAGCCCGACCTGTGGTCGTCGACGCACAGCGAGATCCATCCCGACCCCGTCACCTATGACGAGCTGGTGAAGAAGAGCACGGATTTCGCTACGGCGATCAAGGCCGCGGCGCCCGCGGCGCTGGTGTTCGGACCGGCGAGCTACGGCTGGAACGGCTACATCAACCTGCAGAACGCGCCCGATGCCAACGGGCGTGACTTCATCGAGTACTATCTCGACGCGATGAAGGCGGCCGAGGCCAGCGCGGGCACGCGCTTGCTCGACGTGCTGGACGTGCACTGGTACCCGGAGGCGCAGGGCGGGGGCCGGCGTATCGTCGACGACGGGACCTCGGCGGATGAGGTGGCAGCGCGGCTGCAAGCGCCGCGCTCGCTGTGGGACCCCGGCTACACCGAGGACAGCTGGATCACGAAGTACAGCACCAACGGCCCGATCGCGCTGATCCCGCTGCTGCAGAAGAAGATCGACGCGCACTATCCCGGGACCAAGCTGTCGTTCAGCGAGTACTACTACGGCGGCGGCGGGCACATCTCGGGCGGGATCGCGCAGGCAGACGTGCTCGGCGTCTTCGGGCGCGAGAACGTGTTCGCGGCGACGATGTGGGAGGGCTCGAGCATGAACGCGTTCATCTTCGGCGCGTTCGCGATGTTCCGGAATTACGACGGGCAGGGTGCCACCTTCGGGGACACGTCGATCGAGGCGCAGAGCTCGGACGTGGAGCAGAGCGCGGTCTATGCCAGCACGTTCGCGAGCGATCCGACCAAGGTCATCGTGGTCGCGCTCAACAAGCAAGGCAATCCGCTCAAGGCCGGCATCACGCTGGCCCATCCGGTGGAGCTGAAGGCGGCCGACGTCTACACCCTCACCTCGGCCGGCTCGACGCCGATGAAGCAGACCGCGATCACAGCGGTGGCCACCAACGCCTTCAACTACGAGATGCCCCCGTTCAGCGTCTCGACCCTGGTGTTTCACCCCTGAGCGATCGCCAGCGCCGATCGCGACGGCCCCAGGTTGCGAGGCCCGGCGATGCTCGTGCATGCCCGCGCAAGGGGCGCGCCCGGCTCAGTCGGCCGACGGACACGCCGGCGGATCATCGCACATGCCCATCTCCGGCCGCGGGTCGGTCTGAGTGCAGAACGCGATCTCGCTGAGCTCGTTGCCTGCGGCCATGTCGATCGCCTCGCCTGTCCAGCCGCGATCGATGCCGTTGGATGCGCTCGCGCGGATCTGCGTGTCGCTGATGAAGCTCGCCTTGGGTGCTTCGTCCAGCGAGAAGGAGATCGCGCCCATGGTCTGGTCCACTTGCGACGGCTCGGCCTTGGGCGTGCCGCAGGAGTAGCCTCGGGTTTCGGTGTCCGGGTTGCCGGCATACAGGATCTGCGCGTGCGCGATCACGCTGTCGGGCGAGACGACTTTGTCGAAACGGACCCCGAGCCAATCTCCGGCGGCCTTGTCGGTGGCCGCCGAGGTGAGCACGACCGGCGCCGCGGCGGTGCCGGTGGCGTCGAGGCTGGCCTGCGCGCCGCTCACCAGCAGCCCCGAGCCGGCGCTGAAGTCGAGCTCGACTCCGGCCTGCAGCGTGAGCTGCGCCTGCGCCATTCCCATCGGCGCGCCCACGCGCAGCAACTTCGGCGCGGAATCGGTCTCGCCGCCGATCCGGTACGGCACGCCCCGCGCGCGCCAGCTCGCCTGCACCGTCAGGCCGTCGATCCCGATCCGATCCGAGGTCAGCACCAGCACCGCGTCCACGCCGTTGCCCGTATAGTCGCCGTCCGGCACGCTGCTCGCCGCCCAACCGTCGGTCACGATCGGCGCCTGCGCCGCACCCGCGATCGTGAGCCGCTGCGAGCCCGTGCTGAACGCAGCGTTCGAGCGCAGGCTCACGCCATTGCTGTCGGAGCCATCGATCGTCACCGTGTCCACGGCCAGCATCTCGGACAGCTCCGCGTCGGCGCTGGCCTCGAGCCGAATCACGCCGTACTGCTCGGACGCCGCACCGTCCGGCAGCCCGCCGCCGCCCGCGAGCACGGTGTGCGCGAGCGAGAGCGGTGAGGGCACGCGCACCGCGACGAGCGCGCCCCAGGCGGCGTCGGCTTGCAGCCGCTCGAAGCGCACCGGGCGTCCGGCCTCGCCTTGCGCGAGCAAGCTGCCGTTGACCGTGACGTCCTGACCGGGACCGACGCGCACCACGGCACAGGCCTCGAGCGTGAGCTGGGCGCCGCGCGCGATGGTCAAGCCGTCGGGCAGCTCGTGCGGGCCGTCCGCCGCCGTCCACGTCGCGTCGCCCGACAGGGTCGGCCCGTGGGTCGTGCCCGTATCGCTGGGCTCGGGACAGCCGTCCATGCCCGCGTCGGTTTGGGTCGGGCCGCCCTCGCGCGCGCTGCCGCTGTCAGCGCCTCCCGCGTCGGCGGACCCGCGGCCGCCGCCGCCGTCGGGGCCCGCGCCGCCCGAGTCACACGCGGCCAGCGACAGCGCGAGCGACAACCCAAGACGCTTCGCCAGACGCCATGTGAGCAAACGTCCGTTCCCCATGTGCCCTGCCTTCCTCGAACCGCGGGCAATCATCTCACGCGTCCCGCGTCCCACGCCGGCCGGCGTGCGGCCGCCGCCGGATTGGCGCGAAGCTCGAAGCGATTGGCGCGTTCCGCGCGTCCGCGCCGGCGGCCTCTGCGTCTATCGTGGGGAATGCACAAGCGGGTGGCATGGACACTGGCGATGGTGCTCGCGATCTGGGGGACCGGCTGCCCATCCGGCAGCGACTCCGGCACGGCGGGTACCAGCGGATCGAAGGACAAATCGCGCTCGGACGCCGGCGCCGGCTCGTCCGCAGCCGCCGGTTCGGGGTCGAGCGACAACGGCAAGGACGCAGGCGCGACAACCGACTCCGGGCCGTCCGGCGGGCAGGGCGCGGACGCGAGCAGCGATGGCGGTGGCTCGGCCGCCACAGTCGACACCAGCTGCACGGGGATCTTGACCTGCGTGGGCGATTGCCCCGACTCCGACGACACCTGCCCGGACGCCTGCTACGCGGTGGGCGACAGCGACGCGCAAGACCAGTTTGTGGCGCTGCTCGACTGCATGGACACCAACCAGTGCAGCGACGTGCCCTGCATCCAGAGCATGTGCGCGAACGAGCTCGTGGCCTGCGTCTCTCCGAGCTCCCCCTCCGGCGGCTCGCCGGTGACCGGCCCAGCGCCCCAAGGCGACATTCCCGCAGAACTGGTCGGGCACTGGGTGCGCCCGAGCGCCGACGAGGTGTTCGAGCTGACGTTCGGCGCGGACGGCTCCGCGTCGCACGCCAACTATAAGGAGTCGACGCTGGCCAGTTGTACGATCGCGGTCATGAGCGAATGGTCGACCGGCAGCGTGGTCGCGCAAGGCGACGAGCTGACCGTCACCCTCGAAGAAGGCGTCACCAACGTGACCTGGGTCGGCGGCTGCGGCAGCGACTACACCAATCCCGCGCCGGGCACGGTGTTGCACTACCGCTACGCGCTCGACACCGGCGATCAGCCCGGGCTGTGGCTCACCGACCTCGACTGCCAAGGCGACTACTGCGAGGAGCTCTACCGCCTGCAGTGAGCATGACCGCGCCGGCAGCGTGCCGGGCGCGCCCTCGCTCGCGCCACTCGGTCGGGCCCACGCCGTGCGCGCGGCGAAACAGCGAGCTGAGTCGGCCCGCGGAAAGCTCGACCGCCGCGGCCACCGCCTTGATCGAAAGCGTCGTGCTCGCCAGCAGCGACTCCGCGCGCGCGAGCCGCTCGCGCGTGAGCTGATCGCGAAACGAAGTGCCCGCGAGCTCGAGCGCGCGCTGCAGCGAGCGCGGGCTCATGCCGAGCAGGCGCGCGGACTTGGTCAGGCTGGGCGGCGCCGCGTACGGCGCCCAGGTGCCACGGATGCGCGAGACAATCTCGGGGCTCTGGCCGTAACGCGCGCGCAGCGCCTCGACCACGCGCGCGGTGCGTGCGGGGTCGTGCGGCCTCAGCCACTCGAGGGCCGGCCCGAGCTCGGTGAACGTGGCCACCGGGTAGCGCGCGGGCACGACCGCATAGAATCCGCCCACCGCCGCCCCCACCGCGTCGGCGCCGTGCATCAGCGCCTGGCGCAGCACCGTCTTCTCGAACACGGGCTGGCGCCGGGTCATGTAGGTCATCACCACGTCGAACGCCGCCGCGTCCACCGCGCGCAGGCAGCGCATGTCGACCAGCGAGACGTGGGTCTCGTGCGGGCGCGCCCCGGCCTCGAACGCCGCCACCATCTCGCGCGCGTCTGCGACCTCGGGCGAGCCCCAGGCCACCACTCCCTTGGTGTGCCCCCCGATCTGCCAGAAGCAGAAGCAGCGGCGCGCCACATAGCGGTCGGCCGGGTTCCGCACGAAATCCGCGATGGTGCGCGCTGCGGCGAGGCCGGCGACGTGAGCTGCGGCGGGCGGCGACATTGTCGCTGGCAGTATCGACGACAAGCCTTGCGCGCGTCCACCCACGCTCAAGGCACGCGCCTCGACGTAGGGCGTGCGCCCTGCAGGCGTCGCCACCGGCGATCCGGCGAACGCCGATGTGTGCGAGAACGGGACCTCGAGGCCGCTCCCAGCCTCGCGGCGTTCAACGCGCGAGACGCAGGCCCCGCGCGCCGCGCAAGCGGACGCGGCGCGCCAGGTCCGCGACCCGCACGAGCCCGCCGCGCACCGCCATGCGTGCGGTGCCCGGCGCCCATTGCGCGACGGGCGGATGGGT
The DNA here is from genome assembly GCA_963778655.1 of uncultured delta proteobacterium. Lineage (GTDB taxonomy): Bacteria > Myxococcota_A > Polyangia > Polyangiales > JAFGIB01 > CAVZVA01. The sequence continues at coordinate 172,941 of CAVZVA010000003.1, forward strand.
GAACGCCGAGCGCGCAGGCCCGAGCAAGTCGAGCAGCGAGCCCTCGGCCAACGTGTCAAAACGCACAGCGCTCAGCTTGGGCGTCGCGACGATCGCGTCGATCTCCGCGATTCGCCCTGCGGCGTCCAGCTCCACCCGTGCCACCACGCGGCGCGCCAGCCGCGGGCGCGTAGCGGCCGTCTCGAGCACCAGCGCGGGCAAGCCGTTGAGCAGCCGGATCTCGTAGCGGAAGGGCTCGGCGCGCAGCGTGTTGAGATAAAAGCGGATCACCTTGGCGCGGCCCAGCACCGGCCGCCGCGCCGCGAAGAACTCGCCGCCGCCGTCGTTGATCGCCTTGACGTCGCGCGCGAGCAAGGCCTCGAGCGCGGGCACGTTGCGCGCGAACAGATGCATGCAGAATGCCTCGAGCGCCTGGCGGGTGGCCTTCTGGCGCGCGGGCGTCGGCGCTTGCGCGCTCGCGTCGTAGCTCGCCATCGAGCGCCGCGCGCGGTGCAGGGTGGTCTTGACGTTGGGCTCGCTCATCGCCAGCGCGGCTGCAGTCTCGCGCACGGAGTAGTCGAGCACGTCGCGCAGCAACAGCACCGCACGCTGCGCAGGACTGAGCGCTTCCAGCGCACACATGAACGCGAAGGTCACGCTCTGCAGCTCACCGTAGCGCGCCTCCGGGCCGAGCTTAGCCTCGGCGCTCTCGAAGGCGGCGGTCTCGATCGGCGCGGGCAGCCAGGTGCCGTCGTACCCGCGGCGCTTGCGCGCCCGCAGGGCATCGCGCGCGAGGTTGACGGCGACGCGGACCAGCCACGGGCGCAGCTCGCGCTCCAGGTCGGGCGGCGGGTTCTCGAGCGCGCGCCGATACGTCTCCTGCACCAGGTCGTCGGCATCGGCGGCGCTACCGGTCATGCGGTAGCACAGGCGAAACAGCTGCTCACGCTGGGCCGACAGGCGGGCGCGCAGCTCACCGGCAGCCGCCCTCGGATTCTCGGCCGACACGCCGGGCAGTATAGCCCGCGGCGCCGGCAATGGGCCACTCTGGCTCTCATACGCTCGGTCTGCGCCCCGCCTCGCTGTAACCTTTTGGCGCTCTCATTCGTGTACAGCAGAGAGAAAGGAGGTCACCATGACCTCGTCAGCGCTCGAACGCGGCCAGCCCCGGCTCGCTCCGCTGCGGCGCATCCGCGGCGTCTTGGTCCGGCTGATGGCGTTGGGCCTGCGCCTCAAGCTCGGCAAGGTGATGACGCCGTTGCGGGTAATCTACGCCCGCATGCCCGCGCTCGCCTTGCCGCACCTCGGCCTGTATCGCGTCGCAGGCGCAAAGCTCTCGCTCGACCCGCTGCTCGTGCACTTGGTGCAGGTACGGGTTTCGATGGCGAATGGCTGCAGCTTCTGCACCGACCTGCACCAGGCAATGGCGCTGCACGACCGCCGCGCGCAGGCCGTGCTCGATGCGCTGTTCGATGCCCGCGCGGACGCCGGGCTCGACGCCGCGCAGCGTGCCGCGCTCGCCTACGTGGACGAGATCTGCCGCACCGGACGCGCCAGCGACGAGCGCTTCGAGCTGCTGCGCGCGTGCTTCGACGAGCGCCAGATCGTGGAGCTGACCTGGCTATGCGCCTTCACCACCTACCTCAATCGGCTGGCAACGCCGCTCGGAATCGGCTCGGACGGCTTCTGTACGCTCGCGCGAGCGAGCGCACGGCGAGCGTGAGAGGCGCGCTGGCCGGGCGCGTCCGGGCCCGGGCGGGCGCAGGCAGTCGAAATCGGCTGGCACGCGCGCCCGGATCGGATATGCATGGATCCGCGCTGGGGTTAGATCAGAGCTCGCGATTCGCGATCGCATCACAAACTCCAATATAGCGGAGTCGCTTCGCGGGGCCGCTTCGCTCCGGTGCTGCAGCGCAGCAATACTCCGTGTATTTCAAGCTGTGGCAACGCCGCGATCGGGCCCGCATCGCTCGCGAGGATTGATTCTATCTCGCGGACGCTGCACCACCAGCGGCCCCTCGGTGGATTCGACAGGCCACGCTATCTTCCCGCCCTTCCATCTTGCCGTGAAGACGACACCGGGCGGTGCGGACGCGGCGATCGCCGCGTCTCGCACCGCCCGCTCGTGCTCAACGCGCGGCGTCGCTCGCGAGCATGCGCGCGATCAGCACGTCGGCCAGCCCGCTGCCGTTCTGGCTGCCGCTCACCGCCACCTCGGGCACCAGCTTCACCTGGTGCTCGGCCAACACGGTCGCGACCTGCATCGCGGTGTAGGCGCCCGTTCCGAGCGAGCCCGCGCCCGCACGGTAGGCCTCGGCCTTGCTCTCGCCGACCTTGCGGGTGGCCTCGGCCTCGGCGTCCGCGCGCACGCGCATGGCCTCGGCCTCGGCGCCGGCCCGCAGCCGCAGCGCGTGCGCCTCGCCATCGGCGCGAGCACGTACCGCCGACGCCTCGCCCTTGGCTGCCTCGACCACCGAGGCGGCGTTGCGCTCGGCGATGCGTACGGATTGCTCGCTGCGCACCACCTCGCCCTGCAGCGCCGTGATCGCCGTCTCCCGCTCCAGCTCCTGGCGCCGCACCTGGGCCTCGCGCTGCACGTCGTAGGTCTGCTTGAGCTCTTCGGCGATCTTGCGGTCGGTCTGCGTCTTCATCAGCTCTTCGGACGGCACGATGTCGCCGATCAGCGTGTCGATGCACTCGACGTCGTACGCCTCCACCGCCTGGCGGATATTGTCGAAGGCCTGCCGCTGCCGCACGCTGCGCGCGGATAGGAAGTCGAGCACGGTGACCTCCTGGGCGGAGTTGCGGAAGTAGTTCGCGACCGTCGGTTGCAGCACGTGGTCGACCAGGTTCTGCATCGAGCCCACGCGCGAGATGACCCGCGGTGCGTCCTTCATACCGATGTGAATGATCTGCGAGACGTCGAGCGAGAACGCGAAGCCGTCCTTGGAGCGCACCAGGATCGGCGAGAGCCTCTCGTCGTAGTGGTGCGCTTCTGTGCGCTGCGCCCAGTTGAGCACGATGTTGGTCGTGGGGACGAGCTCGACCCGCATCACGCGCGTGTTGATCGGGTGCTTGCCCGGCAGCAACGGCTCGATCCATACGCCCTTGCTGCCCCTCGAGACCAGGTCGCCGTGGGTGAAGCCGTCGCCCGAGAGGTCGACGTGCTAATCCGACGGCTCGGGCTGTGAGCGCCGCCCGCGACGACGGAGCGTTCACAACACGCAGGCCGCCAGACAAGCCCCGCGCGCGCTGGTCAGCCGTTGTGCCATTGATGTGGCGCAATCCTACACTGCGCGCAGTGGGAGCCCTTCGTGCAGCAAGCCCCCGCCTCCTGGGGCAAGCGCCCGCCTCCTGGGGCAAGCTCACCATGCGGTGAGCAGCTGACCCTGCGTCCGGCAAAGCGCGCTGGTTTCGCAGAAATAGCGCCCCGCCGCGGGGGCTGATTGTACCAAAATAGGGCTGCGATAAACTGGGCCTCGACGGCTCGAAGTGGAGCTACCCAGTTGCCTTACCCCGCAGGATTTCAGCACAAATCGCCTGTGCATAAGTCGTCGTGCAAAGTTGCAAGCCATGACTTTCACGGTATGGTGATGGCGGTGGTGTGATGGCGCCCGCGGAGGCGTCGCCGCACGTGGGCGCGGGTGCTTGCCGAGTGGGTTGTGGAGGCTGGTAATTATGCTCAGGCATCGCGTTCTCTTCTTCGGATCTGCGTTGGCGTTGGCAGCCGGATGCGGCGCCGCTGACACCGGCGGCAGCACCGCCACCGTAGCCTGCCCCCCCGGGAGCACGCTCTGCACGCCCGCAGGCGCGACCGGCCTCGGCACCGGGGGCACGGGCACCACCGGTGCGCCTGTGGGCAGCGGCCCCGTGATGACGGGAACCGGCGGCGCAGCGGGCAGCAACAATGGCATGCAGGGCGCGGTCGGCGCGGCGGGCGCAAACGGCGGCGCCGTGACCCCAGCCGTTGCCGACGGCGTGCCGTGCGACGTGGCGCAGGTGGTGAGCGCGCGCTGCACCGGCTGTCACCAGACCACGCCCAAGTTCGGCGCGCCGATGCCGCTGATGACGTTCGCGGACTTTCACGCGCCGGCGCACAGCAATGCGACGCGCATGGTCTATCAGGTGATTCCCGAGCGCATCAATCCGACCGATCCGGCCAAGCGCATGCCGCCGACCTCGGTGCCGGCGCTGACGGCGGCCGAGAACATGACCATCGCGCAATGGGTGGCAGGCGGTGCGATGGCAGCGGCCAGCTCGTGTCCGATCACCGCGGCCAACCTCGTCCCCGGCGACACGCCCGACGGCGGCACGGGCACCGTGAGCATGGGCGGCAGCGGCGGCGCGTCGATCGAGCCGATCCAGTACGACGACCCGGAGATGAAGTGCTATGACTTTCTCGCGCACGCGGCGGGCGACAAGAACGCCCCGTACACGCAGGCCCCGGGCGAGCAGTACATGGAATTCGATTTCGCCGCGCCCTGGACCGGCACGGTGTATCAGCGCGCGACCAAGCTGGTGATCGATCCCAATTCGCAGGTGGTGCACCACTGGCTGCTGTTCAAGCAGAGCGGACCAGTGACCGACGGCGCGGTCACGCCCGGCACCGGGGTGCACCCGGACGGGATCTTGCTCCACGGTTGGGCGCCGGGCGCCAGCCCGCTCTACCTCGACCCCGATGTCGGCGTGAAGCTCGAGAGCACGGTCGGATACGAGCTCGAGGTCCACTTCAACAACCCGACCGGCGCGCCGGGCGACGATCACTCGGGCGCGGAGCTGTGCGTGACGCCGAAGGTACCCGCACACGTCGCACAGATCTCGTGGGTGGGCACCGATTCGATCTCGGGCCTCACGGCGAGCGGCACCTGCTCGCCCAACGCGAGCGAGGACATCCACATCATCGCGGCCCAGCCGCACATGCACCTCAAGGGCAACCACATGAAGGTCGTGATCAACCGCGCCGGCGGCGGCATGGACGTGATCCACGACGAAGACTTCATGTTCGAGAACCAACACTACTACGTGGAAAACGCCGTGTTGCATCCCGGCGACACCATGACCACGACCTGCAGCTACAGCTCGCCGGCGACCTTCGGGCCGAGCACCAACCAGGAGATGTGCTACTTCTTCTCGCTGGCCTGGCCCGCCGGCACGTTGGTGATGCCGGGCATCGGAACCGCGCTCCACGGCGCCGACTCCTGCCTGTGAGGCAACGGCGCCTGCCCCGCAACCGGAGCTGAGGGCGACGACAGGCAACTCCGGCGCGCGCCGCCCTTGACGGGGCGTCCCGCGCCGGAGCGCAGTCGGCGTCTTCAGCGGCGCGCGTGGACGGCTGGCGATGGTTTCGCACCCGACACGGTCGCGCGGCACCGAGGGCGGGCGCAGCACAGCGATGCGCGGGCCGCGGTCGCGCTTCGAATCGGAAGCTGAGCCGGCGTCGAGCGCGCCGCAGCTGCGCGAAATGCGCTCGCGCTCCGCCCCCGGGCGCGAGCGCTATGCCTCTACGACCGCCGTCGTCGCAACGCTAGCGGCAGCAGCAACAGCGCCAGCAGCTCCGCAAGGCTCGCGGGCGAGGCTGCACGCACGGCGCAGCCGCTGTGGTGACCGCCGGTATTCGTAGCAGCCGCACCCGCCGTGCCGATCGCGCCGATCATCCCGTTACCGCCGGTGCCGACCACGCCGGTGCCGCCCGTCCCGCCGGTGGCGACCGGCGTGCTGGCGCCGCCGGCGCCGCTCGGCGATGCGGCGCCCGCGTCGGCCATCGTGCCCGCGGGGTCCATCGGCATGACCACGGCGCTGCCGTTGCCGAACTGCGAGCGCTCGTGCTGCCAGTCGCGGAACGGGATATCGCACAGCATCGTGGTCGGGGCGTCCATGCCGCATCCGACCTCGTCGGCGATGTCCATGAAGGCCATCCAGGGCTGAAACGAGTCGCCCCCGTCGGCGGACAGGCCGAGCCCATCGAGCTGCGCGGCGAGCCCTTCGTAGTAGCCGCCCGCCCATAGCATTCCCTGATGCTCCGCGACGTAGGTCACCTGGACGGCGGCGCCGGCCGGCGCAAAGGTCTGCAGCCCATCGATCGAGCGGTACAGCCCGTTCAGGCCCGCCACCCACGCGGTCGAGCCGTCGGCGCTGAACGCCGCGCTCAGCAGCGTCTCGGTGCTGAACGGGCTGGTGAAGGTCTTACCCCCGTCCCGGCTCAGCAGCAGGCGCTCCGGCGTGTATCCCGGGTTGGCGCCGGTCGCCTTGGCCAGCAGCACGTTGGGATCGGCCGGGCTGATCGCCAGCAGCCGCACGTCGAGCTCCTGGTCGAGCACGGGCACGTCGAAGCGCTCCCAGGTCTTGCCCGAGTCCATTGAACGCGCGACGTAATGCTTGAAGTTACCCATGGCATCGAAGACCGATCCCGCTGCGTAGAGCTGCGCGGGATGCTGCGGCGCGACTAGCAGCGAGCGCAGGAAGTCGTCGTCGGCCGCAGGCATTAGCTGGGTGAAGCTCGCGGCGGCGTCCTCGGTGACGTAGATGCCGCCCTGGCCAGTGCCAAAAACGGCGACGTACACGCGACCCGGTTGCGCCGGGTCCTTCGCGATCGCAGGAGCCGAGAGCGTCGCGAACGGGGCCACGCCTTGCCAATTGCAGCCCTGATCGGAGGTGGTCTGGAGCCCGGCGCTGGTCCCGACCAGCAACCTACCGTCGGTCAGGTAGGCTGCGCTCGGCTGCTCGCTAACGGTGATGTGCAGCGCCTCGTTGCACATGATGCGCCAACCGCTGCCGTCGGGCTTGCCGAATGCCAGACCGCGGTTGGTGACCAGCAGCACTTCGCCGCCGTCATCGCGCCAAACCACCTGCAACACTTGCGGGGCCGCGTGCGCGAACGCTACCGCCGCGGGCAGCCACGCGCTCAACGCGACGAGCAGTCGCAAGCCCACACCTTGCCACCGTCGCCGTCGTTGGACCCGAGACGAAACCACAATGGGGTCCATACGATCGCTTATAACACGCGCGGCTGCGCCTGCACGGACGTGGCGGCCATGCGCGCGACGATTCTCCACGCGATTATCCATGCGTGACATGCGCTGCGCGCGCTCGACTCTGTTACTCTGTGGACCATGCGTCGTGTTCTGGCGTGTATCGATCTATCCGCTGCGAGCGAAGCCGTGCTGACCTGCGCGAGCAACCTCGCTCAGCCCGGCGGCGAGCTCTGGCTGCTGCACGTGGCAGCGCCCGATCCGGACTTCATAGGCTACGAGGTCGGACCGCAGAGCGTGCGCGATGCGGTCGCGAGCAAGCTACGGGGCAAGCACAAGCGCATGCAGGAACTGGCGGCGCCGCTTCAGACGGCGGGCCTGGGCGTCACGCCGCTGACGGTGCAGGGCGTCGTGGTCGAGCGCATCCTTGAGCACGCGGCGCGCGTGGGCGCGGAGCTGATCGTGCTCGCATCCTCCAGCCACGGCGCGGTCCACGAGCTGATCGCGGGCAGCGTGGTGCGCGGCGTGCTGCACGACGCCACGGTGCCGGTGGTGGTGGTGCCGGCTCACGCGCCAGGCTCCTGACGCGGGTGTTGGCTCAGCAACCGGTGAGCCGGCCGTCTTCGTGTTGACTCCCATCGCCGGCGCGGCCTGAGCACGACCCGCGCTCAGCGTTGCCAGAGCACGAAGTCGAGCTCGAGCGGGATGGCCGCCGCAGGGTGATACGGCACGATCCGCGCCGTGTAGTCCGCGGCCGGGCGCCGGTCGGAGACCTCGGCCTCGTACACGTAGCCGGCGCTGGCCCCGGTGAGCTCGGCGACGCGACGCATCGGCGTCCGCGCGGGGCCCTCGCCGTCGCGCGGGTCGGCGTAGAGCTCGAGCACGACCTGCTCCTTGGGGAGGTCGTCGAGATAGACCTGCACGCGGAAATGGTGGCAGCCTTCGCCTTGCTCCACGCTCAGCTCGCCGAAGCGCAGCTGCATGGCGCGCGTCGCGAGCGAAGCGCGAAACCCCACCAGCTCGCGCGCGAGCGAACAGCGCTCGGCGGCCCGCGCGTGAAAGGCCGCGGCCCCCGGCGCGTAGAAGCGCTCGGTGTACTCGCGCAGCATGCGATCCGCGGAGAAGCGCGGCGTCAGTCGTCCCATGCTGGCGCGCATGCGCGCGACCCAAGCCGCAGGCACGCCGCGCTCGTCGCGCTGATAGTACGCGGGCACGACTTCCTGCTCGAGCAACCGGTACATCGCGTCGGCCTGCAGCGCATCCAGCTCGGCATCGTCGCGCGCCTCGGGTGCGTCGGGCAGTGCCCAGCCCAGCTCGGGTGCGTAGGCCTCGGCCCACCAGCCATCCAGCACCGAGAGATTGAGCCCGCCGTTGACCAGCACCTTCATGCCGCTGGTCCCGCTGGCCTCCCAGGGACGGCGCGGGGTGTTGATCCAGAGGTCGACGCCCTGCACCAGCTCGGCGGCCAGCGCCAGGTCGTAGTCCTCGAGCAGCACCACGCGCTGGCAAGCGCGCTCGCTGCGCAGAAAATCGCTCCAGGCGCGCAGCAGGCGCTTGCCGCGCGCATCCTGCGGGTGAGCCTTGCCGGCGAGGATCAGCTGCACCGGGCGCGCCGAATCGCCCAGCAGACGAGCCAGGCGTGCGGGGTCGTGCAGCAACAGGTTGGGTCGCTTGTACGCGGTGAAGCGCCGTGCGAAGCCGAGCGTCAGCACGTCGGGGTCGAGCGCAGCGGCGCAGCGCGCGATCTCGTCGCGGCCGGCGCCGTGCGCGGCGTGCTGGCGCGCGAAACGGCGGCGCACCGACTCGACCAACTGCCGCCGCCCCGCGCTGCGCATCGTCCACAGCGCGGCGTCCTCGACGCCGGCCAGGCTCTTCTCCACGCCGTCGGTCGCGCCGAGCCAGGGCGTCCGTCCGCAGGCGCCCACGAACAGCGCGTCGGCGCCCTCCGAGTCCCACGACGGCACGTGCACGCCGTTGGTGACGTGCTCCACCGGGACCTCGCACAGCGGGCGGCGCGGAAACAGCGGCGCGAACAGCGCGCGGCTGACCGCGCCGTGCAACCGGCTCACCCCGTTGACGAAGCCCGCGCCGCGCAGCGCCAGGTACGCGGTGACGAAGGGCCCTCTGGCATCCTCCGGGTCGGCGCGACCGAGCGCGAGCAGCTGCGGCAGGGCGAGACCCAGGCTCTCGGCATAGCCGCCCAGATACTGGCCCACCAGCTCCGGCGGAAAGTAGTCGAAACCGCTGGCCACGGGCGTGTGCGTGGTGAAGACATTGCCGGCACGGGTCGCGCACAGCGCGATCTCGAAGGGCTGGCCGGCGCGCGCCATGAATGTGCGCGCGCGCTCCAGCACCGCGAACGCGGCATGGCCCTCGTTGAGATGGCACACGTCGCAGTCGAGCCCCAGCGCCTGCAACGCGCGGAAGCCGCCGATGCCGAGCACCAGCTCCTGCTGCAGCCGCAGCTCGCTGCCGCCGCCGTACAGCTCGCCGGTGATGCCGCGATCGCTCGGCGCGTTGAGCGGGTCGTTGCTGTCGAGCAGGTAGAGCTTCACGCGGCCGACCTGGGCCTGCCAGATGCGCAGACGCAGCGCGCGCCCCGGTAGCTCGAGCGTGACGCACAGCCAGGTTCCGCCCGGGGTCAAGGCCGGAGTGACCGGCAGCATGAGCGGATCGTTGTAGGGGAAGAACTCGAGCTGCTCGCCGCTGGCGGTCAGAGCCTGGCGGAAGTAGCCCTGCTGGTAGAGCAGCCCCATGCCCACGATCGGCACGCCCAGATCGCTCGCGGTCTTGAGCAAGTCGCCGGCGAGCACCCCGAGGCCGCCGGAGTAGATCGGCAGCGCCTGGTCGAGCGCGAACTCCATGCTGAAGTAGGCGACCTGCACCAGCGGCTCGCCGGCGCGCGCGTCGGCGTACCAGCTGCGGCGTCCCAGGTATTGCTCGCGCAGCACGAGCTGAGCCTGCAGATCGCCCAGCAGCTCTCGATCCTCGGCCAGCTCCTCCAGCCGCGCGTCGCCCAGGCTCTCCAGGATCAACCAGGGGTTACGGGTCAGCTCCCAGATCTCCGGGTCGAGACGTTGCCACAGCCGGTCGCTCTCGCCGCTCCAGCTCCAGCGCAGGTCGAGCGCGAGCGTGACAAGCCCCGCAAGGGCCGGCGGCAGGGGACGGGGCAGGTAGTGTGCCGATTGCATCGGTCTAGATTCTCACGCGCGCGCTAGGGCGCAGCGGCCCGCGCTCGAGCAGATAGAACAGCAGCAGACCGAGCTCCCAGAACAGCAGCACCAGGAGCCACGGGTCGACCCCGAGCTGGCGTGCGAGCGTGATCGGACCGAGGTGTACGGGGTTCGCCAGCAAGGGGAAGACCTTTTCGTAACCGAAACCAAACAGGAGCGCGCCGGCGTACAGGCCGAGCCCGCCCGGGATGATGTAGTCGAGCCGACCTTCGCCCGCGCCCGCGGCGACCGTGCCGGGGCAGAAGCCGGCCACGGCCATGCCCACCCCGAAGACCAGACCACCGACCAGGTTACCGATCAAGTAGGTATCCGCCACCGGCACGACGACGCTCAGGCGCAGCGCGACCAGGCTCTGGGTGCCTAGCATCGATACCATCAATGCGCTCATCAGGAATTTGAGCACGGTGAAATCGCTGAAACGAAACACGTTGACGATGGTTTCGTAGCGCCCGAGGCGGCCCTTCTGGAGCACGAAGCCGAAACAGAAGCCGAGCACCAGCGGGACGAGCGTGTGCATGCTCAGCTCCGGGGTCGCGCGCGATACAGAAAGCGCGCGGTGGGGATGCCGCCGGCGAACATGGCCGCCATGAACACGAACGCGCCCGGCGCGAGCACCGCTCCGCCCGAGACTGCCAGGCTGGCCGTGCAGCCGCCCGCGATGCCGGCGGCGAGCTCGATCAGCAAGGTGCCGGCAAGCACGATCAGCCAGCGCTTGGCGACGCTGGGGCCGAACACCTCGACCCACTGGCTGTCGGGCATGCTGCGCAGCCGAAACTCTCGCCCCAGCAGCGCGGACGCGAGCGCACCACAGAACGTGCCTACCGCGAGTAGCACCTCCCAGCTCAGGCCCACCGGCAGCACGTAGCGGAAATACACGCTGGAAGGGTCGAGCAGGCGGCCCGCGTAGCCGGACAGGTGCTGGTACGCACCCGCGCCGCTGAGACGCTTGCCGAAGACCGCCAGCGAGATGGTGGTGGTCAGGCCGAGACCGGCGCCCGCCGCGTAGGGCGACCACGAGCTGCGCCTGAGCACGCTGCCGGCGCTCATGGCCACACCTCGCTGCCCGGCTCGCGTGCCCGCGCGTTGTCCTTCGGCCTCGCGTCCGAGGCTTGCAGTCGCCGTGACACAGAGCCTCTCATGCGGGCGGCTGCCGCTGGCCGGCGTGCCGGCGCAGCCGCCGCTCGTTGCGCGCCACATAGCCGGCGCCAAGCGCGCCCAGCAGCAGCTCGCTGCCGGCCAGCACGACGTTGGCCCAGGGCACGGCGCCGGCGTCGGGTTGGCCGGCGGCAAGCGCGCGCGCTGCCGCGCGCGGCGGCGGAGGGTGCCGCAAGTAGGTGTCGGCCAGCGCGGCGGCATTGCCGGGATGGCAGGGTCCACAGCGGGTGTCGATCTCCGCCAGCGGAGAGGTCACGCCGCGGTGCGCGCTCGCCTTGTCCACGGCCTCGGGGTTTCCGCCGTGGCACCGCGGGCAGAAGTCGCCGAACGCGTGGTCGGCGTGCCACGGGGAGCCGCCCATCAGCACCGGCCGCGCGCCGGCAACCTCGTGGCAGTTGCGGCACTGGGACAGCGTAGCGCCGCATTGCGCGTGCGATGCGCTCGCCGTCAGCATGATCATCGCCAGCACCCATGCGCTCACTCTCACCTGGGGGCCCATCCCCGCCGATACATACGCACCTGCGGACGGGCGCAACGCGGCGAGCGCGGCGCGCGCCGTCACAACTTGCACTCGCCGGGGTCGCACTTGGCCCCGTGCTCGTGCTCGAAGGGTTCCTCGCCGACGCCCAGCTCCAGCACCTGGCTGGGCTTGCTCTGATGCCGAAACACGGTGATGCCCTTGAGCCCGAGCTCGAAGGCGCGCTGATAAATGCGCGCCACGTCGGCGGGCGTGGCCGAGTGCGGCAGGTTGATGGTCTTGGACACCGAGTTGTCGACATGGCGCTGGAACGCCGCCTGGATGCGCAGGTGGCGCTCGGGCGAGATCTCCAGCGCGGTCACGAACAGGCGCTTGAGCGCGTCGGGTGCGGCTTCCACCTCGCCGAGCCGGCCGCGTTGTTCCACCTGCTCGAGCACGCGCTCGGCGTCGGCGCCGAGCCGCGACAGCGCCGGCAGCAAAAGCGGGCTCACCTCGCGCAGCGGCGGGCCGCCCAGGCGGTGGCTGCGCCGGTAAGCCAGCGCGAACAGCGGCTCGATGCCGGCGCTGGTGCCGGCCAGGATGCCGATCGTGCCGGTGGGCGCGATCGCCGTGCGGGTGGCATTGCGCAGTGGCGTCTGCCCCGCATAGATGCTGCGCGGGAAGGCCGGAAACGGGCCGCGCTGCTCGGCCAGCGCCCGCGACGCCGCCAGCGCTTCCTCGGCGACGACCTGCATGATCTGCTCGGCGAGCGCCTCGGCGCGGTCGGAGTCGTACGAAACACCCAGCCGCAGCAATGCCTCGGCGAAGCCCATCAGACCCAGACCGAGCTTGCGGTTCCTCGCGGTCTGCTGCGCGATCTGCGGTACCGGCAAACGGTTCACCTCGACCACGTCGTCGAGAAAGCGCAACGCGGTGCGCGTGGTCTCCCGCAGCTTGTTCCAGTCGATGGCCGCGGCGTCGCCCTCGCCGTGACTCGGGAGCAGCATGCGCGCCAGGTTGATCGAGCCGAGGTTGCACGCCTCGTAGGGCAGCAGCGGCACCTCGCCGCAGGGGTTGGTGGCCTCGATGCGGCCTTGCTCGGGCGTCGGGTTCGCGCGCTCGATCGCGTCGAGAAACAAGAGCCCAGGATCGCCCCCGCGCCAGGCCGCCTGGGCGATGGCGTCGAACAGCTCGCGGGCAGCGATGTGGCCGCTGACCGCGCCGGTGCGGGGATGGCGCAGCGGCTGGGTCGCACCCTCGCGGACGGCGCGCATGAACGCATCGGTCACGCCGACCGAAAGGTTGACGCTGGTCAGCGCGTCCGGCTCGAGCTTGGCGCGCACGAAGTCGAGCACGTCGGGATGATCGCAACGCAGCACGGCCATGTTGGCGCCGCGCCGCTTGCCGCCCTGCGCCACCTCCTGGCTGACGGCGTCGAACACGCGCAGAAAGCCGAGCGGCCCCGCGGCGTGCCCGCCTGTTCTGAGCACGAGGTCGCCCGCCGGGCGCAAGCGCGAGAAGCTGAAGCCAGTGCCGCCGCCCGCGCTCTGCACCAGCGCCATGTCCTTGATGCTCTCGAAGATGCCCTCGATCGAGTCCGTGACCGGGAGCACGAAGCAGGCCGAAAGCTGCCCGCACGAGGTGCCCGCGTTCATCAGCGTGGGGCTGTTGGGCAGAAACTCCAGGCTGCGCAGCAGGCGCAGGAAGCGCTCGCCAAAGCGCGCGCGCTCGGGCGCGGGCTCGGCCGCAGCCACCGCGCCCGCCACGCGCTCGAACAGCTGCTCCGGGGTCTCGCGGATCTCGCCCTGCTCGTCGCGGCGCAGGTAGCGCGCCTGCAGCACGCGCAACGCGCTCGGGGTCAGCGCGGGCATGATCACGCGGGGGCGCGGCACCGGCCGCGGCGGTGCCGGCGATTGCCGCCGCCAGCTCGTCGACGAAGCGGTCGAGCGCCACCCAGTCGGTGTACTCGTAGTCGCGCGAGGTGTCGGTGTCGCCGCCCTCGCTCTTGGTAATGCGCTTCATCACGAAGCGCATCAGCACGTTGTAGCGGGTGTAGAGCAAGGCGCCGGCGACCGGCTTGACCCGCACAGGATGCCAGCCGGTCTGCTCGAAGAACTCGTCGATCATGCGGCGCACGTCCGCCTCGGCCCTTGCGCGCTTGTCGGCGGGCCGGTCGGGCTGCTCGACCCCGGCCTCGCTCAAGCTGACCGAGAGAAACGCCGCGGGCAGCCGCTCGAGCTCGGCGCGGCGGTGCTTGACGAACTGCACCAGCTCGGGCTCGTGGCGGCCGCGATGCACGGAGCCGGCGACCACCACGCCGTCATAGGCGAAAAGATCGAGCGCTTGATCATGGCGATCGAGGCGGTGAACATCGGCGCCGAAGCCCTGCACGCGGAGCTCGGCGGCCACGTGCTCGGCCACCCGCCCGGTGTGGCCCTCGCGCGTGGCGTAGAGCACCATGACCCGCTTGCCGGCGGCGGGGCGGACCGCGGCGCGGCTCGCAGGTTCCTCTGTCTGTGGCGTCGGTTGCATGGCGTCGCCTCCGGGCCGAAATGGTCGAGCAGAAGAGGACCCGACGGAAAGCCCGGATCTGTCTCGTCCTTCCCGCCTTCCTGTCGTGCGGTTGAATCCTCGGGGCTATCACCCCGGATGCCCAAATGACGTAGGCCCCGTTTCGCCGCAGGCCAGGGCCACGAGCGCGGGCGAGCAACCGCGCGGAGGCCTTGTCACGCAGCATCCCGCGCGTAGGTCCGAGCGTGGGCGTGGGGCGCGCAGGCCCCCGCCGAGGAAGAGATGACCCACCCGCCCATGCCCGAGCTGGTCGATGGGCTGCCGAATCTGTGCGGCTCGGAGGATTTGATCGCCGAGACCATGGCGGCGTCCGGTCCGGGCTACTTGCGCGACAGCCGGGTTGCGTTCGATCGCATCGCCGCGGGTTTCGCCTGCGCGCTGCACATGCACCAGCCCTTGATTCCGGCGGGCGGCGATGAGCTGCACAGCGCGCGGATCATCAGCAATCTGCAGCACATGCAAGAGCACCCCAACGTCGGAGACAACCACAACGCGCCGGTCTTTCGCTGGTGCTACCGGCGCATGGGCGAGCTCATCCCCCAGCTGCGGGGTGCAGGACACGATCCCCGCATGATGCTCGATTACTCGGGCTGCCTGCTGTACGGGCTGCGCGCGATGGGCGCGGACGACGTGCTCGACGCGTTGCAGCTACTCACCTCTGATCCGGCCAACCGCCACTGCGTCGAATGGCTGGGCACGGCCTGGGGCCACGCGGTCGCGCCGTCGACGCCCGTGCAGGACTTCCGGCTGCACGTGCGCGCGTGGCAGCACCACTTCGCGGCCATCTTCGGCCTGGAAGCATTGAGCCGGGTGCGCGGCTTCTCGCCGCCGGAGATGGCGCTGCCCAATCACCCGGACGTTTGCTACGAATTCGTCAAGACCCTGGTGGACTGCGGCTACCGCTGGGTATTGGTACAGGAGCACACAGTGGAGCGCGAGGACGGCAGCCCGCTGCAGCAGCCGCACCTGCCGCACCGGCTGGTGGCGCGAAGCTCGCGTGGACTGAGCGCCAGCATCGTCGCGCTGGTCAAGACCCAGGGCAGCGATACCAAGCTGGTCGGGCAGATGCAGCCCTACTACGAGGCCAAGGGCCTCGGGCGGGTGGGGCTAGGCGGCCGGTCCGTGCCCCAGCTGGTCACGCAGATCGCGGACGGCGAGAACGGCGGCGTGATGATGAACGAGTTTCCGCCGAAATATCTGGACGTGATGGCGGAGGCCTCGGGCAGCCACGTGCCTCCGCTCAACGCCGGCGAGTACCTGGACTACCTCGAGAGCACGGGCATCCGCCCGGGCGATCTTCCGGCCATTCAGCCGGTGATGCAGCACCGCGTGTGGGAGCGCTTTGCCGCGGGCGCGGGTCCACAGGCGCTGGCCAAGGTGATCGCGGAGCTGCGGGAAGCCGACCACCGGGTGCACATGGAAGGCGGCAGCTGGACCAACGACATCTCCTGGGTGCGCGGCTACGAGCAGCTGCTCGGCCCGATGGAGCAGTCGAGCGCGCTGTTCGCGCGCAAGGTGCTGCAGGCCGGCGTGCCGAGCTCGGAAGCCCGCTACCGCAACGCGCTGTTCCACCTGCTGACCAGCCAGACCAGCTGCTACCGCTACTGGGGCCAGGGCATCTGGACCGACTACGGCCGCGAGATCATCCGCCGCACCACGGCCATCCTGGAGCACGACTTTTGAGGCCAACCTGGAGTCGTACGCCGCGGTCGCGGCGGGCCCGCAACCAGCGCCCGCCGCGGGTCAGCCCGGCGACAGCTCCCGCTCGAGCAGGGCGAATAGAGCCTCTAGGTCGATCGGCTTGCGAACGAAAGCGAAGCCCCCGTCCAGGGGCGCGTCCAATCCCGACATGAAGACGACTCGCAGCTGTGGAAGGATTGCACGGGCCCGCCTGGCCAGCTCTACGCCCGCCATTTCGGGCAGGCGGAGGTCGGTCAGCAAGAGATCGAGGGAGCCCTTGTGCCGGTTGACCGCTGCGAGGGCTTGGGCGGGCGTCGCGGCTGCGAGCACGCGGTAGCCACGACCGCGCAACAACTCCTGGGCAGCGAGGCGCGCCGCCCGGTCGTCCTCGACCAGCAGGATGGTCTTGCGAGCGCGTCGCGGGCGCGGCTTCGATCGGGCGCCACGCGCCCGCGCCTGTCGGGCGCGCGGCTCCGGCGCCGCCACGGTTTCCGGTGCCGCCACGGTTTGCAGCAAGCCTTCCAGCGCAGCGAACAGCTCCATCTTGCCGAAGGGCTTGCGCAGCACCGGCGCGGCCGCGAGCGCGTCGCTGCGCTCGATCAGCTCGGGGCTCGCCGACACGAACAGCACGGCCAGCCCGGGATGGCGCCGCAGCAGCTGCGCCGCGAGCTTCGGCCCCGCCATCAGCGGCAGCACGGTGTCCGACACCAGCAGGTCGAGCGGCTCGCGCAGCGCCTCACTCAGGCGCCGCGCCTCCTCAGCGCTGCCCGCCTCGAGCACCTCCAGACCCGCCTCCTCCAGATAGTGGCGGACCGTGATGCGCACCAGCGGCTCGTCCTCCACCACCAGCGCCGTGCCCCCGAAGCGAGGGGCCCCACGTGTGGTGGCGCGCCCCGACTGCGGAAGCGCCTCGCTGCAGGGGAAACACAGCGTGAAGGTGGCGCCTTCCCCCGGCTCGCTCTTCACCGCGATGTGGCCGCCGAGCTGCTTGACCACGGCAAAAACCGTGGACAGGCCCAGTCCGGTGCCCTTGCCGACCTCCTTGGTGGTGAAGAACGGCTCGAAGATCCGCGTTCGAGTCTGTCCATCCATGCCGTGTCCGGAGTCCTGCACCACGAGCCGAACGTGCTCCGGCGCTCCGGCAGCGGCAGCCACGCCCGCACCAAGCGCTTCGGGCCCCACGATGTCGCTGCGGATCGACAGCGATCCGCCCTCCGGCATGGCGTCGCGAGCGTTGGCCGCCAGGTTCATCAAGATGTGCTCGATCTCCGCGGGGTCCGCCATGATCGCCCTACCCCGCGCATGCAGCTCGACGTCGAGCGAAACCTGCTTGGTGAGCAGACGCTCGACCAGCGGTGCGGCCGCTTCGATCACCGCGTCGAGCTCGATCGGGCGCGCGTGCGGAGACTGCTTGCGAGCGAAGCCCATCAGGCGGCGCGCCAGAGCGCCCCCGCGCATGGCGGCGTTCGCAGCTCTGTTCAGGTACTCCCTCGCGCGTTTGGGCGAGACGTTCTCGTCGAGCGCGACGTTGATGCAACCGAGCATCGCCTGCAGCACGTTGCCGAAGTCGTGAGCGACCCCGGTCGCCAGCGCGGCGACCGCTTCCATCTTCTGCCCCTGACGCAGCTCCTGCTCCAGCGCGCGCTCGCTGGTGACGTCCTGGATCACCACCACGTCCCGGTGCACGCCACCGTCTTGCTCCTCGATGGGAAAGGCTCGGGAGCGCACCCAGCGGATCTCGCCGTCCGCCCGGCGTATCCGGTACTCCTGATCGAACGGGACGCCCTGGAGCGTACGCCGGTACGCTTCGGTGACACGTTCGCGGTCTTCGGGGTGGACCCATTGCAGCCAGGCACCCGCGCTGCCGTAGGGCTCTACGGCCGGGCGGCCCCACACCCGCTCGAACGCCGGGCTCACGTACAGCACCTGTTGACTCTCTCGTTCACGGATCACGAACACGTCGTGGATGTGCTCGGCGATCTGCCGAAAGCGGGCCTCGCTCTCACCCAGCTCCGCCTCCGCGCGCCGGAGCTCAGTGAGGTCGATCAGCACGGACCTGCACTGCGTGCAGTTACGCTCGCGATCGGCGACCGAGATCGAGTCGAGGTGCACCCGCACTAGCGGCCCCGAGCGCACGGCCGATGGCTGCAGGGTGAGGTCGCACCCTCGCTTGGTGGAGCCTGCGAAGACCTCGTGCAGGTGCAGGTGCAGGCAATTGGCGTCCTGCTCCTGCATGAACGACGACAGGAACCGTCCGATCAGACGCGCTCGCGGCAGCTCGAGCAGCTCGCTCGCGGCCAGATTGGCCTCGAGCACCTTGCCGGCGCGATCGAGCGTCAAATAGCCGACCGGTGCCAGGTCGTAGAGCGCGTAGTAGCGATCGTGACTCTCGAGCAGGGCCTGCTGCGCAGCGCGGAGCTCTTCGTTCTGCATCTCGAGCTCGATCTCGTGCACCTCGAGCTCGTGCAGGAGCCGCTTGCGTTCCTGCGGCCGTCCGCGCTCGCCCGGCCTCGCCGCAAGCGCGAGCTCGGCCCGTCGTCTCAGCGCCCCTTCAGATGATGGTGTGGTGGCGTCCTTTCCCATGCTTTACCCTCCGGCGCCTCACGCCGGCCGCGTGACATCGATGACCAGGCAGGCGAGACCGTTGATCTCGCCAGCTGAGCTTCGCTTCGGCTCCATGTAGAGATCGTAGACCTTTTTCTCGCCGTCGAGCGTGAGGCCGATACGGCCTTTCTCCGCCGTGCCGTGCTCGAGCACGCGCCGCTTCAGCTCGCGCAGCCGGCCGGCATCGGGCTCGGCGAATAGCTCGGCGTCCGCCTTGCCAATCAG
Organism: uncultured delta proteobacterium; assembly: GCA_963778655.1. Lineage (GTDB taxonomy): Bacteria > Myxococcota_A > Polyangia > Polyangiales > JAFGIB01 > CAVZVA01. Next base: position 191,813 of record CAVZVA010000003.1, read on the forward strand.
CTCCGCGGGCGATTTGCCGAACACGGCGCTGCTCGCCCAGGTCACCCGCAGCTGGCGGTCCTGCCCGATCAGGCTCGCGAGCGAGCCGCGCAACGCGCCGAGCAGCCGGTCCTGTTCCTCCTGCAACCCCTTCAGCGTGGTCACATCCACGAAGGTCAGCACCAGCCCGTCGATCACGTTGTCGGTCGTCCGGTATGGGAGGATACGCAATAGGTAGAATTTTCCGTTCTCGCTCCGGACACTGGTCTCCTTCGGCGCGAGCGTGCGCAGCACCTCTCGGGCTTCGTCGAGCAACTGATCGTAGTGCAGAGACGAGGCGAGATCACCGATCGGTCTTCCCACGTCGGTGGGGATCAGCCGGATGACCTGCTTGGCCTGCTCGGTGTAGCGCTTGATGCGCAGCTCCCGGTCGAGGAACAGCATCGCGATGTCGGTCGCATTGAGCAGGTTCTTCATGTCGTTGTTGGCGCCCGACAGCTGGTCGACCTTGCCCTCCAGCTCCGCATTGACGGTCTGCAGCTCCTCGTTGAGCGACTGCATCTCCTCCTTGGAGGTCTCGAGCTCCTCGTTGGCGCTCTGTAGCTCCTCGTTGGTCGACTGCAGCTCTTCGTTCGTCGACTTCAGCTCCTCGTTGGAGGTCTCGAGCTCTTCGATCGTAGCCTGATGGCTCTCCTTGGAGTATTGCAGCGCTTGCTCGAGCTCCACTAGCCGATCGGGCGGCGTGCCCGTCCCCTCAGCTTCCTGGTCGGGCGACATCGGATACGCGTGCTCGAAGGTGACGCGAAACAGGCCGCGCAGCGCTTCCGGCTGGCTCAAACGCTGCACGCGCACATCGACTCTGATGACGTGACCGTTGCTCTTGACTTGCACGCCACGCTCGACGACCTCTGTGCCGGTGGCGGCTGCCTGGCGGATGGCCGCGGACAGGCCGAGCTGCAGCCCTTTTCGAGCCATGTTGAAGACGTTGGCCGTCGTCTGCGAGCCCTGTGCCGGCTCGAGGAACAGCCCGGTGCGTCCATGGACATGGACCACATCACCGCGCTCGCGTACGACGACCGTGGGTGGCACCACATCGCGCAGGAGCATCTTGTCCACGACCTGCTCGAGCTTGGGCGCCGCACTGACCTGAGGCCGCGTCCAGCGAGACACGCCGTCGCCGGAAAGCTCGGTCGTCAACGCCGGAAACTCGGCCGGGTAGGTGGCTGCTCCTGGCAGGCGCCGAAAGACCTTCCATTTCTTGTCCACGGCGGAAAACAGCTCGACAGAGGAGCCGACCGACTCGGACGATCCGAGAAACAGCAGACCATCGGGCTTGAGGGCGTAGTGGAAGATCGGCACCAGCCGCCTCTGCAACGCCGCGTCGAGATAGATGAGCAGGTTACGGCAGGACAGCAGATCGAGCTTGGTGAACGGAGGATCGGCGATCAGATTCTGCGGCGCAAAGATCAGCATCTCGCGGATTTCCTTGCGGATGCTGTAGCAATCCCCTTGCGCGGTGAAGAAACGGGCGAGCCGGTTCTGCGACACGTCGCTGGCGATGCCAGCGGGATAGCTGCCGGCCCTCGCCAGATCGATGGCCGCCCCGTCCAGGTCGGTGGCGAAGATCTGCACACCCACGCTGCGCCTTAGCTCATCCATGGTCTCGCGCAGCAAGATCGCCAGCGAGTACGCCTCCTCGCCGGTCGAACATCCGGGAACCCAGGCGCGCAGCACGTAGTCGTCAGGTTTACGGGCGAGCAGCCCCGCGAGGGCCGGCGCGAGCGCGTCCCAGGCAGCGGGATCGCGGAAGAAGGACGTCACTCCGATCAGCAGCTCCTTGAACAGCAAGCTCACTTCGCCGGCGTTGGCCTGCAGATATGCCAGGTACAGCTTCAGGCTGTCGATCCGGTGCAGATTCATCCGGCGTTCGATCCGGCGACCGATCGTGCTTCGCTTGTAGTGCGAGAAGTCGTGGCCGGTGCGATCGCGGATCTGCACGAAGATCTGCTGCAGCACCGCCAGCGGCGGCTCGGCCCGCCGGACGGCATGCGGTCGTCCCGCCATCAGCGTTTCGGCGTACGCGAGCAGCTGCTCCGGCATCTGCGCGACAGGCAGCACGTAGTCCACCAGCTCGGTCGAGATCGCGCTGTGGGGCATGCCGGCGTACTGCGCGGACTGCGTTTCCTGCACCATGACCATGCCGAGCTCAGCCTTGACCTCTTTGAGACCCAGGGTGCCGTCGGACCCCGTGCCGGAGAGGATGACGGCGATCGCTCGGTCCTTCCCATCGTGAGCAAGCGAGCGGAAGAAGTAGTCGACCGGCAGGTGCAGCGCTGTCTGCTTGTCGACCGCCATCGGTTGAAGCACCCCATGGAGAATCGCCAAGTTGTAGCCGGGCCGCGACAGGTAGACGTGATCGGGCTGCACCGGCGTGGCACGCGAGACTTCGACCACCGGCATGGCCGTCTTACGCCCGAGCAGCTCGCCCAGCACGCTCGCGTGGCCGGGATGCTGGTGGGTGACGACTACGAAGGCGAGGCCGCTCTGCCCGGGCATGTGCGAGAAGAAGGTCTCGAGCGCTTCCAGGCCGCCCGCCGAGGCGCCCAGACCGACGACAGGAACGCTGTCGTCGCGGTCCCGCTCGGGCGCCGGCTCGGCCAGCCCTGGTGAAACCGAGCCCTCCGAAGCGCCGGGCGATGGCGGGCTCCGCCTGCGCTTGGGGCTAGGGCCGGCGCGCTTCGGCCGGGCACGGCCCAGCTTCGACACCATGACAGACAACTCCTTCGAAACCGCGCATGCAGACGGCCGCTCAACGAGCGCGCTCAAACACGCCTCGCAATCCCCTGCTCGGGTCTCCCGATCGCAGCCCCGAGCGGCGGCGGGGCCGACCCGCAAGTCGAACCGAGAGAAGCGTACCTGCGCGGCTTCCTGGGTGCAAGCCAGGGTTTCGCGCCCGCGGCCTCGCGCTGGCGCCCTCGGAGCCCCCGGTTTCGCGGGATGTCAGCCGGCGCGCCAATCGGTGCGGCGCGGGCGCTCTCAGCACAGCTCGCGGTAGATGCCCTCGGTCTGACCCGCGACCACGTCCCAGCTGAAGCCGTAGGCCGCTTTGACGCGGCCGCGCCCGCCCATGAAGCGCGCGCGCGCGAAGTCGCCGAAGATGGTGTTGATGCCCCAGCACACCGAGGGTGAGTTGGGGTAGACCACGAAGCCGTCTTCGCCGTGGCTGCAGAAGTCGCGCGGCCCACCGTTGCAGCTCACCACCACGGGCTTTCCGGCCGCCCAAGCCTCGAGCACCACGATGCCGAAGGGCTCGTTACGGCTCGGAACACACACCACGTCCGTGCTCTTGTAGAGGTTCAACAGATCTCCGTTTGCACTCATCGCGCCCGTGAAGCGGACCGCGTGCTGCACCCCGAGCTGCCAAGCGCGGTGCTCGAGCTGCGGGCGCATGTCGCCGTCGCCCACGAACACGACCTTCGCGTCGGGCCGGTGCTCGAGAATGCCCGGCACCGCCTCGAGCAGGATGTCCGGTCCCTTTTGCGCGCTCAGCCGACCGACGAACAGAGCCATCGGGTCGAGCGGTCCGATGCCATAGCTCTGGCGGCAAATCGCCGGATCGATCGCACCGTCGAAACGGCGGCAGTCGATGCCGTTGCTCACCGCGCGCAGCTTCCAGCCCGGCACCCCGTACAGCCACTTCACCTCATCGGCGAGCGCGCCGGATACGGTGATCACGCGGTCCGCGACGTATACCCCCTCGGCCTCAACCTCGTGGATGCGCGCGGATGGACCGCCGTTGTAGCGGTTGTTGCCGCAGCGGCCGTACTCGCTGGAATGAATCGTGAGCACGGTGCGGGCGCCGCGGTCGTTCTTGACCTGGATGATGCCCTTGGCGCACAGCCAGTCGTGACCATGCACGATGTCGAAACGCGCATCCTGGTAGGTTTCGGTCTGTGCCAGGAAGTACACGAAGGCGTTGCCCATGTTGTTCATTTCCGTCACGAAGTCCGGATGCAGCTCGATCGGACAACGGTGGTAGTGCACGCCATCGATGACGGCGTAGGCCGTCTGCCCGGCGGCAAGGCGGCAAAACACATGCACCTCGTGGCCGCGGCGCTGCAGGCCCGCCGCCAGCTCCGTCACGTGCGCCGCCTGGCCGCCCACGGCGACCGAGTGCAGGCTTTCCCATGCAAACAGCGCGATTCTCATGCGACCCCAGGGGGCGGTGGGGGGGGCGGTGCTGGCCTTTACATGCCCCCAGCAGGAGCCGTGGCAAGCGGGTCCATCGCTTGCCCAAGCGCTCACGATTGTATGACGCCTGCCAACGAGCTCTTGATCGCGGGCAAACGGCGTGCAAGGACAGCCGTGCATGAGCCAGGGGGGACCCACGCCTGCCCGCCAGGGGACGCAGGACCTCGGCACCGAGCACGAGCCCGGCGAGTTGGATACGCTCGTGCCCGAGCTGCGCCATGGCCTGGCCGGCGCCTGGAGCGCGATCCGAGTCGTCCGCAACCGCGCGGCCGACGCCACTGACCGCGTGGTGCTCGATGCGGCGCTCGCGCATCTGGAGCGCATGGACCGCCAGCTGCGCCAGCTGGCGTGCCAGGCTGAGACCTGCAGCGGCCGCAGCGGCGTGCGCGAAGCCGTGCACCCACCCGTCGAGCGCGGTCAGGCTGAACGGTCTCAGAAGCGCTGACTCGGTGAGCCCAGCCCACCGAGGGTTCTCAGCAGGCATTCGAGATCGATCGGTTTCGGTAGCACGGGGTGGCAGCTCAAGACGCCCGCCGTCCGCACCAGCGCCTCGTCGGCTCCACCTGTCATGAACAGGTAGCTGGGCTCGCGGCGCTCCCGCATCAAGCGCCGGACCAGCTCGACGCCGTTCATGTCGGGCATCAGCAGGTCGACCAGCGCCACGTCGTAGCGGAAGCTTGCGGCCCACCCGAGCGCTTGACGGCTGTCATGAGCCACCGCAACCCTGTGCCCTTCGGCACGCAGAACCTCGCCGAGGTTGTCCGCCAGCTCGCTATTGTCGTCGGCAATGAGCACGTGTCTCACGACCAACCCCATTCAGCACAGCCTACCCGAACACCGCGAATAGGCCAGCAACAAGAGAACGCGCCTTGGGCGCTTGCTCCCCAATCGCTGGGGTGGCGCACGCGCCGGAGCGAAGCCAATCCAGGCTCTCGCGCTCTTTGGAGAATACAAGGAGCGACGCGCCGGTATTCCCTCTCACTTGATCGGCCAGCGACCTGCTGGCCCGTCCAGGCCCAAAACCGCTGGTAGCGTCGAGCCGATTGGCCGATTGCGCTCAAACGACGAGCACGCGCTGCGCAACGAAGTCCTCGTACATACGGTCGAGCACGGACAGCCTTTCGGCCACGATCGTGTCGACCTCGGGCTCGACGTCATGCACGGCGCAGCCGCCGGCGAGCCAGCAGCGCACGTGCACCAGCTGCGGCATGCGCACCGGCGCGCCCACGCGGCTGACCAGGTAGCATTCGGCGCCACGCAGCCCGCCCACGCGTTGCACCAGCTGCTCGGCGATCAGGCTCGCCGCGACGTTGTAGAGCTTGCCGACGTGGGAGACCGGGTTCTTGCCCGCAACCGACTCCATCGTCATCGGCCGGTAGGGCGTGATCAACCCGTTGGCGCGATTGCCGCGGCCCGCCTCGCCGTCGTCACCGGCTTCGGCCGAGGTACCGGTGACGGTCCAGTAGATCTGCTCGCGCGCCAGATCGTCGGCGGCATTGACCTCGACCTCTGCTCCGGCGCCGAGTACGCGGGCGTCCTCGCGCAGCGCTTCGCGAGCGCCGGCGTACTGCCGCAGGCTCGCGATGTGCGCGCTGACGAACGCATCGGAGACGGTGAGCCCGACCCGCTCGCCTCGGCGGACCGCCATCACCTTGAGATCCTCACCGCGCTCGGGGTGCGCGCGCAGCGCTTCGGGGGAGCGCAGCCCGCGCTCGGTGCGGAGCACCGTGGCTTCGAGCGGCGTCAGCGGCGCGAAGCCGGCGCCGCACGAGGTGTCGTTGGCCAGGGGCTCGCCTGCGACCTGCCGGCGCAGGAACAGCTCCACCAGGTCGGTCGAGCCCGGCCGAACGCGGCAAAAGAGCTTGACGTGGCGATCCGGGTCGAGATGGCGCAGGTGCGCGCGCAGCCACTGCTTGCAGCTCTCGAGCGCGAGCTCCTCGACCGGCACGCGCACTCCACCCGCCTCGAAGGTGGCGCGGCCCGCCAGGTAGATCTCGATCGGCGCGGTGACCTCGCCGCCGCCGAAGGCCGGCCTGGACTGGCCGCCGACCAGCAACACCTTGTCGACGTTGTGGTGCAAGATGACGCCGAAGCGCTCGAGATAGAAACGACAGAGCGCCACGCTCACCTCTTCGGCCAGCGCGTCGCACAGGGTGTCCGGATGCCCGAGCCCCTTACGCTCGACCATTTCCACCGGCTGCAGCTCGGGCAGCGGATCCTTTCGGGCCGTGACGACGATCTCCATGAGGGCACCCCTGGCGCGGCCATCCCGCCCGCGCGGACCGGCCCGAGCACGAAATTACGCACGCGCGCGCGCCCGACCAGGCCCCTGCAGTCGTTGTGGCCGAAGACGCGGATGCAGCAGGAAGACCGGAAGGCGGCAAGCGCCGTTGCGCCCGAACCCGTCGTGCTCCGAAAACCGTAGCGAGGCCCTGTCTTGACGCGAGCGGACCAGCAGCTCTCGTGGGTCTGAGACGCGGTCTCGCTAGGGGTTGTCTCCCGCTGCGAAACGCACTACCCAAGATCGATGCCGCGAGCCACGTCCATGCCGCTCTCGATCTGGATGGTTGCCGCGGAAGTCTCGCCGCTGGCGGAGACCGGCGGGCTCGGCGAGGTGCTGCGCGCGCTGCCGTCGGCGCTGGCGCGGCGCGGCGCACGCGCGCGCCGCTTCCTGCCGGCGTACGCGAGCATCGACCGGCAGGGCTTCGAGCCGGACGGGCCGGCATTCGCGCTCGCGCTGGGCCCGGACAGCGTGTCGGTAAGGCTGTGGTCGCGGGCCGACGCACCCGGGCTCACCACCACGCTGGTCGAGCACGATCCGGCGTTTGGCCGCGCCGGAATCTATGGCGACCGCGAGGGCGACTACCCTGACAACGCGCGCCGCTTTGCGCTGCTGTGCCGCGCGGTTTGCGCTGCCGCGCAGCGCGCGGCGGAGCCGCCGCAGATCCTGCACGCCCACGACTGGCCCGCGGGGGCTGTGCCGCTGCTCGCCCGGCTGGGGCGCGCGGGAACGCCGCGGCCGTGCACGCTCTTCACCATCCACAACCTGTCATACCAGGGGCTGTTCGAGCCCGCTGCGCTGCGCTGGTTGGGCCTGAGCGACGACGAGGGCGCACAGGTCTACCAGCCGTTCGACGGCGTGGAGTTCTACGGGCAGCTGAGCTTCATGAAGGCGGCGCTGGTGTACGCGGACCGCATCACCACCGTGAGCCCGACGCACGCCCGCGAGATCCAGACGCCGGCATTCGGCGCCGGGCTCGACGGCCTGCTGCGCCGGCGCGCGGCCGATCTGTCGGGTGTGCTGAACGGCGCGGACTACGACAGTTGGAACCCGGCGCGCGACCCAGCGCTTCGCAAGCGTTACGACGCGACGACGGTGGCGGCGGGCAAGCGCGCAGCCGCTTCGGCGCTGCGCAGAACGCTCGCCCTGCCGCGCTCCAAGCGCCCGATCGTGGGCCTGCTCGGCCGTCTGGTCCCACAGAAGGGCGTCGACCTGGTGATCGAGGCGATCCCGAGCTTGCTGGAGCTCGGCGTCGATCTGGTGGTGCTGGGCGATGGCCTGCCCGAGCTCGCCGCGCGGCTCGAGCGCGCCCGCGCGCAGCACCCACGCCGGGTCGGGCTACGCCTGGGCTACGACCGCGCCCTGGCGCGAGTGCTGCTGGCCGGCAGCGAGCTGATGCTGATGCCGTCCCGCTACGAGCCCTGTGGCCTCACGCAGATCTACGCGATGCGCTACGGCTCGATCCCCGTCGCGCATGCGACCGGAGGCCTGTGCGACACCATCCGTGACGCCGATCGCAGCTCCGACGGCACCGGCTTTTTGTTCGAAACCGCGACCGCCGCCGAGCTCGCGCGCGGCGTGGAGCGCGCCCTCCAGTGGCGCGCGAACGCCGAGCTGTGGGATGCGCTGCGCCAGCGCGCCATGCGAGAAGACTTCTCCTGGCAAAGGGCCGCGCAAGCATATGAGCAGCTCTACGCCCTGCTCCTGCCGGAGCCACGCTGATGCACGATCTCGCACGCTGGCTGCCGACGAATCTGTACGGCCTGGTAATCTCGAGCAGCGTCGCGATCGCCAGCGCGGTCGTGCTGGTGTGGGCCCGCCGGCTGGCCGGCCGCTTCATCGCGCGTCTGCCTGCGGCCGCGCCCTGGCCCCGGCTCACCGAGGCGATGCGCTCGGCCTTGCGCCTTTCGCCGCTGTGGATCGCGCTGTTGAGCCTGTACGCGGCGCTGCTGGTCTCGCACGTACCCACGCCGCTGCGCGAGCGCATCGCCCGCTTGCTGCTGACGCTGTTCCTGCTTTCGCTCGGCGTCGCTGCGGTCCGCTTCGCGCGTCGGGCCAGCGCGGCCGTGGCGGAGCACATCGAGCTGCCGCACGGCTGGCGGCGCACGAGCGCCTCCGTGCTGGCCTCGATCATCGGCATCATCACCGCGCTGATGCTGCTCGAGGTGTGGGGCGTTCCGACCGCGCCAATGCTGGTGGTGCTGGTACTGGTGGCGATCCTGACGCTGGTGGCGCTGCGCGACGTGTTGCCGACCCTGGTGGCCGCGTTTCAGGTGAGCGCGCTCGATCAGGTACAACCCGGAGACTACTTGAAGCTCGAGAGCGGCGAGCAGGGAACGGTCGAGCAGATCACCTGGCGCGACCTGGTGCTCAAGGGCGTCGACGGCAGCCACGTGCGCGTCCCGCTCTCGAAGGTGGTGCGCCTGCTGGTCTCGCGACGCGGGCCCGCGCCGAAGCAGGCCGAGACACCGCTGCAGTTCGTGTATCGCAGCCACCTGCGCGAGCTCACCGGCCTGCGCGCACGCAACCTGACCGAGCTGATCGACGGGTTGCGCAAGGTGCCGGACAGCTCGATCTACTATCACACTCACGAGTATCTGGAGGAGCACCAATATCTGGTGCCTTCTCCGGCCAACGCCTTCGCCGAGTGGGTGGGCCGTTCGCTGGGGCTGGATGAGGTCGCCGAGGCGCTCGAGTCGATCAACGTGCTCGAGGTCGCCAGGTTGGCCACGTTGCGCGCGTCCATCCTGGAGGTGCTGCAGAACGCGATCGCGCAGCAAGGCGACGCACGCAGCGCGCTACCGGGGCACGAGCTGCACTTCGTCAGCTCCGTCACCTTCGTGACGCCCTGCCCCTACACCGCCTCCAACCTGAGCGAGCTCGCCGCCGTGATCCCCAGGCTCTCGCTGTCCTCGCTGTACTTCCACCTGTTCGAGGCGCGGCTGCTCGGCAGCAAGGACGCAGACAGCGACATCGCAACTTGGCTCCGCCGCCAGCTCGGCGAGAGCGAGCTGGCCGCAGAGGTCGGGCGCATGAACGCGGCCGATTATACCTTCGAGGGGCTGCGGGACGCCGTGCTCCAACGCATCGAGGCGCGACTGTGACCCGGCTCGTCGATTACGATCGGATCACGGGCCGCGGCGTGATCGAGGAGCTGGAAACGCTGGCCGAGCAGGTCGCGGGCAAGACCTTCCAACACGTGAACTCGACTTACACCGGAGGCGGCGTCGCCGAGATTCTCGGTCGCATGGTGCCCTTGCTCTCGGAGCTCGGGGTGGCGGTGACCTGGTCGGTGGTGAGCGGCGACACGCCCTTCTTCGAGGCGACCAAGAAGCTGCACAACGCGCTGCACGGCCGAGGCGAGGCGCTGAACGCCGCGGAGCTGGCCGTCTACAGCGAAACCAGCGATCGACATCTGCACGAGCTGCAGACCACGGGCGACGTGATGGTGATCCACGACCCGCAGCCCTGCGCGCTGGTGCGCAAGAGGCGCCCGGAGCAACGCTGGATCTGGCGCTGTCACATCGATCTCTCACGGCCTGTCCCGGAGGCGTGGGAGGTGCTGCGCCCTCTGGTCGAGCAGTACGACGGCGCGGTGTTTTCTGCGCCGCAATTCGCACGCGAGCTGAAGGTCCGACAGTTCCTGGTCGCCCCCTCGATCGATCCCCTGAGCGAGAAGAACGGCGAGCTCTCCCCCGAAACCGTGCGAGCGGTGCTGGACCGTTACGGGGTCCCGACCGATCTGCCCCTGGTGACGCAGGTCTCGCGCTTCGACCGCTTGAAGGATCCGGTGGGCCTGATCGAGGCGTTCGAGATCGTGCGCAAGAACGTCGACTGCCGGCTGGTGCTGGCCGGCGGCACGGCCAGCGACGATCCGGAGTCGGAAGCCACGCTGGCCGAGGTGCAGGAGCGCGCGGGCAACAACCCCTTCATTCACGTGCTGCTGGTGCCCCCCAAGAGCGACCGCGAGATCAACGCGCTGCAGCGTGCCTCGGCGGTGGTGGTCCAGAAGTCGCTCGGCGAGGGCTTCGCCCTGACCGTCAGCGAGGCGCTGTGGAAGGAGCGTCCGGTCGTCGCCACCGCGGTCGGCGGCATCCCCCTGCAGATCAAGGACGGCATCACCGGGCTGCTCAGCCACGGCATCGCCGGCACCGCCCACAACATCCGCCAGCTGCTCGCGAACCCGGCCTACGCCAAGCAGCTGGCGCGCAACGGGCGCGAGCACGTGCGCCAGAACTTCCTGATCACGCGACACATGCGCGACCACCTGCTGCTCGGGCTCGCGCTGTCGCACGAAGGGGCGGTGATCCGCCTGTCGCGCCGCTGAGCGCGCATGCGGCCGCAGGGCGCGTGGGCCCGGGGCGGGAAGCGCCCCGGGCGGGGCGGCTGGGAACGCCCGCGCGGATCAGCGCACGCGCTCGCCGAGGTACTTGAGCAGGTCGATATAGGACACGATGCCCTCGAGGCGCCCGGCCGCGTCGACCACGGGCAATGCGCCGAAGCGATCGGTGAGCAACGCATCGAGCGCCTGCGCGATCGGATCGGTCCGCCGCAGCGTGCGCGGCTGCGGCGTCATCACCTGCCTGACCTGCAGGTGCGCGACCCGCTCCGGCAGGCGCTGAACCGCCAGCGCGCGCCGCGGATCGCCGATCGCGCCGCGCACATCGCGGTCGGAGACGATACCGATCAGGAAGCCGTCGCCGTCGACCACGCACAGGTGGCGCACGCCTGCACGGGCCATCCTCGCGACCGCCAGCATCAGCGCGTCATCGCCGTGAGCCACCACCGGCTCGCCGCTCATGATCGTGCCGACCGTGTCCTCGCCATGCTCGCCGCCGCGCGCCCGCGCTTGCTGGTGATCGGCCGGGTACTGCGCGACGACCCCCAGCACGTCGCCGACCGTCACGATGCCGACCAGCACGCTGGCGTCGATCACCAGCAGGCAGCCGAGCTTCTTGGCGCTCAGGTCGGCCGCGGCGTCCGCGACGTCGGCCTTGGGAGAGACGTGCTCGGGCGGATGCACCATGAAATCACGCACCGGCCGCCCCATCACGCCCTGATCGCGGGCGCCCTCGTGCGCGCGCAGGATATCCCGCTCGCTGATGACCCCGCTGGCGCGACCATCCGCCGGCCGCAGCACCGGCAGGTGGCGTACCCCGTTCCACAGCATCAGCTGCCGGGCCAGCCCGAGGCTGTCGTCCTCTGCGATCGTCGTGACGTTGCGCTGCATCACGTCCTGGACCTTCATGCTCGCATCCTCCTCGTCGCTGCGTTTGCGGGCTCCCGTGCGATCGCGGGGCCAGCGCAGAATACATACGCACCGCGGGCGTCCGCGCTAAATCAGAGCTCGCTTGATCGGTCATCCAATGGCGCCGGGCCGCCGCGGATGCGCTCCGGCGGCGCGGGCGCTCGAGCTCGCAGGGTCACGCTGGCGACCGCCGTTCAGGCGGCGTGCCGCGCGTTCTCCAGCCCCAGGCGGCGCTGCAACTCGCCGCGCAGCTTGCGAAGCGCCATCTCCTGAAGCTGGCGGATCCGCTCGCGCGACAGGTTGTACTTGCAGCCGACCTCTCGCAGCGTGTGCCCTTCCCCCCCGTCGAAGCCGAAGCGCAGCCGCAGCACGTCGGCCTCGATCGGCGAGAGCGCGCCCATGAGCTGGGCGACCTCGTCGGCGAAGCGCGCGAGGTCGAGCCTGTCGTCGAGCTCCACCTCGATCGGTGCTGCAATGACCTGGTGCGGGCTGCGCTCGCCGTCCTCGGCGGACACGGGGTCGATCGACACCGGTCGCGAGAGCGCGCGCTGCTCGCGCAGGGCTTCGAGCTTGTCCAGCGAGAAGCCGGTGCGACCCGCCAGCGCGGCGTCGCTAGCGACGCCGCCGGTGCTGCTCTCGATCGCCGCTTGCGCGCGCGCCACGCGCTGCAAGGCGTCGAGCGTGTGGACCGGGATGCGCACGAGCCTGCCCTTGTCGGAGAGCGCTCGGTTGACATAGTGGCGGATCCACCACACCGCGTAGGTACTGAAGCGCACTCCACGGCTGCGGTCGAAGCGCTCCACCGCCTGGATCAGCCCGAGGTTGCCCTCCTGAACCAGATCGGCCAGCGGCAGCAGGCTGCGCTCGTAGCGATGGGCGACCGAGAGCACCAACCGCAGGTTCGCGGTGACGAAGCGGTTCTTCGCCTCTCGCTGGGCCCCGCGGGCGCGCGCCACCCGGGCCAAATAGCGGGCCGCGCCCGGAACGCCCGCGAAGGCTTCGCGCGCGGCCGCGTCCGCCGCCTTGAGCGCCGCCCCGTCGGCATCGAGCGCCGCCAGCCGCGGCGCGACCATATCCGCGCCCCGGCGCGGGCTGCCCGCCTCGCGTTGCGTGCTGCGCGCACGCCGGGGCGCCGGCTTGCGCAGCGGTGCGCCGCGCTTGGCCAGCGCGCGGAGGCGTGCGGCCGACGCCGGCTGCAGCGACTCGAGCGCGGTGGCAATCACGGCCAGCGCCGGGCGGTGGCTCAACAGCGCACGCCAGTGCTCCATCTCCAGCGCCTCGAATCTCGCGCGCCAACTCGCTTTCCTGCTCGGAGGAGAGAAGCTCGTGTCCTTGCAACTCGCCGTAGTAACGCTGCAGCACATCGGCGCTACCGGGGAGCCGCACCGCGCGCGCCGCTGCCGCCAGCCTTCTGGAGCCACGCAGCTCGCGCCTGTTCGCCTTGCCTGGCTTGACTTGCTCTGGTGTCACCGTGTCGTCCTCGCGGCGGCGCGCATTCTCGGCAAGCACCCGCACCGCGCGCTGCGCGGGTCCGTACCACCAACATGGCCATCACAGGGTCCATGTCAACGTCCGCGCTTCCCCCACTTCTGGCGGTCAACGATCTGGTCGCGGCAGGGCCGGCAGTGACGTTGGGGTAGCTTGACGCGCTCCAAGCTGGGGATAGGCATCCAACATGGTCTACACGGCCAAAGCGCTCGCTCCCGCGGCCGGCGCGCTGTGCGCTGCGGCGTGTTGCGCGCTCGGCGCGTGCGCGGCCGGCGGCCTGCCCCGCCTCGAGCTGAGCTGCGCCGCCGACGATTCCGGCGACGCTCCTGTGCTGACCGCGCTGGCGCGACTGACCGACGGAAGCGCGCTCGGCGAGCCGGTCGCGGTAACGATCGCCATCGCCGACCAGACGCACACCTTCAGCGTGCAGGGCGGGCACGGCCAGGGCCTGGGCAGCTTCAGCGGCGTGCCCGTGTCCGCCGGCAGCGTGCTTCACGCGAGCGCACGTACGCCGGACGGCGTCGACGTGCAGGCCACATGCAGGGTCGCGACCGAGCTGGCGCCCCCGGATCCGGCTGCGCAGGCAACCCCGAGCGGCGCGCGCGTGAGCTGGCCAAGCGTCCACGGCGCCAGGCTGTATCGCGTGACCGCGCTCGATTTCACCAACGGCACCACGCTCGCCAGCGCCACCGTCGGTGACGGCGCCTCGCCGGTCGCGCTGGCCTTCTCCAAGCCGGCCGATCACGTGGCGGTGGTGGAGCTGGTGGCCGATGCGGTGGACCCGGCTAGGGACCAGCCCGTGCCGCTGCCTGCGCCCGCCCGCTCGCGCAAGCAGGTGCTGTTGACCGCGGGCAGCGACGGCGGCTCGGGGGCCGCGTGGCAGCTCTTTGGTCCCGGCGACTTTGTGGACGGCACGCTGCAGATCGCCTTCGCCGACCTCGGCAGCGACGAGCACGTGGCCCTCGTGCTGGCCAACGCGGGCGGCAGCGACTCCAACGCCGAGGGCGGATCCGATGGCGGAGTGCCCGCGGCCAGCGTGAGCGTCACCGGCACCGGCGCGCCGCTTGCGGGTGGAGCGGTGGCCGTGGCCTTGAGCATGGGTACCGCCCAGCAAGTCGACCTCGGCACCGAAGAGCCTGCGCGCGAGCGACAACGCCAAGCCGAGGCGGCGATTCTCGGCCGCAGCAAGCCGCGGCCGGAGATCGCGGCGGGCGCGGCGCCAAAGGTGGGCGACCGTCACGCCTTCTGTGTATGCGATTGGTCGAGCGGCGCGTGCGCGAGACAGCGCCGAGCCCAGGCCACGGTCAGGTTTCGCAGCCCGCACGCGGCGTTCTTCGTGGACGACGCAGCACAAGCCGGTTTCGACGACGCGATCGCGAACGGATTCCCCAGCCTCTGGCAGGATCTCGGCAACGTCTACGAGACGCAGGTGTTGCCGGCCATCGAGGGAGCGTTCGGCACGCCCACCGACGTGAACCAGGACGGAGTCATGTGGTTGCTGTTCGCCGATCTCGGGCCGAGCTCCGGCGAAGGCATGATGATCGGCAACTTCGACGTCCACGACGCCTACTACCCTTCCGACACCACCCCGGACTGCAGCGGTGAGGGCGAAGGCCGCGGCTCCAACGGCGCCGACCTCTTGTACCTGCGCGACCTCGCCAGTTTCGTCAGCGAGGGCGGTGCGGACTTCACCCCAGAGCGTGTGCTCGGTGAGCTCTACCCCAACAGCATGGCCCACGAGCTGCAGCACGACATCAACTTCAACGTCCATTGGCGGCTCGGCCGAGCGATGCAAGGTCCGGTGGCAGAAGAGAGCTGGCTCGACGAAGGGCTCTCAATGGTCGCCGAGGACGTCGCTGGCTATGGGCTTGCACGGCCCGCTGCACGCAACTCCATTCGGCGCTATCTGCAGCGGTATCCCGGCTTCAGCCTGACGTCCTGGGATGGCGACGTCTACGGCAACTACGGCGGTGCGCATGCCTTCTTGCGCTACTTCATGGACCGCCAGGGCGACCAGCTCGCACGCCGACTCGAAAACGCGGCCCTTACCGGAAAGGCGAGCTTCGAAGCCGCGACCGGGCTTCCCTTCGCTCTGGCCCTCGCTCGGTTCGCGACTGCTTCGCTGTTCTCCAACGAGCCGTTCTCGCCCGATCCCGGCTTCGACTACACGGGCCCAAGCTGGACCCCGTGGTACAGCGCGGTCGGGCCGGCGCGCTACCAGGTGCTCGAGCCCCATCAGCCGGGCACGGTGTACAGCCTGCGCACGGATGGCTGGACCAGCTATGTGACGGGCACCGGCAGCGGGGGCCCGGTCGTAATCTCGGTCCACAGCGAGGCCGCGCTGCGCCCTTACGTCGTGGCGGTCCGCTTCAAAGGCGAGCTGCCCTGAGCCAGCCTTGTCAGGATCTCGTCAGATCGGTGCTGCGCCCGCAGCGTAGTCGCTAGTGCAGCGCGCCGATTACCGCGTCCTGCGCTACCAGCTCGTAGCGATCGAAGGCGTTGCGCACCGCCAGGATGACGTCCGGGTCGTGCTCGCTCACCACCACCGAACCCGGCCCTTCCAGCCGCACCTCATGCGTGTCGAGGTCTCCCCCGGGCCTGCTTTCCACCACCACGGTGAGCGGGCCTTGCAGCCAGCGCTCCTTGGCGCAGCGCTGGGCGAAGTACAGGATTTCCTCCGAAGGAGGATGCTGAACGAAGCGAACCGTGACCTCGCCGAGGCGTTCACGCTGTCTCTGGATCGGCATGATCGTCCCCTTCCCCATGTTGCGTATTGACTGCGGCACGACGCCCGAACCTTCGCGCCGACTGGGTCAACCCCCAGTTCGCCCGAAATATTCCCGCGGGGGCGCAGCGCAAGTCGGGCCGTCAACCGCGCCAGTGGAACGATCGACTAACGCTCAGGCCCAGCGCCCGCGCGGCCTGCTCGTACAGCGGCGCGCCGGGCTGGCTGTCCGCGGAGGGGCAGCACCGGCAGCGCGCACGCGGTCTCGCTCGTGCGGTCGGGGCGCGGGCGCCCGGCCAGGGACCAACAGCCCCCGCCACCAGCGCATGGGCGGTCGCACCTCGCATGCGGCCCACCACCCTGACATGGCCCCGCGCGGGCCCCGCGCAGCGCTTGACGCCCGCCGGCCGGGGCCTATTTCGATCCACGCAGCGCGGCGAAAGCGTTTACCCCTCGCCATGAGCTTCGCGACCATCCGCAAGACGTTCCACGCCGGCCAGCCCGCGCCCAACCTGACCAGCTACGAGACCGAGCGCCGCAGCTTTTCGTGGGAGCAGGCGCGCGCGGAGCTGAGCGGGCTGCCCGGCGGCAAGGGCCTCAACATCGCGCACGAGGCACTCGATCGCCACGCCGCCGGCGCGGCCGCCGACAAGGTCGCGATTCGCTGGCTGGGCAAGCAAGGCGAGCATCGAGAGCTGCGCTACCGCGAGCTCAGCGCGCTATCCAATCGCTTCGCCAATCTGCTTTCGGCCCGCGGGGTGCGGCCGGGCGACGTAGTGTGCAGCTTGCTCGGGCGCGTCCCGGCGCTCTACATCGCGGCGCTCGGCACGCTCAAGCACCGCGCGGTGTTCTCGCCGCTGTTCTCGGCATTCGGACCGGACCCGATCAAGACGCGGCTGTCGCTCGGCGGCGCCAAGGTGCTGGTCACCAGCGCGCGGCTGTACGCGCGCAAGGTGGCGGCGATCCGCGAAGCGCTGCCGGAGTTGCAGCACGTGTTGATCGTGGACCGGGACGCCGCGGCCCCGCAGGCCGGCACGCTCGACTTCGAGGCGCTGATGGCGGCGGCCGGCGAGCGCTACGAGATCGGCCCCACCCGGCCGGACGATCCGGCGTTGCTGCACTTCACCAGCGGCACCACCGGCACGCCCAAGGGCGCGCTGCACGTGCACGAGGCCGTGGTGATGCACCACGTCACCGGCCGCTACGCGCTCGACCTGCACCCCGACGACGTGTTCTGGTGCACCGCGGACCCGGGCTGGGTCACCGGCACCTCCTACGGCATCATCGCCCCGCTCACCAACGGTGTGACCATGGTGATCGACGAGGCCGAGTTCGACGTCGAGCGCTGGTACGAGATCCTCGAGCGCGAACGGGTCAACGTGTTCTATACCGCGCCCACCGCGATCCGCCGCCTGATGCGCGCGGGACGCGAGCCGCTCGCCAAGCGCAGGCTCTCGGCGCTGCGTTTCATGGCCAGCGTGGGCGAACCGCTCAACCCCGAAGCGGTGATCTGGAGCCAGGAGACGTTCGGCCAGCCCTTCCACGACAACTGGTGGCAGACCGAGACCGGCGGCATCATGATCGCCAACTTCGCCGCGCTCGACATCAAGCCGGGCTCGATGGGCGTCCCGCTGCCGGGCGTGGAGGCGGCGGTGGTGCGCCGCCTCGAAGGCGGCCGCGTGGAGCCGGTCGAGCAAGGGGTGGGCGAGCTCGCGCTACGCCCGGGCTGGCCGTCGATGTTCCGCGCTTACCTGAACCAGCCCGAGCGCTACGCCAAGTGCTTCGCCGGCGGCTACTACCTGACCGGCGATCTGGTGAGCCGCGACGCCGACGGCTACTTCTGGTTCGTCGGCCGCGCCGACGACGTGATCAAGACCGCCGGGCACCTGGTCGGACCGTTCGAGGTCGAGAGCGCGCTGATGGAGCACCCGGCCGTGGCCGAGGCCGCGGTGATCGGCGTGCCCGACAAGGTGGCGGGCAACATGCTCAAGGCCTTCGTGATCCTACACGCGGGCCACGAGCCCAGCGATGCGTTGCGCAGCGAGCTACTCGGCTTCGCGCGCAAGCGCCTCGGTCCGGCAATCGCGCCGCGCGAGATCGCCCTGGTCTCCACGTTGCCGCGCACGCGCAGCGGCAAGATCCTACGCCGCCTGCTCAAGGCCCGCGAGCTCGGGCTGCCGGAGGGCGACGTGTCCACGCTGGAGGAGGGGACCTCGTGAGCGACCTCGACATCACCCGCGAGCACGCGCTCGAGCTGCTGCATCAGATGCTGCGCATCCGCCGCTTCGAGGAGAAGGCGGCCGAGCTCTACACGCAGCAGAAGATCCACGGCTTCCTGCACCTGTACGTGGGCGAGGAGGCGGTCGGGGTGGGCGCGATGGGCGCGTTGACGCCGGACGACGCGGTGGTGACGACCTACCGCGAGCACGGTCACGCGCTGGTGCGCGGCATTCCCGCGGCCGCGATCATGGCGGAGATGTACGGCAAGGCCAACGGCTGCGCGCGCGGCCGCGGCGGCTCGATGCACCTGTTCGACGCGCAGCGGCGCTTCTACGGCGGCTACGCGATCGTGGCCGGCGGGCTGCCGGTAGCGGTGGGCCTGGCGCTCGCGGACAAGCTGCAGAACAGGCGGCGCGTAACCGCATGCTTCTTCGGCGACGGCGCGACCGACGAGGGCGAGTTTTGCGAGTCGCTGAACCTCGCGGCGCTGTGGCAGCTGCCGGTGCTGTTTCTGTGCGAGAACAACCTGTACGCTATGGGGACTGCGCTTGCGCGCCACGCCGCGGACGTGGAGCTCAGCCACCGCCCGGCCGCCTTCGGCATCCCTGCCGAGAAGATCGACGGCATGGACGTGCTCGCCGTGGAGCGCGCCACTCACTACGCGGCCGAGATGGTGCGCGCGGGCGGCGGGCCGCGCTTCCTGGAGCTGCGCACTTACCGCTTCCGCGCGCACTCGATGTACGACGCGGAGCGCTACCGGAGCAAAGCAGAAGTGGCGGAATGGAAGAAGCGAGACCCGATCGATGCCTGGGTCGCGCGCCTGCGCGACGCCGGCCTGCTCGGCGACGCCGACCTCGAAGGCTTCGAGCGCGCGGTCGCCGCCGAGATCGAGCAGGCGGTGCAGGCGGCCGAGCAGGGGCCGTGGGAGCCCGAGGCCGAGCTCACGCGCTTCGTGTACTCGGAGAAGCAATCATGAGCCCGCGCACCACAACCTACCGCGAGGCGATCCGCGCGGCGTTGCGCAAGGCGCTCGGCGCCGATCCGCGCGTGTTTCTGATGGGCGAGGACGTGGGCCGCTACGGCGGCGCGTACGCGGTCAGCAGCGGGCTGCTGGAGGAGTTCGGGCCCGAGCGCATCCGCGACACGCCGCTGTGCGAGTCGACCTTCCTCGGCGCAGGCATCGGCGCAGCGCTCGGCGGCATGCGGCCGATCGTGGAGATCATGACCGTCAACTTCAGCCTGCTCGCGATCGATCAGATCGTGAACAACGCCGCGGCGCTGTCTCATATGTCGGGCGGCCAGTTGCACGTGCCGCTGGTCGTGCGCATGGCCACCGGCGGCGGCAAGCAGCTCGCTGCGCAGCATTCGCACAGCCTGGAGAACTGGTACGCCTCGATTCCCGGTATCAAGGTGCTGGCGCCGAGCACAGCGCAGGACGGCTACGACATGCTGCTGTGCGCGCTCGCCGAGCCCGACCCGGTGGTGATCTTCGAGCACCAGGTGCTGTACGCGGCCGAAGGCGAGCTGGAAGAGGCCCCCTCGCAAGCGCCCGACGTGTGGTGCTCGCTCTTGCGGCGCGAAGGACGCGACCTGACCCTGGTCAGCTACGGCGGCAGCGCGCCCAAGGCCCTGGGCGCGGCTGCCGAGCTCGCCGGCAAAGGCATCGAGGCGGATGTGATCGAGCTGCGCTGCCTGCGGCCGCTCGATCTCGCGCCCGTGCTGCAATCGCTGGCGCGCACGCACCGGTTGCTGGTGGTGGACGAAGGCTGGCGTAGCGGCAGTCTGGCGGGCGAGGTCATCGCGCAGGTGGTCGAGCGCGGCTTCTACGATCTGGACGCAGCGCCCGTGCGCGTGTGCAGCGCCGAGGTCCCCATCCCCTATGCTGCCCACCTCGAGCGCGCCGCCTTGCCGCAGGTCGAGGGCATCGTGCGCGAGGCTGTCGAGCTGGTCGGGCGCAATGGCTGAGTTCCTCATGCCCGCCCTGGGCGCCGACATGGAAGCCGGCACGCTGGCGGCCTGGCGTTGCAAGCCGGGCGATCGGCTGGAGCGCGGGGACATCATCGCGGAGGTGGAGACCGACAAGGGCATCATCGAGGTCGAGGTCTACACGCCGGGCGTGGTCGAGCGCTTCCTGGTCGAGCCCGGACGCAAGCTGCCGGTCGGCACGCCGCTGGCCGTGCTGCGCGACGACGAGCCCGCGCCCGCGGCTCAGCAGCCCGCTGCCGTGGTCTCTGTGCTGCCAAGCGCGCAGCCCGCCACGTCGGCCGCGACGGCGCAGGCCGGCGCGGCCGAGCGGAAGGTGCCGCGCGCATCGCCGTCGGCGCGCCAGCGCGCGCGCGAGCTCGGGGTCAATCTCGCAGCCTTGCCGGCACCCGGCGGCCACGCCTTGACCGCACAAGACGTGGAGCGCGCGGCGCGCGAGGCCGGCGCCGCTGGGACCCGCGCCGGAGCTGCGCCGGCCACCGGCCTCCACGCGGCCGCGGGCTCACGGCGGCGCGTGTCGCCGGTTGCGCGCCGTCGCGCCCGCGAGCTGGGCGTCGATCTGGCGACGTTGCGCGGCAGCGCCAAGGACGACGGTGCGATCGGGCTCACGGACGTGGAACGCGCCGCGGCAGGGCCGGGCGGCACGCCCGGCGCTGCGTCCGATCGGCAGCGCGCGCTGCGGCGCGCGATCGCCGCGAGCATGGCGCGGGCCAAGCGCGAGATCCCGCACTACTACCTGAGCACCACCGCCGATCTCGGCACCGCCAGCGCATGGCTCGACGCGCGCAACGCCGAGCGCAGCGTGCGCGAACGCCTGCTGCTGGGCGCGCTGTTCCTGAAGGCGGTCGCGCTCGCGGCCAAGCGCATGCCGGACTTCAATGCGCGCTTCGAGGATGGGCAGGCGCGGCCGTGCCCGGAGGTGCACCTGGGCGTGGCGATCGCGCTGCGCGGCGGCGGGCTGATCGCGCCCGCTATCCACAACGCCGACGCGTTGCAGCTCGGCGCGCTGATGGACGCGCTGCAGGACCTGGTGGCGCGCGCGCGCACCGGTGCGCTGCGCAGCTCGGAGCTGAGCGACGGCACGCTGACCGTGACCAGCCTGGGCGAGCGCGGCGTCGAGAGCGTGTTTCCCATCATCTACCCACCGCAGACGGCGATCGTGGGCTTCGGACGCGTGGTGCAACGGCCGTGGGTGGTGGCCGGCGCGGTCGCGCCACGCCCGGTCGTCACCATCACCCTGGCCGCCGACCACCGCGTGACCGACGGCCACTACGGGGCACGATTTCTGGCCCTGATCGACAACCTCCTGCAGGAGCCCGACGCGCTATGACCCAAGACGAGCTACGCGGCGTGGTACTGCACGCGCTCGGCGCCATCGCACCCGAAGCCGATCTCGAGCAGCTCGACCCCGGCGAGGACGTGCGCGACGCGCTCGACCTCGACTCGATGGACGTGCTGCGCTTCGCCACCGCGTTGCACGACCAGCTCCACGTGGACATCCCCGAATCGGCCTACAGCGAGATCACCACGGTCACGGGCTGCGTCGACTATCTGGGCAGGGCGCTCGGTCGAGCGGCCAAGTAGCGCTCCGAAGCCTGAATCAGGTTGTTTCTTCCGTCTTCCCGCCTTGCTGTGGCGCGCCGCGATGGAGGCGCGCGCGTTTTGTCGTGACCCGTTGGCCACGCGGGCCCCCACCAGAGCACGGACGAGGGGCCCCGCCGCGTGTTGTTGCAACCGCTAGATCTTGCGATCGTGGCCGCGTACTTCGCGCTGATGCTGGGGCTCGGCGTGCTGGCCGAGAAGCAGGCTGCGCGCGGCATGGACGCCTACTTTCTGGGGGAAAACCGCATCCCCTGGTGGGTGCTGAGCCTCTCCAACGCCGCCTCGATGTTCGACATCTCGGGCACGATGTGGCTGGTCTACCTGCTGTTCGTCTACGGCCTCAAGAGCGTGTTCATCCCCTGGCTGTGGCCGGTCTTCAACCAGGTGTTCCTGATGGTGTACCTGTCGGCCTGGCTCAGGCGCTCGGCGGCGGTCACCGGCGGCGAGTGGATCACCCTGCGCTTCGGCCCGGGGCGCGGTGCCGAGGCGGCGCGGCTCAGCGTGGTGTTCTTCGCCATCGCCAGCGTGGTCGGCTTCACCAGCTACGCCTTCGTGGGCATCGCCAAGTTCACGGCCGTGTTCCTGCCCAAGACGCTCTCACCCAACGCCTACGGGGCGATCATCGTCGCGATCACCACGCTCTATACCGTGGTCGGCGGTCTTTACAGCGTCGTGCTCACCGACCTGGTGCAGTACGTGATCATGACGGTGGCCTGCCTGGCGATCGCCTGGATCGCGATGCACCGGGTGGATCCGGCAACGCTCGCGTCGGCGGTTCCCGCCGGCTGGGACGACATCCGCTTCGGCTGGAGGCTCGACCTCGACTGGAGCAGCCTGCTGCCGGCGGTGGCCAAGCGCATCGACTCCGACGGCTACCAGCTGTTCGGCGCGCTGGTTGCGATGATGCTGTTCAAGGGCGCGCTGGTGAGCGCTGCGGGCCCTGCGCCCAACTACGACATGCAGCGCATCCTCGCCACGCGCAACCCGCGCGAGGCCTCGTTGATGAGCGGCTTCGTCTCGGTGGTGCTGTTCTTCCCGCGCTACCTGATGATCGCGGGCATCACGGTGCTGGCACTGGTGTTCCTGCGGCCCGAGATCGCGCGCTCCGGCGCGGACTTCGAGCAGGTGCTGCCGCGGGTGATCCACGAGTTCGTCCCGGTCGGCCTGTCTGGGCTGCTGATCGCGGGCTTGCTGGCCGCGTTCATGTCGACCTTCGCCGGCACCATCAACGCCGCAGCGGCCTATCTGGTCAACGACCTGTGCAAGCGCTATCTGTGGCCCGACGCGTCACCGCGCGCCTACGTACGCATGAGCTACGCGGCCTCGCTGCTGGTGGTGCTGGTCGGCTGCGGCTTCGGCCTGCTCACGGACTCGATCAACGCGGTCACGGTCTGGATCGTGGCGGCGCTGTGGGGCGGCTACGCCGCGCCCAACGTGCTCAAGTGGCATTGGTGGCGCATGAACGGCTACGGCTACTTCTGGGGCATGGTGTCGGGCATCGCCGGTGCGCTGGTGTTGGCCGCGCTGCCCGAGCTCTCGCCGATCCAGGCATTCCCGCTGCTGTTCGCGGTCTCGCTGGCCGGCGCGGTCGCCGGCTCGCTGCTCACGGCGCCCGACGACGAGCACGTGGTGATGGAGTTCTATCGGCGCACGCGGCCCTGGGGCTTGTGGAAGCCGATCCGCGAGCGGGTCGAACGCCTCCACCCGACGCTGCAGCGCGCGAGCGCAGCGCGCGACCTTTGCAACGTGGCGCTAGGGCTGGTGTGGCAGACCGCGCTGGTCGCGCTCGCCATCTACATCGTGATCCGGCGCTTCGACGCCGCCCTCGTCTGCCTGCTGCTGGTCGGCCTGACCAGCGCGGTGCTCAAGCGCACCTGGTACGATGCGCTCGAGCGCGAAGCGCCGGCGAACGCCGGCCAGGTGCCGGCCGACGCCCCGGCGCGGTTAGAGCCGCGCTGAGCAGGCCCGCGGGCGCCGGCCCGGAGCTCGTCCGGACGCGGCGCCGGTCGCAGATCGCACGCGCACCTCAGCGCGCCGAGCGCACCGCGCTGCGCCGCCCCCGCGGCGCCCACGAGCCCACACGGGTGCCGCCGCCTGCTCCGCCTCTGGCGGTGCGCGTCGCGCGCGACGCGGGCACCGGCGCGCGTGGCGCCGCCGGCGAGGCCTCGCGCGGAGGTGCGTTCATCGGAACGATGCGCTGGCCGATCAACCGCTCGATGCGCGCTAGCGTTCCGCGCTCGTCGGCCGTGCAAAGCGAGAGCGCCGCGCCCGCACGGCCGGCGCGCGCGGTGCGCCCGATGCGGTGCACATAGCTCTCGGGATCGACGGGCAGGTCGAAGTTGATGACGTGCGAAATGTCATCGACGTCGATTCCGCGCGCCGCGATGTCGGTCGCCACCAAGATCCGCAGCGCGCCGCTGCGATAGCGGCCCAAGGCGCGCTCGCGGGCGGGCTGGGACTTGTTGCCATGAATCGCGTCGGCGTCGATGCCGGCGTCGATCAAGTGCTTCACCACCCGGTTCGCGCCGTGCTTGGTGCGCGTGAAGACCAGCGCGCGCGTGATGTCGGGGCCGCGCAGAATGCGCTCGAGGACCGCGCGCTTGCCGGCGTTCTCGACGAAGAACGCCGATTGGTCGATGCGCTCGGGCGTCGAGGAGGTCTTGCTCACCGTGACGCACACTGGGTCGCGCACGATCTGCTTGACTGCGGCCTCGATCTCGCGCGGCATCGTGGCCGAGAACAGCAGCGTCTGGCGCTCGGTCGGAACGCTTCGCAGAACCCGGCGAATCGCCGGCAAAAAACCCTGGTCGAGCATGCGGTCGAACTCGTCGAGCACGAGCGTTTCGATCCCGCCGACGCGCGCAATGCCCTGCTCCATCAGGTCGACCAGGCGGCCAGGCGTCGCAACCAGAATGTCCACGCCGCGCCTTAGCTCCTGCGCTTGGCGCCCCTGTGAGACGCCGCCGAAGATCACCAGATGGCGTAGGCCGGTGCCCTGGCCGTAGCGCGCGATGCTGTCTGCGATCTGAGAAGCCAGCTCGCGCGTCGGAGCCAGCACGAGCCCGCGGACGCTGGGCGTTGCGCCCCTTGGACGCGGCGAGACCAACATGCGTTGCAACATCGGCAGCGCGAAGGCCGCGGTCTTGCCGGTTCCCGTGCGCGCACAGCCCAGCACGTCGCGTCCTTGCAACGCGGGCGGGATGGCCTGTGCCTGAATCGGCGTCGGCATTTCGTAGCCGCCCGAGCGGACCGCGCGCAGCAACGCCGCGTGCAGCCCGAGCCGGGCGAAGCCCGACGACGAGATCGTCGGGCTGCCCGTGCTCTCACTGGCCTGCATCGAGTGATTCACCGCGGCGAGCGAGGTCTCGCTCACTGGCGACCACCGCGGCCGCCGCCACGGCCGCCATAGCCGCCGCCGCCGCCCCCACCACCACGCTCGACGCGCTCTTGCGCCTCGTTCACGCGCAGCGGCCGGCCGTCCAGCATACGTCCGTCGAGCTCCGTGATGGCTTTGGTCGCCTCTTGGTCGCTGCCCATGCTCACGAACGCGAAGCCGCGCGAGCCGCCGGTCACGCGGTCGAGCACCAGCTTGACCTCGGAGACCGTGCCGCAGGTGCAGAACGTGTCGCGAATCTCCTCTTCCGTGGTCTGGAAGGCGAGATTACCTACATACAATCGATTACCCATTGCTCTCTTCTCTTTGCGCGGCGTTGCGATCGCCTGGTGGGCGATCCGGTGAGGCCCGATTCGAAGAGCCGCTCGCTTCGAAAGAGGACACGCGGCTAGGCACGTTGATCGTGGTGTGCCGCGTCCTTGCGTTGGTCGCCGGTGAACGACTTATCCGCGACCCCTGTTTTCGAAGGAGGAGAGGAGAGAGCCGAGGCCAGTAACTGTTCGCGTTACGGGGCGGTTACTACCACGCGGGCGGATCGGGCGCAAACCCCCGGCACGCCACACGCGCCGCCGCGAGCCTTGGCGCGCCGCGCCGCCTCAGCGCTCGGTCGCGACATTGACCACGATCGACCGCCCCTGCAGCTCGCTGCCGTTCAGCGCTTCCACGGCGCGGGCCGCGTCTCGGCGATCCTCCATGGTGACGAAGCCGAAGCCGCGCGAACGGCCCGTGTTGCGATCCATCATCACGGTGGCGTCGGTCACTTGGCCGAACTGTGAGAAGGCGGTGCGCAGATCCTCGGTCGTCGTATCCCAGCTCATCGAGCCGACGAACAACCGGCACGCGACCGACGCCCGGCGGGTTCCGGTCGCGCGCGCCTCCATCGCCCGCAGGGCCTCATCGGTGGAGGGCAGGTTGGCCAGGTGCTCCTCGGGGCTGGCGATCGGCACCTCTCCCGGGCCGTCCTGACGCCTCTGCATGCGGCGCTCCGCTTTTTCGCGCTTCTTTTGCGCCTTGTCAGCTTCGCGCTGTCGCTTGCCCTGAGAGTATGTGCCTCGTGCCATGAGTGACTATAGCTGCGATTTCACGAGCTGCGATTTCATGCCGGCCCGGACGCTCGCCCGCGGGACGGCCCGACCCACCGCCGCTCCGAATGCCCAATGCTCGCCTGGATGTTCTTGCTGACGCGCACGGATTCGGATGACACGGAGAGTCGAAACGCGTTGCGCGGGACCGTTAGCTCACGATGGCGCAGCGCTACACCGGCCAGTAACCTGGCACGTCCCGCGAAATTCTGCAAGCTCAGCGCCGATTTTGCGCCAAGAGGCGCTCCGACCGGCGCGCTGCGAATTCGTTTGCTACACTTCCAAACCAGGCGTGGCACCACGTCGCGTCTGTTGGAGCACGATGGCGCACGAAGACATACTGTATCAGCACGTGAAGCGGCCCGAGTGGGGCTTCTCCACGATCATCAACATGGAAGATGATCGGACGACCTTCGTCTTCGACGACGGGGCCCGCAGGACCATCACCATCGGGCACATACACTTGATGGAGCGCGTCGTGCTCGAAGACGAGGCGGAAGAAGAGGTTCGCCAGAAGCTCGCCAAATACAAGCCGAGCAGCTCCCTCGGCGGTGCGACCAAGCGCAAGCGCGCTCCGAAGAAGAAGAAGCCCGCAACGGCCACGCAAGGCTGAGGCCGATCTCTTCCGGGCGCACCTTCACGTACCCCCCGCCGCGCTTCACGCGGGCCTCGCGCCATCCTCGGCCGACCGGCTCACCCTGCGCGGGCGCCGACGGCGCATTCGACCCGCACCTGCGCGCCGGGCGGGGCATACGGGACGAGCGCGCCTTCGCGCTCCACGCCGTCGACACGTAGCTGCACGCCCGTCTGCTCGGGACGATAGCTGGCGTGAATGTCGTAGACCGCGCCTCGGCACGCGCGCCGCAGGCGGAACCACGGCAGGGACGGACCGATGCACGGCTGTACGTGCAGCCCATCGTAGTCAGGCGCGACCCCGAGGATGTGCTGCGTCACGGCGACCCAGCTCCAAGCGGCGGTGCCGGTGAGCCACGAGTTCTTGGCTTCGCCATGGCGCGGCGCATCACGGCCGGCCACCATCTGCGCGTAGACGTAGGGTTCTGCGCGGCGGATCTCCGCGGCCTGCTCGTGATAGCCCGGCGTAATCTTGCGGTAGCAACGCAGCGCGCGTTCGGCCTGGCCGAGCCGCGTGTGCGCGATCGCGATCCACGGGTTGTTGTGGCAGAAGATGCCCGCGTTCTCCTTGTAGCCGGGCGGATACGAGCTGATCTCGCCGAGCTCCAGCCGGTAGCGGCTATAGGCCGGTTGCTGCAACACGTAGCCGTGCTCGGTCGCAAGCCGGGCCTCGACCGCGTCGAGCGCGCGCGCTGCGAGCCCTTCTGCAACGCCCAGCCCCGCCATCACGCAGATCCCCTGCGGCTCGATGAAGATCTGGCCCTCGTCGTTTTGCTCGCTGCCCACCACGGCGCCGGCCGCGTCGTACGCGCGCAGGAACCACTCCCCGTCCCAGCCGTCGCGGTAGACGGCGGTCCGCATCGCCGCGATCTGCTGCTGCGCCCACTGCGCGAGCCCGCGCTCGCCGCGCCGCTCGGCAAGCCGCAACAATTCGCCCGCCGCCAGCACGAACAGGCCGGCGATGAACACCGACTCGGCCGTGCGCCCATCGGCGTGCTGTGTGGTCTGAAACGACTCGTCGGGATTGCGCGAAAAACAGTTCAGGTTGAGACAGTCGTTCCAGTCTGCGCGCCCGATCAGCGGCAACCCGTGAGGCCCGAGGTTGTCGACCGTGTACCGCACCGAACGCGTCAGATGCTCGAACAGCGAGCCGCCGGCCTCCGGGTCGTGGTCGAAGGGCGCGCGCGCGTCGAGCACCGCCTCATCGCCCGTCTCCTTGACGTAGGCAGCCGCGGCCAGCACCAGCCACAGCGGATCGTCGTTGAAGCCGCTGCCGATATCGTGGTTGCCGCGCTTGGTCAGCGGTTGATACTGGTGGTACGCGCTGCCATCCGCGCGTTGGGTCGCGGCCAGGTCGAGCAGCCGTTCGCGCGCACGTTCCGGCGCCAGGTGCACGAAGCCGAGCAGATCCTGGTTGCCGTCGCGAAAGCCGATGCCGCGCCCGATGCCCGACTCGAAGTAGGAGGCGCTGCGCGAGAGGTTGAAGGTCGCCATGCACTGGTACGGATTCCAGACGTTGACGCTGCGGTCGAGCACCGGGTCCGGCGATTGCAACACGAAACGCTCGCACAGCTGCGCCCAGTGCTCGCGCAGCTTGCCGAGCTCGTGCTGGACGGCCGCGTCCGAGGCGAGCCGGGCGATCATGCGCTGCGCGCCGCGCTTGTCGATCACGCCGGGCCGCTCCCACTTGTGGACCTCGTCGTTCTCGACGTAGCCGAGCACGAATACCAGGGTCTTCGACTCGCCGGGGGCGAGCTCGAGCGCCAGCTCGTGGCTCGCGATCGGCGCCCAGCCGCTCGCGATCGAGCCGCGGCAATGCCCCTCGCGGACCGCGTCCGGCGCCTCGAGCCCGCGGTAGGCGCCGACGAAGCGCTCGCGGTCGGTGTCGAAGCCCGCGATCTCGGTGCTGACGTGGTAGAACGCGAAGTGATTGCGGCGCTCGCGGTATTCGGTCTTGTGGTAGATGGTCGAGCCCTCGACCTCGACCTCCGCCGTGCTCAGGTTGCGCTGGAAGTTGGTGGCATCGTCGAGCGCGTTCCACAGGCAGAACTCGACGAAGGAAAACAGCTGCAGCTTGCGGGTGCCCGCGCCTAGGTTGCGCACCGCAACGCGCTGCACCTCGGCTGGGCAGCCGAGCGGGACCAGAAACGTGATCTCGACCTCGATCTCGCGGCGGCGGCTCCGGATCACGCTGTAGCCGAGCCCGTGCCTACACTCGAATGCGTCGAGCTCCACGCGGGCGGGCATGTAGGCGGGCGACCAGCACGCGTCGTCTTCGCGCACGTAGAAGCAGCGCCCGCCGAGGTCGGCCGGCACGTTGTTGTAGCGGTAGCGCAGGATGCGCCGCAGTCGTGCGTCGCGGTAGAAGCAGTAGCCGCCGCCGGTGTGCGATATCAGCGAGAAGAAGTCCTCGCTGCCGAGGTAGTTGATCCAGGGCTGCGGCGTGAACGGGGTGGTGACGACGTACTCGCGCCGGTCATCGTCGAAGTGTCCAAAACGCATGGGGCTCCGGAGGCGGCTGTTCCCGCAGTAGTGGCGCCGCCCGACAGCGTCGGGTCACGGCTGCGCCGTGCCCCCAAAAGGCGGACCGCCTCGTTCCTCGACGCCTCCGGCAACGGCCTCTATCATGCGGCTTCCGGTGAGCACCGGTCTGGAACGCGGCCCTTGATCTGACGGCGGCGACGAGGACAGCGTGGGCAAGCGGTTCGAAGGCCTTCGAGAGGCGAGGCACCCGGCCCTGCTCGGGGCCACGCTGCTGGCGGCCCTGGCGATCCGCATCGCCGTGCTGAACGAGCTCGGCGGCACCATCTACGCGGCCGGCCTGCTTCCCGACGAGAACATCTATCATCGATGGGCCGTGCAGCTCGCGGCAGGCCAAGCACATGCAGGCTTCGCCGGCGACTTCCCTCGACTTCCGGCACTGATCTTCGGCCTGGTCTACAGCGCGTTCGGCGTGAGCGCGCTCCACCTACGCGTGCTCAACGTGGTCCTGGGGGTGGCGACCTGCGGGCTCGCTTACGTCACCGGCCGCAGCCTATACGACCGGCAGGTGGGCCTGGTCAGTGCGCTGCTCTGCGCCTTTTCGGAGAGCCTGGCCTTGTACAGCGCAACCGTGCTCAACACCGCGCTCGGCCTGTTCCTGTTCGCGGCACTGCTGGCGCTGCAGGCCGCGCTGCTGAGGCGCCCCGACTCGCACGCGGTCAAGAAGGCGCTCGGAATCGGCGCGCTGAGCGGGCTGCTGGTGAACGCGCGTGGCAACGCGGCGATCGTCGGGCTGCTGGCCGTGCCCATCGCCTACCTGGCAAAGCGCGAACGGAGCGCGTCCAGCAAGGCGGCCCTGCGCGCGCTTTCGCCTTGGCTCGGAGCGCTCGCCGCCGCCTACCTGCTGTGCGCCGCCGCGACCGGCGGCGTGCTTGGACCGCGCTCCGCTTTCAACCTCTACTTCGGCAACAATCCCGACAACCCCACCCCGTACTACCGCCCCGTGCGCTTCACGTCGTCGGAGCCCGAGCGCCAGGCGATCGGCTTCATCGCCGAAGGCTCGCGCAGGGCGGGCCGCGAGCTGTCGGCAGGTGAAGCCGAGCGCTTCTGGGCATCGACCGTGTTGCGGCACGCGCTCGCCCGGCCGGGCGCGTTCGCTCGCCGGCTCGGGCAAAAGGCGCTGGCGGTTCTCAACCGATCGCCGTCCGACAACGACCACGACCTGCGCCTGTTCCGAGAGCTGCTGCCCGCGCTGCGGCTCGCGTTTTTGCCCACCTGGCTGTTGCTCGCGCTCGGGCTCGCGCTCGGGTGCGTGCTGCCGTTCGATCGCAGGCTGGCGTACGGCGCCGCAGCCGCGGGCCTCTACGCGGCCACGCTGCTCGTGTTCTTCACCGGCGAACGCCTGAGATCGCCTCTGATCCTGGTAGCGGCGCCGTACGCGGCGGCCGGTCTGGTTCAGCTGGCTCGCGGCTGGGGCAGCGAACGCCGCCGCGCGTGGCTGCGGGCGGCCGCCGCGCTGGCTGTATTGCTGCTGATTTCCGGGGTTCGGCTCGAAGGCGCGCAGGATCTGAGCTCCGTGTACAATCTGCACGCGCTGACCCTGTTCCAGGCCGGCGACCTGCCGGGCGCGCAGCGCTGGTATCTACGGTCGTTGTCGCTGCATGGGCGCGATTCCCCGGGCGCGCGCATCGGGCTCGCCGCCATCCTTCACCAGCGCGGAGAGCTCGAGCAGGCCGAGGCCGTGCTCGATGCCATGCCCGACGACTACTACGAAGCGGCGAGCAAGTACGAGTGGCTCGGCAACATGGAGCTGGAACGCCGTCACGCAGCCGCCGCGGCCAGCGCCTACGAGAAGTCGCTCGCGATCGACTCGAGCAGGCAAAACGCCTACAAAGGCCTGTACATCGCCTACCGGCTCGAAGGTAACCGCAAGGCCGCCGCGGACGCCGACGAGCGCCTCCAGCGCATCGAGTCCCTGCGCTGAACGCCCCGATAGGCCGCGAGCACTACTTGGCTCCGCCGCTGGGCAAAGGTGCGGCCGGGCGCGCGCTGCCGGACTTCGGCGGCTGGCTGCTGGCGGCGGGCGCCGGCGCGGCAGGCGCCAGGGTCTCGCTGTGGCCGTCGCCGTAGATCGCGATCGCCAAGCTCTCGGGCTGGTAGGCGCCGCCGGGCACGACCGAGTTCCAATCGAGGTTGAGCCAGATCGGACACTCCGTGGACGTGCGGTACGCGATCGTCGTCGGGATCTTGCCATTCAAGTAGCTGCGCCAGCGGTTGCGGTAGTGGGTGGTCAGCGCGGCGGCGACTTGCTTGGGATCACCTTGCACACAGGCCTCGGCGTAGGCGTGCCCGCCGCCTGGTCCGTCCATCAAGACCACGCGAGCTTTGCCCCCGATTGCGCTCACCATCGACGCCAGCACGATCGCGAAGTCGTCGCAGTCGCCGATGTAGCCGTTCTGAATCGTCTCGGTGGCGGTGGCGAAGTACTCCTGCCCCTCGGGATCGCTGACGTAGCGCCAGGCACGCCGCACGGTGTTCCAGATCTCGGCGACTTGCTCGACGTGAAACGGCCCCTGGGTGCTGGCGGCGATCTTGATCGCGGTGTCGCGGGTCAGGGGATCCATCGGGGTCAGCGCTCTGGCGATTGCCCTGGCGGTCGCACCGCCGGCTTGCTCCTCGCTGCTCGACTGCGACGCGCGCTGGGCCAGCAGCGAATCGACGCCCGGCAGGGCGAGCAAGCCCGGCCGCATGAGCAAGAAGTACGCGCCCAGCACCGGCGCCACGCCCAGCAGCGGTAGCAGAAAGTAGCCCCAGGGAGAGCGGCTTCCCCGCGGCTCGGTCCCCGTGCGCAAGGTCTTGTTGCAGCCCGCGCAGGTCAGGCGCTTGGGCAGCGGCCCCGGCGGCAGCTCGCCGACGCGGCCGCACGCGCCGCACACGTACGAGCGGACGTGAGAGGCGGCGGCCTGGGGCATCACCAGCGTACGCGCGCCCGCGCCGGCCTTCAGCAGCAGGCGCAGGCCCTCGTGGCTCCACGGCAGCAGCACCTGTCCCATCCGCAGCTCGGCGCCCGGCCGCGTGCGCGCCGACGTGACCTGCTGGCCATCGACGAAGGTCCCGTTGGCCGAGGACAGGTCTTCCACGATCAGCGAGCCACCCGACCAGGACAAGCGAGCATGGTGGTTGGAGACCGTCGGGTGGTCCAACACCACGTCGTTGTCGGGCGCGCGGCCGATGGTCGCGTAGACGCGCCGTGGCATACCCGCAGGATATCACCGTGGCAGCGGGACCGGGTCACCAGGGTGGGACCGGTTTGGCAACCGGCTCCTTTCGGCGCGACGCACACCGGGCTTCATGAGCGCCTACGCGTGACTCGCCGCAAAGACGTGGAGCGTTCCCGGTCTCGTGCACGCCAGCGGCTTGGCGGGGGCAGGGTCTGCGCGGGGGCGTAGAAGCGTGCCACTCGCCTACCGGCAAAGCCCCGAGTGGCGCCCTTCTCCGAGCACCGCTTGCGCGCCGTGGGATGAGCCTGCGACCGCCCGCCACCCGACGGCAAGTGCAAGCGGTGCGTCCCCCGCGCAGGCCCCGCCCCCGCCGAGCCGCCCCTCGGCACAAGACCGATGACGCCCAAGCGGGGTCCGCCCTGCCAAGCCGCCTGCTCAGCACAAGGCCGAACGCGTGGCGGCCTCCGCCAGGACCGCGCCGCCTGTCCCACACGAGCCCGAAGACTTCGGCGTCCCTACTGTTCCGGCTCCGCCGCGTCGTCGAGGAAAGCCGTCACCCAGGCGAGCGGGGCGTTCCAGTTGATCGCTACCTCGTTGGTCGAGAACGCCTCGATGTTGTCGATGAAGCACTTCTGCGGGGGCTTGCCGCGCAGCCCGGCGCCGCGCGCGTAGGGATCCTGCAGCCCGCTGTTGGGACCGCCCGACACGAAGCCCGGCGGCGGATCCGGCATGCCGGGCTTGGCCTGCGACGAGAAGAAGCGGTGGTGCGGGTGCAGCAGCGGCCGGGCGCCGTAGCCCGTGATGTACGACTGATCGAGCGGATTGCGCCCCAGGATGTAGTCCATCGCGCTCACCACCCCGTCCAGGTACTTCGGCTGCTGCGTGAAGTCGTACGCGAGCGCCAGCACCATGGCGTTGTTCAGCACGCACGAGCTCGAGCCCCACGGGTAGCTGTTGTCGGGCCCTGGTGCGAACGGCAGCCGGTAGCCCTCGTGCGCGCGCAGCCCGAGCAGCACGTCGGCCGCGGCCACCAGCGCCTTGCGCGCCAACGCGCGCTCTGCCTGCACGGCCGGATTGGCCGACAGCGCGAGGCTGATGGTGCCGGCGTTCTGCACGTTCTGCCAGGTCATCGCCGTGTGCTGGCCGGCGTCGTCCGCGCTCTGCGGCAGCGTGGTCGCGACCTTGCCCCAAAACGGAGAGCTCTCGAACGCATTGCGGTAGCTTTGCTCGCCCGTGGTCACGAACAACTCGACCGCCGCCCAGTAGCGCTCGTCGCTCAGGTCGTGGTCGGGGTAGGCGCCGCCGCCTACGCTCTTGTCCGGCGCCAGCACCTGCGGGTGCGCCTGCGCCGCCTTCCACGCGCGTACCGCCGCCTGCAAGCAGCGCGCGCTGAACGCCGCGTCGATCGGGCGGAAGATGCGGCTCGCCTGCGCCGCCACGGCCGCCAGGTTGAGCGTGGCCGCGGTGCTCGGCGGATACAGGTAGCGCGGCTCGTGGTCCTGATCCGGCGCGGTGCCGATCTCGGTCCAGGCGCGGTCGTGGATCTTGTGGTGCACCATGCCGGCGAGCGGCTGACCCTCGGGCACCTGCATCTTGAGCAGGAACTCCAGCTCGAAGCGCGCCTCGTCGAGCAGATCCGGAACCCCGTTGCCCGCCTCCGGGATCAGCATGCTCTTGTCGCCTACCCGCTGCAGGCCCTTGCCGAGCGCTGCGGCGCGCTCGTACTGGTCGAGCAGCGTGAACACCGCGATGCCGCCGTTGACCACGTACTTGCCTTGATCACCCGCGTCGTACCAGCCGCCGGCGACGTCGAGCGCGTAGTTGCAGCCCGAGCCCGGCGCGCACGGCACCGATTTGTCGCTGGTGTGCCCGGCCGGGCGCACCCACCGCGCCTCGCGCGCGTAAGGCAGCGTGATCGGGACTCCGCTGCGCTGGTGGTAGAAGAACGCGAGCGCATCATAGCGCAGGCGTGCATACAGATCGGCGCGGATCGCGAACGGGTGGCTCTCGTCCTGTCCCACGCGCAGGCGGTAGCCTTCCCCGGGCGTCTTCGCGCTCGAAAAGTCAATCTCGTGCACGCGGTCACCCGAGGCCGCGTCCACCCCGCCCACCACCTGCGTGCTGCCGCTGGCGACCTGCTGCCCGTGCGCATCGAGTAGCTGCCACTGCAGCGGCTGCGCCGCCGCGCTCTTGACGGTCGCGAGCTTGGCCGCGTCCGGGAGGTAGCCGAGCTGGTTCACCAGCACGTTGGGAACGGGCGCCTTCTCCGCGGGCGGCGGGCGCGTGTAGTCGTCGTCCTCGAGCACCACGTCGTCGATGCACACCTGATAGGGCACGGGCCCGGCCGCCAGCTCGCCGCCGTCGTGGAACGCCAGCTCCGCGGTCGGGTCGTCGGGTTGCTGCATGATGATCTCCGCGCCGAACAGCTGCGGCGCGGTCGAAAGCTGGATGGTGTCGGCCCAGTACTCCGCGTAGGGCGGGCCGGCCATGCCCAGCTTGGGCCGCACGCGCAGCGGGCGACTGGCCCAGGCGCGGAAGCGCACGCGATAGCTGTGGCCGCGCTGGATCACGAGCTGGCGGTGCCGCACCTGCACGTCCCAGCGGTTCTTCCCCGGATTGCGCACCTGGATGCAAAAGGCGCCTCCGACCACGTCCCCGTCGCCATCGGCCGGCGCGCTGAACACGGTGCTCCAAGGCAAGCTGATGCCGCCGTCGAAGCTGCCGTTCTGCAGCAAATTGTGCGGCGAGCGCGGGTCAGCCGCGGCCGCAGCCCCGATCGGTACCGTGCCCGAAGGCGGCAGCAGGCACGCCGGCGCCGGCAGCACGAGCAAGCCCAGCGCGGCGAGCAGGTGGCGGCGCGGTTGCGCGTAGTGCAGGGCCGGACGGCGCACGGTGCCCTGCAGTGGTCCAGGCCGTCGCTGATCGGGTCAGTGAAAAAACCGCAGCGTCGTTCCCCGGGTGCGTGACCCGATGGATACGGGGGCGCCCCACAGAGTGGTCACGATTGTCCAGGCACGGGAGAGGGGCGCGGTGCATGGCTGCGACCCGCCTGGTGCGCGCAACGAGGCGGTGCGTGATGAGGATCTCGGTTGGCTCTTGGCTCGTGTTCGCAGTGGCGGTGGGATGGCTTGCATCCGGGTGCGCGTCGGCAGGCGACTCCGGCGGCCGCGGCGGCAGCGGCGGTCAGGGCTCGGGTAGCGGTGGCTCCGGATCGGCGGCGCAAGGATCCAACAACGGCACCACCGTGACCTATATGGGCGGGTCGAGCGCGGGCGGGAGCGGATCCTCGAGCGCGCAGGCCGGCAGCGGCTCCGGTGCTACGGGTGCTGCTGGCAGCGGCTCGGGCGAGAGCGGCAGCTCAGGCGGCGGCAGCTCCGCCGCCGTGGATTGCAGCGCCCTGCCGCTTCCCGCCAATTCCGACGACGTGATCTCGACGTTCGAGGACGGCACGGGCTCCGTCAGCCAGGTCGCGGGACGCGGGGGCGGGTTCTACATGTTCAACGACGGGACCGGCACGCAGATGCCGCCGCCCGGCGCGCTGCCGGACGCGACCAAGGTCGATCGCTGCGACAGCATGTTCGCGCTGTGCATGTCCGGCAGCGGCTTCACCATGTGGGGCGCGGGCATGGGCACCGATCTCGGGCCCACCAGCGGCGGCGGTGACGGCGGCACGGGCACCAAGTCGCCCTACGACGCCAGCATGTACAAGGGCATCAGCTTCTGGGCCAAGGCCAACGCGGGCTCGACCGGCGCGATTCGCGTGAGCCTCAAGGACAAGAACACCGCGCCCGAGGGCGGCGTGTGCGACGACAGCGTCAGCAGCGGCGCCACCGCCTGCAACGACGACTGGGGCAAGGCGCTCACGCTGACCATGGACTGGAAGCCGTACACCATCATGTTCGCCGACATGCGCCAGTCCGGCTGGGGTGCCGCGTACTCGGCCTTCGACGTCAAGAACGTCTACTCGTTGCAGTTCCAGGTCAACCAGGGTCTCGACTTCGACCTCTGCATCGACGACCTGGCCTTCGTTCGCTAGAGGCTACGCCAGAGCACGCGCAAGCGACGACGCGTTTGCGTTCCACCCACGACGACGGAAGAGGCCGCATGCGCGCAGCGTTTGCCACCACCCTAGTACTGTGCTTCGGCAGCGCCGTCGCACACGCCCAACAATCCGACCAGGGCACAGCGACGCAGCCCGCGCCCGGCGATCAGCCGAGCGAGCCCGCACAGACCCTCGCGCCGTCGGCGACGTCGCTGGATCTGGCCCCGCCGTCGGAGGCCGCGCCAGCCGAGGTCGCGCAGCCAGCCCCGGCCCCGGCCCCGGCCCCGGCCCCAGCCCCGGCCCCGGCCCCGGCCCCGGCGAGCAGGGCACAACCGGCAGCGAGCGTCGAGCCAGCGGCAGCGCAGCCGGCCGCGACCACGACGAGCTCGGTGCCGCGCGCGGCGCCTCAGGTGGGCCTCGCCCCGGGCACCCCGCAGACGGGCACGCTGGAGCTGGCCGCGCCGGCGACACAAACCCTGACCACCACCCCCACCGAGAGCGAGTGGAAGTTCGACTTCCACGGCTTCATGCGCGCGCCGATGCGCGTGGGCTTCGGCTCGGGCAAGGGATTCGTGCCCGAGGCCGGCACCGGGCTCAAGCTCCACTCCCCGCCTCAGATCCCGGACGGTACCTTCACCGACTGGCGCTACACCAACACCCAGCCCGGCCCTTGGGCGGAGCTGCACTTCTCGTACGGCAACACGCGCGTGACCGGCAACGTGCTGATCGCCGCCTACAACATGACCGACGGCGGCTACCGCAACCTGCAATCTCAGCTCGGGATCAACCAGGCCTACATCACGCTCAACGAGGCCGACCTGCTCGGCGCCCACGGCGGCCTGATCTGGAACGTGGGCGTGTTCGCGAACCGCTACGGCGCGGCCGGCCGCTACGACGCGGGCGCCTACGACAGCTACCTGATTGGTCGCACGCACGTCGCGGGCGAGACGCTGACCGGCTTCTACAACCTGAGCGACACGCTCACGCTGACGCTCGAGCACGGCATCGGCGCCAAGCTCGAGATGCCGCCGCTGGTCGACGGCCTGCCCCAGCCGAACCCGCCCTACTTGCCCTACGCCGGCCCGGTCCAGCAGGGCACGCAGCTGGTACACCACGCGCACGTGCAGCTCGCGTACACCGACGAGCTGCAGATTGGCGCGCACTACCTCAGCACCTGGACCGACGACGCGCGCTTGATGGGCGAGGTCGACGGCCGCATCACGGTGGTGGGCGCCGACATCAAGCTGGTGGGCAGCCGCTTTGGCGACGGCTACATCGGCTATGCGCACCTGAGCTCGCGCAATCCGCTGCGTGTGGGCGAGGGCCTCGAGCTGCTGCACTCGCTGGCCGGCTGGAATCTGCGCGACAATTTCTTCGGTCCCGACGCCACCGGCAGCGGAACCATCGACAGCGTGCTGTGGCAGCACAGCTTCAGCTTCGCGCGCTTCTTGCGCTATCCGGAGGCGTTCTGGGGCCAGGGCCCAGACGTGGTGTGGTCGATCTTCGGCATGTACAACCACGTCGCCAGCAAGGACCCGATGTTCACCGGCGCCAAGGACAAGCTCAAATGGGGCAGCGAGCTGGTGTACACGCCGTTTGGCTTCATGGGCATCGGCGGGCGCTACGACTGGGTGCAGCCCGACCTGTCGCACAGCAGCCAGAGCTTTCACGCGCTCTCGCCCAAGCTGATCTTCCGCTCGCAGTTCGTCAGCCACGAGCAGTTCGTGCTGCAGTACACGCACTACCTCAACGGCGACGGGGTGAGCCCCGCCTGGCCGAGCGTGGGCCTCAAGCCCGACCGGGACACCTTCATGGTGTCCGCGATCATGTGGTGGTGAGCCCCGCGCGGGCGCGCTCAGCCGAACAGGCGCGCCGACGCGATCCGCGCGCCTTCGACCAGCGCGCGCAGCTTGGCCCAGGCGATCTCGGGCACGACGTTGCTGGCGCCGGCCGAAGTCTCCAGGCCGCAGTCGGTGCCGGCGATCACGCGCGAGGGGGCCCCCAGCGCGCGCGCGACCAGCAGCAGCCGGTCGGCGACCGCTTCGGGGTGCTCGACGTAATTGGTGGTGGTGTCGATCACGCCAGGAATCAGCAGCGCGTTCTGCGGCAAGCAGCCGCTTTCGAAGAGATGGTACTCGTGGCTGTGACGCGGATTGGCCATCGACAGCAGAAAGGCTCCAGCGCGCACTCGGGCAAGCTCGGGCCAGATGTCCTGCAGCGCGACGTCGAGGTCGTGGGCGCCCTCGTAGTTGCCCCAGCACACGTGCAGGCGCACGCGCTCGGGAGGCACGCCTGAAAGCGCGCGGTTGAGCGCGTCCACGACCACGCGCATGAACGCCAGAAACTCGGACAGCGGCTTGTCCTGAAACAAGGTGTGGCGCTCGAGCGCGAGGTCCGGCGCGTCGATCTGAAGCACGAAGCCGTGGTCGGCGATCACGCGGTATTCGGTGTGCAGCGCCTCGCCGAGCGCCCCGACGTAGCTCTCGAGGTCGTCGTAGAACGCGTTCTGCATCGCCGCGGCCACGATCCCCGGCGAGGGCGAGGACACGAACGCCTCGCGATAGGCGCCGCAATGGGGCTCGAGCAGGCGCCGCAGCTGCGCGCACTCCTGCTCGATCGGCGTTGCTGATACGTAGCGCACCTCAGCGACCGCTTGCGGCGCGTGCAGCAAGTCGACGTTGGCGCGCAGCCCGCGCACCCGCCTGCGCTCCTCCAAGTAGCTCGGATAGCGCAACAGATCGCCCATCGCGCGGCGCTGGCTCTGGCCGCCGAAGCCGCTCATGCGATGGCGCAGGTAGGTGAAGAAGCTCTCGCGCGCAACCTCGCCGTTGTTGATCAGGTCGAGGCCGAGCTCGAGCTGGCGCGCGATCACCTCGGCGGTGGCGGCGTCGGCGAGCGCCTGCAGCTGCGCCGGGTCGACGACCTCGCCGCGCGCCTGTGCCGCCTGCAGCGCGCTCAGCGCCGCCGGCCGCGGCAAGCTGCCCGCGTGCGTCGTCAGGATGCGCGTTTGGCTCCGCTCCATCGCCCGCACCGGCGAGCGCGGGGGGCGCACACCGGTGCAGGCAGGCTAGCACGCCCGTGGCACGCCTGGGACGGCGTGCCCGGCGCTACGGCATGCAGCAGCTGTTGCTGGAGTGCTGGGCGACGCAGTCGGCCGTCATCTTGGCCCAGATCGCCTGAGCCATCGCGGCCGAGCCCATGGAGTTGGGATGGATGTCGCCGGCCGCGAAGTACTCCGGGTGGTTCTCGAAGACGGGGATCAGATCCACGAAATGACAGCGGACCTTGCCGGTCCTCTGGAACGTGCCCTCGCACTGTGCCTTGATCATCGGCAGCGCGTAATCGAGGGTCGCGTTCGGATCGTCTCCACCGAGCGCCGTGCCGTTGGGCACGTGCGGGTAGAAGAAGTACAGCACGTCGGTAACGCCGACCTCGGCCATGCGATCGAAGAGCTTGTCGGCGGTGTCGAACGATTGCTTGACAATCATCTGGCAGATCGGATCGCTGGCCGCGTTCGACTCGTTCTTGCAGTTGGCGGTGGGGTACATCGTCGCGTCGGGAATCAGGATGTCGTTGCCCCCGCCATCCATCACCACGAACTTGATGTTGGGATCGGCCGAGACCGCGCTCTCGAACTGATCGGGAATCAGCTGCGCGATCCCGCCCTGCGCCATCGAGGCGCCGCCCTGCGCGTACAGACGCCAGGTCTCGCCGGCCACGTTGGCGAGGTCCGCCGGCAGCGTGTGCGAGGCCCAGTTGATGTACGAGTCGCCGATGATCACGGTCTGGCTCGCGCTCTGCTCGCACGGCGGCTTGTCGCCGCCGCCGCTCATACCCGCCATGCCGCTCATACCCGCCATGCCGCTCATGCCTGCGGTGCCGCCGCTCATACCCGCCGTACCGCCGCTCACGCCACCGGTGCCGCTGCCGGCGGTGCTACCCGCGCTGCCGGCGCCGACGCCGCCCGTACCGGACGGAACCCCGGCGCCTGCACCGCCGCCGCCCGCCGGCATGCCGTTGCCGCCGGAGACTCCCGTGCCGCCCTGGCCGCTCGCAAGACCGGTGTTGCCGGCGGCATTGCCGGCGCCCGGCGGGAGCGTACCCCCGGTGCCCGTGAGGCCGTCCATGGGCGTGCTGACGCCCGGGTTGCTCGGGTTGCCGCTGTTGTTTTTCGAAGCCGCGCAGCCGGCGCCGAGGCCAGCGAGCGCACCGATCAAGGAAACCAAGAAAGGTCCGCGAAGCGACGCTGTAAGCCAACCGTAAGCCCGCTCGGGGCCTTGCCCAACATCAATCATCTCAACTCCTCCACCTCAGCCCTGGCGCGCTCAGCCGCGCGTCCAAACGACCCCGAATGGGAGCCAATCAACGCACATGACACATGGCACTGCGATGTGGACGCGGGCAATCCGCTGCGCTCGTCCGCGCGCTCAGAAGACTATCTCGGCAGCTCAACTCTGCACCGGCGCGTTGGCAGCCGGGCGTCGCGCACCTGCTGCTTGCTCCCGCGGCTGCCGCGCCACTCAGTAGGGCGCCTGACCGATGATGTTGCCCTGCGGCGCGTAGTTGCAGATGTAGATCGACGTGGTGCCGCCACCCATCATGCAGGTGGACGCGCCGCAGCCGACCTGCGTGCTGTTCCGCCAGACGATCTGGGTGTAGTGGCCACAGCCATCGCTGGACATCGCGAGATAGCAGCTCTGGTTGCACTGGTCGGTGCGCATGAACAGCCCGTAGGTCCAGCAGCTGTCCTCGGCCGCCCACGCGTCGACCGCGTCGACGCCGGTGCGCTGGGACCCCGCGCCGAAGGAGGTGAAGACCGCGAGATTTTCGCCGTACGGGGGATTGGTGCGATGGCGCGGGTTGCAGTCCATGGCGACCGTGTCGGCCCATTCCTGGGCGTAGTCGGCGAGCATCTGCGACCAGGTGAATGGCGGCAGCGGCATGTCGGTCATGACCCCCGCGCGCACTTTGTTGTGCTCTTCCAGCACCCCAGCCAGCAGCCCACTGGTGGGCTCGCCACTGGCCGACGTTCCGCCTGCGCCCGCAGCGCCCATGCCACCGGTGCCCATGCCGCCCGTGCCCATGCCGCCCGTGCCCATGCCACCGGTGCCCATGCCACCGGTACCCATGCCGCCCGTGCCCATCCCGGCGACGCCGGCACCGCCGGTTCCGAGCACACCGCCCGTGCCGCCCACGCCGCCCGCGCCCATCGCGACCGGCCCCTGCCCCGCAACGCCTACACCGACCGGCGGCAGGCTGGCCCCGCCCGTACCACTACCCGGCGCCAGCGTGCCGCCGGTGCCCGGCAAAGCCATGGGCGGTCCCACCGAGTACATCGGGCGTGGACCGCTATCGCTGTTCGCGCTGCACTGCACGCAGCCGACCATGGCCAGCGCGCAGGCGACGCGGATGCGCCCCTCAACCCCACCGAAGAGTCGCCGCACTGCCGTCCTCCTAGCTACCGTCCCGCACCCTCATCTCTGCCGTAGCAAATCGCCGTGAAGCGCGCAACGCCGCACGCTTGCGCTCCAGAAGCTTTGCGGGGATGTCGCGGCTCAGTCAATGCGGGTGCGCAGCGCGTGCAGACGCTTGTAGCCCTCGCTCTTGGGTGATCGTGCGCGTAGCGAACGATCGAGCGCGGGCAGCGCCTCCTTGCCGTAGGCCTTGTACACCAGGCGCGCCGCCTCATCGGCCACGTCGCCGTGGGCCACCAGCGCGAGCAGAGCCGGCAGCATCTCCGGAGCG
This sequence comes from uncultured delta proteobacterium, assembly GCA_963778655.1. Lineage (GTDB taxonomy): Bacteria > Myxococcota_A > Polyangia > Polyangiales > JAFGIB01 > CAVZVA01. The sequence continues at coordinate 234,188 of CAVZVA010000003.1, forward strand.
CCGCGCGCGCTCATGTCGATCTCCACGGCCGCGGCGAACTCGCGCAACGCGTCGGTGCGCCAGTGACGATTCATGTAGAGGTGTGCCAGCAGCAGTCGGCCTCGCGGATCATCGGGGTACTTATAGATGTATCGGCGCAGCAGGCCGATGCCGCGATCGCTGGCGAAGCCGCCGGCGTTGACCACTTTGCGCAGCGTGCGCAGGCCGTGCGGCGTACCGTGCGCCCAGGGATTGCGGGCGGGCGGGCGGGGCACCGGACGCGCTCGCGGCACAGGCGGCGCAGGCGGCGCAGGCGCGGCGACGGGCGCGCTCGCTTCGTCGGCCGCGGCCGTCGCTGCGGCCGGCTGCTCGCTTTCAGGTGCCGCGGCGGGCGCGGCGGGCGCGGTCGCTGCCGGTGCTGCGGCCGGCGCCGCAGCCCCGCCCTGCGCTGCGCGCAGCGCCGCGGGCAAGGCCTGCAGCGGCGCGGGCGGCTGCGCGCGCGGCTTCGCCAGCGCGCGCGTGTGCCTGGCCGCACCGCCGGCGTGCAGCTCGAAGGCGGCGAACGCCACCAGCGAGAGGCCGACCACCGCGCCGAAGCTCAGCCACGCGAACAGCAAGCTGCGCGGCTGCGCGGCGGAATCGCGTGCGGGCGCCGACACGGCGAGCGCGGCGTCCGCAGCCGCCAGCGGCGGGGCCTGCGCCGCGCCCGCGCCGGCCTCGGGGGCCGTGCCTCCGGCCGGCTCGGCGCCCGCGCCAGGCTCCGCGCCCGCAGCGTCGGAACGCGCGGTGTCGACCACGGTCGGCGCCACCGCGAGCACGCCGCTCGGCTGCTCGGCCGGCAGCGAATCGCTCGTAGTCCAGGGCTGCGGCACGGCCTCGAGCGCCGCGAGCATCTCGGCGGCGTCGCGGAAGCGCTGCGCCGGCTGCTTGGCCATCGCGCGCTGCACCAGGGCCTCGAGCTCCGGCCGCACCGGACCGCGCGGGCAGGCCGAGCTCAAGCTCGGAGCCGCCTCCACCAGGTGGCCCCGCAGCTGCTCCATCGGCTCGCCCTCGAACGGCAGCCGGCCGCTCATGAGCTGGAACAGCAACACGCCCACCGCGTACACGTCGCTGCCGGCGTCGGCCGCGCCGCCCGAGATCTGCTCCGGCGCCATGTATGCCGGCGTGCCCACCGCTTCGCCCGCCAGCGTGAGATTCGGATCGGTTACCGTGGGATCGGGCTCGACCACCTTGGCCAAGCCGAAGTCGAGCAGCTTGAGCTGTTCCTCGCCCTCGGGCAGGCGCTGGAAGAACACGTTGCCGGGCTTGAGATCGCGATGCACCAGCCCCTGCGCATGCACGAACGAGAGCGCGCGCAGCAGCTGGCTGATCAGCTCCTTGACCTGGGCGCTGGGGAACGGCCCGCGCTTGAGCCGGCGCCCGAGCGTCTCACCCTCGAGCAGCTCCATCACCAGGTACGGGATGTCGCCCGAAAGGCCGTAGTCGGTGACCGCCACGATATTGGGATGGCGCAACGCGGCCAACGCCTTGGCCTCGCGCTCGAAACGCTTGCGCAGCGAGCGACTGGACGCGTACTGGTCGAGCAGCAGCTTGATCGCGACCGGGCTGCCGAGCTTGAGGTGCGTGGCGCGGTAGACCGCGCCCATGCCACCGGCTCCCAGCTCGGCGTCGATGCGATAGCGCTCGTCGAGCGTGTGACCGATCAGCGCGCGGCCGATCAGCGCCGGCGGGATCGAAGACGGAGAGCGCTGTTGCTTGCGATCGCCCTGCACCACGAGGGCCGGATCGTAACATGCGACGCTTGCCGGCTACAGCGTCATGAATTGCTCGAACCAGCGCGAATTCCTCGAGCGAAACGCGGAAACCGCGGCTGTGGCAGCATGGTGCGGTCCGCCCGAATTGTGCGCCGTCACCGCCTTGCTGGCGCGGCGGCCGCGAGCCTGCCGCCGGTGCTATGCTGCGCGCATGCGCAACTTACTGGTCCTGGCGTCGCTCGTGCCGGCGCTCGCGCTCGGCGGCTGCGCGCGGCGCGGCGGCGGCGGCACGCTGATCGGAGCGACCTGCAAGCACTCCACCGAGTGCGGGCCAGCCGGCGTGTGCATTACCAGCGGCAAGAACGGCCTGTGCTCGCTGCCCTGCGCGATGCCCGGCAATCCCGAGGAATGCCTGCCGGGCTCGTACTGCGATCAGGAGTCGGTGCGAACCGACAACGAGGGGCCCAGCGAGCGCACGCTGTGCTTCCCCGCCTGCACCGACAAGTCGCAATGCCGCGACGGCTACGACTGCCGCAACATCAACGGCGGCCCAGGCAAAGTCTGCTCCCCGCAGTGATCGAGACCTGCGCTTCCCGCTCAGAGGCACCGACGCTACAACTGAGCACAAAGCCCAGAAGCTCGATCATGGGCGGTTGCACAGCCATCGACGCGGGCGCGCAGCGACCCTCGCGGGTGGCTGGGGCCCCGACGGCTTTGCCCGCAGGACCTACGTACCGGCGATGCCGCCCGAGACGATGAACGGAAACAGCTGCGAGGACTCGACCTCGAGCGCGCGCACACGCGCGCGCGGCAGCACCACCAGCTGGCCCGCGAAGTTCACCGACTGCGGCAGGTAGACCGCCACGTGGTCGGGCAGCCCGAAGGCCGACAGGTCCTCGCGCGTCACGAAGCCGAAGGCCTGAAGCGCGCCGTCTTCGCTCAGTGTGGCCAGCACCGGGCGCTCGAAGGTCTTCTTCTGCCCGACCAGCGCGGCCATCAGGTCGCGCAACGCGGTGTAGATCAGCTTGATCAATGGCAGCCGCGTCAGCAGGCGGTCCGGCAGCCCCACCAGGCGCTTGCCCACCACGTTGGTGGTGAGCGCGCCGATGGCGGTGATCAGGGCGATGGTCACCAGGAAGCCGAGGCCCGGGATGCGCAGGCCGAGCAAGCCGTCGATCTTGAGAAAGACCAGATACACCACGTACAGCGTGGCCACGGTCGGAACGATGACCAGGCATCCGTTCAAGAAGCTCTTGATCAATGGTTTCACGAGCACGCTCCCTTGCTGGCGCCGCCACGCCCGCGGACCCGGGCCGCGCCCGGGACTGGCCCTGCAGAGATGCAACAAGAAGGCGGGAAGCCAGGATACACCCGTGCTCGCCGGCTTCTCGCGATGCCCGCGCCTTTCCCATATCGAAGGCGGTGGGCGGATCCCCTAAATCAGAGCTCGCGATTCGGGATCGAATCACAACCTCTGATTTCTCCTTTGATTGTCGGGAAGTCGCGCCGACTCCCTGTGCGCGAGGCAAAGCCTCGCGCATTCACCCTCTGGCGGTGGTGCGGCATCCGGCGCACCGCTGCATGACCGGTCGGCATGGCCGTTCCCGAATCGTGATTCGGTCATTTAGCAGCTAGCGCGCGAGGACGGCGCCGGCGAGCGCCACCAGAGCCAGCGAGCCGAGCACGACGGCCGTGGTCCAGCGCGCGCGGCGTGCGCGCGCGCGCAACAGCAGCGCAAACGCCGAGTCGAGCCGGGTACGGGGCGCCGGCGCAAGCGCCGCCGCCTGGTCGTCGCTCAGCGGCCTCTGAGGCGTGGTCGGCTGCTGCGCCAACGAGGTCGCCTCGTGCTGCGTCGCCTCCAACCACTGCAGCAGCGCGGCACGCATCGCACGCGCGCCGGTGAAGCGCTCGCGCGGATCCTTGGCCATGGCGCGCAAGATGATCGCTTCGAGCCGCGGGTCGAGCTCCGGTCGCAGCTTGCGCGGACGGCGCGGCCGGCTGTGGATGTGTTGCAGCACGATCTGGATCGCGCTCTCGGCCTCGAAGGGCAGCCTGCCGGTGACCATCTCGTAGAGCATCACGCCGCAAGCGTAGATGTCGGTCATGCGGTCGACCGATCGCGCCTGCGCCTGCTCCGGCGACATGTACTCGGGCGTGCCGCACACCGTGCCTTCGAGCGTGCTGTCCTTGCGCGCGGAGCTCGCGGGGCCGGCGAACGGAACGCGGGCGATGCCGAAGTCGCAGACCTTGACCACGTCCACGGGCTTGCCGCCCGCGTCCTGGCCGCTGTCCACGATCACGTTCTCGGGCTTGATGTCGCGGTGCACGATGCCGAGGTCGTGCGCGGCGGCCAGCGCGGTGAGGATCTGGGTCATGATCTCGGCGGTCCAGCGGACCTCGGGCACCCGGCGCTCGCGCAGAAGATCCTCGAGCGTGCGCCCGCCGAGCAGCTCCATCACCATGAACGCGCAGTCGCTGTGCGGGTCGCGGCCGAAGTCGAGGATCTGCACCACGTTGGGGTGTTTGATCAGCCGTCCCGCCTGGGCTTCACGCCAAAATGCCGCCGCCACGCTGCTGCGTTTGGCCAGATGCGGGTGCAGGATCTTGATCGCCACTTCGCGTTGTTGCGGGAGCTGGCGCGCGCGATGGACACTGCCCATCGAGCCCGCGCTCACGCTCTCCAGCAGAACGTAGCTGCAGCCCGCGAGCCGCGTGCTGTTGAGCTCCTGCGGCGGCGCGAGCGCGCCCTTGGCTGCGGGCTTCGTCCTCGGGGGAGGGGGCGGCGGCGAGGTGCGCGGGTTGTGCATTGAGATGCGCGTGTGGCGCTGAGGCCTCGACGATTGCGCGGCCTTGGATTAGGACGCCGGGCGTGCAATGGCAAGCCTTCTTTCACGAAAGGACGCACTCGTAACACGCGTGTCATGCGCCGTTTTCATCGCAGCGCGAATCGAAACCAAGACCGGTGCATGCCGGTCACACCAAACGTGCGCAGCGTGCAGCTTTGGTGCACCTGCTACATTCCTGCGCTGCTAGCTTTTGGGGGTGAAGGTCACCGCGCGTGGTTCGGCGTCCGCGTTCGGCGATGCGGAAGCAGCCTTCACTCGCGCGGCGCGGGCTCGCGCTCGCGAGCGCTGACGCGCACGTGCACGTGGTTGCCTTCGCCCTCGCTCGGACCCTCGAGCAGCACCTGCAAGGTGTCCTCGGGCGAGACGCCCAGTGAACGGGCCGCCCGCAGCCCGAGCTTGAGCAGGTGGACCGACGTGCGCTCGCCGAGATCCTCGAGCGCCGCGCAGTGCACGCGCGGCACCACCAGCGCGTGGCGGCGTTGCGAGGGAGCCGCGTCCACCAGCACGACCGCCAGCTCGTCCTCGTAAACCCAGCTGACGGCGTCGTCCGGAGGGCGCTTCGCGATCATCTTGCACAGCGCACAGGGGTGCATGTCGGGATCTCCTCGTACGCAGTGCCCGCACCGAGCGGACACCAAAGAACAGCGAAGCCGCCTGGGAGATTCCCGAGGCGGCTTCGTCACGCGTCCAGATGGGTGCGAAAGCCGCCTAGCTCGTGCCTCCCTTGGCGCCGCAGATGCCTCCCTCGAGCAGGAAGCTCGCCGAGGCACGGACCTTCGGCTGCGCCGCGCGCGGGAGTACCCACGTGTGCGGATGCATGCTCGACGCGCGCCGATTGCGGTCCATCTTGCACACCGGTGTAGAGCAAGGCCCGAACGCGGTCAAGGCCGCCTGCGGCGATGGCCCGAGAGCCCGCCCGCCTGCACGCTCGACTCGCCAGCCCCGATAGGTAGACTCGCGCCATGCCAGCCGCGGTGGAGGCGCTCGATATACACAAGACCTATCGTCTCGGCCGGGTGGAGGTGAGCGCGCTGCGCGGGGTCTCGCTGGCGGTGTCGGCTGGCGAGATGGTGGCGATCGTGGGGCGCTCGGGCTCCGGCAAGTCGACCTTGCTGAACTTGCTGGGCGCGCTCGACCGGCCCAGCGCCGGCGAGGTGAGGATCGGCGGCCACGCGCTCTCCAGCCTAGACGACGGCGCGCGCACCCGCCTGCGCCGCGACAAGATCGGGCTGGTGTTTCAATTCTTCAATCTGTTGCCGCTGCTGAGCGCGCGCGAGAACGTCGCGCTGCCGCTGCTGCTCGCGGGCGCGCGGCGCGCCGCGGCGGAGCGCAGCGCCGACGAGTGGCTCGGCCGCGTGGGCCTGGGCGCACGACTGGGCCACCGGCCCGACGAGCTCAGCGGGGGCGAGATGCAGCGCGTGGCGGTGGCCCGCGCGCTCGCGCCGCGGCCGCTGCTACTGCTGGCCGACGAGCCGACTGGCAACCTCGACTCGGAGTCGGGGCAGGGCGTGCTCGCGCTGCTCAAGGCCGCCGCCTGCGAGCACGGTTGCTCAGTGGTGATGGTGACCCACGACCCGCGCGCCGCAGCGGTCTGCGATCGCGTGGTGGAGATCGCGGACGGGCGGCTGCGCAGCGACGCGGCCGCCGCGAGCGCCGGACCCGGTGCGGAGGCAGGTTGAGTTGCGCCACCTGATCCGCCTGATCTCGCTCCGCTATCTCAAGACCGCGCCGGCACGGACGCTGCTGACGCTGGTCGGGATCATGCTCGGGGTAGCGGTGATCTTCGCGATCGGCGCGGTCAACGGCTCGGTGGTGGCCGCGTTCCGCAACGCGATCCAGGGCATCTCGGGCAAGACCGCGCTCAGCGTCGGCGTCGGCACCGGCGTGGCCGAGGGGCTGCTGGAGGTGGTGCGCAAGGTCGACGGCGTCGAGGCCGCGGTGCCGGTGATCGAGGAGACCGCGCTGGACGTCAAACGCGGCCTGCAGCTGGCGGTGCTCGGCGTCGACACGCTCTCCGACAGCAAGGTGCGCGACTACGAGGTCACCTCCAACGATGTGCAGATCGCCGACGACCTCGAGTTCCTCAACGATCCGCACGGCGTGTTGGTGACCAAGACCTTCGCCAAGCGCACCGGGCTCAAGCCCGGCGACACGTTGACGCTGGAGACGGTTCAGGGCCGCGCCGAGTTCAACGTGCGCGGTACGCTGTCGGCACGCGGGCCGGCCAAGGTGTTCGGCGGCGACCTGCTGCTGATGGACGTATACGCGGCGCAGATCGCGTTCGGCCGCGGCAGGCGCTTCGATCACATCGACGTGGTGGCCAAGCCCGGCGTGGACAAGGCCGCGCTGGCGACGCGGATCGAGCGCGCGCTGGGCGGCAAGGCCGCGGTGACCCGCCCCGAGCGCAGGTCGGAGGAAGCGGAGCGAATCCTCGCCGGCTTCAAGCTCGGGCTCTCGCTGGCTTCGCTGGTCACGCTCTTCGTCGGCGGCTTCATCGTGTACAACGCGCTGGCGATCGCAGTGGCCCAGCGCCGCCGCGAGATCGGGATCCTGCGCTCGTTGGGCACCACGCGCCGGCAGATCCTCGCGCTGTTCGTGGGCGAGGGCCTGCTGCTCGGGGCGCTGGGCTCGGCGCTCGGGCTCGGCTTCGGCTGGCTGCTGGCGCGCGGCGTGCTCAACGTCGCGGCGCGCACCGTCTCCGCGCTGTACATGACGATCAAGCCCAAGCACCTGACGGTGAGCGCGTCCGAGCTGCTGTGGGCGGCGGGCTTCGGCGTGGCGGCCTCTTTCGTCGCGGCGGTGTTTCCCGCGCGCCGCGCGGCGTTCATCGAGCCGGCGTCGGCCATGCGCAAACAGGTGGAGGCCTCGGACGCGGCGCTCGGCAGCTCGGGCACCTCGCTCAAAGCGGCTGCGGCGGCGCTGCTGCTGGCGGCTCTGACCGCGTACGTCGCACACGTGCGCGAGAGCTACCTGCTGGGCTACACGGTGTCGACCAGCCTCGCCTTCGCAGCCGCGTTCCTCGCGCCGGGGATCGGCCGCGCAGTGGCCGCGTTCGGCCGCCGCGTGGCGCGGCGGCTGGGGCCGGCGGCCCGGCTGGGCGCGGTGGGCTTCGAGCGCGACGCCGGCCGCAATGCGGTCGCGATCGCGGCGCTGGGGATGGCGCTGGCCAACGTGGTCAACGCCAGCGCCTTCGTGGCCTCGATGAAGCACAACACCGCGTCCTGGTTCAACCGCTCGGTACGCGCCGACGTGTTCGTGTTTGCGGGCCGCGATCCCAAGGTGCAATACGATCACCCGCTGCCCGAATCGCTCGGCGACGGCATCCGCGCGCTGCCCGGCGTGGCGCTGGTCGACCCGGTGCGCATGGTACGCCAGAGCTATCAGGGCCGGCCGTTCTACCTGATGTCGTACGACCTGCAGGGCTACAGCCGCTACAATGAGATCGCGGTGGTGTCGGGCGATCTCGACAGCGCGCTGCCGCAGATCGCGGCCGGCGAGGCGCTCGCCGCCAGCGAGACCTTCGCGCGCGCGTTCCGCGTCGGCGTCGGCAGCGTGGTACGCCTGCAGACGCCCGAGGGGCCGCGGGCGTTCCGCATTGCGCTGGTCTACGTGGACTACAACAGCGATCTCGGCGTGCTGTGCACCACCCACGGCGCCTATAGCCGCATCTGGCACGACCGACTGGTCGACTCGTTCGGCGTCTACCTGCGCAAGGGCGCCTCGGTGGCGAGCGTGCGGCAACGGATCGCCAGCAAGTGGAGCACGCGTTATCACCTGATGGCGCTCGGCAACCGCGAGTACCGCGACGAGATGATGAAGCTGCTCGACTCCTCGTTCGCGCTGACGCGGGCCACCGAGATGGTCGCGGTGATCGTCGCAGTGCTCGGCATCGTCAATACATTGCTGGTGACGGTGATCGACCGCCGCACCGAGCTCGGCGTGCTGCGCGCGATCGGCGCCCTGCGCTCCCAAGTCGGGCGCATGTTCGTGACCGAGGCATCGCTGATAGGGCTGGCCTCAAGCCTGCTCGGCGTCGCGTTCGGGTTGGGCTTCTCCGCCTACCTGGTGCGCGAGCTGCTGCGCTTTCAGGTGGGCTGGCACCTCTCCTGGCAACCTTCGCTGTGGGGCGTGATCGAGACCTGCGTGCTGGCGCAGGTGGTGGCGGTGGTGGCCGCCTGGCTGCCGATGCGCGCGGCCTCGCGCCTCGACGTGATCGAGGCGCTGCAATACGAGTGAGCGCCGGCTGCGCCCGCAGCGGGCTCACGAACCTGCACACCTCAGGCGTAGCTCGGTGATCTCCGAGGGCGCGCCCACGCGCACGGGTGGACCCCAGAAGCCGGTGCCCCGGCTGACATACAGGGCCGAGGAGCCGCTGCGGTAGAGCCCGGCGAGGAAGCGCGTCTGCAGCCGCACCATGAAGCGGAACGGCCAGAGCTGGCCGTCGTGGGTGTGGCCGGAGAGCTGCAACCCGATCCCGCGCTTGCGCGCCATTTCGAACGCGCGCGGGTCGTGCGAGAGCAGCACCAGCGGCGTCTGCCCGTCCCAGCCCGCGAGCGCGGCGTCCAGGTCGAAGCCGTGCGGTCCCGCCTCCAGCCGGCGGCTGGAAAGATCGTCGACCCCGGCCAGCTCGAAGCGCGCCCCGTCATGCTCGATCGGCACGCGCCGATTGCGCAACACCTCGATGCCGAGCTCGCGCACGCGCTGTACCCAGCGCTCCGCGCCGGAGAAGTGATCGTGGTTGCCGGTCACGAAGTAGACCCCATCGCGCGCGCGCAGCTCCGCAAGCGGCGCGATCTCGCCGCCCAGATGGGTGACGCTGCCGTCGACCAGGTCGCCGGTGATCGCCAGCAGATCCGGTTGCAGCGCATTGCAGCGCTGCACCAAGTGCTCGATGAACGGTCGTCGCAGCAGCGAGCCGACGTGGATATCGCTGATCTGCACGATGCGATAGCCATCGAGCGCCAGCGGCCAGCCCGGAAGCGCCACGTCGACCAGCTTGTGGGCCGGCGCCTTGAGCGCGGCGCGCATGCCGGAGCCGACCACGGCCAGAGTCAGGCCGCAGACCGCGAGCGCGCGCACGCGCTGGACGTGTACGCCACGCAGGCCGGTGAGCAGCAGCAGCAGGTCGCTGGTCCACAACGCGATCAGCAGGTAGAAGCAGCAGCCCATCCAGATGTACGCAGGCCAGCCGAGCACGCGGCCGGCGCGCGGCCCGAAGGTGCGCTCGACCAGCGGGTTGGCGATGATCGAGATGCCGAGCGCCAGGATCACGCCAGAGGCGATCGCTCTCCAGGGTTGGGGCAGCGCGGTGGCGCGCACCAGTCGGTCCGCGAAGTACGCGTGCGTCCAGAAGAGCAGCAGCAGGAAGATCCCGAGCGCGACGGCGACTGCGATCGATCGACGGTGCATGAGGCCGAGACGCCCGGGCGGCGCTTCCGCTCGTTTGTAGGTATGAAACCCGCCAGCCGCAAGGCCCGAGTGCAACCGCGAGGACCAACCTAGTCCGAGGCCGGGTCCTGCCCGAAGCCCGCAGTCGCCTCGGGCGCGTGGCTGGCCCGCGCCGTCTGGCGACGTGGCTCGCCGACGACCCGCGCGGCGCCCGCCGGGTCAGCCTGGCGCGCGGCGCCCTGCGCCGGCCCTGGCAGCGCGCCGGCTGCGGTGGCGGCCGGGCTCGGCCGCCGGAACGGGAAGGCGAGCTGGCCGAGGTAGCTCTCCGGCACGCGATCGGAGTCGAGCCCAAACACCTGCGGCAAGCGATCGGAGGGCAGATAGTAGGTGCCGAACACCAGATCCCAGAACGCAAACACGTTGCAGAAGTTCTTGTTGCCGCCCTCGTGCGAGAGCGTGTGGTGCCAGCGGTGAAAGCGCGGGCTCGCGAGCACGACCCCCAGGGGGCCGAATGACAGGTTCCACTGAGTGTGGGCGGCAACCGCGTACACCACCATCACCGGCATCAGCGGAAGCACCACGCTGATGGGAAAGCCCAGTAGGAAACAGGGCACGATCGCGAACAGGTAGTTGACCAGCTCGTTGAGCGGATGGACGCGCCCGGTGGTGGACCAGCGGATGTCGGTCGCGCTGTGATGGATGGCGTGGAAGCGCCACAGAAACGGCACGCTGTGAAACAGCCGGTGCACCCAATACGAGGACAGGTCCATCAACACCAACAGCTCGGCGATCAGCGCGAGCTTGGGCTGGCGGGCGATCGGGCCGAAGCCGTTGAACGCGTCCGGGGCGGCCCGCAGGGTGAAGCTGCCCATCAGCAGGGCCAGCAGGCCGGCCAGGACCACCCGCGTGCCCATCCGGACCGCCGGCAGCGCGATCCAATAGAACATGTCGGTGACCAGCTCAGCGGGAGGCTCCTGTGAAATTGGCCTCCTGGTGATCAGCCCCTCCAGCACGCAGAGGCAGAAAAAGGCCACCATGGCGCTCGCCTGGAGGTGCCAGAAATCGGGGCCCTGGAGTTTCGTGAGGTCGAGCAGCACGCGCACCACGCCAAAAACACGCCTCAGATCAACGTAGATGGCCTCCGGGGATAGTCAAGCGTTCCCGTTGTCCGGGCCCGGCGCCGACTGATAGATCGCAAACATGGATCAGCAGGACCTTGCCGCCCTGGCCGGCGCGACCTGTATCAACGTCCGGAGCTTTCGCCGGGATGGAACCCCCGTGGACACTCCCCTGTGGGTGGTCGCGATCGATGGCCTGCTGGCCTCGTACACCGACGACCGCTCCTACAAAGTGAGACGGGTGCGGCGAAACCCACAGGTCGAGGTGGCCGGCAGCGACGTCTGGGGCATCCCCTCGACCCCCTGGTATCCGGCGCGCTGTCAGCCTGTGCATGATCCACGGCGGCGGGAGCAAATCTTTGCCGCGATTGCGCAGAAATACGGCTTTCACTGGACGATGGCGCTGTGGGGCTCCCGCCTCAGCTTTCGGATCCCGCACCGGGTGGTGCTGGAGTTCGAGGTGGAGCTGACGCCAGTGGGCGCGTGAGCCCCACGCGCGGACGCTTTAGATTCCGCTTTAGGCTCCGCCTGGCCGCTCGGGTCCGCAGGCCTCAGCGCAGGAACGCGAACCACAGCCCGGCTGCCGCCAGGTAGGCGAGCAGCGGGAGCATGCCGATGTGGGCACGCCGGTCGAGCCGCTTGGCCTCGCGCTGCAGCCGCAGGCACACTTCGCCGAAGCCCGTCAGGTCGGCACGCAGCATCCCGGTGACGCGGTTGTGCTTGAAGGCGCCGTCCACGAACGGGTTGATCGGCTCGATGCGTGCCCTGAACGCCTCGGCATCGGCACGCCTGGCCATCTCGATCAGCGTGCCGAGCTTGATCACCAGCTCACGGCTCGGCGGCAGCGTGAGCGCGGCGGCGATCAGCGAGGCGACGGCGCCGAGCAGCACCAGCAGCAGCATGGTGGCGCGAGCTTACACCGATCGCGCGGCGGCGGCACCCGGCCCCGGGCCGAGCTGGCCTCTGCCGCCGGCGCAGACTCGGGTTTCGCCCTTTTGCGTCGGCCGATCGCGGAGGACAGCGGTTTTCGGGGCGCTTCGTGCGACGCAGGAAAGGTAGCTTTCCTTTCAAGGAGCACGGGACAGCCCGAGAAACGCCGGACGAGCGAGGGCCGCCGGAAAGAGGCGAACCCCGACTCAGAAGCCCCAGGGGTCGGCGGCGTCGGTGGTGAACGTCCACTCGAGGTTGAGCGGCCCCGACATCGAGGTGCCGCTCATCTTGACCCGGTACGTGGTGTTCGGGTCCAGCGCCGTGTTGGCGTACATGAACGCGGTGTCGTAGAGGTAGTAGCGATAGCCAGGATCGACGTTGCTCGAGTTGGAGCCCATCCACACGTGGGGCCAGCGCGGCCAGCGATTCACTGGAAGCGCCAGCCGGGGGCGCCGGGCAGGAGTCGGGGTTGCCGCCCGCCGGGGGCGCCATCCCGCCACCCGAGCCGGTGCCCGCGGTGCCGGTCATGCCGCCCGTACCCGCCATCGCGGTGCCGCCCGACGTGCCCCCGTTCGCGGCGCTCTCGCCGCCCGTCCCCAGCATTGGCATGGCGCTGCTCATGGCCATCCCGCCGGTGCCGCTCGACAGCGGGGCGGCAGCTCCGCCGGTGCTGGTCGTGGCATTGCCCGCAGCAGCCGCGGCCGGCGCGCCCACCGTCCCTGCGAAGGCGATCCGGTCGACCCCGCGCCGTCCGCCTTACCGCAGCCCGTGCTCCAACTCGACAGCAGCGCAAGCGCCGCCACCACCGTGCTCCATCTTTTCATCGCGTCCCGACCTTCCCTCAGCCTTGCCGCACGCGGTCGCGTGCTGCCGGGGTTACCAGCCCGGACGCACTACACCCAGGGTCAAGTAACCGCAGGCATCGCAATCGGGTCATGCTGCCGGCGCGATGGACATTGTCTCGGCCCGGCGCCGGGCGCGGGCCCGACCACCCTGCCCGCAGGCCGACCTCAGGATCCACTCGCGCGCGGGGCCAGCGCCGTGAGCAGCGCCTGGCGAACCGCCTCGGCACGCGCGGGAGACTCGAGCTTACTGCCGTCCGCCTGCGTGACGTAGAACACGTCGCCCACCCGCGTTCCCTCGGTGTTGATCTTGGCCAGCGCGATGCTCAGCCCTTGTTCGTGCAGGGTCTGCGCCAACCTGAACAGCAAGCCGGGCCTGTCCTTGCTCACGACCTCGATCACGGTGTGCTGAGGCGAGCTGATTTGGTCGATCGCGATCTCGGTCGCGACCGGCGGGTGGGGCCGCTCGCTCCAGCGCGACACGCGCCGGCACTGCAGCAGCTCTTCTGGGCTCACCGCCCCGTCGATCACCGCGCGCAGGTCGCGCTGGAGCTTGGGCAAGATCTGCTCGACGCCGGCGACTCCTTCGATCGGGTCGCGCACCCAGAACACGTCGACCGCCTGCACTGCGCCGCCCGGCAGCACGCGCGAGTGGATCTGCGCGGCGTGAATCTCGAGCCGGCTGGCGGCCAGCGCCGCCGCGATCGCGGCGAGCAGGCCCGGGCGGTCTCCGGCGACCACGCACAGGCCCGCGTCCTCGTCGATCGCGTGCTCGGTCACCACGCACAGCTCCGCGACGTCGGCATGACGCGACGGAACCAGCGCCGCTCTCACCCCGGCGCCGCGCCCGCTCAGGGCACAGCGCGCGTGCGCGGCGATCTCGGCCGGCGTGTTCGAGAGCAGATAGCGCTCGGGCATGGTGTCGAGAAATTCCCGCAGGAACCCCGGATCGAGCGCGAGGTCCCAGCACGCCGCCACCTGCTCGCGCACGCGCGCGACGCGCTGCGGCTCCGCGCCCGTGCCGCCCCGGTCCAGCCACGCGAAGGCGGCCTGGTACAGCGCGTCGAGCATGCCCGCCTTCCACTGCGTCATGGAGGTCGGGCTGGTGGTGGACAGGTCGGCCACGGTGAGCAGGTACAAATCGCGCAGCCCGTCCTGCCCCCCGACGTCCCGCACGAACTCCGCGATGGTCGCCGGATCCTCCAGATCGCGGCACGCAGCCACGTGGTACATCAGCAGGTGCTGCTCGATCAGGCGGCAGGCCGCCTCGACCGCCTCGGCGCCCAACCCGAGCCGCGTCAACACGCCGCGCGCGAGCTCGGCCCCGCGGTGCGAATGGCCTTTACCGCCTGCGTCCTTGCCGATGTCGTGCAGCAAGGTCGCCAGGAACAGCGCCTCGTTCGGCGCCAGCTGGACGGCGAGCTCGGACGCCAGGCCTTGCTCGGGTACGTCGCCGCGACACAGCGCACGCAGGTGATCGAGCGCCGCGATCGAGTGCGCGTCGACCGTGTACACGTGATAGACGTCGTGGTGGACGCGACCGACCACGGGCGCGAACTCCGGCACCAGCGCGGTGAGCAGGCCAACGTCGTGCAGCTCGGCCAGGATCGAGCCGCGGCGGAAGCGCGTGCGCTCGCAATGGCACGAAAGGCTCACGAACAACTTGGCCGCCTCGGCGCTCCGGCGCAGCGCCGCGCAGAAGCGCTCGTCGCTGGTCTCGCGCGCAATCGCGTTGCGGGTCTCGGGCTGCACCGCGAGCTCGCGCTCGACCGCGGTGGCGTAGACCCGCATCGCCAGCGCCGGATCGCTCGCCAGCGCGCGCTCGTCGGCGAACGCGACGTAGCCCTCGGCCTGAAACAGCCCGCGGCCCAGGTCGTGGATGCGGTGGCGCGAGCGCCCGAGCTGCGGCGGCATCGCGCGCGCGAGCAAGTGCTCTCGGCTACGCGTGATCACGCGCGCGTGGCGGTAGTAGTCGGACATGAACGCCTCGGCCATGGCGCCCGCGGTCTGGGCGGCGGAGGCGCCCTGATCGGCGCCGATGCGCGCTCGGTAGCCCATCGCCTCGGCCAGCACTTCTTGTTCCGGAAAGGTCAGCCGGTCGCTGCGCCGGCCGCTGTTGCGGTGCAGGCGGTTGCGGACCTGCCACAGAAAGTCCTCCGCACGCGTGATCTCCGCGACCTCTCGCGGCAGCAGCACGCCGAGCTTGGCCAGATCGCGGAGCTCCTCGACCTTCCAGCGCGCGCGCGCGGCCCACAGCGCAATGTCGAGGTCGCGCAGCCCGCCGGCGCCGTTCTTGATGTCGGGCTCAAGCAAATAGATCGAATCGCCCAGGCGCTGGTGACGCGAGCCGGCCTCGGCCTCGAGCCGGTGCAGGAAGCGCGGGAGGTTGGCCGGCGCGAAGATCCCGTCGAAGGCGCGCCCGCGCAGCGCCGTGCCGAGATCCGCGTCGCCCCCGAGCATGCGGAAGTCGAGCAAGGCGGTCGCGGTGGGCAGGTCGTGCTCGGCGTCCGCGATCGCGGCCGGAATGCTCATGACCTGGTGACCGATGCTCACGCCCGCGTCCCACAGCGGGTAGAGGATGGCCTCGGCCAGGGGCTGGATCGCCTCGGGCGTCGCGGGCGTGACCAGACGCACGTCGAGATCGCTCTTCCAGCCCAGCCGGCGCCGCCCATAGCCGCCGACCGCGCCGAGCAGGACCGGCACGTCCCCGCAGGCGCGCGCCGAGGCCGCCGTGCCGGCCTCGAACAATGCGCGCAGCAGGCGGTCCATGATCTCGGCGTGCTCGCGCGCGAAGGCGCTGCCGGCCTGCTCTTTTGAATCAAGCAGCTTGAGCAACTCGGCGCGATTGCGCTCGAGATAGACCTTGAGCTGCGAGGTATGGGTGGACGGGGCCGCCGGCGGCGAGGCGTACGGCAAATTCTGCGACATGGTGCTCCGAGGGCCCGCGCCGCAAACAGCGGCCGACCCGGAGTCAGACTACGGCAGCAACTGTAACCGCGCGGTTTCGCGAGGGTTTCAGATCGCCGCCATGCCGCAGGGCCCGCTCGGTGTGGAGCCGCCGCGCCTCGCCGCGATCGACTCCCCCCAATGCACTTGGCCCGCGCGGCTGAGACCGCGGAACTGTATCTCGCAATGGGAACCAAGCACCTGACCGCAGCGCTGTTGCTCCTCGCCTGCGCCGGCTCGAGCGCTTGCTCGGGCAAGGTGCAGGGCAACCAACCCAAGAGCCCGCTGGGCACCGTCGGTGGTCCGGCCAATGGGGCCGGAGGACCGAACGCGCCCGCAGGCACGACCAATGCGCCCGGCGGGACCGTTGCCGGCAACGACCCCGCTGGACCCGGCCCGATCACGGCGTCCGACACGCCCTTCGACGCGCAGACGGCGTTGACCGCCGTGCGCAAGGTCAAGGGCCTGCTCACCGGGCTCGCTCCGAGCGACGACGACGTCGCCAAGCTCACCAGCTCGGGCGCCGCCGGCCTGCAGGAGCTGATCGGGACCTGGACCACCGATCCCACCTACCAGCCGTACTTCCGCGACAAGATGGTGTTCTTCTTCCGCAACGCGTTCCAGCAGACCGGATTCACGCCGACCGAGGACTTCAAGCCGCAGCTGCTGGAAAACGGCGGCTTCGACTTCGGTCCGTTCGGCACCAGCGCGGTGGGCGACGACGCTTTCGCGCGGCTGGTGCACAACCTGCAGGACAGCTTCGCGCTGACCGCATGGCAGCTGGTGGCCGAAGGGCGGCCGTTCAACGAAACGCTGACCACCACGCGCTTCATGATGACCACCGGTCTCAAGAGCTTGTACCTGCAGATCGAGATGCCCAACGATCAGCCCTACGCCTTCTTCAATCGCCTCGGCAGCACCAGCCAGCCGCTGGCCTGGAAGATCGACTACAGCGGCAACCCGATTCCGCTCGAGCAGACGCTCGACCCGAGCAGCCCCAACTACATGGTGTGGAGCGACGAGCCGCCGGTGAACCAGAGCGGGTTCGGTCCGTTCCGCGGCGGCGGCAGCAGCATGTTCCCCACCTGCCGCGGCGGCACCACGATGGACAGCAACGGCGCGGTGGTGACCTCGGCCGACATGAATGGCTACGCGCAGCTGTTCCAGCGCTTGCTCGGCTTCACCCCGCGCTATCCATATGCCGCGCAGCCCACCTGCTGGGAGCACCCGTCCAAGCCGGTCTTCACCGCGGACGACATGTCCGACTGGCAATGGGTGACGGTGCGCCCGCTCAAGGACGGTGAGGCGTATCTCCAGCCCTACGATCTGCCGACGCTGCGCAAGACCACCGAGCTGCCGCTCAAGCTGCCGCGCGTCGGCTTCTACACCACGCCGGCGTTCCTGGCGCTGTGGAACACCAACAACAGCAACCAGCACCGGGTCACCGCCAACCAGACGCTGCTGGTGGCGCTCGGCTACTCGCTCACCAGCGAGAACGCGATCATCCCGCTCAGCACCGCGGGGCTCGACTCCGCGCACGCGGTGGATGGATCGGAGTGCTACGGCTGCCACAAGAGCCTCGACCCGCTGCGCCAGTTCTGGGGCAATCAGCTCGACTTCAATGACCGCAACGACTTCCCCAGCCGCGGATTCATGATGACCGCGGCCAATCCCAGGCCCGCCACCACCGGCGGGGTGTTCGCGTTCGGCGACATCAACGCCGCCGGCGCGAGCATGCTCGACCTGGGAGGGTTGCTGGCCCAGGTCAGCTCCGGCAGCACCGACCATCCGCTCAACCAGTTCGCGGCGGCGATGGCGCAGAAGCTGTGCTTCTACGCCGACTCGACCGCCTGCGGGCAAAACGATCCCGAGCTGCAGCGCATCGTGCTCGCGTTCCAGGACTCGAGCTACAACTTCCTGACCCTGGTCAAGGAGCTGTTCTCGTCGCCGCTGGTGACCGGCGCGGCCGCCACCGACACCTTTGCGCAGGGTACGATGCCGGTCAGCATCTCGCGGCGCGACCACTTCTGCGCGGCGCTCTCCAATCGGCTGGGCAAGCCCGACATGTGCGCGCTGGCAGCGTCGTTGCCCTCGCAGGCGCAGACCGCCACCGCCAAGATCGCCGGCAGCGTGGCGGCGGACGCCTTCAGCCGCGGCTCGGAGTCGCCGATCACGCCGGCCGATCCGACGCTGTTTTACCGCGCCGCGACCGAGATGCTGTGCGAGAACATCGCCGGCCAGGTGGTCGACGCAGCGGCCGACAGCGTGTGGACCAGCGCCGACCCGACCGCGGCGATCCCCGACATGGTGGACAAGGTGATGGGCTACCCGCCGAGCGATCCGAAACGCGCGCAGGCGGTGCAAATTCTGCAGGACCACTTCACCAGCGCCATGTCCCAGACCCGCAATGCGAGCTCGGCGCTGCGCTCCGTCTTCGTGCTCGCATGCGAATCCCCGACCTCCGTGTCGTTCGGACTGTGAGGAGAGCGGCCATGAATGACAAGCTCACGCGAAGAGAGGCCCTGCTGGCTGCGCTGTTCGGCGGCGGCTACATCGGCCTGCGGGCGCTGGCGACGGGGTTACCGATCTCGTACCTGCTCAATCCGCGCAAGGCGACCGCCCAGGACCTGCAGTGCGCGATCGACGCCAAGGACAAGCTGCAATACCTGATCGTCAGCACCTCGAGCAACGGCGATCCGATCAATTGCAACTGTCCCGGCACCTACGAGCTGAGCGACATCATTCACCCGCAGCAGGCGGAGGTGGCCGCCACCACGATCCAGCTCGGGGGCAAATCGTACGGCGCCGCCCTACCCTGGGCGCCGGCCGACATGGGCGGCGCGCTCGCCGCGAGCGTGCTCGGGCGCACGCTGTTCTTCCACCACTCGACCCGGACCACGGTGCACGGCGACCAGCCCAAGGTGATGAAGCTGCTCGGGGCGACCAGCCATGGCGAGATGCTGGTCTCGGCCTTCGCCAAGCACCTCTCGAGCTGTTTCGGCACGGTTCAGCCGGAGCCGATCGCGGTGGGCGCGCGCGGCAACGCCAGCGAGCTGATCAGCTTCGCCGGCCGCACGCTGCCGTCGGTGTCGCCCACACAGCTCAAGCAGCTGCTCACCGGATCGCGCAACGACCCGCTGGTGCAGCTCAGGACGCTGCGCGACAGCGCGCTCGACCAGCTCAACCAGCTGGCCAAGAGCGACGCCAGCGACGTGCAGAAGCAGTTCCTCGACGCGCTCGCCACCAGCCAGACCCAGGTGCGCATGCTGGCTGACCAGCTGGCCACCACGCTCAACGCGATCACCTCGGACGACGTCAACGGCCAGGCACTGGCGGCCGCGGCGCTGATCTCCGCCAACGTGACCCCCGTGGTCACCATGCGCATCCCGTTCGGCGGCGACAACCACACCGATCAGGATCTGCAGAACGAGGCCGACCAGCACGTCAGCGGAGTGCAGGGCATCCAGGCGGTGATGGACGCGCTGGCGATGCTGAGCCTGACCGACAAGGTGACCTTCGCCACGCTCAACGTGTTCGGCCGCAACCTCAATGGCATCTCCAAGGTCGAGTCGCGCACCGGCCGCGATCACTACGGCAACCACTCGGTCACGGTGATGATCGGCAAGAACGTGGCGCCCGGCGTGATCGGCGGGGTGACGCCCGGCAGCAGCGGTGCCTACGTGGCCTCGGACATCGACTCGGCGACCGGCGCCGCGGTGACGGGCGGCGACATCCCGGTGGCAGAGACCCACGTCGCAGCGGCGCGCACCCTGGGCGCGGTGCTCGGCATCCCGGAGACGGTGCTGGCGGACGATTTCGTGGCCAGCGCAGGCGGCAAGCTGGTGCCGGTCGCGCTCGCGGGCTGAGCAGCGGCTGTCGTTGGTGGTCGTCTTCGGTCTGGCGCATGCCCGCGGCTTGCCGGGTCCGGCGAGCCGGTGGCTGCGACGCCGGCCCGTAGTCGTTCTCGCCCCTTCGGACGCTGCAGGAACTGGAGCACCTGACCGGTGCCCTAGGTTTTGGTGGCCGGCCTGCTGCGCAGCTTTAGCTCCGCTACCTGACCCCACTCGGCCGCAAAGAAACCGCGGGGAAGACCGCGGGAGCGCGCCGCACGTTCCCCGCGTGGGTCCCGGACCGGGCAAGCCGCGGGCGTGCGCGACACCGATGGCGATCACTTTCGAGGTTGCGGCCCGCCTGCGCTTGCCGTGAGCTCGGTGATCAGGGCGAGTAGGAAGTCGATTGCGGGCTCGGGGTCGCGGCGGCGTACGCTGAAGACCCGGATTGGGGGCAGCGTGAAAGGCAGCGCGTGCAGGCTCAGGCCGAAACGCGCGGCGTGGTGCCGGGCCAGCCTGTGCGGCGCGACCGCCACCGCGTCGGATCGCGCAACCACCGCGAACGCGATCAGGAAGCGCGGCACCGCCGCCACCACCCGCCGCGGCAGCGCGTCGTCGCCCAGCGGCTCGATCTCGGGCCCGCGGAAATCCCCGGCGACCGAAATCTGGACGTGGTCGAGCGCCGAATAGGCGGCGGCGCCGAGACGGCGCGCCAGCTTGGGGTGGCCGCGCCGCGCGACCAGGCAGTAGCGGTCCTCGAACAGCGGCTGCTGCCACAGCTCGCCGAGCGGCGGCCTGAAGCGGCCGAGCGCCAGATCGATCTCGTCGCGCCGCAGCGCCTCGAGCGCGTCCTGGCCCAGGCGCTGGCTGAACGCGAAGCGTGCGCCGGGAGCGCGCCGCGCGAACGCGCGCAGCAGCGGCGGGGCCAGCAAAGTCGTCAGGTGGTCGGGCGCGCCGATGCGGAAGCCGCGGGTCGTGGTCGCCGGCGAGAAGCCCGCGCCGCCGCCCAGGGCCTCGTCCATCGCCAGCAGCAGCGCCTCGACGCGCGGGGCGAGCTCGAGCGCGTGGCGCGTGGGCTCGAGCCCATGCGCCCTGCGCACGAACAGCGGGTCGCCGAACAGCGCACGCAGGCGCGAGAGCGCGTGGCTGACCGCGGACTGGCTCAGCCCCAGGCGCTGCGCGACCAGCGTGGCGCGCCGCAAGCGCAGCAGCTCGCGCAGCACCAGCAGCAGCGAGCCGTCCAGCTGTCTGATCTTGATTTCATCGATATCTGACATCAAAAGATTTCACTACTTTCGATAATGCGCCGCAAGTAGGCTGTCCTCAGCGGGCCGGCGCGGCCCGCGAAAGGAGCGCGGGCGATGAAGGCGGTGCTGCTCAACGACTACGGATCGGCCGACAACCTGGTGCTGGCGGACGTGCCGCGGCCCGAGCTCGCGCCCGACCAGGTGCTGGTCAAGGTCGCCTACGGCGGGCTGCGCTGGGGCGACATCATGCAGCGCAACGGCGTGCCCAGCCGGGCGCGCAAGCCGCCGTTCGTCGCCGGGCAGGAGGCCTCGGGCGTGGTCGAGGCGGTGGGCGCGGGCGTGAAAAGCTACAAGCCCGGAATGCGGGTGATGGCGATGGCGCTCGGCGGGGCCTGGTCCGAATACCTAGCGGTGCCCGAGAGCCTGCTCGTGCCGGTGCCCGAGCGGGTGTCGCTGGAGCAGATGCTGGCGTACCCGGTGAATCTGCTGACCGCCTACTACGCGGTCAACGTGTGGGCCAAGGTGCAGCCGGGCGAGCGCGTGCTGCTGCACGCCGCGGCCGGCGGCGTGGGCCTGCTCGCGCTGCAGATCATGAAACGGCGGCTGCAGGACGTGACGGTGGTGGCGCTCGCCGGCAGCGAGGACAAGCTCGCGCTGGCCCGCGCGCACGGCGCGGATCACGCGATCAACTACAAGACCACCAACTACGTCGACGAGATCGGGCGCCTGTTCGGGCCCAAGGCTGCGGGCTTCGCCAGCGGCGGCGAGCGCGGCGGCGGGGTCGACGTGTCGCTCAACGGAGTGGCCGGCCCCACGCTCAAGACCGATCCCCAGGTGATCCGCAAGCGCGGGCGCTGGGTGATCTACGGCTGGGCGGGCGGCGCCGGCACGCTCAACCCCGCGGCCTTCGGCTACGACGGCATCACCGTGATGCCGTTTTCGATGATCGCCTGGATGGGCACGCCCGAGCACCGTGCGGGGCTTGCATTCACGCGCCAATGGTTGGAGACCGAGGAGTTGATCGAGCCGAGCGTGTATCCGATCGAACGCGTCGCGGAGGTGGAGCGCGCGATGGAGCAAGGCGAAACAATCGGCAAGGTGGTATTCGAGATCTGACGCGAGAGGAGCCTGCGATGCGCTTGGTCGATCTGACGCGAACCCTCGACTCGCACGACTACGAGAAGCTGCCGGCCTACGCCCGGATGTCGGCGTCGGTGCTGGTGCCCAAGGTGGAGTACTACGCGCCCGGCGAGCGCGGCGCGGAGATCATGTGCCAGATCTTCGGCTGCGAACGCCACCAGCTGCCGGCTGGAGAAGGCTGGGGCGAGGAGCGGCTCGCGTTCAACTCGCACATCGGCACGCACGTCGATGCGCCGCTGCACTACGGCTCGACCTGCGAGGGCAAGCCCGCGCGCACGATCGAGGCGATCGCTCTGGAAGAGCTGTACTGCGACGGGCTGGTGCTCGACATGCGCGGGCGCGCGCAGCCGGGCGAGGGCTACAGCGTGGAGGCGCTGCGCGGAGCGCTCACGCAGAACGGCGGGCGGCTGACTCCCGGCTGCGCGCTGCTGCTGCGCACCGGACAGGAGCAGTACACGCTGGATGACGCGCGCTGGTACGCCTATCCGGGCATGACGCGCGAGGGCACGCTGTTTCTGGCCGGGCTCGGCGCCAAGGTGCTCGGCACCGACGCGGTGGGCTGGGACCGCCCGTTCATGGTCATGCGCGAGGCGTTCGCGCAGAGCGGCGACCCGGCGCAGATCTGGGACGGCCACTTCGCCGGCCGCGAGCGCGAGGTCTTCATCGTGCAGCAGCTGGCGAACCTCGGGAGCTTGCCCGCACACGGCTTCAAGGTGGGCTTCTTCCCGCTCAAGCTGGCGCACTGCAGCGCCGCGCCCGCGCGCGCCGTGGCGTTCGTGGACTGAGCGCGAGCCTGCGCAGCCGGGTGCGAGCCGCGCCGTGCCGCGCGGCCGGACCGGCCGGACGAACGCGCCCCGGGGCAGGTTGACCTGCGCCCCGACGCGCACACCATGATCATGGCGGGCCATGCGCGCCAGAAGTTCGTCTGCTACCCGATCAGCCACCGCGCAAGTCGGCCCGGCCTGCAGCGCATCAACTTCGTGGCCGAGCTGCGCTTCGACACCACCGTGCTCGAGGAGCGCGAGGACTGGAACAAGCGCGGCAAGCTGGAGGACTTCCTGCCGCGCTTCGAGAGCTGGGGCTTCGACTGGCTCGACGTGCCGGCGCTGATCCGCGCCGCGCCCGAGACCTTCGTGTATCCGATGGTCGATCGGGAACCGCTTCCGCGCTGGACCTTCGGCCCGGTGACGCTGCTCGGCGACGCAGCGCACCCGATGTACCCGATCGGCAGCAACTCGAGATCTACCGCGTGCCGTGAGGCCGGGCGCGGGCGGTGGCGCAGCGACGCGTCAGCCCGGGTCGAGCAGCTGGCCGAGAAACAGGATCTGTCCGCTGGGCTGATCGTAGATGGCGAAGATGAAGGGCCGGTCGAAGGTGATGCTGGCCGGTGACGGGATGCCCGTCGTCCCGGCGATGACCGCGGTCGCGGCCGCGGCCTCGGTGCCCTGTTCGTCCACGGCCACGAAGGCCTTGTGGAACACGGCCGTGATGAGCAGATCCTTGGCGCCGTCGATGCCGGAAAAGTCGGCGTCCGCAGCACTGAACGCCGCCTGCATGCCGAGGCTCATCAGGGCCGGGCTCAGCTCCTGGTCCCAGGTGAAGCTCCATTTGGGCAAGCTCAAGGTGACCAGGTGGTGGGACAGCCCGTTGCGCACTGCGTCGAAGAAGCTCGTATCCAGACCCTGCGAGACCGCATCGAATTGGCCGTCGGCGGGTAGCACGAGCAGCATCATGACGTCGGGGGACAGGTAGGGCAGCGCGACCGCCTGGTAGTCCACGCCCTCCCCGTACGCCAGTTCCTGGACCGCGTGCATCATGCGCACGCTGCGCGCGCCGCCTGGCGCCTGGAAGCTCCCGGCGTCTGTCTTGGCCGGGTCGAACTTGGTCTTCCAGCTTGCCTTGAAGTAGATCGCGTTGGTGAGCACCAGCTTGGTCAGTGGATCGAGCGGAGGCGGGATCAGGTCCTGAATGCGGTCGTGGGTCTGCTGCGCGACCCAGTCGTTGATCAGCTTGCGCGCGGGCTCGGGCTGCCCGAAGTCGACCAGGAACAACCCGGCGCCGTAGTTGACCGCGAGCACGTCGAGGTAGCCGCCTAGGAAGTCGAAGCCCTTCTGGCCCCAGGCCTGGTTCACCACCTGCAGGCTGAAGCCATCGCCCTCCACCGGCTCGGAGCTCGGGACGAGCTGATCCTTGCGCATGGCCAGCTGCTGATCGACTGCGTTGAAGGCCGCGTGCAGCGCGCTCTGCGGCAGGCTGTAGTGCAGCGCGCTCTGCATCTCCGACTCGGTCGTTCCGCGCGCGCCCGCGTAGGTCATCGCCAGCGCGGTCCAGATGCTGTAGGGCGAGAAGAACAGGTTGTCTTTGTCCTTCGCGAGCTTCGCATACAATTCGAGCGCGAACGCGCGGCTGTCCCGGCCAAAGGTCTCGGCGTCACCCGAGCTGACCACCGGATGCTGCTCGCGGGGCCGGCTCGACTTCGCCAGCTCGGCGCCTTGCGGCACCGCCGACGTGGCCGGGCTGCCGGCGCCGCTGCCCGAGCACGCGCTCGCCAGCAGCCACCCAATCGCGACCGCCGTGCTCGGCGCCCATCCGCATTGCCGTTCCCGCATGACCCGCTCCTTTGGCAGCACACCGCGGGATACGTACGCACGCGGCCGAGCGGCGGTAGCGCCCTCAGCGGCGAGCACCACCTGCGCCGCGCTCAGCTCCCCGTCGAGCGCACCACCAGCGCCCCGTAGAAGGGCAGCGCGATCTCGCTGCTGGTCGTGGTTTGCACCTCGCCGTCGGGTGGCGCTCCCAGGTCCGGACCGGACAGCGGGTCGTAGCAATTGACCACAGGGTCGCGGTCGAGCCAATCCGTGAACTGCGGGTCGACGAACGCGCCGAGCTTGGCCTTGAGATCGAGGCTGGCTGCACCCGCGTCGCTCGCTCCGCCTTCGTCCGCGCCCTCGTTGCCCGCCTCGCTCGCGGCCTGGGCCAAGAAATCCCACGGCAGCACGCAGGTGTGCTGGGCCGGCATGGCGGGGGCGACGTCGCCGAGCGTCGCGCGCACGCTGACGCACCCGCCCGAGGGCCTGCCCACCACCACCTGCACGCCCGGTCGCGCCGCGAAGCGTGCCGCGACCGTCACCGCGCCGGTCGACGCAGGCGCGCACACCTGCAGCGCAGGCGGCGCGGTGGCGTCGGCCTCGAGCATCGCCCACGCCTCGAGCCGATCGGCCGAGCGATACGGATCGGGGCCGGCATCCTGGATCCGCAGCAGCGCACTGAACAGCGCTTGAGGAAACGGTCCGCCCGCGGGATCGGTCAGCCGGCTCGTGTCGTCGAACGCCAGCGCCTTGGCCAGGTCGGGATGATAGAGCTGAGTCTCGCGATACGGGTTGTAGAACAGGTGCACCACGGTCGCGTCCGACGCGGTGTGCGCCACCGCCATGAACGTGATCGGGTGCAGCTCGGTCTGAAACGCCAGGTGGCCGCAGTCGACCACGAAGTGACCCATGATCACCACGCGGTCGCCGGTCTGAGGAACGAAGCCGTCTTGCAGATCCTCGAGCGCGTGGTCGCGCATGTCGCGCCAGTCTTGCTCGTCCACGCCCGGCTGCGCCACCCGGTGCGGCAGCTGGCCGGCGGCGAGCTCGACGTGCACCGTGTCGATGATCGCGCCGTAGGCCTGGCCCACGCCGCGATAGGCCTCGTCGAGCTCCACGTCGGCGGTGAAGTCCGAGCCCAGGGTGTGGTCGTAGGGAAAGTCGCCGGCACCGAGCGCGCTGTGCATGATAGTGCCGGCGATCAACACCTCGCTCGGCGCGGGCTTCACGTCTGCAAGCCGCTTGGGCACCTTGTAATCGAGCGGATTGCTGGCATTGGCCAGCTCCACCAGGAAGCGGCGATCATCGGCACCGCACACGCTCTTGACGTCCACCACCGGCAGCTCGCCGTTGAGGGACGCCGCCTCCTGTTCGTCGACCTCGAGCGAGCGCGGGGAGACGCCGGCCGCCGCGTCCGGCTTCGGGCTGCCGCCGCGGTGCGAGCAGCCCGCGACCAGGGCGGTCGCGACTAGGCCGATGACGCCGAGGGTGCGCATGAGAGCCCGATCTCGGTCGCAACGCTGCATCGGCCCGCGCGCGATAGCAAGCCCTCACCACTGCTGGTACGCCACGCGCTCGCCCTTGGGGTCCGGCTCGCGCTTGAGGTCGATCGCGTGGGTCGGGCAGAGCTTGGCCGACGACCGATCCGGGCCCGCAGGGCAGCACTGCGGCGCGCGCCGCAAGCGCAGGCGGAACCGTCGTGCACCCGTGGTTTTGATGCGACGACTGCTCCGGTGACCGACGTGGTCTCCTTCCTGGTGGTGGTG
Source organism: uncultured delta proteobacterium (assembly GCA_963778655.1). Classification (GTDB taxonomy): domain Bacteria; phylum Myxococcota_A; class Polyangia; order Polyangiales; family JAFGIB01; genus CAVZVA01. The sequence continues at coordinate 260,562 of CAVZVA010000003.1, forward strand.
TTGCGCACGCCGGACTGGGAGCGCATGGCGGCGGGCCTAGGCCCGCCGGGCTGAGCGGCGCAGCGGTCTCGCGCTGGCTCAGGGCAGCGCTTCGGGCATGGCGCGGCGGTTGTTGTCGCCCAGACCGAGCTGGCCGTGGTTGTTCTCGCCCCAGGCGTAGAGCGCGCCGCCCTCGTCGAGCGCGACGGTGAAGAAGCGCCCGAGCGCGAGGCGCTGCCAGCGCGCAGGGCTCGCCACCAGTGTTGGCGTGGACACCGGGTCGCCGCCGCCCTGTCCCAGCTGTCCCTCGATCGCGCGACCCCAACAGAACAAGCGCCCGTCGCGCTTGAGCGCGCAGGTGTGGAACCAGCCGGTGGCCACGCTCTGCCAGTCGTTGTCGCCGCCCACCTGCAGCGGCTGGGCCGAGTCCGTGGTCGCCGCGTCCGCGGCCAGCTCGAAGAACGCGTTGCTGCCCCAGCAATACAAGCTGCCGGCGCGCACCCCGCAGCTGGTGTGCTGGCTGCCGGCGACCATGTCCCAGTCGCTGCTCGTCCCCACCTGGGTGGGCACTCGCACCTGCTCGGGCTGCGGCCCGATGCCGAGCTCGTGATCGGTGTTGCGTCCCCAGCAGAACAACGCGCCGTCGTCGCGCACCGCGCAGGCGTGTCCCTGGCCCATGCCCACAGCGCGGTACAGCGCCTGGCCCACGCGCGTGGGCTGCGTCACGTCGGGCGCGCCCGCGCTATCGTCCAGCCCGACCTTGCCCTCGAGGTTGTCGCCCCAGCACCACAACGCGCCGCCCGCCTGCAGCGCACAGCAACTGCCGCCGCCGCACGCCAGCTGCTCGAAGCGCGACCCCGCGTCGAGCGCGCTGGGCGTGCTGCGCGCGTCGAAGTCGCCGAGCCCGAGCTGGCCGGTATCGTTGCCGCCCCAGCAGTACAGCTCGCCGGGCGCGCGCAGGGCGCAGCTGTGTTGCTCGCCCACGGCGACCGAAAGCCAGTCGTCGAGCGCGCCCACGCGGGCCGGACGCGTGCGATCGGCGAGATCGCCGAGCCCGAGCTGCCCGCTGTCGTTGAGGCCCCAGCAGAACAAGCGACCGTCCCTGACCTCGCAGCTGTGATCGAGCGAGGCAGCGAGCGAGGTCACGCCGGCCGTGGCCACGCAGCGATCGACCGCGCACAGCTGGCCGGCGGCGCACTCGCTGCACGTCGGCGCCGGCTCGCCGGCGTCGGGGAGCGGGCCGGCGTCGGCGCGCCCCGAGTCGGCGGCCGCATCGCGCGCGGCGGCGGCCGGACGCACGCTCAGCACGTCGATGGTCTGCGCGCAGCCCGCACACAGCGCCGCCAGCAACGCGCAGCCGAGCGCGCAGCGCAGGTGCCGGCTCAAAACCGCACCTCCGCGCCCAAGCCGGCGTGGCCTTGCACGCCCGTGGTCGCCGTGACTGCGCGGCCCGCGTCGGCGGCGCGCACCGCGCGCAGCGGCAGCCCCAGCTCGAGCGTGAGGCGCAGCGCGACGCGTGCGCCGAGCGCAAGCAGCCCGCTCAGGCCGGCGCGCGCGTGCAGGTCGAGGCCCGCGCCCGAGCCGCCCGTCGCCGCGCCCTGGCGCGCGCGGCCCTGCACGCGCACGCTGGAGAGCGCGAGCCCGAGCCGCCCCCACAACCCCAGCGCCTGCTCGCGCGGCAGCAGCGCGAATAGCAGGGCCAACGCGCCGCCCAGTGCGCGCGTGTCGACCGTGCCGTGCGGCGCGTCGCGACGCAGCCCTTCGCGCAGGCCGAGCCCCAGCTCGAGCCCCAGCCGCTCGCCCAGCCACTGCTCCAGATACAAATCGCCGCCGAGCAAGCTCGCGCCGCCGCCGTGCTGCTCGAACGCCGCGCCCACGCCGAGCGCCCGCTCGAGTGAGCCGACGCGCGCGGGCGACAGAGAGCTGCGCACCGCGCGCGTGACCACCTCGGGCGCGGGCCGGGCGGGCCGCGGCGCGTCTTGCAGCGCGAGCTCGGTCCAGCTCGCGCGCAGCAGCTCGTCGCTGGCCGCGGCGATCGCGAGCGCGCGCGCATCGGGGGCGAGCGCGCGCAGGTCGAGCTCGCGCGAGAGGCGTTTTTCGGTGAGCGCGTCGTGCACCTCGATCGCGACCGAGATGCGATCGCGCTCGGCCGCGCGCAAGGTGAGCTGTGCCAGCGCGCTCTTTGCGCCGCTTGCGTCCTGCTCGCAGGCGTCGATGCCCTTGAGGCGGAGGCCGGCGCGCAGATCGGCGAGCACGGCCTGCCGCAACGCCGCATCCCAGGCTTCGCCGGCGAAGGCTACCGCGACCCACGCCTGCTCCGAGCCGGTGCAGGGCGCCTGCGCGCGCGCGCCCGAGCCGGCCGCGAGCACGAGCCCGCACGCAAGCGCCGCGGGGCCGCGCCATCTGCGGCGAGCACGCGCGCCCGAGCCGGCGCGTGCGGCCCCCCACCCCGGCCGCCGCGCGCGCTCATCGGCAGCGCGCGGCGAGTGCCTTGGCATGCACTCCCCGCGGATAGCGCTCGAGGTAGCGGTCGCGCGCGCTGCGACAGGCCTCTTGGCGACCAAGCGCATCGTCGGCGACCACGATACGCGCCAGCGCGTCCTCGTGGAAGCTCGACTCGGCGCCGATCGCGACCGCCCGCTGCAGCGCTTCGATTGCGCCCGCGGGGTCGCCGAGCGCGTCCATGCGGATGCGTCCGAGCTCGAACGCGCACAGCCCCGCGCGCGGGTCACGCGGATAGCGCGCCAGCAGCTCGGCGTAGCCGTCGGCGGCCTCCTGCATGCGGCCGGCCCGCCGCGCCAGGCTCGCACGCCTAAACAGCCCGGCCGCGCCGTGCCCTGGGCTCGCCGGCGCCTGCGCGCCGTGGGCCGGAGCCAATGGCTGCGGCGCGCCCTCGGGCTCGGGACGCTCGGCTGGCTCGTCCTCGTCGTCGGGCTGCTCGGCGAGCGCCGGCTGCGGCGCGTGCGCGGGCGCGCGCGGGGGCAGGGTGACGCTCCAGCTTTCGCCCGCGTGCAGCGAACGCACCTGACCGGCCGCCTGCGGCTGATCGCGGCGCCGCACCTCGACCACGCCTTCGCTCACCGCCACGCGCACCTGCTCGCCCTCGGAGCCCTGGCTGCGCTGCAACGAGAAGCGCGTGCCGACCACGCGCACCTGCACCGGCCCCGCTTCGACCTCGAAGGGCCGCGTGCGATCGTGGGTGACGTGGAAGCGCGCCACGCCCTGGCGCAGGTCGAGCTGGACCCGGCGCGCGTCGTTGTGCAGCAGGAGCACGCGGGTGTGGGGCTGCAGCTCCACGCGCGAGCCGTCGCCGAGCTGCATCGCGATCGGCTGCTGCGCGCTACCCAGCAGCGCGCCGGCCGGAAGCACCGCGGGCGCAGGCGCCGGCCCGGGCCAGAGCCGCGAGATCCCCAGCCACAACAACGCTGCAGCGAGCGCGCCGCCCGCGAGCAGCGCCGGCACGCGCAGCCGCACGCCGCGGCGCGCGGAGAGCTGCGGCAGACCCGCCTGCTCGATCGCCGCCCACTGGCGCTCGATGCGCGCATCGCTGGTATCGATCAGCACGTGATCGGCGGGGCGGCGCAGCCGCGTCGTCATGGCCCCCCCTCGCGCTCGCCGAACGCGGACAGCACGCGCTCGGCGGCCGACAGCCGGCGCTTGACGGTGGAGACCGAGATACCCATGTGCGAGGCAACCTGGGGCAGCGACAAGCCGTCGACGCGGTGCAACACCAGCGCGATCTGGGCCTGCGGCTCGAGCTGCTGCAGGTGGCGATAGACGCGGGTGAGCTCGGCCGCGAGCGCGGGCGGCGCCGAGGGTGAGAGCACCTGGTCGAGGTCGACCGGCGCGTTGCGACGCAGGCCCACGCGCACCATCAAGCGCCGGCGGCGCAGCAGCTTGTGCGCAGTGCGCACCACGATCGAGCACAGCCACGAGGCGAAGGCCTGCGGATTGTCGAGCCGGTCCAGCGCGCGCAGCGCCGACACAAAGCTGTCCTGGACCAGGTCGTCCACGTCCTCGTCGCTGCCCATCAGGCGAAACGCCAGGCCGTTGACCAGCCGAGCGTGGCGGCGAAACAGCGCCTCCTGCGCCCACTTCTCGCCGGCCCGCGCCGCGACCACCAGCGCCGCATCGGAGGGTCCGGCTTCGGACTGGGTCGGATTGGGCGAGCGCTGCACCGCGGAATACGTACCACGGGCCCGATCGCCCGGCTCAGACGCGCGCAAAATTGCGGCTTTCTCGGCCGCACCGGCCGCGTCGGCCCGGCGTCCTGGAGCGGGGACAAGCGCGCGGTCAGGGGACGATCGCGTTGCCGCTGACGTCGATGTGGGTGCCGTTGACCACCAGCTGGGGTGCGGCGTTGCCGCTCAGGCGGTTGTCCTTGACCTCACCGCCATCAACGCTCGACCGGAGCTCGATGCCGAAACCGTTGCCCATGCCCGAGGCGGTGTCGCTGAACCTGTTGTCGTCGATCTGCAGCCGCTGGACCTGACTGCTCACCAGCCCGAAGCTGCGCGAGTCGTGGCTACCGCCCGGGTTGTCGCTGTAGGCCAGTAGCCCGTCGTGGCTGCCGCCCATGTTGGCGTGGGCGATGCTGTTGCCGATCACGCGGATGTCGAAGCTGCCGTAGGTGTCGTACGAGCTTTCCTGCGCCAGGTAGACGCCGGCCCACTGGGTGCGATCGATGTCGTTGTGCTCGAACGCGATGAAGCCGGCACCGACCGCGGCGAGCCCGCGCGCGTGGCCGTCACGACCCCAGTTCGCGATGCAGCTGCAATGGTGCACGGGGTCTCCGTCGCCTTGGTAGCCGACGAAGGCGTAGAAGTCGTCGCCGCGGCCGGCGGAGGTCTGCGCGCGGTTGGCCACCACCTGGCAGAAGCGCGAGCCCGCGGTGTGATGGAAGGCGTCGGCGAAACCATCGTGGGCGTAGTCGAAGGCCCACAGCCCGCCTTCCTCGGCGATTGCGAAGAAGTGCGCGCTCGCGCTCTGCGCGACCTCGGTGCCGATCACCAGCGTGTCGTGGACGAAGCTGCCGCTCGCGGAGTCGGGGCCGACCCAGATCCCGGATGCGCCAGGGGTGGTGTCGCGCGCGCTCGCATCGATGGTGAGCAAGAGGAACAGCGCCCCGCTGCGGTCGCCGGCCAGGTGAACCGCGGCGTGCGCCGGGTCGGTGCCGTGCAGGATGCCGCCGCTGTCCTCGGGCCAGCGCCGCAGCCGCACATCGGCCCCGACGCTCAAGACCTTGGAATGATCGAAGGTCCCCGCCGGCACCAGCACGTCCACCGGCGCGCCCGGCGAGGCCATGGCCGCGGCCGCGTCGAGCGCAGCCTGGATCGCATCGGAGGCATCGGCGGGCGCGGGCGCCGCATGGTAGGGCGCATCGGTGATCGAAATCGCGCGCGCCGCGGGCGCAGCCGCGGGCAGCAGGCGCATGATCTGCTCGGCGCTGAGCGGATGGCCCGGGCTGAACGGCACGAAGCGCAGCGCCGAATACGCGTCCTGGCCTTCCCACTGCGCGAGCGCCGGAAAGCCATCGGCGTCCGGCGTCCAGATGCCCGACGCGGGCACCTCCACGTAGTCAAGGTAGGTGCGGCGGGCGGTGTCGATGGCGACCAGGTTCCAGCCCGGCGTCGCGGCGAGCGCGCCGCCGTCGCTCGGGGCGCCCGCGTCGCTGGGGGCACCGGCGTCCCGACCGGCGTCGGCAGCGCCGGACCCGCCGTCGACCTGGAGGCGACCCGCGTCGCGGCCGCTGACACCGGCGTCGATCCGCGTGCTCGCCGCTGCGTCCGCATCACCCCCCGAGGGTTGCCCCGCAGCAGCCGCGCCGGAGTCGCCACCGTCGCCGGGCCGCGTGCCGGCGTCCTTTAGTGGCGCGGGCCGGGCGTGCGAGCACCCCAGCAGCAAGACCGCCGCAGCGACGCTCGAGCACAGGCCAGGCAAGAAGATCCTCGGCATGAGGCCCCGCAACTACGTACCATCCGCACCGCGAGCAGGCTCACTAAACCGCGGCCGAAACGCGGGCACGGCCTCGGCGCAGTGCGGATGCCGGCTCGAGCGCCCCGGGCCGCCAACGCGGCGTTGGGGATTCGGCAATCGCCAAGCTCGCTGCGCTGCTGGGCTCCGTAGTCGCCGCCGTGCACCGGCACCCTCGTGCTGGTGCTCGGTGCCCGAGCCGCTGCCGGCGCCGCTGCGAGCGAAGCCTAGCCCGCACGCCGTGAAACAGCCCGCCGTGGCGAAGCCAGCAGCGCCGCGTCTATTCGCGGCGCGGCGGCGCGGGGCGAGAGCTGCGGGTGCGGGCTTGCAGGTCGATGCCGCGCTGGCCGAGCTTGCTCGGGTCGAACAGCAGCTCGAGGTGGTAGGTGCCGTAGTCGAGATCGGCGGTCACCTTGTGGCCGCTGCGGTGAAACACGCGCAGCATCGGCGTGTTGGACGCGAGCACCTCGGCGTAGAAGCCGGCGATGCCCTTGGCGTAGGCGATCTGCGCGATGCGGCGCAGCAGCGCGGTGCCGATTCCGCGGCCCTGCTGGTCGTCGAGCACGGTGAACGCGACCTCGGCCAGGCCGTTGCGCAAATCGACGTCGTAGCGCGCGACCCCGAGGATGCGCTCCTGCTCGGCGTCGAAGGCGATCAGCGTCATGCTGTTCTGGTAGTCCAGATCGACCAGCGCTTGCGTTTCCGCGTGTGGATGCGCCTTCTTGTGCATCATGTAGCGGCGGTAGATGCTCTCCTCACTCAGTGAGTACAGGAAGGCTTGCAGCGCCATCTCGTCGGTGACGCGCGCCGGACGCAACGTGATCAGCGAGCCGTCGCGCAACCGCGCCTGGTGCTCCTCGCGCCACGGATACTGGGCCCTGGGCACGACCTGGTCGGGGAAGATGTAGCGGCGCTGCTTGGCCTCGGCCGTGAGCTCGGCGCGGAAGTCGGGGTGCGCGATCGCGATCAGCGCGACCGCGCGCTCGCGGATGCTCTTGCCCCACAGATCGGCGACACCGTGCTCGGTCACCACGTAGCGCACGTCGCCACGGCTGGTGACCACGCCGGCGCCCTGGTCGAACGCCGCCTGAAGCCGGCTGATCGAGCCCGCCTTGGCGGTCGAGGGCAGCGCGATGATCGACTTGCCGCCGCGGCTGCGCGCGGCGCCGCGCACGAAGTCCACCTGGCCGCCGATCCCGGAGAAGAACTTGCCCGACAGCGTGTCGGATGCGACCTGCCCGGTCAGGTCGACCGCGAGCGCCGAGTTGATCGACACCATGCGCTCGTTGCGCGCGATCGCGAGCGGGTCGTTGGTGAAGTCGGAGCCGCGCATCTCGACCGCCGGATTGTCGTGCACCCAGCGGTACAGCCGCTCGCTGCCCATCACGAACGAGGTCACCATCTTTCCGGGCAGCAAGGTCTTCTGGCTGCCGGTGATCACGCCCGAAAGCGCCAGCTCCATCACGCCGTCCGACAGTAGCTCGGTGTGCACGCCGAGATCCCGGTGCTCCGAGAGCGCGGTCAGCACGGCGTTGGGGATGCCCCCGATGCCGGTCTGGATGGTGGCCCCGTCGGGCACCAGGCCGGCGACGTGACGGCCGATCTCGCGCTCGATCTCGCCGGGCGCCTCGATCGCGAGCTCGGGCAGCGGGGCGTCGCACGGCACCAGGTAGTCGATGCGCGAGACGGGCACGAAGGAATCGCCGTGCGTGCGCGGCATGCGCTCGTTGACCTGAGCGATCACCAGCTCGGCGGCGTTGACCGCAGCGCGCACGATGTCCACAGACACCCCGAGGCTGACGTAGCCGTGGACATCGGGTGGGCTGACCTGCACCAGCGCCACGTCCACGCGCACGCGCCGCATACGGATCAGCTCCGGGATCTCGGATAGAAAGACCGGAATGAAATCGGCGCGCCCGTCCTGAACCGCCTCGCGCACGTTGGGACCGATGAAGAAGGCAGTGTGGCGAAACTGGTGCTGGAACTCCGGCCTGACGTAAGGCGCTGGGCCGAGCGTCAACAGGTGCACGATCTCGTTGTCGGAAAGGTGCGCGCCGTGCGCGACCAGGGCCTCGACCAGCGCCGCGGGCTCGGCCGCGCCCGAGCCGATCAGGATGCGGCGCCCGGGCCGGATCGCCTGGATCGCGCGCCGGGGGTCCGCGATCTTGTCCGCATACGCCTGACGCCAGTCACTCTTGGTTGGCTCGCTCATGACAGCGGTGATCTTACTCCAACGACCGAGCGGCACAGGCGCTTTCTAGGTTACCTCTTCGTTTTGTGTGGCGCCGCACGGCCCGATTGGGCTACTGCAGCTCTACTGCCCCTGCTCCACGGCGTGCGGATGCGCCATCGACTGGCGCAGCTCGGCGCAGTGGTCCACGTCGCTGATGCGCGGGGTGAACCAGACGTACGCGAACGGCAGGCTCTGGGTATCGAAAACCTCCGCATAGCGCTCGGGTTGGATCAGGCCGTGCTGGACCTCGACCAACCCGAGCGCCAGCGAGGGCGTGCCGTAAGCGCGCGCCAGCGCGGAGGGCACGCCCTGGTCGTCGCGCACGTGCCCCGCGCCCGCAATCAGCACTGCGCCGCCCGCGCGCTCGGCGCCTTCGTGCAGGCGCTCGGCCAGCTGCGCGTCGCGCGCGCGCTGCACCAGCACCATCGCATCGAGCATCGACTCGGGCAGCAGCCCGCAGTGCGCGTCGGCCATCTCACGGCGCAGGCGCGCCTGCGCATCGGATGGCAGCGGCTGGTCGAGCCCGAAGCGCCGCACCAGCTCTGGCGGCAGCGCGCCGCTGCCCTCGCGGGCGATGCGCATCGCGGCGTCGCGATCGAGGCCGGCACCCAGAGATCGGCAGCCCCGCCTGCAGCGCACGCGCGAACAGCGGCCGGTAGATCGCGAAGGCTGGCCAACCCGAATGCTCCCAATCGAGCGCGCGCGCCAGCGCGTCGGGATCCGCGGGGCGCTGCGCGCGCGTGCGACCGACCAGCGCCTGCTGCCCCACGTCGATCATCTCGAACACGACCGCCGGCCGGCGTCCGGCCGCGATCACCTGCTCGAGCAGCCGCGCCTGCAGGGCGTGATGGTCCGGGTTGTCGTGCTGCTCGCCGATCAGCAGCAGCTTCGCGGCCACGGCCTGCTCGCGCAGCTCGGCCTCCTGCACGAAGCGCCGCTGCCCCACGCTGAAGATGCGCCCGACCAGCGGGTTGTCGCGATCGAGCGTGCTCTGCCACGCCGGCTGCGGTTGCACCTGGGCCTGCGCCCTGGCGTGCGCGGGCGCGCGAGGGGCCTGCGGCCCGCGCGCGCACGCGACCAGGGACGCGGCCGCCAGCGAGGCGAGCAGGAGAGGGAGGCGCAGCACGTGCGGCAGCCTAAATCAAAGTTCGCGATTCGGGATCGAATCACAGACTCTGATTTCTCCTTTGATTGTTAGGGAGTCGCGCCGACTCCCTGTGCGCGAGCACCGAACAGGCTGAAGCCGTATGAATTCGGAGCATTTCGCCGCAGGCGCGAGCGCGCCCGGAGGACCGACCCGAGCCATGCTCGCTGCCTTTCGCAAGGTCGGGCCGAGGTCGAAAGCCGCGCATGTGGGCAAAGACGGAGGACTTCATAGGCGCTCAACCTGTTCGGTGCTCTCGCCCAATCCGCCGCGCGCGCCCCGGCCTAGGGACCAAAGGCGTGGCGACACAACGCCGCGACGATTTCCTGGGGTGCGTGCTCCACCAACGCGTGGATCTGCTCGCTCCACCAGTCGCTCAAGGGCTGAACCTCGGCCTGCTCGAAGCGGTGCTCGTGCATCTGCGCCCCCTGCGCGCGGAACGTCACCACGTCCAGCGGGTAGCCGACGTCGCTTGCGCTCGTGCGCGTCGCGTCGAACGCCAGCATGCCCACCTTGAGCGCGTCGTACACGTCCGACTCGTAACGCAGCATGCGGTCGAGCACCGGCTTTCCATAGTCGGACTCACCGATGATGTGATACGGGGTGGTGCGGCTGACCTCTACCCAGTTGCCTTCGGAATACACCATGTACAGGCGCTGCTCGACGTCGTCGTCGAGCTGGCCGCCGATCAGCGCCTGCAAGTCGATGCGCAGCCCGCTGCGGCCCAGGAACTCGCGGTCCTCGTCGCCGACACGCCGCAGCTGCGCGGCAAAGAAGTTCACCAGCTCGTACAATCGCGCAAATGGCCGAGGGTGCTGCGCCAGCTCCACCTCGAAGTAGGTCAGGGTCTTGTCGCGCACCGAGCGCAGACCACTGGTCATCACGAACACCTCGTGCCCCGCGTGGGCATGCAGCGTGACCTTTTTTGCGACGTCGATCTGGGTGCCGCTGCTCAAGCGTGTGTCTGCGATGCCCACCAGCCCGTCGTGGGTCTTCATGCCGAGGCAGAACGTCATGATCTTCCTTCCGCCTGAGCATACACGCTCGGGTTCGCTCCGTCCCCAACGCCGCGCGCCGGCGGCCGTGCCCGCGCGAGGATAGACCTCGCGCCTTCGGCGCGAGTGACCAGCAGCTGAACCCGCTCGACAACAGCTTGCGCTGGAGTCGGTTTACGCCCGCTCCCTTCGAGGGCCCACCCGTGCACTACGCGGTACCGGACGACGCGCTCGAGGCAGGCGGCCGCTCCCAAGCGAGCGCTGCCTCGACGCGGTCGCGACCGCAGCGCGAGCACGAAACGGCCGACATGTCGGTCCTGCGTCACCATGACGCGGACGCGCTCGGGATGGCATCATGGACGCCCGCCCGTAGGGCGAGCACACCACGCAACCGAAGAGGCTGATGAGCCGAGACGGCAAGCTCGGGACGTTCGGAGGCGTCTACACCCCGTCGCTACTGACGATCCTGGGCGTGATCATGTACTTGCGCCTGCCCTGGGTGGTGGGCAGCGCGGGCCTGCGGCAGGCGCTCGGCATCATCCTGGTCGCCCACGTGATCTCGATCGGCACGGGGTTGAGCATCTCGTCGATCGCGACCGACAAGGCCGTGGGCGCGGGCGGTCCTTATTACATCATCTCGCGCAGCCTGGGCCTGCCGCTGGGCGGAGCACTGGGCCTGTCGTTGTGCGTGGGTCTGGCGTTCAGCATCAGCCTCTACGTGATCGGCTTCTCCGAGAGCCTGTTGACCTATTTCAAGCTCTCGACCTCGACCGACAACATCCGCATCTGCGGCACGATCGCGATCGTCGCGCTCACCATCGTCACCTTCATCAGCACCGCGCTGGCGATCAAGGCGCAGTACGTGATCATGGGCCTGATCGGGCTGTCGCTGGTCTCGATCCTGGTGGGCGGCTTCGGGCTCGACCCCGCGGCCGCCCGCGCCAGCACCGCCCCCGCCGCGCCCCCGCTGGCCGATCTGTTCGCAATCTTCTTCCCTGCGGTGACTGGCTTCACGGCCGGCGTGAACATGTCGGGCGATCTGCGCTCGCCCAAGCGCTCGATTCCGAGCGGGACCATGCTCGCCATCGCCACCGGCTTCGTGGTCTACGTCGGCTTGGCGGTGTTCCTCGCGCTGCGCGTGCCCGCCGACCGCCTGGTGCACGACCCCGAGCTGTTGATCCACATCTCGTGGTCCGGTCCGCTGGTCGTCGCCGGCATCTGGTCCGCCACGCTGTCGTCGGCGCTCGGCAGCATCCTGGGCTCGCCGCGCATCCTGCAGGCGGTCGCGGCGGACGGCATCGTGCCGAGGTTCTTCGCGCGCGGGTACGGCCCCACGCAGGAGCCGCGCAACGCGCTCGTGCTCTCGTTCTTGCTGGGCGAGGCCGGCATCCTGATCGGCGAGCTCGACGCGATCGCGCGCATCGTCTCGATGATCTTCTTGACGATGTACTGCGTGCTCAATTTCAGCTGCGCGCTCGAGAGCTGGGCGAGCCCCGACTTTCGGCCCGAGTTCCGCATCCCGCGCTCGATCAGCGTGGTGGGCGCGGTCACCTGCCTGGTGGTGATGATCCAGCTCGACCTGGCGGCGATGGCGGGCGCCATGCTGCTGATGGCCGCGCTGTACTTCCACCTGCAGCGGCGGCAGTTGCGCCTGGAGTCCGGTGATACCTGGGAGGGCTTCTGGGCCAAGGTCGTGCGCGCCGGTCTGCACCGACTCTCGACCGGCGCCCACCAAGAACGGCTGTGGAAGCCCAACGTGCTGGCGTTCTACGCGGCCGCCGAGGAGGAAACGCGCGCCAAGGCGCGGCGTCAGCTGGCCGAAGCGCTGGTGGGCAGGGCGGGCATCCTCACCCATGTCCGGCTCGCTGCCGAGCCCGCGCCGGCCGCGCCGGAACACGGGCCGCCCGCCAAGCCGGCGGCCGAAGCCCGCGCCGCGAGCGAGCCGCGGCCGCGCATGGGCGTGTTCCATCGCGAGCTCGCGCCCGGCCCCGACCCCGACGCCAGCATCGCGGACTTCTGCCGCCACCACGGCTTCGCGGGCATCGAGCCCAACACGGTGCTGCTGCGCTGGACGGAGTACGCGGCGCAGCCCGAGCGTCTGGCCGCGCTGCTGAGCGAGGTAGCGCGGATGGACTTCAACCAGCTGGTGCTTGCCCAGGGCGCCCGGCCCGAGCGCGACCCCAAGCGGCGGGTCGACATCTGGTGGCGCGACCAGGGCGGCAACCTGCCGCTGTCGCTGTCGCTGGCGCGCTTCATCACCGCCTCGCCCGGCTGGGAGCACGCATCCATCCGCTTCTTGCTGCTGAGCGAGAACGCGGGCAACAACGACGTGCTGCGCGCCAAGGCGCGCCGCTACCTCGAGGGCATGCGCGTCTAGGCCGACGTCAAGGTCATCAGCAACACCCTCAGCGCCAAGGGAGACGAGGATTGGTTGCTCGACGAATCGGCCGACGCCGACCTGGTGCTGGTGCCGCTGCCGGACCAGCCGAGCGCGGCCGACGGCCAGTTCCTTACCCGCGTCGCGCGCGTGCTCGGCGAGCTGCACCACGTGCTGATCTTCCGCGCCTCGTCGAGCTTCGAGGAGGTGCTGAGCGGGGGGCATGCGGCGAGCACGTCGCTGCTGCCCGGCCCTGAGGACGATGACGAGCGCTTCCGCCTGCCGCCGCTCGAGTTGCCGCGGCCCGCGGTGCTACAGGGCTACATGGCCGATGCGGCCGCCGCCTACGAGCGCGCGCTGGCCGGGCTCGACGAGCATTGCCTGTCCCGTCTGCACAGCCGCAACGTGGAGCTCGTGCGGCAGGTGCGCGGCGCGCTCGAGCACCAGCTCGAGGTGCTGGAAAAAGGCCTGGCCGGGACCAATGCGCGGCGAAGGCACACCCTGCTCCACCGCTTCTCGAGCTCGTTCGTGATCGACGTCCAGGCGGCGATCGAGCGACACCAGCACGACGGCGTGCCCGACCAGCAAGCCGCGCTCGAGGGCCGCATCGGCGCCTTCCTCGACCAGGAGAGCGCGATCGGGTTGGGCAAGGGCGGGGCGCTGATCGTCGAGCGCGAGGCTTCGGAGCTGACGCCCGACCCGACCGACCCGGCGCACCTGCGGCGCCTCAAGCGCAGGCTGCGCGCGCGCGCGTGGCTGGGGCGAAGAACGCCGCGCTACCGGCTCGCCCCCGCCGCGCTCGAGCGCCACTACTTCGATCGCGCCAAGCGCGAGCTGCTGGAGGGGCCGGTGCGCCGGATGGCGATCGAGAGCCACCAGCTCGCGGTGCGGGTCGGCCAGCTGCTGTGCGCCTCGCGCGCGGGCATCACCGCGATCGTGGCCCAGGCGGTCGACCGGGACAGCGCCGACGAGGCGCTGCTGGCCGAGCTCAAGCGCAGCGCGCTCGAGCCCTTCGACGAGCTGATCGAGCGCACCAAGGGGCGCGTGAGGGCACGGCGTCGCGACCTGCTCGAGCGCGCCCACGCCATGCTGCAGCAGCTCGCCGCCGACCTCGATCGGCTCGACGTCGCGCGCCTGGCGCGCAAGCAACGACGCGTGGCGCGCGGCGCCGCTGCCGAGCTGCGCGCGCGGCTGCTCGAGCTGCCGGCCACGTTCGCCGCGATCTCCGCCGGGCTCTACGAGCGCGCGCGAGTCGGGCTCGCGGTATCGGCGTTCCACCAGCGGCTGAGCGCGATCGTCCAGCGCCAGCAGCAGGCGGCCGCCCTGCGGCTGCGCAACGGCGCCCTGCGCAGCTGCGAGGAGCTGCAGCGCGCGCTGCGCGAGCTCGCTGTGGCCGCGGAGGACGTGCCTTCCACGGTGCTGGAGCCGCCCAAGCAGCTGCCCGCCGAGGGCGAGCCGCTGACGCCCAAGGCGCTGGCGACGGAGCTGATCGCGGAAACCGAGCCGGCGCTGCGCGATCTGCCCGAGACGGCGACCCTGATCACCGACGGCGTCGTCACTGCGCTCGAAGAGGGGCGCGAGGTCGGCCTCGAGACCAGCGAAATCGCCTTGCGCTCGCTGGCGCAGTTTCTGGTCGAAAGCGAGCTCGCGGCCGGCGTCGCCGAACAGGTTGAACCGGCTCCCGAGCTCGAGACTCACGCAGCCACGGTCGCGCGCGACGTCACGCGCCTGGTCGCGTTCCAACTCGCCGAGCTCGGCACGCTGAGTCTCGCCAGCAGCGCCCAGCGCGCCGAGCAGCTGCGGCCGACGCTCGACAACGGCATCGAGCGACTGCAGGCCGAGATCGACGCGCTGCGGCAGCTCGGCGAGCGCGTGAGCAGACGATTCGAAGCCCAGCTCGCCAAGGTGGTCGAGGGCAGCGATCCGCAACGGCTAACCGAGGCGGGAAGCCAGCTCGGTCAACATCGACGGCTGCGGCAGGGCAAGATCGCGGTCTCCGGCGCGCAGGGCCTGGCGCGCCGGGCGCAAGGCGCGGCGCGCCAGGCCGCCGTCTCGCTGCTGTATCGCGGCAGCGCCGGGGTCGTGCTCGCGCGCACGCTGGTTGCGCGCGAGCGACACGACGCCTCGCTGGTCGAACGCCTGCGCGCATGGGTGCGGCAGAGCAGCCCGCAGGCCGAGACGCTCGACGCCTTGCCCTTCTACTACCGCCAGCTGTTTTTCGGCCATGCGCTCAACGAGAGCTTCTGGGTCGGCCGCGCCAAGGAGCTGGCCCAGGCGCGGCGGGCGATCCAGACCCATCGCGATGGGCAGAGCGGAATCCTGCTGCTGGTCGGCCGGCCCGGATCGGGGCGAAGCGCGCTGTGCCAGCGCATCGCGCGCAGGGCGCTCGAGGCCAAGAACGTGTGGTTTCTACCGCCGCCTGCCGCCGGATCGGCAGAGGTCGCGGTGTTCCGCAGCGCCCTCGGGCGCGCGCTGGGCGGCAGCGGGGAGCTGGACGACCAGCTGCAGGCGCTGCCCGAGCACGCCGCGATCGTGATCGACGATCTCGAGCTGTGGTGGGAGCGCAGCGAGACCGGGCTCGCGGTGATCGACGAGCTGCTCGAGCTGATCCGCCGCCACGGCCGGCGCATTCTGTTCGTGGTCAGCGTGAACCACTACACCTTCAAGCTGCTGTCCGTGCTGCGCCCGATTTCGGACCAGGCCCTGGCCGTGATCGAGTGCGGACCGCTGGACGCGCGCGAGCTCGGCTCGGTGCTCACGCTGCGCCACGGCTCGACCGGGCTCAAGTTCGAGCTCGGCGGCCGCCAGGAAGAGCGCTTGTCGTCGTTTCAGCTAGCGCGACTGTTCTCGCGCCACTTCAGCTATTCCGACGGGTCGGTCGGCGGCGCGCTGCGCGCGTGGATCACCCACGTCGACAAGGTGCGTGACCGGGTGATGTCCGTGCGCGCGCCCAGGCGCCCCAGCGCCGAGCCGCTCGACGAGCTGCGCGCGAGCTGGCGAGCACTGCTGATCGAGCTGGCGCTGCACCGCCGGCTCACCGCCCCCAAGCTGGCGCGCATCGCCGCCCTGCCCTTGCCCGAGATCGAAAGCGACCTCGAGGCCTTGGTTCGGGCCGGTCTGATCACGCGCGGCGGCCAGGGCTTGTGCGAGATCGATCCGTTCGTGCGCCAGCTGGTGACCTCGCACTTCGAGCATCGGAGCTTGCTACCGGCATGAGCCAGGTCATCGACGTCTCCACGCTCGAGCTCGCGTTGCTGGTCGCACGCGGCCTGCTGATCGTCGCACTGCTGCACCTGCTCGGCCGCCTGGTGGCGCTCGCGCCGATGCCGCGCGCGCGCAAGGAGCGCCTGCGCGCAGCCGGCCCGCCCTTCGCGGTGTGCGTCGTGCTCGTCTACGCACTGCTGGTGATCAAGCAGTTGTTCGGCGCGCACGGCGAGGCCATGCCCGCGATGCTGGCCGTCGTGCTGATCGGCTTCGTGGCGGCGCTGTGGACGCCGATCCGCGACCTGCTGGCCGGCGCCTTCATCAAGTCCGGCGGCAACCTACGGCTCGGCGACGACATCCAGGTCCAGCAGCTGCAAGGGCGGATCGAGCGGCTCGGCTACCGCGGGCTGACCTTGCGTACGCACGCGGGCGAGACCTTCGTGCCCTACGGCCTGTGCGCGCGCTCGGTGATCGTGCGCAGCGCGTCCACGCCGGGCGCAAGCGCGCACACGTTCCGCGTGCGGCCGATCGCCGGCGTCTCGCAGCTCGCCCTCAGGCAGGCCATCCGCGAGAGCGCGCTGCTGTGTCACTGGACCGCGATCGCGAAGCAACCCGAGATCGTCAACCTCGAGCAGGGAGCGGTCGACGTCACGGTCTTCGCGGTCGACTCCGAGCTCGCCCCCGAGATCGAGGCGGCGGTGCGCAGGCGCCTGGCCGAGCTCGAGCGCGGCGGCCGCGACCCCGAAGCGGCGGGGCGTCTGAGCCAGCTCCCGCTGGCTCAGGCGGACGCGGGCAGCGCGCCCCAGGCCAAGGGCGGCTGAGCGCGGGGGTTGCAGCGCTGTCCGCCGCCCGCGGCATAGCCGCCACGCGCTCTCGCGTTTGTCGTTGCGGGCGATCGCTCGACGGGTGATCGCGGCTCGCCCCGCGAGAACCGCCTGGGACGTGACGCGCTGCTGCGTGACGAATCCCCCCCCCTTGCACCTCGGAGAGCGCCGGAGTATTGGATGAACGTTTGAATTACTCTCAACCCCGAACGCCGACGAGGGTAGCGTGCAACACGAAGAATTTCGTCTGGTCGAGACCACACAGGGCAAGCTGCGCGGCGTTCAGCGAGACGGCCACGTGGCCTTCTTGGGCGTGCCGTATGCGAAGCCGCCGGTCGGCGAGCTCAGGTTCTTGGCACCGCAACCCATGGCCGCGTGGTCCGGAGCTCGTGATGCGCTCGCGTTTGGGCTCAGCGCACCGCAGGACCCGCTCTCGGTTCCGCCCTTCAAGGCTGTAGTCCCCGAAAGCGAGGACTGCCTCTACCTCAACGTGTACGCGCCGGCGCTCGACAACGCGCGCCGGCCGGTGCTGTTCTGGATCCACGGCGGTGGCTTCAGCCACGGCGCGGGCACCCAGCCTTCGTACAACGGCGGGCCGCTCGCGGTGCGTGGCGATGTGGTGGTGGTGACCATCAACTATCGTCTCGGAGCGCTCGGTTACCTGTACCTCGGCGGCCACGGTGGCGCTGGATGGGGCGCTGCGGCCAACGCAGGACAGCTCGATCAAATCGCCGCCCTGCGTTGGGTTCGCGACAACATCGCGGCCTTCGGCGGCGATCCTGAGCAAGTCACGATCTTCGGCGAGTCCGCCGGTGCGGTCGCGGTCGCGACGCTGCTCGCGATGCCGGATGCTCAGGGCCTGTTCGGTAAGGCGATCGCACAGAGCGGGACCGCCAATCGGCTCGGCAACGCCAGCGGCGCGAGCGCGATCACCACGCGCTACCTGCAAAGCCTCGGCATCGAGGACGCGGATCCACAGAGATTGCGCAAGGTATCCGTCGAGGCGCTGCTGCGCGCGCAAGGCCCGCGCGGGCCGTTGTCGCCGGTGATCGAGGGACGCAGCCTGCCGGAGCGGCCGCTATCGGCGGTACGCGCAGGTATGGCGCGTCACATTCCGCTCATGGTCGGGACGAACCGCGACGAGTACAAGCTGTACGTGCCGGCACAGCGGCCGGATATCGACGACAACGAGCTGCTGCGTCTAGTGCGCGAGCAGCTCCCGAAGGAGGCGGCCGATCGCGCGGCCTCCGTGATCTCCGTCTATCGCGAATCGCGCGCGGCCCGCGGGCTGCCGCATAGCCATCACGACATCGCGGACGCGCTGACCACCGCATCGCGCTTCCGCATCCCGGCGACGCGCCTGTGCGAAGCACAAGCGGCGCACCAGCCGCGCACGTTCTTGTATCAGTTCGACTGGGAATCGCCGGCGCGGCGCGGCGCGCTCGGCGCTTGCCACGGCCTCGAGGTCCCGTTCGTGTTCGGCACCGTGGGTACCACCGGCAACGACCGCTTCACCGGCGTCGGTCCGGACGCCGACCAGCTCTCGCGCCACATGATGGACGCGTGGCTGGCGTTCGCGAAGCACGGCGAGCCGAGCCACCCGGGGATCGGAGCCTGGCCGGCATACTCGGCTGGCGAGCGCCAGACGATGATTTTCGGTCGCCGCTGTGGTGCCGAGCCGGCGCCCTTCGAAGAGGAGCGCGCCGCCTGGGACACGTTGCTCAAGCAGCGTGCCGCCAACCGCTCGGCCGAGGCTCCTCACGCCTGAGATCGAGGCGAACGCGCGCGATGCCTTGCGCAGGCTTTGCTTCCTCGGCAGCGCAGCAATCCTCGTGACCCCAAACGGCGCTACCTAGAGCACCGAACATATTGAAACACGCACGATTTCGGGGCCCTCGCGGGCGCATGGCACGCGCGCTCCCCCGCTCGACGTAGGATGGACTACGCCTTCGGGCTCCCGCCCGCACCCTGCATCCCGCCACGACCCCGACTTCGCACACGTTTCAATATGTTCGGTGCTCTGGGTCTCCCGCCTGGGCGTGGTTGCCAAGCAACATTGCGGGGACACGGTTTGTGCCCGCTGCTGTTCATCGGCATCGGTCTACGTTAGACCGATGGTGCGAGCACGCGCGCGCCTTTGCGCTCGGAGCTCGCGTCGGTAGGCGGCAGGTGGGTCGTGGGGTGATGCCATGAATGATCGAGACGAGAACCGTAAGAGACTGACGCGGCGCAGGTTCATCAAGCATACAGGCGAGGTCGGCGCAGGCGTGGCGTTGGCGCCGCTCGTGCTCAACCTCTCGGCTTGTTCGAGCGCGCCGAGCAAGAGCGCGGGCACCACCGGCGGCGAGAGCCCGGCGGGGCCCAGCGCCCAGGGCGGATCGCTACCCGCTGGCGCGGCCGGCGGAAGCGCGCCGGCACCGGGTAGCGCCGGCAGCGCCGGTCCGGCGCCTTCCTCCGGCATGGCGGCTGGGGGCGCGCCCGACAGCGGCACCATGGGACAACCGGCGGCCGGCAGCGGGCGGCAGCGGCAGCGGCAGCGGCAGCGGCAGCGGCAGCGCGGCCAACATGGTGAGCCCGAGCGCGATCGCAACCGGCTCCGTGCTGCTCGGCCTTTACACCGGCGACGGCGTGGCCGCGATGAAGCAGGCGGCACAGAAGCTCGACTTCTCCTGGTTGATGCCGGGCGACACCGTGCTGATCAAGGTGGCCGTCAACTCGCAATACACGCATCCGACCACCACTTCTCCCAATGGCGTGAGCGGCATGGTCGCAGAGCTCATCGCGCGCGGAGCGGGCAAGGTCATCGTCGCCGATCAGTCGGGCGTGGAGCACGTGCGCTTGTCCGCCATGGGTCGCTACGAAGGCGGCACCACGCGCGACATGTTCATGATGAGCGGCATGATGCAGGTCGAGCAGGCCGGCGCGGAGACCCACTTCTTTGACGACCAGCCCTTCGACACGGGCTACTTCGCGGCCACGCTGCCCGACGGTAACCACTGGCCGCGCGGCCTGTACCTCCCGGCCATCATCAAAGAAGTCGACCACATCATCTACATGCCCCGCATCGGCAATCACGTGCTGGCCGGCGTCACCTTATCGCAGAAAAGCGCGATCGGCTGGATCCGCGACGACAGCCGCCACGACCTGCACAACGACGCGATGGACTACTACGAGAAGTACACCGAGATTAACTACACCCAGGAGATCCGCGATCGCTTCCGCATGGCGGTGACGGTGTCAGAGAAAGTGCTGCTGCACGGGGGCCCGGACGTGGGCACGCCCTACGACATGAACCCGGTGCTGGTGCACGCCTCGACCAGCATGCCGAATCACGATGCGCTCGGCGCGAGCATGTTGGTCACACTCAACCAGAAGTCGACCACGGTCGATCCCGGGACCCAGGTCTACAACGCGGCCAACGCGCCGAGCTCGAACAGCCTGTTCGCCAATGGCTTCACGGTCGTCACCGGGGCGGCGGGGCCGTGGACCTCAGGCTCGACCCAGACGCTGTACACCGCGCACCCGTGGGAGCAAGGCATCACCAAAGACCGCGCGATCGCGCGCGGCTGGGCGCTGTCCGGCGGCATGCCGGCCAAGATCGACATCGTTCTTGACGGCGAGCCGCTCGACCCCAGCATCCAGAGCAGCCTCGTGACCCACGGCGAGGGGATGTACAACTTCGGCTGAGACGCCGTGTCTTCTGCTCGCCCCGGAGCCAACCCGTTGGCTCAGCATTCGCTGTCGAGATTCGCCATTTGCGGAGCGCCGTAGCGGCTCCCGTGGATGGCATCTTCGGGGACCAGCTCGTCGAGCGCGCTGAGGTCGGCCGGGCTGAGCGCTCTGTCGAGCGCGCCGAGGGCATCCTGGAGCTGGGCGCGGGTCTTGGCGCCAACGAGTGGGACGAGCGAGGGTTGCTTGCCGAGCACCCACGCGAACGCGAGCTGCACGGGGGAGAGGCCGCGCTCCTTCGCAAAAGCGTGGAGGCGTGCGACGACCTCTTCGTTTGCGCCGCGGTTGCCTGCGGCGAAGCGCGGAAGATGGGCGCGGAAATCGCCGGGGCCCCCGAGCTTGCTGCCGGTGAGCAGGCCGCGGGAGAGCACGCCGTACAGGGTCGCGCTGATGCCCAGCTCCTCGAGCACGGGAAAGATGGCCCGCTCGGGGCCACGGCTGACAATGGAGTACTCGATCTGCAGATCCACGATGGGGTGGACCGCGTGGGCGCGGCGGATGGTCTCGGCGCCGACCTCCGACAAGCCGATGTAGCGGACGTAGCCCGCCTTCACCAGATCGGCGATGGCGCCGACCGTCTCCTCGATCGGCACAGCGGGATCGAGACGGGCGGGACGGTAGATGTCGATGACTTCGACACCGAGGCGCTTCAAGCTGTAGGCGGCGAAGGTCTTCACCGCGGCGGGGCGGGTGTCGATCCCGAGCCACGCCCCATCCGGCCCGCGCTGCGCCCCGAACTTGACCGAGACGAGGGCGCATTCACGCCGGCCGGCCAGGGCGCGACCGACCAGCATCTCGTTGTGCCCCATGCCGTAGAAGTCGCCGGTGTCGATCAGCGTGACCCCGGCCTCGAGGGCGGCGCCGAGCGTTGCCAGGCTCTCGCGGTCGTCGGTCGCGCCGTAGACACCGGACAAGCTCATGGCGCCGAACCCGAGGGCAGAGACCTCGGGACCGGTCGCGCCCAGCTTCGCCGTACGCTGTTTCATCTGGCTTGCCATGGCACCGAGTGTAGCCGTGTATCGCTATCCATAGGCTCCCCCGACTGAAAACGCACATACATCTCCCGGACTCGTCACCGGTCGCGGAGCTGCCGCTCCCGCACACTTTGGCACATGAGCGCGGTCGCGATGCCCCTGGGGAGGCATCGGAATGCCTGCGCCGAGGCGCGGCCAGCAAGAATTGGGTCGTGGCATGGGGCGTGCGTGCAACCCTGTGCGGGGGCTCGAGTCGCAGGCTGTGCGATCAGCCGTTTTGCACGCTGCAGTGGCTCGCCTGGCGGCGCCGGCGTCGAGGGCGCACCAACGTCAACGGGAGCTCGGCAGGCTGCGCGGCAGCCGGCTTCGACGGCGACGCGCCCAACGGGCTGCTCGCACCGCTGGCGTTCGTGTTTGCGCTCTCGCTCTATCGGCGCCGTCGTCGATCATTCACCGGCGGCCTCGCACTCGGGGCGAGCTGAAGGCGCCCGTTGGCGCATTGGCCTTCGGCGCATCGATCTGACGTTGAGCGGAGGCAACCACGTCCTCTGCGAATGCGCGTGACATTGCCGAGAAGCCCGACCTCGAGACACCGCCCGACTGGCATTGATCCCGGTTGGCGATGCCGTTGAGAAGCGCCGTTCACAGCTGCGGGCGCGCCCGGGCTGCCGTCACCGAGATGCCCGCTTCGAGTGCGCTGGAGTCCTTGCGGCCCCCCTTGTACGGTGTATAGTGGCCGAGCCTCGGTAGCTCGAGGCTGGGTGGTCGGAGCCGGAGGGTGTGATGCGCTGGCGCGGGTGGTTGACTCTGGGTGTGGCTCTGCTGTCGGGCTGCGGCGCGACCGACAAGACGGACGCGCAGCGCTCGATCATGGCGGATGAGAGCGTCCCGGCCGCCGGAACGCAAGGCGGAGCGGGGGGCGGCGGCGCTGCGATCCCGGACGGCAAGAGCCCGGCGAGCACCCAAGCCCCGGCGGCCCCCAGCGGCCTGCCACCGGCACCGGTGATGCAAGGCATGGCCGCGGGCAGCTTCAAGCCGAGCGCGGACCTCGATCCGAACGCGAAGTTCGATTGGCCTGAAACGGCGCCCGGCGCGGGCCAGTGCCCGCCGGGCACCTATGTCGGCATGTTCGGTTGCTCGCTCTTCGTCGATCCGAGCATGCCCCCGCCTGACGGTACGCCGCCCGACTTCTCCGGCCCGATCACGCTCGAGTTCAAGAAATCGGCCGACGGCGAGTTCCTCGAGCTGGCGAATGCCAAGCTGGACGGCTCCGCGAACGACACGCTCGGCTTCACGGCCGACCTCAATGGCAAGCTCGATTGCAGCACGCTCGAGCTCACGGCAACCCTCTCGAATGGAGTGTACGGTTTGGGCTCGCCAATCTTGCTTCCGGGCGGCGACGTCAACGGAACGGTTTCGGGAATGCTCGATCCCCAGACAGGCCAGCTCACCGGAACCTGGTCGCTGTATTCCAGCGCCGCCGGGACGAACTTCTCCTGCGACGGTTCGTGGCAGGCGGTGCTCACACCGTGAGCATCGCCCACGCGCTTGCGGCGACATCCCCAACGCGAAAGGCGAGACGGCCGCGCAGCGCTGACTCCCGATGACGCGACTGCCGCTGCGCGCTCGAGCGCGGGTGCGCGCCGGCGCTGCGTCGGTCGAGCTTCAGGCGGAATAGGCTTGCTACGGCGCGCGGTGCGATCGGGTTTGCGCCGGGCAGTGCGACGTGCGATGGCGTCGGCGTGTCGACGTCGACGGCAGTCCCCGTGCGGCGGCTAGCGCTGCCCATGTACCTGGCCACCGTGCTCGCGGGGGCGGGGAAGGGCACCATGTTCCTGCTGGTGCCCATCCGGGGGCTCGAGCTGGGTGGCCTGATGGGCGGCTTCAGCCTGCCGGGCATGTTCGCGCTCGGTGCCGTGCTCACCAGCTTGCCGGGCGCGCTGGCGGTCACGCGCCACGGGCACCGCCCGGTGCTGCTCAGCGGCTTGCTGCTCTCGGGCACGGCCGCGCTGGGCGTGGCCTACGGCGGTGCGCTGCCGTGGATGACGCTGGCCGCGTTCGCCTACGGCGTCGGCCAGGGCGTCTTCTCCTTCGCCCGTATCGCCTACCTCAGCGACATGATCGGCGTCGAGCAGCGCGGGCGGGTGGTGTCGGCGGTGGGCGGCGCGCACCGCGTGGGCCTGTTCGTGGGACCTGCGGCCGGCGGCGCCCTGTCGGCGGCTACCGACACCTCGACCGCGATCGCGGCCGTGGCCGCATGCGCCTGGCTCGGCGCCCTGGTGATCGCGGTGTTCCTACCGCGCGGGACGACCGTGCCGAGCGCCGCGGCGGGGCCACCCTGGTCGCGGCTGGGGCGGGTGCTGTCGGAGCATCGCCGCACGTTCGCCAGCGCGGGCTTGGCCATGCTGGCGCTGGCAATGGTGCGGGCGGGTCGCATGCTGCTGATCCCGATCTGCGGCACCATGCTGGGGCTCGACGCCGCCGACGTGGGGATCGTCAAGAGCGTGTCGATGGGCGTCGACATGGTGATGTTCCTGCCTGCGGGCATGTTGATGGACCGTTTCGGCCGCAAGTGGGCGGCGGTGCCGTGCCTTGGCCTGCTGACGGTGGGCGTGCTGATCGTGGGCACGGCGACCAGTTACGGCGGCCTGCTCTTGGGTGGCCTGATCGCCGGCTTCGGCAATGGCCTGGGCTCCGGCATCAACATGACGCTGGCCGGGGACTTCTCGCCGCGCGAGGGACGCGCCGAGTTTCTGGGCGTGTGGGCGCTCACCAGCGATCTGGGAGGCGCGGTGGCGCCGTTCGCGATGGGCGCCGTCGCCACCGCTTTCAGCCTGGCGGCTGCCGCGGCGCTGACCGCCGGCATCGGGGTCTGCGGGTTGGTGCTGGTGACGCGCGCCATGCGCGAGCCGCTCGAGCGTGGCCTGCGGGGTTCGTAGCACCCCGTGTCCGAGCGCTCCCGGTGGAACGTGGGCTCCACTCCGCAGTTGAAGCCAAGTGGGGTAGTGTCACATGCCCATGGAGGCGCGAAGTGAAACGTCCATTCAGGTGGTGTTCATTTGTCACCGATCTGCCGCTCGGACCGCGGTCGCGCTCGCGGTCGTGCTGGGGGCGCTCGCGTACGCGGTTGGATGCGGCTCCCACGACCACAGCAAGCCCATCGCGGCTGGCTCGAGCGATCGCGTAGATGGTGGCTCGGGGGCGGTGGGTGCCGGAGGGGCGATCGGGTTGAGCGGTACGAGCGCAGTTGTTCTGGCGGTGCGGGCGCGAGCGGTGCCGGCACGGACGCAGGACGATCCGCGGCAGGCAGTGGTGGTGAAGACGCCGGCCGCGCTGCAGCAGGTGCGGGCGGCAGCGGCACCGCCGGCGAGGATGCGGATGCGTCGTCGCCAGCTCGAGCGATCGCTCTGACGCTGGCGCGCTTCGAGTCGGACCGAGGTCGACGTACGCAACGTGGCCGACTTGCCCCGTACAAGGGGCCGTGATTCATCGCGATTTTCGGTTGGCGCATTAGGCGGGTGGCGCGGCCAGCGGTAGCGTGAAGAAGAAGCGCGATCCAATCCCGGGCTCCGACTCGACCCAGATCCGACCGCCGTGCTCTTCAACGATCTGCTTGCAAATAGCCAGCCCCAAGCCGCTCCCCTCGTATTGCCTCTCCGGTTGCAAGCGGCAAAACCCTTCGAAGATTCGGCACTGGTGCTCGTCGGCGATCCCAATCCCATCGTCCTGCACGCAGAAGATCGCCTCGCCTTCCCCAAGCTCCGCGTTCACGCGGACGACGTTCGGCCTCTCGGGCCGACGAAACTTGACCGCGTTGCTGACCAGATTCAGGAACAGCTGATACAGGCGGTCGGGATCCCCTTTGACGCTCGGCAGATCGCCCACGCGCAGGACCGCACCGAGCTTCGCCAACTGCTGTGCTAGGTCGCCGCTGACCTGCTCGAGCAACGCCCCGCAAGGCACCGACCTGCGCGACGGGGGCCGCTGCAGGCGCGCATAAACAAGCAGGGAGCTCAGCAGCGAGTCCATGCGGTGGCTGGCGCGAATGGAGCGCTCCAAGTAATCGCGCGACCCCGGATCGAGCTGACCGCCGGCGTCCTCCGCCAGCGCCCCGAGAAAGCCTCGCATGGCTCGCAGAGGTGCCCTCAAGTCGTGTGATGCGGCGTTGGTAAAATGACGCAAAGCCGTATTTGCCAGCTCGAGCGCCGCGACGGTCTTCTTGTGCGCCGCGATCTCCTCCATCAGCCTCTTGCGACCGAGATACAGGTCGAGGAATACCTTGACCTTTGCGCGAATCAGGTAGGGGCTCACCGGTTTCAGCAGGTAGTCCACGGCGCCCGTACCGTAACCACGTAGGACGCTTTCCTCGGTGTAATACTTCGCGGTCAAAAAAATGATCGGAACGTGCTGTGTCACCGGGTTTCCCCGCGCGTGCCTCGCGACCTCGTAACCGTCCATGTGGGGCATCTGGACGTCGAGAAGCATGACCGCAAAGTCATGCTTCAGCAGGTGCTTGAGGGCCTCATTCCCTCCGCTGGCGCGCACGATTTCACAACCCATGCCCTCGAGCAGCGCCTCCAATGCAATGAGATTGGCCTCGACGTCATCGACCAGGAGAACACTGGGTTTTGTCTCGGCCATCGGTCACCTGCGATTCATCGCGTCGCCTCTATGTGGCGGTAGATGCGGTCCTTGACGGAAAACTCCGCAAATTCCTTAGAAGATCCGCCCCGGGGAAGGCCCTCGCTACGCCCCAGACACAGGAAGCCGCCTGCGCACAGGCTGGCAGCGAACTTGTGCAGAACCTGATCGCGCAGATCGTGCGCGAAGTAGATCAACACGTTTCGACAGAAGATGACATGCATCTCTCCGAACACGTGGTCGGAGACGAGATCGTGGTGGAAGAACAGGATGTTGCGACGGAGTGATTCAATCATCGCAATGCGGTCGTATGCCATCGTGTAGTACCGGGAAAGAACGGACGTACCGCCCGCTTTCTCGTAGTTGTCGGAGAAGTCGGCGACCTGGTTGGCCTCGTAGACCCCTTGCTTGGCCTGCGCCACGGCTTGCAGGCTCAGGTCGGTCGCATAGATCTGGGCGCGGTCGTACAAATCCTCCTCACAAAGCACGATCGCACTCGCGTAAGCCTCCTCACCCGCGGCGCAGCCCGCGTGCCAGATGCGGATCAACGGATACGTGCGCAAGACGGGCACGACCTCCGTACGGAAGGTGCGATAGAGCTCGGGGTCGCGAAACATCTCGCTCACATGAATCGTCAAGTCGTGTAGCACTTCGGTGAAGAACGCGGAGTCATGCACGACGCGATGCTGGAGCTCGCCCAGATGGCCAAGGCCGGACTTCGCAAGCACTGCGATGACCCTTCTCCGCATCGAGGTGGCCGCATAGCCACGAAGGTCGTAGCCGTAGCGGGCGTAAATCGCCTCGAGGAACAGCCGCAGCTCGATCTCCTCAACTTCGTCCGCGGACGTCACCGGGTCGATCCTCCGGTCAGGACGGAACTTAGCATTGCGAGCAGCCGGTCGCCGTCGATAGGCTTGGGCATGTAGTCCGTGGCGCCGGCCTCCAAACACTTGTCGCGATCGCCCTTCATGGCCTTCGCGGTCAGCGCGATCACCGGTAACTTCTCCAGCCTGGCGTTCTGCCGGATTCGCCGCATCGCCTCGTAGCCGTCCATTTCAGGCATCATGATGTCCATCAACACGGCATCCACGTCGGACTGCTTGGCGAGCGCGTCGAGCGCGACACGGCCGGTATCCGCCACCAGGACTTCCGCGCCCTTGGCCCGCAGCAGAGCGGACAGAGCGTAGACCGTGCGCATGTCGTCATCGACGACGAGGATCGTTCTGCCCGCCAACTTCACTCCGGCGATCGGAATCTGGACCGCGACGCTCCCCTTGACATGCACGCCATCCTTGAGGCGCCGAGCGAAGAGCCGCAGCTCGTCCACCAAGCGGGCGGACTCTGGACCGTCCTTGAGCACGACTGCCTCGGTGTAGGCCTCGAGCCGCTGGGTTTCGGCCTTGCTCAGCGCTCGGCCGGTGTAGACCACCACCGGCGGCATCGCGGCTCCGCGGCGCTCCTGCAGGATCTGCAAGAGCTCGAGGCCATCCATATCGGGAAGACCAAGGTCGAGAACGATGCAGCTGAAGCACTCACGCTCGAGCGTCTCTAGGGCCTCGCGCGCGGTCGAAACTCTACTCGCCCGCATGTCGTGATCGTCGAGTTGGGCGAGGACAGACTCCGCATCGTCGAGGTCGTCTTCCACGATCAGGATTCGACACGTCTGCTCGCCGGCACGGCGCGCCAGCGACTCGACCACGCGCACCAGCTGCTCGCGTGTGGCTGGCTTGGTCAGGTAGCCGATGGCGCCCATCGACATGCCGCGCTCGGAGGCGTCGACGGCGGAGACGAAGTGCACTGGAATCGATGCGGTGTCCGGATCGCTGCGAAGAGCCTCCATCACCCTCCAGCCGTCGATGTCGGCGAGCCTCACGTCGAGAATGATGCCGTCGGGTCTGCGCTCCCTGGCCAGATGCAATCCCACGGCGCCGCCATGCGCCAACAAGCACCCCAGGCCTTGCTCCTCGATGATCCCGCGCAGCACATCCGCGAAGACCACGTCGTCCTCGATGACTAGCAGCCGCCGTTCGCTCGAAGCCGCGACGCTTCTCACGGAGGCCGGTGCGGCGAGTGCGTGCGCGCCCGCCGCCCCGCCAGCCTGGTCTGCAACTGGCACCGGTGGCTCGTAGGGCAGATAGCAGGTGAACGTGCTCCCCACGCCGGCGGTGCTGCGGACCTGCAGCTCACCGCCGAGCAGCGAGGCAAGCTCTCGGGCAATGGTCAAGCCGAGGCCGGTTCCGCCGTAACGGCGGTTCGGGCTTGCGTCGACCTGCTCGAATGGAACGAATATCCGCTCCTGATGCTCCGCTGAAATGCCGACGCCGCTATCCGAGACGACCAGGGACATCGTGTTCGAGCCGTTGAGACCCTCTCTCGAGAAGCGCGCGTCGGGCTCCGGGGTCCCAACGCGCAGCTCGATCCGGCCACGCTCGGTGAACTTCACCGCGTTGCCGAGCAGGTTGTTGAGTATCTGCTCGGCACGCTGCGCATCGGTGAAAATCGTCGCGGGCAAGCCGGGTTCAACCTCGACCACGAAGTCGAGGCCCTTATCGCGCGCCAGCGGCTCGAACATCTTGCGCGCGTGTTCCGCGAAATGTTGCGGCGAGACTGGCTCGACCTGCAGCTCCTGCTTGCCGGACTCCACCTTCGCCAAGTCGAGCACCTGGTTGATCAGCTCCAGCAGGTCTTTGCCGGACCCGTGGATCGTCCTGCAGAACTCCACTTGCTTCTCGGTCAGGTTTCCCGATGTGTTTTCGGCCAGCAGGTTCGAAAGCAGCAGCAGGCTATTGAGCGGCGTTCGCAGCTCGTGCGACATGTTTGCCAGGAACTGTGTCTTGTACGCGCTCACCCTGCTCAGCTCCACAGCCTGTTGCTCGAGCCGCTGGCGCGCTTCGCTCAGCTCGGCGTTGTTCCGCTCCAGCGTGTGTCGCTGCTCCTCGAGCTCCGCGGTCTGCCGGCTCAGCTCTTCGTTGGTGTGCCGTAGCTCTTCCTGTTGCGCTTCCAGCTGTTCGTTGGTGGCGCGCAACTCCTCGTCCTGGCTTGCGAGATGCGCGGCCTGTCGCTGAGTCTCCGCCAGCAGGTCGCGCAGCGCGGCGCCGGATCGCGCGACTTCGATTTTGGTCGCGAGAGTCTCCCGAATCGCCAGCAAGAGCTCCCCGTGCAGACTCGACCAGGGCTCGAGGCACGCCAGCTCCAGCACCCCGGTCACGCGGCCGACGTGCATGATGGGCAGCAGCACCAAGGTGCGCGGCGCGGTCTCGCCGAGACCAGAGCGAATGCGGAAGTAACCTTCTGGCAGATCGGTGATGACGACGATGTCTTCCTGCCCAGCGGCTTGCCCCACCAGGCCCTCGCCCATGCGGAAGTGAGCCGCCGCTCCATGTGCTGCGGCCAGCGAGACTGCGGCGTGTTGTCCAAGAAGCTCGAAGCTGCCGTCGTCTCCGAGGTAATACAGCGCCGCGGCGGGAGCGCGCAGGTAGCCGCACAAGAAGCGCAGGGCACGACCGGCCGCCTCGCTGGGCTGCAGCTCGCCGTCCAGCTCGTGAACCAGGCTCGTGTGGCCGTCCTTGAGCCAGTCGGCCCTGGCCCGCTCATCGCTCAGGCGCTTCAGATTCTGAGCCATCTGGTTGGCGTGCCGAGCCAACTCCCCAATCTCGTCCCGGCTCGTGATGTGGATGGAACGGCTGAAGTCGCCATTGCCGAAGCGGCCGAGACCGACCGTCAGCTCATTGAGCGAGCGCAGCACCGTGCGGCTGAAGCCGAGAGTGAGCGCCAGCACGAGCGCCAGACAGGCCACGCTGACCAGGAGTCGAATTCGCGTGGCGGCTGCTTCCGCGCTCCGAACTGCCACGAATGAGCGCGCGATCTCGCGCGGGTCGAACACCGCGACGCGGTGGATGGCGTCGACCGCGCGCGCTTGCTTGCTCTGCATCTCCGCCATCGCCTTGACCAGACCTTCGCCGGTCTCGCCCGCGATCAACCGGTCCGAGACGTCGTGAGCCGCGCCGTAGTAGTCCTCCACGGCGGCTCGTAGTCTGACGGCGTCGCCCTTGGGCACGGCATTCTGCGCGCGGTCGAGCCGCTCGATCAGGCCGTCCTTGAGCGCACGCGTTGCTGCCAATAGCTCGGTGTCTTGCGCCGCGACCGCGTCTTGGAAGCCACGCCGAAGCCGCTCGAACTGACCGTCGAGCGCGGGGCCGAGGGTCAGCTTGGGAACGTAGTGCTCTTGGACCACCTCGAGCTGCCGCGCCACTCGCTGCTCGATCAGCGTGTTGGTGAGCGTGAGCAGCACGAAAGCGAGAGCGGTTGCCCCCACGATGGCCAGAAGCTTGGCGCGGAAGCTCCAACGCACGGCCGACCTCATTTCACGGCGACGACCTTGCAGTCGTAGATCTCGGTGCCGGTCGAAACGTATCCGATCGCGCCGGGGTGCTTCAGCACGTATTGGACCACCTCCGCCTCGGAATCCAGCTCCGGCGGCGGAACGTCACGCCCAGAGAAGATCTGTTGCTGCCAATAGTTGCGCACGGCGCCCACCGAACGCTTGAGCACGTCTTCGGTGAACTTGCGACGGACTGCCGAATCGCTGCCGAGGTCCACCGGCAAGATGACCCGTCCGTTACTCCAGCGCGTGGCCTTCTTCAGGAAGGCATCTGCGAGGAACATACGCTCCACGGCGCCCACGCGATTGTGCGGATCGACGATCACTCGGTACGCTCCAGGAGTCCCCGCGGTCTGCGCGAAAGCCAGTGCGCAGGGCACGACGAGGGCCAAGGCTACCGCTTGGATCGCTCGCATTCGGAGCCTCAGAAGTAGGCAGTGGTCTTGACCACGAAGAAACCCCAATCTCGTTGCAGCTGCGCGAGTGGAACGTTGTCGTTGAGCGCCGAGCTCAGCGCCGCCGTTCCGTGCATGTAGTGGCCCTCGAGCTTGACGAGCCAGTGATCGTTGATGTCGAAGCGTAGGGTGCCGGCCACGTCGTGCTGCACGTGCTGGCGGCCCGAGCGATCGTCGACGTCGGGGAAGAGCAGCGAGTAGTACACGCCGAGCTGGAACCAATCCGCCACGCGGTACGCGAGCATTCCGTAGAGGCGCTCGCTCGTGCTGGAGGCCTTCGCCCCGGGCCCTGGGAACAGGGCTGGCTGATCACTCTTTGAGTCGACGTGCCAGCGGCTGTACTCGGCGGCCATCAGCAGCGCACCGGCTGAGTACTCGACCGACCCGACCCATAGCAAGGCGGGAAGGTTGACCGAGACATCACCTTTGAAGCTCGCCGGAAGCTTGCCCATCATCTGCAGAGGGGTCCACACCGCCGGGTCGAACAGCAGATCGCTTTCCAGACGAAGCGCCTGCAGGCTGCCTCCTAGGCGCAGTCCCGGCAAAGGCGGCTCCCACAGCACGCGGCCTCCCGCAACGTATGGCACCTCGAGGGTCTTGACCTGATAGGGGGCGCCGGGCTCCTGAACCACGTCGAGGAAGATGGTCCCGCCATAGAGATGGTAGTCGAGCACTCCGATACCGTGGAGATCGACACGCCCGTAGAGCTCGGCTCCCGTCTGCGCGAGCAGAAAGTCGCGGTTCGAGATAGGGTAGACCGATTGCGGCAGGAACACGGGTACGCGCCCCGAGTCGACGTCGTTGAGCTCGTTGTAGAGCCCGAAGGGGACCTTCACGCGACCGGCGCGGATACCCAGCCAATCTCGCCACCGGTAGTCGAGATAGAACCAGTCGAGCTTGGCGGTGTAGTCGCCCGTTCGTCCGAGCTTGCGGGAGAAGATTCTGTATTCCGGTCCGTAGATCGCCGGTGAGCTGCTTGGTCAAGTTGACGCCCACCTCGGTCAGCTCGAAGCTGCCGCGCTTCGTGTTGGCGAGGTAGTTGTTGGCGGTGGTGACCATGATCCCTTGGCTGGCAAAGGCATGGATGGCGACCGGCCACCGGGCGAACCAGCTCGAGGATTCCGAGCTGGGCTCGGCCGCGGGCGTCGCGGCTTCAGCCGGCGTCGCTGGCTGAACGGCGATGGGCTGAGGCTTGACCGTTGCCGACGCCGGGGGGGCCGCGGCGGCGGGCGTTGGCTGTGCTTGCGGTGCCACACCTGGCGTGGCCGTCGGGCTCGACGCGGGCGAAGGCGCTTCCGCGGCCGTCGTCGGCTCGGGCGTAACCGCCGCTGAGCCGGGCGAAGGCGCGACGGGCGGCGCGGTCGCCGGCGCAGGTTTCTCTGCCCGCGACGGCGTGACAGCCGTGACGGGCACCGACGATGGCCCGGGCGCAGCTTGCGCGTGGCACGCGGCAGCCCAGAGCAGCTCACACGCCATTGCGCCCACTCCGATCGCGTTGCGCAACGTCGTGCGTCCAATCAGATCGGCGTATCGCCACGCTCGCACCGCAAGAAGCTTCGTGGAGCACTTGCAACGCTGTCAACGCCCTTGTTGATCGCCGGCAAGAGATGGCTGAAGTGGCTAGACAGGGCTCGGGGCGACGTGGCTCGGGCACCTCGATAGCGCCGTCGCTTGATCCAGCTCGCGTGAGCGTTGAGCCGCTCAGCGAGCGGTTGGCGGGGATTGCCAGCGAGGCGTTCTCCGCCGTAGCCGGCGTCACCGCGGTCGATGCCATCGTGATGACTTCCGCCACCCAGGGCGGTGACGTTGTGTTTACCTCGGACCTTCACGACCTCGAGCACTTGCGGCGACACTTCCCACAAGCGCGACTGTTCCGCATGTGTAGGCCTGCGCGACGAACCGGACCGTCCTTATCCCGGACCTTGGCGGGCCGGGTTAGCGGTTGGCCGCGGGGCCACGGGACGGTGCAGTTGTAAACGCCCGAGCACATGGTCGACAAACGACCGTCTCGCGCCGACGGACGTAACTTCTACGTCTACTCGGCCAAGGTCGATGCCTTGATGGCACCGTTTTCGGCCGCACTCGTGGCCGTGGTCGCGGCGACGCCGGACGAGGCGCCGCGGCAACTCGCTGCGGCCAGGCGGATGTGGGCCTGGCTCATCTCACCCAGCGTGCTGGATCTGGCCCGAGCTGCACCCGGCCCAATAGCCCCTTTGAACCGGCTATGCTCGCTCAAGACGCTGTCAGTCGGCAAGGCCGCCGGCTACACGATTCGCGAACTGGGACAAGCTCACGCGCTTCGTCGACGATCCGCGCGTGCCGCTGGACAACAACCAGACCGAGCGCGGCATCCGCGGTCCGGTTGTCGGGCGCCGCAACCACTTCGGCAGCAAGTGGCGCCGCGGTACCAAGGTCGCCGCCACGCTGTACACGCTCCTCGAGACCGCCAAGCTGCACGGCGTCGACCCCGCCAAGTACCTGCTCACGACCGTGCGCGCGGCCGACCGTGGCGAGGCGCTCATGCCCTGGGACTTCGCGGCCCAGGGCTAAGTCGCCCTGCCGGCCCGTGTGCGCCGCGCGATCTTCGCGGCAACGGGGCAGGGCAGACACTTACACTCCTCCCGACTCGCTCGCGACATGACGCCTCCTGTTGGCCGCCAGTGTCGCCACCGAGCGGGGCGCCCAACAGAACGCGGGTCGCCGAACGCATACGGCGCGTGAGTGCGCGATCGATAGTTGGCTGGCACACTGCCCGCTCCCCATTCTGCGCAATGGGTCCCTGCGGCGGGATCCTCGTGGCGCCCCGAGCGAAATCAACGTTTCGCGCGAATCTTCATGTCGTCGGGACCAACCATGAAGTAGTCGCCGTCCGGGCCAACCCACACGCTCCAGATGAAGTCGCGAGCATTCGCGGCCACCTCCCGCCAGGAGCGTCCGTCGAAGTGGAGCACCACCCCGCTCCCGGAGTCGCCGGCGCTCAATCCTCCGACCGCAGTTATGTCCGACGGCGAGCGGCCCGAGATACCGAGCAAGTGGTAGGGCCCCCCGTGATCCACTATCGTCCATGACGCACCATCGTAATGGATGATGACGTATTCGCGATCGCCTTCGCTACCCCCAACCGCATACACATCACTCGATGAGCTTCCCCAGACGGCCCTTAGGTCCTCGGAGGTTCCGCTGTCCATGCCGGACCACGTCTCCCCATCGTAGTGCAATACAGTTCCTGATGCTCCAACCGCGTAGGCATCCGTTGACGGGCTGACCCACACGCCATATAGATTCGCCGATCCATGTTGCTCCACGGTTGCGGAATCACCACCCAAGTAACTCACGATAATACCGTTTTCGCCGACCACGAATACGTTGTCGTTGGAACTGCCGCCAATATCAAAGAACGCGATATCGGTATTGAGCGGAAGTTCCCTCCACTTCCCGTTTCGCAGCTGCAGCAGCGCGCGATTGCTTGCCGAAAACACCTCGGACCCAGAAGACCATACGCTCCAAACGTACGAATCTTGGGTCTCGTAGGACGTTGTCCAGCGGCTACCGTCGTAGTGCCTGATGAAACCCTTGTCCTTACAGCCACATCCGGTTGTGTAACCTGCAACATAGACGTCGTCAGAGCTATTCCCGAACACATCGGCATTAACCACAAACGTTGAGTCCGAACATCCGACTAAGGTCGCTACGCAAAGGCAGATGGCCAGAAATCTCAGACCCATATCATCGACCTCGATGAGGCGTGCCCCTCCACACAACCACACCGCGGAAGTGTCGGCCACAACGCGCGTCTGTTGTTTTGCCAAGCTTATCACATTGGTCATCGCTTAGTACCAGACGCGCACTGCGCGGTTTCAGCAGTATTCTCGGACCCCGGCCCGTTGTCTCAAGTACGTTAGCACAAAGGGCCTTCACCCGTTCGCATGACCGTCTGCGTTCGGCGAGACTCCCCGCCCGGCTCATGGTCGAACGCTCTTGGCGCAACGAGAACGCAAGTCCCGTCCGGTAACCCATTCTGGCCGGCCGTTGTACAGTCGTGCGTTGCGCCGCGAAGGCACGCTGAACAGCCCGCTCTTCCATTCCTGCGAACACGGCCGGCCCACGCACCGAAAACATCACTTCTTTACAATCACAAGCGAAACGCGATCTCCACGGCCCGCTCAATCACTGCGAACTCTCGTTCGCGCGCGCACCCCCAGCCTTAGGGGCCGCTGGCGCGCCCAGCAACATCTCGGCTTCAGGCCACCCACGGTCGGATTCTATGGTCGTCCCCGCCGGCACAATGACCAGTTCAGCAGATCGCATCACTCCGTCGACCGGGTCCACTGTGCTTCCGGGAGCGCTGCCAGCGATTGTCGAGATCCTTTGCGAAACGCATCCGGCCTGGATCGGTGCATTCGCATCCTTGCGATGGACACCGGCATCATAGTAGCCGCATTCAAGACCCTGCTCCATGGTGAGTCCGGCGGGAGAGGAAACCTGTGCCTCGCGGCCTTGAATCTCCGAAATCCCAAGAACGGCCTGATCTTCATTCGTCGACGAGTACGACGGCCAGTCGTAGCTAAATCCCCATGGGGTTCCATCCATCGTGAAGAATATCGCAACCTTAGAGCCTTGTCCCACTACGTCCACGCCGTCGACGGTACGAGAGAATATAACGATCGTGCCAACTGTCACCGTAGTTGCAGGCTGTGATCCGTCTGCCGGTTGCGAGCCATCTCGTTCAAACAATACCCGGTCCTCGACGAGGGTTTCATTCGGCGCAAGGACGATTAGGTCGCCGAGCGTATTGGCAATAAAGTCCCTTCCCGACGATGCAAGCTGCTCCGCGGCGGGCTCTGCCTTGATGGCACCGTTTTCGGCCGCACTCGTGGCCGTGGTCGCGGCGACGCCGGACGAGGCGCCGCGGCAACTCGCTGCAGCCAGGCGGATGTGGGCCTGGCTCATCTCACCCAGCGTGCTGGATCTGGCCCGAGCTGCACCCGGCCCAATAGCCCCTTTGAACCGGCTATGCTCAGCTGGCGCGACCCATGCCGAAGATATTGCTCGTAGAAGACACCGTACGCCTGGCTGACTCGATCGTGCGCGGTTTGACCGAGGAAGGGTTCGTCGTCGAGTGGGTTGCCGACGGCGGCGCGGCCCTCGCGAGCGCCGCGTCGCGCGATGTGGACGCGCTGGTGTTGGACCTCGGGTTGCCGGACCTCGATGGAACCGAGGTCTTGGCGGCGCTGCGCGGCGCCGGACACCAGATTCCGATCTTGGTGCTGACCGCGCGCGACGCCGTAGAGTCACGGGTGCAGGCCCTCGAGGCCGGCGCGGACGACTACTTGGTCAAGCCCTTCGCGTTCGCAGAGTTGCTTGCGCGCCTCAAGGCGCTGCTGCGCCGTGCGGGTGCGCCGCGCTGGGCGCCGCTGTCATGTGGAAACTTGCGCCTCGAGTCGGATTCGTCCGCGGTTTCGATAGCCGGGCAAAGCGTGCTCCTGTCGCCGCGCGAACGGAGCTTGCTCGAGTTGTTGTTGCGCAGACAGGGTGAGACGGTGACGCGCCCCGAGATCCACCGCGAAGTGTTCGGGTACGACTTCGACCCGGGTACGAACGTGGTGGATGTTCACGTCGCGCACCTGCGGCGCAAGCTGAAGACCAGCAGCGCACGCCTCGAAACGATGCGCGGGCAGGGCTTTCGCTTGCAGCTCGGAGCGGCGAGCGATGAGTGATCTCGGTAAGTCGCCACTCCGCCGCTCGCTGCGTGGGAGGCTCGCCTGGTGGATGCTTTCCTCCACGCTCTTCACGTTGGCGGTGTTCGCAGCCATTGCATACAGCCAAGTCGTGCTGGAATCCCGTGAGCCGCTCGGCGACGACCAGGGCGAAGCGGCCGGTCCCGTCCAAGACGCCAGCGAGCAAGTGTTTCACGCCATGCTGCTGGCGGCGCCGCTGTGTCTGGTGCTCTCGGTCGGCGGTGCGCTCTGGTTGAGCCGGCGTGCGCTCTCTCCGCTCACACGGGTGATCTCCGACGCGTCCGCGATGAGTCCGCGCGACCTGAAGAAGCGTCTTGCCGTGCCGGAGCACAACGACGAGCTACGCGATCTGGTGCTCGCACTCAACGGGCTGCTTGGCAGGCTCGACCAGGGCTTTCAGGCGCTCTCTAGCTACGCCGCAGCGGCATCGCACGAGCTGCGTACGCCCCTGGCCGTGATCGCAACCGAGCTGGAGGTTGCGTTGCGGCGCCCGCGCTCGCCAGAGGAGTGGCAATGCATCGCGGCGACATCGCTGGACGAAGCACGGCGCCTCGCCAAGCTCGTCGAGGCTCTGCTCGATCTCGCGCGGGCGGACGTGCCGTCGCAGGAGCCGCTGGAACGCGTGGACCTGTCCGAGTTGGTGGACCGAGCGCTGGCGGTTCAGGCACCGCGCGATCTCGAGCGCGTGCAGGGCGTGGGCGAGCACGCAGCAGTCTGGGTGAACGCGCGACCCGTGTTGTTGCTGAACGCGATTCAAGAGTTGGTGCGCAACGGCCTTCGCTACTCGCCAGCCCCGGGTGGGGTTCGCGTCACGATCGAGCGCACGGGTGTGTCTCGGGTTGCGCTGCACGTCGACGACTGCGGGCCGGGCGTCGAGCCGTCCGAACAGCTGGCGATCTTCGAGCCGTTCGTGCGCGGTCAGCAGGGCCGCGCTGCCGACCGGGACATCCCGGAAGGGCAGCGCGGCCTCGGGCTTGGCCTGGCGATGGTCAAACGCAGCGTCGAGAGTTGCGCTGGAAGCGTCCGCGTCGGTCGGGCGCCGACGGGTGGCGCGCGCTTTACGTTGCAACTAACGGCTGCCGAGTCCGAGTGAGTCGGATTTCCGCTCAATCCTTCTCCGTGTGCACGTCGACGATGACGCCGCTGTCGGCATCCACGTTGACCTCCTCGATCAACTTGCCCTTCTCGCCCTGCGGGCGGATCTCGAACGAATAGATCCAGCGGCCGCGCTCGTGCTCCAGCTCCTCGTCGACGACCGTGCCGGGCGCGCGCGCAAGCGCCGTGGCGCGGGCGTCGCTGAGGGCGATCTTGGCCTGATGAGTCTGGTGATCGCGCGCCAGCGCGGCGTTTGGACCGAAGCCGGTCGCGAGGCAGCAGGTGGCCAGCGCGACCGCGAATGAGGCAGAGACGTGTTTCATAGGGGCGTTCTCCTGGCGCCGAGGGTGGCGCATGTCTATCAGTCTGGGTCTCGCCGGCGCCCCTGCACGTTAAGAGATCATGAAGACGCCGTGCTTCCGGACACCTCTACCAGCTCGAACGCGAGGGCGCGCAGCCTGCTAGGCTTGCTGTTCAAGGCCCGTCTTGAACGGTAATCAAGAGCGTGGTAGCTGCGATCCGCGTGCTGCGGAGTTGGCGCAGGTGACGGAATCTTGGGCAGGACCAATCTCGAGCTTGGCCGTGAGGAGAAGCGCGATGAAGTCGTGCGGGCCGCCCGTGAGCTCTTCGTGGAGCACGGCTACGAGGCGACTTCCATGCAGCGCCTTGCCCACCAGGTGAACGTCGCGCCGAACACGCTCTACTGGTACTTCAAGGACAAGGACACGCTGCTGGTCACGGTGATGAAGCAGGTGGTGGCCGAGGGGCTCGAGGAATACGAGCGCCGGAAACGCAGCTCACTGGAAGCCCAGCTGCGTTGGCTGTTCGGCATGTTCTGGGAAATGCAGAGCCTGGTGGCCACCGTGCATGCCCGCGCCCAGCTCTCCCCGGAGGTGCGAGCCTGGCACGAGACCTTCCACCAGATTCTGGAACAGGCCGTCAAGGCGGAGCTCCGCTCGCGCGGCCTCGCGGATGGACACGAGGCCGCGGCGGCGCGATGCATCTCCTTCGTCACCGAGGGGATTGTCGCCCACCAGAGCTCGAAGGCGGAACAGCGCCGCATCATCAAGTGGTTGGTGTTGCTCGTGGAGCAGGAGGTCGCGCAGACATGAGCAACGACCGACCCGGGGCTACACCCAAGGCCGTCTACGTTCGCGTCGACACCGTCGAGTCGCGGGTGTCCGAGGGGCACTCGAGGACTTCTCGCAAACGGTTGTTGGCGAGCGAATCCCTGGAGATCGAGCAGACCAGGATCGCCGGAAGCGGCGATGGCGAGGACTATGGCGTCCACGCGACGGTTCGCCTCGCCTATGTCCTGCACGGTCGAGGTGTCCTTCGGCTCGATGACGCCGACAGCACGTTTGGCACAGGCGATCTGATCGTCGTGCCGGCCGGGGTCCGATGGGGGCGACAGCTGTCCATTCAGTCCGATGAGTTGGTCATGCTCGAAATCGCTGCGCGGTCTCACGTAGGCGAAGCGATTGCGACAGGCGTCAGGTCCGTCGAATCGCTCCGGGTAGTGAGGCCGGGGGATGTCGAGCCCTACGCGCCAGCGGGCCACGCCAAGACGACCAATCGCTGCCTCTTTGTCGACGACCAGCTCGAGGTGATCGAGGGGTTCATCGAGCGCGGAGGCGGCGCGGACAGGCACTTCCACCAGCACAACGAACAAGCGCTCTACGTGCTGAACGCGCCCGATCCGCTGCTGATTCACTACCCGCCGCGCGCCCCGCATGGGACCGGTGGGGGCATCACCGATCCGCTCGAGCTGCTGGTGATCTACGCGCCACCGCTGGGTGAGTCGCAGAACGCGCTGGGCTGAGGGTCTAGGGCATGGCCACATTGCACGACTCGCTCTTCGGCACCGCACGGCGATTCCCCGATCGCGTCGCGGTTTGCAGCCAGGCCGAGGAAATGACCTTCGAGGCGTTTGCCTTGCGTGTGGAGCATCTGGGCGGTGCGCTCGAGTCGCTGGGCTTGAAGAAGGGCGACAGGATCTCCCTGATCTCCCGGAACCGCGCCGACTACCTCACGTATCACTTCGCGACCTCCATGATGGGCATTGTCCTGCATGTGATGAACACGCGTCACGTGACCCGGGAGTGGCTGTGGGCCATGAACGACGCCGGCAGCAGCGCGCTGATCGTGGACGAGACGCACGCTCACGCAATCGCGGACCTGCGCGCGGGATGCACCGGTCTGCGCTTCGTGGCGGGCATAGGCACGGTGAGCGGCGCGGACCATGCAACGGACGCGCTCGTCGACGCCGGCCGTACCCCGCGACAACGCCCCCGCATCGCACCCGACGACCCCGTGATGCTGATCTACACCAGCGGGACGACCGGCTTGCCGAAGGGGTGTCTGCAGACCCAGCTCGGCTCCACGACCATCGATGGCCTGACCGCCGACGCCGTGCAAGCGACCGAGCGGGATGTCTACATGGCCGTCATGCCGTACTTCCATCAAGCGGGGATGATCCGGTCGCGAGCGATCATGCTTCGGGGTGGAGCCAACGTCGTCCCGGAGGATCTGAACATCGAATCGGTCGCGGACCTGATGGTCGAGAAGGGCGTGACCGTGACCATGTTGGTTTCCGCGAAGCAGAGCCTGACCCTGCTCGACAAGGCGACGAACCAGGGCCGCGACTTCACTTCCCTGCGGCTTCTCATCAGCGGGGGCGGGACGGGCCGCAAGACCATGAAGGGGCTGAAGCTGATCTGCGACACCTTGGGTTGCGACTTCATGGGGATCTGGGGACAGACCGAATGCACGGGCCCCGTAACCGTCGTGCACGGCGCGACTGCGTTCGAGAACCCGTTCACCTGTGGTCGGCCCATGCCAGGCATCGAGCTCCAGGTCTGGAACGACGACAAGCAGGTCCTGCCGGCGGGCGAGATCGGTGAGATCATGGTGCGGTCGGACACGACGGCCCACTACTGGAACAACCCCGAGGCCAACGCCGCGCTGTACACGGGGCGGTGGCTGCATACCGGCGACCTTGGAAGGCTGGACGAGCGGGGCTACCTGTACTTCGAGGGCCGCAAGAAGGACCTGATCAAAACCGGTGGAGAGAACGTCTACCCGCTCGAGGTGGAGACCGTTCTCAGTGAGCACCCGGCCGTCCGCGAGGTGGCGGTCATCGGCCTGTCGGATCCCGAGTGGGGCGAGGCGGTGGCCGCCGTGGTGGTCTCGGTGGACGGCAGACCCGTCTTCCCCGCCGAGCTGAGGGAGTTCTGCCGCGACAAGATCGCGGGCTACAAGAATCCCGCGCAGGGTCGAGACGGTCACCGAGATCCCCAAGAACGAGACCGGCAAGGTGCTCAAGGCAGCCCTGAGGAAGCGGTTTCAGGAGCAGGAGCACTAGAGACTGAAGCCATGTCGAACGACAAAGTCGTCATCACCTGCGCCCTCACCGGTGTGCTCACCGACCCCGCACGGTTCAACGTGCCGGTGACGCCCGAAGAGATGGCCGACGCGGCCCAACAGGCCTACGACGAGGGAGCGAGCGTCCTGCACACACACTTCCGGGCGCAGCAGCCGGGCGCGGGCGCCTTTCCCACCTGGGATCCAGAGGAAGTGGGCGACATTTTGGGGGCGATCCGTCAACGCGTGCCGGAGATGCTCATATGCATGAGCACGGGCGTCATTGGGAAGAACATCTCGGGCCCTTGTGGGCATTGCATCGTGCTGCCGCCGAGCACGGAGGCAACCTCACGCGAGATGTTGCGCCTGGCGGAGCCGAGCTCGGAACGGGAAGCACCATGCACGTCGAAGTGAAGACCACCTTGGGCAGGCTGCGCGGGGCGCAGCGTGAGGGGCACCAGGCATTTCTCGGCATCCCATACGCGGCGCCGCCGACCGGGCCGCACCGCTTCGCCGCCCCGGCGGCTGCCGAGGCGTGGAGCG
Organism: uncultured delta proteobacterium; assembly: GCA_963778655.1. GTDB lineage: Bacteria > Myxococcota_A > Polyangia > Polyangiales > JAFGIB01 > CAVZVA01. The sequence goes on from CAVZVA010000003.1 coordinate 302,210, forward strand.
GCGTGCGCGACGCCTTCGCCTTCGGCAAGAGCGCCCCGCAGCCGGTCACCGGGGGCGTGCTTCCCGTGGGGCCTCAGGACGAGGATTGCCTCTTCCTCAACGTGTACACACCCGCCGCCGACGGCGCGCGGCGGGCAGCGGCCCCGAAGCCGACGGCCTTTCTGCCCGCATGATGGACGCCTGGATCGCCTTCGCCCGCACCGGCGATCCCAGCTGCGACGGCAATGGTGCGTGGCCCGCGTACGACCCCGCGACGCGACCGACCATGGTCTTCGACGCCAACAGCCGCGTCGAGCATGGGCCCTTCGAGGAAGAACGGGAGCTGTGGGCCAGCCTGCTCGACGACCCGGGGCCCATCTGATCATCTGACGGTAGCTGGCAGATGATCTGGATCGATCCCTCGTCGACCAAGGCGTTCGCCTTGGAGGGCAACGCCGACTGGGTCGCACAGACGGCGCGACGGCGGATCTCGATGGTCACCCTCACCGCGGCGGACGTACGGGCATGGATCATTCTCCCCCGACCGTTCTACGGGACCTCGTAGGCACGGCGTCTCGTCTCGGCTTGATCGCGCTCGTCGGCTGGCGGCGTCGAGGTTCAGCGGTGGTGTGACTTGCGCCGTGACCGCCACGGTGCGCAGGCCGCCGGCCATCGACGGCGCGACAGGCAATCCCTCCGCGGTCGAACTGCGCTCGATCTCGTGATCACGACCACGCTCAGCGGCCGCGACGACTCTTCCTCGCGGGCGGATCATCGAAGAACATGGGAGCCCCACCAGCGTTCGCGCCGGCCTCGCGGACCACCGCGGCCAAGTCGACGCTCAGTCGGCGCAGGCGGGCGCGTGGTAGCGATCGCAGCGCGCGCGCTAGCCGCGCCTGAAACGGCTCGTGCGCGCGCCCCAAGAGCCCTTGGCCTCGTGCCGTCAGGGACAACGCGCTGCGGCGACCGTCTGCCGGATCGCGACGGCGTGAGACCAGGCCTCGGCGGACGAGCTTCGTCACCACGACGGACACGGAGCTCGGATCCGTGAGCGTGCGTTGCGACAGCCGGCGAATCGAGATCCCGGGCTCCGCCGCGAGCTCCCGCAGCACGAACAACTGTGCGCCGCTGATGCCGAGCTCGCGCTGCACCGAGTGCGCCGTTGCTCGCAGGCCGCGTACGATGCGCCTGAGGCTGTCGAGCACCTTCGCCGCCTCCTCAATTTGCATGGGATCCCATGTATCATGAAGGGACGAGGCGGAGAACGACGGAAGCCTCGCCCGAGTGACAGGTTCCGTCGGACCGCGGTAGCGTGCGCGAAGACGCACGGGACACAGGAGACGACGATATGAGCCAGGAACCAGGAATGGGGCGTCGAGAGCTGTTGGGAGCGGCCGCGATGGGAGCGCTCGTCGCGGCATGCAACCGTCCGGCGGCGCCCGCGACCCCCGCGCCCGCACCCGCCGCCGGGCCCGGACCGGAGCCGGCCTCAATGCCGAAGGGCAAGGCCCCGTGCCCCGAGGACTTCGCGGTGGCCAAGCCCGCCGCGCCCTATCAGGCCGGCCGGGTGGTGCCGTTCGCGCTCGAAGCCCGTGAGGGCGACGCCGAGCGCATCCAGATCTCCGGCGACCGCAGCTACCAGTCCATGAATTTCAACGGTCAGGTGCCAGCGCCGACTCTGCGGGTCACCGAGGGCGACAAGGTCCACGTGACGCTGACGAACAAGGGCGTGCTGCCGCACTCCATCGACTTCCACGCCGCCCGCACCCCGTGGAGCAAGAACTACCAATCGATCAATCCCGGCCAGAAGCTGGAGTTCGAGTTCGTGGCCGAGAACCCGGGGGTGTTCCTGTACCACTGCGGCACCCAGCCGGTGATCATGCACATCGGCGACGGGATGTACGGCGCGGTGATCGTGGACCCGAAGACGCCGCGCCCTCCGGCCCGCGAGTACGTGATCGTGCAGGGCGAGTTCTACGGCACCGGCCACGACACCGACGCGATGCTCAACAAGCCACCCGACGTGGTGGCGTTCAACGGCCAGGGCTTGCAGTACACGAACAAGCCCCTGCCCGCGAAGGTCGGCGAGCCGGTGCGGTTCTTCGTGGTCAACGCCGGCCCCAACGCCACCTCGGCGTTTCACGTGATCGGCGGGCTGTTCCACCATGTGGAGCTCGACGGCAACCCGAAGAACGCGCTCGGAATGTGCCAGACCGTCCCGGTCCCGCCCGGGAGCGGCGCGCTGTGCGAAATCGTGTTCGACGAGCCCGGCAAGTACCCGTTCGTGACCCACAAGTTCAACGATGCGACCAAGGGGGCGACCGGGATGCTCGAGGTCAGCTGACCGCGGTCGCCCACCCTGCGGAAGTCCGGACCGGGGGCAGCTGCGAGGGAGGGGAGCCGAGGTCGAGGGCATGTTCCGCTGGCGAGCCCGGGGGCTGCGTGGCCATCGTGACCACAGAGCCTGGCGCGCGCGCCTCGATTCCGAGCACGATTCCGGGCGATTCCGCCCTGCGCGCGTGGCAAGACCCACGGCACGGCGGTTGCATCAACTCCACGCGTGGCGCTCAAGAAGTCGGTGAGGTTGCCGGTGCATCCGGAGCGTGTCTGCTGGGGCTGCGATCGCTATTGCCCAGCGAATGATCTCGCGTGCGGAAATGGCACCATTCGCACACAACATCCCATGGAGTTGTTCGGACCGGACTGGGAACGGCTCGGAGGCGAGCCTCAGCCCCCGCGTTCCGAGGCGAAGCACCCGGAGGCCATCCCGATGCAGAGCATCACGTGCTACTTGACGGCCGATCACGCTCGGCTGCACGAGTTGCTCCAGCGAGCAACTCGCGGACAGCAGCTCGACCAGCAGGCGTTCGCGGCCTTTCGGGCCGGGCTCCTGCGTCACATCGGGATTGAAGAAAAGGTGCTGTTTCCCGCAGTGCGCGCCGCGCTGGGCGGCATACGGTTGGATGGCACGCTCGAGCTCCGGGTCGATCATGCAGCGATCGCCTCGTTGCTCGTGCCGACCCCTGACCTCGCGCTGGCTCACGAGCTGGCGGGATTGCTCGAACGCCACGACGCCGTCGAGGAACGTCCCGAAGGCGTGTACGAGCAGTGCGAGAACATTCTGGGTGAGATCCGCGCGCTCGCACTTGGGCGACAAGCACAAGACGCCCCGGAGGTTCCGGTCGCACCACACTACGACGGACCGAACGTCCACCGAAGCGCCAAGGCGGCGCTCGACGCCGCGCGCCGGGCTTCGCATCGCCGCGCCGCGGGACCCAGGTCAAAGTAGCCCCGGCGCCGAGCAGGCGGGGAAACCGTGAGGCGCCGTCGTGTCCACTATTCGATCGAACCGCTCCATCATGGCAGCCGTCAGGTGGCTGGTACGGTCGCTGATCCAGGCCCAGCCGTAGCCGGCGCGCGGACCCCAGATGACGAACGTCGCACGCGCATCGTGGAAGCGGAGGCGCTCGACATTCGCAGACTTCGAGAAACGCACTGCAGGGGTGACATTGGTCCCGACCCTGCAGCGCAATCGATGGTGGAGCTCCCTCGCCGCCATCGCGACGCGCCTCGCAAACGCCCGCGCGGGACGCGTTCACAGCGTGGTGAGCCGGACGCCCGCGGACCGGAGATTGTCCAACACGCTTTCGAAGCCGTCTTCGCGCGGCCGCTCTAACTTCCGGCGACGACTGTGAAAACAACCCGGTGGGTCATCTCGGATTCGAACCGAGGGCCAATGGATTAAGAAAGCGGAACGGGGGTCCGGAAGCTCCCGGAACCACTGAATTTCCGCAGGAAACGGGGGGCGCGAGTCCGCGATCGTCCCCCCTCGTCGAGACCACGGCCCAATCACGGCCCAATCAGGACCCGGTCGAGGCGGCGCTCGCGGACGCGCTCACGCGAGCCTCGGCGGCCGGCCGGTGGGACGTGGTCGCGATGCTCGCGCGCGAGCTCCAGGCCCGGCGCGAAGCGAGTGCCGGCGTGGTCAATCTCGGGGCTGTCCGCACGCGACTCGGAGAACCCTGAGAATCGAGGCCGCTCATCGAAAGCGACGGGGCCGCAGCCTGCGGCCGGTGTGCGCGTGGCGTGGTATCGTATCCCAATGGCGGCCGGTAGGCGCGGACGCACGGTAGAAGCTCGCTTCGTGGACGGCGTTCTGATGCCCCAGGAGCGCCTCGATCTCCAGCCGGGCGAAAGCGTCCGGCTGCTCGTCATCCGCCGGAGCAATCCCGGGCGATGGGATCTGCAGCGCCTGGCGGCGACGCCCGACGAGGATGCTGACTTGGCTCGGGCCGGGCTCGAGGCTTGGACGGACGCGCTCGAGTCGGAGGACCGCAGGTGAAGCGCGGCGAGATCTGGTGGGCAGATCTCGGCAGCTATCGGCCACGGGAACAGACAGGCCGACGGCCCGTTGTGATCTGGCAGAGCGACACGCTCACGAGGGTGCTGCAATCGGTTCTCGTCGTGCCGCTCACCACGAACCTGAATCGAGCCCAGCTTGCCGGAACCGCAATGATCCGCGCCGTGGAAGGACTGCCAGAGGACTCGGTGGCGCTGTCCTTCCAGATGCGCGCGATCCCGAAGGATGCGCTCATTTCTCGCATCAGCTGGAGCTGGCGACGGACGAGGCGCTCGGACGCGAAGAGCCGGCCTGATCGTCCTCGCCGGGGCAACCTCCTCACTCGCTCGGGCAGCACGAGTACTGGTTGCCGGCCGGCGTAGAGTGCCGACCATCGATCGCGCACTCACGCGGCCGCCCGATAGTAGAAGTTGAGCATGCCGCCAAGGCGCTTGCGGCGCAGAACGCGCCCGGTCGCCGCCAAGCTCGTGCTCCGACGGCTCGATCAGCCGGTTGTCGAGCCCTTGATGATTCGTTCTGCGTGATAGAAGCCCGATCCACACTGCTGCCAAATACCTGCCTCAGCGGTCCACTACATCTGGCACGCGCTATGCGGATAGTCGGGATGAAGAGCCGATTGGAGCGCGGTGCAGTTGCAGGCCAGTTGACACATTCACTTATGTGCGAAGCAGAGCCTACCTTCCCCCAGCGGCAAAAACGCTTCCGCCGTTGAAGGATCCGATGAGCTTGAGCCAGAACGAGCTCATTCAGGCCGGATACGGCTTACGTCCTGATACGGCCTCCCCGCTGTACTCGAAGTGGCTGGCGGCAGTTTCTAAGCCCCTCACCATCGTTGCTCCCATTTCCATGCCAGAACCGGGGCTGAGCCATCTAGGCTCGCCAACGTATGTAAGCTCGACGAATTGGTGCGGTACCGCACTGAATGTCACCAATGGCCTCGGCGGGTACTGGGCGGCGCTCGGCGCGTTCACAGTTCCGACATTTGGTGCACAAGGGTCAAACTACGCCGCCGGAATGTGGCCTGGATCAGGTGGGTGGTACGATAACAAGCTCATGCAGGATGGGATCGAATATCACCGTGTGAGCGGCGTAACCAAATACGAATCATGGTGGCAATACGTACCTGATCAGACGCTTTCGCAGGTGACTCCGAGCGTCGTCCCGCATCCGGGCGATAGCATGCTATTCGAATCCTGGGAGTGCGATGCTTCTGGCCACTTCGGGTACCCGTATCATGGCTATGCTTGCTTCTACTACATAGACAAACACTACAAGTACCGCGTTCTCCAAGGTATATCTGCAGAAATAGTGATAATTTCACCGGAACGAGCTGCGACGCCGTCATGGAACGTCAGCCATCCGTCAATCTTGCAAGCTGGAGCGGCTTGGCCACCATGGAGTTCGGATGCTACGACCTCTTTGGGGGCTGGCATAACGCGGACAGCGATCCACGCCTGCAGATCTCCTTAATCAATAGCTCGAGCCAGACCATGTGTGCTTCGAGCGCACTCAGTCCGGATTTTGGGACTTTCGTTTGGGACCGGGCCAATTGACTGAACCAAGACTGTTGAGGACATCGAGCGTAGCTCACGCGCCGCTCGTTTCACGAGGCGCGCGAGTCGTCCTGTCTCGAACGATCGTTGTTGAGCTCGTTCTGTTTGCATTCGCGCTTGAGCTCCTTGTGGCTTGCAGTCACTCGACTCAGCCTCAGGGCTTGCACGGCGCTCGAGATGCCGGACGCGGGAGCCTCGATGCCGCCGCAACGGATGCAGGAGACCTTGGCACCTTGCCACCTGGGCAAAAGTGCGGACCCCGGCCGAGACTGCTCGTGGATCTCTCAAGTCTGCCGGAAGTGCCGGCTCCGGATTCGGGCATCGTGTTCTCCACTGGCGGGGCCCACATCGCCATCAATGCCGAGTATCTCTATTTCATGCTGAGCCTAAACATTGACTCCCCGGATGGAGGGGCACTGCAGCAAGGCGTCTGGAATAACGATATCTTGCGACTTCCAAAAGCCGGTGGCGAGGTCGTTCGTATTGCCACAAACGATCGCGAGACCACCTTTATCTGGGGGCTCGCCGTAAACGAAACCGACGTCGTTTTCAGTCGAGCGCCGCAGGCCAAGGATGGCAATGCAGCGATCGTGCGTGCACCCGCGGACGGCGGCGATCCCGTGGCCCTCGCGGACGCGCAAGGCAGGGCTGCGGCTCTAACTGCCGACAACGAGAATGTCTATTTTGTCGACAACGAAGCGACCAGAGCCGTTTCATTGAGCGGCGGCGAAGCACGCACTCTGGCCCCACCTGTGACCGTAGTCACGAACGCCCTCACGGCCGTAGGCCAGACGCTGTACATCGCCGATTATGACGGAAACGCGATCTCCTCCGTGCCGATCGCTGGTGGTAAGGCCACCATGGTTGCGCCGGATGTGTTGGCGCCGCGAAACCCGATTGCGTGCGGCTCTGACCTCTGCTTCTTCAGCGGTAACCCGCTCAACATGAGCGTGATGCGGCTCTCTCCCGGTGGAACGCCCGTGGCGCTGGCTCAAGGCCTACACGAGCTCCACGCACTCGTCTCCGACGACAACAATTTGTTTGTCGCCGTGAGCTCGATTGGCTCTCTACAGCGTGTACCTACCTCGGGCGGTGACCCCGTTCCCGTGGGTCCGGTCGACGTAGGCGACCTCGCGCTCGACGACGAGTGCCTATACTGGTCGACCCACGACGGCATCTACAACGTGTCGAGAACGATGGCCGATGGCGCGAATGATGATGTGCTGACACCGTGAGCAGTAACGACGGACTGTTTGGCAAAATACTCAACTCATACACTCTTCTCGGTCTCGTTCCGCCTTCGCGCGGTGGGTGTTACGCTTGGCGAACCCACCTGAAGCCCGGATGATCCGTTTGTCGTATGAAACCCGCGCACAACCCTTGAAACCACTCACCCCCAGGGGGTCATGCTTCTGAGAAACCGCTCATCGAGGGGGCAATGATTTTGAGAACCGACAGCGTGTGGGCTCGACGGGTTGAGCTTGCACGCGCGTGAACGTGCACGTGCTGTCGTCGACCTCGAAGGCACGCTCACGAGCACCACGTCAGCAGTTGAAGGTTGAGCAGCGCCGCTGCGTCCGCCGGCTGCGAGTCGGCGGCAATGGCCCGGACTTCGCGAAATGCGCGCCGTAGGACTTCGCGGATGCGCTCCAGATCGTCTGCCGAACATGAAAAGACGTTGTATGCCAGCCAGTCGGCTTCGCGCGGGCTCTTGAGGCGCTCGCGGCCTACCTCGGTCCAGTGCGCCTTGAGACGATTGACTTGCTCGGGCGCGGCGCGCGTGTCGACGCTCAGCGAGCCCACGTCGAGATAGCGGTCGCGCGCCCGGCGCAAGACGCCAGCGTCTTGGAGTCGTGAGAGCACGCGCCGCTCTTCGTCGAGCGTGATCCCGAGCTGCGCAGCGATGTATCCGTCCCGGTGGCGGGCGAGCGTTCGGTACCCCTGCGTTTCCATCACGCGCAGGACGGCTTCCGACCACGGTGCCTCGAAGGCCAGGTGCTTGGCCGCGGCGCGGCGCGCGTGCTCGGGGAGCAGCTCGGGGACGGACTCGATCGCGACCAGGTGCTGCACGAGGTCCGATGCGCGACCGGTGATGGCCTCGAGCAGCGCGAGGAAATCAGGCAGGCGTGGCTTGGCCTGTCCGCGCAGCCAGCGCGCGATGGCGAAGCGTGAGAAGCCGCTGCGTTCGGCCAGGACGCGGTGCGTCGTGCTGCCGCGCAGCGCGTCGAGCCAGCTGTCGACGCGGAACTCGCCGTCGGCGATCAGCGCGTCCGCGCACGCGGGTTGAAACGCGCGCGCCGCGGCCGCGACGTCGATGCGCAGGCGCGCGCACGCGCGCAATGTTTCGCTCGCAGTGGGGAAGCGGCGACCGGCCTCCCAATCGCACGCGACGTTGGAGCGATAGCCGAGCCGGCGCGAAAGGGCGCGCTGCGAGCGCTTGCCGCGCAACCCGCGCAGCAGTTGACGGGCCACGAGCTGCCAATCCATGTCCTCAGATTTGCACGCGCTCGGGCGTTCACGCGAGCCAATTTGTTCGAAATTGCGAACTTCGCGATTGCGCCGGAAACGCCCGAACGTCACCTTGGAGGGGTGACGGGGTCGCTCGATCGGAGGGACGCATGAACAGGGCGAGCAAGCTTGGAGTCGTGTTCGCGATGCTGGCGATCACGAGCTGCAGCCTCGGGCGCGGTGCTGGAGGCGGAATCGGGTCTTCGGAGCCGCCGTTCGGGGCGAGCAAGCCGAAGGTCGGGCAGTCCGGTGTCGAGGGCACGTGCGAGGACGACACGAGCGAAGATCCCAACGTGGCTTTCGAGCAGACCATCGCCGACCTCGGCTTCTCTGCCGCCGAGGCGGCCGCCGCCGTCGAGGGCAGTCACGAATTGGTGTTCGTGCGGCAGCCTTGGTTCGAGGCCCCCTCCACGCACCCGGTGCAGCGCATGCTGACCGTGACCATCATGCCGCAGGCGGTGGCGCGCCGGTCGGAATGCGGAGGCTACGTCGCCGTTCCAGTCGATGTACGGATCCGCGATGTGCAGAGCGGGATCGAGGTCGCTCTCACCGGCGAGCTCTCGGCGTACCCGTCGGGGGATGCACACCCACGCCTCGGCCACGTGGCCATCGACGGAAGCTTCGAGAGTACCGAGCTCGCCCGAGCGCTGGCGCTGCCGCCGAGCGCGGTGAGTGGCAGAAGCGCGGACCCGTTCGAGGTTCACGCGGACTTCGCGGGCGGCACGTGGAGCGCAAGCCTCGTGTCCGTGCGCGGCGGCCATTCGTGCGCGGTGCTCGAAACGTCCGCCACGTCCACGGATTCGTGCTCGCCATACGGCGCGATGAGCGCGGGCGAGCCGCCGCAGCGGGTCGAGTTGTCGGCGCGCTTCGGTACGCGCAGTCGGATGCAAGACCTGCTCGACTCGGTGCGCAGTCTGCCGGCGCTTGCGATGCACTGGCCGGACGGAAGCGCGACATCGTTGCACGTCGACATCACGCCCGCGGATTTCGCCTGCGCCGGCCAGTACTCGGAGGAGCGCGCCGAGAACACGAGCCCGCAGCCGCGGGATATGGGTCTCGCGCCGCTCGAACTCCACCTCACGACCGACGATGGCAAGCTCGATGTCAACGTACCAGGGGTCGTGCGCGCGAGCGTCGCCGTAGGTCAGGCGTGGGACGGCAGTGCCGAGCTCGACAGTGCACTCGCGCCGGTGGCCGCGCTCAGCGGAATGACCCTACCGATGCTGCTGCAAGTCCCCGAGGGCGATCTTGGATTCCTGAGCGTACTGTTGAACGTTCCGGTCGAAGGCAATGACAACAGCCAGCTGGCGCTCGACGCCTATCGACCGTCTGCGGGGGCGCCCCAGTTCCCGGCCGTCTACGAGTACAGCGCCAGCCGCATCGCGTGCTTCACGAACGAACAGCCGACCGCTCACTTCGGCTCGAGCCTGAAGCCGGCTGCCAACTAGCACGCCGTCGCGCGCCGCTTTTCCTGGGCTCGGGTCCCGATCGTGCGGCGAAGCTGCCAGCACGCCTCGACGAACAGGAGCCTGGCCGTGATCGCGGCTCTCGACGCCGCGCCCCGATCGTCGTAGGACGAGGCGGCCACCCAGGGGGGATCGGATCCATCAGGGGGATCCATCAGGGGCGGACCGGGCTTCTTTGGCGTCCCCAGGGGGACACCACACAGTCAGGAACCTGGCGGGGCAGGGGGGCGCTGCGGAAGAAAGCGGCGCAGATATAGCGGCTTGGTGCCGGCTGTCGGTGGTCGCGTAGCCGCCTGGACGCCACCCCTCCGGCGGCATATGCTTTGGCATATGTCTGACTATCCGGAGCGCCAGGTCAAGCTGTTCAAGAACGGCCGCAACCAGGCCGTTCGGATTCCGCGGGAGTTCGAGCTGCCGGGCGACGAGGCCGTGATGCGCAAGGAGGGCGACCGGTTGATCATCGAGCCGGCCAAGTCACGCTCGCTGCTCGGGGTGCTCGCCACGCTCGAGCCGCTGGACGAGGAGCTTCCGGAGGTCGACGACCTTCCCATCGACGACGTCGAGATTTGAAGGTGCGCTACCTGCTCGACACCGACGTAGTCTCCGCGCTCGTGCGCGATCCGCATGGCCCCGTCACCGATCGCGTACGCGACGTGGGCGAGAGCGAGGTCTGCACCAGCATCGTGGTCGCCGCGGAGCTTCGCTACGGCGCGGCGAAGAAGGGTTCGGCGCGACTGAGCAGGCAGGTCGAAGCCGTCCTCGATGCGCTTCCGATCATCCCCCTCGAAGAGCCTGCCGATGCCGTCTACGCGCACGTTCGGCTGGCGCTCGAACGCGCGGGGCAGCCCATCGGTGGCAACGACCTGTTGATCGCCGCGCAGGCCCTCGCCCATCAGTGCGTGCTCGTCACGGGCAACGAACGCGAGTTCGTGCGCGTGGAAGGCCTCGAGGTGGAGAACTGGCTGGCCTGACGGTTCGACACGCGCCGCGCGAGGTGGCCCCAGAGGATCGATCCCGACACCCCAGAGGATCGATCCCGGGTAATCGGCTGCACCCCTGGAGCGAGCCGCGCAGCCTGCGTGAGAGTCGGGGACGCTCGGTGCCGACGTTCCGCATCGGCGCACGCGGCATCGTGGGGCAGCAGGCGCACATACCGGCCGCGCGGCTCCGCTCTGGCCAAGGTCGTCGCGAAGGGCACGAACATGGCGACCACGGCGGTGCGCAGGCGGCCGTCGAACAGGAAGATGCCGCGGATGACGGTGCGCCGGTGATCGTCCGGCACCGCTTCGACAAGCGCAGCGGCGCCGGTGGCGACCGCGACGCGCGCCGCATCTTCACGCTGCGCGACCGCCGCCGCGGCCGCCCCCGCACATCGCGCCACGTTACCGACCCACCTGGCTAACCGCAGAGCGCCCTTGCCGGCGTGCGTACCGAGGTGACGGCCCTAGGGGCTGTCGTCGTGCGCGCGCACAGCCGTTTCAGGCGCCCCAATGGCACCGAGGTGGCGTTTGCTGCGTCGCGGCGGCCGTCACCGGCGCGCAGCCGAGCCATCCGAGGCCTCGTGACAGCCACGCTGGCGCACGCCGATGCCACTCCGACGGCGCGCACCTCGGACAGATCCATCCGAGCACCCCAATGCCGCCGGCGTCGGAGATTACGAAACGTGTACACGTTACCTCTATCGTGGCGCCCACCAGTCTCTCAGATCTTTCAACCGAGCCACGTGTGCTCGATTTTCCTTCTCCAAACACCTCGCGAGCACCTCGGGCTGAAGGGATCCCCCCTCGAAACTCCGCGCCGCCAACGCACACCACTTGTCCCGAAAGGACTTCCACGCCTGCTCTGCTTCCTCAAGCCCTGGTTGGTCGTCAATTAGTCCCTCATTTACCATCTTCTGATAAGACTTGGTCACCTCACTTTCCGCCAAGTCCGCAGCCATCTTTGCGCACAGCGACTTAGCAAGTTGAGTCTGCGCTTTCGCGCATGGCACACATCTTGGTCTATCTACGAATTCAAAGGCCTCCCCTTTCCGACAAACACCTGGAATATCGGGGGGTGGCACGCGGCTCGGCGGCGCTGGCGTCTTGCGCACCGCTCAACCTGAATTCCGCGGACAGTGCTGTGAGCACGTTCGCGATACCCTCTACGTCGAGCTTCATCCCGATCGCGTTCTGCACCTCAAGGCCGAGGTAGAGTGCGATAATCAGCGAGGCGGCGGCCTTGGGGTCGACCGGCGGTGTGCCGGGTATGGCCTGAAGCTGCGCCGTGACGACGTGGCCCACAGCCTGTGTTGCCTCGTCTATCGCCGAGCGCGCGAGCTTGCCAATGCTTGGGTTGCATAGCGCCTCGGCCCACAGGTTGACGTCGATGCGTGCGGCGTGCCGACCCTTCGGGCCCGACACGGCGGCCGCCCACTCGAGCAACAGCTGCGCCTGGCCATCTGTTCCGGCCCCGCCTTGCGTTGCCCGCTCGAGGCGTTTCTTGCGACCGTCACGCGCTGCCTCAAGCAGAGCACGCATCATCGCCTCTTTGCTTCGAAAGTATGTGTAGATGGCGCCGGTGCTCACGCCTGCGTGGCGCTTGACGTCTTCGAGCGTGGTGCCGCGAAAGCCGTTCTTGGCGAAGCACTGCGCCGCGGCCCGCAAGATGTGGTTCCGACGTTCGGCCAGCGTGGCGTCACTCAACTTCGGCATAAAAAGAGACTACTCGTTCTTTTTGGCGTTGATCAAGAGGCTGCCCCGTGCCATCAGAGGGCCATGCTCGAAACAGTGCATGCCTTCTGCGATGACATCCTTGGGGATCACGACGCCGTGGCGCTGGCCCGCATGGTGCGAGAGCGCAAGGTCAGCCCAGCTGAGTTGGTGCAGGCCGCCATCGCCCGTGCCGAGCGCGTGGAGCCCACGCTAGCTGCCATCGCGTACGCCGGCTTCGAGGAGGCCGTCGCTGAGGCCAAAGGCCCCCTTGAGGGCACGTTTGCCGGTGTGCCGACATTCATCAAAGACACCACGCACGTGCGTGGTGTGCCGACACGCCTCGGCTCGCAAGCCACCGGCGCGCGCCCTGCCAAGGCCGACGCCGCATTCACGAAGCTCGTCAAGGCGCAGGGCATGGTCATCCTCGGCAAGACCAGCCTGCCGGAGCTCGGCTTCAACGCCACCACGGAACCTGAGGGTGGCTCGCCCACGCGCAACCCCTGGAACACGGACTACTCGCCCGGCGGCTCGTCCGGCGGGTCGGCCGCGCTCGTCGCAGCCGGTGTCGTCCCGATGGCGCATGGGAACGACGGCGGCGGCTCGCTGCGCATCCCCGCAGCTTGCTGTGGCCTGTTCGCGCTCAAGCCGACCCGTGGCCGGTTGCCCCCGAATGAGGCCGCGCGGCGGTTGCCGATCAATATCGTGTGCGACGGCGTGATCACTCGCAGCGTACGCGACTCCGCGCACTTCTACGCCGACGTGGAGCGCCAGTTCGCAAGTCGCAAGCTGCCCCCGATCGGCCTTGTCAAAGGCCCGGGCGAGCGTCGCCTGCGCGTCGGCCTAGCCCTCGACTCCATCGATGTCGACCCGACCGACGCCGCCACTCGCGCAGCGGTGCTCGATGTGGCCAAGCATCTGGAGTCGCTCGGTCACAGGGTCGAAGAGGTGCAGATTCCTCGCGAGGCCAACTCCCTGCCAGCGGACTTCATCCTGTATTGGTCGATGATCGCGTTCCTGTCGACAACCTTCGGAAAGCTCAGCGTCAGTTCCGACTTCGACGCTTCGCGCGTCGAGAGTCTGACGCGCGGGCTTGCAGGCTTTTACAAGAGCAGGATGCTGAAGACTCCCGGCGCGATGTTCCGCCTCGCTCGCTCCGCGGGTGTGTACGCACGCACGCTGGCAGACTACGACGTCCTGCTCACGCCCGTCGTGGGCCACACCACACCGAGGCTCGGCTACCTGTCGCCCGACGTGGACTTCGAAACGCTTCTTGCGCGTCTGCGAAACTTCGTGTCCTTCTCGCCGCTCAACAACGCTACGGGCAGCCCCGCCATGTCGTTGCCGCTTGGCGCGTCGGACGAGGGCCTTCCCATCGGTGTGCACTTCGCCGGGCGGCACGGGGACGAGAGGACGCTACTCGAGCTGGCCTACGAACTTGAACAGTCCAAACCCTTCCGCCGCATTCAGGAAGGGCAGCCAGCATAAACGCCCTTGGGAAGTGGACATAGCGCCCATAGCGCCCCATCTGCGAACTCGATCAGGTTTTCAGCGCGGCGGAATGGTGACATCGCAGGGCGCCCTGCATCGCGCGACAGAGGGGGTCTACGCTAAATGGAGGGGAGACGCACGCGTGTGACACTGCTTCGTACTTTCGATGTCGAGCGAGTCGACGCCGTATTGCCCTTTTGGCACGCTGGCGCAGCCACCGCTGAAGCTGCTGTCGGTGACCCAGGACTCCAACGGCGCCGATGCCACCGGCCAGGTGACCGGCATGAGCTTCCACCTGGTCACCGGGCTCACCCAGCTCACCGGCTAGAGCGTGCTCGCCTTCGGCACCTCGAGCTGAGCCCGAGCGCGCGCGTCTCGCAAGCTCCGCTCGCCCTCAATGTTGAGCGCGACAGACGAAGCAGGGGGACATCTGTCCTGGGCTGCATTCGATGGGATTGCAGACGCCGAGCACACCGCCTGGCAGCGTGCACTGCTCGTACGCCTTCGTGCAGGTCTTGGCCGGGGCGGGCGTGCCGGGATCGGGACAGCCGGAGACGAGCGCGAGCAGGCAAGCCCGAACGAGCGCGCTCGGTCGGAGCATTAGCATGCGACCCACGCGCGCCATGGCGTGCGCCCCGTGCGCCGTGGCGTGCAGCGGCAGATGCTGCACCGACGGGCGTGCAAGCGCTCGAGCGGGCAGTCGATCTGCCATGCGATCTCCCCGCACAGACAGCTTCCGTGAAACATGGACGGCGCCTCCTTCGAGCCGCCGCAGCATAGCGCTCCGAGCCCCGCGCTGCGATGGCGAGCCTCCGCTGGCGCTCGACGCAAAGTTGTTGCGCCAGCGGCACGGGGGTAGCAAACCTACCTGCGGGCGCCACGCGCGGCGCGCCCCACGATTGGCGAATCATGCAACATCGAATCTCACACGACTTGTCCCCAGAGCTCGCACGCCGCGTGCTGCAACAGGCGGTCGAGAGCTACTGCGAGCGCTTTGCCAAGTACTCTCCGGAGACCCAATGGCTCGGCGAGGACGAAGTCCGTGTCACCTTCAGCGCCCGCGGCGCCAAGCTCTCCGGGCTGCTGCGCCTCGTGCCGCACGCCATCGTGCTCGACCTGGACGTGCCGCTGCTGCTGCGCCCCTTCCAGAGCAAGGCCGTAGAGGTCATCGACACGCAGGTGCAGAAGTGGCTGCAGCGCGCCCACTCCGGCGAGCTGTAGCTGGGTCGAGGCGGCGCACGCCCTCGTGTGCGTCGCAGGCGCCCGTCCCCTGGACCGCCCCTGGTCCCGCGGAAGCGCTGGTGGGTCATCTCGGATTCGAACCGAGGGCCAATGGATTAAGAACGGTCCACGAGCGCTTGCTGCAACCGAGCAAGAGGCGCAAGCGCCGGAAATGATTCGACCTCGGCAGGATCACCCGGGGCTATCGCCCCGTCCAAGGCTCCGACCCGCCGGCGCAACGTGCGCTCGAACGAGGCCACCTCGTTGACGATCCGCATGTGCCGCTTGACAATAGCCAGACCGAGCGCGGCATCCGCGGTCCGGTGGTCTGTGGATCATTGTGCGTCACCTCGTCAAGTGCCTGGAATCTCAAGGTTTCGATGTTCGCCACGGGAGCGACACGGGAGCTTGCGGCCTGACCGATGCGCCTTCAGCGCGCGTTTGACCTCGGGGCGTTGCAGATCCGTAGCCAGGATCTGCCATGGAGCCTCTTTCATCACCTGACGCGCAGGCAAGATCCCGACGCGCCGTAGCTTGCGGATCGCGTAGTGCGATACGCCCTCAGCTTCCGCTGCGTCTGTGATGGTCAAGCACCGGCCGTCCTTGTTGGCGGAGTCATAGCCGACGATCCTGTGCTTGTTGCGATAGGCCTGAACGCGGATCGCGGTCCAGGCCTTGCCTTGACCTGTCTTGAGCCCAAGGCGGTTGAGTGAAGCGGCGACGCGCTCGTTTGGCCACCTGCCGGCCATGTCTCTGATTAGCGCGTCTGCCTCCGAGCTCGCGCGCTTACGATGCTCGCCCGAGCGACGCATGCGGACACGGTGCTCGGAATGCTGCCCGCCCTTCCAGTGGATCGTCAGGACGACCTCACGAGAGCTGTCGTCGACGTCGGCAACAATCTGTTCGATCAGCGTTCTGACCAGCCGCTGCTTCAACCGCATATCGGTGTCGGACCTTGCCCATATCGCACGCAGGTCCTGGGCCACACGCTGCAGTTCAGCCGCCTTGATCGGCTCATCGCA
Source organism: uncultured delta proteobacterium (assembly GCA_963778655.1). Lineage (GTDB taxonomy): Bacteria > Myxococcota_A > Polyangia > Polyangiales > JAFGIB01 > CAVZVA01. Next base: position 318,500 of record CAVZVA010000003.1, read on the forward strand.
CTGTGAAGCCTCTGCCAGCCTCTGCTCGCTGTCGCCAAGACGTGTGAGAGCCTCGTTCCACCGCCCCTCGAGCTCGCTGGCCACGAGGCGGTTGTCAGGATCGACAGCCTCGTAGCGCCGCTGTGCCAGCTGCACCTCATAGCGTGCCTGTTCCACCTCGAGCGCGAGCGCGTGTTGCCGTTCTCCTCGGAGTCGCAGGTCTTGTTCGTGGGCCACGATCGCCGCCTCAACTCCAAGTGGTTGTACCGCATCAATTAGGGCTCTCCTAACACGTGAGTGGGCGTGAATTCGGGACGACGCGCACGGGGGCGAGTCGGGGCAGCGAGCAGCAGAGGAAGAGCAACGCGATGAGGCTCTTTGCGCTGTGAAAGCCGTAGGCGCGGCGCGTGAGGACGCGGACCTTGCCGTTGGTACCCTCGGCTCGGCCGTTGGAGAGGCCGGTGTCGACGTAGGCGAGGATGCCCTGCATGTGCTTGCGGATGGTGCGTCCGGCCTTGACGAAGGGCTCGAGTCTGGAGCGGGCCGCCCATTGCAGCCAGCCCAGGAGCTGATCGCGGGCTACGAAGTACTGGCGTCGGTCGAGCACATCGACGAGTGCCTCCTTGAGCAGGTAGGCGCGGTAGAGCGGACGGTTGGTCGCCTGAACGGTGGCGAGCTTGCGGCGCTCGAGGCTGGAGAGGTTCTCGGGGTTCTTCTGCAACACGAAGCGCGTGTTCTTCAGCGCTCGACGCTGCTCGCGGTCCTGGTGCTCGGCCACCATCGCGCGGCGAACCTTGTCGAGCGCGTCGTGTGCGAGCCGCTGGACGTGAAAGCGGTCGAACACGAGCACGGCGTACGGAGCATGCGCTTTGACGGATTTGATGTACGGTTGCGACATGTCGATGGTGATCGCTCGGAGCTGCCCGCAGCGTTCGGGGCCCAGCTCCGTGAAGAACTTGTCGAGCGTCTCGGCGTTCTTGCCTTCGTGCACCCAGACGATCCTACCGCTGTCGTGGTCGGTGACGATGGTGACGTACTGGTGGTGGCGGCGGTAGCTGAGCTCGTCGATGCCGATCGTGCGCAGTCCGCTGAGCCGGTCATCGGGACTGAGCCGCTTGACCACGCGCTCGACGATGCTGCCGACAGTGCGCCAGGCGATGCCCATCAGCTCGACGACCGCGCTCTTGTCCATGCGTTGCGCCAGGTAGGCGACCTGCTGCTCGAAGGGGCGCGTGAACGCCGAGTCGGGCTCGGCCCAGGGGACGAGCTCGGTGCACACGCCGCAGCGGCCGCAGTCCACACGGCGCAGGTCGTAGCCCAGCTCGACCCGCATGCCTCCGAGGTCCAGGTGCCGCCAGCGACGATCGGGCCGACGATCGTACAGCCGCCGGCAGCGGCACCCGCAGCCGCCGCACCGGGCGACCCGCGTGGTGGGCGCGACCTGGATCACCAGGGTGTCCTCCTCGAATTGGCAACCTCGGGCTCGAACCCACTTCATTCCCAGGATGTTCGTCAGTACCTTCGTCAAGTGCATGGCGGGGTGGCGGACCTCCGTTGGTGTCGCAACCCGAAGGTACCAGAGCCTCGCCATGCGCCTGAAATCCGGCCCCACCAACCCGGGTGCGGCCCTCCGAGCCCCCTGTTTTCAAGCCACTTCCCGCGCCCCACTCACGCAACGCGCGCCCACTCATGCGTCAGGAGAGCCCGAAAATTCTGGGTCCACCGACCTGCGAAAGCCACCTGGCGAACCGTACGGCTTGCAACGCCTTCTTCTCGAAGTGGGTAACCCCGGCGGGCGCGTGGTAACTCGCGACCGTCAACGACATGTCCCCAGGGCAATCGCATCAAGAGCACGCATTTTGTAAGCCAATTACGCGAAGCAAGAAGTCGTCATCCCAACCGGCGAGCAGCCTTCGGTTCTTGATGCCGCACTTGGCCTACCAGTTGTCCCCTTTCCACCAACTATCGACTTGATTGTCGTGGGCAACAGGACTGCGCCTTGGGCCAGCAATGCTGTTTCACCACCGCCGGGACAGCGGACTGCCAGTCAGCATGCGGAGCGTTTGACCTGCGACTGTAGAATCAGGCGGTGAGTGCCCGACTGGACACGCCTGCAATGGCACACCGGCGGGCCTGCCGTCGGGCGTCTCGGCGTGCAACTGAGCGCGGGGCGCCTCTATGAACGCACCGCGGGTGGCCGGGCTGCGTCCCTTGTCCTCGCCGACTTGGTGCGGGCGGTGGCCGTGCCGAGTAGACTCCCAGCGTGGATCGGCGGGCACACTGGGAACACATCTACGAGACGAGGTCGCCTGCCGCGGTCAGCTGGTATGCGGAGCACCTCGTGGACTCCTTGGCGTTGATCCGCGAGGTCGCGCCTCCCGCCAGCAGCATACTCGACGTTGGCGGTGGGGCGTCGACGCTGGTCGATGATCTGCTCGCAGCAGGGTATTCGAAGCTCGCCGTCCTCGACCTCTCGCAGGCGGCGCTCGACATCGCGCGTGCGCGGTTGGGCGAGCGGGCCGCGGGCGTGCGCTGGCTGCGCGCAGACATCACCGCGGCGAAGTTGCCGCCCGCGGCCTTCGACGTGTGGCACGACCGCGCGGTGTTCCACTTCCTGACCGGCGCGGTCGAGCGCCGCGCATACGTCGAGACCTTGCGCGGTTGCCTCGCGCGCGGCGGTCACGTCGTGATCGGCACGTTTTCCCTGCACGGGCCGAAGCGCTGCAGCGGGCTCGAGGTCGTCCAGTACGACGCAGCGGGGCTAGGCCGCGAACTGGGCGCCGATTTCACGCTGACGAAGGCGCTCGATCGCGTCCACGTCACGCCGAGCGGCGCACAGCAGCACTTCGTCATGTGCCGTTTCCGGCACGCAGGCTCATGACGCGCCCGGCCCAAAGCTCGAGCTCGGCCGCCGACAGGGCATGCCCAGTGCCGAAATGCGAATCAGCGCTTCTGCTCCTCGCCCGTGACTTCGCTCCAAGCGGTGACGATGGCGCAACCGACCAATCACCTGGGCAGGGCAAAGCGAGCTCCGGCGCCTCGACGACCTTGACGAACGGGATGAGCTCGGGCACTTTAGACCGAACGGTCTAGCTGGACCTAGCCGGGGCGAATGGCGAGCGACACGAAACAGCAGCTGCTCGAGCAGGGCTTGGCGATGCTCCTGAAGCACGGCTACCACGATCTCGGGATCGCGGCGCTGCTCGAGGCAACGGGCGTGCCGAAGGGGTCGTTCTACCACCACTTCGAGAGCAAGGAGGACTTCGGCATCCGCGTGCTCGACTTCTACATGAGCGGCGTGCATGAGGGCCTTGCGCACTTCATGGGCGAAGAGCGCGTCGCGCCGCTCCGGCGGATCCGGAACTTCTTCGAGGCGACAGAGCAGAAGTATCGCGAAGAGGGCTACCTCGGGTGCCTGCTCGGCGGCCTCGGCCAGGAGCTCTCGGGCGTGAGCGAGACCTTCCGCGAGAAGGTCGAGGGCTGCTTCCGCGTGATCGCGAAGGCCATCAAGGGCTGCCTCGACGACGCCGTGAAGAGCGGCGACCTCGCGAAGGGGACCAACACGAAGCAGCTCGCCGATCTGCTCGTGAACTGCTGGGAGGGCGCGGCGCTGCGCACGCGCATCCTGCGCGACCCGGCGCCTCTCAAGCAGATGCTCGACTTCTACTTCCGCGCGGCGTCCGCCTAACCGAGTGACGCGAGCGCCGGGCGTTTGCATGTGCTTTCAACAAGACCGACCGGTCTACTACTCGTCAAGACAAAGGAGAAACCAGCATGGACAACCGTTCCCTCTTCGATCGCCTCGGCGGCCGCGACGGTATCGGCGGCCTCGTCGATGACGTCGTCGCGCTCCATACCGAGAACCCGACGATCCGCGCACGCTTTCGACCCTACCTGGAGCAGCCCGAGCGCCTGGCGACGATCAAGCAGCACACGGTGGAGTTCTTCTCGATGGGCAGCGGCGGGCCCGCAACGTATTCCGGCCGGAGCATGCGCGACGCGCACCGCGGGATGAACGTCAGCGAGGCGGAGTACATGGCCGCGGTCGACGACATCCTGGCGGCGCTCGGTCGGCGAAACATCGACGAGCAGACGCAAAAGGACGTGCTGATGATCGTCTACGGGCTCAAGGCGGAGATCCTCCACCTGTAGCCGACGCCAGGCGCGGTTTCTTGCCGTCGGAGCGTGCGGCCCGATCGAGCACCCGCGCGGCCCGCGTGCCCCTCGCGTCGAGCTGGGGCAGGGTCCGCGCGGGGCTCGGATCCCCGCTGCGCCCGCATCAAGACCGCGTCATCGGTCCGATCGTCGAGTTGTAGCAGCACTCCGGGTATGCGGTTCCGCAGCGCGTCGGGCCGCCCAGGGTCACGTCGAGGCTCAAGTTGCGCGCGCGGAATCCGCCCGCGACCTGCTCCAGCTCGGCGTCGGCAAGCTCTGCCGGGTTCGGGGGGCTGGCCTGCTGCTCGGGGGTCAGGCTGTTGCGATACTCGGCGTCTTTCCAGGCACGGACGGCGGATAGTCGGGATGAAGAGCCGATTGGAGCGCGGTGCAGTTGCAGGCGAGTTGACACATTGTGCTATGTGCGAAGCGTGCGCCGCGAGGCGCGAGGAGGACCGATGAGCTGAAGAACTCATCAGTGCCCCGGGTCGGGCCGGGCGCTAAGGGCGTCGTGAACCCCGCCTAGGTTGGAATGGCGGGCTGCAAAAGCCGAACGACGTGAACCACGGGCAACGAAAGCCTCGCGCTCTCGGTGGCTCGTTACCACAGGTGTCATGGCGAAGCACGCGCGCTCATTGGCGCGCACGTTGAAGCCGGTGTTGGAAGCCTCTGTATGGAGAAAAAACCGCCTCGTGCGGGAGATGCAGCGCGATCTGGACCGTTTGTTTCGTGCGGTCTGGAGCGCCCGGGCTCACGCCCGGCGCGTCGTGCGTCTGGTCCCGAATCGACGCCGACCGGAGCTGCCAGGGGTAAAGCCGACCGCCTACAACACCACGGGTTGTCCTCGTGAACGCGGGAACCGCCATCCGAGCGCCAGAGGTCGGTCTCTGGCAAGCCGCCAAGCCCGGCGACGTCTCGGAGGCGGGACGGAGCCGTCGTAGTAGTCCGAACGCGGGAAAGCCGCGTACATGGCGAAGGACGGCAGTAGATGAGCGCAGCGGCGAAGTCGCAGGAGCAAGCCATGTATGTGGTCACTAAGGACGATCGTCTTTGGCTCCTGAACGTGCAACGCAAGCTGCACGCGCAAAGTCGGCAGCACCCGGACTACGTGTTCGAGAAGCTGTGGGGACTCGTCACCGATCCCCGCAACCTCCGAATCGCCTTCGCACGTGTCCACCGCAACCGCGGACGGCGCACCGCGGGCATAGACCGGGTCACGGTGAGGCAAGTGCTGCGCTCGGGGGTCGAGCCATTCTTGCAGCAGGTCCGCGTGGACCTGCGCGCTGGCGTGTTTCGACCAAGCCCGGTTCGCCGGGTGCTCATTCCGAAAGCGGGCAAACCCGGGAAGTTCCGCCCTCTGGGGATCCCCACCGTGCAAGACAGGGTCGTTCAGGCCGCAGTGAAGAACATCATGGAGCCCATCTTCGAGGCGGACTTCTACCCCACCTCGTACGGCTTTCGACCTGCCAAGTCCGTTCACGGGGCCATTGCGCATCTCAAAATGCTGATGCTCCCGAGACCAGACCGACGCGCAAAGAAGCCCGATGTGCTCCCGTACCAGTGGGCGATTGAAGGCGATATCAAAGGTTGCTTCGACAACATCGGCCATCACGGTCTGATGCAGCGGGTTCGACGACGTGTCACGGACACGAAGCTCAACCGGCTCGTCCTGGCATTCCTGAAAGCGGGGATCCTCTCGGAGGCGCGGTTTGTGCGCTCTCCGAGCGGCACACCGCAAGGAGGGATTCTTTCTCCCCTACTCGCCAACATCGCGCTGAGCACCATCGACGAGCGGTACGAACGCCATGCTTGGCCACGTGGGCTCGCCACCCGGCGCTCTCACGTGGGTCGACCGAGCAAAGCGCTCACCGAGCCCGACGACATTGCCCAGCGCGCGCTCGTCAATCGCGCCAACGACAGGCGGCGCGGTTTTCCGGTCTTGATGCCGATTCGGTACGCCGATGACTTCATCATCTTGGGCAGCGAACCCGCCGGCGCCCCCGCTGGCGGGCAACTCGCGAACCAAGAGAAGGCCGCCTTGGCGGGGGTGCTCGAGCGCGAGCTCGACCTCACGCTCTCCGAGGAAAAGACGCTCGTCACGCCGGTGACGAGCACGATGGCGTTCCTGGGCCACCACGTGCGCGTACGACGCCACCCGAGCTCCGGGCGACTCGTAGCCCACGCGGTGATCCCCAAGGATCGCTCGAAGCGGTTGAGGCTGACCATCAAGGCGATCTTCTCGAGGGCAACCACGAGAAGTACGCTCCAGCAACGGCTGACGCTGCTGAATCCCGTGATCAAATCGTGATCGCGCCGTGGATCTTGCCGAGCACGGGGGCTGGACCGCGAAGCCGCCTGCGGCCGAGCTGGCTGCGCACTGGGATCAGCACTTTGCGGCGTGCACGCAGGCGCGCGACGGGTTGGCCGCCACCGTGGACGCGATCGCGCGGGCGGGGGTCCGCATGGGCGTGGTCACCAATGGGCCGACCGATCGGCAGCGGCGCAAGCTCGATGCGCTGGGTCTGCGCGATCGGTTCGATGCGGTGCTGATCTCGGCGGAGCTCGGGGTGGAGAAGCCCGACGCGCGGATCTTTGCTGCCGCTACCGCCCAGCTCGGCGTCGATCCGCGCGACTGCGTGTTCGTCGGCGACAACCCCGAAAAGGACGTCGCCGGCGCGGCGGCCGCCGGCATGCGGGCCGTGTGGCTCCGTGCGGCCTTGCCCTGGCCGCAGCAGATGGCTCCGCCGCGGGAGAGCATCGCCTCGCTTCGCGAGCTGCTCGATCTCGTCCTCCGCCCGGGTGATCTTGGTCGATGATCGCGTCGCGCGTGCAGAGCGAGACCTCCACGCGGGCAGCATGGCAACCGCACCGCGGCGCGTCACTTGCGGTCTGCGTTCTTCGCGTCGATCGCAGCGGCGAGCGTCGAGGTTGAGCCGATCGGCAAGCGTTGCGGTACTGACACGACGATGGGTTTGCGCGCGTGAGCGGGGTCGCTGCCGGCACGCATGCGCAAAAGAGAAGCCGATGCCACGAGCGCGGGTCGCGATCATCACGAGCGTGCTGGTCGCGCTGGGGGGTATGGCCTGTGCGGGTGGCGGCGGTGGCGGAGGCGGCGCCGGCGGTGCTGGCGCCGCGGTGCAATCGGGTGTGGGCGGGAGAAGGCGCCACGGGCTCGGGCGGCGGGTCCGCGCGCGCCGCGCACGCATGCGGGCGCCGGCGGTGGCATGGCCGCGGGCAGCGGTGGTGCCGGCGCCGCCGCAGCAGGCAGCGGCGGCGCGGACGCGGGAACGGGCGACGCTGCGGGCGCTGGCGGCGCCGGCGCTGCGCCTGCTTCCGGCAGCGGCGGCGCGGCCGCGGCGAGCGACGCGGGCATGGCGCCATCGAGCGGGGTGTGGCGGCCTTTCGACGACAGCAGCCCCTGGAACACGCCGATCGGCGACAACCCCGAGCTCGAGCCCGACAGCGCCACGCGCATCGCCGACCTCGAACGAGCAGCCAGTACGGCTCGCACCTCGACGTCAACATCGCGGGCTATTCCATCCCGCTGTTCGACGCCGACGCCAGCACGCCCAAGGTCATGGTGAGCTGCGACCTCGGCGGCCTCGGCTTTCCGGGCAACAACGGCATGACGCCAGCGCCATGGTGCCGTGGCCCGCCGGCGCGACGCCCGATCCGCAGAGCGACCACCACCTGCTGATCATCGATCACTCGAGCATGACCGAATGGGGGATGTGGAACGTGGTCGACGACGGCGGGCAATGGCACTGCGGGCTCGGCGCCACCATGGACCTGAGCGGCAGCGGCGTGCGGCCGCTGGCCGAGGGCAACCCGACCTGGTACACGTCGCACGGCCCGCGCGCGTGCGGCTTTGCGCTGGTCGCGGGGCTGATCCGGCGCGAGGAGATCGCGGCCGGCGCGATCGAGCACGCCCTGATCGTGGCCTACCCGCACATTCAGGCCGGCATCTGCGCCAGCTTCGCCGGCGAGCACCGCGCAGGCCAAGATCGGCAGCGACGCGATCAAGACCCGCGGCATCCCCTGCGGCGGCCGCATCCAGTACGACCCCGGCGTCGACGTCGGCGGCCTCGGCGTATCGCCGGCCGGGCAGGCCATCCTGCGCGCATTGCAGCAGTACGGCGCGTACGTGGGCGACTACTCGGGGAGCATCAATCTCTACGCCGAAAACTCGGCCGAGGCGCAGCAGGCATGGAGCGGCGTGCTCGACACCTACGCGCTCAGGGACAAGATCGACCTGAGCGACTTCCGCGTAATCAGCTCGGCCCACAGTACGACAACGGCAACGGGGACTGAGCGGCGGCGGCGGCGCGCGCCGGCAGCGACGCCACCGCCACGCGGCTGCGCGCGTCGTGTAGGATGCGGCGATGCCGCGGGGCGCGCGACGCAGCACCAGGGCGACGCACGCGCTGTGGGCGAGCGCGGCCGCGCTGTGCCTGACGTGCGCGAGCCATGTGCAGGCGCAGCGCACCTCGTCGCTGAGCTGGGTGCGGCTGCGCGGCACCGAGTCGTGCATCTCGACCCAGGCGCTGGCCGAGCGGGTCGAGCAGCGTCTGGGCCGGCGCGCGTTCGTGTCCGCCTCGCAGGCCGACCTCTCGCTCGAAGGTCACGTCGAGCGCGCCAGCAACCCTGCCGGGTTCGTGGCGACGCTGGTGGTGAGCGACCGCGCGGGCCGGGCCCTGGGGCGGCGCGTGCTGCGCGTGGCGGGCGACGATTGCCAGCAGCTCGAGCCCTCGCTGGTGCTGGTGATCGCGCTCGCAATGAATCCCGGCACCGCGCTGGCGGCTGCAGGCGACTCGGCGCAGCCGCTTTCGCCCGAGGCGCAGGCCATGCTGGAGCAGCTCGGGCTGCCCGCGCTCAGCGAGCAGCAGCTGCGCGACGAGCTCGCGGTGCCGGAGCCGCACGTGCAGCCGGCCGGGCCACCTGCTGCGGTCGCAGCGCGCGCCGGCGCCCGCGTCGCGGCCTCGCACCGCGGCCCCGGCGGCCGCGCCGGCCCATGCTCCGCCACGGCTGCGATTGGGCCTGGGTGCGAACGGTGAGCTCGGCGTGCTGCCCGACCCGGGCCTCGGTCTGAGCTTCGGCCTGACGTGGATGCCCGCATGGCTGTGGCCGATCGACCTGTGGGCCACGGTCCTGGCGCCGCAGCGCATCGACGCGGGTCCTGCCGGCGCGCGCGTGCGCTTCAGCTTCGCGGCCGCGGGGCTGGGGCTGTGTCCAGCCTCGCTCGCTTGGGCCGCGCTGCGGGCTGCGTGCCTGCGCCGGGATGCGGGCGGGCGTGCTTGCGGCGCACGGGCTCGGCTTCGTACAGGGCCGCTCTTCGAGCGGCGCCTGGCTCGCGCCCACGCTCTACACCGGGGCCTGGCTGCGGCTGGGCCGCGCGGGCTCGCCGTTTTCGCTCCATGGCACCCTGGGGCTGGGCCTGCCGCTGGTGCGCGACACCTTTCGTTACGAGGACGCCCAGGGTCGGCTCCGGCCGGTGTACCGGCCGAGCGCGGTCAGCGGAAGGCTCGAGCTCGGCGCGGGCGTGAGCTTTTGATCAAAATCCTTGCCGCGACGCCGCACTCCACGCATGCCCACAGCAGGAGGAAACGACGGCGCTCACCCGCACCACCGACCGAGCCGAAGCGAGCGGCGCGACCGCCGGCGAGACACCCGCCGGCCCCGCGGTCGACGCGCGCGAGTTTCCGGCGCTGTTCGCGGCCGAAGCGCCGCGGGTGTGGCGCGTGGTGCGGCGCATGGGCGTGCCCCAGGCCGACGTGGAGGACGTCTGCCAGGAGGTCTTTCTGGTGGTGTACCGGCGCTGGAACGAGCTGCGGGTGGAGACCGCGAGGCGCAGCTTCGTCTATGGCATCGCGCTGCGCAAAGCCATCGGCCACCGCCGCCGCAAGCACCTGCGGGTCACCACTGCGCTCGCCGAGGCGCAGGAGCCGGGCGTGGCGCCCGAGCAGCAGCGCAGCCTGGAGCGCGCGCAGACGAAGCAGGTGCTGCAGGCCGTGCTCGACAAGCTGAGCGACGAGCAGCGCGAGGTGTTCGTGCTGTACGAGCTGGAGCAGCTCGCGATGCGTCAGGTCGCCGCAGCCCTCGAGCTGCCGCTGCACACCGCGTATTCGCGGCTGTATGCGGCGCGCGACGCGCTCGCCGCGGAGCTGCGGCGGCTCGAGCGCAAGGGAGCGTGGCCATGAGCCAGGAGCGGGTGCAGCCATGAGCAAGCGCGAAAATCCGGTGCGGTGGAGCGAAGGCGGCGGGGCGCCGGAGGGCTTTTCCGCCTTGCTGCGTGGCGACGATGCCGCGCCGCCGGACGCCGCACAGCTCGCGCGCGTGCTCGACCGCGTGGCGCGGCAGGTCGCGCGGCCCGAGCTGTCGCAGGCGCTGCGCAGCGAGCTGTCCGCGGGCGCAGGCGCGGCCGGCGGCCCGGCGCCGCGTTGTTCCGGCAAGCTCGCGCTCGGCATCGCGCTGGTCGCGCTCGGGCTCGGCGCGTGGCTGATCGCTTCGCCGCGTGCCCAGCGGGTGGGCTCCGCGCCCGTGCCGCTGCGCGCACCCGCGCCGCGCCCGACGCCCCGGCCCGCGAGCTCCGCACCGGCCGCGCATGCCGCGCTGCCCGCAGCGGCGACCGCGCCCGTGGCCGCGCGTGCCGCACGCCGCGCGTCCCGCATGCAGGCGGAGCGACCCGACCCCACGGCGGAGCTCGCGCTGCTCGAGCGCGCCCAGCGCGCGCTGCCCGACGCGCCTGCCCAGGCGCTCGCGCTCGCAGAGCAGCACCGCAAGCGCTTCGCTCGCGGACAGTTCGTGCAGGAACGGGAGATGCTCGCGATCGAGGCCCTGCTGCGGCTGGGGCGCCGCGCGGAGGGGCAGCGGCGTGGCCACGCGCTTGCCCGCCAGCATCCCCACTCGAGCTATCTGCCTCGCCTGCACGATTTGCTAACGTCATCGCCGTGAGCAGACCAGATTCGGCCGCCCCACGCGTGCGCGCGCGCACGCCGAGGCGCCTGCGCCGCCGTCGCGGCGTGCTTCGTGGCCGGGGCCCTGGGCTGCGGCGGGCCGCGCTTGGTCGGCAGCGAGTGCGCGAGCGCCGCAGATTGCAGCGGCGACGCGGTTCCGCTCGCCGCGCCTCAGGGCTGCGGCGTTCGCTTCACGCTGGCCAGCGCCCAGGCCGCGCCCGGTGTGGATCTCGATCGCTGCGAGCTGTTCACCCTCGACGGGCTGCGCAGCGTCGGCAGCAGCGATCGCGTCTACATCACGGCTACCCAGGCGTTGACGGTGCCGACCGGGCACCATCTCGACGTCCGCATCGCGCCCGAGGTCGAGGGCTTTGCGGACGGTCCGGTCGAGTGCACGCGGCTGTGGGCGCGCGCGGTGGCGTGGGTGCCGCTGATGGCCACGCAGGGCGAGACCAACACCTGGGACTTTGGCGGCGCGCCGCTGGCCACGGCGCGCGGCTACCGCCTGCTGATCGACGACCACTTCGCCAACTCGGGCGCGGACCCCGTCGAGCTCCACGTGCAGCTCGACCTGACCTGTGCGAGCGCACGGCCGGCGCGCGTGAGCCAAGCCTTCGAGTTCAGCAACCGCGAGCCCAAGCTGGTCGCCGCCGGCGCGCACGAGCTGATCTCCGGCAGCTGCGTGTTTCAGAAGGAGCTGCTGGTCTCGAGGCTGTATCGCTGGACCCATCTCATCACCAGCTACTCGGTATGGCGTCTGGATCAGCAGCAAGCGCTGTGGCGCAGCGGGACCGACTACACGCTCGATCCCCAGCCGCCGCTGGGCTTCGCGGCCGGCGAGGGCCTGCGCTGGGAGTGCGAATACGACAACGCCGGTGACGCCCCCTTCGAGATTGGCGGCAACTCGTCGGACACCTGTTCGCTGCTCGGCCTCTACGAGCTCGCCAGTGGAGAGGAGGACAGCGTACCGGAGCGCTGCACGCTCTGAGACTCAGCGCCTGCGGGCGCGGCGGCGCCTGGCGAAGGCGGCGAGGGCGAGCGCCAGCGCGCAACCGAAGGCCGGAGCGGCTGGCCCGGCGCGCCGGGAGCCGCCGGGCGCGAGCGCGCTGCACGTGGCACGCCTTGCGGGCGTGGGCTTGGGAGGTGACTGCAGCGCATTGGGCGCGGCCACAGCCGGTGCGACAGCGGGCCGTGGCGCCGCGCTCGGAGCGCCGCCGTCCGTGGCGGGTCCGGACGAGGCGGTCGCGGGCTCGACTGCGGCCGCGCCCGGCCCGCAGCTCGGCGTGTCGTAGGCCGTGCACAGCGGTGCCTGCGCGAAATGACCAAAGCCGCAGTACGCCGTGCAGAGCTGTTGCTCGCACTGCGCGGCGACGTCGGTCCCGTCGCACGCGACGAAGCCCCCCACCTCGTTGAGCTTGACCAGGGCGCTGAAGCTCCCGTCCTGTTGAGAGACCTTGCCGAACCAGAAGTGCTGGCAGGCGTAGAGCGTGTCGGTTGCCTGCTGGTAGGCCAGGCACTGCACGGGGTAGTCGGCGTTGGCGAGCTTGACCGGCGGCTGGTCCAGGCCGTGCGCCAGCCACAGGCCCTTGGGTGCGCGAGCGTCGGTCATGTCTCCAATGTCGCCGATGAACAGCCGCTCGCCGGGCGCGAACGCCACGCCGCCGATGTCGCTCACCTGCAGCAGCTCGCTCCACGTCGCGCCTTCGTCGCTGCTGACGAGCACGCTGTCGTAGGCCGATTGTGGGTCGTCGCCGCTGGCGCGGTGGATGCTGGCGACGAGGCGATCGGGGTTCTCGGGGTCGACCGCCTGGATGCGGAAGGTGCCGTCCGCGGGTCCGAGCACGTGCTCGCGCCAGCTCTGCCCGCCGTCGTCGGACACGCGCGTCACGTAGTTGGGGCGAGCAATGCCGCCATCGTCGGGCGCGATCTGGCCCTCGACCGCGCTCATGTAGAAGCGCAGGCCGTCGCCGCGTGGCGTCACCAGCAGGCGCGTCGCCAGCAGCTCGGCCTTGGTCCCTTGATCGGACCACGTTCCGGACGCGTCGCGGCGGATCACGCCGTTGTACCTGTGCTCGCCCGGCGGTGAGCCGGTCGAGGTGACCGCGAAAACGACGTTGGGATCGCGCGGGTCGGGCGCAACGTCCGCGACCCACTCGCCGTCGTAGGCACTGTCGTGGCTCCAGTTGCAGCCGTGCCCGTCGTCGTGCCAGAGCCCGGCAAACATCCCCATGGAGATCGTGCCGTCGCCGGCGATCGCGACCGGTCCCGAGCGATTCTGCACGGGATCGACCAGCAGCGCGTCGCAAATCAGCTGCCAGGTCGCGCCTCGATCATGCGTGCGCAGCAGGCCGTCCCCCCGTAGATGTAACGCACGACGATCACGTCGGGATCGGTCGGGTGAAACGCCACCTGTACCAGCTGCTCGACCGGACCTGCGTGTCCTGGCGCAGGCCACAAGACGAGCCACGAGGCCGCGAGCGCCCACGGCGCGAAGTCGCTCCAACGCATGCACCACCTCCTGCAGCGGGAGTGCGGCGTAGCCGCGCCATTTTTGAACCAAAGCGCAGATCACCGGTACGCGGGCCACCGCAGCTCGCGAGCGCTGCCAGCGCCCGCCGGAATCGGCCTTTGGACGGGACGCAGGCACGAGCTGCATCCGCTGCTACGTCTGCTAGCGTTGAGCCATGCGCAGCCGCGACGAGCTGGAACGCCTGTTGCTCGCGCAGCGCCCTGCGCCGCGCGGGCGCGGCCGCGTGGACCTGCTGGTGGTGCGCAGCGAGCCCGGCCTGCACCTCACGCCCGAGCGGGCCGAGCTCACCCCGGAGCGGGGCATGGTCGGCGACCGCTGGTCGCAAGCCCTGCCTGCCGTGCGCGAGGTCGGCCGCCAGCTCACGCTGATGATGACGCACGTGGCGGAGCTGGTGTGCGACGGGCAGCCGCTGGATCTACCGGGTGACAACCTGCTCGTGAGCCTCGACCTGGGCGAGCATGCGCTGCCGGTGGGCACCCGCCTGCGGGCGGGCACGGCGTTGCTGGAAGTCAGCGACAAGCCACACACCGGCTGCAAGAAGTTCGTGGCCCGCTTCGGCGCGGCCGCGATGGAGTGGGTCAACGACGAGCCCGGACGCGCGCGCCGCCTGCGCGGCCTCAACTGCCTGGTGATCGAGCCGGGACAGGTGGCCGTCGGCGATCCGATCGCGGTCGCCTCGCGCTGAACGTCGCGCGGGCGCTGGCACGCGCGGCCGGGTTGTGGCTACCTTGCGCGCATGGACGCGCTCTTGACCGCGGGCGATCCCCCGCCCTACCGCATCGAGAGAGCGGAGGGGCGCTCCGACTTCGTGATCGTGAGCGACCACGCCGGCCGCGTGCTGCCGCGCATGCTGGGCGATCTCGGCATGCGCGCGGACGAGCTGCTGACGCACGTGGCCTGGGACATCGGCATCGCCGGGGTGGTGCGCGCGCTCTCGCAGCGGCTCGACGCGTTTGCGATTCTGCAGAGCTACTCGCGGCTCGTGATCGACGCCAACCGGCCGCCCGGCTCGCCGCAGTCGATCCTTACGCTCAGCGAGCGCACGCGCGTGCCCGGCAACGAGGGGCTCACGCCCGCGCAGATCGAGGCCCGCGCGCGCGAGGTGTTCCACCCTTACCACGACGCCATTCGGCGCGAGCTCGAGCGGCGTGCGCAGGCCGGTGCCCCGGCGGTGCTACTGGCGCTGCACAGCTTCACCCCGCGCTTCATGGACGCCGAGCGCCCGTGGCAGGCGGGCGTGCTGTACAACCGCGACCCGCGGCTCGGGCGCGCGCTGCTCGGGCTGCTGCGCGGCGAGGGTCTGGTGGTCGGCGACAACGAGCCCTACGCGCTCGGCGACGCCACCGACTACACCATCGTCACCCACGGCGAACGCCGCGGCTTGATCCACGTGGAGCTCGAGATCCGCCAGGACCTGATCGCCGAGGCCGCGTCGCAGCACGGCCTGGGCGGAGCGCCTGGCGCGCTTGTTTCCGCGCGCGTACGCGGAGGCGTTGCACCAGCCTGAGCCCACGGGCTGAACACGGCTTCCAGCGCGCGACTGGTGGCCGCGGCGCGGCGTGGAGGCCGCGGCGGGCTCAGCACAGGCTCAGCGCGCCGTCTCGTTCATCCGCGAGCTCTGCTCAGCGAAGGCTGAGCTTGACGTCCTTGAGGCCCTGCACGTCCGGGAACGTGAGCTGAATGGGTTGGCCTGACTTGGCGAAGGGGTATCTGTAGACATAGGCCGGGATTTGCTCCGCAACCTCGATCACGACTTCGTAGTTACCGTCGGCCACCTCCACGCCGTTGGCATCCTCGACGAGGTTCCACGTCTCGCCCGTGTGGGATCCGGGGGTGCTACGCGTGGCCGAGGTGATCACATCTGGCGGAGCTTGAACGGTGCCGAGCACGGCGATCGCAGGCTGGCCGGCGTAGGCGTACAGAGGTCCCCCGGCCATCGTATAGTCCTCGAGGGCAACCGATTCCCCAGCCGTGATCCAGAGCTCCAAGGTGTGAACCCACCTGCCCTGCGCGTCCGCCACCCAGGCCACGCCGCCGTTGCGAGGAGAGTACTTCCCGAGCCGATTCTCGGTGGTGAAGTCGAGTGTGAGCTGGGTGGCCCGGCCGCCTGCGCCCGGCGCGGCCGAGCCGGCGGTGCCGGGCGGGCCGGCCGGTGTCCCGGCGCCGGCCGCGCCCGGCTGATCGGCGCCTCCCGGCGTCGCACCGGGCGTCGCGCTCGCCGCAGAAGTGCCGTCCGCCGGGCTCATCGCCATCGTGCCGGCGCCCGCGGCGCTCGTGTCACCTGCGCCGTCGAGGTGGCTCTTGCTGCAGCCGGCCAGCGCCAGCGCAAGAGCCACGAGAATCAGCCCGCGTGAGGCCCCGCCCGACCAGGCCATCGACTTCCGCGTTGCTCGCATACCGCCCTGAGCGGATAGTCGGAATGAAGAGCCGATTGGAGCGCGGTGCAGTTGCAGGCCAGTTGACATATTGGGCTCTCCTAACGCGTGAGTGGGTGTGAATTCGGCAGGACGCGCACGGGCGCGAGCGGGGTATCGAGAGAAAGGAAGAGATGCGATGAGGCTCTGTGTGCCGAGTGTAAGCCGTAGGAACGGACGCGTGATGACGCGCACCTTGCCGTTGAGTCCCTTCGGAGCGAGCGTTGGACAGGCCGGTGTTGAGGTGCGCCAGGATGCCGTAGAGGTGCTTGCGAATCGTGCGTGCAACGCGGACGAAGGGCGCAAGCTTGGAGCGCGCGGCCCAGGAGAGCCAACCATGGAGTTGGTCGCGGGCGACGAAGTACTCGCGTCGGCCGAGGATCCCGGCGAGCGACTGAGTCAGCAAGTACGCACGGTAGAGCGGACGGTTGGTGTGCTGCACGAGGGCGAGCTTGCGGCGCTCGATGCTCGACAGCTTCTCGGGGTTCTTCTGGAGCACGAAGCGTGTGCGTCTAAAGGGCTCGACGCAGCTCTGTCGGCGCTCATGGTGCTCGGCGACCAGCGCGCGGCGTACTTGGTCGAGCGCGTCGTGCGCGAGGCGCTGAACGTGGAATCGATTCGAAGACGATTGAACGGCCTGCGGTGCATGCGCCTTGACCGCTTGGATGTACGCCTGCGACATGTCCAGCGTCACGATGCGCAGCTCGGCGCAGCGCTCGGGCCCAAGCTCCGAGAAGAATGCGCCGAGCGCTTGCGCGTTCTTGCCCTCGCGGGCCCAGACGACCTTGCCGGTCTCGTGGTCGGTCACGATCGTCACGTACTTGTGGTGTTTGCGATAGCTCAGCTCGTCGATGCCGATGACGCGCAACCCGTCCAACCGCTCGTCTGGTCTAAGCAGCCTACCGACGACGCGCTCGACGATGCTGCCGACGGTGGACCAGGCGATCCGCATCAGTCCGGAAACAGCCGTCTTGTCCATACGCTGCGCGAGGTAGGCGGCTTGGTCTTCGAAGGGCCGCGTGAACATCGAGCCCGGTTCGGCCCACGGCAAAAGCTCCGTCCGTACACCACAGCGCGCGCAATCGCAGGCGCCGCAAGTCGTAGCGCAGATGCACTTGCATGCCGCCGAGGTCCAAGTGCCGCCAGAGCCGAGCGCGCCGGTGGTCGTACAGCTTTCGAACGCGGCAGCCGCACCCCGAGCAGCGCGCCAGTCGCGTGGTGGGCGCGACATCGACCACGAGCCCGTCGCCTTCGAATTCGAAGCCTCGCACTCGTACGTGCTTCATTCCAAGAACGTTCGACAGTACCTTCGTCAGTTGCATGGCGGGTTCCGCGCCCTCCGTTGGTCTCTCCTCCCGAAGGTACCCCGGGCCTCGCCATGCGCCTGAAATCCGGCCCCGCCGACGGGCTCGTGCCCCTCGCAGCCCCCTGCTTTTCAAGCCACTTCCCGCGCCCCACTCACGCAACGCGCGCCCACTCATGCGTCAGGAGAGCCAGAAATTTGTTCGCCCCACATCGGGTTGGCCAGTCACGGACCAGCCCATATGGGTCATGGTGAGGACTACGTCACCACCCATTCAGGCATGTCTTGCCTGAAGCGGCGGACTGTCGGGACCAGTAGGAGCGGACCAGCAGCAGGAGCCGACCAGGACGGTCCTGCGTAGTTACATCAGCAGGAGCGGACCGGGACGGTCCGAAAGCGCCGGTGAAAGCCGGCAAGGTGTAGGGGATGCAAGAGCCCTACGAGGAGGAAGCAGCGAACCAACTCGACCCCGAGTCATGCCTCGACCTTCCGCAAGGGGGGTGGGGAAGCGTTGACAGGGGAACGTGCAGGCCGGCCATTGAGCCGCGAAAGACAACTTCGGGGTGCCGACGCAGTAAGGAGATGCGGAAGGCCACACCCGGTGCGTCGATACCGCGAGACGCCCCGGGACCCCGCGCGGTCAGAGACCCCGCGCATGCACGCAAGCAGCCTGTACGGAACCCGGGAGACGTCGCGGTTGTCTGCGTAGGAGCAGGGCGCCTAGTCAGCATGAAGAGGGTGTCTTGCCCGCTCGGGAAGTGAACGAAAAATTCCTTGAACAAAGCCGCTACGCGGCAGGCGTCGAAGCGCCCCAGAGGCCGCAGCCGGACGCAGAACTGGCGGCGCGCGTGCCGGCTCGATCGATCGAGGGCCCGTCGGCCATCTTGGCCAGAGCAGCATCCGAATCTCCGGATGCTCCCAAGCCAGGAGAAAGTCGATGGGCAAGCACCGAGACAAGATGGAGCAGGACCTTGTGCTGCGTGGGTTTGCGAGGGCGACGCGCGAAGGCTACTTGCGCTGTGCCCGCGCTTTCGTCGCGCACTTTGGGCGTAGATAGCTCTCGGTTGGATGCAAGTTGCCGCTTGACGGATTGCAGCGCAGCGACCAGCGCGCGGCAGCCGTGCTGCTTCCAGGCGGAGAGCGCGAGCGAGTCGAACAAGAGCTGTGCGACCGTTGCCACTCCGAGCGGCGGACAGGGGACGCGCGCCGGCGCGTCTAGCTCGTCGAAGGCCGGGCCGCTCTCGTCGGGCGCTTCGGGCAGCGTGACGAGCGGTGCGCCCGCGTATCTGCGGAACGGATTCGGCTGGTTCGCCCAGTCGAGATGGCCGAGCGAGCGCGCATAGCGGCTCGGGTGGCGCTTGGTGCGCGCGTGGTACGAAACCACGCGGCGCGCCGGGTCGGGGATCGGTTAGCTCGGGCATGGCGGTCACGATTTTGCCCGTGGGGGCGGTCGATGCCCAATCAACCGTGCCCGATGGTTGGACGTCGGGCAAGCGCGGTCCCGGGGCCGCGCGATGCGCGATTGGAAGGTCGGGGCACCGGACGTATTGCTTCCAGCGCTGACGCGCCGGCGGACGTGAGTACGTACCTAAACACGCCTCCCTCTGTGCCAACGTGGCGTGAGACAGCTCCCTCTGGATATCTCTGTACTGCTGGGCGGAGAATGGTACCCCGAACGTGCCCAAGCCATCCCCAGATTCTGGTCTCTCCGAAGTTGATAAACAGGCGCAGCGAAAGGCTGGTGAGAACGGTGCGTGGCTGGAGAGCGTCCCGCGGAGGAAGCGCCGGCGGTACGCAATTCCTCGGAGAAGCTGCGTCTGCTGAAGGCTGCCGAGGCCGCGGTCGCGAGCGGCAAGCGCGGCGACCTGGAAGCTCTGCTTCGCCGGGAGGGCATCTACAGCTCCCTCCTGTCGTCGTGGCGCACGCAGCTTGGCGCGCACGGTGCGGCGGGCCTCGCGGCGAAGAAGCCCGGTCGCAAGCCGCGGCTCACCGTGGCCGAGAAGCGCAACGTGGAGCTCACGAAGCGCAACGCGGAGCTCGAGCGAAAGCTCCATATCGCCAACGTGCTCATCGCCCTCCAAAAAAAAGCGCACGAGGTCCTGGGGATTGCGCTCCCCGAGAGCGACGGAGATTCCTGATGGACCTCGTGGAAGATCTCGCCGAGCCCGGAGTCTCGGTGGTCGCCGCGTGCACCGCGCTCGGTGTGAGTCGGGCGACTCTCTACCGGGCGACCACGCCCCCCACGGTTCCGGCGGTGCGGGAGCGTGCGCCCAGCCCTCGACGTCTTGAGCGACGACGAGCGGCAGGCCATCGTCGATGTCATGCACACGCCGGAATTCGTGGACCAGCCGCCGATGGAGGTGTTCGCGACGCTGCTCAGCCGTGGCGTGTACCTCGCGTCGATCCGCACCCTCTACCGAGTACTGGCCGAGCTCGGGGAGTCGAAGGAGCGGAGAAACCAGCGGCTTCCGCATCCGTACGTGAAGCCCTCGCTCACGGCGACGGGGCCCAACCACGTGTGGACGTGGGACATCACCAAGCTCGCCACGATGGAGCGCGGCGTCTTCCTGCATGCGTACGTGATCATCGACCTGTTCAGTCGCTACGTCGTCGGCTGGATGGTGGCCGCGAAGGAATGCAAGCACCTCGCCGCACAGCTGTTCGCCGAGGCCGTCGCACGGCACGGCGTCGAGCCGGGGCTCACCGTGCACTCCGACCGCGGCGCCGCGATGAAGAGCGACACGCTCGCCCAGCTTCTCGCAACACTCGGCGCCAGCCAGAGTTTCAGCCGCCCGCACGTCTCCGACGACAACGCCTTCAGCGAGGCGCAGTTCAAGACTCTCAAGTACCAGCCAGACTACCCCGGCCTGTTCACGGGCGTGCTGCATGCCCGCGGCTGGCTCGAACCGTTCTTCGCGTGGCACAACGACGACCATCACCACTCCGGGCTCGCGCTCTTCACGCCGGCAGAGGTGTTCTTCGGGCGCGTCGCCGCCGTGCACCGCGTGCGTCAGGACACGCTCGACGCCCAGTACGCGCTGCACCCGGGCGCTTTCCGAACGGCCCGCCCAAGGCCGCGCTGCCGCCTACAGAGGTGCATATCAACCCGCTGGTCGCCGACGCCATCAGCGTCCTGTCAGAAGCCGCGATCAACGCGCCCTCGATGACCGCCAAGCACGACGCCGTGCGTGATGCCAGCCCGCCTAGCGCTGCGCGCGCCAAGCGCGTCGTCCCGCTAGGCAGCTCGCCACTCATGGCGCCGATCGCTACATAGAATTCTCATGACCACTGTCTCAAACGCGTTGACATGTTCCGCCTTGCCAACCGTCAGGAGGCCATTCATGGCTACGCTCGCGCCAATGTCGCCACCGGCGAAGTTGGGGCCCGCTATCACCGAGATCACCGAGCACCACGGGCCCGTCGGTGGACGATCGCGCAGACCCATCCACGCCGGCCCAGAGTACCGACTGGTGCCCGGGCTGCACTCCCGCCGGTGTTAGGACGAGGCCGCAGGGATCTCTCTCCTCTAGTTCTTCTTCGGCCGGCATCGAGCCGTCCGCGACCGATCGCAACGGTAATCAAGCGCGCTCTTACGTCGCGCGCCAGCGCGGCGAACTCACCGACGCGAGCAACAGTCGACCGAGCGTGAGACCGAGGGTGGCCGCGCCCCCGCTCGCGGCAAGCACGCCTCGCATGTGCTTACGGAGACGGACAGCAGTAGGGATGGCTAAGGAGCTGACCGGGAGTTCCCAGGTGGATGCAATTCGGGTCTGCTGGCTGTGCGGTCCCCGTACACACGAGTCCGTACTGCGTTGCTGCACACGCATTCGCGCAGATTGCACCGCCGTCGGATGGCACTGTCCGCTTTGGATCGTTTCCGGGCGGCAGCCAATGCCAGAATCCACGTCGAAGGTATCCGTACTTGCGGACGTTTCTCGTGAAGATCCGTCAACGACTCCGCCATCCGTTGACCCCTGCGCCTGCCTAGAAGCTCCATCAAGCGTTCCGCCATCGACAGACCCCTGCGCCTGACTTGCTGGGCGCGCATGGCTTGCGGGCGTCGCGGACGACGAGCATTGGACCAACACGAATGCGACGCAGAGGATCAGTACGATCCGCATTAGGACCTCCAACGCAGGTTCATGCTAACACCCTTCGTGCCACGGTGCGATTTCCGCGCGGACGATCGCAATATCGGGACCTTGTGCGAGAACCAGTTCACTGGCGCTAAAAGCTGAGCTGATAAACGCCGTATCCGAGCACAGCGCCGAAGCCACAAACGGTCCCCGTGTACTCTCCTGTCCCCCAGCAGTTAGTCGGTTCCTCGAGGATCGATCCCGGGTAATCGAAAGTCTGTCCAGCGTCGGGCGCTGCGTGGTGGCGGCCGTCGGCGGTGGCGGCCAGATCCGCCAGTGTGGAGCGCCTAACTGCCCGATTTCGCGTTGCCGGCGCCCGGCCCAGTTGTCGCAGCTGCCGCGGCGCGTGACGGCCCCGCGCATCATTGTTCCCGGTGCGACCACCGCCATCACGCGGCGCGCCACGTTGCGTAAGGCGTTTTTGGCGCCGTGGCACCCGGGCGTGGAGCAAGCCTGGCTCTACAGCCTGGCGCTGGCGCAGAAGCACACCGGCGTGGCCATCCATCACGCCACACGCGTCATCACCCACAACCACCTCACCGTCACGCCCGAGCGCGACAACCTGCCGTGCTTCACTCGGATGTTCCACCACGAGCTCAGCTGCGCGCTCAACACCCTGCTGGCCCAGCAGCGCTACGACCAGCCCGGCGAGCTGTTCGACGGCCGCGCCACCCACATGATGCGGCTGTGCGATGACGCCGCCCAGAGCACGCAGCTCATCTACGAGTACCTCAACCCCGTGGCCGCCGGCCTGGTCTCGCGTCCCGAGCACATGCCCGGCTTCGTCTTCGACTTCGAGCTCTGGCTCAAGGGCTACCTCGACGTCCGCCGCCCCGACTTCTACTTCAGCGACAGCCAGCCGGAGCTGCTGCGGCTGGAAGTGACGCCGCCACCGCTGCTGTACCTGGCCTTCGAGGGCGAGCTGGACAAGCTCGTGCACGCGATGAAGCGCCTGGCCGAGCACAGCGCGCGCGAGCTGCGCGCGCGGCACAAAGGCGCGCCGCTGGGCGCCCGGGCGATCACGCGGCTGCACCCCTGGAGCGAGCCGCGGACGCTGCGGAGAGTCGGGGACGCTCGGTGCCGACGTTCCGCATCGGCGCCGCGGCATCGTGGGGCAGCAGGCGCACATCGAGGCGGCGCTCGAGACGCGAGGCTTTCGGCATGGCCACGAGCGCGCACGGCTCGCTCGCAAGGGCGGTGACTTCGCACACGAGTTTCCCTACGGGACGTACCAGATGCGCGTGCAACATGGCGTGCCGGTGGCCGAGCCCGACTTCGGCACCGGCATCGTCACGCGCCCAGGGCCGACGTTGCGGCAGGTGCAGTGGCTGCTCGAGCAGCGCCCGGCCCGGGATCACGGGGCTGAGGCCGCTGCCAGCGCTGCAGCACGCTTCGAGCTGATGGACCGCGCGCGCGAGGCGCTGCTGGACGAGGCCGATGCCATCTGCGAGCACGCCTCCGACGGCATGGACTTCCAGCACCCGCAGCGAGCCCCGACTGCGAGCGTACCGGCCGCGCGGCTCCGCTCTGGCCAAGGTCGTCGCGAAGGGCACGAACATGGCGACCACGGCGGTGCGCAGCCGACCGTCGAACAGGAAGATGCCGCGGATGGCGGTGCGCCGGTGACCGTCCGGCACGACCGTGCGCCGGTGATCGTCCGGCATCGCTTCGACAAGCGCAGCACCGTCGGCGGCGACCGCGATGCGCGCCGCATCATCACCCTGCGCGACCGCCGCCTCGGTCGCCCCCGCACATCGCGCCACGGCACCGATCCACCTGCCTAACCGCAGAGCGCCCTCGCCGGCGTGCGCACCGCGGTCACGGCCCTCGGGCTGTCTTCGTGCGCCCGCACTGCCGTTTCAGCCGCCCCAATGCCACCAAGGTGGCACCTGTCGCGTCGCGCAGCCCGTCGCCGCCATCCGGGCCAGCTCTCCGAGGCCTCGTGACAGCGGTCCCCGCGCCCGCCGATGCCCCTCCGACGGCGCGTACCTCGGACCGATCCCCCTGAGGAGGACGGATCCCCCTGAGGATCCCCCTGAGGACGGATCCCCCTGATCAGCGGTGTATTCTCTAGAATACGAAATCTGAAATAAGCCGATGGCGCGACCCGTGCTGGCGTGCCAGCTTGGGTTGCGTGAGCGCACAGACCCGCACGCGGCGGCGCAGCCCGATCGACGTCTTTCGCTACCTCGACTACCGGGCGCTTCTGGCCGACCTCTACCAGGCCAAGAAGCAGCGCGGCTTCTCGTATCGGGCGTTCTCGCGCGCCGCGGGTCTGGGCGCGCCGAACTATCTGAAGCTGGTGATCGCAGGCCAGCGCAACCTGACCAAGCCGATGGCCAAGCGCTTCGCCGCGGCCTGCGGGCTGGCTGGCGAGGCCGCCGCGTACTTCGAGCGCCTGGTCGAGTTCAACCAGGCGCGCAGCGCGGCCAAGCGCAACGCCGCCTACGCCCAGCTCGCCGCGTTCCGGCGCTACCGCCACGCGCAGAAGCTCGAGCTGGCGCAGGCGGCCTATCACGCGCACTGGTACCTGCCCGCGATCCGCGAGCTGTGCGCGAGCGAGGGCTTTCGCGAAGACCCGCAGTGGCTCGCGGCCGCGCTGCTGCCGCCGATCAAGCCGAGCGAGGCCAGGCGCGCGATCGAGACGCTGCTCGAGCTCGGCTTGCTCGAGCGCGACGACCGCGGCCGGTTGCGCCAGCACAGCGCGGTGGTGTCCACCGGGCCCGAGACGCGCAGCATGAACATCCGCAACTACCACGCCGAGATGATGCAGCGCGCCACCGAGGCGATGGAGCTGCTGCCCGCGCCCGAGCGCGACATCTCATCGCTCACGGCGATCGTGAGCGCGGACGGCCTGGCGCGGCTCAAGGCGCGCATCCAGGCGCTCCGGCGCGAGTTGATCGAGCTGTGCGAGCACGAGGCAGAGCGCGCCCAGGTGGTGCAGCTCAATTTCCAGGTCTTTCCCCTGTCGGTTCCGGTGTCGCCGCCCAGGGCGGCGCGAAAACGTGAGCGCGGAGGATCCCATGCGTGACGCGATGCGACGACGGTTCGTTCGCGCCCCTCTGCCGTTCTGGCTGTGCCTCGCGGCGCTGCAGGGCTGCTTCTCGTCCACGGCCCGCTAGACAGCACCGAGACCGGCAACCCGCCCGTGATCGACACGAAGCGCGTGTCGCTGACCGTGAGCGCGGACGAGGTGCACATCCAGGGCAAGAAGGGCGCGGTGAGCCCGGGCGGAGCCACAATCGAGATCACCAACCTCGCGACCGGCGAGGTCACCATGGCCAAGGCCGCGGCCGACGGCTCGTTCGACGTGCAGGTCGACGGCTCGCCCGACGACGCCTTCGTGGTGCGCGCGAGCGCGGGCGGCCAGAGCAGCAGCGCGGTCTACGTGGTGCGCGGCGGCGCCGTGGTCGGCGGCGGCGACGGCGGCTCGCTCACGTGTGACCAGCGCGAGCAGCTCGCGGGCATGCAGCTCCAGGCGGCGGCCGCGAACGCGGACAAGAGCTGCATGGTCGACACAGACTGCCAGCTCACGTTCGGGGTGGTCGGTGTTATCACGATTGCGTGCGCGCGGATGTCTCGGGGGCCGGCGCGGGTGCGATCGAAGCGAGCAACAGGGCGATCGATACGGGACTGTGCGAGATCGACGCCGGCGCGGATTGCCCCGGTTATGGCTTGTCGTGCGCGTCGCTTCCCGCACCAGTATGCGTCGCGGGACAGTGCCAACCTCCAGGAGGCTCGCAGATGCCGAGCTCGCTCTCCTGCAGTGAGCGCGAGCAGATGGCCGGCAGCGAGATCGCGGCCGCGACCAGCGGCGCAGACACGAGCTGCATGGTCGACGGCGATTGCGTGCAAGCCGCGGTGACGGTGAGCTGCCACGACACCTGCGGCTCGTTGGTAGTGTCGAAGGCCGGGCAGGTCGAGCTCGCGGACGCCAGCGCGCGCATCGACCGCGACGTGTGCGGCAGCTTCACCGCCGATGGTTGCCAGTACACACTGCTGCCGTGCGTACCGCCAGAGTCCGTCACCCCGGTCTGCCTGAACAATCGGTGCAACCTCATGCCGACCTGTCGCGGCTGCCTGTCGCAGACGATCGAGTGGGGCGAAGCCCACGGATACGAAGGGTACGAGTACAGGAGCACGCTTGCCCCCTGCGCCAGCTACACACGCTCGCGCGTGCCCGCATTGGATCAAACATCACGCCGTTGAGCTGCCAAACGGATCTGGTGGCTTGCGCGAGCGTGGGCGCAGTCGAAACCGCGCTTGCAAATCCCGACGTGCAGCAGGCGCTGGCCGTCAGCAGCCCGATGATGTACGGGAGTCAGGGCATAGACGTCCCGGTGTTCGAGATCACGCTCGGCTCCCACGTCATCGACGTGGGGGCCTCCTGCGGCATCGGCACGACCTCCTGCACCGAGATTCCCGCGGGCGTGCAGGCGCTGGTCGACGAGCTGAAGGCCGTGGACCAGGACATGGTG
Source organism: uncultured delta proteobacterium (assembly GCA_963778655.1). Taxonomy (GTDB): domain Bacteria; phylum Myxococcota_A; class Polyangia; order Polyangiales; family JAFGIB01; genus CAVZVA01. The sequence continues at coordinate 344,448 of CAVZVA010000003.1, forward strand.
GCGACACCCGCGTGTGAGACCTTGCCGGCCAGCTTGGCCGAAGGCTCGTGTACGACGGGCCGTACGCTCACCACGGTGTGCACGGCGTGTGGGCCTGCCGGCGGCTGCCCGTCCATGAATACGGAGTGCGCCAAGGTCTGCAGCGCGAACGGCGACTGCGCGGGCGACAGCATCGGCCAGTTCTGCAGCGCCCAGCTCGTCTGCGAGCAGGGCGGCTGCATCTGAGAACCCCTGGCGCGGCGTTGTGTGATCGCGGCTCAGCACGAGATCCTATCGAGATCGAATCGAGAATCGAGGATCTCTCGAGGATCGAACTCCGGGTAGTCGCAAATCTGTCCAGCGTCGGGCGCTGCGTGGTGATCGAGGATCGATCCCGGGTAATCGCAAATCTGTCCAGCGTCGGGCGCTGCGTGGTGGCGGCTGTCGGCGCGGTGGCGGCCAGATCCGCGCCCTCGAGGATCCTCGAGGGATCGAGCTGAGGATCGGCTCGGCGCTGGGCTTCGAGGATCGATCCCTCGAGGATCGATCCCGGGTAATCGAAAGTCTGTCCAGCGTCGGGCGCTGCGTGGTGGCGGCCGTCGGCGGTGGCGGCCAGATCCGCCAGTGTGGAGCGCCTAACTGCCCGATTTCGCGTTGCCGGCGCCCGGCCCAGTTGTCGCAGCTGCCGCGGCGCGTGACGGCCCCGCGCATCATTGTTCCCGGTGCGACCACCGCCATCACGCGGCGCGCCACGTTGCGTAAGGCGTTTTTGGCGCCGTGGCACCCGGGCGTGGAGCAAGCCTGGCTCTACAGCCTGGCGCTGGCGCAGAAGCACACCGGCGTGGCCATCCATCACGCCACACGCGTCATCACCCACAACCACCTCACCGTCACGCCCGAGCGCGACAACCTGCCGTGCTTCACTCGGATGTTCCACCACGAGCTCAGCTGCGCGCTCAACACCCTGCTGGCCCAGCAGCGCTACGACCAGCCCGGCGAGCTGTTCGACGGCCGCGCCACCCACATGATGCGGCTGTGCGATGACGCCGCCCAGAGCACGCAGCTCATCTACGAGTACCTCAACCCCGTGGCCGCCGGCCTGGTCTCGCGTCCCGAGCACATGCCCGGCTTCGTCTTCGACTTCGAGCTCTGGCTCAAGGGCTACCTCGACGTCCGCCGCCCCGACTTCTACTTCAGCGACAGCCAGCCGGAGCTGCTGCGGCTGGAAGTGACGCCGCCACCGCTGCTGTACCTGGCCTTCGAGGGCGAGCTGGACAAGCTCGTGCACGCGATGAAGCGCCTGGCCGAGCACAGCGCGCGCGAGCTGCGCGCGCGGCAGAAGCGCGCGCCGCTGGGCGCCCGGGCGATCACGCGGCTGCACCCCTGGAGCGAGCCGCGGACGCTGCGTGAGAGTCGGGGACGCTCGGTGCCGACGTTCCGCATCGGCGCACGCGGCATCGTGGGGCAGCAGGCGCACATCGAGGCGGCGCGCGAGACGCGAGGCTTTCGGCATGGCCACGAGCGCGCACGGCTCGCTCGCAAGGGCGGCGATTTCGCACATGAGTTCCCTTACGGGACGTATCAGATGCGCGTGCAACATGGCGTGCCCGTGGCCGAGCCCGACTTCGGCACCGGCATCGTCACGCGCCCAGGGCCTACGTTGCGGCAGGTGCAGCGGATGCTCGAGCAGCGCGCGGCCCGGGATCACGGGGGTGAGGCCGCTGCCAGCGCTGCAGCACGCTTCGAGCTGATGGACCGCGCGCGCGAGGCGCTGCTGGACGAGGCCGATGCCATCTGCGAGCACGCCTCCGACGGCATGGACTTCCAACACCCGCAGCGAGCCCCGACTGCGAGCGCGCCGGACGCCCGGCTCCGCTCTGGTGAAGGTCGTCGCGAAGGGAACGAACATGGCGACCACGGCGGTGCGCAGGCGACCGTCGAACACGAAGATGCCGCGGATGACGGTGCGCCGGTGATCGTCCGGCACCGCTTCGACAAGCGCAGCGGCGCCGGTGGCGACCGTGAGGCGCGCCGCATCATCACGCTGCGCGACCGCCGCCGCGGCCGCCCCCGCACATCGCGCCACGGTACCGACCCACCTGGCTAACCGCAGAACGCCCTCGCCGGCGTGCGTACCGAGGTGACGGCCCTCGGGCTATCTTCGTGCGCCCGCACTGCCGTTTCAGCCGCCCCAATGCCACCAAGCTGGCACCTGTCGCGTCGCGCAGCCCGTCGCCGGCATCCAGGCCAGCTCTCCGAGCCCTCGTGACAGCAGTCCTGGCGCCCGCAGATGCCCCTCCGACGGCGCGTACCTCGGACGGATCCCTCACAATTGCATGAACACTGTCTCAGCGGTCTTCGCATTTGGTGCGGCGGTACTGTGGTGGTGGAGCGCGCGCGTGAAGACGCCTCGTGAATTCGCGGTTTCATCGGCGAGCCGCTTGGCGGCCGCCCGATGGGCGCAACCTACATCGGGAACGCCCAAAGCCGGGACTTCGATGCACTCGCGAAGGCCCTTACACAGCAAAAGAAGCTGAGCGCTGCAGCCGCAACAGCGGCCGGTTGCGCTGCGTTGCTCCAAGCGGCCGTAGCAGTGCTTCGCTGAGATCACGGTCCGATGCGCCCAGCTACTGGCGCTGGGTGGCGTCCAGCCCCAGAGGCACGACAGTTCCCGCCCTCCTGCGAGCCCTTCGGACTACTGCGATGCTGGAAAACGACGCTTAGGCGATGTCTGACGATGAGGGAGGCGAAAATCGTCCTCTGGCGCAGACACGACCAAAGCGTCAAAGAATCGCGCCGCGTCCGCATCCGTTGCCCCGACAACCATCAGCATGTAACTTCGTCGTCCGACCATCACAAAGCGGCCTCGAATACGTACCGTTTGGTTTTCCTCTGTAACCGACGCGATGACCTCCAGGGCCGGCCATCCTTGATGTTTCAGCCGCCGCTCGCTGAGCAACTGAGCACCCGTGTTCTTCAGCATTCCATCCCGAGTACCCTCGAGGACGCGCTCCACGGTAGCACTCGGATCGATGTGCGCGTCCTCCATGCGCATGAACTGAAGCGCGAAAATTGCGTGGCCTGTCTCCGCTTGAAACGAGTGCACGACAACTGGTGGTCGACCCGACGGATTCTGATGAATCTCCGAGGATCGTTTCGGCGCGGTGGGAAACTGCGCACGAAATCGATCGTCATCGGATCTCACGTCGATCCATGCGGCAGGAACCGACGCTGCGCCGACCCTAGGGCTTGGAGGTTGGGCCGATTCTGTCGGCGCAATACGGCGTGAATCAGAGGGACCCTCTCCGTGTGGGTCGGGCGAACTTGGTTCGCACCCAATGATGACACCGGTTGCTGGCGCGCCTGGCTTGCAAACCTCGCTGAGGTTCAGTCTGATCATGACTCGCTCATTGCCTGTGCGGGTGAGCTCACGCTCAAGGTCGGCCCGCGTGATGGGGCAAGACAAGCTCGTCTCGACCACTGCTTGTCCACGCGTGCAGCGTAGAGAGAGCACGCTGATTGATCGCCGCGGATCAAATGCGGTGTACTCGGCACTCCCCTGGTACTCACACATCCAGCCAGCCCCAAGGTCGGAGAACCGTTGGCCCTTTGTCACCAACTCGGTTCTGGTCCCGGTCGCGTCTCCCGGTCTCCAAATTTCGACGAAGATGCTGTAGTCCCGCCGGTAAGGACTGTCAGCCCTCACAGCGGACGATAGCACCAGTGCAAACAACGCGACCACAAGGTGAAAGGTTGCTCGTTGGATCACGGTATCTCCTTCGTCCAGGCTGATGCCTCGCCGCAAGTCGGTGGCGTTTCAACTGCGAAGGCCCTCCTCGGCTCGCCGGCCGAACGTTCTGTTTCCAAGACGTACAAGGTCTTGGTGAGCATCGACAATTGCCTGCGCGCCTTCATGCAGTGCCTTGACCACCCGCACGAAGCGCTCGGGTTGTTCCTCCTCCCACTCGGGAGGCACGGTTTGTCGGCCGCGTTCCGTCTGAAATGTTTCCTGGGCGATCAACCCGAGGTAATCCACTGCCGCCGCGTGGAGTTTCCTTCTTGCGGCTTCAAGGTGATGATCCAGAAATTCGTGCTCGGCATCTTCCCAGTCGCGGCGAAATTGAACGAGGTCGCGCAGCTCGTCGAAATCGAATGACCATCCAGCCATGTTGAAGTCGCGGACGAATCGGATGGCGCCTGAAGACGGCAAGGCGTGCAGAAAGCGCTGGAAGAGTTGGCGGTCGTGCTCGACGCGCGGAGAGCTGTCGGCGTGAACTTCTTGCGCGACCATGGTCGCGAGAAGGCTGATCATCGCGATAGCGGGTTCCCAATCCCACGAGGTTCGCGCGAACCAAATCGTTGCGAGAACGAGCATCGCGAGGTTGGCCAGGCGCAGGAGAAGTTTTGCCGTCATGTTCTGTGCGCCCGGCGGACCGGACTTCGGTCTGCGGGATCCACGGGGTCGTTACTGTGGCACTTCGTCGGGAGCCATTTCGCGGCAATCGCTTTGATATGGCGGCGGTCCCCAAGCACCCCTCCCATCGTGGTCCGCGCGGCATTCCTCCGCCGTCACGAAACAGGACGTTGTTCTGTCGGTAGGCGACCAGCCGCCCACGTCGACAGCCGAACGGGTATAGCAGTGACTCTTCAGGCGCTGGAAACACCCCCCGGGTCGAGCGCCGCAATACTCGTCCGTGACGTAGCAATCGCGAAGGCCCGCTGGGCCAGGGGGAGGTTCGCGCATGCAGTAGAATGCCGCTTGCGTGACTCCGAAGTGGCCACACGAACCGCAGCCCGTAAGCAGAACGCACACGGCGGCGAGCGCAGATCGCATCGCGTGATTCAGCACCAGGGCAATAGTGCGACATCACCCCCGCAGATGACCAGATACAACGGTGGGCAGGGGGCGGTAGGTACCACAAACGCACCCCGGCCTCCCGACCCAGCGCAGCGGATTCCGGATCAGTGCGGCGGCGCCCTGAGCTTCCCAGCGCGGCGGGGACCACACAGCGCGGCGCGCCTCGGACCTCCCGGCCCTGCGGGTCGAGCCGCCTCTGCTTTCTCGGTCTCCCGCGGGGAACCCTCCGAGAAAGCGGGGGCTCATCCGAGGAGCGCCGCGTGGCCCGCGCCAGACGAACGAGCCGGCAACGGAACACCGGCTCAACAAGGAGAATGACGATGACTGCGCTGTGCATGTCAACACCCCGCCGGTCGCTAGCAATGCCTCATGGACACCAAACCTACAGGGGCATGGGTGCTCCCTGCCCCGCTCGCGCCGCTTGCGAGCCGTGCAGAGGCCGGCACAATCTCTCACGTTAGAGCGCCGTTGGAGCTCCACGCGACCATCAGACCGGGCCTGTGTTCGTGCATGCGAAGCCACATCGATGAAGCGTGTCGCGGGCTCCGCGAAGACCTCCGTGCTAGGAGAACGCAGGAGTCGCGGTTCCGAGAGCTCGGAGAAGACATGGGACTCAGCGCGATCTACCTGTCCGGTTGCGAGTACAACAGGCTCCTCCACCAAGATCCGACCGTGCCCCAAACTTCGTTCATCCCGGCGGAGCCGCTGTGGAAAAGTACTTCGCAGTTCTGGCTCTTCGAGCACGTTTATTGCACCAAGGAATCGGTTGACTGCGAGCGAGCCTTTGCCGATGAAATGGGCTTCGCAAGCTCGCGCATTGTAGTCGAGCTCGTCAACGAGGACATCATCAAGCCATTCGATCTGGCTTCCATGCGCGTCGGGTCCCGAACTCACGAAGCCTTCACCGATGCGCACCGGGGCCTGCGCGGCGAGTACAACGAACAGACCCTCCGCGCCGCAATCCGGAGCGGCGATACAGCGACCCTTGACAATGTGAAGCTCCGCTTGCTCCGTCCAATCCAGGACTCGCTGGGTTGCTCGAGGATCGATCCCGGGTAATCGAAAGTCTGTCCAGCGTCGGGCGCTGCGTGGTGGCGGCCGTTGGCGGTGGCGGCCAGATCCGCCAGTGTGGAGCGCCTAACTGCCCGATTTCGCGTTGCCGGCGCCCGGCCCAGTTGTCGCAGCTGTCGCGGCGCGTGACGGCCCCGCGCATCATTGTTCCCGGTGCGACCACCGCCATCACGCGGCGCGCCACGTTGCGCAAGGCGTTTTTGGCGCCGTGGGACCCGGGCGTGGAGCAAGCCTGGCTCTACAGCCTGGCGCTGGCGCAGAAGCACACCGGCGTGGCCATCCATCACGCCACACGCGTCATCACCCACAACCACCTCACCGTCACGCCCGAGCGCGACAACCTGCCGTGCTTCACTCGGATGTTCCACCACGAGCTCAGCTGCGCGCTCAACACCCTGCTGGCCCAGCAGCGCTACGACCAGCCCGGCGAGCTGTTCGACGGCCGCGCCACCCACATGATGCGGCTGTGCGATGACGCCGCCCAGAGCACGCAGCTCATCTACGAGTACCTCAACCCCGTGGCCGCCGGCCTGGTCTCGCGTCCCGAGCACATGCCCGGCTTCGTCTTCGACTTCGAGCTCTGGCTCAAGGGCTACCTCGACGTCCGCCGCCCCGACTTCTACTTCAGCGACAGCCAGCCGGAGCTGCTGCGGCTGGAAGTGACGCCGCCACCGCTGCTGTACCTGGCCTTCGAGGGCGAGCTGGACAAGCTCGTGCACGCGATGAAGCGCCTGGCCGAGCACAGCGCGCGCGAGCTGCGCGCGCGGCAGAAGCGCGCGCCGCTGGGCGCCCGGGCGATCACGCGGCTGCACCCCTGGAGCGAGCCGCGGACGCTGCGTGAGAGTCGGGGACGCTCGGTGCCGACGTTCCGCATCGGCGCACGCGGCATCGTGGGGCAGCAGGCGCACATCGAGGCGGCGCGCGAGACGCGAGGCTTTCGGCATGGCCACGAGCGCGCACGGCTCGCTCGCAAGGGCGGCGATTTCGCACATGAGTTCCCTTACGGGACGTATCAGATGCGCGTGCAACATGGCGTGCCCGTGGCCGAGCCCGACTTCGGCACCGGCATCGTCACGCGCCCAGGGCCTACGTTGCGGCAGGTGCAGCGGATGCTCGAGCAGCGCGCGGCCCGGGATCACGGGGGTGAGGCCGCTGCCAGCGCTGCAGCACGCTTCGAGCTGATGGACCGGGCACGTGAGGCGCTGTTCGACGAGGCCGATGTCATCTGCGAGCACGCCTCCGACGGCATGGACTTCCAACACCCGCAGCGAGCCCCGACTGCGAGCGCGCCGGACGCCCGGCTCCGCTCTGGTGAAGGTCGTCGCGAAGGGAACGAACATGGCGACCACGGCGGTGCGCAGGCGACCGTCGAACACGAAGATGCCGCGGATGACGGTGCGCCGGTGATCGTCCGGCACCGCTTCGACAAGCGCAGCGGCGCCGGTGGCGACCGTGAGGCGCGCCGCATCATCACGCTGCGCGACCGCCGCCGCGGCCGCCCCCGCACATCGCGCCACGGTACCGACCCACCTGGCTAACCGCAGAACGCCCTCGCCGGCGTGCGTACCGAGGTGACGGCCCTCGGGCTATCTTCGTGCGCGCACAGCCGTTTCAGGCACCCCCAATCGCACTGAGGTGGCGTTTGCTGCGTCGCGGCGGCCGTCGCTGGCGCGCAGGCGAGCCATCCGAGGCCTCGTGACAGCCACCCTGGCGCACGCCGATGCCACTCCGACGGCGCGTACCTCGGGCGGATCCCCCGGGGGCGCTGGTCCTTCTGGAAGGGGCGCCGTGACCCGTCCCCGGCGAGCTGGCTTGCACGGCGCTTGCCTCGCGGTTTGGGGGGAATGGAGGGGGGAACGAGATCGTCGACGCGTGCGGCGGTCAGCGATTCTTGAATCGTTTCCGGTGGGTCATCTCGGATTCGAACCGAGGGCCAATGGATTAAGAATGCTGGCCGAGGGGCGGGTGTGGGCGATTTTCGGCGCAGTTCGGGCGATTCGTCGTCCAAAGCGCGAAGAAAGTCCGCCAAACGGGCCTGTTGGACAATGTGTTGGACAATCCCGAGCGGCCCAAAACGGAACCACGGAAGACGCCCCTTCTTGCGAGCGGTCCGCCAGGCGTACACGCGCGCTCGATGCCAACGTGCACGAGACAGCCGCCCCGGTCATGCCGCGCCCCGCTTCCAAACAAATGCGCGGCGCCGCCGGGCGAACCGGACTCCACGGGGCCGCCTATTTGTTTGGTTGGCCCAGCAGGCCGAGCAGAGCGGCGAGTGCAGCGCGAGCGCCTTTCGAGTAGGCGTGATCGGACCCTAGAGCCGCTTCGAACACCGCAAGGGCGGCTCGGTACGCCGCCACGGCTTGCTCCAAGCGCGCCGTCCCGCTCTCGCGCTCCCCGAGGGTGCTGAGCGCGGTGCCGAGGTTGTTTTGGGTCATGGCCCATTGCAGCGGCACGCGCTCCCGCGTGCATTCCTCCAGAGCGGCTCGATACGCCGCCACGGCTTGCTCCAAGCGCGCCGTCCCGCTCTCGCGCTCCCCGAGGGTCCAGAGCGCGGTGCCGAGGTTGTTTTGGGTCGTCGCCCATTGCAGCGGCACGCGCTCCCGCGTGTATTCCTCCAGAGCGGCTCGGTACGCCGTCACAGCTTGCTCCAAGCGCGCCGTCCCGCTCTCGCGCTGCCCGAGGGTCCGGAGCGCGGTGCCGAGGTTGTTTTGGGTCATGGCCCATTGCAGCGGCACGCGCTCCCGCGTGCATTCCTCCAGAGCGGCTCGATACGCCGCCACGGCTTGCTCCAAGCGCGCCGTCCCGCTCTCGCGCTCCCCGAGGGTCCAGAGCGCGGTGCCGAGGTTGTTTTGGGTCGTCGCCCATTGCAGCGGCACGCGCTCCCGCGTGTATTCCTCCAGAGCGGCTCGGTACGCCGTCACAGCTTGCTCCAAGCGCGCCGTCCCGCTCTCGCGCTCCCCGAGGGTCCGGAGCGCGTTGCCGAGGTTGTTTTGGGTCATGGCCCATTGCAGCGGCACGCGCTCCCGCGTGTATTCCTCCAGAGCGGCTCGATACGCAGCCACGGCTTGCTCCAAGCGCGCCGTCCCGCTCTCGCGCTCCCCGAGGGTCCGGAGCGCGTTGCCGAGGTTGTTTTGGGTCATGGCCCATTGCAGCGGCACGCGCTCCCGCGTGCATTCCTCCAGAGCGGCTCGATACGCAGCCACGGCTTGCTCCAAGCGCGCCGTCCCGCTCTCGCGCTCCCCGAGGGTCCGGAGCGCGTTGCCGAGGTTGTTTTGGGTCATGGCCCATTGCAGCGGCACGCGCTCCCGCGTGTATTCCTCCAGAGCGGCTCGGTACGCCGCCACGGCTTGCTCCAAGCGCGCCGTCCCGCTCTCGCGCTCCCCGAGGGTCCGGAGCGCGTTGCCGAGGTTGTTTTGGGTCATGGCCCATTGCAGCGGCACGCGCTCCCGCGTGCATTCCTCCAGAGCGGCTCGATACGCCGCCACGGCTTGCTCCAAGCGCGCCGTCCCGCTCTCGCGCTCCCCGAGGGTGCTGAGCGCGTTGCCGAGGTTGTTTTGGGTCATGGCCCATTGCAGCGGCACGCGCTCCCGCGTGTATTCGAGCACCAGCTCTCGCAACGCCGCGATCTCTCTGACGAGCGCATCGTTGTCGCCGAGTTCGTCGCCTTGTCGATGCAGGCTGTTCGCGTACGCGATAGCCAACTCGAAGCGTGCTTCCGCGTCGAAGCGGACCAACTCCACGGCCTGCGCATACTTGTCAGCCGCGTCCAGATAACGCAGCTCGAGGACGTCCACCTTGGCTTCGTCTCCGAGCAAAGTCGCTTCCTCGCGCGATCGATCCTCCCGCTGCGCGCGCACGCGCGCGCGCACTTCGCGCAGCAGCGCCCGCGCGCCTTCCAGGTCACCGTCGCGCTCGAGCAGCGCCAGCGCGTGGGCGCGCACCTGCTCGACCTCGGGTAGCGCAACGCTCTGCCATTGCGCGCGAAGGGCGACCAACTCGTCGGCCGCTCGCTCCAGCCTTTCGGGGATTCGCTCGACCGGGACGTTCAATTCGCCGAGACGTCGCAAGATCTGTTGCAGTGGGGGAACAGCGACACCCTTTTCGGCGGCGAGCGCCGCGAGCTGCTCTTGAATGCCGTGCAGCAGTTCGATGCTCTCGCCTTGCCGCTGCTCGATGCGAGTCGTTGCTGCAGCGATCTGCCTCAGCAACAGCCCGTCACGCTCCGCGCGGGTGCGCTGAGCAATCAGCTCGTCCAAGAGCTCACGCCTGTGCTCCGCAAGCGCGCGCATCGCAAGCGTGTGCAAGCGTTCGCCTTGCTCGCACACCTCCTCGCCCCAGCACGCCAGGTTTCTGGTGATCATGCGCACGAGATCGTCCGCCTCGAGGCCGCCGGGGCCGCCGTCCACGGCTTGGAGGCGCTGGTTGATCTGCAGCAGCAGCTGGCTCGTGACCACGAACTGCGCGCGCTGATCTTGCTTCAGCTCCTCGGCGAAAAACGCAGCGAACGCGCCGAACCACGTCACGTTGCCGTTCGCGGGGCGCTCAATCGCCTGCTGTGAACGACTCACCGTTCGCGCCGCTTCACCCCGGCGTTTGGTAAAGATCTTCGAAACCTTCGCGGCCACGCTGTCTGGAATCTCAACGTGGCGCCATCCATGCTCGAGAACCTGCGCGAACGGGCTCGGCAGGGCCGGCTCGGACCAGCCATGCGCCCGGGCCTCCCGCTGGTGCCACGCAGCCAGCTCCGCCAGCACCTCACGGACGGCTAGCTCATGCAAGGCGCCCTCCAGGTCGAGCGCCGCGTCCATCAGGCCGAGCAGACTCTCGGCCTCGGTCCCAAGCGCGCTCGGCGGTGGCCAATAGCTCGCGTCCAAGGTCTGCTGCACTTCTTCGAAGCGTGAAGCCGCCAGGTGATCGGCCCAACGCACTTCCCAACGGGATACGGCGTCCACTTCGTCCCGCCGCGCGTGCCCGAATTGGCGCGCGGCAACGTAGGTCGCCAGCAGGCTCGCTCGACGGCACGCCCGAAGTACATCATGGTTCGCGGCGATCTCGCCGCCCTCCATGCGGGTGAGCAACGAGCGAACGCCCAGCTTCGTGACGTCGTGCGCGACGTTGCCGAGGACACCCGTGGCGACGTCCTGTGCCAGCCGGCACGCGGCGCCCAACCCCAGCCCGAACAACGTCAGCTCAACCGCGGGCACTTCCGTGCACCCCCTTGGGAGAGTGTCCACGTAGCAGATGGCACAGCCCTCGGTCAATCGGCCCCGTCACCGCGGCATCGCCAATGGACCCACACACGCTGCCGGTGCGCGCTTCGCGCGGTGCCGCATCAGCTATGCGGCCCACACGCAGTGGACGCTGCGTCTAGTCGCGACGAAAGTCCGCCAGTCGGACCACGTTCGCTACGTCGTCCGAGAGCCCCGGGATCGCCTTGGACAGATCCGGGAAGGGTTCGTACTTCAGGTCTGCCAGCGTGCGCGCGCCGCGGTCGTACCGTTCCATCATGGCAGGCGTGAGGTGCCCGGTGCGGTCGCTGATCCAACCCCACCCGTGCCCTGCGCGCCGGGCCCAGGTGACGAATGTCGCGCGCGCGTCGTGGAAGCGGAGGCGCTCGACATTCGCGGCCTTCGAAAACAGCACTGCACGGGTGACACTGGCCGCCTTGAGGTCGGCGCGCAGGGTCTCTGCCTCCCTGCCCTCCCCGCATTCGAGGTCGCGGACCACGGGCGTGCCGGCTTCCGGATTGCCGCAGTGCTCGCGCCAGCGTTCGAGCACGCACACGAGGTCGGGCGAGATCTCGAAGAGCTGCGGCAGGCCGGTCTTGCTCGTGAGGGACGTCAGCGTGCCGTGCTGGAAGTCGACATCGGTCCACGTGAGCGCCGCGAGCGATGCCTTCCGCAGGCCCGTGTAGACGGCCAACACGTAGTGCACGCGGCGGCCGAGCGGGATCTCGGTGCAGGCGAGCAACGCGAGCAGCTCGACCGGGTAGAGGAACCCGTAGAGCTTCGGCTTGTCCTTGCGGGGTTTCAGGTCCTTGCTGACGGGGTTGTCCGTACGTAGGCGGCCCGGTTTGATCGCGAGATCGAACAGCCGGTGCATGACCTGGTAGACCTGGAACTTGCTCGCCTGTCGCCAAGGGCGCCCGAGCTTCTTCTCGGCCGACTGCGCGGCGCGCGCGAGCGCGCGTTCGACGTCGACCTCGGTCACGTCCGCCACGGGCGTGTTGCCGATGTACGGGTACACGTGCGCCTTGAGGCGTGTCTCGTCCGACGTCGCGGTCTTCTTGTCTTTCAGTCCGCGAACCTCACCGTGGTCCCTGTAGAGCTTGCCGGAGGTCCATAGCTGACCGAAGTCCGTGACGGTGGTTCGAGGCGGGAGCTTGGCTTGCACGCGCTCGTACGCATCCGAGCGCATGACCCCGGAGAGCTCGGCCGCGAGCTCGAGCGCCAGCGGACGATCTTCCTGGCGGCGCGACAGAGGTCGGCACTCCGGTGGTGGTGTGAAGAGCTTGACGCGCTGGCGCCCCTCGTCCGGAATGCTCACGCGGGCGTGCCAGCACCCGCGATCGCCGCGCCCGACCCACTCGACCGTGCCCTTGCCGTGACGGTTCTCTGCACCTGCCATTGCCTCACCTCAGCCTCACCTACCAGCGGTGTTGCACAGACTTGAGTCTGCTTGCGCACCTACGCAGTGTCATGACTTCGTGCCGTTGTTGCGGACGTAGCCCGCACGGTCGAGCAGATGCGCGATGCGGCTTGGCGCAGAGGCCGGTACCGGGACCTCCGCAGGGTCCGCGGACCGGGCCTCGATCCGCTTTGCGGTCAGCCATCGGTCCAGCTCGCGGGCGCGGACCAGGACCTGGCGACCCACTCGCGACGCCTCCAACTCGCCCCGCCGCGCCGCTTCGAGCACGTTGCGCCAGGGAACAGGGCAGTGCTGCGAGTCGCGGATGTCGACCCACCGCTCGGGGTCCTGTCCCTCTGCTCGCACGTCAAGCACCCGCACCAGCAGCTCTCGGAGCGAGACGTCGAGCGGATCGTGGCTCTTGATCGTCATGACGTTCGATCGGGTTGGAGGATCGTTCGGCTGGTAGGCGACGTGCGCCGGCCCGTCGAGCGCGCTCGAACAGCCGCGGTGCTACGCGCGTTTGGTCGCCACATCCTCGTACTCGTCGCGCGCAGCATCAGGTCAGTTATGCTGTAGACTTCGTCTATAATCAAGTGCAATATCGTGCCATGGCGTTGCCCGAAGGCAGACGAGCCCGCGTTCAGATCGACCCAGGCGATGAAAAACATCTGCTGCGTGCATTGGAACGCTGGGCAGCGACGGACGACATCGTCGCCGTCCGCACCCGAGCGTTCGTGCTCCTGCTCTGGGACGGCGCGGTCCGTACCCGTGTCGCGCTTGCGCTGAACATCGAAGAGGTCGTCAAGAATCCGTCCGCAAAGCGCATCACGGTCCTTCGGGCCGTCGAGCAGCGGCCGTGCGAGGCGAACCGCTATAGGGGGCGGAGGTTCGTGATGAGCGAGCGCACGCGTCACGCCATCGCGGACTATCTGGGCGTAGCTCGTGAGGACGGGTGGCTTCCTGGCAAGCGGCTGCGTGGGCCGTTGTTCGTCGCGTCGGTGCACCGCGGCACTGGCCAGCGACTCAGCCCCCGCAGCGCGATCTACTGTTGGGAGATGTTTCAGAAGACGCACGTGCCGGATTGCTCGCGCCTGTACGAGCTCGACGATGTGGTCTACACAGGCCGCATGGCCTACCTCGCGGCAGCAGGCGGTGACAGCGAGTCGCTGTCGGATCACTCTGGGATCTCGCGGCAATGGGCTGCCGCGCACAAGCAAGAGGCCACCGTCCTTCCCGAAGACGTGATGGCCAGGCTGGATAAGAGTCGGTAGCCGCACGCTCACCTCGGCTCGATGCGCCAGCCGTACAGGCCCTTTGCCGACCGGGCCGGAAAGCATGCGCCGTCTTTGACGTACCAGCCCGGCGCTGCGCACTGGGCGATCTGGAGAATGCTGCCGGCCTGCGCTAGCCGGTAGGCCGCTCTGCCTTCGGGCGAGGCCCCCCAGGCTGCCGCTGCTTTCTCGTCCCGTGCGACCTGGTATCCGGAGACGTAGCCAAGACCGTACCCGGCGTCCACTCCCTTGGTGTGCATCAGCCAGCCGAGCCCGCCGAGGCTCAGCGCGCAGGCCACCACAGTCGACAAGAGCCACTGCAGCTTCTGCCTGGCCTCGACATGCTCGGCTACGTCGCGAGCGGCGACGCTGACGGCCACGGCCAGCTCGCGCCGCGCCTCTGCGGCGACCGCGTTGGCGGAGGTCTCCGCGGCCCGCTGAAAGCTCCGCAGCGTCTCGGTCGCAGCAGCCTCGATTCGCGCCGGCACCTGCTCGTACTGGGCTTGGTAGTGCTGCAGCGCCATGAGTACGAGCCACAGGGCGTCGTTCGTCTTGAGCCCGAGGGCATCCCGGACGCGGTACAGGTCCTGCCGCTGCTTGTCGCTCGGCTGCTTGCCGAGCAGCTTCGCGAAGCTGTGCTCGAGGTCGCTCATACCGTGACCGCCGACAGCATGCGGGTCACCTCGACCTTCCAGCGCGAGAGCTCGGCCCGGTTGCCGAGCGGCAGCTCCTTGGCGGCCCGCGCGATGCTCAGACGCTTGCTGTAGATGTCGTCGGCCACGCGGTCGGCCAGGTCTGGAAACGTGAGCGACCTGCCACCCTTGGCTTCGACCGCTTGTCTGAGCTTGGAGCCGTTGTATAGCTGGAACTTCGTCTCCTCACCAAAGTGCGCGTTGCGCACCACGTGCACTTCGGCGTTGGGAATGGCGGCCATGAATTCCTTGAGCAGCTCGAGGCTGTCGCGCTGGCAATTGATCACCCAGAGCGTGACTAGCGCGCGCTTGAGGTCTCCGAGCGTGTTGCTCAGCGTTTGACCGTAGGCGCTCACCCCGCGGTTGTTGCGTGCTGCCGTGTTCACCACCGCGACGCTCTGTGGCGCGGCATCGCAGAGGTTGACGAGCTCGATCCACCCATCGGCCTCGTCGAGGTTGAGCAGGTGGGCATCGACGGTGTCCTTGTACGCCTTCCACACGTCTGGGTTGCTCGTGTCCGACTCGACGAACAGGACGCTCTCGCCCCGATCGACCAAGTGGTCGAGCAGCGCCATCGTCACGAGCGACTTGCCCACACCGCCCTTGCTTCCGCCTATGAAATAGATCTGCTTGTCCATGGCTCACCCCGTCTAGATGTCGTCGCTATCCGGTGCTGGCTCGAACGCTGCCGAGCTGCTCACCGGGTGCTTCCTGTCCGCTCTCCGAGCGTTGACCACTGTGCTTCCCGCCGGCTTCTGCGCGCGCTGCCTGCCGCGATGAAGGTAGTTCTTCAGCGTTGGTGTCGAGATAGGCAGGCCGGACGACGTCAGCGCTTCCGCCACCTGTTCCAGCGTGTAGCCGCGCTTCTTGAGGTCGGCAATCTCGCGGGTGAGGGCTGCGACAGCGGCGCGCTTGCTGTGCTGCTTCACGCCATCCCTATCCGGCAGTCCGCGTAGCCGTCTGGCGACGTCCGAGACCTCCTCCTTCGTGAACTTCACCGGCAACCCTCCTTGGGCGAACGCGAACATTTGGACGTGTCTACTGGAACGCACGAGACCCATCGTGTCCTAGATTCGAATCGAGTGCAAGATAACGACGCCTGTGCTATCGAAGACGTCAGCAAACAGCAAGACAGGATGGCCTTTGTCACACACATGCCTGCGGCACGCGCGTGACAAGGGGCGGCGCAATGCTCGGCGCTTCGCTTCTCGCATTCTCAGATGCCGTTTGAACGCCACGGAGAAGAGCCTCTCGATGCCGTCGTCAACGTGCGTTTGACGGCCGCGGAGAAGGCGCGCCTTTGCGAGGACGCATTGGCGGCCGGGCTCACGATCTCGGCCCTGTCGAGGCGGCGCATGCTTGGCCGCCGGGTCGTTGCGAACGTCGATGCCGTCACGATCCGCGAGCTGCGGCGCTTGGGAGGCCTGCTCAAGCTCGTGCACGTCGAGAGCGGCGGCGCGTACAGCGATCGGACCGACGAGGCCCTGCGAGCGGTCAAGGCCGCGATCGAGGCGCTCAGCGGGGTCGGCCGTGATCGGTAAGAAGGTCGTGAACGCCAAGGGCGGACGTTCGAAGGCCGCGCGCATCGGCAGCTTGCTCGACTACATCCGATCGCCCGAGCGCCGGCTGTCCGAGGAGAAGTGCACCTACTACGGCGCCCGCGGGTTTGTGACCGACAGCCCAGGCGGCCACAGGGCCGAGATGATCGCCCTGGCCGAAGACGCCGTCCGAAGCGCCGACCCCGTCAACCACTACATCCTGAGCTGGCGCGAAGGCGAGCTGCCGCTGCCCCACCAGATCGAGCAGGCGGTGAGCTTGTTCGTCGACGAGCTCGGGCTGCAGGACCACCAGATCGTCTACGGCCTGCACACCGACACCGACAACCTCCACCTGCACCTCGCCGTCAACCGCGTCCACCCGCAGACGGCGAGAGCCGTCAAGATCAACCAGGGTTTCGACGTCGAGGCGCTCCACCGCGCCGTGGCCCGCATCGAGCACGCCCAGGGGTGGCTGCCCGAACGCCGGGCGCGCTACCAGGTGAACATGGCCGGTCGGGTGGTGAGGCGTCCGCAGGACGAGATCGAAACCCGGCAGCCCGCGCCGCCGAAGTGCGACCGGGAAACGCACACTGGAGAGCATTCCGCCGAGCGCAGCGCGATCGAACACGCTGCGCCAAGCATCGCGGGCGCTACGAGCTGGCAAGCGCTGCACCGGGCCCTCGCCGACAAGGGCATGCGGTACGAGCGCGCTGGCAGCGGCGCCAAGGTGTTCGTCGGCGGGATCGCGGTCAAAGCGTCGAGGGTTGCGCGGCAAGCGAGTCTTCGTAGGCTCGAACAGCGACTCGGGGCTTACGAGCCCGCCCCTCCGGGGCTGCAGGTCCGCGCTTCGGCGCTTCCAACCCCGGGGCCCGCCTTGCCGAACTGGCAGCAGTACCGGGCCGAGCGAGAACGGCACTATGTGGCCAAACGGGCCGAGTGGGTGGAGCTGCGCGCCACGCAGGATGCCCACTGGCAAGCGCTACGCGATCGCCAACGCGAGCGCCGGCAACGCGTGCTCTCCGGCAACTTCCGAGGCCGGGGCGAGCTACTCAACGGCCTGCGAGCCGCGCTCGCCGAGGAGCAGCACACGGAAACCCGCGCGCAACGGCAGGCCCACGCGCTCGCGCGCCAGCACTTGCGCGAGCGCCACGGCCGCTTCCCGCGCTTCGAGCCGTGGCTACGTCGCCAGGGCGACGAGGCACTTGCGGAGCAGTGGCGCTACCGCGACAGGGCCGCCCGGCCGTCCGCTCAGCCCGACCCCGCACCCGACAGGACCGACGCCTCGATCTGCGCCCGGTACACCGCCGCCTGGGAAGCGCGCGAGGAAGCCCGCCAGCAAGCCCTGAGCCGTGTCTGGACGCAGCACGGCCGAAACGTCGCGCGGCTCAAGGCCGCCTCGAAACGACGGTGGGCAGCCGTCCGCGTCATCGCAAAGGGCCAGGTCGCGGCCAAGCTTTGGGCGCTCGACGCCCGGTTGGCCGACCAGCGCGCATGGCGGCGCCTCCACGAGCAGCATCGCGAAGCTGTGCGAGCCGTTCACCAGCGGCACCCACCTCTGCGGTGGACCGATTGGGTCGAGACGATCGAGCGCGGTCGGGAGCAAGGAGTAGCCGGTCCACGTGGCTCCGGAATGACGACCTCTGCCAGTGCGCCGCCAGAACACCAGCGCCAACAGCCCGGACGGGCGAGCGTGGCTGGCGCAGCCCCCCAAAACCAACTCCCCGCACCCAGGCGCGGACGTTCTCGATGAGCACGGTTTGCAGGTCCTCAGCCCCCAAGCTTGTCAATCCGCTCGGCCCAGTAGCCGGGCTCTTGGTGCTGATGGGCCACGGCGAGGACCACGATGTCGTCCTTGAGCACTGCAACAAACACGGTGTACGGGAACACCGGGTCGACGGGGAACGAGCGGACCTCAAGGCCCGACTCTTCGTACTCGGGCAGCCGCGTGCCCGTCCTTGGGAACTGCTGGACGTGCGCGATCAGCTCGAAGTAGGCGTGCAGGAATCGGCGGCCGGTTCCCGGCATTTCCAGCTCGTAGTGACCAATCGCATGATCGATCTCCTGGTCAGCCTCAGCGAGGACGCGGAAGCGGAGCCCCATCAGGCGCCGTACTTATCACGCAGCCTTCGCAAGTGCTCTTCGCCGTCGATGAGCACGGCGGTCCCGGCCTTGATGCGCTCGAGCCGGCGGGCGATCTCGGCCTGCCACGCCGGATGCACCTCGGCGGGCCAACCCTCGTCCTGGATGCTCTTCCAGATCCGATCGGCCAGGCGCAAGCGCTGCTCTTTGGGCAATCGCAGGACCTGCTCAAGAAGCTCTTCGGACGTCGGCGATTTGGGCGCTGCAGATGACATTCTTGGACAGTCTACGCCGAGCCCTCGCAAGCCGCCACGGGTCCGCAGCGGACGCGATCGCCACCGTGAAACCCGAGCGTGCCGCCCGCGGCAGGCCCCGAGGTCGGGTTGAAATGCCCTCTCCGCGCCCGCGGCCCGCAAGCACGTGCTGCACCATCTCCGCCCCCCCTCGCGACCAGCTCCTCGTTCACGTACGTCCCGTCCGCAAAGCACACGTCGGACGTAACGCCCGTGGAGGTCGATCTTCCGGGTCTGCACGACGACGGTCTGCGCGGGCATGAGACGGGAGGCGACGAAGTCGCGGGCGGCGCGGAGCGGCAAGGCGGCATTAACGTGCCCCCCCGGCGGGGGAGAACGGGGCCGACTTGGGCCGCTGGCAGCTTAGCTTAGGCCGGCGGCTTAGACCGGTGGCAACTTGAGAATTTCTGCTGAGGCTTGAGGGATTTTGGATCCGCCGTGACTTATGACGGAAATGTCGACTGCTCTCGACACTTCCGGCACTCGGAATCGTTATGGATCAGGGGTCACGGACCGGACTCGGCGATACTCATCAAGCGCAGTCCGCATCCGTCGTACAATCTGATCTCGGCGATGAGGCCGTGCTCGACCGGCTCGCGGGACGCCGCGAGGCCGAAAACATGGCCCGCCTCCAGGGCGACCGCGACCTTGTCGACCGACTGATGTGGCGCGGCTATGCCGGCCGGGATTGGGACTTGTTCGCTCGCACTCTGGCCGAGTACGGGTTTCCTGTGACGCGCTCGTGGCTCCGCAGCGCCAAGATCTTTGCCAAGTGCGCCGACGTCCGGCTGGGAGGCTTGATGCGACGGCCCATGAGCGACGACGACGTCGCGGAGGTGTCCATGGAGACCGTAGCTGTGGCGATCCGCGGGTTCCGGGACACTGTCCTCATCCCGGGACGCTGGGACCCAAGCCGCGGCGCAAGTCTCAAGACGTTCTTCATCGGGCAGTGCGTTCTGCGCTTCCCGAACGTCTATCGTCGCTGGGTTAGCGAGCAGTCGTGGTTCAAGGGACAGAGCGCTGTCGGCGTGGTTCGTACGGAGCTCGACGAGGTTCGCGCCGCGCAGGACCCAGTCGTCGATTTGCAGGTCAAGCGTGCCGTGAAGCTGGCTCGAGCCAATCCGGATCTCGCAATCCGCGCCCTCGCCGGCCTGGGTGAGACGCACAAGGAAATCGCAGCGCAGCTCGGCATGACAGCCAAGGCTGTCGAGATGCGACTATACCGCCAGCGTGGGAGGAACTGACATGCGAAGGTGGATGGTCCCCATCCAGTCCCTGATTGCGCGGTCGTCGCTCGGAAGCTCCGGGGCGCACCGTGTCCGCGCGAAGACGCCGACGCCAGCGGCAGACTTCATCATGACGCTGGCGAAGGAGAAAGAACCGCGAGCGCGAGGGCAGGGAGCGCTCGCGGCACTTAGAATCTTGGCAACAACCCAGGAAGCTCGAGGTACGTCGAACCGTCCTCCTCGAGGACGCGGCGTTGTCGGTTCGGGTTTCGACTCCGCGGAGGCGACCAAGATGAGCAAGATCGCAGATGCAACGTTCGTGGGCGAGTCCGGCGCCAAGTACTCTTTTGTCGTCTACTCGGTTGACGCGGCGTTCAACGATATCGGCGCAGTGTATATCTTCTCGAAGCGCACGGTGTCGAACGGCAAGAGAACGCACAGGTTGTTGTATATCGGACAGACCGAGGAGCTCGGTGGCAGAATCTCCAGCCACGAGAAGTGGGGTTGCGCAGAACGCAATGGTGCCAACGCCATCTGTGTCCACGTGCAGAGCGACCGCGGTACCAGGTTGAACATCGAGACCGACCTGCGCAACGCGAACGACACCCCGTGCAATGACCAGTGATCCGACTGCCACAAGGTGACTGGTGAGAAGGCGTTCTTCGGGCGGGAAGGAGGCATTGAAGGAGGCATTAGCGTGCCCCCCCGGCGGCGGGACGTGTTCGGGGGCCCCCGCCCGTCGTCCATGCAGCGCTGGCGGCGGGGCGCATTGCGCTGTCCCGGCGACGGGCGGCGGTACCGGCGCGCCCACGCCGGGCGGCACCGGCGTGCTATTCTAGCGCGCTGACGATGGCCGAAACGGAGTCGGCAAAGACGTGGCTTCGCGCCCACGGATTCAGCGCGATCGCGGACACGATCGACGAGATCGAAAGCGAATGGGCCGCGCGAGGTCGGAAGACGCGACGCAATTGGTGGGACGTGCTCGCCGGGACTCGCTCCGGGGCGCCGCGCGTCATCGAGGGGCGCCGATTCCCGGTCCTTCCGGAGGCCCGGCTCCGCCAGGGCCTGCCGCTCCCCGCTACGGCGCCCACCGAGCCCGACGTCGCGATCGATGACGAGGCCGTCCCGGAGGGGCCGCCGGCACCGGCACTCCCCCAGAAGCCAGCGGCGCCTGCACTTCCCGACGCGCTGCCGGCAACAGCGTTTCTCCCAGCCACCGCCGCAAGGACACGTTCGTCCGAGACGTCGAAGCCATCGAGGCCGTCTGCGGCGTCGATCGGCGGCACCGCCCCTGTGGCGCGCTCGCTGCTCGACGGCAACGCGATCGCCTTTCTCGAGCGGCAGATCTCGCAGGGCCGCGTCGTGCTGCTGACGGGCGCCGGCTTCTCGCTGGACGCGAAGGACCAAAGAGGTCGCCCCCTGCCGCTGACTACCCAGCTAACGCAGGAGATCGCGCAGGTCTGCTTCCCGGGGGAGCCTGTCGAGGACTCGTTCGGCGACCTGTTCGCGTACGGCCAGCGGTACCGCCCGCACGAGCTACGCGGGCTACTCATGAGCCGCCTCCAGGTCGACCCGAAGTCTCTCGACGCCCACTACCGCATCTGGCTCAGCCAGCCCTGGCGGCGCGTATACTCGCTCAACTACGACGATGTCGAGGTCGCGGCGGCGCGCCAGTTCGACCTGCCTCGCGAGCCACAGACGCTGACCGGAACGACGGACTCGCTCGCCGCGCACATGGAGGGCGTCTCTGGTCGACGGCTCCCCGTCATCCACCTCAACGGCTTCCTTGCGGACAAGCTGCGCGACATGACAGCCTCCCCGAAGGACTACGGCGTCCGGCTCGGACGCTCGGAGCCGTGGTACGAGCTCTTCGTCGCCGAGTTGATCTCGAGCTGCTGCATCTTCGTCGGCACGGAGCTGGATGAGCCCATACTCTGGAAGTACATCGAGCTGCGCGAAGCCCGCACGGAGCAAACTGCCGAGCGTCGCCCGCGCTCGTTTCTTGTGATCCCACGCGTCGGCCGTGCAAAGCGCGCCCGGCTAGCGGAGTACGGCGTGCAGCACGTTCCCTGTACAGCCAAGGAGTTCGCCGAGCTGATCTTGGCGCCCCTTGCGTCGGCGACGCGACAAGGACTCAAGCGGCTTTCGGCGACTGATCCGAGTCAGCGCGTCGGCATCAGGGTGCCGGACGTCGCCGGCTTGATTGCGGGCGCGCCGCGCACGCGGACTGACTTTCTGATTGGGGAGCAGCCGACTTGGGGCGACATCACCGCGAATCGAGCCGCCGCTCGGCGCTGCAACACGGAGATCGCCGATCGCGTGCTGGCAGAGCGCACCGCGGTGGGGACCGCGCCCGCGGCGCGGGGTCGTCCGCGCCGCCGCGCCGCGGTGATCGTCGTTACCGGGACGGCCGGCAGCGGCAAGAGCAGCGCACTGATGCAGGCGATGGCGGTCGTCAGCGCGAAGGGGCTCTCTGTAGCCTGGATAGACACCTCCTTCGACCGTCCGCTCGCCGATCTGCGCGCCGCCGTCGCCGCGGATCGTTTTGACGTCGTGGCCATCGATGACATCGATCGGTACGGCAGGAGAGCCCCCTCGGTGGTCCGAGACATGCTGGCATCGGAAGCGGTGCAGGTCGTGGTCCTTACCGTGCGATCGAGCCGGGCTGACGCGGTGGCGTCATTGAAGGAGGACGCGAACATCGCACTGGTCGAGTATGCGATGCCGCCGCTCGACGACGCGGACATCGACGCGATCCTCGACGTGCTCACCGCGAACCACCACCTAGGTGTGCTCACTGGCAAGTCAAGGAAGGTCCAACGACAAGCGTTCCGCGATAGCGCCGAGCGCCAGCTCCTCGTCGCGATGATCGAGGCGACCTCGGGCAAGAGGTTCGGGCAGAAGGTAATCGACGAGTGGCAGGAACTTCCCGATGCACAGCGCGAGGCATATCTCGTGGTGTCGCTCGCGAGCGCGCTGCGCGAGCCGCTCACGCAGGAGGACGTCCTCCTCTGCTTGTCGAGCCGTCCGGCGCCTGAGGCGTTCGCAGCGTTGCAGACGCTCATCGATCGACGGATTCTCGTGCGCGGCGTCGGCGGAGCCGAGTCAATCCGTGCTCGGCACCGGGTCATCGCCGAGAAGCTGCTGGACGAGTTGGACGCGCAGAAGCACGTCCTCGCGTTGGCGTGCGAGCAGCTCGCCTACGCAGTCGCGACGAGAATCACAGCGGGGACGCGGCGCGACTCTCGCCTGTGGCGGCTTATCACGCGCTTGATTAGCAATCAGTTCCTCATGCGCCGGATCGGCGTTGACGCAGCCCGCGCTGTGTACGCGGCGCTTGAGGATCTTCTCGCGTGGGACTATCACTTTTGGCTCCAGCGGGGGAGCTTGGAGGTCAAGCACGGCTCCGTGCACTATGCGGAGCGGTATCTCAATACCGCGTATGGCCTTAAGAGCGGCGACCGCTTGGTCGTCACGGAGTACGCATACATGCTCATGAAGAAGGCCTCTGCCTCCTCGCACTTAGACGACGCCGAGAAATGGGTGGAGGAGGGACGCAAACTACTGCTCGAGCAGATCCAGTTCAACAAGACCGATGACTACCCGTACCATGTGCTCGGCTCGCAGTCGGTCGCATGGGTGATGAAATGCTCATGGCCGAAGGAGAAACGAGTTCGCTTCCTCCGTGACGCGAAACGCACCGTCGACGCGGGGATCAAGTTGCTCCCCGCGGCCCGCGATCTGCGGCAACTCGCGGGCGACATCGAGACGAAGATTCATGCGATACGACTCGGGCTCTCATGAGAGAGGAACGGAGCACCGCCCGTCGCCGCGCCCAGCACCTGGTAAAGTGAACGTAGGCGCGCCGTAGTCGGCAATGAGACGCGCGCTCCTCTGTCGAATCTGCGGTGAGCCCGTCCGGACCACCGAACACGAAGATGGCACCACGCCCAGCGCGTAGCCGCATCACGACGCGAAGCTTCCCGAGCAGAGGCGAGACCTCGAGCCCGATCGCGCGCGCATCCTTGGTCTTGGTGTTCGCGGCGCAGCCGAATCTATCCGACCCTGCGGCCCTCGTGGTCCGTTGCGTCCAGATCGACGTCCGACCACTTCAGCCCAAGCGCCTCGTCCCTGCGGCAGCCCGTCAGCGCGATGAACACTGTTAACGGCGCAATCGCGACGTAGTGTTGCGCGCTGCCAACTGGCCGGAGCCCGGCATGCTCCAGCCGGGTCTCGGCGAGGGTCTGAGCATCGTGATCAGCAGCCGCCTTGAGCCGCCCCGCGAGCTGCGCCGGTGTCAGGAAGTCGGCCTGCTCGCGCGGAACCGGAAGAGCCTTGAGCGTGTCGCCAATCGCATCTCGGCATCTCGCGTGAGCTTCAGTTTCATGCCCGAGCGCGCGCCAGCGGTTGAGCAGGGTCTTCACGCGCGCAGGTACGTCTTGACGGTGTTCGGGGAATGGCGCTCGGTCGACCGAACAGGCCCGCCGCGACGGAGGCCCTTCATCGGGCGTCGGCGGCCGTCGGCGATCACAGCCTCGCGATAGGCAGCCAGAAGCGCCGGCGTGATTTCCTCGGTCCGCTTGATGCCGCTGCGGGCCGTCCAGAACCTGAATGGCTCGAGGCTCTGGCGGTAGCCGGCGATGGTCTTCTCGCGAAGACGGTGACGGCACGACTCGAAGAAGGCCGCGAACGCGTCATCGATCGGCGTGGTTGTCTGACGCAGAGCGCCCGTCGCGAGCTCGGCCCTGCGGTGTGCGAGCGCTTGCGCTCTGCGGATCGCCCACGCGCGGCGTGCCTCGTGCGAGCCGAGCTGAGGCTCGAGCGTCTCCCAGTTCGCCAAGCCCGTGTCGGGATCGCGTAGCGGAGGCGCCAGACCGTTCGACCGGGTACGCGCGCTTGAACAGCACCACTCCTGGGCGCGGTGAGCGCACGCTGGCAGACCTGAAGTACGAACCATCCCCCGACCTTTCCAAGGCAATCCTGGCGCTCTCGAATGACGCGTCGAACGTGTTCATGACCTCGGCCTGGTACGGCCACCTGCGTTTTCGCGACGCCCCGCTGTGGCAGGTGGTGTTGGCGAGCTGGGGGCTGGCGCTCTTCGAATACTGCCTGCAGGTGCCGGCCAATCGCATCGGCTACGGCCAGGGCTTTTCAGGAGCGCAGCTCAAGACGATCCAGGAACTCATTACGCGCTGCGTGTTTGTGGTCTTCGCATGGCTCTACCTCGGCGAGACTCCGCGCTGGAACGTAGCAGTCGGCTTCGCGCTGATCGCCTGCGGCGCGCTGTTCGTGTTCAAGCCATGGTGAGCGCCCCCTGCCCGCTCACCGGCGACCAATGCTGCGCCCGCGATGCTGCCGACGATCTCCAAGTGCTCGGCAGCCGCCCGCTGCTCCGGTCATATCGACGTATAGCGGCTCCCAAGGTCGGTGCGATCCTGGGGCACGTCGAGCGCATGCACGAGCGCGTCGGGCGGCCCACCGAGGCCGTCATCCGGGCGCGCGCGGACCGAGATTGTCCAACAAACGCGAAAAAATTGTCCAACACGCGTAACGGAGCCGTTTTCGCGCGGCCGCGCTAACTTGCGGCCCCGACTGCGAAAAGCCGCTGGTGGGTCATCTCGGATTCGAACCGAGGGCCAATGGATTAAGAATCCACTGCTCTACCAGCTGAGCTAATGACCCGGGATTTTGGGCGCTAGGTGTACGCCAGCTGCCGGGGGAACGCCACACCTTTTGGCCGGGGCCCGGAAGCTGCTACAACTCTGGATAACCGCTATGGAAAGTGAGGGGGAACGGCGCCTGCCGGGGGCAATTGACGGGCTTGCCGTGAGCCACTCTGCCGCCGCCCTGCCACATCGGAATCCGGAAGGCGACCCGATGAAATGGTTGCCAATGGGACGAGGCCGGGGTGTGTCGGGAGGCGGTTGCCAGAGCCGCGGGCAGAAGTCCGCGGCTCTGGCGGCCCCTTGTATCCCCGGTATCGGGGGGCTGCTCTTGCTGCTCTCGCTGCTTTTGCTCGCGGGCCTGCTCGCTGCCTGCCAGGGCCCCCAGACAGGGCCCGGCCTGGAGCCCCCGGGCGCGCTTGGCAGCGGCGATAGGTCCACCCACGGCGCGACCATGCCTCAAACGGCGGGCACCGGCGGCGCCTCCTTCGGTAACTCCGAACCAGGACAGGTGCCGCAGCCGACGACGATTGGAACCGGTGGCACCACCGCGGGCGTGGGCTCCCCAAGCGCCTCCATGGGCGGCGCGGGATCGGCCGCCAGCGCTGATGCCGGCGCGACCTATCCGCCGGCGATGGGTGGCACCAACGCCGCGGACTGCGCGTCGACGCGCGTGGCAGTCCAGCTCGGCGTGCACCTGCTGGTGGACGAATCGGCGGCGATGGTCTTCCCCAATGATATGTGGAGCCCGCTCGGGCAGGCGCTCGACTCGCTGGTCTCGAGCGAGTCGGGCTCGGAGCTGCAGCTCGGCGTGCAGTTCTTCCAGGGCGCCTGCGATCCCAACAGCTACGCCGCGCCCGCGTTGCCGATCGGGCCGGTGGCCCAGCAGCAACCGGCGCTCGACGCGGCGATGGGCGCGCGCACGCACGGGCCGGGCGCCGCGACCACGCTTGCGCTCGACGGCGCATTGGCCCACGCGCGCCAGTGGGCGACCGACTCGCAGGGCAACCCCGCGGTGGTGCTGATCAGCGGCAGCGAGCCGACGGCCTGCCTGGGCAACGCCAGCACCGCCGCGGCGAGCGCAGCCACCGGCCTCGACCAGATGCCGGCGGTGCCAACCTACGTGGTCGCGCTCGGCGCGACGGCCAGCCTCGACCAGGTGGCGCAAGCCGGAGGCAGCACGGCCGCGCTGCAGGTCGCCGAGCCCACCTCGCAGCAGGCGCTGCTCGAAGCGTTGCAGGCGGCGATCGCACAGGCGGGCTGCTCGATCGCGCTTCCGGCCACAGCCGCGCCCTACCTGCCCGATCAGGTCAACCTCGAGCTGACCAGCGGCGGAGCCACCACCACGCTAGTGCGCGTGACCGACGCCGCCTCCTGCGATCCGAGCGCGGGCGGCTGGTACTTCGACGCTGCGCAGAGCCCCAAGCGCGCGCTGCTGTGCGACGCGAGCTGCAAGCAGGTCACCGGCGGCGGCAGCGTCTCGATCGTGACGGGCTGCGCGACGCGCGCCAACTGAGGAGCGCACCCCGCGCGCGTGCTGCACGGTGCAGCGCCGTGACCTCAGCGCGCGGCCGACTCGCCCCCGTCCGCGGCCGCACCGCCGCGCAGCGCGCGCAGCTGGGCTACGCGCGCCGGTGCGCCCAGCCGAGCCCACAGTTGCTCGGCGGCATCGAGCTCCCGGCAAGCCTCCGTGCGCAGGCCCGCTTGCTGCAACAGCTCCGCGAGCCCCTGCCGCGCGAACGCGACCCACGGCTGCATGCCCAGCTGCAGCGCCTTGTCCAGCGCCTGCTGGTATGCGGCGCGCGCATCTTGCTCTCGGCCCCGGCTCGCCCGCAGCGCCGCGCCGAGCTGGATCAGCGCGCACACGTGGTAGGCGTGCTCGCCGCAGCTGCGGGTGTCCTGCTCGGCGCGCTCGGCGGTCTGCAGCGCGGCGGCCACCTCGCCGCTCCGCAGCTGCGCGTCGCTCAGCCCGACCAACAAGTAGTCCAAGCCGTAGTGCCCCGCCTCGCGATAGGTCTCGCGCGCCATCGCGTCCTCGAGCAGGGTGCGTCCGGCCACCAGCTGGCCGCAGTCGAGCAGCGCCATGCCCAGGCGCGCGGCGGTCGGCGCATACATCACACGCACCTCGTCGCGCTCGCAGATCAGCATCGCCTCGGTCAGGAGGCGCAGCGCGATCTCGGGCTCGCCCGTGACCAGGCGGAAGAACCCGCCCTCCTCGAGGATCATCGTGCGCGAATGCGGGTGGTTGAGCTCGTCGGCGAGCACGCGTCCCTCCGCCAACAGGCGCCCGGCTTCCTCGAAGCCCCCCAGCATGCTCAGGCACGAGACGGCGAAGGTGCGCGCGAACACCCCCGGATAGCCGGACCAGCCGACCAAGCGCTGGCGCCCCAGCGTGCCCGAGAACTTCTCGATCATCTCGCGAAAGATCGTCACCGCCGACTCGAGCTCGCCGCGGGCGTGATGGATCATGGCGACGTTGTAGCGGGCGGCGGTTTCGAGCGGGAGCTCGGCGGCGCCGAGCTTCCCGGTCAGGCTCAACGCGCGCTGCGCCGCCTGCAGCGCGCGGTCGTGCTTCCCCGTCAGCCACAACCCGGCCGCGAGCTGGCTCGCGACCGCGGCCATGCGCCGCTCGTCGCCGAGGTCGCGCGCGTAGACCTCGGCCTCGCCGAGCAGGGTGATCATGCGTTCGTGGTCGCCGGCCGGCAGCAGTGGAGCGAGCGCCGACAGGCGCAGGTCGACGGCGATGCCATCGCGCTCGCGCCCCGCAGGCAGCCGCTCGAGCACCTGCAAGCCGCGGTCGAGGTAGGCGACCGCCTGCGCGTTGGCCCAGCGGCTGGCGGCACGCGCGCAGGCGAGCTGGTGGTAGTGGCCAGCCTTGGCCCACAGCTCGGCGCGATAGGTGTGCTCGGCCAGGCGCTCGACGTGCTCGGCCGGGCGCGCCGCGAACAACTCTTCCATCGCTTCGACCACCCGCGCGTGCAGCGTGCGGCGGCGCGCGCGCACCAGCCGGCGGTAGACGACCTCCTGGATCAACGCGTGCCTGAAGCGGTAGACGGGCGCGCGCGCGGTTCCGCTCTCGAATACCAGCTCGGCCTCGATCAACGGCTGCACGCGCGCCTGCAACGCGCCCTCGGGCAACGCCGCCGCCAGTCGCAGCAGCTCAGCCGGCGACTCGTCGCCGATCACGGCGGCGGCCTGCAGCAGCTCCAGCGCGTCAGGCGACAGCCGGTCGAGGCGCGCCGCGAGCAACGCCTCCACCGTTGCCGGGACCTCGAGCTGGTCGGGCTCGCCGTGCAGCGTGTAGTCGCCTGGGCAGCCGCGCAGCAACCCGCGCTCGACCAGCATGCGCGCGCTCTCCTCGATGAAGAACGGATTGCCTCCGGTGCGCTCGGCGAGCATCCTGCGCAGCGGGGCGAGCGCAGCGCCCGGCCCCAGCAGCGCCTGCAGCAGGGCTTCGGCACCCTCGGGCGGAAGGCTCGAGAGCCGGCACTGCGCGACGTGCGCAAGCTGCGGCCAACCCGGCTCGATCTCGGTGCGATGGGTCAACAGCAGCAACGTGCGCGGACCCGGCGGCGTCTCGATCAGGCTGCGGATGAAGGCCAGCGACTCCGCGTCCGACCAGTGCAAGTCCTCGAGCACGAGCAGGCACGGGCCGCGCGCGCTGAACACCTCCAGCAAGACCCTCAGCGTGGACTCGATGCGCCGCCGTCTCTGCACCGGATCGAGCCGGCGCCATTCCGGGTCGCCCCCGGACACGTTGAGCAGGACCAGCACGAGCTGGGTGCAGGCGTGGTCGTCGCTGCCGAGCTCGTGCAACGCCGCGTGCACCTTGCTCGCGATGCGGGCCGCATCGTCGTCGCCGTCGATGCCGAGCAGCGAGCGCAGCACGTTGGCCAGCAGCCCGTACGGCGTGCCGCGCCCGTAGGACACCGCCGCGGCCTCGAGCACGCCGCAACCCTCGGCGCCCGGACCGCGCAGCAGCTCGTAGCACAGGCGCGACTTGCCGACGCCAGGCTCTCCGGAAAGCACCAGCGCGCGGCTCTCGCCCTGCACCGCGGCCGCGAGCGCGCCCTGCAACAGCTGCAGCGCGTCGGCGCGTCCCGACAGCGGCGAGAGCCCGCGCGGCTCGATCGCCTGGAAACGCGCCCGCATGGTGACGCCCTGCAGCTCGAACAGCTCGACCATGTCGTGCACGCCCTTGATCTCCTGCGGACCCAGCGAGCGCACCCGCAGCTGCCCGCGTCCGAGCCGCATGGTCTCCGCGGTCAGCCACACCTGGCCGGGCGCGGCGAGCTGCTCCATGCGCGCGGCCATGTGCGTGGTCGAGCCGACCGCGCGGTACTCCATGCTGAGATCGTTGCGGACGGTGCGGATCAGCACGTCGCCCGAGTTCAGGCCCACGCGGATCTGCGGCACGATGCCGCGCTCGACCCAGCTCGGGTCGCGCAGGCGGCCGATCGCGCGCTGCATCGCCAGCGCCGCGGCCGCTGCGCGCACCGCGTGATCCTCGTGCGCGACGGGCGCGCCGAACAACGCCATGATGCCGTCGCCCAGCACCTGATTGACGGTGCCCTCGAAGCGATGGACCGCCTCGGTCATGGCGGCCAGCACCGCGTCGAGCATGGCCTGGGCTTCCTCCGGGTCGCCGCCCTCGATCGCGCCGAACGAGCCGCGCAGATCGGCGAACAGCACCGTCACCTGCTTGCGCTCGCCCTCGAGCGCAGCGCGCGAGCGCAGCACGCGCTCGATCAGGTGGCTGGGGGCGCGCGTGTAGGCCGCCACCGGGTCGGCCACACGGCCGGCGAGCTCACGGCCACAGCCGCTGCAGAAGTTCGCCTGCGCCAGGTTGGTCGCGCCGCAAGCCGCGCAGCTGCGGGGCAGCTGCGCACCGCAGCACCGGCAGTCTGCGCTGACAGCCGTTGTTTCCGCTCCGCAGCTGGGACAGTGCACAGACCCTCGCCCAGGGAGCTGCGCGCCAGGCGCGGCCGTGGATACCTCCCCGTGCCTGCGGCTCAACGTAGCGCGCGCCTGCGCGGATGGCGAGGGCGGACGCGCTCGAAGTGGTCCAGGACAGCGGTTGATCGCGGCCAACCGGGGCCCGCCTCGCGTGCGGGTCCCGGGCCGCTGCTCTAGACTAGGCGTCCCATGGAGGCAGCGGAGCGACGCCGCACGCAGGGCGGACTGCGGTTCTTATGGCAGGTCAGTGGCTTCGTGCTGCGCACGATTCGCGGCTTCCTGCACAACGGCGGCGTGGTGCTGGTCGGCGCGCTCGCCTACAACGGGCTGCTTTCGGTGATACCGCTGTTTCTGCTGGCCACCGCATTGTTCGCCCGCTTCGTCGATCGCGAGCGCTTCATCGCGGTCGTCGCCCGCGAGCTGCGCGACCTGGCGCCCGGAGCGTACGCGCAGCCGCTGACCGAGACGCTGCTGTCGCTGCTGAAGACGCCCTACGCCGGCGGCGTGATCGGGCTGCTCACCCTGGTCTTCTTCAGCACGCTCATGTTTCGCACCCTGCAGCACGCGCTCGACGTCATCTTCATCCACCGCCGCGAGACCCACGACCCGCGCCCGCTGCTGGCCTCGATCGCGATCTCGATCGCCTATGTGCTGGCGATCGGGCTGGCGTCGTTCGCGCAGACGCTGGCGCTGATCGGGCTCGACGCGGTGCCACTCTTGGCCCAGGCGATCCCGCGCTGGGCGGGCCTGATCGGTATACTGGGGATGGCGTTGGTGCTGGCGTCGATCTACCTGGTGATGCCGCTCGGCAAGGGCAACACGCGCGCCGCGCTGATCGGCGGGCTGGTGGCGGCGCTGCTGTGGCAGGGCCTGCAAGGCGCCATGGTGTGGTACTTCCAGAACGTCTCGGCGGTGAGCGCGATCTACGGCTCGCTGTCGGCCGTGATCGTGGTGCTGCTGAGCTTTGAGGCCGCGGCCGCGATCGTGCTGCTGGGCGCCCAAGTGATCGCCGAGCTGGAAAAGAGCTGGCGCGCAGGCCGCCACTGGTACGAGCCTCCGGCCTGACCCGTGATCTGCTACAACACCGCGGTGTCGACGAGGCGGTCTGATGTCGTCGAGAGCTGCTGATGAGCACGCGCTCGAAACGCGGAGCGAAGCGACCCCGCGGGAAGGTGGAGCCCCAACGGCTTTGCCGGTGGGGCGGGAGGGTCGCGTGACCCTTCCGGCCACCAAAGAGGTTTCGATCGAGCTTGCGCTCGATGAGCCGCAGAGCGATGCGCACTTGCGGGCGCGCGTGGCCCGGGCGCTGGGTGCGTCCGAGTCGAGCTTGCCCGCGATCGCGCTGCGCAAGCGCTCGCTCGACGCGCGCCGCGGCAGCGTGCGCTTCCGGCTGCTGCTCGAGGTCGGCGCGAGCGAAGCGGGCGAGCTCGGCGCGCCGCATCCACGCCAGGTGGGCGCGCCGCGCGTGGTGATCGTCGGCGACGGACCGGCCGGCTTGTTCTGCGCCTACGAGCTGGCCCGCCACGGCGTCGGCTGCACCGTGGTCGACCGCGGCAAGGCCGTGCAGCCGCGCCGCCACGATCTCAAGGGCCTCAACCGGCACGGCGTGGTCGACCCGGATAGCAACTACTGTTTCGGCGAGGGCGGCGCAGGCACGTACAGCGACGGCAAGCTCTACACGCGTGCGCACAAGCGCGGCAGCGTGCGTGACGTGATCGAGATCCTGGCGCGGCACGGCGCGCCGCAGGCGATCCTTACCGACGCGCGCCCGCACATCGGCTCCAACAAGCTGCCGGCAGTGGTCGCCAGCATCCGCCGCGAGCTCGCGGGCACGGGCGTCGGCTTCGAGCTCGGCGCGCGCGTGGTCGATCTGGTAGTGCACGCGGGCGGGCGGCCACAGCTGGCGGGCGTGCGTCTGGCCGACGGGCGCGAGCTGCTGGCCGAGCACGTGGTGCTGGCCACCGGCCACTCGGCCGCGGACGTGTACGCGCTGCTGGTGCAGCGCGGCGTGCGGCTGGAGGCCAAGGCGTTTGCGCTCGGCGTGCGCGTCGAGCACCCGCAGCCGCTCATCGATCGCATCCAGTACGGGCGCGCCGCCGGCCACCCGGCCCTGCCCGCCGCGGCCTACCGGCTGGCCCACGAGGTGGACGGGCGCGGCGTGTTCTCGTTCTGCATGTGCCCCGGCGGCTTCATCGTGCCGGCCTCGACCCTGCCCGGCGGCGTGGTGGTCAACGGCATGAGCCTGTCGCGGCGCAGCTCGCGCTACGCCAACTCCGGGCTGGTGGTCGCGCTCGAGCCCGGCGAGCTCGCGGCTGCCGGCTTCGGCGGCCCGCTCGGCGGCATCGCACTGCAGCGCAAGCTGGAGCAGGCCGCGTTCGCAGCCGGCGGCGGCATGTTGCGGGCGCCGGCCACGCGCGTGACCGATTTCGTCGCCGGCCGCGGATCGTCGACGGTGCCGGGCTCGAGCTATCTGCCCGGGCTGCAGGCGGGCGACGTGGCCGAGGTGCTCGACTGCGCCGGGCTCGCGCTCGCGGCGCCACTGCGGCAGGCGCTGCGCGCGTTCGAGGCGCGCATGCGCGGCTACCTGACCGAAGAGGCGGTGCTGGTCGGTGTGGAGTCGCGCACCAGCGCGCCCTTGCGCGTGCTGCGCCATCCGGACACGCTCGAGGCGCCCGACCTTGCGGGGCTGTTCCCCGCCGGCGAGGGCGCGGGCTACGCTGGCGGCATCATGAGCGCAGCCATGGACGGCGTGCGCATCGCGCGCCGGATTGCGGGACTGGTCGCGCGATGATCCCCTGGAAGCACCTCGACAGCGCAAAGGTCCCCGGCGGTGAGGGCGAGCTGAAGCTGTACCAGCGCGACCAGGAGTTCTCGATCCGCATCGACGGCTGCGAGCTGATGAACAGCCGCATGTACGGCTCGGAGGACGCGCTCGCGGAGCTTGCGTGCGCGCGCGTCACGGACCGTGCGCGGGCGCGCGTGCTGATCGGCGGGCTCGGCGTCGGCTACACGCTGGCCGCCGCGCTACGCGCGCTCGGCCCGGAAGCGGTGCTGGAGGTTGCAGAGCTGGTGCCCGCGGTGGTGCGCTGGAACCGCGGCCCGCTCTCGCACATCGCGGGCCATCCGCTGCGCGACCGCCGGGCGCGGGTGCGCGAGGTGGACGTGGGCGAGCTGCTGCGCGGCGCGCAGGCGGCCTACGACGCGATCATGCTCGACGTCGACAACGGTCCCGATGGGCTCACGCGCAAGGCCAACGACTGGCTGTACGGCGCGAGCGGCCTGAAGGCGGCGCGCGGCGCGCTGCGGCCCGCGGGTGTGCTCGCGGTGTGGTCGGCCGCCGCCGATCGCGGCTTCGCCGCCCGCCTGCGCCGCGCCGGCTTCGCCGTCGAGGAGGTGGCCGTGCGCTCACGCGCACGCGGCCGCGGCGCGCGCCACACCATCTGGCTGGCGCGCGCACCGGGCAGATCATGAAGACTCACAGCAAGACGGCGAGACGGCAAGACGGGAAGCCGACGGGGATTTTATTCTTCCCGTCTTCCTGTTGACCCTTCGGAGTCATGCGCGCTCAGCGTGAGCCGGTTGCCTGGCGTGGCTGCAGCACGCGTAGGCGTCGCTGCACCGCGTGCAGCTCGCGGCGCAGCTCTTCGATCTGCTGCTGCTGACGCTTGAGCGCGGCGACCGCCATGCTGGTGTAGCCGTACAGGTCCACCCGGTCGCGCGCGGCGTCCACGCACAGCGGTGCGCTCGGCTCCACGTCCTCGAGCACGAACCCGAGGTGCTTGCGCGCCCGCAAGTCGTCCTTGTAGCGATAGGTCGCCAGCGGCAGCGCCAGCAGCTGATCGGCGTAGCGCTGCAGCTCGTCCGGGCTCAGGTACTCGATGTCGCGCTTGAAGCGCGCGCGAGAGATCGGGCAGCCGCCGGGCTGCATGCGCGGGTCGTGGTCGGTGCACAGCAGGTTCTCGCCGCAGCCGGTGCCGGGGTCGCAGGTCTCGCTGGCGTGCGTACAGCTGTCGCCGGCTTGTTGCGTGGTGCAGCGGGGCGCGCCGGTGGCCGCATCGGCCTGGCCCGGGCCGCCGCACACCGGATAACCGCAGGTCAAATACCAGCGCAGCGCGGGCGCGCCGCCGTCGGTGCCCGCGTCCTTGGCCGCCCCGTCGCGACCGCCAGCGTCACGCACGCCGGCATCGCCCGGCAGCGCGCTCTTGCTGCAGCCGGCCAGCGCCAGGCACGCGGCGGCTGTGTACATGCCCGCGCATCGCGCGGCGCGCGCCATCGCTCGGTGAGCACGCATGCATGTTTCCGTACGCGCGGCGCAGCCTCTGGCAACCCGATCGGCGGGCTACAAGCACACGCCGGTGCCGGTCGGAAGCCCGAGCTCCTTCGGCACGAGGCAGCTGCCCTCTCCGCAGGTCGCGTGCGCCGCGGGATCGCAGAACGCGACGCAATGGCTCTCGCTGCCGGACTTGATGCAGGCGGTGCCCGGGATGCAATCGGTGTTGAGCTCGCAACTCGCGCCGGTATGGCCACCGCCCGCCTGCAGGCACACGCGACAACTGGGGTCATCGGTCAGCGTGTAGCAGCCGCGACCCTCGCCGCACGCGTGAGGGTCGCGCAGATCGCAATCGTCGCAGCGCTCGCACAGCGCGACGTCGCTCTGCCCGCCGTGCCCATCGCCGATGCCGATGCGGCAGCGCTGGCCTTCCGGACAACCGCGCGCCTGGTTGAAATTGCAGCAATAGTGCCGGCAGTGCCCGACTGGGCCGCCGCCCGCGGTGCAATCGAGCCCGGGTCCGCAGTCATGGTAGCTCGTGCAGGGATCGCCGTCGGCGCCGGCGCCAGCCGCAAGGCACTGCGACTCGGGCGACGCTCCCTTGGGTTGCGCCGGAAGCGCGAACACGCAGCGCAGCCCGGAACCGCAGCTATCGGGGTCGCGCACATCGCAGGCCTCGGTGCCGCAACGCCGATCGCCTGCGTCGTTGTCGCCCTCGACCGCGAACATGCCCGTCATCTGCCCGGCCCCGCCGTCGGCCCCGCCGTCGGCCGCGGCCCGCAGCGGCGGCGATCCCGCCTTGCACGCAGACCAGGCGCACAGAAGCCCGCACAGCCACATCCCTCGGCCCCCGAACCGCATCGCCGCTACTGTATCGCGAACCCCTTCCCACGCCACCCGCCCCCCCCATCCCTCCAGCCCTACTCGCAGTCGAAGTCGCAGTCGTACCCCTGCCCCTGCCCGCACCCTTGCCCCTGCCCCCCCCTGCCCCTGCCCCCTGCCCCCTGCCCCCTGCCCGTCCTCGCCCTTCCCCCGCCGCGCCGGCCCCGCGCCGACCTCAGCCCCCACCGCCCTGCGCCCACGCGGGCCAGCCCGCGAGCGCAGCTTCGACCTCGCGCCAGCCGGTATACGGCTGCGCGGCCATCGCCTCGCGCACCGCCTGCACGTGGCGCAGCAGCTCGTCAGCGGCCAGCTCGCCGCGGTGGTGCACGAAGCTCAGGAACGCGAGCAAGGTCTCGACGGTGTCGAGCTTGCAGTACTCGATCACGCGCGCGAGCTCATCGGACAGCACGTGCTCGTAGACCGAGCGCTCGAGAAAGCTCTTGCCGGGCAAGCCCAGCGTGCGCGTCCAGTTGCCCAGCCCCACGCGGCTGGAAGCGCCATAGCCGCTGAGCGCGTCCATCAGATCCAGGTGCAGGTCGTGATAGCGGCTCTGGTAGTTGTTGAAGCGAAAGTCGCCATCGCTGCGGTACAGGTTGGGCGCGACCACGCCGTGCAGCATCGCACGGTAGCGGATCACCGGCAGATCGAAGCCCGAGCCGTTCCACGACACCAGCCGCGGCGGATGCTGCTCGTTCTTGAGCAGCGCGAAGAATGCCTCCAGGATGGCGCGCTCCTCGCCTTGCTCGGCGCCCAGCGCGCGGATCTCGACCCGCCCGCTCTTGGGCCCGAGCAGCGTCGCGCAGATCGCAACCACGCGGTGCCACGGCGCCTGCGGGTACTCGCTCTTGTTCTCGGTCTCCTCTAGCCGCCGCCGCACCATCTCGCGCACCACCTCGGCGTCGTCGCCCTCGATGCCGAGCAGCCGCCGGCCGATCTCGGGGTCGGGGATGGTCTCGATGTCGAAGGCGATGATGGGTCGGTCCAGGAGCATGGAGCCTCGCGCGGGGTACACGGGCATGGTAGCGCAGCAGCCGTGCCCGATCGACGCGCCCATCGCGGACCGCATCCCGAGGACGCGCGGCTGTTTGCGCCGGCACAGCGGGCGGCCCTGCGCGCCGCGACCGATGAGCTGTCGTGGCTGCTCGGTCGCGGGTACACGCTCGCCTCCGGCCTGAAGCTGGTCGGCGATCGCCACGCGCTCAGCCAGCGCCAGCGCGCCGCGGTGGCGCGCTGCGCGTGTGCGCCTAGCGTCGCAGCCGCGCGTCGCGCGCGCATGCTGGAGCCGCAGCAGGCCGCCGGGCGCGAGCTGTGGATCGACGGCTTCAACGTGCTGACCACGCTCGAGGTCGCGCTCTCCGGCGGCGTGGTGCTGCGCGCGCGCGATGGCGTGCTGCGCGACATCGCCGGCGTGCACGGCAGCTACCGCAAGGTGCAGGAGACGTTGCCGGCGCTCGGGCTGCTCGGCGCGCTCACCACCGAGCTGAGGCTCGCGCGCTGCTGCTTTCTGCTCGACCGCCCGGTCTCGAACAGCGGCCGCCTGCGCGCGCTGATCCGCGAGCACGCGGCCGCGCACGGGCTGCCGTGGGACGCGCGCGTGGTGCCGAACCCCGATCGCGTGCTGGTATCGAGCGATCCCGGGCTCGAGGCCAGCTCGCTCGCGAGCCCCGACCCAGCACCGGGCGCAGCCGGCGCCGAAGCGCCGGGCGCGGCGTTCGGCGGGCGCGCGGCCGGTGCGCGGGTGGTTGCCAGCGCCGACGGTCCGGTGCTGGACCGTTGCGGACCCTGGCTCAACCTGGCCTGCATCGCGGTCGAGAGCGCCGTTGCGGACGCATTCCTGGTCGACCTCTCCAGTTAAAGGCGGGTTAGCACTACTGTTCCCAATCTCCCGTGGTTGGATTTCTGTACGCCGTGGGTTCGATCAGCAGGCGCGCACCGCCCCTGAGCGGGCCCGCGCCGTGCGGAAAGGCGGCCGCGAAGGGATTGGGAACAGGAGTGTTGGGGGCGGGGCGGCGCTGGCAGGCGCGGTCCCCCCGCGCGGCTCGAGCCGCCCGCCTGCGCACATGCCTGCCACGGCCTGAAAAGTCAGCGTTGCTGGCCGCCTGGGGTAATCGATTGGAGGCGCTGCCGGTGGTGTGCGCTCCCTCGCTACTTATACTCACCAATCGAGGCGCCTCATGGGTTGGGGGGCTGACATTTTGGCGGACGGATGCATGGTCCTGCATCCGTCCAATGGGCGGTGGTTTCGGGAAAAGAGGGTCAAGATGGGTTTCCTAGGCAAGACAGAATCGACGTCCGGACGCTGCGCGCTCGGACTTGGGTGCGCGCTTCTGGTGATGGGTTGTGGGTCGAGCTCCAAGAACGGGAGCACGACCGGTGGAGACGGCAATCCGGCCGCGCCGGGCGGCACCAACACCACGACGATGAACGGCGCGACCGGAGGCGGCACGGGCGGCACCGGCGCCAGCACCCTCGGCACGGGCAGCGGCAGCGGTGGCGCCAGCGGAGCGGCTGCCGGCGGCGGCGCGTCGGGCTCGGGCAGCATGGCCTCGTCGACCGGAGGCAGCGGCGGCGGCACCATGGATATGAACACCGGCGGCGGCACCGCGGGTGACAGTGGCGGCGCTGGCGGGAGCTCGTCCAGTGGGCTGGACACGAGCGGCTTCCTCACCGACTGCCAGCAGGGCGGCGCCTCGTGGGGCACGCCGCAGCAATCGGGACCCTGCATCAGCGGCGTCACGACCTATGGCGTGAAGCAGATGTTTGGGCCCTACGGCGTCCGATCCGACTACAACGTCGGCAAGGGATTCGAGACCGCCGGCACGGACGATAGCGCCTATTGCAATTCGGTCTTCATTCCTTCGTTCGGCGCCGACCCCAAGGGCAGCGCCGACCTGATGGACACCCACGATCTCGATTTCAGTCTGTACACGGTGTTCTACCCGGGCGTCATGCCCGAGGGCGAGAAGTTCCCGCTCATCACTTGGGGCAATGGCACCTGCGCCATGCCCGAAGGCTACGGGCCGCTGCTGCGATCCATCGCCTCCTACGGCTACATCATCATCGCCGCCAATGATCGCGAGGTCAGCGACGGTACCTCGATGTCGAAGGGCATCGACTTCATGCTGTCGGAGAACGACAAGTCGGATAGCAAGTTCTACCAGAAGATCGACACCGACCACATCGGCGCCATGGGCCACTCCCAAGGCGGTGGGGCCACCATCATGGTTGCCTCCAATGATTCGCGCGTCTCCGCGGTGATCATCTGGAACGCCGGAGCGCCTGCCTCGAAGCCGTTCCTGGCGGTGTCGGGCGATATGGACCTGGGCGCGGGCACCGATCCCTCGTCACTCAAGAACTCGGTGACGGCGGCGCAACAACCCGGAGCATGGATCTGGTATCACCAGGTCCCCCAGGCGGTGAACGGCTCGACCACGGGTCCGCTGGCTCCCGGCCACCTGACGCTGATGATGGAATCCGAGCGCGTCATCGAGCCGGCACTCGCCTGGTGGGACATGATGCTCAAGGGCAAAGCAGACGCCAAGAGCATGTTCGTCGGTGACAACTGTACGCTGTGTGACACCAGCACGTATCCGAGCATGTGGCCGCCCTTCGTCGGGCTCGATAGCCCGGCGCACGAGTACGGCGCCAACGCGATGCTCAAGTAGCCGCCGCACAGCGCCAGGCCGAGCGGTCGTGAAGGCCGCTCGGCCGCGCACGTGTTTTTCCAGGGGACACGCGCAGGCCGGCGAGCGCAGCGCGCGCAAGCACGAATGGAAGCGCGTGCCCGTACCCGTTGATTGCGGCGATCAGATTCGGTACAGAGGCCCGCAGCGGCTCAGTCGAGAGGATTCGTGATGAATAGGCAAGTTGTGTCGTTCGCGTTGCTCCTGGTTCTGGCCGCGAGCGGGTGCTCGAAGACCAACAGTGGCAACAACGCCGCGGGCGGCAGCGGCAACAGCGGCGGAAGCAGCAGCGACGCCGGAGGCAGTAGCGATCAGTTCTCGTGCGTCAACAAGGGCGACATCAACTTCGACTGTCCCTTTAACCTGCCCCCGCTCACGGGCAGCTGCGCGCCCCACGGCGACTGTTGCTACCGCGCTTCGAACAGCGAGAAGCTCGCGGCGCTCGGGCCCGACGATCCGGCCGTGTTCGAGTACCGCCTGAACTTCGTCGACATCATCAACCATCCGATGAGCATCGGCCTGCCCGATCTGGTGAGAAGCGCCGCCCAGCGCGCAGACGTTTGCGCCGGCGAGCAGTGCCTGCTGTGGCGCTTCACGGCGCCGCGCAAGGACGGCCAGCTCGTTGCCGGCCCGGGCGAGGTCGAGATCGGCGTGGGCGCGTACAACTGCGACGGCACCTACAGCTTCTACGGTCCCAAGGCTGCGCCCGACCGCACCAAGGACGTGGGCGAGAGCGATCCGGGCCGCTGGCAATCGGTCAAGGTGCCGGCCGACGTCGATCCCAGCAAGGACGGCATCGACCGCTACCACATCCCGTGGGCCACCAACAAGAACCGCGAGATCGCACGCAGCATCTTCATCTGGCCGGCCGACTACACCATCGACTGGGAGCTGGCGAGCTCGGGCTTCACGATCACGAACTTCGACACCAGCGAGGCCGGTCAGGACTGCATGGGCGCGCGCGACACGTTCAAGTGGAGCACGGTCGACGGCTTCGTCGCGTACTCGCCGCTCAAGGGCAACGAGACGGACATCAGCAATCAGACCAACCAAACCTATTGCTCGCTGCTCGCGTTCGGTCTGTTGCCCGAGGGCAAGAAGGACAAGGATTGCATCACTACCGCGCGCTGCATGCCGGATGGCGGCGTATTCGGCGACGGCGGCTGCGACTGGGTCAAGCTGCCAGACTCGCTGTGCCCGGAGACCGCGGGCGAGCGCGCGATCTTCGGCTGCCACCTCGGTGCCGAGGGCAACGTGAACAATGAAGACGGCTATCCCGCGATGCTCAAGTGCTCGCAGGACAAGCCGACCACCCCGCTCGATCCCGACAAGGGGGCGACCAGCGAAGGCCAGTGCTGTGATCCGCTCGGCAAGTCCACGACCCTGCCCGCGTGCAACGCCTACCGCACGGTCGGCAAGTTCGTGGCGGCCGCCGCCGAGATTACCGACGACCCGATCAACACCCTTCCCAAACATTGCATGTGAGCGATAGTCGCTGCTGCCCGCGGCCGAAAGTCCGAGGCGCCGTTCTTCCGCGGTGCGGTTGATAATAGGCTCGCGCCGCCCTTCCCTCCGAGCGCCGATGACTTCCCCCCGCCACCTCGTCATCCTGGCCGTCGTCCTGCTCGCCGGTCTGCCGGAAATCGCGCACGCTGGCGGCACGGAGTTTCCCGCGGACGGAACGCGCGGCCTGGGGCGGGGCGGTGCGCGTGCGGCGCGCGCCGACGATCCTACGATCATGACGCGCAACCCGGCGGGGCTCGCGCTGTTGTGGGACGACCAAGCGATCATGGGCGCGCACTTCCTGCTGGCGGACGCGTGCATGCAACCCACCGGCGCGTACGGCTGGGGCATCCGCGGCGACAGCGCGCTCAACCTCGGCCAGGGGCCGGTGTATCCGCTCGCCGCGAAAGGCGACAAGTACCTCAACGGTCGCCCGCTCGTCGGATTCGCCGACGAGCCCTACGCCAAGGTCTGTTACCGGGGCGGCGCGCAGTTTCTGCCGACCGTCGCGCTCGGCATGAAGCTCTCCGATGACCTTGGCGTGGGCCTGGGCTTCTTTCCGCCCGACGTGGCCACGACCCGGCAGTGGGGCAACCGCGACGGGACCGTCGACACGCAAAGCGGCAAGCGTCCGAACCCACTGCGCTACTACGGCTCGCATCAGAACGTCAGCTACTTCAGCGTGCTCGCTGCTGCGGGCTACCGGCTCGCGCCGTGGATCTCGGTCGGCGCCGGCTTGCAGTGGATGATGGTGATCTACGAGGCCACCACGTGGACGACGCCGATCTCGGCGCTCGATCCCGAGAGCGACGTGCGCGGCGATCTGTTCGGCCGCGACCTGTTCGTGCCAGGCGTGATCGCGTCGGTGCAGCTGAAGCCCATCGACGCGCTGGACGTGGTGCTCGGCTTCAAGTGGTCCGATCGCGTGAAGTCCAACGTGAAGCTCGACATCACCACGGGCGCCCTCGGCACCGGCGAGGTATTCCAGTATCGCGACGCGTCCGGCCAGGTGCAGACCGTGGGCAGCTCGATCCCGACCACCACGCCGAACCAGCCGGGCCGGCTGGACTCGCCGCCGATCTGGGCGCCGCAGCTCACGCTCGCCTTGCGCTACGCCGACCGGCTGGTGCCGCGTCCCAAGGACCTGAAGGCCGCCCACGAGGCCGCCGGCCGGACCGTCGAAGATCACATGCAGACGGAACGCTGGGACGTGGAGGTCGACGCCGTCTACTACTTCACGTCGGTCGACGACAAACAGGAGTACGTCACGCGCGACGCGCAGCTGACGCTGCGCAACATCGACCAGAACGGCATCATCAGCTCGCTTCCGGCCTCGCCCGGCGACTGCCTGAAGCGGGACCCCAAGACGAACAACTGCGTGGGGGACCGCGTGGTGAGGACCGAGCTCGGCGGCAAGAATCAATTCACGGTGCGAGCGGGCGGCGATTACAACGTCCTGCCGGGCCTGCTCGCGCTGCGCGCCGGTGTGTCGTACGAGGCCCGCGGGCAGGACCCGGCGCTGCTCAACGTGATGAGCTACATGCTGAGCCGCACCGGATTGCACCTGGGCTTCACCGTGCGCGTCGCCACCAAGACCGACATTTCCTTCGGCTACGCGCACTTCTTCCAGGAGAATGTCGAGCTGCAGGTGAACAACAGTCAGACCGTCAGCGCGTACCCGCCGCGCTACCGGTCGGCCAAGTACAACTTCCGGCCGGGCGCGGGCGTGCCGGACGCGATGGGCAACGGCGCGTCGATGGGCGGCTTCGACGGCGTCGCGGGCGTCGAGGTTCCCAACGGCGAGCCGGGCTACGAGATAGGCCCGTACTTCGTGAACGCCGGCAGCTACTACTACCATCTCGACGTGGTGTCCCTGTCCTTCGCCCAGCACTTCTGAGCCCGGCACGTTTGCGCAGGCAATGGCGAGGGGTGGCCAAGACGGGCCGCTCGGCCCGCCCCCTTGCGGCCAGGCCGAGCCTCCCCAATCATGCGCGGATGTCGCCGGCCGGGATCCCACAGGGCGGCGGGAGAGGTACCCATGCTTGACTTACCTCGCGCCCCTCGCGTCTTCGTGTACGGCATTCTGGGCGCGCTGGCCGCGTGCTCCGGGGGCGCGGGTGGTGCGGGCGATGCGGGCGCCAAGCCGCAACGGGACGCGGCCGCGCCGCCCGATGCCGGGCCCGCCGAAGCGAGCACCCCCGACGCCGCTGCGGGCAGCCGCGAGCACGACGCAGGCGCCCGCGACGCCGGGCGCGTCGACGCCGGCATCCCCGATGCGGCTCCGGCCGACGCCGCGCCCGCGGACGCCGGCCCGATGGACGCAGCGCCGCCGCCGCGCACGCACGGGCTGCAGGCCCGCATCGAGAACGCCACTTGCTTCGTCGACGGAACCCCACCGCTGGACGTGGTGCCCGTAGCCAACACGCCCGCCTACGCGGCCCTCACGGCGAGCGGTGCGGTCGCCCTGGTGTCCGCCCCCGACGGCAAGCTGGCGCTGGTCGAGAGCGGCGGGCTGGTGCGGACGTTCGCCGCCGACGGCGACGGCAGCGACGCCGCCACCGCGCTCGACCTGCGCACGGGGGTGCGCGCGGGCGGGCTGCGCGGTGCCGCCTTCCGGCCCGACGGCAGCGTCCTGGTCGCGAGCTTTCTGCCGGCCGACGATCCGCTGCGGCTGGTGGTGGCGCGCTTCGACCTGGATGCTGGCGGCAGCGCGGTTCCGCGCTCCGAGCAGGACCTGCTGACGCTGCCGCTGAGCGACGCCACCCGCGCCGGCGGCGCGCTCTCGTTTCTGTTCGACGGCACCCTGGTGGTCGCCTTCGGCGACGGCGGCACGGCGGCCGACGCGACCGATCCCGGCACGCTGGCAGGCAAGGTGGCGCGCATCGACGTGGGCGCCGCCAGCAGCTACGCGGTGCCCGTGGACAACCCATTCGCGAGCAGCT
This sequence comes from uncultured delta proteobacterium, assembly GCA_963778655.1. GTDB lineage: Bacteria > Myxococcota_A > Polyangia > Polyangiales > JAFGIB01 > CAVZVA01. The sequence continues at coordinate 387,984 of CAVZVA010000003.1, forward strand.
CCACCACCCTGCCCGAGATCTACGCGCTCGGCCTGGGCGCACCGAGCTCGTGCAGCGTCGATCGCGTCAACGGACGGCTGTGGTGTGCGGACTCCGGCGACGCGACCCACGACCACATCCTGTTGGTGACGCCCGGCGCCACCCTTAGCCCCATCCTGTCATACACCCGCGGCAGCGGCGACTGTGGCGCCGTGCTCGGCTTCGTGTCGCGCGAGGCCAAGCTGCCCGACATCGAGGGTGTGCTGGTGTTCGGCGACGCGTGCTCGCCGGCACTGCAGGGCATGCGCTTCGACGGCTCGTTGGTGCGCTCGCAGGCCGAGGTGAGCACACTGCCGGCTGCGCTGTCTGGCTTCGGGCAGGACGCGGACGGGCGCATCTTGGCCGTCGACAGCGCCGGCGCGATCCACGCGCTGGTGCGACCCACCACGGCCGTGCCGAGCTTTCCCACCAGCGTGAGCGCGACCGGCTGCCTGGCCGACATGGCCACCCGCATGCCCGCCGCCTCGCTGATCCCGTTCGAGGTGCGCACGCCGCTGTGGTCGGACGGCGCCACCAAGCGCCGCTTTCTGATCCTACCGGGCAGCGAGACCGTCGGCTTCACCACCGAGGGCGCCTGGCAGCTGCCGGTGGGCGCCATGCTGATGAAGGAGTTCCTGCTCGACGACGATGACGACCCCAGCACGCCCGACCGCATCATGGAGACGCGCTTCCTGATCAAGCGCAGCGACACCGGCTGGGAGGGCTACAGTTACATGTGGGACCCCGCGCGCAAGGACGGGTTCTTGCTCGACGGCGCGGAGATCGGCCGCTTCCCGATGCAGCCGGGCGCGCTCGACCCGAGCGGGGCCAGCGTGCACCGCCACACCTTCCCCGACCGCGCGCAGTGCCTGCTGTGCCACAACGCCGCGGCCGGGCGCACGCTGGGGCTGCAGACCGGGCGCATGAACACCGACCACGACTACGATGGTTTCGTCGAGAACCAGCTCGCGGCCATGGACCATATCGGGCTGTTCGGCGACCCGCTGCCGGCCGCGCCTGACGACCTGCCGCGCTTTGCCCAGCCCAGAGATACCAGCGCGCCGCTGGAGGCGCGGGCGCGCTCGTGGCTGTATGCCAACTGCTCGCACTGCCACCGGCCCGGCGGGCCCACGCCGGTGCCGCTCGACTTCCGCTACGAGACCGCGCTCGCCGACACCCACGCCTGCGGCGTGACCCCGCAGTTCGCGATTGGACAGATCCCCAACGCCGAGATCATCTTCCCTGGCAGCTCGGCCCAGAGCGAGCTGTTCTTCCGGCTCTCGCGCCGCGACGCCAACCAGATGCCCCCGGTGGCCACGCTGATCGTGGACCCGAGCGGGCTCGACGTGGTGCAACAGTGGATCGACGGGTTGGGGGCGTGCCCGTAGGGGCGGGGGCGAGCACGAGCGCGACTACGAGCGCGAGCGTGGAGCGAGACAGCGGTTAAATGCGCGCGCCCCCGAGCCGGCGGGCGGATCGGGGGCGCACGCGGGTAGTTGCGATCAGAGCGAGGTCATCACGCAGGCCGAGGTCGAGTCCTCGGCGATGCACTTGCTGGTGCCGCCGTCGCAGGTCTGGCAGGCGTCGCAGTCGCTGTCGACGCTGCAGGCCCCGCCCACGCACTCACCGGTCGACATGCCGTTGATGGTGATGGTGGCGCAGGTCTCGCCGCTGCCGGGGCAGTCGGTCGCGGCCGTCGCGCTGGTGCAGTAGCGCGCCGGCGCCTGGCGCTTGGCGTCACCCGTGATCAGGCCCGCCTGCTGGATGGTCGTGATGTAGGTGTACACGGCCTGCTTGTCCGCGGTGGTCATGTTGCGGAACACGTCGAACGGCATCGGGAAGCCGAGCCCGTGCGGCGGGGTGGTCGAGAACGACGCCCCCGACAGCAAGGTGTCGAGGAACACCGAGAAGCCGGCGGTGAAGCCCGCGTTGTCGCCGGTCAGGTTCGCGCTCATGGTGCGCACCTGGTGGAGGATCGGCTGCAAGGGCGGGGGCACGGCAAAGGCCTGGCCACCCGAGAGGAAGGTGGTGGTATCCACCTTGTTGGTCATCTTGTTGCGGCCGCCGGGCGTGTGGCACTCGTTGCACAGGCCCGGACCGTTGACGATGTAGCTGCCGCGGCCGTACAGCGCCTGATCGCCGGCCGACATCGAGGCCACCAGCGAGTCGTCGGCGAGCGGCGAGATCGCCAGGCCGCGCAGCACATTGTTGGTATCGAACGGCTCGCCGGCCTCCGTCGTGGGCATGCCCGCAGCCGGGTCGAAGGCGGCCGGCAAGGGACGAGTCACGTCGCCGTCGGCGAACTGCGGCACGGGAACCGGGTCGCCGTTGGTGTCGTAGAAGGGCGAGGCCCCAGGCAGCGTGAAGATCGGCTTCGCGTCGGCCTGCACCGCGTTGTCCACGGCCGGGATGTGCTTGAGGTAGTGATAGATGTCGCGCAGGTCCTGGGTGGTCAGCCAGCGCAGCTGCGGCCACGGCATCACCATCAGGGTCGCCGTGTTCTTGAAGTCCGTGCCCTTGCGCAGCGCCTCGATGAACTGATCCTCGCTGAGCTGCAGGCCGGTGGTCGCGTCGGGCGTGAGGTTGCGCGCGAACACGTGGGAGTCGATGCAGTCAGTAGCGCCGACAGTGCAGGGCTGCACCGTGGTGGAGTCGAGGCCGCCGAGCGGGAAGTCCGCGTTGCCGGCCAAGAACAGGGTATGGCCCTGCGCGTCGGTGCCGTTGTGGCAGCCCTGGCAATCCGCGACCGCGTTGACCATGTAAGCGCCGCGCCCGACGCTCTCGATTCGATCGCCATCCAGACCCTCGACATCGACGGTGACCGGCGACAGCGCCAGCCCCGTGCGCGCGGTCTCCGACAGGATGATGTCGTTGCCGTTCATGCCGTCCATGCCGTTGGTGCCATCGGTCCCGTTGGTCCCGTTGGTGCCATCGGTCCCGTTGGTGCCGTTGGTGCCGTCCTTGCCGCTGGTCCCAGTGGCGCCCTTGGCGCCGTCCTTGCCGGGTGCCCCGGGATCGCCCTTGTCACCCTTCGCCCCATCGGCGCCGTCGGCGCCGTCCACACCTTTGGCCCCGGCAGAGCCTTTGCAGGCGGTGACCGCAACGGCCAGCACTGCAGCGAGTAGCAGTTGAGCGCGCATTCGTCCTCCTCGTTTCTAAGGTTCGCAAGCGCCCCCCTACGCCGAGGCGTTTGCGGTACGCCGGCCATCGCACGCGCTTCCGTCACCCGTCAATAACCTGCACGGCCGAACCTGGTCCCCCGTTTCGTCCGTATCAAAGTCGAATCGCGCAACGGGGTGGATCGGCGTTAGCATGCGCGCAGCCCGAACGGAGGGAAGCTCGCGATGGCACTGAAGAGACCGACCTGGCCGAGCGGCCGCGTGCTCACGCTGGAACACCGCTCGCGGGTGCTGGCCGACAACCCGCTCGGCGATCCGTCCGTGCGCACGCTCGAGGTGTGGCTGCCGCCGCACTACGACCAGGGCCTGTCGCACGGGCGCGGCCGGCGCTTCCCGGTGCTGTTCGACCTGGTCGGCTACACCGGCTCGGGCAAGTCGCACACCAACTGGCGCAGCTTCGACGAGAATCTGCCGGAACGCGCCGCGCGGCTGATCCACGAGCGCAAGCTGGGTCCGTGCATCGTGGTGCTGCCCGACTGCTTCACCGCGCTCGGGGGCAACCAGTACGTGAACTCGAGCGCGATCGGCCGCTACGCCGACTACCTCACGCGCGAGCTCATCCCGTTCGTGGACCGCGAGCTGCGCACGCTCGCCGCGCGCGAGCACCGCGGCTGCTTCGGCAAGTCCTCGGGCGGCTACGGGGCGATCGTCCACGGCATGAAATACGCGCGCTACTGGGGCGCGGTGGCCGACCACTCGGGCGACGCGTACTTCGACTTCGTGTACCGCAGCGACTGGCCCACCACGCTCACCGAGCTCGGCAAGCACCGCAGGCCGCCGCGCAAGGCCGGGCGCTACGCTGTGCAGCGCGAGGCGCGCGCGAGCGGGCGCGGGCTCGACGATGGGCGCGTGCAGCGCTTTCTCGAGCACATCTGGCGCAAGCAGAAGCCCTCGGGCGCCGAGGTGCACTGCCTGATGAACCTGTGCATGGCCGCCACCTACGATCCCGATCCGCGCGCGCCGGGCGGGTTCCGGCTGCCCTTCGACCTCGAGACCGGCGAGTTGATCGAGGCGCGCTGGCGGCGCTGGCTCGAGCACGACCCGGTGCACATGGTGGCACGCCACCGCCGCGAGCTGGCCACGCTGAAGGGCATCTACATCGATTGTGGCTGGCGCGACCAGTACCACATCCACTACGGCTGCCGGCTGCTGTCCAAGCGCCTCGCCGCGCACGGCATCGCGCACCGCTACGAGGAGTTCGACGACGACCACTCGGGCGTCGACTACCGCATGGACCACAGCCTGCCCTTCCTGTACCGCGCGCTGCGGCCGTGACCGCCGGTCCGGGCTCGGACCAGAATTCACAGGAAGGCGGGAACACCTGAAGCTCAGAATCCATGTCCGTCTTCCCGTCTTCCTGTTGAGTCCTCCGAACCGCGTGCGCTCGGGACGAGGCGCCGCTTCGGTGGTAGGCACGGGCTGCGATGAGCTACGCCCCTCATCCGGTGACGCTGCGACAGCTGCAGAGGCCTACATCAGACTGGCCGGCTGATTCCGCGCTCGGTGGGGCTACGGTGGCGCCGGCGCTGGGTGTACACTAAGGGTGCGTCCGATGGCACTGCGCGACATTCCAATGCTGGCGGGCGCCGCGCCCGTGATCGGCCACACCCGGGAGTTCGAGCGCGACCGCTTCGCGTTTTTGGAGCGGCTGAGCCGCGAGGTCGACGAGATCGCGAGGATGCACTTCCTCACCCGCGACGTGGTGCTGGTCAACTCGCCCGCGGCGATCCACGAGGTGCTGGTCGAGAAGGCGCGCTGCTTCGAGAAGTCCCAGATGATCCGCATCGTGTTGCAGCCGCTGGTCGGCGAAGGGCTGTTCACCGCGGGTGGCTCGCTGTGGCGCAGGCAGCGGCGGCTGATGGCCCCGGTCTTTCAGCACGCCAAGATCGACGCGTTCGCGGACGTGATGGTCGACTGCGCGCGGCGAGCCTGTGACGACTGGCGCGACGGCGCGCAGCTCGACGTCGCGCGCGAGACCACGCACATCGCGATGGCGGTCGCTGGCCGCACGCTGTTCGGCATCGACACCTTCGACGAGGCCGACGCGCTCGGCCAGGCCCTGACCACCGCGCTCACGTGGGCCGACCAGGCGTCGCTGGCGCTGGTGGTTGCGCTGCAGGTGGAGCTGCAGCTGGCGTTGCTGGGGCTGCGCGGCGGGCCCGAGCCCGTGCGCCGCGCCTTCGATCGCGTGATCGCCCGGCTCGATCCGCCGATCATGTGGCCCACGCGCAAGAACCGCGAGCTGCAGCGCGCGATCGTGCTGCTCGACTCGCGCGTGCAGCGCATGATCGACGAGCGCCGCGCCGCGGCCGCGCCGCGCGCCGACCTGCTGAGCCACCTGCTGCAGGCGCGCGACGAGGACGACGGCGGTGTGATGGACGACAAGCAGGTGCGCGACGAGATCCTGACGCTGTTCGTGGCCGGCCACGAGACCACCGCCAACGGCCTGGCCTGGGCGCTGTACCTGCTGGCCCGCCACCCCGAGGCGTATGCGCGCGCCCGCGCCGCTGCCGATTCGCTCGGCGGCCGCCCGGCCACGCTCGCCGATCTCGACCGGCTGGAGTACCTCGGCCGGGTGTTCAAGGAAGCGCTGCGGATGTACCCGCCGGTCTACGTGTTCTCGCGCATCTCCACCGCCGACGTGAGCGTGGCCGGCTACAAGGTGCCCGACCGCACCGTGTTCCTGATCAGCCCGTGGACGCTGCAGCATCGGCCCGACCTGTGGCCCGATCCGTCGCGCTTCGACCCCGAGCGCTTCACGGCCGAGGCCGAGGCCCGCCGCCCGCGCGACGCGTGGATCCCCTTCTCCGACGGCCCGCGCGTGTGCATCGGCGCGCACTTCGCGCAGCTCGAAGCGCCGCTGGTGCTGGCGACGTTGCTACAGCGCGCGGACTTCTCGCTGGCCAGCAACGCCGAGGTGCTGCCCGACACCGCGAGCACGCTGCGCCCGCGCGGCGGCATGCCGATGCGGGTCACGCTGCGGGAGAAGCTGCGCGCGTCGGCCTGAGAGGCCGCATCGGAACGGCGCTTCGGATTCCGAGCTGCCGTCCCGGCTCGATGTTCACGCATCAGGCGTGCCAGCAGCCGCCCACGTGGCGACCGCAACACCCACATTTAGCGGGCTTCTCTGATCACCCTGCCGTCGGCTGAGCTCCAGCTCGCCGGCTACGGCGCGATGGCCACTTGCCCCGCCTTGCCGCATGTGGCCCATTCGCTGCGCGTGCGTAGGTGAGGGCTCAGGGCCGAAACCCCGGGAGGTTGCCATGCGCGGTCGATCGGCTGTCCTTTGGCTGACCTGGCTGGCGCTGAGCGCCTGCGCCGCGCGGCAGGTCCCGCCCGCCGCGAGCGCCGAATCGGCTCCCCAAGCTCCCGTCGCCGTCCCCGCCGGGCCCGAATCCATCGCCATGGCCGTACCCGCCGCCGGCGAGGAAGCCCATCGGGCGCTGATCGCGGCCGTGGCGTGTTGGATGGGGGGCATGTGGAGCGATGCCGAGGCGGCGAGCGACGAAGACCGCGTTACCGTGAGCAAGCGACGCTGCCAAGTGCTGATCCGGCGGCTCTATCAACGCGACGATCCCGATCTCGAGGAGCGGACACGGAGCCTCGAGCCGATGGCGGTAGCGCAGCTGAGGGATAAGATCCTCGCTCTGGCAAAGAGCGATGGGATCGACGCCACGCGAACGCAGCAGCTCGTCAGTCTCCTCAACGCCAGCGCCGACGCAGCGCGAGAAACGATGTTGGCGCGGCGCGCGGCCGACGTGGTGAAAGCCGACATCCTGGCCACGGCTTCCGCCAGCAAGCGCGATGCCGACGAGTCGGCCGCGGCCGAGCCTCTGACCAAGGACCGAGCGTTCGAGCAGTTGTGGAGGCTCGACGTGAGCGACCTCACGCACGAGGCTCGGTCGATAGCGATTTTGAACGCCATGGACCGCATGAACGCGGCCCGCGGCCTGCCAAAGCGGCTCAAGCTCGCCGCGTTGCGAGGGCCTTTCGCTCTGCTGTTCGGAGTAGTCCCTGCCGACGCCGACCCCGGCAAGCCGCTCGAAGGCGGACAATGGCTTGCCTACTTGAGCTCGGCGGCCAATGCGGCCGGGCACCCCGTTCCGCAAGAGGTCACGCCACTGCCCGCGCGCGAGCGTCTGGCGTGGGGCGGCACGGTCATGGGGCTCGCAGACAAACTGCAACGCGAGGCGCAGCAACTATCGGATGCGACCGAGCACAAGCGTGTGGCCCTCGCAGTCGTCCGGCGCCTGCAGGCCGCCTACAGGGCCTCCGAGGCTGCGGTCGCCAAGACTCCCAACGCAACCGGCTTGCCGGACGACGAGGGCTTGCCATGAAGCGACCTGTCACGATCGTATGCACGCTCGGCCTGCTGTGCGTGGCCTGCGGCAGTGCTCGCACCGGATCGAGCACCACAGCTGCCCGACTGCCGCCCGCAGCCTCTGCCGAGCCGGCGGCTGCACCAGAGCCCACCGCCGGCGCCGAGGTCGACGGGACCGACACGGGTGCCCCCGCGGTCGCGCGCGGCGAAGCCCACGCATGGCTGGTCGCGGCGGTGGGTTGCTGGCTCGGCGGGATGTGGAGCGACGCCGAGGGTGCCGACGAAGCCTCACGCATCAACGCCTCCAAGGAGCGCTGCCGCACGCTGGTTCGGCGGCTCTACGGCGACGACGACCAGGCCCGATACGAGAGGCTGCGTGCAGTAGACCCGAGCGCGATCGCGGACCTGCGTGCCAAGATCGAAAACGAGGCTCGGAGCGACGCGTCCGACAAAGGCCGAGCGCCGCAACTGCTCGAGCTGCTCGACTCGACCGCAGCCGCCGCACGCGAGGCGATGTCCGCACGGCGTTTTGCTAACGACATCAAGAACGACATCGCCGTCGTCCAGCCGGCAACGAAGCGCAAAGCTGACGAGGTCGCTGCGGTCGAGCCTCTGGGCGAAGACAAAGCGTTCGAAGCCCTGCTCCGCCTGGACGCGGGAGACCTGAGCCCCGAGGCGCGCGCGATCGCTCTGCTGTACGCCCTCGATCGGATGGAGGCGGCGCGCGGGCTCCCCACCCACGTCAAGCTTTATGCCGTGGCGCGACCCTTCGCGGCGCTCTTCGGCATCTCGGCTCCGCAGGTATCGGCCGACGCAAGCACGCCGATAAAAGGGGGCATCTGGCTCCACTACCTAATGGCGGTGGCGAATGCGGCCGGCCATCCTATGCCCGAAAGGGCGCGGTTGCATCGCGATCAAGAGCTGATGGCTTGGGGTGGCATCTTCATGGGGCTCGCGGACCGGCTCAGCGCGGAAGCCGAGCAGATCGCCGATGCCAGCGAGCTTCAGAGCGTCGCCCACGCGGTGGCCCGCAGACTGGGTATCGAGTACCGCGCCTCCGAAGCCGCGATTGAAGCCGGCAGCAAACCCACACCACCGTAGGCGGCCTGCTCGTGCATGCCCGCGACCGCGCCCATATCCGCGCCCGACGGCCGAACGTACGAATGCCACGCGAAGCCGTGACTGCGGCAAGTACGCGTTGAAGCAGGTCCCCGCTCCCATTCTCGTGTCCACGGTGATCCAGCCGCCGTGATCGCGCACGATGCTGTAGGAAACGGATAGCCCTAGGCCGGTCCCTTGGCCCACAGCCTTGGTCGTGAAGAACGGGTCGAAGATCTGCGGCAACACTTCGGACACGGCCCACCTGCGAGCCGACGGCGGCCGAGGTCACGCGTGGCGGGGCATTCCGCCCCATGCAGACTTCGTCGCATCCATCACGGCGAGCTGCATCATGCGGATGAAGCATGCGGGTCGCCCTGTGCGGCGACTTCGTTGCTCGGATTTCACCGGACGTACACCCAACCGCTCGCGTGCGGAGCATTGATGCGGCAGCACGCGCCGCCTTCCGGCGCAGGAGGCCTATTCATGAATATTCGCACCCTAGTATCAGCTGCATGCTTGCCACTTGCGTGCGCATGCGCAGCCCAGACGAGCCTCGACTCCACAGCAGCTCCGGCGGAGTCGGCGCAAGCGTTGAGCAAGACCGACGGTAAGCCGGAGCCGCACGACGCTTGCGGTGGGAAGGGGCGGCACGCAGGTCGGCGCGACTGCCGCGTCCGCGACATCCGCCACGTGCTGCTGCTGAGCATCGACGGTCTGCACCAGCAGGACCTCGCGGGCTTCATCGCGGCTCATCCAGCGTCCGCCCTGGCGGAGCTGGCAGGCCACGGCGTGCAGTACACCAATGCGTGGGTCAATCGGCTCGATGGCTCAGCGACCAACCCCAGTGATTCGTTTCCGGGCCTGCTGGCGCTGATCACCGGCGGCTCGTCGAGGACGCACGGCTGCTGGTACGACATTTCCTATGCGCGTGACCTGTTTCCGGCTGCAGCCAGCTGCTCTGGAACACCGGGCACGTACGCTGCGTACGACGAGAGCATCGAGAAGAACAACGCCTTTCTCTGGGGTGACGCCCCTCCCGACGACAGCCCGACCCACCAGCCGTCGGTGGCGCGCTCCCGGTACGACTTGGCCCAGCTCCCCTACGCGAAGAGCGGCACCGAGTGCTCCCCTGTTTTCCCGCACCAGTATCTGCGGGTGAACACCATCTTCCAGGTGGTCAAGGAGCAGGGCTTGCACACGGCGTGGTCGGACAAGCACCTGGCCTATGATTTCGTCAACGGCACGTCCGGTGAAGGCGTCGACGACTTCTTCGGGCCGGAGATCAACTCGGATCCCTCCAACAGCCTGATCCCCACGGCTCCGGCGGGCAGCTCGTTCACCGACAAATGGTCCTACACCGAGGTCTACGACGACTTCAAGGTGCAGGCGATCTTGAACGAGATCGATGGCAAGTGGAGCGACGATGGCCTGCCCGGCGCCACCGACACCGCGGGCCGGCGCCCCGGCGTGCCCGCGCTGTTCGGGATGAACTTCCAGGCGCTCAGCGTGGCCCAGAAGAGCTCCGCCGCCGACGGCGGCTACGTCGATGCCAATGCAACGCCCGGAGCGCAGGTCGCCGATGCGCTGTCTCACACGGACGCCTCAATCGCCAAGATGATCGCGAGGCTCAAGGCGCGCCGCCTGTACGACCGCACGCTGATCATCGTGACCGCGAAGCACGGGCAGTCGCCGATCGACAAGTCGCTCTACACGCCGGTCGATGGCGATGCCGTGGTGGATCTGCTCGACGGCGCCGGCGCGACCGTGGCCGGTCACATCGAGGACGACGTGGCGCTCTATTGGCTGGCCGACGCGAGCACGGCGCCGGCCGCAGTCGCCGCGCTCACGTCGCCGACCGCGACCCCGGATCCTCGCGCCGAGCAGGTCTTAAGCACGGCCGATGCTGAATTCGTGGCGATGTTCGGCGACCCGTCCAAGGACTCGCACGTGCCTGACGTGATCGTGAAGGTAACCAAGGGCACCATCTACTCGCTAAGCACGAAGAAGGAAGCCGAGCACGGTGGCTTCGCGGACGACGACGCCCACGTCGGGCTACTGCTGTCCAATCCGGGGCTGCGTGCCTCGACCAACAACACGGTCGTACGCACCAAGCAGGTGGCGCCCACGATCCTACGCGCCCTCGACATCCCTCCATCGGCGCTCGATGCGGTTCGTGCCGAGGGGACGGAGGTGCTCCCCGGCGTTCGACTTTGAAGGCCGGCAAGCTGTACTCCCGAACGATGGCCGGCGCGGCGACCCCGCGCCGGCCGCCGACGAACGGCGGGCGGGGTGGCTGGCGGACGTACCGCCGGAAGCGGGCCCCGACCGGGGCGCTGAAGCCTGCGCCGCGTCCTAGCAAGCTCTGCCAACGACATCAAAGACGACATCGCCGTGGTCCAGTCGGAGGCCAAACGCAAAGGGGACGAGCGCGCTGCGGTCGAGCCTCTGAGCGCGGACAGCGGGGCGGCTGACGCGGGGCCGGTCGCCGCGGGTGCAGCGCCCCGGCGGGGCCGGCGGCCGCGGGCAGGGGCCGGATCAGCAAGCTCGCGCGAAGCGCGCGCCTGCGCTATAGGGACGGCTCGACCGGCGTGCGGCCGGCGTGGGAGAGAGGAGTGATGAACGGCAAGCGAGGTGCTCCGGAGGACGTCGCGAGCGTGCTGGGCGCGCTCGATCGGCCGGCGCGTGCGCTGGTGACCGCCGGCATGCCCTACGCCAACGGGCCACTGCACATCGGCCACCTGGCGGGCGCGCACCTGCCGGCCGACTTCTACGCGCGCTGGCTCGGCATGCTGATCGGGCGCGACAAGGTGCTGTACGTGTGCGGCACCGATGAGCACGGCTCGACCAGCGAGATCGCGGCGCTGCGCGCTGGCGTGCCGCTGCGGGAGTTCATCGACTCGATCCACGACCGGCAGAAGCGGACGCTCGATCGCTTCTGCGTCGGGCTCGACGTCTTCAGCGGCACCTCGCGCCCGGAGTGCTTTCCGCGCCATGCCGCGCACAGCCAGGAGATTCTGCGCAGGCTGCACGCAAACGGGTTGCTGCTGAAGCGCAGCAGCCGCCAGTGGTACGACCCCAAGGCCGAGCGCTTCCTGCCCGATCGCTTCGTGCGCGGGCGCTGCCCCAACCCCAAGTGCGACAACGAGGACGCCTACGGCGACGAGTGCGACCGCTGCGGGCACCAGCACGAGCCCTCGGAGCTGATCAGGCCTCGCAGCGCCGTGAGCGACGCCACGCCCGAGCTGCGCACCACCGTGCACTGGTACCTCGACATGTGGAGCGTGGCCGAGACCCTGCGGGCCTGGGTCGAGACCAAACACAAGGTCTGGCGCCCGAACGTGCTTGCGGAGGTGCTCGACAAGCTGCGCCCGGCGCTGCGCTTCGCGCGCGAGCACGAGCCCGCGTACAAGGCGATCAAGGCCGAGCTGCCTGCGCACAAGAGCAAGTACGCGCCCGGCCAGCAGATGGTGCTGCAGCTCGACAGCCGCGAGGCCCTGGCCGCCGCCGCCGCCGCGCTGCAACGCCACGGCATCGCCAGCGTACAGGTGGACGAGTGGGCGTATCGGGCGATCACGCGCGACATCCGCTGGGGCATTCCCGTGCCCGACGACCTCGACCCCGAGCTGGCGGGCAAGACGCTGTACGTGTGGCCGGACTCGCTGATCGCGCCGATCGCGTTCAGCGAGCTCGCGCTGATCGCCAAGGGGCTCGATCCCGCGGGCTACAGGGAGTTCTGGTGCGACCCCCGCGCGCGCGTGGTGCAGTTCCTGGGTCAGGACAACGTGTTCTTCTACGTGCTGATGCAGGGCGCGCTCTGGCTCGGCTCGCAGCCGGACCCGAGCCGGCTGCCGCTGCCCGGAGAGCTGCAGCTCACCGACGTGATGGGCTGCTTCCACCTGCTCGTCTCGGGCGAGAAGATGAGCAAGAGCCGCGGCAACTTCCTGCTCTGCGATCAGCTGCTGGACGAAAAGGGCTATACGGCCGACCAGATCCGCTACTACCTCGCGCTGCTGGGGCTGCCCGACAAACCGTCGGATTTCGACTTCCAGAAGCTCGACGAGCGCAACAAGTTCCTGGCAGGGCCGATGAACGCCGCCTTCGAGCGCCCGATCTCGGCGGCGCACTCGAAGTTCTCGGGCAAGGTGCCTGCGGGCACGCTGCACGACAAAGTCGCGGCCGAGACGCTGCGCATCGTGCAGCGCTACACGCGCGCCATGCCGCGCGGAGACTACCCCAGCCTGCTGTTCGAGATCGAGAACTACGCGCGCATCATCAACAGCCTGTTCACGCAGTACAAGCCGCACGACGACCGCCACCCGGAGCCGTCGCGGCGCGATGCGCTGTTCTCGGCGTTTTACGTGCTCAAGAACTTGATGATCATGCTCTACCCGTTCGTGCCCGGCACGATGGAGCGGCTGCGCGAGTCACTACGGCTGCCACAGAGCGTGTGGTCGGTCGACCAGCTCGGCACCGGCATCGAAGGCGGCCACCAGCTCGGGGACAAGGCGGAGTACTTCCCGGCGGTGCGCTGAGTCGTACTGCAGGAGATTCAACAGGAAGGCGGGAAGACCAAACAGGTCCGCGCTTCCCGTTGACCCTGGCGACGCCGGCCGCCTACTGCTGCGGGGCGATCAGGTACTTGTGGCCGGTGGCCTGCTTGCCGTACGTGGCGATCGCGGGCAGTGACAGCGCCTCCGCCAGCGACACCGCGCGGTCGTAGTGGCTGGCAAAGGTTGTCTTGACCTCGGCGGCGACGCGCGCGCGCAGCTGGCCTGCGCGCTCGGCGCCGGCCTTGACCAGGAACGGCGTCAGCAGCCAGCCGCCCACGCCCCAGGCCATGCCGTAGTTGCGTCGCAGCACGGTCGGTCCGCGGTCGAGGCCGCCGTAGATGTAGAGCTGCTTGTGCACGATGGTGCCGTAGCGGCTGTAGCCGCCGGCCTTCTGCCCCTGAGCGATCTCCATGCAGCCGAGGATCTGCCCGCCCACTTCTCCGCCGCCGATCGCGTCGAACGCCAGCGTGGCGTCGGTCGCCGCCAGGGCCTTGATCAGATCGCCCTGAAACGAAGGCGCGCTCGAGCTCAGCACGTGCTTGGCGCCCTGGCTCCGCAGCAGCTCGACCTGCTCGGGCCGGCGCACCACGTTCACCAGCTCGACCCCGTCGGCCAGGCACAGCCGGTTCAGCATCTGGCCGAGATTCGAGGCGGCCGCGGTGTGCACCAGCGCGCGGTGGCCCTCGAGCCGCATGGTCTCGACCATCCCCAGCGCCGTCAGCGGATTGACGAAGCACGAGGCGCCCTCGCGCGCCGTGGTCCCCTCGGCCAGCACCAGGCAGTCCGCTGCCCGCGCGCTCTTGTACTGCGCGTACATCGCGCCGCCGACCAGCGCCACCAGCTTGCCCAGCAGCGCCTGCGCCGCGGGCGAGGCGCCCGCCTCCACCACCGTGCCCGCGCCCTCGTTGCCGACCGGCATCGGCCGATCGACCCGTCCGGCCAGCATCCGCATCAAGCCTGCAGGGATGTCGGCGGTCACCACCGGGCGCTCGGGCGTGCCGGCCGCGCGCGCGGTGGTCATGTCTGCCATGCCGAACAGCAGGCCGAGGTCGGACGGGTTGATCGGGGCGGCCTCCACCCGCACCAGCACCTCGTCGGGCCCGAGCCGCGGGATCTCGGCCTCGTGCAGCGCGATCTCGAGCTTGTTGTCGGCCTTCACCGTGGAGCGAATCTGCAAGAAGCTGCCGCTTGTCGTCATGGCCTGCCCATCGTGCAAAGAGGAAACGCCCGCCCGCGCGGGCCCGCAGCATAGCCGATCGCGGGGCCGCACGGGGCAGGGGCCGACACGGGCGTGCGCCGCGGCCTGGCAATTCTCGCACCGCGCGCCCGCAGGGAGGTAAGATGCGGCACCGAAGGCGGGGTGCGCGCAAATGCAGCAGAGCCCACAAACGGGGATGCCCGAGCAAGCTGCGGCGGCCGCACCAGCGGCCAAGACGCTCACCGTGGGCATCCCGCGGGAGGTCTATCCGAGCGAGAAGCGGGTCGCGGCCACGCCGGCGACGGTGCAGCGCCTGCGCAAGCTGGGGCTGCAGGTGCTGGTCCAGGCCGGCGCCGGTGAGGGCGCCAGCCTGCTCGACGGCGCCTACCAGGAAGCCGGCGCGCGCGTGGTGCCCCTGGCGGCCGAGCTCTACGCCGAGGCGGACGTGATTCTCAAGGTGCGCGCGCCCGAAGCGCTGGAAGGCGACGCACACGAGGTCGACCTGCTCAAGGACGAGGCCACCCTGGTGTGCTTCGTGTGGCCCGCGCAGAACAAGGAGCTGCTCGAGCGGCTGGCCAAGCGGCGCGTCACCTTGCTCGCCATGGACCAGGTGCCGCGCATCACGCGCGCGCAGAAGCTCGACGCGCTCAGCGCGATGGCCAACATCGCCGGCTACAAGGCCGTGATCGAGGCGGCCCACTGCTACGGGCGCTTCCTGGGCGGACAGATGACCGCCGCGGGGCGGGTCAAGCCGGCGCAGGTCTTGGTGGTCGGCGCCGGCGTCGCCGGGCTTGCAGCGGTGGCGGCGGCGCGCGCGCTGGGCGCGGTGGTGCGCGCCTTCGACACCCGCCCGCAGGTGCGCGAGCAGGTGGAATCGCTGGGCGGGCAGTTCATCGAGTTCGAATTCAAGGGCGAGTCGGGCGAAGGCGAAGGCGGCTACGCCAAGCAAGTCAGCGACGCCTATCTGGCGGCCGAGCAGGCGTTGATCGCGCAGCACTGCGCGCAGAGCGACGTGGTGATCTCGACCGCGCTGGTGCCGGGCAAGACCGCGCCCAAGCTGATTACCTCGGGCGCCGTGGTCGGCATGAGCCGCGGCTCGGTGGTGGTCGACCTGGCCGCCGAGCAGGGCGGCAACTGCGCGCTGAGCGAGCGCGATCGGGTGGTGGAGAAGTACGGGGTCACGATCCTCGGGCTCACCGACCTCACCAGCCGCATGGCACGCCAATCGAGCGAGCTCTACGCGACCACGGTAGCGAATCTGCTCGACGAGGTGGTGCACGAGGGCCGGCTCCAGGTCGACATGGAGGACGAGGTGCAGCGCGGGATGTTGGTGCTCAGCGCGGGCAAGCTGACCTGGCCTCCGCCGCGGCCAGTCAAGTCGCACGCGCCCACGCCCGCCACCCCGCAGCCCAACGCCGGCCTTCCGCCCGCAAGGCCCGAAGCCTCGCCCTGGGCGCGCCGGACCGCGGCGCTGCTGGCCGCGGCGCTGCTGGTGCCGATCGGCATGTACGCGCCGGCGGAGTTCCTGCAGCACTTCACCGTGTTCGTGCTGGCCTGCATCGTGGGCTGGCACGTGATCTGGAACGTGACCCCGGCCCTGCACACCCCGCTGATGAGCGTCACCAATGCGATCAGCGGCATCATCCTGATCGGCGGCATGATGCTGACGCAGGGCGAGCGACTGAGCACCCCGGTGCTGCTGGCGGCGATCGCCGTGCTGATCGCCTCGATCAACGTGGCCGGCGGGTTCCTGGTGACGCAGCGCATGCTGAAGATGTTCCACCGATGAGCCTGCAAAGCGCGAGCACGCTGTCGTACGTCGCCGCGGGCGTGATGTTCGTGCTGAGCCTGCGCGGGCTGTCCACGCAGCAGAGCGCCCGCCGCGGCAACCAGCTCGGCACGATCGGGATGGTGGTCGCCGTGGTGGTCACCGCGATCGGCCTGCTGGGGCCGGGCCGCGGCGGCGGGGCGCACGCGGCCAGCGCACCTCTGGCGCCCCAGACGCTGGCCCTGCTCGGGGGCGCGATCGGCGTCGGCTGCGTGATCGGCGCGGTGCTGGCCGCGCGCGTGGCGATGACCTCGATGCCCGAGCTGGTCGCGATCCTACACTCCTTCGTGGGCGCGGCGGCGGTGCTGGTCGGCATCGCTACCTTCATGGAAGGCGCGGCCGAGCTCACGCACGCGATCGAGATCTTCGTCGGCGTGTTCGTCGGCGCGGTCACCTTCACCGGCAGCGTGATCGCCTTTCTGAAGCTTCGCGGAACGCTCGGCGGCAGGCCGCTCGTGATCCCGGGCCGCCACCTGCTGAACGCGGCGCTGCTCGCGGCTTGCGTCGCGCTGTCGGTGCTCGGGATCGACGCCGGCGCGCACGGCGGCGGCGTGCAGGATCTGTGGCTCGAGGCCGGGCTCGCCGGCGTGCTGGGCATGCATTTGGTGCTGGCGATCGGCGGCGGCGACATGCCGGTGGTGGTCTCGCTGCTCAACAGCTACTCGGGCTGGGCCGCGGCGGCCGCCGGCTTCATGCTCTCCAACGACCTGCTGATCATCACCGGCGCGCTGGTCGGATCGAGCGGCGCGATCCTCAGCACCATCATGTGCCGGGCGATGAACCGCTCGATCTGGCACGTGGTCTTCGCCGGCTTCGGCGAAGGAGCGGGCGCCCCGGCCGCGACCGGCGCAGCCCCGCAGGGCAAGGTCAGCGAAACCCACGTGGAGGAGGTCGCCTCGCTGCTGCTGGGCGCCAAGAGCGTGATCATCGTGCCGGGCTACGGCATGGCGGTGGCGCAAGCGCAGCACCCGCTCAAGGAGGTCACCTCGGCGCTCCAGGCCAAGGGCGTCACGGTGCGCTACGCGATCCACCCGGTCGCCGGACGCCTGCCGGGCCACATGAACGTGCTGCTGGCCGAGGCCAACGTCTCCTATGACATCGTCAAGGAGATGGACGAGATCAACGACGAGTTCGGGCAGACCGACGTGGTGCTGGTGATCGGCGCCAACGACATCGTCAATCCGAGCGCGCTCGAGGACCCGCACAGCCCGATCTTCGGCATGCCCGTGCTCGAGGCGTGGAAGGCCGCCAAGGTGGTGATGATGAAGCGAGGCATGAGCACCGGGTACGCCGGCGTCGACAACCCGCTGGTGTACAAAGAAAACACACTGATGCTTTTCGGCGACGCCAAGAAGAAGGTGCTGGAGTTGCTGGCTGTGTTGCAAACTCGCTGAAACACGGCCGAGCGGTGCCTTCACGGCGCGGCGCGCGTTTGGACGCTTGCGCCCCCTTTGCGACGGCGTATCGTGGCCGGGTGGAAAGCGCCGAAACGAGCTCGTTCGAGCCTGCGAGTCACGTACAAGCCGAAGCCGCGCTGCACGCGCTGTGGCGCGACGCGGGGCTCGGGCCGAAAGCGCTCGAGCGCGTGCAGCTGAGCGGAGCCGAGCCGGTGCTGCGCTCCTCGTTCGCGGTCGGCGTGGCGGCGCAGGCGAGCATCGCGGCCGCGGCGCTGGCCGCGACCGAGGTGCACCGCGAGCGCAGCGGCGTGGCGCAAACGCTGCGGGTCGACATGCGCGCCGCGGCGCTGGAGTGCCTGGGTTATTTCTCGCTCGACGGCCAGGTGCCGCGCGGGTTCGAGAAGCTCTCCGGGCTGTACCCGTGCGGCGGGGCGGCGGCGCCCGGTTTCGTGCGCATCCACGCCAACTTCGCGCACCATCGCGACCGGGCGCTGCGCCTGCTGGGGCTGCGCGAGGGCGAGCAGACCGAGCGCGGCGAGGTCGAGGCCGCGCTGCAGAGCTGGAGCGCCGAGGACTTCGAGCACGCGGCCGCCGAGGCCGGCGCCGTGGTGGCTGCGCTGCGCAGCTTCGCGCAGTGGGACACGCACCCGCAGCGCGACGCGGTCGCCGCCGAGCCGCTGGTGGCGATCGACGCGATCGGCCCGGGCGATCCGCTGCCGCTGCCGGTGCAAGAAGCCAGCGAAGCGCCGCTGGCCGCGATCGGGGTGCTCGACTTGACCCGCATCCTCGCCGGACCGATCGCCGGTCGCACGCTGGCCGCGTACGGCGCGGACGTGATGCTGCTCAACGCGCCGCATTTGCCCAACATCGCGGCGATCGCCGACACCAGCCGGGGCAAGCTCTCGGCGCACGTCGACCTGCACAGCGAGCGGGACCGGGCCGCGCTCGATCGGCTGATCGCCGGCGCGCGGGTGTTCGTGCAGGGCTATCGGCCCGGCGCGCTGGCCGGCCTGGGCTATGGGCCCGCTGAGCTGGCCGAACGCCGCCCCGGTATCGTCTACGTCTCGTTGACGACCTACGGTGAGCGCGGCCCGTGGGCGGCCCGCCGCGGCTTCGACTCGCTGGTGCAGACCGCGACCGGCTTCAACGCCGCCGAGGGCGAAGCGCTGGGCGCGGGCCGGCCGCGCGCCTTGCCCGCGCCGATCCTCGACTGCGCCTCGGGCTTTCTGCTCGCGTTCGGCGTGCAGGCGGCCTTGCTGCGCCAGGGACGCGAGGGCGGGAGCTGGCACGTGCGCGTGTCGCTCGCGCGCACCGCACACTGGCTGCGCAGCCTGGGCCGCGTCTGCGGCGACGAGCGCGTGGAGCGCGCCGACCTCGCCGCCCGCAGCCAGCGCTACGCCTCGGGCTTCGGCGCGTTGCGCGCGCTACCGCACGCGGCCCAGCTCTCGCTGACGCCGGCCGAGTGGACCCGCCCTTCCATGCCGCCCGGCTCGCACCCTGCGGCCTGGCCGCCCGCCGACAGCGTGGCCTGACAGCGCCGCGCGCAGGAGGCACGACCGGTCGTGCGCCCGAGCTTGCCTCGGCCTCGGGCGGCTGGAAAGCTTGGCGTTCCTCACGAGCCCCTTGGAGCCATGCGAGGACGACCATGCACCGGAGCCGACTTGCCACCATCGTGATCGATTGCGCTGCCGACGAGCACGCGCAGGGCGTGGAGTTCTGGAGCGCGGCGCTCGGCCGCGAAGCGATTCCCGATGAAGACACGCGCTATGTGTCGCTGCGCGGTCGCGTCGGCGGCGACGGCGGGCCCTACGTGCTGCTGCAAGCGGTGCCGCCCGTCGAGCGCGCAGTGCACCTGGACATCGAGACCGACGACGTCGAGCGTGAGGTCGCGCGTCTGGAGCGCCTCGGCGCACGCGTCAAAGCGCGGATCCGCCAGCACGTGGTGATGCTGGCCCCGTCGGGCCATGCGTTCTGTGTGGTGCCCGTGTACCGGCCCGACTTTCCGGCCAAGGCCACCAGCTGGGACGACCCCGAGGACTGACGCGCGCACGCCCCGGCCGCTCGATCCCCAACTATTGCCGGCCTGTGCAAACCGGACAGGATCGGCCGCGTGCGCCACACAACACGCCATACAAGCCCCAGCTTTTTGCCCAATCACCGCCAAGTTGTTGCCCGAGACGACGCCGCCAAACGCCCGTAGGACTGCACTGTGTGTGTTGGTGCGCGGGCGCGCGCCGTCGCAAGACGGACGGGCTCGGCTCGGGAGGTTTTCGGCAATGGGACGCAACAATCGTGGGTCGATCGCGTTGGGAATGCTGCTCGGCCTCACGCTCGCCGTGAGTGGCTGCGCACAAAAGGGGAGCTCGAACGGGAGTCCAGGCGCGGGCGGCGCCCAGCAGGCCGCGGGGCCCAGCGGCGCGGGCCCGGCGGGGACCGCGGGGACGCAGAGCGCGCCAGCCGCGGGCGGCAATACGAACCCCGACGGCGCCGGCGGCGGCTCGCCTGCAGCCTCAGCCGCAGGCGGCGCCGGTGCGGGCAGCGGCAGCAGTCAGCCCGCTGCGGACGGCTCGGGCGAGATGAGCAGCGCCGGCGCGGCCGCGCCCGCGGTGGACGGCGGTGCCGCGCCCGCAGGCGACGGCGGAGCCACGGCGAGCAGCGACGGCGGCACCCCGCCCGCGCACGGCGACCTCGGCAAGGGCGACGGCAGCGACGTCATCACCATCGGCGATTCCTGGATGCAGATCGCCACCAACGGCGGCGGCATCGAGGGCGGGCTCGATCGCGCCGGGACCAGCTACCGCCACTACGCGATCCCAGGCACCACCCTGATCAACGGCGACATTCCGGCCCAGTACGACCGCGCCAAGGCGGCAAACCCGAACATCGCCACCGTGATCATGACCGGCGGCGGTAACGACATCATGTTCACCGGCGGCTGCAACACCAAGGACGCCTGCACCATGAGCGTCCAGATGATCGTGGATGCGCTCGATCAGCTCTGGAGCACGATGGCCGACGACGGGGTCAAGGACGTGTTCTTCATCGATTACAGCAAGTACGCAGGCACCGCGCCCGCAGACACGCGTCCCGATACCGCACCGACCCCGCCGGTCTGCCTCAGCGGCCGCATCACCTGCCACTCGATCAACACCGACGATCTGGTGGGGCCCACCGACACCGTCGACGGGATTCACCCGACGCTGCCTGCCTGCGACGCCATCGCCAAGCGCACGCTGGACCTGATGGAGATGACGGGCGCGCGGCGCTAGATATCGGGAGGGTCACGCGACCCTCCCGCCCGTTGGGCAAAGCCCAACGGGTCCCACCCTCCTGCGGGGTTCGCTGCGCTAGATATCGGGAGGGTCACGCGACCCTCCCGCCCGTTGGGCAAAGCCCAACGGGTCCCACCCTCCTGCGGGGTTCGCTGCGCTCACTCGTGGATCGCGGCGCGCGCCTGCGCGTCCGGCTACGCGACCCTCCCGCCCGTTGGGCAAAGCCCAACGGGTCCCACCCTCCTGCGGGGTTCGCTGCGCTCACTCGTGGATCGCGGCGCGCGCCTGCGCGTCCGGCTACGCGACCCTCCCGCCCCGCACTGGCGTAGACTCGGGGGATGAAGATCCTCTACGGGGTGGTGGGCGAGGGTATGGGCCACGCGATTCGCTCGCGCGTGGTGTTGGACCAGCTGTTCGCCCAGGGGCACCAGGTCGAGATCATGGCCTCGTCGCGCGCGGCGGACTTCCTCGCCAGGCGCTTTCCCGAGGTCCACCGCATCCACGGCCTGCACATCATCTACGACGAAAACCGCGTGCGCAAAGGCCACACCCTGTTTTCCAACGTGCTGCAAGGGGCTGCGGCGCTGCCTGGACAGATCCGCTCGTATTTCGACCTGATCGACGACTTCGCGCCGGAGGTGGTGATCAGCGATTTCGAGTCCTGGGTCTACTTCTACGCGAAAGCCCACGGGCTACCGATCATCTCCATCGACAACATGCAGATCCTCAACCGCTGCCGTCATTCCGCCGACATCACCCGCGGCATTCGCCCCGAGCTCGAGCTGGCGCGGGCGTTCGTGAAGAGCAAGCTTCCGTTCTGCAACCACTACCTGATCACCACGTTCTTCTACCCGCCGCTGCGGCGCAAACGCACGCAGCTGGTGCCGCCGGTGCTGCGGCCCGAGATCCTGGCGGCGCGGGCCAGCCGCGGCGAGCACCTGCTGGTGTACCAGACGGCCGAAGGCCACGGCGCGCTGCCGCAGGTGCTCGCCGGCACCGGGCTCGAATGCCGGATCTACGGCTACCGGCGGGTAGCGCAGGAGGTGGCCGAGGGCCGGCTGCGCTACCTGCCCTTCGACGAGCAGGCGTTCATCGCCGACCTCGCCTCGGCGCGCGCCGTGATCTCCGGCGGCAGCTTCACCGTGATGAGCGAGTGCGTCTACCTTCACAAGCCGCTGCTGTCGGTGCCGGTGCACGGCCAGATCGAGCAAGTCGTCAACGCCCGCTACCTGCAGCACGAAGGCTACGGCCGTACGGCCGAGCAGATCGACGCCGCCACACTGGCCACGTTCCTGGAAGCGCTGCCCGACTGTGAGCGCAAGCTTCAGGGCTACCAGCAAGACGGCAATCGCGTGCTGTTCGAGGCCCTGAGCGAGGCGCTCGCGCGCGTGGCCAGCTGAGCTGCGCCCGTTTGCGCCCCTGCAAACGCTCGCGCCCGTAGTGCGTCGCTCGCGAGAACGCAGCTGAAAGCACGCCTGGCTCGCCCGCGTCCGTGGAGCGCCCGGCGGCGTCCAGGAGAAGGCGCGCCTTCGGCCGACGCGCCGACGGCCCGGGAGTCTGCGTGCTCGGTAAGCCTCCGGCCTCAGTGCTCTGCATCTCCCTCTTCGATCTTCCTGATGACCGTTGCGATGGTGGCTGCGTCGAGGCGCGCTCTCCTCATCAAGCTCGCGACACGCCGCACGTCGTCGGAGTCGATGGCATCGAAGAACTCCTCGACTTTGCCGATCGCCGCCAATTGCTCGAGCACGAGCGTGCCCTCGAAGTCGGTTTCGTCCATCCATCACCTCGCTCGGGCCGCTTCGCTCGGAGCACAGCGGCGGTGCCGGCTCAGGGAAGCGGCTCTCGCCCCCAGCCGACGTCCAGAAAGCCCGCAAACGCTTGACCGAACGCGTCCGGTAGCTCGTCGCGCACGAGCAACGCGTAGCTCGGCCCGCAACCCTCTCGAACGAAGATCCACGGCGGCACGAAGTCTATATCCGGTGGCGCCGACGCGGTGGCCACGCGCAGCCCGCGCAACCTGGTCGCGTCCTCGCCCTCGAAGCGAGCGCCGCCGAGGTCGGTGACGCTCTGGGCGATCAGTCCCCCAATCCGGCCCATCGATCGAGACAGTGGCCAGGTTTCTACGACTTGGGCTTGCTTGAGCCAACTGGGATCGTTGTCCTTGTAGACCGGCGCACGCGGGAACGCGAGCGCGCGCACCGGTCCCTGCAGCGGAGTGCCGGATGCGTTGTAAAAGAAGTGGTCGTCGTCCTCGGCGGTATGGTCCGCGTTGTGCCCCGCAGCGGCAGCGGCGATCCAAAGCAAGCGGCTCGAGACTGACGGCAGCAGAAACCGAGGCACTCCCTCGCCAATCCACCTCGGAAACAAGAGATGCGACGCCGTGGATGAAGGATAGCGGCTCGGCCCGCGAATACGTGCAGAATGCACACAGGGAGCAAGCCGTGGCCGCGCAGGCGTCGCGCGCCATCCCTGGCTGCGGTGCTGCTGACGGCGTGTGCCGCGTGGCCTGGCGCCGCGCTCGTGCAAGCTGAGCCGGAGCTCAGCCCACCCGTGGCCGAGGGCGGCACCCCCGTGCCGTATCCGCAAGGCGCAAAGGGCGATGCGTCCGTATTGCTCGAGCTGGTCGTAGAAGCGGACGGCAGTGTGTCGAGCGCCGACGTGGTCGAGGGCGAGCCACCCTTCGCCGAGCAGGCACGCCGGGCGGCGCTCGGGTGGCGCTTCGTCCCGGCGCAGCGCGACCACACCGCGGTCGCGGCCCGCATTCGCGTGCGCATCGAGCTCCACCAACCACGGCCGACCGGTAGCGACGGCGCGCCCTCCACGGAGCCGGCTCTCGCTCCGGCTCCGGCGACGCAGCCGGGATCCACGCCCGCAGCGGGGCCGCCAGCCGCCCCCGCGCAACCCGCGGCGCTGGTGCCATCGGCGACCGTGCCACAAGGCGCGGTGGAGCCTGAGCCCACGTTCGGGGCGATCGCGCGCGAGCACCGGCGCGACCCGGGCCAGACCACGCTCTCGGCTGCCGACGTGCGCGAGCTGCCGGGCGCCTTCGGCGATCCTTTCCGCGCGATCGAGCCGTTGCCGGGCGTGATGCCGGTCGTCAGCGGCTTGCCCTACTTCTACGTCCGCGGCGCGCCGCCCAACGACAACGCCTACTTCGTCGACGGCGTTCGCGTCCCTTTGCTATTCCACATCGGTATCGGCGAGGGGGTGATCCACCCCAGCCTGATCGATCGCGTCGACTTCTACCCGAGCGTGGCCCCGGCCGCGTACGGCGGCAGCGCGGGCGCGGTGATCGCTGGACAAACGCGTGCGCCAGCAGCCGTGCCGCACGGCGAGCTGAGTCTGCGCCTGATCGACGCCGGAGCGTTGCTCGAGTCGCCGTTCGGCGACAGCCGCGGCAGCGCCCTGGTCGCTGGACGCTACGGCTACCCCGGCCCTATCGTCGGCGCCATCACCCCCAGCGTGCGGCTGGGCTACTGGGACTACCAGGCGCGCGCGACCTATCGCGTCGGTGGTCGGGATACACTCGGCATCTTCGCGTTCGGGAGCCACGACTACCTCGGCACGGCGCAGACCAACAACGGTCGCACCGGGCCCGTCGTGGAGCAGCTCCGCGCCGACGTCCACCGCATCGACTTGCGCTACGACCGCGCGCTGACAGACGGCCGCCTGCGCATCGCGGGGACCTTGGGCTACGACGCGCAGGGCGGCGCCGGCGCGGGCGATCAGGCGGCCGTCACCACCGTCACCGATCTGTCTGCGGCGCTGCGCTTGGAGCTCGACACGAAGCTGTCGCGTGCGCTGCGCTTGCGTAGCGGCGCCGACGCCCACCTCGACGACTACACCTTCGCGCAGGGCCAAGCTCCCACCGACCAGGGC
This sequence comes from uncultured delta proteobacterium, assembly GCA_963778655.1. GTDB lineage: Bacteria > Myxococcota_A > Polyangia > Polyangiales > JAFGIB01 > CAVZVA01. Next base: position 412,727 of record CAVZVA010000003.1, read on the forward strand.
GGGACGCCGCAACCGCAGGTCCCGGCGAGCGCGGATCCGCCCCCCGAGAACCTCAGCGCAGGAGCCTACACAGACCTGATCTGGCACGTCACGCCGCGGGTGGAGGTGGTGCCGGGCGCGCGCGTCGACGTGTTCGCTTCCACGCGAGCCAACGGCCCCGGCGGAAGCCTGAGGACCACGACGGTCCCAGCCTTCGATCCGCGGCTCTCGACGCGCGTGACCGTCACGCCCGCGCTGGCCTGGCTCACGAGCGTCGGGCTTGCGCATCAATACCCGGCGCTGCGCGTCGGCGCGATCCCCGGGATGCTGGTGTCGGTCCCCGGGTTCCCGCGCGGCGACACGCAGCTGCAGACCGGGGTACAGGCTGCGTCCGGGCCGGAGCTGGCGCTGCCAGCCGGCTTCACGCTCACCACCACCGGGTTCTTTTCGGCATGGCGCGGCCTCACCGATCTGACCGGAAGCTGCTTGCAGATCATGCCGCCGACCACCCCCGCCGCTGGCAGCGACTCGCCGCGGGCGCCTGCGCCCTACGTGTGCCCGGCCGATCAGCCCATCCATGGGCTCGCCTATGGCGTCGAGCTGCTGCTGCGCAGGTCGCTCTCGAGGCGCCTCAGCGGCTGGTTGTCGTACACGCTGTCGCGCTCTACGCGCCGAGAGCATTTCGTCACGCTCTCGGGCGGTGACGCTACCGCCACGGTCGCGAGTGACTACGATCGCACCCACGTGCTCAGCGCGATCCTCGCCTACGACCTCGGGCGGGGATGGCGCGCCAGCGCGAGGTTCGTATTCTTGAGCGGCAATCCCTACTCGGAGCTCGCCGGGAACGTGCCGGTCCCCCCCTACAACGCCCACCGCGACCCGCCCTTCTTCCGGCTCGACGTGAGGCTCGAGAAACGCTGGGCGCTGGGAGGCGACGGCTACATCGCCCTGATCGTCGAGGGTCAGAACGTGACGCTGAGCAAGCAAGTGACCCCGTTCGGGATGAGCTGCATGGGGACACAAGGCCCCCAGGGCGGAACGACCCAGTGCCGGCATCCCTCGGTCGGCCCGATCACGATCCCGAGCATCGGGGCCGAGGCGTCTTTCTGAGCGCCGCGATGAAGGAATTGGCCTCGCCGAGCGAATGAAGATGACCGCCTTGCCATGACGCACTGGTCCACGCTCGAGCGTCCGCTCCTCGCAGCCAGCCTCCTGCTGTGCGGGCTGCGACCGGCGCTCGCCGAGCGGCCTTCCTGCTCCCCGCTGGTGATCGAGGCCGACTCCGCGGTGAGCACCCGCTGGCCCTAGCTGCTGGGCCAGGTCCGAGCCGCGCTCGACGCGCGCGACGAGATCGATCGCTGCGCCCGCGTCCGCCTGACCTCGCGCGACCCCGTCCTCAGCGTAGAGGTAGCCCTGCCGGACGGCCGGTCCGCCGTGCGTTCGGTGTCACGCGCCGAGGACGTCGTGCCCACACTCGAGTCGCTGCTGCTTTTGCCCCGAGACCCGAAGGCGCGGCCCGACGCCGCCGCAGCGGCCTCGCCTCCGCAGCGCCTGCCCGCGGCGAGCACACCCAAGGCGACCGGCGCGCGCGCCACTGCACGCGTGGACCGAGGCGCGGCGGAGCGAGCGGGTGCAGATCCGCGATCCCCTGCGGAACCACCAAGCCGTCTCGGAATCGAGCTCTCCGTGCTCGGCGGCGCGCGGATTGGAGACGGCCAGCGGGGCTTCGGCCTCGGCGCGCTCTCGCTGCTCGACCTGGGCGACTGGCTCGTCGGGTTCGAAGGGCGCACCGATCGCTACGAATCGATCGCGGGCGGCATGCAAGCAGCAGCGCTCGAGCTCGCCGCGCTCGCAGGACGACGCTTCCCCTTTCGCTGGCTGTCCCTGGACCTCGTCGCCGGGCCCGCGCTAGCGCTGGGCGGAGAATCGAGAGTCAGCATCGCCGAGGGCAGCCCGCCGAACAACGCGGCCTCGATGCAGACCACGACAACGCGCAGGGTACCGCGGCTGCTGCTCGGCGCACGCCTGAGCCTGGGCGCGGGCTCCGTCCTGCGCAGCTTCGTCGGCATCGACGGAGAGCTCGGCCCGCGGCGCGAGCTCGCTCCCGCCGCCAATCCGCCCGAGGCCGGCGCTCGATTGCCGGCGTGGAGCGTGGGGCTCGCCCTGGGCGCCACCATGGGGACCCGATGAGCGCACGGCGCACAGCCGCCGGGCGTGGGCCGCGGGACGTCCCGCGCGTGTCCGACACCGAGCTCATGCGGCGACTGGCAGCGGGCGAGATCGGCGCCTTGGGCGAGCTCTACGACCGCTACCACGAGCCGCTCCGACGCTTCGTCGCGCGCGCGACCGCCGATGCCGAAGACGTGGACGACCTGGTGCACTCGACCTTCCTGGAGGCGGCCAAGAGCGCCGCGCGCTACGACGGGCGCGCGCTGTGCCGGCCGTGGCTGATCGGAATCGCGGCCCAGCTGCTGCGGCGCCGCCACCGGGCGCTAGGCCGCTTGCTCGCGGTGCTATCCGCGCTGAGCAGCCGCCGCAGCGCGACCCAGGATCCGCAGCCCGCGCTGCAAGCCCGCGGCGACATCGAGCGCGCTCTGGGCGCGATCAGCGAGGCCAAGCGAGTCGCCTTCCTGATGGCCGAGCTCGAAGGGCTGAGTTGTCCCGAAATCGCCGCGGCGCTGGGGGTGCCTGTCGGCACGGTCTGGACACGGTTGCACGCGGCTCGTCGCGAGCTGCGGCGCGCGCTCGAGCAGGAGGGCGCGGCATGACGGCCGCGTCGTGTCCCAGGCTGTTCGAGGTCGAAGCGATGCGCGACGGCCGTCTCACGGGCGCGGAGCGTGCTCGCTTCGAGCTGCACATGCGTGTGTGCGCCGCATGCGCGCGCGAGGCCGCCGCGCTGCAGGCCTTGGCGGAGGCCGTGCGCGCCGGCGTCGCGGGCGGCGCGCATGCCGACGCGCTTCACGTGCGGAGGCAGCGCACGCGCCTGCTCGCGGCCTTTGATCGCGCGCTGCTCGCGCCCGAGCGCCGACCGACTCGCAGTCGCCGCCTGCTGGTGGCGGCGGCGGGGGCCGGGGCGCTCCTCTGCGGCCTGCTTTGGCTCGTTAGCGCGCGCAGCGCAGCGCCGGCGGCGCCGGTGCCAACCCTGGTCGTGCGCGCCCGCGGTGCCGCGCGGTGGTCGCGGCGCTTGCAGGGCGAACGAGAGCTGATCACGCTGGAGCACGGCACGCTCTTCGTGCACGTCGATCACCGCGGCGGCTCGACACAACGACGCCTGCTGGTGGCTCTGCCGGACGGCGAGCTCGAAGACGTGGGTACCACGTTCACCGTGAGCGCCGCGGAGGGCCACACCGCGCGGGTCGCAGTCGAGGAAGGCGAGGTCGTGCTGCGGCTGCGTGCTCAGCCGGCGCTGGTCATCGGCGCCGGCGGCACGTGGGCGCCGGTTGCACGGCCTGCGCCACCGGCCGCTTCCATCGCCTTGCCCTCGGCCGCCTCGCGCACGCCGGAGCGGCCGCGGAGCGCGCCGACGCGGGCGCACGCGGCACCAGCGCACGGCGGGGCGCACCCGGACCGGTCCGCGCGCTCAGCCGATCCGGCGCTCGAGTTCCGCGCCGCGATGGCCGCGCTCGACGCCGGCGACGACCACAGGGCGGCAGCGGGATTTGCCGAATTCATCGCGGCCCATCCGCACGACCCGCGCGCCGAGGACGCGGCATACCTGCGCATCCTGGCGCTGCAGCGCGCCGGAGACGAGGGCAGCATGAGGGCAGCGACGCTGGAGTACCTCGGCCGCTATCCGGCCGGGTTCCGCCGCAGCGAAGTGGAGCGCCTGGCGCGGTAACTGCAGAAGGACCTCGCCAACCTGGACGTGGCGCCCGACCGGACCACGATGCCCGTCGACGAACCGCGCACACCGGCCGACAAGGTGAAGCGCGGCTGCGCGCCGAGCTGACCGCGACGTACGCGCCGCTCGATCCGTTGATGCCCGCCGAGGGGTCGTGGCATTCGCGGTGGCGGGTACGTGTCAACGTCGAGCCCGAGGAGCTCTTGGCGCTCGTCAGGACCTGACGCATGATTCCGCAGCGGAACCTGTCCTTGCTCTCGAATCGCCTCGCCCGCCACGGTGGTCGCCGCATCGTCGAGTCGGTGCTGGAACGCGACTATTGCCTCGCTTGGTTTCTGGTGGGCCTGTCGCGCTCGCCCCTTCGCGAAGCGCTCGTGTTCAAGAGAGGCACGGCGCCAAAACGCTGCTACTTCGGCGACTACCGCTTCTCCGAGGACCTCGACTTCACCCTCGCGGAGCCGCGCGAGCTCGATGCGATCCTCGCCGAGCTCGAATCGGTGTACGCGGAGGTCCAACGGGCATCGTGGTGCGATTCGCGCGCGCCGATCGCAAGAGCCACCAGAACAGCCACACCTTCTACCTGACGTACGAAGGACCGCCGCCTGCTGCTTCGCCGAGGGAGATCAAGGTCGACGTCACGATCCGTGAGCAATTCGTGCGACCTGCGAACGACCGACCCGTGTTGCGCGGGTACGAAGAGTACGCGGACCTGCCTGAAGACGCGGCGGTGCGCGTATACGCGCTCGAGGAGATCGGGGTCGAGAAGCTCGTCGCGCTCACCGACAAGGCCCGAAACGAGCCGCGAGATCTCTACGATCTCTGGCACCTGACGAGCGAGGGACTCGTCGACTTCGCTACACTCGTTCCGGAGATCGAAGCGAAGCTCGCATTCCGCGGTCGCACGCGCGACGCGATGACCGCCGAGATTGCGACGAAGGAGGCGCGCTACAAGAAGTTGTGGGCGGTTCGCCTCGGTCAGCAGATGGCAACCCTGCCGCCCTTTGACGCCGTCACGTACGGCGGGAGCGATTCGGGCAGCGGCCGCTTTGCCAGCAGCAGTGGGGGTACGTGTTCATTGACCTCGAGTGCGGCGGCGAGCGGGTCATTCGCGCGCTTGCTTGCGCCCGCCGATCGAAAAGCGAGCAGCGCGCGCGTGTAGAGCCGGGTCGCGTAGATGTCTTCGTCGTACTCGGTCAGCAGCGCCGCGGCGTCGCGATTGCGGTCCAGCTCGATGAGCCAGGCGAGCAGCGTGTGGCGCACGCCCTGGTTGTCGTTCGGGTTGAGCCTCAGCAGCTCGTGTGCGTGCTCGACCGCTTGCGCCCGCTCCCCGAGCCCGCACGAGCACTCCGCGAGCGCCCAGCGCGCGCATGTGGGGCCGCGTCTCGAGCACGCTCCAGAAGTGGCCAGCGTCGCGTGCGAAGGTCTCGCGACCGAGCGCACGCTCTCCTGCCTCGACGCCCTTGTGATCCAGCTGCCTCACGACAACGCGCCGACCGTCCGTATCAGCGCCTTCGTCGTCGCGGATGAACGTAACGCAATCGACTGGCTCACCAGTGCCGAACGCTCATCCGAAGGCACGTTCTTGAGTCCAACGGTCACCTGATCGAGCTGCCTTCGCCACGCCGCGACAGGGGGCGCAAGCCACCAGAAGCGCAGGACCTCGGCTCCGCGCGGCACGTCCTGCCAGAGGTCGGCTTGGCCATCGATGACGTCCTTCGCCCACTCTGGCTCAGCCATGCTGGTGCCGTGAAAGCCGTCGAGCCGTTGCCACTTCTCTCCGAGCAGCATGGGCGCGACGTAGCGATTGCTGGCGAATCCGGTGAGCAACACCTCGCCTACGTCTGCGTTCGATCCGTTCGACATGAGCGTCGCCAGAGCGAGGCCAAATGTGCAGCCCGGCTCCTCCCCCGATGTTCTGAGCAGGTGCGTCAGCGCGGCTTTTGCGTCGCCGACTCGCAGGTACTCGAGCCCAACCAGGAAACGCACGCCCTGATTGTCATCTGGGTTCAGGCGCAACAGCTCCTCGTGCAAGGAGAGCGCTTCACGCCAGCGGCGCTGTGCGGCGAGCGTGAGGGCCAGATTGCCAAGTGCGCGCAGGTAGGGTCGGTTCTCGTGGCACGCCCACGGAACGCGCTTACCGTCGCGCTCGAGCGACCGGACGCCCCCTTCGGCGGCCGCGCGAAAGTGCTCCTCGGCCGGCTTGAGCTTGCCAGCGTCCAGGCTCGCAATCCCGAGGTGGTTATGCGCGTCGGCATGCTGGGGATCGTGCTTGAGCACACGGCGAAACAAGGGCAGCGAACGACGCCGATCGTCAGCCCACCAGTGTTCCATGCCTTGGTCGAAGATCGACTCGATCGACTCTTGGTTGACGGCCTGAGCGCGTACCATGGCCTTCTCCTTGTCGGCGACTTGCAAACGGGATGAGGGAAGCAGGCGCGACAGCGCCTCCAGAAGCGCATGCAGAGACGGCTTCATTCGCTCGACGAGGGCCGCATCCGCGGCCCGGGCCACGGAAAGCGTCGCAAGGTCTGAGGTCAGCTCGTTCGCGAGACGCTGAATCTTCCCGTCACGCCGGTGAAGGCCGCCGCTGGGCGCCGCGCTCCACTTGCGAAGCTCGTCCGCGAGCTTGTCCTTCAGTGCGTCCCAGTCGAACGCCACTTCTCGTTCCTTCCATGCGATCGACCGTGTCCACTTCGGCCATGCCGACGGGGAAAGCGCGTCTTCCAACTCGGCTGCCGAGGAGAAGCGGAATAGCTCGCGCTGCCGTACGCGCGACTCACCTGCGACCCGCTCATTGTGAACCAGGAGGACTTGCCCCCGCTTGCGGCGTATGAAAGGCATCTTGTAGTGCTCGTACATATCAAGAGGGCACTACGGATGTCAATGACCTCCCAGCGAAGGCTTCGCACGCGTCGGCCGGACCCGAAGCGCGACGCGACAGCTGTGCTGCCACTCGGAATCCATCCCGCTCATCGCATTCTCCTCCAGGCAGGTTTCGCGGCTTCCAACCCCTCGAAACAACTCGCGCGCCCGGAGGGATTCGAACCTCGGCTTCGCGCTTCGGAGAAATCGGTGTCGTGACGCGTGCTTGTGAGAAATTCCAAAGTGAGAACGCCGAGTTCAGTCGCGAAGGGCCGCTGCCGGCTCAGTCCGTCGCGTACCGTCTCGTTCCATCTGATTCCACCTCGTCGTGGCAACCACGTGGCAACGAAGACGGCATGCCGCTATCGGCGAAGGCCGGAGGCTCACTTCGCCGCGGGTGCTAGGCTTGGTACATGGGTCCGAAGGCTGCAGAGGTCTTGGAGCGAGCGAAGACGCTCACCGAGGATGAGCGCCGCGAGCTCGCGATCGAGTTGCTGGACTCGGCCGTCGCCCCCGAGATCGAGCAGGCGTGGATCGACGAGGCACGACGGCGCGTAGCGGAAGTCGACTCCGGCGAAGTCGCCACGCTCTCCAACGACGAAGCGCTGCGGCTCATCGCTGCGGATGATTGAGCTGCGATGGCACCCAGCGGCAGCCAGGGAGGCGCAGGCCGTCCGCCGCTGGTACGAGGTCGAGCGCGATGTCCCAAGGTTGCCGCGCGTTTCCACGACGCGCTGGCAAGGGCGCTCGTGCAGATCGCGACGGCGCCTGAGCGCTGGCCGATTCTCGTGGATGATCTGCGCTAGCGCCCTCTTCGAGGCTTTCCGCACCGTATTGTCTACCAAGTGCGCGGTGATCACGTGCTCATCGTTGCCGTGATGCACGAACGACAGCGACCGCAGCACTGGCGCGATCGTGTTCGCTGAGCTTCGGTCGAGTATTGGCGCGGTGCGCGGCGTATCGCTGTTGGGAGGCGAGGGGCGCTGGGCGGCGTGGAAATAGCGCGGCGGGCGCACGATCGGGCTTGTAGGCGGACCGCGTAGGGTGCTAGCCGTGGTCGGGATTGCGCCTGCATGGAGGACGTCGACCTCAGTCCAAGAGCTATCTCGGATGTGCGCTCGGCCGGAAATGATCAATGCTTCGTCTGCGCGGGCCGAAACGCAGTCAAGTAACGGGGCCAGTCAAGGACACGGGGCGACAGCCATTCTCTGGGTGGGGCATCATGACGAGGCGAACCGATTGCATCTACTGCGGCGCAGAGACGGGCTCGCGAGAGCATCCGTTCCCCGCCGCCCTTGGCGGCCGACGCATGAACAAGGGCATCCTCTGTGGCGCGTGCAACGCAAAATTCTCCGCGCTAGATGAGCACCTTTCACGGCAGCTCAACTTCATTAATGGCGTCATTGGCGTCCGACCGGACCACGCCAAAAGGCCCCGCCCAGCGCGAGTGAACTCTGCGGACGGGACCTTGACCATCGATCACACCGGCACCCCGTCATTCGCGGGTCCACGCGTGATTGCAGACGAGCCGCACGAGGATGGAGGTAGGCGCGTGTCTGTCGAGTTTGCCGACGAGCGACAGGCGCAGGAGTGGATAGCGCAGCAGAAGGCTGCGGGGACACCGGTCAAAGTGGAATCCCGGAGCGCGGGGCAGCGCTTTATTAGTGGAATACTTCCGATCGAGTGGTCCTTCGGAGGCGAGGATGCGTTTCGTGAAATCGGCCGCATCGCACTCAACTTCGTTGCGCAGCGCTGGCCTGATGCCGCGCGGAGCGATGGCCTTCAGGCGTTCAAGGACTGGGTGGAGGGCAAGCGCGTCCTGGCCGCAGGTGAGCCGCGCTTCGTCTGGTACGCGCCCGAGAACGCATTCCCAATCCCCGACTCGCCGTTCGAGTTCGGCCACCAGGTGCTGCTTGTCCGGGACGAGCACCAAACCTTCGGGCGCGTGCGCCTCTTCTCGACGTTTGACCTTTTCGTGTGGTTCGGGCCAGAGTGCGGCACTTCATCCGAGGCCGTGATTTTCAACATTGATCCACTTGCTGATCATCCACCCGGCGACCTTCTTGAGTCGGCGCCAGATCGATGGGCGTTGCCGGAGCAACTCATTCCGCCTACTGCGCCTACTGACGACCTCGCGCACCTCCTAGGCACACGGCTACGGTCTTTGCTGTCGCGCATAGCAGACCGTCAGTGGGCGCTTGGGACGCAAGGGCTCCTCGAGGGTCTGAACGCGACGCGGACGCTCAGTAGGCGCGAGCAAACCGATCGAGTCGGCGAGCTGATGCAGCCGCACCGCGGGCGGGTCCTTTTCCTGGCGAGGGAGTTCGCCAAGGCGGCTCGCGGCCGAGCAACGGACGACTTGGGTCACACGTGCGCTGACATGGTAGACCTTTTGGTCGCTGCTGATCCGGACGGACACGAAGGATTGAGCACTACCGCCCAGGCCGCACTGCACGTTGCCTTGGCGGCCCTGGTAGAGCTGATAGTGCGCGACCTGCATGACGGGCCGTTGACCGCTGAGCGGCTTCGTCTGCTTTTGGCTGGAGGGGCGGGCGCAGAGGCGATCGGACGCGCCCTCCTCCGCATGATAGTGATTGCGTTGGGGGGTCCGGATGGAGAGAGTTCATAGACAGCGAGAGCGACCGGCCGCTTGTGCGCGAAGCGCGGACGATCCGGTCGACTGCGCCGAGGCGTTCGTCTCGCCCGGCAACGAGCGCTGAGAGAGCGGGGGCACGCGCACATGAGCCCCGGCGATCCCGGGCTCGACGGTGCGGATCGCGACGCTCAGGTCCGGGGCGGACCGCGCAATGCGCTCGCGCACTTCCGAGCCCGCGCCTTCAGGACGTTCGCGAGGCGCTCGAGGATCGGGTGGTCGAGCCCGTTCTGACTGCACTCGTCGTGAACGGCCTCGGCTGCTGGCGGCAGGGCCGCGCACAGCTCGCGGCAGCGTGCGAGGAAGACGCCGCGGTCGAGGCCGAGCTCCTCACCGGTCTTGCGCAGCTCGCGTGCGCCGATCTCCCGCACGCGGTAGTGGCCGCCGAGCTTCATGGCGAGCTTGAGCTTGTTCGGGTCGAGCTCCGGAAAGGGCAGCGCGCTCGCGAGGTCGTAGAGCGGGGCGAGGCGCACTCGGCCGCCGCGCCCGTGCAAGAGCGAGTAGTTCTTCGCGTGCGCGTCGGTGCCCGCGATGAGCCAGTTGTAGACGAGCGCATCCGCGAACGTCTGCACGTCGTCGGCGGGCCGATCGGACGCCGCGCGGAGCAGCTCTGCAATTTGCCCGGGTGAGGGGCCGCCTTCGTTCTGATACTTCGCCTGCGGCCTCACGCCGAGCGCCTGGCACAGATCCTCCTGGTGCAGGCGCAGCACTGGTTGCTGCTTGCCAAGCTCCGTGAAGCCAACCGCTCGAGCTGCGGCTCCCGCTGCACGCGCGGCGCCTCCTGCGTCACCTGTCGCAGCGGCAGCGGCCGCCTCGGCAGCCGCCTGCGCTGCCATCGCGGCCGCCGCGGAGGCAGTGAGCCGGACGCGGTCATAGCGCTCGATGACGATCGCGACCTCGTCGCCGAAGCGCTGCACGCTGGACTCTGCCGTGGGCAGGCCCAGCGCGCGCGCGAGGCGCAGGCAGAAGTGCTCGTCCTCGATCTGCCCGTGGAGCCCGGTGGCAGGGGGCTTGAGAATGTGAGTCGTCGGCGTTGCCCCGAGCGGAAGACCCCAGCGGCGGCCATCGAAGTAAAGCGCGGTCTTGGGCTGCGCACCAGCGAGGCTGAACTGACCTGCGTCACCTGCGCGGCGCCACGCGGTCTCGTCGGCGCGCAGGGCGGCAAGGCGTTGAGCGACGTCCCTCCGCGTGAGCCACTGGACCTGCGGCGCTGCCTGAGGGCGCAGTAGCGCGTCCATGCGCTCCTCAGGCACGATCTGCACCGCGCCGGCACAGTCCTCGCCTACGTGCGCGAGCAATGCGAAAGGGTTGCGCGCGGAAACGTGAAACTGCCCGGCCCAGCGTTCGAGCACGCGCTCGTTGTCGGGCAAGAGGCCCCACAAGAACGCTTCGATCGCGTCGTGGCCGTGCTCACGGCGCACGATCGGTAGGGACAGAGAGAGGGCAACCGCATCGGCAGTGTCACGCAAGGCTGCGTCATAGACGAAGCGCAGGCGCAGGTTTCGATCACAGAACAGCGTGCCAACGCGCGCCCCATACATGAGCACGGCGAGCGACTTCTCGATCACTGGCGCTTGCCCCGCGCGCGCTCGAGGACGGCGTCGAGATCGATGGCGGGCGGCGTGGCCGAGGGCGCGATCGGAAGCTTGCCGAGCCAGAGAGGCAGATCGAGCGCCTTCAACGTGCGCATCACCAAGCCGAGCGCTGCACCGGGCTTGCCCTGCTCGATTGCGATCACCCACTGGCGGCTCACGCCCGCTCGACGCGCGAGCTCGGCCTGATCGAGCCCGAGCTGCTTGCGGCGGTCCTGGATCGCGAGGCCGATTTCCTTGGGGGTACGGACGTGCATTACGGCGCTGTGTCAATGATCGGTGACATCTCCTGGAATGTCAACGAATGACGACATCTAGTAGCATGTCTTCGATCGTAGATATACCCGCCCCGACCGGGATGCGGGGCGGACCCGTGCTACCGCAACTGATGGGCCACGCCCTTGCGCAAGACCGGCGAACACCGTATCTTTGCTCCCGGAGAAAAAAGACGGTGACTGCCGCTGCTCAGCCGACCTTCGAGCCCGGCCGCGTGTATCGCACGCGGGAGCTTGGGCAGTGGAGCGCCAATGCCCCGCGGCTCGCGCAGCGGCTCGTCCGGGACGGGCAGCTCGTGCAGCTCGCGCACGGGCTCTTCGCGGCGCCGAAGCGCAGCCGCTTCGGAGATGTGCCGCCGACGGATGAGGCGCTGCTCCGCGCCTTCCTCGATGGCGAGCCGTTCGTGTTCACCGGCCCTGAGCGCTGGAATGCCCTCGGCCTCGGGACGACCGCGGTGTTTGCGACGCCCCTCGTCTACAACACCAAGCGCTCGGGTCGCTTTAGCTTCGGTGGTCGGCAGTTCCTGCTGCGTCGTGTGGCCTTCCCCGAAAAGCCGTCGCCCGAGTGGTTCGTCGTGGACCTCTTCGAGAACGCCGAGCAGGCTGCGGCCGCGCGGGAAGACCTGGGGGGCGCGCTCGAGGCTGCACTGCGCGCGGGCAAGTTCGACCGTGACCGACTCGCATCGATGTCGACACGTTACGGCTCGCGGCGCACGCAGGCGCTCGTGAAGGCAGCGCTCGGAGCGTCGGCGCGATGAGCTTCGTGCATGACGACCCCGACTTCGACGAACTCCTGCAGATCGTCGCGAACAACCGCGGGCTCGGCGTCGCCCTCGTCGAGAAGGACTACTGGGTCACACACACGCTGTGGGCTCTGCACGCGCAGGGCTTCGACGTCTGGTTCAAGGGCGGCACATCGCTGTCGAAGGGCTTCGGCCTCATTGAGCGCTTCTCCGAAGACCTCGACCTGAAACTCGAGCCCGGGGCCGTCGCGGCTCTGCGCTCGGTGACGAACTGGAAGAGCGAGGGCACCAAGGCTACGGCCGAGCGCAAGGGTCACTTCGAGGCGCTCGCCAACCTTCTCTCGGTGCCCGGCGCGAAGGTGAATCTCGGCAACATCGTCGACACGAGCTTCCGCAACGCGAACCTCCGGGTCGACTACCCAGGCAAACACCAGGCGGCGCTCGCGTCGGTGCTGCGGCCTTTCGTGCTCCTGGAGGTCGGCAGTGCCCGCGTGACGCCGTTCGTGGCGCGCGACATGACCTCGTTCGTGCACGAGCACCTCGAGAGGCTGGGGCAGCTCGGCGACTTCGACGACAACCGCCCGCGGGCAGTGCGCTGCGTGCATCCGCTCGTCACGCTGCTCGAGAAGCTCGACGCGCTGATGCGTCGTCTCCCGCGCGACAATACTGCGCCCGCGACCTTCGTGCGCCACTTCGAGGACGCCGCACGCATCGTGAGGTCCAAGAACGCACTGCCGCCGCTCTCCGACTACTCGAGCGTGCGCGCGCTCGCCGACGAGATGCTGGCGCAAAAGCGGATCGCCGCACTGCCTTCGTCGATGCACGCGGCCTTCGCCCCGAAGGACGACGACCGCTGGTCTACGGTGCAGAAGGCGCACGACGCGATCGGCCCGATGTTCTGGGGACCCCGTCTCTCGCTCGTGGACGCCTGCGCCGACGTTCGCCGCTGGCTCGACACCGAGGTCGGCCCATGAACGACCGCCGGGCCAGAACCGCCGACGAGGTCGAGCGCTACCTCCGTACCGGCGAGACCGACCCGCACACGCGGCATGGTCGGGAAACGGCTTCATGAAGCGCGCAACCCGCGCCCACGAAGATCTCCGCGGCGCCCACGGGCCGCCAGCGTCGCGGCTGCGGGCACAGTCGCTGCCGTGTTTGCCCGCCGCCATGTTTGCTGCTGGGCACGGCGGTAGAGCAATATTCGCGCGGTGATTTCGCAGATCAACAAGCAGCAGAAGAGCAGGCAGCGTTAGCCGCGGCTTGACGCGATCGCTCGGATCCGCGGGATTTCCCGCGGCGGACATGGACATCGCGTCGCTGCACGGCATAGCCTGCTCAGCGGAGCCACTGATGGGAAAAATCATCCTCTCCGAGAACCTGGCCGCCCTCGCGACACTTCCAGACGGGTTCGCCCAGCTTATCTACATCGACCCGCCCTTCAACACCGGCCGGGCTCAAGTGCGCGATCGGCTCAAGGTGCAGTCGGATCCAGATGCCAAGCGAGAGGGCTTTGGCGGGCGGAAGTACCGAGTCGAACGCATTGCCCGTAGCGGGTATGCCGACTCGTTCGATGACTACGTCAGCTTCCTGATGACCCGCATCGAGGCTAGTCTGCGATGCCTCGCCCCGCGTGGAAGTCTGCTCGTGCATCTCGACGCACATGAAGTGCACTACATCAAGGTTGCCCTCGACCAACTCTTGGGGCGCGAGTCGTTCATCAACGAGATCATCTGGGCCTACGACTACGGCGGCCGGCCCAAGAATCGATGGCCTGCCAAACACGACACGATCCTCTGGTACGCGCGCGATCCGACCGACTACGTGTTCAACTTCGACGCAATCGACCGTATCCCGTACATGGCGCCCGACTTGGTGGGCGCCGAAAAGGCAGCTCGCGGGAAGACGCCTACCGACGTCTGGTGGCACACGATTGTCCCGACCAACGGGCGCGAGAAAACCGGGTACTCAACGCAAAAGCCGCTCGGCATCCTGAATCGAGCGGTCCTGGTCCACAGCGATCCGGGCGCCGTGGTTCTCGACTTCTTCGCTGGTAGCGGTACTGCGGGCGAGGCCGCTGCGATCCATGGGCGAGACTTCGTGCTCATCGACGAGAACCCGGAAGCTGCTGCCGTCATGGCTTCGAGGCTCGCCGCCTACTCACCCGAGCATGTCGGGTTCATGGCCTCACAGAAAGCGACGGTGCAGGGGTCGCTCTTCTGACCGAGGCCAGCTGGTGACAACCATCTCCGACCCGGAGGTCCAGGCGCTTGCCGCAATCTCCGCCTTGCTCGAGCCGACATACCGCGTGGACGGTGACCCCTGGGCTGGCAGCCCGTTCGCGTGGATCCGTAGCCAGAAGAGCCGAAGGGTCGGCAAGATCGGCGAGCAATTGGTTTCCGGCTTTCTCGCAGCCCGCAACTTCGACGTCGCCCACACGGGGGACAGTCAAGCCGACCGCTTGATCAACGGACACCGCGCCGAGATCAAGTTCTCGACGCTTTGGGAAACGGGTGTCTACAAGTTCCAACAGGTTCGCAATCAGGACTACGAGTTCGCGATCTGTCTCGGGGTATCTCCGTTCGACGCACACTGTTGGGCCCTGCCGAAGTCGATCCTGCTCCAGCACGTGATCGGAAAGCTCGGGCAGCACGGCGGAGCCGGCGGTCAAGACACGGCTTGGATCAGCCTGACGCCCGACGCGCCGCAGCCGTGGATGAAGCCCTACGGCGGACGCCTGGCAGACGCGATCAACGTTTTGTCCTCTATCGCGCGACGGCGTTAGTTGAGGCACGCAGCTGCCGAAGCTGTGAATAGCGGCACCTGCCGCGTGCTGGGGCTTTCACCGAAGTCCGCAGGTGTACCCGTCAATCGGCCGATGTGGCCGTGGAGAAGTGACCCCGAGCGCTCGTCAGGTAAGTCACGAGCCCGCGAAAGCTGCCGCCTGCCTTCAGCATCGCGACTTCCTTCGCGATCACGGCTCGCCCCTATCCCGCAGGGCTCGCCCGATGACTGTGCGGAGGCTCCCCTGGTTCTCGTCGATGCGCCGGAGCGCGGACAGGATCGCCTGCCGAATCTGCCCTCGGTCGAACTGGCTGAGCTTCGCGTCGTCGCTGAGCCAGAGCTTGAGCAGCCCACCGAGCCGGCCGAGGTCGCCGTTGACCCTCAGCATCGCGTCGACCTGGTCCCGGTCGACCACGGAGCGCGGCTGGTAGCCGGTACCGACCGCCCGCAGGTACGCGCCCACGCTCAGCCCGACCGCCCGCGCTTGCGCGGTGATGGCCGCGACCTCCTCGGCGGTCGCGCGGAACTGCACCGAGCGATCGCGTCGGCGGCGTCGAGGGCGCTCTCCGGTCTGCATCACGTGCCCTCCGCGTGACGAGCGTTGAGCACCGGTAGGCGCGAATGAGCCCCGTTGAGCGCCTTGGCGCGAATGAGGCCCGGGGAATGTGTCACTACATTCCCACATCTTGCCTGCGCTTCTGCTGCGTGCTGCATTCGTCCCGAAGCCGCCCTCTCTTCTGTACGATGCCATAAAAAGTCTGTTTCGGCACTTGCCGACGCCAGAAAGGGAAGTAGAAGAGACTCGACGCGGAACCGGGGCGGTCGAAACGCGGCCTCAACGCGGCGGGAGAGCGAGTGACGACAGAGAAAGAGCTGGCAGCGTTCGTCGAGCGGGTTGCGAAAGAGGCGTCGCTGAAGGGCAGCCAGCGGGCAGCGTTCATTGTCGTGCGGCCGCTGATCGAACGCGCGCTTGCTGCCGGACACTCGATGAAAGCCACCTGGAAGGTCCTGCACGCCGAGCGCAGGGTTATGATGACCTACGAGACGTTCCGCGCTCACTGCCGGCAGGCGGGCCTTGGCCGCGCTGCGGCGCGGCCCGACGGCGGGCGGGCACAAGCGGGCGGGCAGTCGTTCGTGACGTCAGGAGCGGAGCTAGCTCCGGCGCAAAGGCGACCGGGGGACCCGCCTCAGGGTTTTCAGCACAGCCGCGTGCCTCGAAAGAAGGACATCTACTGAGCGGGAACGCCTTGAAATCGATGCCGAAAAAGGCAAATTACGGAATCACATGCGGACACGGGCAGCGCTCATCCTCGACTCCCGAGACCAAACCCGAATCGTCGCGGCGTTGGAGCGTTGGCCCGAGCAGGAAGGCTTTGTCGGGCTGCGCACGCGTGCATTCGTCTACCTCCTTTGGGACGGCGCACTGCGCACGGGGGCAGCCATTTGGCTCAACATCGAGGAGGTGGTCAGGGACCCGGCGGCGAGCCGGATCCACGTGGTGCAGCAAGCGGTGTTGCGCCCCTGCGCGGGGAACAAATACCGGCAACGGCCCTTCGAAATGACGGATCGGGCTCGAGCGGCGATCGCCGACTATCTCAAGGTAGCCCGCAGCGACGGCTGGCTCGGCAGCCGCTCCCGCCTGAAGGGGCCGCTCTGGATCGCGACCCAGCCTCAGGGCGCTCAGAAGCGCATGTCCCAGCGCACGGCCACCCAGGCGTGGCATACGTTTCTCGGCGGCGTGAAGGGGTTGAGTCGGGACGACTACCAGCTCGACGACGTCGTCTTGACCGGGCGCATCGCGTTCGCAAAGGCCGCGAACGCGAGCCCCGAGCTCATCTCGGACCACGCCGGCATCGGGACCAAGGCGGCGGCCCGGTACAGCGACCATCTCACCACGCAATCGAGCACTCGCGACGTCATTTCGCAACTGAACCAGCAGCACAAGCGCAAGGTGTCGGGTTGAAGCGGAGCGGCTGAGGCCCCGCCGCGGCCCGCGCCGCGAAGGCTTCTCCCCGCGCGCCGCGGCCGACGTGGGTTGCATCGATGCCATAGTAGGAATAATATGGCATCGCATGGACGCCGGCTCCGCCGCACCGAAGAACCGCACGTTGTCTGGAGGCATTCCAGCCGCGGCGCGGGAGCCGCCGTACCTGAGCGTCTCAGAGTGCGCTGCGCTCTTGCGCGTGAATCACAAGACGATTCGCGCCGAAATTGCAGCGGGCCGCATTCCCGTCCTGCGCGTGGGCCGGCTGATCCGCATCCCCCGGCGCGTGCTAGACTCGCTCGAGACACGAGCACGCGTTCCGACGCCAGAAGGGCAGATCCCCCATGGCAGTTAGACGCGACAAGAACGGTCAATGGCGCTACCGCATCAAGATCACGCTTCCGAATGGTCGGAAGCTTCGCATCAGCGGCACGCCGGAGATCAACACCAAGCTGGAGGCGGAGAAGGCCGAGCGCGCTCACATCGCGCGGACGCTGAGCCCGCCGCCGTTGGCGAAGAAGGAGGTGCCGACCTTCGGCAAGTTCGCCGAGGAATGGTTCGACGTCTACCCGAAGGCTGCAGGACTTCGTCCATCGACGACGCGTGCAGTCGAAGCTCACCTGCGCGTACACTTGCTGCCGCACCTTCGTTCGGTGCCGCTCGATCAAGTGCGCGGGCTGGTGGTCGACAAGCTCTTCGCCTCGATGAAGTGCCGCAAGCATCATCGGGGCGCAGGGCTGAGCGCGAAGACGATCCACAACGTGCGCGGGACCTTGCACAAGATCCTCGCGACCGCGGCGGATTGGGAGCGCCTGCCAGCGGTGCCGAGGCTTCAGCGCGTGAAGGTGCCGCAAGCGCGGTTCGACTTCTTCACACGCGAGGAGTCGGAGGCGCTGCTACAGGCGGCGCGCAACGAGGAGGAGCGGCTGATGATGCTCTTCGCGTTGCACACCGGGGCTCGCGTGAGCGAGCAGCTGGCGCTCAAGTGGGCCGACGTCGACTTCAGGAATCGGTTCATCGTGATCAGGCAGGCGGTGATTCGCGGGGAAGTTGGGCCGACCAAGAACGGTCGCGAGCGGAAGGTGCCGATGACGGCGTCGCTCGGGGCTGCGCTGAAGCGGCACAAGCACCTGCGCAGCGAGCTCGTGTTCTGCAACGGCAAGGGCGAGCCGCTGGAGGATTGGAGTCTGCTCGATCGGTTGCGCATCACCTGCAGGCGAGCGGGCCTGCGGGGCATCCGTTGGCACGAGCTGAGGCACTCGTTCGCCTCTCAGCTCGTGATTGCGGGCGTGCCGATCAGGCAGGTGCAGGAGTGGCTCGGGCACTCCACGATCACGATGACGCTGCGCTACAGCCACCTCGCGCCCGGTGGCGACTCGAAGCTGATCGCCGCTCTCGATCAGCGCGCAAAGCCTGCGGCGTGGCAACAGCGTGGCAAAGAGACGGGTACGTGAAATTGATCTGTGTGATTGAGCAATGATTGAGCGCAGTTGGGCAGCGCGCCCGGAGGGATTCGAACCCCCGACCCTCGGATCCGAAGTCCGACGCTCTATCCAGCTGAGCTACGGGCGCTTGGCGGAGACCTGGCTTTTTACAACGGCTGGGGGCGTGCGTCGACCGTGGAAGCGCCCTGGCGGGCTCGCGGCGCGGCCACCTGGCGTTCGGCGCGCGAACAGCGCTGCTCCCGTTGCGTGGGCGGCGGCGGTGTGCTTGCCTGCGGCACCCGCAGAGGAGATCATTGCGCATGCCCAAAGCCCCAAGCACCAACGGTTCGAAGACGGTCAATAAGAGCGCGTTCGTGCGCGCGCTGCCGACACTCTCGGCCGACGAGGTGATCGCCAAGGGCAAGCAGGCGGGCATCACGCTGAGCAAGGCGCAGGTGTACACCATCCGCACCAATGCCAAGCGCAAGGCCGGGCAAACCGCCGGGACCCCGGCCCGCCGGCAAGGCACGCCCGTGAAGGCGACGCGCGCGCTGGCGATCGAGACGCGGTTGGCCTCGCTCGCGTTCGAGGTCGGCATCACCACCGCCGAGGAGCTCCTGCGCCGGGTGCGGGAGGCAGGAAGGCGCGCCACGCGGGCGTAAGGACCGCGCGCGTGGCTGCCGCCGATGAGCTCGACGCATTGCTCGACGCCGAGCAGGCCGCCGAGCCCGCCTCCGAGCTGTGCTGCTCGGTGCGCCTGCTGCAGCCCTTCTGGAGCCTGTTGCGCCGCTATCCTGGCTTTCCCGTCCAGCTGCTCGATTCCACCGCTCAGCTGGATCCGGACGAGCGACTGCCGATGGCGGTCGCGCTGGAGCTGCTGCGCGGGGCGATCGAGATCACGGGCGACCCGGACCTGGGCCTCGAGGCGGCGCGCGAGATCTCGCTCGGCGACTACGGCGTCGTGGAGTACGCGGCACGCTCGGCCCCGACTTGGGGGGACGCGCTCGCGGTCTGTGCCCGCTACCTGCGTCTGATCAACGAGGCGCTCGAGTTCAAGCTGGAGCTCGACGGCGACCTCGCGCGGATGCGGCTCGACAGCCGCGTGCCCCTGCCCCGCGCCGCGGCCGACTTCCAGTCGGCTTCGTTCCAGGTCGCGGCCTCGATGTTGCGACGCAGCCCGGGCCCGGCCCGGCCGCAGGTCTGGTTCACCCACGCGCAGCCTGCCAACACCGAGCAATACGCGCTCACTTTCGCCGGCAGCCCCGTGCTGTTCGACAAGCCGTTCAACGGCTTCGTGTTCGACCGGGCCTACCTGGAGGCACCGCTGCCGAGCGCTGATCCGAAGCTGCACGACCTGATCCGCGAGCACGCCGATCGGATGCTGGCCGAGTTGCCGGGCGTCCCCAGCTTCACCGAGACCGTGCGGGCTCTGATCGCCAAGGAGCTCGAAGGCGGCGACCCGTCCGCCGTGCGCGCCGCGCAATTGCTGCAGGTCAGCACGCGCACGCTCGCGCGCCGGCTCGAGCAGGAGGGCACGACTTTCACCGCGCTGCTCGACGACCTGCGCAAGCGGCTGGCGCTGCGCTACGTGGCCACGCGCGACCTCGGTCTGTCCGAAATCGCGTTCCTGCTCGGCTTTTCGCAGTCGGGCGCGTTCCACCGCGCGTTCAAGCGCTGGACCGGTCACACCCCGCTCGAATACCGGCGCGGCCTGCGCGACTAGAGTCCTTGAATCCGGCTGATCTGCACCAAGGAGTCAAGCTTCGAGAGCCGGAGCGAAAGCGACCCCGCGGGAGGGTGGGGCCCCAACAGCTTTGCCGGCGAGGCGGGAGGGACGCGTGCCCCTCCCGGTACCGAAGGCTAGCGAGGCCCAGTCCTGCCACGTTCCAACCAGCAGGTCTCGTGGGTCTAAAGCGCAGCCTCGCTAGCGGGCTGCCGCGGAGCGCCCACGCGCTCCGTCGGGCTGCTGGGGTGAGCGACGGGGATTGAACCCGCGACCACCGGAACCACAATCCAGTGCTCTACCACTGAGCTACGCTCACCAAGAACGTGCGGACTCTAACCGGCCCGCGCCCGAAGGCAAGCCCCCGGCGCCGGTCGCGGTCCGCGTCCGCCGGCGCTCGTCGGCGCGGCCCGCCATGCCGGCCAGCACCACGACCTTTGCCGCGCTACGACTGCTTCCACTTGATCGAGCAGCCCATCGAGTGCACGGGCCCGAAGTCGAACGCGCGGCCCGCGAGCGCGGCGTCGAGCACGAGCCGCAGGTCGCTGCGCAGCACCTTGTCCGCGTGCTGCCAGTTGTCGTCGAGGCGGCCGTTGTAGATCAGCGCGCGCGCGCGATTGAAGACGAAGATGTCCGGCGTGCAGGCCGCGTCGTAGGCGCGCGCGACCTGCTGGCTCTCGTCGCGCAGGTAGGGAAAGTTGAAGTGCATCTCGCGCGCGCGCTCGACCATGTGCTCGAACGAGTCGTCCGGATAGGCCTGCGCGTCGTTGGGATTGATGGCGACGAGCTGCACGCCGCGCCCGCGGTAGTCGTCCTGCAGCGCCACAAGACGCTGCTCGACGGCCTTGGAGTACGGGCAGTGGTTGCAGGTGAAGATCACCACCAGCAGCTCGGCGCCGGCAAAGGACTCCAGCGAGTAGGTCTTGCCGTCCACGCCCGGCAGCGAGAACGGCGGCGCCGCCGTGCCGGTCGCCATGCCGTTGGAATAGGTGAGAGCCATCACGCCTCCTGCGCTTGCCCCGCTACCGTGCCAAAGCGAGCGGCGGCGAGCAAGCCGCGCCCCTTGCGAAGGGGCAAGCCCGCACGCGCCGGTTCGTGATAGACCAGCGCGCGCGATGGCGAAACGACGGCGCAAGGGCAAGCAACCGCCAGAGCAGCCGCCCGCTACGGCACCCGCGACCTCGCCGGGGGCCGAGCCACCCGAACAGGACGCGCCGCAGCCGGACGCGCCGGCGCCCGCAGCAGCCGCCGCCGCGCCCTCGAGTCTCGGCGGCCGGCGCGCGAGCAATGCCTTCATTCTGCTGTTTCTGCTCTATCAGGTGGCGATGCCGCTGCGCTATTACCTGGGCGGCCGCGGCGACGACGAGCGCTTCAGCTGGCGCATGTTCTCGACCGTGCGCATGCACCGCTGCGACGTGCGGCTGTATCAGGTCGAGGCGGGCCAGCGTCGGCCAGTCGACCTCACCCGGGCGGTACAGGTCGCTTGGATTGGCATGCTCGAGCGCAACCGGCCGCAGGTGGTGCGCGCGCTGATGCGGCGCCGCTGCCGCGAGCCCGACACCAACGCGGTCCGCTTCGAACGCCGCTGCACCAACACCGACGGCACGGCCCTGCCGCCCTTGCTGCTCGACATGAGCTGCCAGAGCGGCCGCGTCACCCGTGCCAAGGCGGCGCCATGAGACTCGCCGTGCCACGCCCCCGAGCCAAGCGCGAGGACCAGTCGTGAACGCGTTCGAGCGCTTCTTCTACAGCGAGCACGGCGCGAGCCGCGCGTACCTGTTCTCCAAGCTGTTTCTGCTGATGCTCGCGCTCGACACCTGGATGCTGATGATCGGCCACGCCGGGCGCTACGGCGTGGCCGGCTTCAACGTTGCGCACTTCGCCTGGCTCGACGCGCTGCAGCCGCTGCCCAGCGCGCGCTCCTACGTGGCGGTGCTGCTGCTGACGGGCTTGCTCGCGCTGGTGATCGCGCTGACCGGCATCCGCCGCAGCAGCGTGCTCGTGCTGTTCGCGCTCTACACCTACTCCTGGTCGATGAGCATGCTCGACAGCTACCAGCACCACTACTTCCTCTCGCTCATCCTGCTGTGCCTGGCCTTCTTTCCGCAAACCTCGGCGCTCGAGATCCACCCCCCCCTGCCGCCCGAGCCCGGGCGCAAGCAACGCCGCCGCGAGCGCTCCGGCCAGCCGCAAGCCGCACACGCCGAGCGTGCGGGCTTCGTCTACGCCAGCAGCGTGCTGGCGATCGCGCTGGCCTACGCCACGATCGACGCCCGCGGCCACACCTGGGTCGCGTTCTTCCTGTTCGCAGCGGCGCTGGCGATCGCGACCTGGCTCTACACGCCCGCGCGCAGCGCGCCGCCGCTGCTGCGGCCGGGCTTCGGCTTCAGCCTGCTCGGCGCCACGGTCGCGATCGTCTACACCTTCACCGCGATCGCCAAGATGGACCGCAGCTGGGTGCAGGGGCACACCATCCGCCAGATCAGCTCCGCAGACCAGGCGTTCGCCGGTCTGGTCGAGTACGCGGGGCGCTTCGGGCTGCCGCGCGAGCGGCTATGGTCGCTGCTGGCGACACTGGTGATCCCACAGGAGCTGACGCTCGCCGCCTGCTACCTGCTGGCCGTGCACCAGGATCGGCTCGGCAGCCGGCTCGTGCGCGCGCTGTGCGGGCTCGGCTTCGGGCTCGCGATCGTGCTGCACGTGGGCGCGGAGGCCATGGGCCTGCAGATCGGCTGGTTCAGCTACTACATGCTGGCGCTCGCTTGCTGCTTCCTGCTGCCGCTGCCGGTGGTCGATCGGCTGGCGACCGTGTTCACTTGGCCGGCCCGCTTCCTGCAGCACCAGGCGCTCGAGTGGGAAGCGCAGGGCCCGCCGCCGAAGCTCGCCAGCCTCGCGCTCGCGCTGCTGTGCGCGGGCCTGCTCGGCTTGGTCGGCTTCATGATCGACCTGCCGGGCGCGCTGCTCGCGTGCGCGCCCGCCGGCGTCGCGCTGCTCGCCGTGACCGCCGCCGCGCTCTACGCGCGCAGCCCGCGCGACCCGCGCCGCCACGCCGTGGCCACCGCGCTCGCCGCGGTCGGCATGTGGCTCGCGATCGCGAACAGCGACGTGCGCTGGGACTTCTACCGTTACCTGGGCGGTGACCTCAAACGCCGCGGCGAGCTCGCCCCGGCGCTCGAGACCTACCTCGAAGGCGAACGCTTCGCCCCGCCGGGCGAAAGCCGGGCCAAGCAGATCCGCGAGCTGCGCCAAGCGCTCGGCCGCTAAATCAGAGCTTGTGATTCGATCCCGAATCGCGAGCTCTGATCGCGTGCTCCGGCGCTGCGCGCTCAGCCCTTGGAGATCTTGCCTTCTTTGTGATCGGTGTGCTTGCGGCAGGCGTTGCAGAACTTCTTGATCGCGAACTTCTCCGTCATCGTGCGCTTGTTCTTGTCGGTGACGTAGTTGTCGCGCTTGCAGTCCTGGCAGGTCAGCTTGATCAGGTCGCGCATGGCTGGCTCCGGAAGGCTCCTCGGAAGTCGGCGGAGCATACCCGCGTCCGCGCGGGGGTCAACCTGAGCCCCTCACCCCGGGTTGACGTGCACCGCCGCGGCGGCGCCGTTGCGGCCGTTGGGCCCCGAAAAGCCGGGCGAAAAGCCACCGGAGCCACCGCGCCCGGCCACGCCCGCGCCCTCGACGCTGGCGCCCCGACCGAGCGCGTCCGCGTAACCCGCGGGGGGCGTGCCCACCACGTACACGCCGTAGCTGCCGCCGCCGCAGCCGCCCGCGCCACCACCGCCCGCGCCGCCGCGACCGCCGTCGCCGCCGCGCCCGCCGTTGCGCGCGCACCAGAAATCGCTCACGCCGCCCAGGCCGCCCGCGCCCCCGCTACCGCCGCCCGCGCCGATCCCGCCGGCGCCGCCGGCGCCGCCGCTCGCGGTGACGATGCGCACGCCCGACAGCTGCGGCCCGGCGCCGCCACCGCTCGGCAGCCGGATCAACACGCCGACCGCACTGCCGCCGCCGCCGCCGCCGTACGCCGCGGGCGCGCCGCAGCCGCCGCTGCCGCCGCCGCCACCACTGCCGCCGGCCTCGTCCGTGCAACCCGCTTCGGTGTTGCCGATCACCGCGTAGCCCGAGCCCGAGGTGGCGCCGCCGCCGCCCGAGCCGTCCGCGCCGTCCGCGCCATCGCCGCCGCCGCCCGCCGCGAGCAGACCGCTGGCGAAGTCCACCTGCTCGCTCGCGTCGCACGCCGCGCCCGGCGTGCCGTCGCCACCGGGCGCGCCGTCACCACCGGCGCCGCCGCTGCGCGGCAGCGAGGGATTGTCGTCGCAGAACTCGCACAGGTTGCGGTTGGTGGGCGCCGCGTAGGTCGGCTCGCCGCCCGCACCCGGCACGCTGCCACGGCCGGGCTGCGCGCTCGGCCCGGACGTGGCCGCGGCCTTGGCCGCCGCCAGGTCGCACACACCGCTGCTGTCGGTGAAGTCGGTACAGCCGGCGTTGCCGCACGGCATGCCGCTGCCGTTGACGCACGCGCTGGTCAGGTCCGGGCAGTCGGCGCCGCCGCCGCTGCCGCCGCTGACGTCGGCCCGCGGGCACAGCTTGGCGCCCGCCGCCCCGCCCGCGATCGGCACGCACGCGCCGCCGCTCGCGGTGCCGTCGATGCCGGGCGCGCCGTCGGCGCCGGCCAGCGCGCCGAGCGAGGCCAGCCCGAAGCGGCCGAGGTTGTCGCTCGAGCTGGCGCCATCGGCGCCCGCGGCCGCCCTGCCCGCAATCACGGTGAGGTTGGACAGCGTGAGCGCGTCGCTGCAGCGATCGAGGTAGACCGCGGTGCTGCCCTCCCCGGCCTGCGCGGCCTCGCCGCCTTCGATCGTCAGCCCGTCGATGGTGGCGGGTAGCTGCAGGCTCTTGCCGCGCAGCACCGGCGCGCCACCGGCGCCCGCGGGCGCCTCGATCAGCACTGGATTGAGCACCACGTCGCGCTGGCGGAAATCGGGGCTGTAGCCGCCGAACAGCGACACCCCGTCGACCAGATCGATCGGCCCCGGATAGATGCCGCGCGCCACCAGCACACTGCGCTCGCTGGCCTTGCCCAGCGCGAGCCCGCGCGCGATCGTGCGCACCGGACGCGAGGCGTCCATGCCGTCGTTGGAGTCGTCACCGGTCTGCGCCACGAAGATCAGCTCCGGCGTGGGATCGACCTTGCCGTCGCAGTTGGCGTCGGCGCCGATCACCACGCCCGGCCCCGGCATCAGCTGGCACTCGCAGCCGGTGACCCCCAGCTTGTCCACGTCGACGAAGCCGGGCTCGCAGCTCAGGTCGCAGCGCGCGCCCGCGCCATCGGCGACGCAGCTCGCGCGCATGTGCGGGCCCGGTGCCTCGCACGGCTGCCCGCACGCCCCGCAGTTGTCCGCGGTGAGGTAGCGCCCCGCGGCGTCGGCGAAGCCTTCATCGACCTTGTCGTCGCAATCGTCGTCCTGCCCGTTGCAGCTCTCGGGCAGCGCGGCCACGCAGGCGCTCAGGCCGCTCGGCCCACACTGCTGCAGGCCAGCGCAGGCGAGCCCGGCGGCGTTGTGCAGCAAGCATCCGAGCTGCGCGCCCGAGGCCGGGCCGGCGCAGGCACAGCTGCCGTTGTTCGGCCGGCACAACAGCGGATCGCCCGGCGCCGCCGCGTCGCACGCAAAGCCCGGCGGGCAGTCGCTCGGCAGCCGGCACGGCCGGCCGCAACGATTGGCGCCCGTCGGGTCGGGCACGCAGCGCGCGCCCTCGGTCCACTGCGCGCAGTCCGCGTCGCTATCGCACGGCATGCACAGCACCTCGGTCGCCGGCACGCAGCTGCCGCTGTCCGGGCTCGGCAGGCGCTGGCCTGGCGGGCATTGCGCGATGCGGCAGCGCGACGCGCCGTCGCTGTCGGTCACGCACTCGGTGCGCGCCGCGTCCGGGAACGCCGCGTCGCACGACACCCCGCAGCCGCCGCAGTCCTGCACGCTGGTGTAGCGGCCGCGCGGGTCGGCGAAGCCCTCGTCCGTCACGCCGTCGCAATCGTCGTCCAGCCCGTTGCACTGCTCGGGCTGACACGGCCGGGCTGCATAGCACGCGCCCAGCCAGAGCGCGCACAGCGGCGCGAGCACGGACCGCGGCAGCCTGGCGAGCGCGTCCTTCATTGCACCAACACGTCCACGCTGTTGCCGGTTGCGCCGGCCGCGGCCGGCACCGCGCCCCCGCCACCGCGACCTCCGGCCCCGCCCGCGCCGAGCGTGAACAGGTTGCCGCTCTGAAGGCGCGCGCGCAGGTCAGGACGATTGCCCAGCCCGGTCAGCCACAGCCCGATCGCGCTGCCCCCGCACCCGCCGCCGCCGCCGCCGCCGGCGCCACCGTCGCCGCCCACGCCGCCGCGCTCGCCCGGCATCGGCCCGGCCAGCGTGGGCGTCGAGCGCAGCGCCTCGGGCACGCTGCCGCCGAACGCGCCGCCGCCGCCGAGCCCGCCGTCGCCGCCCGCCCCGCCGTCACCGCCGCTGCCGCCGTCCTGCGTGATCACCTCCACGCCATCGAGCACGGGCAAGGCCTGCACGCTGCTGGCGTGGATCAGGATGCCGATCGCCAGCCCGCCCGACGAGCCGGCGCCGCCGCCGCTGCCGCCGCACCCGCCCGCGCCGCCGCCGCCACCACCGCCGCCGAGCCCGTCGGCGAACTCGCACACGGAGCTGATCCAATCCATGTGCACGCCGCCGCCGGCGCCGCCGCCGCCGCCGCCGCCGCCCGCGCTGCCGGCGCGGCCGTTCTGGGCCGTGCCCGCGAACCACAGGTCGAGCGCGGCGCTCACGCTGCCGATCGGATCGGCACAGGCCGCGCCGGCAACGCCACGCAGCCCGTTGCCGCCGGCGCCGCCCGGCGTCGCCTGCACGAACACCGTCGGCACCTCGAAATCCGACAGCCCGCAGCAGGTGCCGGGGCACGAGTAGCGTCCGACCAGCGGCCCGGTGAGATCGGTGCCGCCCTGCCCCGCCGCGCCCGGGCTCGCGCCGGAGGCTGCGCGGCCCGCGAGGCCCGAGGCCTCGCGCGCGGCGGGCGACGGGCAACCCGTGCTGCCGCCGCTGCCGCCCGAGACGTCGAGCCCGCCGCACAGGTTGCGGCCGCCGCCGCCGCCCATCCCGCGGTTGGCCGCGCCCGGCTGGCAGTCGTGCGCGCTGTCCTCGATCGCGGCGCGCGGGGCCGCACCGTCGGCGGCCGCCGTGCTGGGCGCCGCACCGGCTTGGCCCGCAGCGCCCCCGCGACCCGCGCCCGGCCGGCCCGAGCGCACGCGCACCTTTTGCAGGCTCAGCTGCGGGCCCGGGTCGCGCAGCAGCACGCCGATCGCGGGCTCGCCGCTCTGCGCCGCATCGCGCCCGCGGAAGGTCACGTCCTCGATCAGCGTGGGCGTGAGCCCGACGCGCGCGCCCGTGAGCGCCGCGCCACCCAGCGCGGGGCTGTCGGCGGGCGCCACCACCACCACCTCGAAGCCGCTGGGGTTGCGCGCGAGGAAGTCGCTGCGGTAGCCGCCGTGCACGCGCACGCCGTCGAGCAGCGTAACGCTCTCGGTGTAGATGCCCGACGCAACGTACACGTCCGGCCGCGGCTGACTGCCGCCGAGCGAGGCCGCCGCGCGCGCGATCGCCACGCCGATGCTGCGCAGCGGGTGGGTGGGCGAGCCCGGACCGCCGTCGTCGCCGCCCACGCTGACGTAGTAGCTCGAGAGCACGTTTCCGTCGGCGCCGTCGCAGTTGGCGTCGAGCTGGCCTTCGACCGCGGGCGCGCCGCTGCTATCGGAGAGCGCGCGCACCACGCACTCGCAGCCGTCGGCCAGGTTGCGGTTGGCGTCGACGTGATCGCCGAGCTGGACTCCGTCGAGCGTGTCGGGACAGAAGGTCACGCAGCTCGGCTCGAAGGGATCGCCGCCGCACGCCAGCGTCACGCCCGCATCCGCATCGCGGTTGCAGTCGACGCCGCACGCCCCGCAGTTGGCCGGATCGAGCGAGTAAGCGCCGACCGCGTCGGCGAAACCTTCATCGATCTTGCCGTCGCAGTCGTCGTCGGCGCCGTCGCAACGCTCCTGCCCGGCGGTGCAGGCAGAGAGCACGCCGCCCTGGCAGCGCGCCTGTCCGGCGCAGCGGCCGAGCACGGAACGCAGCTCGCAGGCGAGCGTGAAGTCGGGCGCGCCCGCGCTGCACTCGCAGCTGCCGGCGACCGGCGCGCAGTGATCCCCACCTTCGCAGCTGTAGCCGGCCGGGCAACCCCGCTCGCAGCCGTGGGTGCAGCGCTGCTCGCCTCCGATCGCGACGCAGCGCGCGGACAGCAGCGTGCCGCAATTGCCGGCGTCGCGGCAGGACATGCACAGGTGGTCGTCGAGCGCGGTGCAGCCGCCGCTCTGCGAGGGGCCGAAGCCGGGGGCACAGCTGCGCGCCACGCAGGTGGGCGTGCCCCGCAGCAGCTCGCAGCCGACCGAGACCGCGTTCGCGATCGGCGTGTTGCAGCTGTGCCCGCAGCTACCGCAGTGGGCGTCGCTCAGGTAGTTGCCCTGCGCGTCGCGGAAGCCCTCGTCGAGCTTGCCGTCGCCGTCGTCGTCGAGGCCGTTGCACTGCTCGGTCGCGGCCGTCGCGCTGGCATCGAACGGCGGCGAGACCACGATTGGGCTGCGGCCTCCGCATGCGGTCCCGCACAGCAGGAGGACGGCTGCGAAGGACGCGCTGCGGCCTGGGAGCATCGCACAAAGCGTATCGCATCGGGCGCACGGGGGCACCTTCCGCGGAGTGCAGGACCCACGCTCACCAGCCGAGCTCGGCGCGGATCAGCGCGGCTAGCTCGTGACCGAGTCGGGCGTGGGTGGAGACGTTGGGGTGAAAGTCGCAGCCGAAGCCCTCGGCCGGATCGACGTAGAGCTGGAGCAGCGCGGTTTGCGTGTCGCCGAGCGCACGCCGCTGCGCCTGCACCTCGAGCAGCCAGCGGCGCAACGTGCTGCGCGCCTGCGGCTGCGGAAAGTCGTCGGCCAGCATCGGACCCAGCACCAGTACCAACAGCGCGTGCGGGTGGCGCGCGCGCAGGCGTGCGACGAACGCGAGATAGCTCGACACGAAGCGCTGCGCGTCCGGCACGCCCGCGAAGAAGTCGTTGGTTCCCAGGTTCAACACCACCACGTCGGCCGGCACCGCCTCCGCGTCGGGCTGCAGCCGCGGCTCTTCCGGCAACACGCGCGGATAGACCGCCGGCAGCGGAAGCGCATCGCGCGGATCGTAGTTGCGGGTCACGCCCTTGCCGCTCCAGGCGATCATCACTGCCGCGGCGCCCAGCTCGCGCGCGGCGTACACGCCGAAGCTGCGCAGGCTGTTCTCGGTGCGCGGGCTGAACTGACAGCTGGGCGCGCTGCCCTCGTCGCCGTAGCCGGCGGTGACCGAATCGCCGACCAGCTCGATGCGCCGCGAGGGCGCGGTCGGGGGCGGGCGCAGGCTCGCGCCGGGATCGAGCACGAAGCCGCGCAGCGCGATCACCCCGACCTGGCCCTCGGTCCGCTTGTAGATCGCCGCCCGGTGCGTGCCGGGGCCAAGGCCACGCGCGAGCGGATACAGGTGCAAGCCTTCGGCGAGCGCGAAGGTCTTCGGCTGGCCGCCGTCGATCACGACCGAGATCCAGTCAGTGTCGCGCGTCTGGTCCTCGACCGGCACGTCCTGCAGCCGCGCGCGCAGCGAGCTGCCGCGAAACGCCAGCTCGATCGCGCTCGCGGGCCAGCCGAAGCGCACGGCGCCGGCCGTGTGCTCGAAGCGCCCGGTGTAGCGGATGCGCGCGTCCGAGGGTGCCACCTGCACGGGCGGCGGCGGGGCCGGCCGCGCGCAGCCGAGCGCCAGGGACAGCGCGCAGCAACCGCTGCGCCACGCCGTGCTCGCAGGCGGCGCCCGCATCGGCTCACTCCGGCAGGGTGTCGAGCGCGGTCTGAAGCTCGCTACGCGCGTGCTCGTCGCGCGCCGCCTTGGCGACGGCCACGCCCTGCTGCAGCCAGACGCGCGCGTCCTCGGTGCGCTCCAGCTCCGCCGCGATCTGCCCGGCCATCAGGAAGGTGGGCACGTAGTCGGGGTGCAACGCCCGCACCTCCTCCAGCGCGCCGAGCGCGTCCTCGAGCTGCCCCATGCCGCGCAGCTCCAGCGCGCGCGCATAGCGCACGAAGGGGTCCTTGCTGCCCTTGGCGATCAGCTGCTCCAGCCGCTGCAAGCGCGCGTTCACGGTCGACCCGAGTGTTCCTTGCGCCGGGACGGGCGCGTGCGCGTCAAAGTCACGGTATCACAGCACGCACGAGCGGAGCGAGCCTCGCAGGAGGGTGGGGCCCCGGCGGCTTTGCCGACGGGGCGGGAGGGGCGCATTCCCCTCCCGGTATCGAACCTACGGCAGCACACCGACGTAGGGCAGGTTGCGGTAGTGCTGCGCATGGTCGAGACCATAGCCCACCACGAACACGTCGTCGATCGAGAAGCCCAGGTAGTCGATGCTCACCGCAGCGCGTGAGCGCGCCGGCTTGTGCAGCAGCGCCGCCAGCTTGAGCGAGCGCGGCCCGCGCGTGCCCAGATTTTCGAGCAGAAAGCGCAACGTCAGCCCGGTGTCGACGATATCCTCGATCAGCAGCACGTCCTTGCCTTCGACCGGCTGCGTGAGGTCGCTGGTGATCTGCACCACGCCGCTGGTCTCGGTCGAGTCGCCATAGCTGCGCACGCCCAGGAAATCGAGCGTCATCGGCAGCTCGATGCAGCGGATCAGATCGGCGGCGAACACGAAGCTGGCCTTGAGCACCGCCACCGCGACCAGCTCGCGGCCGCGGTAGTCGGCGGTGATGCGCGCGCCGAGCTCGTGCACGCGCGCGGCGAGCACGTCGGCGGAGAGCAGGCACGGCGGCTTTGGCAGGCTCGTGCTCATAGCGTCTGCAGCAGCACGCGCGCGGCGCGCAGCCCGTGGGTGAGCAGCTCGGGCAGCGACCCGAGCAGGATCAGCGTGGCGGCCCACACCGCGAGCAGGCCGAGCGCGGCGCGCCCCGGCAGCAGCGCCAGCGTGAGGCCCGAGCCGGCTGCGCTGCGCGCGGCCAGCGCCACCGCGAGCTCGGCCAGACCGATCGCGGCGCCGACCGGCAGCGAAAGCAGCAGCGCGCTCGCGAAAGCGTCGCCGACCAGCCGCGCGCTGGAAAGCGCCACCGCCGGCAGCGCGTGCAGCGGCGCGGGCGCGCCCAGCGGCCTGCGCGCTAGCGCGTCGGCCAGCGTGCGCAGCGCGACCCGGTGTCCGCCCAGCGCAAAGAACACCGAAACCCCCAGCAGCAGCTGCAGCGCAGCGTAGGGATGCTCGCTGCCGGGCGTGCCCGAGAAGCGGCCGTACAGCCGGCCCGCCCACTCCAGCGCGAGCAGCGGCAGCGCCAGCGCGAGCGCGTAGACCGTGCCGAGCAACGCCTCGCGC
The DNA here is from genome assembly GCA_963778655.1 of uncultured delta proteobacterium. GTDB lineage: Bacteria > Myxococcota_A > Polyangia > Polyangiales > JAFGIB01 > CAVZVA01. The sequence goes on from CAVZVA010000003.1 coordinate 444,020, forward strand.
AGGCTCAGCGCCAACAGCGAGGACAACGCGAGCGGCAGCGCGGGAGCGCCCGCGCTCGCCACCGGCCACAAGCACAGCGCGAGCACCAGCGTCACCGCCAGTGCCAGCGGCGCCGGCGCGCGCCGCACGGCGAGCCACGGCGCCAGCCAGCAAAGCGGCGCAAGCCGCGCCAGCAGCAGCACGCCGAGCGCCAGCTCGCGCGCGAGCGCCTGCGGCTGCAGCCCGCCCTGGACCAGCGCGCTCATGGCCCGCGCCGCGCCAGCTCGGCGAACAGCGCCGTGGTGAACGCCACCAGCCGGGCCAGCATCCAGGCTCCGCTCAGCAACAGCGCTGCGGCCACCGCCAGCAGCCGCGGCACGAACGACAGCGCCGGATCCTGGACCTGGGTCGCGGCCTGCAGCACGGCGCTAAACAGGCCGGCGAGCAGGCTCGCCAGCAACGCCGGCGCGGCGAGCCACAACGCCAGCTGCAGGGCCTGAAGCACGTGCTGACCGAGCGCGCTCGCTTCCACGCCGCCCACGGTAGCGATCACGCGGCGCGGACGCAACGAACGACCATGAAACAGGACCAGAAGACGCCGCCTTGACGCGGGCGCACCGCGCTGCCGGTCAGGATCCGGGCTGAAACACCACGGGAAACTTGGTGCTGGTGGCGTCGCCCGCGTTCGGGAAGCGCCACATGCGCACGGTGCGCTCGATGCACTGGGCCATGCCGGGCAGGCCCTGACCGCTGGTCTTGACGCTGGTGACGTTGCCCGCGGCCGAGACCGAGATGTTGACGTCCATGCGCACGGTCTCGTCCGAGCCCGACCCGCGCAGCGCGGTCTCATAGCAGCGCTGCAGGTTCTCGCGACCCTTGAGCACCACCTTGGAGAGCTGTTGCGCGGTGAGCCCCCCGCTGCCGTGCGCCGACGAGCCGCTGCTGCTGCTGCTGGGCGCGCGCAGATTGGGCGCGGCCGAGGTGTCGCCGCCCATGCGCTCCAGCATCGCCTTCTGCTCGGCGGTCAGCTCCTTCTTCGCCGGCTGCTTGGCGCTGGCGCTGCTGCTCTTGCTGCTGCGCGACGAGCTCGAGGACGAACCCGGCGTTTCGGGCTCGGCCGCCCCGATCACCATCTGCCCGCCCGGCTCAGTCGGCTCTTCGCTCGGCTGCTGCAGCTGCAGGTTGGGCTGCACCGGCTGCGGCGCGGCGGCAGGCGGCGGCGCCGCGGCCGCGCTGTTGGCGCGCTGCTCGCGCACCAGCCACTGCGCGCCCATGATCGCCAGCGCCGACATCAAGAACGCGAGGCCGCCCGCGAGCGCGAACATCACCGGGCCCGAGGGCAGCCCGGTGCGGCGCTCGACCGCGCCCCCGTCGAGCAGGGGGTTGACCGAAACCTGGGAGTGCGACTGCGCGTGAGACGGTGGCGGCTGCTGCGCCCACTCCTCGACTCCGTAGCCCGGCCCGGCGCCCGCACGCCCGCCCAGCGGCAGCATGTCGGCGCGCTGCGCGGGCTGCGTCAGCATCGCGGGTGGCGGCGGCGGCAGGCCGAGCGCGGGCGGCGGCGCCACCAGCATGGCGAGCTCGGGGATGCGACCGATCGGCAGCCAGTCGTCAAGCCCCTCGCGCCACGCCAGCGAATCCAGCGTGATCACCCCCGAGGCCAGCTTGCGCGCGACCTCGTCGCGGCGCATCGGCCCGACCGGCACGTCGTTGATGCCGACGTGCCACTCGTCGAGCGTCAGCACCGGCGCCTGCGGGCGCTGGTTGCTCGCGACCTGCATCTGAAAGTCGGCCCCGAGCGGCGAGGGCGGGGGCGGGGGCGCGTGCGGACGCGCCGGCTGCACGTGCGCGGCCGCATAGCCCTGAGGCTGGGGCGCGGCCGCGGGCTCGCCGTGGATGACGATCTCCTCGTGGCAGCGCCGGCAGGTCATGCGCAGCGTGCGCCCGGCGACCTTCTCGTCGGCGATCTGATACTTCGCCTTGCAGTTGCCACACAGGAACTTCATGGAAGCGTCATCCCAGCGGAGCGCGCCCCCCGTCGTCCGGGCGCGATCCCGCTGCACTTTCAGAGCAGACTTACCATGTGTTGCTTGATGTTCGTACGCGTTTCCTCGTCGGGCGCGGCGGCGCTCGCGCGCTCCCAGGCGTCGAGCGCCTTGAGCCGGAACCCGGCGCGCTGATACACGATCGCGAGATTTTTGATGGCGGCGAAGTGGCGCCCCTGCATCCGCACCGCCGCCTCCAGGGCGGCCATCGCCGCGAACAGATCGTCGCAACGGCCGTACAGCAGCCCCAGGTGGTACTGCAGCTCGAACGCGTCGGGATCGAGCGCGGCGGCGCCCTCGAGCTGCACGATCGCGGTCTCGAGGTCGCCGCGCTCGAAGGCTTGCATCGCCTCGGTCCAGCGCGTCTCGGGCTCGCCGCTGAGTGGCGGCGGCTCGTCGGGCACGGGCTGCCCTTGCAGCAGCAGGCGCACGGTGCGCGCCAGCCGCGCCAGGTCGAAGGGCGGCTCGAAGAAGTGCTCGATCGCGAAGCCCTCGCGCAGGTCCTCACCCATCCGCCAGCCGCCGTCGCCCAAGGCAACGATCGGGAGCTCCGCAAAGCGCTGGCTGGCGCGCAGCCTGCGGCCGACGTCGAGCGCGTGCAGCGAGCGCAGAGATAGGTCGAGCACGAGCAAGGCCGGCGCCTCGTCGCGGATCAGCTCGAGCGCCGTGCGCCCGTCGCCAGCGCAGAAGGCGCTCACGCCGGCTTCCTCCAAGGCCTGCTCGAGGCGCGCGCGCAACCCCGAGTCGGGCACCGCGAGCAGCGCGCGCGTTCCGGGATCGAGCGCGGGCGCCTGCGGCGGGGTCGAAGGATGCATGCGATGCGCGAAGGCCTGGTCCATCGCCGGGGCCTCGGACGCCGCCGGCGGGGGCGGCTCCACGGGCGGCTCGGCCGCGACCACGGGTGGCGCCGCACCGGCGGGCGGCGCCGCACCGGCGGGCGGCGCCGCACCGGCGGGCGGCGCCGCGACCGCGGGTGGCGCCGCGACCGCGGGCGGCGCCGCGACCACGGCCGGCGCGGGCGCGTGCGGCGCGGGATAGGCAGACAGCGGCTCGGGGGCGCGCGGCAGGTTCGGCAGCCCGAGGTTGGCGAGCTGGCCCTCGCTGACGTGCGCGCCGACGTAGTACTCGTCGCCACGCTCGAGCGCCTCGTAGGCGTACTTCACCACCCGGCGCACCACGCCGTCGAGCGCAACGCAGCGCTGGATCTTCTTGGCCGTGATGAACTCGATCTCGTCGATCAGGTCGTTCTCGTCGGGAGAGGACATCGCCAGCAGCAGCGTCTCGCCCTCCACGCGCAAGGGAAACACGCAGCGCTCGTGGGCGATCTCGGCCGGGATCAGGCGCAGCATGGCGAGCGCCACAATCTGCTCGGTGAGGTCGATGCCGGGCACGTCGTGCTGCTCGCTGAGCGCGCGCAGCGCGTCCTTCATGCTGAGGCGTCCGGCGCGCGTGGCCGCGGACGCGAGCCGCGAGCCCGGCTCGCGCTTCTGGTCCTCGAGCATCTCGTGCAGCTCGTCGATGCTGACCAGCTTCTGCTGCAGCAGGATCTTGCCGAGCTGCTTCTTCGACTCTGAGCCGCCACCCATAGCTTCAACGATTTGGAGCCGCCATCCCTCGACTCATGTCTGACGCTCGCAGGTCACGGGCTGGTGTCGATTCTGAGTGGCGCGATGGAATCGGTTCACGGGCGTTGCCAACCTCTCGGCGCTCCTCACGACGCCCCGTCCGGCAGCGTGCGGCTCCGTCGGAGCTCTCGCGGGCGGGAGGGTGTCGGCGCTCCCGTTGAACAGGTCTACCGAGGGTATCGCGGGCGGGCCCTGCGGTTCAACAAGCGGGAGCCGCCGGTTGCGCGCCCACTGCGACCTACATGCCCGAGACGATCTTGAGCTGCCCGTCTTCGCGCGCCAGCACGATACGGTGAGGCTCGAGGCGGCGCCGCCACTGCGGGCCGTCGGGAGTCGTGACCTTGAACCACCCGGTATAGAGCAGGTCCACCAGCATGTGGTTGTCGGGCAGGTAGGTCAGGCCGCGGTAGCTGATCTGGTATCGCGCCGCCAGCACCTCGTTGCGCAGGCGTTCGAGCCCGGCCTTGAGCGCATCATAGTCGACGTCGTCCTCGCCCGCCGGGGTCCCCATGTCGTCGTAGTAGAACTTGGAGGCCATCGCGAGCAGCTCCGCGCTGTCGCGGTCTTCGACCGCCTTGCGGTACCGCTCCACAAAATCTATGACTTCCCGATTTTGAGCGGTGTCCTCGACGCGGGTGTTGGGGATGTTCTGGGCCTCGCAGCCGCCCAGCAGCGCGAGGATCAACGCAACCCCGAGACAAGATCTAGCCATCACTGTCAGCCCTCAAACGCCGCTCGGCTCGCAGTCTATTCCGGACGCCAGGCGCACCGCGCCTTTTTTGCCCGCGCCGCCGGCGCCGCGCCAGATGTAGCAGCGAAAGCGCCGGCCACCAGCCGGTCGCGGCCGCCGCCGGGGCGGCCGTGCAGCGGCAGGCCGAGGCCTGCGCGGTGCGCACGCGCAGCTCGGCCTGCAGCAGCGTGCGGGCGCCGTCCGGTGCGAGCACCAGCGCGGCGATGCGGTGCGCGCCCAGCGGGACGAAGGCCGCCTCGATCGCCGTCGGCCCGAAGCGAGTGCGGCGCTGGTCCAGACGCCAGGCCACGCGTGAGCCGGCTGGCGCGCCGCGCACGCGCAGCTGCGCGGGCTCGCCGCTGAGCGCCCCGCGCGCGGGCAGCGCCAGCCGGACCTGCGGCAGAGCGGCGGCCGGCGCCCCGGGTTGCAACAGCGCCGCACGCCCGGCCGCGACCCGGACCCGCGCGATGCGCGGCGGCGGCGGCGCGCCGGGCGCGATCGGGCCACCCGCAAACCAGGCCAGCTGCGCGTCCTGGGCCCGCACGCGGCGGCCGTCGGGCGCGAGCAGCAGCCCGAGCTCCGCGGCCCCACCCGGGTAGTCCGGGCTGGGCTGCACGCGCAGCTGCCCGCCCTCGCGCTGCAGCTGCAGCGCCGCGGGCGCGGGCCACGCGCGCGGCGGGCCGCCGAAGGGCTGAAACAAGCCCGCACCGAGCCCTGCGGCGGGTGCCGGCTGCACGCGCCCGCGGCGTTCGACCGCCTGCACGCTGGCCAGCTCGTCCTCGAACGCAGGCGCAGCCGGCGAGCAGCGCGCGGTCACCCACAGGCCGTCGCCAATGCGCAGCGCGGCGACCAGCGCGTGCGGATCGAGCACGGGTGCGGCGGCGAGCGCGGGCAGCGGCTCGCCCGCAGGCTCGGCCGCGCCGGCCTCGGCACCGGACGCTCGCGCTGGACCGCCCGGTGCGCGCACGAACATGTCGAAAGGCAGCGCGGCCACCGCCGCGGTTGCCGGCGGCGCGTCCTGCGCGATCCAGGCCATTCGCGGCGACGCGCCCTGCGCCAGCACCCGCAGCGCCAGCACGGCACGCCCCTGCCCCCCGGGCGCCCACAGCGCGAAGTCGTAGCTGCCCGGCGCCACCCAGGCCGGAATCGGCACTGTCGCGCGGTAGATCAAGGACGAGGCGCCGTCCGGCCGCACGTCGACGACCTCGAGCGGGTGGCGTTCGCCCGGCGGCTCGCCGCCAGCCGAGCCGGCGGCCGGCGCGGCGGACAGCGGCCAGGCATGGCCAAGCAGCTCCGCGCGCCAGCCGGTCAGCGCGCGCGCCTGCTGGATCCCGGGCGGCGGCGTGAGCGCGACCGGCAAGCGCACGCGTGCCACCAGGCTGTCGCCGGCGTGGAGCAGCGCGGGCAGGCCTGCGCGCGGATAGAGCAGCGCGAAGCGCGGCAGGCTGGGCGACTCGGCCGCGCCGCAGTCCGGCAGCGAGGCCAGCCAATCCTCGGCCCGGGCACGCGCCGCGAGCAGCCCGGCGCCCAGCACGGTTGCGATCAGCGCCGCGCGCAAGCGGAGCAACCTGTCGCGTGGGTTGGGGACACGGCCTGGCTACTGTACGCCGTAGTCCTTGATCTTGTAGAGCAGCGCGCGGTGGCTGATCTCGAGCAGGCGGGCGGCCGCGGTACGGTTGCCGCGCGTCTTGTCGAGAGCGCGGCGGATCAGTGACTCCTCGACCACGCGCGAGGCCTTCTTGATCGAGAGCTCGCCGCTGTGCAGCACCCGCGCCACCGAGTCGGGAGATTCGTGCACGCGCTCGGGGATGTCGTCGGGCCCGAGCACCTCGCCGTCGGCCAGCACCACGGCACGCTCGATCAGGTTCTCCAGCTCGCGCACGTTGCCCGGCCAGTGGTAGCTCAGCAGCAACTTGCGGGCGCGCGGATCGATGCCCTTGATGCGCGTGCCCAGCTTGGCGTTGTTGCGCTTGATGAAGTGCTCGATCAGCAGCGGCACGTCGTCGATGCGCTCGCGCAGCGGGGGCACCTGGATCAGCAACACGTTGAGCCGGTAATAGAGATCCTCTCGGAAGCGGCCGGCGGCCACCTCCTTGCTCAGATCGCGCACCGTCGCGGCGACCACGCGCACGTCGACCGCCACGTCCTTGGTCGCGCCGAGCGGCCGCACCACGCCCTCCTGCAGCGCGCGCAACAACTTGACCTGCAGCGGCGGCGCCAGCTCGCCGATCTCGTCCAAGAACAGCGTGCCGCCGTCGGCCTCCTGGAAGATGCCGCGCTTGTCGCTGTGAGCGTCGGTGAAGGCGCCGCGCTTGTGGCCGAACAGCTCGCTCTCCATCAGCGTTTCGGGGATCGCACCGCAGTTGATCGCGACGAACGGCTTGCTGGCGCGGCCGCCGCGCTTGTGCAGCGCGCGCGCCACCAGCTCCTTGCCGGTACCGCTCTCGCCCTGGATCAGCACGGTGGTGCGGTACTCGGCGACTTTGTCGATCAGGCGTAGCACCTTCTGGATCGCGTCGCTCTGGCCGAGCAGCTCGCTGAGCTCGCGCTCGTGGCGCACGGCTTCCTTGAGCGCGCGGTTTTCGCGTCGCAGCGACTCGCGCTCCTCGGCCTTGGCCAGCACCAGCAGCACCTCGTCCTGCTTGAAGGGCTTGGCGATGTAGTCGTAGGCCCCGGCCTTCATCGCCTCGAGCGCGAGCTCGACCGAGCCGTAGGCGCTCATCACGATGATCGGCGCCTCGTTGCCGCGCGCGCGCAGGGCCTCGCACAAAGCGATGCCGCTCATCCCGGGCATGCGCACGTCGGCGAGCACCAAGTCCGGCTGCTCGGCCTCGAACAGCGCGAGCGCCTGCTCGGCGCTTTCGGCGGCCGCAACCTCGTAGTCGTGCTTGCGCAGCAGGGTCTGCAGCACGAGCCGGATATTCTCCTCATCGTCGACGACCAAGACCTTGCGCATGGGGCCTGACTGCGGGCCTGCCGCCCACTCCGCAACAATTGTCGACCCCCTGGATACTTCTTGCAAGCCCCGTCACAGCTTGCCTGGACCTCTCAATCGAGTTGGCGGTAGTGACAATGGAGTTGGCAACTGGACGCCAGTCCCGCGCCCAGAGTGCAATGATTTCGAAGCGCCTTGGTCTGGTGCGGATGTTGCACAGAATTGCTCGGCTTGGACCCCTGGTTGGGCAGAACCCCAGGGAAATGCTTGGATTTCCGGACTGGGCGAGATTGATCTCGAGAGCCCCAGTGGACTAAGGTAGGCGCCGGACGGGCCGGCTCGCAGCCGGCGGGTGATGGAGGATCGATGATTTCGCGAGGACGCAGCCTGGTTGCCGTGATGTTCGTGCTGCTGCTGGCGGGCATGCTGCTGCTCAGCGGCTGTCTGGCCCGCAAGCTCAAGCCCCTCAACCCCTGCCTTGTTTCCGGCGTGGTCGCGGAGATCGCGGTCACCAACATCGACAAGGTCGACATGCTGTTCATGGTCGACGACTCGGACTCGATGGGTGACAAGCAGGCCGCGCTGCGCGCGCAGTTCCCGCACCTGATCCAGGTGATGACCACGGGCATGAAGTCCGACGGAACGATGTTCCCGCCCGCCAAGGATCTGCACTTGGGCGTGGTCACCAGCGACATGGGTCTGCCCGGTGTCGATGGCATCCAGAACTGCGTAGGCCTGGGCAAGGACGGCATCCTGCAGAACAAGCCGAGCGCCGCGGTGCAGGGCTGTCAGACCTCCTATCCACCCTTCCTGTCCTTCATGGCCGGGTCGAGCGACCCCACGCAGACCGCCACCGACTTCGCCTGCGTGGCCGTGGTCGGCACCGGAGGCTGCGGCTACGAGCACCAGCTCGAGGCGCCTCTCAAGGCGTTGTGGCCCTCGGTCGACCCGATGCCCAATCCGGACGGCAGCAACCGCATCACCTTCCTGGCGGACCCGGTGACCGGCCAGGGCCTGCTCGGCCACGGCGACGTGGAGAACGCGGGCTTCCTGCGCAACGATCCGACGCAGGGCCTGTCGCTGATCGCCATCATCGTGCTCACCGACGAGGACGACTGCTCGGCGTCCGACACCCATCCGTTCACGCCGGCGCCGTATCTCGACCCGAACGACCCGCTGGTGATGGAGGGCCCGAACCTGCGCTGCTATTACAACAAGCAGGCGCTGTACCCGGTCGAGCGCTACGTCAACGGCTTCAAGGCCTTGCGTCCGGGCAACGAAAACCTAGTCATCTACGCCGCGATCACCGGCGTGCCGGTCGACCTGGTGAAACCCGAGGTGATCTCCAAGATCGACTTCAGCGATCAGACGCAGCGCGACAGCTTCTACGCCGGGATTCTGGCCGACCCCAGCATGCAGGAGGTCGTCAACACGCAGGGCACGCCCAATCCCGACGACGACACCCTGCAACACTCGTGCGTGAGCGACGTGGGCAAGGCCGACCCGCCGATCCGCGTCGTGCAGGTCGCACAGAAGTTCGGCGAAAACGCCATCGTGCAGTCAATCTGCCAGAGCGACTACGGTCCGGCGCTCGACACCATCATCGCGATCATCGCCAAGCAGCTTGGCGCCGTGTGTCTGCCGCGCCCGCTGGTGCGCAACTCCAACGGCCTGGTGGGCTGCAACGTGGTGTGGGAGCTTCCGCCGCCAGGGGCGGCCCCTATCTCGACGCCGACCATGTGCCACCAGCAAGGTTTCGAGTTCCTGCTCGACCCCAATCAGGGCGGCGCGACCACCACCCCCAACGGCGGCGCGATCTGCCGTGTGGCGCAGCTCGCGGTCAAGACCGATCCGACGACGATGGCCAAGCAAGCCATACCCACCGATACGGACGGTACGATGTACAGCGAGGGCTGGTTCTACGACGACTTCTCGGACCAAGTGCAGACCAGCTGCACGGGCATGTCCAAGCAGCGCGTGGCCTTCACCAACATGGCCAAGCCGCCAACCGGCGTCACGGTCAAGCTGGAGTGCTTGAACGAGACCCAGAGCCTGGCCAACAGCCGTACCGACCTGGCGCCAAACATCGAGCAGCCGACCATCGGCTCGCCCTGCGGCGACACCGCCAAGCTCAACGGCCAACCGGTGATGGGTGACATGGCCTGCCAGGTGCGGCTGGCCGCGCCGAGCTCGAAGTGGAAGGACGGCATCGACCACTCGATGTTCTGCCACCCCAAGCTCAACACCTGCGTGCTGCAGTGCAGCACCGACTCCGACTGCCCGCCGGCCTGGGTGTGCGACTCGCGGCCGGAGACGCTGGCCGCGACCAAGCGTGACGGGCACGAGAACGGGTCCGCGATCTGCGTCAACCCGACCTGCGGCGACAGCAGCGGCAACTAGCCCGAGCTGCCCCTTGTGGCGGCGTAATCCCCGAAGAGCCGGCCCGGAAACGGGCTGGCTCTTCGCATTTCGGCTCTTCATTTCGGCCAAGGGCCCGCGAGCGGACACACGCGGCACAGGAAGGGCATGGCTGCGCTGCGCGACAATCTGCTGAGCCTGACGCGCGCCGCCTTGGAGCTGGGCAGCCGGCCGTTCGTGCTGCTCGCGCTGGTGCACCTGAGCGTGCTCGGGCTGCAGCTGCCGCTGCTGGCTGCGCTGCCGGGATGGATGTTCGTCCCCCAGTCCAAACAGCTGGGGCCGCCGCTGCTGGTGCTCGCGCTTGCCTGCGTGCCAGCGCTGGGCTGGTTGCTGCTCGAGCGCGTGCGCGGGCGGCCCTGGCTGGTGCTGTGCGCGCTGGTGCTGCTGGGCTACGGCTCGCAGCAGGGTTTCGCCTGGAGCGAAGGTCGCGGCATCGACGGCATGCGCGACCGCATCGTGCACACCGGGCACGCGGAGTTCGCGCTCGAGGCGGTGCAGCAGTCCAGCATGTGGTCGGTGGCCACGAACTACGAGGCGAAGCTCGCCGATCGAGAGCTCGGCCCCTACGCGCACACCAAGCCGCCCGGTCAGCTGCTCTTCTACATGGCGACCGAGCGGCTGGCGCGCGGGCTGGCGCACGCGCCCACGCCCCAGGCGCGGCTCGAGGCGCTGCGCGACCTGGCGGCCGTGCTGTGGCCGCTGCTGTCGTACGCGGTGCTCGTGCCGCTGTTTCTCGCGCTGCGGCTGCTGGTCGACGAGACGACCGCGCTGTGCGCGTGCCTGCTCTACCTGGTGGTGCCGTCGGTCACGTTGATGACGTTGAACACCGATGAGGTGCTGATCCCCTTGCTCTTCATGCTGCCGGTCTTCATGAGCGCGCGCGCGCAGCGGACGCGCAGCGCGTGGTGGGCGGTGTGCGCGGGAGCTTGGCTGTATCTGGGCGCGTTCGTGACCTTCCCCGTGCTGCTCGCGGCGCCGGTCGCAGCCGGCTTCGCCGCCGCGGTCGCGCTACAGCCCGGGGTCGCCGCGACCAGCCCGGGGCGCGCGCTCGTGCGCACGGGGCTCTGGGCGGCCGCGGGCTTCTGCGGGCTGTTCGCGCTGTTCGCGCTGGGGCTGCACTACCACTTTGCGACGCGCCTGCGCGGCGCCCTGGTGTTTCACGCGCGCTGGAAGGCGTGGCACGGCGGCGCGGCCGAGACCGTGTACTTCGCCTGGCTCAACGGTCTCGAATTCGCGGTCTGGGCGGGCGTGCCGCTCAGCGTATTCGCGCTCGCCGGAGTGCGGCGCTCGCTGCTACGGGCGTTGCGCGGCGACCGCTCCGGGCTGGTGCTGCCGGCGCTGGTCGCGACCGCCGTGTTGTTGGCGCTCGCGTTCCTCGGTCACACCAAGGCCGAGACCGGGCGGCTGTGGCTGTTCTTGGTGCCCCTGGGCTGCGCACTGTGCGCCGTGGAGCTGCGCGCGGGCTCAAGGCGGCGCCCGCGCGCGACCCTCGCGCTGGTGCTGGCGCTGCAGTGGCTGACCGTGCTGCTCACCAAAGCGGGCCAGGACTTCTGGTGAGCCGGCCGCCAGCGGAAAGCGCGCAGCGGTGCTGAACGCACGAGCGGGGCCGCCGCCACATCGGGCCCTTGGCCGGCCGCAGGCCCCATGGGGCGGGCGCGCCGGCACGCGCCCGCCGGCACGCAGCGCTTTTGCACGATCTGCAAAGATCCCGCAGCATGCTTCGCGCTTTAAGGTAAATGAAGGGTCCCGACGCACCCCCGTCCGTGGCAGATCGCATGGCGAACCCGAAATCCCCCAGGGCGACCGGCAGCTCGGTCCTGCCCAGCCTCGAGCAGCCGCTGGGCGTCCCGGCGCCGGTGGACAAGGCCTCCGCGCCCCCGGCCGGGCCCTACGACGAGGCGTTGGCCGCGGGCGAGGAGCTGCGGCGCCGGCCCTACGTGGCGGCGGGCCCGGTCCAGATCATCCGCCAGCACGCCAAGAACCGGATGACGGTCTGGGAGCGCATCGAGTTGCTCAAGGACCCCGGCAGCGAGCCCAGCGTGCTCTACCAGAACTGGGGCCCGAACCTCGACGGTGCGTCGATCGTGACCGCGGTGATCAAGATCGGCGGCCGGGACGTGGCCCTGTACGGCCACGACTTCACGCTGCGCGCCGGCTCGATGGACGCGACCAACGGCAAGAAGCTCGCGAACCTGATCTATCTGGCGAGCGAGCGCGGCATCCCGTGCATCGGCATGAACGACAGCGCCGGCGCCTACGTGCCGGCCGGAATCGGCGGGCTCGATGGCTACGCGGAGGCGTTCACCGCGCTGCGCAAGATCAGCGGCGTGGTGCCGAGCATCATGTGCATGTTCGGCTTCAACGCCGGCGGCGGCGCGTATCTGCCGCGTCAGGGCAGCTTCATGATCCAGCCGGAAGACAGCTTCTTCGGCCTCACCGGACCGGGCGTGATCAAGAACGTGCTGGGCGAGGATGTGACCGCCGACGAGCTCGGCGGCCCGGGCGTGCACGGCGCCAGCGGCGTCGCGGACTTGACCGTCGCCGACGAGGTGGCCGCGCTGCGCACGACCCAGCGCCTGCTGTCGTACCTACCGGACTCCAATCGCGTCGCGCCCCGCTACGAGCCCACCAGCGACCCGGTCAGCCGTCCGACCAAGGAGATCGACACGCTGCTGCGCAAGGCGTTCAACTCGCCTGCGGGGTTCAACACGCCGCTGGACGTGACGATTCTGATCGAGCGCGTGTGCGACCACGGCGACTACTTCGAGCTCCAGCCCGAGCGCGCGCGCAACGCGATCACCGCGTTCGGACGGCTGGGCGGGCACGTGGTCGGCTTCGTCGCCAACAACAGCGCGGTGGCCAGCGGGCAGATCGACGTCGACGCCGCGTACAAGATCGCCCGCTTCGTGCGTTTCTGCTAGATCTACAACACGCCGGTGATCTTCATGGAGGACACGACCGGCTTCCTGCCCGGCAAGGACCAGGAGACGCGGGGCATCGTGCAGGCCGGCCGCGCGATGCTCGATGCCATCATCGACGTGCGCACGCCGCGCATCCTGCTGATCCTGCGCAACGCCTTCGGCGGGGCGTACGCGGCCTTCAACAACTATGCCACCGGCGCCGACATCGTGCTCGCGCTGCCGACCGCCCGCGTGGCGGTGATGGGCACCGCGGGCAAGGAGTTCGTGTACAAGACCGAGCTGCGGCAGCTCCGCGAGGAAGCCGCGACGAAGCGCAAGAGCGGCTCGGACGCCGCGGAAATCGCCGAGTGGATCAAGGCGCAGGAAGCGCTGCTCAGCCAGCGCTACGAGCGCGAGTTGATGAACAACCGGGAGGCGCTCTCGCTCGGCTCGATCTCCGAAATCGTGATGCCGAGCGAGCTGCGGCGCGTGCTCGGCCAGCACCTCGCCTTCCTGCTGCAGAACTACCAGGTGGGCCCGATGGGCGGTACGCAACGAGAATTCCACTGATGCCGAGCTCGCAGTCACCGAACCACGCGGACCAGGCCCGCGAGCGCTGGCTCGTTCGCTCCCGCGCCGCATACGACGACAACGGCTACCAGTTTCGCGACCGGCGCCTGAGCCTCGCGGACTCGCCCTGGGTGCGCTCCTTTGCCTGCGACGACATGCGCGTGCTGATCGTGTGCCGCGGGCCGATCCGCAAGGAGGCGATCGACGTGTTTCGCGAGATGGGCATGACCCACGTCGGCATGCTGCTCTCGGAGAAGGACAGCATCGTGTATCCGCGCGCGCTCGCGCCCGAGGTGCGGATCATGGATCCGGACCACGTGCACGCCGTGCCGGACTACAGCGGCGCCACCCGCGAAGAGCGCCAGACGCGGGTGCAGCAGATCATCCAGATCTGCCGCGACCACGGCTACCAGTACGTATTCGCGGGCTACGGCTTCATGGCCGAGGACGCGGAGCTCGTGCGCGCGCTCGAGCAGGCGGACCTCCGATTCATCGGTCCCTGCTCCTATACCCAGACCGCGGCCGGGGCCAAGGACGAGGCCAAGCGCACCGCGATCGAGAACGACGTGTCGGTCACGCCCGGCATCAACGACGCCACGGTGCGGACGCTGCTGCGCAAGCACCCGCAGCGCCAGGCCCTGGTGAAGCTGGCGCGCGAGCTCGAGCTCGACGTGCCGCGGGCAGGCGACGCCACGCTCTCGCTGCCGGCGCTGGCCGAGCAGCTGCTGGAAGCTTCGTACAAGAAGCAGGTGGACCTGTTCTCGATCGAGGAGCTGGCGGGAGACGCTGCGGATCGAGGCCGAGCGCCTGCTGCAGGAACAGCCGGGCCGGCGCTTCCGGCTCAAGGCGATCGGCGGCGGCGGCGGCAAGGGCCAGCGCATCTTCGGCGATCCGGCTCTGGCACCGGGGCTGGTGCGCGAGGTGCTCGCCGAGGTCAAGGCGACCGGCCGTCGGCGACAACAAGAACATGCTGATCGAGCTCAACATCGAGCAGACGCGCCACAACGAGATCCAGATTCTGGGCAACGGCGCAGTGGTGCGTGGCGCTGGGAGGGCGCGACTGCTCGCTGCAGATGCACGAGCAGAAGCTGGTCGAGGTCTCGGTGACCCAGGAGGGCCTGCGCCAGGCGCATCGAGCAGGTGCGCGGCGACGGGCACAAGGCCAAGGCCGAGGCGCTGCAGGCCGACCTCGGCGTGCTCGAGCGCATGGAGGCCGAGGCCGAGCGCTTCGGCGCGGCCGTACGGCTCGACTCGGCGTCCACCTTCGAGTGCATCGTGGACGGCGACGCGCCACTACTTCATGGAGGTCAACACCCGCATCCAGGTCGAGCACCGCGTCTCGGAGCTGTGCTACGCGCTGCGCTTCGACCAACCCCGACGACGCGAGCGACGTCTTCGAGGTCGAGCTCGCTGGTCGAGGCGATGGCGCTGATCGCCAGGCACAAGGAGCGACTGCCCAGGCCGCGCGCGCGTGCGTGCGCGAGGGCGCGGCGATCGAGGCGCGCCTGAACGCCACCGACCGCGCGCTCAATCCGGCCGCCGGCAGGCGGTCGATCCTGTCGTGGTCCGATCCGGTTGCGGCCGAGATCCGTGACGACCAGGGTATCTGCATCAAGAACCCCGACACCGGGCTGTTCATGCGCTACCGCCTGGCCGGCGCCTACGATTCCAACATCGCGCTGCTGCTGACCACGGGCCAAGATCGCGTCGAGAGCTGGCAGCGCCTGGTCGAGGTGTTTCGCCGCGCCACCATCCGCGGGCACGATCTCGCGCACCAATCTCGACTTCCACTACGGGCTGCTGACCTGGTTTCGCGAGCGCGCGACCCCTGGGCCAAGCCGACCACCAAGCTGGTCGTGCCCTACCTGACGCTGGTCGGCGAGCTGGCGCAGGAGGCGCGCGCGATCGACCTGGAGCACGCCCTCGGCGAGCTGCTGCGGCGCGCCGCGGCGCTGGGCCCGGGCGCGGCCGAGGCCACCCGCAAGGTGCTCGAGCTCAAGGAGACGCTGGTCGCGCGCCCGCTGCGCATGCTGTTCGACGAGCCGCACTTCCTGTCGGCCTGGCTGTCGGAGCACCGCGGCGACTTCGAGCTGCGCGCGGGCCGCGTGGCCTGGCTACGCAACCCGGTCGAGGTGTTGGCCGAAACCTACCGGCTGCTGAACATGGACGTCCGCCACGCCGCGGCGGCGCACTGCATCTGGGATCACGATCAGGAGCTGATCGACAGCGCGCGCGCGTTCTACGCGCCGCTCGCCGCGGGCCTGCCGAAGACACCGGGCTGGCCGGAGCTCGATGCGATGCTACGCGGCCCCACGCCCGCCTGCGGGCTGGACGCACAGACCTGGGAGCGCGTGCGCTCCGCCCACGCCGGCCACCAGCTCGGGCTCGAGCTGCTGGCGCTGCTGGCGATGATCGCGGACAAGACCGGCTTTTACGATCTCGCGCTCAATCCGGACCTGACGATCGAGATTCCGGCGCGCCTGCTCGAACCCGCGCATCAGGACGCGATGCGCAAGGCGCTGGTGCCGCCGGTTGCCACCAAGGAGGGCGAGATCGTGGCGGCGATGGGCGGGACGTTCTACACCCAGGAGGCCCCGCACCTGCCGGCCTTCGTGACGCCGGGCATGCACTTCGACAAGGGCGATCCGCTGTACGTCATCGAGGTCATGAAGATGTTCAACAAGGTCTATGCGTCGTTCTCGGGCACGGTGAGCGAGGTGCTGGACCCACACCGGAACCGTGGTGCGCAAGGGCCAGCCTCTGTTCAAGGTCGAGCCCGACGAGCTGTTGGTCGAGGAGGACGCCGGCGAGCAGGCCAAGCGCCTGCGCGCAAGCACCGAGGACTACCTGTCGCGGCTGTGAGCACGCCCGCGCCCGCCGTGCGCGCGAGCCAGCGGGCGCGCACGCCTCAGTCGGTGGGCTCGGCGGTCGCGCCCGCGTTTGCCTCGAGCGCCTTGCGCGCCATGGCGGCGCCCACGGTCGCGCCCACGCCGCCCAGCACGGTGGCGTACACGAACACACCGCCCAGGATCACGCCGAGCATGTCGGAGGAGGGAAACCAGTCCGGCGGCTTGCTGTCGAAGTGCAGCACCGCCAGTGCCGCGCCGCCGACGATCGCGGCGAGGCCGATGCCGATCGTGCCCGCGATGATCATGCGCCCGCGGCCGCCCGGCTTGACCTGCTTGGCGGCGACGAAGCCGCCGATGAAGGACCCGAGAGGGCCGGTGAGGATGTGAACCAGCGGCGGCAGTAGACACGCGAGCGCGACCCCGACGCCGATTGCGCCGCCGAGCAGCTCGCCTGCCACGGTGGATTCCTGGGTGTGTGCTACGGCTGCATCTACTACGACTGCTTCCATCTCGGTGCTCCAGCCTGGGCGAGCTGCCTGCGCGGTTGCTGCGACGCGGGTGCGGCGCGGGCGCGGGCGCGAAAGGTGCGGCGCAGAGCGCCAGCAGGGCGCAGCCTAGCACGTGTTCGCGGGTGCGCCGCTGCGGGCGCGCCGCTTTTTCGCGGCCCGGGGCCCGCGCGCGGGCGAAGCGGGGCCGGGGCCTGGGGCCCCGTCGACACGGCCGTGGTACCCTGCCCCCCCATGCGACCAGGGGCAGCAAGGCGGGCTGCGCTCTGGCTCGTGCTCGCGGCCGGGCTCGCCGCCTGCTCGGGACCGCACGCGAGCGGCACGCACGCGCCGGAAATCGACGGCGGCGCGCGCGGCGGGGACGGCGGAGGCCCGGCCGGGGGCGGCGGAACGAGCGCGGGCGCGGCCAAGGATGCCGGGCCGGCAGGCGCGGGGCGCGATGCCGCAAGCGCGCCGGGGGGCGGCTCGGACGCGGGCGCGGCGGGCGGAGCGGTGGCGGACGGCGCGGTCGATGGTGGCGCGCGCGACGGCGGCGCGCCGGCGCCGCGCGAGAATCCGTGGTGCGTGGCGCCCTCGGCCTCTTCCTCGCGGGCGATCGCGTCGTGGGCGCCCGAGATCGCGGCCGCGGGCGTGGGCTGGGTGCGCGCGTTCGACCAGAGCCAGAGCCAGATGGCGCTGACGGCGACCGCGGACAATGGGCTCGAGCTCTCCGGCATCTTCATCTTCAGCGACCCGGGGCCGAATCAGACCTTCCCGGTCAACAGCCTGCCGGCGTTCGCGGATTACGTGACCCAGGCGATCTCCGATACCAGCGGCAAGGTGCTGAGCTGGGAGGTGTGGAACGAGCCGCCCAACTTCAGCGAGAACAAGTCGCCCGACGCGTATGCGCAGGTGGTGGTCGCGGCTCATGACGCGGCGAAGGCCGAGGACGCGCGCGTGCAAGTCGGGCTCGCCGCGCAGAGCAACTTCGTCAATTTCCTCGCACAGGCGATCGGCAGCGGCGCCGCCGATCACTTCGACTACGTGACGGTGCACCCGTACGAGATCCTCGGGCTGCTCGACCAGGGCTTCGAGGGTGAGTACATGAGCATCGTCCCGACGCTGCGCAAGATGCTGGCGGACAAGGATCCGGCGCGGGGCGGCGCGCCGGTCTGGTTCACCGAGCTCGGCGAGCCGGTCAGCGGCGCGACGAGCGAGACGCACCAGGCCGACACACTGGTCAAGGCGTATGTGATGGGCATCGCGCAGGGCGCCACGCGCGTGTGCTGGTTCGAGCCGCTGGACGGCGACTCGGGGCCGTTCGGGTTGATCGCGGGCGGCGGCGCGAGCGGCGCGAAGCGCCCTGCGTACACGGCGCTGGCGACCTTGGTCACGCAGATCGGCGCCCACCCGCGTTACGTGGGTTGGACGCTGCTGCAGGGCAGCAGCTATGCGTTCGTGTTCGACGGCCCGGCCGGCACGGTGATGGTGGCCTGGACGCCGCCGGGCCAGACCCAGAGCGTGCCGCTCGGCACCGGCGTCACCGTGGTTACGCTCGGCACCGGCGCGAGCGCCGGCGCCACCTCGGTCGACCTCAGCAGCTCGCCGGTGCTGATCGCGGGTGTGCCGGCGGCGCTGCGCGCGCAGGCGCAGGGCAACCTGGGCACGCCGTTTCCGTGGGGCGGCGACTATAGCGCCGCCAGCTCGGTGTCGTTCACCGCACCCGACCTGCAGGACGGGCTGCACCCACTGGGCCAGGCGTCCACGCTGACGATCGACGGCAGCATGGCGCGCGATCAGAGCAGCTCGCCCGGGCAGAGCTTCACCGTGGACCCAAACTTTCTCTCGTACACCACCGCGTCGCTGCGCATCACCGCGGTGGTGCGGCGCAACGGCAGCGACAACGCCGGCTTCAACCTCAAGTACGAATCCACTTCGGGCTGGAAAGGCACCGGCAGCTGGTACTCGGTGCCGGGCAGCGACCAGTGGTACACGCAGAGCTGGACCCTCGACGATCCGCAATTCGTGGGCAAGTGGGGCTACAACTTCTCGTTCGACTCCGACTCGACCAGCAACAGCAAGTACAGCATCAAGAGCGTGACGGTCACCAAGCTGTGAAGAGAAAGGCGGGGACGGCGGGCGCGCGCCCGAGCCGGGCTGCGCGTGACCCGCTCGGGTGGCGGGCCCGCACTACGTCGGACAGCGAGGCCGCGGCAGCGCTGGTGCCGCGCGGTGCTCGGCCAGGCCCGCATGCGCAGCTCCGCTCGATCGCCCGGCCCCGCGCTCAGCCGCCGCCTCAGCCGGCGGCATTGGGCGGCGCTTGCGGGTGCGAGCTGGCTCGCGTGCGCGCTCGGCGCGTGCCCGCAGCTGTGTGCGGCCCAGGTGATCGAGCCCAACGGGGTGAAGGTGCCGGCGCCGTCGAGCGGCGGCGCCTCCGAGACGACGCTGCAAGCGTACTTCGATGCGCTGAGCCCGCCCGAGCCGATCGACGCGGTCGCCGATGCAAGCCCCGAGCCCGCGACCTTCTCGCCGCTGTGCGACTTCGAGGCCGCCCTGGTGTTGAGCCAGTCGTCTGCGGCGGCGGGGCTCGCGTGGTACAACGTGCCGGCCGATCCGAGCGCGGCACCCGACGCGATCTATCCGATCGTGGCCGAGACCACGATGACGGGCGCGACGCTCTCGAGCAGCGCGATCCGCGACGATCCGAGCTACGCGGGCGGCTTGGTCGGCTTTGTGCTGACCAAGCTCGGCGGCCAGCCGATCTACTACTCCGAGTACCGCCGCAACGCGCTGTGCAGCGCCTGCAGCATGCCCGGTCACTGGAAGATGATGCTGGCGTATGCCTCGCGACTGCAGCCGAACACCTATTACCTCGCGTTCGAGGACTGGGAAGGCGCGAACGAGAACGGCTGGCCCGACGACGGCGACTTCAACGACAAGGTGTTCGAGCTGCAGGGCGTGCGCTGCGCCGGCGGCGGCGAGCCCTGCGACACCGGGATGCTGGGCGTATGCGCGCGCGGGCTTACGGGCTGCGCCAACGGCGGCACGCCCGCGTGCAACCCGCACGTAGGCGCCATGCCCGAGAGCTGCGACGGCGCCGACAACGATTGCGACGGCATGATCGACGAGGGTCAGCTGTGCGAGCTGAGCGAGATCTGCGAGCGCGGCAATTGCCTGCCCGCGTGCTACGGCGGCGAGTTCAATTGCCTGGCCGGAGCCACCTGCGTCGAGGGCCACTGCGTCGAGGACGCCTGCGCCGACGTGAGCTGCGAGCCCGGCCTGGTGTGCCGCGCGGGCGCTTGCGTGTCGCCGTGCGACGGCGTGGTCTGTCCGCTGGGGCAGGCGTGCAGCGGCGGGGTGTGCCGCGACCCGTGCGAGGGCGTGCAGTGCGACCAGGGCTTGGTTTGCGTGAGCGGCGTGTGCGTGGAGTCGTGCGCCTGCGCCGCGTGCCCGAGCGGGCTGAGCTGCAATGCGAGCAGCGGCCAGTGCATGGCGCCCAACTGCGCGGGCGTGAGCTGCGAGCCGGGCAGCGTGTGCAACGACGGCATGTGTCAGGACCCGTGCGAGGGCGTGAAGTGCCCGGGCGGCGAGCGCTGCGCGAGCGGCCGCTGCGGAGAACCGGCCACGGCAGGCGGCGGCGGAGCCAAGGCT
This sequence comes from uncultured delta proteobacterium, assembly GCA_963778655.1. Lineage (GTDB taxonomy): Bacteria > Myxococcota_A > Polyangia > Polyangiales > JAFGIB01 > CAVZVA01. The sequence continues at coordinate 464,207 of CAVZVA010000003.1, forward strand.
GCGGGCGCGGGCGGCGTGGGCACGAGCGCGACCGCGGGCGCCGCGGCCGGTGGCACGAACGGCGGCCAGGCTGGCACGCAGGACATGCGCGCGGCTGGAGACGGCGCGAGCGCGGGCTGCGGCTGCGAGCTCGCACGCTCGCGTGCGGCCGCGGCACCCGGAGCGCTGGCAGCCTATCTGCTGCTCGCGGCATGGGCGTGGCACGCGCGGCGACGGCGGGGCGTGCGATAGCACGTCGGCCAGCGCAGTGGTGTGCACGACCAGCGGTGCGCCGCCTGCGACCAGCTGCATCACGTAGATCAGCGCCTCGCCCTCCGGCCGCAGGATGGGTTCGAGCTTCGCGAGCAGCACGTCGACCAGCGCATTGCCCTCGGGGCCGGCGGCCGAGCTGAGCGTGCCGTCGATCCCAGGCGGCGCGGGCACGAAGGGCGGGTTCGCGAGCACGCGGTCCTAGAGCACCGAACATATTGAAACACGCACGATTTCGGGGCCCGCGCGGGCGCATGGCACGCGCGCTCCCCGCTCGACGTAGGATGGACTACGCCTTCGGGCTCCCGCCCGCACCCTGCATCCCGCCATGACCCCGACTTCGCACACGCTTCAATATGTTCGGTGCTCTAGGGCTGCTCGGGCTCGAAGCGCTCGATCGGCGGCGCCGCCGGTCGAGGCGAGGGGCGCGCGCGGCGGCGCGGCCCAGCGGGCCCGTGGTATAAGTGGTGTTGACGGGGTTGCTGCTCGCGTCGGGCCTGTTGCACGTCGTTGTGATCGGCTCGCTGCCGCGGCAGCGCCCCGGGGCGGGCGCCGCGGCGGCGCCGCAGTGGATCACGCTGGCGATCGAGTCGCAACCGTCGCCCGCGGCTCGCGCCACCCCTGAGACCGCCGCGCGCGCGCCGGCGCGCCGGCCCGACCAAGACGCCGCACGGGCGTCCGGCGTGCGGGCCCCAGCGGCCCCGCCCTCGCGCGAGCTTTCGCCGCCGCTCGCCGTGCCGCCGGCTGTCGCCACCGCGCCGGCGCCGCTCGCCGTGCCGCGCGCTGTCGCCGCCGCGCCGCCGCCCGCCAGCTCGCCCGCACGCGTGGACCTCGCGCCGCGCAGCGCCGCGCTGTCCGCCGAGCCCGTCGCGGCGGCCGCTGCGACGCCCGCCACGCCCGAGGCGCTGGCCGCGCGCCGCGGGGCGCAGCTGTCGGCGGAGCTGCGCGCGGTCGCGAATGCCAACCCCAACCGCCAGCGCCGCGCGCCGCAGCTCGAGCGCGACACAGACGGCACCTGTCACTACAACGGCGACGCCATCGACGCGACCATCCTGCCCGATGGCGGCGTGCGCTTCGAGGACAGGGCGCCGGAGGTAGCCGCGGTTTCGGTCGAGCCGCTGCAGCGCGGCCAGCTGCTGCCCCGCGGCGGGGTCGCGGAGCCGCCCGCGCGACCGGTGACACCGGAAGAACAGGTGGTCCCACAGCAGCTGGAGCTCAGGGTCCGCGCGCGGCCCCGCGCCTGGCAAGCGGAACGCGCGTGGTTCCTGCGCCAGACGCAGGCGCTGCGCCAGCAGCTCGCGGACTCCGCGCACGAGCGCGAGCTCGCCCAGGACGAGCACGCGCTGCGCAAGCGCCTCGATCGCATCTGGTGCGACGCGGCCAAGGCTCCGGCGACGCGGCGGCGCGCGTTGTTCGAGCTGTGGGATAGCACCAGCGACGACGACGAGATCGGCGCCCGCGGCCGGCGCGTGATCCTCGCCTACATCCGCGAGAACCTGCCACGCCGCAGCGGTTTTGCCTATGCCGGCGCCGAGCTGGTCGCGCTCAACTCCGCACGCCGCCAGCGCGACGCGTTCGACCCCTACGGCGCGCCCGTGCCCGGCAACGCTGCACTGTCCGACGGCGGAGGACGCTGAGAGGCTACAGAGCGGGCTGGGCGAGGCAGCTCGCGATACCCACCCTGCTGTTCCCAGTAGCCGTCCTGGCACGCCATCGAGGGGCCGAGCGAAATCTCCGGTGTGCAGGGGGAGCCGTACCCGCACGTCTCGCCCTCTGCCGTGCAGCCGCCCCCCGGCCAAGGGCCGCTGCATTGGGCAGGCCGGCGCGCCTTGCGGTGAGTGGAAGACGTTCGCGCGACGACTGCACATCCAGGTCAACACCGCGACCGTCCGCGCGCACCGGCGTGCGCGAGCAGGTTGAACACGGGCGTGAACCGTGCACCGGCCGTGAACCGTGCACCGGCTGAACCGTGCACCGGCCAGCGCGTCTTCAGGTCGACCGTGCGCCTGAAATGCCTGGCGGAGCGACGCCATGGCTAGTCAGCACCAACTGGATCACGGCGCGCGTTCGCGCTCGGGCGGCGTGTGCTCGTGGCGCATGATCGCCTCCGAGAGCGGCGCCGGGATCGCGGTAGGCCGGTGCGGCTCGCCTGCGACCGTCACGTAGACGATTTCGCCGGTGACCAGCGTCTGCGCCTGGCGCACGATCTCGAGCAGCATGCGCAGGCTGGTGCGCCCGATGCGGCCGCAACGCACGCCGACCGTCAGCAGCTCGTCGAAGCGCGCCGGCGCCTTGTACTCGAGCGTGGCCTTGACCACGACGGTGTCCACGCCGAGCGCGAGCAGGCCGGCCGGGTAGGCGAAGCCTATCTCGCGCCAGTACTCGGTGATCGCGACATCGGCGTACATCAGGTAGTTGGGATTGAACACAATCCCCTGCGGATCGACTTCTGCCCAGCGAACGCGCAGCGGGTGCTGCAATCGAAAGTCGGCCAGGGCCATGGCCGGCAGTGTGGAGCAACGCGCCGGCCGGGACCAGCGAGATCAGGGCTGGCGCACTCGATCAGAGCTCGCGATTCGGGCCGATCGGCATCGCCGTTCCCGAATCGTGATCGGTCATTCGGCCTCGGAGGCGCTTCCGCCAGGCCGGGTACCCGCGAGCGCTACGGGCTGAGCGGTACGCGTGGGCCGCCCGAGCGCGCCTGCATGCCCGGCGCGAACAGATCGCCCGAATTCGGAATGCAGAAACCCGACTGTGGATCGAAGCCGGAGGCACCAACTTCGGGCATGGTGAAGCTGATGTCCTTGGCTCGACCGTGGCCCTGCGAGCTCGTCGTGTGGCCGTTGTGGATGACCAGCGACGGGTGATCGAACGGCGCCTGGTCGCACTGCACCCGGCGGTCCGTGAGCGCCTTCAAGAAGTGCTCGAGCGCGGCGAGGTCGTCGTTCGTGCTGTCCTTGCCGAGCTCCGCGCACGCGGGATCCGGCACGCCATTCGCGTCGCAGTCGAGCAGGCCGAGCGGAACGGCGAGCCCCGTGGCGTTGGTGTTGCAGTCCGGCCCCTGGACGGGCCACGGCTGGTCGCCGTCGGGGCCGGAGCCGGAGTCGTCGCCCGTGACGCATTGGCTGCCCGCGGCCGCCGCCGGATCGAGCGGGATGTCGCGCCGGTTCAAGCCGCGGTTGTAGGTCTTGAGCATCTGGCGCAGCGACGGATAGCCGCCCCAGCTGAAGTAAGGCGGCGTAAGGGCCACGTTGCGCAAGCCGGGGATCTTGGTGGAGCCGTCGTCCTCGAGCTTGTCCCACGGCCGCGCCCTCGAGCTGCCGAACAGCGCCGTGTTTCCTGCCGCGATCGCGTCCGCGAGCGCAGCATCGACCACCGCGTCGGGGTTGCCTTCGAGCAGGTGCTTGTATTGCCGTCCGAACGCGAGCGGATTGCCGTACGGGTCCGTGCCGCCCGACATCGGATCGCTCACCCACGGGCGCAAGCCGATGTTGGCGAAGCCGCGATCGCGCAAACCGGTCTTGCCGTTGATATCGCCGACCGCCAAGAAGATTGGAAACGACTGCCCGTTTACGAACGCGTTCTCGCTGAAGGTCGGGCCGCTATGGCATGCGGAGCACTGTGCGCCCTTCCCGCCGTCCGGAAGCGTCCTGTTCTGGCCGGCGAAGAACAGGCTGCAACCTCGCACGAGCAGCGGGTCGACGTTCTCCGTGCCGGTACAACCCGCACCGGACGTGGTGAGATCGCCGCTCGCGACCAGGCTATCGAGCTCGCTCTGGTCGGAGACCAACGTCTGTTCGTACATCATGATGGCGACGCCCCAGAACATCGAGAAGTTCTGCTCGATCTGCGTGTAGCCTGCCTCGCTCGACTTGAGGCTTCCATCCGTGATGGCAAACCTGCCGTCCGCGGCCCAGTACTTCGGATCGAATGCGAGCTTGACCAGGTCCGCGTAAGTGTAGCCGCCGAGCCCCTGTCCCGAGGCGGCGCGATACGCGCCGAGCACGCTGTCATCGGGCGCGACGGTCTGCTCCCCGAGCGGTGTCATCCCGAGCATCTTACGGCCGAGGTCAGCGAAGGTCTTGCCCTCGCATGACATCTCGAGCGTGCTCACGGGCGGGGCCACCGCCTGGGATGCAAGGCTCGAGTTCTCGAGCTCCAGGTAATCGAGCTGGGGTTGCCCGGCCTCCTCGAGCACCACCAGGCGTGCATTGGGATCGCCCTGGATATCGCGCATCCCGAACACACCGACACCGTTGAACATGTTGTTCGCACGCCCATCCCAGAAGTTGCGGTGAAAGAAGGCGGCGTTGATCGTGGTAGGCGTGTTGCGCGGCTCGACCTGGCGCGCCGCGAAGTTGCCGGCGTGGAAGATGTCGCCTTCGGTCTTAGAGCACTTCTCGCCCTTCTTCTTCACGCTCGTGAACGAGGCGCCGAACGCACCCTGCGACGAAATGCGATCGTTCGTAGTGGTACGGATCGCAGAGTTGCGGTCGGTCTCGTCGACCAGCTTGTGCAGCGGCATATCCTCCGGCGTGAGTGTGTAGCTCGAGTCGGCGAGCGCGCCCGACGGCATGTGGCCGGGGGCGACCTCGCCCGTGTCCGAGCGATCGGAGCCGAACGCGCTGTCGCCGTCCGGGCCGAAGGTGATGTCGTGGAAGCCTGGGTTGATCTGATTCGTCAGCCGGGTGTCAGCGCCGGCATTGAAGTGGCAGCCCGCACACGCCAGCGCCGTCGCTGCCGGCCTGTTGGTCCCAGAACAGGGCCTTGCCGAGCACGATGGCCCACGCCTTGCTGCGAACGATCCCGCTCCCCTCCGCGAGCTTCGGCGACACCGGCGGATCGAGCGCAAAGGCCGTGCCTGCGACCGCGCTCGCGACCAGCACCGCGCCGATGCACATCTGTGAGCGGTTGATTCTGCTAGCTGAAAGCCTGTCCTCGATGCCCCTCGAGCTCATCGATCCCTCCCGTGTGTTGCGCCCCCAAAGTGTTGTCTGGTCGCACATTGTGCGGCCATGGTCAATGTCGGAGTCGATATGATGAAAAGCAGTGAAACGGATCACACCTTTGTCACTTAATCGAGGGTCACGAGGGGTCACGGGGCCACAAGGCCGGGGCTTCGCGGGCTTCGCCGCAGGGCGTCGACGAGATCAGCGCCCTGGACCCGGCGGCTGCACCGTAACCTTGATCGTCCGCAAACAGGCGGTGCGGAGCACGCGCCATTTCGCAAGCGACGCGCCACTTGGGGAGTAGGTAACAAGAACAGGGCGAGCCGATCCGCGAGGGTCGAGGCGGTGGATGAGGTGCGCCGGTGCTGCACGCCGCGGAGCGTGCTGGGCGGCCGAACGGTTCGGTCGACGGCGCAGCAGGTCTCGTGGTTCGGCCGCAGGGAGGGTGTGGCAATGCAGGCCGTAGGAGCGTGGATCAGCGGCAGGCTGTTTGCGATTGCGCCGACGGCCGAGATCGCGGCGGCGGCGGAGCAACTTGCGCGCGAGCGGATCAGTCACTTGCTGGTGATGGACAGCGGCGTGCTGCGCGGCATCTTGTGCGTCTGCGACATCGATCGGGCGCAAGGCGGCACGCGCGTGGCCGAAGCCATGAGCTCACAGCCATGGACGATCGAAATCGGCGCGCCCCTCACCGACGCGCTTGCGCGTATGCGCGAGCACCGCGTCAGCTGCTTGCCGGTAGTCGAGGGCACGGGCGTGCGCGGAGTCATCACGCTTCGCGATCTGGTGCGCTTGGGCGTCGCCGACGAGGACATCGCGCGCTGCCGCGCGTGCGGCAGCGAGGAGCACGTGCGCTGCCCCGAGCACGGGCTGTCGGCGGGTTTCTGCCTCGAGTGCACGCGCAGGTCGGAGCCCCCCGCGTCGGACGATGAGCTGGGCGGCGGCTAGTACAAAGATCCGGAAGCTCGATCAGGGATTATCGGCGCTGCTGCGACGCGGGTCGCATCGCGCGTGAGCCCCTGCGCCGATCGCCTGCCAGCGCGTTTGCTGACCCCATCAGCGGCAACCGCGCCAGCGACCGGATGGCCCCGCTGGCAGAGAACGTGCGCCAGAGAATGCGCGCTGGCAGATGGTCCCTGCGGCAGGTGGTCCTGCGCCAGAGAATACGCGCTGGCAGATGATCCCCGCCCCTTGTCTCAAATCGATCTCAACTCGATATGCGAGCGGGCCGAGGGCATTGACGCGAGCAAGCGCCGGAATGACAACCCTGCTGGATGTCATTTGACGGCTCGAGCGAAGAGCAACCAACCCCACCTTACTCGAGGCTTGCGGCGCCGTAGGCGCAACAGCACCCGCACTGTGTGCAACAGGGGCAACGCGCTCGGGGCTGAGCGCACCACCGCGAGTGCGTGAACCGCGCTCGCCAGGAGGAACATGTCTACTCGCAACTACTTTCGTCTAGTCTGGACCGCGCTGCTCGCGATGACTGCCGCCGCGTGTATGGATCGGCCGCGCAACAACCAAGTACTGTCGTCTCCCAAAGCAACCTTCCAATGGAGCGGCTGGGTCGTGAATCCCAACGAAACAGTTACCCTGAAGGTCAAGGATCAGTCGGACGGCAGCTGGGACACGCGCTGGAACGCGACCACGGGCACGACGGGTCAGACCGACGGACAGCTCACGTGGTTTCCGTTCAGCACGAGCAGTACGACGCTCAGGTACAGCACTGCGTCAAGCAATCGCAAGTACTGGCGCATGATCTCGAGCCAGGGGTCGCAACGCCGCATGGCCGCGGACGTCAAGACGACCTCGCCTACGCGCGGTGACCTGTTCAGCTTCGACGCCGACGCCGACAGCTGCATCACCTCGCAGAGCACGGGCATGGCGATCGCGGGCAACTGCAGCTCCTCGAGCTCGCCCGTGGCAACGCTGATCGCGAACTGTGGCAAACCAGACCAGGCCTGCTGTCTGGCCAACGGCGTCGGAACCATCGACCGCTGCGACCGCGGCCGCAACTGCGACACCTCGAGCTTGACCTGCTCGATTCCCGCGGGCGGCCTGCACCAAGCCTGTTTCGCGGACAACACGTGCAACAACAGCACGCTGGAATGCGTCGACGGCCTGTGCCGCGACATGATCCAGCGTGCGCCGGTCCTGACCAGCAAGCTCGTGGTGCACACCTGCGACAAGGCCTACGCTGGAACCCACGAGGAGATCTGGGTACGCCTGCGCAACGACACCTTCTATTTGGACCACCCGGGTCGCGATGCGGACCGCAACCAGACCGATACCTGGGGGCTGGCCATCCCCGACATTCACTCGGTCTCCGACATCTCCGGCCTGACCATCGGAACCGAGCAAGGCGAGGATTCGTGGTGCGTCGACCGCGTTGATCTGATCGTCAACGGCGCCAAGGTCTTTAGCAAGAGCTACAGCGGCGGAATCGAGATTCGCCAAGTCAACGATCCCATTTACCCGATCTTCCCGCAGCTCAAGGTGGCCGACGAGACCACCATCCGCGACGCGCTCGACGCCGCCGATCGCACGCAGGTGTGCACGCTCCCTCCCAGCCTCAGTTATGCGGATCTCGAGAGCGAGATCGCCGGCGCGCTCGGCGACAAGTTCGCCCGCTCCCGGCTCAATCTCACCAGCGACGACAAGAAGTACAATGCCTCATGGGGCAACTTCAGCCCCATCGTGACGCGGGAGGACAGCAACACGCTCAAGGTCGCGATCAAGTTTCGCGCGACGGCGATATTGACCGATCCGATACCTGACTTCGACATCACGGGCGACATCGAGATCAAGGTGTCCGCCCAGTGTTCCGTCGAGGCACAGGGCTGGTCCAACCCTAATGGCACGAGCGGCTTCTCGCAGTGCAAGCCCGACTTCAACAGCTCGGCGGTGCTCACCAAAGCCGTTGGCATTCCCGACACCGGTGTTCCGGTGCTGGAAGACATTGTCAGATGGATCGCCTCGGTCAAAATTGCCGGGGCCGCCCAAAAGGCCGTCTCGCAATTTCCGGATCTCGAATCGTACTTCGACGACGCGCAAGCATTCGCTTGCCCCTTCGACGTGAGCCATCAGCTCTGCGATCCGGATGGCAACGTCTGTTCTTGCCCGAACATCAATGTCGGCAGCAGCTCGATCCGCTTGGACTGGACGTCGCTGAGCTCGCTCCCGAACCTGCTCTGCTTGTTCTGACTAGAGTGCATTTCATCAATCCGAAATGCTCGATTTCGGAGCGCGACGGGTCCGCCGGCAAGGCGCGCGACCGCTGGAATACTCGGTGTATTTCAAGGTCGCGCAACGCAGCCGCCGGGCTCGTCCCGCCCGAAAGGGGGCGTTGAGCGGTTTATGAAATGCACTCCTAGATTAGTGCTCGCGCTGGAGCTGCGCCCGTGCCCGCATGGCGCCCACGAGCGCAGCTCGGCGTTCGGGCGCGTCCCGCCGCGCGCGAACGCAGCGGCCACCGGCGCTCAGGCCATCGCGAGCTGGCCGGTCGTGCGCAGCTCGGCCGAGCGCACCGGCTCGTACGAGGGCACGGGCTCGATCCGCAGCCGCCTTCGCACCTGCTCGAGCGGAAGCGTCAGCAGCTGCTCCCACTCGACCGGGGGCAACCATTGCGCGCGCGCGCTGGCAGCCAGTGCGTGCGCGACCATGCGTACGAGCCTCGGGTCGCGCGCCTTGAGCAGCGCGGCCAGCACGATCAGCGCGACCCCGGGGTTGCGCGTCTGCACCATGGTGAACGCGAGCAGCGCGGCCTCACCGTACAGGTCGCCGTGGTAGCCGGTGACGGTATGCCAGAGATCGTGCGTGTCCCGCAGGCGCTCGCCCACGTAGTCGAAGTCACCGCCTCGCGCGAACACGCCGGTGTCGCCTTCGACGCTGGCCTGCACCAGGCCTTCCGCGCTGATTTGCTCGCGCTCTAGAAACGCGAGATAGGCGCGCGCGAGCGAGCCTTCCGGCGTCTGCTCGAGCGCGGCGCGATCGCGCAGCAGGCCGAGGATCTGGGGGCGGCTTTGGAGCAAGCGCCGGCCGCTCGGCGACGCACGGAAGCGGGCCAGCAGGCGCAGCGGCGCGCGGCCGGAGAGCGATTCGATCACGGTGAAGACCTGACGCGTGTCGTCCGGGTTGCGCACCAGCTCGCGCAGCGCGCGCAGGGCGCGCAAGGGGTAGAGGCCGGGCGGCGGGGGCTCACGCTGCGGGTCGTGGTTGCCGTGGCGGTCGGGGCTGGGCTCTGGGCTGGGCATCGGGGGACCTCCTGGCGACACTACTGACAAGGCTGTTCATAGCGTAACTGACAAACTTGTCAACAGGGGTAGACCCGGGTACACGTGGGCGATGCGAAAATCGGCCCGCGGCCGCCGCGGCACCCAGCCCCGGGTCCGCCGCACGGCCGAAAACGCCCGCAGCGCGATCCTCGACGCAACCGAGCTCCGCCTGGTCGAGCGCGGACCGGCCGGCATCCGCTTGCAGGACGTCGCGGCCGACGTCGGCGTCTCGCACTCGACCATCCTCCACCACTTCGGCAGCCGCGAGCAGCTGGTCGAGGCGGTGATTCAGCGCCGGGTGCGCGCGATGAACCAAGAGGTGATTCTCGCCCTGCTCTCGGCGCCGAGCGCGAACGAAGAAGACGCCGCGGTGGCGCTGTTCGAGCGCCTGTATCAGGTGCTCGGGCCGGGCGGACATGCCCGCGTGATCGCTTACCGCGCGCTCGAAGGCAGCCGGCCGAGCCTAAGCCCCGAGAGCCTGCGACCGCTTGCGGAGGCGACCCACGCCGCACGCGTCGCGCGCCGCCAACCCGGGCTGCCGCCGCCGAGCTTCGAGGACACCGAGCACGCCGTCCACCTCGCCGCGCTCGCGCTGTTCGCCGAATCGCTGGTCGGCGCGCTGTTTCGCGGCGACCCCGAAGGCAAGCCGGACGAGGCCGCCAGCAAGCGCTTCCGCGAGTGGCTCGCGCGCCTCCTGCTCGCCACACTCGAGCACTGAGCGCTTGGACCGGCTCTCAGTGCCCTGCATCCGCGTCACCTGCGCCGGAGCAACGTGGCGTGCGGGCCCCCATGCCGGTCGAAGGCGTTGCGCCGCCACAAACGCGGGCCGGGCGTTCCCCGACGTGCCGATCACGACCACCGATTGTGAGGAAGCCGCGCAAGCTTCAGTCACAGACGTCGCCGATGTCGATCGACATGCAGCTCATGGTGCCCGGGCTGGTGCATGCGATTCCGCGGCACGCGGGGTCGGGCGGGCAACCGGCTTGGTCGTACTTTGCCTTGATGCTGTTCAAGGTCGAGAAGTCATTGACGTAGGTCGTGCAGTAACAGCCGAGGGACCTGACCACGAGTTGCTGGCATTGCCCAGTTGCGTGCGGGTCGCACATCCTCGCGATCTGCATCGCCGCGTCGTAGTCCCGAGCGAACTGATCGCAGGTGTCGCCGGGGGTGCCGCCTCCGCCTGCGCTGCCGCCGGTTCCCGTTTGCCCTGAGGCTCCGCCTTGCCCGCCGTCGTGGCCGCTGTGTCCCGCGCCGCCCTGACCGGCATCGCGTCCGGTCTGACCACCGCTTCCCACAGCAGGGCTTGTCCCTCCCACGCCACCGCCGCCATCGGCGCTGGTCATGACGCGACTTGGGCCGCCCGTGGCGGGCGCGCCTGCGCCTCCTTGGGCTGCCGTTTGCATTGCCGTACCCGACCCGCCGCTGCCAACCCGTGCCGCCGAGCTCGGCGCTCCACCGCTGTCGCCCGGAGCGCCGGGATGAGCCGCGTTCGACTTGCCGGCGCATGCGGCGGTGACGACCATGACAGCGAGCAAGAATGGACGACGCATCGCGATTCCGAGCCTACAACGCCCAAGTGAGCCGCGAGCCCGCGCTTCTTGCCGCTTGGCTCAGTTTGGCACACTTGGCGGGATGAACCTCTCGGATGCACGGTTCGTGCCTGCGGCCCTGTTGCGCTCACCGTGCTCGCGTGGGTCCCGTTCCAGCAACTCAGCAGCACCGACGCCCCCCACAAAGGGCCGTTGCCGGTTGCGCGCGCGACGACTGCGAGCGCTCGGATCCGGTAGCGTAGGAGCTCGCGACTGGTGGACCGGAGAGCGGCACCCCCACGCCGGCGAGCTACGGCCGTGCGTGCTCTCGCCTTCCGCCAAGGCGCTCACCCCGGCGGCCGGCGGCGGGATCCGGCGGGGGCCGCCGATCGGCGCGCGCAAGGTCGCGTGATCACGCGATCCGAGCTCCGGCCCGTCGCGTGCACCAGCGCCGGGCATGATGAGCGTGGTCGAGTCTGGGTCGTTGTGCGGGGTGGAAGCGCATGGGGTGCGGGTCGAGGCCAGCCCGGTCCGCGGGCTGCCCGGCTTCGATATCGTGGGGCTGCCGGAGGCGGGCATCCGCGAGAGCCGGGTGCGGGTGATCGCGGCCCTGAGCAACAGCGGCTTCGCGCTGCCCGAGCAGCGCTTCGTCGTCAACCTCGCGCCCGCCGACCTGCGCAAGTCGGGCGCGTCGTTCGATCTGGCGATCGCAATCGCGCTGCTGGCGCAGTGCGGGCTGTGCGCGCCCAACCGCCTGGGTGAGCTGCTGATCGTGGGCGAGCTCTCGCTCGACGGCCAGCTGCGGCCGGTGCGCGGGCTGCTGTCGCAGCTGCGCAGCGCGCGCCGCCGCGGGCTCACCGAGGCGCTGATCCCCACCGAGGACGCGGCGTGGGCCGGCCTGGTCGGGGGCATGCGCCTGCACTGCGCCGAGCACCTGCGCGACGCGGTCGCCTTCCTGGGCGGCGAGCGCAAGCTGCCCGGGCCGCCGCCGCGACCGCTGGGCGACGCCACGCGCGAGCCGCTCGACCTGTGCGACGTGCGTGGCCAGCAAGCGGCCAAGCGCGCGCTCGAGGTCGCCGCCGCCGGCGGCCACAACCTGCTGATGATCGGCCCGCCGGGCGCGGGCAAGACCATGCTGGCGCGGCGGCTGCCGGGCTTGCTGCCGCCGCCCGACCCCGACGAGGCGCTCGACATCGCCACCATCGCCAGCGCCGCCGGCCTGCACGTCACGCTCGCCGGCCACGGCGAACGGCCGTTCCGCGCGCCGCACCACAGCTGTAGCGATGTGGCGCTGATCGGCGGCGGCGAGCCAATCCGTCCGGGCGAAGTCACGCTCGCCCACGGCGGCGCGCTGTTCCTGGACGAGCTGCCGGAGTTCCGGCGCAGCGCGCTCGAGTCGCTGCGCCCCACCATGGAGTCGGGCGTGGCCGTGATCGCGCGCGCTCGCGACCGCGCCTGCATGCCGGCGCAACCGCTGCTGATCGCGGCGATGAATCCCTGCCCGTGCGGCTACCAAGGCCACCCTCGGCGCATCTGCCGCTGCACCCCGGACCAGGTGCAGCGCTATCGCGGGCGCGTCTCGGGACCGCTGCTCGACCGCTTCGATTTGCACGTCGCGCTGCCGCCGCTGTCGGTGCGAGAGGTCGAGCGCGGAGCGCCCGGCGAGCCCAGCGCACAGGTGCGCCAGCGTGTGTGCGCGGCGCGGCGCTTTGAAGCCGAGCGCAAGCAGCGGCGCACGGAGCGCGTGGACGCGCCGCTGCACGGCGTGCCGATCCTACGGCTGGCGGCCGAGCTCGAGCCCGCGGCGCTGCAGTTTCTGCACCGCACCATGACCCAGCTCGAGCTGAGCCTACGCGCCTACGTCAAGGTCCTGACGGTCTCGCGCACCATCGCCGACCTCGAGCACAGCGAGGCGGTGCGGTTGCCTCACGTGGCCGAGGCGATCCAGTACCGCCTGTTCGACCGCGACGGCACCCGCGCGCGCAGGCCCGAGCCGGCCTTCGCCGCCGGCGGCGGCGGCGCGCGCAGCCAGCACGAGCACTGAACGTCGGCGGCGTCCGTGCGGCGCCGCGCGTCATCAACCCAAAGGAGAAGCCAGTCATGTCGATGAAGGAGAAGCTCAAGGCGGTCGCGCAGGCGATCGGGGCGATCGAGAAGCAATACGGCAAGGGCGCGATCATGCAGCTCGGCGAGCGCAGCGCGCAGAGCGTGCCCACGATCGGAAGCGGCGCTCCGTCGCTCGACCGCGCGCTCGGCTGTGGCGGCTACCCGCGCGGCCGGGTGGTGGAGATCTACGGACCAGAGTCGAGCGGCAAGACCACGCTCACGCTGCACGCGATCGCGGAGGCACAGCGCGCCGGTGGGGTTGCAGCCTTCATCGACGCCGAGCACGCGCTCGACGTGCACTACGCCAAGGCGCTCGGCGTGGACGTGGGCCAGCTGCTGGTCAGCCAGCCGGACACCGGCGAGCAGGCGCTCGACATCCTCGAAACCCTGGTGCGCAGCGGCGCGGTCGACCTGATCGTGGTCGACTCGGTCGCGGCGCTGGTGCCCAAGGCCGAGATCGAGGGCGAAATGGGCGACCAGCACGTGGGCTTGCACGCGCGGCTGATGAGCCAGGCCCTGCGCAAGCTCACCGGCATCACCCACCGCACCGACACCACCATCATGTTCATCAACCAGCTGCGCATGAAGATCGGCGTGATGTTCGGCTCGCCCGAGACCACCACCGGCGGCCACGCGCTCAAGTACTATGCCTCGGTGCGGCTCGACATCCGGCGCATCGGGCCGGTCAAGAGCGGCGAAGAGGTGCGCGGCAACCGCACCCGCATCAAGGTGGTCAAGAACAAGCTCGCGCCGCCGTTCCAGCTCACCGAGCTCGACATCCTCTATGGCGCCGGCATCGACGCCACCGCGGACCTGCTCGATCTGGCAGTCGCGCAGGGCGTGATCGAAAAGCGCGGCGCCTACCTCGCGCTCGACGGCGAGACGCTGGCCCAGGGCCGCGACAAAGCGCGCGAGCTGCTGCTGGCCGACAACGCGTTGCGCCAGCGCCTGCTGCAGCGCATCGGCATCGGCGGGGGTGGCGCCGACACGCCTTGCGCGGCGGAGAGCGCCAAGCCGGCGGCGGCGTGAGCCCGCCGGGGACGGCAGCGCACCGGTCTGTTCGCGCGAGCCCGGCGCGCGCCCGGGGCGACCGGGTCAAAAGTGCCCGTGCAGGGTGCCGAAGCAGCCGCCCGCGCCGCACGCGAGCGCCACCGGCGCCTCCGCAGGGCGCTCGGCAGCTCCGCCGTGAACCAGCAGCAGCACGCCGCCGACCGCCGCGCTCAGCAGGCCCACGCCCGCGAGCGCCACCGTCACGGTGCGCCAGGTGCGGGCGTCGCTGCGCTTGCCGTCGAGGTCATATTTGGCCGGGCAGGTTCCGCCCTTGCATTGATCCTCGATGCTCGAAATCTTGCTGCTGGCCACGATCCCCGTGACCACGCCCGCGACGATCAGGGTGCCGCCGGCACCCAGCAGCACATAGGGCAGCAGGCTCGCGCGGCGTCTCGACGGCGGGGCAGCCGGCCGCGACGCGGGCGGTGGCTGCGCGAGCGCAGCGGCCGGCTGCGACTGGGCGGCCGGTTGCGCCGGTCCGGCCGCCTCCGGGTGGCTGTTGGCGTCCTCCGTCGCCCGCAAGCGGGCCTGGAGGTTGATCCGCGTCGGCGCGTCGATCTCGGCGGTGTCGAGGTAACGGCGCAACGCGTCGATCGCTTTGGGCGCGTCGCTCGCGTCGCGGTAGGCGACGTAGATGTTGTACAGCAGCTCGGGTTTCTTGGAGAGCGCGTAGGCCTGCTCGAACTCGGTCGCGGCCTCGGCGAAGCGGCCGGCTTCGTACAGCGTCTTGCCCACCTTGAAGTGCGACCTGGCCTCTTGATCGGGCATGCTGCTGTCGACGTCGATCATGCCCCCCTGGGCATGCGCGAACGCGGCACGCCAGAGCGGCGCCAGCAGCAAGGGGAAGACGAGCAGCAAGACACGGCAACACGAGCGCATGGGTTCTCCTGCGGGTGGCGGTGGCCCCATGGTACGGCGAATCGCCGGGCCGCGTCATCCGCTGTGGCGCCGCCTCGGGGGCTCATTGCGGCCCGGGACAGCTCCATTCGATGCCGACGCGCGACACGCGTGGTGCGCCCAGGCTGCCCCCCGCGCGCAGCGTCAGCCGCACCTCGACCACACCGCCGGGCGCGAAGTCGAGCGCAAAGGGCGGCACGTCCTGCGGCAGCGTGCCGAGATCGACGAAGCTCGCGTCGGCCAGCGCATCGCGGCTCGGCGCATGCCGCGCGGCGACCACGATGCTGGCGCCCACGCCGGCGTCCCAGCCGACGCGCAGGCGCTGCCACCGGGTCGCGCTCGAGCTCGTGCCGGGCACGGCGCAGCCGTCGAACACGTGCTGGATGCTGCCTTCCTCGGCCAGCTCGCCGAGCCTGCGGGCGCCGGTGATGTCGCCTTGGGGCCGCGGCAAGCGGCCCAGCGTCACCTGCGCGCTCACGCTCTGCGCCAGCGGATCGAAGCGCGTGAGCAGGCCGCCACCGTCCGGCGCGCCCATGCTGCTGACCACCCACAGCTGCCCGAACGAGTCGGCACCGATCGCGATCGATTCGATCGGCGAGAGGCCGTCCGCGTCCAGCCCGAAGGTGTCCGTGATCGCCAGCGGGTCGCGGCGCACCCGGCTCAGCCGGCCCGCGGTGTGCACCACCCAGCTCTGCTCGCCCAGCACCGCCACCCCGCGCGTATCGAGCACCCCGCCGGTCGGAACCTCCTTCCAGCTGTCGCGCTCGGGGTCGTAGGTGATCACGTCCTCACACGAAAACCCGCTCAAGGTCAGCATGCCTTGTGCGTCGCTGGCCAGGGCGTCGAGCAGGTAGCAGCGCAGCGGCGCTTGATGGATCTCCACGCCGGGCGGGCTCGCCCCCGGATCGACGCGCGCGAGCAAACCCTGGCGATCGATGATCCACAGCGCGCCCCACGGATCGAAGGTCGCGTCGAAGGGCGCGAGCCCCGGCGTGGGCACTTCCTGGATCACGCTCGCGCTCTGGCCGTCGAGCTCGACCAGACGCTGCGCTGCCTGCAGCCCCACCCACACGTTGCCGCCCAGCGGAGCGTCGGGGGCGCGCGCGCCGTCGACCGCGAGCGAGCGCGCGAGCTCCGCGCCGCCGCCTACCGGAACGGACATCAGCACGCACTCGTCGCTGCCCAGCGCGAGCACGTCGCTGGGCCCCTGCGAGGTCTGCAGACCGTCGCCGTCCGTATCGAGGCAGCGATCGGCACCACCCGCGACCTTGGTCAGCATGGATTGGCCGTCGAGCGAGGGGCTGAGCACCCAGGCGTCGCCGTTGTGGTCGACCGCGATGCGCTCGGGCGCGTCGCCCGCCACGCGGTAGCGCGCCAACTCGCGCGCGCTCTGCGCATCGACCTTGGACAGCGTGCCCTCGCCGGTGTTGGGCACCCACACCGTGCTCGACTCGATCGGGTGCAACGCCAGCGTCAGCAGGCCGCCCGGCGTGAGCGCGAGATCTCCGCTGGCCTCGAAGGGCGCTGCGGGCGGGCCCCAGACCCCGCCCACGCAGCTCGCGTCGCAGCCGCCGCACGGGCTGAGCACACCCTCATCGACGACGCCGTCGCAGTCGTTGTCCTGACCGTCACAGTGCTCGTATGCCGGCGTGACCTCGCCCTGGCAGGAGCCCCAGACGATGGTGGCGCAGCGCTGCCGTCCGGCGCGGCAGGCCCCGACGCCGATGGTGGCCTCATCGCCCGCGTAGCACTGCCGCGAGGCGCCGGCCAGGCACGGGCAGCCCTTGCCGAACGGCTGGGCCGCGCACTTGCGGCCGGCGGCCGAGCAGTCCTTGGCGAGCAAGGGGTCGTGGTCGTCGCAGTCGGGGCCCTGCGCACAGCCCTTACCGAAGCCGTCACCGTCTTGATCGTGGCACTGGGCCGCACACGCAGACAGCGCCAGCGGACAGACCAGCCCGAGCAGCAGAAGCAGTCGCGCGGCAGCCACCACCGGCAGCGTAGCATCCGCGCGACCGCGGCCCCGGCCGGCAGCGGCTTCCCAGCCGCGAGGAAGCCTGCTACCTGGCGCCTACAGGGCCCGCCGCTGCCGTCGAGGGGTCTCGGCGCCGTGCTCCCGTGTGATCCGATAGATGGCAGGCGACCTCACAGCGAGCGCGGGCTTTGCCCGCAACCCCCCGGCTGGCGCGCTCGTCACGGGCGCCACGGGCTTCGTCGGCGGCGCGCTGTGCCAGCGCCTGTCGGAGCTCGGCGTCACGCTCCATGCGCTGGTGCGCGCGGGCAGCCCGCGTCAGGAGCTCGAGAGCACGCGAGCGGTGCTGCACGAGGGCGACCTTGCCGACCCCAACACCATCGCCGATGCGGCCGAGGGTTGCGAGCTGCTGTTCCATTGCGCGAGCGAGAGCGCCCTGCACGCGCCGCCCGCGGCGTTGTCGTGGATCAACGTCGCCGGCACCGAGAACGCGATCGCGGCCGCGCGTCATGCCGGCGTGCGCCGCGTGGTGCTGCTGTCCTGCGCGGACGTCTCGCTGCTCAACCGTGATCGGTTGCACTGGAAGGAAGCGGCGGTGCTGGGTCAGGAGCCGCTCGGCGCGCTCGCGCGCAGCAAGCTGCTGGCCGAGGAGCTCGCGCTGCAAGCGAGCGACGCCCGCCTGTGCGTGACCGCGCTGCGTCCCGCGTTCCTGTGGGGCCCTGCCGAGCGTCACAACCTGCCGGCGCTGTGCGCCGAGGGCCTAGGTGGAGGCGTGCGGCTGTTCGGCTCGGGCGACGCGTTGTTCGCCACTACACACGTCGACAACCTGGTCGAGGCGCTGCTCGCCGCCGCGCGCGCGCCCGAGGCCGGCGGACGCGCATTTCACGTGGCCGACGGCGAGGTGCTCACCGCGCGCGAGTTCTTCGCCAAGCTCAGCGAGGCGCTCGGGCTGCCACGACCGCGCCGCGGGCTCTACGCGTTTGCATATGCCGCGGCCTGGCTGCGGCGCGGCCTGCAGCGCGAAGGCGCGTGGCCCGAAGACGTGGCTCGTCGCGGGCGCGCATGCCTGCTCGATTGCCTGCAAGCGGTCCAGAGCTTCGACTACCAGCCGCGCGTGAGCATCGAGCAGGGCATGGCCGAGCTCGCGCGCTGGGGCCAAGCCGCAGGCGGCGCCGCTGCGATCGCCAGGCTCGCCCGCCCGCCCGCGGGCCACGAAGAAATCGCCCGCCACCAGCGTCTCGCCGGCCATGAGCCGCACTAGCTTCTTCTCATACCGGGGGCGCCACACCGGCAAAGCTCGCCGGGGCCCACCACCCGAGGCCGCTTCGCGGCTCCCGCTCTCGACGGAACGAGCTTCTGCGCTGTGGAGCTGGTCCCGCCCCGCCTTTTCGCAGCGTTGACAGGGCAAGGCCCTCTGATAAGTTTCGCCGCGGAGAGCTGACCGAGTGGCCGAAGGTGCTTGATTCGAAATCAAGTGTGTCCGCAAGGGCACCGTGGGTTCGAATCCCACGCTCTCCGCTACTTGGATCGCCTGTCGTCGTGCAAGCCGGTGGAATGGATGGACGGAGAGCGGTTCATGTGTGCTGAGGGAGAGATGACCGAGTGGTTGAAGGTGCACGACTGGAAATCGTGTGTGCCTGA
Source organism: uncultured delta proteobacterium (assembly GCA_963778655.1). Taxonomy (GTDB): domain Bacteria; phylum Myxococcota_A; class Polyangia; order Polyangiales; family JAFGIB01; genus CAVZVA01. The sequence continues at coordinate 482,871 of CAVZVA010000003.1, forward strand.
AAGGGTACCGCGGGTTCGAATCCCGCTCTCTCCGCCGGTCGTCGACGGTTTTCAACCGGATTATGGCCTCGCCAACGCTGGCCCGTGAACTCCGCCAGGCCCGGAAGGGAGCAACGGTGACGGTGATCAGCGTGTGGCGAGGCCTTTCTTGACGGCCTCGGCGAGCCGCGCATGGCCGCCGCCGCTCACGCGTCGCGGCGCTGCGCGCGGATGCGTTCGAAGAACGCGCTGAGCTGCTGCGTGCACTCGGCGCCGAGCACGCCGGGGCACAGCTCGAAGCGGTGGTTGAGGCGCGAGTCCTGGCCGATTGCGAACAGCGTGCGCGCAGCGCCGGCCTTGGGATCGTCGCAACCGTAGACCACGCGCGGCACGCGCGCGTTGACCAGCGCGCCCGCGCACATCGCGCACGGCTCCAGCGTCACGTAGCAGGTGACGCCGAGCAGCCGCCAGCTGCGCAGCCGCACCGCCGCCGCGCGCAACGCCACCATCTCGGCGTGGGCGGTCGGGTCCTGCGCGCGTTCGCGCAGATTGTGGGCGCGCGCGATCACGCGCCCGCCGCGCACCAGCACGCAACCCACCGGCACGTCGCCCGCGCGCGCGGCGAGCTCCGCCTCGGCGATCGCCTCGGCCATGAACCGCTCGTCGTCCGTCATCGCGCCCGCCACCCCGGGCTGCTGATCGCGCGGGCCGCGCGCCTGCGCCCAAGCTCGAGTGCCTCGTGACTCCCGCGGTCGGGAGAGCGCGGCCGGCAGGATTCGAACCTGCGACCCTCGGTTCCGTAGACCGATGCTCTATCCAGCTGAGCTACGGCCGCAACGAGGCGCCGCATAGTAGCCCGGCCGGCCGGGCTGTCAAATGCGGTCGCAACCACCCGAGCGCGTCGCTGCAGAGGCTCGTGAAGGCCAACGCAACGCACACCTGGCTGATCGCACGCGTCGCCGCCGGACCACGCGCGCGCGCCGGCGCGATCGCAGCGGCGCGCGCGATCGCGGCTGGCCCGCGGCGCGCGTGCGGGCGACGCCGCGCGCGCGCGCAGACTTCGGCGGAGAGGGCGGGATTCGAACCCGCGGTAAGGCTTTTGACCCTACGGACGCTTAGCAAGCGCCTACCTTCAGCCACTCGGTCACCTCTCCAACAGCTCGAGATTTCAAGGAAGACGGCCCTTTGGGCCGGACGAAAGCGGAGTTATGTATCGAAGGGTCGAACACTGTCAAACGGCGCGCCCGGGTGAAGAGCGCGCAGGGCCGGTTCGGCCCGAGGAATCGATCGCCATGCCGAGCTCGTCCCCGACTGTCCCGGCCGTTTCTCGCACCCGTACCGCCCCCGAGGGTTCGCGCGGCCTGGCCGGCTGGGTGCTGTGCTGCGCAGCGCTGAGCTGGTCGGCGCCGGCGCTGGCCTGCGACTGCGCAGCGCTCGCGCCGGCCCAGGCCTACCGCCGCGCCGACGCGGTGTTCGAGGGCCGGGTGCTCGCGATCGAGCCGGCAAAGGCGGGCGCGCCGAAGGCCGGCGCCGCCCCGCACGTGGCGCAGCTCGCGGTGGTGCGCGCGTGGAAGGGCGTGCAGCGAGAGCAGGTCGAGCTGCTGCTCCCGCACGCCGGCGCCAAGTGCGACACCGACCTCGCGCCGCAGACCAGCTATCTGGTGTATGCGACCGAGCACGACGGCGGGCTGGAGCTGCAGCCGTGCAGCGGCACGCGCCCGATCGCGCAGGCCGATGCGGACCTGCGCGCGCTGGGCATGGGCGTCACGCCCTTCGAGCCCGGGCGGGGCCAGCCCGATGCCGGCGCCGCGAGCGCGCCGCCGCAGCCCCCGGCCCGCGGCGGCTGCGCGAGCTGCGCGGTGGGCGGCGGCGCCACCAGCGGCGGTGCCGGCGGGGGGCGGCTGCTGCTGGCACTGGCCGCCCTGTGCACGCTCGGCGCGAGCCGCGCAACCAAACGCGGGCGCAGGCTCAAGCGCCGAAGATCTCGATCGCGCTCTTGAGCAGCGCGACGCCGTCAGCGCGCGGACGCTGAAACGAGTTGCGTCCCATGATCGTGCCGAAGCCGCCGCCCTTGTGGATCTGGCGCAGCTCTTCGAGCACCGCCGCGGTGTCCTTGGCCGGACCGCCCGAGAAGATCACGATGCGTTTGCCATTGAAGCAGGCCTGCACCACGTGGCGGATGCGATCGGCCAGCGTGTCCTTGGGCACCTTCTCGTAGTACTTGCGCGCTTCACTCTGCTCGATGTGCGCGCTGGGCGGCTTGACCTTGACGATGTGCGCGCCGAGCTGGCAGGCGATGTGCGCGGCATAGGCCACCACGTCGAGCGCGGTCTCGCCCTCCTTGCTCAGCTTACCGCCACGCGGATAGGACCAGATCACGGTCGGCAGCCCGACCTCGCGTGCCTCGGCGATCAGCTCGCGGATCTCGTCGTACATCTCGTTGCGATAGCTGGAGCCCGGGTAGATCGTGAATCCGATGGCCGTGCAGCCCAGACGCAGCGCATCGCCGACGTCGCCGGTGAGCGCGGAGTGCGGTTGATCCGGGCCCCCCAGCGAATCGCTGCTGTTGAGCTTGAGGATCAGCGGCAGCTTGCCTGCGTAGTCGCGCGCGATGCTCTCGATGAAACCGGGCGGCGCCGCGTAGGCGTTGCAGCCGGCCTCGACCGCCATGCTCGGGAAGTAGCTCGGGTCGTAGCCCGCCGGGTTGGGCGCGAAGCTGCGCGCCGGGCCGTGCTCGAAGCCCTGATCGACGGGCAGGATGACCAGCTTGCCGCTGCCGGCGAGCGCGCCGCTGTAGAGCAGCCGCCGCAGATTGGCGATCACGCCAGGCGGGTCGGCGGAGTAGTTACGAAGGACCTGCTCGGCCGGAGAATCGGAGGTCGAAGAGTGCGTAGTCATCGCCGGGTTGCTCCCCAGAGCAACCGGCTTCCAGTGTCATTTCAGCCGGTTGCCAAACACGTCAAAGCCACTGCAGCGCTATGTAGCACAGCTGGCCGGCGGGCGACACGCTTCTTCGGCCGCTGCCGGACGCGCGCGCTCACTCCGGGCTGGGTCGGCGCCGACGTGCAGCCCCGCCTTCGTGCGCCTCGGGCTCGTACAGCCAAGCGGGAATCGTGCGAGATTCGGCTCGCAGGCGCAGCTCGCACAGCGCGGCGGCGTCCGGAAACAGCTCGCGCCGGCGCAGGTTGCCGATCTGCCCCCGCTCCAGGCGGCGCTGCGCCGCCAGCACCAGGCGCATGCGGTCTCGCATCCGGCGCGGCAGCGGCACGCGCCCCACCATCTCGCCGAAGAACTCGTCGAACGCCGCCGCCGGATCGCGCACACCCACCATCGCCTCGTGCAGCGGTCCGGAGAGCAACGCCGCGATCAGCACGGTGTCGCTGGGCAGGCGCCCGTCGGCGTGCAGCGCGTCGACCGCGAGCAGCCGATCCCACAGCCGCTCGGCGTCCTCGGCCTGGTCCTCGATGTGGGCGGTCAGCTCCGGCAGGACCACGCCGAGCGCGCCCACGTCCCAGGCCAGGCTGATCGAGCGCTCCGCGGCGCCGCCGCGCAGCAGGCGCAGGATCTCCTCGAGCACGCGGGGCGGGGCGCTGCGCGACAGCTCGTCTCGCAGATCGACCATGGCGTCGTAGACCTCGGGGGCGATGCCCAGGTCCAGGCGCGCGCTGAATTTGATCGCGCGCAAGATGCGGATCGGATCCTCGCGAAAGCGCACGTCGGGCTCGCCGATGGTCCGCACCACGCGCTCTCGCAGATCGCGCACCCCGCCGATGTAATCGATGACCTCTTCCCGCTCGATGTCGTAGAACAGCCCGTTGATGGTGAAGTCTCGGCGAATCGCGTCCTCGTGGGGCAGGCCGAACACGTTGTCCTGGCGGATCAACAGATCGGCGTCGTCCCCGCGTTCCTTGGGCGCGGGCCACAGCGACGGGGGCTCCCCCTCCTCCTCGAAGGTCACCGGCGCCTCGCCGGGCTGCTGGCTCGGATCGCGCCGAAAGGTGGCGACCTCGATGATCTTGCCGCCGCCGAACAGAATGTGGGCCAGCCGAAAGCGTCGGCCGATGATGCGGCAATTGCGAAACAGCCGCCGCACCTCGTTGGGTCGGGCGCTGGTGGCGATGTCGAAGTCCTTGGGCGAGCGACCCAGCAGCAGGTCTCGGACCCCGCCCCCCACCAGGTACGCGGTATGCCCGTGACGGGTCAGGCGTTTGAGCACCTTGACCGCGTCGAGGTCGACGCGCTCGGGAGCGATCAGGTCGGGGTAGACGGCCGGCGCTGGAGCGCCGGGCTCGCCCTTGCGGGGCGCCACCTGGGGCGCTTGTGGCTCAGGAGATTTCATCGTTGGACCGCCCGCAGATGCGCCAGCGGGCGTAAGGCGAGGACGCGAAGAGATGCCAGGAAATGTATGCTCGGAGCCGCCGGCTGCCCAGGAGGGCCGGACCGGGGCTCCGGACGGACCTAGGCTATGATAGCTGATTCTCTTCGCAAGCTGGCAGGACAAGCGCTGATCGCGGGCTTTCCGGGGCCGGAACCGCCTCCGGAGCTGCTGGCCGCCGCGTCGCGCGGTGAGCTGGGCGGATTCATCCTGTTCCGGCGCAACCTCGGTCCGCCGGGCGCCGTGGCCGCGCTGAACGCACAGCTCGCGGCCAGCTTCCCGGCCTCGCTGCCGCCGTGGATCGCGGTCGACCAGGAGGGCGGACGGGTGCAGCGGCTGGGGCCGCCGGTGCTGCAGTTGCCGCCCATGCGCGCGCTGGGGGCGCTGGACGACGTCGCGCTGACGCAGGAGGCGGCGCTGATCTTGGGCCAGCAGCTGGCGGCGCTCGGCTTCAACCTCGACTTCGCGCCGGTGCTGGACGTCGACAGCAATCCCGACAACCCCATCATCGGCGATCGCAGCTTCGGCGCCGAGCCCGAGCGCGTGGCCCGCCACGGCGCCGCGTTTGCCGCCGGGCTCGAGCAGGCGGGGATCGCGTCGTGTGGCAAGCACTTTCCGGGGCACGGAGACGCCGCCGTCGACAGCCACCTGGCACTGCCGCGCTGCAGTCACGGGCTGGAGCGGCTGCTGCAAGTCGAGCTGCGGCCGTTCGCGCTCGCGCACGCGGCATTGAGCGCGGTGATGACCGCCCACATCGTGTTCGATGCGCTCGATCCGGAGCGGCCGGCCACGCTCTCGCGCGCTGCGCTGCAACTGCTGCGGGAGCGCATCGGCTTTGCCGGGGTGAGCTTCAGCGACGACATGCTGATGAAGGCGATCGCCGACCACCACGACATCGGGGAAGCGAGCTGCGAGGCGGTGGCCGCCGGCTGCGACGTGGTGCTGATCTGCGATCAACCGGAGACCTGCCTGGCCGCGCACGCCGCGCTGGTGCGGCGCGCCGAGCGCTCGCCGGAGCTGGCCGCGCGGCTGCGCGAGGCGGCGGAGCGCTCGCTCCGCGCGAGGCAGCGACACGCGACGCGCGCGCTGCAGCCGCAGGCCGTGCTCGCGCGCTTGCAGGCGCTCGGCGCCAGCGCGCTCGAGGCGCGGATCGCGGAGGCCTTGAAGGCAGATGCGGGCGCGCTCGGCTAGCACGACGAGGCGGGCGTGGGCGGCCCTGCCCTGCGCGGGCCTGCTGCTGCTGTGCGCCACGGCGCACGCGCAGAGCACGCGGCCGCCGCTCACGCAGAGCGACTTCAACCTCAATCTGGCCACGGGGCCGGTGCTCGGCTCGGGCCGCATCATCGGGCTGGGCGGCGCCTATACCGCGCTCGCGACCGGGATCGAAGGCGCGCCCTGGAACCCCGCCGCCTATGCCTCGCGTACGCTCTGGGGCCTGAGCTGGTTCGACTGGGACCTGACCGCGAGCATCGTGCCCACCATGCTCCGGCACAGCGACTTCGAGAACAACGGGCACGCCGGCTTCACCTACGGGAACTTCGTGTTCGGCACGGTCGGCTTCGGCCTGCACTTCGGCGAGCTCGGCATGGGCGGCCTGATCAACCTGCACAGCTACACCCTGGACAACCCCAGCACCAACGCCACCGCCGACCTCACGCTCGCGACCGCGAACTACGGCGCCGGCTACATGTTGGCCGACGGGCAGCTCACGCTGGGCGCGGGCGCGCGCACCGTGATCTTCAGCATCACCGACGCCACCAGCGGCGACAGCCTGGTGGATTTCGGCGGCACCGGTCCCGAGATCGGCGCGCTGCTTGCGCCGGCGGACAGGCCGTGGCGGCTCGGCTTCGCCGCGCGCCTGCCGGTCGAGTCCAGCGTCTCGGCCAAGGCCGTGGCGGCCGGTCTGACGCTGCCGCGCCAAATCGTGCTGCCGTGGGAGCTGCAGGCCGGATTCGCCTATCAGCTAGGCAAGCGCCCCCTCAACCGCAAGTGGGTGAACCCCCACACGGTCGAGACGCGCCTGCGCGAGGAGATGCTCGCGCGGCGGCGCGAGCGCGAGCGCGACGAGCTGGAGCGCGAGCGGCTCGCGCTGCGCATGCAACAGGCGCAAGAGCGGGCGCCGCCGATCGTGGCAGAGCTGCAGCCCAATGCCTCGGTGCCGGTGGTGCCCCTGGACGTGCCGCAGGACCCGTCGTTCTGGGACGCCGAGCACAAGCGCCGCTGGGACGAGGAGCGCGAGCTGCTGGCGCGGATCGCGGATCTGGAGCAGGCGCGCGAGCAGGCGGTGCGCGCGCTCTCGCGCCGCTACCTGTTGCTGTCGAGCGAGGCGATTCTGGTCGGCGAGACCAGAGACGGCATCGGGCTCGAATCGTTTCTGTCGCAGCAGCGCCAAGACGCGGGGCGGCGCGTGACCGTGGGCGTGCGCCTGGGAGCGGAGGGCGAGCCGATCCAGAACTGGGTCCAGATGCGGGTCGGCACCTATTTCGAGCCCAGCCGCTTTGCGGGCGTCGGCTACCGCGTGCACGCGACGCTGGGCGCCGACGTACGCCTGTTCAGCTGGACCCTGTTCGGCCTGGTCGACGAGTTCACGCTGAGCGCAGGCGCAGTCGCAGACGTGGCGGTGCGCTACTTGAACGCGGGGGTGGGCATCGGGCTATGGCATTAGCGCGAGCTCGTCCGCACCCCTGGTCGGGGATCGTCAGCTCGCGTTCTGCTTGCCCGAGGGATCGCGATCGAGGAAGCGGTGGAACAGGCCGCCGTTACGCTTGCGGCGGGTCTCGCCCAGGCGCACCTCGCGGGCGGCCTCCAGGTTGTTGGGATTGAGCTTGAGCGCGCGCTTGAAATGGATCTGGGCTTCTTCCATGCGGCCCAGCTTCTTGAGCAGCATGCCCTTGTAGAAATAGGCGCGGTCGCAGGTGGGGTCGCGCTTGAGCGCGAGCTTGAGGTGCGTCCAGGCCTCGGGGTGCACGCGGCCGCTGGTGCTGTGGCGCAGGTAGAGCAGCCAGGCATAGAAGGCCTGATGGCCGGCGCTCGGCTCGAGGTCGAAGGCGCACTCGGCGGCCTGCAGCGCACCGCCGTAGTCGTTGCGCTTGAGCAGCAGCTCCGCCTTGCGCCGGTACGGCTCCGCGGCCGAGCCCCCGCCCACGCCCTGCGCCAGGTCGAGCGCGCCGAGCTCGGGCAGCGACGCGCTGGCTCGGGGCGGCTGGGAGGGCGTCACCGCATCGGTGCTGGCGACCACCTCGGTCGACCCATGGGCCGGCGTGCGCATGTGGTAGCGGCCGCCGCTGCCGCTGATCGAGCCCTGCAGCGGGTGCTTGCGCCGCGACGCCACACGCGGCCGCACGCCCGAGCTCGCGCTGCTGGTTTCGAGCAAGGTGGGCGAGGAGGGAGCGCTGAACTGCACCGTGGGCGGCGCGGCGCGCGGGGCACCCGCGGGCGGTGCGCCGGCCGCGGGCAGCGGGGGCGCGTGCACCACGGTGCCCGAAACCTGGCGCGTGATGGGCGCGCCGACCAGGGCGCGCGTGATGTACAGCAGGTAGATCAGGCGGCGAGTCACGCGCTGGGGCAGCGGGCTGCGCGCGCGCAGCTCGGCCAGCGTCATCGGCCGGTGCCGCAAGCCCTCGATCAGCGCGAGCGCCTCAGCGCTGAAACCGTAGCGCTCGAAGCTCGCGCCCGGCGCGATTCTGAGCAGGCGCTGCTCCAACGAGGACAGCACGCGGTCCACCGCGTCCTCCCGCACCGGCCCGCGCATCGCCGCGGCGATCACCACCACCGGGTCGACCTGCCCGACTACCACCGGGCCTTCGCCGAGCGCGTCCTGGCCCTCGAGCAGCACGAAGTCGTCGTCGGCGCGCGCACACAGGGGGATCAGCGCCTGCAGCAGATTGCCGGCAGGCCCGCCGCCCACGCGCGCCGCGGTGGGCACACCGTCCTCGAAGCGCACGCGCGCGGACACCGTACCGCCTGGAGCGCACAGCAGCAGCGTGCCGCTGCGCCGCGCGTCGAGCAGGTCTATCAACAGGTGCGTGAAGGGCAGCTCGCGCAGGCTGCCCCGGAAGGACGTTTCGACCGCTACTGCTGGCTCCATGCCGTGCTCGTGCTCCTCGTTTCTTGTCCAACCAAGATCATGTACCCGCAGCGGACCGCGGGGCTGAGGAATTCCTTACGGTTTCCAAACCATTGAGGCCGCGCGCGCGGGGCGGACGCGTGATGGGTGTCGCGCGCAGTCGGGGCGGCGCGCACAGCGGCCCAGGTCGTGGGCGCAAGCTCGACAAGCTGCCACTCGACTTTGCGCCGGCGCGACCCATAGTATCCGCGGGGACGCGGTCCCCCGGCGTTTCGTTTGCACATCTACGGCGACACAAGCGGGCTCAGCCCTTCGGAGCGCAAGGCGCTCGAGCGCATCTACCGCCGCAAGGTGGGCGCCGACGTGCTCAGCAGCCCGGAGCTGACGCGCGCGCTGTGCGACGTCTCGCACGCTACCGGGCGCCAGGTGGGCGCCTTGGTGCAGCGCTCGGGCGTGGTGGAGCACGTGGTGGTGGGCGACTCGGCCAAGCTGATGCTGCCCGACCTCGGGCGCTTTCGCGCGGGCTCAGGTCGCTTCCGCGGGCTGCGGCTCGTCCACACCCACCTGCGCAGCGAGCCGCTGACGCGCGACGACCTGGTCGACCTGACACGGCTGCGACTCGACCTGGTGGCCGCGATCTGCGTCTCGACCGAGGGCAATCCGCAGAGCGTCTACTACGCCCACTGCGTGCCGGTGCCCGAGGGCAGCGACGCCGAGCCCTTCCGCAGCTACGGCCCGATCCCCTACGGCAAGCTGGACTGCAATCCGGCCGCGCTGATCTCCGCGCTGGAAGAGGAGTTCGCGCGCGCCGGCAAAACGCGCAAGGTGCGCGGCAAGGACGGGCGCGCGATCCTGGTGCAGGTATGCACCCCGCGCCAGGCCGAAAGGGCGCGCGACTCGCTCGCGGAGCTGCGGGAGCTGGCGCGCACGGCTGGCGTCGAGGTCGCCGACTGCGTGCTGCAGCTGCGCGACCGGCCCGACCCCAAGCTGGTGCTCGGCCGCGGCAAGCTGGAGGAGACCGTGCTGCGCGCGCTGCAGCTCGACGCCGAGGTGTTGATCTTCGACCGCGAGCTGAGCCCGGCGCAGGCCAGCGCGATCTCGCAGGTGAGCGACCTGCGGGTGCTCGACCGCACCCAGCTGATCCTCGACATCTTCGCCCAGCACGCGCACAGCTCCGACGGCAAGCTGCAGGTCGAGCTGGCGCAGACGCGCTACCTGCTGCCGCGCCTCGGCAGCCGTGACGACTCGCTGTCGCGGCTGACCGGCGGCATCGGCGGCCGCGGCCCGGGCGAGACCAAGCTCGAGGTCGGCAAGCGGCGCGCGCGCGAGCGCATCGAAGCCCTGGAGGCGAAGCTCAAGCGCTCGGCGCGCCAGCGCGAGCAGCGGCGCGCGTTGCGCGGGCGGCGAGGCGTCGCTGTGGTGGCGATCGTGGGCTACACCAACGCCGGCAAGAGCACGCTGCTCAACGCGCTCACCGGCAGCGAGGTGCTGGCCGAGAACAAGCTGTTCGCGACCCTCGATCCCACCTCGCGCCGGATGCGGCTGCCGGGCCGCGAGCTGGTGCTCACCGACACCGTGGGCTTCATCCGCGACCTGCCCAAGGACCTGTTCGCCGCCTTCCGCGCGACCTTCGAGGAGGCCTGCGACGCGGACCTGCTGCTGCAGGTCGTGGACGCCTCGGACCCCTGCTGCGACGATCACCTGGCCACCACCGAGACGCTGCTGCAGGAGCTGGGCCTGGCCGAGCTCGACCGGCTGCTGGTGCTCAACAAGTGCGACCTGCTGCCGCCCGAACGCGCCGAGCACCTGGCGGCCCGCCACGGCGGCCTGGCGCTCAGCGCCCGCGATCCCGCCAGCGTGCAACAACTCCGCGCCCGCCTGGCCGCAGCGCTACACGGCCCGGACGCGCCGGACCAAGGACAAGCGCAAGACGGCCGCGCGGAGCCCACGTTGCGCGAGCCGAACGCATTCTCCCCCTGAGAGCTCACAGCAAGACAGCAAGACGGGAAGCCCTGGTCACTTCTCTGTTGCCGCCTTCCTGTTGCAGCTCCCGCTACCGGCGCGTGCGCCAGGCGTCTAACTCCTCCCGCCGCGGGTCGATCTCGGTGCGGCACGGCACGTCGAGGATCATCGTGTTGCGCCGCGCGCTGGTGTACGGCTCCCAAGCCGGCAGCCCGGGATGGCTCGGGTTTCCGCTGCGCGCGAACGCCACCCACGCGTTGCTCACGGCCTCCACCAGCTGCGCCTTGTCCGGTCGGCCGCCGGTCATGGGCGAGATCTCGGTGTTGTCGAACACGAACGGAATCTCGAGCGCGTGCGCGGCCTTGAGCAGCCCTCCCAGGAAATCCGACTGCCAGGTGAACAGGTACATGTACACGGGGGCCGCATCGCCGTCGGCCTTGCGCTCGGCTAGGCGGATGGTCGCGCGGTGGAAGGGCTCGCTCTGAATCGCGATCAGCAGATCCCAGGGCGTGGCCTGGGGCCGCGTCTTCTTGTAGGCAGCCAGCACCTGCTCGAGCTTGGGCCCGAGCAGGGGTGCCACGCGCTGGCGCAGCTCCGCCTCGTCGAGCCGCCTGCGGCGCGGATCGGCGGCCAGAAACAGCGCGGCCTCGTCGAGATTGGAACCGATCAGCAAGGGAATGCCTGCGGCGGTGGGCGCGGCATCGGGATCGAAGGGATGCCGGGGCAGGTGTTTGCCGTCGACCACCGGCGACAGCGCCATCAGCCCACCCCCGCGCGCCAGCGGCGCCGTGCTGCCCGCGACGCCGCCCAGCCTGAGCTTGCCGGCGGCGTCGAGCAGGGCCTGGTCCGGCACCTGCTGCAGCGCGTCGAGCTTGTCGCGGCCGAGCCCCAGGCCCGAGAGCAGCTGCTCGGCGAGCGCGTTGGCGCTCTCGCGCTCCATTCCGCGCAGCCCGGGGCCGCTCTGCACGATCGCCTTGTGGAACAGCCCCCTGGCCGCGGGCATCGCGAGCAGCGTGCTGACCTTGGAGCCGCCGCCCGACTCGCCGAAGATGGTGACGTTGTCGGGGTCGCCGCCAAAGACGGCCGCGTTGTCGCGCACCCACTGCAGCGCCAGCACCACGTCGAGCAAGCCAGCCACGCCCGAGCCGGAGTACTTCTCACCGCCGAGGTCCGCCAGGTGCAGGTAGCCGAAGACGTTGAGCCGGTGGTTGATGGTGATGACCACCACGTCGCCGCGCCGGCTCAGGTGTGCGCCGTCGTACCAGCCTTCGGAGCCGGCGCCGGAGGCGTAGCCGCGGCCGTGCAGCCACAGCATCACCGGACGCCGGCCGTCCACGCCGGGCGTCCACAGGTTGAGCACCAGGCAATCCTCGCTCACCGGCAGCTGGGGCAACGGCCCGACCACGCGCGAGTCGGCCAGCGCGTCCTCGACCAGGGCGCCGCGCTGCGGGCAGAGCGGCCCGTAGTCGAGCGCGTCGCGCACGCCGCTCCATGCCGGCGCCGGAAGCGGCGGCAGGAAGCGCCGCGCCCCTCCGGTCGGCGCGCCGTAGGGAATCCCCTTGAAGCAGAGCACGCCCTCCGCGCTGCTGCCCCGCAGCTTGCCCGCCCGCGTCTCGACCACGATCTCGGTCATAGAAGGCACCTCCGCTCCGCCCACCGGCCACCTGGAGCGACGGTCATACCAGAGGCTCGCGGCGGCTTCTACCTCGCGACCGGCTTGAGCGCGACGCGGCCGTCCTTGACCACGACCTCGAAGTCGATCTGCTTACCGGCGTGCTTGCGTTCCAGCTTGGGGATCATGTCGCGGACCGACTTGGCCACACTCTCGAGCTTGACGTTGTCGGTGCGCTCGCTGTTCTGGCGCCGCGCCTCGAGGTAGCGCTGGTAGATGCCGCGGATGCGGTCGTCCGACATGCCGCCGGGGGCGGCGGGCGAGGAGGTCGGCTTGCGCACGGTGGCCGCAGCCGGCGCAGGGCGGCGCGAAGCGCCGGGCGGAAGCGGCGGCGGCTTGCGGTTGACGCCGGCGTCCGCGGCCGGCGGCGGCGCCAGCAGCGCGTCGGTCGGCATCGCGAACGGGGTGATCTCGCGCAGGGCGCGCAAGGGCCTGTCGGTGCTGGGCGGCCGGCTGGGCGGGCGGCTCGAGGGGTGGGTCGGGGGCGTGCTCGGGGGCGGCGAGCTCGCCGCTGCGCTCTCGAGCGCTGCCTCGATGTCGATGTCGAGATCGAGCTCGTAGCCGTCGGCAGGCGCGGCCCGCCCGGCCTCGGCGCCGGCTGCGCGCCGCCGCGCGCGCAGCACGTCGCGCTTGTACGTGCCCTCCTCGATCTGACGCGTGATGCGCTGCCAGTAGGTGTTGTAGGTGGTGTAGCGCTGCACCAGCTGGTTGAACCGAAAGCGCAGCGCGGTGTTGCGCGGTTGGGCGCGACGCATCGCGGCGATCAGCTTGTCGACGTCGGCGCGCTGCATCCGCGGCTCGGTGCGCTCGAGCCCATGAAACCACTGGTCGTAGAGCGTGCGCAGGCGCCGCAGGCGTATCTCCGCGTCGGCCAGCGTCGCCTCAAACTGCCGTTGGTCCATGCCATTCGTCAAAGCGGATCGATGCGCAGGTTGTCGAACCAGAGCTCGGACTGCCAGTCGTTGAACCCAAAATGGTCGTGGCCGGACCCTTCGAGCGGGTGGGGATCGGTCATTTTCACGAGCTCGTGATCATCGACGACGGCTTTGATTGTAGCGCCCCGACGCTCGATTTTCATGTGATAGGTCTTGCCCTGTACGACTTTGTAGGCGGGTCCCACCACACGATCCTCGCCGTGCTCGTTCATGCGTGCCAGCACGTTGAGCGAGTTGTTCCAGCCGCCGAAAATCACCACATAGCTGGTCGCGGTGTAGCTGATGGTCTCCGCCTTGGAGACGCCATCCCCGAACAACTCGACCTTGATGTCGCCCTCCGGAGAATCGCTGCGGACGTCGAAGCTCACGCGCACATCGCGCGGCAGGGTGCGCCGCAGCCACAGCGGTTTGTTGCGCGCTCCCCGCACGTGCAGCATGCCGTCGCGGATCGTGTAGGGGCCGCCGGTGTTCAGCCACTGGGTGCCCAGGTCCGCGCGGTCGAAGGCGTCGTGGAAGCCGCCGGGTCCGATCGCGGGATCGCCCTGCGGCGTGCAAGCGCCGAACGCGAGGGCGAGCACGAGCGCGCCGAGCACGAGCGCGCCTTGGCTGCGCGCTGAAGGAGTGCCATGCGGGTGCGGGTCAGGTGTCATCACTTGGGATCCGTGCAGCCGTCCTCGTCGTCGTCGTGGTCTTCCAGCGCGGCCTGGTTCGGGCACAGGTCGTCGGCGTCGGGGACGAGGTCGTTGTCGTTGTCCGGATCGGGACAGCCGTCCTGATCCTGAAAGCCGTCGTGGTCTTCGGCCAGAAACGGGCAGGCGTCGCGGCTGTCGGGGACGCCGTCATGATCGGCGTCGAAGTCGCCCGGCGTGTACCACAGCCCGAAGATCGCGCGGAACGCCGGCGAGCCCACGCCGCCCGTGAAGCCGGTGCCCACGCCGAGCGCGAGCGTGACGCGCGTGCTCACCGGGTAGACCCAGCCGAGCTCGCCCTCGACCGCGGTGGTGGCGCGCGAGCGAAAATCGCTGGCCCCGCGCACCTCGACCACGCCGGCGAGCGGAAACAGCGGCGGAATGGGCAGCTTGAGCGCGGCCCCGAAGGTCATCTCGTCGCGCAGGCGCACGCCGTACAGACGCCGGCCCTCGAAGCGATGGCGGAAGCCGATGCTGCCGCCGAGGCCGGCGCCGAGCAGGTGAATGTCGCCGAGCAGGCGCCCCTCGACGCGCGTCGCGCCCTCGCCCGCGTAGGCGCCGTCGTCGCCGGCGGGAAGATCGGTGCCGAGCTGCAGCGCGACGCCGGGACCGTCGCGACGCATCTCGGGGTTGTCGCCCGGGTCGCCGAGGAAGCGGTAGCGCAGGCGCAGCGCGGGATCGCGCAGCGCGAACGCCGGTAGGCCGGGATCGCCCGCGGCCAGGCGCTGCCCCCCCTGGTACAGCACCAGCGGCAGCTCCAGCCCGAAGGCCACCCGCGAGCCGAGCCCGAGCTCGCCGCTGAGTAGGCCGCTCACACGCCGCTGCACCAGCCCGACCTTGCCGCCGCTGGCGCGGTCGACCTGCAGCAAGGTGGTGGTGAAACCGCTCCACAATCCCAGCGTCATCCGCCCCGTACCCGGCGTGCGCGTGCCCTGCACGCCGAGAAAGCCCTCGGCGTCGAGCCCGGGCGTGAAGCGCTCGAGGTCGACTGCGCGCTGGGCGCTCGCCGCCGAGGCGGCCAGCGCCAGGCCCAGCGACGCGGCGAGCGCGAGCGCGGCCGCGGACCGGCACAGGGGTGGAGCAGGCGGGGTCTGCGCGCTGCGCGGCCCGGCTTGCCAGCCCAGGCCCCTGCCCGCCCGGCCCTGCGCGGGGGCCGCTCCGGTCGCGCGGCCAAGCGCTACCATCGCCACAGCGGCAGCCGCCGTCCCCGGCCGGCTGCCGGCGCCGGGCGTTCGGGCGCAGGCGCAAGCCTCGGCTCGCGCGGGGCGGGCGCGGCCTGGCACGGCTCGGCTTGCGCGCCTGCGGGCTCGGCCTCGGGATCGAGCGGCGCGTCGAGGGCGAGCGCGCGCTGCAGCGAGCGGTCGAGCAGGTGCGCGGCTTTGACGTTGCCCATGGCCGCCAACATGCTCTCGCGCGCCTGGGGCGCAATGCGCTCGAGCTCACCGAGCAGGCGCTTGACCTGCTTGCGCTTGAGCTGCTCCTGCGAGCCGCACAGATCGCAGGGCAAGATGGGGAAGCGCATCAGCTCGGCGAAGCGCGCGATCACCGCCTCGTGCGCGTACAGCAGCGGGCGGATCACGACGTGCTTGCCGTCTCGGCTGCGCAGCTTGGGCGGCATCGACGCCAGCGCGCCGGTGTAGGTGAGATTGAGCAACAGAGTCTCGACTGCGTCGTCGCGGTGATGACCGAGCGCGATCTTGGTGCAGCCGAGCTCGCCGGCGACGCGGTACAGCACGCCGCGGCGCAGGCGCGAGCACAACGAGCAATAGGTCTTGCCCTCGGGCACGTGGCGCACCACCACGCTGTAGGTGTCCTCGCGCACGATGCGATGGGGGTAGCCCTCGGCCGCGAGAAACTCGCGCAGGGGCGCGCCGTCGTAACCCGGCTGGCCCTGATCGAGGTGCACGGCGAGCAGCTCGAACGGGAACGGCGCGCGCTGGCGGAAGCGCTCGAGCAAGGTGAGCAGGCTGTAGCTGTCCTTGCCGCCGCTGACGCAGACCATCACCTTGTCGCCCGGCGCGATCAGCTCGAAATCGGCGATGCAGCGCCCCAGCGCGCGCGCGAGCTGCGACTCGAGCACCCGGAGCTCCGATCTCTGCAAGGGCTGCGGCATGGCTGGAGTGCGCTGGTTCCGTGGGCAGGGCGGGCGTTGGAGGCGGCGCGGAGGCGGCAACCCGCCGGGAACGCACGGATCGCGCGCTCCCGCGCCCGACACCGTGGGCCGCAGCCAGTGGGTGTAGCAAAAGGCCGCGCGCGCCGCCATGGCCGGCTTGCCAGGCCGGGCCACCGCCTGTACACCGCTGCCCGTGACGCTGCGTCTGCACAACACGCTGAGCGGCCGGCTCGAGCCGTTCGAGCCCGCCGTTGCCGGGCACGCCGGGCTCTACGTGTGCGGGCCGACCGTCTACAACCACGCGCACGTGGGCCACATGCGCGGGGCGCTGACCTACGACATCCTGGTGCGCCACCTGCGCGAGCACGGCGTGCAGGTCAAATACGTCCGCAACATCACCGATGTCGAGGACAAGATCCTCAAGCGCGCCGCCGAGCGGGGCGAGAGCCCGCACGAGCTGGCCGCGCGCTACGAGCGTGCCTACCACGAGGACGTGGCACGCCTGGGCCTGCTGCCGCCCGACCTGGAGCCCCGGGTCAGCGAGCACATGGACGACATCCGCGCGCTGATCACGCGTCTGGTCGACAAGGGCGCCGCCTACGCGTCGGACGGCGACGTGTACTTCAGCGTCCAAGCCTTCCCCGAGTACGGCAAGCTCTCGCATCGCAAGCAATCCGATCTCGAGTACGGCGCGAGCGGGCGGCTCGACGACGAGGAGCGGCGGCGCAAGCGCCACCCGGCCGACTTCGCGTTGTGGAAGGGTGCCAAGCAGGGCGAGCCGTCGTGGGAAAGCCCCTGGGGCCCAGGCAGGCCCGGCTGGCACATCGAGTGCTCGGCGATGGCCATGCGCTACCTGGGCGACTCGTTCGACCTGCACGGCGGCGGGCTCGACCTGGTCTTCCCGCACCATGAGAACGAGATCGCACAGAGCGAGGCGGCCACCGGCAAACCGCTGTCGCGGATGTGGGTGCACAACGGGTTCATCGAGGTGGGCCGCGAGAAGATGAGCAAGAGCCTCGGCAACTTCCTGACCGCGGAGGAGTGCTACGCGCTGGTCGAGCCCGAAGCGCTGCGCTACCTGGTGCTGACCGTGCACTACCGGGCGCCGCTCAACCTGGACTGGCGCCGCGATGACCAGGGGCGGGCGATCGCGTGCCCGCAGCTCGAGGAAGCCGAGCGCAGGGTGGAATACCTGTACCGGACGCGCGCGCGCCTGCAGGCGATCCCGCAAGCCAAGACGGTCGAGGCCGGCGAGGTGCCCGAGGCGCTCTCGGGCCTTGCCGCGAGCCTCGGCGCCGCGCTCGACGAGGACCTCAACACGCCGGTTGCGCTGGCAGCGGTGGCGGAGTTCCTGAAGCAGGTCAACGAGCTGGCGGAGCTGGCCAAGGGCAAGAAGAGCCGGGTCGGTCGCGCAGCGCTGGCCGCGGCCCACGCCGGCTTCGACGTGCTCGGCCGCGTGCTCGGGCTCGGCCTGGGCGACGCGGACGCGTTGCTCGAGCGCATTCGCGAGCGCCGCGCGGCGCGCCTGGGCGTGCGCGGCGAGGACGTGGAGCGCCGCATCGCCGAGCGCGTAGCCGCGCGGGCGGCCCGCGACTTCGCGCGCGCCGATCAGATCCGCGACGAGATCACCGCGCTCGGCATCGAGCTGATGGACGGCCCCGAAGGCACCACCTGGCGCATCGCCTAGCGAGCTCTTGGTTTCTAAATCCGCTCCGGGATCTAGGCGATCGCGCTGCTGGCGGGGCTGGCGGCGGGCTCAGTGTTCAGGGTGGTGTTGATCGCGGCCTGTGCGGCGACCTTGGTCAGCCAGCCCGCGTACACGCCGAACACGATGGCGCGGTAGATCGCCCAGGAGATGACGTCGAGCCCAGGCGCCTTGGTCAGAAAGAAGAGAAGGCCGACGACGATCGCGAAAGCGAAGCCGCCCAAGAGCACGCTCAGGGACGCGGTCAGGACCGACTTCTTCGACGCAGCCGCAGGCGGGGCGACGCCCAGGAGGGTTTCGTTGCGCGCCTGCGACTTTGCGGCGCCGGCGAGCAGCCACGTCAGCAGCAGGAGCGCGATCACCGTATCGCCCACGATGTGCTTCGACGGCACGATCGCGCCCGCTTGCGCGAACGGGACCGGCGAGAGCGCGAAGGCCAGCGCGCCGTTGATGATCGTGTTGGCGATGCCGTGGGGCAAGGCGAAATGCCGCCACAAGTATTGATTGGGCGTGCCCACGAAGCCTCGCTGCTCGCGCGGCTTGCGGATCGTGCGCAGGAATGGCTGCCCAGAGACTACCCAGGTGACGCCCGCGCATAGCAGCGCGCCCGCAAGAGCGTAGCGCGCGGCAAAGACGCCACGGGTCATGGTGTGGACGTCGGCATGCATCCCGAGGAAGTAGCCGATCACCGCGGGCACGAGGCCGAACACGAACGCGTTGACCGTGGCCAGGCGCCAGGGGTTCTCCGCGCCGGGTTGCGCGCTCGCGGCTTGCGTCGCCTCGGGCAGAATGATCCTGCCCTTGAGCACGCCTTTGGACATGCCCATCAGCACACTGTGCGTGGCGAAGTACGGGATGAACAGGAGCGTGAGCGCACTGGCCGTCGCCATCTCGAGCGCCGACATGTGCTCGGTTCTGCCGCCGCCCGAAAACAAGGAGATCGGATACAGGAGCAAGAACCAAATCGCGCTGCTGGTGAGCGTCGTGACGACGCGCGCTCGTGCGTAGGGGGCCGGTGACAGGGTCATGGGCGATCCTTACAACAAACGGGGAAACGGGGACACCACCGCCTCGTGACGCACCCCGTTCAGGCGGCGGTGGCCTCGACCCGCAGCGCGACCGAGCCGCAAGGTCCGGACAAATGGGACAACTGTGGCTGGCCGCCGCGCACCCCCCGCGGGCGACTCGTCACATCTGCCATAGCCTGCCGGAATCAGAATCCGGTCTTTCTGCGCGGACAGTCGGCACCCCTGCTCTGGCCGCACCGACGCAAGCGCCCAAAGCGGCCCCGTTGGCTCATGCCTGGCTCGTGCCTGCCTCGCAGCTCGCCGGCTTCGGGCAGCGAGCGCAACCAGGCGCTGTCGCGGGCGTTGAGACCCGAGTCAGGCGCCGAGCCAGAACAGGATCACCGCGAGCATGGTGATGAGATCGAACGCCACCACCACCCAGAGCCAGCGCCGGCCCGGACTGCGTACCCGGCGGTGCGTCTGCTCGGCGCCCACTTCTTCCAGCTCGTGCTCGCGGCCAAGCGCGATCAGGCATTCACGGGTGGCGGCGTCCACATCGGGCGTGCGCGGTGCGCGTCTGAGGTAGCCGAGCGCCTCCTCGTGCTCGCCGAGGGCCGTAGTGCTCACACCGAGCAGGGCCCACACCTCGCGGAGCTGCTCTGGGCTCAGGTGGGCATCGGCGCGCATCTGGTGGCACAGCCGCGCAGCCTCGCGCGGATTGCCCTGCTGGAGCGCCGCCCACCCCTCCCGCAGCATGCCGCCGCCACGCGCGTGCGAGCCGTACACGGTGCCGGAGCTGACCTGCCCGCGCAGGGCGCTGACGTTCTGCCAGCCGAGCAGCAGCACGATGAGCATGTTCCAGCCGCTCGCGTAGCGCGCCAGGAACATCCACACCAGCACCGCGCCGATGAGGACAAGGCTCGTCACGTGCGTGGCGCGGTCGGCGCTGCGCGCCGTGGGCAGCAGCTTCTGCATGCCGAGCCGGTAGAGCTGGCCACCGTCCAGCGGCCACAGGGGCAGCAAGTTCAAGACGCTCCAGCCCAGGTTGACGAAGAGCAGCGCCTGGATGCCCATTGCCAGCGCCTTGCCCGGGAAGAGCAGCACGGGGTTCCGTCCGACGCAGCGCGAACGCCGCGGCCAGCGTCAGCAGGCCGAACAGCAGCCCGGCCGCAGGGCCCGAAGCCACGATCAGCGCTTCGTCCTGGCGGCGCTCGGCGCGCTGGTGCGAGGTCAAGCCGCCGAAGCCGTGCAGCAGCACCTGCGGGCTCAATCCGTACGCGCGCGCCACCAGCGCGTGGCCGAGCTCGTGCACCAGCAGCCCCGCGGTGATGCAGGCGGCACGCAAAAGGCCGCTGCGAAGGTCGCCTCGACCGAACATGTACAGCACCAGCAGGTAGAATGGGCTGACCGATACGGGGATGCCGAACGCACTGAACAGATAGAAGCCGCGCACGGCGGGATCCTAGATCAGCGGTGACGATCATGGAACGACCTTGCATCGCGCGGGACCGCCGACCCGCCGTGAGGGCTGCAATGCGGGCGTTCGCGCGCGTTTGGCTCGCTATCAGCCGTTGCGGTAGCGGACGGCGGTTTCGCTTGCCCACAGCTGCAGCAGGTCGGACGCCACCGGATCGCGCTCGAGCGGGCGCTCGTCGAGCGCGCGTAGCAGCTCGAGCGCGCCCGGCAGATCGTCACACAGCAGCAGCGCGGCGCGTGCCGCGACGAGCTTCACGCCATCACAGAACTGCACCAGGTCTTGCTCGCCTTGCTCCGCCAGCGCCGCGGCGGCCTCGTCGACCTTCTTGCGCGACAACCACGGCACAGCCTTGGTGATCGCGCGCGAGGCTTCGTCGAGCGCGTCCGTGCTCGCGATGCCCGCGCCGTAGCTCGGCTGCTGGCGCCGCACCGTACCGGCCAACAGCACGGCGAGCTCGCGCGCGGGCAACGCCGCGACGGCGGACAGCTCGAAGCGCAGGCAGAACAACGGCTGCGCGAGCGCGAAGACCAGCTGCGACTTGGGCTTGCCGAGCAGGCTGCGCGGTACGAGTAGAGCCGACGGCTCGCCGAGTCCGAGCTCGACAGCAGCGCCGCTCTGGTCGTGCACGTAGAGCTCGCAGTCAGGCGCGCCGAGCATGCGCGCGACGCGGTCGGCTGCGAGCCGCACCGTCTCACTCGAGTCTTCGGGCAGGCGATCGCGGCGGGTCAGCCCGTAACTGGCCAGCTCCAGCGGCTGCAGCTTGGCCACGACCGGCGCCAGTGTCTGCACCAGCAGCGCGGCGGGCGTCTGCAACAGGCCGTGCGGATCGAGCTCGGCGACGAGCGTGTCGTCGAACAGCCCCGGCCCGCCCGCGGGCCGCGCCTTGCGCGCCCGCAGCGATACGCGCTGCTCGCCCGCGGCCGTGTCCAGCGCGAGCAGCGGCAGCGCGCTGCTCAGACCTTCGGCGCTGCGGCCGGCCGCGAGATGCGCGTCGGACAGCGCCTGCCACAGCTCGGGACGGAATGGCGAGAGCGCGAGCTGCGCGCGTACACGGGCGATCGCCGCGTCGGGATTGCCAGCTTGCGTGAGCCTTGTGGCGTGCTCGACACACAGCGCGACGTCCTGCGGGTACGCGCGCGCGCCGCGCTCCAGCACTGCGAGCGCCTGTGTCCGATCGCCGAGATCGTCGGCCCAGCTGCGAGCGATCGCGAGCAAGGTGCGCGCGCCGTCCTCGCCACCCTTGGGTTGGGACGAAAGGTGCTGTTGCAGCGCGTCGACGTAGCGGGCGTGAGTGGCGTGGCGGCCCAGCCGCTCGCGGTACGCGCGCTCGGCCACGCTATCGGTTCCCGCGAGCGCCAGCGCTTCCCACAGCGCCTGCTCGGCGCGCTCCGGATGGCCTTCACGCTCTTCGGCACGCGCGAGCTCGAGCAGGCATCGTACGCGCTCGGTGTCGTCGGGCGCGGTCTCGACCAGCTTGCGCAGCAGCGCGAGCGATTCTCCGTGCTTGCCGCCGGCGGCGAGCAATTTCGCCTGCAGTGTGAGCGCATTGCGGTTCTCGGGCTCGGCCGATAACACCGCGCGCAGCTGCTGGTGCGCGCGCGCGGCGTCGTGCAGGCGCTCGACCACGATGGTTGCGGCCGCGAGCAGCGCCGCCGCACGCTCGATTGGATCACGACCGAGGCTGGCGCAGCGCTCGTGGGCTTGTGCCGCTTGCTCCCAGCGCCCCAGCCCTTCCAGATGGCGGGCGAGCTCGAGCAGGGCAGGCACGTGCTCGGGCTTGCTCGCGAGCGCGCGCTCCGCGGCCGACACGGCGGCCGGCAGATTGTGGAGGTGCTCG
This sequence comes from uncultured delta proteobacterium, assembly GCA_963778655.1. Classification (GTDB taxonomy): domain Bacteria; phylum Myxococcota_A; class Polyangia; order Polyangiales; family JAFGIB01; genus CAVZVA01. The sequence continues at coordinate 504,688 of CAVZVA010000003.1, forward strand.
GCGCGCAGTCGCGCGACCTGGGTGTAGAGGTCCGCGCGACGTCCGGCGTCTTGGGTGGCCTCGGCCGCGTGGGCCAGCGCGTCTGCGAGCTGCGCTTCCTGGCCGGCCTTGGTCAGCGCGAAGGAGAGCGTTTCCGCCGACCGCTTCGACCCCGGATCGAGCTCGAGCGCATGCAGCGCATCCTTGGCGGCGCCGCCGAAATCTGCACTGCGCGCGCGCAACTCGGCAGCGTGCAGTAACAGCTCCACGCTGATCCCGATGTCGCGGGTCACACGCGCCTCGGAACGCGCCGCGTCAGTCAGAGCCTGCGGCAGCGCGAAGGCCACCGCGGCGCGCGACAGCCCGCGCGCGGCGAGCAGGCTCTCCGGGTCGAGCGCAAACGCGGTGCGATATGCCGGCAGCGCTTGGGTGGCGTCCCGCGCTTCGATTCGTGCCGCGATCGCCAGGTGATGCGTCGCGGCGACCTCGCGATCGCCTTCCGCCTGCGCCAGCCGCGCTTCCAGTGCGAGCTCGGCCGCGCCGTCGTTTGCAGCGCGCGCGCGCTCGGCCAGCGCGCGCAGCGCCTCGATGTCGTCGCCGCGCAGCGCACACAGCTCGCGGTAGGCTGCGGCGGCTTCGTCGGGCGAGGGGAGCACAGCGGCGAGATCGCGCAGGGCCGCGACCTTGAGCCGCTCGTCCGCTGTGCTGGCGGCCTGTGCCGCGTAGCTCGTGCGCAGCTCTTTGTGATCGCGCTGTGCGACACCGAGCGCTTCGACCGCGAGCAGCGCCGAAACGTGATGCGGTGCGCGCGCGAGCAACTCTGCGTAGGTCGCGAGCGCAGTTCTTGCGTCCCCGAGGGTTTCGGCTTCCAGCACGGCCGCGCGTTCGAGGGCCGCGATCGACAGCCGCGGCTCGAGACTTTGGGCGACTTCGTCGTGCAGCGCCTTGGTCAGCCGTTTCCAGTCTTTGCTCTCCCAGAGCAGGCGCGCGCGCGCATCGAGGGCCAGGCGGGAGCCCGGCTGTGCCTGCAGCGCGCACTCGTAAGCCTCGAGCGCGCGTGCCGGATCGTTCAGCCGTTGCTCGCACAGGCGCCCGAGCTCGCAGTAGAGCTGCGCGCGCTCAGGCGCTTCGGCCACGACCTTGGCCCGCGCTTGCAGTGCCGCGCCGAGCTCGCCCCAGCGCCCGCTCGCGCGCAATGCGCCGCTCAATGCCGCAAACGCGGCCGCGTGCGTGGGCTGCGCGGCGAGCGCGCGGTTGTACGCCTCTACCGCGTCCGGCAGCCGGCCGAGCCGTCGCTCGTAGAGCTGCCCGATCTCGAGCGCGAGCTCCACGCCTGCTTCCCGGCTCGCGCCGCGTTCGAGCGCGCGCGAGAGCAGGGCGATCAGGCCTTCCCAGCGCTCCTCGCTGCGGTAGAGCGCGCGCAGGCGCGCGTTCGCGAGGGGGTGCTCGGGGTGCTGTGCGAGCAGCTGCTCGAGCTCCACGATTGCCGCCTTCGTATCGCCGAGCCGTTCAGCCAGCAGCTCGGCGGCCCGGACCCGCAGGTCGGCGGCGCGCGCCGGAGAGGCGACCAGCGTGGCCTCGCGCCGCAACGCGGACAGCGCCTGTGCGTGCTCGCCCGCCCGCAGCGCCGCGCGCTGCAGCGCGTGCAGGGCGCCGAGGTGGTCGGGGCAGAGCCGCAGCACACGCGCGTAGGCGGCCAGCGCGGCCTTCGGCTCGTCCAGGCGATCCTCGTACAGCGCGCCGATCCGGAACAGGTACACGGTCGCCTGCTCCCGATCGCCGAGCTTGTCGATCATCTGCTCGTAGGCCAGCGCGAGCTCCTGAAAGCGTCCGAGCGCGGGCAGCAGGCGATCGAGCCCGCGCAGCGCGGGGTCGTGATCGGGCTGCATCCCGAGCGCGCGCGCGTAGTGCGCGGCCGCCTGCTCGGGGTCGTTCAGCTCGACTTCCCACAGCGCTCCCATGCGCACCAACAGCTCGGCTTTCGACGATGTGTCGGTGTGCGTCTCGAGCTCGCGCGCATAGACGTCGAGCAGGCCGTGGTGATCCGCACGGCGGTCGTAGAGCGCGGCCAGCGCCTGAAGCGCCGCGCGCTGCCCGGGCTCGGCGGCCAGGGCGTCGAGGTAGTAGCTTTCGGCGCGCTCGGAATCTGCGAGCGGGCCTTCGGCGAGCTCGGCCATGCGGATGCAGAGCGCCGCGCGCTCTGCGCCGCCCTGGGCGAGCGCGCGCAGCCGTTCGAGCACGGCGAGCTGTTGTGCGTGCGCGCCCTGCTGCGCGTGCAACTCGCTGGCGCGCTCGAGCAGCGAGCGATCGTCGGGCCGCTCGGTGCTGGCCAGCTGCAGCGCGGCGCTGGCGCGTTCGAGGTCACCGAGCTGCTCGCCGAGCAGCTCGGCCATGCGGCTGCCCGCGTCCGCGCGCACATTGGGATCGCCGGAGCGCAGCGCCTCCTGCTCGTACACGCGCAGCAGCTGCTCCCAATGGCCCTGCGCGTGGCCGAGACGTTTGATCGCCTCGGTCGCCCCGCCAACGTCCGGGTCGATCGCCAGCGCCGCGACGTAGAGCTCCAGCGCACGCGCCGGATCGGCGTTGCGCACGTCCGCGAGCCGCGCGCGCTCGGCGATCACCGCTGCCTTCCAGGCCGGGTCCTGCTCGATGGCTTGCGCCAGCTGCGCGAGCGTCGCGTCGAGCGCGTCCCAGCATTGGGCGCGGCGCTCGCAGCGTACGGCCGCGCGTAGCAGGTCGAGATCGTGCGCGTCGAGCGCGAGACCTTCGCGATAGGCGCTGAGCGCCTCGTCGCCGCGCGCCAGGCGTTCGAGCACGCGGCCCTTCTCGTAGAGTAAACGCGCGCGCGGCGCGGGCGAGGCATGGAGGCGCTGCTCGGCGTCGAACAGCGGCAGGGCCTCGGCATGACGTCCGAGCGCGCACAGCGCTCGGCGCGCAGCCTGGAGCGACGGCAGATGGTCGGGGCGTAACTGGGCGGCTTTGCAGTAGTGCTCGACGGCGCGCGCGGGCTTGAGCTCGCCGCGCTCGAGCAGCACGCCCAGGTCGTAGTGCAGGCGCGCCGCGCGCAACGGCTCGGGAGCGCGGCTGAGCTCTTCGCGCATCCGCTGGGCGAGCGCGTCTACGCCGAGCTCGAGCGCGCCCACCATGGCCGCTGGGCGTTGGGGGCTGGCCGCCGCAGTGGGCTGCGCCGGCTTGGCCGGCGCGGCTGCCGGCGCAGGCGACGAGCCGCGGCGTGGAGGTCTGGACCGGCTCGAGCGCGCTGCGCTCTTCGGCGCTGCCGCGGGCGAGGCCGGCGGGGAGACGCGGCGCTGTGAGCTGGGGCGGCTCGAGCGCGCCGCGCTCTCGGGCAAAGCCGGAGGAGTGGCCGGCAGCGAGATGCGAGGGGGCGGGCTCGGGCCGCTCGCGCGCGCCGCGCTCGCGGGCAGCGCCGGAGGAGTAGCCGGCAGCGAGATGCGAGGGGGCGGGTTCGGGCCGCTCGCGCGCGCCGCGCGCTTGGGCGCGACCGCAGGCGTGGCCGGCAGCGAGGTGCGTCGCTGCGGGCTCGGTCGACTGGTGCGCTGCGCTGGAGCGCGCGCCGCAGCCGGCGGGGGTGGAGGCCCCGCTGCACGGCTCACCCGGGCCGGTGCGTCCGCGGGGTTGGGCTCGGCCTCACCCAGCTCGTCGAGGACGAGCTCGGTCGTGCGCTCTCGCTGGCGCTGATCGGACACCATTCTCAGCATAGACAATGTCGAGCGTGAGCAGAACGTGGGTTCGCCGCGCGCTCGCGCCCACAGAACCGCCAGCGGGGACGCGCCACCGAACCCTGCCCGTTCGATGCGCTCATTCAGCGGGGCGCACGTGTAGGTGGGGCGGCGTTATGGCATGGGACGAGCTGTGCAGGCGCCGGATACAGCGCTGGTTTCTCGCTCATCTTCGCCGCGGTCAACATGGTCAACGCGCGACTTGCGGCCAAGACCCACAGCCGCGCTTGGATTTCATGACTCGCCGCTGCGGCGTGCATCGGCGCCCTCGCGATCCCGGTGGCGCATGTGCTCGAAACACACCCCGCGAAAGTCGCTGCCCTGCTCGTCACGCTCGCGCTGTCGGGTCGCGGTCGAAGTGGCCTACCGACGTTGGCGCGGTCGCGGCGTCGAGGTCGGGCGAAGCTCGGTTTGGAGCAGCCTTGAGTACGAGCACCTCACGAGCCACCGCGGGCTTCGCGTTCGCGGGCTCGGGGGTCGCCGGCGAGCCTGGCGCGCGGCGGGCGCGTCCACCAGCAGCGGAGGGCTGCTGCCGAGCGAGGCGTTGTCCGCTACATTGCGGGCCTGACCGATGCCGGGCTCGAACCTCAGGTGGCGCGTGCTGATCGTTTGCGCGGCGGTCGCCGTCGTCGGTGGCGCGCTGTACCTGTATCGGCGCGAGCTACGGGTGCCGGCCGCACGCGTCGCGCGCCGCGACGTGGTGCAGACCGTGCTGGGCAGCGGCCGTGTGGTCATGGCCGGCGACGTGGAGCTGCGCGTCAAGGGCGCCGGCAGGGTCAGCGAGGTACTGGTCAAAGAGGGGCAGCACGTGGCCAAGGGCGAGGCACTGGTGAAGCTCGACGCCGCCGACGAGCGCGCAGCGCTCGAGGAAGCGCAGGCGACCGTCGCGCGCTCGCTCGCCGACCTGCGCGCGCTGCGCTCGAAGGCGACCCCGCTGGCACGAAGCTCGCTGCAGCGGGCGGCGCTCGACGTGCAGTACGCGCAAGACGAGCTCGCGCGCACACAGAAGCTGTTCGCGGCAGGCGCGCAGAGCTCGCAGCAGCTCGTGCAGGCGCGCACCACCCTAGCCCTCGCGCGGACGCGCCGCGATACGGCGCAGCTCGAGCTGGCGAGCACCTTGCCCGAGGGCGCCGATCGCGAGCTCGCGGTCGCGGCGCTGGGGCAGGCGCAGGCGGCGCTGGACCGTGCGCAGGTTGGGCTTGCCGACGCGGCGCTCTCGGCGCCGAGCGCGGGCACGGTGGTCGAGCTCGGCGTCGATCCGGGGGATTCGGTGCAACCCGGACAGTTGCTCGTGCGCATGGTGGCCGACGGGCCGGTGCGGCTGGAGCTCGAGCCCGACGAGCGCAACCTTGCGCTGCTGCGGGTCGGACAGCACGCGCGCGCGTCGGCCGAGGCCTTTCCGGACCAGAGCTTCGACGCGCGTCTCAGTTACATCGCCAAGGCCGTCGACCCGACCCGTGGCACGATCCGCGTGCGCTTCGACGTGCCGGCACCGCCCGACTATCTGCGCGCGGACATGACGGTATCGGTCGAAATCACCGTCGCCAAGTTGCCCCGGGCGCTGGTGGTGCCGGTCGTCGCAGTGCGCGAGCTCGCGACCAAGCGGCCCTGGGTGCTGGTGGTGTACCGTGGCCGTGCGCTGCGCCGCGACATCGCGATCGGGGTGCGCGACGAGGCGCTGGTGCAGGTCGTCTCCGGCCTGCGCGAGGGCGAGTGGGTGCTGCTCGACCCCGCGCTCGCGCCGGGCGCGCGCGTGCGCCCCATGGCCGAGGAGCACTGAAGCGCAATGCCGATCGAGTGGTTCATCGCATTGCGCCTGCTGCGTGAGAGCCGCGCCCAGACCGCGCTCATCTTGGGCGGCGTCTCGGTGGGCGTGGCAGTGATCGTGTTCCTGTCCTCGCTCATCGACGGGCTGCAGCTCAGCATCATCGAGCGCACGCTGGGCTCGCAGCCGCACATCACCGTCTTCCGGCCCGACGAGACGGCGCGCGAGGTGTTCCCGCGCGAGTCGGGCGGTCCGGCCTGGATCGCACGCGTCGAGAAGCCCGCGCAGCGAGCTCGCGGCCTGGTCGAATGGCAACGCCTGCTGCGCAGGTTGCAAGTCGAGCCCGGCGTGGTGGCGACGGCCGCGGTGGCGGCCGGTCCCGCGCTCGCGCTGCGCGGCCAAGTGACGCGCGGCATCCAGTTGATCGGCGCAGCGGCCGACGAGCTCGACCGCATCATCGGCCTGCGTGAGCGGATGCGCGGCGGGACGCTCGATCTCGGTGCCGGACGCATCGTGCTCGGTCTGGAGCTCGCACGCGACCTGGGTGTGGGCGTCGGCGACCGCGTGCGGGTGGAGACCATGCGCGGCGGGAGCCAGCTCTTCCTGGTCGCCGGCCTGTTCGAGCTGGGCAACAAGGCCGTGGACTCCCGATGGGCGCTGTGCTCGCTGCGCGCCGGCCAGGCCTTGCTCGGGCTGCCGGGCGGTGCGACCGAGGTCTACGTGCGCGTATCGGAGATCTACGCCGCCGAGCGCATCGCCGCGCGCATCCGCGGCGCGACCGGGCTATCGGCCGAGAGCTGGATGACCACCAACGCGCAGCTTCTCACCGGGCTGCGCTCGCAATCGGCCTCGAGCGCGCTGATCCAGGTCTTCGTGGTGCTCGCGGTCGCGATGGGCATCGCCAGCGTGCTCATCGTTTCGGTCGTGCAGCGCGCGCGAGCCATCGGCATTCTGCGCGCGATGGGCATGCCGCGCGTGCGGATCCTGCGCCTGTTCCTGTTCCAAGGCGCGGTCTACGGCGCGCTGGGCTCGCTGCTCGGTTCCGCGTTCGGCATCGGCTTGGTGTGGTCGTTTCTGCGTTTCGCGTCGCCCCTCTTTCCGATCGAGTTCTCTTTGGGCCGCCTCGTGCTCGCGTGCGCGATCGCCATCGTCTCGGGCGTGGTGTCGGCCGTGCTGCCCGCGCGGCGCGCGGCGAAGCTGGATCCGGCGGTGGCGATCCGCAATGTCTGAGGCTGGCGACGAGAGCGCGGGGCCGCCCGCGCTGGTCGAGCTACGCGGCGTGCGCAAGGTCTACGGCAGCGCCGATGCGAGCACGGTCGCCCTGGACGGGGTCGACCTCGAGCTGCGCAGAGGCGAGTTCGCGGCGCTGATCGGCCCGTCCGGCTCGGGCAAGAGCACGCTGCTCAACGTCATCGGTCTACTGGAGGCGCCGTCGGCGGGCTCACTGCGCATCGATGGCGCGGACGCGGCGCAGCTATCCGACGCGGCGCTCACACTACTGCGCGGGCGCTCGATCGGCTTCGTGTTCCAGTTCCACCACCTGCTACCCGAGTTCAGCGCCCTGGAGAACGTGGTGATGCCGGCAGCCGCCGACCTCGGGCGCATGTCGAGCGCGCTGTGGCCGCGCGGTGAGGAGCTGCTGAACCGCGTGGGCCTGGCGAACAAGCGGGACGCGCGCACGAGCGTGCTCTCCGGCGGCCAGCAGCAACGCGTTGCGGTGGCGCGTGCACTGATGATGCGGCCGAAGCTGGTGCTCGCCGACGAGCCGACCGGCAACCTCGACACACACGCCTCGGACGAGGTCTTTGCGCTGCTGCGCGAGGTCAACCGCGAGACCGGCACCGCGTTCTTGATCGTCACCCACGACCCGCGCATCGCAGAGCGCTGCGATCGTCGCATCGAGATCATCGACGGCCGCATCGCGAGCGACCTGCGCGTCTGAGCGCGCGGCGCCTCCCGTGCACGCGTCGGCTCCGGGATGCGACGCCGAGCTTGCATCGGGCGCGCGCTGAGGGTGACGGCGCCGAGCTCGAGCCTTCGGCATGCCGTGGTGGCGATCAACCAGTCCACCTGGAACGCGGACGACGTCACCGACCAGTTCTGGGGCGCGATGGCGTCCGCCGGCGTTGCCTATGACATGTGTGGACCACGGGCGTCGCCAACAACAACGGCTTCTTCGAGGCGTCGGCCAACTGTCGCCCATGGCCGAGAGGCCGAAGCTGGTCACGATGATGAGCGAGCTCCGACACGGTCGCATCGGTGGCGCGCTCGGTGGCTTCGATGACTGCGCCGGCCCTGCCGTGAAGCGCGGCGCGTTCGGCCACTGGTAGATCTCGGTATAGCGCGTCGCGGATCAATAAATGAGTGAAGCGATAGGTCTGAATGGCACGCGGGACCTCGCGCAGGATCCCTGTCACCACTACGGCGCTGAGCCGGCCTCGCACGTGCGAATGCTGGTTTGCGCTTCGCCGTCATCCCCGAGCGCAATTCGCGCGCCATAGATAGCGCGCTTGACCGAAGCGGGAGTGACGTGCACGTCCGGCCAAAGTGCCTGAAGCAGTTCCTCGGTAGAAACCGGACGGTCACGATTTTCGATCAAATGCAAGAATAGCTGCGCGACCTTCGGCTGAAGACGGACGCGTTCGGCCCCCTTGCGGAGTTCCTGCTGCGCCGCATCCAGGACCAGGCCTCCCATGCGAAACGCGCGTCCTGTCGGAGCGAGCTCGACCGCGCCCGCATCGCGGTTTGGGCGTGGATGTTGACGCCGCGCACCTCCGCCACGAGCTCGGCACTGCGCTTTGCGGTGCGCTCTTCAGCCGCACCCACGAGCCGCAGCGTCGGCCGGCCCGCGCGCGCGCCGATCAGCCCGTGGCCTTGCGCTCAGCCGTAGCCGCCGCCCGAAGGCGTGGAGATCACGAACACGTCGCCCGCCCGCATCTGAGTCTGGTCGGACGAGGCGAGCGTCTCGCGCGCGCCGTCCGCCCGCTCGACCCAGGTGCGGCCGACCTCGCCGGGCCCGCCGCCGGCCATGCCGTACGGCGGCACCACCCGATGGCCGGCGACGATCGCGGCGGTCATCGGCGCCAAGAAGCGGATGCGCCGCAGCGCGCCGTCTCCGCCGCGAAAACGCCCGCGCCCGCCCGAGCCGGCGCGGATCGAGTGTTCCTCGATCAGCACCGGAAAGCGCAGCTCGATCACCTCTGGATCGGTCAGCCGCGAGTTGGTCATGTGCGTTTGCACGGCGGCAGTGCCGTCGAAATCCTCGCCCGCGCCCGATCCGCCTGCGACGGTCTCGTAATACTGGTAGCGCTCGTTGCCAAAGGTGAAGTTGTTCATCGTGCCCTGCGAGGCCGCCATCACGCCGAGCGCGCCGTAGATCGCGTCGGTGACGCACTGCGAGGTCTCGACGTTGCCGGCCACGGTCGCTGCCGGCGGCCTGGGCGAGAGCATGGAGCCTTCGGGGATGACGATCGCGATCGGCTTGAGGCAGCCCGCGTTCATCGGGATCTCGTCCTGCACCAGCGTGCGAAACACGTACAGCACCGCAGCATGCACCACGGCGGGAGGCGCGTTGAAGTTGCTCTGCAGCTGCGCGCTCGTCCCGCTGAAGTCGACGGTGGCGCTGCGGGTCGCGCGGTCCACGCGCACCTCGACGCGGATCACCGCGCCGTTATCCATGACGTGCTCGAAGCGGCCGTCCTTGAGCGCGGCGATCGCCCGGCGCACGCTCTCCTCGGCGTTGTCCTGAACGTGCTGCATATAGGCGCGCACGGTGGGCAGGCCGAAGTGGCTCACCATCTTCATCAGCTCCTCGCAACCCTTCTGGCAGGCGGCGACCTGGGCGCGCAGATCGGCCACGTTCTGGTCGGGATTGCGCGCGGGGTAGCGCGCCCCGGCGAGCAGCGCGCGCAGCTCCGCTTCGCGCATGCGCCCGGTCTGGACCAGCTTGAAGTTGTCGATCAGCACGCCCTCTTCTTCGGCGCTGTGCGAGCCCGGCGGCATCGACCCCGGTGTGATGCCGCCGATGTCGGCATGGTGTCCGCGAGCGGCCACGTAGAACAGGATCTCGCGCGCGTCCTGCGCGAATACCGGCAAGACCACGGTCACGTCCGGCAAGTGCGTGCCACCGTGATAGGGATCGTTGAGCGCATACACGTCGCCCGGGCGCATGCGGCCCGCGTTCCTCGCGATCACGGTCTTGATCGATTCGCCCATGCTGCCGAGGTGCACCGGCATGTGCGGCGCATTGGCGACAAGGTTGCCGCGCGCGTCGAACAAGGCGCACGAGAAGTCGAGGCGCTCCTTGATGTTGACCGAGTGCGCGGTGTTCGCGAGCCGAACGCCCATCTGCTCGGCGACCGACATGAACAGATTGTTGAACACCTCGAGCAGCACCGGATCGACGCCGGTCCCCGAAGCGCGCCGGGCGGCCGGCGCGGCCGCGCGCTCGAGCACCAGGCCGTGGGCGGAGACCTGCGCGTGCCAGCCGGGCTCGACCACGGTCGTGGCGTTGTCCTCGACGATGATCGCAGGCCCCTCGATACGCTGCGCGAGCGCGAGCGCCTCGCGGCGAAACACCGGGGTGGAGCGCCAGGCGCCGCCCGCACGCATGCGTACTTGCGCCAGCGGGAGGGCCGCGGCAGCAGGCGCGCTCGCGACGGCCGATGGAATCTGCTCGCCACTCTCGCCGATAGCCTCGACCGAAAGCGCCTCGATGACGACCCCGCGCTCGGGCAGCAGGAACGAAAAGCGCGCGCGGTACGTGGCTTCGAACGCCGCACGCATCGCCGTGGCATCTGCAACCGGCACCAGCAGCGCGGTGTCGGTGCCCTCGTACTTCAGGTGCGCGCGGCGCAGCACCCGCAGGCGCTCGGGCGCGACGCCTTGCGCCAGCACCTCCTCGCGAGCAGCCTCCGCGAGCCGCTCGAGCTCGGGTCCCAGCTGCTGCAACGAGCGCGGACTGAGCGGCAGCTCGAACGCCTGCTCGCGCATCGCGGTGATGTCCGCCAGTCCCATGCCGAAGGCCGAGAGCACGCCCGCGAGCGGATGGATGAACACGCGCGACATCCCGAGCTCGTCCGCGATCAGGCACGCGTGCTGCCCGCCGGCACCGCCGAAGCACGCCAGCGTGTATCCGGTCACGTCGTAGCCGCGCTGGACCGAGACCAACTTGATCGCGTTCGCCATGTTCGCGACCGCGATGCGCAAGAAGCCCTCCGCGACCTCTTCGGGCGCGAGCGCACGCCCCGTGGCATCGCCAATCTGCCTCGCCAGCGCCTCGAAGGCTTCGACCACGGCCGCGCGGTCCAGCGGCGCGTCGGCACCGGGGCCGAACACGTGCGGAAAGAATTCGGGCTGGATCTTGCCCAGCATCACGTTGCAGTCGGTGACCGCGAGCGGACCGCCGCGTCGATAGCAGGTGGGACCGGGCTCGGCGCCGGCGGACTGCGGGCCCACCTGGTAGCGCTGCCCATCGAAGCGCAGGATCGAGCCGCCGCCGGCCGCGATGGTGTGGATCGACATCATCGGCGCGCGCATGCGCACGCCGGCCACGATCGCATCGGTCTCGCGCTCACAGTCCGCCAGGCTTTCGCCTGCGAAGTGCGACACGTCGGTGGAGGTCCCGCCCATGTCGAAGCCGATCAGCTGCCGGAATCCCGCCGCCAGCGCGGTGCGCACCACGCCGACGATGCCCCCGGCCGGACCCGAGAGGATCGCGTCCTTGCCTTCGAAGCGGCCCGCGGCGGTCAGACCGCCGTCCGATTTCATGAAGTACAGCGGTGCCGCCTGGCCGTCGTGCTCGAGCTCGGCCGCCAGCTGGCTCACGTAGCGGCGCAGGACGGGCGAGAGATAGGCGTCGACCACGGTGGTGTCGCCGCGAGAGACCAGCTTCAGCAGCGGGCTCACCTGGTGCGAGGCCGACACTTGGGGGAAGCCGGCGGCGCGCGCGAGCTCGGCCACGCGCGCTTCGTGCCGCGGGTAGCGCCAGGCGTGCATGAGCACGATCGCGGCCGAGCGAAAGCCCTCGGCATAGGCCTGCGCGAGCGCGCGGGTGAGGCTCGCCTCGTCGAGCGGCAGCAGCAGCTCGCCGTGCGCGCCCATGCGCTCGTCGACCTCGATCACACTGCGATACAGCAGCTCGGGCAGCCGGATGTTGCGCGCGAACAACTCGGGCCGGTTCTGGTAGCCGATGCGCAGCTGATCGCGGAATCCGCGCGTGATCAGCAGCACGGTCGGCTCGCCGCGACGCTCGAGCAGGGCATTGGTCGCGACCGTGGTTCCCATCTTAACCGCGCCGATGCGCTCGACCGGAATCGGCTCGCCCGGCGCAAGGCCCATCAGACGCCGAATGCCCTCGATCGCCGCATCGCGATACTGCTCGGCGCGCTCGGAAAGCAGCTTGGTGGTGAGCAGCGCACCATCCGGCCGCCGCGCGACCACGTCGGTGAAGGTTCCACCGCGGTCGATCCACAGCTGCCAGGCAGGACCGCGGTGCGCGCTCATTCACCCGAGTCTGCGCGAGATCCCACCGCCGGCGCCAGCGGGCCGGCCCTCAGGTGGATACGGGACTGGTGCGGCCGCGTCGCCCAACGGGCGAGCGCCGCCGCCCGCGCCGCCTCACTCGTGCTCGCCCTCGGCGGCCTCCGCCAGCCAGTCGGCGATCGCCTGCAAATGTCGATCGAAATCGACACGGGCCGCCTGCAGCGCCCGCGTATCACCGCCGATCGCGCGTTCCCGGGCGTCGGCGTACGCGCCCGTCAGCGACTGGGCCAGCGCCTCGTAATCCAGCAGCAGGCGCGAGTTGACGCCCCACGGATCGATCGCCTTGACGCGCCTTCGGATCTCGGAGACCCGGCGCGGCATCCGCCTGCGGACCCTCTCGACCGCGGCCTTGCTCGAGGCGCGATCGTAGCGCGCCCGCGCCGCCCGCAGTAGCCGCACCACCGCCCGATGCGCGTCGAGTCGCTTGCGGTCGAACCCCAGCTGGCGCTCGCGCTCCTCGCGCGCCATGTGCTCGCGCCACTGCTGCTCCGAACGCTTGCCTGCGACCGGATCTTCGGGCAGGCGCGACGGATCGGGCTGCGGCACGGGCGCCGCGCGGGGCGCGAGCTGGGGCTGCGCGGCGCGCGCCGCCGGTTGCCGGCGACAGGCCGCGGGCGCGCCGAGCAGCGCGACCGCGACCGCGACGCGCCCCCATACGGGTGCGCCGGCTCGCGGCGCCGGCTCGCTGCTTGCCTGCGTCACGCGCCCGCTACGCTACGGCGGTCCTGCCGCGCCGGCCGCGCGGGCGAAGTAGATATCGCCGGAATCGTTTCGTGTGTCCTCCCACACGACCAAGACATCCGAGCCCTGTACCACGATGCCCTTGTAGTCGCCCAGGAAGTCGGTGTTGCCGCTGCCGTGCCCGTCGGTGACCTGCACGTTGGGCTCGAAGCCCTTGCTCGGATCGGCCGAGCGCGCGTACCAGGTCTCGTTCTGCCCGCCGTCGCGGTAGTCCGTCCACGCGACGTGGACGCGGCCGTATTCGTCGACCGCCACCCACGACTCGAACTGGCGCGACGGGCTGGTGTTGTCATTGACTCGAATCGGATCGGTCCAGGTGTCGCCGCCATCCTTCGAGTAGAGCACCCACACATCGTCGTCGCCCTCGCCGGCCGGCATCTGGCTGGCCCAGGTGATCGCCACGTACTTGCCGGTCGAATCCGACGCGGCGCCGACGATCGGGTGCTGCCTGGGATTGCAGCTGAAGCAGAACGTGCCCATGTCCGGCAGCAGGTCACGCGGCGCATCGTAGGTCGCCCCGTTGTCCTTGCTGCGCAGATAGCGCAGCTGGTTGCGATCGGAGTCCACGTTGTACGGCACGTGAACCAGACCGGTGGTCGACGTGGTGATACCCGTGCCGTGGACGATGTTGCCGAGCGATTGAACCGGCCCCCAGGTCGTGCCGTGGTCCAACGAGCGCTTGATGCCGCCCGGATTGCCCAGCCAGGAGACGAACAGCGTGCCGTCCTCCGTGCCCCCGGTCACCCACGGCTTGTCGGGCGCGCTCTGGATCTCGCGAGGGTCCGACCAAGTCTTCCCGCGGTCGCTCGAGGTCATCATGCGTATGCTGCCCATCGAGCCGAAGCTGTTGAGGTACTGCTGGCACACCGCATACATGGTTCCACCGGCGTCGATGGCGACGGCGGGATCGCCGACGAAGCTGGCCGTGTTCGAAATCGAGACGTTCTTGCTCCAGGTGAGGCCGCCGTCGGTCGAGAACGAGAACGCGCAGACCCGCGACGCGCGCTCGTCCATCCAGCCGGCCAGCACCAGCCCGTCCGGTCCCGCGGCGAGCGCAACCTCCGTCTGGCGGGCGCTGCCGGTGTCGTCGTTGAGGCGAATGTTCTTGCTGAACAGCGCTGGCCCGAGCGGTCCGTGCGGCTGGCCTCCCGCGTCCGGCGTGCCCATCATGCCTGCGGCGCCGCTGCCTGCGCCGCCTGCGTCGATGACCCCCGGCATGCCGCCGGTACCCATCATTGCGGGGACGCCCCCGGTACCGCTGAAGCCGGCGCCGCCGGTGCCCACGCCCGAGCCTCCCGTGGCCGTGCCCACCCCCCCGGTGCTCGCCCCGGTCGCTCCGGTGCCAAAACCCGTGACGCCCGTGCCGCCGGTCGCGCCGAATCCACCGCTCCCGAAGCCCACGTCATTCGAGCGATCCGCGCTGGAGCATCCGCAGCAGCACACCGCGAGCGCCACCATTGCCCAGCTCCGGTTCATGTCGGCCTCCTGATCTCAATGATGAGATCGCACGGCCAGGCTGCCCAGTGCAGAGGCGGGCAGCCATGCCGTTCACCCACTCGAGCCGCCTTCGAGTGGAACCCCGCGTCACGACTCGGGTCAAGGGGATCCCGCGCGAAAGGACGGGGGCGACCGTTGCCGCTGCGCTCAACGGTGAGCGCCGAGGTCAGCGCCGCGCGCCGCGGTCACAACACCACGCTCGGCCACCACCGCTGGCTGCTGCGCAACCAAATCGGTCCCACCGCGATCGGTGGCACGGTCGCATGCAACGACTTCTCGGGCTTCGCGCTGCGACGTCGGCGAGACCGCTGCGATGCTCGCTGTGCTTCGACGACACGGGGAGGGCCGAGGGCGCGTCTGGCCGACCGGTTGAGCACCTCGTCCGCCGCCGCCATGCGCCCCCGCAACATGATCCGTGATCCAGGCCACTCGACCGGATGCTCCGGCCCGCTCTGGGCCAATTTGGGATGGACGGCAACGTGGTCGGAGCCCCCACACTCGGTTTCGCGTGGACCGCGCGGCTGCCGCTCGATATGTTGGTGATTCCGAGCTCCACGGAGCGCGCGCTCCCGCTCTCCGCGGACCGCCGCAGGTCGCCGCGATGCCCGCACCGGAACCCGTCGCCACCGGCAATCTCGCCAAGACACCTCTGCCCCACCTGCTGGTCTATCTGGAGCAGAAGCGGCTGTCGGGCACGCTCGCGTTGTGGCCCGATCCCGACACCCAGGAGCAGAACAAGCAGGATCGCATTTTGCTGCTCAAGGGCTCGCCCGTCGCGGGCAAGCTGCTGGAGCCAGCGGCCACGTTGCGCGAGGGCCTGCTGCGCCTGTTCGCGCGAACGCGCGCGCCCTACGCGTTCTACGAGGCGAACCTGCTCGGCGACGACCGCCAGAGCGCGCGCGTCGACACGCTCTCGCTGATCACCGAGGCGCTGCGCCACTCGGCTCGCGACGAAGTGGTGCAGGAGGTGCTGCGGCGCTTCGGCAACGCGAAGCTGCGCATGCTGAGCGGGGTCGACCTCGGCCGCTACGAATTCACGGCCGAGGAGCGCGCGCTGGTCGAGTTGCTGCGCGCCGAGCCCGCGGACGCGGCCGCGCTGAGCGCCGGTAGCGGGCTGGGCGAGACGCGCGGGCGCCGCCTGCTGTACCTGCTCGCGATCACCAAGGCCGTGGCGCCGTACGAAGGCGGAGCACAGGCCACCACCACTCCGCGCCCGCGTGAGTCCGCGGCCAGCCCGTCGCAGCCGCCGCCCGCGCGCGACAGCACGCCGCCGCTGCTCGACGCCGACCAGCCCGCGCAAGGCTCCGGGGCACCTCTGCACTCCCGGCTCGACCGACTGCAGAGCATACCTCCGCCACCCGATGCGCTCGCCGAGGAGCTGCGCCAGCGCTGGCTGCGGGTGGTGGCCAAGGGTCGCCTGGTCGAAAACCAGAACTACTTCGAAATGCTCGAGCTCGACAAGGAAGCCAAGTCGAACGACGCGCGCAACAAGTTTTACCAGCTGGCCAAGGAATGGCACCCGGACCGGCTGCCGCCCGAGCTGTCGTCGCTGCGGGAGTACGTGCAGATCATCTTCAGCTACATGAGCGAGGCGAGCGCGACCCTGGGCGACGAGGAGCAACGCGTCAAGTACGTGCAATCGGTGCGCGAAGGCGGCGGCACGCCCGCCACCGACAAGCTGATGCAGGCCATCCTCGACACCGCGATGGAGTACGAGCGCGTGCTGGTGATGGCGCGCAAGCACCAATACGACGCGGCGATCGAGCTGATGAAAAAGATCCTCTCGGTGGTCGCCGACGACGCGGAGTACCAGGCCATGTACGCCTCGCTGCTGATGCAGAAGTTTCCCGGCACGGGCCAGGACGCGCCGCTGCAAAAGATGCTCGAAGCGGTCGACAAGGCGCTCGCCCTGCACGCCCGCCACGAGAAGGCCAACCTGCTCAAGGGGCAGATCCTGCGCCGCATGGGCCGTCAGGACGAGGCACTGCGATTCTTCCGCACCGCGGCCGAGATCAACCCCCGCAACATCGAGGCGA
Source organism: uncultured delta proteobacterium (assembly GCA_963778655.1). Taxonomy (GTDB): domain Bacteria; phylum Myxococcota_A; class Polyangia; order Polyangiales; family JAFGIB01; genus CAVZVA01. The sequence goes on from CAVZVA010000003.1 coordinate 520,989, forward strand.
TGCGCGAGGTGCGCGTGGCGACGATGCGCTCCGACGGAGCCGCCACGACCAAAGCCAAGGGCAAGAAGCAGGAGGAGCCCTCCGGGGTCGGCGGCCTGCTCGGCAAGCTGTTCAAGAAGACCTGAGCGGCCTCGGGCTGCGCTGTGGGTGGCGCGGCGGGCCTCCCGCGCGCCGGAGAAAAGTTGCGTGATCCCGCGGCGCGGTGCGACGCAGGGTCCATGCGCAGCCCCCTCGCCGCCGCCGCCTTGCTCGCGTGCGCATTGCTCGGCGCGTGGCTGGCGCTGGCGCTGCGCCGCCTGCGCGAGACGGCGGGCGCGCGGGCGCGCCAGCGTCAGGGAGCACGCGGCGAGCGCGCCGCCGAGCGCATGTTGGAGGCCGCGGGCTACCGAATCCACGCGCGCCAGCACAGGACCTCGTATCGCATCGAGGTCGACCGCCAAGCGCAGGAAGTCGAGCTGGTGCTGGACTTCGTGGTCGAGCGCGACGGCGAGCATCTGGTCGCCGAGGTCAAGACCGGACGCCGCGCGCCGCGCCTCGAGCGCGCGGAGACCCGGCGCCAGCTGCTCGAGTACCAGCTCGCGACCGGCTGCCGCCGCGTGCTGCTGGTGGACGCCGACGCCGGGGCCATCACTGAGGTGGCGTTCCCGTTGCCTGCTCAGGCCGCGCGATCGGGCACGCGCTGGCGCGCGCTACTCGCGGTCGCGCTGCTCGCCGCGGCCCTGGCCTGGTGGCGCGCGGCGCGCTGAGGACCCGAGCAGAAATGACCTGCTCAGTTGCGGCTCCCGGGCAGGCGCGTTCGCGGCTTTGTCCTCTGCGGGCGGGCGCGGGCGCGGGCGCGCGCGCGATCGCACTCCGCCGACAAGCCGGCCGTGATCAGGTTATTTCTGCTCGGGTCCTGAGGGTGCGGGCGAGCCGCGCGCCCGCGGGCCTCACTGCCCCTCGCCCGCACCGACGCCCCGCCCTCCGCGCGCAGCGCCCGGCCCGTCCTGGACGACGCCGCGGTGCAGGATTGCGGGCGGCTGGATGCCGTGCTCGCGGAACGCCTGCAGCACGCGCAGGTGCACGTCGGTCTCGAACGGTTTCTCGTAGCGACAGTCGAACACGTAGGGACGCGCCTTGATGTGAAACGCGACGAAGTCCTGCACAACCTGCTGCCTGGCCAAGAGCGGCACGGGTCGATCGAAGAAGATATAGGGGCTGGTGAGGCACGCCTCCTGAATCAAGCTCATCGCGAGACGCATGTCCTGGTCGAGCCCTATGTAGAAATCGAGCGGCACCTGCATCTCGAGCGCGCCGTAGTTACCGCTCGATGCCACGTCGGTGAGGATCTTGTTGTTCGGGATCGTGATCAGGTTGTCGTCTAGCGTGTTCAAGCGCACGCTGCGTAGGCCGATCTTGACGATGTCGCCGTAGGCACCTGCGTAGGTGACGCGGTCGCCCACCTGAAACGGGCGATCGAACATGATGGTGACGCCGGCGATGAAAGCAGCGACCAGATCGCGCATCGCGAAACCGACCGCAAACGCCAGCGCGCCGCCGATCACGGTGAGCGCCGTCGAGTCGAGCCGGATGCTCAAGCCCATGCAGATCATCGCCGCGCCGATGTAGATCACGAAGCGCGTGACCGATTCGACCTTCTGAAACGTCGGCCGCCGGTTGGCGAAGCGGACGCTCAAGCGCGCCGAGACGTCGCCGATGACGCGTAACACGACCATCGCGCCGACGAGCATCGGGATCGACAGCAGCACGCCGCCCCAGCGAACCAGGTCGGCAAGCTTGCCGATGTCGGGAGTCTCCTGTGCGAAGGCGGCCGCAGGGGCCAGCACCGCGAGCAAGGCGACGCAGAAGGGGATCCTGGCTCGGTCGGTGGCGCTCATCGCATGCCTCACGTTCAGCTGCTCGTGGCCAACAGGTGACGGCGTTGGAGATACCGGGTGATGGCGCGGTACCAGCCCCACGTCAGCACGTAGCGACCGTCGCGCTCGGAGAAGTAGCCACGGACCATGCCGTAGCGCAAGGCGTCCTGCACGGCAGACATTCCCAGCTGCGTCGCGCGCGCGATGTCGCTGGGTAGCGCAGGCTCGAGCTGAACGATCGCTCGCAGCACGAACACGGCCGCATCGGGTAGTTGCTCGAGGTCGCGGGTGTCCGGTGCGTGGAACACTTTGACGCGCACTGTCCCCTCTCCGTCCTGACCGAGCGAGCGTCGCCACATGTGCAGCGCGACACCCGGATTGCCGGCGGCGTAGTCCCAAAGCAGCCGGTAGTAACCGGCCGCCGTGGCGGACAGCGCCTCCTCACGGTCGATCTCGTCGGCGTCCGCCGGGAGCTTACCGACGAGGTCATCGAAGCTGGGCAATAGCCCGGCAAGTCTGGTGCGCGAGACGAGCAGGCGACTGACGTCCTCGTCGCCCCACGGTGCGAGCGTGACCACCTCGTCGAACAACGGGCGAGCGCCGCGCGCGCGTTCGAAGAAGCGCCACACAGACTCGTCGATGGCGAGCACCCAGGTGCAGGTAGAGCTCCTGCGCCGGGCGATCTCGATCAGATGATCGAACGCCGCCAGGCCCCCCATCACCGGCAGGATCAGGCGGTGTGCGTCGTCGATCAGTAGGCCCGCATCGCGGTCGGGCGCGTCGATTGCGGCCGCCGCTTGATCCAAGGTCGCGTCCTCGGCCAGTCCGGCACGGCTGACCAGCTCTCGGCGCAACGCCTCGAGCCCGCCGACAGGGCACTGCACGGTGACCGTGTCCGCGCGCCCGGCGACCCTGGACAGCGTGGTGGTCTTGCCCGCGCCGCGCTCCCCGACCACGGCAAACACCCCGCCGCCCGGACGCGTGATGCGCTCCACGATTGCGTCTACCTCGTCGCCCACACGGTCGTCGATCAACGTCTCGGATCGGCGGTTCGGCGAGAGAGCCTCAAACGCGTCGACCAGCAGGGGCCGCAACGTCGGCCGTACCGCTTCCTTCTCCAGCTTGTCGAGGCCACGGCGAAACAGATACGCGTGGGCGCGTCGGGTCAGATCGAAACGCCCTGCCCACGTTCGCACGGCGCGGACGGCACCCTGGACGAACAGCACCACGCCGGCAGCGGCCGCAGAGAACAAGCTCTTGTAGCCGTGCTGGTTCGCCATGGCCCAGGCGTGAAACGCGTTCTTCCTGCGGATGCGCGCGACGCGCTCGAAGATGGTCTCGCGCCACCAGCGCACGATCAGCAAGGCGAGCGGGGGCGCGGCGAGCCAGCAGGTGGAAAACACCCAGCTGTAGATGGTGCCTTTGCCGACCAGCCGGTCGCTGAGCCCGAGGATCAACCCAAAGGCGACCACGGCGTGGCCGAGCAGCCGCAACGAGCGCAAGCGCAGGGCGGCGTGGATACCCTGCCGGTCGCGCGCGTCTCCGGCGATCGCGTCGAGCGATAGCACGACGAGCGAGCCTCCGAGCGTCCATGCGAGCACCGTGCTCGCGATGTCCACCTCGAACAGCCCCTGTGCCGGTGCAGGCAAGAGCTGCACCAGCACGAATACGAGCAGCAGCCACTGCAGCGGCTGGCGCACGTGGATCAGGAACTCGAGCACGCGCTCTGCGGGAGTGGGCTCGATGACCGCCGCCGTCATGCTCGAGGCGCGCTCGTGCCTCGCCCGCAGCGCAAGCGTGATGCGGCGCTTCGCGTAGAAGAACAGGGCCAGGGCCATCGCCCACTCGACCGCGACGAACCCGATCGTCACCGCCCCGCGTTCGGTGCCTTTGCGGCCGTCGCGCAGCGAGGCGACCCAGCGCAGCAAGACGTGCATGTGGTAGCGCGCGAGCAGCGTCACCTGGCGCGCTTCGGCCACCGCCTGATCGAAGCCGGCGGGACCAAAGCCCGTGACCGCCCCGCGCTTCTGGCTCGACAGCAGCGGCAACAGCGCGAGCCGGTCGCCGTTCAACGCGATCATGTCCTCGTTGAGCTGGTCGAGCTGGGTCTCGCGGAACGCGGCAAACGCAGCGCGCAAGACACCCGCCTCGCGTGTGAGCGTGGAGCGCAGACGGTCGACCTCTGCATGGTCGACGTCGTAGGGAAGACTGAGCGCCACCGCGCCGGGCGAGGGCGCGGGCCGCTGCTTCGCGGAGAGCTCCCGGCCGAGCTCGTCGCGCACGCTGCGCAGGTGTGCACGGAGCTCGTCGTAGAGCGCGTCCGCGGACGCGTCGTCGGTCAATCGCATGTCGATCAACTGGCGCACCTTACGGCGCAGCCCGAGCGTCCGGTCGCGGCGCTCCAAGAGACGCGCGCGCTTGCGCGCCAGGTCGGCCTCGGCCTCGGTCTGTCGTTGCGCCACGCCGAGCAAGCGCGCGTGCTCCTCGGCCACGGCGCGCTCGGCCTCATTGCGCGCACGTTGGGCGGCCTCGAGCGCGCGTTGGCGCTCCTGCTCGGCCTCCTGTGCGCGGCGCTCCGCGTCGCTGATAACCTGCTGCGTCTTTTGCTGCTGGCTCGCCTGCTCTTCGGCGCGCTTCTGCTGCGCGTCGAGCAACGCGCCGCGTTCGGTCGCTGGCAGCGAGTAGAAGGCGAGCCGCGCTCGAATCGAGGGCGACCCGCGCGGTCCAGATCTCGGCGTCGAGGGGCGGCCCGGCGTCGGCCACGCCGGCGTCCATCGGCGGGCCGGCGGCTTCCGTCTTCGCGTGGCGCTTGTGCTTGGCTTTGAGCTTACCCTTGGAGGGCGGAGCCGGCGGCCGCGCCTGCGGCGCGAGCAAGCGTCGCAGGCGCTCGGCTTCGACGCGCAGCGCAGCCTCGTCGTCCAGTGGCACGTCGAACAGAGAGGCGGGCTGCACGCTGGGGTCCAGCGTCCCCGCGCGCAGCGCGTCGACCTTCGCGGCCGTGTCCCGCAGGGCCCGGACCGCGGGGTCGGGTGCCGCCGGTACGGAGGCATCCGGGGTCTGCCGCCTGGCGGGTGCCGCCGCGCCCGCAGCGTTCGGGGTCGCCGCGTCGGGTGCCGGCTGGGCGGTTGCGCGCGCGAGCAGCCCGAGCCAAAGGGCGCCGCCGAGCAGCGCACGGCCCGCGAGCTCGCGGCCACGGAGCCCACGACGCTGGCGTTGGCACCCTCTGCGCATGGAGTGCGCCATTGTCGCCGGTTGCGGCGTCTGCGTCGAGGTTTCGCGTTTCGCCGGCAACCACTCGACTCGCGCCGGCGGCCGCCGGCGGAGCTCGCCCGTGCTCGCCGGCCCGCTCCCGCAAGCGCCCGAGATCACAGCACGGGCGAGTCGGCGCGGGGCCTGCAACGCGAGTGGCGGAGGCGACCATGACCAGTAAACCCAGCGGCCAGATGGAGCGCTTCGGCGCGCGCGAGCGCTTGATGCTGCACGGCGAGCAGGCACTGAGCGACGCCGAGCTGGTCGCGATCCTGCTCGGCACGGGCTCGGCTCGAGACCCGGTCGCGGTGCTCGCGCAAAAGCTGATCGAGCAGGCCGGTGGGCTCGCCGGGCTGCGCCGGGCCGGTCTTTCGGCGTTGAGCCGGTTCCCCGGGATCGGCGCGACCAAGGCCTGCCGCCTGCGCGCAGCGCTCGAGCTCGGCGTGCGCCTGAGCGCATCGCCGCTGCGGCCCCGCGAGCCGCTGCAGCAGAGCGCGGACGTGGCGAGCGCGCTCGGCCCGCGCCTGCGCGGGGCGGCACGCGAGCACTTCTTCGCGCTCGCGCTCGACGCCAAGAATCGGCCGGTGGCCGAGATCCTGGTCGCGGTCGGCAGCCTGACTGCCTGCGCGATCACACCGGCCGACGTATTCCGGCTGGTGCTGCGGGAGCCGGCCGCGGCGGTGGTCTTCGTGCACAACCACCCCAGCGGCGAGCCCGCCCCCAGCAGCGAGGACGTACGCGTCACCGAGCGCCTACAGCAAGCCGGCGCGCTGCTCGGGGTCAAGGTGCTGGACCACGTGATCCTGGGTCACGACAGCCACTTCAGCTTCCTCGACGCGGGATTGCTGAGCGCGTGAGGGAGGTTGAAGGTGGAGGCGGAGGCGGGAGACGAGGGCGAAGAGGACAAAGAGGAGGACTACGAGGACGAGGATGAGTAGGAGCAGGAGGGTGAATACGGCCGCGGCTGGCGGGCGCAGGCGGGTGCGAGCCGGGGCGGCAGGGGGGCATCCACCGTGCGCTTGACACCCTCCAGATCGCGTGCTTCTCTCCCGCGTCCCGGGCCCCGGCCCGCGAGTAACGGCCGTGAGACGCACCTATCAGCCACACCGAAAGCGCCGCCTGCGAACGCACGGATTTCGCGCGCGAATGAAGACGGCGACCGGCCGTCAAGTGATCAGCAACCGGCGCCGCAAGGGGCGCCGGCGCCTGGCGGTCGGCGTCTACAAGAAGTGAGCCTTCGCCCGGCGCCCGCTCAAGGCCATCGGCGCGCGGACCGCATCCTCAGTCGCAGCGACTTCCTGCGTGTGCAGCGCGAAGGGAAACGCGTGCACACCGCCCATTTCGTCATCCTGGTCCTGCCCGCCGGCGCGCAGCGGCTCGGCATCACGGCCACCCGGCGCACGGCCGGAGCGGTCGGGCGCAACCGGATAAGACGCCTGGTCCGGGAGGTCTTCCGGCGCGAGCGGGGGCTCTTTCCCCCCGCGTGCGAGCTGGTCTTTGTGGCCCGGACCGGGGCCGACCGGCTAGATTACGCCACCGTCCGCGGCGAGGTCGCGGCGGCCGGCAGCGCGCTCTTGCGCGCCGCCCGGGAACGCCGCACGCGTCCCGACCCGAGCGAGGCAAGCTCATGATCACACGCGCGTCGCTGTGGCTGATCCGGCTCTACCAGCTGCTGCTGTCGCCGCTGCTGGGCTCGACCTGCCGCTTCCACCCGAGCTGCTCGAGCTACACCGCCACCTGCATCGAGCGTTTCGGCGCCGGCCGCGGGCTGTGGCTCGGCGCGCGGCGCCTGCTGCGCTGCCACCCGTTCCATCCGGGCGGCTACGACCCCCGCCTTCGTGCACCGCGCCCGCGCCCAACCCGGCCGCAAGCCGGGCGCGGCCGGCCGCGCTGCCGGAGCCGAGCGCCCTCCCTCCCCGCGACTAGGACCCGCCGCGCATGGACGACTCCGGGAAACGCAATCTGCTGCTGATCGGCCTGTTGGCGCTCGCGCTGGTGGTGCCCATGCTGCTCTCTCCGGCCAAGCACGCAGCGCCCAAGGGCACGGGCGGCAAGGCGCAACCGGCCGCCGCCCGTGAGAAGAGCGCTCCCGACGCCGGGCCGAGCAGCGCGGCGACCAGCGCCGCGCGCAAGGCCTTGCAGAAGCTGGGACGCATCCGCACGCCCGAGTTCAGCGCGCTGGTCTCTAGCCTCAACGGCGGGCTGACGCGCTTCGAGCTCGAGACCGCGCGCTACCACAGCCGCGGCAAGCCGGTCGACATCGTCACCACCAATCGCGAGCCCTACCTCCCGCTGGCGGTGGACATCGACGGGCTGCCGGTCGACGCGCGCAGCACCTGGGACTTGCAGCAGCTCTCGCCCAGCGCGGTGCTGCTCAGCCGTGAGGCCGCAGGCCTGCGCGTCAGCCGTAAGCTCGAGGCCGGGCGCAGCCCCTACCAGCTCTGGCTCACCACCCACATCGAGAACCGCAGCGACAGCACGCGCACGGTCCAGCTCCACATCTCGACCTACCACTACGTCACGCGCGAGGCCGAGGGCGGGCACGTGCCGCTGTTGCCGGTGCGTTCCGCGGCCATCAGTCACGCGCTGTGCCGCCACGACGGCGACCTCGAACGCAAGGACCGCAAGGCGCTATCCAGCTCCCAGAGCTACCACGGCCCGATCGTCTTCGACGGGATCGAGAACGTGTATTTCCTGAGCGCGGTCGCGCCGGACTCGGACGACACGCTGGACTGCCGCCTGGACGCCGCCGCTCGCGGGGGCACCGAGGAAAACCCGACCGGCACGCTGTTCAGCGCGCGCCTGAGCTACCGCGAGGTGGAGCTCGCGCCCCACGGCAGCAAGACCTACCGCACGCTGGCCTATCTCGGACCCAAGAGCCCGGGCGAGCTCGCGGCCGCGGGCCACTCGCTCAAGGGCGCGATCCAGAGCGGCTGGTTCACCAGCCTGGCCGAAGGCCTGACCTGGCTGCTGCGCAAGATCCACGAGGGCGTCGGCAACTGGGGCGTCGCGATCATCCTGCTGACCTTCCTGGTCAAGGCGACGCTGTTCCCCCTGACCGCCAAGCAGATGCAGTCGATGGCGCGGATGAAGGAGCTCAAGCCCGAGCTCGACCGCATCAACGAGCTGTACGGCGACGACCGCGAGAAGAAGGGCGCCGCGATCATGGAGCTGTACCGCAAGCGGGGCGTCAACCCGATGGCGGGCTGCTTCCCGGTGCTGCTGCAGCTGCCGATCTGGTTCTCGCTCTACGCCTCGCTCTCGAGCAATGTCGAGCTGTTCCGGGCGCCGTTCGCGCTGTGGTGGACGGACCTCTCCTCACCCGACCCCTTGTTCGTGCTGCCGCTGGCCCTGGGGGTGCTGATGTTCGTGCAGCAGAAGATCTCCCCGGCCACGGGCGTGGACCCACTGCAGCAAAAGCTGATGCTGTACATGATGCCGGCCATGATCACGAGCTTCATGCTGTTTTTGCCCGCCGGCTTGTGTCTGTACATGTTCACCAACTCTGCGCTAAGTATAGGTCAGCAGCGACTGATCGAGGTTCGCTTGAAGACGGCATCCAAGGCCCCAACCGAGCCCGAATCCAAGGATCAGGACGCGCCTTCCCCGCGATCCGAAAAGCCTTCCGCCAACGAGCAGCCCAAGGGCGCAGTGCCCAGCAAAGCAGAACGGAGGTGGCGCCGTGGCAAGAGATAACAAGCCCCCCGAGATGGACGGAGCCCTGATCGTCGAGGGCGACGACGCCGCCGCGGTCGATGCCCCGCCGCTCGAGCCCCAAGAAGACGGCAAGGCCGAGCTGGCGCTCGAAATGGTCAGCGAGATCGTCGGCCGTATGGGGCTGATCCTCGCTGTCAAGATCCGCGAGGACGCCGACGAGGTAGTGCTCGACATCGGCGGCGAGGACGCCGGGCGCGTGATCGGCAAGAAGGGCCAGACGCTGGACGCGCTGCAGTTCATTATCAACAAGATCGTCAATCGCTTCCCCGAGGGCCGCCGCCACGTGCTGCTCGACTCCGGCGACTACCGGCAGCGACGCGAGGACGGGCTGGCGTCGATGGCGCGGCGCGAGGCCAAGCGCGCCGTGGCCCAGAGTCGCATCGTGACGCTCGAGCCGATGTCGCCGCGCGACCGGCGCGTTGTGCACCTGTCGCTGGCCAAATTCCCGGGTGTGAGCACGCGCTCGGATGGCGAGGGCAACGAGCGCCGGGTGCGCATCATTCCCGCGCGCGCGCACGGCGGCAGCCGCGATCGGGATCGCGGCCGCTATCGCAGGTAGAGCGTGACGCAGCGCGGCGCGCCCGAAAACGGCAGCCGGTAGTCGCGGCGCAGCAGCAGCTGCACGCCCTCGGGCGGCGGCGGCGGCGGTGCGCTGGCCGTGAGCACGAGCGCGCGCGGCGCCAGCGCAAGCGCCAGCGGCAGCCAGCGCTCGGGCAGAAAGGTGGCGCGCGAGCACGCCAGGTCGAACGGCGCGCCCGGCAGCGGGCCGGCGCCGGGCCGTGCCGGATCGAGACGCCGCTGCAGCACCTGCACGCGCTGCAGCAGCGCCAGTCGCGCCGCGGCGTTGCGCAGAAACGCCGTGCGCTTGGCCTGAGGCTCGACGCACAGCGCCGACAAGTCGGCGCGCAGCAGCAGCAGCGGCAACAGCGGGGCGCCGGCCCCGGTGCCCACGTCGATCAGGCGCGCGCCGGTCGCCGTGAGCGCAGGCTCGGAGAGCACGAACGCGTCGCTCAGCAGAACCTCGCACAGCGCCTCGGCCCCGCGTGCGGCCGTCAAGTCGAGCTTGCGGTTCCAGCTCGAAACCAGCGCCACGTAGCCGCACAGCCCTGCGTGCTGGCCGGGCGAGAGCGCCTGCCCAAAGGCCGCCGCGACCCGCTCGACCACCCCGCCGTCCCGTGCAGGCTCGAACTCCATCACGTGCGCGTGATATCGCGGGGGCGCGGCGCCGGCAAACGCGCCACGGCTTTACCGCAAGCGCGGCCGGGGTTACTCCTGCGCGGATGGACGCCGACGGCATCGATCTCTCGCCCGCGCTGCGCCGGCTGTGCGGCGGCGCAGAGCCCGTGGCGCGCCTGAACAAGCTCAAGGGCGACGCCTCGACCCGCAGCTACTACCGCCTGCAGCTGCAAGGCCCCTTGCCGTCCGGCGTGCCGCGCTCGCTGATCGCGATGCGCTTGCCCGAAGACGCGCTTGGCAGCGACGAGGGCCAGGGTGGCGAGCGCCCGCTCGAGCTGCCCTTCATCGACGTGCAGCGCATGCTCGCGGCGCGCGCGATCCCGGTGCCCCGCATCCTGGTCGACGACACGCAAGGTCGCGTGCTGCTGCTGCAGGACCTGGGCGACGAGACCTTCGGCGAGCGCCTGGCACGCACGCCCCGCGCGGACTGGCCCGCGCTGTACGCGCATGCGATCGAGCTGCTCGCGCGCATGCACCGCGCCTGCGAAGGCGGTGCGCCCGGCGAGAGCATCGCCTTCCGCCGCCACTTCGAGCCCGCGCTGCTGCGCTGGGAGCTCGAGCACTTCGTGGAGTGGGGTCTGACGGCGCCGTTCGGACCGCTCGCGCCCGCCGAGAGCGCCGCGCTCGGCCGCGAGCTCGACGCGCTCGGCGCACTGGTCGCGGCGCTGCCGCGGGGCTTCGTCCACCGCGACTACCAATCGCGGAACCTGATGTGGGCGCCCGACGGCCGCCTGACCGTGATCGACTTCCAGGACGCGCTGCAGGGCCCGGCTGTGTACGACCTGTGTGCGCTACTGTGCGATTCGTACGTCGCGCTGGAGCAATCCGAGCAGGAAGCCCTGGTCGCGCGCTACGCACACGCCATGGGCCAGGACGCCGCGCGGGTGCAAGCCGCGTTCTGGCAGGTGGCGGCGCAGCGCAAGCTCAAGGATGCGGGTCGCTTCGTGTTCATCGACCGGGTACGCGGCAACCCCGACTTTCTGCGCTTCTTTCCGCAAAGCCTGCGCTACGCCGGACACGCGCTGCGCGCCGCGGGGCACGAGGCGCTGCTGCAGCGGCTCGCCCGACTGCTGCCGGGCTTTCCCGACCAGGTTGCGGTGCCGGCGGCGCAGAGCCGCTGCGCGATGTGAGCCAGGCTACCCGTCAAGCTCGCGGGGTCTCTGACCCGCGGCAGGGAGGCGCCTGGCTTGCCTGTTTCGAGCCCATGTCCCGGGGACTTGCCCCTGCCGGGGGCACTAGTAGACTCCCGGCGGTCGCGATGGCTCCCACGATTCGCCGCTTTGGCGCTGATCGGCCCGCGGGCGCGACGCGCGCCGTGTGCATGGCCGCGCTGTTGTGGTCGCTGCCGGCGGCAGCGAGCGCCTTGCCCGCACGCGTGGCGCAGGCCGGCCACGCGCCCAAGCCGCATTCCACCGGGACCATGTGCGCCGCGCCCCCCGCCGCCACGCCCTCGGGCACCAGCATTCCGCCGGCCGGCGACGACGAGCTGCCGTGGTGCGTGAACGGATCGGATCCACGTTGTGCGCCCTTGCACCACGACTCGGCGCCGTTGCACGTCGAGGGCCGCCCGGCCGCCACCGCGGACGCCAACGCGCTGCCGTGCCTGCTGCCGGATGGAAGCGCGCAGAAGCATCGCCCGCAGCTGGGCCTTTCCCCACGATCGGGCGTGAGCGAACGGTTGGAGCGCCCGCCGCGCGCAATTCGGCGGCCGGCTTGATGCGAGCGCGCGCGGCCAGCCCGCGCCCGCCCGCAGCGGGCTGACTGCCCTGCGATCCAACCCGTTTTTTCGCAGTTTGACCTCAACCGGCGCCGCCCGAGGTCGGGACGGAGTACCCGCCCGCCGGCGCCACGGAGAGAGACCGTGAGCAAAGGTTCTGCATTGGTATCCATCCTGTTCGCATTCGTCGCCGGTGTGATCATCGGCAACGTCACCGCCGGCCCGTCCGGCTCGAGCGAGGAGACCGCGGATCAAGGCACCGCGGCCGACGACAACGTCAAAGGCGTCGACGAGAAAGACGGTCCCGACCGCTTCAACGTGCCCGTCAGCGCGGCCCAGCCGATCAAGGGACCTGCTGACGCGCTGGTCACGATCGTGGAGTTCAGCGATTTCCAGTGTCCGTTCTGCGGGCGCGTGGAGCCCACGCTGAGCCAGATCATGAAGGACTACGCGGGCAAGGTGCGCATCGTGTGGCGCAACAACCCGCTGCCCTTCCACCAGAACGCCATGCCGTCCGCGGAGACGGCGATGGAGGCCTTCGCGGAGGGCGGCAGCGCCAAGTTCTGGGCCATGCACGACAAGCTGTTCGGCAACCAGCAGGCAGAGACCCGCCCCGACCTGGAGAAGTACGGCCAGGAGCTGGGCCTCGACGCCACCAAGCTGAAGGCGGCGCTCGACCAGCACACGCACCAGGCGAAGATCAAGGCCGACTCGGAGCTCGCCAGCAAGCTCGGCGCAGGCGGCACCCCGGCGTTCTTCATCAACGGCCGCTTCCTGTCGGGCGCGCAACCGCTACCGCGCTTCAAGGAGATCATCGACGACGAGATCAAGCGCGCGGAGAAGCTGATCGGTACCGGGCTCGCCAAGAAGCAGATCTACGTTGCACTGACCAAGAACGGCATGACCGCGGCCAAGGCGCCCTCGGCCGAGAACAAGCCCGCTCCACGCATGCCCGACCCCAAGGCGGTCTACAAGGTGCCGGTCGACAAGGCGCCGGCCAAGGGCCCCTCGGACGCGTACGTCACGATCGTCGAGTTCAGCGACTTCCAGTGCCCGTTCTGCGGCCGGGTGGAGCCCACCATCAAGCAGATCATGGACACCTACGGCAAGGACGTGCGCTTCGTGTGGCGCAACAACCCGCTGCCCTTCCACGACAAGGCGGCGCTGGCCGCCGAGGCCGCAATGGAAGCGCGCGACCAGGGCAAGTTCTGGGAGTACCACGACAAGCTGTTCAGCAATCAGCAAGCGCTCGCGCGTGAAAACCTCGAGCAGTACGCCAAGGATCTCGGCTTGAACATGAGCAAGTTCAAGGCGGCGCTCGACAGCAACAAGCACAAGGCGGAGATCGCGGCCGACCAGACGCTCGCGCGTCAGATCGGTGCCAGCGGCACCCCGTCGTTCTTCATCAACGGCCGCAGCCTACGCGGCGCGCAGCCTTTCGACGCCTTCAAGTCGCTGATCGACGAGGAGCTCGGCAAGGCCAAGGCGATGGCGCAGAAGGGCACGCCGCGCGCGCAGCTCTACGCCAAGATCATCGAGAACGGCGCGACCTCGCCGCAGTTCATCAATGGAGCCAAGCCCTCAGCGGCTCCGGCGGCACCCGACGCGGACAAGGTCTACCAGATCCCGCTGGTGAGCGACGCGCCGGTCAAGGGCGCGAAGAAGGCCAAGGTCGTGATCCAGGAGTTCAGCGACTTCCAGTGCCCGTTCTGCAACCGCGTCCTGCCGACCGTGAAGCAGGTCATGCAGGACTACGGCGACAAGGTGCAGGTGGTCTGGCGCAACTACCCGCTGCCGTTCCACGACAAGGCCGAGAAGGCCGCCGAGGCCGCACGCGAGGTCTACGAACAGGGCGGCTCGGAGAAATTCTGGGCCTATCATGACATGCTGTTCGGCAACCAGCAGGCGCTGACCCCCGATGACCTGGTCAAGTACGCGGGCCAGATCCCGGGGATCAACGCGAGCAAGGTCAAGGCCGCGCTCGACACCGACAAGCACAAGGCGCGGGTCAAGGCCGACATCGACGCCATCGCGAAGGCCGGCGCGCGCATCGGCACGCCGTCGTTCTTCATCAACGGCAAGCTGCTGCAGGGAGCCCAGCCCTACCCGGCCTTCAAGGCCGCGATCGACAAGGCGCTGGCCGAAGCCAAGTAGGCGCGGCCACGGCGTTGACGCGAGCGGGGGGCCCGAGCTGTCGGGTCCCCCGTTCGTGTCCTTGCGGGGGCCTTGCGGGGTAACGCGCACCCTCCCGGCAACAGGATCCTTGCTCGCGATTTGACAGGCGCCTGCCCCCGGAATAGGTACGGTGACCCGCGGAGGAGAGAGCCCATGGCCAGAGCAGCGCGCGCAACGGCAGCAGCAGCAGCAGCAGCGGCGGAACCGGCGCTACCGATCGTCGAGGAGCGGCACTTCCGCAGCGACAACGCCTTTCTGTGCTTGTTGTTGAATCGCCGTACCAAGCAGATCCGTGTGATCGACTTCCGCGCCGGTGCGCTTCCAGCCAAGCGCCTGTTCATCCAGTCGGTGGCGCAGCGCGAGGGCGTGGACAAGGTCATCTTGCTGGTCGAGAAGGACGAGGTTTCGTCGTGGACCCGCGTCGGCTTCGTCCGCGAGGGCACGGTGCCCGGCTTCTACAAGCGCAGCGACGGCCATCTGGTGGGGTGCGTGATCGGCGACAGGACCGCGTCGGTCGAGGCGGGCGAGGCCGCGCAGCGGCTGGCGGACAAGACGATCACCGCGGCCAAGAAGATCGCGGGCGACTTCGACGACCCGATCAAGGGGGTCGCCGTCAAGACCGTGACGGAGAAGGCGGCGCTGGCCGCGCGCGACACGGTCTGGCGGAAGCAGGACGCCGCCTACGGCAGCTTCGATCCCTTCGGCCGCGACGCCCAGCGGCTCTATCTCGAGGTGGTGCCCAAGAAGGCGAAGCCGAACTTCCTGTCGGCCGAGTACCAGGACTGCTTCGGGCACTCGCTGATCGAGATCCTTCGCCGCCCCAAGGCCAGCGCCGACCTGGCCGCCGCGGTGGCGGGCCTGCGCGCGCTGGAGGAGGACCTCAAGCGGCGCGAGATCGTCTCGGCCTTCGCCTTTGCGCCGGTGGACGACGTCGAGCTGAGCGCGGTCTTCCTCGCCGGCGGCTACCGCAAGACCGGACTGCTCGCCAAGGGCGTGCTGGCGGAAGGCAAGCGCGGCGACGCCATTCTGTGGACACGCAAGCTGGCCGACCCGGCCGGCGGCGAAGAGGGCGCGGCAGAAAGCGCCTTCGACAGCTGAGCCAAGGGCTCGGCGCGGCGATTCGCACGTGCCGCGCGGATCTGCTAATCTGTTCAGGGAACGAGCCCTCGATTGACACGCGCGGGGAACGGCTTAAGTTGCCCGCTCGGAGACCATGCCGACCTACAGCTACCTTTGCGACGCCTGCCACCGCGAGTTCGAGCGGGAACAGCGGATCAGCGAAGACCCGATCAAGAAGTGCCCGAGCTGCGGCAAGCTGCGCGCGCGCCGGCTGATCAGCAGCGGCAACTTCATCCTCAAGGGCGGCGGCTGGTACTCGGACGGCTACGGTTCGAGCAAGAGTAGCGGCGCCAAGAAGGACGCCAAGGACAAGGACACATCCAGCTCGAGCCCAGCGCCTAGCAAGGACGCGAAGCCGGCGAGCACGGACTGACCGCGGCAGCGCAAGCCTGCGCGCGCGACGCTCCAAGCGCTCGCCCGCGCGCAGGTGCTCGCGCGATCGGTCGCAGCTCCGGCTATCCATTTCGCTCACAGTGCATCTCGCATGCGCGCGCAGGTCACAGCGCGTACGAAGTAGCGTTTGCGCGCGTTGCGCGGGCACTCTCGCTGCGTAGACTGCCGCTCGCAGCCTGTTTGGACGACCGTAGTGGCCGGGTCGACCGACCCGAGCGCTCGTCGTCGATGGGAGGGTTGCGAGATCGAGGCGAGAGGCAACATGACTGAGAGGAAGCACAGCTTTGCGTGGCGCTGCGCAGCATGGTCGTTCGCGCTGTTGTTTGTGAGCGAGGCTGCGGCCCAGGGGCCGGACACCTTTGCGAAGGACGCACCGGCGCAAACCGAGGGCGGCGGCCGCACCGCAGCGGCCACGAGCCAACGCACGCTCGGGGCGGCAGCCGCCAGCCACATGGTGGAGCACCTCAAGCAGGAGCACACCTCGCTCGATCAGATCGGGCTCGAGCTCAAGAACGCGAATGTCCCTGTAGGCGCGGCGCTGAAAGCGCTGCGTGAGAACGGCTACAAGGGCAAGGATCTGGCGGGAGGCCTCGCGGCCTGGGGCGTCGGCGACGCCGAGCAACTCGCGCAGGCGGCACACGGCTCCGGGATGAAAGCTGCGGAGATCGTCCCGCTGCTCGAGGAGGTGTTCGGTGCGGGGACCCCCGAGATCGTCGCCAGCCTGAGCAGCGTGGGGCTCAAGGACGGGGAAATCGCGAGCTCGCTGCGCAAGGCCAAGGTCGAGCCCGCGGAGATCGCACGCGCGTTTGCCAAGCACGACAAGGACACGGCGGCGATCGCCGCCGCGCTGGGCGGCGCCGGCCTCCCTCCGGTCGCGATCGCACGCGCGCTCAAGGCGGCGCAGCAGCCGCCGACGGAAATCGCCGCCGCGCTCGCGGCCCGCAAGCTGAAGCCGCCCGCCGTGGTCAAAGCGCTGGAGCAGGCCAAGATCTTCGCCGGCGACCTGGCGCTCGAGCTCAAAACCAAGGGCAAGGGTTTCGACGAGATCGCCAGCACGCTGCACCGCACCGGCTTCGGAAACCCGGCCGTCGCACATGGCCTGAAGTTTGCGGGCGCCGATCCGGCGGCGCGCGCCGCCGCGCTGCACGGCTTGGGCGTCAAGCCGCGCGAAATCGTCGAGACGCTGCGCAAGCAGAAGGCCTCCGACCAGGAGATCGGCAAGGCCCTGCTGGCCAGCCACCTCAGCACGGCCGAGGCGATCGATGCGCTGCGCGACACGGGCGCGAGCTGGAGCACGGTGATCTCGTCGCTGCGCGCCGCGGGCGTGGAGACCGCCGCGCTGGCGGCGGCGGCCAAGGACAAGCGCGTCGCCGCCGGCGATGTCGCCCCCGGCCTGGTGCAGAGCGGTCTCTCCAGCAAGGACGCGGCCAGGGCGCTACGCGCGGCGAAATACGCGCCGGGCGACGTCGCCTGGGGTCTGAAGACGGCCGGCCTCTCGACCGACGACATCGCGCTCACGCTCAAGGACATCGGCGAGAAGCGCGCCGACGTGGTGGCCGGCCTGCGCAAGCTCAACGTCGAGAATGCCGCGCTCGCGAGCGCGCTCAAGACCGCGGGGTTCTCGGCAACGATGGTGGCCGAGGATCTGAAAGCCGGCTCCAAGGACCTGACCAAGGTGGCCGCCACGCTCAAGCATGCCGGCTACGACTGCAAGGAGATCGGCAAGGCGCTCAAGGCTCCGCACAAGCAGGTTGCCGCAGCGCTCCACGCCGCCAAGTGCACGCCCGACGAGACCGCCGCCGCGCTGGCGGGCGCCGGGGTGTCTCACGCCGAGGTGACCTCGCTGCTCAAGGGCCTGGCGATCGACCGCACCTACGTGGCGCGCGCGCTCAAGGGCGCGGGCTCCTCCGCGCCCGAGATCGCCAAGGACATGAAGCACGCCGCATACTCCGCCGACGACGTCGCGGTGGCCATGCGCCTGTGCGGCTACTCGGCTGACGAGGTGGACAAAGCCATGACGGGGGCGCGTTTCCCGAAGAAAGAGATCGCGCCCGCGCTCGCCTACGCTGGCTACAAGCGCTGACGCGCGCTTGCCGCAGCGCTCATGCGGGCTCGAGATAGCTGGTGATCAGCGTCTTGTCGCCCCAGCCGGGAAAGCGCACGGTCACCCGCGGGGGGCTGCCGGGTGAGAGCCCGCACACCTCCCCGACGCCGAACTTCTTGTGCCGCACGCGCATGCCGGGGTGCAGCTCGGCGCCGTCGAGGTCGGAGCCCTCGCTGGTGTCGACGCGCGAATCTCCGGGCACCGGCGCGGGCGGCCGGGACGAAGCGCCGAACGCGGGCTCACGGCGCTCGCGTCCCACCACCTCGAGCTCCTGCCGGGGCATCTCGGACAGAAAGCGGGAGGGCCGGCGCGAGCGCAGCTCGCCGTAGACGCGGCGGCTCTGGGCGTAGCTGAGGAACAAGCGCTGCTGCGCGCGCGTAAACGCGACGTAGGCCAACCTCCGCTCCTCCTCGAGGTCGTCGAAATCGGGCTCGCTGCCGTCGAATGAGGGACGCACGTTGGGAAAGGTCTCCTCTTCCAGACCGGCCACCATCACCACCGGAAACTCGAGCCCCTTGGCCGCGTGCACCGTCATCAGCGTGATCGCGTCGTCGTTTTCGACGCGGTCGGCGTCGGTTTGCAGCGTGACCAGCTCGAGAAAGGCCGAGAGCGTCGGTTCCTCGGCCTCGCGCTCGAATTCGAGCATCGAGCCCAGCACCTCCTGCAGGTTTTCGAGCCGGGCGTCGCCCTCGACGCTGTCGTCCTCCTTGAGCACCTGCACGTAACCGGTGTGCTCCAGCACGTGACGCGCGAGCTGAGAAGGGCCGTGGCCCTGTTGCGACATCTGGCGCAGCAGCTCGATCAGCGAGCGGAATCGGGCGAAGCTCTTCTTCGCCGCCGAGGTCTGCGCCGGATCGTGCTCGACCTCACCCAGGGCCTGCCACACGCTGACGCCGCGCCGGGCCGCGGATTCCAGCAGTCGCTCGATCGCGGTCTTGCCGATGCCGCGCGGCGGGGTGTTCACGATGCGCAGCAGGCTCACGTCGTCGTCCTGGTTGTGCACCACGCGCAGATAGGCCAGCAGATCCTTGATCTCGGCGCGGTCGTAGAAACGCAGCCCGCCCACCACGCGGTAGGGCAGATCGACGAAGCGCAGCGCCTCCTCGAACACCCGTGACTGCGCGTGCGTGCGGTACAACAGCGCGAGCTCGCGCCGGGCGTGGCCGGCGTCGAGCAGCATCAACATCAGCTTCACCAGCAGAGAGGCCTCGTCGCGCTCGTCGCCGGCGCACAGCAGCGTGACGCGCGCCCCCGGCTCGTTATCGGTCCACAGCCGCTTGGGCTCGCGCGCGACGTTCCTGGCCACGACCGCGTTGGCCACCTGCAGGATGCGCTGGGTGGAGCGGTAGTTCTGCTCCAGCTTGACCACGCGCGCGTCGGGGAAGTGGCGGGTGAACTCGAGGATATTGCGGCGGTCGGCGCCGCGGAAGCGGTAGATGCTCTGGTCGTCGTCGCCGACCACGCACAGATTGCGGTGGCGTTCGGCCAGCGCGCGCAACCAAAGCGTCTGCACGCGGTTGGTGTCCTGGTACTCGTCGACCAGCACGTGCGAGAAGCGCGACTGCAGCTCGGCGGTGAGCGCCGGGCTCTTGCTCATGGCGTCGACCAGCCGGAAGATCAGATCGCCGAAGTCGAGCGCGCCCGCGGCGCGCATGCGCGTCTCGTACGCGGCAAACACGCGCGCCACGACGCGCGTGAGATCGTCGCTTGCTTCGTAGCTATCGGCGCCCACCGCCTCGTGCTTGGAGCGGTTGATGATCGAGGCCAGCAGGCGCGGGTGGTAGCGGCGCTCGTCGAGTCCCTCGTCGCGCACGATCCGCGTGAGCATGGCGCGCTGATCCGAGTCGTCGTAGATCACGAAGCCGCGCCGCACCTCCGCCAGCTCGGCGTAGCGCCGCAGCAGCCGCGCGCAAATCGCGTGAAAGGTGCCGACCCACAGGTCCTGGGCGCCCGAGGGCAGCAGCGCACCAAGGCGCTGGCGCATCTCGGCGGCGGCCTTGTTGGTGAAGGTGACCGCCAGCACGCGCCAGGGGGGCACGGAGAGGTCGCCGACCAGATGTGCGACGCGGTGGGTGATGACGCGGGTCTTGCCGCTGCCGGCGCCCGCAAACACGACCAGGGGGCCGTCGCCGTGCAGGACGGCTTCGCGCTGAGGTGGGTTGAGGCCGTCCAGCGACAGCGGCACGGGCGCTAAGCTAGCGCCCGCCAGCCCCGCCACCAAGCGGAAAGGCGGCGCCTTGGCCCCCCTGCGTGGCGGCCGTGGCCAAGAGGGCGCGCATTCATGTTACATATCGGACCCATGAAGCTGGCGCAGGGCCAGGCCGCAAGCGAGGGCACGGCGCCCAAGTCGTTGAATCGGCAGGCCTCGGAGACGTCCAAAGCCGTGGAGGAGGTGGACCGGCAAGATGGCGATAGCGAGCTGGTCCGGCGGGTCCAAGCCGGCGACCAGGCGGCTTTTCGCGGCCTGTTCGACCGCTACCACCGGCGCGTGTTCGCGGTCGCCCTGGGGGTGGTCAAGAACCAGGACGACGCCCTCGACGTGGTCCAGGAGGCTTTCGTCAAGGTCCACAAGCACATCGGCGGCTTTCAAGGCAGCTCTAGCTTCTACACCTGGCTGTACCGAATCGCGATGAACCTGGCTATCGATCACGTGCGAAGAACGCGCAAAGTCGTGGAGTTCGACGAGCGGGTCAACAAGGACGACGCGACCTCGGCCGGCGCGATTCTGCCCCAGCTGACCCACGACAATCCGAGCAAGACGGTCTCGCGCCACGAGCTTTCGGGACAGATCCGGGCCGCGCTCGAGACCTTGCCGGAGTACCATCGAGCGGTGATCCTGCTGCGCGAGGTCGAGGGGCTGAGCTACGAGGAGATGTCGAAGGTGCTCAAGGTCCCCAAAGGGACGATCATGAGCCGGCTGTTTCACGCGCGGCGCAAGATGCAACAGCAGCTCGAGGGCTACCTCGGGGGCGATCTCGAGGTGACGGAGTAAGCCGTGAACGACGAGCACGTGGAAGAGGAGCTGCTCAATCGCTACTTCGACGGCGACCTCGCGCCGGCGCACGCGAGCGAGGTGGCCCAGCACATCGAGCGCTGCGCGTCCTGCGCCGCGCGCCACCGCGCGCTCGGGGAGCTACAGCGCTTGATCGGCATCGCGGCCGAGGATGACGGGCGGCAGGTCGACTTCGATGCGGTGTTCGGCCGCATCGAGGGCGCAGTGCGGCGGCAGCCGGCCCCCGGGCTCGGGGAGCGCGTCTCGTTCGAGCTGCACGACCGGGTGGAGCGCCGCACTGCCCTGCTATGGATGCCGGCCGCAGGCGCGCTCGCCGCCGCTGCGGCCCTGGCACTGATGCTGCGCAGCGGCAACTCCCAGCCCGCCCCCCGCGCGGTCGCGAACGGCGCCGATCCGGTGCAGGCCCGGGTCGCCCCGGGCAGCTCGGAGGTCGAACAGGTCGATTTTGGCGCCAAAACCGGTACCGTGTTCGAAGTCGCGGTGGCCGACGGCGTGTCGACCCCCGTGGTATGGATCGACGACGATGGCGACCAAGGTGCGGAGTAGGTGGCGATGCTCGGGCTTGACAAGGGTGTGCTGATGCGAGCGGCCGAATCCGAGGGTCCACGGCGGCATCGGCTCGGCCGCGTGGCCGCGCTGTGCCTGCTCGCGCCCTGCCTGCTGGCGCCCGCGCGCGTAGCGCTGGCCGCGAACCCGCCGGTCAAGAGCGAGGTGCTGGTGATTCTCGCCAAGGAGCAAGCCGGCGAGATCGACCCCAAGCTCAAGCAGCTGCGCGCGCTGCAGAAGCCGCCCTTCAACAGCTACAAGTCGATGAAGGTGCTGTCGACCACCGAGGTGGAGCTGAGCACGGAGCACGCCGCCACGGTCGCGCTGCCCAACGGGCGCAGCCTGCAGCTCAAGCTGCTGGCGCGCATGCCGGACGGCCGTCACAAGGTGCAGGTCTCGATCAACCGTCCGGGGAAGCAGGACTACTTGCCGCTGTTGACGGTGATCGCGTCGGGCGAGCCGTTCTTCGTCGCGGGCCAGCACTACCAGGGCGGCACCCTGGTGATCGGCGTGCGCGTGGGGACCGGCAAGTAGCGCGCGCGGGCCCGGCGGCCGCTGCGCGAGCGGCGTGGTATATTGCGGGCGGCGGACTGGGGCGGCTCGCGCTCTTCCCGTCTCGGCGGCAAAACCGCCGGCACCTCCTCCTGCGGGATCGCCCCGCTCCCACGGCCATGCGGCGCGACCACCCGGAAGCGGCAGAGCTCGTCGACGTGCGGCCGCTGCCCGCCGCCCCGGCGCAGGTGATCGCGGCGCTCGCCCCGCTTCTCAGCGCGCAGCGCCTCGCTCGCATCGAGGGCGCGGTGGCGCGTCGTACGCGCGCGGTGATCCCCGTGCTCGAGGCCGTCGACGATCCGCGCAACGTCGCCGCCGTGCTGCGCTCGGCCGACGCGTTCGGCGTGCAGGAGCTGCAGCTGGTGGAGAGCGCGCAGCCGTTTCTGGCCGCGCGCCGCGTGACCCAGGGCGCCGAGCGCTGGCTCGACCTGGTGCGCCAACCGAGCCCGGAGGCCTGCGTCGCGGCGTTGCACGCCCGCGGCTTCCGGGTATATGTGGCGACGATGGCGGGCGAGCTGGCGCCGGAAGATCTGCGCCGCCTGGACAAGGTCGCGGTCGTGTTCGGCAACGAGCACGCGGGCGCCAGCGGGCGGATGGCCGCGCTCTGCGACGGTGCCTACACCATTCCGATGCAGGGACTGTCGCAGAGCCTGAACGTCTCGGTCGCCGCCGCGATCACGCTCTACGCCGCCACCCGCGGGCGCCAGGGGGACCTCTGCGCGCAGGAGCGCGAGCAGCTGCTGGCCCGCTTCCTGATGTCGTCGCTGCCGCGCGCCGAGCAGATCGTGGCCGAGCAGACGAAGCGGTGGGCGCGATGAGCAAGCCGCGGGCGGAGCGCAAGAAGTCGGGCGCGCGCAAGAAGGGCAAGCGGGCGGGCTCCGGTGCAGGCCGGCGCACGCGCGGCTGGATCTGGCTCTCGCGCGCGCTGATCGCGCTGTTCTTCGCCGCCTCCGCGGGGCTGCTGGGGGTGGTCGGGCTGTTCTCGTACTACGGGCGCGATCTACCCAGCGTCGGCGCGCTGCGCCACTACGATCCGCCTCAGATCAGCCGTGTGCTCGATCGCAAGGGACGCGTGATCGCCGAGCTGTTCCAGGAGCGCCGCACGGTGGTGCCGATGACCAAGATCCCGCGCGTGCTGGTGCTGGCGGTGCTCGCGGCCGAGGACGCCGACTTCTATCGCCATCGCGGCCTGGACTATGCCGGCATCCTGCGCGCGCTCGGACGCGATCTGCTGACCGGCAAGGCGATGCAGGGCGCCAGCACGATCACCCAGCAGATCGTCAAGAACGTGCTGCTCACCCCCGAGCGCACGCTCTCGCGCAAGGTCAAAGAGCTGATCCTGGCGCGCCGCCTGGAGCAGGAGCTGAGCAAGGACGAGATCCTGCACCTGTACCTGAACCACATCAACTTCGGCCATGGCCGTTACGGCGTGCAGGAAGCGGCGCGCTTCTACTTCGGCAAGGACGTCTCGCAGCTCGACCTGGCCGAGGCGAGCATGCTGGCGGGGCTGCCCCAGGCGCCGGGCAGGCTGGAGCCGTTGCGCCATCCGAAGGCGGCCAAGCAGCGCCAGAGCTACGTGCTCGACCAGCTGGCGAGCAAGCGCGCCCAGTATTGGAGCGACCTGTCGGCCGACGCGATTGAAAAGGCGCGTCACGAGCAGCTGGTGCTGGTCGGCCAGGACCGCACGAGCGACGCGGCGCCGGAGGTGGCGGCGCTGGCCACGCAAATGCTACAGGCCCAAGTGGGAGCCGCCGCGGTCAAGCACGGCGGCTTTCGCGTCGAGACCAGCATCGATCTCGACCTCGAGATCGCGGCGCGCGAGGCGCTGCACAAGGGCCTGCTGGCGATTGACGCGCGCGAGCACTTCGTGGGTCCGCTCAAGCCCAAGAAGGCGCGCCACAAGCGGGCCCGAGTGGACCGGCTCGCCGTAGGGCGCAGCTACGACGCGGTCGTGCGCTCGGACGACGACCGGCGCGGCCTGATCACGCTCGACATCGGCGGTCAGGCGGCGGTCGCCGAGCTCGCCGATCTCACCCGCTACAATCCCGACAAGCTGGCCGCGAGCGCGTTCGCACCGCCCGGCGCGCACGCGGTCGCGAGCATCGACGCGCTGGGCGAGCACGGCCGGCCGGCGCGGGCGCGGCTGCTGCTCGGCCCCGACGGCGCGGTGGTGGTGATCGACCCGCGCACCCGCGACGTGCTGGCGCTGGTGGGAGGCGAGAAGGCCGAGTACGGCTTCGATTGCGCGCTGCAGGCCGTGCGCCAGCCCGGCAGCGCGTTCAAGCCCATCACCTATGGGCTGGCGGTGGAAAGCGGCAAGTACACCCCGGCCACCCTCGTGCTCGACGCGCCCGAGGTGTTCGACAAGTGGAAGCCCGACAACTTCGAGACCTGGCGCTACGCGGGCGCGGTGCGACTGCGCCAGGCGGTGGCGCAGTCGATCAACCTGGTGGCGGTGCGGGTGATGAACGATCTGACGCCGCCCAAGGTGGTCGACTTCGCCAAGCAGCTCGGCATCGACACGCCGCTCGATCCTTCGCTCGCGCTCGCGCTGGGCGCCAGCGAGGTGCGGCCGATCGAGCTGGTCAACGCCTACGCGACCTTCGATGCCGGCGGGCGCTTCGCGCCCTATCGCATCGTGCGCTCGATCAAAGACGCCAAGGGGCACAGCGTGCCGCTGCCCGCGCCCGAGCCCGAGCGCCAGGTGATGCGCCCGGCCAGCGCGTACGTGCTGACCAGCATGCTGCAAAGCGTGGTCGAAGAAGGCACGGGCAAGGCCGCACGCAAGCTGCGTCGCCCCGCGGCGGGCAAGACCGGAACCAGCAATGACGCCCGCGATACCTGGTTCGTCGGCTACACGCCCGAGGTGGCCGCCGGGGTCTGGGTCGGCTTCGACGATCACCGCCCTCTGGGACGGGGCGAGAGCGGCGCCAAGGCGGCGCTGCCGATCTGGATCGACGTGATGCGGGCCGCGCTCGGCGATCGGCCCGCCGTGCAGTTCCCGGTTCCCGAGGGGATCGAGCGCGCGCAGATCGACCCCAAGACCGGGCTGCGCGCCTACGACGGGATGCAAGGCGCGCTCGAGGAGGTCTTCGTGGAGGGCACCGCGCCCACCGAGACGGCGACCCCGCCCGACACCCTCAACAGCAGCAGCTTCGTGATGGAGCAGCTCGGCGGCCTGGCCGCACCCCAGCCCTAGAGCGCATCCAGATGCGCTCTAGGGGCTTGTAACCGGGAGGGGCACCCGCCCCTCCCGCCCCACCGGCCAAGCCGTTGGGGCCCCATCCTCCCGCGCGGCTCGCTTCACTTCGGCGCGCTCCCTCGCGTTCGGCTTGCTCTTGCGTCGGGGCACCCGCCCCTGCCGAGTCATCGGACGTCGAGCTGGCCGGCGGCTTGCTCGAGTAGGGGCACCAGCTCGGGGTCTGGATCCTCGAACGCCACCGCCATGCGGTAGGGCCACATGCCGTCTGGATCCTCGGCGTTTTGCTCGATGCGGACCACGCTGCCTCGCAGCATGCGCTCGCCGCCGTGCGCGGCCGGCAGCGTGAAGCGCAGCTGCACCTCCGCGCCGACCTCCAGACGCGCGCTCAGCGCGATCAACATGCCCGAAGCGCTGACGTTGTGGTTGACCGCCATGCCGTCGAGGCCGGAGCCGGTGACCCGCACCGGGAACCAGAGTTGGTAGCGTCCGTAGCGGCGCCGCTGCACGATCCCAGCGTACCCGCGCGCGCGCGCCCGGACAACGGTGGACGGTTGAGGTAGGCTGGGCCTCGGCGCGTGGATCGAACGCCGCACGAGGGCGCATCGCAGGAGGACGCCGGCAGCGATGTGCCCGGCGCGTGCTGGCGCTGGCTGCAGCAGGAGGGTGCCGCGCACGACGTGGTGCAATGGGCGCAAGCGTGCGGCAGCGACTTCGAACGGCCGTGGCGCGAGTGCCCGCGCGGGGACTGGCCGCTCGCGATCGCGGCTCGGCGCGGAGGCGGCGCTGCCGGTACTGGCAGCGAGCCGTTGCGCGCGGCCAGCGAGGCTGCGCCTCAGGGCGCGGGGCCGGCCATGCTCGCGATCTTGGCGCGGCGTTCAGACAGCCGGCGAGCCAAGCGGGCGCGCGGGTCGCGCGTGGGGTCGCTGACGCCCCAGCGCACCATCTGGCCGAGGGCCCGCTCGTGCTGCTCCAGCGCGACCAGCGCACCCGGCGTGCAGGCGTGCGCCGAGAGCGGGTCGTCGGCCTGGGGCAGCGCGTCCGGGCTGCCCAGGGCGCGCTGGCAGCGCGCGCGCGCGACCTCCGCGGTGGCGAGCGCGTCGTCGAGCCTGCCCACGGCTTCGTAGGCCTGGGCCAGCCGGTGGGTCAGGATCGGGTCCACGACCAGCGCCGGTGAGGCCGCACGCACCACACCGATCGCGAGCGCCGGCGCGTCCATGCGCAGGTATTCGGCCGCCAAGCGGCGAGCCAGCCCGAGGTTGTCGTGAGCGCGCGCAAACGCATCCTCCAGGGCGCAGAGCTCGCGCGTGGAGGCTGTACCGGGCTCGAGCGCTGCGGCCGGCTCGCGGGCGGCGAGACTCCAGGCGATGCCTCCGAGCAGCACCAGCAACGCCAGGCAGAGCCGAATCTCCATCCTATCCGTTCCTTGCCGTATCTGACCGCGGGGTGCACACGCGCGCAGACGGCGAGGGCCCGCGGTTGCTCAGCATACACGGTTGGACGCCAAACGGGCAGCAGAGTTCGCAGCCTAGCCGCGCGTCGCGCTCGACAGCCCGCGGGTGCGCCGCTCCCGGCGCGGCGCCGATTTGGCGGCGTGGCGGCCGTTGCTGGCCGCGCTCTTGGCCGCGCTCTTCTTGGGCAGCAGCGCGTCGGCCAGCTCGGCCGCTCGATCGGTCCGCTCCCAGGTGAAGCTCTTCTCGCTGCGGCCAAAGTGCCCGTACGCGGCGGTGGCCGCATAGATCGGCCGGCGGAGATTGAGCGTCTCGATCAGCGCCGCGGGCCGGAAGTCGAACAACTCGGTCACCACCTTGGCGATCTTGTGCTCGTCGACCACGCCGGTGCCGAAGGTCGTGACGTACACGCCCATCGGCTTGGCCACGCCGATGGCGTAGGCGACCTGGACCTCGCAGCGGCGCGCGAGCTTGGCGGCGACCACGTTCTTGGCGACGTAACGCGCGAAGTAGGACGCGCTGCGGTCGACCTTGGTCGGATCCTTGCCGCTGAAGGCGCCGCCGCCGTGACGGCCCATGCCGCCGTAGGTGTCGACGATGATCTTGCGCCCGGTCAGACCGCAGTCCCCGTACGGCCCGCCCACCACGAAGCGTCCGGTGGGATTGACCCAGTACTTGGTCTTGGCGTCGAGCAGCTGCTTGGGCAACACCGGCTTGATCACCTGCTCGATCACGGCTTCGTGGATCTGCTTGTGCTTGACCTCGGGGCTGTGCTGGGTCGAGAGCACCACCGCGTCGATGCGCGCCGGCCGGCCGGCCGGGTCATACTCGACCGTGACCTGACTCTTGGCGTCGGGACGCAACCACGGCAGCACACCCTGCTTGCGCAGAGTTGCCTGTTGCTTGACCAGCTTGTGAGCGAGCATGATCGGCATCGGCATCAGCTCGCGTGTCTCGTCGACGGCGAAGCCGAACATCAGACCCTGGTCGCCCGCGCCCTGATCCTTGTGCAGACCCTGACCCGCGGTCACCCCCTGGGAGATGTCGGAAGATTGCTGCTCGACCGCGGTGAGCACGGCGCAGGTGTCCGCGTCGAAGCCCATCGACGAGTCGGTGTAGCCGATCTCGCGCACCACGTTGCGCACCAGGCGCGGGTAGTCGATCGCCGAGCGGGTCGTGATCTCACCGGCCACGATGGCGTAACCGGTCTTGACCATCGTCTCGCAGGCGACGCGGGCATGGGGGTCGTCGGACAGCGCGGCGTCGAGCACCGCATCCGAGATCGCATCGCAGACCTTGTCCGGATGGCCCTCGGATACCGATTCCGACGAAAACAGGTAACCAGCCATGGATCTCCTCACGGGCGCCCAGCGCCCCGAACGCGCCAAGTCCACCGCTTGTAGACGGCGCCCGGCATGCTGTCAACGCGCGGCTTGCCGGCGCTTACCGCCGCCGTCAGCTGCCGGGTATCGGGCACAGCCGCGGGCCCTGCTGGCGGCTGAGCACGGTGTCGCCGCGAAAGCGCTGGTCGTCGGTCTCGCGGTGGTCCAGCGTGTAGTGCAGGCCGCGGCTCTCCTTGCGGAAACGCGCGCAGCGCACGATCACCTCGGCCAAATCCGCGATGTTGCGGAGCTCGAGCAGGTCGAGCGTGACCAGGTGCTTCCAGTAGTACTCGTGGATCTCGTCCTTGAGCAGCGCGATGCGGCGGGCGGCGCGCTCGAGCCGCTTGTCGGAGCGCACGATGCCCACGTAGTTCCACATGCAACGGCGCACCTCGTCCCAGTTGTGCGAGACCACCACCGCCTCGTCGCTCGGCGCGGCCTCGCCCACGTCCCAGCTGGGGGGGTCGATGGCCGGAGCCGGCGTCGCGTCTTGTAGCAGCGCGAGCGCGGCGCGCCGCCGTAGACCAGGCCCTCGAGCAGCGAGTTCGAAGCCAGCCGGTTGGCGCCGTGCAGCCCGGTGCAGGCGCTCTCGCCGATCGCCCACAGCCCGGGGAGGCTGCTGCGCCCGTCGTGATCGATCCGCACGCCGCCGCACATAGTAGTGCGCCGCCGGCACGACCGGGATCGGCTCGCGCGTCATGTCGATGCCGAAGCGCAGGCACTCGGCATAGATGTTGGGGAAGCGCTCGCGCAGATAGCCGGCGGAGCGCGCGCTCATGTCGAGCACGACGTGATCGTCGCCGCTGCGCTTGAGCTCGTAGTCGATCGCGCGCGCCACCACGTCGCGCGGGGCCAGGTCGGCGCGCGGGTGGTGCTGCTGCATGAACGCCGTTCCGTCGCCAGGCGCAGCACCCCGCCCTCGCCGCGTAGAGCCTCGCTGATCAGGAAGCTCTTGGCCTGCGGGTGGTAGAGGCAGGTGGGGTGGAACTGGAAGAACTCCATGTTGGCGATCTCGGCGCCGGCCCGGTAGGCCATCGCCACGCCGTCGCCGGTCGCCACGTCGGGGTTGGTGGTGTAGACGTAGACCTTGCCGCCGCCGCCGCTTGCCAGCACCGTGGCGCGCGCGACGATCGTGTGCACCGCGGAGCTCGCCTGGTCCAGCACGTAGGCGCCGCCGATGCGGCGCTCGCCGCCGTAGCGCGAGCGATCGATCAGGTCGATCGCCATGTGCTCGGTGAGCACGCGGATGCGCGGGTGCGCCAGCACCGCGGCGTTCATCGCACGCTGCACCTCGCGTCCGGTCACGTCGCCCGCGTGGACCACGCGCCGGGCGCTGTGGCCGCCTTCGCGCGTCAGGTCGAGCTCCGCGCCGGCGTCGTGCGAGCCGCCCACGCGGGTGAAGTCCGCGCCCAGTCCGATCAGGGCGCGCACGCGGCCCGGTCCGTCGCGCACCACCATCTCGACCACATCGGGATGCGAGAGCCCGCGGCCGGCCTCCAGCGTGTCGCGAGAGTGCTGGTCGAACGAGTCCGCCGGATCGAGCACCGCCGCGATGCCGCCCTGGGCGTGCGCGGTGGCGGATTCGGCCAGATCGCGCTTGGTCACGACCAGCACGTCGGCCTCGCGCGCGGCCTCGAGCGCGAAGGTGAGGCCGGCTACGCCGCTCCCGATCACCAGGTAGTCGCAGCGAATGAGCATCGCTGCCAACCGTAGCGCGGACGCCCTGCAGCGTGTAGGAGAGTTGGGGCCGGTGTGGCCCCGGCCGGCGCGGCCGCGGGAATAAACCGGCCCCGCCGCACGGTCTTCTGGGCTGGCGCAGGCCGGCTCCCGTCCGGATTTGGCAGGGATCGGCGGCCGTCGCTACACTGGGATCGATGCAAGTGTGCCGCGGGTTGCTGTTGTGCCTGGCGCTGAGCGCGCTGCCGCGCGTGGCTGCGGCCGACATCTACCGCTTCGTCGACCACGACGGGGTCGAGCACTATACGAACATTCAGCCGAGCGGCCGCGGCTGGCAGATCATCGCGCACACGCGCCCGGCGCGGGGAGCCCGGGCCGGCGCGCGCCGCGCCAGCGTGGCGCCGCCCGATCCCGAACGGCTGCGCCGCTACGACGTGCACATCAGGGAGGCGGCCGCGCTCTACGTGCTGCCTGAAGAGTTCCTGCGCGCGGTGATGGAGGTGGAGAGCAACTTCTACGCGGGGGCGGTCTCCAGCAAGGGCGCGATCGGGCTGATGCAGCTGATGCCGGAGACGGCTTCCCAGATGGGCGTGCTCGATCCCTTCGATCCGCGCCAGAACGTGCTCGGCGGCGCGCGCTTCCTGCGCGTGCTGGCCAACCGCTTCGGCGGCGACCTGGTGCTGACGATCGCGGCCTACAACGCCGGCTCGGGCGCGGTCGAGAGGTACGGCGGCATCCCGCCCTACACCGAGACCCGCATGTACGTGCAGCGCGTGCTCACGCGCTACTACGCGTATCGCGCCAGCTCCTCGCAGCAGAACGCGCTCGCGCGGCGCTGAGCGGGCGGGCGGGCGGGCGGGCGCAGGCGCTCACTTGTTCCACCAGCCGGTCAACCCCGAGCTGCCCATGATCAGCACCAGGAACAACACACCGACCAGCGCCGAGCCCCAGGATTCGACCTCGCCGTGGCCCACCAGCGCCACGCCGACCCCGAGCACGCTCGTGATCAGCAGGCAGCCGCAGCCCTTGGCAAACGCGCCGGCGTAGGAGCGCGCTGGCTCGACCGCGGTCTCGTCCGGCGGCGCCGGTGCGGCCGGCTCAGTCGGGCTGGAAGAGGACTTGCTGGGTGGGATCCGTGTCATAGAAACGGCTGTTCCGGTCGAAGGTGATCGCGCCGAACAGATTGACCGCCAACGCCCACGGCAACAGCCCGCGAAAGCCGAGCCCGAAACGGCGGCCGCCCAGCGCGAGCAGGGCGAATAAGGGGATCATGTAGTCCAGGCCGAAGCGGTAACCGAACTGAACCCAGCCGCTGTTCTGGTACAAGAGGTCCAACAGCGCGACCGCGCCCGCGCCCAGCATCAGCGCCGTCATCGCGGGCGAGCTGCGTTTGGGCCACAGCACCAGCAGCAGCTGGGGCGTGGTCACCCACAGCGCGAGCCCGTGGCGACTGATCTTCAGGTACGGCGGCAGCGCCGACAGCCACGGCAAGGCGGTGAGCATCACCGCGAGGTTCTTCGCCAGGTAGTGGTAGTTGAACAGGCCCCAGGTATCGATGCGCGGCCGCCAGCGGATGATCAGGTAGCTGTGGCCGAACTCGAAGGGGTCGTCGAAGCGCGCGTAGTTCATCCACATCGCGACGCCCAGCGTGATCACCAGCGGCAGCGCGAACCAGGCGAGCGGACGGACCAGCAGCGCCGGCCGCAGCCCGCGGTGAAGCTCGCGCAGGCGTGCGGGAGCCGGCACCTCGGCGGGTCGCGCCGCGACCGCGGCCTGCAGCACGAAGAACACGCCCAGCAGCAGCGTGCTCGGCCGCGTCATGAAGGCGAGCGCCAGCGCCGCGCCGGCCAGCAGCGGCCTGCGCGCGTCGAACGACCACAGCAGGTACAGCGCGATCAGCGGGCAGGCCACCACGTGCGCTGCGAACCAGACGGTGCCCTGCACGGCCGTGTAGTAATAGGGACTGCCGAAGGCGAACAGCCCGACCAGCAGCAGATCCTCGCCGCGGTTGCGCTCGGTGTGACCGCGCTCGCGCAGCCGGCGCAGCAGCACGTACAGTAGGGCCGGGGCCAGGCCCGCAAGCACCGCCCAGAACAGGCGGTCCCACGCGGCGGTGCCGAACAGCGCCACCAGCGGGGCGATCACCAGTGCGGGAAACGGCGGGAAGGAGACGTACCAGTGGCCATGGTACTGCGCCCAGTCGTTGTCACCCGGCGGGCGGTTGCCGAGCAACGCGAGCTTGCCGTGGAGCAAGCTCTGGGCGAGGTACACGAAGTGCGCGTTGTCGGAGGTGCCGGTGATGCGCGATCCGAGCGTGGCCACGTAGACCGCGGCGCACGCGGCGAAGATGGCGCTGGGCAACGCCGCGCGGCGACGGAGGCTCGGGGCCGGCATCGCCGCGAGCATACCCGGCGCCCGCAGCGACACAACCGCGGCGCGGACGCGCGAGGCGCTGCGGCCACAGGCGCCGCGCCCGGCCCGGCGCTTGACGCCAGAGCGGCGGGGTCCTACATCAGCCGCCGGATCGCAGCATGGCCGCACCGAGCATCGAGCAAGTCCGCGAGCAACTCGCGAGCGTCGAGCATCCGTTGTTCGAAAAGCCGCTGCTCGAGCTCGGGCTGCTTCACGGGCTGCAGCTCGAGGGCTCGCGGCTCGCGCTGCGCGCGACGCTGCACGCGGCCTCGGAGCCCCTCAAAGAGGAGCTGCGCGCGCGGATCGAGCAGGCCCTGCGCCCGCTCGGCCTGGAGCAGGTGGCGATCGAGTGGGAGGTGGAGGTGCCGATCCGCCCGCTTGGCGCCGACGACCCCGTGCCGGACGTGAAGAACGTGGTGCTGGTGATGAGCGGCAAGGGCGGAGTCGGCAAGAGCACGGTCGCGGTCAACCTGGCGCTGGCGCTCAGCCGCGCCGGCGCCCGCGTCGGGTTGCTGGACGCCGACATCTACGGGCCGTCGATTCCGACCATGTTGGGCGTGTCCGGGCACCCGCACTCCGAGGACGGTAAGACGATCGAGCCGCTGCAGCGCTTTGGCGTCAAGCTGATGAGCATCGGCTTCATGATCGAGAGCGACAAGGACGCGGTGATCTGGCGCGGGCCGATGCTGCAAAGCGCGCTGATGCAGTTCCTGGGCGACGTGCGCTGGGGCGCGCTCGACTACTTGGTGCTGGACCTGCCGCCAGGCACCGGCGACGTCGCGCTCTCGCTGGCCCAGCGGCTCAAGACCACCGGCGCGGTGATCGTCACCACGCCGCAGGAGATCGCGTTGCAGGACGTCTACAAGGCGGTTTCGATGTGCAAAAAGCTCAACATCCCGATCCTGGGCGTGGTCGAGAACATGAGCTTCTTCGTCGACTCGGCCGGCGTGCGCCACGAGCTGTTCGGCGCGGGCGGCGGGCAGAAGATCGCCGACTATGCGCATGCGCCGCTGCTGGGACAGATCCCGCTGCACCCGGGCGTGCGCGAGCACGGCGACGCCGGCACGCCGGTGGTGCAGGCCGCGCCCGAGCACGAGGCCAGCAAGGCGCTGACGGCGGTGGCCGAGCTGCTGGCCGAGCGCATCGCGCTCGACAGCTTCGTGCGCGGCGGCGGGCAGCACGCGCCCGACAGCAAGGGCCCGCGCCGGCTGCGCATCATGCGCGGCTGAGCCTTTACCCTCCGCTCGGAGCGGGCGGGCGCAGCAGCTTCTTGCCCTCGCCCGCGTTGTCGTAGAAGCGCTGGGTGGGGTACGCGAAATCGATGTCGTCGCGTTGCGCGAACGCGTTCAGGACGTCGATCCAGATGCGCTGGGCCGCATTGCGCCGCTCGCGCGGGTGGCAGATGTAACGCAGGGTGAGCTGTACCCCCATGTCCACGACCGACACGTAGACCGCGGGCTTCAGGCTGGCGTCCAGCACCAGGAAGTACGCGGTCGCGCGCGGCGCTTGGGCATCCTTGGCAACGTCGCCGCCGTCGCCGCTGTCGGCCGACACGATGCGCTCGAGAATCCGCCGAGCTTCCTCCCAGTTGCTCTCGAACGTGACTACGATCGGCATCTCGTCCCAGATCTGCTCGAACCAGCCCTTGGTGTAATTCGCCACCGGGTCGGTGAAGACCTTGGCGTTCGGAACGTGGATGATGCGACCGGTGCGGTCGTCGCCGCCGATCCAATTGCCGATCTCCATCACGCTGTGCTGGAACAGACCGAGGTCGACGACATCGCCGCGCAGACCACCGATCTCGATCCGATCGCCGAGCTCGAACGGGCGGCGCCACAGGATGAAGGCCCAGCCCGCGAGGTTGGTCGCGATGTCCTTGAGCGCGATCGCGATTCCGGCCGAGGCCAAGCCCGCGAAGGTGGCGACGGCTTGCAGGCCGCGCAGCCAGATGACGCCGAGCGCGATCAGGCATACCGTGCCCACGAAGTAGGCCGATCCGCGCCGCAACCGGTAGCGCGTCGTGGGCGCGGTCCCACGCCGGCGCAACGCCCACAACAGCAGCCAGCGGACGGCCACCAGCGAGCCGACGAACAGCAGCGAGGAGGTCAGGCGCTGCGCCGTCTCCGCGTCGATCCCGGCCATCGCCTGCAGCCACCCATTCACGACTGTCCACGCCTCTGACTCGTGCACAGCAATTAGGCCACGCCGCCCGGCCGCGACCCAAGTTTGCCGCAAGCGATCGTCGATGAGCGGGTACAACGAGCAGGACGCGATCGGCCGCTTCGTGGGCAGGGGCATGGCAGGCTTCATCCAGAAGCCATTCACGCTCGCAGAGCTGCAACAGCGTCTGGCGGAGCCAATGCCTTGAGTATCGGGAGGGGCGGGGCGGCCCGTCGCGGACGTGCCCGACGCCTCAACCGCGATTGCGCCGGCGGTCCGGGTTGTGCACGGTTGGGGTCCTCTCGTCGGTGGGCCACACGCCACTGGAGCGGCCGACCAGCGGGCGCTGCGTGGGCAGGCCCTCGAACGCGACGCTCATACCCGACAGGCCGCGCACCACGCGTGAGACCACACGCGCAGGGAAGGTGTACTCGAGCGGGCGGCGCGCGTCGCGCACGTGCAGCAGCAGCCGCTGGCCCAGCACCGGCGGCTCGGTCGCGACCAGCGCGAGCCCGCCGGCGGCGGCGTTGTGCACGGTGCAGGGCTGAAAGCGCCCCGCGTGCACGTACTCGGCCGGCATCGGCTCGGGCAGCAGCGTGTAGGGATCGCGATCGTCGAGCGGCGGCACGCCCGGAGCGAGCTGCTGGCCGAGGCGGTCGAGGCGGGCGGACTCTTCATCGCTGAGCGGAATGCCCAACTCGCGCGCGGTGGAGAGCAGCACGCGGTACTCGAAGATACGCTCCAACTTCTCGGCCATGCCCACCTGCTCCAAGGGGCCCACTCTCGCCCCCCAACCGCGGAGAGTGTCCTACACTGTGGTAGTAGGTAATAAGCACAGCGGACTCGGGAAGGCAAGAGGACAGGCTTGCGGGACGACGCTGAACGTACGTATAGATCGGACATCATGGACCTGTTCGAGCACAGCGCGCGCGGGCAAGCCGACGGGGCCCCCCTGGCGGACCGCATGCGTCCGCAGCGGCTGGCGGACGTGGTCGGGCAAGCGCACCTGCTGGGGGAGGGCAAGCTGCTGCGGGTCGCGATCACCAACGACCGGGTCCCTTCGATGGTGCTGTGGGGCCCGCCCGGCACCGGCAAGACCACGCTGGCGCGCGTGATCGCGGCCGAGACCGCCGCGCGCTTCGAGACGCTCAGCGCGGTGCTCAGTGGCGTGGCCGAGCTGCGCGCCGCCGTCAAGCAGGCGCGCGAGCAACGCAGCCTGTACGGCAAGCGCACGCTGCTGTTCGTCGACGAGATCCATCGCTTCAACAAGGCGCAGCAGGACGCGCTGCTGCCGCACGTCGAGGACGGCACCGTGATCCTGATCGGCGCCACCACCGAGAACCCCTCCTTCGCGGTCAACGCGGCGCTGCTTTCGCGGGCGCGCGTGTTCGAGCTCAAGTCGCTGGCGGAAGACGACCTGCGCACGCTGCTGTTGCGGGCGCTCTCGGACGCGGAGCGCGGCCTGGGCGCGCTCGGGCTGCGCGCGAGCGAGGCCTGTCTGTCGCAGATCGCCCACGGTGCGCAGGGCGACGCGCGGCGCGCGCTCGACGTGTTGGAGGCGGCCGCGCGTTTCAGCACGGACCGCGGCGAAGCCGAGCTCACCCCGGAGGTGGTGCTCGAAGCGCTGGCCGCCGGCAGCCTGCTGCACGACAAGAGCGGCGAGGGCCACTACAACGTGGTCAGCGCGTTCATCAAGTCGATGCGCGGCAGCGACCCCGACGCGGCGCTGTATTGGATGATGCGCATGCTGGAGGCGGGCGAGGATCCGCTGTTCGTGCTGCGGCGCCTGCTGATCTTCGCCAGTGAGGACATCGGCAACGCCGACCCGCAGGCGCTGCAGGTCGCGGTCGCGGCCGATCAGGCGTTCCAGCGCCTGGGGCTGCCCGAGGGCTTACACCCGCTGGGCCAGTGCTGCGTGTACCTGGCGTGCGCGCCCAAGTCGAACGCGAGCTACCTCGGCTGGAGCGAGGCGCAGCAGGCGGTGCGCGAGCACGGCGCGCTCGAGGTGCCGCACAAGTTGCGCAACGCCGCCACGGCGGCGATGAAGGCGTGGGGCTACGGCCAGGGCTACCGCTACCCGCACGACGAAGGCGGCCACGCGTCCGACGAGACCTATCTGCCCGAGCGCCTGCTCGGCCAGCGCTTCTACCGGCCCACCGGCAATGGGCTCGAGGCCGAGCTACGGCAGCGCCTGCGCAAGCTACGGGGCGAGGACTGAGCCCACGGGGCCATTCGAAGAATACAACAGGAAGGCGGGAAGCACGGACAGAGCCGGTTCTTCCCGTCTTCCTGTCAATCTCCGGGCAGCGCTCAGCAGACGGCTCACTCGAAGAACAGCACCTCGCGCTCGCCGTGCAGCGCGACCAGCGATTCGATGTGCGAGAGCAAGGTCTGGCGGCGATCGAATAGATCGGCGATCTGGCGCTCGCTGAGCAGGCGCGGCCCTTCCGGATCCTCGGCCAGCTCGCGCTGCAGGCATTGGCGGCTGAAGCTCCGCAACTTCAGGTAGAACGCGCGCGAGAAGCGCTCGCAGCGCAGCACATACCCCAGCAGCTTGCGGTGCAGCGCCTCGCCCATCGGCTCCGGAAACGCCTGGTCGTGGTCGCGCACGTAGACGAAGCGGCCCTGCGCGTCGCCCGCCACGTTGTCGCCGCTCCAGCGGTCGAAGTTGCCGATCAGGTAGTCGAACGCGAGCATGCGGCTGAGTGAGGCGGCAAGGCTACGCCGGGCCTCGGGCAGATCGCCGCCCACCCGTAGCCATTGTGCCGCTTTGCGCAGACCACTCTGCTTGTCCACCCCGACGTCCGCGAGCTCGGGGATCCAGTAGATCGCGGCCCCCAGCACCGCCCCGCCGTCGCCCACGCGCATGCGCTTCTCGATCTCGGGCCAACGCGTTTCATAGCGCGGCTCGAGCCGGGCGCGCAGCACCTCGAGCGCGATGCGGCGCGAGATCGCGGGCGGCACGTCGTCGAGGCCGAGACAGCGCGACACGCGATAGGCGGCGACCTCCGAGGCAGGCCCGTGCGGGCGGTGGGCGGTGGGCGCCTTGAAGGCGGCGTCGACCGTGCCCTTGAGGCGCGCGTGAAAGACCGTCGAGGTCGAGCCCACCGGCTTGAACGACAGCGGCTCGGCGCTGGCGAGCGCGCGCAGCAGGTCGTCCTGCAGCAGCTCGGTACCGGCGAAGCGCAAGGGCGGTGCGGCCGGTGCGGGCGCGGGCGCCTGCGCGGCCGGGGCCGCGACGGGCGGGGCCGGCTGCGGGGCCGGAGCGGAGGGCGCGGGCTCGCGGTGCGTGGCGGCCCCGGACGGGTCGCAGCCGGAGGCCAGCCCGCAGCCCCACAGCGCGATCAACAGCGCGACGGCTCTCGGTGTTGCGCGGAGCACGACGGCGCGATCATGCCAAAACCGCGGCCGCACCGAAAGCGCGAGGCGACGCGCGCAAAGCACGCGGCTCAGCGACGTTGTGCCTTGCGCTTGCGTTCGAGCTCGGCACGCGCGGCGCGCGCCCCCATCACGAAGCCGATCGAGATGCCGATCAGCAGCACGCCCGGGATGTAGAGCAGATGGGCGAGCGTAGGCACGATGGCTACCTCGGCGGCTCGGCGCCACTCGAGAGCGCCCGCCCGAGCCGCGCGAGCTCGCTCTGCGTGCGCTGCTGCAGGCGCACGAGCCTGATCAGGTAGAGCAGCACCAGCAGCCAGATCACACCGTACGCAGCGACCAGCAGCGGGCCGCCCGGCACGTGCTCCTTGGTCGCTCCCTGCACCGCCTGAAAGCTCTGGGCGCGCTCCTGCGCCGCGTCCTGCGGCGCGCCATCCTGCGCGCGTGCCGGCGCCGCCAGCCCGGCCACGGCCAGGCCTGCGGTGGCGGCGCACGCGGCCGCTGCCGCGACGCGAGCCGCAGCACGACGCGCGCGGGGCCGCCGCTGGCGGCCGGTTCTCGGGCTATCCATCAGTCTTCCTCCAGCAGGCCGCGCTCGGCGGCCTCCAGCTCGAGCGCGGCCAGACCCTGGCGCATGCGCTCGGCCCGCGCGCGCACCCAGATCAGGGCGCCCGCCAGCAGCAGGATCAGCGCGAAGCCGAGCACGAGCGCAGGCTTCATCTCCGGGGCAATACCGCCGCCCTTGCCGGTGATCACGGTCGGGTGTGTTCCGCGCCAGCGCTGCACGCTGTACTTGATCACCGGAATGTCGAGCAGGCCGACCACGGCGAGGCCGGCGGCGAAGCGCTTCTCTACCTCGCCCAGCGTGCCGAACGAGCGCAGCACCAGATAGGCGAGAAAGATCATCGCCTCGAGCAGCGTGCTGGTCAGACGCGGATCCCAGGTCCAGAACACGCCCCAGGCCTTGTGCGCCCAGAGCGGCCCGCTGATCAACACGGCCAGGCAGAACAGCATGCCCACCTCGGCGGCGGCGATCGCCACCGCGTCCCAGCGGTCGTCGCGCTTGGCCAGGTACACCGCGCTGCATACCGAGCAGGTAGCGAAAGCCACCTCCATCGCGATCGCGCACGGCACATGGAAGTAGAAGATCTTCTGCACGATGCCCATCTGGCGCTCGATCGGCGCTACGATGAAGATCGCGTAGAGGGCGGCCGGCACCAGCAGCACGCAGGCGCCGAGCAAGGCGAGCAGCGGCGTGGGCGTGCGGGATGCGTCGGCTTGGTCCAAGATGGCCCCGGTGCTGGATGTACGGGCGGAGGGCAGCGCGCGCCGCCAGTCGCTGGCTGTTCTAGCCTCGATGCGCACCTACCGCAACGCCCGCGAATCGCTCGCGCCGCCGCCCGAGAGCCTGCTCGAGCTGCTGGACGCGCTCGCTCGAGAGCGCCTCGGCGGCGACGACCTGCGCGGGGAGGCGCTGGCGCGCGCGGTGCAGCGCGTGAGCCGCGCGTACCTGCGGCAAGGCGCCGCACCGGCCGAGCTGAGCGGCGACCCGCGAGCGCTGTGCGCGCGGCTGAAGTTCTTCCTGCCGCGCGACTGGCCCAAGGTCACGGCGCCGCTCGCCGAGCTGGCGGCGACCGGCGCGCTGCCGGCAGCCCCGAGCTTGCGCGTGCTCGACCTCGGCGCGGGGCTGCTCGCGACCGGTCTGGCCGCGGCGCGCTTCGCGCTCGATGCGGGTGCCGCGCGGGTACGCATCGACGCCGTGGAGCGCGACGGCCGTGCCCTCGAGCTGGGCACGGAGCTGGGGCAGCGTCTGGCGCGGGCCGAGCGGCTCGCACTCGAGCTGCGCCCGCGCCAGGCCGCGCTGACGCCGGGATTGCTGCAGCGACTCGACCCCCCCTACGATTTGATCCTGCTCGGCTTCGTGCTCAACGAGCTGGCCCAGGGCGAGCCCGACCCGGCCGCACAGCATGCGGGCTGGCTGACGCGCCTCGCGCCGCTGCTGAGCGACGACGGCGCGATCGTGGTGCTGGAGCCCGCGCTACGCGCCCACAGCCGCGCCCTGCAGCAAGCGCGAGGCCTGCTCGCGAGCGCCGCCGGACCGCCCTTCGTGTTCGCGCCGTGCCTGCATCGCGAGGCCTGCCCGCTGCTCGCGCGCGAGCGCGACTGGTGCCACGAGCAGCTGGCCCTGCCGCTGCCAGCCCCGGTCGCGCAGCTGGCGCGCGCGGCCGGCCTGCGCGGCAGCGATCTCACCTTCAGCTATCTCACGCTGCACCACCAGCCCCGCTCGCTGGCCGAGCTCGGCGCAGGCGCGCGGCTGCTGCGGATGGTCAGCTCGCCGCTGCCCACCAAGGGCAAGCTCGAGCTGATGGTGTGCGGGGCCGGCCCGGCGCGCCGCCTGCGCCGCCTGGACCGGGCGCGCAGCGAGGCCAATCAGGCGCTCGAGGCCGCGGCGCGCGGGACGCTGCTGGCGCTCGACGGCGAGGCAGGCAGGGACGGCGAGGAAGTCGCCGAAATCGGGCGCCAGACGCACGTCGAGCGCGTGCTTTGAGCCACGCGCCCGGCGGCGGCGGCCGCGGCCAGCGCGAACGCGTGGGCCAGCGCGACGGTCTGTGCTAAAGGCGAGGCCGGAAATGGCCTTCCAGCTCAGCGATCTGCGTTTCGTGGTCGTCGTCGGCAAGGGCGGCGTGGGCAAGTCGGCGGTCAGTGCCGCGCTGGCGCTCTCGCTCGCGGGCCAGGGCCGCCGCACGCTGGTCGCGATGTGCAACGCCAAGGAGCGCCTCAGCCACCTGCTCGAGGTGAAGCCGATCGGCCCGCAGATCCAGCCGATCGCGCCGGGCATCGACGCCGTCAACATGGAGCCGGGCGCTGCGCTGGAAGAGTACGGCATGATGGTGCTCAAGCTGCGCGCGCTCTACAAGCTGATCTTCGAGAACCGCTTGGTCGCGGGATTCCTGCGCGGGACGCCCGGGATCGAAGCCTGGGCGATGCTGGGCAAGGCGCAGTTTCACGCCTTCGAGCGGCTGCCCGACGGGCGGCCGCGCTACGACACCGTGATCGTGGACGCCCCGGCCACCGGCCACGGGCTGGAGCTGCTGCGCGTGCCCAAAGTGATCATGGACGTGGTGCCGCCCGGCCTGCTGCGCCGCGAAGCAGAGCGCGCCTGGGACCTGTTCACCGATCCGGCGCGCGCCGGCGTGCTGATCGTCAGCACGCCCGAGGACTTGCCCACCAACGAGGCGAGCGATCTGTATCGCGCGCTGCGCGAGGAGCTGGGCCTGCCGGTTTGCGGGCTCGCGGTCAACATGGTGCTGCCGCGGCTGTTCTCGCCCGAGCAGGCCGGAGCGCTGAGCGCGCTGCAACGGCGCGTGGAGGCGGGCTCGCCGTGGCATCCGTGGGTGGCGGCGAGCCACGGCCGGCTGCTGCACGAGCGCGCGCAGGCCGAGCACCTCGCGCGCCTGCGCCAGAGCATTCCGGTCCCGAGCTACGAGCTGCCGATGCTGTTCAGCCGCGACCTGCGCCGCGCCGAGGTCGAGCAGCTCGCAGACCACCTGCAGGCGCCGGTCGACGACCGAGGATCTTGATTCAGACAACGGGAAGACACGAAGACGGGAAGCCCACAACGGGTGTTCCTCTTCGCGTCTTCCCGTCTTCCTGTTGCATCTTCCTGCCCGTTAGCGGCGCATCTTGGTGGCGTTGAGCGTCGTGACGTAGGTGCCGTGCGGCCAGTGGCGGTAGTAGTCGGCCTTCAGGATCGGGCCGCCGCGGTCGTCGTAGTCGGTGGTTACGTGGCCGTAGACCTTGAGCAGCGAGCCCGCGTACACGCGATCGCGACCCTCACGGTCTTCGGGCCGCAGCTGCAGCAGCGCGCTGAACGGGCCGCCCGCTTTCTCGGAGATGGTGACGCGGCACGAGCTGTCGAACTGGTCGGTGCAGAGGTGGCGCGCCTGGTGGAAGTGCAGCGTCAACGCCACCTTGACCTGGCCGTCCGCGCCAGTCTTCTGCACGTCGTCGACCACCCCGAACCACGCGATCAGCTCCTGCTGATGGCCGGCAGGGTCGCGCCGCACGTCCTCGTAGCTCTGGTCGAGGCCCTTCTCCAGGTAGGGCTCCTCGGCCGAGAGCGGGACGTACTGCGGCGCGTATCCGTAGGGATTGCTGGCGCAGGCGCACAGCAGCAGCGGCAGCGCGATCGACGCGGTCAGGAGCAGGCGGCGCATGGCAGCGAGTTGTACAGCGTCGCGGCGCGCTTTTCGAGGGGGGCCGCGGTGGGGGTCAGCCGGGTCGAGCAGATTCACGGCAAGACGGGAAGAGCAAATTACATCCCGATTTCCCGCCTTGCGGTTGAGCTCGAACGGGCGTGCTGTCAGACGAACGAGCTCAGGCGTGGCGCAGCGAGTCCGCGTCCGGTGACGCCGCGGTTTCGGACGCGCGCGGCTCCTCGAGCAGGCTCTCGGGCGCGCGCACGAAGCGCTCGAGCTCAGCCGCCACCCGCCGCAGGTAGACCTGCTTGATGTGGAAGGGCAGAAAGGCCGACTTGAAGCCGTTCAGGATGATGCGCGCGATGTCGCGCGGCTCGAGCCCCATCTGGCTGTGGCACAGCCACAGCTCCCGGCTGGCGGTGGTGTCGGTGATCAAGCGGTTGTCGGTGTTGACCGTGACCCGCACGCCGAGGTCGTTGTAGAGCTTGAGCGGATGGGTGGACAGCGAGGGCACCGCGCCTGTCTGCACGTTGGACGAGGGGCAGATCTCGAGCGGGATGCGGTGATCGATGATGTAGTGCAGCAGGTCGCCGTCTTCACGCAGCCGGCAGCCGTGGCCGATGCGATGCGCCCCGCAGACGTGGAGCGCCTGCGCGATCGATTCCGGACCGAAGGCCTCGCCGGCGTGAATGGTGCACGCGATGTTGTTGTTACGGATGAGCTGAAAGGCGTCCTTGTGGTGCTTGGCCGGGTGGTCGTACTCGGCGCCGGCCAGATCGAAGCCGACCACGCCGCGGTTCTTGTACGCCACCGCCAGGCGCGCCATGTCCAGCGACGATTCGGGCGAGATGTTGCGAATCCCGCAAATGATGACGTTGGATTCGATGCCGTGGTCCTGGTAGGCCTGGCGCAGGCCGGCCAGCACGGCCTCCACCACCGCAACGACCCGCAGGCCCTTACGCACGTGGAGCATGGGCGAGTAGCGCACCTCCATGTAGCGCACATTCTCGGCTGCGGCGTCCTCGGCCAGCTCGTGCGCGATGCGGTACAGCGCGTCCTCGGTCTGCATCACCGAGAGCGTGATCTCGAAGGCCTTGAGATACTCGAGCAGCGAGCCGGTGTTCTCGCCGCAGTGCATCGCGCGCCGCAGGCCCTCGGGCGTGTCGGCCGGAAGCCGCACGCCCTGCTGCTCGGCCAGCTCGAGCATGGTCGGCAGCCGCAGCGATCCGTCCAGGTGTACGTGCAGGTCGGTCTTTGGCAACCGCTGGAATACCGCCAGAGGGAGCGTCATCTACCGAGCATAGCGCGCAGGCGCGCTCAGCGCTCCAAGGGCCCGAATCCCAGCTTCTGCAGTACCTCGTCGAGCTGCGCCGGCGCCACGCTGACTACGGTCGGCATCCCGCCCTCGAGCCCCAGCAGCTGCAGCAGATCGACGCCGCTGTCGAAGCGCGCCGCAAGCGTGACCGTGGAGGCATCGCAGACGACCGAGACGCGGGCGCGTTCCTGTCCGAGCATCAGCAGTAGGGTCTTGTCGTACGGCGGCGCGTCCTCAGGCACGCGTACGAATGCCACTTCGCCGCGCACCTCGAAGTCGGCGGCCACGCGGCGCGCCACCTCCTCGCGCGGACGCAGCTCCTCGGCCGCGCGCTCGATCGCGCGAAACATCTCGCGGTCCCTCCCGCCCTCGGCCAGGAAACGCACGATCAATCCCCGCAAGCCGTCGTCACGCGGCCGCGCTCGCAGCGCGCGATCGATGACCAGCGCGCGGTCGCTCGGCTTGCCCAAGCGGGTGTCGATCGCACGGGCGTCGTCGTCCGCGCCCGGATAGGGCTCGACGCCGCCGCGGATCCACTTGGCTGCGGAACACAGGCCGTCGAAGTCGGTGTGGCAGCAGATCGTGTCCACCTGGCCGGTGCCCTGCACCAGCTCGGGGGTGACCATCTCGGGGCACGCACCATGCTCGGCCTTGGTGCTCAACACGAAACGGCGGTCGCCAACGTGGCGCGCGTGCATGACATGATCGTGATGGTCGATCCAGATCGCGAGCCGCGCGCCCAGCCCCGCGATGAAAGGCGCGGTGACCTTATCGTAAGTCGCACCGCCGGCGCCGGCCGCGAACGCGATGTCGAGCACAGCCACCCGCCCGACGAGCTCGCGCGGTCGGGGCAGCTTGCGGGGCGTCCCGAACGCGATGCGGGGCATGCTCATGGCGTCCGTACCTTGGGCGCGCCGCCCCTCCGGCGCAAGCCTGCGGTCATGCTGCTGCCCCGGCGCACGCCGCGTGCGAGCGCGGCTGGGAGGCTGCGGTCAAGGGTGCGCGGCCTTGGCGCTCGGCGCGTGCGCCGCCGGCGACGGCGCGTGCGGCAGCTTGGGATGCGGCGCCACGGTCGGATGCGGCGCGCCGCCTGCTGCCGGCGTCGACCCGCTGGCCGCGGGCGCGCTGCTCTCGGGCGCGGTCGACTGCATGGGGGCGGCCTCGGTCGTGTCCTCGGCGCCGACCACCATCGCGAGGTCCTCGTCGATCTGCTTGGCCAGCGAATCGTACATCGTGACCCAGCGGTGCGTGGCCTCGGTACGCGCGTAGTAGAACCCGCCCTGCCCGGTATCGACGCGCACAAGCTCGAGCGAGCCCTTCTTCTTGCCCTCGAGCTTGTACTCGAGCGTCATCACCGGCACGGCCGCGGTGGCATCGATCTTCAGGTCGCTGCCCGGTTCCTTGCCCTCGTCGAGGAAGGTCCGCACGCGCAGGCGCTCGAGCCGCTGAAACCAGTTGCCGAACAGCTCGTTGCGCTTGTCGGGCGCCGCCGCGTCGACCCAGCGCGCGTCCTCGGGGTTGAGGCGGTTGCGGTGCAACAGCCGCCGCTCCTTGCCGTCGGCCTTGACCACGACCTCGTCGATCTCGGTCAGGGGGAAGTTGTGCAGGTCGGTCTGCATGAACTTGAACTGCGCCGACTGCAGATCGATCAGCAGCTGGCCGTTGAGCAGATACACCTGCTTGGTGTGCGGGTCGCGCACGTAGGCATCGGCCAGGCCATAGGTGCGGCCGCCGACGTCGAGCGCCAGCTTCTTGCCGCCGCAGGTCACGCGCAGATAAGTGCCGACCTTGTCGAAGCCGAAGTCGGGCAGCTTCTTCTTGGGCACCTCGCCGATGCCGCGCATCGCGCGCAGCGGCGCCAGCGACTTGAGCGTGTCGTCGAACTTCTTGTTGGCCAGAAAGGTCACCGGCGCATTGGGGTCGTAGGGCCGCGCGACCTTCGGCTTCTCGGGCGGCTTGGCGGCCTCGCCGGCCTTCGCCTGCTCGG
Source organism: uncultured delta proteobacterium (assembly GCA_963778655.1). Lineage (GTDB taxonomy): Bacteria > Myxococcota_A > Polyangia > Polyangiales > JAFGIB01 > CAVZVA01. The sequence goes on from CAVZVA010000003.1 coordinate 565,826, forward strand.
CGTTCTCGGTCTTGGCGTTCTTGCTCGCCGGTTGGACCGTTTCCTTGTTCTTGTCTTTGTCTTTGTCTTTGTCCTTGTCCGCGTCCGCCTTCGCGCTCTCGGGCTTCTTGGGCTCGATCAGCTTGCGCTGGCTGGTGATCCAGTACTCGGTGCCCTGCTTGCCCTTCTTCGCCTTGTACACGATCGTGTGGGTCGGGCTTTCGATCTCGATCTGCGACAGCTGCGGCTCAGCGCACTCGCTGATCGTCACCTGCCCGGGAGCCGCCGGCTCGTCCTTCTCCTCGTGCGTCCAGGTCCGGTACGCCACCAACAGCCCCAACAGGGCCAGCACTCCCTGCGCCATCACGGCTTTCATGTCTTCTTCTTCTCCGCGCGGCGGCGCCTGCGACGCGCGACCCAGAAGCCGGCCAGCAAGATCGGCGCCGGCATGCCGAAGGTCGTCGCATAGAACCAGACCTTGTCCTGCTGGCGGCTGTGCTCGATCGGGACGTCCTCTTCGGAGGTGGTCTCGCCGGTCAGGTCCTCGTTGCCGATCAGCCAGGCCAGCGAATCGACGAACACCAGCATGTTGCCGTTGTTGGGCGCCACCTTGTTGGTCATGAAATCGCCGTCGCCGACGATCACGGCGCGGCCCTCGGACTCCTTCGCGCTCTTGCCTCCGGTGTTGGGCAGCGTGACGGCGGCCATCAAGTTGAGAATCTCGTTCTTCTCCGGGCCGTCGAGCTTGAAGTCGCCGTTGAGGTCACGCCAGAACTCGCGGTCGCTGCGCAGCGGGAAGGTCACCCGCGGCTTGGGCTCGACATTCGCGAGATTTGCCTTCAGCGCCACGGCGTTGACCAGCACCGTGGCAAGCTCGCGCTGATGCCGGGTGGCCGTGGTCACCGTCGGATGCGAGCTGTAGTGGTTGCTAAAGACCACGCCGCGGTCACTGTCGTTGTGGGCGTGCGCCATGTGGTGTGTGTCGCTGACCACCGTACCGGGCAGCAGCTCGATGCCGAGCCCCGCGAGCAAGGGCTGCAGGCCGACGTCCTTGTCGGGGTCGAGCATCAGGAAGAGCTTGCCGCCCTTGCGCGCGTACGCGAGCAGTGTGGCGGCTTCCTCGGGCATGAACTTCTCGCTCGGCCCCACGATCAACACGGCGCTGGCGTTGCTCGGCACGGCCGTGCCCAAACCCTCGGCCACGCCGATGTCCTGCGACTTGAGATTGAGGCGGCGCAGGACCTCGTTCATTACGTCGGTGCCGTCCTCGCCCTTCTGCGCGGTCACCCTGGAGTTGTGCTCGCCGTGCCCCACGGTCAGGTAGAGCGTGCGCTCGGGCCGCACCAGCTTGGTGAAGCTCTGCTGGAAGTTGGCGTCGAGCTTGCGCAAGGTGCCACGCGCCTCGGTCAACTCGTTGCCGACGTGGAATGACTGGGACTTGGCCTTGTCGCCGTCCCCCTGCACCAGCAGGACCTCTCCGTTGTCGCGCACGCGGTGCTTGGTCGCCAGCTTGGGCTCGAGCGCGACGTCGCTCACCTGGTACTTGAACTTCTTGCCCGCGCCCGCGAGCGCCGCGAAGTAGGGCTTGAGCTCGCCGACCACGTCACTGCCCTGGCGGAAGAACAGAAAAGCCCGCACCGGCTGGTCGAGCTTGCGCACCATCGACAGCGTGCCCGCGCTGGGCTGGCTGGTGCGGAAGTACGACACGTCCTTGCGCACGTCGCGCACGGTCGCCACGTAGTTCGCGCTGAGCAGAAACACCACCGAGAGCCCGAGCGAGAGCCCGGCGTAGAGCGAGGCGCGCACGCGGCGTAGCTCCACCGACTCGGCGATCGGCATGCGCAGGTACACCAACTCGACGAACAGGACCGCGAACAGCGACACCAGCAGCGTCGCCATCCACAGCACCATCAGCACGACCGGCACGCGGGTGGCGGCGTCGCCGCTGAGCGCGAGCTTCTTGATTCCCCAGTCGGTGGTGAGCGCGTACAGCAAGAGGCTCACCGCGACGCCGCCATACGCGGCCAGCAGGCGCGCCTCCACCCCCCGCGCGTCGCCCTTGGCGCTCGCCCAGGCCTGAATGCGCAGCGCGCCGGCGGCCACCAGCAGCGCGAGCCCGGCGTAGCTCGTCAGCTCGCCAGGGTTGCCCTCGCCCAGGATACGCTGGCCGACGAACACGGCGCACAGGCCCGCCAGCAGCAGCGCCGAGGCGAGGATGGTCGAGGTTTTGGCCTTCTCGCTCATGGCTCGGAAGATCTCATTGCCAGCGTTGGCTCTGCACCACGCGCGTGGCCGCCAGCAGAGCGAGGTAGACGATCGACGCGTAGTAGACGATGTCGCTGAGCTGAACCAGCCCGCGCATGAAGGGGAAGAAGTGCTCTTCGTACAGCGAGAACTCCGCGATGATAGACCCGAACGGAGGGTCGACCACGCGCGACAGACCCCAACATAGGAACAGCACGAAGATGAAGACCGCGGCCAACACGCCCGCCATCAGCTGGTTCTTCGCCAGCGCCGAGCCCAGCACCCCAAGCGAGAGCGTGGCGGCGCCGACGCAGAGCAGGCCGAAGTAGCCGCCGGCGATGTGCCCGATGGAGACCTTGCCGTTGACGAAGATCAGCGCCGGCAGGTACAGGCTGAGCAGGGTGAGGACGCTCAGCACCACGAACGCGGACAGGAACTTGCCCACCACGATCTCGGCCTCGCGCACCGGCGAGGTGTACAGCAACACCAGCGTGCCCGACTGGCGCTCCTCCGCGAACAGGCGCATCGCCAGCAACACCGCCGCGACCGTGGTGGTGCCGCTGGAGTCGCGCAGGAAGTCGATCAGCACCTGGGACGAGAGCTTGGCGCCGGTGCCGACCGCGCGCGTGTTGAAGAGCAGGCCCTGAACCAGCAGGGTCGCCGCGGCGACCATGTAGCCGCTGGGCGTGCGCAGATAGCCCGCGAGCTCTCGGCGCGCGATGATGGCGACATTTCTCACTGCGCGGCTCCTTGGGTCGGCTGCGGTGGGCTGGCCGCCTGCGGCGGCTCCGAGCGCGGGGCGGCCGCGCCGCGCGCGCCGCTCAGCTCGAGGAAGATCGCCTCCAGCCCCGTGCTGCGTGTCTGCATCCCGAGCAGCCCGAGCCCGGCCTGCACCACCGCACGGCTCACCTTCTCGCGCGCGGCCTCGTCGGCGCGCAGCGTCGCCTTCAGCGTGCCCTGGGCGGTACGCTTGACCTCGAGCTCCGAGACCACGGACAGCTGCGCCAGCGCGTTGCGCAGCGCGGCCTCCTCGCCGGCGATCTCGAGCTCGAGCCGCAGCCCGCGGGTGAGCCGGGCGGCCAGCTCCTCTTCGCTGCCTTCGGCGGCGATGCGACCCCGGTCCATCATCAGGATGCGGTCGCAGGTCTGCTCGATCTCGGTCAGGATGTGCGTGCTGAGCAGGATGGTGTGCTCGCCGCGCAACGATGCGATCAGGTTGCGCATGTCCACGATCTGCACCGGGTCGAGACCCTGGATCGGCTCGTCCAGGATCAGCAGCGACGGCCCGTGGATGATCGCCTGGGCGATGCCTACGCGCTGCCGGTAGCCGTGCGAGAGCGTGCTGATCGGATTGTCCGCAACCTCCTCGACGTTGCACTGGCGCAGCACGCGGGTAAAGCGGCTCTTGAGCTCGCTGCCCGAGAGCCCGCGCAAGCTGCCGGCGAAGCGCAGGTACTCGCTCACCGTCATCTCCGGGTAGAGCGGCGGCACGTCCGGCAGGTAGCCGATCAGCTTGCGGATCGCGTGCGGGTTCTCGACCACGTCGAGCCCGCGCACGCTGATTCGGCCCGAGGTGGGCAGCAGCAGGCAGCTCAGCAAGCGCAGCGTGGTGCTCTTGCCGGCCCCGTTGAGGCCCAGGAAACCCACGCATTCGCCCTCGCGGATCTCGAAGCTCAGATCCGCGACTGCGCGCTGCGCACCGTAGTACTTGGAGACGTTTTCGACGACGATCATGGAGACGGCGGGGTCGCGACAACCCCCAGACGAACGGTTGGGATCAAATCGAGCGCCCGCTGAGCTAGCAAAACCTACCCCTTGGCGTCAACGCCAGTCGTCCGGCGCCGCGTGCGGGCCCCAGCCCGCTCACCCGGCCGGCGCTCGCGCCGCCCGTCGGGTCCGCCGGTCAACCCGTGGCGCGGGCCGCCTATTCCCAGCGACCTCCGGGCGCCGCGGCTGCGGCTTCCCTACGGCCGACCGCTGACCCTATGCTGCGGCGGTGTCCATCTCGCTGCCGCGCGCATCGGCAGCGCCGCAAGGCGCCGCGTCCCCGCCGCCGGGGGGATACCGGCCGCGGCGGCAGAGCGGGCCGGGCGTGGCGCGCGCCTTTGCGCGTGCGCTGGCGCTGGTCTCGCTTGCGGCCTGGCTCTCGCTCAGCAGCCAGGTCTTGCTGCTGATTGGCACCCGCGGCCTCGATCCGCTGGGCGAGCAGCTCGAGCGCTGGCACGCCGCCGGCCTGGGCGTGCTCGACGAGCCCACGCTGTTCTGGCTCGCGCACGGCGACGCGCTGCTGTGGATCGGCACGGTGGCCGGCGCGCTGCTCTCCGTGCTTGCACTCGCTGGACTGAACCCGCGCCTGTGCTTCGCGCTGAGCGCGCCGCTGTATCTGAGCTACGCCACCGCGGGGGGGAGTTCACCGCGTTCCAGTGGGACAACATGCTGATCGAGGTGCTGGTGCTGGCGGCGTGCCTGCCGCTGCGGCGGCCGGCGCCGATTGCGCACTTCGCGTTTCGCGCGCTGCTGTTCAAGCTCTACTTCGAATCGGGCATAGCCAAGTGGCAGTCGGTCCTGCACGACTGGCAGGACGGCAGCGCGATGCGCTACTACTACGAGACCGCGCCCCTTCCCGCGACGCTCGCATGGTACGCGCACCATCTGCCGCCCGCCTGGCACCGCATCGAAAGCTGGGGCGCGCTCGTGCTCGAGCTGGGCGTGCCCTTCTTGGTATTCGGCCCGCGCCGCGCACGGCTGCTCGCGTTCGGCGCTTTCACCTCGTTCCAGCTGATCAATACCGCCACCGCGAACTACGGCTTCTTCACCTACCTGTCGATGACGCTGCACCTGTTTCTACTCAGCGACGCCGACATTGCGCGGGCCGGGGCGCTGCTTTCGCGCGTGGCGCGCCGCCCTGCGCGCGTGGGGGTGTCCTCGGCCGTGGCTGCGGCGCCTGCCCGTTCCGGGCGCCGGCGCGCCGCGGCGCTCGGCGCGCTCGGGCTGTGGCTGTCGAGCTCACTGGTCGCGGCCGCGATCGCGTTCGCGCGCTCGGACGTGATCGATCACAGCTTCGGCGACCTCTACTCGCTGACGGAGCCGCTGCGCGTGGCCAACGTCTACCACCTGTTCGGACACATCACGCGCGAACGCATCGAGCCGCAGTTTCAGACCGAGCTCGCGGGCCTCTGGAGCGAGCACGACCTGCGCTACAAGCCCGGCGCGCCGGGCCGCGCCCCGCCCTATGTCGCGCCGCACCAGCCCCGCGTCGATTTCCGGCTGTGGTTCTATGGCTTGAGCTTTCGCCGCGGCATGCCGCGCTACGTCGACACCCTACTGCGGCGCCTGTGCCGCGACCCGGCCGCGGTCCAGCCGCTGTTTACCTCGGCGCTGCCGGCGGCGCCCGAAGCGGTGCGCATCGTGTTCTACCGCTATCACATGAGCAGCTGGCAAGAGCGCGCGAGCAGCGGCGACTACTGGACCCGCGAGATGATCGCGGCCACGCGTCCGCGGAGCTGCCGGTGACGCAGCTCGGGTCACCAGGACATGCCCGCGGTTGGCTCGCAATCGCGCCAAGCGAGCACGGCAGGGGTGAATCGCGGCTGCGCCGCGAGAGGGGAGCGCAGCTCCCACTTCGCGTGGGGTGGGGCCCCAGCGAGCTTTGCTCGATGGGGAGGGGCGGCGCGTGCCGCCCCTCGTCACCAGAACTGGAGCGGCGCGCATGCGAATAGCACGGCTGTTCCTGTGGCCGGCGGCGGCCTGGGGCGTGCTGCTGACGCTCGCGCTGGCTGCGTTCGGCATGCCCGAGCACTGGCCTGGCGTGCGCCGGCAACACCCCGCGCCCAACCGCGCGCCTGCGCCCTGCGCGTGCCGAGACGCCGGCATGCCGGCCGCCCCGGCCGCGGCCGCGCAGCCGGCTGCGGCGACCGCCCCGAGCGCGACCGAGCTCGCGCGCTACCCGATCTGCGCCCGGGAGGAAGCCGCGCCCGAGCTGTCGCAGCTGCGGCTCGCGAACGACGGCCCGCCGCTGTGGGCGCTGCACTGCGGCTCGAGCGTGCAGCTGCTGGCGATCGAGCCGGACGGCCCGCTGCTGGTACCGCGGAGGCTCGCGCTGCTGCGCGCGCCGAGCTACAGCCCGGCCGAGAGCGGGCGCGCGGTGGCGGTGAGCGCGGGCGACATCGACGGCGACGGCCGCGCGGACCTGATCGTGCCCGCGCTGTCGCTGGATCGCGGCGGCGGCCCCGCAGGGGGTGGGCTCTACTTGCTGCGCCAGCGCGCGCAGGGCGGGTTTGCCGACCCCGTGCGCGTGCTCGGGCTGAGCCCGGGCGCGGCGGTCGCGGCCACGCTCGACGCCCAGCCGGGTCGCGACCTCGCGCTGCTGCAGCTGCGCGACGCGCGCACCGCGAGCGCGAGCGAGCTGTGGCTGCTGCACGGCGGGCCCTCACCCGCGCGCTTCGCTCAGCTGCCGGCCGGGGTCGGCGCCGATGCGCTCGCCGCCGCCGATCTCGATCGCGACGGGCTCGACGACCTGGTGGTGACCAGCGCGCGCGAGGGACGCGCGCGGCTGTGGCTGTCGGCGGACGGCGCCGGCTTCACAGGCGCGCCGATCGTGCTCGAGCTGCCGGGCGTCCGCGAGGCCGTGGCCGGCGACCTCGACGGCGACGGCCACGCCGACCTCGTGCTCGGCGGCGAGCGCGCTTGGCTGCTGCTCGCACGCCGGGGCTTCCGCGCGCAACCGCGAGCAATCGAGGGCTCGGAGGGGCTGCGCGACCTGCAGCTGGTCGACGCCGACGGTGACGGCAAGCTCGACCTGGTGGGTTACGCGCACCCGACGGTGGTCGTGCTCGCGCAGGGCTCGGGGCTGGCGTTCGAACGCCATACCTTGGCCACCCTCCAGGGCGACCTCGGCGTGCTGTTCGCGCGGGTGGCCGGGTTGGACGGCGACAGCAGGCCCAATCTGGTCATCGCGGCAGTCTCGAGCGGACCCGATGCGCAGGTGGAGCTCGCGCTGGGCCGCAACCTCGAGCCGGGCTCGGCGCTGCGATTTGCCGTGCGGCCCTCACGGTTGCGGGACTCACCGCTGCTACAACGCTTCACCCTGCCGTGAGCGCGGCGGGGAAACCGACTTGCCGGCCCCTGCGGCCGCGAACGGGCGGGTTGCGCAGCAGCCCCGAAACGGGCCCAGCGCCCCGAACGCGGGTGGGCGCAAAGATCCCTTTTGCGTTCGCACGGGGGAGCGGTTATACAGGCGCCTGGGGAGGGGGAGTCGGTGAATCGGGGACTCACACGGGGGGGACCATGACGCACAAGAGCATGGAGCGTGCGCTACGAGGGGAGCGGCAGCCGCGCGCAATCGCGCTGGCTGCGCCCGATCACGCCGGCGCCGCGCTCGATCCGGCACTGCTGGCAGGAGCGATCGGCTGCAGCGGCGACCCGCTGCTGATCGTCGACGGCTTCGACCGCATCTGCCTGGCCAACGCAGCAGCGGCGGCTCTGCTCGGGATGTCGATCGAGCGCTTGACGCGCACACGCCTGCGCGAGCACCTGTTGGCCGGCGACGGCGAGGCGCAACGCGACTGCGCCGTGCTCGAGCGCGTGAAAGCCGGCCCCTGCCCGCGCGAACGGACGCTGCTGGACGGGCGCGCAGTGCGCGCGGTGCTCACGCCGCTGCGCAACAGCTTCGGCGGCCACACCCACGTCTGCATCACCTTGTCCGAGGTTTCGCGCCAGCCCGGCGACGGGGCTTTCGACGCGCTCGGACGGCTCGCCAGCGAGCTGGCTCACGACATCAACAACCAGCTCTCGGCCGCCCTCAACTACGTCTTCATCCTGCGGCGCCGCGTCGGCATCAGCGAGCAAACCGGCCAGCACCTCGAAGAGCTGCAGGCGGCGGCCTGGCGTGCGGCGGGGCTGACCGGGACGTTGAAGCTGCTCGGCCGCAGGCGCAGCGCCGCGCCCGAGCCGCTGCACGTGAGCCACGTGGTGGAGCGCCTGGAGCCGTTGTTGCGCCATCTGGCGCGAGAACGACAGCTCGAGATCACGCTGGCGCTGGTGCCGGACTTGCCCGAAGTCCAGCTTCCGCTCGCTTACCTCGAGCAGTTGATCGTGCTGCTGGCGCTGTACGCCATGGGTCGCGCGCCCAACGGCAGCCGCCTGGAGCTGCGCGCGGAGCCGTCCCGCGCCGACGACGGCGTGGGCGTGCGGCTGCAGTGCGAGCTGCGGGAGCAGGCCGGCGAGAGACCGGTCCACGGCGCGACGGCCGCGACGCACGCCAATGCAGCCCTGCGCCGCGCGCTCAAGCGCTGCCACGCGCGCATGGGGCACGACCCGCAGCGGATCTGGGTCGAGCTCGCGCAGTAAGGCGCCCCAAATCTAGCTCACGTTCGAGGCGCGGAGTGGACCGCTCCCATGCATCCGCGCAGCTCCCCGCGCGCAGCCCTGCTCGTGGTCGCCCGCGCGCTCCCCGTCGAGCAGGCGTGCGAGCGACGTTGCGGCCTCTGTCGACCCCTGCTCACGCCACCGCGGTCGCTGCGCCGCGCCGCGCGGCTTCGCGGCGCGGCTCGAAGGCGTAGGCAGCCTGGTCGAAACGCCGGGTGCGCGAGCGGAAGCGCCAGGTGAAGGTCGGCCATACAGTGGTGTTGCGGCCGCTCTTGTCCAGGTACCACGACGCGCAGCCCGAGCTCCACACGGTGCCGGCGAGCTGCGACTGGATCTCCTGGTTGAACGCCTCCTGGACCTCGGGCCTCACCTCGACGGCGCCGGCCGCGCGCTTCTCCATGGTGCGCAGCGCGTCGAGCACGTAGCTGTACTGCGACTCCATCATGTAGATCACCGAATTGTGCCCGAGGCCGGTGTTCGGGCCGGTCAGGATGAACAGGTTGGGGAAGCCGGCCACCGTAGTCCCGAGGTAGGCGGTGGCGGTTGCCTCCCAATGCTCGGCGAGCGAGCGGCCGTCGCGCCCGAACAGCACCTCGCCGATGGGATGGTCGGTGACTTTGAAGCCGGTGCACAGGATCACGGTGTCCACCTCGTGGAGCTCGCCGTCCTGCGTGACCACGCCGGTCTCGGTCACCTCGCGGATGCCCTCGGTCACCACGCGCGCGTTGGGCTGGGCCAACGCGGGGTAGTAGTCGTTGGACAGCAGGATGCGCTTGCAGCCCATGGCATAGCGGGGCGTGAGCTTCTTCCGCAACGCGCGGTCGGCGATCTGCGAGCGCAGGTGACCGAGCGCCATCTGCTCGCCGCGCCGCATCAGCTCGGGCTTTCGCAACCCGAGCACGACCAGCTCGCGGCCCAGATACTGGCGCAAGCGGTCGAGCTTCTGCAGCCACGGCAAGAGCCGAAACAGCCGCTGCCGCCGCGGGCTGAATGCCGGGTCGATGCGCGGCACGACCCAGGCCGGCGTGCGCTGGAACAACACCAGCTCGGAGACCTTGGGCTGGATGGAGGGCACGACCTGGATCGCCGAGGCGCCGGTGCCGATCACCGCCACCCGCTCGCCGCTCAGATCGTGATCGTGGCGCCATTGCGCCGAATGGAACACCGTGCCGCGGAAGCGGTCGATCCCCGGGATCTCGGGAATCGAAGGCGCGCTCAGACCGCCGTGGCCCGAGATCAATACGTCGGCGGTGAAGCTGCCTTGGCTGGTGCGCAGCAGCCAATGCTGGGGCTGCTCGAGCCAGCGCGCTTCGAGCAGCTCGTGCTGGAAGCGGATGAAGGGCCGTACGCCGAAGCGGTCGGCGCAGTCGCGCAGGTAGGCCAGGATCTCGTCCTGCCAGGCGTAGGTGCGGCTCCAGCGCGGGTTGGGCGCGAAGGAGTACGAATAGATCGTGGACGCGACATCGCACTGGCAGCCGGGGTAGGTGTTGTCGCGCCAGGTCCCGCCCACCTCGTCGGCCTTCTCCAGCACGACGAAGTCGCGCTCGCCGCGCTGCAACAGCTTGATCGCCATGCCCAGGCCGGCGAAGCCGGCGCCCAGCACGGCGACCCGGTGGTGAGGTACGGCGCCCAGCTCGGGGCCGCCGGCTCGCGGCACCCGCTCGCTGATGGGAGTGCGGGAGGTTTGCTCGATGCGCAGTGCGGGGCTGACCATGCGGTTCTCCTGGGAAGCTCGGCCCGCGCTCGGGCCCTTGACCTACTGAAAGTAGCCTACTAGAAGTAGGACTGCAATGCCCGCGCGCCATCCGCCTGCCGCCCTGCTCCCGATCGCCGCCGAGGTGGCGGAGTTTGCGCACGGCCGGGTCCCGCGCGAGCTGCGCCGGCGCCAGGTGCTGGCCGTGGCCAGCCAGCTGTTCGTGGAGCGCGGCTTCACGGACGCGTCGATGGACGAGCTGGCGCGGCGCGTGGGCGTGTCCAAGCCGGTGATCTACGCGCTGGTCGGCTCCAAGGAGGCGCTGTTCGGCGAGGTGGTGGCGCAGGAGGCGCAAGCGCTCGCCCGCACCGTGGAGGACGCGGTCAACGCGCAGACGCAGGCCGATCCCGACGCGCAGCTCTACGCGGGCGCGCTGGCGTTCTTCCGCTTTGCCGAAGAGCGGCGCGCCGCCTGGGACGCGCTGCTCGCGGCCGAGGCCGCGCCGGTCAACGCGGAGCTGGCCGCGGCGCGCCGCTTCCACGCCAAGTCGGTCGCGGGCCTGCTGGCGCGCGGCGCGGCGGCCCAGGGCGCCGCGCTCGATCCGCTGATGCTCGACGCCTGCGCGCAAGCCATCAACGGCGCCTTCGAGGCGCTGGCGGCCTGGTGGAAGGAACACCCGGCGGTAAGCGCCGAGACCTTGGCCTCGCTGGCGGCTACGCTGGTCGCCTCGGGCCTGCACGGCTTGAGCGAAGCCACGCCGCGTGCACGACCGCGACGCGGTCGCTGAGCCGGCACCGCCAGCACGGCCTGCATACCCCTTTGAAGGAGCCCAATCCCCATGACCGCCATCGCAGACAAAGTCGTCGCCGTCACCGGCGCAGCCTCCGGCATCGGGCGCGCGCTCGCCGTGGAGCTCTCCAAGCGAGGCGCGCAGCTGGCGCTGGCCGACGTCAACGCCGCGGGCCTGCGCGAAACCGCAGACCTGTGCAACGCCGGCGTGCAGCTGACCACGCACGTGGTCGACGTGCGCGACCGGAGCGCGGTCGAGCGCTACGCCGCGCAAGCCGCCGAAGCGCACGGCGGGGTGGACGTTGTCATCAACAACGCCGGGCTGACCGTGCGCGCGGGGATCGAGGAGATCTCCTACGAGCAGTTCGAGCTCGTGCTCGGCGTCAACCTGTGGGGCGTGATCTACGGCGCGCGCGCCTTCCTGCCGCTGTTGCGCAAACGGCCCGAGGGCCACATCGTCAACATCTCGAGCATCAACGGCATGGTGCCCTTCGCCAAGAACGGCCCCTACAACATCTCCAAGTACGGAGTGCTCGCCTTCTCGGAGACGCTGATGCAGGAGCTGCGCGGCCAATCGGTGCGCGTCACCTGCGTGCACCCGGGTGGCATCCGCACCAACATCGTGCGCAACGCCCAGGGAAGCACGCCGGACGAGGTAGCGATGTTCGACCGCATCGCGGGCACCAGCGCGGAGCGCGCCGCCAAGACCATCCTGCGCGGGGTCGAGCGCAACAAGCAGCGCGTCTACATCGGCGCCGACGCCAAGCTGCTGGCGCTGGCCAAGCGCCTGCTGCCGTCGACCACCGTGAGCGTGGTCGGCAGGGCGTCGATGCAGCCGGCGCCCGCTCTCAAGCGCTGAGGCGCGCCACGAAACAGGAAGACGGGAAGGCGCGAAGGGACTGACGGTTCGAGCGCAGGCGTCTTCCCGTCTTGCAACCATCGGCGAGCGCGCTGCGGCGCTCAACCCGGCGCGGCTGGGGGGGCCGGCGCTGCGGCCGGCTGCTCGCGGTCGTGCTCGCGGTCGTGATGCCAGAAGGCCTGGCCGTTGATGGCGATGCAGCGGTAGCTGGCATCGAGCTTGCGGGCCTCGTCGTTGGGCGGGCACTCGCCCAGCGGCAGCCGCTCTTGCAGCGGCGGGTCGTGTGACACGCGGCAGGCCGCGCTGCCCTCGCAGCCGAAGCGCTCCTCCTCGACCTGCACCTGCAGCAAGAGCGCGTCGCCTTCCGGCGTGCTCTGCAGCGCCCAGTGCCCGCTGCGCCGGCCGACCTTCGCGTTGGAGGCGCGCGCGGCGTGCCACTCGAAGCGTCCGTCCGGCCACAGCTCGTAGCGCTGGGTGTCGGCCCGACCCGCGGGCGCCCAGAACTCGGCCCACGAGCCGGCCAGGCCGGCAGGGGTCAGCGCGGCGTGCGCCGGCGCGGCGTGCGCCGCGGCTGCCGCTGCGGGCGCGGAAGCGCTGGCCGCAGTGGCGGGCTGCGATCGCGGCTGAGACGCGCAGGCGGCCGCGACGGGCGCGAAGGAAAGGGCGACGAGCAGCAGGCGGTTCATGAAGGCGTTCTAAGGCGGCGCCCGCCAATGGGCAACCTTACCGCAGGGCGCCGAATGCGCTGAAGTAGCCCGGCCAAGACTTCGAAACGCAGCCCGGGTCGCGGATGCGCACCCCCGCCACGCGCAGCCCGGCCAGGGCGAAAGCCATCGCCATGCGGTGGTCGTCGTAGGTCGCGATCTCCGCGCCGTGCAGCGCGCCCGGCGTAATCGACAACGAATCGGCGTCCGCGCGCGCGTCCGCGCCGAGCTTGCGCAACTCCGCTTGCAGCGCCGCCAGTCGGTCGCTCTCCTTGATGCGCAGGTGCGCCACGTTGCGGATGCGCGTGGTGCCGCTCGCGAACAGCGCGGTGACCGCGGTCGCGAGCACCGCGTCGGGCATCGCGTTCATGTCCACGTCGAGCGCGCGCAGCGGCCCGTCCGGCCCGCGCACTTGCACGCCGTCCAGCTGATAGTCGACGCTGCAACCCATGCGCGCGAGCAGCTCCACAAAGCCCATGTCCGCCTGGGCCGAGCCCTTGCTCAAACCTTCCACCAGCACGCTGCCGCCGGTGATGGCTGCGGCAGCGAAGAAGTAAGCCGCGGTCGAGGCGTCGGGCTCAATCGCGTAGCTGCGACCCGCGTAGGTGGCGCCGGGCTCGACCTCGAGCACGCCGTCGCCGCTGAACCCCGCGCGCGCGCCGAACGCCCGCATCACCTGTAGCGTGAGCTCGACGTAGGGTCGACTGGCGAGCGCGCCACGCGCGAGCCGGAGCCTCACCGGGCGCGCGGCGTAGGGCGCCACCAGCAGCAGGGCCGAGAGGTACTGGCTCGAGCGGCTGGCGTCGATTTCGGTCTCGCCCCCGAAGGGCGTGCCACCCGTGCAGCGCACCGGTGGACAGCCGCCCGGACCCTCCGCGACCACCTGGACGCCGAGCCGTTGCAGCGCCTCGACCAGCTCGCCGATCGGACGCTCGCGCAGGCGCGCGGTGCCGTCGAGCCGGCTCGCGCCCGGAACCAGCGCCATCAGCGCGGTCAGGAAGCGCGCCGCCGTGCCCGAGGCCTGCGCGTCCAGCGCGAGCGCCGGCAGCCGCGGCTTGCCGCCCACGCCGCTGACCTCGACCCAGTCATCGCCGGCGCCGCGCGAAAGGCCCACGCCGAGCGCCTCGAGCGCGCTGGACATCGCACGGATGTCATCGCTGTCGAGCAAACCGTGCAGGCGGCTGCGCCCGCGCGCGAGCCCGGCGACCACCAGCGCGCGGTTGCTGATACTCTTGCTGCCCGGCACCCGAACGCGCGCGTGCAGCGGACCGCGGGGCTCGATCTCGAGCGACGAAGCCTCGGTCATGCCGACCTTGTGCCACCGCCCCCCGGACGCGGCAAGCATGCCCTCACTTTCAGCGTCGGGTGGCGCGGCCGAGCCCCCGGCTCGCCAGCGCGCGGTTCGGGGCTTCGTGCATGATCGCCTCGCGGATCCAGGCGTCCTTGGCGTCGGCGAGCGTCTCCACGTGCTGGTCGCTGACCTCGATGCCGAGCTGGCGGTACAAGCCCTGGAGGTCGGGCAGGCTCGGTCCATCCACCCAGCGCCGCATCAGCTCGGTGAAGACGGGCACGCCGGCGATCTTGTCCATGCGCTCCAGCAGCTCTCGCGCGCGCAGCGGGTGCGGGGGCCCGTGACGCTCGGCGGCGAGCTCGCGCACCACATCGTCCAGGCGCAGCCGGCCGTGCGTGCGGCGGCGTAGCTCGACGTCGCTCATCAACGCAAACGAGGCGCCGGCCCAGTACACCATCTTGAATGAGAAGTTCACGAACATGTCCGCGCTCTCTTCGGCCAGGTTTTGCTTGGCGTCGCGCCCGAGCAGCGAGCCTTCGTAAAGCCTGCGCCAAGCGTCCTGCTCGGACTCCATCCCCGACCGCACGCGCAGCACCTCCTGGTAGTAGGTCGCCAAGCCCTCCGACAGCCAGGCATCGTCGCGCTCCACGAACGGCAGCAGCAGGTGGCAGAACTCGTGGACCGCAATCCAGTCGTGCAGCAGCGGCTGCAGCTTCGCGTTGGCCGGCAGCAGCATCGCGGCTGACGCGCCACCGCCGCGGTTCATGGTGCCGAAGCGCACCGGCTCGCCCGAGGGGCTGGTCGGAATCACCACCACCTGGACCCGGCGGCGCGGGAAATGGCCGAATACCAAGGCCGCCTCGCGCGCGGCCTGCTCGAGCCACGGCACCACGTTCGCCCGCGTGGCCTCGCTCAGCCCAGGCAGAATCGCCACCTCCAGGGTCGCGCCCGGCGCCGCGGCCTGCACCTGGTCGAAACGACCGAACACGGCGAAGGCGTAGAAGGCGAGCGCGCTCTGGTCGAGCACGTAGCGGTCGCCGCGGCGCGGCCAGGGCAGGCTGGCGCGCATGCCGGCGGGAAGGTCGAAGCGCGCGCTCAGCTCGCGCACACCCTGCCACTGCGGCGGACGCCACAGCCAGAACGCGACGTTCGACACCAGCGCGTCGCCGCGGCGCGTCGCGTCGAGCCCGCCGTAGCTGCGTGCGGCCGCGCCCACGTCGATCGCGTAGTGGGCGCAGGCACCCGGCGCGAGGCCCCGCAGCTGGATGCGGTGCTCGACCACCGCGAGCGGACGGGTGCCGCGCGGTCCGCTGCTCCAGGCGCGTTTGAGGTAGTCGCCGCCCCAGTGCACTCCGCTCACCAGCTCCGGTGGCGGGTGCCCGCGAAAACACACCTGCGCTTCGATCATCTCCAGCTTCGCGTCGACGCGGAAGCGGTAGTCGATCCCGTCGAGCGAGACGTCGGGCCGCGGCAGTGGCGCGTGCACGCAGCCGCACAGCAGCGCGCACAGCATCCACGGCGCCGGCAGGCGGCGCCTTGCGGCAGCAGAGGCTCGCCCGTCAGCGCGCACCGAGGATCACGCCCCGTTCGATGAAGTCGGCCAGCACCGCGCACAGCCCGTCGAGAAACGCCTCGTCGACCGCCATCGCGCGCTCGGCCGCCACTTCTTGTACCGCCTGCGCCACGCTCTGCTCGCCCGCGACGAAGCGCTGCATCAACGCGAAGCTCACCGCGTTGAGGCGGTGGGTGCGCGCCTGCTTGTCGTCCGCGCGGCGGTGAACACACAGGTAGAGCTCTGCTCGCGCGGCCGCTGCGCGCTCGTCGAGCACGTCGTGCTCGAGCCGCAGCAGGCGCAAGGCCGGAGCGAGCACCGGGCGCCGGTCGAAAGCGAACTCGTCGAGCCCCTGCGGCGCCTCGTCCGGCAGATCCGACACCGCCCACAGCGCCGCCTCGTAGGCACACAGATCGGCCACGTGGGCAGCCACGTCGGGCTCGGCGGCGAAGAAACGCTGCGCGCTGTCCGCGAAGCAGCCCGCAACCGCGTGAAAGAACCGCACCCGCGGAGGGTCGTGGCTCAGAAAATGCTCGAATGCGCGTGCGAAAGCGCGCTCTCCGGCGGCCTTGCGCGTGCGCTTGAAGGCCACATCGATCTCGCTGCGCAGCCGCTTGCGAATCGCTTCGCGGTAGATGTGCCATACCCGCGCGTCGCCGAGCGGCGCCACCTGCTCCGCGCCCGGCGCTGGCCCGAAGCACACCTCGACCACCCGGCGCTCGAGATCGATCAGCGCCATGCAGTCTCCGTGGCACGGCGGTAGATCGCGTCGAGCCGCTGGACCTCGGCCACCAGCTCCTCGAACGGCGGGAAGTTCTGGTCGCGCTCCAACAGCACCGGGACCTTGCCCACGCGGCGCAGCGTGTGCTCGAGCAGCTCGTAGACCTCATCGCGCACCGGCTCGCCGTGGGTGTCGATGATCAGCGCGTCGTCACGCACGAAGTGTCCGGCCACGTGGATCTGCACCACTCGTTCTACGGGCATGCGATCGAGATACTCGCGGGCGTCGAAGCCGTGGTTGCGGCTGTTGACGAAGACGTTGTTGACGTCGAGCAGCAGCTTGGCGTCCGCGCCCTCGAGCACCTCCAGCAGGAAGTCGACCTCCGGCATCTCGCCCGGCCCGGTCGCGGTGTAGTAGCTGATGTTCTCGATCGCGATCGGCAGCTCGAGCCGGTCGCGCGTCTCGCGGATGCGCGCAATCGCCGTGCGCACGGCTTCGCGCGTCAAGGGCAGCGGCAGCAGATCGTGCAGCATCACCCCGTCCGCGCCCGAGAAGCACAGGTGCTCGCTGTGCCAGGGAACGCCGAGCTCGTGCAGGAAGTCGCGCAGCGGCTTGATGTAGGCGTCCTCGGCCGGCTCGACCGCGCCGAAGCCCATGGTCAAGCCGTGGGTGACGATCGGCCAGCGCTCGCGCGCGCTGCGCAGCATCTGGCGAAAGCGGCCGCCTCGCTGCACGTAGTTCTCGGGGTGGACCTCGAGCCAGCGGATCTCCGGCACGGTGCTCTCGAGCGTGCCGCGCGCCATCGCGTAGCGAAACCCGATCCCGATGCCCTCGACACGACCTTGGTTGCTCAAGCTCGACTCCAGCGGAGACCCCCGCCCCTCGAGCATGACCTGCCTCAGTCGCGCATGCTCAAAAAAATCGACCAGCGCGCCGTCCCCTCTGGTACGGCGCGCTGGTCATCATTCCGACTCGGTCATCACGACCGACAAACCGACTGCGCTGCGGAGCTCAGCTGCACGAGTTTTCGCCGCAGGAGCCTTCGCCACCTGCAGCCTCGCCGCCGGCCGGCTGGTCACCACCGCCCTCGGCCGGTGCTGCCGCCGGGGCCGCCGTGTCGCCGCCGCTCGGCGCTGGTTGTGCCGCACCGCTGCACGAGCCCTCGCCGCCGCTCGTCGGCTGGGCCGCGGCACCCTCTTCAGCCGCCGGGGGCTCCGACGAGCCGCCACATCCCACGCCCAAACCCGCAAGCCCAGCGGCCGCGGCCATGACAAGCAGCTTGTTCTTCAATCCGGTATTCATGTCTCGTTTTCCTCCAGATGAGTCGTTCACGAATGTGCTCAAACGATTCGGTCGATTCCTGGTCGGGATCGCTCGCATCGTTCGGCACTGGTTCCGCTCAAGTCCGTCTGCATGTGCCGTCCATCAGCGGAGAGCCCATCCACAGCAGGGCGGTACTCTGCCATAGTCTCGATCGGAATGGGAGATGCCCCTTCCTCGGGTGATTCGGTCGTACATGGGAGCGCACCCGAGCGCGTGTCTCTCCCGCATTGTCTGTGGGAGGTCGACCTGCGTTACGTGAGCATTCAAACCAGCCGAGCGGCGCGATTTTTCTATCCGGGCTGTTGGCCAAGCGCCGCGTTCACACCGAAATCCGGCCTTTCGGTTTGCACCAGGTCTTGCACCGAGAATCGCACGAAATCGATCGGCCCTCGCGCTCGCTGCGTGCCTGGCTCTATGCTGCCCAGCCTTGAAATACTTCGAGTATTCCTGCAGCCTCGATCCGCGCTTCGGGCTCGGATCCCTGCGCGGTCGCCGGCTCAACCGAAGCGATCCTCGGTGTAGACTTGGCGGCGGCGACCGCGCCCCCCGCGGTCCAAAGCTAGGTATGGATCCGCTTTCACGGCTTGGCATGGCCCTTCGAGCTACCGCAATCGTGCTGGTGGTCGTGACCTTCTGCGGCTGCTCCCTGTTCGACAACCTCGATCGCTTCAGCCCCCAAGACGGCGGGGCTTCGCGCGTCGATGCCGGAAAGCAGCCGAATGCACGCGTGGACGCCGGTTCCGAGCCCGCCGACGACGGCGGGATGCTCCCGGACGCAGGCGATGCGGGCGAGCAGAGCCTGGGTTGCGAGCGCCCGGAGACACTGTGCGTGCGGCTCGACCGTTTCACCCCGCACATCGGCGAGCTGGTAGGCGTCGACCTGGTGACCGCCGATAACATCCTGCGCGCGCGCGCGCTGCTCGACCCGCTAGCCGCCAATGGCGGCTCGGAAGCCGACATCGTGATGCCGCTGGCGATCCCCGCATCGGACGTGCCGGCCAAGGGCCAAGCGCCCATGCTTCAGCTCGAGATCTACGGCGATCACAACCACGACCGCATGTACACGCCGGACGGCACCGATCACGACTGGAAGGTCGACTTGCCGGCGAGCGGCAATCTGGTGTTCACGCACAACTCGGCGTTCAGCCGCTTGCTGCCGCGGCCGGCGGGCATCGGCGGCGACTTCCACATGCACTTCGAGGGGATGACCGTACACATCGGGCAGATCCTGGAGGTGATGGTGATCGAGAGCGACAGCGGACGCGCGGTCGGGCTCTACCGGCTGCAGTCGGTGCCCTCAGACACGTTCGACATCGCCATTCCCGAGATCATCGACGTGGGCGGCGTGACCTATCGCATCGAGTTCTTCGCCGACGCCAATGGAAATGGCACCTACGACGACCCGCCGACTGATCACGCCTGGGTCAAGTTCGCCGAGTCCGGCGCGACCGGGCTGGATTTCACCTTCGTCCACGGCACGGACTTTACGCCGCTCGACTACCAGTACAGCTTCACGCCGTAGCGACGCAGGCCCCGCGGGTCGAGAGGGTTCACAGGCAGACGAAGGCGGGAAGACGCACCCGAAGGGCTGCTGCCGCCTTCGCGTCTGTCGGAAGTCCCGGCCGTGGCATACTGGAAGCGGTGCCGGGCACTCCACGTCACGTCCCGTTGCTCCTGGGAATCGCCGCGGCACTGGCGCTGGCGGGGCTCACGGGGGTGGCGCTCGCGCCCACGTTGCTGGTCTACCACCCGCTGTGGCTGGTCGCGCTCAGCCCGATCGGGCGGCACCTGGTGCTCGCGGCGACGCTCGTACCCATGCTGCCGCTGGTGCTGGTCGCCACCGCGCGCCGCATGCTCTCGAGCTCGGTCGGCTACGGGCTCGGGCGGGCGTACGGCGCGTACGGGCTGCAACAGGTGCGCGATCGCTACCCGCGCCTGCAGCGCGCGATCGGCGTGCTGGAACGCATGTTCGAGCGCGCCGCCCCACTGGTCGTGTTCTTCGCGCCGGCGCCGGTGTTCTGCGCGATGGCTGGAGCCACCTCGATGTCGCTGGGCGTGTTCGTTCCGGTCGCGGTCGCGGGGCATCTGATGTGGGCGAGCCTCACCTACCGGCTGGGTGAGGCGCTGGGCTCGTCGATCGTTCCGCTGCTGGGGTTCGTGCGCGAGCACGTCGTTTCAACCACCCTGGCGTGTGCGTTGCTCGCGCTCGGCTACGCGCTGCTGCGAAGGCGCGCCCGCCGCAAGCGCGCGCGACAAGCGGCGCACGCCAGCGCGCCCCCACCGATCGCATGGCAGCCGCCACCCGGGGAAGGTTGACGCGATGCGCTTGCGCGCTCGCCACCTGCTGCTCGTGCTCGCGTGCGCGTGCCGGCGTGGAACCGACCCCGGCGCGGCGCCGCAGCACGGGAGCGCATCCGCCATCGCGACGGTAGCCGCGGCCCAACC
This sequence comes from uncultured delta proteobacterium, assembly GCA_963778655.1. Lineage (GTDB taxonomy): Bacteria > Myxococcota_A > Polyangia > Polyangiales > JAFGIB01 > CAVZVA01. The sequence continues at coordinate 585,792 of CAVZVA010000003.1, forward strand.
CGCAGCCGCCGCCGCCACGGCCAAGGCCAGCCAGCCGAGCGCCGCACCCGCGCCGCAGCGGCAGGCCGGACAGGCGGACGCGACCCGCGACGAGGTCGCGGCCGTGCTCGCGCTGGACCCGTCGCACAGCACCTCGCTGGGATCTCCGAACAACGGCACGCTGGTCGGCGGGGTGCGCCTGCCCGACCGAGGGCCGGGCTTCGTCCACAACGACAAGCGGCCCGACCAGGCGCGTTTCGGCACGGTCGAGCTGGTGCAAGCGATCGTGTCGGCGGCTGCCGTGGTCGGGCGCGAGCTGCCCGGCAGCGGGCTCACCGTCAACGACCTCGGGCTCGAGCACGGCGGGCCGATCCACCAGCACGGCTCGCACCAGAACGGCCGGGACGCCGACATCCTGTTCTACATGCTCGACCAGCAGGGCGCGCCGATCCCCGCGGTGGGCGTGCCGCTGCAGCCCGATGGCACGGGCGTGGACTTCAACGATCTGACCACCGACGCGGACGATGTCCCGGAGCGCATCGACGCGCCCCGCACCTGGCGCTTCGTGCAAGCCCTGCTCGAACAACCGGGCGGCGAGCAGGTGCAACGCATCTTCCTGGTCGAGCACCTGCGGAGCATCCTGCTCGCGCAGGCCGAGCGCGTGCGCGCGCCGGCGGCGGTGCGCCAGCGCTTCTCCGACCTCACCTGCCAGCCGCTGGGGGCGCCCCACGACGACCACATGCACGTGCGGCTGTTCTGCAGCGCGCAGGATATCGCGCAGGGTTGCTGGGACAAGCCGCCGATCTACCCGTGGCACCGGCAGGCGCTGCACGCGCTCGGGCTGGCTCCGGTGTTCGAGCCGCGCGAGGCTCGGGCCGAGCACGCCAGGCGCGCCGCGAGCAAGGCCGCGCGCACTACCACCCGCGCCCAGGCGCGCGAAAAGGCCGGCCCGATGCGCCCCAAGGTCCGCCGCTTCCTGGACTACCGCGAAACCTGGGCCAAGAAACCCCACCCCGGCCGCCCCTACTGCCCCTGAGCGGCGCTGGTCCGCGACGACGCGGGGATTCAACAGGAAGGCGGGAAGAGCCACATGGTCTCTTCCCCTTGCTTCCCGCCTTCCGTCTTCCTGTGATGTCTTTGGTCCAAACGCGCGCGCTTCGGCGGGCGGGGCAAACGCTGCGAGCGCCGCCATCGCGAGCGCTCAAGCCGCGCCGATGATGCGCTCGAGCGCGTCGAGGCCGTCACTCAGGCAGGCCGGCCCCGGCTGCAAGATGATCGCTGGGTCGAGCTCGTGGACCTGGCGCGCGCGCACCGCGGGCAGCGAAGAGAAACCCTCGCGCGCCAGCGCCGCCTCGCGGTCGAAAGGCTTGCCGCACCAACTCGCGATGTAGATCTCGGGGGCGCGCTCGACCACCTCGCGCGTCTCGACGAAGCGCTCGCTCGCAAGCTTGCCCAAGGAGCGCTCCTGGAACACGTCCTGCCCACCGGCCAGCCCGATCAGCTCGCTAACCCAGCCGATCGCGCTGATCATCGGATCGTCCCACTCCTCGAAATACACCCGCGGCCGCCGCGTGCGTGAAGCCGCACGCTCGGCGGCGGCCGACAAGCGCGCCGCGTAGCCCTCGACCAGCTCGCGCGCCCGCGCCTCGGCGCCGACCAGGCGCCCGACCACCAGGATCGTGTCGAGGATCTCCTGCAGGCTGCGCTGGTTGAAGATCAGCACTTGCAGGTTCGCCGCCACCAGCTGCTGCGCCAGGTCGGCCTGGATGTCGGAGAAGCCGATCACCAGATCCGGCTGCAGCGCCTTGATCTTGCTCACGCTGCCGCCGATGAAGGCCGAGACCACCGGCTTGTCGCGCGCCGCCTCCGGCGGGCGCTTGGTGTAGGCGCTGATGCCGACCACCCGCGCGCCCTCCCCGAGCAGGTAGAGCGTCTCGGTCGTCTCCTCGGTCAGGCAGACGATGCGCTCGGGCGTGTCGCGCAGCCGGTACGCCATCAGGCACGCACGACGCTAACGCTCCGCGCCGGCGTAGCTCTCGAGCGCGAGCGGCAGGGAGGTCACCTCGACGCCGAGCTGCGTGGCCACGGCGGCCAGCCAGCCGGGCCGCTCGCAGGCGCAGACCGAGATCGGTCGCGACAGGCCGGAGAATTGCGCGGCCTGGCGCGCGAAGTCGCAGGCGTAGTCGGGCGGCCGGATGTCGGTCGCTAGCTCGACCAGCGCGTAGGGGTCGGGCGGCGCCGGCTGGCTCGGGTCCACGCAGGGCACGATCGACGAGGTCGAGGCCGAGCCGCCTCCGCACAGGCCGGGGCCGTCACGCAGGATCGCCCCGCGCACCAGCTCCGGGCGGCCGCCCGCGATCAGCAGCGCGACGTAGCCACCGAGCCCGCGGCCGACCACGGTCGCCTCCCCCAGCCGCGCCAGCGCCACGTCCACGTCGGCCATCAGCAGCTCGCAGGTATAACCGCCACTCGCCGGCACGCTGGAGGCACCGTGACCGGTAAAGTCGAGCGCGTAGGCCGGACCCGGCCAGGGCTCGAGCTCGCGCGGCAGCCGCGCGGGCGAACGCTCGCCGAGCCCGTGCAGCAAGAGCAGCGGCCGTCCCTGCCCACCGCGCAGCGCGTGCAGCGCGAGCGTGACGCGGTTGTGTTGCAGCTGCTCGATCATGCGGCCCCCGGCCTACCGAGAAAATCCAGCACCAGCTCCGCGGTCCGCTGCGGCCGCTCGATATGGATGAAGTGGCCGGTGTCCTCGATCACCACCGCGCGCGCGTCGGGAGGCAGGTACGGCTCGATGTCCGCCAGGCGCACGCCCCAGCTCATCGGCTCGTTCTCCGTGCCCAGCAGCGCGAGCATCGGGATCGGAAAGCCCGGCAGGCGGTCGGTGGTCCAGCGCGAGCGCCAGGGGCCGAAGCCACCCATGCGCAGGCTGGGATCGATCTTCCAGCGATAGCCGTCGTCGTCGCGGCGCGCGCCGTGCTGCACCAGGTAGCGCAGCCACTCGTGACTCAGCCGCGGGTTCTGGCGCGCGCGGCGCCGCGCCAGCTCGTCGAGCGTGCCCGGCTGGCGCTGGAGCTCGTGCGCGCGGCGGCGGTGGTCGAGCCAGCGCGCCAGCTCCTCGCGCAGCATCAGCGTGCGCTCGCGGTCTGCCACGTCGGGCGGCGGGCGCCGCCCCGGCAGCCCGTCGATCGCGACGAAGCGGCTGAAGCGGTGCGGCATGGCGTCGATGACGTGAACCAGCATCGAGCCGCCCTTGGAATGGCCGACGACCGGGAAGGGCTCGCGCTGCACCGAGTCGACCACCATCAGCAGGTCACGCTCGTCAGCCAGCCAGCTGTAGAGGGCTGCGTGCTGCGAGTCGCCGTGGCCGCGGTGGTCGTAGGAGACCACGCGATAGCCCGCGTCCGCGAGCAGCGGCGCGAACACATCGAAGGTGCGCGCGAAGTCGAAGCCGCCATGCACCAGCAGCAGCGGCGGCGCATGCGGCTCGCCCCATTCGTAGACAGCGATGCGCACGCCGCGCGCGTCGACCGCGCGCGTGCGCTGCGGGGGGTGCGCGTCGGGATAACTGACAGGCGTTGGATCGGTCATGCTCGCGGGTGCGGCACGGGAGGGGCGTGCGTGCCGCCCCTCCCTAACCACATGCCGCCGCCCGCGGCAACCCGATCTCGACGCTTCGCCTCAACGGCCGCGCGGCTTGGCTCCGGTCAGGTCCGAGATCTTCGACCAGTTCTCGGCCACCGCCTCGACCGTGGGGTGACCGCCCAGGTCCACGCCCTGGTTCTCGACGATCGCCGCCACGCTGAAGCGGCCGCCCATCGCCTGCAGGATCACGCCGCTGGGCGCGTCCTCGCTGCACAGGTAGACCACGCCGGGCGTGACGCGCTCGGGCCCGAGGTTCTCGAGCATCTGCTGCGGGATCAGGTTCTCGGTCATGCGCGTCGCGGCCACCGGCGCGATCGCGTTGATGCGGATGTTGTTCTTCTGCCCCTCGATCTTGAGCGTGTTCATGAAGCCGACCACGCCCATTTTGGCCGCGCCGTAGTTGGCCTGGCCGAAGTTGCCGTACAGGCCGGAAGGCGAGGTGGTCATCACGATGCGGCCGTAGCTCTGCTCGCTCATGATCGGCCAGACCGCCGCGGTGCAATAGACCGAACCCATCAGGTGCACGTCGACGACGATCTGGAAATCGTCGAGCGTCATCTTCTTGAAGCTCTTGTCGCGCAGGATGCCGGCGTTGTTGATCAGGATGTCGATGCGGCCGAAGGCTTCCATGGTCTGCTTGACCAGGTTCTCGACACCCTTGCGGTCGCTGACGCTGCTGCCATTGGCGATCGCCTCACCGCCTCCGGCCTTGATCTCCGCCACGACCTTCTGCGCGGCCTCGCTCGAGCCGCCGCTGCCGTCCATCGACCCGCCCAGGTCGTTGACCACGACCTTGCAGCCGCGCTTCGCCAGCTCGAGCGCGTGGGTGCGCCCCAGCCCTCCGCCCGCGCCCGTGACGATCGCAACCTTACCCTTGAATTCGATGCTCATGATTCCTTGCTCCGCTGCTTGTGGTCCGCGACCCTACTTCCGATTTGTATTGTTTTCAAACCAGGCGGCACGCGTGCCGCCCTCAGGTCCTGCTCAGGACCGAAAGCCCCTGCAGGTAGCGGCGCGCGTTCTGCACATAGTGCGCCGCCGAGCCCTCGAGCATGGCGATCTCGCCGTCGCTCAGCGTCCGGATCACCCTGCCGGGCGCGCCCATCACCAGCGAGCGATCGGGGATGACCTTGTTCTCGGTGATCAGGGCGCCGGCACCGATCAGGCAGTGGTTGCCGATGGTGGCGCGGTTGAGCACGATCGCGCCGATGCCGATCAGCGAGCAGTCTCCCACGCGGCAGCCGTGCAGCATCACGCGATGGCCGACCGTGACGTTGCGCCCGACGTGGACCTCCAGCTTCTCGTCGGTGTGGATCACGCTGGCGTCCTGGATGTTGGAAGCCTCCCCGACGTGGATCAGGTCGTTGTCGCCACGCAGCACCACGTTGAACCACAGGCTGGCGTCCTGCTCCAACACGACCGAGCCGATCACCTGGGCCGATTCGGCCACGAAGCAGGTCGGATGGATGGTGGGTCGGCGTTCACCCAGGGCGAAGAGCATGCGGGAGGGCTCCGGCGGGCCTCCCTTGTAGGCCGGCGGCGGGACGATGTCCACTCGAGCCCGGCGGGCCGCGGTGCGAGCCTGTCACCCGCTACGGAGGAGGCGGATGGAACCCGTCTTAGCCGTGCTTCACCGGCTTCCCGCCCGCCGTCCATCCTCGGCCCTGGCGACTTTGGGCTGCACGCGCGCGCGGACCGCGTGCAGCTTTCTTGCCCGCCCCGCGGGCGCCGCCTTAGATGGGACGATGTGGTGGTGCACGTACAGCCGCGGGCAGGCCGCGCTCGCCGCGCTGCTCGCGTGCGGGCTTGCGGGGCAGGCGCGCGCGGACCGCGGCGGCCGGACCGCGCACGCCGAGACGTTCGCGGCGCTGGCCCGGCGGGCGAGCGCCGCGCACGATGCGGCTGCTGGCGAGCCGCAGGGTGACGACGACGAGCACGAGAGCCGGCGCGAGACGAGCGACGGGCGAGACGACGCGGGCGGGCCCGGCATCTCGCACAAGGTCGCGCCCGGCGAGACGCTGAGCGCGATCGCGCTGCACTACGGGGTCAGCGTGCAGGCGATCCTCGATCGCAATCCCGGTCTCGACGCCGATCGCATCCGCGAGGGGCAGACGCTCGAGATCGGCGGCGGCCGGCGCAGCGTGCGCATCAGCGTGCAAGCGGGCGACACGCTGAGCGCGATCGCGCACGCCCAGAGCGTGTCGCTGGCGGAGCTGCGCCGCTGGAACCCGGGGCTCGATCCGGACCACATCCGAGCCGGCCAGGAGCTCTCGGTCTTTCCCAGACGGCCGCCCAGTCTGTCGGAGTCGATCGGCTTTCCGGGCAGCGGCCAGCTGGTGCATGGGCGGCGCCTGCGGCCGGGCTCGGGCTACGCGATCCGCGACCCCGATCGCTCGTACGCGACCGACGAGACCGTGCGCGACATCGAGAGCGCGTTCGCGCAGCTGCGGCGCCGCGACCCGGGGGCCCCGCGCCTGTTCGTGCACGACTTGAGCCTGCGGCACGGCGGGCCGATGACCGAGCACAGGAGCCACCAGAGCGGCCGCGACGCGGACATCGCCTATCCGCAGAAGCACTGCGAGGGCCCCTGCGACTTCCGCCCGCTGGGTCCCAACCAGCTGGACGCCGCGCGCACCTTCGAGCTGCTGCGCTACTGGCTCGAGCGCGACGAGCTCGAAGCAGTCTTCATCGACTATCGGCTGCAGGCGCCGATCTACCACTATGCACGCGCGCACGGCGCCACGGCCGAGCAGCTGCAGCGCTGGTTTCAGTACCCGCACGGCCGCGACTATCCGCTCGGGATCATCCGCCACTTCCCCAAGCACTTCGATCACATGCACGTGCGCTTCGCGTGCCCCGGCAGCGACCACGACTGCCGCACCTACCGGCCGGTGCTGATGCGCATGCTGCACGCGGCTGCGCGCTGACACACAGCGTCCCTGCGCTGCGGCACCGAGGCCGGACGCTTGCACGGCATGGTCCTTGGCACCCATTGGCCCTGGCGGCGGGCTCAATCCGGGACGACCGGCAGGATCGCGCGCACCTTGGCCAGCAGGTCCGGAACGCGGAACGGCTTGACCAGGTAGTGGCGCGCGCCGGCTTGGATGCCCTCGACGATGTCGCCCGGTGTGTCCTTGGCGGTCAGGAAAATGACCGGCGTGGGCTTGGTGCGCGGGTCCCGCTTGACCTGGCGCACCATCTCCAGCCCGTCCATGTCGGGCATCATGATGTCGCTGATGATCAGGTTGGGCTTGGGGCGCGCCGAGGCCAGCGCGAGCCCGCTCTGGCCGTCGCTCGCGGCGGCGACCTCGAAGCCCTCCTTCTCCAGCACGCGGATCAGCAACCGCAGCAGATCCGGATCGTCCTCGACGACCAGCACCAACCACTTCTGTCTCGGTCCGGGAACCGGCATGCGTGCTCGATTATGCGGGCTCGGCCGCCCAGACCACAAGCGCGAGCGGCCTTTACAAAGCCGGTCGTTGCGCTAAGAGCGGCGAGCCATGCCGTCGCCCCGCCGCGCCGCCGCCTGCAAGCGCCCGTCCGGCAGCCCCGCAAAGCGCCGCGCGGCTCTGGCCGCTGCGACCGCGCTGCTCGCGCTGGCATCGCTCGCGCGCGGCTCGGCCTTGGCCCAGGCGCGCGGCGCGAACGATCCCTATCGCTACGACCTGCGCATTGGGCTCGCGCCGGTCGCGTTCCAGGGGGGCATCAGCCAGAGCCACTTCGGCTCGGCCGCGCGCGTCGAGATCGACCTCGCGCGTCACGTCGGGGTGGAGCTCGCGGGGCAGCTGCCGTGGGCGAACGTTGCCGGCGAGAGCGGACCACAGGCCTGGGCCGGGCGCGCCAGCGTGCTGTTGCACGTGATCGATCGCGAAGAGAGCACGCCGCTGTCGGGCACGGTGTACCCGCAAGACACGCCGGCGGTCGGCGGGCGTGGCCCGGGCACCGACACCGACCTCGATGTGCCGGTGCACAGCAAGCTCGGCGGCCCTCCCCTGCTGCCGCCGGACCGCGAGCGCGGCGCCGAAGCGCCGCTGCGCAAGCTGCACACCATCCGCGTGGGCTACGACTTCGAGCGCGCTGTCGAGCGCGGCCGGCCCGACGCCTACGACGGCAGCACGCGCCGCGTCCTCAACACCCTGCACGTGCTTCACCTCGGCTACGGCTGGAGCGCGCTGTGGAACCTGAGCCCGGCGCTGGCGGGCGGCAAGCGCGAGGTTGGCTGGCGCACCTTCTACGCCGATGCGCTGCTGACGCTGCCCGCGCTGGCGCACGGTGAGGCGCTCGGCGCGAGCGCGGGCGATCCGGTCAAGCTCTTTCCGCTCGGGCTGCGGATCGGGATGCAGGGCGCGATCGATGCGCTGCTGCACGCCGCTCCGGGGCTCGGCTTCGCCTACAGCCTCGAGCTCGGCGCGCTGCCCGGCCGCAGCGGGGTCGAGGGCTACGTGTTCGTTGGGCTGGGCCTCGCGCTCGACCTGCCGCTGCGCGGCCGCAGCCTGCGCCGGAGGTAGCGCAGCACGCCGAGCGCCGCCGCGAGCCCCAGCCACAGCGCACGCCCGCCGCCCCCTGCAGGCGAGCGGCTGCCCGCTCGGGCGATGCTGCAGCCGGTACGCGTCCCGGTGCTCTCGGCGGGTAGACACGCGGCGGTGAACCCGTGATTGGGAACGAAATCGGCGTCCTGACAAGCGGGCGCGGCCTGGCTGCCGTAGACCGAGCAGATGCCTTGAATATCGTCCTCGGCCAGCACGCGCTTGCTGGTCTCACCGATGCTCGCGCGCGCCGACATGGTGGCGTTGAGCACGGCGCTGTGCCCGAGCCCGAGGAAGTGTCCGGCCTCGTGCGTCACCACGTTTTGCAGGTCGACGGCGTCGCTGCCCGGCCGGCAGGTCGCGCCGCAGATGGTAATCGTGCCGAGCCCTTCGTTGAGCTGCATGTCGGCGTCGTAGATCTCGCCGGTGTCGGGGTTGTGCCAGACCAGGGTCAGGCCGAAGGCGTCCTGCGGCAGCCCGCGCGCACTCCAGTCATCGACGAAGATGATGGTGTTGGCGTTCGGGCCGTGGAGGTTGTACTGCGGCTGCCCGCAGCTCGCGAGCTCCTCGGTCTGCGCCAGCTTGTAGCCGATCGGCGCTCCGCCGCAGGTGACCGCGTTCCAGGTGCCGAAGGAGCGATCGGCGACATCGCGAATGTCGTTGAGCGTCGGATTCGCTTCGCTCGGGGGATCGATCGAGAAGCTAATGCACTGCCTGCGCCAGGCCAGACCCTTGCCGCCCTGTGAGCAGTTGTTGCCCGGGTTCGGCATCTCGGTGGTGAGCCGGCAGTACCCGTGCGCGGTCGCGGGCTCGGCCAGCGAGAGCCCCGCGACCGCGATCCCGAGCGCGACCGCCGCGCACAACCGGCTGCCGCGTTGCGGCAGCCCCGTCTTATGGGCGAAGGGGTGGGCGATCACGGCGGTGCCTGCGGGCCGATGCCCAGCATAGCGTATTCTCGGGCGCTGCGCGGCCACTGCCGCCAGCTGGCCGGATCGCTGCCCCGATTCTGCTAGGCTTTTGGCCCGGAGCCGCAGCGGCCAGCAGGCCGGGCCGGCTCGCATGGAGGGCGCAATACCACCCGCCTCCCACGTCCAGCAGCCGCTCCCGCTCGAGCAGCCCCAGCGGCTCGAGCTGGGCGAAGGCTGCGTGCTGCAGTGGCACCCCGGGCTGTTCGCCAACGAGCACGAGCAGCTGATCCAAGCGCTGCGCGCCGAGCTGCCGTGGAGCCAGGAGCTGTACCGGCGCGGGGACCACTGGGTGCCCGCGCCGCGGCTGACCAGCTTCCACGGCGACCCCGACTGTAGCTACAGCTACTCCGGCATCGCCTACACACCTGCGCCCTTCGGCGAGACCTTGCTCCGGCTGCGAGGGCTGCTGCGGGCCGCGCTCGGGCAGGACTTCAACAGCGTGCTGGCGAACCTGTATCGCGACGGTCGCGACTCGCTCGGCTTCCACGCCGACGACGAGCCCGAGCTCGGGCCGCACCCCCACGACGTGGTGATCGCCTCGCTCAGCCTGGGCGCCGCGCGGCGCTTCGTGCTCAAGCACCGCCGGCAGCCGCGCAAGCTGTGCTACGAGCTGGGCGGCGGTAGCCTGCTGGTGATGCGCGGTCGCACGCAGCAGCACTGGGTCCACGCCCTGCCGAAGACCCGGCGCCCCAGCGGCCCGCGCCTCAATCTCACCTTCCGCGTGATTGTGGCGCCGCGTGCGGGCGCCGGCGTGCCGGGTTGAACACAATTCAATTCGGGCTCCGCGGCGCGCTTGCGCGCGCGGGCCGCCGCGCTACCTTGGGCGCCATGCCGGAAGCCAGCTCGGAGGCCCAGGAAGCCAAGGTGGTCGCTGCGCTGCTCAAGCGCCTGGACGTGGTGCCGGACGGCGCCGATCGGTTCAAAGGCCTCGCCGCGCAGGGCGGCGGCCCGCGCCTGTTCGGCGGGCTGGTGGCGGGTCAGGCGGTGGTTGCGGCCGCGCGCACAGTCGAAGGCCTGCAGATCCACTCGCTGCACGCGTATTTCCTGCAGCCGGGCGATCCGTCGCTCGACCTCTGCTTCCAGATCGAGCGCCTGAAGGAAGGCAAGAACTTCCACGTGCGGCAGGTGACGGGCCGGCAGGGCGAACGCATCGTCTTCAGCATGCAGGCGAGCTTCGCGCGCGCCGAAGCCGGCTTCGCGCACCAGGACCCGATGCCATCCGCGCCGGCACCCGAAACGCTGGGCGAGCGCGGCTTCGGGTTCTGGGGCGCGGGCTCACCGGTGCGCATGCGCGATTGCGACGCGGGCAGCTTCGAGCAGGCCGCCCGCAACGGTATCCGGCGGGTGTGGATGCGCCCCGCAGCCGCCTTGCCCGAGGATCCGGTGCTGCACCTCGGCATGCTGGTGTTCGCAAGCGACATGACGCTGGTCATGACCGGCCTGCTGCCGCACCCCGAGCTGCGCGCGCGGCCGCGCGGCGGAGCCAGCCTCGACCACGCGGTTTGGTTTCACCGCTTGCTGCCGTTCGACGACTGGATGCTCTACACCATGCAGACGCCCGCGGCGCACGCTGGCCGCCCGTGGATGACGGGCGCGATGTACCGGCGCGACGGCACGCGGGTGGTTTCGGTCGCCCAAGAAGGCCTGATCCGGATGCGCGCCGCGCGCTGAGGATTATCTGAACATTTGGTCAGGTCATATCGGGAGGGCAGCCGCGCGGCGCGCCGAAGGGCACAAGACGCCGTGATCTGCCGGCCGGGAATCTGTTAGATCGCACCAACTACCTGCCCGGGCGCAGGAGCAGAGAGGCAGCCATGGAGCTTTCGTTCACCGCCGAGCAAGAGGCCTTCCGGCGCGAGGTACGCGCGTGGATCGCGCAGGCGCTGCCGCCCAACCTCGCCGCCAAGGCCAAGCAACTCGCGCACTTCGAGCCACAGGAGCAGCGCGAGTGGCACCGCATCCTGTACGAAAAGGGCTGGGCCGCGCCCAACTGGCCAAAGGAGCAAGGCGGCGCCGGCCTCGACCCGACGCGCCGCTTCATTCTGCGCGAGGAGCTCGCGCTGGCCGGCACGCCCGACCTGAGCCCCTTCGGCCTGGGCATGGTGGGGCCGCTGATCGTGCAGTACGGCAGCGACTGGCAGAAGCAGCGCTTCCTGCCGAAGATCCTGAGCGGCGACGAGATCTGGTGCCAGGGCTACTCCGAGCCGGGCTCGGGCAGCGATCTGGCCTCGCTGCAACTCAAGGCCGAGGACGACGGCGAGGGCCACTTCATCCTCAACGGCCAGAAGACCTGGACCACGTACGCGCAGCACGCGGATTTCATCTTCGTGCTCGCACGCACCGACAAGAGCGCGCAGAAGCGCCAGATGGGCATCAGCTTCCTGCTCTGCGACATGAAGAGCCCGGGCCTGCGGGTGGAGCCCTTCCTCACGCTCGGCGGCACCCCGGCGTTCTGCGACACCTACTTCGACAACGTCAAAGTCCCCAAGCAGAACCTGGTCGGACCGCTCAACCAGGGCTGGGCGATCGCCAAGGCGCTGCTCGGACACGAGCGCGTCGGCATCGGCGACGTGGGCGGCGCCACGCGCGCGCTGCGCAACCTCAAGCGAATCGCGAAGCACACTCAGCTCGGAGGCAAGCCCCTGCTCGAGGACCCGGTGTTCCGCGCCAAGATCGCGCGGCTCGAGATCCGCATCGAAAGCCTGCGCATGGTGATCTACAAGACGCTTGCCGGCAGCGAGCTCGGGCGGGCCCCCGGACCCGAATCGTCGATCCTCAAGATCCGCAGCTCCGAGCTGCAGCAGGAAGTGGGCGAGCTGAGCATGGAAGTGATGGGCCACAACGCGCTGAGCTGGTTCAACGAGGGCGCGGTCCCGCCCTACGAGCAGTGGGTCGCCAGCAACTTCAACTACCAGCGGGCGACCACCATTTACGGCGGCACCAACGAGATTCAGCGCAACGTGATCGCCAAGAGCATCCTGCGTCTGCCGGGAGCCTGATGGCGCAGGGCGCTCGCCTCGCCACGGCGTACGCGCGGTAAAGGAGCAGCATGGACTTCGAGCTTTCGGATGAACAGCGACTTCTGGTCGACAGCGTGGCCAGCTTCGTGAAGAAGGACTCGCCGATCGAGCGCTTCCGCAAACAGCGCGACGTCGACCCGGGCTGGTCCGGCAAGGTCTGGGCGCAGATGGGCGAGCTCGGCTGGCTGGGGCTGCCGTTTCCGGAGTCGATGGGCGGGCTGGGGAGCGGCTTCATCGATGCGGCGCTGCTGCTCGAGCGTCTGGCCACCACGCTGGTCCCCGAGCCGTACATCCCCTCGGTCCTGCTCGGCGGCATGGCGCTGTGCAAAGCCGGCAGCAAGGCGCAGCAGCAGCGCTACCTCGAGCCGATGATGGAAGGCAAGAGCACGCTGGCGCTGGCGTACGCCGAGCGCGACAGCCGCCACGACGTGGCGCGCGTGCAGACGCGGGCGGAGAAGAAGGCCGGCGGCTACGTGTTGCGCGGACAGAAGGTGTGGGTGCTCAACGGCGACAGCGCAGACCAGCTGGTGGTCTCGGCGCGCACCGCGGGCGAGAGCGCCGACTCGCGCGGCGTCTCGTTGTTCGTGGTGCCGGGCGACGCCGTGAATCTGCGCCGCACGGCGCTGCGCACCATGGACGGGCGGCGCGCGGCGAGCTGCGACTTCGATGGCGTGCAGCTGCCCGCGGACGCGCTGCTGGGTGAGCAGGACGCAGCGGTGCCGCTGCTCGAGGAGTTGATGGACATCGGCGCGGCGGCGGCCTGCGCCGAGGGCGCGGGCCTGCTCGAGACCGTCGCCGGCATGACGCGCGACTACCTGTGCGATCGCGTGCAGTTCGGCGTCGCGATCGGCAGCTTTCAGGCGCTGCAGCACCGGGCGGTCGACATGTTCATCGAGGTGCAGCTGGCCAAGGCCACCATGCTGCTGGCAGCGCTCAAGCTCGACGCGCCCGAGCCGGAGCGCAAGCGCGCAATTTCCATCGCCAAGGCGCAGCTCGCACAGAGCGGCAACTTCGTCGGTCGCCAGGGAATTCAGCTCCACGGCGGCATCGGGGTGACCGACGAGCACAACGTGGGTCTGTTCTTCAAGCGCATCAATGTGCTCAACGCGCTGTTCGGCGACGAGCAGCACCACGTGGCGCGGTTCGGCCAACTTCCGAGCTTCGAACCTCCGGCATGACGCTTTCGAGCACGCTCGCGATTATCCTCAATCCCCAGGCCGGCGGCGGCGATCGCTACGACGAACGACGTATCAAGGGCTTGCGCGCGATCGCGAGCTCACGCGCAGTGGTCTTCTCCACGGCGCGTCACGACCTGGTCGATGCAGTGGCCGAGGGGGTGCGCGAGCGCGGCGTGCAGACGGTGGCCATCATCGGCGGCGACGGCACGGTGTCGAGCGCGCTTTCGGCTCTGCACCGCGCGTATCGCGACGCGCCACTGCCGACCATCGCGCTGCTGCGCGGCGGCACCATGAACACGATTGCCAATGCGCTGGGCATCCCGCGCAAGCAGCCCGAGGAGCTGCTGCGCCGGATGCTGGCCTCGCCCCCGGGCGCGACGGTACGGCGCGCGACGATCGAGGTCGAGGGCCGGCTCGGTTTCCTGTTCAGCGCCGGCGTGATGGTGGGCTTCCTGCACATGCTGTACGGCACCCGCGAGCGCGGGCAGGGCTCGCTGCGCGCGCTCAGCCTGCTGGCCAAGGGCAGCTGGCAAGCACTTACCGGAGGCGAGCTGATCGAGCAGATCGAAACGCCGCTGCTGGCGTCGCTCCGCATCGACGGTGAGGAGCACCCGCAGCGCAGATACACCGTACTGGCCGCGGGCACGGTGGAGCAGATCGGCCTCGGCTTCCGTCCGTTTCCGCGCGCGGCCGAGTGCCAGGACTGTTTCCAGATGTTCGCGTTCAACGGCTCGCTGCAATCGCTGGCCCGCCAGCTGCCGCGGATCCGGCGCGGTTTGCCCATGAGCAAGGGCCTCGGCTTCGACCCGCTCGCACGACGGCTGGAGATCGAGGGCGCAGGCACGCCGTTCGAATACGCGCTCGACGGCGACATCCACACCGCGGCGCGAAGGCTGCTGGTGCAGGCGGGGCCGGCGGTGGAGATCAAGATCCCTTGAGGACCTGAGCACGCCATTCGCGCTCGCGCGGCCGGGCGCCAGGTGATAGAGGTAGCCGCGTTACGGAGACGCTCATGAGCGAGAAGCGCAAGCTCAACATCTGGAGTCGCCAGATCACCGAACCGAGATCCCAAGGCGCCTCGCAGGCCATGCTCTACGGCACGGGCCTGCGCGCCGAGGACATGCAGAAGCCACAGGTTGGCATCGCCAGCGTCTGGTACGAGGGCAACACCTGCAACATGCACCTGCTCGACCTGGCGGCCGAGGTCCGGCGCGGCGTGGTCGGCGCGGACATGGTCGGGATGCGCTTCAACACCATCGGCGTCAGCGACGGCATCTCGATGGGCACCGACGGCATGAGCTACTCGCTGCAGTCGCGCGACCTGATCGCGGACTCGATCGAGACGGTCATGGGCGCGCAGTGGTACGACGCGCTGGTCGCGCTCCCGGGCTGCGACAAGAACATGCCGGGCTGCTTGATGGCGATGGGCCGCCTGAACCGGCCGTCGCTGATGGTCTACGGCGGCACGATCAAGCCGGGGCACCTGGGCGGGCGCGCGCTCGACGTGGTGAGCGCGTTCGAGAGCTACGGCGAATACATCGGCGGCCGCATCAGCGATGCCGAGCGCCAGCAGGTGGTCGAGCACAGCTGCCCTGGGCCGGGCGCGTGCGGCGGCATGTACACTGCGAACACCATGGCCTCCGCGATCGAGGCGCTGGGGATGAGTCTGCCCTACAGCTCGTCGACCCCGGCGGTCGACCCCAAGAAGCGGCAGGAGTGCTTCGACGCGGGCCAGGCGATCGCGAAGCTGCTCGAGCTCGATCTCAAGCCGCGCGACATCATGAGCCGCGACGCGTTCGAGAACGCGATGGTGGTGGTGATGGCGCTGGGCGGCTCGACCAACGCCGTGCTGCACCTGATCGCGATGGCACGCTCGGTCGGGCTGCCGCTCGGGATCGACGACTTCCAGCGCGTGAGCGACCGCGTGCCGTTCCTGGCCGACCTCAAGCCGAGCGGCAAGTACGTGATGGAAGACCTGCACAACGCCGGCGGTACGCCGGCCTTGATGAAGTGCCTGCTGGAGGCGGGGCTGCTGCGCGGCGACTGCATGACCGTGACCGGCAAGAGCGTGGCCGACAATCTCACGCCGCTGCCCGGGTTGGCGCCAGAGCAGGAAGTGATCCTACCGCTCAGCCGGCCGATCAAAGCCACCGGCCACATCCAGATCTTGCGCGGTAGCCTGGCACCAGACGGCGCGGTGGCGAAGATCACCGGCAAGGAAGGCGAGGTGTTCTCGGGACCGGCGCGCGTATTCGACAGCGAGGAAGACATGCTGCACGCCCTCGAGCAGAAGAAGATCGAAAAGGGCGACGTGGTTGTGATCCGCTACGAGGGCCCCAAGGGCGGTCCGGGCATGCCCGAGATGCTGACCCCGACCAGCGCGTTGATGGGTGCGGGGATGGGCGCCGACGTGGCCCTGCTGACCGACGGCCGCTTCAGCGGCGGCTCGCGCGGCTTCCTGGTGGGGCACATCACGCCCGAAGCGCAGGAAGGCGGCCCGATCGCGCTGGTGCGCGACGGCGATAAGATCACGATCGACGCCCAGAAGAACCGCATCGACGTGCACCTGACCAAGACCGAGCTCAAGAAGCGCAAGCATGCCTGGGAGGCGCCTCCGCTCAAGGCCGTGCGCGGCACGCTCTACAAGTACATCAAGAGCGTGAAGTCCGCCTCCGAGGGCTGCGTCACCGACGAGTAGCGCGCACGGGGCCGCCTGCCCGCCCGTAGTCGCCCCGGCGCTCACCGCCTCCCACACCGGCGCTTTCTCCACGGAGCCGAGGTCCGTTATCATGATCGCGTGCTAGGGGTGCGCGACATCGGGTGGGCGCTGTTCTTGTGCCTGGTGCTGACCCTATTGCTGCAGTGCCGGCCCACCTGGGAGGCCCGCAGGTTCCTCGAGCGCGAAAGCCGCGCCGGGTTCCTCGAAGCTTACGCCGGGCATCGCTACCTCAGCGGGGAGGCGATCGGCCCCGACAGCAGCTTCGGCCTGCGCGTCGATCCGATGGCGACGGCGGTGATGACGCGCCGCTTCGAGATCACCGCCGAAAAGATCTCGCTCACCGGCAACGGCGCGGAGTTCGTAGCACGCCAGTTGATCCAGCTCGCCGACGGCAGCCCGGGCGGCGCCGACGCCTCGCAGGAGGTGCACGTGCGCATCGCCAAACAGGACGGACACTTCGTCTACACCCGGTTCGAGGTGCGCGGCCAGGGCGAGATCGACGAGCCCAATGCGGCCAACCCCTGGGCGCGCGCAATCCGCAACGGCAGGGCCGAGCAGGAGCACGCGAGCGAGCGGCGTCCGCCGCGCTGACCACGCACCGACGCGGCCAGCGCCTTGGCCCAACGAGCGGGAGGGTCGCGCGACCCTCCCGGTAGCGAGCACCCTCAGCCGGCGGCCGCGAACGCCACCACGGCCTGCGGCTCGAGCACGCGAAAGGTGAACGACTCGGTCAGGAACAGGCGCACGTGTTGCCCCTCCTGCTGCTCGAAGCCGACCGAGACGTCCTGTCCCACGGTCAACTCGAAGTCGCCCTCCGCGTCCGCGGGCAGCAGGTATGCTCCTTCGATCGCGGGCGCGAGCACGATCGGCCCGTCGATCAGCTGCTCGATCTGCCTGCGCAGCGGGTACTGGCCCGCGTCGCGCTCCAGCCGCTGGAACACGGTGCGCCCGGCGACGAAGCTATAGGGACCGGCTTCGCCCGCCGACTTGAGCGCGACGATCGCGTGGGCGATCGAATTCGGCCAGCCCGCGGCGTCCGCTCGCAGCGGGACGTGCTCGTGCTGCGAGGCCATCGCCATGCCGACGATGCCGGCCGGCTCGAAGCCCTGGTAGATCGCCCGCTCCTCGAACGCGGCGAGCTTGCCGGCGGCCTCGATCAGCGGGTCCAGGTCGGGGTCGCGCGCGCCGCGCACCACGTTGTCGAGCTCCCACAGGTCGAGCAGGAACGGCACGCGCACCTCGACCAGCGGAAGCAGCTTGCGAATGCCGTAGGCGACGCCGCTGCCGGCGTCCACCCGGTCGGATTCCAGCCGTTCCAGCCGCCCCAGGTTGACGGCGGCGTGCTGCCAGCCGTGCGGCCCGGACACGTCGACGATCTTGCGGCCCGAAAGGTTGCCGACCAGCACTTCTCGCGCCTGCTCGTCGATCAGCGCCCAGGACTCGGGCGCGATCGGCGCATGATGGCGGCGCAGCAAGTCGCTCATGCTTTCCTCCGCAGGGTGCCAATGCCGAGATCGCCGGCGCCGCCGCTGGCGGCGGGCGCCGGGTCCGCATCGCCCGGCGCGCGCGCCATCTGCAGCTGCTCGATCTGAGTAATCGGCGCGTCCGTGAACAGGTAACTGCGCAGCGTCGCGTCCCAGGCGGGCACGTTGCGACGCAGCCATTCGAGCACCATGCAGGCGTGCTCGATCTCCTCGTCGCGGTTGTGCGCGAGCACGGCGCGCAGCGTCTCGTCGCGCGAAGCGGCCCAGCGCTGGTTGTACCAATCGATGGCCTCGAGCTCCTCCTTGAGACTGGTCAGGGCGCGGTGCTGGTCGCGCACTTCGCTGCTGAGCTCGGCGTCAGGCTCGTGATATTCGCTCATCGCAGTGGCAACTGTAGGCCCGAAGCCCAGCGTGGCAAGGCGCAGCGCGCACGCAAAGCACGCGACCAAGGTCGCGCAGGCTCGCTGCGAGGTGCACACCCGTGCAGGCAACCCGCACGCCGGAACGAGCTCCCCGGCCCGTGGTGCTACGGTGCGGCGTCAGATGCGCCACCGCCCTTGAGCCGCAACACGTGCTCGCGGATGTCCTTGGGCCAGCGCCGGATCAGGCTGCGCAGGCGCGCGTCGTCGCCCGCGAACAGCGCGCGCGAAGCCTCCTCGAAACCGGGCAGGTTACCCGCCATCGCCCACATGAACTTGGCGGCGGCGTCGCGCGCCAGCCGGGCGCGTTCCTTGTCGGGCTCGCGCTTGCGCGCCTCCTCGACCAGCCTGCGCAAGGCCGCGGAGATGCCGTTGGGCTGCTGCTCGAGCCACTGCCAGTGGCGCGGCAACAGCGATACCTCGCGGCTGATCACGCCGAGCCGCGGACGGCCCGGGCCGGCCTTGGGCTCGCTCGCCTCGCGCGCGAGCACCTGCTCGAGAGTGCCGCTGAAGTCGAGCTCGACTTGGTGGCCGTCGCGATCGTCGAAGACCAACAACGGCGCGCCTCCGCGCTCGAGATGGCGCTTGGCGCGGGTGATCAGCATCCGCCGATCGCCGCTGACGAGTCGGCGCGGGCCGACAAACGCGGTGTAGCTCTCCGGGCGCTCCATGCTGTGCTCCGCGACTGCCGCCGCGGTCTCCTGCGACCATTTATACCCGGGTAAATTCCAGCCGTCAATATTACCCGGGTGATTCTTTTGCCGACGACGCGCGCCGCACGGAGCGGCCCGCTACAGCGCCACGCGCAGCACGTTGCCCGAGGGGTCCTTGGCCGGCGCGGCCATGCCGCCGAACGTGCCCTGCTGGAAGCGGTCGTACTCGGCGAGCACGGCCTTGCGCTTGTCGGAGTCTTCGGGCAACTCGACGATCAGCTCGCCTCCGATCTGCACCACGCCCGAGCGCATGATGTGGCCGACTCGCACCTGTCGCGCGCCGGCCCGCAGCAAGCGCCGTACGAGATCCTGCACCCGGTCCTTGTCGCCGTTGGTGAACTGGTGCAAGTCGGACTCCATCCACTCCGAAGCAACCGGACCGGCCCAGTCGGCCGCGGCCGCGACGCCCGACGGCGAGCCGCCCGACGCCGGCGGCGTCTCCCAGCGGGCGAGCGCCTTCTGCACCTCCCTGTCGAACATCCGGCAATGGCGGACCGTGGTCAGAATGATGAAGAACGCGATGCCCATGCCCAGGCGCAGCGACCAGCGCAGCCACGCGGACGGATCGCCTGCGGGCAGCTCGCGACCGACCACCACGCCGCCCGCGGTGGGCGCTCGCACGTTCGCGGGCAAAGCGCGCGCGCGCGCGGAGGGTTGGGCGCGCGCGCGCGGCGGCGGCGCCGAGGTCTGGGGCGCCGCCTCGGACGGGCGGAGCGCGGGCTGCTCGAGCGCCTCGGGTTGCAGCGCGCGCGGCCCTTCGACCAGCCAATCCGGCCGCCCGTCCAGCTGAAGCCCCGGCACCGCCGAGGCGGGCGGCAGCTCGCCGTCGTCGCCAGCGAGCACCACGGCGTTGGGCTCGAGCGCACGCCGGGGCTGGGGCGGCGCCGGTTGCGGCTCGATCGCGTCGGCCCAGGCGGCCGCGCGCCGCGGCGCAGCAGACGGCGCCGGCTGCGCGCGCGCGCTGGGCGCTGCGGCTGGCCGCCGTGCGCTGCGCGGCGCCGCGGCGGGCTCTAGCGCGGGCACCGCACCCCAGCCCACGGCCTGCTCGTGCGCGAGGCGCTCGAGCGGAAGATCGCGCGCGGCCCGCGCGTGCGCGGCGGGCGCTCGCGCGTGGACCGGGGCGGCCCGCGGCGCAGCTCCGACCGGCGGCACGCCCACGTGGACCGCCTCGGGCAAGGTCGCGGCGGAAGGCCGCGGCTGCGCGGGCAGCGCGGGTGCGGGCACGGCGGGCGGCGCATGCTCGAAGCTGGAAGGCGGCTGCGCAGCGCTCTGCTGCACGCCGGCGAGCCCTCCGGCGGGCGTCGGATCGACCACGGTGTCGCCGGTGTCTGCGCGATCGCCGGCGGCGGGTGCCCCGACGCGCTCGCGCGCGGAGGCCGGAGCACCAGGCGCGTGGCCGAGCACGGTGCCCGCGCGCGGCGAGCGCGCGCCGATCGCGGCCTCCGCCAACTTGGGCGGCGGCAGCGTCAGCGTGCTGCCGTGTTGCTGCGCAACCCGATCGAGCTCGTCCGGCTCCGCGCCCCGTACCGCGATGATCTGCTGCGGGCGGATCGGGCTGAGGCGCAGCTCGAAGTCCGCGCCAAGCTCGCCGAGCGCGCGCTCGTAGCGCCTGACGTGGCCGGCGGGGACGTGGCGCTTGACCACGCGCGGCAGCGAGTCCACCAGCTCGCGCGCGCGCCGTGTGTCGAGCCCGAACACGCGGTGCAGGCCGAGCTCCGGGGGCTCGGGTCCGCCCGACGCAAAACCCCGAATGTAGATGTCGTATTCCTCCACCCGCGCCCCCGCGGCCGCACCACGATCATAACCAAAGCGCGACGCACGGGCGCCGTAGTCATGCCGCCTACCTGTAGGCGCTCCCGATCGTCATCCAAACACCCGCACCTGGACCGCGGTCACGTTTTCGTGGCCGGCGGCCACATCGGAGATCACCACCACCTTGTCGCCCGGTAGCACGCGGTTGCGCTGGCGCAGGCGATCGAACGCGGCGACGATGGTTTTTTCGGGATCGCTCGAGAAGTCCATCTTGAAGGGCACCACCGAGCGCGACAGCCACAGCTTGCGCCGCGTCGTGCTCATGTTGGTGAACGCGTAGATGATCGCGTGATCGGGGCGAAAGCTCGACACCAGCTGGCCGAGCAGGCCGCGCCGCGTCATCACCACGATCGCCGGCGCGCCGACCGAATCGGCGAGACGGCAGGCCGCGCGCGCGAGCTCCTCGCGCACGTCGGCCGGGCGGCGCTCGCCCTCGAAGCTCATGCCCTGTTCCTTCTCCATGCGGCGCGCGATGCGGTCGAGCACCTCCACGCAACGCACCGGGTATTTGCCGGTCGCGGTCTCGCCGCTGAGCATCAGGGCGTCGGCCTGCTCGTAGACCACGTTGGCAACGTCGGAAACCTCGGCTCGCGTCGGCATCGGGTTGACGATCATCGACTCGAGCAGGTGCGTCGCCACGATCACCGGCTTGCCCGCAATCGTACACTTGCGCACGATCTGGCGCTGAATCGCCGGCAGCTCCGCCAGCTCGACCTCGACGCCGAGGTCCCCGCGCGCGACCATGATGCCGTCCGACGCCTCCAGAATGGCGTCGAAGTTGTCCACGCCCTCCTGGTTCTCGATCTTGGCGATCAGCTTCGCGTGATGCCCGCCAGCTTCCTCGATCAGCTGGCGCGCCTGGCCGACGGTCTCGGCGTCGCGCACGAACGAAAGGGCGATGAAGTCGACGTCATATTCGATTCCAAACAGGATGTCGCGCCGGTCCTTGTCGGTGACGTCAGGCAGATTGACGCGCACGCCCGGAAGGTTGATGTGCTTGCGCGAGCCGAGCGTGCCACCGTCGAGCACGCGGCAACGCAACGCCTTCTGTTGGATTTCGAGCACCTCGAGGTTGATCAGCCCGTTGTCCACGGTGATGCGCTCGCCGACCTTGAGCTGCTCCACCATGTCGCGATAGTCGACGTGGATGCTCTTCTCCTCGGTGTTCTCCTGCGGGATCACCGTGACCCAGAACTCCTCGCCGACCTTGAGCTGCAGGCTGCCCTGCATCACCCCGGTGCGGATCTCCGGCCCCTGCAGGTCGAGCATCAACGCGATCGGGTGATTGAGCTGGCGGTTGAGGCTGCGGATGCGCCGAATGCCGAGCAGGTGGCTCTCGTGGTCGCCGTGCGACATATTCAGGCGCGCCACGTTCATGCCGGCCTTGGCCAGCTTTTCGATCATCTCGCTCGAGCTGCTCGCCGGTCCGAGGGTGCAGATGATCTTGGTGTGCCGGAAGTCGCGCCGCTGGGTCATGGTGCAGGGCGGAAGCCGCAGGGGGTGATGGCAGCATAGCGCCGATCGCCGCGCCGGCGCAGCACGGCAGGCCGCCCGCGGGCGATTTCTCGCCGCGCAGCGCGCGAGCACCCGGCCTGCGCTGCCCACCCGCAAGTTGCCGGCCCGTGCTGCACGTGCTAGCAGTGCGCACCGCGCCCGCTGGGATCGCGCCCGAAACACGGGCGACCCGAGGCCGGTGAACGAAGCACAGTCACCGATGTCGCTCTCCGTGGAAACTCCCTCGCCTCGCAACGCCATGCCCGCGACCAGCGCGCTGCGCAACGTCGCCATTATCGCTCACGTGGACCACGGCAAGACGACGCTGGTCGACGCGATGCTGCGCCAGACGGGCGCCTTCAAGGCCCACGAAGCCGTGGTCGAGCGGGTCATGGACAGCAACGACCTCGAGCGCGAGCGCGGCATCACGATCCTGGCGAAGAACACCTCGGTGCTCTACCAGGGCACGCGCATCAACATCATCGACACCCCGGGTCACGCGGACTTCGGCGGGGAGGTGGAACGCACGCTGCAGATGGCCGACGGAGCGCTGCTGCTGGTGGACGCGGCCGAGGGCCCGCTGCCACAGACCCGCTTCGTGCTCAAGCACGCGCTCGAGCTCGGCCTGCGCGTGATCGTGGTGATCAACAAGATCGACCGCAAGGACGCGCGGCCGAGCGAGGTGCTGGACCACACCTTCGACCTGTTCTGCGACCTCGGCGCGAGCGACCAGCAGGCGGACTTCCCGGTGCTCTACACCATCGCCACGCGCGGCATCGCGCAGCGTGGACCCAACGACGAGAGCGCGGACCTCACGCCGCTGTTCGAGACCATTCTCGAGTCGGTCCCGGCGCCCGCGGGAGATCCGGACAAGCCGCTGCAGATGCTGGTCACCAACATCGACTGGGACGACTACGTCGGCCGCCTGGCGGTCGGGCGCATCCTGCACGGACGCATCGCCGCGGGCCAGGCGATCACACGCATCCACGCCAGCGGACAGACGGCGGCCAAGGTGGTGCAGCTCTACGGCTTCGCCGGGCTCGGTCGCCAGCGCACCGAGGCCGCAGCCGCCGGCGACGTGGTCGCTCTGGCCGGCATGGACGAGGTGGCGATCGGCGACACTATCGCCGACCCCGAGCATCCGGTGGCGCTGCCGCGCATCGAGGTCGAGCCGCCCACGATCCAGGTGCGCTTCCAGGTCAACTCCTCGCCGCTGGCGGGCAGGAGCGGCAAGTTCGTCACCTCGCGCCATCTGCGCGACCGCCTGCTGCGCGAGACCAAGAAGAACCTCGCGCTACGCGTCGAGGAGACCGACGAGCCCGACGTGTTCGTGGTCTACGGGCGCGGCGAGCTGATGATCGGCGTGCTGGTCGAGACGATGCGGCGTGAGGGCTACGAGCTGGCGCTCGGCAACCCCGAGGTGGTGGTGCGCGAGGAAGGCGGCCAGAAGCTCGAGCCGACCGAACGCATCGTGGTCGACGTGCCCGACGAGCATGTCGGCGTGGTGACCGCCGCGCTCGGCGAGCGCCGTGCACGCATGGACAAGCTGTACGCCTCGAGCGCCGGCCGCACGCGGCTCGAGTTCGTCGGCCCGGCGCGCGCGCTGCTCGGCTACCGCTCGCAGTTTCTGACCGACACCCGCGGCGCCGGGCTGCTCAACACCCTGTTCGAGGGCTGGCAGCCGTACTCGGGGCCGATGCTGCGGCGCAAGAACGGCGCCATGGTTTCGGACCGCGGCGGCGCCGTCACGCCGTACGCGCTGTTTCACCTCGAGCCGCGCGGGCGCCTGTTCGTCGGTCCGCAAGCGGTGGTGTACGAGGGCATGGTGGTCGGCGAGCACAACCGCGAGAGCGATCTCGACGTCAACGTGTGCCGCGAGAAGAAGCTCACGAACGTGCGCTCGAAGAACCGCGACGACAACGTGCTGCTGACGCCACCGCGCGTGCACACCATCGAGTCGGCGCTCGAGTTCATCGACCGCGACGAGCTGGTCGAGATCACGCCCGACGCGATTCGCATCCGCAAGAAGGTGCTGGCCTGCAACCTGCGCCCCAAACGCAGCGATGAGCGCGCCGGCTGAGCGAGCTCATTGACGGACCTGCTCTAGCGTCGCAATTTCGCGCTTGAGCTGCTCGACCAGCTGCGATTGCTTGAGCACCGCGTCCTTCTCCTCGCTCAGCTTGGCGAAGGTCTCGCGCATGCAAGGCTTGGCCTGGTGCTTGATCTTGACGATCATCTTGTTGGTGTAGCTCATCGAAAACATCACCAGCCCGGAAAGCGCGAGCCCTGGAATCGCCATGCCGAGCACGCGCGCCCAAGTCGGCGCGCCGAAGCGCCGCATCGCTGCCGGCGAGAACAGCAGCAGCATCAGCAGGCCGCCGCCGCACAGCACCAGCGGCGCGAAGTCGTCCCATAGCCTGCGCAGAAACTCCTCGTCGGCCGCGGCGCGCAGCTTCTTGCAGTAGGGCGAGCCGTGCAGCGCGGCGTACTGCTCGGCGATGCGCCGGTGCAGCTCGTTGCCAGTCTCGGTGTTGAGCTCGACGTGACGCAGGTCAACCGGCGCCGTCGCGCGCTGGTCGAGCGGCACCTGCTCGGCGATATTGGTGTAGACCACCCGCCCCTGGGCGTTCTTGTAGCGGTAGATGCCCTGGCCGACGCCGGCTCCCTGCGCATGCGCAAGGCCGCAGCCGAACGCGAGTCCGAACAGGATCGGAACGAGCCTTCTCTGCATGCCCCCGGCCGAGCATAGCATTGGAGCGCGCTCTTCGGGACGGGCTTGCGCGACCAGGAGCGCCGCGCCAGCTTGTCAGCGGCCGGGCGGGAGGAGCCCCAGTGATGAGCGACCACGAGGCGTTGCGCGCAGAGGCGCTGCGCATCCACGACCGCTACGTGCGCGAGGTGGTCGAGGCCTTCGGTTTCTGCCCGTGGGCCGCGCCGGCCCGCGCGCGGGGCCGAGTGCAGAGCCGCGTGCTGTTCGGCGAGCTGCCCGAGCTCGAGCCCACGCTGCAGGCGATCGAAGGGCTCGAGTGTGATGAAAGCGCCGACATCGGCCTACTCATCTATCCCGAAGCACGCCTCGACCGCGTCGCGTTTCAGCATTTCGCAGCTGGCGTGCGCGCGCGCCTGGGGTCGCCGGCGCGCGCGCGTTCGAGCGCGTTCGCGGTCGCCGACTTTCACCCGGATGCGGCCGCCGACACCAGCTCGCCGGCCCGGCTCGTGCCTTTCATCCGGCGCAGCCCCGACCCGAGCTTGCAGCTCGTACGGCACGCCGCGCTCGAGGCCGTGCGGCACGGCGAGGCGCAGGGCACGCGCTTTCTCGATGCGGAGGAGCTCGCAGGGATCCCGCTTGGGTCGCTCGAACAGGCGGCTGTCCCGCTGCACGAGCGAGTCGCGCGCGCCAATGTCTCAACGGTGTTGCAGCTCGGCGTCGAGCAGGTGGCGGCCGTGATCGACGCGATCGCGCGTGACCGCGACCTCAGTTACGCCCGACTGGGCCTGGCGCCGCGGCAGCGGCCGGGCGGCGCGGTCCGTGGCTGAAAATCTTGAGCGCCCGTCACTTGGCCAACGCCTTCTTGCACTTGACGGCAACAGGAGTAAGGAGGGCGGCGCGGGTGCGGCCCGGCCGGCCCGCGGGGGAGCCCGTCGTCCTGCGGTTGACCTAACCGTCGAACGCCGGTCCACGCTACAATCGGAAGCGAGTACAATCCGTCCGTATGGCCGAAAATCGACATAGCGAGGGCGAGGGCGATCCGGTCACGCTCGTGCACATGCCCCGGGCCGAGGGGGCGTCGGGCAGCCGAGCGTTGTACGGCGAGGCAGGGACCGCGGCGGCGGCGCGCAATCCGCCGGTGCAACCCGAGGCCGACCTGCTCACCAAGAATGGGCTGCCACCCGAGGCCGTACACGAGCGCGACCGTTATCTCGAGCGCTCAGTCTTGGGCGAAGGCGGCATGGGGCGCATTCACCTGTGCCACGACACGCGCGTCGGCCGCGACGTCGCGATGAAGGTGTTGCGCCAGCGCTACGCCAAGCACCCGGACACGGTGGCGCGCTTCGTGCGCGAGGCGCGCATCCAGGGCCAGCTCGAGCACCCCTCGATCGTGCCGGTCTACGATCTGTCGCGCACGCTCGATGGACGCATCAGCTTCACGATGAAGCGCGTCCACGGCAAGACGATCGAGCAGATCATCGACGGCCTGAATGCCAAGGACAAGTACTTCATCGAGAACTACCCGCGCCGCAAGCTGCTGCGCGCGTTCTCCGCGGCCTGCCTAGCGGTGGACTTCGCGCACTCGCGCAGCGTGCTGCACCGCGACCTGAAGCCGAGCAACATCATGCTCGGCGACTTCGGCGAGGTCTACGTGCTGGACTGGGGTCTATCCAAGGTAGCGGGCCTGCCCGATCTGCTGGGCGAGCGGCCGGTCGCGCTGCCGCGCGACGGCAGCACCGACACCCTCGACGGCGCGGTGCTGGGGACCCCGGGCTACATGTCACCGGAGCAAGCGCGCGGCGAGACCGCGGGCATGGACGCGCGCGCCGACGTGTACTCGCTCGGCGCGATTCTCTACGAGACGCTGGCGCTGCAACCGCTGCACGCGCGGGGCAGCGTTTCGGGCATGATGACCTCGACGGTGGCGGGCGCCGACGGCCGGCCCTCGTTCCGCGCACCCCAGCGCAGCATCCCCTCGGAGCTCGACGCGATCTGCGTCAAGGCCACGCAGCTCAACAGGGAGCACCGCTTCGCCTCGGTGCGCGAGCTGCACGACGCGATCGAGCGCTATCTCGACGGCGAGCAGGATCTCAAGCTGATGCGCGAGATGGCGCAGGCCCACGCGCGCGCCGCCGAGGTGGCGGCCGAGTACGCGCTGGCGGGCGGCCCCAACGCCAAGGAAGAGCGGGTGCGCGCGCTGCGCGAGGTGGGGCGAGCCCTGGCGCTCGACCCCTCGCACACCGAGGCGCAGCGCGTGCTGCTGCGGTTGCTGGCCACGCCGCCGGGCGAGCTGCCCGAGGAAGAGCGGGTCGAGGTGGCACACGAGGAAGAGGACTCGGGCCGCTACACCGCGAACATGAGCGGCTGGTACCACCTCTCGTTCGTGATCACGACCGGGCTGGTGCTGGCGATGGGGGTCAAGAGCTGGATCGCGCTGGGGCTGTACGCGGCCGTCAGCGCAGTGACTAGCGCCACGGCCTTCATCAGCGCGCGCGGCCTGGTCTCGCCCAGCTACCGGCTGTTCGCGAACGTGATCAGCGGCACGCTGGCGATCGGCTTCATGAGCACGATGTTCGGGCCGCTGTTCTTGATCCCGGGGCTGGCGGCGATGAGCACGATGGCGGCGAGCTTCAACACACCAACGCGCGGGGCGCGCGCGCTGGTGATCAGCATCGGGGTGCTGGCGGTGGTGGTGCCGCTGGCGCTGGAAGCGGTGGGGCTGCTTCCGCCGTCGTACGAGTTCCGCGACGGCTACATGCTGGTGCTGCCGCGGATGCACTACTTCTCGCCCGGGGCGACGATGCTGTTCCTGTGCTACGTGGGGCTGGGGCACATCGTGAGCATCTCGGTGTTGATGGGACGACTGAACGAGGCGCGCCTGGCCGCGATCGAAAAGGCGCACAAGCAGACCTGGCAGCTCAAGCAGCTCGTGAGCGACGACGCGCAGCGGTAGTTGCAACCGGGAGGGGCACGCGCCCCTCCCGCCCCACCGGCAAAGCCGTTGGGGCCCCACCCTCGCGCGAGGTTCGCTGCGCTCACACATACTCGCGAGCACGGTCTCGTGCGCGGCCCGAGGTTGTGCCAGTCGCTGCGCGCGCAGACTGCGGCCGTTGCGCTGGCGGACACGCCATCGACCAGACGGCGGCCAAGGGCGCGGCGGAGGGCGGAGCGGGCGGACGAGGTTTGGCTCTCGGGCCGGGTTCTGCTAGACCGGGTCCGCGGGGTCGGGTAAACACCTCTGTATACCCTGCCTCGTGACCGAGAGGGTCACGCGACCCTCCCGCCCCGCCAGCCAAGCTGTCGGGGGCCCACCCTTCCACGGGGTCGCTTCGCTCCACTTTCGCAACTTGTCGCATTCGTACTGGTCAGCCGGCCTACCGGCCTTCTACTAACGGAGATCATTCATGGCAGACGCAGTCATCGTTTCCACGGCGCGCACGGGCATCGGCAAGGCCTTTCGCGGATCGCTCAACCTGAGCCACGGCACGGCGCTGGCCGGCCACGCGATCAAGCATGCGGTCGAGCGCGCGAAGATCGACCCCAAGGAGGTCGAAGATTGCATCCTCGGCTGCGGTCTGCCCGAAGGCGCGACCGGCCACAACGTGGCGCGCAACGCGGCGGTGCGCGGCGGCCTGCCGGTGACGACCGCAGGCACCACCGTGAATCGCTTCTGCTCTTCGGGGCTGCAGGCGATCAGCATGGCGGCGCAGCGCGTGATCGTGGACAAGGTGCCGTTCATGGTGGCCGGCGGGGTGGAGTCGATCAGCCTGGTGCAGGGCAACCTGAACCTGCACCACTTCGCGGGCACCAGCGTCCCCGACCCCAACAACCCGATGACGCCGGAGTACCAGGACGACTGGCTGATGAAGAACAAGCCCGAGCTGTTCATGCCGATGATCGCGACCGCGGACGTGGTGGCGAAGCGCTACAAAGTGAGCCGCGAGGCACAGGACGAGTACGCGCTGCAGAGCCAGCAGCGCACCGCCAAGGCGCAGGCCGAGGGCAAGCTGAACGACGAGATCGTGCCGTTCAAGACCACGATGCAGCTGGTGGACAAGGCGACGGGCGCGCGCAGCTACAAAGAGATCACGCTGCAGAAGGACGAGGGCAACCGGCCCGAGACGAATCTGCAGGGGCTTTCGGGGCTGAAGCCGGTCAACAACACCGAGACGATCACGGCGGGCAACGCGAGCCAGCTCTCCGACGGCGCCTCGGCCTGCGTGGTGGCGGACAGCAAGCTGGCAGAGAAGCGCAACCTGCCGGTGCTGGGCATCTACCGCGGGCTGGCGATCTCGGGGCTCGAGCCGGACGAGATGGGCATCGGGCCGCTGTACGCAATCCCGCGCTTGCTGGAGCGTACCGGGCTGAAGGTCTCGGACATCGACCTGTGGGAGCTGAACGAGGCGTTCGCGGTGCAGGTGGTGTACTGCCGCGACAAGCTGGGCCTCCCCAACGACAAGCTGAACGTGAACGGCGGCGCGATCTCGATCGGCCACCCGTACGGGATGAGCGGCGCGCGCATGGTGGGCCACGCGCTGATCGAGGGCAAGCGCCGCAAGGCCAAGTACGTGGTGGTCACGATGTGCGTCGGCGGCGGCATGGGCGCCGCAGGCCTGTTCGAAGTGGCGTGAGACGAGAGCCGTGAGTGAGAGGCCGCGCGTGGCCAAGCCACGTCGCGGCCTCTTCGGGTTGTGTGCATCGCTCGCCGACGATCGTGCTAGGCGGCCGGGAGGGGCCGGGGAGCCGGGGTTCGGGACGGGCGGCTTGCACTTGCGTCGGTTGCGGTGAAACGGGTGAGCCTTTCCCGCGACGCGCAAGCCGCCCTCGGACGCGCGTGCCAGGCGGAGCCTTGCCTGCATGCGCCTGTCACGCGCGTACGCCCTCACCCCGACTCCCCGGCCCCTCCCGGCCTTGCGTCGTGCCGAGGCTGCGTCCCCTACGCCCTCGGCAGGTGGTGCGTCTGGGTGCCCGGATGCTATGCGCGGCGCGCCCTACCGGTACCATCGGGTGGTTGCGGGCGATGCAGAAGGCCGTAGGAAGTGTCCACGAGCTCCTGAGCGTCCGAGACATGTTCCGGTGGACATTCGCGAAGCACCTGCAACGCGAATGCCTTTGCTTCGTCGAGACGCTGATGGTCCACGAGAAAGGACCAGTATGTGTATCTCTTGACGAAGTAGTCGGGGGAATTCGCCGCTGTCGCCCGACTGGCGTTCAGCAGCTCGCGCCCAGCCAACTCGTCATCGCCGATCGCCTCGTAGAAGACACTCCGAAGGTAGTGCTGATGCGCAGGCTCATGGCCCCAGAAGAATGTCACATGGAACCGCAACGCGTCCACCAAGGTTCGACGAAGGCCGACCCACTTCTGACCCTTCAGCGCCGGCAGCAGCTCGTCAGCAGCAGTCTCGAAGACAATGCTCCGGATGTCGTCGAAGAAGCTCACGTTACCCGTAAGGTGAAACGTGGGCGCTCCCGACCTTGGGCCGGGCGCTACCGGCACTGGAAGAGTCAAGTAGACGATCGTCTTCCACGTGAGCTCAAGAAGGTCACGATCACCAGCGTCGAGACGCGGTCGACTCCGTCGAGCTTCGGCCTCCCTGCGGACCTGCAGGTTGAGCTCTTCAAGACGCTCGCGGTACTCCTCGCGTAGATTCTCGGAGATCGGATATTCGGACGCTGTGCGGGGCTCCTCATCGTCAGCCGGAAGGACGAACCGCAGCCCAATCACCTGCTCCACCAAGGCAAGCGCCCTACGCAGAGTCCCGATGGATCGGTCGTCTCGCAGGAGGCGCCGGTATTCCGCGATCTGGCCCGGGGTGCTGGCGATCTTGACGTCCATCGTCGCTAGCCCTGGTGACTCCTCTTGGATTTCTTGCGTGCCAACTCGTTGAGTCTACGCAAAATCTGTCGCCGTTCCCGCGCTTTTCCAGGCTTGCCCAGCATTTCTCGCGCCAAACGCAATAGCCGGCGGATTTCTGCGGCTTTTACCTCCGGCGGAAGGTCGTGGTCCGGGTCATCTCCACCAAGAGTCGAACCCATGCCGACAGCTTCTACCATGAAGGATCGAGTGATACGCCTTGCCGCCTGAGCAACCAGCTCCTTCGGGCTCGCCGACTCCGTCGATCTCGGCACACGCGCAAGGCCGGGAGGGGTCGGGGGGTGAGGGGGTGAGGGCGTACGCGCATGACAAGCGCCTGCGGGCAACGCCCGCTTGGCATGCGCGTCCGAGGGCGACTTGCGCGTCGTGGGAAAACCTCGCCGCCTCACCGCAACCGACGCAAGTGCAAGCCGCCCGTCCCGAACCCCCTCACCCCCCGACCCCTCCCGGCCGCCCAGCACGATCTTCTGCCTCGTTTCCCAACGCGGCACCTCACCTCCCCTGCACGATCTTCCGCCTTCCGGCACGATCCAGCGTGATCTCAACCCGGCGGCCCCTTCTGCCGAGCAGGGCTTGCTGTCTAAACCGCCACGCTCGCGATGTCCGCGCCTGTTCGTTCGCCAACGCCCACGCGCCGCCAAGCTCGGCACCGCGCAAGGCCGGGAGGGGTCGGGGGGTGAGGGGGTGAGGGCGTACGCGCATGACAAGCGCCTGCGGGCAACACCCGCTTGGCATGCGCGTCCGAGGGCGGCTTGCGCGTCGCGGGAAAGCCTCGCCGCCTCACCGCAACCGACGCAAGTGCAAGCCGCCCGTCCCGAACCCCCTCACCCCCCGACCCCTCCCGGCCGCCCAGCACGATCCGTGCGCGGTGTTCGCGACGGCGACGACGAGCGCAACCTGCTCGGTCGCGGCCGGCGTTCGTTCACGCGTTGCGCGCCGCTATGGGCAGAAAGTGACCGGTGCGGTCAGGTCCATGTTCTTGAGGATGAAGCTGTACTTTTTCGGCTTGCCCCAGGTGCAGGCCGCGTCGAATTGGCCCGAGTTGTACTCGCACGCGAAGACCGGCTTGTTGGCGTCGATGTACGGCTGCATGTCCGAGCACCAGTTGCCGCCGGCGTAGCAGTCCTCGGTGAGCGCCCCGTCGTAGCTGGATTGAATGCTGGAGGTGATCTCGGAGGCGTTCTTCTGCACGATCGCCATGTTGCGATCGTGACACTCGGTGGCCAGCCATTTCGCGTAGTCGACACCGTCGGACTGCGTGAGCGGAAAACCTGAGTTGTCGCTGAACACGTCCATGTTGTCGGGCTCGACCGCGTCGAAGCCCTTGCTCTGGCAGACGTCGAGGCGCTTCGCCATGATGTCGCGCAACGCCTGGGCGCGGATGTCCACGAACTGCTCGCCGGGCCAGCCGGGGTAGTCGTTGCCCAGCACCGCCGCGGGGAAATCGCCCGCGTCTGGCCGCCAGTCCTCGTAGCTGCCGACGCTGACGTAGCAGATGACCTTCTTGCCGGCCTGGTGCAGCTGCGTAACGACGCTGGCGCTCTGCTCCCAGTCGATGTCGAAGACGTCGACCGCGAGGCTCGGGTCGATCGTGCCGCCGCCGATCTGCCACTGCCAGGAGAGGCCCGCGGTCGGCTTCCACCAACTGCCGGCAGCGCTCGACCCACCCGTACCGCCGCCCGTGCCGCCCGTGCCGCCCGTGCCGCCCGTGCCGCCCGTGCCCGCGGTGCCGCCCGTGCCCGCGATGCCGCCCGCGGGCACACTGCCGCCGGTTCCAGTCGCACCGCCGGTGCCGGGGCTGGCAGCGCCGCCGGCCGTTCCGGCCACACCCGCGCCCGCACCGCTCTGGGCCGCTCCCCCGGTGGCCCCGCCGGTTCCGCCGCCCAACGTTCCGCCCGTACCGCCTGGGCCGGCGACGGCCGCACCGCCGCCCGCCTGGATCCCCGGCGTGCCTCCGCTGCCGGAGCCTCCGCCGACGCCCGGCGCGCCGGGGGGAAACCGGACGACGCGCCCGACGCTGCGCAAGCGGCCAGGGCGAACAAACCGATGACGGGTACTTTCGGCGCAAAGCTCATGGCGATTCTTCCTGAAGCTGTCGCAGCACGCGTCGTCCGCAACGTGCCGCAGCTGGAGCCGAGTGCTCTCCCATACGGTACGTGGCATCCAACCCTCGAAACCTGGTCACCCATCGCACATTCAGCCCCTTCACCCGACCCCCGTTGCGCCCCAGCACGATTCTCTGCCCCTGCTGCCAGCGCGGCACCTCGCTTCCCAGCACGCTCTTCTGCCTCCCCTCCCGGCGCGATCTGCTGCTTCGCGTCCACCGCCTCGTGGTTCTGCGCGCGCCTGGCCTCCCCGCCAAACCGCAGTACCCTTGCGCCGTGCCGCGCTCCCTGTTTCGCGCCACCACCCGCGAGCTCGCCCTGCGCCTCGACCGTGCGTTCACCGGGACCGCGCTCGCGCCTCGCGGGCCCACGGCGCTCGGCCACGACGAGCGGCTGCAAGCCCTTGCCCTGATCGAGCGTTTCTACGATCGCCCCGAGTACCTCGCCGATCCGAGCAGCTTCTTCGGCCGTGCCGATCCGATCGAGCCCGAGATCCAGCGCGTGCGCGGCCTCGGCCGCGACGGCGAGGTGCTCGAGCTGCGCTGGCCCAGCGCGTTCGAGCCGCTCTGGACCGACCAGGCGCTTGGCGACTTGCTCGCTGGCGACGCCGGCGGTCCTCCGCGCGCGCATCCCCCTTTCGATCGCAGCGGCAGCTTGCGCGACAAGTACCTCGCGGCGCGCGCGAACCGCACCGCGATGGCGCGCTGGTTTCGCCACACTGGCCCGCCACGCCCGTGCGCCGTGATGCTGCACGGCTTCATGGGCGGCACGCTTGTGCTCGAGGAACGCCTGTGGCCCGTGCGCAGGCTGTTCGCGGGCGGCATGGACGTCGTGCTCAGCGTGCTGCCCTTTCACGGCGCGCGCCGCGACCAGCGCCGCGGCCTGCGACCGCCTGCGTTTCCTTCGGGCGATCCGCGCTTCACGATCGAGGGCATGCGCCAGCTGGTGCGCGATCACCAAGCCCTATTCCACTACCTCGAGCGCCGCGGCGCGCCCGCGCTGGGCGTGATGGGCATGAGCCTGGGCGGCTACGCCGCGGCGCTGCTCGCCACGCTCGACGCGCGCCTGCGCTTCGCGGTGCTGTTCGTCCCGCTGGCATCGATCGACGCGTTCGCGCACGAGCACGGACGCATGCTGGGCAGCGCGGCCGAGCAGCGCGCGCAGGCCGAGGCGCTGCGCCGCGCCCAGCGCGTGATAAGCCCGCTCGCACGCCCTTCCAAGGTGGCGCCCGGCAACGTGATCGTGATCGCCGGCGAGCACGACGCCGTGACCGGGCTTGCGCACTCGCGCCCGCTGGCGGAGCATTTCGGCGTCGAGGTGACCAGCTTTGCAGGCGGGCACTTGCTGCAGCTCGGCCGCGCGCGGGCGTTCGAGCCCGTGTTCGAGTTGCTCGCGCGCAGCGGGCTCTACACGCCGCGAGCCGCGGGCGCTCCCTGATGCCGCGGCTCTTCACCGCAATCGACCTCGACCATTGCACCCGCGCCGAGCTCGAGCGCGCGCTGCGCCCCGTGCGCGAGCAAGCTCCCGCACAGTTGCGCTGGCTGGCGCCCGAGAGCTGGCACTTCACACTGCAGTTTCTGGGCGCGGTGCAGGACGCTGCCGTGGCTGCGCTGGGCGACGCCTGCGCCCGCGCGGCCAGCGCGCAGGCACCGTTCGAGCTCGAGCTGTCGGGCGCCGGCACGTTCGCCTCGGCGCGCGCTGCGCGCGTGGTGTGGATCGGCGTGAGCCGAGGCGCCGAGGCGATGGCCGCGCTCTACGACGCGCTGACCGCGCAGACCGGGCCACTGGGCTTTCCACCCGAAGCGCGTCCCTACAGCCCGCATCTCACCGTCGCGCGCTGCAAGCGCCCGCTGCGCCTCGAAGCCTTGCTCGGCGCCGTAGAGCTTGTGCCGCTCGCCATACAGGTGTCCGAGCTCACGCTCTTCCGCTCGCATCTGTCGTCGCAAGGCGCGCGCTACGAAGCGCTGAGCCGCTACCCGCTGGGTCGGGGTTAGGACCCGAGCCCGATCCCAGCCCGTAGGGCACGCGCGCGCCCGGCAACCAGCTCTGCGGCTTACGCGGCCGGCTCGCAGCCGACCCCGGGCAAGGGCCCGCATTCACCATTTTCGTATTCTGAAGTTACGTATATGTCCCCAATATGATTCTGATAACCACTTGATATTACTTCAATCTATGTATTCTATTCGTATACAAAATTTTCCATGAGCTTCTTGATCGACAGACCCGTGCCCCGCATGCTGACACAGCGATGGCAGCCAAGCGCAAGGCCCGCAGAAGCCCGGACAACGGCGTCAGCGTCTACGACTTCCTGGATTACCGGGCTTACCTGCGCGCCTATTACGAGGCGGCCAAGCGCGCCCGGCCGAGCTTTTCGTTTCGCCTGTTCTCGAAGCTCGCAGGCCTGCGCTCGCCGAACTTCTTGAAGCTGGTCATCGACGGCGAGCGCAACCTCGGCCCCGACTCGGTCGAGCGCTTCGCCGCGGCGCTCGGGCTCGAGCCGGGCGAGGCGGAGTTCTTTTCGGACCTGGTGGCCTTCGGCCAGGCACAGACGCTGGCGGCCAAGAACCGCGCCTTCGAGCGCATCGCCGCCTCGCGCCGCTTCCGCCAGGCGCGCCGCATCGACGGCGAGCTGTTCGCGTATCTGTCGCACTGGTACAACCCCGCGATTCGCGAGCTGGCGGCGCGCGAGGACTTCCAGGAAGAGCCGCGCTGGGTCGCCAGCCAGCTGTGCCCGCGCATCACGCCGGCCGAGGCGGCCGAAGCGATGAAGCTGCTGCTCTCGCTCGGGCTGCTGGTGCGCGACGCCAAGAGCGGCCGCGTGGTGCGTGGCGAGCCCACGCTGACCACCGAGCACGAGGTGCGCTCGCTCGGCGCCGCGGCCTTTCACCGCCAGATGCTCGAGCGCGCAGGGCAAGCGATCGAATCGGTGCCGCGCGAGTTGCGCGACCTCGCGGCGCTCACGGTGTGCGTGAGCCCCGAGACCGCGGCGCAGGTCAAGCAGCGCATCCACCAGTTCCGCGAAACCATCACCGAGCTGTGCGACTCCGACGCGCACGGCCGCGTCGTCTATCAGCTCAACCTGCAGTGGTTTCCACTGTCGCGCTCCGAAAAGGACGAAGCCGAATGAAGCCTGCTCTCGCGCTGCTGGGATGCGCGCTCGCGCTGTCGGCCTGCGGCTCCACCGGGGTCGGCAATCCGGTGGAAGACCAGACGCTCGCGCTCGGGATCACCGTCGACGATGAGCACGCGACACCGGCGCCCGACGCGGCGCTGGCAGCGGACGCGGCCGCGGCCGCCGAGGACGACGGCGGCAGCGAAGCGACCGACGCCGGCAGCGGGGCGCCCGCGACCGATGCGGCGCTGCCGCGCGGCGCGGTGCTGGACGCGGTGCTCGTGCTGGGCGAGCTGCGCTGGCTGCCCTGCGACACGACCCGGCCGCCCACCGTGGTCCAGGGGCCGTTCGTGCTCGACTTGATCTCGCGGCGCAGCGAGCCGGCGATCCCGGCGGTCGAGGTCCCCGCGGGCGGCTACTGCGGGATCGACGCGCCGCTCGCTCCGGCGCGACGCCAGGCCGCGCTGATCGGACGCTCGCTGTTCTTCGACGGCGTGCGGGCCGACGGCGCCGCGTTCATCGTGTACGCCGACATGCACGCCACGCTGCGCGTGCGTGCACCGCAGGCCGGCGGCTGGGACGCCGGCGCGAATCGGGCGCTGCTGTGGGCGTTCCGCCCGCGGCGCTGGCTCGCGCCGCCCGAGATCGACAGCGCCGAGACCACGCCCTGGGACGATCAGAGGCGCGCGGTGGTGATCGACGTGGATCGCCACCCCGCGCTGTTCCTCGCGATCCGCAAGCGTCTCGCGGGCAAGAGCACCATGTACGCGGATCGCGAGCGCGACGGCGTGGTGGACGCGATGGACGAGGTGGTCGGCTTCGGCTCGGACGACGCCGATTGAAACAGGCTCGGCCCGGTGTGTGCCGGCGCCGCGGAAGGCCGCCAGGGCCGGAACAGAAGGAGCATGACATGACACGCGCAATCTACAGCCAACTCGCAATCGCCGTGCTGTGCGCGGCCGGCCTCGGCGCCTGTGCCGCCAACACGAGCTCATCGGGCAGCGACGCGCTCGAGGGCGTGCCCGAGCAAGCCGCCTACGAGCTGAGCGTCAGCGACGACACCGCCAGCGAAAGCCTGGCCGGAGACGATGACGCGATCGATCCAGCGGTCGATCAGAGCGCGCAGGCGCTCGACGAGCTGGGCGCCGCGCTCAGCTCGGATCCCGCGCCCGGCCTGGCGCACTGTCGCGAAGCGGTGAGCCATCTGAACCAGGCGCTGCGCAGGTTCATGCAGCCGATCGTCGCGCTGGTGCGCGGCATGGATCCGACCAGCACCGTGGGTAAGGTGCAGACCTGGGGCCCGCTCACGCGCGGCGCG
Organism: uncultured delta proteobacterium; assembly: GCA_963778655.1. Classification (GTDB taxonomy): domain Bacteria; phylum Myxococcota_A; class Polyangia; order Polyangiales; family JAFGIB01; genus CAVZVA01. The sequence continues at coordinate 622,866 of CAVZVA010000003.1, forward strand.
ACCGAGTTTCGCTTCATCCTGCGCCACGGCACGGCGCGCCATTACGGCTGGCTGCTGCAGGCGCGGCCCGCGGGCTCGAGCGACGGCTTCAAGAGCGTCGCGGCCGGAGGCATCACGGTCGGCTTCGCGCCGCGGCGTGGCGCCGGCAGCCTGGGGCTGAATCTCGACGCGCTCGCATATGCAGACCCGACCGTGCTCGCGCGCGGTACGCTGCTCGCCGCCTTCAAGCACGGGCCGGGCGGCAGCGTGCTCGGCTATGCGTTGCGCGACTTCACGCCCGACCCCGCCGCGGCCGATCCGATCAACGCGCTGGCTCAGGACGTGCGGCTGCCCGCCGGCTACAACCGGCTGCGCCTGGCGTATCGCGGCAACCTGCCGGAGACGTCCACCGATGCGCAGGAGCTGGTGCTCGCCCGGGTGCGCCACAAGCGCGGCGTGGGCGGGCGCGCGGACTTCGTGGTGAGCGGCGGAGACATCGCAGACGGCAAGCTCTGGGTGGTGAGCGAGTGCTGGGACAAAGCGCTGCAATCGGCGTTCCGCAGCGTGCGCGAGTGCCCCGGAGACGGCATCGGCAGCGACCGCTGCACGGTGGTCCACACCCGCGGCGATGCCGCGGCCTGCGCCGCGCTGGTGAGCGACGCCGAGCTGCCGCCCGCCGATGCCAGCGCGCCGATGCCCGACCCGCAGAGCCCGGAGGGCGACGTCACGCCGCCCGACTCGATGCCCGACGGCGCGGCCCCGTCCGGCGGTTGACGCTGCCGGCGCCGCGTTCGCCGGTGCGCCGCGCCACGCGCGGGCGCCGGCGAACGGGCGCGGCGGCGCCCGCCCGATCGCGCCGCCGCTACAGGGGAATGGTGTCCGCCAGCCGGCGGAGGGACGCCGGGGAAGTCGTGCTTGGGGCGCCCGTTGTCGGCATCCGACCCCGATGCCGCGCTGCGGCGACTGTAAGGGGCATGCAGCAGCACCTAGGCGAGATCAGCCGGGGCGGGCACGCGCAGCGCGCGGCCGATCGAGAGGTGCCCTCGGGGTTGCTTGCTCGCGCTCGCGTTCACGCACCCGGGCCAGCGCGCGCTGGGCCTCGACAGCGTGCTCTTCCCGTGTTCCTACCTTACTGTTGCGTCTCCGCAACACCGGACAGGTGCAGCGGTCAGGCGGGCGCGGGGCGGGTGGCGTTGAGCGCCGAGCCGGCGTGAAACCACTCCAGCTGCGGCCGGCTGTAGGAGTGGCCCAGCCACAGGCGCTCGCGGCTCCCGTCGGCGTGCTGCAGCAGGCACTCGACCGGTTCTCGGGCGAGAAACATCGCGGGTCCGCGCCACCCTGAGCTGGTCGACCTACCGCTGCTCGAGGACCGCTTCGTGCTGATCTGCCGTGACGATCACCCGCTGGCGAGCCGCAAGCGGCTGCCGTGGCGCGCGCTCGAGCCGCACCCGCTGGTGTTCGTGGGCGCCGAGAGCGGCAACCGCCCGCTGCTCGACAGCGCGCTCGCGACGCAGGACCTGCGCCTGCAGGCGCACTACGAGGTGCAGCGCAGCTCGACTGCGGTCGGCCTGGTCGCGGCAGGCGTCGCGGCCGCGGTGGTGCCGAGCCTGGCGCTGCAGCGCGGCGCCTATCCCAACCTGCGCGTGGTCCCGCTGCACCAGCCCGTGGTGTCGCGGAAGCTGGTGCTGGTGTCGCGCAGGGGCGCGCAGCTCTCGCCCGCGCGCAGGCGCTGTTCGAGCTGATCCTCAGCCGCGGCTGAACGCCGCGGTGCGCGGGCCGCGAACGCGGGCCAGATCAGAGCTCGCGATTCGGGAGCGAACCACGAGCTCTCATCTAGCAGCTAGAGCAGGGCAGCGAGCGCGCGCGAGCGATTCCGCGCCCGCCCGCTCGACGCTTGCCTGCGCGGCCGCTACTCCGGCAGGGTCGCGCCCGAGCCACCCATCTCCGCCGGTACGTCCTTCATCTTGGGAAGTCCGTCGCGAACGTGCAGCACCGTCTCCTGGTAGTTCACGTGCAGCGCAGGCTTGAAAGCAAACTCGGGGATCACCGCGGCGTACACGTCGACCAGCTTCCAGGGCGGGTGCTCGGTGAACAGGTGCCCGCCGCACTGCTTGCACCACTTGCGCAGGCTCTGCGGGGTCTTCTTGTAGCTGCCGATCTGGTCGGCACCCTTGACCACCTTCACCGAATCCGGGCTCCACAGCGAAAACGCGTTGATCGGCCCAGCCGACCAGCGCCGGCACGAGTCGCAGTGACAGTAGCCCATGGCCACCGGCTCCCCGCTCACGCTCAGCTCGACCGCTCCGCAAAAGCACGTGCCTCGATAGCTCTTGTCGCTCATGGTCTCTCTCCGTTCATGTTTCCTTTGGATGTCTACGTCGCCGCGCGCATGCCCGTTTCAGGCGGCTGCCAGAAAGCTCGCAAGGCCGGTGAGCTCCCGCCCGCGAGCCCCGGCCGAACGTACCGCGGATGACACATGTGTCGGCCGTGGCGCCGGGAGGGCGCGGCGGATCAACCTACGTAACGCGCGTCCTTCCGATTTTGCTCCGCAGAAACGTCGGCGAAATCCCTCCGGATCAGGTTGCGCGCATGCTCGGAGGACGAGAACGAGCAGCGCACGAGGCACCTCATGGAAGACATGCCCAAGAGCGACCCGATGAAGTTCACGCGCGAGCGCCTGATCGAGATCGGCACGGTCTGGAAGGCGTTTGCCAAGGAGCGCGCCGAGACCTACCGGGACAAGCTGCCGCCTTCCCTCAAGCAATACCTGCAGCCCAAGCCCAAGCCTGAGTCGCCCGCGGACCCTCCGCCTCCCCCATCCTGAGTCGGCGCACGGCGGAAGCTGGTCGTGGCTGCGCGGGCGCGCGCGTGACATGGTTCGCGCGTGCGGCTCTACGACTCGACCATCCCCTCCGGCAACGCGTACAAGGTTCACCTGATGCTGTCACAGCTCGGGCTGCCCTACGAGACGAGCGAGCTCGACATCTTGGCCACGCCTTCGCAGACGCGGCTGCCGGCATTTGTGGCGAAGAACCCCAACGGGCGGATCCCGGTGCTGGAGCTCGACGACGGCCGCTGCCTGCCCGAGTCGAACGCGATCCTGTGCTACCTGGCGGAAGGCACGCCGCTGCTCGCCGAGGGGCGCTGGGAGCGGGCGCAGACGCTGCAGTGGTTGTTCTTCGAGCAGTACAGCCACGAGCCGTACGTCGCGGTGCTCAAGTTCTGGACCTATTGGGGCGGGCTCGACAAGTTGCGCGCGGACGAGATCGAGCGCCTGCGGGTACGCGCGCAGGCCGCTCTCGACGTGATGGAGACTCATCTCGGCACACGCGCGTTCTTCGTGGATGAGCGCTACTCGATCGCCGACATCGCGCTTTTCGCCTACACGCAGAGCGCCGAGGCCATCGGCCTGTCGATCGGACCACGGGTCGCCGCCTGGCTCGAGCGCGTGCGCGCACAGCCCGGACACGTGCCGATCAAGCGCGATCCGCTGGGCAAGGTCTGAGGCCCGTGCGCGACCCGCGCCGCGGGCGGCGGCTCGCTCAGACGCTGGTGCAGCCGGGCACGAGCATCTCGGTCATCGCCTCGAGGTTCTGGACGCCCTGCGCGTGCATCGCCGCGTCGCCCTGCACGAGCAGCTGCGCGCCCTCGTCGCCGCCGAGCAACCCGCCGAGCCGGCGGCGCGCGGCCGCGGCGTAGATCGCGAGCTCGCTCTGGTCGAGCAGGTCCAGCGCGAAGCGCAGTTGCTGCGCCGCCGTTTCGCGACGCCCGTCCGCCAGCGCGAGCCCGGCCTCGATCAGCGCGGCCCAGCCCGGCGCATAGCGCATCCGCGTGCGGCGCAACACCCGCGCGTCCTCACGCGCGACCGCACGCGCCCGCGAGCGGTCCGCGCCGCGCTGCCGCAGCGCGCCCACTGCCGACGCCGCACGGTCGTACGAGAAGAACCCGCGCGCCAGGTGCACCCGCAGCAGCTGCGAGCGCGCCAGCGCCGGCCACTGCTCGCACGCGCGAGAGAACGCGCTGGCGCTGTCGCCTTCGTAGCGCAGCAGCCGCTGCTCACCGAGCATGAGGTGCGCATCCTGCCATTGATAGCTGCTCTGCGGATGGTGCCTGCGCCTGGCCTGCTCGAAGCGCGCGCGCACCTCGGGAACGTCGTCCGAAGTCAGCCATCCGGCCACAGCCGACGAAGTCCCGAGGATGGTAGCCGCCCACAGATCGCCGCGGCGCGCTGCGTCTTCGACCAGCAAGCTGGCGCGCGCGCCGAGCTCGCGCAGCTCTCCCAGGTGAAAGGCCGCGGTCTGGTCGTAGACGTCCACGCACGCGATCTCGTAGGCCACGTCGCGGCAGCGCGAACGCAACAGCTCGAGCGCCTCGCCCAGGCGCGCACGCGATTCGGTGAAACGACCGAGGTTGACGGTGACGCAGCCATGGACCCCGACCACGAAGCCGAGCGCTTCGGGCTCACCGACCCGCTCCGCCAGCCCGAGCGCCCGCGCCGCGAGCGCGCTGGCGCGGGGCTCGGCTGGAGCGCCGGCGAAGCTGGCGAGATAGGCCTCGTAGCCCAGCCCGCGCGCCGCGTGCAGGGGGGAGCCGACGTCGAGCGCCAGCGCCAGATAGCGGGCATGCATGTCGACCATCACGAACGGGTCGTTGCCGGACGAGCCCTGGATCACGGTCCACAGCGCGTCGAGCCGATGTGCGGCGCCGTCTTGCGTGCGCCTCAGGCTCGCTTCGTCCAGGCGCAGGCCGCGCGACCACAGGCGCGTGCGCGACCAGAGCGCCCGCCCCAGCGCCGCCCGCGGAGAAGACGGCAGCCGCAAGCCAATCGCCGACAGCACCTCCGACAGCAGGCGCCGGCCCTCGTCGACCTGTCCGGCCGTCATCGAGTGGTAGGCCGCCTTGCGCTTGAGCTCGAAGCTGAGACCGGCGTCCGCCCCGGCGGCGGCCTCGCGGTACACGCGCGCAGCGTCCAGCCCGCGCCCGGCTCCGGCCAGCGCGTCGGCGTGCTTGATCTGCAGCGCGCGGCGCGGTTCGGGCTCGAAGCTGCCGAGCGCGAGCGCACGCTCGTACAGGCGCGCGGCGCGCTCGAACGCCAGCGCCGCGACCGCACGGTCACCGCTTTGCTCCGTGGCGCGGGCGGCGCGCGGCCGATCGCCTGCTACCTCGTAGCAGGTGGCGAGCAGCTCGGGATCCGCATCCTGCCGCGGCGCGAGCGTGCGCGCGAGCGCGGTGTACAGCTCCGCGCGGCGCTGCGCGGGCAGCGCCCGGCTGACGCCCTCGCGGACGCGGTCGTGGTAGCACTCCACGCGACGCCCCCCCGCATCGCCCGCGCTGCCGCGCACCAGCTGCTCGGCGCGCAGCAGATCGAGCGCGCCGTGCCCGTCGGCGGCGCCCGCGGCTTCGGCCGCCACGCTCGACGGCAGCGGCTGCCCGGCCAGCGCGAGCAGCTCGAGCAACGCGCGCGCGGCCTGCGGCAGCTGCGCCACGTGATCGGAAAGCGCCTCGTCGAGCGCGATCTGCCCCAGGCGCGCGGCGCCCCGCCGCTGCGCAAAGCGTGCCAGCTCGCCCACGAAGAACGGGCTGCCCTGGGCCTCCTCGCCGACGCTCGCGGCCAGCGCCGTGGACTGCGCGTCCGAGCCCAGCCAGCGCTGCGCCAGCAGGCGTGCCGCTTCGCCCGACAGCGGCGGCACGCGCAGCTCGCGCACGTCGAGCGAGCGGTTGGCGCGCGCGCCGGCAATGATCGCCTGCAGCAGCGCGTTGTGCTCGCCGCCTTCGACGCGATGGCTGCCGATCGCGAGCGCCGGGATCGCCTCGCGCTGCGCGAGCAAGTAGCCCATCAGCACCGTGGTGTCGCGGTCCACCCACTGCAGGTCGTCGATGTAGACGACCAGAGGCTGCCGGTCGCGCAGCGCCCAGAGCAGCTCGCGCAGCGCGACGAACGCGCGGCTCTGCAGCTCCTGCGGGTCGGGCACGTGCTTCTTCGGCGCGTCGGCGATCACCTCGACGCGATCGAGCACGGGAAACAGGCGCGCCAGCGCGTAGACCTCGCGCGGCAGCACCGCGGCGGCCTGCTCGCGCGGCAGCTTGCGCAGGTAGCGGCTGAGCTCGTCGATCAGCGCGTCGAATCCCTTGTAGGGCACGTTCTCGCGCTCGTAGCAGCGCCCCGCGAGCACCAGCGCGCGCCCTTCGATCCGCAGCTCGGCGAGGAACGCTTCGACCAGCGCGCTCTTGCCCATGCCGGATTCGCCCGAGACGAACGTCACCACCGCCTGGCCCCCGAGCGAGGCTGCGTACGCTTCGCGCAACGCGCGCAGCTCGCCTTCACGCCCGATCAGCTCGGGCGCGGGCTCGGGCGCCAGGCTCGGGCGCGCGCCCGGCCGCGCCGAAGGTGCGCGCGCGGCGCCGGCACCCAGCACGGCCAGCAGCGCTGCGGCGTCGGGTCGCGCGGACGGCTCGCGCGCGAGCAGCGCGACGCACAGCGCGTCGAGGTCGGCCGGGATCTCGACGTTGGGCGGCTCGCTCGGCTGCGCCGGTCCCTCGGACGCCTCGGGCGGGCGGCGCAAGCCCGACACCGTGGGCGCGGCCTCGAGCGCGGCCGCGCGGCGCCGGCGCGACGCCACCGCGCTCGCGCGGGGCGCATCGTAGAGCTGCTTGCGCGCGAGCACCTCGCCGAAGCGACCGCTGAACGGAAGGTCCCCGGTCAGCGCTTCGAATAGCATCACCCCGAGCGCGTAGTAGTCGCTGGCGCGGGTCGTCATGCCCCCGGCCGCCTGCTCCGGCGCCATGTACGCCGGCGTGCCGCTCAGGCTCTCATCGTCCAGGGTGTGCCCGGCCGCGCCCGGCTCCGGCGTCACGGCCAGCCCGAAATCGAGCACCACCACCCGCCCCTCGGCGGTGACCAGCACGTTGCTGGGCTTCAGAATCGCGGTGCAGCTTACCGGCGGCGTGGATCGCGTTCACCGCGTCGACCAGCTGCGCGAAGGCCGCGCGCAGGCGGCCCTCGTCGAGCACCCTCGCCGCGGGCTCGGGCCGCACCCAGCGATCGAAGCGCTCGCCGGGCACCAGCTCCATGGTGAAGAACCAGCTGTCGCCTTCGGCGAACAGCTCGTGCAGCCGCACCAGGTTGGGATGCACGACACCGGCGAGCGCGCGGAACTCGTTCTTCAGCCCGTACACGCTGGCGGCATCCAGCCTGTTCAGGGTCTTGAGCGCAACCTTGGCCTTGCGCTCGTCGTCGAACGCCTCGTAGACCACGCCCATGCCGCCCTCGCCGATCCGGCGCAGCAGCGACAGGCGGCCACCGCCGACGCTCGAGCCCAACCGCAGGGCCGAGCCTATGAGCGCGGGCTCGGATCCGGGGACGCGTGGCGCACCGGCCCCCGCCCCCTCCGGAGCTCGTGCCACATCCGCCCCCGCGGCCGCGCCCTCGGCGCCGGCATCCTGCGCTGCATTGAGCCGCATTGTGCGCCCCCCATTATGCTGTAAAGCCGCCCGCGCGCGGCGAGGTTGCAAGGAAAAAGCGCCGCATCGCCTCACAATTCTCGCGGCGGCCTCGGCCGGAGGGGCACGCGGCTGGATGCAACCGCACGCCACACGTGGCATTTCCCCCACGAACACCGTAGGGTGCGCTGACTCGGAGGCAGCAGCAGTGGCCGAGCATTTCGACGTCATCATAGTGGGCGCCGGGCTTTCCGGCGTGGGCGCCGCGTACCACCTGCAGACGCGCTGCCCCCACAAGTCCTATGTGATCCTCGAGGCGCGCGAGGCAATCGGCGGGACCTGGGACTTGTTTCGCTATCCGGGCATCCGCTCGGACTCGGACATGTTCACGCTCGGCTACCGCTTCAAGCCCTGGGAGGAGCCCAAGGCGATCGCCGACGGCCAGTCGATCTTGCGCTACGTGCGCGAGACCGCGGCCGAGCACGGCATCGACCGCAAGATCCGCTTCGGACAGCGGGTCACGCGCGCCTCGTGGTCGAGCGAGCAAGCGCTGTGGACGGTCGAGACCGAGTGCGGGCCGGCGCGGCAGGTGCAGCGCTTCACCTGCCGTTTTCTCGACATGTGCAGCGGCTACTACGCCTATGACGCCGGCCACACTCCACAGTTCGAGGGGACCGAGCAGTTCGCGGGCCGCATCGTGCACCCGCAGCAGTGGCGCGACGACGTCGAGTACGAGGGCAAGCGGGTGGTGGTGATCGGCAGCGGGGCGACCGCGATGACGCTGGTGCCCGAGCTCTCCAAGAAGGCCGCTCACGTGGTGATGTTGCAGCGCTCGCCCACTTATGTCGTGTCGGTGCCGGCCCGGGACCCGATCGCGAATTTCCTGCGCCGCTGGCTGCCGGCCAAGCTGGCGTACTCCCTGACGCGCTGGAAGAACGTGCTGCTCGGGCTGCTGTTCTTCCAGCTCGCGCGCTGGACGCCGCGCTGGGCCAATCGCGCGCTGGTGCGCCAGGTCGAGCTCGCGCTCGGCCCCGGCCACGACGTCGAGAAGCACTTCACCCCCCGCTACAACGTGTGGGACCAGCGGGTGTGCCTGGTCCCCGACGGCGACCTGTTCGAGGCCATCCGCGCAGGCAAGGTCTCGGTCGTGACCGACCACATCGACCGTTTCATGCCTTCGGGCATACGCTTGCGCTCGGGGCAGGAGCTGGAAGCGGATCTGGTGGTCACCGCGACCGGCCTCGAGCTGGTCTTCCTCGGCGGCATGCAGCTTGTCGTCGACGGGCGCAAGGTCGAGCCCAACCAGCTGATGAACTACAAGGGCTGCATGTTCAGCGACGTGCCGAACCTGGCCTACACCTTCGGCTACACCAATGCGTCCTGGACGCTGAAGGCCGACCTCAGCGCCGAGTACGTGTGCCGCCTGCTGCTGCACATGGATGCCGTTGGCGCGAGCCAGTGCACGCCACGCCGCACCGACCCCAGCGTGCAGGAGCAGCCCTGGCTCGACTTCACCAGCGGCTACGTGCAGCGCTCCCTGCCGCGGTTTCCCAAGCAGGGCTCCAAGCGCCCGTTCCGGGTCTACCAGAACTACGCGCTCGACCTGCTGATGCTGCGTTACGGCGCGGTGGACGACGGCACGCTCGAGCTCGCGCCCGCGGGCGGCACGGCCCTCGGCGCGGACGTGGCGTGCCTGCCCAGCGAGACCGCGGACCCGCTGCCCTGAGCGCGGCCGTGCGCGGCAGGGGCTGCCTCGGCGCGACGCTCAGGTCGAGCCGGCGTCGTCCTCGCTGGGGCACGACGCATCCGGCTCGCAGGGGCAGGGACCATCGAGCGCCTCGCACACCGCGCCGCCCTCCAGCGCGAAGCCCGGGTCGTACGCGGTGCACTGCTCGTGCGCGCTGAGCTCGAACGAGCCGGCGAGCTTGCCGCTGTGCGGGTCGTAGAGCACGGCCCAGGACAGATCGAGACCGCGGGACACGACCGCGTCGTAGCTGCCGCAGCGCGCCAGAAACGGCGTGGGGTCGAACGCCGACACCGGGCTGCAACGCTGGTCGCGCGCGCGCTCGGTCGCGAAGTCGCAGCTGACCGCGCCGCGGCAATCCGGAAGCGGGCCGAGCTCGCATGGCAGCGCGCCCGCATGCGGCTGCGCGCTGCGCGCCTTGCACGCCGCAGCGAGCGCGAGCGGAAACAGCAGACTGTGGACGAGCCGCGCCAGGGTAAACCAGGTGTAAGCCATGAGGCCCGCGCCGCCGGAGCGGGACGCGGAACCCCTAATGAAAGGCGCTTTTCGCCGCGCTCGCAAGCGGTGCGGTGCGCTCCGCTCAGTTCTTGCTGTACCCGACCTTGAACACGTGGCCGCCCTGGTCATCAGAGAAGTAGACGGCCTCGTCCGGGCCCTGGCGCACGTCGACCGGGCGCGCTTCCCAGCTGCCCTGCACCAGCTGCCCTGAGGAGTCCTTCTGGCCGACGATCGGCTGGACCGATACGATCGCGCCGTTCTGGTAGTGCGCGCGCGCGAGCACGCGACCGGTCGCGGGGTCTCGGTTCCAGGAACCGTGCGAGGTGATCAGGAAGTCGCCGTTGAACGGCAGCGCGTGGCCGGTGTACTGGATGATGCCGAGCGGCGCCCAGTGCGCCTGCATGACGAACATCGGCGGATGGACGTTGGCGGTGTTCTTGCACCAGCCGTCGGTCTTCTGGTTCGCCACATCGAGCGCCGAGGTTTGATCCGCCCACTGCGTGCCCGGGCCGTTGCCGCCGCTGACCTGGCCCTCGCTGTAGCAGAACGGGTAGCCGTAGAAGCTCGAGCCGCTGCCGTCGACCAGGTTGATCTCCTCGCCGGGGTTGTCGTTGTGGATATCGCCGCCGAAGTCGTTGTCGCTGAGATCGTCACGCCCGTTCTCCACGCCCCACAGCCGATCCTGGGCGTCGATGAACAGGCCCACCTCGTTGCGCATCCCCGACGCCACCACCTCGCCTTTCGTGGCGTAGTCGAGGCCGCCGGAAGGGATGCTCGCCGGCAGCGTGTAGCGCCGCACCTGCCCGCGCGTGTCCCACAGCTGCTGCGCGTTGTCGACGTTACCCCCCGAGCCGATGTTGACGTAGAGCCGGCCCGTGGAATCGAACTGCAGCGTGCGCGTGTCGTGCCCGCCGCCCGGGATGTTCGCGATCACCACCTCGGCGGAGCCGCTGGCCGCGTGCGAGCCGCTGGTGTAGGCCCAGCGGTAGACCGTGGTCTGGCTCGACGCGTACACGAACTTGCCGTCGCGCGAGAACGCCAGCCCGTGCCGCAGCCCCGACGCGCTGGCGAAGCTCGCGCGCTCGCTGTTGTCGCTGGTGCCATCGTGGTTGGCGTCCCACAGCACGGTGACCGAGCCGTTGTTGACGAACAGATCGCCGTTGGGCGCGAACGCCATCTGGCGTGGCGAGCCCAGCCCCTGCGCGAACACGTATACGCACAGCCGCGCGTCCGACACGTAGGCCGCGTAGGGCATGCTGCCGGTGCAGGTGTCGGCCACGGCGCCCGCGTCCTTGCCGGCGTCGGTCTTGCCCGCGTCCTTGCCGGCGTCGGTCTTGCCCGCATCCTTGCCGGCGTCGGTCTTGCCCGCATCCTTGCCGGCGTCGGTCTTGCCCGCGTCCAGCTTGCCGGTCCCGCCCTTGCCCGCGTCCGCCTTGCCGGCGTCGGCCGCTGAGCTGGACCCGGGCTTTACGGCGGCGTCGCGTGAGGATGTACGCCCGCTGCCCTTGTTCTGGCCCGAAGCCGCCCCGGACCCGCCGGTAGCCGCGCCGGCCTGGCCTGCGCCCGCGTGCTTCGACTTGGAGCATCCGCAGGCCACAACAACGGCGGCCACGCACGTGAGCAGCACCATCCCCTGTGTCCGCATGGCTCCAGGATGAGGACCCCACGAGCGGGGCGCAACCCCAGGCTTGTGGGCCTCGAGCGCGCCCGCCAGCGCCGGCCTGCGTGCGGCGCCAACCTCGTGAATCGAGAGGTCCGAGCTTCCCGCCTTCCCGTCTTCCTGTTGCCCGCCCGCGCGCTGCTGCCTACTGCGCGTCACACAGCGGCGCCTCGCAGCTCTCGCGCAGCCGGCACCCCGCGCAAGGCTGGCCGCGCCAGATCGCGTCGTACATCGCCTGCACCTGGTCCAGCAGCTGCTCGTCGCTGCTGACGATGCCCAGCTCGAAGTTGCGCCGGCCCTCGCCCTTGGCTCCGAGCCCGGCGCCGGTCCAGTTGGCGCTGCCGAGGTAGACCAGCTCGGCATCGACGATCACGGTCTTCAGGTGCACCCGCGGGCACAGCCGCAGCTGCAGCCCGCCCTGCACCAGACGCTTGTGGCGATCGAACTCGTCGCGAAACGGGCGTGAGGGCAGGCTGGCGTGCAGGATGCGCAGCTCGACGCCGCGCGCGGCCAGCTCGTCGAAGCGCTCGAGCACCGAGCGGTAGTCGCGGCGGCGGCCCGGCATCTGCAACGCGGCCTCGACCATCAGCTCCTTGAGATTCGCGGTCGCGATCCACACGCTGCGACGCGCCTGAAGCACCGCGTCGACCACGCGCTCGTAGTGGCCGCGCCCGCCGACCAGCTCGAGCGCCCGCGGCAAGAGCGGCAGCACGAAATCCACCGGCCGATCGTAGGCCGCCGCAGCCCGGCCCAGCCAGTTTGCGGCGGCGGGGGCCTGCACGCGCTGAGCCCCATGCGCCGTGCCCGTGAAACTCGCTCAGCAGCAAGCGAGGGCTCCTCAGCGGTGGGAGGGGGGCAAGCTCGAGCAGCCGAGCGCACAACGCGAGCAGCACAGCGAAACCAGGCCCGCGCTGCACGGCATCGAACGCTCGGGCGCCGCGCCGCTCGTTCGCGGCCGCGTGCTCACGGCTCCCAGCAGAACAGCCGGCATTCGAGCGGGCCGTTCCACAGCGTGTGCTCGAGCGCGGGGCGCAGGCGCATCGCGCGTGGCAGGCCGCGCGCGTGCGCGAGCACGCACACGCGGTAGCCGCACAGCCGGCGGAAGGCCTCGGCCAGCTCGCGCTCGAACGCGGCCGAGCTGGCCAGGCGCGCGCCGTAGGGCGGGTTGGTGACCAAGAAGGCGCGCGCGTGCTCCTTGTGCAGCGCGCGTGCGTCGGCGCGGGCGAAGCTGAGCTCGACGCCCGCGCGGGCGGCGTTGGCGCGCGCGTCGCGCAGCGCACCCTCGTCGAGGTCGCGGGCTGCGATCGGCGGCGCCTCGCGCGCAGGGCGCACGCCCGCCGCCGCTTCCTCTCGCAGCTCGCGGAGCTGCCGCCGCTGTGCCGCGTCGTGGCAAGCCCAGCGCTCGAAGCCGAAGCGCGCCCGCAGCGAGCCCGGCGCGATCGCGCGCGCCCACATCGCCGCCTCGATCGCGAGCGTGCCGGCGCCGCACATCGGGTCGATCAGCGGCGCCTCGCGATCCCAGCCGCTCAGGCGCACGATCGCCGCCGCCAGCGTCTCCTTGAGCGGCGCCTCGCCCGCCTGCGTCCGGTAGCCGCGCGCGTGTAGCGACGCGCCTGCGACGTCGAGCGAGACCGTGGCGCGCTCGCCCACCCAGTGCAGCGCCACGCGTACGTCGGGGTCGCGGCGGTCCACGCTCGGCCGCGCGCCCAACCGCTCGCGCAGCCGATCCACGATCGCGTCCTTGACGCGCTGGGCCGCGAAGGCCGAGCTGCCGACCGCGGCATCGCGGATCTGCGCGTCCACGGCCAGCGTGCGGCGCACGTCGAGCACACGTTCCCACGGCAGCGCGCGCACCCCTTCGTAGAGCGCGTCGTGGTCGGGCGCGCACAGGCTGGCCTCGCGCTGCAGCACGCGCACGGCGATGCGACTTTCCATGCAGGCGCGCATCGCGCAGGCGAAGTCGCCGCCGAAGTACACGCCGCCGCGCGCCGCCTTGACCCGCGGCAGCCGCAGCTCCTTGAGCTCGTCGCGCAACAGTCCCTCGGTGCCCTTGGCGGCGGTGGCGAAGAACGGTCGTTCGGGATCGTCGCTGGGATGCTGCGACACGGCGGCGCGAGCATGGGGCGCTTTGCCGCGCTGCTCAAGTCGCGCGCCGTGACGCACGCGGCCTCGCGGTTGCGAGCGCTCGGGCCGCCCCCTATCCTGTTGCCGCGTGGGGAGATGGGTAGCGCCGCGATGAGCCAGCCGCAGACCACGTTCGAGCCTCGTGACCGCAGCGCAACCATGACGGCGTTCCCGCTGCTGGTCGTGTTTGCGCTGGCCGCCGGCTGCAGCGGCAGCGGCCGCAACGCGCACGGCGGCGGCGACGGGGGCAGCGACGCGGGCGCGGGCGAGCCCTGGCAGCTGGTGTTCGAGCACCTCAGCGGCTCGCTGATGTCGGTCGACGGAACGGGCCCCGACGACGTCTGGGCGGTGGGCGCGGACACGCGCGACGGCAAGGGCGCCCAGGTGCTGCGCTTCGACGGCACGCAGTGGACGCGCGAGGATGCGGGCGTGCAGGCCGACCTGTGGTGGGTGCACGTGTTCGGCCCGAGCTCGGTGATGCTCGGCGGCACCAAGGGCACGATCGTGCGCTACGACGGCAGCAGCTTCACCCAGCAGGACACGCCGGCGATGCGCACCGTCTACGGCATCTGGGGCGCGTCGGAAGACGACGTGTGGGCCGTGGGCGGCGAGCCGGACGCGGAGCCGGGCTTCGTGTGGCGCTACGATGGCAGCAGCTGGACCGACCAGAGCGACATGCTGCCGAGCGAGGTCAAGGGCACCTCGCTGTTCAAGGTGTGGGGCCGCAGCGCCGACGACGTGTGGATCGTGGGCGTGGACGGCGTGGCCGTGCACTGGGACGGCAGTCAGCTGCAAGCCGCGGATTCGGACAGCCAGGAGCGGTTGTTCACCGTGCACGGCGGCCCCAGCGGCGAGCAGCTAGTCGCGGTCGGCGGCGACGCCGGGGGAATCATCGTCGAATACGATGGCACAACCTGGCACAAGGTGACGCCCAACCCGACGCCGACCCAGCTCTTCGGCGTCTTCATGACCGGCACCAACCGAGGCTTTGCCGTGGGTTACGACGGGATTGTGCTGCAGCGCGACGCCACGGCATGGAAAGTGCTAGACACAGGCGTGGAGCTGTCCAACCCGCTGCACGCAGTGTGGGTCGACTCGGCGGGCGGCTTCTGGGCCGTCGGTGGCGACATCAACAGCGGACCGGCTCCGGTCGACGGGATGCTGCTGCACAGGGGCATGAAGGTCAGCCATGAGATTGCACCGTGAGTCGAAACGGACGAGCGCGGCGGCCCGCTGCGGCGTGGCGCTGCTGCTGTGTGCGAGTGGCTGTGCGGCCGATGCCGCCCGCTGCCCGGACGCGACCGGCGTGGTCTGCACCTGGGCCGGCAACGGCAAGCTCGGCTTCAACGGCGACGGCCAGGCGCTGACCGAATCCGACTTCTACTGGCCGATCGACCTCACCATCGATCAAGACCTCGGGACCTATATCGTCGACTGGAACAACCACCGCGTACGCAAGGTGACGAAGAAGGGCACGCTCGAGACGGTGATCGGTACCGATTTCGTCGGCGACGGTCCCGACGACCTCTCCGATCAGCAGCCGCCGGGCGCCCCGGGCACCGACGTCAACCTCAACCACCCGACCGAGATCGTGCCGATGCCGGACGGCACCATGACGCTGGTGGCCTGGCACAACCACAAGCTGCGCCGCTACGACCCGCGCACGGGGCTGGTCACGGTGAGCTGCGGCGGAGCACCCGGCTTCAGCGGCGACGGCGGCTCCGCGCGCAAGGCCAAGCTCAATCAACCGAGCCAGCTCGCGGTCAGCGACGACGGCGTGCAGTACGTGCTCGACCAGCGCAACCAGGTGATCCGCCGCATCGACGCCGACGACGTGATCACCACGCTGGCCGGAACGCCGGTCACGCCCGGCTTCGCGGGCGACGGCGGACCGGCCGATCAGGCCGAGCTGAGCTTCCCCGCCGGCTCCAATCCGCAGCCCGCAGGCGGGTTGGCGCTCGACGGCAAGGGCAAGCTGTATGTAGCGGACACGCTCAACAATCGCATCCGCGTGATCGATCTGGAGAGCGGCGAGATCACCACCGTCGCGGGCACCGGCGAGGCCGGCTTCGGCGGCGACGGCGGGCCAGCGCTGTCGGCCAAGCTCAACTCCCCGCACAAGCTCACCTTCGGCCCGGACGGGCGGCTGTACGTGGGCGATCAGCTCAACAACCGCATCCGCGCCATCGACCTGAAGAAGGGCACGATCACGACGGTCGCCGGCAACGGCAAGCAGGGCTTCAACGGCGACGGCATGCCGCCCGAGGACACCCAGCTCAACAAGCCCATCGGCGTCAGCTTCGACCAGGACGGCGCGATGTACGTCATCGACACCTACAACTCGCGGATTCGGCGTGTGTTGCCCGCGCAGAGCAAGGCGGGGGCACCATGACGGCTCGTGCTGGAAGAGGGCTTGCGCTGACGGCGGCGCTTTGGCTGTTGGGCGGCTGCGCGGCCAACAGCGGCGGCGGCGATGCCATGCAGGGGTGCGGCGGCGACGACGGCACGATCTGCACGTATATGGGCACCGGCGAGGCCGCGCTCGGCATGGACGGCTTGCCCCCGCTCGAGGTCGCGCTGTATCTGCCGCAGGATCTGACCTTCGGCCCGGACGGCAAGCCGTACGTGCTCGACTGGAACAACCACCGCGTGCGCACCGTGACCGACGGCAAGGTCGAGACCATCATCGGCACCGGCGAGCTCGGCGACGCACCGGACGGCCCCGCGCTGCGCGCTTCGCTCAACCACCCCACCCACGTCAGCTTCGACGATCAGGGCCGCCTGATCATGTCGGCCTGGCACAACTCGAAGGTGATGCGCTACGACTTCAGCACCAAGCTGCTGACCACGCTGTGCGGCGACGGCAAGCGGGACTACGGCGGAGACGACGGCCCGGCGAGCAAGGCCATCCTCGACCTGCCCACGGCGACTGCGTTCGACAGCCAGGGGCGCATGCTGATCATGGATCAAGGCAATCAGCGCATCCGCCGGGTCGACGAGAATGACATCATCACCACCATCGTGGGGCCGAACAAAGACTTCGAGCCGATGCCGGACGGGCTGGAGAAGGTCTGCGCAGACGACCCGGACACCGGCGCACAGAGCTGCAAGCTGTGCTTGCCTGCCGAGGCGGCCGATCCGATGTGTACGGCGCAGAAACCCCAGGGCTTCGCCGGCGATGGGGGGCCCGCGACGCAGGCGTTGATGTACCAGCGCTACAGCCAGGCGGCCGATCCCGAAGGCCGCATGGAGATCGCCCCCGACGACACGCTGTACTTCTGCGACACCGGCAACAACCGCGTGCGTGCGGTCAGCCCGGACGGGATCATCACCACCGTGGCGGGCAGCGGGCCGGACCACTACGACCCCACCTTCAAGGGCGGCTATTCCGGCGACGGCGGACCGGCGACCGAGGCGCTGCTCAAGAACCCGATCGACGTGGCGGTGGGCAAGAACAAGGTGCTCTTCATCGCCGACACGCAGAACAGCTGTGTACGCAAGGTCGACACCAAGGGCATCATCAGCACCATCGCCGGCAAGTGCGGCAAGCGCGGCTTCGCCGGCGACGGCGGCCCCGCGAGCAAGGCGCTGCTCGATCGGCCCTACGGCGTCACCCTCGACAAGCACGGCAATCTCTACATCGCCGACACGCACAACCACCGCATCCGCGTGGTCTACGGCGTGGAGTAGCGGCCGCTCGCCCGTTCGGGTCCGTTTCCGTCGGCGCAGGGCCGGACCCGGAGCTCACAGGAAGGCGCGCAGGCGGGAAGCAGGAGACCGCGGGTTCTTCCCGTCTTCCCGCCTTCCTGTTGCATTCCCGGGGCCGCCCGCGAGCAGGAATCCAGCCTAATCCGATCGGGAATTGACAAAATCGGATCCTGGGCCACAATCGCCCGGAGCTCGCGGCCGGCTGCTGTCGGTCCGTTGTTGTCTTTCAAAAGGTGGAAAGCATGTCTGAAACGACATGGAAGGAAAAGCTCCAGTCGAGCATCCGCCCCGATTGGGCTGAGGAAATCGACGTTTTCGAGCGGCAGCTGCAGTTGCGCAAGGCCGGCAAGATGGAGGAGCGGCTGTTTGCCGAGACCCGGCTGCGGCGCGGCGCCTACGGCCAGCGCTACGACAACGGCCAGCGCCACGACGGCATCGACACCCGCAAGCTGGCCTATCCGAACGCGGAGCTCACCAAGGGGCCCGACACGCTGTGGGACGCCCCGGGCATGCACCGCATCAAGATCCCGTTCGGCGCCATGAACGCCGAACAGATGGAGGTGCTGGCGGCGCTCTCCGAGGAGTACTCGGACGCGATCTGCCACGTCACCACGCGCCAGGACATCCAGCTGCACTTCGTGCACATCGACGACACGCCGGACCTGATGCGGCGCCTGGCCGCGGTCGGCATCACCACGCGCGAGGCCTGCGGCAACTCGGTGCGCAACGTCACCGGCTGCGAGCTCGCCGGTGTGTGCCACGACGAGGGCTTCGACATCACGCCCTACGCCAAGGCGCTGGCGTTCTTCCTGCTCGGCCATCCCGACGTCCAGGACTTTGGCCGCAAGTTCAAGATCGCGTTTTCGGGCTGCGCCCAGCACGCGTGCGCGCTCACCACCATCCACGACATGGGCTTCATCGCTCAGACGCGCGGCAGTGACGGCAAGACCGAGCGCGGCTTCAAGGTCGTGGTCGGCGGTGGGCTGGGCGCGGTGCCTTACCAGGCCGAGACGCTGTACGAGTTCCTGCCCGAGGCCGAGATCATGCCGGTCTCGCAGGCGGTCTCGCGCGTGTTCGCACGCCTGGGCGAGAAGCAGAACCGCGCGCGCGCGCGCATCAAGTTCCTGGTCGCCAAGCTCGGCATCGGCGAGCTCAAGCGCCTGGTCGAGGAAGAGCGCGCCAGGCTGCGCGAGGATCCACGCTGGCGCGCGTTCGTGGAGCAGGCGCACGGCTTCGAGGAGCAGCCGCTGCGCGAGGGCAAGCCGCTCGGCCCGGGGCCGTATCCCGAGGGCTTCGAGGCATGGCGGCGCACCAACGCGCGGCCGCAGCGCCAGGCCGGTTACGCGGTGGCCACGGTCAAGCTGCCCCTCGGCGACGCTACCGCGGACCAGATGCGCGCGCTGGCGCAGTTGGCGCGCAAGCACACGCGCGAGACCGTACGCGCGACGGTGGAGCAGAACCTGGTGTTCCGCTGGGTGAGCGAGGCCGAGCTGCCCGAATTCTACGCCGAGCTGGTGCGCATCGGACTGGCCGAGGCCGGCGCGAACAGCATCAGCGACGTGACTTCGTGCCCGGGCACCGACACCTGCAAGCTCGGCATCTCCTCCTCGCGCGGGCTGGCGGGCGAGCTGCGCCAGCGGCTGTACGGCATCCGCGACAAGCTGCCGCCCGAGGTGAGCGCGCTGCGCATCAAGGCCAGCGGCTGCTTCAACTCGTGCGGCCAGCATCACATCGCGGACATCGGTTTCCTGGGCGTGGGCCGCAAGGTCGGCCGCCACCGCATGCCGCACTTCCAGCTGGTGATCGGCGGCCAGTGGAGCGAGAACGGCGCCAGCTACGGGCTGGCGGTGGGCGCGGTCCCGAGCAAGCGCGTGCCGCAGGTGGTCGAGCGCGTGACCCAGGCCTATGTCAAGGAGCGCCAGGGCCAGGAGAGCTTCCAGAGCTGGGTCAGCCGCATCGGCAAGGCGCGCGTGCGCGAGATGCTCAAGGATCTGATGGACCTGCCGAGCTTCGAGCAGGACCCGGACATGTATCGCGACTGGGCCGATCCGCGGCTGTACACCACCGGCGACATGGGCGTGGGCGAGTGCGCGGGCGAGATTGTGCCGTTCGTGCAGTTCGGGCTGGCGGCCGCCGAGCGCGTGTGTTTCGACGCGCAGCTGCAGCTCGACCAGGGCGCCGCGCACGAGGCCGCGGAGCTGGCCTACAAGGCGATGCTCGAGGCGGCCAAGGCGCTCACGCGCGAGCGCAACCAGAACCTCGGTGATGACCCCGGCGAGGTCGTGCGCGAATTCAAACGCCACATGGTCGACACCCGGCTGTTCGGCGAGGACCGCTTCGCGTTCTATCTGTCGCGCGCGCATGAGCTGCCGGTCGATGGCTTCAACGCCGAGCAGGCGCGCCAGCGGATCCAGGAAGCCCAGCTCTTCATCGAAGCCGCGCACGGCTGCGTCGAGCGCATGGACAAGGCGCAAACCGAGATCATCTCGACCGCGGCCGCCGCGGCCCCCGCCGAGTGAGGACACGCGACCCGATGGATGCCAAGCGTTTGGATCTGAAGCTGTTCGCGACGCGCAGCGATGGTGTGGAGCTGGCGCACCTGATCCCCGTGTTCCACGGCTGGATCCAGCGCGGCGCGATCAAGGACCAGCTGCTGATCGACGTGGCCGACTACTCGCACGTGGTCGACGGGCCGGGCGTGTTGCTGGTCGGACACGAGGCCCACTACGGCTACGAGCGCCAGGCCGGGCGCGACGGGCTGCTCTACAGCCAGCGCCGCGCGCCGGTCGAAGGCGGTTTCGTCGAGCGGCTGCGCTACGCGCTGCTGCACGCGCTGCGTGCCGCGTCGCTGCTGCAGCAGGACGAAGCGCTGGCGGGCAAGCTGAGGTTCGGCGGGCAGGAGCTGGTGTTGCGCATCAACGACCGGTTGGCCGCGCCGAACGCGCCCGAGACCTTTGCGGCGGTCGAGCCGGCGCTGCGCGAGCTGCTGAGCCCGCTGCTCGGATCCGGGCTGAGCCTGCAGCCCGGCGCCCCCGGTGCCGAGCTGTTCGCGCTGCACGCCCGCGCCGAGCAGCCGGTCGCGGTGGACACGCTGCTGGCGCGGCTGGCCTAGCCAGCTCCCGTCCAGAGACGGCGCTTCGGAGGATTCAACCGGAAGACGGGAAGGCCAGTAGAACAAGATACTCCGGGCTTCCCGCCTTCCTGTTCTCTTGGCCCCAGGGTCGCTGCATTCGCCCTCAAAGCGCCCCGGGAGTGGCTTTGACAAGCGCGCGGCCATCAAGTATACACTGATGTATACCCGTCAGTGGCCGGCGCTTGGTAGGCCGCGTCCCTGAGGCGCCCGCAGCCGCCGGCGCAGTGGAGAGCCCGATGTACGCGTTCGACCCGACCGAAGAGCAGCAGATGATCCTGGACACGGCGCGCGAGTTCGCGCGCAAGCAGATGGCGCCCAAGGCGCACGACGCCGATGAGGCGGCCGCGCTGCCCGCGGGTTTCCTTGAGCAAGCGTGGGAGCTCGGGCTGGCCGTGGCCGCGATTCCCGAGAAGTACAACGGTGCGGCCATGCCGCGCTCGGCGGTCACCGGCGCGCTGCTGCTGGAGGAGCTGGGCGCGGGCGACCTGGCGATGGCGCTGGCGATGCTGGCGCCCGCCACGTTCGCCTATCCGATCCTCGACTACGGCACCGAGGCCCAGAAGGACAAGTGGCTCGCGCGCTGCACCGCGTCCAGCGTGCCCAAGCTCACCGCCGCGCTGGTCGAGCCCAGCATGGACTTCGACCCCACCGCGCTCGGCTGCCGCGCGCAGAAGAGCGGCGACGGCTACGAGCTGAGCGGCCAGAAGTGCTTCGTCCCCAACGGCGCCACAGCCGAGGCGTTCCTGGTCTACGCGCGCGAGGGCGAGGCCGAGGGCTTCAAGGGTGTGCAGGCGTTCATCGTGCCGCGCGACACCCCGGGACTGAAGCTCGGCGAGCGCGAGAAGAACATGGGGGTGCTCGCGCTGGACAGCGTCGAGCTGGCGCTGGACGGCGTGAAGCTGCCGGCGGACGCACGCGTGGGCGGCGCGGCGGGCATCGATTTCGAGCGCATCATGAGCTATTCGCGCGTGGCGCTGGCCGCACTGGCGCTGGGCGTCGCGCGCGCCGCCTACGAGCACTCGGTCGACTACGCCAAGGAGCGCAAGACCTTCGGGCGGCCGATCGCGACGCGCCAGGCGATCGCGTTCTCGGTCGCGGACATGCGCATCGAGCTCGACGCCGCGCGCATGCTGGTGTGGGAGGCGGCCTGGCGGCTCGACAAGGGCGAGACGGCCACCAAGGAAACCTACCTCGCCAAGCTCTACGCCGACGAGATGGTGCTCAAGGTGACCGACGACGCCGTGCTGGTGATGGGCGGCCACGGGTTCATCCGCGAAAACCCGGTCGAGCGCTGGCTGCGCAACGGCCGCGGCTTCGCCGCCTTCGAGGGACTCGCGCTGGTCTAGAACGTGACGAACAAGCGACATCACAACCCGGCGCAGCCGGGCCCGCGTTGGGTGGGGCCTCATCGAATTCACTTCGAAGGGGCTGGGCCGCAAGGCCGGCGCGCCGCCCGGCAATAAGGAGCAGTCATGCCGATCAACTTTCAGCACAATGAGTACATCCAGGGCGTGGCCGACGGTCTGGCGCAGATCGCGAAGACGGTGATGCGGCCGATCACGCGCGAGGTCGACGAGGGCGAGCACCACCGCGAGCCGGTCGAGTACTTCACGACCATGTGGGACATCCTGAAAGCGATGGGCGGTGGCGCCGCGGCCTCACCGGTAATGGGCGCGCGCCAGAGCGGCGACAAGCGCACGCGGACAGGCAACGTGCTCAGCATCGTGTTCGTCGAGACGCTGGCGTGGGGCGACTGCGGCATGTACTTGTCGACGCCGATGCCGCTGCTGGGCGGCGCGGCCGTGGGCGCGGCGGGCACGCCCGAACAGAAGGAACGCTTTCTCAAGCGCTTTAGCGACGGCAAACCGAAGTGGGCGGCGATGGCCATCACCGAGCCGGGCGCGGGCTCGGACGCGGGCGCGATCACGACCACCGCGCGCCTGGATGGCGACCACTGGGTGCTCAACGGCGAGAAGATCTTCGTCACTGCCGGCAAGCGCGCGGTGGCGGACTCCGAGGGCTTCGTGGTGGTGTGGGCGACCGTGGACAAGAAAGCGGGGCGCGCGGGCATCAAGTCGTTCGTGGTCGACCACCACACGCCGGGGATGACCGTGGTCAAGATCGAGAAGAAGCACGGCATCCGCTGTTCGGACACAGCCGCGATCGTGTTCGACAACTGCCGCGTTCCCAAGGAGAACGTGCTTGGCGACGCCGAGGTCAAGACCCAGACCACCGAGGGCTTCAAGGGCGCGATGGCGACCTTCGACGCCACGCGGCCACCGGTGGCGGCGAGCGCGGTGGGCGTGGGCCGCGCGGCGCTCGAGGCGCTCGAGGAGCAGCTCGAGGCCAAAGGTGAGAAGCCTCGCTACGGGATCGCGCCGAACAAGCTGAGCGCGCGCGAGCGGGACCTGATGCTGATGCAGGCCAAGGTGAAGGCGTCGTGGCTGCTCACGGTCAAGGCCTCCTGGATGGCCGACATGGGCGAGCCGAACAACCTCGAGGCCAGCATCTGCAAGTGCAAGGCCGGTCGCGATATGGTGTGGGTGTGCCAGAAGGCGGTCGAGCTGATGGGCCCGCTCGGTTACTCGCGCAAGTACCTGTTCGAGAAGTGGATGCGCGACAGCAAGATCGGCGACATCTACGAGGGCACCCAGCAGATCCAGAAGCTGGTGGTCGCGCGCCGCATCTTCGGCTACAGCCGCGAAGAGCTGGCCTGATCGCTTCGCAGCGCGCCCTGGCGCAGGAAGATTCACAGGAAGACGAGGAACTTACTCCCGGCTTCCTGTTGTCCCCTCTTCCAAAGCGCGACGCTGGGCACAACGTGTGTGCTGGTGGTTGCGGATGCCACGTTTGCTCCGCAATGGCCCGCTCGAAGGCGCGAAGCGGTTGCGATCCTGGGGGGGGCGAGCGAGGCTGTAAACGCGGAGTGCGGTAGTGCGAGCGCCCAGCGTCAGCGACACCAATCGCGAGGAGGTCGAGGAGCTATCCAGCTCCGTGCAGCGCGGGCCGCGCTCGGAAGCCGTGCTGACCGTGCTGCGCGGCGCTAACCCCGGCGGCCTGTACGCGCTCGAAAGCCCTGAGACCGTGATCGGGCGCAGCCCCGACGTTGGGGTGCCGATCCCCGACGACACGCTGTCGCGCCATCACGCCTGCATCAGGCGCCTGGAAGGCAGCTTCGTAATCGAGGATCTCGGCAGCACCAACGGTACCTTCGTCGACGGCGTGCGCGTGCAGGGCCCACGCGCTCTCGAAGACGGCTCGCGCATCTTCCTCGGATCGCGCACGGTGCTGCACTTCCGACTGCACGACGCGGTCGAGCTCGAGGCGGTGCGTCGGACCCAGGCGCTGACCGTGCGCGACCCGCTCACGGGCGTGTTCAACCGGCGGCATCTGCACGAGCGGCTATGGTCCGAGGCGGCGTTCGCGCGCCGCCATCACGCGCCGCTCTCGCTGATCTTGCTCGATCTGGACCACTTCAAGCGCATCAACGACGAGCACGGCCACGCGGTCGGAGACGCAGCGCTGATCCTGGTGGCGCAGGCGTTGACGACCCTGACGCGCCAGGAGGACGTGCTGGCGCGCTACGGCGGCGAGGAGTTCGCGCTGGTGGCGCGCGGCATCGACCGCCAGAAGACGGTCGTACTGGCCGAGCGCATCCGCAAGACGGTCGAGGAACAGCGACTCGAAACCGAGCGCGGCCCGGTCGGGTTTACCGTGAGCGTGGGCATCGCCCACAGCGAGGGCGGCGAGCACGCGGCGCAGCATCTGTTCGAGGCCGCCGACCGCGCGCTCTACACTGCAAAGGACGCGGGCCGCAACCGTATCTCCATCTCGCCGCGGAAGGGTTAGTTCAGGTTGACGGGAGGGGCTCGCGCCCTCCCGCCGCACCGGCAAAGCCCACCGGCCGTGGTACAAGGATGACCATGGCCGAGGACAAGTTGCCGCGGATCGTCGAGGCGCGCATGAAGCTCAAGGCGCGCTTCGAAGCCAAGACGGCGGGCACGCCATCGCTCGCGGATCCGCGGCCCATGGGCAGCGGCCCCGGCAACCGGCACGGCATGCCCAAGTTGCCCGTCGGTCAGACCGAGTCGCGCAAGTGGCCGGTGCTCGACCTCGGCATCTCGCCCAAGGTCGACCGCGACAGCTTCAAGCTGATGGTCGACGGTGCGGTCGAGCACCCGTACGCGCTCGACTTCGCAGGCTTGCTCGCGCTGTCGCAGGTGCAGGACACGAGCGACTTTCACTGCGTGACCGCCTGGTCGCGCATGGACCTGCGCTGGATCGGCGTGCGCCTGTCGGATGCGCTCGCCCTGGCCGAGCCGAAACCCAGCGCCACGCACCTGATGTGCCACGGCTCCGATGGCTACAGCACCAACCTCTCGCTCGAGGAAGCGCTCAAGCCCGACGTGCTGCTCGCCCACAGCGTCGACGGCGAGCCGTTGCCCCACGAGCACGGCGGGCCAGTGCGCGTGATCACCCCGCAGCTCTACGCCTGGAAGGGCGCCAAGTGGATCTGCCGCCTCGAGCTGCTCAGCGCCAACGCCCCAGGCTTCTGGGAGCAGCGCGGCTACTCCAACACCGCGCTGCCCTGGCGCAACGACCGCTACGACCGCTGATCGCGATTCGCTTCGCGAGGGCTGTGCCATGTTGTGCCATGGCGCAGTCGGGGGCACCGCGGGCGGGTCGTAACTCGGCTCTGTCGTTCGCCCGCGGCAGCGCGTACACGCGGCCCGCCGCCCTTCCCCATTGCGCCGGCGTGCCCCGACCGGGCAGGATCTTTCGGACCCGTCATGCGTCCACGAGGGGCAGGGACATGAATAGAGCGAGTGCCTGCGCATTCGGCTGTGCGCTGTGGTGTGTGATGACTGCGGGGCCGGCCTTGGCCGCGCCGCCCGTGGAGGTTCCCGGGCCGCTGCAGCCGTGGGTGCCGTGGGTGCTGGCCGACGCGCCGGAGCACGCCTGCGCGTTCGAAGGCGATCGCGCGCTGTGCGTGTGGCCCGGACAGCTCGAGCTGCAGCTCGATGCGCACGGCGGGCGCTTCGCGCAGCGGGTGCAGCTCGACCGAGCGCAGGCGTTCGCGCTGCCCGGCAGCGCCGTCGCCTGGCCCAGTGCGGTGCGCGTCGACGGCCGCGCGGGAAGCGTGCTCGACGACGGCGGCGTCCCCAGCGTGACGCTCGAGCCCGGCGTGCATCGCATCGAAGGTCGCTTCGAATGGAACGCGCTGCCCGAACGGCTTGCGCTCGGTGAGACCACGGCCACGGTGGCGCTGCGCGTCGATGGCCAGCTGGTGCCCTTCCCGCGGCGCGATGAGGGGGGTGCGCTGTGGCTGCGCGGCACGGCGGCGAGCGGCGAGGAAGGCGACGAGCTCGCGCTCAGCGTCGCGCGCAAGCTTGAAGACGGCGTGCCGCTGCTCGTGACCACGCGCATCGATCTGCACGTGGCGGGGCGCGCGCGCGAGGTGAGCCTCGGCCGCGTGCTGCTCGACGGCACCGTGCCGCTGGCGGTCGAGGGCGAGCTACCGGCGCGGCTCGAGCCTGACGGCGAGCTGCGCTTGCAGGTGCGCGCGGGCAAGTACCGCGTCGAGGTGCGCGCGCGCAGCGAGGGCTCGCCCGCGGCGTTCGCCTACCGCCGCGGGGGCGCGAGCTGGCCGCAGAGCGAGGTCTGGGTGTTCCAGGCGGACGAGGCGCTGCGCCAGGTCGAGCTCTCGGGGGCACCGGCGATCGACCCGGCGCGCACCGAGCTCGATCCGGACTGGCGCTCGCTGCCGGCGTTCGCGCTGCGCGCAGGCGTTGCGCTGCACCTCGGCACCGTGCGCCGCGGCGAGAGCGCGCCGCCCCCCAATCGCATTGGGCTGTCGCGCGAGCTGTGGCTCGACCTCGATGGCCGCGGCTTTACCGCGCGCGACAACATCGACGCCCAGCTGCGCCAGGGCTTTCGCCTCGACCTGCTGCAAGGCGAGCTGGGACACGTGGCCGCTGGCGGTCAGGATCTGCTGATCACGCGCTCGCCCGACGGCAAGCACGCGGGCGTCGAGCTGCGCAGCGCGCACCAGGCGCTGGTCGCGGAGTGGCGCACGAACAAGGCGGACGGGGTGCTGCCCGCGGTCGGCTGGTCCGAGGATGTGCAGTCGCTCTCGACCACGCTGCACCTCGGGCCCGGATTCAGCGTGCTGGCGGCGACCGGCGCCGACAGCGTCAGCCAGAGTTGGCTGCAGGACTGGGACCTGTTCGACTTCTTCTTCGTGCTGCTGATCGCGATTGCGGCCGGGCGGCTTTCGGGCTGGCCCGCCGCCGTGCTCGCGCTGGTCACGCTGGTGCTGTGTCATCAAGAACAGGAGGCACCGGCCGGGGCATGGTTCGCGTTGCTGGGCGCGATGGCGTTGCTGCGCGTGGTGCCCGCGGGCTGGTTCCGCAACCTGGTGCGCGTGGGGTACGCGCTCGCCGCGGTCACTCTGTTGGTGATCGCGGTGCCGTTCGCGGTCGGTCAGATCCGCCAGGCGATCTATCCCCAGCTCGCGCAGGGCTGGGCTGGCTACAGCCAGCCGCCCATGCTCGCGCGTCCGGCTGCGCCGCCGCTGATGAAGGCCGGCGCTGGGAGCGCTGCGATGAACGAGCCCGCCCCGGAGGCCGAAGCCGCCGCGCCGCAGAGCCAAGCAGCCGCGCGACCCGAGCCGAAGCTGATGAGGCAGGTCCGCAAGGCCGACCAGACGGTGGTGCAGAAGGCCGCGCCGGAATGGCTCGACGACAGCTACACCGCGAGCCGAGCGCTGCAGCAAGATCCCGAAGCCAGCGTGCAGATGGGCCCAGGTGTGCCGCGCTGGCAGTGGCGCAGCTGGCAGCTGCGTTGGTCGGGGCCGGTGGAGAAGGGCCATCAGCTGCGGCTGTACCTGCTGTCGCCGGCGCAGAATCGCGTGCTGTCTCTGCTGCGTGTGGTGCTGTTGGCTGCGCTGCTGGCGCTGCTGCTGCGGCGCGCGACCCCTGGCCGCGACCGGCCGCAGCCCGCGCCCAAGTCGCCACCGCCCGCGGTCGCGGCGGCCGCCGTGCTGCTCGCGCTCGGCGCCGTGCTGTGCGGCGCGCGACCGGCGCGCGCGCAGCTGCCCGACAGCGAGCTGCTCTCCGAGCTGCGCACGCGCCTGACCAAGCCCGCCGAGTGCCGTCCGAGCTGCGCGTCGATCGACGAGCTGTCGCTCGACGTGAGCGATGCCGGGCTGGTGATGGTCGCCCACGTGCACGCGGGCGAGCGCACCGCGGTGCGCCTGCCGGGGCCGGCCGCAACCTGGACGCCGGCGCAGATCACGCTCGACCACAAGTCGGATGCGCCGGTTGCACTGCTCGAGGACGGCTTTCTGCACGTGCGCGTCGAGCCGGGGGTGCACCTGGTCGAGCTGCGCGGCCCGCTGCCTGCGACCGACACGCTGACGCTGGCGTTCGCGGACCGTCCGCACCGGGCGCGGGTGCAGGCGCGCGGCTACAAGGTCGACGGCGTGCACGAAGACGGACGGGTGGAGCAGACGCTGCAGCTCAGCCGCGTGCTGTCTGCGACGCAGGGCAAGCCGCTGCAAGGCGCAGCGCTGCCGCCGTGGCTGCTGCTCGAGCGCGAGATCGCGCTCGGCCCGAGCTGGGAGGCGCACAACCGGCTGACGCGCGTGACGCCGGCAGGCACGCCGATCATGGTGCGGGTGCCCCTGCTCGCGGGCGAGGCGGTTACCGACGATTCGCTGCAGGTGGTCGGCGGCGAGCTGCAGGTGTCGTTCGGACGCGACCAGCAGAGCATCGAGTGGAGCTCGCGTCTGACGCCTGCTCCGCGGCTCGAGCTGAGCGCGGCGCGGGGCGCGCCCTTCAGCGAGCGCTGGACTCTGCTGTGCGGACCGATCTGGCACTGCGAGCTCAGCGGTCTGACGCCGACGCGGCGAGTGCAGAACGGTCGCTTCGAGCTCGCGCTGCAGCCCTGGCCCGGCGAGAAGGCGAGCCTGGCGGTGACGCGGCCTGCGCCCGCGTCCGGGCAGTCGGTGGCGATCGACGTGGCCGAGCTCGACGTCACGCCGGGCGTGCGCTTGCTCGACGCCACGCTCGCGCTCGAGCTGCGCAGCAGCCGCGGCGCGAGCCAGCGCGTGAGCCTGCCGCACGGCGCGCGCGTGCAGTCGCTGCAGATGGACGGGCGCGAGCAGCCGATGCGGATCGAGGGCGACGCGATCGAGCTCACCCTGCAGCCCGGCCCGCACGCGCTGAGCCTGCGCTGGCAGCAGGCGAGCGCGATGGGCGGCGGCACGCGCGTGCCGCAGGTGCGGCTCGGACGGCCCGCGGCCAACGCGCGGGTGCATGTGCGCGTACCGAGCGAGCGCTGGCTGCTGTGGGCGAGCGGGCCGGCCTGGGGCCCGGCGATCCTGTTCTGGGGCTATCTGGTGCTGGTGCTGGGGGCCGCGTTGCTGCTCGGACGCATGGGTCGCAGCCCGCTGCGCACACATCAATGGCTGCTGCTCGGGCTCGGCCTGACGCAGGTGCCCGCGCCGGCGGTGCTGGTCGTGGTGGGCTGGTTCTTCGTGATGGCGTACCGCGAGCGCATGCCGCAGCAGAGCCGCTGGGTGCACAACCTCAGCCAGCTCGCGCTCGGGGTCTGGACGCTAAGCGCGCTGGGCGTGCTGTATGACGCGGTGCAGGCCGGCCTGCTGATGCACCCCGACATGCAGGTCGCCGGCGCCGGCAGCGACGGCAACGACCTGCGCTGGTACGTCGACCGCGTGAGCGACGCGCTGCCCACGCCCGCGATCTACAGCGCCCCGATGTGGCTGTGGCGGGTGTCGATGTTGCTGTGGTCGCTATGGCTGGCCGCGAGCCTGGTGCGCTGGCTGCCGTGGGCCTTCAACTGCCTGCGCCACGGTGGGTTGTGGAAGAAGGCGCCCAAGCGCGCGGCCCCCATGCCGCCGGCCGTGCCGCCGCCGGCCCCGCAGCCACCGCCCGGCTCGCCATGACTCGCGAGGCGGAGCGGAGGAAATGCAACAGCAAGGCGAACAGACGGGGAGAGCTCCATGATGATCGGAGCCGCACCGCCCGATCTTCCCGTCTTCCTATGGTTCCAAGTCACTGGCTCTGACGCCCTACTCCGCGGGCACGGGCACGGGCCCTGCGGCGGGCAGCGCCGTTGCCGCGGCAGGTTCTTGCTCAGCGTGCGTGCTGGGCGAGGTCGCAGTTGCGGTTGCGAGCTTGGCGCAGCCGAGCAGGAATCCCGACACGGCCAGATAGCTCATCGCCACCACCGGGGTCTGACCCAGGCCGATCGCCTCGCCGTGCATGAAGCCGAAGAAGGTAAGCGTCGCGCCGGCCAGTGCGAAGCCCGCGGCCTTGCCGAACTGGCGATCGATCACGAACACGCCGATCGCGCCCAGAATCAGGCCGCCCAGAATCGAGCCGCCGCCGAGCACCGCCATCCCGTGATACAGCACGCCGGTCTGGCCGAGCTTGTCCATGCCGACCGCGGTCGCGCTGGTGCCGGCGGCGCCGAGCGCGTTGTCGATCTGCAGCTTGCCCCACGCCGCCAGGTGCGGGGTCAGCGCGAGCACGATCGCCGGCGCGTGCTTCTTGGGCGTCTCCTGGAACGCCTGCGCCCCGATCAGCATGCCGATGTAGAGCAGGATCGGCGAGATCGCGACCACGGGGATCAACGACACCATCACGGAAATGATGCCGAGCCACGAGAGCGCGATCACGGCGAGACCGGTGGCGGCCGAGTAGCCGATGCGACCGCCCATCGCCTTCCAGCCCGGGTGCCCGATGTAGACGGCGTTGATGAACGGATTGCCCATCAGGCAGCCGATCAGGCTGACCACGCCATCGGCGGTCAGCACGCGCGTGGTGGGGAAGCTGTCGCCGGCCACGCTGGCGCTCTCCACGTTGTCGATCGCCTCGACCAGATCGTAGATGCCGAAGGGTATCGCGGTCACCAGGATCACCCCCAGGAACTGGAAGCCCGAGAACACGTGGCCCGCGGCGGGCAGCGGCAACGCGAAGCCGAAGTTGGCGACCGAATCGGCGAGCTTGCCGAGGCTCATCTCGCCGTAGCCGAGCCCGAGCGCGCTCGAGCCCCACGCGATCGCCGTGCCGACCGCAATCGCGACCAGCCCCGCGGGGGTGCCCTTGAAGTAGCGCACCCCGCCGAACCAGCTGGCGAGGATCACCGCGAAGCACACCACGCCGATGAACGGCGTCATGAACATCTCGAGCGCGGGCCGCATCGAGATGAAGGTCACCGATACACCCGCCAGCGTGCCGAGCAGGGCCGCGCGCGGCGTGATCTTGCGGATCACCGGCGCGATGAAACCGCCGGCCATCAGCACGAAGCTCTGGATGAATACCCAGGTCAGGCCGGCTTCCCAGCCCTTCACCGGATCGTGGGTCTTGCTGGCGATCGGCAGCATGATCACGAACGTGACCACGAACATGTGCGGCACGCTGATGCCGGAGGGCAGCGCGCAGACGTCAGTGCGCCCGGTGCGCTTGGCCAGGCGGTAGGCGAGCCACGCGTAGTACAGCGTGCTCAGGCACAACATCAGGCCGGTCGCCGGCAGGATGCGGTGAAAGACCAAGTCGTCGGGCATCTTCAGCACGAAGCGCAACAGCCCAGTCAACACCAGCAAGTTGACCAGGATGTTGGTTCCGAAGCCGAAGAAAGCGTTCCAGTCGCCGGGCGTCCAGATCTTTGGTTTGGTTTCGACCATATCGAACCTCTCACCTGTGGCGTGCTCAATCCATCGTCGTGGCGCGCGAAGACAGAGGGGCCTGCGCCAAGGCAGCCAGAACTCGTGACGAATCGCTGACCCAGCCGAAGATGCCTCCCTGCGCCTTGATCATGCGCAGGCCGATCTCGTGGAGCTCGGGGAAGTAGGAGGCGCAACAATCGCCGGGCACGATGCAGCGGAAGCCGCGATCGTTGGCCTCGCGCACCGTCGTGTGTACACAGACCTCGGTCGTCACCCCGCACACGATCAAATTCTCGATCCTGCGGTTGCCGAGCAGCGCGTGCAGGTCGGTAGCGTAGAACGCGCCCTTGCCCGGCTTGTCGACCACGGGCTCGGCGGGTTGGGGGTAGAGCTCGGAGACGATGTCGTGACCGGGCTCGCCGCGGATCAGGATGCGGCCCATTGGGCCGGGGGCGCCGATGCGCAGGCTGGGCGCCCCGCGCTCGACCTTGGCCGGTGGCGCGTCCGACAGATCGGGGCGGTGTCCTTCGCGCGTGTGGATCACGAGCAAACGCCTGCGTCGCGCTTCGTCGAGCAAGGCCTTGCAGGGCGCGACCGCGCGCTGCAGCAGCGACACGTCGTTGCCGAGCGTTTCCCCGAACCCGCCCGGCTCGAGAAAATCGCGCTGCATGTCGATGATGATCAGAGCCGTCCGCTCGAGATGAATCGCGATGGGCTCCGGTTCCGCGTCGATGATCGCTGTGGCCATGGTGCTCGCCTCGCCCCCGACCTATGTGCAGCTGTTGCCCGCAGCTGTAGGCCGGACGCCATTTCTGCGCGGTGTCGCCGGCGTAAATTGCCGTAAATTGCTGGCTCGACAGGGAACTGACGGTGCCTACTGTATGCGGCATGGACTTCGAAGCGATCGCCCGCCACGTGGCCGAAACGATCGAGCGCAGCGGCAGCGCCAAGGCCGTGTTCGGTGAGCCGCTCAAGCTGCAGACCCAAACCATCGTGCCGGTCGCGGTGGTCGAGGCGCGCGTCGGCGCCGGAATGGGGCACGCGCCCGTGGTTGGCGGCGGGGGCGGCGGCGGCATGAATCTCAGAGTCCTTCCCATCGGTTACATCCACGAGCGGGACGGCGCCGTGGTCTTCAGCCCGATCGAGCTGCCCGAGGACCTGCGCGCCTCGCAGGCGGCGGCCGGCGCGGCCCGGCCACGCGAGCAGCGTCCCTTGGTGGCGCAGATGCTCAACCTGCTGCGCGAGCGCCGTCACGGCGGCGCCTGAGCGGGGTGGATCAGCGCGGCTCGATCTGGATGTCGCGGGGGGCGATGCGCAACGTGCCCAGATGAGTGGGGATCGCCTGGTCGATCGCAATCGTCGCCTGGAGGTCGCCGCGGAGCTGGGCGGGCAAAGCGCCCTGTAGCTTCACCGTCACCGGCAAGTCCGCGTCCAGGTGCGGATGAATGGTCTGGCGCACAGGCACCGACAGCTTGCGCTTGACCGGCACCCGCAGCGCCCCCTTCACGCGCACGTTCTGTTTGATCGGCACCTGCAGCTCGATCGGCACCGTCAGGTGCAGCGGCACGCGCAGCTTGCGGATGCCGAGCTTCAGACGGTCCCGCACGTGCACCTTCTGGTGCACCGGCACGCGCGTCTTGACCGCGACCTGGGCCTTGACTGGCACTTTGATCCCGAGGGCGGTGCTCACCTCGGTGTCGATCGGGATCACGGTGTCGATGGGAATCGAGTCGTCGACGAAGATATCGGTGTCGATCGGCACCTCGAGCTGGCTCAGGTCGAGCTCGCGCTCGGTCAGCACCAGGTCGATGGGAACGCGCGTGGAGACCGCCACCCGCTCGTCGATCGCGACCGAGGTGTCGATAGGAACGTCGAGCGTGAAATCGAGCGGAACTTTGATCTTCTCGTCGAGCGGGATCGCCAGCTCGCCGAGCTTGACGTGCGCCTGAAGCTCCTTGTCGACCTCTACCTCGATCTGCTGCGACAACGCCGCACGCAGCGGGAGCTTGCCGCGGATCCACACCGGGATGTCCTGATCGAGCCGCACGACGATGGTCGCATGGCGATAGAGGGCCACGCCCAGGGCAGCCACGGCGCTCACGCCCACCGCCGCGGCGATCGACCAGCCGATCCATGTTCGCTTCACGCTCGCCTCCTGGGTTGGCGGCCATCCTACAGCCGCAGCCTCAAGAGCCCGTGATTTGTGCTCGCCACGGCACGAATGACCCGTGCTGGCGGCAGGCTACGACACCCAGCGGTGAGGGTCGTTTGACTCAGGCGCCGCGCCAGCCTGCCTGCAGCGCGTCAGGCGCTTTGGGCCAGGGCGGTCGCGGCCTCCTGACCCGCGCCCTTCATCCCGATCGCCTGCGCTTCGTCGCGCGCGCGCGCCAGCAGGTCTCGCGCGCTGGCGCGGTGACCCAGGCGCGCGGCGAGCTGACCGTGGGCGAGCAGCGTGCGCACGACGCCGGCCCGGTAGCCCATTCCGCGGTTGCGCTCCAGCGCGCGCTCGAAGTGTGCCCCGGCCCTCACGCTGCGGCCGGTGGCCTGCGCGAGCAACCCCAGGAAGTACGAGACCGAGCCCAGGTAGTAGCCCATCTGGCTCGGCGTGTTGAGCTCGGCGTAGGGCTCGAGCAGCGCCAGCAGCTGCTCGCACAGCGGTTTGTCGTCGAGCGCGGCCGCGCTCACGGCGATGTTGGCGAGCATATTGAGGTAGTAGCCGTCCCGCGGATGGCCGCTCGGGTCGCCGACGATCGAGAGCTGCTTGCGCGCGAGCTCGTGCTGCCCCGCCTCGGCCGCGACGCGCGCCGTGCTCGCGCGCATCGCGGTGGTCATGTCCACCAGCGCGGCGCTGGCCAGCACCCCGCGCGCAGCCACGGCCTTGGCTCCCTCGCGTTCGAGGGCGACCGTCAACGTGTGGGTGCGGTAGAACAGGTCCGCGTACGAGACGCCGGCGCGCAGCGCGGCGATCCGCAGCTTCTCGAAGCGGCGCTCCGATTCATCGAAGCGGCCGTCGAGGAAGCAGCGTTGCGCGGCGAGGCGGTCGCAGAAGAAGGTGGCTTCCGGCCAGTGTTGCTGGCCGATTCCCGCCTTCATCTGCTCGAGCGCGAGGTCCGCTTCTGCGATGCGCCCGGCCAGCAGGTGGGCAGAAAAGCGGGCGCCGAGCGCGTCACCCGTATACCAGGTGCGCTGGCCGGCCTCGACGGCGAGCATGCGATCGGCGACCTGCAACAGCTCCTCTATGTCGTCGGGGCCGCTGAGCGCGAACAGCCGGGCGCGAAGCGCCTCCAGCGTGGGCTCGGCGCCCGGGAGCTCGAACGCGAGTGCCTCCGCCCGCGCGCTCAGCTGCTTGCTGCGCGACATGTCGCTCGCATACGGAGGCATGTACGCGAGCTGGGACAACGCGCTGACCAGCGTCGGGCTCGGCGCCTCGGACAGGCGTTGCAACACGCCTTCGAGCGCCGCGCGCGACGGCGCGTCGGGCACCATCGACATCGCCACGGTCGGCCGCCGCAAGCGCGTCGCCTGCGTCACCAGATCTTCCATCCCCGGCTGTTGGGCCAGCTCGAGCAAGCGCGCGCTGGTTTCGAGCGCGTCGTGGGTGCGGCCGGCCAGCCGCTGGGCGGTCGCCAGCGACAGCAACAGCTGGGCACGCGTGCGCGCGTCGGCGCCACCCGCGAAGACCTGAGCCTCGAGCGCCCAGCTGTAGTAGCTCACGGCGTGCTCGTGGTCGAACACGCGCTGCGCCGCGTCGCCGGCTCTGCGCGCGTGCGTCATCACGGCCAGGTGATCGCCCGCCGGCAGCGATAAGTAGAAGTGCCGGGCGACCTCGCCCAACTTGCGGGCGTCGTCGGGCCGGGTCAGCAGCAGCGTCCCGAGCTTGCGGTGCAACGCCACCCGCTCGGACATGGGCACGTCCTCGTAGAGCACCGATTGAAACAGCGCGTGAACGAAGGTGTAGGTGTGCGGAGCGTCGCTCTTGATCTGGCCCTCAGAGAGCGCGGGCTCCAGCCGCTCGAGCAACACCTCGGGCTCGATCTCGGCGATCGTCAACAGCAGCGATAGATCGAAGCTCTCGCCGATCACAG
Organism: uncultured delta proteobacterium; assembly: GCA_963778655.1. Taxonomy (GTDB): domain Bacteria; phylum Myxococcota_A; class Polyangia; order Polyangiales; family JAFGIB01; genus CAVZVA01. Next base: position 657,930 of record CAVZVA010000003.1, read on the forward strand.
CGGCCGTCCCCAGCAAGTCTACGGTGGGTTGCGGAAGCCGGCGCATGCGCTCGCGCAGCAGATCGCGTGCCAGGCGCGGGACGCGCACTGCATCGGCGGTGAGGTGCTCGAACGCCTGCTCCCCGTGCTCGCGCACCAGCGAGCGGACGATCTCCTCCACGAACAGCGGCACGCCGCCGGCCGCGCGCCGCACCGCCTCCGCCAACTCGCGCGTGGGTTGTTGGTGGGCGATGATGCGACTGAGCTCCGCGACCTGCTCGGTGTCGAGCCTGCTGAGAGCCACGGTACGCCCTTGCCTGAGCACGCGACGCAACGGCTGATCGCGCGAGCTGCCTGGCTGGAGCTCGCCTTCGCGCAGCGTGACCACGATGCACAGCGGCAGCTCCTCGAGCTCCGGCGCCAGCAGCCCGAGCAAGTCCAAGGTGCTGGCGTCGGCCCACTGCACGTCGTCGAGCACCAGCAACGTGGGCCCGGTGGCAGCCAGGTCGCGCAGCACTCCGGCCACGTGCTCGATCGACAAGAAGCGGCCTGCGCTCGCCCGCTCGAGCCCGGGCGCGCCGCCCGGGTCGTCGGCGCCGCCGATGTCAGAGATCATGCGGGTCGCCCGCGCCGCGAGCTGCGGGTGCTCGCGGGCCAACCCGCGCAGGGCTGCGGCGATCGGCCAAAACGGGGGCGCGGTGGCTTCCTGGGGACAGCGTCCGATCAGGGTCTTGACGTTCCGCTCGGCGACGCCAGCGGCGAGCTCCTGCGCGCAGCGCGTCTTGCCGATGCCCGCCTCGCCGGTGATGACGCAGAGCGATCCACGACCCGCGATCGCTTCCTCCACCCGCTGCCGCAGCTCCGACATGGCCCGTTCGCGGCCCACGAAGTTGGACGAAGGGCGCGGCGCGATCGAGGCCGCGCCGGCTTCGGGCGCCGCATCGGTCCCGGAGGTGAGCTCGGCGTTGAAGCGGTAGCCCCGTCCCGCGATCGTCTCTATCGGATGTCGGGCGCCGCGCGGTTGGCCCAGCGCCTGCCTGATGTGGCTGACGCACCAGGCGATCACGTTTTCGTTGACCGCCTCGTCGTGCCACAGCTCGTGCAGCAACTCGCCCTTGGTCACCACGGCGCCGTGGTGCTCGACCAGATAGCGGAGCACGTCGAAGACCTTGGGCTGCATCGGCAGCACGCGCCCCCCGCGCTTGAGCGCGAAGCGGCTGAGGTCCAGCTCGAAGCTCCCGAACCGATACCAGCCCACGACTCACTCTAGCACTGGGGTCACACCCTGAACACCGGAGCCCGTGCTCCCCTCGCGGCGCGCGGCCCGGCGCAAGGCTCCTGCGTCGAGACCATTTCGATCGCCGCTACATCGACTTCAGATACATCGAAAGCTCGGCGTCCATCGGGGCGTTGAGCACGTCGAGGTAACGCATGTCGTCTTCCAGGTAGACCTTGTAGAAGGCGATCATGTACTTCGACTGGCCGTCGTAGGAGGTGCCCAGATCGTTGGTCGTGAGGAAGTGGCTCGCGCCCGAAAACTCGACGTAGTACTTCGGCACGGTGTCAGGAACGCTCTGGTAGAAGGGCAGCGCATTCTGCGCGACCGCAGCCACCGTGTCCGCCTGCGCGGCGATGAACATGATCGGCGCGCTGACCATCGGGAACACCAGGCCGGGCTCCCACGGTTGCAGCGGCACCGCGCAGCGGATCATGTTGCCCAGCGTGTTCGCCGCGATCATCGTGCCGCCGCCGCCCATCGAGTGGCCGGTGATGCAGATGCGGTCGGTCGCGAGCTTGCCCTTGAGCGGGCTGCCGTCGCGCGTGTTTTCCTTCTGGACCACTGCGATCCCGGCCTGGAGATCCACCGCTCGCTGGTCAGGAAGATCGGCCGTCGTGGTCGGCGTGGTCAGCATGATCGCAATGCCGTGCGAAGCCAGCAGCGGACCGAGGAAGGTCTCGTATTGCTCCTTGGTGGCGGTGAAGCCGGGAGAGAACACCACAGCCCCGAAGGGCGGGTCCGCGTCGGTCGGGTAGTACATGACGGCCGAGTCGTACGCCGGGTCATCGATGCCCATGGTGTAGCTATCGAAGGCGTGCGGCCCCATCTGGTTGGTGTCGACCGGCTCGGCCTTGGGGAAGCCGCCGGGTCCCGCCGCGGGCGCAGGCGCGCCAGCGGCCCCGCTCCCGGCCGCGCCGCCGCCGCCCGCCAGCGCCGGCATTGCGGCGCCGCCGACCATGCCCGTTCCGGCGCCGCCGACCATGCCCGTTCCGGCACCGCCGTTCACGGAGGCCGCGGGCGGCATCCCACCGGAGGTGCCGCCGCTGCCCGACCGCGTGCCCGGATTGGCCGGCACCACGCCGTTGTTGGTGGGAGGGGGCGCGGGCGTGCCGCCCGTGCCGATCGGGTTGCCCGCCGTCCCGAGCTGTCCGCCTGTGCCTTGCGTCCCGTTGGGCGTGCCCGTTCCGCCCTTGGCACCTTGAGAGCAACCCGCGATCGCCAGCACGATCGAAAGCACGCCTAACGCTGTCCACTTGCCCATGATGTCCACCACCCGGAGGCGCAGGAGAGGATCCGCCTGCGCACCTCCAACCACGCCCACCTTGACGCGGACGCCCCTACCCTGTCCTTGGCCCGTCTGTGCACGCCTGCGGCTCCCAAGTCTTGGGGGGTCTCGGCCGTCCTCCTCGCCGCCGCGAGCCGTGTGAGGCGTGGCTCGCATCCCTTTGACGTCCGTACGTGTGCGCAGGCCGCCTCTTGTGCCCCTGCTGGCCTGCGGCTACCAGTCTACGGCTGGAGGGCCGCCAATGACGAACGATTGGGAAGTGTTGGACGCGGCATTCCCGCTCTGGACATGGCCGTACTCGTTCGGCTCGGGCAGGGCCAACGCGCTCGCGATCGGAATCGAAGGCGGCCTGGCCGTGGTCAGCCCGCCGTGCAACGTGCCCGATGCGGCCTACGACGCGGTGCGGGAAAAGGGGCCGGTCAAGGCGCTGGTGGCCTCGAACGCCTTTCACCACCTCGGCCTGCCCGCGTGGAAGCAGCAATTTCCGGAGGCGGCCGTGTTCGCCCCCGCGCAGTCGCTGGCGCGGATCGAGAAGCAGTCGGGCCTGAGCGGCATTCGCCCGCTCGCCGAGCTGGCGCCGATCGCCGGGCCTCGCGTGGATTTCATCGACCTGCCTCACTTCAAGGACAAGCTGGGAGAGGCCCTGGTTCGCGCGCGCACGGACGCGGGTTGCGTCTGGTACACGACCGACATCTTGATGAACATCCCCGAGCTGCCGGTGCTGTCCGCGTTCGGGGTGCTGTTCCGATTGACCGGCACCGCCCCCGGCTTTCGCTTCGGCAACCTGCCGGCGATGTTGATGGTGCGCGACAAGACCGCGCTCAAGCGCTTTCTGATGGAGACCGCGGAGCAAGACCCTCCCTCGCTGGTCGTGACGGCGCACGGCGTCCCTGCGCGGCTCCAACAGCCCATGGCCGAGCTGCGAGCTGTCCTCGGCCCGCGCTAAAGGCGCGGCGCGAGCCTGCAACGCGCTGCACTTTCGACCCGCCCCGGCAATCGTCTGGGGAGCGTTTCCGTGACCCGCCTGGGCCCGCCGGTTGCACCACAAGAAGCAACGGATGCGTGGGTCGAATCCGCTCGTGATGCTCGTGTTGTGCCTGTGCTTTGGCGCCGGCTGCGCTGCTGGCAGCCAAGGCAAGCGAGCCGGCGCAGGCTCTTCGAGCAAGGGCTCGGGCGGCACGACGGGCTCCTCGCCGTTCGCGAACGCCTCCGACCTCGGCAACGCCGACGGCGGCGGGCGGCCGACGCTCAAGACCCCGGCGGGCTGCGGCAACGGCGAGCGCACGCCCGACGAGGCCTGCGACGACGGAAACACCAGCAGCGGAGACGGTTGCAGCGCCGACTGCCTGGGTATCGAGACCGGCTACTCCTGCCCCACGCCGGGCATGCCGTGCCGGCGCATCGCGCGCTGCGGAGACGGCATTGTCGCGATCTCCGAGGCCTGCGACGACGGCAACACCGGCGACGGCGACGGCTGCTCGTCGCATTGCAAGGTCGAGCTCGGGTTCAAGTGCAGCGGCGAGCCGAGCAGCTGCTCGGCTACCACCTGCGGAGACAACAAGCAGGAGGGCGTCGAAGGCTGCGACGACGGCAACACGCTGCCCTTCGACGGCTGCTCCGCGAGCTGTCAGACCGAGCCCAACTGCAAGGGCGGCGCCTGCACGTCCAAGTGCGGCGACGGCCTGGTGCTCAACGAGGAGTGCGACGACGGCAACACCAAGGACGGCGACGGCTGCTCGTCGAGCTGCAAGATCGAGCCGGGCTTCACCTGTACGACGGATACCACCTGCGAGATGCGCGATGGACAGTGCATCCTGCGGGTGCCGGCGATCTTCCGCGACTTCGACGAGAAGACGCAGATGGACTTCGGCATCGACTGCGGGCAGCTGGTCAAAGGTGTGGTGCAAGATACGCTCAACGCCGACGGCAAGCCGGTGCTGAAGGACGGCAGCGCGGTCTGCATCCACTCCGCGGACTCGTTTGCCGAGTGGTACACGGACAACTCGAAGAACGCGACCATCGTCGGCGAGCTCACGCTCTACGACAACGGCAAGGGCGGCTACGTCAATCGCTTCGGGCCCAATGGCGAGCAGTTCGCCGGCCCCAAGATGTATTCCAATATCGTCTATGGCGGAACCGCCGGGATGGGCTGCGGCAGCTGCACGCCGTCGGCCAGCGGCCAGTGCTTCGATCCATGCACGCCCTGGAACGACATGAACCAGGCTTGCTGCGCCGACGAGAGCCAGATGTTCTACGATGGCAATCCGCTGTTCTTCCCCATCGACGACGCGCCCAATGCGCTGCCTGAGACGCGCTATCAGGCGGAGCTGCCGGAACAATACGGCTACAACGGCTGGCCCTACGAGAGCACGGTCTTTCCCAATGCGCCGCTGCACAACTTCCACTTCACGACGGAGGTGGTGTACTGGTTCAAGTACGACTCCGACACCTCGGCGGTGCTCGACTTCACCGGCGACGACGACGTGTGGGTGTTCGTCAACAGCAAGCTCGCAGTCGATCTGGGTGGGCCTCACGTGCCCGAGGACGGCTCGGTCACGATCGACGCGACCACGGCGGGCCAATTCGGGCTGAGCCCCGGCAACGTGTACGAGATCCGCGTGTTTCACGCGGAGCGCAAGGTCTACGGCTCCTCCTTCAGGCTCACGCTCTCCGGCTTCAACACCAACCGCAGCGACTGCGAGCCGGTCTGCGGAGACGGCATCGTGACCGCGGGTGAGGAGTGCGACGACGGCGTCAACGACGGCGGCTACGAGGAGTGCGCGCCCGGCTGCGTGCTGGGGCCACGCTGCGGAGACGGCATCGTGCAGGACGGCGAGGACTGCGACGACGGCAACCGCCGCGACGGCGACGGCTGCGGCTCGTCCTGCCGCGTGCTCAAGCCGCGCTGAGTGACCGGGAGGGGCACGCGCCCCTCCCGCCCCACCGGCAAAGCCGTTGGGGCCCCACCCTCCTGCGGGGTTCGCTCCACTGCGTTGCGCTCACTCCGCCCGCGCCAAGCTGGTGCGTCGCGCCACGCGCCCCTCCCGCCCCACCGGCAAAGCCGTTGGGGCCCCACCCTCCTGCGGGGTTCGCTCCACTGCGTTGCGCTCACTCCGCCCGCGCCAAGCTGGTGCGTCGCGCCACGCCCCCCTCCCGCCCCACCGGCAAAGCCGTTGGGGCCCCACCCTCCTGCGGGGTTCGCTCCACTGCGTTGCGCTCACTCCGCCCGCGCCAAGCTGGTGCGTCGCGCCACGCCCCCCTCCCGCCCCACCGGCAAAGCCGTTGGGGCCCCACCCTCCTGCGGGGTTCGCTCCACTGCGTTGCGCTCACTCCGCCCGCGCCAAGCTGGTGCGTCGCGCCACGCCCCCCTCCCGCCCCACCGGCAAAGCCGTTGGGGCCCCACCCTCCTGCGGGGTTCGCTCCACTGCGTTGCGCTCACTCCGCCCGCGCCAAGCTGGTGCGTCGCGCCACGCCCCCCTCCCGCCCCACCGGCAAAGCCGTTGGGGCCCCACCCTCCTGCGGGGTTCGCTCCACTGCGTTGCGCTCACTCCGCCCGCGCCAAGCTGGTGCGTCGCGCCACGCCCCCCTCCCGCCCCACCGGCAAAGCCGTTGGGGCCCCACCCTCCTGCGGGGTTCGCTCCACTGCGTTGCGCTCACTCCGCCCGCGCCAAGCTGGTGCGTCGCGCCACGCCCCCCTCCCGCCCCGGGCATCAACTTCTAGAGCACCGAACATATTGAAACGTGTGCGAAGTCGGGGTCATGGCGGGATGCAGGGTGCGGGCCGGAGCCCGAAGGCGTAGTCCATCCTACGTCGAGCGGGGAGCGCGCGTGCCATGCGCCCGCGCGGGCCCCGAAGTCGTGCGTGTTTCAATAGATTCGGTGCTCTAGTTGACCAGCTTGGCGAAGTCCGGCACCGGGGAGTTGTCGATCGACGGCAGCCCGAGTGTGCCGCCTGTCACGTTGCCATACTGGATGCACATCTCGCCATTGTAGACCTCGTTGGCGAAGTGCAGCGTGCCCACCGTCTCCGGGGTGGGGGCGTGCGCGTCTTCTGCAGCGCGCGCATCGGTGAACTCGATGTGGCAGTTGAAGTGCATCTTGTCGCCGGGGTGCAACATCACCACGCCGGAAGCCGCCCCGTCGGTCTTGGCGCCGGGATTGACCGGGGGGTTCTGCACCAGGGTGTTGTACTGGTACGTGGGCATGTCGAACCAGTCGTACGACTGGTAGATCGGTTCCGGATCGCCGCCGCTCGCGCGCTCGATCCAGGTGCTGAAGTTCGGCGTCCAGAAGTGTCGGTGTCCAAACACCCGCATCACGCGCGTTTCGGCGTTGACCGCAAAGGAGTAGTGCAGGTCCTTGGTCTCGCCCGGGGCCACGCTGAGACCGATCACCTGGGTGGGCTCCATGCCCATATACCAACTCACCAGCGTGCGCGCGTCGGGCTCGAACCAGATGTTGACCCAGCCCTCGCGCAGCACCGGGCTCGAGGTGGCGTTGAAGTGGTGCATGTTGAATAGCACGCGCGGCGCCGCGGGGAACTTCAGATACAGGCCCTCGTCCTCGGGCGCCTTGTCCAGCGTGGCGGGCTCGCCGTCGTCGGGCCGCTGCTGGCCGCCGAGGATGCCTACGAGCGTGCCCGAGGTCGGATCGAAGGGCCCGGGCAGGGCCTCGCCGCCGCCGTTGGAGATCCAGCCATCCGGCGCCGACGACATGTGCAGCGAGATGATGTTGTGATGTGACCCGGTCCGCATGCGGAAGTAGGTGCGGAAGTAGTTGAACGCATCGGCGTTATGCGCAGTGGTCATATAGTTCTGCGTGACCTCGTCACCCGGCATCAGCATCCACTCGGGCCCCGGATTGTCGTAGTCGCTGAAGTCGCCGGCCCAGATCTTGGCCCAGTACGCGTCGGTGTCGCCCTGCGGATGCACGCCGACCTGGATGCCCTTGTCGGGTGGCGGCGGAAGGATGCAGAACTGATCGCCCGGGAACTGCGTCTTGAAGCCCGGGATCGCGTCGATGCAACGGATCGCGTAGGGGTTGTTGGTGGTGGAATTGAACGGCTCGCACTTGTTGGGCAGCACGCTGCCGCCCGGGCTGTACTGCATGCCCTCGAGCGGCAGGCCCTGACAGCTCGGGGGAATCGGACAGCTCGGACACGCCGAGGCCATCGCGCTCGCGCCTGCGTCCCCGACCGGGTTCCCGGCCCCGCCGCCTGTGGCGGGCATGGCGGCGGTGGAAGCGCCCGCGGCCCCGGAAAGGCCCGGCGTCGAGGATGGGTTCGAGCCCGCCGCGGACGGCGTGACCGATCCACCGGCCGCGGGCGTACCCGGAGTCGCGGGCATGCTCATGCCCGTCTGCTTCGCATCGCCGCTGCAGCCGAGTCCGACCGCAAGCAGCAGCGTCATCGTCGCGGTTCTGTTGCCCATACGCCGTTCCTCCCGACCCACCCACGCCGTAGATACTCAGGTACTCACTTCATTGACGCATATGTTCTCGCTCACCCGCCGGACCGGCTGCTCCTAGGCCCCCGGCTGGCGGCGCGCGATCGCCAGCCGCGCGAGCTGCAGGAACTCGCGCCGGTTGGTGGGGCCGAGCGGGCGCTGAAAGCTCCAGCGCCGCAGACCCAGCTCCGAGTCCCAATGCCGCCGCACCTGCGCAAAGGTGCTGGCCGCGGCCGCGCAACGCTTGGCGGCGGGATCGACGCAGAAGATCTTGGCCGCGGTCAGGCCGAAGATCTTGGCTTTGATCTCCGGCGTGAGCGCGGGATAGCCGTACATCTGCTGAAACTCGGGCGTGATCTGGAACATGCGGAAGGCTTCGATCTGCGGCTGCGGGCTCCCGTACAGGATGCAATCGGTGCCCCACACCACGTGGTCGGGCCCCACGTACTTGAGCAGCTTGCCGATGAAGTGCTGGGCCGCGACCGCGTCGTTCATCACGTTGCTCCACGCGCTGCCCAGCTCGGCGTAGACGTTGGTGTTGTTGTCGGGACCGATGCCGGCGGCGCGCAGCGAGGCGATCAGCTGATCGGCCCCCTGAAGCATGCGCGGGTCGGTGATGCTCTCGTCGAAGGGGTGGTTCTCGACGCTCGAGAGCCCCAGCAGGTTGCTGGTTCCGGCACCGATGCCCGAGTGGTAGATGATGAAGTTGGCCTCCGGGTATTTCTGCGCGACGTCGCCGATCTCTACCGGCTGGTTGTGCTCCACGTCGAAGCCCGGGATCGGCAGGCCCTTGTGGATGGCGAAGTTCGGGATGCCGAGCTCGAGCCCGTGCTCGATGAACTGCGTGCCCACGTCATCGTTGAGGAAGTAGCCCATCCCGCCGATGCCGGAGGGCGCCGGCCCCCACGCCGGATAGGCCTTCCAGCTCACCGCGCTCCAGGCCGGATCCTGACGCGCCATGGTCATCACGTCGCGCTGCAGCTCCCAGCGGTCGTTGGGCATCACCTGGATCTGGTTCACCACACGCTGCGACTTGAGCAGCATGTTGATGTCGTCGCGCAGCTTGCGCATGCCCTCGTTCGACAGCGGCAGGCCGCACGCGGTCTGCACGTCCTGGGTGCAGAGCTGGGCGGGCCACGAGGTGATCACGGAGATCGTGGTGTCGCTCTCCACGAACATGTACTTGCCGTAGTGCTGCTCGTCGAAGCAGTTGAGCTTGTCGTTGCCCGCGTCGGTGCAGGTGGCGAGCAGGCCCAGGAAATTCGAGTAGACGCTGTTCTTCATCCGCCACTCGCCGTTGTCGAAGCTGTGGGTCTGGATGTCGAAGATGAAATCGTCGCCCGCGAGCAGGTCGGTGTCCTCGCAGGTCGCCTCGACCGGCACGACATAAGGACAATCGGACGCTTGGGCGCCCGCGCCGGGTGCGCTGGCGTCGATGCCGCCGCCTCCGCCTCCGTCCGAGGCCCCGGCCGGACCGCCGTCGCCGGTCGCGCCTGCACCTGCACCGGCCGCTGCGCTCGAACCGGCGCCCGTCCGGCCGGCGGCCGCCCCGGAGCCTCCCTGCATCATCGCCTTGACGTCCGCCGGCGACATCTTGGTCATGCCGTTGCCGGATTTTCCGCTGCAACCGCTGACCTGGTTGATCACGGCCAGCGTGGTGAACATGCCCATCGAGCTGGCGAGGAAGTCGCGGCGTGCAATGCCTAGCCGGCGCGCCTGCTCGTCGGCACGCTCCATCACCAGCCGGTAGGCCTGGCGTTCGGCCGGCGTTTGCTCGTGGTAGTATTCGCCGTTGGAGCGGTTGCCGAGCCAGATCGGCGGGCCTTCGGGGAGCTCGGGCTGCGACTTCCTGTGCAGCGCGAGCCAAGGGAAACGACGCTTGGCCATGCCTCAGCCTCCTTCACAACACCCGCGCGCCCCGCGGCGCGCGACCCACTGATGCGCTACCACGTGCTGTAGAATGAAGCAACTGAGTAACTCAGTTATTGAGTATTCTTGCTACGGATGCTAGGCCCTGAGGGGGTGGGCGGCGCCTGCCTACAGCCATGCCGTATCTCCAGCAGCGCGGGCCCCTCGCGGCCATTCTCGGCGCGTTCTTCCTGGTCTTCCTGCCGCTTGCGCTGCTGTTGGTGACCCCCAACTTCGTGGCCGCCCTGCCGTACCTGTACGTGGCGTATGCCGTGGGGCTGGGGACGAGCCACTTCTTCATCACGCTGGCGGTCTATCTCCAGGCGCAGAACCGTGCGCACTTCGCGGCCACGCTGCGCAATCGCCTGATCTACTTCGCGGCGCCGATCGTGATTCTCGGCCTGTTCGCGCTCAGCGCGGCCAGCGACTTTCGCGTGCAGCACGCGGCGCTGGCGGCCTACCTGTTCTCGGCGCTGCGCTTCTTCGATTTCTTTCACGTGGGGCGCCAGAGCACCGGCGTGCTGCAGCTACTGAAGCGCGGCGCGGCTCCGGCCCTGCCCGGCTGGCTGCCCCGCGCCGAGAACGCGTTCTTCGTCGGCATGGCGCTGCTGCAGTGGGAGACGTTCCTGCTGGGCGGGCGCTTCGACGCCGAGCGGCTGGCGGCGCAGCTGCCCGCGTGGGCGCTGGGCGGGCTGGCCTGCGCGATCCTGATGAGTCACCTCAGACTCGGGTTTCGCCCCTTTGCGGCGGATGCGGCTCCCGGCGCGGACACGACGCGCGCGGACGCGAGCCCACCGAGCCCAGAGCAAGCTCGCGCGCCGCTCGGGCACCGCCCGCGGCAAGCCTGGCTGCCCCCGCTGTACTTCGCGTTGCAGGCGATCTCGGCCGCGGCGGCGGTGTTCGAGACGCGGCTCTACATCGTCGCGCTCGCCATGCACTACGTCGAGTATCACGTGATCATGCATCCGCGCTGCTTCGAGAGCGCGTTCGATCCCGCGAGCCGACTCGACCGCGCGTTCGCGTTCGTTCGCGCGCGGCCGGGGCTGTTCTACGGAGTGCTGGCCGCAATCGTCTTGGCCTTCGAGCTGCGCAGCTACGCGCCTGCCGGGCTCTCGCCGAGCACCCGAATGGCGGTCCATGCCTTCGACGGCATCTTCTTCGTGCACTACTTCCTCGAGGCCTTCCTGTGGAAGCTCTCTGATCCGTTCTATCGCCGCACGCTCGCTCCGCTGTACCTCGACGCGCGCCCGCCGCGGCCCCGACTCTCGCTCCGGGCCCTGGTACGGCGCATGGCCTGGTTCGCCGTGCCGTTCGCGCCGGTGGCGCTGCTGATGCTGGCGACGGGCTCAGTCGGGCCCGCCGCGCACGCCTTCGAGCGTCTGGCGATCGCGCCGCTCGACGCCGAAAACCACCTGCGCTGGGGCGTGGAGCTCGCCGGCCGCAGCGAGCTCGTGAAGTCGCGGCGGCACCTGGGCGTCGCGGTGCGCGAGCATGCGCAGGACCCGCGCGCGAAGACGGCGCTGGAGTGGGTCGAACGCCGGCTCTCTGCACAAGCCAGCGGCGCCCGCTAGCGCCGCGGGGCGGCCTCTCGTGCGGACGTGCTAGCCTCCTGCCCAACGCCGCGAGCGGGCGGGCGGGATTGTGCGACGATGAATGCAACGCAGGCGCCTTCGCTGCGGGAGGTCTGGACCCGCAAGCTGATCTACCCGGGGCACACGCTGCCGACCGCGCTGGCGCCGGTGATCGTCGCGATTGGCCTGGCGCTGCGAGACCGGCTGTTCGCGCCGCTGCCGGCGCTACTGGCGTTCTTGGCCGGCTGGTTGATCCAGTTCGCGGGCGTGGTGACCGACAACTACGAGAACCTGGTACAGCAGCCCGACGATCGCGAGCATCCGGAGCTGGTGCACGCGGTTCAGTCGGGCATGCTGACGCTGCGCCACCTCAAGCTCACCCTGCTCGCGAGCTACGGGCTCGCGCTGCTGGCCGGTGTCGGCCTTTTGCTGCTGGCCGGCTGGCCGGTGGTGGTGATCGGGCTGCTGAGCATGGCGGCTAGCTTCCTCTATTCGGCGGGACCGCTCCCGATCGGGCGCCTGGGTCTGGCCGATCCGCTGTTCTTCCTGTTCTTCGGCGTGGTCTCGGTGGTGGGAACGTACTACGTGCAAGCCGCGAGCGTGCTCGGCGCCGGGCACCTGCGCGAGGCGCTGGCGCCCGCCGCCTTCGCGGCCGGCGTGCCGCTGGGCGCGCTGATCACCGGCATCCTGATCATCGACGACATCCGCGACTGCGCGCACGACGCGGTCAAGGGCAAGAACACCGTGGCCGTGCGCTTCGGCAAGCGCTGGAGCCGGATCGAGCTCGGCGCGCTGCTGCTGCTGGCCTATCTCGCCCCGTTCTGGCTGTGGCACGTGTATGCGCTGGGGCCGAGCGTGCTGCTGCCCGTGCTCAGCGCGCCGCTGGCGCTGCGGGTGGCGCGCGTGGTCTTTCGCCACGACGACTACGCCGCGCTGCTGCCGATGACGCCCAGGATGGCCCAGACCACGGTGCTCTACGCGCTGCTACTGGCGCTGGGACTGGCGCTCTGACGCGGCCTGCGCCGCTGCGGAGCGGCGCTCACGCGCCGCGTTCGTCTCGCGGCGCCAGCGTGGGGTAGTCGGTGTAGCCGCGCGCATCGCCGCCGTAGAACGTGGACGGATCGGGCACGGCCAGCGGGGCAGCGCGCGCGATGCGGCTCACCAGGTCGGGGTTGGCGATGAAAGGCCGGCCGAACGACACCAGCTCGGCCTCGCCCGCCGCGATCGCTGCAGCTGCGCGCGCGCCGTCGTAACCGCCGTTGGCGATGAAGGGCCCTGCGAACGCGGCCCGCAGCCGCGGCGAAATGCGCGCAGCGCCGCCCGCGTCGAGCGGCTCGAACACGTGCAGATAGGCGAGCCCGAAAGGCGAGAGCTGCGCCGCGACGTAGCCGAAGGTTGCCGCCGGATCCGAATCGCTCATGCCGCCGAGGCTGCTGGTCGGCGAGAGCTGCACGCCGACTTTGGCCACGCCGGCGACCGCGCCGACCGCCTCGACCACCTCGAGCAACAGCCGCGCGCGGCGCGCGGGCGATCCGCCGTAGGCGTCGTCGCGCTGGTTGGCGCCGTCGCGCAGGAACTGGTCGAGCAGGTAGCCTTGCGCCGCGTGGATCTCGACGCCGTCGAAGCCGGCCTCGAGCGCACGCTGCGCGGCCTCGGCAAAGCTGCGCACCAGCGTCGGGATCTCGGACAGCGCGAGCGCGCGCGGCGTCACGAACGGGCGCCGCGCGGAGCCGACCGCGAGCTCGCCCGCGATCGCGATCGGCGACGGCGCGACCGGCAGCTCGCCCTGCAGGAACGCCGGATCGGAGAAGCGCCCCGCGTGCCAGAGCTGCAGGAACATGCGTCCGCCGCAGGCGTGGACCGCGCCGGCCACCTCGCTCCAGGCCGCGCGCTGCGCCTGGTCGTAGATGCCCGGCGAGCCGGGGTAGCTGGCGGCGTTCTGCGCGACCAGCGTGGCCTCGCCGATGATCAGCCCGGCGCTCGCGCGCTGCGCGTAGTACTCGGCAGCCAGCGGCGACGGCAGGTCGCCTGCGATCGCGCGCCGCCGCGTCATCGGGGCCATCACGATCCGGTTCGCGAGCCGCAGGGGCCCCAGAGAGCAGGGCTGAAACAGCGCTTGCAGCTGCGGTGAGCTCATCGCGGGTGAGGGTCGATCCGTTCGGGCAACCGCTGCCGGGTCCCCCTGCCGGGCGCCGGCAGCTATCAAGTAGATCCGAAGGCGGCGCTGTCGAGGCCGCGTGTCGTGCTTGCCGAGCCGGGGCAGCGAGCCGAGCAGAGCTTCGCTCCGGCGGCCGCGCGCGTCCAGTGGGCCTGCGGCATTCCTCCCGATCGGGAATCCACTCCGCGGGAGCGGCGCACGCGCGCGCCCTGCCGTAGGCTGCGCGGCATGCTGCCACGGATCGTGTTCGTGCTGGGCAAGGGTGGGGTCGGCCGCAGCACGGTCTCCGCCGCGCTCGGGCTCCACTTGGCTCGCGCCGGCGAGCGCGTGCTGGTGCTCGAATGGGCGCTGGGCGATGCGATCGCGCCCTGGTTCGGGCTGCCCCCGGCCGGCGTCGATCCGGTCGAGGTCGCGCCGCGCCTGTCGGTCGCCAATTTTCGGCTCGATGCCGCCCTGCGCGCGTATTTCGTCGATCACCTGCGCCTGCGCCGCGTCTACCATCACATCATCGACGGCCCGCAGGTGCGCAGACTGATCGCGGCGGCGCCGGGGATCTCCGAGCTGCTGTTCCTGGGTCAGCTGTGGTGGCTCACGAGCCTGGCCGAGCAGGAAGCCGGGCTGTGCTTCGACCGCATCGTGGTCGACGCGCCCGCCACCGGACACGGCAGCTCTCTGCTCGAGCTGCCACAGACGCTGTCGGCGCTGGGCCTGTCCGCGCTGCTCGCGCTCGAGGTCGGGCGCGTGCGCGCCATGATGGCCGATCCGGCCTGGACCGGTGCGCTGCTGGTCGCGTTGCCCGACGAGCTCTCGCTGGAGGAGACGCGCGCGCTGTTACCGCGCGCGACCCGAGCGCTCGGACGGGCGCCGCTGTTCGCATTCGTCAACCGCAGCGCGTCGCGCTGCTTCGGGCACGGCGCGAGCGGTTGTGATCCGCTCGCGCAACGGCTCTCGCCCTCCTCGCACGCGGCGCTCGGCATGCTCGAGGCCGAGTTGCGCGCGCGCACGCACTACGAGGCCGCGCTGCTCGGCGCGCTCGAGGGCGCGACGGCGCTCGGCGCGGGCAGCCTGGACGAGCAGCTCATGCTCGACGACGACGGCTCGCCGCTGGCGGTGGTACGCGCGCTGGCCGATCCGGTCGGCGCACGGCTGCGGAGCCCGCGGTGAGCGCGCGCCTGCACGTGCTGTTGGGCGCGGGCGGTGTGGGCAAGACCACGCTCGCGGCGGCGTACGCGCTCGCGCTCGGGCGGCGCGGCTCCCGCGTGGGTCTGCTCGGCATCGATCCCGCCCGCCGCCTGCAGGACGCGCTCGGTATCGAGCTCGAAGACCAGCCTTCGCTGGTGCAGGGCAGCGAGCAGGTCCGGGCGGCGCTGCTCTCGCCCGCGACCAGCCTGCGGCGCTGGGCGGCCGAAGCGGCGAGCGACCCCGTTCAGCGCCAACGCCTGCTCGACAACGCGTTCTTCGTCGCGCTGGCCGATCGCCTGGCGGGCGCCACCGACGTGCTGGCCGCGGCCCGCTTGGCCGAATGGGCGGAGCAGGACCCGCAGCTCACCGATCTGGTCGTCGACACCGCGCCGGGGCTCAACGCGATCGAGTTCCTGCGCCGCCCGCAGAGCCTGGTCGCGTTCCTGCAGGGGCGACTGGTAAGCTGGTTGCGCTTGATCGCGCGCAGCGACGCCGGGCCGCTCGCCAGCGGCGCGCGGCGCGTAGTCGGAGCGCTCGCGCGCATCGGCGGCGGCACCCTGGTGCAAGAGCTGGCCGAGTTCGTGTGGCTGGTCGAGGCGACCTTCGCGCGCATGGCGCAGCGACTCGAGCGCGCAGAGGCCTGGCTGCGTGACCCGAGCACCGAGATCCTGCTGGTGACCGCGGTGCGCGATGACGCCGTGGCGACCGACCGCACGCTGGTCGAGGCGCTGGCGCCGGTCGGCCTCACGCCGAGCGCGGTGCTGGTCAACCGCGCCGTGCCCGCAGCGCTCGCCGCGGAGCTGGCAACACTCGATCTAGCCGCGCTGGCGCCGGAATGCGCGCCGCTCGTGCGCTACGCGCGGGGTTACGCCGCAATGCAAGCGCGCGTGGTCGCAGGCGTGCACGCGCTCGCGCCACGGGTGGTGGCGGTGCCGCACGCGCGCGGTCTGGACGGCGACGAGCGGCTGCGAGCGCTGGCAGACCTGGGTGAGACGCTGCTGCGCTGATGCGCGGATCGCGAAGCGAGCCCGGCTCCGAGCCGGCGCGACCGCGCTCCGCCTTCAGGGCACGCCGCCATCGGTGCCCTGCATGCCGTGGCACGCGCTGCAGCACTTGGCGATCGGCCGGCTGGTCTTGGGCGCGATGCTGGTAAAGTAGTGCCCCAGGTCGAGCGCGTCGTTCTCGCTCATGCCGGTGAAGCTGCCGCCCATGTACGAGGGCATCGGATCGCAGACCGGCAGGCTGTCTGGGCTGACACCCTGGCGCAACGTGGTGGCCACGTCTTGCGCGCTCCAGCCCGAGATACCGTTTTGGTCCGGGGTGAGGTTGAAGCTGTCGATCAGCGGTGGGTCCGCGGGCGCCGGCGTGCCCAGGCGCACGGGCACCAGCTTGCGCTCGCCCGCGAAGATACGCGCCTCGTCGATCGGCACGCTGGAGTCGGAGGCGAGCGTCGCGGTGTGGCACAGCATGCAGGGCGCGACCGCGGACGCGAGGTAACGGCCGCGCTGGGCGCTGTCATAGTCGGGGTCGCCCGGAGAGAGCGTGGTAGCCGGAATTTCCGCGCTCGGCAGCGCGTAGGGCGATTGATCAGCGGCGGCCGAGGGCTGGTTTTCGGGCAGCTCGTGCACGACCGGCGGCAGCGAGCGAAGGTAGGCGACGATCGCATCGGCGTCATCGGCCTTCATGTTGTGGAAGATCCAGTAGGGCATCATCCAGTGCAGCGTCTTGCCCTGGTCGTCGACTCCCTGCTGAAAGGCCCGCTTGATCTGCGCGTCGCTCCAGTCGCCGAGCCCGGTCTCGGGGTCGGGGGTCAGGTTGCGCGAATGGACCAAGCCGCGCTCGGGATCGCCCGGCTCGACGTCGATCAGATTCTCGACGCCCGCCAGCAGCTTGCTCGTGTCGAAGTCGCCGCTGGGCAGGCGCGGGGTGTGGCACTCGTTGCAGGCGGCCACGTGCTGCACCAGGTACTCGCCGCGCGCGCGCTGTGCGGCCAGCGGATCGAGCGCCGCGTCGCGGGCGGCGTCGGGCGCGGCGCCACCGGCGTCCAGCGCCGGCTCCGGGACATGGGCACGGGCGGCCGGGCCCGCGTCGGCTGCGGCAGCCGCGCGCTGCGGCGCGGACCGCTCGCAGCCGGCGAATGCGGCGAGCGCCAGCGCGAACCACAACACGCAAGGCGGAAGGCGGACACAAGGAGACATCGGACTCGCCATCGGGAGCCTCCAGCCACCTCACCGCCTCCGTTCTATAGCACGCGGCCGGCCGCAGCCCTAGACCCTACCCCCACCCCTACCCCTGCCCTCGCGAGGCGCGGCCGCCGGCCGCGGCAGAGCTCAGTTGAGCTCGTAGCTGTCGAGCACGTTGCCATCGACGCTGACCATCTCGACCTGCACGATGTCCGGATTGACGTGGACCCGGGCGTACCCGGAATCGGGCCAGTAGGTCGCGTAGCCGGTCTGCGACGAATCGAACTTCCAGGGCGCCCCGGCGCTGCCCGGCAGCGTGTAGTGAATGCCGTCCACCACCTCGTCCGTGAACACGTGGTCATGCCCGTAGAAGAAGATCTGGACCCCGTGCTGCCGCATCAGGTCGTGGACCACGGCTTGCTCGCCCACGTGCGCGGCTTGCCCGCCGCCCCGCCCGTATGCCGAGTTCGCGTCGTCTCCGGCCGCGCCTCCGACCGGATGGTGGATGAACAGGAACTTCCACCTGGAGCTGGCGTTCTCCAGCGTCGCCCGCAGCCAGGCGAGCTGCGCGTCTCCCAGCGTCCAGTCGTCGGCCGGGCCGGGCTCGAGCAGGTGCGCCGTATGCGTGTAGGTCATCACGTTGAGCACGACGAACAGCGCATCGCCCCAGGTGAACGCGTAGTAGTCCTGCGTATCGCTGCCGCCTTCGGGATAGGTGTCGGGATCCGGTCCGGGGGCATACAGCAGGCGTTGCTCGCGCGAGCGGTCGATCTCCTCCTGCGTGTAGTTTCCGTTCTCCCCGTCCCAGTTGCCGATCACCCCGAACTGGAACGCGTTGCCCAGGGCGTCCCCGAGCAGCCTTCGGTAGTTCAGGTAGGCCTGTCGGGTGTACACGCCGTCCGGCGGCGGGTCGTTGAAGCCGAAGGGGTGGAAGTCGAGCTTGTCGCCGAGGTTGATCACGAAGTCGGGCTTGAACGCCTCGACCTCCGGAGCCACCTGGGACAACGTGATCTCCTCGCTGTTGACCGTGCTCGAGTCGCCCGCAGTCACCTCCCGCGGTTGGATGTGGCTATCGGTGATCAACGCGAACGTGAACTCCGTCCCGGGGTCGCGCCGCGTGGTGAGCTCGCCCTGGTATTGCTGCGTCTCCTGGTCACCATCGGCGGTCACGATCTCGTACTCGTAGGCGGAGCCGGGCTCGAGCCCGTCGAACGACCACTGCGCGACGTCGTCCGCCGCCGGCGCCGGCGACTGGGCCTCTCCCCAGGCGTCGCTGCCGGCCTTGCGCAAGCGACATTGCAACTGCGAAGGCTGCCCGCTGCCGAGCACGGCGTTCAGCGAGAAGCCGTGGGCGGTGGGGATGAACGGGTAAGGCGCTCCGAGCAGCGCAACCCCGGCGTCCTCGACCCCGCCGTCCTCGGCTCCGTTCTCGCCGCCCACGCCGGCGCCGTGCCCCGCGCCGCCGCTACCGCTATCGGATCCCCCCCGCACGGACACGCGGGGAACCCCGCGGCTGCGGCCGCACGCGACCAGCACGCCTGCAGCGGCCGCCAGCAAGAGCAGCGAGCGGGCTTTCCCTCCTGAAGCGTGGGCCCGCGGCATCGCGGCTGTTCCCCTTCCGCGGCTCAGAGCTGCTCCAGCCGCCTGGTGGTGAAGTTCTCGTCGTCGGTCTTGGGCGTGAACGCAATCTTGTCCGTGTCGAACACCGAACGCCGCCCGTTCTGCTTGTTGACCATCTCCATGTGCAGGGCCCGGTAGCGTTTGTTCTTGGGGTCGAGCAGCTTGACGTCGTCGGTCGTCAACTCCTTGAGCAGGCGGCCGCTGCCGTCGTAGAAGAGCGCCTTGCGCACCGCGAGCTTGGCCTTGCTCACCCAGTATGTCTTCTTCGAGTAGCCCTCGCTCGAAGCGATGGCCGCAGACTTCGGCATGACGTCGATCACCCAGCACGGCTCGCCGCCGGCGGCTTCTTCCTTGAGCACTTTGTAGGTGTAGTCGTCGAGCACGGGCACGTTCAAGTCGGCGTAGGAGAACTCGCTGCCCATGAAGCTCTGGTTGCGCTGGGAGCTGACAACCCGACGCGTCTTGCGCAGCGCCGGCAGGTAGACCCAGATGTCATCGGCCTCGGTCTCGTGGTCGAACACCAGAATGCCGGTGCCCTTGATGTCGGGCGGAGACAGGAAGCGGTAGATCCGCTTCTCGGTCTTGCCTCCGTCGTAAAGCTTGGTGGCCATGGCGAGCTTGCGCTCGCGGGTCTGGCCGGCCTGGTTGATGATGCGCATCGTGACCACCGCTTCCGATCCCTCGAGCTTTCGGGTGAGGGTCACTTTTTCCATGATCTCCCGACCCGACGGGCTGCCCTGGGCGAGAGATACGCCGGCAGCCGCGCAGGCGAGAATGGCGGCGAGCGATGCGGTAGCGGGTCGGGCGAGTTGGCGGTCTGTCATGTGCAATCTCCCGATCTCGCGCGCGGACCTCGGCCTCCGGGCGGCGCGCTAGAAGCTGTAACGAAGCTCGGCATAACCCGCGGTCAGCTTCTCGTCGATTAGATCGAACAGGGTGCCGGCGGGCCCGACGAAGATCTCGGCTCCCAGGTAGGTGCGCAAGCGATCGGAGATCCGATACTCCAGCTTCGGGAACAGCAACCACTCCTTGGTGGTGAGGTTGAGCATCCCGAGCGCGGACAGCGAGAGCGTCTCGTGCAGCGTGAGCCACTCCACCCGCAGCGTGGCCAGGTGTTGGACCCGCGCGGTCTGCGAGAAGAGAATCTGGTTTCGCTGGGCCAGCTCGTCGTGGATCGAGGTGGTGATCGAGTCCTGCAGCAGCGGGGGCAGCGGGGGCATGAAAGTCTCGAGCGCATTGGGATCGACGGGCATCGCGGGCCCTTGTTCACGCCGCCAGTTGCGCACGAACCGACCCATGTACTGAAGGATCACGCTGACCTGCCCGAATGCCCGGTCGACCCCGAGCACGTATTGCACGTCCGGGCGCGCCGCGTAGACGCGATGCCCGTAGCCCAGCGGGCGCCGGTATGCGGCCTCGCCTCGGATCGCGAACAGGTCCGAGACAGCGGTGGAAAAGTCGAGCCCGAACACGTCCTGCACGTAGGCGGTGCGCGTGATGCGCACCTCGGCGGGGGTCTGGCCGACGGTGAAGTCCCGCAGCGCGAGGCCCGGCAGCGGGGCGTACCCGTGCAAGTAGGAGATGGAGCCCTCGAAGGAGGCGAGCTCCAGGTGCACGCGCCCGGCGCCCAGGCCGTGCTGCAGCTGCGGCGAGGGGAAGCTCGGATCCGTGATCGTGATGTAGGGGTCGAGCGCGATCGGCGGGTACTCGGCCGGAATGTACAGCGGGAGCCACACCCCCTCGATGCGAACGGGCTCGAGGTTGTAGAACGCGCGTGCCCCCACGTTGCCGACGCGCCTGTCATCCTCGATCGGCGAGCGAACGCGCAGGTCGAAGGGCATCAGGTTGTTGGTGGGGTTGAACGCGTCAGCGCGCCCCCAGACGATGATCTGCTGGCCAAGCCTGAGGTCCAGCGGACCCGCGGACAGATCGACGTACGCTTCGCGCAGGTCGAGGACCAAGTCGTGGACCTGTCCTTCCAGGCCGTAGCGCATGCGCATCTCGGCGTAGGCCCCGCCGAAGTGCCGCTTCGGCACCCGCAGCTTCAACGCGAGCTCGCCGTAGCCGGCCTGAAGCAGCGCATGAGCCGAGTCGGGGTCCTTGCCCGCGAACACGTCGCCGCGGACATAGCCGCCGAGCTCCACGCCGCCGGGCGCGCCGGCCTGGGCGGACCCGGACGCCGCGGGCTGGGCGGCCTCGGAAGGGCCTTGCCCGAACAGACCGGTGCCCGGGGCCTCGACCACGGCGCCCGACGCCGATCCCGCCGCCTCGGTCGCGGCCTGGGTCGACTCGGCTTGCTCGGCTGCGCCGGGCGCGGAGCCTTCCGGCGCGGGAGCCACGGGGCTTTCGTCGGGCGCCGGCGCGCCGGAGGCCGGCGCGGCACCCGGTTCGGGGAGGCTCGCCCCCGCGTCGGGGGCCGGGGTGGGCTCCACGCTCTGCGCGGCCGCGGGCTCCGCGGCGCCCGTGATCGCCGCCAGCGCGAGCGTCAGGCCGCCTGCGAGCCGTACGATCCAGCTGCTGCCTCGTCCAGCATGGGATCGCTGCATCGCAGGCTCAGCCATCCGACCGCGCGCCGGCCGCGGAGCTGGTGGTGCCCCACTGCCCGGTCGCGACCACCAGCGAGAACCCCGCCGCAGCGCTGCCGAGCACGATCTTGTCGCCGGGCTGCGGCTCGCGCTCCTCGAGCAGTCGGTGATACGAGACGCCGACGCTGGCGCTTGCCGTGTTGCCGTAGCGATGATGACAGTAGATCGCCTTGTCGGGATGGGCGTCGACGCTCTCGAGGATTTGCCGGATCACGCTCTCGCTCGGTTGGTGCAATACGTAGTGATCGACCTGATTCGGAGACCAGCCCACCTGCGCGAGAAAGCGGGTGAGCACGGGCGGGATCAACTTGCGCAACCGCATCAGCTCGGCCGATGACGACGTCAGGGTACCGTCGATCGGAACCTGACACAGATCCCAATGATCGGGAACCGTATGCGAGTCGATTCCCAACAGGTGGATGCCGCCGTCCGGCCACGGAGTCCGGCGCAGCAGCATGCAGGCGGCCGCGTTGCCGATCGTCAGGCCCGCAAACTTCTTGGACAGATCGCGCACGGTCTGGATGTCGTAGCTGAGGTAGCTCCCCGAGAGCTCCGCGGTGCAGATCAACGCACTGCGATAGTCCTGGTGCAGAGCGAGGTAGGCCGCCGCGGTCTGTACAGCCTCGAGATGGCCCACGCAGGCAGTGGTCACGTCGAAGGCATGCGTGCGCTTGAGGCCGAGCTTCGCAGCCACTTCCATCGCGGTCGCGGGCTCGAAATACTGGCGCGCGATCCCTCCGCAGATGACCAGGTCGACCTCGTCCAGCGACGCCCCATTGACCTCGAGGCAGCGTCTCGCCGCCGCCACCGCGTAGTCGGCTACGCGCGCGTTTCGATCAGGCTCGAGAAAGCGCTGGCGCGTGTTGCACAGCCCGAACATGTGCTCGATCGCGGTCTTGATGTGCGGCCATTCCGACTCCGCACCGCGGTACTGCTCGCGGACCCTGCGGATGATCTCGGCGTTATCGACCGCCACGGCCGGGAAGCTGACCCCTGGCCTGGACAGGTACAGATGCGGAAGACCCATTAAACCTCCTCGACCGGTCTACCCACCGCGCAACGATACGACAACACTAGGGTCCCGCATCAGGGGTCGCCGCGGCCGTTCCACAGGGCTGCAAGACGGTGATGAACCAGGGGGCGGGATTCGTGCACGTGCCGCATTCCAGAGCGACCAGCCACGTACCGCTGTCGTCGATGCCGGTGAATGGCACGCCGGTCTTGGTCATCGTGCTCGAGAGATGGAAGCTCGAGCCCGACGAGACCGCGCCCTGGTAGAGCTGGTCGGCGATCATGTCTAGGTCGAGGAAGCGGTCCTGAAGCTCGGCCACGCTCTGCGAGTACTTGCCCACCAAGACCTGGGTGATGTAGGTCGGGTCGAAATCCGCGCCGTGCGAGTTCTTCTTGATCTGGGACCAATCGATGGTGATGTCGCCGCGCCCGGTGGGAACCTGCACCGGCTGCAGGCTCTTGAGATCGACCTGGAATTGAAGCGACGCCGAATCCGAGCTCAGCGCTATCTGGGTATTGGTAGACGTATCGTCCAGGCGGAACGACTCGATCATGCGCGTGCCCTTGCCGGGCGTCGTCCCAGTCATCGCCATCACGGTGTAGGCGTGCGTGCTCTGATCGATCTTGGTGGGGTCGAGGTAGCCCAACAACGTCGCCTGGTCGATCGGCTGCATGAACTCGGTGAATTCGAACAGCTTCGCGGAGCTTCGCGCGTTGTTCGTGTACACCATCGAGATCGCCTCGAAGTCGCGCTGCTGCAGCGTGTCCTCGTTGAGCTTGGTGGCGAGCTCGGCGGGCGTCAGCTTCCACACGATGAGCGAGACCATGTCGATGTCGGCGAGCGGGTCGACGGTGTGCTTGCTGAAGTCGCGCATGACCGCGCTCCAGTCGAAGGACAGCTCCGACCTGGGCTTGACCGCCGCCTCGTTCAGCGTGAGCGTGCTGACGAAGCTGTAGTCGTTGGCTTCCGCCGCCTCCAGAAGCAGGCTGCCGTCCGCGTTCGAGCTCAACCCGCAGACCGCCGGCCCGGTCGGAGCGCCGCCACCGCTGCCACCACCACCGCCGCTGTCTTTCGACCCGCAGCCCGCGAGGCACGTGAGCACGACGACGAGGAGGAGCAGGCTAGCTTTGTAGGTCATGACGCTCTCGATGCGGCACCGGTATGCCGTTCGTTTGCTTCACCGCGCTGAAGGTCGGTCGCGTTGGCGTTATTGGCGTTAGTAGCGGGGAGGCGGTCCATATAGGGAGTCGCGGTACTGGGTGTAGCTCGTGGCGCCCCCGATGTCCCAGGCCAAAGACCTCACCAGCTTGCCATCGGGATCGACCTCGTGCATCAGTCCCGACGTGGTGTAAGTGACCAGGGTGTTTCCGTTGGGCAGGCGCTGCACGTCGCCCAGCACGAACGACGTGCTGCCTCCGTCATAGTGCCAGACCCGGGTTGCGGTGTGTGCGGTGAGATCGAGCTGAAGCTCGTAGGCGATCGAATTTTGACCGACGTCGCCGTTGTTGAACATCAACATGCGGTCGGGGCTGATCTCGTGAAATCCGTGCTGCCGCGACCAGGTCGCGCCGTCCCCGGTGAAGCTGTTCTTGGCGCCGCCGAGCACCCACAGCACTTTGCCCTGCCGGGTGACCCGCATGTAACAGTTCTGGTCCAGGTCGCCGAAGGTGTAGGTGTCATCGCCCGCGAAGTAGTGGATCGCATTGACGTGACACATCGTGCTGCCGTGGGCGTCTTGCGCGTTGATCACCTGATGGGTGGTTCCGTCCGGCGCGCGCTCCACGATCGCGTCGCAACCTCTGTTCTTGTCGAACTGGATGAACCCCACGGTGCCGTCCGGGAGCACAGTCAGATCATGGTGGCCATCGCCGAACTCGCTGTTGATGTCGAACCGCTGGACGTCCATGCCGTCCATGCTGACCCTAACCACCATCGGATTCCCGCCCTGAACGTTGACGTTGCGAATCCACATGTACTTGCCGTCCTCCGTCATTCGCGAGGACGACACGTCCGATCCGATGTCGAACCACCACACGTAGTCCCCATCGGCGTCGACGATGAACGCGGGCCCGGCCGAGCCGCCGCCCGCCCCAGGGAAGCCGCCGATCCCGCCCGATCCGGGGGCCGTGAAGAAGCCCGTGACGATGTATCCCTTGCTGACCTTGTCGGGCTGGGGCGTGTCGACCTGAATCCGGGTCAGGTGCGTGCCGTTCGGGAGGTCACCCGTGTGCAGCATGTTGTCCGCGCCGGTGCAATCCTTACCCCCGGCGCTCACTACCACCCGGTAGTGATAGTCCTTCGACGGCTTCATGCCTAGCAGCAGCGTGCGGTAGCCCGGCTCGGTGAGATCCACCGGTGCCATCATGCCGTAGGTGGTATCCAGCCCGAAGTCGATGTGGGCGGAGTCGATGCTGGTCATGTCGGTCGTGAAGGTGACGATTCCGACGGTGCTGATCGCGGTGCTCATGGTCAGCGTCGGCGTGATCGTGCAGCTGACGCTCGGCGTGGCCGGCGCGCCGGCCGCTCCCATCATGCTCGTGCCCCCTGTCCCGCCGCCCATCCCCGCAGCGGCCATGGTGGGACCGCCTCCGTTTCCTCCGTTTCCTCCGGTGGTGATCACGCCCGGAGAGGCTGCGCCGCCGCCGACGCCGCCGGTGGCGACGACCGACGTCCCGCCCGTCGGCATTCCGACCATTGCGCCGCCCCCGGATGGGGTACCGCCGCTGCTGCAGCCGAGCGCCAATACCAGGGCTGCCCCACTACCGAGAACGAGTGAAACGCGTGTGGTGAGACTCATCGCGATGCCCTTCGCTGCGCCACGTCGGCGCGACGATCATCGCCGCCACCGCGCTGCTGCGAGCGCTCCCGACTTCTAGAACGCTCAAGCAAGTTCAAGCTCGTTGCTTCTTAGAACTCAATAGCCGTCCGCAGGTGCCGGGTCAATGTGCAACTTGGCGCCATTTCCGACTGGACACCCAAGCTGGACCCCATCGGTGCGTGAGCGGCAATCTGCGCAGCGCGCGCACGCTGTCGCAATGTGTGTAAGCGCGGCGGTTTCTGCTCCGCGATCGCGATCTCGGTGGACTGCGCTCGACAGCGCGCCTACGGTCGAAACGACGTGATTGACCGGATGCGAGTGCCCCTCATCAAAGCGCCTGAAGTAATTTCGCGATGCATGACCTTGCCCCCCAACCTTATGCAAGATTCAGCTGACAGCTGCTCGCGACCGCTCGCGCCACGGACGCTCGCAAGCGGCCGCGCGGTTGCACCATGGGCTCATTGGCGAGCGCTTTGGCTTGCGCTGCTCGCAACGACAGCCGCGGCCCCGAGCGTGGCGCGGGCGGATGGATACTTCGAGGGCGTCAAGGGCGCGCGCGCCGCCGGGCGAGCGGGCGCCTCCATGGTGCGCGGGGACGACCTGTCCGCGGTCCAGCTCAACCCGGCGAGTCTCGCACACATCAAGGGCACACTGATCGAGCTCGGCAATCGCTTCTCCTACAATGCGCTGAGCTTCGAACGGCAGCCGACGCAGGACTGGGGCCATACCCAAAACGGGGTCCCTCCGCGGGTCCCCTTTGCCGAGGTTGACAACGGACAGCCGTGGCAGGCCGTCGATCCGATGCTCGGCGCCATTTCCGACCTCGGCCTGCGGGACTGGCGCTTCGCGCTGGCCATCTATTCGCCTGCGGGGGTGGGCCGCGAAGATTTCCCGATCGACGGCGGGCAGCGCTACATGATGGTCAGCCGCGACACGAAGATCATCGACTACGGCGCCAGCGTTGCCTGGAACCACGACGACGTGTTCGGCTTCGGAGCCAGCTTGCTCTGGATCTGGATCCCCAAGCTGAAGTATCAGCTCGTGATCGACGCCAGCACCTTCCCGCGCAGCGCCAATCCGGTCTCGAGCGCGCTCGACATGCTGGCCACTGTGGACGGCTCCGATCCGTTCACCTTCAACATGGTCGTGGGCGCCTGGTACAAGCCCGCGCCTTTCCTGGAGCTCGGCATATCCGCGCAGGTGATCCCGACCCAGATCAAGGCTGCGAGCAAGCTCTCGCTCCAGCCGCTCACCTCTGCGATCATGGACCAGGTGGTGCTGCGACGCGGCACCGAGGTCACCAACGACGTGAGCCTGACGCTTCCGCTACCGATCACGGCGCGGGCAGGCGCGCGCTATGTCCGCCGCCAGGGCAAACGCGAGCTGTTCGACGTCGAGCTCGACGGCACCTATGAGGCCTGGTCGGCGGTCCGGGACTTCACGCTCGACGCCCGCGGGCTAACCGTCGAGTTTCTGAGCCAGCGCCTGGCGCTCACCAAGATCGAGGTCCCGAAACACTGGCATGACACGGTCGGCGTCCAGCTCGGCAGCGACTACGCGGTGCTCGCCGACCTGCTGACGCTGCGCGGCGGGGTGTTCTACCAGACGGCGCTCGCCTCTCCGGCATACGCCCACGTCGACTTCCTGAGCGGGAGCAGGCTGGGCGCAACGATCGGCGCTTCGGTCTTGCTCGGCTCGTTCGAAATCGCGCTGGCGTACGAATATCGGTACATGCCGACAATCCGCGGGGCCGAGGCGGATGCGCGCGTCTATCAACAGACGCCGGGCAGTCAGTGCGTGGCGCCCTATACCGACCCGGACCTGTGCAACGCGGCGTATCTCGGGCAGCCGGCGCCGGCCGTGAACGCGGGCAGCTACCGCGCGGATTCGAGCGTCGCCTCGCTGGATCTGCTCTATCGCTTCTGAACGCGTGCCGCTGAGCCGTGCCCAGCGGCACGCGGCGATCGCGCGCGCCAACGACGCGAGCTTCTCGCCAGCAAGCCCACGGGGAATGTGCGTTCACAGCACGCATCCCTGCGGGCGCGCCAGTGGCGCCACGCGTGGACAAACGCGCGGCACGCGTGCTAGGCCAGCCTGTAGCCGAGCTTGGCCCGCCGAAATGCCACGGCGCTGGCAGCGGCCCGCGATATGGAGGTCGAGCCTGCGCTTGGCCGCCCGCACTCCCAGACGGACCACCCCAGCAGCCATGGACAGCATCCTGTATCGAATGCGCCGCGTGTACCGCGTCCTGCGGCGAACGCACGGCGTCTACGTCATACCGCTGTTCCTCGCCCCGCTGTTCGCGTTGCTGCGGATGCTCGTCGGTCTGGGCATGGCGCTCGACCACGTGCTGTTCCCGCGGCTTTCCCGCACGCGCGTGAGCCGGCCGATCGTGCTGGTCGGAAACCCGCGCACGGGCACCACCTTCCTTCAGCGCTTCCTGGCCGACGAGGGCTTCGGCTGCGGGATGGAGCTGTTTCTGATGCTCTATCCTTCGCTCGCGCTGCAGCGCGCGCTGCGGCCGCTGCTTCCGCTGCTGGAAAAGCTCAGCCCCGCCAAGTTCCACTCGACCGAGGCCCACCAGACCAGTCTGTCCTCGGTCGAAACCGACGACGTGGCCGTGCTGTTCAGGTACCTCGACGGCTTCTTCCTCTACGGGTTCTTCCTGTCCTTCGACGACGAGGACATGCTGCCGTCGGTGGACCCCCGCGTGCGCGACACCAGCGAGCGCGACTTTGGCTGGCTCGAAGCGCTGTGGAAGCGCAGCCTCCTCCTGCACGGGGGCGAGCGCAACGTGGCGAAGCTGTTTTCGATCGCGGTGCGTCTACCGCGCTTTCTCGAGCGCTTTCCCGACGCCCAGATCCTCTACATGGTGCGCGATCCGCTCTCGGTGATTCCGAGCTCGATGAGCCTGGTGGTCGGCGTGCTCGACCGCGCGTTCGGGTTCTGGTCCTTGCCCGAAGCAACACGGACCCGCTGGCTGCAACGCATGTACAAGGCGTGGATCCTGCTGTTCCAGAGGTTTCACGAGGATTGGACCAGCGGCGCCATCGACCAGAGTCGCGTGTTCATCGTGCGCTACGACCTGATGATGACCGATTTCGAACGAGTGATGCGGGATATGTGCGCGTTCTTGAATCACGAAATGACGCCGGAGCTTCGCGCCGTCGTGGCCGAGCGCGCCGAGGCGCAGCGGAAGTACGAATCGGAGCACCGCTACAATCTAGCCAAGTTCGGGCTGAGCGAAGAGGAGATCCGGCGCGACTGTGCCTTCTACTACGACGCCTTCCTGCCGCCCCTGAACGGCCCCACAGCGACGGCAGACGCTGCCGTCGTTCAGGCAGCCGCGACGAAGTGAGGCAACGGGTCAATGCTTCGCCGCTACGTCACCCGGGTCGTCGCGCGGCCGAAGCTGGTGATCGTGTTGATCGCGCTGGTCACGATCGTGCTGGCCGGCTTCATCGGCAAGCTGAGGGTGCTGCTCGACATCGACGCCCAGATCCCGCCCGGCCATCCGCTGGTCGTGGTCGGCAAGCGCATCGAGAAGCTCTTCGGCGGCAAGTACATGACCGTCGTCGGCATCTATCCCGAGGACGGCAGCATCTACACGCCGAAGATCCTGGCCAAGGTCAAACGCATCAATGACGCGCTGGAGCGCCTGCCGGGCGTCAAGCCCGGCAGCGTGCTGTCCTTGATGTCCCGGCGCGTCAAGGACGTGAAGAGCTCCGAAGACGGCATCGAGGTCGTCCCGCTGGCCGACAAGGTGCCGCAGACCGCCGCCGAGATCGCGAACTTCCGCCGGCGAGTGCAGCGCAATCGCCTGGTCACGAGCTTGCTCGTCAGCGACAACGGGCGCGCCACCGCGGTGATGGTCGACTTCGATGATTTCGCCAAAGCCGGCGGCGCCAAGGGCCTCTATCTCCGCCTGCAGCGCATCCTCGAGCCCGAACGCGAGGCGGGGATCGAGATTCGCAGCGCGGGCGCGCCGCCGGTCCTGTACTGGCTGCTGATCTACACGCGCCGCGTGGCAGTGCTGTTCCTGCTCGCGCTCGGGATAATCGGCTACCTGCACTACCGCGCGTTCAGAACGCTGCAGGGGATGTTCGTGCCGCTGGTAACGGCGCTGATGGGCGTGGTCTGGGCGCTCGGGCTGATGGGCCTGATCCAGGCGCCGATGGACCCGTGGAACATCATGACGCCGATCCTGCTGCTCGCGATTGGCGCGGGCCATTCGGTCCAGATCCTGAAGCGCTACTACGAAGAATACCGCCGCGCCGGCATCGACCGGCCCGAGCTCTCCGCGGTGGAGCACAACCGGCTGGCGGTGATCGAGGCGACCACCAAGGTGGGCGCGGTGATGCTCGCGGCCGGAGCGATCGCCTCGCTCAGCTTCGGCTCGCTGGTGGCCTTCGGCCTGCCGTCGATCAGGAACTTCGGCCTGTGCACCGCGTTCGGCATCGTGGCCGCGCTCGCGGTGGAAATGACCTTCATTCCGGCCATCCGCGTGCTGATGGCGCCGCCTTCGGCGCGGCAGACCGAGCGCGAGCAGCGCGAGGAGTACTTCGACCCGATTCTGGAGAAGCTCGCCAGCATCATGCGCGCCGGCAAGGAGCGGCCGATTCTGTGGGTGTTCGTGGTGCTGATCGCGATCGCCGCCGTGGGCGTCGTGCGGCTCAAAGCCGGCAACAACCTGGGTGCTCAATTCTTCGAGGCCAACGCGCCGGTTCGGGGCTTCCGTCTCGCCGATTCACGCCTGGCCGGCACCCGCGTGATCCAGGTGCTGGTCGAGGGCAAGGCCCCCGATGCGATCAAGGATCCAGAGGTGCTGAAGCGGATGGACGCGCTCTCGAGCTTCATCGCGCACCAGCCCCTGCCGATCGGCAAGGTGGTCTCGATCGTCGACGTGCTCAAGGAGCTGAGCCGCGTGATCGCCAACGACCCGCACGCGAAGTTGCCGGACAGCCCGGAGGCGGTGGCGCAGTACCTGTTGCTGTATTCGATGTCCGGCGACGACGACGATCTGAGTCGACTGGTGGACCACGACTTCCAGCGCGCCGTGGTGACCGCCTACGTGAAGACCGACGACTACACCAAGATGAAGGCAATGACGGTCGCCGTGCAGGCGCAGGCCGAGAAGCTGTTCGCCGGCACCAACGTCAAGGCGATGGTGGGCGGCGGAGTCACCAACGCGATCGCGCTCAACGAGACCATGGTCCGCGGCAAGACGATCAACCTGATCCAGAT
The DNA here is from genome assembly GCA_963778655.1 of uncultured delta proteobacterium. Lineage (GTDB taxonomy): Bacteria > Myxococcota_A > Polyangia > Polyangiales > JAFGIB01 > CAVZVA01. Next base: position 688,198 of record CAVZVA010000003.1, read on the forward strand.
CTCGCTCTTGGTCGTGGTCATCACCGCGGTGCTGCTGCGCTCGCTGGCCGGCGGGCTGCTGGTGTTGCTGCCGCTGGCGACAGCGGCGCTGGTGAACCTCGGACTGATGGGTTGGACCGGCATCCTGCTCTCGATGGGGACCGCCGCGATCTCCGCGATGGCGGTAGGGATCGGCGCGGACTACGCCGTCTACTTCCTGTTCCGGGTGCGCGAGGAGGTCGAACGCACGGGAGACCTGCGCGAGGCGACCGCGGTCGCGCTTACCACCTCGGGCAAGGCCATCGCCTACGTGGCGAGCGCAGTGGCCGGCGGCTATCTGTGCCTGGCGCTCTCGGGCTTCAAGGTGCACGTGCTGCTCGGCGTGCTGGTCGCGCTCACCATGGTGACCAGCAGCGCCGCGACCGTGGCCTTCCTGCCGGCGGTGCTGCTGCGGGTGAGGCCCGCCTTCCTGCTGCGCCGCGCCCCGGCCAAGCCCCGGCCCGAAGTCTCCGCGCTCTCGAGTTGAGCCGCGCCGGATCGCAGGACGATCAGTGTGCCTGCAGCTCGGGCCTGGTGAACAGAAGCCTGGCGGCCACGTTGACCATCAAGGTGAACAGGATGGCGCCGATCCCGAAGATGCCCATCGAGACCCTGAGCTCCACCCAGCTCGGCGTGTACTGGTAGATCTCGCCGAGCGTCGACGGAGTGAATCCCGGAACGACCAGGGCCACGCCCTTCTCCACGTAGACGCCGCAGTAGATCAGCACGGCTCCCAGGTTGAGCGTGATCAGGTTCTTGCGCGTCTTGGGGATCAGGAACAACAGAAACGCCGCCGAGCTGCTGAGGAGGGCCAGCCACGCATAGGGGGCGATCGGTGAAGAGCTGTACGCGCCCTGGCCGAACAGGTACTGGTATTGGATCAGCTCTCGAGTCTGAGAATAGTACTCGCGAAAGATCTCGGCTCCGAACAGAAACAGGTTGATGAACATCGCATAGGCCATCAGCTCGGCGATCTTGAACAAGGCGTCGTTGGTCACGTTGAGCCGTGTGGTGCGACGCAGGATCTGGAGCAGGATCAGGATGATCGCGGGGCCGGAACAGAACGCGGAGGCCAGAAAGCGCGGAGCCAGGATCGCGGCATTCCAGTAGCTGCGCGACGGCAAGCCGCTGAACAGAAAGGCGGTGACCGTGTGGATCGCCGCGGCGGCCGGAATCGAGAGGAAGATCAGCGGCAGGGCAAAGCGTTCATTGTAGTGCTCGTGCTTGTACGCGCGGAACAGGATGTGCGTAGCGATGGTCACGTTCAACAGCAGGTATCCGCTGAGCACGACCACGTCCCACGCCAGCAGTGAGCGCGGGAAGTTGGGACGGCCGATGAACGGGATCATGTGCCAGATCCGCAACGGATTGCCGACATCCACCGTCACGAACAGTACGCACATGACGATCGCAGCGATCGCCAGCAACTCGCCGATCAGGGCGATCTCCTTGATCGGCTTCCAATCGTAGACGTAGGCAGGGATCACCAGCACCACGGCGGCGGCGGCCACACCGACCAAGAAGGTGAAGTTGCCGATGTAGAATCCCCACGAAACCGCATCGCGCATGTTGGTCATGATCAGACCATTCCTGAGTTGCTCGCGGTAGACGTCCACGCCGCTCGCGACCAGCGCCGACAGGAACGCCAGCCAGAGGTAGTAGATCGGCTTGCCCTTGAGCGATGCGAGCAGGCTGGCGCCGATGAATTTCAGGAAGGTCGGCATGCGCGGTCAGACTCCGTAGAAGTAGAAGAACTTCGGCTGGGTACCGAGATCCTCTTTGAACACGAAGACTCGCTTGGTCTCGATCACCTGGCGAATCTCGCTCTTGGGATCGAGCAGGTTGCCGAACTTGCGCGCCCCGACCGGGCAGACCTCGAGACACGCCGGGTACCTGCCATTGCGTACGCGCTGAATGCAGAAGTGGCACTTTTCGACGACGCCCTTCATCCGCGGGCGGTTGCCCAAGACATGGGTGTTGGGGTTGATCTCGTCCTTTGGAATCGTCGGCTCGGCCCAGTTGAAGCGACGCGCCTCGTAGGGACAAGCAGCCATGCAGTAGCGGCAGCCGATGCACCAGTCGTAGTCGACGACGACGATTCCGTCCGGCTCCTTCCAGGTCGCTCCAACCGGGCACACTTTCTCGCAGGGCGAGTGGTCGCACTGCTGGCAGGACGCCGGGAAGTAGAAGTGGCCTTCTCGCGGCACCTGATCGGCCTCGTAGTACGGATTTGCGTGCTCGAGATCGACGCCGTAGCGCTTGTCCATCTCGAGCACGCGGATGTACTGAATCTGCGGGTCGCGCGACTGGTTGTTTTCCTCGACGCAGGCATACACGCACCTGCGACAGCCGATGCAGCGCGAAATATCGAGCGCGTACGCGAACACCACGCCGGGGATCGGCGGCTCGGCGCCTACTCTGAAGTCGACGCCGTACTTCTGCTTGTACTCCCGCTCGAGTCGCTGCGTCATGCGCTTGACCTCGGCCGGGGACAGCTCGCGGAAGTGCTGCTGGAAGAAGCGCTCTCGTGTTGCCGCGTCGCACGAGGCAAGCAGCGCGACCGCGCTGGTTTGGCCCATCAACTTCAAGAATTTGCGGCGGCCGTGTCCCGCTCGGGCCGCTGGCTCGGCGGCGAGCACCGGCAACCTGACCGGCGCCTGGGTGGTGGAACGCACAGGCGCTGCGTCCGCTTCAGGCGCCCGCGGCAACGTGGCGAAGCCGTCGGGGTGCCGCCTCCGCGCGAAGCTCGTGTCGCCGCGTCGTGCCTCGTGCCGGTCGTCGGTCATCGCGCCGCCTCCCTTCCGCCGTCCCAGCGAATCTCGCTCGGCTTGCGCGGTCGTGGCTTGGGTTCGAGCGCCTTGAACTTGGGCGCGTGCGGGTTGTGGCAGTGAACGCACAGGCGGTACTCCACCTGGCCATTCCAGCAGCCCGTGCGCCGTCCGTGAATGCCGAGCCGCCAGTCTCTCAACTTTGGGCCGTGGCACTGGCCGCACAGCTCGTAGGACTTCTCGAAGCTGACCAGGCGTCCGCCGGCGAGGCGCAGCTTGTCGCGGTCCGTCGGGTTGTGGCAGCCGTAACACCACTGCTCTCGAGGACCGTGGACCAGCTTGATGTCGGTGTGGAACAGGGTGAGGTTGCGCTTCTTGGGATTGAAGTCATCGGGTCGGTCGTGACAGCGCGTGCACGGAAACACGGTCGCCGAGAACGGCGGCCGCGGCACCGGGTACTGTTGGTCCGCCGCGCGTTCGTCTTTCCGCACCGGCCGGCACTCGGGCACCGGCACGGCAACCGTCGCGGCGCCAAACCCGGTGACCTGCTCCTGGATCACTCGCCCAGCTGGCGCGGCGCTGCGCGCGGCTGGCGCGGGCTTGGCGGGCGCTTGTTGCCCCAGCACGAACACCGGCACGCCCGCCAGCGAAACCAGCGCCAGCGCCGCCAGGCGCTTTGGCCAACCGAGCCGCCGCGTGGCAGTCGCCTGTATCCCCTGCGGCGCGGGCCCGGCTCGGTGGCCGAGAATCCGCCGGCGCCGGGGCACCCGCCTCACCTTCCCTCCATGAATACGTGACATCCGATACACATCGCCGCCGTGGGCTCGTGATCCTTCTGTGCCCTGTGGCAAGTTAAACACGCGGCCGGCCGCCGGTAGGGCTGCTCGCCGTGAGAGCGGTGGCAGCTCGTACACTGGTGGTGCTGGGGCACCTGATGCAGCCCCGGAAGCCGAGCCGGGTCGTGGCAGGTCGTGCACTGCGGCGGCACCGCCGGACCCTTGGGGCCGTGGGGTCGGTGGCAGCTCATGCAGCCGCCTGGAACGTTCTTGTGGATCCCGGTGGCGCGATCCTGGTGGCACTCGGCGCATTGCTTCTTGACCCTGCCGCCATGCGGCTCGTGGCACCCCAGGCAGCGTTGGTGCGGCTCGGGAGCCGTCCTGGCCTGCTCCGCATGGCATGAGCTGCACTGCGTCCTGAGCGCGCCGCTGTGCGGCTCGTGGCAGCCGACGCACTGGGCGTGGCCCGCGCGCACGAGGCTGGCCTTGTCTTGATGACACGACCCGCAAGCCACCGGCGGCCGGTCGGGCTGATGGGCCACCGCTTGCCCATGACAGCGAAAACAGTCGGCGTGCTCGGGGCGCGGGCGCACCTGCGGCGCGTTCTTGAAGCGGTGGGCACCATGACAGCCCAGACACAGCGGCACGCCGGAGTCCGCCAGGTCGAAGGCATGGGGCTTGTGGCAATCGCGGCAGGCCGGCCCCCGGTGCGCGGGGCCCTGATGTAGCCCGGTGTCGGACGCGGCGAACCGATGGCACTGCGAGCAGGGCTTGGCCAGTGGAGCGCCGGCTCCGGCGTGCGGCTGGTGGCAGCCCAGGCAGCGGGTGCCGGTTTGGCGATCTCGCGGGTGCTCGGGAGCGACGTCTCTTCGGTGACAGCGCTCGCAGGCCTGCGGCGCCGACTGCCGCACCGCGTGCTGATCGTGGCAGCTCAGACAGTCGCGGTGCTCGGCCACCTTCTCCTGCGCGAGGACGTGGACGTGATCGTGGCATTGGGTGCAGGCGACGACCTCGGACTTGAAGAAGCGATGAGGTCGGTGGCAGCCGGTACACTTGTCGTGGCCCTTGAAGGTCGACGACCTGGGCACCCGTGCGCGCGACTGCCGGTGGCAGCCGGTACAGCGCTCGGAGGCAACAGCCGCCTTCTCGTGATAGCCGTGGCAGCTCGCGCAGCCGGTTATCGGGATGTCCGGCTTGTCGTGCCCACTGACCTTTTCACGATCGTGGCAGCTCTCACAGCGCGTGCTTTGCAGCGAGGGCTTTGCATGGGCGCGGTGACAGGCGCCGCAGTCCTCGTCGAGCCGCTTCGGGTCATGAGGGGCGATCGCCGCGAGCCCGCCGAGAGCACGTCCGTGGCAGGTCAGGCACGGAATCGGCGCCTTGTCGGCCGCGGAGAAGTCGTGACACGACCAGCACTCGCGTGCGCCGCTCTCGGCGCTGGCGCTCGCATGCAGCGAAAGCGGCTGAGCCGTGTGGCATTCCACGCAACGAAACGACTTGGCCGGCTGGTACTCCCCGGCCAGCAGCTCGTGGCAGTCCTGACAGGCCAGGGGGTGCTCGCCCCGGGCGTGAATGGCGTGCAGCGCGGTCTTGAGGATGCGCTCGCGCGAGCCAACACCCCGATCGCGACCAGGCGCCGGCGCAGCTTGCGGTCCGCGGCCGCCGCAAGCTGCGGCGAGCACCGCCAAGAACCCGACGACGACGCAAGTCCGAACGGCACCCATGTAGTAGGGGCGCGGCACCCTCATTGGCGGCCTCCCGTCGAAGGCCGAGATCAGACGCACACCGGGACGCTCGGCCGAAGCACCGCCCCCAACTCGAGCGAAATGGACATAGGCCCGTCGCGAGCCCGCGCAAGCTTCGCGCTTGGACTTGCGCCGCAGCTCGTGCTTGGCTCGTAGTCGTGCCGAGGTCCTCGAAGCCGCAGATCAAGCTGCTGCGCAAGCGGCTGGACGAGCTCGGGGTCCGAGCTCACTTCGATGCGCTGGCGGGCCAGGCGTCGGCCGTCGAGATCCGCGTCAAGGGAGCGGCCACCGACCACTCGAGCCTGGCCTCGACAGAGCTCGCGGACGCCGCTCGCAGCTTGGTCGCCGGCGAGATCGTGGCGGTGCAGATTCGCTTCCACCAGGATGGCGCCTGGTGGTGCGACACGGTGATGCGCGCGGGCGACGGCTTTCGCTTGGTGCGCATGCACCAGGGGTGACCCGCCTGTCCCCCGGCGCTCCCCGCTTGCCGTGGCGCCGGCGCGCAGGGCGCCGACTCCCGATTTGGGAGCGAGCTGCTCGCGACACACTCAGCCGCAGAAGAGGACCCCCTAACCGACGATGAATTGCAATATCTCGGCGTTACTGGCAATCCGTCTCCATGGTCCAAAGCGGGCAGGCGGTTCCGCCTTTGGGACGGGTGGTCATCATCGGGGCGGGGATCGGGGGCCTGGCGACGGCGCTCTGGCTCAACGGCAGCGGGGCCGAGATCACGATCATCGAGCGCGACCCGGAGCCGCCGGAGATCGCGCCGGAGGAGGCGTTCGAGCAGTGGGCGCGGCCTGGCGTGCCGCAGTTCCGACATGCGCACATCCTGCTGGCGCGCATGCAGACCGCCCTGCGCGACCATCACCCCGAGGTGCTGGAGCAGGTGCGCGCGGCCGGGGTCGAGCTCTCGTCGCTGCAAGACGCGCTGCCCGGATCGCATCTGGCCTCGTTGCAGCCCCAGGAGGGCGACGAGGATCTGCGGCATCTGTGGGGACGGCGGGCGACCTTCGAATACGTGATGCGGCGCCACGTGGGCACGCTGCCGAACGTGCGTTTCATCCACTCGGCGCGTGTCGAAGGGCTGATCACCGAGTCCGACGGCAAGCGCCTGCGCGTGCACGGCGTCGAATACAGCCGCGGCGACGTGCGCGAGCGCCTGCCCGCGGACGTGGTGGTGGACGCCTCGGGCAAGCGCAGCAAGGCGCCCGAGTGGTTGCAGGCGCGCGGGGTGCGCGTCGAGGTCGAGCGCCATCCGTCCGAGTTCGTGTACGCCTGCCGCCACTACCGCCTGAACGATCCGGCCGCGGCCCCGCCGCGCCGCGACGGCGCAGGTAGCCTGGACTACCTGGGCTACGCGACCTTCTACGCCGAGCACGGCAACTACGCGCTCACCTTCGGCTGCCCGGTCGAGGAGCGCGAGCTGGGGGCCGTGATGCGCCGCACCGAGGGCTTCGAGGCGCTGACGCAGCAGTTTCCGGTGCTGCGTCAATGGACGCAGCAATCGGTGGCCACGACCAAGGTGCTGGGCTCCGGCGCGTTCGAGAATCGCTGGACCCACTACGGCGGGCGCGGCGGGCTGCGGCTGCACGGCTTCTTCGCTCTGGGCGACTCGCACCTCGAGACCAACCCGATGTACGGGCGCGGTTGCTCGGCGGCTTTCATCCAGGCGCAGGCGCTGGCCGACACGCTGGCCGCGACCAGCGACCCGGACGCGCGCGCGCGCCGCTATTACACCCGCACGCGCGCGCTGCTGCGCCCGACCTTCGATCTCAGCGTCGGCACCGATCGCATGTTCCACATGCGCGCGGGCCTGCGGCGCGGCGACCGGCTGCCGCTGGGCGCGCGCGTCCTCAACTATCTGTACGAAGCCGCGTGGATCCCCGCCAACTACGAGAGCGTGTTGGTGGCCCGGGAGTTCGCCAAGGCCCAACAGATGCGCGAGATCTCGAGCCTCGGCCTGCGCCTGCGGATGTCGTGGCACATCCTGCGCTCTCTGTTCCGCACTTGGCTGCGGGGTACGCCGTCACCTTTTCTGCCGGTCGTCCCGCAGCACGCCGAGTTCTTGCGGCGCCTGCCCGCCGGCAACCCGCAGCCCGACACCAGCAGCAGCAGCGGTGGCAGCGCCCCGGTCGATCAAGCGCCCGCATGATCGGGCGCTCTAAATCAGAGTTCGCGATTCGGGATCGAATCACAAGCTCTGATTTCTCCTTTGGCCCCGGCGGATTCACTCCGCCCGGGAAGGGGCCGCAAGGCCGGCGTGCCGCCCCTCGTGAAAGAAGCAAGGTCTGGGAGTTCCGTTCGACCACCGCCTGATCAGGATGAGAACCAGACCCGGCCGCGCGCGGCCCGGATCTCAGTCCAGCATCTTCTGCATGATATTCCAGGCCGCGTCCTTGCACAGGCTGCAGTCGGGCCCGTAGAACCAAGGCCGCAGAGCGGTATCGTTCATCAGTTGCACGCGCATCCACGCGGTGACGGCGACCACGAAGGGGTGCATCGGGGCGCCGCCGAAACCTCCGGTGAACCAGTTCGTGTGGGATGCGGCCAGCAGCTCCGCATACATCACCGGCACGGTGTCGGCGGTGAACGCGCTCATCGTGCCGTCGCAACCGACGGTGGTGTCCATGCCGCCACAGATCAGCAGTGCGGGGCCATGAAGCTGGCCGTTGGGCAAGGTGCCCTCGATCGGCGCGATGGTCGTGATGCGCATGTCCGAGCCTGCCGTGGTCGTGGCGAATGCGCCCTGGGAGTGACCGGTCGCGCCGACCCGCGAAGTGTCGACGTGGTGGTAGAGCGGGCTCGTCATGTCGTCGTTTTGCTGAAACACCCAATCGACCCCTTGCAGCATGGGCGGCGGCGTGCCCTGCGCGACGTTCATGCTGTTCGACGCGATCACGATGAACCCGTGCGAGGCGAGCTGATCGAGCAGGAAGCCGTAGACGTTCGGCGTCGTCCCGGTGCCGTTGCCCCAGGTGATGACGGGATGGAGCTGCGGGTCCTGCGTGAGGTCCATCGGGCGAAACAGCGTGAACGCCATGTCCGGGCCCACGTTGTTCTCGGTCACCGTGGCATACGGCCCCTTCTGCGCCGGATCGGCGGCGGGCCAATCGCCGGCAGGCGGCGGTGTGCTGCTACCGCCCGTGCCGGCAGCCTGCATGCCGCCGCTGCCGGCCAGCGTGCCGCCCGTGCCCGCTATCGCCGGCATGCCGCCGGTGCCGGCCGGGCTGATGCCGCCGCTCCCGGAAACGGTGCCGCCCGTGCCGGACATCACGCTGCTGCTGCCGCCCGTGCCCGAGCCGCCGAGCCCGGCGCCCGCGGCCGGCGCGCCCGGCGTTCCCACGCTCGCGTACGCCCCGCCGGTTCCCCCGTTGCGGTTGTTGGTGCTGCTGCCGCAGCCAAACAGCAAGGCGGCGCACCCTAGCACCGTCGCAACGCGACCCATCGCAGTCCGTCCCATGAGGCCTCCCACTGTTCCCGAACCCAGGCTCCAAGGTACGGCTTCTGCGGCCGCACGCAACGGCAAAGCCCCAGCGGCGCTGGCTCGCCGGGCGCATCCCCTGTCGTTGCAGGTACCAGGGTCGGGACGGACCGGCTTGCGGCACACGCAGCGGTGCTTACCCATCCGCAAGCCGCTTCGGGCTCGGGGCGTCACTTGTGTTTCCGATGCGATCTGTTTTGGCGCCTTCCCTCTCGCAGCCACATGATCTCGTTCCAGAATTGCGAACGCCGGTCTAGGCTCGACGAGATCAACTGTCGCGGTGCAAAGCGAGCCGGTCTGCATGCGAATCCACGTTGGCTACGAGTTGGTGTATCGGTGCCCGCAGCGGACGCCCATGGTGGTGAAGCTGAGCATTCACCACAGCCGCGCTCCGGACATCATCCAGCCCGACCGCCTGCAACTCAGTCCCTCCGTGCCGGTCACGGCCTTTCGCGATTCGTTCGGCAATTGGTGCAACCGCCTGGTAGCGCCCGAGGGCTTGCTCCGCTTGAGCAGCGACGCGATCGTATCCGACACGGGCCAGCCGGATCTGATTGCGCCCTGGCTCGAGCAGCGTCCGGTCGAGGCGCTCCCCGAGGAGACCTTGCTCTTCTTGCTCGGCAGCCGGTATTGCGAGACCGACCTGCTGTCCGAGACCGCCTGGCGATTGTTCGATGCGACGCCCAGTGGCTGGAGCCGGGTGCAGAGCATCTGCGATTTCGTGCACCAGCACATCCGCTTCGGCTATGAGTTTTCGAGCCCGACCAGGACCGCGTTCCAAGCCTTCCACGATCGCAAAGGCGTGTGTCGCGACTTCGCCCATCTGGCCATCGCGTTCTGCCGTTGCATGAACATCCCGGCGCGCTACTGCACCGGCTATCTCGGCGACATCGGTATGCCTCCGCCTTACGCGCCGATGGACTTTTCGGCCTGGCTCGAGGTCTATCTGGGCGACGGTTGGTACGCGTTCGATCCCCGCAACCACACGCCCCGCATCGGCCGCATCCTGATCGCCAGGGGAAGAGATGCCGCGGACGTCGCGCTGACGACCAGCTTTGGGCTCTCGACCCTGGAGAGCTTCAAGGTGTGGACCGATGAGCTCGCGCTGAGCTGAAGGGGCACCAGACGGCGCTCGCAATCGCGTCCTGCCAGCGAAAGAATCAGCTCATGACGTACTGTGTCGGAATGTTGCTCAAGGACGGTATCGTCTTCGCATCGGACTCGCGCACCCATGCCGGGGTGGATAACTTCGCCACCTTCTGCAAGATGACGGCGTTCGAACGCCCGGGCGATCGCGTGCTCGTCCTGCTCAGCTCCGGCAACCTCGCGGGAACGCAAGCCGTCATCAGCGTGCTGAAGCAGCGCTGCGCCGTCGTGGACGGGCCGCCCAACTTGTGGACCGCGCGCACCATGTTCGACGTCGCCGTCCTGGTTTCGGATGCGGTGCGCGACATCGAGCGCCGCGATGCGCCCTTCCTGGAAAGCGGACCGATTGCCTTCAACGCCTCCTTCATCCTCGGTGGCCAGCTTCGCGGCGAGCCGCCGCGGCTGTTCCGCATCTACGCAGAGGGCAACTTCATCGAAGCAGGAGACGACACGCCCTTTCTGCAAACCGGCGAGGCCAAGTACGGCAAGCCGATCATCGACCGCGTGCTGGTGCCCACCACCACCCTCACCGACGCAACCAAGTGCGTTCTGGTCTCGTTCGACTCCACCATGCGTAGCAACTTGTCGGTGGGCATGCCCATCGATCTGATCTGCTACGAGCGCGACAGCCTGGAAATCCGCATGCGCCGTCGCTTCGAGCAGGGGGACGCGTACTTCACCCAACTGAGCGCCGAATGGAGCGAAGGAGTACGCAAGGTGTTTCGCGAGCTGCCCGACCTGCCCTGGTAGCGCGCGAGCCGGCTTCGGCTCGAGCTCGGATTCGCGGTGGCGGGCCGCAGCCCGCAGCCAAGCCGCCCCCGCCCGGCGCGGGCCGTGCCGCCCGAGGGGTAGTGCGGTGCCCACACCGCCGCCTTCAGACACACCGGCGGGCCACGCTAGAATGGCAGCTCGCCTGGATGGAAGACGAGCAGCCAGCGGCCCCTTCGACGCCCGCTCGCGCGCCGGCTTCGAGCCCGGCTGGACGGGCCGGGCCGAGCTCCGGACCCGCGCCACCGAGGCCGTCGTTCGCGCCCAGCGAGCCGCCCGCCAACGTGACGCAGACGCGTTATCGTGTGCTCTCGGAGCTCGGACGCGGCGGCATGGGCTCGGTCGAGCGCGTCGAGGACACGGCGACCGGACGCACGCTCGCGCTCAAGCGCCTGTTGCTCGATCCCGAGAGGACGAAGCGCAACGAGCGGCTGCTCGGACACTTCGAGCTCGAATACCACGTCCTTTCGCATCTCAGCCACCCGCGCATCATCAAGGTCTTCGACTACGGCCGCGACGTGCTGGGCCCCTACTACACGATGGAAGTGCTCGACGGAAAGGATCTCAAGGCGCTGGCGCCGTTGCCTTATCGACAGGCTTGCGCGGTCGCGCGCGACGTCGTCTCGTCGCTGGCCATCCTGCACGGGCGCGGCTACGTGCACCGCGACGTCACGCCGCAGAACATCCGCTGCAACGAGGACGGTCAGGCCAAGCTGTTCGACTTCGGCGCCATGTGTCCCGTGGGCGTTCCCAAGGACGTGGTGGGAACGCCGCCCTACGTGTCGCCGGAAGCCCTGCAGCGCAACGCGCTCGACGGCCGCACGGACCTGTTCGCGCTCGGGTCGACGCTCTATTACGCGCTGACCGGACTTCATGCCTATCCGGCGCGGACCCTGGCGCAGCTGCCCGACACCTGGCGCTCGGTACCGCGATCTCCGCGCTCGCTGGTGAGCGATGTGCCCGAACGTCTCGACGAGCTGGTCATGGAGCTGCTGAGCTTGAGCCCGGTGGCGCGCCCGCAGAGCGCGGCGGTCGTCTTCGAGCGCCTGGTCGCGATCGGCGAGCTGCCACGAGACGAGCAGCTGGAGGTGCGCAGCGCGTATCTGGCGTGCTCCACGCTGGTCGGGTGCGAAGACACGCTCGCGCACCAGCGCGTCGGTCTGCTCAAAGCGATGCGCGGGCGCGGCAACAGCGTGCTGCTGAGCGGCCCCGCAGGCGCGGGCCGCTCGCGCGCGCTCGACACGCTGGCGCTCGAGTCCAAGATCCTGGGCGCGGTCGTGTTGCGGGCCGATGCTGCGGATGCCGCCGAGCCGTACGGGGCTCTGCGCAGCCTGGTGCAGCAGCTCGCCGACGCCCGCCCGCAATACTTCGCCCAGCAGCCCGCCCTGAAGCGGCTGCGCGCCGGGGCCCCGATCTCCGTCGATGAGCGCCAGGCGCTGCTCGAGGCATGGAACGGGTGGATCCTCGGCTACGCCAGAGCGCACCGTCTGGTGATCACGGTCGACGACGTGCATCTGCTCGACGAGCCGTCGCTTGCAGGTATCGCCGGCCTCGCCAGCGAGCTCCAGGGCAGCCGCCTGCTGCTGGCCGCGACCCGGGCTGCGGGCGAGCCGGGAGCTTCGACCGCCGCGATGGAGCTGCTCGCGAGCCATGCCGCCGCCCATGCCCTTGCGCCCCTGTCGTTCGAAAACGTGCACAAGATGTTGCGGTCGATCTTCGGCGAGGTGCGTGGCCTGCAGGTGCTCGCAGCCGTGCTGTTCGAGCACGCCAAGGGCAACCCGGGGCTCACGATGGAAGCCGCACAGGCTCTGGTGGATGCCAAGGTGCTGCGCTACGAGGCCGGCGCATGGGTGTTGCCGACGGTCGCCATCGAGGTCGCCGCGGCCCTGCCCCACGACCCGGGCCTTAGGGCGCGCCTTGCGGGCTTGACGCGCGACGCTCGTGAGCTCGCGGCCCTGCTCGCGCTCGACGCTCACCGGCAGCTCACGGCCGCCGACTACGCCGAGGTCAGCACACACGGCGACGCGACCCGGAGCTACGACGCCCTCGACGCGCTGCTGAGCGCGCGCGTGCTGTGCCGGCGTGGTGAGCGTGTCGACTTCGCCCGCACCGACTACTCGACTGAAATCGCGCACGCCCTGCCGGAACAAACCGCAATCGAAGCACACGGCCGTCTGGCGTGCTTTTACCAGCGGATCGGGCATAGCTCGGCACAGGCGCACCACGCGGCCGCCGCCGGCGACTGGGATGCCGCCGAATGCCTGGCGATCGCGGCCGATACCGACGACCTGTCGGGCATCTGGCTGCGCGATCCGACCGCGGCCGCCACCTACGAGGCCGTGATCGCGGCGCGCGCGGCGGCGGACCCGCGCGCGCCCTGTCTGCTGCCGCTGCGTTGCCGCATGTTCATGCTGTTCATCCGAACCGAGGAGTGGGCGCGCATCGCCCAACAAGGGCCTGCGATCGTGAACGAGCTGGCGGAACGCTGCGGGATCCGGGACTACGCAGAGCTCGACGCTCAGGCGCCGCAGGAGCGACTGAGCACCGCGATCGCGCGGGTCGAGCAGCGCAATGCGGACAATCTCGCGCGCTGCGGTCTGGACGCGGCTTCCGGCATGTCGCTGTTGGATGCGCTCAGGCAGCTGCCGACCCTGATGCTGGGCGTGGCAGCAGCGTCGGTGCTCGCCGCCGACCCCGCGATCGCGACGGATCTGCCCGCGCTGCAGCCGTTCTATCCGCTTTCGCCCGCCTTTCCGCTGGTCGACCGGCTGCGTGTGGCGATCGCGGCCGTCGCAGGGGGCGACGTGGCGCCCGCGCTGCGCGACATGCGCGCGATTCACGCGGAGCTGTGGGGCGACGCGCACGGCCTGGAGCCCGCAGTCGCCGACAGCCTGCGCCACTTCAGCCAGGGCTTCCTGCAGGGGATGGAGGTCACGCTGGGCAGCCCGGCCGTGCTCGAGCGGCTCGACTACACACGCGGGCACAGCGCCAAGCGGGCGGAGCGCGAGCGCTATGCGTACTACCTGGCCGTCGGCGACGCGGAGATGGCGGCCAAGACCCGCCGCGACCTGGATCGCCTGGAGGTCCAGAGCGGCGCGCTGAAGTACTTTCCCCATTGCTGGGAAGTCGAGTTCTCGCTGCACCTGTGCAGCCGCGACGTGCGGGGGATGCGGCGCTGCGAGGAAGAGGCCCGCCGCGTGGCGAGCGAGCTGCCGCAGTGGCAGGTACGCGCCGAGCTGGCGCGCGTGAGCGCCGCGTTCTTCGGCGCCGCGAACGAGGAAACCGTGGCGAGCGCACGCCAGCTGGTGGAGCGCTGCGCCCGCGCTACGAGCAACCGCCGCTACGCGATCTACGCGCTGACGCTCGGGCTGATCGACCTGGGGCGCTACGAGGAGGCGCGCGCGGTGGCGCGCGCGGAGGTCGATTCGCTCGGACGACCGTTGCAATGGCACGACGGCTACGAGCTGATGTGCGGGCTCGCGGAGGCGCATCTAGGACTGCACGACGACGCCCGCCGGCATGTCGACTCGCTGTTGCAGCTGTACGCGGAGGCGGGCGTGGGTGGCGTGGTGGCGGGCCACGCGCACGAAAACGCCGCGTTGATCGCGCTCTACGCGGGCGACCAGGAGCGCTTCGCCGTGCACGCCGCGCACTGCGCCGCGTACTATCGCAGCGGTTTCAACCCGGACCTGACCACCCGCTACGAAGTCCTGATGCGGCGCGCACGGCAACTGCAGGTGAAGGTGAGCCACAACTTGGCGAAGGCGGCGCGCTTTGCCCAGCGGGAGTCGTCCACGGAGCTGCTATCCCTGTTTCGCACCGAGCTCAGCACGATCCTCGATCCCGAGAGCCGTCATCGCCATCTATTGAGCCTGCTCGTTCAGCGCACCCGAGCGCGCGGCGGCCTGCTGTACCTCGCGGATTCCGCCGGCTCGCTGCACAGGGCGGCCGAGCTCGGCAGCTGCGGCACGGGCGCTGAGCTGGACAACGAGGTCTGCGCGCACTGGCACGCGGATACCCAGAGCGACTGGATAGCGACCGTGACCGCGGATGAGGCATGGGGACAGCTCGGCACGGTGGCCGCGCACGCACCGAACGTGAAGGAGCACGAGCTGGCGCTGCGCACGCTGATCGGCGGCCACCCCGAGCGTGAGCGGGCTTGCGGCGTGGTGGTGCTGGCGCTTCCCGACACCGAGGCGCTGCACGCCGAGCGGACGGCCATGGCGGCCCTGGCTCGCCTGCTCCAGGAAGAAGGCGTGAGCGGGCTGCCGCTCAACGAGTGAGCCCGCACAGCGGCGCGCGAGCAACGGCGCCCCTCATCGGAGGCGTAGTTGTTCGGATCGCTCAACGCTGGCCTCAAGGAGTACGTGGCCGCGCTGGCCGCGCTGGCCACGCCTCTGCTCGGGGCGCGCGACGCTGGAAAATGGCCGAACCTCCGGCCAGCGGCGCCCTCACGACACTCGATGTGCTACGGAAGCTGGAGCCCCGCATCGCCGGCAGGTCCGGGCGCGGGGAGGCCTCGCAGGCGATGAAGATCTCCAGCTCGTCCCCCCGGCTCCTGCGCACGCTGACCTTCTCCGTCTCCGCGCTGGTGTTGTCGCAGGTGATGAGCCAGCGGGCGCGCGCATCCGGGGGCTTGTGGTCCTCGCAAGACCCGCCCGTGCACCAGGCCGCCGACGAGATCATCTTCGTGGACAACCCGGGCTCCACGCTGACAGCCATCATCCGGATCAACTACGCCGGTCCGGCGCAGCGATTCGCCTGGCTGATTCCCGTGCCGGGAAAGCCGACGGTGGCGGTCTCCTCGAGCACGGTGTTCCAGCGGCTCGATGCGGCGACCGCGCCCCAATACTGGCTCGAGGTCGGCGGCGACGGCAGCTGCATGCGGCAAGACGCCCAGGACGCGGGATCCGCGCAGGACTACGGGACGGCCGGCGCCCCGAGCGCACCCGGCGCCACGACGGCGCCGATCGTGGTGATCGATCAGGGTTCGGTCGACCCCTATGACTACGTCGACATCGCGGTCGATCCGACCCTCGACGATCCGGCGCAAGCCGCGACCGACTGGTTGACTTCGAACGGCTACGATCTGACCAGCCTCGACAGCGAGGTGTTGAGCCCGTACCTGAGGGACGGTCTGAACCTGCTCGCCTTCAAGCTCGAGAGCGGCACAGACACGGGCGCGATCAGACCGGTGATGCTGAGCTACGAGAGCGCGCTGCCCACGATTCCGATCAAGCCCGCAGCCGTGTCGGCCCCGGACGGCATGGGCATCCAGGTTTGGGTGTTCGGCCCGTCGCAGGCGGTGCCCGACAACTACAAGTCGCTGGTGCTCAACGACGCGCTGATCGACTGGCTGTCAGGCCGCAAGTACCCCGCGGGCACCCTGCCGGCAGGCGGGGGCGGTCCCTTCGGTACGCACGGCAGCAAGCCGAGCAACTACGACGCGGTCGTGAGCGCCGCGGTCCACGAGGCCGGCGGTCGGGGCTTCGTCACCGAGCTGGGCGCGCCCGCCAGCCAGTTCAGGGACAGCGTCTGGTCGACGGTGGACGACCAACAACTCGCGATGATCTCGAGCCGGAGCTACGCCGATGGCATCGACGCCTTGCTGGCGGCCAGCGCCGTATACGGCGGCTGGGACGGCTGGAAGCAGGCGGTCGAGGGCGCGACGACACTTCCTGCCGGCGTGACGATCGACGAGCTCGGTCGCAATCCCGACCAATACCGCGGCGTGGCCGAGGTCGACACCGCCAAGCTCTTCCAGTTGCTGCAGGACAAGGTGACCAAGCCGGTGGCCGACACGGCCGCGACGCTCTACCAGGCGCCCTACCTCACGCGTCTGTACACCAGCATGGGCGCAGGCGAGATGACGGTCGATCCGGTCTTCAACTACAACGCGGATCTGGCGCAGGTCAGCAACGTCCACGTCGCCAAGCAGCTCATTCAGTGCAGCTCCAAGCTGAATCGGGACGACGCACCATGGCGCATCGAGCTGCCGCAGGGCGGCGTGATCACGGGCAAGGGCAGCGGCGATTGGCCCGTGGCCGCGGGCTCGCTGCCGGCGAACCTCGAGATCGTGCAGCTCTCGACCGGTGGATCCGGCACGCTGGTCGAGGACAATCGCGACGAGATCGCAAAGAAGCTGTCCGCGATCACGGGCGCGGGCGGCAGCGCCGGTCCAGCGCTCAGCCCACAGAACGGCCTGCCGATTGGCGGCACCCAGCGCCTTACGCCGCACCCGCAAGCCGGCTCGACGCGGAACGACAGCTTGAACCCCTCGGGTGGCGGCGGCTGCAGCATCTCGCGCGCGAGCACGCGCACGGGCTCCGCGTTCGGGCCGAAGTTGGCGCTCGCGGCGGTGATGCTGGCGCTGTGCTGGCGTCGCTCGCTGCGGGCCGCGAACGGAGCTCGCCTGGAACATGGCAAGCAGGACTCCCGAGACAGGCGTGCCACGCCGCGTCCGCTTGCACGTGCGGACGCGCTGGGGCATTCGGGCTCAGGAGGGTCCCGGAGCTCATGAGATGGTGTGCCGCATCGGCCTGGGCCTGCCTGCTCCTGGCGGCGTGTAGCGGCGGCGATGGCGCGCACGCCGACGCCGGCGCCGGCGCCCCGCTCGCGCTGAGCCGCGAACAGCTGCTCGATCCGGACACTTGCAGGGGTTGCCACCCCAGTCACTACCGCGAGTGGTCGAGCAGCATGCACGCCTACGCCTCCAAGGACCCGGTGTTCGTCGCCATGAACAAGCGCGGACAGCGTGAAACCCACGGCGCGCTCGGGGACTTCTGCGTCAGGTGCCACGCACCGATGGCAGTGCTCGAAGGGCGCACCGAAGACGGCCTCAACCTCGACCAGCTTCCCGACGCAGAGCGAGGCGTGAGCTGCTATTTCTGTCACAACGTGAGCCGCATCGAGGGCGACCACAATGCGATGCTGCAGCTGGCCAACGACACCACCATGCGCGGTCCGATCCACGATCCGCTGCGGACCGACGCACACCGGGCCGAGTATTCCGAGATGTTCGAGGAGATGAGCCCGGAGAGCTCGGCCCTGTGCGGCGGTTGCCACGACATCGTCACGCTGACGGGCGTTCACCTCGAACGCACGTTTCAGGAGTATCAATTCGGCCTGTTCTCGAAGAGCGCCACCGGCGCTCCGCCGGCCTTCGAAAGCTGCGTGGGCTGCCACATGCCGGGCCGAACGGGGTTTGCCGCTGCCGCGCCGCAGGGCGTCGGCCTGCGCACCGTGCACGAGCACCTGTGGCCCGCCGTCGACCTGCCGCTCATCGACTTTCCCCATCGCGATGCCCTGCGCAGCGCCGTAGAGGATTGCCAGCTGGGAACGGCGAGCGTCACTTTCTTCACGCTCGAGGTCACGCCGCCCGACCTGTTCACGTTCCAGCTCGAGACCAACGCCGGCCACAACCAGCCGAGCGGGGCGGCGGAAGACCGGCGCATGTGGCTCGAATTCTCGGCTTACGACCAGGACGGCAAGCTGCTCGATCAGGTCAGCAGCGGCAACATCGCGGACGACGAGATCGCGGATAAGCCGCCGGGCGACCCGCGTCAGGACCCGCACTTGCTCATGCTCCGCGATCACATCTACGACCGGCAGGGGAAGCCCGTAAACATGTTCTGGCAAGCCGCGATGTCGAGCGCGCATCCCGACGGCTACGAGCTCAACGCGCTCCCGGTCGCCACGACGACCTACATCGAGGGCAGGCACGCCATACTCAAGCAGTATCGAGCGTCCGGCCCCAATGGGCTCCCGGCCCGCGTAACCGCGCGGCTGAGACTGCGGCCGATCGGCTTGGACGTGCTGCAGGACCTGGTCGACTCCGGCGACCTCGACCCGGCGATCGCGGCGCAGATGCAGACGCTCAGCTTCGGTGCGCAGATCGAGTGGACGCCGAAGGACGGATTGACCAAGACCGTGTCCGCCAGCATGCAGTCGGATTGCAACACCTATCACTGCCTGCTGGACCCGAGCTCGGATTACTGCAACTGAGCGGCGCCGAGCCGTGTTGCCCGGTCGAGCGCACGGATGGCCATAGCGCGCGGGGCTTGGTGGTCAGCGCAAACGCACGAGAACCGCTTCGTGCTTGCCGTTCGGGTTGGTGCCGCTGCCGATCCCGGAATTGAGCACCCGGGCTATGCGCCCGTTTCGCCGATCCGTCGCGTGCCCAGGCACTCACGCGCCAGCGGGATTGGGTGGCTATCCCAAGCTGCGGTGCATATGTGGGTCGGGGTGCCTGGACGATGAGGTTCTCCCTGCTGTGCTCGCTGTGCGTGGTTTGCATGCTGCCGCCCGTGGTCCGGGCGCAGGACGTGGCCGCTGCTGGCGGCAACGCGGCCGCGCTCCCCCCCCCACCCTCGCGAGCAGCACACGAGGTGCCGTCCGCCGGCGCGATCGGTTATCAGGAAGCGCTCGCGCGGGCGGAAGCCGCGCCGGAGTTGCGCGCGCGCGCGCAAGCGGTCACGCGCTTGCGCGCGCAGAGCGAGCGCGTCAGCGCGCTGCCGGGCGACTTCACACTCAGCAGCGAGCTCGGGCCGCAGCTAGCCCCCGATCGCGGCCTGCAAGGCCGCATCGGAGTCGCGCAGAGCTTCGCGCTGCGAGCGCTCGGGGCTGCGCGCAGCGGGGTGCTGCGCAGCGACGCCAGCGCTTTCGACGCCGAGCGCGCCGCAGCCGTGTTCGAGCGGCGCGTTGCGGCGGCGCAGGCCTGGCTGCAGGCGTGGTTTTCGCGGCAAGCGCTGGGGGTGGCGCGCCAAGAGCGCGATCTGGCCGATCAGCTCTCACGGCTGAGTGTACACGCGGCCGAGCTCGGTGAGCTGACCCGGGCCGATGCCGCGGACGCCGAGGTCTACGCGGCCGAGGCCGGGCTCGATGTCTTGGCGGCTGAAGGCGCGTTGGTCGATGCGCGCTTCGAGCTGGCAAGCGCCCTGGACGAGCCGGACGGCAGCTTCGACGTGCGAGGCAACCCCCCGGCACCACTCGCGCTGTCGCCCACCGTGCAAGCGCTGTTGCGGGCGCGTATCGAACGCTCGCCGCAACTTGCCGCGCTGCTCTCGCAGCAGGCCGTGCTGGCCGCCCGCGCGCGCGAGACGCGTGCGCTGTACGGTCCGCAGCTCGCGCTCGGCGTGGTCGCCGACCGCAGCGACCCGCAGGCCTTCGCCGCGCTCGGGACCGTGTCCTTGTCGCTGCCGTTGACCGACCGCGCGCTGCGCGAGCGCGCCGAGCTCGAGGCCGATCGCACGTTGCTCGACGGCCGCCTGCGGCAAGCGCGTGTCCGCGCGCGGCTGCTGCTGGAGCGCTGGTTGCACGAGCTCGAGCACGCGCAGGCCGCGCTGCAGCACACCGAGCGCAAGCTGCTACCGGCGATCGACGCGGGGCTGTCTGCGCGCGACGCGCTGTTTCGAGCGGGCGAAGGCTCGGTGCTCGAGGTCGTCGTCGCGCACCGCACCGCGTTGCGCGAACGCGTGCGCCACCTGCGGCTCGCGGTCGACGTGGCGCTGGCGTCCGCGCGCCTGAGCGAGCTGGCGCGCGCGCTGGGAGTCGAGCCGTGAGCACGGTCGCCCCGCGCTGGCCCCGGTGCACGCGCTCCACGCCGTCGCTTCGTACCCGATTGCGTTCGCTGCGCGGTGCGGTCGAGGGCGGCGCGTTCGCGCTGATCGGGCTCTCGCTGCTGGGGTGCTCGAGCGGCCCGAAGCCCGCGCAGCCGCAGCCCGCGGACGGGTCCGCGCGAGCGCCCGGCAACGGCAAAGCCCCCGCGGCCGCGGCGGTGAGCAGCGCCACGCGCTGGCAGCCGCCGCGCTCGCCCGAAGGCGTGCACGCGCTCGAAGCGGTGGGCCGCTTGCTCCCGCCGCCCAACTCTCGCGCCGAGCTGACCATGCCGCTGCCGGCGACGGTGCTGCACGTGTTCGTCGTCCCCGGCCGCACGGTCGAGCGCGGTGAGGTGCTGCTGGACGTCGCGGTCCCACAAGCTGCCAGCGCCGAAGGTCAGCTCGCCGGCGCGCGCTTGCGCGAGAACGCGCTGCAAGCCCGACTCTCGCGCCTGCAGCAGCTCAGCCAGGAGGGCCTGGTGCGCGCCAGCGAGATCGCCGAAGCGCGTGCGCGTCTGGCCGATGCACAGGCAGTCGCCCGCGAGGCGCAGGCGTTGCTGGGCGCGGTGCGTGCCGCTGGCTTGCGCCGCCGCGGAGAGAAGTGCGAGCTGCGCTCCCCGATCGCGGGCGTGGTGGTCGAGGTCAACGCGCCGCTGGGCAGCGTGCGCGGGCCGGGCGACGGTCCGGTGGTGACGATCAGCGGCGGGCAGCCGACGCGTGTCGAAGCGCGCTTCGCGTTTCCGCTGCCGCGCGACGCCGCCTACGTGCTGATCGACGATGCGCAGCAAGAGCACCCGCTATCGCTGGTGAGCCAGGCACCAGAGGTGATGCCACAGGACGCAATGCGGCTGACCTGGTTCGACGCGCAGGCGCCGCTCGCGCTGCCACACGGCGCCGCGGTGCGGGTGCAAATGCGCCCGCCCAAGGACGCGTGGGTGGTGCCGGCGAGCGCGTTGTTGCGTGAAGGAGTCGTGCTGCGCGTGCTCACGGCCAAGCGCGGCGCAGTAGCCGTGGAGCTGATGGCCCCGCTCGGCAGCGAGATGCTCGTGCGTGGGGCGCTGACAGCGGGCGACCTGGTAGCCGAAGACCCGAGCGCAGTGACCGCGGCAGAGTCGGAGCGCGTCCTTGATAATTGAGGCGATCGTTCAGCTCGCCGCGCGCAAGCGCGTGCTGGTGCTGCTCGCGACCGGGTTTCTGGCCAGTGCCGCCCTGCTGTCTCTGCGGCGGATCCGGCTCGACGCGCTGCCCGACATCACCTCGAACCAGGTGCTGGTGTTGACCTCGGCACCCGGCTACTCGCCCGACGAGGTCGAGCGCCGGGTGACCACGCCGATCGAGCTGGCGCTGGCAGGCGCGCGCGGCCTGCGCGAACGCCGCAGCCTGTCGCGCTTCGGCATCTCTTCGGTGACCGTCGTGTTCGAGGACGGCGTGCCGGCGCAGACCGCACGCCAGATCGTGATGGAGCGGCTGGCGTCGGTGGCTTCCGCGCTGCCCGAGGACGTGGGCCAGCCTGAGCTCGGCCCGCTCACCGGCGGGCTCGGGGAGATCTTCCACTTCACCCTGCGCTCGCCGCGGCGCACGCCGCTCGAGCTGCGCGAGCTGGCCGAGCTGAGGGTCGCACCGCTGCTGCGCAAGGTGCCGGGCGTGGTCGAGGTCAACAGCTGGGGCGGCGAGCGGCGCTCGCTGCAAGTCGACATCGATATGGGACGCTTGTCACGCCACAACCTGACCCTGCGCGACGTGGCCGACGAGCTCGGGCGCGGGGTGAGCACCGCGCCGGGCGGCGCCGTGCCGAGCAACCACGGCAGTCAGGTGCTGCTGCGCGGGCTGTCGCGCCCGCTGCGCGCGGCCGACGTCTCGGGGCTGCGTATCCGCGTCCCGAGCGGAGGTTCGGTGCGTGTCTCCGACATCGGCAGCGTGCGCGAGCGCGGGCTGCCACGGCTGGGTGCGGCGACGCAGAACGGGCGCGGCGAGGTGGTCTACCTGATGGTGCAGATGCTGCGCGACGAGAACGCTCTGCGGGTGATGGACCGCCTGCACAAAGCCATGCCCGCGGTGCGGCGCGCCCTGCCGCCCGACGTGGCGCTCGACCTGGTCTACGACCGCAGCGTGCTGGTTCGGGCCACCTTGCATACGGTCGCCAAGAACCTGCTCGAAGGTGGCGTCTTGGTGGTAGCGGTGCTGTTCGCCATGCTGGGCTCGTTCCGCGCCGGGTTGATCGTGGCGGCGGTGATCCCGCTTTCGATGTTGGGTGCAGGGGTGGGCATGGCGCTGTTCGGGGTACCGGGCAATCTGATGAGCCTGGGCGCGCTCGACTTCGGCCTATTGGTCGATGGCGCGGTGGTCATGGTCGAGCACCTGTTTCACGAGCAGGTGCATCATCCGCCGGCGGCCGGCGAGTCGCGCATGTCTTGGCTGGCGCGCAGCGCGTCGTATGTTGCGCGGCCGACCATGTTCTCGGTGCTGACCATCCTGCTGGTCTACATGCCGGTGCTGTCGCTGTCCGGGGTCGACGGAAAGATGTTCCGGCCGATGGCGGTGGTGGTGGTGATGGCCCTCAGCGCGGCGCTTCTATTGTCGCTGACCTACGTGCCGGCCGCGGCTTCGCTCTGGCTGCGCCCCAAGGACGTGCCGACAGCGCCGCCGCGTCTGGCGCGTTTCGTCGAGCGCATTCACGTCCCGCTGCTCGACCGCGCGACGCGCGTACCGGCGCTGGTCGCGCTGCTCGCGCTGTTGTTGCTCGCGCTCGGCGGCTACGGCTTCTACCGCGCCGGCTCAGAGCTCGCGCCGCAGCTCGACGAGGGCGACCTGGTGATTCAGACCACGCGCGCAGCCGATATCGGGCTCGAAG
Source organism: uncultured delta proteobacterium (assembly GCA_963778655.1). Classification (GTDB taxonomy): domain Bacteria; phylum Myxococcota_A; class Polyangia; order Polyangiales; family JAFGIB01; genus CAVZVA01. The sequence goes on from CAVZVA010000003.1 coordinate 711,350, forward strand.
GCGCCGTGGCCGCGGCCGAGAAGCTCGAGCGCGCTGCGCTGAAGGTGCCGGAGGTCGAGCGCATCGTCTCGCGCATCGGCAGCCCGACGGTGGCCACCGACATCATGGGACTCGAGCAAGCCGACGTATTCGTGCGCCTCAAGCCCAAGGGGCAATGGCGCGAAGGGCTGCGCTCGGACGCGCTGATCGCCGAGATCAAGCGCGCGATCCGCGCGGTCGACCCGGACGTCGAGCTGTCCTTCACCCAACCGATCCAGATGCGCTTCAACGAGCTCTTGGGCGGCGCAGTGACCGATGTCGCGGTCAGCGTGTTCGGCGACGACCTGCACCAGCTGCAGACCAGCGCCGCGCGGGTCGCGGCGCGCATCGAGACCATTCCCGGCGCGGCCGATGTGCGCGTGCTGGCCCCGCCCGACGTGCCCTTGATGGACGTGGAGCCGAACTACGCGTCAGCCGCCGCGCTCGAGGTGACCGCGCGCGACGTGCTCGACGGGGTCGAGGCGATGCGAGCGGGCATGCACGCGGCGACCACCTATGACGGCCCGCTGGCGGTCCCGATCGTGCTGCGCGTACCGGGTGCCAACGCACCTGGCGACGTGGCGCGCATGACCATCAGCAACACGCGCGGCGGGCTCATCCCGCTGGGGTCGGTCGCGCGCATCGTGCGGCGTTACACACCCAGCATGGTGCAGCGCCTCGACGGTCAGCGTCGGCTGATGGTCGGCTTCAACGTACGCGGGGCCGCTCTCGGCTCAGTGGTACGCTCAGCGCAGGCCGACGTCCAGCAGCACGTGACGCTGCCGCGCGGCTATCGCCTGGAATGGGGCGGACAGTTCGCCAGCCTAAGCGAAGCGACGCAGCGCTTGGCGATGGTGATCCCGCTGGTGCTGGTGTTGATCGTGGGGTTGATGTTCTTCGTGTTCGGAGAGCTGCGACCCGTGCTGCTCTTGCTGATGCACATCCCGTTCGCGTGTGTCGGCGGCATAGCGGCGCTCAGCGCGCGCGGACTGCCGCTGTCGATCAGCGCCGCAATCGGCTTCATCGCGCTCTCGGGCATCGCCGTGATGAACGGCATGGTGCTCTTGGTTCAGCTTCAGCACTACGAGCGGTCCGGGTTATCCCCGGCGCAAGCGGCGTCGCGCGCGGCGCACGACCGCGCGCGGCCGGTGGTGATGACGGCGCTGGTGGCAGCGTTCGGCTTCGTACCGATGATGCTGGCGACGGGAGTCGGCGCCGAGGTGCAGCGCCCGCTGGCTTCGGTGGTGGTCGGAGGGCTGTTCACCTCGACCGGCACGACCTTGGTGATCATGCCCGCCGTCTACGGCTGGCTGCGGGGACTGTTCGACCGCACCAAGCGAGCCCCCGCCGAGGACGGCAGCGCGAGCGAGCCGCCCGGCGCGGATCTGTCCCGGTGAGCACGGCGGGGGCGCGACCTATTTCGAAGCGAATTGTGGGGCCCAAGAGCGCGCGCTCCCGGGGCGCTCGACCGGGTGCTCTTCGCTCATGACGACAGACCGGGGATGGGCTGGTCAGCCCTCTCGCCTCCGGCAGTCTGCTTCGATTTCATCGGCAGTCTGACGCAAAGCGGTTGCGAGCTTGCGCAGGGCGGCGATTGGGTCAGTGGTCAGTAGCTGCACGCTGAATCCATCGCCACGATAGCCGCCACCCACGAGCACGACCGCGGCCTCCGCCTGCGCCGACTCCCGCACCAAGCCCGCGAGCTCATCGTATTTGCCAACGCCGAACGGCATCCGGTTCTCCTTGGTCGAAGGGTAGCAGGTCGAGCAAGAGCCCGCTCGTACCGTTTCGGTGCGATGAAGCACGCACTGCCATTCGCACCCGCTCCACGACATGCTCTTGCCGCGCTCGGGTGCGAGTCGACCCTCGACGGGCGCGTCCGCGCGCAGCTGCCGAGTCCGCGCAATGCCCGGACGACCGTAGTGGTCTTTGCGCCGGCCGACGTGATCGCGCACGCGTGCTGGGCAATGCGGTGGAGGCGCAAAGTCGACGGAGTGAGCGCGGCGGCGGCCGGTTGTACTGCGAATGCGACCCAAGCTTGCCGTATCCGTGCTCGTCAGCACTCCGGACGAGCTGATTGACGGTCGCGCGCGGACTGTCGCTCATGCTCTCAGCCTGCGCCCGCTGCAACAGCACCTCGGCGTACTCGCACGGGGTTGCCACTGGATCGAGCTCGAGCGCCCAGGTGCAGAGCTGCGTCCCATCGGTGACAAGACCGCAATCAGGATCTGGCTCTCGCAGCGCTCGAGCAACAGGATCATGCCCTCCCTTCGCCTGATTCCTCCATGAAATCAGCACGATCGGCCAGATCTTGGGAGAAGCGCGCGCTGCCAAAAAAAAGCCCAAGCGGTTTCAAAGATTTGCGCGACGCGCAGGGTGGAGGCTGGCTGCGCAGGTGGGTGTACAGCACGGCGGTGCGAGGAGTTGGTGATGGGTCAGCGTTCAGGTCGAGAAGCAGAAGGTCGGCCGAGGAAAGTGACGTCGAGCGCGCTGTTGTGCGGGCTCGCGCTCGGGGCGTTCGCATGCAGCAGCGCTCGTGACCATACCACCGGCGCCATGCTGCCGCCGGTGAACGGAGCAGGCAGCATGCCCATCCAACCCGCCAGCGCCGGTATGGGTCCGCCCGGTGCCGGACCTGTGGCGCAGGCGGGAGCGGGCGGCTCGACCGTCCAAGGCTTGGCCGGCTCGCCCTCGGGATCCGGTGGCTCCTCTGCGGCCCCAGACAACAGCGGCACGGCTGGCGCGAGTGGCGCCGCAGCCGCAAGTGACGGCGGCGCGCAAGAAGCGATGCCCACGCCGGCCATTGAACCCAAGCTGCCAGAGGCAAAGGGCGACTGCCCGGACCTCAGCACAGGCTTTGTCAACATCCTTGGCTCGAATGTTCAGACCTGGACCGGCATGAGGCAAGAAGACAAGAAGGCCCCGCTGGTCATCTACTGGCACGTGACCGGTGGCAATTCGGCGGAGATGACCACGTTCGGTTTGAACCCGGATGCGGTGCAGGAGATCACGGATGCGGGCGGTGTCATCGCCGCGCCCAACAACTCGACCGGAATGGGCAGCGATACCGGTAACGGCGTCTGGTATACAGGCGACTTCGATGTCGCCGATCAGATCGTGGCGTGCGCGATGAAGCAGTTCAACATCGACCCTAAGCGCATCTATACCGTGGGAGGGAGCGCCGGCGCGCTCCAAGCAGGCATCATGGTATACAAGCGCTCGAGCTACCTGGCTGCCTCACTACCGAATTCGGGCGGCTATACCATCGGCGGCAACATGCTCGAGGATCCAACGCACGTGCCTGCGGTGATGACCGAGCACGGGGCCGCAGGCGTCGATATGGTGATTGTGGATTTTTCGGTGCAGAGCATGGTGCTGGACGTAGACGTCGCGATGAAGGGTGGCTTTGCCATCGACTGCAATCACGGCCTAGGTCACGTGAGCGCGCCGACAGACTTGAAGGCCGCGGGTTGGCAGTTCCTGAAGGACCATCCGTTTGGTGTGTCGCCCGAGCCTTACGCGAGTGGCCTTCCCTCGACCTTTCCAACGTACTGCACGATCATCAAGGCGACCGACACGGCGCCCGATGGTTGCTGCAAGAGCTTCATGCAGTGAGGCACGCCTGCGCGGCCACTGCAAAGTGAGCGGTGAAACGGGGCGGCGCTCTCAGCGTCTGAGGAGCGTGCCTTCCGTCTTCAATGCCGCTTTGAGCGCCTGTTCGGTGCTCTAGGCTATCATCGCGGCCTGCATCGGGCCAAGCGCCTGGGGCGGAGCCGTTTGGCCGCCTTCGTCAGCATCGCGCTCCGAATTAGTGGGCCGAGAATTGCGCAGCTCTCACCCGGCCGCTAGATTCGTAGAGTGCGCTATCGATTTGGCGAGATAGAGCTGGATGCTGCTCTGTACACCTTGAAGCGCTCCGGCCGCGCGCTGGCGCTGCAGCCAAAGGTCTTCAACGTGCTTCGCTATCTGGTCGAGCATCGCGACCGGCTGGTCTCCAAGGACGAGCTGCTCACCGCGTTGTGGGCGGGCGAGCACGTCAACGAGTCGGCGGTGCCATGGACCATCAGCCACGCGCGCAACGCGATCGGCCAGCGTCGCGGAGAGAAGCAGCCGATCGAGACCATCCATGGCCGGGGCTATCGCTTCACGGCTCAAGTGTACGCGGCCGACTCCCCGGATTCGAGCGCTGCGGCGTGGGCGGCACCTGGCGGCCCTCCCGTGGCCGCGGTGCGCCCGTTCGTCGGTCGTGCTGCCGTCATGCAGCGGCTCGAGCAGCAGCTGGAGGAGACGCGTGGCGGCAAGGGCCGGCTGTGCCTGCTCTGCGGCGAGCCCGGAATCGGCAAGACCCGCTGCGCCGAAGAGCTCATGGCGCGCGCGCGGCGTGCGGGCTTCCGCACCTGGGTCGGACGCGCGACCGAGGGCGTCGCGGCGCCGGTGTTTTGGCCCTGGATCCAGATCCTGCGCGCAGCCGTGCGCGATCAGCCGAACCTGCGGGACGCGGGCCTGCCGCTGCTTTCGCTGCTGGTCGCGCTCGAGCCCAAGGGCCCACCTGCCGGCCGAGCCGGGCCCGAACGCGATCGAAGCGCGGATCGCTTCTGGCTGCTCGACGAAATCGCCCAGCTCCTGCTGCGCGCCGCGCGCAAGGCGCCAATCCTGCTGCTAATCGACGATCTGCAATGGGCCGACGCCGGAAGCGTGAGGCTGCTCGGCTTTCTCGCGCCCGAGCTCGCCAGCGCCCAACTGATGATCCTCGCGACCGAGCGCGACGATGGCTCGGGTGCGCCGCGCCGCATGGCGCGTCTAGCTCGCCACGCCGAGCGCATCGACTTGGCGCGCCTGATGGCGGTCGACGTCGGGCGCTACATCGCCGAGCTCAACGCGAACATCGATCCACCAGAGCAGCTCGCGCTCGCGGTGTACCGCGCGACCGCGGGCAATCCACTGTTCCTGCAAGAGACTTTGCGCGCGCTGATCGACGAGCACGGCCAGCAGGGGCTGGCCACGCTGGCTGCGACTGCGATCAAGCCGCCGGAGGTCGCTCGCGACGTGCTGCGGCACAGACTCGAGTCGCTACAGGGCGCGACCCGCGCCCTGTTGTCGCAGGCGAGCGCGCTCGGCGAGGCATTCGATCTCTCGCTCTTGCAGACCGTCTCCGGCGAGCCGCTGCCGAGCCTGCTGGAGATGGTCGAGACCGCCAGCAGCAGGGGCTTGATCGTGGCCGAGACCCCGGAGCGCTACCGCTTTTCGCACGGGCTGATCCGCTCGATTCTCCACGACGAGCTGCCGATGACCAAGCGGGTCGCGCTGCATCGGCTCGCGGCCGAGGCGCTCGAGGCGTTGCCACCGTTCGAGCCGCGACAAAGCGAAATCGCCTACCACTTCTATCACTCGCTGCCCGCCGGCGACTACGGGCGCGTCGCCGCGGCCGCACGTCGCGCCGCGGAAGCAGCCGAAGCCGTGCTCGCGCACGAGGACGCGGTGGCGTTCTACGAATGGGCGCTCGAGGCCCAGGCGCTGGATCCATCGTCCAGCCCGCGCGAGCGCGCGACACTGCTGCTCGAATGCGGGAGCGCACAACGCTTTGCAGGTCGCGACAGCAACGCTCGGGCCACGCTGGCATGTCTATTCGAGCTCGCCAGACAGCACGGCTACGGGGAGCTGCTATTGCGCGCTGCCCGGGTGCTCCGACCGACCCACGCGATGGCCGCAGTGCCCGACCCGTTCGTGCGCGGGGCGCTCGAAGAAGTGCTGCGCATCGCGCCCGAAGGGCCAGGCGAGCAACGCATCAGCGCATTGAGCCAGCTGGCTTGCGTTCCACCGTACGCCACCGACATGCGACGCAGCAAGGAACTGAGCGGGCGCGCGCTCGATCTCGCGCGGCAGCTGGGTGAGCGAACGAGCATGTTCGAGGCACTGCGCTCGCGTCTGTATTCGCTGTCCGGTCCAGACGACATCGGTGTCCTACTCAAGGTGACCGAGGAGATCCTGGCGCTCGAGCACGACCGAGATGGCTGGATGAGCGGCGAGGCGTACGGCGCCCGGTTCGCGGCGTTCGTGCACCGCGGAGACATTGCGGAGGCGGATCGTGCCCTCGCCGCGCTGGGCCAAACCGTACGGCTCCTCCAGCTGCCGGAGGCGATCTGGTATCACGACCGTCTGAGCGCGCAGCGCCGGCTGGTGGACGGTGACTACGCGGGCGCCGAGACTGCGTGCAACGACCTGCAAGCGCGTAGCGCTCGCATGGGGCTGAGCTACGGGAAGGCGTTCACAGAGATCATCTGCAGGACGCTGGCAGCCGAGCGCCATGGCGCACCCGCTGCCGCGGCGGGCCACGACTTCGCGGCACTGCTGCGCAATGGCGCCGCTTTGGCGCCGACGCAGCGCGCGCACCTCGCCCGCAGTGCGGCGCGCGCGGGCCAGCGCGAGCTCGCCAAGGCCGCGCTCGATTCCATGGCAGCCCTCGGCTTCGAGCTGATCCCGAAGGACGTCACCTATCTCAACACCCTGGCTTGCCTGGCCACGGTGGCCGTCATTCTCGAAGACCGGCCGCACGCCGAGCGCTTGTATGAGTTGCTCTCGCCCTATCCCGAACACAACACGCCCGACGGGACGCTGTTCTACGAAGGCTCGGTCTCTTACTGGCTTGCTCAGCTCGCGGAGTGCATCGGCAAGAACGAGCAGGTGGAGGCGCACTTCGAGACCGCGCTTGCCATGAATCGACGCCTCGGGAACCGACCTCAGCTGGCGCGTACCTACTTGGCATTCGGCCATTGGCTCCGCCAGCGCGAGGGCGGCGGAGCGCGCGCAGAGGAGCTCGAGCGCGCGGCCTTTCAGGGCGCGGCCGAGCTGGGCATGGAATGGTTGGCTCCCGGGCGACCGTTCATGCCCTAGGATGCAGGCGATCAGCACCATCTTGCCGTGAGATGGTGGCGATCATCCTGCACCACCGCACGACGAGGGAGCTTGGTGATGCACCGCGATCCACCGGTCGTCGCTCAGCTCAACCGCACGCGGCGATCGTGCTCGGCAAGCGCAAGGCGCGCCGCGTGCTGGCCGCGTTGCAGCGGGTCGCTCAGAAGCGACGCGCCTGAGATCGTGCGCGAGGCGGCGGCCTGGTCGCTGCGCCGCATCGCCGATGGCGATTAGCACTCCGTGCACTTCAAGGTCGCGCAACGCCCTGAGCGGGCCTACGCCGTGCGGAAGGGCGGCCGCGAAGGGATTGGGATCAGTAGTGTTGACCGACCCTGCGCGGCTCGCGCGCCATGCGTCGAGCGGTCCGGTCCGGCGCGTGCTCGAGATTCCTGTCAAGCGGGCCGCGCGCTGGTCATCAACTCGTCAAACCGCGCTGGCTCTCGTCATCCAGTCATCAGAAGTCGCCGCAGTCGCGATCGAAACCGCTTAGTTCGTAGCGCAACCGCTGCCGTCGGCATGCGGCGCGCGTGAAGCGCGGTCTGCTCGAACGGTGGGCAGGTCATCCGTTGTCGCACCAAGTTACACTGCACTGATTTGCTCACGCTCATTAGGGGATTCGCAACGCCTGCGCTCTCGGCTAGAAACGTCTGAGGTCTTCGATTCGCAGCACGCGTCGCGCACAGCTTGCAAGTGGTGGTCTCGTGAGCCTGCGGTCGCCGTGACGTCTTCGCTCTCGAATGGAGCGTCCGACTCGCTAAGAATCACGACGGTGTTCGTCGCTCTCCCATCAAGAAGGATGAAGTTCATGATGACCAGGATGTCGATCTGTTTGCTCGTGCTATTCATGGCGGCCGCATGTGAAGGCCGAATCACCGGCGACCTAACCACGGGTGCCAAGGGAGCCACCGCGCAGCAGCTGACGGCGCGGCGACACGCGTCTACGGGGCGAGGGTCGTTTCGCACTACCGCGGGCCGCTTGCAGGTGCGCATGCGCGCGCCGCGCAGCGATAGCATGATCGGCGCGGCCGGCCAGACTGGCGCCACCGCCATGGCTGACACGTCCGGCCAAACGGCCGGGGCTGCCGGAAGTGCGGACGCCGGTCCGGTGGGGGCGCCGGCGCCGTCGGAGACTGCTAACCCGAGCGGAGCGCAGGACCAAGCCAGCGGGGCAGCGGGCGGCGTGAGCCAAGTCGGCGGGGCCGGCCAAGGCGACGGCGTTGGGGGCGGCAACGGGACCATGGGCGGCGCGGGCGGGCCAGGCAGCGGCGGCACGACCGGCAGCGGTGGTGCGAGTGGTGGCGGTGGACAGGGCGGCAGCGGCACGACCGGCAGCGGTGGCAGCGGCGGCACGACCGGCAGCGGTGGCACGACCGGCAGCGGCGGCACGACCGGCAGCGGCGGCACGACCGGCAGCGGCGGCACGACCGGCAGCGCGGGCGGAAGCGCGGGCACCAGCGGCGGCGCCGCGGGCAGCGCCGACCCCGGACACTTGATCTTCACAGGCGACTTCGAGACCGGGGACCTTTCGCAGTGGCACTACATAGAGCGCTGCCAGCCGGACCGCATCACCGTGTATTCGGCCGACAATGCACCGGCGGGCGCGCCTCCTCCGCGCGAAGGCACCTATGCCGCGCTCTTTCACGTGCTCGACGGCGACGTGTCACCGTGCACGTCCACGGGCGACCCGCGCGCCGAGCTCGAAACGGAGGAGTCCCTGCTCCAACCGGGTGACGAGATCTGGGAAGCGTGGTCGATGTACATCCCTTCGTCGCACCCGAGCTGCGGATCGTGCTCGAAGTGGTTCGCCTTTCAGGAGGACTACGGCAGCCCCTTCGACGGCCCCGCCTCGCTGGCCTGGTACCTCACCTTCTACGAGAACCCGAACAAGTTCAGCGTGGGGCGCGGCTCGCAATACAACGGCGACTACCCGGCGTCGACCCAGCTGCTCTTGGATCAGTGGGTGGACTTCCTGGTCCACAAGAAGCTGTCGAACAAGGACGATGGTACGGGCTTCATCGAGGCGTGGGTCAACGGCAATCCGCTCACGTTCTCGCCCTGCAAGTGCACCAAGCTCGTAATGCAAACCATGCACTCGACGCAGAAGAGCCTGGGCTTCTACCTGACGGCTTACCGCGCCAAGGGGCTGTTCAGCTCCTTCGACATCTACTACGACGGCGTTCGCATCGGCACGACGCGCGACGCCGTCGAGCTCAGATAGCCGCACACCGATGGCCGTCAGGTGGGCGCGCGGCCCGCGCCGGTGCGAGGCGCAACCTTCGCAAATGACGGCCACACCCCAACAGCAAGGTCTGGCTCTCGTACTGATCACCACGCGCTGGGCGGCACGCCGGCCTTGCGGCCCCTCCCCGGCGGAGCAAATCCGCCGGGGCTCCTCCCCCCACGCGGGGCCGCGTTCCGTGGCAAGCACGTCGTGACCTGGGTCTCGACCGGGTTGGCTGACACCGGCGCGTCAGAAAAGCAAAACCGGCGCTGACTCGTGCCAGCGCCGGTTTACATGTCATCGGATTCGCGCGTGCCGCGCTGGCGACTGATCCGGGCAGCGTTGCCCGATCGCCTGCTAGAGCACCGAATATATTGAAACACGCACGATTTCGGGGCCCGCGCGGGCGCATGGCACGCGCGCTCCCCGCACGACGTAGGATGGACTACGCCTTCGGGCTCCCGCCCGCACCCTGCATCCCGCCATGACCCCGACTTCGCACACGTTTCAATCTGTTGGGTGCTCTAGTGGATGGTGGTGGCGTCCGCCATGATCGAGAGCAGCAACGGACGCCAGCGCTCGTCGCCCTCGAGGAACACCTTTTGGAACGCGAGGCCAGCTTCACCGGACGCGCCGCCACCCGAGCTCGGTTGGCCTGCGTGGCCGCTATTGATCGTCACTTCCATCTTGGGCACGGTGTCGGGGATGCTGTCGTAGGAGGCGACTCCCATCGTGCCGGCAAGCGTGTCCGCCGAGCCAAAGATGTACAGGCTAGGGACCGTGATTCCCATGGTTACTGGAGTCCAGGCCATGATGGAAACGTTGGTACGTAGGGTCGGATCCGCGGCTGCCGAGAAGGTCGTTCCGCCGCCGCCCATCGAGAACCCGGAGGTGCCGTAGCGACCCGACAGCTTGCCGAACAGCGGGCTGCTGCTGGTCGTGTTCTCAGTTTTGTACGCCGCGATTGCGGCCGTCAGCTTGTCACCGCGCGTCACCGGTTGATCACCGGCTCCCGTGTCGATGATCATCGCCACGATGCCCCACGAGGCATAGAGCGGGCCCCATTCGCCGGTCTGCGAAAGGCCGCATCCGCCCGAGCCACCGAAGCCATCCGAGATCGCCACCGCGGCAAACGGCGGGTCGGCGTCGGTCGGGTAGAACACGCAGCCGGCCCCTGCCAGGGGGTAGCTCATGGTGTTGAACGGCCCTGCCGCCGAGGTCACGGCGGACGGCACGTCGCCGTGGCAAAGGCAGTCTCCAGTTGGGCAACAGGTTCCGGTGCCCGTCATCATGCCGCTGTCGGGCGTGGTCATCCCGGCGTCGGGCGCGCTCATGCCAGCGGTCCCGCTGTCGCTTGCTCCGCCACTGCCGCCTGCTCCACCGCTGCCGCCCGCTCCGCCGCTGCTGGCCATCGGCATTGCACCGGCTACGCCGTTGCTGCCGCCGGTCCCCGTGGTCGGGGGCGTGCTCATCATGCCGCCGGTGGTGCCACCGGTCGCCGGCTGTGACGTCACGCCACCCGTGCCGCCGATGGCGGGCAGGCCGCCCGTACCCTGCTGCCCCCCCGATCCTTTCGCGCTGCAGCCAGTGCCGAGCGCCAACGCCAGGAACCAAACTGCTACCCACAAATAGTCGTTCTTCATATCCGCAACCCTCTCCTTCACCAATCAACCACCAAAACCCCGCCAATAGGTGTAAGCGATTGCGCACCTCAGATCACGGGGCGAGCGCCTAAATCGTGCGGCTCACCTGCATTATCCTTGCGACCCAATTGGAGGACGCTTGCAACGCAAATTGCCGCCGGAATCGCCGGCAAACCGCAGACCCGTGGTTGACGCGGCCTCGAGGGATGAAGAGAGAGGGACGGAAAGGGACGGCCTGGTGCTCAAGCGCGCGGGTCGCGTAAGCGGCATCGGGCAGCGGCATCGTCGCTCTGGCGCACTCGTGCGAATTGGACGATGGGGTGACCTACGCGAACGGCTTCAGCGACCAGTGCTTCCCAGGCGGCCGCTGCGGCTTCGGACCCTGATCGCGAACGGCCACTGCCTGCAGCCGCGCGTCGAGCGTGGCCCCGATCGCGCCGGACCAGAGAGGATGAATCGCATGCGGGCTCCGTGCGCATGCCGCGCGACGCCGAGCTATCCACGCTTGCGGCCGTGCTCTTCGATGCTGGGGTTGTTCTTGGCCTAGAGCGGCCACAAGCCGAGGGCCCTCTGCCAGCGCATTTGCCAAGGCCGGAACCTGCCCCGGTCAAAGCTCTAGAACCGGAACAGTGGGCGGGCGATGTCGAGGCCGGGCCAGGGGATCGCGGCCAAGGTCAGCAACAGCCACCACAGTTGCGTGACGAACGCGCTCTTGCAGCGTGCCTCGGGCGGCTTGCGCTTGCTGCGCACGCGGCCAACATGGGCGATGGCGATCGCGAGCAGCATGGTGGTCGGGTGCTCGATGCCGAAGAAGCGCAGCTCAGGGTTGCTCATCGCCGCGCCCAGGGCGGCGCGCGCCGCGCCTGCGATCGGGCTCAGCACGAAGTACAGCAACAAACCGAGCAGGAATTGGGTGTCGAGCAGGCCCAGGAAGCCGACCTGCAGGCGCTCGAGCCGCGCCGACCACGGCTGCTGCGCACGTGTGCCGCGCAGGCAGGCGACCAGCAGCCACAAGCCGACGCCGAGAACCACCCAGCGCAGCCACGAATGGATGAACAAGACTGGAACGTACATATCGACACGCATCGCGCTGTGGGCGCGAACCGCGCACGCGAGGTCGTCCGATGTCACGGCGAGCGGGCGCAATCGCGTGCTTAGAAGCCGGGCGCGGGACTGTCAAGCGCGTGCCCCGGCGCGCGCTCAAGCTGTGCCCGATCCGCCCGCTGTGCGCGGGCGCGCGCGCCGGGTTTGCCCGTCCGGGGTCCAACCCCGCGGCGATCGATCCTCGCGGCTGTTGAGCGGGGGCCGTCCGGTCCATCCCACGGACCCGGCAACCGCGCCGAAAGACGCGCTGGCAGATGATCACGGCCGGATGGTCACGGCCGGGTGTCGAGCGGGTCGTGTACGCGGGCCTCGACCCAAGCTCCACGCCGCGTCGGTCGGGTTCGTCGCCTTAGCCGCCGAGCCAGCTCCGCCACCGGAAGGTCGGCTCCAACACCAAGCGCCGATCTCAAAACCCTCAGCAACCGCCTTCCGGGCGGGACAGCGCCGCCTGCGGTGTTGCGCGACACTCGAAATATCAAGAAGTGTTCCATCGGTCGCGCGCCTTGCATCGAGCACCGTCGCGCTCCGAAATCCGGCCACGCCGAGTACTGAGATCGGCTCTAAGGCCCGTCCGGCCCGTTCCCTTCGTGCCCTGGTTTCTTCTTGCCAGGCCGCGAACGCAGCCGTGCGCGCCGCCGCGCGAACGGCGCGATCAGCGCAAACACGAACAGCCCACAGAAACGCGCGCCGCCGCGCGTCCCGCCGCCCGCGTGCACCACACTGCAACCCGGATCCTGCGCTTGTCGGCGGGACTCAACATCGAGCGAGTACTGCGACATGGTCGTGGTGCCGCCAGTGCCTGCGCTTACGCCGCCAGTTCCGACCTGCATCTGACTCGCCGGCAGCGGCGCCGGTGGCGCCGCCGGTGCCGCTGCGGGCATGGCAGGCGCAACGGGCACGACCGGCGGAAACGGTGGCGCTGCAGCGCCGGCCTGTGGCAGTGGCGCCATCGGCGGCGCGAGCATGCCACCGCTTCCTGACACTGCACCCACCCCGCCCGTACCCGCACCGGGCTCTCCGCCCGCGCCTACGCTGGCAGCGCTGGCGCCGGCGGCGCCCGCACCGCCCGTGCCGGTGGGCATCACGCTCCCGGGGTTAGAACCATCGTTGGCGACCACGTGCAAGAAGCACTTGGCGCAACTCTGCATGTAGCTCCTGCGCCCGGCGGAGTTCTGCTCGACCGCGGTCAAGCGGCCGCCGGCGTCGATGGTATCGACCACGTTGACGTGGCCGGTGCTTGGCGATGCTCCGCACGAGCCCGGCGCAAGCACCATCACATCGCCATGCACGCCCGTGGTGGTCTGCACGACCCCGCTGGTCGCAGGCGGCTGCGAATCGCACCATTGTCCGGCGTTGCCTCTCGGTATCCAGTCGATCTGCCACTTGAAATATAGATAGCGGTGCGCGAGCTCGGTGCACTGATATCCGCCGCTGTACTGTGTCTTGATCCAATCCGGGCCCATCGCCGTCAAGCTGGTATCGACACCGTTGTTCGAATAGATCGCGCTGCCCGCCGCCGCACTGCACTGCGCGTAGGCGGGAATGCCGTCGACGTTGCGGTCGGAGGGCACGGTCTCGTTGCACGCGCTGAGCGCGGCAGCGGTCACTGAAACGTTCTCGCCGTCGTTGCCCAGGTCCGCGCAGCCGCCGAGCAAGAGGCCAGCCAGCATGCAATCCAGCCACCGGACGGGTCTCGACATTGTCGACATTGCGGGCCCTCCTATATAGAAGTCGCGAATCTACGCGACTCTGCTTCGCAAGCGGCGTTCCAGTCCAGATGTCCATATCGACAGCATTACCAATCGGGGGCAGGTCGGAAGGCTGCCGATGTCGAGACGGTTGGGTCGTAACGCGTCGATGACCGAAAACCCGGCCACTGCGCCGGCTCGCCGGTGGCACGAGCAGCGCATCGTCACGGCTTCGCGATCGATCAATCTGGCCCCCGGATCGTCGACAGGAGCGCCTTAGGCGGCGCCGACGGCTCAGACAGGCCGGCCGGGCAGGCGGCTAACCACGGTGGGTGCCGGTGTCGATTCGGACATCGGAAGCCAGCGTCCGAGACTGCACCGGGCCCACACCCTTCCGGGAGCCCGCGGTCCGCGGTATGAACCACGGACGTGAACACCAAGCTCTTGATCGACGCGATCGTGCATCAGACCACGATTCTGATCGCGCAGTTGTCCACGGCTGCCGGCATCCGGGCCCCTCTCGCGCACGTGGCCGATCAAGTCTTCTTGGAGCTCTCCCGCGAAATCGAGGCGCAGGGCGTCTCGCGCAAGGTCGCCGCTGACATGTTCGGGCTCGCGATCCGCACCTATCAGAAGAAGGTGCAGCGCGTGACCGCGGGCGTCACCGCGCATGACCACACGCTTTGGCAAGCCGTCCTCGAACACTTGTCGGCATGTGGCAGCACGTCGCGGCGCGAGTTGCTCGCACACTTCCATCGCGACGATCCGGTGGTCGTGGCTTCGGTGTTGAACGACCTGGTTTCAAGCGGAGTCGTCTACAAGACCGGCTCCGGCGACACAACCGTGTTCGGCATCACCCAGGAACGCGACCTCGCGCGCAGCTTGCGCGAGCAGCGGCGCGAATCGCTCGCGCCGATCTTGTGGATCGTGATCTACCGGGCCGGTACGGTGACGCGTGCGGCGTTGCGCGAACAGTTGTCGATCGAAGACGACGCGCTCGGCGACGCGCTTGCGATGCTGGAACGCGCGGGTCAGGTGCAGCGTAGCGGCGAGGGCGACGTTGCCAGCTATCGCGCCGAAACCTTCCTCGTGCCGCTCGAATCCGAGGTCGGTTGGGAGGCCGCTGTGTTCGATCATTTCCAGACCGTGGTGCGCGCGATCGGCACCAAGCTGCGTCGGGGCGCGCCGCGCTCGACCGCCGACGATACGCTTGGCGGCGCCACACTCAGCTTTGACATTCATCCCGAACATCCGCATCGCGACGAAGTGCTCGGCTTGCTCAGGCATGTGCGCGGAATCGCCAACGAGCTCTGGGGTCGCGTGCAGCGCTACAACGAAGCGTATCCCGTGCCGGAGCAGAACCGGTTTGAGGTCTCGTTCTACTTCGGCCAGTGCGTGACACGCGACGACGAGGATTGATATGACTGGGCGCATGACGAAGTTTCTGCGCGCGGGGTTCGTGCTGGCCTTGACGCTGTCGGCATGCGGCGATCCGCCCCGAACCACGCCGCTGGTCGGCACCAACTCGAACTGGCTGCGCGAATGCGCGAACGACGGCGAGTGCGACGATTCAGCCATGTGCCAGTGCAGAGTGTGCACGGCCGACTGTAGTACCGACGAGGACTGCGTGGCCCTGCCCGGCGCGCACTGCGCCCCAGCAGGCAACATGGCTGCGATTGCGATCTGCGGCGGGGGCACGGACGGCCTGTGTTTGCCGAGCTGCGCGCCCGGTAGTTGCGGTCAAGACCAAGCATGCGTTGCGCAGTCGTGTGTGCCCGAGCACTTGCCGGATGTCGCGTTCTGCGCGCAGGCGGGGCACGCGGCGCAGGCGGATCGCACGCATGAGGATGAGCTGTTCGCTATGCTGCTGAACACGCGAGAGAGCGGCATTTCCGGCTGCGGATCCGCGACCGCCCCGGCGCTGCGCTTCGACGCGCGGCTGGTGTGCGCGGCGCGCGTGCTCGCGGCGGACATGGCGAAGACGCACGCCCAGAGCTTGACGGATTCGCAAGGCCGCACGACCCAGCAGCGCTTCAACGCAGCAGGCTACGCCGCAACGGTCTGGGGCGAAAGCTTCGCGATCGATGCGCCGTCGACGGCGCGCGCGGTCGAATTGATGCTCGCCGATGCGTCCATCTGCAAGACGCTCGGCTCGGCCCGGAATCAGGACATGGGCGTGGGCGTCTCTGGAAACGTGTACGTCGCGGCGTACGGCAGCGAATAGGCTTGTCGGGGTCCGCATGCTTGCTCCAGAAGTAGGCGCGGACGATATCCAGCGCGTGGCGGCCACCGCCGCCCAGCTCGGGAGCCGCGAGAACGTCGTATCGGCCAGGCGGGCGAGGATACGGTTGGCGTAGGCGTGAGTGACCGGCAGCACCTCCAGAACATCGGTCACAGACACAGCCGGTTTGCCGGCCGACACGAAGGCGTCGACGAGCCCCGCTCCTGGCTGCTCAAGCCGCCTACGACGCGTGAGCCGGTCGTATCTCACGACAACTGAGAGGAAGCGCGCAACGGCGCGGTGGGTTCAGGCGCCTCCGACGTCGTGCTCGCGAGCGGCACGGAATCGACGAGCAACGCGCCGATCTAGACTCCGTGCATCCTCGACACGAACCTGACCGGCAGCTGGAACATGTGTCAGGTCGCGGCACAGAAGTGGATGCTCGAACACGGCGGCAAGATCGTCGGCATCGTCGCGAACATGTGGCGAGGTTTCCCTGGCATGGTTGGCCCTGAAACGCTGGGAGCCGTCGCCGCAGGTGCGGGTCGACGCGAACGGCGCGGCGCGCCTTTAGTTTACATTGACGTAAACTATCTTCCGCAGTAGGCTAGTTGCGGATTGGAGGTGCCATGAAGCCCGTTCCCGAAGGCTGGCCCAGGATCTCTTCCGCGCTCATCTACGACGACGCCAGGGCGGCGATCGACTGGTTGTGCAAGGTGTTCGGCTTCGAGCTGCGCGTGCTGGTGGAGACCGGCGATGGCGTGGTGGCGCACAGCGAGCTGGTCATCGGCGAAGGCGTGATCATGATCGCGCAGGCAGGCGCCCGCCCGTACTACAAAAGCCCGCGCGAGCTCGGCGGCTGCACGCAGTCCTTGATGGTCTACGTCGACGACGTGGACGCGCACTGCGCCAAGGCGCGCGCCGCGGGCGCCCTGATCGACAGTGAGCCGCGGGTCAGCGACTACGGCGTCGACTACTGGTCGGACCGCAGCTACGGCGTGGTCGACTGCGGCGGCCACCACTGGTGGTTCACGCAGCGCTTACAGACCGGCAACCCGAGCTGGAGCAAGGTCCGCAACAAGGTCGATCGCAGCCATCACGAGTCGTGACGATGGCGGCGAGCACGGTCGACAAGACGCTGCTGGCGTTGGCCGATCCGACGCGCCGCGGCGTCATCGAGTTGCTTCGTAGCGGACCGCGCCGCGCGGGCGAGCTGGCGAGCGCACTGCACATGGCCAAGCCTGCGATGACCCGGCATCTGCGGCTTTTGCGCCAGAGCGGCCTCGTGCGCGAGGAGTCTCCCGAGCACGACGGCCGCGTGCGCGTGTACCAGCTGCGGCGCGAGCCCTTCAGCGCGCTGCGCGGCTGGCTCGACGAGGTCGAAGCGTTCTGGGGCTTGCAGCTCGACGGCTTCAAAGAGCATGCGGAGCACACGCGCCGCAAGCGCCGCCGCAAGGCGTCATGAGCGCCGCCGAGGTCGCGCGCGTGACCACGTTCGTGGCCGTCTCGCCGGACGACGCGTTCGAGGCGTTCACGGACGACATCGACGTGTGGTGGCGGCGCGGCCCGCGCTTTCGCAACGGCGGCGGCCGGAGCGAGCTGTCCTTCGAGCGCGACGCGGAGGGGCGCGGGCAGCGGCTGGTCGAACGGCTCGCGCATCGCGTGCTCGAAATCGGACGCGTGCTGGCGTGGCAGCCGGGACAGCGGCTCGTGTTCGAGTGGCGGCAGATCAACTTCGCGCCGGACGAGGTGACGGAGGTCGAGGTGCGCTTCGAACCGATGGGCGACGGCACCAGGGTCACGCTCGAGCACCGCGGCTGGGACGCGATCGGCGACGATCATCCCGCGCGGCACGGGCTGCGCGAGCGCGCGTTCGGCGCGATGGTCGGTAAGTACTGGGGTGACCTTCTCAGCGTGTACCGGCAGTACGTCGCGCGCCGAGCGCCAGGGCCTTGCGGCCAGGCTCGTGATCGAAGCTGGAGTGCAGGGCACGCCCCGTTCCTGTGCGTCAGCGAGGGCTACGAGTCTCGGGCGAATTGGCTATTCAGCCGGCGCGGCGGCGCAATCGAACAACCAGGGACCGTCGTCTGTAGCGAGCACGGCCCGACCTCGACTCAGCGGAGTCACAATGTCCACGCGGTGGTGGTCGAGCTCGAGGGCTTGCCAGCGATCGCCTTCGAAATGCCAAACGGCTTCGGGTGCGGATACCCACACGTTGTCGGGGCCAGTGCCAGCAACGGACGTCAAGCGCCGACCGTCCAGATCATGCACGGGTGCAAAGTCGCCGTCTCCCGAGTACGTCACCAAGCCCGACGCTTTGGGGACCACGTAGACCAGATCCACATCGGCGGCGTAGAGGCTGACGATGGGCTGTCCGATGTCGTGTCGCGTCCACCGTCCACCAGCGTGCACGGCCATGCGCCCGGTGTCGGTCGCGAGCCAGAGTTGGTCTCCGGCTGCGGACAGCATGGTCTGCGCAGCTTCGCCGAGGTCGGGACTTTCGTCCGCCCAATTTGTCCCCGGTGCGGACCAGCACGACCACGCCTCCCTTGGCCTGACCCATGCCAGCGCCCGCAATACCCGAGATCCAGAGCTCGGCCGACGTCCCGAGCACCATGTCGTCGATGTGTAAGTTCGCACGCTCTGCAAGCGCCACGCCCTGAAGCCCGGCTCCGTCCCAGTGAAACAACTTGGCGGTTGTAGACGCAGCCTCGTTCGCCGCCAGCCAGATGTCGTGATCCGAGCTGGCAGCCACACCTGGCACCTTCGAGCGGCGCTTCGCGGATGGAAGGAACGGGAGAACCCAGCCGAGCTTCGTCGGGCTGTGCTCGACCTCCTGCTGCAGCTGGAGCGTTGAGCCTGGCTCGCGGCCCTGCGCCGAAATGCGCCTTTCCGCGCACCCGGGCTTGCGCTCGGAGGGTCGCCGGTCGCCTCGGTGCGTGCCCCGCCTACCAGCTTGCACCAGATCGTTGTGCCTGTACATGATGGCGGGGGAGGCCGTTCTGACCACGGACATTTACCGCGGACGCGACCCGCGACTCGTGCCGATCTACTCGGTGGCTGACGTCGCCCATCACTTGAGGGTCCCGCGGTCCACGGTGCAGGCGTGGGTCAAGAGCCGCGAAGGTCCGGCTCCCGCGCTTGGTCCGATCATCGAGCGCTACCTCGAGCGCATCGAACGCGATGAAGAGGGCCTGCTGCGGCGCCTTTTCCCGTTTGTCGACAGCAATGACACGCGCCGAATCGTTGCGATTGACCCACGCCGCAAGTTCGGGCGCCCATACCTTGTGGACGCTGGTGTCGAGACTTCGGTGATTGCGGGCCGTCGTCGCGCCGGCGAAAGCATCGCGACGCTCGCAGCCGACTTCGACACCACGAAGGATTGCATCGAGGGGGCTCTCCGTTTCGAAAACGCGCTCCAAAAGGCAGCTTGAGCCGGTCGCGATCCACTACTTCGTCGACCGCTGTTTGGGCTCGCACATCGTCCCTGACGCGCTGCGCGAGGCAGGGATGTCAATTACAACCATGCGGGAGGCCGCCTATGCGCCGGATACCAAGGACGCCACCTGGATCCCAGAGGTGGCCGCGCGCGGCTGGGTCATCCTGACCAAGGACAAGACGATTCGCCGGGACAGTCTCGAGCTGGGCGCCGTCCTGGCCGCGCGCGCGTTCTACTTCACGCTCGGGGGCCAGAACTACCTAGCCGATGAGATCGGTGGCGATCATCCTGCATCACCGCACGACGATGGAGCGATTGGTGATGCACCGCGATCCACCGGTCGTCGCCCAGCTCAACCGCCATGAGCTCCTGCTGCGCGGTGACGACGGGAAGCTCCGGGTGATCAAGCGCAAACCCTGGCTCCTAGCATGCGAAGCTGCCCGATCGGACGTCGCGAATCTGCGATCGGCGTCGATCGCGAATCGCGCAATCGCAATCCCGCGGAGGTCGGCGCGGCGCTTTGTCCTACCGGAGGAGCACGAGGCTCGCGCTGTCGCGTCCCATGCCGAAATTTTCACTATTCGCCGGCCCGCCCTCGGTCGTACTCCTAGTCCATGGGATCTACGTTCTTGATCGATGCGATAGTGCGCCAGACGACGGTGCTGATCGCAGCGCTTGCAACGGCGGCCGGTCACCGCGCGCCGCTCGCGGGCGTGGCCAACCAGGTGTTCGCCGACCTGGTCAAGGAGCTCAAGCAGCAGGGTCTCGGCAACAAGGTGATCGCAGACATGTTTGGGCTCGCGCTGCGCACCTATCACAACAAGGTCGCGCGCACTTCGGAGAGCCGCTCGGAGCGCGGGCGCTCGCTGTGGGAGGCGGTGCTCGGCTATGTCCAGGAGCACGGCACCCTGTCGCGCACGCAGGTGCTCGAGCGCTTCGCGCGCGACGACGAGGCCGTGGTCCGCGGCGTGCTCAAGGATCTGGTACGCAGCGGCTTGTTGTTTCAGAGCGGCGCCAGCGATCACATGGGCTACCGCGCTGCCGGTGCGAGCGAGATCGTCAGCGCGCCCGACCAGGACACCGCGCTCGCCAACTTGTTGCTGGTCGCGATCCATCGCCACGGCCCGGTCGATCGCGACGGGCTGCTCGAGCTCGTGCCCATGGACGAGCCGACCCTCGCGCGTGCGCTTGCCCCGCTGGTGCAGAGCGGCCGGATCGAGCTCAGCGGCAGCGGTGCGCAGGCGCACTACACCTGCGAGGGCTACGTGATCGCGTTCCACGATCCGGCCGGGTGGGAAGCCGCGGTCTACGACCACTACCAGGCGATGGTGACTGCGCTCTGCGCCAAGCTCGAGCGCGGGCTCTCGCACGCCGAGCCCGACGAGGCGATCGGCGGCAGCACGTATTCATTCGACTTGTGGGAGGGCCACCCGCTCGCACGCGAGGCGCGCGGGCTGCTGCCCGCGCTACGCAGGCAGGCGCAGAGCTTGCGCGCGCGCGTCGAGGCTTACAACGCGCGCCACCCCGCACCCGCGGACGCGGCGACGCTGCGCGTGGTGGCCTACGTGGGACAGACCGTGATCGGCGAGGAAAGCAACGAACATGCATGACCGAAAAGTGTGGTGGCTTGCCTGGCTCCTACCCTGCGTGTGGCTCACGTGCGCGGCGTGCAGCGACAGCCATGGCTCGAGCTTCGGCAGCGAGTCCAACTGGTTACGCGCGTGTCACGAAGATTCCGATTGCAACGCCGGCGGCTGCGTGTGTGGTGTGTGCAGCGCGGATTGCAACGTGGATGGCGACTGCCCGAGCGGATCGCGCTGCAAATTCCAGGCCTCTGCGCTCTACGCGCAGACTTGCGGCGTGGACCTGAACGTGCACGGCCTGTGCGCGCCCGAGTGCAAGCGCGACCCGGACTGCGGCGCGGAGCAGGCGTGCATCGAGGGTGCCTGCGCGCCGGCAACGGCTGGTGGTGGCGACGCCGGCGCCGGTGCGACCGCATTGACCACGGCGAATCCGGACGGCGGCGCGCAGGTCGCAGGTGCGCGGCAGCTTCTGGTCGATGCGCACCTCGACTTGACGCCTGCCTGCGCGCCCGACCTCGAGCACCCGATCGGCAGCGGCGCGGGCGTGTTCGACATCGGCGGGATCACGGACAACAGCAACGACTGCAACAAGCCCTACATGCTGGCGCTGCGCGTGCGAAACCTGACCTCCGAGCTCGTGCTCGCGACCAAGGTCCAGGTCCTGCTGTTCACGCTTGCCGGCCAGATCCTCGTCTTCAAACCTATCGCTCCCCCGCTGCCCAATCCGTTCGAGCTGTCGATCACCGGCTCGGTTCCGGCCGCCACCGCTGGCGAGCCCGGCGTCGGCGGCATCCTGGCAGAGGCCATACCCACGGACTACGCCGGGCAGCTCGGCGCTTTTGCGGGGAGCGAGGTCGCGATTCGCGCACAGGTGGAGGGCGAAACGCTGAGCGGCACCGAGGTTCGCAGCAACGCCTTCGAGTACCGCGTGACCATTTGCGATCACTGTCTCATCCAGTGTCTCAGCGAAGTGAGCGGCTCGGGTCAGACGATCGATGCGGTCGTCGGTGGCAAATGCGATGACCGCGCGGCCGCAGACGGCCGCTACTGCTTCGACTCGGGGTGTTGACGGGCGAGGCCGGCTCGAACGCAGCACGTAGGCCGCGCCCGCGGCGTCCAGATCACCGGCGCAGCCCGCAGCGTCTCGCCGTAGAGCTGGTACGTGTTCGACGTGACCGAGCACCGGTCGTATCTCATGACAACTGAGAGGAAGCGCGCAACGGCGAGGTGGGTTCAGGCGCCTCCGACGTCGTGCTCGCGAGCGGCGCGGAATCGATGAGCAACGCGCCGATCTAGATTCCGTGCAACGTTTCGAGATGCTCACCGGTGGCGAAGTTCTCGATGTCAACGACGGCGCGCGGGGCCGACTTGAAGCGCCGGCTGGGCCCGTGCTTTACTGACAACCTGGTAAGTCATTCATGACCCAGCCCTCGATCTTCGCGCCTGGTCTATTTCGCGATCGCGTGGCGATCGTCACCGGAGGTGCAACCGGCATCGGCCTGGCAATCGCCGAAGAGCTGATCAAGCTCGGCGCGCGCGTGGTGATCGCGTCACGCAACGGCGCACGCCTGGAGGTCGCCGCACGCGGCTTGTCCGCGCAGTACGACGCCGAGGTGCTGCCGGTGGTGTGCAACATCCGCGATCGCGCCCAGGTCGAGGCGCTGTTTGACACCACGCTCGCGCGTTTCGGCCGCGTCGACTTCGTGGTGAACAACGGCGGCGGACAGTTCTTGTCGCCTGCGACCAGCATCACCGAGAAGGGTTGGAACGCCGTCCTCGACACGAACCTGACCGGCAGCTGGAACATGTGTCAGGTCGCGGCACAGAAGTGGATGCTCGAACACGGCGGCAAGATCGTCGGCATCGTCGCGAACATGTGGCGAGGTTTCCCTGGCATGGTGCACACGGGCGCAGCGCGTGCCGGTGTGGTCAACATGGCGCAGACGCTGGCGATCGAGTGGGCTAGCGCGGGCATACGCATCAACTGCGTCGCGCCCGGGGTGATTCTCACCACCGGCATGCACAACTATCCGCCGGGCACGATTGAAGCGGCGACGCGCAGCATTCCTCTGCGGCGCCTGGGCAGCGCCGAAGAAGTCGCGGGCGCCGTGCTCTACCTACTGTCCCCGGCAGGCGACTTCGTGACGGGTGCCACGCTGCGCGTCGATGGCGGCAGCTCGCTGTGGGGCGAGAGCTGGTCGATCCCGGTGCCCGCCCAGCTCGAACCCGTGCAGATCCCGCCGTGGCCCGAGGAGCGTTGGCCCGAGCATGCGACCGAAGGGGGGACCAAAGACAAAGGTTGAGGGCGCCGTATGGAGCTGAGCGAAGCACAGAAGTCGATTCGCGATCAGTTTCGTCGCTTCATGGAGCGCGATGTCGAAGCGGCGACGGCCGCCATGGAGTCGGGCGCACAGCTGCCCTACCCGCTGATGAAGAAAATGGTCGCCGAGCTGGGCCTGGCGATCGGCGCAGACAGGCTGGAGCGCGGCGAGTTGGCCGCCGAGGACGCAGACGGCGAGCGCGATCCCGAGCTGGCGGCGCTGATGCGCTTTGCGCAGACGCAGCTGATGGTGGAGATCTGTCGCGTCAACCCCGGCTTTGCGCTGTCGTACTTTGCCAGCGTGGGCCTGTTCGGCTTGAACGTGCGCAACAAGGGCACGCCAGAACAGGTCGCACGCTACGTGCCGCCGGTGCTCCGTGGCGAGAAGATCGGCTGCTGGGGGCTGACCGAGCCGGGCGCCGGTTCGAGCGCGCTGGCGTCGATGAGCACCAGCGCACGACTGGACGCTGACCACTACGTGCTGCGCGGCGAAAAGACGTTCATCACCAACGCACCGCATGCCGACTTCTTCTTGATCTACGCCAAGAGCGACGAAGGTGAGGCGCAGGCGTTCTTGATCGAGCGTGGCACGCCGGGACTCGAGACCAGTCAGCCGTTTTCGAAGATGGGCATGCGCAGCTCACCGACCGGCGCCGTGTATCTGAACGACGTACGTGTGCCGCGGGCCAACTTGCTCGGCGCCGGCATCAAGGATCGCGCGCACATACGCAAGTCGCTCGCCACCGAGCGCATCGGCCTTGCCGCCATGAGCTACGGTATCGCGGAGCGCTGCTTCGAGATCGCAGTGGACTACGCAAAGTCCCGCGTGCAGGGCGGCCAGGCCATCGCGCAGCACCAATTGATTCAGCAGCGCCTCGCGCGCATGTACGTCGCGCTCAGCAACGCGCGGCGCATCGTGTACGACCCCAACGAGATCAGCGTGCTGGATGCCTGCGCGGGCAAGCTCTACGTAGCCGAGGTCGGTACGTTCGTCGCGCTCGAGGCGATTCACATCTTGGGCGGGAACGGCTACATGGCCGAGTACGCTGTCGAGCGCTTGGCGCGCGATGCCAAGCTGGTGGAAATCGGCGGCGGCACGACCGAGATTCAGATCCTCACGATTGCGCGCCACCTGCTAGCGTAGATCGTTTGCACACGACGCTCGAACGCGAGCAGGCAAAGCAGCGCGACGCTGATGGTGCAAGGTGACGACCACAAGCCTCTACGCCAAGCCGCGCCAGCAGGCGGCCCGCGCAGTGCTGGACGCCGTAGGCGAAGCGACCCGCAGCGCGCGCGGGGAGCAGAACGGCGGCGCCGCCTCGGCGCCTCACGTGAGCGCGCCAAATGCCTCCAAGCGCGCGCGGACGGCGACGGATTCTGGGGCGGATTCTGGGGCGCGAGCTGTTTTTTTGGCGAAACAGGGGTCGCAAAGCCGCACCCCCGAGGACCCGAAAACCCAAACAATCTCAACTTCGTGCGAAAGAGAGGACTCGAACCTCCACGCCCTTGCGGGCACAGGAACCTGAACGGAGTGTGTTGTGCAGTGAGTTCAAGGGTTTCAGCGGGCTGCGTGCGTCAGGCAGCGTCAGAATGCGCCCCGAAGCGCCGCATTCTGGCCTCCCGGGGGCCACGCAACCGCGGCGCAGATGGTCGGGTGGGCGGCTGGTAGCCGTAGGTGCCCGGCGCCACCGTCGCCGCCGGGCAGCCACCGTGCTGACCCCTGAGACCGATGGACCCGTTCGACCGGTTCACCTTCGATCCCGCCATCATGGGCGGACCGCGCCTGCAATCGCGGCATGCGCATCCCCGTGTCCGTGGTGGTCGGCCAGCTCGCCCGCGGCGCGAGCGTGAAAGACGTGCTCGCTGATTTCCCCGACCTCGAAGAGGCCGACGTGCGGCAGGCATTGCAGTACGCCGCGTGCCTCACCACCGAAGAAGTGCGTCCGGTGCAGACCCCCCGTGCTCCAGCCGAACCGAGGCCGCCAGAGCGACCATCGCTGTTGGGCTTGCGGTAAACGGGACGGCATGCTTGCGTGATTCGGAGGCGGGTCCTTGCAGTCCGTTGGGCGCACCCAGACATGTCGCCATTCGAAGATTCGCTGCATGCGTTCGAGAAGGAACTCGGCTTGGCGGCGGGTTTCTTCCAGGCGCTCCTTCGAGAGGATGATTGGTCGTTCGTGATCAAGCTGCACGCAGTGATCGAGGCGGCAACGTCTCACCTGCTTGCGGAGACTCTTGGACGCACCGATCTTCTTGGTGTCCTTAGCCACCTCGAACTGGGAGACCAGAAGACGGGTAAAGTCGCGTTCGGTCGTGCGCTGAGCTGCTTGTCACACGACGATCGCCGGTTCATCACGACTCTCTCGAAGATTCGAAACACACTGGTCCATGACATTCGCAATGCGGCGTTCTCCCTTCCTGAGTACGTCGCTCGGCTAGACAGGAACCAGATCCGCCAAATCGCAGAAGCGACCGTCGTTGCAGAACCAACTGCGGGTCGGCGGGCGCCGCCCACAGACGCCGTGCAATCCTTCCGAGGGAACCCGAAGCAACGTCTTTGGCACCGCGCAATGCTGATGGTGTTCGACGCGTACCAGAACAAGACAGCAGCCCAAGCCTCCCACTGGCAGAATAGGATGATGCGCGAGGCGATGGGTGTCGATGATGACGAGGACAATGACTGAGCCTGAGGGCGCCGACCTTGAGTCGCAGCCCGACGGAGGCCCGTCCAGGCCTGTCCCGCTGTCGATCTTCGGGCTTAAAGCGGCGTACGCGGCCACGCACCCGTTGTGGTCGACAGCAAGGACACGGGCTCACAGTCGCAAGGCGGACCAAGCTCGCGCCGGAGCGCGACTGCGAGGACGCGCAACACCGCGCGCGTCGATTTCGATTGGGATCGGCCGCATCCGATTGGACAAAAACGCAGACGCTTGACAGTTTATCAAAAAAGAGCGATTCATCGTTTCCATGACGAAGCGCAGCGCTCCGCACCACTTCCACTCTGACCTCTCCCCGGAGCGCCTGGCGTTCATCGTGCAGGTGATTCGGGCCTGTCGGACTCAGGCGTACGACGCGCATGTAGGACTCGACGATGTCGAGTGGGCCTCGCAGTGCTTGGCATATAAGCTGACCCTGAACAAGTTTCGCAAATTGGCGAAGGTCGTCGTCCCCTGGCTTTCGTTTTGGAGCGAGGAGGAACTGGCTTACTTCATCGGTGTTGGTGTCGTTCCGGTCCGCTTGCAGCGCTCGGATCGGCCGATGAAGCCACGCATGATCACCGAGGGCAGGCTGGCTAACGCGACTCAGACGCTCCTGCCGTTCGGCGATGGTCGACAGAAACTCGGTGATGTGCTTGTTCGTTTCGAGTTCCGGGTGGACGGACCGCAGATCGGTCTATGCGAACTGGTCGTGTATAGCAACGACGGCAAGGTGGCGTATGGGCGCTGGCTCGTGGATGAACTGGACAGCGCAGTCCCGCTCGTGATGCACGAAGCTGACGACATTCCGCCTGCTGACTTCGATCTCGGCGAGGAAGAAGAGGAAGATGGCGAGACTGAGCCTGGTTGAACGCAACACCTTCCAGGAAGGCCTGACCCTCGCAAGGGAGTATCGAGGGCTCAGCCAAACCGAACTCGCGAAAAAGTCTGGCGTGGCGCGCCAGCAAATCGTGAACCTGGAGAGTGGGGTGACGCTTCACCCCACAGACACTACGCGCGATGCGCTCTGCGCGTCGCTTGATGTGTTTCGCGAGTTCATGGAGATCATTCCAGACGAGTCTCCGTCGGAGCGCGTGCTCCACTTCCGCGGGAAGCCGCGCGTCACCGCGCGCATAAATCGTCAACTGGTGGCGCAGGGCAGCGTGTGGATTCGCTTCACACGCGCGGTGGAGAGCAGGGTCCGACGTTTGCCGGAAGATGGCTTCTCTAAGATCGCGAACACTGGATCTATCGAAGATGTTGCGGCCCGCACGCGAAAGGCATGGGGACTGCGAGAGGATGCGCCGCTCAAGAATGTGACCAGGCTGCTGGAGCGTGCCGGCGCGTTCGTTGGAACGTTTGAGGGTGGCGAGGATGGCATCGACGCGTACTCGTGGCAGGGCGCCTCTCACTACATCCTTGGCAACGCGGATCGCGAGATGCCGTCAAGGACACGCCACAGCCGGCTTCACGAAGCGGGGCACCTGATTCTCCATCGGGGGCGTCAAACAGGAGATCCGGCGACCGAGGAGGAAGCACACCGCTTTGCTGGCGCCATGCTTCTTCCGCGGCGAGCCTTTTGGCAGGAGTTCCCGCGCGGCTCGCGTCTGAATTGGGACGGCATGTTCCGCATGAAGGAGCGCTGGGGCACGAGCGTGCAGGCGATCGTACGGCGCGCTTACGACCTGACCCTCATCGACGCTGCGCAGTACAAGCGCGCGTTTATCTACATCTCGTCAATGGGCTGGAGAAAAAGAGAGCCGAACGAAGCGAGCGAGGTGGAGCAGCCGGAGTTGCTACCGCGGGTCCTGGAGTCACTGGCACAGTCTAAGGGCGTGACGCCGAGCGAGTTGGGTCGATCGATCGGTTTGCCCGTGAGCACGCTCAGCAAGCTGGTTGGAACCGACCTGTCCACGCTCGATGCGATGCGGACGGTGGTGAACATTAAGGCACCCAAGGCTTGAAAACAACCACGGGCCGGTGCTTGCGACACTGGCCTGCTGGACGCAGACGAGCTGCGGCCGTCATCCGCCGCTCTGGACGCGTGATGCCGGACTACGAAGCAAGGTGGGAGCGCCTGCCGTTGTTCGGGCGGCTAATGGTGCGGCGAAGGCCAGAGGTCGAGTCCGCCGTGGTTAACGGCTCGGCCAAACCTTCGATAATCGGCTGTATCGAGGCTTTCCGATCGCCCGCCGGCCAAACTCGGAGCCGCGGCAAACTTTGAAGGTATTGTGTAGAACAACGCCTTTCACCGCGCTGCCGGGGCCCACCGATAAGTGCTCCGCGGTCGAGCATTTGCGTCGTCGCCTCCGGACCGACCCGGTGCGCAAGGCCCGCCACCTGCCCGCTCGCCCGGGCGGCTGCCGCGAGCCGTTCAATCTCGTCGACCGCGGCCACGAGCCACCGTTCCTCGTGGACGTCCCCGAGCATTCAGGAGCGTGCCTTATGACCCGGGCCCCAAGAACCGGATCGACGATCGGACCTTTGGCCGAGACACGCCACGCCCGGTTCGCGGTCGCGGACGCGACCGGGGCGCGGCCCAGTGTACTACGAGGCTGGATTCGCCGAGGGCCGGGCACGCCCGTGATTCGGACGTGCAAGAAGGTCCGAGACAAGGACATGGCCTTCGACACGCGACAGAACGAACACATCCTGTCGGGCGACCCACCACACCTGGAGGCCCAGCTGATCGCGAAGATCGAGCGGCGTGGTTGAAAGCGCAGCTGACGCCGAACACGGCAAACGGCAGCGGGTCGAGATGTCATGAGTTGTCGCGCATACTCTCAGCCTGTCGTGCGCGACGCGGTTAGGAGCGAAGGAAGAATGGCGATCTGGCAGTCACAAACACAGTCGATTTGGCAGCTGCTCGGGGCTCGCATCGGCACGGTCGAGGGGACTCCATCGATCGACATCCGCGAGGTTCTGCGACATGCGCGCGCGTCTGGGTTCGATGGCTTCCAGCGCGCTGTGCTGCTGATCGGTGGAGATCCCGCCACTGTC
This sequence comes from uncultured delta proteobacterium, assembly GCA_963778655.1. Taxonomy (GTDB): domain Bacteria; phylum Myxococcota_A; class Polyangia; order Polyangiales; family JAFGIB01; genus CAVZVA01. Next base: position 740,195 of record CAVZVA010000003.1, read on the forward strand.
GATTTGCGGTCCTGCACGCTGACGATCAGCGGCGGTCGCTCGCGAGTTATCAGCCTCGTCGCGTTACCATGCCCGTTCGGCGGCGTCCGTTGGCTTGCGAGCTGCCCGGCCTGTCATCGTCGCGCTGCACTGCTGTTCCGGCTTCGACGCGACGCGGTCTGGGCATGTAGGCGATGCCACGGGCTGCATCATGTAACGGCACTGGCGAACCGGCGCAAGCGGGAGGAGATCAAGGTGGCCCGGCTGCGCATGCGGCTGGGGTTGCGTGTTTGGTCGGATGGACCGCTGCCGGGCAGGGCGCCAAGGATGCGGCGGTCGACCGAGACGCGCCTCCGGGAGGCACTTCGTGCCGCGGAGCAAGCTGCGGGCGTGCAACGCCGGTGAGGCAGGCCTCACCTGATCGCTGGTCCGGGTACTGCTACGAGCCTCTCGATCTCCTCGACCGTGGGCCGCAGCGGTTCGACCAGCGGACCGCCGCAGAGCCCAAACGCGCCTTGCGCGCTTGCAACGGCGGCTGCGGGATGACTCCGTCCTAGCGAACGATCACGGCGAGGCCTCGGCGCCCGCAGGTGCCTGGCAAGAATGGTCGCGCCGACGCATGCCGCGTGCAAGACGATACCCGCGGGCCTTGTCGGATCCAACCAATAGTTAGGCGGATTCAGAGGGCGAGCCGGCTTGCCGCGCCCGACGGATACATGAACGCGAGGAAACGCCTCGGGTACGGAAGCTCGCCCCCATCCGTGACATCGTGGTCGTCCTGACCGCCGAGAAAGATCATAGTCGGGACATCAGCACCACTGGGGAACGGCTGCGGTTTGGCCGTGAATAGAAGCACGTGGTCACGAAGCGGGAGCCCCGCAGGCTGGCCGAGAAGGGCCGTATAAGACACCTCCTTCGTGCGTTGATGCATCATCAGTGTGCTCGCCCGAATCGGGGCGCGCCCATCGCCAACAGCGTTGTCGAGAATGTCGCGCTTACGTCGCCACTCGGCACTAATTCGAAGGCCCACGGGTTCGGCTGTGGCGAAATCGACCTGAAGTTTGAGCGTCGACCGATCTGGCTTGGTAAACCGCTTGAACCCGCGAAGCCAGTACACGAACAGGTCAAAGACGCGCCCGATCGAGCCTTCCAGCTTGAAGGACTGCTTCTCCGGAAGGAGCAGCGGACCGTTTGTCTTCGAGAAGTGGACGGTGCCGGACCGATGATGAGCGAACTTGATGTCCGTCAGGACGGTTACACCGTTCTGGCCGAGGTCGTACGTCACAGGTCCAGAACTCGGCGCTGGGTCCTCTAGCACGCTGAGCACCCCTTGCTTCGCAGCGAGGTATGGAAACATGACGTAGATACTTCCGTCGCTGCCGAACGTGACGCGGCAGAGTTTGGCTTGTGCACTCGGTGTGTGCGCGCAAATGACGGAATTCCGCGCGGCGTAGTACTCCAGTCCGTTCTCTTCGACAACGAACTGGCGCTCGCCGGTGATTCTGCCGTGGTGCAGTGTCATTCCGCCTTCATTCCGCCTCATTCCGCCTAACGATGAATATCCCGTCGGGGCCGGTCTGCCTAGTTGGTCGAGGGTGTGCGCAGTAGGGGCACACTACGGGCCAAGAGTTTCTTGGGATTCGGGGGGATTCGGGGAAGGCCAAGGCGTCCGGGCGGAGGGCTTGGCTCCGCAAGGCCAGGCGCGGCGGATGCGTTGGCGAACGTGCTCCGGTCGCCCGGCCCTTTGCGGGTTCGAGTTCACCAGACAGGTTGGCCGCGAACGGCAGAGCCCCTGTACACATGCCCGTCGGACTGTGCACAAGCGCCCTTGCTGCAGCCGGCTAAATGGGTTACGTTTGGGATGCATTCATAAGGGAGCTTCGCTAGTGCCTCGAATTCACCGCACCCGACCAGACCGCAAGCGCGTTGTTGGCTACGTGCGCGTGTCCACGTCGGAGCAGGCCCTCGGGCCCGAAGCCCAGCTCGCTGCCCTGCGGTCGTGGTGCGCGGCGCGGGGCGCCGAACTCGTGGCCGTGCGAGAAGACCTCGGCGTGTCTGGCGCGGCGCCCCTCGACCGGCGGCCCGGGCTGCTGGCGGCGCTCGACGCCCTGCGCGAGTACAGCGCAGGGGTGCTGCTGGTGGCCAAGCGCGACAGGCTGGCGCGCGACGTGGTGGTGAGCGCCATGGCCGAGCGGCTGGCCGCGCGCAGGGGCGCCGAGGTGCAGTCCGCGGACGGGGCGGGCAACGGCAGCGAGCCGGCCGACCAGCTGATGCGGACCATGGTCGACGCGTTCGCCCAGTACGAGCGCGCCCTGATTCGCGCGCGGACGTCCGCCGCGCTGCGGGCCAAGCGCGCCCGCGGCGAGCGCACCGGCGGCCATGTGGCGCTTGGGCTCCGAGTCATGCCGGACGGCGTGCGCGTGGAGGCCGAGCCTGCGGAGGAGGTTGCCCTCAGGCGGATCGCCGAGCTGCGCGCCGACGGCGCGACCGTCCGGGCCATCGCCGAGCGCCTGAACGCCGAGGGAGTACCCGCCCGCGGCACGAGGTGGCACGCGACGACGGTCGCCCGCGCTCTGCGCCGTCTCGAGCGGCCGGAGGCGGCGTGAGCCCACGCAAGCTCAAGGCGCCGGCCACGGCCCAGACCGCGCTGCGGCTGAGCCAGGCGCTCCTCGACCGTGCTGAAGCGCTGGCCCCGTTGCTGGCAGCTGACCCGGAGCGGGCGGGTACCGGCAGTGTCAACCGCTCTGACGTGCTCCGGTTGGCGCTGACCAAAGGCTTGACTGTGCTCGAGCGACAATACCGGCGAGGCCCTGGCTAGCGCCGGTGCATCAGCGGTGTCCGACTATCAAATAGTTCGACAGGTCACAGCAGGGAGAACGCTCGATCGTCTAGCGCCCGTAACGGCACGGTCCAAGTTGGCGAAGCCGGCCGTCTAGGCCGACAATGCAAGGATGGCGCTTATCCCAACCAATGACGCCGTCGTAACCCGCTGCGCATCGTGGGACGAATTCGTTCGCGAAGTTCGCAAGGAGCCCAACCTGCTGCTGCCGGACGGATCGCTGCACGCATCCGCGTGCACTCTGTTCCGGGGTCACTTCGATCCAGGATGGCCCCTGTGTTCGAAACTCGAGCGCAACCTCTTGTTGCCGAGCATCGAGTACGACGACGGCGAGCCCCCGCCAGGCCCAGGTGATCTAGAAAACTGGTATCACACTCAGGCGCTCGAGGTCCTCGCCAGATTCCGACGCTCGGTCTCGTCTCTAGATCATTCGCTTGGCAGGCTGGAGGTCAACGAACTCTGGGCTCTCGGCCGACACCATGGGCTCCTGACACCGCTGCTTGACTGGTCAGAAAGTCCGTACGTTGCCGCGTACTTCGCGTTCGAGCCTCTCTATCGCAAGCAGGAGCTGCACGTTGGGGAAGTCACCTCTGGCGGCTCAGGCGATGTCCGGGTGTGGGTCCTTCGCATGTACGAAGACATCACGATCGGCGGGGAATTTGAAGTCGTACGTGGCGTCCCGCCAGGTGCTCGTCGGCAGAACGCCCAACGAGGCGTCTTCACCAAGGTCCTTTCCGCAAAGCATCGCACCCTCGAGAATTATCTGAAGGCCCGCGAACGCGCGCACTTCCTGCAGGCCATCGACATTCCCAAGAACGAGTTCGCGACCGCTTGCGCTGACCTGACCTTGATGAATATCACCCCGTTCACGCTCTTTCCCGATCTTGATGGCGCAGCCATTCATGCGAACATCATCCTCAGCACGATGCGAATCATGAGAACCATCTTCGACGGCTTGGATGACGTGGAATCTACGGCTAGATAGCCGGCGAGGGCGCTGACGTAGGGCCCGACGATGGGTGAGACGTGGACGGGATTCTCGGTCGGCGCAGAGGTCATTCCGTGATTGTGGGATCCCAGCCACGAGTGCCGCCGCCCCGCCCTGTCGACGCAGAGCTTGTCGACCGACGCATGACAAGCGGGCGCAACGCGCCGCTGCTGCTGCACGTGCGTGACGAAACCGACCGACCGGAGCAGTGCATAGTGAAGTCGAGGTCGCGTCTCGCCACGCCGCCACTGGAGTACTTATTGGAGTGGCTCGGGGCGGCGTTAGCACGAGCCCTGGGGCTGACCACTCCGGAGCCGCTTGCGGTTAGCATCTCCGACGACTTCGCCCAGAGCGTCGACCCATCGCTGCGCGAGGAGCTGGTGTCGTCGATCGGACTCGTGTACGGCTCGCGCTTCGTCAGAGGCGTCACGCAGGTCGCGCAGGATTATCCTTTCACGGCCTCTCAGCGCGAGATCGCGGCGAGCATCCTCGCCTTCGACGTGTTCATCCACAACCGCGATCGCCGTGCATCCAACAAGAACTTGTTCATCGACCGGAACGATCTGGTGGTGTTCGACCACGAGCTGGCGTTTGACTTCGTGCACGCGCTCATCGGGGCGCCGGACCCCGTGCTGGACCATTGCCCGGATCTCGTGGCCGGACACGCGCTCTACGCGCCGCTGCGAGGCAAGGCGCCGAAGCAGGACGGGTTCCGGGCGAGGCTGGAAAGCCTGGATCAGGCGTTCTTCGAGGCCCTCATGGAAGCAACGCCAAGCGAGTGGACCTGCGATCACGCTCGCGGCAAACTCGACAGGATCGTGGAAGTGCTCCAGAGACGGCGCGAGGCCGTCGATAGGTGGCTCCCAAAGGTGTTCGCATGCCTGGACCGGTAAAGCATCCCTGCCAAGCAGTGGTAGTGCGCTACTCGCCCGACCCGGCGTCCGGCGAGCTGCTCAATATCGGGGTCGTGGTGCTCTCGCCTGGGCACCGCTTCATGGGCGCGCGCTTCCTCGATTCCTGGGCGCGAGTCGCGCAGGCGTTCCCCGAGGCGGATAAAGTCCACCTGCGTCGGATTGCGTCGGCGCTCGAACGCTCTTGCGAGCGGTACTTCACAGGCAACCAACTGCCGCTGCAAGAACCGAGCAGCGCCATCGACGTGGCATTCGACGCCGCGCTGCCGCGGGAGGACGCTGCGATCGTGCGTTCGGCGCCGCTGACCGGCATCACATCGAATCCCGAGCGCACGCTGACCGAGCTATTTGAGCGCTACGTCGCTGCGCGCGATCCGGTAGAGCGCCGCATCACGCGCGATGACGATGCCGTTTGGCGAGGTGTGAGCGCGCTGCTCAAGGCAAAGGACGTGCTCGGGCGGCTAGAGCCGCGCACAGTCGAAGGCCCGCATCACTTCAAAGTGCACTTCGAGCACGCTTGGCAAAATGGGCGCTGGAACGTGACCAGAGCCCTGTCCTTCGACTTGCTCGATCCGGACGGTATCGCCATCAAGGCGGCGAGTTGGAGCGGCCGCATTCTGGCCCTCGACGCCGATCGTGAGGTGGGCTTCCACCTGGTGGTCGGCATGCCCTCGGCCGAAGCGCCAGCCGACGTCCGAACCGCGGCAGCGGATGCGATCGCCATCCTCAAGGACCAGCTCGAAGCCGGCGAGCGTGCCGAGATCATCCCCGAAGGCGAAGCGGCCTCGTTCGCCGAGCGCGTGGCACGCGAGATCCTGGACCACGAAGCGGCCGAGTAGCCGGGGCTGCTTGCGCGGGCCGGCATCGAGCCAAGCCGGGCGCCCCGATCGACCGGCGATGGGTGCTCACGACCGGCACGCGCAGGCTCAGGGTCGGCTATCGGGGGGCCGCAGCAGCTCCCAGGGCTCGACCTCAAGCACAGGGGCGATCTTTGCGAGCCAGTCCGTGGTGGCGTCCTTCGTGCCACCGAGGACATCGAAAAGCTGGGCGCGGCTGACGTCGGCGAAGTCCGCCAGCGCGTTGAGCGTGATGCCGCGCTCCTCGGCGAAGCGCCGGATGTTCGACGCCACGATGCTGCGGAGATCGAGCGCAGCCACCTGCCCAGGCTAGGGGGGCCGTCGCGTTGTGGAGTCCGCTATAGCGGACTATCATCTCGGCGCCATGAGCGCGGCGCTGCGCGGGACTTTACGAAGCGCGATGGCGCTGGCTTGGCTCCTGGCCGGCACTGCCGTCGCCCAGCCTCGCGCAGGTGAGACGGCCAACGACGACGTGGCGCGGGGGCTGTTCGAGGCGGGCACGGCGGCCTACAAGGCGGGCAACTACGGGGAGGCCCTGCAGCTCTACGAGCAGGCCTACGCGAGAAGTCCACGACCCGCCCTGCTGTACAACATCGGGCAGGTTGCGGATCGCCTGCGTGACGACCGCAAAGCGCTTGCCTCGTTCGAGGCGTATCTCGATCAGCTGCCCAATGCGCCGAACCGCGCGGAGGTGGAGCACCGGATTGACGCGCTGAAAGAGGCGCGCAAAGCGCTCGGGGCGCCGGCGACGACGCCACCGAGTCCCGTGGGCCCGACCTCGAGGGCGCCCACGCCGGCTCAGGCAGCCGCACAAGGCGGCGCAAAGCGGCCGCCGGAGGCAGCCGCAGTGGTGCCAGCTGGCGTCGACACCCGTGGGGCCGCCGGCGGCTCGGGAGCGGTCACGAGCCAATGGTGGTTCTGGACGGGCGTCGGCGCGGTCCTCCTGGCTGGAGCTGCTGTTGGCCTCGCCGTCGCGCTAGCCAGCGGCCCTGGGCCGGCGGCTCCGTACCAGGGCAACGGCGGCTCTCTGCGAGGCCCCTAGCGGCGAGCGAGGTGAGGGATGCACTTGGCAACGATGCGAGCACCGTGGGCCGCGCTGACGCTCTGCGCGGCCTTGTCGAGTTGCACTTCGCGCCCGTCGCCGGTCACGCAGGTGCTGGTGGCGGTCACCAGCGACTTCACGCCGCAGTCGGAGCTGTCGCGGATCGAGATCAGAGTGAGCCGGCGTGACGGCTCCGACGTGACCGCGATGCGCGAGTTCTCGATCGTCGCGACCACCCCAAAGCCGGGCCAGAAAGAGCTGCCGCTGACGTTCTCAGTCACCAAGGGCAGCAACGATTCTTTCCTGCTCGTGGTCACGGGCTACGGCCCGCTGGGCCCCAACGGCACCGATGCGAAGGTCGTCGAGCAACGCGCCATTGCGACGTTCGAACGCGGCAAAAGCTTGCTGCTGCAGATCTTCCTCGGTCGGGTCTGCATGAACGAGTTCTGCGACGACCCGGACACCCAGGTTTGCTATCCGGCGGACATGGGCGCCGTGAGGGCCGGTGAGTGCGGTCGGATCCTCGCCCTGGACAGCAGCACCCTCAAGGCGCTCGACGTCCGGAAGCTTCCCGACCTCGCCCAGCTGCCGAAGGGAGTGAAGCACGTGGACGGGGGCACTGCTGACGCCGCGAGCGACGCCGAGGCCGCAGATGCAGGGACCCGCGGGACCGGCGGCGCCACGGGGGATGCGGGAAGCGGCGGTCAAGGTGGCGTTGGCGGCGCAATGACTCCCGATCCGTGCGCCACGGCCCACGGCGGCTGCGATCCGCTCGTGACCTGCTCGCCAAAGGGCAGCATTGCGTCCTGCGGCGCGTGCCCGAGCGGCTACAAGGACACGAACGGCGACGGGACCGCCTGCAAGGACATCGACGAGTGCGCGACCAGCAACGGTGGCTGCGGCAGCGCGACGTCCTACACGTGCAAGAACAACATCGGAGCGGCACCAACTTGCACCCTCATCGGTAGCTGCTCCGCCACCAACGTGTGCACAGCGGACTACCCGTGCCAGATTCTAGGCGCGTCGTACACGTGCCGTGGGCAATTCGCAGACTGGCCGCCGAGCGATGTCCCCCCGGCCTTCACGGACAACGGCGATGGCACCGTCACGGACTCGCGCGGCGGACTCACGTGGCAGCAGACTGTGGATCCGATCGGGTATGCCTGGCTCGATGCGAAGAACCACTGCGCGGGTCTGTCGCTTGCAGGCTCGGGATGGCGGCTACCCACGAAGGCGGAGCTGGAGTCCTTGGTCAACGTGAGTAGATACAGCCCGGCGATGGACACCGTCGCGTTTCCGAGCGCACTAGCCGAGCAGACGTGGTCGTCCTCGCCAGCGCTCAACGCCGCGGGCGACGCGTGGATCGTCGTATTCGGCGACGGCGACTCCACCGTCAGCGGTCCGCTTGAAGGTCGGAGTGTGCGGTGCGTGCGAAGCAGCGCTCCGGTGTTCGCATCGAGTGGTAGCGGCGGAGCGCCGCCTGGGCGCTACACCGACAACCTCGACGGGACCGTGTCCGATATGCGCACGAAGCTCACGTGGCAGCAGGCCGTGGACCCGAACTCGTACACCCAGGCCAACGCGAGCAGCTACTGCGCCGCCCTGACGCTGGCGAGTGGTGGCTGGCGGTTGCCCAAGTACTCCGAGCTGCTCACGCTGGTCGATCCGACCAGCAACGCGCCCGCCATTGACGGGACCGCATTCCCGAACACGCCGCCCGAGATCTTTTGGACGTCGTCGGCTTACGCAGCATCGACCGGCGTCGCCTGGTACGTGAACTTTCAAGACGGCCAGACGACCGACGACGCCAGCAGCGCCATGCACCGCGTCCGCTGCGTGCGTTGACCCCATGGCGCCCGTGCGGCTGGCTCGCGAGCGCAATGAACGCCCCCGCGAGAGCCGGCCCCATGCGCGAGCCTAACTCTGCCGTCACCTGGCGGGCAGGCCCTTATCAAGCCTTGGAGGAGGCCCATCGAGGGACGCAACCCACGGAGATATCAGCGCTATTCTGGCAGGCTCCCAGAGGCCCGGAATAGATATCGTGTAAGACCCTCGCGTGCACCGCACGCTGACCAGGATCGACCCGGGGACCTCGCGCGCCTCTGATGACGTGGAGGGCAGGCCGGCCCTGCGGTGGCTGACGAAAGCCGAAGCGGCAGCCCATATCCGGTGCTCGGTTCGAACATTCGAGCGGCACCTGCTCCCGCACTTGCCCCGCGTCCCAATTGGAAGCCGAGTGCTGTTCGCGTTGGAGGACATCAACACATGGCTCGAAGCCCAGAAGGTTGGGCCCTCGTCAGGAGCGGCCGGCCACAGAACAAGACTTGGTTCGTCCGTTTCACCCACGGCGGATATCGGATCAAGCGATCCACGGGTGAGACGGAGGTTGGCCGAGCTAAGGAAGCCGCCGCGCGTATCTACGCGGCCTTTGTCTCGGGTCGCGAGGAAGTAGCCGGGCCTCGGCCAAAAGCCTCTGCCGAACCGCTCGACGTTCTGCTCGCGCACTGGCTGACCGACCTCGAGTCGTCGCTCGATGAGACGACCGTGGACCAGTACGCGATGTACGCGCGCCGGTTTATCCCTTTCTTTCGCAGGCTCGAGCGCATCACCAAAAGCACCGCGGCTGACTATTCGCGAGCGCGGCTCCGCGAGGTGCGACGGAAGACCCTGCTCAAGGAGCTGTCGGCGTTGCGCGGCTTTCTGGCATGGTGCGTGGAAAAGAATCTCCTACCAGAAGGGCCACTGATCGAGTCGCCAAGCCGCAAGTCCGTTGGCCAGCCGGATCCGAAGGGTCGATTCAAGCGCGGGCACGTAGACCTCTGCGAAGCGGAGGTGGAGGCCATCCTGGCCGCGCTGCCGCGGCAGTCACGCCGGGGCCTCGTGGCACGGGCCTTCTTCCGAGTGCTCTGGGAGACAGGCCTGCGCCCCGGCACAGTCGCAGCGCTGCGCGCGCCGGACGACTATCGAAAGGGCAGCTCGGTCTTGGTGGTCCGCGATGAGGCCGACAAGAACCGGTTCGGTCGCCAGTTGCCACTGACCGACAAAGCGCGCGAGGCGCTCGATCAGGTCTGCCCGGATATCGGCCTGCTCTTCGGCGCCCACCGCCTGCGAGAGACGCTCCGAGCTGCTGCGCACCGCGCACAGCTTCCCGACGGCAAGGCAGAGCGCATCACGAGCTACGACTTCCGGCACGCGCGGCTGACGTTCATGGCCAGTGCAACGCCCGACCTGGTTGGGATCGCGTATCTCGCCGGGCACCGGCGGGTCAGCACCACCGCGCTCTACGTCCATGGAAACGAGAAGGCGGCAGCCGAGGTGCTGGCGAGCCTCAGCGCTCCGAGCCTGCCTCGAGGCCGTTCGGAGACCCCATGAGCACGCGCCGAAAACCTGGCACACACGAGCCCGGTCCAACGCCACGAGGAAGGGGTGCGCGCACCGCGCGATCGTGATCGCCGAGATCGCGGCATCGTGATCGCTGAGATCGCGGCATGGTGATCGCCGAGATCGGCATCGTGATCGCCGAGATCGGGGTCGTGATCGGCCAGATCGGGGCATCGTGATCACTCCCAGCTAGGGACTGGTCGCGGAGCGCGCAGACTCGCGGGCCGCGAGGCGGAGCAGGCGACGGCAGAAGGGCTCGAGCAGGTCCCGTCCTCGAAGGAGGAACGGATGGCGAACGAGCGACTGCCCATGCGCAAGGTACTGGAGATTCTACGACTGAAGTGGGAGCTGCGGCTGTCGAACCGGCGGGTGGCGCGCAGCGCTGGAGTCAGCCCGGCGACGGTGGTCAACGTGCTGCGGCGCGCGGCGACCGCCGGGCTGAGCACGTACGGCCAGGCGCGGCAGCTTGGCGAGGCTGAGCTCGAGGCGGCGCTGTACCCCGAGAGCGCAGCGGCGGCGCTGATCGCGCGGCCGGAGCCGGACTGCGCGTGGATCCACCGCGAGCGCGCGCGGCCGGGGGTGACGCTGCAACTGCTGCACCTGGAGTACCTGGAGGCCAACCCCGGCGGCTACCAGTACACGGCGTTCTGTGACCGCTACCGGGAGTTTCTCAAGCGTCGCGGGCTGGTGATGCGCCAGCACCACATCGCCGGCGACAAGATGTTCGTCGACTACTCGGGCAAGAAGCCGACGCTGGTCGACCCGGTGACGGGCGAAGTGATCGAGGTCGAGCTGTTCGTCGCGGTGCTGGGGGCATCGAGCTACACATACGCGGAGGCGACGTACAGCCAGCAGGTGACCGACTTCGTGGGCAGCCACGTTCGGGCGTTCTCGTTCTTCGGCGGCGTCGCCCGCGCGCTCGTTCCCGACAACCTCAAGAGCGGGGTGACCCGGGCGTGCTTCTACGAACCGACGGTGCAGCGTAGCTACGAGCACATGGCGCTGCACTACGGCACCGCGGTGCTGCCGGCGCACAAGGGCAAGCCTCGGCACAAGGCCAAGGTCGAGGTCGGGGTGCAGGTCGCGCAGCGCTGGATCCTGGCGCGGCTGCGCAACCGGGTGTTTCACACCCTGGCGGCGCTCAACGAAGCGATCGCGCAGTGCCTGCACGACCTCAACCGGCGAACGATGCGCGAGTACGGCAAGAGCCGGCTCGAGTTGTTCGAGGCGACGGAGCGAGCGCAGCTGCTGCCGCTGCCGGTCGACCGCTACGAGATCACCGAGTGGAAGAAGGCCACGGTCAACATCGACTACCACGTCGCCTTCGGCGAGCGCTTGTACTCGGTGCCGCATCGCTACGTCGGCGAAGAGGTCTGGCTGTGCGCGACGGCCACCATGGTCGAGGTCCAGTTGCGCGGCCGCCGCGTCGCGTTGCACCAGCGCCAGGGTCGCGACCGCTACGCGACGGTCCCCGCGCACATGCCGAGCGCTCACCGCCAGCACGCAGAGTGGACGCCGTCGCGCATTCTGTCGTGGGCAGAAACGCTGGGCCCCTCGACGCACGCCCTCTGCAGCGCGATCTTGGCCGACCGGCCGCACCCCGAGCAGGGCTTTCGCTCGTGCCTGGGCATTCTGCGCCTGGCCAAGAAGTACGGCGATGGCCGCGTCGAGAACGCCTGCGCGCGCTGCTTCGCGGCTCACGCCCGCTCCTACCGCAGCGTCGAGTCCGTGCTGCGGCTGGGCCTGGACTCGCAGCCGACGCTCGAGGCCGACGTGGCGCAGGCTCCGGTCGAGCACGACAACGTGCGCGGCCCCGATTACTTCGTGAACTGAATCGAGAAAGGACAACAGCCACGATGATGACCGAACCCACGCTCGACAAACTCCGCACCCTCAAGCTCTACACCATGGCCACCGCCTGGATCGCCCAGCGCGAGGACCCTTCAGCGGCCGAGCTCAGCTTCGACGAGCGGCTGGCGCTGCTGGTCGAGGCCGAGACGCTCGCCCGCGACAACAAGCGCCTGCAGAAGCTGCTGCACGACGCCAAGCTCCGCATTCCCGGCGCCTGCATGGAGGACGTCGACCTCAGCCCCAAGCGCGAGCTCGACAAGCCGCTCTTGCGCCAGCTCGCGACCGGGCGCTGGATCGGCGAGCACACCAACTTGCTCATCACCGGGATGACCGGCGTGGGCAAAAGCTATCTCGGCTGTGCGCTCGGCCAGCTGGCCTGCCGCTTGGGCTTCCGCGTCGCCTACAAGCGCGTCCCGCGGCTCTTCGAGGAGCTCGGTCTGGCTCACGCCGACGGCACCTACGTCCGCCTGCTCGCCCGGCTCGCCAAGGTCGATGTCCTCATCCTCGACGACTGGGGCCTGGCACCGCTGGCCGACCAGCAACGCCGCGACGTCCTGGAGATTCTCGAGGACCGCCATGGCGCTCGCTCCACCATCGTGACCAGCCAACTTCCCGTCGAAAACTGGCACGACTACATCGCCCATCCCACCATCGCCGACGCCGTCCTCGACCGCCTCGTCCACAACGCACACAAGATCAAGATGAAGGGTCCCTCACGTCGAAAGGAGAAAGCTCAAACCGCCGCCTGAACCCACAACCCGTCGCTTCGCTCCGACCCGATCACGATGCCCGATCGCGGCGGTCACGATGCGCCGATCCAGGTGATCACGATGCGCGGTATGCGCAGAAGGGGCGCGCGAGGACCGGTCGGCAAGCCTCGGCTGCAACGGGGTGAACGGGCCCTCATGCAGTGGACCAAGGCCTCAAAAGGCCTTTCGGATCGCGATGTTGCAGAGCGCCTTGGCTGGAGGCGAGTGCAGGTGTCGAAGGTACTCTCAGGGCACCGCGGGGTCGACGGACAGGGCCTCGATGCCCTTCGCCAGGCGCTTGTATCACCCATAAGCAAGGCGCCGCTGCCGCTTAGTCCGACTGCGCTTGGCGCAGCCTGGCTCCACCACGATTGGCCGTTTCTCGCCGCGCTCTGCTTGCCCCACAGCGAGCGGCTGACCGATGCGGAGCCACACTTGCACGTCGATGGCTTCGTCCTGGTGGGCCACGCTCCCCGCCTCAGGAGGGCGGAAGATGCCTTCGTGCACCTGCTGCCGCTGCTGAACCTGGCGGACCCGGCGACCACTCAGCCGGTGGCGTTCCTGGAGCACGGGGGACGGAGGTTCTACGTCCGCAACTCGCTCACTGACCGCGTGCCGCGCGAGAAGCGCCGCTACAACCGTTACGCCCGCACGATTGAGGTCGTCACGCCGGCTGGCGGGGACTACCACGTAGTCGCCTGCATTCGGATCGGGCGCGCACGGAACCCCTGCTCACGCCACCAGCCAGTTCGTGGCGTCAAGCCTCCCGCTCAGGATCCGGCCAGACGCCAGAGGCACCCGAGGTGCCCAGACTGCGAGGCGCGCACACGTGCTCAAGATCTGCGCCTGGAGATCAAGGGAGCCGGATGTCAGCTTGGCCTCCTCCACGCGCTGGTGCCAAAGCTCTTCGGAGACTTTGTGGCGCCGGACTCGATCAAGGTCACGAGCGTTGACCTCGCCCTTGATCTCGCTGTGCCTTATCGGGCCCTCGTACTCTTCGAGCAGGTGCGTGACCGGGCCAGCGCGCAGCGTAGAGTGTGGACGCACTGGGACTACGATATCGAGACCACGGGCATGTATGCGGGCACTCGCACGTCTCCCGTTCAGATCTGCGCGTACGACAAGACCAAGGAGCTGCGCTGCGACCTGCACTCCTTCTATCCCGGTGCCGGCCAGTTCATGGAGTCAACCAGCGGACAGGAAGGCTGGCCGGCACCCGGCCTTAGCCACAAGCGCCTGCCCGACTCCATGCGCGGACGTCCGTTTGTCGCTCGAGTCGAGTTCCGCTTCAGAGTGAACAAACTGAAGATAGATGGGTCGCCGACGGGAATCTTCTCAAGACTGCCAAAGATCTGGAACCGCTTTGCCCTGGCGGATATCCGCGATGCCGACGTCTTGGACTGGCGCGTCGTGCTTGCGGCATTCGCGCACACTCATGGCGCATCGGGCCTTGCTCCCACGCCAGCACGATTGCGGCGCATCGATATTTTGAGGGCTCGCCGCGACGAAGCTGGACGAGTGAGCGACCGCGACACCTACGAGAAGTACGACGGCACACCTGACAGCGGAGTGGGATCCGGCAAGGCCAACCAAACATCGGCGAGCGATTGCATCGCGCTCCGGCTTCGTTGGATGCGGGCACGCAAGCCATTTGTGCTCGCTGCAGCCCTCCATGACGAGATGTTCTGGGTGCTGAAGGAGTTGGCCAGCCGATCGGGCTTCGATCTCGGGCAGGCGGTCGAGTCGCAGTTGTCTCGCGTGCAGGCTGAACTCGATTCCCTCCTCGAGCTGTGTGCAGCTGCGGCGCGCCCATCCGCGCGAGGGTCTTGAAGCGCACGGCGAGGGCCGCCAAGCCCCCCGCACCGCCCCCCTTCGAGGTGCTGGCGAGCGCGGTGCCGGCTGCCACCGTTCAGACCGGTCTGGCTCGACGGATCGCTGCGCGGAGCGCGTCGTCTCGGTAGGGGCGTTGGCCATCGACGCGAGGGCAGCGCAGGCACCGGGGCCCACTACCTTCGCGAGACGCAGCAGCACGGCCTCGGGGCAGCAAGGCCGGTCGGGGTCATTCTGGCCCCCATTCTGGCCCCCAGGCCTCCGTCGCGGTCGCGCCGGCTGCCCTCCCCCCCGGCCCAACTGCTTGAGATCCCTACGGTGCGAAAGAGAGGACTCGAACCTCCACGCCCTTGCGGGCACAGGAACCTGAATCCTGCGCGTCTGCCAGTTCCGCCACTTTCGCGTGAATCGGGGACGTTTGGTTAGACGACGCGGACTGCGGTGTCAAGGCGCGCGTGCAGGGCGGGCTGCGGGTCGGGCGCCGCAGCCCGCAGGTGGCCGGCCCGGCAGGGCGCTGCCGCGAGCGGCGCGCCGCGTGCTGCCCGCGAGCCGGGAGGCCGGGGTGGGGACGGCGGCCGGATGCCGATGTTTCGGCTCCAGGACCTACATTGCCGACTGAAAAAAGGTGCGACGCGGCTGCAGGGAATGCGGGGGGGCGGCCGCCGATGCGATATCGTTTCTTGATGAATTTCATGCAGATGGCTCTCGGTCGCACGACCGGTATGCGGGTTGCATCGAAGCCCCTGCGAGAACCCATTCAACGCATGCGCCGCCCCTCCCCCCAGCAAGCCCGAGCGGGCTTCAGCCTGATGGAGCTGATGATCGCGCTGGCCGTCATCGGCGTGATGTCGGCCGCCATCGCGCCTTCGCTGTCCGAGGTGCTCGCGGACAACCGCCAGATCGCCGCCACCCACGACGTCCTGCGCATCGCCAGGCGCGCCCGCAGCCTGGCGATTTCGTCGGGCGTCGCCCACCTGCTCCGCTTCCAGCAGGACAGCAGCAACGGTCTCGGGTTCCTCGAGCTGTTCGCCGGGATGAACGGCAAGTGCACCCAGACCCCGTGGGCGCAGACTTTCACGCCGAGCTCTGGGTCCAATCAGGGGCGGATCGAAGCGCTGAATTTCGCGCAATACAACCCGACCGGCCTCTCGGCGCCGAGCGCCAGCGACAGCGGGCGGCAGGTGATCCGCCTGCGGGCCGCGAGCGGCGGCAGTGCGAAGAGCGTGGTCATGATCTGCTATCAACCGAACGGCGAGATCTTCTCGGCCGCCGACAGCCCGCAGCTGACGCTGCAGCCGGCTGCCATCCTTTTCACCATCTCGCGCGCCATCGACGGCATCCAGCACGGCCAGAACCGCGTCGTCCTGTTCGGGCCTGGCTCGAGCGCGAGGCTGCAGTGATGCGACGAACGCGCATGGCCCGCGAGCGCCGCCAGGGCTTCACCTTGATCGAAGTGATGATCTCGCTCGGGATCATGACGATCGGCGCGATGGCGATGCTCGCGCTGCAGCAGCAGACCATCCGAGCCAATTCGCAGGCGCGCCAGATCACCACCGCGACGCAGATCGCCCAGCTCTGGATCGAGCGCCTCAAGGAAGACGGCACCCGCTGGACGCAGGTCGGCTTCTTCAACACGCCCGGCCAGCCGACCGCCGCCGATGTGCTCGCCCTCACCACCTACCTCGGCGCGATCACCACCGCGCCCAACGTGTTCCAGGCCATCCCCAATGCGACCCCCCAGGTCTCCAACGCGTTCGACTTCCAGGGCAACGACATCGCGAACAATTCCGGCAGCGTCTACTACTGCGCATCGTTCCGGCCGGCGTGGGTCTACTTCGGCCGGGCGATGCGGGTGGACGTGCGCGTGTGGTGGGCCCGCTCGGGCAGCTCGCTCACCGGCGACTTCGCGGCCTGCGCGGACGACAACGCGCGGCTCAATCCGGGCGGCACGCTCTTCAACAACTACCACGTGGTCTACCTGCCCACGGTGATCCGCGTGAACACGGCGCCGCGATGACGAGCAGAGCTGACATCCCGGCGCACGACGCGCGCGCCCGCTGCCGCACACGCCGCGGCGCCTTCACCCTGCTCGAGCTGATGGTCTCTCTGACCATCGGCGGGCTTGCGATCAGCTCGATCTATGCCATCGGAGCCGTGACCTCGCGCCAGTTCCACCAGCAGCAGGGAATTGCCAACGCGCAGACCTCGTTGCGCCTGGCGCTCGACCAACTCAAGCGCGACATCTCGCGTGCCGGCTATCTGGGCACACCATGGGCGAACGCGCCGGGGCAGTCGTGCGGGACCGTCAACGCGCCGCTGGACGATCCAGCCAACAGCGGCCGGCTCGGTGCCTTCTCGCACTTCAGCGACAACGTCATCATCAACGCCGCCAACAGCGGCGTGGACCCGACGAACAAGAACGCGGCCAACGGGTTCACGGCCGACGACTTGGTGATGTTCGGGAACTACTCGACCTCCTCGGAGTATCCGGGCGTGAGCCGCGGCGCTAACAGCAACCAGATCTTCATCTCCCAGAGCTGGCAGAGCTTTCAGCACGACTTCACCGATTGGTACAACAGCCCGTCGGTCGGTTTCGATCCGGCGGCGTTTCAGAGCGCGTTCCTCCTCCAAAGGGTGATCCGCATCACCGCCACCAATGGGTTGCGCCACTTCGCGCAAGTCACCGCTGTGCAAGCGCCGGTCGCCGGCGAGACCAAACCGGTGGGCATCACCTTCAGCCCGGCCGTGCCCGGGGGCTGTTGGGACAAGATCGACGGCGCGCGGGTCTCGCCCATGAACGCGATCCGCTACACCGTGCTCAATGCGGCCGGCGGTGGCGATCCGGTCGCCCAGCTCGTGCGCATGGAGGTGGACCCGACTGACAAGACCAATGTCCTGGCCGGCACCACGCCACGCTCGCTGCTGGACTTCGTCGTGGAATTCAATCTCAGTTTCGTGCTCAACGGCGTGACCGCGGTCAACCAACCGGACAACTACGCTCCCGGGGTTCCGACCCCGCTGGGTGCGGCCACCGTCAATGTCAACACCGAGCTGATCCGCGCCGTGGTCATCGACCTCGCAGTTCGCACGCCCCAACAGGATCCGCGCCTGCCCTGGACGCAAGCTGGCTGCGCGAATCTGCGTTGCTTTCAGGTCTCGGATGTCGCGCCGGGCGCGGCGCGCGTGCGGCGGGCGCGCGCCGAGGTGTTCGTGCCCAACGTCGCGTTCGAGGGATATTGATGGACACAGTGACCGACGACGCTCGAGCAGACCAGCAGCGTGCCGCGCGCGAGAACGACCGCCGCGAAGGCGCGGTGATGCTGGTGGTGATGCTGATCCTGATGGTGGCGACCGCCAGCGCCGCAGTCGCTGTGCATACGACTCAGAGCGAGCTGCACGCGGCGGGCCAGGACCGCATGGCGCTGCAGGCGCGCTACGTCTCGGAGGCCGCGATCGTGACCACCACCGCCTGGGTCGATCGGGCCGGCTTCTCCGGGGATCTGCTCAAGATCTGGCTGCGCTGGCAGAACGCTGCGCCACCCGACTTGACGGTGTTCGGCGAGGCACCTCTGCTGGCCAGCGATCGCCACTACGCGGCGCGAACGCACGAGGCGGAGCAGATCGAGCTGTTGACCGCCAACGAGGTCGCTCCGCTGTCGCTGCCGAGCGCCAACGCAGGAATCGGAACGCCGGTCGACCCCGCGGGGCTGGGCTCGTTCGGTCCGCGCCAGGCCTATGTGCTGCCGCAGGACGCCACCAGCGGCCAGTTCATCGGCTACGTCGTCGACCTGACCGATTGCATACCCGCCCCGACCGCGAGCACGCCGGGCAACCAGCTCAACAGCACCAGCGGCGGGCTGGTGCCGGTGCAGTTCTACTGCGTGCTCACGGCGCACGGGCGCCTAGCGCTGCCGGGCGCCCCCAGCACCCGAAAATGGACGTTCGGGGCCGCGGTCTACAACCAGGACGAGTTTGCGAGCGCCCACGACTCACGCGCCACCCTGCTCACACCGACCATGATGATGCCGAACCCCAATCACTGATGTAGACCCACCGATGCAGCTTTCTCCGTCCCACCTGCGATCATCTTCCAGCGGCCTTCCGCGGCACCCGAGGCGACGACGCGCGTGCCCGCAGTCGAAGGCCACGCATCCGTCCGCCAGCAAACGAGAGGTGTCATGAAACGCATCGGCTGTATCGCGGTGTGCTTGTTGGCCGGGGCCGGCGCGCTTTCGCCTGGCTCGGCGGCCGCGCAAAACGACCCGGACCTGCGCGAGATCATCCCCTACCTGATGCTGGTGATCGACACCTCCGGCTCGATGGAACGCTTGACGTCGTGCACCTGCACCACGCCCGGCTGCACCGAATGCCTGCCCGATTGTAGCTTGAGCAACGACGCCGGCGGCAATCCGCCGGTGGATGCAAACGGGCACGATCTCAAGAAGAACCGCTGGGCGACCACACTCGAAGCGCTCACGGGCACGTTCAAGGATTTCCAGTGCGAAGAGATCGCGCGCACCGCGGCCAACGGCATGACCTATGACGTGGGCTACTACCTCCCCTACCACCAGCCGTGGGATTGCACCGGCCAGCTTCCAGGCACGCCCTGTGCGTACAACGCCACGGGCGTGTCCACCCTGGACCAGAATCACAACGGCATCCTCGACCAGTACGCCTCGCAGGTGCAGTTCGGTCTGATGACCTTCGACGGCTTCGACACCTATGTGGGCGCCTCCCCGCTGGTGCCGGTCTCGTCCTTCGACGACGCGCTCAGCAAGGACGTGCAGGGGCTGTGGTCGTACGGCCCGATCGATCCCGCCAGCGGCAAGCAGGGGGTGACCTTTCACTATCCGAACTGCACCACCGACTACATGATCGACACCGGCGCCCGCAGCCCGGCCGCCACCGAGGGCGGCCTGGTCTCGCTCAATTCCTGCTCCGGGCCCCCAAACAGCCCGGGCTGTCAGCCCTGGTGCTCGCAGTGCCCCGGCAGCCAGGCCAGCGTCAACCAGGACATCCAGACCGCCCTGCTCAAGGCTCGGCCCTACGGCGGCACGCCGATCGCGGCCTCGCTCGACGATCTCTACTACCACCTCAAGCACGACCTGACCGATACCTTCGGCAGCTGTCGCAATCGCTTTGCGTTGCTGATGACCGACGGGTATCCGGATCTCGACTACCGGGACTTCGGCTGCGATTGCCAGCAGACCCAGGATCCCTTGCAGCCGCACTACTGCGGCGACGATCCTAACGCCAGCATTCCCGGGGCGTTCCACTGCCCCTACCCCACGCCGGAAGACGTCGCCTCGGATCTGATCCTCGGCCGTGACGGCGACCCGGCGATGATCCAGCAGCTGTTCGTGGTCGGCCTTGCGGTCGACGACGCCAACGTGCTCACCAAGCTCGACGCCATCGCCCACGCGGGCTGCCCCAACGCCACGGGGTGCGATACCGATGGCGACGGTCACGAAGCGCTGTTCGCCAATGACCTGAACAAGCTGGTGCAGAACCTGAGCGCTGTGATCAACTCGCTGATTCAGCCCGTCTCCCGCTCGGTGCCCGCGTTTGCGAGCGGGGGCGACGCGGCCACCAGCTCGCAAGTGCAGTACCAGATCAACACTGGATTCGACGTCGCGACCGATCCGGGCTTGCCGTGGACCGGCCGCATCGAACGGCGGCGCTTCACCTGCAGCAACGGAGCGCTGAGTGCCGGCAACATCGATCCGTTCGCTGGCGACCTGTTTCAGGACGTGATGAACAGCGGCTCCGAGCCCCAGCTCAACACCATCCTGCCGCCTTCGGGCTTCAACCTCGATGGTCCGCTGGATAAGGGCACGAGCACGGCTGCTTGCGGGGTCACCGGCTGCTCGCTCATCCGCCTCGAAGATGTGACGACGTACCCGAGCTTCGGGCTCACTGCCGGCGACGGGACCGGCTTCAACCAGCTGATGGACTGGATGTACGGCCGGAACGGGTCAGTCCGCGTCGGGCGGCGACTCGGAGACATATACCACTCGCAGCCGGCGATCGTCGGCGCGCCCCTGGTCGACAGCTCGGATGAGGCCTTCAATCTCTTCCGCCAGCGCGTCGAAGTGGCGACGCGACCCCTGATGCTCTACGTCGGGAGCAACGATGGCATCCTGCACGCGTTCTCGGTCGAGGACTACACGCCCCAGGGCGCCGCTGCCACGATCTACAGCCACTATGACGCCGGCCAGCAGGTGTGGGGCTTCGTGCCGCCGCTGCTGCTCAACGACATCAAGAACAACGAGAACGCGCACCAGTTCACCCTGGACGGCTCGCCGGTGGTGAAGAACGTCTACTTCAGCAAGGCGCCGGGCGCGGACGCAACGGGTCAGGAGTACCACACCGTGTTGATCACCGGCATGCGCGAGGGAGGCAACGCCTACATCGCGCTCGACGTGACCAATCCTGCCGCGCCGAAGTTTCTGTGGCAGTTCACCGACCCGCATATGGGCAAGACCTTCGGACAGGCCGCGATCGGTCAGGCCACGTTCATGGACAACAGCAGCGGCACGAACGCGGTCAAAAACGGCGCGGTCGCCATCCTGCCCGGCGGCGTGGGCGCGGTCGGAAACTCGGGCGTGGCGGGGGATTGCACCGACAACGGCGTCGCGACCTCGGTGCCGACCGATCCCACCGACGCGAACCAGGCCTACCACAGCTTCTCCGAGATACCGGACGCGGCTGGCAACGCTCCCCATATACCGGTAAGGGCCGAGGTCCGGTGCTGGCAGGACATCGGCCGCGCGCTCTACTTCGTGGACGTGGAGAACGGCCGCTTGCTCAAGAAGATCCACAAGGACGCAAGCGGAAAGCTGGTGTTTTCCTCACCGCTGGTGAGCACGCCGGCGCTGTTTTCGGGCGACATCGGCGCGGTGGCGTCGCGCGCGTTCATCACGGACGCCGACGGCGTCATCTGGCGCGTCGACCTCAGCTCGGCCGACCAGAAGAACACCATCATCAACGCGGGCGACCAGAGCGGCGACCCCACGATCGGCTGGGTCGCGCGACCGTTCCACGACATCTTCTGGGACAAGGGCCCGGGCGACGGCGAGCTGAGCTACGAAGCCCCCCTGCTGTCGGTCGACGACCAGGGACAGCTGGTGGTGATCGTGGGC
Organism: uncultured delta proteobacterium; assembly: GCA_963778655.1. Classification (GTDB taxonomy): domain Bacteria; phylum Myxococcota_A; class Polyangia; order Polyangiales; family JAFGIB01; genus CAVZVA01. Next base: position 761,764 of record CAVZVA010000003.1, read on the forward strand.
ACCGGCGACAACAACAACTTCGTCAAGCCCACCGTTGAGAACCGCGTGGTGTCGCTGCGCGAGGTGATCGACTCGAGCGTCGGTGTAACTCCCGACACCCCGCAGAGCTACAAGGCGGCGCTCAACTGGGAATATCGGGTCAAACCCACGGGGGGCTTGGTCCCGAGCGAGCTCGTCACCGGAAGCATGGGCTTGCTCGACGGGCAGCTCTTCTTCGGCACATTCATCGCGGTCAGCGGCGGCGACGCCTGCGACCTCGGCAAGGGCCGCATTCACGCCGTGGATTATCTGGCTCGCGATCTCAACGACTCCAACCAAACCACCCCCCTGACCTATGGGCCGCGCCTGCTCACGGCGACCGAGCTCGGGCTGGATAGCGCGGGCCAATCGGTGATCAACGTCGACGCCTCGGCCGCGCTCGACAACTTCATGGTGATGGGCCTCGGCGTCACGGAGCGACCGACCTGCAGCGTCTTCGACACCAACGACTTCAGCGTGTTTGGCCAGGGCGTACCGGGCATGAGCACGCTGAACCCGCCCGCGATCTACCTCGTGGCGCAGGCCAGCGGCGACAAGGGCGCGACCAGCCTGATCCAGAAGCACGGCGGCTCCGCGCTCGGCAGCATCGAGCTTCAGTTGCAGAAGAAGGCGACCTCCAGCCGGGTATTGTCATGGGCGACCACCATCGATTGACACGACCGGCGATCGGCTTACTGCTCGGGCTGGCCGCCGGCACAGCCGGCTCCGGCTGCAAGCACGAGCAGCCGAGCGAGCAGGCGCAACGCCGCGTGCTGCTCACGCCGCCCGACACCAGGCGAAATCTGCAGAAGCAACGCGAAAAGCAGCAGGTGCTGGACGCCAAGGGCAACCTGATCCCCTCCGATCAGGTGGTGGCGGGGATCGTCATGCCGCGCGGCCTCGAGCTCTACGCGAGCTCCGAGCACGATTGGGACTTCAAGGCGCACCACGTGCCGGCCGACGCGCTCGAGCGCTACTTCGCGCCGCGCCTGCTGGCGACCGGCGTCACGCACAGCCTGGGCGGAGCGGTCACCTTCGAGAAGGCACAGCCCAAGGACAACCCCAAGTCGCCGCTGGTGCAGCTGCGCATCGTGAGGTTGCGCGGCGAGCTCGACGAGAGCGAGCTGTTTCTGCGCCAGGCGGTGCCGGGCAAGGTGTACCCGAGCGGCGCCGAGGCCGAAGCCCAGCTGCAAGCGCGGCGCGCGCACGCGGAGTAACGGCCACGCGCGCGACGCGCACAGGCGCCGTCAGGCCGTCGCCCGAAGCAAGCCCGCACGGGCGATCTTCATCCGGCCTTCCCGCCTTCCTGTTTCTCCGCCTAGGCCGGTAGCAGGGCGCGCAGCGCCGACAGCAGTCGGGCGTTCTGCTCGGGCGTGCCGACGGTGATGCGCAGCGAATCGCGCAGGCGCGGCTCCGGGAAGTGGCGCACCAGCACCCCGCGCTGCTCGAGCCCCTGCTGCAGGCCGGGCGCGGAGGCGGCGCGCGGCGCGCGCGCCAGGACGAAATTGGTCTGGCTCGGCGGCAGCTCGAAGCCGAGCGCGCGCAGCTCGGCGCCCAGTCGCTCGCGCTCGGCGCGAACCTTGCGCCAGCTGTGCTCGGCCTCCGCCCGCTGCTCGAGCGCGACCGTGGCCAGGCGCTGGGCCACGGCGTCGACGTTGTAGCTGTCGCGGGTCTTCCACAACATCGGCGCGATCAGCGAGGCCGCACCCAACCCGTAACCGAAGCGCAGCCCGGCCAGGCTGTAGCCCTTGCTCAACGTGCGCAACAGCAGCAGGTTGTCGTGGGCCGCGAGCAACGCGACCATGTCGTGGCCGAGCGCCGGATCGACGAAGTCGACGTACGCCTCGTCGACCAGCAGCACGCCCCGAAACGCGCGCGCCAGCCGCGCGAGCTCGGCGGCCGCAAGCAGGTTGCCCGAGGGCGCGTGGGGATTGACCAGCAGCAGCAGCTGCGCACCGCCGTCGTTCATCTGCGCGGCGAGATCCGCAGGCGGCGACCAGTCGGCGCCGGCCTCGGCCGCGAGCACCGGGCTACCGTGGATCTGCGCCAGCACCGGATACAGTGAGTAGCTGGGCGCGACCACGCCGATCGGCGCGCCCGGCTCGACGAAGGTCGTGAGCGCCAGGCGCAGCAGCTCGTCGCCCCCGTTGACGGCGATCAGCTGCTCCGGGCCGAGGCCGTGCATGGCCGCGGCCACCTCGCGAAAGCCCTCGGCGCTCGGCGGCGGGTAGCGCCGCAGCGCCTCCGGCCCGATCGCGCGCAGGGCCTCCATCACCGCCTGGCACGGCGGGTAGGGGTTCTCGTTGGTGTTGAGCTTGATGGTGTCGCTCGAGGCCGGCTGCTTGCCCGGCACGTAACCCTGCATGGCGGCGATGTTGGCGCGCTCGTAACCCATGTCGATCCCTGGCCCGAGGCGGCCGGCGCCGGCCGCCGCGCGGCCCGCCTTCCATACCACGGGCCCCGCCGCGAGTCCGAGCGGGTTTACGCTATAGTTGGATGGCGATGGCACTCGATCCCAAGCTCTACAAGGACGCGCTCAGCCACTTCGCGAGCGGCGTCACGGTGGTCACCACGATGTACGAGGGGGCGCCGCACGGGCTCACCGTCAGCGCGTTCAGCTCGGTCAGCGCCGACCCGCCCAAGGTGCTGGTGTGCCTGGGCAACGAGACCGACAGCAAGCCGCGCGTCTCGCAGGCCGGCTGCTTCGCCGTCCACATTCTGGGCCGCGACCAGGCCGCGCTCGGCGTCCGCTTCGCCAAGCTGCAGGACGTGCAGGCCGACCCCTTCGAGGGGCTGGGCTACCGCGTCGAGCGCACCGGCAGCCCCGTGCTCGCCGAATGCCTGGCGTGGCTGGACTGCCGCGTCGAGCACACGCTCGAGGTGGGTGACCACACCGTGTTCGTGGGCGCGGTCGAGGCCGTGGGTGGCGGCGCGACGGCCGGCGAGCCGGTGCTCTACTACCGCCGCTCCTGGCGCGTGCTGCACCCGAGCTCGCTCAAGCTCTGAGCACCGGCAGCGGCACCCCAGAGCGCGCGCGGCGGCCGTTCCACCCTGCTTGCCGGGGCTCGTCCGATCTGTTAACTTGCCGCGCGTACCAGGCACGGATTTCCGTGATTTATCTTTAGTTTCGGTTAGTTAGTCGGCCGATCGCTGCCGGCCACGCGACATGGCTCGAAGGGATGGCCATGCTTTTCGACTGGTTTACTGCCCAGGACCTCGCCATCGACCTCGGCACGGCCACCACCCTGGTGTACGTCAAGGGGCGGGGCATCGTGTGCTGTGAGCCATCGGTGGTGGCGGTGCAGCGCGACGTGCGCGGCGGCCGCCGCGTGCTCGCCGTCGGCACCGAGGGCAAGGAGATGCTCGGCCGCACCCCGGGCAACATCGAGGCGGTGCGCCCGCTGCGCGACGGGGTGATCGCGGACTTCGAGATCACCGAGGCGATGCTGCGCTACTTCATCGCGCGCGCCACCAACGGCCGTTCGCTGCGGCGGCCGCGCATCATCATCTGCGTGCCCTTCGGCATCACCGAGGTCGAGAAGCGCGCGGTGCGCGAGAGCGCCGAGAGCGCGGGCGCGCGCGAGGTCTACCTGATCGAGGAGCCGATGGCGGCGGCGATCGGCGCCGGCCTGCCGATCACCGAGCCCAGCGGTAACATGATCGTCGACATCGGCGGCGGCACCACCGAGGTGGCGGTGATCTCGCTGGCCGGCATCGTCTACTCGCAATCGGTGCGTGTCGGCGGCGACAAGATGGACGAAGGCATCATCGCGTACATGAAGCGCAAGTACAATCTGCTGATCGGCGAGCAGACCGCCGAGCGCGTCAAGTGTACGGTCGGCAACGCCTATGCCGACAACGAGGTGCGTACGATGGAGGTCAAGGGCCGCGACCTGGTGGCCGGCGTGCCCAAGACCGTGGTGGTCACCGGCGACGAGATCCGCGAGGCGCTGATGGAGCCGATCAACGCGATCGTGGACGCCGTGCTGCTGGCGCTCGAGCGCACGCCGCCGGAGCTGGCCGCCGACATCGTGGACAAGGGGATCGTGCTCACGGGCGGCGGCGCGCTGCTCAAGAGCCTGGACGTGTTGCTACGCGAGGAGACGGGGTTGCCGGTGATGGTCGCCGACGATCCGATCAGTGCGGTGGTGCTCGGCTCGGGCAAGGCGCTCGACCACATGGATCTGCTGCGCGAAGTCACGATTTCCTGACAGCATGACGAGCGGGGTCGCATCATGACCTTCTACCGCCGCTTTCGCGATGCCGCCGTGTGCGTGGCCCTGCTCGCCCTGCCCTTCTTCTTCCTGCACGCCAACCTCAAGGATCCGTCGCAGACCACGGTCGTCGACCGCGCCATCCTGCAAATCAGCGCGCCGATTCAGTACGTCGCGACCCAGCTCGCGGGCGGGGTGAGCGGAATCTTCGAGCAGTACTTCTACCTGGTCGATGTCAACGCTGATAACGATCGGCTGCGGGCCGAGAACGCGCGCCTGCGCGATGCCAACTTCAAGCTGCAGGCCGCGGCGAGCGAGAACCGCGAGCTGCGCCGCCTGCTGCAGCTGCGCCAGCAGCTCAAAGGCTCGCTGCTGAGCGCCCAGGTCATCGGCAAGGAGATCAGCCAGTTCTTCCGGGTGATCCGGCTGCGGCTCGACCGCGGCGAGCGCGACCGCGTACGTCCTGGCATGCCGGTGCTGACCGCGGACGGGCTGGTGGGACAGGTGCGCCGCACCTGGGGCCGCAACAGCGATGTGCTGCTGGTCGCCGACAAGACCAGCGCAATCGACGTGGTGATCCAGCGCTCGGGCGCGCGCGGCATGCTCAAGGGCACCGGCAGCGCGGACAGCTACGTCTGCCGACTCGAGCACCTCAACCGCGAGGACGACGTGCAGGTCGGCGATCTGGTGGTGACCTCGGGGCTCGGCCAGCGTTTTCCGGCCTCGATCCTGGTCGGCCGTATCAAGAAGGTGCAGAAGAAGGACTACGGCCTGTACCAGGACGCGACCGTCACGCCGGCGGTGAGCTTCTCGCGCCTGGACGAGGTGCTGATCCTGACCTCGGGCTCGCGCGGCCAGAACGCCCAGGCGCCGGCCGGCGACCTGGAGTGAGACGCAATCGCAATGAGCTTCGTGCTGCTGGTCGGGTTCGGGTTTCTGCTGCTGGTGCTGGAGACGGCGGTGGCGACCCTGGTGCCGATGTTCAGCTTCGCCCCGAACCTGCTGTTGCCGATCGTCATCTACCTGGGCGTCTCTGCGGACGTCCAGATCGTGCGCGGCGCCCTGGTCAGCTTTGCGCTCGGCTACCTGCTCGACTCGTTTTGCGGCAACCCGATGGGCCTGCAGACCTTCGTGCTCACGGCCAGCTTCATGGTGGCGCGCGGGGCGGGCGTGCGGCTGTTCCCGCAAGGACCGGTGTTCCAGATCTTGCTGACCTTCCTGATGGCCGCGGCCTTCGGGGCCACGGTGCTGGCGCTGCGGGCGATCTTCGAGCAGCCTTCGATACCTGCGCTGAGCGCGGGCGCCGGGGACACCCTGCAGATCTTGCTCAAATCGTCTGCGTCCACGGCCCTGGTCAGCCCGCTGGTCTTCGCCGGGACGCGCAAGGTGCGCACGCTCGGCGCCGGCAAACGCGAGGAAAGGACGGTATCGAGCTGATGCCGCTTGCGGCCCAGAGATGACGGAATGACGATGCTTTCGGTTCGCCGCGAAGTCGGCGAATTCAGAAAACGCTACAAGTGGATGGCGCTGTGCGTGCTGCTGTCCATGGCCGGCATCGTCGTGCGCCTGGTGCACCTGCAGCTGATCGAGCACAGCCACTGGGCCGCCGAAGCGCGGCGCAATATCACGCGCCGCATGCGGATTCCGGCCACGCGCGGGTTGATCCGCGACATGCACGGCAAGGTCGTCGCCGGCAACCGCGCGGCGTACAACGTCTATCTGACCCCGCAGCTGCTGGACCGCAGCGACGTCGAGCTGTTCGCCAAGCTGATGGGCTTCGACGACGATCAGAAGGCGGACCTGCGCGCGCGGCTGGCCGCGATCCCGGAACGGCGCCGCTCCCACGTGGTCGAGCTGTACAGCGACATCACGCGCGTGCAGCTGGCGGCGCTCGAAACCCACAAGCGCGAGATCTCCGGCTTGCAGATCCTGGCCGTGCCCGTGCGCGCCTACGCCTTCGGCAGCCTGGCCGCGCACGCCATCGGCTACCTCAACGAGGTCAACGCCGAGGATCTCAAGCGCTATCCCGAACGCGGCTACCAGGCCGGCGACTCGATCGGCCGCACCGGAGTCGAGGCCGCCTGGGAGAGCTACCTGCGCGGTCACGACGGCGAGCTCACCAGCGTGGTAGGCCTGCGCGGGCGCGACGATGAGCCGGGTGGCCCGCGAGCCCGCACCGAGGAGCACCGGCGCGAGCCGGTGCCGGGACGCAGCCTGCGGCTGACGCTCGACATGGACCTGATGCGGGTGGTCGAGCGCGCGTTCCGCGGCCATCCCTCCGGCGCGGTCGTCGTGGTCGACGTGCACACCGGCCGGCTGCGCGTGCTGTTTTCCAAGCCCGCCTACGACCTCAACGAGATGAGCGGACGGCTCACCACCGAGCGCGCCGCCGAGCTCAACGAGAGCCCCTTCCGCCCGCTGATCGACAAGACGGTCTACGAGACGTACTTCGCGGGCTCCACGTTCAAGCCGATCAGCGCGCTGGCGGCGCTGCAGGACGACATCCTCAGCCCCAGCGTCCACGTCGATTGTCCCGGCTACTACGACCTCGGCAAGCGGCGCTTCCGCTGCAGCCACGTGCACGGCGACGTCGACATGCACAAGGCGATCGTCCAGTCGTGCAACGTGTACTTCTATCACCTCGCCGAGCAGGTCGGCCTGGACCGCATCTCCAGCTTCGCCCACGACTTCGGGCTGGGCGAGGTCACCGGCATCGGCATCAACAGCGAGGCCCAGGGTTTCGTGCCCACGCGCGAGTGGTACATGAAGCGACACAACGGCCAGTACCACATCGGCTTCACGCTCAACGCGGCGATCGGCCAAGGCGACACGCGTGTGACGCTGGTGCAGATGGCCCTGGCCTATGCCGCGATCGCCAACGGCGGCACGCTGTACCTGCCACAGCTGGTGGAGGCGGTGGAGGCCCCCGACGGCAGCGTGATCGAGGAGTTCCCGCCGCGCGTGCGGCGCACGGTCAGCGTGGACCCCGCGCACATCAGCTACGTGCGCGACGGCATGTTCGGCGTGGTCAACGACCCCAACGGCACCGCCTACGACGCGCGCATCGAGGGCGGCGTGCCGGTCGCGGGCAAGACCGGCACTGCGCAGGTCTCGCTGGGCCGGCGGCCGGGCGGCGTCGACGTGGCCAACCCGTGGTACTACCGGCGCAGCCACGCCTGGTTTGCGGGCTTCGCGCCCGCGGCCGACCCGCAGCTGGCGATCGTGGTGCTGGTGGAGCACGGCGGCCAGGGCGGCAAGTACGCCGCGCCGATCGCGACGCGGGTATTGCAGGAAGCGCTGGGCGGTGGCCCGCCGCGCAGCGCGCAGGCCGACAAGCAGGGCGCGCAGGAAGCCCAGGTCGCCGCCCGGGGCAAGCGGTAGCGACAGCCCTGGCGCTTGTGTCGCCCGCAGAGATCAGCCAGCCTCGAAAACCGCAGCATGGTCACCCTCAGCAAAGGCGTTCGCGACGCATTCGACTGGCCGCTGTTCGTGATGGTGGCGACGATCGCGCTGGTCGGCGTGGTCAACCTGTACAGCGCGACCAGCGCCATGCCGAGCCAGCTGCGCGACATCTACATCCAGCAGATCTACTGGATCACGCTGGGCGCCGGCGTGGCCGTGCTGGTGGCGTCGATCGACTACCGCTACTACGAGCGCTACGCGTGGGTGGCGTACGGCGTCGGCATCACGCTGCTGGCGCTGGTGTTCCTGCTCGGGCGCGAGGTGCGCGGCTCGCAGCGCTGGATTCCGCTTGGCAGCTTCTCGCTGCAGCCGAGCGAGCTGATGAAGATCTGCTTCATCGTGGCGCTGGCCAAGCACCTGCACGACGACCCACGCACCGAGGGACGCACGCTCAAGGACCTGATCATCCCGGGCCTGATCCTGGCCCTACCGCTGGTGCTGATCCTGGCGCAGCCGGATCTGGGCACGGCGATGATCATCGCCGCGATCTTCGGCACGATCATGTTCCTGACCCACCTCAAGCTGCGCTCCTTCGTCACCCTGGTGGTGTCCTTCCTGGTCAGCGCGCCGCTGACCTGGCGCTACCTGCTCAAGGACTACCAGCGCGAGCGCCTGGTGGCCTTCCTCGACCCGGAAAACGACATCCTGGGCAAAGGCTGGCACGCCTATCAGGCCAAGGTGGCGATCGGTAGCGGCGGTCTGACCGGCAAGGGCTTTCTGCAGGGCACGCAGGTGCAGCATCGCTTCCTGCCCGACGCACACAGCGACTTTCCGTTCTCGGTCTGGGCCGAGGAGCAAGGCTTCATCGGCGCGCTGGTGCTGGTGCTGCTGTACACGGTGCTGGTGCTGTGGGGCCTCAAGATCGCCTCGGAGGCCAAGGACCGTTTCGGCGCGGTGGTCGCAGTGGGCGTGAGCGCGCTGATCTTCTGGCAGACGGTGATCAACCTCGGCATGGTGTGCGGCCTGTTGCCGGTAGTCGGCATCACGCTGCCGCTGGTGTCCTACGGCGGTTCCAGCGTGCTGACCGTGATGATCGGGATCGGTCTGCTGATGAACGTCTCGATGCGCCGCTTCCACTTCTGATTCAGAAGCGGCCTTGCAGCCGGGCGAGCAGGCCGCCCGGCAGCGGCGCCAGCCCGAGCGAGGCGTCGGTGCTGTCCGCGCCCTCGCCATGGTCCCAACCCGAGGTCAGATGATAGGCGAGCGCCAGGCCACCGAGCGTGCCCACCAGGCCCACCGCCAATGTCGGCGCCGCGTCCGGGCGCTTGCCCTGAGCCAGCAGCGCGATGCCCAGCCCGCTCAGGGTGCCGAGCAGGCCGCCGGCGTCGATCAACAATACCCGCGAGGTCGCCATCGGCACCGCGCGCGCGAGCAGCCCGCCGCCCAGCACGCCGGCGTTGCCCACGCCGAGCAGCAGCGCTGCCCAGGTGCCGCTGCCGAAGCTCGGCTTGAGCGCGCCCAGGAATTGGCCGCCGACCACCAGCGACCACAACCCGCCCGAAGCCGTGAGCGAGACCTGGCCCGCGCTCGGCTGCAGCTGCAGCCCGATGAAACTGCCAAGCCCCAGCCCGCTGAGCTGGCCCAGCGCGAGAAAGGCGCCGGCCGTGGCACTCGAGCCGTCGTGATCGATCGCGCGCGACGCATACAGCAGGCCGAGCCCGTTGGCCGCGCCCCACCACGTCCCGTCGGTGGTCGCGCGCGCGAGCCCGGGTGTCACGCCGTCGGCGGTGAGCGCGAAGCTCGCGCCCAAGCCGGCGCCCGCGCCCAGCATCAATGAAGCGACCCAGGGTTGCGACTGCTCGCAGCGTGCCATCGCGCAGACCTCGGCGCCGAGCGCGATCCCGTGCACGGTCTGGAAGAACACCACCTCGGCGCGCGCCGTGGCGGTGGGGCGCGGGCCGCGCGTATCGCGCGCAGCAGGCGCGCGTTCCACCGGCAGCGGCGCCTGCGTGGCCGCCAGCAGCGCGGACAGCAGCCGCGCGCGTGCGGCCAGCGGGTTTTGGGGCGCGGCCGCGATCAGCGCCTGCAGCAGGCGCAGCGCCAGGGCGCGCTCGCCGCGCGCGAGCGCCTTGAACGCCTCGTGGTAGCTGTCTTCGGCCAGCGTGTCGGCGGCAGCAGCGGTGGGCGCGGCCGGGCTCACCGCCGCGGGCGCGGCTTCCGCTCCCTGCGCAGGCGTCCCTTGCGTTGCGGCCGCGGGTGCCGCTCGTGCTGCCGCCTGGGGCGCCGCTTGCGCTGCAGCCGCGGGCGAGGCTCGCGTCGACGCATCGGCAGGGGGCGGCGTGCCGGCTTGCGGCATGCCGGGCGCGGGCCTGGCCTCAGCACCGGCCGGCGCGGCCGTGGCCGGCTGCGCGTGCACGGCGCTCGGTGCCAGCAGCACGCACACACACAGCGCATATCCAGCGCGACGCACCCAGGCCCCCAGCGCTCGCCCCTGGTACCACACCGCCGCCGAGCATAGTGGCAACGCCGCGTGCGGTCGAGACGCTTGGACCCGAGCGCGAGCTCGGCAGCGCGTGGGCGCACGCCCACACCGCCAGCAACTGCACGCGCAACGCGATTGCAACGCCGCCAAGCGCGTTGGCAGCCCGTGCACGCGCCGGCGCCACGCGTACACGCGCGCGCCGCCGCAGTGCACACAGGATCGCGCCCGCGTGACGCTGGTCTGGATGTTGCACTGACGCTCTACCAGAAGTTGCACCGCCCAGCGCGAGCCAAAGCGTTCAACGAGCTCGCGCTGCGCTTCGCACGCACGCGACCACCTGGTCGCGACCGAGGATCCATGCGCCCTGCACGCTGCCATCGTCACGCGAGCACGATCTCGCTTCTGGCCGCAGCCAGCTTGCTGCTCGGCGGTTGCCTGCGGCGCGAGCTCAAGCCGCTCACCCCGTGCCTGGTCTCGGGCGTGGTGGAGACGATCGGCGTCGAGAACATCGACAAGGTCGACATGCTGTTCATGGTCGACAACTCCGACTCCATGAGCGAGGAGCAGGACAAGCTGCGCGCGCAGTTCTCGCACCTGATCAAGGTAATGACGACGGGCCACCGCGATGACGACCCGATGCACGACTTTCCGCCACCCAAGAGTCTGCACCTGGGCGTGGTCACCAGCGACATGGGCTTGCCCGGAGTCGCGGGAACCACCGGCTGCGGCGGGCTCGGCGACGACGGCCTGCTGCAGACCCACCCCAGCGCCGGCGCGCAGGGCTGTCAGTCGAGCTATCCCCCGTTTCTGAGCTTCGACGCGAAGACCGGCTCGTCCGACCAGACCGCCGCCGACTTCGCCTGCGTGGCACTGGTCGGCACCGGCGGCTGCGGCTTCGAGCATCAGCTCGAAGCGCCGCTCAAGGCGCTGTGGCCCTCGCTCGAATCCGATGCCCGATCCCAAGACCGGCAAGAACCGCATCGAGTTCCTGGTCGACCCGGACACCGGCCTGGGAATACTCGGGCACGGCGACGCGGAGAATGCGGGCTTTCTGCGCAACGATCCGACGCACGGGCTCTCGGTGATCGCGGTCATCGTGCTCACCGACGAGGACGACTGCTCGGCCTCGGACACGCGGCCGTTCAATCTGCCCAACAATCTGTCCGCCGACGACCCGCTTCAGCAGCAGGGCCTGAACGTGCGCTGCCACTACAACCAGCAGGCGCTGTACCCGGTGGAGCGCTACGTCGAAGGCTTCAAGGCGCTGCGCCCGACCGATCCCAACCTGGTGATCTTCGCCGCGATCACGGGCGTTCCGATCAATCTGGTCGACCAGGACGCGATCGCCAAGGTCGACTTCACCAAGCAGGCGTCGCGCGACGCCTTCTACGACGGCATCCTGAACGACTCGCGCATGATCGAGCAGGTCGACGACCGGGGCACGCCGAACGTCGACGACGACAAGCTGGTCCACTCATGCAACGGCGACAACGGCGCCACCGCGGATCCGCCGCGCCGCATCGTTCAGGTGGCGCGGGGCTTCGGCGAAAACGGGATCGTCCAATCGATTTGCCAGCAGGACTACGGCCCGGCGCTCGACACCATCATCGCGCTGATCGCCAAACGCCTGACCAGCGTGTGCCTGCCGCGGCCGCTGGTGTGCAACGACCAGGGCCTGGTCGCCTGCAACGTGGTCTGGGAGCTGCCACCGCCGCAGCTGGCCAACCCCGACACCACGCCCACGCGCTGCGGCGCACCGGGCTTCGAATTCCTGTTGCCGCCCGACCAGGGCGGAGCCACCACGACCCGGAACGGCGGCGCGATCTGCCGCGTCGCGCAACTCGCGGTCAAGGACGACCCGAGCCAACCCGGAACCAAGCACGCGGTGCCGACCACCACCGACGGTGCCCAGTTCGCCGACGGCTGGTACTACGACGACTTCTCGCCGGACACCAAGATGAGCTGCCCGGGCAGCCTGAGCCAGCGCGTGGCGTTCAGCCCGAACGCGCACCCGCCCAACGGCGTGACCGTCAAGCTGGAGTGCCTGAACGAGGCCCAGGGCATGGCCAGCAATCGCACCGACGTGGCCACGGGCAGCGAGCCCAGCATCGGCTCACCGTGCGACCAGGTTACGCGCAACGGCCACATGCTCGAGGGCGACGCCGCCTGCGAGGTGCGCCTGAACGCGCCGACCGCGCAGTGGCCGGACGGCGTCGACCGCTCGCTATTCTGCCACCCGCAGGCCCACGTGTGCGTGCTCGGCTGCAACACCGACGCGGACTGCCCGCCGGCCTGGGTGTGCGACGACAAGCGACCGGAGACGCTCGCGGCCACGGCCCGCCCCGGTCACGAAAACGGCACGGCGATCTGCGTCAACCCGACCTGCGGCGACCAGTGAGATATCAGGAGCAGCACGTGCTCCTCCCGCGCGGCTCGCTTCGCTCACTCGTGAACCGATGCCTGATCGGACGCACGAAACCGCCTGCTTCTTTGGCCGCAGTTTTCGCGCCCGCGAGCCGATCTTCGCGTAGAGTGCGCGCGTGACCCGAGCCTCCGACAGCCACGCGCGCGGTAGACGCAGTCGAGCGGCTCGCGCCCCGCGGGCGCACCCCGCGGGCAGCGTCCCGCCCATGTGCCGCGTTGCGTTCACCGGGGGACCGGCAGCCGGCAAGACCGCGATCCTGGAGGTGCTGCGGCGCCAGCTGCGCGACAAGGTCGCGGTGCTTCCGGAGTCGGCCACCACTTTGTTCGCGGGCGGCTTCCCGCGCCCGACCGACGACGCGGGCAAGCGTCTGGTGCAACAAGCCGTGTTCACGGTGCAGCGCTCGCTCGAGGGCATCTTCGCGATCGAGCAGCCCGACCGGCCGCACATCTGCGATCGCGGCGGGCTGGACGGCGCCGCCTATTGGCCCGGCGGGCTGTCGCGCTTTCTGGGCGCGATGGGCACCACGCTCGAGAGCGAATACCGCCGCTACGACGCGGTGATCTTCCTGGAGAGCTCGGCGTACGACCCCAAGATCTATCCGCCCGAGAACCCGCACCGGATCGAGACCCCGGCTCAGGCGCGGCGCCTCGATCGCGCGTTGCACCAGATCTGGCAGGACCACCCGCGCTTCTACTTCGTCGGACACGAGGTGCGCTTCTACGAGAAGGTCGCGGCCTGCCTGCTCGCGCTCGCCGACGTGCTCGATCTCGGCAACCACACCGTGCCGGTAGCTGGGATGGAGCCGGCCCGGGCGCTGACGCGCCCAAAGCCGCGCGCCTCGCGATCGGGCCGCTAGAATCAGGACCCGCTGCGCGCCGCCGCGATCAACGCCTTGGCCGCGCGCACGCTGCGCGCCAGCGCCGGTCCGTCGGTGGGCTCGCGCTGGCGACGCAGCAGCTGCGCCAGAGCGTCGATCATCTCGGTCGCGCGCTGGTAACGCTCGCGCGGTTGGCGCGCGAGCGCACGGGCCACTATCTCCGCCAGCTCCTCGGGCAGCTCCGGGCGCACCTCCTCGACCCTTGCCACCCGACCCTCCAGGATGCGCAGCGCGACCTCGACGTCGGTCCGCGCCTCACCGCCGAACAGGCGCCGCGCGGCCAGCGCCTCCCATAGCACCACGCCCACGCTGTACAGGTCGCAGCGCGGATCGGGCCTCTGGTTGTCGAGCAGCTCCGGCGCCAGGTACGCGACCTTGCCCTTGACCGTGCCGGGGTCGGTGGTGCGCGGCCGGTCCATCGCGCGCGCGAGCCCGAAGTCCATCAGCTTCACCGAGCCGTTGATCCCGACCAGGATGTTGGAGGGGGTGACATCGCGATCGATCACCGGCACCGGCCGCTCGCTGGCGTCGGTGCGCTGGTGGGCGGCCGAGAGCGCGCGCAGCACCTCGATGCAGATGGCCGCAGCAAGCGGCCACGGCGGAAAGGCGCCGGCGCGCGCGAACGCCTTCACGTAGTCCGCGAGGCTCAGGCCCTCGACCCACTCCATGACGATGAAGTAGCCGCCCTGATGGTCGCGCCCGAAATCATGGATCTGCACGATGTTGGGGTGGTTGAGGTCGGCGACCACGCGAGCCTCCTCGACGAACATCGCCTCGAAGCGCTCGTCTTGGGTCAGCTCCGTCAACACGCGCTTGATCGCGACCTTGCGCCGAAAGCCGGCTTCCCCGTGGGTGTAGCCCAGCCACACGCTCGCCATGCCGCCGCGACCGACCGGCTCGACGGCCTCGTACTTGCCGCCGAGCAGCGCCGACGGCATCGGCGTGTAGCGCGGCGCGTCGCGATCAGCGCTCATGCGCCGCAAGCATAGCCGATCTGCCGAGGTCCGCTCGTTGCGGGGCCCCGACAGCTTGGCTACGGACCCTGCGGGTCCTGGGGCGGGAGGGTCGCGTGACCCTACAGACAGCTCAACGGCCGAACATGCCGGAGCCGCCCGTCTGACAGACCTTGCAGGCCGGATCGTTAGGTGTGTTCTGGCAGCTGGGCGGACAGTAGTTGGTGCGGTGAAACACGTACGGATTGCCCATCCCGTCGTCGATCGTATCGCACTCGGCGCTCTTGCCGACCACGGTCATCTCGCCGTAGCCGCCGCTCTGGTCGAACTTGGCGGCGCAGGCCGTATTGCTCGAGCTCCAGGCCGGCAAGTCGGCGAGCTTCTGATCGGTGCCGGCCTGCGGGTACCACACGTCCTGGCAGCTCTGCATGATCACACAGTCGTCGGGCTTGGGGTTGTTCACGTCGCCAGCCTTGATCGTGTAGCAAAGCTTGAACTGCCCGCCGCAATCGACGTTGAGCGTGTCGTCGGTCCAGCTTCCGGGCGGCGCCGGCGGCGGCTCCGGCACGTTGACGCCGCAGTCGATCTTGCCGTCGCTGGTGAGCTTGCTCGAGTACAGATAGGTGGACGAGCCGCGGAAGATGCAGGGCGCGAGGTTGGTCAGGTTCCACGTTCCCGAGGAGAAGCAGCCGCAGGCCTCCGACCCCGAGGTCGCCGCGGGGTTGGGCAACACGTAGCCCTCGCACTTGCCCCAGCGCAGCCCGAACTCGAGCGTGGATTCGCAGGTGGTCGTGCCGTCCTTGCAGATGCCGTGATTGCGGTTGACGCGTTTGCCCGGCCAGCAGCTCGCGGTCATGTCCTTCTGAGGACAGGGGCAGCCTTCTCGGTTCTTGTCGTCGGGACAGTCCGGCGTCCCGCCCGGCGGCGGCACCGAGGTCATCTGACCGTCCTGCCCGCACATCGGCGGCGGCGGATCGTTGACGAAGAACGCGTCCGCGGTGACCTCCGCATCCCTGGGCAGCACCACGTGCGAGGCGTCGGCCAGCTTCGAAGGATCGGCGTTGCCGAACAACCCGCTGTCCTTGCCCCCGCCCGCGAGCGCGCTGCCGTCGGCGGAGGTGACCGCGCCGTCCGCGCCGATGCCGGGATCCTTGCCGACGGAATGGGCGCACCCCAGCAGGCCAGCCAATATGCAAAACTGCCCCCGATTTAACCAAGTCACGCGTCCCACAGTCACCTCGACATCCCTGACTATCAAGCGCTGGCCCTAGGCAATCTAGCTGACGCACCCGCGCCCGTCACTATGCAGGCGTTTGCGGGATGCAGGCGTTTGCAGGGGCCCACGGGCGGGAAAACGCGGAAATCATCCGTCCTGCTTCCGGACGGCTTCCACGCACAGGTTCTCGAGCACCCCCAGGTTCTCGATCTCGCTTCGCACGCGCTCGCCGGGCAGCAGAAACCGCGGCGGCCGCCGCCCCGCCCCGACCCCGGACGGGGTGCCGGTGAAGATCAGATCGCCGGCGCGCAGCTCACAGTAGCGGGACAGGTAGGCGATTAGCTCCGGCACGGGAAACACCATGTCCGCCGTGCAACCCTCCTGCATCCGCTCGCCGTCCACCTCGCAGGTCAGCCGCAGATTGCCCGGCTCGGGCACGGACTCGGCCGCCACCAGCGCCGGCCCGATCGGCCCGAAGCACTCGCCGGACTTGGCGAGCGAGAACTGCGGCGGGTTGTCGGCACGCTGCCGCTGCCGGTCGGAGATGTCCTGGCCCACGCAGTATCCGGCCACGTGCTCGAGCGCGCGCTCGGCGGCGATCGCGCGCCCGCCGCGCCCGATCGCCACGCACAGCTCGACCTCCCAGTCGACGAATGCGGAGCCGATCGGCACCTGGGCACGCGGTCCACACAAGCAGCTCTGAAACTTGGTGAAGACCATCGGCTCCTTGGGCAGGGGCGCGCCGGTCTCGCGCGCGTGCGCCCGATAGTTGAGGCCGATCGCAAACAGCTGCGACGGCGCCGGCACGCAGGCCGCAAGCCGCTCTGGCTCGAGCACGGCACAGCTCTCGTCGGCGCGCTGCTCCCGCGCCCACTCGCAGAACGACTCCCACACCGCCAGCACCTCCATCGGCGCGCTCGAAAAGCGCCGCCCCGAGCGCCGCTCGACGTCGATCAATCTTCCGTCGGCGATCAACTGCGCGCGACCTTGGAGATTGGCGAGCTCGATTCGTGCCGACGTCATGGTCTTTGCCTCCTACGCCCTCGCGGCGGCGCGCTGCTTGGCGGTCGCGGTCATGGTGCCGTACCCGGACCAGCTCGCAAAGGGGCGCCTGCGGGCGGCTGCGCGTGGGCACAAAGGGCCCCGATCAGCGCCAGCGCCCGATCGCGCTCGCAGCGCGCGGCCAGCCGCCTGCGCCCGGGCATGGCCGCGCCGCGCAGCCCGGCGGCCAGAGCCGCGGGCGCGGCGCCGTGGGTGACCATCAGCTCGAGCAGCAAGGCGCGCAGATTGCGGCGGTACAGCAGGGCATCGAGCGCGCGCCGCAGCGCCCACAGCACAACGACGGCCGGCGGCCCCGCCAGCAAGCCGGTCACGCCGATCCGCCACAACGCGGCCGCGAACGCGGCGGCCGCCAGCACGCGCGCTCCGAGCCACACGCGCTGCAGCGGATCGCCCCAAACCGCCCGCGCGCCACCCGCCAGCGGCGCCTGCAGCGCCTGCGGCGCGCACGGCGGCGGCCCGCACAGCTCGTCGAAGGCGCGGCCGAGCGTGCCTTGCAGCCAGGCCGACAGCGGCGGCGACACCCTCACGACCTCGTCCGCGCAGCGCAGGTAGTCGCGCGGCCGCGCGCGCAAGTCCGCCTGCAGCTCGGCGTACACCCGGCGCCCGCTTGCGCGGCTCAGCAGCCAGGCGCCGCGCAGGGCGCGCTCCAGCGGCGGCGGCCAGCTCTGCTCGCGGCACGCCTCGTCCCAGCCGACCTGCAGCCGGTAGGCGTCACACAGCAAGGCAAACGGCTCGGGGCCAGCCAGCCCCTGCGCGCTCGGCGGCCCGGCCGAAGCCAGCGGAACGCCGTAGCGCGGCGCCAGCACCAGCACGCGCGCCGGATAGCGCCACACCACCGCCGCCATCACCGCCAGCGCCACGCGCTGCAGCTCGGGGTCCTGCTGCGCGCCGCGGTGCAGGGCGGGATCCTCGATCTCCGCGAGCGCGCCGGCCGGCTCGAGCAGCAGCTGCTGCTCGAGGCGCAGGCACAACAGCTCGCGGGCCGCCCTGCGATCGGGTTGCTGCTCGAGCACGGCCCAACCGATCTGCAGCCGCGCCAGATACGCGCGCAGCGCCGAAACGGGCAGCAGCCCGGGCAGCCGCCCCGCGACCGGTACGCCGGCCGAGAGCGCACGCGTGAGCCACGCCTGCCACGCCTCGCCGCCGGGCGCCGCGCTGCGCTCCACGCGGATCGCGTCCAGAAACAGCCCGGCCTCGCGCTCACCCGCCGCCACGCGCTTGGCCAGCAGCACGCGCGCGCGCTCGAAGTTGCCCTGCTCGACCAGCACCCCGATCTGTCGCTCCGCGAAGTCCTCTGCCCGCGGCTCGGGCGGCGCCTCGCTCCACGCCAGCTCCGGCTCGAACACCCGCGAGCTTGTCTCCAGCGGCCGCTGCTCCAGGCGCATCCCCGGCTCAGTCTTCTTCGGGCGCCGCGCCGCCGCTGCGCGCCAGATCGGACGCCTGCACGCGTTCGAGCTTGAGCCCGCGCGCGCGCTTCTGCATCGTGTCCAGCAGCGCGTCGAAGCTCGGCAGCTCGCCCTTGATGAAGCGCAGCGGGTTGATGCGGGCGACCACGAAGCTGCGCAGGTAGGGGCTGTTGAGCCCGCGCGCCTTGAGCTTCTGCACCGCATCGGTCACGGCTTCGTCGAGCTCGAGCACGCGCCCGGCGCGCCGTTCCCGTTCCTGCAGTGCGGCGTGCAACGGCTGCTGCAGGAAGGCGTCCACCTTGCGCAGCGCCGGATGGTACGCACCGCCGGACAGCCGTCCCTTCTGCTGGTACGCGAAGCCCAGCGTGACCAGCGCCGGTTCCTCGAACTCCAGCTCGTAGTCGCTCTCCTTGCGCGCGGAGCCTGTCTGCGTCTCCAGGCCGGCGAGGTCGCGGTACATGCGCACCACCTCGAGCGCGCGCTCGCGCAGGTTGTGGGCCTTCTCGATGTTGAGCGCGAGGATCTGGTAGGCGACCTCGCGTTCCGGCACCAGCAGCGCCGTGATCGCGGAGGCGCCGAGCTCCTTCATGGCGACCAGGCGGTGGTGTCCGTTGGGCGTGAGGTATTGCCCGTCGTGGCGCACGGCGATGATCGGATCGAGAAAGCGCCGCGTCTTGTCCATCGCCCGCATCAGCTTGCGCACATGCGCCTCGGACACGTCGCGCTGAAACGGCGTGGCCGCCACGCGCTCGATCGGCAGCGCCACCAACAACAGCGCGTGCCCGCCGAGCGGCTCGCGGTAAGCGCCGATCAGCGCGCCGCCGTCGCCCACCACCGTGTCCACGAGCGCGCGCAGCTCGGCGCCCAGCTCGCCGAGCGCTATGGGCAGCGCGCTCGGCGCGACCTGCACCGGCTCGATCGACACCCGGCGTTTCTTCCGGGTCCCCTTTTTCTTCGGGGTTTTTCGCGCGGTCGCCATCGGGATCGCGGGTCAGGTTATATCGGGTCGCGGCGGCCCTGGATACGCGCCGCGAAGTGGGCCGCCGGGGCCAGGCCAAGGCTCGGTCCCGCGAGATCCCCGGCAGTTGCTACGGGGCCGAGCGCGGGCTGGCCGTCCCGGACCACCCCTTGCAGCGGCCGCGACAGCCGGCTGACAGCAGGCCCACCCGCCCGCACACGAGCGCGCGCCGCACACTTTGTGCTCACGCCCTCTTGTCGAATGTGCAAAGATGGTTCAGTGTCCCCATTTAGTCACATCGGGTCATGCCGCGCGGCTCGCATCGTTCGCGTGCCTGCGAGTCGCGCTCCGAACGTGACCGGCCCACATCCACTGCGAGCAGCTCACAGGACAGAGTCACCATGAAAGTCGTATGTGACGCCTGCCAGGCGAAGTACCAGATCCCCGATGAACGCGTCGCTGGGCGCAAGCTCAAGATCCGCTGCCGCAAGTGCGGCGCCACCATCACGGTGCGAGGCGACCACGACGTAGCGGGCGCGACCAGCTCGCCGCGTGAAGCCGCGCACGAGCAGACGCCGTGGCACGTGAGCCTGGACGGCGAGCAGCACGGCCCCTACGCCAGCGAACAGATGGCGAACATGCTGCGCGCAGGTCAGCTGCCGTGGGACGCGCACGTGTGGCGCGAGGGCTACAGCGACTGGAAGACTGCCGCGGAGTCCGACACCCTGGTACGTGCGGTCGCTGTCGCGGGCGACGAAGCGCCCACCATGGCGGTGGCGCACCCGAGCGCTCCGCCGACCGATCCCAGCTACGCGCCCGCGTTCACCGGCGAGGACACGCCCGCGCGCATGCTGCAGTCGAGCCCCTCGCTGGCCGAAACGCTGCAACCTTCGGCGCGCAGCGCCTTCGCCGCGCGCTCGGCGGCGCGCGCCAGCCAACCGCCCCACGCTTTCGCCGCCTCGCTGGGCTCGAGCCCCGCGCTCGAGCAAACGCACCCGAGCCAGCCGCCCGAAATGTACGCCCAGCAAGCCCGCGGCTTCGACTCGGCCCCCACGTTCTCGAGCGCGCGGCCGGTTCAGCTCACGGGCGAGCGCAACGAGGACTCGGTGTTGTTCTCGGCGCGCAGCCTGAGCATGCCTGGCGCCTCGGCGCCGCCCCAGCCACGCGGCGGCTTCGCCGGCGGTGAAGGCTCGGGGTTGATCGACATCCGCGCGCTCGCGGCGCTGGCGCGCGGCGGCGCGCAAGACGCGACCACGCCCGTACCGCTGCCGGGCAACGGGGGAAGCGGGCGTCCGCCGCGCGACGAGACGCTGGTGCTCGCCAGCCAGACCGGCGCTTTCGGCAACCTCGACAGCCTGGCGCCGATCGATCGCCCCTCGACGCGCCCCAACAAGGCGGTGCCGTTCGCGATCCTGGCCGGCTCGGGGATGATCGCGGTGGCCGCAGTGGCCGCGGTCTACCTGCTGCGCCCGCAGCCGGCACCGACGCGGGTGGCGGTGGCTGCGCCGGTCGCGCCGGTGGCGGAGCCGGCGGCGGCGCCACAGGCCGCGCTGCCGAGCGAGCCGGCGCCCGCAGCAACGGAGCCCGCGCCCCAAGCGCAGCAGCCGGCGGCCGCGCCCGAGGCGGAGCCGGAGCCTGCCGCGGAGCCCGTGCACGCGAGCAAGCCGGTCCGAGTCGCGAACGTCAGGCACGCGCGCGCCGCCGCCGCGGTGAGCGCGAAGGTCGCCAAAGCCAAGCCGGCGCCCAAGGACGCGCTCGAGGACGCGGTCGCCGACAACGCCAAGGTTGCGAAGAAGGAGCCGTCGCCATCGATCGACGATCTGCTCGGCGACAAGAAGCCGGCAGCCAAGGCCGAGCCGACCAAGAGCCCGGCTCCCGATCCGCTGGCCGACGACACGCCGCTGCCCAAGCCCAAGGAGCCCGCGCGCAGCCGCAGCATCGACGAGCTGCTCGACGACGCGGTGCCCGGCAAGAATGGCGCGGCCGCGCCCGAGGCGGCTGCCGCGAGCGCGGCGTTGCCGGAGGCGCCGACCCGCGATCAGGTGCTCGCGGCGATGCACGGCGTCGAGCCCGCGGTGCAGGCGTGCGCCGAAGGACAGACGCTGGAGGCGAGCAGCGCGACCGTGTCGATCACGGTCATCGGCTTCACCGGAAAGGTATCGAGCGTGCGCGTCAACGGCGTGGGCGGCTCGGTCGGCTCGTGCATTGCGCGCGCCGTGCGCGGTGCGGGTTTCCCCAAGTTCGCCAAGGCGAATTTCAGCATCAACTTCCCGTTCAAGCTCCAGAAGTAGCGAGGCCGCGCCTCGCGGCCAGCGCGGGCGCGCCTCCTCTTGCACAACGCGCGGGAGCGGGGAAGAGTGGACGGGCTGCGAGCCTCATGTTCACGCGCGCCAAGAACAAGCTGCCGACGCCCGAGACCGCGCTGCCCGGCCGCAGCGAGCGCATGCCGGCGAGCGCGCACCACTTCGTCAAGGGCAGCCCGATGCAGCCGCCCTGGCCCGGTGCCGAGCTCGCGATGTTCGCGATGGGCTGCTTCTGGGGCGCGGAGCGCAAGCTGTGGCAGGCGCCGGGTGTGCTGAGCACACAGGTCGGCTACGCCGCGGGTCTGACGCCCAACCCCAGCTACGAGGAAGTCTGCAGCGGCCTGACCGGGCACGCAGAGGTGGTACGGGTCGCGTTCGATCCCGAGCAGACGTCGTACGAGGCGCTGCTCAAGCTGTTCTGGGAGAATCACGATCCGACCCAGGGTATGCGCCAGGGCAACGACGTCGGCACGCAGTACCGTTCCGGCATCTACGTTTTCTCCGCAGCACAGCGCCGCGCGGCCGAGGCCAGCCGCGACGTATACCAGCGGCTGCTCTCGGCCCGGGGCCATGGCGCGATCACCACCGAGATCCGCGAAGCGCCCGAATTCTACTACGCCGAGGACTACCACCAGCAGTACCTGGCCAAGAACCCAGACGGCTACTGCGGCCTCGGCGGAACCGGCGTCAGCTGTCCCGTCGGCATCAGCGACCCGGCATGAGCGACGCGGCCACGCCAACGCACGCGGCCGAGCGGCCGCTCGAGGGTCTGCGCGTGCTCGATCTCTCGCGCGTGCTGGCCGGACCGTACGTCGGCCGCATGCTGGCCGATCTCGGGGCCGACGTGGTCAAGCTCGAGCCG
The DNA here is from genome assembly GCA_963778655.1 of uncultured delta proteobacterium. Classification (GTDB taxonomy): domain Bacteria; phylum Myxococcota_A; class Polyangia; order Polyangiales; family JAFGIB01; genus CAVZVA01. The sequence continues at coordinate 783,942 of CAVZVA010000003.1, forward strand.
CCCGAGGGCGACGTGACGCGCAAGTGGGGCAAGCGGATCGCCGGCCTCTCCGGCTACTACACTCAGCAGAACGTCGGCAAGCGCGGGCTGTGCGTGGACCTGCGTGCGCCGGGCGGGCCCGAGCTGGTGGCCCGATTGGCCGAGCGCGCCGATGTCCTGATCGAGAACTTCCGACCGGGCGTGATGGAGCAGCACGGCCTCGACTTCGAGCGCCTGCACGGCCGCAACCCGCGGCTGGTGATGCTGTCGATCAGCGGCTTCGGTCAGCACGGCACGGAAGCCAAGCGCCCCGCCTACGCGTCGGTGGTGCACGCGGAGAGCGGGATCGTCGAGCGCCAGGCCGCGCTCACCTCCGCGCGGCCGGTCGATCCGCCGATCTCGGTTGCGGACATGAACGCGGCGCTGCACGGACTGGTCGGGCTGCTCAGCGCGCTGCTGCTGCGCGCGCGCAGCGGCCGCGGTCAGCACGTCGACATCAGCATGCTCGAGAGCATGCTGGCCACCGACGACTACGTGCACCTCGCGCTCGACGGCGTGCGCGCGCGCGAGGGGGTGGTAGTCAACGAGGTGTGGGACGTAGCGGGCGGTCCGATCGTGCTGGCCGGCGACTTCCGTTGGGTGTGGCAGCGCCTGCACGCGACCCACGGCTTGCAGGACACCACACCGCGGGGCGCGTCGATCGAGGTCAAGGCGGCACACCGGCATGCCGTGGTGGGCGCGTTCCTGGGGCGCTTCGAGGATCGCGCCGAGCTACTGCGCGCGCTCTCGGACGCCGAGCTCGCCTTCGGCGAGGTCAAGCACACGAAGGACGCGCTGCGCTCGCCGGCGCTGCGCGCGCGCGGCGCGATCGCGCGGGTCGACGATCGCGGCGGCGGCACGCGCGAGGTGATCCAGTCGCCCTACCGCTTCTCCGACGCGGACAGCGGCGTGCGCAGCGGCGCTCCCCATCGCGGCGAGCACAACCGGGAGGTGCTGCGGCAATGGCTGACCGCCGGTGACGCCGAGCTCGACGCGCTGGAAGCCGCCGGCGTACTGATCGCAAAGACGCGCGAGTGACCGATCGGCATGGCCGTTGCCGACTCGTGATCGGTCATTTAGAAATGTCCGCGCAAGCCCGGGCCGAAGGCGGTGGGGCCGCCGCGGACCGGCGCCACCGTCAGCGTGAGCTGCAGCCCCCGTGCCTGCTCGGCGCTGGCGGCGCGCCGCCGCCGGCTGCCTGCGCCCTCGATCACGCCGAACACCACACCCACGGCCGCGCCGGCCAGGGTACCGATCGAAAGCCCGATCAGCACGTCCTTGGCGTGGCCGGAGCCGGCCCAAAACAGCGCGCCCACCGCCGCACCGGTTAGCGTGCCGAGCATCGAGGCGTAGCCCATGTCGCGCAGCACGAACCAACCGGTGCCGGGCGCGCCGTCGGCTGCATCGACCATTGCAAGCGCCAGCCCCGTCCCCACGCCGGCCACCGCACCGATCCCGGCCCCGAGCACCAGCTTGCGCCATTCCCGCGACTCGTAGCGCCGTCCAGTGGACAGATAGCCCACCGCCAACCCCAGCTCGGCCCCGGTCCAAAAGCCGCGAAACCCGTAGGACAGCAGCGAGACCGCGTCCGTGGTCGAGCGCGTTCGCTCCTGCGCCCGGCCCCGCGCAGGCGACCACAGCACGGCGGCGAGCACGAGCAGCGGCAGCATACGGCGAAGCGCGGACACACCCATCGTCAGATCCTCAGTGTGGAGGAATGGGGGGCATCATGCCACTCGCGTTCACCACAGTGCGTGGTGCGAGCCAAAAGCGCCCGCGATTTGCACTTTGGCGGCGCGCCCGTCAAGCTCCGGCGCAGATGGATGCGGTGGCCCAGGCGCCAAGCCCGACAGCGCAACGGCCCGCAGTCAACAAGTGGCTGGTCACGGTCTCGGTGACCTTCGGCACGCTGATGGGCACGATCGACGCGTCGATTGTCAACGTCGCCATCCCCCACATGCGCGGCGCGGTCGGCGCCACGGTGCAGGAGATCACCTGGGTCACCACCGGCTTCGCGCTCGCCAACGTGCTGGTGATGCCGCTGACCGCGTTCCTGGGCCGCATGTTCGGGCAGAAGCGCGTGTACATGTTCTGCCTCGGGCTGTTCGTGCTGGGCTCGGCGCTCTGCGGCACCGCGCGCTCGCTGACGTCGCTGGTCGCCTTTCGCGTGCTGCAGGGCTTCGGCGCCGGCGCCTTGCAGCCGACCGAGCAGGCGATCCTGCGCCAGACCTTCCCGCTCGAAGAGCAGGGCATGGCGATGGCGCTGTTCAGCATGGCGATCATGGTGGGCCCCGCGGTCGGCCCCACGCTCGGCGGCGTGATCGTCGACAACTGGAGCTGGCCCTGGATCTTCTACATCAACCTCCCGATCGGCCTGCTCGGGCTGGTGATGGTCGGCACCTTCGTGCATGAGGATCCGGAGATCCTGGCCAAGAACCGCGATCTGGCCGAACGCCAGCGCGCCAACGTCGACTGGATGGGCATCGCGCTGCTGTGTGTGGCGCTGGCGGCTCTGCAGTACTTCCTCGAGGAAGGCGCGCGCGACGACTGGTTCGACTCCCGCGTCATCACCTCGTTCTTCATCGTCGCGCTGGTGGCCGGCGCCGCGTTCGTGCTGCGCGAGCTGACCGCGCCGGTGCCGGCCGTAAACATTCGCCTGTTCAAGGACGAGGTCTTTCTGTCGGGCACTCTGATCAGCGCGGTGATGTTCGCGCTGCTTTTGTCCAACATGTTCCTGCTGCCGTTGTTCATGCAGGAGTACCTCGGCTTCAGTGCCACCCAGAGCGGCATCGCGCTGATGCCGCGCGTGCTCGTCATGATGGTGACCACGCCGATCGTGGGCAGGCTCTACAATCACGTCTCGCCGCGCTTGATGGTCTCGATCGGCGTTGCGTTCTTCGCCTACGGCGCCTACGACATGAGCCATCTCACCCTCGGCAGCGGCGCCTCGGACGTGATCGCCGCGATCGTTGTGCAGGGGGTCGGCTTCGCCTGCTTGTTCGTGCCGCTGACCACGGTCTCGCTGGCCTCGATCCCCAAGCACTTGATGCCGGACGCGACCGGCCTCAACTCGCTGCTGCGGCAGATCGGCGGCTCGGTCGGGCTGGCGATCTTCGCCACACTACTCGCGACCTACGGCGTCGACGCCAGGGCGTCGCTGAGCGCGCACCTGACCCCCGAGAGCCTCGAGCTGCAGCAGCGGCTCGGCACCATCCAGCACGCTCTCATTCAGCACGGCATGGACGCGGTGTCCGCCCACACGGCCGCGCTGCGCGCGCTGGCCAGGTCGGTGCAGCGGCAGGCGGCCACCCTGGCCTTCGATAAGCTATTCTTACTGGCCGGCGTCACCTTCCTGTGCGCGCTGCCGCTGGTGTTGTTCCTGAAGTCCCCCAGCGCCGACGCCAAGCCGGTCGAGGCTCAGCTCGAGCTGTAGAATCCGAGGATCGGTCCGCATGAACGACGTCGCCCGAGCCAAACCGCTGCAGAAAGTGGCGCCCGCCCCCGCGCCGAGCGTACGCAGCAGCCGCCGCCCATTCGCGATCCTGGCGATAGTCGTGCTGCTGGGCCTGTCCGGCCTCGGCGTCTACATGCTCGTGACCGCGGGTCAGGTGAGCACCGACGACGCGCAGGTGGATGCCGACGTCGTCCCGCTCGCGCCGCGCATCGGGGGGGCCGTGCGCAAGCTGCTGGTGGCCGAGAACCAGCGCGTGAAGGCCGGCCAGCTGCTGCTCCAACTCGACGACGCGGACGAAAAGGCCCGGGTCGATCAGGCCGAGGCGGATCTCGCCGTTGCACAGGCGCAGGTGGAGGCCGCCGAGGCGCAGGAGCAAGTGGTCACGGCCAGCGCGACCGGCGGCCTGCACAGCGCCAAGGCGCAGGTCTCGAGCTCGCAAGTGGACGTGCAGAGCGCCGAGTCCCGGATCAAAGTGGCGCGCGCCGAGCTCGAGCACGCGCAGGCCAATGCGCGCAAGAGCGGGCTCGATCTGGCGCGCATCCAGCAGCTGCGCGCGGGCAACGCCATCGCGCAGGACCAGCTCGACAGCGCCCAAGCCGCGGACGACTCCGCGCGCGCGGCCTTGAGCCAGGCCGAAGCCGCGCTGGCCGCCGCCGAAGACGCCAAGCGCGGCGCGGTCAGCCGCGTGGCCGAGGCGCAGGGCAAGCTCGCCGCCAGCACCCCGATCGAGGCTCAGATCTCCGCCGCGCACGCGCAGGCGGCCCTCGCCCGCGCGCGCGTGCAATCGATGCAGGCCGCGCTCCGGTTGGCCAAGCTGCAGCTCTCGTACACGCAGGCCAGCGCCCCGCAGGACGGCATGGTCTCGAACCTGTCCGTGCACGAGGGCCAGCTCGTGGGCGCGAAGCAACCGTTCGCGGAGCTGGTGCCGGATACGAGCTACGTGGTGGCGAACTTCAAGGAAACCCAGATCGGCGCCATGCACCCGGGCGATCGCGCCGACGTGGTGCTCGACGCCTACCCCGGCCATCACTTCGAAGGCGCAGTGGAAAGCCTGGCGGGTGGTACCGGGGCGCGTTTCTCGCTCATGCCGCCCGACAACGCCTCGGGCAACTTCGTCAAGGTCGTGCAGCGTGTCCCGGTCCGGATCGCGTGGAAGACGCCGCCCGGCGTGCCCCTGCGCGCCGGGCTGTCGGCGGACGTGACGGTGTTCGTCGGCAAAGCGCCCGCGAAGTGAGCGCGCGCGACGGGCGAGGCACCGAAATTTAGTGCGCGAAGGGATAGCTGATGGTCAGCGAGTCGTCGCTGAACTGCGGGAAGCGGGCGCGCCGCACCGCACGCGCCACGCACGAGCCGATCGGTCCGCGCAGGCCGTTGACCCGGGCGGTCGTGACGCGCCCGGTTCGGCCGAGCACGTTGATGTCGGCCATCAGCCTGCCGTGCGCGCTGCCAAAGCAGGCGTCGACCGCGGGTTGCACGCGCTGCATCGCGGCGATGACTTGAGCGCGCTGGGGTCTGGGCGGCAACGCGCTGGCCGGTTTCGAAGCGTGCCCGTGGTGATGGTGGTGGTGGTGGGAGTCCTCGGCGCTAGCGGAGGGCTTCGCGGCTGCAGGCTGCTCGGACTGGACCTCGGGCTCGACCGCCTTCGCGACCACCTCGGGTTTGCGCTCGGCGGGCTGAACCGCGGGCGCCGCGGCTTTGGCAGGCGCCGCCGCAGCAGCGGCTGGCGGAGGGCTCGGCTCCCGCGCGAGCGTGGCCGCGACGGTCGAAGCCTTGGCCTGCACGGGCGGCCGCGCCGCGGGCCGCGCGGGCGCAGGGTGCTTCATCCGCCACGCCAGCCCGAGCGCACCGGCGGACACCAGCACGGCCGCGCCGAGCGTGGCGGCCAGCACCCACACGCCGCGCGGAACCCGCGAGGTCTCCTCAGCGGGTGCGGGCAGCGGCGCCAAGAACGCCTCGCTGCCCAGCGGCAGCGGCTCGTAGAAGCGGCGCGTCGCTGGACGCTCACCGGTGCTGAAGGGGGAATCGTCGGGCCCCGGGGCCTGCTGTCCGGCTGCCCTGGTGTCCCGCGCTCGACTCGGCATGTGTGCTCCCTTCCGCGGCCATGGTGGCCGAGGTATGCCGTGCACCGAGGGCGCCCCACTGCGCGACCCGGCACACCGTCCGGCACGGGCGCACGGAGGCGCCGCAGCGCGCGCGTCGGCGCGGGTCGAGCTGGGCTCCTACTACCGCAACGACGGTTGGCGCAGCGAGTCCACTGCAAACCGTACCTTCCCCAAGGTAGCGGGCACCCGCCCAGAACGCAACCACTACAAGTTAACAATTCCGTGACCACTGTCGCGCCGAGCACAAGGCTCAGGCGCTTGGACGGCAAGCTGATCACGACGCGCGCCGCCGCGCTCCTTGGATCCAAGGGGTCGGGAGCGCGCAGACCCCTGCAGAGCAACCCGGTCGCCCCACCCTTGCGGGTGGGGCATCGGGCATCGACCGCACGCAGGAGGCGCGCCAGACAGCGCGACTACCAGCGATCGCGCCGGTCGCCGCCGTTGCGGCCACCGCGGCCACCACGGCCGCCGCCGCCGCCGCCGCCACCGCCACCGCCGTAGCCACCGCCACCGCCGCCGCCGTAGCCGCCGCCACCGCCGCCGCCGCGCGGGCGATCGCCGCGGTCACGCGCGACGTTGACGGTGATCGAACGACCATCGAGCACGGTGCCGTTGAGCGATTCGATCGCGCTGCGCGCTGCGGTGTCCGACTCGAACTCCACGAAGCCGAAGCCGCGCGACTGGCCGGTCGCGCGATCCATGATCACGCTTGCGGAGAGCACTTCGCCGAACTGCGAAAACGCCTCTTGCAGGCGCTCATCCCCGGTGGAGTACGACAGGTTGCCGACGAATAGTTTTGTACTCATGGTCTAGATGCCTCTGATACACGTGCGCCTTTTCCAGTATTCGGACGAACGCTCGGCGCGTAGGCCTTCTCCGATTGCTCCCCACTTGAGAGCCAGCCAGCGCACAGAAACGAACTCGAGCGGATCATTCCGAACGGGCGGAGTATCTGAGTGCAGGACGAGCGCACTGTAGCACGGCCACGGCGCGGCGGCGAATGTCGCTTCGGTGGCTCCCGGTCCGGGGGGACCGGGGTGTCGGGACCCCGGGTTTCGGCTATGCTGCGTCGGAGCGGAAAGGGGCCGCCAACGGGCTCGCCGATGTCGCCCCCCCAAGGGATCAGCCAGCGCCGGCAGGACGACTTCTACCAGTCGCTGCGGCGGCGCATACGCGCCTTCCTGGACGCCAGAGGCCCGGGCTTCGCCTACGCCGAGGTGTTGCTGCTCGCGCCCGACCTGTTCCACCTGCTGTGCCGGTTGAGCGCCGACCCGCGCGTGCCGGCAGCGGAGCGCGCCAGGCTCGCGGTCGCGATCGTGTACTTCGTCTCCCCGCTCGACCTGCTGCCCGAAGGGCTGATGGGCCCGGTGGGCTACCTCGACGATGCCGCGCTCGCGGCGTATGTGCTGCACCGGCTGGTCTGCAGCGGGCATGGCGAGGTCGCCCGCGAGCACTGGGCCGGCGACGGCGATCTGCTGGTCGCGCTGCAGCGCGTGCTCGAGCTCGCCGACGCGGCGATCGGCTCCGGCCTTTGGGCGCGCATCAAGCGCATCGCCCGCGGCTGAGACGCGGGGCGCCGGCCCATATGGCACGTGGACAAGCGCGGGCGCGGATGCTGGGATGGCCGCATGCCTGAGGCCTACAGACTCGCGCTGCCGCCGCCGCAGGGTGAGCTGTGCGTGATCACGCGCGAGCTGGTGCAGACCGCGCTGAGCTACTCGCGCAGCAGCCCGCGGCGCCGCATGATCCAGCCCTTCCACAAGCACGACGCGGACCCGCTACACCGTATGCTCAACGCCATGCAGCCCGACAGCTACGTGCGGCCCCACCGCCACCTGGACCCGCCCAAAGCCGAGGCCTGGGTGTTGCTGCGCGGGCGCGTGGCGTTCTTCACCTTCGAGGGCGACGGCCGCGTGCGCGATTGCCTGCGGCTCGACCCCGAGGGGGACGCGCTCGGCGTCGACCTGGGCCCGGGCGTGTATCACTCGCTGGTCGCGCTTTCGCCCGACACGGTGCTCTACGAGGTCAAGACCGGTCCGTACGCGCCGGCTAGCGACAAGAGCTTCGCCCCGTGGGCCCCAGCCGAAGGCACGCCCGAAGCGGCCGGGTACCTGAGCGAGCTGCGGGCCGAGCTGACGCGGCGCGGGTTGGACGGCTGAGACCCACCCCGCCCTCCTGCACGTGGTCGTGACCGTCAGGCGTGGCCGTGCTCGCGGTCGGCTACGGGCTGGGTTGCACGTCGACACCGATCGCTTGCTCGAGGCCTGGAACCGATAGGGTCAAGGTGGTCGTGCCCGCAGCCACGGCGTCGATGACCACGCTGGTGCCGGCGTCGATCTGTTTGCCGCTGCCGAGCAAGAACGCGGTGACTGTGGCGACCGAGTCATCGGCCACGCTCCACTGAACGCCTTCAGGCGCCAGCAGCACCCGCCCATCGGCGTCGTACAGGGTCGCGTCGATCTGCACGCTCGCGCCCGGGACGAGCTGCACGCCGGTGGTCTTCTCGGCGCCGAGGCGGTCTTGATAGGTGGCCTCGATCGTGACGCGTGTCGCCTGGTGCACCAGCACGGGCACCTGGTCGATCAGCGCCCCGTCCGCGTCGCGCAGCTCGAGCCGGGTCTGGCCGGCGTCCTTGGCCAGCACCAGCACGGTGTTGTCGCAGTGCTTGACCCAGATCCCGTCGCAGCTCGCGTCCTCGGCGATCTGCAGGTGCCCATCGCCGCCGTCCTTGCGCTCGCAGTAGCAGCTGCGCTCCAGCGCAAAGTCGGCGACGGCGGGCTTGCTCGAGACAACCTCCACGCCGCGCGCGTCACCCGGGCCCGTGACCGCAATGCTGGTGCGCGTGCCCGAAAGCAGCGGTTGCTCCAGCGGGCAGCCGAAAAAGCAGCCGGCGCCTTGATAGCTGAACTCGGCCTTGCCCTTTTCGCCCGGGGTGCCGCCGGCAGCGCCCCCACCGCCGCAGCCCCACCCGGGGGTCGCGGCTAGCACACCGAGAGCCAACGCTGCCATCCGCATCGTGAAAACCTCGCCGTTCGGGTCAGCCGCCATGCAAAGCAGGCTCCGTGCCAAACGGAGCCCGCCTGGCCAGGATGACCCACAGCCGCGCCCGACGACCGCCGCGCGCCTGGCTGCGTTTGGACATGGCAGCGGCTCTCACCCCCGCGATCCTGTGGTGTATGGACCACACTGTCCATCCGGAGACACAGGGCCGGACCGCGGGCGGCCGGCAACCCGTCCGGTGTGGCCGACGTCATTGCGCGTCGGCAGCCTGCAGGCGCATCGTTACAAACACGCGGGGGCTCGGCCCGCCGGTGTAGACTGCGCGCACGAAACCTCGCCCACAGGGGGACTGCATGTCGAACATCGCAGGAAAAGCCTATGCGATGAATCTGCTGACGCCGATCAAGCCGCTGGTGGTGCCGATCAACAAGCTGATCTTCTGGCTGGTAGGCACGCCGATCTTCCGCTCCAAGCTCGATGGGCTGCTCACCTTGTCGCTGATCCACTACGCGCGCTGGGTGATCGTGCGCGGGCGCGACTTTCCGCAGCTGGAGCCGTCGCAGCCGCAAGAAGACCTGCGCTACGGCTACATGTTCTTCTTCAGCAACTTCAACGGGAGCTGGGAGCAGTACGTCGACTCGTTTGCTTCGGCGATTCCCAGCGGCCTGAACCTGCTGTGGTTCAGGAACATCGGATGGCCCACAGCGGTGCCCGAGCAGCCTTTTCACCGCTACGTCAACGACTCACAGATCTGGACCGATTACTACTACAACGCCTATCCGATGGCCTCATCGAACGACGTCAAGTCGGCCAAGCGGGTCAAGGCCGGGCTGTGCGAGCTGGTCGCCAAGACCGCCGGCGTATCGGCAGAGGAATTCGCGCGGCAGTACAACGCGCTGCTCAAGGGCTTGCAGCATGATCTCTCGCAGATGGAGGCGACGCCGATCGTGAGCCTGGCCGTCGAGGACGTGCTGCGGCGCAGGCAGGACGACGGGCGCGAGCAGATCGTGGCCGCGCGCGCGCGCCACAGCGACTCGGGCGCGCACCCGGTCAAGCCGAACCGGCTCAAGGACGCGGCCGATGCCTAACCGCAGCGGAAAGGCGTACGGGCTGACCGTGCTGTGTCCGTTGTTGCGGACGAGCTCCCAAAACCAGAGCGCCGCGGCGCTGGTAAGGGCGCAGCTGCGCGCGCAGCCGCTGGATGAAGACAGCCCCCTGGCGCGCGTCCCCAACACCTATCTGTGCCGGCTGTTCGTGCTGGACGACGTGATCTACCAGGGCGCGCCTTCGCAGCTCGAGCACCTGAAGTCGCAGTACCTGGTGTTCGTGGCGGAGATTCACGGCGAGCCCCGGCCCTATCTCGAGGGCTTGTGGCAGCACGCGCAGCAATTCGTGTGTGACGTGTGGGCCTACTGCATCGGTTTCAAGGCGAGCGTGCACGACGCCGCAAGCTTCGTGCGCTACATCGAGCGCTGCCAGGTCGAGACCACCTTCTACTTCAACGGCTCGACCGACGACCCGCCGGCCGAGCAGCTCAAGGCGCTCTATCTCAAGCAGGAGCTGTCGAAGTTCGCTTACGCAAACCAGGGCAAGAGCCCGGCGGAGCTGCAGCGCGCGTTCGCCGAGCTGGTGGCCCGGGTCGCCCCATTCGACACGGACGCACCGAGCTGGGCACCCGGCGCCTCTTCGCTCGAGGCCGCCGAGCGCGGCGCGCGCCCGGTGCGCTGAAGCGCGGGCAAGGGGACGGCACATGGACCAGACCAGGCTCGATCTACACGACATCCAGGGTAGCATCGTGAAGGCCTACGGGCGCTACGGCTTTCCCAAGGCGCGCTACGTGCTGTTTCGCGTGCGCGACGGCGTGGCCGGCCGGCACTTCGTGCGCGCGCTCGCGCCGCTGGTCACCACCTCCGCGCCGTGGGACGCGTTCGGCTCAGTCGAGGAAGGCACAGCGCGGCCGCCGGCGACCACCAACGTCGCATTCACCTACCACGGCCTGCGCGAGCTGGGCGTGCCGCGCGCTTCACTGCAGAGCTTCCCCGACGAGTTCGCGATGGGGATGCGCGCCCGGCGCGACATCCTGGGCGACGACGGGGTCAGCGCGCCCGCGTGCTGGGACCCGGTGTGGCTGCAGGAAGACCAAGTGCACATCCTGGTGTGGATCAACGGCCAGGACGACGCCGCGGTCGAGCGGCGCTACCAGAAGGTCCTTTCGCTGTTGCCCGCGGGGCAGGACGGCGTCGAGCTGTGCGTCGGCCATCGCGGCCCGGCCGGACGCGCCGATCTTCCCTACCAGGATGCCTGCGCGGTCTACGCGGACGGCGAGCCGACCGCCAAGGAGCACTTCGGCTACACCGACGGCATCAGCAATCCGTTCTTCAAGGGCGTCTCGTCGAACGAGGCGAACGTCGTGGGCGGGGGCAAGCTCACCGGACAGCCGACGGAGACGCGCGCGGGCTGGGAACCGCTGGAAACCGGAGAGTTCGTGCTGGGTCATCGGGACGAGGCCGGGGAATACCCCGAGGCGCCGATCCCGACCCTGCTGGCGATGAACGGCACCTTCCTGGTGTACCGGAAGCTGCACGAGAACGTGGGCGCGTTCGACGCGTACCTGGAAGAGGTCGGCCGGGGCTGCCCTGGCGGCAAGGAGGCGCTGGCCGCGAAGCTCGCGGGGCGCTGGCGCAATGGCGCGCCCATCACCACGTTTCCGACGCAAGCGGAAGCCGATGCGTTTGGCGAGCAGTGGCTCGCCGCCAAGGTCGCGATCGCCAAGGCTGGAACGCGCGAAGAGCGCGAGGCGGCCAAACGCCGCTTCGCCGACTTGAACACGCGCTTCGTCGCGTTCAACTACGACAAGGATCTCGAAGGCGGGCGCTGTCCGGTGGGGGCCCATGCGCGCCGCGCCAATCCGCGCGGCGCGCTGCAGCTGGGCAAGCACGGCGCCTTCGAGACGCCGGGCGCGGTGGACAACCGGCGTCGGATCCTGCGACGCGGCCTGCCCTATGGCGACTCGCAGCACGCTCGCAACGACGACGGGGACCACGGCATCATCTTCATGGCGATCAACGCGAGCATCCGCCGGCAGTTCGAGTTCGTGCAGCAGCAGTGGATCAACTACGGCAACGACTTCCGCCTCGGCAACGACAAGGACCCGATCGTCGGCAACCACGCCACCACGCCCGAAGGCGCGCCCGCGGGACGCCTGATGATCGAAAGCGCCCCCGACGACAGCCGGCCGCCGTTTCTGTGCAGCGCGCTGCCGCGCTTCGTGGAGACGCGGGGCGGAGACTACTTCTTCGTCCCCAGCCTCACGGCCCTGCGCATGATCGGCGCGGGCATCATCGATCCCACCTGAAGGACCGGCCGTGCTCAGAGGCTGTCCTTCAACGGGGGGACGCTGCTGCCGCGCAGGACGTTCTTGAGGATTTTGCCGGCGGGGTTTCTGGGCAGCGGGTCCTCGGTGAACTCGACGATCTCCGGCACCTTGAACTTGGCCAGGTGCTGGGCCACGTGGGCCTGCACCCGCAGCCCGTCGATGTCAGAGTCGGGGCGCTTGCGCACGATCGCCTTGACGCGTTCGCCCAGGTCCTGGTCGGGCACGCCGATCACGGCGGCTTCCTCGATCTCGGGGTGGTCGCTGATGCAGTTCTCGATCTCGACGCAATACACGTTCTCGCCGGCGCGCAAGATCATGTCCTTGGCGCGGTCGGAGATGTACAGATAGCCCTCCTCGTCGAGATAGCCCACGTCGCCGGTGTGCAGCCAGCCGTCGCGCAAGGTCTCGGCGGTGGCGTCCGGGCGGTTCCAGTAACCAGGCGTGAGGGTCGCGCCGCGCAGGCAGATCTCGCCGCTCATGCCGGGCGGCAGGGTCTTGCCCTGCGCGTCGACGATCTTGGCTTCGAGGATCGGCATCGGGCGACCCACCGAGCCCTTCTTGCGTTCGAGCTCGGCACCGCTGATCGCGCTGGCCATACCGTGACACTCGGTCAGACCGTAGGAGGCGCCGGCCTGCGGCTTGCTCGACAGCAGGCGCGAGGCCTTCTGCAGCAGCTCGGGCGCGGCCGGCGCGCCGCCGGTGGAGATGCCTTGCAGCGACGAGAGGTCGTGCTCGCCGAGCTTGGGGTGGTCGAGCAGGCGCTGTAGCAGCGTCGGGATCGCCATCCAGGTGGTGATGCGCTCGCGCTCGATGAGGCGCATCACCTCCTGCGCGTCGAACTTGGGCGGGCCGAACACCAGCCGCGTGCCGGCCGTCATCGCGGTGCAGACCGTGCTGTGCAGCCCGGCCACGTGGAACAGCGGCGAGGTGAGCAGGGTGGCCATCGCCTGGCCGGTGGCCGCGGCGTCCTGCAGCGGGTTCTCGCCGCGCACCAGCATCCCGACCACGAAGTTGTGCAGAATGCCATGGACCTGCGCGATCGTGCCGCGATGGGTCGTGATGCAACCCTTGGAACGGCCGGTGGTGCCCGAGGTGTAGAGGATGACGAACGGATCGTCCTCGGCGATCGGCACCGCGGGCGGATCGGCGCGCCGCTGCAGCAGGCTCTCGATCGGCAGCGTGCCTTCGGGCGGCCGTTCGCCGATGTAGAACACCTTCTCGAGGTGCTCGATGCCGTCGATCACCGGAGCGACGCGCTCGTACAGGTGCTCGTCCACGATCAGGTAGCGGCAGCCCGAATCGCGCAGCCCGTACGCGATTTCCTCCGTGTGCCACCAGCCGTTGAGGCCGACGGCCACAGCGCCGGCCGAAGTCGCGCCGAACAGCGCGATCAGCCACTCGGGTCGGTTGTAAGCGAGGATGCCGATGCGGTCGCCCTTCTCGAGGCGATGCTGCTCGATCAGCGCATGGCCCGAGCCCCAGGCCAGCTCGCCGAATTCGGCGTAGCTGATCTGCCGCCCGCCGTAGACCAGGAACGGCTTGTCGCCGTGCAGCACCGCCGCGTTCTGCACCTTCTCGCGCATGGAGCGCTCGCGCTGCTTGAACACGCGCGCCGGCCGGCCCAGCACGTCTTCGGTGGCGAGCTCGAAAATGCCCCCGGGGCCTTCGAGCAGGGCGCGCGCTTCCTCGTAGGTCATGAACTACTCCCTAGATATGGACGGAGCTGTAGGTAAGCGAATCGGCCCTCGCCGGTCAAGGCAGGTGGCCGCGCGCAGGCTTATCCGTTGAGCGCATAACGCAGCTCGTCGAGCGAAGGCTTGCCGAAGCGGTCAACTCCATGGCCGAAGCAGCCGGCACGGCAATCGGCTGAGAAGCGCGCTACACACCTGAGCCGGCCAGCTTTCGCACGCGTTCCGCGATGTGGTCCGGGTCCAGACCCTGGTGCGGCAGCTGCTCCCACAGGCCGCCAACGCCGGAACGGGTGGTGCCGAGGTGGTCGTAGCGCGGGCTATAGCCGCGGCGCAGCAGCCACGTGCCATAGCGCACGCCGAGCCCGGTGTTGCGGTTCTGACTCTCGACCAACAGCACGAAGGGACTCTTGCCCGCAAGCGCCAGCGCGTCCTCGTCGATCAGGTTGAGCGTGGGCTTGTGGATCAAGCCTACGTCGAGGCCCTGCTCGCGCAGGCGCTCCACCGCGTCGAGCGCGCGGAACACCATCTCTCCGTAGCTGACCACGTAGCCGGCGCTGCCCGTGCGGATCACGTCGTCCTTGCCGGGCTCGAAGCGGTAGTCGTCGCCGAACCGCAGCTTACCGTCGGCGCCGAGGATGTCCGGCACCGGCGAGCGCGTGGAGAACACGAAGCGCAAGCCCGGGTCGCCGAACACGCGCTCGACCACGGCGCGCATCTGGTGCTGATCGGCCGGGAAGTACAGCCTGGTGTGGTCGCCTTCGGGCAGGCCATTGTCGGCGAAGAAGTTGTTGACGCCGAAGTGGCAGGTGTTGTCCGCCATGTCGTCGACGCCTGCGTGTGAGAAGTGCGCGAGCACATTGGCCTCGTTCAGGCGCGCCATGGTGATCTCGCTGATCAGCATCTCCAGGAACGCCGAGAAGGTGGCGAACACCCCCTGGCTGCCCGGCTCCATCCCGAAGCCGGCCGCGGCGGAATAGTTACCGCGCTCCATCACACCCCCTTCGACGTAAAGCTCCGGAAACGCCTTGCGCACGTGGACCAGGCCGCAGGAGCCCTCGAGGTCGTTGTCGAAGACGCGCACGCGGGCGCGCTGCTCCGCGCTCAAGTTGCCGAGCACCTGCACCAGCGCGGCGCCGAAGATCTCGCGGTTCTTGCCCCATTCGCCGGGCCCAATGCCGCGGAAGCTCTTGGGTCGCTTGCCGGCGCTGAGCGACTCGAGGTAGCGCACCGCCTCGGCGTGCCCGCGCGCGGCCAGGTAGGGCGCCGCGAGCTTGGCCTTGATCACGTCGTGGGCCTTGGGGCTGCCTTCGAGACCGGTCAGGCCGGTCGCCATCGTGCGCTTGTTGATCAGCGCGACCGGGCCCTTCAGCTGCAGCGCCCGGCACATCCGCGCGTGCAGCGCGTCGAGATCCTCACCTTGGCCGACATCGACTTGCAGCCCGTGCCCCGCCAGCGTTCGTGCGAGATCGTAGCCCGGCATGTACTGGCTGGGATGGCCGCTGATGGTGACGTCGTTGTCGTCGATCAGCAGCTTGAGCTCGAGCCGCTGCGCGACCGCCATGCGCGCAGCCTCGGCGTCGTTGCCCTCCATCTGCGAGCCGTCGGAACCGAACAGCATGACAGCCTTGTCCGGGTGCGCCATCGCCACGCCGTTGACGAACGGCCACAAGTGGCCCAGCCGCCCCGAGGAGAACGCCACCCCGGGGGTCAGGCCGCGCTCGGGGTGGCCGGGAAGCTGCGCACCGGCCTCGCGGTAACGCAGCAGGCGCTCCGCCGCCATGTGGCCGCGCAGCACGCTGAGCAGGTACTGGATCGCCACCCTGTGCCCGGCCTCGTCGAAGCAGATCGGCACGATCGCGGCGGCCGCCGGTCCGTGCATCATGCCGTCGGCGATCAACAGCTCCGGCACGATGTCGTAGGGGCCGCCGGTGTGGCCGCCGAGCCCCTTGGCCTCGGCCACCGCGGTGAAGAACACGATGCTGTCGCGGCACAGCTGGATGTTGCGCTGCAGCTGCGCGCGCTGCGCGTCGCTGAGGCTAGGTACGGCGGGGTCCAGTGCCACGCGCTGGAATGCGCCGAGATCGATCGGGAAGGCCATGGCCCGGGGTTTCTACCAGGTTTGGGCCGACTTCCAAACGGCGATGAGCCCGTGGGGAGCGGGCAGGTCCCCGGATCGGGCGCCGCCCCCAGGCGCTACTTGGCCGCGCCGGCGATCGGATCGCTGTCGTCCAGGCCCGCCAGAGAGTCGAGGATCTTGCCCTTCTTCGATTCCTGGCTGCGCTCGTAGATATGGCGCTGCTTCTCGCGCGCCTCTTGCTCGGCGCGCTGCTTGCGCGCGATGTACTCCTCGCGCGTCTCAGCGTGCTGGCCGTTGCCGAAGATGCTGCGCTTGCCCGTCTCCTTGGAGGCGATCGCGCCGGCGTGCACAGGGGCCAGAGCCCGCGTCGGCTCCGCGTCCGAGCTGGCGACCGCGCGCGAGCGACTTGGCGCCTTGTAGCGCCGGATGGTGTTGCTGCGCAGAGCGGCCAGCGAGCGCACGGTGTCCATGGCCTCGAACATCAGGGCGTACTCGTGGTGCTCGTCGGTCTTGTCCACGGCCCGCAGTCTCGTGTTGCGGTTGAGAAACTCGAGGAACTTGTACTTCGCGCCGCTGCCCGGATTGACCTCGCCATCCTTCTCGTAGCCCTTGCCGAAGCGCGCGCGCACCTTCTTGGAAAAGCGGCTGAAATCGCTCCCGCCGAAAGCCGACGCCGGGTAGAGCTTGACCCACTTCCACAGCTGCCCGCCGATGAAGAAGTAGTAGTTCGAGGAGCCGTCGCGGTCCTTGTACGACAGCATCGATTCCTCGTTGCCGTGAGTGTACTCCTCGGCCACGTCGCTGTGGTCCCAACGCGTCTTCTTGCCGTCGAACTCGACATAGCTCGAGTTCAGCTCGCGCGCGTCGGCTTTGGAGAGCTTGCCCTCGAGCGCGGTCCGAACCTCGCGCTCGTTCATGCCCCAGCGCAGGTTGCCCATGGCGCCGGCAATGGCGTTGCCGGACGCGGCGGCGGGGGCGGCGTAGAGCCCGACGAGGGTCACGAGCAGCAGACCGACATACGAACGCATCATGAGACCTCCATAGGATGCACAACCGAGCGGCAGCTCGTGGCTGACTGCCATCCCCATTCAGCGTACATGTGAGTGTGAAGCAATGGAACAGCCTTCCGGGTTCAGAACAAATATAATATGGAATATATAGAGTTAATTGCGCAGATCCCGCACAATCACGGGTGCGAGAGACAGCTTCTGCGCAGCGCTACCACACCCACAAAGGGGGCGCTGGCACGCTGTTTACGACCACGGTTGCGGCCGCGGCCTCATTCGCACTGGCCGAGCGGCGCCACCAAACCGCCTAGCTCCAGCCCCGAGCCCGCGAAGCCGACACAGGACTGCCCCCCGCCGCACATCCCGGCCCCGGGCACCGCCCCCCCGTCGTCGTCGCCGGCAACGCCGGCGTCGCTGCCGTCCACCCCGCCTGCCGAGGTCTCGCAACTACGCCGGCAGATCAAGTCGGTCTGCATCCAGCGCGAGGGCGGGAGCCGCGTCGGCCCAAAGCAGCTGCTGCCGGGGTTGCAGTCGTTGACGTACATGCAGGCGTCGCCGTCGGCGACCGGCATCGGGTTGGGCGCCGCGCACACGCTGAGCACGCCCATACCGGTGTCGTTCAGTCGCAGATAACAGCTGGTGCCACTGGCGCAGCCGACCTGCGCGGTGGGGTCGCAGCCGTCGCTGTCGCGGCACACCTCCTCGAGCGCGGTGGGATTGGGCACGCCCGAGGTGCAGTACTGGGTGGCCGACGGGCAAGCCACGCCGACCTGGCCCTGGAACCTGCCCGACTCGCACGAGAGCTGGCAGGTGTAGTGGTTGCGGACCTGCGGATCTTGCGCGCAGTACTGCCCTTCGCCGCAGGGGTCGACATAGACCTCGTCCTGCAATCCCTCGGCCTTGTACGGCTGGGTCTGGCCGCCGAACGGGTCGCACGGATCGCCCAGGTGCCGGGCGGGTACTCCCTCCACGCAACCGGCATAGATTGTGAACTGCCCCGCGTCGCCGGCGCGCCGGATCACGATTCGGCACTGCTGGCCGGCTCCACAGGAAGAGGGCGCGAAGCGGTCGCAACCGGGAATCGGGTCGCCCCCGGTGACCTGAGCGTCGCGGCGGTGAATGAACCCGCCGTCGTCTCCGGCGTCGTTGGGAACGCCGCCGTCCTGTTTGACTTGGCTGCCGCCGTGGCTGCTGCTGCAGGCCGCCAGCAGCAGCAGCGCAACGCCAGCGCGTGCTCCCTCGAGTGCCTGTGCCTTCATGTCGCACACGCTAGCCGCAGCTCTCAGCAGGGTCAATCGGGGCAGGGGGCCGAGGCGCGCGCTCGTGTTAAGCTCTAGTGCTCACGAATGACCAGACATGACTCGATCCAGGAGCTGCTGCCGATCGCAGACCTGGCATTGCCGCTGGACGGACAGCCTCCCAAAGCACGGCGCATCTACTGCAACCGCGACCTGCGGCTCGACCAGATCGCGGTCATCGGCTTCGATATGGACTACACGCTGGCGATCTATCGGCAGGACGAGATCGACCGGCTGAGCATCGATGCGACGGCCAAGAAGCTGGTCGAGCGCGGCTACCCGCGCTCGCTGCTGCACATGAGCTACCGCACGCACTTCCCGATCCGCGGGCTGCTGGTGGACACCAAGCTCGGCAACGTGCTCAAGACCGATCGCTATCGCTACGCAAAGAAGGCGTTTCACGGCACGCGCGCGCTCAGCAGCGAGGAGCGCAAGCAGCTCTATCAGGGCAAACGCATCCGCCCCGGCGCGCATTACCACTCGATCGACACGCTCTACGCGCTCAGCGAGGTCGCGGTGTTCGCGGCGGTGGTCGACGCGCTCGACGGCAGCAAGCTCGACTACGCGGAGCTCTTCCAGCAGGTGCGCAGCAGCATCGACGAGGCGCACCGCGACGGCACCATCAAGAGCCGCATCACCGCCGACCTCGATCGCTACCTCGAGCGCGATCCGGAGCTGCCAGCCACGCTGCACAAGCTGCGCAGCGCGGGCAAGAAGCTGTTTCTGCTGACCAACTCGGAGCTGAGCTATACCGAAACGGTGATGAGCCATCTGCTCGGTAGCGATCTCAGCGAATACCCCTCGTGGCGCAGCTACTTCGATGCGATCGTGGTCGATGCGGGCAAGCCCGGTTTCTTCACCCAGGAGCACCGCCCGTTCTGCGAGCGCGATCCACAGAGCGGCGCGCTGGAGCCGAGCGCGGAGCTCGCGCGGGGTCACGTCTACCACGGCGGTTGTCTGACCGAGTTCGAGCGCATGCTGGGCGTGCGCGGCGATCACATCCTGTATGTCGGCGATCACATCTACGGCGACGTGTTGCGCGCCAAGAAGGAGAGCGCCTGGCGTACGTTGATGATCATCCAGGAGATGACCGACGAGCTCGACGCGATGGAGCGCTACGCGCCGGAGATCGAGCGCCTGCACCGGCTGGAGACGCGCCGCTACACGCTGCTCGACAGCCTGCGCGATCGGCAGGCGCTGCTGAAAGCGCTGGGGCGGCGGCTGGAGCAAGAGCAGCTACCGCGGGCGGACCGCGCCGAAATCGAGGCGGCGAAGCTGCGGTTGCGGCGCGCAATCGAGCGCGTGCGCGCGCAGCTGCGGGCGGTCGAAGACGAGCACCTCGAGCTCGAACGGCGGCTGGAGAGCGCCTATCACCCCTTCTGGGGGTCGGCGTTCAAGGCCGAGTCGGAGCTCTCCAGCTTCGGCGAGCAGGTCGAGCGCTACGCCTGCGTGTACACCGACCGCGTGACCAACCTCGGCTGCTACTCGGCCAGCCACTACTTTCGCGGCCCGCGCCACCGCATGGCGCACGAGTGAGGCGCGAGCCGGCTCAGCCGAGGCGGCTGGCAAGCAACGCGACCGCTTCGCGCAGCGCCTGGTGCGTGCGCGGTCCGGGCTTGCGCCCGAGCGAACGCCAGAAGAACTCGTTGCCCGCGACATAGCCGACCACCATCGCCCAGACCGACACCAGCATGGCCTCGGACAGCTCGGCGCTCGGTGGCGGTTGCAGTCGCTGGCCGAGCACCTCGCGGGTCTGGGCCGCCATCAACTTCATCTGCGGCAGAATGCGCTTGGCGTACATCGAGGTCGCGTCGCGGTCGTTGAAGATCGCCCAGCTGAGCAGGCGGCCGTACCACGGCTCGAGCGCGATCTCGAGGTAGAGATCGACCAGGCGGGCCGGAGTCGGGTTCGGCAGCGCCATCAGCCGCGCGACCAGACGCTCCTGCACGCGCGACACCGCCTCGTCGAGCGTGGCCTCGACCAGCGCCGCGTAGCTGCCGAAGTAGTGGGTCACCAGCGCGTGACTGGTGCCTGCCTCCTCGGCCACGTCCTTGAGCCCGCAGGCCGAGGGGCCGTGGCGGGAGATCACGCGGACGGCCGCGTCGAGAATGTGCTGGCGCGCCTGCCGGGGGTCACGGCGCACGCGCTTCTTCCCGGCGCGCACGGGCTGCTGGGCCATGGCCGGGGTTGTAACACGCGCGCTCGAGTCGCTTTCTATTGACAACGGTGACAATAGCACTATTGAACCATGTGACAACAAGGAGGTCGTCATGTTCACCAAGCTGCTGGCAGGCCCTCGAGACGAGTCGGAGGCGGCAGACCTGGCGCTGGCCTCTGTGGCGGAGCGCGCGCGCTTGGCCTGGCGCGCCGGGATCGCGCTCGCGCTCGACCCGAGCGACACCCAACAGGTCTTCTACCTGGCCCAGGCCTTGGACCGTCCCACCCTGCCGCGCATCGCGGCCAGGCTCGCGGCGCTGCCGGCGGGCCGCGAGCTGCTGCGCGCCCGGCCGGCGATCGACTCGCGATCGGTCGACCTGGCCGCATTGCGCGCGCTGCCGGCGAACACGCTGGGCGGCGCGTACGTGCGCGTGCTGGACGAAAACGGTCTGGACCCCGACATCTTCCAGCGGCCGCCGGGGCTGCCCGACGACCTGGCCTACGTGGCGCAGCGCCTGCGCCAGACCCACGACCTGTGGCACGTCGTGACCGGCTTTGACACCGACGTACCCGGTGAGATCGCGCTGCAGGCGTTCACCTACGCCCAACTCAGGCAGCGCTTTTCGCTGTTGATCGTGCTGTTCGGGCTGCTGATCTTCACGCTGCGGCATCCGCGCGTGTGGCCGATGAGCATGCGCGCGCGAAGGGTCGGAAAGCAGGCCGCGTGGCTGTTCGGCGAGCGCTTGGAAGACCGCTGGACCGAGCCGCTGGCCGCGCTGCGCGAGCGCCTCGGGCTGAGTGAGCTCGCTCAGCAGAACGAGCGCCGGTGAGCCGCCGCCCGAAAACGCTAACCGCCTACTCGGCGCTGTACACGCTGACGCGCTGCTTGTCCTTGCCCATGCGCTCGAAGCGCACGACGCCGTCGATGCGCGCCCAAAGCGTGTAATCGCGGCCTAGCCCGACGTTGCGCCCGGCGTGGAAGCTCGAGCCGACCTGGCGCACCAGGATGCTGCCGGCCGAGACCTGCTGGCCGCCGAAGACCTTGACCCCGCGGTATTGTGCCTTGCTGTCGCGGCCGTTGCGGGTCGCGCCCTGACCTTTCTTGTGAGCCATGGCTTTCTCCCGCTCAGGCGCTGATGCCCGTGATCTTGAGCTCGGTGAAGGGCTGGCGGTGACCGTTCTTACGGCGGTAGCGCTTGCGGCGCCGGATCTTGAACACGATCACCTTGCGGTCGCGGCCCTGCGCCACGATCTCCGCACTGACCTTGGCGCCCTGCACCAGCGGCTTGCCCACCACCAGCTTGTCGCCGCCGAGCATCAGCACGTGGTCGAGCTCGAGCTTGTCGCCGGCCGCGCCGGGCAGCTTCTCCACGCGCAGGTGGCTACCTTCGCTCACGCGATACTGCTTGCCACCCGTCTTGATGACCGCGTACATGTGCACATTCCCTTCGCACGCCCGGGCCGGGCAGGGGGTGGAAGTGTACGGATCGGCCCTCGAACTGCAACAAGAAAGCTGACTGGAGCTGCAGCCTTGCCCGCACGCCGCCGCAAGCCCGCCAAGCCCCCTTCCGCCGAGCCCCAAAGGCGCGTGCGCAGACGCGCCGACGGCCCCTCGGGTCTTCGGAAATTACCTCAAGATCTCGAGGACCTGGCTGCTGGGCGCCGAGACGCGCTGCGGCCCCGCCGGCGCCCCAAAGGGCGCATCGCCGACACCCGCGTAGCCGGCCTGATCGCGGGCGTAGCCAACCACGAGGCGCGGCGCGTGTTCGACGCACGCGCGGAGGCTCTGCGGGCACAGGACGCGCCCGAAGAGGCGCTGGAGCGCGGGCTGTGCGAGGCGGTGCTGCTGGGGCTGTGGCGCGCGCGCAACGTGACCGGGTTCGATGCGCTCGCCCAGCACGTGCTGGGCTTGCCGCTGGAGCGCGCGCGCGCGTTGGCGGCGCGCGGCGCCGAGCGGCGCGGGCTCCAGCTCGAGCAGCTGCCGGACGTGGCGGTCGCGCTGTGGCTGCGCAGCGAGGCCGCGTTGCTCGAGCGCTGCCCGCAAGCGGCGGTCGAGGTGCGGGTGGAGGACGAGCGCGTGGAGCTGGTGCTGCGGCTGCCGCTGGCGCCGGCGGCGCAGGCGGCCGAAGCGGTGGCGGCCGTCGGCCGCTCTGCCGCGGGCCTGGCGAGGGTGCTCGGCGGTGAGGCACCGCGCGAGGCCGCGGACGCGCGGACGCGCGGGCCACGCGGCCGCGACTGACTGCACGCCGACCGGCGCGTGCACCTCGACCCAGAGGGGCTCGGCGACCGCCGAGTGTCGCGACAACGGGATCGAGCTGCGCTCGCCCGACGCGCCTCCGCTCTCGGTGACCGTGACCGAGAGCGACGGCAAGACGCCATGAGGCATCGCGGACGTCAACATCGACAACGCCACCGCACAGCGGCACGGTCAGCGGCAAGGCATACGCGCGCAACGCGTCGCGCAGCGCGAGCGCCGCGTTGCGGCGTCTGCGCCGCCGCAGCCGCGCATGCACGTGCGCACGATGCGCAGCGTGCTGCGCGATCGCGCGCGATCTCACACTAGCGTGTGCACGACCGGCGCAAACCGGGTTGACCTCGCCGTCGGCATGCGCCCAATGTTGTGGGTGGGGTTGGGAGGAAGAAGATATATGGCGCGCGTCACCATCCTGACGGCAAGCCTCGCGGCGATCGTGTTCGTCCCGGGACTGGGCTGCAGCACTGACACCAAACCGATCGCGAGCAAGCGCGACGACGCGGGCGCGCAGAACAGCACGGACGCGGGCGCGCACACGGATGGCGGCGCGAGCGGCTCGGGCGGGAGCAATGCGAGCGGCGGGCCAGCCGGCAAAGGCAGCGGCGGGAGCGGCGGAAGTGGCGGCGCGAGCGGAAGTGGCGGCGCGAGCGGCAGCGGCGGCGAAGGCGGCACCGGCGGCGAAGGCGGCACCGGCGGCGAAGGCGGCACCGGCGGTCAAGGCGGCACCGGCGGCGAAGGCGGCACCGGCGGTCAAGGCGGCACCGGCGGCGAAGGCGGCAGCGGCGGCACCGGCGGTCAAGGCGGAAGCTGCAGTCACGACAGTGATTGCGACGACGGCGTGGCCTGCACCGACGACAGCTGCCAGAACGATGCCTGCGAGCACACGCCGCGCAACTCCGCGTGCGACCCGGGCGAATACTGCGACGCGACCGCGGGCTGCGCGCAGAAGTCGTGCTCGAACGCCGACGACTGCAGCGACGGGGAAGGATGCACGGTCCTGCAGGGTTGCGACAGCGGCAGCGGCAAGTGCGTGTGGACGTTGCTCGATCAGGATGGGGACGGCTACGCGCCGACCGATTGCGGCGGCGACGATTGCAACGACAACAACGCGGCCGTGCACCCGGGCGCGATCGACACCTGCAACGGAGCGGACGACGACTGTGACCAGAGCACCGACGAGAGCGCAACCTGTTCGCTCGGCCGCACCTGCCAAGACGGCTCCTGTGCGTGCCCGAGCCCGCGCACGTTGTGCAACGGCGTGTGCGCCGACACCGACAACGACGCGCGGCACTGCGGCTCGAGCTGCACCGATTGCGGGCCGGCGGGTACGTGCACCGGCGGCAGCTGTAGCTGCACCGAGAGCGACACGATCAAGGACTGCAGCGGAACCTGCGCGGACATCACCAGCTCGAGCGCCAACTGCGGGTCCTGCGGGCACAACTGCAACACCGGCGGCAACTGCAGCAACGGCAGCGGCTTCTGTTCCTGCGTGGACTCGGTGTGCACCGCCTGCGGCGGCGACGGCCAGCGCTGCTGCACCGGCGCGGGCCTGGGCGGCGGCTGCGGGATCGGCCTGGTGTGCAACGGCGACGCGAGCTCAGCCAGCGCGATGTGCGTCTCCTGCGGCGGTCCCGACGAGCCGTGCTGCGGGGGCGACACCTGCCGCAACGGCTACCAGTGCCAGGAAGGCAGCTGCAGCTGCGATGCGCCCGGCCACGCGGTCTGCAGCAACACCTGCTACAACCTGCAAAACGCCGTCGCCAACTGCGGCGAGTGTGGCAACTCGTGCATCACGGGTGGGGGCGGCGGAGGCGGCCCCGGCGACGCGGGCACCGGCGCCACGATCGAGACCTGCGTGGCAGGCGAGTGCCAGAGCTGCGGGCAGTCCGGGCAGCGCTGTTGCGCGCTGAGCCTCGGCAGCCCGCTCCTACCGCACTTCTGCACCTCGAACAGCCTGAGCTGCAATCAGGACAACGACACCTGCCAGTGAGCGCGGCGGACCTGCTGCATGGCTGGGGCGTGAACCGATAGTCGTTCGCGCCGCCGTCGTTCGGGCGCTGGCTAGGGCTACGGCGCACGAGGATGGCGGACAGGCCCTTTGTCCTATTGCTCGGGCAACGCCTGCTCCGGGTCGTCGAGGACGGCGCGGAAGCGTCGGGCCAGCTCGCCGGCCTGGAAGCCGTCGAGCAGGCGGTGGTCGAGCGTGACCCCGATTGGCAGCACGGGGCGAACTTGGACCTGACCGTCGACCACCAGCGGGGCGCGCTCCAGCGCGCCGACAGTGAGCACGATCGGCGCGCGCGAGAACGGCACCAGCGGCGCGAAGCCGCGCGGCAGGCCGAACACGCCTACGTTGGTCACCATCGCGCTGCCGAACGCGTCGAAGGGGATGCCGAGCGCGGAGAGGTCGAGCCCGAGGTCATAGCTCAGGTACTCGGCCGCGTGCAGCGCGAGCCCGCGCGCCGGGGCCGGCAGGCGTGATAGCAGCTCGGTGTTGCGCCTGAGCGCGTGGTCGCCGTGGGCGCGGATGCGCTCGGCGCGCTCGTGCAGCTCGCGCGCGATCTGCAGCACGCTCTTGTGGTCGGCCGCCACCACCTTGGCGCCCGACAAGTCCTCACCCTTGTCGAGCGCGACCTGGAAGAACACGTCCACGCTGTCACGTTGATAGATCTGGCGCCCGCGGCGAATCACCGCGTTGACCTCCGGACGCGACGCGATCGCATCGGCCACGGCCTTGCCGACCAGGTGGGTCAGCGTGACCTTGACGTCGGCGCGCGCGTTGAGCCGCTCGAGGTAGGCCAGCGCGCGGGTCGCGTCGACGTCGAGCATGCCGTACGCGCTGGGATCGCGCGGCCCGCGCCAGGCGTGCAGCGAAATGCGCCGCCAGGAGGACGTCTTGCGCAAGCGCTGGAAGTGGCTCACCCGCCCTCCGCCGTGCCCGCGCGCGCTACTTGAGCTGCGCGAGCGCGGTCTTGGCCGCGCCGTTGTTGGGGTCGAGCTGCAGCGCGTGCTGATAGGCGGCGCGCGCACGGTCGCGATCGCCCTTGGTCAGGTAGGCACGGCCGAGCGCGGCGTGGAAACCCGAGGAGCTGGGCTGCAGCCGGACGGCGCGCGAGTAGGCGGCGATCGCGGCATTGG
Source organism: uncultured delta proteobacterium (assembly GCA_963778655.1). GTDB lineage: Bacteria > Myxococcota_A > Polyangia > Polyangiales > JAFGIB01 > CAVZVA01. The sequence continues at coordinate 809,514 of CAVZVA010000003.1, forward strand.
CGTTGCCCGCCGCCAGGCGCGACGCGGCGAGCCCCGCAAATGCGCCGGCATCGGATGGGTTCTGCTGGGTCGCCTTCTCGTACGCGGCCGCGGCCTCGTCGTAGCGCCCGGCGCGGTAAGAAGCGCGCGCTTGCTCCTTGTACTCCTCGGCCTTGGCCAAGCGTTCGGCGCGCGAGCCTCGCGCTGGCGCGACGCGGGCCTCGCCGCTCTGGGCTTGCGCGCGCCCGGCGGTGTTGGCCGCGGTCAGCTCCGCGCTGCGCTCGGTGCCCAGCGTGTCTTCAGCGGCGGGCTGCGCGGCGGCGGCCGGGTCGGCCGACGCGGCGGCCGGAGGCTCTGGGTTTGCCTCCGGATCGGAGGGCGCGGCGGCGCTTGGCTCGCCTGCGGCCTGGGCGCTGCCGGCAGCCGGCTCGGCCCCGGCCGGCTCGCCGGCTTGGGCGGCAGCAGCGGGAGCCGCTTGCGGTGCGCTCGGGGCGGCGGCTGCGGCCGTCGGTGTCGCCGAGCCCGAAGCAGGCGCGGTGGCCGAGCCCGCGTGCTCGTCGGTCCAGCCCTGAGGCGCCGGCTTGGCCGGCGACGGATGGGTCCACGCGCGCACCATCACGACCACCGCGAGCAGGGCGGCCGCGCCGCCGCCGATCCACAACGGCAAGCGTCCGGCGCCCGGCCTGGGACGCTGGGCGAGCACGGTCCCTTCGGGGTCGGCCTCGACCGGCGGCTCGGCCGGGGGGGCGGCACCCTCGAGCACGGTCGCTGGACCCTCGTCGTTGAGCGGACGGAAGATCTGCGTGGGCAGCGCTTCCTGCAGCGTGCTCGGAACGGCCTCCGGAGGCACCTCGTCCTCGAACAGCGACTCGACGTCGAACTGCACCGAGCGGCGGCCGCCCCCTGCGGCCGCTGCGGCCGCCTCGGGTTCCGGCGCCGGGACCGGCTCGGCCGCGGGGGATGCGGCGACCGGCCCGGTACCTTCGATGATGCGCGCGGGGCCGGCCGGGTCGGACTCGGGATCGGCGGCCACCGCATCCTGCACGCTGGCTAGCTGCGATCGGTCGAGCGCCTCGGCCGGCGCGTCTTGCACGCCGGTTGGCTGCGATGGCGCGGGCGACTCCGCGACCGCGGGCTCGGGCTGGCTCGCGGGCTCGAGCGGCGGCGCGGGCTCGAGCGGCGGCGCGGGCTCGGCCGCGGCCTGCGACTGCGGCGCGGGCTCCGGCGCGGGCTCGGCGGCGGGCGCGCCGTCTTCGGGGACGGCGAGCTCCTCGAGGTCGTCGTCGCCCAGCAACAGGGTCTTGGGGGCGGGGTCGAGCGGGATGCCGAGCTCCTCGAGATCCAGCTCCTCGGTCGGCAGCTCGACAGCCCCCGACGTGCGGCCCGCGGCCGCGGCGCCGCCGGCATGGCGGGGCGGTTGGCTAACCGCCGGCGCGCGCGTGCCCAGCGCCGGCAGCGGCGTGCCGGGCGGCAGCAATGGCTCGAGCGTGCGCCGCACCTGCTGGGCGGAAAACGGCCGCTGGCGCGGTTCCTTGGCCAGCAACCCGAGCAGCAGGGTGCGGGCCTGATGGGGCAGCTCCAGCGTGAGCTCCGGCGGCGCAAGGTTCTTGTGCGCCTCGAGCACGGCGGCCACGTCGTCGTCCGCAAACGGGGGCTTGCCCGAAAGCATCTCGAACAGCACGCAGCCGAGCGCGTACAGATCGCTGCGGAAACTGACCAGCTTGCCCGCGACCTGCTCGGGCGAGATGTACGCGGGCGTGCCGATCAGATCGAAGACCGAGCCGGTGGGCAGGCGCGCTGCCACGCCGGCGTCGATCAGCTTGGCGACGGGCACCGGGGCGTCCGCGCTCGGCTCGAGCAGGATGTGGCCGGGCTTGACGTCGCGGTGCAGCAGGCCGTTGCGCTGCAGCTCGTCGAGCGCGCTGGCGACCTGCGCGGTGATGCCGAGCGCCTCGGAAGGCTCGAGCTTGCCCAGCCTGCGGATGCGTTGAGCCAGCGATTCCCCCGGGATCAGCTCGCGGAACATCCACAGCGCGTGCGTCAGCTCGCCCCCGTCGATGATGCGCGGCAGCCCGGCGTGAACCAGCCGGGTCTGCTTGCGCAGCTCGCGCTTGAGTCGAACCCGCTCCGAAGCCTCGAAGCCCGCCAGCGGGATCACCTTGAGCAGGCCGCGGTAGCCGCTCTGCGGCTGAGTCGCGAGGTAGCAGGTGCCGGTCTTGCCCTGGGCAAACGGCTCGAAGTCCGCCAGCTTGTCGCGCAGCGCGGCCGGCACATCGGGCACCTGGACCGTGCGCGTGGGCGCACCGTCGCTCGCGCATACTGACTGCGAGTCCGCCAGCAACAGGTGACAGTAAGAACAGACGCGCATGGCCCCGGAAGGCGTTGGGCTCCTCGGCTTCGGCTCGGGTGGCCGCGATCGCGGCGAGGGCCATGGAGTTTATGCCGCCATCACCCAATGTTCAACGCGCGGCGCCGGAACCCCGGTTTGCGCCGCAGATCGGCCGCCGTCGCCCCGAGCAGACCGGCGGCGCGGCGCGGGCGGGCCGGCTCAGGCGGCGTTGCGCGCCAGCAACAGCTTGCGCACGAGCTCGAGCTCGGTGACCTCGTACAGCACGGGCGGCACGGTCGCGCGCGGCGGCGAGAGCAGACCGAGCGCGCCGCTGTCCTCGAGCGCGCGCGCATCGGGCGCGTCGAGGATCAGGTGCAGGTTGCGCGAGCCCGCGGTGCTCGGCAGATCGGCCACGTCCACGATGCGCTTGCGGTCAATCGACAGCTCGGTACGCCCGCGTCGAATCAGCAAGCGCGCATCGGTCAGCACATACTCGGTGCTGGAGCCGTCCGCACGCGCGCCCCACACGCCGTGCCACAGCAGCGCCGCGCCCGAGGCGACGATGATCGAGCCGGCGATCAAGATGGCCGAGAACAGCATCAGCCAGGTCAGCGAGATGACGGGCAGGCCGGCGTGCTCCAGGCCGACCAGAATGCCGAGCGCGCGGTAGCCGTAGAACGTGCCCACCCCCAGCACGAGCAGACCGGTGACCGCGGTCAGGGCTTCCGCGGGGCCCAGCCGCCAGCCTGCGGGACCGCCGCCCCACAGCACCACCTCACCGCGGTCCAGGCGGTCGGTGAGCTGTACGTCGGCGTAGCCGGCGAACTCGGCCGGCTCGGCGCCGCGGATCAAGGCGAACAGGATGTCGGGCGCGACCACGTCGTGCAGCAGCAGGCGCTGCTTGCGCGCGAGCGGGCCGAACGGCACTGCGCGCACCAGCTCGAGGTGACCCACGCCGGGCACGCTGCGGTGCCAGTGGATGCGCGCGTAGGTGATGGCGGCGCGGTCGATGGTGCGGCGCAGCTGGCCGCGCTTCCAGATCACCTGGCGGTCGGTGACCATGTACTCGCACGGGTCGAGCGCGTAGCGGGGCATCAAGCGCACCGCCACCGCGGTCATCAGAAAGTAGAAGGCGGTGCACGAGGTTGCGCGCACCGCGGCGATGCCCGATTCCACCAGCAGCCCCGCGAACAGCGCGGTGATCACGGACAGCGCGAGCAGCAAGCCGGGCACGATCGTCCAGCGCAGATCACGCGGCACACCGGGCTTGGGCCCACCCCGCCAGAGCACCTGCTCGGTGGGCAAGAGGCGCCAGGAACGGTCCACTGCTGCGCTCATGACCGGCTTCGCTTACTGTAAGGGTTACAATCGCAATTCAAGTCTACGCCCTGCCGGCCCACCTGCAATGCATGAGTAGCCACGCACTCGCCCCCACATGACGATTGCAAACCCGATTTCGCAGGAGCTGGCGCGCGCCGCGGACGCGGTACGGGCGCGCGACGGCGTGGCGCCGGCGGTGGGCCTGGTGCTGGGCTCGGGACTGGGCGCGTTTGCGGACACGCTCGCGAACAGGTGCGCGATTCCGTACGGCGAGATTCCGGGAATGGCGGCGTCCACCGTGCAGGGCCATGCGGGCCGGCTGGTGCTGGGCCACCACCTGGGGCTGGGCGTGGCGGCCATGCAAGGACGCGTGCACCTGTACGAGGGGCACACGCCGGCGCGGGTCGTGCTCGGGGTGCGCTTGATGATCGCCTTGGGCGCGCGCACGGTAGTGCTGACCAACGCGGCCGGCGGCATCCGACCCGACCTGGTTCCGGGCACGCTGATGTTGATCGAAGATCACCTCAACCTGACCGGCCAGAGCTGCCTGCTCGGGCCCAACGATGACGCGCTCGGGCCGCGCTTTCCGCAGCTGAGCGACGCCTACGATCCGGTGCTGCGGGCGCTGGCCGCGGCCGTGGCCGGGCGCGAGGGCTTCGAGCTGCGCTCGGGCGTGTACGCAGGGCTGCTGGGGCCGAGCTACGAGACGCCGGCCGAGATCCGCATGCTGCGAGCCCTGGGCGCCGACGCGGTGGGCATGAGCACCGTGCTCGAAACCATCGCCGCGCGCCACATGGGCGCACGTTGCCTGGCTGTTTCGTGCATTACCAATCGCGCGGCGGGGCTCGATGCCAAGGCCCCGAGCCATGCCGAGGTGCAGGCCAGCGCGCAAGCCGCGCGCAGTCGCTTCGAGGCCCTGCTCGGCGGCGTGCTGGCCCAGCTCGCGCAGGGGCGGGCATGAGCGTGGGCGCGATCGATTGGGCCGCGCTCAGGGCGCGGGCGGAGGCGGGGCTGGCGCACGCGTACGCGCCTTACTCCGGCTTTCGAGTGTCGGCTGCGCTGCTGACCGAGGACGGGCGCAGCTTTCCCGGCGTCAACGTAGAGAACGCCAGCTACGGGCTGACGGTGTGCGCGGAGCGCAACGCGCTGGCGGCCGCGGTCGCGCACGGCGTGCGCCGTGTGCGCGCGCTGGTGGTGGTGTGCTCGGGGGCAGCGCCGCCCTCGCCCTGTGGCGCGTGCCGCCAGGTGCTGTGCGAGTTTCCGCCTGCGTTCGAGCTGCGCTGCTACGGAGCCGGCGGCGCCGAGCTGTACCTGCGCAGCGACCAGCTGTTGCCCCACGCTTTCGGCACGGGCAACCTCGGCTGAGCTCGGCGCACGCGCACGCGCAGGGTTCCGTTTGTCGGACCACAGGAAGACAGGAAGACGGGAAGGATCCGGTTTCGAGCAGATGACGCAGGCAGAGCCTGAGCCTGCATCGGGAAGTCCGGGGCTCGCGCTTCTCGCTCTCTTCCCGCCTTCCTGTCTTCCTGTTTCATGTCGGGCGGCGCGGGCGGCGGGCGCTCAGTTGTCCTCGTCCAGCTCGACGCCCCAGCCTTTGAGCTTCTTCTGGATCTCGGCGCGGTCGATGGCCGCGACGGCGGCGATCTCGATGTAGCGCTTGTACAGACGGATGGCCGCGGTGCGATCGCCGCGGGCCTCGGCGTTCTCGCCAGCCAGGCGGTTGGCGTCGGGCAGCCAGTAGGGCATGGGGTCCTTCGCGGCGCCGAGCTCGAGCGCGTGCTTGACGCTTGCACCCGAGGCGCCACGGTCGCCGGAATCGGCCTCCAGCATCGCCAGCCGGTACCACCACTCCCCGCGCGTCGCGTCCTTGTCGAGCGCGGTGCGGTAGGCGCGGATCGCGTCGGCTTTCTGGCGCAGCTGGTCGTAGCAGTCGCCCTCCACCGCATAGGCGTCGGTGCGCGCGGGATTGAGCTTGAGCGCCTTGTTCAGATCGTTGAGCGCATCCTTGACCGCCCCCATACGCAAGCGCACCACCGCGCGCACCCAGTAGGCGTCTCCCGTGTTGGGGTCGAACTTGAGCGCGGCGGCAACTTCCTCCAGCGTGCGCCCCAGGTTGCCCATCTCGAGCGAGGCGCGGGCGACGTAGAGGTGGTATTCGGCCTTGGTGCCGTCGAGGCTGACGGCACGGTCGAAATGCGTCAGCGCATCGGGCGTGCGGCCGCGCCCGAACGCGACCCGGCCGATGAAGTACTCGGCCTCGGCGGAGTTCGGCAGCTCGCGGATCACCTTGGCCAGCGTCTGCTCGGCCGCGTCGAGCTGGTTGGATGCGACCTGGGCGGCGCCCAGCCGCAGCAGCAAGCCGCTGTCGCCGGGATCCTTCTCCAGCGCGCCGGTATAGGCCTGCACCGCCTTGTCGAACTCACCGCGGGCCTCGAACAGCAAGCCGTTCTGCTCCGCGAGCCCGGCGTAGGCCGGGTCGCGCTTGCCGATCTCGTCGAGTGTCTTCTGCGCCTGGTCGAGGTCACCGTGCTTGCGCAGGGCCACGCCCATGCCGAACATCGCGTCGACGTCGTGGGGGTCGAGCTCGAGTGCGCGCTGGAACTCGTGGATCGCGCTCTCGAGCCGGTTGCGGGCCATCTCGGACTGGCCGAGCATGCGCCGCATCTCCGCGGTCTCCTCCACGTGCGAGGCCGCCTCGTTCAGCACGTCGGAAGCCTTGCCGGCTTCGCTCTTCTTGAAAAAGAACTGCGCCAGCGCGAGATAGCCGTCGAACTTCTTGGGCGCCAGCTCGATCGAGCGCCGGAACTGGGTCTCGGCCTGGTCCGCATTGCCGAGCAACTCCGCGGCCTCGCCCAGCGCGAGCACCACCTCGGCGTCGTTGGGCAGCGCCTTGTTCAGCTCGTCGAGCTTGACTTGCGCCTCTTGGCCGCGCTGCAGCGAGATCAACGCGCGCGCGATGCCGAGCTTGGCCTCCGCATCGGCCTTGCGGCCGCTGAGCACGGTCGGGTTCTCGCCGCCCTTGGTGGCGGCGCTGAGCGCCGATTCGAAGCGCGCCTGCGCGTCGGCGTCGCGCTTCTCGCGCAGCAGCACGCGGCCCGACCCGAGCAGCGCCTCCACCCGGTAGGGGTCGGCCGCCAGCGCCTGCTCGTAGGCCTGACGCGCGGCGTGCAGGCGGCCGCGGCTCTCGTGGATGTAGCCGAGCAGCGCGTACCCGGAGGACAACGACGGCTTGGAGCTAGCCAGATACTGGTCCTCCTCGGTGGGCTCGAGGCCCAGCGCCACGTTCAGCATGTGCTGCGCGCGCTCCTCCTTGCCCTGCGTCCACAAGATGCGGGCCTCGGCCAGACGCGCGTCGACGTGCATCGGGCTCAGCTTGAGCGTCTCGTTGACCGCAGCCGACTGCGCCTCGAGATCGCCTCGCCGCAGGGCGATACGCGCCAGGCCCCACTGCGCGCGCGCCGCACCGCCGAGCTGCAGCGCTTTGCCGAAAGCCTTCTCCGCGGCGTCTAGCTTGCCCTGCGCGAGCGCGGCTTCACCGGCCACCAGCTCGACGTAGGGATCGCTCGGCGCCTGCGCGCGCGCCGCCGACAGCGGCGCGTCCAGCTCGCCCCATTGCTTGCGGCGCAGCGCTTCGGCGGCACGCGCCAGATCCATGCCGGGCGCCTGCCACGAGCGCTCTTCCAGGCGCTTGGAGATGGCCGCGGCGTGAGCCGAGATGTTCGGGTCCTCGCCGAAGCGCACCACGAACAGCGCGTGGTGCAACAGGCTGCGCGTGAGCAGCTCGCGGTTGAGCCCGGCCTTGCCGCGCGCGTCGCCCAGCTCGTTGAGCGAGCGCCGTACGTCGGCGTAGGTGTCGGTGGCGGCGATCTTCTCGGCCTTTTCGATCGCGCTGTGGGCGAACTGCTGGCTGCCCGCTTCGGGCAGCCAGCGCTCCCAGAAGTAGATGCCGAACACGCCGTACTGGGTGAAGGTCAGCGCGGCTCCGCCGGCGCCCAGCAACACCAGCAAGAATCGCCACCCGCATCACGATGGTGACGGTGCGGCGCCCGCGCTCGGCTTGCTTGGCCTCGAACTCCTCACCGCGCTGGCGGCGCAGCACCTCGGGCGGCAGCGACATCCCGCGCATGCCCTCGTCCGAGATGCCGAACTCCATCTCTTCGTCGCCCTCGTCGCCCTCCTGGAACTCGGCCTCGCCGAAGGCGCCGTCGCCCTCGTCGAACGACTCATCGCCCAGGTCGTCCAGCTCCTCGGCGTCGGGCTCGAGCTCCTCGATCTCCGCGGCACCGCCGGACCGGGCGCGCGCCACGGGCGGAGGAACCGGCGGGCGCGGCCGCCCGGGCTCGGGGTCGGGCTCGAGCCCGCTGAAGCTGACCTCGTCGTCGTCGCCCATCAGCGACGGCGGCAGGTCGGAATCGCCGTCGTCGAGCTTCAGAATCGCCGAAGCTCGACTCGTCGGTCAGGTCGAGCGCACGCGAGGTGCCCATGCCTTGCACGGTCTTGGCCTTGGGCGGCAGCAGATCGGCGGTGGGCTTGGGCGGCGGCAGCTCGATGTCACCGAAGACATCCTCGCCGCCCGCGCTTTCTTCCGGCAGGGGAGGCAAGTCGGGCAGCGCCAGGTCGATATCCGCAAAGCTCGATTCATCGTGCTTGGGCGCGAGCAGATCGCCCTTGGGTCCCGGCAGGTCGAGCTCGCCGAACCCCCCGTCGCCACGCGGCGTCGGCAGATCGAGATCACCGAAGCTGGTGCCGCCGCTCTTGCGCGAGGGCAAATCCATGTCCGCCTTGGGCACCGGCAGATCGACGTTGGGCTTGAACGCGGGCAGGTCCGCGTTCTGCTTGGACGCCGGCAGGTCGGTCAGCTCGCGCGGCGCCGGCAGGTCGGCGCCGCCCACCGGCGCGGGCAGGTCGGCCAGCTCGCGCGGCGCCGGCAGGTCCGCCATGCCCTTGGTCGCGGGCAGATCCGCGACCCCGCGGGCGGTCGCGGGCAGATCGGTCACGTCCTTGGGCGCGGGCAGATCCGAATCGCCAAAGCCGCCGCTGCCGAGCCTGGTCGCTGTCGCAAGCCTGGGCGCGGCCGGCTTGGCGGGCCGGGGCGGAGGCGCCGGCCGGGAGGCCAGGGGCGGAGGCGCGGCCGGCTTGGGCGCGGCCTTGGGCGCGGGCAAGTCGAGATCGCCGAACGCATCGGCGCCGCCGGCCACCACCGGGGGCCGTGGCGCGGGCGCGGGCTTCGGCGCGGCGGCGGGCGCGGGCTTCGGCGCGGCGGCGGGCACGCGCGGCGCCGGTAAGTCCACCTCGACCTTGGGCGCGGGCAGGTCTTCGACGTAGATCCGCGAGACGCTCAGGTCCTGGGTGTCGGCTGCGGGCTTGAGCGCGGGCAAGTCCTCGGGCACGTCGATGCCGGACACCGGCTCCTGCTCGCCCTCTTCGATGTCCAGCTCGAGCGCTCGTGGGGCCGCGGGCCGCGGCGGCGCGATGCCGGTGCCGAGCATGGTCGCCCCGAACGCGCCCTTGGCGGCGGCGGTCTTGCCCGCGGCCGAAGCAACCCTGGGAGCAGGCGCGGGCACGACCTTCGCCGCCACCGGAACACCGGGTCCGGCATCGCGTGGCGGCGGCACAATCGAGCCGGTGGGCGGTCCCTCCGGCGGCGAGGATGGGGGCGCGACGCCCATCGCGGTCCTGAGCTTGGGCGCGGCGACCGGGACCGCAGGCGCGGGACGCGGCGGCGCGATCGGAGCGCGGGGTGCGGCCACCGCGCCCTGACCGAGCAGCGTGCCCTTGGGATTGAAGGGCGGCGCGATCGCGGGCGGCGGCGCAATCGGCGCCGGTGCCGCGACCGCCGCTGTGCGCGGGGCACCGGCCGCGGGTGGCGGCGCGATCGGCGGCGGTGCAGCGGCGCCTTCAGGGGCCACGCCCTGCTTGTTGACGCTGAAGCTCGCGCCGCACTTCGGACAGCGCATCTTCATGCCCTTGTCGGGAATGCGACGCGGGTCCAGCTCGTACGGCGCTTTGCAGGAAACGCACTCGACTTTGAGCATGGGATCGACCGAGACCCTCTCGCGCGAGGAAGCGCGCGAAGTGGGATGCGCGTGAACCGCGGGGGCGAGCGCCAGCCGGGCTCGGGTGGCGCTCGATCAGGATAACACGGCTCCCCGCATCGGCCCCAACCACGCGCAAGAGCGCCGCGGCGGCGGTCGCGGGCGCAGGCGCGGCGGCGCCCAGGTTGACGATCGGCGGCGGCAGCGGCTACAGATGTAGTTGTGAAGCGCACGATCACCCTGGAAATCGCAGGTACGAGGTTCCGCTTGATCTCCGACGCCGATCAGGACCACCTGCAGGCGCTCGCCGGCATGATCAACGAACGGGTGGGCAAGATGAGCCGCGCGGGCGCGCGCAGCAGCGCGTCGTCGGGCCAGCTGCTTGCGCTGGCGGCGCTGGACTTGGCCGACGAGCTCAAGAGCGCGCAGGCCAAGCTGGAGGAAGTCGAGCGGCTGACGCGCAGCGCCATCGCCAACGCCATCGCGCGCATCGACAGCCACCTAGGCTGAAGCGCACATGGTGCGTCGCGAATTGGACGGAGAGGCCGAGCAGGCGTTGCGCGTGCGCGCCAAGCAGGAGCTGCGCCAGCGCCTGCGCCGCGTACGCGCAGCGCTGCCCGCCGCCGCGTGCGCGGCCCGCTCGGAAGCGATCTGCGCGCGGCTGTGCGAGCTCGAGGCGTTCGCGCGGGCATCGATCGTGATCGGCTACGTCGCGCTGCGCAAGGAAGCAGACCCCGCCCTCGTGCTGCGGTCGGCACAGCAGGCGGGCAAGCGCGTGGGTCTGGTTCGGGTCGAGCAAGGCGGCGCGCTCGGCCTGCACGGCTATCTTCCGGGCGACGCACTGGTCGACAATGCGTACGGCATCCCCGAGCCGGCCGAGGACGCGCCGCGGCTCGAGCCCAGGGAGGTGTCGCTGATCGTAGTGCCCGCGCTGGCGGTCGACGCGCGCGGCCATCGCATCGGCTACGGGCAGGGCTACTACGACCGGCTGCTGCCCCGGCTGCCGCAGGCGTTCAAGGTCGCGATCGCCTACGACTTCCAGCTGCTCGCAGAAGCGCCGTCCACGCCAGGCGACGTGGCGGTCGACTGCGTGGTGACGGACAAGCGAACGCTGGTGCCGGGCGACGGCTGAGCCGCGTGCCTCCGGGGTTTTCGGGCCCTACACTGCGGGCGTGTCCGCCGATTCCATTCGCGACAAGCTCGACGCGCTGCCGGGCACACCCGGCGTGTACGTGTTCAAGAACCGCGAAGGCGGCGTGCTCTACGTGGGCAAGGCCGCGAACCTGAAGAGCCGCGTCCGCAGCTACTTCCAGGCGGGCAATTCGGACCAGCGCTACTTCATCGAGCGGCTGCAGCACGAGATCGGCGATCTCGAGACTTACGTCGCGGAGAGCGAAAAGGAAGCGGCGCTGCTGGAGAACAGCCTGATCAAGGAGCACCAGCCGCGCTACAACGTCAAGCTGCGCGACGACAAGGAGTTCCTCTCGCTGCGGCTCGATGCCGCCGCGCCCTGGCCGCGGCTCGAGGTGGTGCGCCGGCCCAAGAAGGACGGCGCGCGTTACTTTGGCCCTTACCACTCGGCGTCGGCCGCGCGCAGCACGCTGCGGCTGGTGAACCGCCACTTCATGCTGCGCACCTGCACCGACGCCGACTTCAAGGCACGCACGCGCCCCTGCCTGCAGTACCAGATCAAGCGCTGCCCCGGGCCGTGCGTGTTCCAGGTTGATGCAGAGACCTACGGCCAGCAGGTGCGCGGGGTGGGGCTGTTCCTGGAAGGCCGCCACGACGAGCTGATCCAGCAGCTGCAGCAGGCGATGGCGCAGGCCGCGGACGCCCAGCGCTACGAGCTGGCGGCGATTTACCGCGACCAGCTGCGCGCGGTGTCGGCCACACAACAAGCGCAGCGCGTGGCCGAGGTCGCCGACGTCGACCAGGACGTGTTCGGCTATTTTCGTCTGGGCGACAAGGTGGAGCTGGCGGTGCTGATCGCGCGGCGGGGGCGCGTGGTCACCGTGCGCACCTTCGATCTCAAGGACGTGCGCCTGCCCGACGACGAGCTGGTGGCGTCATTTCTGGGCGAGTACTACCGGCGCAGCAGCTACGTCCCCCACGAGGTGTTGGTGCCGACTCGTATCGAGGCGGCGCTCGGTCTGGAGCAGATGTTGAGCGAGCAGCGCGGCGGGCGGGTGGCGCTGCTGCGGCCGCAGCGCGGCAAGAAGGCCAAGCTGCTGCGCATGGCGATGGAGAACGCGGCCCATGCCTTCCGCGAGAAGGCGCGCGCCAGCGAGGACCTGCAGGCGCGGCTCGAGCAGATCAAGCAACGGCTGCAGCTGCAGGCGCTGCCGGAGCGCATCGAGTGCATCGACGTCTCGCACCTGGGCGGCAGCGACACGGTCGCGGCAATCGTAGCCTTCCGCCACGGGCAGCCGGACAAGAAGGGCTATCGCAGCTTCCACGTGCGCAAGGCCGCGGCCGGCGACGACTACGCCGCGATGCTCGAGACGCTGCTGCGCCGTCTCCGCCGCGCCCAGGCTGGCGAGCGCGGCTGGCAGCTACCCGACTTGCTGGTGGTCGACGGCGGCAAGGGCCAGTTGGCGATGGCGCAGCGGGCGCTCTCCGAGCTGGGCGTGCAGGGCCTGGAGCTGGCTGCGCTGGCCAAAGAAAAGCCGAACGCGCTCGGCGAGCAGCTGGTCGACCGCGTCTACCGGCCCGGGCGCAAGAACGCGATCGAGCTACGCGAGGGCGGGGCCGCGCTGCAGATCCTGGCCCACGCGCGCGACGAGGCGCACCGGGTCTCGAACGCATTGCGCGAAAAGCTCGCACACAGGCGCAAGCTGCACAGCGGCCTCGATGACATCGAAGGCGTGGGCCGCAAGACGCGCGCGCTGCTGCTGCGCGAGCTCGGCTCGCTGCGCGCGATCGAGCAGGCCGAAGTCGAGCGTCTGGTCGACGCCGGCGCCACGCGCAAGCAAGCCGAGGCGATCCACGCGCACCTGCACGGCGGCGAGGCCGTCGCGCGCGCGCGGGCCGAAGACGCCGAGGAGCTCGCGGTGGAACACGCCTTCGAGGGGTGATCGGCCGCGGCCGACCACGACCACGACCACGACCCGGGACCGGGGCTGCAGCGCTGGGGAGGTCAGCGATCGTCGGCGGTGTTCAAAGCCACTCTTAGCCGCACTTCGAAGCGGGCGCCGCCCGCCGGGGGGTTGAAGGCGGATATGCTGCCGCCCATACCTTCGACCAAGGTGTGCGAGACGGCCAAGCCCAGACCGGTGCCCTGGCCGGTCGGCTTGGTGGTGGTGAAGGGCTCGAACAGGTGATCGAGCACCTGCCGCGGGAGGCCGGGGCCGTCGTCGCTCACCGCGAGCAGGCAGCCCTCGCCGTCGCGGCGGGCCTCGATCCGGATACGGCCGCGGCCCTGCATCGCGTCGACCGCGTTGAGCAGCAGGTTCAGCACCACCTGGGTCAGGCGCTGCGAAGAGCCGAGCACGCGCGGCAAGCCTGGCTCGATCTCGACGCCGATCTCGATCTGCTGCGAATCCTTTTGCGGGCGCACCAGGTTCACCGCGTCGGCGACGACCTGGTCCAGCTCGGCCTGCTGCCCGCCATCGCCCTCCGGGTCGCGGCGCGAGAAGTCGAGCAGGTCGCGGATGATGCGGTTGATGCGCTCGGTCTCGCGGTGAACGCGCTGCAGGAACTCCGCGGACTGCTCGGCATCGAGCTCGGAGGAGCGCAACAGCTCGATCAGGCCGAGAATGGCCGAGAGCGGATTGCCGATCTCGTGGGCGACGCCCGCGGCCAGGCGCCCGACCGAGGCCAGCTTCTCGCCGTGGATCAGCTGCTGCTGGGTGGTCCTGAGCTCGGTCGTCTTGTGCTCGAGCTCGCCCAGGCGCTGCTCGAGCGCCTGGCGCTCGGATCGCAGCTGGCGCGCCATCTCGTTGAACGCCGCGGCCAGGCGTGCCACCTCGGCCGCGCCCCGCTCGGGCACGCGCACATCGCTGGTCCCGCCCGCGAGCAGCTCGCTGCCGCGCGTGAGCTGATCCAGCGGCCGCACGATCCAATAGGTCAGCAGAATATAGGTGAGGACGACCACCGCAAGACCGGTGATCGCGACGTAGAGCAGCAACAGGTTTCCGAGCGCACGGGTAGCCGAGGCGGCGGGTCGCCGCAGCCAGAAGGTGAGGCGGCTGCCGCCGGGCAGCGCCACGCCGACGCCGGATCCGCCCGGAACGCGCCCGCGGCCGTAGCTGGTGCCATCGCGCGTGCGCACGCGCACCGCCTGCAGCCCGCCGCGCCGCACCAGCGCGTCGAGCACAACCTCGGCCGAGGGTGCGCGGCCGGCGTCAGTCGGCGCCAAGGCCATCGAGAGCGCCTGCGCATACAGGCGCGCCGAGCGAGCGCGCTCGGCCTGACCGGCCGCCTGGGTCAGGCGCAGAGTGGCGGTGCCCAGCAGCGCGAACGAGATCAGGTACACCACCGACAGCGCCACCACCAGCTGCGCGCGAAGCCCGAAGCGGAGGTAACCGTTCAACGGATCAGTCCGTGAGCTGATCGATCCGCACCTTGAGCTCCGCGAAGCGCTTGAGGAACGCGCCGTGCTCGCTGCGGAACGACTGCATGTAGCGCCGCTCCTCGCGGCGCGCGAGCAGCTCGGCCACCAGCTCCTGCATGCACGCGACCAGCTCGTCGACGGAGCCGCACGGCCAGGCCTTGGTCGCCCTGCCGCCTTCGTAGCGTTCGGCCTTGCCTTCGCCTCGGGTCGAGTACAGCAGCCCCAGCATCTGCGGCTGCTGCTCCTGGGCGGAGCGCAGCAACATCGGGCCGGGCAGGTCGCTGAGCTGCTCGCGCACGACCACGATCTGGAAGTTGAAGCTGCTGGCACGGTCGAGACCGGATCCGCCGCTGAGCTCGACCGAAACGTCCCAGGCTTTTTCGCCAAGCTTGTCGGCGATCTGCTTCAGAAAGCCCTGGTCCTCGTCGACGATCAGGATCGCGGGCTTCATCGCCAACCCTCCGCCGCTGGAATCGCCGCCGTAGAGCTTGCGCCCCATCGCCAACATGATGCGCAGCGATTCGGCCATCACGTCTTTGACCTCGTTCAGCAGGGCGCCGCCCTTGTCGCCGGTGCGCGCCAGATCGATCGCGCGCCGCACCGTGCCCTGCAGGTGGGCGATCTGATCGGGACGCTTGCTGACCACGTCGACCACGCCCAGGCGCAAGGCCTCGACCACGGCCTCGAACGAGCGCCGGCCGGCCAGCAGCACGATGCGCGTCGGCGCCGAGGTCTGCGCGATGAAGCGGGCGAGCTCCAGGCCGCTGCCGGTGGCGCCGAAATCGAGGTCGATCACCGCCGCCGGAAAGAACTTGCGCCGCACCAGCTCCTTGGCGGTCTCGAGATCGGCGCAGGCCGTGCACACGTAGCCCTGATCGTCGAAGAGCTTGCGCAAGCCTTCGCGATCGCGCTCGGTGCCATCGGCGATCAGCAGCTCTTCGCCCGCCATCTGCCCGATAGGATAGCCGATCCGCCGGCCGCCGCAGAATTCGGGTGCCAGGCCGCGCGCCCGCAGGCCGAGGCGGCCCCGGCACCCCTGGAGGCCCGCGCAGGTAGGGCGAGGTAGCGCGGAAAACTGCACGCGATCGCAGTAGCGACCGAGGCCGTGTGTTCGTACGCTGGATAACATGAGCAGTACGCGCGCAGAGGACTCGGGTGTGTTCGCAGAGCTCGCCGACCACGACTACGGTGAGGTGCACTTTCGGCTGGATGCAGGCTCGCAGTTGCGGGCGATCGTCGCCATTCACGATACGCGGCTCGGCCCAGCGCTGGGCGGCTGCCGCTTCATCTCGTACGCCAGCGAGCGCGCTGCGCTGATCGACGCGCTGCGGCTGGCGCGGGCGATGACCTACAAGGCGGCGCTCGCGCGCCTGCGCCACGGCGGGGGCAAGGCCGTGCTGATCCGCCCCCCGGGCGAGCTCGACCGCGGTGCGCTGTTCGCCAGCTTCGGCCGCTTCGTCGACCAGCTCGGCGGACGTTACCTCACCACCGAGGACAGCGGCACCTCGCCCGACGACATGGAGCTGGTGCGCAAGAGCACCCGCCACGTGTGCGGCTTCGGCCTGCCGAGCGGCGGCTCGGGCGACCCTTCGCCGTTCACGGCGCTGGGCGTTCGGCGTGGCATCGAAGCCTGCGTGCGCTGGCAGCTTGGCAAGGGCAGCCTCTCGGGGGTGCGGGTGGCGGTGCAGGGCGTCGGCAACGTGGGCTACCACCTGTGCAAGGAGCTGGCGGCGTGCGGCGCCCAGCTGTCCGTGGCCGACGTACGCGACGAGCTGGCTGCGCGCGTCGCTTCGGACTTCGGTGCCGAGATCGTGAGCAGCGCGACCATCCACAAGCAGGCCTGCGATGTGTTCGCGCCGTGCGCGCTGGGCGGAGCGCTCAACGATCGCACCGTACCGGAGCTGCGCTGCGCGATCGTGGCGGGCGCCGCGAACAACCAGCTGGCGAGCGCGCACAACGGCGAGATGCTGCAGGCGCGCGGCATCCTGTACGCGCCCGACTACGCGATCAATGCGGGAGGCCTGATCAACGTGGCGCAGGAAGTCGCGGGCTACGACGCCGAGAAGGCGCGCGCGCGCACGCTGCTGATCCATGACACCATCACGGAGATCTGCGAGCGCGCGCGGGCCACGTCGAGCCCGCCGAGCCGGGTCGCCGACGCTATGGTGCGCGAGATCCTCGACGCGGCGCCGGCGCAGCCGTAGCGCCGCTTGCTCAGCTCCCGTTCAGAAGCGGCCGCAACCACGAGCGAGCGCAACGCAGTGCAGCGAGCCCCGCAGGAGGGTGGGGCGCCCGACGGCTTTGCCGGCGGGGCGGGAGGGCGCGTGCCCCTTCCGGTCAGCAGCCTACATCACCAGCCAGACGTAGCCGTCATCCAGCTGCACCTGGTGCTCGCCCTTGCCGTCGGCGTCGGCGATCGTGAGCTTGTGGTGGCGGTCGATGGCCAGCGCCAGCTCGCTGACCGCGTCGTCGGGGCCCATGTGCGAGACGCGCTCGTTGCCGACGCCGACGATCTGGTCTCCCACGCGGATGCCGGCGCGCGCGGCCGGCGAGTAGGGCTCCACGGCGTAGACCTTGAGGCTGTCGGGCCGGGCCTCGACCGAGACGCCGACGCCCTTGTGCGGCCGCGGCGCGCTCAGGGTGATGGTCACCGCGCCCAGGCTCTCGAGGTTGAGCCGGGCCGGTGCATCGAGCACGCTGGCCGTCGCGGGCAGGCCCCGGTGCTCCAGCTGTCCGATCGGGTCGGCGGTCAGCGCTGAATCCCAGTCCCACATCTCGAGCCGGAGCACGCTCTCATTGCCGATGACCACGTTGTTGGGCAGCACCACGTTCCATTGCGGCTTGGTCTGGTCGGTCTTGACCTCGGACTTCCACACCAGGCGACCATCGACGAACAGCTTCACGAAGGGGTCGGGCCCGCTGCCGTCGTCGTCCCAGGGCAGCCCGGAAACCTTGGTCGGCGGCACCTCGCCGCTGTCGAGCCTGAAGGTATACAGGGAGGCCGGACGGTCCTTGCTCACCAGCCTCGGGTTGGGAACGACGTGAAGGGGCGTGGTGTAGCGCTGATATGCACAGCCCGCGAGACTGACCAGGATTAGGACTGCCGAGCCGGGAACGCGCATGGCGCCGAGCATGCCACGTCTCGCCTACCCAGCCAATGAAGCGCGCCGCGGCGCGCAGGTGTGAGCGAAGCGAATAGCCGGCAGAGAGAGGTCCGCCAGCCGGCAGGGCGGAGGGGGCACGGGCCCTCCCCGCTGAGGCCAAGCTTGCGTCCGCCCTCCGCCCCGCGCTAGAACGCCCCGCTGGAGGCGTCGGATGAACAAGCGCGTGCTGCTGGTGCTGGCCATGACGATCGCGGGGGCGCTGTGGAGTGCTGGCTGCGAGGACGATCCCCACGATCTGGACTACCTCAAGCACTCTGCTGCCGGCGCCGGCGGCGGCGGGGGACAGGCCGGTACCTCGGGCACCACGGATGCGGGTAGCAAGCAGGACGCCGGCAGCGACGCAGGCGGCAGCGCTGACGCCGGCCACTGAGCCTCGCCCTGGTGGGCGCGCGCAGCGGCGCCGCGATCAGAAGACGTACTTCAGATAGGCCGCGCTGTGGATGCCGAGCGTGCGCTCGCCACCCAGGCCCGCGAGGTTGGGATAGAGCCGCGCACCGGCCAGCAGGCCGAGCGAGTAGTGGCGGCTGAGCAGGTGCCAGTCGAAGCCGAGGCTGCCGCCGTAGATCAGCCCGGCCGAGCCCGCGTCCTTGAAGCCGTAGGACGCCAGCAGATTGCCGGGCGTCCAATCGATCCCGGCCTCGAGCCCGAACCAGGGCGCCGCGCGTGCCGAGAGCGGCCACTGCAGCCGCGCCTGCGCCAGCACGTCGAGCAACTCGAAGTTACCAGGGCTCGGCGGCGGCGGCGCAGAAGTCTGGTGCAGCGACAGCTCGAGCGCCGCGGCGACCAGGAACCACTGCGTGAGCTCGTAGCCCAAGCCCACGTGAGCCAGCAGGCCCGGAAGCGACACCCGGCCGAGACCACCGGCGAAGCCGCGCCCGCCCAGGTGGCTCTGCAGGAAGAAGCCGTGCGCAAACATGTCGCGGCGCACCGCAATCGCTTCGGGGGGCAGGCGCTCGACGTCGAGCCGCGTCGGGTCGGGCGCCTCGGTCCGTTGCGCCTGAGCCGCGGCGCGCGACGACGCGCCCGCCACGCTGGCGAGCAGGGCGATGCAGAGCAACAGCCGCGTCACGGCATCGCCGCCATCGTCATCGGGGTGAACGGCTGCGGGTCGATGTGCATCGCGTTTTGCGGTGAATCGGTCAGGCGGTCGCCCACGTCGCGCACGCGCACGGAAGCCTCGAGCAGGATCTTACCCGCCTGCTCGGTGCGCAAGCCGATGCGAAAGCCCACCAACCCCGGGATCACCTTCGGCATGTAGGGATCGCTTCGCGGATCGCTGCCGGACTTGTTCTCGAAGTAGACCGTCTCGTTGGGATTGGGATCGCCGTTGACGACCGTCGCCAGGTCCACGGCCACCTCGTCCAGCTCTTCCTCGCGAACGGTGCGACTGATGCGCTGCTTGGGCTCGAGCTTGTACTCGCGCTCCCACTGCGAGTAGTCGGCCTGCAGCATCTCGTCGACCACTTGCACGCCCGGCACGTACTCGTCGAACTCGTTGAAGCCGTTGAGCACGACCGCCACGTTGTGCTCCTGGTTGTCGAGGCTGGAGAGCGTGAAGTCGACCTCGATCGGCAGATCGCCCCGGCCGACCCAGGGCAGGCGCGGAAACGGCAGGTTCTTGAAGCTGCCGGCGCCCTTGCGCAAGTCCTGTAGCGCGGTCTGAGAAGGCTTGCGGATCTGTAGCGGCACGCGCTTCTCCACCAGGAAGAAGGAGGTGTCGCCGGCGGTGATCGCGGCCGGCGTGCTGGCGGTGAGCGCGACCTGGTAGAGCCCGCCGTCGCCAGCGTATTCCGGCTCATTGGTACACCCGATCGCGAACAGACAGGCCATCCAGACGCAGTACCGCATCACGACCTCCCGAACAGGAAGGGATAGAGCACGTCGACCTCGCCGCCGTCGGGCTCGGGAAACTTCCAGCGCTTGATCTGGCGCAGAATGCAGCCCTCGACGCCCGAGTCACCCAGCGACGACTTGGCCAGGCGCGCGCTCGAAACCAGCCCCTTGCGGTCGATGCGCCAGGCCACCTCGACCGCGCCCTGCAGCTTGGAGTTACGTTGCAGCCCGGTCTCGAAGCAGTACTTGATTGCGGCGCGGTTGGCCTGCACCACGCGGTTGATCTGCTCGCGCGACAGGAAGCCGCTGACGTGCGCGTTGTTTCCCCCGAGCGAGAGCTGCGCCTCGTGCGCGCCGTGACCGTCGCCGAGGCCCTTGCCGCCCTTGCCCAGGCCCTTGCCGCCGGCGACCGCAGTGCCAAGCTCCCCAGCGCCGAAGGTGACCGCCTTGCCGTGCCCTCCCCCGCCGGAGCCCGCGCCGCGAGTCGAGAGCCCGCCGTTGCCGCGTCCGATTGCGGTCTGCGCGGAGCCCAGCCCGCCGAGCAGCGCGTCGAGAGAGGTCGTCTGCAGCGCGCTGTTGACCGCGTTGCTGTGGCCCCCGCTCAGCACACCGAGCAAGCCGAGCCCGCGCACCTGCTGTGCGATCTCGTCCGCGGGCGCGCCGGCGATCTCGGTCTTGCTGCGCGTGGAGTCGCGCTTGCCGATGCGGCCCTGCTCCTTGCGCGCGCGCTTGGCTGCGGCGTCGTCGCGCGCGCGCAAGGCACGTTGCTCGCGCTCGCGCGCGCTACGGCGGGCCGCCTCGCGCGCCTCCTGCGGCGGCGGCACGACCAGGAATTTACGCAGCAGCGCGCTGTCGAGCTCCAGGTCGGAGACGGGCGCGAGCTCCTGTGCGGCGACCAGGAAGAAGAACAGCATCGCCGCCACGTGCATGAACAGCGACAGGCCCAGGCACGCGAGCAGCGCCCCGTCGCGAAACGACTTGCGCGGCGTCTCGCCCTCGATCGGCCGCACCTGCTGGAAGAACACCGACGCGCTGCCGAAGCTGACCAGACCGTAGTCGCCCTGGCCGAGCGCGAGCGGCTCGCGCAGGTCGCGCGCGCGGCTCGGCCGGCCCCCGCGCCAGACGTAGCCGTCCATGCCGGGGGCGGGCTGCACGCTGTAGCCGCCGCCGATGGGCGCGAGCAGCGTGACATTGTCCTCGTCGCTGGCGCCCTCCGGCAGCGGAAACAGCGCGCCGCGTCCCGAGCCGAGCACCACCTTGGCGGGGATCGACAGCAGGCGCTCGTCCTGCACCGCGCCGTTCCACAGCAGCGCCACGCGCAAGGGCCGGCTGGTCTCGACAGGCGCGGCCATCAGAACGTGCTCTCCTTGGTGGAGCGCTCGAGCTCGGGCATGAACGAGCGGTGCGGCAGCCGCGGGCGGCCAAACTCGGCGCGCATACGGTTGAGGAAATACAGCATCTGTGGCGTCTTGAGCTGACCCTCGATGTCGAGGCCGCTGAACTCCATCACCTTGACCTGGGTATCGCCCTCGGTGCGGATCTCGCTCGATCCGGGCGTGTTCTGGGGCGGCGCTTGATCGTGGACCGCGGGGGTGGCCCCTGCGTGATCGCCCTTGACCTCCGCGGGCGCGCCGGCCTTGTGCTCGTCCGCGCCGGCCTCGTGCTTGGGTGCGGCTGCGGCGGCCTTCGGCGCCGTATGCTCGCGCGCGGCGTGCGCGCGCGGCGGATGGGTGCCCTCGGCCTTGTGTGCCTGCTTGGCAGCGCCGCGCTTGTGCGCGCGCGCTTGGCTGGAGCGTTGCCGGTGGCCCGAGTGCGCCTGCTGTGCCAGCGCCGGCGCGCAGCACAGGCAGACCAGCGCCAGCACCAGGATGCGGATCACGGCGCGCCTCCGGATCCAGCCGCGGGCTTGGCGGAGCCCGCGCGCGGCGACTTCGTGCGTGCCCTGCGTCCGGCCTTGGCCTGGCCTTTGCCCTTGCTCTTGCCCTTGGCGGCGGGCGCGGAGGCGGCGGCCGGCGGCGACGCGGGCGCCTCCGGGATCTCCTGCACGTAGCGCTCGGCCGCGCTGCGCGCCGGACCTTCGCCCGCGACCGCGAGGAAGCGCACGAACAGCTCGCGTGCCTCGGGCCGACGATCGAGGAACTCCGCGCGCAACACGCCGAGGTCGAACAGCGCAGCGGGGTGATTGGGCGCGTCGGAGAGCACGCGCTCGTACTCGCGCTGGGCTTGCTCGTGCTTGCCCTGGCCGCGCAGCGCGATCGCCAGCCCGACCCGCGCGTCGGCGTGGTCCGGCTGCTCCGCCAGCACCTGGCGATACTCGGCCTCGGCGGCCTTGTAGTCGCCAGCGCGCAGCAGCACCGCGGCGCGGTTGAGCCGTGCGGGCGCGAAGCTCTTGTCGGCCTTGAGCGCGTCCTCGAAGTGTTCGAACGCGAGTTGTGTGTCTCCCCGTGACAACGCGGTCAATCCCAGCTCATTGTGCGGACGCGGACTCTTCTCGTCCAGGTGCAAGGCTCGGTTGAACACGATCTCCGCGACCTCGATCTCGCCGCGCTCGCGGTAGATGCGGCCCACCTCCAGCAATGCCCCGATGCTCTTGGGGTCGCGCACGAGAACCGCGCGTGCTTGCTCGAGCGCGCCTTCGTATTCGCCGCGCTCTCGCAGCAGCGCGGTGAGCGCAACGCGCACATCGAGCGCGCCGGGGTGCTGCGTGAGGTATTCGGAGAGCAGGTCGGATGCCTTGTCCTTGTCGCCGAGCGCCGCGTGGGCCTCGGCCAATGCGAGCAGCGGCTCGCCCGCGGCGGGCTGCGCCTGGTGGGCGGCCTCCAGCTCGACCAGCGCCTCGCGTGGCTCGCCGCGCCGCAAGTACAGCACGCCGAGGTTGTAATGGGCCTCCCACAGGTACGGATCGATCGCGAGCGCGTCGCGCAGCAAAGACTCAGCGCGATCGCGCGCGAACGTCTTGTCGCCGGCGAGCAGCGCGCTGGCCTTCAGGTACTCGCGCGCCGCGCGCGGGTCGGCTGGGGGCAGCGCCTTGACCTTGGGCTGGGTGCTGGTGGTGGCCCCACCGCAGGCGCACGCCAGCACGCACAGCGCGGCGCCCAGAGCTGAAAGCGCGCGGCGCCTCATCGGCGAGCCCCCCTGCGCGCCGGCTTGGTCTCGGCTGGGCGCGCGCGGAGCTTGGCGCCGGCCGCCGGCTGAGCCGGCGTCGCGGGCGCAGCGCTGCTGGGCGCGACGCGCTGCAACGTGGTAAACGGCTGGGGCTCGGGCAGCGTGCTGTCGGAGGCGACCTCGGTGCCGATCTCGCGCAACGGGGGATACTGCACCTCGTTCAGCCGCGTCAGCCCCTCGCGCAACATCTGTGTCCAGTGGTTGAACACACGCAGCTCGAGCGCCTTGTGGTAGCCGCCCTCGTACGCCTCGAGCGCGCGCTCCTCGATCGGCACGATGAAGGCCGCCAGCTGATCGCGGTAGGCCTGCTGCTGCTCGTCGTTCAAGCCCTCGGGCATGGGCGCACCGCGCAACGCTTCCGCGAACAGCTCGTAGCTGCGTCCGATCTTGTAGAGCGCGGCGGTCACCCATTCGGCCACGCGGAACTCGACCACCTCGCCGTAGATGCCGGCCGCCTTGCGCAACAGGTCGGACTTCTCTTGCAGGCGCTTGGGCAGCGAGCCGCGATCGCCGCCGATGTTGATCCGCTCGAACTCTGCCAGCACCAGATCGCCCTGCATGAAGCGCGCCTGCGCCGCGAAGTAGCGCCCGCGGCCGAGCTGCGACGCGTAGCGGTGCGCGGCCGCGGCAGCCTCCTTGAGCGCGCGCTCGGCCCCGCGTTGATCGTCCTTCTTGAGCAGCACCTGGGCCAGACGGGTGCTGGCCTCGACCCGGCGATCGGGGCTCTTGCCGCGCTGCGCATAGTCCCGATAGACCTGCGCGGCGGCGTCCCAGCGCTCCGCCGCCTCGCGGGCGCGGCCCACCATGAACAGCACCTCGTCGGTCGCCTCGTGGTGCGGGAACAGCTCGACGAAGCGCTTGCCATCGCGCGCAGTCTCGTCGTGGTCGCCGGCCGCGAGCCGCAGCACGACCGCGTTGTACAGTGCATCCGCGCGCTTCTCACCCTTGGGGAAGCGCTCGGCATAGGCCTCGTAGAAGCGCGCCGCGTCGCGGAACTGCGCGATCGACTCGAACATCTGCGCCGCCGTCCAGGCCCCCAGCGCACCCTCGGACGAGCCCGGATACTGGTCGATCAGCACGCCATACGCATCGGCGGCTGCGTCGATCTTGCCCGCGAGCTGCCACTGCTCGCCGGCGTTGAAGTATGCCTTGGGAGCGCGCTCGTCCCTGGGGAACTCGCGCGCGGCCTTGAGGTAGGCCTCGGCCGCCTCGGCGTACCGCTTGCGGGCCGCGAGCATTTCGCCGGATTTGAACACCGACTGCAGGATCAACGCGTCCAGCTTGCGCTGCGCCTCCGGATTCTGGAACGCGGGCGCGCCCTTGAGCTTGCGTGCCCAGGTCTCGATGTTCTGGTAATCGTGCGCGCGGTTGAAGCTCTCGAGCACCAGCTCGCCGGCCGCGGCGGCGTACTCGCTGTTGGGATAGCTGTCTAGCAGCTGCCCGAACTGGCGTACGGCCGGATCGTAGACGCCGCGCTCGAAGTACATGCGCCCCTGGCGGAACAGGATGCCCGGGACCTCGGGGTCGCTGGGATAGAGCTTGATGTAGAGCGCGATCGCTTCCGAGAAGTTGCGATCGGTCTCGGTCTCGCCGCACTCGGGCGGCAGCTGCTCCTGACCACTCTGCGGCTTGCACTTGTCGAGCTCGGCCACGCGCACGGTCTCGAACGAGACGATCGCGTTGTAGAGCGCGTCGTGCGTCAGCTCGCCGGTCGGCTTCAGACGCGCCGCTCGCAGGTAGGCCAGGCCGGCGTCATCGTAGCGCTTCAAGTGATGGAAGTAGATCTCGCCCAGATAGAAGCTGACCTCGTAGTTGAACACGGAGTCGGGGAACTGCTGCAGGTGCACCTGGTACAGCGCCGCGGCGTGCTCCAGGTCCTTCTGCTGCTTCTCCTTCTGGCCGCGCTGGTGATAGCGCATGGCCTGCATGCGCACCGAGCGCTCCGCCAGCACCGCCGCGTGCTCCGCGGTCTCGGGATCGGGTTGGCGCTGCGCCCACGCGCTGCCGGGCTTGTAACTCTGCGCCAGCTGCGTCAGCGCCTGGATCGTGCCGTCGGCGTCGTCGACTGCGGCATACGCGGCCGCGATCTGGCTCTGGTATTCCGGGGCCTGCGGCGAATCGGGCTCGCTCTCCAGCAGCATGGCGTAGGCCTGCTGGGCGCGCTCGTAGCGCGCCTGGTCGAAAAACGCGCGGCTCAGCCGTCGCAGGACCTTGGTCGCGTAGCGCTCGCCGCCGATCTGACTCAAGAAGCCGTGCAGATCGGCCGCGGTGTTGCTCTCGTCCTCGGTGAACACCTGGATCAGGTACTCGAGCGCCTCGTCCTGCAGCTCGAGCAGCCTGCGCCTGCGCTCCCCGGTGACGTTGCGCAGGCGCCCGCTGAGGTCGAGCACCTCGCGAAAACGCGTGGCGGCAGCGGTGGTGCGCCCGAGCTTCCACAGACACCACGCGCTCTTGAACAGCGCCAGGTCCGACAGCTCGCTCTCCTTGTGCTTGAGCACCTCCTCGTACTCCGCGAGCGCCGCCGCGTAGTCGAAGGAACCGGCAAAGTGCCACTCGGCGAACGCCATGTGCGCATCGGGCAGAAAGCGGCTCTGTGGAAACTCGTCGATGATGCGGCGGTAGGCGAACAGCGCCTCGCGCGTGCGGCCGGCCTCGACCAGCGCGTAGGCCTTGACGTACAGCACCAGATCGTAGCGATCGAAGTCGCGGTGCTTCTCCAGGATGCGATCGTAGAGCGAAAGCGGCAGCTCGATGTCGGGCGCAGGCGGGGTCTTGCTGCGGTTCGGCGGCGGCGTGTGCTGCCAGGCATCGTAGGCCGCCAGGTAGCGCACGCGCGCCTGCTCCCAGCGCAGCTCCGCCAGGCGCAGCAGCGCGTCCGCCATGTACGGCGACTGCTCGCTCTCACCGGCGATGAAGCGCTCGAGCTGCGCGATCGCCTGCTCGCGCCGCACCACCACCAGCTTCTCGCGCTCCTGCAGCATACGCTCGAGCAGCGCGGCCTCGCGCCGCTTGCGCGCGTCGGCGTGCCCCGGCGGCCGATCGCTCATGAAGATGCGGCCCTCGAGGTCCTCGGGCGCCGGCAGCGAAAGCGGCCGGCTCGTGCTCTGCGGCTCCGCCGCGACGCTGCGCTCGCGCACCGAGCGCTGGCCGGGCGCGGCGCTCGGTGCGGCGCCCGCACCGGCTGCGGGCGGCGCTTCGGCACGCGCGGTCGCGCACAGCCCGAGCAAGAGCGCGCAGGCGATGAATCTCACCGCGCCGCTCCCGGCGCCGCCGCCGCGCCGCCCCCGGCGCGCAGCGAGCCGCGTGCGGAGGACGGCGAGCGGTCCACGGCCGCGCCGGCGGGCTTGGGCTTGGCCTGCTTGCCGTAGCGCTCCCGGTATTCGTCGGGCCAGTCCTCGCCCTCGAACGGCCAGTACTCCTCATCGTCGTTGAGCAGCCCCTGCACGGCCAAGGGATCGTGCAGCTCCGCCGGAAAGCGCCCGGCGGCCAGGCTCTCGATCTGCTGCTCGATGCGGCGCTTGCTGCCCATCACCGCATCGATACGGCCGATGCGCGCGCGCCGCACCATGCCGTCGAGCCGCACGCGCAGCTCCCGCAGCGCCTGCTCGGCGCGCCGGCTGGCGGCAAGCGCGAGCCGCGCGCGCACCTCGGCGCTGCGCCGCGGCAGCGCGCGCGCGAACGCGGCGTCGCTGGCGAGCAGCACGGCCAGGCCGGGCCCGGACGCCGCCGTGTCCTGGGCGGCCGGGCCGCGCGGCAGCAGGCTGCGCGCGCGCTCCTGCAGCGCCTGCACCCGCTGCGCCAGAACCGCCAGCTCTTGCTCGCGCGCCTTGACCTGGCCCGCAGGCGCGCCGGCCGCGCGCAGCGCGTCGAGCTGCTCGCCCAGCCCCCGCACGCTGGCCACCGCCAGTCCCAGATCGCGCTCGAGCCCGTCGCGCTCCGCGTCCCGTGGCTCCGGCGCCGCCGTGTGCGGACGATCGCCGCCCTGCAGCCGCACCAGCAGCGCCGAGAACGCGTCGGCCAGGCGCCCGTCGCGCGCAGCCTCGGCATCGAGATCGCGCAGGTCCGCCTGCAAGCGATAAAACTCCGGATCGACCCGCAGCAGCGCGAGCAGGGTGCGGCGCGCGGCATCGCGCGGCCGCTTGCCCGCCTTGGCCGCCACCAGCTCGGCGTAAAGGTCGTCGCGACGCACCGGGTTCTGCAGCAGCCGGCCGATCTCCGCGACCAGCGGCTCGAAATGGCGCCCGAACGCGCTGAAGTGGCGGTCGGCCTGCTCGAAGTCGCAGCGCGCCAGCGAGACGTAGCCGCGCAGAATCCCGGCCTCGTCCACGAACGGCGAGTCGGGAAAGCGATGCTCGAGCTGGTCGAGCAGATCGAGCGCGGTGTCGTTGTCCTTGGCCTCGTAGCTCGAGTACGCCGCCTCGAACAGCGCCTGCGCTAGCCGCGGCGAATCCTGCGGCACCTGGAAGTAGTAGTAGAACGCGTCGTCGCCGCGCCCCTGCTCGTGCGCGGTACGCCCGAGCGCCAGTCGCGCCAGATCCTGCACCGCGAAGAAGCGATCGTCGACGTAGAAGCTGTAGTGATCCTCCACGCCCTGCGTGGCCACCGCGCAGAAGCGCTGCTCGGCACGGTGATAGCGCTTGGCACGCGCGGCGATCACGCCGAGGAAATACTGCGCGTTGGCGTAGAAGCGGCTGCGCTTGTCGATCCGCTCGAAGAAGGTCGCCGCCTCGGCCGTCTTGCCCGCGTCGTAGCGGCCGCGCGCGCGCAGGTAGTCGAGCTCGCCGCGCGCGTCAGGCGTCATCGCCGCCTCGCGCTTGGCAAGCCATTGCTCAGCGGCCTGCAGGTCGCCCAGGCGCAGCGCCACGTCGACGTAGGCCCGCACCGACGGGCCGTAGTAGGCGCTCCTGGGGCCGCGATCGACTGCACGCTCCAGGTACACGCGCGCGGTCTCGAGCGCGCCCAACCGCAGCAGCGCCGAGCCGGCCATGTGCTCGGCGGCGGCGTACTCCTCGAAGTCATGGAACGCGGCGAAGCGCGGGCTCTCCACCGCCTCGAGCAGCAGGATCGCCGCCTGATCGTAATTGCCGTCGACGTATAGGCGCTCGGCCTGCGCGAGCAGCGCGCGTAGCTGAGCCACGGTGGAGGTCTGCGCCGGTGCGAGCCGCGCTTGTCCGAGCGCCTGCAGGTAATGCGCAAGGGTGGGCCGCGCCTGGCCCGGCTGCGCGCCCGGCGCCGGCTGCGGCGCGCCCGCGTCCGCGCGGACCTGCGCCTGCAGACACAGCGCGCTCAGGGCACACGCGATCGCTAGCGAGGCCCGCCCCATCTCACTCCTCGTTCAGGTCGACCGCCCGCACCTGCAGCCGGCTGCGCACGTCGTACTCGCCCTCGTGGTCGCTGGGAAAGTCGTCGGCCATGTCCGAGTCATCGTCGAGCACCAGCCGCAAGTCGGTGCGCTTCTCGCGTACCACGACGAAGCGGTAGCTCTCGTGCAGGGTGTAGCGATAGGTGTCGTCGCCGCGTGCGCGTTGCTCTACCTCCAGCGTGAGCAGGTGCGGCCCGGGCGCGGCGAAGCCGTCGAACAAGGCGCGGTCGGGGTCGCGCAGCGTGGTGCCGTCGCCGCTCCAGATCGGGGCGCCGTCGAGCCACAGCTCGATGCGCGCGGCCACCTGCTCGGGCGCTGCGCGGTCGTCGATCTTCACGCGCACGCGCGTCTTGAACAGCGCCTTGCCCAGCACCGCGACGCGTGCCCGTGCCTGCACCAGGTCGTCCATCACGTGGGCCAAGTCCTGCCGCATGCTCGCGACCTCGGTGTCGTCGCCGGCGGGCGCGGCCGGCTGCGGCGCGGGCGCGCTGGATGCGGGCGCCTGCACGGGTGCGGGCGGGGGCGCAGGCGCGGACGCCTCCACGGCGGGCGGCGGCTCAGCGGGCTGCGCCGCCGCGTCCTGGGCCGGGACCCCCGCGGGAGTCGCGGCGGGCTCGGCGCCCGCGCCCGCGGCGGGCTCGGCAGCCGGCGCCGTCTTGTGCGCAGCCTTCGCGCGATGGCGCGCTTGCGCGCGCGCGTCGGCCCCGAGCGCAGCCATCACCAGCAGGCTGCAACCCAGCGAGCCCAACCATAGCGAGACACGCCCTGTCATCGTCGACCTCTCATGCTTGCAACGGCAGGAAGACGGAGAAGCCCAGCGTGGCGGCCAGGTTGTTGACGATTCTCGATACGCCCAGCAGCTCCTGGCTCAACACCTGATCGCGCATGTCGAGGCGCAGCGCGAACCACGAGCCAAAGAAGAACTTGAGCCCGAAGCCGCCGCTGATCGTCAGCCCCTTGGCGGTCTGGTTGTCGGTCACCCCACCGCCGAGCGCCGCGTAGAAATCGAAGCGCGAAATACTGCCCGAGAACCAGCGCAGCTTGCCGTAAGCCAGCGACCACAGCAGGTGGCCTTGGTAGATGTAGACGGGGCGGTTCAGACGCAGCGCGGTGAAGCTGGTGTCCTGCTCGACGATCTTGACCAGATCGGATTGGGCCCGCGTGTACGCGAAGCTCGCCTCGAGCCCCAGATCCTCGGTGACGTGGAAGGTGTAGGCGCCCTGCAGCAGGTACGAGGACGACAGCAGATCGGCGGCATACAGCCCGCCCATCGCGGACAGCTCGTGACGGCCAGCCTTGAGGAACAGGCGCTTCTGCACGCCGCGGTAGCGGCGGCGTGCGTTGAGCTCATCGCGGATCGCCTCGTCGATGCACTGCGCCTTGGCCGTGTGCACGGCCTGCAACAGCGGCGCCAGCAGGACGAGCAACAAACAGAAGCGAAGGCCGCGGGTGCGGCGAACACAGTCGTTGTTGTGCATGGGATTGCTGCCCATCGGACACGATCGTAACCGTTCACGAGGCGCAAAGGCTTCATGAATGGGACCAAGGCTGAGCGAAGCGAACCTCACGGTGAGGTGGGCAGAGAGCGTGCGCTCCCCGGTCAGCGGTGCATGCGATCTGGCAATGGGTGGGAATCGGGTCGAGTTCAGCCAACGACGCGCTCCGCGTCACTAGACCTGGTAGCGCTCGCCAGTGTCGCACAGGATGGTAACAACTCGCTGCTCGGGATGCATGCGTCTGGCGACCTGCACGGCGGCGTGCACGTTCGCACCCGATGAAGGCCCGACGTACAGCCCTTCCTCACGCGCCAGACGCGCCGTCATCCGTTCAGCCTCGGTGTCGGACACGGTGAGCACCCGGTCGATCTGCGAGGTATCGAGTACTTTGGGTACGAACCCGGCCCCGAGCCCCTGAATCGCGTGCAGCCCCGGCTTGCCGCCGCTGAGCACAGCGCTCGACTTCGGCTCCACCGCGACCACCTGCAGCGCGAGCCCGCGGCTGCGCAGTCCGCGGGCGACTCCGGTCAGCGTGCCACCTGTCCCTACACCAGCGACGAACGCGTCCAAGTTGCCCGAGGTGGCCTCCCAGATCTCGACCGCGGTGGTCTGCTCGTGCGCCGCAGGGTTGCTCGGGTTGTCGAACTGCCTTGGCATGAACGCGCCTTCGGTGCGTTGCACGATGCGCTCGGCTTCCTCGACTGCGCCCCGCATTCCCGTCTGTGCCGGCGTGAGCACCAGCTCGGCGCCGTACGCGCGCAGGATCGACTGCCGCGCGGTCGACATGTCTTCAGGCATCACCAGCAGGCAGCGATATCCGCGCGCGACCGCCAGCATCGCCAGGCTGATGCCGGTGTTGCCGCTGGTCGCCTCCACGATGGTCGAGCCGCTGCGCAGCAGCCCGCTGCGCTCGGCGTCCGCGATCATCGCGCGCGCGGGTCGATCCTTGACGCTGCCCGACGGATTCTTGGCCTCCAGCTTGGCGAGCACCTGCGCCCCGCCCGGCTCCACCACCGCGCGCAGCCGCACCAGCGGGGTATTGCCCACCAGCTCCCAAACCGTATCGAGCACACCCGTGGCCATGCGCCGGCCACCCTACTACCGCCCCCGCCCGACGCCAACCAGCCCTCCCCACCCTTTCGGGGCGTAGTCGTGTACGTGCTCGCAGCCGCGGACGATCCCAAGATCACAGGAAGGCGGGAAGACGGGAAGGCTCGTCGTTTCACCCTACGCTCTTCCCGTCTTCCCGCCTTCCTGTTGCGTCTGCATCCACTCAATACGCCAGCATCTCGCCGGACATGCGATACACGCCTGCTTCGCGGAAGATGCGCACCAGCTCGGCGTCGAGGTTGCCGTCCTTGACCTCGAACTGCAGGATCTGCAGCGCACGCTCGCTGGCCAGCGCGCGCTTGTACGGACGATCGGAGGCTGTGAGCGCATCGTAGATGTCGGCCACCGTCATGATCTTCGACTGCAGCGGGATCTCCGCGTCCCCGACGCCGCGCGGATAGCCCGTGCCGTTGAGCTTCTCATGGTGCGCGCGCGCGATCTCCGGCACCCGCCGCATCGACTTGCCCCAGGGGATCTTGGTCAGGAAGTTGTAGGTGTGCACGACGTGCGAGCGGATCTCCTCGACCTCGGTCGGGCTGAGCGAGCCGCGCGTGATCTTGAGCGCGACCACCTCGGTCTCCGACAGCAATCGGCGCGGCTCGCCCGCGGCGTCGGGATAGGTGATGGCGGCGATCTCGGCGATGCGCGAGAAGTCGCCCTCGCTCAGCACACTGGGCTCGTTGGCGCGCTCCACCAGCTCCCAGGCCTCGAGCAGGCGCGTGCGGTACTGCTTGTACTGCAGATCGGCCCGGTCGAAGTCGCTCTGGCCGGCGCCCTGAGCGATCAGCTCGAGCCGCGCGCGCAGGGCCTCGGCCTCGGCGGTGCGCAGCGCGTAGTCGACGCGCGCGCGGATCGCCTCGCGCTCGTGGGGATAGAGCTTCTTGGCCTTGACCAGCACCTGCTCGCGCACCCCGATCTTGCCGAAATCGTGCAACAGCGAGGCGTACTTCAGCTCCTGCAGATCGCGACGGCTGAAGCGTGCGCCAGCAAACGGCCCCTGGTCCACGCGGTCGAGCGTCTCCGCCAGCCTGCACGAGAGCACGCTCACGCGCTGCGAGTGCCCGCTGGTGGTCGGATCGCGCTGCTCGATCGCCTGCACGCTGGCGCGCACGAAGCCTTCGAAGATGGTGCGGATTTCGCCATATAGCAGCGCGTTCTCGAGCGCGATGCCGGCCTGCGCGGCCAGCGCCAGTGACAGCTCCTCGCTGCGTGCGTCGAACGCGATCGCCTCGCGCTCGAAGTCCTCGGGCGCGTGCAGCTTGGCGCGCGGATTGCGCTTCTTGTTGATCAGCTGGATCACCCCGATCACCTCGTCCTCGGCCGAGATCATCGGCACCGCCAGCATCGACGCCGTGCGGTAGCCCATGCGCTGGTCGAAGCTGCGGTCGAAACCGTACGGCACGCCCGCGCCCAGCTCGTAGACGTCCGCGATGTTGATCGGCTGGCGCGTCACCACCGCCGCGCCCGCGATCGAGCTCTTGGACACCGGCATCTCGAAGCTGCGCGCCTCGTAGCTCATCGAATCGTTCTGCGAAAGCTTGAACAGCAGGCGCCGGCCGCCGGGATCTCCGGGCTCGCCCTCGATCACGTAGATGCTGCCGGCGTCGGCGCCGGTCACGTAGCGACTCTTCTCCAGGATCAGCCCGAGCAGGCGCTCGATGTCGCGCTCGCGCGAAATGGCGCGCGCGATCTCGACCAGCTCGCCGCGCTCGTAACGGTAGCGCGCGAGCTGCTCGATACGGTCGATCGCGTGGCGACGTAGCTCCGTGCGCTCGAGCAATCCGTGCGCGGTCAGACACAGCGCCTGCGGCGCGGCGTCCGCGGGCAGCAAGGCGACCGGCGCATGGTCGAGCGGCACCAGCAGCAACCACGGCGGCGGCTCTCCGATCAGCAACAGCGCCACATCGCCCTGCGCCAGTAGGTCCGGGAGCGCGGCGGGCTCGGTCACCGCGTCGCAGGCGCGCAGCAGCAGCCGCGCGGTGCCACGGCTGAGCTCGAGCTCGTCCCGGTCGACGCGGAGCTCGGCGCCTCGAAACAGCGGCGACCCGCTCAGCGCATCGGCCCAGGCGTCGGCCGCAGTCGTCAAGAACCCTGTTCCCGGGTCCGGGCGTCGCGCGCGTCGTACGCGTCGACAATGCGCTGCACCAGCGGATGACGCACCACGTCCGCCGAGGTGAAGAAGCAGCGCGCCAGCCCCGGCACCCTGCCCAGCAGCTCGAGCGCGTCCGACAGCCCGCTGCTGGTGCTCTGCGGAAGGTCCACCTGCGTGACGTCGCCGGTGATCACCGCCTTGGAGCGCAGGCCCACGCGGGTGAGGAACATGCGCATCTGCGGCACCGAGGTGTTCTGCGCCTCGTCCAGGATGATGAAGCTGTCGTTGAGCGTGCGCCCGCGCATGAATGCCAGCGGCGCGACCTCGATCGTGCCGCGCTCGATCAGACTGTACACGCGCTGCGCCGGCAGCATGTCGTGCAGGGCATCGTACAGCGGTCGCAGGTAGGGATCGACCTTCTGCGACATGTCGCCCGGCAAGAAGCCGAGCTTCTCGCCGGCCTCGACCGCCGGACGCGTGAGGATGATGCGCTTGACGCGCTCAGAGCTGAGGGCGGCCACTGCCATCGCCATCGCCAGGTAGGTCTTGCCGGTACCGGCCGGACCGGCGCCGAAGACGATGTCGTGGGCTTCGATCGCCTGCACGTAGTGGCGCTGCGCCAGCCCGCGCGGGGTGACCTGACGCCCGCCGGCGGCGCTGACCTGGATCGGCGCCAGCACCTCGGCGAGCCTCGCCTGCGGATGATCGCGCAGCACCCTGATGCTGCTCTCGAGCTCCTCCTCGCGCACCGCGGTGCCCGCGTGCACCGCGTGCACCAACTCGGTCAGCACTCGCTCCGCCAAGTCGACGGCTTCGCGCGAGCCCTGCAGGCGTATGACGTCGCCGCGCACGCCGGCGCTCACCCCGCACTGGCGCTCGAGCAACGGCAGGCGGCTCGCGCTCGGCCCGGTCAGCGCCATCAGCAGGGCCCGATCGGTCACCTCCACGTCCGCGGTGACCAACTCGCCGTCGTGGGGTTCCGGAGGGCTCAGCGGCGCGGCGGCAGGGGCATCGGAGGTGGGCATGTGACGAAGACGCCCCAACTGTAGCACGCCCGGACGGCGCGCGCCTGACCTGGGGCCGGGCCGAATCCCCGCCCCCCGCCTGCCGGGGAAACGCCGGCGCTCAGATCCCCAGCGCGATCCCGATCCGCTTGCGCAACTCGAAGTAGTGCTCCGAGGTGCTGTAGGCCAGCAGCTCGCGCGCACGATCGCGCCGGCCCACGCTGGAGGCGTCCTCGGGGCTGGCCTCGATCACGGCGTTGGCGATCTTGAGGTCGTTGCTGAGCACGAACCCGATGCGGTCCGCGGTCAGGTCGACTCCGGCCATCCACGCCTTCATGTCGAGCTCGGGCGCCGCCTCGAGCAACTTCTGGGTCATGCTGCGCAGCGCGTCCCGCTGCGGTCCGACCAGCTGCTGGGCGATCGCGGTCACGCACTCGCGCACGTGTCCTTCCATGTTGGCGGGCGCCGGGAACTTCGGCGAGGCGGTGCGAATCGCGCCGATCAACCACGCGCGCAAGCCGGTGCCGGTCGGCACCAGCTGGCGCAGGAAGTGGCCGGGGCGGTAGTAGCTCAGGTGGCGCCCGGCCACGAACGCCAGCGCTTGCTGCGGCCCACCCGCCTTGGCGCCCTCGCCGATGCCGACCGCGGGCGGCGCGCTGAACAGGAACGACAGCCCGCCGGGATCGTGGGGGCAGTGGTAGATCGGGGGCAGGTGCGTGGTGGTGGTCTCGGCCACGTGCGCGAGCATGCGCGCCATCGCCGTCGGATCGCTCGCGAGGTCCACGCGGTAACGCTCGTCGATCCCGAACGCCGACAGCGGCCGCGCCTGGCTCACGATCACCGCCGGCTGCAGCATGGCGAAGATCGCGGTCAAGGTGGGGTCCTGCGCGGGATGTACGAGCAGCTCGCGCCACAGATCATCGGTGATCGGCTGCTTGATCTTGGGCAGCTTGGTCAAGCGGTACTTCTTGAAGAACTTCTCCTCGTCGACGTCGGCCATCTTCAGGCAGCGCAACGCCTGGCACATGCACCACGACTCGTCGGGCTTCTTGCCGCTGGTGTAGATCTTGCGCAGAGCCTGCAACGACTCGATGCGATAGGGATCCTGGTCCAGCTGGAAGCGATGCGCCGCGACCGCGCGCTGGAAGAAGCGCTTGGGCTCCTTGGTGTAGATCGCGGTCAGCATGGCGCGCCGCGTGGTGTTCTCCGGCTCGAGCTCCAGCGCCTCCTCGTACAGGCGCAACGCGTCGTTGAGCCGATTGAGCCGGTTCTGGACGATGTCGCCGCAGGCGTCGAGCAACGCCGCCACGCGCGCGCTGTCGGCGCCGGCTTCGCGCAAGCGCGTCACCCGCGCTTCGTAGGCGCGCTCGAGCCGCTCCCAGTCCTGGTTCTCGGTCAGGCACTGCACCAGGCCCTGGAACTGCGGATCGCCCGCGTCCGGCGCGAGGTGCGAGAGCGACTCTTCGTAGTAGTTCGCCGCCTCGTCGAAACGGCCCAGCTCTTGCTGCGCAATCACCGCCGCGGTGTTGAAGTACTTGGCCAGCTGGACCGGGTCCTTGACCATCTCGGCGATGCGCAAGATCACCTCGATCAAGCGCGGCCAGTCCTGCGCGTCCGAGTAGACCCCCATCAGCTTGGTCAGCAGATTGCGGCTCTCCGGGTTGACGTCGAGCGCCATCACGTAGGTCTGCGACGCCGCCTCGCGATCGCGGATCTTCTCCAGGAAGACGTCGCCCGTCTGCACCAACAGGTCGAACATCTCGTTTTCGTCGGCCGCGCGCCGCGCGCGCAGCTGCAGCAGGCTGATCACCTCGGTCCAGTTCTGCGCCAGCTCCTGGGCCCGGGTCATCACTTCGAGCGCCCCGCCGTCCTCGGGCCGCAGCTCGAACACGCGCTCGCAGGTCTCGGTCGCGCGCTTGGCGCGCTTGGTGCCGAGCTGCGCGTTGGCCAGCGCCAACAACAGCCGGATCTTGTCGTTCACGTCCAACTCGTCCGCCCACCGCTCGAGCATCTGCTCGTAGAGCCGCTCGGCCGCGGCCGGATCCCCGGCCTCCATCACCGCGTTGGCGTGGCGCTCGGCGTAGTCGAGGTCCCCGGGCAGCAGGTCGCGCGCTCGCTTGAGTGCCGCCACGGCCTTGTCTTGCTCGCCCAGCGCCTTGTAGGCGTCGGCGGCTTCCACGCACAGCTCCGCCCCGTGATCGGCATCCAGCTCGTCGATCCTCCCCAGCGCCAGCTCGAAGTGCTCGACCGCGTCGGTCAGCCGCTGCTCTGCAAACGCGATGCGCGCCAGGCCCGCCGCCGCCGCGGTGTTGGTCGCGTCCAGGCTGAGCGCCTCCTCGAACGCGACTCTGGCCTGCTCGGGATCCTCGAGCTGATCGCGGTAGAGCATGCCGAGCTCGCCGAGCAAGGCGGCACGCTTGAGCTCGCCCTCGGAAATCTGGATCGCGTGCACCAGCATCTCGGCGGCGCCGCGCGCGTCACCGCGCTGGCCGTAGATCTCGCGCAAAGCCTCGGCCGCCTCGGCCGTGTTGCGATCGAGGTCGAGCGCGCGCTTGTAGCGCAGGATCGCGCCGTCGCGGTCACCCGCGTCGTGCAGCAGGCGCCCGGCGCGCACCCACAGCTGCGCCTCTTTGCTCGGATCGCCGGCCTGGTCGGCCAGGCGCTCCACCGCCGCGACCGCGGCCGCCACGTCGCCCGAGGTGGTCTTGAGCCGCGCCAGCTCGCTCAGCGCCTCCGCTTGCTGCTCGTCGATCGCCAGCACCTGCTCGTACAGCTCAATCGCGCGCTCCGGCGAGCCGACGTCGACCGCGAGCACGCGCGCGCCCTGCAGCATCAGCTCGATCTTGCGCGCGTCGTCGGTGACCGTTCCGGCGTGGCGGTCGAGGGTCTCGACCAAATCCTCGAAGCGCTGCAGGTGCCGGTACAGCCGCTCGAGCGCGGCATTGGCCGCCTCGTGGCCAGCGTCGACCGAAATGATGTCCTCGAAGCGCTCGGCAGCCTGCGCGTGGTCGACGAACTCCTCCTCCAGCAGCAACCCGATGCGCTCGAGCAACCCGATGCGCTGCTTCGGAGTCGGCGCCAGATCGACCTGCGCGCGCAGGCTCTCGAGCAGGCCCTCGAAGCTCTGGTTGCGCGCGTGAATGCGCTCGAGCCCCTTCCAGGCGCGCAGCTCGCGCGGCTCGAGCGCGATCGCAGCCTGGTAACGCGCCACCGCCTTGTCCAGCTCGCCCAGCCGATCCTCGTACAGCTCGCCCAGCTGGAGCAGCGTCTCGGCCCGCTCCTTGCCCTTGGTCGAGCTGGCGCGGCGCTCGAGCAGCTCTCCGAGGCCGCTCCAGTCCTCCTGCTCGCGCAGGATGTCGCCGAGCTCGCGCTGCGCCTGCGGATGATCGGGGTCGTCGGCGAGGACGCGCTCGAGCTGGGCGCGCGCCTGCGCCTGATCGTTGAGCTTGTTGGCAATGATGGCCGCCGCCTCGGTGCGGTAGTCGCGGCCCCTGGGCGGGCTCTTCGCGTGGTCCGCGCGCTGCAGCAGCACGCTCGCCAGCTCCGACCAGGCCTGCGAGCTGCGGTAGAGGTCTGCGATGCCCTCGTAGGCCCCGTCGTGGCCCGGGTCCACCGTCAGCGCCTGCGAGAAGCAGGAGAGCGCGAAGTCGAGCCGCGCCAGCCGCTCGCCGTAGAAGCGCCCCATCAGCGTGTAGGTCTGCGCCAGATCCGCCCGCTGGCGCTCGCGCTCGGACGCCGCGTCGGCCTCGTCGCGCTGCTCGAACACCGCCAGCGCGGCGCGGGCGGCGTTGAGCTCCCGCTCCGCCTGCGCGCGCTCGGCCAGCTCTTCGGCCCGCAGCTCGCCCGCGGGCACGCCCGCCGCCTGCTCGGCCGACTCGTGCTCCAACGCGTGCGCCTGCTCGGCGTGGCGCGCCTGCTCGAGCGCAGCGTCGAGCGCCTGCTGGAACTGGACCAGCACCGCGCGCGCCTGCTCCAGCTCGGCCTCCGCCTGATCGGCCGCGGTCTCGGCTTGCTCCGCGGCCATCACCAGCGCCTCGGCCTCACCCGCGATGCGCTCGAGCTCGGCTTGTTGCTCGGGGCTGGGCTCCCCGCCCGCCTCCTGCTCGAGCTGCTCGTAGGCCTCGACCTGGGCTTCGGCGCTTGCGCGCGAAGCCTCGGCCGCCGCGCGCCCGGACTCGGCCTGCTGGGTCAGCTCGTCGGCGCGCCGCGCTGCGGTCTCGAGCTCGGCCTCGAGGTTGTCGGCTTCGGCCTGCGTCTCGGCGTA
The DNA here is from genome assembly GCA_963778655.1 of uncultured delta proteobacterium. Taxonomy (GTDB): domain Bacteria; phylum Myxococcota_A; class Polyangia; order Polyangiales; family JAFGIB01; genus CAVZVA01. The sequence continues at coordinate 847,219 of CAVZVA010000003.1, forward strand.
GTGCTGCTCCGCCTGCTGCAAGCGATCGCCCGCCTCGCCCTGCTGCGCCGCCAGCTCGCGCTCGCGCGCGTCGAGCAGCTCGGCCTGCACGTGCTCCAGCTGCTCGAGCGCGGCCTGGGCCTGGACCAGTCGTTCCTCGGCCGCCTGCCGCGGCAAGTCCTCCTCGGAGGCGAGCTCGGCCTGCGACTGCGCGGCTGACTGGCTCAGCATCTCCAGCACCTCGCCCCAGCGCGCCTCGACGTTGCCGGCCAGGCGCTCCACCTGCTTCAGCGCCTCGGCGTCGCGCGGATCGCTGATCAGCGCTTGCGCATAGGCGAGCAGCGCATTGTCCGGATCGCGGATCTGCTTCTCGTAGAGCGCGGCGACCTCGTGCAGCAACGGCTTGCGCGTGGCCGCGCTGGCGGTGCGCTCGATGCGGTCGAGCAGCAACCCGATCAAGCCCTCGTGATCGCCGACCGCGCGCTTCTGGCGCTCGATCCCGTGCAGCGCGACCTCGCTTTCCGGGTCCAGCTCGAGGATGCCCTGGTACGCCGCCTCGGCGCGCATCGGCTCCTTGAGCTCGGTGTCGTAGATGCGCGCAACGCGGTATAGCAGCGCGAGCCGCTGTTCGCGGTCGCGGGTGGCGTTGGCGACCTCTTGCAGCGCCTCGGCGGCGCGCGAGAACGCGTTGGCCTCGCGCGCGATCTCCTCCAGCCGCTCGGCCTGCGCCTCGTCGCCGGGCTGGACCAGCAAGCCGCGCCGCGCCTCCTGGAACGCGCCCTCGTCGAGCGGGCGCTGCACCACGGGCTTGCGCGCCGCCCGATCGATCGCGTCGCGCAGCTGCGCCACGCTGTCGAAGCGCTCCTCGGGCTCCTTGGCCAGTGCGCGCAGCACGACCTCGTCGAGCGCCGCCGAGACCCAGCCCTTGCGCGCGTAGGTGGACGGCGGCTCGGGCAGGTCCGACAGATGCGCCGCGATCACGTCGATCGCGGTCTCGCCCTCGTAGGGCGGCCTGCCGGTGAGCGTCTCGTACATCAAGGTGCCCATCTGGTAGATGTCGGTGCGCTCGTCGGGCTCGAGCCCACGCGCCTGCTCGGGCGCGATCGCCTTGGCGGTGCCGAGCACGGGCAGCAGGCCGGTGGTCGCGGCCTCGAGCTTGGTGCGCGTGAACAGCCGGTCGCCGCCTCCGTCGACCAGCACCCCGACCGCCTCGCCGCCGCCTTCGTCGCTGGCTGGACGCACCACAAACACGTTTTCGGCCTTGACGTCGCCGTGCAGCAGGCCGCGCCGGTGCAGCGTGGCCAGGCCTTCCAGCACGCCCACGAAGATCGGCCGCGCCTCGTTGATGTGCAGGCCGCCGTTGCGCTTGATCCGCTGCGCCAGGGTCTGTCCGCTCAGATAGGCCGCGGCCACCCAGGGCCTGGCATCGTCGAGCTGGCCGACGCCGAGGATCGGCGCGAGACCGGGTGACTGCAGCGACTGCATGATGCGCGTGACCGTGGTGAAGCGGTGCACCGCCCCGCGGTCGCGCGCGAATTGCGGGCGGATCACCTTGAGCGCGGCGCGCCGCTGCTCGCCGCCCTCGCCCTCACCCTCGGCCAGGTAGACGATGCTGAGCCCGCCCTCGCCTATCTTCTTGACCACCCGCAGGCCGCCAACCCGCGTGCCCGGCCGCAGCTCGCCGTTGGGCGCAGCCCGCACCGCCGCGCGCAGACCGGCGTCCGCGCGGTCGCTCGATAGCATGATCGCGTCGACCAGGGCGTCGAGCGCCTCCTGATCCACGCAATAGCCCACCAGCGAGCGAGCGAAGGCTCCCTTGCTGGCGGTGCCGCCGACCCGCTCCGGGTCGAACCCGAGCAGCGCGGCGCTCAGTTGCATCATCTCGTCGAGCTCGAACAGACGCTCGAGCTCGCCTTGTAAAACGTCAGTCGCGGAATCGGTTGCCATGGGTATGACCTCGGATGCTTCGAGCGGGGGCCGGCGCTGCCCATCCTGCCAAGACACGCGGCCCCTTGGTGCTACGGATCGCCTCTACACATGCCAAGGGAGACCACGGAGTATAGCGTAGGGATGTGTACGGAATCTACACATGTTCTACACGAACATCCGATGCTCCACCCCAAATTCCTCGCACCCCATGTGGAGACGGATCATACCCCAAACTGGAGACGTCCTAGCGTGTGAAAGCCCGGGGCAGGAGCACCACCGCCTCGCTCTCGGACCCCAGCTCCATGCGGATGCAGATCTGGCAGCCGAGCCGCTGGTCGGGCCCGGCGCCGAGCTGCTGCAGAGTCGCGCGCTCCCGCTGAAGGGGCGGTTGCAACGCCTCCGCTCCAGCCACCACCTGCAACAGACAGGCCCCGCAATTGGCCGCCCGGCACGCGGTCGGCAGGCCCAGCCCGGGCTGCTCGTCGAGCGCGTCGAGCACGCGCTCACCGGCCGCCACTTGCAGCGACGCGGCCGCGGCCCCGGGCCCCAGCAGGCGCACGCGCACCGCGGCTGCGCGCGGCCCGCTCACGTGGCCGGGGGCTCGGTGGTGGCCGGCGGGTTGCGCGCCATCCGCAGGTACATCTCCGCGGACTTGTTCTGGGGATCGCGCCGCAGCGCTTCCTCCCACACCTTGATCGCTTCGTGGCGCTGCCCGCTCACCAGCAGCAGCACGCCCAGCGCCACGCGCGCCGGCCCGTAGTCGGGCCGCGTCGCGATCGCTTCCTCCAGCTCGTAGCGCGCCGCGCTCAGATCGCCCATCTGCCGGTAGACCTGGGCGAGCCTGACGCGGATGTCCGCGAACTGCGGGCACAGCCGGATCGCCCCCCGATATTGCTGCACCGCCTCGTTGGCCATGTCCAGCTCGAGATAGGCGGCGGCCAGCTCGGCGTGCAGGTTGGCGATCTTGCCCTTGGCAAAGGGATCGACCTGCTGCTCGCCGCGCGCATCGCGGCGGATCGCGCCGAGATACACCTCCTGGGCGTGCTCGTAGTCGCCGAGGTCGTTGTAGGTCACGGCGAGATTGAGCGCGGCCTCGGTGTAGCTCGGGTTGATGTCGAGCGCGCGCCGGAACGCCTCGCGCGCCTCGTCGAGCCGTCCTTTGTCATGATGGATCACGCCCATCATGTTGTAGATGTCGGCAAAGCGCAGGCCGGAGGCTGTGAGCTTGGAGAGGTAGCGCTCGGCCTTGTCGTACTCGCGCTTCTCGTAGTGCTCTCGGCCCAGGGCCACCGCCTGTTTGAGCTTGTCGTCCATCCAGGCTCCCGGCGCCGCCACTCCCGGCTAGCTCCCGTCCACGAGCGCGCGTGCGTAAGGACGCAGATTCGCAGGAAGACGGGCAGACGGGAAGGAAACGGGTGCTTTCCGTCCTCCCGTCTTGCTGTCTTCCCGTTGAGTCCTCGAGCAGGCCCGAGAACGAGGGAATACTGCAAAGATTTCGAGGTCGTGCGACATCGCGCCAGGCCCACCGAGGCGGATCAACTGCAGCGTCCTCGGTAGAGCGTAGCCCGCCGCTGCGGCCCCAATCAACCGCCGAGATCGTGCAGCTCGTCCCTGGCGTCGTCGGCGTGTGGGTCCTTGGGGTAGTGCGCGACCAGCTCCTGGAACGCGCGGCGGGCGCCCTTGGGGTCTCGCATCTGTCGATGGCTCTGGCCGAGCAGGTAGAGCGCCTCGGCGTCGAAGCCGCTGCCGGGATAGCTGCGAAGCAGGGTGTTGAGCCGACCGGCCGCCGCCCGCGGATGGCCGCGGTCGAAGTAGAACTTCGCCACGTACATCTCGTGCGCCGCCAGCAGATGGACCACGGCCTGCGCCATGCGCTGCGCCCGCGGCACCAGCTGGTCGTCCGGGAAGTCCAGGATGAAGCGACGCAGCAGGCTCAGGCTCTCGTGCGCGTAGTGCTGGTCGCGCTCGTAGGCGGGCGGCGACAGCAGCCACTCGCTGGGGATCTGCTTGTAGTTCGCCAGCGCCGCCATGAAGCGGGCGTACGGCACCTCGGGGTGCGAGGGGCGGTAGCGCACGAACTGGTTGTAGCCCTCAATCGCCTCCAGGTACTTGCCGTCCTTGAGGTTGCAGTCGGCGATGCGCAGGTCCGCGAGCGCGGCGAAACGACTGTAGGGGTAGTTGCGCCGTACGTTGCGAAGCAACGGCCCGGCCTCGAAGCAGTCGTCGTCGTAGAACTCGTCGAGCGCCTGGGCATAGGCGTTGCGAGCGTTGGCCGCGTAGCTGAGCTTGCCGCTGGCGTTGCCGCCGGCGCAGCCGCCCCCGGCGCCCGCGCAAAGGACGCAGAGCCAGAGTGGGGCCAGCCCGCGGCGGCCCGGTGCCAGCGCGGCGAGCAGGCGCAGGGGGGGCGTGAGCGCGTGCGAGGTGGATGACACGCTGCGTGCTCTACCCCGTTCGAGAGCCCATTTCCACTTGCCCGTGGCCGGGGTAAAACCGGCCTCCGGGTCGCGACTCGCGCCCGCATGGCGGGGCTGAACAAAGCCGTGCCGCCACCCGTCGCAGCCGGGGGATCGAGGCCGCACCCGAATACTCCGGGCATCAAGGTAAAACACGTGAAAATTCGCGCGGTTATGCTGCTAGTCGGGGTCTCGATGGTGGGCTCGCTGGGGGCCGCCCCTGCGCACGCCCAGGAAACCGCCCTGCCGGCGTTGCGCGAGGCCGCCAGGCAGGCGCCGTCGGACCTTTCGGCGCAGCGTGCCCTGGGGCGGGCGCTGATCGCCGCCGGCCGGCTCAAGGAAGCCGCGGCCCAGATGGCAATCGTGGAGCGCCTATCCAAGGGCTCGATCGAGGGCATGTACGAGGCGATGCGCCCGCTGCTCGCGTCGGAAAGCTACGCGCGCGCGCGCGCTGGCTGCGCGCGCTTGATCAAGAAGGCGCCCAAGCACGTGCTGTCGCAGGTGTGCATGGCGCGCGCGTTTCTGGTGTGGCGCCGCAGCTCGCGCGCCTTCGACTACATCGACAAGGCGCTCGCGGCCGACCCGAACAACTTCGAGGCGCAGCTCGTGCTGGCGGACGCCAAGCGCATCGAAGGCCGCTTCGGCGAGGCAGTCCAGGCCTACCAGCGCGCGCTGCAGCTCGACCCGAGCAGTGCACAGGCGCAGCTCGGGCTAGGGCTCACCTACGCGCTGCAGAACAAGCCGGCGGACGCGCTTTCGGCGTTGCGCAAGGCCAGCACGCTCGACCCGCGCGATCCCGACGTGCAGTACCAGCTGGGACGCAGGCTGGAGGGCCCGCAAGCGGTGGCGCTGCTGCAACAAGCCGTGGCCGGTCGCCCGGGCTGGCTGGACGCCGAGCGCGAGCTGGCGACGGCCCAGCTGCACGCCGGCGACGCCCAGGGCGCCGACGTAGGGCTGCTGGCGCTGCTCAAGCGCAAGCCCGACGACCCGATTGCCACGGCCCAGCACGGCGCCGCGCTGGTCGCGCTCGGCCGCTACGACGAGGCCGAGCCGGTGCTGCGCAAGGCACTCAAGCTGGTGCCCAACGACTACGACACCTCCTTCGCGCTGGCTCAGCTCTACGAGCGGACCAAGCGCTACGAGGAGGCGTTCGCCCAGTACCGCAACGCTGCCGATCTGAAGCGCGAGAGCCCGGCGCCGCTGATCGCGGCGGCCAGGCTGGGCCTGTCGCTGGGGCGGCCGACGCTCTCGAGCGCCTTGCTCGACAAGGCGCTCGAGCGGACCCCGCGCTCGGCGGAAGCGCTGGCGCTGTACGGTGACGCCCTGGCTGCGCGGGGCGACGTCAAAGGCGCGCGCAACCGTTACGAGCGTGCGCTGCAGGGCGAGGGCCCGCTCGATCGCGCAGCGGTGCAGAAGCGCCTGGCCGCGCTCAAGTGACCGACCCGCGGCAGATACAACGGGAAGACGGGCAGCACAGCAATTTTGCCTGCCCTTCCCGTCCTCCGGCCTGCTGGGCCTCGATCGCTGCCTCGCGCGTGACGAGAGGCGCTGATGGTGTAGATTGCGGCGCGTGCGCACCGAGATCGCCCGCAGCTATGACATCGAGGCGGCCCATCGCTTGCCGAACGTGCCCGCCGGCCACAAGTGCGCGCGGCTGCACGGGCACAGCTTCAAGATCACGCTGCACGTGACCGGCGAGGTCGACGCCGAACGGGGCTGGATCCTCGACTTCGCTGCGGTCGATCGGGCGTTCGAGCCGCTGTTCTCGCAGCTCGACCACAACTACCTCAACGAGGTGTCGGGGCTCGACAACCCCACCAGCGAGGTGCTGGCGCACTGGGTGCTGGAGCGGCTGCGGCTTCCTGCGGGTCGGCTCTGCGCGGTCACGGTGGGCGAGACCTGCAACGCGCGTTGCACGGTGTATGCCGATCCATAGCGACGGCCGGCCGCGGCGCGTGCTCGGTGCCGCGCTGGCCTCGGCGCGCACTGCGGCGCTCGGAGCATGGACGATCGGAGTGGGTCAGGCGGCCTTGCTGCACGCGCGCATCGCGCCGGGCGCGCCTCAAATCACGCTGCGCCAGCGCTGGGTTCAGCTGTGGGCGCGCGGGCTGCTGCGCGTGTTCGGCGTCGAGCAACGCTGGCTGGCGCTCGCCGATGAGCGGCAGGGCCCGGCCGGACCGCGGCTGGTGGTCGCGAACCACCGCTCGCCGCTCGACATCATCCTGATGCTCGGGCACTTCCGCGGCTCGGTGCTGGGGCGGCACGACCTCGAGGGCTGGCCCGTGCTCGGTTGGGCCGCGCGACACGGCGGAACCATTTTCGTCGATCGCGAGGACGCGCGCAGCGGGGTCAAGGCGATCCGCGAGATCCGGCGGCGATTGTCCGGCGGCCAAACCGTGATCGTCTTCCCCGAGGGCACCACGCACGGCGGCGACCAGGTGCGCCCTTTTCAGGGCGGCGCATTCGCGGCGGTGCGGGGCCTGCAGGCCGAGCTGGTGCCAGTGGGAATCGCGTACGAGCCGGGCTCCGAGTTCGTGGAGGAGAGCTTCGGCCGGCACCTGGGACGGATGGCGCAGCGCAGCAAGACGCGTGTCGCGCTGTGCGTGGGGCAACCGCGTCCGGCACAGGGCAACCGCGAGGCCATGGCCGCGCAGATGCACGACGACGTCCAGGCCCTGGTACACAAGGCGCGCGCAGCACTGGGCTGATTCGCGAGCCGACGCTCCCGCGTGCGCAGCATGTGCTGCATCGCCTTGCTGCGCGCGGAGGACTAGGGGCGGGTGCGGGTGGCCGGTGGTCATCCGCAGCGAGTGGGATGGACGCGCCGCAACGCGTCGCAAACTGGACCCCGCCGCGAGGACTTGAATACCTGGGCCGTTCACGCGTACAAGCCAGAAGGCGGTCAAAGGAGGAAATGGCCCCATGATCCAGCATCTCGCCGCGCTCCTGTTGTTGGCCGCCGTGCCCGCGATCGCGCCGCAGCCGGCCGCCGTGGGCCCGCTGCGCGTGGCTGCACCGCCCAAGAAGCCTCCCGCGGCCGACAAGCCGGCGCCCCCCGAGCAGCCCGCGATGAGCTGCGTGCTGCGCACTCCAGAGGGGCCGCGCGGAGGCCGGCTCGAGATCGAAGGCCGTGGCTTCGGCCAGGCCCCACTGGTGCGCATCGCGGGCAAGGTGACGCGGATGCTCGAGCGCACGGAGACCAAGATCTCGGTGCAGATCCCCGCCGATTCCGACGGCGGCCTGGTCACCGTGAGCTCGGGCAAGACCGAGATCCCCTGCGGCACGCTGACCATCATTGGCAAGGACTGACGTAACCGGGAGGGTGACGCGTCCGGGGCGTGCGCGCGGAAGCAAGTTTCTGCTTCCGGAACGCAAGATCAGTACAGGCCTCGGTTAATTTCACCGCGCGACATCACCCCACTACCATCGACAGACGTCGGCCGCACGAACGGTCGCTTCCAGTCGATGTTCCAAGACAACTCTCACGAAATCGGTTTCGGTCGCCCGCACCCTTCCCTGCTCGCCGCGAGCGATCGAGCGCACGAGTTGCGCGAGCTGCTGCTCGGCGAGGATTGCTCGCTGCGCGAGCTGCCTGCGCTGCCGGACTTGATCGCGGGCCTCGCGGCGCTCGCGGGCGGCGTGCGGCGCAAAGTGGTGCTGGCGCTCAGCGATGAGCCGGCCGAGATCGCGCTGGTGAGGTGCGGCAGCCAGGTGCAGGTCGAGTGCTACAGCACCGAGAGCAAGCCGGAGATCTACCTGCTGGCGCGGCGCATCAGTCTGCGCCAGCTGCTCGATACCTGCGCGGAAGCGGCGGAACCGCCGGCACACGGCGAGCCCGATGCGACCTCCGGCGCCGTGCTGCAGCAGCTGCGCGAGCGCATCGAGCAGACGGCGATCGCGCCCGATCCTCACCTTGGCCTGCGACCCTTGCGCTATAGCGGCGGCAGCCTGGAGAGCCCGGGCGCGGAGGTGCCGCTGGCGTTCGGCTTCTGCGCCGAGATCGTGCCCGCAGTCGACGCCGCGCCCGAATCCCACGCCTTCGACGACGTGCACGCCCTGCTCTTCCACGGCAGCTTGTGGGCGTTCGCGGCCGGCAAGCGCATCGCGGTGCTCGAGGGGCCGCTGATGCTCGCGGCCCAGCGCATGGTGGCGGCGGTCCGCGCGCTTTGCGACGCCTGGCAGGCCGGTCGCAACATGCACGTGCGCTTGCGCAGCGGCGGCTTCTGGATCGCGGTGCGGCAAGAACGCGGCGGCGAGGTGACGCTGACGCTGAGCGGCGGGGGCGGAGAGCCGGTCACCTGGCCCGCGCTCGATGTGCACGCAGCAGCGCTGCCCATTTTGCGCCTGTGCTCGGACCTGATCCGCAAGCTGATCGCGCACGACCGGCGCCAGCGCCACAACCTGCGGGTCGCCGCGCTGCGCGCCGAAATCCGCGCGCTGCGTCGCATCATCGGCGCTCGCGCCCGGCGCGAGAGCTTCGAAAACGCCGACCCCGAGCGGCTGCGCCTGGCCGCGCCAGAGCCGCAGCCGCGCGCGCGCCTGAGCCTGACCGGCTTGATGCGGCAACCGACGCCGTTGCGTTACACCGAGCGCTGGAGCGTCGAGGTCGATGGCCTCGACGCGGGCGCGGTGTATCTGTGTGGCGAGCGCATGGTGGTAGCGGCGCAGAAGCTGACCCTCGCGTTCAGCCGTAGCGCCGGCGACGTGTTGTGGTCGTATCCGAGCGCAGGCGCGACCACGATGATGGCCGGGCACACGCTGCTGCGGCTGTTCCCCGACGGCTCGCTGGAGCTGCACGGGGTCGAGGACGGCACGGTTCGCGCTCGCGCGCAGCTCACGAGTCGCGCGGGCGTCGAAGGTCCGGCGCTGTCGGTGGGCGGCGGCGGCTTGCCGCCGATGGCGATCCTGACCGAAGGCGGACGGCAGCTGTGCGCCATCGATCTGCGCACTGGGCAACCGCGCTGGCGCTTTCGCGCGCACGGGCCGGGCGGGCTGCAACTCACGCGCAGCGGGCGCGTGCTGTGCGTGACTTCCGGCGACGGCACCGTCGACGCGCTCGACGTGACCACCGGCGAGGTGGTATGGCGCTTCGGCGACGACGCGCGCTTCGCGCTCAAGCCCGCGATCTGCCGCGAGGTGGTGATCGCGGTCGCGGGCGAGCCACGCGGCGGCGGCGGCGCGGTCTACGGCATCGAGCTGTACAGCGGCAAGCGCTTGTGGCGGCGCGAGCTGCCGGCCGCGCCCAGCGGCGATCCGCTGGACGCCGCCGAGGCGGCGATTGTGGCCTATGGGCGCTCGCGCCAGGCGCGCTTGCTGGCCCTGGAACCGCACACCGGCAACCCGCTGTTCGACCAGGCCGACCCAGGACTCGACAACGGCGGCCAAGGACTGTACCTGGACGGCGCGTTGATCGTGAACACGCCCTCGGGACGCGTGCTGGCGCTCGACCTGCGCAGCGGCGAGCCGCGCTGGCAGCGCGCACTGTCCAATCCGCTGACCGACGACGTTCCCCGTCAGCTAGAGCCGGTGGTGAGACAGAGCGCGCTGTTCGTACCGTCGGCGCAGGTTCACGTGCTGCGACCCCACGACGGGGATCCCTTGTGCCAGGTCGGATGCGATCTGGTGCCCGACTATCTGCGCGTGGACGAGCGCGGCTGGTTGTACGTGGCCGAGGAGAGCGGCCACCTGCGCGCCTACGCCGCCGCGCCGCACCTGTCGCTCGTCCGCTGAAGCCAGCATCGCGAGCACGCGGCCTCGGTGCGAAGTCGGCGGCGCCGCAGCAATTCACGAGACGACGGGAAGCCCAAGTGCATCTTCCCGCCTTCCTGTTGCATCTATGCCCCCACCCTACAGCCGGCAATGCTGCACGCCCGCGAAGACGGAAGGCCGCGTTCCTGTTGCATCTGCCCCGCGTTACAACCGGCGGTGTTGCAGGCTCGGCAGGGCTTTGCGCACGCGGGCGACCACGTCGGGCTCGATGCTCGCGAGCGCGTAGCCCTCGCCCTCGCCGTGCTCGGCGAGCACCGTTCCCCAGGGATCGCAGATCAGCGCATGGCCGTAGGACACGCGCTGGCCGAAGTGGCGGCCGGTCTGGGCGGCGGCGATCACGTAGCACTGCGCCTCGATCGCGCGCGCGCGCAGCAGCACGTGCCAGTGGTCCTTGCCCGTGGTCAGCGTGAACGCCGCCGGCACGGTCAGCGCGATCGCGCCACGGTCGACCAGCGCGCGGTACAGCTCAGGAAAGCGCAGGTCGTAGCACACCGACAAGCCCAGCTTGCCGAACGCGGTATCGGTCACCACCGGCTCTGCACCAGGCTCCACGCTGGCCGACTCCCGCAGGCTGGTGCCGTCGGGGAGATCGACGTCGAAGAGGTGGATCTTGCGGTATACGGCCCGGATCGCACCGTCGGTGCCGAGGTGCACGCAGGCGTTGCGCACCTTGTTCGGTTCGCTCGCGCGTTCCCAGAACCCGCCCAGCACGAGCTCGGCCGCGCGCGCGCGCGCCAGCGCCGCGAAGCGCGCCAGGATCGGGCCGCCCTGGGGCAGCGGCTCGGCCACCCCGAGCTTCAGCTGCTCGGGTCCGAGCAGCGCGAAGCACTCGGGCAGGACCACCAGTCTGGCACCGTCTTCGATCGCCTCGCTGCACAGGCGCTCGGCAGTGGTCAGATTGCGCTCCAGGTTCTCGGTCGACGTCATCTGTACGGCCGCGACCTTGATTCTTGCTCGCCATGCGCCTTGACCTCGCAGACAACACGCGCGCCGTCAAGCGGTCGCTCAGCGCCGGCTCGGGACAGGCGCGGAGCGGAGCTCGCGCAGCGCCGAGAGCACGTTCTCCAGGTGCATGGCGATGCGGAACTCATGGTCGAAGCGGCCGATCACGTAGCCCTCGGGATCGATCAGGAAGGTGACGCGCTTGGCCACCGGCCACAACCGGCGGTCGACGGCGTAGGCGCGGCAGATGGCCGCGTCGGCGTCCGAGACGATCGGAAAGCGGACCTCGTAATCGCTGGCAAACTTGCACTGCACGACTTCGGTGTCGCGGCTCACCCCGAGCACATCCGCGCCCAGGGCCTGCAGCTCCGTGTGATGGTCGCGAAACAGGATCGTCTCCTGCGTGCAGCCTGGAGTGAACGACTTGGGATAGAAGTAGAGCACCAGGTACTTGCCGCGGTAGTCCGCGAGGTTGACGCTCTGACCGGTCGAGGACTTGGCGACGAACAGCGGCGCTTTGAAGCGCTGGCGCACCGAGCCGAAGAGCTCCATCGGGCTCATTGTCCGGGACAACGCGGTGCAGCACAACCTCGCCGGCTCGGCAAACCCGGGTAGGTCGCAGCCCCGCGCACACGAGGCCCCCCGGCCCCCACACCCTATCCCACGCAGGTGCGATAGATAGCGCGTACGGCTTGCTCGAAGTCGTCTTCCTTCACGCCGACGATGATGTTGAGCTCACCCGAGCCCTGGTCGATCATGCGGATATTGACCTGCGCCGAGGCGAGGGCGCTCATCACCCGAGCCGCCATCCCGGGAATGTGCATCATGCCCCGCCCCACGGTGGCGATCAGCGCAATCCCGTGCTCCACCTCGACCGCGTCGGGCTCACATTCGAGCTTGATCTCGCGCACGACGCGGTCGAGCTTGCCCTCGAGCTCGCCGGTGCTCACCACCAAGCACACGGTGTCGATACCCGAGGGCATGTGCTCGAAGCTAATGCCCTGGCTCTCGAGCACCGCGAGGATACGACGACCGAAGCCGATCTCGGCGTTCATCAGCGTCTTCTCGATCGCAATGATCGAAAAGCCCTTGCGCCCTGCGACCCCCGTGATCTCGCCGGTGTAGGGCAGCGTGCCGCCGCCGTTGCCGCGCACGATCATGGTTCCTGGATCGTCGGGGTCGTTGGTGTTGCGAATGTTGACCGGGATGCCGGATTCCCGCACCGGAAAGATGGCCTCGTCGTGCAGCACGGTCGCGCCCATGTACGCCAGCTCCCGGAGCTCGCGGTAGGTCAGGGTCTCGATCTTCTTGGGGTTGTCGACGATGCGTGGATCGGCCATCAGCAGGCCCGACACGTCGGTCCAGTTCTCGTACACGTCGGCGTGCACGCCGCGCGCCACGATCGCGCCTGTGATGTCGGAGCCCCCACGCGAGAAGGTCTTGACGCTGCCGTCTGGCCCGCGCCCGTAGAAACCGCTCACCACGCCCCGCTCGTGTCGGGCCAGGCGGGCTGCGACCGCGCGGTTGGTCTCCTCGGGCAGAAAGACCCCGCGCTCGTCGAACAACACGATCTCGGCGGGGTCGACAAAGTCGTAGCCGAGCAGGGCCGCCACGACATGTCCGTGGATGAACTCACCGCGGCTCGCACAGTAGTCTGGACCCGCGCCGCCGACGATATGGGCACGGATGTCGTCTAGAATCGCATCGATGTCGAGCCGCAGGCCCAGGTCGGAGACGATCTCGCGGTAACGCAGAGCGATACTGGCGAACACGTCGTCGAAGCCGAAGCCTCGCTTGGCATGCTCGTGGCACAGATACAACAGATCGGTGACCTTGTGGTCCGTGGGGCTGCGCTTGCCGGGCGCGGACGGCACCACCCAGCGCCGCGCGGGGTCGGCCTCGACGATGCTCTGGACACGCCGCAGCTGCGCCGCGTCGGCCACGCTGGTCCCACCGAACTTGCACACCTTGAGGGTCATGAGCTCGAACCGTAGCGTGCCACGCCTGCGGCCCGGGCACACGAGGTCTGGGATTCACGAAACAGGAAGACGGGAACGCGGGAAGCAGGACGGGTGTGCCACTTCCCGTCTTCCTGTGAATTCTGAATCTCGCGTCCGCCGAAGCGCGCGTGCGCGAATGCTTTCTGCCCCTTAGACGAGCTCGATGAAGCTCATCGGGGCATTGTCGCCGCGACGATTGTTCTCTTTGATGATGCGGGTGTAGCCGCCGCCCTTGCCCTGCTTGACGCGCTCCAGGTAGCGCGGGGCGATTTCCTCGAACAGCTTGTGGACGAGATTGATCTCCTCGACGCCGCCATCGGGCAGGGTGCGGGCGAGCTTGAGCGGCAGAAAGGCCGCGAGCTGCCGCTGGACGTGTAGGCGCCGCGCGACCACGCGGCCGCGCTCACCCTGCTTCAGCTTGGCCAGGTCCACCGTCAGGTCGTCGCCCAGGCGTAGCGCCTTGGTGATCAGGCGCTCGGCGATACGGCGCAGCTCCTTGGCCTTGGCGTCGGTCGTCTCGATGCGCTCGTGCAGCACCAAGTTGGCCGCCAGGTTGCGAAACATGGCGCGCCGGTGGGACGAGTTGCGCCCGAACTTTCGAAATGACTTGCGATGACGCATGGCGGCTATCCGTTCTGGGCGGGCTCCCGCGGGGCAGGCTTACCCGCGACCTTGCTGTGACTTCCAGCGCTCGAGCATTCCGGGCCAGTTGTCGATGCGCATACCGAGGCTGAGCCCCATCTCGGCGAGGATTTCCTTGATCTCCTTGAGCGACTTGCGGCCGAAGTTCTTGGTCTTCAGCATCTCGGCCTCGGTGCGCTGCACCAGCTCGCCGATCAGGTGGATGTTGGCGTTCTGCAGGCAGTTCGCCGAGCGCACCGACAGCTCCAGCTCTTCCACGCTGCGGAAGAGGTTCTCGTTGAGAGGCTCCTCTTCCTTCTCCTCGCGGGTGAGCGACTCGCTCTCCTCCTCGAAGTTGATGAAGATCGAGAGCTGCTCTTTCAGGATCTTGGCCGCGTAGGCGACCGCGTCCGCGGGCGCCACCGCGCCGTTGGTCCACACTTCGATCGTGAGCTTGTCGTAGTCGGTCTGCTGCCCGACGCGCGCGTTGGTGACCGTGTAGTTGACCTTGCGAATCGGCGAGAACAGCGAGTCGACCGGAATCGTGCCGATCGGCATCGAGGGCTCCTTGTTCTTCTCGGCCGGAACGTAGCCATGACCGGTGCCCATGGTCAGCTCGGCGGAGAAGCGGCCGCCTTTAGCGACGCTGCAGATGAAGTGGTCCTTGTTCAGGATGCGCACGCTGTCGGTCTCGAGGATGTCGCCGGCGCGGATCTCCGAGGGACCGTCCTTCTCCAGCCGCAGGATCGTCCCGGATACCGGACCGTCGCTGCGCACGACCACGCCCTTGAGGTTTAGAATGATGTCGGTGACGTCCTCGGTAACGTCGGGCACCGAGGTGAACTCGTGCAGCGCGCCGTCGATCCGCACGGCGGTGATCGCGGTGCCCTGCAACGAGGACAGCAGCACGCGACGCAGCGCGTTGCCGAGCGTGAGCCCGAAACCGCGCTCGAGCGGCTCGCACACGAACTTGGCGTAGTGAGCCGCGGTCGATTGCTCGTCCACGGTGATGGCCTTGGGCCGGATCAGGTCCTTCCAGTTGCGGGCGATCAGAGCGGTCGGGGTGGACATGCTGGTTTCCTCCACGGATGCCTGGGCTACGCTCAACGCGAGTAAAACTCGACGATCATCTGCTCTTCGATCGGAAGGGTGATGGCTTCGCGCATGGGCATCGTCTTCACCGTACCGATCAAGTTATCGCGGTCGAGCTCGAGCCAGTCCGGTTGCTCGCGTCGCCCGGCCACTTCGAGCGCGGCGGCGATCCGGGCCAGCCCCTTGCTCTTGTCGTGAATCGTGATCTTGTCGCCCGGGCGCAGCACGAACGAAGGGATGTTGACCGTGCGGCCGTTGACCTTGACGTGCTTGTGGCGCACGAGCTGCCGAGCATCGGTGCGCGTGGCGCCGAAGCCCAGCCGATAGACCGCGCTGTCGAGGCGGCGCTCGAGCAGGCCGAGCAGGTTCTCGCCGGTGACGCCCTTCTGGTGGTCAGCCTTGTAGAAGTAGCCGCGGAACTGACGCTCCAGCAGGCCGTAGATGCGGCGCACCTTCTGCTTCTCGCGCATGCGCACGCCGAACTCCGTGACCTTGGAGCGGCGCTGGCCGTGCATGCCAGGCGGGTACGGGCGGCGGTCAAACGAGCATTTGTCGGTGTAGCAGCGCTCCCCCTTGAGGAAGAGCTTCATGTTCTCACGCCTGCACAGCTTGCAAGCCGGACCGATGTAACGTGCCATGGGTTCTCTCTCTTACGAGGGGCGGCACGCGCCGCCCCTCCCCGTCGGAGTGAATCCGCCGGGGCCCCTCCCCACGCGAAGCGGGAGCTCTGCTCCCCTCTCGTCGCGGCGCGACGATTCACCCCTCGTTCGTGGTGGTGGAAGACCGTGGATCATCTCGTCTGCCTCTTAGAGTCCTGTTAGACGCGGCGGCGCTTGGGCGGCCGGCAACCGTTGTGCGGAATCGGGGTGACGTCGCGGATCAGGGTCACCCGCATGCCCACGTTCTGAAACGCGCGCAGCGCGGACTCGCGGCCCGAGCCCGGACCCTTGACGAAGATCGCCAGCGTCCGCATGCCGTGCTCCTGCGCCTTGCGCGCGGCATCCTCGGCGGCGATCTGGGCGGCGAACGGCGTGCTCTTGCGCGAGCCTTTGAAGCCGCGCGCGCCCGCGCTCGACCACGAAATCACGTTGCCCTGCAGGTCGGTGATGGTGACGATGGTGTTGTTGAAGGTCGACTGGATGTGGGCGATCCCGGTCGAGACGTCCTTGCGGGCGCGCTTGCGGCCGCCCTTGGGGCCGGTCTTCTTATCACCTGATGGTGCAGCTGATTCCTTGGCCATCGCTGTCTCCTAGCAGTCTCCGGAGCTCGGCGCCCTATCCACGCTTCGCCATCACGCCCTTGCGGGGGCCCTTGCGCGTGCGCGCGTTGGTGTGGGTGCGCTGCCCGCGCACGGGAAGCCCGCGGCGGTGGCGCAGGCCGCGGTAGCAACCCAGATCCATCAGACGCTTGATGTTCATCTGGATGTCGCGCCGCAGGTCGCCCTCGACCTTGTACGTGGAGTCGAGCACCTCGCGAATGCGCTTGACGTCGTTCTCGTCGAGGCTGTCGGTGATCTTGGTCGGAGCGAGCTCCGCCTTGACACAGATGGCCTTGGCGACCTTGGGGCCGACCCCGTAGATGCTCTGCAACGAGATCCAGAGATGCTTGCGACCGGGAAGGTCCACACCTGCGATGCGTGCCATGACTCCCTGACTCCTAGCCCTGCCGCTGCTTGTGGCGGGGGTTCTCGCACAGCACGCGCACCACACCCTTGCGGCGCACGATCTTGCACTTGTCACATATCTTCTTAACGCTGGGCCGAACCTTCATCGCGTCCTCTGCAGCGGCTCGTCAGGCGAGCCTGAGCTTGATCTTGCCTCGGGTGGGATCGAGCGGCGAAATCTCTACCAAGACCCGATCCCCTGGAATGACTCTGACTGTTGTTTGCCTCGCAACGCCTCCGATCGAGGCCGTGATCTTCTCTCCGCTGTTCAAGCTGACGCGATACAATCCCTGGGGTAGCGCTTCTTCCACGACGCCTTCGGCTTCGCGCCCCGCCGTCATCTTCGCCGCTCTGCCCGCCGCCTCTACCCTATGCCGATGGCTTGCTCCAGCCGCTCGGTCACCTCATCCAACGTCCCGACCCCGTCCACGGATCGGACCAAGCCCTTCTTCCCGTAATACGTGAGCAGAGGCGCCGTCTTGGCCAAATACTCCTCGTAGCGCTTGCGCACGACCTCCTCGGTATCGTCCTTGCGCTGCACCAGCTTGCCGCCGCAGCTGCAACGATCCGGCGAGGGCGGGGGATTGTAGCGCAAGTGGTAAATCTGTCCACAGCCTTCACAACTGCGGCGCAATGCGATGCGCTCGATCATCTCGTCCAGGCCGACCTCGATGCTGGCCACCCGATCGACCTGGCGGCCCAGCCCGGCTAGCAGCGCGTCGAGCGCCTCGGCCTGGGCCACAGTTCTTGGATAACCATCCAGAATCATTCCGTTTTTTGCGTCCGGTTGGAGCAGGCGTTGCTTGAAAAGCTCGAGCACCAACGGATCCGGCACCAGCAGGCCCTTGGCCATGTAGGCGTCGAACTGCCGGCCCAGCTCCGAGCCGCTGGCGCGCTCGGCCCGCATCATGTCCCCGGTAGACACCTGGGGGATACCCAGCCGCTCCGTCAGGCGCTTGGCCTGCGTGCCCTTGCCCGCGCCCGGGGGTCCGAACAGCACCAGGTCCATTCAGGTGCGCCTCCCCCGGATACGCGGACCCTTGGGCCCGGTCAGCCCCTCGTAGTGGCGCGTGATCAAGTGTGACTCGATCTGCTGGACGAAATCGAGCGCCACGCCGACCACGATCATGATCGAGGTGCCGCCGAAGTAGAACGGGACCTTGAACTGCGTGCGCAAGAAGTCGGGCACCGTGCACACGGCGGCCATGTAAAGGGCGCCGGCCACGGTGATGCGCGTCATCACAGTGTCGATGAAGTCCGCGGTCGCCTTACCGGGACGGATACCGGGGATGAAGGCGTTCTGCTTCTTGAGGTTGTCGGCGACCTGGACCGGCTGGAACTGAATCGCGGTGTAGAAAAAGGAGAAGAAGATGATCAGGGTGATGTAACACAGGGTCCAGCGCCAATCCCCGGGCACCAGGATCTGGTTGAGGTAGTGCGCCCCCGGTACCTTGAGGTTGGCGAGGGTGTTGGGGAACATCAGCAGCGAGGACGCGAAGATCGGCGGGATCACGCCGGCCGCATTGACCTTGAGCGGCAGGTGTGAGCTCTGGCCGCCATACATCTTCCGGCCGACCATGCGCTTGGCGTACTGAATCGGAATCTTGCGCTGAGCGCTCTCGAAGAACACGATCACCGCGACGACCGCCAGCACGATCGCAGTGACCGCCATCAGCCCGATCGGCTGGATCTGCCCGATCTTGACCTGCGAGCCGGTGCGGAACATCGCATCAGGCAGGCCCGAGACGATACCGGCAAAGATGATCAGAGAGATGCCGTTGCCGAGCCCGCGCTCGGTGATCTGCTCGCCGAGCCACATGATGAAGGACGTGCCGGTGGTCAGCGAGATCATGGTGATCAGGCGGAAGGCCCAGCCGGGCTCGTTGACCACGTCGCCGAACTGGCCGCCCTCGCTGCCGTTGAGCCCCTCGAGGAAAAGCGCGATTCCTGCGCTCTGCACCGCGCTCAGCCCGACCGTGCCGTAGCGCGTGTACTGGTTGATCTTGCGCTGCCCGGACTCGCCTTCCTTGCGCAGCTCATCCAGGTGCGGCACCACAGCGCTCATCAGGGTCAGGATGATGCTGGCCGAAACGTAGGGCATGATCCCGAGCGCAAAGATCGAGAGTTGTTCGAGCGCCCTGCCGCTGAACAGGTTGAACATGCCGAGGAAGGTGCCGGACTGCTGCGCCATGATCTGGTGCATGACGTTGCGGTCGACGCCCGGCGTGGTGATGAAGATTCCGATGCGGTAAACCGCGAGCATGCCCAACGTGTACAGGAGCCGGTTGCGCAGCTCCGTGATCTTGAACATGTTCGCGATGGCGTTCATGGCTGCAACGCTCAGCTCTGGGCTGTCGGCTCCGTGCCGGCGATCAGCTCGGCCTTTCCGCCGGCCTGCTCGATTATCGCCTTGGCGCTGGCGCTGAAAGCGTGGGCGCGCACGGTCAGCGCCTTGTCGAGGGTGCCGTCGCCCAGCACTTTCACGCTGCCGCTGCGCTTGCGGATCAAGCCGGCGGCGATCATCCGCTCGGGGTCCACGGTCGTACCCGGCTCGAAACGCGCGAGGTTGCCGACGTTGACGGCCGCCACGTCCTTGGAAAACGGGTTGTGGAAGCCGAGCTTGGGCAACCGCCGCATCAGCGGGGTCTGGCCACCCTCGAAGCCGCGCCGCACCTGACCGCCAGCGCGCGCGGTCTGACCCTTCTGGCCCTTACCGCCGGTGGTGCCGAGCCCCGAGCCAGGGCCGCGGCCGAGGCGCCTGCGATCCTTGACCGCGCCTTTGGGCGGGCTCAGCCGCGAGAGAATGGGTTGCTTGCGTTCGGGCTCAGCCATCGTGCTCCTCCACCGCGACGAGGTGCATCACCTTCTTGATCATGCCGCGAAAGGCCGGCGTGTTGTCGACAACGACGTGACGGTTTGGCCCGCGCAAGCCGAGCCCGCGCAGGATTTCGCGCTGGCGCTTGGGACGGCTGACGCCGCTGCGGAGCTGAGTGACTTTGAGCTTGGGCTTCATGGCCTCTCCCTCAAGACGCCCGGCTGCCGACTTCCTCGGCAGACTTGCCGCGGCGAAGCGCGACGAGGTCAACGGTTTCGAGCTGGCGCAGCGCGTCGATCGTAGCCTTGACCACGTTGATCTTGTTGGTGGTGCCGATGCACTTTGTGAGGATGTCGCGGATGCCAGCGACCTCGACCACGGCACGCACGGCACCCCCCGCGATCACGCCCGTACCCGCGCTGGCGGGGCGCAGCATCACCCGGCCGGCACCGTGATGGCCATCGACCCGGTGGGGAATGGTGGTGCCCTCCACCGCGATCTTGAACAGGTTCTTGCGCGCTCGCTCGGTGCCCTTCCGTATCGCCTCCGGCACCTCGTTGGCCTTGCCCATGCCGACGCCCACGTGGCCGTGGCCGTCTCCAACGACGATCAGCGCGCTGAAGCTGAAGCGCCGGCCGCCCTTGACGACCTTGGCCACGCGGTTGATGTACACCACGCGATCCTGCAGGTCGTCCAGCGTGCTGCTATCGACTCCGGTCATTTGCGGTCTCCCGTCTGCTGCTTGCGCCATCGCCGGCCCCTCGCTCGAAAGTTTCGCTCAGAAATTCAGGCCGCCCTTACGCGCGCCGTCGGCCAGCGCCTTGATGCGGCCGTGATAGATGTAGCCGTTGCGATCGAAAACGACCTGGCTGATTCCCTTCTGGGTACAAGCCGCGGCCACGGCCTCGCCGACCTGCTCCGCAAGGCCACGCTTGCCGCTGCTCTCCGCGCGCTCGAGCGCGAGCGAGGAGGCCGCCGCAAGCGTCGCACCGCTGGCGTCGTCGATCACCTGCGCGTAGATCTGCTTGTTGCTGCGAAACACGGTCAACCGCGGGCGCCCCGCCGTGCCGTGCGCCTTCTTGCGGATGCGTCGCTTGCGCCGCATGCGTCCATCGAGCTTGGTCTTGGCCATCGCGCAACCCTCGTCTACTTCGTCTTACCGCCGCCGGCCTTGCCGGCCTTCTCGCGCACGCGCTCGCCGGTGTAGCGCACGCCCTTGCCCTTGTAGGGCTCGGGCGGACGGAAGGAACGGATTCGCGCCGCCGTCTGTCCGAGCATCATCTTGTCGTGGGAGGTGAGGTGGAGCCGCGGCTTCTTGATGCCCGCCTCGTCGATGATCTCGACACGCGCCTGCACCGTATCCGGCAGCTTGAACTGGACCGGGTGTGAAAGGCCGAGCGCCAGGTTGAGCTGCTGGCCCTTGACCTCGGCGCGGTAGCCGACGCCGATCAGGTCGAGCGAGATGGCGAAGCCGTTCGCCGCGCCCTCCACCATGCCGCCCAGCAGCGCGCGCGCTAGACCCTGGAACTGCTTGCCGCGGCGGCCGCTGCCGGCAAGCGGCAGCACCACCACGTCCTTGTCCTTGACCTGCACGCTGACTTCAGCCGGAAGCTCGCGCTCGATCGTGCCCTTGGGGCCCTTGACGGACACCTTGCGTCCGTTGACCTTGAGCTCCACGCCCGATGGCAGGACCAGCGGCCGCTTACCGATACGCGACTGCATGCTCTCGGGTTGTGCTTGCGGAGCGCTCATCACCACACCTCACACAGCAACTCGCCACCGATGCGCTCCTTGGCGGCTTCCTTGTTGGTCAGCACCCCGCGCGAGGTCGAGATGATCGAGATGCCCATCCCGTTCATGACCTTGGGCAGCTCGGTGTGCTTGACGTAGAGGCGGCGGCCGGGACGGCTGCAACGCTTGAGCCCGATGATGGCGCTCGAGCGGTCGCGGCTGTACTTGAGCAGCACGGTGAGCACGGCCGGCAGGCCGTCCTGAACCGAGAAGTCGTCGATGAAGCCCTCGTCCTTGAGGATCTGCGCGATGCGCACCTTGACCTTGGACAGCGGCATCTCGACGCGGCTGTGGCGAGCCAGAATCGCGTTGTGGATGCGGCTGAGCATGTCGGCGATCGGATCGGTGGTCATGGCTGCAATTCCCTCTACCAGCTCGATTTGGTGACGCCCGGGACCTCGCCACGCAGCGCCAGGTTCCGAAGGCAGATGCGGCACAGCTCGAACTTGCGGTAGTACGACCGCGAGCGGCCGCACTGGCGGCAACGGTTGCGGTAGCGAACCTGGAACTTCGGGGTCTTTTCCATCTTGGCGAAACAGCGCGCGCTAGCCATCGCTCTCTCCTACTTTCGGAACGGCATGCCCAGCGCGGACAGCAGGGCGCGGCCGTGCTCGTCGGTCTGGGCCGTGGTGCCCAGAGTCACGCTAAGGCCTTTGATCTTGTCGATCTTGTCGTAGTTGATCTCGGGGAAGACGATCTGCTCGCGCATCCCGAGCGTGTAGTTGCCGCGACCGTCGAACGCCTTGGGGCTGATGCCGCGGAAGTCGCGCACGCGAGGCAGCGCGAGGTTGATCAGGCGGTCCAGGAACTCCCACATGCGTTCGCGCCGCAACGTCGTCACCACGCCGATCGGCACGCCTTCGCGCAGCTTGAACGTCGCGATGGACTTCTTGGAGCGGGTCACGACCGGCTTCTGGCCGGCGATGGCGGACATCTCCTCGACCGCAGACTCGATGATCTTCGGCGTCTGCGTAGCCTCGCCCAGACCCATATTGAGCGTGATCTTGACGATGCGAGGCACCTCGAGCTGGTTCGTGAAGCCGAAGTCCTTCATCAGCCGCGGCACGATCTCTTGCCGGTACTTCTGCTGCAGGCGCGGAACATATTCACCCATGGCGGCTCCTCGTCAGCTCTCCAGAACGTGGCCGGTCTTGGCCGACACGCGGATCTTCTTGCCGTCCTTGTCTCGGCCGGAGCGCACGCGGGTGGGCTTGTCGGCCTTGCCGTCGAGCAACATCACGTTGGACACGTGAATCGGCATCTCCTTCTCGACGATCCCGCCTTGCGGCAGCTTCTGCGTGGGCTTCTGGTGCCGCTTGACGCGGTTGACGCCCTCGACGATGACGCGCGCACGCTCGGGTAGCACCTTGAGCACGCGCCCCTTCGCGCCCCGGTCCTTGCCCGAGATCACGACCACCTGATCGTTCTTCTGGACCCGCTGCATCAGACTACCTCCGGCGCGAGCGAGATGATCTTCATGAAGCGCTTGGCACGCAGCTCGCGCGCGACCGGTCCGAAGATGCGCGTGCCGATCGGCTCGTTCTGATCGTTGATCAGCACGGCGCTGTTGGTGTCGAACTTGATGTAGCTGCCGTCCGCGCGGCCCTGCTCGCGGCGCGTGCGGACGATCACGGCCTTGGCGACCTCGCCCTTCTTCACGCGTGCGTTGGGCAGCGCCTCTTTGACCGAGACCACGATCACGTCGCCGAGAGCGGCGTAGCGACGGCGGGTCCCGCCCAGCACGCGAATGCAGAGCACGCGCTTTGCGCCGCTGTTGTCGGCCACGTCGAGCACGGTTTCCTGCTGGATCACGACTACACCTCCTCGGGACGATTGATCAGGCGCGTCACGATCCAGCGCTTGGTGCGGGACAGCGGGCGGTGCTCGCTGATCTCGACCAGGTCGTTCTGGCGATACTCTTCCTTTTCGTCGTGCGCATGGTACTTGCGGCGGCTCTTGACGTACTTGCCGTACACCGGGTCGCGGAAACGGCGCTCCACCACCACCACCACGGTCTTCTTGGCGCGGCCGGGGTTGCTGGTGTCGGTGACGACGCGGCCCGACAGCTGCCGGCGCTTGCCGCGCGGCTTTTCTTGGCTTGGATTCTGGGTGCTTTCGGTCATGGCGGCGCGGTCCTCGGGGCTACGGTTGCTGCGCGGTCTTCTCGGTCAGCAGGGTCTTGACGCGAGCGAGCTCGCGCCGGAGGCGGCGGATCTTCGCGGTGTCGTCCAGTTGATTGGTGAAGTTCGCAAAACGCGTCTTCCACAGGTCGCGCGAGAGCTCGCGTTCCATCTCCTGCAGCTCCTCTTGCGTGCGCTCTCTGAGCTCTTTGGGCTTCATAGCTGCTGGCTCCGGTCCATGATACGGGTCCTCACCGGCAGCTTCGCGGCGGCCAGGTGAAACGCCTCGAACGCCATCTCCTTGGGCACACCCGAGAGCTCGTACAGCATGCGCCCCGGCCGCACCACGGCCACCCACAGCTCGACGCCGCCCTTGCCCTTGCCCATGCGGGTCTCGAGCGGCTTCTTGGTCAGCGGCTTGTCGGGAAACACCCGGATGTAGAGCTTGCCTGCGCGCTTGGTCGCCCGCTGGATCGCCATGCGTGCCGCTTCGATCTGGCGAGCGCTGAGCCAGGCGCCCTCCAGCGTCTGCAGCCCGTAGTCGCCGAACGACACGTCCGAGCCGCGCTGGGCGAGGCCCTTGCGGCGGCCCTTCTGCTGCTTTCGGTACTTCGTTCGCTTTGGCATCAACATGGCAGCTCTCCCTCAACGCGTTGCGCCCGGCAGGGGCTGGCCCGGTATGCCGGCACGGCGCCGCTGTGGCAGCACCTCGCCCTTGAAGATCCAGCACTTGATGCCGATGCTGCCCGCGGTCGTGTGCGCGACGGCCGTGCCGTAGTCGATGTCGGCACGCAGCGTGTGCAGCGGCACGCGGCCCTCGCGGTATTTCTCGTCGCGCGCGATCTCGGACCCGCCCAGGCGCCCGGACGCCTCGACGCGGATGCCCTTGGCACCGAACTTCATCGCGATGCTGACCGCCTTCTTCATCGCGCGCCGGAAGGCCACCCGGCGCTCGAGCTGGGTGGCGATGTTCTCGGCCACGAGCTGCGCGTTGGTCTCGGCCTTGCGCACCTCCTGGATGTCGATGAACAGCTCGTTGTCGGTCAGCTTCTGCAGCTCTTCCTTGAGTTGCTCCACGCCGGCGCCGCGGCGGCCGATGATGATGCCAGGGCGCGAGGTGGCGATCACGACCTTGGCCTTGTTCGCGGCGCGCTCGATCGAGATGCCTGCGATTCCGGCGTTGGCGAACTTCTCGTGGATCGCGTCACGCAACCCCAGATCCTCGTGGAGCCAGCGCGCGTAGTGCTTGTCCTCGTACCACTTGGAGCTCCAGGTACGAATGGTGTTCAGCCTGAAGCCGTATGGATGTGTCTTCTGCCCCACGTCAGTCCTCCCGCTCTGCGACCACGAGCGTGATGTGGCTCATGCCCTTTTGAATGGGCGTGGCGCGACCCATCGCGCGCGGCCGCCAGCGAATCATCATGTGATCCGGGGCCTCGTCCGCGAAGGCGGTCTTCACGTAGAGCTTGTCCAGATCCACCTTTTCGTCCTTCTGCTGCACGTTCGAGATGGCGCTGCCGAGCAGCTTGCTGACCAGCGGCGCGGCTGCCTTGCGGGTGAAGCGCAGCTGATCAAGCGCCTCGGCCACGTGCTGGCCACGCACCATGTCGAGCACGACGCGAGCCTTCCGCGTCGAGATTCGGGCAAACCGTAGGCTGGCTCTGGCTTCCATCGTGCCTCCTCAGCGTTTGCCCGTGCGCGGGTTGACCTTGCCCGGCGCCGAGCCTCCGCCTTTGCGGTCCGCCGCGTGCCCGGCGAAGGTGCGGGTGGGCGCGAACTCTCCGAGCTTGTGCCCGACCATGTTCTCGTTGACGAACACCGTGATGAACTTGCGGCCGTTGTGCACGGCGAAGCTCAGGCCGACGAAGTCGGGCGAGATGGTGGAGCGCCGTGACCAGGTCTTGATCAACTTGCGATCGCCGGAGTTCTGCGCCGTCGCCACCTTGCTGAGCAGGTGGTCGTCGATGAACGGTCCCTTCTTGACTGAGCGTGCCATGCTTTCTCCGGCGAAAACGCCTACTTCTTGCTGCGGTGCTTGAGGATGAGCTTATCCGTGCGCTTGTTCGTGCGTGTCTTGAGGCCCTTGCTGAGCTGGCCCCACGGAGAGCAGGGGTGGCGGCCACCCGAAGTACGGCCTTCGCCGCCGCCCATCGGGTGGTCGACCGGGTTCATGGTGACGCCCCGGTTGTGGGGCCGGCGGCCGAGCCAGCGCGTACGCCCGGCCTTGCCCAGCGACACGCGCGCGTGCAGCACGTTGCTGACCTGGCCCACGGTCGCGCGGCAGCGCAGGTGGATCAGCCGCACCTCGGAAGACGGCAAGCGCACGTGCGCGTAGTCCCCTTCCTTGGCCATCAGCTGCGCGGCGGTGCCGGCCGAGCGCACCAGCTGCCCGCCCTTGCCGATCTTCATCTCGATGTTGTGCACCATGGTCCCGGCGGGGATGTGGCGCAGCTGCAACGAGTTGCCGGGCTTGATGTCGGCCGTGCGCGAGGCGACCACCTCGTGGCCGATCTCGAGCCCGTCCGGCGCCAGGATGTAGCTCTTCTCGCCGTCCTTGTAGTGGAGCAGAGCCAGGCGGGCGCTGCGGTTGGGGTCGTACTCGATCGCCACGACCTTGGCCGGTACGCCGATCTTGCCGCGTTTGAAGTCGATCAGCCGGTAGCGGCGCTTGTGCCCGCCGCCGCGAAAGCGCGAGGTGATGCGGCCCTTGTGGTTGCGGCCGCCGCTGCTGCTCTTGCTTTCGAGCAGCCTGCGCTCCGGCTCCTTCTTGGTCAGCCCCTCCGATGAAAGCACCTCGAAGTAGCGGCGCGCCGGCGAGGTCGGCTTGTAGCGTTTGATCGTCATGCGGAGGCTCCCTCGAAGAAGTCGATCGATTCGCCTTCCTTGAGCGAGACGATGGCCTTCTTCCAGTTACGGGTCTTAGACGTGCCTCGGCCCATGCGCCGCATGCGACCACGGACCACCAGAGTGCGCACCTTCTCGACCTTGACGTGGAACAGCGATTCTATCGCGTCGCGAATCTGGGCCTTGTTCGCGCTGCGCTCCACCTCGAAAAGATACTGATTCTCCTGCTCCCGCAGCAGATTGCCCTTCTCGGTCAGAACCAGCGGCCGCTTGATGATGTGCTCGGGAGTCATGGCTCAGGCTTTCTCCAGGCGCGTCGTCAGAGCAGCGACCGCGCTCTTGGTCAGGACCAAGTGCGGGTGGCGCAACACGTCGTACAGGTTCACGCCCTCGGGCGGGAGGTAGCTGTTGTTGGGAATGTTGCGGATCGAGAGCCGCAGCTTGTCGTTGCCCTGCGCGTCGACGATCAGCGAGCCGCGCTCGACTTGCAACGCCTTCAGCACGGACTGCAGCTGCTTGGTCTTGATTTCCTGCAGCTCGAAGGCGTCCACCACCGTGAGGTTGCCCTCTTTGAGCTTGAGCGAAAGCGCGCTGCGCAGGGCGCCGCTGCGCATCTTGCGCGGCGGGCGGTAGGCGTAGCTGCGCGGCTGTGGCCCGTGCGCCTTGCCGCCGCCGACGTAGAGCATCGCGCGGATCCCGCCGTGCCGCGCGTTGCCGGTGCCCTTCTGCCGGTAAAGCTTGCGCGTCGAGCCGGCGACCTCGGCACGGCCCTTGGTCTTGGCGCTGCCGGCGCGCTTGCTCGCGAGCTGTGCCTTGAGCACGTCGTAGAGCAGGGCCTCGTTGACCTCGGTCCCGAAGACGTCGTCCGCGAGATCGATCTCGCCGACGCTCTCTCGCTTCAGGTTGTAGACGCTAACTTTCGCCATTCTAATTACCGGGGAGGCACGCGCCTCCCCGCCCCATCGGGCAAAGCCCGCTGGGGCCCCACCCCACGCGGGCTCGGCTTCGCCGAGCTGTCGCCATTTGCTTCGTCGTCATGACTTGATTTCCACGTCGACGCCGGCCGAGAGGTCGAGCCTCATCAGCGCGTCGAGCGTTTCCTGCTTGGGCTCGAGGATGTCGAGCAGGCGCTTGTGCGTGCGGATCTCGAACTGCTCGCGGGACTTCTTGTCGACGTGAGGACCGCGCAGCACGGTGTACTTGCTGATGCGCGTGGGCAGCGGAATCGGACCCGCCACGCGCGCACCCGTCCGCTTCGCCGTGTCGACGATCTCGCTCGTCGACTGGTCCAGCAGCCGGTGGTCGTAGGCCTTGAGGCGAATGCGAATCTTCATTGGGGTGCCTGCTCTCGGAAATCACAGGAAGGCGGGAAGACGGGAGGCCCAGAAATCCCGATTTCGTCTTTCAATCCCTTCCCGTCTTCCCGCCTTCCTGTTTCTCTCGTCTTCGTCTCACACCAGGATCTTGGTGACGACGCCGGCGCCGACGGTCTTGCCGCCTTCGCGGATGGCGAAGCGCTGTTGCTCCTCCAGCGCCACCGGCGTGATCAACTCCACCGTCATCTTCACGTTGTCTCCCGGCATCACCATCTTCACGTCCTCCGGCAACGCAATCGTTCCCGTCACGTCCGTCGTACGCATGTAGAACTGCGGCCGGTAGTTGCTGAAGAACGGCTTGTGCCGCCCTCCCTCTTCCTTCTTCAGCACGTACACCTCCCCCTCGAACTTGGTGTGCGTCTGCACCGAACCCGGCTTGCACAGCACCTGCCCGCGCTCGACGTCTTCCTTGTCGATCCCGCGCAGCAGACACCCCACGTTGTCCCCGGCCTGACCCTGATCCAGCAGCTTCCGGAACATCTCCACTCCGGTCACCACCGTCTTGCGCGGCTCCGTGAACCCCAAGATCTCCACCTCGTCGTTGACGTTCACCTTCCCGCGCTCGATTCGGCCCGTCACCACCGTCCCGCGGCCCTTGATCGAGAACACGTCCTCGATCGCCATCAGGAATGGCTTGTCCACGTCTCGAACCGGCTCCGGTACCGCCTCGTCCACCGCCGCCACCAGATCCTTGATGCTCTGGATCCACTTGGCGTCCCCTTGCAGCGCCTTGAGCGCGCTCACCCGAACTACCTTCGCGTCATCGCCGTTGAACTCGTACTTCGTCAACAGCTCCCGGACTTCCATCTCCACCAGCTCCAGCAGGTCCGGGTCGTCCACCGCGTCCACCTTGTTCAGCGCAACCACGATCGCAGGCACTCCCACCTGCCGCGCCAGCAGCACGTGCTCCTTGGTCTGCGGCATCGGCCCGTCCAGCGCGCTCACCACCAGGATCGCGCCGTCCATCTGCGCCGCCCCTGTGATCATGTTCTTGATGTAGTCCGCGTGTCCCGGGCAATCCACGTGCGCGTAGTGCCGCTTCTCGCTCTCGTACTCCACGTGGCTCACCGCGATCGTCACGATCTTCGTCTCGTCACGGACCGTCCCGCCCTTCGCGATGTCCGAATACGAGACCGCCGACCCGCCGTACGTGTCGCTCATCACCTTTGTGATCGCCGCCGTCAACGTCGTCTTGCCGTGATCGATGTGACCGATCGTCCCGATGTTCACGTGCGGCTTCTTCCTGACGAACTTCTCCTTGGCCATCGCTGTCTCCTGTCGACTCTGTACGAAGCTGGGTTTCTGGTGTGTGGGAGCTAAGTCGCTGAAGCGAGGGCCGCGTGACCCCCTCGATCGTCAAGCGCCTTTGACCTTTGCCACGATGGTTTCGGCGATGTTGTTGGGCACCGGCTCGTAGCGGTGGAACTGCATGGTGTAGGTCGCGCGCCCCTGCGTCTTGCTGCGCAGGTCGGTCGAGTATCCGAACATGGTCGCGAGCGGAACCTCCGAGGTCACCACCTGCATGTTGCCGCGCGGGTTCATGCCGGTGATGCGGCCGCGCCGGCTGTTGAGGTCGCCGATCACGTCGCCCATGTAGTCCTCGGGCACGACCACTTCGACCGCCATCACCGGCTCGAGCAGGTGAATCCCGGCCTTCTTGGCCGCGTCCTGGAACGCCATCGAGGCCGCCACCTCGAACGCCGGACCCGACGAGTCGACGTCGTGGTAGGAGCCGTCGAAGAGCGAAGCCTTGACGTCGATCACCGGGTAGCCCGCGAGCACGCCGCGCGCCATCGCCTCGCGGATGCCCTTCTCGACCGAGGGGATGAACTCCTTGGGAATCACGCCGCCCACAATGTCGTTCTCGAACACGTAGCCGGCCCCGGGCTCGCTCGGCCCGATCTCGACCCAAACGTGGCCGTACATGCCGTGGCCGCCGCTCTGTTTGATGTAGCGTCCTTCCTGCTTGACCGTGCTGCGAATGCTCTCGCGGTAGGCGACCTCGGGCTTGCCGACGTTGCAGTCGACCTTGTACTCGCGCTTCATGCGGTCGACGATGATCTCGAGGTGCAGCTCACCCATCCCGCTGATGATGGTCTGCCCGGTCTCGTCGTCGGTATGAGCGCGGAAGGAAGGGTCCTCGGTGGAGAGCTTCTGCAGCGCCTCGCCGAGCTTCTGCTGCTCGGCCTTGGTCTTGGGCTCGATCGCGACCGAGATCACCGGGTCAGGGAACTCCATCCGCTCCAGCACGATCGGATGCTTTTCGTCGCACAGGGTGTCG
Source organism: uncultured delta proteobacterium (assembly GCA_963778655.1). Lineage (GTDB taxonomy): Bacteria > Myxococcota_A > Polyangia > Polyangiales > JAFGIB01 > CAVZVA01. The sequence continues at coordinate 876,894 of CAVZVA010000003.1, forward strand.
CCGGTGTGCGCGGTCTTGAGCCCGACGGCCGCGCAGATATTGCCCGCGAAGACCTCTTTGATCTCCTCGCGCTTGTTGGCGTGCATCAGCAGCAGGCGGCCGACGCGCTCGCGCTTGTCTTTGGTGGAGTTGAGCACCGAGGTGCCGCTCGAGACCTGTCCCGAGTACACGCGCATGAACGTGAGCTGGCCGACGAAGGGATCGTTGATGATCTTGAACGCCAGGGCGCTGAAGGGCGCGTCGTCCTTGGCGGGACGCTCCTCTTCCTGGTTGCTCGCCGGCGAGACGCCCTTGACAGCCGGGATGTCGAGCGGCGAGGGCAGGTAGTTGATGACCGCGTCGAGCAGCTGCTGCACGCCCTTGTTCTTGAACGCGGCGCCGCAGCACACCGGGACCAGCTTGAAGGTCAGTGTGGCCTTGCGCAGCGTGCGCACGATGTCATCGGGGCTGAAGTCGGTGTCGCCGTTGAGATAGCGCTCCATCAACGCGTCGTCGTTCTCGGCCACCGCCTCGACCAGCTTGTCGTGGGCCGCCTGAGCCTCGTCCTTGAGCTCGGCCGGGATCTCGATCTCGACGAACTTCGAGCCGAGCGCATCGGCTTCGAACACGATCGCCTTCATCTTGATCAGGTCGACGATGCCCTTGTGGTTGTCCTCGAGGCCGTAAGGAATCTGCAGCGGCACCGGGTTGACCCCGAGGCGCTCGCGGATTGTATCGACCGAGCGCACGAAGTTGGCGCCGGCGCGGTCCATCTTGTTGACGAAACAGATGCGCGGCACGTGGTAGCGGTCGGCCTGACGCCACACCGTCTCGGACTGCGGCTCCACGCCGGCCACGCCGTCGAAAACCGCCACCGCGCCGTCGAGCACGCGCAGTGAGCGCTCGACCTCGATCGTGAAGTCGACGTGGCCCGGGGTGTCGATGATGTTGATGCGGAAGCGGTGCTTGGAGAACGGCCCCTCCAGCGGCTGCCACGAGCAGGTGGTCGCGGCCGAGGTGATGGTGATGCCGCGCTCCTGCTCCTGCTCCATGTAGTCCATGGTGGCGGCACCGTCGTGCACCTCGCCGATTTTGTAGTTGACGCCGGTGTAATAAAGAATGCGCTCGGTCGTAGTGGTCTTACCGGCATCGATGTGCGCCATGATGCCGATGTTGCGCGTTCTTTCGAGTGGATACTCCCGAGGCACGATTCTTCTCCGTAGCGTCGACAGGGCGACTTGAAGGTAGAGGGCCGACAAACGAAAACCCCTTCCGCCCCGCCGGCCACCCTCGGGCCGACCCGTTTCGGAAAGGGTTTCGAGAACAACGACGGTGGGTGCGCGCGTGGGTTCGTCCCGCGGGGCGCCCGTTTTTTCTCGGAGTCGAGCGCCGTGCCGTTCTCGTCTATTTGCCCTGCAGCATCAGGTCGTCGTCATCTCCTGGCCGAGCGGTTTCCCGGGGGACCTACCCGAACCGTTGTCCGTTGCCGGAGGGTCGTAAAGCCCTCCACCCCGCGGGTCGCCGCCCGCCGGGATCCTGCTTGCGCCCTCACCAGCGGTAGTGCGCGAACGCTTTGTTCGCATCCGCCATCCTGTGCACGTCGTCCTTCTTCTTGACCGCACCGCCGCGGCCCTGAGCCGCGTCCATCAGCTCGGCCGCGAGCCGTTCCACCATGGTCTTTTCGCCTCGGTCGCGCGAGTACAGCGCGAGCCAGCGCATCGCCAGCGCCACGCGCCGGTCCTGGCGCACCTCGACCGGCACCTGGTAGGTGGCACCGCCGACGCGCCGGCTCTTGACCTCGACCTTCGGCTTGCAGGCATCGAGCGCCTTGCGGAATGTGTCGAGGGAGTCCGCCTTGTAGCGGTCCTGGATGATGTCGAGCGCACCGTACAGGATGCTCTCGGCCACCGCCCGCTTGCCGCCGAACATCAGCACGTTGGTAAACTTGGAGATCATCCGGTCGCGGTACTTCGCATCCGGCAACACCTTGCGCTTTGGAATTTCACCGCGACGGGCCATCTCAATTCTCCCGGGGCGGCACGCGCCGTCCCGCCCTGTCGGAGTGAATCCGCCGGGGCCCCACCCCACGCGAAAGGGATCCGCCCTCCCCTCTCGTCGCGGGGCGACGACTCACCCCAGCTGCTCGTATTTGATGACGCACGTATTTCAGCTCACTGCTTGGGGCGCTTGACGCCGTACTTGGAGCGGCCCTGCTTGCGGTCCGCCTTGTTGGTGTTGGACGGACCCTGCGCGCCGGTGGAGTCGAGCGCGCCACGCACCACGTGGTAGCGCACGCCCGGCAGGTCCTTGACGCGGCCCCCGCGGATCAGCACCACCGAGTGCTCCTGCAAGTTGTGGCCCTCGCCCGGAATATAGGTGATGACCTCCATGCCGTTGCTGAGCCGCACGCGCGCGACTTTGCGCAACGCGGAGTTCGGCTTCTTCGGCGTGGTGGTGTACACGCGCACGCAAACACCGCGCTTCTGCGGGCAAGACTCCAGCGCGGGAGACTTGGTCTTCTTGTGCTTGGCCAGGCGGCCTTTGCGGATGAGCTGGCTGATGGTCGGCATGAAGCCTCGGAAGCCCCGAAAACCTCAGTTAATTCCGCGCGGCATCGACGGATACAGCACGGCCCGAGGGCCGGGGCACGGAAGGATACTGAGGGGCCCTCCGCTGTCAAGCAAAACCAGCGGAGGTTTCGGGAGCCCGCACCGCGCACGCGCACCTTGGGGCGCACCCGCGCAACTGCACCCGCGTCGGACTCGGGTTTGGCCCTTGATTACGGCGGATGATCGCGCGCCACACCGGTTTTCTGGGCGCTTCTTGCGACGCAGGAAGGGTCGGTCCCCGTTCAAGGAGCACGGGACGGCCCGAAAAGCTCCCGACAAGCGAGGGCCGTCGGAACAGGGCGAAACCCGGGTCAGAAACGACCGGCTAGGGCCAGCCCGGTGGGACCGAGCGAGAGCCGCACCTTGACCAGGTCCGGGGGCAACGACCTCGGCTGGTCGTAGCTGCGACTCGGAACGAAGCGCAGCTGGGCGTCGAGGATGCCGGTCACAGCGACCAGGGTGAACAATCCAAATGAAATTTGATTGGTATAACGGAACGCGGCCTCGGCCAGCCGCGCGTTGTCGCGCTCGGTGCCGGTCGGCGGGGTGCTCCCGTTGGCAGCGGACCGCAGGCTCTCGTGCAGGACGTAGGTGGTCACCCCGATCGCCAGCAGAGCGCCCTCGGTGACCGCGAGCACCAGCCCGAGCCCCTTGTGATCGTTTTGGAATTGTCCCACCCCAAAGGGCACCAGCGCGATCCAGCGCGAGTGGGCCTCCTTCACGCGCTCGGTGCTCGCCAGCTCGATCAGGCGCTCCAACCGCTCGTGCTGCTTCTTGCTCTCGAGCTCGCGCTCGCCACGCCGCTCGGCGTCCGCCCGCGCGCGGTCCTGTTCGGCGTGCACTTTCTCCTGGTCCAACCGCGCTTTGACGGCGTTGAAGGTTTTGACCACCTCGTCGGGGAACGCGAGCGGGTCGAGCACGTAGTCCGGCGCTGCGCGCAGCAGCAGCTCGATCTGGGTCTCGGCTTCCGCCTTGCGGCCCAAAAACAGGTAGGCGGCCGCCAGGTACTTGCGCGACTCGATCACCACCGGCCGCTTGTCGTTGGGCGCAGCGGTTGCCAGCAGCCCCTGGAACAGGTCGGCGGCGAGCTCGTAGTTGAGCGACTCGTAGGCTACCCGCGCGTTCTGGAACTGGTCGAAGTCGTTGGCCCGGGCCGGGGTCGCGGAGGCCAGCGCGGCCGCCAGCAACGCCGCCCAGATCGCGAGCTGGGCAGGGCGCGCAAGGCGGCCCGAGCGCGGAGCGGCCATCACCACAGGACGCGGTTATACACGAAATATTGCGGCGGTCTGCGGCACCGGCGGCCGCTCAAGAGTCCTGGCCCTTCATCGCCACCTGGACCGTCACGACCTGCCCCGCCTGCAGCCGCACGTCCTGCACGTGATCGTGGTGGCCGACCGCGCTGACTCGGATGTGGTGCGTCTCGACCTGCTCGTTGAGGTCCGGAATCTGGATCAGGCTACGGCTGCGGCCGGAGATCTTGCCGCCGTCGACGCTGACGTTGGCCGGTGTGTTGGTGACGACATACAGCCCGGCCGGGCGAAACTTGAGCCGCTGGGTCAGCTCGAAGGGCCCCTCTCCGGCAGGGATCTTGACGCTGACCTCCTCGTCGATGCAGCAATCTCGCGCGCCCACGAATTTGAAGCGGTGAACGCCCGGATCGAGGTCGGCCTCGTGGAACGAGGGCCCGAACGCGCGCGGCGTCTGACCGTCTATGCCGATCGAGACGTTGGCCGGCACCGGATTGAAGGTGACGCGGCGCGGCCCGCTCGGGACCGGGGCCACGGGCGGGCGCGGGCGCGCGTGGTGCGCGGGGCGCGCGTGCGGGGCGGCGGGGCGCGGAGACGGCGCCGGCTCGCGCGCCGGCTTTGCGGGGCTCGGGCTGGCGGCGACCGGCTCGGGGCGCGGCTTGGAGGAAACCACCGCGCGCGCCGGGTCGGGCCGCGTGCCAGCGCCGACTTGCAGGTAGAGCAGGCTGCCGCCCAGACCGAGCACGGCCAGCGCCAGGCTCGAGCGCAGCAGCGTGCGCCGCAGCGCCGCGCGCCGGCCCAGGCGCTGTACCGCAGCCAGCACGCGCTCGTTGCCGTCGTCGATCGCGAGCACACGGTTCCAGTAATCGAGCGCGGTCGGCACGCTGCCGCGGCGCTGGGCGCGCTCGCCGAGCTCGCTCAGCTTGTCGATGCTGCGGCGGCGAAAGTCGGCTGCGAATGCCTCGGGGTCGGCGAGGTACTGCGCCAGCGCCTCGTCGGGCGACTCGATTCCAACCTCGGCCACCAGCTGCGCGAGGTCGCGCTCGAGCTCGTCGGCGTCCTGATAGCGGCGCGAGGGCTCGGTCTCGAGCAGGCGCCGGATGATGCGCGCGAGCGGCGCGCCGATCGCGGGCCGCGCTTGCAAGGGATCCTTGAAGCGCCCCTCCATGATGCGCTTGAGCACGTGGTGCGGGTTGGCCCCGGTGAACGGCAGCTCGCCGGTCGCCAGCAGGTAGAGCACGGTGCCGAGCGAGAACAGATCGCTGCGCGGATCGCACTCCTTGCCCTCGATCTGCTCGGGCGCCATGTGCGCTGGCGAGCCCAGCACCTGCCCGGTCGTGGTCATGCCCTGCACGTCGACCAGCTGCGCGATCCCGAAGTCGGTCAGCTTCACGCAGCGGTTCTCGTGCAGCATCACGTTCTCGGGCTTGACGTCGCGGTGGATCACGCCTTCGGCGTGCGCGGCGCCGAGCGCGCGCGCGACCTGGATCGCAATGCAGGCGGCGATCTCGGCCGGGATCTCGGGGTGCTCGTCGGCGAATTGCTTGAGCGTGGGGCCGGTGAGCAGCTCGGTTGCGATGAAGCTGGTGTCCGAGTCCTCCCCGCTGTAGTCGTAGATCTCGAGGATCGAGGGGTGGTGCAGGCGCGCGACCGTCAGCGCCTCGCGCGCGAAGCGCTGGCGCGCCTCCTTGGCGCCCTGCAGGTGCGGATGCATGACCTTGAGCGCGACCAGGCGGTCGAGGCGCGTGTCGCGCGCGCGGTACACGGTCGCCATCCCGCCGTGCCCGATCTCGTCGACGACGTCGTACTTCTCGACACGCTTGAGCATCCCGCTCCGATGCAGCCCGCGCCGCTTAGCCTGCCACCGGCCCGGCCCGCAGCACAAGCCGTGCCAAGGTGTGCCGCGCCGCGTCGGCTGAGGATGAGTTGCAGCTCGGGAGCAGGGATTCGAACCCCGATAAACGGTACCAAAAACCGCTGTCCTACCTTTAGACGACTCCCGAAGGACCGCGCACACGCGCTAATCGCGGCTGATTTAGCGCAAATTCGCCGTGCTGGACAGGGGATCGCGCGCGATGGGGAAGGCCCCATCGCGGCCCCGGCAGGCGCGCCGGCGCTTGGCCGGCCCCGCAGCAGCGCTGGGTTGCTGGCGCGCGGCGCACGCACGTAGCATTTGCGGAATGGGCGCTGGCCTCGGGCTCGGGGGGCGATTGACGCTGCTGGCGCTGGTGGCGGCCATCGCGGGCTGCGGCGCCAAGCCCGGCGGCCAGAACGCCGGAGCCGCGGCAACGGCGGCTGGCGGAGCCGCAGTCGGCGGCCCGGGCGCCGGCGGCGCGGGGGCCGGCGCGGGTGGCGCACATAGCGCGGCAGCTGGCGCGGGCGCGTCCGGCGCGGGTCGCGACGCCGGGCCCCCCGCGACGGCGGCCAACGACGGCGGCGGCCCGCCCGATGCAGCCATGGGAGGAGCAGGCGACGCGGGAGGCAACGCAGCCATCGACGCCGGCGCGGTGGCAGACGGCGGCGCCGCCAGCTGCCCGGGCGCAAAGCCGACGGCGAGCAACACCGGCGTGCCGCCCGGCGTCACCCTCGCCGAGATCGATCAAGACGTGACCGTGAGCCAGGACGGCACCGTGATCGACGGGCAGGACATCCACGGCTTTCTCACCATCAAGGCCAGCCACGTGCAGGTGCTGCGTTCGATCGTGCGCGGCCACGCCACCAGCGCGACCACCGCGATCATCCGCATCGACTCGGGCAGCGACATCCTGCTGCAGGAGGTCGAGGTGGCCGCGGCCGAGCCCTCAGTCGACGTGGACGGCGTGTCGGGCTCCAACTTCACCGCGCGGCGGCTGAACATCCACGGCGGCGTCGACGGGATGAAGCTCGGCTCGAACACGCGCGTCGAGTGCAGCTACCTCCACGACCTGATGTCGTTCTCGTCCGATCCCAATCAGGGCGGTGGCGCGACACACAACGACGCGATTCAGATCTTGAGCGGCACAGGCATCTATATCGTCGGCAACCAGCTGGTCGCGGCGATGAGCCAGAACGCCGCGATCCAGATCACGCAGGACTTCGGCATGGTGGGCGACGTGCACATCGAGCATAACTGGGCCGACGGCGGCGGCTGCACCTTCAACATCTCGCACAATGGCGGCAATTCGCTGAGCGACGTCTACACCACCGGCAACCGCTTCGGCCGCAACTCGTACTTCGACTGCCCGATCCTCAAGAGCACCAAGACCACCTTGGTCTCGACCGATGACGTCTGGGACGACAGCGACATGGAAGTCCCGATCCAGACCCACGACTGAGCGTGCCGGCGGATCTCGGGGACCATCGGAATTCAGAGATCACGGCAAGACGCGAAGAGCGCCGAGATCTCCGCACGTCATTGCGCCTTGCCGGCTTGCTGTTTCATGAGCCCTGATCGGCGGCGCCGCGCACCCCTTGCTCGCCGCCCGTTTCCACCAGCGCGGCCAGCGCGTCGCGAAACACTCTTGCCTTGAGCTCGGTTTCCTGCAGCTCGCGCTCGGGGTCGCTGGCCTCGACGATGCCTCCGCCCGCGAAATAGCGCACCAGGCCGGGCTCGGCGATGGCGGTGCGGATGGCCACCGCGAGCGAGGCGCCGCCGGCGCGATCGATGAAGCCCAGCGCGCCGGTGTACACATCACGCGGCTCGGCTTCGAGCTGCTCGATCAGCTCGATCGCGCGCAGCTTGGGCGCGCCGGTCACGCTGCCCGGCGGAAAGGTCGCTTCCAGCACCTGGCGCAAGCCCACTTCCGGCCGCGTGCGACAGCGCACGCTCGAAACCAGGTGCCAGAGGCCGGCGTAGGGCTCTACGGCCAGCAGCTCGGGCAGCTGCACGCTGCCGATCTCGGCGACGCGGCCCAGGTCGTTGCGCATCAGATCCACGATCATGCTGTGCTCGGCGCGTTCCTTGGCGTCGGCGCGCAGGCTCGCGGCCTCTTGCGCGTCGCGATCGCCGTGGCGCGCGATCGTGCCCTTGATCGGGCGGCTGAGCAGGCTGCGGCCGGCGCGCTCCCAGCGCAGGAAGCGCTCCATCGTGCGCGCCATCACCACGCGCGCACCGTCGTCGTAGTAGAAGCCGAGCGGTACCGGGCTGGCGGCACGCAGCGCGCGCCACAGCGCGAGCGGATGCCCCTGCAGCTCGGCGCTGAAGCGGCGCGCGAGGTTGACCTGATACAGCTCGCCGGCCGCGATGTGGCGCAGCGCGGCGGCGATGGCGTCGAGGTGCAGCCGCGGCGGGGCGGCCTGCAGCGGACCGGCCTGCGCGGAGCGTAGCGGCCGCGGCCCCCGCGCAAGCCGAGCGGCCAGCCGCTCGCAGGCGGCCCGATCGTCGCCCACCAGGCTGGCGCGCGCGACGCGGTGGTCGACCACGAGCAGCGCGTCGTAGCGCGCGAAGGAGAGCACCGGCCGCGCCGCCGGACGCGCGAGGCGCTGCGGCTTGCCCGCGGCCTGCGCGTCGTAGGCCACGTAGCCGACGAAGCAGGGCACCTCGCAGGCCTGCAGCCCGCCGGCCGCGGCGCCGCCGCCGCAATCGAACGCACGTTGCTCGAGCCGGTCGAAACAGGCGAGCGGCGCATACGCCGACAGTGGCGCCTCCACACGCTCCACCGGATCGGCGCCGAGAAACGAATAGCGGCCCTCGGGGTGGGCGGCGCCGCCGTCGAGCCAGCACAGGCCTGGCAGGTCCGCGAGGCTCGCTGCGGCCTGGGTCAACGACCACGGCGGCGACCCGAGCGGCAGCGCGAACATGCGGAGCGGTTAGCGCACGCCCCGCTGCCCTTCAAGTCGCCTCAGCCACAGAAAGTGCTCGCGGTTGCCGGCCGGACCTGTAAGCACGGAGTCGTGCTGGCCGCGCAGCTCGAGGCCCAGCGCTTCGGCCTGCGCGCGCACCGCGGCGATCGCGTCCGCGCGCGCCTGGGGGTCGCGCACCACGCCGCCCTTGCCTACCCGCTGCCTGCCCACCTCGAACTGCGGCTTGACCAGCGCGACCACCAGGCCGCCCGGCCGAAGCAGCGCGCGGGCCGGGCCGAGCAGCTTGTCCAGCCCGATGAACGAGGCGTCGATCACCACCCAGTCCACGGGCTCGGGCAGGTCGGTCGCCCGCAGGTGCCGCGCGTTGACCCGCTCCATCACCACCACCCGTGGATCGCGGCGCAGCCGCTCGTGGAGCTGGCCCCGCCCCACGTCGATGGCGTACACGCGGGCGGCGCCGCGCTGCAGCAGGCAATCGGTGAAGCCGCCGGTCGAGGCGCCGAAATCCGCGGCGGTCACTCCGCCGGGGTCGAGCCCGAAGGCCTCGAGCGCGCCCTGCAGCTTGACGCCGCCGCGCGAGACGTAGGGATGGTCGGGCTGGGCCACGCGCAGCTCGGCGTCGCAGGCGACCAGGGCGCCGGCCTTGTCCACGCGTGCGCTGCCGCAGAACACCTTGCCGGCCAGAATCAGCGCGCGCGCCCGCTCGCGGCTCGGCGCCAAGCCGCGCTCGACCAGCAGCAGGTCCGCGCGCCGCTTCTTCTGGCCGCTCATGCGGCTGCCATAGCACGAGCACGCAACCGCAGGCGCGGGCGGCCGATGAGCGGATCACGCCCGCGGGGTGCTGCCCTGGGATGGCGCGGTGCTGTGCCGGAGGCGGCGCTCCCGCCGCCCACCCCTCGGGACCAGCGCTCGCGAGCACTAGGCACGTCGGCGCGCGAAGCGTATGTTTGGCAACCCACTTGGAGGCGACGATGGCGGAAGGACTCAACCGGGTGATGTTGATCGGCAATCTCGGGCAGGACCCCGAGCTGCGCTTTACCCAAAGTGGACAAGCGATCCTCAACCTGCGCATTGCGACCAACGAGAGCTTCGTCAACCGCGACGGGGAACGGCAGGACCGCACCGAGTGGCACACGGTGATCGTGTGGGGCAAGCGCGGCGAGGCGCTGCACAAGATCCTGTCCAAAGGCCGGCAGATCTTCGTCGAGGGCCGGCTGCAAACGCGCTCGTGGGAAGACAAACAAGGCGCCAAGCGCTACACGACCGAGGTCGTCGCCACTGAGATCGTGCTGCTGGGCGGTGGAGGGCGTGGCGGGCCGCGCACCAGCTACGACGACGGACCGCCAGCTCCGCAGGACGACGACGGCGCGGCCGGCGGCGGCGGTGGCGGCGGCGGCGGCGGCGGCGGCCGCGACGACGACGACATTCCGTTCTGAACGACGCGAACGGAAGCGCGAACACCACCGCCGTGCAGGCGGCGAGCGGTGCGCGCGCCTCGGCAACCACCAGCGGGGCCGCCAGGACGCCGGGCACGCCTCCGCGCTATCCCGCCGACTTACGCGCGCCGCGGCGTTTGAGCTCGGCCTGCTCGAACAGCAGGGCGGCCAGCTCGTCGGTAAGCAGACCCATCTGCTCGGCGTGGTACTCGGGCCCGGCCTCGCCGGCATCGCGCAGTGCCTGCAGCGCCCGCGCGCGCTCGATCAGCTCGGCCTTGCGGGCCTCGAGGTCGTTGCCGGCGGGTGCGGACGCGGCCCCGGGGCCACGGCGCGAGAACACCACACCGGCGGCGATCGCACCCAGCGCGAGCAGCGCCGCGATCCAACGCGCGGGACCCGGTCCGGGGATGCCGCGCAGCGTGATCTGCAGGCTGCGCAGCGGGGGATCACCGACCTTGCGCTGGGTTTCGGTCACCCAGAACCTGCGACCGTTGTCGGTGTGGAGCGTGGCCTCGGGCATGCCCGCGACCTCCAAGCTCATGCCCTCGGGCGCGTCGGCGATCACGCGGTACGCAAACGCCAGCCAGGGGATGTCGAGCGTGAGATGCGCCTCGGAGCCCGAAAGCGGTAGGTCGAAGCCCCACAGCAGCTCGGCCTGCCCCGGCGGTAGCGAGCCGTGCACGCGCAACCCTTGGCCCGGGGCTTCCACCACGTGCTGATCGGTCATCGACTTCTGCGACTGCATGGCCATGAAGCCCTTGGGCAGCGGCACCAGCACGCCGGCTTCCGGGAAGACGTAGGTGCTGTTGCCGATGTTGAGCAGCTGCGCTTCCTGCACCACCTTGATGCGGTCGTCCTTGAGCTCAAGCGAGGTCGCGCCCAGGTACAACACCACCAGCCGACTGTCGCGCGTGGTGGGCAGCCGGCGGATCTCGACCTGGTACCCACCCGCCGGCGGCAGCCGGAACGGCGTGCTGCTGTACTTCGCGCCCTGGTAAGGAACGTTCACGCGGTAGGCCTGGCGCTCACCGCTGGCGAGCCCCGAGATCACGGCGATGCCGTCCGCGCCGGCGTGCGCGGTCTGGGTGGAGTGCGTGTTGTCGGATTTCATCTCGCCGATCGACACCTCGGCGCCCGCGGCCGGCGCGCCCGAGGCATCGATCACGCGCACGCGAATCGTGCCGGTGGGAAGCGACGGGTCCGCGTGCGCAGTCGCCAGCGGGGGTGGCTCGCCGCCGTGGCCGAGCCCGGCATGCGGGTCGGTTTGCGCTCCGCCCTCCGCATCGGCGGCATCGTCGCCCATGCCCGCGTGTGGATCTTCGCCCGCGGCTGGCTCGGGCGCAGCCTCGGGACCGAGGCCGAGCCCGGCGTGGGGATCGGCCGGCGCCGCGCCTGCGGGTGCCGCCGTGCCCGGCCCCGAGCCCGCCTGCACGACCGGCTGGGCCGCGGGCGTGCCGGAGGTCCCCGGGGCGGCCTGCGCCGCGGGCTTGGTCGCGGCCGCGCCCGCCTTCGCCCCGCGCTCGCCGGCTTGCTGCAGCTCGCGCGACTCGCGCGCTTTGCGCGCCTGACCGATCAGCTCGGCCGGGCCGCGCGGCTGGGGCTGCGCGCCGGCCTGCGCGACCCAAAGCAGCAGAGGGCACACGACCAGCACCAGAGCCCGGAAGCTCGTTGCAGCGACCATAGCTTCGAAAGGCCGAAACGGGCTTGCGAGCTGATGGCGCGTCACGACGCGGCCTCCCCCTGCAAGCGCAAGCCGCACTTCTTGCAGAACACCGCGTCGGGCTCGTTGCGGGTGGCGCATTGCGGGCAGGCCGTGCGCGATGCCGCGGGCTCGGAAGCCGGGGACGGCGCGACGGCCGGTATCGACGCGCCGGTGGCGGGCGCGGCGGCGGGCTGGGATGCGGCTTCGCTGGCGCCGGCGGCGGGCGCCGCGGCCAGCGCGTCCTGCAACAGCTTTCGGGCGCGCTCGCGGTGGGGCGCGATCTGCTCGTCGAGCGCGCGCAAGACCTCGCGCGCACGGCCGCGGTAGCGCTGCTCGAGCTGGCTGAAGTCGGCATCCGAGACCTTGCCCAGCTCGTGCTCGGAGCGCACGTCGCGGATCGCGGTCAGCAGCTCCTGCTTCTCGCGCAGCAGCGCGACGCGCGCGGCGTTGCGGGGCCCGCCCGGCGCCAGCGCGGACGGCTCGCGTACCAGCAGCACGCGCAAGCTCTGCCACAGCGCGAGCAGGACGAGCGACAGGCAGAGCCCGGCCGCCACCACGAAGAAGATCGGCAGAACATCAGCCATCGTCGCCGCCGGGCCCGCGCCTCAGCCCTCGTCGTCGAGGCGCTCGAGCTCGTGATCCAGCTCGGCGTCGTAGCGCGCGTTGCCGCTGCCGGCCGCGCCCACGCCCGCGAGCGGCGCGCCGGCACCCGGCAGCCGGGCCCAGCGCCTGCCCCAGCGGAAGATCATGCCCGCCATCAGCGCCAGCATCGTCAGCGGCACCGCCCACAGCGCGCGATCGAAGCCGTGGTCGCCGGGAATCGCCAGCGCGGCCGCACCGAACTCGTTGCGGTACTCGGCCTGGATCTGGGCCGGGCTCTTACCCTTGGCCAGCTCACCGCGGATGCGCTCGCGCATGTCCTCGGCCCAGGAGCAAGCGCAGCTGGTCAGCGGCAAGCGCTGGCAATCGCCGCACTGGCACAACAGGCGCGAGAACAGCTGGCGCTCGGTCGGATTGCGCATGGTGACGGACCCCGCGTGCAGCGAGCTCGAGCCGTCGTTCTGGGCGTGGGCACGACCCGGCGAGAGCACCGCGAACAACGCGGCGCCGGTCAGGACCGCCAGCACGATCGCGGTGGCGGCCGCGGCCGCGCCGGCGGGCAGTGGGGCGCGCGCGCGCGCCTCGCCCAGCACCTCGCGCACCGAGGGCGCCATCGACACCGCCGTGCCGAAGATCATCAGCATCCCGCCGATCCAGATCCAGACCACGAACGGCCGCACGATGATGCGGAAGGTGCCGACCTTGGTCTGGGGATTGACGCTGTTCATGATCGCGTAGACGTCTTCACGCAGCGTGGAATGGATCGAGACCTCGGTGGTGGCCGTACCCTGGGGCTTCATGTAGATGAACTTCGCCGGCGAGATCGGCACCGGCGCGCGGCCTGCATGCATCACGGTCATGTCGGTGAAGACCATGCGCTTGTTGGGGTCGACCTCCATGCGGCTCTTGTCGTAGCGCACGTCGAAGCCGGCCACGTGCATGGTCTGACCCGGGTGCAGCGCGGCCTCCTTGTCCTTGTCATAGGCGGCGCCGGTGAAGCCGAAGTACATGACCACCAGGCCGAGGTGCACGATGTAGCCGCCGTAGCGTCGCTTGGCGCGCGAGACCACCTCGAACAGCGCCAGCAGGAAGCCCTCGCGCGTGTTCCTCATGCGCACCGAGGCGCCGCGCCAGAACTCCTGCAGGTGGCCCACCACCACGAAGGTGCCCAGCGTGGTGGCCATCACCGGTGCGGCCCCGTAAATCGCGGCCAGCACCCGGCCGGTGGCGGTGTCGTAGATCTGGTCGCCGTGGACGAACGCGGGGTAGCCGATCATCCCGCCCACCGTCACGTGCAGCACCAGCATCGCCAGCGCCGCGAGCAACGGCCACAGCAGCACGCGGCCGATGTAGGCGCCGGTCGACTTGCGCCACGCCAGCAGCGGCCCGATGCCGACCAGGCTCATCAGGATCAGCCCGAGTGGGATCATCCACTTGTTGTAGAAACCCGGGCCCACGGTCACGGTCTGCCCGCGCACGGCCTCGCTGATCAGCGGCCAGGTGGTCGAGATGAGCACGAAGAACAGCATGCCCATCAAGATCCAGTTGTTCAGCAGGAACACGAAGTCGCGGCTGAGCAGCGAGTCGATGCGGTGCTCGGCGCGCAGCAGCGGTAGGCGCCAGATGATCAGCGCGGCGCAGGCAGCCGCGGCCAGCAGGATGAAGACCACGAAGTAGTTGCCGATGCTCGAGCGTGCGAAGGAGTGCACGCTGGCGATCAACCCCGAACGGGTGAGGAAGGTGCCAAAGATGGTCAGCAGGAACGTGGTGCAGAGCAGGAACACATTCCACACCTTGAACATACCGCGCCGCTCCTGGAGCATCACCGAGTGCAGGAAGGGCGTGGCCGCCAACAGCGGCATGAAGGCGGCGTTCTCGACCGGGTCCCAGGCCCAGTAGCCGCCCCAGCCGAGCTCCTCGTACGACCACAGCATACCGAGCACGTTGCCGACCGCGAGCGCCCCCCAGGCCCAAAGCACGAAGCGGCGGCTGCCGCGGATCCACTCGTCGCCCAGGCGGCCGGTGATGAGCGCGGCGATCGCGAACGCGAAGGGCACCGACCAGCCCGTCATGCCCATGTAGAGCATGGGTGGGTGGATCATCATCCAGTAGTTCTGCAGCAGCGGGTTGAGGCCCTCACCGTCCGGCGGCGCCCCTGCGACCAGCGTCGAGAAGGGGTTCGCGCTGAACAGCATCAGCACGCAGAAGAACATGATGATGGCCATCAGCGTGGCCAGGATGTAGGGCTGGAGCTCGGGCAGCCTGCGGCGCAGCGAGAACGCGCATACCGAAGAATAGCCGCCGAGCAGGAAGGTCCACCACAAGATCGAGCCGTCCTGGCCCCCCCACAGCGAGGTCACCAGATAGAACCAGGGCATCGAGCGGTCGCTGTAGTGCTGCACGTAGCGGATGCGGAAGTCGTGCGCCTGGAAGGCGTAGGCCAGCGTGCACACGCCGAGCGCGATCAGCGCAAAGGTTGCGTAAACGCCGGCGCGCGTGGCCGGCAGCAGCTCAGGGCGGCCGCGGCCCGCCACCAGCGCCACCGCAAAGGTGTAGGCGGCGCTCAGCAGGATCGCGCACAGGACGACATTCCCGAACAGGGGCAGCTCGATCGACGGCATGCCCTACACCCTCTAGGGCAGGTCGGCGCTCAAAGCAAGGGTCAGCTGGCCGGGACGCCCGCGCGCCCCGCCCGCGGGCGCCGATCGCCGCCGGCACGGCCGCGTCCGACGCGCCGTGGCGAGGCCGCGTTCACCCCGGGCCTGGCCATCTCGCGCCCATGGTTTATGGTTGGGCCCATGATCGCCCCGCGAAGCCACGCTGTGGGCAAGCAGCGCACGGGTCGCGGCGTGCAGCTGCTGCGGCCCGAGCCGCTCGCGCAGTCGGAGCACGCGCGCTTCGAGCGCGACGTGCACGAGGGGCTGAGCAGCGAGCCCAAGACCCTCCCGTCGATGTACTTCTACGACGATCGGGGCAGCGAGCTGTTTCGCCGTATCATGGACCTCCCCGAGTACTACCTGACGCGGACCGAACGCGAGATCCTGGAGCTGTGCGGGCCCCGGCTGCTCGGGCCGCTGCGCGCCGGTCCCTGCGACGTGATCGACCTCGGGGCGGGCGACGGGGTCAAGGCGCGCATCTTGCTCGAGCACCTGCGCCGCGCGGGCGGCGAGCCGCGCTACTTGCCGATCGATGTCTCCGAGCACGCGCTGTGCACGGTGCTCGAGGCCTGCGGGCAAGAGCTGCCGTGGCTGCCGGCCGAGGGCGTAGTGGCCGAGTACGCGCAGGGCATCCGCTGGCTCGCCGCGCGCGACGGCGCGCGACCGCGGCTGGTGCTGATGCTGGGCTCGAATATCGGCAACCTGAGCGTGGAAGCGGCGCCGGCCTTCCTGAGCTCGCTGCGCGCCGCGCTACGCACGGGCGACCACGTGCTGATCGGCTTCGACCTGCTCAAGGACGTGGCCGTGCTGCAGCGCGCTTACGCCGACTCGGCAGGCGTGACCGCGGAGTTCAATCTGAACCTGCTGCGGCGCATCAACCGCGAGCTCGACGCCGACTTCGACCCCTCGGCGTTTCGGCACTTCGCCGCCTTCGCGCCACTGCGGAGCCAGATGGAGAGCTATCTGTTGAGCCTGCGCCGCCAGCGCGTTCGGGTCGGCCGCCACAGCTACGAGCTGCAGGCCTGGGAGCCGATCCACACCGAGATCTCGCGCAAGTACCGGCCGGCCGAGGTGCGCGCGCTGGGGCTGGAGGCGGGCTTCGAGCAGGTGGCGGAGCAGACCGACGAGCGGCACGCGTTCCTGGACGTGCTGTGGCGCGTACCGGAGACCGCAGAGGCGCAATGAGCGCGCACGCCGGGCGAGCGTCGGCGCTGAACGAACGGGCGGGCGAGCTCGCTGCCCGCCTTTTCGAAGTACGCGCCTTCACGCAGCGGCTGTGCGCGCCGCTCGCGATCGAGGACTACGGCCTGCAGTCGATGGCGGATACGAGCCCGGCCAAGTGGCACCTGGCGCACACCAGCTGGTTCTTCGAGACGCTGGTGCTCGGCCCGCACGCGCCCGGCCACCGGCCCTACCACGAGGGCTGGCAGGTCCTGTTCAACTCCTATTACGAGAGCCTGGGCCCGCGGCAGCCGCGACCGCAGCGCGGGCTGCTCAGCCGGCCGCGGGTGGCCGAGGTCTACGCCTACCGCGCCGCGGTGGACGAGCAGCTGCGGGCGCTGCTGGCGGACGAGGGCGCACACAGCGATGCGCTGCTCGATTTGGTCGAGCTGGGGCTCAACCACGAGCAGCAGCATCAGGAGCTGTTGCTGACCGATCTCCAACACGGGTTTTCGTGCAACCCGCTGCTGCCGGCCTACCACGAGGGATCGGCGCCCGCGCAGGCCGAGGGGGCATGCGGCGGCAGGCTGATCGAGCACGAGGGCGGGCTGTGCACGATCGGACACGACGGGACGGATTTCGCCTTCGACAACGAGGTGCCGGCGCACCGCGTGTATCTCGAGCCGTTCGCGCTCGACGCAAGCCTGATCACGTGCGGCCAGTACCAGGAGTTCATCGCGGACGGGGGCTACCGCCGCGCCGAGCTGTGGCTGTCGGACGGCTGGGACGCGCTACGCGCGCAGGGCTGGGAAGCGCCGCTGTACTGGCGCCTGCGCGACGGGGAATGGCGGCGCTTCTCGCTGTACGGCGAGATCGCGGTCGATCCGCAAACGCCCGTGTGTCACGTGAGCTTCTATGAGGCCGACGCGTTTGCGCGCTGGGCGGGCCGGCGGCTGCCGAGCGAGCAAGAGTGGGAGATGGTGGCGGGTGCGCACGGGGCGGGCGGGCAGTTCGTGGAGGACGGGCTGCTCTTGCCGGTGGCGCGCGGGGGTGAGCGCAGCCTGCTCGGCGGCGCCTGGGTGTGGACGCGCAGCGCGTACGAGCCGTACCCAGGGTTTCGGGCATGCGAGGGAGCGCTGGGCGAGTACAACGCGAAGTTCATGCTCAATCAGATGGTGCTGCGCGGGGGCTCGTGCTTTTCGCCGCGGGGCCATGTACGAGCGACCTACCGCAACTTCTTTCCGCCGCACGCGCGCTGGCAGGTGACGGGAATTCGACTGGCGAGCTAGTTCTCGAAATGCAGCCTCCCTGGCACCAAGAGAGCCACAGGAAGGCGGGATCCTCCGAAGCGCCATTTCTGGACGAGCCCCCCCCGCTACAGTCTCAGGCCGCGGGGGACCAGGTAGCGTTCGCACAGCTCGAACAGGCCTTGGACCAGGAGGGCGAGCAGCGCGGCGGGGATGGCGCCGCTGAGGATCAGGGCCTGGTCGTCGAGGCGGATGCCGGTGAGGATGGGCTCGCCGTAGCCGCCGGCGCCGATCAGCGCGCCCAGCGTGGCGGTGCCGACGTTGATCACCGCGGAGGTCTTGATGCCCGCGAGAATCGAGGGCGTGGCCAGCGGCAGCTCGATGCGGAAGAAGCGCGCCCGCGGCGGCAGGCCCAGCGCCTGCGCGGACTCGCGCAGCCCCACTGGAATCCCGAGCAGGCCGGCGTGGGTGTTGCGCACGATCGGCAGCAGGCCGTACAGGAACAGCGCGCCGATCGCCGGCGCGGCGCCGATGCCGAGCAGCGGGATCATGAACACCAGCAGCGCCAGCGACGGAATCGTCTGCAGGTCCGCAACTCCCACCACAACTCCGCCCAACCCCTTTGGAGGCAGCACCCCGCCGCCAATCGTCATAAATGATTCGTTTGGAACGCCACCAAAGAGCCCCGTCAACCTGCTTGGTGAAGTTGAGAAGTGGGGCATTGGTGCCGCGACGACAGTGAGCAACATAAACATCAATGTCTCTCAAATGACAGGTGCCCAACTGACCGAGATGTTCAAGAAGCTGCCGGACGGCGTGACGTATGCATTCAACTTGGAGAAGGTGAAGCAATGACCGCCGACCGCGACCCGAGACTCGATGCTCGTCCTGACCGCGTCGCCTGCAAAGGAGGCGTGGCGGGCCATCTTCGAGAAGCTTTGGGAAATCTTCTCCGCCCCATTGACGCTGCAGCACGCCGAACAAGAAATTGCAGACCGTGAGCGCAAGGTCGGCGAAATGGAACTTGTTGCTTTCCGGTTCAGCGTGGGAACTCTGGCGTGAATTTCGAAGGCTCCGTGCCACGCACTGCACAATCCGTGATTGATTTCTGGAACGGCTCACAGGTGGCAAGGCAGTTCTGATTCTCGACGCATTGTCTTTGCGCGAGTTGCCGTGGCTGCTTCAAGAAGCCAAGCGGCGTGGCTATCAGATTCAACAGGCTGGACGTTCGCGGCTCGGAATTCCGAGCGACACAACACCATTTGCCAAGGCGCTTGGCTTCGGGCAGCGTTCGTCGCTGGAAAACAACGGCGCTGGAGTTCACGCATGCAACTTCCCGGCGCACGCACCGAAAGCATGAGCGCTGCATGGGACTACTGCCTCGACTGGATTGCGTCCGCGCCTGCCATCGTGCTTTGGCATCATTGGCCTGATGACCGCATTCACCAACTTTCCGAGCCGGGTGATGGTTTCAAAAGCTCTGCCGTGAGGCCGCGCAACAACTGACCTCTGATTCCTTCTGGAGATGATTGAGCGGATGACAACGGGACGCCGCATGGTTATCACCAGCGACCATGGCTATGCTGCGTCTGGCATGTTCACGGACGTGGCCAACAAGGAGCAGGCCAACTGGCTCAAGACGAACTTTCGGTAGCAAGCCGGTTCTACATGCGGCCCCGGTACTGCCCACCACTGGTCACCACCTATCTCGCTCTGCTTGCAGAACGCGAACGGGATCAATCAGTTCGCTCTCGGTCGCCGCAAATGGAAGAGCGCAGGGGGCTATCCAACTCTGGCGCACGGCGGATTATCACTGCTCGAAGTCGCCGTGCCATTCATCGAAATTTCGAAGACATAAGGACTCATGGCCAAGAGCAAAAGGTAAAACGAAGAAAGAACTGCTCGCCGAGCAAATCGCCGATGCCGTCGTGGGCGCGGGCGCGAGGTTGCGGTGGAGACGGTGGACTTCTCCGACCCGAACCGGCCTAAGACTTGTCTTGAAGTGGATTTCCCAATCATTCCCATAAATCAGATCGCCGCCATTGAAGGCAACGCGTGCAAACCCATTTATCAGATGTCCAAATGGTGGGCGCGGCGGCGTTCAAGCGTCTTCCGCTCTATGCTGATCGCTGCGGCGATGAAAGCGCCGGAGGACGAGAGCAAAGCTGCCAAAGCTGTGTGGGATGTCTACTACGCCAACCACCAGAAGCGTGGCTCGCTCCGACACCTCAAAGTCGCCGACCCGTTCATGGGCGGCGGCACAACCATTGTGGAAGGTTCGCGCTTGGGAATGCAGATGTTCGGCTGCGACCTCAATCCTGTGGCGTGGTTCGTAGTGAAAAACGAGATGGCGCAAGTGGACATCGAGGAAGTGAAGCGACCTGCTCGCCGAAATCGAAGCAGAAGTGAAGCCGCAAATCATGCCCTACTACGCCTGTGACGGCCCGAACGGCGAGAAGGGAAAGTGGTTTCGGCGTAACGGCACAAAGAAGCGCGACAAAACCCCGGTGCAATCTGATTTCCTCGACGCGGATGAGGCAAGTTTGCCGGCGACTGAGGATAACTGGGAGGAACTCCCGGCCGTATTCGATATTTTCTCCGTGCCTTGGCAGGAGCGGAGAAACTACCGCTACGAAGGGCCGGAAATCATTTACACCTTCTGGGCTAAGCACGGACCGTGTCAACGCGAAGGCTGCGGGCACCGCACGCCCATCATGTCCACGCCGGTCGTCGCCATCAAGACACTCAACGTGGATGCGTGGGCCGACCACGAATGTCCCGACTGCCGCCAGACCTTCGACGTAGAGCGGCACACCGCACGGATGGCTCCTGATTCGCCGTTGTTCGTTGCGCCCGATGAGAAACCGTTTGCTGTAATGGACGAGCACGGACATTTTACATGTCCGCATTGCGGGAAGACGAAGCAGGATGAACTCGCCTTTGCCCGTGGAGACTCGTCTGACCTCGGCAAAGCAAAAAGCAAGAAGGTGGAGTTGACGCTGCTCATTCATCCGCAATGGCTGGAAGGCTGTGCGAAGCACGACGAGCAAGGCCGCGAATATGGTGGTAGTTCAACCGATTCCGTGGAGGCCACCGTTCGCTGGAACAACGCGCGCGCCGCCAAACTGCGATTGCTAGAAGTACGCGGGTTGGCTGCAATCGAAAAGGTCAACAAGAAAGGCGAACGCAAGACTGTGATGGTAGTACCACCTGAAGTGACCTGTCCCGAGACCAAGGTGACTTTCTTCACCGACGAGCGCGGCGGGACCGTGCCGAAAAAATCAACTTTCGCGTGCGCAGCTGACGGCTCACCCAACGATGTGCTCTCTGCGATCAAAGCAACAACGAAAACGGGGCCGAAAGCAGCCTACGTCATTCAGGCCTACAGCCCGGCACGGCAAATGACAGGCCACCCGTACCGGGTAGATTCTTCGCTGCCGCATCCAATTCACGCCGTTACAACGCTGCCTAACGGAATGGGACACACGAAAGGATTCTGACCTTCGGGGCTTCTGGCCGACAAGTGAACTGCCATTTGGGTTCATGACCCACATGAACAACGGCGGGATTCCCAACCATGGCTATACCCACTGGTGGAAGATGTTTAATCCGCTACAACTTCTTGTTCACAGCCAATCCTCAAATCCATTCTTTCACGTCGGCGGCTTACAGGAAGTCAAGGAATGTGTCCTCGGCGCGTTCCAGCAATATCTACGCAATCAGTGAGTTTACGATTTGGAACACGGCGGCGGACAAACTTGAGCCGATGTTTTCCAATAGCAACTACCACCCAAAGGCTACACAGGTTGAGAGTGGAGTCTTCTCGAAACTGGGAAGAGGGAACTGTGACGGCGTGTGCGGAAGGTGCTGTTGAAGGTGCACAATGGGCGCAGAAACCTTGGGAAGCAGTCTCAGCTACGATGCTAGAACAAGTGTCATCTGAGCTCGCAGACGGCATGTCCGGTAAGAGCGCAAAAGTTGAATTGCGCGACAAAATATGCAGGAAAGCAAGCCTCATTTGCGGTTCCGCTACCGAACTTCATGGAGTCTGACTCCGCATCTCTCGACGTAGTCGTCACGGACCCTCCGTTCGGCGGACTGCTTCACTACTCGGAGCTTTCAGATTTCTTCTACGTGTGGTTACGTTTCGCCCTGAGAAGAACGTTACCCGGACTTGTTTTTGAGCCGGAATATATGCCAAAGGCACTTGAAGCAGTTGCCAATAAGGCTACGACATCCGGATGACTCTGACACCTTCTACCAACGATCCTCACCGAATGCTGGCGTGAAGCATATCGTGTGTTGAAGCCCGGCGGCATCATGGCCTTCACGTTCCACCACAGCGAAGACGAACCTTGGGTTGGTGTGTTGGAGAGCCTATTTGACGCAGGTTTTTATCTCGAAGCCACTTATCCGATTCGCGGCGACGAAACAAAGGGCGAAGGTGCGGCTCCGGGAACTTTCGGCTCGCAAACCATCGAATACGACATCATTCACGTCTGCCGCAAGCGCATGAGCAGAGCCGCAGCCCATCAGTTGGGCGCGGTTGCGGCGACTGATAATGGATGACGTGCGACGTATCAAAGCTCTTCTCTCACAGCATCAGAAGGAAGGCCTTACCTGCTGCCGACTTGCAGGTAATCAAGCGCGGGAAAGCACTTGAATATTTCTCGCGTCATTATGGAAAGGTCTACATCGAACAGGGTCGCGAATTCACTATTCGCGAGGCGCTTGTAGGCATCAACCAGTTTTCGACGATGACGCTGGCGCAACAGGGGGGCCGGAAGCGCCTCCCTCAAATGCTGAGCCATACACTCGCCAGTTCTTCCGTCTTTTCTACGAGACGACTCAAGTGCCGCGTGACCAGATGCAGAAATTCTTGCGGGGCACCGGCATCGCGCCAAGCGATTTTACCGAGCGCGGTTGGTGCTCGGAGAAGAACAAGATCTTCACCCTTACGCCGCCTATCGAGTTGGCACGGGCATGGAAGGGTGCCTCTCGCAAAGGCATGGCGCGGGACTTCGACCAAGCGATGTTCCTCGTGGGCGGCTGCTTTGAGGGCAGCAACATTCGGATAATGGACACATTGGACAGCCCGAACTTCGCGCCTCATCCCGCCACAGCAGAAATCGTGGATTGGCTCATCCGCCACGGGGGTTCGCAGCAGATTAGGATTGCCGCCCAACGGGCACAGACAATCTACAGAGACTGGTTGGGCAAGAACAAGGCAAAGGCACAGGAACAAATGAGGCTGTTCGATTTGGAATCTTGAACGTTCAGAGTGCGAACTGGAGTCGAGGTATCGAAAGATGAATTCTGACCTTCGCGACACCACTTGGATGCAGAGTGGCATTTCAATTCTGTGGGACGCCGATGCATTGAATGGTCTCTGCCCCGCGGACTCCGTTCGGAGCCTACGTGAAATGCTGCGGCTATATGAAGGGGGCTGGCCGGAAGACGCGCTCAATCTCGTCAACAAGCGAACTCTCGTCATCGCCGGACTCGAAGCGACGATGGACACCCTGAGCCCTGATGAAGCAGTTGAATGGTTGGAGCAGAAAGTATACCCAGCCATTCGAAGTTTCCAAGATAACGTGGCCGATGGCGGTGGCGAGGCTGCACTCATTCTCTGGTTCGCGGACCAGCGGCGGCTTGCATACTCTGCCGCCGATAGTACCCACCACTGGCATTGCACTGGACAGCATCGTTCTAAGTCGATTCCAATTGGCCGGTGTATCTGGAATGGAGCCGAACCCAGTGTTCGAAAAATCGTCGTCTCCGGTGCGGACGGCAAGCAGCGACATATAGGGCTGTTTCTCAGAAGGATTTCGTGACCAAAGAATTGACATCGTACGCATCCCCGCTTCACGGCATAGGAATCGTCCCCAGTATGAAGCCGGGGGAGCGAGTGAGACATGCCGACCTCGGCGAGGGCGTCATCATCTCTTCGCCTGTTGGTGGATTCGTAAGGGTCTTTTTTCCGAGCGGTGAGCGGCAGTTGCCAGTCAGCGGAATCGTTCCTGCACTTAGCCGTTCAGAGACCATCGTCCTCAACGCAAAGGGCGGGACTGACCGTGCTCTACGGGCAGGCTTATGTTTCCAAGCGCACGCTTTGCCGTCTGATGGAGAACGTTAGTTCTCTTACCTCGGCGAGAATCGACCTTCTTCCCCATCAAGTTGTTCTCACCCATCGAGTGGCCACGGCGTATCCACGTCGCTTCCTCATCGCAGACGAAGTTGGCCTCGGTAAGACAATAGAGGCGGCACTCATTTTGAGGGAACTGGTCAGCCGTGGCGAAATGAAACGTGCGTTGATGGTGGTACCTGCAGGTCTCGTCAACAATTGGCACCGCGAGTTGAATGATGTATTCCATCTGAATTTCGAGGTCTTCGGCAGCGAAGGCGATGTCACCGACCGAAAATCTAACGCTTTCGAAAAGCACAACCTCCTGATTGCCAGCATCGACACGTTGAAGCTACGCCCACGCATGGCGCGGCTCAAGGCGGCGCCACCGTGGGACTTGGTTGTATTCGATGAGGCGCACCATCTCTCCGCGTATCGCCAGAACGGAAAACTGATAAAGACGCAGAACTTCAAGCTGGCGGAGATGCTGAAGGAGCATACTCGCGATTTGGTATTGCTCTCTGCAACACCCCACCAAGGCGACCACTTCCGCTTCTGGATGCTCGTGCAGATGCTTGACCCAACTCTTTTCAATTCTCCTGTGGAGATGGTTCAGCAGCGGCACCGGCTCAACACCGTAATCGTCCGACGCACAAAGGCTGATGCCTGTCGCCCGGACGGTTCCACACTGTTTGCACGACGACAGGTATTCACTGAGTCGTTCACGATGTCCACCGCCGAAAAGATGTTTTACGAGGCGTTGGTGCTCTATCTTCAGGACGGTTTCGCACTCGCAAAGCGGCAGGGAAGGCGCGGCCAAGGTCTGGCGTTTGTGATGACCATCTTTCAGAAGATTGCGGCATCAAGCTTCGCTGCGGTGCAACGCACCCTCCGTCGTCGGCTAATCGCGCTCACTGTTCAAGAAGCCTTGATGCATGACCAGAAAATGGACATCGACCTGCGCAACGCGGCCTCTGATGAAGCACGTGTCCTGATTAGGGAACTCCATGACATCGCCGTAGGGCGTCTTGGGGATGCAGAGGTCGATAGGATTCTTGCGGACTACCGCTACAAAGTCCTCCGTCAGCAACGTGAAGAGGAAGATGCACTCGGTTACGGGGCGGACGAGTACTGCCTCTGAGACAGCGGCAGCAGCAGCCGAGGACGCAGCGGCAACCAGTGTCTCTGTTGCATTGCCA
The DNA here is from genome assembly GCA_963778655.1 of uncultured delta proteobacterium. GTDB lineage: Bacteria > Myxococcota_A > Polyangia > Polyangiales > JAFGIB01 > CAVZVA01. Next base: position 901,637 of record CAVZVA010000003.1, read on the forward strand.
GAGGAAAGACGGCGTATCAAGGAACTGCTTGGCAAGTATCCCTCCCAGCGAGAGACGAAGGTCGAAAAACTTATCGGTGCCTTGGGAGAACTCTGGCGGCAGAATCCGCAAGAACGGATGGTAGTTTTTGCCACCTATCTTGGCAGCGTTGAGATGCTCGGCAAGGAGATTGACAAGCAGTATCCGGGTCAGGGGGTCACGGTTCTCAAGGGCGGTGACCATGGCGCGAAGTCAGCCGCAGAGAAGCGATTCAAGGCGGCGGACGGGCCAAGAGTGTTGATTTGCACCGCCGCAGGCCGGGAAGGTATCAACCTTCAGCACGCCCGTGTGCTTTTCAATTTCGACCTCCCGTGGAATCCGATGGACTTGGAGCAGCGCATTGGCCGTATCCACCGATACGGCCAGCAACATACGGCACAGATTTACAACCTCGTCTTGGGAGATACCATTGAGGGCTCCATTTTTCTGCTCCTAAACGAAAAGCTCACTGAAATCGGTAGGGCACTGGGGAAGGTGGATGAGCGTGGCGAAATTGCAGAAGACCTACGTATCCAAATTCTTGGGCAGCTTTCGATGGAAGTGAACTACGCCAGCCTGTATTCTGCGGCGTTAAGTGACCCACTGCTCAAACGAACAAAGGTTGAATTGGACGCCGCAATGTCCAATGCTGTCGAAGCTCGAAAGGTCGTGTTCGAGTTGTTCCAAGACCTTGATGGTTTCCGGCTGGACGACTACAAAGCGCTTGGCGAATCAAAAGAAGGTATGGATGCCTTGATTGATTTCATCTCCGAAGCTGCCAAGGTCGAAGAAGGCAGTTTCTCGTCTCGTGGTGACAAGCTCTTCGTATGGAAAGACAGCGATAGTAAAGCAGAGCACTTGCTGACCACTGAGCGCGAAACTTCTCTTCAGCAAGAGAATGTTGAGCTAATTGGGCTCGACCACCCAATAGTTGGGGCTCGCTTGCTTCGTTATCGCGACGTTCCCCCAGAAGAACTTGGTGTGCGCGTAGAGTTCCCGGACGGTTCGGAAGGCGTCTTGGCAGCGTGGGCGGTTGAAGCACGAGGCGACAAGGGGCATGTGAAGCGAGCAATCGTAGTGTTGGCCGTCGATGCGGAAGGCAAGCGCCTTATCACATGGGAGCGCCATCCCGAGACACTCTGGCAACAGCAACCTTGCAGCAAGGGCGGAATGACTCATGAGGCGCGTCTGGCACTGCTGAAGAATACTTTAGAACCAATGTTGCAGCGAGAGCTTGAGCACAAGGGCTTGGATAAGGCGAATCGTGGGTTCGAAGCAAAGCTGATTGCTTGGGTGGAAGCGACAAAACCATAATGACTGACAAATGCATTGGCCGGGGAATCCATTCCGCTGTCGGAGAATCCGCTGTTGCCATCAGCGAGATAGTTGGCATGGCACAACGAGAACAGCTTTCGTACATTACGCAGGGGAAGATTGCGGATGCAACAATCGTATGACGACCAAATCCTGAAGGTTTCTGGCGAAACGTATAAACAGAACGTCTATCTGCTCGGGATGTACCTGAGAGATGCAAACAACATTCTGCACTCTCTCAAGTCCAACCCCGGCATTGGCAAATCCGACCTGTTGGGCGAGGCGGTAATCTTATTCGCGTCAGCGGGACTTGAAGGGAATCTTTCGTACCTTCGCGACACTGGCACTCGCTATATCTGATGCCGCGTCTGACCGCGTATTCAAAGACCCCGAACTCGAATATCTCAAAGCAACTCAAATGGAATTCTCGCGCAATGCAGAACTGGTCACAAAGAAGCAGAAGCAGACCCTAAAAGAAAGGCTCCTGATTGTCCCCAAGCTGCTTGGACGTGCGCTTGGACGAGAATTCCAGATGCCCTCTGGAGGACAGAGTGCTCTCCGTTTGTACAACGCACTCGAAAAACGTGACGCAATTGCTCATCCTCGATGGAATGCATACCCTCAAACTGGAATTGAGGACGCAGTCGATTCCTTCTATGCGGTTCTTGAATACATCGATTCTGTTCGAGAACAGTTCTTTCCGTACCTGATTGGATACATTGGACTGCTGAGCCAGTATGGCGCGATTGTATCCGACCACCCTAGAGAGCCTCCGCCGCTTCGGTTCAGAGTGCTCGATGACTTGAAGGACCTAACAGATGCACTTGCAGTTGGTTTAATGCTCAGATTATGTATGACGCCGCAATGGCTCACCCGACAAGAAGGTCATTCCAACGGCAGTATGTTTACACGAGCGGCACTAGTGGCACTGTACTCAATGGTAATCGCTCAGCTATCTTTCTCGCTCAGATTGGCAGAGTGGACCAGCGCATCATTTGACGAGAAGGAAATCAATTTCTTCAAATGAGGTGAGTATGGGTTGGATGATTCCGGGAATGCCGTTCTTCAAGATTCGAAGCAGCGATTTGAAGACCGGGCGACAATCATTCCGGCGCTCATTTCGAGAAGACTTGTCCTAATACACTTACATTCAATAACCGGGGAGAGACTTGGTTTCAGAACATGTTTAAGAAGTATTTCGACATCGGAAACTCAGTCATGCATTCCAGTTTGGCGAGAGCACTTCCCGCGTTTAGGCGGAATCAAGGATGCATTGCCGCGGTGCGCCACTATTTCGCGTTTGTGACGACAGCCGGGGGACCTCTCGGGCTCTATAGCGGCCTTCTGAAAAGCAGCGCTTCGCGAGGGACTCATTAATGCAGAGCCTGACGAATTGCGCCGACCACGTTGCGTTGCTTGCGCCAGTGCCTATGGAGCACTTGGTGGACGGTAAAGAAATTGCTCTGACAATGGGTAAAGTCGCGTTCGGGAGCAGAGCCTCTGATGTGTTCCTCAAATTGGAACAGGAGCGCGGAGACAAGCCAGTCGAGGTCTACATCTACGAATCCTATGGCAAGGGCGCATACGACTTCTGCGTTTCGTGGCACGCACGTTATTGGGGGTTCGTCGGCGCGGTGAATGGAGCACATCCAGACGGAATGAAGTTCAGACCACCGTCCACAGGAATGTACCCGGCAGACAACGAAGGCCACTGGCTCCTCTTTTGGGAGGTCGATGACTTGGACGAGATTCCTGACGCCGAAAGAAAGCACGTGGGCGAGTTCACGCCTTATGGGAAGAAGAAGCCTTACGGCAACTCCTTTGTTCCGCGAGGCCCGATGCTGGTTAATCGACCACTAATCCCTCTAAACGGATAGGGCAATTACATTGAATTCGTCTGAACTTGCCCACATGGCCGAGCACTTCTACGGCTACGGCAGGTGGGACGCGCCGTACTGGTTCCTCGGCCCGGAAGCCGGTATGAGTAAGGACGGCATCGACAGTCTCTTCGCCCGGTACGAATCATGGAAGCAGTTAGGATGCGCTCCTGTGGTCGATTGTGAGAAGCACCATCGTGGATTTGGATTCACGAAATGGCATCGACACCATCCTCCAACACAGGCGACGTGGCGGCAACTGATTCGGCTGCTCCTTGCGTATAAAGGGCTTCCTGCTGACACCGAGGCAATCCGCGAATATCAGAGGACACAATGGGGCAGCGAAACGGGAGAGACCTGCGTGATTGAGCTATCGGGTCTTGCCGCACCAAGCATGTTGGAGGAGCGGGACAGGGCGACTTTCCTGTCTCGGCGAATTGACCAAATCAGGCAGATGGTTCGGGAACATAGTCCGCTCTTCGTCGTGATGTATGGGGAATCCCATCGTGCAACTTGGGAGCGAATTGCCGATTCAAGATTCGACTCGAACGGCCTCTGCTGGATGGGAACGACTGTTGTCGCCATAGCCGTACACCCGACTGCACCCCGTCCCGCCGCTAAGGGACTGGTCAATGAATATTGGGTTTCCCTTGGGCGTCTCCTTCAGAGCACTGTCACCGGCTCCCACAAACCTTAGGAAGGCTGGTCAATAGACCCCGCAGCCACATTTGAGCAGCGGCATCCCATCGTCGGTCGCCGACCCGCTCCTCGGGGCTCTGGACGCCGAGGACGGCGGAGTGGCGATTTTTGCCAGTTTTGATGGCAAAAGTGAGCCTGACCGGCAATTGGCAGGACGGCGGTTTGTGCCGCCTAAGCACCCGCGCCCGTGCGGGGTTGCCCGGAGGTTGCTTGGGGGGGGGGCTGACATATTTGTCCAGTATTGCAGTCAGGTGCGGGCCTAGCTCGCAACCGACGCGGCGACGGAAAGCAGATTATCTAAGCAAGTTCGTCGTCCTCGTCTTCGAGGCTGAAAGTGGTCGTCGTGGTTTCGTCAAGGAACTCGATGTCCTCGGGCTCGGATTGTCCGGTGATTGCGAGGTACCTGTCCCAAATTGGCTTCCACGTGCTGGTCTTCTTCATGGCTGACATGAACTTGAGATTGCGGTCGCAACCGGAGCAGAACGCCTTGCAGTTCCAGTTGTACTGGCGCTGCGTATCGCTCTGGCTATAGGCAATCAAGTCCTCGATAATGTCAACGTGGTAGGCATCCAGCAGCCTTCGGAAGTCGGCGACCCACAGCTTTTCCGAATTGGGCGGAAGCTTGGATGAGTCAAACTTCTCATTGTGCTGCATGAGCAGACCCCACACACGGGCAAGTTCCTCGGCGGTGCCATCGAAGTCGATGAGGTCTTCTTCGGTGGCGTTTGGATGCTCTCTCCCGATGTGATTCGCCAAGTCCTCGGGGTTCTCCCCTGAAATCCGGGCGGCACAGTAAGGGCAGATGCGGGGTGGCTGAACTTTCTCGTGAGTTCCAGCGGGGATGCTTCGGTTGCCACCCCCCTTAACGGGAGCCTCGGCTTTTTCAGTTTCCGTTACAGATTGATTTGAAGAAGAGATAGGAAAACTTCCAGCCTTGCTCTTTAAGTGAAAGCTTGTAATACCTTCACCTTCTCCTTCTCCTTCTCCTTCATCTACACCTTTACCTTCACCTTCACCTTCTACTACTTCAAGGCGATTTTGCCGATTTGCCGAGTCGTCAAAATCCGTTTGCCGATTTTGTTGACTGTCGCCGTTGGTACCCCAACGCTTCGCGTTGGTCGCCGCAGCGCCCTTACGACCAGCAGCAGCCCGTTTTGCACTGACATCTGACTGCCTCTCCTTCTGGTAATTGGTCAGGCTGTAATCTCCCCATTTGTCTCCGTGTATCGACTGGAGCCACGCCGTGTATTCCTCTTCAGGTGGGGTGGGGCTTGCGTTGTCTTCCGCCGTTGCAAAGTTCCTCCGCATCGCCAATGGCGTATCAAATTGTATCCATTCCTGCGTCCCCGCCTTATACAGAAACGCCAGCCCGGCATCTCGGTACTCGTTGCACCAATCCCTTAGGTTCTCCTCCGTCAGGTCGGCATCCTTGAAGGACGAGAAGTTTGACAAAATGCAGGGCTCATCCAACTCGATTCGTGCGTAAAAGTTGGTGAGTCCTAGCATGAGGGGGTAGTACAGCCGAGCCTTGTTGCTCAGCTTGCGAAGCCGTTTGCCCCACAAGAGCCCTTTTGGGTCAATGAGGATTGCCATAACTATCCTTCCTCCTTATGGGATTCGCGGTCAGCAACGATACTCGCCATGTGGTCGGAGTAGTGACTGTTTAGCCGCTCGGTCAGACCGATGCTCAGGACCTGCTCCATCTGGTCCTCATAGTCCGACAAGTCGTACGTGAGGTCTTCGATGTCTGACCGATGCTGGTCAACCAATTCACGCTGTTTGCCAAGCAGCACGTTGAACCGTTCGGCTTCGTCGTTGATGTCTTGCATGTGCGAATGCACTTGCCTGAGGAGGCGGATGAGCAAAACGAATACGTTCAGGTCATCTCGGTTTGGTCGGCTATAGTTCTGCATGGTCACTCCCCGAGATAAGAACATCAGTCGCAGAGTTGGCTCCAGAGCTATCCGCTTCTTCCTCGCGTTCCAGCTTTTCGGCAGTTGCCGCGCTAATGGCGCACAAGGACTCTCTGCGTTCTTCGATGAGCGACATCTGTTCTTTGAGCAGCGCATTGAAGCGTTCGAGTTCCGCGTTCATTGTGCGTTCAAGCCGCCGCCGAAATAGGAGGTCTTCAAACACGTAGTTTGGGATTGTTTTACCGGTTGGCATTGTTGTCTTCCTCCCCAACGGTTGATGACTGCTGGCTGTTACGACCGCACTTCCGCAACTTTCCGACTAGAAACACAAGCTGCTCTGAGCAGCCCAACTCGGAAGCGATGGCGGCATAGGGCCGCCCTGAATACCGAATTCGGCATTCGATAGCGTCATAAAAGACCTCTCGCACGGCGTCCATTGCGTCTTTCAGTTTGTTCCTCTTGGAATTTGTCATGCATTTCTCCATATGCGGCTCTGTCTCGCATCACCGCTTACTTATGACTTGCGTATTGCGACTTTTCACTGAATAAGTGAATGACAAATAGAAAATCGCAATAAAAATGGCAAAATCATGGTTTGTTAGTGAACACGTAAACCGGTCAGATTTGTGCGAAGACCCAGTACGTATGCCCTGCAGGGGCTCAATGTCAGTCACAGCGTCTCGATGTGCGGAACCCGCATCGCCGTGCCAGCCAGAGGAAGTCTCCGGTCAGGTCTGGCAAGCTAATGACCGCATTAACGAACAGGCGAGAGCGGCGACAGTGCCATGGGACGGTATTGCCCGGTCCATCACGCTTCACGCTTGGGGTACGGCAGCGACGGCAGCTTCAATGCCTCTCTGAGCCGTCTCCTCTCTGTGTCGCTACCATACACGCCCAAGAATCGGTGCTTCGCAACTCCCGGCACAAGGTACGCACCTTGCGACACCAACAACGCCCACTGTTCAGCACGCGAGCGTCGATACTTCTGCTGCTCGCCTGTCTTCGCCCTCCCGTCACGTGCGAGGTTTGAAATCTGTCGGCAGTCACGCGACTTACCATTCAATACAAACTGCTGAGACGCCTGAGTGTAGCCCGTATATAGCCAGTTCAGGCTAGAGTAAATCTGCCCTATCTCAGCAGCCCTCTCGTCCGCATAGGCTACGAACAAATGCTTGTCGTACTTGTCCGCCATGAATCGACAAGCACGGGAGATGAACCAACTAGGGCAATCCTTTGGCGTCCACGGAAGGCAACATCCCCTGATAAGTTCGCATACGTATTGCGCGTTCTCGATACCAGCGACAGCTTCGTTCACCCTCCGTCCCTGCGCTAGTTCCAAAGCCTTCGACACCTGCTAAGTGTTCGCCAAAATACAGACCAACGAGCCAGCGTGGAGAACCCATAGTTTGAACGACTCGTGCTTTAGGATGACTGGCTTCGCTGTGGCGTAATCAATCTCCCGCACGCTGGCATGAGTGAGGTCTTTGGCGAGTTCCCGCTTGATGTCCTCGTCGGGTTCGGGAGGGGAACTCTCACGGATAAGTCGCTGATGGCACTTCATGCGGCTTCCTCCTCCTCATCTTGCTTTTCGATTACTTGCACTGCCCAACTCAGTGTCCGTGCATCTTGCAGAACCTTGCGCCATGCCTTCCTTGTCTTTTCGAGGTCGTCCTTTTGCCGTTCGGTTTGGGGTGCGGTGTGGACCACTCGTTCCATCACTCGGATGTACCTCTCGGCAATTTCTACGATGGCTGCGAGACGCTTATTGACCTTCATCTCAGTCGAGGGCTTCACTTTTGTATTCCCCGCAGTATCCCCCACTTCTTTCGCTGCTGCCGCGACCGCATCAGCGTAGTGCTTTTCTTCGCTTGCAATGATGGCTTTTGCTTGTTCGCTTCCCCCTTCAGCAGATTTGCCGAGTTCTGCTTTGGTCAATGCAAGCATCTCTGCTGCCTGCTTCACAGCAGCATTCCGAGATGGGTTGGAACATGTGGTGTCCCATCCGAAAGCAGCTTGTTGTCGGTTAGGTCTGCAAAAGAACGCTGCACAGTCCTCAAGCTGGTCGTGATGTGATGACGTGTGGAGAAATTCCCGCTACCATAGACCCCACTCGCCATGCGGCAAGAGGTTCTTGATTTGGAGAAGTATCGGGAAGAGTTCACCGCTAATGCGAACCTGCAAAGCATGATAGGGGGTGAGCAACTCGGTAGCTTGGCGTCCGCCTCGTCACATAGCTTCCGAAGTTCTTCTTCCGGGTCGGAGACGACAATTGTCGTTTTTGAATCTTTTGCGGGAGTTTTTGAGAAATTTTTTCCTTCCTCATTCACGATGGATTTCGCCGGTACCTACTCCATCTGAGGGTCAGCAGCCCCCTGGATGGTGTGACAGGCGTGGTGGTCAGTTCGTTGTCGTTCATCGGATGCGTCCTTTCTTGGTCTTGAGGCACACTTCAGGCGACGGCATTTTCAATGCCGTTTAGTGCCGCGCGCCCCGGTTTAAAGTTGTGTCGATTGGTACGTCGCCATTCGGCCAGAGGCGCTTCAGACAATGTGCCGCTACGTTACCCGGTTGATGGGCATAACCGAAGTCGCTTTGCGAATCGCCTTCATATTGAGGGCGCGCTCGTTCAAGTCTCGCGATATGCCTGACGGCGGCTGTCATGGACTCGGCATCCCGCCCTGATGCAGTGATGCAGCGGTTGCCGAGTCCAGCATGGCAGGAAGGACAGTCCACGATGTTGTCGATGGTTGTCGGGTCGGCATAGTCGTCTTGCCACATTGTGTTGTATGCCATGAAGGCTGCGACTTGCTGCTTCTTGAGGTCCATCGTCGCCGCTACTTCGGCGCATGACTTTCCATTAAGGACCATGCGGACAGCGGTGATTTCCGCAATCACTGCGTTGACCGTATTACGGAGTCGATTCCACATATAGGGCGAGAAGGGATCGACTCAGATGCTAGCCGCAGGTCAACTTCCCTCATTAGGGTCTGAAGGTCGCGCTTCAACTTGGTGAAGTCGATGGGCTCAACAAGATTCGTGAGTTTCGGTCGATTGGTCAAAGCGATTGCATTCTCCTTATCTCGGTTCGGGCATTCAGACGATGCCGGGTTGATTTGAGGCAACACTTCCCCGCAGGTCTGGCAAACTCCTTTTCGGGAGTTCGCCAAAGCCGTCAATCTCCGTCTTGTTGCCGTTTCGGACTGAGTGAGCGGTCCGACGCTTTGAACTGATTTCAGAGTACCCGGCAGACTGTGTTTTACTGGCGCGAACTTGATGAGCGTTCAAACCGGAGTAAAAGGGACTTGCTGGCTCGGTCCAAATCGAATCTGCACTCGCGCTCATGACCTTACCTTGACAGTGGCTGCTTCATCAAAGTCACCTTCTGCTCTGGCGATTTCGACTTTCAAATCCTAAATAGAGCGCGAACTCCGCATTGTAATGTGGCTGATTGCTCCCAAGCATCCTTAAGAGCATGGAGTTCCTCGGGCATTACTTCCCGCGAACTCGTTGGGCTGTCAAACTGGAGTAAAAGGGGAACCGCTTCTGCGACCTTGGATTGGGGAAGAGCATGGAAGACGAGCGAGTCAGAGACCTTCTCGAACGGGTCACCAATTTCAATTGGGAAGGGCCGCGCCCAAGCGCAGCACTTGCCGAATGCCAGAGGCGCAAAGAGCGGAGAGAGCAGGATTTTCTGAGCCAAACAAGGGGCCTGCCTTTTAAAGAAATCAAGCGGCATCGTGAGCGTTTTGAGGCAAACAAAGACTACGGCGAACTGGAAGCCGAACTTAGAAGGCTCGGGGACATTCACGTCGCGAGCACCCAGTTCAAAGATTACAGAAAACTGCTCCGAGAATTTCAACGCACACTCCGCCGCGATTTTTCCGAATGGCACTATTCCGAAGGGTCGCGGGTTAATCACTTCGTTGGGGGAGTAGGGAGGCGGCGAGACTACGATTCAGCCTGAACTTCGCAACGTGTGGAAGTTGGCGTCAACTGGAGAGGCTGAAAAAGCAAAACGAAAGCTACGGAAGATTTCGGAACGCTTCATGCTGACGGCTGAGCGGTTGTTGGCAACTACGGACCTTTGGTACAACCCTGAGACACGCAAGAAAGAAAGTGTTAACCCACATCGTCCCCCGCCCGAATGAAGCCGCAACCCTGAGACAGATGGTAGAGACGCTGGAGTGGCTGCAAGGCAGGTTGAAGTCGCTGAAAGTTTGCGAGAATCCGAAATGTTCTTCCGGGGCGGCGGTACTTTTTCAAGGTGTACAACAACGACAGGTATTGCTCTGGTCGCTGCACCACGATTGCGAAGGCTCTGAGACAGGCCAAGCGAGATGCAGAATCGCAAAAGCCACGGAGGCCACCAGCGTTTACCGATGAACATCGCCGGAGAATGTCAATCGCGCAACAGGAGAGATGGGAGAGGCACCGAGAGAAGACCGGGAAGCCAAGGTACGGAAAGTCTTAAAAGCAGCAGCGGCCAGAACCTTCGCGTCAGGAATAAACCTAACAAAACTCACAAAGCCCCCGCGCAGGGGGCTTTTCTGTTGCCGCTGTGCTTTTATTCCGGTTTGAACGCCCCTTGAGTTCAACCCAGTAAAAACCGCATCGGCACCTACGATTTTCTAAGAAGGCAAAGAGTTCTGACACGTAAGAGAGCAATAAGAAATGGAACAGCGACTCCTATACGACCGAAAGACCGCAGCGAAGATGTTGTCAATCTCGCTGCGTTCCTTGGCGTATCTGTTGAGTCGCGGTGAGATTCGCTTCCGTCGTATAGGGACAAAGACCCTCATCCCCCGACGCCGAACTTGTCCCGGTTCGCTCACGGTCACCACCCCGAGCCGGTTGCGGGCGAGTGACCAACTTCTCAAGTGCATTCAGCTTATGGGCGGGTGCCAGATGGGCATATCTGGCCGTCATCGTTATCGTCTTGTGCCCCATTAGCTCCTGCACTTCCTTCAAGCCAACGCCAGCCATCACCAGACGACTTGCAAAAGTGTGCCGAAGAGTGTGCCAAGTAACCCCGGTAATCCTTGGCTTCCTCGCACGCCCTGCCGAACCATTCCTTGGGGTCGGTCATCGGTTTGTTCTGGTGGCTCAGGAAGAGAAGGGATTCAGGAGGTAGCTTCAGTCTGTCGTGTGTCTTCTCCAAAGACTTGAGGGCTCTCATGGCCGTGGAGTTGAGAGCCACATACCTGTCCGACCCATTCTTAGTCTGCGAAAGATGGATGTACCTGTTCTCGAAGTCCACTTGACCCCAAGTGACGGTGAACTGCTCACCTTTCCTCATGCCGGTGTGAAGCGCCACTTCCAATTGTGGAATGCAATTTGGCCTACCTGCGAGGGCCGCACGTAGCCGTTTCTCCTCCTCCTCGGAAAGGAACCGAACCCGGCCGTTGGATTCTTTGCGCTGTGGCACCAGCCTCGCCGGATTGCGCGACACCTTGCCGTCAGCAATGCCAAGTTTGAACGCCTTGCTCATTGCCGGCTCTGTAGCGATTGATGGTCGCTGGCGTCCAATCCCGCTCGTCTTCCATTTGGGAGAACCACTCCGCGATTTCAGCGGGTGTGATGGTGTCGGCCATTCGGTGGCCGAACTGGTCGAGGGTGGCTTCGAGGCGCTGCGCAAAATTACGCTGGTCGCGGTGCGACTGCTCGTAGGTGTAGACAAGAGCCGCCTCAACAAGTTGTTTGTACCGAACGCCACGGTGGGATGCGACAGGGGCAATGATGCGTGTTGGTACTCTGACCTTCTCGGCTTCGTAGAAGTTCACTGCATCGCTGAGTGCCCCAATGCACCGAGTCTTTCGTTTACCGTCCACGTCCACAAAGCGAACCCACCAGATATTGCTCCCCTTTTCCCTCTCGAATACGCCTCGATGCTTCTTCCTCTCCGCACTCGTGGCATCGCACAATACCTCTGTGCCAAGATTGTAAATCCACTTGGCTACATAATTGGCTACTTGGGGGTTTGAACGCTTCGGTCGGAGGAGGGGAGAATGCTGTAAATTATTGAT
>CAVZVA010000004.1:0-18124 GCA_963778655.1 uncultured delta proteobacterium
AGCACCGAAACCATCCCCAGGATCGCCTGGCCCAGCCGGCGCCGCCGCGAGGCCAGCACGCCGAGCGGCACCGCGCACAGCACCGCAGCGGCGAGCGAGCTGCCGCACAGCGCCAGGTGATCGACGGTGTGACGCCACAGCCCCGCGAGCGCGGAAACCCGCGGCGGCCGGACCCGCAGGTGCAGCTGCTGCGCCAACAGCCCGGCGGCCACCTCGGCCTCCGGGCGGCGCCCGATCTTGACCGCAGCGTTGAGCCGTTGCATGCGCGCAGCATCGAGCCGGCCGGCCAGGCGCTCGATCGCGGCGAAGGCCTGCGGGTGCGCGCGCACGAACGCCGCGCGGTACACGAACAGCGCCTGGTACTTGGGGAAATACCCGCGGTCGTCGCGCAGCACGCGCAACCCGAGCCGCTGGATCTCGGCGTCGGTAGAATACAGGTCGGTGACGTCGATGTCGCCGCGCGCGAGCGCGCGATAGGCGAGCTCGTGGTCAAGGCCGCGCAGGTGCTCCGCGGACAGCCCGTAGCGGGCGCGCAGCCCGGGCCAGCCGTCGGCGCGCGCGAGAAACTCCGAGGTCAGGCCCAGCTCGAGCTCGGGGTGGCGGGCGAGATCGGAGATGCTGGCGATGCCGAGCGCGGCCGCGCGCGCCTCGCGCATGCCCAGCGCGTAGCTGTCGTCGAAGCCCAGCACCGCACCCATGCGCACGCCGCGGGCCGCCAGCGCCGCGCGCATTTGCTGCACGGAGAGCGCGGGGTCGCGCAGGATCTCCTGGGCCAGGGTGCCGGTGTACTCGGGATAGAGGTCGATGTCGCCGTGCAACAGCGCGCTCCACAGCACGCGCGTCCCGCCGAGCTCGCGGCGGTGCACAACCGGGATGCCGCTGCTCGCGCACAGCGCGCGCGCCATCTCCGAGAGCAGCACCGACTCGGTGAACTTCTTGGAGCCGATGCGGACCGCCTGCGGCGGCGCCGTCTGGCACGCACCCAGGGCCAACGCCAGCAGCGCCAGCTGCCACGCCGCGCCGCGGCCGCTCACGGCGCCTCGCCGGCGCCGGTCGCGAGCGCGCCGCGTTGCGCCGAGACGAAGCGCTGGACGAACGCGTCGGCCGGGCGCTCCAGCAGATCGCGGAACGGGCCGCGCTGGACGATCTGGCCGCCGCGCATCAGCGCCACCCAGTCGCCGAAGTGCGCGGCCTCGCCGAGGTCGTGGGTGACCAGCAGCACCGTCTTGCCGAGCGCGCGAAAGATCTCGCGCAGCTCCTGTTGCAGCTCGGCGCGCGTGATCGGGTCGAGCGCGCCCAGCGGCTCGTCGAGCAACAGCACGCTGGGATCGAGCACCAGCGCGCGCATCAGGCTGACGCGCTGGCGCTCGCCGCCGGAGAGCTCCGCGGGGTAGCGCGCGAGCGAGCGCTCCGGCAGGCGCACCAGCTCGCGCAGCTGCCCGATGCGCTGCTGTACGCGCGCGGCGGGCCAGCGCAAGTAGCGCGGCATCAGCGCCACGTTCTCCCGCGCGCTCAGGTGCGGGAACAGGCCGCCGTCCTGGATCACGTAGCCCATGCGCAGCCGTAGCGGCTGTGCGCTGGCCGCGTCCACCCGCTGCCCGTCGAAGCGCACCTCGCCGGCATCGGGCGACAGCAGCCCGATCACCAGGCGCAGCACCGTGGACTTGCCCGAGCCGCTGAGCCCGATCAACACGCCGGTCTGCCCCTGCGCGAGCGCGAGATCGACACCGCGCAGCGCCTCGGCCGCGCCGAAGCGCTTGCTCACCCCGCGCAGCTCGAGCAGCGCGGGCGGCGCGTCGGTCGCGGTCTGCTGCGGGCTCACCATCGCGGCGCCATCGTGCGCGCAGCTGCTGCGCGCACGCAACCCTTGCGCGGCGCGCGCGTCCCGCGCTCGTGCGCGCGCCGCTGCGCCGCCCTCGATTCGCTCACTCGGAGTCGGGCTGGTTGCCCTTGGGCTCGGGCGCTGCGTCCGGCGGCGGCGGGGCCTGCGGCGGTGGCGCTTGGTCCATGGCCCTCAGCCAGTGCGCGGCGTCCTCGCGTGCCGCGGGGTCGGGGTCCTGCGTGGCGAGCCAGTGCAGCAGAGCGCGCGCGTCGGGGCTGAAGGCCACGGCCGCACGTAGGGCGTGGAAGCGCGCGCACGAAAGGTCGTGCTCCGCGATGCACAGCTCCGCGAGCAGCTCGCGCAGCACCGGTGGCGTGCGGTCGTCGAGATGCGCGACGGCCGCGCGCGCCAGCGGCAGTAGTGCGGCGCTCTCGACCAGCCGCGCCCGCAGCGCGCGGCGCAGGATGTCCCAGCTGTCGGGGTCGCCGTCGCGGGCCCAGCGGCCGAGCGCCTGCAGACCCGCAGCGCCCTGACCTCGGGCGAACGCGATCTGCGCGGCGAGCCGATCACGAGCCAGCGCGAAGCCCTCGGCGCGAGCCCGCCCGGGCAGGCTGCGCGCGCCGGCGGCCAGCTCGTGCTGGCAAGCCACCGCGCGCGAAGCCTGCAGGAAGTCCAGCAAGGGCGCGGCGCGCAGCGCCCGCAGCCGCGCGATCTCCGCGCCGAGCTCGGCGCCGCCGCCTTCGCAGGCGGCCGGCGCGAGCCAGTGCGCGCCGCACGGCGCCACCGCGCGCAACGGCAGCGCGTCGGGGCGCGAGACGAAGGTGGTCCACAGCGGGTCGACCGCCACCGGCACGAACGGGGCGCGCAGCTCGCTGCAGATGCGGTCGTAGCGCCCCACCACCACGGCGCTCGCATGGTAGCGCCGCGCGGCCAGCTCGAGGCTGCGCACCGAGCGCAGCACGTCGCGCGAGACCGCAAACTGCAGCTCGTCGAACAACACCATGGTGCGGCTGTCGACGTAGGTGCGTACGCGCCCGTCGAGCAGAAAGCCGAGGCTGCCGCTGGCGTCGTAGCTGCTGAGCACGCGGCTGCCGGCGGGCAAGCGCGCGAGGTACTTGGCAGCCGCCAGCGGCAGCTCGCTCTCGGCCAGGCCGAGCGTGCCGAGCGGCCCGATCGAGGCCTGCGCCCGCGCCAGCACGCGGTAGACCGCGCCCGCCGACAGCAAGCTGCAGCCAACCAGCAGCAGCGTGGCGCCGCGGCGCTCGAAGCGCGCGCACAGCGCGCTGGCGCCGTGCAGCGCGCCCGGCACGCTCAGCAGGGTGCCGATCGCCAGAAAGCGCACCGACTGGCTGACCACCAGGGCGCCGAGCAACCACAGCCCGAGCTCGCGCAGCCCGGCGCGCCCGAGCGAGAGCGCACCGGCGAGCGAAAGCAGAGCGGTCAGCAGATAGAGCGGACCGAACAAGTTGCGCGTGGGATCGAAGGTACCCCACAGCGGCGGGTGCATCTCGGCGTTGTGCAGCTTGATGTCGCCGGTGGCGTGCTCCAGGCCGTAGCCGATCAGGTGCAGCCCCGAGGTGCTGGTCAGGCTGGCCAGCAGCAGCAGCAGCAGCAGCGCCAGCGGGCCGGTGCGCTCGGGCCCGGGCTGCGCGCGCACGATCGGCTCGACCAGCATGATGGCGGCGATCGGCGGCACCAGCAGGAAGCTGCCGTGCAGCTGGGCCCAGCACAGCGCGAGCAGCGCCGCCCCAAGCCCCCAGCGCAGGCGCCTGGCGCCCTCGCGCGTGAAGCGGAACAGCAGCCCCAGCAGCAGCGAGGTCGAAAGCAGCGCCACCACCTCGGGCCGCGCGCGCACGCGGCTGGTCATGCAGGCCAGCGCGAGCCCGCCGACCAGCACGCGGCCGGCGGCCGGCGAAGTGGGCCGGGCAGCGCGCAGCAGAAACAGCAGCGCCAGCGCCGCCGCCAGCCCCAGCGCCGCGCTGAGCCAGCCGAGCGCGCCGAACCCGCCGGCGCGGTAGCAGAGGTAGGTGATCACGTCCCACAGCCAGGCCGCAACCTCGGTCCTGCGCGCGAGCTCCGGGAACGCGCTCGGCTCGGGCACCACCCGCGCCATGTGCCGCAGCACCGCCCGACCCTGGCTCAGATGCCAGAACACGTCGGACTCGCGCTCGCGGTGTAGGCCCACCAGCGCCACGGCCAGGGTGGAGGCGGCGAGAAAGCCGCGCGCCCACAGCTCCGCGATCGGCGTGTTGCGCAGGCTTGGCATCGACGAAGACGCACGCCATCGTACGCGCCAGCCGCGAAGCACGAAAGAATTGGGGCGGAGCGGCGAGCGCGGCACCGACCGGCTGCGGGCGACCGCGCCGATCGCGACACAGCTGCGAGCCCCAAGCTGACGTTGCGTCAGGGATGCGGTTACGATCAAACCGGCGGACGGGCTGCCCTTGCACGGACGGGCGCGCCGTGCTGGCGTTGCTTCCGGGGAGCGCAGGATGCCACCGTTTCACGATAGGATGGGTGCATGTCCGGGTCGTACCAGTTGCTGCCTCCCGCGTTGGTCTGGGGTCTGTTCAGCCGTGGCCTCGGCCTGATCTTCCTGATCTCGTTCGTCTCGCTCGCACCGCAGATCGTGCGTGGCGCGGGCCGCGACGGCGGGATCCCGATCTCGCGCCGGCTGCGCAAGATCAAGCAGGACTTCCCCACCTGGCGCCGGGTGCTCTACTTCCCGACGCTGCTGTGGCTGAGCGACAGCGACGCGATGTTGCGCGCGCTCACACTGGCCGGTATCGCCGGCTCGGCGCTGGTCATCTACGGCGGGCCGTTCGGCTTCTACGGCTTGCTCGCGTGTTATCTCTGCTACCTCTCGCTCGACCTCGCGATCGGCCTGATCTTCCCCTGGGACTGCCTGCTGTTCGAGGCCAGCGTGCTCGGCCTGTTCCTGCCGCCGACCCTGCCGCTGCCGCAGCTAGCCGCGGCCGAGCCGGCCGCGCCCGCGCTGGCGTGGGCGTTTCGGCTGCTGATCTTCTGCGTGATGTTCGGCTTCGGCAAGCAGAAGTTCATGGGCAGTACGGGCAAAGACCTGGCCTACCTCAAGGGCTTCCTGGTCGCGCAGCCGCTGCCCTCGCCGCTCGGCTGGTACGCGCAGAAGCTTCCGGCGGCGCTGCTCAAGCCGCTGGTGCTGTTCATGTTCTTCACCGAAGTGCCGGCGCCGTTCTTCGCCTTCATCCCCGGCCCGCTGAGCCTGCTGTTCGCGGCGTGCACCGCCTTTCTGATGGTCGGGATCCAGGCCTTCGGCAGCTTCGGCTATTTCAGCCTGCTCACGATCGTAGGCTGCATTCCACTGCTCGATAACGTCACGCCCACCCAGCTGCACCTGAGCGAGCTGTTCAGCCCGGGCGCGCCGTTGCTGGTCAACGCCTACGTGGTGCTGCACACGCTCGGAGTCTGCTTGGCGTTTCCCTTCAACAGCTGGGTCGGTCAGAGCTGGCACCTGTGGTCGGCCTGGTACCGGCTGCCCCGCCTGCTGCAGCTGCCGTTCGCGTTCGCGCGCGTGATGCACCCGTTTCGCTGGCTGCACCCCTACGGCGTGTTTCCGCCCAACACCGGCCCGGGCGTGAAGATGTCGCTGCTGGTCGAGGTCAGCTGGGACGAGCAGACCTGGCACGAGGCGGACTTCCACTTCTCGCCTTCCAATCCCAAGTCGGCACCGAGATTCGTCGCGCCCTACCACCCGCGCGGCGATCAGGCCGTGATCTACGAGACCTTCGGGCTCAACCCCACCAGCCTGATCAGCAGCATGTTGGGCCCGTACGATCCGTACAGTTACGGAGGGCAGCCGGCCGCCACCACCCTGGTGCAGCGCATCGTGGAGGGACACGGCACCGACTTCATGAAGGGCACGGTGCTCAAACGGCACCCCGAGCCGCCGCGCCTGGTGCGACTCAGCACGGTGATGCTGGAGCCCGTCGACCTCAAGCAGCACTTCGCGACCGGCGACTGGTGGGCGCGCAGCTACATCGGACCGCACACCCCGCCGCGTGGGTTCGATCCGCGCTTCTGGCAGGACCTCCTGCCCGAGCCGGAGATGTGGCACTTCGACGCGATCTTCTGGCGGCGCCGCTCCAAGCTGCACGGGCTGATGCAGCGCTCGCTCGCGGGCAAGGAAGACCCGCTGGAGTTGGTGCTGGCCGACGCCGAGCAGCTCGGCCCCGCCGACGTGGAGCGCTTCTGGCAAGAGCTGGTGCCGCTGGTGGGCGGCGCGACCCGGCAAAGCTTCGAGACCCTGCCCGACGTGGTGGAGCAGGTGCGCTCGCGCTTCGACCGCGCGCAGCAGCGCGCGCTGCAGCGCCTGCTCGGCCGTTTCAGCCTGCTGCTGGTGGCGCGGCTCGAGCCGCTCTATCTGGGCCGCGGGCTCAAGCCGCTGGTGCCCGCACAGACCTATTTCCACCTGTGGATGCTGGTCCAGCACATCATCGGCAACGGGCGCGAGGCCTACCTGCGCGCGATGGCCGATCCCATGTCCGTGACGGCAGAGCTGCCCGCGCTGACGCCGCAGACCGGGCTCTACCTGCTGTCGGTCTTCCGTTTCGAGTCGATGGTGTTCGAAGCGCAGAAGCTGCGCCTGGTCACCGCCATCTCCGCCCCGCACGAGGAGGAGGAGAAGCGCGCGGTCGCCTACGGCACCCAGACCATGACCCCCTTCCAGCAGCGCGTCGCGCAGCTGGCCGGCGCCTTCTCGGGCTTCTTCACCGTGATGCCGTACATCCGCGACAGCTTCCAGGGTCCGCGCTTCGACCACGGCTTTCCGGAGCTCTATCCCAGCTTCCGCCAGCTCGACTCGGGCGAGGTGGTGGTCCGGGAGCACAAGAAGCCGCCCGCAGGCGTGCACATCCCGCTCGAGGCCGAATCGGCCGCGGCAGCCGAATCGGCCGCGGCGGCCGAATAGGCCGGGACCGAGGTCGCAGCCCGGCGCGCCCGCGCGCAGGGGCTCAGGGTGTCGCGCAGTACGCGAAGGCCGCGCCGCTGGCGGCGGTCACGTAGGACGAGCAGCAATCGGACACGCCGCCCGCGGCCATGGGCGTGCCGTAGCCGAGCGCCTGACAGTCCTGGTACTGCAAGAACTCACCGTCGGTTCCGGTCGCGCTCTTGCCGTCGCAGCAGTCACTGTAGTTGCCCCAGCTGGTCGTGCCCGCCGCCTGGCCGCTCGCCGCGACCGCGGGACCGTCGCCGAACAAGCTCATGCAGGTCTGCGGGGTGGTGCTGGCCGTGACCGATGCGATGTACGAGTCGTAGCAGGCGGTGATCGTGCCGTAGCTCGGAACCGTGCACGGCCCGCAGCGCTGCTGCGCGGCGATCGCGGCCTCGCTGCAGGTGACGTACGAGCCGCCGACGTAGCACGTGCCGCAGCTCGTCCCATTGACCATGCGGCAGCTCTTGCCACCGCTGCAGCTGCGGCTGCTGTCCCAGGTGTTGTCGTCGGCGCACTGCTGCACCTTGGCTGCGGCGCTCGGATCGCAACGCGTGTCCTGATAGCCCCAGGTGTTGCCGCCGAGCACGTTCGGTCCGACGCACTGCACGCAGCCGAGGTGCTCGCCCGCGCCCGACACACGGCACACGGTGTCGGTCGGACAGTCCTCGGGCGTGCCCAGCAGGCCATCGGAGCCACAGGTGGCCTGCTGGCTGAAGCCGGTGCTCACGCCGTCAGGCGCCGTGACCTGCGTGCCGGTGCAGCGCTTCTCGTCGGGCACGCATTCGAGCACGCAGGCGGCGTCGCGCTTGCCGGGCGTGGCGCCGATGGTTGAGCAGGTGCCGACCGGGCAGCTCTTGGCCGTGCCCCACTTGCCGTCGCTGCCGCAGCTCTGCACCTGATCGCTGACGTCACAGCGCTTCTCGCCCGGCGCGCAATCAGCCCCGCAGATCGCCTTGTGCAGCCCCATGGCGTCGACGTAGTCCAGGCACTGCCCGTCGGAGTCGCAGGTGGTGAGCTTGGCGCTCCAGATGCCGTTCTCGCAGGTCTGATACAGCGTGGTCGGCACCAGGCTGTCGACCAGACAGCGCTGCTCGCCGTCCTTGCAGGTCACATCGGTGTCGCACGCGCCCGGCACACGGCCGTCGGACTGCGCCTGGGTGCCCGTGGCGCGGCAGATGCCGACGTCACAGGGCGCCGCCGCCTGAAGCTTGCCGTCGCTGTCGCAGGCCTGGATCTGGCCGCCGCTGCACGAGCCACCGACGGCGTCCTGGTTGGTGATCACGTAAGCGCACACCGGATCCACGCAGATCGCGACCGGCAGCGCGCTGGCGTCGAAGTCGGGCTTGATGGCGCACTGCTGGCGCAGCTCGCCGTCCTGGTTGCAGCTCTGGGTCGGCCCCCAGGTGCCGTCGTCCTGACACTCGGCCCAACCGTCGGCGATGCTGAGCTGCAGGTTCTGGGTGCAGGTCTGCTCGCCCGGGGTGCAATCCTGGTGGCAGGGGCTGCCCATCGCGGCGCGCGCCGGATCGCAGGTCAGCAGGCCCGTGCACTCGCCGAGCGCCCACTCCGGCAGCCCGGACGCGGTCTGGGTGCCCGGTTTGCACTGCGTGTAGTGCGTCTTGGCGTCCACCTTGGGATCGCGCGGGTCGCCGCACTTGATCTCGCCGGGTGTGCAGGGCTTGGGCACGCAGCTCGCCTGGTCGCGCTCGGCCTTGCAGGCCTCGTTGACGCCGCACTGGGTGACCTTGAGCGAGGTGCCGGCCACGCACTCGATGACCTGGTTGTCGCTGCCGCACACCGAGCCCAACGCGCACAATGGCCCGCGGCACTGGCCACCCTCACAATAGGTGTCGTTGTCGCAAGCGACCACGGCGAAGCCCTTGCCCTCGCCCAGACAGCGCAGCGCGGTCTTGTTGTCCAGACAGCGGCTGGGCACGTCGCAGGAGGCGTCGGGATCGGGCGCGCAGCGGTCGACCAGGCATTTCTCGCCCATCTCGCACGGTTGCTCGATCCACTTGCTTCCGTCGCGATCGCAGACCTTTTCCATCTTGTCGCTGCCGCAGGCGCGCGATTGCGGCGCGCACACCTGAATGCCGCCGTCGCTGAACACGCACGCGCCGTCGACGCAGCGCTGGCCGGCTTGACACGGCTGCAGCTGCCATGAGCGGCCGTCCACGCAGACGCGCGCAACCCGGTCGTCGATGCACTCGCTGTTGCCCGCGGCGCACTCGCCGTTGCAGGCGCCTTCGACTCCGCTGCCCGCGCCGGCGTCGCCGCTGCCGCCTCCGCCGCCCCCGGAAGGCGCGCCGCAGGTCTCACCCGCGGGGCACTGGTAGAGGAACCAGCTGTTGTGATCGCCGCCTGGCACGCAGCTCCGCAGCACCGACGTCGACACGCATTCGGCGTGGCCCAGCTCGCACACGCTCTTGCTCTTGCAACCCAGCGCAATGCACAGCAGCGCGCACAAGCCAATCGATCCCAAGCAAGCCCGCGTCATATTCTCCCCTCGAAGCTGCGATCTTTCACTTCACGACGACCGGTGGCGGCGGCGGCAAGGGCGGCAGGTCCAGGCAGCCGTATTCGATCGAGATGCGGCTATAGGCGCCGGCCAGGCCCTGGTCGCAGAAGGGCCCGAACAGATCGATCTCAGTCCCGTCGGCGTTGATCGACCAGCCGCCGCCATCGCCGAGATCGCGCGCGGCGTCCTTGCGCGCGCCCTGCTCGGTGACCACCACGTGCACGTCTTCGGGGTTGGGCGCGGCCGGATCGAGCGGGACGCTGCAGCTCGGCAAGGCACTGGTCACCGTCTCGCTCACGATGTCGGCCAGCTGATGGCGCAGCGTGCGTGAGTCGTTGGGCGTCAGGTGCTGCATGGTGCCGCCGGCCATGGCCAAGTCGTCGAGCACGGTCACCGCGCTCTCGGAGCCCGGCAGGCCCACGACATAGGTCTTGATGCCCTGGGCAAGCCACATCGGAGGAATGGTCGAAAGCGTGCTGTTGTCGCAGTTGGGCTCGCCGTCGGTCAACACCACCACGCGCGTGCTTCCGCTCAGGCTGGCGGCGCTGAGCGCGGTATCGGCGGCAACCAGCGCCTCGCCGAGCGGCGTGCCGCCGCTGGGCGAGCCCGTGCTCAGGTAGTTGTCCCAGGCCGCGACGAACGCCGCGCCTGGCACGAATCTGATCTGGCTGGGACTGTCGATCGAGTCCACCCCGCACGAGCTGCCGGAGCTGGGGAAGATGATCGCGCCCACGGTCAGGTACTCGGCCAGCGAGGAGACGGCGTCGCGCACCGCGTTGCCGGCGGCCAGCCAGCGCGTGGTGCTGCCCCAGGCGCTGACCATGCTGCCGGAGCTGTCGAACACGACCAGCAGGTTGCCGGGCTCCACGTTTGTGTTGACCATGGGGTCGAGCTCGACGCTGCCGCAGGTGTTCTGATCGGGCGGGCGGACCGCGGCATCGCCGGCGTCGCCCGCTGCGGCATCGGGCGGCATCGATGGCTGCAGCGGGACCCGCGCGTCGACGTTGCCGAAGTCGCTGCTCCCGGAGGCCGCGTCGCCTGCGTCGCCCGAGGATGTGGACGACGAGACCGCGGCGTCCTTCTGCTTGGAACCCATAGACGTGTCGCGGCTGTGGGTCTGGTTGCCGGTGCAGGCCGCGACCGCCAGCGCGCAAGCGAGCGCGATCGCGGCCGAGCTGAGAGCGAAGCTGCGCTGCGGGTCGGTCATATGGCGGTCGGCTCGCGACAACTCGTTCACCCCGGGCTCGTCCGGAGCGAGACGGACGACGCTATGGTATCGTTCCGCATTCACAGCCACAACCACGCGAACGCGCGAACGCCGCCGTCCCGTACGTGAACGACCCGCTCATCGCCCGCTCTGGCACACTCCGGCACAGTCGGGCTCACCGGCTCGACCCTGCCTCGACCGCCCGTGGACGCGAGCGCCGATGATCGCCCTGTTGCGCAAGATCAGCCTGCGTCACCTGGCGCGGGCGCCGCTGCGTTCGCTGCTGGTAGTGATCGGCATCGCGCTCGGCGTGGCGCTCTACGTCGCGACCGAGGCCGACGCCGACAGCATGCAGCGCGCGTTCGCCGATCTGGTCGCGCGCGTGTCGGGCCGCGCCGACCTCACCGTCGAAGGCACCGGACCGGGCGTGCGCGCCGACCTGACGGCGAGCGTGTTGCAAGTACCGGGCGTGGCCCACGCGGCGCCCAGCCTGGAGGTCGCCGCCCAGGCCACCGAGCTCGGCGACTCGCTGCTGGTGCTCGGTGTGGACCTGCTCGGTGACCCCTATTTCCTGCCCTTTCGCGACGCAGCGCGGGTGCAGGGCATGGACGACCCGCTGGCCTTCGTCAACGACCCGAGCGCGCTCTTGCTCTCGGCCGGCTTCGCGCACAGGCACGGCCTGCACGCCGGCAGCCGCATCCGACTGCTGACCTCGAACGGCCCGCGCGACTTCCACGTGCGCGGCGTGCTCGCGGACGGTGGCGGCAGCCGCGCGCTCGGCGATCAGGTGGCCGTGATGTTCCTGGACGCCGCCCAGCTGGCGTTCGGGCGCGGCGAGTTCGCCGACCGCATCGAGGTGGCACTGGCGCCCGGCGCCAATCTCGACGCGGTGCGGCTGCGCTTGCAGCGGCGGCTGGGCGACGGCCCCCGCGTGGGCCGCCCCGAACGCATCGGCACCCGCCTGCGCCTGCTGGCGCGGCCGCTGCACGCCGCGCTCTGGACGGCGGCCTTTCTGGCGCTGCTGGTGGGCGCCTTCCTGGTCTACAACGCGGTCGGCGTGGCGGTAGCCCAGCGGCGCAGCGAGCTCGGCTTGCTGCGCGCGCTCGGCGTGCAACGCAGGCAGGCGACCGCGCTGTTCTGCGCCGAGGCTTGCTTGCTGGCGCTGCCGGGCAGCGCGTTGGGGCTCGTGCTCGGCCGCTTCATCGCGGGCTACTTCACCGCCAGCACGCTCGAGTCGATCGATCTGCTCTACGCCTCGGTGCCGCAGCTGGTACCGCGAGTCTCCGGCGTGCTGGCGCTGGAGGCGACCGCGGCCGCGGTGCTGATGGCGGCGGCGGCGGCATTCTGGCCGGCACACCGTGGCGCCGCGTTGCAACCGGCGCTGGTGCTGCGCGGCACGTCCGGAAGCGCGCCGGCTCGCCCGCGCTTGCTGGCGATGCTGCTCGGGGGCGGTGTGCTGATCGCGCTCGGCCGCCTGCAGCTCCTTGCCGGCTCGTTGATCGGCGGCGCGGTCGCGATGACGCTCACCGTGCTGGGCGCGGCGCTCGCGACGCCGGCGGGGGTGGTCGCCCTGCGCCGGCTGTTGCGGCGGCCGGTCGCAGCCGCGCTGGGCGTGCCCGGACGGCTCGGCCTGGACTACGTCGAGCGCTCGCTCGGCCGCAGCGCGGTCAACGTGCTCGCGCTGATGGTGGCGGTGGGCATGAGCGTGTCGATGGGGGGCTGGCTCAGCTCGCTCGAACGCTCGATCGCGCGCTGGGCGCAGCAGGTCGGCACCGCGGACCTGACCGTGACCCAGGGCTCGCCGCTGCTCGACCGCCGCCACGTCCCCCTGGCGGCCGGGGCCCCGCAGCGCGTGGAGCAGGTGCCGGGCGTGGCCGCGGTGCAGCGCTTCCGCATGGTCGACCAGCGCGTCGCGGGCATCGAGCTCAAGCTGGTGGCGACCGAAACGCGTACCTTCATCGAGCACAGCGAGCGCCGCGGGCGAGGCTGGCGCGTGCTGCAGGGCGCGCCGCTGCAAGCGGGCGAGCTCACCGATCGGCCTCGCATCCTGCTCAGCGAAAACGCCGCCAGCCTGCTCCACGTGCACGCTGGCGACACGCTCCTGCTGCCGACGCCCAGCGGCGATTTGCGGCTGCAGGTGCGCGCCGTAATCGTGGACTACAGCTCCGAGCGCGGCGCCGCGTTCATCGACCGCAGCGTGTTCCGGCGCTACTGGCAAGACGATGCGGTCGACGGCGTGTTCGTCTATCTGCAGCCGGGGACGCAGCCCGACACGATGGCGGCACGGATCCGCGCGGCGCTGGGCGACGCCGGGCCGGGCGGCACGGTGTTCGTCACCCAGACCAGCGCGGTCGAGCGTCACATCGTGGCCTCGGTCCGCCGCACCTTCGCCTACTCGCACGCGATGGAGCTGATGACCCTGGTGATCGCGCTGATGGGCGTGATCGGAACCATGGCCGCGGCCATCATCGACCGCAGGGCCGAGATCGGGGTGCTGCGCGCGATCGGCGCGACCGCCTCCCAGGTCGGCACCTCGATCGTGGTGGAGGCTGCGTTTCTCGGGCTGTGCGCGGCGGTGGCGGGCATGTTGCTGAGCGTGGTGGAGGTCGAGATCTTCTTCCACACCATGCTGGTCGTGCAGACCGGCTGGCACCTGGACTTCGCCTTCCCCTGGCGCACAGCCGCCCGCACCTGCGGCCTGGTGGTGCTGACCTCCGCGCTCGCGGGCGCGCTACCGGCCTGGCGAGCAGCGCGCAAGGAGCGGCTGACCGCGTTCGTGGGGCAGTAATCGGCCGGCTGGGCGGCGCTCATTCGTCGAGTCGGCCGGCCAGGGCCACCAGCGGAGACAGCAGCGCTCGGACCGCTGCCCGCAAGGCCGGGCGCTCGCGGATCGCGCTGGCCAGCGTGGGGCCAACGCCGTAATAGGCGGCGACCAGGGCACGGCCCGGCGTGTTGGTCAGCAGGTGCCGATCGCGCAGGCGGCGCAGCGCGCCGATCTCGCGAGCCAGCGGGCTGCCGTAGGCTGCGGTGGCGACGAAGCACGGGCTGACGGTAGCGAACACACGCCGCTTGGTGGTGAGCTCGGCGCTGGCGATCGGGCCGAAGCGCGCGCAGGCGTCCATCGCGCGCACCGCCACGTAGTAGTGCGTCTGCTGCACCAAGCCTCCCATGTCGAACGCGACCGGCGCTCCGGCCGCGGCGTCGGTCGGCACGATCAGCTCGGCGGCCTCCGTCGTGGCCTGCTTGGCCGGCATCGCCGCCATGAATGAGGCTTCGTCGGTGATCGGCGTGGTCGCGACGCGCACGTCGTAGCGGTAGATGCCCTGCGCGTGCGAGGCCGCGTGGAAGCTCACATGCGCGCGCTGATCGGCCTCGAGCTCGTCGGGGTAGTTGTCGGCGCGCAGCTCCGACACCGCCGACGGCGGCGTATCCTGCAGGCACGCAGCAGCTGGCCTGACCACGAGCTGCAAGCGCCAGCCCTCGGCGCTCTGCTCGAGGCGATCGGCGCCGCTGCCCGGCGCGCCCACCGGATCGTCGGTCATGTCGTTCATCGGCTGCATCTGGCCGTAGCTCGCGTCCTGCACGTCCCAGCCGCCCGCGCTGCCGGTCGCGCTGTCCGTGCTGAACACGCGCTCGACGTCGCCGCCGATCTCGAAGTCCGCGCAGTACGCGACCGAAGGCTGGCCGCGATAGGGATAACCGAAACAAAGCGCGTAGTAGTCCCATCCGTCCTTGGGGTCGCAGCTGGAGCCGAGCGCAGGGGTCGGGTAGCTGGAATCGTTATAAGCGACGTTGTAATCGCCCTCGACGTTGATCTCGACGCAGGCTCGATAGCCGCCGGGCCCCCAGGACTCGGGCACCGGGAACAGCACCTGCTGCGGCGCGTCGCCGGCCGGCGTGGCCATGGTGACGGCGTCGATGTCGGGCATCACCTCGCGCGCGTGCGAGGCGTAGAGCGCGACATCGGGATGGTCGAAGCAGCCCCCGCCGCTGCAAGGCTGCAGATCGCGGCGTGGCGGGTACAGCGAGTACAGCGATAGCGCGCGCATCGTGTCCTGCGACGAGTGCGGCGGCTCGTAAGGCTCGGCGTAGCCGTGGTCGATGTCGTCCTGGGTGATGAAGCGGCCCTTGTCGCTGCTGAAGACGCTGGCGCAGCTCACCGCATCGAGCGCGTCCTTGCTGGAACGGGCGCGGTTGAACGACAGACAATAGTAATCGTCCGGCGAGTAGTCTTTGGTGGTGCCGGAGCGCGAGGCGTCGCCCTCGCTGGTGCGATTCTGGAAGATCACGCGCCGGAACAGCTGCGCGCCCGGCACCGAAGCCCGGCGCCTGGCCCAGATCGGCAGCGCCCCCTCGCGCCGGCCGTAGGGCCAGCGGAAGCCGCTGTTCATCTCCGAGGCGCCGGGACGATTGCCGATGCCCCGGTACGCGACGGCTTCGGTCAGACGCACCGTGGAAAGAAACTCGCCGCTCTGGCGCTCGATCCAGATCGCGAGCTGCGCCCTGGGCACGGGCGTGAAGTGCAGCTCGACCAGCCCGGCCGGTTGGGCGGGGGCGTCCTGCGAAGGCGCACCGTCTTGCGCCACGGCGGACGCGGCGGTGCAGACGACCGCGATCAGCGCCAAGAGCCCCTGCACCCCATTCGGCCGCATGCCCTGCCAGCCTAGCGCGGCGCGCGGCTCCGCTCAACGCGAGGTTCTTCTGCGTGGCCTCCATCCGGCGCTCGCATGCCGCCGCGGCGCGCTATTTCAGCGCGAACGGCAGCTGCGCCGCAGGCAGCGTGCGGCGCGTGCCCACGGCGGGTGGCGAGAGCCGCTCGAAGCCGCCGTCGAGCCAGGCGTAGAACACGAAGCTCGGGGCGTCGAGCGAGCGGTCGAAGCTGAAGCGCGCGCGCCGCGCGCGGCCGTCGGACGTCACCGCCAGCACCTCGATCTGCAGGCCCTGCAGGCTGACGCGCTCGCCCGGCGCCATGCGCAGGCGGCGGTCACGGTAGAGCTCGAGGAAGGGCGTGCCGAGGATGCCGCCCTCGTAATCGAGCTCGAGCGTGCGCGCGTCGGTACGCGTGACCACCACGCGCTGCGGCCCAAACGAGAGCGCGCGCCAGCGCCGCGCCAGCGGGCGCCGATCGATGCGGCGCGAGAGCTGCACCAGCTTGACCGCGAGGTAGTCCGGAGCGGTGAGGAAGACCACGTCGCGGCCGGCGAGCTCGTCGCCCACGCGCAGCGCGCCGTGCTGCAGCGCGCCGAAGATGGCGACGCCGCAAGTCGTCAGCGGCAGCAGCAGCGGCGACACGAGCAAGTGCATCGCGAGCAGCAGCGAGCCGAGCCGGTTCGACCACCGCAAGCCCAGCGACAGCGCCCGCGCGCGCAGCTCGATCGCGTACATGTGCCAGAGCTGCGCGATTAACGCCATCGCGCCGAAGCTGGTGAACAGCAGCTGGCGGTTGTTGGGGTAGGTGCAGGCGGCCGGCAGCAGCGAGAGCAGCATCCCGGCAGCCCAGAAGCGCGCGACGCGGTCGCGCCGCAACAGCGGCCACAGCAAGAGCGCAAGGGTGGCAGCAAACAGCACCGCCGCGATCAACAGCGCGCGGGCGTGCTGCGGCAGCGCCACGTAGGCCTCGGCCGGCGGTAAGAGGAACTGACCGAGCAGCAGGATCGGGCCGCGCGCGAGCAAGAGCGACAGGAAGTGCAGCGGCTCGCGCGCCGGGTCGACGTAGGGACCCGAGCCGCTGGCGCCCAGCCCGGTGAGGTTGTAACAGGCGCGCCACAGCAGCGTGATCGCGACGTACGGCAGCGCGGCACGCGCGCGCCGCAGCCAGGGGCCGCGCTGGGCGAGCAGCTCGTAGGCGATCAGATAGGCGCCGATCGCGATCGACGACTCGCCTGCGAGCAGCGCGAGCACGTAGAGCAGCGGCCCGGCCCAGGCCGCCGCGCGCCCCCCGCCGCTGCGCGCGCGGATGTGTTGGTCCAGGCAGAGCACGCCGAGCAGCGCCGCCACCAGCACGTAGCGGTTACAGATGTAGCCGACCTCGAAGCCGTGCGTGTGGTCGAAGGCGAACAAGAGCCCGGCCATGCCGCCAGCGACTGGGCCGAGCAAGCCGCGGTACATGCGCGTGGTGGCGAGCACGAGCAACGCGAGCCACAGCAGGCTGTGGGCGTGCATGAGCACCGCGTTGCCCGGCCACAACCAGGCGTCGAGCGCATGCGTCAGCACCCCGAGCGGCCGGAACAGGCGCAGCCGCAGGTGGTCGTAGATCCACCACGGCGCATAGCCGGCCTCAATCTGCCAGTGGTTGTGGGCGGGATTGCCGTCGGCGAGCCCGTAGCCACCCATGTAAATGTCGAACAGCCGCTTTGCGCCCGGAAGGCTGGAGTAGATGTAGCGAGCGACGAAGTCGTCGATGTAGAAGCCGAGGAACAGGCAGGGCGAGCTGAGCAGCAGCGCGACCAGCGCCAGCGCCCGCGGCAGGCGCGGCCGCTGCAGCAGCGCGACCAGCTTTGCCTCCGGCCCGCGCAGCGCGGCCCGCGGCTCATCCATGATGCGCGACGGGCCAGACCGACCCCAGCAAGCCCGCGCTGTGGCCGTACAGGTAGACCCACACGCACAGCACGAGCCACGCCACGCCGTAGACGAGCTTGATCTGCGTCCAGTAGCGCTCGACCCGGTCTGGCACGAAGGGCAGCAGCAGCGTGCAAGCGCTGATCACCGCCGCCAGCGGGTGCATGACCAGCAGCGCATAGACGCTCGAGACGAGCATCAGCACCCGCGCCAGCACGCGCGTGCGCGGCTGGCCCAGCACCACGCCCGTCGTACGCAGGCCCTCGGCGGCGTCCTGCTCGGCGTCGCGCATCACCTGCACGGTCTCGAACACGCCGGAGAACAACCCGAGCTGCAGCACAAGCGCCAGGCCGAGCACGTTCTCGATCGGCGAGCCGCACAGCGGCATGGTCGCGCCCCAGATCATCATCGCCACGATGTCCCAGCCCGGCCTGCGCTTGAGCCGCGCGGAATACCACACGCAGCTGCCTCCGCCCGCGAACAGCGCCAGCAGCAGGCCGCGGTCGTGCGCCAGGCCCGCGGCCACGAGCAGCGCCAGCAATATCCACTGCGCGCCAACCGCCGCGCGCATGTGCTCGGCCAGAAAGCGCGCCTTGTGCGCGTCCTTGTCGCTCGAGCGCAGGTCGGTCTGGATGTCGTGGTAGTCGTTGTTGAGATAGACCAGCACGTTGAGCACGAACGCAAACGCCGTGCGGTAGCCGACCTCGAGCCAGGGCAGCCGCAGCGCGATCGCGATCGAGACGGCGCCCGCGAGATTCGCCATCTCCAGCTTGCGCAGGCGGTAGACCACCACCCCGATCACGATTTTCAGCCCGGCGAGCATCGATCGAGCGTTACCGCGGCTTGTCCGCCGAGAAGATGACGTAGTCGGTCAGCCCGGTGAGCTTCCACAGCTCCAGGCCGTAGCACTGGTCGATCTCCTCCTGGCTCAGGGAGCATCACCGCTTGCTGCATCGGCACGCCCTTGTTGCGCAGCGCCTGATACTTGATGCACCCGGGAAAGACGTAGTTGCGGATCGATTCGGCGCGCACATTGACGAAGCCGGTCGC
>CAVZVA010000005.1:0-880678 GCA_963778655.1 uncultured delta proteobacterium
TCCGGCATGCACTTCCGGCTGGAACTACTCGGCCGCGTCGAGCACGGAGCGGCCTACGTCGAGCACTGATCTGGGCGTCTTGCCCACGCGCAACCACAGCGTCGCCACGTGCGACTTTGCTGGCCAAGAGCGCGCGCGCGAGCGGGCTCCGAGCAGGCGGCCCAAGTCGCCGCATCGGACGCGCGCCGAGCTCGGGGTCGAAGCCGCCCGCGGCACCAACGCGTCCACGGGCTGGCCTCCACTGCGACGTCAATCGCGTGCTGCGCTGCATCAGCCGACCACGTCGCCGAACATGCGCCGCGCGATCTCGGGACCGTGCCGCGATGAGCGCCGCGAAGTACAGCGGCTCGTCGATGCGGTTCCACAACTCGGGCGGTAGCGCGCGCCGCGCGCTGCAGCGCCGCGGCTCGCGCCTGTGTCGCGCGCCGCACCCCGGCCGTCGCCTTCGCCGAATCCGATCCGCGCGCTCGAACGCGCCTTCCACCCCGAGGTTCGAGGTCATCACGGATCACCGTGTTGGTGAAGTCGACGGGCGGCCGCGGCCGTCGGTGAGCTGGCCCTCATCGAGCAACGGCAGGAGCGCGAGCAGCACCTCGCGGTGGGCCTTCTCGATCTCGTCGAGCAGGACGAGCTGGTAGGGCGTGCGCGGACCGCCTCGGTCAGCTGGCCGCCGTTCCTCGTGTCCGATATAACCCGGCGGCGCGCCCAACAGCCGGGCCACCCCGTGGGGCTGTCGAACTCGCTCATGTCGAAGCGGGTCAGCTCGCTGCCGGGAAACAGCAGTCGGCGATCGCCTTCGCCATCTCGGTCTTGCCCACGCCGGTCGGCCCCAGGAACAAGAACGTGCCCGGCGGTCGCGTTCCGCGAAACCCTGCCGCGCCCTTGCGCAGGCGTGCGCGATCGCGTCGCCGCATCGGGCTGGCCCACCACCCGCCGTTCCAGATGACGCTCGAGCCCCAGCAGCGCCTCGTCGTCGGTCATCAACAGGCGCTCCAGCGGACCCGGCCACGCTCCGAGACCACGTGGCCACGGCCTCGAGTCGACACCGGTGCGGCTGCGCCTGCGCGCGCGCCGCCGCCTGGTCGATCACCGCCATCGCTTGTCGGGAAGGTGGCGCTCGGCAGGAAACGCACACCGAGAACGACCGCACGCGCAGCGTCGTGGTCGTAGCTACGCCGTGGCGCCGTGCGTACTTCGGCGAAAGGGCCGCGCAGGATCGCGAAAGCCGCTTCTGGCGAAGGGCTCGCCGACCTCGATCCGGGTGAAGCGGCGGGCGAGCGCGGCGTCGCGCTCGAACATGTGCCGGTACTCGGCGTCCGTGGGTGGCCCCGAATCAGGGGAGCTCGCCGCGCGCCAGCACCGCTTGAGCTCCTTGCCCAGGCTGTCGGGCCTCCCCGCCGCCCAGCACCCGTCGATCTCGTCGATGAACACGACCATCCGGCCCGGCGCGCGCGCGACTCGGCGCAGCCTCAGGCGC
The DNA here is from genome assembly GCA_963778655.1 of uncultured delta proteobacterium. Taxonomy (GTDB): domain Bacteria; phylum Myxococcota_A; class Polyangia; order Polyangiales; family JAFGIB01; genus CAVZVA01. Next base: position 1,478 of record CAVZVA010000005.1, read on the forward strand.
TCCGACAGCGCGCCGCGCACGCCGGTGCCGGCGAGCAGAGCTCTCGCCGAGAGCTCGACCACGCCGCGAGCGACGGGCCGGGCGTGGGTCCCCGCGCCACGCCAGCGCCACGCCGATCGCGACGCGGTCTTACCGACCCCGGGGGGCCGACCAGCAGGGGGTTGTCGCCGCGTCCCCGCGAGAGCACGTCGAAGAGCTTCTCGATCTCGGCCTCTCGCGCCCAAGCAGCCGGATCGATCAGGCCCTGGGCCGCCTCTGCGGAAGGTCGCGCCCGAGCGCGCACAGCAGCGGAAAACGCTCTGGGTCGAGCGCGCCATGGCTGGCGGCGGCGGCCGGCCTGCTGCTGCTCGGACCGGTTGCGCGCTGCCGGCGGGCAGGCGCAAGACGCGCGGCTCGGGCGGGGCCGCGGGCGCAGGCGCAGGCGCGGTGGCCGGCGGCTCGAAGGCAAGGGCGTGGCGACCGCGCCCTCGCCTGCTTCTGGCTCCTGCGCTCGGCCCGCTCGCTTGCTGGCGCGACTCGGTCTCGCTCGGCCAGCCGTTGTTGCGCGTGAGCGCGCGCGGCAAGCGGCGCGGACGCACCCCTGCGCGGGCGCGCGCCAGCGGCCCAGGGCGAGCGCGCGCGGAGGCGCCGCGTGCGAGGTGCTGGACGGCGCGCGCGCCCGCCCTCGAGCGCCGCCCGCAGCACGCCGGCACCGTCGTTCGGCCTCACGCCGAGCAGCTCCAGCAGAGCCGCAGCCGTGCGCAGCGCGGCTCTCGCGAGCGCGAGCAAGCAGCACAGGCCGGCGTCGGCCGCGCGCGCGTGCCGCCGCGGCGGCCGTCCGTTCGGCGCGCTCGAGCACCAATCCGAGCGTGTTCGGGTGCTCTTCCTAGTTGCTACCCAGTGCCTGAAGCAGCGCGGATGCCGTCACGCCCTGCTCGCTCAACAGCGCGCCGGGCGCGCCGCGCCGAGACAGGGCGAGCAGCAGATGCCCGGGGTCGCCGGCTGCGCGCGCTCTCGCGCCAGACGCTCGGCCTGCGCGAGCAAGGCCTCGCATACCGCGGCCATCTTTACCATCGCCGGGTTGGTCTCATCGTGCCGCGTCCCTATCGACGCGGCGCAGTGCTCTTGAGCCCCTCGGATATCAACCCGCGCCTGGAGCGGCCAAGTTTTCGGCCTTCGGCACCGCTTTGCTGCTACAACCGGGACCGAGGCGAGGCGAGGCCGAGGCGCGTGCACGCTCAAGAGCTGCTAGCCCAGGTCGAGACGGGAAGCATCCCGCAAGTCGTGGTGCTCAGCGGCACCTGAGCGTCTCTTCGTTGACCGGGCGATCGAAGCGCTGCGCAAGGCGGCGCTCGGCGTGCGGCCGAGCGGTTTCAACGAGGACGTGTTCGAGGGCAGAGGGGCAGCTCGGCCGCGCGCGTGGACGACGCGGCGCGCACGCTGCCGATGCTCGCCAGCCACCGCCAGATGTGGTGCGCGGCGCCGCCGCGCTCGCGGGCCGCGGAGGCGTCTCCACAAGCGAGGCGCCCTCGCCTTCGAGCTGCGTGGTGCTCACGGCGCGGACAAGCTCGACGGGCGCAGCACCGTGGCTCGCCAAGCGCGCAAGCAAGCTGGGGCTGTCGTGGGAGGGGGCGCTCGTCCAGCTTCCCCGGGCCAACTGCGCGGCTTCGTGCCGAGCGCGGGGCCCAGCGCCACGGCGCGCGCCTGCTGCCCGACGCGGGCGTGGCGCTGCTCGATGCGGTCGGCAACGACCTGCCCGCGCTCGACGGACGCGCTGGAGCGGCTCTCGCTCTACGTCGGCGAGGCGCGCAACAGCTCCACGTGGCGGCGGTCGAGGCCAGGTGGCCAACCAAGGCGTCCAGTCGATCTGGGCGTGGTGGACGCGGTGGGGACGCGCGACCAGCGCACGGCCCGCTGCGGTGGGGCCGGTGTCGCTGCTCGCCGACCGCGAGCCGCCGCTGCGCGGGCTGGCGATGGTAGCGCGGCAAGCCTGCGCACGGCGGGGCGAATGCAATCGGCGCTGGCGGCGGGGGCGAGCTGCCGCAGGAGGCGGGCGCGCGCGGCCGGGGCGCCGCCGTTCAAGGCTCGCGAGCTGGCCACGGCGGCCAAGCGCATGGGGGCGGGGACGCCGGCCCGGGCGTGCGAGGTGCTGGCGGAGACCATCTGGCCCTCAAGGGCAGCAAGCGGCCGCCCGACATCGTGCTGGAAAGGCGATCCTCGATCTGACGCGCTGACGCTTCGAGCGCCCGCAGCCCGCCGGTAGATCAGAGTTCGCGACTCGCAATCGAATCACAAGCTCTGATTCAGTGCTCGGTCGCCAGGATCGCGTCGGTCGCTTTGAGCACCGCCATCCGATCCCAGGCATCGGCGTGGGGCCCCGGCCCCAATAGTACGAGTAGGTCCAGCCCGGGTCGCAGCTGGGCCAGTCCCATTGAAGCGCCATGTTGCCGACTTGTACGTACTGCTCTTGGCGCTGCAACCGTGCATGCTCGCATAGGGGTCGATGTTGGCCTGCACGGTCAACATCTCCTTCTGGTCGTCGGTCAGCGGATTGCCGTTGCCCTTCTCGAGCTCCTGCTGCAGCACCATGCACGACCACGGCGGGTCCGCGCACGCGGGACAGCCTCCGCCCACCACCAGCTGCACGCCCTTGAGTTGGCGCGTTCGGTGCCCCTGGAGCGCCTGAGCTCGGGCCCGCAGGGACACCCCCCCGACCCATTGCCCGTGTCTCACAGCCGGCACGCTGCCGGCAGGAGACGCCACGCTCGCACGCGGGGTTACGCCCGGACCGGTCGCATCACTTCCGCCGCAGCCGGCGAGCGCGATACAGAACGCCTCACACGCGGGCCACGTCTCGAGAGCACGCATAGAACCTCCCTCGCATGTGGGTGTGCGACCACGACGTGGGCCCGACCTCCGGTCGAGCCCCAACCCGGTGCGAGGGAGGTTCTATGCGTGCTCTCGAGACGTGGCTGAAGCAGGCCGCGTGTGCGGCGTGCTGTATCGCGCTCGCCGGCTGCGGCGGAAGTGATGCGACCGGTCCGGGCGTAACCCCGCGTGCGAGCGTGGCGTCTCCTGCCGGCAGCGTGCCGGCTGCGAGCGCGGGCAATGGGTCGGGGGGTGTCCCTGCGGGCCCGAGCTCAGGCGCTCCAGCGGCACCGAACGCGCCGACTCAAGGGCGTGCAGCTGGTGGTGGGCGGAGGCTGTCCCGCGTGCGCGGACCGCATGTCGTGCATGGTGCTGCAGCAGGAGCTCGAGAAGGGCAACGGCAATCCGCTGACCGACGACCAGAAGGAGATGTTGACCGTGCAGGCCAACATCGACCCCTATGCGAGCATGCACGGTTGCAGCGCCAAGAGCGGTCCCGTGCCCGTCGGCAACACGCTGCAATGGGACTGGCCCAGCTGCGACCCGGGCTGGACCTACTCGTACTACCTGGGGCCGGGCCAGCACGCCGATGCCTGGGATCGGATGGCGGTGCTCAAAGCGACCGACGCGATCCTGGCGACCGAGCACTGAATCAGAGCTTGTGATTCGATCGCGAGTCGCGAACTCTGATCTAGCCGGCGGGGTGCCGGGCGCTCGAAGCGTCAGCGCGTCAGATCGAGGATCGCCTGCTCCAGCACGATGTCGGGCGGCCGCTTGCTGCCCTTGAGGGCCAGATCGGTCTCCGCCAGCACTCCGAACGCCCGCGCCAGCGTCCCCGCCCCCATGCGCTTGGCCGCCGTGGCCAGCTCGCGCGCCTTGAACGGCGGCGCCCCGGCCGCGCGCGCCGCCTCCTGCGGCGGCTCGCCCGCCGCCAGCGCCGATTGCATTCGCCCCACCATGCGCAGCTGCCGCGCTACCATCGCCAGCACCCGCAGCGGCGGCTCGCGGTCGGCGAGCAGCGACGCCGCCGCCCGCAGCGCGGTGCGCTGGTCGCGCATCCCCACCGCGTCCACCAGCGCCCAGATCGACTCGACGCGCAGCTTGGCCACGCAGGCCTCGACCGCCGCCACGTCGATGCTCGCGCCCTCGCCGACGTAGAGCGAGAGCCGCTCCAGCGCGTCGTCGAGCGCGGGCAGGTCGTTGCCGACCGCATCGAGCAGCGCCGCGCCCGCGTCGGGCAGCAGGCGCGCGCCGTGGCGCTGGGCCTCGCGCTGCACGAAGCCGCGCAGGTCGCCCGGCTTGAGCGGCGCCGCCTCCCACGACAGCCCCAGCTTGCTTGCGCGCTTGGCGAGCCGCGTGCGCCCGTCGAGCTTGTCCGCGGTGAGCACCACGCAGCTCGAAGGCGAGGGCGCCTCCAAATAGTCGGCCAGCTTGTCGAGATCCGCGGCCGCAAGCGCGGCGGCGCCGCGCACCAGCACCAGGCGGTGGCTGGCGAGCATCGGCAGCGTGCGCGCCGCGTCGATCACGCGCGCGGCCGAGCTGCCCTTGCCCTCGAACACGTCCTCGTTGAAACCGCTCGGGCCCTCGCCCAGCACCGCCTTGCGCAGCGCTTCGATCGCCCGGTCGACGAAGAAGCGCTCGGTGCCGCTGAGCACCACGACTTGCGGGATGCTTCCCGTCTCGACCTGGGCTAGCAGCTCTTGAGCGTGCACGCGCCTCGCCTCGCCTCGCCTCGGTCCCGGTTGTAGCAGCAAAGCGGTGCCGAAGGCCGAAAACTTGGCCGCTCCAGGCGCGGGTTGATATCCGAGGGGCTCGAGGGCTCCGCGCTGCGGCGCCCGTGGACGCGGCACGATGAGACCAACCCGGCGATGGTGAAGATGGCCGCGGCATCCAAGGCCTTGCTCGCGCAGGCCGAGCGTCTGGCGCGCAAGCGCGCGCAGCCGGCGACCACCGGGCATCTGCTGCTCGCCCTGTATCAGCGCGGCGCGCCCGGCGCGCTGTTGAGCGAGCAGGGCGTGGCGGAATCCGCGCTGCTTCAGGCGCTGGGTCGCGACTGGGAAGAGCACCCGAACACGCTCGGATTGGTGCTCGAGCGCGCCGAACGGACGGCCGCCGCGGCGCACGCGCGCGCGGCCGACGCCGGCCTGTGCTGCTTGCTCGCGCTCGCGCGAGAGCCGCGCTCGGTCGGGTACGGCTGTCTGGAGCTGCTCGGCGTGCAGCCGACGGCGCTGCAGCGCGTGCTGCGGGCGGCGCTCGAGGGCGGCACGCGCGCCGTCCGCGCCTCGCACGCGGCGCCTCCGCGCGCGCTCGCCCTGAGCTCGCGCGCGCCCGCGCAGGTGCGTCCGCGCCGCTTGCCGCGCGCGCTCAGCGCGCAACAACGGCTGGCCGACGAGACCGAGTCGCGCCGCGCACGCGAGCGGGCCGAGCGCAGGAGCCAGAACAGCGAGGACGCGGTCGCCACGCCTTGCTACGAGCCGCCGGCCACCGCGCCTGCGCCTGCGCCCGCGGCCCCGCCCGAGCCGCGTCTCGCCCTGCCGCCGGCAGCGCGCAACCGGTCGAGCAGCAGCAGGCCGGCCGCCGCCGCCAGCCATGGCGCGCTCGACCCCGAGCGTTTTCCGCTGCTGTGCGCGCTCGGGCGCGACCTTTCCGCAGAGGCGGCCCAGGGCCTGATCGATCCGGTGCTCGGGCGCGAGGCCGAGATCGAGCAGGTGCTCGACGTGCTGGCGCGCCGCCGCGCCAACAACCCTATCCTGGTCGGCCCGCCCGGCGTGGGTAAGACCGCAGTCGCGCTCGGCGTCGCGCTCGTGCTGGCGCGGGGACGCGCGCGCGGCCTCGACGGTCGCCGCGTGATCGAGCTCTCGGCGAGCGCACTGCTGTCGGGCACCGGCGTGCGCGGCGCGCTCTCGGAGCGGCTGCAGGGCTTGCAGCAGGAGATCGCGCGCGCGCAGGGCCGGCTCGTCGTGTTCATCGACGAGATCCACGGCGTGATCGGCGCCGATGAAGGCGCAGACAGCCTGGCCCAGGGGCTCAAGGCGGTGCTGGCGCGCGGCGAGCTGCCCTGCATCGGGGCCACCACCGAGGCCGAGTACCGGCGCATCTTCGAGCGCGACGCCGCGCTCGCGCGCCGCTTCACCCGGATCGAGGTCGGCGAGCCCTCGCCAGAAGCGGCTTTCGCCATCCTGCGCGGCCTTTCGCCGGAGTACGAGCGGCACCACGGCGTGAGCTACGACCCCTCGGCGCTGCGCGCCGCGGTCGATCTCAGCGTGCGTTTCATGAGCGAGCGCCACCTGCCCGACAAGGCGATCGCGGTGATCGACCAGGCGGCGGCGCGCGCGCGCAGGCGCGGCCGCGCGCGGGTCGATCTCGAGGCCGTGGCCGAGGTGGTGTCGGAGCACTGCGCGGTGCCGCTGGAGCGGCTGTTGCTGCGCGACGGCGAGGCGCTGCTCGCGCTCGAGAGTCATCTGGAACGGCGGGTGGTGGGCCAGCCCGAGGCCGGCGCCGCGATCGCCGACGCGTTGCGCAAGGGCGCGGCCGGATTTCGCGGCGCGCGACCGCTGGGCACGTTCTTGTTGCTGGGGCCGACCGGCGTGGGCAAGACGGAGATGGCCAAGGCCATCGCCGAGCTGCTGTTTCCCGGCAGCGAGATGACGCGTTTCGACATGAGCGAGTTGAGCGAGCCGCACGCGGTCGCGCGCCTGCTCGGCGCGCCGCCGGGTTACGTCGGGCACGAGGACGGCGGCCAGCTGACCGAGGCGGTGCGCGCGCGCCCGTACCAGCTGGTGCTGCTCGACGAGGTCGAGAAGGCGCACCGCGAGGTGCTGCTCGCGCTGCTGCCGTTGCTCGATGAGGGCCGGCTGACCGACGGCCGCGGCCGCACCGTCGACTTCACCAACACGGTGATCGTGATGACCTCGAACCTCGGCGTGGAAGCCGCGTCCGAGCGCGGTCGGGTGGGCTTCGGCGCGGGCGACAGCCAGGGTGCGGCGCGCGAGCACGGGCGCAAAGCCGCGACGCTGGCCGCGGCGCGGCGCGCGCTGCCGCCCGAGCTGTGGAACCGCATCGACGAGCCGCTGTGCTTCACGCCGCTCGATCGCGGCGCGGTCGCCGAGATCGCGCACCGCATGTGCTGCGCGGTGGTGGCGCTGATGCGGCGCGAGCACGGCGTAGCCGTGCAGGTGGAGGCCAGCGCGATCGACGCGCTGATCGCCGCGGGCGGCTACGACCCCGAGCTCGGCGCGCGTCCGATGCGGCGTACGGTCGGACGCCTGCTCGAAGCCCGACTCGCGCGCGCGCTCTTGGCCGGCGAATTCGCACGTGGCGACGCTGTGGTTGCGCGTGGGCAAGACGCCCAGATCGTGCTCGAGCGTGGGCAGCCCGTGCTCGACGCGGCCGAGTAGTTCCGGCCGGAAGTGCATGCCGGACGGCGGGCCAGGCTATTGCCTATACCAATTGCCCGATGCATAACGATCTGCCCCCATGGTAGCGCCGCCCCAGCTCGAACCTCGTGCCGCGAGCGTGCCCGCGCTGCCGCGCGCGTTCGGGCCGTATTTGCTGTTCGACCGCATCGGTCGCGGCGGCATGGCGGAGATTTTCCTGGCGCGCACGCGCACCGAGCTGGGCGGAAGCCGGCGCATCGTGGTCAAGGAAGTGCTGCCCGAGCTGTCCAAGGAGGCGAGCTTCGCGCGTATGTTGGTGCGCGAGGCCAAGCTGGCGGCGCGGCTCAGCCATCGCAACATCGTCCACGTGCTGGATCTCGGTCGCGAGTCGGGCCGGTTGTTCATCGCGATGGAGTACGTCGAGGGCTACGACCTCAATCACCTGCTGCGCCAGCTCAGCCGGCGGCGGCTGCCGCTGCCGCTGGGCTTCGCGCTGCTGATCGTGCGCGAAGTGCTGCAGGCGCTGGACTACGCGCATCGCGCCGACGACGAGCACGGCACCCCGCTCGGCATCGTGCACCGCGACGTCTCGCCCTCCAACGTGCTGATCTCGTTCGAGGGCGAGGTCAACCTGTGCGACTTCGGGATCGCGCGCGCGATGGATATGGACCTGCGCAGGCGGCCGGGCGAGACCCGCGGCACCGACCCGGAGGAGAGCCGCATCCAGCGCATCCGCGTGGCGGGCAAGAGCGCGTACATGGCGCCCGAGCACGCGCGCGGCGGCCATGTCGACTCGCGCTCCGACCTGTTCGCGGCCGGCATCTTGCTGTGGGAGCTTTGCGCGGGCCGTCGCCTGTACCGCGGCACCGACGGTGAGATGTTGGAGATGGCGCGCCGCGCACAGGTGCCGCCGCTGCCCGCCCGCGACCTGCCCGACCAGGCGCGGCTGCAGGCAGTGCTCGATCTCGGGCTGGCGGTGGATCCCGCGGCCCGCTTCCAGTCCGCCGGCCAGTTCCTGGAGGCACTCGACCACTACGCGCTCGACACCGGGTTGATGGCGTCGCAGCTGCGCTTCGGCGCCTTCCTGACCGACCACTTCGCCGATGAGATCGTGGCGTTGCGCCGCGCGCGCGAGCGCGCCGCCGAGCAGGCGCTGCACGCGCTCGACGTGCCCGTGGCGGAGATCGAGCCGGTGACCGCGCACTCGGAGCCGCCGCCGCCTCAGCGCCGCGGCACGCCGGTGCCGGAGCAGCGGTGTGCTGGCGATCTTGCGGCGAGCGCCGTGCAGGGCGAGCCCGGTGTGGCCCCGGTGTGGCTGTGGCTCGCGTGTACGCTGCTGCTGGCGGCCGTGGCCGCGGCGGCGGTCTGGCTCTATCGGTAGAGGCCGCGCTCGCGGGCGTGGCGCGCGACCTCGAGGTCGAGCAGCCCGTCGGTCGGCAGGCCTTCGCGCAGGCGCCTGCGAATCTCGGTCGAGCTGATGTCGGGCAGCGCCGGCAGCGCCGCGTCGGGCGCGGGGTAGCCCGCGCGCGGCACCACGATCGGCGGCGCCAGCTTGCGGATACGCTCGAAGCGGTGCCAGCTCGGGGTCTCGGGCACGAGGTCCGAGCCGATCACCAGACGCAAGGCGGCGTCCGGGTGCCGCTGCTGCAGCTGCTCCAGCGTGCGCAGGGTCAGGCTCGGGCCCGGCAGCTCGCGCTCGATGTCGGAGATCTCGAGGTTGCGCAGGTGTCGCAGCGCGAGCCGGCACATCTGCAAGCGGTCCTCGAACGGCGACAGCGGCTTGTCGAACGGGTGCAGCGCCGCCGGCACGATCAACAGGCGGTCGACCGGGAACGCGGACAGCACGTAGGCGCAGACGAGGGTGTGGGCGAGGTGCGGCGGATCGAAGCTGCCGCCGTAGACCGCGACGCGTGCGCTCACGCTCGCTCTCCGCTCACGACGTCACCACCAGCTTGGCACTGGTGCCGTGCAGGGATTCGCGCGCCAGCGTGCTGCCATCCAAGGCGAGCAGGCGCAAGTCCAGCCGGCCCTCCGGCGACAGCTCCAGGCAACCCAGCTTGCGGGCTGCGAGCGGTCCAGGCGCGAAGAAGCAGCGCGGGCCGAAGCGCTTGAGCACGGCTTCGTCGGCGCGCCCGTACACGATCACATGCGCGTTGGCGATGTCGTCCTCGTCGAGCACCGCTTTGTCGTGCACAGCCAGCACGATCCACTTGTCCAGCATCTCGATCGCGCGCACCGGCGGGTCGGGCAGCTTGCGGATCACGCCGCGCCGGCGCTCGCCGCGCTCCTCGGCCAGCAGCGCGGCGATCTCGTCGGGCGAGCCCGCGCACGCCAGCTCGGCGGCGCGCTGCAGGAATTCCTCCTGCTCGAGCCGGGCCGGGGCGAACGCCGCGGCGGCCTGCTCGATCGCGCCATCGGCGCCGAGGTAGAGGATGCGCCGCATGCTCGGGTCGGCACCGAACAGCACGAGCGCGTGCTCGAGCTCGGCCTTGGCGCCGGCCGCCGGTCCTATCAAACCCATGCGCAAGCCGGTATGCACCTCAGCGGCTCCCGTGCGTCTGCGCTGCGCCCATCGCTGGCATGCGCTCAGCTTCCCGCACCGGGCGCGATCTCGCTGTGCAGCTCCAGATAGGCATCGGAGAGGGCGAAGCGCAGCAAGGAGAGCGCCTCGGCCGAGCGCTCCACGGCCGACAGCGCGACGTGCTCCTCGTAGTCTGACGCCGCGGCCTCCGCCCCGCACGCGCCCAGCGCCCAAAGCGCGGCCGACAGGTTGCCGAGCGCGGCCAGCGCGAGCTGGGCGCCCGCCTGCAGCGCAAGCGCGGGCAGCGCCGCAGCCTCGAGCGGGCCGCTGGCGGTCGCCGCCTCGACCAGGCCCTGCAGCTCGCGCCGCTGGCGCGGGCTCAGCCCCTGCTCCAGGCGCTGCAGCAACGCGGCCGGCGGCGGGTCGGGCGAGGACGGCTGCACCAGCTCGAGCAGGGCCGCGAGCTGGCCTGGATCGGCGGAGGCGGCGCCGCACAGCCCCAGGCGGATTGTGCACAGCGCGCGCAGCAACAGGAAGCCGAGCTCGCTCGGATCGCAGGCCGAAAGCAGCTCGGCGCCCAGCCCCAGCGTCGGCGGCTTGTCGCGCAGCGGCAAACAGCGCGGGCCTTCCAGCGCAACCAGCGCGAGATTGCCGGGCAGCTTGAGCTGAGCGGCCGCGACCTGGAGCCCGTCCTGTAGCGCGGCGGGCCTGGGCTCGAGGCGCTCGCCCAGCGCCTCGCGCTCGAGCAGCTCGCCCGCGCGCGAGCCCAGCCAGCGCAGCAGCTCGCGCCAGGCCGGGGTCAGGGTTTCCGGCCACAGCCGATCGGCGAACGCGGCCTGGAAGGCCTCGCCGTGCAGCGGCTGGTAGGCCGCGCCGAGCTTCTCGCTGCGGGCGTCGGCCAGGCCGAGGTTCTTGGCCAGGGCGGCCACGCACTCGGCAGCATGGATGCGGCCGCGGCGCGCGAGCACGTCGCACAGCGTGTTCCAGCGTGCAGCGTCGTTGGGCTGCTCGAGCAGGCCGGCGCGCAACGCGTGGATCGAGCGGTCGAGGTGGACGGCGAGCGCCGCCTGATCGTGCTGGCGCGCGTACAGGTCGGCCAGGGCGGCGATGATCGGCGCGCTCGCCGGGCGTTGCTCGCGCCGGTCGTTGAGCGCGCGCTCCGCGCGCAGCAGCTCGCGCTTGTCTTCGAGCAAGTCGGCCAGCTCGACCGTGCGCCGGTCGAGCTCGTCCTCGTCGCGCGAGAGCTGGCGCAGCCGCTCGCAGGCGCGCAGCGCCTTGTCGTGCTCGCGCTGGCGCTTGTAGACCCCCATCAGGCGTTCGATCGCCTCGACGTTGGCGGGGTCGAGCCCGACCGCGCGCGCATAGGCGATCTCCGCCCGCCGCAGGTCCGGCGCCAGCTCGCTATAGATGCGGCCGAGCAGCATGAAGGCGTCGAGCAGCGCGGCCGGATCGCGCGACAGCCGCGCGAAGCGGATCAACGCCTCGGCCGCCTCGCGGTGCTCGGCGTTGGCCAGGTGCAGGTCCGCCACCGTGCGCAGCGCGTCGAGCCGCCGGGGGTCGAGCCGCAGCGCCGCCTTGAGCGAGGCCGCCGCGGGCTCGCGCTGGCCCAGCCGCAGCAGCAGCCGCGAGCGCTCCACGTGCAGCTCGGTCAGCCGCCGCGGCTCGCCGCCGGCGGCGATGCGCGCCTGCAGCAGCGCCGCCAGCGCCGCGTCCTCGCCGCTGGCGGACAGCAACGCGTGCAGGCGCGCGAACGCGTCGCGGTGCAGCACGTCGACCGCCACCACCGAGTCGAGCGCGCTGCGCGCGTGCGCGTCGTCGCCCACCACGTCCTGCCACAACACCGCGGCCCGGTACCACAGTCGCGCGGCGCGCAGCGGCGCCGGCGCGGTGCGCGCGGCCCGCTCGTATTCGGCTGCGGCCGCGCGCGGCTCGCCCGCGGTCTGGCGCAGCCGGCCGAGCAGCTCGTGCGCCAGCCCGTGCGAGGGCGCGGCGTTCGCATACACCGCGAGCGCGGCGATCGCGCGCGAGCTCGAGCTGCGCTCCAGCGCTTCGGCGGCGCGCATCGCGTACGAGGCGCGCGCGTCGGGCTCGTCGATGTGCGCGCACAGCGCGAGCACTGCGCTTGCGATCTTGTCGGCGTCGCCCGCCGCGCGCGCGCCGCGCTCGGCCTCGATGCCAGCGAACAAGCCGAGCGCAGGATCGAGCGCGAGCGACCCGATCGACTTGCCATGCAAGACGTGCGCGCGCGCGCGCAGCCGGCTCTGACCGGCGCGCTCGCGTGCGTCGTGAGGCCGCTGGGCGAGCCGCTCGGCGATCTGCTCGAGGCGCTCGAGGTCGCCTTGCTCCATCGCACGCCGCTCCAGCGCGCGCAGCGCACCCACGTGATCGGGGTCGAGCTCGAGCAAGGCCTGTAAGCCGCCGAGCGCGTGGCGCTGGTCGCCGGTGGCGCTGCGCATCAGCGAAAGCCACTCGAGCGCAGCGATCCGCGCGCCCTGCGCCCCCTCGGTCGCCAGCCGCTCCAGTCGATCGAAGAGCAGACCGAGCAGGCCGGCCCGGGCCAGGGTCCGATCGAGGCCGAGGTTCGCATGTGGGTCCTGGCCACGGCTACGATCGAGCACCTCGCGGTACAATACCGCGGCGCGCGCCGGCTCGTCTGCGTCCTCGTACAGCGCCGCAGCGCGCAGCTTGCACAGCCCGCCCAGCCGCCCCGCCGCGCTGTGGCCCGCGTCCTCCAGCAGCTCCGCCAGCGCGAGCGTGGCGAGCTCGTCGCCCGCGCGCCCGCGCTCGCACAGCAAGGCGTCGGCCGCGCTCCCGCGCGCGGCTGCGCGCCGCAGCGATGCGGCCTGCTGCGGCTCGTCGGGCTCGCGCAGCGCCGCCACGCGCATCTGTCGGGCCCCGCGTTCCTGGCCGTCCTCGGTCGCGTTGGCCAGTGCGGCATGCACGCGCGCCAGCGCCGCGCGCTCTTCCTTTGCCTGCAGCATGCGCTCGAGCGCCCAGCACGCCGGTGCGTAGCCCGGCGCCGCCGCAAGCGCGCGCTCGTACGCCTCCCGCGCGCCCGGCCTGCCTTGCAGGTAGTCGCCCGCGAGCGTGGCTGCGCAGGCAGCGGCCTCGCCACGCAGCCCGGCCGCGACCTCCAGCCACAGCGCCGCCAGCGCCTCCGGCGGCCCGCCCGCGTGAACGCGCTGCAACGCGGGCAGCAGGCCGCCGCCGTTCTCCGCCTGTGCGGCGCCCGCGTCGCCCGCGGCGTGGCTCGCGCGCAGGTCCGCGAGCGCCAGCTGCAGTCCCAGCCGGGCGGCCGGCGGGGTCTGCTGCGCCTCGTGCTCCAGCGCGGCAATCGCCTCCGGCCAGCGCCCGAGCTCCAGCGCTGCGTCGAGCGCGAGCAGTGCCGCGGTGCGGCTGTCGCCGCGCGCGCCCAGCAGCAGCGACAGCTCGCGCTCGCTCTCGCGCGCGTCTCTGGCGATGCGCGCGGCGGCTTCGAGCTTGTCGCCGAGCTCCGCGGTCTCCGCCTCGGGCGCGAAGCTCGCCGCGTCGCCCGACAGCCGCGCCAGCGTCGCTTGCACCACGCGCACCAGCGCGAGCCGTCCATCGGCGAGGCTCGCCTCGCGCAGCGCCGCAGCCGCGGCCGCGAAGTCGAGCTCGCTGGCGTCGAGCTCCGCCAGCCCGAGCAGCGCGAGCGCGCGCTCGCTGCCTGCCGAAAGCGCCTTGCACGCCTGCAGCGCCGCGCGTTGCTCGGCGCGGTCGCCGCTGCGCTCGGCCAGGCGCGCGCGCAGCCGCAGGCTGGGCTGGCCGGCGGCGTGCGCGAGTAGCCGCAAGGCATCGGCGTTGCCGCCGCGCGTGGTCTCCAGCGCGCGCGCGCGCGCCCGCAGCAGATCCTCGCCCACGCCCGCCCCGCCCAACTCCGGCTCGAGCCGCTCGAGCGCGCCGAGCGCGCCGGCCAGGTCGCCGCCGGCGCGCGCCGCGCGGTACCAGCCGAGCGCCGCGTCCAGCATCTCCGGGTGCGCGCGCTGCGCCTGCTCGAACAACGCCTGGGCCTGTCCCGGCTCGCCCGCCCGCAACAGCGAGCGCGCCAGCTCCAGCAACAGCGCCGCGCGGCTCTCGTCCTCGGGCCAGGCCGCGGCCAGCTCGCGCAGGGTCTGCGCGACCTGGCGGTGGCGTCCGGCCGCCGCCCGCAGCTCCCACAGCAGCAGGCCGGCGCTCGCGCTCGGCTGCAGCTGGAACGACTCCTGCGCGCTGCGCTCGGCGGCCTGCACATCGCCGAGGTGTCCGCGCTGGATCTCCGCAAGCAGCAGCAGCGCCAGCGCGCGCTCCTTCTGTGTGAGCCCGAGCGTGAGCTCGCGCTGCAGCAGCTCGAGCGCGCGATCGAGATCGCGCTCGGCCAGCGCCTGCTTGCGCAGCTCGCGCAACGCCACCATGTCGCCGGGATCGGTCTGGTGCGCGTACTCGTAGAGCCCGGCGGCGTGGGCGTGCTCGCCCGCGCGCTGCCACTGCTCGGCGGCGGCGGTCAGCAGGCGCGCGCGCGGCCTGCCTTGGCGCTGCTGCGCGAAGTGCTCGAGCAACGCGCCCCGATCGCGCTCCGGTTGCAGCGCGCGCTCGGCCAGCGCCGCGTACAGCTCGGGCGAGGCGCGGTGGGGGATGCTGCGGTACGCGGTCTGCGCGCCTGGGTCGTGCTCGACCGGCGGGCGCGACAGCACCGCCGAGAGCAGACCCGGGCGCACGCTCTCGGGCGCGGCCGGCACCTCGCCCGGCTGCGCGGGCTCGGGCTCGGCGTCGTCCTGCAGCGCCACCTCGGCGCCAGCAGCCGGCGGCGGCAGGCTCGGCCGTAAGGCATCGAGCGCGCCCTCGAGCCCATCCTCGGGTGCGCGCGGCACGATCGACGGCAAGCCCTGCGCGGGCTCGCTGCGTGTGGCCGGCGCCGCGCCGCCCGCGGGCGGGTCGGGCGCGTCGCGCTGCGATTCATCGCTCATGGCTGGCGCTCACCGGAGCTCTTCATGGTCCCCACCCGATCTCGCGCCGCAGCTCGAGCAGCCGGGGCGAGAGCCAGAAGCGCAGCAGATCGAGCGCGCGCGTCGCGCCCGCAAAGGTCTCGATCTCGAGGCCGCCGCCACCGACGTGTGCCAGCGCCAGCGCGAGGTCGTCGGCCAGCAGCAGGCCCGCGCGCGCGAGCGCCAGCTCGAGCAGGTCGAGATAGGCGTCGAGCTGGACCTGGGGTTGCGTGAGCTCCGCGCGCACGCGCGCCAGCTCCTTGCGCTGCGCGCGCGGCAGGCGCTTCGCGAGCTGCTTGCCGAGTGCCTCGACCTCGGGCGAGCCGGCCGGCAGGCCTCCGAGCGCGAGCCCGGCGCGCAGCGCGTCGCGGCGCGCGGCGCGCGTGAACGCGAGCAGGCGCGACACGCCCAGGCGCCGGGCCAGCACCTGGCGGCCGAGCTCGAAGCGGCGCGCGGCGCTCTCGTTGCGCGCGCTGTCGTCGATCGCGGCCGCCTCCGCGCCCGGCTCGGGAGGCCCGAGCCCGAGCGAGACCAGCTGCGCCACGCGGTGCAGGGCCGCGCCCGCGGCCATCCCCGCCAGCGCGTCGAGCACAGCCTCCGACAGCGGCCGGCCGCGCGGCATGCGTGCGGCCTCCGAGAGCGCGGAGAACGCGCGCCGCTCGTCCTCGTCGGCGATGCCCAGCGCGCACAGCGCGCTCAGCGCCACCAGCTCGTGGTCGCGGCGGCCGCGCCACTCCGCGCTGCGCCGCAGCAGCCGCAGCAGATCGGCGCGCGCGGGCTCGCGTTGCAGCGCCGCGTCCAGCGCCTGCTCGAAGCGCGACAGCACGTGCTCGCGCGCCTCGCTCGAGCCGTCGAGCTCGAGCAGCCGCGCGCACGACTCGGCATCGAGCGGATAGGCGGCGAGCGCCCGCTCGTAGGCCTGTGCGGCCTCGTTGGAGGCGCCCAGGTGATCGCGCAGCAAGTCGCCGGCGCGCCGCTGCAGCTCGGCGCCTTCAGCCGCGCTCGAGCGCTCGGCCGCCTGTTGATAGGCCTCCACCGCCTCGCGAAAGCGGCCGGCCCGCGCGCACAGCGCGGCCAGGCGCGCCAGCACCTCGGGGTCGCCGCCGCCCTGCGCGCGTAGCGCCTGCAGCTCCTCGCGCGCCCCGTCGAGATCGCCGAGCCTGCGCTCCAGAAACTCGGCCGCGCCCAGGCGGGCCAGGCGCTTCTGCACGTCGGGCACGTCGGCTGCGGCCAGCTTGCGCAGCGCCGCGACCGCGTCCTGCCAGCGCTCCAGCGCGGTGCAGGTCTCGACCATCAGCCCGATCGCGCCGGCGTGCCCGGGGTCGGCGGCCAGCACTTGCTCCAGCGCCTCGACCGCTTCGGTCTTGCGGCCCTCGGCGCGCAGCAGCAGCGCGCGCTCATAGCGCAGCTCGAGCTGTGCGCCGGGGTCCTGCAGCGCCTCGACGCGACGCTGCAGCAGCCCGAGCAGGCCGTCGATGTCGTGGCGCTCGAGCAGCAGGTCGTGCAGGCGCGCGAACGCCAGCTCGGTGGTGGGATCGCAATCGAAGGCGGCGCGCAGGGACTGCTCGGCTTGCTCCGGACGCGCGAGCTCGCGCTCCAGCACCGAGGCGGCCTGCTCCAGCAGCAGCGCGCGGAAGCTGCCCTGCGCGCGCTCAGCCAGGCGGCGCGCGCAGTCGGCCACGGTCTCGAAGTCGCCCAGCGCGCGCGCCGCGACGCACAGCAGCTCGAGCGCCCCGAGGTCGTCCGGATCGAGCCCCAGGCTGCGCCGCGCCTCGTCCGCGGCCTCGCGCGCCCTGCCTGCGGCGAGCAGCGCGCGCGCGCGCGCCGCCCGCAGCGCCTCGGTGGCCTCGGGCGCGGCGTGCGAGAGCCGCGCGAATAGCGCGCCGGCGCGCGATTCGGCGTCGTCGTCGGCGCCCAGCGTCTCGTCGACCGCGACTGCCGCCGCCAGTGAGTCCGGTGCCTGCGCCGCCGCCTCCAGCGCGCGCAGCAGACCGTCTTCGACCGCGTCGCCGCCCCGGGCGAGCAACGACACGCGCACGGCGTGCAGGGTGAGCTCGGCCGCGCTGCTCGCGCTCTGGGCCTCGCGGGCGAGTCGCAGCCAGCCTTCGCCGCGCTCGTCGTCGGCGCCCGTGCACAACGCGATTGCGGACAGCCAGGGGTCGGAGGGGTGCGTGGCGAGCGCCGCCTGCAACGGCTCGCGCGCGCTCTGCGGGTCGTGCAGCAGGCGCGCGGCGATGCCGTCGCGTAGCAGCGCGAGCTGTACCGCCGGCGCGCAGCCCTCGGCCAGGCGCTGCAGCGCGCGCGTGTGGAGATCGAGCCCGGCTGCGGGCTCGGGCAACAGGCACAGGTCGAGCGCAGCGGCCTTGCCCAGCTCCGGATGCGGCAGCACCGCGGCCAGCGCGGCGGCCGCCTCGGCCGTGTTGCCGCGCGCGGCGAGCAGCTCGCCCAGCTCGAGGTGATAGGGGCCGGTCGTGCCCAGCCGCGCCTCGCGCAGGGCCAGCCGGCGCTGCGCGCGCTCGAGCATCTGCGGGTCTTCGCTGCGCTCGGCCAGCCGGCGCAGCGCCCAGGCCGGCGAGAGCGCGGTCTGATCGTGATCGGCGGCCTCCTCGTAGCTGCGCGCCGCGCCTTGCACGTCGGAGACGGCCTCGGCGGCGGCGCCCGCGTGCAGCAGCGCGAGCTCGCGCTGGCGCGCATCGCGATGCGAGCGCGCGGTCTCGCGCAGCATGCGCGCCGCCTCGCGCTCGCCGCCCGACGAGAGCAGGCACTCCTCGAGCAGCGCCAGCGCATAGGCGTCGTCGGGCGCGCGCTCCAGCGCCTCGCGCAGGGTTTCGGCCGCCGCCTCTTCCTCGCCGGCGCGTAGCAGCGCGCGCGCGGCCGCGCACAGGTGCGCCGCGTCGCCCCCGGCGGCGTCGAGCGCGCGGTGGGCCGCGGCCAGCGTGGGATAGTCGTGCGCCGCGCCCGCCTGCACGCGCGCGCACTGCGGCGCCCAGGCCGCGTTGTCCGGCTCGTGCAGCGCCGCGCGCAGCGCCTCTGCGGCGGCCTGCGGGTCGTGCTGCTCGCGCAGCAGGCGCTGGTATTGATCGAAGCGCAACGCGGCGCGCTCGCCGGGCTCGAGCGCCTGCGTGGCACACAGCGCGTCGGCGGCCGAAAGCGCCGCGCCTGCGTCCCCGGCCAGCACCGCGGCGGCGTAGGTGGCACGCAAGATCGAGCTGCTGCGGGGCGCGCCTGCCGCAGCGCGTTGCATCAGCTCGAGCGCCGGGCCCGCGCCGGCGGGCGCGAGCAGCGCAAGCCGTCCAGCCTGCAGCAGCCGCTCGGCGCGCGCCTGGCCCTGGCTGCGCTCGGCGCGTGCCAGCAAATGGTCGCGCAGCTCGGGCTGGCGGCCGGCGCGCAGCAGCGCGTCCTCGAAGGCGGCGATCGCGGCCGCGGAGCGCGGCTCGGCCGCGATCGCCTGGCGCAGCTCCGCGATCGCCTCTTCGTCGTGCTGCAGCGCCTGCTGGCGCTCGGCCAAGCGCACGCGCAGCGCGGCCGCGAGCCCGCCGTCGACACCGAGCAGCAGCAGCGAGCGGGCGTCGTCCTGGGCCGCGGCGTCCTCGCCCAGCTCGCGGTGTACCAGCATGCGCTCCCACAGCAGCAGCGGGTCGTCCATCTGCTGCGCGAGCGCCCGGTCGTAGCACTCCAGCGCGTCACGAGCGCGATCGAGCCGCACCGCGCACAGTCGAGCCGCCTCGCGCAGCCGCGCCGCGGCGCCCGCGCGGGCCTGCTGCGGCTCGACCTCGCCCTTGGCTTCGCCCGCCGCGCGCCCGCGCTCGGCCGCCGCGGCCTCGAGCGCGCGCAGCGCTTGCTCGAGCCGGCCGTGCTTGCGCGCGATGCGCTCGCTCTCGGCGCACAAAGCGGGCCCGCGCAGGCCGAGCTGCTGCGCACGCTCCAGGCGCTCGAGCGCGAGGTCGCTCTGACCCGCGCGCTCGGCCATGCTGGCGAGCTCGCTCCAGATCGCCGCGGCCATGCCCGGATCGCCGCTGGCCCGGGCGTGGGCTTCGGCCAGCCGTTCGGCCTCGCGCGTGTCGCCCGCGCCGCGTGCGTGCTGCTCGAGCAGCAACGCGGCGGTCGCGCAGGCCGGGTCCGCGCGCAGCGCCTGCTTCCACAGCTCGACCGCTTGCTCGCGCTGGCCGAGCTGGTCGTAGCGCAGCAGGCCCGCCTCGCACAGTGCATCGGCGCGATCGGCCGGCGCTCGGCACGCGCTCGCCAGGGCCTGCCAGATCTCGGCGCCGTCGGCGGGCGCGCCGTCGTCGCGGTCGATGCGCGCCAGCGCGAACAGCGCCGGCAGCAGCTCGGGCGCGTGGCGCAGCGCCCGTCGATAGAACGCGGCCCCGCGCGGCCTGTCGCCCAGGCCGTGCTCGTGCAGCGCGCCCAGCTCGAGCTCGAGCAGCGCGCGCGCGTGCGGGTCTTGCACCGCGCCCAGCTCCTCGGTCATCGCTCGCGCCCGCGCGTGGGCCAGCAGCTCCCGGGGCAAGCTCGGGGGCGGTGAGCTACGCGGTGGGGCCTGGCTCGTGGTCATGCGTCCCTAGCGCGCCGGAGCGCAGGGCGCATGATGGCACAAAGCTGCGCGGCTGTGGCCAACGCTGCAAGCACGTTGAAAACGTCCCCTGCTGGGGCTACCTCTAGCGAGGGTGGGCCGCGGGTCACCAGAGAGGTCGGCAGGGATGCAACAGGAAGGCGGGAAGACGGGAAGGCCGGGCGGGCACGCGCAGCGCCCACAGCGCGCACCGGTCAGCAGAAAGACCCTTCCCGCCTTCCCGCCTTCCTGTGATCCTGTGGCGCCGACCCTACGGCTCGCGCCGCACTGACTCCAACAAAGGAAACCACACGTGTCGAGTAACGGCGCCCGCGAACGGGACCGGCCCTGGATCATGCGGACGTACGCGGGCCACAGCACCGCGGCCGCATCCAACGAGCTGTACCGCACCAACCTCAAGAAGGGGCAGACGGGGCTCAGCGTGGCCTTCGATCTGCCGACGCAAACGGGCTACGACCCCGATCACCCGCTGGCCGCGGGCGAGGTGGGGAAGGTGGGCGTGCCGATCGCCCACATCGGCGACATGCGCGCGCTCTTTGCAGAGCTGCCGCTGCAGCAGATGAACACCTCGATGACGATCAACGCGACCGCCCCCTGGCTGCTCGCGCTCTACATCGCGGTGGCCGAGGAGCAAGGGGTCGATCGCAAGCTGCTCAGCGGCACCACGCAGAACGACCTGATCAAGGAGTACCTCTCGCGCGGCACCTACATCTTTCCGCCCGCGGCCTCGCTCGGTCTCACCGCCGACATGATCGCCTACACGGTGCGCGAGGTGCCCAAGTGGAACCCGGTCAATATCTGCAGCTATCACCTGCAGGAGGCCGGGGCCACGCCGGTGCAGGAGCTGGCCTACGCACTGTGCGCCGCGATCGCGGTGCTCGACGCGGTGCGCGCGCGTGGCCAGGTCTCGCCCGAGGAGATGCCCCAGGTGGTCGGGCGCATCTCATTCTTCTGCAACGCCGGCATCCGCTTCGTGGAAGAGATGTGCAAGATGCGCGCCTTCGGCGTGCTGTGGGACCGCATCACGGCCGAGCGCTACGGCGTGCAGAAGCCGGAGTACCGGCGTTTTCGCTATGGCGTGCAGGTCAACTCGCTGGGGCTGAGCGAGCAGCAGCCTGAGAACAACATCATCCGCATCGTGCTCGAGATGCTCGCGGTGAGCCTGAGCAAGAACGCCCGCGCGCGCGCGATCCAGCTGCCGGCGTGGAACGAGGCGCTCGGCCTGCCGCGACCCTGGGATCAGCAGTGGTCGCTGCGCGCGCAGCAGATCCTTGCCTTCGAAAGCGATCTGCTCTGCTACCAGGACATCTTCGATGGCAGCCACGTGATCGAGGCCGAGGTCGCAGCGATGGTCGAACAGGCTGGGCGCGAGATCGACGACGTGCTGGCGCGCGGCGGCGCGATCGAGGCGGTCGAGGGCGGCTACCTCAAGCAGCGTCTGGTGGAGTCCAACGCCGCGCGCATCGCGGCGATCGAGCGCGGCGATCAGGTGGTGGTCGGCGTCAACCGCTACACCGAGAGCGCGCCCTCGCCGCTGACGCGAGATCTGGGCAGCGCCATCCTCACTGTCGACCCGGCGGTCGAGCGCCAGGCGATCGATGCGCTCGGCCGCTGGCGCGCGCAGCGCTCGGAGGCGGCGGTGCAGCAGGCGCTGCAGAAGCTGCGCGCCGCGGTCAAGGCCGGGCACAACGTGATGCCGCCTTCGATCGAGGCGGCCAAGGCGGGTGTGACCACCGGCGAGTGGGCGGCGGCGCTGCGCGATGTGCTGGGCGAGTACCGCGCGCCCACCGGCGTGGCCGGCGCTCGCCTGGCCGAGGGCGGCGGCCCGGCTGCGCGGGCCCACCTGCAGGCGCTGCGCGCCGAGGTCGCCGCGCTCGCCGGCAAGCTCGGGCGCAGGCCCAAGCTGCTGGTGGGCAAGCCCGGGCTCGATGGCCACAGCAACGGCGCCGAGCAGATCGCGCTCAAGGCGCGCGACGTCGGCTTCGAGGTGGTCTACGAGGGCATTCGCGTCAGCCCCGAGCGGCTGGTGGCCTCGGCGCTGGAGGAAGGGGTGCACTTGATCGGCATCTCGGTGCTGAGTGGCTCGCACCTCGAGCTGGTGCCGCAGATCGTGCAGCGCGCGCGCGCCGCGGGCCTCTCCGAGGTGCCGATCGTGGTGGGCGGCATCATTCCGGAGCAAGACGCCAGAGCCCTGGAGCAGGCCGGTGTCGCGCGCGTGTACACGCCCAAGGACTTCGAGCTCGACGCGATCATGGCGGACCTGGTCAGGCTGGTGGCCCGCAGCGCCGAAGCGACGCATGCCGCCCACTGACGCCGAGCTTGCGGCGGAGATCGCGCACGGCGACAAGCCTGCGGTCGCGCGCGCGCTCAACCTGATCGAGGATCGGCGTCCGGCGTCGCGCGCGCGCATCGAGCGGCTGCTGTCGGCGCTGCCCGCGCGGGCAGATGGCCAGCGCGTGGGCCTCACCGGCCCGCCCGGGGTCGGCAAGAGCACCCTGGCTTCGGTGCTCGCGGCCGAGCTGCGCGCGCGCGGTCACAGTGTGGGGGTGTTGGCCGTCGACCCCTCGAGCACGCGCTCCGGCGGCGCGCTGCTGGGCGACCGCGCGCGCATGGATTTCGACCCCGCCGACCAGGCGCTGTTCGTGCGCTCGCTGGCCACCGCCGGCGACCAGGGCGGGCTGAGCTACGCGGCCAACGCGGTGATCGCGGTGCTGGCCGCGGCCTACGATCGCGTGCTGGTCGAGACCACCGGCGTGGGGCAGAGCGAGACCGAGGTCGAGCACGTGGTCGACAGCGTGTGCCTGGTGGTGCAGCCGGGGTCGGGCGACGTGCTGCAGTTCATCAAGGCCGGGGTGATGGAGATCCCGGACGTGATCGTGGTCAACAAAGGGGACCAGACGGTGCTCGCACGGCGGGCCGCGTCCGACCTGGCCGCCGCGCTCTCGACGCTGCGCAGCGCCGGCATGCAAACGGCCGCCTGGCAGGTGCCGGTGCTCGTGACCAGCGCGCGCGATCGTGTGGGCGTCGAGGGACTGGCCGATGCGTTGCGCGCGCACCTGGCTTCGTTCTCGCCGCAGGCACTGGCGGCGCGCCGGCGCGAGGGCGAGGCGCACTGGACGCTGTCGCTGCTGCGGCGGCGCTTCGGCGAGCACGGTATCGAGCTGCTCGGTGGTGAAGAACAGGCGCGCGCGCGAGTGCTCGCGGCGCTCGATGCAGGGCAGGCGCCGCTGTCCGTGGCCGAGCAGCTGGGGCAGGCCTACTTGGTCGCCCTGCGCGCGCCGAGGCCGGGCTGAATCGTCCCGCACCCTCGGGCGTCCCATCTTGGTCCCGGAGCCGCTCCGTAACCTATTAGAATTGCTGCGTTCTTCATCCTGTTCGCAAGAGGGGTTGAAGCTGTCGCCCGGGCACTGTACCTAATGTATACAGGCAGGTGATAAAGGCTTATGTTCCCATTTGGGGGTATAATGCCACGGACCGCAGGTGCCCTGCGCGCTGGAGGAGAAGACGTGATGACTCGGCAAGCGTGTAAGCGATGGCTCCGATCGGGCGGCGCGTTCGCGTTGTTCGGCGCGGTGACGCTCGGTTCTCTGGCGTCGAGCGCGCGTGCCGACGACGAGCAAGTGGTCCACCGACTAACCAAGTACGGCAAGCTCTCGAGCTCGCAAGCGCATCAGGTGATCCAGGAGGTCACCGGCCGCATGAAGCGCGCCGCGGACATCACCAGCTCCACCGACCCGCTGCGGATGGCGGTGAGCAACGCGCTCTTCCACACCTCGGTGCCGCCGGACACGATGTCCTCGGCCAAGGTCAGGCTGCGACTCTACGCGGGCCTCAACCACTGGGCGCTCGAGAACCTGTTCGCGCCTCGACCGGGCGCGATGATGACCTGCACCACGCAGTTCGGGCTCGGCCAACAGCAGTGCGAGGCGCTGCTGGCGGCCGGCGGCAACACCTCGCCGGCCGAAGCGGCTCGGCTGGGTGCGGGCATGCCGATCGGCGGGGGCGCACCGGCCGGTGGCGGCTACGCCCAGCCCGCATATGGCCAGGCGGCCCCCGCGTATGGCGGTTTCAACCAACCCTCGCGCTTCGGCAGCTACAACTCCGGCTACGCGGTGCAGCGGCCCGTGCAGCGCTACGGGGCCTACGGGGCGCGGCCGGCAGCCGCGCCTGCCTGGAACGCGCGTGCGGCGGCTCCGGCGCAGAACGCGTGGGCGGCTCGACCCGCGGCCGCGCCGCAGCCCGTGGCGGCGCCGCGACCAATGGTCGCACCGCGGCCGATGGCGCCGCCTCCGCCCAATCCCGCGGTGGTGGCCAACCGCAAGGCGGCCTACGAGGCGCGGCGCCAAGCGTATCTGGAGCGCCAGCGTCAGGAGATGGAAGCGCGCAAGGCCAAGATCCTGAACAGCACGGAGGGCACCACGCCGGTCCAGCGCGGTCCCTCGAGCGCGGATGAAGCGGCGGTCGCTGGCCTGAGCGCGGACACGGTCGCCAAGCCCGTGCCCGCCGCGGCGGCCAAGTCGCCCGCCAAGAGCGCGGCAGCCCCGGCGGCCGTGGCCAGCGCGGCAGCGCCCGCCTCAGCCGAAGCCGCGCCTGCGGCGCCGGCCAAGAGCAGCAAGGGTACGCTCGACAACGACTTCCTGTCGGGTCTGATGGACGACCCGCTGGGCAAGAACAAGTAGCTCGCTGCGCAAGCGCTCAGCGCCGCGCCGGGCTCAGCAGCCAAGGTCGAGGTCCAGCACCACGCTCGGGTGGTAGCGGGCGCGCCCGTCCTTCCCGAGCTTCAGCGGGATCGACTCGCCGGGCGGGGTCGGCGTTCTTGAGGGCGACCAGGCGCGGGCGCAGCGCGCCGACGTCGCTGCGGCCGGGCAGGACGGCCCGCTCCAGCACGTCGCTGCAGGCGTAGATGGTGTCGCCTGCGAAGGTCGGACTGCTTTGGGCGCCGCTATTCGCCAGGAGCAGCTGTCCGAGGTGGTAGCGCTTGGCGAGCGATATCTTCGGGAGCTCGTCCGCGAGCGCGTCGCGCACTATCATGGAGAAACACTCCTCAAGCCCTCGACGACCGGCTGATGGAGCAGTCGGAGGACGAGATGGCAGCGACCGGGCGCGTTCTGCGCTGCAAGCGCCTTGGCGGCGCGCTCAACTTCTACTATCGGACGGCCGCGTGAGCGCGCGATTGCAGGGACACCACGGCATCCCCAGCGAGACTTGACACACATGGACGCGGGGCAGGGTCAACGACGGCAACGCGCGCCCACGCTTCCGAAAGGCACAGTCATGGTAAAGCTACCGAACATCGAAATCGGCTTTCAGGTCTTTGTTTCCGACCGAGACGAAGAAGTCGGCGCCGTCCGCATGGTCGCTCCCTTCGGGCGCCCGGAGCTCGAGATCTACGTAGAGAACGCCGGTGAGTTTGTGGTCCCGCTTGCCGTCGTTGCGAGCGTTCACGACGGCAAGGTCGTGCTCGAGTGCAACAAGCTCGATGCAAAGCTTCGCCGGGCGATCGGCCACGCCCACGACCGCGAGGAATAGCCCGCATCAGGCTGCTCAAGGTTCCTGGATCCTCAGGGCTGGCGGCAAGCGTCAGAGGGACCTTCTCCGGGTGGCACGCCGCACCACCCTGCACTGGTCGCATGCCGGGGTGGCGCCCAACGACGGCATGCCGCTGTCGTAGGCACGCGGGACGACAGGGTCTGGTTCTCGTACTGATCGCCGGGCGCTGATTTGGCAGGCCAGAGCCTGCTTTCTTCACGAGGGGCGGAGCGTCGGCCTTGCGGCCCCGCCCCGGCGGAATGAATCCGCCGGGGCCCTCCCCACGCGGGGTCGCGTTCCGCGGCAAATCTCGAACCAAACGTGATCGCTGCTCAGCACGAGATCCACACCCGGACGACGACACGAGTTGTTCAGCGATTCCCCTCCTTACGGGCCTCGCCCTTGAGCTCCTTGGCTTTGCCTTCGAGCTCCATCTGCTCGCTGCCGACCAACGAGCCGACGACCTGCTTGGCTTTGCCCGCAACCTCATCGATGCGCCCCTTGGTGCGTTCCGCGGCCTTCGCAACCCCCTGCTTCGCCTCGCCCTTGAGCTCCTTGGCTTTGCCCTCGGTCTCCATCCGCTCATTGCCGGTCAGGCTGCCCAAGGCACCCTTGACCTTGCCAGCGATCTCGTCGGCTTTGCCCTCTACCCGCTTGCTTGTATTGCCCATGACCGGATCCTTTCGATGACGCCGCCAGCGGCTGCGCTCTCGTTGTGCTTGGGAGAGGCTGCAATCTCCATGCCACGCAATCGGCGCCGCGAGCACGCGACCTGACTCTGTACGGAACGCCGCGCCGGGCACCCTCACGGTGTGGCGAAAATGCCGAGTGGGAACGATTTGCAGCGCCTCTCACGAAGAACCCTCGTCAGAACCACGCTCCGGAAGCGCTGGCTCGATGTTTGCGACTCGATGTTTGCGAAGTGAGGCGAGCACGGATGGCGGTTCCCGAAGCCGACAGCCGTGAGCACACAAAGCCGACGCGCTGCAGCGCGTCATGTCGGAGAACCACACCATGAATTGCTCCAAGATGACGATGTTCGTAGCGTCGGTGCTATTCGTAGCGGCCGGTTGCAGCCGCTCACCGGAAGACGCGCAAGACAACGCAAACCAAGCGCAGCAGACGGCGACCAACAAGGCCGCGGAAGCGAGCGAGGACTTGAGCAAGAAGACGGCCGAAGCGCAAGGCAAGGCCACAGACGACATCGCGAAGGCGCAGCGCGAAGCGAACGAAATAACCGCTACGGCGCAAACAAAGGCCAACGAAGAAATTCGCGCGGCGAATCTCGATATCGCGAAGGCGCGCAACGACTTCCGTGAGTGGTGTCAGAAGCAAGCGAATGAGGTCGACAACCTGCTCGATCAGGCGCGTTCGGCGGCCCAGAAGCTTACCCCGGCGGCGCGCGTGCAGTTCGACACCAGCATTCACGACCTCGAGCTTCGTCGCGATGACCTGCGTGGGCAGGTCCAGAGCATGGAAAGCCAGACCGCGGCGGGCTGGTCCGACTACAAGGCCCGGATCGAAACCCGATTCGACGAATTGAAAGCGAGCATCAAGAACCTGCCCGCCTCAGAAGCTGCCCACGCCCGCAAGTAAGGCGAGGCTTCCTCGCGCTGCCCGCTGACTGGCCACGCCGAAACGCCACGCTGGGGCGCTCAGGTTCGACGAGTCCGGTCGCGCGAGGGCCCAGGGCCCGCTGCTGGACAGCTGCGCGCAAGGGGGGCTGAGCAGCGACGATCTGTGGAACGCGTTTGAGAAGCGGCCCGGAGTTGGCGCTCCGAGCCCTCTCTCGGGGATCATCTGCTAGCGCGCTTTCTCCGCGGGGTTGCGGGTGTCGTTGGAGGCGAGCCCGCTCAATAGCCTCGAGGACTCGATCGCCGCGGGCTTAGACCCCGGGTGGATCGGCAACCAGAAACAGACCGGCCCGGGGCTCGGC
Source organism: uncultured delta proteobacterium (assembly GCA_963778655.1). GTDB lineage: Bacteria > Myxococcota_A > Polyangia > Polyangiales > JAFGIB01 > CAVZVA01. The sequence continues at coordinate 28,242 of CAVZVA010000005.1, forward strand.
AAAGCGCGTCATGCGTCGTGGTGTACGGGCACGAAAACGTGCACAGGGACGGGCACGCGTACGAGACGAGTCGTGAGCTTTGGTTTTGCATTCAAACGATCCACGCTCGCGCGGCGGCACCGCTAGCGACGCTGGGGCGGTCAAATTGGCAAGTGGCTGGACTCGTGCGCGCATTCTGCTACCAGCACGGCCACGATGGCGTTGACCGAGTATGCATCCTTGCTTGCCCCCGAGTTGTTGGCCGCGATCGAGCGCAAGGGGTACAGCGAGCTGACTGCGGTGCAGCGCGCCGTGCTCGGCGACAAGTTGAGCGGGCGTGACCTTCGCATCACCTCGCAGACTGGTTCGGGCAAGACGATCGCGATCGGGCTCATCTTGCGTTCGGTCGTCACTGAACCGGCAGTGGTGACCTCGGGCATCGCGCGGCCGCGCGCCATCGTGATCGCGCCGACGCGCGAGCTGGCGCATCAAGTCCAAGAAGAGCTCTCGTGGTTGTACGCCGAGAGCGGCGTCCGTCTCGCGACCACCACGGGCGGCGCCAGTTATCGTGACGAGCTGCGCGCGCTCGCAAAAGCTCCTGCGGTCGTGGTCGGCACGCCCGGCCGCTTGCTCGATCACCTGAAGCGCGGCTCGATCGACGCGAGCGCAGTCGCCGCGGTGGTTTTGGACGAAGCCGATCGCATGCTCGAGCTGGGTTTTCGCGAAGATCTCGAGGCGATCTTTCAGACGCTGCCCGAAGCGCGCTTGACCCACTTGGTCTCGGCCACCTTCCCGCGGATGGTGCGTTCGCTCGCCGACGCGGTGCAGAACGAACCCGCGCATGTCGAGGGCACGCGGCTCGGAGCGGCGAACGCCGACATTGACCACGTGATCCACATCGTCGAGTCGCGCGAGCGCTTGGCTGCGATCATCAACTTGTTGCTCGCGCACCCGGAGGATCAGACGCTGGTGTTCGTGCGCACGCGCGCCGATGCCGGGCACCTCGCCAACGAGTTGGTCGTGAGCGGCTTCGCAGCGAGCGGTCTGTCGGGCGAGATGGAGCAAGCCGCGCGCACGCGCACGCTGTCGGCGTTTCGGCAAGGGGGACTGCGCGCGCTGATCGCGACCGATGTCGCAGCGCGCGGCATCGACGTGCAGGACGTGGCCCGCGTCATTCATGCCGAGCTGCCGACCAACGCCGACGCGTACACTCACCGCAGCGGGCGGACCGGCCGCGCGGGACGGCGCGGTACCAGTGCCTTGTTGGTTGCGCCGGCGGCCGTCGTGCACGCCACGCGCTTGTTGCGCGGCCTAGGCATCCAGCACCGCTTCGAAGCGATTCCGACCGCCGAGCAGATCAAGCGTGCAGACGACGAGCGCGTGCTGGCCGAGCTCACGCAGCAGAGTGAGGAGGTCAAGGCGGAGGAGCAACGCTGGCAGGCGCTGGCGGAGCGCTTGGTCGCTGCCGGATCGATCGAGCGCACGCTGAGTCGCCTGCTGGCGCGCTCGCAGAAGACCTGCGCGCAGCCGCGTGAGGTCCGCAACTTCAGTGAGCGCCCGGCGCGCGATCGCGGTCGCAAAGGCCAGCGTTTCGAGGGCCGAGGCTCGCGCGACGACCGACCGAGCAGGCCGCGTTGCGACCGCGGCGCCTCGCGCGAGGATCGCCCGCGCTACGATGCGCCCGGTCCGCGCGATGATCGATCGAGAGTCGAACGCCAGGCCGGGCCGGGCGCGGCACCGCGCGGCGACAACGGCACCGCGCGGACCGGCGCTGCCGCCCGCAGCTTCACGCCCTTTCGTGTGTCGTGGGGGCAGCTCAAGGGCGCGGATGCACGCCGCTTGTTGGCCGTGGTCTGCCGGCGCGGAGACATTCGTGGACGGGATGTCGGTGCGATCCACGTCGCGCCGACTTATGCCATCGTCGATGTCGACAGCGAGGTGGCAGAAGACTTCGCGCGGGCTGCCGCCCGACCGGATCCCCGTGAGCCGGGTGTGCTGATCCAGCGCGCGGCGGATGGCAGCGCCGGTGCGGGCAAGTCGGCTGCCGCTGCACGCGGACAAGCGCGGGACAGGTCGGCACCGCGTCCGCCGAAACGCGCGAGGTCCGTGGCCGGCAAGCCGTTCAAGCGGCGCGCCCGCAAGCCTTGAGCGGCCAGCGGGGCGCGTCGAGCGCGGCGCCTGCTTCTTCGCGCGTGCCGTTCGCGGGCCAAATCGCAATGCGCAAGCCGAGCCCCAAGTCCAACAGTGAAGGTGCGCGGTCGACGCTGGCGATCTTCAGGCGGAGCTCGCCGGTCGCGCGCCCGCAGCGCACCGGACGTTGAGGGTGGCGCAGGCGGCCCGGCAGAACGCTACCGCGCGCAGTCCGACAACCCGATTACGCCGCTTGGCGCAGCGGCGGCGGGTAGGTGCCTTCGGGAAGATGCGTCATGCGCCGGCCCCGCCGGAAGCGCTCCGAGCACGCGCCGTAGCCGGCCAAGCCTTCCATCATCGCGCGCGTGCGCTGCTGGCGAGCTTGTGGGGCACCGAACATATACGGCCGCTTGCGGAACGAGGGGTGTTTGGGGCGCGCGTCGAAGCCCGCATACACGACCTGCTCGACAGCCGCCCATAAGGACCCCGGCCTGCCGCTGGCCCGCAAATCGTCCCCCCTCCGCCGTATCGGACTTGCTTGGCTTCGGCGTAAAGGCGCGGCCGATGTCGAGGCGAGCCGCAGTGGCCAATTTCGCGATGAATGCGTGACTTTCAGAGGCCTGTGTTGGAGGCTGTAGCGGTAGTTTGCAGGTGAATGCATTGGCCTCGGTTTCGACCCCAGATGCCGGACGATCGACCTCCGGATTGTTGATCGTCATCCTGAACTACCGCACGGCGGACTTGGCGATCGCTTGCCTGCGTTCGCTCGCGCGCGAGGTCCCTTCGTTGGCACCGGTCGAGGTCGTGGTGACCGACAACGCGTCCGGTGACGGCTCGGCGCAGCAGATCGCTGCCGCCATCAGCAGCGAGGGCTTCGGCACGTGGGCGCGCTGCGAACCGCTGCCGAAGAATGGCGGCTACGCCTACGGCAACAACGCGCCGATTCGTGCCGCGCTGGCGCGCCCTGTCCCGCCCGAGTTCGTGCTGCTCTTGAATCCCGACACCGAGTTGCGTCCGGGCGCGGTGCGCGCCCTGCTCGACTTCCTGCAAGCGCATCCGGAAGCGGGCATCGCGGGCAGCCGCCTCGAGGATCCCGACGGCACGCCTCACTACTCGGCGTTCAACTTCCCGAGCGCCTGGTCCGAGCTGGATCGCGGCCTGCAGCTGGGCATCGTGACCCGTCTGCTCGGCAATCGCGTCGTGCAGCGCCCGATCTCCGAAGACAGCTGCGAGGTCGACTGGGTGGCCGGCGCCAGCATGTTGGTGCGTAGCCAAGTCTTCGAGCGCATCGGGCTGATCGACGAGGCGTACTTTCTGTACTTCGAAGAAGTCGACTTCTTGCTGCGCGCCAAGCGCGCCGGTTACCGCACGTACTACGTTCCGCAAAGTCGCGTGGTGCACGTCGCGGGCGCGAGCACCGGCGTCACCAACGAAAAGCAAGCCCCGCGCCGCTTGCCTGCCTACTGGTTCGATTCACGACGCCGCTACTTCTTGAAGAACCACGGCGTCTTTCATGCTGCGCTCGCCGACTCTGCGTTCTTGCTCGGCTACACGTTGCACCGCATCCGGCGCGTGGCCCAATCCAAACCTTCGCGCGATCCACCCTTCATGGTGCGCGACTTCGTGCGTCACGGCATCTTCGGGCGAGGTGCTGCGGTCGAACCTGCCCGCATCGAATGAGCGGAACCGTACGAAAGGGCGAGTCCGCCCAAGTGCCGCCACGGCAAGGGCCCGCGACCCTGCGCGAGCTCTGGCAGTGCTGGGTCGAAGATTGGAAAGCGCACGCGCGCGATTCCACGCGCCCGGGCTTTCGCGCATTGGCGGTCCATCGCTTCGGCAACTACCGCATGCATTGGCCGCTGCTACCGCGCGCCGGCTTGAGCATCGGTTATCGCATGGCCTACCGCTTCGTGCGCAACCACTACGGCATCGAGCTGCCCTACAGCGCAAGGATCGGCCGCAACGTCGTGATCGAACATCAAGGCGGTGTCGTGATCCACGGCAACAGCGTGATCGGCGACGGCTGCATCTTGCGTCAGGGTGTGACGCTCGGGAATCGTCACTTGGATGCACCGTTCGACGCACCCGTGCTCGAACGGCGCGTCAACGTCGGCGCGGGTGCGAAGATCCTCGGCGGCGTGCGCATCGGCGAGAACGCCACCATCGGCGCCAACGCGGTGGTGCTGGAGGATGTCCCGCGCGATCGCACGGCGGTCGGCATCCCGGCGAAGCTACTCAAAGAACCCTGATCACCTCAGCCTCGCGAGTCATCCAACCCGCGATGGTCAGCAACAGGAACTGCAGCGACAAGCTCGACATGCGCAGACCTTACTCGAATCGGAGACCAATCCCATCACGCGCTCCGCACGGATTGCCACACGAAAAGCGCCGTGATTTCATCGCGATCCTCGGCTGACAGCATACGGGCACACCCTTGCCGGCCGGGACGCTTCCCGGAGCCCAGGGCGCCCAAGACCTGGAATCGAACCTGGAATCGCTCGCCGAGCAGGTCGCCGCCCGAGTGCTGCAAGCGCTTGCAAGGACAGGGGAAAGCTGCGCCCCCGCGGCTCAGCGCCGCGTCGGCATCAGCAGCCACAGGTCGAGGTCCAGCACCACGCTCGGGTGGTAGCTTGCGCGCCCGTCCTTCTCGAGCTTCAGCGGAATCGACTCGCGGGCGGGGTCGGCGTTCTTGAGGGCGACCAGGCGCGTGCGCAGCGCGCCGACGTCGCTGCGGCCGGGCAGGGCGGCCCGTTCCAACACGTCGCTGTAGGCGTAGATGGTGTCGCCGGCGAAGGTCGGATTGCTGTGGGCGCCGGCGTTGACGGCCAGGATCGCGAGCGCGTTCTCCAGGCCGTTGAACGAAAGCGCGCGCGCCACGCTGATCACGTGGCCGCCGTAGATCAGGCGCTTGCCGAAGCGCGTGGTCTTGGCCGCGTGGGCGTCGAAGTGCACCCGCGCGGTGTTCTGATACAGCCGCGTCGCGATCGCGTGCTCGGCCTCTTCGATCGTCATCCCGTCGCAGTGCTGGATCTGCTCGCCGGGCTCGTAGTCCTCGAGGTAGAAACGCCCGCCCGAGGGCCACCTCTGGTAGCGCGCGAGATCGAGGCACTCGGGCACCACCAGCTCGGCGGGCTCCACCTTGCCGGGCAGCTGCGGCCGGTCGCTGGCCTGGGTCTTGGTGCTGGCGTCGCGCTTGTTGACCATCACCCAGCGGCAGTACTCGAGCACCTTCTGATCGCGTTGGTTCAGCCCGGTGGTGCGCACCCACACGATGCCGTTCTGGCCGCTGGCGTTTTCCTTCTTGCCCAGCACCTCGGAGACCGAGCGCAGGGTGTCGCCCGGATAGACCGGCTGCAGGAAGCGCAGCCCGGCGTAGCCCAGGTTCGCCACCGCATTGAGCGAGACGTCGCCCACGGTCTTGCCGAAGACCATGTGGAACACGAGCAGGTCGTTGACGGTCTCGCGGCGGTAGCCGAGCGAGCGCGCGTGCTCGGCCGAGCAGTGCAGCGGGTAGCGGTCGCCGGTGAGCCCGATATAGAGCGCACAGTCGCCCTCGGTGACCGTCCGCGGCACCGCGTGCACCAGCGTCGCCCCGCGCTCGAAGTCCTCGAAGAAATTTCCCGGGTTGGTCTTGATCGCCATGGAAGCTCCTGCCCTGCGGCTGGGTAGCACCGCAAACCCGAGTCGACAACCGAGCAAGCGAGGGCATTGCCCAGCCAAGTCGCGGTCGTGGTCGATCCCCGTCAACGCCTGCGATCTTCGACTACGATCACGCTCACGAACCCGATCGGATCTGGCTGGCCGGTGTCGTGACGGGGATGGTGGCCGGGTCAGGTGCTGAGCGTGCCGGCTGCACCGGCGATGCGCTCGGCTTGCGTGTCGTGGCCGAGCGCGCGGTAGCAGTCCGAGAGCAGGCGCAGCGCTACCCGTTCGCCGCCGCCGTCGTGTGCGCGGCGTGTCGCGGCCAGCGCCTCCAACGCCGAGCGCAACGCGTCCAGTGGGGCTCCCGACTCGAGCAGGATCAGCGCGGCGGCCAGCGCCTCGCGGCTGCGCGTGGCCGCACCACCGCCGGCCATCTGGGCCTGCTTCAGCGCACGCACCGCTTCAGGCACGTGGCCCTTGGCCAGGTGCACGATCGCCCACAAGCGCTGCGCCGCGTGGCGGCCCCAGCCCGCCGCAACCGCGGTGTCGATCAGACCCTCGGCGGCGTCGAGCTCGCCGCGCGCGATCGCACCGACCGCCGAGCGCATGGCCGCGGACGCGAGCTGCCGCGGATCGGGCTGCGGCGGCGCAGACGGGATCCGGTGCTCCGCCGTGTCGGGCCCTTCCGGCTCGGCCTGCGGCGGCAGCGTCGAGGCCGCGCTGGGGTGGGTGTCGAGCGTGCCGGCCACGCGCCGCGCCTTGTGGCGCGTCTCGTTGGAGCCGTCGAGCTTGCGCGCGAAGGCCGCCAGCCGCACCGCCACACGCGCAAAGCCGCCCTCGCTGGCAGCCTGGGCCGCGTCCAGTAGCGCCTCGGCCGCCGCGCGCTCGCGCCCGCCCTGGGCCAGGTGATGGGCGAGCAAGCCGCGCGCGAATCCGGGCGCCGGCGCGCCGGCGGAGTGGGCCTGCAGCGCGTCGGCCACGAAGCGATGCAGCTCCGCGGCGCGCGCCGGCGGCATGCCGTTGCGAACCGCGTTGCGGATCGCGGGCTCGAGCGAGCCCAGGCCCCCGTCCGGGTCGAGCCAGCCCTCGCGCGCGAGCTGGTCGAGCCCCGCGGCCAGCGCCTCGGCCGTCAGGCCGTCGGCGGCCGCGACACGCTCGATCAGGGCGCGCTCGGCGGCGGGGGGCGCCACGCACAGCGCCTCGAGCACGCGATGGCCGTGCGGCTGCAGGCCCGCGATGCGTTCTGTCAGCAAGCCCTCGATCGGAATCGGCAGCGAGGCGTTGCGCGGGCGCGTGCGCCAGCGGAAGCTCTCGGCGTCGAGCACCAGGTCGCCAGCGCCCACCAGCGTGCGCGCAGCTTCGACGATGCCGAGCAGCGTGTCGCCGCCGAGTCGCGCCACGCGACGCGCGATCTCCGCCCCGGGCTCGAGCCCGAGCGCGGCCTCGGCCACGCGTACGCGGTCGTGCTCGCCCAGCGGCTCCAGGCCCACCTCTTGGTGGTCGATCGCGCGCAGCGCCGAGGGCAAGCCCGCGCGCTCGTCGACCAGCAGCCACAGCAGGTAATCGGGCTGCGCGCCCTCGAGCGCATCGCTGAGCACCACTAGACTGGCCGGGTCGAGCTCCACCGGGCGTTCCAGCACGATCCAGGGTCGCGCGCACCCGGGCGCGCGCGCTTGCCGCAGCAGCTCGCGCAGGGTGACCACGGCCTCCTCGCGCGAGACCGCGTGGCCCTGGCTCATGCGCGCGACTCCGGCGCGGAGCGCATCGTCGAGCCCGGCCGGCAGCGCCCCGCGCGCGCGCTGCAGCGCGATCTGCAGGCCGCCGAGCGGCTGCAGCCCCCCCGCGCTGCGCGAGAGCCGCAGCACCAACGCGGGCAGCAGCTCCAGGCGCAGCCGCTCGAGGTGGTCGAGGGCCACGTGGGACGCGCTCGCGCGCACGGCGATCGCGTGCGTCTCGGGCGCGCCGGCGAGCGCAGCCAGCTGCTCGAAGGCCTGGCGCGCCGTAGGGGGTAGCGGCACCGGGCGCAGCGCGGAGAGCGCGCGCCGGCATTCGGCCCTGCGCGGATGGCGGCCATCGATCACGTGCGCCGCCAGCGGACCGGCCGCCAGCATGCGCGCGAACAGGTACACCTCGTCGGTCCTGGCGTGTGCAGCCTCGTCCAGCACCAGCTCGCCTGGGCCCGCGCAGTTGGCCAGCGCCTGCGCGCGGTCGAGCGCGGTGCCCGCGAGCGTGCCGTCCTCCGCGCAACGCTCGACCGCGCCCAGCGCGAGCCCGCACGCGACCTCTTGCCGCGCCGCGTCGGTATGCGCATCGCGCAGCAGACCCAGGGCGAGCTCCACCACCTCGTCGAGCTCGAGCGGATTGAAGGCGACCGCGACGCTGCTGCCCACCGTCACCAGCGGCTCGGCTCCGGCCACCGAGAGCCGGGTGGCGACGCGCCGGCGCCAGGCCAGGGCCTCGGACTCCGACTCGGGACCCGGGCTGCAGGTCGCGCGCTGCCACAGCACGAGTCGTTCGCCGTCGGCGGCCGGCGCGCCGTCCTCTTGTGCGCTAGTCACCCTGGCAGAGTGTGCGGCAGAGCCGCCGAGCTGGCCAGGGCCGCAACCGTGGGGTTTCGAGCGAGGCCGGGGGGACGCCCGCGAATCAGGCGGCCGGGCGCGCTTTCCGCTATAGTGCTTGGATGATTCGCGGCGCGAACGTGCTGATCACGGGCGGTGCGGGGTTCATCGGGAGCTCTTGTCACCGGGAGGGTCACGCGACCCTCCCGCCCCGCCAGCAAAGCTGTCGGGGCCCCACCTTCCCGCGGGGTCGCTACGCTCCGCGCAGGTGCTCACCCAGGCGGGGCTCGAGGAGCACGGGGCGATGATTCGCGGCGCGAACGTGCTGATCACGGGCGGTGCGGGGTTCATCGGGAGCTCTTGTCACCGGGAGGGTCACGCGACCCTCCCGCCCCGCCAGCAAAGCTGTCGGGGCCCCACCCTCCCGCGGGGTCGCTACGCTCCGCGCAGGTGCTCACCCAGGCGGGGCTCGAGGAGCACGGGGCGATGATTCGCGGCGCGAACGTGCTGATCACGGGCGGTGCGGGGTTCATAGGGACTGCGTTGTGCAGGCGGTTGTGCGGGGACAACCGGGTGCGGATCCTCGATACGCTGCGGCGCAACGCGCTGGCCGAAGCGGGCCTGGACCGCCACCCCAACGTGGAGCTGTGCGTCAACGACGTGCGCGACATGGACGCGGTGACCCAGGCGATGCGCGGCGCCGACTACGTCGTCCACATGGCCTCGATCGCCGGCGTCGACACGGTGCGCAAGAACCCCGTGGTCACGATGGAGGTGAGCCTCGAGGGCACGATGAACGTGCTGCGGGCTGCGCAGCGCCAGGGCGGCGTGCGTCGCCTGATCGACTTTTCGACCAGCGAGGTCTTCGGCACCTACGCCTTCCGCGTGCGCGAGGCCGACGTCACCAGCCTGGGCGCGGTGGGCGAGGCGCGCTGGACCTATGCGGTCTCCAAGCTCGCGACCGAGCACCTCGCGCACAACTACTACCGCCAGCACGGGCTGCCGACCTGCTCGATCCGGCCCTTCAACATCTACGGACCGGGTCAGATCGGCGAGGGCGCGGTCCACGCGTTCGCGGTGCGCGCGCTCAAGAACGAGCCGGTGCTGATTCACAACGAGGGCGACCAGATCAGGTCCTGGTGCTACATCGACGACATCGTGGATGGGATCGAGCTGTGCCTCGAGCGGAAGGAGGCGGTGGGCGAGTCGTTCAACATCGGCAACCCGCGCAGCACCGTGACCATCTACCAGCTGGCGCGGTTGGTGATCGAGGCCGCGGGGAGCCGTTCGGAGCTGCAATTCGTGCCTTGGGAGTTCGCGGACGTCGAGCTGCGCGTGCCGGACGTGAAGAAGGCCGAGCAGCGTCTGGGCTTCCGAGCCCGCGTCGATCTCGATGTGGGTCTCAAGCGCACCCTGGACTGGTACAGGCAGAAGATGGGGTGTTAGTCCGCAGGAGCGCTGCCCACCAGGGGGTGCGCTACTCTATGATGGACTGACGGACGAACGCGTTTTGGAACAGCCTTTCCGCAAGGTCGTCGACCTCGATGAGATCCGTGCCGACGGCTGGTTCGAGCAGCTGGGTGAGGAGCTGCCTGAGTTCGAGCAGCTGTGCCAGGTGATCGGCCGGCGCTTCGTCGCGTTCTCCTTCATCACCGGGGTGCGCATCGCGTCGGTGGCCTACGATCCGCATAGCCCGCACAGCTCGCTGGTCGACTTCAGCCTGGGCGACGACGGGGAGGTCCAGCGCATGGCGCTGGCCGACCTGCGCGAGCGCCTGGGCGCCGCCCTGCTGGCGAGCGAGGAAGCCGACGCCGAGCTGCCCGAGGAGCCCAGCCCCGACGACATCCGGCGCTTCATCGGCCGCCGCTACCTGCTGCTGGCGCCGATCTTCGGCCTGGGGCTTCAGGCGATCGAGGTGGGCGGCGATCAGGAGCCGATGCTGCGGCTGCAGCTGGGCGGCGGCACCGAGGCGATCAGCGCGCAGGGGCTGCGCGATGTGATCCACAACGCGATCCGTTCGGAGCTCGCGCGCTCGCGCCCGAGCCAGCCGTTCTCGATCGACTTCAAGCGCGTGCCCGCGGCCGAGGTAGCCAACGCGCGCGGCGACTACGACGAGACCGTGAGCTTGCTCGGTTCCTGGCCGGGCCCGCTCTCGATGTTCCTGCGTACGCCGCAGGGGCAGGCGCTGGGCAACGCGGAGCGCTCCAAGCTGGTGCGCGCGTTGTGCGCGCTGGGCGAAGCCTACCTGCGCAAGGGGCAGGTCGAGTGGGCCGAGGACGTGCTGCGGCTCGGCATCCAGTTCGGCCAGGAGCTGGCGGCCGCCGCGCCGGCGTTCGCCCTGCTGGGCCGCGCGCGCGTCGACAGCGCGCGCTACGGCGAGGCGATCGGATTGCTGCGGCGCGCGCTCGCGCTGGGCGCCGCGCCCAGGGAGCTGCTGCCGCTGCTGGCACGCTGCTTCATCGAGCGCCGGCGATTCGTCGCCGCGCTGGCCTGTCTCGAGGATGCGCTGGACGCTGGCGTGGAGCACGAAACGCTCGAGCCGCTGCGCCAGTCCGTCGCCGAGGCGCTGGGCCCGGCCTACGAGCTCTACCGCGAGCGCGCCTCCGGCGAGCACGACGACGGCGAGCCCGGCGAGAGCGGGCAAGGCGCCGGCGAGCCCGGCGACGGCTGAATCGCCCGCGCGGCGCGCTCTTCTGGGTCGCCGGCGCGCCGCACCACGCGGACAAGGCCTCCGCGATGGCGGACGCGGTGCGCGCGGCGAGCGATCTCGGCGTGCACGTCTACCCGGTGGCTTCGAGCGGCGTCGACGAGCTGACCGAGCTGACCATGCGCTCCACTGCGCAGCTCACCCCAGGTGTTCTGACCCCCGGAAAATTCCTGAGCCACTGCTTTGTTTCCCGGCGCCTACGGGATATGAGGTTGAGCATGCCCAGCGCCTCGGGTCCGCCCGGCCGAAGCCATCCGCGCATGCGTCTGGTGACGCCGGGGCCGGCACCGGAGCCGAGCGACGCCGAGCTGGTCGGCGCGGTTCGCGCGCACGCGCCGCTTTCGGCCCTGCGCGTGTGGGAACGCTACGCGACCCTGGTGCGCCGCGTCATGCAGCGGGCGCTCGGCCCCTCCGCCGACGTCGAGGACGCAGTGCAGGATGCGTTCCTGCGCCTGTTTCGCGACATCGACAACCTGCGTGAGCCCAGCGCCCTGCGCAGCTTCCTGATCGGCATCGCGCTGCACGTGGCCGTAAGCGAGCTGCGGCGGCGGCGCGCGCGTCGCTGGCTGTTGTTGTCGCACGACGGCGTGCTGCCCGATCCCGAGCCGATCGAGGACACGCAACGCTTGGAGCAACGCGAGACGCTGCGGCGTCTGTACGCCGTGCTCGACCGGGTCGACGCGCGCCACCGCATGGTGTTCGTGCTGCGCTATGTCGAGGGCCTCGGGCTGGCCGAGCTCTCTGCGGTTCTGGGTTGCTCGCTGGCCACCACCAAGCGGCGCGTCGCGGAGGCGGCCAAGCGCGTGACCCGCCTGGCGGCCAAGGACCCGATGCTGGCCCCTTACCTGCCGGAGAAGCCGTGATGCCCGCCGACGAAGCCGAGCGCGCCGACGCGGGCGCCAGCGCGCTCGGGCGCCTCGCGCGCACGCTCGATGGCGCCGCCGGCCCGGCCGAGGACGCCGCCGCGCGCGAGCGGCTGCTGGCCGCGCTCGACCGCCGGCGCCGTCCATGGCCGCGCGGGCTGGCTCGCGCCCCGCTGGCTGCGCTGGTCGCCGCCGCCGCCGTCGCCGCAGTCGTGGCGCTGGGGGTGGCGCTGCGCGAGCCGCGGCCAATCCAATATCGCGTGTCGGGCTCGGCACTGCGCATCGAAGGCCAGTGGCTCGGGGTGCCGGCCGACCAGGGCGCGGGCCTGCTGCGGTTTTCGGAAGGCACGCAGAATCGAGCTCGGCCCCGGCAGCAAGAGCCGGGTGGCGCAGCTGAGCGCTCATGGCGCGCAGGTCGTCCTCGGAGCCGGCACGCTGCGCGCGCGCGTGGTGCACCGGCCCCACACCCACTGGCGGATCGGCGCCGGCCCTTACTCGATCGACGTGACGGGCACCGTGTTCGACGTCGACTGGTCCAAGCGTGGCGGGCGCCTCGAGGTGCGCCTGCACAACGGCAGCGTGGTGGTGCACGGTCCGGCGCTGCAGGGCGGCATCCGGCTGGCAGCTGGGCAGCGCCTGGTCGCGCACGCGCAGACCGGCAACGCCGAGCTGTCGTTGCTCGCGGCCGCCAAGGTCGCGAGCGCGAGCCCGAAGCTCGAGCCTGCGCCTGCGCCGCACCCCCGCGAGCACGCGCCGGCTGCAGCGCCGCCCACGCACCCGGCGCCGAGCTGGTCGGAGCTGCTCACCAGCGGCAACTTCCGCGGCGTGCTGGCCGCAGCACAGGCTCGCGGCATCGATGCCACGTTGCACCGAGGCCCGCTCGCCAATCTGGTCGCGCTCTCGGACGCGGCGCGCTACGCGGGCGATCGCGCGCTGGCGCGGCGCGGGCTGCTGGCGCAGCGCGCGCGCTTCGGCGCCTCGGCCGAGGCCCACGCCGCCGCTTTCGTGCTGGGGCGAATGGCCGACGACGACGGCTCGCCGGAGCAGGCCCTGCGCTGGTACGACCGCTACCTGCGGCAATCGCCGCACGGGGCGTTCGCGGCCGAGGCGCTGGGACGCAAGCTGGGGGTGCTGGTGCGCACGGGCGAGGACGCACCCGCGCGCGGGGTGGCCGAGCTGTACCTGAAGCGCTTCCCCAGGGGCGCGTACGCCGCCTACGCGCGCGAGGTGCTGCAGCGTCCATGAGCGGCCGGCTCGTCGCGCTGGCGTGCGCGGCCGCGGCGTGCGCGCTCGTGCTTGCGCCAGCGGCCGCGGCCCAGAGCAGGCGCTCGCGCGTGGCGCTGGTGCGCAGCGATTCGAGCGATCGACTGCTGCGCGACGCCAGCACGCGCCTGCGCGCCGAGCTCAAGAGCGCGGGCTTCGAGGTGGTCGAGGTGGAGCAGGCGCCGCAGGGCACACCGGGCGACGCCCGCGCCGAGGTCGAGCACGCCGCGGGCAGCGGCGGCAGCTTCGCGACGGTGTCGCTCAACCGCGCCAGCTTCGGTGCCTTCGCGGACGTGTGGATCAGCGATCACATCACCGGCAAGACGGTGGTGCGCAGGCTCGAGGTGGGCAGCGCCAGCAACGCGGCTGCCGTGCTCGCGATTCGCGCGCTCGAGCTGCTGCGCGCGAGCTTGCTGGAGCTGGCCGAGCCGCAGCGCCCGAGCGAGCCGGTGGTGGCGCCGCCCAAAGACGTGCTGCGCTTCGTGCAGCCGGCGCTGCCGCCGAGCGTGCCGCCGCGCCACCCCGCGTTCGCGGGCACCGCGCTGGGGGTGAGCGTGCTCGGCTTGCAGGGCACGGGCGGGCTGCACGCTGCGCTGGGGCCCAGCTTGCGGTTGCAATATGGCTTCGGCCGCGTGTTCGGCCGGCTGTCGCTGGCGGGGCCGCTGCTCGGTCCGGAGCCCGCGCGCGCGGAGGGGCGCGCGGTCGTACGCCAAGAGCTGGCCAGCGTCGACATCGGCCTGGCGACAGCGGTGCGCCGCTTCGGCGCCTTCGGCTGGGTCGGCACCGGCGTGTTCCATCTGCACACGGCGGGCTCGGCCGCCTCGCCGTACAGGGCGGTGAGCGACGACGTGCTGTCGTGGTTGTCGAACGCCGGCGTGGGCGGGGTGGCGCGGCTCGGCTCGCAGACGCTGCTGAGCGCGGAGCTCGGTGTGCTCTGGCTGCTGCCGCATCCGGTGGTGGTGATCGCCGGCAAGGACAGCGGCAGCGCGGGGGTGCCGTCGGTCAGCCTGGCGGTGGGCGTGCTGGTGGGACTGTGACGCTTTTGTGAGCCACGGGGGCTGCGCGCCGCGCCCACTTCCAAAACAGGATGGGTGCACATGCGCGAACGTTTTCGGGCTCACGGCAAGCTTCCGGTCTTGGTGGTCGCGGCATGGGCGCTTGCCGCGTGCGAGAATGCGGGCACAGGCGACCGCGGGCTGTGTGATCAAGGCCTGTGCGCAGCAGGCAGCGGCGCTCCCGCTGCCAGCCCCACGGGTAGTCCCACGAGCAGCGGCGGCAGCGGGCCTGGGGGCGGCTCTGGGGGGCGTGCGGCCGCGTCCGGGGGAAGCGGCGGCGGCAGCGCGGTCGCGCCCGGCGGCCCGAGCGCGGGGAGTGCCGGCAGCGTCTCGGCGAGCGGCGGCACCGGCGGCGGCGGCATGCCGGGCACCAGCAGCACGGGGGGCACGGGGGGCAGCGGTGGAACCGGGGGCACGGACGCGGGGGCCGCGCAGCCACCGCTGCCGGACTTCACGCTGGTGGTCGACGCGCCGGCCGACGGGGCCACGGTCTCGGGCACCGTCACGGTCAGCGGTCGCGCGCCCGGCTTCTTGAACGTCGAGGTGTGGGACGCGACGCACCAGAACCCGCCGCTGGTCCAGGCCACGCCCGCGGCGGACGGCGCGTTCAGCGCCAGCGTCGATGCCTCGGCGCTGGCCAGCGGCTCGAGCACCTGGACGGTCTACGCCTGGGACAGCGGGCCCGGCCAGAGCTTCATGCACACGGCCAACGTGCCGCTCAACCTGACCATCGGGCCGGCGTCGAGCGGCGGAGATCCCTGCGCGGGGCAGACCTGCTCGGGTCACGGCAGCTGCAGCGCCAGCGGCGGCTCCGCGAGCTGCGGCTGCGATGCGGGCTATCACGCGGTCTCGCTCAGCTGCATCGCGGATTCGTCGGGCGGAGGCGGCGGCGGCTCGCCCGATCCGGGCACCTCCTACGTGCCCAGCGGCTACACGCTCAAGTTCAGCGACGAGTTCGACGGCAGCACGCTCGACACCGGCAAGTGGAACACGCTGGCGCCGTTCGGAGTGCAGTTCTTCTCGGACTCGCACCAGAAGCAGGCCTTCGTGCCCGAGGGCGTCACCGTGCACGACGGCGTAGCCACCTTCACCGCCAAGCGCGCCAGCGGCGCCAGCAACGCCAACGGGCAGCCGTATACGTCCGGCAGCATCACCACCAACGGCACGTTCACCTACGGCTACTTCGAGACGCGGGCCCGGGTCCCGGCCGGCAAGGGCTTCTGGCCCGCGTACTGGCTGACCAGCTCGAGCCGCTGGCCGCCAGAGTGGGACATCTTCGAGATCATCGACGGGGTGATCTACGGCTACACACACCCGGTGTCGGGCGGCACGTGCTCGTTCGTCGACGGAGCGGCGGGCAGCGACGACACCTACACGATTGCCAACGTGTACGGCCAGTACCACATCTACGGGTTCGAGTGGACCGCATCGGAGCTGTTCTGGTACGTCGACGGCGTGATGACCGAGCACTACCAGGTCAACGCGGCTGCGGGCGCAAACGATCCCTTCTGGCTCAACATCTCACTGCAGGTGGGAGGCGACTGGCCCGGCGACCCGGACAGCTCGACGCCCCTGCCGTCGACGATGGACGTGGATTACATGCGCGTGTACCAGAAGTGACGCGTTGCGGTGCCGGCGCGGCAGCGCTCCCGGTGACGGCGTCCGCTCACGCCTGCGAGCCCGGATCGTTTCCGCCCGTCCCGGCAGCGCCGTCCGAACGGGCGGCGCGGCGCGCGACCGGCGGCGAGGCGCCGGTCGATTTCGCTTCGCGTCCGGTGTCCGTCGGGGCGCGCCGCTTTACAGCCGACGAACGCTTGCAGTAGCCTGTCCATTTGCCGATGGCCCGCTTTCTGCTTGCGATCGATCAAGGGACCACGGGCTCGACCGCGCTCGTGCTCTCCGACCACGCCGAGGTGCTGGCGCGGGCCACCAGCGAGTTTCCGCAGCACTTCCCGCAGCCCGGCTGGGTCGAGCACGAGCTCGAGGAGATCTGGGCGAGCGTGCTGTCGTCGGTGCGTGACGCGCTGCGAGCGGCCGCAGTCGACCCCAAGGACTGCGCCGCGATCGGCATCACCAACCAGCGCGAGACCACGCTCTTGTGGGAGCGGCAGAGCGGGCGGCCGATCCATCGCGCGATCGTGTGGCAGGATCGGCGTACCGCGGGGCGCTGCGCGGAGCTGAAGGCGGCCGGGCTCGAGCCGCTGTTTCGCGAGCACACCGGCCTGGTGATCGACCCCTACTTCAGCGGCACCAAGCTGGAGTGGCTGCTCGACCACGTCGACGGCGCGCGCGCGCGCGCCGAGCGCGGCGAGCTGTGCTTCGGCACCATCGACTGCTGGCTCGCCTATCGCCTGAGCGGCGGCGCGCTACACGTGACCGACGCCTCCAACGCCTCGCGCACCCTGCTGTACGACATTCGCAGCGGCGCCTGGGAGCCGAAGCTGCTGCAGGCGCTGCGCGTGCCCGCCGCTGTGCTGCCCGAGGTCCGCGGCAACTCCGAGGTCTACGGCCACGTGCGCGGCGTGACCGGCCTGCCGGACGGCATTCCGATCGCGGGCATGGCGGGCGACCAGCAGGCCGCGCTGTTCGGGCAGACCTGCTTCGCGCTGGGCGACGCCAAGTGCACCTACGGCACCGGGGCGTTTCTGCTGATGAACACCGGCGAGCAGGCGATGCGCTCGCAGCACGGGCTGGTCAGCACGGTGGCCTGGCGCATCGGCGGCCGCACCACCTACGCGCTCGAGGGCAGCGCGTTCGTGGCCGGCAGCGCGGTGCAGTGGTTGCGCGACCAGCTCGGTATCATCTCGAGCGCCGCCGAGGTCGAGGCGCTCGCGCGCAAGGTCGAGTCCTCCGAGGGCGTGGTGTTCGTGCCGGCGCTGGCCGGCCTGGGCGCGCCGCACTGGGACCCGGAGGCGCGCGGGCTGATCTGCGGGTTGACCCGCGGCAGCTCGGCCGCCCACCTGGCGCGCGCCACGCTCGAGGGCATCGCGTTCCAGATCGCGGAGCTGGCGCAGGCGATGATGAAGGACGCGGGCCGTCCGATCGGGCGCCTGCGCGTCGACGGCGGCGCCTCGATGAACGCGCTGCTGATGCAGTTTCAGGCCGACCTGCTGGACCTGCCGATCGACCGCCCGGCTTGCGTCGAAACCACGGCCCTGGGCGCCGCGTACCTGGCCGGGCTGGCGGTGTCGGTGTTCGCGGACACCGCGGCGATTGCGCGGGTGCACCGCGTCGAGCGCACGTTCGCCCCCGCCATGAGCCCGGCGCAGCGCGAGCAACACTTGAACAGATGGCGCGTGGCGGTACAACGCGCCAGGAGCCACGCTTAAACCATGAACGCCGACAAGCCGAGCCACGCGGGCGCCTACCGGGACGTGCCGATCGCCTGGGAGTCGCTCGAGGACGCGTTCGAGAACAACGCGCCCGAGGTGCACAGCTACCTCAACCTCGAGAGCGGCGACGTGGTGCGCATCGTGGATGGCGTCGCCGAGCCCGCCACGCACGCGCGCATCGCGGCCGATCCGGGCTACATGCGCATCGATCCGGTCTCCTCGCGCGAGCAGTACCGCTGGATGGAGCGCTTCATCGCCACCATCGAGGACGTGGAGCTGCGCCAGAAGCTGGTGGCCGCGATCGACGGCAAGGGTGCGTTCCGGCGCTTCAAGGACGTGCTGATGACCTATCCGATCGACCGCGAGCGCTGGTTCGCGTTTCGCTCGGAGCGCCTGCGGATCGCGATCGAGTCGTGGCTGGAGGCCCACGGGCTGCAAGCCCAGGAGCGCGAGCAGTGGCAAGTGCCGACCGCCGACCAGGTCAAGGCCGCGGTCGAGCAGCACGAGCGCACGCAGCCGGCCCGCAAGAGCCGCGCCGCGGTCGCGGAGGCCACCCGGCACCGCCTGCGCGAGCTGTGCGATCTGCTGCCCGTGCGCGAGCTGGAGCTGGCGCAAGAGTTTCTGGAGTTCCTGCGCGAGCGGCGGCCGCTGCCGCGCCCGCGCGTGCGCGGCGGCGAGGTCGCGGGCGGCGAAGCCCAGAGCCCCGAGCAAGACGATGAGGCATGAGCCGCGGGCGCGCGGCGGGCGCTCTACCCGCGCGCGGCAAGCGGGAAGTCGCGCGGGGGCCTGGCTGGCGCTGTCGTGGGGAGCGCTCGCGCTGGGCGCGTGGCTCGGGCCCGCGCGCGGCGCTCGTGCCGACGCCACCCCGGTCCGGCTCGACGGCCTGGCCGCGGTGGTCGGCGGCAACGCCCCCGGCCCCGGCGTCGACGTGGTGCTGCAGAGCGACGTGGAGCTGCGCGCGCGCATCACGCTCGGCGGCCGCAGCAATGAGCCGCTGCAGCTGGGGCCGATCCCCAGCACGCTGCTTTCGGCCACGCTCAACGAGATCATCGGCGAGCTGCTGATCGCGCGCGAGGCGCGCCGGGTTCAGGCGGCGGCGCCGGCCGCGGCCGACGTCGTGCGCGAGCGCAAGCGGCTCGCGCTTTCGGCGGGCGGCCAGGCGCGCATGCGCGAGCTGCTCGACGCGCTCGCAGCGTTGCCCGGCGAGCTCGAGGCGGTGGCGCGCCGGCGCGCCGTGGTCGGGGCGTTCCTGAGCGCCAACCTCGAAGGCGTCACCGTGGTGACCGATGCCGAGGTCGAGCGCGCCTACGCGGCGCAGGGCGGGCGGGCTACCGGGAGCGACCGCGATCAGGCGCTGCGCGCGCTGCGCGCCAAGCTCTCGCGCGAGGCGCTCAATCGCACCATCGAGCGCTGGGTCACGGTGTTGCGCTCGCGCACGCCGGTGCGCATCTACGTGCAATACTGACGCTTCGGCGCTAGGTCTTCGGCGATCCAGCCGCGCGCGGTCACGGCGCAAGGACGGCGATGCCGATCGACTCCAAAGCCAGCATCCTGCCTGCGCGGCCCGGCGATCTCGAAGCCGTGTACCGCATCGCGGAGGAGTCGTTTCCGGTGCCCTGGCCACTCGAGGAGCTGCGCAAGGAGCTGGGCCGGCCGTTCTCCGCGCTGCGCGTGCTGCGGCCGCAGCCCGAGGCGCCGATCGCCGGCTTCCTCAACTACTGGCGCGTGGCCGACGAGCTGCAGCTCATGAACGTCGCGGTCGCTCCCGCGCAGCGGCGCCGGGGTCACGGGCGCGCGCTGCTCGAGGACTTGCTGCGCATCGCCCGCGCGCTCGCGGTGGCGTCGGTGAGCCTGGAGGTGCGTCCCTCCAACCAGGCTGCGATTCGGCTCTACCAGGCGTATGGTTTCGCGCGCATCGGGCTTCGCCCCAGGTACTACTCCGACAACGCCGAGGACGCCCTGGTCATGCGCATCGCCCCGTGAGTCGGCCTGTGAGCAAAGCGTCGCAATGGACGTCCGCAACTGGGGCTGCTACGGATAACTTTCGGAGCGACGCGCTGGTCCGGCGCCCGGGGTCGCGCGCCGCAGCGGCGGGTGCCATCGGGGCACCCGGGTGCGAGGAGAATGCGGTTGTCTCCCGACGATAAACGGGACCTGCCAGAGCTGCCGGAGCGAGAGCAGGCGGAACCGTCGGCCGGCACCGCGGTCGCGCCCGATCAAGCCGATCCCGCGCAGGCCCCGGCTGCGGCCGCCGGAGCCGCCCCGAGCGCGGCCGAGGATGCGCCGGGCGACGGCGGCGACGACCTCGATGCGCTCGCGGGCTGCTTGCCCGGTCCGCCCGACGCGGGCGCCGAGCCGGGCGAAGGCGACTCGAACGCGGGCGCCGCGCCGCACGTGGAGCACGGCGAGTCGGGCGACGACGACGGCCGGCTCGATCTCGGGCAGCTGGTGGCGAGCGCGCGGCGCTCGCTTTTGCCCGCGGCGCCGGTGGCGGACGACGACGCAACGCACCCGGCGGCTGCGCTCGGGGTGCCGCCCGGGTTGTCGTCCTCGATCGCCCCTGGCGCGCAGCTCGCACCGCGCCCCGCGCGCGCGGCTTGGCTGATGCCCTTGCTGGTGGGCGTGGGCTTGGGCGTGGGCATCGCAGGCACGCTGTTCGGCCTCTCGGCGCGGCGCGCGGCGCCCGCGAGCGCGCCGGCGGCGGCGGCCCCGAGCAGACCGCCCCCAGCCGCCGTGGCCGCGGCCGAACCGGCTGGGGGCACGCCGGCCGGAGCGGCCGCGACGCCGCCGGCGCCTGCGGCCGAGCCCAGCCTTGGCCCGGCGCCGGCTGCCGCCCCCGCCGCCACCCCGAGCCCGGCGCCGGCGACCGCCGAGCCCGCGCGCGCGCCCGCCCCCGTGCACACCGAGCCCGCGGCGGCGCGGGTCGCTGCCAGCCCCGCGCGCCCCCGTGCGCCTGCGCCTGCCGCCGCGCCGACGCCGGCTGCCGCGCCGGGAGCGGTCGCCCAAGCGCCCGCGCCCCCCGCCGCGGAGCCGGCCGGCGAGGTCGCCACCAAGGGCCCCGCGGCCGAGGTCGCGGCGGCCGCGGCCAAGGACGCCCCCGCGCCGAGCGGGTCGGTCGACGCGTTGCTCGACGAAGCGCTGGCCCCGCCCGCGCGACGCCTGGCGCTCGAGCAGCGCCAGGCCGCCGCGCTCGCGGCCAACCAGCTGCCGCTGACGCCCAGCCGCGAGGACGTGACCCAGGCGATGACCGTGATGCTGCCCGCCATCCGCGGCTGCGCCATGGGCCAGCGCGGGCTCGCCACCGCAAGCATCATCGTGCAGGGCGACGGCCGCGTGGTCGGGGTCGAGGTGGTGGGCGCGCCCTTTGCCGGCACTCCCAGCGGCCGCTGCATGGAGGGCGTGATCCGGCACGCGCACTTCCCGCGCTTCCGGCAACCCACCTTCCGCATCCGCTTTCCTCTCTCGATCCAGTGAAGCGGGGCGGGCGATGAGCGTTGTCGTGTCGGCCCGCCGCAGCACGCTGATCGCGGCGCTGGGTTTGGTGGCGCTGGGCTGCGGCGCGCGGCAGCAGAAGGGCCCCACCGAGCCGCTGCCGCTGCCGCCGGGCGCCGCGGCAGAGCAAGCGCTCGACGACCTGGGGCGCCGCCTGTACCAGGCGCTGGCACGCGGGCGCCCCGACGAGATCATGCTGAGCGACTCGGCGCTGCGCGCGCTGCTGCTGCCCGAGGCCGCGAGCCGGGCCATGACCCTGCGGCACGCTCGACCGGGGCTGCGGGTGATGGCGCCCGACGAGCGCGCGCTGTTCAGCGCCGCGCGCTACGCGGGCATCTGCGTGCAGCAAGGGCGCTCCGAGCCGCGCGGCGGCCCGCTCGGCCTGCGCGCCCCCGGCTTCTGCTTCGAGCGCGCGCTGATCATCGGGCGTGAGCCCGGCGGCGGTGCGATCGCCAGCTGGGTAGAGGGACGCTTCGTCAACACCGATGCCGGCTTCGGCGCACTGAGCCTGGAGCGTGTCGAGCCCCCGCGGCGCGACCACGCAGATCTGGAGCTCGCGGTGTGCGAGCTGAGGGCCGGTCCGATAGACCACAATATGTAGTGGTGGGCTGTCGCTCAGGCTACCAGATTCAGAAGGCGTCGTTGCAAGCCCGAAAGCCCGATGGTACCCCATTCGGGGCTTTCAGACCTTTTTTGGGGCGATTCCACGCCCAGCCCTCCGAGGGATCACCGGGGATGAAAATCAAGAAGCTCGAGGTCGTTGGGTTCAAGTCGTTCGTCGACCGGACCGTGTTGCACTTCGATCACGAGGTGACTTGCATCGTCGGGCCCAACGGCTGCGGCAAGTCCAACGTCGTCGACGCGATCCGCTGGGCGATGGGCGAGCAGTCGGCCAAAACGCTGCGCGGCCGCGGCATGGAGGACGTGATCTTCAACGGCGCGGAGTCGCGCGGCCCGGTCGGCCTGGCCGAGGTCTCGATCACCTTCGACAACCAGGACCGGATCGCGCCGCCCGAGTACAACGACTACGCCGAGATCCAGGTCACGCGCAGGCTCGATCGGCAGGGCAACAGCGAGTACCTGATCAACAAGACCCACGTCCGCCTAATGGACGTCACCAACCTGTTTCTCGGCACCGGCGTGGGGCGCAAGTCCTCGTACTCGATCGTGGAGCAGGGGCGCATCGGGCTGATCGTGTCGGCCAAGCCGCTCGACCGGCGCACGTTGATCGAGGAGGCGGCCGGCATCACCAAGTTCAAGGCCAAGAAGGTCGCGGCCGAGCGCAAGATGGAATACACGCAGCAGAACCTGCTGCGCGTCAGCGACGTCATCGGCGAGCTGCAGAACACCCTGGCCACGCTCAAGCGCCAGGCACAGAAGGCCGAGCGCTACAAGCGCTACCGCACCGAGATCCGCGATCTCGAGCTGTGGGTGGCCGCGCATCGCTGGCTCGAGCTCACCAGCGGTCACCGCGTGTTGCAGTCGCGGCTGAGCGAGGTGGAGGCCAAGGTCGAAGGCGCGCGCGCCGCGCTGCGCGTGCGTGAGGCCGAGCTCGAGGCCGAGCGTCTGACTCTGCAGGGCGTCGAGACCGAGCTCTCGGACGCTCAGGCGCGCGCCTACGAGGCCGACAACGGGGTGCGCCTGCTGGAGAGCGAAGTGCAGCACCGCCAACAGCAGGCGGAGGCGCTGCGCGAGCGCGAGGCCAATGCGCGGCGTGAGACCGAGGGGCTGCTCGGCCAGCGCGAGGCGCTGGCGGCCGAGGCCAGCGGCATCGGCGTGCGCCTGCAGGGCCTGCGCGAGAACGAGCAGGCCGAGGCGGACGTGCTCGCGCGCGAGAGTCAAGAGCTCGAGCGGCGGCGCCAGGCGAGCGAGGAAGCCGAGCGCCTGCAGCTCGCCGCGCGTGAGCGCCTGAGCGAGGCCGACAAGCGCATCGCGCGCGCGGACGCGCTGCTGCTGGCGTTGGAGCAGCGCCGCAGCGACCAGCGCGCGCGGCTTTCGCGGATCGAAGCCGAGCAGCGCGAGCTGGTCGATCGCGAGGCCGAGCTGCGGCAGCAGGCCGACGAGCTGCGCGCCCGGCTGTCCGGGCTGCGCAGCGACAAGGCCACGATCGGCGAGCAGCGCGGGCACCTGGAGCAGGAGCTCGCGGGGCTGCGCCAGCAGATCGTGCACAGCGACGAGCGCGTGGAGCAGCTGCGCTCGCAGCTGGCGGAGAAGCGCTCGCGGCTACGCTCGCTCGAAGAGATCCAGCAGCGCTTCGAAGGCGTGGGCGCGGGCGTGCGCGCGGTGATGACGGGCTTCTCGGGCGCGGGCGCTGGCGAGCGCACGCGCGTGCACGGGCTGGTGGCCGATCGCTTCGAGTGCCCGCCCGAGCTGACGCGTGCGCTGGCGGCGGCGCTGGGCGAGAAGCTGCAGTACGTGGTGGTCGACGATCTGGCCACCGGCGTGGACGCGGTGCGCTACCTGAGCGAGGGCCGGCGGGGGCGCGCCACGCTGATCCCGAGCGTGCCGAGCGGGGAGCGCGCGACGCGTGACGCGCTGCCGGCGGACGCGGGCGTGGTCGGACCTTTGCTCGAGCTGGTCGAGGTCGCCGCCCAGGATCGCGCGCTGGCCGAGCACCTGCTCGGCGACGTGATGGTGGTGGAGAGCCTGGAGGCGGCGCGCGCGATCCACGAGCTGGGCCAGGGGGCGCACGTGCTGGTCACGCGCGACGGCCAGCTGCTGTCGGCCGACGGGACGCTGTCGGGCGGCGACGGCGAGGACGTGGGCGCGCACCTGCTCGAGGTCAAGCGCGAGCTGCGCGAGCTGGCCGACGACGTGGCGCAGCTGGAGACGGAGATGGACGCTGCGCGCGCCCACCACGGCTCGCTGCGCAGCGCGATCGCGCAGCGCCAGGCCGCGATCGAGAGCACGCGCAGCGATGCGCACGAGCACGAGATCGGTCTGGTCAAGGCGGAGCGTGACCTCAGGCGGGTCGAGGACACGGCGACCGAGAGCGGGCAGCGTGCCCACAACCTCGCGCAGGAGGGCGCCTCGCTCGCGCCGCTGCTGCAGGGGGGCGGCGACGAGGAGAGCGCAGCGCGCGGCGAGCGCGCCGAGGCCGAAGACGCCAGGGCGGCGGCCTTGGCCGAGCTGGCCGCGGCCGACGAGGTCCAGCGCACGCGCAAGGCGCTGGTCGAGGAGCAAAACGACGTGGTGACCGAGGTGCGCGTGCGCGCGGCCGAAGCCAAGCAGCGGGTCGAAGGCGACCAGGCGGTGGTCGAGCGGCTGCAGCGCTCGCTCGCGGAGCTCGACGCACGCGAGGCGCGCCTGCGCGAGGAGCTGCAGGATCTCGCGCACCAGCAGGGCGAGCTGGTGGGCTCGGTGGCGCGCGATCGCGAGCTGCTCACCGAGCGCGTGGCCGAGGCGCTCGAGCGCAACGACCAGGTGAGCGCGCTGAAGGCGCAGTACGAGGAGGCGCGTGCGCGCCTGGCCGAGCACGAGCAAGGCCTGCGTGCGGTCCGGGTGACGATCGAGGACGAGGGCAAGCGCCTGAGCGAGTTCAGCCTGGAGGAGCGCGAAGCGGTGCTGGCGATCGAGCACCTGCTCGAGGGCGTCTACGACCGCCACCGCGTCGACGTGCGCAAGGAGCTGACCGACTACCACGATCGCGAGCTGCCCGACGAGGGCATCCACGGCCGCATCGACGAGCTACGGCGCATCGTCGAGCGCATGGGCGAGATCAACCTGATGGCGATCGAGGAGTACGAGGAGCGCAGCCAGCGCTACGAGTACCTGGTCGCGCAGAAGCAGGATCTCGAGACCGCGCTGGCCCAGCTCGACAAGGCGATCCGGCACATGAACCGCAAGAGCCGCAGCATGTTCCGCGAGGCCTTCGACGAGGTGAACACCCGCTTCAAGAAGATGTTCCCGCGCATGTTCGGAGGCGGCCGCGCCGAGCTGCGGCTGACCGAGAGCGAGGATCTGCTCGAGGCCGGCATCGACATCGTGGCCCAGCCCCCGGGCAAGAAGCTCACCTCGATCGAGCTGATGAGCGGCGGCGAGAAGGCGCTCACCGCGGTCTCGTTGATCTTCTCGCTGTTCCAGTACCGGCCCTCGCCGTTTTGCCTGCTCGACGAGGTCGACGCGCCGCTCGACGAGGCCAACGTGGGCCGCTACTGCGAGATGATCCGCGAGATGACCGACCGCTCCCAGTTCATCTTGATCTCGCACAGCAAGACCACGATGCAGAGCGCCGACGTGTTGTACGGCGTCACCATGGAGACCCCCGGCATCTCCAAGCTGGTCAGCGTGGAGCTGCGCGACCGCAAGCCGGCCGGCGGCGATGGGTCGCACCAGGCGGCCGAAGCCGCGGTGGCCTGAGGCCCCGAGCACGGACGACCTGCCCAGTTGCGGCTTGTGGGCGCGCGCGTTCGCGGCCTTCGTCCTCGAAAGAGCCCTCGAAATACAGCGAGTATTCGTGTGGCTCTCCTGCGGGCGTGCTGGCGATCGCGCTCCGCCGGCAAGCTGGCCGTGATCAGGTTGTTTGTGCTCGGGTCCTGAGCATCAGGCCGAACCTGAAACTGCAAGGCGGGAGATCCCGAGGATCCTTCCCCTCCGTCTTCCCGTCTCTCGGAAGAGCGCGGCGGCGCCTCAGGCTTCCAGGTCGCGCGCCAGCTCTTCGCGCAGAACCGGTGGCAGCGCGGCGCGCAGCGGGTAGTCCGGATGTGAGATCACCAGCGCGGCGGGCCGCGTCCGATCACGCAGGGTCGCGGCCGCGGCGGCGCCCGGCTCGAAGCGCAGGTAGCAGACCGCGGGCAGGCGCCCGAGCTCCTCGCCGAAGTGGGTGGCGAAACGTGCCTGGGACAGCTGCTCGCCGATCTGCAGCGCGACCTGCTCGCGCAGGCTGGCGAAGCGTTCGAGCATGACCCGGCGCTCGGCCGCATCGTCGTACTCGATGAAGAGCGTGGCGGAGAGCGCGCCGGCCGGGGGAATCAGCTCGTTGTAGGTTTCCAGCTCGTGCGCGATCGCGCGCTCGTCGCTGATGCGCTCGGTGCGCAGCATCTCCTGAATCTGGAGCAGCATGGTGTCATGGTTCTCGAACACCAGCGACATGTGCTCGCCGAGCTGCAGGCGGCGGTTGGCCTTGAGCGCGATCACGCGCGAGCGGAAGCGCTCGCGGATCTGCTCGTAGGGTCCGAGATCGAGTAGCTCCGAACGATCGACGGTCTTCATGCTCGCCTCCTGTGGCCGCAAGCTCCCTGTGCGCGAGGCAAAGCCTCGCGCATGCACCCTCTCGCGGTGGTGCGGCATCCGCCGCACCGCTCCTAGAGCACCGAACATATTGAAACGTGTGCGAAGTCGGGGTCATGGCGGGATGCAGGGTGCCGGCGGGAGCCCGAAGGCGTAGTCCATCCTACGTCGAGCGGGGAGCGCGCGTGCCATGCGCCCGCGAGGGCCCCGAAATCGTGCGTGTTTCAATATGTTCGGTGCTCCAGTCGCACCGAACGCGCGTGCCCGAGCCGCGAGGGTTCACAGGAAGACGGGAAGAACAGCCGTGTGCGTGCTTCCCGCCTTCCCGGTCTTGCATCCTCCGCAGGGGCCGGAGGGCACGGCCGCCGCTGTGCGGCGGCGCTCACTTCAAGCCGTCGAGCGCCTTCTGAAAGCGGCCGGCGTGCGACTTCTCGGCCTTGGCCAGGGTCTCGAGCCACTCGGCGATGTCGGTGAAGCCCTCGTCGCGCGCCGTCTTTGCCATCGAGGGGTACATCTCGGTGTACTCGTAGGTCTCGCCCGCGACCGCGGCGGCTGAGGTTCAGGTCGGTGCTGCCGATCGGCTTGCCGGTCGCCGGATCGCCGACCTTCTTCAGGTAGTCGAGGTGGCCGTGGGCGTGGCCGGTCTCGCCGTCCGCGGTGTCGCGGAACAGCCCGGCGACGTCCGGATAGCCTTCGACGTCCGCGACCTTCGAGAAGTAGAGGTAGCGGCGGTTGGCCTGCGACTCGCCGGCAAACGCCTCCTTGAGATTCTGCTGGGTCTTGGATCCCTTCAGCTCCTTGGACATGTTCTTGCTCTCCTCTTTGTGGCGTTGCTCAGGCGGCGCTGGCGCACTTGGCGCACAGGCCGCGGTAGATCCGTTCCACGCGCGCGACGCGAAACCCCGGCAGGCTGCACCCGGCCTCGCCTTGGGCAGGCGCCTGCAGCGTAACGTCGCGAATCGCGCCGCAGTGCTCGCACACCGCGTGGTCGTGCGGCTCGACGTTGGGGTCGAAGCGGCTGGGGCCGCCCATGTCGAGCTGGCGGCAGTGCCTGAGCGCGCCGAGCGCGCTCAGGGTGTTGTAGACGGTCGCCACCGACATGCTCGGAAAGCGAGCGCGCAGCCGTTCGTGCAGCTCCTGGGCCGTGGGGTGGGTGTGGTCGCGCGCCAGGCACTCGGCGATCGCCAGCCGCTGCGGAGTCACCTTGAGGCCGGCGGCGCGCAGCGTCTGCATCAGGCTCA
This sequence comes from uncultured delta proteobacterium, assembly GCA_963778655.1. Lineage (GTDB taxonomy): Bacteria > Myxococcota_A > Polyangia > Polyangiales > JAFGIB01 > CAVZVA01. Next base: position 55,733 of record CAVZVA010000005.1, read on the forward strand.
GGCTGGAGTCGCGATCCATTCTTACTTGATAATGGTTCTAATCGAGCCCCCGCGCAACCCGGCCGCGCGTCCTTTGGTGCGGGCCGGGTGCCGCCCCGCCACCCGCGCACGGAGCGCGAAGCATAGGCCCCGGGGCGCCACGGCCGCAACCGCGAGAGGCGCGCGCTCGCGGACCGCGGTTTGCCGGCCCGCCGGCTCGGGCGGCGCTATGCTGGATGGGTGAGGTTTCCGGCGTGAGCGAAACCGCGCGGCGCGTGCCGGCGCACCTGCGGCGTTTCGTGGTGCAGCAAGACTACGCGGCCTACACCGCGGTCGACCACGCGGTGTGGCGCTTCGTGCTGCTGCAGATGTACGACCGGCTCACGCGCGCCGCGCACCCGGCCTATGCGCGCGGGCTCGCCCAGACCGGAATGTCGGTCGAGCGCATCCCGCGCATCGCGGAGATGGACGCCTGCTTGAGCGAGCTCGGATGGGGCGCGGTGTGCGTGGACGGCTTCATCCCCCCGCGCGCATTTCAGGAGTTTCAGGCGCGCTCGATTCTGCCGATCGCCGCCGAGATCCGCCGGGTCGAGCATCTGCCCTACACGCCCGCACCCGACATCATCCACGAGGCTGCGGGGCATGCGCCCATCCTGCCAGACCCCGACTACGGCGCGTTCCTGCGCCGCATCGGCGAGCACGGCATGCACGCGTTCGCGTCGGCTCGCGATGCGCGCATGTACGAGGCGATCTACCGGCTGTCGCTGGTCAAGGAGCTGCGCGACGCCGATCCCGCGCAGGTGCGTACGGCCGAGCAGGCGCTGGCCGCGCTGGTGGCCGAAGCGGCGCAGCCGAGCGAGGCGGCGCGGCTGGCTCGGCTCTACTGGTGGACGGTCGAGTACGGTCTGGTCGGGACGCCGCGGGCCTACAAGCTGTACGGCGCGGGCCTGCTGTCCTCCCTGGCCGAAAGCCATTTCTGCCACGACCCGGGCGTGCGCAAGCTGCCCTTGGGGCCGGACTGCGTGGAGGTCGATTACGACATCACGAGCCCACAGCCGCAGCTGTTCGTGGCGCGCGACTTCGCGCAGCTCTCGGCGCTGCTGGACGAGGTTTGTGCCGGCTTCGCGTTTCGCCAAGGCGGGCTGCACGGGCTGCGCGTCGCGCGCGAGGCCGGCGAGCTGGCCACGGTGGCGCTCGATTCAGGGCTGGAGCTGACAGGCAAGATCGCCGAGCTGAGCGAGACCGGCGCCGAGCCCGCGCTGATAGCCTTCGACGGCGCCTGCGCGCTGGGCGCGGGCGGGCGCCTGCTCGCTGCACACGGCCCCGGCGCCTATCCCAGCGGAATGGGCGCGCTGCTCGGCGCGCTCGCGGACGGCCGCCAGCTGGCGACCTTCGCAGCCGACTTGGACGCCCGCGGCGGCATCCAGCCGGTGCGGCTGGAGCTCGCGAGCGGGCTACGCGTGGAGGGGCGGTTGCGCGCGCTCGCGGCGCAGGCCGGCCAGCCGCTGGCTCTGGTGCTGGAGCACGCGCGCGTGTATCGGGGGGGGCAGCAACTGTGGGCGCGCCTCGATGCGCCGCTGCTGTGGCCTGGCGGTTGCAGCGTGCGCAGCGTGCGCGCCGGCGCCGAGGACGGCGCCTACTTTCCCGAGGCCGATTGGCCCGAAGTCGCCGCCCCCGCGCGCGAGCCGGAGGACGCGGAGCAACGCGCGCGCAGGCTGCTGTACGAACGCGCGGCGGCGGCCCGCGCGCAAGCCGGCCGCGCGGCCGGCGACGAGCTGTCGACATTGCACGAGACGTTGCTGCGCGAGGGACGCGCGGAGTGGCTGCTGCGCTGGAACCTGCTCGAGAGCTTGACCCGGCTCGAGCTCGATCCGGCGCGCCGCGAACGGTTGGCCGCCGAGCTCTGGCAGCTCGAGCACCGCTTCGGCGGCCGCCATCCCATCGCCATGGGATTGCGCTATCTCGGCTGTGCCGAGCCGGGCGCGGCGCTCAAGGGGCGATCTGCAAGCTCGCGGTGATCTGCACCGCCGTCGCGTACAACGCACCCGCGAGCGTGGAGCACGACAGCACGCCCTGCTGCACGTCAGTCAGGTCGGGCTTGCAGGCAAACAGCAGCTCGTCGGTGGTCGAGGGATCGTCGTGATCCCAGGCTTCGAAACGCAGCACGTCGCCCTTCATGAGCTGCAGCGGGAAGGGCGCGTCGTGGTACGTCGGATCGTCGGATCCCTTCACGTAGCTGGTTTGGCCGACCAAAGTCTCGTCGCCGCTGCGGACCAGGATCACGCGTATGTACGGATCGACGGCGCACGCGCACAAGGAGTACGGAATGGACAACACGTTGTCACACACCAAGTCGTAGCAACGAGTGTCCAGGCTGCTGGACCTGGGTACGGTCGCAGATTCGATCTGCAGCGTGTAGCGCCCCGGCGTCTGCACTGCCACCGGCTTGCACTGGTGATCGATGCATTGCTCGTCCGGCTTGCACACGGGATCGCAGGGTGGCTTGGCTGCGGCCGCGTCGAGCTCGACCGCGGCTCCCGAATCGTCGTCGGCGGGGGCCGTCGCGTCCGGCAGCGCCTTGGCCGCATCGCCTGCGTCCATCGGCTCGGGCGGGGAGCTGCCGGCGTCCTGCGGGCGACCGGCATCCATGTCCGACTTCACCACGGCTGCGTCCATGTGCGCCTTACACGTAGCGGTGCCGAAGCAGTCGGGATCGCGGCAATCGAGCAAGCCGTCGTGGTCGTCGTCCAGGTGGTTGTTGCACGCCACCTCGCCGTACTCGCCCGGCCGTTGCGACCTGCAGCCGGCCACCGCCAGCGCCAGGGCCGCAAAGACTGCTTGAGATACGATCGGCCGCATCACCGCTCGCGGCGCGCGGTGGCCCCACCCTCGGTAGCCCCGCGCGGCGTGCTCCGCAGCCAAGCATAGCAGGGAGCCGCCGCCGCCGCAGCCGCCGGCGCGGGGGCGTCAGTGGATGATGTCCAGCGGATGGTGGTGCAGGTCTTCGCCTTCGAGCGTGGGGGCAGGCTTCCAGCGCAGGAACACCTGTCCCAGGCAGCGATCGGGGTCGACCTCGCCCAGCTCGCGGCTGTCGAAGCTCGGCTCGCTGCGGTTGTCGCCGAGCAGGTAGACGCCCTTCTCCACGGTGTACGGGCGCAAGCTGAAGACGTCGCCTTGCTGCACGAAGAACGCATGGCTGTGCTTGCCGAAATAGTCGATCTCGCTCATCACCATGTCCTGCATGCGCTTGCGGGTCGCGTCGTAGAACTGGATCCGCTCGCCGCCTTGGGTGGCCGTCTGATCGTTGTCCACGTAGAGCTGTCCGTTGAAGTCGGTGTGCACCGAGTGACCGGAAAACGCGATTGCACGTCCGATCACCTGTTGGCCCGTGCGTACGGGGTTCTCGCACACGACCACGTCGGCCATGTCGACGCGCGCACCCTTCCACACCAACACCTCGTCGCCGTAGACCAGCGTCGGCGCCATGCCGTTGTCGGTCACCGTCACCACCTCGACGAAGAACATCCGCAGCAGGGCGCCGCAGATGATCAGAGCCGCGGCCACGTTGAGCAGAACCTTGCCGGTGTCGCCCATGTTTAGTGCTCTGACCGGGCGATTCTGATCGGACCTCGCGCCCGATCCGACGCCGCCCGGGACGCGGCTTTGCTCGAAAGCGGGGCTACCCTTCCTTCGCCAACCGACGCCCCGCTAGCCACCACCTCAGACCCGATCTCGCTTCAAAACCGACCTCGCGTGTGGCCGGACCGGACCGATACTGCTGGGTTTCGCCGCGCTTGGCAAACTCGCGCTCGAGGCTCAGCGGGCTGCGCGCGCGGCGTCGATCGCCGCGAGCAGCACCCGCAGCGACGCGTCCGGCTGCTCGCTCTGCAGCAGCCCGCGGATCGCTGCCAGACCGCACGCGCCGCGTTCGATCAGCGCGCCCGCGCTCGACGCGTCGACGCCGCCCAGCGCGAGCACGTCGATCGGGCTCTGGCCGGCGATCGCGGCGAAGCCCTCCAGCCCCAGTGCGGCGCCCTTGCCAGGCACCGCGAACACCGGGCTGAGCGTGACGAACGAAGCGCCCTCGCGGGCGGCGGCGAGCACGCCCGAGAGATCGTGGCGCGAAGCGCCGATCAGCGCGGCCGGGCCCAGTCGCGCGCGCGCCTCGGCGACGGGCGGGCCGCGCTCGGGTAGCTGCACGCCGTCCGCGTCCACCGCCATCGCGAGCGCCAGCTCGGCGTTCAGCAGCAGCGCCGCGCCGCGCGCCCGGGTCAGCGCGCGCAGCCGGCGCGCAAGCGCGTCGCGCTCGGCCGCCGGCAGGTGCGCGGCACGAAGCTGAACCCCGACCCGGCCCGGCGGCGCGGCGGCCAGCAGCCGCTCCGCGCTGGCGGCGATCTCGGCCAAGGAGCGCTCGGGCGTGATCGCGTACACGTCGAACATGCCGGTCTGCTCGCGGCCGGGTATCGGTGGATCAGCTGGACTGCTTGCTGCCGATCACGCCCTGCAACGGGCTCGACGCGCTCGCGTACAGTCGCCGCGGAATGCGCCCGGCCAGGAAGGCCTCGCGTCCGGCCTCGATCGCGAGCCGCATCGCGCGCGCCATGCGCACGGGGTCCTGCGCACCCGCGATCGCGGTGTTCATCAGCACGCCGTCGCAACCCAGCTCCATCGCGATTGCTGCGTCCGAAGCGGTGCCCACGCCGGCGTCGACGATCAGCGGTATCGCGATTTGCTGGCGCATGATCTCGAGGTTGTACGGATTGCGGATGCCGAGGCCGCTGCCGATCGGCGCCGCCAGCGGCATCACCGCCGCGCAGCCGAGATCCGCGAGCTTCCTGGCGCTGATCGGATCGTCGGTGGTGTAGGGCAGCACGGTGAAGCCTTCCTTCACCAGCACTTCGGCCGCCTTCAGCGTCTGCACCACGTCGGGAAAGAGCGTCTGCGGATCGCCCAGCACCTCGACCTTGACCACGCCGCTCATGCCCAGCTCGCGCGCGAGCCTGCAGGTGCGAATGGCGTCCTCGGCCGTGTAGCAGCCGGCGGTGTTGGGCAGCAGCTGGTAGCCGCGCTCGCGCAGATAGCCGCGCAGGTCGTCGCCGCCTTTTGCCTTGAGGTCCAGCCGCCGCACCGCCACCGTGACCATCTGCGTGCCCGAGGCCTCGAGCGCCGCCTTGGTCTGGGCCAGGTCGCGGTACTTGCCCGTGCCCACGATCAGCCGCGAGCTCAGCTCGAGCCCTCCGATACGCAGCGCGTCGTCCATCTCAACCGCCTCCTACGAACTGCACCACTTCCAGCGCATCGCCTTCGCACAGCGAGGTCGCCTCGTGCTCGGCGCGGGGCACGATTTCCTTGTTGCGCTCGACCGCGACCGGGCCGCCTTCGACTCCGAGCTCGCGCAGCAGCCCCATCACGGTGGTCCCCGGGGCCACCTCGCGCGCTTCACCGTTGAGCTCGATGCGCATATGCGCGCGCAGCTTACACCCAGCGGGGCCCGCGCGCGATCCGCCGGAGGCCAGACGGATCCGCCTTCAGGATTCATCACAGGCAGGCGGGAACACGCGAAGAATCAGGGCGCGGGACCTCCGCCTCGTCGTCGCACCTTCCCGTCATCCCGCCTTCCTGTTTCATGGTTTCTGCCGCTGCTCCGGCCCACGCCGCGCGCGAGGCGCTGCCCCGCTTCCTTGACGCAGGCTCGGCGGGCGGTTAGCCATGGCGAATGCCCGCGCAGGTGATTGGGCTGCCGGAGGGCCCTCGCGGCGCAAGGCCGCTGCCGCTCACTCGCTCCACGCGCGCCGAGATCGACCTCGGCGCGATGGCGCGTAACCTGGCCGCTGTGCGCGCGGTTGCGGGCGGCAGCCGTGTGTTCGGGGTGGTCAAGGCGGATGCGTATGGGCACGGCCTGGTGCCGGTCTCGCGCTGGCTCGAACGCCAGGGCATCGACGGCCTGTGCGTGGCCCTGGCCGAGGAAGGCCTGAGCCTGCGTGCCTGTGGCGTCACCACGCCGATCCTGGTGCTGAGCGGAGCCTACGGCGACGCGCACGAACGCGTGCTCGCGGCGCACCTGACGCCGGTGATCTACAGCGCGACCCAAGCCGAGGCGTTCGCTCGCGCCGCGCACGGGCAAGCCTTCGGGGTGCACCTCAAGATCGACACCGGCATGGGCCGGCTGGGGGTATCGATGCACGAGCTCGACGCGCTGCTCGACGCGTTGCGCGGCTTGCCCAACCTGCGCGTCGATGGCGTGATGACGCACTTCTCGAGCGCCGACAGCGACGCCGAGGTCAGCCGCGATCAGCTCGCACGTTTCGAGCTGGCGCAAGCCGCGCTGCGCGCGCGCGGCTTCGCGCCGCGTCTGATCCACGCCGCCAACAGCGCGGGCACCTATTGCTTGCCCGAGGCGCGGCCGAACCTGGTGCGCGTGGGCCTGGCGCTCTACGGCGTGCCGCCCGCGCCCGGGCAGGGCGCCGAGCTCGCGCCGGTGATGAGCGTGCGCAGCGAGATCCTCGCCTTGCGCGAGCTGCCGGCCGGTAGCCCGGTGGGCTACGACCAGACCTACCGCACCGCGCGGCCCTCGCGCATCGCCACCGTGCCGATCGGCTACGGCGACGGATTGCTGCGCGCCGCCTCCAACCGCGGGGCCATGCTGGTGGGTGGGCGGCGCTGCCCGATCGTCGGCCGCATCTCGATGGACCTCACCACGCTCGACGTGACCGATCTGCCCGCCTGCGCCGTGGGCGACGAGGTGATCGTGCTCGGGCGCCAGGGCGAGGCGCAGATCAGCGCCGAGGATCTGGCGCAGGCCTGCGACACCATCGCCTACGAGGTGCTGACCAACATCTCGCCGCGCGTCCCGCGCATCTATCTCGGCGACGACCCGAGCTGAGCGCCCCGCATTCGCGCGGTCCAAGCGGTGCAACCCGCGCGCCGAAGCGCATCGCAGCGCAGGGAGCGAAGCGACCGGCGCGGGAGGGTGGGACCCGTTTGGGCTTGGCCCAACGGGCGGGAGGGGCGCGTGCCCCTCCCGCTATCAAACCAGGGTGGGACCCGTTTGGGCTTGGCCCAACGGGCGGGAGGGGCGCGTGCCCCTCCCGCTATCAAACCAGGGTGGGACCCGATGGGCTTGGCCCAACGGGCGGGAGGGGCGCGTGCCCCTCCGACGACGACGCAACAAGAGCACGCGCGAGCGCAGCGAGCCCCGCGGGAGGGTGGGACCCGTTTGGGCTTGGCCCAACGGGCGGGAGGGGCGCGTGCCCCTCCCGCTATCAAACCAGGGTGGGACCCGTTTGGGCTTGGCCCAACGGGCGGGAGGGGCGCGTGCCCCTCCGACGACGACGCAACAAGAGCACGCGCGAGCGCAGCGAGCCCCGCGGGAGGGTGGGACCCGTTTGGGCTTGGCCCAACGGGCGGGAGGGGCGCGTGCCCCTCCCGCTATCAATAGTTTCGCACCACCAGCTCGGAGACCGGGCCGCGCTTGTCCGCGTTGCAGTTGATGGCGCGGGCCGCGGCTACACGCGCGAGGCGGAAGTCGCGGTACAGGTCGGCGATGAAGGGCACGTCGCTGTTGGACAGCATCAACTTGCAGCCACGCCGGTCGAGCGCGACGAACACCTCGCGCAGCCGCAGCTGGTCGCGGCGGTCGAAGCCGTCGCGCGCGTAGGCGGTGAAGCTGGCGGAGCTCGACAGCGGCTCGTACGGCGGGTCGAAGTAGACGAAGTCGCCCGGCCGCGCGCTCGAGAGCAGCGTCTCGAAGCCGGTGCAGCGCAGCTCCGCGCTTGCGAGCTGAGCGCTGGCCGCGAGCAAGGCCTCGCGGCTCAGGATGCGCGGGCGCACGTAGCGGCCCACCGGTACGTTGAACTCGCCGCGCGAGTTGACGCGGTGCAGGCCGTTGAAGCAGGTCTTGTTCAGGTAGATGAACATCGCCGCGCGCTCCACCTCGGAGACCGCGCGCGCCCGGTTGTAGCGCTCGCGCACCCGGTAGTACGCGCGCGCGTCGTGCCCGAGCGCGAGCCGTCCGAGCTGCTCGACCACCTGCTCGACGTGGTCGCGCACCGCGCAGTAGGTCTCGATCAGGCGCGGGTTGACGTCGCACAGCAGGGCGCGCGCGGGCTGCAGCGCGAAGTACAGCGCACCGCCGCCCACAAAGGGCTCGACGTGCCGCATCAGCTCGACGCCGGGCGGCAGCAAGGGGCGCAGCTGCGGCAGCAGGCGGGACTTGCCCCCGGCCCATTTCACGATCGGCGCTGGCGCCGGCAGGGAAGCGGGCTGCGAACGAGCGTTGGATACGTAGGCTAATGTAGTCACAAAGGCTACAATATCCGACGCCTTCTTACCTCCGAAAAAAGTGACGGGGCGTTTGCCGTGCGTTCCCGGCGGCCCATGTCCCAAAGGCCGCACCCCAGCTGCGATAGGGTTATCATCGCAGCGTTGCGCGCCGCGGTTGCGGTGCCCCAGCCGGGCAATGCCCTGGTGCTCCCGCCGGTCCGGACGCTCGTGCGCGCCCGCGCCCGGGGGCTGCGGGGCGCGCGGGCAGATGAGCTCACACGCCATCGACGAGATCGAGGAGCGGCTCTCCGACCTGACCTCTGCATTGCGCGAGGCGGGTGCGCCGGACGTCGCCCAGATGCTGGAGCGGCGCACGCGTGACTTCACGCTCCCGACCCGCGTGCGCCGCAGCGTCAACGCGATTCGCGAGCAGCTCGAGCGCTGGCGCCTCGATTCCTCCGAGCTGCCGGACTCGCCCAAGGTGATGTTGGCCGCCAACCGCCTCGAGGACGCGTGTCGAGATGCGCTGGCCGCCGGCGTGATCGTGGCGGCGCGGCCCACTCTGGCCGCGCAGTCGCGGCGCAAGCTCAAGATCGTGCTGTTCACTCTGCTGGGCGCAGGGATCGCGATGGCGATCCCGCTGCTGGCGGTGAGCGCGGGGGTCGACTTCGGCGATCTCGTGGCCGAGCGCAAGCTTCCGCCCCTGAGCCTGCCGCGCGGTGAAGAGGCCACCGTTCACGTGTCGGTGCTGGCGCGCGCGCTGCTGCCGCAGGCCACGCGCGGGGTGGCGTTCCAGGCGCAGGGCGGATGCGAGCAGCCCTTGCCGCGCGAGGCGACCTGTGCGCTGACCGTGCCCCGGCTCTGGGCCGAGGGCAGGCTCCCGACCTACGAGCTGAAGCTGAAGAACCAGGCCTACGGGCTGCTGTTCTCGGTGGCCGGCCCCAAGCTCGAGGACGGCATCGGCGTGGCGCGCCTGTTGCTCGCGGCGACCGACGACACGCCCGAGGGACGCTACGAGCTGCCCTTGCGTGCCACGTACCTGGGCTACACGCCGCAGCGCTGCGAGTTGCTCGACCGCCTGCAGGGCAGCTGCCCCAAGCCGCGCACGGGCGAGGGCGAGCGCCACCCAGGTCTCGAGGTGCCCAGCGTGATCGTCGACGTCGTGCATGGCGATCCGGCGCGCAGGATGGGCGAGAAGCGACGCGAACAAGCCGAGGCCGAGGAGGCGCGGCGCAAGGCCGAGGAGCGCGCGCGGCAGATCGCGGCGGCGGTGAGCGAGATCCAGGCGGTGCTCGGCCAGACCGAGAAGCTGGCGGCCAGACGGCGCTGGGAGACGGCTCGCGACAGCGTGGGCAAGCTTGCCAAGCTGTTCGAGCCGCTCGAGGGCGTCGTGCTCACGCAGACCGCCAACGACAAAGTGCCAGCTCAGGTCAGCGCGGTGCGGGCGCGTTTCGAGACCCTGCGCGACAAGCTCGAGGCCTTCGAGAACCGGGTCTTCGAGCAGACCTTCGCCGCGGTTACCGCGGCCTCCAACCGCCGCGTCCCCGAGGACAGCCTTCTGCAGCGCATCGCGCGGCGCAACGGGATCTCGGCCGACTACGTGCGCGACATCTACACCAGCCGCGGCGACGAGATTCAACGCCGCATCGACGCCCGCGCGGAGGCTCACATGGAGAGCGTCAAGCGCGCGCAGGAGGCGCTCGAGCAGCACTGCGGCCCGCTACCCACCGGCGCCTGGGAGATGATCAATCGCTACATGCAGCAGGTCTACGTCGAGCCGCAGGTGGAGGTGGTGCTCGGCGAGTGCATGACCCCACGTCTGACCGAGCGCGATTGCTGGGAGATGCGCTGCACGTACAAGCGCAAGGTCGAGGTCGCGGTGGAGCGCCCCAAGGTGGTCACCAGCCACGAGACGACGTTCTACCTGATGCACGGCCGCGTCACGGGCCACCGCAACGAGAGCTAGCGTGCCAGGCTGCGCACGACGTTTGAAGGAAACAGGAAGGCGGGAAGCACGGGGACGATCAAATTTCCGGCCTTCGCGTCTTCCTGTGAAGCCTCTATCGCGGCGAACCCCAGTCAGAAGTCCAGACGGCGCAGTGCCGAGGGCGGCTTCTTGTGGACCTTGGGCCGCGTGGCGGGCGTGTGGCGCGTGGCTGCAGCGGTGCTCGCAGCTCGCGGCGCAGCGGGGGTCGGCGCGGGCTTGACCAGCGCCACCTCATAGCTGGCGTCGGCGCTCGCATGGTGCACCGCCTGCCACGGGACCATGCCCGGGGCCGTCACCTTGATCACGCGGTTACGGCCGTCGCGCGCCAGCCGCAGCACGCTGCCCTGCACGGGCTGGTCGTCGACGAAGACCTGCGCGTTACCCGGTACGTTGCGCAGCGAGACGGTGATGGTGCTCGGCGCTTGCACCGCGGCCGCGCCCGGGGGCGAAGCTGCGGGCGCGGCCGCTTGCAGCATCGCGCCGCGACCGCTGAGCGAGCCGGTCGCCTTGTTGCCCGGCCCGCGAAACAGCAGCAGCGCTGCGCCGGCCGCGAGCCCGAACGCGATCAGCAGCGCGAGCGGGAGCCGCGTGCGGCGCGGGGGTGGCGCCGCGGACGGCACTGCGGCCGGCACCGCGAGCGGCACGCCCGCGGGGGCCGGAACCGACAGCGGCGGCGGCGGGCGTGCGGGCAGCACCTCGCTGCCCGGGTCGACCACGAACTCGAGCGTGCGCAAGCGTTCGAGGGAGGTGCGTGGCACGTTCGACGATTGGGCGGGCGCGGGTGAGGCCGCGGGCGTGGGCGTGACCGCGCGCGCGCGCGGCGCCTGCGAGAGCGTCGCCCGCGGCCGCTGCGCGAGAGAATCGTCGGCAGCCGCCAGCAACGCTTGCTGCATCGCCGCCGCGTCGGCGAAGCGGTCGTCGACCGAGCGCGCCATCGCTTTGGTCACCACCTCCGAGATGGCGACCGGCACGTCCGGTTTCAGCTCGTGGACCGGAGCTGCCGTCGCGGTGACGATCTGGATGATGAGGTCGCCCACGTTCTCGCTGGCGAAGGGCAGCTGTCCGGTCAGCGCCTCGTACAGGATCGCGCCCATGCTGTAGAGGTCGGTGCGCTTGTCGATGCCGCGCACGCCCCGGGCTTGTTCGGGCGACATGTACTCCGGCGTGCCCACGATCATCCCTTCGCGCGTGGTCAGGGCAGAGCGCCTCCCGCTGCGCGGCTCGACGCTGCGCGAGATGCCGAAGTCCAGGATCTTCGGGAACACGCCGCCTGTGCGGTCGTCGCTGAGGAACACGTTGTCGGGCTTGAGGTCGCGATGGATGATGCCGGCGTCGTGCACGGCCGCCAGGCCGCGCAGGGTCAGCGAGGCGATGTGCACCACCTCCTCCACGGTGAGCGGTGGCTCGCGATGCAGCCTATGGCCCAGGCTCTCACCTTCCAGCAGCTCCATCACCATGAAGGGCTGCTGGCTGTCGGTGGTGCCGAAGTCCACGATGTTGATGACGTTGCGGTGGTGGACGGAGGCGGCGATCCTGGCTTCTCGCACGAACTGCTGCACCAGCCGCTGCTGATCGCGTTCGTCGCGCGCGAACAGCAGCTTGACCGCCACCGGCCGCTCCAAGGTCAGATCCCGGGCGCGCCACACGCTGGCCATGCCGCCCTCGCCGATCAGCGACTCCAGCTGATAGCGGCCGGCGATGACTCGCGCCTGCTCCGACACCTCCACAGCTTCATTATAGAGGCAGTCCGGGTTCTAACGCACGGATGACACGAAACTATTACAGCAAAAATGGAATTCGGACTATCATTTCGATCGGTCGATACCCCAAATATTTTGGGCTAAAGGCGGCGTAGGACCCCCAATGTCTTGGTAGTCGGCAAGGCCTCGAACAGGCCCGAGGCCAGACCGCGGCGGTAGATCTCGATCGGGGCCTGGCCGCCCTCGCGGGGGTCGGGGAACAGGTCGTGGATCGCGAGCACGCCACCCGCCGCCAGCTTGGGCGCCCAGCTCTCGTAGTCGGCCTGGGCTTGGGCCTGGCTGTGGCCGCCGTCGATGAAGACCATGCCGAGCGGCGTGGTCCAGACCCGGGCCGCGCGCTGGCTCGGCGCCACCACCAGCACCGCGCTGTCCTCGAGCTCGGCGCGGCGCAGCGTGGCGCGCAGCGTATACAGGCTATCCATGCGCTGGGCCTCGGGATCGAACAGCTCTGGGTCGTGATAGGCCTCGCCCGGCTGGTGCTCTTCGGAGCCGCGATGGTGGTCGACGCAGATCAGCGTGCCGCCCGCCTCGCGCGCGCCCGTGCCCAGATACACCGACGATTTGCCGCAGTAGCTGCCGATCTCCAGTACCGGACCCAGGCCTGCTTGCGTCTTGGCCAGCTCGTACAGGCGCAAGCCCTCGGCGTCGTCGAGGAACCCCTTGCACTCCAGCGCGATCTTGTGCGCCGACGCCAGCACGCGCCTACTCCGCGGCCGTCTGCAGCTCGTCGTATCCCGGGCGCCCCGCCGGCTCTTGCCACGCCCGCGCCGGCTCGAGGTCGTCGCCGGACAGCGAGGCGAAGAAGGCGCTGGTCGCGCTCTGGCCCCGCACCGCGTCGCTTGCGAGCAGCAGCGCCGCCGCCGTCCACGAGGTCTGCTCGCCTTCGGGGAAGATCTCGCCCGCTGGATGCGTCATCCCCGTCCAGTACGCGCCGTCTTGGGTGCGCTGCCGGACGGTCCACGCGAGCATGTCGCTCGCGCGCTGCAACAGACCGCAGGCGTGCAGCGCGAGCACCAGCTCGCAGGTCTCGGCCACCGTGTACCAGGGCTGGTCCTTGACGCAGCGGCAGCCGACGCCCTCCTCGACGAAGGCGGCGTTGAGCGCCGCGTCGAGCAAGCGCTTGCGGCCGAGCTCGCCGCGCAGCGCGCCGCCCAGCACCGGGTAATACCAGTCCATCGAGTGGCGGCCCGGCTTCTCCGGCAAGTCGGTCTCGCTGAACGCGGCCGGGTGGTAGCGCAGCACACGCGCGAGCCGCTCGCGCGCCCTGCGCCATTCGGGTCGCTCGTGACCGAGCCGGTCGGCGATGCGAATCGCGCACACCATGCTGCCGTGCACCGAAGAGGAGCCGGTCAGCAGGGGTGCCGGCCACACCTTGCCGTTCTTCTGCGCCCAGGCCAGCGCTCCGCTCGGAAGCTGCATCGAGAGCACCAGCTCCATCGCTCGATCGAGCGCGGGCCACATCTCCTGAAGGAAACGCGGGTCGGGCACGCGGCAGTACAGGTGCCAGACGCCGCTGGCGAAGTAGGCGGCGTGGTTGCTCTCCTGGGTGATGCGCGTGACCTTGCCGCCGCGCCGTTCCGCCGCCCAGCCGCCGTTGTCGTCCTGCGCCTCGACCATGTATGCGTACGCCGCTCGCGCCTGCTCGACTCGACCCATCGCCGTCAGGCCCATCGCCGAGTGCACGTGGTCCCAGGGGTCCATCTTCTGGCCGTCGGCCCATGGAATCTCCCCGCTGGGCTTCTGCCGCGCCACCAGCCACTCAGTGGTGGCCTCGAGTTGCGCCTGGCTCAGGCTCAGGCGTGCGGGGCGCTCCTGCCCGGATGGGGTCGCGTCCGGATGCCGCTCGGCTCGCTGCGCTTCAGATCCTTTCATCGAGCTCACACCTTGATCCCGTAAAACACCACGCTCTTGCCGATGAGCGGGGCGAGCGCCTTCTCCAGCGTGCGGGTCAGCAGAGGCCGCCGCATCATGTCCCAAACCAGCAGCCGGTGGTAGACCTTCACGATTGAAATGTCGTCGTTGTCGACGCCGAGCGCGCACTTGAGCCACCAGTAGGGCGAGTGCAGCGCATGGGCGAAGTGCGACTCGTAGATGCGGTAGCCAGCGTCGGACAACATCCTGCGCAGGCGCCGGCGGCGATAGATCCGCACGTGGCCGCCTGGCGTGTTGCGATAGCGCTTCGACAGCGCCCAGCACAACGCCTCCGGACCCTCGCGCGGCACCGAGGCCGCGAGCACGCCGCCGGGCTTGAGCACGCGCGAGATCTCCTGCAGCGCCCGTGCGTCCTCGTGCAGGTGCTCGAGCACCTCGGAGATGATGACGCAGTCGAAGCTCGCGTCCGCGAACGGCAGCCGGTACGCGCTGGCGCGCAGCGCGGCCCAGCGCCCCGCGCCCGGGACCGTGCCGCCCCACTGCGGCGGCAGCGCGTCCAGCTCCCGCAGCATACGCCGCGTGTCCTGCACCTCCTTGGCGCCCAGATCGACGCCGAACGCATCGATTCCCGGTAGCAGGCGGGTCTGCCGAATGTGGCGGCCGCCACCGCAGCCCACGTCGAGCACCGTGCTGCCCGGCTGTAGACCGAGCTTCTCGAAGCGCATCGTCAGCACGCCGCGCGCCTCCCGTACGCTGGGCGCCGCCGCTGCAGCACGGCGCGGTATGCGTCCACGGTGCGCTCGGCAGCGCGCTTCCAGGTGAACTGCTCGAGCACGCGTCGGCGGCCGGCTGCGCCCATCTGCGCACGCCGCTCCGGCGACTGCAACAGCTGCTCGATCGCGCGCGCCAGCGCCTCGCTGTTCTGCGGCTCGACCAGCAGCCCGCAACGGCCGTCCTCGCCCACCACCTCCGGCAGCGCGCCCGCGCGCGTCGAGACCACGGGCACCTCGCAGGCCATGGCCTCTCCGGCCGGAAAGCCGAAGCCTTCGTACAGCGAGGGCACCACCGCGATGGTGGACTCCGCGTAGTAGCGGGCGATATCGCCGGCATCGACGTAGCCGGTGAAGTGCACCGCGCCGTTCAGGCCCAGGCGGCGCACGTGGCTCTCGGTGTCGGTGTCGGTGCCCGGCTTGCCGATCACGGTCAGCTGCACGCCCGGGCGCCGCCGGCGCAGCTCGTGCAGCGCGTCGAGCAGGTAGCGGAAGCCCTTGAGCGGCGCGTCGGCGGACAGCGTGGTGATCAGCCGCTCGGCCCGGCGCGGCGTGCTCGGGCTGGGGTGGAACACGTCCAGGTTGATGCCGTTGCCCACCACCGACATGCGCTCCTGCGCGACCTCGTACTCGCGCGCGATATCGCGGCGCGAGGCCTCCGAGACCGTCAGGATGTGGTCCAGGCGCCGGCACACGCGCAGCTGCGTGCCGAGGAAGCTGTACCAGCGCCTGAGCCCGATGCGCTTGATGCCATCGGCGGTGGCTTGAAACGCGATGCGCCGGTCCACCGTGATCGGGTGGTGTACGGTCGCCACGACCGGCAGCCGCTGCTGCAGCTCGAGCAGGCCCGGTCCCAAGCATTGGTTGTCGTGGACGACGTCGTAGAACGGGGCGCGGCCACGCCGGAAGCTGCGGGCGACGCGGCGCGAGAAGGTGAGCGGCTCGGCGAAGCTGCCGGTGCGGGTCTGGGCCCATTCGCTCAGGTTGATCGGATCGCAAAGCTCGCGCAGCGGAGGGCCCTTGAGCCAGGCATGCTCGTTCCACATGTCGAGGCTCGGCACCTGAAACATGCCGACGCCGTCCACCAGCTCGGGGTAGGGCTGGCCGCTCCACACGTCGACTTGATGGCCGAGCTCGAGCAGCGCCTTGCTCAGCAGCCGCACGTAGATGCCCTGGCCGCCCGAGCGTGGATTGCCGCGGTAGGTGAGGAGACAGATCCGAAGCGCGTCCGCCGCCAAAGCGATCACCTCGATGAAGCTCGTGCCCCCTCGACGAGCGGTCGCGGCAGATGACCTGAACCGATCTACAGCGCCACCCGCCGAGCGTGGCGAGTCTACCTACACGCTTGTCCGCGGCTTTGCAACGCTGCGGCCCGGCGCGCGGGTGCCGCGGACCGGGCCGCGGCGGCTGTCTTCCGGCGCCAACCCGGCCTCGCGGTGGCGAGTGCCCGCGCCATGCGCGCCCGTTGCCAAATCCGGGACGGCAGTGCATGTCTGCGGGCCGTGAGAACGGACCACCGGCCGCTGTGGCTCAAGCGCGCCCTGACGCAGTACCACCGCGCCTGGGCCGAGCGCTTCCTGTGTCCCCAGTTCGACGCCGTTGGCCCCGGCCTGATCGTGTTCGGACCGCGCCACGTGGAGGTCAACGGCCCGCGGGTACGGCTCGGCCGCGACATCCACATGATGGCCACCGCGGACAAGCCGATCCGGTTCACGGTGTACGCGCAGCCCGGCGGAAAGATCGACCTCGGCGACTACACCATCGTGCTGCCGGGCGCGCGGTTGTCGTCCGCGACCGCCATCCGAGTGGGCAAGAACTGCATGTTCGCGACCAACAGCTACGTGACCGACGCCGACTGGCACGACCTCTACGACCGCACCGCCGCGCCCGGCAACAGTGAGCAGGTCGTGCTCGAGGACAACGTCTGGGTAGGCGACAGCGCGATCGTGTGCAAGGGCGTGACCGTGGGCGAGAACAGCGTGATCGGCGCCGGCGCGGTGGTCGCGAGCGACATCCCGAGCAATGCGATCGCAGTCGGCAACCCGGCGCGGGTGATCAAGCGCCTCGACCCTGCGCGCGCCCTGGTCCGACGCGAGACGCTGTTCAACCGCGACTTGAGCTACGAACAATGGATCGACAACTTCGAGCGCTGGGTCCTCGCCCCCAACACCCTGCGCTCCTGGCTGCGCTCTCTGCTGGCACCGACGCGGGACTTGTAGCGGCGTAGTGGCTCGAACCGATTCACAGGAAGGCGGGAAGAGCTTCTGGTGGCGAGACCCCCAAGCTCGTGCATGACGCTTGCGGCTTCGACGCCGCAGCCGATCGGGATCTGAGAATATCGTCGGATCTTCCCGTCTTCCCGCCGTCCTGTTTCATGCTCTGGCGAGTGCTCGCGCGTGCCTCAACTGCTCTTGTCGGGCCAGAGCAGGGTGCGCAGGTAGCCGTGTAGGGTGTTGCCGCGCAGGCGTTCGCGGTCGTAGTCGTCCTTGAAGTCGTGGTAGGGGCGTCCGCCGGCGAACAGGTGCTCGCGCCGACTGCTCGGCAGGCTGGGGTCGATCCGGCCGACCACCTTGGCCGGATTGCCGGCGGCAATGCTGTCGCGCGGGATGTCGCGGGTGACCACGGCGCGGGCGCCGACCACGCAGTTGTCGCCGATGCGGACGCCCTTGCACACGGTGACGCTGTCCGCGAGCCATACGTTGTTGCCGATCGTGACCGCGGCGCGCTTGCCCGGATAGATGCGGTGGTAGACGTCGTGCCAGTCGGCGTCCGTGACGTAGCAGTTCTCGGCCAGCATGCAGTTGTCGCCGATGCGCACCGACAGCGCCGAGCGAATGCGCACCCCCGTGGAGACCACGCAGTAGTCGCCGATCACGATCTCGCCTTCGCCCGCGCCACCGTCATAGGGGTTGACCGCAAGCGAGATCGGCGCGTGCGGCGCGCCGAAGGCGTGGAAATGATCGCCGACCCGGATGTTCGGGCCCTGCAGCAGGATGTAGCGCGCGCCCTGGAAGCGCGGCTCCTGGCCCACCGCGTCGAACTGCGGCAGCAAGAAGTGCCGCGCCCAGCCCTGGGCCATGGCGTTCAGGGCTTTCTGGCCCCAGAACGGGTGGTGATCGCGTCGCACGGCGCCGAGCCTACAGGATCTTCCCGCTGGAGAGGGCGCGCGTCCGGGTCTTTCCCGGCGCGTGTTTCTGCGCTACGCAAGCGGCATGGCAGACGCGACCTCGCGCAGTGGCCAGCGGTACGCGACGCCCGCGATCATCGAGCTGCTGGAGCGCGTGCACGCGCCTCACGACGAGGCGCTGCGGCGCGCCTTCGAAGCGCCCGAGGCGCACGGCATGCCCGCGATCCAGGTGGCGCCCTCGGAGGGCAAGCTGCTGGGTCTGATCCTGCGTCTGGCCGGCGCGCGCAAAGTGGTCGAGCTCGGCACGCTGGCCGGCTACTCCGCGATCCGCATGGCGCGCGCCCTGCCCGAAGACGGCAAGCTGTACACGATCGAGCTCGACCCCAAGCACGCCGAGGTCGCGCGCGCGAATATCGAGGCCGCAGGGCTGGCGGCGCGCGTCGAGGTGCGGGTGGGGCCGGGGCTCGCCGTGCTCGCCGAGCTGTCCGCGCTCGGGCCGTTCGACGCGGTGTTCCTGGACGCGGACAAGGGCGGCTACCCGGAGTACGCGCGCTGGGCCGCGCAGCACCTGCGCCTGGGCGGCGTGTTGCTGGCCGACAACAGCTACTTCTTCGGCCAGTTGCTGCAGGACGAGCCCAGCGCGCGGGCCATGCGCGCGTTCCACGAGCAGCTGCCGGCCCATTTCGACAGCGTGTGCATTCCCACTCCGGACGGCCTGGTGCTGGCCATCCGGCGCTGACGCGGCGGGGCGTAGTCGTAACCGGTACAATCCCCGGAGTCCTGGCGCTGGCGGAGCGCCGGCTTGGAGTTACAATGCGTGCCCCGACCGCGGCCCGACGCGCGCCCGCCCAGGTCGCCCGGCCGCGGGCCACGACTCACGAGGAACACGCTTGAGCGCAGTGCAACCCATTCGGCGCCTGGCCGTCGTCAACCGCGGCGAAGCGGCGATGCGCTGCATCCGCACGGTGAAAGCGCTGCGTGTGGTCGAGCGCAGCGACATGCAGGTGGTCGCGCTGTACACGGACGTCGACCGCGGGGCGCCCTACGTGCGCCATGCCGATCTGGCGGTGAAGCTGGCGCCGCGCGCCACGCCCGTGGCCAGCTACCTCGATCACGCGCTGCTGCTGCAGACGCTGGAGCAGGTGCAGGCCGACGCGGTCTGGCCCGGCTGGGGCTTCGTGGCGGAATCGGCCGAGTTCGTGGACGCGCTGCAGCGCGCGGGCATCCGCTTTCTGGGCCCCTCCGGCGACACCATGCGTCGCCTCGGCGACAAGATCGCGAGCAAGCAGTTGGCCGAGCGCTTCGGCATCCCGGTCACCGCGTGGAGCGGTGGCGCGCTGGCCAGCGCCGAGGAGGCCGTGCGCTGCGCCGAGCAGCTCGGCTTGCCGCTGGTGCTCAAGGCGTCGGCCGGCGGCGGCGGCCGCGGCATTCGCGTGATCGAGGAGCTCGCGCGGCTGCCCGCGCAGTTCCAGTCGGCTGGCTCCGAGGCGCTCGGTGCGTTCGGCGACCGCCGGCTCTTCCTCGAGAAGATGGTGCGCGGGGGTCGCCACATCGAGGTGCAGATCGTGGCCGATCAGCACGGCTTCGTGCGCGCGCTCGGCTGCCGCGACTGTTCGGTGCAACGCCGCCACCAGAAGGTGATCGAGGAGGCGCCGCCGCAAGGGCTGCCCGAGGCGCTGCTGTCGGAGATGAAGCAGGCGGCCGAGCGCCTGGCGCGCGAGGTGAGCTACGCCGGCGTCGGCACGGTCGAGTTCCTGGTGGAAGAGGGCAGCGCTTTCTACTTCATGGAGATGAACCCGCGCCTGCAAGTCGAGCACGGAATCACCGAGGAGATCACCGGCCTCGATCTGGTGGAGCTGCAGATCCGGGTGGCGCGCGGCGAGCGCCTGGAGGGCTTGACGCTGCAGGAGTCGGGCTGCTGCATCGAGGCGCGCGTCTGCGCCGAGGACCCGGACGCGGGCTTCCTGCCGGCGCCCGGTCGCATCGCGCGCTTCGATCCCGCACTGGGGCCCTACCTGCGGGTGGACACCGGGGTCGCCTTCGGCAGCACGGTTCCGCCCGCGTTCGATTCGCTGATCGCCAAGCTGATGGCGCGCGGCACGACGCGCGAGCAGGCGCGCGCCCGGCTGTGCGCAGCGCTGCGCGACTTCGATCTGGTGATCGAAGGCGGCGCGAGCAACAAGGGTTACCTGCTCGAGGTGCTCGAGAGCGAAGACTACAGGCGCGCCGGCGTGGATACGCTGTGGCTCGACCGCTGGAACGCGGCGCGCAAGGGACCGCCCGCGCACGCGGCCGAAGCGCTGGTGCTGGCCGCGATCCTCGCCTATCGTGTCAACTGGCAGGCCGAGCGCCGCAACTTCTTCTCCGACACCAGCACCATCACCCCCGACAAGGTGCCGGCGGTTGCCGGCCGTGAGCTCGACCTCGAGTACCGCGGCGAATCGTACCGCGTGCAGGTGTTCTCGGTCGGCTCCTGGCGCTACCGCGTGCACCTGGACGACCGCGTGATCAGCGCGCGCTTCGGCGAGGTGGGGTTGCACACCGCGCGGGTGGTGATCTGCGGCCGCTACCACCGCGCGACCTACGACGTCACCGATGCGGCGATCCGTATCGAGCTCGAGGGCTGCGTGCACCGCTTCGGCCTGCAGACCGCCGGTCAGGTGCGCGCGGGCGCGCCGTCGATGGTGGTGTCGATCGAAGTGACGCCGGGCCAGCGCGTCGCGGCCGGGCAGCACCTGGGGCTGCTCGAGGCGATGAAGATGGAGATCGGCTTCTCGGCGCCCGTCGCGGGCGTCGTGACCGACGTGCGCGCGGCGCGCGGCCAGCAGGTCGCCGCCGGCGATCTGCTGCTGGTCATCGATCCCTCGCGCGACGACAGCCATGCGGGCGGCGGCGAGCGCCTGCGCTTGGCGCAGGAGGACGATCCGCTGTGGCCGCTGTTCAGCCGCGCCCAGGACGGGGAGCTTGCCGCGCCCGACCTGCTGGCGGCCGAGCGCGCGCCGGCCCAGCAGCGCGAGATCGCGCTCACGGCCGTCAGCGCAGAGGTCGAGCGCACGATGCTGGGCTGGGACGTGTATCAGCCGCGTTTCGAGAAGCTCCTGGAGCTCCTCGATGCGCCGCTGCCGGAGGGGCTCTCGCTCGAGCTGCGCAACGGGCTGTGCAACGTCCGCAACGGGTTGCTCGCGTTCGCCGACGTGGACCAGCTGTTCTCCCACGTGCGGCGCGTCGAGGAGGGTGGCACGCTCGGCCCCTCCAACAACGCGCGCCTGCGCGTGTACCTGCGGCGCATGCACAGCAAGGGCGCAGGCATCGCGCAGGACTTTCTGGACATGCTGGGCGCGGCGCTGCGCCACTACGATATCGGGTCGCTCGACTACTCGGAGGACGTCGAGCGCGCGCTGTTGCGCATGTTCGCTTCGCAGCGAGATCCGACGCACCGTCGGCGGTTGTTGATGGCGGTGCTGCGCCGGCTGATCGCGCTGGTGAGCTCGGGCATCTCGCTGGTCGACGACCTGGAGCTGCGCGACGCGTTGGTGCGGATCGCGGCGATGCGCGGCGAGATCAGCAACGCCTTGGCCGACACGGCGCTGGAGGCTCACTACCGCGCCTACCAGGGCGCCGACCTGGCGCGCCAGGCCGAGAGCACGACGCGCCATCTGGAGCGCTGGCTGGCGGACGCGGAGAGCGCGGGCCAGGCCCCTTCGCCGCCGGCGGAGGTGCTGGAGGATCTGGCGCTGGCGCCCGCGGCGGTGTTCGCGCGCGTCGAGGATTGGTTTCGGGCCGGCGACCGCTGGAAGCAGGTGGTCGCGCTCTCCGCCTACGTGCGCCGCCTGTACGCGCCGAGAAAGCCCGAGTCGCACCGCTCCGAGCTGGTCGACGGGCGCTGGATCGACCGCTCGCGCTACGGCGGCAAGCTGGTGCTCGGGGCGGTGTGCGGGCAAGACGGCCTGGCCGCCGCGCTGCGCGGCCTGGCCGGCGTCGCCACCGCACCCGACACGCTCGCGCTCGAGGTGGTCGCGGTGGTTGCCGACGAGGTGAGCGCCGGCGAGCTGGCCGAGCGCTTCGCCGTGCTGTTGCCCGCCGATGCGCCCGTGGCACGGGCGACGCTATCTCTGCTGTGGCCCGGCGGCAGCACGCACTACAGCTTTGCCCGTTCCGAAGGCGGCTTCGCGCTGATGGCGCTGCACGGGCTGCACCCGGAGACCGCGGCGCGCATCGATCTCGGTCGCTACGACAACTTCGAGCTCGAGCGGCTGTGGTCGCCCGAGGACATCTACTGCTTCTACGCCCGCGCGCGCCAGGATCCCGAGGACGAGCGCCTGTTCGTGCTCGGCGACGTGCGCGCGCGTCCCGCTGCCCAAGGCCACGACGCCGAGCTGTTCACGCCGATCTTCGAGCGCGCCTTTCAAGAGGCGGCGCGAACGCTGCGGCTCAACCTCGGCATTCGCGACCCGCGCCGCCGGTTGCAGTGGAACCGGCTGGCGATGCACATGGCCCACCCAGTGGTCATCGACGCCGTGACCGCGCAGCGCATGGCGCGCCGCCTGCTGTCGAACATCCGCTATCTGGGCGTGGAAAAGACGATCGTGCGGCTCAAGCTGCTCAACGCCGAGCGGCCGCGCGAGGTGCCGCGCGAGGTCGAGGTGGTCGGCTCCGACCTGGCCTCGAGCCGGCTCGAGCTCGGCTGGCGGCGGCCGCGGCGCCAGCCGCTGGTGCCGGCCTCGCCCTACGAGCGCAAGGTGGCCGAGGCGCGCCGCCGCGGCCTGGTCTATCCTTACGTGCTGATCCGCATGCTCACCAGCGGCAACGAGGCGCGCGAGCGGGTCGCCGAGGAGGCCGAGCGGGACCGGCGGCCGGTGCTGCCGGTGGGCAGCTTCGAGGAATACGATCTCGACGCCGGCGCTAAATCGCCCACGGCGGTGAGCGTGGCGGGCCGTGCGCTCGGGCAGAACGCGAGCGCGATCGTGTTCGGCATCATGAGCACGCCGACCGCCAAGGTGCCCGAGGGCATGCGGCGCGTGCTGGTGCTCTCCGATCCCACGCGCGGGATGGGCGCGCTGTCCGCGCCCGAGTGCGACCGCCTGGTGGCAGCGATCGACCTGGCGGAGAAGCTCTCGCTGCCGCTCGAATGGCTGCCGATCTCGAGCGGCGCGCGCATCGCGATGGATAGCGGCACCGAGAACATGGACGCGACCGCGCGCGTGGTGCGACGCATCGTGACCTTCACCCAGGCCGGCGGGGTGATCCACCTGATCGTGGCCGGCATCAACATCGGCGCGCAGAGCTACTGGGACGCGCTGGCGACCATGCTGATGCACACCAAGGGCGTGCTGATCATGACGCCCGAGGCTTCGATGGTGCTTACCGGGAGCGCGGCGCTGGCGGCCGCCGGCTCGGTCAGCGCGGAGGACGAGGTCACGATCGGCGGCCACGAGCGCGTGATGGGACCGAACGGACAGGCGCAGTACTTCGCGCCCGATTTGCTCAGCGCCTACCAGCTGCTCTACCGCCACTATGCGTTTACCTACGTGGTGCCGGGCGAGCGCGCGCCGCGCAGGCGCGAGAGCAGCGATTCTGCGCAACGTGACGTGCGCGAATTCCCCTACGCCGCCAACCCGGCCTCCGGCTCCGGGCAGGACTTCGCGCGCGTGGGCGATGTGTTCGACGAGGAGAAGAACCCCGGCCGCAAGCGTCCCTTCTCGATGCGCGCGTTGATGCGTGCGGTGGTCGACGCGGACGGCGACTACCTGGAGCGCTGGGGCAGCCACGTGGGCGCAGAGACGGCGATCGTGTGGGACGCGCACCTCGGCGGCCATCCGATCTGCCTGCTCGGCATCGAGAGCCAGAACGTGCCGCGCGTCGGTTACCGCCCGTCGGACGGCCCGGAGGAGTGGAACGGCGGCACGCTGTTTCCGCAGTCGAGCAAGAAGCTGGCGCGCGCGCTCAACGCCGCCAGCGGCAATCGCCCCGCGGTGATCCTGGCGAACCTGTCCGGTTTCGACGGCTCGCCCGAATCGATGCGCAAGCTGCAGCTCGAGTACGGCGCCGAGATCGCGCGCGCGGTGGTGAGCTTCCAGGGCCCGATCCTGTTCCTGGTGGTCTCGCGCTATCACGGCGGGGCCTACGTGGTGTTCTCGCGCGAGCTGAGCGCGAGCGTGCGCGCGCTGGCGCTCGAGGGCTCCTACGCCTCGGTGATCGGCGGCGGGCCCGCGGCCACGGTGGTTTTCGCGCGCGAGGTGCGTGCCCGAGTGGCGGCCGATCCGCGCATCCAGGCCCTGCGCGCGCGGTTGCAGGACGCGCCCGACGCCGATCAGCGGGCCGCGTTCGACCGGCTGCGCCGTGACGTCACGATCGAGAAGCGCGGCGAGGTCGCGGCGGAGTTCGACTCGATCCACACCGTCGAGCGCGCGATGCGGGTGGGCTCGCTCGAAGGGATCATCGCCGCGGCCGAGGTGCGCCCGCGGCTGATCGCGCTGCTCGACCAGCACGGCGAGCGGGGCTGAGAGCCGTCAGGCCGATCGCGAGCTTGCCTGGGCCGCTGCGTGAGGCGGCGGGCGACTCCCCGCGCTGGGTCCCGAGGGCTCGAGCTTTTCGCCCCGAGAGCATCCCGGCTCTTCGGGCGCGAGCGCGAGCGAGACGGGGTCGAGCCAGGATCGCGCGCGCGCGATCAGCTAACCAGTTGGTGAACACAACCAATGCGCCGCGTCGACCTTTTGCGGCGGAAGGGCCCTACCCCAAGAATTGGCTAAGAAAATGCCAAGGATGGTTCAAGGACTTGAGGTCGCATCAGGTGGGAAAGTTCTGCACAGGTGGTGCGCTCTAGACTGGGCGGGAGGCTGTGCAAATGGCAGGTGTAGCGAACGCGCTGGTGCCCGATCTCTGCGAGATCGCCAGCGCCATCGCGACGCTGCGGGCTGTTTGCACGGCCGGCTCGGCCAGCCGGGTTCGGGGGGGTCCGGACCACGTCCGGGAGAGCTTCGGCCGTAGGGGCTTGGCGTAATGATCCGCACAATCGCAAGAAGGAGAAGTCCGACTATGCAGCGCGCGCCGACCCATGGTGACTGGTCCTTGCCGGTTCCCGTCTCGCCCCGAGAGATCGATCAACTGCTTCCGCTTGGGAGCATCGCGGCGCGCAGTCAGAAGCGACCGGAGCGTCGCGTGTCGATCCGCCTGGCCTGGCCCTTTGCGCGGCTGGTGGGTGGAGACGACGCGGAGATGCAGATCCTCGCCCGCGAGGGGATCGGCCTGGCCGAGGTCGCCGATCCGGAGGTGCGCCTGCGGCACGCCGCGGCGATGGAGCTGTTGCAGCACGCGGTCGAGCGGACGGGCGATCCGGCGCTGGGCCTGCACGCGGCCGAGAGCCTGGAGGCCACGGATCTGGATGTGCTCGAGCACGTCACGCGCACCTGCGCCACGCTGCGCGATGCGATCGCCTGCTTCGCGCGCTTTTCGTATCTGCTGAACGAGTCGGCGGAAGTCTGCCTGGAAGAGGGCAGGGCGCTGGCTCGGGTGGCCTGGCTGGCCGCCGACGAGGTGGCGCAGGTGCCCGCGGCCAACGACTTCCTGGCAGCCGGCACGCTCGCGCTCTGGCGCCGCAACACCGGGGTGCAGGCGCTCGCGAGCGAGGTCCATCTTGCGCACGAGCAGGCGACCGACGCCGCGGAGTACGCGCGCGTGTTCGGGTGCAGGGTCCGGCTGCGCACGCCGCAGACCGCGCTGGTACTGCCCAGGTCGGCGCTCGATCTGCCCATGCTGAGAGCCAACCGCGCGCTTCACGCAGCCTTCGAGCTGCACGCCGGTACGCTGCTCTCGCGTTTGCGCGAGGACGCCGGCTCGGCCGCGCGCGTGCGCGAAATCGTGCTGGGCCAGCTCTCGGGCGGCGACACCAGCATGGAGACGGTCGCGCGCAAGATGGCGATGAGCGTGGCCACCCTGCGCAGGCGGCTCGAGGAGGAGGACACCAGCCATCGGCAGATCCTCGACGAGGCGCGCTATCAGCTGGCCGTGCGCTATCTGTGCGACCGGCAGATGGCGACCAGCGAAGTCGCCTTCCTGCTGGGCTTCTCGCACGTCACCGCGCTTCACAAGGCGTTCAAGCGCTGGACCGGCGGCGTCACGCCGGCGGAGTTCCGCGCGCGCGAGCGCCTGCAGCGCGCCGCCGAGCGCCCCGCGGTGGCGGTGGGCGGCGAATAGCCGCGCCTGATCGAGCTTGCGAACCGAGCTTATGGGCGGGAGCTACTGCAGCACCAGGGCCGCGCGCAGCACTGCCTGCTGATCGGGCGTGAGCACGGTGCCGCTGGTCCTGGCCCAGAACATCAGGTTGTCCGCGCCGAAGCCCTGGCAGTCCCCGACGTCGAGCCCGTCGCCGCCGGTGTCGCGCTCGCTGCGGCATTCGGGCGTGTCCGCGAGCGCATCGAGCACGCTGCCGTCGGCCTCGCTGGTGTGGAACAGGCCCAGGTAGTGCCCGATCTCGTGCGCCAGGGTGCGGCCCAGGCGCTCGGGGTCGCCCGCCATCATGTTGGTGGCGATGGCAATGCCGGAGCTGCCGGTGCCCTGCATGCCGAGCGGTCCTGGAATGCCGCCGGCCTCGGCTTCGGGCTCGCCGTCGTCGGGCCGGGGATCGATGTCCTTCAGGAAGAACAGATTGATCGCGGCGTTGCCGGCGCCCGCCGAGAGCCGGAACAGGCCCGGGAGCTCCATGTACACGCCCCGGCGGATGTGCAGCACGGCGAAGCCCTGTGCCTGGTCACCTTCGGGAAACACCGTGCCGCGCAGGGGCAGCGCGCCCGGAACGGCGATCTGGCGCAGGTCGCCGATGAAGATGTCCGCCTGCCCGAGGATTCGATCGACCAGGTCGAGCGCGTCGGCCAGCAGCGGCGGCCCGCGGTCGCCCTGGGGCTGCCAGTCCAGCGCGCCCATGTAGAACACGTTGAGGTCCAGGCGCTGGCCCGTATCGCTGCGCGAGAGCCGTGTCACGCGCAGGTCGCCGGCCTGCTCCGCGTCGACCTCGGCCACGTATCCGGCCGGTGAGAGCGCGTCGCGCGCGCCCGAGGGCAGCATGATCACGGCCGGGTCGAGGTGTTCTCCGGTCGCCACTGGATTGAGCGGCGGCGGCGCCTGCGTGTAGTCGGCGTCCGCGCTCCACAGCTCCACCGGCGTCGCATCGCGCGTTCGCAGCGCGTGCAGGCACAGCGGCGGGCGGCACACCACGCCCGGCCACTCGCCCTGCAGCGCCTGCAGCACGTATAGGGTGGCGCCTTGCTGCTCGGCCGGATCGAGCTCGATCTGCGCGCTGCCGTTGCGCAGCGCCCGCGTGCGCAGCTCGCTCTGCGCGCTGCCGTCCAGGGGGAGATCGGCGCGCGCCACGCACGCGTCGAGCTTCTGCAGGGCGTCGGGCCCGCGGCGCGCGAACACCGCCTGGCAGCGCTCGTCTTTGGCACAGTCGTCGTCCCGCGTGCAGGGGACGGCGCAGCCCCCCGCGAGCAAGCAAACGCCGCGCGCGCAGTCCGATGCCTGCTCGCAGGCCGCTCCCTGTCCGCTGCCGGGGCCCGGGTCATCGCACGCGAGCGCCAGCGGCGCGAGATCCTCGGGCTTGGCTTCGGGGCTGGCGACGCAACGCAGCCCGCCGCAATCGCGATCGGCCTCGCACGCGGCGCCGCGCGGCTCGTGCCCCGGCGTCGCGCAGCCACTCCAGGCGAGCGCGCACCCCAGCAGGAAGACCGCCACCGCCCGAGCCATCCACGCGTATCATAGCGCAGCGCTCCGGGCCCTGCCGGATCGCTGGCGTCGAGCCCACCGTTCGGTCGAAACCAGGCTCACGGCAAGCCGGAAAGCAACCGCAGCCCCTTCCCACCTTGCCGTCTTGCTGTTGCATCCAGCCGCGGCCCGCCCCCCGCGGCCTCAGCCCACGTGCTCGGCGAACAGCTGCAACGTGCGCTCGCGGGCCAGCTTGGCGGACTCGGCGTGATAGCTGCCGCGCTTGTCGCAGTTGAAGCCGTGACCCGCTGGGTAGACGTAGATCGGCAGCTCCGGATGCGCCTCGCGGATCTTGTCGATCTCGCTCATGGGAATGCTCGGGTCCTGCTCGCCGAAGTGCAGGATGGTCGGGGCCTCGGGCGTGGCGTCCTTCTGGCCGGCAATCCGTCCGCCGTAGTAGCAGGACGCCGCGGCCACGCGCTCCAGCCTGCACACCGCGGCCCAGGCCATGGTGCCGCCGTAGCAGTAGCCGACCACGCCGACCTTGCCGCTCTTGGCCAGCTCGTCGATGCCGGCCTGCAGGTCGCGCAGCGCGTCGCCGGGCTTGAGCTTGGTGACCAAACCGACGGCCGTGCGCATGGCCTCGCCGTCGTAACCGGTCTCCACCCCGCGCTCGATGCGATCGAAGAGCGCCGGCGCGAGCGCGAGATAGCCCTGCGCGGCGTAGTCGTCGCACACCGCGCGGATGTGCTCGTTGACGCCGAAGATCTCCTGGATGACGAGCACGCCGCCGCGCGGCTTGCCCTCCGGCTCGGCACGGTAGGCCGACAACTGGTGTCCGTCGCTCGTGGTCAGCGTGATGGTCGTGCCCATGGGTTTGAGCCCTACTCAAATTCGGCGCGCGCTGCAAGTGACTCGCCGCGCAGCTCAGCCGGCCTCGGGCGGTCCGGACAGGCGCCGGAAGCAGGCGTAGCCGCACAGCGGGCACAGCGTGGCCAGGGCGAACGCCAGCCCGTAGGCGCGCAGGTCGAACAGCCGCCCGAACAGCGGCATCGCCAGGGCCAGGCCGGCGCCGTAGGCCCCGGAGCCGATGCCGGCCAGGTAACCCGCGTGCTGCCGCGAAAACACCTCCGCGCCGTAGCTGATGATCAGCAGCTGGAACGCGGCGGCGGCGAACATCGCCAGAAAGAACAGCGCCAGCACCGGCGCGAGCGCGTGCAGGTGCGGCAGCAGCGCGAGCGGCAGGCTCAGCACGGCGGCGAAGGGCAACAGGCGGCGCACCGCCGCCAGCCGGCTGCCGGCGCCGCGTGCGACGCGGTCTGCGAGCCAGCCCCAGAAGAAGATGCCGAGCTCTGAGCCGAGCGGCGGCAGCCACAACAGGGCGCCGATCGCGAGCTGCGAGAGCCCGAGCACGCGGTGCAGATACAGCGCCGAGCAGTAAACCACGAAGCCGAGCGGCAGCGCCCCGAGCGCGTAGCCGAGCAGGAAACCCCACAGCCGCGGGTCGGAGAAGCGCGGCTGTGGTCCAGCCACAGAGGCTTCGCCCGCGGCCTCGGCGCCGTCCGCGGGCGTGGCGCGCAGCTCTGCGCGCCGGCTCAGCAGCAGCCAGCCCGCGATCCAGGCCAGGCCGATCGCGAAGGTGAAGCCGAACGCCCCGCGCCAGCCGAACAGCGCCGCCACCGGCGTGATCACCAGCGGCGTGAGCACCGCGCCCGCGGAGCCACCGCTGTAGGTGAGCGCAATGCCGCGCGAGCGGCTCGAGGCCGGCAGCGTCTGCATCACCGTGCGCAGGCCGCCCGGCGCCGCCGCGCCCTCGCCCAAGCCGAGCAGCGCGCGCGCTGCGGCAAAGCCGGCAAAGCCGCGCGCGAACCCGTGGCTGCCGGAGGCCAGGGTCCACAGCGCCACCGCGGCGGTCATGCCCGCGCGCAGTCCCACCCGGTCGAGCACGCGCCCCCACAGCGGGTTGCCGAGCATGAACGCGATCGAGTAGCCGGACACGGCCAGGCCGTATTGGGCGGTCGAGATCCGCGTCTGTTCCAGAATGGTCGGCGCGAGCAGCGCCAGCGTGTTGCGATCCACGTAGCTGATCACGCTGACCAGCATCATCGATCCCGCC
Source organism: uncultured delta proteobacterium (assembly GCA_963778655.1). Lineage (GTDB taxonomy): Bacteria > Myxococcota_A > Polyangia > Polyangiales > JAFGIB01 > CAVZVA01. The sequence continues at coordinate 85,302 of CAVZVA010000005.1, forward strand.
GGCAACCAACGCCCCAGCCCGCGCATAGGCGCGGCAGAATCCCCCAAAAGCTCGCACAGCGCCAGAAGCGGGAGCGCCACCGCCGCGCTCAAGGACATGAAATAGGAAGGCGGGAAGGATAGATGAGGGTGCCGAGTTGCAACGCCGGGCGCCGGGGTGGTTCGATCAGAAGCTTCTTCCCGCCTTCCCGCGGCCATGGCCGGGGCTCGACAGCGCTTTGGGCTGGATTACACTTCGTAGTGTCATGCGCGTAGCGGCCTCGATGCTCGCGGTGCTTTGCCTGCTGGCCGGGTCGCAGGCTCGGGCCGACAAGGTGCATCTGGTCGGCGGCACCGTGATCGAGGGCAAGGCCGTGCGGCAGGGCGACAAGGTCGTGGTCGAGCTCGAGGCGGGCGAGATGAGCTTGCCCGCGAGCGAGGTCGAGCGCATCGAGCCGTCCGAGTCGGTCGTGCAGCACTTCGAAGCGCAATACGCCAAGCTGCGACCCGGAGACGTCAAGGGATTGCTGACGCTGGCCGACTACTGCCGCGACCACCAGATGCGCGACCGCGAGCGCCAGATGCTGCTCAAGGTGGTGGAGGTCTCGCCCGACCACGCGGAGGCGCGCGCGCGCCTAGGCTACGTGCACACCGATGCCGGCTGGGTTACGCGCGAGGATCAGATGCGCGCCCAGGGGATGGTGCTGCACGAGGGCCAGTGGGTGACGCGCGCGCAGCTGATCGAGATGGAGCGCCTGCAGGCTCAGGCCGACACCGCCGCCCACGAGCGCGACAAGGCGCAAGCCGAGCTCGAGACCAAGCGCGTGGAGCTGGAGAAAGCGCGGGTCGAGCGCGATCAAGCCGCGGCCAGCGCGGAGCAGAGCACGCCAACCAACGCCGCGACCCCGCCGCCCGCTTACTACGGCTATGGCAGCTACGGGTACGGCTACGCCGCGCCGCCCTATGCGTATGCGCCCCATGCGGGCTACGGCGGGCGCGATGGCCGCCGCTGTCTGGACCCGCCGCGCTGTGCGCGCACGGCTCCAGCCTGGCCCCACCACAGCGCGTTTCCGATTCCCGGCGTCAAGGACCCGTTCGACTATTTGCACTGACCGGCTACGCCGCCGGCGCGAAAGCGAGAAGCCGCCGTTTGCTGCTCGCCTTCTTGCCTTGCCGTGAAGCCGCGTTTGGCCTTCAGTACGCCGCGGCTGCGCCGTAGCGCCGCGTCACGTCGGCCACTGCGCGGAAGCCGTGGGTCTTGGGGTCCACCTCGATGCAATCGGCCTGCCCGAATGGGCCCCAGTCCGAAACGTGGATGTGGTGGCCGAGCGCGCTCAGGCCCTGCACCAGCTCCGGCTCGAACGCGGGCTCCACCAGGGTGCGATCCGGCTCCCACTGGTTGTGCAGGCGGGGGGCACGCACCGCCTCGTCGAGCGGGCGGCCGTAGTCGATGATCGCGCGGATAATCTCCGCCACGGTGTTGGTGATGGTGGGCCCGCCAGGCGTGCCGACCACCGCGCGCAGCGCCCCGTCCTTGACCACGATCGTCGGCGTCATGCTGCTCAGCATGCGCTTGCCGGGCTCGATCGCGTTGGGCTCGCTCTGCACCAGCCCATACACGTTGGCGGTGCCCGGCTTGGCCGCGAAGTCGTCCATCTCGTCGTTGAGCAGGATGCCGGTGCCGGGGATTACCACCTTGGCGCCAAAGCCGGTGTTGAGCGTGTAGGTGTTGGACACGGCGTCGCCGGCTTCGTCGACCACCGAGAAGTGCGTGGTCTGCATCGACTCGGCCGGCAGCACGCCGCCCTTGATCTTGTCCGAGGGCGTGGCGTGCTGCGGATCGATGTCCGACATGCGCTGCTTGATGTACGCCATCGAGGTGAGCCTCTCGGTCGGTACCTTCACGAAGTCCGGATCGCCGAGCAGGCCGTTGCGGTCGGCGTAGGCCCGGCGCGCGGCCTCGATGTACAGGTGCATGCCCTCGACGCTGCGCCAGGGCTGCTGCTCCATGTGCAGGATCTCGCTGGCGCCCAGGATCTCGCGCAGCACGATGCCGCCCGAGGAGGGGGGGGGCATGCTGATGATGTGGTAGCCACGGTAGTCGAACGCGAGCGGCTCGCGCTCGATCGCGCGGTAGCGCTCGAGGTCTTGCGTCGTCCAAAGCCCGCCGAGCTCGTGCACGCCCTTGGCGATGGCCTCGGCCAGCTTGCCCTGGTAGAACGCGCGCCCGCCCTCGCGCGCGATGGTTTCGAGCGTGGCGGCCAGCTCCGGCTGGCGCCAAGTCTGGCCTGCCGAGAGCGGGCTGCCGTCGGGCGCGAGGTAGAGCCGCGCGCTCTGCTCGAAGCCGGCCGCGCGCATGGTCTCGACCGCGTGCGCGAGGTCCTTGGCGTGCGCCTCGTCGAGCACATAGCCGTCGCGCGCCAGCTGCACCGCGGGCATCACCAGATCAGCCCATGGCAGCGTACCGAACTTCTGGTGTGCCAGCGCCAGCCCCGCCACGGTGCCGGCGACGCCGGCGGCGCGCGGCCCGACCAGGCTGTCGCGCGTGACCTTGCCAGTCTTGTCCAGGTACATGTGGGGCGTGGCTGCCAGCGGCGCGGCCTCGCGGTAGTCGATCGCGGAAGTTGCGCCGCCGGCCATGCGCACCACCATGAAGCCGCCGCCGCCGATGTTGCCGGCGGTCGGGTGCGTCACCGCCAGTGTGAACGCCAGCGCGACCGCGGCGTCGACCGCGTTGCCGCCGCGCTGCAGCACCGCGATTCCTACCTGGGCGGCGTTCTGCTCGGCGCAGCTCACCGCGCCGTGGATGCCCACCGCCACGCCCGGCTGCGCCGGGTCGTTGGCGGGCAGCGCGCGCTCGGGCAAGGCCGCGGCAGCCGGAGCAGGCGCGGGCGTCGGCGCGGCCGGCGCCTGCGTCGCGGCGCTGGGCGCGTGGCTCGGCGGCGGCGCGCTCGGGCGCGCGCACGCGGCTGCGAGCAACACGCAGATCAGCAACAACAGCGGCGAACGGGGGGTGGGCTTGGGCATAACTGCCGCCCACTATCGACCAGAGCGGCGCTCCGAGCAACGCGCCGGGGCGTGCGACTGCTACGGAGAGAGCCCGAGGGAACAGCGAGTGTATGCGTCGCTGTTTGCGGCCAGGTAGTCGGACGCCTGCTGGCACTGCGCCGGGCAAAGGAACAGTTGGGTGTGCGCGACGTAGTAGGGCGTCGGGATCTGGTCGCAAATGGATTGGGGCTCCGTCTCCGGCACGCGGCTGGGCGTCGGCTGGTTGTTCACGAAGTCCATCAGGAACTTGATGGTCGCCGCGCTGACCGGGTCCTGAGGGTTGTTGGGGATCTCGCAGGCGGCATCGGGGTTGTGGACGATCTTTTCGAGCGCGGAGTACCAGTTGATGAGCTGGGTGCACGCATCCACGGAGCTGGTCGTCGCGCCGGCGTCCATCGTGCTGCTGCCGCCCGCGCCGCCCGCCGCTCCAGCGCCCGCGCCGCCGGCGCCACCGGCCACCCCTCCTGCTCCGCCGTCGATGGTCAGCTGCACCGTCGCGACCGAGTCGTTCGCCTGGCTGCAGCCCGCCGCTGCCGCCAATGCGAGCGCGCTCGCCGCGCTCGCTCCCCAGTGCCGCAAGCTCCCACCCATGGGCCCCGCCAGCACTCTAGCGCCGCGCGTCGAGCTCGGCCAGCCGCTGCTGCAGCGGGCGCGCCTGGAAGCTCCTGGGGTGGGCCTGCAGGAAGCGCTCGATCGCGTCGCGCTCCTGGCTCGCCTCGCCCAGCGCGCGCAGCGCGCGGATGCGCACGCGCTGCGCTTCCTCCACCAGCGAGCCGCTGCCGTCGCTCAGGTATCGCTCCAGGTTGTCGAGCGCCAGCCGCGGTTGCCCCAGCCGATCGAGCTGGAGCTCGGCCAGTGACACCAGCACGGTGTGCGCCTCCGGACTGTCCGGATAGGTCTCGCGCAGGCTCTGGTACGCGGCCGCCGCTTGCTCGAAGCGCCCCACGCGCATCATTCCGCGCGCGCGCCCGAGCAGCTCGCCGGCCGTGGGCGGCTGAGGCGCGGTAGGCGCCGCCGTGTGCTCGATCCGAGCTCTCGGCGGCCGCCGCGCGCTCGCGCTCGCCGGCTCCTGCGCCGGCGGCTGCGGCGCCAGTGTGATCTCCGCGCTGCTGAACGCCAGCACCGTGGTCTGCCCCGCCTCGCACGCGAAGTCACGCGTCACCAGCACACGGCCGTCGAGCCGCGCCTGCAGTCGGTGCTCGCCGGCCGGGATCAGCGAGCTGAGCGGGGCCACGCCGATCAGGTTGTCGTCGAGCCAGACCTCGGCGCCCGCCGGCAGCCCGCGTAGCGTGAGCGAGGCGGTGACCGGATTGCTCCACAGCCGTGATGGCCTAAGCAACGCCCACTCCGGCGACTCCTCGCTGCGGCTGATCGACGACAGCGTGGCCGTGCTGTCGTGCACCAGCGAGCGCTGGTGTGCCAGCACCATCCGCTCGCCGCCGCCGTCGCTGCCCACGCGCACCTTGCCGTTGAGCACCGCGGTGCTCACGCCCGCGGCCGGATCGCGCGCAACCGTGAACGCGGTGCCCACCGCGGTCGACCACACACCGTCCGCCACCACCGAGAGCCGGTAGCCTTCGGGCTGCGGCGCGAGCTGTACCGCCACCTTGCCCGACTCCAGGTCGAGCCTGCGCCAGGCGCTGTGCGTGCGCGACAGCCGCAGCGCGCTCTGCTCGCTGGCGCACACGTTGATCTCCGGGTCCATCGCCAGGCAGGCCGTGCCGTGGCCGACCTCGAGCAGGCTGCCCTCGGGCAGCGGCGCCGAGCTGCCGGCGACCGCCTTGCCGTCGACGCGCACGTCGCCCGATGCGTACACCAGCTCGACCCGCGGCGCGGGCGCGGGCGCCGCGGCGGCGTGCGGCTCCGGCGCGGGCTTGTGCGGCAACAGCACCGCCGCCACCGCCACTGCCGCGACCGCGGCCGCACCGCTCGCCCACACGAACCAGGGCAAGCGCCCCCCGCGCCTGATCCGCGACAGCTCGTCGCGCTCCGCCGTGGATGCCTCGTCGGCCAGCCGCGCCAGCACCGTGTCCACCAGCGCGCGGCTCTCCGCGCTCGGCGCGGCGTCGAGCTCCGCCAGCTGCTCGAGCAGCTCGTGCTCGCGCGCGCAGGCCGGGTGCTCCGCGGCCAGCCGCTCGCAGAACGCGAGCTCCTCGCTGGTGAGCATCTCGCCCAGGGCCTTGCGGTCCATGAGCTCGGCCCAGCGCCGGTGCTGGTCTTTGTCGTGCTCAGCCATGTTGCTTCAAGCCCCCCCGGGCTCCGGTTCGCAGCTCGCGCAGAATCGCGCGGCGGATCTGCTTGCGCGCCGCGACCAGACGATCCTTGACCGTGCCCACCGGCTTCTTGGTCAGCTCGGCGATCTCCTCGGTGGTGAAGCCGAGCGCGTGCTTCATCACGAGCACGTTGCGCCGGGCCTCCGGCAGCAGCGCCAGGTACTCATCCAGCGGTCGCGGCGTCTGCTCGTGCGCCGGCGCGTCCTCGCTCTCGTCGTGTCCGCGTAGCTCGTCGGCATCGGTCGTGCCGCCCAGCATCCAGCCGCGCCGGCGTTGCTCGCGCGCGTGCCGCAGCGCGGTGCGCACCGCGATCCGATCGGCCCAGCGCTCGATGCTGGCTTCCTCGCGGTAGGTGGCGGCGGAACGAAGGATTTCCATCAAAGCGACCTGCGCGGCGTCGTCGGCATCGGCCGAGTGAGAAAGCAGCCGCCGCGCCAGGCGCTGCACGCGCGGGGCGAGACGGTGGGCAAGCACCCGCTGGGCGTGGGAATCCCCGCCCGCCACGAGCTTCATCAGCCCAAGGTCCGACTGGCCCCCGGCTGGCCTGGCTCTCCCGGAAACGAGCTGCATGCGTTCACCCGATGAAGTGGCCGGTTGGCCCCGCTTGGGTCGGCTTTTTCGACACGAAGAGGCCTTCCCTCAGAAATAGACCGCAGCCCCCGCTTCCGCCACCGGTCGCAGGCTTGCGGGCCGGAGCAGGTCCTGGGTTCGCATCCCGGTGGCCGGCGCTGTCTCGGATACTGTGACTGTATATTTGAATTTGTTTAGCAAAATGTCCACGCCGGCTTGCACGAACAGGCCCAGGCGAGGAAGCGGCTGCAGCTCCGCCCGCAAGCGCGGCGCCAGGGCGGCAAGCAGCCGGGTCCTGGAGCCTAGGTCCGTGACCTGTTGGACGCCGGGCATAGCCTGTGGGTTCTTGGTGCTGGTCCGAAGCAGCCACTCCAGGACCAGCCCCAGCTCCCCATCCAGGCTGAGCAGCTTGCCCCAGCGCAAGCGGTAGCCAGCATAGAGCGTGGCTGGGATGCGCTGCAGCTCGGTCTTGACCGGTGAGGTCCCCTCGATCGCGGGTGCCAGCGTGATCGGCCAGGTCAGCAGGTAGCTCGCGCCTGCGTACAGCGGGGCAAAGCCGAGCCAGGAGACGCTGACGGCCGCTCCGCTGCGCCAGGCGGCCTGGTCGTCGAAGTGGCTGCCCGCGTATGCGGCCGACAAGCGCAGCGGAAGCTTGGCTGCGTGCCTCGCGGCCGGGACTTTGGCGGCCCCGGTCTCGGCGCTGCTCGCGGGCCTCGCCCCCACTGGGGGCGCCGCCGGCTTGGAGGAGCCGGGCGGCGGGGCAGCCGAGGCCGCAGGAACCGCTTCGGCTGGCGCAGCCGGCGCGGGCCCGGCCTGGGGTGTGGGTGGGGGTGCCGCCGTCGTGGATCCCGGTGTCACGGATCCGGCGGGTACAGCGGGCGCAGGTGAGGGCGCCTGCACCGAGGCCAGCGCCTCCGGCCCGCCCTCGATCAGCGCCCTGGCCGCCTCCTTGGCCATCACCGCGACCGCCTCGATCGCGGCGGGGCGGCGCTCGTCCTGCGCATCCAAGGGGCGGACCACGATGCGCTCGCTCTGCCCGTCCATCATGTACACCAGCCAGCGGCCGTCGGGCTGCGGCTCGACCCAGATCGCCGCCAGCAGATCACCGCGTGGCGCCAGCCCTTGCACCTGGGCCACGCGCTGCCCCAACGAACCGTGCGGGTCTGCCACGGGTTGGAACACCAGCTCGGCGTCCGTCAGCGCGTACTGCGCGAGCAAGGCGTCGCGCAGCTGCGACTGAGCCACCTGATCGAGCGCCGGCATCAGGAACAGCACGGTCCGGGCCTTGGTGGCGGCCGCTGCCCGGGGCGGCGCGGGCGCCGCGGCCGGGGCAAAGCCGGGCGCTTGGGGCCGCGGGGCGGGCTGGGCCAGGGCCGCCGCCGCCAGGCCCGCGGTCAGCGTCGAGGCGAGGGCGCTCCGCAGCGCCTTCGCTCCAACCCCATGCGGCCGCGCCATGTCGCGACGATAGCGCGTTCACCCCCGTTTGATCTTTTGTCGTCGCGGATTGGTATGCTGTCGTGGTGACTGCGCGCGGTGCACAGGGCCGGGCCGTGGCGCGCTGGCCGTGGATCGCCTTGGTCGCTGCGGCCGGGTGCGGTGCCACGTTGGGCGCCGGCGACGCGCCGGCCACGGCGCTGCACCCCGGCGACCCCAGCGCGGCCCCCGGGCTGCGCGCGCTGCCGGAGCTGCCCGCGGCGGCGGCCCGCGATGGCGCCACGCACCAGGGGCTGCTGCTGGCGCGCGAGACCTTCGGCCATGCCCTGCCCGACGCGCCGGCCGATCGGGCCTACACCTCGCTGCAGCACTGGGTCGACACTGAAGTGGCGAGCTGGATCGAGCAGCGCCGCGCGCAGATCGACGCCACCCGCGATCGCTTCGCGCTGGGAGGCGACCCCGGCGTGGTCGCGCGCATCGTGCGCCACGCGGTGATCGGCATGCTCCACGAGGACACCGCGCTCTCGCTCGGCCGGCTACCGGCGCCGAGCGAGCTCGACGACGAGCCCGACATCGCCGCGATGTACCGGGATATCGTGCGCAGTCAGGCCGACGCGTTCGTGGGCGCGGCGCTGCGCGAGTTGCGCGACTGCGCCAACGAGGCCTACCGCGGCCCGGCGGACATGCGCCCGTGGGCCGAGTTCTGCCACGCCCGATTCGACCACCTGCGCGCCCAGATCAAATCGCGCAGCACGATGAAGCGCGCCACCGCCAGCGCCAAACCTTGATCACCCGGCCCGCCCGCGCCCGCGATCATAGCTCGTAGTCGCAGTCGTAGTCGTCCTCGACCCCCGCCTCAATACCCGATCAGCACCACCACCGCGATCGCGTGCTCGAGCGTGTCGTCGCGCGTGCCCTGCGCGATGCCCAGGCCGATCGCGCGCGCGTGCGGGTCCTGCAAGGCGTCGAGCGTGGCGGCCTCGTCGAGCGAGCTGACCAGCGTCATCAACGCGCCCAGGCGGGTGTACGGCGGATGGCTGCGCGCGGCGCGCTGGTTGAGGTGGTCGACCACCTCCTGGATCGACTCGTGCGCCTGTGCCATGAAGAACTCGCGCGCGGCCTGCGCGCACAGCTCGTCGAGCGCCACGTCGCGCTCGAGCGCGGGCAGCCCGCGCCGCGCACGCGCGCGTGTGACCGCCTCGCCCAGGCGCGCGGGCGCCTGCTCCACGTCGATCGGGTGCGCGAAGCGCGCGAACAGCTCGGTCACGAGATAGGCGGCGCGCTGGTCTTCGCGCGAGATCACCACGCCAAAGCCGACATCGGTGGCCTCTGGATTGAGCACGTTCTCGCGGTGCCCCGGGCTCTCCATCAAGCCGCGGTGCACCTCGTCGGGGCTGTAGCCGCGGCCGATGTTCTCGAGCACCAGCGGGGTGCGGATACCGGCGCGCTTGACTCGGTCGCCGGCGTCGCCGGTGGTCTTGGAGGTGTGGCCGATGAAGCCGTGCTCCTGCATGTCCTGGCTGTGCGCCAGCGCGACCCGGGCCAGCCGCGGGTCGAGCCCGAGCGCGGCCAGCCCGGCGCGCGCGCGGTCCGCGTTGATCAGCTCGAGCAAGCGCTGCTCGGTCTGCGCCGCGTCGAGGGTCGCGCCTGCGGGCGGCTCCAGCTGCACCTGCAGCTCGGTCACCGGCGGCACGCCTACGTAGAGCGGGAAGTTCGCCACCACCGTTTCGCCCAGCTGCGAGCTGGCGAGCAGCTCGATGCGGTGCTCGCCCGAGCCGCGCAGCGGCACCGGCAGCGCGAGCTCGGGGCCCGCCTGAGGCTGGCTGCGGTAGCTGCTGCCGTCCGGATACGAGATCACCAGCGTGGGCGCGCTGAAGCCGTCCTGCAGCCGACCTTGCAGCTCGAGGCTCGCGCCGGGCGGGACCGCGCGCGGAAACGGGCGCAGCTGCAGCCAGCGCCAGCTCAGCACCAGCACCGAGAACACCACGCCGTCGCGCCGCAGCGTGGCCGCGCCGTAGTGCGTGTAGCGCTGCGCCGGGAGGATGCTGGCCAGCTCTTGCGCGGTGCGGTCTTCCAGGCGGCCGGCGTCGGCCTGCGAGAGCACCAGCATGTGCGGCACCGGCTCGGGCAGGCCGAGGTGATGGGTCCATAGATCGATCACGGGGTAGGGCGGCGGATTGCCCTGCGCGTCGAGCTCGCCGCCCACCCACTCGGCCAGCTGGCCCAGGCGCGCGTCGGGCAGCAGCGGGCGCCCGCTCTGCTGGCTGGCGCGCGCGATGCCGCGTCCGACCTGGTCGGCGTAGGGCCCGCGCAGCGCCTCACCCGCGGGCGGCTCGCTCTGGTAGCTGTCGGCCGGCGTGCCGGGCGCGACGAAGCGCACGCTCGGCCCTGCGGGCCCGGGACGGCTGCCGGCGGCCGCGCAGCCCGCCAGCCAGGCGGCGAGCGCGCACGCAGCAACCACGCGTCGGCGGAGCAGACTCATGGCCGCAGCAGGTTCGACAGGATCTTCGCGCCGGCTACCCAGGTGCCGAGCACGCCGCCCAGACTGCTGAGCACGAACACCATGAACACGCGCAGCAGGCGGTTGCGCCACAGCCCTGCGGGGCGGCTCAGATCCTCGGCCACCGATTGCAGCTCGCGCACGCGCGGCGGCACCAGGTAGGTCTGCACCAGCGCGGCCACGTAGCCCACGCCAATCAACGGCGAGAGCGCAGTGAAGGGCGCCGCCGCGAAGGCGGCGAGCACGGTCAGCGGGTGGCCCAGCGCCAGCGCGCTGCCGAACGCGGCGGGAATCGCGTGCGCGAGGATCCAGATCAGCGCGTTGTCGCGCGCCACGTGCGCGCCGCGGGTCGCGCCCATGTACGCGATCGAGCCCACGATCAGCGCGGTCACGCCCCAGCCGAAGGCCTTCCACTTGCGCGACACGGGCGGGATGCGCTCGAGCTCCTGCAAGTCGACCTCACGCCGCTCGCGCAGCGCGGCCAGCATGCCCGAGAGGTGGCCGGCGCCGACCACCGCGACCACGGTCTGGCCCTGCGCCTGCGCGATCTTGGTCGCGAGGTAGCTGTCGCGCTCGTCGATCAGGCTGCGCTTCAGCTCGGGCATGGCCTCGCCCAGCTCCTGCATCAGCTCGCTCAGCACGTCGCGCTGCTTGAGCTTGCGCAGGTCCTCTTCGCTGATCTCGGGCGTCTCGCCCACGCTCACGGCCACGCCCGAGAGCAGCATCGCCTTCTTGGTCAGCGGCAGCGAGGCCCAGGCCCGGCGCAGCGTCACGCGCACGTCGCGGTCGCACAGCGCGACCGGCACCCCGCTCTGCTTGGCCGCCTCGACCGCCTCGAGCAGCTCGCTGCCGGGCATCACGCCGAGCTTGAGCCCGAGCCGCTTCTGGTACGAGGCCAGGAACAGGTTGAGCATCAAGGTGGCGAGCTGGCGCTTGCGGATCACCTCGCGCAGGTCGAGCCCCTCCCAGCCCTTGCGCTGCGACAGCGCCTCGAAGCGTCTCTGATCGAGCTCGACGCAGACCACGTCCGGGCGCTCGCGCGCGATCACCTCGCGCACCAGCGAGACCGATTCCTGCGAGACATGGGCGGTCCCCACCAGCACCAGGCGCCGCCCGTCGAGCACGAGCGTTTCGACCTCGTCGGGGTAGGCTTGCTGCAGAACGCTGGCCGGCTCGGGGGCCGCGTCCGACGCGCTGTCGCTCATGGTCGGCCCTCGCCCGGGTCACGGGCAGGAAATCCGCGGGTCGACCCGGCAGGTGGCATGGCGCCGCGCAGCATAGGACTAGTCGCCTGGATCCGTGATTTCTTGCCTGTATCGGCGCGGGTTCGGCGCTGCTCGCAAGGCGCGCGAGCGCAGGAATACTGCGTGGTATTTCAAGCTCGCGCAACGCCGCGAGCGGTGGCGAGGGCGTGTCGAGATAGGTGAGGGATCACGGATCCAGGGGACTACGCGTTGGAATCGCAAACCACCGCGGCGAGAATAGCAGCAGCCATGACCGGCTCGAGTCACCGCGTGCGCGTCGGTCCGCTGCCGCCCTGGCTGGACTTCCACCGGCTGCTGGGTCCTGGCGACTGGCAGATCGCGCCCGATGCCGCCGGGAGGCTGCGCGCCCAGGCCGCGCTCGAGCGCGAGCAGGCCGCGGATCTGTTCGCGCGGCTGCGCGGCGTCGGCCTGGGTGGCGCGCCGCTTTCGCTCGAGATCACCCCGGCGCTGCCGCGCGCTGCCGTGCGCGCGGCGCTCGCGGTCGAGGCCCGGCGCTATCGCCGGGGCAGCCCGGGCTTCACCCACCGGGGCGCGCGCCTGGACGCCGAAGGACGGCGCTCGCTCACGCCCGAAACGCTGGCGCTCGAGCTCGGCCGGCGCGCCGCCGGCGTGCACGTGCTCGACGCCGGCTGCGGCGCTGGCGGCAACGCGATCGGCTTCGCGCGCGCGGGCTGCCGCGTGACGGCGATCGAGCACGACTCCGCGCGGCTGGCGCTGGCGCGCCACAACGCGCGGCTGTACGGCGTGCAGGACCGCATCCGCTTCGTCGCCGGCGACGCGCGCGCGCAGCTGGCCCAGCTGGCGGCCGACCTGCTGTTCGTCGACCCGCCGTGGGGTGCGCGCTACGACAAGGCGCGGGTTGCGCTCGCCGACCTCGGCCTGTTGCAGAGCCTGCTCGCGCAGCGCGCGCGCTTCGCCCAAACCTGGGCCAAGGTGCCGCCCTCGTTCGATCCGCAGACCGTGCCAGGGGTGCGGGTCGAGGCATTCTTCGGCGCGGGCGAAGGCGACGCCCGCCGCGTGAAGTTTCTGCTGCTGCAGCTGTAGCAGCCGGGGTCGGCACGCCGCGGCGGGCGCGCCGGCATTGTTGGCGGGTCCCGGCGATCGATGATAGGAGGTCGATAGGCCGGCTGCTCCGGCCGCGGGCGGCGCCGGGGCTGTCGCCGCGAGCGCTCTGGAGCGCCTCCCGCGAGCCGGGCCCGCGCGGCTGCTCACCGCGCGGGTCGCGCGGCCCGCGCGTCGCGCTCATGCGCGTGAGGCGCGCCGCGTCGCGCAGGAGGTTCGAGGTGAGTCACACGCAAGACTGGCTCGATGTGATCCAAATCCAGCTGCGCCAGCTCGGCCTTGCGCCAAGCCTGGCGGGAAGCGCCGCGCAGGTGGTGGCCGTCGGCATCATCCTGGCGGCCTGTTGGCTCGCGTACTACCTGGCCAGGAGGTTCATCCTGGCTTGGGTCAAGCTGTTCGCGAGCAGGACCGAGAACCACTGGGACGACATTCTGGTCGCACGCGGCGTCTTCGACCGGCTCTCGCACCTGGCGCCGGGATTGGTCGCCTACGCGCTGTTGCCGCTGGTGTTCTCCGATGCGGGCGGGGCGCAGGCCGCGATCCGTCGCGTCGCGCTGGCGTACATGGTGATCACCGGCACGCTGGCGGTGGACGCGCTGCTGTCCGCGCTGGTCCAGATCTACGAGAGCTTCGCTGTCGCGCGCACCCACCCCATCAACACCTACGTGCAGGTGGTGAAGATCGCGGTGTACCTGGTGGCCGGCATCGTGGTGCTGGCCACGCTGCTCGATCGTTCTCCGTGGGGCTTTCTGACGGGCCTGGGCGCGCTGACCGCCGTGCTGATCTTGGTCTTCAGGGACACCATCCTCGGCTTCGTGGCCAGCGTGCAATTGATCGCCAACGACATGGTGCGGCGCGGCGACTGGATCGAGGTGCCCAAGTACGGGGCCGACGGAGACGTGATCGACATCTCCGTGGCGACCGTGAAGGTCCAGAACTGGGACAAGACGATCTCGATGATTCCGACCTACGCCTTGATCTCGGAGAGCTTCAAGAACTGGCGCGGCATGAGCGAGTCGGGGGGGCGCCGCATCAAGCGCGCGATCTACATCGACATGCTCAGCGTGCGCTTCTGCGACGACGCGATGCTCGACCGCTTCGAGCGCATCGCGGTGCTCGCCGACTACGTGCGCGAGCGCCGCAAGGAGATCGAGGGCTACAACCGGGAACAGGGTTTGGACCCCGGCGAGGTGGTCAACGGCCGGCGCATGACGAACCTCGGCACCTTCCGCGCGTACGTGGTCGCGTACCTGCGCAGGCATGCCAAGATCCGCCAGAACATGACCTTTCTGGTGCGCCAGCTCGCGCCCGGACCGACCGGCCTTCCGATCGAGATCTACGCGTTCAGCGCCGATCAGGCCTGGGCCAACTACGAGAGCATCCAGGCCGACATCTTCGACCACCTGCTGGCGGTGGTTCCCGAGTTCGGGCTCAACGTCTTCCAGAACCCGAGCTCCGCCGACCTGCGCCACGCGCTGGCGGCGCTGCCCGCGGAAGGCTCGGCGTTGGCCGCGTCGAGACCGGCGCGCGTGCAGGCGCTCGATGGAGGACCCCCGGCCGGGGGATGACGCGGGATGAACGCGGCTCGAGCACACCGGCCGTCGCCGTGCGCGCGTGCGCGGCTGCTCGTCACGGCCGCGCTCGACTGCGCGCTGCTCGTGCTCGCGTGCCCATCGAGCGCGGGGGCCGCGCCCGCTGCGCCGACCGTGGTGGCCGATGCCGGAGCCGCCGCGCCCGCTCCGCTGCGCGTGGCGGTGGCGGGAAGCCCGCCGTTCGTGTTGCGCGGCGCAGCAGGCGCGCCGGACGGGCTGAGCATCGAAGTCTGGCAGCGCGCCGCCGAGCGCTTGCACCTGGCTTACCGGTTTCTGCCCGCCGTGCACGTCGACCAGGCGCTCGGCCAGGTGGAGCATGGCGCAGCCGACGTGCTGGTGGGCCCGGTCAGCATCCTTGCCGAGCGCGCGACCCGTGTGGCGTTCACCCAGCCCTACTACTATTCGAGCCTGGCGATCGCGGCGCCCGCCGGCGGTGGCCTGCTCGAGCGTACGCGGGCGTTCCTGAACCGTGCGTTCGTCACGGCGGCAGCCGTGTTCGGCGCGATCCTGCTGGTGGTGGGCACGCTGGTGTGGCTGGCCGAGCGCCGCAAGAACCCGGCGCAATTTCCGCGAGAGCCTGCGCGCGGCATCGGCCACGGCATCTGGACGGCGCTGGTCACCATGACCACGGTCGGCTACGGCGACCACGTGCCGATCACGCTCCGCGGCCGCATCGTGATGGGCGCGTGGATGCTGGTCTCGATGGTCGCAGCCTCCTCGATCACCGCGTTCCTCGCCACGGCGCTGACGGTTTCTCAGATCGATCGCGCGCGCTTTTCCAGCGCCGACCAGCTAAGGGGCCGTCGCGTCAGTGTGGTGCGAGGCACTGTCTCGCAGCGCTTCGCCCGCGCGCAGCACGCACGCCCGGTACCGGCCAAGGACCTCGACGCCGCGATCGCGCTGGTGCGCAAGGGAAAGGCCGAGGCCCTGGTGTTCGACGAGCCGATCTTGCGCTACGCGCTCGAGCAGCGCCCGGACGTCGACCTGGAGATCTCGGCTGCGACCTACTGGCCCCAGGCCTACGGCTTCGCGCTGCCCCGCGGCGCCGCCTTGCGCGACGCGCTGAGTGTCGAGCTGTTGCGATTGCAGGAGTCGGGCGAGCTCGACGCCATCACCAACCGCTGGCTCTGACTCGGTTTCGCCCTCTTCCAACGGCCCTCGCTCGTCCAGCGCTTTTCGTGCCAACCGTGGCTACTGCGCGCGCACGTCGCGGACCTGGCCGGGCGCCGTCTCGGGCGAGGCCGGCATGCGCTGCTGCTGTTGCTCCAGCACCTTCTTGATCCTGTCTTGCTCGGCCTGACGGGCGCGCGTGGCGGCTGATTGCTGCGCTTGCTGCGCTCCGGCCATGCCCGCGGCCTTGTCCTGCTGGGCGCCCCCTGCGGTGCCGGCTTGCCCGCGCTGCGCGCTCACCACGCCGGCGGCCTTGCCCTGGTTGCGTTGCGAGGCCGCCAGCGACTGCGCCGGGGTCATCAGGGTGGCGGTCCTTTGACCGGGCGCGCTCTGGGCGGCGACCCCGCCCGCGCGGGTCGTGCCCGAGCCGGTCTTGGCGGCCGCCGCGCCCGCGCCGGGTCGTTGCGCGGGCGCGACGACCTGGCTGGCGCTGGTGACGGCATGCTGCGCGGTGGTTTGGGCCGCGGCGCTCTGCGCAGCCTGCGCGGCGTTTTGCTGCGCGGCGGCTTGCGTGGCTGCCGCGCTGTTCGACGCGGCCGCCGCGCTCGCCGCCGCGTTTTGCTGCGCGGCGGGCTGGCTCGCCGCGGCGTTTTGCTGCGCGGCAGCCCCGGTGGCCGCAGCGCTCCGCGCGGCTTGCGCCGCGGCGCTCTGCGCCTGGCTCGGCGCGACCGCTGTCTGGGTGCTCTGCGGTGTGCCGGTTTGCACCTGAGTGACGTCCGGCGCCGGGCGAGCCGCTTGGCTCGCGGGCTGAGTCATCGCAGCCGTGGCGGCGCCGCTGCCGCCGCTGCTCGCCTGCGCCGTGCCCGAGCCGTTGGTGCTCGCGCCGCCGCTCGCCGGCGCGCTGGTCGCGGGTGTGGCTGGAGCCGGATTCTCGGAGCCCGCGCTCGCGCTGCTACTGCCGCTCTGAGTCGAGTACGACGTGCCGAAGGTCGAGTGCACCTCGCAGGCGCCCAGCGCCAGCGCGATCAGTGGGAGCACAAAGCGGGAGGCATTCGATGGCATAGGCTTCCTCATGACGACGTGGCTGCAAAGGTCTGACGAGAGCATTGCCGCGCGATTCACCGCGCGGTACGGCTGCTGCTGCTGCTACTACGCCGCCTCGTGCACCAGCTCCTGCAGGCGGCCCAGCGCCAGCTCGATGCGATCGAGCGAGGGTCCAAAGGAGAAGCGCGCGTGGTGGCGAAAGCGCGAGGGTCGCCCCAGCCGTCGCTGGCCGGGGTCGACATCGAAGAACGTACCCGGCACGGTGATCACCTTCTTCTTCAGCGCTGCCTTGAAGAAGGCCATGCCGGTATTGATCGAGTCGGGCAGCTGGCTCAGGTCGCCCCAGGCGTAGAACGTGCCCTCCGGCTCGCAGTCGAAGCGCACGCCGATCTCGCGCAACCCGCTCACCATCGCGTCGCGCTTGCGGCGGAACGCCGTGCGTAGCGCCGCGGTCTCGCGTTCGACGTGATCGGGCGTGAGCAGGCTCACCGCCGCGCGCTGCATCGGCGCCGAGCCGCCGCCGTCGAGAAAGGACCCGGCGCTGGTGAGCGATTCGATCACCTTCTTGGGCCCGACGGTCCAGGTCACGCGCCAGCCCGGGTAGCGCCAGTTCTTGGTCAGCCCGTCGAAGAGCACGATCGGATCGCGATCGACGTGCTCGACGTAGCGTGCGGCGCTGACCACGCTGTGCTCGCCTTCCAGATGTAGTGCGAGTAGAACTCGTCGAGCAGCAGCGCGCAGTCGAGCTCGCGCGCGATCGCGACCCAGTCCGAAAGATCCTGCCCGCGCACCAGCTTGCCGGTCGGGTTGCAGGGATTGGACATCAGGATGGCGGCGAAGCCGCGGCCGAGGATCTCGCGCCGCAGCTGCTCGGTGGTGAAGCGGTAGCCGCGCTCCGGATCGAGCAGGATCGGGATCGGGGTGAAGCGGCGGAAGATATCGAGCAGCTCCTCGTAGGCGGTGTAGTCGGGCAGGAAGTGGCCGAGGTTGATCTGCGCCACCGCCGCGCAGGCGCGGGTGAGCGCGGCGCGCCCCCCGCTGCTGATGCACACGTTCTCGGCCGAGTATTGCGAGGGCAGGCCGCGCCGCAGCAGCTGGTTGTACATGCCGGCGACCGCCTCGCGCAGCTCCCACAGGCCCGCGACCGGCGCGTAGTCCTGGTCGAAGCCGCCGATGTCGAGCCCGCTGACGCGCGGGGGCGCGCCGTCCAGGGGGCCGGTCTCGGGTTGGCCCTGGCCGAGGTTGCACCACTGCTCGTGGTGCATGCGAAAGCCGAGCTTCTCGGCCTCGGTCATCACGTAGATCACGCCCGTGCGCGGCACCGCCCGGAAGGCTTCCGGAGTCGTCGGCGGCTTGAGGCTCATAGGCCGCGCAATGTAGCACCGAACGCCCGTGCCGGCAGCATACCGGGACCGGACGGGGCCCGCGGCCTGCGCTACAGTGGGCGCCAGGCCGCATGGCTCACCGGGACGTCATTCGCATCCGCGGGCTCGAGGTCGACTGCGTGGTCGGCGTGTACCCGCGCGAGCGCGCCCGGCCGCAGCCGCTGGTGCTCGACGCCGCGCTGTGCCTGGACACCGAGCGCGCCGCGCGCGAGGAGCGGCTGCGGCATTCGATCGACTACGCGCAGCTCAGCGCGCAGCTCGCATTCCTGCTGAGGAGCTGCCGCTTCCGCATGCTGGAGACCGCCGCGTACGCGTTGTGCCGATACCTGCTCGCGCCGCCCTCGGCCGGCGAGCGGCGCGCCGCGCTCGCGTCGGTGCGCCTGAGGTTGACCAAGCCCACGGCGCTGGCCGGGCACGCGGTGCCTTCGCTGGAGATCGAGCGCGAGGCCGGCTGGTACGAGCTGGCGCAGGAGCACAAGCCCTTCGGCACCGTCGACGTCATCCACGAGACGCGCGACGCGGGCATCTACCGCCTCAACGTCGCCCCGCAGCGCAGCATCCCGCTGCACGTGCACAGGGTGATGCAGGAAGCCGAGATGGTGCTGAGCGCGGGCCTGACCTGCCAGGGCAAGCCCGTGGCAGCAGGCACCGTGCACCGCTGGCCGCTGGGCGCTGCGCACTGCTATCACAACCCGACGCGCAGGTCGCAGACCATCCTGTGCGTGGACTCGCCGCCGTTCCAGCAAGACGACGAGATCGCGGTCGCGGGTGAGCCGGCCGAGGTCCGCGCCGAGCCATGAAGCCGCGCGCCCCGAGCCGGCGGGTCGGTGCGGCGCGCGCGGGGGCGCAGGCAGGCGAGGGCGCAGCATGAGCAAGCAGCCCGCGGGCGCGCTGCCGGCGCGCGTGCTGCTGACCGGCGCCAGCCGCGGCATCGGCCGCGCGATCGCCGAGGCACTGCTCGGCCGCGGCGTGCGGCTCGCGCTGGTCGGACGCGAGCGTGGCACGCTCGAAGCGGTGCTCGGCGGCGCGCGCGGGCACGCCGTGCTGGTCGCCGATCTGCAGCGGCTGGATGCCGCCGAGGCCTGCGTGGAGCAGGCTGCGTCCGCGCTCGGCGGGCTCGAGGCCTTCGTGGCTTGCGCGGGGGTGGCGAATCACGCGCAGGTGGGGGCGATCGGGCGCGGCGCGCTCGAGCGCCAGCTCGCGGTCAACTTCAGCGCGCCCTTCATGATGGCTCAGCGCGCCGCCGATCACATCGCGCGCGCGGGCGGCGGCTCGATCCTGCTGATCGCCAGCACGCTGGGGCTGCAGCCGCCTGCCGCCGGCACATCGGCCTACGCGGCGAGCAAAGCCGCGCTGATCTCGATGGCGCGCTCGTTCGCGCTCGAGCTGGGGCCGCGCGGGGTGCGCGTCAACGCGATCGCGCCCGGCGTGGTCGATACCGAGATGGCGCGCGCGCCGCACGCGGGCGCGGCGGACAAGAGCGTGGGGGCGCGGCTCGAGGCGCTGCGCGCGCTGCACCCGCTCGGCCGGCTGGGCCGACCAGAGGACGTGGCCGAAAGCGCCCTCTATTTGCTGGCGGCGCCCTACGTGACCGGTGCGGTGATGGTGGTCGATGGTGGGCTGCTGCTCGGCCAGGGCGTGTCGTGAAGAAAGCCCGCTCGCTGCGCGTCGGCTTTGTGGGAGACGCGGGCCGTGGTAGAAATCGATACGGACGCGTGGCCCACGAGGGATGGAGTCATGAAACGCGTGCGCTTGGTCAGTTGCTCTTGCATGCTCTTGCTGCTGGCGTCCGGGGGGCTGCCGGCCGCGGCACAGGCCGGCGCCGGACCCGTGATCAGCGCCGAGGTGCGCCACGGTGAGATCGACTCGCGCCTGGTGCCACACCCCGGGACCAGCGCGCAGCTCGGTCGCGCGGTCGCGCTGGTCGCGGCGCCGGCCGCGGACGTCACCGCGGTGCTGCAGAACTATGCGGGCTACCGCACCTTCCTGCCCAACTTCGAGACCTCGCGCGTGCTGTCGCAGCGTGGCGCTTCCGCGCTGGTCTACCTGCAGGTGAGCATCCTGCACGGCGCGGCCAAGATCTGGGTCGAGGTCAAGCTGCGCCCGAAGCAACTCGACGGCGGGACGCGCGTGATCGAGGCCACCATGCTCAAGGGCAACGTCAGCCGCTTCGAGGCGAGCTGGGAGATCACGCCCGTCGATCCGCAGCACACCCTGGTCGCGTTTCAGATCTTCGTCGATCCCGACATGCCAGTGCCGACCAGCCTGATCGATCACGAGAACCAGAAGAACGCCCGCAAGGCAGTCGGCGCGCTGCGCGATCTGATGGCCCAGCGCAAGGACGCTCGCAAAGCGTCCTGAGCAGGCGCGATATTTCTAACTTCTCCGCGGCGGCGGTCGCGACAAGAACATCTCCATCACGCCGGCGCCCTCGCCTGTGGCTTGGGCTTGCTGGAGCTTCTCCACCGCTTCCGGGCCGACCTGCTGCTCGATCACCCGGCGCACCATCGGTGTGATGGTGTAGCCCGCGGGCAGCTCGGGCGCGTCGTCGACCCTGCGCGCCATGGCTGCGTCGACCACCTTGGCCAGGCGCTGCTGCTTGGCTGCGACCAGCTTGGCGTCGCGTTCCTGGAACTCGGGCATCACCTCTTTGGCGAACAGCTCGAGCGACTCCATGATGTGCTCGTGCTTGTTGCGGCCCGCTTGCAGCACGAAGATGATCTGGTCGACGCCGGCCTGCTCGTAGCGGCGCACGTAGTCGCGTAGCTGCGCCGGCGTGCCCACCGCACCGCGCAGCCCTTGGGTCTCGCCCGCGGCCACCTTCGCACCGAGCCGCTCCTGCTCCAGCGCGAGCGCCACCTCGGGCGAGTATCCCATCTGCGCGCGCTTGTCCTGGAACTCCTGCCAGACGTCGGTCTTGCCTGGAACGTGCTTGCCGAAGACGTAGAAGTGCGCCAGCGAGTAGCCGAAGAAGTTCGCGCCTTCGAGCCCGCGCGCAATCGCTTCGCGCTCGTCGTGGTGCAGCATCATCGGGCTGACGCAGGCCACCTGCGGGTTGACGGCCAGCCCGATCGGCTTGCACTCCTCGGCCAACACCCGCTCGTAGTCCTGCACCCAGCCCTGCGCCTCCTCCGGGTCGATGAACGCGAAAGTGAGCGCGCCGATGCCCTCGCGCGCGGCCAGCAGGATGGTGTCGCGTCGCGAGCAGGCTACCCACAATGGCGGGTGCGGCTTCTGCACCGGCTTGGGCACGCAGTTGCGCGGCGGCATCTCGACGAAATCGCCCTTGAAGCCGGTGAAGGGCGTCTCGGTCATGCAGCGCAGCGCGACCTTCAGGCCCTCGCGCCACATCGCGCGCTTGTGCTCGACGTCGATGCGAAAGCCGCGCAGCTCCGCGCGCGAGGACGACTCGCCGGTGCCGAGCTCGACACGGCCTTTGGAGACCAGGTCGAGGGTGGCGATGCGCTCGGCGACGCGCGCCGGGTGGTTGTACGCGGGCGCCGTCTGCACGATGCCGTGGCCCAGGCGGATGTTCTTGGTGCGTTGGCTGCACGCGGCCAGAAACACCTCGGGCGCGCTCGAGTGCGAATACTCCTCGAGGAAGTGGTGCTCGACCTCCCAGACCGTGTCGAAACCGAGCTTGTCGGCGAGCTCGACTTGATCGAGCGCGTCCTGGAACAACTTGAGCTCCGCGCCGTCGCTCCAGGGCCGCGGCAACTGGTGCTCGTAGAAGATACCGAACTTCACGCTGCGTATGCTCCGCTCGCGCCGGGGCTCACGCGTCCGCGGCGTTGCGGGCAGTGTCAGCGCGTTTTGAAGGAATTTCAAGCCGGCCTGCACGAGGACCGCGAGGGGCACTCGCTGGTGCCGCCGCAGCGCTCGAAGGACCGGCCGAGCTTCAACCAAAGCCGCCAAAATACGGCAGCGCCTTGGCGGTACGCGCGATCTCCGCGCGCGCCTGCAGCAGCTCGGCGGTGGTGTCCCAGCGCCCGCTGCGCAACTGCTCGCGTGGTCCGGCCGGCATGCTCGCTGCCAGCGTGGTCGCGCCGAAGCGCACCTCGAGCCGCCCGAGGTCCACCGCGACCTCGAGCGCCGGATCCGCGTCCACCGCCCGCGTGAGCTGCTGCAGATCGGCGGGCTTGAGGCTCAGACACGGAATGCCGAGCGCCACGCAATTGCCGAAGAAGATCTCGGCATAGCTCTCGCCCACGACCGCGCGCAGGCCCTTGCCCCAGCGCATCAGCGCCTGCGGGGCGTGCTCTCGCGACGAACCGCAGCCGAAGTTGCGTCCGACCACCAGGATCTGCGCCTGCCGGCGCGCCGGGTCCTCGAAGGGGTGGGTCTTGCCGGCCTCGGCAAGCTGCTTGCGGTCGTCCTCGAACGCGTGCTCGCCCAATCCATCGAAGGTCACGCAGCGCAAGAAGCGCGCCGGGATGATGCGGTCGGTGTCGATGTCGTTGCCGGCAACGGCGACGGCCTTTCCTTCTATGACTTCGCGTTTGGCGTCTTGCATGGCTCTGCTGGCTCCTTGTCGGCTGCGGCTCTACGCGATCGAGAACACTTGGCGCGCGTCGGCGACCTCGCCGCTGACCGCGGCGGCGGCGACCATCACCGGCGACATCAGCAGCGTGCGGCCGGTGGGCGAGCCCTGGCGGCCCTTGAAGTTGCGGTTGGACGACGAGGCGCACAGCTCGCGCCCCACCAGCTTGTCGGGATTCATCGCCAGGCACATCGAGCAGCCGGCCTCGCGAAACTCGAAGCCGGCGTCGACGAAGACCCGGTCCAAGCCGGCTTCGATCAGGCGCTTGCGCACCTGTTGCGAGCCGGGCACCACCAGCGCGCGCACCCCGGCCTGAACCCTCTTGCCGCTGCGCCGCAGGTGGTTGGCGACCTCCTCGAAGTCGGAGAAGCGTCCGTTGGTGCAGGAGCCGATGAAGGCCACGTCGATCTTGCGCCCGGCGATTGCGCCGCCGGGCTCGAAACCCATGTAGCGGTAGGCCTCCTCGACCAGCCCGCGGTCTTCTGCCGGCAGCTCGGCGCTGCGCGGGATCGTGCCGCCCACCGGGGTCGACTGCCCGGGCGTGATTCCCCAGGTGACCATCGGCTCGATCTCCTCGCCCCGCACGCGCACCACGTCGTCGTAGCGCGCGTCGGCATCGGAGCGGACGCTCTGCCAGTAACGCAGCGCGCGCTCCCAGGCCTCGCCGGAAGGCGCATGCTGGCGTCCCTTCAAGTACGCGTAGGTGGTCTCGTCCGGATTGACGTAACCGCAGCGCGCGCCGCCCTCGATCGCCATGTTGCACACGGTCATGCGCTGCTCCATCGAGAAGCGATCGAAGACCTCGCCGCCGAACTCATAAGCGTAGCCGACGCCGCCTTGCACGCCCAGGCGGTGGATCACGTAGAGGATGACGTCTTTGGCGTAGACCCCGGGCCGCAGCGAGCCGCTGACCTCGATCCGCCGCACCTTGAGCTTGTCCATGGCCAGCGTCTGGGTCGCCAGCACGTCGCGCACCTGCGAGGTACCGATGCCGAACGCGATCGCGCCGAAGGCGCCGTGGGTCGCGGTATGCGAGTCGCCGCAGCAGATGGTCATTCCCGGCTGGGTCAGGCCGAGCTCGGGGCCGATCACGTGGACGATGCCCTGCTCGCCGCTCTGCGGCGAGAGATACAGGATCCCGTTCTGCTCGCAGTTGCGCTCCAGCTCGACCAGCATCTGCTCCGCCAGGTCGTCGGCGAAGGGCCGCAGCTGGCTGCGGGTCGGAATGATGTGATCGCAGGTGGCGAAGGTGCGCTCGGGGTGCAGCACGCCCAGCCCGCGCTCGCGCAGCATCTCGAAGGCCTGCGGCGAGGTGACCTCGTGGATCAGGTGCAGGCCCATCAGCAGCTGGTACTGCCCCGAGTCGAGCTGGCGCACCGTGTGCGCGTCGAAGACTTTTTCGTACAGGCTCTTTCCCATGCTTGCGCTCCTATCGGTTGCTGGCGGGCTGCGAGCACGACCACGACTACGAGTGAGGCTCAGGTACGGGGGGCCTCTGGGCCTGGCGAGCTGGCGCGGAAGGCTCGGGGGACTGCTCGGCGGCGTAGCGCTCGATGCGCGCGATCAGCTCCTGGCTCAGGCGGTTGAAGCGCTGCAGCTCGGACTCGGGTAGGTCGCTCCAAATGGCGGCGATCGCGTGCTGTCGTTCGGCGCGCAGGCGCTGCATCGTCTTGTGACCCTTGGCGCTGAGCTCGTACTGGCGCAGGCGGCCGTCGTCGGGCGACACCGACACGCGCACCAGATCCTTGTCCAGCAGCTGGCGCAGCAGCTTCGAAACCGCGGCCGCGCTGCTCTCGCGGCTCTTGGCGAACATCGAGGGGATGAAGTGCTCGGTCGAGATCTCCTCGAGCACGCGCCACTGCGGCTCGCTGAGCTCGACTTGCGCCGCGAGCTGCTCGCGGCGGCGCTGGAACAGCTCGCACAGGCGCTGCAGTCGCTCGATGCTGCAGTGCACGGTCTCGACCGCGGCGCGCGTGCCCGACATGACGCGTTATATAGTTAACCAAGGATAACAATTGCGCAAGGGAAAGTTATTCGTTGCGCGAGGAAGCCTCGCTTGCCTTCGGATCTGGTCATCCGTACAGTGGCGCCGATGGCTTCCTCCTCCTTCGATCCGCGCCCGTTTTCGAGCCCGCGCGCCGTGCCCTGGCCGCAGCCCGCCGGGCTCACGGCGGTGCTCGAGGGTTGGCAGTCGAGCCCGCGCGTGTTCCGAAACGTTGCGCTGCACGAGCGCATCCCGGCCGTGCCGGCGCGCTTGGCAGCGCTACCCGAGGGGCTCGCGTCCGGCATCGAGGCCGCGCTCGCCGCGCGCGGGATCCGCCAGCTCTACGCCCATCAGCTCGAGGCTTACCTGCACGTGCGCGCGGGGCGCGACGTGGTGATCGCCACGCCCACCGCCTCGGGCAAGAGCTTGTGCTACACGCTGCCGCTGCTGCAGGCGCTGAGCGAGGACCCGAGCGCGCGCGCGCTGTGCCTGTTTCCGACCAAGGCGCTGGCGCGCGACCAGGAAGCCTCGCTGCGCGCGCTGCTGCGCGACGCGGGCCTGGCGCGCGGTGCCGTCACCTACGACGGCGACACGCCCGCAGACGCCCGCCGGGCCGCGCGCGAGCAGAGCTCACTGCTGCTGACCAATCCCGATATGCTGCACGCAGGCATTCTGCCGCACCACACCGCGTGGGCGCGCTTCTTCGCCAAGCTGCGCTACGTGGTCATCGACGAGCTGCACATCTACCGCGGCGTGTTCGGCTCGCATCTGGCGAACGTGCTGCGCAGGCTCGATCGGGTCGCGCGCTTTCACGGCTCGCGGCCGGTGTTCATCCTCTCCTCGGCCACCATCGGCAATCCGCGCGAGCACGCCGGCCGCATGCTGGGGCGGCCGGTCGAGCTGGTCGAGCACAGCGGCGCGCCGCTCGGTCCGCGCCGCGTGATCGTCTACAACCCGCCGGTGCTCAATCCCGAGCTGGGCGTGCGCGAGAGCTACCTCAAGGCCGCTGTGCGCTTGACCAGCGAGCTGGTGCTGGGCGGGGTCAGCACGCTGGTGTTCGGCCAGTCGCGCAACAATGTCGAGGTGATGCTGAAGTACCTGCGCGAGCGGCTCGCGCGCGCGCACCTGCCCCGCGACAGCGTGGCCGCTTATCGCGGCGGTTACCTGCCGGAGCTGCGCCGCAGCATCGAACAGTCGCTGCGCGACGGCGAGCTGCGCTGCGTGGTGGCGACCAGCGCGCTCGAGCTCGGCATCGACATCGGCGCGCTCGATGCCGTGGTGTGCGCCGGCTATCCCGGGACGCTGGCGGGGTTGTGGCAGCGCTTCGGGCGCGCGGGCCGCCGCGGCGGTGAGAGCCTGGCCTTGCTGATCGCCAGCAGCGCGCCGCTCGACCAGCACGTGGCGCGCGAGCAGGGTTATCTGTTGGGTGCCCCGATCGAGCAGGCGCGGATCGATCCCGACAACGCCGAGATCCTGGTCCAGCATGTCAAGTGCAGCGCGTTCGAGCTGCCTTTCGAGCGCGGCGAGGCCTTCGGCGGGCTGCCGGGCGAGGTGGTGCAGGACGCGCTCGAGTTTCTGGGTGCCCACGGCTTGCTGCACGCGGTGCAGAGCGGAGCCAAGACCGTCTACCACTGGGCGAGCGACGCCTATCCGGCCACGCACGTCTCGCTGCGCAGCGTCGGCTGGGACAACTTCGTCGTGATCGACGTGGAACACGATCGCAGCATCGCGGAGATGGACTGGCGCTCGACCCACACCATGCTGCACGAGCAGGCGATCTACCAGCACGAGGGCGAGCAGTACCAGGTCGAGCGGCTCGACTTCGACAACCACAAGGCATTCGTGCGCAAGGTGGACTCGGATTACTTCACCAACGCGATGACCTACGTGCGCGTGGGCGTGCTGGAGGTCGCCGAAGAGCTGCCGCTCGCGGGCGAGGACCCAACCGGAGCGACGGGGAGGGCGCGTGCCCTCCCCGGTGAACAAGCACAACCCCGCTGCGGGCGTGGCGACGTGAGCGTGGTGGAGAAGATCGTGGGTTACAAGAAGATCAAGTACCACACCCACGAGAACGTCGGCTATGGCGAGGTGAGCCTGCCGGAGATGCAGATGCACACCACCGCGTTCTGGTTGACCGTGCCCGAGCCGGTGGTGCAGCGTCAGGCAGTGGAGCGGCCGCTGGTCATCGACGCCCTGCGTGGCATCGGCCACGCCTTGCACACGGTCGCGAGCGTGGGGTTGATGGCCGACCCGGCGGACCTCGGCCATACCATGGGCGACAGGAGCGAGCCGCAGGGCGTGCCGGGCAAGTCGCCGGGCGGCGGGCCGGGTTTCGATCCCACCCTGTTCGTCTACGACCGCATCCCCGGCGGAGTGGGGCTGTCGCCGCGCCTGTTCGAGTCGCGCGAGGAGCTGCTGCGGCGGGCGCGCGCGGTGATCGAGGGCTGCAGCTGCGACTTCGGATGCCCTGCCTGCGTCGGGCCGGTCAGCGCTCCGCCGGATGCGGCGGGTGCGGCCTCACCGTCGCTCTCGCTTTCGCGCAGGTGCATCGCGCTCGCGCTGCTCGCCGACCTGGGCATCGCCGGTACCCATTAGCGAGGCCCGATGCGCTTGCGTGAACGACTGGCCGAGCTTGATCCGCGTACCCGGGCTGGCGCGGCGGGCGTTGCGGATGCGGGCGAGGCCGAGCGCCGCGAGCGCATCGAACGCCTGCGCGAGTTGATCGGCGAGGCCAGCGCGCGCAGCGCAAGGCCGCGGCCGGAGCGCGCGCCGGTCGCGCCCGGCAGGCTGCCTTTGGGTCAGGAGCGCGAGACGGCCGCAGGTCCGCTGCACATCGTCGAGCGCTGGCTCGAGCCGGGGCACATGCACGGTCGCGTGGCCGTGCGCGACGCGCTCGGCGTCGAGGGCGCGCTGGTGGCCAAGCTCGCGCTCGAGCCGGCCTTCGAGAGGTTGGATTTCTCGCGCATGCTGATCCTCGACACCGAGACCACCGGCCTTGCCGGAGGCACGGGCACCGTGCCCTTCCTGATCGGGCTGTGCTTCTTCGAGGACGGGGTGCTCAAGCTGGAGCAGCTCTTCCTGCGCAACTTGGGCGCCGAGACTCCGCTGCTGCAGCATCTGGCCGAGCGCGTGGCGCAGGCGAGCTGTCTGCTCAGCTACAACGGCAAGGCGTTCGACTGGCCGCTGCTGCGCACGCGCTTCGTGCTCAACCGCGTTCCGCTGCCGCCTGCACCGCCGCACCTGGACCTGCTGCACTGCGCCCGGCGCGTGTGCCGGCCGCGCATGCCCAGCGTGAGGCTGACCGAGGTGGAACGCTCGCTGCTGGGCTTCCACCGCGAGGACGACGTCGACGGCGCGCAGATCCCGGGCCTGTATCTCGGCTACCTGCGCGGCGACGATCCGCGCTGCCTGCTGCCGGTGCTCGAGCACAACGCGCACGACTTGGTGGCGCTGGCCGCGGTGCTGTCGCGACTGTGCGCGCACTTCGCGGAGGTCCGGCCCGAGGACGATCCGCGCGACCATCTGGCGTACGCCAAGCTCGCGCTGCGCGGCCGCGATCATCTGCGCGCGCGCGCGTTCGCCGAGGCCGCGGCCGCGGGCAGCGAGAACAGCGCGCTCGCACGCGAGGCGCTGGCGCTGTGCGCGGCGGCTTGCCGCCGGGGCGGCGACAGCGCGGCGGCGCTGCGCGCGTGGCAGCGTGCGCTGCAGCTCGCCGATTGTGAGCAATCCCGGGCGCACGCCCACCTGGCGCTCGCGCGCCTGTGCGAGCATGCGCTGCGCGATCCGCGCGCCGCCTATGGGCACGCCCGCCTGACGCTGCCGGCGGAGGGCGCGCATGCGCACGGCCGCCGCCTGGGCCGCCTGCACCGCAGGCTCGAGCGCGCGCTCCTTCATGAAACAGGAAGACGGGAAGACGGAAAGGCTTGACGGTTCGAGGCTGGGGTGTCGCTGGATTCAGGTGTAACTTGGCCGCTGAAAGGGGGGGCGTGCGCTTGACCGCCACGCACGACGACGCGAGCGCCCGATCGCCTGGTGGCGGGGCCATGGTCCCGAAAGCTCGACGGCTGACGCGGGCCCGGCCGCGCCCACTTGCCGCGAGCTGCCTGGCCCGCCCGAGCGGGGTTGCCTCTGCGAGCGCAACAGGAAGACGGGAAGACGGGAAGACCCTAGCTCGTCTGCTTTCCCCGCCTTCCTGTCTTCCCGTCAGTCCTCTCACTTCGAGCGCGCATGCGCGTGCTGAGTCGACCCGGTGCAGCCCATGAGCTTCGTGGTCGTCGGGGTCGACTGCGCCACCACCGAGGAGCGCACCGGTCTGGCGTACGGCGTGCTGGACGCTGCCGGCGTGGTCGAGCTCAGGCGAGCGACCCTCGGCACGGCCGGGGAGTCCGCCGCCGCGACCGTCGCCGGCTGGATCGCCGGCAAGCCGCTCTATGTGCTGGCCTTCGACGCACCGCTCGGTTGGCCTGCCGCGCTCGGGCCGAGCCTGAGCGCGCACCGCGCCGGCGAGCCGATCGCGGACGCGCCGGACCAGCTGTTCCGGCGCGAGACCGACCGCTTCGTTCACGCCGAGCTCGGCAAGCTGCCGCTGGAGGTGGGCGCCGATCGAATCGCGCGCACGGCCCGGGCCGCGCTCGGCCTGCTGCACGAGATCCGCGGCGTGGCACGCGCGCGGCTGCCGTTGCTGTGGAGCCCCGGGCAGGGCTCGGGTGCGATCGAAGTCTATCCGGCCGCGACCCTGCTCAGCCGCGGCATCTCGGCGCGTGGCTACAAGGGAGATTCGGCTCCGGGCCGCCGAGCGCGTGCGGCGATCTTGGCGCGGATCGAGCCCGAGCTGCGCTTCGCGCGCCCCCACGATCGCGAGCAGCTGGTCGACAACGAGCACATGCTGGACGCAGCGCTGTGCGTGCTGGCCGCAGCCGACTTCGCCCGCGGCGAGGCGCTTGCGCCGGGCGACCGCGAGCGCTCCGAGCGCGAAGGCTGGATCTGGTTTCGCGGTCGCGGCCAGCGCGAGTTGTTCTGAAGCAGCTCCGGGCAACCCGGGCAGGGCGAAGATTCACACCGGGAGACGGGAAGAACAGATGATCGTGGGTCTTCCCGTCATCTGCCTTCCTGTGACCCTTCGATCCCCTCGCGGCCGCTTTGACTTGGTTGGACGGGAACCAACTTAGGGACAGGGCGCGTCGGGTGCCGGCTGTCCCTCGATGCAGCGCGTCCAGCAGGTGTGCAGCTCCAGCACCAGGGGATGGCACTCGCTGCCCGCGTCACAGCTGGTGGGACATGCGCCGGGCTCGCCTTCCGGGATCGCCACGTCGCACAGCTCCTCCGGATCGAGCGCGCCGTCGCCGCAGCGCACGGAGTCATCCGAAGCCGGGATCGAAGGCGCGCCCGCCGACCCCGACGCTTGCGGCGATCCCGTCGGGGCCGGCGCGCCGGCGCCTGCCGTGGACCCTGAAGCACCCGCCTCGCCCGCTGGCTCCGAGCCGTCACCCGAGCTCGGGGGCGAGTCTGCTCCGGCGTCGTCTCCCGCGCCCGCCGTGCCCAGCGCCGCCACGCTCGTGTGGGTTTCCGGCGAGGGGCGCGTCGTGTCCCGGAGATGGGCCTCCAGGTTGGGGTCTAGCTGGGCACCTCCCCAGCAGCCGCCCAACAGCATACAGGCCAGCAGCGCACCGGTACCGCGCCTCCTGGCCAACCCCCCAATCATTCTTTCAAAAATCAGTAATTCCACAGCAATTCATCCATGACATAACGTGTGCACCCGGTCTTCACGCGCTCCCTACGGCTTCATGACGAGGCATTGACCGGTGTTCGGTTGGGGCGTGCGGCCTGACGTGGCTTGTGGGGCGCGTCCGGCCGGACCCACTCAAAAATGGTGTCTGGCCGCTAAAATGCGCTGCTGATAGAACAAAGCTTGGGATGGCGTTTCGGTTCAGCGCGTTCGAGGTCGATTTCCAGCTCTACGAGCTCCGCCGCGACGGCGAGGCGGTGCGCATCGATCGCAAGGTCTTCGACCTGTTGCGCTATCTGGTCGAGCACCGCGATCGGGTGGTCGAGAAGCAGGAGTTGCTGCGCGAGGTGTGGGGCGGCGACGTGGTGGTCGACGCGGTCGTGCCCACGGCGGTCGCCCGGCTGCGCAGGGCGCTCGGCCAGCGCGGTGCGGAGAGCGCGCCGAATCCAGACCGTGCACGGCCGCGGTTACCGCTTCAGCGCCGAGCTCGCGGTCGCGCCGGTGCGCCGCAGCGCGCAGCCCGAGAGTGGGCGCCCGTCTTTGTTGGTCGACACCGACCTGCATCCCGGCCTGCGCGACCCGTTCGTGGGCCGCGACGCGCTGATGCAGCGGCTCGGCGGTGCGCTCGACAAAGCGCTTGCGGGCATCCCGCGGGCGCGCCTGCTGGTCGGTGAGCCGGGCATCGGCAAGACCCGGGTGTGCCAGGAGCTGGCCGCGCGTGCGCGCGAAGCGGGCGCTCGCGTGTGGAGCGGGCGCTGCTACGAGGCCGACCGCGGCGAGCCGCTGTGGCCCTGGATCCAGATCTTGCGCCAGGCGGTCGACCCCGCCGCCACCGAGGCGCTGAACGGGCTGCCGCCCGCGGCGCGCGCGGAGCTGAGCATGCTGGTGCCCGAGCTGGAGCGCGCGAGCCTGCCGCCTCCGGCGGTGCTGCCGCCTCCGGCGGCGCCCGGCGCCGAGCCGGCTGCGCGCGCGCCCGTGCAGCCCGGGCTGTCGCTGTTCGACGCCATCACGCGCTTCGTACGCGCGTCCGCGCAACGGGTGCCGCTGCTGCTGGTGCTCGATGATCTGCACTGGGCAGACACCGCTACGCTCTCGCTGCTCGGGTACCTGCTCGACGAGCTGGGCAGCGCGCGCGTGCTGGTGCTGGGCACCTTTCGCGACGCCGAGCTGGAGCCCGGCCATCCCCACACCGCCTTGCTCGACCGGTTGGAGCGCAACGCGGCCTTCAAGCGCATCGCGCTCTCCGGGCTGCTGGTCGACGACGTGGCGTGCTACGTGAACGAGCTGACGGGCCAATCCGCGCCCCCGGAGCTCGCCCGCAAGCTCCACGAGCGCACCGCGGGCAACCCCTTCTTCGTGCGCGAGACGGTGCGCGCGCTCACCACCGACGCGCTGGCCGAGGGGCACCTGCGTGTGTTTGAGATCGCGCTGCCGGAGAGCGCGCGCGACGTGATCCGCAGGCGCGTGCTGCTGCTGCCGGAGGCCGCGCAACAGGTGCTGCAGGCGGGCAGCGTGCTCGGCCTGCGCTTCGAGCTGGGCCTGCTCGGGGCGATGCTCGAGCTGGACAGTGCGGCGCTGCTGGCCGCGCTCGACCGGGCGCTGGCCGCGCGCCTATTGTTCCGCGCCGACCAGGGCGTGGCGGGCATGGCGTTCGCGCACGCGGTGGTGCGCGACACCGTCTACGACGACTTGCCCAGCACCCGTAAGTGCGAGCTGCACCTGCGCGCCGGCGAAGCGCTGGAGCAGCAGCGCAGCCACCGGCCCGCGTCCGCGGCCGAGATCGCGCTGCACTACTACCGCGCGCTGCCGCACGGGGACGGCAACAAGGCCTTCGAGCATGGCAAGCGCGCCGCCGAGCAGGCGGCGGCCGCGGGCGAGCACGAGCTGGCCGCCGATTTCTACCGCCGCGCTTACGAGGGCCTGTCCTTCGTGCAGGGCGCCGACGCCAATCGCAGCGCCGAGGTCATGCTCGGCCTGGGCCGCGCGCACCGCGAGAGCGGCCATCCAACCGCCGCGCGCGAAGCGCTCGACCGCGTGCTCGAGCTGAGCCAGGTGGCGGGCGCATCCGAGGCCTGGGCCAAAGCCGCCCGCCGCGAGCTCGAACGCCTGCGCTGAGCCCGCGGGTCCCTACACGATCGGCGCGGTCGCGCTCCAGGTCCAGCTCGGGTTGTCCTGGGCCGCGCGCCGCAGCTCCCAGTCGTCGCGGAAGAGTGCGACCGGGCGCTGGTCCACGTCCCACACCCCGATCGCGATGCGCGCCTTGCGCAGCTCGTCCGGGGTCTTGGGGCCTCCCACCCAGCGCGCGTAGGTGAAGCCCATGCGCTCCATCTCGACCTTGGCGCCGTACTCGTGCTCGAGGCGGTACTTGAGCACGTCGAATTGCAGCTCGCCGACCACGCCGAGGATCGGGTCCTTCTCTCGGCCGGGCTCGATAAAGAGCTGCAGCGTGCCTTCCTCGGCCAGTTCCTCGACGCCTTTCTGCATCTGCTTGCGCTTCATCGGGTCGAGCAGGCGGATGCGGGCGAAGTGCTCGGGCGAAAAGCGCGGCACGGTCTCGAAGGCGAGCGGCCCGCCGGTCGAAAGCGTGTCGCCGATGCGAAAGATGCCCGGGTCGTAGAGCCCGATGATATCGCCAGCCCAGGCTTCGTCCACGCTCTGGCGCTCCTGCGCCATCATCTGCTCGGCGCGCGCCAGGCGGATCTCCTTGCCCAGGCGATAGTGGTGCACGCGCATGCCGCCCACGAACCTGCCGGAGCACACGCGCAGGAACGCGATGCGGTCGCGGTGCGCCGGGTCCATGTTGGCCTGCACCTTGAACACGAAGCCGCTGAAGCGCTCGTCCTCGGGATCGATCGGGCCGACCGAGCTCTCGTGCGGGCCCGGCGGCGGGCACATGTCCGCGAACGCGGTCAGGAAGGGCTCGACGCCGAAGTTGGTCAGCGCGCTGCCGAAGAACACCGGCGTGATCTCTCCGTCGAGGAAGCGCTGCTTGTCGTAGCGCTCGCCGGCGCCATCGAGCAGCTCGATCTCCTCGCGCAGCGTCGCCACCGCTTCCGGTCCCAGCAACGCATCCAGCTCCGGGTCGCCCACGCCGCGCACCGTCACCTTGGCCTTGGTCGCGTTGTGCGCGCTGCGCTCGAAGCGCAGCACGCGCGCCGCGCCGCGCTCGTACACGCCCTGGAAGCGGTCGCCGCTGCCGACCGGCCAGGTCACCGGCGCGGTTTGCAGCTTGAGCACCTCTTCGACCTCGGTCATCAGCGACATCGGATCGCGCGCAGGCCGGTCGAGCTTGTTGACGAAGGTCACGATCGGCGTGCCGCGCATGCGGCAAACCTCGAACAGCTTGCGCGTCTGCGCCTCCACACCCTTGGCGGCGTCGATCAGCATGATCGCGCAGTCGGCAGCGGTCAGCGTGCGGTAGGTGTCCTCGCTGAAGTCCTGGTGGCCCGGGGTGTCGAGCAGATTGTAGCGATAGCCCCCGAGCTCGAACGCCATCGCGCTCGAGGTGACCGAGATGCCGCGCTTGCGCTCGATCTCCATCCAGTCGCTGGTGGCGGCCCGCTGCGCCTTGCGCGACTTGACCGCGCCCGCCGCGTGGATCGCCCCGCCATAGAGCAGCAGCTTCTCGGTGAGCGTGGTCTTGCCGGCGTCGGGATGGGAGATGATGGCGAAGGTGCGCCTGCGTTTGGATTCGTGAGCCATCGCCGACCGGGGCGCTAGCTTGGACAGGATCCGGGGGAAAGCAAGTCAGGCGGCGCGGCGCTGCGGGGCCGCTGCGGCTTTCCCTTCCCGTGGTTTGTCGCTACACCCGGCGGGCCATGCTCTACCGCGCCCTGCTGCGGCCGCTGCTGTTTCTGCTGCCTGCCGAGACGGCGCACCGTCTGGCGCTGGGGGCGCTCGGCCTGCTGGCTCGCCTGCCCGGGGGCAGCGCGCTGCTTTCGCTGTGGTACGGCCGGCCCGATCCGTCGCTGCGCGTGCGCGCGTTCGGCCGCGAGCTGGCCTCGCCGCTGGGGCTCGCGGCCGGTCTCGACAAGGACGGCGAGGCCTGCGCGCCGCTCGCTGCGCTCGGCTTCGGCTTCGTCGAGGTCGGCACGCTGACCGCGCTGCCCCAGCCGGGCAACCCGCGCCCGCGCCTGTTCCGGTTGCGGCGTGATCGCGCGCTGGTCAACCGCATGGGCTTCAACAACCACGGCGCGGCCGCCGCCGCGCGCAGGCTGGCGCAGCCCGCACGCCGGCCTCCAGTGCTCGGCCTCAACATCGGCAGGAGCAAGCTCGCGTCCGACGATCAGGCGGTCGCCGACTACGTGACCAGCGCGGGGTTGCTGGCGCCGTGCGCGGACTACGTGGTGGTCAACGTGAGCTCACCCAACACGCCTGGGCTGCGCGACCTGCAGGCGGTGGAGCGGCTGCGTCCGCTGCTGCTTGCGGTGCGCGAGGCGCTCGACGCCGCCTCGGCCGGCCGCCGCGTGCCGCTGCTGGTCAAGATCGCGCCCGACCTCGCCGACCCGGACATCGACGCCATCGCGGATCTCGCGCTCGGGCTCGGGCTCGACGGCATCGTCGCCGTCAACACCACGCTGGCGCGCGCCGGGCTGCGCAGCGCGCCGGCGCAGCTGGAGCGCTGCGGCACCGGCGGGTTGTCGGGGGCACCGCTGGCCGCGCGCGCGCTCGAGGTGCTGCGCCGGTTGCACGCGCGCGTCGGCAACAGGCTCACGCTGGTTTCGGTGGGCGGAATCGAGAGTGCCGAGGATGCCTGGGAGCGGCTGAGCGCGGGCGCCGCGCTGGTTCAGGTCTACACCGCGCTGGTGTACCAGGGCCCCGGTCTGCCGCGCGCCATCAACGCGGGGCTTGCGCGGCGGCTGCGGGAGGCTGGCCGCGGCAGCCTGGCGGACCTCAGGGCGGGCATCCAGGGGTGACGGCGCGGTTTCGGTTCTGTTAACACTGGTCGCCTGGCCTAGCGAGCACGTGTCCCGAAGCCCAAAAGTGGCGCCCGCCTTGTTTTTTGCGGTGCGACCCGTGGCGAACCGTGCTAATCGCTGGCTTCTCGGCCGAGCGGCCTGAGATAGCTCTCGAACCAGGGCCAAAGGCTGTTCCGCCGAATGTTCTGGTTGACGAAATCGTGAATGCCCTAGTAATCAATCGGTTGATAGCAGGACTTGCCTCATGAAACAGCGTCGCGACGAGCTCGGGCTCGATGACATCGATCGCCGTATCCTGGTCCTGCTGCAGGAGGACTGTAAAATTCCTCTTGCAAAGATCGGCGAGAAGGTCGGGCTGTCGGCGCCCTCGGTGGTCGATCGCGTGCGCAAGCTGGAGTCCGAAGGCTTCATCACCGGCTACCACGCCCAGCTCGATGCCCGGCGGCTGGGCATGGACATCACGGCCTTCATCGGGGTGTCGGTCGGCCACACCCGCGGCATCGCCGTGTTCGAGCAGCAGCTGCAGCACCTGCCGGACGTGCTCGAGTGCCACCACGTGACCGGCGGCTACACCTTGCTGCTCAAGGTCAAGACGCACGACACCCAGTCGCTCGAGCATCTGATCCGCTCGCTGCGCTCGATCGAGGGCGTGGAGCGGACCGAGACCAGCGTCGTGCTCTCGACCAAGATCGAGAAGAGCGGCGTGGGCGGCGCGGCCGTCGATCCGCCGGCGCAGCGGCCGGCGCTGGTACGGGCCTGAGCGGTGGGACACCAATGGGAAACGGGGGACCGGGCAATCGCGCACGGGGACGAGCAGGCGGGAGCAAGGGGATGACCGGACTGAGCCTTGAACAGAGGGAGGAGCTGCTGCGCGCCGCGCAGCAGCACGGGATGTACAGCCACGACCCGGAGCGCGACGCCTGCGGCATGGGCTTCGTCGCGCACATCAAGGGCCAGAAGTCTCACGCTATTCTGGAACACGCGCTGACCGTGCTGGAGAACCTGACGCACCGCGGCGCCACCGGCTGCGACCCGTGCACCGGCGACGGCGCGGGTATCTCGGCTCAGATTCCGCACCGATTCTTCGCGCGGGTCTGCGCGGAGCAGGGGTTCACGCTGCCCGGGGCCGGTCGTTACGGCGTCGGCATGCTGTTCATGCCCTCGAACGAAGACGAGCTCGCGCGCGCTGTCGCCCTGATCGACGAGATCTGCGCGCGCGAGGGGGTGCCGGCGCTCGGCTGGCGCAGGGTGCCGATCGATCCGCAGGCCTGCGGCGACAGCGCGCGCGAGTCGCTGCCGGCGATCCGCCAGCTCTTCGTCGCGGCGCCGGCCGAGATGGATGCCGAATCCTTCGAGCGCAAGCTCTACGTGCTGCGACGCTGCCTGGAGAACGGCGTGCGCGAGCTCGCCCTGCACCAGGGCGCGCGTTTCTACGCTTGCAGCCTCTCCAGCCGCACGATCGTCTACAAGGGGCTGCTGATCGCCGATCAGATCCCGCGTTTCTACCTCGACCTCGGGGCCGAAGACTTCGAGACCGCGATCGCGCTGGTGCACTCGCGCTTCAGCACCAACACCTTTCCGAGCTGGGCGCGCGCCCATCCCTATCGCTACATCTGCCACAACGGCGAGATCAACACGCTGCGCGGCAACCGCAACTGGATGCGTGCGCGCCAGAACCAATTCGTCTCCGACAAGTTCGGCGACGACATCAAGAAGTTGCTGCCGATCATCAACGAGGGCGGCAGCGACTCGGAGAGCTTCGACAACGCGCTCGAGCTGCTGGTCCGCAGCGGGCGTTCGCTGCCGCACGCGGTGATGATGATGATCCCGGAGGCGTGGCAGCAGCACGAGGCCATGAACGAGCAGAAGCGCGCGTTCTACGAGTACCACGCCTGTATGATGGAGCCGTGGGACGGGCCCGCCTCGATCGCGTTCACCAACGGAACCGTGGTGGGTGCGGTGCTGGACCGCAACGGTCTGCGTCCTTCGCGCTACGTAGTGACCAAGGACGACGTCGTCGTGATGGCGTCGGAGGTCGGCGTGGTCGACATTGCCCCCGAGGACGTGCTGGTCAAGAGCCGGCTCGAGCCCGGCCGCATGTTCCTGGTCGACACCGCGCAGGGTCGGATCGTCGCCGACGAGGAGATTAAAGGCGGTATCGCGGAGCGCAAGCCGTACGGCAAGTGGCTGCGCGAGAACATGCTGCGGCTCGCCGACCTGCCGGAGCCCGACCCAGAGCGGCTGCCCTCCGTGCTCGATCACCAGACCCTGCTACTGCGGCAGCGGGTCCACGGCTACACACGCGAGGACATCCGCCTGATCGTCCGCCCGATGGCCCAAAACGGCGAGGAGGCGATCGGCTCGATGGGCAACGACACGCCGCTGGCGGTGCTGTCGGATCGACCGCAACTGCTGTTCAACTACTTCAAGCAGCAGTTCGCCCAGGTCACCAATCCGCCGATCGACTCGCTGCGCGAAAACCTGGTGATGTCGCTGCGCACCACGCTGGGCGCTGAGCAGAACCTGTTCGACGAGACGCCCGAGCACTGCCACCAGCTGCAACTCGACCGTCCCATCCTGACCAACGCCGAGCTGCTGGCGATCAAGAATTTGGACCACCGCGGCCTGCGCACCCGCGTGCTCGGCGCGCTGTTCGAGGTGGCCCGCGGCGGCGAAGGACTGCGGGAGGCGATCGACGCGCTGTGCGCCGGCGCCGAGCAGGCGATCGACCACGGCTACACCATCCTGGTGCTCAGCGATCGCAAGCACGACCGCAAGCTCGCACCGATTCCCTCGCTGCTCGCGACCTCGGCCGTGCACCACCACCTGATCCGCGCCGGCAAGCGCACTCGCTGCGGGCTGGTGGTCGAGTCGGGCGAGCCGCGCGAGGTGCAGCAGATGTGTCTGCTGCTCGGCTATGGCGCCGGCGCGATCAATCCGTACCTGGCGTTCGAGATCATCCATAGCCAGGACCAGCAGGAGCTGCTGCGCAAGCTCGACGCCGACTCGGCGATCAAGAACTACATCAAGGCCTGTGACAAGGGCGTGCTCAAGGTGATGTCCAAGATGGGCATCTCCACGCTGCAGAGCTACCGCGGCGCGCAGATCTTCGAGGCGATCGGGCTCAGTGGCGATCTGGTCGAGCGCTACTTCACCTGGACCGCGTCGCGCATCGAGGGTGTGGGGCTCACCGAGATCGCCACCGAGTGCGCGCTCCGGCACCACCTGGCTTGGGAGGTGCCCGCGGTGCTCAACCCGGAGCTCGAGCTGGGCGGCGTTTACCAGTGGCGGCGCCGCGGCGAGCTCCACATGTACAACCCGCAGAGCGTGGCTTCGCTACAGCACGCGGTCCGCTCGGGTAGCTACCCGCTGTTCAAGAAGTACAGCGCCGGCGTCAACGAGAACAGCAAGAAACTGTGCACGATCCGCGGCCTGCTGTCGTTCAAGCCCGGCAAGCCGGTCCCGATCGAGGAGGTCGAGCCGGCGCGCGAGATCGTCAAGCGCTTCAAGACCGGGGCGATGTCGTTCGGCTCGATCTCGAAGGAGGCGCACGAGAACATCGCGATCGCGATGAACCGCCTGGGCGCGCGCTCGAACACCGGCGAGGGCGGCGAGGACGCGGCGCGCTACGTGCCCGACGTCAACGGCGACTCGCGGCGCAGCGCGATCAAGCAGGTCGCCTCGGGCCGCTTCGGCGTCACCAGCTTCTATCTGGTCAACAGCGACGAGCTGCAGATCAAGATGGCGCAGGGCGCCAAGCCGGGGGAGGGCGGCCAGCTGCCCGGGCACAAGGTCGACAAGATGATCGCGCGCGTGCGCTTCTCGACGCCGGGCGTGGACCTGATCTCGCCGCCGCCGCACCACGACATCTACTCGATCGAGGACCTGGCGCAGCTGATCCACGACTTGAAGAACGCCAACGACCGAGCGCGCATCAGCGTCAAGCTGGTCTCCGAGGTGGGCGTGGGCACGGTGGCGGCCGGTGTGGCCAAGGCCAAGGCCGACCTGGTGCTGATCAGCGGCGACTCGGGCGGCACCGGTGCCTCGCCGCTGACCTCGATCAAGCATGCGGGTACGCCCTGGGAGCTGGGGCTCGCCGAGGCCCAGCAGACGCTGGTGGCCAACGGCCTGCGCTCGCGCATCCGGGTCGAGACCGACGGCCAGCTCAAGACCGGGCGCGACGTCGCGGTCGCGGCCCTGCTGGGCGCCGAGGAGTTCGGCTTCGGCACCGCCGCGCTGGTGTCGAGCGGCTGCATCCTGATGCGGGTCTGCCACCTCAATACTTGCCCGGTGGGCGTGGCCACCCAGGATCCGGAGCTGCGCAAGCGCTTCACCGGCCAGCCCGAGCACGTGATCAACTTCATGCTGTTCGTCGCCGAAGAGCTGCGCGAGATCATGGCCGAGCTCGGGTTCCGCAGCTTGACCGAGATGGTCGGGCGGGTCGACATGCTGGAGGCCCAGCAGGCGATCGAGCACTACAAGGCCAAGGGGCTCGACCTCGGGCGCGTGCTGCACAAGCCGCAGGTGCCGCCCGGCACCTCCTTGTGCTGCTCGGAGGGCCAGCAGCACGGGTTGGAAGGCGCGCTCGATCACAAGCTGATCGAGCTGTGCAAGCCGGCGCTGGAGCGCGGGCACAAGGTCAGGCACGAGCTGCCCATTCGCAACGTCAACCGCACCACCTGCACCATGTTGTCGGCGGAGATCTCGCGTCGCTACGGCGCCGAGGGTCTGGGGCCCGATACCATCGAGTTGGTGTTTCGCGGCTCGGCGGGCCAGAGCTTCGGCGCGTTCATGGCCAACGGCATCTCGGTGCGGATCGAGGGCGACGCCAACGACTACGTGGGCAAGGGGCTCTCGGGCGGCCGCATCGTGATCGTCCCGCCGGCGGGCAGCGCGTTTGTGGCCGAGGAGAACATCATCGCGGGCAACGTCGCGCTGTACGGGGCCACCGGCGGCGAGCTGTTCCTGCGCGGTCGCGCGGGCG
Organism: uncultured delta proteobacterium; assembly: GCA_963778655.1. Classification (GTDB taxonomy): domain Bacteria; phylum Myxococcota_A; class Polyangia; order Polyangiales; family JAFGIB01; genus CAVZVA01. The sequence continues at coordinate 124,715 of CAVZVA010000005.1, forward strand.
AGCGCTTCTGCGTGCGCAACAGCGGTGCCACCGCGGTGGTCGAAGGCGTTGGCGATCACGGCTGCGAGTACATGACCCGGGGCGTCGCGCTGATCCTGGGCAAGACCGGCCGAAACTTCGCCGCCGGGATGAGCGGCGGCGTGGCCTACGTGCTCGACGAGGACGGTGGCTTCGAGCGGCGCTGCAACCATGGGCTGGTGGATCTCGAGCCGCTCGAGCCCGCCGACGAGTTGGTGGTCAAGCGGCTGATCGAGCGCCACCTCGAGCTCACCGGCAGCGGCGTGGCGCTGCGCTTGCTGCGCAGCTGGGCCGAGACGGCGAGCAAGCTCGTCAAGGTGTTCCCGCGCGACTACAAACGCGTGCTCGCGGAGCAACACTACGATTCGGAGATCTCCGCGCTGGCCACCGGACCATGAGGACGCGGGAGCACGTCATGGGCAAGATCAAGGGATTTCTGGAGTTTCACCGCGAGAAGCCGTCGCGGCGGCCGGTTCGCGAGCGGCTGCGCGACTGGAGCGAGTTCGAGGGCGACCTCGATCCGGAGAAGATCCGCGAGCAGGGCGGGCGCTGCATGGATTGCGGCATCCCCTTCTGTCATTCGGGCTGTCCGCTCGGCAACGTGATCCCCGATTGGAACGACTTCGTCTGGCGCGATCGTTGGCCGCAGGCTGCCAGGAGGCTGCACTCGACCAACAATTTCCCCGAGATGACGGGTCGTATCTGCCCAGCGCCGTGCGAGGAGGCCTGCACGCTCAACATCGGGCGCGAGCCGGTGACGATCAAGCAGATCGAGCGCCAGATCGCCGACTACGCCATCGATCACGGACTGCTTACGCCGCAGGTTTCGCCGCACAAGACCGGCAAGCGGGTCGCCGTAGTGGGCTCGGGGCCGGCGGGGTTGGCCTGCGCGCAGCAGCTCGCGCGCGCCGGGCACTCGCCCACGGTGTTCGAGCGCGACGACCGCATCGGCGGCCTGCTGCGCTACGGCATCCCGGAGTTCAAGATGGAGAAGCACTTCATCGACGGCCGCGTCGAGCAGATGCAGGCCGAAGGTGTGGTCTTTCGGCCCAGCACCAACGTGGGCGTCGATTACCCGCTGGCGCAGCTGCGCAAGGAGTTCGACGCGATCGTGCTGGCCGGCGGCGCGACCCAGGCGCGCGATCTGCCGGTACCCGGCCGCGAGCTCAAGGGGGTGCACTTCGCGATGGAGTTGCTGACGCAGCAGAACCGGGTGTGCGAGGGCGACGAAGTGTCCGACCAGATCAGCGCCAAGGGCAAGCGCGTGGTGATCCTCGGCGGCGGCGACACCGGCTCGGACTGTTTGGGCACGAGCAACCGCCAGGGCGCGCTCTCGGTGCACCAGTTCGAGCTACTGCCCAAGCCGCCCGACGAGCGAACCGAGGAGATGCCGTGGCCGTACTGGCCGATGATCCTGCGCACCAGCAGCTCGCACGAGGAGGGGGTGGTGCGCGACTTTAGCCTTAACACCGTGCGCTTCGACGGCGACGATCGCGGCCGGGTCCGCAAGCTCCACGCCCAGCGCCTGCGCTGGATCAAGGACGGCTCCGGCCGCCCGCGCATGGAGCCGGTCCCTGGCGCGGACCTGACGCTCGACGTCGAGCTGGTGCTGCTGGCGATGGGCTTCGTCGGCCCCGAGAAGGGGCCGCTGCTGCAGGGGTTGGGTGTTGGCTTCACGTCGCGCGGCAACGTGCAAGTCGACGCGAGCTACATGACCTCCGCGCCCGGCGTGTTCTCGTGCGGCGACATGCGACGCGGGCAGTCGCTGGTGGTGTGGGCGATCTGGGAGGGGCGCGAGTGCGCGCGCGGGGTCGACGCCTACCTGCGGGGGTACACCGATTTGGTCGCCAGCCCCGACATCAACCCGCTCGTCCTCGATCCGTAGGCTACCTTCCCAGAATTGACCGGGAAGACGGAAGGCGGGAAGCAGGACCTTCGTCTTCTCTTCCCGCCTTCCTGTGATTCTCCTCGCTACCCATCCGATATGCCGCAGTCGAAGCCAAAGCCCGCCGCGCTCGAGCCGCTGCGCAAGCGCATCGACCAGATCGACCGCGAGGTGCTGGAGCTGCTCGCCCGGCGCACCAGCGTGGTCGCCGAGGTCGCGGCGGTCAAACGCGCCGAGGGCGCGCAGATCCGCGACTTCGAGCGCGAGCGCCAGGTGCTCGACGATCGGCGTAGACAGGCCGAGGCGCTCGGCCTGGCGCCCGGGCCGGTCGAGTCGATCTACCGCCAGATCATGCTGGCCAGCCGTGATTACCAGGCGGCGCTCGGGGCCGGCGCGCCCAAGCCGATCACCCCTAGAAAGGTGGCCGTGATCGGCGGCGCCGGACAGATGGGCACGTTGATCGCACGGCTGTTTCGCGAGCTGGGCCACGAAGTGTGGATCGCGGACCTCGCGACCGAGCTGAGCCCCGAGCAGGCCGCCGCCAGCGCCGACGTGGTCGTGATCTCGGTGCCGATCCAGGTCACGAGCGAGGTGATCGAGAAGCTCGGCCGGCGCGTGCGGCCCGATGCGCTGCTGATGGACGTGACCTCGGTCAAACAGGCGCCGCTGCAGGCGATGCTGCGCAGCACCCGGGCCAGCGTGATCGGCACCCACCCGATGTTCGGCCCAGGCGTGCACACGCTGCAGGGACAGCGCGTGGTGCTGTGCCGCGGGCGCGGCGAGAGCTGGCACGCGTGGCTCACGCAGATGCTCGAGGCGCGCGGCCTGGTGGTGACCGAGGCCGCGGCAGACGAGCACGATCGCGCGATGGCGCTGGTCCAGGTGCTGACCCACTTCCAGACCCAGGTGTTGGGCTGGGCGCTTTCGCGCAGCGGGGTCTCGCTCGAGCTGTCGCGGCGCTTCACTTCGCCCGCGTATCTGATGGAGCTGTACGTCGCGGCGCGCCACTTCGCGCAGGACCCCTTGCTTTACGGGCCAATCGAGATGCTCAACCCCGACACCCAGAACGTGACCGCCGCCTTTCGCCGCGCGGCCGACGAGCTTTCGGAGATCCTGCAGAGCCGCGACCAGGCGCGCTTCAGCCGCATGTTCGACGAGGTGCGCGCCTACTTCGGCGGCTTCGCCGCCGAGGCGACCGAGCAGTCGAGCTTCATGATCGACCGCCTGATCGAGCGTACCCTGGGGTGAGGCAGAGCAACCAGTCCCGGCGCAGAGCTCCGCTCGCGCCGGCCGTGCTGCCGGCTGGCGGCAGGTGCGCGATCACGGGTCGTAGAACTTGCTCAGCGGACACATCGGCGGCCTGTCGGGGTGCTCGGGGAGCAGTGGATCGCCGGTCACGCACACCGCCACCGCGGTTGCGCGTGCGAGCAGGCTGCCCGCCGTTTGCTGTTGGTTGAGCACACAGTAGCCCGGCTTGTCCGAAGTGCCGCAGTGCGAGAGCCGCGTGATCAGGTCCGCGCACGCACCCTTCGGGAGGTGGGTGTTTGCCTCTTCGAGACAAGTTTGCCGACCGACGCCCTCGCCGCAGTAGCAGTCGCTGCCGGCGCACTGAAACGCCCAACCACACTCCACGATCGCGCGACATGCCGAGTCCCGGTCGACATCGCCGTCAGGTTCGGTGGATGCGCTGTCGAAGCATGCCGCCACCTGGGCTGCGCAGTGGGCGCACGCGCAGGTCGCGATCGGCGTGGGGTCCACCTGCAACAGGACATCGGTGGCCTTGCACTTTTCGCAGGCCGATCGGTCATCGCCGAACATCGCGCCGTTGCAGATCCGCGTGCCCGCGTCGTCCGCGGTGCAGCCTTCGGGAAGCTGCTGCGAGGCCTGGTTGCAGGAAACCGGCTTGGGGCAGCCGGCCTCGGGACAGTTGCTTCCGACCTGCGTCTTCTGCTCGCAGGCCACGAGCCCGAAAACCAGCAACGGAAGGCTCGCAGCCAGAGCGCCGCGCACCTGGCTACCTATCCTCGCCGGACGAGTCGTCGGTCGTCGGCCCCAGCGCCGCGTCGATCAGCGCGTGCACACGGACCGCGTAGGCCGAGTCGGGGTAGGCCGCGAGAAAGCGACGTGCGCGCGCATAGGCCGCCAGGCGCGCGTCGTGCCGGTGTTCCTTGAGCAGCGCCTTGATCGCCAGGATCTCGCGCTCCTGGGCAAACAAGCCGTGCGGATAATCGCGCGCGTGTTGCTCCGCGAGCTCGAGCGCGCGCACGGGATCTCGTCGCAGCTGCGCCTGCGAGCGCTGCAGCAGAACCAGCTCGGCCTCGGGTCGCACCCGCTGCGCCGCAGGCCCAAGCGTCGGGGCGCGCCGCGGTGCGCGCCGCGGCCTGGGCGGCCGGGCCGGCTGCAGCGAGGGGTGCGCGCTGGGCGTCGGGGGCAGACTCTTCGGGGCCGGCGGCTCGGGAGGCGGTGGCAGCGGCAGCGCGTGCGGCGCAGCTGCCGGCAGCGGCAGCGCCGGCCCGGGATGAAATGCGAACGAAGCGACCAATGCGCCGAGCACGGCCGTGGCCGTGAGCCAGCCCGTGCTGCCGCCGGGATGCGCGTTGGCGGGCGGATTGGCGGCGCCCCGCTGCAGCTGGCCGGCGACGCGCTGCTCGATCAGCCGAGCCTGCTCGACGCTGCCGTGCTGCTCGCGCAATCCGCGGATCGCCGCCGCGAGCTCGGGTAGGGCGGGCGACCTGCCGTCGGTCAGGCGGCCGCGCTCGGGCAGGAGGGCCGGCGCCGGGCCCTGTTGCCACGACGATAGGCTCACCACCCGTCGCACGGCCGCGCGGTGCCGCCGGTACGCCACCGCGGGTGGACAGCCGACGATCGCGGCCACGTCGTCCATGTCGAGCTCTTCGACCTCGTACAGCACGAAGACCTCGCGCTGCGCCCATGGCAGCGCCGAGAGCGCGCGCTGCAGCTGGGCCTCGCCGTTGGCTGGGAGGCTCATCGCTGGCCTCCCAGCCGGCGGGCCGATGCCTTCAGGCGCTGCAGGCCGGTGCGCAGGCGCGAATAGGCCGTGTCGAGCGGGCACGCCAATAGCTCGGCGACTTCTTTCATCGGCATGTCCTTCACGAAGTGCAGCACCAGAACCTCGTGCTGCTTGGGTGGCAACTTGCAGAGCGCGCGCTCGAGCGAAGCCCAGCTCTCCCTGGAGAGCAGCTCGTCCTGGGGTCCCAGCGCGAGCTCCGTCTCTCGCGGGCTTACCCGCAGCGACTCGAGCAGCCTGCCCACGCGCGAGCGCTGGCGGTGGTAGTCCTTGACCTTGTTGCGGCAGATGCCGCAGATCCACGCCTTCAAGGGTGCGTGTCCTTCGTAGCTCGGGAGCTGCGAGTGAATGGCCATGCACACGCGTTGTGCGACGTCCTCGGCGTCCGCTTCGGCCACGCCCAGCCGCCTCACCAGGCCCAGCACGTATCGCCGATAGTCGCGAACCACCTGTCCGCAGCAGACCGGCGTCGCGGGCGCCGCGGCGGGTGGGCCGGCCGGTGCGTCGAGACCGCGCGCCGGGTCAGCCGGGGGAAGGGCTGGCGGCTCGAGTGGGCGCATGTGTCCCGGGCGGGACGCCCTACGGGCCCGGAGCTCCGGCGGCGCTACGGTCTGAGAGTCGCTGTCGTCCACGAGGCTCGAGTCTCCACTGCGATCAAGTTGCCGGCTGTGCGCGTGTCTGTCGAAGATTCGATCCCAGATCCTAAAAGCGGGCTCCCAGCCCAAGCTCGGCGCGGGCTTGCACCGGCCCCGACCGATACCAGCGCGTGGAGCCCGTGCTGGTCTCCACCAGGAAGTCGTTGCGAATCAAGGGCACATCGAACAGCAGCGCGCCACGCAGGTAGGCTGGGCCGGCCAGGCCGATTCGCAGCACGCTGGCGACGAACGCATCGAGCGCGCGTTGACTCGAGGCCGCGCCATCGTGAACGAAGCCGCTGGGCGCGACGCCCAGCCGGCCGTACTCACCTCCCGCGCATGCGGCGAGGCTGGACCACAGCGTTTGCAGGCACGCGGCGAGCGAGCCTTTCTCGAGATCGAAGACGACCCGACCCCGTTGCAGGCTCGCCGTCTTGACCGCACGGGGCTGCGCGCTGAAGCCGAGCTCGACCGACCACCCGCTGCGGGTCGCCAGCGCCGCGTGTACGGCCACACCCAGCCCCGCGCCCGGAAGCTCGCCCACACCCGCGGTCCCGGAGGCGTCGAGAAAGAGGGCTGCGAAGGGTGAGGAGAACGGCTGGGCGGGGCGATCGGTCGGGACGGGGGCCGGGTCGGACCGAGTCAGCTTGGGCTTCCGCAACGGAGGGGGCGCCCAGCGCAGCGCAGGCGGGTCTTTCAGGGCCGGCGCTGCGGCTGGTGACGGCGCCGGCGGCGGCGGATCCGGATCGTCGGTGAACAAGCTGGAGAGCAGGGCGCGAGCCTCGGGCGACAGCGGCGTGCCGTTGCCGAAGGTGCCGTCCGGATCCAAAGCCAGATCGATCGCCAGATCCAACGCGGGCTCGATCACGCTGCAATCGTCGCCGTCGAGCGGCCCGATCTGCCGCCGGCCCACCACCTGGCCGTCGGGCAGGCTCAGCTCGAGCGTCACCAGCCAGCCCGCTGGATGCGTGATCCGGCGCACATAACCGTCGAGCGACAGCGGTGCGTCACGCGCGCGCTCGAACAGGATGCGGTGCGCGCGCGTCTCGATGCGGGCCATCAGTTGCGCCGCCGACAGGCAGGCTTCCGCGCCTTCCCCGCGGGTCCAGTTGAGCCCGAGCCCGTGCGCTTGCGCGGCCGCCGGCGCAGCCGCAATGGCCAGCGCCAGGCTCAACCCCCAGCCCAGCGCCTCGCTCAGCGCGCGAGCCGAGCTGAGCGCAAGCAACCTTGGGCATGAGCCGAGCTGCCTCGGCTGGCTCGTCGGCGTAACGGACATCCATCCATCTGCCAACCCGACACCCCACGGCAGGCCTGCAGCCCCACTGTCCTGAATATCGCTCAAAGCAGCAACTCTTGTTGCGGAAAAGATCGGGCCGCGAGCGAACGCGCGCGCGGAGCGATTGGCTGCTTCGGCTAGGCGTGCATGCGAGGCCTGGGTGCGTGTTCGCCTTGCGACTTTTTCCGACGGCGCGGCGGTCCCACCGGCGACGTGAGCAGCGTGGGAGGTCGGCCCGAACCTGCGCCGCTGCTCCCGCTGGAAAGGACTGCTCGATGACCGCGTCCAACCGCTTCGCGTTCGCCGTCCACACCCGTCTCTATCGTTGCGCGCTGGCGTGCGCGTGGTCGCTGCCCTTCGCGGGCTGCGCGAGCAGCGCAAACACGCCGGCGCCCCCGCAGCAGCAAGCCGCCGCCGGCAGCGCCGCGCCCAAGCCGAGCGCGGCTGCCGGCGCGCAGCCGGATGCGGCGCTGGCGGCCGCCGCCGCGGACGCAAGTACCGACGCGGGCGCGGATTGCGGCACGCCGATCCCGGACGGTGAGCTGCAGAACAAGGCCAGCGGCCCCAGTGTCTTCGGCCGCGTGGTTGGCGGTGACCTCGGCCTGTTCGACCCGCTCGGAGGCACGGCCTGCGGCGTTGCGGGCACCCGCGTGTGCGTGCTGGGAACGAGCAGCTGCACCGATTCCGATCAAGCCGGACAGTACGTGCTCGGAGATCTGACGGTCGGAAGCGACGCGGAGATCAGCTTCGAGAAGGCGGGCTTCGACTCCGGGATGCGGTTGGTGCAAGTCGACTCCAATCCGATCGACTTGCACGAAACCCGCCTGGTGACCAGCGCCTCGGCTGCGCAACAGGCCGAGCAAGCCGGGGGGCCCAGGCCGGCGGGGATGGGCTCACTCGTCGTGGCTCCCCTGGCCGCCGGTGAAGCGATCGGCAGCCTCGTGCTGCCGGGCGGCGTCTCCATCCTGCTGATGCCCGGCGATCGCACGCCGCTCTACTCGCGCGGTGAGATCGAGCCCGGCGGTCTGTCCTCCGATGACCTCGACCCGAGCCTTTCGGCCACCCAACCAGGCGGCTGGGGCATCTTCATCGATGTCGAGCCCGGCGACTACGCGCTGCAGATCGAGCGCAACGGCATGCCGTGCGATCAGTCCCTCCCGGGCTTCGGCTGGGGCTTCGATGACATGGGCAACGTCAAGGTCAAGGTCGTCGCTGGATTCACCACCACGGGCATCACCGCGCTGTGTCCGTGAAGTGCGGAGGACAGACGATGACGAGCCGGGTCGAAACCGTAGGGGCTCTGGCCGTGCTGCTGATCTCCGGTTGTGCCGCTGGCGATGCACCGCCTGCCGCGCCCGAAGCGGGGGGGGCCGATTCGTCGAACGACTTGACGCTGGCAGCACCCAAGGACGGCGTGCAGGTGCAAACCGTGGGACACGACATTCCCGCCGGCGGCGATCAGGAGTGGTGTGAGGTCGTCGAGCTGCCGGACACGCCCGGCCCGACGTTCTTCGTGGGTCGCACGGAGCTGGCGATGACGCCGTTCAGCCACCACCTGGTCGTCAGTATTGCGCCCGACCAGTCCAAGTCGTTGGAAGACGCCCCCCTGGCTGAGCCCGCTCCGTGCGAAGGGGCGCACAGCTACGGCAGCGATCTGGTCACGCTCGCCGCGTCTGCGCAGCCCTACGTGGAGCAGCGGCTGCCCCCGGGCATCGGCTACGAGCTGCGGGCCGGCCAGCGCCTGCTGTTCGACTACCACACGCTCAACACCAGCTCCCAGTCGATCCACGCCCGGCACCGGCTCAACCTGCACTTCGTCGACCACGTTGACAAGCGCGCGCGGGTGTTCGGCTTCTACAACCAGTACATCGACATCCCCGCGCACACTGCGCGCAGCTTCAGCGATAGCTGCGCCTTCAAGGACGACCTCCTGATCTGGGCGCTCACGCGCCACACCCACAGCCACGGTACCGACTTCCGCGTCTTCTGGGCCGGCGGCGAGCACGACGGCGAGCTGATCTGGACCAGCACCGACTGGGAGCAGGACATCGTGTTCGACTTCCCACAGCCGGTGGTCGTGCCGGCCGGCGTCGGCTTTCGTTGGGAGTGCGCGTTCGATAACACCACCGACGCGCCGTTGCAGTCCGGCCTGCAGGCCACCGACGAGATGTGCATCCTGTTCGGCGCCTTCGCCGCGGTCGGCGACGACGCCGGCGTCGGCCCTCAGAGCTGCTACCGCGTCACGCCCCCGCCCTGAGCGGGTCCGCCCGCTACTGGCAGCTGCGAGGTTGGCAGGCGCCGTCCGCGCAATGCAGCGCGACCGGGCCCGCGCAGAACCCGGTCGCCTGCCAGCTCGGGCAGTCGGCGTCGACTCTGCACGCGGCCGTGCAGATCATCGGCTGCGGAGCCGGCGGCCCGAATGACGGCGGCGCTTGCACGGCCATGCAAGCCATCGGCGCCTGGCACGCGCTCTGGTCCTGCATGCAGTCCTGGCCGAAGGTCGCCGGCTGGTTGGGATCGACGGCGTCGCACGAGCAGCCGCCCTGCGCCACCTCGGCGACCTGCCACTCGCCGTCGCGCTGCGTGAAGCTGCCCTCGCACGCGTATTGGCTGACGTCCTGGCAGGAAGAAGGGCCACGCGGCGCGGTCGGGTCGCAGCTGCAGCCGCTGCGTTGCTTGTAGTCGTCGCAGAAGATCTGACTCGAGACCGGGCACGGGTCGCTCAGCAGGGCCTGGCCGTCGGCTTGACGCGGCACGTGGTCGGGCAGCGGCGGGCTTCCGGGCGGCGGCACCAGGTAGAGGTGATCGCCCAGGATCACGCAGCTGGCGCGCTTGCAGTCGAGGCCGTCCTCGAAGCTGACGTCCACGCGATCGGGCAGCGGCGCGGCGCGATCCAGAATCCCGACGCTGGTGAGGGCCCGGCCCTGAGCCGTGACCGAGGCTTCGGCCGGACGGACCACGGACACTGTCTGCGGCGCGGCGCCGAGCGTCCACGCCTGGAGCTCGTAGCCGCCGTCGTCGAGGAAGTACCCGCCGCTCAGCACCCCGACGCTGGTCAGGAGTCTTGCCACCACCAGCCTCCTCCCGAGCTTCGCTCCAATCTACCGCTCGCGCGGCACGTGGCAAGCGCTGGCCGCCCGAGCGCGCGAGCTGAGGAGCTTGGTCGCGCCAAGCGCGACAGCGCGCCGGGGCCTGCAATCCCGGTTTTCAGGCGCGCCTCCCCGTGCCAAGCTGTGCCACCGCGGGCCACGGCGGCCCGCCGCAGCGAGGCCGAGCACGATGGGTACCTTCGCAGGCGCATGGACCGCCTTGGTCACTCCCTTTCGCGAGGACGCGCTCGACGAGCGCGCGCTGCGCGAGCTGGTCGAGGACCAGATCCAAAAGGGCATCGACGGCCTGGTGCCGTGCGGCACCACCGGCGAGAGCGTGAGCCTGAGTCACGCCGAGTACGCCCGCGCGATCGCCGTGACCGTGGAGCAAGCCAAGGGCCGCGTGTCGGTGGTGGCGGGCGCGGGCAGCGCCTCCACCCGCCACGCGATCGAGCTCGCCACCGCGGCCAAGGCCGCGGGCGCGGACGGCTTGCTGGTGGTCGCCCCGTACTACGTGCGCCCCTCGCAGGAAGGGCTGTACGCGCACTTCAAGGCGATCGCCGGCGCGGTCGATCTGCCGATCGTGCTCTACAACATCCCGGTCCGCTGCGGGGTCGATGTGTCGCTCGGGACGCTGGAGCGCCTGGCCGAGCTGCCCTCGATCGTCGCCATCAAGGAGGCCAGCGGCAACGTCATCCGCAGCGCGGACATCGCGGCGCGGCTGGGCGACCGCTACACCATCCTCTCCGGCGACGACGGGCTGACGCTCCCGATTATGGCCGTCGGCGGCCAGGGTGTGATCAGCGTGGCCTCGAACCTGCTGCCCGGCGAGGTGGCCCGCGTGGTGCACCTGTTCCGTGACGGCGACCTGGCCGGCGCGCGCGCCCTGTCGCAGCGGCTGCGGCCGCTGTACGAGGTGCTGTTCGTCGAGCCCAGCCCGGGCCCGATCAAGGCGGCGCTCGCGCTGTGCGGGCGCATCGCGCCGGAGATCAGGCTGCCGCTGGTGATGCCGAGCGCCGGCGCTCAGGCACAGCTGCGGGCAGTGCTGCAGACGCTGGGGTTGCCATGACCGCAATCGCTGTCCACGGCGCCGCCGGGCGCATGGGTCGCACCGTGCTCGAGGTGCTGCTCGAGGATCCGCACGCGCGCCTGGTGGCGGCCGTGGATCGCCCCGGCCACGCTGCGCTCGGCCACGACGCGGCGCTGCTGATCGGCCGTGCCGAGCCGCTCAAGCTGCCCCTCAGCGAGGATCTGGACGCGGCGCTGGCCGAGGCCCAGGTGGTGATCGACTTCAGCTCGTCCGACGCCTGCCGCACGCTGCTCGAGCGCTGCGCCAAGGCACGCGTGGCGGCGGTGGTGGGCACCACCGGCATGGACGCCGCGTGCCAGGACGCGCTGCATGCGCTGAGTCAGGTGGCGCCGGTGGTGTACGCGCCGAACTTCAGCGTCGGCGTCAACGTGCTGTGGGCGCTCGCTGACGAGGCCGTGCGCCTGCTCGGCCCCGAGTTCGACCCCGAGATCGTGGAGATGCACCACAAGCACAAGGTCGACGCGCCCAGCGGCACCGCCGTGCGGCTGATCGAGGTGGTGGCACGGGCTCGCGGACTGGACCCCGCGCGCGCCGGAGTGCCGGGCCGTAGCGGCCAGGTCGGCGCGCGGCGCAGCGACGAGATCGGCGTGCACGCGCTGCGCGGTGGCGATGTGGTGGGCGACCACACGCTGGTGCTGGCGGGCCCGGGCGAGCGGCTCGAGCTCACGCACCGCGCGCACGGGCGTCAGATCTTCGCGCGGGGCGCCTTGCGCGCGGCCCACTGGGTGGTCAGCCAGCCCCCCGGCTCATATGACATGGCCGACGTGCTCGGCATTCGATAAGCTCTGCCGCGATGACGCAAGACGCGGCAGTCTGCCAGCATTGCGGCGCGCCCTTACGCGGGGACTCGTACTTCTGCGGTGGGTGCGGTAAGCCCGTCGCGGCTTCGGAGCAGGGGCAGCCCGCCCGCAAGCACACCATGCTCGGCGTGATCCCGGGGGCGTTCGCGCCCGCGCCGCCTGCGCCGCCCGCCGCGGCCGAGCCGGCGCCGGCCGAGCCGGCGGCGCCCGCCGCGGACACGGCGAGCGAGGCCCCGCCGCCCGGGCCCGTACAGCCGGGCGAGCGCACCACCGACGTCGGGCTTTCGGGGCCGCCCAAGGGCGCGGTCGGCCGCACCATGCTCGGTCTGCCGCAACGCGGTCTGGGCGAGCCCGACACCCTGCACGGCGCGGCCCCGCCTCCCGCGGAAGGCGGCGCGAAGAAGACGCCCGCCAAGACCATGCTGGGGCTTGCGGGCGCCGCGCCCCCGCCCGGCGCGCCAGCGCCGGCCGAGACCCCGGCCGCGGGGCCGGCCGCGCGCGGCGCGCACACCATGCTGGGCACGCCCGGTCTGCAGGCGCCGCCGCGCCCCGGTGCCGAGGCCCCGGCCGCGGGGCCGGCCGCGCGCGGCGCGCACACCATGCTGGGCACGCCCGGTCTGCAGGCGCCGTCCCCGCCGGGAGAACCGCAGCCCGCGCCCGCCGCCGAGCCGGCGCCGCGCAAGACCGATCCGGCGCGCACCGTGCTCGGCCTGGACGACTCGGCCGAGCCGGCCGAGACCGTGATGAAGACGCAGCGCGCTTCGCGCGAGGCGCCGGCGCCTCGCGCGTCCGCGCCCTCGCAGTCGGGGGGGCGCGCGTCTGCGTCCTCTGTCGCCGGCATGCGGCGCGGGCCGGCGCCGGCCGCGGTCGCGCTGGCGACGCTGTCGCTGCTGGCCGCGCTCGGGCTCGGTTACATGGCGCTGCGCGGTCACGGGCCGGACGTGCACGTTCGGGTGGTGACCGACAAGGACGGCGAGTCGATGTTATTCGAGGTGCCGGCGGCCGCCGCCGGCGCGAAGCTGCGCTTCGGCGGGCTGGAGAAGCCGCTGCAGGCGGGCCGCGCCAGCTTCGCGCTCGCGCCCGATTCGCTGCGCGTGGGCAAGAACGCCGTGCTCTACGACGTGGTCGCGCCGGACGGCTCGATCCAGTCGGGCAAGGTCACGCTTTCGGTCGATTCGCGGGTGACGCTCGACACCGCGCCGTTGCGCGCGGGCAAGGCGGTGGTCGACGTGGTGGTGGCGGCGCTGCCGGGGAGCAAGGTGTGGCTCGACGGGCAGCCGGTGACGCTCGACGCGCAGGGCCGGGCCGTGCGCAGCGATCCGCTGCAGCTCGCCGCCGGCGCCGGCACCGCCGAGCACGTGGTGAAGTACCGCGTAGAGCCGCCCTCGGGCGAGCCCGCGGTGGGCGAGCTGCGCGCCACGATTGCGGTGACCATGATGCAGATCGATCGCCCCGGCGCGCAGACCGTGACCGATCACGACACGATCGAGATTGCGGGCGCGGCCGACAAAGACGGGCACGTGACCGTGGACGGCCAGCCGGTCGAGCTGAGCGCGGGACGCTTCCTCGATCACTACGCGCTGCCGCACACCGGCGACTATGCGATCGAGGTGGTGGCGATGGCGCCGGGCAAGGCGCCGCGCAGCGTCACGCTGCAGGTGCAGCGGGTGGAGAGCCTGGTCAAAGCGGCAGAAGCCTTCGAAGTGGACCGCAGCCTGACCTACGCCAAGATCGCCCAGAACCCCACCATTTACCGCGGCCAGCACGTCTCGCTCGAGGGGCGCATCTACAACGCCAGCGTGGAGGGCGGCCATAGCTCGCTGCAGGTGCTGGTGCGGCAGTGCCCGAGCGGCGACCGCTGCCCGCTCTGGATCAGCTATCCCGGGGCCAGCGAGCTCACCGTCGACGACTGGGTGCGCGTGCTGGGCACCGTGGCAGGCGAGCAGCAATTCCGCGCCGAGAGCGGCGAGGTCAAGAGCGTTCCCAAGGTGGAGGCGGTATTCCTGCTTCCCGCCAAACCTTGATCACGGCCGCGTCGGGTTTTGTGAACGGGAGCGGCACGCGCCCCTCCCGCCCTGTCGGCGGAGCCGCCCTCCTCTCGAGAGCAACTCGGCAATCGTGGGCTTCGGGGCTCCATCGAGCTCTGATCGCGGGGACGTTCGTGTGCTGGGTGGGCGCGGTTCACGCGGAGCCGGTGCCGATCGGGCGCTACGCCGAGGTCCATGTCGGCGTCAGCCAGCGCAACCCGTACGCCACCTCCGGTGGTGACGCGCGGCGCAGCGGGCGTTCTCGCGCGCGCGCGCCGGCCTCCGCGCCGCGGCGGCGCTGGGGAGTGACGCTGGCGCAGGCGCGCCTGCTGCCGCCTGCGGTGCTGGCCGACGGTACCCTGATCGTCGGTGGCGCGGGGGGCGTGCAGGCGCTCGATCCGGACAGCGGCGCGGAACGCTGGTTTGCGCACGTGGGCGCGGTTCGCTTCACCCCGTCGATCACGCCCGACGGCTGGCTGGTGGTGGTCGCCGCCAATCAGCTCGTGCTGCTCAGCCCCGCGGGATCATCGCGGGTGCTGGCCGCTGATCTGCGCATCACCGGCGTGCCCTTGCTGCTGGACTCGGGCAGCATGGTCGTGCCCGGGCCGGCCGGCCAAGTGCAGCTGCTGGGCGCCGACGGCACGCCGTTGTCGACCTTCGCGACCGCTGCGCAACAGCCCGTGCTGCGCTTCACCGCCTGGGTGGGCGGCGATCTGGTGGTGCTGGCCGGGCCCAGCGCCGAGGTTTCGGTGCTGTCGTTGCGCGACGGCGCCGATCGCACGCTGCGGCTCGCGGAGCGGGTGCAGACCAGCCCGCTGGTGGGCGACGGCCAGACGCTGTGGCTGGTGGGGGAGCGCGGCACGCTGTGGGAGATGGGGCCGGACGGCGGCTTGCACGCGAGCGTGGAGCTGGGGCAGGGCGGCGCAACCGACGATCCGGCGCTGGGTTGGGACGGCGCCCTGCGCGTCGGGCTGCGCTACGGCGAGATCGTGTGCATGGAGCCCGGCGGTCATGAGCTTTGGCGCAGGGGCGTGGACGGACCGCCGGGGCCGATGCTGGTCGACGCCGACGACACGCTGCTGTTCGTCGGCCCCAGGGGCGTGCTCTACGCGATCGATCGCGAGGGCGAGCTGCGCTGGCGGCAGGCGCTGGGCGTGCGCGGGGCCGGCCGTCCGGTGCTGGGCAGCGACGGCACCATCTACGTGGTCTCGCGCGGCGGACGGATCGAGGCATGGCGCTGAGCAGCCGCCCGGCGAGCCACGGCTTCGACGCCTGCGAGCTCGACTACGACCTGCCCGAAGAGCGCATCGCGCAGGCGCCGCTGCCCGAGCGCGACGGGGCGCGCCTGCTGTGCCTGCCGCGCGCTGGGGGCGGGCTGCACCACCGCCACGTGCGCGAGCTGCCCGAGCTGCTGCAGCAGGCGCTGCTGGTGCTCAACGACACCCGCGTGCTGCCGGCGCGCTTGCTCGGGCGTAAGGCCAGCGGCGGGCGCTTCGAGCTGCTGCTGTGCGAGCGGTTCTCGCCGCCGGGCCGGGTGGAGCGCTGGCTGGCGCTGGGCAAAGGGTTGCGCGAGGGCCAGGCCGTAACGCTGGCCGGCGGCGTGCTGCAGGCCGTGGTGTGCGCCCGTCACCAGGCCGGCTTCGAGGTCGAGCTCACGGCCGAGCGCGACGTGGGCGAAGCGCTCGCGCGCGTGGGCACGCTGCCCTTGCCGCCGTACATCCGCCGCGCGCCGGACGCGCGCGACGCCGAGCGCTACCAGACCGTGTTCGCTGCCCATGCGGGCGCGGTGGCGGCGCCCACCGCGGGCTTGCACCTGAGCCAGCCGCTGCTGCAGCGCTTGCGCGAGCGCGGCCACGAGCTCGCGTACGTCACGCTGCACGTTGGCCCCGGCACCTTCGCACCGCTGCGCGCGAGCGAGCTGAGCCGGCACCCCATGCATGAGGAGCGCTACCTGGTGCCGGAGGCCACCGCCGCGGCCGTGGCGCGGGCGCGCGCGCAGGGTCGGGCCGTGCTGGCGGTGGGCACGACCGTGGTGCGCACGCTGGAGGCTGCGGCCGACGCCTCCGGGGTGGTGCAGCCGGGCGCGGGGGCGACCGCGCTGTTCATCTATCCGCCGTACCGCTTCGCGGTGGTGGACGCGCTGATGACGAACTTTCACCTGCCGCGCTCGACCCTGCTCGCCCTGGTGATGGCCTTTGGCGGGGTGCAGCCGGTGCGCGACGCGTACCGCGCGGCGGTGGATTCAGGCTACCGTTTCTACAGCTACGGCGACGCCATGCTGATCGGCGGCCAGCGGTGATTTCATGAAACAGGAAGGCGGGAAGACGGGAAGAACCCATGTTGGACTCAACCCTTCCCGACTTCCCGTCTTGCTGCGATTCTGAAAGACGCAGCGATGGGTCCTGCGCAGGCAATCAGCTTCGAGCTTCAAGGCGAGGACGGCGCCGCGCGCGCCGCGCGCCTGGTCACGACCAACGCCGTGGTGGAGACACCGGTGTTCATGCCGGTGGGCACTCAGGCTACGGTCAAGTCGCAGGCGCCCGAGGAGGTGGCGGCGACTGGCGCGCGCCTGATGCTCGCCAACACCTATCACCTGATGTTGCGCCCCGGCGCGGAGCTGATCGCCGAGCTGGGCGGCGTCCGGCGCTTCATGGGCTGGCCGCACGCGGTGCTCACCGACAGCGGTGGCTACCAGGTGTTCTCGCTCTCCAAGCTGCGCGAGATCGACGACGACGGGGTGGTGTTTCGCTCGCATCTGGACGGCAGCAAGCACGCGCTCGGCCCCGAGCGCGCGATGCAGGTGCAGGCCCTGCTGGGCTCGGACATCGCGATGGCGCTAGACGAATGCCCGCCCGGCGGCGCGCCTGCGGCCGAGATCGAGCGCGCGCTGCGCCGCACCACGGCCTGGGCCGTGCGCTGTCTGCGGGCGCCGCGGCCGGCCGGGCAGGCCTGCTTCGGCATCGTGCAGGGCGGCACCAGCGAGGCGCTGCGGCTCGCGCATCTCAGCGAGATCGCCGGGATGGAGTTCGACGGCATCGCGCTGGGCGGCTTTTCGGTGGGCGAGCCGATCGGGGAGATGTACCGGCTGCTGTCCGTGCTCGGGCCCAAGCTGCCGCGCGAGCGACCGCGCTACTTGATGGGTGTCGGCACGCCGACCGACCTCCTGCGCGCGGTCGGCTGCGGGATCGACATGTTCGACTGCGTGCTGCCCACACGCAACGCGCGTAACGGCCAGGCGCTGACCTGGGGCGGTCGCGTCAACCTCAAGCAACACCGACACAGAGCGGACCCCGCACCGCTCGACGCGCGTTGTCAGTGTCCGGTGTGCAACCGCTACAGCCGCGCCTACCTGCGACACCTGATCCAGGCCGGAGAGATGCTCGGACCGCGGCTGCTCACGCAGCACAACCTGTGGTTCTACGGGGAGCTGATGCGCGAAGCCCGGCGCGCGATCCTCGAGCACCGGTACGCGGCGTTCGCACGCGAAACCGAGGCGCGCATGCAGGCGCTGGACGAAGTCGGCGCGCTCGCTCCCGAACGCGTCTGAACCGCGGCCCGCATTCACCGCCCGGTCAGCTCGCTCCCCCCGGAGCGCCCGGCGCCGTCCTCGCCACAGCTCATTGCACAAGATCGTCGACGCTTATCCCGGCCTGCCAAGACCTTGGGCCATGGTGGGTTCCGAAGCCGAGACGTGGGAACGCGCTCGTCTCCGGAATGCCGTCGTGGGTCTGGGTTGGGTGAAGGGTCTCAGCACGCCTGGGATCAGAGTCTAGATTTGTGCAATGAGCTCTGGTGGGGTGGCACCTCCAACTACAAAGACACCGTACTGACCTCATACTGGCGCGCCCGTTCCCCAGGGTCCTTGGGAATGGCTGGGCATTTCCTTGGCGGTGGAAGAACCCGAACGGTCAGCCCGAAACCCCGGGCTGGCTGAAGCAGACCTGAGCTTCATCCGCAGGCAAGGCCGCCTTACACCGTACGCAAAGGGCTGGCCGCCGGCCTGCGCGCTACCTCTTGGCGGGGCCCTGGCCCGGCGCCAGCGCGCGCAGCTCGCCGCGCGTCAAATAGTTGAGCAGTGCGTCGTGCATCCGCTGCACCTGGCCGGCGTCGAGGAATGGCACGACCTCGCCGCGCGTGTAGCTCATCAGGTTTCCCGGCGTGTGGCTGTGCTTGGGGTTGCCCAGGAAGTGACCGAGCTCGTGCGCAAGCACGTCGGGTCCGGCGATCGACGACAGGATCACGAAATGCACGCCGGCGTAACTGCGCGAGTGCCAGTGGACGCCGCGCCGCATCTGCGACGGATCGTCGACGTCGCGCAGCGATCGCACCACAAAGCAATCGATCACGCCGTGGCGCGCTTCGGCGCCGAGCGCGTCGCGGTCTTCGCGCGTCTCGAGCACCGCGTGCTCCGCGCCAAGAGGCACCCGCCCTGCGGCGGCGAAGGCGACCCCATAGGGCGCGAAGATGCGGTTGGCCTCCGTCAGCCGGCGTTGGAGGAAGCCCGGCTCCACCACCGCGTGGCCCTGGACCTCGGCGACGTGAAATACGATCGGGAGCACGACAGGGCTCGGCGCCGCGGCGCCGGCACTCCCGTTCGGGAGCAAGACGGCGGCGATCAGGGCGAGCGAGCCGCAGCGACCGTGCACACCTCGATCCTAGCCAAAATCGCGGCACGCAGCAGCCGCCGCATTCGGCGCCCGCTACGGCTGGCGCGCGCGCTCCGTCACCAGGCGCACCAGGCGCGCGATCCGCGCATCCACCGCGAGCTGCTCGAGCGAGAGGCTCGAGCGACGCGACCAGTTCGGCTGCTCCGGGAGCGTGGCGGCGGGCAGGTTCAGGCCGTCACGTTCGAGCGTGAGGTCGTCGAGCGCGAGCCCGATCAATCTCGATTCCGCCCCGGCCAGCAAGACGTAGACCGCCTCGGTCAGCGCCTCGATCGACGGGTCCTCGGGCTGCGCCGGTAGCAGGCCTTCGGCGCGCAGCAGCGAAAGCAGCCCGGCCTTGGCTTGCTCGCGCTGGGCCAGCGCGCGTGCCAGCGCCTCGTCGCTCTCGATGTTTCCGGCGCGGCGCCGCAGCAGGAGGTCGCGCCCCTGAAAGAAGCCGGCGAGCGTGGGCAGATCGTGGGTGCCCACGGTGGCGAAGGCGGCGCGCGCGTAGTCTCGCGGATGCCGCAGCACACTCGCGCTCTCGTGCTCGAAGTACAGCACCTGCGAGCGCAGCATGGCGCTTTCGCGCATGCGTTCGCGCAGGCCATCTGGCACCACGCCGAGGTCCTCGCCCACCACCAGCGCGCCGGCACGCCGGCTCTCGAGCGCGAGCACGCCGGCCAGATCCTCGAACGGGAAGCGCACATAGGCGCCCTCGCTCGCAGGCGCGCCCTCCGGCACCCAGAACTGGCGCAGCAGCCCCATCACGTGGTCGATGCGCAACGCGCCTACGTGGCGAAAGGCTTGGCGCAGCAGCGCGCTCAGCGCGCGATAGCGATCGGCGTGCAGCGCCAGCGGGTTGAAGGGGATCAGGCCCCAGTTCTGACCGCGGTCCGAGTACGCGTCGGGCGGCGCCCCGATCTGGACCCCGCGCGCGTAAAGCGACGGTCGCGCCCACACGTCGGCCGAGGCGGGTGCGTCGCCTAGCGCCAGATCGCCGTACAGCCCGATCGACATGCCGCAGCCACGGGCGGCACGCCGGCAGGCGCGCAGCTGGTGCTCGAGCTCGAACTGCAAGTAGGCGTGGAAGTCGACCGCGTCGGCGTGCTCGTGCGCGAACGCGGCGACCGCGGGCCGGCGCGGGTCGCGCAACGGCTCGGGCCACGCGCGGTAGTCCGAGCAGCGCGGGTCGTCGGCCGACAGCGCGTCGCGCAACGCGCAGAAGGTCGCGAAGACGCGCAGCGCCTCGCCTTCGCGGCTGCGATACGCGGCGTAGGCGCGGCCGAGCTCGCTGCTCTTGCCGCGGTGGTGCAGCGCGAACGCGCGGTAGGCGGCCTCGAGCGCGCGCCGCTTGGCTTCGAGCACTCGCGGGTAGTCGACGTGCGGCGGTGCGCTCGGCTGGGCGGCGCCCAGAGCCGCGGTCAGCGCGCGTGCTTCTTGCGCGGTCACGCCGGCGCGCTCGAGGACCGCCATGACGTCGAGGTAGAGCGGCTCCCGGTACAGCCGGCTCATGGGGTAGTACGGGTTGACCTCGCCTGCGCTGCAGAAGGTCGCGTGCAGCGGGTTGATCCCGACCAGCTCCAGGCCCGCGTCTCCGGCCCATCGCACCAGCGCGTTCAAGTCGCCGAGATCGCCGATGCCCCAGCTGTGGCGGCTGCGCAGGCTATAGACGTGCCCCCAGGCGCCGGGTGCGCGGCGCTCGCCGATCAGCTCCTCCAAGCGCAGGCAGGTCGAGGGCGCCACGATCAGCGTTTGGTCGAGCTCGCGCGTCTCGCCGTCGCGCTCCAGCCTGCAGCGCAGCCCGTGATAGCCGAAGCTCAGCTCGGTTGCGCCCGGCATCGGCAGCAGCAGGCTCTCTCCCTCGGCCTCGGCGGTGCCCGACAGCGCGTGGCTCGCGCCTTCCTCGAGCGTGAGCTCGAGCGTGTAACCGAGCCTGCCCCGCATGCCCTCGGGCAGGCGCAGCGACACTTTGGTCAGCTGCGGGGATCCCGCGCGGACCACGTGCACCGCGGGCAACGGGCGCAGCGCGGCCTCGGCCTGCAGCGCCTGCCGGGCTGCTTGCGCCAGCTGCTCGCTCGACGCGTCGATGCCGAGCGCGTGCAGCAGCGCCTCGCAGGTCGCGTCGGGGGCGACACGCTCGGTCCCGTCGTAGCCGAGGTACGCGCGCGCGACGCCGCAGGCCTCGGCCAGCGCGTGCAGCGCCGGGCGATCCGTCATGGCGCGCTCCCGTCCGCGCGCGGTCGTTCCGCGCGGGGCGCGGCGGCTCCGCCTTGCAGCAGGCACAGGGCGTGTGCCTCGACCGTCACGCTCGGGCCGCTCGGCGGCCCGGCCGCGCGTGTGGGGTCGGCGCTGTCGAGCAGCAGGCGAAAGCCCGCGTGCTCGCCCGCCTCCGGCAGCCGGAAGGCGACCGGCTGGTCACCCGCGTTCAGCAGCAGCAGATGCCCGGGCCGCGCCGGATCGGGCCTGGCCGCGGCGTCGTGGCCGCACACCCACATGCCCAGCGCCTTGCGCGCCGGATCGCGCCAGGCCTCGAGCTCGAGCTCCCGGCCGTCGGGGCCGATCCAGCTGACGTCCTTGCAGGCGGAGCCGGCGAGCGGCTGGCCGTCGAAATGCTGGCTGCGGCGCAACGCGGACAGCCCCCGGCGCAGGGCGAAGCACTGGCGGCAGTGCTCGAGCAACGCGCGCTCGCGGGGACCGAGCTCCCAGCGCAGGTAGCTGGTCTCGTTGTCTTGTCCATAGGCATTGTTGTTGCCCCTCTGGCTGTGCCCCAGCTCGTCGCCACCGAGCAGCATCGGCGTGCCCAGCGAGAAGGCGAGCGTCGCCAGCATCCCGCGCGCGACCCGATCGCGCAGCGCGCGCACGTCCTCGCGATCGGTTTCGCCCTCGACGCCCCAGCTGCGGCTCAGGTTCTGCTCGGCGCCGTCTCGGCCCTGCCAGCCGTTCGCCAGGTTGTGGCGCCGTTCGTAGCTGGTCAGATCGCGCAGCGTGAAGCCGTCGTGGCAGCTCACGAAGTTGACGCTGGCCCACGCCGGCTTGCGCGCGAACAAGTCGGAGCTGCCGGCCAACCGCGTCGCCAGCTCTCCGAGCTGGCCGCCGTCGCCGCGCCAGAAGCGCCGCACGCCGTCGCGGTACAGGTCGTTCCACTCGCAGAAACCCGTGCCGAAGCGGCCACGCGTCTGCCCCCGCACGTCCCAGGGCTCCGCGATCAGCTTGACGCCGGAGAGCACCGGGTCCTGGAAGATCACCGCGAACAGCCCCTGGGTCACATCGGCGCCTTGCGGGTCGCGCACCAGCGCAGGCGCGAGGTCGAAGCGAAAGCCGTCGATATGCATCTGCTCGACCCAGTAGCGCAGGCTGTCGGCGACCAGGCGCAGCGTCTGCGGGTGGCGCAGGTGCAGCGTGTTTCCACAGCCAGTGTAATTGACGTAGCGGCTGCGATCTTCGGGCTGCAGCTGGTAGTACGCGTCGTTGCCCAGGCCGCGCAGGCACAGCGTGGCGCCGAGCTCGTCGGTCTCGCCGCTGTGGTTGTAGACGACGTCGAGGATCACCTCGATGCCGGCCGCGTGCAGCGTGCGCACCATGGTCTTGAATTCCGAGACCTGGTCCGCGGGTCCGGGGCCGCTGGCGAAGCGCGCGTCGGGGGCGAAGAAGCCGACGGTGTCGTAACCCCAGTAGTTGGAGAGCCCGCGCTCCACCAGGAAGCGCTCGGAAAAGGCGTGCTGCACCGGCAACAGCTCGACCGCGGTCACCCCGAGCGCGTGCAGGTGCGCGAGCACCGGCTCGCTGCACAGCCCCAGGAAGCGTCCGCGCAGCTCGGGCGCGAGCTGCGGGTGGGCGGCAGTCAGGCTCTTGACGTGGCACTCGTAGATCAGGCTCTCGGCCCAGGGCGTCCTGGGCGGGCGGTCGCCGCCCCAGTCGAAGCGTGGATCGACCACCACCGAGCGCGGCGCCACCTGCGCGCTGTCGCGCGCATCGGGGCGCGGCCCGTCCGGGTCGTTGGGGTCGTAGCCGTCGAGCAATGGGTGCCAGCGGGCGGGACGGTCGAGCGCGGTGGCATAGGGATCGAGCAGCAGCTTGCTCGGGTTGAAGCGGTGGCCCTCCGCGGGCGCGTAGGGCCCGTGCGCGCGGTACCCGTAGCGCTGGCCCGGCCCGGCCCGCGGCAAGTAGCCGTGCCACACCCCGCCGGTGCAGCACGGCAGCGCGAGCCGTGCGCTTTCGGCGCCGGCGCCGGCCTCGAACAGGCACAGCTCGACGCTGGTTGCGTGCTCCGACCAGACGGCGAAGTTGGTCCCGCGGCCGTCCCAGCGGGCCCCCAGTGGAGCAGCGCTGCCCGGCAACATCTCGCTCACGGCCGTGTCCTCCGCGTAGTCCCGGCCCAGGGCCAAGAGCCAGCTCCGCCGCACGCAATGCCTGCGCGTCCATCGCTGCGCCGTCGCACGACTTCCGATCTTGTGTCTAACTTCGCTACTCTACACGAAGAGCCCGACTGGAGTCGAACGTGCCCGACTTGCGTGCCCGCCTGTACCGCCTCTCCCAGAATCTGCGCTGGAGCTGGAACGACGAGCTGCGGGGGATCTTCCGCGCGATCGACGCCGACTTGTGGCGCGAGGTCAACCACAACCCGATCGAGTTTCTCAAGCGTGTCGAGCCGCGCACGCTGGAGCACAAGGGCGGCGACGCGAGCGTGTTGGCGCAGACCATCCGTGCCGAAAAGCACCTGCAGGACTATCTCTCGAGCGACAAGCACTGGACAAGCTGGAACGCGCCGGGCCTGATGTCGGGGCCGGTCGCTTATTTTAGCTTCGAGTTCTGCATTCACGAGTCGCTGCCGATCTATTCGGGCGGTCTCGGCGTGCTGGCCGGGGACCACCTCAAGGCCTGTTCCGATCTCGGCGTGCCCACCTACGGCGTGACCTTGCTATATCGCCAGGGCTACTTCCACCAGCAGATCGACAGCGAGGGGCGGCAGACCGAGATCTACAACGAGCTCGACGCCTCGACCGTGCCGATCGAGCCGGTGCGCGGTGCCGGCGGCCGCGTGCTCACGGTCGCGATTCCCGTGGGCGACGAGTCGCTGACCGCCGAGATCTGGCACGCCCAGGTGGGCCGCTGCGAGCTGGTGCTGCTGGACCTGTGCGAGCGCCAGGATCACCCCGGCGCCGCCCGCGTGTTCCGCCTGTACGGCGGCGACAAGGCGACCCGCATCGTGCAGGAGCTGGCGCTCGGCGTCGGCGGCTACCGCGCCCTGCGCAAGCTCGGCGTGCGCCCTGGCGTGCTGCATCTCAACGAAGGCCACTGCGCCTTCGCCACGCTCGAGGCGATCGCGGAGCGGATGGAGCGCAGCGGTTTCGGCTTCCGCGAGTGCGCCGACGACGTCGCCGAGCAGACCGTGTTCACGACCCACACGCCGGTGGCGGCGGGACACGACTTCTTCGAGCCTGCGCTGGCGCTGCACTACCTGCGCCCGCTGCAGCAGCGGCTGGGGCTCTCGGACCACGACCTGCTGGCGCTGGGCCGCGTCAGCCCAGACAACCCGGCCGAGGAGTTCTGCATGACCACGCTGGCGCTCAAGCTCTCGCGTCGCACCAACGCGGTGAGCTCGCTGCACGGCATCACCTCGCGCCACATGTGGCGTACGCTGTGGCCGGACCGCCGCTCCTCCGACGTACCGATCGGGCACATCACCAACGGCGTGCATGTCGACACCTGGCTGGCCGACGAGCTGGCCGAGATTTACTCCGACTGCCTCGGCGCCGACTGGCGCAACCGGCTGTGCGATCCGCACCGCTGGCGCAAGATCGAGGAGCTCGATGAGTTTCAACTGTGGAGCACCAAGATCGTGCTCAAGGAGCGCCTGCTCGACTTCGTCGACCGCCGCCTGGCCGCGCAGCGCGTGCGTCTTTCCGACCCGCTGCCGATTGCCATGCTGCGGCCCGAGGTGCTGACGATCGGCTTCGCGCGGCGATTCGCCCTGTACAAGCGAGCCTATCTGCTGTTCGAGGATCTCGAGCGTGCCAAGCGCTTTCTCACAGACCCAGAGCGACCGGTACAGGTCATCTTCGCCGGTAAGGCTCACCCCGCCGACGAGCCGGCCAAGGACGTGCTGCGCAGGCTGACCGAGCTCAGCCGCATGCCGGAGCTGCGCAACCATGTGGTGCTGCTCGAGGATCACGACAAGAACCTGGGCCTGCACATGCTCGAGGGCTGCGACTTGTGGCTCAACGCACCGCGCCGCCCGCTCGAGGCCTGCGGCACCAGCGGCATGAAGGCGGTGTTCAACGCCGCGCTCAATTGCTCGACCCTGGATGGCTGGTGGGACGAGGCTTACGACACCTCCAACGGCTTCGCCTATGGCGATGCCATGGTCCTCGCCAACCCCAGGGCCCAGGACGAGCACGACGCCCGCTCGCTGCTCGAGACCCTGGAGCAAAAGGTGGTGCCTCTGTACTACGAGCGCAACGGACAGCACATTCCGATTCGCTGGTTGCGGATGATCAAGCACGCGCTCAAGACCCTGGCCTGGCGCTACAACGCCGACCGGATGGTCATGGACTACACCCGGCACATGTACGTGCCCGCCTCGCGCACGCACACCTCGTCCATCCGGGAGTAGCCGGGGCGGCTAGAGCCGGCCGGGAATGGGCGGTGGGGCGCCCGCCTGCGGCCGGAACAAGGCGTGCCCCCCGGCCGTTTCTTGGGCGCGCGATGCCGATTCACCCCGATGTCTCGTGCAGCTAGATCCACGGCGATTATGTACCGAGCCGCAACGCTACCGAAACCATCTCCTGCTACGCTGGCGGCAAGTGTTGAGGGCAGAGGACGAGCCACATGAGAACCCATCCGAGCGCGCCCCGGCTAGCCGTCAAGTCGGAACCCGCCGTGTTGAATTCGGCGGAATCTGAAATGAGAGTGGGCCCGGGCGGCCGCGAGGTGCCGATCCACTATGGCGAAGCCAGCGACGGCAGCGAGCACCGCCACGACTTGCCGGCCTTGGGCATCCCCGAGGGGGTGCAGTTTCATGTGCTCTCGTTCGAGGGTCCCGATCCGTATGCGCGCATCGGCGGGCTCGAGACCCGGGTCGCCGGCATCTGCCAGGCTCTGGTCTGCGCGGGTCACGAGGTGCACCTGTGGTTCGTCGGCGACCCCGACCAGCCCGGCTACGAGCTTCGCGGCGGGCTTCACATGCACCGCTGGTGCCAGTGGCTGAGCCGGCACCACCCGATCGGCGTCTATGACGGCCAGGCCTCCAAGGTGCCGGACTATGCGGCTTCGCTCCCGCCCTACGTGCTCGGGCACGGCCTGCGCGACCATCTGCGCGGTGGCGGGCTGGGCGTGGTGCTGGCCGAAGAGTGGCAGACCGCCGATGCCGTGCTGCACCTCGATCACCTGCTGCGCATGTCCGGGCTGCGCGACCGCGTGCGGATGCTGTGGAACGCCAACAACGTGTTCGGGTTCGAGCACATCGACTGGCCGCGCCTGCGCCAGGCGGCCGTGGTCACCACGGTCAGCCGTTACATGAAGCAGGTCATGCGGGCCGAGCGGGTCGAGAGCGTCGCCATCCCCAATGGCCTCGCCCCCGACGCGTATCTGCCGCCTGATCGCTCGGCGGTGGCTCAGCTTCGCCGCAGCTTCGAAGGCCGGATCGCCATCACCAAGATGGCGCGCTGGGATCCCGACAAGCGTTGGCTGGCTTCGGTCCAGATCGTCGCCGAGCTGCGCCAGCTGGGCATGAAGCCTCTGTTCATCGCGCGTGGCGGCCGCGAGGCCCACGGGGCCGAGGTGCTGAACGCGATGCGCAACGCTGGCTTGCGCATCGTGGACCGCGGCTACTCCAGCGGGTGCCCGCGCGGGCTGGTGCGGGCGCTGTCGCACGCCCAGGACGCCGACGTGATCAACCTGGTCACCCACGTTGATCCCGACAGCCGGCGGGCGCTCTTCCGCGCCGCCGACGTCGTGCTCGCGAACAGCGAGCACGAGCCGTTCGGGCTGGTCGGGCTCGAAGCGATGGCCGCCGGCGGAGTCGCCTGCATAGGCTGCTCGGGTGAGGACTACGCGATGTCGGGCCGCAACGCGCTGGTGCTGCAGACCGCCGAGCCCTCCGAGTTCATCGAGCTCTACCGCCAAGTGCAGGCGGACTCGGCCTACGAAGGCGCGCTGCGCCGCGCGGGCCGCTCGATGGCCAGGTACTTCTCCTGGCCCGAGGTCATCCGCACCAACCTGGTGCCGCGCTTGTTGCTGCCGCTGCCGGCCGCCGCGTTCTAAATCAGAGCTCGCGATTCGGGATCGAAGCACAAACTCCGATTTCTGCTTTGATTGTCAGGGAGTCGCGCCGACTCCCTGTGCGCGAGGCAAAGCCTCGCGCATTCACCCTCTCGCGGTGGTGCGGCATCCGCCGCACCGCTCAATGACCGATCGGCATGGCCGTTCCCGAATCGTGATCGGTCATTTAGCGTCCGAAGCGGCGCTGGCGTTCGTCGAAGGAGCGCAGCGCGCGCAGGAAGTCGATCTTGCGGAAGGCGGGCCAGTTGGTATCGCAGAAGTAGTATTCGGAATAGGCGCTCTGCCACATCAGAAAGCCGCTCATACGCACCTCGCCGCTGGTGCGGATGATCAGGTCGGGCTCGGGCAGGCCAGAGGTGTAGAGGAAGCGCTCGACCGCCTTGTGGCTGAAGGACTCGAGCGTCTGGCGCAGATCCTTGCCGGTGCTGAGCTGCTGCCCGAGGTAGTCGCGGAAGGCGTCGGTGAGCTCCTCCCGTCCGCCGTACGCGAGCGCGATGTTGAGCACGAACCGGTTGTAGCCCGCGGTGGCGCGCTCGACCGCGGCGGTGGCTTCCTGCAGGCTCGCGGGCAGCAGATCGCGGCGCCCGATGAAGCGCACGCGCACCTGGTTGTCGTGCAGGTCCGGGCTATCGATCATCTCGCGCGTCTTGATCTCGAACAGCTCGAGCAGGCCGCGCACCTCTTCCGAATCGCGGTTGAAGTTGTCGAGCGAAAAGCCCCAGACGGTCACCACCGGAATCCGGTGCTCGAAGCACCAGTCGAGCATCTCGCGCAGCTTGTCGGCGCCCAGCTTGTGGCCGAGCGCGACATCGCGCGCCCCCAGCAAGCGGGCGAAGCGGCGGTTGCCGTCCATGATGATGCCGATGTGCTGCGGCACGCGAAAGCTCAGCGCCTGCGCGTTGAGCCAACGCTCGTAGAAGCGGTAGAAGGGCGTGCTGACCACGTCGAGCGCGGCGCGCAGCAGCAGCGCGAGCGGGCTCGCGCCCTGGGCCTTCCAGACTTCGATCGCGAGGCGGGTTCTGCTTCCTTCTGTAGCCATCTAAGTCAAGCCCGTCAGTAACAAGCGCGGACCCCGGCAGATTCCTCGCGCGGGGTTAGAGCTGTCCAGTTTATGCCACGGCCAGGTGACGTATGTGAGACGCAGAACAGCGGACCAATTTTTTTCCGCCGGGCGAGACCGAGCACGAGGGTAGGGCCCCACATGTGGGACGGCACGACGGACCGGGACCGCGCATCCATACCGCGGGCGGGCGCCTTAGGCCAGCAAATCCGTGCGCTCAGCGCCCAGCCCGGTGCTCTCGGCCTTCCGCGTTGACGGGCGGCCGGCGCTTCGGCTATCCCGCGGGTGCGCGCCGGGCGCACGGCTCCGCGCGCGGCTCCCGGAGGTCGGTGATGGCACGCGTCGAACGCGCATTGGTCTCGGTGTCCGACAAGCGGGGCGTGGTCGAGTTGTGTCGCGCGCTCGCCGGGCTGGGCGTCACCATCCTGTCGACCGGCGGCACCGCCCGCGCGCTGCGCGAGGCCGGGGTGGCGGTCACGGACGTGTCGGAGTACACGGGCTCGCCCGAGGTGATGGACGGCCGCGTCAAGACGCTGCACCCGAGGGTGCACGGCGGCATCCTGATGCGCGAGCTGCAGAAGGACCGGCAGGATCTCGCGCGCATCGGCGGCGAGCCGATCGACCTGGTCGTGTGCAACCTGTACCCGTTCGAGGCGACGGTGGCGCGCGGCGCGGCCTACGACGAGGCGATCGAGAACATCGACATCGGAGGACCGTGCATGATCCGCGCGGCGGCCAAGAACCACGCGCGCGTGGGCGTGGTCGTCGACCCCGACGACTACGGCCGCGTGGCCGAAGCCAGCGCGGCCGGCTTGCCTGACGCGCTGCGCGCAGAGCTGGCGACCAAGGCGTTTGCGCACACCGCCGCCTACGATGCGGCGATCGCCGCCTACCTGCGTTCGCACGGGGCAGCCCGGTGAAGCTGATGGTGGTCGGCGGCGGCGCGCGCGAGCACGCGCTCGCCGCCAAGCTGCGCCTGTCTGCGCGCGTGCGCGAGCTGCTGTGCGTGCCGGGCAACGGCGGCACCGCCGCGATCGCCGAGAACGTGGCGCTCGACCCCGAGGACGTGCCGGCGGTGGTGGCGCTGGCAGTCGCCCGCCAGGTCGATTTCGTGGTGGTGGGTCCCGAGGGTCCGCTGGTCGCTGGGCTGGTGGACGCCCTCGCCGAGGCGGGCATCGAGGCGTTCGGACCGCGCAAGGCGGCCGCGCAGCTCGAGGGCAGCAAGGCGTTCAGCAAGCGCTTCATGCAGCGCCACGGCGTGCCCACCGCTGAGGCCGCGATCTTCGAGCAGCGCGAGGCGGCGCTCGCGCACGCGCGCGCGGCGGACCGGCCGCTGGTGGTCAAGGCCGACGGCCTGGCCGCGGGCAAGGGTGTGTTCGTGGCCGAGAGCGTGGACGAGACGCTCGAGGCGATCGAGCGGCTGATGGGGCGGCGCGAGCTGGGCGCGGCGGGCGCGTGCGTGCTGCTGGAGCAGCCGCTGGCCGGCGAGGAGGTCAGCTACCACGTGCTGATCGACGGCGAGCGCTTCGTCGCGCTGGCCGCGGCCCAGGACCACAAGCGCCTGCTCGATGGCGACCACGGTCCCAACACCGGCGGCATGGGGGCCTACTCGCCGCCGCCCGTGGTCAGCGCCGAGGTCGAGGCCAAGATCATCGAGCGCGTGGTGCGCCCGACCCTGGCCGGGTTGCGCGCCGACGGGCTCGACTACCGCGGCGCGCTGTTCATCGGGCTGATGATCTGCGACGGCGAGCCGTTCGTGATCGAGTACAACGCGCGCTTTGGGGATCCCGAGGCCGAGGTGGTGCTGGCACGCCTGCAGGGCGATCTGCTGCCGCTGCTGCTCGCCGCGGCGCGCGGCGACCTGCGCGAGGTGGCGTTGCAGTGGGAGGCGCCCGCCGCGCTGTGCGTGGTGGTGGCCTCGGGCGGCTACCCAGGCGCGTACGCCAAGGGGCTGCCGATCGGCGGGCTCACGGCGGCCGCGCGCGTCGAGGGGGTCGAGGTGCTGCACGCCGGGACGCGCCGCCAAGGCGACACGGTGGTGACGGCCGGCGGCCGCGTGCTCGCGGTCACCGCGCGCGGCGCCGACTTGGAGAGCGTCGCCCAGCGCGCGTACCAGGCGGTCGCGTGCATCGAGTTCGAGGGCATGCAGTACCGGCGCGATATCGGTTGGCGCGCGCGCCGTGGATGACGCCGGCGCGCGGCGTTACGTCGAGCTGCTGCGCGCGGGCGGCGTGCTCGCGTGTCCGACCGAGACTCAGGTCGGGCTGCTCGCGGACGCCCTGAACCCTGCCGCGGTGCAGCGCGTCAGCGCCATGAAGCGCAGGCCTGCGGGCGAGCCGCTGCCGTTGATCGTGCCCTCGCTCGAGGTCGCGCTGCGGCTGGTGCACGACCTGCCCGCGGCCGCGGTCGAGCTCGCCGCGCGCTACTGGCCCGGGCCGCTCACGCTGGTGTTGGACGCGCAGCCGTGGCTGGCCGCGCCGCTGTTGAGGGACGGAAAAGTGGCGCTGCGCGTGCCCGGCGCGAGCCCGGCCCTGGCGCTGGTGAGCGCGTTCGGCGGGCCGCTCACCGCCACCAGCGCCAACCTCAGCGGCCAGCCGCCGCTGCAAGCCGAGGCCGAGCTGCGCGCCGCGTTCGGCGATGCGCTCGCCGCGATCGTGCCGGGCCGGGCCCCTGGCGGGGCGCCATCGACGGTGCTCGACGTGACCTGCGATCCCCCGCGGGTGCTGCGCCGCGGCCCGATCGAGCCCGAGCTCTGACTCGGGTCTGGCCCTTTTCCGACGGCCCTCGCTTGTCCAGCGCTTTTCGAGCCGTCCCGTGCTCCTTAGGAAGGGGGACCTACCCTTTCTGCGTCGCACGAGACACCCCGAGAACCGCTGTCCTGCGCGACCATCCGCCGCAAAAGGGCGAGACCCAAGTCTGAAATTGCCGCGCCGCCGCGCACGGTTGCCCCGGATTCAACAGGAAGACGGGAAGGCGGGAAGAAGGAAATGCAACTATACTTCCCGCCTTCCCGTCTTCGTGTGGCTCTTCTCGGCGGGACGTGACCCGGAACCGTGCCCGCGACCAAACAGCCCGCGGCCACCGACAGCGCCACGCTGCTGGTGTCGTGCCCCGATCGCAAGGGGCTGGTGGCCGCGCTCGGCCAGCTGCTCTACGGCCACGGTGTCAACATCGTCGACGCGATCCAGCACAGCGACCTCAGGGCCGGCCAGTTCTTCCAGCGCATTCGCATGGACCTACGCGAGCTGCACACCGATCGGCTGGCGCTGCGAGGCGCGATTGCCGAGGTGGCGCAGCGCTTCTCGATGCGCTTTCGGCTGAGCTTCGGCGACCGCGTGCCGCGGGTTGCGATCCTGGTCGGCAAGCAGGACCACTGCCTGCAAGACCTGCTGTGGCGCCACCGCGCCGGCGAGCTGCGCTGCGAGCTGGCGTTGATCGCGAGCAACCACGACACCCTGGCCGAGCTGGCGGAGCGCTACGGCGTCCCGTTTCACCTCTGCCCCATCAGCGCCGGGGACAAGGCCGCCCAGGAGCAGCGGATCGAGGAGCTGCTCCAACGGGAGCAAGTCGACTCGGTCGTGCTCGCGCGCTACATGCAGGTGCTCAGCGCCGGGTTCTGCGAGCACTGGGCCGAGCGCGTCATCAACATCCACCACTCCTTCTTGCCTGCGTTCATGGGCGGCAAGCCCTACCACCAGGCGTACGCCCGCGGGGTCAAGATCATCGGCGCGACCGCGCACTACGCCACCGCCGACCTCGATCAGGGCCCGATCATCGAGCAGGACGTGGTCCGGGTCTCGCACCGCGATACCGTCGACGACATGGTGCGCAGGGGCCGCGACCTCGAGCGCGTGGTGCTCGCGCGCGCGGTGCGACTGCACCTGGAGGATCGCGTGCTGGTGCACGGCAACAAGACGGTCGTGTTCGAATAGAGACGGCACGCTCCCCGGACGTGTCCGCGCGGGCCATGAGCAATTTTCGAATTCAACAGGAAGAGAGGAAGGCGGGAAGAAGACCATGGGTGCGCGCTTCCCGTCGTCGCGTCTTGCTGTGAATCTGCTCGATCTGGACGGGC
Source organism: uncultured delta proteobacterium (assembly GCA_963778655.1). Lineage (GTDB taxonomy): Bacteria > Myxococcota_A > Polyangia > Polyangiales > JAFGIB01 > CAVZVA01. The sequence continues at coordinate 156,624 of CAVZVA010000005.1, forward strand.
GACGATCAGGATGAGCACGGGCGACCTACAGCAGGCGAGCGGGGAGGGCGGCCAGCCCGGGGCGGGCTCACTGTGGACCAGGCTGCCGCCCGGCGGGGGTGACGCCGACGCCCTGCTCGACGCCTTCTTGGGCTGGGTGGGCGCGCGCGGGCTGGAGCTGTACCCGGCGCAGGAGGAGGCGATCCTCGAGCTGCTCTCCGAGCGACACGTGGTGCTCGCCACCCCGACCGGATCGGGCAAATCGCTGGTGGCCACCGCACTGCTGTTCCGCGCGCTGGCGAGCGGCGGGCGCGCCTTCTACACCTGCCCGATCAAGGCGCTGGTCAGCGAGAAGTTCTTCGAGCTGTGCCAGGCATTCGGGCCCGAACGCGTGGGCATGCTCACCGGTGATGCCAGCATCAATCGCGACGCCCCGCTGATCTGCTGCACCGCCGAGATCCTTTCCAATCTCGCGCTGCGCGAGGGCGGCGCCGCCGGCGTGCGTTTCGCGGTGATGGACGAGTTCCACTTCTACGCCGACCCCGAGCGCGGCCTGGCCTGGCAGGTGCCGCTGCTGGCGCTGCCCGACACCCAATTCCTGCTGATGAGCGCCACGCTCGGCGACATGAGCGCGATCAGCGAGAGCCTGCGGCGCCTGAGCGCGCGCGAGGTCAGCGTGGTGCGCTCGGCCGAGCGCCCGGTGCCGCTCGACTACAGCTACCGCGAGCTGCCGCTGACCCAGAGCATCGCTTCGCTGGTGGAGGAGGACAAGGCGCCGATTTACGTGGTGAGCTTCACGCAAAGGGAGTGCGCGGAGCTGGCGCAGGCGCTCACCAGCCTGAGCTTGATGCCCCGCGAGCGGCGCCAGGAGCTCGGCGCCGCGATTTCGGGCTTCCGCTTCGACAGCCCCTTCGGCAAGGACCTGCGGCGCTGCCTGGGCCACGGCATCGGGCTGCACCACGCCGGCTTGCTGCCCAAGTACCGGCGGCTGGTGGAGCGGCTGGCCCAGGCCGGCAAGCTGGCGGTGATCTGCGGCACCGACACGCTCGGCGTCGGCATCAATGTGCCGATTCGCAGCGTGCTGTTCACCAAGCTGTGCAAGTTCGACGGCACGCAGACGCGCCGGCTCTCGGTGCGCGAGCTGCAGCAGATTGCCGGCCGCGCCGGCCGCCGCGGCTACGACCAGCGCGGCAGCGTGGTGTGCCAGGCGCCCGAGCACGTGATCGAGAACAAGCTGCTCGAGGGCAAGGTGGGCGGCGACGCCAAGAAGAAGCGCAAGCTGACCTACAAGAAGCCGCCCGAGCGCGGCTACGTGCACTGGGACGAGGCGGTGTTCATGAAGCTGGTGCAGGGCGTGCCCGAGCCGCTCGCCAGCCAGTTCCGCGTCGATCACGGCATGCTGCTCGAGTTGCTCGAGCGCCCGCCCGAGGTCGCGCCGCGCGGCTACCGCGCGCTGGTGCGGCTGATCGCGGAGTGTCACGAGCGCGACGCGATCAAGGCGCGGCTGCGCGCGCGCAGCAAGCAGTTGTTCAAGGCCCTGCGTCAGGCCGAGGTCGTGCACCTGCGGCTGCGGCCGAGCCGGCGCAGCTCGGAGGCAGTGATCAGCGAGGACCTGCAGCGTGACTTCTCGCTGCACCACTCGCTCTCGCTGTACCTGGTGGAAGCGCTGCACGTGCTCGATCCCGAGGCGCCCGGCTACGCGCTCGACGTGCTCAGCTTCGTGGAAGCGATCCTGGAGAACCCGGCGGTGGTGCTCCAGGCGCAGGCCAAGAAGGCGCGCGACGAGGTCTTCCAGCGGCTCAAGGCCGATGGCGTCGAGTACGAGCAGCGCATGGCCGAGCTCGACAAGGTCAGCTATCCGAAGCCCAACGCCGAGCTGATCTACGGCACCTTCGACGCCTACGCTGGCCACCACCCGTGGCTCGAGAGCGACAACATCCGCCCCAAGTCGATCGCCCGCGACATGGTGGAGCGCTACCTCTCGTTCACCGACTACGTCAAGGAATACGGCTTGAGCCGCGCCGAGGGCGTGCTGCTGCGCTACCTGAGCGAGGCGTACAAGACGCTGCTGCAGAGCGTGCCCGACCCGTGCTGGAACGACGAGCTGATCGATCTGGCCGCGTTCCTGCGCTCCACGCTGCAGCGGGTCGACTCCAGCCTGGTCGAGGAGTGGGAGCGCATGCTCTCGCCCCAGCCGCAAGAGCCGGCCGAGGACGTCCGGCGCGTGCACGCGCTCGCGCACGATCCGCGCATGCTCGGCTCGCGCATCCGCTCCGAAATGCACATGCTGGTCAAGGCGCTTGCGGCGCGTGACTACGAGCAGGCGGCGGCCTGCGTGCGCGCGGACGCGCCCGAGCGGTTCACGGCCGAGCGCTTCGAGCAGGCGATGGAGCCTTTCTTCGCCGCTCACCCGAGCCTGGTCGCGGACGCGCGGGCGCGCCAGAGCCAGTGGACGATCGTCGAGCCGCTGCAGCCGCGGCTGTGGCGCGTGCGGCAGGTACTGCTCGACCCGGAGCAGGACAACGACTTCTACCTCGAGGCGCGAGTCGACCTGCGGGGCCCGAGCGAGCCCGAGGGCCCGCTGGTGGAGCTGCTCGACGTCGCGCGCTGAGCACCTGGGGTGAGGTTGACCTTCGGATCACAGGAAGGCGGCAGAGACGGGAGCTTCCTTGCGCGAGACGGCCGGAATGCCGGCCCTCGAATCTTCCCGCCTTCCCGGCTTCCTGTTTCTTGTCCTCGGCCACTCGGCTTTTGACGCGCGGGCTCGAAATGCGCTACCAATTGGCGTGCGGCTGAAGAGCCCGCGGAGGACCCATGGCGCTGATCGAAACCGAGGAAGCGGCACGGCGCTTGGCCCGCGCGATCGCCAGCGATCTCTCGCTTTACAACGAAGAGAAGGTGGTCGAGGGCATCACCAACGACAGCCTCTACGAGGTGATGGCCGAGGAGCTGGAGGAGGGCCGCGCCCTGTTCCAGAGCCGCGTGACGCCCGAGCTTTACGCCAAGAACTTCTACGACCGAGCGGTCGTGGACATCCTGATCCGTTCCAAGGCCCACATCGACTCGAAGATGTGGTAGCCGCGGCGGGGCGGCGCGGCTGGTGAGCCATTCGCGCGCCGCGCCCGAGCCGCCGCCGCTCGAGCTGGTGATCGCCGAGCAGGAGGCGGGCGAGCGGCTCGACCGCGTGCTGAGCGCGCGGGCGCTGGGCTTTTCGCGCTCCGCGCTGCAAGGCTTCATCGCCGAGGGCCGGGTCGAGGCGGATGGCCGGGTGGTGCGCGCGAGCGCGCGCCTGCGTGCCGGCGCGCGCGTGGTGGTGCGGCCCGCGCCGCCGCCGCCCTCCGCTGCCGAACCTCAGGATCTGCCGCTGCAGATCCTGTTCCAGGACGCGCAGCTCGCCGTGGTGATGAAGCCTGCCGGGCTGGTGGTCCATCCCGCGCCCGGCCACTGGGACGGCACGCTGGTCAATGCCTTGCGCTTCCACCTCGACGTGCGCGCCGGCGATCCCGAGCGGCCCGGCATCGTGCATCGCCTCGATCGCGACACCAGCGGCGTGATGGTGGTGGCCAAGACCGAGCTGGCGCGCGAGCGCCTGATCGCGCAATTCGCGCGCCACGACATCGAGCGCGAGTACCTCGCGATCGCGCTCGGGGCCCCGCCCGCGCGGCTGCGCATCGAGACCCTGCACGGCCGCCATCCAACCGACCGCAAGCGCTTCAGCTCGCGGGTCGAGCGCGGCAAGCGCGCGCTCACCGAGGTCGAGCTGCTGGAGCGCTTGGAGGGGGCCAGCCTGCTGCGCTGCACGTTGCGGACCGGGCGCACGCACCAGATCCGCGTGCACCTGTCCGAGCACGGCTATCCGCTGCTGGCCGATGCGGTGTACGGCCGGCGCAGCGGGGAGCCGCGGCTACGCGCCGCAGCCGAGGCGATCGGCCGCCAGGCCCTGCACGCACGCCTGCTCGGCTTCGCCCACCCGCAGAGCGGGGCGCAGCTGCGCTTCAGCGCGGAGCCGCCCGAGGACTTCCAGCGCGCCCTGGCGCTGCTTCGCGCGCGCTGAAGCTATGAACGCGATCGACGGCACAGTACGCTCGCGCGCGTGCGGAACGCCGACTCGGCCGCGATGCAGCGCGCGCGTGGGCCTGGCCGCTGCGCGCGCGCGTGGCTCGGGCCCGCGGCGCTCGGGCTGGCGCTCTTGGGCTGGGCCGCGGGCGCGCGCGCGCAGCCGCGGCTCGACGTTCAGACCTTCACGCCTTCGGCGGGCCGTTCGGCCGCGCTGACCATCGCCGATCCCGAGCTGCCCCCCCACGGCACGCTGGTGCTGGGGCTCTTGAGCAGCTACGCGGATGAGCCGCTGGTGCGTCAGGTGGCCTGCGACCGCAGCGCCTCGGTGGTGGACAGCTCCTGCATCTCCGGCAGCCGCGACGGGCGCACGCCGGTGGTCTCCGACCTCGGCCAGCTGGAGCTCTCGGCCGCGCTCTCACTCTACGACGCGCTGCAGCTCGGCCTGGTGGTGCCGCTCGGGCTGGCACGCGTAGCCGACGATCCGGCGAGCCCGCAACGGCTCACCACCGGCGTCGGCTTCGGCGACGCGCGGCTGTCGGTGCTGCTGCCGCTGCTGCGCGGCGACACCGCGCTCGGCTTCGAGCTGGTCGCCAGCTTACCCACCGGCCGGCGCAAGCTGCTGATCGCGGCCGCCAACTGGACGGCGCTGCCGTCCTTCGTGCTCAAGCAAAGGCTGGGGCCGGTGGCGCTAGCGGCCCGGCTGGGTTATCGCTTGCGCCAGCGCGCGGAGCTGCTCGGGCTGGAGCAGGATGACGAGCTGGACGCCGCGTTGGGGCTTTCGGCGCCGCTGCCAGCGCTCGCGCCGCTGTCGCTGCGCGGCGAGCTGCGCGCGCGGGTGGGCCTGGGCGGCGCCTCGCTGCAGGCAAACCGCAACCCGGTCGAAGGCGATCTGGCGCTGGCGTTTCCGCTGCTCGGCTCGCTCTCGGCGCTGGTCGGCGGCGGGGCAGGACTGTGGCCCGGCCGCGCGGGCTACGGCGCGCCGGTGTTTCGCGTGCTGCTCGGGCTGCGCTACGAGCTGGCGACGGCGGCGTGTGCGTACGGCCCGGAAGACGAGGACGGTTACCAGGACGGCGACTACTGCCGCGACCCGGACAACGACGGCGACGGCATCGACGACGAGCACGACGCCTGTCCCAACGACCCCGAGGACTTCGACGGCTTCGAGGACGGCGACGGCTGCCCCGACCTCGACGACGACGCGGACGGCTTGCCCGACGCGGTCGATCGCTGCCCGCGGCAGAGCGAGGATCGCGACGGCTTCGAGGACGACGATGGCTGCCCCGAGCCCGACAACGACGGCGACGGAGTCGCGGATGCGACCGACGCCTGTCCCATGGACCCGGAGGATCGCGACGGTTTCGAGGACGACGACGGCTGCCCCGAGCCGGGGCCGGAGCCCGCCACCATCACGGTCGCCGAGTCGCGCATCCTGGTCTCCGAGCGGGTCTATTTCGAGTACGACCGCGACACCATCCGGGCGGTCAGCATGCCGGTGCTCGACCAGCTCGCCGAGGTCATCAAGGGCCTTCCGGCGGGCACGCAGGTGGTGGTCGAGGGCCACACCGACGATAGCGGCAACGCGGCGTACAACCTCAATCTCTCGCACCGGCGGGCCAGGGCGGTGGTGGAGTACCTGCGCTCGCGTGGCGTGCCGGCCGAACGACTCGACTATCGTGGCTTCGGGGCCACCCGGCCGCTCGGCCCCAACGACAGTCCCGAGGGGCGAGCCCTCAACCGGCGCGTCGAATTCGTCCTGGTGCGCTGACCAGGCGCTTTCAAGTCCGCAGCGAAGCGGAGGATCAGGGGCTGTGGGTGAGGCTGCTACATCCCCGGCGAAGCGGCGCGTAAGCGGATGCGTAGGGAGGACCAACTGCGCTGAAATTTGCGATCTTGCCAGCCCAGGCGCGACAGAGTAAGGAGCCTGAAGCTGGGATGGGTCTCTTATCGGGGGCCAGGCCGGCGGTAGCGGGCGGAGGGTTCGATGCGCAGGTGGATGGGCAAGGTGGTGGTTTCCTGTGCCGTGCTCGTGGCGGCGGGCTGCGGGGTGCGCAGCGTGGTCTCGCCAGAGGCAGACACCACCCCCGGTGGGTCGCTCGCGGATGCCGGCGCGAACCGAGCCTGCGGGTTTGGGCCGCCCTGTAATCCGGTGGACCTCGGTGGCCTCGCCTGCGAGTCGCTTGGTCTGACCAGCGGTCGGCTCGTCTGCAACCCGACCACTTGCGACTTCGACATCTCGCAGTGCCTCGGCGGTCCAGGCGCCGGGACTGGTGTCGGAACCACGCCGATAGGGACCGGCGTGTCCGGGATGGTCGGCGCCGGTGCGGGCAATGGCACTGGGGTTCCAGGCTTCTTCGGGACTGGCACAGCGGGCGGCGGCACAGCGGGCGGCGGCACAGCGGGCGGCGGGTTGTTCGGCACCGGGTTCTTCGGCGGCGGCACCGCGGGTGGCGGCATGGCCGGTGGCGGCATGGCCGGTGGCGGCGCGAACGCCGGCGGGTTCTTCGGCGGCGGGATGGCCGGCGGCGGCGCGAATGCGGGCGGGTTCTTCGGCGGCGGGATGGCCGGCGGGATGGCCGGCGGCGGGATGGCCGGTGGCGGCGCGAACGCAGGTGGATTCTTTGGTGGCGGCGCGAACGCCGGCGGGGGATTCTTCGGCGGCGGTGCCAATGCAGGCGGCGGATTCTTCGGCGGCGGATTCTTCGGTGGCGGCGCGAATGCGGGCGGCGGCAACGCCGGTAGCGGCGGCGGCTCGGGCAGCGGCGGCTCGGGCGGCAGCGGCGGCTCGGGCGGCTCGGGCGGCTCGGGCGGCAGCGGCGGTAGCGGCGGCTCGGGCGGCAGCGCCGGCCATTGATCGAGCCACGAGCACGCAGCGCGCCGCGCCGGCTGCAGCGCGTGGCGTCCGTGCCCTAACCTGCGTGCTGCTGCTGACCGGGCTGGCCGCCTGCCAGCGCAAGCTGCACGACCTGTCCACGCAGCAGCTGTCAACCGTGGTCGTGCGCGAGCAGCCGACGCTCAAGCACTGCTACGACGAGGCCCTGGTCACGCATCCGTACAAGCAGGAGATGCGGCTGGAGGCGCAGATCCACATCGCGCCGAGTGGCAAGGTGACCGGGGTCGAGCTGCACGGCGGTGGCGGGCTGCCGGGCATGGGTGCGTGCCTTCGCTACGCGATCACGCGCTGGCGCTTTCCGCAAGCGCCCGACCCGACCGACACCAGCCTGCCTCTGGTCTTTCACCCCGAGGTCAAGCCCCCGCAGCCCAACCTCGACACCTTGCGCCAGGCGTTCGAGGCGGTCGGCGCGCAGCCGGCCAAGCACCCGTGAGCGGCGGCTACTCCGGGTCCTCGATCTTCCAGACGTCGCCCTCGCGCAGGAACTGGACGCGGCGCTGGTCGCCGTAGGGCATGGTGGCATGGCTGCCGATCACCTCGATCGGATCGTCGACGTGATCGCGCAGGGCCGCCAGCATGCGCTCGACCTGCTCGCGTTGCTCCCCGGACCACGCCTGGTCCATCCGATCGGTGGTGATACCCTCCTGATCCGCGCTCGGGATCAAACGCAGCACCACGTCATAGCGCTTACGTTCCATGGCCCGCACAAACGAGCGTAGCGCCGCGCGCGGCGTCGACTGATCGTAGAAGTTCACCACGTCGGTGGTGATCAGCCAGCGATCGCCGCTGCGCCGCAGATGCAGTTTCTGGTCGTCGTCGTAGACCAGCACCGCCTCCTCGTCGGCCCGCGTGCGAACGCGACCCAGACTGTTGCTGATCTCCAGGGTTTCCTGCTGATTGGCGCTGAGCTGCTGCTTGAACTGGTCGAGGCTGACGCGCGCGCGGTAATCCGCAGACATCAGCCCATAGGCCTCCTCGAACTTGGCCTGGTTGAGGGCGCGGGAGAACGCCATCACCGTGGCCTCCGGCGTCGAGGGGGAAGGGGTGTGCGCTACGCACCCGGTGCCCAGCCAAACGCACAGCAACAGACCCGCGCAGGCGCGGCACGCGCCTGCAGCGGTGGGTCGAGCAGCGCCACGCGGCGATTTCGCGGGCCAGCCGTCGCTCATCGCCTCACCTTCTATGCAGCCGTGCGCTCGCGGTCAACCGAGACCGGATCATAATTTCACAAACGGCCGGGCGAGCTTACTATGCAGACGTATAGCCATGGGCCCGAGCCCCGATACCCACCGGCTCAATGCGCGCTTGCTCCGATTCCGATCGGGCCCCGCGCATGAGGATCCGCTCACGCTCGCCGAGGATTTGATCTCGGCGCAGCGCTACGGCGACGCGCGCGGCGTGTTGATCAGCGCGCAGGGCGACGACACCGAGCAGCAGTGCCGGCTGCTCGTGCTCGAAGGGCGCGCCTGGTACCTGGATCGCGAGCTCGCGCGCGCGCAGGCGGTGTTGTTGAAGGCGGCCAAGCTCGATCCGCAGCGCGCCGAGGCCTTTCGCTGGCTGGGCGAGGTGCTGCTCAAGCGCGGCGATCCGTCGCGCGCCGCGGTCGCGCTCGAGCGTGCGCATCAGCTTGGCGATGAAGCCGCGGATCTGCTGCGGCTGCTCGAGCGCGCGCGGCAGCTCGCGCATCGCGCGGTGGCCGAGCCCGCCGCGGTCGCGCCCGCGTATGTCGCGCCCGCGGAGCCCGAGCGCGCCGAGCCGGGCGCTGCGGCGGGGCGCAACCCTCCGCTGGCCGGCGCCCTGGGAGCCACACCGCTCGGCGCCGCCAGCGTCCAGCCGAGCGCCTCACGCCCTGTCGCGCTCGCCGCGCCGAAGCCGCGAGCGGTCAAACCTGCCTTTCCGAAGGGGCTGGTCGGCTCGCCGTCGCCGTTTCCGCCGCTGTCGGCGCCGCTGATCGAGCCGGCCCATGAGGAATCGGGCGAGCAGGATGACGCGCCTGCGACTGAGCCCTTCGTGGATCTGTCGGCTGGCGCTCTGGACGACGTCGCGGGCGAAGACGTGGCGAGCCCGCCACACGCCGGCGCGTTCTCGAGCTCGCCGGGGCAGCTGCCCGCGCCGTCGCAGGTGACGACGTCCTCGGGGCGGCGATCGTCGCCGGCTCGACTGTCGTCGCCCGGGGCGCGGAGCGCGCCCGGGACGCTGTCGTCGCCCGGTGGTGTGACGTCGCCCGGGGCGCGGAGCGCGCCCGGGACACTGTCGTCGCCGGGGGTGACGTCGCCTGGGGCGCGCAGTGCACCGGGAACGCAGTCGTCGCCGGGTCGATTGTCGTCGCCGGGCGGGGTGACGTCGCCCGGAGCGCGCAGCGCGCCGGGAACGCGATCGTCGCCGGGCGGCATAGCCTCGCCCGGGGCCAGCAGCTCGCCCGGGACGCTGTCGTCGCCCGGTGGTGTGACGTCGCCCGGGGCGCGGAGCGCGCCCGGGACGCTGTCGTCGCCGGGAACGCGGAGCGCGCCGGGAACGCGGAGCGCGCCGGGAACGCGGTCGTCGCCGGGAACGCGGTCGTCGCCGGGAACGCGGTCGTCGCCGGGGGGCGTGACGTCGCCCGGGGCCAGCAGCTCGGCCGGGGTGTTCTCGGCGCCCGGGACCACCAGCTCGTCCGGCCCGCTTCCAGCGCTCGAGCGTAGGTCGTCGCCCGGGACCACCAGCTCGTCCGGGTCGCGTTCGTCGCCCGGCCGGTTGTCGTCGCCGGACAAGCTGGCCGCTGCCCCAGGTCGTTCCTCGCCCGGGCGCTTGATCGCACCAGCGGCCGCCGGTGGGAGCTCCCCCGGGACGGGGTCTTCGCCCGGAACGCTTCGCGCTGGGACACGCTTGAACGCGCTCGAGGCCAAGCCCCAGGGCGACACCACGCCCGGCTTGGGCGACGCGCCTGTGCCGCCGCCCGATTCGGGCACGAGCTCGCAGTGGGACGTGCGCTCGGTCGCCGTGGACTGGCCCACCCAGCAGCCTCTGGGTGCCGCCGTCCCGCCGCCAGCGGAGCCGGAGCCCGCGCACGGCTACACCGGGGGCTACGACGACTCGGCGGCGATCGACGTGGCCTTCGACCAGCCGGGCGTGGCGGAGCCCGCCATGCCCGAGCCCGTGGAGGACGACCTGCCGCTGGGCGCGAGCGCGGGGCTGCCCGATGCACCCGAGGCGATGCTCGAGCTGCTCCAGGCGCAAGGCATCTTCGAGCCCTCGGAGGCCCAGCCTTTCTCGTGGCTGCCGCCGCAGGAGGTCGCGCGCACGGGGACCCGCGTCCGCAACGCGGTGATCGGGGCGTGGGTTAGCGCGCTCGTGCTGTGCGGCGGCGGCTACCTCGGCTGGCAGCAGTGGGTCGCACACCGCCATGCCGAGGCCGCTCGGCTCGTGGTCGCGGCGCGCGCGGCGGCCTACGAGGGCGACTACGCCAGGTTGATCGACGCCGAGCGGCTGCTGCGCTTGGCGCGCGACCAGCACCCGCGCTCCACCGACGTGCCGAAGCTCGAGCTGTTCGTGCACGCCGAGCGCGTTCTCGAGAGCGGCAGCCGCGAGCTGAGCGCGCTGCGTGTGACGCTGCTGCGCGCCGAGAAATTGCACGTCGATTCCGCCTACCTGGCCGCGGCGCGGGCCGTGCTCGCGGCCTACTCGGGCGTGTTCGGCGACGCACAGACGCTGCTGAAGAAGGCCGGGGAAGCAGCCAAGGGCGAGGCCCCGCTGTTGTACGTGGTGGGGCGGTTGCAGCAGCGTATGGGCGAGCCGGAGGCCAAGGCGCGGCTGCAGGCGGCTGCCTCGGCAGCGCCCGATCTGATCGCGCCCGCGCTCGCGCTGGCCGAGCTGGATCACGATGGCGGGCAGGACGCGGATGCGCTGGCGGCGCTCGAGGTCGTGCTCAAGCACAGCCCCAAGCAGCTGCGCGCCCAGCTGTGGCGGGCGCTGCTCAGCGCCGACTCGCAAGAGCCCGCGCGCGGGCTGGCAGCGCTCGACGCCCTGTCCAAGCGCGCGCACGAGTCCGCGCCGGTCGACCGCACGCTGTGGGCGCTGGCGCGCGCGCGCCTGCTCGAGCGCGAAGGCGAGCAGGCCAAGGCCGGCGAGGTGGTGCGCGAGGCGCTTTCGGCCGGCGCCAACGAGCCGCGGCTACTGGCGATGGTGGCGGCCGAGGCGCGGCGCGCGGGCCAGCTCGGTACCGCCCAGCAGGCCGCCAGCCAGGCTGTGAGCCTGGCGCCGAACGCGCCGGCCTACCGCGGGCTGCTGGCAAGCATCCTGATCGAGCGCCACGACGGCGAGCGTGCCCTGAGCTTGCTGTCGGACTTGCCGGAGGCGCCCGCGAGGCTGCTCTCGATGCGCGCGCGCGCGGCGCTGCAGACCGGCGATGCCAAGGCGGTGCGCGACGCGCTGGACGCGCTCCAGCAAGGCGGCGGTGTGACCGGGATCGAGGGCACGAGCCTGCGTCTGCGGCTGCGTGCCGTGCTCGAGCCCAGCGCGAGGCTGATGCAGGAGGCCCGCGCGCTCGTCCGCCGTGCGCCCGGCGATCCCGACGCACTGCGGGCGGAGGGCGAGGCCGCGCTCGCGCTCGGCGAGCCCAAGGCCGCGATCAGCGCGACGGAGCAGCTGGTGGCGGTGGCGCCCGACGACGCCGAGGCGCAGCACCTGCTCGGGCGCGCGCGCCGCATGGCCGCCGATGCCAAGGGCGCGGAGGCGGCCTTGCGCAGGGCGCTCGAGCTGTCGCCGGGCTATCCGGCGGTGCTGGCCACGCTGGGCGCGCTGTTGCTCGACAGCGGCCGCTACGCCGAGGCCGACGCGACCTACCAGCAGCTCAGCAAGCAGGACGCGCTGCAGGGCCGGCTGGGGCGCGCCGAGGCGCTGCTCGGCCAGGGGCGGGTCGACGATGCGCAGGCGCAGGTCTCGGGACTGCCCGAGGCGGCGCGCGACACCGCCGCGGCGCGCGAGACCGGCGCCAAGGTTGCGCTCGCGCGGCACAAGCCGGGCGAGGCGATCACGCTGTTGCGGCCGCTGGTGGAAGGCGAATCGAAGCGTGCGTCGGCGCTCGCGCTGTATGGGGACGCGCTGTACGCCGCGGACCAGGTCAACACTGCGGCGGGCGCCTACGACGCTGCGCTCGAGCTCGACGCGGAGCTGCCCGAGGCGCTGCTCGGGCGCGCGCAGGTGCACCTGCGGGCCGAGCGCTCCGACGACGCGATCGACCTGCTCGAGAAGGCTAAGGATGTGTTCGATGTGCGGCTGCGCCCGCCCGAGGAGCGCGCGCGCATGTTGACCCTGCTCGGCCACGCCTACGTACAGCGCGCCAAGCGCCACGATCTCGACAAGGCGCGCGACTTGCTGCGGGAGGCGGTCAAGCTGCAGGGCCCACCGCCAGAGGCGTTCTTCTGGCTGGGCGAGGCGCTCGGCGGCAAGATCACGCCGGAGTCGGCCGCGGCCTTCAAGCGCTATCTCGAGCTCGAGCCCCAGGGCGATTACGTCGCGCGCGCGCGACGCGCGCTCGGGCCGCTGCTGTAGCGGGCGTCCTCACTGCTGCAAGCAAGCCAGCGAGAGGTTGGTGTTGCAGGGCGTCGCCGGCGCGATCGTGCCGTCGAACGAGAAGGCCGTCTGCAGGTGTGCGTCGCCGGCGCGCCCGCTGTAGCCGGTATCGCTGTTGGCCGAGGACATCCAGTCGTTGCAGGTGCTGGCGGCGGTTCCGACCACGGTGAGGACGTTGCTGCTCCCGGTGCCGGCCGGCCCGCCGCTCCACACGCCGTAGTTGTCGAATTGCGCTCCGTTGTCCGCGGGAATGTTCAGAGGCACGTCCCAGATCAGCGTCCCGCTGGCCACGGCCGCCGCGGCCGTTGCGGCGAGCGGGATGCCGTCCATTCGCACCCAGGGCGTGCCGCTGACGGTGAACCGCGAGGCCGCCGATCCGCTGGTGGTAGCCAGCAGGGCATTGAATGTGCCGGACAGGCCGGCGCCCGTGGCCTCGCTCTGGCAGAGCGCGTCCGCGCTGGCAATCCCGCCGCCGGGCGTCCAGTGGCCCCGGGTGACGAAGGCCTTGCGTCCGGTAGCGGGCGTGATGCTCAGCAACGAGGTGTTGCTCACACCGAAGCAATACACCGGGTTCGCCGCGGCGCAGCCTTGTCCGCCCGCGATTGTGAAGCCGTAACCTCCGCCCGTGCTGGAGCCGATCGCCGCGAACGCGGGGCTCGTGTTGCTGGTCCATGAGTTGCACGTCGTTCCCGTGTCCGGCGTTCCGTCGAAGTTCGTTCCCGTGAAGACGTTGACGTGGCCCCGATCGGAACCGACCGCCGTCAGTCGAATGGGGTAGTAGATGCGGGTGGAGTAGGGGCCCGCGGCCGCGAAACCGCTGCTCTGGTCCGCGAACGGCTTGCCGTCGGGCCGCACCCAGGCGCGCGCCGACCCGAGCCGCGAAAGCGCGCTCACCGTTTCGGTCGAAAGCCAGGCCTTGTAGGTGCCGGGCAGGCCCGCGCTGTTGGCCTCGCTCTGGCACATCGCGTCCGCCGCGGCCACTCCGGTGCTGGCGTCGAAGCTCCCCTGGGTGACGAAGACGTAGTTGGGCGGCGGCACGAAGTTGGCGTCGATCGTGGTGGCCGCCGTGATGGTGACGCTGCAGCTGGCGGTGCCGCTGCAGCCGCCGCCGCTGAAGCCGCCAAACACGCTGGAGCCGGCCGCGGTCGCGCTCAGCGTCACGTTCGTTCCGTAGTTGTAGAGATGGCTGCAGGTGCTGCCACAGCTGATGCCGCCGTCCCCGGAGTCGACGCTGCCACTGCCCGAGCCCGACTTGGTGATCTGAAGCGGATACTGCTTGAGCGTGAAGCTCGCCGTGATCGTGGTGGCCGCGCTCACCGTAACCACGCAGTCGCCGGTTCCCGAGCAGCCGCCGCCGCTCCAGCCGCTGAAGTTGCTGCCGGTGGCTGGGTTGGCGCTGAGCGTCACGTTCGTTCCGTAGTTGTAGCTCGCGCTGCAGCTGCCGCCGCAATTGATGCCGCCGACGTTGGAGCTCACCGTCCCGCCGCCGTTTCCGCCTTTGGACAGCGCGAGCGTCAGTTGCTTGAGCGTGAAGGTCGCGGTGACCGTGGTCGCCGTGGCCAGCGTGACCATGCAGGAGCCGGTTCCGCTGCAGCCGCCACCGCTCCACCCGGTGAAGTCGGATCCGGCTGTGGGCGTGGCGGCGAGCGTGACGTTGGTGGTGGCGCCGTAGGATTCGGTGCAGTCGCTGCCGCAGTCGATGCCGGCGGGCGTGGAGGTCACGCTGCCGCTCCCGCTGCCGGTCGGGGCCACGACCAGGGTGTAGTCGTCGAGCGGAAAGGTGGCGGTCACGTCCACGTCTGCCGAAACCGTGAAGGAGCAGGGGTCCACGCCGGAACAGGGGCCTCCGGTCCAGCCACCGAACAAGGAGTTGCTCCCCGGCGTGCCGGTCAGCGTCACCTCGGTGCCCTCGTCGACCACCGCGCTGCAGGTCGAGCCGCAGTCGATGCTCGCGCCGCCCGCGCTCACGCTCCCGCTGCCGGCCCCCTGCTTGGTGATCGTGATGGTGTGAGTGGCGGGCACGAAGCTTGCGCTGACGTCGGTGTCGCCGTCGAGCGTCAGCACGCAGGTGAGGTCGCTGCCCGAGCAGGCGCCGCCCCAGCCGTCGAAGCTCGAGCCGCTGGCCGGCGCCGCGGTCAGCGTCACCGTGGCGCCCGGCGCGAAGTGCGCGCTGCAGGTGCTGCCGCAGTCGATCGCGGCGTCGTCGGACGACACCGTTCCCTCGCCCGAGCCGTCCTTGCTCAGCGTCAGCACCACCGCGGTCGAGCCATCGGGTGGCGGCGTGCCGGCTTCGCCTGAGCCGGCCTCGGCCGATCCGTCGCCGCGCGGCCCGGCTTCGACCGCCGCCTCGGGCTCAGCGTCACGCGCGGCGTCGACCATGCCGTCGGCCGCTGCGTCGAGCCCCGGGCCTGCGTCGTTCGGGCCTGCGTCGCCGTCCTGAGCCGATCCTGGCTTCGCGTAGCAGAAGTGGTCGAGACGGCAGTGGTAGCTCGCGGGGCAGTCCTGGTCGCGAGCGCACGCGAACACGCCGTCCGGGGGCGAGGTGGTGCAGCCAGCCAGGGCTAGGCTGGCGATCAGCGGCGCCCAGCTCCGCATCAGAACGTTCCCGCCAGCTCCAGACCGCCCGGTTGAACGCGCAGCGACGCGCTCTGATCGCGTCGCGATTGCGCCGGAATCAGCTTCCAGGCGAGGCCGGCCGCGATGCCGGCGGCGCCCACCCCCAGCATCACGATGCCGACGGTCGACAGTGTGGGCACCCGGTTGGAGGCGCTCTTGACCGACGACCACTGCGTGCCTTTGCTGGCGTCCTCGACCTTGGCCTTGTCGGAGAGCGCGAGCCCCAGCAGCACGCCGCCGGTGACGGCCACGGCAGCCGATGCGCCGATCACGATCCACGGTGCGAGCCGGCCGCGCGCTGTCGCGGGCTGTGCTGCGGGCAGCGGCGAAGGCTCGGGGCCCGGCTGGGCGCGCACCGGCTCAGGCGGCAGCGCGGGCTCGAGCGGGGCCAGCTCCACGGGGATCACCTTGTCCTCGCCGCCGTTGATGGTGACCCGCAGCTCCTCCTCCCTGTAACCGTCGGCGCGCACGGTGATGACGCGCTCGCCGGGGTCGAGGGTCAGCTGAGGGCTCGAAACCGGCTGGCCGTCGAGCAGGATGACGGCCGAGGCGGGCGAGACCTCCAGCCGCAGCTTGCCGACGTAGCTCTTGGCCCGCTCGAGCAACTCCTGCACCTCCTTGCGCTGCGCTGCTGTCAGGGGTCTGCGAGTCTCGGTCAGGGCCTGGTCGAGCTCGTCGATCGCCTGCAGGTAGTGGCGCAGCTCGAAGGAGGCCATGCCCAGGCCGCGCAAGGTGCGGGCTGTCGGCCGCAGCTTGTGTGCACGCGCCAGCAGCGCATGGGCCTCGGAGTAGGCGCCGGCGTCGAACTCATTGGTGGCCTCGCGCAGCAGCCGCTCGTAGCTCGCCTTCTCGGGCGCGTCCTCCGCCCTTGCCCTGGGGGACATCCCGAAGAGACAAGCCAAGGCGAGCATCAGCCCCACCGACCGCTGCATGGCTTGTAACCGCAAGCTCACAGTCGCCCCTTGCAATCCCGTCTCCCGGAGGGGCCTGACTAACGCACGACCCCGGCGTCATGCAAGGGGAACCGCCGTCCACCCGGGTGCAGGCGCGTGGTCGCGGCGGCGCTGCGCGAGCCGGTCGAGACGCCCCCCGGTATAGAGAATGTGACGAGCGCGGTCGGCTCCGGCCTGGCGGGGCACAACGCCGGGGGCTTGCGGCCCAGCGAGCCAAGGGTGATGGGTGACCGGCGCGCGCTTGCCTCGCCCGGCGGCTGCGGGCATGGTGGCGGACGCCGGTGGGCGGCCGGGTGAGCCGCCCGCGCGGGCCGGAGGAGCAGATGGACCTTGGGTTGAGCCAGGAACAGGCGCTGTTGCAGCAGACCGCGCGTGATTTCGCCGTGCGTGAGGTCGAGCCCCGCGCCAAGCAGCTGGACCAGAGCGGCGAGTGGCCGGCCGATCTGGTGGCGCGGCTGGGCGAGCTGGGACTGATGGGCATCGCCATCGACGAGCGCTACGGCGGCGCCGGCTTCGACCACGTCGGCTACGCGCTGGCGATGGAGGAGATCAGCCGTGCCTGCGCCTCGCTCGGCGTGATCATGAGCGTCAACAACTCGCTGGCCTGCGACCCGATCAAGCGTCACGGCAGCGAGGTGCAGAAGCAGCAGTTCCTGACGCCGATGGCGTCGGGCAAGCTGCTGGGCTGCTTCGGTTTGACCGAGCCGATGAGCGGCTCGGACGCGGGCACCATGGCGACGTTCGCGCAGCGCGACGGCGATCACTGGGTGCTCAACGGCTCCAAGAACTTCATCACCAACGGGCCCTACGCCGACCTGATCGTGGTCTTCGCGATGTCGCAGCGCGGGGTGGCCCACCGTGGGATCACCGCGTTCATCGTGCCGACCGACACGCCCGGCTTCACGCGCGGCAAGCCCGACGAGAAGCTCGGGATCCACGCCGCGCAGTCGTGTACGGTGTTTTTCGAGAGCTGCCGGGTGCCGGACGCCTACCGCCTGGGCGCCGAGGGCGAGGGCTTCAAGGTGGCGATGAGCACGCTCGACGGCGGGCGCATCGGGATCGCAGCGCAGGCGCTCGGCATCGCCCGCGCCGCCTACGAAAAGGCGCTGGCGTACAGCAAGGAGCGCTACGCCTTCGGCTCGCCGCTCGCCGACAAGCAGGCGATTCAGTTCATGCTCGCCGACATGGCGACCGAGCTCGACGCCGCGCGCCTGCTGATCCACCGCGCCGCGCATCTCAAGGACAAGAAGCAGCGCAACACCAAGGAGGCGGCGATGGCCAAGCTGTTCGCCTCCGAGATGGCGACCCGCGTCACCCACAAGGCGCTGCAGATCCACGGCGGTCTGGGCTACACCCGCGAGTGCGACGCCGAGCGCCACTACCGCGACGCGCGCATCACCGAGATCTACGAGGGCACGAGCGAGATCATGCGGATCGTGATTTCGAGCAGCGTGCTCAAGGGGTAGCGGGGTGCCCAAGCTTCTGCCTGCTGCGGGGCATGGCGCGCTGCTGGCGGCGCTATTGGGTGTTGCGCTCGCGAGCTGCGGCTCGGAGCCGCCACCCGAGCCGGTTCGGCCCGGCGCGGACAGCAGCGGCGCCGAGGCCGGGCCCGCACCCGCGAGGATGCAGGTCTCGGGGTTGATGGGCACCATCCCCGAGCGGAAGATCCAGGCCACGCTCGAGCCGCGCCTGCCGCGCTTCCAGCACTGTTTCGCGCAAGGCGCGCAGCAGGTGGAGCTGATCTCGGGGCGTATGCAGTTCTACTTCCGGGTCGCGCTCGACGGTCGGGTGGAGTGGGTCTATCCCAAGGTCTCGACCGTCGGCGACCGCGCCACCGAGCAGTGTCTGCTCGAGGTCGCCCGGGCCGCGCGCTTCCCCGCGCCCAAGGGCGGCGGCGCGGCCGAGCTGTCCTGGGGCTTCGAGCTGGACGCCTCGGACGAGGCTCGGCCGCCGGTCCCGTGGGAGCCGTCGCAGGTGCAGCCGGTGCTGGAGGCGCAGCGCGCCACGTTGGACCACTGCGGGCTCGAGCCGGGCGCGCTGCTGGTCACCGCGTATGTTGCGCCCGGCGGGCAGGTGCTGGCGGCGGGCGCGTCGGCCAGCTCGCGCCAGGCGGCCGAGCGCATCGACTGCGCGCTCGACGCGGTCCGTCGGTGGCAGCTGCCCGATCCAGGCTCGTACATGGCTAAGGTGAGCTTCTCGGTTCCCTGAGGGTGACTTCGCGCGCGTGGCGGCGCGCGGCGTTGCGCGTATGCTTGAGGTCGCGGAAGCCCCGATCGCGGCGGGTGCCGGCCGGTCGAGCTCCGAGAACGGGAGCGAAGCGATGAGCAATCCGAGTGAAGGCGGCTCCCAGGTCACGGCGCGAATCGGTAGCGCCGGCCTGGTCACGCAGCTCGAGGCCGGAGGCCATACGCTGGTGGGCGACGAGCCGATCTCGGCCGGCGGCACCGACCAGGGGCCCTCGCCCTACGAGTACCTGCTCGCGAGCCTGGGCAGCTGCACCGCGATCACGCTGCGCCTCTACGCCAATCGCAAGCAGTGGCCGCTGGAAGGCGTGGTGGTGCAGCTCAAGCACAGCCGCATCCACGCCGAGGATTGCGCCGACTGCGAGCGCAAGAGCGGCCGCATCGACCAGATCGAGCGCAGGATCACGCTGCAAGGCCCGCTGGACGCGGCCCAGCGCACCCGCCTGCTCGAGATCGCCAACCACTGCCCGGTCCACAAGACCCTCAGCGGCGAGATCAAGATCCGCAGCCAGCTCACCGACTCCTGACCCCCCCTGTCGCCCTTCGTCCCCGTCCCCGTGGTCGTTCGCCGTGCCGCCCGCGTGACCTGCCCGGAGCCTTGCGCCTCAATATGGGAAGCACTGGGCGAAGTCGCAGCTCGCGTATGCCGAGCACATCGCGTATGCACTTTCATAGGCCATGCGGTCTGGGACGCCGAAGTTGAACACGGTGCCGACCTCTGCGCCCACGCAGTTGTTGACCGCTTGGTTGGGGTCACCCACGCTGCGCCCCTGGTCGAGCGCGCACTGCGTCTTCTGCTGGCACGCGTACGTGATGCTGGCCATCTGTTGCTCGCCGTAGCCGCTGGGATGGCGCTGCGTGCAGTCCCAGTAGTCGCACGTCGTGAAGACCCCGCAGCGATTGGTCGTGCTGAGAAATTGCGGCTGGGTCTGCGGCATGCTGTTGAGCGTGTTCGCCTCCATCGCGACGCAGGTCTGGGTGAAATCGCCCTCGACGGCTTCGTTGCGGGAGAGCTTGCAGAGTCGGGTCTGCTCGCAGTCGTTCTCGATCCGCGTCTTGTTCATGCCGGCGAAGGTGCTCGGATCGTCGACCGGGGAGGAAGGCCCTCCTCCACAGGCCCCCGCGAGCAGGGCACAGGCGTACAGCACGTGGATCCACGACCGCGTTGGCTTCATCGCTGACGACCTCGAAGGGGTGAGTTGCAAGCCGGCGCCCCGACTCGACTTGTGCGCCGCTGCTGGGCCCATCCCGGACGATAGCGGTACCAGGCCGCGCCCGGGATGGGAAGAGCCCCAGAACTTGGACCGCGCCGGTGTCGCTCGTGCGCCTCAGCGCTCTCGTCGCAGCTTTCTTCGCCGCTGGTGCCGGCGCTGCGCCAGCTCGATCAGCCGGGCGAGCAGCGCGGGGTAGGGCAGCCCGGAGTGCTCCCAAAGCTTGGGGTACATGCTGATGGTGGTGAAGCCGGGAATGGTGTTGGCCTCGCTGAACAGCAGCCGCCCGCTCGATCGCTCCAGAAACATGTCCACGCGCGCCATCCCGGCGCACTCGAGCACGCTGAACACTTCGCGCGCGATCTGCTGCGCGCTCGCCAGCTGGGCGGGCGAGAGCGAGGCGGGGATGATCAGCTCGGCGCCTTGCGGGTCGAGATACTTGCGCTCGTAGTCGTAGAAGCCGCCTCGGGGCACGATTTCCCCGGCCACGCTGACCTCGGGCGGCTGGGCCGGGTCGAGCGGCTCGAGCACGGCGAGCTCAATCTCGCGGCCGTCCACGGCGCGCTCCACCAGCACTTTGTCGTCGTACTCGAGGGCGTTCTCGACCGCGGCGTCCAGCTCGCTCGCGCTCGCCACCCGCGCCACGCCAACGCTCGAGCCCAGGCTTGCGGGCTTGACGAACACCGGGTAGCCGAGCTCCTCGCGCACCCGCTCGTGCACGGCCCGCGCGTGGGCCGGCCATTGGCCCGCGCGCACGCAGACATAGTCGGCGGTGTCGATGCCCGCGGCGCGGACCAGGCGCTTGGCCGCGTCTTTGTCCATGGCGATCGCGGAGCCGAGCACACCCGCGCCGACGTACGCCACGTCGCACAGCTCGAGCAGGCCCTGGACGCTGCCATCCTCGCCCAGAGTGCCGTGCATCACTGGAAACACGACGTCGACCGGCCCGGCCTGCAGCCCCTGCAGCACGGCGCCCTCAGGGCGTCCCGCGAGCATGACCTCCGTGCCGTGCTCGTCGAGCGGCAGCGCCCGCTGCGTGGTCGCGCGCAGGCGCGCGAGGTCCTGGACGTGCCAGCTGCCTTCGCGGTCGACTGCGATCGGAATCACCTCGAAACGCTCCAGGTCGAGGTTGTCGAGCACGCACTTGGCGGACTCCAGCGAGACCTCGTGCTCGGAGGATTTGCCGCCGTATAGGACCGCCACGCGGGTACGCTTGCTCATGCTGACGCGTTTCAGTACCTGAAGGGCCAGGCGACGAAGTAGCGTTTGACGCGAAGCCAGAACCCGAGCAAGCCGAGCGGCTCGAATATCAGGAAGGCGACGACCACCAGCGAGAACAGCAGCGTCGCCTGCTGGGTCGCGCTCAGGCCCGAGAGCATCGGTAGGTGAGGCTTGAGCGCCTCGAACAGCGACTCGGCCAGCGGCGAGAGCACCACGAACACGATCGCGCCCCAGACCGCGCCGAACACCGAGCCCACCCCGCCGAGCACGATGATCGCGATGTACTGCACGCTCATGTTGAGGTCGAAGGGCGGATCGATGGTGATGTACTGCTGCTGGCATGCGAACATCGCGCCCGCTACGCCTGCCAGAAACGACGACAGCCCGAACGAGATCACTTTGGCCTTGGCCGGGTGCACGCCCATGACCGCGGCCGCGACATCGTGGTCTCGCACCGCCATCATCGCGCGGCCGGTGTTCGAACGCTTGACGTTGTTGGCGGCCAGCGTGCACAGCAGGGCGATGCTCGAGAATACGAAGTACAGCTTGCGCTCGAAGGTCAGCTCGAGCGGGCCGAGCTGCAGCGTCTGCGAGAAGTCGCCGCCGGCTGCAGCGTGTCCGAGCCCGCTGTGCATGGTGACCGCAATGCCCATCGCGCCATGGGTCAGATCGGTCAGCGAGTGCAGTAGATGGTTGACCAGGAACAGCATGCCGAGCGTGACGATCGCCAGGTACAGCCCGGCCAGGCGCAGCGCGAACGGCCCGACGCACAAACCGACCGCGGCTGCGACCCCGCCTGCGAGCGGGATCGCCAGCCAGTACGGCGTGCCGAAGCGCTCGCCCAGGATCGCCGTGGTGTAGGCTCCGAGCGCGAGAAAGGCCGCGTGACCGAGGCTGATCTGGCCCGAGAAGCCGGTCAGCACCATCATCCCGAGCGCGCCGACCACGGTCACCCACGCCAGGTTGCCGACCGTCAGCCACTGGCTGCTGGCCAGGAACGGGAAGACCAGCGCCGCCGGCACGGCCAGCACCAGTCCCAGCTTGTGCCAGCGCCCCGGAAACAACGCCAGGTCGTCCTCGTAGCGCGTGATTAGCAGGCGTGTCGGCATGCGGGGCTCCGGCTCTGCAATATCAGGACCGGTGAAGGGACCTCAAGCGCGTTCGCATTCGCGGGATATGGAGCTGCAACAGGAAGGCGGCAAGACGGGAAGAACGAAAGGAATTCATCTGCGCTTGCCGTCTTGCCGTTGGTCCGTTCTTCGGGTCAGGCCCGAGCCTATGCGCGTTTGACCGCCCGGCGGCCGAACAGGCCGTGGGGGCGCACGATCAGCACGAGGATCATCACCAGATAGGGAAAGACGCCGTGGAAGTTGTTGCCGAGCTGGCCGAGCAGCGGATTGAGGTAGGCCTGCGCCAGCACCTCGAGCACACCGAGGATCAGCGACGCCACCACCGCGCCGACCGCCGACTCGAGGCCGCCCAGGATCACAGCCGGAAAGGCCCGCAGCGCGATGAAGCCGAGGGTCGGGTCCACGCTGCTCGGGAACATGCCGAGGAAGACGCCGCCGAGCGCCGCAAACGTCCCGGACATGAACCAGGTCGCCCCCAAGATGCGGCCCACCGGAATGCCGTGCGCGAGCGAGGCCTCCTGGTCGCTGCTGGCCGCGCGCATCGCCACGCCCAGCTTGGTGTAGCGGATCAGCGCGAAGAACGCGCCCAGCGCCAGCGCACCGGCTCCGACCGCCGCGATCGAGTTGAGCAGAATGCGTGCGCTGCCGAGCTGCACCACGCGCGTGGTCTCCCACGGGGTGGGCATCCCGCGCGGCTCGACGCCCCAGATGATGATCACCATGGCGCGCAGGAAGAAGCCGACGAAGATGGTCAGGATCGCGCTGACGAAGATGGGCCGGCCGATCAGCGGCCGCATCACCCCGCGCTCGATACCGGCGGCGACCAGCCCCGTCAGCACCATCGCGCCCAGCAGCGCGAGCGGCCAGGGCAGGTGGTGGTCGCACAGCATCACCATCAGGTAGGCGCCGGTGCTCAGCAGCTCGCCCTGGGCGAAGTTGAAGACCTCCGAGGCGCGGTAAATCACGACGAAGCCGAGCGCGATCAGCGCGTAGATCGCGCCCAGCGCCAGGCCTGAGACCGTGAGTTGGATCAGGTTGCCCACGGCACCTCCGGGCGCGCGGCGTAAGCCGCGGCCGCGCGTGCTCGGGACGGCGTTACGGGGGCGGGCCTCACGCGCGCTCCTCGTGCATCGCTTCGATCAGCGAGCGCCACTTGTCCGCGATCACGCGACGCCGCAGCTTCTGCGTGGCGGTCAGCTCGCCGTCGTGGTGCTGCAGCTCGCGCGGCAGGATGCGGAACCGGCGCACCTGCTCGGCCTCGGCCAGCAGGCGGTTGCAGTGCTCGACTTCGGCCGCGATCAGCTCCACCACCTCGGCTGCGGCCGCCAGCTCCTGATAGGAGCCGTGGGCCAAGCTGCGGCGCCGCGCCCAGTCCGCCACGGTTTCGTGCTCGACCTGCACCAGCGCGACCACCACCCCGCCCGGGCTCGCCAGCGCGAGCGCCTCGCGGATGAAGGGGCTGGTCTTGAGCGCGTTCTCGATCTTGTCCGGAGACAAGCGCTTGCCCCCGGCTTCGAGTAGGGCGTCCTGCTTGCGGCCGGTGACGCGCAGGAAGCCCTGCTCGTCGATCTCCCCGATGTCGCCGGTGCGCAGGAAGCGCTCCTCGTCGAACGCCGCCCGGGTGGCGGCCTCATCGTGCAGGTAGCCGTGGAACACGCCCGGCCCCCGCAGCAGGATCTCACCGTCGGCCGCGATCCTGTGCTCGATCCCCGCGAGCGGCTGTCCGACCGTGCCGATCCTGTGCCTGCCCGGTGGATTGAAGTGGCTGCCGGTAGCGAGCTCAGTCATGCCGTAGCTCTCGTGGATCGGGATGCCGACGCCGCGGAACCATGACAGCAGCTCGGGCGCGAGCGGCGCGGCGCTACTGCCGGGCAAGCGGCAGCGCCGCAGGCCGAGCTGCTCCTGCAGCGCGCGGAACACCAGCAGGTCGGCGGCCAGCCAGGTGAGCGCGTCGAGCGCGCCGGCCACACCGCCGCGGCGCGCGGCGGCGATGCGCTGCCCCTGCCGCAGGAACAGGAAGAACAGCGTCTTCTTGAGCCAGCTCGAGCTCTGCATCCGCATCATGGTGGCAGCGAACATCTTCTCCCAGATGCGCGGCACGCCCAGAAACAGCGTGGGCGAGACCTCGCGCAGGTCTTCCTGCACGGTGTCGACCGATTCGCCGAAGTGCACCACCAGGCCGGTCGCGAGCGGCAGAAAGACGCTGTAGAGGCGCTCGGCCACGTGGCACAGCGGCAAGTAGGACAACACCAGGTCGCGATCGCTCGCGCCCAGCAGCTGCGCAACCTGCTCAATGCTCTCGCACACGTTGGCGCTCGAGAGCAGCGCGCCCTTGGGCTGACCGGTCGTGCCCGGGCCGTAGATCACCATCGACGGCTGTTTCGGATCGAGCGCGCGCAGGCGCGCGTCGCCCAGCTCGGGCTCGGCCTCGAGCCTGCGCCTGCCCTGCGCGAGCAGCTCGTCCCAGCCGAGCAGCCGGGGATCGGCGTAGCCGCGGGTGCCGCGCGGATCGAGCACGATCACGCGCTCGAGTTGTGGCGCGGCGTTGCCGATTTCGATCACCTTGTCGACCTGCTCCTGGTCCGCGCAGAACAGCACGCGCGCCCGGCTGTGGTTGAGCAGATAGGCGACGTCGGCCGCGGGGCTGGTCTGATAGATGCCGACGCTACGGGCCGACAGCAGCTGGGTGGCGAGATCCGCGTACAGCCACTCCGGCCGGTTGTCGCTCAGAATCGCGACCTGGTCGCCGGGTCGCACCCCCAGCTCAAAGAGCGCGCATGCGGTGGCGTGGACGTTGCGGTTGTAGTCGGCCCAGCTGATCTCTTGCCAGATGCCGAGCTTCTTGCGGCGCAGGGCCGGACGGGCGCCGCGCGTTCGCGCGAACAGCGCCAGCCTGCCTGGGAGCGTCCGCTTGAGCTCCGCCTCGCTCGCCGCGCTCGCATCGGCGGGGCTCATGTCGCGGTCCCCCCCAGGTAGGCCTCGATCACAGCCGGGTTGCGGCTGACCTCGGCCGGCGAGCCCTGCGCGATCTTCTTGCCGAAGTCGAGCACGGCGACCACGTCGGCCAGATCCATCACGAAGCGCAGGTCGTGGTCGATCAGGATCTGGGTCACGCCGAGCTCCTCCTTGATGTCGAGCATGTAGCGCGCCATCAGCTCGGTCTCTTCCTGGTTGAGCCCGGCCGCGGGCTCGTCCAGCAGCAGCAGCTTCGGCTCCATGCACAGCGCGCGGGCCAGCTCCACGCGCTTGCGCACGCCGTAGGGCAGCACGCCGACCGGTAGCCGGCGCTGGCGCTCCAGGTGCATGAACTCGATGATTTCCTCGGCGCGCTTGCGGTGGCGCACCTCCTCGGCGCGCGCACCGCGCGAAAACAGCAGGTCGTGAAAGAAGTGCGTGCGGTAAAGGTGGTGGCGCCCGACCAGCAGGTTTTCCAGCACCGTAAGGTTCTCGAACAGGCCGAGGTTCTGGAACATGCGCGCAATGCCCAGGCGCGCGGCGCGGTGGGGCTTCTCTCCCACCAGCTCGTGACCCTCGAAGCGAATCGAGCCGCGCTGCGGTCTGTACACGGCAGAGATGCAGTTGAACAGAGAGGTCTTACCCGCGCCGTTGGGGCCGATCACCGCCAGCAGCTGGCCGCCCGGCACCGACAGCGAGACGCCGTCGATCGCGCGCACGCCCGAAAACGAAAGCTCGATGTCGCGAACCTCCAGCATGGGGCTACCGTAACCTACGATAGCCAGCGCTTGCGGCGCTGGTAGATCTTGGCTTCGCGGAAGCTCTTGCGTGCACCGCCTTCGCCGCCGAAGCCGAGGTAGAATTCCTGGATGTCCGCGTCCTGCTTGAGCCGGCTCGAGCTGTCGTGGACTACCACGCGGCCGTTGTCCATCACGTAGCCGTACTGCGCCACGTCCAGCGCCATCGCCGCGTTCTGCTCCACCAGCAGGATCGCCACGCCTTCGGCGTTGATCTCGACGATCAGCTTGGCGATGTCGCTGACCACCTTGGGCGCGAGCCCCAGCGACGGCTCGTCCATCAACAGCAGCTTGGGCCGCGACATCAGCGCGCGTGCGATCGCCAGCATCTGCTGCTCGCCGCCCGACAGGTAGCCCGCCTGGCGATGGCGGCGCTCCCCCAGCACGGGAAACCGCGCGTAGAAGCGTTCGAGGTCCTGCCTGATCGCGGCGCGCGAGCTGGAGTAGCCGCCCGCGACCAGATTCTCCTCGACCGTGAGGTCGGCGAAGATGCGCCGGCCTTCCATCGTCTGCGCCACGCCCAGCTGCACGATCTGGTCGCCGCGCAGCCCGATCAGCTCGCGCTCGCCGTAGCGGATGCTGCCTCGGGTGGCCTGGCCATTTTGCAGGGTGAGCAGGCCGGTGATGCTACGGATCGCAGTGGTCTTGCCAGCCCCGTTGGGGCCGAGCAGGGCGACCACCTGCGCGGCCGGCACCTTGAGGCTGACACCCCGCAGCACCCGCACCACCGAGTTGTACACGACCTCGAGATTGGCGACTTCCAGCATCGATCTCAGGAGTCGGGCGGTGCGGCGGCCGGCGGCCCGCGTGGCCGCTCACTGCGTCGCGACCGGCTGCGCCGGTGCCGACGGCGCCGCAGTCGCCGTCTTGGCGCCCTCCGCGGGCGCGCCTTCGAGCGAGCTCGGCGAGGCCCAGTCCGACACCATGGTCCATGCCTTCTTCGCGAAGTCCGGTTTCATCACCCGCGTGCGGGTGCTGGTGACGTAGGGAAATTTGCTCAAGTCGATCGGCGGAAACAGGCCTCCGGCCGTGAAGCCCGTGATCTTCGGCACCACGGCCAGCAGGCCCTCTCGGGTCAGGTCGCCGGCCTCGATTGCGCGCTTGAGGATCTCGCAGGCCAGCAGGCCCTGCGTGTAGGACAGCAGCAAGTACCAGTCCGGCGGGCTCTGCGCCTTGCCGAACTTGTTGTAGGCCTCGATGAACTTCGGCATGCCCGGGCTGTCCTCGCCCCAGAACGGCATGCCGCTGACCATGTAGTAGTTGGCGAACACCGCCGAGGGGATCACCTGAGGGTTGAAGAAACCGTCGATCCAGGTCGGCGTCTGGCCGAGCCAGACCGGCTTGTACTGTAGCTGTGACGCGGTGCCGAGCAGCGGCCCGGTCGCGCTCGGCAGAATCGTCATCATCACGTGCGTGGCGCCGGCGCTCTTGAGCGCGGACACGATCGCCGCGAAGTCGCGCTGTCCCGGCGTGACCGTCTGCTCGCTCACGATCTTGACGCCGTGGTGCTGCGCCGCCTTCTTCCAGCCGTTGAGGCCGTCCTCGCCGTAATCGTCCTGCTGATAGACAATCGCCGCCTTGATCGCGTCCTTCTTCTTGCCGGCCTTCTCCTGCTCAGCAACTACGAAGTCCATCGCGCGCATGGCCTCGATCTCGTACGAGGCGCCTGCCGGGATGGTGAAGCGGTTCTGTGCCATCTGCGACGACAGCGATGCGGGCAGCGCGATCATCTTGTCGCGCTCCAGCATGGGACGCAGCGGCAAGGTGTTCGGTGTGCCGAAGCTGTGAGCGATCATCAGCACGTCGTCCTTGATCTCGTTGTAGGCCTGGACGGACTTTTGCGGGTTGTATCCGTGATCGCGCTCGACCAGCTGGATCTTCCAGCCGTCGGGCAGCAGCCCGCTGCCGCCGGCGTTGACCTGCGCGGCCATCACGCGCTTGCCTACGGCCTCCGGCTTGCCGATGGTCGCCGCCGGTCCGCTCTCGTCGTTGAGCACGCCCAGGCGGATCGTCTTGTGCTCGAGGTCGACGCCCTTGCCGACCTTGATCGCCGGCAGCGCGGCCTTTGGCGCTTCGGTGCCGCGCGGCGCCGGCGTCGCCGGCGCGTTCTGGCTCTGGTTGCAGCCCGCGGCCAGCGTTGCCAGCGCGAAGCTGGCCAACAGCTTGTGCATCGTCGAACGCATGTTCACCCCCATTGGCTCCTACCCTCACCCAGTGTGGGACGGCCACAGTAGACGATCTCTTGCAATTGATTCAATACCGGCCCGGGAACCGATCGCGCCGGTGCGCGCGCGCCGCTGGCAGCGGCCGGCAATCGGGCCCGCGCGGCGCGCCGGGCTCAGCGGCGGCCGTGGCGGAAGCGCGGCTGAGGCTTGGGCAGCAGTTGCGGGCCGAGCTGCAGCGCGTCCTGCACCGCGCGCTCGACTTCCTTGGTCAAGATGAGCTGGACGGCCTCGCCCCCGACGCCGCCGTGGAACAGGGCCTCGATCGCGACCAGAACGTCCTCGGGCCGGGAGCTGCGGCCGAAGCCGTGGCCGATCTTCTTGATCGCGTAGTCGACCATTTCGCGGGCCGCGCGTGCCAGCCGGCGCTCCAGAATTTCCTGCAGGCTGACCGCGATGTCGATGTCGATGCCGGCGTCGAGCAGGCGTCGCCCGAGTGCGAGCAGGGCGGGGCTGCGCACCAGATAGCGGCGGTTGCTACCCTCGCCCTGCGGCTGGATCCCGCCCTTGCTGATCAGCCGGGCGATCACCCCCGGTGCCGGGTTGCCCAGCGCGCGCTTGAGCTCTTCCTCGGTCACCAGCGCCGGGGCGTCCTGCGAGAGCGAGCCTAGCCGCTCGCCCAGGCCGAGCCAGCGATGGATCGCCTCGCTGTCGAGATCCTGGCGCGAGATGACGTCGCGGATCGCGCGCAAGCGCAGGCCCTTGTCCTGCAGCTCGCCGACCAGCTTGAGCCGCTCGGCGTGCGCGTCGTTGTAGACCGCGACCCGCCCGCGCTTGCGCGGGGCCGGCAGCACACCCTTCGCCTGGTAGAAGCGAATGGTCCGGCTGGGCACGCCGGTGCGTGCTGCCAGCTCGTCGATCGTGTACTCGCCCGGCCCGGGAGCCTCGTCTGCGCTCGATTCCATGCCCACCTGATCCACCCATCAAACCGTAACAGTGCTAACTGTAATGGTCAACCGGGCTCGGTCTGGTCCGGCTGGCTCTCCAGAAACGCGGCGATCAGCTGGCCGGCCAGCGAGAAGCTTCCCGGCGGCACGTAGAAGCCGTGCGCGCGGCAATCGCGGATCACCTCGCGGCTGACCCAGCGCGCGTCCTCCAGCTCGTCGTCGCCGAGCCGGATCTCGGAGCTGGCGGCGCGCGCGATGAAACCGATCATCAGCGAGGCAGGGAAGGGCCACGGCTGCGAGCGGAAGTAGCGCACGTCCCGGATCGCGATCCCGGCTTCTTCGGCGACCTCGCGTTCCACCGCTTGCTCGATGCTCTCGCCCGGCTCGACGAAGCCCGCCAGCACCGAGTACATGCCGGCCGGCCAGCGCCGCTGCCGGCCCAGCAGGCAGCGCTCGCCGTCATGCACCAGCACGATGATCGCCGGGTCGGTGCGCGGAAAGTGCTCGCTGCGGCAGCGCTCGTCGCGGCACACCCGCAGGTGGCCGCCCTCGCGCGGCAGCGTGGGTGCGCCGCAGGTCCCGCAGTGCTGTTGGCGGCGGTGCCAGTGCATGATACCGCGCGCATAGGCCGCGAGGCCGGCCTGGTCAGGCGTCAGCCGCGCACCCAGCGCGCGCAGATCCTGCAGCTCGCCGCGGCCGGACAGGGCCGGGTGCTGCAGCGGCTGTTCGAGCGCGCTCACGTCGAGCGCGAAGCAGCTGCGCTCTCCCAGCTTGCCCAGCCACACCAGCTCGCCGCCTTCGTCGAGCAGCGCGCGCGCCTCGGCCAGCGGCAGCAGCGCGAGCCGCTCGCGGTCCACCAGGTTCAGGTCGCGGAACACGGGCAGCAGCAGCGTTTCGGGCGCGCGCAACTCCGCTTCCAGTCGATCGAGGTTCTTGCGCAGGTGAGCCGCGCGGTCGAGCGGCGGCAGCGGGGCGTCCTCCGACATGCGTACCGAGCCTGTCACGCGCCACGCAGCCAGGCCAGGCCATGCCAGGCAGCCGGGCGGGAAGGGGCCCTCACGCCGAGCCGGCGCCTATTCCGGGCCCGCGCAATCGTCCGATCTTCCCGTCTTCCCGCCTTCCTGTTGCAGGGCCCGGTCTTCAGTCGGGGTCGTCCTCGGGCTCGGCCGGCACGATCTGGCCGCGCAGCACCTGCAGCATGCCCTCGACCTCGGTCGCGACCTCGAGCTCCGGCTGCAGCGCCTGCAGCCGCGTCAGGTAGTCCTCGGCCGCCGCGTTGTCGCCGCGCGCGAAGTGGCTGGCGCCCAGCAGGTACAGTGCCTCGGGATCGTGCTTGTCGCGCGCCAGCAGCTGCTGGCCCATGCGGATCGCCTGATCGTAGCGGCCGAGCGCGCGCAGCGCGTGGCCGGCGCCGACCATCGCCCCGAGGTAGCCGGGCGCGAGCTGCAGCGCCTGGACGTAGGCGCGCAGCGCCTGCTCGTAGTGGTGCAGCTCGAAGCACGCGGCGCCCAGAAAGAAGCACGCGTACTCGTTGTCGGGCGAGCGCGCCAGCAGCGCTTCGAGCTCGCGCACCGCGCGCTCGGGCTCGCCCTCGGCCAGCAGCTCCGCGCCCTCCTGCGCCGCCTCCCAGGCCTCCTCGCTCATGGCTGGCCGTGTCTCAGAGCCCGACCAGCGCCAGCTGGCGGCGCTGGTGGCCGGGGCGCGAGAACGCCACCGGGTAGTCGCCGGTGAAGCACGCGTTGCAGTAGCCGTTGCCGCCAACCGCCGCGTGCAGGCCCTCGACGCTGAGGTAGCCGAGCGAGTCGCAGGTGATGTAGCGGCCGATTTCCTCGACGCTGTGGTTGCTGGCGATCAGCTCGCTGCGCGAGGGCGTGTCGATGCCGTAGAAGCACGGCCAGCGCGTGGGCGGCGCGCTGATGCGCAGGTGCACCTCGGTGGCGCCGGCGTGGCGCAGCATCTTGACGATCTTGCGGCTGGTGGTGCCGCGCACCAGCGAATCGTCGACCACCACCACGCGCTTGCCCTCGAGCACGCCCCGCACCGGATTGAGCTTGAGCCGCACGCCGAAGTGGCGGATCGAGGACTGCGGCTCGATGAAGGTGCGACCCACGTAGTGGCTGCGGATCAGCCCCAGCTCGAAGGGGATGGAGGCGGCCTGGGCGTAGCCCAGCGCCGCGGCCACCCCGCTGTCGGGCACCGGCACCACCACGTCGGCCTCGGCCGGCGCCTCGCGCGCCAGCGTGCGGCCGAGCCGCTTGCGCGCCTCGTAGACGCTGATGCCGTTGAGCACCGAGTCGGGCCGAGCGAAGTACACGTACTCGAAGATGCACATGTGACGCTCGGCCTCGCCGAACGGATAGAAGCTCTCCAGCCCGCGCTCGCTCACCACCACCATCTCGCCGGGCTCCACGTCGCGCACGTACTCGGCGGCGATCAGGTCGAACGCGGGCGGCTCGGAGGCGAACACCCAGCCGTCGCCGAAACGCCCGATCGACAGCGGGCGGAAGCCGTTGGGGTCGCGCACCGCGATCAGGTGCTCGCCGGTCAGGAACAGCAAGGAGAACGCGCCGCGCACCTGGCGCAGGGCATCGGCCACGCGGTCGACGTGGGTCTTTTGCCGCGAGTGGGCGATCAGGTGGACCAGCACCTCGCTATCGCTGGTGGACTGGAAGATCGACCCGTTCGACTCCAGCCGGCTGCGCAGCTCCTCGTAGTTGGTGAGGTTGCCGTTGTGCGCCACCGCCAGCGAGCCGAGCTCGTAGTCGACCGCCAATGGCTGCGCGTTCTTGAGGTGCGAGCCGCCCGCGGTCGAGTAGCGCACGTGGCCGATCGCGCGATCGCCCTCGAGTTGCTTGAGGATCGCCTCGGTGAACACGTCGCGCACCAACCCGAGGTCGCGGTGCATGCTGAGGTGCCCGTTGTCGGTGGCGGCAATCCCCGCGCTCTCCTGGCCGCGGTGCTGCAGCGCGTGTAGTCCCAGGTAGGTCAGATTGGCCGCTTCGCTGGAGCCGAAGATGCCGAACAAACCGCACTCGTCGTGAAAGTGGTCGTCGTCGAAATCCGCGTCGGGGTCGTCGGTTGCCTCAGGCACGCGCGATCCATAGCGCCGGGCGACCCGAACGTCTACATTGGTGCGCCCCGATCCGGCCCCCGATTCGGCCCGCTGGCTCGCTGCCGTCGCGCGGCGGGTGCGGCGGTTCGGACTGGCTCGCCGGCCGGTGTGCGTCGGATTCACGGGTGCGCGAGCGCCCGAGTCGAGCTTTTCCGGATTTCCGTTTCCCTCATGCTGCTTCGCCCCATCGACACCTTGCTGCCGCGCGCTTCGCGCAGCTTCGGGGGCAAGGCCAAGAACCTGGCGATCCTGGTGCGCGCCGGCTTTCCGGTGCCGGCGGCGTATGCCCTGTCCAGCGAGGCGGCCACGCAGCACTTCGATCGCGCGCTGCCGCCCGCGCTGCGCCCTGCCTACCTGCTGTCGCACCCGCCGATCGCAGAGGCCGATCTGGCGAGCGCGCGCGAGCGCGTGCTGCAGACCGATCTCGCCCCCGAGCTGAGCCGCGAGCTGCTGCGATCGTTCGACGCGCTGAAGGCGGCCTCGGCGCTGGGCGTGGCGGTGCGTTCGTCGAGCACGCTCGAGGACCAGGGCGTGGCATCGGCCGCGGGCCTGCACATCTCGGCGCTCAACGTGACCGAAGGCGCGGCGCTGCTCGACGCCGTGCGCCGCTGCTTCGCGCAGGTGTTTTCCTCGCGCGTGGTCGCCTATGCACAGAGCCTCGGGCTCTCGGCGGCGGGCGAGATGGGCGTGGTGATCCAGGCGATGGTGCCCGCCGACGTCGCAGGCGTGCTGTTCACGGTCAACCCGCTCACCGGCGATCCCGAGGAGATCGTGATCGACGCCAGCTACGGTCTGGGCGCGGGCGTCACCGGCGGCCGCACCGTGCCGGACACCTACCGCATCCACAAGGCCAGCGGTTGGGTGCGCGACCGCGTGATCGGCGACAAGCGCGTGCGGCTGGTGGCGGTGCCCGGCGGCGGCGTGCGCGAGGAGCCCGTGCCCGCGTCGCTGGCTCAGAAGCAGGCGCTCGACGAGCACATGCTGGCGCAGCTGGTGGCGCTCGGGCGCAGGGTCGAGGAGCATTTCGGCGACGCGCGCGACATCGAGTTTGCAGTAGCCGGCGACAGCGTCTACCTGCTGCAGGCGCGCGCGGTCACCGCCGCCCTGTTGCGTCCGGCGCGGGCGCGAGGCCGCCGCCGCAAGCGCCTCGAGAGCGACGTCAGCGGGCTGGTGTGGTCGAATCTCAACGTGGGCGAGGCCCTGCCCGGCGTGGCCACGCCGCTCACCTGGTCGGTGCTCTCGGAGTTCAGCGAGCTCGGATTTCGGGAAGCATTCGCGGCGCTCGGCTGCAAGGTGCCCAAGGAGGCGACGCTGGTCGGCAACTTCCGCGGCCGCATCTACCTCAACTTGAGCGAGCTCACGCAGATCGCGGCGCAGGTGCCGGGGCTCCGCCCGAGCCTGGTGCTGCCGCTGGGCGGCGGCAGCGAGATCGCGCGGCTGGAGCAGGAGCGCAAGCGACCGAGCCCTGCGGCGTTCCTGCTGCGGCTGCCGGCCACCGCCGCGCGCTTCAGCCGCTCCAACCTCGGCTTCAGTCGCCGCGTGGTCGAGCTCGAACGCGCGTTCGAGGCCGAACGACTGCGCATCGAGCGCGTCGATCTGCGCATCCTGTCGTCGAGCGCGCTCGACGAGACCTTGTCGGATGCGCACCGCCTGCTCGAGCACGGCGGCACCATGCTGCTGACCGCATACGGGGGGCTGCTGGCGGTGCTGGCCCCCCTGCGCGCGGCCTTGCTGCTGCTCAAGGGCGAGCAGGCCGGCCGCGTGCAACACGCGCTGATGTCGGCGATAGAGGACGTGGAGAGCGCGGGCCCCGGCCACGAGATCCTGAAGGTCACCGCGGCGTTCGCGGCCGATGAGGCCGCGCGCGCGCGCCTGCTCGAAGGCGACCACGCGCTCTCGCCGCAGCAGCTGCCCGTGGGCCCGGCGCGGCGCGCGGTCGAGGCCTTCCTGCGCCTGTACGGGCACCGCGCGGTGCGCGAGGCCGAGCTGATCGAGCCGCGCTGGCGAGAGGATCCGAGCATGCTGTTCGACGCCGTGCGGGTGCAGCTGCGCAGGACCGGCGGAGACCCCGAAGCACTGCTGCGGCGGCGCGTCGAGTCGGCGCGGGCGGCGGGCGAGGCGGCGCTTGCGAGCCTGCCGCTGCTGGTGCGCCCTCCGCTGCGCGCCCTGCTCTCGAGCGTGCGCACCTACCTGCGCCTGCGCGAGCGGCTGCGTTCGGACGTGGTGCACGCGCTCGGGCTGCTGCGCGCGCTGGCGCTGGACGCCTCGCGCCGGCTGGCCGTGCGCGAGCCGGACATCGGTGAGGACGCTGCCTTCTTCCTGACTCTGGACGAGCTGCACGGGGTGTTGCGCGGAGAGGTGCGTTCGGTCGCGGCGCTGGTGCGCCGGCGCCACGCCCAATACGAGCGCGACCGCAGCCTGCCCGACCCGCCCGCGACCTTCGTGGGTTATCCGCCGCCGCCCGGCGCTGCGTCCGGGTCGCCGCCGCCTGCGCCGCCGGCAGGCGACGCGCGAGAGTGCCTCTCGGGGCTGGGCGCGAGCGCCGGCGCGGCCGAGGGCGCGGTGCGCGTGATGCGCTCGGCCGCCGACGCCGCCAGCTTGCTGCCGGGAGAGATCCTGGTCGTGCCCGCGGCCGACGTGGGCTGGGTGCCGCTGTTCGTGGCGGCCGGCGCGCTGGTGACCGACGTGGGCGGCCCGCTCTCACACGCCTGCGTGGTCGCGCGCGAGCTCGGCCTGCCCGCGGTGGTCAACGTGCGCACGGCCACCCGCGCGCTCATCACCGGGGAGCGCGTGCGCGTGGACGGCGACGCCGGCACCGTGCAGCGGCTGCGAGCGTGAGCGGCAAAGCTCCCGAGGTTCGCGTGCTGCACCGCGACCGCGAGCTGCTGGTGCTGGCCAAGCCGAGCGGTCTGCCCACCACCAGCCCCACGCAGGCGCGCACCCTGGTGCAGGTCGCGCGCGAGCTCGACCCGCGCGCGCCGCGCCTGCACCCGAGCTCGCGGCTCGACGCCGAGGTCAGCGGGGTGGTGGTGTTCGCGCGCACCAGCCGCGCGATCGCGCAACTGCTCGCGGCGCGGCGCGCGGGCCGCTACAGCCGCGGCTACTTCGCGCTCGCCGCGGGCCCGCCCGAGCCCGCCAGCGGGTCGTGGGAGGCGGCGATCGCCCTCGACCCGCGCGACCCGCGCCGGCGCGTGGCTGCGGCCGAGGGCAGCCCGGGCGCACGCGCGGCCTGCACGCGCTACCGCACCTTGGCGCGCGCCACCGGCTGCGCGGCGCTTTGGCTGGAGCCGCAGACCGGCCGTACCCACCAGCTCCGGGTGCACGCGGCGCACGCAGGCGTGCCCCTGCTCGGCGATCGGCTCTACGGCGGCCCGCGCCGCAGCGTGCTGGCCGACGGCAGCGTGGTCGCGCTGCACCGCGCGGCCCTGCACTGCACGCGCGTGCGCATCCCCGATCCCGCGGGCGGCGCCGAGCTGTGCTTCGAGGCCCCGCTGCCCGAGGATTCTGCTCGCGACCTGGCACGCGCTGGGCGGAGCCGCACTGGTGCTGCCGTGAGGGCGCTGTTTTCGGACCACAGGAAGACGAGAAGACGGCAAGAAGTCTGTGCTTCGAAGAGGGGGGCGTCGGCGACCGAGATCCTGAATCTCAATCCCTTCCCGTCTTCCAGCCTTCCTGTGTCCTGGCCTCAGGCCGAAGCCGCGAAGGTCGCCTCAATCTCGGCCTGCAGCAGGCGGGCCAGCTCCTCCTCGAGCTTGCCCGGGCCCTCGCTCATGCGCTCGATGTTTCGCTGGTAGACGAAGGCGCGCCCCGCGCGCGGCGGCGCGCTGCGCTCGCCCAGCGCATCGAGCAGCACCGCGGCGCGCGGATCGACTCCGTCGGCGACCACCTCGGCGCCCGGCAGGTCGGAGACCACCACCAGCGCGCCCTCGAGCACCGCGCGCTGCTCCGGCTCCAGGCGCTCGATAGCGCGTCGCAGCTGCCGCTCGAACTGCGCCTGCGACAGGCCCCACTGCGGCCGGGGCGCGCCCAGGTCGAGCTCGCGGCAGCGCAGGAACGCCACGGTGGCGCCGTCGGCCGAGCCCTGCGCGTCGAGCAGCAGGCCCATGTAGTAGTGCACGTCCGCCGCCTCGGGCTCGCGCGCGAGCGCGCGCTCCAGGTGCCGCTTGGCGTCGTCCAGCTCGCCCACCTCGAAGCAGGCCCGCCCGACCAGGAAGTCGAGCCGCGCGTTTTCGAAGTCGCCCTCGGGCAGCGTGTGCAGCACTTTCTTGGCGGCGTCGCGGTCGCCCTGGTGCATGTAAGCGTCGAACTTGAGCAGCAGCGCGTCCGTGACCTCGTCCTCGCCCTCGGCCCACTCCAGCGCCTCGTCGATCAGGTCGATCGCCGCGCCGAAGTCGTGAAGCGGGTGAATCAGCACCTCGGAAGCGTTGAGCATCGCCTCGACGAAGCTGTCGTCGAGCGCGATCGCCTGCCGGTAGTGCTCGAGCGCCACCTCCGGGTCGCCGATCGCGGCCGACACGTAGCCGAGCAGGTTGTGGGCTTCGGGTGACTCGGCGTCGAGCTCCAGGCTCTTTTCCGCCGAGCGCTGCGCGCCCGCCAGGTCACCCCGATGAATCAGGTCCCAGCCGCGGTCCAGATGCGCCGAGAACTGGTCCATCGGACCCCGATCGGGGCGCTCGCTGTAGTTGCTGTCGCTTTCGGACATGACTGCGTCTGGCGCCTGCCTAATACGCCATTATGGCCCGTGGATCCAGCAGCCCCCGCGGGCCCGCGCCGCGCTTCCCGGCGCGCGCGCCAGGGCCCCTGCTTGCCCGTCCGGCGCCGCGACTCTGCGGTCCCCGTGATACAACTGCGCGCGTGAGAATCCGTGCCCTCGATGGCGGGCGGCGTCTACGGCGGGGCGCTCGCGCTCGGTTGCGTCGCGCTGCTCTATCTGCTGCGCGGCATGCTAGCCCCCGTCGTGCTTGCGTTCGCGCTCGCCTACCTGCTCGACCCGGCGGTGGACCGGCTCGAGCGCGTGGGCGTACCGCGCAGCGCGGGCATCGCGCTGCTGTTGGTGGTGGCGCTGGCCGCGTTGGGGCTCGGCCTGGTGCTGGTGCTTCCCGCGGTGATCCACGACATCGCCGCGCTGGTCGCGGAGCTTCCTCCCGCGCTCAACCGCTTGCTCGAGACGACCCAGCCGTGGCTGGCCGCGCACGGTCTGCCGCTGCCCCGCTCCGGCAGCGAGGCGCTGGCGGCGCTGGCGGCGAACGTCCAGCAGCTGATGCCCGACGCGGTGGGCGTGGCGCAGTCGGCCGGGCGCGCCTTGCTCGGCAGCACCGCCTCGGCGCTCGGCGTGGTGGCCGCGGCGGTTATGGTTCCGGTGCTCTCCTTTCACCTGCTGCGCGACTTCGATTTGATCGTCGCCGCGGTGGTGGAGCTGATGCCCGCGGGGCGGCGAGAGGCGTTGGTCAGCATGGGCCGCGACGTGCACGCGGTGCTCGGGCACTTCGTCCGTGGTCAGCTGATAGTGATGGCGATCCTCGCGGTGCTCTACGCCGCCGGCTATTCGCTGGTCGGGGTGCGCCTGGCGATTCCGATCGGTCTGGTCGCGGGCTTGTTCTCGTTCATCCCCTACGTGGGCAGCGCGCTCGCGCTCGCCCTCGGCCTGTTGATGAGCGTGTTGCACTTTTCGGGTTGGGCCCCGCTGGCCGGCGTGCTGCTGGTGTACGCCGTGGTGCAAGCGCTCGAGGGTTTCGTGATCACGCCGCGCGTGGTCGGCGGCCAGCTCGGCCTGCCCGCGGTGTGGGTGCTGCTGGCGTTGATGGCGGGGGCCGAGCTGTTCGGCTTTCTCGGGGTGATGCTGGCGCTGCCGGCGGCCGCCGTGGTCAAGGTCTTCGTCGACCGCGCGCTGCGCCGCTACCGCGAATCGGCCCTGTACGCGGGGCTTCCGCCCGAGGCGCCGCCGCGGCCCGCGCGGCTGCGGTTGCGGCCGCGGCGCGGCGGCACGATCCGGCGCGGAGCCGCGCGATGAACGAGCGCCCGGCCATCGATCTCGGCGAGCTGCAGAAGGCGGCGGCGGTGACGCGCACGCTCGAGCACGGCGATGCCTTGGCCGAGCTGTGCTACGACCTGCTCGGGCGCCAGGCCGAGGGCCAGCGCCTGTTCAGCGGCGAGAAGTTCGTCAAGGGCCGCGCAAAGGCCCACGGCGTGCAGCGCGACAGCGCCGAGACGCCGCTTGGCAACCTGCTGACCGTGCTCGAACGCGGCCCGGAGTCGCCGGCGCAGTGGGCGCTGGTCGCCGCGCTCTTCGTGCGCGGCTTCGATCGCGCCGTGCACGCGCAGCGCGAGCAGCGCGCCGCGCTGTGCGCCAAGCTGGCTGCACATGCAGACTGGCTGGAGCTGTGCTCGCCCTATCGCGTGCTGCCGCTGTTCGATGAGCTGCTCGAGCCCGAGCTGGCGGGCGAGGTGCACGCCGCGCTCGGAGCGCTGGTGTTGCGCGACGACGGCGAGCGCGATCCCGAGACGCGCGCGCGCAACGCCGGGCGCATCGCGGCGCTGGCCGAGGCGCGCAGCCCAGGCGCGCGCGCGAGCCTGCAGCGCATCGAGAGCCAGGCGTGCGATGTGTACAGCAGCACGCTGGCCGCGCTCGCGCTGGGTAAGCTCGCCGGCGCCGAGGCGCGGCCCTGCGTGGTGCGCGGCAGGCTGCGGCGCTTTCCGCCCGGACCGTTTCTGCGCGCGCTGCGCTGGCTGAGCGGCTACGCGCTATTGTCCTGGGCGCTACGCTCGCTGCTGGCGGGCCTCGGCTACGCGCGCGAGGCCGAGGTCGAGCTCGGCGGCGACGCCATCCGCCTGCGCGGGACCACCTTCGTGCTCGGGCGCAAGGTGCACAGCGTGGAGCAGGTGCACCCGCTGCTTCGCTTGCGCTCGGCGCGCCGCGCCACCCGCTTTCCGTCGCTCTACTTCCTGCTCGGTGCCTCGTGCTTCGCGCTCGGCGTGCTGTTTGGCGGGGTGTTCGCGTTCGACGCCGCGCGCACCGGCGATCGCGCGCTGTGGTTGATCGCGGCGGCGCTGGTGCTGGCCGGCAGCGGCCTCGACCTGGTGCTCGACGTGCTGATCCCCGGAGGCCAAGGGCGGGTGGCGCTCGACCTCGATCTCGGCCGCCCCCACCGCACGCGCGTCTCAGGCATCGCGGTGGAGGAAGCCGACCGCTTCTTGCAGGAGCTGTCGCGGCGACTGACGCGGCCGGAGGGCGCACGCCGTGCCGTGGCTTAAGGCGCGCTTCAAGGAGAGCGAGGTGTTCGCCCGCTGCGACGAGCATGGCCGCCTGCTGGCGCAGGGCGGCCGAGTCGAGATCCGCTATCGCGAGAACGACAGGCGCGCCTACCACGCGGCGCTGCGCAACCTCACGCCGCTCGCCGCGGGCGAGGTGCTGCCCGACGCCACCTGCGTCGATGCGCAGCCGGCCGCGGGCTCGCGCGGCGCGCGCGCCGCGGTCGCGCTCGCCCCGCCACCTGCGGGCGCGGTGGTGGTGTATGCGGACGGTGCGTGCTCCGGCAACCCAGGTCCCGCGGGCGTGGGCGTGGTGATGCTGGACGGATCCGGCCGGCGCGAGCTCAGCCACTACCTGGGCGAGGGCACCAACAACATCGCCGAGCTCAGCGCGATTGCGCTCGCGGTGGAGGCGCTGCCCGATCGCACGCGAAAAATCCGCATCTATACCGACAGCCAGTACGCGATCGGGGTGCTGACCAAGGGCTGGAAGGCCAAGGCCAACACCGAGCTGGTCGCGCGCGTGCGCGCCCTACTAGGGACGCTGCGCGACGTCGAGCTGTGCTACGTGCCGGGCCACAGCGGCGTCCCGCTCAACGAGCGCGCCGACGCGCTCGCGGTCGAGGCGGTCAAGCAGCGCGATTCGAGCGGCTGGGTCGATCTGGGCTGAGGGGCAGTACGGCGGCGGCCGGCCAGGTGTGGCGTGCGGCCAGCGCGAGCAAGAGCAGGGCGAGCAAGGCGGCCGTGGCCAGCGTCACGCGCTCGCCCGCGAGCTTGCCGGCCACGGTGAAGTGCATGCGCACGATGTGCTCGCCGGTCGCGACGCGGAGGCCTCGCAGCAGGTAGTCGGTACGCAGCAGCGCCTGCGGGCGGCCGTCCACCGTCGCGGACCAGCCGGGATCCATGCGGTCGGCCAGCACCAACAGGCCGGGGCGCAGCGCGTCGACGTCGAGCGCCAGGTCGTCCGCGCTGCGGGAGAGCCAGCGTACCGTGCCGGGCGGTGCGGCGGAGGCGGCCGGCAGACCGACCTCGGCGTCGACCACGGCGACCCGCTGCAGGTCGAGCTGCGGCAGCCTTCGCAGCGCCGCGGCGGGGGCGAGCCGCACGGCGCCGCCGACCAGCCACGCGCGCGGGTGCGCGCCCGGGCGCTCGCGCACCTCGTAGCCGCCGCCGCGGGCGACCAGCGGCAGCGAGCGCCAGCGCGCGGGCCAATCCTGCGGCCGCGCGACGATGCGCCGCACCGCGGCCAGATCGAGCAGCCAGTCGGGCGGGTCCACCGGCGCCAAAGCGTAGTGCTTTTGCCGCGCGAGGTGACCGATGTCGGCCCGCGCGAGCAGCTTCAGCAGATCGCCGGGCACGAGCTGGTTGTACCCGCGCAGGTCGTCGTAGTCGGCCGCCTCGCCCCAGTTCAACAGTGGAACAATCTCGGGCAGGCCGTCGCCGCGATAGACGTGAACCAGCACGCGCCCGGGGGCCGCCTGGGCCAGCGCGCGCGTGACTGCGGGCGGCGGGAACGCCTGCGCGGCGGGCAAGGTCTGCCGATACGGCAGCCACTGCAGGCCCAGGTCGAGCAGCGTGAGCGCGAACAACAACACGCTGGTCCAGCGTCCGCTGGTCCGGCCGCGCAGCCACGCGTCGAGCAGCAGGCCCGAGCAGAGGAGCAGGCCCGCGGCCTTGCCGGCCGCCCAGCGCACGGTGTCATGCGCGTGCGGCACGGTGAGGGCGTCGAGCAAGGGCCCGGCCGCAATCGCCACCGTCAGGCAAACCGCGCACAGCGGCGCCCACAGCCAGCGCAGCAGCCGGCGCGCGCGCTCGGGCTGCGGCGGGCGCTCGTTTGCGGCGATCCGGCTCAGCAGCAGGCCGACCGTGGTGGCTGCGGCGAGCGCGCAGAACCACGAGTAGCGAGCCGGGCAGCGGAACAGTCGCCATCCGGGCACCGCGACATAGGCCAGGTAGAAACCGGGCAGGAAGCGGCCGCCGCCCACGACGAAGCAGCCGCCCGCGAGCGTCAGCAGGCTGCGTTCGGGCTCGGCGCGCCTGCGCCAGATCAGCGCGAGCGCGACGAGCAGGAGCGGCGCGATCCCCAGGTAGATGGTCTGCTCGTGGTAGTTCGCGGCGCCGAAGTAGGTGTGCGCCATGTCGTTGCCGTAGAGATCGGGCACCACGAGTCGGGCCCAGCTCAGCGGATGAAGCGAGTAGGCGCCGGCAAAGGCCAGCGTCTCTTCGTGGCGTGTGCTCTGCGGCAGCTGCATCACCACCGGCAGGTACTGGACCGCCGTCAGCCCGGCGAAGACCGCAGCGCCCGCCGCGGTGCGCCAGCCGAGCGCCCACAACGTGCGCAGTCTTGTGCCCGCGGTTTGCAGCGTCCACACGCCGACGCCGAGGTAGCAGGCCACGAACAGCCACGTCATGTACGCGCCCTGCGGCGCGCCGCCCAGCGCGCCCGCCGCGACCACCAGACCGAGCCCGATCGCCGGCACCAGCGTGCGCTCGACCAGGAGCAGATCGGCGAGCAGCGCGACCCATGGGATCATGCACATGCTGGCGAACAGTTGCGGGTGGCGGAAGCGCACGATGTACAGACCACCCCACAGTCCGACCAACACGGTTGCCGCCGCGCCAATCGGCGTGGCGCCTCTGCGCAGCGCGAAGGCGTAGAAGCCAAGCGCGGCGACCGTGAGGTAGA
The DNA here is from genome assembly GCA_963778655.1 of uncultured delta proteobacterium. GTDB lineage: Bacteria > Myxococcota_A > Polyangia > Polyangiales > JAFGIB01 > CAVZVA01. Next base: position 198,383 of record CAVZVA010000005.1, read on the forward strand.
CGGTGAGGTAGAGGGCCAGGCCGGTGCTCGCCCCGAGCCCGAGCTGGCGGGCGAGCGCGCGCACCGGCTCGTAGGCGGCCGATTGGGGGTCGCCGGCCAGGCTCATGCCGAGAAAGGCGTGCGGGTTCCAGCCGGTCGCGCCGCTGCGCATCAGCAGCTGCTCGCGCGGGAAGTATTGGGCGGCCAGATCTTGATAGAAGAGGGTCTCGCCCAGAAAGAGCGAACGCCGCAGGACCAGCAACGGTATGCATGCCAGCACGGCGATCGGCCAGTGTCGTCCGAGCAACGACCATGCCGCCCTGGGCTTGGCGATGTGACTGGAGTTGCGCAACCGGCGGGCCCTCGTGCGGGCCACCAGCCCGGCTCGATCCGCTCATGCGCTGTACTCGATCACGCGGTGGAAACAATGACCGGCCCGCGCTATTTGCGCGACGCGCGCAGAATCGTCGCAAAGCCGGGCTGGTTAGCGAGTGGAGGCTTACGTGAGGCTTACGTGTCCGGCTGCGTCGCCGCGATGTGCTCGGCGGCTTCTCGCAAGGTGACGAGCTGGTAGCCCGCGCCGCGCAGCACCCAGATCGCGCGCTCGAGCGCCCTGCGCTTGTCGTCCAGGTTGCGGCGCAGGTCACGCTGGTAGGGCGCCAGCGCCTGGAGCCCGTCCTGCTCGGGGTCGGCCAGATCGATGCCGTGCAGCTCGAGGTTCACCAGCGGACGCCCCACGATCATCTCGGTCAGACGGGCGGCGCCACGCTCGCCCGCGAGCACCAGCGGGGTACCGTAGTAGGGCAGCCGGCCGCTGCTCTCGCGCGTCACCCCGATCGGCAGCTCGAGCAACCCCGTGCCCTTGCGGTAGTACGGGCGTCCGACGCGGTATGGGTCGGCGGGCGCGCGCAGCATACGCGGGTCGTCCACGATGCTGTGGCTGCGGCGCCCGCGCAGGCCGATCACCGAGATCGCGACCGCCTTGGCCGCGTAATACACCGGACACGGGAACACGCTGGAGTCGTATTCGACCCCCAGCTGCTGCAGCTGCTCGAACACGGCGTCGGTGATGGTGTAGCCGGGCGCGCGAAATCCCCGCGGCCGCTCGGAGGTGACGGCTTCGATCGCCGCCATCCCACCCGCGATGTCCGCCCGCCGCTCGTCCTCCGGCCGGCGCGTGAGGTCGTAGCGGTGGTGCAGGCTGTGGTTGCCGATCTCGTGGCCTGCCGCGTGCAGGCGCGCGACGGTCTCGCGTGCGCCGGGATCGGCCAAATCATCGCCGACCACGAAGAAGGTGGCGCGCAGGCCCAACGCGTCGAACAGCGCCTCGAAGCGCGGCACGGCCTTGCGGTACACGGCGTGCGCGCGCGCCTCGTCCGGCGCGGGCAAGCCGTAGATCGCCGTGTAGCAAGGCACTTCGTCCAGGTCCACCGAGAGCGCAGCCAGGCGCATGACAGTGCGCCCACACTACACCGAGGACCGCCTCAATGGATCCGCCCTCGTGCCTCGGAGCCCGAGTCCCTCGACACGGGGGTCGTGCCGGTGACTAGGCCGCGGGCGGCTGCGAGTGAGTCGCCAGCCGGTCGGCCATCTCCTCCAGCCCCGGCACGAACAGCCGCGCGACGCGCCGCGGGTTGAGGATGCCGCGCTGGCCGAGCTGCTGCTCGGCCAGCTCGACCAACCGCCGGCCCTCTGCCGACTGCAGGATGTGTCCCTTGGCGCGCTGCGCGACTAGCACGGCCAGGGTCGGCTCCGGGCTGCCCGTGAGCACCTGCTCGAGCGCTTCCAGCGCGTCGGCCGCGTTGCCGCGCGCCATGGCCAAGCTCGCCTTGGTCAGCAGCACGTCCTGCCTGAAGCAGGGCAGGCCGATGCGCGAGGCCTCCTTCAAAGCCGACCGCGCGCGGTCCAGGAACGCGCGCCCGGTGTCGCCGCCGGCGCGCGCGATGATCGCCAGCCGCGCCCGCAGCAACAAGACCTGGACCCGCTGTAGGGGTGCGGCCGCCATCGGCGTGGTGAAGAATTCGTCGAGCAGGTAGTACGAGGCGCGGCAGCCGTCCGCGTTGCCTCGGTAGAGCTGAATCAAGCCCCGCACCAGCTCGTAGGTCAGCAGGGTCAAGCTCGCCGGCGTGCTGCCCGCGGCTTCGAGCGCCGCGTCGAGCGTGGTGAGCGCGGCGTCGGCCTCATCGGACACCAGGAAGGCCGTGACCAGCGGCATGCGCAGCCGCGAGCTGCTGACGCGATCGCCGCGGTCCTCGGCTTCGCGCACCCAATCCTTCAGCAGGTGGAGGTCTTCGAGCTGTCGTCGAATCAGCAGCAGCTGCGCCATGACCATGCGGCTGAGTCGCATCTCGAAGGCGCCGCCGCTGCAATGGTTGCGGTACAGGTCTTCGGCCTTCTGCAGCTCGTGCAGGGCCGGCTCCAGGCGGCCGTTCTCGTACACCGACAGGCCCTTGGCGAACGCGATCACCGCGTGCGCTTCGACTTGATCGAGGCGCCGTGCCACCGCCTCGGCCACGTCCAGCGCGCCGGACGGCGATAGCCGCGACAGGCGGCTGAAGGGCACGTCGATGTGCACGTGATAGAACGCCAGACCGCGCACGATCCGCAGCGGCTCGCCCAGCTCGAGCGCATCGAAGACGTAGCGCGCCAGCAGCGGCAGCGGGCGATCGAGCTCGTGCAGCAACAGCCCGCGAGTGACGCCCCACAGCAGGTCGAGCCGACTCAGCTCGCGCTCGTCGCATTGGGCCGCCGGGCGCTGGTCGAAAGCAAAGCCGCGCCCGCGCAGCTCGCGCCACATGTGCGCCACCTGCGAGAACGCCTCTTGCCGCGAGCCCGCCAGGCCCACGCCCAGCGCCGGTAAGGTCTTCTGCAGCAACGCGAGCCCGTCGTCGAGCTCGCCCGAGAGCAGCTGCTGCACGCCGGCCAGGGCGGTCAGGCGCGTGGCCTCCGCGGGGTCGTCGGCGGCGCGCGCGGCTTCGACGTAGGCGCGCGCCGCGGCCGGCCCGCGTCCGGCCGCCACCAGCGCGCCGGCCCAATGCCGCAACAGCTCGCGCCGCTGCCGCGCCTCCGGACAGTGCTCGGCTGCGATGCCGTACAGCCGCGCGGCCTTGTCGAAGGCCAGCGCCTTTTCCGCTTGGGTGGCCGCGCGCGCCGCATACAGGCTGGCGCGCTGGTGGTCGCCGGCGCCCAGCAGGTGCTCGGTCAGCGCCTCGAGGTCGCGCGCGCCGCTGGCCTCGAGCGCGGCCGCCAGGCGCCGGTGCCAGCTCGCCAGTAGCTCAGTGCTCATCGCGCCCGCCACCGCCTCGCGGATGGCGTCGTGGTAGACCTCGACCGCGCGCAGGCTGTGGCTCGACACCCCGCGCACCAGCTTGGCTCCGCGCAGCTCCGCCAGCGCGGTCGGCAGGTCGATGTTGAAGGAGGACACCAGCGCCAGGATCACCTCGGGCACGGGCCGACCCGCGACGCTGAGCAGCTCGAGCAGCGTGCGGGCGTCGGTGGAGAGCGACGCCAGCCGCTGGTCCAGCACGCGCTCGAAGTTGATCAGACCCTTGGCGGTTTCGGGCGATGCGCGGCCCGAGGCGCGGCGCTCTTCGACGTGGCGCACCAGCTGGGTCAGCACGTGGGGGTTGCCGCCCGATTCGAAGCCGATCTTGCGCGCGCCCTCCTCGCCGGTCTCCGGCCCGAGCAGCTCGCGAGCCAGCGTGAAGCTGTCCTCCGGGCTGAGCACGCCGATCGGCAGGTTGCGCACGTGAACGCCGCTGCCGGCCTGAACCTGCTCGAGCAGGGCCTTGAGCCCGGGGCTCTGCTCGCTGTCTCCGCTGCGGTAGGCGCAGATCAGCATCAGCGCCGGGCGGTCGTTGCCGGTGACCAGCTCGCCGAGCAGCTTGGCGCTGTCGACGTCGCTCCACTGCAGGTCGTCGATATATATCACGAGCGGCTCGACGTCGGCGATGCGCCCGAACATCTCCTTGAGCGCGCGGAACGCGCGCTGGCGCAGCTCCTGGCGCTCGAGCGGCATCGCGCGCGTCCTGCGGTCGCGACGTACCACGTCGACGCGTTTGAGCACCGGAAACAGCGTGGCCAGCGCCTCCAGATCGCGCGGCAACACGCGCGCGGCGTCGACCGCAGCCAGGCGGCGCAGGTAGCGGCTGAGCGAATCGATCACGTTGTCGAACGCCTTGAAGGGCACCGACTCGCGCTCGTAGCAGCGCCCCTGCAGCACAATCGCCTGCTCGGCGTCGGCGATCTCCTCGATGAAGCGGTGGACCAGCGAGCTCTTGCCGATGCCCGACGGCCCCTGCAGCAGCAGGACCACGGGCTGGCCGCCTTCGGTCACCGAGAGCGCTGCGTGCAGCTCGCGCAGCTGAGCCTCGCGGCCCACGAAGGTCGGGCGGCGCGCCTTGCTGGTCGTCTCCGCGGGCACGGGCAGCGAGGCCGCGCGCTTGGAGCGCAGCGCGCGCAGGATCGCCGCGCCGTCGGGACGTTTGCTCGGGTCGCGCTGCAGCAGCTGCATGCACAGGGCGTTCAGGTCGTCGGGCACGCCCGAGACGACCTCGGCCGGCGGGACCGCATCGGCCTCCTGCTTGCGCGCGATCACCTGCATCGGGGTGCCGTCGAACGGCACGTCGCCGGTCAGCGCTTCGTACAGGATCACGCCGAGCGCGTACCAGTCGGTCGCCTCACTCACGCCCTGCCCGCGACACTGCTCCGGCGACATGTACGCCGGCGTGCCGATGATCGTGGCGAGCGTCTCGTGGATGTCCTTCTGGTGGTCGACGACGATGCCGAAGTCGAGCAGCACCGCGCGCCGCTGCGGTGTCACCAGCACGTTCTCGGGCTTCAGATCGCGGTGGAGCTTGCCCGCGGCGTGCACGGCTGACAGCCCCTCCACCACCTGAACCAGCACCGCTCGCAGCCGTTCCTCATTCTCGAGCGGCGTTGGAAACAGCATCTCGATGCCCTTGATCGGCGCGTCGAAGAGCGCGCCTTGGTCGGGCGGCAGCTCGGAGATCGCTTTGGGCGTCGAGTCGAAGGCGCGGCGCCGCCCGCCGTGCAGGTAGGAAAGCAGGTCCCTGCCTTCCACGTATTCCATCGTGAAGAACCACTGCTCGCCTTCCGAGAACAGCTCGTGCAAGGTCACGAGGTTCGGGTGGGCGACGTCCGCAAGTGCGCGGAACTCCTTCTTGAAGCGGTAGATGCTGCTGGCGTCGACGCTGAGCAGCACCTTGAGTGCCACGCGGCTTTCGAGCTGGCGGTCGTACGCCAGATAGACCGCACCCATGCTGCCGGCGCCCAGGCGGCGCTCGAGCACGAAGCGCTCGGTCCCGGTGAAGCTGCCGTCGACGAAATGTGCCACGCGCGCAATCACCACTGTACCAAGCGCTCGCGCGCGACGCAGCAGGAGTGCCTCGAAGCTCGCGCAACCCGGTGTGTGGATGTGGCCGCGGGGCACCACGCGCGCCGGTTTCATGATATGCGAGAGCGGTGGGCGAGGACCGCGGAGGACGATGTGAGCACACGAGCACGAACGCACGACGGAATCTATGAAGGTGAGCAGCGCGAGGGACACCTCGCCTTTCTGGGCATTCCGTTCGCCAAGCCGCCGGTCGGGGCGCTGCGCTTCGCGCCGCCTGAGGCGCCGGAGCCCTTCGACGGGGTGCGCGCCGCGCGCGCGTTCGGGCCCTCCGCGCTGCAGGCGGCCTCCGCGGTGCCCGGAATGAACGCCGAGGGACCGCAAAGCGAGGACTGTCTCTATCTGAACGTCTACACGCCCGCGCTCGATGGCGCGCGGCGTCCGGTGCTGTTCTGGATCCACGGCGGCGCGTTCACGATGGGCTCGGGCTCCTCGCCGATCTACGACGGCGCACGGCTGTGCCGTCGCGGCGACGTGGTTGTGGTGACGATCAACTATCGGTTGGGGCCGCTCGGCTACCTGCACCTCGGCGGGCATGGCGGGCAGCGCTTCGGCGCGACCGCAAACGCCGGCCAGCTCGACCAGATCGCGGCTCTGCGTTGGGTACGGGACAACATCGCGGAGCTCGGCGGCGATCCCGACAATGTCACCATCTTCGGCGAGTCGGCCGGTTCGATGGCGGTGTGCACGCTGCTGGTGATGCCGGCGGCGCGCGGCCTGTTTAGCCGCGCCATTGCCCAGAGCGGCGCCTCGCTCAAGCTCCCCACCCCCGAGCAGGCCGCGGTCACGGCCCAGGCGCTACTCTCCGAGCTCGGCCTTTCGGCGGGTGAGGCCGAGCGGCTGCGCGAGCTTCCGGCCGAACGCATCGTGAAGGCCCAGGAGGGCGTGGCGCGTGCGACCGGCCAGGCGCTCGGCTTTGCGCCGACGCTCGATCCCGCCACCATTCCGCTGCAGCCGCGTGCGGCGATTGAGCGCGGCGAGGCCGCTGGCGTGCCGCTGCTGATCGGCACCAACCGCGATGAGCTGAACCTGTTCACCATGCCCATGCTGCGCGAGCTCGACAAGCCGATGAACGTCGAGCGCGCGGCCTCGGTCTTGGCCAAGGACCTGCCGCGCGCGGATCCCGCGCGTATCTCCGGTCTGCTCGAGGTCTATCGCCGCTCGCGCGAGGCGCGCGGCCTGCCCCACGGCAACCGCGCGCTGCTGGGCGCGGTGCAGACCGACTATCGCTTCCGCATGCCGAGCATCGGCTACGCCGAGGCCTACCGCGCGCGACAGCCGAGCACGTTCATGTACCTGTTCAGTTATGAATCGCCGGCGATGCGCGGCGCGTTGCGCGCTTGCCACGCGCTCGAGATCCCGTTCGTGTTCGGCACGCTGGATGCGCCGTTCCAGGACCGCTTCGCGGGCAAGGGGCCGCAGGTCGAGGCGTTGAGCGAGTCGATGATGGACGCCTGGCTGTCGTTCGCGCGCAACGGCAAGCCCGGCCACCCGGCGCTGGGCGACTGGGTGCCCTACGACACCGAGCGCCGCGCGACCATGGTGTTCGACCAGCGCAGCGCGCTGCAGGACGCGCCCTTCGAAGAAGAGCGCGCCGCCTGGGACGGCCTGCTCGAGTGAGGGGACGCCGAAGAATCGATTCTTCCCGCCTTGCCGTCTCCCTGTTTCTCCCCTCACCCCTTCACGCGGATCGCCACCACCAGCTTGGCCAGGTTCTTGAGCACGTTGGGCACGCGCCGCGCCAGGTGGACCGAGGGCTCGCGCTTCTCTTTGACGCGCACCGGAATCTCCCGGATCGCCACGCCCTCGCGCTCGGCGCGGATCACCAGCTCGCTCGCGAACAGGTCCCGGTCCACCACGCAGCGCTCGGCGATCGGGCGCAGCACGCGGGTGCGGCCCGCTTTCAGCCCGTGGGTGTCGGTGCCCTTGAAGCCGAGCGCGAGGCGCAGCATGCCGTTGATGACGATGCTGCCGAGATGGCGCGTGAGCGGCCGCTCGTCGCTCGCGCCGTCGGCGAGCTTGGAGCCGATCACCAGGTCGGCGTCGCCGCGCTCGAGGATCTGCAGCGCGCGCACGTAGAAGTCCGTGTCGCACAGGTCGATCTCGTCGCAAAACACGTACTCGCCGCGCGCCTGCAGGATGCCCTGGCGTAGCGCCTTGCCGTAGTTGCCCTGCCCCGGCTGTCCGACCGAGAAGTACGAGAGTTGGGGAAAGCGCGCCGCCAACTCGTCGCAGATCTCGACCGTGCGGTCGCGCGAGCCGTTTTCGGCCAGCACCAGCTCGTAGCTGAAGCTCAGGCGCGCGAGCCGGTCCACCAGGTCGACCACGGACGAAGGCAGGATGCCTTCCTCGTTGTAGATGGGGATGACGATGGTGACCTTGGGGGCGTCGCTCACGGCTGGTCCTGCGAGTGCTCCGAGGGCTGGGTTTCGATCTCGGATCGTGTCCGAGCGGGCGTCGGACGCTGCGGACACGGTCCACCCACGGCGGCAGTGACGGCGGCGTGGCCGGGACTGTTGCCGAGGCTCACTCCAGCGTCAACCGGAGGCTGCAGATGAAGCGCGAGCCGCGTCCCCCGGCGTCGGGTCCGGCGCGCAGGCCGCCATCACCAGCGCGTGAGCCTGCTGCAGCTCCAAAGGCAGCGCGCCGGCCGCCGCGGGAATTGCCGCCGTGCAGCCGGCGGCGAGCGAGAGCCGCTCCGCTCCTTTGCCCAGCACCACCCGCCCTTCCACAACGCTCAGCGCGCGCAGCGCGTTCCAGCCGGGCAGGCGCGTGACGCCGTTGCCGCACACGCGCGCGATGCGTAGCCCGCTCGAGCGCAGCTTGGCCTCGCCCGCTTCGGGCCCGCACAGCAGCTCGCAGCCGGCCGCCTGCCCGGGTGCCGGCCACCCGTACGCGGCGCGGCGCGATGCGAGCCAGCTCGGGTCCGCCGCGCGCTCCCAGCGCGTCACCGCGAGCGCGTCGCCTGCGTGCAGCGCACGCGGCGAGCCGTCGGCCGAGGGCTTGCCGCTCGGGTCGTAGCGCCGCCGCCAGTCCCAGTAGCGGTAGGTGACCCCGCGGCGCCCGGGCGCGACCACCTGCGGCTCGATCAGCGTTACCCCGCGCCCGACCGCGTGCGGAGTGCCCGGCTCCAGCAGCACCAGATCGCCGCGCTGCACCGGCACGAACGCCATCAGCGCGGCGAGGTCTGCCTCGGCTGCGAGCGCCGCGCGTACCTCCCGCTCTCCGACCCCGGAGCGAAAGCCGAGATAGAAGCCGGCGCCGGGCTGGTGCGCAACCACGTACCACGCCTCGAGCTTGCCCGCGTCGCCCGCGGCCAGCCCAGCGTAGCTGTCCTCGGGGTGGATCTGCAGCGAGAGGTCGTCGGCGGCGTCCAGCCACTTGACCAGCAGCGCGCTGCGACCGTCCGTGCGCGGTGGCTCGTCGCCCAGCCACGCCCGTGGGCTGCGCGCCAGCACCGCGGTCAACGCCTCCCCCTGCTCGGTGAAGCTGGGAAATTCGTCCGAGGTCGACAGCTCCCAGGATTCGCCCACCTTTGTCTCGGGCGCCACCGAAGCGATGCCGAGCCGCGCCTTGAAGCAGCCGAGCAGCTGGTTGCCACCCCACGGCGTGCGCGAGGGCGGCGTGAAGTTGTCTGGCTTCAGGGCAATCGGGCTCGGGCACACGGCACACCTGCGGGGAGTCAAAAATTTGGAGCCCTGTGGACCGCGCGTAGACTGGGCTCGGACGCTTGCGAGCGAGGAGGCCGATCCATGGGGTACACCGGACCAGACCGACGCATCCACAGGGTCTTCGTCACCCGCAACACAGAATACCACGTGCGCAAGGACACCTGTGTGGGCGTGCGAAACCGCGAGAATGGCGAGTGGCTGCGCAGGCATTTCGCGCTCAACCTGCCGGTCGCGGGGGCGATTCGCTTCTTCGAGAGCGGCGCGATGACCGCCAATCCGGGCCTGCCCCAGATCGGCGAGTCGATCTACTTCGAGACCCTGGGCCACGACTTGGTGACCAGCTCCGTGGTGTCGGTTGAGCGACCCCGCGCCGATGTGATCTCCCAGTACGGCGAATAGGGTAGAGCGTGCCCTGGGCGGGCCGCGGGCGGCCACCGTGTCGCGCCATCCGGGCCGACCCGCGTCGCCGAACGCCCGCAGGAATGGTATACGGCGGCCTCATGTCCGAGCGGATCGTGCGAGTCGTAGCCGCCGTCGTGGAATCGGGCGGCAAGTACCTGATCACGCAGCGTCGGGCCACGGCCGTGCTGCCGAATCTGTGGGAGTTTCCCGGCGGACGCGTCGAGCCCGACGAGCGCGACGAGGACGCGCTGCGGCGTGAGATCCGCGAGCGGCTCGATGCCGACGTACGCGTGCTGCAGATGATCTCGTTCGTGCGCCACCCCTACGAGCGCTACACCGTCGACCTGCACCTGTACCAGTGCGAGCTGCTCAGCGACGTGCGCGTGTGCGCGGTGCAGGACTTTCGCTGGATCCGCTCCGACGAGTTCGACGATTTCGAGTTCACGCCCGCCGACGAAGCCTCGATGACCAAGCTGCTCGAAGAGCGCTAGCGCGCCCGCGGCAACGCTCTTGCTGGAGGATCAACAGGAAGGCGGCAAGTCGGGAAGGATGGGGCTCTCACCCCTACGCCGGGGCCACGGCGTGGGTGAGCGCGAGCACCTGCAGCAGCAATGCCTGCATCACCTGTCCAAGGTCGCCGGCCTCTTCGGGGGCGAGCTCGATCTCGCAGCCCAACAGACCCATCACCGCCGGTTGGCCGATCGCGATCACATCCTCGCTGTAGCTGCCGGCCTGACAGGTCTGACCGCGCACTTCGCCGTCGGCGACCAAGCTCTCGAGCGCTGCATCTAGGTCGTGCTGGCTCAGCCTGCCCAGGCGGGGGCCGAACGACTCGCGGAACGCGAGGAACACGGCCAGCGAGAGGAAGTAGCACAGCGCCTGTGCCGCCTGCTGGTCCAGGCTGGTGAGCTCGCTGGCCAGAAACGCCGCCAGCGCGGGCTGATCGCGCTCCAGCACGCGGAACGCCGCGTCCATGCGCTGCTGGGCCGCCGGCTCGCCGCTGAGACTGCGCACCACGCCGGCCAGCACCTCTTCGGGGACCCGCGCGTAGGCCGGCATCGTCGCCAGTGCGCCCGGCTGCAGCCACTGGCCGTTCACGCTGCCTCCGCGGGCAGCCCGGCGCGCGTGCGGGTGCTCATCGCGGCCCACGATACGGCGGCTCGAGGCCGGCGTCAGCTTTCCGCGGCACGCCGGCCGGTCCGCCCCCCCGTGCGAGGCCGCGCGCCGCCTGCGCTTACTCGTCGTAGAACAGCGGTGGTCGCTTGCGGATGAAGCGCAGGATCAGCTCGCGCGCCTCTTCGTCGAGACGGTCGAAACGCACGCCCATGCCGGGCTCGGAATCCATGTCCATCGGATCGCGCACGAAGCGCACCGTGCCCGGAATCGATTTCTGGAAGCCGCCCGGCAAGGTGACGAACAGGTCGATCGGCGTGCCGACCGGCAGGCTGAGGTAGGTCGCGACGAACACGCCGCCCTCGGCCACGTCTCCGGAGAAGCCGACGAAGAAATTCGATTCGGTGGTGGCTCCGATGTTGGCCTCCAGCGCTTCCCGGGGTCCGCTCGGCGTGCTGGGCACGGGCGCGGCTACGGCGGGTGCCGGGGCTGCGGCAGGCGGGGCGGCGGGAGCCGGAGCGGCAGGTGCAGGCGCCGCGGCGGGGACCGGCGTGGCGGCCCGCGGTGCTGCGGCGGGCGCCGGCGCTGCCGGCCGCGGTGCTGCGGCGGGCGCCGGCGCTGCCGCAGCCGCGGGGGAAGAAGGCACCGGGCGCGCCGGCGCAGGGGGGGCGGACGCGGCGGCGGGCGCCTTCGAACGCGTTGCGGCTTCCTTGGGCAGGCCCGCTGGTCCCGGGATCGAGGGCGTGCGCTGCAGGCCCAGCTGACCGGGCGGTCGCGACGGGCGAATCGTCGGCGCTTGCGCCAGCGGATACAGCTTGCTCATCACCTCGGCCAGGGTGCGGGTGGCGTTGCCGATGCCCGCGTGGCGCGTGCTCACGTCCTGCAGCAACGCCATGGTCTGGCTGAGCGACCCCATCGCATGCCGAACGCTGGCCTTGCCATCGACGTCCGAGGACGCGCGCTCGGCTTCGAACAGCGCGCCCACGGCGTGCGCGATGTTTTCCGCGACGCTGAGCACGTCCTGGGGCACGTTGGGATCCTGCTGCAGCGTCTCGAGCACCGTGCCCAGCAACTGACGACTTTGGGCTGCGGTTGCCGCCCCGATGTAGGTCATCTCCGATCCTTTGCCTTGGTGTGGTGCGCGCGGATTCAGCGTCCGGAGGGTCCCATCATATCTCTGACCTCCCGCGCTGACCACCGCCGCCGTTCAGCCCGGCTGCGGAAGGGAGTCAGGGCTTCGAGCGCACCCCGAACGCGGCGCGACGGCTGCCTACTGCAGCGTCGGCCCGGACCCGATCTTGCCGAAGTGCGCCTCGTGCTTGGCGATCGTTTCGGCCAGCGCCATGTTGAAGCGCTTGGCGTGCTGCGGCGACATCAGGATCCGCGACAGCAGCCAGCCGGCTTTGCCCTGCACGAACGCGAAGTCGAGCACGAACGTGTCCTGGCTGCTCGCGACCTGCGCCAGATTGGAAAAGCGCCCCTTCGCGATCTCGTCGTCCGCCTTGATCACGAGGGCCTCTTGGTCCTTGGGTCGGCTCGGGTTGTCCATGGCAAGCTTGTAGCATGGACGAGGTCCTGTTCTGTCCCTTCTGCGGGGAGGCTTTCGAGGGGCTGACGCACTGCCCCGAGCACGAGCTCGGCCTGCTGCCCTGGGCCCAGCTGCCGGGCGCGGCCGAACGGGCGCTACCGGAGCGCGAGTCCCTGGCCTGGTTCTCGCCGCGGCTGGGCCGTGGTTGGGTCGCTGCCAGCGCGCTGCTGTGGCTGCTGGCCTTCGCCGCGTTGCCGCTGGGCAACGTGAGCGGCTCCTTGCACATGGGCGGCAGCATGTTGCAGCTCGCGCTGCGCGGCACGCCGCGGCTGTGGCTGCTGCCCGTGGCCGCGTGGGCCGAGCTTGCGATTCTCTACCGGCGCCGCAGCCCGCACGCGCTGCGCGGCGCGCGGCTGGCGGTGGTGCTGGTCGGCTGCGTCCCGCTCCTTTCCGCCGTGTCCACCTGGTTTTCGGCCCGCCGCGCGGTAGCGCTGCTGGCGGCGCGCGACGGCCAGCAGCTGCAGCTGCACGTGGGCAGCGGACTCTACGCCGTGGCGCTCGCCAGCCTGCCGTTGATCGTCGCCGGCCTGCGTCTGGGGGTCCCGCCGCGACGCGCGCACCCTCTGGATCAGGGGCGCATCGATTCGGGGCGGTAGATGTAGCCCTGGTGCTGAAACACGCAGATGCGGTCGCGGCCCTCGTGCTTGGCCTGGTACAGCGCGCGGTCTGCGGCCTTCAGCAGCTGGTCCTTGGACTTGATGTCGCGGCTCGGATAAACCGCCACGCCGACCGAAACCGTGACGCGCTCGCTGGCGCCGACGTTCAGGCCGAAGGGCTCGCCGCCCACAGCCCGCCAGACCCGTTCGGCCACCGACAGCGCGCCCGAGAAGTTGGTGCTGGGCAGCACCAGCAGGAACTCCTCGCCACCGTAGCGCGCCACCACGTCGACCTCGCGCACTGCCTTGAGCAGGCGCACCGAGACTTCGCGCAACGCCTCATCGCCTGCGTTGTGACCGTGGCGGTCGTTGACGCGCTTGAAGTAGTCGACGTCGATCATCACGCACGAAAGCGGTTCGCGGTAGCGCTCGGCGCGCTTGAATTCCTCGCTCATGCGCGTGTGCAGATAGCGATAATTGTACAGCCCCGTGAGATCGTCCTGGATCGCCAGCGTGGAGAGGTGCTCCCTGGCCCGGTTGATCTGATCGTGCATGCGCTTGAGGCGCAGCAGGTTGTGCAAACGCGCCAGCAGCTCGCGCTCGTCGAAGGGCTTGCACACGTAGTCGTCCGCGCCGATGCGCAGCCCGGCGACCCGGCTGTCCCCGTCGGCCCTGGCGGTCAGCAGCACCACCGGCAGGAAGGCGTCGTGCATCATGCCTTTGATCAGCCGGCAGCAGTCCAGCCCGTCCAGACCGGGCATGACCACGTCAAGCAGCACCAGGTCCAGCTCGCCATCGCGCGCCTTGGCCACCGCCTTGTGACCGTCGTCGGCGGTGATGACCTGCATCCCGTTCGCTTCGAGCAGGGTGCTCAGGTACTCCCGCGTCAGCGCGTCGTCCTCGGCGACGAGTATGCGCGGCGCGCCATCGGATTCTGATGTGGAAGAGGTGTCCACGGTCGAGCCCCGCCTCGCCGGGCTCTCTCATCCAAGTGCCCTTGGGCCCTGCACCTTAACACGGAACGAAGGCGGGCACCAAACCCCGCTCGAGCCCCGCGCGCGGCGTGTTGGAAGGGCCACGGATCGAGGCGCGCGCCGCGCGCCAAGGCCGCGAATTTGCAGTCCCCCCCTGGTCGGTGAGGCGGATGCACGGTCGAGCGACGCGGCGTCAAGCTCTTTTTCGCGATCGCGGCCGGAGCCGCCCGCGGAGCCGGGATTCGCCTTCCTTCGGCCCGGCCCCGACGTATACTTAGGAAACGGCACGGGGGTTGCTAGGCGCGACCCCGGCCCGAGCGGGAAGGTACCGAAGCCCTTGGAGCTCAAGCAGCAGCTCAAGCTGTCCCAGCAGCTGGTCATGACGCCCCAGCTGCAACAGGCGATCCGCCTGCTGCAGATGTCGCGCATGGAGCTGGTCGAGACGGTGCGCCAGGAGCTGCTCGAGAACCCCGTGCTCGAGGACCAGCGCGAGGTCGAGGGCGGTGGGATGCCCTCCGAAGGCGGGAGCAACGGCGAAGCGCGCGCGACCAACGGCGAGAGCCTGGCCGAGCGTCATGGCGATCTCGACACGCGCTCCGCCGACAAGAAGGTCTCCGAGATCGACTGGGAGCGCTACATCGAGAACCACGCGATGCAGGCTCCGATGCCGGGAGGCTCGTACCGGGGCTTTGACGAGCTGCCCAGCTACGAGACCACGCTCAGCAAAAGCGAGGATCTGACCGATCACCTGGAGTGGCAGGTGCGGATGAGCGACATGGTCGAGAACGAGCGCCGCTTTGCCGCGCTGGTGCTCGGCAACCTGGACGACAAGGGTTACCTCACGCTCGAGGGGCTGACGCCGGAGCAGGTGGTGCCCAAGCTCGCGCAAGAAGCCGATCTCGACCCCGAGGACGCCGAAGAAGTGCTCAAGATGATCCAGCGCTTCGACCCGATCGGCGTCGCCAGCCGCGACCTGTGCGAGTGCCTGCGGGTGCAGGCGGAGCACTGGGACATGGACGCGCTGGTGCTCAAGATCATCGACGAGCACCTGCCCGATCTGGAGCGCCGCAACTACCAGGGCATCGCCAAGAAGCTCGCCGTGGACATTGACGACGTCTACGACGTGGCCCAGGTGATCGGCGAGCTGGAGCCCAGGCCGGCGCGCAACTTCGTCTCCGCGCAGACCCAGTACATCGAGCCCGACGTGTGGGTGCACAAGGTCGGCGATCGCTACTTCGTGGTGGCCAACGACGACGGTATGCCGCGGCTCAAGATCAGTGGGTTCTACCGCTCGGTGATGCAGGGCCAGCCCGAGGCCAAGGAATACATTCAGAACAAGATGCGCAGCGCGCAGTGGCTCATCCGCAGCATCGATCAGCGGCGCAAGACGATCGAGCGTGTCACCGAGTGCATCGTGAGCAAGCAGCGCGACTTCTTCGAGCTGGGCATCGAGCACCTCAAGCCGATGATTCTGCGCGACGTGGCCGAGGAGGTGGGCATGCACGAGAGCACCATCTCGCGCGTCACCAGCAACAAGTACGTGGCCACGCCCCGCGGGCTGTTCGAGCTCAAGTTTTTCTTCAACAGCGCGATCCGGCGTTCCTCGGACCAGGACGACATCGCCTCCGAAAGCGTCAAGCAAGCGATCAAGAAGCTGATTGATTCCGAGGACGCGCACCGGCCCTACAGCGACCAGAAGATCGTCGAGCTGCTGGCGCAGCAGAGGATCATGATCGCGAGGCGAACAGTGGCCAAGTACCGCGAGATGCTGGGGCTGCTCAGCTCGTCCAAACGCAAGAAGTACTTCTGAATGAGCGACGCGATTTGTGCCAAACGAGGGTGCGGGGGGTGCTGGAATCGGCCCCGGTCGCCGCGGGTTGGCAAGGTGAGGGTTGGCGCGGTCCGGGCGATCGGCCGCGCGCGGCGCTTGGTTTGTCTTTGTCACTCAAGCTGGAGACCCCGGGTTTCACGAGGAGCGCATGCATATCGAATTCACGTTCCGCAACCTGGAATCGTCGGACGCGATCAAGAGCTACGCGGCCGACAAGCTCGGTAAGTTGCAGAAGTATCTCAAAGCGCCGCTCGACGCGCAGGTCACGTTCTCCCTCGAACGGCATCTGCACTGCGTCGACGTGAGCTTCAGCGCCGGTGCCGAGCACCATCAGGGGCGCGCGGAGCAAGAGGATATGTACGCGTCCATCGACCTGGTGGTCGACAAGATCCACCGCCAGATCAATCGCGCCAAGGAACTGGCCGGCGACCACCGCCGCGGCCGGCTTCCGAGCGAGAGCCCCGGGGAGTGAGCCGGCGGACCGGGGCGCTTTTTCGCCGGCCCGCGGCGGGCTTGGCCCGGAAAAGTTGGCTATACTCGGCGGCGTTTGGGGGGACGGCTCATGGCTGGTCCCCCCAACGCGTCGAAGGGCAGTACCCATGCGCTTGGCCGACGTGCTCAAAGTCGAGAGAATTCGCACCGATCTCTGCGCCGCCGACAAGGAAGGGACGCTGAGGGCGCTGGCGCGGATGTTTGCCCAAGGCGACCAGCGGCTGGACGAGGAGGCGGTCTACCGGGCGTTCTCGGAACGCGAGCGGGTCGCCAGCACCGGCGTCGGCAGCGGCATCGCCATTCCACACGGCCGCGTGGATATCGCCGACTTCCGGGTGGTGGTGGCGATCAGCCCCGAGGGCGTGCCGTTCGACTCCGCCGACGGCGGGCTGGCCCACATCTTCTTCGCCGTGCTCGGCCCGCGGCAGAACCCGGCCGATCAGCTGCGGATGCTCGCGCGTATCTCGCGGGTGCTCAAAGATCAATCCGTCCGCAGCCGCCTGCTTCGGGCGGCCTCCAGTCAGGACGCGTTTCAGATCGTGGTCGAGGAAGAGCTGCGCCACTGACAGTCGCGCTCACCGCTGACCGAACCCGATTCAGGACTCGGGGCCTGCCCGGGTGGTAGATTGGCACCGTGAGCTCGCTGCACATGGTGGTCGTCACCGGCATGTCCGGCGCCGGGCGCAGCACCGCGCTGCGCGTGCTCGAGGATCTGGGCTACTTCTGCGTCGACAACATCCCGCCTGCGCTGATCCCCGGGCTGGTCGAGCTGCTGACCGAGGAGCAGGAGCTGCGCAGGCTCGCGGTCGGCGTCGACGTGCGGACCGGGCGTTTTCTGGAGGGCGCCCTGGATGTGCTCGACGCGCTGGTCGCCGCCGGCCATCAGGTCGAGCTGGTCTTCCTCGAGGCGCAGGACGACGAGCTGGTGCGGCGCTTCAGCGAGACGCGCCGCTCCCATCCGCTGGCGCCCGGCGGCAACCTGCTCGAGGCGATCCAGCGAGAGCGCGAGCGGCTGGCGCCCCTGCGAGGCCGCGCCGGCCTGCTCGTCGACACCACCGGCATGTCGGTGCACGACCTACGTCGCATGCTCGTCGACTACATCGCGCGCGGCGGGCGGCGCTCGCACATGATCACTCGGATCGTGTCGTTTGGCTTCAAGTACGGGCTACCGGTGGACGCCGACCTGGTGTTCGACCTGCGCTACTTGCCCAATCCCCATTTCGTGCCGGCCCTGCGTCCCAAGACCGGGCTCGATCCCGAGGTCGCTGCCTTTGTGCTTCAGACCTCGGAGGGCCGTGAGCTGCTCGAGGATCTGAGCTCGCTGCTCACCAAGCTGCTGCCGCGCTACGAGCGCGAGGGCAAGAGCTACTTGACCATTGCGGTCGGCTGCACCGGCGGCCGCCATCGTTCGGTGGCCGTGGCCGAGGCCCTGGCCGAGGCCCTGCGCGGCGCCGGCGACGTGCGTGTCGAGCACCGCGACGTGTCGATGGCCGATTGACGCGTTGCAGGCCCGTAACAAGTGTCTTCGTTTCGGCCGCGCTGTGCCCGTGCGCGTTGCGCGGCGAACGAATCGTCCCTACTATCCATCGAGGTCGCGCGTACCCCGTTCGGAGCCCTCCGTGGGCCGAACCGTCAGGAGGGGTCGAACGGTTCTGGTGGCCGAGGTCCGGAGAACCTTCCGCATCATCAATCAGCTTGGGCTTCATGCCCGGGCCGCCAGCGTGCTGTCCAAGCTCGCGGCGAGCTTCAGCGCCGACGTCCTGATCGAAAAGGACGGTCAGAAGGCCCGCGCCAGCAGCGTGATCGAGCTGCTGCTGTTGTGCGGGCAGCCCGGCTCGGATATCACGGTCGTGGCCCGGGGCGACGATGCCGAGCAGGCCGTGCACGCCATCGGGGCCCTGATCGGCGATCGCTTTGGGGAGGGGAGCTGAGCGCATCATGCGCCTTCGGCACACGCTGGCGGAGTTGTCCGTGGGGGCGTCGCAGCCATGACCCGCGAGCGGGTCGTGTTGCGGGGTATCGTCGCGGCGCCCGGCGTGGGCGTGGGCAAGGCCATCGTGATCGACTCGCGCCACCAGCACGTGCGGCACCACCGCATCGAGGACGGCGAGACCGAGTTCGAGATCGAGCGCCTGCGGCAGGCGATCGATCGCTCGCGCGGCGAGCTGGAGGACATCCGCCAGCGCATGGGGGAGGACGCGCCCGCCGACTACCGACTGATCCTCGAGGCGCACCTGATGATGCACAGCGACGAGTTGCTGGTCGACATCGCGACAGAAGCGATCTCGCGCGACCAGGTCAGCGCCGAATGGGCGGTGGAGCGCGCCATCGGCCAGATCGCCCACCACCTGGCGCAGGCGCCGGTCGACTACTTCCGCGATCGCGCGGTCGACGTGGAGCACGTCGGCCGCCGTATCATCGCGCAGCTCGCCGGCCGCGTCTCCTCGCTGCCCACCGGGCTCGAGGATGCGGTGTTGGTGATCGACGACCTGCACCCGGCCGATGCGGCGCAGTTGATCGAGACGCCAGTGGCCGCGCTCGTCACCGGGTTGGGCAGCGCCACCAGCCACAGCGCGATCCTCGCGCGCGCGCTCGAGATCCCGGCGATCGTCGGCGTGGCCGGTATTACCGAGCGCGTGGGCGAGGGCGACGAGCTGGTGGTGGATGCATTCGGCGGCGAGGTGGTGCTCGAGCCGAGCCCGGAGGAGTGCGATCGCGCGCGCGTGCGCTCGCGGCGCTTTCGCCAGTTCACCCGCAAGCTGCGCGAGAGCAGCGGCGCGCGCACGCAGACCAGCGACGGCGTCGCGGTGGCGCTGATGGCCAACGTAGATTTGCCGGCGGAGGCGGCGCTGGCGGCGCGCGTCTTCGCCCACGGCATCGGGCTGTACCGCACCGAGTTCCTGTTTCTGAACCGCCCCGAGCCGCCGACCGAGGCCGAGCAGTACGAGGTGTATGCCGACATCGTGCGCAAGACCCTGCCGCACGTGGTCACGCTGCGCACCATCGACATGGGCGGCGAGGCGCTCAAGGGCAGCGCCGCCGTGCCTGCGGTGCCCAACCCCGCGCTCGGGCTGCGGGCGATTCGGCTCGCGCTGGCGCGGCCGGAGCTGCTGGGTGCGCAGCTGCGCGCGGTGCTGCGCGCCTCGACGCTGGGGCCGGTGCGTCTGATGTTCCCGCTGGTGGCCGGCCTGAAGGAGCTGCGCCAGGCGCGCGCCGCCATGGAGCAAGCGCGCGCGGCCCTGCAGGAACGCGGCGAGCAGAGCGGATCGCCCGAGGTCGGCGTGATGATCGAGCTGCCGTCGGCGGTGATGATGGCCGATCGCTTCGCGCAGGAGTGCGACTTCCTTTCCGTCGGTACCAACGACCTGGTGCAGTACGCCCTGGCGGTGGACCGCAGCAATCCGGCGGTGGCCTACCTGGCGCAGTCGCTCGACCCTGCGGTGCTGCGCATGCTGGCCACCGTGGTCAGAGGCGCCGCTGGCCAGGGCAAGCCGCTATCGATGTGCGGCGACATGGCCGCGGACGCCTTCGTGCTGCCGATCGTGGTGGGGCTCGGCTACCGCACACTCTCCGTTCCGGTGAGCGCGCTACCGCTGGTGCGCGAGGTGCTGCGCCGCATCGACAGCGAGAAGGCGCACGCGGTGGCGACCAGCGCGCTCGAGTGCACCACCGCCGACGAGGTGACGTGGCTGCTGGCGAGCGAGTTCGGCAAGGAGCTGGGCTCCCTGTGGAGTGAGGCCGGCATCGAGCGGCCGACGTGACGAGCAGAGCCCGGGGCTTTCGCAATCACAGGCAGGGCGGGAAGACGGGAAGGGCTCATTGCTGATCTGACTCGCTCGTTCCGCCTTCCGGCCCGCCAGGTTTCATGCTCCTTGCGTGAACCCTCAGCGGGCCAGCGGGGCAGTGAATTCGGCCAGGGCGGCCTGGTCCAGGGCGCCGACGTGGCGCGCGATCAGGCGCCCGCTTGCGTCCAGCAGCAGGTAGGTCGGCACGGTGTCGATGTGCCCGAGGGGGGTCGTGTCCGTGAGCACGCGGTTGTGCGGCTCGTAGGCAAGCGGAAAGCTCACCGCCAGCGCTTCGCGATACAGCGGTAGCAGCTGCTCGGGGTTGGGTTGCACCGCAATGCCCAGCGCGCGCAGCTTCGGCCGGGAGCGCAGGAAGCTCTCGAGCGGGGTCAGCGCGAGCTGACAGGTCTGGTCGAAGGTCGTGAACACGAACAACAGCAGCGGCCGTCCGCGCAGCGCCGCGAGCTCCAGGGGGTGGCCGTCGGCGCCGGTCAGGGTCAGCTCGACCGGCGCGCTGGCCGCGCTCCCGCTGTCGCCGCGCGCCGGCGGCACGCACGCTGCGCTCAGACACAGCGCGGAGGTGAGCCCCGCGCGCGCGGCGCCTCGCAGCCGCGGCGCGATCATTCGAAGCCGGCGTCCAGAACCGTGCGCTGGCCCTTGTCGATGCGCACGCCGTCGAAGCGCTTTTCCTGGGTGCGGTAGCGCGCCACGACCGCGTAGGTGCCGGCGCTGAGGTGCGCGGACACCCCGCTGCCCAGCGTGCCGATCTGACGGCTGTCTTTGCGGATGATCGCCATGCCCGCGGTGTCGCGGCCCTGGCTGGTGATGCGCACCTCGAGCAGGCCGGTCGCGAAGTCGGCCACCAGCTTGCGCGGCGCGTCCCCGGCCGCCACCTCCAGCGGCTGGCGCTGCTGGGGCGCATCGAGCGCGCCGTCCAGGCTCAGCACCGCAACGTGCGAGCCGACCGGAACCGAAAGCGGCTTGCCGCAGGTTCCGCGCACCAGCTCGTTGGAGCCGTCGAGCACCGCGATCGTGCCCGAGGCGGCCTGCCCGTTTTCCCTGATTTCGCAGCTCACCTTGCCGTCGCCCGCGGCCAGGGCCTTGGGGTCGCAGACCAGCAGGGTGAGCAGCACGAGTGCAGCGAGCCGTGAACGCAGCATGAGGGACCTTCCCGTGGGGCGACCCGCCCCCGGCGAGCCCCCTACACGGCTATCCTCGCGCGGCCGGGCTCCGGATGCCAGAGCCGCGTTTCGGCGTCTGCCCGCGCCCTCGCACCTGGCCGCGATCCCCGTCGCCCGCTTGACACCGGACGCGCCCGCGGCTACTAAACCGCTCCCCGCGGGACTCCGAAGCTCGCGCCCGCGCGGTTGCAACTATGCCTACTCACAGCGCAAAGCCGTCCGAAGTCGACCGCAAGTGGTGGGTCGTCGACGCCGCTGATCAGCCGCTCGGGCGGCTGGCGTCGCAGGTGGCGTCGGTGCTTCGCGGCAAGCACAAGCCGACTTTCACCCCGCACATGGACGCCGGCGACTTCGTGATCGTGGTCAACGCGGAACGGGTCAAGCTCACGGGCAACAAGCTCGACGGCAAGTTCTTCCGCACCCACTCGGGCATCCCCGGCGGCTTCAAGCAGCGCCCCTATCGCTACATGCTCGCGCACCACGCCGAACGCGCGGTCCAGCGTGCGGTGGTCGGCATGCTGCCCAAGGGTCCGCTCGGGCGCCGCGTGGCGTCCAAGCTCAAGGTCTACGTCGGCGCCACCCATCCGCACGCCGCCCAACAGCCCGCGGCACTTCCCCTGAAGTCTTGAGTCGAAGGTAACGATGGCCACCATCCACGGCAAAGCCTATGGCACCGGTCGGCGCAAGAACGCGGTCGCCCGCGTGTTCCTGCGTCCTGGCAGCGGCAGCATCACGGTCAACGGGCGACCGGTGGCGGAGTACTTTCCGCGCCAGACCTCGCAGATGATCGTGCGCCAGCCGCTCGAGCTGGTGGAGAAGGCTGGCGAGCTCGACGTCACCGTCAACGTGTGTGGCGGCGGCGAGTCGGGACAGGCAGGCGCCGTGCGCCACGGCATCTCGCGCGCGCTGCTGGTGATCGACGTGGGGCTGCGTCCCAAGCTCAAGGAAAACGGCTTCCTGACGCGCGACGCCCGCAAGAAGGAGCGCAAGAAGCCCGGCCAGCCCGGCGCCCGCAAGCGCTTCCAATACAGCAAGCGTTGAGTTATCGGGAGGATCATCGGCTGCGATGATCCGGGTGCTGCACTTCAGCGATGTGCACGTCGACGTCGCGTTGCGGGCGCTGCCGGCGCGGGAGCTGCTGGGCAAGCGCGCGCTCGGTGCCGTGAACCTGCTCTTGCGCCGCAAGCGGCGTTTCGCGGCCGCGCGCAGCAAGCTCGAAGCGCTCGCGCGCTTCGCCGAGCGCGAGGCGATCGATCTCGTGATCTGCACCGGCGACTACACCGCGCTCGGCACGCTGCCCGAGCTGCAGGCCGCGCGGGCTGCGGTCGAGCCGCTCACGCGCAGGCCGCGCGGCTTCGTCACCGTGCCCGGCAACCACGACCTCTACATGCCCGACACCGTCGCCGATCGCCGCTTCGCGCGGGTGTTCGGCGATCTGCTGGGCACCGACTGGCCGGAGCACGCGGTCGACGACGGCTGGCCTGCGGTTCGCCTGTACGAGCCCGGGCTGGCGGTGGTCACGGTCAACAGCGCGCGCCCGAACCCGCAGCCGTGGCGCTCGAGCGGCCGCATCCCGCAGGCGCAGCTCGACGCCTTGCCCGTCCTGCTCGCCGATTCCCGGCTGCGGGAGCGCGCCGTCCTGCTGGCCACACACTACGCGCCGCGGCGCCGCGACGGCACCCCCGATCGCTTTTCGCACGGGCTCGAGAACGCCGACGCGCTGCTGCGCATCTGCGCCGCGGTGCCGCGGTGCGCGATCCTCCACGGCCACATCCACCGCTGCTATCACCTGCTGCCGCCCGGGGGTCCGCACTTGTTCGGCGCCGGCAGCGCGACCGACGAGGGGCGCGAAGGCTTGTGGCTGTTCGAGGTTTCGCCCGGGCGCGTGCACGCCTGGCCCGGCCACTTCGCGGGCGGCGATTATCAGCTCGACCGCACGCGCGCGGTCGAGCTCTGAGCCCGGTTTCGCCCTTCTGGGGCGGATGATCGCGCAGGATAGGGGGGTTCAAGGCGTTTGGTGCGACGCAGGAAGGGTAGGTCGCCTTTCAAAGAGCAGGGGACGGCCCGAAAAGCGCTGCACAAGTGAGGGCCGCTGGAAAGCGGGCGAAACCCGAGTCTGAGCCCGCAGCTGTCGGTGCACCGCTTCGGCAGCTTTTTTGGGGGCTGATCGGCTGCTCTCCTACAATGTGGGACAGGCGCTTGTCGCGCGGAGGTTGCCATGTCCCCCTCGATCGCATCCATCGGCTCACGGCGCAGCGCGCTGCGCCGCGCCGTGCGCATGGAATGCCAGGTGCTGAGCGCGCTCTGGGACGAGATCGCGCCGCTGATGGCCACCAACCTGTCGCCCTACGGGCTATGGCTCGACAGCGGGCTGGCGCTCGACGAGGGCGAGGAGGTGGTGGTGAGCTTCCGGCCGCCCGGCTGGCCCGACCACGGCTGGCCGGTGACCGCGATGGCCGAGGTGGTGCGCGTGCAGCTCTCGCGCCGTCAGGCCGACAGCGGTCCGGCGGGCATGGGCCTGCGCTTCATCGATCTCG
The DNA here is from genome assembly GCA_963778655.1 of uncultured delta proteobacterium. GTDB lineage: Bacteria > Myxococcota_A > Polyangia > Polyangiales > JAFGIB01 > CAVZVA01. Next base: position 221,945 of record CAVZVA010000005.1, read on the forward strand.
ACGCCCAAGAGGGCGCGCGCATCAGCGGGCTGCTGCGCGGGCTACCCCCACCCCTGCCGCCTCCGCGCATTGCGGCCGAGGCGGTGCTGCAAGTCGACGGCTTCGAGCTCGAGTGGCGGGCGGAGGGACCGCTGCTCGGCGCCGCGCGCGCGCCCAGCGTGCCGCTTGCGACCGCCACGCGACCGCCGCGTGCCCCCGCCGCGCCGATCGCGCAACGCCTGCGTGTGCGCGCGCACGCCGACCGCCGCCGCTTTCGCCCCCGCCTTCCGCTGCGTGCGCCCGCGCCCGGAGTCGCAGCCACGCCGCGCAAAGCTCGCCTGCGCCTGGTCGGCTGAGCGCCGGGCTGAGCCGCCAGTCAGTCGTCGCGCAGGTAGGCCACCGTACGCACCAGCGCGACCACCTGCTCGCGCCGTTCCGCGGTGAGCTGGGTGAAACGCACGCCCATGCCCGGATTGATGTTCTCGCCCAGCGGCCGGTAGGGGTTGATCCAGGCGACCTCGCCGTCGAGCACGAGCGGGTCCGCGTCGTCGACGTGGAAGCGCAGCCGCAGCCGCGTGCCGACGCTCAGCGGCTGCTCGGTGCGGATGAAGATGCCCATCTCGCTGATGTTCGTCAGGTACGCGAACAGAAACGTGTCCCCGCTCGCATAGTCGACTGCGATCGAGGTGTCGAAGCGTTGATGCTCGCGCCGTTCGGCGCCGCCGCCGTCATCTTCGTCGAAGGACATGGGTCTCGTCCGGGTTCTTGCATCGGGTCAGCGAATACGCAAGACCCCCGCGATCACCCGATTGGCGTTGTCCTTGGGTCCCTCCGTCACGGGCATGCGCGTGTCGCCCTCGTAAAACCCCACGTAGATGGTGTAGGGGCCGGGCGGATAGGTGGGAGGCACCTCCAGGTTCTGGCGATCGATGATCACGTCGCCCGGGTCCCACAGCCGCACCGGGTACTGGCCGTCGACCGGGTCGTGGTCGCCGTGGATGCGCATGGTCTCGGCGTCGATGTGCACGAACACGCGGTAGTTGCCCGCCGGCCGCAGCGCCTTGAAGTACCAGGTGAGCTCGAAGTACTCGCCGGCGCCCACGTGGTCGCCGTGCGGCACCCGCAGGTCGTAACCGAGCAGCTCGATGCTGTCGTCGAAGCGAGCGTGCAGCGGGTGCTTGATTGGCGGCGCCTCGCGTTTGACGAACTCCGACAGAAAGCTCTGATCCCTGCGGCCCGGAACCGCAAGGTTGCTCGCCAGCAAGACGCGCGCGTTGCGGGCATCCGCCACGAACAGGTGGTGGCCGGTGCGCGCGCGGAACATGCGGTCGATGCTGGGCAGGTCGGCGCTCGGAAATACCGCCCAGCGCCGCTCTGGCGAGATTAGCTGCTTCATCAGCTGGCCGAGCGTCTCCACCTCGGCTGCGGCGCCCTTGGCGTAATACGCCGCGGCGCGCGCGCCGACCTTGTACTCGACCAGCGTCTCGCCCGAGCCCGCGAGCTGGTTGTAGGTCTCGTAGACCTCGCGCGGCGAGAAGTGCGCGCTCAGCGCCGGCATGAAGCCGAACGCCGCATAGCCGCCGACGCAGGCCCCGGCGACCAGCACGGGCAGGCTGCGGCGGTCGCGCAGCTTGGCGTAGGCGTAGAGCATCAGCTGCGCCGCCACCACCAGCAGTGGAATCGCGAGCGCGACCAGCAGCAGCGCCTTGCCGACCTTGACCGCCAGCGTGGTGAACAGCGCCGCGAGCGGCGGAATCAGACACATCAGCCCAAACACCGCACACGCCAGCAGTGCGCTGCCGAGCGCCAGCAGCCACAGCTTGTCGGCGAGCCCACGCCGCCATTGCTGCTGGATCAAGCGGTAGGGCCCGGCCAGCGCCAGCCCGCCGCCGTCGGCCTCGTGCGCGCCCAGCGCGAGCACGGCGGCGACGCAGAACAGCCCGATCAGCGCAGCCCAGTGCCCGCTCGGGTTGAACACGTCGGGTACGGTGAAATCCGCCAGCGGCATGCCGTGCACCGGGCCGATCGGATACAGCGCGTAGTCGCGGATCAGCAGCAGGCCCAGCAGCAGCGCGCCGATCGCGGCGGGCCACAGCGCCTCGCGGCCGCGCTCGACGTCGCGCAGCAGCAGCGCGACCGCGCCCGCCAGCGCGGCCACCGGCGCGAGCGCGACCTTGTGGCCGTAGCGCGACATGAACAGGGTGAGCGCGCCGTAGCTGAACGCGATCCACAGCACCAGCAGCAGGCGCAGGCGCCGCTCGGGGTCCTGTCGTTCGGGCGGGGCGTTGGGCAGGAGCGGCAAGCGCGCCAGCGCTAGCGGCAGCAGCACGCTCCACGGCGCGAAGGCGTGGAACACGCGCTCGAGCTCCGCGTCGAAGCTCGGCGGCTGGCCGCCTTCGGGCGAGCCGCCCAGCCACACGCTGAAGCCCGCTGCGTCGTTTGCGATGTCGCGCGCCACCAGCGCGCCCAGCAGCAGCAGCGCACCCAGGAGCACGCGCGCGGCCAGCGGGTCGGCGCCGTCGTCGGCCTTGCCGCGTAGGCGGCCCTCGAGCGCGGCCACGATCACCACCGCCGCCAGCGGCGGCAGCACGCACAGCAGCGCGCCCCGGGCCCAGGCGCCGGCCCCGCAGGCCAGCAACGCCGCGGCCAGCCAGCCCAGCCGCGCCGCCGCGCGGCCCCGGCAAAACACCGCCATCGCCGCGCACAGCGCGATCGCGGTCTGCAGCGCGAACGCCGGCGCCTCGCCCAGCATGGTGCGCGCGTTGAAGATGAACAGCGGGCTGGTGCCTGCGATCAGGACCGCGTAGATGCCGGCGCGGCGGTCCACGAAGCGCGCCACCAAGGCGTAGGTCAGCGCCACCATCGCTACGCCGCCGAGCGCGATCGGCAGCCGCCCGCTCCACTCGTGCACGCCGAACAGCCGAAAACCCTGGCTGACCAGCCAGAAGCCGACGTGCGGCACTCGCACGCTCTCGCCGGCGGCCAGGCGGCGCGCGGGCTCCGCAACCTCGACCTCCCACGGATCCCAGATACCAAAGCCGGAGAGCCGCACCAGCAGCAGGGCCGCCACCGCGGCGATCGCCAGCAGTGGGCTCAAGCGTTGTAGTCGGGTTCGGTCCAACGGGCCAACGTGCTCCTGGATCGGCGTCTGCGTTGCTGCAAGGAGGGCGCGCCCTCGCGGGTCAAGCGGTTGATGGCGCAGGGTTTCGGCCTCGTGGCAAGGCGCGCGGGCGCAGGAATACTCGACTGTATTTCAAGCCCGCGCAACACCGCCACGAGGTCGAAGGACGAGCCAGGAACCGGTCAAGTCCTCCGTGTCGAGACGGGCCGCAGGCCGTCTTGCAACCGCGCGCGCGGCATGCGCCCGCGGCCGCCGCTCACAGGTCCACCGAATCGTCGTGGAAGTCGTCGCTCTGCTGCGCGGCGGCGGGCGCGGGCGCCGGTGCGAGCGCGATCGCGGCCAGCTCGCGCTTGAGCGCCGCCACCTGATGCTTGAACTTGGGCAGCAGGCTGGCGGGCAACGGCTTGCCCGGGCCATTGAGCTGTGGGGCCGGGTCGATCAGGGTGCCACGGCGCTTGAGCGCGAAGTGCAGGTGCGGGCCGGTCGAGCGCCCGGTGGAGCCGACCGCGCCGATCGGTTGGCGCTGCTTGACGTGGACGCCGCGTTTGATGCCGCGCGCGATACGAGAGAGGTGCGCGTAGAAGGTCTCGAAGCCGCCACCGTGCTTGATCGCGATCAGGTTGCCGTTGGGCCCGCGGCGCCCGGCGAAGCTGACAACGCCATCGGCCGCGGCCCACACCGTGGTCCCGGGCGCGGCGGCGTAGTCGATGCCCTGGTGCGGCATGATGCGCTTGAGGATCGGGTGGCGGCGGTGCATGTCGAAGCCCGAGGAAATGTGGTCGTAGCGCAACGGCGTGCGCAGCCAGCCGCCGTGCAGCGCGCGTCCGTTCTCGTCGTAGAACTCGCCCTTGCCAGGCGAAGGCTCGAACCAGAACGCGCGCATCTCGCCGCGCGCCCCCTTGTACTCCAACGCGTGGACGCGGCTGTAGCCGAGCGAGTGGCCTTCGATGCGGTCCTCCTCCAGCAGGAGCTTGAAGCTGTCGCCCTGGCGCGCCTGCTTCTTGAAGTCGATCTTGCCCTCGAAGGCCTCGACGAACATGCCGGCGACCCCCGGGCCCAAGCCGAGCGCCTGCAGCGCCTGCCCGAGCGAGTCGGACAAATAGCCGCCCTTGGCTATGCGGTGATGCTCCACCTCGACGTGCACACGCGCGGCCTTGAAATGTCCGTCCGCCCCGCGCTCGGCGCGGTAGCGCTCGGTGATGCTCGCGCGGTATTCCAGCGCCAGCAGCGCGCCGCTGGGACTGCGCTCCAGCACCAGCTCGTCCTCGGGCTGCGCGTGCCGGAAGTCGACCAACTTGGCGAAGGCGGCGATCAGCGCGTCGGCGTCGGCGCCCGACGCGCCGGCCTTGACCAACGCGTCGCGAAAGCCCCGCGCCTGGCCGAACGGGCGCACGCTGCGGGTCGTGCCGGACGGACGCTGGGAAGCCGCCGCGGCGGCGGGCGGCTCGGCGGCAGGCTCCGCCGCGGCGGCCATTGCCGCCGGCTCGTTGCCCGCAGCGGCCAGCGCGATCGCGGGCTGCGGCGCCGGCGCATCGGGGGGCGCGGGCGCCGCGGCTTGCGCCGGCTTCGCAGCGCTTGCGGCCAGCGCGGGATCGAACGCTGGCTGCTCGCCGGTCGCCGGTGCACGCGGCCGCTCGCCCGGCCACGGCTCGTCGGTGATCGCGGCTTCCCCTTCGTGTACGAGCGAGCTCAACCAGGGCCGCGCCACGGTCAGCCCCAGCGCAGCGGCGACCAGCATCAGCCCCAGCACGGCCACCATCGCCTGCCGCACGCGCAGCGCGCGCAGCTCGTGCGGTAAGAGCGCCATGTCGACCGAGGGCAACGGCCGGTGCTTTGGCGCGCCCGGGTCTGCGTCGTGCGGCTTCGCCATCGCGCGGATACCGATATCAACCCTGCTTCGGGCTTGCAAACGCACCGAATCGGCCGCGGACTGTCCGCGTTGGGCTCCGGTTCCCGGCCTTGACACCCCCCGGGCCGCAGACTACATGCCTGCACCTGGCTCACAGCCCAGGCACGTAGCTCAGCGGTAGAGCACTACCTTGACACGGTAGGGGTCGGCGGTTCAATCCCGCCCGTGCCTACTGGGTTGCAACGCCCGGGCGGCGCCGCGTCGGAGCGCCGCGGACGTGGGCTTTGCGGACCGCGACACGTTGCACGGCGACAAGCGTTACTAGTCATGGCACAGAGCGGCGGCGTCGCGCCGAGCCCACGCAAGACCCCACGCGAGCTCCTCGAAGCCCAGGGGCGGCTGACGCCTGACGTGGTGGCGGTGCGCGCCGACGGCGTCGTGCGCGACCTCCACACGCAGGTGGCCGCGGACGCTCGGATCGAGCCGATCAAGCTCCACGACCCGGACGCACTGGCCGTGATCCGCCATTCGACCGCGCACGTCATGGCCGACGCGGTGCAGCGGCTCTACCCCGGCACCAAGGTCACCTTCGGCCCCGCGATCGAGAACGGCTTCTACTACGACTTCGACCGCCCCGACGGCCATTTCAGCGAGCAGGACTTCGAGCGCATCGAGGCCGCCATGCGCGAGGTGATCGCGGCCGACCTGCCGTTTCGCCGCGAGGTGGTCAGCAAGGACGACGCGCGCAAGCTGCTGCAGTCGATGGGCGAGACCTACAAAGTCGAGCACCTGGAGCGGCTGCAGGGCGAGATCTCGCTCTACCGCCACGGCAACTGGGTGGACCTGTGCGAGGGGCCGCACGTGCCGTCCACAGGCTTCCTGCGCGCGGTCAAGCTCACCTCGGTCGCGGGCGCGTACTGGCGCGGCGACGAGCGCAACCCGATGCTGCAGCGCATCTACGGCACCGCCTTCCCCTCGGAGAAGGAGCTGCGCGCCTACCTGCACGCCTTGGAGGAGGCGCGAAAGCGCGACCACCGCAAGCTCGGCAAGGAGCTCGAGCTGGTCGGTTTCCACCGCCTGGCGCCAGCCTCGCCCTTCTTCCTGCCGCGCGGCGCGGCCATCTACAACCGCCTGCTCGATTACGTGCGCGGCTTGTACCTGGAGCACGGCTATCAGGAGGTGATCACCCCGCAGATCTTCGAGCGCGAGCTGTTCGAGACCTCCGGCCACCTGCCGAGCTTCGCGCCCAACATGTTCTTCGCCGCGGGAATGGACAACCTCGAGGCGTTGGGGGCCGAGCTGAGCAAGGCCGCGCCCGGCGCAGACGCGCAGGCGTTGAGCGCGCGGCTCGAGCAGGGCATGCGTTACGCGGTCAAGCCGATGAACTGCCCCGGGCACTGCCTCATGTTCGGCATGACGCGGCGCAGCTACCGCGAGCTGCCGATGCGGCTGGCCGACTTCGGGCGCCTGCACCGCAACGAGCGCGCGGGCGTGGTCCAGGGGCTGACCCGCGTGCGCACCATGTCGCAGGACGACGCCCACATCTTCTGCGCCCCCGAACAGATCCAGGCCGAAATCGTGGCCTTCCTCGACCTGGTGTACGCGGTCTATCGCGATTTCGACTTCAGCGACGTGCGCGTGGTGATCGCCACCAGGCCCGAGGACCGGCTGGGCACGGACGCGATGTGGGACCAGGCCGAGCAGGCGCTCAAGCTCGCGGTCGAGCAGCGCGGCCTGCCCTACGAGATCGCACCGGGCGAGGGTGCGTTCTACGGGCCGAAGATCGAGTTTCACCTCAAGGATGCGCTGGGCCGGCCCTGGCAGCTCGGCACCATCCAGGTGGACTTCAACATGCCCGAGCGTTTCGACCTGACGTTCATCGGCGAGGACAACGCCGCCCACCGCCCGGTGATGCTGCACCGCGCCGTGCTCGGGTCGGTCGAGCGCTTCTTCGGCGTGCTGGTCGAGCACGTGGGCGGCGCGTTTCCGACCTGGCTCTCGCCGGAGCAGGTGGCGGTCCTGACCGTCAGCGAAAAAGTCAATGATTACGCCGACGAAGTCGTGCGCGTGCTGCGCGAGGCGGGCGTGCGTGCGATCGCCGACACGTCCGCAGACAAGCTCGGCGCCAAGATCCGCAATGCCCGAAACATGCGGTTGCCCTACCTGGCGGTGCTCGGCCAGCGCGAGGCCGAGCAGCGCGGCGCCTCGGTGCGCTCGCGCGACGAGGACCGGGACCTCGGCTTCATGCCGCTGGACGCGCTGATCGCCCGGATTCGCGCCGAAGCGCTGCCGCTCTCCCGCCGCGGGGGGCAATCTAAGCTATGACCAAGGTACGGCGCGCATCCACGCGCGGCCGGCGGCTCGGGCGCCTTCGATGGCGCGCGCGCCGCGACTCAAATGAGGGCAGCGTTGCCCTCGAACCGGAGGGAATCAGTCATCGCAATTGGTAGGCCTTTCGATCGTGATAGAGACCGGGGCGGCGCGCAGGGACCGCGCATCAACCACCGTATTCGCGTGCCTCAAGTACGCGTGGTCAGCGCCGAGGGGGAGATGCTGGGCGTGCTCGACACGCCGGACGCACAGCGGCTCGCGCGCGAAGCCTCACTGGACCTGGTCGAGGTCAACCCCAAAGCCTTCCCGCCCGTGTGCAAGATCATGGACTTCGGGAAGTTCAAGTACGAGGAAAAGAAGCGCCAGGCCGAAGCCCGCAAGCGCCAGGCGACCGTCGAGCTCAAGGAGATCAAGCTGCGGCCCAAGACCGACGATCACGACATCGAGGTCAAGCTGCGGCACATCCTGCGCTTCCTGGGCGAGGGCGATAAGGTCAAGTGCACGGTGCGCTTCCGCGGGCGCGAGATCACCCACCCTGAGATGGCCGAGCGCCAGCTGCGGTTGATCGTGCAGCGTCTGGGCTCGAGCGCCACGGTCGAGGCGGAGCCGAAGATGGAAGGGCGCACCATGACCCTGCTGCTCGCGCCCCCCAAGGGCCTGGTCAGACCGCAACCCAAACCGGGCGCGCCCGCGGTGCCCCCCGCCGGGCACGCGGCGCCCCGCCAGGGCCCCACGGTCGAGCGGCGCTAGCCCGCAGTCAGGACGGGAGCGGTCCTGCTTCCCGGGCTTCTCCCGCTTTCGCTTGTCCCAGGCTTTCGCTTGTCCCAGGCCGTTGGCTTGACTTCCAGGGGCGCGGCTCCTAGAACTTCGCGCCTCTCCACGCTGTGCCGCGTACGCGCGGGCTCAGCGTAACCAAGGCGAGAAGAGCATGCCCAAGAGCAAGACCCACCGCGCGACGGCCAAGCGCGTTCACGTCACCGGCACCGGCCGGGTGCGTCGCGGCAAGTCCGGCGGCAACCATATGATGCGCGGCAAGGCTGCGCGCCGCCTGCGCCGGCTGCGCAAGAACGACATGGTCGACAGCACCGACCAGAAGCGCTTCAAGCGGCTGCTTCCCTACGGATTCTAGGCAGGAGCAGAGCTATGCCGCGCGCAAAACGAGGATTCAAGGCCCGCCGCCGACGCAACCGCGTGCTCAAGCACGCCAAGGGCTTCTACAGCGCCCGCAGCCGCCTGTTCGGCGCTGCGGTGGAGCAGGTGCACAACGCCTGGGCCGATGCCTTCGGGCACCGGCGGCGCAAGAAGCGTGACTTCCGGCGGCTGTGGATCACGCGCATCAGCGCGGCTGCGAAGCTCAACGGAACCAGCTACAGCAAGCTGGTGGGCGCGTTGCGACGCTCGGGCATCGAGCTCGACCGCAAGATTCTGGCCGAGATCGCGGTCAGCGACCCGGGCGGGTTCAAAGCGGTTCTCGACGCGGCCGGCCGTTGAAATGTGTGAGCCTCCGCCGCGGGTGATGCACCCATGGACGAGGTGACCGCGTTCGAAGCGGTGCTGGAGCGCTGCGCGGGCGAGTACCGGGCGGCGTTCGCCGCCGCCGACGACGAGCACGCGCTGCGCGAGCACAACGCGCGGCTGGTCGGGCCCGCGGGCGAGCTGACCCGGGCGATGAAGCGCATGCCCCAGTTGCCCGCCGAGCGCAGGCGCGACCTCGGCCGGCGCGCCAACCAGCTCAAGGACGAGATCCAGCGCGCGTTCCAGGAGCGGCTCGACGCGCTCACCCAGGCGCGGCGTCAGGCCGAGCTGTCGGGCCCGCACCTAGACGTCACGCTGCCCGCTCGCGGCCGCGTGCCCGGACGCCTGCACCCACTCAGCCGCGTCAAGCACGAGCTGATCGACATTTTCGTGGCGATGGGCTTCGACGTCGCCGACGGCCCCGAAGTCGATCTGTACGAGCACAACTTCGACAAGCTCGGTTTTCCCAGGGACCACCCCGCCACCGACATGCAGGACACCTTCTTCGTGGCCGGCGCAGATGGGGGCGCGCCCGAGCGCAGCGTGCTGCTGCGCACGCACACCTCCACCGTGCAGGTCCGCGAGATGCTGCGGCGCAAGCCACCGCTGGCGGTGGTGTCGGCCGGTGCGACCTTCCGCCGCGATGACGACGCCACCCACTCGCCGATGTTCACGCAGCTCGAGGGCTTCATCGTCGACGAGGGCGTGAGCTTCGCGCACCTCAAGGGAGTGCTGACCCATTTCCTGGGTCGCCTGTTCGGCAGCGAGGCGCCGGTGCGCTTCCGCCCGAGCTACTTTCCGTTCGTCGAGCCGGGCGGCGAGGTCGACATCGGCTGCACCATCTGCCGTCGCTGGGAACGCAGCGGCGCGCCCGACTGCCGCGTGTGCAAGAACACCGGCTTCATCGAGATCCTTGGCTGCGGGATGATCCATCCGGTGGTGCTGGAGCATGTCAGCTACGACGCGGAGCGTTACACCGGCTTCGCGTTCGGGCTCGGCATCGAGCGCGTGGCCATGCTGAAGTACGGCATCCCCCACGTCAGCCTGCTCTACGCCAACGATCCGCGTTTCTTGCAGCAGCTCTGAGGGCCAAACCCAGCATGCTCGCTTCGCACACATGGCTGCAGGAGCTGACCGGGCTCGCGCTCGACCCGGCCGAGGTTGCCGCGCGCCTGACCTCGGCTGGCATCGAGGTCGAGTCCGTGCGTCGCTGCGGCGACGAGCTGGAGCGCGTGGTCGTGGCCGAGGTGCGCGGGCTGCGCGCCCACCCCAAGCGCGACAAGCTGCGGCTGGTCACGGTGTCCGACGGGCGTGGAGAGCACGAGGTGGTGTGCGGCGCCCCCAACGTACCGCCGCCGGGCGGACGCGTGCTGCTCGCGCAGCTCGGCGCCCGGCTGCCCGGCGGGCTCGAGATCGTCGAACGCGAGCTCGGCGGCGTGGTTTCGCGCGGCATGCTGTGCAGCGAGCGCGAGCTCGACATCGGCAGCGACGAATCGGGCATCGTCGTGCTCGAGTCGGAGGTGTCCGCGGCGCCGGGCGCCCCCGCGGCGAGCGCGCTCGGCCTGCGCGACACCATCTATGAGCTCTCGCTGACGCCCAATCGCTCGGACTGCCTGGGTCACGTCGGGCTGGCGCGCGAGCTGTGCGTGCTGTTCGACGCCGCCTTCAGCATGCCGCGCCCCGCACCCGCGCCGCGGGTCAGCGCCGGCGCCGCCGGGCAGTGGCCGCAGCGCGAGCACGTATTCGACCTCGGCCTGGGCGCCGCCGTCTCGGGCGAAACGGCCGCGGGCCTCGCTCCGGTGCGCGTCGACATCGAGGCCGGCGAGCGCTGCCCGCGCTACGGCGCCGCTCTGGTGCTCGGCGTACGCGTGGGGCTGTCGCCGTTCTGGCTGCGTCACCGCCTGCACCGGCTGGGGCTGCGCGCGATCAGCAACGTGGTGGACGCGACCAACTACGTGCTGATGCTGTTCGGCCATCCCATCCACGCCTTCGACTACGACCGCCTGCGCGGCTCGCGCATCGCCGTGCGGCTGGCGCGGAAGGGCGAGCGGATGCGCACGCTCGACGGCGCCGAGCACACGCTGAGCGACGACGACCTGTTGATCTGTGACGGCGAGGGGCCGGTGGCGCTGGCCGGCGTGATGGGCGGCGCCGATTCGGAGATCGGTGCGGGAACCGCGCGCGTGCTGATCGAGTGCGCGTACTTCGATCCGCGCTCGGTGCGCAGGACCAGCAAGCGAACCGGCCTGCACACCGACTCCAGCCATCGCTTCGAGCGCGGGGTGGACTTCGGCGCGGTGCGCACGGTGCTGGCGTGGGCCGCATCGTTCACGGCGCGGCTGTCGGGCGGCGCCGTGGTCTGCGACGCGCTCGACGTGGTGGCCGCGCCGTTGCCCCACCACAGCATCCACCTGCGCGCAGCCCGCGTGGCCGCGCTGCTCGGCGCGGAGGTGCCCGAGGCGCAGGCCCGCAAGCTCCTGCTCGGGCTCGGCTGTGAGCTAAGCGCGGCGCCCGGCGGTTTGCAGGTCGAGGCGCCCAGCCACAGGCCCGATCTGCTGCGCGAGATCGACCTGATCGAGGAGCTTGCACGGCTGCAAGGCTACGACCGGCTGCCGAGCGCGCTGCCGCGCATCGTGCCGTCGAGCGAGGGCACGCCGCCGCAGATCGGCCTGCTGCGCAGGCTGCGCGCGACCACCGCCGCCGCTGGGCTCGACGAGGCCATCAACTACGCCTTCGTGTCGCCGCGCGAGCTGCAGCAGGCGCGCGCGCCGGAGCTCGCCGTAAAGCTGCTCAATCCGCTCTCGGAGGAGCGCTCGGTGTTGCGCACTTCATTGCTGCCGGGCCTGGCCGCGAACCTGCGCCGCGCGCAGCACCAGCAGCAGAAGAGCTTTGCGCAGTTCGAGTTGGCGCGCGTGTTTCGGCCGCGGGCCGGCGAGCTGCTGCCCGACGAGCGCCTTCAGCTGGGCTTGCTGCTGTGGGGCCAGCGCCGGCTCTGGTACGCCGAGGGCGAGAGCTTCGACTTCTATGACGCCAAGGGCGCGGTCGAGGCCGCGCTGCGGCCGCTGTGCGGGCGCGCTCCGGAGACGCGGCTCGACCCCGAGCTGATGCGCGATGCGCCCGAGCTGCACCCGCGTCGCGGCGCCCGACTGCTGCTTGCCGACAGGTCGATCGGCGTGCTCGGCGAGCTCCACCCAGACGTGGTCGAGGCGCTGGAGCTGGAGGGCAGGCCGGTGTGGGCCGCGATCGAAATCGCGGCGGTGATCGAGGCGATGGCGGCGCTCGGCCCGACCCGGGCGGTCGCGCTGCCGCGCTTTCCCTCGGCCAGCCGCGACCTAGCCGTGGTGGTGGCCGAGGCAACGCCTGCCGGGCAGGTCGCGGCCACGCTGCGGGAGGCCGCCGGCCCGCTTGCCGAGGCGGTGACCGTGTTCGACATCTACCGCGGCGATCCGATCCCTGCGGGCCACAAGAGCCTGGCGTTCCACCTGGTGTACCGCGACCCCGAGGCGACCCTCACCGACAAGGTCGTGGATCAGCTGCACGCCCGGGTCGCGGCGGCCGCCGAGCAGTCCTTCGGAGGCTCGGTCCGGCGCTAGCCCTGCGCTAGCCCTGGGGTCCGCGTGCGCGCGATCGCCGGGGCTGATCCGGCCGCGGCCCGATCCCGGGCGAGGCGGGTGTCTGGGCCCAAAGTCTAGGCGCCGGGCCGCCGGGCGCCACACGCTCGCTCGCAGGGGCTCGGCGCGGGCCCTGCAAGGTGCGCCCAAGTAGGCGGATTCAGCGGGCTTTTTGCCATGGCGGCCTTGTGCTCCCGGAAGCCTTGTGGTTGCATGGACTGAGCACTGAGAGGGAGGCATCGATGACCAAGGCCGAAATCATCGATTGCGTTTACGAGAAGGTGGGCGGGTTTTCGAAGAAGGAATCGGCAGAGGTGGTCGAGGCTGTCTTCGGCACCATGAAGGAGACGCTTGCGCAGGGGGGCAAGGTCAAGATCTCCGGATTCGGCAATTTCGTCGTCCGCGGCAAGAAGCAGCGCATCGGCCGCAACCCGCAGACTGGCGAGCCGATCCCGATCAGCGCGCGCCGCGTGCTGACCTTCAAGCCGAGCCAAGTGCTGAAGAACGTGCTCAATCCGCAGAAAGTCGCCGCCAAGAAAAAGGCCGCCGAGGCGAGCAAGCCGGACACGGACGTCCAGACCGCAGAGTGAGCCGCGGGCGGGAGCGACGGGCTGGAATTTCCGGCGGGGGCTGCCGGGAGTGAAAATGGCGTAGTATGGCACGGGCTACGCGCGTGCCGTGATCGACTCGCAACTCCCAGACAGGCTGTTCTTCAAGATCGGCGAGGTCGCCCGCATCGTGGGGGTCAAGCCCCATGTGCTGCGCTACTGGGAAGCCGAGCTGCCGGCGCTGCGTCCGATGAAGACGCGCGGCTCGCACCGCGTGTACCGGCGGCGCGACGTGGAGCTGGCAGTGCTGGTGCGACGCATGCTCCAGGACGAGGGCCTGACCATCGCCGGGGCCAAGCGGCGGCTGCGGGAGCTCAACCGCGACCGAGTCTCGAGCGAGCCCGATCCGGAGGCGGCCCAGCGCGTGAGCCTGCGCGCCGACATGTTGCAGATCCGGCGCGAGCTCGCGGACTTGCTCAAAGCGCTCGACGCGCTGCGCGCACCCGACCGAAGCCAGCCGCCCCGTTCGGCCAGGGCCACCGTGACCTCGGCCGTGCCCAGCAGCGTGCCGATCCGCAGCCGGCGTTGAGGGGTAGGTTCGGGGTACGGTGCGGGCACGCGTCGGGCGCATGTTTGGAGGCGTGACGCCGAGGTCGATCGTCGCGCTTGCCCCTTGCCAGCGCCCGCGGACGGTGTAAGGTCCCTTGCCCTCCACCGCGGGGGCACTGGTCGGGGCGTGGCGCAGTCTGGTTAGCGCACTAGACTGGGGGTCTAGGGGTCGCTGGTTCGAATCCAGTCGCCCCGACCAAACTTTTAATTCGGGAGTTGCGACTCCCGGTCGTCGTGCACTGTTCGCGAGGCTCGCTACACTGCGTCTTCTTCAGCCGCGCCGAGCGCCGGCCCGTGCAGCGCGGGTCACGCAGGCCGGGCGCGGCGTGGCGGCTGTCACCATGACCGAACGTCCGATTCTGTTGCTCACCAATGACGACGGCGTGCAGGCCACCGGGCTGCGCACCTTGCGCGAGGCCCTGCTGCCGCTCGGGCACGTGGTGGTGGTGGCGCCGACTCACGAGCAGAGCGCAAGCAGCCACTCGATCACCATCGACCGGCCGCTGCGCCACATCGAGCACGCGACCGACGTGCACTCGATCGACGGCACGCCCGCCGACTGCATCTACCTGGCGTTGTTCGAGCCGCGCTTTCTGCCCAGGCGTCCGGACCTGGTCGTGTCCGGTGTCAACCACGGGCCCAACCTGGGCACCAGCGTATTCTACTCGGGGACCGTGGCGGGCGCGCGCGAGGCGGCGCTGCGCGAAATCCCGGCGCTGGCGTTCTCGCACGCCGGGGACGCCGACGCGCCGTTCATCGGCGCGCTGGTGCGGGATATGACTGAGCGCATGTTGAGCGCCGAACGGCCGCCCGGCCACGGCATGCTGCTCAACGTGAACTTCCCCAAGGACAAGCCGCGCGGCATCCGCGTGACCCGTGTCGGCCGTCACGTCTACGAGGAGCGCGTGATTCCGCGCTTTGACCCGGGCGGCCGCGAGTACTTTTGGATCGGCGGCCGCGTGATCGACTACGGCGAGGTCCGGGGCTCGGACAAGCAGACCGTGGACGAAGGCTACGTGTCGGTGACCCCGCTGGCGCTCGAGGCGACGGCGCGAGACAACGAGAACATCGCGGCCCGGGTGGCCGGTCTGACGCTGGCGTGAGTGGCCGGCGAGCCAAGGAGCCCAGCATGACCGACGATCGCATCGAGCTCGTACGCAACAAGATCCGCGACGTGCCCGACTTCCCCAAGCCCGGCATCGTGTTCAAGGACATCACGCCCGTGCTCGCGGATCCGCGCGCGTTCAACATCTGCTTGGACCTGATGGCCGAGCACTTCGACGCGCAGCCGCTCGACGCCATCGTCGGCATCGAGTCGCGCGGCTTCATCTTCGGCGCCGCGCTCGCCGCGCGCATGCGCAAGGCGTTCATCCCCGCGCGCAAGCCCGGCAAGCTGCCCTCGGCCACCCACAAGGTCGAGTACGAGCTGGAGTACGGCAACGATGCGGTCGAGATCCATTGCGACGCCATCCGGCCGGGCGAGCGCGCGTTGATCGTCGACGACCTGATCGCCACCGGCGGCACCGCCTGGGCGGCCTGCGAGCTGGTCCGCCGCCTCGGCGGCGAGCCGGTCGGCGCCACCTTCCTGATCGAGCTCGGCTTCCTCGACGGCGCCAAGCGCATCGCCCCGGTGCCGAGCTACTCCCTGATCCGCTACTGAACGCGCTGCGGCCCAACCCGGAAGTCGACCTCGGGCAGCGGGCCTGGGCGGCCGCGCGGTTCAGCACGGACGAAGCGAAGGCGCTCGGCCTGCTGTTCAAGCACCTGGTGCACGCCTCGCGCCGCGGTCTGCGCCGCGCCCATCGAATGCAGGAGCGCATCCGCGGCGAGCGTGCCGTCGGAGAGGCTGCGGGCTTGCTCTCGCCGCTCTGGTCGCTGTGGCGTCGCCGCAGCATCGGGGTATCTACTCGCCGCTCCGCACCCCCCGCGTTTTCGCAGGCCCGCGGCGCGCAGCCGAGGCGCCGGCCGCTGCTCGGGCAGGCTCGGCGCCCCCGGCTGCGCGGCTGCACGTCGCGACTCAGCTGTTATGGGCGGCCTTCCATGCCTTGGGCATGAGCGCGGGGACTTCGTGCTGCTCGATGCCGCGCGCGAGCCTGGGCAGCACGTCGCTGAGGTAGGCGACCGGATTGACGTCACACAGGTCGCAGCTGGCCAAGATCGAGAACGCGATCGCGGCGCGCTCGCCACCGGCGTGCGAGCCGGCAAAGAGAAACCCGCGGCGCGCGATCGCCGGCCTGCGATGCAAGCGCTCGACGAGCGTGTTGTCGATGGGCAGCGCGCCGTCATCGAGGAAGCGACCGAGCGCGATGTGGTGGTTCAGCATGTAGCCGATCGCCTGAGCGATCGGTGTCTTGGGTGGCTCGTGCGGGCGATAGGTCCGGCACCACGCGAGCAGCTCGTCGTAGATCGGCCGCGAGCGCGCGCGGCGTAGCGCCGTGCGCTCATCGACGCCCAACGCTTGGCCAAGCTCTTCGATCTCATGGAGCCGCTTGAATGCCGCCAGCGGCAGCGCCGCGCGTGTATCACCGGCGTCGAGCGCTTGGAGGGGGACGGTCCTCGAGCGCTTGGAGGGGGACGGTCCTCGATACATCGATTGTTGTGTTGGTGGGGCGACCGTGGTAGGCGAGGTGCTGGATGCCGCGAACTGCGCGCGTGAGGTTGGCTGGAGGGGTGTTCCATGTGGTGTCGCGGTTTGCGCGGGACCAGTGGTGGCTGGACCGAACGGGTGCACGAGAGGCGTACATGGAGCTGGTCGGGAAGGCTGTGGGACGCAGCGACACGGAGGTGCTGGCGTACTGCTTGATGTCCAATCACGTGCATCTTGTGCTGGTTCAGGGCGAGGCCCCGCTCGAGCACTTCACGAAATCGGTGCACACGGGATTCGCGACTTGGGCTCGGCGGAGTTGGCGGGGCAACAAGGCGCTGGGTCCAGTGTTCGCGGGGCGGCCACGGACGCTGCTAGTTGATCGCGAGCAGTACCTGTTGGAGTTGGTGCGGTACGTGCACAACAACCCAGTGCGAGCGGGTTTGGTGCGAGCGGCGCGTGCCAGCGCATGGTCGAGCCATCAGGCGTACGTGGGACGCGCGGTGGCACCCGAGTGGCTGCGGATGGGCCACGTGCTGGAGCGCTTCGGTCGGGACCCGGTACGTGCGGCGGCGAAGCTCGATAGGTTCGTCGACGAGGGTCGCAAAGAGCCGCGGCGCCCGGAGCTGAGTGGCTCCGCGGACGCCGGGGAGGCGGCGGCCGTGCGTAAGGCGCTGGGTGACGGGTATCGCATGAGCGATGGGATCCTGGGTGGCGAAGCGTTCGTGGCGCGGGTGACCGCGGACGCGGAGAAGGTCAAGGCGGCGCTGTCGGGTCGCGGCGCGGAGCGGCGCGCGGGTCCGGTGGGTCGGCCCAGCGTGCGCGAGGTGATCGACGCGGCGCTGGAGCTGTTGGATGTCGACCCGATCGAGCTGCAGGAGCGTCCGCGGGCGAGGGGTCCGACGCATGCCAAGCGTTTGGCGATCTGGGTGTGGCTGCACGAGTACGGCGGCCAGCAAGTGGAGCTGGCACGCGCCCTGGGCCTGGACACCGGGGTGGTGAGCTATCACTACGGTCGGGCGATGACGACGCCAGCAGAGCTCGACGAGCAAGCGAGCGCGCTGACGGCGCTGGTCTCTGGTCGCCGCCGTCCACGTGCGCGCACCAAGACCAAGGCCACGGCCGATGCGCTACTGGTGCGGTATCATGTGGACGTGCAGGAGACCTGACGCGTGCTGGCGGGGGGAGCGAGAAACGTAGGTTATCGAAGTATCGAGGACCGTCCCTATTTTGCTATGCGCTACTGGTGCGGTATCATGTGGACGTGCAGGAGACCTGACGCGTGCTGGCGGGGGGAGCGAGAAACGTAGGTTATCGAAGTATCGAGGACCGTCCCTATTTTGCTGAAGTATCGAGGACCGTCCCTATTTTGCTATTTTCAGGCTGCGGACCCCACGTTCGCGCGTTTGGTGGGCCACCGACACGGCGCGCGGCCCGGGACCCGCTGCGACCGAATCGCGCACCGTTCTGGCGCCGGCTGGTGTGCTATTAGTCGACGCCTCGAAGCGCGAGCACGCACTGCTTGTTGCGCCATCGAAAGTAGCCGAAAGCGCAGCCGTAGGATCTTTGATGGAAGGCGAGTTTGGTGTAACTCGTTGAAAATATAGGATGCTCCCGTAGCTCAGCTGGATAGAGCAGTGGCTTCCTAAGCCATTGGTCGCAGGTTCGACTCCTGCCGGGAGCGCTGAGAATTCAGCTGGTTAGGGTGGAGCAGCGGTGGCGGGGCCGGAGCGTGGCCCCCTGGATTCGCGCGAAGGACCACTGGCGTCTCGGCGCAAGAGCCCGCCGCGCCCCCGGCTCACGGGGTGGGAGTCGCTTGGGGAGTCACCGCATCGACCTCGAGGGCGCAGATGCCATCGGTGTGAACTGCCAAGTAGTACGCACCCGCCCGAGGGTAGAACGTCTGCCCCTCGCAATTGCAAGTGACCGTGATGATGCGTCGTGTTTCGGTCCGTTGCGATTCGCCCGAACAGGCCGCAGCGCCGAACGCGCTCGCAAGGTGCCGATCGCAGGTGATGTAGTCGTCGCCCACTTCGACCGGCGCGCCGAGCATGTGTTGCTCCGCGTTGGCCGCATCACGACTGCGTGCTTGAGCTGACTTCGCAGACTTGCGAGCAGCTCCTCGGTGCGAGCACGACCGAGCACGATCGCTTTCACGCATTGCGCCTGAGAGGCTGGGGGTGTTGAATGCCCGGTGTCTGCCGAGGAGATTGCCGATGAGTCGCACCCAAGTTTCAATCGCGACCCCGGATGGGGAAGCCCGCGCCTTCGCATTCAAGCCCGAGCATGGAAGCGGTCCCTGGCCGGGAACGATCATTCTGATGGACGCGCCGGCGATCCGACCGGCCCTGTTCGAGATGGGCGAGCGCCTGGCGGCAGCCGGCTATTTCGTCCTGTTGCCGGACCTATTCTGGCGCGCGGGGCCCTATCCCAAGCTGGACATCGTCGCTGCGCGTGCGGGCGACGCGGTGCAGGTGGAGCTGTTCACCAAGCTGCGCGGGAGCACGGGCGTCACGCGACAGATGACCGACGTGAAGGCTTGCCTGGACTTTCTGGCCAAGGACCCAAACGTGACCCAGGGAAGGGTGGGAGTGACTGGCTACTGCATGGGCGGCGCGATCGCCCTGCGCGCTGCCGGAACCTTTCCGGATCGAATCGGCGCAGCCGCCTCCTTCCATGGCGGGGGCATGGCGACCGACGACGCGCGCAGCCCGCACCTGCTGGCGCCCCAGATCAAAGCCAAGGTATTGGTGGCTGCAGCGAGCGAGGACCGCAGCTTCGACGAAGCCCAGAAGGAGCGGCTCGATGCGGCGCTTCGTCAGGCCGGCGTCGACGCAAAGGTGTCGATCTGGCAGGGCTGCCGCCACGGCTGGGTGCCGCCCGACATGCCGGTCCACAATCCCGAAGGTGCCGAGCGTCATTGGCGCGAGCTGATAGCGTTGTTCGACAGCGCCCTCAAGTAGCGCGCGCACCGCAAACGTATCATCGTGACGGCGCCGGCCTGGGCCGTAGCGCTGTAGGCGATCTGCGTGCGCATCGTGTTCTTTGCCTGCTGAGCCAATGGGGCCAATCCTTCCGGCGCCGGTGTCCTCGGCACGAGACCAGCTTCCCCTCGGTCGCGGGTGGGGACCCGGACTAGATAGCGACCGGCCTCGCAACTACTGCGCGAGCTGCCGCAGCGCGCCCGGCGTGCGGTCGTCCACCGCGCCGGTCTCGGGAAGCGCTTGCCGTTGCTGGAAGAGCTCGAGCGCGGTGCGGGTGCGATTTCCCAGGTCGCCATCGACAGGACCGGGATCGATCCCTTGGTACTTCAAGTACAGCTGGGCTGCGCGCACCCGGATGTCGGGCGTGCCGTTGGCCGTGAAGCGCCGGAACCGATGCACGCTCAGGCCGTTCTCGTCCGAAAGGATGTCCGCGAAGAAGCTCCCGGCAGGGCCGTCGTCCGGGCTGTTTTGATGGCGAGCCGAGGCCATGCGCGCGATGTCTCGGTTGTCGATGATGTGACCGGCCGAGGTCGTGGCCGGTCAGGGCGTACGCGGCGATCCAGCTTCCGAGGATCACCACGGTCCACCACCAGAGCTGAACGCGGCTCAGGTTGTAGGGTTTGGGAGAGAGCGTGCTGTCGTCGCGCAACGCGTCCTTGTCGATCAACACCCATCCGGCGCCCAGAGGAGACGAGCATGCTCGAGCCGGGTCCGTTCAGGCGCCGGGGACGGAGTCCTCGTCGCGTAGCTTCCAGGGTGGGTTCAGCCGGTTGCCGCCGGCGTGGTAGAGGCACAGGGCGTGACCGTCGGGGTCACGCAGCCGGGCCTCCCGCCAGAGATAGGGCATGTCGACGGGGGCCTGCTCGAACAGGATGCCTCGGGCCGTGAGCGCGGCCACCGTGTCGTCGAGCGCGTCGCACTCGAGATAGAGGATCGCGCCGGTGGGGGACGTGACCGGCGACTCGCCGGTCACCTCGAGCGACAGCGTGGCGTCGCCCTCCGGCAACACGAAGCGGGCATAGCGCGGCGGGGCGTCCACGATCTGGCGCAGGCCGAGCGTGCGATAGAAGGCCTTTGAGCGTTCGAGCTCCGCGACCACCAGCGTGACGTGATTGAATCGCACGGGAGACTGCGTGGCTCGGGCCCAGTGGCTACAGCGTGACGCCGACGCTCGCGAGCAACGACATGCCGCTCACGTGCTTGCTTTCCGTCAGAAACATGTAGCGCGCCTCGGCGCCCACGAAGAGCAGGCCCGCCTTGACCAGCAGGGCGATGCCCGGGGCGAGGTAGAGGCTGCCGTCACTGGCCGAGATCTCGGCCGCGCCGGGGATGGTCACCTTTCCTTTGAGCACGGCGCGGCCGATGCCGAGCGACGGTCGCAGCACCAAGTTCTTGCCGAGCTCGTAGCCGAGGTCGATGCCGTAGGTTAAGTAGCTGAGCGACTGCTCGGTCGCGCTTGCGCCGGGTAGCACCGACGGGGTGTGCCCCTTGGCACCGAGGAAGCCGACCAGGCGCGCGCCAGCGTAGATGGGGATGCCGGGCAGGGTCAGCCCGGCGCTGAGGCCGAGCCCGAGACCGTAGGGGTTGACCGGTGAGTGCTTCTCCGTGCTGAAGCCGTAGCCGAGCAGCCCGCCTGCGTACAGGCTCTGGGCCTGGGCGCCCGCCGCGCACCCGAGACAGACCGCGATCACCGCCAAGAAGGCGCCGTGCTTGTGCATGCCGGCAGCATAATCCCGACCGCGGAGCATGCCAGGCCGGAGGATTCCCCGAGGCGTTTTGACCCGCCGCGGTCGGCGGCTTGCGACGGCCTGTGCTGGGGGGGCCGGGTCCTCTCGGCGGCGCCCCTGTGGCGCACCTGCCACGATCCGTGATATCGACGCCGCCGTGAAACGTCCGGTCTGGTTGTTCAGCCTCGACACCGAGGAGTTCTGGGCGGCGCCGCTGGCGACCGGCGGGCTCAAGGCGTATTTCGAGCGCCACGGCAAGAGCGCGGCTTCGACTTCGATCGAGATCGTCCACTTCCGCTACGCCGAGCAGATCGCCGAATGGCTGCGCGAGCACTGGGATGCGTTCCAAGTGCAGCTCGCGCGCCAAGCCATGCTGCGGGGGCTGCGCCCGGTGGTCGGCTTCAGCGTGTACACCTGGAACGCGGCCGAGTTCCTCGAGATGATCGCGCACATCCGCGCGAGCTGCCCCGGCATCCTGGTGGTGGCGGGCGGGCCGCACGTGCAGCGCGCCGAGGACTACCTGGGCGACGAAGGCATCGACGCGGTGGTGCTGGGCGAAGGCGAGATCAGCTTCAGCGAGTGGCTCGACTGTGAAGGCCGCGAGCAGTGGGCCGGCGTGCGCGGGCTCGCGTACCTCGACCCGGACGGCCAGCCGGTGCGCACCGGGGAACGGCCGCGCCAGCACGACCTCGATGTGTTCCCCAGCGCGCTCGACGCGATCGAGCTGCGCGAGCCGGACGGCCGGCCCAGGTACAAGACCGTGGCCTACGAGACCTCGCGCGGCTGCCCCTTTCGCTGCGCCTTCTGCGAGTGGGGCACGGGCGCCATCGGCACCAAGATGTACCAGCACGGGCTGGCGCGCATCCGCAGCGACTTCGAGCGTCTGATCGAAGGCGGAATCGAGGATATCTGGCTCGCCGACTCCAACTTCGGCGCGCTCAAGGAGGATCTCGACAAGGCCAAGATTCTGGTCGAGCTGCGCCAGCGCACCGGCCGCCCCTACACCGCGGCCACCAGCTGGTCCAAGACCCACAACGCGCGCGTGCAGGAGATCGTGCTGCTGCTCAAGCAGCACGGCATGCTCTTCCACTACAATCTCGCGCTGCAGACGCTCACCCCGCTCGCGCTCAAGCAGAGCAACCGCACCAACATGCGGTCCAATCAGTACGAGCCAATCGCCAAGGCCATGGCCGAGCAGGGCGTCACCATCGCCACTGAGCTGATCTGGGGGCTGCCCGGCGACAACCTGGCCGACTTCGAGAAGAACCTCGACCGGTTGGCCGCGGTGTTCACCAACATCAACATCTTCGGCTTCGTGCTGCTGCCGGGCACCGAGTTCTTCGAGCGTCGCCAGGAGTACCGTATCGAGACCATCCCCGTGGCGGGCTACGGCAAGGCCAAGGGTGAGTACGTGGTCGGCTGCCACAGCTTCAGCCGCGACGAGGGCATCGAGGGCTACTTTCTGATCACCGCGCACATCTTGCTCATTCGCGGCCACATCATGCCGCTGCTGGTGCGCTTTCTCGCGCTCGACGGCGGCGTGCCGGTGTCGGCGTTGCTGCGCGTGGTGCTGAGGGCGCTGGCGCAGCGCTTTGCCGCGCAGCTGCCCGGGCTCGACCCCGGCGACCGGATGGAGATCTACGCGCGGCGCGCCGACCTGTATCTCGTGCTGCTGCGCGATCTGCCGGAGACCTTCGCCGTGATCGAAGCCACGGTCCGCGAGTGGCTGCGGCAGCATGACGCGTCGGCGAGCCTGCACGCGCGCGCGTCCCAGGTGCTCGCGCTCGACGAGGGTTTCTGCCCGCGCGTGGGGCCGGCCTGCCAGATCACGCGCCGCTTCGATTTCGCTGCCGATCGCGTGGAGCACTTCCTCGGGCGCATGGAGCTGCCTCCCGACGACGCGTTTGCGGGCGTGGTGACCTCGTTCGAGATCCGGCATCCCGCGCACGTGGGCGAGGTGCTCAAGAACCCGGATGGCGGAAGCTGGATGCGCGGGCGAATCCACGTGGGCGCGGGCGAGGCTGCGCCCACACCCATGGTCGCCGGCTGAGCACGCACGACCGCCCGGGTGGGGCTGTAATCGGCGGCCGCGGTGAGGTATGAAGGGCGCCGGTCACCCGATGGCTACTCCCATCTCGCGCTGGCTGTGCGCTGGGCTCCGCCGCGCGGCCTTTGGGCTGTCGGCCGCGGCCTGCGCCGGCGGCTGCTCGGCGCGGCACATCGCGGTCGGGGTGCAGTGCCCGAGCCCATATACTGGACACGCCACGATCGCCGGCGGCGACGCCGGCCAGGAGACGCTGTTCGGCACGAGCTGCGCCGCCAAGGGCAGCGATCCCTGCAGCGGTGAGTTGCAGCTCGACAAGGACGGCTGCCCGACCTTCGTCACCTTCGGCAGCTGCGGAGGCGACATCTGCCTCGGCGATCAGCTGATCCAACGGTCGGCCGATGCGGGCAGCGCGGGTGAAGACGCGGGGTCCGAGCAGGACGGCGGCACGCTCGGGGAGGGCAGCAGTGCGCACTAGCAGCTCGAGCGCTCGCGGCCGGCACGCGCTTGCGCTTGTGCTGCTGGCGGCCGCGCTGGTCGCGCCGGGTCGAGCCGGCTCGCGTGCGCTTGCGCAAGCGGCGGCCGCACCGTCGCAGAGCGCGGCGCCGGGGGCGGCCGCTGGGGAGGCGGCGCCGAGCGCCAGCGCGCCGCCCAGCGCGAGCGCGAGCACGAGTCCGAGTCCGAGTCCGAGTCCGAGTCCGAGTCCGAGTCCGAGTCCGAGTCCGACTACGCCGACGGCGACAACGACGCCCGCGGGTGCGCCTGCGCCCACGCCCGCTTCGGAGGCGCCGGCCGCGACCAGCAGCGCTTCGCGTGCTCCTTCGCCCGCGGTTGCAGCTCCTGCTGAAGCCGCGCCGGCCCCGGTGCCCGCTGTTGTCGCACCGCCGCCACCACCGCCACCACCGCCACCACCGCCGGCCGCAGCCCCTGCGCCGGTGGTCGTCGCGCCGCTGCCGCGCGCGCCGATCGAGCCGGCGAGTGAACGCCCTCAGCCGACCGAGACCGCTTCCTGGCTCGGTGCCGGTCTGGCGCTCGGGGTGCTGAACCTGCCCAAGCTCGGCACCGGCCTGACCGTGGCCGGCGAGCTGCGCGCCGGGAAGTTCTGGCCGATCGAGCTTTCCGCCGTCTACTGGTTCACCAACGACGCGGATCTGAGTCGCGACCAGCTCGACCTGCGAGCCAATCCGTTGATCGGCGCGCCCTTTCCGTCGAAGGGCAGTCGGGTGAGCGTGCGCGCGGTGCAGGCGAGCCTGGCGCTGTGCCCGTACGAGCACGGCCTGACGCCGGGCTCACTGCTTCTGTGCGCCGGCGCGCAGGGCGGAGTGCTTCGCGCCGAAGGCAGCGGCTTCAAGTCGCAGTCCCAGAGCGCGCGCCCGCTCTTCGCGCTCGAGGCATATGCGCGCTGGCACTTCCAGCTCGGCGAAGCTCTGGGGGTGAGCTACAGCGCCGGGATCTTCGTGCCCTTGATGCGCGATCGCTTCGGCTACACCGATCGCTTTGGGCACTACAATCAGCAGTTCCGCCAGGGCCCTGCGGGCGGCCGGCTGGACCTGGTGCTCACGCACAGCTTCTGAGTGACTCTGAGCCGCACGCTGGTTGCACGCCGCAGCGGGTGCGGGCTCAGGCCGTCACGCCGGCACGCGGTCGGGCGCCGGGGCCCGCGATCGGGCCCCGGGTAGTGGGCAAGCCGTTGCCGGAGCTCAGGGCAGCACGCAGTTGAGCGCGGGGCCTACGATGGCGCCCCACAGGTTGCACATCTCGCCGGTCTTGACCGAGTTGGTGTAGGTCAGGCCGCCCGGCTGGTCGTTGTTGACGATGTGGCAGTCCCACAGCAGCGTGTCGCCGGCGTGCACGTCGAGCCTGCCCGAGGATGCGCCCGGCGAGCTGTCGGAGAACGGCGGATTGACGGTCACGCTGTCGTAGGAGAATTCGGCGGGGTCGAGGTAGTCGTACATCTCGAACACCTTCTCGACGTCGCCGCTTGCCCGCTGAATCGAGGCCGTCAAGTGCGTGCCGTGCGAATGAAAGTGTCCGAGCAGCCCTAGAATGCGTCCGTCGGCCGTGATCGGGCACGAGTACGAGTAGGTCTTGTCCGTGCCCATCGCGATCGGCGCGATGAGCCAGCCCAGCCCCCCCATGCCGCGGATCTGATTCGTCTCTTCGGTGACCACCGACTTGTCGACGAAGTAGATGTTCATCCAGAACTCGCGCAGCATGTCGTTCTGGGTGAAGTTGAAGTTGTGCATGTCCGCCTGCGACGGGGTGTTCGCCGGAACCATGCGTCCGACGTTCGCGTTTTCCGGCGCCACCGGCATGCGCGGCATGAAGGGCTTGGAAGCGCCGGGCAGGTTGTCGATGATGTTGCCGTTCGTGCCGGTGCCGGGGTCCGCGCAGGCCGTGAACCCGCCGTCCGTCATCTCCACGTTGTACATGGTGTTGATGATGTGGTGCGAGCCGGCACGGCCGCTGAGCACGAAGCTCTGGTAGTAGACGTCCTTGTCGTTGGGCGTGTGGAACGTCCAACACGAGTCGACCTCCTGTCCGGCCTTGAGCAGGAACTTGTTGATCTGGTCAGGGTCGTTGTAGTCGCTCGGGCCGATGTGGATCTGCATGCCCTCGTCCGGTGCGGGCGGCAGGATGCAGGCATTGTCATCGGGAAAGCCGCTGTCGATGTTGCACTTGCCGCGCGGATCCGCGTACTCGGCCGGCGCGCCCTGCATCGAGCCTGCGCCGGCGGAGCCCATCGAGCCGCCGCCCATGCCCGCAGCGCCGGCGGTCATGCCCGTGCCCGGAGCCGTAGCGGCACCGCCACCGGCTGCGCCGGCGCTGCTGCCACTGCCGCTGCTACCGCCGCTGCTACCGCCGCTGCCGGTAGCCGACGATCCCCCGCTGTTGGCCGCGCTCGGCGTGCCCGACTTGCTCGCGGTCTTGCCGCTGCTCTGCATGCCGCTGCCGCTCGAACCGCAACCCGCGATTGCCGCTGCCAGCAGCCACGACGCCACCCGCGCCAGTGCCCTGTTTCCCATGAGACCTCCTGTGGCAGCAGGCCGCCACCGACCAACTATGAAGCGACCACTGCTGCCCACACCAACCACGCCCTACGACGCAGTGGTATTAATGCGGAGGGGTGAAGGATCGTCAACTTGAATCGAGTTTAAAAGCGGCCTGATCCGGGACGCTTGGCTGATGCCGCCCGCCGTTGCGGCCGGCTGGCGCAGCTTGTGCATCACGCCGCCCCTATTGCGATGGATCCATAGCGTTTTGCGCGCGCGCGGTTGGCCCGCGACTCGCGCTCGATCCCGCTGCACCTGATTTGAAGAACATTCAGAGGGAAGCCTTGACCCCTCGCGCGCAACTCGGCTATCGAGCTGGGGCGGCGGGTTTGGGACCGAGCGGGTCCAGGGTGAGGGTTATCGAGATGAGGATTGGCAGCGGGATGATTGCGCTGGCGTTCGGCGCGGCCATGACGTGGGGTACGCGCGGCGTCGCGCAACAGGCGCCGAGCAACGTGAGGGGCGCCACGGCGCCATCGGCCGGCGCTGCGCCTGCTTCGCCTGCCCCCCCCGCAGCCGAGACACCGGCCGCGGCGCCGCGGCCGGGGACGCCCGCTGAAACGGCCGTCCCCGCGTCCCCTGCGGGGTCCGCGCCTGCTGCGGCGGCGGCCCGGCCGTCCCCCGAAGGGTCTCCGGCACCCGCAACGCCGCCGCCCGCGCCGCCCGCTGCGCCGAGCCCAGCGGCCACCGCGGCCTCGGCAGGAGCCTCGCTCTCGACCGGCGCGGTGTCCGTCGAAGCCGCGCCGCCCGTGCCCGCAGCACCTGCTCCGGCGGCGCACGTCGATGCCGGCGAAGGCGAGCCGAAGGCGAGCACCCCGGCGGTGCCGCCGACTGCGCCGGTGATCGCGGGCTCGAACATCCGCCGCCCACTGCAGCTGTATGAAGGCACACCCGTGATCGACAGCCCGCTGGCGGTCGAGATGCAGAACCGCGACTACATGCAGATGCGACGCCAGTTCACCGGCATCGCGGTTCCGGACGACGCCGCGGCGCTCGGGCTGTACGCGCCCGGCACCTCCTCGTTTCTGTTGCGCGAGCAGCCGACGCTTGTGCTGCTCAACGGCCGCCGCCTGATCAGCTCGCCGATGCCGGGGCCGGATGGTGCCGACTTCGTCGACATGAATCAGATCCCGATCTCCTTGATCGACCACGTCGAATTCAGCAAGGGCAACCAGTCTTCGCTCTACGGCGCGGACGCGACCGGCGGCGTGGTCAACGTGGTGACCAAGCGCACGTTCAAGGGCGTGGAGCTCGACGGCGGAGCACAGGCCACCGACACCTTCAGCCAGCACACCGAGGACGTGACGCTGACGCTCGGCACCGGCGACCAGCACAGCGGCATGAGCTCGATGGTCAGCTACTTCACCAGCCAGCCGCTCAAGGCCACGGACCGGCCGTTCATCGAGCAGCGCGCCGACCTGATGGAGAGCCTGCTGAGCTTTCCTGGCTCGTTTCGGCCGCTCTCGGGCGGGCGCTTCGTGGTCCCCGACCCGGCCTGCAACCTGGCCAAGAACAAGCTCGGGATCGGCGCCGGGCTGGAGACGCGGCTGCCGGACTACGGCCCGGTGCCCAAGAGCGGCGACATCTCGAGCCTGAGCTACATCCCGCAGGCGCGCCGCACCGAGCTGATCTCGGAGTACGACTCGCGCATCCTCAACCCCGACGGCAGCATCGCCCGCGACCGCGACGGGCTGCTGCAGCCGGATGAGATCTCGACCTTCTGCACCGGCGATTTTGCCCGCCATTACGATCTGGTGCTCAAGGAACAGCGCATTCAGACCTACAACACCTTCTGGCACGGCTTCACCAAGCACACCGAGGGCTTCGGCGAGCTCGGCTACTACCGCAATGCCAACGAGAACCGCGCCGCGCCTTCGTTTCCGATTCTCACAGGCGACGAAAACGTGTTCGTGCCGGCCGACAGCGGGACCAACGACATCCACCAGGACATTCCGACTGGCGGCCAGTACAGCCCGGTGCCCAATCCGCTGATCCTGGCCAGCCGTATTCAGGGCAACTACCAGGCGAGCCAGATCAACAGCCGGCGTCTGGACGTCTGGCGCGGCGTGCTAGGGCTGCGCGGCGACTTCAAGGACGCTGCGGCGGGCTCGGTGGCGGAGAGCTGGGACTGGGAGCTGGCCGGGACCTACAGCATCTCGGAGTCGATCTCGCGCGTGCCCGACGTGATCACGAGCCAGCTGATCAAGGCGCTCAACAGCTGCAGCGGCGCCACCATCACCGAGCGCCAGGAGGCGGGCTGCTACAATCCCTTCTTCAGCTCGGCGCTCAACAATGCGGTGATCAACCCGCTCGGCGTAGACCTGCCGAGCGGCGTGAAGACCAGCCCCAGCATCAACGGCTACCCCGCGACCGACACCAACGGCAACGGCATCCAGGACGGTGGCTTCATTTGTGACCCCAACGATCCGGCGCACCCGTGTCCGGCCGGATTCGACCCCGCGAATGCCGGCACGGTGAACACGGCGGCGGTGATCGACCGGCTGATGGGTCAATCGACCCAGATCTCCAAGAAGACCCTGTTCACGCTCGACGGCGTGCTGCGTGGCGATCTGTTCGACCTGCCCGGCGGAAAGGCGGCGTACGCGGCTGGCGGCCAGGCCAGGCGCGAGACGCTCAACGTCGACTATGACGAGACCTACAACCAGAAGGACTACGCGTTTCTATACGGCGGTCCGGACGTGCACGCGCCGGGACGCGACATCTTCGCCGGCTTCGGCGAGCTGCGCCTACCCCTGGTGAGCGGGCTCGAGCTTCAGGGGGCCGGCCGCTACGAGCACTATCAGAAGACGGGCGGCGCGCTCGGTGCGAGCGCGGGGCTGGCGCTGCGGCCGTTCGCGCTCGGCGGCAACCGGCCGCCGGAGGCGCTCAAGTATCTGCTCGTGCGCGGCGGCGTTGCGCACGGCTTCCGTGCGCCGAGCCTGCTGCAGATGTACGGCACCTACACCACGTTCGAAGAAGTGTACTTCCACGAGCTCACCACGTTCCGGCCCTACACCGCGAACGGCAATCCGCACCTGAAGTTCGAGACCACCGACACGGCCAACGCCGGGCTGCAGTGGGACTTCAAAGGCGCGCACGCGGAGCTCGACGGCTGGCTGTCCAAGATTCACAACATCGTCGCGACCGACAACCCGCGGCGTCTCATCTACGATTGCACCGCCGCGACGTCGGACAGGGTGGACATTTCGTACCGGGCCTACGCACCTTTCGGCGACTGCCCCGCGCTGAGCATCAGCCCCAACCAGAACCTCGTCGAGATGAACGTCCAGTTCGACAACATGGCCGATGTGACCACCAACGGTCTGGACGGCATCCTCAGCTACACGCTCGACACCAAGCGCCGTGGCATGGGGGACGCCGGCACCTTCTTCCTGGGTGTGCTCGGCACCTACCTCAACAGCTACAAGATCGAAGGCGCCCGCGTGCTGCGCGAGCAGTTCCGGACCTTGGCTGAGGTGCCCGATCCCGCAAACACTACGCAGAAGGTGGCGTACGGCCCCGGCGCCGTGCCACGCGGCGCCACCGCGAGCTTCCAGGCCGCTGGCGAGCGCAACCTCGACAACTTCGCCCCGCCGCTGCCCAAGCTGCGCCTGACCATCCCGCTGCGCTGGAGCTACGGCGATCACACGGTAGGCATCACCGCGCGTTACATCTCGGGCTACCGCGACGGCAGCGAGCACACCGTGTTCGAGCTGGGCCAACCGATGGACATCGCCAGCATGACGGTGTTCGACGTGATGTACGGCTTCGCGTTCGGCGAGCCGAGCTGGCACACGCGCCTGCAGGTCGGTGTGATCAATGTCTTCGGCACCGATCCGCCGGTGGTCGACGGCTCACTGACCGGCATCGCCTACGAGGTCGGGGTGCACGACCCGCGCGGCCGCATCGTCTACGCGCGCGCAACGGCGACGTTTTGAGCTGATTTCAAAATATCGCTATAGGATTTGGCGAGCCGGTGTAAACGAAATGGGAAAGAGGGTCCTTTACTTTGAGTAGGGGTCCGCTACTACAGATCACGGCACTGGCCGTTGGGTGGAGGTGAGACATGAAGCGTATCCCTTGGTTCAGGAAGCGAAAGAAGACCGCGCCCGAGATTCCGCTGCGGGCACCTTTGCCCGTGGGGCCGCTCTCCAACGGTGAGTTCTTCCATCCCGACAACGAGCGCAAGCAGTTGATCCGGCGCCTGGTGTTCGAGCACGCCGAGGTCATGGCGCGCAAGCACAACGTCGACCGCCGCGAGTTCCTGGCCAGCGCCGCGGGCATGGCGTCGACACTGGCGGCGATCAACTTCGTGAACGCGTGCAGCTCCGGGGGCGGCAGCATGGGCTCCTCGGGCGGCAGCCCCAAGATCAAGAGCAGCGGCGGCAGCGGTCAGGGCGGCTCGAGCGGCGGCGGCAGCACCGGCACGGGGAACGGCAGCGGCGCGGGCAAATCGGGCGGCGCGGGCAGCGGCTCGCCGATCGACGCGGGCGCGAGCATGGGTCCGTTCAAGATGGACGCCAGCGCAGTTCAGGATCCCGATGCGGCCGAGTGCGCGATCGGCCCATTGATGGGCACGGGTAAAGATCTGATCATTGACATGCAGTCGCACTTCGTCAACGACCAGAGCGCCTATCTCACCAACCCACTGATCGGTTCCGCGTTCAACGGCTGGCTTGCAAACATCAAGAACCAGCTCAATCAACCGGGCGCGGTGATCATGCCGGACTGGGGCAGCAGCTGCACCGGCAACGCCTGCTACAACCGCGACAACTACGTCCAGATGTTCTTCATGGACAGCGACACCACCGTGGGCGTGCTCTCCGGCATTCCCTACGTCGCCTGCGCGGGTCAGACCGGCGTCGCCAACTGCGACTTCGCGCCGCTGACCGACGAGGAGATCCGCGACGCCAAGAAGTACCTGAACGACATGGTGCCCGGCCGCGTGCTCAGCCACGCGATGGTGATGCCCAACGATCGGCTTCAGGCGCAGCTGATGATGATGGAGAAGATCGCTGCCGACTACGACATCAACAACTGGAAGTGCTACCCGGTCTGGGCGCCCAACATGAACGGCGGCTACTGGATGGATGACGAGATGATCGGCATCCCGATGATCCAGAAGGGGATCGAGCTGGGGATCAACATCTTCTGCACGCACAAGGGCTTTCCGCTGCCGGGCTTCAGCCGTACCTACAGCGACCCCAAGGACATGGGCGTGGTGGCCACGCGCTTCAACCGCAACTCGGAGGAAGGGCACGCGATCTTCGTGGTGTACCACTCGGCCTTCGAGCACGGCATCCCGGGCACCAGCGGTCAGGGGACGCCGGACATCGAGGGGCCCTACGATCCCGACGACAAGTGGGAGCCCGACATGGCAGGCGCGCCTCCCAACTCGATGAAGTACCCGGTCACGCAGGGTGTGAGCAGTCTGATCAAGTCTGCGCTCGACAACGGCATCAAGCCCAACGACCCCGATAATCACCTTTACGCGGAGCTGGGCGGGGTGTGGCCGTCGCTGGCCGGCGGCGGGCGCATGACCGAGGCCGCGCACGTTCTCGGCAAGTTGCTGCAGTACATCGGCGAGGATCGCGTCGTATGGGGCACCGACTGCCTGTGGTTCGGCACGCCACGGCCGTTCATCGAGGCCTTCCGCGCGTTCGACATCCCGCAGGAGATGCAGGACAAGTACGGCTACCCAGCGCTGACGCCCGAGCGCAAGGCCAAGATCCTCGGGTACAACGCAGCCAGGTTGCAGGGCATCAGCTGCAACGTCAGCGACTATCCCGCGCTGCCGATGAAGGCTCAGCTCGACGGTGAGTGGGGCCAGCGGCGGTACATGATGGCGCCCACCCCCGGCCCGCGGACCCACCGCCAGTTCATGGACTTGGTGCGCGAGGAGCACCACGAGAAGTTGCGCTGGTCCGGCTACGGCACCTTCAAGCGCGGCTGAGCAGCGAGATGTCCGGGCGCGCGCGGCGCTGCGCGCGCGCCCGAGCTATGCTGCGTCGGGATGCGACGCCTTCCGGCTTGCCTGACGTGCGGGCTGCTCCTGGCGTGCAGCCCGGCGCCGCTGCGCCGGGCGCTCGGGGCAGCGCCCGTCAAGCCTGCGCGCGCCGGCGAGCGGCCGCTGGCCACGCGCAATGCCGAGCTCGGCGCGCTGATCGGCGCGGCCGCGGTGCGCGAGCCTGCGCCGGCCGGCTACGGGCTGAGCGGCGCGGGGGTCCAGGTCGGGGTGTGGGACGAGGGCGTCGCGCTCCCGAGCCACGTCGACCTTCGAGGCCGCGTGGTGCCGCGCGATCTCGGAGGGCCGGGCGAGCACGCGACGCACACCACCGCCACGCTCGCGGGCAGCGGCGCGGGCCTGGCCGCGGCCCGCGGCATGGCGAGCGCCGCGCGGGTCTGGGCGTATGACTGGCTGCTCGACAGCAGCGAGATGGAGGACGCGGCCGCGGGCCTGAGCGTGGCCAGCAACGCCTACGGCCCGACCCTGGGCTGGTCGGTGGCACCCGCCTGCCCCGAGCATCCGATGTGGTGGGGCGGGCAGGACGCTCGCGAAGACCCGGCGTTCGGCCGCTACGGGGCGGACGCCGCCGCAGTGGACGCCCTGATCGCGCGCACCGACCTGCTGATGGTATGGCCGGCGGGCAACGAGCGTCTCGACAGCGGCGTGTCCGCAGGGCAGCCGCACTTTCACGCCGGCTCGTGCAGCGAGCTGTTCGAGGACGCGCACCTGCAGGAGCTCACGCTGCAATACCGCACGCTCGGCGGCGCGGCCGTGGCCAAGAACGCGCTCACCGTGGGCGCTGCGGTCGACGTGGCGCCGGACCAGCTGCGCCCCGAGCGCATCGTGGCCCTCGACATGAGCAGCTTCGGCCCGACCGACGACGGCCGCATCAAGCCGGAGCTGCTGGCTGGCGGCGAGGCGGTGCGCTCGGCTTCGGCCGAGAACGATCACGCCTACAGCACGTTGAGCGGCAGCTCGAGCGCCACTGCGGCCACGGCGGGCGCGATCGCGCTGCTGACCGAGCTGTACCGCAGCACCCACGCGGGTAGCGATGCGCGCGCGGCAGAGATGCGGGCGCTGCTGGTGCAGAGCGCGCGCGAGGCCGGTGCGCCGGGACCGGACTACGGCCGCGGCTACGGCTTGCTCGACGCGCAGGCGGCAGCCGATCTGATCGCCGCCGACGGCGCGCGCGGCGGGCCGGCGCGGGCGTTGCAGGTGGCGGCGCTCGACGACAGCGGGCCGCAGACCTTTGTGACCGAGCGCGTCGAGCCCGGTACGCCGCTGCGCGTCACGCTGGCCTGGACTGATCCGCCGGCGCGTCCGAGCAGTGGCGCGCTCGACGATGCCATGCCGGCCCTGGTCAACGACCTCGACCTCGTGCTGATCGGGCCCGACGGCACGACCGCGCGCCATCCGTGGTCGCTCGATCCGGCGCGGCCGGGCGCACCGGCCACGCGCGACGGTCCCAACCGCCGCGACAACCTCGAGGTCGTCGACGTGGATGCCGCGCAGAACCCCGAGGGCGGGTCCTTCAGCGTGCGCGTGGAGGCTCACGGCGCGCTGCTGCGCGGCCGGCCCCAGCCCTTCGCGCTCGCGTCGAGCGTGGCGCTCGCGCCGCCCGCGCAGCCTGTGCTCGCGGCGCCGCGCTACGTGCAGGTCGTGGCCGCCGCCGGCGACCCGCCCGCGCCGGCGCTGGCGCGGCTCGGCAACCGCGGCGGCGGCACGCTGCGCTTCACCGCCCGCTCGCTCAGCCCGTGGCTCGCGGTCAGCCCGCAGAGCGGCACTGCGCCGGCCACGCTGATGTTGGAGGTCGACCCGGCCGTGCTCGACGCCGGCAGCGAGCTGCTCGGGCGCGTTGCGATCGACAGCGACGACGCCTCCGGTACGCGCGTGCTCGGTGTGATCGCGCGCCGCCAGTGCGCGCCCGATTGCAGCGGACGCAGCTGCGGGCCCGACCCGCGCTGCGGCCAGAGCTGCGGCGGCTGCAGCGCGGAGCAATACTGCAGCGACGGTCAGTGCACGCCGTGGGCCGCGAGTTGCCCGCAGGCCACGCTGGGCAGCGCGCTCGGGCTTGCGCTGGCGAGTGGCAGCGGCGCGCAGGCCGGCTCGCTGCAGGCCGGCAGCTGCGGCGGCGCGGGCGTTGGCGTGGCGGCGTCGTGGACGGCGCCCGCCGCGGGCCGTTACGCCTTCACCACCCGCGGCTCGAGCTTCGACAGCGTGCTCTCGCTGCGCGACGGCGGCTGCAGCGACGTGGAGCTCGCGTGCAACGACGACTCGGGCGCGCTCAGCTCCGCGCTCGGGCTGCAGCTGGCACAGGGGCAGCAGGTCACCGCGCTGATCGACGGCCTGTCCGCGGGCAGCGATGCGCGCTTCGAGCTCGACATCGAGCGCGCGCCCTGTCCGAGCGTGGATCTGGGCTCGCGCCTGGGGCAAGGCGTGGCGCGCGGGTCGACCTACGGCGGCCTGGACCTGCTGGCCGGCAGCTGCGGCGGCAGCCGCAGCGAGGACGCGCGCTTCGCCTGGACCGCGCCCGCCGGCGGGCGCTATCGCTTCTCGCTGTTCGACCCGCGTTACCAGGCCGTGCTGTACGTGCGCGACGGCGATTGCGACGGCAGCGAGCTCGGCTGCACGGCCGCCGCCGACGTGGGGCCGCTCGAGCTGGCGCTTGCGGGCGGCCAGCGCGTCGCGGTGTTGGTAGACGGGCGCGACGGCCGCAGCGGCGCCTTCAGCCTCGACATCGTCGACGCTCAGGCCAGCTGCGGGGCGGCCTGCAACGCGCCGGCCGCGCCGGGCGCGTGCGCCTGCGACCCGGGCTGCGTGGCCGCGGGCGACTGCTGCGTGGATGCGTGCGAGACCTGCGGCGCCTGCCGCTGCCAGCGCGCATGCGGCGGCATGCGCTGCGGCGACGACGGTTGCGGCGGCACCTGCGGGCAGTGCCCCGCGGGTCAGCGCTGCGACGCCGGTGCGTGCGTTGCCGACGCCTGCGCGGGAATCAGCTGCGACGCCTGTAGCCAGTGCGTGGACGGCCGCTGCACGCCGCTCGCCGAGGGCGCCGCGTGCGAGGACGGCGATCCGTGCACTGTGCTGGACGCCTGTCATGGCGGGCAATGTCAGGGAGAGGCGCGCGACTGTGACGACGGCTTCGCCTGCACGCGCGACCGCTGCGACCCGGGCAGCGGACAGTGCCGGCACACCCGCGATCCGAGCTGCTGCGAGCCGCCCTGCGCCGATGCCGGCGCGGGCACCTGCGCGCCCGGCGCCGATGCCTGCATCGCACGCCTCGCCGACGCCGGCGTGCTCGGGGACGGCGGCGCGGCGCATCCGGGCGACGCAGGCCGCGCCTCGGCACGGCCGCGGGGTGGTGGCTGCGCTTGCCGCGCCGCCGCGGGTCCGGCGGCGCACGCGCGCGCGCCCTGGCTGCTGGCGCTGTGCGCGCTCGCGTTGACGTGGCGCCGGCGCCGGCCGCGCCGGCGTCCACTGCGCACCCGATCGCGCTGACCTGAGCCACCTCGGTCGCGCCGCCTGCCGCCGCGCGCGCAGGTGACCGCCGGGGCGTTTCGCGCTACGTTCGCGCCATGGCTGAGACGGTTTTTTCGCGCATCATCCGCGGCGAGCTGCCCTGCCACCGCGTCTACGAGGACACGGACGTGCTCGCGTTTCTCGACATCAACCCGCTGTGCGAGGGTCACACGCTGGTGATCCCCAAGGCTGAGGTGGAGACGCTTGATCAGCTCACGGACGAGCAGGCGGCGGCGATCGGGCGCGTGCTGCCGCGGATCAGCCGGGCCGTGCTCGCGGCCACCGGGACCCGCGAGTTCCACGTGGTGCAGAAGAACGGCCTGGAGGCCGGCCAGCTGGTGGCGCACGTGCACTTTCACATCATCCCGAGATACCCCGACGGACGCGGCCTGGGCCTGCGCTGGAAGCCGACCGCCCTCGATCCGGTGCGGGCGCAGCAGCTCGCGCGCGAGATCGCCGAGCGCTGCTGAGGCGGCGCGCGCGCTTGCCGGCGCGCTCAGCGCACGTCCACTGCCAAGTGCTCGTGCAGCACGAAACCGCCCGCTTCGCGCACCAGCGCACCCTGATGGCTGCGGTAGACGCCACGGCGCAGGTCTTCGAGCAGCAGCTCCAGCACCTGGCGCACCACCGGAAATGCCAGCTGCGCCCACGGGATTTGCTCGGGGGCGAGCAGCTCGACCGCCTGGCTCTCGGGCCCGGGCGCGAAGCCTGGCGCTGCCAGCGCCGCGCGATACAGCACGTAGGCCTGCCCGATGTGCGGCACGTCGAAGTGCGCGTAAGGCGCGACGATGCGCACGGTCGCGCCGGCCTCCTCGTGCGTCTCGCGCGCCGCGCCCTGCATCGCGCTCTCGCCCAGCTCGAGGAATCCGGCCGGCAGCGTCCAGTAGCCCGCGCGCGGCGCGATCGCGCGCTTGCACAGCAGGATCCGCCCCTCGCTTTCCACGATGCAGCCGACGATCAGCCTAGGATTCTGATAGTGGATCGCGCCGCAGGCGTCGCACACGTAGCGCTCGCGGTCCTCACCCGGGGGAACGCGCTTGTGCAGCGCGTGGCCGCATTGGCTGCAGTACTGCATCGAGTCAGTGCTCTGACCGGGTGATTCTGATCGGACCTCGCGCCCGATCCGAGGCCGCCCGCGGCGTCGCTTTCCTCGAAAGGGGGGCTATCCTTCCTTCGTCAACCGACGCCCTGCTCGACATCGCCTCAGACGATCTCCGTTCACAATCACCCGGTCAGAGCACCAGCCAGCTTACAACAAGAAGCGCACGCGCGCGTCGCTGTCTGCTGACGCGCGCACCCTCGCCCGTGCCCGCGCTGCGGTCAAGGCTGGCTCTTGGCCAGGCTCGCGCTCGCCGCGGGCTTCGGCTGGGTCGCCGGGATCTTGCTCATATAGATGCGGTTGCAGTGGGTGCCGAGCGTGGTGCGATCCTCGGCGCACACGTAGCTCGCTTCGAGCCCGCAGCCGGCCAGCCGGTACACGCCCTCGGCCGCGTCGACGATCCGCGTCTGCTGGGCGGCGCAGGAAAAGTCGCGCGCCGCGCGCGTACGAACCTGCGTCCTCACGTCCGCGCAGGCCGCGAGCCCCGACACGATCCCCACACCCAACAAGGCTGCCGACCCTAGCTTCACGGCCGGGCCGCAGGCTACCACGTCACGCGGCCGACTCCAATCGGTGCTGTTTTCCCGCAAACTTGCGGCCCGACGCGCTCGGATGGTGCCCGAATCGACCGCTCGGCTCGCTTGCCTGAGTCCCCGAGCCGGCGGTACGAATCGGCCATGAGTCGCGTGCTGGTCGTCGACGACAACCGCGAGCTCGCGGACGACTTGGCCGAGATCCTGGGGGGCGCCGGCCACCAGGCGCGCGCCGTCTACGGGGGCGCGGCCGCGCTCCAGCTCTCGCGCAATTTCGACTTCGACGTCGCGCTGGTGGATATTCGCATGCCTGATATGGACGGGGTCACCCTGGTCCAGCACCTGATGAACGTTCGGCCGAACGCGCACTACCTGTTCATGACCGGCGACAGCTCCGATCGCACCCTCTCCGAAGCGGCGGCCATGGGCCAGCGCGCCGTCCTGCTCAAGCCGCTCGACATCGATCGGCTGCTGCGTCTGGTGGCGGCCTGCGGCCGGAACAGAAACGGCGTGACCCCGTGATCGCCAGCAGTCGCGAGGCGGCGCCCGCGGGCGCCCGCCGCATGCTGATGCGCGCGGGTGCCCTGCTGGGGTACACGTGGCTGCTGGGCATCGCTGCTTGCAGCTCGGCCAGCTTCGTCCAGGGCGTGTACGACGATGGCACGGTGCGCTACCGCGTCGGCGTCCTGACCGGCGCCTGGCGCCGGGTTGACGTTAGCGACAACGACCTCGCGTTCTTCCATCCGTCGCTCGGCACCATCAGCATCAACTCGACCTGCCGGGGATACGAGGACGTCCCCGAGCAGGCACTGATGAACCAGCTTCTGTTTGGGACGCGCGACCGCGTGTACCGGCTCGAGGAGACGGTCACCGTGGACGGCCGTGGCGCCCTTCACGACGTGGTAGACCTCACGCTCGACGGCGTTCCCCTGACGCTCGAGCTGTACGTGCTCAAGAAGGATGGCTGCGTCTATGACCTGAGCTGGATCTCGAGCCGCGCCGCCTTCGCTCGCGGACGAGCTGACTTCCAGGCCGTGGTGCGCAGCTTCGAGGTGTTGCGCACGCGCCTGGACTGAGGCGCGTCCCCGCGGCCTTGCGCCGCGCGGGTGCGGTGCTTATTTGACTCACGGAGGCCCACATGATCGCCGAAGACATCATGACTCACAAACCACTGACGGTGACGGAGAAGGTCAGCATCGGTGAAGCGCTGGCGCTGCTCGGCGAGGCGGGGGTGCGCCACCTGCCGGTGGTGCGCGGCGGCGACGTCATCGGCATCCTGAGCGATCGCGACTTCAGCGGCCTCGGGATCGCGCTGGTCAATGATATCCGCAGCTACGACAGCTTCCGTAGCCGGCTCGCGCAGCCGGTCAGCACGCTGATGACCGGCGGGGTGGTCACGGTCGACCGCGATGCGGACGTGACCGAGATAGTAGACCTGATGCTGGAGGAAAAGCTGAGCGCAGTGCCCGTGGTCGAGAGCGGCACCCAAGAGCTGGCCGGCATCGTCAGCTACGTCGACGTGCTCAAGGTCGCCCAGCCCCTGCTCGAGGAGGAAGAGGACTAGTTCCCGTCCAGAAATGGCGCTTGCGAGGATTCAACAGGAAGACGGGAAGGCGAGAAGAATAAGATAGTCGGGGCTTCCCGCCTTCCCACCTTTCTGTGGGGATCGGCGCGATCGCGCGTGCTCAGCCGTCCTCGGGATCGATGGTCGTCACGTCGTCGCGCAGGATGTCGGCGCTGAGCACTTCGCGCTCCTCGTGCTCCATGTCGGCGCGCAGCTCCGCGATCAGCTCGCGCAGCTTGGGCTCGAGCGCAGCCGGCGGGTGCGAGCTCAGCCTCTTCAGGCTCGGCTCGCTGAACTCCTCGCGTTGTTGCTCGTGGTGCTCCGAGAGCCGCTCGGCGCGCACCTCGCCCCACGCGTCCGCGTCGCGGAGGGCCGGTAGTAGCACCGAATCCTCGTGGTCGATGTGCGTGCGCAACTCGGCGTAGAGCGCCCGGGCCTGCTCCAGCGCGCGGGCGGCCACCTGCTCGGCTCCGCTGGCCATGTGCTCCAGGATCTTTTCGAGCTCGTCCAGCCGCGCGCGCAGCGAACGGTGCTCGCGCAAGATGCGCTCTCGGACGCGGCTCGGCCGGATCGATGTCATGGCACAGCGCCTCCCAGCACTGCGTTAGATAAGCGCAATTCTCGGCCCCGCCATCCCGAGGCCGTAGCCGTGCTCCTGCTCGCCCTCGTCTCCACCCTACGCCTGCGACAGCTCCGTGCCACCCGGCTCTTCCATGTGGTAACCCGCCTCGCCGTGGTCGGACGCGTCGAGCCCGAGCTCCTCGGCCTCGGCGTCGGGCCGCAGTCCGATCAGCGCCTTGACGATGCTGGCCAGCACGTAAGTTCCGACAATGGCGATCACCAGCGTCAGGCCGATCGCCTTGAGCTGCTCGATCCACAGCGTGTGGCCCACGATGCCTTTGAGGTTGACGTTGAGGTTGGGGTTGGCCTCGGGTGTAGCCAGAAAGCCCGTCACCAGCGCGCCGAGCGTACCCCCCACGCCGTGCACGCCGAAGGTGTCGAGCGCGTCGTCGTATTTGAACACCGCCTTCAGCTTCGTGCACGCCAGGTAAGGCACGACGCCGGCCAGCAGGCCGATGATCACCGCGCCATTGGCGGTGACGAAGCCGGACGCGGGCGTGATCACCACCAGACCGGCCACCGCGCCAGAGCAGAAGCCGAGCACCGTGGGCTTGCCGTTCGTCACCCACTCGATCGCCGGCCAGGTCGTGCCGGCCACGGCTGTCGCCAGCGTCGTCGCCGTGAACGCGGTAGCGGCGATGCCGTCCGCCGCCACCGCGCTGCCGGCGTTGAAGCCGTACCAGCCAACCCACAGCATGCCGGTGCCGACCATCGTCAGCGTGAGGCTGTGCGGCAGGAAGGCGCGGTGCCCGAAGCCGGTGCGCTTGCCGAGCATCAGGCACAACACCAGCGCCGACCAGCCCGAGGTCATGTGCACGACGGTTCCGCCCGCGAAGTCGACCGCCTTGATCTTCGCGCCCGCGTTCCACACTCCATTCATCAACCCGTCGGCGCCCCACACCATGTGAGCCTGCGGAAAGTACACGACCAGCATCCACAGCGTCAGGAACAGCATGACCGCCGAGAACTTCATGCGCTCTGCGATCGAGCCCACGATCAGCGCGGGCGTGATGATCGCGAACATCAGCTGATACATCGAGAACACGTTGTGCGAGACCCAGTAGGCGTAGTCCGTGTTCGGCGTGGAGGTCACACCATTGAGGAACGCGTAGCTCAGGTCGCCGAGGAAGGGGCTGCCTTTGGCGAACGCGAAGCTGTAGCCGACCGCCCACCACAGGATGGTGACCATGCCGGCGCAGCCGCAGCACTGGGCCAGCACCGACAGCACGTTTTTTCTGCGCACCAGCCCGCCGTAGAACAGGCCCAGCCCCGGCAGGGTCATGAACAGCACCAGTGCCGTCGAGGTCATCATCCAGGCGTTGTGGCCCGGGCCGGGGCCGGACAGCACCTTGGGCGCGCCGTTGGTCACGTAGGCCTCGAGGTCGGCGACCCGCTGGGCCAAGTCGGCGGAAGCGCCGGCGGGCTGCGCCAGTGCCCGCCGGGCCGCGAGCCCGACCAATGCGAAGCCCGCCCACGCCAGCCATCCGCGGTTGGACCGGCGATGCCGGCTTGCCGCCGCGCACAGCCCGCCGAACCGGCCCGCAGCGCTGCAAGGACCTGACGCCCGCCCGATGTCCATCACGTTTCCACGAGCCATGGCCGCACCTCGCTGTAGGCGGGCAGGATTCCGGAGCACCCACTCGAAGCGCCTGCCCGCCTCGATGGGCTGCAAGCTAGCCGTGTAATATTTCCGACAGGTTTCCGAATTCCTGCCGGCTGGTTTCGTGGAAACAATCCAGGGGCTGGGCCGAGCTCAGCCGTCGATGTCGAGCACCACCTTGCCCAGGTGCCGGCCGGCGCGGAGGTGCTCGCAGGCCTCGGCGACGGCGCTCATGGCGAAGCGCCGCACGTCGATCACGGGATGTAGGCCGTGGGCCCCTACCACCCGCAACAACTGCTCGCTGGTTTCACGCGATCCGACCACCACGCCCTGCAAGCGCACCTGGGGCAGAAACACGTACGGCAAGTGAATCTCCTGCCGCGCACCTGAGAGCACGCCGATCAAGCTGATCGTGCCGCCGGTGCAGACCGCCCGCAGGGACTGGCCGAGCGTGCCTGCACCGCCCACCTCGATCACGTGA
This sequence comes from uncultured delta proteobacterium, assembly GCA_963778655.1. Taxonomy (GTDB): domain Bacteria; phylum Myxococcota_A; class Polyangia; order Polyangiales; family JAFGIB01; genus CAVZVA01. Next base: position 263,324 of record CAVZVA010000005.1, read on the forward strand.
TCGACGCCACGCCCGCCGGTCAGGCCGCGTACCGCCTTGCCCCACTCCGGCGTGCGCACGTAGTTGAGCGTGTGGTCGGCTCCCAGCGCCTGCGCCCGCTGTAGCTTGTCGTCGCTGCTGGAAGTGACGATCACCCGCGCTCCCAGCAGCTTGGCCAGTTGCAGCGCGAACAGCGAGACGCCGCCCGTGCCTTGCACCAGCACCGTGTCCGCCGGACCCACGCGTCCCAGCACCGCCAGCGCGTGCCAGGCCGTGACCGCGGCGCAGGGCAGGGCGGCCGCCTCGCGCAGGCCGAGCCCGTCGGGCAATCGGCAGACGCCCTCCTGCGACAGACAGCACAGCTCGCACAGCACTCCGTCGAGCGGCCCGCCCAGGCTGGTGGCGAGCGCCCGCGGCGTCGGCGCGCCCGCGATCCAGCCCTGGAAGAAGCAGCTCATCACCCGGTCGCCCACCGCCACGCGCCGCACGCCGTCGCCGACGGCGACGACCTCGCCTGCGCCATCGCTGAGCGGAATCAGCGGCGTGCGGATCTGGGCGCCATACCCGCCCGCCGCGACCACCAGATCGCGGTAGTTCAGCGAGGCGTGGCGCATGCGGACTAGAACCTGCCCTGGACCCGGCTGCGGATCGGGGCGCTGGACCAGCCGCAGCTGCTCGATGCCCACGCCCTGAAGCTCGATCGCGCGCATGGGTGCAGCCTACACCCGCGCGGGGGCCTCGCGTGCAAGCGCCGGCACCGGCGCGCCGCTCAAGGACGCTTGGGCTGGGTCCCGGCCGCAAAGCGGGGACTACGGGCGCGGCCGGTACCGATCGGCTTGGGGGCGAGGTCGCCTGCGCGGGCGTGCGCCTGCCGCGGCTGGCCATGCGTGGTGGCGACCATCACGCGGTTGCGCCCGCACCGCTTGGCCTCGTACATCGCGCGGTCGGCGCGCTCCTCGAGGGCCTCGGCACTCTCGCGGCGGTCCCAGGTGGCGACGCCGATCGAGACCGTCTGCCGCAGGCACAGCCCGTCGCCTGCGGCGAGCGGCTCGCGCTCCAGCTGCTGGCGCAGCCGTTGCGCCACCCACAGCGCCTGGCGATCCGCGGTCGCCGGCATGATCAGCACGAACTCCTCACCACCGCGCCGCACCATGACGTCCACCGCGCGCACGCACGCGCGCACCGTGTCGGCGAACGCGCGCAACACGCGATCGCCCACCGCGTGGCCGTGGCGATCGTTGACGTGCTTGAAATGGTCGAGGTCCATCAGCAGCACGCTGAGCGGTTCGGCGTGGCGCGTCGCGCGCTCCATCTCCTCGCACAGGCGTGGCAGCAGGTAGCGGCGGTTGTACGCCAGCGTCTGGGAATCGGTCAGCGAGAGGCGTCGCAGCTCCGCGGTGCGCAGCGCCTGGGCCGCGGCCCCGGCCAGCAGCAGCGCCATCGCTTCGTCGGTGTCGTCGAAAGCTTCGCGCACCGGAGACGAGAGCGAGAGCACGCCCAGCGTTCCACCGCCTCTGCACACCGGCACCGAGAGCACCGAGCCGACCGCAAACCCGCGCTCGCGCCGATCGACGAAGCGCGGCTCGCGCAGGCTGTCGCCCACGCGCGCGGAGCGTCCGTGCTCGGCGACCCAGCCGAGCACGCCCTGGCCTTTGACGAAGGGTAGGGCGGGCCCCTGGGCCCCGACCCCGGAGCGCGCGCCAATCTCCATGCGGCCGTCCGGCCCGCACAGCCGCAGCGAGGCGTGGTCGGCGGCGATTAGCTTGAGGGCGGCGTCGGTGACCGCTTGCAGGGGAGAGGCCCCGCTCGCTTCCTCGTCCAGCAGGCGCTGGGTCATCTCAGTCAGAATGCCGAGCGCCTCTGGATGCATGCCCGCTGATTCTATTCACGCGGCGCAAAATCCAAGTAAAAATAGCGTGACAACAGAAGAAATCGCCGTGCGGGCCGGGTCGGCGCGACTCAGGATCAAGCCGGCGGGAGATCTGATTCGCTTTCTATTCTAGGTAGTTAGCGTCGCGACCCAAGGATGCGCTGCAGCCCTGCGGGCATGCTCGCTTCGGAGCGCGAAACGAATTTCGCGCGAGCCTTTGGCGTACCCGAGCTGGGGCACGACCCCCTGGTCCTGAATCGCTTTTCCACTCCCGAACGGCGTGCCAAGATGCCGCCCGATGCCTGCGCGTGTGGCCCGGCCAACCCTGCTCATCCTGGTGGCGACCTTCGGCTTGCTCACCTCGCTCGCCGCGTGCAGCGCCATCGTGCATCCCGACAGCGGCTCGCTCGGACCGACGCCGGTGGCGTGCACGCCCGGCCTGCAGGTCAGCTGTCCTTGCGTCGGCGGCGCAACCGGCCAGCAGCTCTGCAACTACGGCGGCAGCTTCGATCCGTGCGTGTGCCCCTCGGGCGGCGCCGGCGCGAGTGGACACTGAGCCGAGCGAGCCAGCGCTAGCTCTTGACCTCGAACTCCCAGCGGAAGGTGGCGTCGCCGTCACGCGCGTCCGGCGGATCGATGGCCAGGCCGTCGATCGCGTTCACCACGCACTGGCCCAGGCCCGCGGGTGCGGTGCTCGCCGCGTCGACCTGCGGCGAGGTGATCTTGCCGGTTTCCTTCTTCACGGTGAAGCGCACCACCACCGTGCCGGCCGCCTTGGGGTCCTGCTTGAGCGCGGCGTCGTAGCAGCTCTTGATGTCGGCGTTCTTGGTCTCGAGCAGCTCGCGGGTCACCTTGCGATAGGATTCGGCGTCGCGGGCGTGGAAGGAGCAGCCGCCGAGCAGGCCGAAGCAGAGCGCCGCTGCACACAGGGTCGTCCTCATGGGGCCTTCTCCTCTTTACCGGCGTCTTGCGAGGTCTTCGTCGAGCCCACTTCCTTGCGCTTGCCGGTCTTCGGATCGATCTCGTAGGTCTTCTTGACCTGGTCTTGTTCCGTGATCAGGAACTCCACGCGCCGGTTCTTTTCCTTGCCTTCAGGTGTGTCATTGCTGGCAATCGGCTTGGACTCGCCGAAGCCCCTGGCCGTGAGGCGCGCCGCGTCGACCCCATGGTCGACCAGGTATTTCATCACGGCTTGCGCGCGCCCTTCGGAGAGCTTGAGGTTGTACTGGTCCGAGCCGTCGCTGTCGGTGTGCCCCTCGATCGAGATCTTCTTCAGTTGGGGGTTCTCCTTGACCACTGAGACGATCTCGTCGAGCAAGCCGTTCGACTCGGGCTTGATCGTGGACTTGTTGAAGTCGAATTGGATCTTCTCGGTGATCACGATCTTGTCTTGGGTGACCTCCACCCGCTTGGGCTTGGGCGGCGGCGCAGGAGGCGGCGGAGGCGGTGGGGGCGGCTTGCCCACCACCACCAGCGCGCTGGCGTCCGAGAAGGCCATGGTTCCGCCGCAGCCGCTGGCCGCCGCCGCAGCGCACAATGCCAGGGCCAGGTTTGCTAACGCTCGATGGGCTCGAGCCGTGGTGTCGAGATCGCGCATAGCTCTCCGTGCGAGGCCGCACCTCGCGGTACCCCAACTGCGAGACCGGCCGAGCATGCGGACTGCGTGACGGTTTTGCAACCCTGTCTGCACGAACGCGGCGCGCCTTGGCCGGCCGCCGAGCTTCGGCTACAAGCGGCTCGAGACCAGCGATGGTGATCGCGCCCCTGATCGGTTTCGCGTTTGGATTCGTGGGCTCGATGCCGGTGGCGGGGCCGATCGGGATCCTGGTGCTCGGGCGTGGCCTGCAGGGGCGCGCGCGGGCCGGGGTCTTCCTCGGCCTGGGCTCGGCGATCGCAGAGAGCGTGTACGCCTACCTCGCGTTCTGGGGCTTCGCGAAGCTGTTGGCCGGCCACCCTTGGATCGAGCCCGCGAGCCGGGCGCTGGCCGCGCTGATCCTGCTCGGGCTCGGCCTGCGCTTCGCGCTGCAGCGTCCCACTCCGGATTCGGTGCGTCTGCCGCCGGAGCCCGCCGGCGGCGAGCGGCGCAGCTTCCTGTTGGGCATGACCATCACCGCGCTCAATCCCATGCTGATGGTCAGCTGGAGCGCCGCCGTGACCATGCTGCACTCGTTCGACGTGGTCTCGTTCCACGCCAGACACGCGCTGCCGTTCTCGCTCGGCGTCTGGCTCGGCATCTCGAGCTGGTTCGTGCTCTTCACCAGCCTGCTCGGCCGTTTCAAGGGTCGCTTCCGGCGTTCCACCCTCGACGGCCTGCTGCGGGTCATGGGCGTGGTTCTGATAGTTCTGGGCCTGGTGTTCGCGGTGCGCTTCGCTCTCTACGTCGGCTCCGTGGGTTGAAGACCGACAGTGTGCGCGATCAGGCGACTCCTTTGGGAGCCGGGGTGCTCGGGCCCATGCGCCGTCTGGTATTCTGGAGGAGTCGTTTGAGGCCCATCTGCCCGCAGCCTGCAAAGGAGTCGGCGGGGGCCATGTCTCGAGAACCGGCGACGTGAGCGCGGCTCCTCTCAAGGTACTGGTCGTCGACGACGACGACGACATCGTGTCGATGGTCTCCGCCGTGCTGCGCAACCACTATGACGTGGTGCGAGCAAACGACGGCAAGAGCGCGGTGGCCGCCCTCGAGCAGCACGAGGTGGCGGCGATCATCGCCGACCACATGATGCCCGGCATCACAGGCGTGGAGCTGCTCGACGCCGGTCACGCCTTGAGGCCTGCGGCGGCGCGCATTCTGATCACCGCCTCCGACCGGGTCAACGTGCTCAAGGACGCCGTCAACCTGGCGCGCGTGCACCGCTTCGTATCCAAGCCGTTGCGGTTGAAGGAGCTGCCCACGCTGATCGGCAATGCGATCCGCGAGGCGCAGCTCGAGGCCGAGAACGCGCGGCTGGTGACGGAGCTCGCCGCCAAGAACGACGAGCTCAACCTCATCAACGGGCGGCTCGAGGCCGAGGTGCGCCAGCGGACCCAAGAGCTGCAGATCGCCGTGCAGAAGCTGGAGCAGCTGGCCCTTCGTGATGGGCTCACGGGTCTGTTCAACCACCGCTACCTGCAGGAGGCGCTGGAGGCGGAGCTGGCCAGGGCAAAGCGCCACAACCACTGCTTGTCGATCCTGTTCATCGACGTCGACCACTTCAAGGTCTACAACGACCGCAGTGGGCATCCCGCAGGCGACAAGCTGCTCGGGCGCATCGCGGATCTGTTGGTGGGCGGCCGCAACAGCGGCCTGCCGCAGCAGGTGCGCGTCTCGGACATCGCGGCCCGCTACGGCGGCGAGGAATTCGTGCTGGTGCTGCCGGAGACCGGTCTCGACGGAGCGCTGGTCAAGGCCGAGCGCATTCGCCGCACAGTCGCGGAATTTCCCTTCGACGGGGCACAGGACCAGCCCGGCGGCAGGCTCAGCGTCAGCATCGGCGTCGCCGCATTCCCGCAGCACGCGACCGAGAAGAAGCAGCTGATCGAGGTCGCGGACCGCGAGCTGTATCGGGCCAAGCGCTCCGGTCGCAATTGCGTGTGCGCGCCGGACCGCTGAGCCCGCTTGCGATCGAACGCCCTCGGCCTAGGGACTAGCGCTTTTCGGCCGGCTTGATGATGATCTCCACGCGGCGGTTCTCGGCGCGACCGTCGCGCGTGTTGTTGTCGGCGATCGGACGGTCGGGACCGATGCCGACCGCGGTGATCGACTCGGCGGGAACGCCGCGCGAGACCAGGTAGTTCATCACCGCCTGCGCGCGCTCTTGCGAAAGCTGCATGTTGAAGTCGTGGCTGCCACGCGAATCGGTGTGGCCCTCGACCACGATGTTGTGCTCTTCGGCCTGCGGCGCCAGGGTTCCGGCCACCAGCGTCAGCTTTTGCTGCGCGGCCCCGGTGAGCGTGGCCTTGCCGGACTGGAACAGCACGCTGCCGGGCAGCACGATGACTGTGCCGCGGGTCTCTTCCTTGACGTTGACCGCGGCCGCTTCGGCCAGCTTTTGCATCGCCTCGTGGTAGCGCTTCTCGGCGTCCTCTCTGGCCTGACGCTCGGCGGCGAGCTGCTCGGAGGTAACGTTGAGCTGCAGGTTCTTCTGCGACAGGATCGCCTTGGTCCGCGCCAGCTCGCCCTTGGTCCGCGCGACCTCATCCTCCTGCAGCTTCTGGTAGTCCTCTTCTGCCTTGGCCAGCTCGGCTTCGGCGGCCTTGGTGTTGGCCTTGGATTGAACCAGCTGTGCGGTGCGCAGCGCGACATAGGCCAGGGCGTACGTCTGCGGCGATTCGGGGTCGTCTTCGTACGCGCTCTCGGCCGCGTTGAGCGCGACCTTGGCGGTGTGCAGGTCCGCCGGCGTGTACTGGGCGGCCTTGCCCGAGCGCGCCTGGTTATAGGCGGCGCGCGCGTCCAGCAACTCGCGCGGCGGCGGCGTGGTGGCGCAGGCCGTCAGGCAAAAGGCCAAGAGCAAAAGACCGCGAGTCCAAGTCATGGTCGCCTCCGTCGTGTGCATGGTCTTGCTATTGCCCCTTCTTCTGATCCGCCGCCTTGGCTTGATCCAGCTTGGTCTGTGCTTCCTGCGCCTTGGCCACCGTGTCCTGTTCCTTGGCGAGCGCGATCGCGAGCTCGGCATCGGCCTGGGCCCGCTTGAGCGTGAGCTCGGCGCGCTCGTTGTAGCCGTCCTGCATCAGACGCCGGGCCTTCTCCGTTTGCTCCTGGGCGAGCTTCAGATAAAGCGCCGCCTGGGGTACCGAGCCGGAGCCGACCTCCTCGGCGCCGCGGATCGCGGCTTCGGCGGTCGTCAAGCGTTCGGTGGGTGGCGGGTAGCTTCCGCAGGCCATCGCCGAGACGAGGAGCGCAGCGGCCAAGCCGGGAATCGAGCGTCGTGTCATCGCTTGCCTCATTGGGAAGTGCCTTGGAGCCGGTCGCGGCGGTGCCAGGATATCAAGGAACTGCTTTTGCGGAAAACCGAAGATTCGTGCCGGCGGCGGCGAATGTAGCAAAGTATTCACCGGCAGGGAGGGTTGCGTACCGCAGCAAGGGCGATCCGGCCATGCTCGCAGACACGATCGTGCCCAGCGTGCACGCGCGCTGGCGCGGGTGCCACGCGCGGCGTGAGCCCCACGCTGGCGACGGGTCGAAAAAGGGTGCGCAAAGGTGCAGGCCTGAGCGTCGAACAGGTACGCGGTCCCTGCAGGTCCCCCGCGGCCGTGCTACATCAGCGGTCATGATACCGGAGGAGCGCTCGCAGCGTTCGGAACGCGGGCTGTCGCGCCGGGCGCTTGCTGCGGGGAGCCGCCGCGGCATCCGCCTCGCCGAGGTGGGCGGCTGGCATGCAGGCCGCGCTCGCCCTTTGCCGGAGCGAGCGCGCTGAGCTGGACCAGCCCGCGACCCAACAGACCCATGCGTACGCCGACCGACGATCTCCGTATCCGCGACATCAAGCCGCTGCTTCCGCCCGCGATCTTGATGGAGGAGATTCCGGCGAGCGAGCGTGCCTGCGCGACCGTAGCCGAAGCGCGATCGGCGATCGCGCGCGTGATTCACGGCCACGATCCCCGCCTGCTGCTGGTGGTCGGCCCGTGCTCCATCCATGACCCGGAGGCCGGCCTCGACTATGCGCGCCGGCTGGTCAAGGCGGCCGACCGCTATCAGGACGACCTCTTGATCGTGATGCGGGTCTATTTCGAGAAGCCGCGCACGACGATCGGCTGGAAGGGCCTGATCAACGACCCGTATCTCGACGACAGCTACGCCATCAACCACGGCTTGCGTCTGGCGCGACGTTTCTTGCTCGATGTGACGCAGCTAGGGCTGGCCGCCGGCACCGAATTCCTCGATCCGATCACGCCGCAGTTTCTGGCCGACCTGGTGGCCTGGGGCGCGATCGGCGCGCGCACGTCCGAGAGCCAGGTGCACCGCGAGCTCTCCAGCGGCCTGTCGATGCCGGTGGGCTTCAAGAACGCCACCGACGGCACAGTGCAGGTAGCCATCGACGGCATCCGCTCGAGCGCCCATCCTCACCACTTCCTTTCGGTGACCAAGCAGGGCGTGGCCGCGATCGTCGCCACCGAGGGCAATCCCGACTGTCATGTGATCCTGCGCGGAGGCAGCAGCGGTCCCAACTACGACGCCGCGAGCATCGCGCGCACGGTGGATCAGCTCAGGGACGCGGGGCTTGCACCGCGCGTGATGGTCGACTGCAGCCACGCAAACAGCAACAAGGACCACGAGCGGCAGCCCGAGGTTGTGCGCGCAGTGGCCGAACGCGTGGCCGGCGGCGACGGAGCAGTGCTGGGCGCCATGCTCGAGAGCTTCCTGGTCGACGGCCGCCAGGACCACGCGCGCGGCCGCGCGCTCACCTACGGCCAGAGCATCACCGACAAGTGCCTCGGCTGGGAGCGCACCGAGCCGCTGCTGGCGCAGCTGGCGGAAGCCGCGCGCAAGCGCCGCCTCGCTTAGTTTCGCGTCAGAAGCGCCCTTCGTCCTCGGCCCGGCCCTGCGGCGCGCTGATGTGCGCCTCGGTCCGGTCCCGCGGGCGCGCTCGCTCCTGAACGCTTCTGACGCGAAACGAATGCGACCCGCGCGGAGCGAAGCGGCCTCGCGGGAAGGGCGCGTGCCCCTCCCGAGTAGCAGGGAGCGCGTCAGTCGATGCGCTCGGCGAGGAAGCCTGCGACTTTGTCGAGCGCGATTCGCTGTTGGGCCGCGGTGTCGCGGTCGCGCACGGTGACGGTCTGGTCCCGCAACGTGTCGCCGTCGATGGTGAAGCAGTAGGGCGTGCCGACCTCGTCCATGCGCGCATAGCGCTTGCCGATCGCCTGCTTGACGTCGAATTGCGTGACGTGCTTGCGCCGCAGCTCGCCGTAGAGCTTCTCGGCGACCTCGGGCATGCCCTCCTTGGCGACCAGCGGGAAGACCGCGGCCTTGATCGGTGCCAGCCTGGGCCGGAACTTCATGTACAGCTTGCTCGGCCGCTCGAGATCCTCGGTATAGGCCTCGCACAGCAGCGCCAGCACGCCGCGGGTCAATCCCGCGGCCGGCTCGATCACGTGCGGGAGGTAGCTCTCGCGCGTGTCTGGATCGAAGTAGGTGAGCTTGACCCGCGCGTGTTCCTGATGTTGCCGCAGGTCGTAGTCGACGCGGTGCGCGACGCCCTCGAGCTCGCCGAAACCCGGTGCCGTGAAGGGGAAGCGGTACTCGATGTCGAACGTACCCGCGCCCTCCTTGGCGTAGTGCGCGAGCTCCTCGGCTTCGTGCGCACGCAGCTGCAGGTTGTCCGAGCCGAGCCCGACCTCGCGCCAGAACTGGGCGCGCTGCTCGCACCAGAACTTGTGCCAGGTGACGGCCTCGCTCGGGTGGCAGAACCACTCCAACTCCATTTGCTCGAACTCGCGCGAGCGAAAGATGTAGTTGCGTGGCGTGACCTCGTTGCGGAAGGCCTTGCCGATCTGCCCGATTCCGAAGGGCACCTTGACGCGCATGGTGTCGAGCACGTTCTTGAAGTTGAGGAAGATCCCCTGCGCGGTTTCCGGGCGTAGATAGGCGACCGAGCTCTCGTCCTGGACCGCGCCCACGTAGGTCTTGAACATCAGGTTGAACTGGCGCGGCTCGGTGAGCGTGCCGGTGGCCGTGGTGTCCGGACCCACCACGCGGGCGAGCTCGGCCTGCGGAATCGCCGAGAGCGCGAGCTCGTCGAAGTCGTCGGGCGAGGCGCCCTTGACCTTGGCGAGCTTCTTGCGCGCGGCCTCCGGCTCGCCTTCGACGAAAGCGAACATCGGCAGGCGCTCGTCGCGCTTGTGACGAAACACACGCAGGTGGTCGTAGCGGTAGCGCGCCTTGGTCTCGCGACAATCGACCATCGGGTCGCTGAAGCCGCCGACGTGGCCCGAGGCCTCCCAGACCTTCGGGTTCTGGATGATCGCGCTGTCGATGCCGACCACGCTGAGTGGCTTGCCGTCGGGGCCGAGCGGGGGACAGCGCACCATCGTCTGCCACCAGGCGTCGCGCAGATTGTTCTTGAGCTCGACGCCGAGCGGGCCGTAATCCCAGAAGCCGTTGATCCCCTGATAGATCTCGCTGGCGGGGAAGATGAAGCCACGGCGCTTGCACAGGGCCGTGAGGTCGTCCATCGATACAGTCACGGAGGGGTCCTTTCGCGGCACAGGGGCATGACACAGCAAGGCGAGAAGAAGGGGGAGCTTTCGCCGAGCGTGCCGAGATACTGATCGGCGCCCGCAGCGAAGTCCACCGTCAATTCTTCCCGTCCTCCCGCCTTCCTGTTTCCGGCTCGTCCTTGGCGGTCGCCTTGGCGGCCTGAGCGCGCTCGATCGCGTCGATTGCGGCACGCACATCGCTGCGGGTGCAGCTGTAGCAATCGCCCAGGCTGAGAAAGCCGCAGCCGGAGTGCGGCAGGCGGTCGAAGCGGCGCAGCGTGGTCAGGTAGCGCGGGTCCGCCTGCTCCTTGATCTTGTCGAGCGCCTCCCGGCGTGCGCGGCAGCCGCGTGCGGTCTCGAGCTCGGCGATCACCAGCAGGTGGGGGAAGACCCGCTCCGGCGGCTTGTAGGCGAGCACCTTCTCGGCGGCCGCGCGGCGCTCGCGCCAGGTCCGGCCCCCGAGCATGGTCTGCACGTCGGGCGCCAGCTCCTCGGGGATGGCCGGCTCGGGGGGGGGCGGCGGTCCGGCCTTGGGCACGATCTTGGCCGCCACGCGCGCGACTTTTGCCAGCATCGTGGTCGGCTGCTTGCCCGGATGCGTATCGAGGCGGGCCGCACCCAGCACCGCGAACAAGAGCAGCACGGCCACCGCGCCGCCTGCCTGCCACCTGCGGGTCGCGCGCGGTTGCGCGCGGTAGCGCGCGAGCGCGCGTTGCAATACCACCTGCCCGCGCTGCAGCTCGCTGCGGGCGCGCTGCCACGCGGCATGGCCGTGCCGCAACAGCGCGCGCGCCTGCGCCGCCGATACCACTGCGCGCGCGTGTGACAGCCGCCGCAGCGTGTCGCGCACCTCGGCGGCGTGCTCCGGGCGCACGGCCGCGGCGCGTGCGGTCAGGCGCTGCACCAGCTCGTCGAGCTCCGCCGGCACGCTCGGATCGGCCGCTGCGTCGCGCAGGCGCGGCACCGGCTCCGTCATCTGGCGCGAGACCACCGTGGTCAGGTCGGGACCGTCCCACAGCTCGCGACCCGCGATGCACTCCCAGATCACGACCCCCAGCGCGTACAGGTCCGTGCGGTGGTCGACGCGGTCGCCGACCGCCTGCTCGGGCGACATGTAGCCGGGCGTGCCCATCACCGTGCCCACGCGTGTGAGCTCGCGGTGGGCCTGCGCGCCGGGCGGGGCGGCCGCGTCGCGCGGCGCCACGTGCGCAATGCCGAAGTCCAGCACCTTGACCAGATCGCTGCCGTCCTCGCGGCGCTCGACCAGCACGTTGTCGGGCTTGAGGTCGCGGTGGATGATGCCGGCGGCCTTGGCCGCCGAGAGCGCGTCGGCGACCTGCGCCGCGATCTCGCACACGCGGCGCCACGGCAGCCGCTTCTCGCTGGCCAGCAACCGGCGCAGGCTGCGCCCGCGTACCAGCTGCATCACGAAGTACGCCCCGCCTTCGGGCAGTGTGCCGTAGTCGATGGCGCTGGCCACGTGCGGGTGCTCGAACTGCGCCGTGGCCATCGCCTCGCGCGCGAAGCGCGCCGCCACCTCGCCGTTGCCCGCCAGCTCGGCGCGCACCACCTTGAGCGCGACCGGCTTGTGCAGCGTCAGATGCTCGGCCACGAACACTGCGCCCATGCCGCCCTGGCCCAGCACGCGCAGCACGCGGTAGCGCTGGTCGAGCACGCGGCCGCTCCACTCGCCGGGGTCGCTCGGGTACGCGGCCTCGGTCGCGCGGTGGGCATCCGCGTCCGCGCCCGCGTCGTCCGTGGGCTCCGGTGCGGGCTGTGAATCCGCGGTCAGCTCGGCGGGAGCGCCGGGCTCGGAGGGCTCGGGCGCTGCGCCGGCCTCGGAGCTGGGCTTGGGACTGTGTTCGCTCCCCACGCCCGCAAAGGTACCACGAATCGGCCCGCTTCCGATCCCGGCCTCGCACGCTATCTGTATGAAATCACGTGCTTGTTTGTGGAGCCTTCAGTCGATGCGATAGGGCAGCCGCGGGCGATCGGGCGGGGCCCGCGTCACGCGCCGGCTCCGGGCCGGCCGCAGCAGAGCCTGGTCGACCAGCAGGATGCAGTCCTCGTCCTCGACCTCGAAGGTCTGCACCGGGTCGCGAGGCAGCAAGCGGGGATGCGCCGTGGTCACCAGCTGTACGCGCAGCGCGCTGTGCGGGTGCACGGTGAGCAGCACGTGCGCGAGCCCGTCCGCATCGGTCTGGCCCACGCTCTCGCCGCCTACACGGATCGGCAGCCCCGCGCGGCCTGCTCCGCGTACGCGCACCACGATTGCGGCCTTGCGCTCGAGAGGCTCGCAGCGCGTGCTGAGCTCGAGCGGGGCACGGGCCGCGATCCGCCGCAACACCAGCCTGCGGGCCGGCACCGGCGTGCGGTAGGCTGGCGGGCACGCGCTGCTGAGCGCGACGCTGCGCCCCTCGCGCCCGCGCAGCTGCACGCGCAGGCTGCCGTCCGCTGCGGTGGTGCCGAGCTCACGGCCGTCAGCCCAAAAGCGCACGCCGGCGAGCGGTTGCTCACCCGTGGTGGAGGCGCGCAGGCGCAGCTCGAAGCGCTGCTCCGGCGCGGGCGGCGCCGAGCAACCCGTGCTCGCGAGCGCGAGCGCGAGCGCGGCCAGTCGCTGCGGCGCGCGCCGCCGGCTACGCCCGAGGGTCAATCCGTAGTTGGGCATGGGGCGGCTCCCGATTCGCTGCGCTGCCGGCAGAGGCTCGACAGCTTGCGTTCCAGCACGCGCGCGATCAGCGCGTAGACGGGCTGCTCCGGTCGCGCGCGCGCGAGGCGGCGGTAGGCGACCAGCGCCTCACGGTAGCGGCCGTCTGCCAGCGCAGCCACTGCCTCGGGGACGCTCTGAGCGACCGGCTCGGTCGTTTCCGCGGCGGGCGCAGGCGTGTCGGCCCTGGCAGGCTCGGGCGTGGGAGCCAGCGTCCGGCTCGGCGCGCGCGGGCGCGGCGCGGGCGCGACGCGGGTGGCTGTGGGTGCGGTGCCGCCAGCCGGCGCGGTCGCGCGCGGCGCAGTGGCGCGCGGCGCAAGCGCGTGCAGCGAGAGCACGACCAGCGTCGCGCCCAGCAGCGGCACACAGACGAGTAGCAACGTGCGCCGCGCCAGGGGCCCCAATATGTGCCCCGCGCGCCGTGGGGCACGCTCGCTCGTCGCCGCCGGCGGCTGCGAGCGCACTGGCTCGCCCGGGGCGCGCGGGCGAGCCAGCGTGTCGGCCGTGCCCGAGAATCGCCGTGCGCGCTCGGCCCGCGTCGCGCAGCCCTGCCGTGCTGGTGGTTGTGAGCGACTCGGCGGCGCGGCGCAGGCGCGCGAGCTCGCGCGGCCCGTAGGCCCGCGTGGCGGCGTCGGCGCGCGGCGCCCGCTGGTGAACGCGGATGCAACGGGTGAGATCGGCCGGGAGCCGCGGCGGCGGCGCCCCTGTGCCGGATTTGCTGCGCAAGCGTCCCACGCTCAAAGCTCCTCGCGCGGCGCGGCGGGCAGCGCGTGCGCATTGCGCGCCGGCGCCCGGTAGCGCGGCCGCAGCACATAGCCCTCGCCCTCCGCCTCGACCTCGACGATCTCCACCACCTCGCGCTTGCCGTCCGCCGCGCGCGCGGTCTGCACGATCGCGTCGACCGCGGACGCGATCTGCGCGCGCAGCGCGAACAGCGGCAGCGGCACGTCGCTCATCAGCGCCAGGGTTTCCAGCCGCGCGAGCGCGTCGCGCGCGCCGTTGGCGTGAATCGTAGAGAGACAGCCGCCGTGACCCGAGGTCATGGCCTGGATCAGCTCGAGCGCTTCGGCGCCGCGGATCTCGCCCACCACGATGCGATCGGGCCGCAGGCGCAGGCTGGCCTTGAACAGCTGCCGCAGCGTGACCTCGCCGCGCCCGCGCGCGTCCGCGGGGCGCGCTTCGAGGTGCACGACGTGCTCGTGCGAGAGCTGCAGCTCGCGCGCGTCCTCGATCACGATCACGCGCTCGGTCTCCGGGATGAAGCGGGCCAGGGCGTTGAGCAGCGAGGTCTTGCCCGAGCCGGTGCCGCCTGCCACCAGCAGGTTGCGGCGCGCGCCGACCAGCGCGCGCAAGCGCTGCGCGCCGGCCGCGCCCAGGCTGCCGCGCATGACCATCTGTTCCAGGCTGAGCGTGCTGCGCGTGAAACGCCGCACGCTGAGGATCGGCCCATCGGGAGCCGCCGGCGGGATCACCGCCTCGATGCGTGACCCGTCTGGAAGCTGCGCCTCCAGGATCGGGGCCTGCTCGGAAATGCTGCGACCCGCGTACTGGGCCACCGCGTGCACCGCCGCCATCAGCGCGGCCGGGTCGGCGAAGCGATGCGGTGTGGCTTGAAGCCGGCCGTGGCACTCGATGTACACGCGCTCCACGCCGTTGATCATGATCTCGCTCACCTCGGGGCGATCGAGCAGCGAGGCGATCGGCGCGAGCAAGCTGCGCAGGTTCTGTTGGTGCAGCGCGCGCGGGATCATCGCGTCACCTCGGCGCGTGCACGGGCGCCGCGCCCGTGCTCCGGGTGCTCGGCCAGCCACGCCAGCACCTCGGGGGCGAAAGGCCCCCGGGGCGCGCGCGCCAGGTAGGCCTCGAAACGGGCGCGCGCGGCGCGCGCGTCCCGGAATGCGTCGCGCTCGATCACCCCGAGCAAGTAGTGAGCCTGGGCGGAGTCGGGGTGCTGGCGAATCACGCGCTGCAGCTGCTCGGCCGCCTCGGAGGGACGGCCGAGCGCGAGCCGGATTGCGGCGACCAGGTAGCGCAGCTTCCACGCGTCGGGGTGGCGGCGCAGGTAGGGCTCGGCGTGATCGAGCGCGGCGCGCAGCCTGGAGGCCGCAATGCACACCCGCACCAGCGGCACGATTGCGCGGCGCTCGGGATAGCCGTTGCGCACCGCGAGCGTGAAGTACTGCTCGGCCCGGCTGCTGTCGCCCTGCGCGGCGAGCGCCTGGCCGCGTGCGAAGAGCGCGGCTGCGGTCGCGGCGCGCGCCGCGGCCGCTGGCTCGCGGTGGCCGGCGGCCGGCGGCGCGCCGCCGGGTCGCGCGGTTGCACAGCCGGAAAGCAGCAGCAAGCCGGCGCTCACGAAAATGCGGTGCGTGGTCATGACGGGTCCTCGAGTTGGGTGGTTTCGTCGAGCTCCAGCTGCAGGCGTTTGAGCGCGGCGACGAACGCGCCCTCGTGGCCGGAAAGCAGCGCGAGCAAGAAGCAGACGTCGGCGCGCGCCAGCGCGGGACGGCCGGTGTCGAGCGCGCGCTCGTAGCGCAGCACGTGATCGCGGTAGTCGCGCTCCAGCCGCGAGCGCCACAGCCGGGCGCGCAGCGCGCTGCGTGCCCGGCCCTGGTCGTCGTGCGCGAGCACGAAGCACGCTTCAGCCTCGAGCAGAGCCTGCAACGCGGGCAGCCCTTCGGCCGCGGCAAAGGGGTAGCGCGCGATGCGCGCCCGACCCGAGCTTTCCGCGCGCCGCGCGCGCTCCGCGGCGGCCTCGGGCGAGGCGTCGCAGCCGCCTTCGAGCGCGGGCAGCGGCGGAGCTGCCACGCGTTCTGCCGCGGGGGCCAAGCGTCCGAGGTCGGCGAAGCTGGCGGCGAGCAGCAGCGCGAGCGCGAGCGCCAGCAGCAGCGGCTGCATGGCGCGCGCCGCGGCGTTCGTGGCGGGCGTGCGTGCCGCGCCTTGCCCCTCGACCACCTCGGCTGGAGCCTGCGCGCGCATGTCACATCCCGAAGCCGTGAACGATGAACGGGCCGAGCACGATCAGCAGGATCGCCCCGAGCAGCAGCGTCATCGGCAGCACCAGCAGCACCGATGCGCGTGCGGCCGCTTCTTCAGCGCTGACGCTGCGCCGCAATCGCAGCACGCGCGCCTGGATGCAGAGTACCTCGGCCAGCGGATTGCCCCTGTGCTCGGCCTGCGTGACCGCGGCCACGAAGTCCTGCATGGCGTTGCAGGGCGCGCGCAGCGCCAACGCGGCCAGCGCTTGCCGCCGGGTGTGGCCCATCGCCAGCTCCTGCAGCACGCGGGCCAGCTCCTGCACCAGCGGGTCCTCGGCGTCGGGCAGCTCGCGCACCAGCAGCCCGAGCGCGCCCGTGAAGTCGAGGCCCGCGCCCATGGCCAGCGCGAGCAGGTCGATCGCCGCTGGCAACGCGCGCGCGATGCGACGCTGCCGGCGCTCGCCCTCAGCGCGCACGTGCAGCCAGGGCGCCGCCGCACCCAGCGCGGTCACAGCCGCCAGCGAGGCAGGCCCGAGCCCGAGCCACGGGGCGGTAAGCGCCGCTGTTGCCGCAGCGGCTGCGGCAGCGAGCACGCACAGCGCCAGCAGCTCGTCCGCGCACAGGCCGAGTAGCTCGCCCGAGCGCGTGAGCGCGGCGCGCACGTGATCGCGCACGGGCGCCAGCGGAAGGCGGGCCACCACGGCGCCGAGCCAGCGCAGGCAGGGCTCGCCCAGCGCAAAGACGCCGGACGCCGACAGCGCCCGCCCGCGCTGCAGGCCGCGCGGCCCGAGCAAGGGCCGCGACAGCGGCGCGATGCGCGCGAGCGCGTACGCAGCGAGCGCCAGCCCGAGGGCGATGGCGGCGGTGGCCAGCACGGAGAGCTCGTCGATGCTCATGGACGCCTCACAGGTCGACCGCCAGGATCTTGCGAGCGGACAGGAACGCCGCGCACCACAGCGCAGCCGCGGCGGCCAGCACCAGGTGCCCGCGCGTGGTGGCCCACAGCGGCTGCAGCAGGTCGGGATCGAGGTGCTGCAACAGCCCCACCAGCGGCAGCGGGATCGCCGCGATCAGCAGCGACTGCGCGCGTCCCTCCGCCGTCTTGGTGCGTACGACTGCCTCCAGCCGGGCCATCTCACGCAGGCTCGCGGCACACGACTCGAGCGTCTCGCCCAGGTTGCCGCCGGAGGTGCGAGCCAGCCGCAGCGTGGCCAGGGCTGCGCTCACGACCGGGCTGCGCACGCGCGCGGCGAGCTGCTGCATGGCGCGGTCGAGCGGCACGCCCAGGCGGTTCTCCTTGAGCAACAGCGCGATCTCCTCGCACAGCGGCGGGGCCGTGAGCGCGACGCTGCTCGCCAGCGCGTCACCGAGGGCGGGATTGGCCTTGAGCGCGTTGGCCAGCGCGAGCAGCCAGGCGTCGAGCTGCCGCTCGACGCGCGCGCTGCGGGCGTCGCGCTTGCGCCGCAGCAACAGCCGCGGCGCGATCAGCACGGCGGCCGCCGGCGGCAGCGGCCACGGCGAGCCCAGCCCGAGCGCCAGCACCAGCAGGCCCGAGGCCGTGGCGGCCTGCAGCGCGAGCAGCCGCGCGGCGGACAGCGGCGCGCCCAGGTAGCGCAGATCGGCCGCTAGCACCGCCCGGTGAGCCGCCAGTCGCCGCCGCAGCGTCGCGTCGCGGCTGACCACCGCGGCCAGCGCAACGAGCCCCGTCGGCAACAGGATGCAGGCCGCGAGCCTGAGCAACGCGAGTCGCGCGTCGGTCATGGCGGGTCCTCGTGGTCAGGCGCCTCCCCCACGCAGTTCAGGCCCTGGGCCAGGAGCGCGCCCGCGAAGCTCGGCAGGTAGCCGCTGGCGCGAAACACCCCGGCGACGCGGCCGCCGGCGTCCTGCCCGGTGCGCTCGAAGCTGAAGATGTCGCGCAGCTCGAGCTCGCCGTGCTCGTCGACGCGGGTCACCTCGCTGATCGCAGTGACGCGCCGGCTGCCGTCAGAGAAACGGCTCTGCTGCACGATCAGGTGAACGCTCTGGGCGATCTGCTGGCGGATCGCACGGACCGGCAGGTCGAGACCCGCCATCAGGCACAGGGTCTCGATGCGGGCTGCGGCCTCGGCCGGGCTGTTGGCGTGGGTGGTGGTCATCGAGCCCTCGTGGCCGGTGTTCATCGCCTGCAGCATGTCGATCGCCTCTCCTCCTCGGCACTCGCCGACGATGATGCGGTCAGGACGCATACGCAGCGCGTTGCGCACGAGGTCGCGGATGGTGTAGGCGCCTTTGCCTTCCAGGTTGGCGGGACGCGCCTCGAGCGAGACCACGTGCTCCTGTTGCAGGCGCAGCTCCGCGGCGTCCTCGATCGTCACGATGCGCTCGCGCTCCGGAATCGAGCGCGACAACACGTTGAGCAGGGTGGTCTTGCCGCTGCCGGTCCCACCCGAGATGACGATGTTCTTGCGTGCGCGCACCGCGTGCTCGAGCAGGCGTGCCATGCGCGGCGCGAGCGAGCCGCGGGCCACCAGCTCGGGCAGGTCGAGCGCGACCCGGGGGAATTTGCGGATCGTGATGCAGGGTCCGCGGCTCGCCAGCGGGGGAATGATGGCGTTGACGCGCGAGCCGTCGGGCAAGCGCGCGTCGACCAGGGGCGTCGACTCGTCGATGCGGCGCCCGAGCGGGGTGATCACGCGCTCGATCACGGCGCGCACGGCCTCGTCGTCGGTGAAGCGCAACGTGGTCGGCTCGATCACGCCGCGCCGCTCGACGTAGATGGTGTCGCGGTCGACCACCATGATCTCGCTGACCTCTGCGTCGGCCAGCAGAGGCTCGAGTGGACCGAGCCCGAGCGCCTCGTCGGTCAGCTCGCCGATCAACAGCTCGCGCGCCGTTCGGTCCGGGAGCTCGCTGGCCAGCTCGTCGCAGATCGCCTGCAGCGCTGCCCGCACCTGCGGCCGCATGCGCTGGGCGTCGAGCTCGGCGGGCTGCAGCCGCGCGAGGTCGAGGTGGTCGAGCAGGCGCCGCTGGATCCGCCGCCGCAGCGGGGCGGGCGCCGCACACGGCGCGTCGGGCTGCCTCGCGCGCACCCACACCCGGTACGGCCCGACCTCGAGCTCGCACTCGGGGGGCAGCACCCGGCTTTCGCGGTGCACCGGCTCGCCCTGCACCCGCGTGCCGTTGACCGAGCTGTCGGTCAGCTGCAAGCCGTCGGTCAGGCGTTCGATGCGCAGATGCCGGCGTGAGATCAGCTCGCTATCGAGAACCAAGTCGCAACCTGGATCGCGTCCGATCCAGATCGGCGAGCCGCCGCCGGCTTGGTGGCGTAGGGTGCGGCCGTCGGGGCTCTGCGCCAGCAGCTCGACCGTCGTCATGGTGAGCCGTCCCTGACTGCACGCCGCGGCGCGCGCGTGCGCCGCCTCCGCAGCGGCGCGTCGAGCGAGCGCAGCGGCGCCTGCTCCAGGTCGCCGTCGTAGCTTCCGAACAGCGCCAGCGCTTCCTGCACCCGCCGGCGCGCGTCCGGGGTGACGGAATCGACCACCGTCGGCACGATGAAGATCAGGTTCTGCGTGTGCTCGCTGCGATGGTCGTGCCGGCCGAATAGCAGTCCCAGGATCGGTAGCTGCGACAGCCCCGGCAGGCCGCTGCGGTCGCTCTGCTCGCTCTGCGCGGTCAGCCCGGCAACCACCACCGCCTGCCCCAGGTCCAGATTGACCACGCTGTCGAGCGTGGACAGCACGCGGCCCGGAATGCCGGTGCCGCGATCGGAGGAGAGGTCCGAGACCTGGGCGTGAAGCGCGAGCTCGATGCGCCCGCTGTCGCGGTCGTAGCGCGGCTTGACGCGGATCTCGCTGCCGAACGGGATCTGGCGCACCCCGACGCTCAGAGCGCTCTGCACCGGAATGTTGAGCTCGCCGCCGCCGGAGAAATCCGCCTCGCTGCCGTTGGCGGTGATCAGCGCGGCCTGACGCAGTAGCTTCGCCCAGCCGCGCGACTGCGCCAGGTCGAGACGCGGCAGCGCCTGGTCGGTGATGACGGCGGTGGCTTCGGTGAAGGCGCCGGAGCTGAGATCGAAGCTGGCCGTGGCGCTGCCGCCGCCGAAGGTCGCGGGCCAGACCAGCCCGACGTCGGTGTGGTCGTCGCGGCTCAGCTGCACGAAGTAGAAGTCGAGCCGCACGTTGTCGCGTGCCTCCACGCGGGTCGACTGCTCGGCCTCGCCCTCGGCTTGGGGACGGCCTGGATCGGTGACGCTGATCCGGTACTGGAGCTGGCGCCCGCCCTCGAGCATGAACAGCAGCGAAGTGCGGCCCGGGTGCAGGCCCACCACCACGAAGCTCGTGCCGTCCTTGGTCAGGCGCACGTCGACGACGCCCGTGATGCCTTCGGAGTAGCTGGCGACGCCGTCGCTCGGAATCACCCGCTGCTCGCCGACATCGAGCGTGAGCTCCAGCGTCTGCTCGGCGCGGGCGCTGCCGCGGATGGCGAAGCCCAGCACGAGGGCGAGCGCCGCGGCGTGCCTCAGCCATGGATGCGGCGCGCGCACGGCTCAATCCTCACCGGGCGCGCGCACCGTGGTGGCCAGGTCCACCGCGCGGTCGCTGCGCGCGACGTCGTCGGGGTTGCGTAGAAACAGCCGCAGCTCGCCGCGCCCCTCGGCCTGGGCCAGGCGTGCGCCCTGCGCGGGCGTCACGCTCAGCGTGACCTGTCCGCTGCGCGCTCCTTCCGGCCCGCGCGCGGGGTCGATACCGCCCAGATCCTGGCCGACCGCGAGCACCAGCAGGTTCTGCGCGATGGTCTGCACGCCCTGGCTCGGCTCGGCCTCGCGCTCCTGCGCGCGCGCCAGCAGCACATCCACCCGGTCGCCCGGCGAGAGCAGCGCGTCGAAGCCGCCATCGCGCAGCTCGAGCGAGAACGCTCGCATGCCTTCGGGCACCAGGCTCGAGAGCTGGCGCGGCGGCTCGCGCATGCTCGCCAGATCGCTGAACAGCAGCGCTTCGTTCGCGCGTCCGGCCACGCCCAGGCGGGCACCCCGGACCTTGTCGAGATCGCGGGCGGGAATGTGGCGCGACTCCAGATACGCCTGCGGCAGCGCGCGCGTGCCCAGCAGGTCGCGCGTGATGCGGGTTCCGGCTGGTACGTCCTTGACCAGCACCAGCACCTGCGTGGTGGGTCCGCCGCGGACCTCCTGCTCGAAGCGCTGCATGTACAGCCGCAACGACACGATGCCTGCAATCGTGGCCAGCACGGAAACGAGCAATGCCTTGCGATTCATGGAGTGATCCGGTGGCGGGAAGTCCGCGCTGGCGGTCCAACCCGACTGTTGTTGCTATCGGCTGCCGCGCGGCCGAGTTGCGCGCGGGCGTGCGCTTTTCCGCGTCCTGTGTGCAGGGGCAGAACAGGGGCGGCTCAACGCAGGGGCAACAGGGTCAGCCGTGCGGCGTTGCGCCCGTCCGCGGAGATCGTCGCGCTGGCCAGCGCGCTTCCGCGCGACAGCAGCAGCGTGTGCGCGGCGGCGGGCTCGAGCGCGCGCACGTGGAAACCCTGCGCCTCGAGCGCGACGCGGTAGCGCGCCATTAGCTGCGCCGCGGGCAGCGCCGCGCGGTAGCCGACCAGCATCGGCGCCCGCTCCTGCTGCCACGCGCTCAGCACGCGCCGCGCGCCCGCCGGCCGCGGCACGCCGGGGAGATCGCGGCCGGGGGCATCGCCGCGCGCGGGAAACATCGCGCGCAGCGGCAGGCTGCCTTCGCTCCACACCGCCACGTACGCGGTCGCCGCGCCCTCGCGCCGCGCCCAGGCGAAGCGCAACTGGCCGAGCGCCCGCAGGTCTCCGCTGGCACGCAGCGCGCGCAGGCGCCCGATCAGGTCGCGCGGCGCCAGCGTCACGCCGCCGAGGTCCAGGCACGCCACGTAACCTGCGCCGCCGTGTTGCCCGCGCAGCACACCATCGAGCGCGGGCAACGCGGCGCGCAGGCCGTGCGGGAGCGGCGCGCGCGGCACTGTCGCGGGGTCGAAGCGCAGGCCGAGCTTGCGGCAGCGCGCCTGCAGCACGTCGAGCAGCGTGTCCAGCGAGTCAGGGGTGCTGCCCGAAAGCACGCGCAGGGAGGCGCCGTTGAGCCAGAGCGTGCGCGGCGCGTCGAGCCTGCCGGCGCGCGCGTAGCTCAGCAGTGCGGCCCCTGCGTCCTGTAGCAGCTCATCGCTGCGCGCCCGCGCGCGCACGCACAGCGTGGCGACCGCGCCGGCGCCCACCAGCGCAAGCAGGGCGCCGACCCGTAGCGCGCCGGCCACGCCGTGTACGCCGCGCGCGCTCACTTGCCCCCGCAGTTCGGCAGCGGAAGCTTGCGGCAGAACACCCCGGTGATGACCTGGAACACGTCGCGCGGCCGTTCGTTGCAGGCGACCACGATCTCGCCGCGCTCGGACACGCTCTGCGCGGGACTCCACGGCACGCGCACCGGTGCGTGCGCCTCGGCGCGGGTGGTGGTGCCGAACAGCCCGCGCATCGCAGCGCCGAGCAGGGGCACGTCGTCGAAGGGATCGAACGCGGCGCCTGCGGGCCGCAGCGAGGTGCTGTCTCGCGCCTGGTCGATCAGCTGGTCGGAGGCGGCGCGGCCGTCTTCGCTCTGCGCAGTGGTGGGCGTGCTCCCGCAGTCGCGCGGCGGCGCGCTCGGGTCGCAGCCCGAGACGGCATACTGCCAGGCGCAGCGCCGCGCCTGTAGCAGCAGCCGCTCGCGCGTCAGGTAGCGCGCCTGCACGAACAGCACGCCCACCAGCAGCAGCCCGAGAAAAGGCACGATGATCAGCGCCTCCACCATGGCCACGCCAGCGCGACGTGCGCCGCGGCGTCGACCCAGTCCCCCGGAACCGCGATTTCTACGCAATCTCGACCCGCCCTCGGCGCCGCTCGCGGCGTTGCGCGGGCTTGAAATACCGTCGTGTAGTCCTGCACCCGCGACAGCCCGGAAGTTCGTTCCTTGAGGAGAGGGAGCCGCGAAGCGGCCTCGCGTGGGGGTGGGGCCCGGCGAGCTTTGCCCGACGAGCGCGGGCGGCGCGTGCCGCCTCCGATACGAAAGGAAGCGAAGGATCATCGGTTCGGAAGGCCGGAACGGACTCGCGAACCGATGTGCTAGTGCACGAACAGATCCGCGATCGAAAGGTCGAGCTGGCCGCATGATGGGGTCTCCTTGCCGGCGTTTCCGCCGACCGCGCGGGCGCACACGCCGTGCAACGCGCCGAGCAGGCCGCCCGCGCCGGCTGGCTCGCCCGAGCTCGCGTCCCGCTCAGGCAGGCGAAAGCGGCGTAGCCGCGCGCGCCAGCGCATGTTCCATAAATAGCTGCTGCGCTCGTCCGCGGCAGGATCCTGCACCGCGTAGTAGTATTCGGCCTGGGCGAGCGCGACCCGGCCCAGCGCGCGCGCGGTCTCGAAGTCGGCGCCGGCGTCCGATTTGCCCCAGCTCGCCACGCGCACCACGGCTTCGGGCACGCCTGCCGGCGTCGAGCCCAGCACCGCGGCGCGGACCTGAAAGGCTTCCTCGCCCAGCTCTGCGCCCGCCACCATGTCCTGTGGCACACGCGTGCCTGGCGAGGACTCGCCGGCCGCTCCCTCCGCGGTCAGACGGTCCTTGGCGTGCGCGCCCAGGTCGTAGCTGCGGGTCACGCCCTCGCGGCAGCCGAACAGATGCGTCACCTCGGTGTGATCGAGCGCGACGCTGGCGCCCTCGCGCGCGACCCCCGCAGGCGGCCGCGCGTTCGAGCACAGCGGCACGGGCCGGCCGTCGGCGTCGCGCGTGGCCAGGCTCCAATCCGGGCTCACCTGGGCGCGCGCAAACCCGCACGGCCGCACGTCGTCCTGCAGGCGCGTGTAGCGGGCGTGGGCCTCCTCGCTCTTGGGGTTCGAGGTGACCTGCCACCGGCCGCGCTCGAAGCGATAGCTGCGCCGAAAGCTCCGTTGCTGCCAGTCGAAGTCGTACAGCGGGTCGTCCTTGCCGCGTGGCGCGCAGGCCTGGCGCGCCAGCGCATCGCGCTGCGCGTAGGGCTCTCCCTGGCGGCAGCGCTGCGTGCAACGCCCCAGGTCGTCCGGCTCCGAAGCCGCTTCGTCGCGCTCGGCCTGCCTGCACGCGTTCGCGAGGGCGTCCGCGCCGTCCTGCCCCGACGCGCTTGCGCTCATGCACTGCTCGCGCGCCGGCAGGTTGGGGTAATGAGCGGTGTCGTGCACCGTGGTGGTGGGCGGCGCGACGCCTTCCGCGCCGCAGAACCAGGCCGCGCCCGCCTTGCTCAGATCTTCGATCGCGCCGCCTACCAGCCCCGCGATGGGCCCCGGCACCAGCCCTGCCATCGCGAATCGGGTCGCGTCGCCCACGTAGTGTCCGGCGTGGTCGCACAGCTCGGCGAAGCTGCCGTCTTCGGTCGGCAGCGTGGCCCGTGCGGGCAGCGCGAACGCGACCTGAGCGGGCGGCGCGTAGTGTTCAGCGACCCCGGCGACCACGGGCAACTCGCTGGCCGCCGGCACCGCCATGCGTACCCCGATCGCCGCGCCGTGCAGGGTCTGCAGCGCCAGATCGATCTCGGGCTGCAGCAGCGCGTGCGCTTCCCGTGTGCTTTCACGCGCACCTTCCAGCAACGGGATGGCCTCCGCCAGGTTGGGCGCCAAGAAGCTCGCGAAGCCGATCGCCACGATCGCGACCGTGATCAGCGTTTCGATCAGCTTGAGCGCGACCAGCACCGCCAGCAGCGCCGCCATCACCATGTTGATCAGCGCGATCAGGTTCATGCCGCGCGCGTGCACCACGGCCGCCGAGAAGGCCGCCGCGTCCGCCGCATCCTGCATGCGCTCGCGCTGCCAGATCGCCTCGCCGATGCCGATCAGGTAGTACAGCGCGGCGGTCAGAAAGATCGCCATGAACACGCCCAGCACCATGATCGCGCCGCGCTCGTCGCAGCCCAGCCTGCGCTGCAGCGTCATGGCCGCGCCCCCGCCTTGCGCTCGCTCGCATAGCGATACGGCGCGCTCTGGGCCGGCAGCGTGGCCTCGGCTTGCAGCACCGCAACCGACAGCGCGCTCAGCGCGAGCAGCCGCTGGCCGGCTGCGTCCGGCGCGAGCCGCAGCTCGTCGAGCTTGCGGCTCAGCTCGCGGTCCTCGCCCGACGGCGCCAGCACCCGGTGCCGGCTATCCCAGCGCAGGCGGTGGCACATCAACGCCGAGACCAAGGGCACAGTGCAGGGCACGACGTGGGTGACGCGCAGCGTTACGCTGTCTTCCCCCGACAGCCTGCCTTCCGCCAGCTGAGAGGACCCGGGCGCAAGCGGAAAGGTGATGGCCGTCGTCACCGGCAGATAGCTGCGGAGCCCGAAAAGCAGGCGCGTAGCCGGCGAGTTTCCCAGCGTGTCCGCCACGCTCACCGTGCCGAATCGTGCGGTCAGCTTGGCGGCCAGCCACGGCTCGGGCGTGATCGCCGAAAGCGGGACGTGCACCGCGCGTCGGATCGCGGCCATACGCGGGCCGTCGAGCGCTGCGGCGGGTTGCATGACCGACTGCTGCGCGTGCTCGAAACCCAGGCGTTGCACCAGCGCGCGCTCGGATGCGACATCGCTTTTGGCGTGCCGCTGCGAGAGGTCGCCGCGTGGGGTGCCGTAGTAGCGCGGGTCGTCGTCGAGCACCACGCAGGCCGCGCGCACGCCGGCCACCGCGGCGTGCTCCACCACCAGGCTGGCGGCGGACAACAGCGCGAGCTGCAGAATGCCGAGCGAGAGCAGCAATAGCGGGGTGAACGCGATCAGGTGCTCGATCATCACCACCCCGCGCGCGCAGCCCCACCGCGATCGAGACCCCGCGCGTGCGCTCCCGCGCGTCACGTCAGCGCCTCGGTCGCCAGCAGCAACGCGCACGCCGCGAAGATTGCGGCTCCGAGCCGCACCGGGGTCAGCGCTTCGGGCGGCGGCCGCCGGCGCGCGCGCGGCAGCAGCAGTAGCAGCGAGCGTCCGAGGGTGGCCAGCAGCCGCCCGCGGTACGCCAGCACGCAGCACGCGCCGAGCGCGCACAGCGCATAGCTCAGCAGTTGGGCCTGAAGCCCGAGCTCCACGCCGCCGATCGCGCCGATCGCGGCGAACAGCTTGACGTCGCCGCCGCCGATCGCGTGCAGGCCGAACAGTGCGAGCGGCACCAGCGCGCACAACAGCGCAGCCGCCAGCGAAGCTGCCAGCGCCCCGGGTCCCGCGAGCAGCGCGTGGACCAGGGGCGCCGCGCACAAAGTCGGCAGCGTGAGCCAGTTGGGGATCAGCCCCGTGCGGGTGTCGCTGAGCGCGGCCAGCAGCGTGAGCGCGAGCAGCCACAGAGTCGACCATAGCGATGGGAGCTGGAGCATGGCGTTTGCAGGGTCAGGGAAAGGGCAGCATCAGAATCGCCTGCTGGTAGCGGAACAGGCCCAGCAGCAGGCCGCCGAGAGCGATCAGTGCGAGCACGACGCCCACCGACAGCAACGAGAGCACGATGGCGTATTCGGCCATCACCGTGCCGCGTGCATCGCGCAGCATGCGGGCTTCGGCTCAGTGGGAGGCCGCCTTCTTCACGTTCTTGTCGATCGTCTTGGTGGACGTGTTGAGGTAGCCGTGAATGTTGTCCCCAAACGTCTTCCAGAGGGGGACGGAAAGCGCGGCGATCAGGCACAGCAGGATCGTGTACT
This sequence comes from uncultured delta proteobacterium, assembly GCA_963778655.1. Lineage (GTDB taxonomy): Bacteria > Myxococcota_A > Polyangia > Polyangiales > JAFGIB01 > CAVZVA01. The sequence continues at coordinate 289,682 of CAVZVA010000005.1, forward strand.
CGACGGTGGTCAGCCCTCGCTGGTCGGCGCGCAGGCGGTGGGCGAGCTTGCGGATCTTGGCGTTCATCGGATAACCCCTTGCGATGCGGCGTGCTCGCCGCGTGTGTGTCGGAGTTATCGGCGCGGGCCGCGCGCGGTTGCGTGGGCTCGACGCTATTCGGGATCGGGCGCGGGCGGCGGCGGGGGTGCGGGCGGCTCGGGCGGCGCGGCTGCAGTCGGCGGCGCTTCGTCCGCGGGCGGCGGCGGGGCGGCCGTGGGGGTCAGCTTGAGCACCGAGCCTTCTCTGCCCGCGGGCGCTTCACCTTCACCGGCGGACGGCGAATCGAGCGCCTTGAGCGCGGCGCGCGCGTTCTCGATGTCCTCGCTCGCCTCGCCCGCTACTGCGGGCGAGGCCGCGGCGGCTGGGGCCGCCTTGCGCTTGGGCTTGGCCGCGCGCGCGCGGTGCGCGTGCGAGGTCGCATTTACGGCGGCCGGCTTGGCGGCAGCCGGCTTGGCCGCGGGCGCCGTGGCTTGCGCCTTCGCTGCGGTGTGCGTGGCCTCGGCCTTCGCCGCCTGCGGGGGCTTCGTGCCCGTGGCCTTGGGCGCGGCAGCCGCGGCTGCGCCAGGTGCCGCGGCCGGGAGGCTGGGTGCGTTCGCTGCGGCGTTCGACCCAGCCGGGATGGCGCTTGCGCGCACGCCGTCGGGAGAAGGCGCCACCGCAGCTGGCTTGCCGCGCAGGCTCAGCCACAGCAGCAGCCCGGCCAGCAGCGCGGCGCAGGCGAGCGCCGCCGCGATCAGCGGAGCTCGGCTGCGCGGCGCGCTCGGGCGCTGCACGCTGGCCTGCTCCGGCAGCAGGTCGCGCGCATCGAGCGCGAGCCGCAGCGGCTCCGCGCCGCTCGCGCGCCCAGTCTCGCTCGGCAGCGAAGCGCGCGCATCGGCTCGCGGCGCGGCAGATGGCGCGGCCACCCCCGCCGCGCCATTCGCCGCGGCCCGCGGCGCGCGTTCCGGCTGGCGCTCGACCGCCTCGCGTTTGCTCGTGCTCGCGGCTGCGCTCGAGCGCGCCGCCTTGCCTGCCTGCGCCGGGCTGCCCGCTGCTGCCGGCTCTAGTCCGCCGGCCAGCCGCGAGGCCGCGATCGCCGCAGCCGGGTGCGGCACCACCGGCGTTTGCTTGTCGGGCCGGGAACGGGGCACGGCCGGCTCGTCGGACGCGGGAGCTCCGCCGGGCATCAGCAGCGTGCGGTCCGGCCGCGCGCCCCCGCGTACGACTTGCGCCTGCTGATAGGGCGCGGGCGGCGGGCGATTGCTCGGAACGCGCAGCGGCTCGGCGGGGCTCGGGTGGTGCGAGCGAGTGGCTTGCGCGGGCGGCGGCGGCGGCCTTCCCGGCTGGCCGCTGGCGCGCGCGGCCGCCTCGGTGCCGATCAGCGTCGCCGCATAGGCGCTGCGCTGCACGCGCACCGTCCGATTGGTGTCGCCCGGCAACTGGCCTTCGGGGCGCTGCGGCGCTTCGCCCAGCAGCAGCGTCGGATCGGCGTTCGGATACGGCCGCTTGACCGTCTTTTCGCCGTCCGGCACCGCGCTCTCGGGTTGCGTCGGACCGGCCTTGGGCCGCCCACCTGCCGCGCCGCTGCTGAAGGTGTTGCGTGGCGGGCCGCCCGGCGCGGCCCGGGTGGCGCCGGCCCGGCCCTCGCCCGAGGCACCCAACGGCAGCGTTTGCGAGCGGTTGCCCGGCCGTTTCGACGCCCCCGACGGTTCCCCGGCGTCGGCTCCGGCGTCCTTTGGGGTGCGGTTGTCGGCCATCGCTTCCGCCGCAGCATAGCGCCTTTGCGGGAGCGCTTCGAGAACGCTGCGGGCGACTTCGGACGCCCCGTCCCGACCCTTCAGGGCGCGATCAGATCAGGGTCAATCGCGCGCACGTCGGGGCGAGCCGCTCGGCGCCATGGCGAGCTCCAGCTCGTCGCGCAAGCAGCCGCAGCGCCTGCGCGACCCCGGGCGCGCCGCCGGCCGCCAGGGCCCGCAGCACCAGCCGACCCAGCAGCACCGCCCGGGCCCCAGCGCGAGCGCCTTGATGATGTCGGTGCCGCGCCGCACGCCGCCGTCGAGCAACGGCGGCAGCCGCTCGCCCACGGCCGCCGCGACCGCGGGCAAGGCCTTGATCGAGGCCACTGCGCCGTCGAGCCGGCGCCCGCCGTGGTTGCACACGCGTCGCAGGCGCCGCTGCGGTAGTAGTCCCAAGCCATCTGTGGCACGCGCTCGGCCACAATCCGCTCGAAGTCGCGCAAATTGAGCGGTTGCATGGCGTGACTGCAGGCTGCCCCCGCGGCTTGCTCGCGCCGCTGTAATGACCGCACGCAGGGGTGGCAAGCAGGTGCTTCGCGCGCCGAATGTGTTACATCCCGTGCATGGCTCGCGGCCTGCTCGCGCTCGTCGCCGCATGCGCGCTGGCGGCGGTGTGCCGCCCGGCGGAGGCGCAGCTGCGCTCGCCTTGGGCGCTGACGCACCGCGACGAGGATCTGCGCGTGTCGCTGGTGACCTTCGGCCGCGGCGACGAGATCCACCAATACTTCGGCCACAACGCGCTGCTGGTCGAGGACACCGAGCGCGAGGTCGGCGCGCTGTACAACTTCGGCATGTTCAGCTTCGGGCCCGAGATGCTGCCCAAGTACCTGCAGGGGCAGCTCGAGTTCTGGGCGGCGGCGACGCCGGTCCAACCGACCTACCGCATGTACATCGAGGAGAACCGCTCGATCCACGTGGCCGAGCTCAATCTATCGCCGTCCAGGCGGCGCTTCCTGGCCGAGCGCCTCGCCTATTACGTCCTGCCCGAGCACCGCAACTACCGCTACCACCACTATTTCAACAACTGCTCGACCAAGGTGCGCGACATGATCGACGCCGCCGTCGACGGTCAGTTGCACAAGGCCGCCTTGGGGCCGGCGCGCTTCACCTTCCGCGACCATACCCGTCGTTACACCCAGCAGGACCCGATCATCCACATGCTGCTGCTGCTGTGGATGAACGACTCGATGGAGCGGCCGATCCGCCGCTGGGACGAGTCGTTTCTGCCCGACGAGCTGGAACGTCTGGTGGACTCGGCCAAATATACCGACCAAAGCGGGCACCAGGTGCCGCTGGTCAAGCAGCGCTACACGGTGTTCGACGCGCAGCGGCCTCCCGTCCCCGCAGCGCCGTCGCGCGCGTGGCCCGGGCTGCTGGCCTTCGGCGCGCTGCTCGGCGGGCTCGCCCTGTTGCTGGCGCGCTGGGCCGCAGGCGGCGGCAAGCTCGCGCGCATCCTGCTTGGGGTGCACAGCCTGCTGCTCGGCTTGGTGATCGGCGTGCCCGGGCTGGTGGCCTTCCTGTTGCTCTTCACCCAGTGGGATGTCACCCACTACAACGAGAACCTGCTGCTGACCAATCCGCTGACCTTTCTGGCGTTTCCGCTGGGCTTCTGGACGGCGCTGGGCTCGAAGCGCGCGCAGCGCTGGCTGGGCGCGGTGTGGATGGCGCTGGCTGCGAGCTCGGTGCTGCTGCTGACGCTCAAGCTGTTGCCCGCGTTCGATCAGGACACGCACCTGCCGATGGCCCTGCTGATGCCGATCAACCTGGGCTGCGGCCTCGCCTACTACGGACTACGCCGCCGCCACGCGAGCCGAGCGGTCTCGCCAGCAGCGGCAAGCGCCCCGGGCTGACGGTTACGCTCGCGGTCGTGGTCGCAGTCGTGCCGGTCCTCACGAGATGGGGTGGGGGGATCGACCACGATCAGGGAGCGGGCGTGGGGCTCGGCTTGGCCTGCGGGCGGCCGGCTTCGCTTGGCTTGGTGGCCGCGGCCAGCGTGATCAGCTCGGCGAGCGGCAGCGTGGCCGCCGCTTCGGTCGCCGGTACGTCGTTGCCGGCTGGGCTGACCCTCACGTTGATCAGGAAGCGATCGCCGACCACCAGGTTGACCAGCGCGGTCTGACTCGGACCGTGCCACTGGCGCAGCGCGGGTTGGCCGCCAATCGCGGCGCCCCTGAACGTGCCCTGACCCGTGCCGCGGTTGGCCCCTTGCTGGCTCGTGACCAGCCGGCGCAGCCGGGGGGCGTTGAGGGTATCGGTGATCTCGAGCTGCACCCGACGATCGTCCTTGCGGTACTCGCGCCGCACCAGGGTCAGCGTGCCGCCGTTCGTCATCGGCAGGGTTTGCAGCTTGGCCGGGCCTGTGGCCTTTGCGCCCGCGAAAGCGTCCGGCGCGTAGCGCTGCAGCGTCTGCACGGGCACCGGCTCACCCTCGGGCGGCGCCTCGGGCGGACCTGCCGGCAATTGCAGCGCGGCCGGCTGCGGGCTGCGTGTGGGCGTGCGTCCGCCCTCGCAGTTGCCGCAGCCGCAGAGCAAGAGGACCAGCAAGGGAAGTGGTAGCGCTCCGCGCATGGCGCACGCAGCAGAGCGCATCCTCCGCGTGCCGGTCAATCCCCGGTCACGGGCGGCGGCGGCGGCGCGAAGCGGTTGTTGCGCGGAAACGCCTGTGGACCGCACGAAAGCCGCGGGTGCGGGCTCAGCTCGATGCCGCGCGCTAGCAGGCCGGCTCGGTCGTCGTAGCGCAGTGCGATGATCTGTGCGGGGCGCGTGCGTGAAGCGCGCGTGAATGCCACCTCGCGCGCCGCGCTGGAAAGGCTCTCGCCGTAGGCGGTCCCCAGGTTGTCGACGCTGGGCGCCGGCGCGCCCAGGCTCGCGCGGCTCTGCTCGTCGGCGCTCGGCGCCGGCTGTGCTGCCGACGCGGCCGAGCGGCTCGCGCTCTTGCGCGGGGCGGCGCCTTCGCCGGCCGGGCTCGCGTCATAGCGCGACACGGGGCTGGGCGGCTGGCGGACGACGGCCGGGCGCACGCGCTCGGGAAAGATGGCCACGCCGATCACGCCCACGTTCTCCGGCGTGCCCATGCGCGCCGAGTAGCTGTCGCCCGGACGCGTGAAGCGGAAGGCCGCCACCTGGTCGAGGCTCTGGCGGAAACCGTCGATCACCACCCGGTCGTACGGGCCGATCAAGTAGCCGCGCCCGTGCACGTAGTCGCCGATCCGTCCGCTGACCGCATCGCGGCCGTCGACCGAGACCACCGCTTCCACGCGGCGGCCGGTGTGGTTCTCCACCCGGATCTGATAGCGGTCGCCGTAGCTTCCGAGCACGAAGGTCTGACCCTCGTGGTGAAAGGTGGGCAGCTCGCGCCCCGCCGCGTCTGTCACGTTCACCTCGTAGGGCACGTTGGGCCCCCGCGGATGGGCGAGCACCGGCGCGGCCCACAGCAAGCTCAAGGGCAACAACGACAACCAAGACAAGCGGGTTCGGGTACGCATCGCAGACCTCCTGGGCGGCTCGACACGAGCGGCCATGCTCTTGTCGACGCACCAGGCGGCGGCGGGATCTGAGCGCCTGGCGGGCATCGCCCGCGGCGTGTCGGGGCGGGTGTGCTCAGGACCCGCACACAAATAACCTGCTCAGTCGTGGCTCGTGGGCGGGCACGTTCGCGGCTTTTGTCCTCGAAAGAATCCTCGAAACACATCGAGTATTCCTGTGGTTCTTCCTGCGGGCGCGCTCGCGATCGCACTCCGCCGACGAGTCGGCCGTGACCAGGCTAATTGTGCTCGGGTCCTCAGCCCCAGCGCGTGGCGTGCCACTGCTTCTTGCCGCGGCGCAGCAGAATGCGCCTGCCGGGCAGCAGATCGCGCTCGCTCAGGCGGCGCTCCGGCTCGGCGCGCTCACCGTTGACCGAGACCGCGCCGCTCTGCAGCAGCTGGCGCGCTTGTCCCTTCGAGCTCGCCAGCGAGGTCTGGGCCAGCAGCTCGACCAGGTCGGTGCCCTCGCCCGCAAGCCCGCCCAGGTCGTGCTCGGTGTGGGGCACGTCCGCGAACACCTCGTCCAGGGTCGCCGCGTCGAGCGCGCGCACGTCGCCTCCGAACAGCGCCTGGCTCGCCGCCTCCACCCGCGCGAGCTCCTCCCGCCCGTGTACCAGCGCGGTGAGCTCGCAGGCCAGCCGGCGCTGCGCGCCGCGCTCGTGCGGCGCCTTTGCGTGCTCGCGCGCGATCTCCGCGATCTGCTGCTGCGACAGGAAGCTGTACCACTTGAGCAGCGAGATCACGTCGGCGTCCTCGGTGTTGATGAAGTGTTGGTACAGCGCATAGGGGCTGGTGTGCTCGCGGCTGAGCCAGATCGCGCCCTTTTCGCTCTTGCCGATCTTCCTGCCGCCGGCGTCCGTGAGCAGCGGCGCGGTGATGCCGTACGCCTCGCCCGCGCCGCCTTCGCGCCCGAGCTTGTGATGGATCAGCTCGACGCCGGCCACGATGTTGCCGTACTGGTCGGAGCCGGCGAGCTGGACCGTGCAGCCGTAGCTCTGCTTCAGGTGCAAGAAGTCATAAGCCTGCAGCAGCATGTAGCTGAACTCGGTGTAGCTAATGCCCTGCTCGCGCTCGTGCAGGCGCTGCCGTACCGAGTCCTTCTGGATCATGGCGTTGACCGAGAAGTGCTTGCCGATGTCGCGCAGCACCTCGATGAAGCCGAGCCTGCACAGCCAGTCGGCGTTGTCGAGCACCTCCGCCCGCGTGGGGCTCTTCGTGTCGAAGTCCAGGAAGCGCGCGAATACCCGGCGCTGGGCCTCCACGTTCGCCGCGATCTGGTCGCGGCCGAGCAGCTGGCGTTCCGCATCTTTGCCCGAGGGATCCCCGATCAGGCCAGTGCCGCCGCCCATCACCGCCAGCGGCCGGTGTCCCGCGCGCTGCCAGCGCATCAGCAGCGTGATCGGCAGCAGGTTGCCGATGGTGAGGTCGTTCCTGGTCGGGTCGAAGCCGCAGTAGCCGACCCGCCCAGGTGTGCCCAGGTGGCGCGCGACCTCGGCCTCGCTGGCCGTGGTCTGGTGCAGCAGCCCGCGCCACTTGAGCTCGTCGAGCAGACCCGTGCTCATGGCGCGCTCCCGCCCGTGCCGCCGCCGCCCGTGATTAGCTCGGCGATGCGCGCCGCCGTCAGATCCTTGTGCGACTGCTGATCGGCCCGCGTCCACACGCTGGCGAGCCCGTGCTGCTCGTGCTCGATCCACACCGCCGCGCGCGCACCGCGCTCGTCGGCGTGCTTGCGCAGCTTGCCCGGCTTGATCGCCTGCGGCCGCAGGTCGACGCGCAGCCCGGCTGCCCGCAGCTCGGCGCTGAGCGCGAGCGCGTCTGCGAGCTTGTCGTCGCTCGCCGCCGCCACCATCGCGTCCAGCTCCGCCAGCGAGCCAGGATACATCTCGCGCTCGGCCATCACCACCAGGATGCGCTCGAGCCCGAGCGAGAAGCCGCAGGCGGGAATGTCGCGCCCGGAGAACATCCCGATCAGCCCGTCGTAGCGGCCGCCGCCGCCCAGCGAGCCCGCCAGGTCCGGCACGGCCACCTCGAAGATGCAGCCCGTGTAGTAGCCGAGGCCGCGGGCGAGCGTCACGTCGAAGCGCACGTGCTCGGCGGCGGGCGTGAGCGCGAGCAGAGCGAGCACCTCGCGCAGCTCGACCAGCGCGCGCGTGCCCGCGGCGTGCCCCTGTAGGCCGCGCTCCAGGTGCGCGAGGTCCGCCCGCTCGCCCAGCAAGCCGAGCAGCACCGCCCGCTGTGCGGCCTCCACGCCGCGCGCCTCGAGCTCGCGCGCGACGCCGTCCGTGCCGAGCTTGTCCAGTTTGTCGATCGCGACGATCGCGTCGGTCTCACGCGCCTGTGGCACCCCCGCCTGCTCGATCAACGCGCGCAGCAACGCGCGGTGGTTGAGCCGCACGCTGAAATCGCGGAAGCCGAGCCGGCGCAGGCACTCGGCCGCGGCCCCCGCGACCTCGGCCTCGACCAGCAGCGAGCTCGAGCCGACCACGTCCACGTCGCACTGGTAGAACTCGCGGTAGCGGCCGCGGCCGGGCGTGTCCGCGCGCCAGACCGGCTGGAATCTGGTAGCGCTTGAAGACCGCGCCCAGCTTGTCCTGATGCGCTGCGTACGCGCGCGCCAGCGGCACGGTGAGATCGTAGCGCAGGCCGAGGTCCGCGAGCATCGGCTCGGCGCGTGGCGCGGTCACGCCGCTGCGGCTGTGCGCGAGGTGCTCGGGCTCGGCGATGTGCGCGGCCGCGGCGCGGATGCCCTCCACCAGCGGCTGCCCGCGCAGCAGGATCTTGAACAGCAGCTGGTCGCCTTCTTCGCCGTACTTGCCGAGCAGCGCGTCCAGGCGTTCCAGCGCGGGTGTCTCCAGCGGCTCGAAGCCGTGGCGCTCGAACACGTCGCGGATCACTGCGCCGACGTGCTCGCGCCGGCGCACATCCAGCGGCAAGAAATCGCGCGTGCCCTTGGCTGGTTGTGCGTTCGCCTTGCCCATTGCACCTCGCCCCGCTGGAACGCGGCCCCCTACCACGGAACGCCGACCCGGGCCAGGCAAGCGCGGCCAGGCCCATCGTATTTTAAACCCGCGCGATGCGGCGCGCGGACCCTTCTCGCCCGACAGGCGCCGGGATCGGGGCTCGAGCTCGGCTCTCAACCCGGGGCGGGGTCCGCGTCGGGCAGCGACATGCCGACCAGCACCTGCCCTCGGTGCGTGAGGAAGGGAACCAGCGCGATGCGCGCGCCGGGCGGCACCGACACCCGCGCTCCCAGCGTCCGGGCCTCGGCGATCTCGGTGCGAAAGCCGCGTTCGGCAAGCACCGATTGCAGGTTGCCGCACAACAGATTCGCCAGCTCGCACACGATCCCGTCGACCTCGGCGTCCGCGGGGCCCGGCTCGCCGCTGAAGCGCGCGGCCAGCTCGCGGGCGACCGGCTCCGGTACGCCCAGCAGCAGCGAGGTCTCGAGCTCACCACGCATGGTCACGCGCGCGTTGCGATCGGAGAGTGGCAACACGTCTTCCAGCACGCGCAGGCGCTCGGTCTTGCTGGTCAGGTCGCACACGCGCAGCAACAGTTTGTGCGCCAGGTGAAACAGCTCGAAGGCGACCTCGCGCAGCGGCAGCTGGTCGGGAATGGTGACCACGTCAGGCTCGAGCCGCGCTTCGGCCGCCAGGAACTCGGCGGCTGCGGCCTCCACCTGGTCGGCACGCAGGTAGCCGAGCGCGCACAGCGCCTCGCCAAGCTGCACGTGGCCGTCCTGCTGGGCGGCGCGCACGCGCCGCACTTGCTCGTCGCTGAGCACGCCCAGCCGCACGCCGGCCTCGCCGAAGCGCAGGTCCTCGCGGGCCTGCAGCGAGCGAATGCGCTCCACGTCGAAGGGCGTCGCCAGCCCCATGGCGACCGCACAGCTGCCGAGCTTGTTATTGTTCCCTTCCTGATACTCTAACGCCGCCAGCAGCTGGGGGGCGGTGATCCTCCCGTTCGCCACCAGGTACTGCCCGAAGAAGCGCGCCCTCATCCCTCAGCGCCCACCCGTCCTAACCCACCTACAGCATAGCAGACCCGCGCCCGCAAGCGCGCCTGCCAGGCCGCCGCCGACCCCGTGGCCGCCCGCTGCGGTCCGCGACCCTCAGCGCAGCACGGTCAGCACGATCACCGCCCAGCCTCCCTTGGGCACGTCGATCACCTGCCGCTTTTCGATCCCGCGGACGCGCAGCACGACGGTGCGCTTGCCCGGCGCCACCCGCGCGCGGGCGAACGCGATCCGCGCCGGCAGCGTGGACCAACTGCGCGTGTCGGGGGTGTCCACGGCGGTCATCGTCGCCTGCGTGCCCAGGCTGAGCAGCGCGCCCAGCAAGCCGCCGCCCGCCGCCCGCCGCGTCACTTCGCCCGCCACCACCCGCGTCAGCAGACGCGTGATCGCGGACGCGATCACCGAGCCCTCCACGTCCTTCCACGCCTGCTTCGCCTGCTGGTCGACCGCCATCATGCCGTCGAGCGAGACTGGCTGCTGATCGACCAGGCACTCGGGCACGCCCCATTGCCCGCGCGCCCGGCCCAGCGTCGGGTAGTTCACCCAGGTCACCAGGCCCTGCGCCGCCAGGTAGTTGGCGCGGCTGCTCTGCGCGGGGCTGAGATAGACGGCGGCCAGCGTGAGCGCCAGGCCGATCGGCACGCGCTTGGCGATCTTGGCGGGCACGCGGCCGTAGTTGACGATCATGAGCACGTCGCCCCAGTCGTCGCTCGCGGTGGTCTCGCCGCTGGTCGCGATTGACTCGCGGATGCGTGGCGTGGTGTAGCTGTCGAGCTTGGAGAGTCGGCGCAGCGGCTCGCCCAGCGACGCGTACTCGCCGAACTGCAACGCCTCGTCGTAGTAGCGCAGGGCCTCGCCCGGCTGCCTGCTCTTCTCGAAGATGAAGCCGGCCAGATAGCTCCCCGGGCCCGACAGCGACTTGCCCATGCTGTCGTGCTCGGCCACGAACTGCTGCATCACCGCGAAGCGCCGCGCCTCCACCCGCGCGCCGTTCAAGTCTCCACGCGCCAGGTAGTTCATCATGTTGAGCGTGTTGATCATCAGCTTCTCGTACGGCGGCGCCTTGTAGGGCCCCGACTGGTCCGAGAACATGTACTTGGCGATGTCGTCCAGCGCTCCGCGCGAGAAGTCCAGGATCTCGACCTGCTTGTCGGCCAGCTCGAGGTCGCGGCTGGAGTAGCCGTACATGTTGAGCTGCTGCTCGACCGACGCGCGGTCGAGCACGAACAGCACGTTGTCCCCCGCGATCTTGGGCGGCACCTGCTTGGAGTCGTCGACGTCGAGCTGCTCGTTCAGCAACTCGAGCGCTTCGCGCGGGCGCCCCTCGTCGAGCGCGGTCCGTGCGCCTTCGGTTCGCGCGGCGTGCCCGGCGCAGCCCGCGAGCAGCAGCACGAGCCCGCCCGCGATCGGCCAGTTGCTGAACCGGCCATGCTCGCGCCGTCTCGTGCTCGCCACCGGCTCACCTTGCCGCGCGGGTCAGTCCCGGATGATCGCCTTGGTGGTGTTGGTCTTGTTCTGGAACAAGATCTCTCCGGTCTCGACGTTCAGCACCTGCAGGAACAGGTAGTACTGCACGCGGCGCTGATCGCCGACGCGCTCGTCGGTGGTGTAGACCTTGCCCGTGACGAAGTAGCGCGCGCCGATCTGTTTGCCCCAGTGCGCGATCTTGGTCTGGTCGAAGCCTTCGCCGTACTGGCGCCGGATCTCCTCCATCATCTGTTGCTGGTTCTGCATGCTGATCACGCGCACCGCGCCCCAGTTGATCAGCTGGGTCTCGATGTCGCTGAGCAGCGCGTCGAGCGCGCTGTCGATGTGCTCAGAGGTCTCGTTCTGCAGCGGCAGCACCGCGACCGGGGGCCTGTTCTCCTGCATCCAGCGCTGCACCACCGCCGAGTGGCGCATCGCCTCCATGTTCTCGTTCAACATGCGCTGCAGGTCCCGGCGGTCGAGCCCCGTGCTCATCGCGGCGTAGTCCAGACCCGGCTCGTCCGTTCCGCGCACCGCCTTGGGCCCGCTGCTGCAGGCCCCGAGTAGGGCACCGCACAGGCTCAGCCACAGCGCCGCGCGCTGCGTCGGCGCGCCGCTGGCGCGCTTGGGAACCCGCGGGTCCCGAAGATAAGTCTGCATGGTCATTTCCCTTTTCCCACGGGTTCGGGTCACGGCGCTGGTTATAGGCGGCGTCCGCCCGCTCGACAAGTGGACGCGCCCGGCGCGAGGTCCTTCCAAAGGCCCGGGCTTGTTTGCTCCGCGCGCAGGTCGCAGGATCGCGCGTCCATGGCTCGGGCGCCTGCGTTCTCTGAGCTCGCGCCGGCGGTGGCTCCGGACGAGCTGGCCGCCGGGCTCGGCATCTCCGCCGAGGCGGCGCAGCTCTACCTGCAGAGCGACGTGATCGACCTGCACGTCGACTCGTTCATCTGGACGCGGTTGCTTGGCTACGACCTGCGCCGCCGCCACGGCCGCGGCCTGCTCGGGGCGCGTTACTACAGCCAGGTCGACTTTCCGCGCATGCGCGCGGCGCAGGTGAGCGGGGCGCTGTGGTCGATCACGACCAACCCGCTGCGCGGCGCGGCGGGCAGGGCGCGCGCGTTCGCCCGCAATCTGGACGCGTTCAGCGCCCTGTGCGCGTCGGCCGCGGACCAGGTCGCCGTGGTGCAAGACGTGGCCGGCTATCGCGCGGCGCGGGCGGCCGGCAAGCACGCGGTGTGGGTGGCGGTGCAAGGGGGCAACGCGCTCGACCGAGACCCCGACGCGCTGCAGCAGCTCGCGGATGGACGGGTGGTCGCGGTCACGCTGATCCATCTGTCCCGTTCGCGCCTGGGCGGCTCGAGCTCGCCGCTCGATCGCGCGCGCGGCGGCCTCAGCGCCGAGGGTCACGCCTACGTGGAGCGGCTCAATGCGATGCGCGTGTTCGTGGATCTGGCCCACATCAACCGTCGCGGGTTCTTTGACGCGGTCCAGGCCCACGATCGCAGCCAGCCGCTGCTGGTTTCGCACACCGGCGTCAACGGTGCGTTCCGCAGCTGGCGCAACATCGACGACGAGCAGCTGCGCGCGGTGGCCGATACCGGCGGCGTGGTGGGCGTGATCTTTCACGGCGGCTACTTGGGAGGCTCGTACCTCGGCGGCGGGCGCGCGGAGCAGATCGTCGATCACCTGGCCCACATCGTGCGGGTGGTCGGTGAGGACCACGCCGCGCTCGGCAGCGACTGGGACGGCGCCATCATCACCCCGCGCGACATGCCGACCTGTCTGGAGCTGCCGCGCCTGGCGCAGCACATGCTCGACCGGGGCTTCTCGCCCCAGCGGGTGCAGAAGATTCTCGGTGGAAATTTCCTGCGCGCGCTGCAGGCCCTGCGCGGCTGAGCAGCTGCCGAGGGTGAGATCCGCCCGCCGCACGTCCGTGATCGGGGACCTGCGCCGCAGCCGGCGCACAATCGTCGCTTTTCGTTACTTTGCTTTCGTCGCGTTTCGTGTTTTTGATTCCCCCGCTCGCCGTCTGGTGTCGGGCGCGGGCAAGCCAGGGAGGTCGGAACGTGGGTCGGTACAAGGTGACTAGCGTGGGGATTATCGCGGCGCTCGGACTGGTCGCCTGCGGAAGCGGCGCCTCGGAACCGAGCTCGGCCGGAAGCAGCGGCGGCGAGCTCACGCAGTACGAGGGCCCGATCGCTTCGACTGACGTCGATCGCGGCAAGGAGCTGTTCAGCACCTTCTGCGATGACTGCCACCCCGGCGGCGAGTCCGACGTGGGCCCCAGCCTGATCGCCACGCCGCACACGCCGGCGCGCATCCGCAAGCAGATCCGCGAAGGCTCTGGCAAGATGAAGCCGTTTCCGGAGACGCGGGTGAGCAAGGACGACGTGGAAGCCATTCTCGCCTATCTGGCCTCCATCAACGCCGTGAAGTGAGCCGCTCCCGCGGCCGTCCCGGGACGGCCGCAGCGCGCGCTCCGGTCATTCTGGAGCGGGAGCTTGAAATAGGCCGCCGTTCGGCGGCGTCCCACCCCAACGAGGTAGACCGACTATGAAACGCCTTTCGATCGCTCTGTCGTTCACGCTCCTGGTTTCCGGGCTCGCCCTGCTGCTGCAAACTGCGGCCCGTGCCGACGCCGGCGCCTGCGGTGAGAAGGGTCAGCCCAAGTGCCCGCTGCAGGGCTGGATGGAGAAGAACATGCAGGATCCGATCGACGCCAAGGACTTCAAGACGGTCGCGGCGTCGCTCGAGAAGGTGACCAAGTTCGTGCCCGATCCCAAGTGGAACGACGGCGCCAATGGCTGGTCGAAGCTCGCCGGCGAAGGCGTCAAGGCGGCCAAGGCCGGCGACCTCAAGGCCACCAAGGCGGCCTGCAAGAGCTGCCACAAGGCCTGGCGCAAGGAATACAAGAAGCAGTATCGACACCGCCCGATCCCCGGCTGAGCAGGCCGCGCCGTTGGGAGCCGCGGCGCGAACCGCGGCTCAGTTCGCCGGCGGCGCGTCCGCACGCGCGACCGCGGCCGCAGGGCCGAGCCCGAGGTTGTGCCAGATTCGCAGCGTGGCCTCGGCGCGGTTGAGCGTGTAGAAGTGCAGACCTGGCGCGCCGTCGCGCAGTAGCTGCTCCGCCTGTCTGGTGGCGACTTCGATCCCGAGCGCCTGCTGTCCGGCCGGATCGTCCGCGAGCGCTGTCATCCGCTTGCGCAGCCAGAGCGGAATGTCTGCGCCACAGAAGCGTGAGAAGCGGTCGACCTGGCGATAGTCGGTGAGCGGCATCAGGCCGGGTACGATCGGGATCTCCACGCCCAGGGCGCGCACCCAATCCCGGAAGCGGAAGTACGCATCGTTGTTGTAGAAGTACTGGGTGATCGCCTCGTCCGCGCCGGCCTGGACCTTGCGCACGAAGTTATCCACGTCGGCCTGCGGGTTCGGCGCTTCCGGGTGGAACTCCGGATGGCACCCGACCGAGATGCGGAAACCGCCGCGCCCGCGGATGAAAGCCACCAACTCGTTGGCGTGCGCAAAGGCGCGCGGCAGCTCGGGCTCGTCGGTTGGGACGTCGCCGCGCAGTGCGACCACGCGTCGCACTCCGATCGCGCGGTAGGTGTCGAGCTGAGCCGCGATCTGCTCGCGGCTGGAGCCGATGCACGACAGATGCGGCGTGACCTCGAGCTCGGTGGTGCGGACGATCTCCGACGCGGTCTGATAGCTGCCCTCGCGCGTGCTGCCGCCGGCGCCGAACGTGACCGAGACGAAGCTCGGACGCAGCGAGGCCAACCGCTGCACGGTCTTGCCGAGGCGCCTGCGGCCGACCTCGGTTTTGGGCGGGAAGAACTCGAACGAGAAGCCTCTGGCGGGCACGTGTTGGCTCATGATGCGGCCCCCCGGCCCTGCTCAGGCCGACGATCCGAGGCGCACGCTACCACGCCCTACACGGCCCGCCCAAGCACACGCGGGCGTACGTGCGGCCGGCCGCGCGTGAGTAGGCGCTCCGGGGCTGGGAGGCAGCCGGGTAAGCCACTGAAATTCCTGGACCCTCGCTCGAAACGCCGATCCCTGCGGGTCAGCGCTCGGAGTCCGAGAACGACACCTCGCCGCTGCGCCGCTTCTCTTGGCCGATGACGCCGAACTTGAGGCGACCGACCTCGGCGCGCCGCACCGTGACCACCAGCTCCATCCGCCGGTTCGGTTTGAACTGAGGTCGGGACAACGTGATCTTCTGGACGAAGGTCTTCTCTTTCCTGTCGTTGATCATGGTCGACATGTCCTCGACGAAGCGGCGCGGCCCGTCCTGGATGTCGTAGAAGAGCACCTCGAACTCCATGTCGTCGACCGCGCTGTTGAACGAGACCACCATCTGCGCCACCCACTTGCGCTTCTTGAGCTCCTTGTCGTTGGTCTCCCGCAGCAGCTTGTTGGCGTGGGCACGCGCAAACCCGATCAACGCTCGCTCGCTGAGCTTGTTCGGAATCGAGTTTTGCAGCAGGTAGATCTGCGCCTTGAGCCGGCCGGCCTGCGCGGTCGGCGCGAGGCCCAGCGCCAGCAAGGTGGCGGCGGCCAGGTAGAAGGCGATTGCGGCCAGCTTCCTTGATTTCATCGGTTCCAACTCCCCAGTGTGTGACGGCGGGTGCCCGGCGAAGCGAGCGGACACTCGAGCTCCGAATCCGCCGACCTTACGAACATTTGGCCAGGGATGAAAGCCGAGTGTGCAAGCGACGTACACGCGGAGCCGATCATTCAACCCTCGGCCGAAAAAGCACGGAGGCCGCCAGGAACCGCCTGCTCCGTGGACTAGACTGACATGTCAGTCTAGTATCCGGCCGATTCCCCGCCCCGGCGGGACGGCCCCATGTCCAGCGCGCACACGGCAGCGTTCGTTCGCATCGAGGGCCCTTTGGTCGCGCGCGGGGCATGCTCGGCCGCAGCGTACTTTGCGGCCAACAGCGCCGGCTTTGCCGAGCGCGCCTGGAAGCTCGGGCAGGTCGCGGTCACCGCGCCGATCTACTCGCTGCTCGGTCAGAGCGACCGGGTGCTCGCCAATCGCCTGGCCTACCTGCCCCTACGTGACATGTCCGAGGACCGGGTGGCGGAGCTGGCCGACGAGTACTTCGAAGGCGTGCTGTGCGACCGCATCCTCAACGGCGGGGTTGAGCTGCTGCGGGAAGCGCGCCGCGCCGGTCACCGCGTCGTGTTGATCTCCGACGGTCTCGAGCAGGTGGTGCAGCGTCTCGTGGATCACCTGCGCCACGTGGACGACTACGTCTGCAATCGGCTCGAGCTGCGTGACGGCTACGTGACGGGCAAGCTGCGGGAGCCGGTCGTCGGCGGCCACGACTCGGCCGCCTGGGCGCGGCGCTACGCGGTCCAGCACGGGCTCGACCTCTCGCGCTCGGTGGTCTACGCCGCCCACGGGCCGGACGTGTTGTTGATGTCCAGCGTCGGCCTGCCCTGCGCGGTCAACCCCGACTTCACGTTGCGCCGCGCCGCGCGCCAGACCGACTGGCCGATCCTCGACTACGATGTCTGAGAACGCACCGATCTCGATTCGCGAGGCGTTTGCCGGCAAGCACGTGTTGCTGACCGGCGCTTCCGGTTTCCTGGGCAAGGTGTGGCTCGCGCTGATGCTCGAGCGCGTGCCCCAGGTCGCGCGCATCCACGTGCTGCTGAGGCCCAAGGCGCTGGTCTCGGCGCGCGGGCGCTTCGAGAAGATCATCAACACCTCGCCGGTGTTCGCGCCTTTGCACGAGCGCCTGGGACCCCGGCTGGGCGCCTTCCTCGCGCAGAAGGTCGAGGTGGTCGAGGGCGAGATCGGCGAGCCGGGCCTGGGCCTTTGCGAGGCCACCGTGCAGCGCTTGCAGCGCGAGCTGGACTTGGTGGTGCACTGCGCCGGCCTGGTCGATTTCAATCCCGACCTGCGCAAGGCACTGGCGTCCAACGTGGACGGCACCCTCAACGTGGCCGCGTTCGTCGGAGCGAGCGACCGCGCGGCGCTGCTGCACATCTCCACCTGCTACGTCGCGGGCCGCCGGCACGGCCACGTGGTGGAGGCCGCGCTGCCCGAATACGCGCCTGCGTGCCCGGGCTTCGACCCCGAGCATGAGCTGCTCGAGGCGCGCGCGGCCGCGCGGCGCATCTGCGCCGAGCACGAGTCGGCCGAGCACGCGGAGCGGGTGCACGCCGAGGTCGAGGCGATGGTGCGCGAGCGGCGTCACGGCGATCACGCCAAGCTGGTGGCGAGCCTGACGCGGCGCCGTCTGCGCGACGGGCTCAAGCAGGCGCTGGTCGACGAGGGCATGCAGCGCGCGCAGCACCTGGGTTGGCCCAACACCTACACCTATACCAAGAGCATGGCCGAGTCGCTGCTGCTGCGACGGGGCGCGCGGTTGCGGCTTTCGATCCTGCGGCCGAGCATCGTCGAGAGCGCGTTCGAGTTCCCATTCCCGGGGTGGAACGAGAGCTTCAACGGCACCGCGCCTCTGGCCTATGTGATGGGCAGCTGGTTCCGGATGATCCCGGCGAGGCCCGACGCGCCCTTCGACGTGATTCCCGTCGACATGGTGTGCAAGGCGATGAGCGTCGCGGGGGCGGCGCTATTGCAGGGGCGCGCCGCGCCCGTGTACCACGTCGGCACCTCGGACCGACACCGCCTGTCGGTCGGACGCGCCGCCGAGCTGATCGTGCTGGCGCATCGCCGCTACTATCGAGAGGCCGGTAGGACGCGCAACGAGCAGCTGCTGAAGTCGCGCTGGGATTCGATCCTGGTCGAGCCCGACGATCTGTTCGCGGTGCAGCGCAATCGGGCGCTGCTCGCGGGCGCACGCGAGGGGCTGGAGCTGCTGCCGGACAAGCTCGCGCGCAAGACCCACAAGTGGCTCGATCGCCTGGGCCATGCGGACAAGAAGCTCGAGCAGATCGAGCAGATGGTGCGCCTCTACCTGCCATTCATGTACGAGAGCTTCCACGTCTTCGAGAGTAAGGCGCTCGGGCGAACGCCCGCGCTTGAGCCCGAGCTGCGCTTCGAGCCCGAGCGGATCGACTGGCGGCGCTACTGGATCGAGGTGCACATGCCTGGGCTGCGGCGCTGGGCCTTCCCCCTGATCGAGGGCCGTAAGCCCGAGCGCTATCGGCCGCGCCATCCGTTCGCGCTCGCGCCGGAGCCGAGCGTGGTCTCGCTCGAGCCGGGCGCGGTCGTGCCGGAGCCGCGGCGCCCGCCCGAAGCCCTGCTGACGGAGCGCTGAATGGCGATCTTCGTCACAGGCCCGACCGGCTACCTCGGCTCGTACGTGGTCTCCCGGCTGCTGCAGGCGCATCGCGAGCCGCTCTCGCTGCTGGTGCGCGCCCGGGATCGCGCCGAGGCCGAACGGCGGTTGTGGCGGTCGCTGCAACTGCACCTGCCGTTCGCGACCTTCGCCGAGCTGCTGCGCGCGCGGGTCGAAATCCACCTGGGCGACATCACCGAGCCGCGCTGCGGGCTCGAACCCTCCGCATACGCGCGCCTGGTGGCGAAGACCCAGTCGGTCATCCACGTCGCTGCCTCGCTGAACCGCCGCTCCGAGCGGCTGTGCCAGAACGTGAACCAGCGTGGCACGCTGGAGGTGATCAGGCTGGCGCAGGCCGCGCACGCGCACCACGGATTGAGACGCTTCAGCGACGTGTCGACCACGGCTGTGGCGGGCGAGCGCAGCCACGAGCTGGTGCGCGAGGACGAGGCGATCGACTGGCAGCGGCGCGACTACGATCCCTACGCACGCACCAAGAAATTCTGCGAGCACATGATCGAAACGCTGCTGCCCGACGTGCCGTGCACGGTGTTCCGCCCGTCGACCGTGATCGGCGACAGCCGTTTCGGGGCGACCACCCAGTTCGACATGCTGCGCGCGGTGCTGGTGCTGGCGCGGATGCGGGTGCTACCGCTGCACCCCGGCGCGCGGCACGACATCGTGCCGGCCGACTACGTCGGGCACGCGATCGCGGACATCCATCAACGCGAGACGCCCCGCCACCGCATCTATCACCTGAGCGCGGGCGAGCAGGCGGAGAGCCACCAGGAGCTGATGCAGCAGCTGCGCATCGCCGGGCGACCGCTGCCGCACGTGTTCGCGCCCGCGCTGGAGGCTCCGTTCGGTCGCGCGATGAGCGCGCTGGCGAGCACGCCGCGCAGGCTCGGGATCTCGGGACCCGCGTCGCTGCTCAAGGTGTTCTGGCCGTACGTGGTGTTCGACACCGTGTTCGACAACCGGCGCGTGGTGGAGGAGCTGGGCGCGGCGCCGCCGCCCTTCAGCGCGTATGCCCCCGCCGTGCTCGACTTCGCGCTGGAGCACGGCTTCAACTATCCCTATCGGCCCTGGCCCGAGGCGCGGGCGCTGCAGCAGGAGGAGGCGGCGACATGCTCGGCCTGATCGAGGAGCTGGTCGGCAAGGCGACCGATCCCGACCGCGCGCTGATGCGGGTGATGGACTCGCTGATCGACGCAGCCGCAGTGCGCCACGCGCTCGACCGCGGCGGCCCGAGCTGGCGTCCGGGGGAGCCGCTCAAGCTGCTGCTGGCCGGCTATTCGGGCACGCGCAACACCGGCGCCGACGTGCGCGTGGAGGAGATGATCCGCCAGCTGCGCGTGGTGCTCGGCGACGATCAGACCGAGCTCAGCATCCTGAGCATCGATCCCGCGCTCTCCGCAGGTTACTTCCGCGGCGTGCGTCAGGTGCGGCTGCCCACGCTGTATCCCAAGTTTCTGTTCGAAGAGTGCACCAAGCACCACGGCGTGGTCGCCTGCGAAGGCTCGATGTTCAAGTCGAAGTTCGCCAACGCGCTGTCGGTGATGATGGCGGGCGCACTGGGCTTGGCCGCGGTCGAGGGCAAGCTCAGCGTGGGCTATGGGGCGGAGGCGGGTGCGATGGACGAACCGCTGCGTGATCTGGTGCGAAGGCGCTGCCGGCATTCGCTGATCATCTGCCGCAACGAGCCCTCGCGCGAGCTGCTCGACGCCATCGGCATCCGCACCGAGGGCGGCACCGACACCGCTTGGACCTTCGATCCGGCCCCGCTCGCCAAGGGCGAGCAGATCCTGCGCGGCTGCGGCTGGGACGGCGCGCAGAAGCTGCTTGTGGTCTGCCCGATCAATCCGTCCTGGTGGCCGACCAAGCCGGACCTGCTGAAGGCGGTCGCGCATCGCTTCGGCGGACAGTTTCGCGCCGAGCGCTACAAGGCGTTCTACTTCCACCAGTGGTCGGAGCAGGCCGCCGAGGACTACGGGCGCTATCTCGACGGGCTGGCGGAGGCGGTCGACGCATTCGCGCAGGAAAGCGGCGCGTTCATCGCCGTCGTCGGCAGCGAGATGCTCGACCGGGCCGCGTGCGAGGATCTCGCGGCGCGGCTGGCGACGCCAGTGCCGGTGTTGTGCAGCGACCAGCTCGACATGTACGAGCTGGTGAGCGTGTTGCGCAACGCCTCGTTGATGGTGAGCTCGCGTTACCACGCCATCGTGACCTCGATGCCGGCCGGCGTGCCGTCGATCGGGGTCACGATGGACGAGCGCATCGCCAATCTCTTGAGCGACCGTGGCCATCCCGACCTGCTGCTGCGCTGCGACGACGATGCTCTGGGCGAAAAGCTGTTGCCCGCGCTGCGCCGGCTCGCGCGCGAGGCCGAGCGCGTGCGCCGCGAGACGCTGGCGTTCGTGCCGAGTCAGATCCGGCGCATGGGAGAGATGGGCATGGCCTTCGCAGACGAGGCGCGGCGCGTATATCCGCAGCTCGGGCTGCCGGAGGTGCCGCGTAGCTTCGAGCACTTCTTGCCGCCACTCTCGCCCGAGCTCGAGCGCCTGATGGGGGAGCACGCATGAGCTTCGTGCAGGTCATCCTGGAGCGTTGCGCCGCGGCCGGCAGCCGGCCGGTGCTCTACGAGGTGCGCGAGCATGAGCTGCGCGCGACCAGCGGGCGGGAGCTGCTGGCGAACGTTGCGCGCGTGCGCGCGTTTCTGCGCGCCGCGGGCGTGCGGCCCGGCGACCGGGTCGCGCTGCTCGGCGGCAACTCTGCGGCCTGGGTGGCGGTCGATCTGGCGGTGGTCGCGGAGGGCGCCATCTGCGTGCCGCTGTACGCCAGACAGGCCCCCGGGCAGCTCGCCTCCATGCTGCGCGATTGCAGCCCGGTGCTGCTGTGCGCGGCCGACGAACGGCTGGCGGCCACGATCGCGGCAGCCTGGACCGAGCACGGCCGCATCGCCGGCTACGCCGAGCTGTTCGCCGCCGAGCCGCTGCCCGAGTCGAGCCCTGTGCCCGCTCCGGATGGCGCGGTCACCCTGATCTACACCTCGGGCACCAGCGGCGAGCCCAAGGGTGTGGTGCTGGGCAGCGACAACGTCGAGCACATGCTGGGCGTGACGGTGCGCGAGCTGGGCAAGATGTCGCGCCAGGAGCGTGCCGAGGACCGCGTGTTTCACTACCTGCCGTTCTGCTTCGCCGGCTCGCGCATCATGCTCTGGAGCCAGCTCCAGCGTGGTAATCCGCTGATGATGAGCAGCGACCTCGACCAGCTGCAGCAGGAGCTTGCGACCGCGGCGCCGCACTACTTCATGAACGTGCCGGTGCTGCTCGAGCGCATCCGCAACGGCGTGCAGCAGCGGCTGCGTGGTCTGGGACGCCTCGTGCACGCGCTGTATGCACGGGCCGCCGCGGCTTACGGCAGGCGCGAGCAAGGCGGCCGGCTCGATTGGCTCGATCGCGCGGCGCTGCAGCTGGCGGAGCGGGTGCTGTTTCCGCGCATCAAGCGCCTGATCGGGCCCAACCTCGAGTTCCTGGTGTGCGGCTCGGCGCCGCTCGGCGAGGAGACCCAGCGCTGGTTCCAGATGATCGGCATCCCTGTGTACCAGGTCTACGGTCTGACGGAGAGCACCGCGATCATCACCATCGACGACACCCAGCACGTGGTGCCCGGGCGCGTCGGTCACGCCATCGACGGCTGCGAGCTTGCGTTGAGTCAGGCCGGAGACCTCTTGTGCCGCGGCCCCAACGTGTTTCGCGGCTACTGGCAGCGGCCCGAAGCCAGCGCCGAGGCGCTGCGTGACGGATGGCTGCACACCGGCGACCAGGCCGAGCTCGACGCCAGCGGCAACCTGCGCATCCTCGGGCGGGTCAAGGAGGTGCTGGTGCCGGAGTCCGGCCACAACGTGCCGCCGGCGCCGCTCGAGCAGCGCCTGCTCGAGGCCAGCGCCGCGCTGCAGCAGGCGATGGTGGTGGGCCACGGGCGCCCGTACCTGACCGCGGTCGTGACCGGCGCGGTCGAGGACGGCGAGCTGGAGCGGGTGCGCGACACGGTCAACGCGCAGCTTCCGCACTACATGCGCGTGCGCATGTTGTATCGCGCACCGGAGCCGTTCAGCGCGGAGAACGGCTTGCTCACGGCGAACCAGAAGCTCAAGCGCGCCGCGATCGAAGATCGCTACCGCGATGCGATCGAGCAGATGTACCGATGATCGATTGGACCGAGCAGGATGGGGTGTGGGAGCTGCGCCTGGCGCACGCTCCGCTCAACGAGATCGGTAGCGAGGTGCTGGATCGACTCGAGGGCTTTCTCGACCAGCTAGAGCGCGCGGCTCCGCGCGCCGTCCTCGTCCACAGCGTTCAGGCCGGCGGTTTTTGCGCCGGCGCCGATCTGCGGGAGCTGTACGCCGCGATCCGCAGGCGCGAGCCCGCCAGCTACCTGGGGGAGCTGGGCGGCTTTCTCGATCGCGTTCACGGGGTAATGGATCGGCTCGACGCGCTGCCGGTCACCACCGTGGGCGCGCTGCACGGGGTGTGCTTCGGCGGCGGCTTCGAGCTCGCGCTGGCGCTGGACGTGCTGGTGGCCGAGCCGAGCACGCGCTTCGGCTTTCCCGAGCTGCGCCTGGGCCTGATCCCGGGCTTCGGCGGCATCCCGCGGCTGCGGCGCGAGGTTCCCAACGCGCTGATCCGCGACCTGCTGCTGACCGGACGCAGCATCAATGCCAAGCGGGCGGCCGCGCTCGGGCTGGTGAGCCAGCTGGTGGCCAAGGGCGAGGCGCTCGGCGTGGCGCGCGAGGTGGCGCGGCAGGCGGCGCGCTTCGACGCCGAGGTGGTTGCAAGCGCGAAGGCGTTCGTCAAGCCGTTGCCGCGCGGGGAGCTGCTGGAGGAGAAGCGGCGCTTTCTCGAGCTGTTCGCGCAGCCGCGCGTGTGCGAGGCGCTGCGGCGCTTCGTCGAGAGCGACGACAAGATGCCCTATCTACCGCCGGGGGCGCTGTGATGCTCGACCTGTCGCGGCTGTCCTCGCTGGGCGAAGCCCTGCGCGACGCGGTCAGCACCTACAAGAGCAACGTCGCGTTGCTCGAGGCCGATCGCCACCGCGAGACCGCCCGCTACGGCTATCGCGAGCTGCGCGCACAGGCCGAGCGGGTTGCGGCGCTGTTGCGGGACGAAGGCTTCGAGCCGGGTGATCGCTGCGCCATCCTGATGTCGAACCAGAGCAAATGGGTGCTGAGCGGGATGGGCGCGCTTTGGGCCGGCGCGGTGCTGGTTCCGCTCGACTACAAGCTCACGCCAGCCGAGCAGCTCGAGCTGCTGGCGCACTGCCGGCCGCGCGTGCTGATCATCGAGTACCCGGCGTGGCTCGCGCTGGCCGAGCAGTCCCGGGCGGCGGAGCTGCTGCGCGGGGTGCGCGTGCTGGTGACCGAGGCCGAGCCGGGGGGGGATCTGGGAGCCGGCGAACGCTGGGAGTCCCAGCCGCGCTCAGCCTTTCGCTTTGTGCCCCGCAGTCGCGAGGATCTGGCGTGCATCGTGTATTCCTCCGGCACATCCGGCGCGCCCAAGGGTTGCATGCTGACGCACGACAACTACCTGGAGCAGGCGCAGGCGCTCGGGCGCATGTTTCCGATGGAGGAGAGCGATCGCTATTTCTCCGTGCTGCCCACCAACCACGCGATCGATTTCATGTGCGGGACGGTGATCCCGTTCCTGTTCGGCGCGGCGGTGGTGCACCAGCGCACACTGCGGGCCGAGCTGCTGGCGCCAACGATGAAGCGCTACGGCGTCACCCATACCGCGCTGGTGCCGCGCATCCTGCGCGCGATGCGCGAGCGTATCGTCGAGCAGCTCGACGCCCTTCCCGGCTGGCAGCGGCGCGCGATCGATTCGCTCGCGGCCGTGAACGACTTGGCGACGCAGCGCGTGCCGAGCCACGGCTTCTCGAGCAAGTTGCTCTACCCGATCCACGAGCGTTTCGGCGGCCGCCTGCGGCTGATCTTCGCGGGCGGCGCTTTCGTCGAGCCAGAGCTGGCGAGCTTCTTCTACAGGCTGGGCTTTCCGGTGGTGATCGGATACGGCTTGACCGAGGCGTGCACCGTGCTGACCGTGAATGACCTCAAGCCCTTTCGCGCCACCAGCGTGGGTCGCGCGGTGGCGGGCGTGACGCTGGAGCTGCGCGACGCGGGAACGGACGGGGTAGGGGAGATCTACGCGCGCGGCCGCACCGTGATGCGCGGCTACCTCCACGCCCCGGAGCGCAGCGCGGAGGCGCTGGTCGACGGCTGGCTGCGCACGGGCGACCTCGGCGTGCTGGACGCCGCCGGCCACCTGCGGCTGCTCGGGCGCGCCAAGAACATGATCGTCACCGAGGGCGGCAAGAACGTCTACCCCGAGGACGTCGAGGCGGCGTTCGAGCAGGTCGAGTGTGAGGAGCTGTGCGTGTTCGCGGCGAGCTACTTGTGGCCCGAGCGCGGCCTGGGCGGCCAGCAGCTGACGCTGGTGGTGCGCCCGCGCAAGGGCCAGGCGCAGAGCGCGCTGCTCTCGCAGCTGGCGGCGGCCAACCTGCGGCTCGCCGACTACAAGCGTATTGCCAGCTACGTGATGTGGGCCAAGGAGATGCCGCGCACCGCGTCTATGAAGGTCAAGCGCGACGAGTTGGCGCGGCAAGTGCGTGCCATGGTCTCGTCCGGAGAGCTGCTGAAGGCATCGTAGGGAATGGAGCGACGGCTACTCGCAATCGTCAACCCGGCCGCTGGCGGCGGCCGCTGCGCGCGGCTGGCGCCGGCCGCGCTCGCCCGGCTGCGCGCAGCGGGGCTGACGGTGGAGGAAGCCCGCACCAGCGCCGCGGGCGACGCGCGGCGCCTCGCCCGCGAGGCCTACGCGTGCGGGGTGCGCGAGTTGATCGCGGTCGGCGGCGACGGCACCGCCTACGAGATCGTCAACGGACTGCTGCCGCAGGCGCTGGGCAGCGAGGCCGCGCAGCGGCCGTGCCTGGGCTTTCTTCCGCTTGGCACCGGCAACTCCTTTTTGCGCGACTTCGGCGGCGGGGCCGAGCGGGCGATCGAGGCCCTGGAGCAGGGGCGGCGCCGCGCCTGCGACGTGGTCCATCTGGTTCACGACGATGGCGAGCTGTATTACCTGAACCTGCTCAGCGTGGGGTTTGTGGCCGACGTCTGCGCCACCGCGAATCGGCGCTTCAAGCGCCTCGGCAGCGCGGGCTATGCGCTTGCGGTGCTGCTGCGCACCGCCGCGCTGCGGCCGCGGCCCATCGCCATGCGGGTGGACGGCGGAGCGCCTTGGGAGCAGTGGACCAGCTTCGTCTCGTTCTGCAACAGCCGCTACACCGGCGGCAGCATGATGATGGCTCCGTTTGCCGACACCGCGGACGGCAAGCTCGACTTGATCGTGGCCGGGCCGATGGGCCGGCCCGCGCTGCTGGCCGCTTTCCCGCGCATCTTCGCCGGCAGCCACGTACACATGCCCGCGATCGCCTGCTCGCAGGCGACGCGGGTCGAGCTCGACATACCGGGCCGGATCGATCTGATGATCGACGGCGAGGTCGAGCAGCATGAGCCACGCCGGCTGGAGGTGGTGAAAGCAGCGATCGACGTGAGCGTGTGAGACCTTGCCACGAGCTCGAAGGTCGGGCGCGCGACCGAGGACCAGGGGATGAGCGAAAAGTCAGACATCAAGGAGCCGGTCGACCGTAGGTCGGCCCGCGCCGAAGCCCAGCGCGGCCAGCGCAGGGACGCCATTCTCAAGGCCGCGGCGGTGCTGTTCAGCCGTCAGGGCTATCACGCCACCTCGGTCGCCGATGTGATCGCCGCAGCGGGCATCTCGCGCGGCACGTTCTATCTCTACTTCGACAACAAGGACTCGCTCTTCCTCGAGCTGATGGAGCAGTTCATCAGGTCCATCACCGAGGTGGTCGAGGTGGTGGATCCGCACGCACCCAATCCGACGCGCAAGATCTACGAGAACGTGCGGCGCGTGGTGGACGTGGTCTTCGACAATCAGGATCTGACGGTGATGGTGCTGCGCGAGGATCTCGGCCTCAACCCCGAAGTGGACGAGCGGCTGGAGCGCTTCTACGGCTTCATGCGGGAGATGGTGCAGGGCGCGCTGGAGAACGGCGCACGGCTGCGGTTGATCCGCAAGGTCAACGAGCCGATCGTGGCCACGGCGCTGATCGGGGCGATCAAGGAGGTGTTCCTGCACCACCTGGTGATCGCGAAGGGCTCAGCGCCGACGCGCGAGTCCGTGGCCGAGTCTCTGCTCGATTTCGGGCTGCGCGGGCTGCTGCGCGTGCCCCTGGGCGAGGCCTGAGCGATCGTTGCATAGTAACGGTATGAGGTGGCGGCGGTGGTTGCGGTGCTGCGGCCTGCTCGCGGCGCTGGCATGGGCGGGCTGCAGCGGCGGCGGGCGCGCGGTGCCGCAGACCCAGCGGTCCAAGGGCGCCGCGCAGGCTACACGCCCGCCCGCGGCCGGCGACGGGGCCAGCGATTCGGGCACCATCGGCGACGACGACGGCGGCGGCGCGAGAGCCGGCTTCCCCAGCCGCCCGATCGCGCTGCGCTTCACCGAGGTGGCCGCGGAGGCGGGCCTCGACTACGTGCAGGCGCCGCCCGGAACCATGCTCGGCTGCGAGGACTCCACGCCGATGAAGTGCCCCTTCACCTCGGTGCACATGAGCGGCGGGGCCGCAGCCGGCGATTTCGATCGCGACGGCCTGGTGGACCTCTACGTGACCCGTCTGGATCAGCCGGGGATCCTGTATCGCAACCGCGGCGACGGAACCTTCCAGGACGTGACCAAGAGCATGGGTCTCGATCAGGGCATCGGCGGCAACGGCGCCGGCTGGGCCGACATCGACAACGACGGCGACCTCGACCTCTACGTCACCAGCGTGCTCGACAAGCGCTACTACCTGTTCGTGAACGACGGTGATCGCTTCGTGGAGCAAGGCTCGGCCCGCGGGGCCGACCTCGCGACGGACTATCGCCATCACGGCTTCGGAGTGTCCTTCGGCGACTACGACCGCGACGGTTTCGTCGACCTGCACACCACCGAGTGGCTGCAGATCACGCTGGACAGCCCGGTTCCCAGCCACGCGCGCTTGCTGCACAACCGCGGGCGCTCGGCGCCAGGCTTCTTCGAGGACGCCACCGAGGAGGCCGGCGTCGACCTGCTGCAGGGCGTGCGCGCCACCCGGACCAGCTACAGCTCGGCCTTCGCCGACATGGACGGCGACGGCTGGCCGGAGCTGTTGGTGGTCGCGGACTTCGTGACCAGCCGAATGTTCTGGAACGATGGCGGCGGGAGCTTCACCGACGGCACGCTGTACTCGCACGTGGGCACCGACACCAACGGGATGGGCGAGGCGATCGGCGACTACGACGGCGACGGCGACATGGACTGGTTCGTGACCGCGATCTACGACCCGGACTACAAGTGCGGCGACACCGACGCCTGCGCCTGGGGCACCAGCGGCAACCGCCTGTATCAGAACCAGGGCGACCGTAGCTTCGTCGACGTCACCGACGCCGCCGGCGTGCGCGACGGCGGCTGGGGTTGGGGCGCGGCCTTCGTCGACTATGACAACGACGGCGACCTGGACCTGGTGATGACCAACGGGGTCGACTTCCCGTACCCGGAAGCTGCGCTGTTTCGCAGCGACCCGATGCGGGTGTGGCGCAACGAAGGCGATGGCACGTTCACCGAGGTGTCGGCCTCGCTCGGCATCGATGATCGCGGCGACGGCAAGGGCCTGCTCGTATTCGATTACGACGGAGACGGGGACCAGGATCTGTTCGTCGTCCAGCACGAGGGCTCGCCGCGCCTGTACCGCAACGACGGAGGCAACCGGCGCGCGTGGTTGCGCGTGCGTCTGGTCGGTAGCGTGTCCAACCGCGACGGGATCGGGGCCCGGCTCACGCTCACGCGCCGCCCGGGTGAGGCGCCCCTGGTGCGTGACCTGATGGGTGGCGGGGGGTTTCTGGGGCAATCGGAGATGGTGGTGCACTTCGGCCTGGGCGACTTCGAGGGGCCGCTTTCGGAGCTGCGGGTCGACTGGCCCAGCGGCCGCCGCCAGGTGCTCACCGGCGTGATGCCACGGCAGACCCTGGAGCTGCACGAGTAGGTTGGGCAAATTGCGTTTGTGGCATAAAAATATGCCTTTACTGCTTGACCGGATGGCCGTGGCGATCCCAAGCTGTAGGTAGTGTCCAAAGGTTTCGGCGACGTCTTGCGCCCCATGAGCGGTGATGTGGGTGAGCAGGCAGGCCCGGGTGGGCTGGCCGCGGTGCTGTGCCGCCTGGCGCGCGACGGCTTCACCGGGGTGGTCTACGCCGAGCGTGACGACGACGCCGGCGCGGTGTTTTCGTTGCTCGCCGGACGCGTGGTGTTCGTGGAAGACCTGGGCGACGAGCAGAGCATTCCAGACATGCTGCTCGAGCGCGGGTTGCTCGACGAGCGACAGTACGCGGAGATCGCGGCCGACGTGGTGGAATCACTGGCGGAGAACGAGGACGTCGCCTTCTGCCAGCAGGCCGTCAGCAAGGGCATCCTGAGCCAGGATCAAGTCGACGCGGAGCTCGACCGGCGCGTCCGCGGGCGCATCATCCAGGCGGTCGGCTGGCGCAGCTGCCGGATCGAGCTCGACCCCGATCCGGACACGCTGCTCGGCATCCCCGAGTACCCGCAGCAGATCGCGCCCCTGGTGCACACCGGCGTACGCACCTTTTACGACGAAGAGCGCGTGCGCGCGACGCTGCGACACGACGGCGCGCTGTACGTGCGCCTGACGCGCTCCGCCGACGAGCTGGCCGAGCTACTCTCGCTCGACGAGGTCGAGGCGGGGCTGCTGCGCTGCCTCAAGCCCGACGCGCCGGTCACGACGGCGTTCGAGGAGTGCGCCGCCGAGCCGCTCGACGCCTGGCAGCTGCTGTGTACGCTGGTGATCGCGGACCTTGCGGAGACGTCGAGCGCGCCGCTGTCGCCGGCCGAGCGCTCCGGCGTTCGCAGCACGCAGGCAATGACCGGCCGGCACGGGCTCGGGGGCGGCGTGCGCGAGGAACGCGCCGGGCCGGGCTCGCAGGCGCGGATGCCCGCGGTGGGGCCGGATGGCAGGGCCGCCGGATCGCAGGGCCGCATCCCTGCCGCCGTGGCCGAGGGAGCGCTGCAGCACTCGCAGCCGCGCATGCCCGCGGCCGGACCGGTCGAGCGCACCGCGCCGCCTGCAGCGCAGGCCCCGCCAGCGCGGGCCGCTCGCGTGCGCGGGACCGGCTACAGCAGCGCCACCATCCAGGCGATCCAGGCGGAGCAAATCAAGACCGCCGCCGCGCCTTCCGCATCAAGCACGGCGCGCGCGCCCAACGCTCGCGGCCAGGCCGCCGAAGCACCCAGGCCCCAGCCCGCGCCCGAGCCGGAGGTGACGGTACGCCGATCGGCGCGGCCCGGGCGCGAGCGGCGGCGGCCGCGCAAGCTGAGCGTCGCGCTCAAGCGGCTCGACCGCGAGCTCAAGCAGCTGCGGCCACCCAGCAGCGCCGCGACGCCGGCCGCCCCGCAGCCGACCGAGACCTCGGCGCAGGCGCCCGCGGGCATGAGCGCGGGCAAGGCGCACCTCGAGCAGCTCCGGCGCATGCGCGCCGCCGCGCTCAGCCAGCGGCGCGCGGCCACCCCCACCGGGGGTGAGCGCAGCGTGGGGGAGACCTTCCGCATGGCGCAGGAGGCGCTGCGCGATCAGCAATTTCCCCGCGCGCACGAGCTGATGCGCAAGGTCTGCGAGCACGCGCCCGACGATGAGGTCTACTCCATGTTCTGCATGTGGGCTGGCTTTCGCGCCGGTGCGCTCGCCGATGACGGCGTCACGAAGCTGCGCAATGCGTTGCGGATGAAGGTCAGCGACGACGAGCACAAGGCATTCGCGTACTACGCGCTCGGCCACGTCTCGCTGCACGACAAGAAGGACGACGCGGCCGAGAAGTTCTTCCGGCGCGCGGTCGAGCTGGACAAGCACAACAAGGACGCCGAGCGCCACCTGCGCATCATCGAGCTGCGCCGCAAGACCGCGGCCGTGAACGAGAAGTCGAACAAGATCTTCGGGATCGAGATCAAGAAGAAGTCGTAGTGAGGCGTTGCGGGCCTCCCCGTCCGCCTGCAGGTCGCACAGGCAGAATGCACAGGAAGACGGGAAGAAGATCGCCCGCTTCCGTCGTCCTGCCTTCCCGTTGAATCTTACTCGACTGGCTAGCCGCAGACGCCGTTGCTGCAGGCGCAGCCGCCCAGGCCGAGGAAGCCGCAGCCGCTGGTCGGGCAGGCATGCCCGCAGGTGCCGCAGTTGCGGTTGTCGCTGTTGTACGCGCTGTTGGGATTGACGCAGTTGCCGCCGCAGCACTCCTGGGTGGAGCCGCAGACGTGCCCGCACGAGCCGCAGTTGGCCGCGTCGGTATCGGTGTCCACACAGGCGAGCTTGCCGTCCACCGTGCAGGCCAGCACGCTCGCGGCGCCCGGGCAGTCGCAGTTGCCGGAGTTGCAGGTCGCGGTGTCGGGACAGACCACGTCGCAACCCCCGCAGTGGTCGGGATCGGTCTGCAGGTTCGCGCAGCCGCCGTTGGGCCCGGAGCAATGGGTCTTGCCCGCGTCGGTGTTGATGCAGACGCAGCTGTAGTCCGCCGCGGTATTTCCGCTGCCCGTCTTCTGGCAGGCCGAGTCGTCGAGGCAAGCATTGCCGCACGCGCCGCAGTTCTTGGTGCTGGTGACATCGATGCAGGCGTACGTCCCGTCGGTTGCACCGGTGACCGCGTCCTCGTCGCAGTACTTCTGGGTCGCGCCGCCGGCGCAGCTGCACTCGCCGGCGTCGCAGGTCGCACCGCTCTCGCAGGTCAATCCGCACTTGCCGCAGTCCTCGATCGGAGCGGTGCTCGCCGCGCCCGTGCTCAGATCAACGCAGTGATCGCCGCACGCGGTCTCGCCCACCGTCGGGCACTGGCAGCTGCCGGTGCGGCACACGCTGGCAGGCGTCGTGCAGGTATCGCCGCAGGAGCCGCAGTTCGCAGTCGTGCCCAGTGCCACGCAGGCGCCATGACAGGGCACATCGTTCACGTTCGGGCAGTAGCAGCCGAGCGCGCGGCCGCTCGGCTTGCGGCAGGTGGTCGGCGCCTCGCAGGTGGTGTCGCACGCGCCGCAATGGTCAGCGTTGTCGAGCGTGACGCAGGTGCCGTGGCATGCCACGGCGCCGGCGGTGTCACACTGGCACTGGCCCGCGACGCAGCTCGCACCGTTGGCGCAGTGACGCCTGCAACTGCCGCAATTGTTGCGGTCGGTCTGTTCGTCGACGCACTGGGTCCCGCACACTGAGTCCCCGCTGTTCGGGCACTGGCACACGCCGGCCACGCAGGTCGAGCCGCCGCGGCAGGCCTGGCCGCAGCTGCCGCAGTTTGCGTTGTCGTTGCGTAGGTCGAAGCAGCTGTCGCCACAGCAGGCTTCGCCCGCCGCGCAGCCCGCCCCCGAGCCGCACATGCAACTGCCGGTCGCGGCGCAATGCTGGTCCGGCGGGCAGCCGGGGCCGGTCCCGCACTGGCAGACCGTGCCCATAGCGCTCGACACGCAATCTTCGTTGGGCGGGCAGCCGTTGTCACCGATCAGCTCGGCCGAGCCGCCGCCACCGGAGGGGGGCGTCGAGATCCCTGCGTCCTCGTCGGCGAACCCCGCGTCGACGTCGCTGCCCCCTGCATGCACCGGCTCGCCTGGCGCCCCGCCGCACATCGCGGCCATGCACGCGCCTGCGACGCAGCTCTCGGTGGGCGTGCAGGCGTGGCCGCAGGCACCGCAGTTGGCGTGGTCGCTCGCGAGCGTCGCGCACACTCCGCTGCAGCACGCGCCGCCGGGACAATCGGCGTCGCCGACGCACACGTTGGCGCAGGCGCCGCTCACACACTGTTGCCCGGGTGCGCAGGTCACCGCGCCGCACTGGACGCCGGTCTGGGTCGAGCCGCCGGCTCCGCCCGTCGTGCCGCCGGTTGCGCCCATCGCGCCGCCGGTTGCGCCCACCGTGCCGCCGGTCGAGCCGCCGAAGCCGGGCAGTCCCGCTGCACCGCCGCCGTTCTTGTGTCCGCCGCAGCCCGCTACCAACAGCGCGCCGATCAGCGCGCTCCTCGCAGCCACCACCACCAAACGCTCCGCGCTCATGCCGCCACCTAACCCTTGCAAGCAAGCCCGCCCCGGCCGCGCCACCCGCCAAAACCCAAACGCCGGGGTATCACAAGCCCAACGCGTTGGGTACCGGCAAGGAGCGACCCAGTCCGGCCGCGGGTGGCAGCTCCGGCCAACACAGGGGCTATGGGCGGACGCGGAACAGGCGCTCGAAGTTGTCTTCGAGCTGGCTCCGGGTCGCGCGCTCGTCCAGGCCCCACAGCCGTCCGGCGTAGGCGGCGGTGCCGGCGACGTTGGCCGGCTCGTTGCGGGCTCCCGGCTCTGGGGCGAGGTACGGGCAGTCGGTCTCGAGCAGCACGCGCTCGCGCGGCAATGTCTGCAGCATGCGTGTGAAGCTTTCGGAGCGCTGGGCGTTGGCCGGGATCGATAGGTAATGGCCGCGCTCCGCGATCTTGCGTGCCAGCTTCACCCGACCGCCGAAGCAGTGCCAGCTCACACGCTCGGCACCGAGCTCATCGAGGATTTCCAGCGCGCGCGCCTCGCGCTTGCGGGTGTGGATGATGACCGGCTTGTCGGCGTCGAGCGCGATCGCCACCGCGTCGCGGAACGCCTGCTCCTGGATCGGCCACAGCGCCTCCGGCACCCAGTAGCCGTCCAGCCCGATTTCGCCCACGGCGAACGCGCGTCCGACGTTTTGCCGCAGGTAGGCGATGCCTTCCTCGGTGGAGCACTCGTCGCCCTCACGCGGGTAGGGTACGCCCGCGGCGCGCATCTGCGGCAGCACGCTGTCGACCGGATAGAAGCCGAGTGCGGGGCGCACCATCGGCAGGCGCGCCGCGAGCTCCAGCACCGCCTCGTTGTCGCGCGGATTGAGTCCGTTCGTGATGATGGTGGTGAGGCCGGCCGCGCGCGCGCGCGCCAACACCGCCTCGCAGTCGCCGGCCAGCTTCTCGTGGGTGAGGTGTGCGTGTACGTCGAACAGGCCCATCGCTCACTCCCGCCCCGCGCGGGCGGCTTGCGCGCGCAGCCGCAGCTTGCGCGCCGCGCGCAGCACCGAGCGATCGGGAGCGCCGGCCTCGATCTCCTCGAGCGGGACGAAGCGCGCGGCGTGGAGCTCGTTGCCCGCGCGCAATTGCAGGCTGTGCGCGCGGAACAGCAGCCGCACGTCGAAGTGCTCGTGCGCCGGCTCGCGAGCCAGCGCCGGGATCGCGTGCACGTCGAGGTCGAAGATGCCGTCGACCTCGAGCGGTAGATCCGCGAGGCCCACCTCCTCGGCCAGCTCCCGGCGCGCGGCTGCGACGATGTCGCGGTCGCCGGCTTCGACGTGGCCGCCGGGTTGCAGCCAGCGGTCGAGCTTGCGGTGATGCACCAGCAGCAGCGCGCTGCCGTCGGGCGAGAGCACGAAGCCGCTCGCGGTGAAGTGCCCGGGCGCAAAGGACGCGCGTGCGAAGGGGTCGGCGGCGCCATCGAGCAGCGCCAGCATCCGGCCCTTGTGTGCCTGCTCCTCGGCGTCGAGCGCGCGGTGGGCGCGCAGCAGGCCTGCCAGCGAGCGGGTTCTGGACATTGCGGCCCAGCGTAGCAGCACCCAGGCCCCTTGCAGGCCAATGTAATCTAGTGTAGGTGTAAGGGATACCGAGGTACTCCGATGCTCGCCAAGGCGCCCCATCTCTCGCCCCGCCTGATCGCCCGATCACTTGACCAGCTTCGCGCCTGCCAGCCGGACACGGATACAGAGCCGGCTGCGTTGCACCAGCAAGCGATCCAGGTCTTGGTCGCGCTCGACGGCCTGCGCGATCTCGAGCTCCCGCTCGCGGTCGAGGTACCTTCGGCGCTCGACGACGACGAGGTGGCGCAATGGGAGCTGGTCGCGCGCTTGCTCGCGCAGGCCGAGGGCGTGCTGCGGGGCAGCGCGCACCTGCGCCGGGTCGAATGCCTGCGGCGGGTGTTGCCGGGGCACGCCGTGCAGCTGCTGCGCCGAGGGCGGGCAGCCGCCGATCACCTGCACACGCTACGCGCGCGCGTTGACTTCGTGCGCGACGGCAGCGGCACGGTCGCGGCGGCGGCGGAGCCCGTGCATGTCGCCCGCTCGGCGCGCCTGCAGTAGCTAGCCAAAGGTCGCGCGCAAGCGAGCGCGGCGGCCGCCGCGCCGGTCATTCGCCTTCGGTCTTGGCGGGCGCGACGTAGCCTTCCGGAGCGCTCGATCCCTCGCCGAAGAAGAACTTCTCGAGCTCCGTGAGCCAGATCCGATTCGCCTCCGGGGTTCCCAGCTCGAGCCGGTACTCGTTCACGATCATGGTCGAATGCGCGATCCACGCCTTCCACGCTTCCTTCGACACGTGCTCGTAGATCCGCTGCCCCAGCTCGCCCTTGATCGGCGGCCGATCCAGGCCTTCGGCCTCCTTGCCGAGCTTCACGCATTGCACCATTCGCGCCATGGCAGGGTTGTGGAGGCCACAGGCGCCTTCGTCAAGCGCTTGGGCCGCTGCGCGCGCGCACAAAGGCGTTGCACCCCCGGTACCTACGTGCGAGGAAGGGCAGCGGTGAGTCCTCGCATCCAAGGGGTGGCATTGCGTGGCTGAGCGACCTCCCAACGGGACCGGTCCCGAGGCCGGATCTGCGCCGCAGGCTGGCGAGGACCCGGGCGCCGAGCCCGCGGAGCGCTCGAGCCGCGGCCGGATCGTGATCCGTTCGTCGTCGCATCCGCCCGAGGCGCCGCTCACGCATCCGCCGCTGGACGCGCGCGATCATTCGGGCGCGCGGGCGCTGCCGCTCCCGGCCGACCCCGCCGAGGGCGAAGAGGCGCGCTCCAAGAAGGCCACGCCCGCGGAGCGACCGCGCCGGCGGCGCGAGGTCCAGGCACGTGCGCTCGAGCGCGCACGCATGGATACGCCGGCGGCGCGGCCTCGCTCGCGCCGCCGTGCCAGCGATCCGGCGCTGTTGGGCAACGACGCGCAAGCGGCCGAGCCGCCCATGCCGGGCGCGTCTGCGGGCGCTCCGCCTCCGCCCGTGGGTGCCGCGCCAAACGTGCCGCAAGCGCCGCTTGCTCCGGACGCGCGGGCGCGCGCGATCGTTCCCGAGCCTGCGTCGGGCGTGCAGCCCGCGCGGCGTCCGCGCCGCGGCGTCGCCATTGTGGTGGGAGCCGCGCTGCTCGCGATCGGCGTGTTGTGGCTGCTGTGGCGGGGCTGAGGCGGCCCGCGCGCGCGGCGTCACGACGGCGGCGGGGTCGGCGGCAGCGGCGGCAAGTCGACGCAGCCGAACTCGAAACGCAGCGACTCGAAGCGGCCGCCCATGGCGTCCTCGCACAGCGAGCCGTTCAGGGTGACGCTTCCGCCGTCGGAGGTGACGCTCCAGCCCGCGCCGCTGCCGAGGTCGCGCGGGACGTCCTGGTCGACGCCGTTTTCGGTCACCACCAGGTGAAGCTTGTCCGGCACCTCAGCAGGCGGATTCAGCGCGATGTCGCAGCTGTCGATCCCCTGCTTGACGATCGTCGATACGATGTCCGAGAGCTTCATCTGCAGCGTCGCGGGATCTCCGGGATCGATGTAGTTGCCGGTCCCGCCGGCCACCGCGAGCTGATCGAGCAGGCTCGAGGCCCCTTGCGCGCCCGGCAGGCCGACCACGTAGGTCTTGTAGCCTTGGGTGCTCCACTGCGTGACCTGGTCGATCACGTTCTGGTTGGTCGTGCCGCAGTTGGGCTCGCCGTCGGTGAGGATCACGATCGCGAGCGGTCCATTGAAGCTGTTGCCGCTGATCGCGTCCTGCGCGCGCATCACGCCGGTCTCGAGCGGGGTCATGCCCGAGCCCTGCAGTCGCCACTGGTTGGGCAGCTCGCTGATGAACTGCGCGCCGGGGCGGAAGCTGATCTCGTCGGGCTGATCGATGGTGTCGACCGCGCAGGAGCCCGCGCTGAGCATCAGGCAGCAGCCGCCGACGCCTGGAATCCAGTCGATCGGGTTGACGATGTTGCAGGTGCAGGACGAGGCGCCCGTATCGAGGCTGGGAAAGAAGATGCCGCCCACGGTCAGCAGGTCCTGCAGCGGCATCAGCGCCGAGATCAGCGCGTTGCCGGCCGCCTGGTACTTGGGCGTTCCGCTCCAGTCGTCGTCCATGCTGCCCGAGCGGTCGAAGATCACCAGCACGTTGCCCGGCATGTCGATCTTCTTGACCGTGCTGTCGAGCGTCTGGTGGCCGCAGTCGGTGGAGTCCGCCGCGGTGTTGTCGTAGCAGCGCATGCCCTGCACGCAGGTGCCGGCGTCCGGAGCGACCACGTTTGCGGGTGGCGCTACTGGGTTCGAGGTCGCGTTGCCGAAGCTACCGCCAGTGCCGCCGCTCCCGCCGGCCTTGGCCGACCCGGTGCCCGCTTGACCCGAGCCGCTCGAGCCCAGCGGATTGCCCAGCGTGCGGTCACCGCTATCCGATCCCGAAGCTGCGGCGCAGCCCCCCGCCGCGGCGAGCACCGCCGCCAACAAGAGTGTCTTCCCCGTCATCTGACCCAACTCGTTTCCAACCCACTGCCTCAGCCCTGAGACACGGACAATTCTTGCACAGACCTGGCGTCTGTACCAGGAGCTTCACAGCGACGCGAGCCATGGATCGCCTCTTGGGGGGGTACCGCTCGGCGCGACGCTTGGCCGAGCCGGACCGCCCGGGCTCCGGGCTACCAGCGCATCCGGATCTTGACCCCGTGCCGGTGCAGGAAGTCCTTGAGATCGCTGATGCGGTGCTCCCCGTAGTGGACCATCGAGGCCACCAGAGCGGCGTCGGCGCGTCCCTCGGTGAGCACCTCGAGCAGGTGCTCGGGCTTGCCCGCGCCGCCCGACGCGACCACAGGGATGGAGACCGCGTCGGCGACCATGCGCGTCAGCCTGATTTCGTAGCCTTCACGGGTGCCGTCCGCGTCGATCGAGTTGACCACCAGCTCCCCCGCGCCCAACGCCTCGCCCTTTCGGGCCCAGGCCAGCGC
The DNA here is from genome assembly GCA_963778655.1 of uncultured delta proteobacterium. Lineage (GTDB taxonomy): Bacteria > Myxococcota_A > Polyangia > Polyangiales > JAFGIB01 > CAVZVA01. Next base: position 326,869 of record CAVZVA010000005.1, read on the forward strand.
GTCCTTGCCGGTGCGCGTGCGACCGCCGTGGATCACGATCTCGTAACCGGATGGGGTCTGGGCCGACGGCTCGACCCGCAGCACGTCCATCGAGAGCACGGTGCTTTGCGCGCCGATCGCTTCCGAGATGCGCGAGATCAGCTCGGGCTGCTGGACCGCGGCGCTGTTGACGTTGACCTTCTCCGCGCCCGCGAGCCGTAGCTTGGTGGCGTCTTGCACCGAGCGCACGCCGCCGCCCACGGAAAACGGCACGAAGATCTCGCACGCAACCCGCTCCACCACGTCGAGCATGATCGCGCGCCCGTCGCTGGACGCGGTGATGTCGTACAGGACGAGCTCGTCGAGCCCGTCGAGGTAGTACTCGCGCGCCTTCTCGACCGGGTCGCCGATGTCCTTGGTGTCGACGAACTTGACGCTCTTGGCGAGCTTGCCGCCGCGCACGTCGAGGCAGGCGATCACGCGCTTGCTCAGCACGGGGTACCGTCCCACGCGGCGAAGCGACGCAGCAGCCGCAGACCGAAGCGCCCGCTCTTCTCGGGGTGGAACTGGGTCGCAAACAGGTTGTCGCGGCCGATCGCGCAGCAGAAGGGGCCGCCGTAGTCGCTGCTGGCGTAGGCGTGGCGGGGCTCCGCCGGGTCGAGGTAGTACGAGTGCACGAAGTAGAGCTCGTCGCCCGGCTCGATTTCCGCGAGCAAGGGGTGCGGCTGCGTGGGGCGCACTTCATTCCAGCCGATGTGCGGGATCTTGAGCGTCGGATCGGCCAGCGCGAAGCGGCGCGTCATGCCCGGGATCAGGCCGAGGCCAGGGGTTGGGCCTTCCTCCGAGCCGTCGAGCAGCAGCTGCGCCCCGACGCAGATGCCCAGAATCGGCGTGCCGCGCGCGAATGCCTGCAGCAGCGCGTCGCGCAGGCCGCTTCGGATCAGGGTGTCCATAGCGGCGCGGGCGTGACCGACTCCAGGGAAGATGATCCGGTCGGCCCCGGCGACCAGCTCCGCGTCCTGCGTGAATAGCGCGTCGATGCCGACCGCATCGCAAGCCCGCTTGACGCTGCGGAGATTGCCAGCGTCGTAGTCGACGATCGCGATCATGACGCGGCATGGATAGCATGTCCTGGACTGCACGCTACGCGCGGGGCTTGCGCTGCCAGCTCGCTCGCGCCACCTTGCCATCCCCGGGGCGAGACGCCGGCCGTCTTGCCGTCAGGGCGGTCGCAGCCGCTCGCGCGCAGGCGCTCCGGGCAGGTGAGCATGATCATCCTGATTCGACACGGTCAGACGGCGCTCAACGCGGCACGCATCGTGCAGCCTGTCGACACCCCGCTGAGCGAGCAGGGCCGCGCCCAAGCCGAGCGCGTGGCGCAACGGCTGGCTTTGCTTGGTGTCGAGCGCGTGCTGTGCAGCGACCTCTTGCGCGCGCGCATGACCGCCGAGCCGATCGCGCGTGCGAGCAACGCCGGCATCGAGCTCGACCCGCTGCTACAAGAGCGCAACTTCGGCCAGCTGCGGGGAAGGCCCTACGACGAGATCGGGCCCGGGATCTTCGGTCCGGACTTCGTGCCGCCGGGCGGCGAGGGTTGGCCGGAGTTCGACGCGCGGGTCGCCCGAGCCTGGGCGCGGGCGCTCGAGCACGCCGCGGCCTGCGCCGGTAATCTGGCGGTCGTCACACACGGGTTCGTGTGCCGGTCGCTGGCGCGGCAGTTCCTCGCTCTGCCGGCCGGGCAGGACGCGCCGCAGCGCTGGGACAACACCGGCGTCACGCTGTGCGATCCCGCGCCGCCGCACGCGGTGCATCTGCTCAACTGCGTCACGCACCTGGCGTGAGCGCGCGATGCTGCTCACGTAGCGCCATCGAGACGCGCTCCAGCCCGATCCAGGCGCTGAAATCAGCTCGCGGTCTTCTTGCGCGCGCGCGGCTGGCGCTCGCGCGCGCGCAGCACCGGACGCACGCCGGTGGTGGGCCCCGCCTGCCCGGCCAGCCATGCTTCGGCGTCCTCGCGCTTGGCGAAGCTGCGGATCACCTGGCCTTGCACCATGTGCGTGATCCACAGCGCCAGGCTGCGGCTTGCGCTCGAGCTCACGATGAAGGCCGTCTGCGCGGCCTTGTCGCCCAGAAAACGCTGCAGCCCGACGAGCTGATCGCGCGCGCTCAGGCTGTAGCTGTGCACGCCGAGCAAGTCGATCACGATTCGGACGCCACCCGCCTTGACAACGCTGAGCTGGGCGCGGACCTCGGTTTCGCAGGCGAGCACGGTGCGCTCGTTCAGCTCCGCGCTCAGCTCGACCTCGAGCTTGTCGGCGGATCGGCGATGGATTTGGAAGCAGCTCTCCTCCATACCTGTGAATCAGACTACAACCGCCGGCACCAAAGGGGCAACGGGATCGGCTGTGCAAAGTGAGCGTGCTAGTGGAACATGAGTCTTCAGAGAATGTGCGCCGCTGTAGCTCGAGGTGATGGCCGCGTGGGCGGTAAGCTACACATGACTTCATTACCTGCTACAGGAAAGCCAGTAGCTCGCCCGCCTGCGCGAGCAATCCCGGCAGCCCGCCGGTGTGGATGAACAGAACGCGCGCCGGCTTGGGATCGAGGTTGGCCAGGCCGTATAAGGCCTTGCCCGTGTACACCGGATCGAGAATCACGCCGCACGCACGCGCCACCCGCACGATGAAGCGCGCCTGTGCGTCGCTCGCCACACCGTAGGCCGGGCCCTTGAAGCGATCGATGACCTCGAGCTCAGCCAGCGGGCCGCTGCTGCCGAGCAGGGCTTGCGCCTCGGCCGCGATGCCGGCGATCACGCGCTCGAAGTAGGCTCGATCGTCGCAGACCGCCATCGCCAGCACTTGCGCGGCCACGCCGTGGCGCGCGACGCCCAGCGTCACGCCCGCGGCCGTGCCGCCCGAGCCGCAGGCGTGGACCAGCGCGTCGAAGCGCGCCGGTGCGCCGGCTGCGCCCGCGTCGAGCTGAACGCGCAGCTCGGCCATCGCGTCCACATAGCCAAGCGCGCCCAGCCCGCACGATCCCCCTTCCGGAATCACGTACGCTCGCTCGCCGCGCCGCTCCAGCTCGCGCGCGACCTCCTGCATGTGCCGCGCGCGCTCGCGGTACTGGGCCGGCGTAATCAGGCGCACCTCGGCTCCGACCAGCGCGTCGAGAAAGGCGTTGCCGCGATCGAGCGGCTGCGGCTCGGGGGTGCGCAGCAACAGCAGCGCGCGCAGGCCCAGCTGCCGAGCCAGGATGGCCGTGGCGCGCGCGTGGTTGGACTGCAGGCCGCCGCAGGTCACCACCGTGGTCGCGTCCTGGGCGAGGGCGTCCGCGAGCAGGTACTCGAGCTTGCGGATCTTGTTGCCGGCAGCTGGCCCGGCGCTCATGTCGTCGCGTTTGAGCCAGACCTGGGTGCCGACCAAGGCGTCCAGCGCGTCGTAGCGCTGCAGCGGCGTCGGCAGCTGCGCGAGCGCAAGCTTCGGAGGCGGCATGCCGCCAGGCTACACCCGCGCGGGTGCGCGGCGGAGCGGGATCGGGCCGGGACTGCGCGCCCAGACCAAGCCCGCTCTCGCTTCAGTGACCGCTGCCAGAAACGGCGCCCCCGACCTGGGTCGTATACTTGGTGAACTTGGCGTCGTAGGTCCCGCTGCAGGCGACACTGCCGGCGGTGTCGAACTGCATGAAGCTGACCGTCCCGGACAGCTCGTTCTCGTTGTCGACGTAGATCGGGTCGCCGTCCAGCTGCGAAGTGGGGTAGCCCGCAGCGTTTTGTACGGTCTGCGTCATGCGCAGGGTGCACCCCTTCATGACGATGTCCGTGGAGACCTGACCGTTGGGCAGGTTCTGAATGACCATGTTGACGCCCTTGCGGCCGCCCTGGAAGGGCACCCGGAAGGGGTTGGCAATCGGGCCGCATGTGCCCGAAATGGGGGTGTAGATCGGCGAATAGATCCCGTCGATGAGCGGGCAGTTATTGGCGTTGGCGCTGCAGCCCAGCAGTGCGAGCAATGCAAAGGCCATGATTGGAGTCGTGCGGCTCATAGGCATGGTCATCCCTCTGTCGATGCTTCCGGCTTGTCGTCTCCCTTGCCTGTCCAACCTGCGCCCGATGCCCAGTCGCGCGGCCTGACCTGCTCGGCAATGAGCAAGGACCGTACACCAAGTAGGGCCCGGTAGGCGAGTGGACACTCGGCATAAAGCGTTCAGCAAAGGGTTGGAATCCACCGTGTAGACGTGCTATTCATGTAATACTACAATAGGCTTGGATGGAGCCATCGAGGTGCTGCCGCCACGCGCGCGCGGCGCCTACATGCTTGCTTGAAATGACACCCTCTTGGCCGCTTATGCTCGGGCGTTCCGAGCGCAGCACGCGACAGGTAGCACGACCTTGAACGACTCAGAGCGCGAGCGCAGGAGATCGCGACCCGCACCGCCGTGCATCGGCGGTTACGCGCTGGGCCAGCGTATCGGCATCGGCGGCATGGCCGAGGTGTTCGAGGCGTATCGCAGCGGGCCGCACGGCTTTCGCAAACGCGTCGCGCTCAAGCGCATTCTGCCGCACGTCGCGGCCGATCCCACCTACGTGCGGATGTTCATCGAGGAGGCCTCGCTGGCCGCGCAGCTCGAGCACCCGAGCGTGGTCCAGGTGTTCGACTTCGGCGAGGACGGCGAGGAGCTGTTTCTCGCGATGGAGCTGGTCGAGGGCGCCAGCGTCGCGCGCATGTTGCGCGTGCTGGCCGCGCGCGGCGATGCGGTTCCGCTGGACGTGGCGATGCACATCGCCGTCCAGGCCGCGCGCGCGCTCGCGTACGCGCATCGCTTGCGCGACACGCACGGCGATCGGCTGGACCTGGTCCATCGCGACGTCAGCCCGGGCAACCTATTGCTGACCCGTCACGGACACCTCAAGCTCGCCGACTTCGGCATCGCCCGCACCCAGCAGCGCGAGCGGCACACCGGCGACCGCAACCTGCGCGGCAAGATCGGCTACATGTCCCCAGAACAGGTCAACGGCGAGCCGCTGACCTCCAAGAGCGACGTGTTCACGCTGGCGATCGTGCTGTGCGAGATGCTGCTGGGCGAGACGCTGTTCTCCCAGGGGCCCGATCTGGATGTGCTGCTGCGCATCCGTCAGGTGGATCTCGGCGTGCTCGCGCGCACGCGGCGTCGCATTCCTTCCGACGTCCGCGGCTTGCTGCTGCACGCGCTAAGCGAAAATCCGGCCGAGCGGCCGGATGCGCGCGGCTTCGCAGATGCGCTGGAGACAGTGATGGCCCGCCGCAGCATGGCGACCGGCGGTGCCGAACGGGTGGCGGCGCTGCTGCAGCGCTACGAGCTGGTGCCAGTCGACGATCTCGACCAAGCCGCGTCGGAGGCCGGGGCGCGTCCGACCGCCCTGGTCCAGCTGGACGCGGTCTCCGATCCAGGACCGCGCGTGACCCTGGAGGGCGGCCTCGGCCTGGCCTCGCATAGCGAGTACACGCCCTTGCTGGCGGGCAAGTCCGGCCCGGGCAAGGTGCCGTTCCCCGAGCTGGTACGCCTGGCGACCACCGGCGTGATCGACGCGCGCACGCCCGTGGTCAAGGACCGCGGGGACGCAGTGCCGGCCTGCCAGCTGCCCGAGCTCTCGCGCATCTTCGCGACGCCGGCGCTGCAGTGGGATGACGCGGAGATCAGCGCGCCCCGCCGCCGCGGCGAGCTCGGCGCGGCGGTGCTGCTGCCGCTGATCCACAGCCTGAGCGCGACCCGCGAGACGGGCATGCTCTACCTGCGCGACGGGGAGAAGCGCAAGAAGATCTACTTCGTGGACGGGCGTCCCGACTTCGTGGCTTCGACCCAGCGCGGCGAGATGCTGGGCCAGTACCTCGAGGACCACGGCCATTGCCTGTCGATGGAGGTCGACATGGGCCTGGCCACCATGCCCCAGCATGCCGGCAGGCTGGGCGATGCGCTGGTCGCGCTGGGCGTGCTGCGTCCGGTGCAGCTCTACCGCGCGGTCGCTGCCCAGGTTCGCGAGCGCTACCTGGAAGCTTTCCGCTGGCGCGGCGGCGAGTGGCGCTACGTGCGCGCGGCCGAGAGCCACGAGGAGACCTATCCGATCGAGCAGGACGCGCAGATGTTGATGCGCGACGCTGCGTCGCAGCTGCACCCCTCCGAGCTCGAGGCTGGGCTCTCGCCGCTGTGGGAGACGGTGGTGCGCCCCTCGGTCGAGCCGCCCGCGCCGCTCTCGGCCTATCAGGTGCCGGACAGCTGGCGCTGGGTGATCTCGCAGGCCAACGGCGAGAGCACGGTGGGCGCGCTGTTCGCGCGCTGCTGCCGCCAGTCGGGTCTGGACGAGGAAGACGCGTTGCGGGCGCTGTTCTTGGGCGTGTCCTGCCAGCTGCTGGACGCGGCCTGAACCCGGCTCGGGCGGCGGCTTGCAGGCCGGCTCGGCGAGCGCTGAGGTCGCCGCCATTTCGCTTGCGCGGGTGCAGCCTTGTGGACACCATGCGGCGGCATGAGGCCGTCTCAGGCGCCGGGGTTGAACGAAGGGCTCACCGCCGGCGAGCTGCGCGACGCGTGGATGATCCTGTCCCGCGACGACCGGCTGATGGGCTTCAAGCTGCTCTCGCGGGAGGAGTCGGAGGACTTCTTCCTGGAGCTGTCGGCGCGCGATCACGCCGAGCTGTTGCTCTCGCTTCCGCAGCCCGAGCGGCGCTCGTGGCTGCGGTTGCTGGCCCCCGATGACGCGGCCGACCTGATTCAGGAGGCGCCGCCCGAGCAGCGCGAGCCGCTGCTGGCGCTGCTCGACGAGCCGACGCGCAAGGAGGTCAAGGCGCTGCTCGCGTACGCGGAAGACGCAGCCGGCGGCTTGATGAACCCGCGCTATGCCCGCCTGCGGCCCGAGATGACGGTGGACGAAGCGATCGCGTACCTGCGCAAGCAGGCGCGCGAGCGGCTGGAGACCATCTACTACGTGTACGTGCTAGACGAGCAGCAGCATCTGCTCGGCGTGGTCTCGTTCCGCGAGTTGTTCGCGGCGCGACCCGACAAGAGCGTGCGCGACATCATGCGCCAGGAGGTGCTGACGGTGCGCGAGGACCAGGACCAGGAGTCGGTCAGCCGCGTGGTCGCGCAGCAGGACCTGTACGCGATTCCGGTCGTCGACGCGGACAACCGCATCAAGGGCATCGTCACCGTGGACGACATCGTCGACGTGGTCCAGGAGGAGGCCACCGAGGACATTCAGAAATACGGCGGCATGGAGGCGCTGGACGCGCCCTACCTCGCGGTCGCCTTCACCAGCATGGTGAAGAAGCGTGCGGGCTGGCTGGCAGCGTTGTTTCTGGGCGAGATGCTGACCGCCACTGCGATGGCGTACTTCGAGGACGAGATCGCGCGGGCTGTGGTGCTCACACTGTTCGTACCGTTGATCATCTCCAGCGGTGGCAACTCCGGCTCGCAGGCGTCGACGCTGGTGATTCGCGCGATGGCGCTGGGCGAGCTGAAGCTGCGCGATTTCTGGCGCGTGCTGCGGCGCGAGCTGGCGGCCGGCGCCGCGCTCGGCTCGGTGCTGGGGGCGATCGGGTTCCTGCGCATCGTGGTTTGGCAGGCGGTTCGGCCGACCTACGGGCAGTACTACCTGCTAATCGCGTTCACGGTGTCGGGCAGCCTGCTCGGCGTGGTGATGTTCGGGACGGTCGCCGGCTCGCTGCTGCCGTTCGTGCTGCGACGGCTGGGCTTCGACCCCGCCAGCGCCTCGGCGCCGTTCGTGGCGACCATGGTCGACGTGACCGGCCTGGTCATCTACTTCACCGCGGCCAGCATCCTGTTGGGCGGCACGCTGCTGTAGCGGGCGGGGGCGCTCGGCTACTGAATGGCGCGCTGGCGCAGGTAGTGGTCGGCCAGCGTCAGGCACATCATCGCCTCGACCATCGGCACCGCGCGCGGCAGCACGCACGGGTCGTGACGGCCCTGGGCCTCCAGCGTGACCGCGTGGTTGTCGCGGTCCACGGTCTGCTGGGGCAGGGAGATGGTCGCAGTCGGCTTGAAGGCCACGCGGATCACGATCGGCGCGCCGTTGCTGATCCCGCCTTGCACTCCGCCCGAGCGGTTGCTGGTGGTGCGCGGGCGGCCCTCCGGGCCTGGCACGAAGGGATCGTTGTGGGTGCTGCCCCGCATCCGCGTGCCGGCGAAGCCGCTGCCGATCTCGAAGCCCTTGCTGGCCGGCAGCGAGAGCATGGCTTTGGCCAGATCCGCCTCCAGCTTGTCGAAAACCGGCTCGCCCAGGCCGGCGGGCACGCCGCGCGCGACGCACTCCACCACGCCCCCGAGCGAGTCCTGCTCGCGCCGCGCCTGATCGATGCGCTCGGCGATGGCCGCGGCGAGCTGCGGGTCGGGACAGCGCGTGGGCGAGGCCTCGACCTCGGCCAGGGTCACGCGCTCCGGATCGGCCACGTGCTCGAGGTCGTGCACGCTGCACACCCAGGCCAGCACCTCCACGCCCGCGGCCTGCGCCAGCAGCTTGCGCGCGATCGCGCCGGCGGCCACGCGCCCGATCGTCTCGCGCGCGCTGGCGCGTCCGCCGCCCTGCCAGTTGCGCACGCCGTACTTGGCTTCGTAGGTGAAGTCCGCGTGCGAGGGGCGATAGATGTCTTTCATCGGCTCGTAGGCCGAGGCGCGCGCGTCATGGTTGCGCACCAGCATGGCGATCGGCGTGCCGAGCGTGCGGCCCTCGAACAGGCCGGAGAGGATCTCCACGCGGTCGGCTTCCTGTCGCGGTGTGGTCAAGCGGCTCTGGCCCGGCCGGCGGCGGTCGAGATCGCGCTGGATCTCCTCGACGCTGAGCTCGAGCCGCGGCGGGCAGCCGTCGACCACCACGCCCACGCCGCCCCCGTGCGATTCGCCGAAGGTCGAGCTGCGAAAGAGTCGTCCGAAGCTGCTGCCCATGCGGGTCACGCGCGGTGCGTGCCGCGCCTGCCGCGCAGTATGCGGCAGCGCGCGGCCGCGTGCCAGGGCACGCGCCGGATGGTCTGGTATAGTGGAGCGGTATGGACGGTCTCAGCGACGACAATCCCCTGCTCGATGTCCGCCATCCCATCGCATTCGACCGCATCTCCGCCGCGCACGTAGGCCCCGCGGTCGACGTGCTGCTGCGCGATGCACAGCAGGCGCTCGACGTGCTGCAGCAGGACGTCTCGGCGCCGAGCTATCGAAACACCCTGCACGCCCTGGAGCAGGTGAGCGAGCGACTGGGCCACGCGATGGGTGTGATCGGACACCTCGAATCGGTGGCGAACACGCCGGAGCTGCGCGAGGCCTACAACCTGGCGCAGCCCAAGGTCAGCGCGTTCTATTCCAGCATTCCGCTCGCGGAAGGCGCGTTCCGCAGGTTGAAGGCGCTGGCGGCCAGCCCGGAGGCGGCGAAGCTCGATCCGACACGGGCGCGTTTCTTGGAGAAGACGCTCGCATCCTTCGTGCGCGAGGGCGCGGCGCTGGGGGCCGAGGACAAGGCGCGCCTGCAGGCGATCAACGTGGAGCTCTCCGAGCTCACCACGCGCTTCTCGCAGAACGTGCTCGACGCGACCAACGCCTTCGAGCTGCTGGTGCAGGACCGCGGCCGGCTGTCGGGGCTGCCGGAGCGGGCGGTCGAGGCCGCACGCGAGAGCGCGAGCGCCCGCGGCCTTGCCGGCTACCGCTTCACCCTGCACGAGCCGAGCCTGGTGGCCGTGCTCACCTATCTCGACGACGCAGCGCTGCGGGAGCAGGTCTACCGCGCGCACAACACCAGAGCGGCGGGCGGCTCCTTCGACAACAGGGCGTTGATCGAGCGCGTGCTCGAGCTGCGCAAGCAGAAGGCGCAGCTGCTCGGCTACCGCGACTTCGTCGATCTGGTCGTCGACGAGCGCATGGCGCACAAAGGCGACCGCGCGCGCGAGTTTCTCGAAGACCTGCAGGCACGCTCCGAGGCCGCGTTCGCGCGCGAGCGCGCAGAGCTGCTCGCGTTCCGGCGCGAGCTCGAGGGGCCGGACGCACCAGAGCTCGCGGCCTGGGACGTCGCCTATTACGCCGAGAAGCAGCGCGTCCGGCGCTACGACTTCGATGAGGAGGCGCTGCGGCCCTACTTCCCGCTGCAGCGCGTGCTGTCCGGGATGTTCGAGCTGGTCGGGCGGTTGTACGGCATCGCGATCGAGCCGGTCGAGGGGCTGCCGGTGTGGCACGAGGCGGTGCGCACCTACCGTGTGACCGACGGCGACGGCTCGCTGCTCGGGGTGTTCTACGCCGATCTGTATCCGCGCGAGCAGAAGCGCGGCGGCGCGTGGATGAACGCGCTGCTGACGGCAGAGCCCCGGCCCGAGGGTTGGACTCCGCACGTCGGCCTGATCTGCGCCAACGTGACGCCGCCGATCGGAGACGCGCCGGTGCTGCTCTCGCACCGCGAGGTCGAAACTATCTTCCACGAGACCGGCCACCTGCTGCACCACATGCTCTCGCGCGTGGAGGTCGTGAGCCTGGCCGGCACCAACGTAGCGTGGGACTTCGTCGAGCTGCCGTCGCAGATCATGCAGAACTTCTGCTGGGAGCGCGAGTCGCTCGATCTGTTCGCCCGGCACTACCAGAGCGGAGAGCCGATTCCGGAGCCGCTGTACAATGCGATGCGGCGCGCTCGCGCCTACCGCGGCGCCTCGGCGATGATGCGACAGCTCGGCTTCGCCGTGCTCGACCTGCGGCTGCACATGCGTTACGACTCGCCGCGCGACGGCGACGTGCTCGGCTACGCGCGGCGGGTGATGGCGCCTTTCGCGCCGGTGCCGCTGCCCGACGACTACGCGATGCTGGCGGGCTTCGGGCACCTGTTCAGCCACCCGGTCGGCTATGCGGGCGGCTACTACTCGTACAAGTGGGCCGAGGTGCTGGACGCGGACGCGTTTTCGCGCTTTCGCGAGCACGGCCTGTTCTCGCCCGAGGTGGGCCGGGAGTTCCGCGAGAAGGTGCTGGCGCGCGGCGACAGCCGCGATCCGATGCAGCTGTTCGAGGACTTCATGGGGCGCAAGCCGGACCTGCACCCGCTGCTCGAGCGCTCCGGCATCGAAGCGACCAGCGGCTAAGCCTCATCTCGGCTCACAGGGAGACGGGAAAGCAGGAAGAGAGCCACTCTCGCTTTCCGTCTTCCTGCCTTCCTGTTTCATGGTCTTGGTTCACTCGGCGCCGGCGTCTGGTCGCCAGCAGGCGCTTCGCTCTCGGGGGCCGCGTCACGCTCGGGATTCTCGTTCATGACCGACTGCGAAGGCGGGTGCTTCTGGCGGTGCGCGCAGCGGACCTCCTTGGGACGCCGGTCGCCGCGCGTCCAGCGCGTGTAGTGCAGTCGCTCGATGTGGCCGTCATGGTGGCGCACGCCGGGGCGGAACAACGGAGCCGGGTCGCAATTGGTGCCGTCGTGGATCAGCTCGAAGTGCACGTGCGGGCCCTGGCTGCGACCCGTGCTGCCCACCTCAGCCAGGATCGATCCGCGCTGCACCTTCTCGCCGGCGGCGACGAAGTTGACCGAGTTGTGGGCGTAGAGCGTGACCCAGCCTCCGGGGTGGATCAGCATGACCATGTTGCCGAAGCCCGAGACCTGGTCGCCCGCGTAACCGACGATACCGGCAGCGGCGGCGCGCACGTTCCAACCGATCTTGCCCATGATGTCCATGGCCTTGTGGTAGCCACCCTGACCGGAGCCGTAGCCGCGCACGAACGCGCCGTTGTGCACCGGCCAGCGCAGTGTGCCGGGGAAGTGGCCGAGCCGATCGGCGGCGCGCACCCAGCGCTGCTCGACGTGGCCGTAGAGCAGCTCGCCCGCCGCTTGGATCGTGCCCAGCCCCAGGCGATGCGCGACGGCCAGCGCGCGCCGTTCGCGCGCGCTCGAGCGCCGCCTGACGTGGCCGCGCCCGTCGTCCTCGACGCCCGGGATCGTCAGCCGCTTGCCGTCACGGATCCGCGTCACCTCATCGGCGCTGAGGTTGTTGGCGGCCATGATCTCGGCGACGCTCACGTGGTAGGTGTGGGCCACGTCCCAGACCGTCTCGCCCTTTTCCAGCTCGTGCACGACGTGGCTGCGGGTCGGCTTGCCGTGCTTGATCTGGCTGGGCTTGACGCCCGGAATGATGATCGCGCGGCCGACGTGCAGGCTAGGCAGGTCGCCGTCATCGAGCTTGTTGCGCGCCATGAGCGTCTCGATTGGCACGTCGTAGTCCGCAGACAGGCTCCACAGCGTCTCGCCGCGCTGCAGGTAGTGGTAGGCTGCGTTCTTGAGCTTGGGCAGCTCCTGCGCATGGGCCTTGCTCGCGAGCACGTCGACCTGCTTGGTCGCGCCCGGAATGCGCAGCTTCTTACCCTTGCTCAGGCGTTTGGACTCGGCCCGGGTCATGCCGCTGGCGGTCAGGATCTGGTCCACGTGCACGCCGTAGGCGCGGGCGATGTCCCACAGCGTCTCGCCTTCCTGGACCACGTGCTCGACCGAGGGGCCTGCCGCGGCTGGCGCGGCCGCTGGCGGCGCGTTGGCCGCGGAGCCGCCCGCCTGGGCCGTCGCCGGCTCGCCGCACCCTACGATCACGCCCAACGCAAACGGCCCGCACAGGCCCAACAACCACCACCGCGTCATCCAGCTCCCTTCGACTGCTGCTACGGGCCACCGGCCTCGGCCGGTTAACTACAACACTGAGCGCGCGGCACAACCTCGGCTTACCGGCGGCGTGCCAGCATGGTCGAGTGGAATCGGGATTGAACAGCAAGGCGGGAAGAACAAAAATGCGTCCGAGCTTCCCGTCTTCCCATCTTCCTGTGAGGCTTTCTTCGTGGCGAGCGAGCACACGGTAAAGGTGGCGCTCAGCGTGGCGGGCTCCGACCCCTCGGGGGGGGCCGGGATCGCCGCGGATCTGAAGACCTTTCACCAGCACGGCGTATACGGCTGCGCGGTCGTCAGCCTGTTGACCGTGCAGAACACGCGTGCCCTGCAGCGGGTGGAGGTCTTGCCCGCCGCGCTGGTGGGCGAGCAGCTCGAGGCCGTGTTGCAGGACATCACGCCGCAGGCGGCGAAGACCGGCGCGCTCGGCTCGTCCGAGATCGTCGCCGAAGTCGCACGTCGCTTCGGCGCTGCGCGCATTCCGCTGGTGGTCGACCCCGTGCGTGTCGCCAAGCACGGCGCGGCGCTGCTCGACGCTGCGGCGCGCAGCGCGCTGCTCGAGCGGCTGATCCCGCAAGCGGTGCTGCTGACGGCCAACGCGGACGAGGCCGCGTGGCTTGCCGAGCGGCCGGTGCGCGACGAGGCGGAGGCGCTCGCCGCGGCCGAACGGCTGTGCGCGCTGGGGGCGCGCGCGGTGCTGGTCAAGGGCGGGCACCTGCAAGGCGAGCAGGCAGTGGACCTGCTGCTTCACGCAGGCCGCGTGCAGCGCCTGAGCGCGCCGCGGCTGTCCGCGCGCCACACCCACGGCGTCGGCTGCACGCTCTCGGCGGCGATCACCGCGAACCTCGCGCTCGGCCTGCCGCTGCCGGAGGCCTGCGGCCGGGCCAAGCGCTGGCTCAGCAGCGCGATCGCCTCGGCGCCGGGGGTCGGCCGGGGCATTGGCGCCGTCGACCACCTGGCGCCGCTGGCCGACGACCAAGAGACAGGAAGACGGGACAGCGGGAGGGACTGAGGACCTTCCCACTGTCCCTGCGCGCTTCCCGCTTTCCTGCAATTCGGAAACAGCCGCTTCCGCGTGGTGGCGAGGCCCCGGGATCAGCAGTGATTTCTTGCCTGCCGCCGTGCCTTGCTGCTAGCAAGTGGGGGCGGGCAGACTGAACTTAATAGCAGGCCCGCACCCACCCCAGTGCCCAAGCGATCGAGAAGCCAGCTGAAACTGTTCGAAGGCGGGCAGGGCGGTCCTCCCGCGCCGATCGAGGACGCCTCGCTGTCGGAGGAGGCGCAGCGCCGCTACCTGCACTACGCCCTGAGCGTGATCACCGCGCGCGCGTTGCCCGACGTGCGCGACGGGCTCAAGCCGGTGCAGCGCCGGATCCTGTTCACGATGGAGCACGACCTGCACCTGCGCAGCGACGCCAAGTATCGCAAGTGCGCGGCGATCGTCGGCGACGTGATGGGCAAGTACCATCCCCACGGCGATACCGCGATCTACGACGCGCTGGCGCGCATGGCGCAGGACTTCACGCTGCGCGCGCCGCTGGTCGACGGCCGCGGCAACTTCGGCTCGCCCGACGGCGATGCGCCGGCGGCGATGCGCTACACCGAGGCGCGCCTGACCAAGCTCGCGGACGAGCTGCTCGCCGAGCTCGGGCAGCAGACGGTGCGCTACCGGTCGAGCTACGACGGCACGCGCTTCGAGCCGATCGTGCTGCCGGCGCGCTTTCCCAACCTGCTGGTCAACGGCGTGCAGGGCATCGCCGTGGGCATGGCGACCTCGATCCCGCCGCACAACCTAGGCGAGGTGCTGGACGCGTGCGTGGCGATGATCGACCAGCCGGAGATCACTGTCAGCGGTCTGCTCAAGCAGCTCAAAGGCCCGGACTTTCCCACCGGCGGGCAGCTGCTCTCGAGCAAGAAGGAGCTCGCACAGATCTACGAGCAGGGCCAGGGCTCGCTCAAGCTGCGCGGAGAGTGGCGCGGCGAGGAACAGAAGCGCGGCGGCCTGCTGCTGGTGATTCACTCCATCCCGTACGCGATCAAGCGCGCGACGCTGGTCGAGAAGATCGCCGAGGTGATCATCGCCAGGAAGCTGCCGGCGCTGCTCGACGTGCGCGACGAGAGCACCGACGAGACGCGGATCGTGCTCGAGATCAAAAAGGACGCAGACCCGCAGCTGGTGATGGCCTATCTGTACAAGCACACCCCGCTCGCGGCCAACGTCGCGGTCGACATGACCTGCCTGGTGCCGACCGACAACCCGGACTTGGCCGGGCCAGCGCGGCTCGACCTGCGCCAGGTGCTCCGCCACTTCCTCGACTTTCGCATGGAGGTGGTGCGCAAGCGCCTCGAGCACCAGCTGCAGGAGCTGCGCAAGCGCATCCACGTGCTCGAGGGCTTCGCGACCGTCTTCGACGCGCTCGACGAGACCATCCGGATCATCCGCGCCTCGGACGGCAAGCAGGACGCCGCCGAGAAGCTGACGCGCCGCTTCGGCATCGACGAGCTGCAAGTCGACGCGATCCTGGAGCTGCGCCTGTACAAGCTGGCCAAGCTCGAGATCCTGCTGATCCGCGAGGAGCTGGATGCCAAGCGCAAGGAGCAGAGGCGCGTCGAGCAGTTGCTCGGCAGCGAGAGCGCGCGCTGGAAGCTGATCCGCGCGGAGTTGCTCGAGCTCAAGGAGCGCTATCAGAATCCACGCCGCACCCGCATCGTGGCCTCGGTGGAGGAGCCGGTCTACGACGAGGAGGCCTTCATCCTGGAGGAAGACGCGGTGGTGCTGCTGAGCGTCCAGGGATGGGTCAAGCGCCAGCGCGAGATGAAGGACGCAGCGCAGACCCGCCTGCGCGAGGGCGATCAGGCGCTCGACGTGGTGGCGGGCTCGACCAAGTCGACGGTGGCGTTCTTCTCCAACCGCGGGACCTGCTACGTGTGCCGGATCAACGACATTCCCGCCAGCACCGGGCACGGCTCGCCGGTGCAGAAGCTGTTCAAGCTTGCCGACGGCGAGCGCATCGTGCGCATGCTCGGCTTCGATCCGCGCGTGCTCCCGGTGCCGCCCCAGGACGAGGGTGTGGAGGAGCCGCAGCCGCCTTACGTGGTCGCGGTTTCGGCCTCGGGCTCGTGCATGCGCTGCTCGCTGCGAGCGCATCGCGAGCCGAGCACGCGCTCGGGCCGCCGCTTCATGCGCGTCGGCGGTGACGACGAGGTGATCTACGTCGGGCCCTACGCCGACGACGCGAAGCTCGCCTGCGCCAGCCGCAACGGGCGCGCCCTGATCTGCGAGGCGAGCGAGGTCGCGCTGCTCTCCGGCCCCGGCAAGGGCGTGCGCCTGATCAAGCTCGAGCAGGGCGACCAGGTGCTCGGTGCGCGGCTGCTGTACCGGCCTTCCGACATGCTGGTGGTGGAGCGGGAGTCGGGCGCGACCTACAACGTTGGTCTGCGCAGCTACAGCGTGGTCGGGCGCGGCGGCAAGGGCTACGCGATGTTCAAGCGAGGCTCGCTCGCGCGCGTGGTGATGGAGACACCGAGCGTGCCTTCACTCGAAGGAACGCAATCATGAGAGCACCCCCGCCAGCACCAGATGTGCAGGCCCTTCACACGACGCCGGAGGATTACGGGCGGGGGTGGGCGGGTGGACTGTATCCGCAGCGTAGGGGGTGGACCGCACGCAGCGCGAGACGGGGACCCACTAGCGAGGACCGATGAGCGGCTATACCGCCAAGGACATCGAGGTGCTCGAGGGCCTCGAGCCCGTGCGCAAGCGCCCGGCCATGTACATCGGCGGCGTGGACGCCCGCGGCTACCACCACCTGCTGTGGGAGATCGTGGACAACTGCGTCGACGAGGCGATCAACGGGCACGCCAAGCGCATCGAGGTGGTGCTGGACGCAGATCTGCACGGGGCCAGCGTGACCGACGACGGACGCGGAATCCCGGTCGACGTGCACCCGAAGTTCAAACGCCCCGCGCTCGAGCTGATCCTGTGCACGCTGCACGCCGGCGGTAAGTTCGACGGCGGCAGCTACAAGGTGTCGGGCGGGTTGCACGGCGTGGGCTCCTCGGTGGTGAACGCGCTGTCCTCCGAGCTCACCGCAAGGGTGCGGCGCGAAGGCTTCGAGTACCAGCAGAGCTACGCGCGCGGGGTGCCGCGCGAGCGACTCAAGAAGCTCGGCGCGACGCGCTCGCACGGCACCAGCATCCACTTCCGGCCCGACGCCCAGGTCTTCGGCAAACAGCGTTTCGACCTGGAGTTGGTGCGCGAGCGGCTCGAGGCGGTGAGCTACCTGCACCGCGGCTTACGCATCGTGCTCGCGCTGGGCGAGAAGGGCGAGCGCGAGGAGTTTCACCACCCGGGCGGCATCGGCGAGTACCTGTCCAAGTTGGTCGCGGCCAAGGGCAAACGCGCGGTGCACCCGCAGTTGTTCACGCTCGAGCGCGAGAGCGACGGCGTGCGGGTCGAGGTCGCGCTGCAGTGGACCGAAGCGACCGACGAGCTGATCCGCTCGTATGCGAACGGCATTCCCACCGGCTCGGGCGGCACCCATGAGCTCGGGTTCAAGCAAGCCCTGAACAAGGCGATCCGCGGCTACATGGCTGCCAAGCAGATCAACCCCAAGGGTGTCACCCTGGCGGCCGAGGACGTCCGCGAGGGCCTGTTCGGGATCGTGAGCGCGTTCGTGCCGGATCCGCAGTTCCAAGGGCAGACCAAGGATCGCCTCAACAACCCCGAGGTCAGCTCGGTGGTCGAGTCGATCGTGCGCGTGGAGCTGGAGCAGTGGCTGCTCAACAACGCCTCGTCGGCCGACGCGATCGTGGCGCGCATCATCACCGCGGCGCGCGCGCGCGAGGCCAGCCGCGCGGCCGGGCAGCAGGTGCTGCGCAAGACCGCGGTCAGCCACCGCCTCAACCTTCCCGGCAAGCTCGCCGATTGCTCCAGCACCGATCCGGGCGAGTGCGAGCTGTTCCTGGTCGAGGGCGACAGCGCGGGCGGCAACGCCAAGCAAGGGCGCGATCGCCGCACCCAGGCCATTCTGCCGCTGCGCGGCAAGGTGCTCAATGCCGAGCGCGCCAGCGTCTCGGCGGTGCTCGAGAACAAGGAGCTGCAGAACATCATCTCGGGATTGGGCTGCGGGGTGGGCAAGGCCTTCGACCTGGCCAAGCTGCGCTACGACAAGGTGTTCTTGCTGATGGATGCCGACACCGACGGCAACCACATCACGACCCTGCTGCTCACCTTCTTCTATCGACACCTGCCGGAGTTATTGCGCAGCGGGCACATCTACGTGTGCCTGCCGCCGCTCTACCGCATCGACGCGGGCAAGCAGACGCACTGGGCGCTCGACGACGCGGAGAAAGACCGGGTGCTGGCGGCGCTGCCCAAGAACGTGAAGCCCGACATCAGCCGCTTCAAGGGCCTCGGTGAAATGTCGGCGGATGAGCTGAAACAAACCACACTCGATCCGCGCCGGCGCCGGGCGCTGCGCGTCGTGATCGACAACGAGCTCGACGCCGATCGCGTGGTCAACGAGCTGATGGGCAAGGATCCGGGCGCGCGCTACCAGTTCATCATGGAGTCGGCCGCAAAGGCCGAGGTCGACGAGCTGGACGTGTAGCGAAAAGGGCGCGGGCGCGCTCGTGTGCGCCAAGCGGGGCGCCGGACATTGCAACGCGCTTGCTGCGCGAGCGCCATCGGTGAAACAATGGTGTGGTGAGGCCGCGAACGTGTGCGCCACGCACCCGCGCGTCCCGCATCAGCCCATGTCTTGGCTCAAGGCGCTTGGCTTTGCAGCACTGCTCTCCGCGCTGGCGGCGCCGGCGGCGCGCGTCTACGCGGAGCCACCGCTGGTGACGCTGGAAGGCACGGGCGCGCTCTCGCTGACCAAACCGCAATCGACGCTGTTCGGCCCGGGTGGCGCGGGCTCGGTCGCCGGCTACTTCCGGCTGGCGCCCTGGCTGTTGCTGGGCGCGCGGGTGCGCGGCGGGTTGATGGCGAACGGGAGCGCGCCCGCGGATCCCGGCCGCGTCAATCCCGGCGTCGGCACCTTCGAGATGCTCTCGGGCCTGCTGCGGCTGCGACCCCTGGCCAAGGCGACGCAGCCGCGCAGCGCGCTCGGCTTGTTCCTGGAGGGTGGTGGCGGCGGCCTGATCACGGGCAAGCTCGCGCGTCCCGGATTCGAGGGCGGCATCGGCTACGGCCTGCCGGTCGGCAGCCTGGCGCTGGCTCCCACCGTGCACTACGTGCAGATCGTGCAGCCGAGCACGTCGCTGTCCGGCGCCGATGCCAGGCTGCTGCTGTTCGGGGTGGAGCTTGCCGTGCTGGACGCCCGCGCGCCCAAGGCGTTGCCCGCGAGCAAGCCCGTAGAGGTGGCGGTAGAGAAGCCCGACCGCGACGGCGACGGCGTGCTCGACGAGGACGACCAGTGCCCCGACGAGGCCGAGGATCGCGACGGGTTCAAGGACGAGGACGGCTGCCCCGACCCCGACAACGACGGCGACAAGATCGCCGACGCGCAGGACAAGTGCCCGAACGAGCCCGAGGACATGGACGGCTTCGAGGACGAGGACGGCTGTCCCGACCCCGACAACGACAAGGACGGTTTCCTCGACGCCGACGACCAGTGCCCCAACGAGGCCGAGGTCATCAACGGCAACAAGGACTACGACGGCTGCCCAGACGAGGGTCTGATCGAGATGCGTAACGATCGCATCGTGCTGGAGGAGCGCGTGCTGTTCGACTTCGAGCGCTCGCGGGTCAAGAGCGCGGCGCGCCCGGTGCTGGCGGCGATCGTGCACCTGTACAAGCAGCACCCCGAATGGATGAAGATCCGCATCGAGGGCCACGCCGATCAGCGCGGCCGCGAGGAGTACAATCAGGAGCTGAGCGAGCAGCGCGCGCAGCACGTGCGCGACGCGCTGATCAAGCTCGGCATTCCGGCCGACATGATCGAGGCCGTCGGCTACGGCTCGACCCGTCCCCGCGACCTACGCAAGGAGGAGGCGGCCTACGCCCGCAACCGCCGCGTGGAGTTCGTGGTGGTGGCACGCCGTGCCGTGCCGGTGCCGGGCGCCGGCGGCGGCGAGCCGCAGCAAGACGCGGCCGGCAGCGCGCAGTCGGCCGGCGCGGCGCAGGCTACGCCCGCGCCGGCGACAGCGGCGGGAGCCGCAGCGCCGGCCGCACCCGCGGCGTCCGAAAGCGCCGCGCCCCGGTCTGCAGCCACACCGCCTGCGCAGGGGGCCACGCCATGAGCGCGCGGGTCCAGCTGGCTGCGCTCGCCCTGCTCGGCCTGCTTGCTGGCTGTGGCAGCCCGCTGGTGGGCGCGCAGTGCAAGCCCGGCTTCGTGCTGTGCGACGGCCTGTGTGTGGACCTCGCCCGCGACGCCGAGCACTGCGGCTCCTGCGGCCACAGCTGCGGCGGCGCCGCCTGCAAGGCGTCCAAGTGCAGCGGCGAGCCGGCAGGCGACGCCGGTCCCGCCGACGGCGGCAAGGACGGCAGCGCCATGCCGATGGGGTCGGATGCCGGTGCGGACGGCGGCAGCCTCTACCCGCCCAGCGTGGGCAAGGGCGGCTCCGGCACGCCGTTTTTGCCCGACGGTGGGGTCCACTTTCCCGACCCGAAGGTGTCGTCGGGCTGCGGGGTCGGCCTGACCTCGTGCTCGGGCGATTGCGTCGACATCGCGAGCGACCCGGCCCACTGCGGTGAGTGCGGCGTGGGCTGTCCCACGGGCCAGTTCTGCGCTCTCGGAACCTGCACCGACGTGTGCAATCCGCCGCTCAGCTTCTGCTCCGGCCGCTGCTTCGACCTGCAGAACGACGAGAACCACTGCGGCGACTGCGGGACGGTGTGCGTGAGCGGGCTCTGCAACGCCGGCCAGTGCGCGGACGCCGTGCCCGGCTCGCTGGTCGTCGTCGGCCACGATTACGGCGCGGCGGCCAGTGACAGCATGCGGCGAATCGCCTCCAATGCGCTCTTCCTGCAGCACAAGCTGCCGGTGCGCACCCTGGTGTACCGCGGCAGCGCGGACCCGGCGTCGGTGCGCGGGTTGAAGGCCGCGTTCGACCTGGCCGGCCTGCCGTGGAAGCAGACCGACGCCGATCCCGATCAGGTCAGCGCCCAGCTGCGCCAGTCGGACGCCTTCGTGATCGAGCCGCAGCCGGGCGCCAGCGACGCGGACCTCACCGCGTTGGGACAGAAGTGGGGGCTCGCGCTCTCGCAGTTCCTGATCCGCGGCGGCGTGGTGGTGCTGTTCGAGACCGCGAGCGCGAACAACCAGGGCACCTACCAGGTGCTGGAGCCCGCGGGCCTGTTCACGGCGAGCGCGCGCGAGAAGATCGATCCCCAGCAGGTGACGGTGGTCAGCCCCGCCGACGGCGAGGGCATCGGGATCACCACCAACTACCGGGCGGAGCCGGTCAGCGTGCACTTCCTGGACGTTCTCAGCCAAGGCACGGTGGTCGTGAAGGACGGCGACGGCGAGGCCGTGGTCTACCACCGCATCATCGTCCCGTAGCCGCCCGGCCGGGCGTGTTTGCATGCGCTCGCGGTTGTATGGAAATATCACCCGCGCAGGGCTCCGGCCGCAGGTGGTGAATCCACGGCGATCGGCGCCGTCGTATCCGTTCGGGGGACGGCCTTGCGCCGTGCAGGAGGAACCCGATGTCCCTACAGCGACTGGCCGGCGCGCTCACCGGGATCGGCATCGCGCTCGTGCTCCCGCTTTGCCTCGGGGCTCGTGCTGCGGCCCAGGGCGGGCCGGTGATCGAGCAGATCCAGCCGACCTCCGGCCCTCCGGGCACGCTGGTCAACATCGTGGGGCGTCACTTCGGTCCGGACGCCAAGGCCAGCCTCGGCGTGCAACCGCTGCCGATCGTCGAGAGCCTGCCCAATCGCATCACCGTGCGCATCCCGGCCGGGCTGCAGAGCGGCAACATCGCGGTCACCGCGGCGAGCGGGACCGTGCGCGGGCCGGAGTTTCGGCTGGTGCCGGCGTCCCCGGCGCCCGAAATCGATAGCGTCGATCCGCTTTCGGGGCCGCCCGGGACGCACGTGGTGATTCGCGGCCAGCACTTCTCGCCGCTGCTCACCGGCAACGTAGTGACGCTCGCGGGTCAGCCAATCGTGGTGCTCTCGGCCGCGCCCCAGCGACTCGAGGTGATCGTGTCCGACGTCAAGAGCGGCGGCCCCTTCGCGGTGCGGGTAGGGCAGGCGGGCGAGGCCACCAGCAAGCAGTCCTTCGCGCTCAGCGCGGCCACCACCATCAGCGCGGTCGAGCCGATGCGCGGCGCGCCGGGCTCGCAGCTGACCATTCACGGGCAAGGCTTCTCCAAGCGGTCGGCCGACGACCGTGTGTACCTCAACAGCGTGCCGCTGAGGGTGAAGTCGGCGAGCGAGAGCGAGCTGGTGGTGGTGCTTCCGCTCAAGGTCGCATCGGGTAAGCTGCTGGTCGACGTGCGCGACGCTGGCCGCGCCTACAGCGCTGAGCCGTTCGTGATCCAGCGACCCCCGAGCATCGTCGCCTTCGAGCCCAAGAAGGGGCCGCCCGGCACGGTGATCACCGTGCGCGGCACCAACTTCGGCAGCGCACCGGACGCGATCGAGGCCAAGCTCGGCGACGCGCAGCTGCACGTGCGGGACGCGCGCGATACGCGGCTCGAGCTCGACGTCCCCGAGGGCGCCAAGGACGGCAAGCTCTCGATCCGCGTCCATGGCGTGGGCCCGGCCTGGTCATCGCAGGACTTCGCGGTGCTGCCGGTGCTCCGGGTGACCAACTTCAGCCCGCAGTCGGGGCCGGCCGGCAGCGGAATCGCGGTCGAGGGGCAGGGCTTTGGCGACTCGCCCGCGCGCGTGCGGGCGAGCGTCGCGGGCCGGCCCGCGCGGGTGCTCGAGGTCAGCCCGACCCGGCTCAGGCTGCGCGTGCCCAAGGGCCGCAGCGGGCCGCTCGAGGTGAGGGTGGCCGGCAGCGGCGCGGTGAGCACGACCGATCCCTTCGTCGTGACCGTGCCGCCCGTGATCGCTGCGGTCACGCCCGAGAAGGGCGCGGTCGGCACCGAGGTCACGATCCAGGGCAGTGGCTTCGGCATCAATCCGGCGGTGCCCAAGGTGACGCTCGGCGATCACCCGCTGACGGTGAAATCGGTGCGAGACGACCGGTTGGTGGTCCGCGTCGCGCCCGGTGCCCAGAGCGGGCGGCTGAAGGTGGCGATTCCCCTGCAGGGCGAGGTCGAGACCGACTGGGTTTTCGAGGTCCTGCCCGCCTCGCCAGCGCCGGCCGCGGCGCCCGCCAGCCAGACGGCGGCGCACTGACTCCAGTCCGCGCCGGCCGCGTCCGATTCGAAAGAGATCCACAGCAAGACCGGAAGGGACCATCTCGTTTTTGTCTTCCCGCCTTCCGGTCTCGCCGTGAATCCCAGATGGGTGGCCCCGGGCTCGCGCCGTGCTGGCGCGTTGCCATTCGCCAAGCGCGATTTCGGCGCTATACTGCGCAGCTTCATCCCGGAGGTGAAGCTTGAAGACCGACGGCTTGTCAGAGGCGTTGACCTTCGACGATGTCCTGCTCGTTCCGGCCTACGCCGATTTCGTGCCTTCCGAGGCCGACACCAGCACCCTGCTGACGCGCGAGCTCAAGCTCGGCATCCCGATCGTGTCGAGCGCGATGGACACTGTCACAGAGTGGCGCATGGCCGTGACCATGGCGCGTGAGGGCGGGCTCGGCATCTTGCACAAGAACCAGAGCCCGATGGACCAGGCGCGCGAGGTCGAGAAGGTCAAGCGCGCGGAGAGCGGGATGGTCTCGGACCCGGTCACCATCCGGCCCTCCGACACCTTGCAGGTCGCGATGGAGCTGATGCGGCGCTACGGCGTGTCCGGTCTGCCGGTGGTCGAGGGCACCCGACCGGTCGGCATCCTGACCAGCCGCGACGTGCGCTTCGAGACCAACCTGCACCAGCCAGTCGAGCGCCTGATGACGCGAGAGCTGGTCACGGTCACCACCGGCGTGACGCAGACCCAGGCGCGCGCGCTGCTGCACGAGAAGCGCATCGAGAAGCTGCTGGTGGTCTCCGATCAGGGCGAGCTGGTCGGGCTGATCACCTTCAAGGATCTGACCCAGGCCGAACGCTACCCGGGCGCGGTCAAAGACCCGCGCGGTCGGCTGCGCGTGGGCGCCGCGATCGGCGTGGGCCCGGACCGCGAGGAGCGAACGGAGCTGCTGGTGGACGCGGGCGTCGACCTGCTCGTGATCGACACCGCGCACGGCCACACCAAGAACGTCTGCGACGCAGCGCGCGCGATCAAGAAGAAGCACGCCGGCGTCGGTTTGGTCGCCGGCAACGTGGCCACCGCCGACGGCACCAGGGCGTTGATCGACGCGGGCGTTGATGCGGTCAAGGTCGGCATCGGGCCCGGATCGATTTGCACCACGCGCATGGTCGCCGGGGTCGGGGTGCCGCAGGTCACCGCCATCGCCGAGTGCGCCGAGGTCGCCGCCAAGCACGCGATCCCGATCATCGCCGACGGCGGCATCAAGTACTCGGGCGATCTGGTCAAGGCGCTGGCGGTTGGAGCTCACTGCGTGATGATCGGCTCGCTGCTCGCCGGCACCGACGAAGCGCCGGGGGAGACCGTGCTGTATCAGGGCCGCACCTACAAGAGCTACCGCGGCATGGGCTCGCTCGGTGCGATGCGCCGCGGCTCCAAGGATCGCTACGGTCAGATGGACATCGACGACCTCGAGAAGCTCGTACCCGAGGGCATCGAGGGTCGGGTGCCCCACCGCGGGCCGGCTTCCAGCGTGATCTATCAGCTGGTGGGCGGGCTGCGCGCCGGCATGGGCTACACGGGCTGTCGCACGCTCGAACGGCTGCGCGCCGCTGCCCGCCTGATCCGCCAGTCGGATCAGGGCCTGCGCGAGAGCCACGTCCACGACGTGGTGGTGACGCAAGAGGCTCCCAACTACGGCAGCCGCTGAGGGCCTTTCGGCCTGGACGCGGGCTCGATTTCGGTTTGCGATCCGGGTCCGAAACGTGAACTTTACGCTCAGACCGCGGAAACCCGAGTCTGCGACTTGCCGATTGCGGCCCGCGGCCTAATACCCCCCCCGCCACTGGCGCGCCTCGCAGGTATTGGTCACGCTCCAGGCAGTGGTCCCGAAATGGTTATGCGCATCCTTCTCACGGCAATCGGCTTGCTCGTCGTCATCGGGGCTCTGGTGGGCACGAAGGTCGCCCAGTTCCGCAGCATGGGCGCGATGGCCGCGGGCGCGCGGCCCCCGCCCGCAGCGGTAGCGGCCAAGCCCGTCGACGAGCAGAGCTGGCACACCACCTTCGACGCGGTCGGTACGGTGGTCCCGGTCCACGGCGTGGTGCTCCACGCCGAGGTCGCCGGCACCATTCGCCGCATCCACTTCGACTCGGGTGCGGCGGTGCGGGCCGGTGCGGTGCTGGTCGAGCTCGACAGCTCGACCGAGCAGGCGCAGCTCAAGTCGGCGCTCGCGAGCGCCGAGCTCGCGCGGCTCACGCTGCAGCGCCAGCGCGCGCTGCGCGGCGATAACGCGGTGTCCCAAGCGGACCTGGAGAACGCGGATGCCCACGCCAAGCAAGCCGACGCGGAAGTCGCGCGCCTGCGCGCGGAGATCGCCAAGCGAACCATTCGGGCGCCGTTCACCGGCAATCTCGGCATCTGGCAGATCAACCTGGGGCAGTTCCTGCAGGCAGGCCAGGAGGTCACCTCGGTGCAGGCATTGGACCCGGTGTACGTCGATTTCACGCTGCCGCAGCAACGCCTTTCCGAGCTGTCGCAGGGCCTCGCGGTGCGGGTGACGACCGACGCCTATCCCGGCAACACGTTCGAGGGCACGGTCAGCGCGATCAACCCGGGGCTCGAGGCCAGCACGCGCAGCGTCCAGCTGCGCGCCACGCTGCGCAATCCCGAGAAGCTGCTGCGGCCCGGCATGTTCGCCCAGGTCGAGGTGGTGCTGCCCAAGGCGCGCCAGGTGCTCGCGATTCCGAACACCGCCGTCATCTACGCGCCGTACGGCAACTCGGTGTTCGTGGTGGAGCCCGGCAAGGGCTCGGAACGCATCGCCCGCCAGCGGTTCGTGCGCCTGGGCGAGCGGCGCGGGGACTATGTCGCCGTCACCGACGGCCTGAAGGCCGGCGACGTCGTGGTCATCACCGGTGCGTTCAAGCTGCGCAACGATACGCCGGTCACGATCGACAATTCGCTCGTGCCGAAGACCTCGCTCGAGCCTTCGCCGCAGGACAACTGAGCCCGGCCGACCAGGCGCGGTAGGCACCCATGTCCCTGACCGACATCTTCATTCGCAGACCGGTGCTCGCGGTGGTGGTCAACCTCGTGATCTTGATCGCCGGGTTGCAAGCGGTGCGCTCGCTGAACGTGCGCCAATACCCGCGCAGCGAGAATGCCACGATCAAGGTCACGACCGCGTACATCGGCGCCAGCGCCGAGCTGGTTCGAGGCTTCATCACCGCCCCGCTGGAGCGCGCGATCGCCGCTGCCGATGGCATCGATTACCTGGAGTCGCAGAGCACGCAGAGCCTGTCCACCATCAGCGCGCGGCTGAAGCTCAACTACGACGCGAACAAGGCGCTATCTGAGATCAGCTCCAAGGTCGCTCAGGTGCGCGGCGATCTCCCGCCCGAAGCCGAAGTCCCGGTGATCAACATCGAATCGGCGGATAGCCAGTTCGCGTCCGCCTACCTGAGCTTTTCCTCGAACATCCTGCAGCCCAACGAGATCACCGAATACCTGGTGCGCGCCGTTCAGCCGCGCTTGACCGCGATCGAAGGCGTGCAGCGAGCGGAGATCTTGGGCGGCCGCACCTTTGCCATGCGCATCTGGCTCAAGCCGGAGCGGATGGCCGCCCAGCACATCAGCCCCGCCCAGGTGCGGCAGGCGCTGGCGGCCAACAACTATCTGTCGGCGCTGGGAAAGACCAAGGGATCGCTGATCCAGGTCAACCTCACCGCCGATACCGACCTGCGCTCGGTCGACGACTTCAAGCGGCTGGTGATCGGCCGTCAGGGCGACAGCATCGTCCGCCTTTCCGACGTGGCGGACGTCGTGCTCGGGGCCGAGGACTACGACGCCGAGGTGCGCTTCACCGGCAAGCGCGCGGTGTTCATGGGCATCTTCGTGCTCCCGAACGCCAACGCCATCGACGTGATGGGCCGCGTGCACAAGGAGATGAGCGCGCTGCAGAAGGACCTGCCGAGCGGGCTCAGCGCACGGGTCGCCTTCGACGGCACGGCGTATATCCGGGACGCGATCCACGACGTCGTCAGGACCCTCAGCGAGACGCTGCTGATCGTGGTCGTCGTCATCTTCCTGTTCCTCGGCACGCTACGCTCGGCGCTAGTGCCGGTGATCGCGATTCCCGTCTCGCTGATCGGCGCCGTGTTCCTGATGCAGCTGTTCGGCTTCACGATCAACCTGCTGACCTTGCTCGCGGTGGTGCTGTCGGTGGGGCTGGTCGTCGACGACGCGATCGTCGTGGTCGAGAACGTCGAGCGGCACTTGCGCGAGGGCAGGCCCCCGCTGGACGCCGCGCTGATCGGGGCACGCGAGCTGGGTGCGCCGATCATCGCGATGACGATCACGCTGGCGGCGGTCTATACCCCGATCGCCCTGCAGGGAGGGCTGACCGGCGCGCTGTTCCGAGAGTTCGCCTTCTCGCTCGCGGGCGCGGTGCTGATCTCGGGCATCGTCGCGCTCACCTTGTCGCCCGTGATGTGCGCCAAGCTGTTGCGGGCCGATCACCAGCAGGGCTGGCTCGCCGCGCACATCGAGTCGGGCTTCGCACGCCTCAAACGCGGCTACGGACGCGTGCTGCGCGGCACCCTGCAGGCGCGGCCGGCGGTGTACATGGCCTGGGTCGTGCTCGGCTTGCTGGTGATTCCGATGTTCAAGTTTGCGCCCAAGGAGCTGGCCCCGACCGAGGACCAAGGCGTGATCTTCGCCCCGATCGTGGACGCACCGGCCGACGCCACCGTGGATGAGACCGTGCGCTACGCCGACGCCGCCAACAAGCTGCTGATGAGCGTGCCCGAGGCCGCGTACACCTTCCAGATCACCTTCCCGAGCGGCGGCTTCGGCGGGCTGGTGGTCAAGCCCTGGAGCCAGCGCAAGCGCACCATCTACCGCATTCTGCCGGAGGTGCGGCGCAAGCTGGCGACCCTGCCCGGGATCACCATGTTTCCAGTGCTTCCGCCCGCGCTGCCCGGAGGCGGCACCTTTCCGGTCGAGGTCGCGGTGGCATCGACGGCTGAGACCCGCGACGTGCTCGGGTTCGCGCAGAAGCTCAAAGACGAGGCGATGAAGAGCGGCAAGTTCATGCTGCTCAACATCGACACCAAATTCGATCAGCCCCAGACCGAGTTCGAGATCGACCGCGACAAGGTGGCCACGCTGGGCTTGAACCTCGAGCAGGTCGGCCGCGACCTGTCCGCTGCGCTCGGCGGCAACTTCGTCAACCGCTTCGACATCGCGGGTCGGAGCTACAAGGTGATCCCCCAGCTCAAGCGCAAGGATCGCATGAACCCCGAGCAACTCCAGAACCTGGAGGTGACCGGTCCGGGCGGCAAGCTGATCCCGCTGCGCGCGATCGCCAAGATCAAGCAACAGGTCGCGCCGCGCGCGCTGGGGCGCTTCCAGCAGCTTAATGCGGTCAAGCTCAGCGGGGTCTCTATGCTGCCGCTCGACGACGCGCTCAAGCTGCTCGAGGCCAAGGCGCACGAGCTGCTGCCGCGAGGCTATGTGCTCGATTACACCGGGGAATCCCGGCAGCTGCGGCTGGAGGGTAATGGCTTCCTGCAGCTGCTGAGCCTGGCGCTGATCCTGATCTTTCTCGTGCTCGCGGCGCAGTTCAACAGCTTCCGCGATCCGCTGGTGATCCTGCTCGGCTCGGTGCCTTTGGCGATGTTCGGGTCGTTCATCTTCATGGTGCTGAAGATGCCGAATCCGAACATGCGATTCTGGACAGACGGCTGGACCACGACGTTCAACATTTACGCCCAGATCGGGCTGGTCACGCTGGTCGGCCTGGTGGCCAAGAACGGCATCCTGATCGTGCAGTTCGCCAACGAGCTGCAGCGCCGCGGCCTGTCCAAGCTGGCGGCGGTGGAGGAGGCCGCGGCAACCCGCCTGCGGCCGGTGTTGATGACCAGCGTGGCGACCGTGTGCGGTCACTTTCCCCTCACGCTGGTGACCGGCGCGGGGGCGGCGGCCCGCAACAGCATCGGTCTGGTGATCGTCTCCGGGATGGCCATCGGCACCCTGTTCACGCTGCTCGTGCTGCCCTCGATCTACGTGTTGTTCGCCCGCGAGCACGGCGGCGAGAGAGCACAAGCCGGGGTACCCGTGGAGAACCACGAGCCCGCGGGCGCACCCGCGCCCGGCTGAGCCGCAACCTGCGTGCCGAAGCGCGACGCCTGCCGTGCGTGGCGCGCTGCGGGTCGAGTGGTGACAATCACGCACGTGGCATTCGGCCTCGTCCGCGGCCACGGGTCACGCCCCGAGGCGCCGCGGCGGGCGCGCACGGGCGGCAATCTGCGCTGGGTCGCCCTGTAGACCGAGAGCGCCCAACGCTGGTCACCGACGGTTGCACCGGACCCGTGCGTGGCCGGCCGCGCCGGCTCCGTGTCCGTTCGCGCCGGCTGCCGGACGGCCGGTCGACGACTCGCGCGGGGGTGTGCTACATGGCGCCATGCAGCGCAACGTGGTCTTGATCCTCGATTTTGGCGCGCAATACGCGCAGCTCATCGCGAGGCGGGTTCGCGAGCAGCACGTCTACTGCGAGATCCATCCCTTCAATCTGCCGCTCGAGCGCATCCGCGCGCTCGAGCCACGGGCCATCATTCTGTCCGGCGGACCCGCCAGCACGCTCGGCCCGGAGGCGCCGCGGGTCGACGCCGAGCTGTTCCGCATGGGCGTGCCGGTGCTCGGCATCTGCTACGGGATGCAGCTGATGTGCGGCCTGCTCGGCGGCAAGGTGGAGTCCGCGCGCGAGCGCGAGTTCGGACCCACCACGGTGCTGGTCGAGCGCCCGGAGGGCATCCTCTCGATGCTCGGGCGGGGCGCGAGCACGCACGTGTGGATGAGCCACGGCGACCGAGTGATTTCGCTGCCGCCGGGCTTCGAGGTGCTGGCGCGCAGCGACAGCTCGCCCTACGCCGCGGTCGGCGACGCGGCGCGCAAGCTCTACGGCGTGCAGTTCCATCCCGAGGTCGCGCATACCGATCTGGGCAACGAGATGCTGGGCGCCTTCCTGTTCGAAGTGGCGGGCCTATCGCCGAGCTGGACGCCGAGCTCGTTCATCGACGAGACCGTGGCACGCGTACGCGCCCAGGTCGGGGGCGGCCAAGCGATCTGCGCGCTCTCCGGCGGCGTGGACTCCTCGGTCGCGGCGGTGCTGGTGTCGCGCGCGATCGGCGAGCAGCTCACCTGCATCTTCGTCGACAACGGCGTGCTGCGAAAGGACGAGGCCACCCAGGTCGTGCGCATGGTGCGCGACCACCTCGGGCTCAAGCTGGTACACGTGGATGCGAGCGAGACCTTCCTGCGCGCGCTGGCCGGCATCAGCGATCCCGAGCAGAAACGCAAGACGATCGGACGCCTGTTCATCGACGTCTTCGACAAGGAGGCTGCCCGCCTGGGCAAGGTCGACTTCCTGGTGCAGGGCACCTTGTATCCCGACGTGATCGAGAGCGTGTCGTTCAAGGGGCCGAGCGCGGTGATCAAGACCCACCACAACGTGGGCGGTCTGCCCGAGCGCATGAAGCTGTCCCTGATCGAGCCGCTGCGGGAGCTGTTCAAGGACGAGGTGCGCGAGGTCGGGCTGCAGCTGCAGATGCCCCGACACGTGCTGTGGCGGCAGCCGTTCCCCGGACCCGGGCTGGCGATCCGCTGCCTGGGCGAGGTCACCGCCGAGAAGCTGCAGATCCTGCGCGAGGCCGACGCGATTCTGCAGGAGGAGGTGCGCGCGGCCGATCTGTACGAGGCGCTTTGGCAGTCGTTCTGCGTCATCCTGCCCGTGCGCAGCGTCGGCGTGATGGGAGACGACCGCACCTACGAGCACGTGGTCGCGGTACGCGCCGTGACGTCCAAGGACGCGATGACCGCGGACTGGGCGCGCCTGCCCTATGATCTGCTGGCCCGCATCTCCTCCCGCATCATCAACGAGGTGCACGGTTGCAACCGCGTGGTCTACGACATCTCCAGCAAGCCCCCAGCGACGATCGAGTGGGAGTGAGCCTCCGCGTGGCTGCGCGCCGCGGCGCGTTGCTGTGGCTGGTGCTGTCCGCGTGCGCGGGCTGCTACCCGCACCCGCCGCCTCCCGAGGTCGCGAGCCTGCGCGTGATCGCGGAGCCCGAGACCGCCAGCGTCTACGTCGACGATCAGTACGTGGGCAGCGCGCGCGTGCTGGCGAAGCGGCCGATCACGCTCAAGCCCGGTGTCCGCTTCGTGACCTTCGAGGCGGCGGGCTACTTTCCCCACGACCTCAAGCTCAACCTTCCGCGCGGCGAGACCACGATCAAGATGAAGCTGCGCCCGATCCCGCCCTGAGCGCGCGATCACTCGATGCGCACCAGCTTTTCGGCAGGGATGAAGGCCGCGACCTCGCCCAGCGCTCGGGTGACCTGCGCCGCGTCGGCGCCGTCCACGGTCACCTTCAGCCGGTATTCCTGGTCGCGGAAGCGCGGATAGCTGCCGATCAGCAGGTCCGGGTGGCGCAGCGCGACGGCCGTGAGCTCGGACGCGATTTCGCCCTCGTCGCACAACGTGAAGACGGCGCGGCTGTGAAAGCCCGAGCCCTGGTCCAGGTGCACGCGCAACACGGGAAACTTCATGCGGAAGATCTCCGGCACGCCCGGAAACACGTAGACGTTCTCGATCGCGACCGTGGGCCACGGTATCTCGGCGCTCGCGAGCAGGCGCGCGCCTTCGGGGACGTCGGCCATGCGCAGGTGGTCCTCCGTCACGCGTGCTCCGTGATAGTCGCGGATCAGCGTCTCGATCTCGGCTGCGCGCACCAGCCTGGTGCCGAAGGCCTTGGCGATCGCGGGCAGGGTGACGTCGTCGTGCGTCGGCCCCACGCCACCGCTGGTGAACACCATGTCGTGCGTGGCGCGCAAGCGATTGAGGTCTTCGGCGATCACGTCGATCTCGTCGCGGCAGAACACTGCACGTGCCAGCACGATACCCAGCTTGAACAGCTCCTGGCCCAGGTAACCCAGGTTGCCTTCCTGGATCTTGCCCGTCAGTAGCTCGTTGCCGATGATCAGCGCGGCGGCGGTCCGGGCCATCGCCGCGCATCATACGTCGCCCCGGCTGCCGCGTCGACGCGGCGGGGTAGGGCGCGTGTCTGGAGCGGCGCCTGCGCGGGTGCCCGCGGCGCGCTCAGGCGCCGAGCTCGATGCCGAGGTGGCGGGCCACCGTGACCAACTCGCCCGCCGGAGGAACCAGCTTGGGCGCGCGCAGCGCCTTCTCGATCGGAACGGTCACGATCTCCTGGCCGCGCAGCGCCACCATCACCCCGCCCTGGCCCCGCGCGCAGCACAACGCCGCCGCCACCCCGAAACGGCTGCCGAGCAGGCGGTCGAATGCCGATGGCGAGCCCCCGCGCTGCAGGTGCCCGAGCACCGTGACGCGGATCTCGTGGTCGATGCGCCCCGCGAGCTGGTCGGCCAAGGTTTGGCCCGCGCCGCCGAGGCGCGCCAGGTGGCCCTTGTGTCCGCGCTCGAGAGTCGCGTGCCCGCCGCCCCTGGGGTGGGCCCCTTCGCCCACTACCACGATGCTGAACGTCGCGCCCAGCTCGGAGCGGAGCTGGATCTTCGACACAATGCGCTCGATGTCGTACGGGATCTCCGGAATGGCGATCACGTCGGCTCCGCCCGCGATGCCGGCGCAGAGCGCGATCCAGCCGGCGTAGCGACCCATCAGCTCCACCACCATCACGCGGTCGTGCGATTCGGCGGTGGCGTGCAGGGCGTCGATCGCCCAGGTTGCGGTCGAGAGCGCGGTATCGAAGCCGAAGGTGTAGTCGGTCGCCGCCAGATCGTTGTCGATGGTCTTCGGCACGCCGATCACGGGCATCCCGCGGTGCATGAAGGTGCGCGCGAAGTGCAAGGTTCCGTCGCCGCCCACCATTACCAGCGCATCGATTTGATGCCGCTTCACGCGCTCGATTACCGCCGCGGAGACGTCTGTGTAGGCCACTTTGCCGTGCGCGTCACGCGTCGGGTAGGCGAACGGGTTGGCGCGGTTGGAGCAGCCGAGCACGCTGCCGCCTTTGGGCAGGATGCCGCGCACGCTGGCTCGCGTCAGCCGCAGCATGCGGCCGGCCTGGATCAAGCCCTCGAAACCGTCCTCGCTGCCGTAGACCTCGATCTCGAGCTCCTCGCAGGTCTTGACGAATGCGCGCAGCACGGCGTTCAGGCCGGGCGCGTCTCCGCCCCCGGTCAGGATGCAGACGCGTCGAAAGGCGGCGCGCGCGCGGGCGCCCTGGCTCGGGCTGCGCTTGCCTCGCACGGCGGGCGATTTCGTTGTGCGCTTGCGCGCGGCCATGGCGCCATCCTAACACCATCAGGCGCGTCGGCAGGCGCTCTCGTATATGGCGATGCCGGCCGCCACCGAGGCGTTGAGCGATGCGATCGGCCCCGGCAGCTCGATGCGCGCCAGAAACACGCACTGCTCCCGCACGAGCCGCCGAAGCCCGCGCCCCTCCGATCCGATCACCAGCACGCGTCCGTCTTCGGAAGCTGGAGGCGGCAGCGCCCTGAGCTCGACCTCGCCGTCGGCGTCGAGGCCGACGACCTGGAAGCCGTGCTCGCGCAGCTCGCGCAGGGCGCGTGCCAGATTCGTCACGCGCGCGATGCGCGCCCGCTCGGTGGCCCCGGCCGAGGCGCGGACCACCGCCGAGGTCACCGGCGCGGCCCGGTCTTTGAGCGTGAGCACGCCCGCGGCGCCGAAGGCGACCGCGCTGCGAACGATCGCGCCGAAGTTCTGCGGATCGGTGACTTGGTCGAGCGCGACCAGCAAGGCCCCGGGCCCGGCCGCCGCCAGCAAGTCTTGCAGGCCGAGGTACGGGTAGTCTCCGGCGATCGCGATCACGCCCTGATGGCGGGAGCCGCCGGCCAGGGCTTCCAGCTCCGCCCGGTCACGCGACTCGCAGCGCACCCCGCGCTGCCGTGCGAGCGCGAGCAAGCTCCCCAGGTCCCCCGCCGGCTGAGCCTCGGTGTAGACCACCGCGATGCGCTCGGGCGCCGCCCGCACGCCCTCGGTGACCGCCCGAGGGCCGAGCAGGAGCCGCTTCATCGGACGCGCTGCACCGGCCCGGGGGCGGGCTCAGATCCCGTCGAGGCCCTTGAGCGGATCGTTGTCGCCCCCGGTGTCCTTCTTCTCGCTCTTGCTCGAGCTGCTGCTGCTCGACTTCTTCGCGCTGCTCGCGTGGTGGTGCGAGCTGTGTGACCGGGCGGGCGTGCTGTCCGCCTCGCTGGCTGCGGCCTTGCGCGCGGCCAGGGCCTTGGCCTCCTCGGCCTTGGCCACAGCCTCGGCTTCGGCGGCGCGCTTCTCTTCGGCCAGGCGCGCGGCCTCGCGCTCCTTGGCGGCGAGCTCGTCGGCAATGCGCTGCTTCTCCTGCGCCTGCATTTGCGCGAGCCGCTCCTTGGCTTGGAGCTGCGCGGCGGCACGCTCCTGCCCGGGCTTGTACACGCCGAAGTAGCCGTACGCCATGCCGCCCGCAGCGAGCAGTGCGACCGCAGCCAGCGCCAGCGGTGACACGCCCTTGCGCCGTTGCGATTCGATCTGCTTGATGCTGAGCTCGTGCTGGCGCTGGCGGTGCTGCTCCTCGGCCTTGAGCTTGGTCTCCGCTTCGAGCCGCAGGCGCAGCTCAGCTTCGTCGCGCTCGCGCTGCTTGCGCTCGACCTCATCGCGCTCCTGGCGCTCCGCGGCGAGCCGGGCTTCTTCCTCGGCTCTGCGCCGCGCTTCTTCTTCTTCCTTGCGCCGGTTCTCTTCTTCCAGCCGGCGGCGCGCTTCCGCTTCGGCCCTGCGCCGCGTCTCCGCCTCTTCAGCTTGGATTCTCTCTTCTTCGAGAGACATCAGCTCCTTGAGGTTGAAGAGAACAGAGGACTCTTTCTGCTCGTTCATCGCGGGTCTCTCTCCGTTGCAACAGCGCTCGCTGCTCCAGTGTCTGGAAGGCGCGCACGCGCAGCGCCATGTACCTTTGCCACGAGCAGGCCCTCCAAGACGCCACGCAATAGTAGCGGTCGTGTCCGAGGCTGTCAATCGTGACAACGCCCGGTTGCATGCTGAATTGCTCCATATTTCAACACCTTGCTACGAGAGCCAGGGCTCTGATAAGTAGCCCGCCGAGAGCCGGTAATGTCCTAGAATAGCAGCGGTGCTCCAATGTAGGGACTCGGCGTGGGATTCACGGGAGGGTGCGATGCCGACCGAAATCACGGCACATATCACGGGAACCGTTTGGAAGATCGAGAAGCAGGTGGGCGACCCGGTGGCCGAGGGCGAGACGGTCGTGATCCTCGAATCCATGAAGATGGAAATGCCGGTCGAATCGCCGATCGCCGGGCCGCTCAGCGAGCTGCGCTGCCAGGAAGGCGATGCGGTTCAGGAGGGCGACGTCCTGGCTCTGATCGGATGACCTTCGCGACAGCGCCGTGGACGGGCGCGGCAGGGCTCGCCTACCCTGGGACGGTGCGCGCGATCGCATGGCTGACCCTGGCGGCCGCTCTGCTCGGCGGGTGCTCTCTGCAGAGCGGGAACAAGGGCGCCACCTGCACCCGCAGCGCCCAGTGCGTGGCAGGGCTCGCCTGCGTAAGCGGCCGTTGCAGCGACAACCTGTCGTCGATCGCGAAGCAGAGCGACGTGCCCATGCTGATGAGCGCAGACGCGGCAACCGGCGACGACGCCGGCGGCGGTTGAGCGCCCGCTAGCCCGCGCGGCGCCGGCGGCGCAGGACCGCGATCAGGGCGGCTGCCATCAGCAGATCGAGCCCGAGCGAGGCCGCCAGCAGCGCGCGCAGGGTTCCCGCCGAGCGGGCCGCCACGGTGACCGGGCCGACGCGCGCGAAGGCGCGTTGTGGCTGTGGCTCCGCTTCGAGCGTGCTCTGGATGACACTCACCCGGTCCGGCTCGAGCCCGTTGAGCGCGCCTGCGACCAGGGCGCGCACCGAGCCCTGATCGAGCGGCGGTGCGCCGCGCCTGCGCTCGATCAGCACGGAGGCCTTGGCGCGCGGGGGTGGCGCGTCCAGCGCCGCGGGCGCATCCGCAGGCGCCAGGTGGACGTGCGCGTCGGCCACGCCCGGCATGCGGCGCAGCGAGCGCGCCAGCTCGCCCGCGGTGGCTGCCACCCAGCGCGCGCGCTCCTCTTGCGGCGTCGCGATCAGCTGGGGCTCCCGGTAGAGCGCGTCGAATCCGCTCTCTGGTGCCTCGGGCAGCCTGCGGGCCTCGATCAGCGCGAGCGCCGAGGCCACGTCGCCCGCGGCAACCTCGACGCCGAAAGCCCCGGACCCCGCGCCCGGCTGCGCGACCTTGCTGGCCGCGATCGCGGAACGATCGAGCGCCACCACGATCTGGTTGGCCTCCTGCTCGGTCAGCCCTTGCCGCACCACCGCCTTGCTGCAAGCGCCGAGCAGCGCCCCCCCGAGCAGGACAAGCCAGGTCCAGCCCACACGCATCGGCCAGTCCTGCCCCATCACGCTGGGACGGTCAACACCCACCCCGACCCAGACGTCCCCGTCCCCTTTGCCCGGCGGGCGGGCGGTCTATTCCTGCGGCTTTTTCTGCGGGCGCGCTCGCGATCGCACTGCGCCGACAAGCCGGCCGTGATCAGGTCATTTGGGCTCGGGTCCTAATTCACGCCGAACGAGTAGCGCGCGCCCATACGCGGCGCGGGGAAGGAGGGGAAGCTGATCTGCCTGACTTTCGCCGCGATGCAGCGTTTGAAGCCTGCGCTGCCGGTGCTGATGCTGGCACCGGCCACATGGCCGCTGCCCATGATCGCCATGTCGATCTGCACCGTGCCCAGGTGCCGTCCGCCGCGCAGCTCCTGCGTCACGCAGCCGAACAGGCTGTTCAGGCGCCGGTTCATCACCGCCTCGATGTCGGCGGGTCGCAGCTGGCGCTCGCCTCCGCCCTTGGTCGCATCGCCCATGTCGATCGCCTGGTTCATGGCGTCGTCGTACGAGCTGAAGCCGCCGCTGCTGTGCTGGCCGCCGGCGGAGCGCCGGCTGCCGCCACTACGCGCGGGACGCGCGCGCAAGATGCCCGCGGTGCCGCTGATCTTGACCCGGCCCGTCTCCAGCATCTCCGCCAGGTCGACGTCCTGCTGGGCCTGGCGCCGCTGGGCGGCCTGGCGGCTCATCAAGTAGCCGCCGCCCGCGAGCACCAACACCGCCAGCGAGCTGCCCAGGATCACAAACTTGGCCGCATTGGAGTGGCGCTCGACGCGGGTCGACTTCTCGAGCGCGGCCGCGTAATCGGCGTCGGCCTTGCGCAGCTTGTACTGTTCGACGAACTCCGAGAATTCCGGCCACTCCCCCAGCGGCTTGCTGTCGCCGTTGCGCATGTTGAGCAGCACGTGCTGCTCGAGCACCTCGCCCTCGACGATCAGCTTGACCAGCTCACGCGCGGTGAACGGCCCGTGATCGAGGCCGCCCTTGACCGCGATCCAGCGCGCGGCGTCATTTTCGAACAGCTTGGCGGCCGCTGCCGAGAGCTGGCTGTCGGCTGAGGGCGCGGGCGGGGGCGGCCGGCGTTCGGGCGCCGCTTGCTGCCCCAGCGGATCGCGTGCGGGGGCGAAGGGAGGCGCGGCGGCGGGCCGGGCGGGCGCCGGCGCCCGGACGGGTTGCGCGGGCGCGGCTGCGGTTGCGGGCGCTGTTGCGGGCGCGGGCGCGGCCGCGGGGGGCGGCAGCGAGAGCGCGACGTCGACGTCGATTTCGAGGTCGACTCCGAGCTCAAGCCGATCGGGCTCCGGGGTTGCGGCCAGCAGCGGCAACAACGCCTCCATCAGCTGCTCGACGCTGCCGAAGCGCGCGCCGGGATCGGAGGCGAGGCAGCGCGCGACCACCGCATCCAGCTCTTGCGTGGCGTCCGGATGCGACTTCGAGGGTGGCACGCGCGGCTCGTCGGGCGGCCGCCCGGTGAGCAAGGCGTAGAGCAGGGCGCCTAGCCCGTACACGTCGCTGGCGCGGCTCACGCTGCCGGTGGTGCGCGCTTCCGGCGCGAGGAACGCGTGCTCGGCGGCCGGCAGCAGCTGCCACTTGTGGCTCGAGGCCAACGCCAGCCCGAGTCCCAGCTCGCCCAGCTTCACGCGGCCCGACTTCGAGATCCACACCACGCCGGGACGCAGCGCGCCGTGGCAGATCGCCGTGTGGACCTGCGCGAGCGCCTTGCACAGATGCGCCACGACGTTGTAGGCGGCGCGCGCGCTGATCGGCGCGCCGCCCGCGCCATGCGCCGCGATCGACTCCGAGAGCGTGGCGCCGTCCACCCACTCGCAGGCGATGAAGCAGCGGCCCTCGTGGGTCCCGATGCCATAGGTACCGAGCAGCGAGCGATGGCGCAGCTTGGCCGCGGCGCGCACCTCGCTGCGGATGATTTCGAAGGTCGCCGCGTCTCCGGCGAAGGTGGCCGAGAGGATGCGCACGGCGATCGGCTTGCCCGTCTTCTCGTCGCGTGCGAGCAGGGTTTCGCCGAGCGCGTCCGCGCGCGCGCTGCGCTCGATTCGGAAGCGCCCTCCGACGAGCGCTCCGGCCGCGATGCTGGCCGCGGCTTCGAGACCCGAGGGCAAAGGCGCTGGCCTAGACATGAACGCAATTAGGGTAACGGAGCCGTGCCCGCAGGTTCAAGCCCGGGAGATCCCGAGTGGTCTTGGGTTCACCGCCTACTCCGTTGATTTAACAGGGTTTTTTAGCTTGATCCGGAGCGTCGCCTGGACCTCGCGAGGCGCGTCCGAGATGGGCGGCCGGAGGCTCACCGCGGAAAGCCGCCGGCGCACGCACTCGAGCTCCTCGTCCTCGAGCTGGGCCGAGCGCGCGTAGCCGCGGCTCATGGTTCCGGTGCTCAAAAAGTGCGCTTCGAGATCGATCTGGATCTCGGGCGGCGCGTCGTCGCTCCGCCGCGGTTTGAGGCAATCGATCGGGCTGCCTAGCGCGCCGAGCAGCTCCGCGGCGTAGTCGCGCTTCTCGGGCTCGGGCTCGGGCTTTTCCACCGGCTGCGCCGGCGCGGGCTGCGCCGGCGCGGGCGTGGGGAACGCCGTGGGCAAGGGCTGCGCCGGCTCGGGCGCCGCCGTAGACGAGGCCTGGGGCTGTTGGCCGGGCGCACGATAGGGACCACGTTGGAGCGGTTGGTGGCCCTCGGGCTGAAATTTGGATCCGCAAGCGAGCAAGGAGCAGCACAGCAGCGCGAGCGCGCCGGCCTTCATTGCCGATTGACCTTCGCGCGCTCCGGCGACAGCGCCTTCTCGCCCAGCGATTGCCCGCGCAGCTTCTCGACTACCCCATCGAGCTTGTCGTCGGGCACCTCCACGAAGGTGTAGCGATCGCGCACGCGGATGCGGCCGACCTCGGAGCGCCGCAGCTCGCCGGTCTCGCGCACCAGGCGTGCGATCTCGCCCAGACGCACGCCGTCCCGGCGGCCCACGTCCAGGTAGAGCACGGCGTCCGGGGGATGCTCGGACGCGTCCTGCGACTCGTCGAACGGCTCGCGTTCGTCGCTGGCGCTGGTCTCGGCCGGAGGCGGGGGCGCGCGCCGCGGCTCTGCGGCGGACCGATCCCCGGCACGCGTGCGCGGCCTTCGCGGCCGCGCCGGCCGCGCCTCTGGCTGATCGCTCTCGCGCTCGATCTCCTCCGACGCATGCTCGAGCGGCGAGGCCACGCGGGCCCGGCGCGCGGCCGCGGCCTCCTCGTCGATGCCGTCGCCCTTGCTGCCGAAGAAGGTGTGCAGCAAGCCGCCCACGATGCGCTCGGCCTCGGGATGGGTGAGCAGCCGCCGCGCCAGCGCCAGGTCGGCCGGACGCGGCGCGAAGGAAAACGCCTCGCTCAGCAAGGCCACCCGGTCGCTCTCCTGCCGCGTCTGCAGATCCCCTCGATTGGGCAGGCTGCGCTCGACCGGAAAGATCTTGTACTCGAGCCGGAGGTAGTACAGCCGCCCCAGCTCGGTCGGGCTTACCAGCGAGATCGCGCTGCCGGTGCGCCCCGCGCGCCCGGTGCGGCCGGTGCGATGCACGTAGGCCGCCGCGGACTCCGGGAACGAGTAGTTGATCACGTGGGTCAGGTGCGAGATGTCGATGCCGCGGGCGGCCACGTCGGTGGCGACCAGGTAGCGCAGCTTGCCTTCGCGCGTGCGGCTCATGACCGTCTCGCGGTCGCGCTGCGGCAGGTCGCCGTTGAGCCAGTCGGCGTTGAAGCCGGCCTGCTTGAGCGCGGCGGCCACTTGCTCGGTCTCCGAGCGCAGGTTGCAGAAGATGATCGCGCTCTCCGGGTCCTCGACCTCGAGGATCTTGATCAGGTCGCCGACGCGGTCGGCGCCGCTGACCATGTAGACGGCGTGGCTGACCGCCTCGGCGCCGACGGCGTCGCTCGAGAGCGAGACCATCTGCGGGTCGCGCATGTGGCGCTCGCCGTGGCGGCGCACGTCATCGTCGACGGTGGCCGAGAAGCACATGGTCTGGCGCCGGGCGCGGTCGGGGATCAGCTCGAGAATCGCGTTGAGCTCGCGCGCGAAGCCCATCGACAGCATCTCGTCCATCTCGTCGAGCACCAGGACCTTGAGCCCGGACGGGTCGAGCGTTCTGCGCCGCAGGTGATCGAGCACCCGGCCCGGGGTGCCGGAGACGATCTGCGCGCCGGCCGCGAGCTCCTCGATCTGCCGACCCATCGGCGCGCCGCCGTAGACGGCCGCGGCGTGAATTCCCTTGTACTTGCCGATGCGCGCGATCTCCTTGGCGCTCTGCAGCGCCAGCTCGCGGGTCGGGGCCAGCACCAGGGCCTGCACGCCGGGCTCGCCGCGCAGGAGCTTGTCCACCAGCGGGATCGCAAATGCCGCGGTCTTGCCGGTGCCGGTGCGGGCCTGGACGATGATGTCGCGGCCGGAGACCGCGAGGTCGTAAGTGGCCAGCTGCACCGGGGTGGGGTTGACGTAGCCGATCTCGTCGAGCGCCCGTTTCACCTCATCGGAGAGATCCAGCGCATCGAAGGTGGCGGCGACTTCAATCGGGTCGCTTTGCTCAGTCGCGTTCATGTGGGCCCTTCGGGTCCGTGCGGCCGGCGCCTTCGCCGAGCTGCGCCAGGGCGCGGCGTATCCGCTCCTGCGCTCTCATCGGGCCGCGGTCATAGCGCCGCAGCAGCGAGTCGATGCCCCTGCGAAGCCGTAAGAGATCGATGCGCGCGCCCTCGAGCGGTCCACAGCCGCCCGCCAGCCGATCGAAGCGCGCGTCCCACGCGTTCAGCGCGCGGGCGCGCTCGGTCGGGTTGCCGCCGTGCAGCGCGCCGGCGGCGAGAGCGAGCAGGCCGTCGTCCAGCTGTTGGATCTCGCGCGCACAGAACTCCAGCCCGGGCGCCTGCGGGCGCGGTCCGAGCTCGGGCCAGTACAGCGAAGGGATGATCGAGACCGCGCTCATGCCGATGACGTAGCAGGCCAGGAGCCAGAACAGGCTGATCCCGAGCGCGCGGCCCAGGCGACCGGGATCCGTGCGGCTGCCCTTCGGTTCCGCGCTCGCGCCGCCGCTGTTCACCTGCTTGCTGGGCTGGGTTGTATCGGGCCCCCCGGCGTCGGTCAACCGGCGCGCCTCTGCTGTGCCGGTCGGCCAGGTCGCCGTCCCGGCGAGCTTGTTGGGATGCAACAGGAAGACGGGAAGACGGGAAGAAGCACAGAATCCTCTGTGT
Organism: uncultured delta proteobacterium; assembly: GCA_963778655.1. GTDB lineage: Bacteria > Myxococcota_A > Polyangia > Polyangiales > JAFGIB01 > CAVZVA01. Next base: position 368,407 of record CAVZVA010000005.1, read on the forward strand.
TCCCGTCTTCCCGCCTTGCCGTGGATCCGTTCGATCCGGCGCGGGCCCGCAGCTCGAGCTCAGCTGACGAGCTTGTAGCCGTAACCGTAGACCGTGAGGATGTGGCGCGGGCTTTCGGGGTTGGGCTCGATCTTCTTGCGCAGCTTGACCACGAAGTTGTCGACGGTGCGGTTGTTCGGCTGGTGGGTCTTGGTGCCCCATACCTTGTCCAGGATCTCGTCGCGCGACACTGGCTCGCCCAGCCGCGAGTGCAGCAGGCGCAGCAGCTCCGCCTCGTAGAAGGAAATGGCGAGCGTTTCGCCGCCGCGGGTGATGGCGTGTGCGCCGGTGTCGACGGTGACCTGGCCGACGGTGAACACCGCGCCGCCGCCGACGGTGCGATTGCCGCGCCGCACCGCGGCGCGGATGCGCGCCACCAGCTCGCCGACAGAGAACGGCTTGGTCACGTAGTCGTCGGCTCCGGCGTCCAGACCGCGGATCTTGTCCGCTTCCTGGCCGCGGGCGGTCAGCATGATGATCGGCACCGCCTGATCGTGCGCGCGGATCGCCTCGCACACCTGGTAGCCATTCATCCCCGGCAGCATCAGATCGAGAATGATGCAATCGGGTCGCTCGCGGGAGATCGCATCCAGCCCTCCCTCGCCGGTCTCGGCGTGCAGCACGCGGAAACCCTCGAACGCCAGCGTGTCGCGCAGACCCAGCGCGAGCGTGGGGTCATCCTCGACTAGTAGCAAGGTGCGCCCCACGGTCGTGCTGTCCATCGACGGGGCACGATATCAGCGCCCCGGAGGCTGTCAATTGCGGCACGAAGAGCGTCACGCATGCGCGGATCAAGGCGATCCACAGGAAGGCGGGAAGCACCGACGATCTTGAGCTCTTCCCGTCTTCCTGTGTTCTTGTCGATTCTCCGGGAGCTGCGCTCGCTCTTCACGAGGGCTCGGCGTCGAGGTCGGCGGCGGTGCGGGCCTCGAGGCGCAGGCTGCGCGCCTGGGTCGGGTCGCGCCGCGGGATGGCAAAGCCGACGATCGCGCCGCCGCCTTCGGCCGCGTCGGCCCAGGCGCGACCGTGGTGCTCCTCGGCGATGCGTTTGACGATGGCGAGCCCGATGCCGGAGCCACGCGAACGGCGGCTGCTCTTGCCGCGGTAGAAGCGCTCGAACACGCGCTTGCGGTCCGGCTCGGGAATGCCCGGTCCGTGGTCGCGCACGGTCACGCGGATCTCGTCTGCGAGCGTCCGCACCTGGACCTCCACCGGAGTCCCACCGCCGTGCTTCACGGCATTGTCGAGCAGGTTGATGATCACCAGCAGGATCGCCTGCTCGTCGAGCAACCCGTGGGCCGGGTCGCCGACGTGGTCGAGGTGCACCGCGATGCCCTCGCGCTCGAATCGGTAGTGCAGCGTGTCGATCGCACGGCGCGCGATCTCGTGCAGGTCGCAGCTGCGCATTTCGTAGCGACGCTTGCCGCGCTCGAGTGCCGCGAAGTCGAGCACATTTTCGATCAACCCGCTCAATCGCTCGGTCTCGCTGCAGATGATCTCGAGGTATTCCTCGCGCTTGTGCTCGTCGCCTACGCGTTTGGTCAGCATCATTTCGCCGAACATGCGGATCACCGAGAGCGGCGTCTTGAGCTCGTGCGAGACATTGGCGATGAAGTCGCTCTTCATGTCCGCCAGCCGGCGTTCCTTGTCCGCGGCGTAGAGGATGAAGCCGACCGCCACAACGATGATGAACAGCGACAGCGTGATCAAGGCAACCTGGTTGACGCGGCTGGTGTGGCGCTTCTCGGTCAGCAATGGCGCCGTGGTCGGCGCGGCCTGCAGCCGCCACATGTAGAGCGTGGTCGGCAGCCTGCGCCCGACCACGTAGTCGCCGACCTCGGCCATGCTTGGCCCGAAGATGTGGCGGTTGTCCTGGTCGACCACGTTCTGGGTCGGCTGGCCGGGCTCGTTGCGCAGCACGTCAGCGAGCACATTGCGAACCAGCCACCCGGTATCGTGGTGCGCGACGTAGTAGTAGCGCTTGCCCTCGTGCTCCACCGCTTTGTACGAGATCAGGTAGCTGCGGCCGTTGTAGCTGCGGTGCAGGTGCATCAGCCGATTGGGCTCGAGCGTGCTGATCTCCAGATCCGGCAGCACCCGGGTCATGAACAGGCGGCGGAACGCGCGCTGGTCCGCCGCCGAGGCGCGCGCGGCGTAGCCCATCAGGCGCCGGTCGGCGTCGAGCACGAGCAGCGCGCGGATGCTGGGCGAGATCTCCTCGGCGCGCGATTTCCAGCCCTGGATCGAGCTGGGGTCGTCGAGGTCGATGGCCGCGAAAGCCTGGTTGTCCGCGGTGATGATCTGCTGCTCGATGCGCTCGGCCTTGTCTTGCAGCAACAGCAGGCTCGACTCGGCGATCGACTGCTCGCCCAAACGCTCGAACTGACGCGCGGTGAGGTACGCGTAGTAGCCGAGCACGCACGCGGACACCACCAGCGCGGGCAGCAGCACCAGGTAGATCAGCTTGAGCCGGGGATTCTCCACGCGAGCGCCGATCGCTCACATAGCGCGAGATCGCGACCGCCTCAATCGCCGCCGGCTCGGCCCGGCGTCAGTCGCGTTCGGGCCGCAGGGCGCGACCGAGTAGCGATTCCACAGCGGAAATCGGCGACTTGCCGAGGTACAGCGCCTCGTAGACCTCGGTCGTGATTGGCATCTCGACCGCCTCGCGCCGCGCCAGGTCGTACGCGCTCTTGGTGGTGCGCACGCCCTCGGCAACCATCGTCATCTCCGCGAGCACGTTCTGCAGCGAGCGGCCGCGCCCGAGCTCCATGCCGACGCTGCGGTTGCGCGAGAGGTCGCCGGTGCAGGTCAGCACCAGGTCGCCCATGCCGCTCAGCCCGGCCAGTGTTTGCGGGTTGGCGCCGAGATGGGTGGCCAAGCGCGAGATCTCGGCGATTCCGCGCGTGATCAGGGCCGCGCGCGCGTTGTGGCCGAAGCCGAGCCCGTCGGCCGCGCCCGCGGCGATCGCGATCACGTTCTTGAGCGCGCCGCCCAGCTCGACGCCGATCACATCCTCGCTGCTGTAGACGCGGAAACGCTCGCCCGCGAGCAGCGCCTGGGCCGCGTGCGCGGTGCGTGCGCGGGTGCTGGCGACGCACACCGCCGTCGGCATGCCCCGTGCGACCTCGCGCGCGAAGCTGGGGCCGCCCAGCGCGGACAGCCGCGGCTCCACTTCGGCGCCCAGCTCGTCGGTCAGCACCTGGCTCATCAGCATCAGGCTCTGGTTCTCGATGCCCTTGGTGGCGCTCACGATCAGCGCCTGAGGCGGCAGCAGCGCGGCGCTCGCGCGTGCGAGCTCGCGCAGGCCATGCGAGGGCACCACGAACAGCACCAGCTCGGCCTGCTGCAACGCCTCGCCCAAATCGCTGGTCGCGCGCAGCGATTCGGGCAGCTCGACGCCCGGCAGGTAGCCCGGGTTCTCGCGGCGGAGCTGCAGCTGCTGGGCCAGCGCGGGGTTGCGCGCCCACAGCATGGTGGCGAAGCCCTTGAGCGCGAGGTGCGCGGCGAGCGCCGTGCCCCAGGAGCCGGCGCCCAAGACGGCGGCGCGAGTCATCCGCGCAGCTTACACCCGGAGAGCGCCGCGCGCCGCCGCGTGCGCCCGCCTCGCGCTCAGGGCACCGGCGTGCCGGCGATGCGGTCGCGCGTCTTGCCCTTCTTGCTCTTGGTCGAGCCCGATTCCTCGCCCGGGTCGCCGGGCTTGAGGTCCAGCTTCTCGGGCTCCTCGAGCGCGGCGAGCAGAACCTCATCCATCTTGCTCACCGGGATGAACTCGAGCTCGTCGCGAACCTCCTGCGGGACCTCGTCCAGATCGGCCACGCAGCGCTCGGGCAGGATCACGCGCTTGATGCCGGCGCGGTGCGCCGCCAGCACCTTCTCCTTGATGCCGCCCACCGGCAGCACCTTGCCGCGCAGCGTCAGCTCGCCGGTCATCGCGGTGTCGTGGCGCACGCGGATCCCGGTCAGCAGCGAGACCAGCGCGGCCATCATCGTGACGCCGGCGCTCGGACCGTCCTTGGGAACGCCGCCGGTCGGGATGTGGATGTGGATGTCGCCGTTCTCGAGAAAGTCCTCGGGCACGTGCAGTTGCTTGGCGCGCGTGCGCACGAAGCTGAGCGCCGCCTGCGCCGATTCCTTCATCACGTCGCCCAGCTGCCCGGTGAGCTGGAGCTTGCCCTTGCCGTGCATGCGCGTGGCCTCGATGAACAGGATCTCGCCGCCCACCGAGGTCCAGGCCAGGCCGGTCGCCACGCCGGGCTCGTCCATGCGCTCGGCAATGTCCGAGACGAACTTTGCCGCGCCCAGGGCCGGCCGCAGATCGTCCAGCCCCTTGACCTCGAAGGGGCCCTTCTCGCCCTCGGCCACCTTGACCGCGATGCTGCGGATCACCGCCGCCAGCTGCCGCTCCAGGCTGCGCACGCCGGCCTCGCGGGTGTAGCTGTCGATCACCGCGTCGATCGCCTCGTTGCCCACCTTGAGCGTGGCATCGCTCAACCCGTGCTCGTCGAGCTGCTTGGGCACCAGGTGGTCGCGCGCGATGGCCGCCTTTTCCCGCCGCGTGTAGCCGGGGATCTCGATGATCTCCATGCGGTCGCGGAGCGGCGGAGGGATGGTGTCGGAGACGTTGGCGGTCGCGACGAACATCACCTTCGAGAGGTCGTACTGGATCTCGAGGTAGTGATCGGAGAAGGTGTCGTTCTGCTCCGGGTCGAGCACCTCGAGCAGCGCAGCCGCCGGGTCGCCACGGAAGTCGTGGCCGATCTTGTCGATCTCGTCGAGCATGAACACCGGGTTGATGGTGCCCGCCTTCTTCATGCCCTGGATGATCTGCCCTGGCAGCGCGCCCACGTAGGTGCGGCGGTGGCCGCGGATCGCAGCCTCGTCATGCACGCCGCCGAGCGAGATGCGCACGAACTTGCGGCCGAGCGCTCGAGCGATCGAGCGGCCGAGCGAGGTCTTGCCTACGCCGGGCGGTCCGATCAGGCACAGGATGGGGCCCTTCTTGTCGGGCTTGAGCTTGCGCACCGCGAGGTACTCGACGATGCGCTTCTTGACCTTCTCGAGGCCGGAGTGATCCTCGTCCAGGACGCGCCGCACCTCGGCGATGTCCATCATATCCGAAGTGGCTTTGCTCCACGGCAGATCGAGGATCCAATCGATGTAGGTGCGCACGACCGTGTACTCGGCCGAGCCGACCTGCATCGAGCGCAGGCGCTTGAGCTGCTTGCGGCACACCGTCTCGGCTTCCTTCGACAGGTTGGCCTTGGCCAGACGCTCGTCGAGCAGGTCGAGGTCGCTCTGGTCGCCGTCTTCCTCGCCCAACTCCTCCTTGATGGCCTTGAGCTGTTGGCGCAGCACGTATTCGCGCTGGTTCTTGCCCATCTCCTCCTTGATCTGGGAGTTGATGCGCTCGCGCATCTTGAGCACCTCGAGCTGCCGGGTGAGCAGCCTCAGCACCTTGCGGATGCGCTCCTTGACGTCGATCGACTCCAGCAGCGCCGCCTTTTCGTCGACCGGCGCGTCGAGATTCGCCGCCACCAGGTCGGCCAGCTGGCCCGGCTCGTTGATCGAGTCGATCAGAGAGCCGGCCTCGCGCGGGAGCTCCGGCATCAGCTGAATCACCTGCTTGGCGGTATCCCGCAAGCTCATCGCGAGCGCTTCGCACTCGACGTCGTCCTGCTTCGGCTCATCCAGCCGTGACACTCGCGCCTTGAGGTAGGGGCTCTCCTGCAGCAGTCGCTCCATGCGCACGCGCACCAATCCCTGCAGGATCAGGCTGTAGTTGCCGGTCGAGTGCCGCAGCGCCTTGAGCACCCGGGCGGCCACGCCCACCGGGTAGAGGTCGTCGTAGCTGGGGTCGTCGGTCCCGGGGTCTTTCTGAGCGAAGATTACGATCACCGGCTGGTTTTCGCCCTCGAGATCCTCGACCAGGGCGACCGACTTATCGCGCCCGACGTCGAAGGGCGCGACCGAACCTGGAAACAGGACGTGATTGCGGATCGGCAAGAGCGGCAGCTCGTCGTCGAGCTCGAGCTCCCGATTGTCGACTTCTTCGTAGATCTTCCTGCTCTCGTCGTCGTCCATGTGTGTCCGCCGCACGACCGAGCCCTCGGCTGTTTCGGTCTGCTTTCGTCAACATAGTCAGGCCGCCGCGCCGGCGCAAGCAAGCCAGCAGTGTGGCGCCGACTGCGTTGCGCGCCGAGCCATGTGGTCTCGTCACTTACATAGCCGCGTTCGTGCTCGCACGTCCGCATCGCGCGGGTATCCCTTGTGGCACGTTCCGCGCGCTCGGCCGGCGGCTGCACGCGCGCCTTAGCGGTTGCACCCGTGCAGCGCTCGTGGATAACCTTGCGTCCCCGGCTCGCCACGAGTCGGCCGCGCGCGCGGAGCGAGGGGCTTGCGGCGAACCCGAGTGCCGCATGAATTGCTGATGACGGCTGCTGGAGCGGAGGTTGATCCCGCACGGAGCACGGGTGCCGCGGGCAGCGTGCTGCGCGGCTCGACCGCGAGCGAGGGCTCGACTGCCTCGCAGCCGCCGGCGCAGTCCGGCGCGCAGCAGGCCGCGCCGCTGCGCAAACGACCGCTGCGCGGGCGCGCGGTCGCCGTGACCGGCGCGAGCACGTTTCTGGGGCGGAACCTGATCGGTCTGCTCGAGGAAGACGACACGGTCGGGCGCATCGTCGTGCTGGATCTCAAGAACCCCACCAGCGCGGGGCCCAAGACCGTGTTCTACGAGGTCGACCTGACCCAGAACGCAGTCGAATCGCGCATCGCGGAGATCCTCCACGCCGACCAGGTCGACACCGTGGTGCACCTGGCGTTCGCGGCCAATCCCACCCAGGCCACGGCCTGGGCGCACGAGCTGGAGAGCGTCGGCACCATGCACCTGCTGTCGGCGTGCCGCAAGCACCGGCTGCGCAAGCTGGTGGTGCGCTCGACCGTGCTGGTGTACGGACCGCATCCGGGCAACCCCAATTTCCTGACCGAGGACCACGCGCTGCATGGCCTCAGCGGCTCGCACTTCGTCGACGACAAGATCGAGGTCGAGCAGCAGGCGCGAGCCTTCGGCGAGGAGCAGTCCGGTTGCTGCGTGATGGTGCTGCGCTTCGCGCCCATCCTCGGGCCTACGATGGACAACTACGTGGCGCGCTGGCTGTCGCGCAGGCTGGTCCCGACCGTGATGGGTCACGACCCGTTGGTGCAGTTTCTGCACGAGGTCGACGCAGTGGCCGCGCTCAAGCTGGCGGTCGATCGCGACGTGGCGGGCGCCTTCAACATCGTGGGCGAGGGCGTGCTGCCGATCTCGACCGTGGTCAAGCTCGCCGGGCGCATCGGGCTGCCACTGCCGTATCCGCTGTTCCGGAGGCTGGCGGCGCTGCTGTGGGTGGCGCAGCTCAGCGAGGCGCCGCCGGCGTTCGTCGCGGCGCTGCGCTACCTGTGCGTGGCCGATGGCGTGCACGCTCGCCGTGCGCTCGGTTTCCGCGCGGTGTACTCGAGCCGCGACGCGGTGCTCGATTTCGAGGGCGCGCTGCGTTTGCGCGAGGCTAGACTGTTGCACGAGGCGTCATGAGGCAGCGCGCAGCTGGATCCGCCGAGCTCGAGGGGCGCCGCGCCGTAGCGCGACGCGGGTCCCTACACGAGCCCGGGCGCAGGGGGGTGCGATGAGCGCGGGCGAGCTCGAGAGCGCCAAGCGCAAGCGTCCTGCGGCGCGCGCCGCGGTGCGGCGGGAGCCGCTTGCCGCGCCGGCGGGCGTGGACGCCGGCCCGGCGCCCGGCGTCCACGGCGCGGCGCCGGGCCAGAGCAGCGGCCGCCGGGTTTCGGCGCGTGCCGCGCGGGCGTCGGGCGCGCGTCCCGCCCCCGCGCCTTCTTCGTCACCGTCTTCCGGAAGCGACGCACCGCTGCACGACATGGAGCGCGATCTGGCCGGCCTGCTGCACGACATCGAAGGCGCCGACGGCGACGCCGAGGCCCGCCGCCGCGCGGCCGACGCCATCGGTCGTATCGCTGCGCGCCTGTATCCAGAGCCTACGGTGAGCGCGCCGCGCGACGACAGCTTGCTGGGCACGGCGCGCCAGCTGTTGTCCTCGGATTACTACGTGAGGCGTCTGGGCCGGCTCGGCCTTCGTGGTCGTTCCGAGCGCGTCGACGATTTCGGCCTCGATCCGACCTACGAAGCGCGCGTCCAACCGCTGCTGGACGCGCTCTACGAGCGCTATTTCCGCGTGCAGGTGCAGGGCGCGGCGCACGTGCCGGAGCAGGGCGCGGCGCTGCTGGTGTGCAACCACGGCGGCACGCTGCCGTGGGACGGCGTGATGCTGAAGACAGCGCTGCGCCACAGCTCGCCCTCGGGTCGCGCGCTGCGCTGGCTGACCGACGACTTCGTGTTTCACTCGCCGTTTCTGGGCGCGTGGCTCAACCGGGTGGGCGCGGTGCGCGCCTGTCCGGAGAACGCGGAGCGGCTGCTCGCGCGCGGCGAGCTGCTGGCGGTCTTCCCCGAGGGGGTCAAGGGCATCGGCAAGCCGTACCGCGAGCGCTATCAGCTGCAGCGCTTCGGGCGCGGCGGCCACGTCAAGCTCGCGCTGCGACTTTCGGTGCCGCTGATTCCGCTGGCGATCGTGGGCGCGGAGGAGAGCTATCCGCTGCTGTACAAGGTGCGCGCCTTCTCCAAGCTGCTGGGCGTACCCTTCATCCCGGTGACGCCGCTGTTTCCGTGGTTGGGTCCGCTCGGTCTGGTGCCGCTGCCCAGCCGCTGGCAGATCGTGATCGGCGAGCCGATGCGCGAGCTCGAGGGCCTGGGCGCGCGCGCGGCTGAGGACAGCGTGCTGGTCAACGAGCTCAACGGTCAGCTGCGCGCCCGCGTGCAGGCCTTGGTCGACGATGCCCTGCGCGCCCGCGGTCCCGCCTTCCTGTAGGCGCCGGTCGTCGGGGCGAATCGGGGCATGAAACAACAGGAAGACGGGAAGGCGGGAGGAGCCTTGTGTGTTCTTGTCGCAGACCTGGGGCCGGTTTCGGGCTCAAATCGCACCTCTTCCCGCCTTCCTGTGATCTCGAATATGTTGCGCGCGCCCCTTTCTTGACGCTCGCGCGTGCGGGTCGCTAGCGTCCGGGCGATGCCGGCCGCCCGCCGCCGCGCCTTTGCCATGCTGTTGATCGGGGCCGCGCTGTCCGGCTCGCTGATCGCGCTGGCGGCTCCCGGCGGCACCCGCGCGCCCGCAGCGGCGCCCAGGGCGCTCGAGCAGGCCTCGGCGTTGGCGATCGGTCGCGCCGCGGCCAGCCAGTCACCCACAGAGGGCTTCGACCCGCTGGCTCAGCGCCTCGACGGCGACATGCTGGTCTCGGACCTGCCCGGCGGCCGCCGGGCCGAGCTCACGCTCGAGCCGGGGTTGCAGGCGCATCTGCTCAAGGTGCTGCGCGACTATGACGTGCCCTTCGGCGCGATCGTGGCGCTCGAGCCCAAGAGCGGCCGCGTGCTGGCGTATGTGAGCCGCTCCAGCGCCAACCCCCAAGCCGGCGACCTGGCCCGCGACGTCTCGGCGCCGAGCGCCTCGGTCTTCAAGCTGGTGACGGCGGCAGCGTTGCTCGAGGCCGGGGTCAGCCCGCAGCAGCGCACCTGCTACCACGGCGGCTTTCACAGCGTGAGCCTGGCCAACCTCGAGGACAATCCCGCGCGCGATCGCCAGTGCGCCACGCTGGAAGAGGCGATCGCACGCTCGCTCAACGTGGTGATAGCCAAGCTGGCCGACCGCAAGCTCGATCGCGCCACGCTCGCGCGCTATGCCGATGCGTTCGGCTTCGGACGCGCGCTGCCCTTCGACGTGCCCACCCAGCCGAGCCCGGCCGAGGTGCCCGCGGAACGGCTGGAGCTCGCGCGCACCGCCGCCGGCTTCTGGCACATGCACATGTCGCCGCTGCACGGCGCGCTGATCGCGGCGACCATCGCCAACGGCGGCGTGATGCCGCGGGCGGCGATGATCGAGCGCGTGCTCGACGCGCAGGGCAAGGTGCTCTACACGCGCGCGCCGGGGCCCACGCGCAACGTGATCGCCGCCGGCACCGCGCAGACGCTGGCGCAGATGATGCGCGGCACGGTCACGCACGGAACCGCGCACAACGCGTTCTACGACAGGCGCGGGCGTCCGCTGCTGCGCGACATCGCGGTGGCTGGCAAGACCGGCTCGCTGAGCTCGCAGCAGCCCTACCGCGCCTATTCGTGGTGGGTGGGCTTCGCGCCCGCGGACGCGCCCGAGATCGCGCTGGCGGCGCTGGTCGTCAACACGCCGCGCTGGCGCATCAAGGGCAGCCACCTCGCGCGCGAGGCCCTGCGCTACCAGTTGATCGAACGCAAGGTCCAGCAAGCCGCCTCTGCGCTCGCGCCGGTCCCCCCCGCCGCCGCCCCGTAGCTCGCACGGGATTGGGAAGTTTCGAGATTCAACAGGAAGACGGCAAGGCGGAAAGAGGGAATTTGTTCTGACTTCCCGTCTTGCTGTGATCTCTGGATCCGTTCACCCCAGCGCCTGGCGCGCTGCTTCGACCGTGAGCAGGCCGGCGCCGACCAGCTGGCGCATATGCATCTCGAAGGTCTGCATACCGTAAGGGTGCACGCCGCGCTCCATCACTTCCTTGAGCGGCGTGTTGCCCTCGGGCTTGCGAATCGACTCGCGCGCGGTGCCGGTGACCACCAGCGCCTCGCACGCCAGCACGCGGCCCTCGCCGCTGGCCGCCGGCAGCAGGCGCTGCGCCATCACGCCCTTGAGGTTGTCGGCCAGCCGCTCGCGCACGTCGGCCGGGTCGGAGTTCGTGGCCAGCGACACCACGCGCCCGATCGTGCGTGCCACGTCCGGCGTGTGCAGCGTCGCCAGCACCAGGTGGCCGGTCTCGGCGGCCTTGAGCGCGATGTCCATGGTCTCTTCGTCGCGCACCTCGCCCAGCAGGATCACGTCCGGGTCCTGGCGCAGCGCCGAGCGCAACGCGGTGGCGAAATCCGGCGTATCCAGGCCAATCTCGCGCTGCGACACGGTGGCCAGCATGTCCTGGTGCAGGAACTCGATCGGATCCTCGATGGTGACGATGTGCACGCGCTGATTCTGGTTGAGGTGTCCGATCATGGAGGCCAGCGTCGAGGACTTGCCGTTGCCGGCGGCGCCCACCACCAGCACCAGGCCACGCTCGAGCTCGCACAGCGAGCGCGCGACCGGCGGCAGCCCGAGCTGCTCGAAGCTCGGGATCTGCAGCGGGATGCTGCGCAGCGCCAGCGCCAGCGTGCCGCGCTGGCGGTATACGTTGACGCGGTAGCGGCCGACCCCAGACACCGTGTAGGCGGTGTCGTGCTCCATCAGCTCCGAGAGCTCTCCGCGGTGGCGGTGGGTCTGGCGCAGCACGATTTCCGCCAGCGCCTGGGTGTGCTCCGGCCGCAGCTTTTCGCCCTGCAAATAGTGCAGCGCGCCCGAGACGCGGAACGCCGGCGGCTGGCCGACCTTGAACAGCGCGTCGCTCGCCTTGTACTTGGCGCCGCGCAGCAACAGATCGTGAAAGGTCGCCTCGTCCATGGGGTCGCGCCCGCCCAAGTATATGCGAGTGGCGCAGCGGCCGTCACCGCCTCGTTGGCAGTGGCCCCGAGGGCGATTCAACGGGAAGACGGGAAGAGGAAATGGACTCGGGCTTCCGTCTTCCTGTGAGCTTCGGTGATCCTGCCCGAGGCGGGACTGGCGCCCCTCACTTGTCCTTTTCGCGGACCACGAACGTGTTCATGTGCTCCTGGTCCTCGAACTTGTGGCGGTAGGCTTCGGCCTGCTCGTGCGTCTTGAACGGGCCGATGCGCACGCGCCAGTAGCGCCCCCGGTCCGGCACGTCGGCGGCGACCACGAACGCCATGTGGCCCTTGGCGCGCAGCCCCTCGGCGAAGGCGCGCGAGGGCTCGGGCTTGTCGAAGCTCACCACCTGCAGCGTGTACTCACCCTCGTGCCCGTGCGGCGCCGCGGGCTTGGGATCGTCGTTGTGGATGGCCGCGGCCACCAGCGGGTCGTGCTCGACCACCTTGCGCAGGCTGCGCGCGCCCGAGCCCGCCGCCAGCGCGGCCGGGATGTTGGCGACCATCTCCTCCTCGGTGACGCTGTCGGCCGAGGCGGCCGGCGCCGGGGGCTCCGCGTCCCGGCCTGTGGCGGGGGCCTGCGCTTGCGCGAGCTCGCCCTGGTCGGCCTCGCCAGCTGCCGGCGCGGCCGGTTGGGCGGCTGCCGGTACGGCTGCCTGCGCCACGGGCGCCTCGTCGGCCGCGCCGGTGCTCGGCGCAAGCGCGGCCTCCTCGGCCGCGGCGGCCTTGAGCGCGGCCAGCACTTCGGGGCGGTCTTCATCTTCGGCCAGCGCGTTGGGGAAGGTGAGGTCGGCGGCCTCGACCGTGGGTGCCGGCGCGTGCGCCTGCTTCGGCGCGCTGTCCGCGGTCTTGAGCTGCTCGAGCTTGGCCAGCGGGTCGTCGACCGGCGCGGGCGCCTGCGCGGCACGTCCGACCACCACGCCGAGCGCCAGGGTCAGCCCCACGATTGCGGCGGCGGCCATCAGCATCGTGCCCAGGCGGCGGGCGCGGTCATCGCCTTCGTCTTCCTGGATCTGGTCCAGATCTCGTACGCAGTTGTCCATGACCGCCTCCGCGTGTCGCTGAATCTGCGCAGGGACGCGCGAAGGGGTCAAAAAAGCTGCCGGCCTGAGCGCGCGTGCCGCGCCGCAGCGCTTGGCGGCCGCGCGCCCGCTACTTCGGCACGCTGAGCATGCGTGGGGCCGGGGTCTCGAAGAACTGCCACACGCGGATCGAATCGCCGGAGTGCGCGGCGATCTGGGCCTGGAAGCGGCAGCTTTGGTCGCAGCCCGTGTCCGGGCTGGTCACGATCAGCCCCTGCAGGGTGGCTTCGTTCAGGACGCCGACCGAGGCGCCCTCCTCGGCGTGGCCCTTGACCAGGACCAAACCCTCGGCATCGGGAGCGACCAGCGGGTCCACGTCGGGAGGCGGCAAGGGCAGGGTGCGGGTCGTGCAGCCCGCCAGCTGAAGCGCAAGCCCCAGCAGCGCCAGCGATCCTCCTAGCGATGCTCTGCTGACCATTCAGACGCTCCTGTCCGGCCGTTGATCACGCAAGTCTGATGCCACCCCCAGGGAGTCGGGCTGAGGGCTCAGATTGTTCAGGAATTCAGCACGCCCGGGGTCCGGGCACAACCCCGGACCTTGCAACCCGGTTGACCGCCTCGCCAACAAGGTTGGCGCCTCCAGGTCCGTGCCAGGCTGGGGGCCCATGTGGTAGCTTGCGCCGCACCTGCGCTGCAGGGGCACCTAGCCCATCAGCTCGTAAGTCCGTTCCGGCCTTCCGAACCGATGCTCCCTAGGTCCTGTTGTTATCGGGGGCGGCATGCGCTGCCCCCGCCCCCGCCCACCGCGGCAAGGCCGCGTGGGCCCCACCCCACGCGAACTTCCTCTCGAGCAGCACCGCTGCGACAACCCGGAACGAGCTTCCGATCTGCGGTAGTAGCCTATGGCCACATCCACCAAGATCCCGGTCGCGATCGAGGACGAGCTGCGCACGTCGTACCTCGAGTACGCGATGTCCGTCATCATCGGTCGCGCCATCCCCGACGTGCGCGATGGCCTCAAGCACGTGCATCGCCGCATCCTCTACGCGATGCACGAAATGCGGCTGAGCTGGAACCAGCCCTACCGCAAGTCCGCGCGCGTGGTCGGCGACGTGCTCGGCAAGTATCACCCGCACGGCGACCAGGCGGTCTACGACGCGCTGGTACGCATGGCGCAGGGCTTCTCCATGCGCTACCCGCTGATCGACGGCCAGGGCAACTTCGGCTCAGTCGACGGCGATGCGCCGGCAGCCATGCGCTACACCGAGTCGCGCATGTCGCGGCTCGCCTCCGAGCTGCTGGCCGACATCGACAAGGAAACGGTCGACTTCGGACCGAACTTCGACGACTCGCTGCAAGAGCCGAGCGTGCTGCCGGCTCGGGTGCCGAACCTGCTGGTCAACGGCTCGGCCGGCATCGCGGTCGGCATGGCGACCAACATCCCGCCGCACAACCTGCGCGAGGTGATCGACGCGACCGTGCGCGTGATCGAACGGCCCGAGATCGGCATCGACGAGTTGATGGTGGACGACGCCGAGAGCGGCCGCATCGGCCTGCGCGGACCGGACTTCCCGACCGGCGGCTTCATCTACGGCACCGCGGGCATCCGTCAGGCCTTCCACACCGGGCGCGGGCGGGTGGTGATGCGCGGGCGGGCCAGCGCGGAGCCGATTCCGGGGAAGCCCGACCGCCAGCAAATCGTGGTGACCGAGCTGCCGTACATGGTCAACAAGGCCGAGCTGATCAAGAAGATCGCCCAACTCGTGCGCGACAAGGCGATCGACGGCATCAGCGACCTGCGCGACGAATCCGATCGCGAGGGCATGCGCATCGTGATCGAGCTCAAGCGCGACGCCGCCGATCAGATCGTGCTCAACCAGCTCTACCAGCAGACCGCGCTGCAGAGCACCTTCGGGGTGAACCAGCTGGCGATCGTGGGCAATCGCCCGCGCCTGCTCGACCTCAAGCAGGCGCTGCAGCTGTTCATCGACCACCGGCGCGAGGTGGTCACGCGGCGTACGCGCTTCGAGCTGCGCGAGGCCGAGGCCCAGCGCGAGCTTGTCGAAGGTCTCGGCATGGCCGTGACCGAGGTCGACTTGGTGGTGCGTACGATCCGCCAGTCCAAGGACGTCGAGACCGCGCGCGTCGCGCTGATGGCGCTGCCGCTGGGCGGTCTAGAGGAGTTCCTGCGCCGCGCCGGCCGGCCGGAGCCGGAGCTGCAGGCGGCGCGCGAGCGCGGCGACTACCACCTGTCGGAGCGCCAGGCCAAGGCGATCCTCGAGATGCGGTTGTCGCGGCTGACCGGCCTCGAGCGCGAGAAGCTGGTCTCCGAGTACGCCGAGCTGTGCCAGACCATCCAGCGCTTGCGCGCGATTCTCGACAGCGAGGACGAGCTCAAGGGCGTGATCGTCACCGAGCTCGACGAGATCAAGGAGCGCTACGGAGACGCGCGCCGCACCGAGATCGTGCAGGCCGAAGGCGACATCAACATCGAGGACCTGATCTCGCACGAGGACGTGGTGGTCACGGTCACCCACGCCGGCTACATCAAGCGCGTTCCCGTCAGCGAGTACCGAGCCCAGGGGCGCGGCGGGCGCGGGCGGCGCGCGATGGAGACGCGCGACGAGGACTTCGTCGAGCAGATCTTCATCGCCAACAACCACGACCACGTGCTGTATCTGAGCGCGCGCGGCATCGCCTATCTGAAGAAGGTCTACGAGATCCCCGAGGCCTCGCGCGCGTCGCGGGGCAGGGCGCTGGTCAACTTCGTCGGGCTGGAGCCGGGCGAGCGCGTTGCCGCGATCGTCCCCATCAAAGAGTTCCGCGAGGGTGACGATCTGATCACCTGCACCAAAGGCGGCACGGTCAAGCGCACCCAGCTCAGCGCTTACCAGAACATCCGCACCACCGGGATCATCGGAGTAGCGCTGGCGCCCGAGGACCAGCTGCTCTCCGCGCGGGTCTGCAACGAGGAACAAGACATCCTGATCGGCACCGCGCGCGGGATGTCGATCCGTTTCCACGCCGCGGACGTGCGGCGCATGGGCCGGGACGCGCGCGGGGTGCGAGGGATCGAGCTGCGCGAAGGCGATGCCGTGATCGGCATGGACGTGATCCAGTCCGAGGAGCAGCAGGTGCTCAGCGTGAGCGCGAACGGCTACGGCAAGCGTACGCCGCTGAGCGAATGGCGGGTGCAGAACCGCGGCGGCATCGGCATCATCGCGATGGACGCCTCGGCTCGCAACGGGGCGGTGGTGAGCCTGTGCCTGGTGACCGAGGTCGATGAGCTGGTAGCGGTGACCGACGCCGGCCAGCTGATCCGCACCAACCTCTCCGAGGTGCGGCTGGCCGGGCGCAACACGCAGGGCGTTCGGGTGATCCGTCTGGACGACAACGAGCGCGTGGTCGACGTGGGCTTGATCGCGGAGCGCGACGAGGAAGGGCAGGGCGGCAGCATGCCGCCGCCCAACAACCCGCCCGAGGGCGAGCCGCCCAGCAACGGCGCGTGACCCTCGCGCAACGAGGCGGCGAGGCCCGGCGCCGCGCGCGCGAGCGTGCTATCGTAGCGGCCGTCATGGGCCGCCACGCCAAGCTCGAGCGCAAGACGCGCGAGACCCAGATCCGCGTCGAGGTCGATCTCGACGGCAGCGGGCAACACCGCATCGACACGCCGCTGCCTTTCCTCAGCCACATGCTCGACCAGCTCGGCCGCCACGGCATGCTCGACCTGACGGTGCAGGCCAGCGGCGATGTCGAGATCGACGGCCACCACACCACCGAGGACATCGGGATCGCGATCGGCCAGGCGGTGGCGCAAGCGCTGGGCGACCGCGCGGGGATTCGCCGCTACGGCTCGGCCACGCTGCCGATGGACGAGGCGTGCGTGACCTGCGCGCTCGACCTCTCGGGGCGCCCGTACTTCGTGTGGCGCGTGGCGCTGCCCAAGGCCAAGCTCGGGGAGTTCGACAGCGAGCTCGCGGAGGTGTTCTTCGAAGGCTTCGCGCGCGGCGCGGGCTGCAACCTGCACCTGCACCTGATCGAGGGGCACGTGCTGCACCACATCATCGAGATCTGCTTCAAGGCCCTGGCGCGGGCGCTGCGCCAGGCGGTGGAGCTCGAGCCGCGCTCTTCGGCCGTGCCCTCGACCAAGGGCACGCTGGTCGAGTAGGTAGGCCGTGGAGCTGATTCCCGCCATCGACCTGCTCGGCGGCAAGGTGGTGCGCCTGCGCAAGGGCGACTACGCGGCGGTCACCGTCTACTCGGACGACCCCGCGGGCCAGGCACGGGGCTTTTGGGAGCAGGGCGCGCGACGCCTGCACGTGGTCGACCTCGACGGCGCGCGCGATGGCAAGGCAGGCAACGCCGAGGCGATCGCGGCCATCCTGCAGGCGGCCCCGCTGCAGCTGCAGGTGGGCGGCGGCATCCGTGACCGCGCGGGCGCGGAGCGCTGGCTGCAGGCCGGCGTGGCGCGGGTCGTGCTCGGCACCGCGGCGATCAAGCAGCCGGAGCTGGTGCAGGCGTTGTGCGCTGCCCACCCGGGCTGCGTGATCGTGGCGGTCGACGAGCGCGACGGCGAGGTCGCGGTGGAGGGCTGGCTGCAAGGCAGCGGCCGCAGCGCGCTCTCGCTCGCCCGCCAGGTCGACGCCTGGGGCGCGGCCGCGATTCTTCACACCGTGATCGATCGCGATGGCACCAATCAGGGGCCCGATGTGGGGGCGACGGCCGCACTACAGGCCGAGGTGGCCGCGACCGTGATTGCCTCGGGCGGCATCGGCAGCCTCGAGCACGTCCGCGCGCTGGCAGCCGCCGGCGTGCGGGCCGCGGTGTGCGGCCGCGCGCTCTACAGCGGCGCGTTCAGCCTCAGCGACGCGCTGGCGGCCGCCGGCGCGGGCTCGGCGGCGCCGCCGAGTCGATGAACTCGCGCGCGAGTTTCGTGATACTTCTGAGCGCTCTCTGATCCAGCATGAGCCTGAGCATCGAGCAACTGCTGTCGGCCTTGGCGCGCAAGGGCATTCCGCTGCCCTTCGAGATGGGCGCGTTCGTTCTGCTCGAGGCCACCGAGCAGGTGCTCGTGCTGGAGGCCACCTCGGATGCGCCGTCGCTGCCGCTGGTGGCGGCCGCCGAGGTGGAGCTCAGCGACGAGGGCGAAGTGTCGATCGGCGCCACGCCGCCCGCGGCCACGGAACAGGACGCCTGTCATGCGCTGGTCTCGCTGCTCGGCGACCTGCTGGTGCGCTCGGCGCCCGGTGTGCCGCCCATGCTGCTCGAGCTGGTCGAGCAGGGACCGAGCGACGGCCAATGGACGCTGCTGCGCCTGCGCGACGACCTCGAGGCCACGCTGGTCCCGCTCAACCGCGGCGCCATGCGCCGTGTCCTCGCCCGCTTGCTGCGCGAGGTGCGGCGCGACACGGGGCGCACCGCCGCCGCGTCCGTGTCCACGCCCGACTCCGACGCCCTCGACGACGAGCTCGACGCGGTGCTGGGCACGCCGTCGCCCTCGCGCAGGCTGCGCCCGCGCGAGGACATCACGGCCGAGGTGGACCTCGACGAGTTGCGCCCCGATCGCTCGGCGGACCCACCGGCGCGGGCGCCCGAGCGAACGCCCGCGACGCGGCCCGCG
The DNA here is from genome assembly GCA_963778655.1 of uncultured delta proteobacterium. GTDB lineage: Bacteria > Myxococcota_A > Polyangia > Polyangiales > JAFGIB01 > CAVZVA01. The sequence goes on from CAVZVA010000005.1 coordinate 386,675, forward strand.
CGCAAGGCCAGGCCGCGCGCCACGCCCCCGCGCGCGGCGCTGGCGGCGCCGCGCGTGCCGCGCGAGCTCACGGCCGAGGCGGCGCGACCGGGCCACGGCGGGGTCGCCATGCTGGACGAGCTCGAGCATGCGATGTCGCGCGGAGGCGCCGGGGTCGGAGCGCGACTGGGTCTGGGGCTGGCGCTGCTGGCTGGCGTGCTGATCGCCGCGTACGTGATGCTCGGGCGCGACGGCGCGCGCTCGCTGCTCGGGCTGCGCGGCCCGGCGCCCACCAGCTCCGCGGCCGCGCCCAAGCCCGAGCACAAGCCCATGCCGCGAGTGGGCGAGCTGCGCGTGCAGAGCACCCCCGAGCGCGCGCAGGTGTTGATGCTGATCGGCGCCGGGCCGGCCGTAGCGCCCAAGCTACCCCTGGGCGTGGCCTACGAGTTCGTCGCAGTGGCACCCGGCCACGCGCCCTCGCGCGCGGTGGTCCCCGCCGACGCGCAGTGGCAGCACGAAGGGGGCGAGCCGCGCTACGAGCTGGCGCTGCAGCTGGGCGACGCCAGCCCGCACCACGGGGAGTGGGAGCTGGGGCCGACGCGCCTGCCGCAGGAGATGGGCAGCCCCGAGGCGCAGCTCGGCTCGGTGCGCGTGATCACCTCGCCGCCGGGCGCCAAGGTCTACCAGCTGATCGGCTTCACGCCCGACGTACGGGTGGAGAATCAGCCGATTGACGCGCCCGTGGAGCTGCTGGTCTACCTGGACGGCTACGGCGTGGCCAAGCTCAGCGCGAGCGCCGCCGACTACAAGCCGGAGGGTGACCACCTGGTCGCGAGCCTCAGCGCCACGCTGACCAAGCACAAGTGACGTGGCGGGCCGCGGGCCGAGGACAAGACAACAGCAAGACGGGAAGGCCAGAAGGCCAGATCCGCAGCCGGTCTTCCCGCTTCCTTTGAATCGCTGGCTCGCTTGGCGCTCAGCCGCGGGCTTCCGTGACCACGCCCTCGACCTCGGCGCGGATGGTGTCCAGACGCGCCTGCGAGCCCGCCTCGAAGCGCAGCACCAGCGCGGGCTGCGTGTTGGAGGCGCGCACCAGACCCCAGCCGTCCTCGAACTTGATCCGCGCACCGTCGACGTCGAGCACCTCGTGCGTGGGCCGGAAGCGCTCCAGCACCCGACCGACCACGTCGAATTTGACCGCGTCGGGACAATCGACGCGGATCTCGGGCGTAGCGTAGGTCACGGGCACGTCGGCCAGCAGCTCCGACAGGGGCTGGCCCGCGGCCGCCACGATTTCGAGCGCGCGAAGCGAGGCATAGATCGCGTCGTCGAAGCCGTAGTAGCGATCCGCGAAGAACAGGTGCCCACTCATCTCGCCGGCCAGCAGCGCCGACTCCTCCTTCATCTTCTTCTTGATCAGCGAGTGGCCGGTCTTCCACACGATCGGGCGCCCGCCGTGGCTGGCAATGTCGTCGTACAGCGTCTGCGAGCACTTCACCTCGCCCAGAATCGGTGCCCCCGGATGCCGGCGCAGGATCTCGCGCGAGAACAGGATCAGGATGCGGTCGCCCCAGATGATCTCGCCGCGTTCGTCGATCAGTCCGAGTCGGTCGGCGTCGCCGTCGTAGGCGATGCCGAGCTCCAGCTGCTGGTCGCGCACGCGCTCGATCAGCGCGCTCAGGTTCTGCGGCATGGACGGGTCCGGGTGATGGTGGGGAAAGCGTTCCGTCCATCTCGCAGTACATGGCCTCGGGCGCGAGGCCAAGCGCGTGCATCGCCGCCAGCGCGAGCGGCCCCCCGGCGCCGTTGCCGGCGTCGACCGCAAAGCGCAGGTCCGTGCGCGCGAGCCGCAGATTGCCGCGCATGTAGCCGCAGTAGGCCGGCTGCGGGTCGTAGCTCTCGACCCGACCGCCGCCCGGGAGGTCGAAATCCTGGCGCGTGATCATCTCGCGCAGCGCGCGGATCTCGTCGCCCGCCAATGTCTGCTTGCCGCACATCAGCTTGAAGCCGTTTTCGTGCGGCGGATTGTGGCTGCCGGTGATCTGCACGCCGCCCTCGAGGTCGCGGTGAAACACCCCGAAGTAGAGCAGCGGCGTGGGACCGATGCCCTGGTCGACCACGTGCATCCCCGCCTGCAGCAAGCCCTCGAGCAGCGCCGCGTGCAGCCGGTCCGAGCTCAGCCGGCAGTCGCGCCCGAGCGCCATCGAGCGCTTGCCCTGTCGCGCGAGGAAGCTGCCGAAGGCGCGTCCGAGGTCCCGCGCCAGCTCGTCGTCGAGATCGCGCTCGGCCTCGCCGCGGATGTCGTACTCTCGAAAGATAAGCGGATTCATGTCGGCTCCATCGGTGGCGGCCGCTCCGGGCCGCGTTGATTCAGAGATGGCGCGTGCGGCCGCGGGCCCTCAGCGTCTTGACCACCTGGCCGACGTCCTGGGCGCGGTCGCGCGGCACCACCAGCAGCGCGTCAGGCGTGTCGACCACCACCAAGTCCTCGACCCCCAGCAGCACCACCAGCTTGTCCGGCGCGGCGCTGACCAGGCAACCGCCGGCGTCGATCGCCAGCAACTCGGCGCGCGCCGCATTGCCTTCGGGGTCCTTGGCGGCGAGCGCCCAGGCGGCGCCCCAGCTGCCCAGGTCGTCCCAGCCGAAGGCGGCCGGCACCACCACGATACCGTCGGTCTTTTCCATCACGCCGTAGTCGATCGACACGGCCTGCAACGCCGGATAGCTCTCGGCCACCACGGCCTGCTCGGCGCCGGCGTCCTGCGCGTGCTCGCAGCGCGCCACGAAGGCGCCGAGCTCGGGCAGGTGGCGCGCGATCGCGCGCAGGATCACGTCCGCGCGGAAAAAGAACATGCCGCTATTCCACAGATGCCGGCCGCTCTGCGCGAAGCGCTGTGCGCGCTCGCGGTCGGGCTTCTCGATGAACGCGTCGACCCGGTGCACGCCCTCGCTGACCGGCTCGCCGACCTCGAGATAGCCGTAGCCCGTCTCCGCGCGCGAGGGCTTGACGCCCAGCGTCGCGATCGCGCCGCCGGCTGCCGCCTGTAGCGCGCGCTCCAGCGCGGCCTGAAACAGGCGCTCGTCCCCGATGTGGGGGTCGGCCGGTAGCGCCGCGATCACGCCCCGCGGGGCGCGCTTGCGGATGCGCGCGGCGGCCCACGCCAGGCATGGCGCGGTGTTGCGTCCGAGCGGCTCGAGCAGCAGGTTCTGCTCCGGCAACCCGGGTAGCTGCTCGCGCGCCAGCGCACCGTGCGGCTCGCCGGTCACGACCAGCACACGCGGGAGCCCGACCAGCGCGGCGGCGCGCCGTACGCTGGCTTGCAGCAGGCTCTCCGCCGAGCCGGCCAGCTGCAGGAACTGCTTGGGCCGGGCGGCTCGCGACGCGGGCCAGAAGCGCGTGCCCGAGCCCCCCGCCATCACCACGGCGAAGCACTCCGGCGGCGCTTCGCCGGCGCGGTCAGCGGCGGGCTTGGACGACATGGCGGGGCAGGCTAAGGGCAGCTCGCGCGCGGTGCAAGCCGGCGACCGCGCAAACCCCGGCGCCCGGCGCGAGCCGGGGCGAAAAGCGACCGAAGCTCGCGCCGGCGAAGGTCCCGCACGCGCTCAGAAGCCGGCCAGCACGCTCAGGGTGCCGAGCACGGCGGTGGTGTTGGGCACCTCCGCGCGGTCGTAGTGGAAGTGGTCGAACCAGCTCTTGAGCAGGTCGGCGCCGAGCACGATGTCGAGCCCGCTCAGCAAGCCCAGCACCTCGCCCTGGGCATCGGGCGGCACCGACCAGGTGACCTGTCCGCCCAGCAGCGCGCTGCTCATGGGCGAGAGCTCTCTGTCTCCGGTGAAGTACTGGCCCTTGGGATCGAGCACGTAGTCGTCGGAGTAGAACGCGGCGCCGCTCTGCAGGTAGTAGCGGCCGCGCGCGCGGAAGCGCAGCCCCTGGCCGAGCGTCTGCTCGTAGCCCAGCTCGGCGCTGAGCGAGCGGATGTTCCAGGTGTCGCGATAGGCGCGCAGCTGCGGCTGCAGCGCGCCCGACAGCGGCGCGATCCAGATGCGTAGCCCGACCCCGAGCGCATAGCGCGCCCGGTCGTTGGGATGGTGCTCCTGGGCCGCGCTGCGGCCGATGCGCACAGCGCGATACGGATTGGCCTGGAAGCCGTGCAGGAACTGCGCGCTGGCGATCGCCTGCATGCTCAGCACCGGCGTCCACTGCTGGGTCCAGGCGGCTTGCAGCGTCTGCATCCCCAACGCGCGCGAGTGGCGATCCTTGCGGGCGGAGTTGAAGCAGCCGTCGGAGGAATCGAGCCGCGCCTTGAGCACCGGCTCGCCGGCATTGGGCCCGTCGCAGACCCGATCGAAGGCGCGGGCGTAGGTGATCTCCAGCGTGGTGTCGCGGTCGAACAGGTCGGTGCGCGCGCTCGCGTCGAAGGAATTGGAGCGATAGTCGTTCTCGATCCCGTAGTGATAGTCGCCCGACAGCGTGCTCTGACCGTCGCGGACGCTGAGCCCGCCGCCGACCACGTGGCGCACGTCGTGCACGCTGGCGCTGCTGATCGCGTCCACGTTGGCCGCGGGCGCGTCGACCACCGCCACGCTGGCACCACTGACCACGTCCGCGGTGTAGGCGGCGTTGACCGCCACGCCGTTGGTCAGGTTCACGTCCGCGTCCAGCTCTGGGGTGATCACGGTCATGTCGAGCGTGCCGCCGCCCTCGTGGAAGATCGACGAGCCGACCCCGATCTGCGCCCGGCCCGCGCCCTCGGCCTGGGCGCGCGCCTGGCCGGGCGTGAGCGCCGCGAGCCACAGCGCCGCGCACAGCCATGCTGCGAGGCGGCGCGGGCGCAAAGCTAGTTGCATCCGCAGCCGCCTCCGCGCGCGTTGCCCGCGCCGTACGACCCCTCGCGGTTGTCGAGCATGTGCTCCTCGTGACTCTGGGCCATGCCCCCCGCGGTGAAGGTCATCGACGGCTCGGCCAGCCGCTCCTTCTCCTCCGGACGCACGGTGGCGCAGCCGTCGAGCACGAGCGTGAACGCCAGCAGCAGGGCGACCACGGCCGCGCGCGCGACGTCGGTCCGAGCGCGCGCCGGCGACTCAAAAGAACACGGTGAGGCCTGCACTGAGCTCCTCCTGAGAAACGGTGCGGTCGGGCTGGAAGAACACATACGAGCGCGCCTCCAGACGCAATGTCAGGCGGTAGCGGAAGCCGATGCGCAGCCCCGCTCCGGCGCTCATGGTGGCGATGCTGCCCGACCTGAGCAAAAAGGTGTCGGCGTTCGGGCTGCTGGCGGTGACGCCGCCCTGCAGCGTGGCGAAGGGCACGACCGGCGAGCTGGGGAACACGTTCACCACCGGCCCGAGCGTGGCCAGCAGCAACCTTCCGCCGCTGGCGACCGCGGCCGCCCCGCTGAGCTCGAAGCCGAAGGCCGGGTCGAGCAGCAGCGTGGGGCGCACTGCGAGCATCCCGCCGCCGGCGAGCATGCCGGCGGTGATCGCGATCTCGCCATGCGCGCCCGGCAGCGGCGGAGGCGCGAACAACCACGGCAGAAAGCGGCCGCCGTGCGCCTCCTCGTCGCCGACCTCGAGGTTGTAGACCAGATCGCCGGGGATCCAGCCGCGGGTCGAATCGGGCAGCTCGATCTGGAACCAGTAACCCTGGGTCGCGCGCGCGCGAATCGGGAACACCTGATCGCGCTGGGCGGCGTATACGCGGCGAAAGCCGAGCCCGGGGCCCGCGCGCACGATCGCGGTCTCGACGATCACGCGCGCGTAGGGCTGCACCTCGGCCAGGCAGCGCGCCGGCTGCAAGCCAGCGAGCAAGGCCGCGGCCGCGGCCCACAGGCAGGTGCCGCGGCAGGCCGCGGCTCGCGTGCTGGGGCCCGGCCGGCTCATGGGTTCGCGCCCGAGATCCATTCCACGATCAGCTTGGCGGCCTCGTCGTTCTCGCCGAAGATCGCGCGCGGGTGCGAAGCGTGATTGAGCGGCCGCAAGTACAGTGGGCTGCTGAGCGGGTCCGACTGCACGCTGAAGCGCACGGCGTCGAGGTTGGACTGGTACGCGTCCGGAATCGCGTCGGTCACGGCGCCGTTCTTGTCGCAGGGTGGGGGCGCGTCGGTCGCCATCAGGCGCAGCGACGAGCGCGTGTCGTGGCAGCTGCCCTGCTCGCCGGAGCCTCCGCTGGCGCAGGAGTACTTGGTCAGCACGTCGGGCTGGATCCGGCAGTAGAAGAACGCGTCGTCGAGCTGAAGCTGGGGCGCGACGAAATCGTCTCCCAAATCGACCGAGCCGAGCACTCCATTTTCGCGTGCTGGACCGCAACCGAGCAAGAGCAGGGCGAGCAGGGCGAGCTTCCGTCCAGGACGCCCGTGAAGCGTTGCGGACCGCACTGCAGCAGAGTGCCGAACGCTTCCGGGCCGGTCAACGCAGGGTTTTCTGGCACTTCTTCCCCACCTGAGCGTGTGAACAACGGGCACCAGGTAGGCGTCTGAGCCCCGTGGCCGGCCACGGACGGCCTGCGGCGGCGCCGGCACCGGCGCCGGCTTGAGGGTGCGGTGCAAGTGGGATACCGTGACCTACTTGTAGGAGGCTAAGTGCCTCTGGTGGAGTGGAGGAACCGATGAAGCGCGTTCTCGTGACAGTGCTCACGGCCGTCTTGGCGGTCGGTCTGGCCGCAACTGGCGCCGAGGCGAAGAAGGGCTCGAAGAAGAAGAAGAAGGCCCAAGCGGTCCCGACCAGCCAGAAGATCGCCGAGTCGATGGGCAACATCCACTGGGGCATGACCAAAGACGAGCTGATGAAGTACTTCACCGACAAGCTCAGAGAGAAGTACCGCCCGCTGCTTGCCAAGGCCAAGGACGCGGTCGAGGACGATAACCTGCGCCAGCAGGCGCGCCGGGAGCTGGACGCGCTGAACAAGGGCTACGTCGAGTTCGACGGGCATTCGACCGGCTGGGACGTGAGCTTCCTGAAGGGCGAGTTTACCCAGGGCAACGACGAATCGATGATCGTCGTGCGTGACGGCAACTCGCAGAACTTCTACTTCATGATCGGCGGCAAGCTGTGGAAGTGGTACAAGGCCTTCGACGCCTCGGTCTTCCCGGCGGGTAACTTCGACACCTTCGCCGGGTCAGTGCAGCGCCGCTTCGGCAACGGCAAGGACGTCGAGGGCGAGGTGCGGCCGGGTGAAGGGCGGCGGCACTGGATCGAGTGGCAGGACAAGCAGACGCGCCTGCGCGCCGTGGACGAGACCGGCTTCTACGGGTTCTACTCCCTGGTGTTCGAAGAGAAGGCCACGGTCGACAAGCTGGCGCGCCTGCGCAGCCACGACGATCGCTCTCAGAGCGGGGAAAAGACCAACTCGCTCGTCGACGCCGTAACCTCCGATCGCTCGGGCAACCCCGACGACTCGCCGAACATCGTCGACCGCATCACCGGCCGCCTGCACCAGAATGCGGCTCCGTCGCAAGGCTCCGAGGAAGCCTCCGCCGGCAAGACCAAGACCAAGAGCAAGGCCAAGAGCTCTTCGAGCTCCAGCGAGGGCTCGGGCGTCACCAACGAGAACGACCCGATCTCCGGCTTGGGGCTCTGAGCCGCCGGCGAGAGCACGGGTCGCGATTGGTTGGTGGTGACCCGCCGTCGTCATCCACGTAGACGAGCCTCGTAGTCGTGCGCGTGCTCACCCACGGACGCAGTGCAGCGACCAGCTTGGACGGGCGCGACTACGCACGCGCACGACTACGATACGACTACCCGCACCCACTCTTGTGGCGTAAGCGGCGCCTCTAGCCAGTCAGCTGCCCTCGCGGGTCTCGATCTCGATGTCCTGGCCCAGCGCGCGCCGCAGCGCGGGCTCGACGATCCGGCTGAGCGTGTAGGGCTTACCCGGGCATCCGCCGCAGGCGCCGGACAAGCGCAACACGATCCGCGATTCCGCGACCTCGATCAGCTCGATGCGCCCCCCGTCGGCCTCGATCAGAGGCCGCAGGTACTCGGCGATCAGCTTCTCGACCTCTTCCTGCACCCCTCGAGGGTACACCAAGACGGCGCCCGCGCTCTCAGAAGAACTTCTGCTCTTCGAGCGCAGCCACCTTGCCCAGCTCCTTGAGCAGGCGCCCCTGGATTTCGACCGTCTTGTCCATCAGCGCCTGGGTCTCCATCAGCTCGCCGCGGAAGTCGCCGAAGAGCTTCGCGCCCGCCCCGAGAATCGGCATGCTGTGGCCCTTGTCCACCAGAATCACGTAGTCGCCTTCTTTGTCCGCAAACTCCGGCTGGCCCGTGAACAGCTTGCGCTCGACCTCGCGGCCGCCTTCGCGCGACGAGACCAGCATGATCTGGCTGGCGTCGTCCTTCTCGGCTTTGCCCTTGCCCTTGCCCTTGGACTTGGACTTGGACTTGGCGGCATCGTCGGCGGCGTCCGGGGGCTTGGGCCGCACCACGACCAGCCCGCCTGCGAACAGGTCACCGGATTTCGTGACGACCAGGCCGTAGTCGGTGGTCAGCAGCTGGTCCGTCGTCTTCGCGGACTCGTCGAGCTTCTTGCGCGCGTTGTCGCCCGCGGTCTTGGCGCTCAGCACGGCGAACTTGTCCCACATCAAATTGATGTTGTTGTAGTAGTCGAACAGGTCATCCACCACCGAGGTGGGGAAGGCCAGGTAGCGGCGCCGCGAGAACTCGCCGGCCGAGAAGGGTTTCTTGATGCCGACCAGCTGCTGCACCGACGCGTAGTCGACATGCGCCTGCTTGCCCGGGCCGCCCGACGAGGCCTCCACCACCTTGTGCAGGTCTTCCTTGGCGCTGTCGAGCTGCTTGGAAACCGCCTGGATGCGCGCGTAGATGTCCTTTCCGTCGCGCACGGCCATGTTGTACTGCTTGCGCTCGGCGCCGGTGCTGAAGACCATGAAGCCGGCGGCCAGACCGAACACCAGTCCGATCAGAAGCAACACGACGTTGCGCATGTTCGACTTGCGGCCGATCTCGTCTTCCTTGACCGCCGAGTCGTCGATGACGAGGCGCACTTTCTTTTCGGCCACAACGGCCGGCGCCATCACGTCGAACGGCGCCACGCCCGCCGGTCGCGCCGCGGGTGCCGGAGCGGCGCCGGGAACCGGAGCGGCGCCGGGGCGCGCCACCGGCTGCGGCAGCCTGGCTCCGGGCTGCTGCGAGGTGGGCCCGGCAAACGGCGGCGCCGGCACGCTCGCCGGGGCCAGCGGATTGCCGATCGGCGGCCGCATTCCAGGCGGCACCGACCCGCCTGCGACGGGCGGAGGAACGGACCCCCCGCGGCCCACGGGCGGCATCGACCCCCCCACTTGGCCGGGGGTCACGGTACGGCCCAATCGGGCTTTCAGGTCCTTGATATCACGCGGTTTGTTTGACGGTGTTGCCATTGCCTCTGGCCTTGCTCGTGGACTTGCTCGCAGCTCGCAGTGGGCTGTCTAACCTGGTCTGCCGCCGGTGTCCGATAAGCTAGGCACGGTATCCGTGCGCGCTCGAGAGTGTCAAGCGGACGCACGTGTATGCCAAAAAGCTCAGTCGAGTCAAACCCTTATACTACGGGGTCGAGTCGGCGTATAGGCCCAAGTGTGCAAACACTGGGCAGTTGTGGGCTTTTCCATGGCGCAGGGCGGCGACCCGCCACGCGCCAGTGGTAGAGTGCTCCGGCGATGAAGCCGTTGCAGGCCGAACGCAGACTCGCCTCGCGCCGGGGTGAGATCGTCTACCACGCGTTTGGAAGCGGGCCGCCCCTGCTGTTCGCAGGTGGGCTGGGCGCGAGCTCGGAAGCCTTCCGGAACCAGATTGCGCACTTGTCAAATCGGTATCGCTGTTTGGTGTGGGACTACCGCGGCGTGTACCGCGATCGCCGCGCGGAGGGCGGCCGCCCCACGATCGCCGAGCACGCGTGCGATGCGCGTGCCATCCTGGAGCACGAAGGCGGCGGGCGTGCTGCGGTGCTGGGCTGGTCGCTCGGCGTGCAGGTTGCGCTGCAGCTGTTCGCCGACGATCCCGCGAACATCGCGTTGCTCGTGCTGGTCGCGGGCGGCGCGCGCGCGCCCTGGGGTGCGTGCCCGGAGGCGGGCCGCATCCGCAGACTGTACCCCGCGTTGCTCGAGTTGTTCGCGCGCACGCCGTCGGCCCTGCTGGCCTCGCTGGTGCAAGCTGGCAGCAAGTCGCCCGAGACCTTCACCTGGGCGCGCCGGCTGGGCCTGGTGGGCGCGGACGTCGACCCCGAGCTGTTCGCGGAGGTCGCGCGCAACTTCGCGCGGCTCGATCTGGACGCCTTGATTGGCACGCTGCGTGAGATGTCGGAGCACGATCTGAGCCCTGCGCTCGGGGCGATCGACGTGCCGGCGCTGGTGATCGGCGGCGACCGCGACCCGTTCACGCCGCGCGCCGCGCTCGAGCGGCTGGTGCACCGCATCCCCGGTGCCGAATACCTGTTGCTCGCGGGCGCCGGCCACTACTTGCTCATGGATCACGCCCAGCACGTCAACCTGCGCATCGACAAGTTCTTCGCCGAGCGCGGCTTCGGCGTGGAGGCTAGGCCGCTGTCCTTGCACGCCAGGTGAAAATTTGCTCCCTTGAGCCGTGATGATCCTCGTGATCGACAACTACGACTCGTTCACCTACAACCTGGTGCAATACCTGGGTGAGCTGGGCGCCGAGGTGGAGGTGTTCCGCAACGACGCGATCGACATCGCGGGCATCGAGCGCCTCGCGCCGGCGGGGATCCTGATCTCGCCGGGTCCGGGTACGCCCGACGGCGCCGGAATCTCGCTGGAGGTGGTCCGGAAGCTGGGCGGCAAGCTGCCGTTGCTCGGGGTGTGTCTGGGCCACCAGGCGATCGGGCAGGCATTTGGCGGCGCGGTGGTGCGCGCCCCGCGTTTGATGCATGGCCGCACCTCGCCGATCGAGCACGACGGAGGCGGGTTGTTTCGCGGGTTGCCCAGCCCGTTCCGCGCCACTCGCTACCATTCGCTGATCGTCGATCGCGGTAGCCTGTCGCCCGAGCTCGAGATCAGCGCCTGGACCGCCGAGGGCGAGGTGATGGGGCTGCGCCACCGCAGTCTTGCCATCGAGGGTGTGCAGTTCCACCCCGAGTCGTTCTTGACCGAGCACGGACATGCGATGCTGCGCAACTTTCTCGAGCTGCTGCCCGGCGGCGGCGCGCGCCGGCGTGAGGCGGCGGCGTGATCAGGACCTGGATCGCGCGCGTGGCCGACGGCCAAGATCTCGACGCGCAGGCGATGGAAGGCGCAATCGACGCGATCCTGCGCGGCGAGGTCAGCACGGCGCAGATTGCGGCGCTGCTGGTGGCGCTGCGGATGAAGGGGGAGACCGCCGAGGAGCTGGCCGCAGCCGCGCGCAGCATGCGCCGGCAGGCGATCGTGGTGAAGGTGAGCGGGTCGGGGCCGCTGCTGGACACCTGCGGCACCGGCGGCGACGCCTCGGGCACCTTCAATATCTCGACCATCAGCGCGATTGTGGTGTCGGCCGCCGGCGTGCGCGTGGCCAAGCACGGCAACCGCGCCGCGACCTCCAAGGCTGGCAGCGCCGATGTGCTCGAAGCGCTCGGCCTCGATCTCGGCCAGCCGCCCGAGCGCATCGGCCGCTGCATCGACAGCGTGGGCATCGGCTTCATGTTTGCGCGCGCGCATCATCCGGCGATGCGGCACGTCGGCCCGGTGCGCGGCGAGATCGGGGTGCGCACGCTGTTCAACTTCATCGGCCCGCTGACCAACCCGGCCGGTGCGACCCATCAGCTGCTCGGGGTCGGGGACCCCACGCGGCTGCAGACCATGGCGCAGGTGCTGGGCATGCTTGGCACGCAGGCCGCCTGGGTGGTGCACGGGCACGGCGGTTTGGACGAGGTCTCGCTCTCGGGGCCGACCGCGGTGGCGGAGCTGCGCGGCGGCGAGATCAGGCGTTTCGAGATCGGACCGGAGGACTTCGGGCTGAGCGCGGCCGAGCCGGCCGCGCTGCGCGGAGGCGACGCGGCCGAAAACGCCGCGATTGTCCGGGCGATCTTGGCCGGGGAGCGCGGTCCGCGCCGCGACGCGGTGCTGGCAAACGCGGGCGCGGCGCTGTGCGCGGCCGGCGTGGCCGGCAGCCCGCGCGAGGGCGCCGAGCGCGCAGCCCAGGCGCTCGACTCGGGCGCAGCCAAGGGCAAGCTCGACGCCTGGCTGGCGTTCGGTGGGTAGCCGGGGGAGGATCACGGCGTGGCGGGCGCGATCGATCACCTCGGGCTGATTCTGGCGCGAAAGCGGCGCGAGAACGCGCGCCGGCGCGGGCACGCGGGCCGGGCGCCGCATGCGGCGGACGGCGGCGACCGCGGCGCGCTCGCGCTCGCAGCCCTGCGGCGCGCACCCGGCGCTGCGCCGCGTGTGATCGCGGAGATCAAGCACAGCAGTCCCAGCGCTGGCGTGATCCGGACGCGCGCGCGGGGCGCGGTGCAGGCGCTCGCGCGGCAGTACGACCGCGGCGGTGCGGCCGCGATCAGCGTCCTGTGCGACGGTCCAGGCTTCGGTGGCAGCCCGCTCGACCTGCGGCGCGCTGCGGCCGCGGCGAGCGTGCCGCTGCTGTTCAAGGAGTTCGTGCTCGACCCCTTGCAGGTGACGCTAGCCCGGGCGCTGGGCGCGCACATGGTGCTGCTGGTGGTGCGCGCCCTGGACGAGGGCGCGCTGCGCGCGCTGATCGCCGAGGCGCGCGGGCAGGGGATGGAGCCGGTGGTCGAGGCCGCCGACGAGCGCGAGCTCGATCTCGCGCTCTCCACCTCGGCGCGCATCATCGGCGTCAACGCGCGCGACCTGCGCAGCTTCGGCGTCGATACGGAGCGAGCCCGGCGCGCGATCGAGCGCGTGCCCTCCGACCGGATCGCGATTCACATGAGCGGGATCACGAGCACCGAGGACCTGGCGCGCGTGGCGCAATCGCGCGCCGACGCGGTGCTGATCGGCGAAGCCTTGATGCGCGCGCCCGATCCGGGCGAGCGACTGCGCGAGTGGCTGGCGGCGCTTGGCTAGGCGGGGGCGTCGAGCAGGTGCTTGGATTGCCCCTGCGGCTGCGCTGGCGGCAGGATCACGATGAAGGTGGCGCCCTTTTGCTGCTCGCTCTGGATCTCGATCGTGCCACCGTGCGCGTCGACGATCTGGCGCACCAGCGCCAGTCCGATGCCGGCGCCGTGCGTGCGCTCGGAATAGAACATGTTGTAGACCTTGTCGCGCTGGCCGGGGTCGATCCCCTGGCCCTCGTCGCGCACCTCGAGCACGGCGCTGCCATCGGGGCGGCTCGCCGCGGCAATCCGCACACAGCTGCCCGAGGGCGCGGCCTGCAGCGCGTTCTTGACCAGGTTCCAGACCACCTGGCGGACCTGGTCGCCGTCGACCCAGGCCCACACCGGCGTGTCCGGCAGGACGCGCTCGATGCGCACGCGCTTGGCGGCGGCTGCGCCACGGCCGGCCATCTCGGCCACGGCGTCGACGGTGGCGCGCAGGTCGTGGCGGCCGCGCAGCGGCGCGCGCGGGCGTCCCACCTGCAGCATGGTGGCGACCAGATCGTCCAGGCGCTCCACCTCGTCCAGGATGATTCCGAGCAGGTGCCGCTCTTCGCCATCCAGGTGCGGCGACTCGCGCACCAGCTGCACCGAGCCGGAGATCGAGCCCAACGGGTTGCGGATCTCGTGCGCGAGCCCGGCGGATAGACGGCCGAGCACCGCCAGGCGCTCCTGGCGCGCGGCGACCTCGCGCAGCCTGGCGATCTCGCTGAGGTCCTGAAACAACACCAGCGCGCCGATCGCGGTGCCGTCGATGTTGGTCAGCGGGTTGATCGAATAGCCGACCGGGAAGCGCGTGCCGTCGTCGCGGCGCGCGCTGCACTCGGCGCGCGCGAGCCGCGCCCCGGCGTCGCTCATGTGGTCGAACAGGCTGCTCCGGTCGACGTCGAGCACGCTCGAAACCGGGCGGCCCACGACGTCGCGGTCGCGCGCGCGTAGCATTTCCAGCCCGGTGGGGTTGATGGTGCGGATGCGGCCCGCGAGGTCGGTGCTGAGCAGCCCCGACGACAGCGAGCGCACGATGTCGTCGTTGAGGCGCGCCAGGGTCGCCGCGCTGGCCTTGGCCAGCTGCAGTTGGCCTCCGGCGGTCAGCAGCCGCGCCGAGAGGTTGCCGGCCAGCACCGTCACCAGCAGCAGGCCGAGCACGTTGAGCAGACCGGCGTAGGCCAGCTCTCCGAGCGGAGGCAGATAGGCATCGGGCCGCTGGTCCGCGGGCGGCGCGATCCAGCCTGCGGCCAGGCTCACCGACAGTAGCCCGTACAGCAGGATGGCCGCAGCGCCGGTCAGGCGCGCGGACACCGGGCCGACGACCATGGCGGCCATCAGCACCGCGACGCCGTACAGGAAGGTGAAGCCGCTGGTCGGGCCGCCGGTCACGTACACCAGACCCGTGGTCACGACCAGGTCGGTGCCCACCTGCGCCAGCGCCACGCGGTCACGGTGCGCGGCACCGAGTAACCACACCGCGAAGATCAGCGAGGCCCCGTAGATGGCCGCGATCAGGCTGACCAAGAAGCGCGGGGTGAACGAGTCGAAGCCGCGCTTGTCCTCCAGCGCGATCAGCAGGGTGCCGCCGAGCAGCAGCGTGGCCACGCCCAGGCGCGTGCCCATGAACAGCTGCAACCGCGTCACCGAGCGGCGGTCGTCGCCGAGGTCGGTAGGCGGCGGGGGCAGCAGCGAATTGGTTGGAGGCGGCGCACCCGCGGGGCTCGGCTCCGCGCTCACGCGGTCGACCATCGGCGGCACGCGCCGGGAGGCGGCCAGGTTGTGTGCTGCATTCGCATCGGCCCTCGCGCCGGCGGCCGCGCGGCCGTCACTCGGCCTTGACGGCACCGGCGATGTCGAAGATCGGCATGTACATCGCGATCAACATGAAGCCCACCATGCCGCCGATGCCGACCATCATGATCGGCTCCATCATGGCGGTGAGCGCGCTCACCGCCACGTCGACTTCTTCCTCGTAGAAATCGGCGATCTTGTTCAGCATTTGGTCGAGCGCGCCGGTCTGCTCGCCCACCCCGATCATCTGCACGACCATGGACGGGAACAGCTTGGTCTCGCCCAGCGGCTCGACCATGGTCTTGCCCTCGGTGATGCGGTCGGCCACGTTGTTGAGCGCGGTTTCGATCAGCACGTTGCCGGCGGTCTTGGCGACGATGCGTAGGGCGTCGAGGATCGGCACGCCTGAGGCCAGCAGCGTGCCCATGGTGCGGGTGAAGCGGGCGACGGCGATCTTGCGCATGGTCGGGCCGAGCGCCGGAAAGCTCAGCATCAACCAGTGCCAGAAGCGCTTGCCGCGCTTGGTGCGGTAGGAATACGAGATGCCGAAGAAGGCGGTGACGGCGCCCGCGGCCGCGAACGGCAGCTTGTCGATCGCGCTGTGGGACATGCCGATCACGAACTTGGTGAGGGCGGGCAGCTTGTCGGTGCCGCCGAAGTCCGCAAACATCTTTTCGAAGGTCGGCACCACCTTGGTCAGCAGGATGGTGAGCACCGCGATCGCGATGCACAGGACGGCGATCGGGTAGACCAGCGCGCCGCGCACCTGGCGCTGCAGCTTGACGCGCTTCTCGATGTAGACGCCGAGGCGGTTGAGGATGGTGTCGAGGATGCCGCCCATCTCGCCGGCTGCCACCAGGTTGACGAATAGCTCGTCGAACACCTTGGGGTGGCGCTTGAGCGCTTCCGAGAACGTGGCGCCGCCCTCGACTGTGTTCTTGACGTCCTTGAGGATGGCGTTGAAGGCCTTGTTGTCGCCCTGGCTGGAGAGGATCTCGAGGCACTGCACCAGGGGCAGGCCGGCGTCGATCATGGTGGCGAACTGGCGAATGAAGATCACCAGCTCCTGCGACGACACCGGCGTTCCGAAGGGCAGGCGCAGCGCGCCGGCCTTCCTGCGGATCGCAACCGGGTTCAGATTCTGGGCCTTCAGGCGCTGGTCGACGGACTCCTTGTTCTCGGCGTCCATGACGCCTTTACGGAGCTCACCGGTGCGCGCGCGCGCCTCCCATACCCATTCAGCCATGGTTTCTCACGCAGCCAGCAGTGTAGCTGATGGCAAACAACGGGGTCAAAAGGCGCGGCTTGTTGGCGCGGCTTGTTGGCGCGCCGTAACAGGGGCCGTGTGCGCCTGTGTGAGCGCTCAGCGGTAGGGATTCAGCAGCAGATCGGGCGGCGGTGCCGGCGCCGCCTCGGGCTTGGGCCGGCGCGCCGGCTTTTCCGCAGGCGGCTTCTCGCTGGCGGCCGGCGCAGGCCTTTTGGCCGCCGCTTCGTGGTGGACCCTGGGCTCCCTGGGCTCTTCGGGCGGCGCTGCGTGAGCCGGCGCAACCGGCGACGACGGCCGGGCGCCGACGTGCGCTGTGCTCGCGCTGGCCGCGTTGCCCGCAGGGGTGGTCGCGCTCGGCTCAGGCGCCGGCGCGGCCGCGCCCGTCGCGGTCTCCGACGCGCTGGGCTCGTTGGCGGCCGCGGGGGCGCTCGGCGGCGGTTCTGGCGCGGCCGCGCTGGGCAGTGGCTTGCCCTGGGGCAGCGGCGAGCTGGTTACCGCTTGTTCGCCCTGGCGCAGCAGCGCCGTGAGCGCAAGCCCGGCGGCCACCAGCACCAGGGCAGCCAGCACCCACACGCTCCAGCGTCGCGGCTGCGCGGCCAGCATGCCGAGCGCCGGAGCCGGAAGCTCGATCGGCGGCGGCGCGGGCGGGCTCACTCCGACCGGCGCGCGGGGGTGCGCCTCGAGCCCCTCGGGCGGGGCGGGCTCGCTGCCGCCCGCGCTCGCGATCTCCGCGATCGCGGAGCGGATCAGCTCGCTGTCGCGCTCGATCTTCTCCGCGGCGTATTCGCGCACCAGCTTGGCGACCGCGCGTTGATTGGCCAGCCCGCCCAGCGTATCGGCGCGCTCCTCGATCGCCTCCGCGAACTCCTCGGCGGTCTGATAGCGCTCGGCTGGATCGCGCGCCAGGCCCTTCTCCAGCACCGGGTCGAACGGTGCGAGCGCGGGATCGACCGCGGACGGCATCGGGATCGGCTCGATGCAGATCTTGTTGAGCGTGGCGGCCTGGTTCTCGGCGCGGAACAGCCGGCGCCCGGTCAGGCATTCCCACAGGATGATCGCGACCGAGAACAGGTCGGAGCGCTGATCGGCGTCGCCGGTCGACGCGGCCTCCGGCGCCATATACGCCAGCTTGCCCTTGAACTGGCCCTGGCGCGTGGTGCTGAGCCGCACCTCGGCCTTGGCCACGCCGAAGTCGGTGATGCGGGCGATGCCGTCGGTGCTCACCATGATGTTGTGCGGCGAGACGTCGCGGTGAACCAGGTTGATGCGACGGCCGTTCTCGTCGGTGAGGCTGTGCGCCGCGGCCAGACCCTCGAGCGCGTCGACCATGATGCGCAGCGCGATCGGCGCCGGCAGCCGCGAGCCGAGCTTGTAGGCCTTCTGCAGCAGGGCGCCCAGGTGGTCGCCCTCGATGTAATCCATGACCAGGTAGTAGCCGGCGTCCTGGGTGTCGCTGATGTCGATCGTGGGCACGACGTTGGGATGCCGGATGCGCGCGGCGAGCCGTGCCTCGTCCAGGAACATGGTGATGAACTCCTGCTCGTGTGCGAGGTGCGGATGCAGCACCTTGACTGCGAACAGGCGCTCGAAGCCCGCGACGCCCAGCGCGCGTCCCACGTACACCCCCGCCATGCCGCCGGAGGCAAGCCGAGCCAATACCTCGTAGCGACCGAGCCGCCGGCCCGACAGGCTGGTGGTAAATGGATCAGGCGGTAGCGCTGTGGCCGAATCGGTCAAAAGCGTCCTTTCATCGCCAAGGCCATGCCGTGGTCCGTGGGGGCGGCGCCGAAGCTCAGCGCGTGCTCGCTCTCACCGCTGCTCGCGTGCTTGCCCGACCAATCGGTCAGCAGCAGCGCGAACACGCCGGTTGCGGCCGCCGTGACACCGGTCGCGATCCACAGCACGGTGGTGACCGTCTGCTTGCGCTGGCCGGACTTGAGCAGGCTGTTGGCGGCGTCGTACTTCGCGGTGCACGTCTTGATCGGGATCGGGCTCTTGCAATTGTTCGAGTCGTTGGCCGCCTTTTCGAACGCATTGACCCCGGAATACATGTTGACGGTGTAGACCGTGCTGGTGATCGCCAGCGCGACGGTTACGCCTCCGGCGATCAAGGTCACCAGCGGCGGCAGCGGCTTGTGGCCTGGCCCCGTGCCGGGGTGCTCGACGTCAGGCGGCTGGGGCGGGGGCGGCGGCGCCTCGAATGCGAGGCTCTTGGTCTCGCCCGCCTGGCCGCTGACCTCTTGGTGCCGCTCTCCGGTCTCGAAGCCCGCGGTCACCTGGTGGCTGCCAGGATCGAGGAAGAACGAGTGCGACTCCTGCAACGTGCCGTCGGTATCGAGCGTGCAGCCGTCGCAGCTGACGTCCACGCGCATGAGCTGCGGAGCGAGCTGGTCGAGGATGCCCTGCGCCACTTGCATGGCCGAAGCGTCGCCGGCGTAGTCCTGGGTCAGGCGCAGCGCCAGCGTCGCTGCGCGTGCCGCGTGACCCGCCTGCTGGTGCGCGCGCGCGGCCTGGATCAACGCCGGCGCGGCAGGCGACATGCGGTTGGCGGTTTCGAACCACTCGGCCGCCTTCTCGTAGTCACCCGACAGATACGCCGCCGTGCCTTGGTCGTATGCCTCGGCTGCAGCCTGGCGCTGGCGCGCATCCGACTCGGCTGCAGCCGCGCTCGACCACGCGCCGAGCCATGCCGCGAGCATGATGAGCAGGACGATCCGACTTGTTCGCATAGACTCCACCGCTGCGCCCTTGGACACGGGTCCGAGCGGCCCTCCGTCAGTCGGGCCCTAACATACCGAATTCCCAGCTCATTTGTGAACCTGCCAGCATAACTGCTGACGCGCAAGCTCGCCAAAAGATCCCAGGGTGATCCCAAGTGCTGGAAATCAAATGGCTATGACGCGGCGCCGCGCACATTGGCTCACAGCGCCCGGGGCCGCCCTAGCGCGCGTGCGGGCTGCCGTGGCGCATCATCGCCTCGAGCTCGTCGGGTTCCTGGGAGCGCGCCAGTGCCTCGTCGCTCGTGATCAGCCGGCGCGCGCACAGGTTGAACAGCGACTGGTTCATCGTCTGCATCCCGCTGGTGGCCTGGCCGGTCTGCATCGCGGAGTAGATCTGGTGCACCTTGTCCTCGCGGATCAGATTGCGGATGGCTGCGTTGGGAATCATCACCTCGAGCGCCAAACTGCGTCCCGGCCCGTCGGCGTTCGGCACCAGGGTCTGCGTCATCACGCCCTGCAGCACGAATGAAAGTTGGGCGCGGATCTGCGACTGGTGGTGCGAGGGGAAGGCGTCGATGATGCGGTTGATCGACTGCACCGCGCTGTTGGTGTGCAGCGTGCCGAGCACGAGGTGGCCGGTTTCCGAGATGGTCAGCGCCGCCTCGATCGTCTCGAGATCGCGCAGCTCGCCGATCAGCACCACGTCCGGATCCTGCCTCAGGGCGTAGCGCAGAGCGTCCTTGAAGCTCGCGGTGTCGGTGCCGACCTCGCGCTGGTTGACCACCGAGAGCTTGTTGGGGTGCAGAAACTCGATCGGGTCTTCGATGGTCAGGATGTGAAAGCGGCGCTCGGCGTTGATCTTGTCGATCATCGAGGCGAGCGTGGTGCTCTTGCCCGAGCCTGTCGGCCCGGTGACCAGCACCAGGCCCGAGGGCAAGTCGGCCAGGTGCGCCACCACCGACGGCAGCCCCAGCTCGTCGAAGCCCAGGATGCGGAACGGGATCTGCCGGAACACGCCGGCCACCGCGCCGCGTTGCACGAACAGGTTGGCGCGGAAGCGGGCCAGGCCCTTGACGCCGAACGAGAGGTCGATCTCGTTCTTGCGCTCGAAGGCGATCTTCTGCTCCTCGCTGAGCACCGAGTAGCACAGGTGCTTGGTGTCGACCGGGCTCAGCGGCGCGGTCTTGAGCGGCAGCAGGGTGCCGTCGATGCGCAACTGGGGCGGGGTGCCGGTCGTGATGTGCAGATCCGAGGCGCCCTTTTCCACGACCGCGCGCAGAAGCTGGTGAAGGTTGAGCTGAAGCGGCTGGCTCGGCGCGTTCATTTTCGGGAGCGGCGCACGCCGCTGCAGCCCATAAGGGTACGCAGCCGCAACCAGCTTCGCTAGTACAAGCTCTCATCCGGAGCTGGGCGGGTCCAGATTCAACAGCAAGACGGGAAGGCGGGACGAGCCAAAAACCGTCTGGGCTTCCGTCTCCCGGCCTTCCTGTGGAGACCTTTTGACTCCCTCTGCGCGCGTTTCTCGCGTCCGAGAGGCCGCGCTCAGATTTCCACCTTTGTCCACAGGCGCCTACGCATCCACTCGTGGGAGCGATCGGAGCGCCGCACGATGTGCGCAGCCGAGGCGGCGGCCAGTAACTCGCCCTCCAGGCCGAGTCCCGGGGCGACCTGCTGGTTGCACAGCAGCAGCCCGCGCAGGGGCGTCTTGACCGGCATCGCGCACACGCTCAGCGCGGTGGTGACCGGAAACGCGTGCACGATCGGCATGGTCTGCGGCCCGCGGCGCTCGAGCGGCGCCAGGCTGAGGTCCGTGGCTTGGTCGCGCGCCCAGGGCTTGCGCCCGTCGTGCGGCGAGTCTACCGCGATCAGGTGATCCTCGATGAAGGGCACCAGCTCGGCCAGCGCGGCGAGCACGCGCTCGCGCACGTCCTCGAGTGAGCCGTCGCGCTCTTCCACGCTGCGCGCCGGCAGCATGGCCTCGACGCACAGCAGTGTCTGCTCCGGGCCGAGGCTCGAGCGCTCCACGTGCAGCAGGTTCTGCGAGCACAGCGGCTCGCTCAGGTCGGCCACGCCGAACACGTCGCGCTGCATGCCCTCGGGCACGCCCGCGCTGTCGATCACCACGTTGAGGGTGTAACGGTAGAAGCGCGGCTGCGGCTCGCCCAGCCGTTCGAACAGCTGCTCGAACGGGCCGCGATCGCTGAGCAGGCGTTGCAGCGAGGCGACGTCGACGCCTGCGATCACGGCGCCGGTGCCGATCTCCTCGTCGGATCCGAACAAGCGCACGCCGTGCACGGCGGAGCGCCGCACCAGGATCTGGCTCGCACGCTCGGACGGACGCAGCTGTCCGCTGTGCGCGCGGATCTTGTCCGCGAAGAGATCGCACAGCGCGGCCAGCCCCCCGTCCAGCCTGGTCGAGTCGCAGGCGGCGTTGCGGTACAGGCGGGCGAGCTGCAGCGTCGTGATCGAGCGCACATCCGAGTGCGCGGCGAAGGCGAGCGGTCCCAGGACCCCGGCGCGGTACGGGTGGGAGTCGGCCAGCTCCCCGAGCAGCTTGTCGCCGGCGAGCTCGCGCTCCAGGTCGAGCCTGGCCGCGAGCCGGGCGACCTCGCGGCGATCGAGCAACGATTCCGGCGGCCAGGCCATCGGACGCTCGAACAACGCGTCGGTCGCCTGGGCGCGCTCGCGCGCGCGCCTGTGGAAGTCGAGGATGGGACGCTTGACCTCGGGAAACTCGCGCTCGATCTCGCGGTCGAGCGCGGCCTCGTCGGCGGTCGCGTCCAGGCGGTGGCCGGGCAGTGCGAGCTGGAACGCGGGCTCGAGCGGCTGGGCGAGGCGTCGCAAGCTGAGGCCCAGGCCGAGCTCGCCGAAGATGCGCCGCGCCAGCGGTGCGTGCGCACCGGTCAAGGTGAAGGGGCGCCGCGGCAGCCGGTACGGCCCCAGCGCGTAGTCGGCCTGCTCGGTCTGCTGGCCGAGCACGGCCACGCGGAAGCCGCGCTTGGCCAGCAGCGCGGCGCAGGCCAGCGGCGCGAGATCGGTCCCCAGGACGATGACGTCGTAATAGCTCGAGCTCACGGGCGCGTGGGGGTCAGCATAGCAACCCTCGTCGCAGGTGGAAGTCGCCACGCTCGGCCTGGCCGCGAGCGCGCGGCCGTGGTCAGAGTGCTGGAGTGCATTTCATAAACCGCTCAACGCCCCCTTTCGGGCGGGACGAGCCCGGCGGCTGCGTTGCGCGACCTTGAAATACACCGAGTATTCCAGCGGTCGCGCGCCTTGCCGGCGGACCCGTCGCGCTCCGAAATCGAGCATTTCGGATTTATGAAATGCACTCTAGCGAGGCGCGCCTCGGACCCACGAGATACGCTGGTCTGCTCGCGTCAAGACCGGCTCTTAGGAGGATTCAACAGGAAGACGGGAAGGCGAGAAGAACAAAACACTCGGGACTTCCCGTCTTCCCGCCTTCCCGTGGATCTCTTGGTCCCGGGCGGCTGCATTTCTGGACGAGAGCTAGACTAGAGCAGCTGTACCCGCTCGGCCGCGCTGCCGACGTCGATCACCTCGCCTACGACCTGCGCGCGCTCCCCCGCGCGCTCGAAGGCGGCGCGCAGCGGTTCGGCGCGCTCGGCCGCGACCACCGCGACGAAACCCAAGCCCAGGTTGAAGGTGGCGGCCATCTCGGCTGGCTCCACCGCGCCGCGCTCGGCGATCAGATCGAAAATGGCGGGCCGCGTCCAGCGTTGCAGGTGCAGCCGCGCGCCCAGGCCCTCGGGCAGCACGCGTGGCAAGTTGCCGGGCAGCCCGCCGCCGGTCACGTGGCAGTAGGCCTTGACCCCGCCCTCGCGCAGCGCGGCGAGCGCGGCCTTGCAGTACATGCGTGTGGGCCGCAGCAATGCCTCGCCCAGCGACTCGCCTAGCGCCTCGAGGTGTTGGTCCAGGCGCAAGCCGGCGTGCTCGAGCAGCACCGCGCGCGCCAGCGAATAGCCGTTGGAGTGCAGCCCGTCCGAGGCCAGGCCGATCACGGCGTCGCCCGCGCGCACATCGGCGCGCGGCAGCAGCTCGGCGCGCTCGGCCACCCCGACCACGAAGCCCGCCAGATCGTATTCGCCCGGCAGGTACATGCCGGGCAGCTCCGCGGTCTCGCCGCCCAGCAGCGCGCAGCCGGCGCGTCGGCAGCCTTCGGCGATGCCCTCGAGCACGCGCGTGGCGCGCTCGACGTCGAGCTTGGCGGTGGCGAAGTAGTCCAGGAAGAACAACGGACGCGCGCCGGTCGTGACCACGTCGTTCGCGGACATCGCCACCAGATCGATGCCGACCGTGTCGTGGCGGTCGGCGGCGAAAGCGATCTTGAGCTTGGTGCCCACGCCGTCGGTGCCGGAGACGATCACCGGATCGCGCAGGCCCGAAGGCAGCGCGCACAGGCCGGCGAACCCGCCCACCGACGCCAGCACCTCCGGGATCGCGGTCTGCTTGGCCAGCGGCTTGATGCGGTCGACCAAACGGTCGCCTGCTTCGATATCGACGCCTGCGCCGCGGTAGGTCAACCCCATGATGCGGCGCACGCTATCGGATGCTTCCTGCCCGGTCAACGCGACGCGCCTGCACGCGAGGGCGCTAGTGCTGGTGCATCGGGTGATAAATCCGTTCCGGATTTGCGACCGATGCCAACCAAATGACCGATCACGATTCGGGAACGGCCACGCCGATCGGTCATTTAGCGGCGCGGCGGATGCCGCACCACCGCGAGAGGGTGAATGCGCGAGGCTTTGGCTCGCGCACAGGGAGTCGGCGCGACTGCCTGACAATCAAAGGAGAAATCAGAGCTTGTGATTCGATCCCGAATCGCGAGCTCTGATTTAGTGCACCGCCGTCGTACTAGTACGGGCTCTCCGACACGAAGCCTGCGCCTTTGGGTTGGGGCGCAGGCTTGGCCGGAGACGGGGCTCGTTGCACTGGGCGGGGGTGGTGTACGCGTACGTGTACGTGCCTCGGGCGTGCGGCGACGCGGATCTTGTCCAGGTGCACGTCCAGCGAGCGATCTTGGTCGAGGCTCAGCGTCACGTCGTGGCTGTGATAGCCCGACGCCTGTGCCAGCACGCGCATCCGGCTGCCCTTGGGCGCGTCGCCTTCGTAGGGATTGGCCACGCGCGCTCCGTCGATCAGCAGCTCGGCGTCGCTGGGGCTGGCGCTGACGCGCAGGTGCACCAGCGGTGTCGGCGGCGCGGCTGCGGGAGCTGGCGCAGCGGGCTCGGGTGCTGAGGGCTCAGGCACGGGCGGCTTTGCTTCAGGCGTGGCGCCGAGCTCTTGCGGCTGCGGCGCGGCGCTGGGTGCCGCAGGCGGAGCGGCAGCCGGCGCGGGCTTGGCATGCTCCAATGCGGGGGCAGGAGCGTGCGCCGGCTCGGGCGCGCGCGGCGCGCCCAGGCTGCTCATCAGGCCGAGCGCGCCGAGCAGCACGAATCCCGCGACCGCGCCTGCGGTCATCATCAGCGCGCGCTTCTTCTCCCTCGCTCCGGGCACCAGGCTGACATCGACCTCCGGTTCCGGCTCGGGCATCGCGGCGGGCAACGGGCTGAGCGGTGTGGGCACAGGGGACCGCGGCGCGCTGGGCGCGGCCGGCTCCCACGAAGGACGGAAGCTCGCCGCGAAGCGCTCCGCGTCGTCGACCGAGAGCGCGTCCTTGCGCGCACCCGCGTTGGGCTCGACGCGAGGCGCGGCGGTGGTGCCGGGCAGGGTGTCGTGCGCGCCGCCCGCAGCGGCGCCGCCGCCGGTACCGGCCCCATCGCCTGGCGCGGCCGCGCCGCTCGCTGCGCCGTCGCCGCCTGCGGGCGCCGTCGCCGTAACCGGCTGGCTCAACGATGCGTCGACCATGATGCTCGGCAGCGACCGCTGACTGGCTGCGCCGTCGCGTTCCGTACCGTGATCGCCTGCCGCCACCCCGGCTGCGCTTTCCTGCTCTGCCTTACTGGTCACGAGGTCACGTCGGGCGAACGCCCTGCAGTCGCTTTCGGCACAGGGCGCGGCGAGCGATTACCGCGTTTCCCAGGCTCCAGTCTGACCGACCCTACCATTGGGCGCAAAGCCGAAAAAGGGTCTGAAAAATGCGTGCGCACGCCGCGTCACGGCGCCCGCAACGCGTGCGCATGGCTGGCGTGAAAACCCGGGTTGTGTGGGGTACGACCCGGCCGTGCGCCACAAATCCGACAGCTGAGCCGCGGTTCGTTAGGCTGTGGACGTGAGTGCGACAGCGCCGGCACAGCGAAGGCGGCTCGTCGATCGGCGTCTGGCTCTGGCCATCAGCGGGCTGCTGCTGGCGCTGACCGCGACGGGCTGCGACGCGCCGCAGGCGAGCCCCGACGGCGTGCCGGTCGCCGAGCGCTGGCCGGCGCGCGGCGAAGTGTCCCCGACAAATGATCCTGCGGACGGGTCGGCCGCAGTCGACGCCTCGCAGCAGCCGGCCCGCGCGAGCCAGGCCTCGGCCGCGCGTGCCGGTGCGCGGCCGGCGACGCTGGAAGAGATCGCGATCTACGGCGCGGGCGATCGGGAGCGCGGCCGGCGTGGCGGCGGAGATGTACGCGCCGTGCTGCGCTTCGACGGATTCGCGGTGTATCGCCGCAGCGAGCTGCCGGCCGACGGTGCGCTGCCGCGGCGGCTGGTGCTCGACCTCGACGGGGTGCGCATCGGGTCCGGCGTGAAGAGCGCGCTCTCGGTGGGCGCGGGCGGGCTCGCGCGCGTGCGCGCGTTCGTGCTCGACCAGGATCGCGCGCGGGTGTCGTTCGACGTGGGCAACGACACGGCGTACCGGTTGTTCTTCCTCAGCGACCCGTACCGCGTGGTGATGGACTTTCGCGGGCAAGACGCGGCGCCGCAGCCGCATCGCGGCCTGCAGATCGTGCTCGACCCCGGACACGGCGGCGATCAACCGGGCGCCAAGGGTCCGGGCGGCCTGCGCGAGGCGTCGGTCGCGCTCGCGATCGCGCGTAAGGTGCGCCACGCGCTGCGACGCGAGCTGCCGGGGGCGCGGGTATTGATGACGCGCGCCGACAACCGCTTCGTGTCGCTGGAAGAGCGCGCCGCGATCGCCAACGCGGTGGACGCCGACCTGTTCGTGTCGATCCACTTGGACGCCTCGCCCTCGCCCACGGATCCCGGCGGCGTTTCCGCCTACGTGCTCGACACCACCGACGACAAGGCCGCGCTGAGCCTGGCCGCGCGCGAGAACGACACGCCCGAACAGGACGTGACCCAGCTGCAGCTGGTGCTGGCATCGCTCTACCGCAAGGACCAGGTGCAGCGCTCGCTCGCGCTCGCCAAGGACGTGCAGCGCGGCGCGCTGCGCGGCGGGCGCGGCGTGCTGCCGCAACTCAACGACCGCGGCGTGCAGCGCGCCCTGTTCTACGTGCTGGTGGGCGCGCGCATGCCGGCGGTGTTGCTGGAGGCCTCGTTCATCACCCGCCCCGAAGAGGCCGCGGCGTTGGCCACCGACGGCTACCGCCAGGCGCTGGCGGACGGCATCGCCGAGGGCATCGTCCGCTATGTCGAGCACGACCAGGCCCAGGCCCGCCGCTGAGCGAGCGCGGAGCGGCCAGAGGGGGTCCCCTCCCTGCGCTTGCTGGTCGGGTTTGCCGCCCTCATAATGCGCGCCGCATGGCTCAAGCCACGGTCCCGTCGTTCCGCGACACGTGCCGCGACTATCTGACCACGCATCGCTCCTCTCTGGCCGCGGCCGTGGAGGCGGGGCAGCGCGGTCTGCTGGTGTCGGAGGGCTACGCGCGCATGTACGACGGGTTGCTGGGCAGCCTGTGCTGCGCCGCGGCGGCCGAGCACCACGCCGGCGAGCAGCCGCTGGGGCGCGTGGCGCTGATTGCGGTGGGCGGCTACGGGCGGCGGCTGATGGCGCCGCACAGCGACGTGGACGTGCTATTTCTGTGCGACGACCCGACCGATCCGCGGATCGCGCAGCTCGCCGAATCGGTGCTCTACCCGCTGTGGGACGTGGGGGTGGACATCGGCCACGCGGTGCGCGGGCTGGGCGAGACGCTCGAGCTCAGCGAGTCCGACATCCGCACCTCGACCACGCTGCTCGACATGCGCCACGTCGCCGGTGACAAGCCGATCGTGCAGGAGCTGTGCGAGCGCGGCCGCAAGCTGATCTTCCAGGAGCAGCTCGAGCGTTTCATCGCCGCGCTCGAGGCCGACACCGAGGCGCGGCACGAGCGCTTCGGCGAGTCGCTGTACGTGCGCGAGCCGGAGCTCAAGCTCGGCCGCGGCGGGCTGCGCGACCTCGACGTGATCCAGTGGTGCGTGCGCGCGCGCTTCGACGTCGAGACGCTGGAGCAGAGCGAGGCCAACGGCGTGCTGACGCGCCACGAGATCGCCGACCTGCGCGCGGCCCAGGATCAACTGTGGACCGTGCGAAACCGGCTGCACCTGATGGCAGGCCGGCGCCATGACCGGGTGACCTTCGAGGACCAGGAGGTGCTGGCGGCCAAGCTCGGCTATCGCGACGGGATGACGCTGGCGGTCGAGCAGTACATGCAGGCGCACTTTCGCCACGCGCGCGCCATCGCGCGGGTGGTCGACGTGATCGGCGACCGCGTGCGGCGCTCGTTGCGGCCGCCGCCCACCACCATCCGCGACCTTGGCGGCGGGGTACTGGTGCACGACCGCCACGTGACCTTCAAGCGCATGGATCTGAGCGACAATCCGTCGGTCACGTTCCGGCTCTACGGCTGCGTGGCGCGCGAGAACCTGCCGCCCGACCCCGAGGCGCGCGACGCCATCTCGGCGGCGACGGCCGATCGCGACTGGGCCAAGCGGTTGCGGCGGCAGGACGAGGCGGCGACCATCTTCAGCCAGATCCTGACTCGCGCCGAAGTGGCGAAGGTGCGCCGGGGCTCGCTGATCCAGGAGCTGCACGAGGTCGGCTTGCTGCTGGCGATGATTCCGGAGCTGGAGGCGGTCACCGGGCGCGTGCGCCACGACGCCTATCACACCTACACGGTCGACGCGCAATCGATCATGGCGGTCGACCGCTTGCACGAGCTGGCGCGCGGCGAGCTGGCGGGCGATTTTCGCGTGGTCAGCCGCTGCGCCGCGGAGATGTCGCGCCCGCTCCCGCTGTACCTGGCGCTGCTGCTGCAGGGGCTGGGCACCGGCCATCCCGACGACCCGCCCAAGCACGCGGCAGCGATCGCGGGGCCGGTCGCCGAGCGGCTGGGGCTGGCGCTGGAGGACGTGCGCCACATGCAGTGGCTGATCGCGAGCCAGTCGATCATGTACTTCTGGGCCACGCGCCGCGACATCACCGATCCCAGCGTGATCACGGAGGTCGCGCGCGAGGTGCAGACCTCGCACCGGCTGCAGGACCTGTTCCTGTTCACCTTCTGCCAGGTCTCGACCGACAACCCAACCGCGATGAGCGCCTGGAACGCGCGCATGCTCGACGAGCTGTGGCAGGCGGTCTCCGACCACCTCGAGGGCCGCGGCAGTGGCGTGACCGAGCAGCTCGAGCGCGTGCGCCGCGAGGTCATGGCTGGGGTGGAGCCGGTCCAGCGCGCGCGGCTGGAGGCCTTCGTGGCACAGGCGCCGGAGCGCTACCTGCAGGCCAACAGCATCGAGCGCATCCGCGCGCACGCCGAGGTGGTCACGCAGCGCAAGGGTACGCTGGCGTTCGGCGCGAGCGAAGCCGGCAGCGGCCGTGGCACGCTCGAGCTGGTGATCGCGTGCGACGACCGGCCCGGGTTGCTCGCGGATCTCACCGCGGCGCTGGCCGCCGCGCGCTTCAGCGTGGATTCGGCCCAGCTGTATACGCTCAAGCCCGAAGGCCGGCCGGACGAGGCATTCGACGTGTTCAACGTCTCGCACTCGAACATGGAGTCTGCCGAGCTGATGCGGCCCGAGCTGGAGCGGCTGCGCGCCAATATCGAGGATCTGCTCTCGGGTCGCGTGCGCGCGGACGAGCTACTCGCGCGCCGCACGCAGCGCCCCTCGTGGGCGCGCCCCGGCCCGCGCATCAAGACCGAGATCCACGTAGACAATGCCTCCTCGCCTCGCTACACCATCGTCGACGTTTACACCCGCGACCGTCCCGACCTGTTGCACGTGATCGCGCGCACGCTGCACGAGAAGGGCCTGACGATCGCGCTGGCCAAGGTCAACACCGAGGGCGAGCGCGTCGCCGACGTGTTCTACGTGCAGGCGTTGGGGGTGGGCGGCAAGCTCGGCGGTGGTGCCGGGCAGCTGGCAGGCCTTTCGACTGCGCTGCGCGATGTGATACGCAGGCTCGACGAGTGAGCGTCCGGGCTCGGGCAGCGGGCGTGACGCGCCCCGAGTGCGCCGAGCAGGGCAGCTTCGGGTGAAAGGAGCGGCGATGGGCTTTGCATGGATTCTCGCGATCGTCGTGTCACTGGGGCTCGCGGCGTGCGGGGGCGGGGCGGTCGAGGCTACGCGTCCGGCCGCGGCCCTGCCCGAGGATCAGCCTGCGCCGCCGCCGGCGCGCTCGGTCCCGCAGGCCTCGGCGCTGGTCAAGCAAGGCGAGGCCAAGCTGCAGAAGCAGGACGCGGCCGGCGCGCAGGCGCTGTTCGAGCAGGCGCTCTCGCAAAGCCCCGACGATGCGCGCGCCGCGCTCGACCTCGGCATCGCGTGCGAGATGCAGAACGACGAGAAGGGCGCGGAGGCAGCGTACCGGCGCGCGGTCAAGGCGCAGCCCGAGCTGGCCGAGGCGCTAAACAACCTCGGGGTGCTGCTGCGCGCCAAGGGTGAGCTCGACGAGGCGCTGGAGCTGCTGCAGCGCGCGACCAAGGCCGATCCGCACTCGGCTTCGGCGCAGGCGAATCTGGGGCTGGCGCTGGAGGATCACGGCGACGCGGCCGGTGCCGAGGCGGCCTACCGCGCGGCGCTCGAGCTGGAGCCGGGCGCCACCATGACGCGGGTGAACCTCGGGCTGCTGCTGGTGAACAAGGGCGATGCGGCCGGAGCCAAGGAGCAGTTGGGCAAGGCGTTGCAGGATGCCAAGGGCGACCGCGCGGCGCTGGTCGCGATCGGCAACGGGCTGCGGCGTGCGGGTGACGCGCAGGGCGCGCTGCAGGCGATGCAGGCCGCGGTGGAGGGCGACAGCGCGCCGACGCCCGCGGTGCTCGCCGAGCTGGCGCTGGCGCAGCACGCCGCGGGCGATCGCGACGCCGCCATCGCCACGCTCGAGCGCGCGCTCAAGATCGACGCGCGCTACGCGATCGCGCACTACCTGCTGGGCGGCATGCTGGCGGCCGAGCACCACCTGGACGAGGCCAAGAAGCACTACGAGCGCTACCTGGCGCTCGAGCCCAACGGCAAGCAGGCGTCGCAGGCCCGCGAGCGGCTCAAGCTGCTCAAGAAGGCACGCTAGTGCAGCGTCCGCGAGATGGGATCAAGGGATCGTGAGTGAGGTGGGTCCGAGCGCAAGGCGCCGCAGCACAGGAATACTCCGTGTATTTCAAGCTGTGGCAACGCCGCGATCGGGCCCGCATCGCTCGCGAGGATTCGTTCTATCTCGCGGACGCTGCACTAGAGCACCGAACCTATTGAAACACGCACGATTTCGGGGCCCTCGCGGGCGCATGGCACGCGCGCTCCCCGCTCGACGTAGGATGGACTACGCCTTCGGGCTCCCGCCCGCACCCTGCGTCCCGCCATGACCCCGACTTCGCACACGTTTCAATATATTCGGTGCTCTGGGACGCGAACCCCGCCGCGGCATCATCTGCCGGCGATTCACGCGAATCGCGTTCTGCCTGCCGCATCGCCTCGGCGACCCCGGCGAGAGGCGATTTGCCAATTGCACCCTGGTTTGGTGCGCGGCGCAGGATGGCCGCAGCGAGGTCGATGATGGTTTGGCCTGCCGCGCGCCGGACGGCGCTCGTGTCCGTGCTCGGTGCCCTGGCCTTCTCGTGCACGGGCGGCGACGGCGCTGCACCCCACGAGCCGGTGGTATCCGCTCCGGGCGTGGGCGGTAGCGGCGTGTTGCCTGGTGGCGCTGGTGGATCCCTCGGCAGCGGTGGCTCCGCGGGTGCCGTCGCCAGCGGCAGCGGAGGCGGTCCCGGCACCGGCACCGGAGTCGCCGGCCCGCCGCTGATCGACGCGGGCGGCGGGACCGGGGGCGGTGCGCCGGACGCGAGCGTCGCGGACGCCGCGTTGCCCGTCGATCGTTGCGCGGCCGATCGCATCGGAGACCACGAGGTCTCCGACCCGGCCACCGGCAATTCCTACGAGCCCACGCTGGCCGCGAGCCCCTCGGGCAGCGTGGTCGCGAGCTACTTCACCTATCCGGACGCGCTCGGCAATGCGACCGAGATCGGATACCGCGTGTCGCGCGACTTCGGCGCGACCTGGGGCGACGTGCAGCGCATCGCCTCGCCGAGAACCCAGCACGCCGCCGATCCCGTGCTGGGGTTCGACGCAGCGGACAACTTCTATCTCGGGTTCGTCGCCAACCAGACCAGCGGCGACGGCGATGGATGGATCTATGTGGCCAAGCTGGCCGCGGGGGCGTCGGCGTTCGCGACGCCCGTGCTCGCGTCGAGCGACGCGACGGCCGAGCGCGACAAGCCCTGGCTGTTCGTCGACAACGCGAACAACGTGTTCGCGGGCCACGTGCTGGGCGCCAACAATCGCTGGCAGATGCTGCTCGACAAGTCGACCGATGGAGGTGCGTCGTTTACGGAGAGCACGATCATCGGTGGGTTCACCGACGTACAGCTCGGCGCCATGTGCCAGGACCCCGCGGGCGGTCCCGACGCGCCCCTCTACTTCGTGTACTTCCGCAACGCGGCGGGGTTCACGATCAACGCGCGCCGCTCGACCGATGGGGGCGCGACCTGGTCCGCGGAGGTTCCCGCCGCCACCCAGGGCGTCTCGTACACGGATCCGACCTGCGTCGCCTCCGGCCAGGACCTGTGGATCGCGTACGGGACCACCGCGCTGCCGGACGAGTCCTCGCTCGGCCGCCAGTCGGACG
The DNA here is from genome assembly GCA_963778655.1 of uncultured delta proteobacterium. Classification (GTDB taxonomy): domain Bacteria; phylum Myxococcota_A; class Polyangia; order Polyangiales; family JAFGIB01; genus CAVZVA01. The sequence goes on from CAVZVA010000005.1 coordinate 418,444, forward strand.
CAGGCGTCAAGGTCGTGCACTCCGGCGACGGCGGGCTCAGCTTCGATGCGCCGGTGAACGTCTCGGATGGCATGCCGTCGTATATGCTGCCGCGCATCGCCGCGGGCGGTGATCGGCTCTACATCGGCTACTACCAGGGTCCCTACGGCGTGCCCGGCGCGCAGCTGAAGCTCGCGAGCTCGAGCGACAACGGCGCCAGCTGGGCGCCCGAGGTGATGGTGAGCCAGGTCGGCACGCTCACCGACCAGCGCCAGTCGCTCACTTTCATGGGCGACTACTTCGGCCTCGCGGCGCCGGCCGGCTGGATCTTCGCGGGAACCATCGACAACACGACCAATCCCAACACGATTCAGGTGGTGAGCCGCTGCGCGCGGTGAGGCCGGGCGCGGCACAACTCGAACGCACGCGCACGCGCAGTGGCGCTAAGGACCGCAATTTGCGTGCGACAGACCGAGCCGACTGGAGCGGTTGCGCTATCCTGTCCGGCATGGACGAAGCTTTCTGGGACCAGCGCTACCGTTCTGCCGCGAGTGTGTGGAGCGGGAAGCCCAACCCTCAGCTCGTTGCCGAGGTTGCCGACGCGTCGCCCGGTTCGGCGCTCGACGCCGGTGCCGGCGAAGGGGCCGATGCCGTGTGGCTCGCGGAGCAGGGTTGGCAGGTGACGGCGGTCGACTTCTCCCGCGTCGCGCTGCAGCGAGGCCATAGCCACGCGGCCGCCCGAGGCGCAGAGGTCGCGCAGAAGATCGTCTGGCTCCACGAGGATCTGACGCAATGGCAGCCACCCGTTGCGAGCTACGATCTCGTCTCGGTTCAGTTCCTGCATCTGCCACCAGCGCAGCGGCGTCCGATCTATCGACGTCTGGCCGACGCGGTGAGACCGGGAGGCCTACTGTTGATCGTTGGCCATCACCCGTCGGACCTGGAGACGACGGCGAGGCGCCCGTCCGATCGCGACCTGCTGTTCACCGCGGACGAGCTGGCGCGCGAGCTAGGAGGGGAGTGGACCGTGTTGGTTCGAGATGCCAGACCCCGAGCCGCCAGCGACCCGAACGGGGCACCGATCACGATTCACGACAGTGTGATATTGGCCCGACGAACCGGCTGACGGCGCTATGCGAGAGTCGGCAGACCGCTGGCACGTCACGTCGAGGGCTGGTGGCCGACGACGGGTATCGGCTCAAGACCGAAGCTGTCTTGGCCGCCAGAGACGGGTTCCAACCGCCATGAGTGGACAAGGGCGAGCGAGCCGGCACGGTTACGCGGCACACGGGTTCAACCCTGACCGCGCGGGCCGCCGACCAGGAAGATCTCGAAGCTTTCGCTGCGCGAGGCGTCGGGCTTGACCAGGCGTGCCTGCCCCAACAAGCGCGTGGTGGCAGCGCGGGCCTGCTCGAGCTCGGGGCCTTGGAAGATCTTGCCGATGAAGTGGCCGCCCGGCGTGAGCAGGGCGTCCGCGACGCGCAGTGCTTGCATGTAGAGCTCGAAGCTGAGGTATTGATCGCGGTGGCGCTGGCCGCTGGTGTGGGGCGCCATGTCGCTCAGCACGAGATCGAAAAGCCCGGTCTCCTGCAGCGTGTCGGGGCTCAGCGCTTCGACCTCGAGCTGCACGAAGCGCACCTGTGGGGGGGCGGCGACCGTGATCGCTTGGCGATCGACGCCCACCACACGCCCGCGCGGCCCGACGCGCTCGGCCGCGTACAAGCTCCACGAGCCCGGCGCGGCCCCCAAGTCGAGCACGCGCTGTCCGCTGCGAAACAAGCGGAAGCGCTTATCGATCTGCTGCAGCTTGAAGACCGAGCGCGCGGGGTAGCCCTCCTTGCGCGCGCGCTCGCCGTAATGATCCTGCGGCCGGCGGCGCGGCACTACGCACCTCGGCCGGTGGGTCGGACCCTTGCGGTCACGCAGCCGGCTTGCGTGCCTTGACCGCGCCGCGCACGGTGACCAGGCCATTGCGTGCGCCGGGCACTGCGCCTTCGATCAACAGGATCTGCTCGTCGTCGAGGATCTTCGCGATCGGCAGGTTCAGCACCGTGATCTTTTCGTTGCCGTACTGGCCCGCCATCTTGAGGTTGGGCAGAGTGCGTCCTGGCGTCATGTTGGTGCCGATCGAGCCGCCGTGGCGGCGATACTCGTGGGTGCCGTGGCCGTCGGTGCCCGCGCCCTTGAAGTTCCAGCGCCGCATCACGCCGGTATAGCCGCGGCCGCGGGTAGTGCCCGAGACGTCCACCTTCTGGCCCACCTGGAAGTGCTCGGAGGGCTTGATGCTCTGGCCGACCTCGAACTTCGCCAGCGCATCGGCGGGCAGGCGTACCTCGCGCACCGCCTGCGCGGGCTTACGCTCGAGCTTCTTGTAGACAGCGAGCTGGGCCTTGGCCACGTGCTTCTCGCTCTTCTCGCCAAAGCCGAGGATCAGCGCGGAGTAGCCGTCCTTCTCTTGGGTGCGCTTGCCCAGCACGGTGCACGGTCCGACCTGGATCGCAGTCACCCGGCACACGCTGCCGCTTTCGGTGAAGAACTGGGTGTTTCCGAGCTTTTTGCCGATCAGGCCGAAGTTCGTATTCATGGTGCAACCCTGGGCGAAACGGGCGCAAAGGATACGACCGAAGGCCGCCGCGTCAAGCACTTGGGCGGCTTGAGGGGGTGGAAACCGGAAAACTGGGAGGGACGGGCGGGGCGAAGGCGGCGAAGACGACCGGCCGCGACCACGACTGGAACGGGGCCGGGGTCAGGGATCGGTGAGGGCTTGTTGGGCTAGGGTGCCGGTGGGGTCGGGGTGCTGGGCGAGGCGGTGTAGGGCGCGGCGTGCTTCGGGGCTATGGGGGAGCAGGGCGGCCAGCGCCGTGACCAGGGTCTCGGGATCGGTGCCGCGCAGCCTTCGCGAGAGGCGCTCGAGCTCGCCTGCCAGCTCGAGCGCGCCGAGCTCACCGACCACTTGCACCGCGTAGCTACGCCCGTCGCTTCGAAATGCGCGCAGCACCTGGCGCAGCACCGGCGAGCCGCGCGCATCGCCGAGTCGCAGCAGCGCGCGCGCCGCGGCCACTTTCAGCGCCAGCGGTTTGAGCGCGCTCTGCGCGATCGCGGCGACCGCCTCGCGCAGCTCGCGCAGGCCGAGCGCGCCCACCGCGTCGAGCGCGTCCAGCACCAGCTCGCGGTCCTGCAGTGCGTCGCCGATCGCCTGCGCGCCCGAGGCGTCGCCGCGCTGGGCCAGCGCCAGTGCGGCTTCGCGGCCCACGCCTGGGTCGGGGTCCGCGAGCGCTGCGTGCAGCTCGGCTGCGCCCAGCGACTCGAAGCGCGCCAGGCTGCGCGCCGCGTGTGCGCGCACCTTCGGGTCGGGGTCCGCGAGCAGCGGCAGCAGGGCTTCGGCCTCACCGGCGTCGCAGCGCTCGGCAAAGCTCGCCGCCGCTTGAAAGCGCACTTCCGGATGTACGCTGCGCAGCGAGCGCCGCAGCGCTGCGAGCGCGCGTGCACCCGGCAGCGCGTCGATCGCGATCACGGCCAGCTCGCGCACCAGCGCGTCCGGGTCGGCGAGCCGGTCGAGCAGGCAATCCATGGCTTGCTCGTCGCCGAGCTCGCGCAAGCCGCGCAGCGCACCGGCGCGCACGCGCGTGTCGGCGTCCTCGGCCAGCTTGAGCAAGCCTTGCAAGGCGTCGGTCGCGCCTCCGGGTTCGGGCGCAGCCAGGCGGTCGGCCGCGGCCATGCGCGCCTCGGCGCTGTGCGCGTGCACGTCGCGCAAGGCGGCCTCGAAGGTCGGCGGCAACGGCGGCAGCAGCCACGACATGGCTCAGCCTCCCCGCGACCGCGGGCGCGCGGTCGCCATGAGTGTGGCTGCCGGCATTCAGCCCACCGCCAGCGAAAACAGCAAGCCCTCGCAGGCGATGCCGGGATTGGCGTTGCGCGCGAGGTCTTCGCCCAGCTGCTGGATGCGCGCCACGCGTGCCGCGGCGGTGGCCGGGGGCAGGCGCGCGGCGCGCGCCTCGATCAGATCGGCGCGGTGGCCGAAGGCCAGCTCCGCGGGCGGCGCGCCCAGCGCGCAGGCGGCCACGTCGCGGTAGAACACGGCCAGCGATTCCAGCAGCAGCTCGCGCTCCTGGCCGCCGGCGAGCTGGTCGGCGAGCTCGAGCAGCGTGGCCGGGTCGGGTTGGGCCAGGGCTTCGTCGACGCGCAGCGCCTGCTCGAGCACCAGCTGCGCGCGCTCGCCCTCGCACAACGCGAGCGCGCGATCGGCGCGTCCCGAGGCCAGCGCCACCGCCGGCCGGCGCACGGCCTCGGAGACGCCCCGGCGCTCGAGGATGCGCTCCAGCGCGGGCGCCGGCAGGCGCGCGAAGCGCACGCGCTGGCAGCGCGAGCGGATCGTCGGCAGCAGGCGGTCGGGCCGCTCGCTCAGCAACACGAAGTGAACCCGCGCGCGCGGCTCCTCCAGCGTCTTGAGCAGCGCGTTGGCGGCTTCTGGATGCTGCAGCGGAAAGGACACGTCGGCCTGAGGAAAGATCAAGAACGCGGCCGCGCTCTCGAAGGGTGCGAACTTGGCGAACGGCAGGATGTCGCCACGCAGCTGCTCGACCTGCAGGTTGCGGTTGCCCTCGTCGCGCGGCTCGAACACGCGCACGTCAGGGTGCTTGCCCTGATCCACGCGCCGGCAGGTCTCGCACGCGTCACAGCCTTCGCCCGGCCTCTCCGGGCACAGCGCGGCCCGCGCCAGCGCCAGCGCGGTCAGCTGTTTGCCCACGCCCGACGGTCCGGCGAACAGGTAGGCCTGCCCCAGCCTGCTTTCGCGCAGCGCATGCTGGAGCTGCCGCAGCACCGGCTCCTGCGCCTCGATCGCCGCAAAGCTCATCGCGGCGTTGTAGCACGAGTCGGGCAGGGGCTCAGGGGCGGGAGGGGCGCGAGCCCCGACGCACTGCGTTGTGCGAAGACGAGCGAGCGCAGCGAGCCACGCGGGAGGGTGGGGCCCCAACGGCTTTGCCGGTGGGGCGGGAGGGGCGCGAGCCCCTCCCGGTCACCCAGGCTCGAACAGCGCCTGCGCCAGTGTCTCGAGGGCTTGCAGCACGAAGGCCTCGTCGATCGCTTCGGGGTCCACGATGTTCTGCAGCAGCAGGCCGTCGAGCATGGCGTGCAGCAGTCGTGGAACCTTGGCCGGATCCACCTTGGCCTTGAGCCCTAACGCATCCAGATGCTCGCGCAGGTGCGCTTCGACCTGCGCGGAGGCGAATCGGTAGTACTCCGCGAGCGGCGGCCGCAGGCTGTGATCGTGCAGGCTCTGTGCCAGCAAATCGGCGACGACCTTGGCCTCGTCGGAGAGCTCGGCGCGCGCGCGCCACAGCTCGCGCAGCGACGAGCGCAGCGCGTCGATCGGATTGTCGCCGGCGGTCCACGCCTGGCGCGTGCGCGTGGCCACCATGTCGCAGGCGGTCTGCAGCACCTGGGCCATCAGCGCTTCCTTGGTTGGGAAGTGGTAGTGCACCGCGCCCTTGGACATGCCGACCTCGCTGGCGATGTCCATCAGGCTGGTGCGCGCATAGCCCTGGCGGGCGAGCACGCGCATCGCCGCGTCCACGATGCTGGCGATGCTGATCTTGGATTTCTTGTACCCCATGCTAGCTTCCTACCCGCGCGTCGCGGCCGAGGATCGAGCGTTGCGGCCCGTCGAGCGGGAGCCGGAACAGCGGCTGCGGCTCACGGGCGTACAGGGCGAGCCAGCCCCGATTCGCGAAGCTCGACCGCAGAGAACCGACGCATGCCCGGGCCACAAGACGGACGCACCCTACCACGGCTGGTGCAGATCATGCAGCGGCTGCTGGCCCCCGAGGGCTGCCCCTGGGATCGCGAGCAGAGCCTGCAGAGCCTGCGCCCGTACGTGATCGAGGAGGCTTACGAGGTGGTGGACGCGATCGATCACGGCTCGGCCGAGGAGCTGCGCGAGGAGCTCGGCGATCTGCTGCTGCAGATCGTGTTTCAGGCCGAGCTGGCGCGGGCACAGGGCTGGTTCGGGCCCGACGACGTGATCACGGCGATCTGCGACAAGCTGGTGCGGCGCCACCCGCACGTGTTCGGCGATGTCCGCGTGTCGGGCGCCGACGAGGTGGTGGTCAACTGGGAGGCGATCAAAGCCAAGGAGAAGCAGGGGCGGGGCGCGCTGCAGGGCGTTCCGGTCGCGTTGCCGGGGCTGCTGCGCGCGCTGCGCATGGGCGAGAAGGCCGCGCGCGTGGGCTTCGACTGGCCCGATGGCCAGGGCGCGCGCGACAAGATCGCCGAGGAGCTGGACGAGCTCGACCGCGCCGTGCGCAGCGCCGATGTAGAGGCGAGTCAGGCCGAGCTCGGCGATCTGCTGTTCGCGATCGTGAACTACGCGCGCAAGCTCAAGCTCGATCCGGAGGCCGCGCTGCGCGGCACGCTCGAGCGCTTTGCGCAGCGGGTGCGCGCGGTCGAGCAGGCCGCGGCCGCGCAGGGGCGCGAGCTCGACGCGATGAGCGCCGCCGAGCTGGACGCGCTGTGGCGCGAGGCCAAGGCGGCCGAGCCGGGCAGGTGAGCGAGGACCGGCCCCCTGGCGGGGCCGCACCAGGGCGAAGTCCAGATCCTCCTTAGTTTCCGCTTCCCCGTCTCCCTAGCTTCCCGCCTCCCTGCTTCCTGGACCACGCTTGCCGGTTTTTTGGTGCCCTACATTGACGCAGATAGACTCACACCAAGCCTCTTGGGGCAACGCGGAGGAGGGTGTGATGCGAGCGAGTGGTTTGCGCATGATTCTGGTGCTCACGTGCCTCGCCGCCTCGGCGTGCGGCAAGGGCAAGGGCGAGGATTACGGCGTGCTGGTCGTGCCGTACGAGCTGGGCAATCACCGCCAGTGCGGCGATCTCGGCATCGTCTCGGTGCGCGCGGAGCTCGACGAGGGCAACCTCAGCCAGGAGGTCGACTGCGGCGCCGGCCAGGTGCGCTTCAACCTGCTGCAGCCGGGCCACTACGACGTGGTGGTCTACGGCGTGGACGACAGCGGCGTGCAGGCCATGGACAGCCTGGCCGCGGGGCCCGTGCCGGTGGAGGTGGTGGGCAGCGGCACTACCGTCGTGGTCGATCCGGCGGTCAAGCTGACCGCGGCGCCGGCCAAGCTGCAGCTGCGCTGGGACCTCGGCTTCGGCAGCTGCGAGAGCTCGTCGATCGACAGCTTCGCGATCAGCGCGTGGCGCAGCGACGGCAGCGACCTGCTGATGCAGACCAAGGTGCCCTGCAGCACGGTGGGCAAGGGCCGCGAGCAATACCGCCTGGTGCCGGACATGGAGCGCGCGCTCAGCGGCGACGAGTTGGGCGAGGTCGACGTGCAGGCGCAGGACAGCCACGGCATTCCGATGGGCGAGTCGGTCACCTTCAACTTCGCGCCCCCCGGCGCGGGCGGAGAGGTCAAGCTCTCGCTCAACTGCATGGATGGCGGCTGCAAAGGCAGCGGCGTGCCTGACTGAGGTGCGCGCCCGAAGATTCACAGGCAGACGGGAAGGCGGCAAGCCCGAACACTTGTTTCATCCTTCCCGTCTTCCCGCTGTCCTGTTTCATTTTCCGGAGATCTTCACGCGCGCGCGGCGCCGAACGCCAGCACCTCGCCGATCTCGCGGGCGCCCAGCAACAGCATCAGCAGGCGGTCGACGCCGAGCGCGTTGCCACCGCTGGGCGGCATGCCGCGAGCGAGCGCGGACAGAAAGCGCTCGTCGATCGGGTAGGCCGGCTTGCCCAGCCGCGCGCGCGCTTGCAGGTCCGCCTCGAGCCGCCGGCGCTGCTCGGCGGCATCGGTCAGCTCGGAGAAGCCGTTGCACAGCTCCACGCCGTCCAGATACGCCTCGAAGCGCTCGGCCACGCTGGGGTCTGTGGGACACAACCGCGCCAGCGCGGCCATGCTCGCCGGATAGTGGGTGAGGAAGGTGGGCTTGCCGCGCCCTAGCTGCGGCTCCACGCGTTCGATCAGCGTGCGGTAGAAGCGCTCCTCGTCGGGCAGCAGGTCCTCGACCGCCACTCCCGCGTGGCGCAGGAAGGCCTCGCGCACGCTCAGCCGTGGCCAGGGCGGGCTGACGTCGAGCTCGGCGTCGCGGCCGGGGATGGTCGTGCCGCCGAGCAGCGTGCGCGCCACGTGCGCGACCAGCTGCTCGGTGTCCTGCATCATCTGCTCGAAGTCGCTGCCCGCTCGGTACCACTCCAGCAGGGTGAACTCGGGCTCGTGCAGCGCGCCCAGCTCCTCGCCGCGGTAGACCTTGCATAGCTGGTAGATGCGCGGCAGCCCCGCCGCGAGCAGTCGCTTCATGTGGTACTCGGGGCTGGTGTGCAGAAAGCGCGACGCGCCGGCGCCGCGTACCTGAAGCGCCGTGAGGTGCAGCTCGACACCCGGGCTCGGCACCAACGCCGGCGTCTCCACCGCGATGAAGCCGGCCTGGTCGAAGAACGCGCGCAGCGCCTGCAGCGCAGCGTGCCGGTGGCGCAAGGCGTCGAGGGTAGCAGTGGGGGCCCAGTCGGCGGCGCGCTGCGCGCCCTGCGTCATTTCTTGACGCGCTCGCAGTAAGCCCCGGTGCGGGTGTCGATGCGAAGCGTCTCGCCTTCCTCGATGAAGAGCGGCACCTGCACCTCCAGCCCGGTCTCGAGCTTGGCGGGCTTGGTGGCGTTGCTGCTGGTGTCGCCCTTGAAGCCGGGCTCCGTGCTCTCCACCTTGAGCTCGACGAAGTTCGGCGGGGTCGCGCCCACCGGACGCCCGCTGACGAACAACACGTCGACCATCAGGCCGTCGATCATGTAGCTCTGCGCGTCGCCCACCAGCTCCGGCGTGAGCTGCATCTGCTCGTAGGTGCCGGTGTCCATGAACACGAACATGTCGGCCTCCTTGTACAGGAACTGCATCTGGCGGTCCTCCACGTCGGCCGGCTGCAGCTTGTCGCCGGAGCGGAAGGTACGCTCGAGCACCGATCCGGTGAGCAGGTTCTTGAGCTTGGTGCGCGTGAACGCCTGCCCTTTGCCCGGCTTGACGAACTGGAACTCGATCACCGAGTAGGGGTTGCCGTCGATGGTGACCTTGAGGCCCTTCTTGATGTCCGAGGTGTCGTACACGGTCTCTCTCCTATGCGCCTTCCGCTATTGCAGCTGGATCTTCTCGCTCGCGATCACCTGGTCGCCCGGCGCGTTCGGCCGCGCGCTACGCTCGGCGGTAATCATGACCGTGAAATGCCGAAAAGGGCTAGTGGCCGCCAGGTCTCCGGTGCGCTGCTCGCTGTTGTACTTGAGCACGCCGGCCCACACCGCGGCCCCCCGTTGTGGCACGAACCACACCACGTAGGCGGTCAGGTCGTCGCGGATCCGGCTCGGCGGCCGCAGGTACTCCAGGTGCGTGGCGACCTGGGTGCTGCCGCCCTCCAGCGCGTCCACCTCGACCGTACCCGAGGCGTTGGGCGCGCGGGCGTTGCCGATCACCACGTAGCGCCCGTCGGCCCCACAGCTCCACAGCAGCAGGCCCGCGCTCCATGCGAGCAGCAGCAAGCGCCAGCGCGGTACGGTCATTCGGCTTTCTCCCGGGTTCACAGAGCTGTCGGCTTGTAGGCTGAGGTCCCGACCCCGTCAAGTCGGGCGGTTGGCGCGGGCCCGGGCAGCATCCCGCCGGGCCATGAACCAGGAAGACAGGAAGGTCCGACGATCATTCGGACGCCAGTCGCAAGCGACTCTTCCTCCCGCCTTCCCGCCTTCCCGTGATTCCCGAAATCCGGGCGCCGTTCGGTGGGCTTGCAGGGGCTGCCGCGGCACGTTATCCCGGCAGCGATGCGCGACACCGACGACGAGATCCTCGAGATCAAGACCGAGATCATCGAGTCCCGCGGGCTGATCATCAAGACCAACAACCTGACCAACTCGCTGGCTGCCGACATCAAGTCGATTGCCAAGCGGCAGGCGGGCTATGAGCGGCGCTTCACCTGGAACAGCGCGGTCGCCTACGTGCTGTTCGCCACGCTCTCGTTCGTGGGGCTGAAGCTGTGGTCGGACGTCCGTATCAACGAGATCGGCTCCGAAAAGGAGGAGCTGACCCAGCAGGTGCACAAGCTGCGCCAGGATCTGGAGGAGGAGACGCGCAGGGCGGAGAAGCGCGAGCAGGCCGAGGCCAAGGCGTCGGCCTACTACGACATGATCCGCAAGAAAGACTACTCGCGCGTGGTCGAGGGCTACGACGACATCCGCCAGGAGCAGCTGTCCAAAGCCGAGGCGGAGTTCTTCCGCGATACCGAGGAGCGCTTTCGCTTGCAGCTCTCAGTCAACGCCTACCAGAGCGGGCTCGGAATGATGCACACCGGCCGCTACGCCGAGGCGGCCGAGTCGTTTCAGGAAGCGATCCGGCTCAAGGACGAGGCCTCGCACATCCCGGCGGTCAAGCTCAACCTGGCACAGGCCATGTGGCACCTGGGACGCGCCGGCGAGGCGTCGGTGCTGGCCCAGGAGGTGATCGACCAGAACATCGACAAGGAGCTGCAGGACGACGCGACCTGGCTTCTCAGCGAGTGCGCCGAGGACCTCGGCAACATCGATGACGCGCGCAACGCGCTGCGCATGCTGCTGCGGCGCTGGCCGCGCTCGGCGCTGGTGCCCGATGCGATGAAGCGGCTGAACGAGCTGACGATCAAGGTCTGGAAGACCAAGAGCAGCAAGAGCAAGACCTGAAGGCGGGTCCAGCGCACTACCGCAGCACGCCGACGATTCGCGGTTGCTCGCTCGGACGCACCACGACTTCGCGGAAGCAGGGGAAGCGCGAGCCTGTCCCGATCGGCCAGGCCGGCAGCGTGACCCGCAGATCCTGCGCGCCGAGGCCCACGGGCAGCGGCGCCGCCCCGCCGGCCTGCGCAACCGGCCGTACCCGCAGCGCGTCTCGATGCGCCGGCGTCGGGGCGCGTTGCAGCGGCTCGAAGCTGAGCCCGCGCCGCACGCGCAGGCAGCGTTCGAGCACCGCGGCGCGCGGCTCGATCAATCCGCTCGCCAGCTCGACTACGTGCTCGGCCAGCAACGCCTCGAGCGCGTCCGGGTCGGGCTCGCGTAGCGCGCGCGCAAGCGCCCGCGCGACCGCGCGGGCTTGCTCGTCGGGGGCCGTTAGCGCGAGCGCGGGGCCGCGGCCGGGCTCGTGCGGGCGAGGACGCGGCGTGTAGGGCAGCCGCTCGCGCTCCACGAAGCGCGCCTCGGGCGGGTAGGGCGCGGCGGCGCTCGCTCCGCCACAGCCCGCCGCGAGCAGCGCCAGCAGCACGCCGCGGCCGGCGAGCTGAAGGCCACCGCGCCGATGTCCCCGCGTGCCCGCGCCCGACATCGGGCGGCTCAGAGCGACTGGCTGCTCACTTGCAGGTCGCGGTCGACGCAGACCACCTCGCCTTCGGCCACCTCGCGGTAGCCGGTTGGCACCTGCGCTCCTCCGTAGCTCGCCACGATCACGTAGCGCACGGCCTGCTCGCTCGCCGGCGTGCCGCCCGCGCCTTCGCTGCCGCGCAGAACCAGGCGGTCGCGCTGCGCCAGGGCCAGCGGGCTGCCGCGTCGCAGCACGTAGAGCTGCCGGCCGTTGGTGAGCGCGAGCGTGAGGCTGCCAGGGCTGGCGCCGACCTCGCGCGTGTGGCGGTCGGCAAGCGTGACCGCGCCGCGCAGCGCGCCGACCACCGCCGCCTCACTCACGTCGACCGCGTCGAGATGGCCACTGTCGTGCAGGAAAGACAGCACCACGTGAAACAGCAGCTCGCTGTCGGTCTGCCCGCGGATGTTGCGCCGCAGGAAGTCGGGCAGCGATTCGAGCATGCGTTCGCGCAACGCGGCGTAGCCCGCGACCTCGCCGACGTGCGCGAACAGCCACTGGCGCATGCGGAAGGGCTGGGTGTTGTCGGCGCGGCGATCGCCGACCGTGGCTTCACGCACGTGCGCGATCACCACGTGCGAGCGCACTCCGTCGAGCACGCCGCTCCAGGCCACCTGACCTTCGATCGGCTGGGGCAGCTTGCGGTGCAGGGCCTCGCCGGCCTGGTAGAAGCCGGCGCCCCAGCCGTCGGCGCCCCGGGGCAAGCTGACGTCGAGCACGTCGCGCTCCTCGAGCAGGGCAGCGCCCAGCAGGTCCGGTCGGGAAATCATGCACGCAAACAGCAATCCCATGTGTAGATGATGAGTATAGTCCATCGGCGCGGCGGTGGAGGCGCCGACGCGCAGGTTTGTCGCGAATCTTACGCGAGGCGGGGGCAGCCGCGCGCCGCGGTCGCGCTGCGCGCTACGCGCCGCGCGCGAGCCTGCGTGTGCGTCCCCACCTACTCGGATGTGGTCTGCTCGAGCGCGCGGCGCAAGCCCTGCCGCGTGCGGCGCAGCGCAGCGCTGCGCGCCCGGCGTTCGAGCGCGCGCAGCACCACCACACACGCGGCCGCGAAGCTCAGGACGAGCGCCGCGGGCCAGACGTCGATGCCGAGGTAGGACATGCCGGCACCGTCCTTCGCGGCCAGCATGGGTGTTGTGCGGCAGCCCCGCAAGCTGGCTTGTGGCGCATTATTGGGCGGCTTTCCAGGCTTGTGGTACGAAACCGCAGTGGCCGCAGTCGACGACGGGTGGGTCGATCTGTACCTGGACCACCTGCAGGTCGAGCGCTGTCTGGGCGCGCGCACCGTCAGCGCCTACGCCGGCGATCTGCGCCGCGTCCTGAGCTGGCTCGAAGGCCGCGGGCTCACGCTCGCAACTTTCGACGCGGGGGCGTTGAGCGGGCTGCTGCTGGACTTCTCGCGCCAGGGCCTGAGCGCACGCTCGCAGGGACGCTTGCTCTCCAGCCTGCGCGGGCTGTTCCGCTATCTCGGGCAGGAGGGCCTCACGGAAAATTGTCCCACCGCGCTGGTCGCCTCCCCCAGGCTGACGCGCAAGCTGCCCGCCCTGCTCAACCGCGAGGAGGTGCTGCGCTTGCTGGGCGCACCGGACCCGGACCACCCGCGCGGGGTGCGCGATACCGCGATGTTGCACGTGATGTACGCCGCCGGGCTGCGCGTCTCGGAGCTGGTGGGGCTGCCGCTCGGCGACACGGACCTGCGCGCCGGGTACGTGCGGGTGACGGGCAAGGGAGACAAGCGTCGACTGGTGCCGCTGGGTCAGCTGGCCTGCGGGGCGGTCGAGCGCTATCTCGCACAGGTGCGGCCGCGCTGGGCGGCGCCAGGCGAAAAGCGGCTGTTCGTGAGCGCGCGCGGAAAGGGCCTGAGCCGGCAGGCGTTCTGGAAGGCGATCAAGCAGCACGCGGCCGCCGCCGGCATCACCAAGCAGATGACGCCACACATGCTGCGCCACTCGTTCGCGACGCACATGCTGCAAGGCGGTGCCGACCTGCGCGTCGTTCAGACCATGCTCGGCCACGCCGACATCAGCACCACCCAGATCTATACCCACGTCACCGGCGATCACCTGCGCGAGATGCACCGCCGCTGCCATCCACGGGCCTGAAAGTCTGTGTAGGGGGCGCGGTACGTGCCGCCCGCCGGCTCGACGCGCACCCGCCCCCGGGGGTAGGAGACGGTGTAAGTCAGCGAGAGCATGTGGTATAAGGCCGCGCCCCGGGCGCGCCGCGGTCCTGGCTCCGCCGATCGCGGCGCCGACCGTACACAGGGGCCGACCTTCAGGCAGGAGGCACCCAATGCAGAAGCCGCTCTTTTCCGGACCCGCGAACGGTACTCCGATCACCATGGGCGACGACGGTCGCCTGCGGGTGCCCGACCAGCCCATCGTCCCGTTCATCGAGGGCGATGGCACCGGCCCCGACATTTGGCGTGCATCGCAGCGCGTCCTCGACGGCGCGGTGGCGAAGGCCTACGGCGGCAAGCGCAAGATCGCCTGGTGGGAGGTCTACGCCGGAGAGAAGTCCTTCAAGCAGTTCAACACCTGGCTGCCCGACGAGACCGTCGAGGGCTTCCGCAAGTACCTGGTCGGCATCAAGGGGCCGCTGACCACCCCGATCGGGGGCGGCATCCGCTCGCTCAACGTGGCGCTGCGCCAGATGCTCGACCTGTACGTGTGCCTGCGGCCGGTGCGCTGGTTCGAGGGCGTGCCCTCGCCGGTCAAGGCGCCGCAAGACGTCGACATGGTGATCTTCCGCGAGAACACCGAGGACATCTACGCCGGCATCGAGTTCGAGGCGGGCAGCGACGACACCAAGCAGCTGCTGGCGATGATCGCGCAGCACTTCCCCGACCGCTACGAGCGCATCCGCTTCCCAGAGAGCACCGCGCTCGGCATCAAGCCGGTGTCGCGGGAAGGCACCGAGCGGTTGGTGCGCGCGGCGATCGAGTACGCGCTGCGCAACGGCCGCAAGAGTGTAACCTTCGTCCACAAGGGCAATATCATGAAGTTCACCGAGGGTGCGTTCCGCAACTGGGGCTACGCCCTGGCCGAGCGCGAGTTCGGGGACAAGGTCTACAGCTGGGAGCAATGGGAGCGCACCAAGGGCAAGCAGGGCGAGGACGCGGCCAACGCCGAGCAGAGCGCGGCGCTCAAGGGCGGCAAGCTGTTGATCAAGGACGCGATCGCGGACATCACACTGCAGCAGGTACTGACGCGGCCGCGCGATTTCGACGTGATCGCGACGCTCAACCTCAACGGCGACTACCTGTCGGACGCGCTGGCCGCGCAGGTGGGGGGCATCGGCATCGCGCCGGGCGGCAACATCAACTACGTGACGGGGCACGCCATCTTCGAGGCCACTCACGGCACCGCGCCCAAGTACGCCGACAAGGACGTGGTCAACCCGGGCTCGGTGACGCTCAGCGGCGAAATGATGCTGCGGTACATGGGCTGGCCCGAGGCCGCGGACCTGGTGCTCAAGGGCCTGGACGGAGCGATCGCGGCCAAGACGGTAACCTATGACTTCCACCGCCAGATGCAGGGCGCCAAGAAGGTCAAGTGCTCGGAGTTCGGCAGCGAAGTCATCAAGCACATGAACGACTGAGACGCGGCAACGCGCCCAACGCAAGGAGAAGCACAGATGCCCAAGCGTAAGAAGATCGCGTTGATTGGGGCCGGCAACATCGGCGGAGAGCTGGCGATGCTGGCCGCACGCAAGGAGCTCGGCGACGTCGTTCTGCTCGACATCCCCGACAAGGAGAACCTGGCCAAGGGCAAGGCGCTCGACATCATGCAGACCTGCGCGCTCCAGGGTTTCGACGCGCACGTCACCGGCACCTCCAGCTACGAGGACATCAAGGGTGCCGACGTGGTGATCGTCACCGCGGGCGTGCCGCGCAAGCCGGGCATGAGCCGCGACGATCTGCTGTCGATCAACCTCAAGATCATGCGCGCCGTCGCCGCCCAGGTGAAGACGCACGCGTCGTCGGCGCTCGTGATCGTGATCTCGAACCCCCTCGATGCGATGGTCTATGAGATGAAGAAGGTCACCGGCTTCCCGCGCTCGCGGGTGGTGGGGATGGCCGGCGCGCTCGATAGCGCGCGCTTCCAGTGCTTCCTGGCCGAGGCAGCCGGTGTCAGCGTCAAGGACGTCAGCGCGCTGGTGCTGGGCGGACACGGCGATTCGATGGTGCCGTGTCTGAGCTACACCACGGTCAAGGGCGTGCCCGTCACCAAGCTGGTGGCCAAGGACAAGCTCGACGCGATGGTGGAGCGCACACGCAAGGGCGGCGGCGAGATCGTGCAGCTGATGGGCACGAGCGCGTACTTCGCGCCGGCGGCCGGGGCGATCTCGATGGCCGAGAGCTACCTCAAGGCGCAGCGCCGCACCATCGCCTGCGCGGCCTATCTCGAGGGCGAGTACGGCTACAAGGATTTGTACATCGGGGTGCCGATCGTGATCGGCGCCGAGGGCCTGGAGAAGGTGGTCGAGATCGAGCTTTCCGCCGACGAGAAGAAGATGCTCGACGCCAGCGCAGCCGCGGTGCGCGAGCTGATCGCCGCCGCCGCCAAGCTGTGAGCCAAAGGCGAAGGAGACCCGGATGAACGTCCACGAGTATCAGGCCAAGGAGGTGCTGCGCCGGTACGGCATCGCGGTTCCCGAGGGAGTCGCGCTGCTCGAGCCGGGCGGCGCCAAGGTCGCAGCCCAGAAGCTGATCGCCGAGACCGGCAGCGAGACGGTGGTGGTCAAGGCACAGATCCACGCCGGCGGCCGCGGCAAGGCCGGCGGCGTCAAGGTGGTCAAGGGCGCCGAGGCCGCGCAGCAGGCGGCGAGCGAGCTCTACGGCAAGGTGCTGGTCACCCACCAGACCGGGCCCGAGGGCAAGAAGGTGCAGCGGTTGCTGATCGAGCAGGGCGTCTCGATCGGGCGCGAGCTTTACATGGCGCTGGTGCTCGACCGAGAAAAGCGGCGCGTGGTGGTGATGGCCTCGACCGAGGGCGGCGTCGAGATCGAGGAGGTCGCGGCCAAGACTCCCGAGAAGATCCTCAAGGCATGGGCCGACCCGGCGGTCGGCCTGCAGCCTTACCAGGCGCGCCAGATCGGTTTTGGCCTGGGGTTGAGCGGCGACGCGTTCAAGGAGCTGGGCCAGCTGCTGCCGGCGATGGAGCGCGTGTTCATGCAGGAGGACTGCTCGCAGGTGGAGATCAATCCGTTGATCGTGACCAAGGACAACCACCTGCTGGCGCTCGACGCCAAGATCAACTTCGACGACAATGCCGAGTTCCGGCACAAGCAGTGGGCTTCGTTGCGCGACCTGGCCGAGGAGAAGGCCGCCGAGCTCGAGGCCAAGGCAGCCGGCCTCTCGTACATCCAGCTCGACGGCAACATCGGCTGCCTGGTCAACGGCGCCGGGCTGGCGATGGCCACCATGGACATCATCAAGCACTATGGCGGCCAGCCCGCGAACTTCCTCGACGTCGGCGGTGGCGCGAGCAAGGAGGCGGTGACCAAGGCCTTCAAGATCATCCTCACCTCGCCCAGCGTGAAGGGCATCTTCGTCAACATCTTTGGCGGCATCGCGCAGTGCGACACGATCGCGGCCGGGGTGATCGCGGCCAGCAAGGAGCTGGGGCTGCGCGTGCCGCTGGTGGTGCGACTCGAAGGCACCAACGTCGAGCTGGGGCGCAAGCTGCTCGCGGAGTCGGGCTTGGCGATCACACCGGCGGCAACGATGGGTGACGGCGCGCGCACCATCGTGCAGCTGGTGAAGGGAGCGTAACGGTGGCCATCCTCGTCAACGCCGACACCAAGGTTCTGGTGCAAGGCATCACCGGCGCGTACGGCGCCAATCACACCCGCTGGTGCATGGAGTACGGCACCAAGGTGGTCGCGGGCGTCACTCCTGGCAAAGGCGGCCAGAAGTTCGAGGACAAGGTCCCGATCTTCAATACCGTGGTGGAGGCTGCGGAAAAGAGCGGTGCGAACGCCTCGATGATCTTCGTGCCGCCGCCGTTCGCGGCCGACGCCATCCTCGAGGCGATCGACGCCGGCATCGAGCTGGTGGCGTGCATCACCGAGGGCATTCCGGCAACCGACATGATCAAGGTACGCCGCGTGCTCGACGGCCAGGGCCGCACGCGCCTGGTCGGGCCCAACTGCCCGGGTGTGATCACGCCCGGGCAGTGCAAGATCGGGATCATGCCGGGCCACATCCACAAGCCCGGCCAGGTGGGCGTGGTCTCGCGCAGCGGCACGCTGACCTACGAGGCGGTGGGGCAGCTCACTGCGCTCGGCATTGGCCAGAGCAGCTGTGTGGGGATCGGCGGCGACCCGGTCAACGGCACCGACTTCGTCGACGTGCTCGAGCTGTTCAACGCCGACCCGGACACGCGCGCGGTGATCATGATCGGCGAGATCGGCGGCAGCGCCGAGGAGAAGGCCGCCGACTACATCAAGCACGACTTCAAGAAGCCGGTGTGCGGCTTCATCGCCGGCACCACCGCGCCGCCCGGCAAGCGCATGGGCCATGCCGGCGCGATCATCTCGGGCGGCAAGGGTACCGCCAAGGACAAGATCGCCGCGCTGCAGGCGGCGGGCGTCAAGATCGCGCCCACGCCCTCGGATCTCGGCACCACCCTGAAGTCGCTATTGTGATGAGTCCAGCCTCGGAAACCGGAGCGAAGGAAGTCGGAGCGAAGCGACCTAGCGGAAGGGGCGCGTGCCCATTCCGATCATAAAAAGGAGCTAGAACAAGATGGCAGTCGAACGCACGCTCAGCATCGTCAAGCCGGACGCCGTGGAGAAGAACAGCATCGGCGGGATCGTGGCGATGATCGAGGCCGCCGGGTTGAAGGTGAAGGCGATGCGGATGGTGCGCCTGTCGCGCCCGCAGGCCGAGGGCTTCTATCACGTTCACCGAGAGCGGCCGTTCTTCGGCGAGCTGGTGCAGTTCATGACCCGCAGCCCTGTGGTGGTGATGTGCCTCGAGGGCGAGAACGCCATCGCGCGCTATCGCGAGGTGATGGGCGCCACCGATCCGGCCAAGGCCCCCGCTGGGACCATCCGCAAGAAATACGGCAGCAACATCGGCGAGAACGCCTGCCACGGCTCGGACAGCCCCGAGACCGCGGCGTTCGAGGTGTCATACTTCTTTCCGGGCTACGAGCTCGGCTAGCCGGCGCGCTGTCCGCAGTTGGCGGCGCAAGCACCGTGCGTGCTCGCGCCTGCTAAGCTGGTGCGGTGCGCGCGGGCTTGGATCAGGGAGGATCACAGCAAGACGGGAAGACGGGCAGCCCGGATCGAACTGGTTCTTCCCGCCTTCTCGCCTTCCTGTTTCATGTTCGAGTGAGGCTTCTTTGCGCAGGATTGTGCGCCATGTCGGCGTGCGCCAGCGCGGGCACGCACGCGCCCACGGCGCGGACGCATGCGCCCGTGGCCCAGGTCGCGCAAACCGACCCTGCGCTCGAGCTGGCGGCGCAGCTGCCCGAGGGCGCGGATCGCTGCGTGGTGGCGCGCCCCTCGCGCCTGGACCCGGCCCAGCGCGCGCTGCTCTCCAGGATCAGTCAGGCCGAGCCGTTCGCGTGGACGCCGGAGCTCGAGGTGGTGGCCTACGCCAGCGCCGAGCGTGACCGGCGCGCCGGCCCGCGCGGCAGCGTGAGCCTGCTGTGGGTGGCGGCGCCGCAGTCCCGGGTGCGCGCGGTGCTCGACGCGCGCGCCGGCCTCGAGCTGGCCTGGGACGAGCCCGCGCGCCCTTGTGGGCCGGCCACATGCCCCGCGCGCGCGCGCTTCGTCGCCGCGCACCTGCTGCGGATCGAGCACGGCAGCTTCCCCCTGGCCTCCGGGCCGGGCGCCGAGCGTCACTGCCAGCGGATGGCGGAGCGCAACCCGGACGCGCTCGAGCTGGGCTTCATGCGCAACCGCAGCCTGCGCAGCCTGAGCTTCGGCGGGCTGCCGCTCACCGCCAGCGCAGTGCTGCACGCGGGCCCCTCGGGAGTGCACGTCGCGCGCGTCGACCTGATGCGAAGCATGGAGGAAGCCGCGCGCGTGCGTGACGACCCGATGGCGGCCGACGTGCTGCTGTGGCCGGTCGGCTCGATCGGCAGCAACGTGCGGCGCGAGCAGGTCGACGCCGAGCTGCACACCGACTACGACGTGATGTGGGAGGACTTGCAGCTGGTGCGCGACGACGAGGCGCGGATGCAGGCGGCCGAGCAGGAAGCCGTCGCCCTGGTGCATGCTGCGCCCGATGGCCACGGCGACCCGGTGCGCCGGCGCGACGTGCTTGCCGAGCTCGGCTATCGGCTGGATGCGCTGCAGCGCAGCGCGGGCGACGCGCGTCGCGCGCAGGCCGAGGCCGCGCGCGCGCTGCTGGAGGGCGCGCTCTCGCGTACGCCCGACGACGAGACGCTGGCGCTGCTGCTCTCGGAGCTGCTGCTGCGCGAGCTGCACGACGGCGGACCGGTGTGCGAGCTGGCGCGACGCTTCGCGCTGGCGGGACCGGCGTCGCAGGCGCGCTGGGGCCTGCTATGCCGGAATGCGTCGGCGCTGGCGGGCGTGGAGGCGCTGGCGGCTGCGCTGGTCCAGGACCATCTGGTCGGGCGGCACGCGGGGCAGACCGCCGCCGGCGCGATCCTCTCGAAGCTGCGCGAGGGCGTGCCCTACGAGCAGGCCGAGCGCGCGGTTCTGGCTCCGCTCAAGCCCGCGCCCTGAGCGCCGCGGCGCTCGGGGGCGCGAGCCGGGGTGGCGCCGCGGCCTCCGTGGGACTACGTAGAGTGCTGATACGTTCCCGCAGCAGCCGTACCCACGAGCCATGGACACACGCGGAAGACTGACGCTGACGTACGTGGTGCTGGCGGTGCTCGCGCTGCTGGCGGTGCAGTCGCTGCTCAAGACCCACGACGTCACCGAGCTGCCATACAGCCAGTTTCACGCGCTGCTGCAGCAGAAGAAGCTCAAGGATCTGGTCGTGTTCAACGACGAGATCCGCGGCTCTTTCGTCAAGGCGGAGAAGGGCAAGACGCAGTTCGTGACGCGAAGGGTCGACCCGGCGCTGGCCAAGGAGCTGGATCAATCCGGGGTCAAGTACAGCCAGGGCCAGCAGAGCGAGGTGTTGCCCGCGATCTTGTCGTGGGTGCTGCCGATGCTGCTGCTGTTCGGGGTGTGGATGTTCGCCATGCGGCGGATGGCGCAGGCGCCGACCTCGGGGCTGATGACGATCGGCAAGAGCAAGGCCAAGGTCTACATGGAAAAGGAGACCGGCGTGACCTTCGCGGACGTCGCCGGGGTGGACGAGGCCAAGGCCGAGCTGCAGGAGGTGGTGGCCTTTCTCAAGGACCCGCAGGGTTACGGCCGGCTGGGCGCGCGCATGCCCAAGGGCGTGCTGCTGGTGGGACCGCCCGGCACCGGGAAGACGCTGCTGGCGCGCGCAGTCGCCGGCGAGGCCGGGGTGCCGTTCTTCTCGATCAGCGGCTCGGCGTTCGTGGAGCTGTTCGTCGGCGTGGGCGCGGCGCGCGTGCGCGACCTGTTCGAGCAGGCGAGGCAAAAGGCGCCCTGCATCATCTTCGTCGACGAGCTGGATGCGCTGGGCAGGGCGCGCGGGGCGGCGCAGTCGATGGGCGGCCACGACGAAAAGGAGCAGACGCTCAACCAGCTGCTGGTGGAGCTCGACGGCTTCGATTCGACCAGCGGCATCGTGCTGCTCGCGGCCACCAACCGTCCCGAGATCCTCGACCCGGCGCTGCTGCGCGCCGGGCGCTTCGACCGCCAGGTGCTGGTCGACCGGCCCGACCGCAAGGGCAGGGTCGACATCCTGCGCGTGCACGCCAAGAAGATCACCCTCGAGGAGGGCCTGGACCTGGAGCAGGTTGCCGCGCTCACGCCCGGCTTCACCGGCGCCGATCTGGCGAACCTGGTCAACGAGGCCGCGCTGGCCGCCACGCGCCGCAGCGCCCAGGCCGTCAGCCTGGGCGACTTCACGGTGGCGGTCGAGCGCATCGTGGCCGGGCTGGAGAAGCGCAACCGCCTGCTGAACCCGCTCGAGCGCCGGATCGTGGCGCACCACGAGATGGGCCACGCGCTGGTCGCTGCGGCGATTCCCGGCGTCGACCCGGTGCAGAAGATCTCGATCATCCCGCGCGGTATCGGTGCGCTCGGCTACACCATCCAGCGGCCCATCGAGGATCGCTATCTGATGACGCAAGGCGAGCTGGAGAACAAGATGGCGGTGCTGCTGGGAGGGCGCGCGGCCGAGAGCCTGATGTTCGAGCGCGTCTCGACCGGCGCCACCGACGACCTGGTCAAGGCGACCGACGTGGCGCGCAGCATGGCCACCCAGTACGGAATGGTGCCGGACCTCGGCCCCGTGAGCTATGAGCAGGGCGACCAGGGCTACCTGATTCCCGGAATGCTGGTGCCGCGGCGCGGCTACAGCGAGGCGACTGCGCGCGAGATCGACGCCGCGATCAAGCGCAGCGTCGAGCGCGCGTTCACGCGCGCCAAGGAGATCCTCTCGCGCAACCGCGCGCTGTTGGAGCGCGGCGCCGCCGAGCTGCTCGAGCACGAGACGCTCGAGGACGGGCAGCTCAAGCAGCTGTTCGACCAGGTGCGGCGCGGCCCGGCCAGCGCCGCACCGGCCGCGGCCGTGGGGGAGTGAGGCTTCAGCCGGCGTCGCGCAGGGGGCGCGCGGCCTCTCCCAGCGCCCACAGCGGGAAGATCTCCAGGTAGTTGTCGTAGTGGATCGCGCAGGTGCGGTTGAACATCCCGGCGATGTGCTCCTCGGGCCAGCTGCCGTCCGCGCGCTGCCGGCGCAGCAGGAATGCGAGGCCGCGCTCGACCGCGCTCGACTGGCGCTGTCCGGCGGCCATCAGCGCGAGCAGGGCCCACGCGGTCATCACCGCCTGGCCGCCCTCGGCCTGCACGTAGCGGTGCTGACGGCAGCTCTCCGCCAGCTCACCCCAGCCGCCGTCCGGCAGCTGCTTGGCGCGCAGTAGCTCGCAGGCGCGCTGCAGCGCAGGGTGCTGCGGCGGCAGCCCGGCCGCGCGCAGCCCGAGCACGCCGAACCAGGTGCCGTAGGTGAAGCAGATGCCCCACGAGCCCTCCCACGAGCCGTCCGGTCGCTGCGCGCGCAGCAGGAAGTCCCGCCCGCGCAACAGCGCGCGCCCGATCGCGGCGTCCTTGCGGCCCGGGTAGCGCGCGCGGAACGCGGCCAGCGCCTGCATGCACGCCGAGCTGCACTCGACGAACGAGTAGTCGATCATGATGTCGCCGAAGCAGTCGGACGGATTGAGTCGCTCGAGCCAGCGCGGGCCGCGCGTGCGCTCGTAGGTCGCCCAGCCACCGTCGTCGTTCTGCATCCACAGCATCAGCTCGACTGCCTCGAGCAATCGCGGCTCGGACAGAGGCTGCGCGACCAGCGGTGCGAGCAGCAGGCTGGCCTTGACGCCCTCTGCCGTGCAATCGGTGATCGGCCAGCCGTGCGCCCGGGTGGAGAACGGCCAGCCGCCCTTGGAGGGGTCGCGGTAGCAGCGCGCGCGCTCTGGCACGTCCTCGCGCACCTGGCTGCGGTCGATGTGGCCGTGCGCGCGCTCCAGCAGCGGGCGCCGCGCCTCGGCATGCCCGCTGTGCACCACGGCCTGCACGGCGAACGCCGTGTCCCACAGCTCCGAGGAGTTGTAGCCCTGCATCTTCACGCCGTCGCGCGCGCGGTAGAGGTAGTCGGGCATCCGATCGAGGTGTCGCTGCAGCCGCTCGCTCGCGTTGCGCTCGAAGAACCACACCAGCGTGTGCAGCAGCTTGTTGACCGGGCCGATGCAGATGTAGTCGGTGTTGCGATCCTCGGCGGCGATTTGCTCGAGCACGAATCCGATCGCGCGCTCGCGTAGCGCGCGGCTGGCGCGCTTCTCGTAGGCGAGCAGCACGCGGTTCACCGTCGAAAACAGCCGCGAGTGCGGCACGTAGGCGTCGCTCTCCGCCACGCGGTCGCGCGCCGCCACCCAGTCGATCTCGTCGTAGGGCTGCGCGTACAGCTCGGCGCGCAGGGCTGTCCCGAGCGCGCCCAGGTCGGCGCGCGCCCGGCGGCCGTACAGGTACGACATCGGCAAGTAGACCATCCGGCAGTGGCACCACAGCCGCGACGGGTGCACGGGCAGCGCCTCGGGCAGCAGCCACAGCTCGGGCGGCACCGGGTTGAGCCCATCCCAGGCGTAAAGGCCGAGCAGCGCCAGGAAGAACTTGCCCCAGGAGGCGGCCGCGAGCGGACCACCCTGACTGCCCAGCCACTGCCGCGCCTGAGGCATGCGCTCGGCGTCGGGCGCCACCTCCAGCAGCCGCAGCGCGACGTAGCACAGCGAGGTGGTGAACACGTGGCTGTGGCCTTCCACGTGCAGGCCGAAGCCGCCGTCCGCGTTCTGGTGCGCGAGCAGGTAGCGCGCCATTTCGCGCGCCGTCGCCTGGTCGATGTTCAGGCCGACCACGCGCGCCACGCCGATGTACATCGGCAGCAGGAACAGCGGCCCGCCGTAGTCGCCGGGCCATGCGCCCTGCTCGTCCTGCTGCGCCTGCATGAAGTCGAGCGCGCTCTCGATCGCGCGCTCCAGCTCGGACAGTCCGGCTGCACCGGCCCGCGCACGGCGCGACGCTTCAGAAGCCGCGATTTGCACTTCTCGCTCCTGCTCCGGCCGCCGCGCTGCGCTCCACGCGCACCTCGCGCCCGCTGCCCAGATGCCACAGCTCCGCGTAGCCGGCACGCAGCTGGTCGTCGCGGTCGCAGTCGCGGGCGCAGCCGGTGATCAGGCGCTCCACCTCGTCGCGGCTGATCTTGACCGGCATCCCCGGCGTGAACAGCGCGTCGTTGCCGCGCGCCCACACCCAGGTGCGCGCCGCCATCCACAGCGGAACCAGGCAGAACATGCGGATGCCGGCGTGAGCGGGTGGGATCGCCAGCGAGTACTCGAGCGCGTGGGCGAGCTGCTGCCGGGCCAGCTCGAACACCGGCGCCACCGCGCGGTGCGCCAGCTCGCGGCGCGCCGCGTCGGTTAGCTCGCGCGCCTCGATGCCCTGCTCTCCGCACGCGCTCTCGGGGATGAAGCACACACCGCGCTGGTGGTCCTCGGCGATGTCCTTGAGCACGTTGACCAGCTGCAGCCCGGCGCCGAAATGCTCGGCGTGCAGGCGCAGCGCGCGCTCCTGCTGCAGCGACAACTCGCGGCCCAGGCGCGCAACGAACAGATCGGTCAGCAGGTGGCCGACCGTGCCCGCGACGAAGTAGCAGTAGCGCTCGAGGTCCGCGAGCGTGTGCAGCACCAGCAGCCCGTCACCGTTGCGCGTGCGATGGGTGTAGAGCTGCATCCCGCGCACCATCTCGGAGATCCAGCGGCGGCACGCCTCCTGCGCCGGCTCGCTCAGCGCGTGGCACACCCGCATCACGCACGGCAGGTTGCGCGCCAGCTCCAGCTCGGCGTCGTCTCCTTCGATCGCGCAGAAGTGGCGCGCCAGCTCGCCCGGATCGGCGCCGCGCTCGAGCACGCCCAGCATGTGAGCGAACAGCGCGTCGCGCGCGTCGGTGCCGAGGTTGGGGTGGTCCTCGATGGTGTCGGCCACCCGGCACAGCAAGTAGCCGCAGGTGACGGCGCGCTCGAGGTCGTGCGGCAGCATGGAGATCGGCCGCGAGAACGTGCGCGAGACCGCCTGCAGGCTCTTCAGGCAGAAGGCCCAGTCGGCGCCGCCGCGCGGATCGCCGTCGTCCGCTGCCCGCAGCTGCAGCGGCTCGCTCGGGCCGGACGCGGCCGACTTGCCGTTGCCGCCGCCGTTGGCCGCGGGCGCAGCCGGCAGTGAGGCGATCTCGGGCGCGCCCGAGCTGGCGGCGCGCCGGCGCATGCGAGCGCCCGGCGGCAGCAGTCCCGAGAGCGGCCACTTGATCCACTCGCCGTACGCGCCCAGCGCCGCCGGGATCGCGCGCAGGCCCTGCTCGCGCAGGCCGCTGCCCACGCTGTCGGCGACCGCGCCCAGCGCCATGCGCGTGAAGGTCGAGGCGAAGCGGTGCGGGGCGACCTCGTCGCCGGTCAGGATCTGCATCGTGCGGTGGCGCTCGGCCGGGCTCTGCCGCCACGCGCGATAGACCGCGCGCCGGATCGCGACCGCGCTCGCGTCTTCGCGCGAGAACACCTGGTAGAGCGCGTTGCCGAGCAGCTCCGGGACGTAGCTCTGGGTGTCGCGCTGCTTGCGGTAGGCGTCCGGCTCGGCGCTCTGCGCCAGGGCCTCGGCGTCGAGGAACCCCTGGGTGAGCCCGGCGGCGGTCAGCGGGTGCAGGTGACCGACCGCGTCGCCTACCAGCGCGAGCGCGCCGACGCCGTAGGTCACGCGCGGCTGGAAACGCGTCGCGGCCCAGCTGAGCGGTCCGTCCTGCACCGCGACGCGAAAGCGATCGCGAATCGACGCGGGTATGCAGGGCGCGAAGCGCTCCCACAGAAACGCGCGCGTGCGTGCGGCCGGGCCGTGGCGCAGTGGCACGTCCAGACACATGCGCACCCGGTCTTCGCCGATGCGGTACATCAGCACGGGTCCGGGGCCGCCTAGGATCACGTGGCCGAAACCCTCGTGTGGTAGCGTCACCGCGCTCAGCTCGAGCGAAGCCATGTGGGAGAGCAGCGCGGAGCGCGGGCCGCCGATGCCTGCGGCGAGCGCCGATTTGCGACCGTCGGCGGCCACGATGCGCGCCGCGCTGAGCTCGTAGACGTGGCCCGCGCGCCGGTCTTCCACCCATAACCGGTTGGCCTCGACGCGGGTGACGCGCGCGTACGGCCGATACTCGACGCCCTCGCACGCGCGCGCCTGCTCGCGCAACGCGCGGACGATGCGCTCGTGCTCGCAGGCGAGCGCGGTCTCGCCGTCGGGGTAGGGCAGCAGCACCGGCTCGCCCCCGTCTTCGGGCAGCACCGCGAAACCGTAGCCGGTGCGCGCGCCCTCGCCGTCCAGGCGTCCCACGCGCAGGCGGTCGAGCACGGCCACCCCGGGCGGGTGGATCCACTCGCCGGCGAAACGCGCCGCTGCTCGCGGGTTCGCTTCGAGCAGCACCACGCGCGCGCCCCGGCGGGCCCAGGCGATCGCCGCCAGCGCGCCCACCGGGCCGCCGCCGACCACCGCCACATCGCGGCTGCCGGCCGGCGGGCTCAGCGTGGGTGGCGGTGCCGTTCGGCTCCTGATGAAGCTAACCATAATGAAGTCCCATCCGTCTGCGTGACCCGCGCTGCGGCTGCCGCGGCCTCGGCGTAGTGCGCCCGCCCGTGTCGAGCTCGCGCTTGCAGCGGCCGAGCGCGTGGGGCAGCGCGCGCTGCGTGCGCCGGGTCCTTTTCACCGTGTGCTGCAGATCCGCGCTCGGTTCGCACGCCGTCCCCTTCAAGCAGGCAATTCGACTCGAATGTTCGAGAATCGATTCTCGCGCGTGCGGCATCTCGCAGAACCATGCCGCTCCGGCGCAGGAGGATATCCGAGCGTGAACCCGGTTCAACCCCGCCGTTGGGCCGGGCCGGCGCCTGCGCCAGCGGCCGGTCTCGTGGCCGCGTCCAACGGGGACGCGGTCCGGTGGCGTATGACCAAGATCGGCCTGCTAGCCCATGCAGCATGCGATCGCACGGATTTCCCACGATATTCGGGCGTGCACCTGGCCTCGCCCGAGCCGGGCATATGGTTGCGGGGCCATGGCCAGCGCCGCGTCGGGCGCCGCCGCGGGCCGCAGCCGGGCGTACCCGCACCGGCCTCGAGCTCCCGTGGTAGCGTGCCCGGCGTGCGCATTCGGCAGATCGCGCTGGTGGCCCGCGAGCTCGATACGGTGGTCGCCGAGCTGTGCGACGCGCTCGAGCTGGAGCTCTGTTTTCGCGACCCAGGGGTGGCGCAGTTCGGGCTGCACAACGCGCTGATGGCGATCGGCGACACCTTCCTCGAGGTGGTCTCGCCGCAGCGCTCGGGCACTACCGCCGGGCGCCTGCTCGATCGCCGCGGCGGCGACGGCGGGTACATGGTGCTGTTGCAGACCGACGACTTGGCGGCCGACCGCGCGCGCGCGCAAGCGCTCGGCGTGCGCGTTGTGTGGGAGATCGCGCTGCCCGACATCGCCAGCGTGCACCTGCACCCCAAGGACACCGGCGGCGCGATCGTCTCGCTCGATCAGCCGGTGCCGCCCGCGTCGTGGCGCTGGGGCGGGCCGTCATGGCAGCAGGTCGCGCGCGGCCGCGACGCGCGCATCGTCGGCGCAGAGCTGCAGGCCGAGCGTCCCGAGGCGATGGCCG
The DNA here is from genome assembly GCA_963778655.1 of uncultured delta proteobacterium. Lineage (GTDB taxonomy): Bacteria > Myxococcota_A > Polyangia > Polyangiales > JAFGIB01 > CAVZVA01. Next base: position 446,056 of record CAVZVA010000005.1, read on the forward strand.
CCCGCTGGGCGGCCGTGCTCGGCCTGCGGCACGCGCCGCTCGGCGAGGGCGCGTTCGGGATCGCCCTGCAGGGCTCAGCGCTGCGCTTCGTGCCGGTGCGCGACGGCCGTGGCGAAGGCTTGTCGGGCTTCGACGTGCAAGGCCCCGGCACGCCCCGCCCCCGTGAGCTCGCGCTCTGCGGCGTGCGTATACGGGTGGCGTGACCCGCCACCCGTATACGCAACTCCCGTGACCGGGAGGGTCACGCGACCCTCCCGCGGGGTCGCTTCACTTCGCTTCGCGTTCTCGGTTTGTGTTGCGCTGATCGGCGAGCTGCGCGCGCGTGATCTCGGGGCGATTCCGGGCTACAACGCCCGCCATGACCGACGCCAGAGCGACCCTGATCGAGGCCGCGTTCGCGGACCGCGCGCTGCTCCGCCAGCCCTCCCACCGGGAAGCCGTGCTCGAGACGATCGAGGATCTCGACAAGGGCAGGCTGCGCGTGGCCTCGCCCCCGGCCGACCCCGCCAAGGAGTGGACCGTCAACCTCTGGGTCAAGCAGGCCGTGCTGCTCTACTTCGCCGTGCGCGGGATGGAGAAGATGGAAGCGGGCCCGTTCGAGTACTACGACAAGATCCCGCTCAAGCGCGACCTCGACAAGGCCGGCGTGCGTGTGGTGCCGCCGGGCACCGCGCGCTACGGCTCCTTCCTGGAGGAGGGCAGCATTCTGATGCCGGGCTACGTCAACATCGGCGCGCGCGTCGGCCGTGGCACGCATGGTCGACACCTGGGCCACCGTGGGCTCGTGCGCGCAGATCGGCCGCGACGTGCATCTGGCCGGCGGCGTCGGCATCGGCGGTGTGCTCGAGCCGGCCGAGGCGCGACCGGTCGTGATCGAGGACGGCGCGTTCATCGGCTCGCGCTGCGTGGTGGTGGGCGGCGTGCGCGTGCGCCGCGACGCGGTGCTCGGCGCCAACGTGGTGCTCACGCCGAGCGTGCCGATCATCGACGTCACCGGCCCCGAGCCCAAGGAGCACCGCGGCGAGGTGCCGGAGCGCGCCGTGGTCATCCCCGGTACGCGCAAGAAGCAGTTCCCGGCCGGCGAGTTCGGCGTGCCCTGCGCGCTGATCATCGGCCAGCGCAGCGCGGGCACCGACCGCAAGGTCTCGCTCAACCAGGCGCTGCGCGACTTCCAGGTGTCGGTGTGAGCGAAGGGGAGCTGGGCCAGGCGCTGCGCCAGACGCTGTTCGAGATCACCGCGATTCCCAGCCCGATCGGCGAGGAGAAGGCGCTCTGCGATCACCTGCAGGCGCGGCTGGGCCGCGCGCTGGGCGCCGCCAGCGTGCTGCGTTTCCGCGACAGCCTGGTGGTGCGCGTGACCGACAAGCCGGGCGCGCCCAAGCTCGCGCTGGTCGGCCACACCGACACCGTGCGCACGCAGCACGACGGCCCGGTGCGGATCGAGGGCGAGCGGCTGTACGGCGCGGGCGCCGCGGACATGAAGTCGGGGCTGGCGCTGATGATCGAGCTGGCCGAGCGCGTCGACCGCGCGAGCCTGCTTTGCGATCTCAGCCTGGTGTTCTACGAGCGCGAGGAGGGCCCCTTCGAGGAGAACGTGCTCGGCCCGATGCTCGCGCATTTCCCGCTGCTGCGCGCGCTCGATTTCGCGATCTGCCTCGAGCCGAGCAGCAACCAGCTGCAGCTGGGCTGCATGGGCTCGGTGCACGCCACCGTGCGCTTCGAAGGCCGCACGGCGCACAGCGCACGCCCCTGGCAGGGGGAGAACGCGATCCTCAAGTCCGCGCGCTTCCTACAGGCGCTGGCCGAGCGCCCGCCGCGCGAGCTGGTGGTGGACGGGCAGCAGTTCCGCGAGGTGATCACGCCCACGCTCGCCCAGGGCGGTCGTGGCCGCAACGTGGTGCCCGATCGCTTCGAGCTCAATCTCAACTACCGCTTCGCGCCCGGGCGCACGCCGGAGCAGGTGGTCGAGGAGCTGCGCGCGCTGGTCGGCGCGCAAGCGGTGCTCGAGCCGACCGACCTCTCGCCTGCCTGTCATCCGCACGCGACTCATCCCTACGTGCGCTGGCTCGCGCAGTGCGGGGTGACCGGTACCGCGGTCAAGCAGGCGTGGACCGACGTGGCGCGTTTCGATCAGGTGGGCGTGCCCGCGGTCAACCTCGGCCCCGGGCTACAAGCGCAGGCGCACCAACCCAACGAGCACACCGAGCTGCCGCTGCTGGACGCGGGCTACCTGATCCTGCACAAGTTCCTCACCGGCCTGCCGCCGCTGCCGGCACGGGTTGAGCCGTCCAAAGAATGAACAGCGAGACCGGAAGGCGGGAAGGAAGGCCGAACATGCGTCTCTACGTCCCGTCTTTCCGCCCTCCTTGGAATCTCCCGGATCCGCCCCCCGATAGCTTCGTGGCCGGAAGTTAGCGTGGCTATGCAACCCACGCTGGCCGCCCCCGAGTCCGCGCTCGAGCGCACGCCCGGCGAGTGGGCGGAGCTGCTCGCGAGCTGGGGCGAGCCGCGCTACCGTGCGCTGCAAATCTTTCGCTGGATCCACCAGCGCGGCGTGGCCGACCCGGAGCAGATGAGCGACCTGCCCAGACCGCTGCGCTCGCGGCTCGTGCTGGCCGGGGTGGCGCCGCCGCTCGCGCTCGCGCAGGAGCTCGCCTCGCAGGACGGCACGCGCAAGCTGCTGCTGTCGCTGCACGACGGGCGTCGCATCGAGAGCGTGCTGATCCCGCGCGGCGCGGTCCCCGCCGCCGACGTGTACGCGCCCGCGCGCGAGCCGCCAAAGGCCGGCCCGCCGCCCGTCACCCAGTGCGTAAGCGCGCAGGTCGGCTGCGCGATGGGCTGCGCGTTCTGCGCTTCGGGCATTGCGGGGCTCAAGCGCAACCTGCGCGCGAGCGAGATCGTGGGCCAGCTGTGGCTGGGGCGCGCACAGCTGGCCGGGCAGGGCAGGCTCGCCGGCGTGGTGTTGATGGGCATGGGCGAGCCGCTGCACAACTACGACGCCGTCGCGCGCGCGCTCGCGCTGCTCTCGGACCCCGAGGGCCTCGGCCTGTCGCTGCGCCGTGTCACGCTCTCGACCAGCGGTCTGGTCGATGGCATCGCGCGCTTGGGCCGGGACTTCGGCGGCCAGGTGGGCCTGGCGGTGTCGCTGCACGCTGCAGACGACGAAACGCGCAGCAGGCTGATGCCGGTCAACCGCCGCCACCCGCTGGCTGAGCTGCTTTCGGCGCTGCGTGCCTACCCGCTGCCGCCGCGGCGCGCGCTCACCATCGAGTACACCTTGATCGATGGCGTCAACGATCGGCTGGCCGACGCGCGCGCGCTCGCGCGGTTGCTGCGCGGGCTGCGGGTCAAGCTCAACCTGATTCCGATGAACCCGGTCGCGGGCAGCGCGCTCGCGGCGCCGCCGGTGGCCGCGGTCGACGCGTTTCAGCGCGAGCTCGAGGCGCGCGGGCTGCCGGTGTTCGTGCGCCGGCGTCGCGGTGACGACATCGCGGCGGCCTGTGGTCAGCTCGCGCTGCACGGCGAGCGACGGAAGGTGCGGGTGAGGGTGTGACGGGGAGGGCGGCGTAGGGGATCGGGGACGGAGGGCGAAAACGTAGTCGTGGTCGTAGTCGACGCGCTCGCGGGGGCAGGGGCTCAGTCGAAGGAGTAGGAGGCCATCAAGGAGATGGGGAGCGCGTAGTGCTCGTGGCCGTCGCCGCTGTCGTGTAGGGTGAAGAACGGGGTGTCCACCCGTACCATCGCGTCCAGGCGCGAGCCGTGCAGGCGCAGGAACTCCACGCCCAGCTCGCCGAACGCCCCCATCCCGCTGCCGTCGAGCGTGAAGTAGTCGTAGCGCACCGACGAGCTCGCGGGCGCGTCGTAGCGCCGCTGCGCGCCCAGCCACAGGATGCCCACGCCGCCGCCGACGAACGGTGAGATGTCGGCCTCGTTGAGGAAGTAGCGCGCCCCGACCGAGATCCCGACCAGCGATGCATCGCCGTTGCCCGAGCTCGAGCCGCCCACCCGCAGGTCGACCCCGACCGCGTAGCGCGCCGCCTCGTAATACACGCGCCCGAACGCGCCGAATCCGCCGTAGGTGTCGTCGGGCAGCGCGAAGCCGAGCACGCCGAGCGCGAACTTGGTCTCGCCGTACTCCTTCTGGTACGGGCGCGTCTCTTGGCCGACCAGGCTGTGCAGCTTGGCCGTCTGCGCAAGCGGTGTGCCGTGGACCAGCGAGTCGGCGATGCGCGGCGCCGCGACGGCGACCTCCTCGATGCCGTTGAGCTGCAGCGTGCGCGCTTGCTCGCGCGTGCCGACCGGCGCCTCGTACGCGACCTCCAGCACCACGACGTAGCCCAGTGGATGCACTCCCACCACGTACGCCGGGCTTCCGGCCGATACGCTCGCGCGGGCGACCGGCTCGGTCGCCACATCTGCGCCCGCGTCCTGCAGCGCCTGACACACCAGCCGCGCGCTGGTCCGCGCATCCGCCACCGCGATCCCCTCATACGCCCCGAGCACGCAAGCCGCCCTGGCAGGCATGGCCGCAGGCCCGGCCGCGGTTGCAGGCGTGGTCGCGGTCGCGGTCGCGGTTGCGGTCGCAGGCGTGGTCGTGTTCGCGGTCGCAGGCGCAGGCGCAGGCGTGACCGCGGTCGCGGGCGCAGGCGGACTCGCATCATCGGTCGGGGTTGCTGGCGCAGCCACCGTCCCGGCGGCACCGGCCGGCCCAGGCGTGCTCGTGCTCGTGCCCGTCCCCCCGCTCCCCCCGGCAGGGGCCCCCTGCGCGTGCGCATGCGCTGTCCATCCCATGCACGCCGCGACCCCGTATCCCATCAACACACCTGCGACCCACATCAACCTGCCTGCCGCCCATCCTTGCATCGTCGCCCTCCCGCCGGCCGTTTCACGCCGCTTCGCCGCGGACTCTGCAAGCCGCGAGCCAGCCGCCCCGCACAAGCTCCACCCTGTGCTCGCACCCGCGTTCAGGCCGCCTTTCCTGCGCTTTTGCAGGGTGCGACAAGCACGCACGGGCGCAACCCGCGATCCACGCGCGCCCCGCCCGGCATGCCGACCGTGACGCGCATGCCACACCCTGTTGCTGTCCGCCGCCACCCCGCTCACTGCACCGCGTACAGGCAGCAGCCCAGCTGGCAGTACCACCCCGCAGGGCAGGGCAGCTCGGGCGAGCACACCTGCTGCCCCGCGTTGCAGCGGTAGCGCGGCCCGCCGCCCGAGCCCGTGCACTCCGCGGGCAGGTCCAGCACAGTGCGGCCGGGACACAGCTCGCATGCGCCGCAATCGTTGAAGCAACTCGTGCTCTGCACGCAGCGCGGGCACGCCTGCTCGTCGTCGAGCTTCTGCAGCGAGCACGTCTCGCGCAGCTGCACCGACACCCGGCTGCCATCGGGACGTCGCACCTCACAGCAGCCGAAGCAGTCGCAGCCGTTGGGCGCGCGCGGGCTGCACGCGTCGATGCATTGCTGGCTCACGTCGCAACTGCCACAGCTTCCCTTGGCGGGCGATGCGCCGGTCAGACACTCGGTCGGATAGCGGCAGCCGTCGTCGCCGCTGCCTGCGTTGTTGTCCCAGAAGCAGTCCTGGCAGCGGCTCTGTGGCGGCGCCGGCGCGCCGGTGGCGAAGCTGCTCTCGTCGTCGTCGAACGGATTGGTGCACTCCGGGTCGAGCCCGTCGATCAGCCCGTCGCCGTCGTTATCGTTGCCGTCGTCGCAGGCGCAAGCACGGCCGCCGCACTGCGCCCGCTGGCGCGGCCCGGCGTCGCCCGCGTCGAGCGCGCCCGCCGCGTCGCGCGCGGCGTTGCCGTCCCGGCCCGCGTCGCGCGCGCTGGAGATTCCCGCGTCCGCCATGCCGACCGCGCTCCCGGCGCGCGCGAAGTTGGTCGTGACGTCGCTGCAGGCCAGCAGCCAGCACACCGCGATCAGCCCGCAGGCGCGTTTCATTGCGTACCCTTCACTCACCGCAACGCGCATTCTGCAGCCAAACGCCGGCGAGCGCCCGCGCTCTGCGGCGACCACGAGCGAGCGTAGCGAGCCCCCGCAACCGGTCTCCTCAGCGCTCGCGGTCTAGACCCGTGCGCAGCGTCTGCAAGCGCGCGCCGGCCTCGTGCCGGAAGCGCCCGTGCGGGTAGCGCTGCAGGTAGCGTTCGAGCGCCTGCACCGCGGCCTCGCGCTGGCCGCGGTCGGCCTGCAGCCGCGCCGCTGCGAAGAGCGCGTTCTCGCCCGCGGGCAGCGAGCCGAACGCACGCGCCACCCGCAGGTACGCCTCGATCGCCGCGCCGGCGTCGCCTTCTACCAGCGCGCACTCCGCGCGCAGCGACAGCGCCTCCGCGCGCTCGACCGCGCCCGACCCGAGCGTCAAGGCCGCGTCGATGCGCTGGCGCGCGCGCGCTACCTGCCGCGCGCCGAGCGCCTCCTGCGCCTCGCGCAACAGCTCGCCTGCGCGCCTCGCGTCGTGCGCCCGCGCCCCGCCTCGCGCCGGCGTCGCTTCCCGCGCCGCGCTTGCCGGCTCGGCCGCCAGCCCGGCGAGCTCGAAGCTCTGGCCCGCGGTGAGCGCCGCGGCCAGCTCGCGTCCGTCCGGCCCGAGCACGCGCACGCGCCCGCGCTCGACCCGCACCCCGCCCTCGGTGACCTCGAAGCGCGTGCCCAGCACCCACACCGAAAAGCCCGCCGTGCGCACCGTGAACGGCGCGTGCGCCCGCGGATCCACGTCCGCGAGCAGGCTGCCGTGCTCCAGCTGCAGGCTGTGCGCGCCCCCGTCCCAGCGCACCTCGGTGCCGGGCCGCAGCTCCACCGTGGCCTGCGCCAGCGCGACGCGCGCGCCGGCGATGGTGCGCAGCACCGCGCCCGAGGCAAGCGCGCTGCCCGTGCCCTGCGTGCGGCCGTCCAGCTCGATCTGTCCCGCGAGCACGCGATCACCACGCGCGCCAGCCGCCGCCGCAACCAACGTCGTGCTCGCGTTCGCGCCGCGCGCGACTTGCGGCGGCCGCGCCGCGACCGTGTCGCGCTTCGCGTCCGGCCGTAGCGAAAGGCCCAACCCGAGCCCCACCACCGCCGCCGCCGCCAGCGAGCCGCCCCACACCATCAGCACGCGCGAGCGCGCCCCGGGCGCCCCCTCGTGCGCTCTGTCCGCGGCGTGCGCGAGCGCGCCCCGGATCACCTGCTCGCGCTGAAACGCGCTCAGCGTTCCGTCGGGCGATTGCGACAGCCCGCGCAGGGCGTCGAGCATGCGCGCGTCTTGGCTGCAGCGCGCGCAGCCGGCCAGGTGCTCCTCCAGCCGCAGCGCATCGGCCGCGGCCAGGCCGGCGGCGCGGCGCTCGAGTAGCAGACCTGCACGCACGCAACCCAGCCCCTTCATGGCTCACCTTCCTGCACCAGCTCGCGCAGCAGCGGATCGCGTGCCGCGCGCCGCAGCAGCTCGCGGCGCGCCCAGAACACGCGCGACTTCGTCGCGGCCACGCTCGCGCCGGTGAGCGCCGCCACCTCCTCCATCGGATGACCCTCGAACACGTGCAGCACGAACGCCACCCGTTTCTTGGCGCCGATCGCCGAGAGGTGTGCCTGCAAGCGCTGCACGCGGCGCCGCGCGTCGAGCTCGCGCTCTGCGGGCGTGCCCGGCGCTGCGCTCTCCTCCAGCCCCGGCAGCTCGCCGCGCCGGCGGTGGCCCGCGCTGCGCAGCCGCTCCATCGCGACCCGCACCGCGATCCGCGCCAGCCAGGTGCGCACCTGCGCCTCGCCGCGGAAGCGCGGAAACGCGCGGATCGCCGCGATGAACGTGCTCTGCAGCAGGTCCTCGACCTCGAGCGACGAGCCGACCACGCGGCCCAGCAGTCGCTCCAGGTACGGCCCGTGGGTCACGAACACCGCACGCAGGGCCTGTGCGTCGCCGCGCCGGCACGCCTCCACCAGATCCAGCTCCTGCTGGCGGACCTCCGACCGAATCTGGATCAGCTCGCCCATGGGGTCAGTCCTCGCGGCGGGGTTCCGGTCGGCGGGCTGTGCAGGGCTCCACCCCGTATGGGCTGCGGCGCATCGTGGCTTTTTCCAATGGGAGCGCCTGTCGTGGCACCCTCGGGTAATTGTGTGGCCCAGGGTGGCGAGGTTGAAGGGAATTGCGACCTTCGGGCTGCTGGCGCTGGTGGGGGCCGGACACGCCCGAGCCGATGACCGCGTGCTGCTGCTGCAGAACCCCGGCCGCCCCGATTCGGGCCTGCTTTCGGCGCTGCGCATCCAGCTTACCGGTGCGGCGGACGCCGACAGCCGCCCCGCGCCTGCGAACGCGCGCGACACGCCGGCGCGGATCGAGGCGGCAGCCGCCCTGGCCCGCTCCGAGCACGCCTTGCTGGTGGTGTGGGTGGACGGCCCGCTCGTGCTGCCCGACGGTGCGCGCGAGGCGGTGCTGTATGTGGTCGGCCAGCGCCAGGGCCGCGCGTTGCTGGAAGTGGTGCACGTGCCGGGCGAGCACGGGCCCGATCTCGAGCGCAGCCTGGCCCTGAAGGTACGCGAGGTGGTCGACCAGCTGCGGCAGCAAGCCGCGGCCGCGCGCCGGGCCGCGGCGGTGCAGCCGGCCGGCGCCGGCCAAGCCGCTGCTGCGGGCGCGGCCGGCGGCGCACAGCCGGCCGGCGGCGAGCCCGCAGCCGCGCTCGGCGGCGCGCTCATCGCCAGCCCCACGCCAGTCCCCGCTCCGGCCGCGCAGCGCGAGCCCGGCTCAGCACTCGGCCTCACGCTCGGCTTCGACGCCGTGGCCAGCGCGCAGGCCGGCACCGCGCTCGGCTGGTGGGGCCTGCAGGCGCACGCGGGCCCGGAGCTGCGCGCAGCGGCGTGGCGGCTCGACGCGCAGGCCGTGCTGCGCTGGCTGCCCTCGCTGCAGCTGCGGCGCGAGCAGGCCAGCGTGCGCGTCGAGCAGGTGTCGCCCGGTCTGCTGCTGCACGCGCGCATGCGCGGCGGTCCGCTGTGGATCGGGGCCTACGCCGGGGCCGCGTTCGCGCTGGTCGACGCCAGCGGCCGCGACGCCGCGGGAGACGTGGGCCGCCGCAGCCCAGTGCTGCCCGTGCTGTGCACCGGGCTCGCGCTCGAGCTGCCGGTCGCCGCGGGGCTCGGCCTCGAGCTCGGCCTGGAGCTGCGCGCCTACTTCGCGCGCCGGCGCTTTGCGGTCGACGGCGTGCCGGTGGTGGACCTCGGCCGCACGCGCCCTTCGCTGTCGCTGGGCCTGACCTACGGCTATGGACCCGAGCACAGATAACCTGCTCAGCTGTGGCTCGTGGGCGGGCGCGTTCGCGGCTTTCGTCCGCGAAAGAATCCCCGAAATACATCGAGTATTCCTGTGGCTCTTTCTGCGGGCGCGCTCGCGATCGGACTCCGCCGATAAGCCGGCCGTGATCAGGTTGTTTTGTGCTTTCGGGTCCTATCCGTCGCGGTGACCCCGCCCGGTCGCGCGGCGCATGGGTGACGCCCCGCCGGTTTGACGTATGATGCGGCCGGTGCGTGGGTTTGGTGCGGGTTTGGCGCGCGGTTGCATCGCGCTGATCGGGCTGTGCGGGCTGGTGCAGCCAGCCCACGCGCAGCAAGCGCTCAGCGCCAGCCCGCTCGCCAAGCGGGCGCTGCGCATCGACGGCGACCTGCGCGACTGGCTCGGCCCGCGCTTCGCGCAGGTGGGCGACGCAGAGGGCGGCTCCTTCGACTACGCGCTCGGCTTCGATGCGCAGGCGCTGTACATCGGGGTGCGTGTACGCGACGACGACTTCGTGCGCACGCGCCACCCAGGGCCAGCCGAGGACGCGGTGGTGCTGACGCTGGCGATGCCCCGTGCGGGTGCGGCGCCGCTGCAGAGCGCGTTGTGGCTGTACGCCGGCATCCCCGGCAAGCTCGCAGCGCAGGCCGCAATCGCCACCGGCTCCGCGCGCCCTTTGCCGAGCAAGGCGGTCAGCGTGGTCGAGGGCCCGCTGACGCGCGGCGGCGCGCGCGGCTACGTGCTCGAGGCGCGCGTGCCGTGGAGCGCGATCCCCGGTAGCGCCGAGCGCATGATCGCGCGCGGCGCGATCGCGCTGCACGACGTCGACGGCAAGCGGGGCGCGCGCCCGACGCGGCTGTCGTCCGCGGGGCCGACGCTCGCGCCGCTGCAGCTCGGCGACGGCGGCAACGCCGCAATCGCGGCCTTCCTGCGCGAGAAGAAGCTCGCCTCGGGCGTGACCTTCGACCTGACCGGTGACCTCGCGGGTGACGCGCGCCTGGAGCGCGTGGTGCTGGCCGGCACCTATGCGGTGGTGGCCGGCCCCGACACCCAGAACGGCAAGGGCTACGGGTTTCTCGACCTGCCGGTGCCGATGGCCTCGGACGTGCTGAGCGCCGAGCTCAAGGACGTCACCGGCGACGGCAAGGCCGAGCTGCTGGTGCGCCTGCGCGAGCAGCCGGATGCGCCACGCGCTTACAGCTGGGACGGGACGCGCTTCTCGCTGCTGCCGCCGCCCGCGCCGCCGCCCGGCGCCACCGTGCCCGCCGCGGTCGCAGCGGCACGCGCAGCGCCCGAGCCCGCACCGCCGCCGGTGGCGCACCCGGCTCCGCCCGGCGCGACCGAGCTGATCGCGGCTTTCCGCGAGGCGCGCGGCATCGACCCGGCGCTCGAGCCGCGCTTCCTGCAGCACGTCAACGTGGCCGAAGACGCGCGGCTCGAGTCACTGATGCTGTTCGGCAAGGACCTGCTGGTGATCGGCAAGGGCTACCGTGGCGGAACCGGATACTTCTACTTTGCGCTACCGGTGCGCGACGCCGCCGATATCGAGCGGCTGTTCACCGCCGACGTGACCGGCGACGGCCGGCGCGAGCTGTTCGTGCGCTTCAAGCAGGACATCGGCGACGTGCGGCGCGAGATCCTGCTCGGCTATACCTTCACCAATACGGGGATGAGCCCGATTCTCGCGGTCGAGGTGCGTCGCGAGCAAAACGGCGCGAGCGTGGGCAACGTGGTGCGCTTGCTGCACGAGCGCGGCCACTACGCGCTGCGCATCGCGCCCGGCCGCGCGCGCGGCTGGGATGCCGGCAGCTACCCGTTCGTCGCCGAGTCGAGCGACGGCTACGGGCCACTGCTGCTGCCCTGGAAAGATCGGCCGCTGCGCTACCGATTCAATGGCGAGCAGCTGGTGGGCCACGGGCAGTGACGCACGCGCTTGCTTTCTCGGCAAGCGCGTGCATGTTTGGGCAGCGCAGCTGCAGCACCCGCGACCACCTCGCGCGCTCGTAGTCCCGTGAACGCCTCCCTCGACATCGACGCACAGACCCAGGCGCTGCTGGAAACATACGGCTTCGACCGTGCGCTGTTCGAGCGCCTGCGCGCACACTTGCGCGCGGGCGAGCTCGACGCCGGCGCCAACCGCGTGCGCGGGCGGCTCGAGCCGCCGGCGGCGGGCGATGTCCGGCTCCTGCCCGACAGCGGCAGCCAGCAGCGCCAGGCGCTGGCGCAGCGGGGCGAGGCGGCGCTGCGCGCAGGCCAGGTCGGCTGCGTCGTTCTGGCCGGCGGGATGGCCACGCGCTTCGGCGGCGTGGTCAAGGCCGCGGTGCCCGCGTTACCGGGCCGCAGCTTCCTCTCGCTCAAGCTCGCCGACTTCCGTCGCGTCGCGCGCGCGGCCGGCGTGCGCATCCCCGTGTTCGTGATGTCGAGCTTTGCCACCCACGCTGCGCTGCTCGAGCTGATCGAGACCGAGCGTTGCGACGAGCTGGCGCTCGAAGTGTTTCCGCAGCTGATCTCGCTGCGGCTCGCGCTCGACGGTGGGCTGTTTCGCGAGGACGGCAAGCTTTCGCCCTACGCGCCCGGTCACGGCGATCTCAGCTTCGCGTTGCGCCGCAGTGGCGCGCTGCAGCGCTTCCTGGCGGGCGGCGGCCGCCTGCTCGCCACCTCCAACGTCGACAACCTCGGCGCCACGCTCGAGCCCGCGGTGCTAGGCGCGCACCTGCAGAGCGGCGCCGAGATGACCGCCGAGGTCGCGGCGCGCGGCAGGGGCGAGCTGGGCGGCGCGCCGGCCCGGCTCGACGGCCGGCTGCAGATCATCGAGGACTTCCGCTTCCCGCCCGAGGTCGAGCTCGGCCGCTTCCCCTATTTCAACACCAACACCTTCGTGCTCGACGCGCGCGCGCTCGACCGGGACTTCGCGCTGACCTGGTTCGTGGTGCGCAAGCGCGTCGGTGGCCAAGAGGCGATCCAGTTCGAGCACCTGGTCGGCGAGCTGTCGGCGTTCCTGAGCTGCAGCTGCGTGGAAGTGGCACGCGATGGGCGGGACGGACGCTTCCAGCCGGCCAAGGATCCGGAGGAGCTGGAGCGGAGACGGCCAGAGATCGAAAAGATCTTGAGGGCGCGCGGGGTGATCTGAGGAGTGGGGCAGGGCCGGAGGGCGCGAGCACGAGGACGAACGGGAACGCGGGTGCCGCGGGAGCACCAACAATCCTTCCCGTCTTCCGTTGATCCTCCAGACCGCCTGGCCCAGACGCAGACGCCACCTGATAGGCTGTCGCGCGGTGACGGCGGGTTGGCGCGGATGGATGCTGGCGTCGGCGATGGTCGCAGTGCTTGCGCTAGCGGCTTGCCCGGGGCGGCGGCCGTTTTGTCGGCTTGGAGTCGAGCACGAGATCGGGCGCACGCACGAGAAGCAGATCGACGCGGTCGCGCTGGGGGCGCTCGGCTCGCGCTTGATCGCGCTGTGGTCGGTGCCGCGCGGGCTGTACGCGCGCGCGCTCGACCTCGAAGCTCGCCCGCTGGCCGCGCCGCTGCGCCTGGGCGAGCGCTGCGAGGGCGGGGTCGCGGTGCTGGCGGACGGCGGCGCGTTTCAGGTCGCGTGCCTGCAGCATCCAGCGCGCGGCAAGCCTGGTGACCTCGGGGGCGTGCGATTGCTGCGCGTTGGTCCCGACCTCGGGCTGCAGGGCACGCGTCATCTGGGACGCGCGGGCAAGCTGAGTGAAGGCGTGGCGATGGCCCGCGGCTCCTCCGGCATCGAGCTGGTCTGGCACGATGCCTCGCCCGACGCCGAGCGCGTGTGGTGGGCTTCGCTGGGCGACGGCGGTGCCAGCGCCCGCGTCATCTCCGAGAAGGGTCGCCTCGCGGCCGCGCCGTCGATCGCCGCCTTCGACGGGCGCACCGTGACGACCTGGGCCGAGAACTGGCTGCAGCACGACAAGCTACAGACACGCATCGTGGCCTGGGAACGCCGCAGCCCGACGCGCACCCTGGTCACCGGTGTGCACGTGGCCGCCATGCCCGAGCTGTTCGCGCTCGGGTCGCAGCTCGTGCTCGGATACCGCGATCACCGGCCGCACCAGAAGATCGGCCTGTACCTGCAGCGCGTGCCCGCGCGCGGTCCGCTGCACGGTAGCGCCGCGCGCGTGGGCCGCGCCGACGGCGTGGGCCGGCCCGCGCTGCAACCCTGCATGAACGGGCTGGTCGCAGCCACCCCGCGCACCTACGGCGGCGACTACTTCGTGGGCATCAACTGGCTCGACCCCACGTTGCACGCCCCGCGCGGCGAGCAACAGTTCTACGAAGACGCCCACGCCTTCACCCAGGTCGCCGCCGCCTGCACTCCTTCCCACGCCGTGCTGCTGATTGCCGAGTTCCCCCAGCTCTGGCGTGACAGCGCGGGCTTGCACGCGGTGCCGTACGCGTGCAAGTAGCCAGGCGCGGTCGCCGAGTCAGGAGCACTGCGGCCGCGCTCGCTCGGGTGCTCGGCGGGCCGGAGGCGCTCGCCGCTCTTGCCCAACCAAGCCGCTCGTGCCGACTACTTGCGCCAGGCGCCGCACTGGCCGAGGCCGGCGCCCGGGGGCGGGCACGCGCCGCGCGCTCGGAAGCGGCTCGCCTTGGCCGCGGGCTAGTGTTACAGGTCAGGACACGGCAAGGGAGATCTCATGGAGCACTATCGATTGCTGATTGGGGGCGAGCTGGTGGACGCGGCCGACGGGGCTCGCAACGAGAGCACCGATCCAGGCTCGGGGGAGGTCGTGGCGACCTGCGCACGCGCCAGCGCACGTGAGGCCGAGCAGGCCGTCGATGCCGCGGCTCGCGCCTTCGAGGCGGGGCTCTGGCGCGGCCTCGATCCGAGCGAGCGCGCGCGCGTCATGATGGACCTGGCCGATCGCATCCAAGAGAAGGCGACCGAGATCGGCTTGCTCGAGGCGCGCGACAGCGGCGGCGTGATGCGACGCACGATCGGCGACGTCCACATGGGCGCGCGCTTGATCCGCAACCTGGCCCGCGCGGCGCAGCAGGACTTCCCCTGGATCACCGAGGTGCCTGAAGCGAGCGGGCCGCTGTTTCCCAGCCGGCACTACATTCGGCGCGAGCCGATCGGCGTGTGCGTGGGCATCGTGCCCTGGAATTTCCCCTTCACCATGGGCATCTGGAAGGTCGCCATGGCCGCGCTGATGGGCAACAGCGTGATCTTGAAGCCCGCCAGCGACACGCCGCTGTCCGCGCTCGCGCTGGCCCGCATCGTCGCCGAGTCCAAGATCCCCAAGGGCGTCATCAACATCATCGCAGGTCCGGGCGGCACGCTCGGTCAGGTGCTCTGCACCCATCCCAAGGTCGACAAGATCGCCTTCACGGGCTCGACCGAGGTGGGCGCGCAGATCATGGCGATGGCCTCGCGCACGGTGAAGAAAGTCACGCTCGAGCTCGGCGGCAAATCCGCGAACATCGTGCTGCCCGATGCCGATCTCGACTCCGCGGTGGACGGCGCGATCCTCGGCTCGTTCCTGCACTCCGGCCAGGTGTGCGAATCGGGAACCCGGCTGTTGTTGCCGGACTCGCTGTACGACCAGTTCATGCAGAAGCTGCGCGCGCGCGTGGAGCAGATCCGCGTCGGCTACCAGCTCCATCCCAAGACCAAGATGGGCCCGCTGGTCAGCAAGAAGCAGCTGGCCACGGTGGCCGAATACGTGCGCATCGGGCGCGAGGCCGGCGCCGAGCTGGTGACCGGCGGGCACGAGGTGGAGGTCGAGGGCTTTTCCAAGGGCTGCTACTACGCGCCCACGATCTTCGGCGACGTCGGCAACGACGCACGCATCGCGCAGGAAGAGATCTTCGGCCCCGTGCTGAGCGTGATTCGCTACCAGAGCGAGGACGAGGCCGTCGCCATCGCCAACGACTCGGTCTACGGGCTCGCGGGCGGCGTCTGGTCGCGCGACGTCGCGCGCGCCGAACGCGTGGCCGCGCAGATCCGTACCGGTACGATGTGGATCAACGACTACCACGTGTTCAGCGACCTCGCGCCGTTCGGCGGTTACAAGCAGAGCGGGGTCGGCCGCGAGCTCGGGGTGTGGGGACTCGAGGAGTACACCGAGGTCAAGCACGTTCACATCGGCTCCGAGGGTCACCCGGCGTTGCGTCCGGGCAACCGCTTGCTCATGAGCTATCCACGCACGACCGGCTTCAGCTGGAACGGACCGACCAAGCTCACGATCGGCGCGGGCAGAGCCTCGGCAGTGGCCGAGGAGGTGATGCACCTCGGGGTCAAGCGTGTGCTGCTGCTGAGCGATCGCGGGATCGAGCAGACCGGCTTGCTGGCGCGCGTGCAGGGCGCCCTCGGATCGATGCTGGCCGCGACTTTCCTCGACGTACCGCAGGACTCGAGCCTGGCGACGGTCGACGCCGCCAGCCTGCTCGGGCGCGAGGCCGGTGTCGACGGCGTGGTCAGCGTGGGCGGCGGAAGCGTGATCGACACGGCCAAGGCGGTGGCGGTTTGCCTCGGCGCGGGCGGCAAGGCGATCGATCACGTCGGCGTACACATGCTGCGCGGCAAGCCTGTGCCGCACGTGGTGCTGCCGACCACCGCGGGCACGGGCAGCGAGGTCACCAACACCGCGGTGATCCATCACGCCGAGGCGGGTCGCAAGGTGTACATCCTGGCCGACAGCTTGATCCCCGACACCGCGATCCTCGATCCCATGCTGACCGTGGGTCTGCCGCGCGGCCTCACGGCCTCGACCGGGATGGACGCGCTCACCCACGCGATCGAGGCGGTGGTGAGCAAGACCGGCAATCCGATCAGCGAAGGGCTTGCGCTGCAGGCAATCCGCATGATCGCGCAGCGGTTGCCCGAAGTGATCGAGCACCCCGACAACCTGGAGGCCCGCGTGCAGATGCAGCTGGCCTCCAGCATGGCCGGCTGGGCGTTTTCGGTCGCGGGCGTGGGCCTTGTGCACGGCATGTCGCACGCGCTCGGCGCTCGCCAGCGCGTCCCACACGGAACGGCCAACGGCATCCTGTTGCCCCATGTCATGCGCTTCAACGTCGAGGCAGCCGGCCCGAAGCTCGCGCAGGTCGCGCGCGCGCTGGGCGTGCAGGAAGCCGCGGGCGAGTCCGAGTTGGCGATGCTGGGCGCGGCCGCGGTGGCCACGCTGCTCGCGCGCATTGGGCACCCGCTGCGGCTGTCGGAGGTCAAGGTCGAGGCCAACGACCTGGAGAATTGCGCGGAGCTGGCGTTGACCGACGGTGCGACCAGCACCAATCCGCGCGCGCTGCGCTCTGCGGCGGAGATCGTCTCGGTGTACCGCCAGGCGATCTGACGCTCGCGATTGCCACTGGGCCCGCCGGCTGCTCCGCGCCCGGGCTCAGTGCTGACCTCGACCGGTGGCGCGGCTTGCGTACGACAGAGGAAACCTACCCTGGGTAGGGTCCGGCTCGTGCAACCCGGGCCAGCTGGGGCTGGTGCTTGGCACAGCCAGCGCCCACCAGAAGCGCGATCAGCATCACGCGGCAGACGCTCACCGGACGATCATACACGACGGGTTCGCACCGTTATCCCACTGTGTCTGCGTCGCGCTCACATGAGCCCGCGTTCTGGTGCCGCCTGGCTGCCATTGCTCGGGACTCGCGCTAGGCTGCTTGGTGTGTGGCCCTCGCGCGCGCTGTGGATGATCGCGTCGTGCGCCGCGATCAGCGGGGCGTGTGCCGGCGCGCTGACTCCGATGCGGCCGGGGCTGCGCTCGCAACGCGCGCGTACCGGCATTGCCGGGCTGGCCTCCCCCGCCGCGACCGCCGCCGCACAGCCCGCGAGCCCGCCGCAGGACCTGTACGTGCACTGCGACGACCGCGACGACTGCCCGAGCGCGGTCGGCATGCTGGTGGTCGACGACCAGCCGGGACAAGAGCCCGAGCGCTGCACCGTCAGCCTGATCGCGCCTGATCGCGCGCTGACCGCGAGCCATTGTCTGTCCCCGCGCGAGCGGCACGCCGGAGCCGGCTGCGCCCGTACCTGGGTGCTGTTTCCGGCCACCCAAGACGCTCCCGCTGAGAGCGTGGCCTGCGCGCGCGTGTTGTTCGCGGCCGAGGTCGTCGACCAGAGCGCGCTGCACCAGGAGCACGCCGAGCTGCAGCTGGCGCGGCCGGTGGCGCGCGTGCCGCTGGCGCTCAGCGCGGCTCCGCTGGAGCCCGGCAGCATCGTCACCGTGGTGTCGGTCACCCCGCACCCCATATACGGCAGCACGCACGCGCTGACCACGCGGCTGTGCCAGACGATCGACCCGCAGGCGGCGGAGGATGCGCTCGGCCCGGCTGCCGGCAACGTCGGCTGGCTGGCCGGCTGCCCGATCGCGCGCGGCAACTCGGGCTCGCCGGTACTCGACGACCAGGGTCGCATCCGCGCGATCGTGCACGGCGGCACGTCGACCAGCTCCGCGTTCGCGGTAACCAGCGCGCTTCTTTCGGCGCGTCTCGGGAACCCGGGCATGCGCTAAATCAGAGTTTGTGATTCGATCCCGAATCGCGAACTCTGATTTAGCTGTCTGCATGCTGGCGCTGTGAGCGCGCGCCCATTCCGATGGCGCGCATGGCCCAACAGGCGTGCGCCTGACCGCGCTCGTGGTCGCTGGCGGATTCGACGAGTCGTGTAGGATAGGCGCATGGGAGGTCGACTTCTCCGCGACCCGAAGCCTGGTCTGGCCGCAGCGCGCGCTTGGGCGTGCTGGGTGTTGCTGGTCGCGGGCGCCTGCTCCGGCTCGTCGGGGCCCAGCGGCACGCTCGCGGAGCGGGATGCCGGCGGGACGCGCACCGCGACGAGCGATGCAGGATCGGGGCGCGCCATCGGGCGTGCTCAGGCAAGCAGCCTGGATGCGGGCGGCCCGCCCGCGGGCGATGCGGGGGCGAGCTCCGACTCCGACTCCGGTTCCGATGGAGGACCCGTACGCCACGTCGCGCTCGCCTCGACCGGCGCGCAGCTACTGGTGAGTGGCCCCGACCTCGGCCTTCAGCTCACCGACGCCGATCTGGCGCAGGATGCCGACGTGATCGCGATCCACCAGGAGTTCTACGGCGTGCCGTGGGACGCATTCGAAGCGAATACAGACCCGCCGCCGGAATGGACGCAGCGCATGCAAGCGCTCGCGCGGAGCGCCAAGACCGCGGGGCGGCCGGTGTTTCTGTCGATCACACCGCTCAACGGGGACCGCAAGACCCTCGCGGCCCGCACGCGCATCGACAACGGCGCGATCAAGACCGACGATAACTGGGCGGCGCCCTGCTACGACTTCGCGTCCGCACCCGATGCGGCCCAGAAGCAGCGGGCCTACCTGCGTTATCTGCGTCAGATGATGGCGTGGTTCGAGCCGCGCTGGCTCAACCTCGCGGTCGAGATCAACCTGTTCTTCGAGAAGTGCCCCAGCGCGGCGCCCGGTCTGGTGGAGCTCGAGCAAGCTGCCTATGACGCGGCCAAAGCGCAGGACCCTCGCATTATCGCATTTCCGTCGATCCAAATCGATCATCTCTACGGTTACTCGACGGACAGCTGCGCGGATCCCGCCATGCGCGACCAGTGCTTCAAGCAGGCGCTCGCGCAGGTTCAACCCCTGGCAGGCGACCGCTTCGCGATGTCCTCCTATCCCTACCTGCAGGGCCAGCAAGTGAGCGACCTGCCGGCCGACTGGTTCGTGCGTGCGGCAAACATCCTAGGCGAGCCGCCGCTGATCGCCGAGACGGGCTGGCTGTCGACCGATCTGAGGGCGCAGCTCAACGGGAGCTGCCAAACGCCCGTGTACGGCAGCTCGGAGGAAGCCGCCAACTACCTGGCTTACGTGCTGGACGCGGCCGACGCACACGGTATCGAGCTCGTCACCTGGTGGTCCGATCGCGACCTGCTTCCCACCCGGCTCATGACCGATTGCCCGTGCTCGCTCAGCTCGGAATGGTGCAGCGTGGTCGACACCTTCCGTATGGCCGCAGGCGCAGATCCGCAATCGGCGTACGTCGGCGAGATCTTGCTCAAGGCCTTCGGGACCATGGGGCTGCGCGACTACGATGGAGTGCCCAAGCCCGAGCTGATGTCGCGCTGGAGCGCTGCGCGCGTGCTGCCGCTCGTGTTGTGAGGCTACCTACGTCGCGGCGCTCGGCGTGGTCGCTCCCTCTGGCCTGCAGCGCGGTTTCATCACGGCGATGCGTTGGCTGGTCGAGCCCGCTGGCATCGCTCTCGCGCCTCAGTCTTCGGAGGTGTCCCAGGCAGCACGGTAGTTGAGGCCGAGGTTGAGGATGCGCTGCAGCAGCTCCGGGTAGCCGACACCTTCGGCCTGCGCGCTGCGGGCGAAGTCCTCTTCCTTCTGCAGGGCGGGGTTGGGGTTGGCCTCGAGCGCGTAGACATCGCCGTTCGGCGCAAGCCGCAGGTCCATGCGCGCGTAGCCGGTCAGGCGCAGCACGCGATAGATGCGGGTGCACATGCGTGCGATGTGCTCGGGTGCACCTCCCGGCAGGTCGACTGCTTGCTGCGTGACGATCTTGTACTTCTTCTGGTATGCGAGGTCCCACTTGACCTTGCGCGTGGCGATGCGCGGCACGTGCTCCGGCAGCTGATCCAGCCCCAGCTCCCAGATCGGAAATGTGTGCAGCCGCTCGTTGCCCACCACGCCGACGTAGAGCTCGCGGCCCTCGACATACTCTTCGGCGATCACGTCGCTGCCGAAGGTCTCGTGCATGAACTCGACCCGCTCTTTGAGCTTCTCGTCGCTGGTGACGAGCGAGGCCTGCGCGATGCCGAGCGAGGCCTCCTCGTTTAGCGACTTGACCACGATCGGATAGGGCAGCTTGGCCGGTTTGCGCGCCTTCTTGCCGACTGGAAACACAGCAAAGCGCGGGACGCGGATGCGGTGATAGGCGAGCAGCTCCTTGGACAGCCCCTTGTCGCGCGCGAGCATCAAGCCGCGCGGGTTACAGCCGGTGTAGCGCTTGCGCAGCAGCTCCAAGTAGCCGACCACGTGCTGGTCGTAGATGGCGACACCGTCGAAGTCGACCAGCAGGTTGAAGGCGATGTCCGGCTGGAGCTCGCTGAACGCCTGCCGGATCGGGCGCAGGTCTCCCCCGACCGGCAGCTTGAGCACCTCGTGCCCGAGCTCCTGCATGCCTTCGATCACGTCGAGCTCGGTCTGGAACTCGGCGATCTGCTTGTCGGAGCAGCCCTTGAGGTCGGAGGGGGGGACCAGCTCTTCGTGCAACAACACCAGAACCTTGAGCCGTTTTCTCATCGCGCCAGCCGATCGTGCCCTGCGGAGATGTACCGCGCCAGCTGGACCGCAACGCGGCGCGTACGCTGGTTTTCGGTTTGCGTTAGACCGTTGCGTACCACAAGGTCGAGCGCTTCGCTGCGCTCGATCATTTCGCGCAACACGCGATCGATCTCGTAGCGCCGCGCGCCGGTCTGCTCTGCAACAGCCTTGCGCAGCATGGGGCTTCGGCGCTGCAAGTAGATTGCTGCGCCGAGGCCGTTGGCACCGGGCTTGCGGGCCGCAAACAGGCGCTTGAGGTCACGCTCGTAGGCATGCTTGAGGTTGACGCCGTAGCGGCGTCGCTTGTTCTCGTAGTACTCGGCCAAGGTCTGGGTCAGCGCGTGAAGCGGCTCGACTTGCTTCTTCGAGCGTACGGGCGGGCGCCGGCCTGCGAGCTCGCGCATCAGCCGGTCGACGTACCGCAGCTTGCGCATCGCGGGCCAACCCAGATAGCGAGTCCGCCAGCTAGAGCCCGGGTCGAGCCAGACCGCCACGGTCTCGGCGAAGTCCTCGGCAGGATGGCTCTGGGCGTACCAGTTTTCCAGGTGGCGCACGTAGCGGCGGCTGTACGGCTTGGGCTTGTAGTGACGGCGGTATGGCGCGTCGAACGAGCCGAACACCTGCTCCCAGTCAGGGCGTTCGTGAATGCGATAGGCCGAATCGAGCGCGTGGCCGGCCTCGTGGCGCAGCAGCCTCAGGAACGAGCGCGGGCTACCGCCTTCGACTTGACGCATCTGCTGGGCCTCGAGTGCCTGCAACCGTGGGTGCGCGAGATAGAACGCGATCGCGAAGCCGGGGACCCCGTCCGGTGAGAACCACTCGGTCGACAGCCAGATGTGCGGCACGAACAGCAGGCCGCGCCGCGCCAACTCGGGGTAGATCTGCTGCGCCCGCGCCTCCAGCTCCGAGCCCTGCAGCCGCAGCCCAAGGTCGCATAGCCGGGTCCCGAGCAGCGCCCGCGTCGACAGCTCTGAAAGACTCCGTTCCCGGCCCATTCCTGCCGGACATTCTCGAGCGCAACCCTTTCGCGTACAACCCGCCAGCGCGATTTTGAGCCTCATAGCCGGGCTGGTCGGCCATGCTTGGCGCACAATTGCGCGGTGCGGAGCGAACCGACGGCGAAGCCGAGCGGGGTGCTGCTGCGGCCAGCGCTCTTGCTCTGCGCGCGGGTCGGAGCGGTCTACCTGCCGAGCCTGTGGGCACCGTTCATCTACGATGACTACGGCGCGGTCGTGGACGACGCGAGCATCCGCCTGGTCCCGCTCGGCCCGGCGCTGCGGCCGCCGCCGGACACGCCGGTCAGCGGCCGGGCGCTGCTCAATCTCAGCTTCGCCTGAGCCACGCGTTCGGTGTTTGCCAGGTCACGAAAGGTCGTGCGCGGAGCGGCACTCTCGCGCAAAGCCTTCGTGCCCGCTTGTCGTTTGCGTGTCGGTTGAGGCACCACGCACCGAAACGCCTTGACTCGATGATCGTGAGGCAGCTATGCCGGCTTCCCGGGGTAGTCGGTCTGGGGATCCACACACAGCGGAGAGTTTGATGAGAACCTGGAACACAGTTCTGTTGTCCGCCTGCATCTGTTTCGTCGCCTACGGATGCGCTGCCCCAACGGCCAGCGAGGACGAAGTCGGAGCCGAGGTGCAAGCCAACGCCCAAGCCCTGTCCAAGGGCAAGCTGCTGGCCTTGGGAGATTCGGTCGCGTTCGGCTACAACCCGCTCGGCGATTTCACTGAGAAGAACACCTTCGTCGGCTACCCCGAGCTGCTGAAGTCGGAGTACTCGATCAAGAATGCCTCCTGTCCCGGCGAGACCTCCGGGTCGCTGTTGTCCCCGACTGCGCCGGACTACGGCTGCAGGGCCTATCGCGCTGCGTATCCGCTGCACGTCAACTACGGCGACAACGAAACCCAGCTCGACTATGCGCTGAGCAGGATCGAAGGCAGGGATGCCAACGCCGCGCCGGACCTGATCACGCTGAACGTTTCCGGAAACGATATCTTTCTGTTGGAGGCGAGCTGCGCCGACGACCCCAGCGGGTCCACTGCGTGCTTCCTGGCCGGCTTGCCGGACTTGATCGGCTCGGTCGCCCAGAACGTCGGCACGATCTTCGACCGCATTCGCAATGAGGGCGGTTACGAGGGCCGCCTCGTGTTTATGACGCTGTATTCGCTCGACTACAACGACCCGGTCTCGGTCGCCGTGCTCACAGCGCTGAACGGGCCCGTGTCCGCCGTCGCGAGGTCGTACGGCGCGGAAATTGCGGATGGCTATGGCGCCTTTCTGCTGGCGTCCGGCCCGGGCAAGGATCCGTGTGCGGCTGGGCTGTTGATTCCTCTGCCCTCGGGCGGATGCGACGTTCACCCGACGCCGGAGGGCGCAGAGGTCCTGGCCCAGTCGGTGCGCGACGCGCAGTAGCACGCGGTTCACGAGCGACCGCGCTCGAGGCGCTCGAGGCGCGCCCAGGCGAGCAGGGGCAGGCTGCCCACCGTCAGCTCCTGCCCACGCCGCCGCCTCTCCTTGACACGAAAGCTAATTGTGCTAGCCATTGGGCTATCTACATGATCCAAGGAGGCAGCACGATGGCCACGACTGATTCCCCCGCGAGCGCCAACCCTACGGCGCAAGACTCCAAGACGCTGTTCCTCGACCGGCCCGGCGGGCGCATCGCCTACGACGTGAGCGGCAACGGGCCGCTCGTCGTTGGGGTGCCCGGCATGGGCGATCTGCGCTCGAACTTCCGTTACCTGGTGCCCGCGCTGGTCGCGGCCGGCTACCGCGTGGCGACCATGGACTTGCGCGGGCACGGCGATAGCGACGCGACCTTCAGCGCGTACGACGACGTCGCCGCAGGCTCTGACCTGCTCGCGCTGATCGCGCAGCTCGGGGGGCCGGCGGTGGTGATCGGCAACTCGATGGGCGCCGGCGCGGCGGCCTGGGCTGCTGCCGAAGACCCGGCGGCCGTGGCGGGCCTGGTGCTGGTCGGGCCCTTCGTGCGCAATCCCCCTGTGGGCGCGCTCAAGGTGCTGTTGTTCAGGCTGGCCCTGCTCAAGCCCTGGGGTGCGGCAGCCTGGAATTCGTATATCCCCAAGCTGTATCCGGGGCGGCCTCCTTCGGACCTGGACGAGCACCGCGTGCAGATCCGCGAGAGCTTGCGCCGGCCCGGCCACTGGGCCGCCTTCGCGGCCACCACGCACACTTCGCATGCGCCGGCCGAGGCGCGCCTGGGCGAGGTCCGCGCGCCCGCGCTGGTCGTGATGGGAGCGGGCGACCCGGACTTCGACGATCCGCGCGCCGAAGCGTCGTACGTCGCGGACCGCTTGCGCGCCCAATCGGTGATCGTTCCAGGCGCCGGGCACTACCCGCACGCGGAGTATCCCGAGATCGTCAACCCCGCGATCATCGGCTTTCTCGGGCGTGTGACCGCGCGTGCCTAGGGCCGGGCTCACGCGCGAGCGGGTGGTCGCGGAGGCGGCGCGGCTTGCTGACGAGGTCGGCTACGAGCGGTTGACCGCGGCCGCAGTCGCCGCTCGCTTCGGCGTGCGGCTGCCGAGCTTGTACAAGCACGTCGACGGGCTGGACGCATTGCGCCGCTTCGTCACGCTGCTCGCCCTGCGCGAGCTCGGTGACGAGCTCAGGCGCGCAGCGGTGGGACGATCGGGCAGCGTGGCGCTGCGCGCGCTGGCGCACCGGTACCGCGACTATGCACACCGCCATCCGGGCCGCTACGCCGCCACGCTCCACTCGCCGGACCCGAGCGACGAGGCGCTGAGCGCCGCCGCCGAGGCGATCCTCGAAGTCGTGTTCGCGGTGCTGTCCGGATACGGGCTTTCGGGCGCCGACCTGGTCGACGCCACGCGCGTCCTCCGCAGCGGGCTGCACGGTTTCGTGAGCCTGGAGGCGGCCGGCGGGTTCGGGATGCCGCAAGACGTCGACCGCAGCTTCGAGCTGCTGGTCACGGCGCTCGACACCGCATTCGAGGACTGGAACGCCAGTGCCGCAGCGCGCAGCCGGCCGCGGGTCGCGGCCGCGACCCAACGCCGCAAGCCGAGGAGACGGCCAAGCCTGAGCTGATCGTACGTGGCACCGAGCCACGGCCGGCCGGCCTAGAGCACCGAACATATTGAAACACGCACGATTTCGGGGCCCTCGCGGGCGCATGGCACGCGCGCTCCCCGCTCGACGTAGGATGTACTGCGCCTTCGGGCTCCCGCCCGCACCCTGCATCCCGCCATGACCCCGACTTCGCACACGTTTCAATATGTGCGGTGCTCTAGCGCGAGCTCCGGCCAAGATGGCAGCTTCACCCAGGCTCGCCGCCGGCGCGCGACGCTCGCGCAGGCGTCGACATCGCGGCGAGCCATCGGCTAATCTCACGCCACATGACGATCCAAGTGATTGGCGCGGGATTCGGGCGTACCGGGACGGATTCGATGCGCGAGGCGCTCGACATCCTGGGCTTTGGTCCTTGCCACCACATGCGCGAGGTCAACACGCATGAAGAGCAGAAACGCCTGTGGCGGGCGCTGGCCCAGGGTGAGGCTCCGCGCTGGGACCAGCTCTTTGCCGGCTACCGATCGTGTGTGGATTGGCCTTCGGCACACTACTGGCGTGAGCTGATCGAGGTCTATCCGCAGGCCAAGGTCGTGCTGACCTACCGCACGGCCGAGAGTTGGTGGCAGAGCTTTGTGCAGACGATCTTGGCGGGGATCAGCGAGAGTAGCGATCCCGCGTCGCTCGGGGTCGCGTTGGTCCGGGACCGGGTGTTTGGTGGCAAGCCCCAGGATCGGGAGCACGCCATCGCGCTCTACCAGGCCAACGTCGAGGCCGTGAAGGCGACCGTGCCGGAGCAGCGACTGCTGATCCATAGCCTCGGAGATGGTTGGGCGCCGCTATGCGCGTATCTCGGCGTCGCGATTCCGACCCAGCCCTATCCCAGCCGCAACACGACGGATGAGTTTCGCCGGGCCCGGCTGCAGACCTCGTCGTCGAAGTGAGCCTGCATTGGCGCCTTCAGGAGCGCTTCGACGATTTCTGAGCCACCGGCCTCGTTCCGTGCGCCTGTTCGGGCATGCGGTATCCGACTCGAAGCAAGATTGGGCTCCAAATAGGATATCAGCTCGCAAGTCGGTTCCAGACTTTCGAACCGATGATCCCCAGATCCTGTGGTTACCGGAGGCGGCACGCGCCTCCCCCGCCCGTCGAGCAAAGCTCGCCGGGGCCCACCCCCACGCGAGGCCGCTTCGCGGCTCCTTCTCCGGACGGGCTAGCGTGCAATACCTCAGTGGCAGTGTTTGCTTGCACCGCCCTGCTCTGGGCGTGCTCCGGGGGCGGCAATGGCGGCACGACCTTTGGCGCCGCAGAGGGGATCGGCGGCGGAACGCCGGGGAGCGCGATAGGCAGCGGCGGCACGACCGGCGCGGGCGGCACCGCCGCCGCGGGCTCGGGCGGGTCGAACGGCGCAGCGCCTGGCACGGGCGGCACGGCCTCCGCGGGGACCGGTGGCACGCCGGGCACGGGCGGCACCCGCTCGGCGGGGACCGCTTCATCCGGAGGAGCAGGTGGCGCAGCCGGGGCGGCGGGCGCGATGTCGATTCCGATGTATTCGCTGCGGGTCGATGCGCCAATTAGCGGCGCGACCGTAGGCGGCGTCGTCACGGTGAGCGGCCTCGCTCCTGGCTTTCTGAACGTGGAGGTCTCGGACGCTACACACCAGCAACCGCCGCTCGCACAGACCGCGCCTGCAGCCGACGGCACGTTCTCGACCACGGTGGATACGAGCGCGCTTGCAAGCGGGTCGACGACCTGGACCGTCCACGCTTGGGATAGCGCTCCGGGCCAGTCGTTTGCACACGAGGCCATGCTCGACCGGCCCCTCACGATCGATCAGGCGGCAGGGGGAGGCGGAACCGCCGGCGCGGGCGGCTGCACGCCGCGGAGCGATGCCCAGCTATGCCAGGACGCCGGCAAGAACTGCGATACCTATGCGACCACCGACAACTGCGGCAGCAGCCGAAGCGCCAGCTGTGGGTCCTGCTCGGGCACCTGTACGAACAACGTGTGCCAGACGACCACTGGCGGCCGCAACTTCCTGCTGGGCATGTTCAGCAGCGGCAGCGAGATCACCAGCTATTCCTCGTACCTCGGCTATCACCCCGAGGTGACTTACAACAGCAGCTATCAGGATGACCACCATAAGTCGAGCTGCGGCCAGCCGATCAGTGGGCTGAACGACATCAACAACTACCCGGTGATCATCTCCGTGTTTACCTACAACGCCGACTACGCCGGGACCGCCCAGGGTAACCACGACGACTGCTACGAGACCCTCTTTTCGGGCCTCGAGTCGAAGGCCAACAGCATCTATGGCGTTCGCATCGACGTCGAGTTCTACCCGCAGCCCCCGGCGGCCGAGTTCAAGGGGTCGTTCGACCGCATCGTGTCGATCGCAAAGAAGCACCTGCCTTCACGGGTCAAGTACATCTTCAATCCGAACTGGGACTCGGGGCTCGGCGCGGACTACGTGCCCGACAGCGCCGACGTGGTCGGTCCCGATGCGTACAACAATCCCACCTGGTGCTCCGGCAAGAGCTCGGCACAGTGCGCTGCAGACAAGCTCGATCCCAATCACCCCGGCTCGATCGCCTACTGGACCAAGATCGCCCAGCAGCTGGGCAAGACCATGGCGTTGCCCGAGTGGGGTGACGACTATGGCGACGGCGTGTACATCGACGCCGTCGCGGATTGGGCGTTCGACAAGGTGCTGGTGACGCCCGGCATGTCCAACAACGTGGTTTATCTCGGATATTGGGACTCGAACCTCAACGAGGACGGCCACCTGCGCAACGATGCCAAGACCGCTTTCCAGCAGCGCTTCGGGAACATCTCGTACACCGGCACCTACTGGGGTCCGCTGATCCCGACCACGAGCTTCAGCAATTTCTAAAT
Source organism: uncultured delta proteobacterium (assembly GCA_963778655.1). Classification (GTDB taxonomy): domain Bacteria; phylum Myxococcota_A; class Polyangia; order Polyangiales; family JAFGIB01; genus CAVZVA01. The sequence continues at coordinate 473,496 of CAVZVA010000005.1, forward strand.
GACCGATCACGATTCGGGAACGGCCATCCCGATCGGTCACTTAGGGGTGCGGCGGATGCCGCACCACCGCGAGAGGGTGAATGCGCAACCACGCTCACGGTCGGAATAGGCGAAAAGGACGGTTTTTCATTCTCGACCCTTACCGTCAACGGAATCGCCGCCGGCTTGCGCAATAGCGGCTGAGCGCGGGGCGCCGGCAATGCCTTGCCGGCTCGGCTCGACTTGGGAAGCTAGGCGCATGTGGCAAGCTGGACGGCGCCGGCGGGGCCCAAGACTCTATCTGCCGTTTCGCGATAGGCGTCCGATGCCGGGCGGGATGTACAGCCTCGGCGACCCCCACGCCGGCGACACGGAGATCGAGCTCGACGATCAGCTGCCGCGCTACCGGGAGGGCAAGCGCGCGGCGCTCGACGCGGGTCGCGGCCCGTATCGGGAGCAGACCTTTGTCGCGGCCGACGCGGTCGTGGCCAGCTGGCTCTGCTCGGTGCTGAGAGCCGAGCATCCGGGGCACATGCTCGAAACGGCTCTCCGATCGGGGCTCGATGATCTCATGGCGGGGATCCAGGAAGACCTGGTCGTCATGCAGCGTGAGGAGGGCGCCGCTGCCGCGCACGCAACCGCGGCCTACACCAACGTGTGCTTTCCCAGTGGGTGGTGCCCGCGCTGCTTCCATGGCCGCGATTTCTTCGGGCTGCACGAAAAGGTGCCAGCCGAGGGGAACTTCAAGGCCAAGAATCGCGAGCGGCTGGCCGAGCGCTTGTTCAACATTGGACTCGGCCCGACGGTGCGGTTCGTGTGGAGCGTGGCATCCGACGGCCAGCTCGACCGGCGTCACTGTGAGCTGTGCGGCGACAACGCCTCTCTCACCCCGTGGCCGCAGTGCAAGACGCCCTTTCTTCGCGTAGAGCGCCAGGTGATCGTGCCTCTCGACGCGCGATTCAGCGCCTTTCTCATCCGCGTCTACATGGCTCCGGTGTCGTCGCTTTCGCCGGAGGCGCTCACAGATCTGGTCGAGAGCGTGCGGCGCATGGACGAGGCGGTCGCCCGTTACAAGGGGCTCTTGCGGCATAGAGATCACATTCTCGCGCTCCTGGCTTCGGCGGCGCTGTGAGAGACAAGCCGGTCAAAGGCCTGCCCCCGGGCATTCTGTTGTGCATAGTTGGCAGGCCGCGGCGTGATGGAGATACTGCGGCGTGGTCGCAGCCACCCATCACGTCTTTCTGCTGCCGGGATTCCTCGGAATCGAGAGCATCGGCGATGTCGCCTACTTCGCGCACGTACGCGAGGTGCTCGGCCGAGAGCTGGCCGAGCGGGGGGTGAATGCAGAGATCCACGGAGTGCGAACTTTTGCCACGTCCTCGCTGCGCTCGCGAGTGCTGCGTCTGGTGGAGACGATTGCGGCGCGCGCGGACGACGCTTCACCGGTGCACCTGATCGGGCACTCGGCCGGGGGGCTGGACGCCCGGCTGTTCTGCGCGCCGGGCTTCGATCTCGGCACGGGCCGCGACACAACGGCTCTGGTCGAGCGCGTACGCACGATCGTCACAATCGCCTCGCCCCATCGCGGCACACCTCTGGCCACGTTCTTCACCACGCGCTTTGGGGCGCAGCTGCTGGGCGTGCTCTCGCTCGGCACGACCTACGTGCTGCGCTTCGGGCGGCTGCCGATTTCGGTGGTGGTGCGGATGGCGGCGCTGTTCGTGCGGCTGCACGGGCGGCTGGGGCGCTTCGAGAACTCGGTCGTGCACGAGATGCTCGAGCGCATGCTGGGGGACTTCTCCTCCGACCGCCGCGACGAGCTCAGCGAGCTGTTCAAGGAAATGGCGTACGACCAGGCGCTGATGGCGCAGCTGATGCCGGAGTCGATGGACATGTTTGACGCCGCAGCCGGCAGGCGTCCTGGGATCCGCTGCGGCTCGGTGATCACCATGGCCGAGCCCGTGTCTCTGCACGGCGTGTTGCGCTTGGGCTTGGACCCATATTCGCAGGCCACGCTCGCGTTGTTCGGCGCCCTGCGCCGGCTCACCGCGGAAATGAACGAGCACTATCTGCCGAAGCTCGCGCCCGAGCAGTGGCAGCCGCTGGAACGCGGGTTCGGTCGCAGGCCGGGCGCGGGCGACAACGACGGCATCGTGCCGGTGCTGGCTCAGCTCTGGGGCGAGATTGTCCACGTCGCGCGTGCCGATCACTTCGACGTCATCGGCCACTTCAACGACGCACGGCACGACCCGCCGCACTTCGACTGGCTCGCCAGCGACTGCCGCTTCGATCGCGGCAGCTTCGAGCGTCTGTGGCGCGACGTGGCCGGCTTCGTCGCGCAGAGCGCGCGCCCCGGCTGAGCGCTGTCGCGATCATGGCGGCCTCGGAGGGGCTTGCAATGTCCGACGGATGCGTGACGTCCCCCATTTCATCACCGCCCTTGTTTCTCGCGTCCGTTGGCTGCTACAGCTCCGGCGATGACACCCGTCGATCCCGCGGTCGCTCCGCTGTTCAGACCTTTTGCGCTGGGTCCGCTCACGCTGCCCAACCGCTTTGTGATGGCGCCGATGACGCGCACGAAGTCGCCCGGCGGCGTGCCCACCGACGAGGTGCTGGCGTACTACCGCCGGCGCGCCGAGCACGGCGTCGGCCTGATCATCACCGAAGGCACGACCATCGGCCATCCGGTCGCGACGCAGCATCCGGACGTCCCGTGCTTTCACGGCGCCGACGCGCTGGCCGGCTGGAAGCGCGTGGCCGACGCGGTGCACGCGGCCGGCGGACGGATCTTTCCGCAGCTCTGGCACGTCGGCAGCGCGCGGCGCAAGGGCACGCTGCCGTATCCCGAGCAGGAGAGCATCGGGCCGTCGGGCTTGGTGGCGCCGGGCAAGAAGCGCGTGCGAGAGATGACCGAACGGGACATCGCAGACGTGATCGCCGCGTACGCCAAGAGCGCGCGCTCGGCGCGCGAGCTCGGCTTCGACGGCCTGGAGCTGCACGGCGCGCACGGCTACCTGATCGACCAATTCTTCTGGAGCGGCACCAACGTGCGCACGGACGCCTTCGGCGGCTCGCTGGTCGCGCGCACGCGCTTTGGCGCGGACGTCGTGCGCGCCGTGCGCAAGGAGGTCGGGCCTAGCTTCCCGATCGCGCTGCGCTACTCGCAATGGAAGCTGCAAGACTACGAGGCCAAGCTGGCCACCACCCCGGCGGAGCTCGAGGCGTTCCTCGGGCCGCTGGTCGAAGCGGGTGTCGACGTGTTCCACGCCAGCACGCGCCGCTTCTGGCTGCCCGAATTCGAAGGCTCGAAGCTGAACCTGGCCGGTTGGACCAAGAAGCTCAGCGGCAAGCCCGCGATCACGGTCGGCAGCGTCGGTCTCGACCAGGAGTTTCTGGTCGCGTACGTCGGCGTCGGCGCGCAGTCTCGGGGCCTCGAAGAGCTGGTGGCGCGGCTGCAAGACGAAGAGTTCGACTTGGTCGCGGTTGGACGCGTGCTGCTGCAGGATCCGGCCTGGGTCGAAAAGGTGCGTGAAGGTCGCCACGCCGAGATCCGCGCCTTCGACGCCGCCAGCCTGAAGGTGCTGTACTGAGCCCAGGCGGCCGGTCGCGCGCTGCATCCCAGCCTTGGTCGCATCGCAGGTGCGAGCCCGCGTAGTGTTAGGGGCAGCCCGTGTTGGCGCCGTGGTCGCACAGCACGACGCGCCCGTAGCCGCCGCCCCCGCCGCCGCCGCCGTACCAGGTGGGTTGAGGCGAGGGTGTGGGATTCGAGGCATCCGAGCCGGGGCTGCCGGGGTCGCTCGAGCCGTTGCCGCCCGTGCCCGTGCCGCTGCTGGAGGTCGTGCTCCCGCCCTTGCCACCGTTGGCTTGAATGCTCGCCCCGCTGGTCGACAGCACCAGCGCCTCGACTCGGATCGCTCCGCCCGAGCCGCCGCCCCCGCCGCCGAAGTAGTTGCTCCCGCTGCAGCGCCCGGGTCCTGCGCCGCCGTTGGCGTGCAAGCTACCGGTGAGCGTCAGCGTGCCGCCGACCGCCAGCTGAAACGCGCCGCCGCCCGCGCCGCTGCCGCTGCCGGAGCACAGCCCGGCGGTGCCGCCTCGGCAGCCCGCCAGCAGCGGCACCAGCGCGGGGTTGCCGCGTGCGATGCCGCCGTCGCGCCCGCCGCAGTCGTCGCCGTCGCCGCCGCGTCCGCCCGCGGTGCCGAAGCCGCCGCCGCCTCCGCCGCCGGTCTCGTCCGACCCGCCGGCGCAGCTGGTGACGTCGCCGCCGTTGCTGGTCCCGCAGCTGGCGTCGTTGCCGCCCGCGCCGGGCGTGGTGCCACTGGCGCTCGCGTCGATCGTGCCCGAGATGGTGGCGTCGCCGAACACAATCAGCGCCGCCGGCCGCAAGCCCTTGATCGTCAGCTTACCGTTGGAGCGCACGTCGAGCGCCTGCAGCGCGACGACCGCCAGCTCCGGGCCGCCCGCCTGCGACTGCAGGGTGATCGGAGGCTTGGTGCCGGAGCACCAGGTCGTGAAGCTGGGCGTGCCGCTGGTGTCGAGCACGGCCGCGCAATCGAACGTGGTCGTGGCGGCCGCGAGCTGCGGCTGCAGCGGCGCGAGGTCGACATTGGCGGGGGCGAAGCCAAGCCCGCAGCCTGTGGCCGCGACCGCGCCCAGAGGATTGCTCGGGCAGGCGTCGGCGCAGTCGGGGGTGCCGTCGGCATCGCTGTCGGTTTCCAGGTTGCCGCAGCCGCACGCGCCGGCTGCAACCTTGTCGGGGTCGTTGGGGCAGCCGTCGTGGCAGTCGAGCGTGGAGTCGCTGTCACTGTCGACGTCCGGAACGCCGCAGCCGCACACACCGGGCGCGAGCTTGTCGGGGTCGTTGGGGCACCCGTCGGAGCAGTCCGGCTCCGCGTCGCTGTCGCTGTCGGTGTCGGTCACGCCGCAGCCGCACGCGCCGGGTGCAAGCTTGTCGGGGTCGTTGGGACAGGCGTCGTTGCAAGCAGCAAAGCCGTCGCCGTCGGCGTCGTCGTCGGGCACGCCGCAGCCGCATTGACCCGGGTCCTCCTTGGCAGCGTCGTCCGGACAGCCGTCGGGGTCGACCTCGCACACGAAGGCAGCGACGTTGCCGCAGTCCTGGTCGCTCCAGCTGCCGTCGCCCGACATCTTGGCGCAATCCTCGTCGGTCGAGGCGGCGTCGGGTTGGCCCGGGGCCCAGCTCGCGTACTGCGAAAGCACGGTCGAGCCGTCCGTGACGCCCTGCCAGAACGGCACACCGTTGTCCGCCCAGCGCCACAGCCCCTCGAGGCCGCTGTCGCTGGCGCCGATCCAGCTCTCGGCCTGCAGCTGCGACACGATGAAGTCGGCTTCGGCCTGGTCGTCGATGCGCACCAGGTCGCCCCGTGGCTCGGAGCGGCAGCGCCCGCGCGCCTCCATCCAGGTGAGGTTGTTGGTGCAGAAGAAATACGCGTTGCCCTGGTACTCTCGCGGCGTGCAGCTCGTCTCCGGCAGACACGGTCCGTCGACGTCGACGTTGCGCTCACAGCCGTTGTCGGCCAGCCCGTCGCAGTTCGCGTAGTGGTCCTGGCAGCTCAGGATCGTGCAGCTTCCGGCGGCGCAGGTGCTGGTCGCCACCTGCGGCCGTAGCGCGCACCAGCGGTCGCATGCCGCCACGCACGCCGCGTCCGCCTGATCATCACAGCCGCCGTCGCTGGTCGGGCCGGAATCGGGCCCGACGCGTCCGCCGTCGGCCGTTGCGTCAGGTCCGCCGCGGATCGTTGCGTCGCCTCCGCCGTCGACCGCCGGGGCCGATCCACCGGACTCGCCTGCGGGTTGGCCGGAATGGCTCTTCAACAGTGCTGGATCGTAGGCGCTGCAACCGTAGCCGAGCACCAGGGCGAGCCCTGCGGCCACGACACCAAAGCGCTCCGCTGCCGGCCGCCGACGCAATCGGATCATCGAGGACTACCCGCGCTCGGGCGCGAGCTTTCGCGTGAACGACCCCGTGAGACCACTGCTATTAGTCTAGCGCTGCGAGCCAAGCACTGACCAGCGACGGACCTGCCGTGAGCTGTATGGACAACGGTCGTGCGGGCACGCGAATGTGGCGCATGTGGGGTGCGGTGCGTGTCGCCCGTGCAGGCGCTGCTGGCACGACCGGCAACGCCTGCTCGCGAGCCGCATACGGCCGCCGGCACCCGGGGTTGCCAAGCGCGTGCAGGCGCGCGACAACGGACGCCCGTTGGGTCTCGAAAGGTAGGCACGCAGGCGATGCAACTCTCAAAGCAGGAGCTCGACGTTGGACTTGCGACACGCGACGTGAAGGCGGCCGCTGCGTTCTATCGAGACGTGCTGGGCTTCAAGGAGCAGTCCGGGGTCTCGATGGGCGACGTGGGCACAATGGCGCCGATGCGTGTCGGTGCTCACACCATCAAGCTGTACGACTTCGCCCGGCCGCCGGAGCAGGTCGAAGGCGGCACGGACAAGGCCAACGGCATGCGCTTGCTGGCGTTCATTCTGGACGACCTCGACGCGGTGCTCGCGCGCTACGATGCGGCGGGCCTCCGCTACAGCCGGTTGCCTGTGCCCGAGAGCGCCAAGTTCAAGCTGGCGTTTGCGAGCGACGCCGACGGCAACGCGCTGGAGCTGGTCGGATTGCGCGCGCCGGCCGGCGACCGGCTCACGACGCGCATGCAGATCGGGCTCACGGTCGCGGACGTCCAGCGCTCGCGGCGCTTCTACGGCGAGCAGCTCGGCTTGAAGGAAGAACCCGAGATGAAGCTGCCGGCGAGCATGGGCACCGTCGGCAACGTGCGCTACGGCTTCGTCTTGGGCGGCACCACGATCAAGTTCTGGAGCCGCGGTGAGCTGCCCACCAAGACCGGTGCGCCGCCGCGCTACACCGGCATTCGCCTGATCACCGCGCACGTCCCCGACGCCGACGCGGCCCACGCGGAGCTGGTCGACCGCGGGATCACGGTCGCGGTCGCGCCGCACGACTTTCAGGGCCTGGCACGCGTGTTCTTCGTCACCGATCCGGACGGCAACTGGATCGAATTCGCGAGCCCGCTGCGCAAGTAGCGCGCGATCCCGCCGCCGCCGAGGGCCGCCCGCGCGGCGGCGCTCTTCACTGCGGGTCGAGCACCAGCAGCGCGCCGTCCGTGCCCGCGGCGAAGACGCGGCCGGCGTCGTCGCCGAACACACTTTCGAGCGAGCTCTGGGTGCCGGTCGCGAGCTCGTTCCAGCCGCTGCCGTCGTAGCGCAGCGCGACGCCGCCGCTGCCCACCGCGTAGACCTCGTCCGGCGAGCGGCCCCAGACATCGTCGAGAGAGTAGCTTGCGCCGCGCGACTGGTCCTCGAAGCGCTTGCCGTCCCAGTGCAGGATGGTGCTTTCGGTGCCGACCACCCATACGTCATCGTCGCCGCTGCCCCAGACCGCGCGCAGATTCTGGACCACGCCGCCCATCGGCCCGGTCGGCACCTTGGCCCACGCGCTGCCGTCCCAGCGCAGCACGGTGCCGCCTTCGCCCACGGCCCAGAAGCGGTCGTCGGCGCTGCCCCACACGTCGAGCAGGTTGCTGTGGACGGTGGTCGAGACCGCGATGAAGCCGCCCGCGGCGTTGACCATGGCCAGACCGCCGTGGCCCACGATCCACACGCTGTGGCCCGCGCCCCACACGCCACGCAGCCAGGTGTCGCCGGCGGCGGCCACGTCGAGTGTGTTGAACGCGCCGTTTTCGTAGCGCACGACGGTGCCGGCGGTGCCCACCGCCCACAGCCCGCTGGCATCGCCCCAGACACCGTACAGCGAGCGATCGGTCGGACGCGGAAGCACGCTCCAGCCCTGCGCGTCGCGGCGCGCGATCTCATCGCCGACCGCCCACAGGGTCGTCCCGTCGCCCCAGAGCGCGAGGTGGTTGTGGCGCGAGCCCTGCGACATGCTCTGGCGCGCGTCGCCCGAGAAGCGCGTGATCTGACCCAGCTCGCCCACCGCGATCAGCTCGCCCTGCGCGACGCGCGCCGCGCCGTACAGCGACAGCGGGCTCCCGCTCGGAAGCTCCGCCCACAGCTCGCCGTTGTAGCGAAACACCTTGCCGCCTTCGCCGAAGGCCCACACCCGCCACGGCCCTTCTGGCGCCGGCGGCAAGCCCGCGTCCATGCCCGCGTCCGCCGGCATCGGCATGGTCATCGGCGTGCCGGCGTCGGTTGGCGCGGGCGCGGCGATATCGACCCGCACGCTGTGCAGAATGTCCGTTCCCGCCAGGCCTTTGTTGGCCATCTTCCAGGCCGTGCCGTCCCAGTGGACCGCGGTGCCGGCCTGGCCGACCGCCCACACGTCGTGCTCGGCGAGCGCGTGCAGCGAGAGCAACGCCCTGCCCGTGGGGCTCCTGTCGGCGCTCCATGCGGTGCCATCGAACGAGAGGATCACGCCGCCGTCGCCCACGGCCCAGACACGCTCCGCCGACAGGCCCCACACTGCGTTCAAGACCTGGTCGGTCTGCAATCCGAGCGACTGATTGGTCCACTGCTTGCCATCGTAGTGGATGACCACCGCGCTCACGCCCGAGTGGCCCACGGCCCACACCGCGTCGGGCGCGGCGGCGAAGACGCCGTGCAGCACGCCCGTCATGGAACCGCCCGAGGCGTCAATCAGGTCGCCGAGGTCCTGCACGCTCCAGCTCTTGCCGTCGTAGTGCAGCACATCGCCGCCGTTGCCCACCGCCCACACATCGTCTGGGCCGCTGCCGTGCACCGCCAGCAGGTCCTGATCAGTGCCGGGGTGCTCGGCGCGGAAGCCCGTGCCGTCGTAGTGCAACAGCACGCCGCCGTCGCCCACGGCCCACACGTCGTCCGGCGCCGCAGCCCACGCCGCGCGCAGCGTCTCGCCCTGAGGGGAGGGCAGCTCCCAGCAAAAGCCATCGGTGCTGCACACGCGCGAAGGGCCGGCGTCGAGCACGGTCGCGGCGTCCGGCGCGGCCGCCGTGCCGCCGTCTTCGTCGTCGTGCGCCGGCGCGTGGCCAGCGTCGCGCGCGCCACTACCCGCGTCCGCTGTGGGCTTGCCGGAGCCACCGCCTCCGCATGCGGCCAACGTGCAGACCAGGCACAACCTCGCTGCGAGTCTCATCGCGCCCTCTCTTTTGGTCATGCGCCGCCTCAGCCTGGGCCGGGCACGCAACCCAGGCACTGGATCACGTGACCGCAGCCGTCGGGCCCGTTGTAGGGGCCCGTCATGCACACGTCGCTGCACTTCAGCGGTGCGCAGCAGGTGCCGTTCGCGTCGCACACCAGTGGGCTGTTGCAGCTGCAGTCGAGCGTGCCGCCGCAGCCGTCGCCGGTGGTGTTGCAGCCCACGCCGGGGTCGCTGCAGGTCTTGGGCTTGCAGCACTGGTTGTCGATGCACTTGAGCCCGCTCGGGCAGCTCCCGCAGGCCGCCTCGCCGCCGCAACTGTCGCTGACGCTGCCGCACTGCTTGTCGCTCGGGCAGGCGCGCGGCGTGCACACGTCGCAGACGTTGGCGGTGATCTGGCCGCACACCTCGCCCGTCGAGCAGCCGCCGCACTCAATCGACCCGCCGCAGCCATCCGAGATCTGCCCGCACTCCCCGGTGCCGCAGGTCTTGGGTGTGCAGGGGCTGCAGACGTGCGCGGCCTGACCCGGCACGCTGCAGTACTCGCCCTCCGGGCAGCCGCCACAATCGAGCTGGCCGCCGCAGCCGTCGTCCCCGGTGCCGCACTTCCAGCCCACGTCGTCACAGGTCTTGGGCGTGCATGGCGTGCAGACGTTGGCGCTGACCAGGCCGCACACCTGCGGCTCGCCCGAGCTGGCGTCCGGGCAGCTGCCGCACTGGAGCTTGCCGCCACAGCCGTCCGCGATCTCGCCGCACGCTCCGTCCGGGCAGGTGCGCGGCACGCAACACTTGTGCTGATAGCAGCTTGCGCCCGTCGGATCGCCGTTGGCGTCGACCGAGGGGCAGGTTCCGCAGTCGAGCGAGCCTCCGCAGCCGTCGTTGCCGCCGCCGCACTCGTAGCTCAGCTCGCCGCAGGTCTTGGGAACGCAGCTCGTGCACTGGTGCTCGACGCAGATCTCGCCGCGCGCGCAATCGCCGCAGTCGACCACGCCGCCGCTGCACGGGTCGTCGATGATGCCGCAGTTAGCCATCAGCAGATCGCACGCAGGCGGGGGCGGCGGCATGCGGCAGACGTGATCGAGGCAGACTTTGCCACCCTTGCAGCTGCCGCAGTCGAGCGTGGCGCCGCAGCCGTCGCTGAGCGTGCCGCACTCGGCGCCCTCGAGCTCGCAGCTGGTCGGAGCGCACGAGGCGCAGGTGTGCTCGAGCGCGTCGCACGCCTCGCCGTCGCCGCAGCCGTTGCAATCGAGCATGCCGCCGCAACCGTCAGGCAGGCTGCCGCAGGCCATCAATGCCTCGCAGGTTTGCGGTTTGCACGTGCCACACTGACCGGAGGCCGCGTCACAGATCTCGCCCGCGCCGCACGCGCCGCACGGTTGGGGCTCGCCGCAGGCGTCGAGCAGCACGCCGCACTTCTGTCCCGCCGCGTCGCAGGCGTCGCCGGTGTCGCGACAGCGATGGCTGTGGGCGTCGCACAGCTGGCCGCTGTCGCAGCTGCCGCAGCGCAGCATGCCTCCGCAGCCATCCGCCACCGCGCCGCAGGCCGCGCGCATTTGCAGGCACGTCATCGGCACGCACGGCGGGTCGCCGCCGGCCGTGCCGGCGCTGCCGCCACCGCCCGGGCCCGCATCGAGGCCGGCGTCCCGGCCGTGCCCGGTGCTGAGCGGGTCGCTGCTCGCATCACGCGCGTTCGCGCCGCCGCCGTCGCCATCCAGGCCGCCGCCGCCGGCGTCGCCGGAATGACCAGCGCCGCCATGCATCTTGCCGGAGCACGCGAGCAGCCCGACCACCAGCACCGACAGCCCGATCCCCGGCAACGTCCTCAGCGCCATCACCCAACACCCCAAGCGCATGCTGGATCTGAATTCCAGCAGATCGGAGAAACTACTGTAACACAGTGGTGATATCGGGCTCGTCCGCTGGGCACTTTTGGTACGCGCATGTGGGCTGCTCTGGTGCGTTACCGAGGCGTCACGATGGTGATGCGCTTGAGGTCGAGGCCGCCCGGATACATGTAGCTGGTGTAGCGGCCGTAGCCGTAGACGAGCAGGCCGAACGGGTTGTCCGCCTTGATGCGGTAGACGCCGCTGCCGTTCGCCGGCAGCCGCGCGCGGATGACCTGCAGGTCGCTCTGGCCGACGTCGCTCTTGTCGCCGCCGAGCGGCGCGTCGTCGAGCATGACTTGCGTCCCAATCGGCGCCATTACGTTGATGAAGCTCGCATCGTAGGTGGGCGACGCGGTGAACGTGTACTCGCTGCGGTACTGCGCGATCGGCACGGCCAGCGACATCGAGGGATCGCCCGCGCCGCTCGGCACCGAGGTCTGTCCCTGCATGTATTGCGCGATCAGAATCGGCTTGTCCGCGGTTACGCGCACGTCTTGCGGCGCCTCCTCCATGTCGGGCTGCCCGCCCGTTCCCCGGGTGTAGCTGCCAATCCGCAGCTCCAATGGGTCACCGTCCGGGCCAAGCGTGATCGGGTCGTGCACGGCCGGCTCGAACTTTACCTGAGTGTCGGCCTCGACCGCGGCGATGCGCACCACGTAGGGTGACTGGCTTGCCACGGCGGCCGGGTACGAGACCACGTAGTCGGTGCCGAGGATCTGCGTCGGAAACAGCGCTTGCTCCAGGTGGTCGCAGGCGCCGGTCTTCGGTTCCGGAATGTTCGCGCACGAGTGCCCGCCGATGACCTGCACCGGCTTGTCGGCGCGCACCACGCTGCCGCTCGCGTCGTCGGTCTGATCGCCGTGGCTCGACAACACCTCGAGCACATCTCCGCGATCGAGCGCGATATCACCCTTGCCGTCGCGGTCCACGCCGCCTCCGGGCCGGAACTGGCCGTGCCCCTCGAGCGACACGTGGGTGTTGTCGGCGGTGGCCGTGACCGCGTAGAACGACGCGGTATTGCCCTGCGACGGCCAGCTCATCACCGTGTAGTCGCCGGTCAGCGCCGTGGCGGGCAATAGCAGCGAGGCGTCATTGGAATACGAGAGGCACTCGCTCACGATGCCTCCGGGGCAGTCGGTGCCGACCGGACAGCCCGCGGGCGTGTCGCCGTTCTGACCGAGCTCGTACTCGAGCGGGCTGAGTTGGTACACCGTGACCGGGCGGTCGCTGCGCAGGCGATAGGCTCCGCCCTTGACCACGCGGCTGTCGCCCGGCTCCGGCGGGACCTGGCAGGCGTCCTGGTCACCGCCCTTGAGCCCCGCGACCCAGTCGAGCTTCACGATCTCGAGGCTGTCGACGTCGACCGTCAGCTCCCGCACCATGGCGTCGCCGCGCGTGACGACCACGTGCGCCGGCGCGTCGCTCGCATTCGAGACTGCGGCCGCGAAGTCGAACCCACTCCAGACCGGGTTCAAGGTGACCGTGGGATAGTAGTCGCAGCCGATGTAGCTGGTGGTGACCTGGGGCGGCGCGCAGGCGCCCTTGCAGCCATCAGGCTCGCAAGTCATCCCCTGCATGGGGTCGCACTCGAACTGATCGAAGCCGGTGCCGTCCTCGCGGCAGATGCGGCCGGTGCCATCCGCGCAGCTCGCCTCGCCGGGCGTGCACACCACGCAGCCCAGCGTCAGCACCTGGCCGGTGGTGCTCAAGCGTGAGCTCAGGCACGTCTGCCCGAGACCCGCGCAGTCCGTGGTCTTCTTGAAGCCGCCGTGGCCGTCGCAGACCATCGCGGTCGAGCCATGGCAGACCACGCGGTCCGCGGTGCAGTTGAACCCCGCGCCGCCGGCTTCGCCTGCGTCGCCGCCGCCCTTGGCGCGGTGGCTGCTGCAAGCGCACACGCCCGCGCTCAGCGCAAACGCGAGCAAGCAAAGCCAAGAGCGTCGAGCCAACCCCAAGCAGAACACGTGACGCCCAGTATGCATGGCCGCGTTCTCAGCCGCCAAGCCTGCACGTGCATCGAGGTGCGCGTCTCCGCTCGCCCGCACACATTGTGCTCGTCATCCACCGGCGCGCCCACGAGGGCGCGGCAAGCCGGTCACGGGACGGCGCAGCGCCGGGGTCAGGAACGTCCGAGCCAGCCGCGGCGGCGGAAGTACCACAGCAGCGAGCTGGTCAGCGTCACGCACAGGCCCCAGAAGACGGCGTAGCCGTAACGCCACTGCAGCTCGGGCAGCACGCGGAAGTTCATTCCGTATACGCCGGCCAGGAAGGTGATCGGAATGAAGATCGTGGCCATCACCGTGAGCACTTGCATCGACTCGTTGGTGCGCTGGGTGGCCATCGACAGGTGCAGGTCGGTCAAGCTCGAGGCCACGTCGCGGAAGGTGTCCAGCATGTCGATCAGCTGCGTGCAGTGGTCGCGCACGTCGGAGAGATAGGCGCGCACCGCGGCGCCTATCGCGTGCTGCTCCTTGTGCGCCAGCTCGGTCACGAGCTCGCGCGTGGGCCACAACACACGGCGCAGCACCGCCAGCTCACGCTTGATGCCGTGGATCTGCGACAGCAGCTCCGATCCACGCACGCTCATGATCTCCTCCTCGAGACGCTCGAGGTACTCGGCATAGGCGTCCAGGATCGGGAAACCGTGGTCGACGATGGTGTCGAGCAGCGTGTAGGCCAGAAACGACGCGTCGCCGGAGCGGATCGGCGAGCCCTGACGTGCGAGGCGCGCCAGCAGCGGCTGCCAGGCGTGGGTCGGCCGCTCTTGAAAGCTGACCAGCAGATCGTGGCGCAGAAAGAAGCTCACCTGCTGGGAGACCAGGCCCTCGTTCTCGCGCGTGAGCAGCTGAGCGACCACGAACAGGTGGTCGGGGTAGGGCTCGGCGCGCGGGCGCTGCGGCACGTGCACCACGTCCTCCGCGGCCAGCGTATGAAAGCCGAACTCTTCGCGCAGCGCATTGACGACGTACGGGTGCAGTCCCTCCACGCGCAGCCAGCGCACGCGCGACCACTCGGGGCGCGGATGCGCGATCAGAGCCCGGACGTCGGGCAACTCGATGGACCCGCTCTGGTCGGCGCCGTAGTCGCAGCAGACCAGCTTGACCTCGCCGGGGTCGGGCTCGACATGGACGTCCGGCGCATGCTCGATACCCGCGGCCGTGCCCGGCAGCATGGTTTGGCGCTGGCCGCGGTCCTTGCTGACCAGCAAGCGCGGAAGTCGAAACGCCGCGCCGATCAGGTGCGTCAGCCCGCCGACCGACCCCACGGCAAAGCCGACCGCGCCATCAATCGCGCCGCCGAGCGCGCCGCCGACGCGCCGGCCCAGACCGTCTTCACTCTTGTCGTTGCTCATCTCACCTCCCCGCCCGCGGGACCGCGAGCTCTCGTCCGCCCGCAGTATACGGCGGCAAAGCCGGGCCCGTGATTTCGGGGGTTGGGCGAAGCGCGTCGCGCGCGTGATGGGCGCCTCGAGCCGGTTGCGTCCGCGTTCAATCTGTGATGGACGGGTAGGGCAGTGACCGTGCGGGACGGCGCGGGCGAGGTGGCCATGAGAAAGCGATGGGGTCTGCGGCTGTGCGCCGCGGTTGCGATCGGGTGTGCGTGGGCGTGCGGCGCCGACGACGGGAGCGGCAATCTGAACGGCGCCGGGTTGCCGACGGCGACCATGGCCGGCTCCGGTGGAGCCCTTGGCGGTGCCGCGGCCGCGAGCGCGCAAGCGCCGGCGCTGGGCGGCACCGGCGGCACCGGCGGCGTCGGCACTGGCACCGGCGGCGCAGCAGCGGCGAGCATGGGCACGGGAGGCGGCGGCGCTGCGGGCATGGCCGGCAGCCCGTCCGCTGCGGGCGGCGGTGGGGCGAGCTCGCCGGCTGATCTTTCAGGCGTGACGCTGGAAGCGATCGGCGCCAACGGCACGATCGGGCTCGACTGGACGCGCATCGACGGTGCGACCGGCTACCGCGTGTACTGGTCGAAGACGGCGGGCGTCACACCGGCCAACGGCCAGGCCATCGACGTCGCTGATCCGAGCTACGTGCACCGCGCGCTCGACAACGGCAGCCCGTACTACTACGTGGTCACGGCGCTCAGCGGCGGGGTGGAAGGCCCGCCCTCCCCGGAGGCGACCGCCACGCCGCACGGCGAGTGGGTGCTCGAGCAGCTCGGTAGCGGCGATTTCGACGACGTGGTCACCGGCCAGCGCGTGCCGCGCGTGCCGATCGCCGAGCGCGTGCACGTGCTGTTGTTTGCCGAAGGCTATACCAGCGCGGACTTGGCGGGATTTCACGATCAGGCCACGCACGCGACCGGCGACAACGACGTCGACCGCTGGCAAGCCGAGGTATTTGCGATCGAGCCGTACTCGCTGTTCAAGGAGGCGTTCGTGATCTGGTTCCTGCCGCGGGCGTCCGCCGCGCATCTGGGCGAAGGAGAGACCGCGTTTCACGTGGGCGTGAGCGGCGGCGGCGTGACCGACATCAACTCCGCGGCCGCGCCGATGTTCGACGCCATCGACGGTGCTGGCGATGACGCGTTCGCCTATCCGCCTGGCACCTCACAGGCGGCCAACGTGATCGCGGCGTTCCTGCTGCTCGATCCCCAGCGCGGCCGCGCCGGCTTCAGCGGGGTGACCACGTTCGGCATGCGCAGCCCCACCACGCCCACGCTGAGCGTGCCGGCGTCGTTCGGAATTGGCCAGGCCCACGAGTTCACGCACGCGTTCTCGCGCGTCTCGGACGAATACATCGAGACCAGCAGCAGCGCGCCCGCGCGCACCACGGAGACCACCAACGTGGTGGCCAGCAACCGCTGCGACGATCTGCCCTGGGCGCACCTGCTGGAAGGCCGCGGGATCAATACCACGCCCGGGCTGGTGGGCGCGTTCGGCACGCCCGAGCTCGGCTACCATCCCGAGCTCAAATGCCTGATGAACGGCACGCACGACAATGGAACGGTCTGGTGCCAGCCGAGCGACGACAACTACACCACGCTGACCTTGAGGCCGCAGCGCCTGTGCAACTATTGCCGCGAGCTCACGGCGTTCCACGTGTTCGAGCGCACCGGGCTGCTCTCCGGCACCGGCGCGTTCGACACCTGGAAGAGCATGTATCGCGGGCCGTTCTACCAGCGCTTCGGCTTTTCGGTGCCGGCCGGCGCGATTCCCCAGACCCTGCAGTGCAACCGCAACGGCGCCGAGCAAGCGGTGTACGAAGCCTGTATGCCGTGACGGACGAGCGGGGTGGCGCGCGCTGGCCGCCTCCCGACGACCGCGCCGCTGCTCGAGCGCCCGGCCGGCCGGCTACCGGCTAGACCGCGCTCTGTCCGGCATCCACGCGCAGCACTTGGCCGGTGGTGTAGCCGCCGCGCATCAAGTACAGGTAGGCTTCTGCCACCTCGTCGGGCTCGCCGATGCGCTTGAGCGGCAGCCGCTCTCCCATACGCTTGAAGCGCTCCTCGCGCTGCTCGGCGGGAATGAAGCTCCAGACCCCGGTGCGGATCGCTCCGGGACACACCGCGTTGACGCGGATCGGAGCCAGCTCCACCGCCAGGGCGCGGGTGAGGTGCTCGACCGCGCCCGCCATCGCGGAGCTGATCACGGCGCCCTTGCGCGGACGATGCGCGATCATGCCGTCGGTCAGCGTGATCGAGCCTCCCTCGCGAATGCGCGCCTTGGCGTGCTTGACCGCGGTGAGCGCGCCCCAGAAGCGCACGCCGAATTGCGAGGCCGCTGCGGCGACGTCGAGGCTCTCGATTGGGCCGCCGCCGCGCAGCGACCAGTCGCCGGCGGTGAACACCAGGTGATCGAGCGCGGCCACCTGCGCGAAGAATGCCTCGACGCTGGACTCGGCCTTCACGTCGACCACGAGCGCCTCGGCCCCGGGCAGCGTGTCCTTGACCGCGCCGACTTTGTCCGCGCTGCTCGAGCCGACGACCACCCCCGCGCCGCCGGCCATCGCCGCCTGCGCCACGGCCAGTCCGATGCCCGAGGTACCTCCGATGACCACCACGCGCTTTCCTTGCAAGCTCACGCCGCCACCTCCTTGTCGGCGCTCACGGTACTGCCGGAGAGCCACCGGCACCAGGGCTTCCAGCCCGGTCGCGGCAGCAGAATGGCGGCGGTACCCGGGGCTTACGGCCGCTGGCTGCGGCTCACCACCGTGGGAATCTGCGACTCGGGCACCGCGTCGAGGTCGCGCAGGGCCCCCTCGCGCTCGAGCTCGTCGAGCGCCGGGGTGGCGTGCGTGTTTGCGAGCGCCGCCGTGCGGGCGGAGAGCTCCGCGGCCGCGGGCCGCCGCGAAGGGTCCTTTAGCAAGCACTGCGCCACCAGCTCGGCCAAGCTCTCCGGCACAGCGGGCGCGAGCGTCCGCGCGTCGGGTGGGGCGACCGAGATATGCTCGTGGGCGAGACCACGCGCGGTCGCGCTGTCTTCGAAAGGGTACCTGCCGGTGAGCAGCTGGAACAACAGCACGCCGACCGCGTACACGTCGACCCGGTCGGTCGTGTCGCGGCTGGCCGTGACCTGCTCCGGCGCCATGTATGCAGGCGTTCCGAGAATCGTGCCGGTGTGGGTGCGGCCGGCGTCGACCGCGACGTCCTCGTACAGCTTCGAAATTCCGAAGTCGAACAGCTTTAGCCCCGGGTGCGAGGCGGTCAGCATCAAGTTACCGGGCTTGACGTCGCGATGGACGATGCCGATCGCGTGCGCGGCCGCCAGCGCATCGAACAGCGTTCCCGCCAGCCGCGCCACCACGCACGGATCCCAGCGCGAACCCCGTCGCAGGCGGCTTTCGAGCACCTCGCCGTCGACCAGCTCCTGGACCTGGAACAGCGTGCCGTCCTCGGAGACGTCGATGTGGAGCATGCGCACGATTGCCGGGTGCGTGACCGAGGCCACGGCTCTGGCCTCGCGCAGGAAGCGCTGCACGGCGTCGAGCTGCGACGAGCGCGCCTGGACCACCTTGATGGCGACACGCGCGCCGGTAGTTCGGTCGACGCCCGCATACACGATGCCCATGCCGCCCTCGCCGAGCACGCGGCCGACCTCGAAACGGCCGCCGAGCAGGGTGCCCCGCAGCAGCTTGCCTTCGCCGGTCTGCTGCCGCGCCAGCCTCGCCAGCGCCCGGGCCAGCTCGGTCGAGCGCTCGCGTACCTGCGCCTGCAGCTGGGCGTTGAGCCGGTCGACTTCTCCGGCGCGGGCGACGATCTCGGCCACTTGCTCGGCAACGCGGCGCTCCAGGCTCTGGTTGAGCTGTGCCAGCGCATGGCGCTGTTCCTCGATCGTCACGTTCTGAACGAATGCGCGGCGTCGCGAGGCATGCAGCAGCCAAATCAGGGTGATGCTAACGGCCACGGTCGAGATACCGTTGGGCAGAATCGCCAGCCGCGCGTTGGTCGAGGCCTGCAGCGTGACGATAGCGACCACGAAGCTCGTGAGGCCGACGCCGTAGGACAACAGCGCCGCGCGCGGCGTGAGCGCCAGGGTGACGGCCAGCACCACGCAGTACGCCATGAACGGCGTGATCGCGGTGACCACGAGCTGATCGATGCCGGCGACCACGGCGCCGTGCACCAAGTACAGTGTCGCGGCCGCGGGCCCGAGCCAAGCACCGGCCGGCTTGCGTCGCGTCAGGTACATCGCAGTGCCGAGCACCACCAGCAGCACCAGGGTCGCGAAATGGGCAAACGCGATGCCGTCGCGCCATTGCTCGATGCGCGGGCGCAGCGCCGCGCGCTCGGCGCTCGAGGTGTGAAACACCCAGATGTGGACCACGTGGCCGACGAGCACCAATGGAAACAGGACCGTCAGCCGGCGCCGTGTGGTCTCGTGCAGCTCGTGCTCGAAGCGCAGCGAGAGCTCAGGCTCGAGCGGCGGACCGACCAACGCGCGCAGCCTGGCTCGCAGTAAGCCCCCAGGCGCGTCGGTGTCGGGCGAGGCCGGCGACATAGTGAGAACCGATCGTATCGTACCCGGGGCTCGAACGCGCGGGGCGGCGCACTGGCTTGGGCTGCGAATCGCCCGGGTGCAGGTCGATGGTGCGGGCGTGTGCCCTGGCCTTTGACCCTTAACGCGCCGGCTGGCGCACAAAGCCAGCACGGCCCGAGCCCGGGCGGATCGGCCGGCCACGAGACGAGGAGTCAACCGCGGTGCATACCAGGCGCTTTCAGGGGTTGTTGCAGTCGCTCGGCATGACCTGGGTGCTCGCGCACGCGGTGGCTTGCGGAGCTGGAGCGGCCGGCGCGGGAGATGGCGCGCAGTCGACCTGCGAAGGCGGGCTGGCCTCGTGTGATGGCCTGTGCGTCGATGCTCGCAGCAGCGCGCTGCACTGCGGCGGGTGCGGCAATGCGTGCGGCCCCGGTTTGGTCTGCTCGCTGGGCAACTGCACCAGCACCTGCGCGCCGGGGTTGCGGCAGTGCGGAAGCGAGTGCGTCGACACCAACACCTCGTCGGCCAATTGCGGCGGCTGCAACCTGGCGTGCGGCGGAAGCTGCGTGGCGGGCAGCTGCAGCGCCGGCGCGGGCGGGCCGGGCAGCGCGAACGCGGGCAATTCCGGTGGCGCCAACGGCCAGGGCGCGCAGAGCGGAGGCTCGGGTGCAGGTGGCACGTCGGACCAGGGCGGCGGCTCCGGCAATGGCGGCAACGGCGGCAGCACGGGCGGCGCGGCCGACGCGGGGACCCAGCCTGCGGGCGCGTACGGGGGCTACATCACCAGCGGCGACTGGCACGGCTTCGCCTGGACCGCGACTTCGATGAACGGGGGCACCATCACGCCCGACAACTTCGGGGCGAGCTTCGACTTTCCGCTGTGCGCCAGCGGCAGCGTGAATATGGGGGACAGCAACGTGGCGATGGTGGGCTGGAACCTCAATCAGACCACGGTCGACGGCGATCCCGCCCTGATGGTGAGCCCGAAGCTCAAGGGCATCACCGTGGAGATCACCAACAAGGGCGGCTCCGAGCTGCGCTTGCAGCTGCAAGGCCCCAATGGCGCGACCGACGCCAACGACCGCTGGTGTGCGATCATTCCCGGCACCGGTGGTTTCATCCCGTATGACGCCTTCAACACCGAGTGCTGGGCCGGGGGCAACGGCACGGCCTACTCCGGCCAACCGATTGTGGCCGCGATCGTGCTGGTTCCGGGCACGCCCTCGAGCGCGGTCTCGTTCGATTTCTGCGTCACCAAGCTGGCCGAGACCGACGAGAACGGCGTCGCGCCCAGCACGGGCTGCAGCCTGAGCACGGGCAGCGGGGAGGGCAGCGGCACCATCAGCGGAAGCGACACCCGCGCGGTGACCCGCGACGGCCACCAGTACGTGGTCCAGAACAACGTGTGGAACGGCAACGGCGCGAATCAGTCCCTGAGCGTGTCCGGTGTTTCGTTCACAGTCACCCAACAGGGCAACAGCCAGTCGACCGGCGGCCCGCCCACCGGGTTCCCGTCGGTCTTCACCGGCTCGAACTTCGGGCACGCGACCTCGGGCAGCGGGCTGCCCAAGCAGGTGAGCTCGCTGACGGGCGTGCCCACGGGTTGGAAGTGGTCCGGCTCGACCGGAACGCACAATGCCGCGTACGACGTCTGGTTCAGCACCAACCCGGGCGGCGACTCGGGCAATCCCTCCGGCGGGTACCTGATGGTCTGGTTCTACCGCAGCGACGCCAGCAACGTGGTGCCGCTGGGCAGCCCGCAGGGAACTGCCAGCATCGGAGGCAAGAGTTGGCAGGTCTGGATCTGCAGCGGGAGCTGCCAGAACGGCGTGCCGGTGATCTCGTATACGCCGGCGACGCAGAGCGACATGATCACCGAGTGGACCTTCGACCTCAACGACTTCATCCAGCACGCGGTCAGCCAGAACGTGATCCAGAACAGCTGGTACCTGACGAACATCTTCGCGGGCTTCGAGATCTGGAACGGCGGCGTCGGGCTCAAGACCGAGAACTTCTGCGCGATCGTGAACTGAGCAGCGCCTGCGGCGACGGCGACAGCGCCCGCCACAGGTCGTGCCAGTCCTGAGTCGTTCCCGTTCGGGGCGGTCCCCGCAACGCCGGCTGGGCCCTACGCCCAGCGGACGTCGGCGCCGAGGCTCTGCAGATTCTCGACGAAGCGCGGGTGAGCGCGCCTGATCGGATCGGCGTTGTGGATCACGCTCTCGCCCTCGATGCTCGCGGCCACCATGTAGAGCGCGACCGCGGCGCGGATGATGTAGGGCGCTTCGACCGCAGCTGGGCGCAGCGGCCGGTCGCCGAACACGATGATGCGGTGTGGGTCGCTGACCACCACGTGCGCGCCGAACTTGCTCAGCTCCGGGATCCAGGTGAAGCCACCCTCGTAGACCTTGTTCCAGAACTGCATCGCGCCCTTGGCGCGCACCGACAGGGCGACCATCAGCGGGAGCAGATCGACCGGAAAGTACGGCCACGGCGCGGCCTCGATCCGCGGCAAGAGGCTGGCCGTGAGCGGCTCGTGCACTGCCAGGCGCTGCGCGGCCGGCACGCGAGCCTGGCTGCCGTCGTGCTCGATCCGCACACCCAGCTTGGCGAACGCGCGGTCGAGCAGATCGAAGTGCTCGACGGGCGCGGGCTGCACCGAGACCTCGCCGCCGGTGATCGCGCCGATCGCCAGGAAGGTGGTGATCTCGTGATGGTCCGGCGACACGCTGGCCTCGGCTCCGCCCAGCGCGTCGACCCCGTGCACGGTCAGCATGCTCGAGCCGACGCCTTCGATCCGCGCGCCCATCGCCTGCAGCAGCCGGCACAGGTCCTGGACGTGCGGCTCGCTGGCGGCGTTGATGATCACCGAGCTGCCTTCGGCCAGCACCGCCGCCATCACGAAGTTCTCGGTGGTGGTGACGGACATGTAGTCCTGCCATACGCGCGCGGCGCGGAAGCGGCCGCGCAGCGAAAGCGTGAGCGGCGAGCGCTGCGAGAGCTCCGCGCCCAGGGCGCGCAGCACCTCGACGTGCGGGTCGATCTCACGAATGCCCAGACTGCAGCCTTGGGTGTCGGATGCGACCACCACGCGCCCGGCACGCCACAGCAACGCCGGCAGCAGCAGCAGCGACGAGCGCATGCGGTCGGGCAGCGGCGGCGCCTCCTGCAGCTTGCCGATGCTCGCGTGGCATACACGCATGGTCTGGCGCGCGGTGTCCCACTGGATGTCGGAGCCGAGCTCGCGCAGGTACGCGACCAGCCGGCGCAAGTCCGTGATGTCCGGTACGTTGCGCAACAGCACCGGCTCGTCGCTCAGCAGCGTCGCGCACAACATCGGCATCGCGGCGTTCTTGTTGCCCGATACCCGCACGCAGCCCGACAGCGGTCGGCCGCCCCGAAGCAGAAGATCGGCCATGCCGTACAGTGGTCGCACGGCGCGGCGCGACTGTCCAATCTGCACCGGCTGGACCCGGGGGAGGGTGGTTGGATCGGCGCTTCCCCGCGTGGGCCGCAACCCCGCGCCGGGCGCTCAGCCCCACGCCGGCCCGAGACGGGCGGCTTCGCGGCGGCCCTGCGCGATGCCGGCTTCGATGATCGCCTCGGCGCGGCCGGCGAGCAGACCTTCGCTCAAGACCTCGAGGCTGGGCGCGTCCGGCGTGATCAGCGCCAGCGTGCCCTTGGCGGCCTCGATCACGGCGCGCTCGCGCGCCAGCACTGGGCTGGTGAGCGCGCGCGTTTCGGGCAGCACGACCGCCACCACGATCACGCGCCGGTGGCCGGCGACACAGTCGGCATTCGTCCACGAGCGCACGCCCCCGTCGATCCAGCGCGAGCCCTCGATCGCCACCGGCGGATAGATGCCAGGCACGCTGCAGCTCGCGGCCACCGCGCGCTCGATCGCGACGCCGTCCGATCCGGTCCACAGCTTGAACCTGCCGTCGTACGCGTTGACCGTGCTGCACGTAAAGCGTTTGGGCCAGGCGCCGGTCGGACCGAACATGCCGGCGAAGAGCGCGACGAAAGCGGCTTCCGGGATGGTCTTGGACTGCAGCGCTACCCTTCCCATCTCGACCATCACGCTCGGGGAGGGCGGCGCGTCCTGGGGTAGCCGAGCCATGAATGCCAACAGCTCATCCATGTCGGGCCCGGCCGCCGGCGACCCCTGCTTGGCCCGCTGCCGCGAGAGGGCCAGGTGCAGATCGGCCAGCGCCTGCGGTGCGATCCCGGTCGCGAGCTGAGCTCCCACGAACGCGCCCGCCGACGTGCCCAGGATGAGCTCCGCGCGCCTGACGTCGGCGCCCTCGGCCGCCAGGCCGGCAGCCAGCCCGACCTCCCACGCGATGCCCGCCGGACCTCCGCCGCCCAGCACCAGAGCTCGTTCCGCCGTCGCGTCCGCCATCGCACCAGCATACGCGGCCACGCAAACGCCGTCACCGCGTCCGCCGTGCGACGCCGCCCGGACGAGGCTGATCCTTGCGAGCGGACGCGGTGCCGTCGTGCGCGCGGTCGCCCACTCGCCGTGCTGCGCGATCTGCTACAACCCTGCGGTGTCGATTCTGAGCGCGCGCGGGCTGGCCAAGGCGTACGGACCACAGACCCTGTTCGCAGACGCCAGCCTCACCATCGAAGAGGGCGAGCGGGTCGGGCTGATCGGCCCCAACGGCATGGGCAAGTCGACCCTGCTGCGTGTGCTGGCCGGGATCGAGCCGGCTGACGATGGGCTGATCGAGCGCAAGCGGGGCTCGACCGCGCTGTACCTGGCGCAGGAGCCCAAGCTGCCGCCCGCGGCCACACCGCGTGCGATCGTCGAGCAGGGTCTGTCGCAATGGCACGCGGCGCGCGCCCGTCACGCCGAGGTCACCGCCGCGATCGCAGCCGGTCAGGGCGGCGCCGAGCAGCTCGCGGAGCAGGCGCGGCTGGCCGACAGCATCGAGCGGCTCGGCGGTTGGGAGCAGGGCCACCTCGCCGAGGTGATGCTCGGACGCTTCGGCGTGCGCGAGCTCGATCGAAACGTCGGTGCCATGAGCGGGGGCGAGCAGCGGCGCGTCGCGCTCGCGCAGATCCTGATCGCGCGGCCCGAGCTGGCGATCCTCGACGAGCCCACCAATCACCTCGACGTCGACACCATCGAGTACCTGGAGCAGTACCTGGCCGAGGACTTTCGCGGCGCAGTGTTGCTCGTGACCCACGACCGCTACGTGCTCGACGCCGTGGCCGATCGTATCTTGGAGCTCGAGAATGGCACACTGCGAGGGTTCACGGGCGGCTATTCCGAGTATCTCGAGCAGAAGGCGGAGCTGCTGGCGCACGCCTCGCGCAGCGAGCAGAACCGCCTCAATCGCTTGCGGCGCGAGCGGGCCTGGCTGTTGCGCGGCGCCAAAGCGCGCACCACCAAGCAAAAGGCGCGGATCAAGCGCGCCCGGGCGCTGATGGCGGTCGAGGCGCCGGCCGAGGCCGCGCGCGCCGAGCTCTTGGGACTTCAAGCCGGCGCGGCTCAGACCGGCAAGACGGTGCTGGAGCTGCACGACGTTCGCATGGAGCTCGCGGGGCGCGTGCTGATCGCGGGGCTCACGCTGCACCTGGTCCAGGGCGATCGCATCGGCGTGCTGGGGCCGAACGGCGCGGGTAAGACCACGCTGCTCCGGCTGGTGGCAGGGGAGCTGCAGCCGACCGCCGGGGCGGTCAAGCTCGGCAGTCGGACCAAGCTCGCGTATTTCGATCAGGCGCGCGCGGCGCTGCGCGACGACTGGTCCGTATTCGACAACGTGGCCGAGCGGGAGGGCGCGCAGCGCGACGGTGGAGGGCAGGTCCGGATCGGCGATCTCGTGCTGGAGTTGCGCGCCTATCTGGAGCGTTTTCTGTTCGACGGCGCCAAGCAGCGCCAGAAGGTGGCCGCGCTCTCCGGTGGCGAGCGCGCGCGGGTGGCGCTGGCCAAGGCGCTGCGCGGCGGCGCCAACTTGCTGCTGCTCGACGAGCCGACCAACGATCTCGACGTGGCGACGCTCGGTGAGCTGGAGGAGCTGCTCGGTTCCTGGCCCGGGTGCGCGCTGGTGGTCTCGCACGATCGCGCTTTCCTGAACCGCGTGGCCACCTCGGTGCTCGCATTCGAAGGCGAGGGCGCGTTGGTCCGCTACCAGGGCAACTACGACACCTACCGCGCGCTGCGCGCACAGGCGCCCGGGCGGGCCGCAGCGCCCGTGCCAAAGGCGATCACCGCCACGCAGGCCGGACCGGCCGCGCCGGTCACCGGGCCGAGCGGCGCCAAGCCACTCACCTACGCGGAGCGGCTGGAGCTCGCGCGCATCGTGGACGAGATCACCGCAGCCGAATCTGCGCTCGCGCGTCTCGAGGCCGCGCTCGCCGATCCGAGCACCTACGGTCGCGGCGCCGAGGCGCAAAAGGACGCGCAACGCGACTATGCCGCGGCGCGCGAGGCGCTCGCGCGGCTGAGCGAGCGCTGGGAAGAGCTCGAATCGCGCCGGTAATCGGCTAGCTTCGGCGACCCGGGGAGTGGGTCTCCGCATCCAGCCGGCGTCCCGACCGCGAGAATGCCTCGATCCCCTGGTGCAAGTGCGCGTCCACCCGGGTTACCGTGTGTGCGGTTACAAGAGGAGCCTGGGATGTCACGCCGTTTGTCGATTGGACTGGTTCTGGTCGTCGTCGTCGTGGTGAGCATGGAGCTCGGGGGATGTTCGGGCGGGACGCAGGGCCGTGGGAAGTCCTCGGTGGGGGCTCCGTCCCGGGACGGGGGGGCAGCCGATGACGAAGACGGCGGCGGTGCCGGCAACGGCACCGGCACGGGGCAAGACCTGCCTCCTTACAAGGGCCGCATCGTGGTGACCCCAGCCGCGCTGCTGTTCACCAAAGCGGGCCAGAGCGCGTCGCTTCACGCGGAGGCCTTCGACGCCGATGGCAACCCCATGAGCAACGCCAGCTTCACCTTCAGCTCTTCGCACCCCGACGAGGTCTCGGTCGACGCGTCCGGCAGGGTCAAGGCCATCACTTCCGTGGGCTCGACCCAGATCACGGTCAGCTCCGGCGATTCGAGCTCGCCGCCGTTGCTGGTGCTGGTGGCGCAACCGTCTGACGGGACGCTGCTGGTCTCCGACGCACAAATCGTCTCGGAGCCAACCCCAGTGGACCCGAGCGCTGCCCCCGAGCCGGGCATGCAAGTCATGGCGACGCTCGATGGCGTGCCCGACCTCGCGCCGGGCACGCTGGTGCTGGCGCGCGAAGGCAAGGCCTTGGCTGGGCGGGTGGTATCGACGCAGCCCAACGGCAAGCACACCGACGTGGTGCTCGAGCTGGTGCCGCTGGTCGACATGTTCAGCCAGCTCAAGCTCGACGCCGGCTGGGACCTGGACCTGCAGACCCTGGCGGACCAGCTCGCGATTGCCCAAATGGCGACAGCCCCGCCGCCCGGCGTCGGCGTCTCGAAGAATCCGCTCGACTTCGACCTCGGGCCGCTCAAGTGCACGGCCGCCATCGGTGTGACCGGCGTCACCATCCAAACCACTTTCCGGGTAACGCCTCAGCTGCACTTTCACGCCGCGTTCGAGAAGGACGAGAACGGCGACTGGACCACGGCGGTGCTGGAATTGACCGGCAGCATCAAGACTACGGGCACGGCCAGTGTGAAGGTGGCCCCGGGCGTGACCGCATCACTGAGCTGTAAGTTGAAGCTCGGCGAATTCATCATCCCGATCGGAGGCCCGCTGGCGGTGGTCATCGGGCCGAGAATTCCCGTCGGTGTCAAGCTCGGCGTCAAGGCGGCGGCAATGATCGCGCAGGTCGAATTCGGCGGTAAGGCCGAGGAGTCCGCGGACTTCGACCTCGGCATCAGCGGCGGCACGAACGGTACGGGCGACATCGCCTCGGTGAGCCTCGGCGATCCCCACTTCGAGCCCATTGCACCGCCCAACAACGACTCGCTGCTGGGCGCCGAGCTCACCTTGGACGTCGGCGCCTACGCCGGGCTTAGCGTGACGTTTCTCAAGCTCTCGCTCGCCGAGGCGTTCGGCGGCGCGCGCGCCAAGTACCAGCTCAAGCCGCTGGCGATCCAGCTCGGCGACTCGTCGTTTGCGAACAAGTACGAGGTCAACGCGCCGGTGATCACAATCGGGCCCGGCAAGGATCTGCGCAGAGCGCTGAGCTGGGTCGGCGGGGCGGTCAATTTCAACGTGATGTACAGCAACGACGGCCTGCCCATCGGGCGCTCTCCCTTCGGCAAGTTCACGGCCGACAAGATGGAGATGGCGGTCGGCGACACGCTTCACACCAACATCACCCTCGACCCGTCCGCGACCAAGTTCCTCGGCATCTCGAACGTGTCGGGCATCCACATCTACCGCATCGATGCCGGCAGCAGCAATCCCAACGAGGTCAGCTACATGGCTGGCCCCGGTCCCAGCTACGACTGGAGCTGGACGCCGGGCCCGCTGGACGTCGGCCAGTACATCTTCGCCGCTGCGGTCGACGATCGACTCGACCTGATTCCTTTCGAGGTCAGTGAAAACGCGACCGCCCCGGTCCACGTCCGCCCCAAGCAGACCGGTTGGAGTGGCACCGTCAACTTGAAGTGGTCTGGCAGCGGCCCGACCAGCAGCGGCGGCAACTTCACCGAGAGCGGCACCGAGACGATCACCTACGAGCCGGACACGTCGCAGCCTGCTGACGGCATGAACTTCGGCCTCAAGGCCACCTCGGTCAAGCTGAGCCTGACCTACGACGATACCGATCCTGTGACGACGACGCCCACGGGCTGCTCGCGGCAGATCACCTACCACGCGATTGGCACCATCGACCGCGCGGGCACGGTGCAGGACACGACCCTGCTGCAGATCGCGCCGAACGGCGACTACGCCTTTCCGATCCAGGGCTTGGCCGTGGATGCCGACTTCATGCAGACCGTGACCGACTCGGGCTGCACCGATGCGACCAGCATGACCACGACCGGCACCGCTCCCTACGGCTCGGACGGAAACCTCGCCAGCGGTAACGTGCCGCCGGCCGCGACCAGCTTCGCGGACAGCCTCAGCTACAGCTCGCCGGACGGGACGCTCAACTACATCGCGGACTGGACATTCATGCGTAACTGAAGTCGCCGGGCGCGCGGGGCCTGCGAGTCCCAGCGCGGCGGCGCGCCCGGGGCCGCTTGAGCTGTGCCTGCCGGTGGGGCGATGCTGCCGTCGTGGCCGCCCGCAAAAGGCGGATCCGGCCGCCGCCCGCGCTCGCCGGCCCCGGCCTTCGCGCATCCCTTAGCTTCGCGGGGATCCCGGCCACGGGACCTGGCTCGGGCCATATGGTAGGCTGCGCTCCGCAAACCGGAGCATGGCGTGCGGCTCTTGCGCCCCAGTATAGCGGTGTTCTGCCTCGCCCTGCTGGCGTCGCTGTGCATCCACCTGCCGGTCTACGAAGCGCTCGGCGCGCTCGCGGGCGCGCTGCTGCGTTCCGAGCCCAGAAACAAGCCGGGTATCGTCGAGCTCGAGCTGGCGCCGCTCTCGCCCGAGCAGGCGCCGCAGCCGCCGGCCAAGCCCAAGCCGCCGGAGGCGCAGGCCAAGGCGGACAAGGCCAAGGAGCCGGAGCCGCGCCCGCTGCCGCACCGGCAGCAAGCCAAGCCCGAGCCCACGGCCAAGCCGCAGCCCAAGCTGGCGGAAGCGGTGCCCGTGGTGCAACCGACGCCGTTGCCCACGCCCACCGATCGCCCGCTGGCGGTCACCCAGAAGAGCGACAACCCGGACGTGCCCAAGCCCGAGGACGCGCGCTTCATCGCGGAGGAGAACCGCCGCGTCGAGCAAGAGAGCGTGGCCCGCATCCGCAACATGCAGCGCGACGACCAGAACCCGAGCGCGACGGCGGCGCCGACCAAGACCGACCCGGACGAGGGCAACGCGGACAAGACCGATGTCGCCGACCTGCACAACGTCAAGGGTAGCGACGCGCGCCCGCCCACGCCGCGCGAGGCCGCGCGCAAGCCGCCCGAGCAGCCGTCGGAAGCGTCGGCGGGCCGGCCCAACGTCGAGTCTGCGCCACGCCCCTCGGGCGAGGCCACGGCGGCCGCCTCGCGCGAGGTGGCGCCCTCGCGCGCCTCCGGCGCGCCCCTGACCGGCGGCGAGCCCGAGACGCTGGTCATCAACGACGGCGCCGGCAGCTTCCGCATCCGCAAGACCGCACCCGGTCAGGGACCGGGCGAGGCGGGCGGCGCGCAGCAACCCGGCAGGCCTTCGGCCTCGCGGCTCAACCGCGCGGGCCAGCGCGCCCAGGCCGGGCCGAATCTGCGCATCTCGTGGTCGCAATTCGAAGACACCTTCGGCGCCGACGAGCTGCGCCAGGAGCGTGAGGCCTATCTGGCGCAGCGGCGCTCGACCACGGCCGGTCACGATCGGCAGAAGTCCTGGCGCGAGTTCCGCGCCGCGATCGAGAACTTCGTACCCAACGTGCGCCCCGGCGATCAGACCGCGCTCAATGCAGCGGCCGATCCGTTCGCGAACTACCTGGCGCTGGTGCACCGGCGCATCCATCGCGAGTTCGCCTATGGCTTCCTGGAGAGCTTGCCGATCGCCGGCGGCCCGTTCGGCGACTACTCGCTGCACACCGAGCTCGAGATCGTCATCAACGGAGACGGCTCGGTGCACCAGATCGGGATCGCGGAGACCAGCGGCTTTCTACCCTTCGACTACGGCGCCTACGACTCGGTCAAGCGCGCCGCGCCGTACCCGCCGCCGCCGCGCAGCATCCTCTCGGGCGACGGGCGCGTCTACGTGCGCTGGGGCTTCTACCGCAACGAGCGCCAGTGCGGCACGTTCAACGCGCGGCCGTACATCCTGCCGCACCCGCCCGGCACGCCCAAGCCGGGCAAGGGCCCGCTGCACGATCCCGGCGAGCGCCACGGCGCACCTGCGATTCCACCGGCTGGTGAAGGCGAGCTCGGTATGCTGCTGCCCCGGCGCCCGCTGCGCGATGCCTTCATCTGAGGCGCTTACCGCGCGCCTGAAGGCGCTCGGCGGTGAGCTCGGCTTCGTCCGGGTCGGCGTGGCGCGTGCCGAGCGGCTGGCGCAGGACGCGGCGCGGCTGCAGGCCTGGCTGCAGGCGGGCCATCACGGCGGGATGGAGTACCTGCAGCGCAGCGCGGACGTGCGGGTCGATCCCCGACACCCCGGCATGCTGCCGAGCGCGCGCAGCGTGATCGTGCTGGCCGCGGCCTACGCCGGCCCGCCCGCGCCGGGCACCGAGCCTCTGCCGGGCGCGATCGCGCGCTACGCGCAGGGCCGCGACTATCACAACGTGCTGCGCCGGCGGCTGCGCCCGCTCGTTCGGCTGCTGCGCGAGGCCGGCCACGCGACGCGGCTCACGGTCGACAGCATGCCGGTGCTCGAGCGCGCCTGGGCCCAGCGCGCCGGCGTGGGCTTCATCGGCAAGAACTGCTGCCTGATCGTGCCCGGGATCGGCTCGCACGTGCTGCTCGCCAGCGTGATCACCGCCGCCGAGCTGGACCCGGACGAGCCCATGGCCGAGCGCTGCGGGCAGTGTCGGGCGTGTCTGGACGCGTGTCCCACGCGCGCCTTTGTCGCCCCGCGCGTAATGGACGCGCGGCGCTGCATCTCGTATCTCACCATCGAGCACCGCGGCGCGATCGACGCAGCGCTGCGCGCGCCGCTCGGCGACTGGCTGTTCGGCTGCGACGTCTGCCAGGACGTATGCCCCTTCAACCGGGGCAAGGCCGCGGCGGCGCGCGCACTGCCGGCGCTGGCCCCGCGCGCGCAGTTGCGTGGCGTGCAGGCCGAAGCGCTGCTACGGCTCGATGAGGCGGCCTTCGCGGCGCTGCTCGCAGGCTCGCCGCTGCGCCGCCCCAAGCGCGAGGGCCTGGCGCGCAACGCCGCGATTGTGCTCGGCAACCGCAAGGCGCGCCGCGCGCTGCCGGTGTTGCAGCAGGCGGCGCAGCAGGATCCCTCGGAAGTGGTGCGCGAGGCCGCGGCCTGGGCGCTACAACGCATCGCCGCCGGCGACTGAGGTCCTGCGGCTACGCCGGCCGCTGCACTGGCTCGAGCGGCCAGTAGGGCGCGATCGCGTGACGCGTGTGATCGACCGCGTCGCGGCCTGCGGCTGAAGGCGCGTCCTGCGGCAGCTCGAGCGCCTGGCCGAGCAGGGCGCGCGCCACACCGCCGAGGCTCTGCTCGAGCGCCTGCAGGTCGTAGCCGCCCTCGAGCAGAAACCCGATGCGGCCGTGTCCAGCCTGGTCCACGTGCGCGATCAGCGCGCTTGCCATCGCCTGATAGCTCGCCGCATCGAGCTCCATTTGCGCGAGCGGGTCGCGGCGGTGCGCGTCGAAGCCGGCCGAGACCAGTATCAGGTCGGGCGCGAAGCGCTCGAGCAGCGGCAGCACCACGCGCCGGAACGCGTAGCCATAGGTCTCCGGCCCTTGCCCGGCGGGCAGGGCCACGTTCGCACAGTGGCCGCGGCCCGCGCCCCTGCCCACCTCGTCCGCGCGTCCGGTGCCTGGATAGAACGGATACTGGTGCATGGAGACGAACAGCAGGCGCGGGTCCTGCTCGAAGGCGTCCTGGGTGCCATTGCCGTGGTGCACGTCCCAGTCGACGATCGCCACCCGCTGCGCGCCGGCCGCGAGCGCCGCGCCGGCCGCGACCGCGATGTTGTTGAGCAGGCAGAAGCCCATCGAGCCGCCCGGCTCCGCGTGGTGCCCGGGCGGCCGCAGCAGCGCCACGCCGCGGCGCGCATCGCCGCGCATCAGCGCCTGCGACAGCTCGGCCGCGGCGCCGGCCGCGAGCCAGGCGGCCTGCTGGCTGCCCGGCGAGAAATAGGTATCCGGATCGAGCTGCCCAAAGCCGTCGCGCAGGCGCAGTCGCAGCGCGTCGAGGTAAGCCGCGCGGTGCACGCGCACCAGCTCCTCGTCGCTCGCCGGCCGCGCCTGCAGCCGCAGCCGCGCCGCCTCGGGCAGCACGCCGTACAACCCGCTGCGCGCCGCGATCAACCGCTCCGGACACTCGGGATGATGCCCGGAACGCTCCCGGTGCTGCTCGAACCGCTCGTCGTCGACGATGGCGATCCGCTGCGTGTGCTCCATCACGCCCCCAACCATAGCAGATCGAGCCCGCCCCGCCCCGTCACCCGCCCCGGCCACCCGTGCCCGCGACAGCTCACGGGCACTTCTGGATCGACTCGATCCACTCGCCGATCAGCTCGAGGCCTTCTTCGTCGACTCGCTCGCTCGCGAGCGGCGGCATGCGGAAGCGATCGGTGGCCTGCATGCGGCGCCAAAGCAGCGAGCTCTCGGGGCTGCCCGGTTTGAGCAGGCGTTGCGCACCGAGGTTGCCGAACTGGCCAATGCGCCGCTCCGGCACCTGGTCGCACAGCTTGGTGTCCTTGAACGAGCGCGAGAAGCGCAGGTCGAGCGCGCCCCGGCCGTTGCCGCCCGGCCGGTGGCAGATCGCGCAGTTCACGTGCAGGTAAGCGCGCGCCCGCGTTTCGAGCGGTGCGTCGCCGAACGGATCGGGCAAGGGCGGCGCGCCTTCCCGCAGCGTCTTGATCCGGTCGATCTCGGGACGAAAGTAGTCGTGATCGAACAACCACTGCAGCTGCCCACTGGGCTCACCGTGCAGCTCCGTCACGTGGTCGAGCTGGCCGACCTCGGGACCCAGGGTGACGTCGGCCGCATCGGTGTGGCAGCGGAAGCACTGCGAACGGCTCGGGTACATCCAGCGCACGCCGTTGTCCAGCGTCACGGTCTGCCCGCTGTTCAGCAGCACGGCGTCGCTCTGGTCGTCCTTCCACGCGTACGAGTAGCCGCCCCAGCCGTCGTCGTGATGGATCAGCAGGCGCGTCTCGTGATAGCGACCGGCGTACACGAAGTTCTTCAGCAGCACGCTGCCCACCGGGAAGTCGAGGTCTCCTTCGGCGATGCGTCCGATGCGCCCCGTGTCGGGAATGGCGAAGAAGCGCGTCTTCTTGGCGCCATCCGACCACAGCCGCGCGCTCGGATCGTAGGCGACCACGCCGGGCGCGGGCTCGCGCGGATCGTCGGGGTCCACGCACCCGGTCTGAGACAGCAGCTTCGGAAAGGCGGCGCCCGCTCCGTCATCCTCGTCCGGCGGCACCAGCGCATAGACACCGCCTTCGGCCCCGTCGAAATCGTAGCGCACCACGTAGAGCTCGCCGTCGGGGCGCTGCGCGAACGAGACGATGTGAAAGCGGCCGTCGAGCTCGAGCCGCGCCGTCGGGTCGGACTGGTCCAGCGGAATGCTCCAGATGTTGCCCACGCCGACGTCCGCGTACAGCAGTCGGTCGCGCAACAAGGGCAGGCGCGTACCGCGGTAGCGATAGCCGACCACGACCGCGGTGCCCTCGCTGTGCGTGTAGTCGGTCAGCGGCTCGACGAAATCCTGCTCGCAGCTGTCGGCGTCGAAGCACGACTTGCCCTCGCGGATCGGCCAGCCGTAGTTGCCGCCCTTGCGCAGCAGATCGACCTCCTCACGCGAATCCTCGCCCACGTCGCCCACGAAGATGCGCCCGTCGTCGGGATCGACGGTGAAGCGCCAGGGATTGCGAAAGCCGTACGCGAACACCTCCGGAGCGCCGCCGCCCTGCGCGAACGGGTTGTCCCGTGGAATCGAATAGGGCAGGCCGCGCTGCGGATCGTCGTGATCCACGTCGATGCGCAGGATCGCTCCGTATTCCGTGTAGGGGTCCTGGGCATCTTGCACGCCCTGGTCGTCGCCGTGGCTGTGATACAGGTAGCCATCGGGTCCGAAGGCCACGTGGTCGCCGCTGTGGCTCGAGCTGCGTTGCTCGAGCTCGATCAACGCCAGCTCGCTGTCGCGATCGAACGTGCCGTCCTTGCGCACGCTGAAGCGCGCCAACCGCGAGATGTAGCGACCCTTCACGCTGCTCGGAGCCGAGCGCACCACGTAGGCAAAGCGGTGCTGCGCGAAACGCGGATGAAAGGCCAGGCTGACCAGCCCATTCTCGCTGCGGCTGAAGTCGAGTCGGTCGTGGATGTCGAGCACGGTCCGCGCCGGAGGCGCATCCGGAGCGTCCGACAGCTCCAGGATCTGCCCGGTCTGCTGCACCAGGTAGTAGTGGTCAGGGTCGGTGGGAGAGGGCACGAGCTGAATCGGCTTGCGCGCGCGGCCGCCGTCGGGCAGCGCGCTGGTGAAGGCGCGTTCCAGCGCCAGCTGGCCCGAGGGCGGCGGCCGCGCGGGCGCGAGGCAGAGCGCATTGCTGGCCCGCTTCGGCGAAGGCGGGAAGCGTTCGACCCGCGGCTCACCGCCGCAGCCGAGCGCGGACAACGCCAGCGCCGCAAGCCAGGCACGCATCGGAAGCGGCCGACGGATATCACGTCGCACCCCCGGCCCCAAGCCCACAGCTACCCGTCCCCATCCCCCCCGCAGTCATGGTCGTCCTCGTCTGCGCGCGGGCGCGCTCCGGGATCCGACACCGACGGATGCCGCGCAAGCAGCGCCTCGAGCGCGTCGAGCAGCTCGGGCACGCCCTCCGAGGTCGCCGCCGAGAACGCCAGCAACGGCACGCCGCGCGCGCTCAGAGCGGCGCGCAGCTCGGGCAGCGCGGCGCGCACTTCGGGCAGGTCGAGCTTGGATAGTGCCACCAG
The DNA here is from genome assembly GCA_963778655.1 of uncultured delta proteobacterium. Lineage (GTDB taxonomy): Bacteria > Myxococcota_A > Polyangia > Polyangiales > JAFGIB01 > CAVZVA01. The sequence continues at coordinate 508,007 of CAVZVA010000005.1, forward strand.
GGCCGGCCGCCGCGCCAGCGCCGGATCGAAGCGCTCGAGCTCGCGCAGCAGCAGCTCGTAGTCGCGCAGCGGCGCGCGCGCCGGATCGGGATCGAGGCACAGCAGGTGCAGCAGCACGCGCGTGCGCTCGACGTGCTTGAGAAAACGATGCCCCAGCCCCGCGCCATCGGCCGCGCCCTCGATCAGGCCCGGGATGTCGGCGAGCACGAAACCGCGTTCGTCGCCGCGCCAAACCACGCCCAGGTTCGGCACCAGGGTGGTGAAGGGGTAGTCGGCGATCTTGGGCCTGGCCTTGGACACGCGCGCGATCAACGTGCTCTTGCCCACGTTGGGAAAGCCCACGATGCCCACGTCGGCCAGCAGCTTGAGCTCGAGCCTCAGCCGGCGCCGTTCTCCGGGCTTGCCCGGCTCGGCGCGCGTGGGCGCGCGCTCGGTGGGCGTGACGAAGTGGAGGTTGCCGCGGCCGCCGCGTCCTCCGCGCGCGGCCAGCTGGCGTTGGCCCGGCGCGGTCAGATCGCACAGCAGCTCGCCGCTGTCGGCGTCGAGCACCTGCGTGCCGACCGGCACGCGCACAGTCAGGCTCCGCCCGCGGTGGCCGTGTTGATCCTTGCCGCGACCGTGCTCGCCGCGTCCGGCTGCGAGCACGCGCCGGTACTTGAGATCGAGCAAAGTCGACAGGCGCGCATCGGCTTCGAGCACCACGTCGCCGCCGTTGCCGCCGTCGCCGCCGGCCGGGCCACCAAGCGGCCGGTACTTCTCGCGCCGCATCGCCGAAGATCCGTCCCCGCCGTCTCCGGCGCACACCTCGACGCTGATCTCGTCGACGAAGTCCACGCGCGTGTTCTATCACTGGAACCGCCGCCCGCCCGCTCTCCGGCATGGCGGTGGCGCGCTCGACCGCGCCCGCGCCCACGTCCGGCCGGTGGGCGGGGCTTGCAGCGAGACCGGTGGGCCGGGCTGCCTTGGGTCGGGGTGTGTGCTGAATCGTGGCACCGAGGCGGGGCGCGCTCGATACCGTTCACCCGTGTCGCGGTGTAGCGTACAGTCTGGTGCACCGCCGTCGAGATGCGATCGATCCTCGCAAGCGATGCGGGCTCGCCCGCTGCGTTGCCACTCCTTGAAATACGAGTTGAAATACGAGGTGTATTCCTGCGTCGTGGCGCCTTGCGCTCAAGCCCACCTCGCCCGCGATCCCTTGATCTCATCTCGACGGCGGTTGCAGTCCCCTGGACCCGTGATCCCTCACCTATCTCGACACGCCCTCGCCGCCGCTCGCGGCGTTGCGCGAGCTTGAAATACCACGCAGTATTCTTGCGATCGCGCGCCTTGCGAGCAACGCCGAACCCGCGCCGATATAGGCAAGAAATCACGGATCCAGGGGACTAGCGATGCCCGAGGACACTCGCACCGCGCTCGGAAGCGCGCAGGAGCGCTTCGTGCTCGGCCTGCCCGAGCGCGGCCGCGAGCTGCGCGAGCTGTGCCGCGCGCTCGAGATCGCACCCCAGGACTCGCGCGTGCTCGAGCAATTGCGGCGCCGTATCCAGACCCTTTACGCCTCGGCCCAGGTGTTCCAGGACCAAGCCCTGCTCGAGCGGCTGCAGAACGCTATCGCGGCGCTGGACGCGGCACGCGACGCCGAACGCGCGCTGGACCAGGCCGAGCGCGCCAGCCTGCTCGGGCTGTGCGCCGCGCTGAGCCCCGACGACAACGCCGGGCCGCCGCAGCCGCCCGACTCCGAACGCGTTGCGGCGATGTTTTCCAAGGAGCGCTGGAGCGGAGTGCCGCTGCTCGAAGCGCTGCCCCAGGCGGCCGCCCAGCCCGATCCCGCGGTGGGCTTGACCCAGAGCGTGGCCGGCGCCCTGCCCACGCCGGACGTGATCGCGGTGCTGGTGCTCGCCGGGGCCGAAGCGGAGCAGAGCGTGCGCGCGGCGCTGCCCGTGGAGCAGTGCGAGCTGACCAGCACGTCCGAGCCCGAGACCGCGCTGCTGGTGATCGATCAGGTCGCGCCCGACGTGGTGCTGGTCGAGGCCGCCCTGCTGGCGCGCGGCGGCGAGGACCTGGCGCGCGGGCTGCGTGGCGAGCGCGCCGCCCCGCCGCGCGCGCTGGTGGCGCTGCTGCCCGAGCGCGTGAGCGAAGTCGACGCGCAGCTCACGCGCTCGCTGGCGGATGCCGCTCTGCGCCTGCCGCTGCCGCCGGGCGGCCTGCTGGAACGGCTGCTGCGGTTGAGCGGCCGCGGCTTGCGCGCGGCCGCCGGGTTGGACGCGCTCGACGCCGGCACCGTCGACGAGATCGCACGCGGGGTGGCCGAGGAAGTGCGGCGAGGCATCGCCGACTCGCTGCGCCAAGGACGCGGCGAGCGCATCGAGCTGGCGGACAAGTCGGAGCTAATGGCCGCCACCTGGTCGGCGGTCGCGCGCATCCGCGCGCACCTGATGCAGCGCGCCCAAGGCCGCCTGCGCTTTGACGAGGCGCCCTACGCCGGGGGGCCGGCGGCGCTGGCGCTCACTGCCGACGCGCCGCTCGGTCCGCAACCGGGCATCGCCGAGAGCCTGGAGGGCCGCCGCATCCTGCTGGTCGACGACGATCCCGCGGTAGTTTGGTTCTTCGCGGGCTTGCTGCGCGAGGCTGGCGCGATCGCGGTCGAAGCCGACAACGGGCGCGAAGCGTTGGAGCTGGCGCGGCAGCGGCCGCCGGATCTGCTGATCAGCGACATCCTGATGCCGGGGATCGACGGCTTCACCCTGTGCCGCGAGCTGCGTGGCGATCTCGCACTGTGTCATGTGCCGGTGATCCTGCTGTCGTGGAAAGAGGACTTCCTGCAGCGCATGCGCGAGCTCGACGCCGGCGCCAGCGGCTACCTGCGCAAGGAGGCCGGCAGCTTGCAGATCCTGACCACGGTGGCCGAAGCTCTACGCCCGCGCGCCGAGCTCGCCGCATTGCTGCGCTCGGGCGAGGAGGTGCAAGGCCGGGTGGAAGACCTGGGCGTGCAAGGCCTGCTGCAGTGTGTCGCGGCGGTGCTGCCCGATGCGCGCGTCGCCTTGCGCGATGCCTGGAACTTGTTCGAGATCGACGTCCGCGGGGGCGCCAACCTTGCGCTCACCCGCACCGCGTCGGACGGCTCGTTCGCGCGCGGCGCTGGCGCGTTGCGCCAGCTGCTGGGCGTCGAGGTCGGCCGCTACACGGTCGCGCGCGCGGATGGGCCGCTGCGCGGCGCCTTTCCCGAGCCGCTCGACCGCTTGCTGAGCCATGGCATCGAGCGGCTCGGAGCCCTGCTCGACGCGGTCAGCGATAGTCGTCTGATGCAGGTCTCCCGCGTGGGCTTCGACGACGAGATCCTCGGCTCGCTGATCAGCGCCACGCCGACGCCGCTGGCCGACGTGGCCGCCCGGCTGCGGGCGGGCGAGGGCGCCCGCGCCCTGGTCCTGAGCGGCGCGTATTCCGCGCGCGAGCTGGAGCAATATCTGCGCGAGCTCGCGCGGCGCGGCGCCGTGGTCGAGGTGCTCGGCCCCGAGGGCGAGGATCTGGTGGAGGCGGCTCGTCTAGCGCGCGAGCAGCATCCGGGGAGCTTGTTGCACGCCGCGCAGCGCCCGGCGCGCGCCTCGTTGCCGCCGACCGAGCTGACCGAGGCGGACGTCGAGTGGGTGCGCCCGCGCCGGGACTTGCTGATGCCCGAGCTCGCGGCAAGCGCAAGCGCCGAGGCGGATGCGCTCGCCGCCCAAGCTGTCCCCGCGCCGCCGCCCGCCCGCTCGGTGCCGCAGCCGTCGCCTCCGCCCGCGGACCCGGAGCCCGGCGCCGCGCCGCCGCCCCCACCGCCCCAAGCGTTCAACGTGCGCAGCGCTCGCCTGGACCCGGGGGGCGCGCCCGCGCGCAGCTCGACGCCGAGCCCGCCGCGCGGCTCGCGCGCGCTCGGCGCGCTGACCCTGCTCGGCCTGGCCGCCGTGGCCTATTTCGGCGTCCGTCTGGCACAGCCGTCGCTGTCGCTGGCTGGCGCACATGTGGTCTTGCCGCGTCCATCCGTGCCGGAGGCGACTCCGGTGCCGGCCGGCGTCAGGGACGCGCCGCCGGCCGAACCGGCACAAACGGCCCGCGCGCAGCCTGCTGCGCCCGCGCCGGAGCAAGGGTTGCCCGTGGCCCGCGCGCTGCCTTTCGTCGACCAGAGCCGCGGCGTCGAAGTCGCCGAAGATCAGGGGTTGCTGGTGGTCGAGGACGACCGCCCGGGCGGGGTGCCTCCCAAGGTGCGAGTTGACGGCCGCGAGCTGGGCCCGGCCACGGTGGCCACCGCGCTGGCGGGCGGCCGGCACGAAATCGTGCTCAAGAGCGGCGACCAGACCAGCTTTCGCTATGTCGTGATCCGCCCCGGGGAGACGCGCATCGTCGAGATCCGCGAGTGAGCGCGCGCCTGGGCATTTTTTGCGACGGCGTGCGGCTTCCCGTACGCTTCTAACGATGCTGGTCTCGCCCAAGCTCCGGGTCGTCGGCACGCTGGCCGTCGCGTGGCTGCTCACCGTCGCGTCCGGGCGCGCGCAGGATCTGAGCCTGACCGGTGGCGCCCGCGACGACAGCGCTCCAGCCAAGACCCCAACCCCACCTGACGAGCACAAGCGTGGCGTGTATTGCGGGGTCAAGCCGGGCGGCGCCGCACCCCGTGGCACCGACGCCAAGCCGGGACAGCGTCCGCCCGAGATCACCTGGCCCGGATTTCAGATGCAGCCGGACGGCGGCTCGCGCGTATTCATCCAGGCCACCTCGCCGCTCGACACGCAGGCAGCGGCGAGCGATGGCAAGATCGTCGTCGACCTGGGCGATGCACGTGTCACCGGTGCCAACCGCTATCCGCTGTTCACCCGCTACTTCAACACGCCCGTGCTGCGCATCGAGATCAAGCGCGCGCACAAGCGCACCACGCTCGAGCTCACCATGCGGGCCCAGGTGCAGCCGCGCATCTCCACCGAGCAGGCCCCGAGCGGCTTCTTCTTCCTGTACCTCGACTTCCCGCCGGGCAACTACCTGGGCCCGAGCCCCGCGAACGTCGGCGCGGCTCCACCCGCTCCCGACACCCTGGATTCACCGCCTGCACCGTCCCCTCCGGCTCCCTCCGCCAGCGCGGGCGCGAGCGCTCACGCCAGCGCGGCAATGAGCGCCTCGACCGACAGCGAGGTTCCGCCGGGCATGGCCAAACCCAATGCCACGGGCAAGGCCAAAGGCTCCTTCAGATTCGGCAGCCACTGAGCAAGAGCAAGTGGCCGCGTTCCCGACGGACAGAAGACGGGAAGACGAGAAGGACTGCCTTCGGGACGTGAAGGACCCGCAGATCGAGCGAGGCTGCATGCGCTCGCCGAGCTTCGAACGCTCAACAGAGACTTCCGGACTTCCCGTCTTCCTGTGATCCGAAGCAGGACGGGGCGTGAGTCTTCAGGCCGCTCGCCTTGCGCCCTTGCCCTTGTTCAGATGCGCCATGCCTTGGGCCAAGCCTTCCAGCGTGAGCGGGAACATCTCGAACACCTGGCGCACGTGATCGATGGTGGTGCCCTCCCAGTAGCCAGCCGGCTCCGGGTTGAGCCATACGCAGTGCTTGAAATGCTGCTGCATCATCATCAACCAGCCAATTCCGGGCAGCGTGTTGCGATCGGTGACCGAGATCGCTCCGCCCTGCCGCAGCAGCTCGTAGGGCGCCATCAAGGCGTCTCCGACCATGATCAACTTGTGGTGCGGACCGCACTCGTGCAGCAGATCCTGAACCCACAGCGGCTCGTCGAAGCGCTCGGTCTTGTACACGCGCCCGTACACGCAGTTGTGGAAGTAGTAAGTGCGCAGCTCCTTGAAGTGCGTGGCGCGCTTGGTCGCGCTGAACATGCGCGACATCAGCTCCGTGTACGGATCCATCGATCCGCCCACGTCCATCATCAGGATCACGCGCGTGTTGGGCCGGCTCGGCGGCCGCACCACCACCTCGATCTCACCCGCGTTCTTCGCGGTCTTGTCGATGGTCCGATCGAGATCGAGCTCGTCATCGGCGCCCTCGCGGATGAAGGCGCGCAGCCGCCGCAGGGCCATCTCCATCTGCCGGATGTCGAGCGCGACGTCGGCGCGATAGGGCCGGTACATGCGCGCGTCGGCGACCTGTACCGCAGACTTCTGACCGCCGGCGCCGCCGGCGCGCACGCCATCGCGCTTGCCGCCCTTGCGGCCGAATGGCGAGCTGCCCGCGGTGCCGATCCATTTGTTGCCGCGGTCGTGGCGCTCCTTCTGCTCGTTTACGCGCTGCTCGAACAGCTTCTTGAGCTGCTCGATGTCGAGGCTCTCGGCCAGCGCCCGCTCCTCGGGCGTGAGCTCCTCGAGGCGCAGCTTGGCGTCCTTGAGCCACTCCAGCAGCTCTTCCTTCAGCCGTACGTGCTCGCCCTCGACCCCCTTGAACTCGGCCAGGAAGGCCTGGTCGAAAGCGTCCAGGTGGCCTTCACGGTGGACCAGCAGCGAGCGTGCGGTGTAGTAGAAGCCGTCGAGCGAGCTCTCGTGCAGGCCCAGGGTCAGTGCCCGGGCCAGGGCGACCGCCTCCTGAGCTCCCACCGGCACCTCGTGCTTGCGCAGGCGGTACAGGAAGCTCAGGAACATCGGCCTGGTGTTGACCCCAACCGACATGGCTCACCTCCGCTCAGGAACGCCAGCGGGCGCCGCCCGACAGCTGGTCGGCGTACGCGACCAGGTCCTGTTCCTTCTTCAGCAGCGTGCCCAGGAAGGGCAGGTTGCCGTCGAGCTTGACGTTGGTGATGCCCATGTTGCGCAGCATGGCGATCCAGTCCACCAGCTCGCTGGTGCTGGGCCGCTTGCGCAGGCGTTGCATGTTGCGGATGGCGTAGAACGCGTCCATCGCCTGCTTGACCAGCGCCTCGTTCAGGCTGGGGTGGTGCACGTCGACGATGCGTCCCATCAGGTCGCGATCCGGGAAGTCGATGAAGTGGAACACGCAGCGCCGCAGGAAGGCGTCGGGCAGCTCCTTCTCGGCGTTGCTGGTGATGATCACCACCGGCCGGTGCTTGGCCACGATATCGTCGCTCGTCTCCATGATGCGGAAGCGCATGCGGTCGAGCTCGTGCAGCAGGTCGTTGGGGAACTCGAGGTCGGCCTTGTCGACCTCGTCGATCAACAGCACCACGCGCTGCTCGGATTTGAAGGCGTTGCCCAGCGGTCCGAGGCGGATGTAATGGCGGATGTCCCGCACGTTGCCATCGCCGAAACGGCTGTCGTACAGGCGCTGCACCGTGTCGTAGTGGTACAGGCCCTCCTGGGCGCGGGTGGTGCTCTTGACGTGCCACGTGACCAGCGGCATCTGCAGGGCCTCGGCCACGGCTTCGGCGAGCAACGTCTTGCCGGTGCCGGGCTCACCGCGAACCAGCAGGGGCTTCTCCAGCACGAGCGCGCAGTTGACCGCCGCTTCCAGCGCCTCGTTGGTCAGGTAGCTCTTGGTTCCGCGGAAGCGGGTGTCCGTCATGACTGAAAGAGGTCCTTCCCGCCGAAAGACGGCTGTCGGCGCGAAGGGTCGCCGCTCCGTGCTGCGCTCGGCAATAGTGACGACATCTACACTGTCGGACGGTCCCGCGCTAGCCCATGGTTTGAACTTCCTGCAAATCGAGCGTCCCTTGTCTGTGGCGGCATGTTCGCGGTCGAGTCCGGCAGGCTCACGCTTGAGCGGCAAGGGCAGTGGGCGGCGGCTTTCCACGTGCGCCGTGCTGGGGCTGATGCTCCTTGGGTGCGCGGGTGGTCGCGGCTGCCTGGGTCGGGACGGAGCCGCCGCGGCAGGCGGGGACACGCCCTACGTGCGCTGTCTGACCGGGTCGCCGCCGCCGGAGGGTACCCGCCACCTGGGGCGGCTCACGCTTCAGATCGCCGGTCGCAGCCTGCGTATCCAGGGGCTGACGCGGCCGCTCACGCTGGCCGCGTTTTCCGGGCCGGGCGCCGGCGACCCGCCGGGACCGACCGAGCTCGCGGCCCTGCGCGCCGCGGCACCCGACCTGCTGCTGCTGCTGGGGGACATCGGCGACACCCCACCGCAAGCGCGGGCCACGCTGGCGGTGCTGGCCGCGCTCCCGCAGCCGACCCTGCTGGTCGCTGGTGGCCGCGACACGCCGGCCCGGATCACCTCTGCGCTCGAGGCGCTCGGCAAGGCCAGCGACAGAATCATCGACGCTACAACCCTTCGGGAGATCAGAATCGGCTCCGATACATTGGTCCCGGTGGCTGGCGCTGAGGATGGTCGCTATGCGCTCGACGCCCATGCTTGCGGCTACGACCTCGGCGACCTCAAGCGCCTCAGCTCGGAGCTCACCGACAAGGGCTCGCGGCGCTGGTTGATCGCCTGGCAGGCCCCGGGGCTTGGCGGGCCTCATGACGTGGCCCGGACCCAGCACGGCGTCGATACCGGCAGCCGCAGCCTGGCCCAGCTCGCCACGCGGATCGGCGCTCCGGGCGGTATCTTCGCCTGGCCGCACGTCGCCCTGCTGCGCCCGAGCATGGGTGCCGGCGCGCGATTGGCCACCGCGGGGGTCGCAGCACCTGACCTGCGGATCGTGGTGCCGCGCCTGTCGGGGCCGGCGCTGGAGCGCAGTGACGGCTCCCGGGTGCTGCCAGGATTCGCACTGCTGCGCCTGGACGCGGCTGGCCTGCGGCTCCAGCAGGACGCGACCGCATCACGCTGAAATCTCAGCTCCGATCGAGGGTTAGCGGGCGAATCGCGAGACCGTCTGAGGTGCCGGCGGGCGCCGCGAAGGGGTGGCCGTCGAGTTGACTTCAGGACCCACGCGTACGATAGTGCCGCCCCCTCGCATCTGGCCGCAACCGCGGCCCCGGCGTCCCATGTCCGAGCTCGTGCTGCCGCTCCAAGACCTCGACGAACGGGGCAAGGACTACGCGTTTCCCCTGACCGCGGAGTGGCTCGACACGGCCTTGGCAGGCACTCCGCTGCGGCGGGATCCGGCCTCTGAAAAGGGGCACCTCAACGTGCACGCACAGAAGAACGGACACGAAGTGCTGGTTCACGGCCAGGTCGAGGCCGACCTGCTCGCCGAGTGCGCGCGCTGCCTGGGCGATGCACCCCTGCACGTGCACGCGGAGATCGCTGTCCTGCTCAGCCCCGCCGGCGCGGACGCCCAGCCGCAGGAGATCGAGCTCGAGCGCGAAGACCTGGACCGGGCGAGCTTTGCCGGCAACGAGGTGGTGCTCGACGAGCTGGTCCGCGAGCACCTGCTGCTCGAGCTACCGATGCAGCCGCTGTGCTCGCCCGACTGCAAGGGCATCGGCGTGCCCGAGCACCTGAAGCCCAAGCCCGAGGATTTCGGCGAGCCCGGCGGGGTCGACCCGCGGCTGTTGCCGCTGCAGAAGCTCAGAGCAAAGCTCTCTGGAAAGAAGGAGTGACCCGTGGCGGTTCCCAAGCGCAAGACTACCCGCTCGCGGCGCGACATGCGCCGCGCGCATCACGACAAAGTGGTGGCACCCAACGTGATCCCGTGCCCCAACTGCGGTGACATGATGCTGCCCCACCGCGTCTGCCCCGAGTGCGGCCACTACAAGGGGCGCAAGATCGTGGAACGCGGGGAGGGTCAGGCCAAGTCGGGGGCCTCCTGACCGGGCACCTGCAACGGGCCGTTGCGGCCGCGAGCGTCCGGCCCGATACTCCTCGCATCGAGGCTCCGTCGAGAGCCGGGTGAGGCCGGTGTGGTAGGCACGTTGTTTCCGCGTTCGCAGATCCTCGGTACGGGCCACTACCTGCCCGCCAAGGTCGTCACCAACTTCGACCTCGAACGGGTCGTCGACACCTCGGACGCATGGATCCGCGAGCGCACGGGGATTCACCAGCGCCACGTGGCGGCCCCGGACGAGGCCTCGAGCGACATGGCCACCCAGGCCGCCCGGCACGCGCTCGAGGCCGCGGGGCTCAAGCCGACCGATATCGACATGATCATCGTCGGCACCATCAGCCCGGACCTGCAGCTGCCGGCCACGGCGATGTTCGTGCAGCGCAACCTGGGCACGCGCCCGGACTGCCCGGGCTTCGACCTGGCGGCTGCCTGCGCGGGTTTCATCTACGGGCTGAGCATGGCCGACGCGCTGGTGCGCACGGGCTCGGCGCGCAACGTGCTGGTGATCGGCGTCGAGCTGCTCAGTCGCCTGGTGGACTGGACCGACCGTAACACCTGCGTGCTGTTCGGCGACGGCGCCGGCGCGGTGGTGGTGGGGCCGTGCGAGGATCCCGAGCGCGGGATCCTCTCGACCCACTTGTTCGCCGACGGAACGCAGATCGAATCGCTCTACATCCCGGCCGGCGGCACGCGCACGCCGATCTCGGCCGAGTTGATCGCGCAGCGCAAGCACCTGGTGCACATGGCGGGCAAGGAAGTCTTCCGCTACGCGGTCAAGGCGCTGTCGGCCTCGAGCGCGCTGGCGATCCGCGCCAACGGCCTGACGCCGGCGGAGATCGACTGGCTGATCCCACACCAGGCCAACCGGCGCATCATCGACGCCGTGCTGCACCGCTCCGGCATCGCCAAAGAGCGCTGCTTCATCAACATCGACAAGACGGCCAACACTTCCAGCGCTTCGGTGCCGATTGCGCTCGACCAGGCGGTTCGGTTGGGCAAGGTCCAGCGCGGGCAGAACGTGGTGTTCTGCGCGCTGGGCGGGGGCTTCGCCTGGGGCAGCGCGCTGGTGCGCTGGTAGCGGATAGGAAGGAACGAGCATGTTTCGCTTGGACGGGAAGGTTGCGATCGTGACCGGCGGCTACCGGGGCATCGGGCGCGCCCTGGGGGTTGCGCTGGGCGGCGCGGGCGCGCACGTGGTCGCGGCCGACGTGCTGGACGAGGCGGTGGGGCGCGAGGCGCTCGCAGAGATCGAGCAGGCCGGGGGCAAGGGCGAGCTGGTGCGCTGCGACGTGACCAGCAGCGAGGCAGTCGATCAGGCGTTTGCGGCCGTTCACAAGCGGCTGGGGCGCATCGACGTGCTGATCAACAACGCCGGCATCGCCCGGGACCAGCTGCTGCTGCGCGTGTCGGATGAGGACATACAGCGGACGTTCGCGGTGAACGTCACCGGCGCGATCCACTGCGCGCGGGCCGCGATCCGTCCAATGATGCGGGCGCGACAGGGACGTATCATCAACCTCGCCAGTGTGGTGGCCGAGCTGGGGAACCCGGGACAGACCGTCTACGGCGCGTCGAAAGCCGCACTAATCGGCTTGACGAAGACGCTGGCTCGGGAGTACGCCTCGCGCGGCGTTACCGTGAACGCCGTGGCCCCCGGTTTCATCGATACGGACATGACCCGCAATCTGCCCGAAGAAGCCAAGCGGACCATGTTGGGGCAGATCCCTCTGGGCCGAGTCGGATCCCCGGCAGACGTGGCGGCGGCGGTGCTCTTCTTGAGCAGCGACGAGGCCGGCTACATCACCGGGCAGGTGCTGCGCGTCAACGGCGGCATGTACGTATAACGGAACCCTGCAGACAGACCACAAGCCAACACCCCCGGGAGGGTTGGATGGATATCGCCGAGAAGGTCAAGGAAATTGTCGCTCAACAGCTCGACGTGGATATCGCCGAGGTCAAGGAAGAGGCCCAGTTCATCGAGGATCTTGGGGCTGATTCGTTGGCAATCGTCGAGCTCGTCCTCGCGTTCGAGGAGCAGTTCGAAATCGACATCCCGGACGAGGATACCGAGAAGATCGCGACCGTCGGCGACGCGATCAAGTACATTCAGGAGCACGTCAAGTAGGCCCGCGGCGTACCGGCGCTGCTGGGCCCGGCGCGCCCGGAGGTGGTGTCGGACATGCGAAGGGTCGTGGTCACAGGTGTGGGCGCCATCAGTCCTTGTGGACTGGACGTGACGAGCACGTGGGGTGCCATTCAAGAGGGCAAGAGCGGGATCGCGCGGATCACGCGCTTCGACCCCAGCGCTTTCGCCACCCAGATCGCCGGTGAGTGCACCGGCTTCGATCCTGAGAAGTACTTCGAGCGCAAACGTGTCCGCGAAGGCGACACGTTCATTCACTTGGCGGTCGGCGCCAGCGTGCAGGCGGTGGAGGACGCCGGCTTCGCGCCGAGCGACGAGCTGAAGGAACGCACCGGCACGTTCATCGGCGTGGGCATGTGCGGGCTCGGCCTGATCGAGGAGCAGCACGACGTGCTGCGCGACAAGGGGCCGCGGCGCATGACGCCGTACTTCATTCCGGGCGCGATCGCCAACCTGGCCCCGGGTCAGGTGTCGATCCGCTACGGCCTCAAGGGACCCAGCTACACCACCACCAGCGCGTGCGCGTCGGGCGCCCACGCCATCGGCGAGGCCATGCGCTGGATCCAGCGCGGCGACATCGACGCGGCCGTGGCTGGCGGGGCCGAAGCGGCGGTGACGCCGCTCGGCGTGGGTGGCTTCAATGCGATGCGAGCGCTCTCCAAGCGCAACGGCGAGCCGCAGAAGGCGAGTCGGCCGTTCGACCGCGATCGCGACGGCTTCGTCATGGCCGAGGGCGCGGGCATCCTGCTGATCGAGGAACGCGAGATGGCCCTGCGCCGCGGCGCCAAGATCTACTGCGAGCTGGTCGGCTACGGCGCGACCGCCGATGCCTTTCACCTGACCCAGCCGGCGCCCGAGGCAGAGGGCGCGCAGCGCGCGATGAAGCAGGCGCTCAAGGACGCCAAGCTCGAGCTGACGGCGGTCGACTACATCAACGCGCACGGCACCTCGACGTCGGCCGGCGACATCAACGAGCTGATCGCGATTCACCGTGTCTTCGGCGATCGCGCGCGCGGCGGCCTGATGATCTCGAGCACCAAGTCGATGACGGGCCACCTGCTGGGCGCGGCCGGCGGGCTCGAGACGGTGTTGTGCGCGCTCGCGCTGCGCGACGGTGTGGTTCCGCCCACCATCAACCTCGATAATCCGGACGAAGGGGCGGCCGGCTTCGACCTCGTGCCCCACGTCTCGCGGCGCAAGCCCTTGCGCGCCGTGCTCTCGAACTCTTTCGGCTTCGGCGGTACCAATGTAACGCTCGCCCTGAGGCGGCATGACTCGTGAACCGCCGTCGAGATGCGGTCAATCCTCGCAAACGATGCGGGCTCGCCCGCTGCGTTGCCACTCCTTGAAATGCGAGGTGTATTCCTGCGCCGCGGCGCCTTGCGCTCGAGCCCACCTCGCTCGCGATCCCTTGAGCTCATCTCGGCGGCGGCGCACTAGCGCGCCGGGTGCTGGTGTCGCGGCGCCGCCGGGACCGAGACCCACGCGCGAGGCGCGGGCATGAGCGCGGCTGGCAAGCTGGCGCTGGGAGCCGACCACGCAGGGTTCGCGCTCAAGGAGCAGCTCAAGCCGCTGCTCGAACAGGTCGGGCAGGCGTTCGAGGATCTGGGTACGCACGACGAGCGCTCCTGCGACTATCCGGATTTCGCGCACGCGGTCGCGGGCGGGGTGGCGCAGGGCCGCTACGCCCTGGGCCTGCTGGTGTGCGGGACGGGTATTGGCATGAGCATCGCCGCCAATCGCCATCCGGGGGTGCGCGCGGCCCTGTGCAGTGAGCCGTTCTCGGCGCGCATGGCGCGCGCGCACAACGACGCCAACTTGTTGTGCCTCGGCGCCCGGGTGGTGGGCCTGGGGCTGGCGCAGGAGATCGTGCGGACGTTCCTGGCGGCCAACTTCGAGGGCGGGCGGCACGCCGCGCGTGTCGCCAAGCTCGAGCCGGCGCCGTGAAGCTGCCGCAGCAAGCCTCCTTTCGCCTGCAGCGCGAGCGCTTCGCGCTGCGTTACACCTGCGAGCACTGCGCGCTCTTCGATCCGCAGGTAGAACGCTGTGCCCACGGCTTCCCGACTGACGAGCACCGTCTCGCGTACTACGCGCGTCACGACGTGCCGGTGGTATTCTGTAAGGACTTCGAGCTGGCTTAGGACCCGCAGCTCCCGCGAGTACGCCTCGCTCCGGGGCGCCGGGCGCGCTCGCTCCTGAAGCCTTCTGGGCGGGAGCTAGTGCACCGCCGTGCTACTTTCCGTCTGCCCGCCTTCCTGTTGCATCTGCTCCGAGCCGCCAGCGCGGATCGCGCGGGGCGAGCGGGAGCGGTTGCCAGGGCGGGGTCGGGGGATCGGCGGCCCAGCGCCGGCCGAAGATGGCCTGCAGCACGGGCTCGGCCTGCTTGCCATGCGGGGAGAAGCCCCAGATCGCTTCCTGCGAGACATCGTCGAGGTTCGCGTAGTAGCGCCACAGGAAGAAGCCGTAGATCCACGGCCGGCTGGCGGCCGCCGAGGCTAGCGCCGACAGCGCGCGCGCCTGTTCGTGCTCGTCGACGGTGACGTTCGTCATGTCGTCGGGCCACAGCCACGGCTCGACCGCCGCGTCGGTTCGCGTGGTGTAGCCGATCTCCACCAGCACCACCGGCTTCTGCAGGGTGCGGGCCAGCACGCCCAGCCGGTCGAGCGCCTGCGCGGCGCCCTGCGCGTAGGCCGCATCGCTGGCGCCGTGGGTCTGCGCCAGCGGGTAGAACGCGTTGATGCCGATGAAGTCGAGCTGGTCCCAGAACAGCACCCCTTCGGCCTCGTCCCAGTTGGCCGAGTAGGTGAGTTGCCCGTGGAACACGCCACGCACGTCGGCGATCAGCTTCGACCAGTAGTCGCCAAAGCGTCCCGACCACGACTTGCACTCGACGCCGATCGAGAGCGCGTCTGCGCCGAACGCCTCGGCGTCGCGGGCCCAGGCCAGGATGAAGCGACGGTAGGATGCCTGGTACGCCGCCCAGCCGGCCGCGCTGCCTGGGTCGATCTCGCCGCGCCAGCCGCCGGTCTCCACCCACAGGTGCGGGATCAGCAGCACGCGCAGCCCGCGCGCCTTGGCCTGCGCGATCATGCGCGCCACGTTGCGACGGTTCTGCGCGTAGGGCAGCTCGAAGTCCATCGAGATCTGCGTGCTGCGCAGGCTCCACAGCCGCCCGAACGGCGTGATCGAAACCGCATTGGCGCCCAGGCGCACCAGCTCGTCGAGCAGCGCCGCGCTGTAGGGTGTGCCGTAGCCGCGGCCCGGCTGCTGTGAGGACTCGATCGGGCCCACGGTGATGCCGCGCAGCGCGGGCTCGTCACGGCCCGGCCCGGGCCAGGCGTAGGCCCGGGTCGCGGCGAGAGCCAGCAACAACATGGCGCCGGGCAAGGCGCGACGAATGCAGCGGGCGACCATCTGGTCGCGGTCTTACCCCGAGACCGGGACGGATTCACCACAATCGTGGCGCCGGGCGCGCCGCTGCGACTCCGCCGGCCGCGTTGCGGCCCGGGCGGCGGCAGCGTACGATCGCGGCACCATGGCAGGTGCTCCGGCCAGGGTGGAATCGGGTGTGTGGGTCGCTGGGCTGCGCGAGCTGCTGCTGCCGCTCGCGGTCGCCGCGTGCTTCGTCCTGTACTACTTCGCGGAGCAGCCGTGGTGGGTGATGGTCGCGGTCGCGCTGCCGATGCTCGCGCTGTATCTGTTCGCGCCGCGCTGGGCCGCGCTCTCGGTGGCTCGCTTCGACCGCGACCTGGTGCGGTTGCTTTCGACCGGGCGCCAATCGTTGCTACCCGGCCGCTACGCGCGCTCGTTCGGGATGCGGATGTTCTCGGCGCCGGCTGTTCGCGCCGAGCGACGCGCGGTGGTCGCCGCCGAAAACGGGCATCCGGCCGAGGCCCGCGCCGCGTACCGCAACGCGCTGCGCGAGCAGCCCAGCGGCGCGCCTCTGCGGGTGCTGCTGGGCTACGCACACGCGTGCTACGCGCTGGGGGACGACGTGGAGGCGATTCGGGTCTATCGCGAGTTGCTCGACCAGGCCGGCTCACTGCCGGGCGTGCGCCGCAATCTCGCCCACGCGCTGGTGCGCCACGGCGACTCGTTGCGCGAGGCGCTGTCGCTGATTGAGGGCGACCTCGCGCTGGATACCGGCTCCGAGCGCAAGGCCGAGCGCGACCTGCTGCGGGCCGTGGCCCACGCCAAGCTGGGCGAGCGCGAGCGAGCGCGCGAGCTGGCCGAGCAGAGCGCGCAGGCGCAAGGCGACCTGGCCGTCGCGCTGCGGGTCGAGCTGCAGCGCGCCCTGGACGGCGCCGCGGCCCCCCGCCCAACCTGAGCGTGAAACAGGTACGCGGGAAGACGGGAAGCTCTGGCGATTCCGTTCGGGTGCCGTGGCCTGGGTGCCGGCGACGGTCGAGCGCGCACCCTACGCCCGATCCCAACGTCTGCCCCTCTTCCCGTGTCTCGGGACGTCAGCCGCCAGCTTTGCGCAGCTCTTGCAAGACCAGCTTGGCCACCGCCTTGAGCGTGTCGAACACGCCGACGCCCTGCGGCGCGACCGCCTCGAACTCGGGCGCGGCCTTGGGGTTGAGCTCGACGCGCAGCTCGTCGACCGGAACCACCCCGGGCATGTCGCGCTTGTTGTACTGGATGACGAAGGGGATGTTATCGAGCGAATAGCCCTGCTCGGCCAGGTTGTTGCGCAGGTTCTCCATCGACTCGAGGTTCGCTTCCATGCGCGCCAGCTGCGAGTCGGCCACGAACACCACGCCGTCCACGCCCTTGAGGATCAGCTTGCGGCTGGCATCGTAGAACACCTGCCCGGGCACGGTGTAGAGGTGGAAGCGGGTCTTGAAGCCGCGGATCTCGCCCAGCGCCAGTGGCAGGAAGTCGAAGAACAGGGTGCGCTCGGTCTCGGTCGCGAGCGAGATCATCTTGCCGCGCGCGCCGGGATTGGTCTTGCCGTAGATGTACTGCAGATTCGCGGTCTTCCCGCACAGACCGGGACCGTAGTACACGATCTTGCAGTTGATTTCCCGCGACAGGTAGTTGATGAAAGACATGCGGCCGCTACCCGTCAGTCGTTGAAGAGGTTGTCGATGTCATCGTCGGTGATCTCGGCGAACATCGCATTCCCCGGGCCGGTCGACTTGGCGGCGAGCGCCTGGAAGATGCCGCCAAGCTGCTCGCTGGCTTTCTTCACGCGCAGCCGCACCAGGCCCAGGCTGGTCTTCTTGTCGAAGATCACGACCAGGATCACGCGGTTGTCCACCAGTTGAATGTGGATGTTGGCGTTCTCGCCCTCGTGAAACTGGGTGGTGAACTCGTTCTCGCGCAGCAGCTTGGCCATGCCGCCGGTCGCGGCGATGTTGCCCGCGGTGAGCGAGGCGAGCGAGGTCGTGTCGATGTGCGACGCATCCCCGCCGGCCGCGATCAGCTGGCCGTTCTTGTCGATGATGAAAGCGACGCTCGCGTTCGCGGCGTTCACCAGGGTGTCGATGATCCCTTGGATCTGTCGAAACTCCTCTTCGTACATCACCATTTGCGGGTCAGGCATTAAGTCCTCCGCGCGTCATCGCGCCGCAGCCTGCTGAAGGGATTGACGTTGGTATCAGAGCGAGTCGGGTAGCGGCAAGTCCTCGGGAGGCCGGGATCCATCGAATTCCAGCTATCATATCCGGCTGTTACGAGCTGCACAATTTCCCTTTTTAGACTTTCTCGGCGAACCGTCCGCACGTTCGGCCAGGACGAGCCCGATTCGCGGCTCGCTGCGCTATGGTAGCGCCGTGCGCGCGGCGCTGCGTTTGCTCGGGAATCTGCTGCGGATCGCGCTGTGGCCGCTGTGGCTCGGGTCCCGGCGGCTGCGGCGGCCCCGAGGCCGTTTCGTCGAGGTGCGCCTGCACGCCCATCCGGTCGAGGTCGCAGGTCGTGCGCGGCTGTGGCAGCGGCTGCTCCGGCGCGACGGCGCCGGTCGGATGCGATCGATCGCCGAGCTGCGCGAGCTGGCCGACCTGGTCGGCGCAGATCCGCGTGCCGATGGGTTGTTGCTTCACTTGCCGCACCTGCGCGCCGGTTGGGCCACATGCAGCAGCCTGCGCGACGTGATCTCGTCGCTGCGCGCGCGCGGCAAGCGCGTGGTCGCGTACCTGCCGCTGGGCGGCGGCAACCGCGAGCTGTACGTGGCGCTGGCCGCCGACCGCGTGATCGCCTCGCCGCAGGCGCCGCTCTCGCTGCTGGGGGTCGCCAGCAGCGCGCTCTACCTCAAGCCACTGCTCGACCGGCTGGGGGTGCAGGCCGAGGTGCACGCCCACGGTGAGTTCAAGACCGCGGCCGAGAGCGTGCTGCGCGAGGAGATGAGCGAGCCCGAGCGCGAACAGCTCGGCGCACTGATCGACAACCTGCAGCGCGAGCTGGCGCGGGCGCTGTGCTCGCGGCCGGGCTTCGACGCCGAGCGCGCGGCCGCGCTGCTGGCGCGCGGCCTGTGGGGGGCCGCGGCGGCACTCGAGCAAGGGCTGCTGGACGCCTGCTGCTACGAGGACGAGCTGCCGCGCGAGCTCGGCCAGGACGCGGGCGACGGCGGTCGCGGGCTGGTCCCGGCGGCGCGCTACCTGGCCTTTCGGCGCGCGCGGCTTTGGCAACCCTTACGCCCGCCGCCGCTGGTGGCGGTGGTGGCGGTGCACGGCGCGATCGTGCACGGGGCCCTGTTCCCGCGTCTGCCCGGGTCGCGCGCGGCGGTGCTCGAAGGCGTGGTGGGCGCGCTGCGCCGGGCGCGCCGCAGCCGGCGCGTGCGCGCGGTCCTGCTGCACGTGGATTCGCCCGGCGGCTCGGCCCTGGCCAGCGATCTGATCCACCGCGAGCTGGTGCGCCTGCGCGAGAAGAAGCCCGTGGTGGCCTACCTCGGCGACGTGGCCGCCAGCGGCGGCTACTACGTGGCAGCCCCGTGCCAGCGCATCGTCGCTCAGCCCACCACGGTCACCGGCTCGATCGGGGTGGTCTCGGTGCGCCTGCTCGGGGTGGTGCTCGCGCAGCGCCTGGGGGTGCGCCCGCAGGTCGTGCGCGGCGCGCCGCACGCGGATCTCGGCTCGCCCTTTCGGGCGCTCGACGAGCAGGAGCAGGCGATGATCCGCGCCGAGACCGACGCCATCTACCGCAGCTTCGTCGCCGTGGTGGCCCAGGGACGCCAGCGCACCCTCGAGGAGGTCGAGCCGCTTGCTCGGGGCCGCGTGTGGTCGGGCGCCGCCGCCGCGGAACGCGGTCTGGTCGACGAGCTGGGCGGCTTCGATCGCGCGCTTTTGAGGCTGCGCGAGCTGACGCCTTCGCTGCGCGATCTGCCGCAGCACGCGATCGCGCTGAAGGTGCTGGGGCCCGGCGCGGGCGCTCCGCCGCCGCCGCCCGAGCCCGAGAGCACGGCGTGGTGGTCGCGCCTGCTGGCAAAGCTGCCGTCCGAAATCGGGGAGGCCTTCTGGCTGCTGGGGGGCGACGAGCACGCGTTGTGCTACGCGGCGCTGCCGGAGCTGCGCTGAGGCGCTGCTGGCCTGGTCTCGGCGCGGTCGAATATGGTAAGGGCCAATCCGGAGGAGACACCCATGCGTAGCGCATCGTTCGGCAGCGTCATCGTGGCGATCGGGCTCGCCTTCGGGTTCGGTTGCGGCGGCAGCGGCAGCGACGTCAAGCCCGGTCCCATGCCCGACAAGGGGACCTTCACCGGCGTGTATTTCTCGCCGCAGTACGGGGAGATGCACATGGTGCAAAACGGCACCGCGGTGGTCGGCAAGTACAAGAAGGACGAGCGCTCGGGCACGATCCAAGGCGAAGCGGACGGCGATCTGATGCGCTTCGAGTGGACCGAGTACAAGGCGATGGTCCAGAACCGTCCCCAGGAAACGCGCGGCCATGGCTACTTCCGCTACATGATCGATCCGTCCAACGGCGATCACCTGTTGAAAGGGCGCTGGGGGCTGGACGACAGCGACACCAACGGCGGTCCCTGGAACGCGTACAAGTCGCGCACGCGCGAGCCCGACCTGGAGCACTTCGGAGCCGACATTCCGACCGCGGGCGGCGATAACGGGGCCAGCAGCGGCGATCAGGGCTCGACCGACGAGACGGGCGGCGGCAGCTCGGACGATAACTCCGGTAGCAGCAGCAGCAGCGGCGGCGACGAGAGCGGCGACGACATCTTCTGACTCGCCGCAGCTGGTGCGGCGCACGTGGCAGCGCTCAGCGGCCGCGCGTGCTTCGCTCGCCGTCGCCGGCTCGGGTGGAGCGCGTGCGCCCGGCCGCGAGCAGGTAGTAGTACACCCCCGAGCCGACTAGCGCCGCGAACACGAGCTTGGCGGCGTAGGGCAGGGTGGGCTCATGGATTTGGCTGATCGTGCCTTCGATCACGCCGGCCAGCACCAAGATCGGCATCCCGCCGAGCACCAGCGCGGCGGCCCGCGGAGCCTCGGCCGCGAGCGCGTCGCGGCGCCGCCGCCGCCCCGGCAGCCATAGCGCGCGCGCCAGCAGCAGCCCGCCGCCTCCGGCGATGCACACCACCGTCAGCTCGGGGATACCGTGCGGCAGGATCCACGCCCAGAAGAACAGGCCCAGCCCGCTCTGGTGATACTGCATCGCGAGCGCGCCGAGCGGGACGCCGTTGTAGAAGAGCATCGCCACCGTGCCCACGCCGAAGGTGATGCCGAGCGCGAAGACGATGAAGCTGACCTGGATGTTGTGGGTGAACAGCCAACCCGAAAACGCCACCGACCGGTCCCCCGCCGCGCGCTTGCTCCGTTCGTCGTGTCCGACGCGCTCGCCGGGGGTCATCTGCTGGTGCGAGTCGGGAATCAGCGCGCCCAGCGAGTGTGGGTCGGTCGCCACGAACACGGCGCCGACCGCAGCTCCCGACAGCAGGATTGCGGCCGACAGCGCGATCGCGCGCAGCTCGGCGCGAAACAACCGTGGGAAGCCGCGGGCGAAGAATTCGACCACTCGCCGATCGGGGCGCGGTCGAGCCGCATGGATCACCGAGTATGCGCGAGCCACCACGTCGTTGAGGTAGTCGACAACGCGCGCGTTCACTTGCTCGGTGCGCGCGCGGATCAAGTCGGCCGAGACCGCGCGATATAGCTTGGCCAGCTCGCGGGCCGCCGCCAGGTCGAGCGTGGCGACGCCGCCGTGCTCCACGCGTCGCAGCAGCCGCTCCAGGCGGGCCCAGCTGGTGGTGCGCTCCTCGATGAAGCGATTGACATCGAAGCCGTGCACGCCCGCTCCAGCATAGCACCTCGGGGACGGCACATCAGAGGCTCGGGCGGTCGCGTGGATCACCCGTGCCCTTCAACGCGGCTGGCCAGGCGCGCGCGAAACCCTTGCGCATAGAGGCACGTGTGGTTCGCGGGGTTGCTATAGTGGGCGGGTGCGGGACGTGCTCGCCATCGTTACTCCGGAGAACGTCCGTTTCGAGTTCTGGCTGGCGGGCCTGGCCTCGCGTGCGGCCGCGTGGGTGATCGACCTGCTGGTGATGTCGGCGCTCACCACCCTCGTGTTGGTGATCGTGAGCGTGGCTGGGGTGCTGCTGGGCGGCGTGGCAGCGGCGATCTACTTCGTGCTCGCGTTCCTGATTCAGTGGGGTTACGGGGCCCTGTGCGAGTGGGGGTGGGCGGGACAGACCGTGGGCAAGCGCGTGGTCGGGATCCGCGTGCTGCAGCTCTCGGGCACGCGCATCACGCTGCTGCAGGCGTTGGTCCGCAACCTGGTGCGGGTGGTGGATCTGATGCCGGCGCTGTACCTGGCCGGCGGTGCGTGCGCGCTGCTGGACACCCGCGGCCGTCGTCTCGGCGACTTGGCAGCCGGGACCGTGGTGGTGCGCCAGCGCCGCACGCCTCGGCCTTCGGCGGTGGTGGCGCAGGTCGACCGCTACAACTCCTTCATCCACGACCCGCTGGTGGTGCACCAGGGCACGCGCGTCACGGCGCCAGAGCGCGATGCCATGGTCTCGCTGGCGCTGCGCCGGGAGCAGCTCCCGCTGCCGGTGCGTCACGCCCTGTTCGCGAAGCTGGCGCGGCACCTGGAGACGCGCCTCGGCGTCCCGCGCCCAGAGTACTTTTCCGAGGAGCGCTTCGTGCTGAACCTGACCGCGGTGGTGCTCGGGCTGCAGAGCGACCCGGCGGCCGCTGCCGGCGCGGGGGCGCGAGCTCCATGACGCGTGGCGTCGTGATCGCTTACCATGGGCGCTGCTTCGACGGGGTGTGCTCGGCTGCGCTGCTCACGCACGTGCTGCGCGCGCTTCAGCCGGGGCTGGCCGAACCCGCCTATGTCGGCCTGCATCACCAGCCGGGTGGCTCGCACGTGCCCGAAGCCGTGCTCTCGGGGGAGCTCAACGCGGTGGTCGACTTTCGCTACACCACATCGGAGCGCTTGAGCTGGTGGTTCGACCACCATCTGACCGGCGTCGTCGGCGAGCAGGAGCGCGCGCACTTGGCGCGCGATCGCAGCGGCCACAAGTTCTTCGATCCGAGCTACGGGTCGTGCTGTCGTTTGATCGCGGACGTGGCGCGGTCGCGGCTCGGCGTCCGGGTCGACGCGCTCGCAGAGATGATCCACTGGGCGCAGGTGATCGACACTGCGGGCTTCCCGGACGCGCGCACGGCGGTCGCGCTGGAGCTTCCGGCGCTGCGCTTGATGACGGTGATCGAGGCGTACGGCGAGGACGCGTTCGTGACACCGCGCATCGCCCGCCTGGCGGCCGGTGCGAAGCTGAGCGAGTTGGTGGAGGATCCGGAGGTCGAGGACTTGTTTGCGCCGCTGGCGCGTGAGCAGCAGCGCACGGTCGAGGCGATCGCGCGCGAGGGGCGCTGTGAGCGCGGGGTGGTGAGCTTCGACCTCTCGGCCAGCGGGCGCGAGCGCTTCAACAAGCTCATCCCCTACGCGCTGCACCCCGGGGCGCGCTACGCGGTGGGCGTGAGCGCCGGGCCACGGCGTGCCAAGGTCTCGGTGGGCAGCAATCCCTGGTCCAGCGCCGCGCAGCCGCACGACATCGCCGCGATCTGCGCGCGCTTCGGCGGCGGCGGCCATCACGACGTGGGCGCGGTCAGCCTGCAGCCGACGGAGGTCGCGCTGGCGCGCCGGATCGCGGCTCAGATCGCCGCGGAGCTTGCCGGGTAGGACGCCCGGCGGGGTGTTCGGCCTGCTTCAGTTGTACTCGGCGAAGACGATCGAGCAGTTCTTCCACTCCGACTCGCGCATGCGGTTGCAGAGCTCGGCCAGATCGTCGTCGCAGTCGACCACCAGGCCCTCAGTCGCCCGGCCCGTGGCCTGGTCGAAGCAGCACTCGTCCATCGCGATCCAGCGCCCGCGCAGCGCATCGTCGTGGCAGATTTCTTGCCAGGTCATGCGTTGGAGCAGGGGCGCACGTTCGGATACTTCGGAGCGTCGGATGTTTGGCATGTATTGGCGCATGGTTTGTTCGGTCGGCTCGCGTTCTCGTCCGCGTCAGGTGCCGGGCGCCTGGTACGGCGTCTTCCTCGGCTCGGCGCGTGGTTGCTGGGAACCTACCTAGGGGGACTCCACTCACCTGCCTGCGGTGTCGACCGCTCGCCCCTATTTGGGGGCGGGCCAGCCAGTTCGTTCAAGGCGCAGGCAGCTCGAGTGTCGCGCAGCGCTGGCCCGAGTCAAGTAGCTGCGCCCTACATTGTACGCATAGCCCTACCCGAACGCGGCCGAAGCTTGCCGAGGAGGTCCGATCGTTGCCATTAACCATATGATCATACTTCTGTTTTTGGTCTTGACCGCGGGGCCGTCCGCCCTGCTCCGGGGCCCGGCTGAGGGCCTCGGTTGCGGGGCAATAGGCCGTATGCGAGACTCGTTGGGCTCTTGCTTAGCACCGATCCCAAGGCTGCTTCGTGGTCGTTTCTCGAGCGGGATGGGGCCGTTCCCGACCCTGAAGCGCAGGTACGCCGCTACCCCGGCCCTCGCGGGAGCGCGCCCGCATTCGACTCCCCCTTCGAGGGGCGGACCGAGTAGCCCGACGGCGTAGGTGAATTGCCCCGGAGGTCTTGCTTGGTCACGCCCGCAGGCGGCGCCGTATCCGTTCGGCGGAGCCCTTTGGCGGGAGCTGCGCGCGCATCGCTGTGGGTGTGCGCGATCGCACTGCCAGCCTGCGCGGGCGCGGCCGGCGGCGGCACGCACAGCCCGCCACCTATCGAGGCCGACGCGGGGCCGGCGCCGGTGCGGGCGCTATATGAGCTGGGCGCGGCCCCGATGCCCTTCGGCGCGATCCCCTGGCCGGACGACAGCTACCTCGACGCCGACGGGCACGTCAGCGTGCGCGATCTGCCCAGCGGGGCGACCCGCGAGTACGCGGCCGCGTTGACGGCTGCGATGGTGGACCTGGACGGCTTCGGGCTGCGGCCGACCATCTACTTCCGCTTCGACGGTGCGCTCGATCCGTCCAGCGTGCCGGCCGACGCCGGCGCCACCCTGGGCGCGACCGCGAGCGTATTCCTGATCGATGTCGACACGGCCTCGCCCCAGGCCTTCGAGCGGATCGCGGTCGACGTGCAATACGTGCCGGACGGTTTCGAGCTGCGGCTGCGTCCTGCGTTGCCGCGCGCGCTCAATCCGGGCCGTCGCTACGCCGCTGTGGTTACGCGCGCGCTGAGCGGCGCCGATGGCCGGCCGGTGCAGGGCGCCGAGCGCTTCCTGCGCGTTCGCGATCCGGACGTGCCCCTGTTCGACTCGCGCGAGCGCGCGGCGCGGACCGAGTACGCGCCTGTGCTCGAAACGCTCGCCAGCCATGGGCTGGCACGCGACAAGATCGCGGCGCTCGCGGTCTTCCACGTCCAGAGCGTGCGCACGGACCTGATGGATGCGCGCGATCTGGTGCTCAAATCGCCGGCGCCGGCGCCGGTGCTGACCGACGCCCGCAGCGCGGTGGAGCTCGATTCCGTGCTCGGCACGCCGCCGCAGGGCGCGCTCGGTCTCGACCACGGCGGTCCGCACGATCACATCGGCTGGATGATCCAGGGGCACTTCAGCTCGCCCAACCTGCTCTCCACGCGGCTCTCCGTGCACGGCGCATTCGAGCGCACCGCTGGCGGCGCGCTGCGCGCCAAGCGGCAGGACGACGTGCCGTTCACGCTCTGGCTTCCGCTGGGCAGCCCCGGCAACGGGCCGGTGCCGGTCGTGATCGTGCAGCACGGTCTGGGCGGCGACCGCAGCGACGCATTGCCGCTGGCGAACGCGCTGGCCGCCTCCGGCTATGCGGTGATTGCGATCGATGCGCCCTTTCACGGTTTGCGCTCGGGCCAGGGCGACAACCAAAACCGTTTCACTGGGCGGCCGGGAGCGGACGGCTTCGGCGACGCGCCTGGGGATTTCGTGGGCGAGCGCGACGTGGCCGGCGATCTGCCCGAGTTCCACCCGTTCTACTACCGCGATGCGGTGCGCCAGGGCGTGGTCGATCTGATGTCGCTGGTGTACGTGCTGAACAGCGGCGACTGGTCCGGGCTGGCCAAGGCCGCGGTTCCGCTCGCGCAGCTCAAGCTCGACGCGACCACGTTGCCGCTGGTGGGGACCGACCTCGGGGCAGAGATGGGGTTGATGCTGGCCTCGCTCGAGCCGCGCATCGGCGGTCTAGTGCTGGCGTTCGCGGGCGGTTTGGGCGTCGACGGGTGGTTCGAGAGCCCGGCGCAGCGGCCGCTGGCGGAGGGCCTGCTGTCACGGCTGGGCTACGACCCGTTACGGTTGAACGATGGCGACCCCGCCGCGTTGCTGATGTCGCCCGACCTCGATGCGTGGCGCACATTGAGCGACCGCGCCACGCCGCTGGCCTACGCCCCGACCTTGAGCCGACTGCCTGCCAACCTGCTGATGCTGATGGCGCGCGACGACGAGGTCGTGCACAACCGCGGCACCGAGGTGCTCGCCTACGCGCTCGGAGCGGAGGCGGTCGGCGGCGCGCCGGCCTACGTGTCGGATCTGGCGACCGATACGATTCGGCCGGGCGCGACGCTGAGCGGCAACTTCATGGCGGACGGAGGCACGGTCACGCGCGTGCTCTACGTGCTCGACCCGTCCGGCCACGATGCGCTGACGCGCGCGACCGGCAGCCAGCAGTACCAGCATCCGATCGCGGTCCCGCCGGAGGCCCTGCAGCAGCCCAAGGACATCGACAATCCGATCGCGGCGACGCTCACGCAGATCGGCTTCTTCCTGGAGTCGCTGCGGGCCTGCGCGGCCAGTATGCCTACGCCGTCGCAGGCGAGCTGCGCGGCCTCGGTCGAGGCGCCTCCGGCTACGCCGTAGCGCAACGCCGCGCCGCGCGGGCCGCTCGCTCAGCTCAGCGTGGCCAGCAGGGCTTCGTAGGCCTTGGCGTCCAGCAGCGCGTCGAGCTCGGCCCGGTTGGAAGGCTTGAGCACCAGCATCCAGCCCTCGCCATAGGGTGTGTCGTTCACCAGCTCGGGCTTGGTCGCGAGCGCCTGGTTGACCTCGACCACCTCGCCGCCGATCGGCGCGAACAGCTCGCTCACCGCCTTGACCGACTCGATGTCGCCGAAGTGCTTGGTCGACTCCACGCGCGCGCCGGGCTTGGGCAGGTCGACCAGGGTCACGTCGCCGAGTTGCTCGACCGCGTAGACGGTGATGCCGATGCGCACCAGCTCGCCTTCGAGCCGCGCCCACTCATGGTCCTTGGTGTACTTGAGGTCGGTTGGATAACTGGCCATCGTGTTCAATCCCGCTTGTAGAAGGGCGTCTTCACCACCACGGCTTCGATCGACTTGCCGCGGATCTCGATGCCGAGCGAGGTCCCGGGCTTGGAGAGCGCGAGGGGCACATAGCCGAGGCCGATGTTCTTGCCCAGGCTGAGGCTGGGGGCGCCGCTGGTCACGGCGCCGACCTCGCGTCCGGCGCCGTCGGTGATCGGATAGCCGTGGCGCGCGATGCCGCGGCCGACCATCTCGAAGCCGACCAGCTTGCGCGTCAGGCCCTGGCGCTTGACCTGTTGCAGTGCCTCGCGTCCGATGAGCTCGGGCTTGTCGAGCTTGACCGTCCAGCCGATTCCGGCTTCGAGCGGGTTGGTGGTCTCGTCGATGTCGTTGCCGTACAGCATCAGCCGCGACTCGAGCCGCAGCGTGTCGCGCGCGCCCAGGCCGATCGGGGCGATGCCGAGCGGGGCGCCGGCCGCCATCAGCGCGTCCCACAGCGGGCCGGCGGCGTCCGTGGCGCAGAACAGCTCGAAGCCGTCCTCCCCGGTATACCCGGTGCGCGCGATCAGCACCTCGATGCCTGCCAGGTGGCCCTGGTGGAGGCCGAAGCGGGGGAGGGCGGTCGCGTTCGGCTCGCCGCCCGCGCCGCGCAGCACCTCGTGCGCGCGTGGGCCCTGCAGCGCGAGCAGCGCGTGCTCGTCCGAGCGGTCGGCGAAGTCGCAGCGACCTTGGGTCTCGCGCGCGAAGTGTGCGGCCATCTTGTCGCGGTTGCCGGCGTTGCACACCACCAGGAAGCGCGTGTCGGCCAGGCGGTAGACGATCAGGTCGTCGAGAATGGTGCCGCCTTCGTTGCAGGCCACGGTGTACAGCGCGTGGCCGGGTTGCAGGCGCTGCACCTCGCTGGTCACGATGCGGTCGAGCGCGGCTGCAGCGCCCGTGCCCCACAGGAACAGCTCGCCCATGTGCGAGACGTCGAACAGCCCCACCGCGTTGCGCACCGCGTGGTGCTCGGCCGTGATGCCGGCATACTGCACCGGCATCTCCCAGCCGGCGAACGCGACGAAACGCGCGCCCAGCGCCTGGTGGCGCTCGAAGAGCGGCGAACGGCGCAGCGGCAAGGACACCGGGGCGGACGATAGCGCGCCCGATTCCAGCGATTCAACCGGGATGTGGCCCCGCGGCCCGGCGTCCCCGTGCGCGGTGCCACGCAACCGGGACGCGCGCCGGCCGATAGCGGGGCATGGAAGAGCTGAAGCTCTATCGAGGCGAGCAATTGTTGGCCCAAATCGCGCTCGGCGAGTGGCCGCTCGAGCTGGGCCGCGCCGCGGGCTGCGACCTGACGGTCGACGACCCGGAGCTGGCCGAGCGCCACTGGCTGGCGCTGCGGCGCTTTGGCACCGTGCTCGCCTACGACGTCTCGCGCGGGCGCAGCCGCAGCCCGCTTCCGCTGCCGCTCGGGCAGCGCGTGGCCCTGGGCCGCGACCACAGCCTGGTGCGGGCGCGCCGGCCGCAGCCCGGCGGTCTGGAGCGCGACACCGAGGCGCTGCGCGAGCAGAGCGACCGCGGCGGCGAGCTGGTGCTGGTGTTGGGCTGCGGTCGCGAGGCGCGCAAGCTGCGCGTCGGCGAGCGGCCGCTGCACATCGGGCGCGCCACCGACAACGACCTGGTGCTGGCCGACCGCGCCGCCAGCTTGCGCCATTGCCGGTTGGAGCCGGTCGGCGCGGGCTTGCTGCTGCGTGACCTGGGCAGCAGCAACGGGACCTTCGTCAACGGCGTGCGCGTGGAACGCGCCGTGGTCGCAGCCGGCGTCGAGATCCGGATCGGCCGCACGGAGCTGCGCGCGCTGGAGCGCGACGCGCAGGGGCGTGTGCTGGGCGGCGAGCTGCTGGCCGAGTCGGCGGCGATGCTGGCGCTGCTGGCCGAGGCCCGGCGCGCGGCGACTCTGCCCTGGCCGGCGCTGGTGCTGGGAGAGAGCGGCAGCGGCAAGGAGGGCGTCGCCAGATTGTTGCACAGCGCGGGGCCGCGCCGCGGCCGGCCGCTGGTGACGCTCAACGCCGGCGGGGTTCCGCGCGAGCTGGTGGAGAGCGAGCTGTTCGGCCACGAGCGCGGGGCTTTCACCGGCGCCACCAGCGCGCGCCGCGGTGCCTTCGAGCAGGCCGACGGCGGGACGCTGTTCCTGGACGAGATCGGCGAGCTGCCGCTGGCGCTGCAGGCGCGGCTGCTGCGCGTGCTGGAGAGCGGCGAGGTGCGCCGCGTCGGCGCCGAAGGCGTGCGTAGCGTGGACGTGCGCGTGGTGTGCGCAACCCACCGCGACCTGCGCGCCATGGTGAGCGCGGGCGAGTTCCGGCAGGACCTCTACTTTCGCATTGCGCGGTTGGTGCTGGAGGTGCCGCCGCTGCGCGCGCGGCCGGAGGACTTGCCGCTGCTGGCCGAGTGCTTTCTGCGCGAGCTCGGGCCGCAGCTGGGACCGCGCGAGCTTGGGCCCGAGGCGCTCGCGCGGCTGAGCGCGTACGCGTGGCCAGGCAACGTGCGCGAGCTGCGCAACGTGCTGTCGGGCGCGGCCATGGCGAGCAGCGCGTGCGCGATCGGTCCGCTCGAGATCGAGCAGGCCCTGCAGCGTCTGGGCGGGGTGGCCGCCGAGCGCACGCGAGTCGGAGCCGACGGGCTGCGCCACGTAGTGCAGCGCCACGGCGGCAATCTCACCGCCGCCGCCCGCGCCCTGGGCATGGCGCGCTCGACGCTGCGAGACCGACTGAAGGCGGGCGCCGCGCCGCCATAGGAACAGGGGGCTTCAACCGGAAGGCGGGAAG
Organism: uncultured delta proteobacterium; assembly: GCA_963778655.1. Lineage (GTDB taxonomy): Bacteria > Myxococcota_A > Polyangia > Polyangiales > JAFGIB01 > CAVZVA01. The sequence goes on from CAVZVA010000005.1 coordinate 537,267, forward strand.
CGCGGACAGAGACCTTTTCCCGCCCTCTTCCCGTCTTGCTGTTGCGTCTACTGCTCCCGCATCCGGCGCACGCGGAAGGCCAGCAGCTCGCGCGCGACCCGCAGCACGATTCCCGCGCGGGCGCTCTTGGATTGCCCGCTGCGCCGCGGCCGGCAGCCGATCGTGACCACCTCGGTGGCGCGGCCGGCGGCCAGCACGCGGATCGGGAACTCGAAATTGAGGAAGAACGAATCCGAGGGTAGTTGGTCCGGCACGAACAGCGTGCGGCGGAACAAATACGGCCCGTCGCTGCGTAGCCGCACTCCGTGGACCGCGCGCACCAGCGCGCGCACGCCCCACGACATCAGCTTGCGGTCCAGGCCGTCGTCGCGGTCGGCGTAGACCGAAAACACCACGTCGCAGCCGGGGCTGGCAGCGGCTGCGCGCAGCGTACCGATCGAAGCCGGGTCGATCTGCCCGTCGGCGGGCATGAACGTGACCCAGGGCGCGCGCGCGGCGGCGACGCCGGTCTTGAGCGCGGCACCGATACCGCGGTTGCGCGCATGGCGCAGCAGCTGGTGCGTGCACCCCGCGAGCGCGCGCTCCGCCTCGGCGGAGGTGGCGTCGGTCGAGCCGTCGTCGACCAGCACGATCTCCGCGCCGGGCTCGTGTGCGTCCAGCCAGGCGCGCAGCTCCTGCAGGATGGGCGCGACGTTGCCGGCCTCGTTGTAGGCGAACACCACCACGGACAGGTCGGGCGTCTCGGACACAGGCTCGGGGAGATCGTAGCGCGAATGGCGGCAGTCCGTACCCCTGCGATGCGCCGGCGGGTCGATCGACCGACCTGGAGCACCAAGAAACAGGAAGGCAGGGAGAGGGGAAGGACCGCTCGGAAGCGCGGGGTCGTTCAATTGCAGCCTTCACGCCTTCCTGTGAGCTCGATCGTCTCTTCCGTGGCTTTTCAGCCCCGCGTCAAGTGCGTTGCCAGTGTGTCGAACGCTGGGGAGGACAGCAGGGCTTCTGGGTCCAGGCGTAGATCGAAGCCGGGCTCGGCGCGGAACCAGTTGCGCTGGCGGCGACCGTACAGGCGGGTGGCCCGCGTGACCTGGCGCTCGATTTCGGTCGCATCTTGGCCTTGCTGCAGGCCGAGCGCCGCCTGGCGGTAGCCGACCGAGCGCAGCGCGCGCACGTCGGCGCCGTGGCGCGCGATCAGGCTTCGCACCTCGTCCAGGAAGCCCTGCGCGAACATCGCGCGCGTGCGCCGGGCGATCGCTTCCCTCCAGCGCTCCAGGGCTGTGTCGAGCACCAGCGCGAGCGCGCGGTAACGCGGCTGGCCCAGGGCGTGGGCGGCCCGTAGCTCGCCCAGCGCCCGCCCGGTCTGCGCGTGCACCTCGAGCGCGCGCACCACCCGCACCATGTCGCTGGGATGGACAGCCTGGGCACTGCGCGGATCGATCTCTGCCAGCCGTGAGTGCATCGCTGCCGCGCCCCGCTCGTGCCACTCGCGCTCGAGCTGCGCCCGCAGCGTGGGGTCGACCTTCGGCAGCTCGAGCAGGCCGCGCAGCAACGCGCGCAACCACAGCCCGGTACCGCCTACTACCAGCGGCCGCGCACCGCGCGCGATCACGTCGTCGATCGCGGCATCGGCCAGCTCGGCGTAGCGCGCGGCGTCGATCGCCTCGCCGGGCTCGAGCACGTCGATCAGATGATGGCGCACTCCGCGCAGCTCGGCCGCCGTGGGCTTACACGAGCCGAGGTCGAACCCGCGGTAGACCTGCACGCTGTCGGCACCCACGATCTCCGCGCCCAGGCGCCTGCACAGCTCGATCGCCACGCGCGTCTTGCCCACCCCGGTCGGCCCGGCCAACACCGCGATCGCGATCCGGCTGCGCTCTGCCTGCATGGTTGACCTACCGTCCGAGCTTGCGCTCCAGCTCGTCGAGCCCGACCGCGTGCACCACGGGCCGCCCGTGCGGGCAATGGCCCGCGAAGTCGGACACCTCGTCCAAGCCGCGCAGCAGCGCCTCGGCCTGTTCGATCGGCAGCGTATCGCCGGCCCGGATCGCGCCGTGGCAGGCCATGGTGGCGAGCGCGCGGTCGACGGCGGCCGAGAACGCGCGCCCCGAGGCGCGCTCCAGCTCGCCCAGCAGGTCGCGGAGCAGTCGTTCGGGCGCGGCGCGCGCCAGCAGCGAGGGCACGCTGTGCACGGCCACACTGGTCGGTCCGAGCAGCGTGCAATCGAGCCCCAGCGCGAGCAGTGTCTCGCGCTGGCTCTCCACCAGCGCGGCCTCGACCTCGCTGCACTCCACGCGCTCCGGAAACAGCAGCTGCTGGGCCTTGACCTCGCGCGCCTGATACGCGCGCCGCAGCTTGTCGAAGCGAATGCGCTCGTCTGCTGCGTGCTGATCGATCACGTACAGGGCGTCCGCGCCCTCGCACACCAGCAGCATGCGCCGCACCTGCCCGAGCACGCGCAGCGCGCCGAAGAAGCCGCGCTCGAGCAGAGGCTGCTGCGGCGGCGCCTCGGGTCGCAGCGCCACGCTCGGGTGAAACGGGCTTTGCTCGGCGACGCGCATGTCGTCCCCGTCCGCGGCGGCCGCGGCAGGCGAGCCGCCCAGGCCCCACGGATCGCCCTGCGAAAGCGAAGCGCTCGCCGTGGCCTCGGCCTGCGCCGGCTCGGCGCTCGCCGCCTGCGGGGCCGGCGCGCCCTGCAGCCGCTGCTGCCAGTAGTCCTGTCCGCGGCGCGCGGGCCCGCTCCAGGCCGAGGTGCCCAGCTGCTTGGCCAGCAGGCGCGTGACCGCATCGAGCACGCCGCGGCCGTCGCGAAAGCGCACCTCGAGCTTCTGAGGATGGACGTTGACGTCGACCTGATCCGGCGCGACTTGCAGGCACAGCGCGCCCAGCGGATAGCGTCCCGGCGGCAGCACGCTGCCGTAGGCGTAGGCGACCGCGCGCGCCAGCGAGGCATCGCGCACCGGCCGGCCGTTGACGAACAAGTGCAACCCGACGGCGCCGTTGCGCGCGCGCTCCGGTGCGCCCAGCGCGCCCATGATCGCCACGCCGTCGCGCTCCGCCTCGACCGAGACCAGGGCCTCGGCCGCGAAGACCGCCTGGGCGCGCTCCAGAAACGAGCCCGCGCGTGGGTAATGCCGCGTGGGACGACCGTCGCTGCTCAGCGCCAGCGCCAGCTCGGGGTGGGCGAGGGCAGTGCGCGTGCAGACCGCCGCCACGTGTCCGCTCTCGGTCGCGCGCGACTTGAGGAACTTGAGCCGGGCCGGCACATTGAAGAACAGATCGCGCACCTCGACCACCGTGCCGGCCGCGCAGCCGATCTCCCGCAGCTGCGGCTCGCCGCCGCCTTCGATCGTCACCTCCGTGCCCGCAAGCGCCGCGCGCGGCCGGCTGAGCAGCAGGAAGCGCGACACCGAGGCGATCGAGGGCAGGGCCTCGCCGCGAAAGCCGAGCGTGGCGATCGATTGCAGATCCTCGACTGCGCGCAGCTTGCTGGTGGCGTGGCGACGCACGCACAGCGCGGCGTCCTCGGGTGACATCCCGGCCCCGTCGTCGACCACGCGGATGCGGGCGCAGCCCCCGCTCTCGATCTCGACCTGGACGCGGGCGGCGCCGGCGTCCACGGCGTTTTCGAGCAGCTCCTTGACCACACTGGCCGGCCGCTCCACCACCTCGCCGGCAGCGATTTGGTCGACCAGGGCGTCGGGCAATACGTGGATCAGAGCCGGCACGAGCGGAAGCTAGCATGGGCCCGGCGCCCCAGAAACGAGCCGGAAGCAAAGTGATTTCGCTAACTTCGCCCCGGTCGTTTCGTTGACGCTGGCAGTGCCTGTAGACTACATGACCTAGCGAGATTCGGAGGCCACATCATGGGGATCAGCCCGAATCACCCGCGTTGACGCAGGTGCCCCGCGTGCTCAGCCATGCTTGCGAGCATCAAGACATGCCGCGCTTGCGGTAGGACCTTCACCGCGGGTGAGATCTTCTGCCCGGCGGATGGCTCTCGGCTGCTGACCCAGAGCCGCGGTGATACCGCGCTCGATCCGCTGATCGGCAGCACGCTCGACGGCCGCTACCGCATCCTGCGTGTGCTCGGCGAAGGCGGGATGGGCATCGTCTACGAGGGCGAGCACACGCTGATCGAGCGCCGGGTCGCGGTCAAGGTCCTGCGCGAGGACTTCTGCCGGCGAGCCGACGTGGTCGAGCGCTTCCGGCGCGAGGCCAAGAGCGCGTCGCGCATCGGGCACCCGAACATCGTGGACGTGCTCGACTTCGGCCTGACGCCGAACGGCGCGAGTTACTTCGTGATGGAGATGCTGCACGGCGAGGATCTCGCCGACGTGTTGGCTCGCGGCGGGGCGCTGCGGCCCGAGCGCGCGGTGCTGATCGCCTACCAGTGCTGCCATGCGCTGGCTGCGGCCCACGACAAGGGCATCATTCACCGCGACCTGAAACCGGAGAACATCTTCCTGATCGAGCGCGAGGGGGTCGCCGATTTCGTCAAGATCGTCGACTTCGGCGTGGCCAAGATGACCGATCTGGAGCTCGAGCCCGCGCCCGCCTCCGGCGGCGAGCGCCAGGCCAAGCTGACGCGTACCGGGATGATCTTCGGCACGCCCGAGTACATGTCGCCGGAGCAGGCCGCCGGCCTGCCTCCCGATCACCGCGTCGACATCTACGCCCTCGGCATCACTCTGTATGAGCTGCTCACCGGCCGCGTTCCGTTCGAAGGCGAGAGCTTCATGTCCGTGCTGTCCAAGCACGCGAACAAGCCGGTTCCGGCCCTGCGCGAGGTGCGCCCGCTGCTGGAGGTGAGCCCGGCGCTGGAGGCGGTGGTACTGCGCGCGCTGTGCAAGCCGCGCGCCCAGCGCTTCCAGCACATGCGCGAGGTCGCCGCCGCCTTGCTGGAGACGCCCGAGCTGCCGGCGCTGCCGTTTCGGCTTTCGCTGCCCACGCCTGCGCGCGCCTCGGCGTCGTCGCCACCACGCGCGCCGGCGTTGCAGCTGCCGCCGCCGGCTGCTGCCGGCGTGGCGGCGCCGCCACCGGCCCCGAGCGGCTCGCGGGTCGCCAACGACGTCGAGCTGCCGGTGGCGCCCTCGGCGCCCGCGCGCGTGCGGCCGCCGCGCCCGCGCCGCGTGCAGGCCATCGCGCTGGCCGCGGGCCTGGTCGCGGCCGCGCTGCTCGCGGTGATCTACCTGGCGGCCAGCCGGCGCTCGGGCGCTGCGACGGTCGCGCGCGATGAGGGCGCCGCGCTCGCGCCGGCGGCGCGTGCCGCCCCCGAGCTTACGCGCACCGCCCGCGATCCCGAGCAGCAGCCGGCCGTTGCCGAGAACGGAGAGCCGCCGCTCGATTCTGGTCACCGTGCGGGTCACCACCCAACCAGGAGGGGCGAGCGTGCGCACCGCCGACGGCAGCGAGGTCTGCGCCAGCACGCCTTGCACCTTCGACGCAGTGCGCGGCGCGCCGCTCTCACTGCAGGCCCGCCGTGGCCCGCGCGAGGCCACGACCACCCTGCGGCCGCGCGCCGCCACCGAGCTGCACCTGGTCCTCGATGCCAAGTCGAGCAAGCCAGCGCGCCGCAAGGGCGACGATCTCCAAGGTCCCCGCTATCTTCCGCTGAGATCCCACCAGCACCAGGTCGCACTCATGCCCGCACGGGCACGCGTACGCGTAACCGCAGTCGTCCTCGTCCCCGCTCCGGCTACCCCAGATAGAACACCGTGACCGCGTCGCCGCCCTCGCTGGCGTCGGCCGGGCGGCTCTCGCGCACGTGGGGCAGCGCGTGCTTGAGGTGCTTGCGCACCGCGTCGCGCAGCGCGCCCGTGCCGTGGCCGTGGAGCACGTAGCCCACGCGCAGGTCGGTGGTCGACAGCCGGTCGATGAAGCTCTCCATCAGGCTCAGCGCGTCGTCGACGCGCATGCCCTTGAGGTTGAGCGTGTTGTCTTGCGTGCGGGCGAGCACGATCACGGGCTCGGGCGCGCGCGGCAGCGTGGCCGGGGCCGGCGCCGGATCCGCCGGGCTCAGGTCGCTGCGCTGTACCCACAGCTTGAGCGGGCCGACCGCAACGCGCACGCGGCCCTTGCTCGCTTCCTCGATCACGACCGCGTCAGAGCGCAGCCGCGCTACGTGCACGCGCGCGCCGGGACGGATCGCCTCGGGGTCGAGCGGCGCGCGCGCGCCTGTGGTGGCCGGCGCAGACGGCGCCAAATCGCCCCCGAGGGCGACCCGCGCCGCCACCGCGCTTGCACGCTTTTCGGCCTCGGCCAGCTCCTGCCTGCCCGCGTCCGCGCGTTTGGCCAGCGCGCGCGCGCCGGCGATCTCGGCACGCGCCTGGCCGACCTCGTGCTGCAGCACAGCGATCTCGCGCGTGACCGCCGCGTCGCCCTCGCGCCGCTGGCGCGCCAGCAGCGCCTGGGCTTCCGCGCGCGCGGCTTGCAACGCGGTCCGCTCGCGCTCGAGCGCGTCGCGCTCGGCCTGCAGCCGCCGCATTCGCTCGGCGAGCTCGGCGGCCAGACGCTCGAAATCGCCGGCCTGCTGCGGCAGCACGCGCCGCGCGAACGCCAGCACCGGCTCGGGCACCCCGAAGCGCCGCGCAACCACCAGCGCGCTCGACACGCCCGGCACGTCCATGGTCAGCGCGAAGGTCGGCTCCATGCGCTCGAGGTCGAAGCCCACCGAGGCCGAGCGCAGCCTGGCGTCGCTGAGCGAGAACGCCTTGAGCTGCTCGTAGTGCGTAGTGACCGCGAGCGCCGCGCCGCGGGCGCACAAGGCGTCGACGATCGCGCACGCCAGCGCGGCCCCCTCCTGCGGATCGGTGCCGGTGGCCAGCTCGTCGAGCAGCGCCACCGAGCGCGAGTCGGCGGCAGCCAGAATCGCAGTCAGGTTGGTGATGTGCGCCGAGAAGGTCGATAGGCTCTTGGCGGTCGACTGTTCGTCGCCGACGTCGGTCAGGATCTGCTCGAAGAAGCCCACGCGGCTGCGCTCGGCGGCCGCGATCGGCAGCCCGTGGCGGACCATCAACGCGCACAGCCCGAGCGTCTTCAGCAGCACCGTCTTGCCGCTGGCGTTGGGCCCCGAGATCACCAGCCCGCGTCCAGCCTCGATCGCGATGTCGTTGGCGAGCGCCGGCCCGCCGTCCAGCACCAGCAAGGGATGGCGCGCGGCGACCAGCTCGAGCGCGCTGTCCTCGCACAGCTGCGGCACGCTGCCGCCGAGGTCGCGACCGAGCAGCGCCGCCGCGTTGCGCAGGTCGATGCGATCGAGCGCCTCGGCGGCGGCGCCCAGGCTCGGCAAGTGCTCGCGCGCGCGCTCGCAAAGCGCGCTGAGCACGCGCTGTTCCTCGCGCTCGAGCTCGGACTCGGCCAGCTTGAGCCGGTTGCCCTGCGCGAGCACCGGCCGCGGCTCCACGAACACGCTGGCGCCGCTCTGACTGGTGCCGTGCACGATGCCCGCCACCCGCTCGTGGGCGTCGCGCCGCACCGGCAGCACGTAGCGGCCTTCGCGCACCGTGTAGTAACGGTCCGAGAGCACGTCTTCGTAGCGTTCGATCAGCTGCTGCAGGCGGCCGGCGATGCGCTCGCGCAGGCTGGCTATCTCCTGGCGCAGGCGCCTGATCTCGGGGCTGGCGCGCTCGGAAAGCGTGCCGTCCGGGTCGAGCGCGCCGTCGAGCAACTCCTCGAGCGCGTCGAGCGCGGGATCGGTCGAGCAGGCCGCGTGCAGCGCGGGCGCGTGCATGCGCTGGGAGGCGAGGAAGGCGCGCAGCTGGCGCGCGTTGCGCAGGGTACACAGGATGTCCGAAAGCGCGCTCGCCGGCAGCGAGCCCTGGCGCTCGAGCAGCGAGAGGTGCATGCCGATGTCGCGCAGGTCCTGCAGCGGAACGCGCTCGCCGCGCTCGAGCCAGGCCAGCGCCTCGCCGGTCTCACGCAGCAGCAGCGTGGCGCGCTCGCGTGTGGCCGCCAGCTCGAGCCCCTTGCGCGCGGCCGACTGGCCGCGGCAGCGCGCCTGCACCGCCGCCGCCAATCGCGGCCATTCCAGGTGCTCGAAGGCCTTGTCCTGCCACGAAGCGGTCATGCAGCGGGCGGCACGCTCATGGCGAGAACTTCTCGTATTCGTCGGCCGAGGCGGGCGGGTTTTGCCGTGCCGGGGACGTATGGCTCGCGCTGCGTCGCAGCTTGCGCGACCGGTGCCGCTCCTTGGGAGCGGGCGCCGGGCTTTCGGCACGCGCGGCAGGGTGCGGCGCCGGTTTCAGCTCCACGGTGCGCGTGCTCTCGGCGGCGGAGAGATCGAGCGTCTGCGGCAGGTAGCCGACCAGGCTGACCCGCAGCCGCAGCGTGCGATCCTCCTGCACCTCGAGCGGCAGCGGGGTCGAGCCCATGAAGCGGCCGGCGTTCCACACGTTCGCGCCCGGCGGCACGCTGGTCAGCGTAACGACGCGCGTGGCCGGCGGCGGCACCGGCGCGGCTGCGCCCGGCGTGCCCGCGGTCGCAGGCGGCGCTGCCGGCGCTGCCGACGCGACCATGTCGGCGGGATGCTGTCCCGCCGGTTCGCCTGCGCTGCCGGCCGGCGGCCGCGCGCGCTCGACGCCGAGCGCGAAGGTGCTGGTCGCCGCAGCCAACAGCAGCGCTGCGCCGGCGGCCAGCGCCCAGCGCGCCCAGCTCGGCGCAGCCAGCGCCGAAGCCAGCAGGCGCCGGCCCCGGCGCGGCATGTGCTCGATCAGCTCGGCGTCTCGCAGGCAGCGCAGCAGCGCATGCTCGAATTCGTCCGCGTCCTGAAAGCGCAGCGCGGGCGACTTGTTCAGTGCCTTGTCGAGCACGCGCTGCAAGCTCGGCGGAAAGGTGCGCCCGGGCGCGGCCACTCGCAGCGGGGGCGGCTGCTCGCGGATGTGCTTGGCCATGACGATCACCGCGTCTTTGTCCACGAACGGCGGCTCGCCCACCAGCAGCTCGTACAGCACGATGCCCACCGCGTAGAGGTCGCTGCGGTGATCGAGCGGCTTGCCCTGCGCCTGTTCGGGCGACATGTAGCGCGGCGTACCGAACACGGTACCGTCGAGCGTCTCGAACTGATCGAGCTTGCGCTCGCCCTCGATCGACTTGGCGATGCCGAAGTCCAGCACCTTGGCCACCGGCTCGCTCTGGCCGTCGACCCGCGCCAGGAAGATGTTGTCGGGCTTGATGTCGCGATGGATGATGCCCTTGGCGTGCGCCTCTCCAAGCGAGCGCAGCACCTGGCGTACCCAGCCGATCGCCTCGGCCGTGCTCACCGCTTCGTCGCGCCCCAGGCGGTGAGTCGCCAGCTCGCCTTCCAGCAGCTCCATCGCCAGGAACAGCAGACCTTGCGGGGTGGCCCCGAAGTCGTACACGCGCACGGTGTTCGGGTGGGCCAGCGCGCTCATCGCGCGCGCCTCGCGCTCGAAGCGCGCGACCACGTCGCCGCCCGATTCCTGCTGGCGTTTGAGCACCTTGAGCGCGATCGGACGTCCCAGGCCGACCTGCTCCGCGCGATACACCGCCCCCATCGCTCCGGCGCCGATGCGCTCGAGCACGCGGTACCGATCGAGCAGCGTGGTCCCTAGCAGTGGATCTGGTGGGGCGATGGTCTGCCCTCCGTCCGTGCCGTCCGGGAGATCTGTCCGTACACCCGGGCCCATCGGCCTGTAGGATAGCATGCGTGCAGGTCCTCTGGTGGCTCCCTTGTCGTCGATCAAAGCGGCACAATTCCAGTACCTTGGCCCGTTGCGCAAGGGTCACCGTGGGGGGCATCCGCTTGCGCAGTAGCGGGCGGGCGCGGCCGCACGGCGGGGCTGAGTCGGGCGCTTGACTCGCGCGCGAAATCTTTCCACCGTGACAGTCCGCCAGCCAGAGGAGACGACATGAAGGTCTACGACAAGCTCTTGATCAACGGCGACTGGGTCACCCCGAACGGCAAGGGGACGATCGACGTGATCAACGCCGCCACCGAAGAGGTGATGGGCCGCGTGCCCGAGGGCACCGCCGCCGACATCGACCGCGCGGTCAAGGCCGCGCGCGCCGCCTTCCCGGCATGGTCCGCGACCCCGCCGGCCAAGCGCGCCGAGTACCTGCAGAAGATCTCGGCCGGGCTCGCGGCCCGTGGCGACGAGCTGGCGGCGCTGATCTCGCAGGAGGTCGGCATGCCGCTGCCGCTCAGCAAGATGATCCAGGCGGGGCTGCCCACGATGAACTTCGGCGTCTACGCCAAGCTCGGAAGCGAGCTCGCGTACGAGGAGCAGGTCGGCAACTCGCTCGTGCTCAAGGAGCCAGTCGGCGTGGTCGGCTGCATCACGCCGTGGAACTACCCGCTCCACCAGATCGCGGCCAAGGTCGCGCCCGCGCTGGCGGCCGGGTGCACCGTGGTGCTCAAGCCGAGCGAGGTCGCCCCGCTCAACGCCTTCCTGCTGGCGGAGGTGATTCAGCAGGTCGAGCTGCCTGCCGGCGTGTTCAACCTGGTCACCGGCTACGGCCCCGTGGTCGGCGAGGCCCTCGCCGCTCATCCCGAGGTCGACATGATCTCCTTCACCGGGTCGACGCGGGCTGGCCGCCGCGTGTCCGAGCTCGCGGCGCAGACCATCAAGCGCGTGCACCTGGAGCTCGGGGGCAAGTCGGCGAGCGTGGTGCTCGACGACGCGGACTTCGAGAAGGCGGTCGCCGGCACCGTGCGCAATTGCTACATGAACTCGGGCCAGACCTGCAGTGCGCACACGCGCCTGCTGGTGCCCAAGTCGCGCCGCGACGAGGCGGTGGCGATCGCGAAGAAGACGGCCGAGACCTTCACCGTGGGCGATCCGATGGGCGGTGCCGCGCGGCTGGGGCCGCTGGTTTCGGCGGCGCAGCGCGACCGCGTGCGCGGCTACATCAAGAAAGGCATCGAGCAGGGGGCCACCCTCGTCACCGGTGGCGCGGAGGCGCCCGCGGGGCTGGCCAAGGGCTACTTTGTCAAACCCACCGTGTTCGCGGACGTGAAGAACGACATGGCCATCGCGCAGGAGGAGATCTTCGGGCCTGTGCTGTCGATCTTGACCTATGAGGACGAGCAGGAGGCGATCCGCATCGCCAACGACACCATCTACGGTCTGGCGGGCGCGGTGTGGTCGGGCGACCCGGAGCGCGCCAAGCGCGTCGCGCGCAAGCTGCGCACCGGGCAGATCGACATCAACGGCGGCAACTTCAACCTGATGGCGCCTTTCGGCGGCTACAAGCAGTCCGGGCACGGCCGCGAGATGGGCAAGTTCGGCCTGGACGAGTTCTTGGAGCTGAAGTCGCTGCAGAGCTGAGGGCAAGGCCGCACAGCAAAGCGGGAGGGTCACGCGAGCCTCCCGCGTGGCTCGATTCGCGCGCCCCATGCCTGGGAGCACCCGTGCGGGCGGGCTCGAGAAGGGCGAGCCTTCCGCCGATCGTGCGGGTCAGAATTGCGCGCGCAGCTGCAACAGCGCACCGTGCTGGTCGATTGCGAGCGCGGCAGTCGGCGTGTCGCGCCGGGGTGCCGCCTTGGGCTCGCGCAGCAAGAACAGCAGGCCCGCGGTGACCACCAGCGCGGCGCCTGCGCCAGTCAGGATGTCGGACGAGAGCGCCAGCGTGTGAGCCTGGTTGATCAGGCCCTGACGCTTGGCCAGGCTTCCGTCCCTGCCGGCCACGAAGCGCCGCACATCGCTCTGGCGCTGCAACGCCAGCACGCCGGTCACCGCGCCTCCTGCTAGCAGGGCGGCACCGCTGCCCAGCGTGCTCCAGAACCAGAAGTCCGCTCGCCCGAAGCCGCGCGACGCCGGCTGGCCGGCCGCCGCAGCGGCCGACGCATTGGGCTTGGGCTCGACCGCGAGCCGGCCCTCCAGCCGGCGCAGCGTCCCCAGCGCCTTCTTGCGTTCGGCGGCCTGCGATTCCGGCAGCACCAGCAGGTACTTGCGGTAGTAGGTGATCGCCTCCCGCACGTTGCCCAGCAGCTCGGAGGTGTAGGCCACGTTGTACAGCAGGTTGGGCGAGCTCGGATCCAGCGCCAGCGCCGCCTTGAGCTCCACGATCGCCTCCGAGTAGCGTCCCGCGCGGAAGAAGTCGCGCCCCTTTTGGTAGTGCTCGAGCGCTTCGGGAGGGGCCTGCTCGGACGTTGCGTGCTCGGGCGCCTCCTGCGGGGCGGGCGTCTTCTCGCTTGCGGGCGGCTCGTCCGCGCGCGCTTGCTCCCGCGCGTGCAGCAGCAGGGCGCACGCCAGCACCAACGGCACCCAGATGCCGCCGCATCGTCCCTTCCGTCCGCGTTGCATGGCCGGGGCGTACGCTAGCGCGTGTGCCCGGCGGATTCCAAGCATGCGCATGCAGGCAACCCTCGCCCACCCCACCCGGAGGGTGCTATGTGGGTCGGCATGTGCAGGCTGAAGCGGGCGGCCGCGCTCGCGCTGACATCGCTGTCCGTGGCGAGCCTGGCGCACGCTCAGTTCCACCGCGCCACCGACCCGGTCGCTACCCCCGCATCCTCCCTGATCTTGCAGGACGATGCGCTTGCGATGGACGTCAATCCAGCCGCGCTGGGGCGCCTTCCCGCTTACAGCGTCGCGCTTTTGCACAGCGAGGTCGACCAGCGGGGCAGCTGGCTGGGCCAGGGCGACGCGCTTTACCTGGCGAGCCCCATCTTCGGCCCGCTCGCGCTGGGAGTGACGGTCCAGAGCATTCGACCCGGCCCGTGGGCCGCGCGCCCCCCGGGCGACAGCGCCGCCGATCGCGCGATGGCCGCGCTCGGCATCGCCCTGTCACCCAACGGCAGCTTCAGCCTGGGCCTGACCACGCGCACCTTCGCCTCCGGCAATGGTCGCTTCGACGGCCTGACCGCGATCGACGTCGGCGCGCTGTTCCGGCCCGATCCGCGGCTCAGCCTGGGGCTGGTCGGACGGGACCTGTTCGTGTCGCGCAGCGGCTTCGGCACTGCCGGCCTCGACCTGGGGTCTTCGGGTGTGCTGTCCGTGGGCCTGCGACCGCTCGGCAACGACGCGCTGACGCTCGACCTCGGCCTCGAGCGCGCCTTGCACAGCGGCGCCGCGGTAGGCGGGCGCGGCGGCGTGGCGCTCCAGATCCCCTACGTTGGCACGGCTTCGGGTCTGGTCGAGGTCGAGGACTTGGGTCACCCCGACGCCGCGCTGCGGGTGGTGGCGGAGCTCGCGGTGAGCATGGGCCGCGCCAGCGCGCTCGGCGGCGGCACGCTCGGCAGCGGTCTCGGCAAGCGCGTCGGCTGGTATGCGATGCTGCGCAGCGAGGGCCAGGACCGCCCCGGCATCCCGGCGCCCGTGCGCGTGCTCGACCTGAAGCTCGCCGGGCTGTCCTCCCGCGGCCAGATCGCCGCCGTGCTGGCGCTCGAGCGCGCCCGCACCGATCCGCGTATCGGCGGCGTGCTGATCAGGCCGCGCAACTCTGGCATCGGCATGGCCTACGCCCAGGAGCTGCGCCTGCAGATCCGTTCGCTGCGCGCCGCCGGCAAGCCGGTGGTGTGCCACATGGACTCCGCGAGCGGATCCGAATACTACGCCTGTGCTGGCGCCAACGAGATCCTGCTCGATCCCGCCGGCGACGTGCGCCTGCTCGGCAACGCCAGCAACGCGCTGCTGTTCGGCGAGACGTTGCGCAAGATCGGGGTGCGCGCGGACTTCGTGCGCATCGGTCCCTACAAGAGCGCGCCCGAACAGTACACCCAGGGCCAGCTGAGCGAGGCGGCGCGCGCCGAGACCTCGGCGCTGCTCGACGACGCGCACCACCGCGAGCTCGTGGATCTGGCCGCCGATCTGCACGTGTCGCAGCAGCGGGTCGCCGAGATCATGGATCAGGGTCCGCACCTGGCGCAGGCCGCCATCCATGCCGGGTTGATCAAAGCGAGCGCCGACGACCACGACTTCGACGATGCGCTGGCCGTGTTCGGCGGTCGTCGCGTGACCAGCACCCTGCCCGCTGCCGAGCCGCGAAGCTGGAGCAAACGCCCCTCGATCGGCGTCGTCGTGGTGGACGACGACATCGTCGACGGCGAGAGCGTGGAGATCCCCTTCGTGGATATCCATATGACCGGCGGCGAGACCGTGATCGCCCAGCTCGACGCGATGGCCAAGGATCCGAACATCCGCGCGATCGTGCTGCGCGTGGATTCACCCGGCGGCGCCGTCCAAGCGTCGGACAAGATCTGGCGCGCCGTCCGCCGCGCCCGGCGGCACAAGCCGGTGATCGCGTCGATGGGAGCGGTAGCCGCCAGCGGTGGCTACTACGTGGCGTCGGCGGCGGACGAGATCTGGGCCGACCCCACTACGCTCACGGGCTCGATCGGCATCTTCTACGGGAAGGTCGACGTGGTCGGCTTGGCGAACATGCTCGGCGTGCACATCGAGACTTTCAAGCGTGGCAAGCGCGCCGGAGCGGAGAGCATCTTCCAACCCTTCACCGACGACGAGCGCGCGGCGCTGGCCGATTTGATGCGCAGCTACTACCGCTTGTTTCTCGAGCGGGTGGCCGAGGGACGCGGATGTTCGTCGAGGCCGTCGACGTGCTCGGCCGCGGGCGGGTCTACTCGGGAGACGCGGCGCAGCGCCTGGGCTTGGTCGATCGGCTGGGCGGGCTGGCGTCCGCGTTGATCCGCGCGCGCCAGCTCGCAGGCCTCGGCGCGGACGCCGGTGTGGTGGTACGGCCGCTGCGCAAGACCAGCTTGCTCGACTACGTCCTGGGTCCCTCCGAATCCGCCGCCTCGACGCCTCCATCGGCGCAGAGCGGCGCCTCGATCCGAGTGCCGCCGCAGCTGCGCTCGCTGCTGCGCATGGTGGGCGCGCTGCAGGAGCTGGGACAGGGCGAGCCACTGGCGTTGATGCCATTCGAGCTTCAGCTCTAGTCCCCTGGAACAGTGATAGCTGTGCAATATCGGCTCGGAATCGGCGTTGCTCGCAAGGCGCGCGACGCAGGACGGGTAGGCCCCCTTTCAAGGAGCGCAACGCCGCGAGCAGCGTCGAGGGCGTGTCGAGATTGCGTTAGAAATCACTGTTCCAGGGACTAGCGAGGCTGCGCCTCAGACCCACGAGAGATGCTGGTCTACTCACGTCAAGACAGGACCTCGCTTCTGTGACCGGGAGGGGCACGCGACCCTCTCGCCCCGCCAGCAGAGCTGTCGGGGCCCCACCCTCCCGCGGGGTCGCTTCGCTCCGCTTTGGGAGACCTGACTCATCTGTGCAGATCCGCTGGCCCAAGGCAGTCTAGCAAGGCCGCAGGGAGCGACGTCGATGGACGCTCTAGACAACACGTGGCTGGTGCCCATCCTGCTCGCGGCAGTCGCGTGCAACGCCCACCCGCAGTCGAACGCGGCCTCGGAGCTGAGCGCATCGCCGGAGACGCACCTCGAGGCGACGGTGGCCAAGGGTGCGGCGCCTGCGGAGCTGGTCGCCGGCATGGCCAAGCGCTATGCGCAGGCGCTGGTGGTGGACGGACCTTTGCTGCAGGGTGAGCTTCGGCAGGGCGCGCACCGCGACTTCCTGCTGGTGCTGCGCGGTGGCTCCTGCTACCGCGTGTTGGGCGCCGCTGGAGAGGGCGTCGAGGATCTCGATCTGCTGCTCTACGACCCCAACGGTGTCGAGGTGCAGCAGGATCCCCAGCAAGACCGCTTTCCAGTGCTCGGCCTGCAGTCCGAGCTGTGCCCGCCCGTCAGCGGTGCATACCGGCTTCAGACGTTGATGTACCGGGGCGCCGGACCCTACGCGCTGCGCGTCTACCGTACGCCCTGAGGCTGCGCGCGCGGCCCGCAACGGGCCGGATGCTGGTATACCTCGGGGCGATGTCCGTGCTTCGCACCCGCCCCCTGCATGAGGCCCCACCCGCGCTGGGCGCGCGGCGCCGGTTGGAGTCGCGCGCGTGAGCGAGCAGGTCGGCCACGTGGTGCTGCTGGCGGCAGGGGCGCTGTTCGTCGCGTTTGTGTTCCTCAAGCTGTTGGCGCCCGTGCGCGGCGGCGCGGCCCAGGGTCGCGAGGGCAAGCGGCGCATCGCCGAAGCCATGGCGCGCGCGCGCGACCGGGCGCTGACCGCGGCGCAGCGCGCGGCGGCACTGCGCGAGGCGGCCGCGATCGCGCTCGAGATCGGGCGCCCCGGTCTGGCGTCGAGCTATGCGCACCGCGCCGAGCGCCTCGATCCGCACGACGCGGCCGCCGTAGGGCTGCTCGCGACCGCGTTGCGGCGGGCGTCGCGCTTCCGCGCTCTGGAGCGCTTGTTGTGGCGGCGCATCGCCGGCGGCGATGCCGGCGACGAGGGCGGCACACGCGCGCTGCAAGAGCTGATCGCGCTCTACGACGGGCCGCTCAAGCGCCCGGAGATTGCGGCCGGGCTGCGCAAGCTGGAGGCTCCGAGCGAGCGAGCGTGAGCTGGGCGCGTCCGGCCCGAGGACGCCCCTGCAAGCGGCCGCGCGTCTCACGCGGGAAAGGAAAAAGGCCGGACCTCTCGCGAGATTCCGGCCTCTTCACGATTGCGTCAGGTCGCGTTCTCAGCCCGCGTCGTTGTCGACGCCGCCATCGCAGTCGCTGCAGCCGCCGGTGCCGCCGGTGCCGCCGCTGCCGCCGGTGCCGCCGCTGCCGCTCATGCCGCCGCTGCCGCCGGTGCCGCCGCTGCCGCCCATGCCGCCGCTGCCGCCCTTGCCGCCCATGCCGCCGCTACCGCCTTTGCCGCCGCTGCCGCCGCTACCGCCGGTTCCGCCGCTGCCGCTGCCGGATGTGCCACTGTCGACACCGCCGTCACCAGGCGAGCTGCTGCTCTTCTTGCAGCCAACGGCCGCGAGTGAGATCGCCAGACATGCCAGCACGATCATCACTTTGCGCGGCATCTTTGAAGCAAGCTCCTTCATGAATTCCTCCTAAAAAACCTGGCTCCAGTCGGAGCCCGCTAGTCCAAACCGATTTGGCTGTCCCAAGAACCGACGAGCGGAAAGATCATACACTACCAAAATTCAATCCAGAAGCAGGATTTTTCGATTTTCCAAACCCCGCTGCTCGTTGCCACTCGTCACGGGACGGCCGACATCCAACGCGCCCGCGGGGGAAAGCCATGCAAACTCCAGGCCGTTGCCGAGGGGACTCAACCCCTTCACGCAACCCTCTGAAATGGCTGGTGTTGTGCTCCTGGTCCGGTTGCGGGCCGCGACCATCGTTGTGCCAACACCCGGCTCGCTCTGACACGATTGTCGCGGTCAGCGCATGGAAGTCGAGCCTTACCTCGAATGTTGAGCCCGAGCGTCAGAGGCGGTCGTTGACAATGCGCGGCTCGCTTCGCTAAGCCAGCCATCTTTCCCTCCCAAGGAGCTGTGCTGTGACCATCATCAAGGACGTCTTCGCCAGAGAGATTCTGGACTCGCGAGGCAACCCGACGATTGAGGTCGAGGTGGAGCTCGAGGCCGGAGCGGTGGGCACCGCCGCGGTGCCTTCGGGCGCATCGACTGGTGCGCACGAGGCGCACGAGCTGCGGGATGGCGATGCGGAGCGCTATTCCGGCAAGGGCGTCACCAAGGCGGTGCACAACGTGATCGAGGTGATCGGGCCGGCGCTGGTCGGCAGCGACGCGCTGGCGCAGCCCCAGATCGACCGCCTGATGATCGGGCTCGACGAGACCGAGAACAAGGCGCGACTCGGCGCCAACGCGATTCTGGGCGTGTCGATGGCCGTGGCCAGGGCTGCGGCTAGCCAGGTGGGGTTGCCGCTCTGGCGCTATCTCGGTGGTGCGCAGGCGCGCATCCTACCGACGCCGCAGATGAACGTCGTCAACGGAGGAGCCCACGCCGACAACGGGCTGGAGATCCAGGAGTTCATGTTGGTGCCGATCGGCGCGCGCAGCTTCAGCGAGGCGCTGCGTTCGGGCGTCGAGACCTTCCACGCGCTCAAGGGCTTACTCAAGCAGCGTGGGCTCGCCACTTCGGTCGGCGATGAGGGGGGCTTCGCGCCGCGGCTCGAGCGCAACGAGGACGCGATCCAGGTGGTGCTCGAGGCGATCGAGAAGGCCGGCTACGAGCCGGGCGTTGACGTGGCGCTGGCGATCGACGCGGCCTCGAGCGAGTTCTTCGAGGCCGGCGACCGCAGCTACACCTTCGACAAGAAGAAGATGGATGCCGCCGGGCTGATCGAGATCTACGCGACGTTGTGCGACAAGTATCCGATCGTCTCGATCGAGGACGGCTGCGCCGAGGACGACTGGGAGGGCTGGAAGCTGCTCACCCAAGCGCTCGGCGATCGCGTGCAGCTCGTGGGCGACGACATATTCGTCACCAACACGCGGAGGCTTCAGCGCGGGATCGAGGAAGAGATCGCGAACTCGATCCTGATCAAGGTCAATCAGATCGGCACCGTCACCGAGACCCTCGAAGCGGTCGCGCTCGCGCGCCTGAACGACTACTCGACGATCATCTCGCACCGTAGCGGGGAAACCGAGGACACCTTTATCGCCGACCTGGCGGTCGCACTGGGCACGGGCCAGATCAAGACCGGCTCGGCATCGCGTTCGGAGCGGGTGGCGAAGTACAATCAACTGCTGCGCATCGAGGACGAGCTGGGCGAGGCTGCGATCTTCGCCGGCGCGACCACGATCATGTGCGGCTCGTGAGCTCGCTGCGCAGCTGCGCGGCAAATGCGGTGTCGTACTGACCGGCGCGGAACGATTCGTCGCTCAGGATCTCGCGCACGAACGCCAGGTTCGTGGGCACCGGCTCGAGCGTCGCTTCGGCCAGCACGCGATCGAGCGTGAGCACGGCCTGGTGCCGCGTCGGCCCGTAGGCGGTCACCTTGGCGAGCAGCGGATCGACGTCGACCGGGGCCCGACTTCCCGGCGCGAGCTCGGTGTCGATCCGCAGCGAGCCCGGCGCCACGGTTGGCCAGCGCAGGCCGGTGATCTCCACCGCGTCCTGGAACGTGCCCTCGGCCTCGATCCGCGCCTGCACCGCGTGACCCCCGCCGCGCGCACGCCAGGTCTCATGGCCGAGCGGCTCGCCGGCCGCGACCTTGAGCTGCAGCTCCACGAGATCGAGGCCGGTGCACATCTCGATCGTCGCGTGCTCCGCCGCCAGCGCGGGACGCAGTCCGCTGAGGTACAGCCGGCCGTCCAGGTCGAGCACGAAGTCCGCGGCGCCCGTGCCGCGCAACCCGGCCTCGGAGGCGATGCGGATCGCGGCGTCGCGCAGCGCGAGCTGTCGCTGCGCGCCGCGAGGCGAGCGCAGGGCAGGGGCGGGCGCCTCGTCTAGGATGGTACGGCCGTCGAGCTGCAGGCTGCGTTCAACGTCGCCCAGCGCGAGCGTGTCCTTGTCGTTCGCGATCAGCACCACCGAGAGCAAGCGAGGCCGCTCCAGCCAGCGCTCGAGCTGCACGCCGCCGGCGCCGGCCGCACGCGCGCGCGAAAGCGCGTCCTCGAAGGACGCGAGTAGCTCGTCCTCGCCGTCGATGACCACCAGCTCGGCGCCCGCTAGCGGCGGCGCCAGCTGCAGCGGATAGCCGAGCTCGCGCGCCTGCTCGACCGCGTCCTGCGCGCGCGTGAGCACGGTCGGCGAGCGCGGCAGCGCGCGTACGCCGGCCAGGCGCGCGAGCTCGCTGGCGCAGTCGCAGCGGCTCAGACGCTCGAGCGTCTCGGGCGCGGCGCCCACGAAGCACAGGCCGGCCTCGACCGTGGCGCGGGCGAAGGCCGCGTCGGCCGCCAGTGCGCCCCCGCCCGGGTGCACGGCCTGGGCACCGGCCGCCTGGGCCGCGCGCAGCAGGGCCGCGCTGTCGAAGCGCGAGCTCGCGTCGAGCTCGATCGCCACCCGTTCGTCACAAGCGGCGGCGTACGCAGCGTCCGCCGACGCGCCGACGTGGAAGCCCAACGTTGCGACGCCCATGCGCTCGCAGGTGCGGGCGACGCGCATCACGACTTCTCCGCGGTCCGCAATCGCGATCTTGGAGAACATGCCCGGCGGTTCTACCCGCGATGGCAAGCGGTTGCCAGCGGGCCGTGCTTGACCGCAACCAAGGCGGCGCCGATGCTGCGCGCGTGGCGGTGTTGCTGAGCGCAGCGGGGGCAGCGGGGGTGCTGGTCTCGTCGCGCACGCTGAGGCTGCGGGCGCAGCGCATGCTGGCGGCGCTCTCGCTGCGCGACGCGGAGCTGTCGATCCGGCTGTGCGACGACGCGGTCATGCGCCGGCTCAACCGCCGCTACCGCGGGCTCGATCGGACCACCGATGTGCTGGCCTTCGCCATGGCCGAGGGCGAGCCGACCCCGCAGACTGCGGGGCGCCTGCTCGG
The DNA here is from genome assembly GCA_963778655.1 of uncultured delta proteobacterium. Lineage (GTDB taxonomy): Bacteria > Myxococcota_A > Polyangia > Polyangiales > JAFGIB01 > CAVZVA01. The sequence goes on from CAVZVA010000005.1 coordinate 557,515, forward strand.
CGACGTAGTGATCTCGCTGCCCACGGCCGCTCGCAACGCCCGCGGCGCGGGTCGCCGGCCGCTGGACGAGGTGACGTGGCTGCTCGCCCACGGCCTGCTGCACCTGCTGGGGTTCGACCACCAGACCCCCGCCCAGGACAGACGCATGCGCGCGCGCGCCGACGCGCTTGTCGCGGCCGCGCGAACTTCCAAATTCGCGGCTGTGGACATCTTGGGGGCGTCCCCCCCCAGGCGAGGTAGCTCGAGCTCTCGATCGGGTCCGAACAGGCCGAATAAATGCAAGTGATTACAGTGGGTTGTCTTTGTGATCCGGCGCTCGCGGCAGGCCGCGCAACGCGCTGCGGCTGGCTCGCGGCTGCTGTGGACAACCTGTGGCCTCTGCGGGCCTGGCTGGGGCGGTTGGATGGCGCCCCGGGTCCCGGGACGGGCATGCCTCCGCGATGTTGGGGCGTTCGAGCTTGAGGACTGGGAGCAGGCAAAAAAGCCCGCCCCGCCGAGGAAAGCGGTTGTCTTCGCAGACCCGACCATGCATATCTCTCCGCCAATTGCCCCCACGGGGCTGAGGAGAGAACCGATGGCGACGACAGCGAAGCGCATGTCCAAGGCGCAGGTCATTGCCGAGCTGGTCGAGAAGACCGGCCTCGGCAAGAAGGACGTCCAGAACGTGTTCGATCAGCTCCTGGCAATCATCGAGCGCGAGCTTGGCAAGGACGGTCCCGGTGAGATCGTGGTGCCGGACCTGGTGAAGCTGCGCGTCAAGGTCGTGCCCGGGCGGCCCGAGCACGTCGGCCTCGATCCGTTTACCAAGCAGGAGCGCACGTTCCCCGCGCGACCCGAGGCGCGCAAGGTGCGCGCCTCGGTGGCCAAGCGTCTCAAGGACCTGGCGGGCTGAACGGCCCGCGCCCCTGCTGCTGGGGCGCGGACGGGCTCGGGGTGAGGCTCGGCAAGGCCTCCGGGGTGCGGTCGCTCGAATCGACCTCGGTCGATCCGAAGGCGCCGCGCACTAGGCCGAGCACCACCCGCGCCTGCTGATCGGTGACCACCGTGGTCGCCTCGAGCCGCTCGGCGTCTGCGTGAAGCGCGGTGTCGAGCAGCGGCTGGCGCATGCCGATGAAGGCCAGCAGCGGATGGTCGGCAAAGCGGTCGCGCGTGCTCTCCCAGTACCGCAGCGCCGCTCTCGCGGCCGCGGCGCTGGCGAATGTGGCGCTCGCGCGCACCTCCAGCGTCTGCTCGTCACGCCTGCGCACCGAGAGCTCGATGCGCTTCGGTACGCCGGTCAGGTTGCCGCGCACGAACTGCTGCGCTCCTTCCACCGAGAGCGCGAGGATCTCGCCCTGATGCAGGCCGAGCAGCGCGTCGACGGCATCCGGTGCCGGCGTCGTGCCCTTCTGCTGGCCGGCGCGGCGCGCGAGCGCGCGGGCGATCTGCAGCACCCGCGGCAGGTCTTCGGGCCGCGTGATCGCGAACCGCCGCGGTCCGATCAGCGCCAGCACGCGCGCGGTGTCGTCGGCGTTGGCCCACGGCGCGACCGGGATATTGCCGTGCTTGCGCCAGGTCGCGCTCACGCCGCGCGCCTGCGCCAGCTTGGCCACCGCGGCTCGAGGCACCTGCTCCCCGCCGAGATACTGGCCAGCGATCACCACGCTGGCGCGCTGCAGATCGGGGGTGGCCAGATACAGACGCTCGAGGTCCCGCAGCGCGTCGAGCCCGGAGCCGTCCACCAGCATGCGCCAATCGGGCAGCGCCTCGAGCAGTGCCCGCACCTCGGGCGCGAGGTCCGAGTCGCGGATGCGCGAAAGCTGGAGGCGCAGCGCGATCTGCGTGCCGGCCGGCGCGAAGGCCGCGAGCAGCGGCCGGCCCGCATCTGCTGCGGTGAGCGCGCCGGCATCGCGGCCCGCGTCTGCACCGGCGTCCGCGATGCCCGCGTCGGCGGGCGAGGGATGGGGCCGGACGCGCCTGGGCTTGAGTGGCTTGGGCGCGGCGGGCGCCGGTGCCGCGGCGGCGTGCGGTGCGCTGGCGGTCGGCGCCTGAGGCGGCTCCGCTGGCAGCGGGCTCGGCTCGGTCAGTCCCAGCTGCACGTGGCTCGGGGGCAGAACCTCGAAGTCCACCGTGGGCATGCTGCCGGCCCAGCCCAACAGCGCGAGCAGGAGCGCGTGCGCCAGCAGCGATCCCAAGATGCCGAGAACCGCGCCGAGCGCGTGCGATGGCTTCGCCTCGGCCCGCATCGCGGCATCATATACCCGAGCCGCACCAGCCCCGCCCGCGGTGCCGGGCGCGGGGTTGACGCCACCGCGGTGACGTGAAATCAGTGCGCGCACGCGAGCGGGAGGCGCGACAGCTGGTGAAACGGTGCGCAGGTCGCGGGTTTCGCCGCTGCGCGGCGACGTGGGCGCGGCCGAACCGGGCAGGCGGTCGCGCGCTGCTGGTGCTCGCCGCGCTGGCGTGGGCGTGTCGCTCGCAGCCCGAGCACGCGGCGCGGGCCCCCAAGCCTGCGCCTTTGCGGCAGGTGGCGCCGCAGTCAGCGCCAGAGCCTCCCGAGCGGAGCGGGCCGCCGGTGCGTCTGTTCGCGGCCAGCTTCGTGGTGAAGGTGCGCGCAGCGCCGCTACGCGCGGCGCCGCGCATCGGCTACCTGCGCGCGGGCGCCGTGATGCAAGCCCTCAGCGCGGACCCGATCGGCTACGACAAGTGTCGCAAGGGCTGGTACGCGCTCGACACCGGCGGCTTCGTGTGCTCGACGCTGGCGTTTGCGTTCAGCGGCCGGCGCTTGCCGCAGCGGCCGGCGCTGCAGCCGGATCTCGCGGCGCCGTTGCCCTATCCCTATGGCTACAGCGTGCGGCGCAACACGCCGGTGTACCGCCGGCTGCCGAGCGACGAGGAAGCGGCGCAGTTCGAGGGCTACCGCATCCCCGGCCGCGCCCCGCCAGATGCCGGCGTGGCGCGAGCGGACGCCGGGCTCAACGCCGGAACGGTCGCGCCCGGCAGCGCCGAGGCGCTTGCACACGTCGCGGGCCCGCCCGCGCCCGAGCCGGACGAGCAACCGGAGGCACAGGACCCCGCCGTGCCCACGCTCGCGTCGCTGCTGGGAGAGGAGGGCTCGGTGCTGATGCGGCGCATGGAGCGCGGCTTCTACGTGAGCCTGGACCGCGAGATGCAGAAGGGCGCCCGACACTACTGGCGCACGCAGAGCAACGAGTTCATTCCCAGCGCGGGCCTGCGCGAGGTGCACGGCAGCGAGTTTCACGGCGTGGCGCTCGTCGAGCAGGGCATCGCGCTTCCAATCGGCTTCCTGATGTCCAAGCGCGACCTGGCGTACAAGCGCAACGCGCGTGGCCACCTGCAGAGCGCGGGCAAGCCGGGCTACCACTTCATGTTCGCGATCGCCGGCGAGCAAGCGCTGCGCGGCGGTCACTACGACCTGGACGCGGACGGGCGCTACTACCGCGTCAAGGACGTGGCGCGCATCGAAGCGCGCGAGAAGCCGGCCGAAGTGGGGGACGACGAAAAGTGGATCGACGTCGACCTGGGCGCGCAGTCGCTGGTGGCCTACGTCGGACCGAGGCCGGTCTACGCCACGCTGATCTCCAGCGGCCGCGTCAAGGACGAGCTCGATCCGCTCAAGAACTTCGAGACCCCGACCGGCTCATTTCGGATCAAGAGCAAGCACCTGACCGCGACCATGGACGGCGATCAAGCGATCGACGGTCCGTATTCGATCGAAGACGTGCCGTACGTGATGTACTTCCAGCTCGCCTATGCGCTTCACTCGGCCTTCTGGCACAACAGCTTCGGCCGCCCCCATAGCCACGGTTGCATCAACCTGGCCCCGCTCGACGCCAAGTGGCTATTCGAGCTCGCCGAGCCCCCGCTGCCCAAGGGCTGGCACGGCGTCTACCCCACAGCCAACAGCCCCGGCACCCGGCTGTACATCCACGGCACCACCCCCCGCGGCTGACCCCTACCCCGAGCAGTCGTCCTCGTCCTCGTAGCCGTCGTTGTAGTCGTGCTCGACCCCTCAGTCGTAGTACTCGTGCCCGACGTGGGTGATCAGGTCCTCGCCTTTCATCCAGCGCAGCATGTTCTTCAGCTTCATCAGCTGGATGAACAGATCGTTCTCCGGGTAGAGCCCGGGCGCCGTCATCGGGCTCTTGTAATAGAAGAGCAGCCACTCCTGGATCCCGCTCAAGCCGGCGCGCTGCGCCAGATCCAGGAACAGCGCCAGGTCGAGCACGATCGGCGCCGCCAGGATCGAGTCGCGGCACAGGAAGTCGATCTTGATCTGCATCGGGTAGCCCAGCCAGCCGACGATGTCGATGTTGTCCCAGCCTTCCTTGTTGTCGCCGCGCGGCGGGTAATAGTCGATCCGCACCATGTGGTAGATGTTGCCGTACAGCTCGGGGTAGAGCTGAGGCTGCAGGATGAGTCTCGATCACGCCGAGCTTGCTGACCTCCTTGGTCTTGAAGACTCGGGATCGTCGAGCACCTCGCCGTCGCGGTTGCCAAGGATGTTGGTCGAGAACCAGCCCTCGAGCCCGAGCATGCGCGCCTTGAAGCCCGGGCGCGAGGATCGTCTTCATCAGCGTCTGGCCGGTCTTGAAGTCCTTGCCGCTGATCGGGAGGTTCTGCTTGCGCGCCAGCTCAGCAGCGCCGGGGATGTCCGAGCGACAGGTTCGGCGCGCCGTTCGCGTAGGGCACGCCCATCTTGAGGCAGCGCGTACGCGTAGACCATGCGAGGGGCTGATGCCGCGGCGACGTTCTTGCGCAGGCCGTCTTCGAACGCTTCGAGCGAGCTGTGGACCTCGTTGGCTCGTGGTGGACCTCGGTCGAGCCGCACCAAACGGCGATGCAGGCGGTCGAGCCATTGTCTTGCTTGAAGCGCCGGACGTCATCCGCAACTGCTTCGGCGAGCTGCATCTTGAGGTGCCGCTGCTTGACGTTCTGGCCGCGTTGAGCTCTTGACGTACTCCTGCTAGAACACGGCCGGCATCGGCTTGATGCTCGATAGCTCGTCTCGATCGCGTCAGGTGCTCGCGGGTCGAGCACGTCGGCGATGGACCGCGGCCTGCGTAGGCGTCCTCGGCGAAGAAGTCCCAGCCTCCGAAAACCAGGTCCGGCGAGCTGCGCCAGCGAGAATAGTCATGGATCGAAGGGCTCGCGGTTGTCGGTGCGCTTGCCCAGCCGGATGCGGCCCATCTGCGTGAGCGAGCCGATTGGGCTGGCCATGCCCCGCCGGGCGAGGATGCAGCCCGCTACGAAGGTGGTCGCCACCGCACCCATGCCGGGTAGCAGCACGCCGAGCTTTCCGGACGGAGGTTTGATCTCAGAGGGTCGCTTCATGGCACCTTGCGCAACGGGTTGGGGATCCGGCCGGGCGCGGTGGCGGTAGTAGCTGTCGCGCCGCTCGAGCGGAGCCAGCCTGGCTCCGCAGGCGCGCGTGCAAGGCGCGCGCCGGACCGGAAACATGACAGAAGACAGGGGCTTGGCGCACGGTTTGCTTTGTTCGCCCAGCGTTAGCACGAGATCGTCCAAAAATTGGAGCCCCAAGCAAGATCATCGAATTTTTACGCCGCCGATACGGCTTCCAGGTGTGACACCAGGTCACAGTGTGGTGACCCGGCAACACCGGTGTGGCGCAAATGTCACGGAAGGCTACGGGGCGACCGGGAGCTTAACTCGCATGGAACGCGCGATTATCTTGGCCGCCGGACTGGGCGAGCGCCTGGTTCGGGGCAAGCCGTACCCCAAGCCGCTCAACCCGGTCAACGGCGTGCCGTTGATCGTGCGCGTGCTGCGCGGCCTCGAGCTCGCACAGATCGAGGAAGCGGTCGTCGTCGTCGGCCATCTCGGTGACGTGCTGGTGCAACAGCTGCGCGCCCACCGTTTCGAGCTGGCGCTGCGCTTCGTCCACAACGCCGAGTATCTCAAGCCCAACGGCACCTCGTTGCTCAAGGCGAAGCGCTTCGTCGAGGGGCCGACCTATCTGCTGATGAGCGACCACATCTGGTCTCCCGATCTGATCCAGCGCCTGCGCCGCTTCCCGCTCGCCACCGACGAGGCCGTGCTCGGCGTGGATTTCAAGATCACCCAGTGCATCGACCTCGACGATGCCACCAAGGTGGCGTTGCGCGGCGATCGGATCGAGCGCATCGGCAAGCAGCTCGCGCGCTACGACGCACTGGACACGGGCGTGTTCCGAATCACGCCCGCCGTGGTGGAAGCGCTCGAGCGCGTCGACGGACCACAGGGGTGCTCGCTCTCACAGGGCATCGCCGAGCTGGCGCGCGACGCGCGCATGCGCTGCGTGGACGTCGAAGACGCGAGCTGGGTCGACGTCGACACGCCGCTGGCGCTGGCCCATGCCGAGCGCCTGCTGCGCAAGCACGGTCCGCTGCTGCGGCCGCAGCGCCCCGATACGGGCGTCACCGTGCCGGGTCTGGGCAGCCCTCTGCTGGCGCGTCCGGCCTGAGCCCGAGCCAGCGCCCGGGGACCGCTCTCGGCGCGGGCTCGCAGCGGGTGATCGGACGGCCGGGGCGAACGGTTCCGCGTGGTTGCCGGGTTGCCGGCCATGTGGTACACAGCGCCGCAGAAGTAAGGGACCGCGCCTAGGTGGGCCTCCCGTTGGGTCCGCCTTTTTTTGTCGTTTTTTCGCTGCCGGCACGGTTCCCCTCCGGGGCAGCACGGGACGGCCATGCGCAGCGACAGCGAACAGCACCGGAAGCTCAGCGCGATCATCGAGCCTATCTGCTCCGCCCACGGGCTGGCGCTGGTGGAGGTGAGCTTCACCGGCCAGCACGGGCGCGTGCTGCAGGTGCTGATCGAGCGTCCCGACCAATCCGACGGACGCTCGGGCGTGTCGCTCGAGGACTGCCAGGCCGTCAGCCGAGACCTGTCCACCACGCTCGACGTGGAGGGTGAGGCGCTTTTGCCCGGCGCTTACCGCCTGGAGGTGAGCTCGCCCGGGTTGGATCGCCCTCTGGTCGCTCGCCGCGACTACGAGCGTTTCGCCGGTCGCGAGGTGCATCTGCGCACCAGCCATCCGGTCGGAGGACGCAGGCGCTTGCAGGGCGTGCTGCGAGGAATCGAGGGGGACATCGTCAAGTTGAACGTGAGCGGTGAAGAGCTGGGCGTCCCGCTGGCGGACATCGCGAAGGCCAATCTCATCTATCGCTTCTGAGCATCAGGCGGGCGCCGCACGTCCGGCCCCCGAGAGGTAGCCATGCAAGAAGGCACCGTTTCATTGAGCCACATCATCGATCAGGTCAGCCGGGAGAAGGGCATCGACGCCAAGATCCTGGTCGAGACCATGGAGCAGGCGATCCTGACCGCGGCCAAGCGCACCTTCGGCGTGAACCGCGAGATCGAAGCGCGCTTCAACGACGACAGCGGTCAGGTCGACCTGTTCCAGTACATGACGGTCGTCGACGAGGTGACCGACACGGAGCGCGAGATCTCGTTCACCGACGCCAAGCGTTATGGGCTCGAGGCCGAGCTCGGCGAGGAGCTCGGTTTTCAGATCTTCTATCTGAATGAAGACACCGACCGCGCCCGCCAGCAGGACAAGGAGTTCGGCGATCTGCTGGGCCTGACCCAGGCCCGCCACGGCTTCGGGCGGATCGCGGCCCAGACCGCCAAGCAGGTGATCATCCAGCGCATCCGCGATGCGGAGCGCGAGAACATCTTCAACGAGTACAAGGATCGCAAGGGCGAGATCATCACCGGCATCGTGCGGCGCTTCGAGCGTGGCTCGAACATCATCGTCGACCTCGGGCGCACCGAGGGCGTGCTGCCACAGCGCTACCAGACCCCGCGCGAGACCTACCGGCCGGGCGATCGCATCGTGGCCTATCTGGCGGACATCGACCGCGAGGCGCGCGGGCCGCAGATCATCCTGTCGCGCACGGACGTCGGCCTGCTGGTCAAGTTGTTCGAGATGGAGGTGCCTGAGATCTACGAGGGCATCGTGCGCATCGTGGCCGCCGCGCGCGAGCCTGGAGCGCGCAGCAAGATCGCTGTCAGCAGCCGCGACCCGGACGTCGATCCGGTGGGTGCATGCGTGGGCATGAAGGGCTCGCGCGTGCAGGCCGTGGTGCAGGAGCTGCGCGGCGAGAAGATCGACATCGTGCCCTACGACCGCGATCCGGCGCGCTTCGTGTGCAACGCGATCGCGCCGGCCGAGGTCTCGCGCGTGATCATCGACGAGGCCAACAGCGCGATGGAGCTGGTGGTCCCCGACGACAAGCTCTCGCTGGCGATCGGCCGCCGCGGCCAGAACGTGCGGCTGGCCTCGCAGCTCACCGGCTGGCGGCTGGACGTGATCGGCGAATCGAAGTTCAAGCTGATGGAGGAGGAGGCGATCGCCGCGCTGGCCTCGATCGAGAAGCTCGACCGCGGCACCGCCCTGGCGCTCTACAAGCAGGGTTTCCGCAGCCTTGACGAGGTGGCGGAGGCCTCTGAGCAGGAGCTCGGCTCGCTCGAGGGGCTGGGCGGCCCGTCCAACGCCGCGTCGCTGCGGCGGCGCGCGGCCGAGGCCATGGAACGGCTGCGGCTCAAGCGTCTGGAGGAGGCTTGCGACGGCGGCAAGGTGCTCGGGGAACGGGACCTGCTGCTGCTCGTCCGCGGGGTGACCGCGCGCGTGGCCGATCTGTTGCAGCACGCCGGGTACAAGACCGTGCACGACATCCAGGGCGAAGAGGACATTGACCGCCTGGCCATCCGCACCGGGCTCGGCAGCAAGAAGGCCCAGGAGCTGCGCGACAACGTGCTGGTCTACGTGGAACAGGACGCGGCGCGTGTCGACGAGGGACAGAGGCTAGCGCGCGAGCAGCAGGCCGAGGCCGAGGCGCAGGCCCGCGCCGAAGCGGCCGCACGTGCGGCCGAGGCCGAAGCCGAGGCCCGGGCTGCCGCCGAGGCCAGGGCCGCGACCGAAGCGCAGCGCGCTGCGGAGGCGGAGCAGACGGCCAAGGCTCCGAGCGGCGCGGACGGGGGGTCGAGCGCTTGATGAGCACCCCGGACTCGAACGAGCGCGTGCAGGCGCAGCGTACCTGCGTGGGTTGCCGCAAGCCCGACGGGCGAGCGGAGCTGCTGCGCTTCGTGCTGGCGGGCGATCCGCCGCAGCCCGTGCCCGATGTCTCGCGCCGGGAGGGCGGCCGAGGGGTTTCGGTGCACCCGCTCAGGCGTTGCGTCGAGGCCGCGGTGCGCAGCGGTGCGCTGGCCCGAGGTCTGCGCACCCGGCAGGCGGTCGACGCGCAGCAGCTGCTGCAATGGGCCGGCGGCCAGTACGCGCGGCGCATCCGCGCCCTGCTCGGCGCGGCGCGGCGCAGTGGCAGCGCGGCGATCGGAGGCGAGCGGGCTCGCGAGGCGATCGCGGCTCGGCGTGCGCGGCTGCTCGTGGTGGCCGGCGACGCGGTGGACAATCGACGGGAGCTGACCGAGGCGGCCGCGCGTTTGGGAGCCAGCTGCCTGGTGCACGGAGACAAGGCTGATTTGGGCAAGCTGTTCGGGCGCGAGACGGTCGCGGTGGTTGCAGTGACCGACCCGCTGATCGCCGAAGAGCTGCAACGCGCGGCTCGCTGTGCTGCACAGCTTGTTGCGGAGGTGTCATGAACAAGACTCGCGTATACGAGGTGGCTCGCGAGCTCGGGCTCGACAATCGCGAGCTGGTCTCCAAGCTGGCGTCGCTGGGGATCCCGGTGCGCAATCACATGAGCTCGATCGACGTCGCCGACGCCGATCGAGTCAAGCGCGCGATCGAGAAGGAAAAGCAGCAGAACGTGGTCGAGGAGCGGATCCGTCCCACGGTCGTGCGCAGGCGCTCGCTGAAGCGCGACGACGGCGAAGCCGAAGCCGCCGCAGCTACAGCCGCCGCCACGCCCGCGCCGTCGGCGCCGGCCGAGCCGGCTCAGACGCGTCGCAGCGTGGAGGCCGCAGCGCCCGTGCGCCGCGCGCCGGAGCCCGCGCCCGCCGCCACCGCGCCTGCCGGGGCCAAGCCGCGCGAGGAGGAAGGCCGGCCCGCGCCCGTCGCGCCCGCGCTTGAGGCCCCCCCCGCCGTGGCCGCTCGGGCGAGCGAGCCCGAGCCGCTGCCGCCAGCAGCCGAAGCACCCGCCGCCGCTGCCGCGTCGGCCGCCGCAGAGCGCGCGTTCGAGCCGGCGGCGCGCCGCGGTGGGCCGCTGCCGTTTCAGCAGAGGCTGGCGCACAGCGACCTACCGCCCGGCGTGGTGGCGCGTGGCAACCTGGTGGCGACGCCGGTGACGCAGCTCTCGGAGGCGGCGCGCTCGCGCATCGTGTCCGAGCACGCGGCGCGCGTCGCGCAACAGGGGCCGGCGCCCAGGCGGCGCGAGCTGGCGCGCTCCGCGATCGGCCCGACCGGCCGCCAGCCGCAGCGCGGCAGGCCGGGGCGCGCGCGCAAGATGGCGCCGGGCAAGAAGGCGCAAAAGCCGGAGCTGACCACGCCCAGCGCGGCGAAGCGCGTAATCCGCATCGAGGATCAGATCAGCCTGCAGGTGCTGGCGCAGCGCATGTCGCTGAAGGCGACCGAGGTGCTCGGCAAGCTCATGCAGATGGGCATGATGGGCGTCAACATCAACAGCAGCCTCGACGCCGACACCGCGGGGGTGCTGGCCTCGGAGTTCGGCTTCGAGGTGGAGAACGTCGCAGTCACCGACGACGCGTTCATCGTCGAGGCCCGCGGCAGCTTCGAGGACGCCGGCGAGGATCGCAAGCCGCGACCGCCAGTGGTGACCGTGATGGGCCACGTCGATCACGGCAAGACCTCCTTGCTCGACCGCATCCGCAAGACCAACGTGGCGGCCGGCGAGTCGGGCGGTATCACGCAGCACCTCGGGGCCTATCGCGTCGAGCACAAGAAGGGACCGGTCGTGTTCCTCGACACCCCGGGCCACGCGGCGTTCACCGCCATGCGCGCGCGCGGCGCCGAGGTCACCGACGTGGTGATCCTGGTGGTGGCTGCCGACGACGGCGTGATGCCGCAGACACGCGAGGCGATCAACCATGCCAAGGCGGCCAACACGCCGATCGTGGTCGCGGTCAACAAGATCGACAAGCCGGATGCGCGGCCCGAGGTGGTCATGCGCGACCTGGCGGCCGAAGGGCTGCAGTCCGAGGAGTGGGGTGGCGACACCCAGTTCTACAAGGTCTCCGCAATCACCGGCGACGGCATCGAGGAGTTGCTCGACGGCGTGTTGCTGCAGGCCGAGCTCCTCGAGCTCAGCGCGAATCCCAAGGTGCCCGCGGCGGGCGTGGTGCTGGAGTCGTATCTCGACCGCGGCCGCGGTCCGGTGGCCAACGTGCTGGTGCACGACGGCACGCTCAGCACCGGCAACGTGGTGGTCGCAGGCGCTGCCTACGGCAAGATCCGCGCGATGACCGATGACCGCGGCAAACAGGTGGCGAAGGCCGGTCCCTCGACGCCGGTCGAGGTGCTGGGCCTGTCGGAAGTGCCCGACACCGGCGACACCTTCTACGCAGTCACCGACTTGCGCGTCGCGCAGCAGCTGGCCGAACGTCGCAAGAAGGTAGCGCCCAAGAGCCAGCCGGTGGCCGGAGCCAAGGCCGGTCTGGATGCGCTGTTCGAGAAGATGAAGGAAGGCGAGGTCCAGGAGCTGAAGCTCGTGGTCAAGGCCGACGTCCAGGGCTCCGGGGAGGCGGTGGTCAAGGCCCTCGAGGAGCTGGCCACCGACAAGGTCAAGGTCACGGTGATCCACTCCGGCGTCGGCGGCATCACCGAGAACGACGTGATGCTCGCTTCGGCCTCGAATGCCATCATCATCGGCTTTCACGTGCGCCCGAGCGGCACCGCGTCGAAGCTGGCCAAAGAGGAACGGGTCGAGATCCGCACCTACAACATCATCTACGAGGCGGTGGACGCGGTGAAGAGCGCCATGCTCGGCTTGCTCAAGCCGGTCTATCGCGAGATCGCGCTCGGACACGCGGAGGTGCGCCAGCTCTTCCAGATCCCCAAGGGCACCATCGCCGGCTGCTTCGTCGCCGATGGCAAGATCACGCGCTCGGGTCGCGCGCGCGTGGTGCGCGACTCCGTGCCGGTGTGGGAGGGCACGATCAAGTCGCTGCGCCGGGTCAAAGACGACGTGCGCGAGGTGTCGGCGGGGCTCGAGTGCGGCGTGGGGCTCGACAACTTCAACGACGTCAAGGAGAGCGACATCATCGAGTGCTTTGAGATCCAGGAGGTGTCGGCCTCGCTGTGAGGCCCGACGCCAGGAGGCCCGGGCAGTGGTAGTTGGAGTCTGCCGGATCACGCTGGGCCTTCCGGGCAACGATTCGCTCAAGGGCAAGCGCAGCGTCGTGCGCCGCATCGTGGACCGCACGCGGCATCGCTTCAACGCCGCGGTGGCGGAGGTCGCGCAGATGGATCAACACCGCCGGGCGGTGATCGGCTTCGCGGTGGTGTCCAACGAGGCCCGCCACGCCAATTCGATGCTGGACACGATCGCCGATTTTGTCACCGGCCTGACCGAAGCGCTGATCCTGGACCGCAGCGTGGAGCTGGTACACGTGGGCGAGCCGCACGCCGGCGTGGAAGAGTGGGACGAGGAGTCGTCTGAAACGTGAGCGGAGCTTCCACCAGGCGCGCCGAGCGGGTCGCGGAGCGTATCAAGGCTGAGTTGATGGATCTGCTCGTGCGAGGAGCGGTGCGGGATCCTGGCGCGGCGGACTGCTGCGTCACCGCGGTGAAGGTGAGCGACGACCTGGGACACGCCCGTATCTACGTGCGAGTGCTGCGGGCCGAGGTGGACGAGCGCGCGCGGCAGGCCGCGCTCGCGGCCCTGTCGCGGGCGGCGGGCTTTCTGCGCCGTGAGCTTGCGCCCCGCCTCAAGCTCAAGTACCAGCCGGAGCTGCGCTTCTACTGGGACGAGGACCAGGACCGCGCGGCGCGCATCGAGGCGCTGCTTTCGGAGATCGCACGTGAAGGGGGAACGCGGTGAACCAGGGATTCGAACAGGCGCTGCAGCTGATTCGAGGCGGTAAGCGCTTCCTGCTGAGCTGTCACGTGCTGCCCGATCCCGATGCGGTGGGGTCGATGCTCGGCCTGGCCGAGATCCTCAAGGCTCTGGGCAAGGACGTCGTGCTCTACAACCGCGACCCGGTGCCGGAGACGGTGAGCTTTCTGGCGGGCGTCGCCGAAATCCGCCAGAGCGTTCCTGCCGGAGCGCGCTTCGACGCCATGCTGATCACGGACACCGCCGCGCGCTCGCTGCTGCCGCGGACGCTGCCGCCGCTGGCGATCACCGGGCCGCGCATCATCGTGGACCATCACGTGGTGCACGACGACTTCGGCGACGTGGTGGTTCGCAATGTCGAGGCCTGCGCCACTGCGATCGTGGTGATCGAGCTGGCGACCGCGCTCGGGGTGCGCCCGCTGCCGCGGGCGGCGGCCGAGCCGCTGTATACGGCGCTGGTGGCGGATACCGGCAACTTCCGCTACGCGGGCACCACGCCGGCAACGCTGCGGCTTGCGGCCGAGCTGGTCGAGCTCGGCGTGGACCCGTGGCATGTCGCCTCGCACGTGTTCGAGAGCTGGCCGATGGAGCGGTTGCGCTTGCTCGGCTTCGCGATCAACGCGATTGAGACCGAGTTCACCGGTCGGGTCGCGATCCTGTGCGTCCCGTGCAGTATGCTGGACCGCGCCGGCGCGAGCGAGCGGATGGTCGAGGGCATGGTCGAGTACGGCAGGATGATCAAGGGCGTCGAGGTCTCGATCATGTTGTGGGAGCGGCGACCGCGCTCCGACGAGACCGACTTCGGGCAGCTGCTGTCGCGGCTGAGCCTGCGCAGCTCCGGCAAGGTCGACGTCTCGCAGATCGCGGCCGCGCTGGGCGGCGGCGGCCACCGCGCCGCAGCCGGAGCGACCTTGAGCTGCGACCTGCGTACCGCGCGCGAGCTGGTCCTGGCCGAGGCGGGACGGGCCCTGGGCCTGATCGATTCGTGAGCGATGGGATCCTGCTCGTCGACAAGCCGGCCGGACGCTCGTCGCACGACATCGTAGCGCTCGCGCGCAAGGCGCTACAGACGCGCCGGGTCGGACACGCCGGCACGCTCGATCCGCTGGCGACCGGCCTGCTGGTGCTGGGCGTGGGCGAGGGGCTGAAGATCCTCCGCTACCTGGCGCTCGACGACAAGCGCTACCAGGCGCGGATCCGTCTGGGCACGGAAACCGACACCCTCGACTCCGCGGGCGTTGCGTTGCGCACGGCACCGCTGCCGAGCGGCCTCGGCCTGCAGCAGGTGCGCGAGACAGCGCGTGCGTTCGAGGGCAGCACGGTGCAGCAGGTGCCGGCGATCAGCGCGATCAAGCGCGCGGGCCGGCCGCTCTACGCGCGCGTGCGTCGGGGCGAGGCGGTGGATCCGCCGCAGCGCGAGGTCGTGGTTCACTCGCTCGAGATCGATGCCGTGGACGCGGCGCGCGGGGAAATTGCGCTGCGCGTGCACTGCGGCAAGGGCTTCTACGTGCGGGCTCTGGCCCGCGACCTGGCACGCGCGCTGGGCTGCGCGGGCCACCTTTCGGCGTTGCGGCGCACGGCCTCCGGCAGCTTCGAGCTCGCGGCCGCGGCGGACTGCGCGCTGTTGCTCGAGGCGGCCGGCGGAGACCCCGCGGCGCGACAAGCGCTGGTCGGGGCGTTGCTGCCGCTCGAGCACGCGCTGCCGCACGTGCCGCGCTTGCGGCTGGACGCAGCCGGCGCCGACCATGCGCGGCACGGCCGGCCGATCCCGCTGGCGCACGTGCTGGGCGAGGCGCCGCCGCTGGACGTGCCAGAGCTCGAGCCGCTGTTGCTGAGTGACGAGCGCGGGCAGTTGCTCGCCGTCGCGCGCTGGGCCCAGTCTGCGCTGCGCGTGGTGCGCGGCCTTGCCCTGCACGACGCGCCGCCCTGAGCGCAAGTTGCGTCCGCTCGCGCTGGCGTTCGCGGCACCGGCTACTGAACGCTCTGCGCGACCAGCTCGGAGCTGCGCGGCAGCAGCAGCAGGTGGTCGACGGCAAAGCGCGTGCGCGGGCCGTCGCCCGAAAGCCGCGCTTGAATCCGTCCCGCGCGCAGACTGCCGGGGGGCAGCGTCCAGCGGTACTCCGCCCACGAGCCGTCCACCCGGACCGGGTCGAGATGCCGGCCCGCAATGGTGAGCTTGAGCGTTGCGGCCGCCGCCGCGTCGGTGCGGCGAATGCTCAGCGCGACCCGCACGCCGTAGGGTGCGGCGGTCACGGCTCGCGGTACCTGCAGCCACAGCGAGGCCGCCGCGCTGCGCGTGACGCAGGTGGTACGGTGCTGGTAGTCCCAGTCGTGCCGGATCGGTCCGACGTGGCAGCCGGTGAAGTCGCGCAGGCCGGGATCGCCGGCCACCAGGTCGGTGCCACCGATCGCGCCGGCGCGCAGCGCGCCCAGGCGCACCAGCGATTCGGTCGCGAGCTTGAGCGAGTCCTCCTCGGATGCAAGCTGGGTCAGCAGCGGGATCGCGCGCTTGTCGCCGAGCAACCCCAGCCCCTGCACGGTGGCGTCGCGCACGTTGGGATGGCGATCCCAGGCCAGTAGATCGATCAACGGCTCGTAGGCGCGGTCGTCGCCGATCATGCCCAGGGCGATCGGCACCAAGTAGCGCGTGCGCCCCTCGGGCAGCACCTGGATCAGGGGATCGAGCGCGCGCGGATCGCGCAGGCGCCCGAGCCAGCGCACCGCTTCCTGACGCTCGTACTCGTCCTGCCCGATCCACAGCCCTTCGATCAGCCCCGGCACGGCACGCGGGTCGCGCAGGCGCCCGAGCGAGACCGCCGCGCGCACGCGGATCTGCGGGTCCTCCGATTCGACCAGGCGGCGCAGCGCGCTGCGCGCCCGCGGGTCGAACATGCGGCCGAGCGCGATCGCGGCCTCGGCTGCGATCCGCTTGTCCGGGTCGCCCATCGCGCGCACCAAGCTGGGGGCGGCGCGTTCGTCGGCGAGCTTGCCGAGCAGCCGCGCGGCCTCGGCGCGGTCCGCGGCCGCCGCCGCGTCATCGGCCAGCAACCGGCCCAGCGGCTGCACCGCGCGCCGATCCCCCAGCCGTCCCCACTCCAGCGCGACCGCACGCGGGTGGCCGTCGCCGATCGCGTTGGGCCCGAGCGAATCGAGCCAGCCGTAGACCTCGGCACGCAGAGCCGCCCGCAGGTCCGGCCGCTCGTCGGCCAGGTTGTCGCGCTCGCGAGGGTCGTGTTGCAGGTCGTAGAGCTCGTACAGCCCGAAACGCAGGTCGGCGATCAGCTTGTACGGCCAGCGCACCACCATCTTCTTGTGGATCACGGCGGAGAAGGTGGGCCCCACAGCCTCGTCCTGGCCAAGCGCCAGCTCGCGCACGTCGTCGCCGCGCATGCTGGGCGCAGCGTCGAGGCCGACCAGGGCGAGCAGGGTGGGCGCCAGGTCCAGCGTGGTGATCGGCGTGGCCACGCGGCGCGGCGCGAACCCGGGCGCGTTCAGGATCAGCGGCACCCGCACCTGCTCCTCGTACAGCGAGGAGCCGTGATAGACGCCGCCGTGATCGTAGAACTCCTCGCCGTGGTCTGCCGTGATGGCCACGATCACGGTGCGCTTGAGCTTGTGTCGCACCTCGCGGATCAGGCGCGCGATCTGGCCGTCCACATGCAAGATCTCGCTGTCGTAGCGATCCATGTCGGAGGTGCCGAAGTGGGTCGCCTGGTAGGGCTCGTGCACGTCGAAGTAGTGCACCCAGAAGAAGGAGTTGGGCTCGCCGCGCGCGACGGTGCGGTCGACTTCCTTCAGCACACGGTCGGTGAGCTGCTCCGCGCTGTAGGTCACCTGGTCGTGCAGCGCAAAGCCGAACGCGCTCTTGGCGTAGGCGCTCAGGCGTTCGCCGGCGGTGTGGAAGATGCCCTCGGTGTAGAAGCCCGCGGTCTGGTAGCCGGCTCGCCCCAGCACCGTGGCGAGCGTCTGCCTCGGGGGCGGCTCGTTGATGTCCAGCGTCTCGTGCAGATACTCCGACGTCATCATCGAGCACAGCGAGTAGCTGGAGTGCGGGGCGGGTGCATAGACGTGATCGAACACCACCGACTGCTTGGCGAAGGCGTCCAGCTCGGGCGAGGTCGGGCGCTTGTAGCCGTAGGCGCCCAGGTGGTCGGGCCGCAGCGCGTCGATCGTGATCAGCAGCAAGTGGGCGTCGTCCAGCACCGGACCCGTGTGCTCGTGGTGCCGCTGCGCGCGGCGCGCGCGGGCGAGCTGGGCCTTCAGTCGCGCCTGCGCCATCGCGCGGCGCTGGGCCGGTTCGATCAGCAAGGGCGCAAGCGCCTGCAGCAGCGTGCGCGAGTGCGGCACGTTGGGGTTGAGCAGCGCCACCCGCACGTTCTGGTTGTGATCGAGACGCCCCAGGGTGTCGGAGAGCGCCAGGCCCGACAGCGCCAGCGCGGGCAGCAGGCCGAGCGCGAGCGCGCGACGCTGGTGCGCACCCAGGGCATGGGCCAGCAGCAAGAAGCCGGCGCTCATGTACAGGGCGAAGGCGGCCACGGCCAGCGCGCCGTGCAAGTAGTCGTAGAGGTTCGGCAGGACCCACTGGTTGACCTTGTCCAGCGAAAGCCCGGCCGCGGCGGCCAGCAGCCCGAGCCGGCGCCGCGCCCGCGGGTCGGGCCGCGCCCGGCTGTGCAGGCGGTGCGCCAGGTAGGTTGCGGCGAGCGCTCCGGCCAGCAGCGTGCAGCACACGAGCACCTCGATCAGGTGCTTGGCGGGCAGCCGGGACATCTTCCCACCGGTGAAGAGCGAGACGCCCACGAACAGCAAGCCGGGCGAGAACACGCCGGTCAGGCGCAGCGCGCGCAGCGCGTCGGCGACGCGGGCGCGCTGCGCGAGCGATTCGACGCGCGCCGCCGCCCGCTCGAGCGCGCCCTCGCTAGCGCCGAGCACGGCGCCGAGCGCGCAGCCGACCGCGACCCCCAGCGGTGCTTGAATCCCGAGCAGGCGCTCCAGCAGCGCGGCCCGGTCGCGCAAGCCGTCGAGCCACAGCCAGTGCGCCCCGAAATCGGAGAGCGCGCTGGCGGTCGCGGCGAGGCCGCCCAACAGACCCCCGAGGGCGGCCGCATGAACCAGGCGGCGCAAAAAGGTAGACGACACCGAAGCAAACCCCGCTGCTGCGTGCGTGGCAGCATAGCGCCCGCCGGCGCGTCACAAAACCGTAACGCAGCCCTCACCCGCGGGTTCGGCACGGGTTCCAGTCCCCGTAGAATCTTCTTGGGGCAGGGGTGCCGGCGACGTCACGCCTGCTGGACCCCCCCGCGTCCGGAGGCGCCGACCGGATTCGAACCGGTGTATGGAGGTTTTGCAAACCTCTGCCTGACCGCTTGGCTACGGCGCCTTGCGCACCCGCTCGGCGGGGGCGCAGCCATCGCCGTCGGGAGACCGCGAGAGCTGCGGGCCACGTGTAGCGCTTCGCTTGGGCCTTGTCCAGCTCCACAAACCCGGCTGGGTCGCTGTTGAAAGTGGGGTATATCAGGGCAATCGAGGATCCCGTGCTCTCCGCGAGGCGCGTCGCGCCAAACCGCGCGCGACGCCGGGCGAGGGACCCCGCAGCGAGGACGAACATGAGACTGGATAGCTTTGGGAGCAAGGCCACGCTCGAGTTGGGCGGGCGTCGTTTCGATCTCTACCGCATCGATGCGCTGGCACGCGCCGGCGTGCAGGGCGTCGACAGCTTGCCGTTCTCGCTGCGCGTGCTGCTCGAGAACCTGCTGCGCAACGAGGACGACAAGACCGTCAGCGCTGCGGACATCGAGGCCGTGGCGGCCTGGGACCCGAAAGCCAAGCCCAGCCGCGAGATCGCGTATCGGCCGGCCCGCGTGTTGTTGCAGGACTTCACCGGCGTGCCGGTGGTCGTGGACCTCGCCGCCATGCGTGACGCGTTCGCCGCGCTCGGCGGCGATCCCTCGCGCATCAATCCGCTGCAGCCGGTCGACTTGGTGATCGACCACTCGGTCCAGGTCGACAGCTTCGGGCTGCTGCGTTCGTTCGAGGAGAACGTGCGGCTCGAGTTCGCGCGCAACGGGGAGCGGTACCGATTTCTCAAGTGGGGGCAGGGCGCTTTCCAGGGCCTGCGCGTGGTGCCGCCCGGCACCGGCATCGTGCACCAGGTAAACCTTGAGCATCTGGCCAAGGTCGTGTTCAGCGCCCAGCGCGACGGGTCCACGCTGGCCTATCCCGACACACTGGTCGGCACCGATTCGCACACCACCATGGTCAACGCGCTCGGCGTGCTTGGCTGGGGCGTCGGCGGCATCGAGGCCGAGGCCGCGATGCTCGGCCAGCCGGTGTCGATGCTCGTGCCGCAAGTGGTCGGCTTCAAGCTGCAGGGCCAGCTGCGTGAGGGAGTCACCGCCACCGATCTGGTGCTGACCGTGGTGCAGATGCTGCGCAAGAAGGGCGTGGTCGACAAGTTCGTGGAGTTCTACGGCGATGGCCTCGATGGGCTCAGTCTGCCGGACCGCGCGACCATCGCGAACATGGCACCCGAGTACGGCGCGACCATGGGCTTCTTTCCGGTCGACGACGAGGTGCTGTCGTACCTGCGTTTCACCGGACGCGACGAGCAACAGGTTGCGCTGGTCGAGCGCTATTGCAAGGAGCAAGGGTTGTTCCGGCAGCGAGGTCAGCAGCTGCGCTTCAGCGACACCCTGGGGCTGGACCTCGGCAGCGTGGAGGCATCGATCGCGGGGCCGAGCCGGCCGCAGGATCGGATCCCGCTGCGCGAGTCCAAGCAGAGCTTCGCGCGCACGCTGCCCGCGTTGCTCGGCGGCAAGGGCGACGCCGGGAGCAAGGTGGCGCTCGAGCTCGGTGAGCGCAAGCTCGAGCTCGGGCACGGCGACGTGGTGATCGCCGCGATCACGAGCTGCACCAACACCAGTAACCCGGCCGTGTTGATCGCCGCGGGC
Organism: uncultured delta proteobacterium; assembly: GCA_963778655.1. Taxonomy (GTDB): domain Bacteria; phylum Myxococcota_A; class Polyangia; order Polyangiales; family JAFGIB01; genus CAVZVA01. The sequence goes on from CAVZVA010000005.1 coordinate 577,433, forward strand.
CTGCTCGCACAGAAGGCGGTGGCGCGCGGGCTCAGCGCCAAGCCGTGGGTCAAGACCAGCCTGGCGCCCGGCTCGCAGGTCGTGACCGACTACCTGAGCAAGGCGGGCTTGAGCACCCCGCTCGAGGCGCTCGGCTTCAACCTGGTCGGCTACGGCTGCACCACTTGCATCGGCAACTCCGGCCCGCTGCCGCAGCCCGTCGCGGACGCGATCAAGCAAGGCGATCTGGTAGCGGTGAGCGTGCTGTCGGGCAATCGCAATTTCGAGGGACGCATTCACCCGCAGGTGCGTGCGAACTACCTGGCCTCGCCGCCGCTGGTGGTGGCGTACGCGATCGCGGGCACCATGGACATCGACTTCGCGCAGGATCCGCTCGGCCAGGGCAAGGACGGCAGGCCGGTCTACCTGCGCGACATCTGGCCGAGCCAGAGCGAGATCAGCGCCGCGATTCGCGACAACCTGGCCGGCTCGATGTTCGAGCAGCGCTATGCCCACGTGTTCGAGGGGCCCGAGCGCTGGCGCGCGGTGGAGGCGCCGAGCGGAAAGCGCTTTGCCTGGCAGCCGGAGTCGACCTATATCCGCAAGCCGCCTTTCTTCGAGGGCGTGCAGCCCGGTGTGCCCGCGCCCCCTGCGGACATCGCCGGCGCGCGCGCGCTGTTGGTGCTGGGTGATTCGGTCACCACCGATCACATCTCGCCAGCGGGCAACATCGCGGCGGGCGGCCCGGCCGCTGCGTACCTGCAGCAGCACGGCGTGGACGTGCGCGACTTCAACTCCTACGGCAGCCGCCGCGGCAACCACGAGGTGATGATGCGCGGCACCTTCGCGAACGTGCGCCTGCGCAACTTGCTCGCGCCCGGAACCCAGGGCGGTGTGACCCGGCACCTGCCGGACGGCGTCCAGATGTCCGTCTACGACGCGGCCATGCGCTACCGGGAAGAGGGCGTGCCGCTGATCGTGCTCGCGGGCAAGGAATACGGCACGGGCTCGTCGCGCGACTGGGCCGCCAAGGGTACCGCGCTGCTCGGGGTACGGGCAGTGCTATGCGAGAGCTACGAGCGCATCCACCGCTCGAACCTGATCGGAATGGGCGTGCTGCCGCTCGAGCTGGTCGACGGCCAGACGCGCGAATCATTGGGCCTGAGCGGAGAAGAGCTGTTCGCGATCGAGGGCATCGCCGAGGGGCTGAGCCCGCGCAAGCGGCTGCGGGTGAAGGCCGGTTCGCGCGAGCTCGAGGTGCTCACTCGCATCGACACGCCGCAGGAGCTCGAGTATTACCTGCACGGGGGGATCTTGCAGTACGTGCTGCGCGGTATGCTGGCGTAGCGCCGTCCCGCAAGCGTCGCTGCCGAAGCTGCAACAGGAAGGCGCGAAGGCTGGAAGAAAGAGAGCTCTGAGCTTCCCGTCTTCCTGTGAATTCGGTTCGGATGGGAAGCTCGCGGGGGAGCTACTGCAGCATCGAGGTCACGATCGGCAGGTGCGCATCGGTGACCGCGCCCGAGCGCACGCAGCGCACGTGCGCGGTGTCGTCGACGAACACGTGGATCGGCAAACCGGCGCCGCTGTCGAGCCCGAGCTCCGCGATGTAGGGCGCCAGCGCAGCCGCGTTCGCGATCTTCAGCGTCTCAGGCACGTTCGGGTGCTGCGCGCGAAACGCGGCGATGGTCTGCGCATCCTCGTCCACCGACACGAAGCGCAGGTCGATCGCCTTGCCCTTGGCGGCGAGCTGCTTCTGCCAGCCCGCGATCATGGGCAGCTCCTGCACGCACGGCTTGCACCAGGTGGCCCACAGGTTGAGCCACAACAGGTGGTGAGCGGCGGGCGGCGGGGCAGCGGCGCCGTCGAGCGGCGGCATGTGGAACGCGCGACCCTGGCCCACCGCCGCATGGCTGTCGCAGAAACCCGCGAGCGGATCAGTGGCCGCCGCCTTGGGGGCCACGGCTTCCACGCGGCTCGCGGGCGGGGGCGGCGCTGCGCTCGAGTCGCCGCCATCGCAGGCCGCAAGCCCACACGCAAGCCCGATCACCAGCGCCCCAGCCCAAAGTGAGCGCAGCGTACCCCGCCGGGGCGGGGAGGGCGCGTGCCCCTCCCGTTGAGCTAGAGCGTGCAATCGATCCACGTGATGAAGGCGCTCCGGTTGAGCTCTTGGGCTTGGCACTCGCCCGGGTTGCCGCTGCGTTTCCACTGACAGAAGCTGGGGTCGAGCTGAGCGTACTCCTCGCCCAGCCACAGCAGGCCCACCTGCTGTTGTAGATCGGGATCCTGGAAGGTGTCCTGCAGGTGTTTGAGCACGGATTCAGCGCGCGCGCGCGACAGCTCGCGGTTGAAGCCCTCGGCGCCCTCGGGCGAGGCCCGGGCCACCACGAAGAAGTAGCTCGCACCCCTGCGGTCGGCGAAGATCGAGTCGATCAGCGCGGTCGCATTGGCGTCGAGGTCGTGCGACTCCTTGTCGAACTGCACGATCGCTCCGCGGTCCTTCATCGGCAGGAACAGCGAGTTGAAGTCCCCGCCGCTCATGGTCGCGACGTTCTTGGCGTCGACCGGCTGGCAGCCGCGCCCGCCGCCGCTGCTGAGCAGGCCGCAGCTCTGCAGCACGCGGCGCAGCACCTGCTTGAGCTCCGGCGTGCAATAGGCTTCGTTGGCTTCGGCCGCGACCGCGACCTTGGCCGGGCCCGCCTGGGCGGCCGCCTCGGCTGCGGCCAGCCGCGCCTTGGCCGCTTGTGTCCATGCTCGCACCAGCACCGCGGGCAGCAGCATCAGAACCAGGGCGAGCAGCAGCGAGAGGGTTCGCGTCATGGTGAGCACACCTCAGGGCGCGGTCGCGCCCGCCGGGCCGGAACGGGCCTGCGCCATCAGACGCGGCAGCGCGAAGTCGAGGCCGAGATCGGTATCCTCGTCGCACAGCCGCAGCCCCTGGACGAATACCTGGGGCGTCAGCACCTGCAGCTTGTTCTTGACCGCGTAGCGCAGCGCGACGTTCAGCCGTGCGCGCGCCGATGCGCTGCCCACGCAGCGCGCGAGGTCGGGAAACTGCTCGGAGACCATGCGCGCGGCGGCCTTGGGGTCAGCGCGTGTGGCTTCGACGATCGCTTCCTGGTTCTTGAACGACCAGGCCAGCACCTCGTCGGCGCGCTGGCCCGCGCACAGCACCGCCTCGCTGATGCTGCACGCGCCCGGGTGCACGGCCTCGCCCACCATCCAGTTGCAGGCGTTGTCCAGCGGAAACAGCAGCGCGCGGCGGCTCAGCTCAAGCCGCGCGTCCATCTGCGAGAAGCGGGCCTCGAAGCCGCGGCACGAGGGGCACAGCGGGTCGAGCACCTCGATCATGGAGAGAGGTCTGTCTTGCGGGCCGATCGGCACCAGGGCTTGTCCAGCGTCGGGCTGGGCGAGCTTGCCGCAGTGGCCGACGTAGCGCGCGAAGTCGGGTGCCGACATCGCGTAGGTGCTCACCGGAATCGCGACAAACAGCACGCCCACGCCGAATGCGAGCACCAGCGCGGCCCCGTCGACCCGCGGATTGCCCGCGGTGGTGCGCAGGCGCCGGGCTCCGAGCCAGAGCAGCAACCCGGCCACGAACGCGGTGGTGCTCGAGAGGTAAATGCCGATGCAGAGCTTGCACGCGGCGTGCAGATCGATGAGCGAGATGTAGGCCATCACCAGCGACGCGCCGGCGGGCAGCAGGGTCGCGGCGAACGTGAAGGCGGTCGCGTTGGTATCGCGCTCGTGGCCGCGCAGCATCAGCCAGCTGGCCCAGAACGCGAGAAAGCAGAACACGCACATCGCCGGCAGCGAGATCGGGATGCCGCCCCAGATCGCGCTGCGCAGCACGGACGAGTAGGGGCTCATCAGCGTGACATGGCAACCGCTGTTGCCGCTTTCGGCGGCGGTCAGCCCGGGCAGGAACGAGCAGTGGATGCCGTGCACCTGACGGTCGAGGTGCGCGGTGAAGTCGTAGGTGGAGACGGCGGCAAACGCGAAGCCGGCAAGGGCTGCGACGAGGAGCAGCGCCGTCATCGGGCGGGGGCGCATGGCGAGACCCTGAGCTGAAGACCTGGCCGCGAAGGTAAGCCCCCGTTCTCCGCCTGGCAAGGCCCCCTGCTCTCCGCTCGCCGAATCACTTGCCGCGCTTGCGCGCCCTCGCGATCACCACCTGTGTCTCGCTGTGCGCCGAGAGCGGGCCGAACACGAAGTCACCGTAGCGCTGCTCGATCTCGAAGCCGTTGTAGTGCAATAGCGCCTCGAGCTCCGCGGGGAAGAGCTGCCGCTGTGTGAGCGGCAGCGCGCGCCGCGAGGCTGGCTCGCCGGGCTGCTCGATCAGCATGGTCACGCTGCGGATCTGTCGCGCGACGTCGTAGTGCGATGCCTCGCTGTAGCGGTAGCGCCGTCCGCTGTCGGGGTCGCGCAGGTCCCGGCCTCGGTAGAGCCTTTCGGGGTCTTGGGCCAGCGCGCGCAGATCCGGCATCACCACGTCGAACACCAGGCGCCCACCGCGCGCCAGGTGCCGCCGGCAGCCCGCAAGCGTGCGTTCGAGGTCGCTGCGCGAGTACAGATGATTGAAGGCGTTGAACGGCGCTAGCACCAGCGCAAAGCGCCGCCTCAGCGAAAGCCGCCGCATGTCGCCGCGGCGCAACTCGATCCGGGCGCGAGCCCCTGCGGGCAGCTCGGCGACGCGGGCGCGCGCGCGCGCAAGCATGCCGGCCATGGAGTCGACGCCGACCACCGCCACGCCGGCCCGCGCCAGCGCCAGCGCGACGCGCCCTGTGCCCACGCCCAGCTCCAGCACCGGCCCGCCGTAGCGCTGCGCGAGCTGCGCATACAGTGCCACGTCGGCGCCGCGCCTGCGGTAGAGCGCATCGAACAGCGAGGGGTCTTGGTACAGCGCGATCGTGCCGTGGCGCAGCACGCGGGCGAGCGCGCGGTCGTGCTGCCGCTGCGCCGCGCGCGGGTCGGAAGGGACAGATCGTTTGCGCATGGCGCCTTTTCAGCCGGTCGTCGCGCGAGGGTATCTCAGCTGCAGCACGCTCGGGCCCGCGCCTTGCCGCGAGCACGGGCGCAGCGTAGCCTGAGCCGTTCGCAGCGCTAAGCCCCGAGTCCCTTCGCGCAAGGAAGTCACCGTGCCGACCATCGGATTGTCCGAGCTGCTCGTCATTTTGATGATCCTGTTGTTGGTGTTCGGGGGCTCGCGCTTGCCGCAGATCGGCGAGAGCCTCGGCAAGACCCTGCGGGGGTTCAAGCGCGGTCTGGCGCGGGACGACCGCATCGGAATCTCGGACGGCAAGCTCGCGCAGGGGCAGGAAGCGCCCGCCCCGAAGTCGTCCAAGTCCGAGGTCGAGGACGCGGACCTGATCGACAAGCCGCGCTGACGCGCGGCATGGCCGCTTTCCTGAAAAGCGGGGGGGCTAGAGCACCGAACATATTGAAACACGCACGATTTCGGGGCCCGCGCGTGCGCATGGCACGCGCGCTCCCCGCTCGACGTAGGATGTACGACGCCTTGGGGCTTCCGCCCGCACCCTGCATCCTGCCATGACCCCGACTTCGCACACGTTTCAATATGTTCGGTGCTCTAGTTTCTAGTGCACCGTCGTGGACTCGGTCTTGCCGATCAGGCGGCGGCAGGCCTCGCGCAGATCTGCGTGCAGCTCGCTGGCCGCGAGCAGGCGGCGCAGGTCCTGCGCCTGCAGGTGGGGCGCCAGCTGCAGCGCGATGTCGAGCGGTGTGTAGGGATTGAGCGCGAGCGCGGTCTTGATCTGGTAGCGCACCACCCAACGCGCGCTACGGAACACCTCGCGCAACACCTCGGTGGAGACTGGCCGGCGCGCGCACAAGCGCACCACCTCGCTTTCGGTCAGCGCGGGATTGCCCAACAGGATGCGCATCACGTGCGGGTGAGGGTCGCGCAGGCAGCGCGCGATCAGCTCGCGATCGTTGCGCCGAGCGAGCGACTTGCGTTCACCCAGCGTGAGCGTGCGGCCCTTGCCGAAGTCGGGGACGCGCTGGGTCTCGGCGTCCTCTGCCACCTGCTCCTGCTGCAGCGCGCGCGCCAGCACCGGCAGCTGGCGCGCCTCCAGCACGGCCCCCACCGCCCTTCGCAGCCCGTCACAAAGCTCGTCGGCGAGCGCCAGCGAGATGGCTTGCAGCAGCCGCACGTGCTTGGGGCGCCGCCCTTCGGCGCCCAGCATGGCGACCGTGAACAGGTCGGCCACCTGTTCGGGGCGCTTGGAGAGCAGCGCGTGCCGGATGTAGCTGACACGCAAGCCGTGATCGGCCAGAGAGTCCGCCGACCGCGCCAGCGCCTCGAACTCCGTCTGGGCGGAAGACATCTGCGATGACATGGTGCCCCGAGCCTCGGCGCCATGCCAGCAGCTCGACCCGCGCATCCGGCCCGCAGGCAGCCTGCCCGGGGCCGCCCCGAGCGCCGCTGGGCCGGGGCGCGCAGCGGCCTGCCGCCCCGCCCCGGGACCCGTGGCAGGCCCAGCTGCCGAGCCCGGCCGCTAGCGTAACCCCATGAAACGGCTACACTAAACAAGCAGGTCCACCCGGCTGAAATAGACCGCCGGGGCGGACGGTTGAAGCAAGGGAGCGGAAGTCATGAGTTGGCTGGGCACGGGCACGAGACGCGATCCAATGCGGGAGCAGTTTGACGCCGAGGTTCTCCCGAACCTGGACGTGCTCTACACCAATGCCCTGCGCTTGACCCATGCCCAGGCCGACGCCGAGGACCTGGTCCAGGAGACGGTGCTGCGGGCGTTCCGCTTCTTCGATCGCTTCGAGCGCGGCACCAACGTCAAGGCCTGGCTGCTGCGGATCCAATACAACACCTTTGTCAATCGCTACCGCCGCTCGACCAAGGAGCGCGAGATCAAAGACAGCATGAGCCACGAGCCCAGCGGGGAGGACGTGGTCTCGCGGGACGCGCTGCGTGCGCTCACCGATCCCACCGGCACCGCCTTGCGGCCGCTGGTGGCGCGCGAGATCGACGCCGCGCTGGCCGCGCTGCCCGAAGAGCACCGCCTGGTGGTGGTGCTCGCCGATGTCGAGGAGCTCAGTTACAAGGAGATCGCCGAGGTGCTGGGCTGTCCCATCGGCACCGTGATGTCCCGGCTGCACCGCGCGCGGCGCGCGCTGCGCGGCCACCTTTTGGAATACGCCCGCCCGTCCGCAGCGGCCCAGCCGGCGCCCGCGGAGCAGGAGGCGGGTGCCGTGTCGCTCGAAGCCTACCGGCGCGAGCACAAGGCGCGATGACGAAGGTGTAAGTGATGGACTGCAAGCTACTGCGCGCCCACTTGGATGCCTACGCGGACGGCGAGCTCGAAGCCACCCCGGTGATCGAGTTCGAGCAGCATCTCGATAGCTGCGCTGCCTGCCGCAACGAGCTCGCCCTGACGCGGTTGCTGCAACAAGGCGTGCGCCGTCTGGAGAGCCCGGCGGCGCCCGCCTCGTTGAGACGGCGCGTGGCGGTCGCCCTGGACGAGGCTGCGGTGGGCGAGGACGGCCAACACGGCCGCGGGCCCTGGGCGTCGGTGCTGGCGGTCGCGGCGGCCTTGATGCTCGCGGTCGGCGCGGCCGTGCGCTCGGACAGCACCAGCCCGGTGGGGCATGAGGGTGTGGCCACGGCCGATGTCGCGCCGCTCGGGGTGCTGGGCGACATCGTGGCCCGGCACATGGACCAGCTGCCCGCGGATATCGCCGCGGACCGTCCCGAACAGGTGGCAAGCTGGTCGAGCGGCAAGGTCGGATTTCGCGTGCGCTCGGTTGAATTTACCGAGCCGCAGGTGCGCCTGCTGGGCGCTCGGGTCTCGCACATCGGCGCGCAGCAAGCGGTCAAGCTCTACTACAGTGTCGGGCATAGCCCGCTGACGACGTTGGAGTTCCAGGCACCGCCGTCGCTGGAGCGGGCGCTGCACGACGACCGGCTGATGGCGCGCTGGGGCGGGCACCGCCAGCGCTTCGGCACGCGCGTGGTCACGTACCACAACATACACGGCTACACGGTGCCGATCGTGGAGCAGGACGGCATCGCGTACGCCTTCGCGGGCGACCTGGATCAACATCGGCTGCTGCAGCTGGTCGCCTCCGCGAGGCTACCCTAGGCGCTCCACGCAAAGCGCGGCGGGGACTACTAACCGCCCGAAACTCTTTCGTGTTTGGGCTCTCTCGAGTTGACACTGAAGAGCCGTGACCACTATCCTGAGCGGCACGCCCGAGGCGCTGCGGCGCGCGCATCGGCCGGAGGACCAGGATGGGTCAGCGCATTCTTCTTTTCGAGAACGACCCCGGATTCGCGCGCGAGGTTCGTGAGCGCTTCGAAGCGCTCGGCGCCACCGTCGACGTCGCGGGAGACGGACCCCAGGGCCTCGACATGGCCACGGCCAACAGGCCTGACCTGATCCTGTTATCGATCGAGCTGCCCGGGATGAACGGCTTCCTGGTTTGCAAGAAGCTCAAGAAGCAAGACGGCCTGCAAGAGGTGCCTTTGCTGATTCTTTCGAGCGAGGCGACCGAGGACGTGTTCGAGCAGCACAAGAAGCTGCGCACGCGGGCGGAGGACTACCTGCACAAGCCGATCGCGTTCGCGGACCTGCTCGAGCGCGTCAAGCAATGGGTGAACCTCGAGACCAACGGCGTGAGCGCGGCGGACGCGGACGACGACGACGAGGTGGTGGAGATCGCCGAGCTCGACGAGGAAGAAGTGATCCTCGTCTCCGAAGACAGTCAGCCTCCCGCGGCGAACGTGGAGGCCGCGGACTCCGCGTCGTTTGCCGAGCAGGCGGTGGACGCGCTGCTCGCCGATGATGGCGATGACGGCCCGCCCACGGTCGCGTCGATGCCGCCGATCGCGCCGCCTCCCGCGGCCAGTGCCGCGCGCGGGTCGAGCCCCGGGCTGTATGCGGCTTCGCCCGCGGCGGAGCCGGTGACCGCCGTCGCGCCAGGCATGAGCGCGGAGCTCTCGCGTGCGCAGCAGGATCTGCAGCAGGCGCAGGCGCGGCTGGAGCAGCTCGAGGCCGAGCTCAACCAGGCCGAGCGGCGCGCGGGTGACGCGGAGCAGGAGCTGCAGGCCGCGAAGCAGCGCGCGAGCGCGGCCGAGCGCTCGCTGGCCGACGCGGGCAAGAAGGGCGGCGTCTCGAGCCGGGACTTCCTCGACCTGCGCGAGCAGCTCAACCGCAAGGACCGCGAGCTGCTCGGTTTGCGCGATCAGGTCAGCTCCCGCGACAAGCAGCTGATCGAGCAGAGCGACAAGGGCCTCACGCTCGAGCGCCAGCTGGCCGACCAGAGCGACCGCAACATCGAGCTGCAGCGCGAGCTAGAGAAGGCCAACGAGACCAACGAGATGCTGCAGGCCGACAAGGAGGGCGCGCGCAAGCGCCTGGACGACTTGAGGGCACGGCTGGAGCGCGCGGAGGCCAAGAGCCGCGACCTCAACGACGAGCTCAACGGCATCAAGACCTCGCATGCCGGTGAGATCGAGGCGTTGCAGCAGCGCCAGGCCGAGGCCAGCGCGAGCACGGCGGCCGCGCACGCGGAGGCCACCGACGAGCTCAAGCGCCAGCACGCCGCGGTGCTCGACGCCCTGCGCAGGGCCCACGCCGGTGAGCTGGCGGAGCAGCACGAGGAGCACGAGGTGGCCGTCGCCGCGCTGCGCGAGAAGGCCGAGCAGGAGCGGGAGGGCGCGCTCGCCGGGTTGCGCAGCGAGCTGGAGACGCAGGCCGCGCAGCGGCTTGCCGATCAGCAGCGCGAGCACGAGGCCATGGTGTCGCAGGCGCTCTCGGCGCACGAGAGCGAGCTGGCCAACACGCGCCAGAGCCTGCAGGACAAGCACAGCGCAGAGCTCCGGCAGACCAACGACCGCTACCAGCAGGAGCTGGCGCGCGTGGGCCGGGCGCTCGCGGAGTTCGAGACCAAGCAGCAGCTGCTCGAGGATCAGCTCGAAGAAGCGGAATCGGCGAAGGCCGACGCGCACGCGCGCCTGGCGCGCGTCACCAGCGAGCGCGACCAGAAAGCCGAGCTCGGGGAGGAGCTGCAAGCGCAGCTCGACCATCTGCTGGCGCAGCGCAACGCGAACGAGCAGATGCTCGAGCGCGTGCGCAAGGCGCTGGCCATCGGCCTGAGCCTGGTCGAGGAGCATAGGCGAGCGGAGCTCGACGAGCAGGCCGACAGCTAGAGCTTCCGCTCGGAAGCGCCCAGGAGCTAGCGAAGGACCAGGCGGCGGTGCTCGCCGGTGCCGAGCGAAACCACGCGCTCGAGCACGTTGCCGTGGCTGTCGGCGCGGATGCGGTGCTCGCCCGGGGGAAGCGACAGGGTGACCGGCGCTGCGCCAATCCGCTTGCCGTCGACGCTGACCTCACCGAAGGGGAGCACCACGATCTCGAGCGAGGCGAGTCGGGGTCGGGCCGGGGCGACTGCGCCCGCGGGTTGCGTGGGCGCGGCGCGCGGCCGGGTCACGACAGTGTCCGCGTGTGGCGGGGCCACCGGCCCGAGCTCCGGGCTAGCCGGCGGCGCAGGGGTGGGCGGGGCGACCTGCTCGCGATGCGCCGCGGCGCGCGGCGCAACCGCGGGCGCGGCGGGCGCTGCGGCGCGCCGGGGCCAGAGCGCAAGCAGCGACACGGCGGCGGCTAGCAGCAGCGCCACGCCCAGGGCGCGCAAGGCGCCGCGCCCTGGAACGCCAATCACGCGCGCGGCGGCGGAGCCCCCGGCGTCTTCGGAGGCATGCTGCGTGCGCGTGGCTTCGAGCGCCTGTGCCGGCGGTTGTTGCGAGACCGATTGCGTGAGCGCAGGGGCCTCGGGCGTAGGCTCTGACCGGTGCTGGGCGACCAGCGCGCCGAGCTCGCGCTGCGCGCGCGGCGCCTGCGGCATGGCGAGCAGCGCCTCGAGCAGCCCCGCGGCGCTCTGGACGCGCAGCGCGGGATCGGGCTCGAGCAGGCGCTCCACCAGCTCGTCGAGCCGCGCGTCCAGCCCGGGCACGCGCTCCCGCAGGCGCAGGTGCTCGCCCCGCGACGCGCGCTCGAGCGTCTCGAGCTCGGTGGCGCCGTCGTGAGGCCGCTCCCCGCACAGGCACTCGTAGAGCACGACGCCGGCCGCGAACAGGTCGCAGCGCGTGTCGAAGCGACCACTGTAGGCGTACTCGGGCGCGATGTACGAGACCTTGCCCTTGACCACGCCGGTGCGCGTGTGCTGCGGGCTTCCGACCGCTCGCGCGATCCCGAAGTCCGTCAGCTTGACCTCGCCTTCCACGCTCAGCACCACGTTGGAGGGCGAGACGTCGCGGTGCACCACCGCCGCCTCGCGCGCGGCCCCGCCGGCACGGTGCGCGAAGTCGAGCGCGGTGGCGAGCTGAAGCGCCACGTGGAGCGCCAGCTCCGGCGGCAGCGGGCCGCCGATCGCCGCCAGCAAGCCTCGCAGATCGAGGCCTTCGACCAGCTCGAGCGCCAGATAGTGGTCGTCGCCGTCGCGCCCGAAGTCGAGCACTTGCGCGATGGTCGCGTGGCGCAGCTTGGCGGCGATCGCGGCCTCGGCCAGCAGCTGCCGCACCAGCTCGGGATCCTGGCCAATCTCGTGGCGGATGCGCTTGAGGCACACGTGCTGTACGAAAGCGCCAGGCCCTCTGCGCACCGCCACGTAGGTTTCCGCCATGCCTCCTTGGCCGAGGCGGGAGAGGACCTCGTAGGGCCCGATGCGGGCGGGCGGGAGGGCCATGGAACCGGACGCCGGGACGCCGCGACCGGCGCCAGCTGCGGGCAGGCTAGCGCGCTGGGCTGCCAGCGGCAATCGCGACCCCTCGACGCGCTGCGGGCTGCCTGCTACACAGGGCGCGATGCAGCCCAGCGAGCCCCCGCAGCGCATCGTCGCCGAGCTGTGCCGCGAGCTGTACCGCCTGGGCTGGGCCACCGGGACCGGCGGCGGGATCAGCATTCGGCAGGATGGGCGCGTGTACATGGCGCCGAGCGGGGTGCAGAAAGAGCGCATCGATCCGGACGACGTCTACGTGATGGACGAGGCCGGTGAGGTGATTTCGGGGCCGAGTCGGCCTGGGCTCAAGCCCAGCGAGTGCGCGCCCCTGTTCTTCAACGCGTACCGCCTGCGCGGAGCCGGCGCGGTGTTGCACAGCCATGGCATGTTCGCGATGCTGGCAGGCCTGATCGCGCGCGACGTCTTCGAGTGCACCGAGCTCGAGATGATCAAGGGCATCTCGGGGCACGGCTACCACGACCGGTTGTGCGTGCCGATCGTCGAGAACACCGCGCGCGAGTGCGATCTGGCCGAGCGCATGGCCGCGGCCATGCAGGCCCACCCCGCGTCGAGCGCGGTGCTGGTGCGGCGCCACGGGGTCTACGTCTGGGGCCGCGACTGGGCGCACGCGAAGACGCAGGCGGAGTGCTACCATTACCTGTTCGAGGCCGCGGTGCGGATGGCGCAGCTCGGCATGGATGCGACGGCGGGCAGCGCGATCGATCGTCCGGCCGCGGTCGCCAGCCGGAGCCGCAAGGCCGCGGCGGGAGGTGGGCAGTGAAAGCGTGCTGGTTGGAAGGACAGGCGTCGATCGGTGCCGACGAGCTGAACGGCTACGGCGTGTATTACGCGAGGATGAGCACCGACCCGGCCGCCTATCAGAGCCCGATCGATGAGCTCAAGCAGAGCCGCGGCTACATCGAGCAGGATGTGGTGGCGCTCGAGCCGAGCACGCCGAACCTGGACGCGATCTGCGCCAAGTTCATGGACGAGCACTACCACGACGACGACGAGGTGCGCTTCGTGCTGGAAGGCGAGGGCATCTTCGATATTCGCTCGCCGGACGACAGGTTCATGCGCGTGGTCGTCGAGCCGGGCGATCTGATCGTGGTGCCAAAGCAGCGCCACCACCGGTTCATGTTGACCGAGAGTAAGGCGATCCGCTGCGTGCGCCTGTTCCGCGACACCAGCGGCTGGGTCCCGCACTACCGCGGTTGAGCCACTGCCGAGCACTCGCCGCTGCCGGCGTTGACGCGCGATGTTGACGACGATCACGAATGTACGGCGCCTGGTCCGGGGCCTCCTGATCTACCGAGAGGGCTCGCACCAGACGCTCGCGTGGCAGCTGGAGCGCCACGCGGCTCGCACGCCGGAGCGCCCGTTCCTGCTGTACGGCGAACGGCGCTATAGCTACGGGGCCGCCAACGCCGCGATCAACCGCCACGCGCACGCCTATCGCGCCGCGGGCGTGAGCGGCGGCGAGGTGGTGGCGCTGTTGATGGAGAACCGCCCGGAGCAGCTCTGGCACGTGTTCGGCCTGCACAAGCTGGGCGCGGTCGTGAGCCTCGTGAACACCAACCTCAGCGGCGAGCTGCTCGAGCACGCCCTGCGGGTGTGCGAGCCGAGCCGGATCATCGTCGGCTCGGAGCTGTGGCCGAGCTTCGACGCGATCCAAGCAGGGCTTGGCGATCTCGCCCGCGTCACCTCGCTGGACGTCGACCCCGAGCAGGATACGCCGCCGCCCGACGGCGTGCCGGTCTGGGGCGAGTCGTTGTCCGCCGCGCCCGAGCACGACCCCGAGACCACGGGTGAGCAGCGCCTCGCGGATCTGGCCGCGTACATCTATACCAGCGGCACCACGGGCATGCCCAAGCCGGCGTTGGTCCGGCACGAGCGGCTGTTTCGGGCCGGCGCCGTGTGGTCGGGCGCGCTGCGCCTGCGCCCCGGCGACGTGATGTACAACTGCCTGCCGCTGTACCACGCGAACGCCCTGATGCTGGCCACCGGCAGCGTGGTCACCGCGGGCATCGCGATGGCGCTGGCCCGGCGCTTTTCGCGCACTCACTTCTGGGACGACGTGCGCCGCTATGAGGCCACCAGCTTCATCTACATCGGCGAGCTGTGCCGCTACCTGATGAACAATGAGCCGAGCGCATCGGACCGCGATCACCGCGTGAGGGTCATCACCGGCAACGGGCTGCGGCCCGATATCTGGCAAGAGTTCCAGTGCCGCTTCGGCATCCCGCGCGTCGCCGAGTTCTACGGTGCGACCGAGGGCAACTGCATCACGATCAACGTGGCCAACGTGCCCGGCTCGGTCGGGCCGATGCTGCCCGGCATGGCGCTGGCGAAGTGGAGCGAGGCCAAGAACGACTTCGTGCGCGACGCGCGTGGATTCCTGACCAAGGCCGGGGTCGGCGAGCCCGGGATCCTGCTGGGGCGGATCGGCGCGCGCGGACGCTTCGATGGCTACCGAGACCGGCGCGAGACCGAAGGCAAGGTGATCCGCAACGCGTTCGCGCTGGGCGATGCCTACTTCAACACCGGAGACCTGCTCAAGCGCGACTGGCGGCACCACCTGTTCTTCACCGATCGCGTCGGCGACACCTTCCGCTGGAAGGGCGAGAACGTTTCGACGACCGAGGTGCAGGAGCAGATCTCGAAGTGGCCGCCGGCGATCGAGATCAACGTCTACGGCGTGCACGTCCCCGGCACCGAGGGGCGCGCGGGCATGGCGGCCCTGGTGCTGGCCAATGGCCAGGCCTTCGACGCCGGGTCGTTCAAGGCCCACGTCGACGAGACGCTGCCGGCCTATGCGCGGCCGCTGTTCGTGCGCCTGCAGCGCGCGATCGAAACCACCGGTACGTTCAAGATGAAGAAGGCCGAGCTGCAGAAGCAGGGCTTCGATCCCAAGGCGACCGAGGATCGCATCTTCCTGCGCCATCCCCGCAGCCAGCAATACGAGCCGCTCGACGCGGCACTCTACGAAGACGTGTGCGCGGGCAAGCTCCAGCTCTGATGGTGAGACCGGGGCGGTCGCGCGCGAATCAGGCGGCCACCGGTGCCAGGTAGCGGACGATCATGTCCGTCAGCTCGTCCGCGAGGCGCGCGTCGTTCTGCGCTGCGGGGTCGGCCTGGATCGCCGCGCGGATCGCGCCGGGTACGGCGTGAACCAACAGGAACACCGTGCGGTCGACGTCCGTGGCCCGCGTCGGCTCGCCGCCGGCAAACAGATTGCGGCGGCAGACTTCTGCCAGGTGTTGTTCGAAGCCGTAGACCTTCTGCAGCTCGCCCACCTTCGGCACTTCCTGGCACAGCACGTGGTGCAGCTCCGGATCCACCCGGTAGGCCGCGATCATGCCCAGCACCAGCAGGTGCGCGCGCTCGGCCAGGCTGGCGGGCGGCTCGGCGGCGAGCGCCTCGCCCAGAGTGTCGCGCATGCGCTGCATGTGGCTCTCCACCAAGGCCGCGACCAGCGCTTCCTTGCTGGGGAAGTACTGGTAGAGCGAGCCGATGCTGACCCCGGCCGCCTGGGCGATGCGGTTGGTGCTCGCCCGGTCGTAGCCGTCCTCGATCAGCACGCGCGCCGTGGCCTTGACGATCGCATCGACCGTGGCCTGCGCCCGCGCCTGGCGGGGCCTTCGTCGCGGATTGGTGGTTGGAATCGCTCGCATCGGTGAAACCTGCCGGCTGGGTGTGGTTCGTCCTCGCCTTGGCGACGCCAATCGGCGCCTCTTAGCCCTAGGTCGGTCCATGTCGTGGAGATTTTCGGACCAAACGTGAGGAAAGCCTCACACAGCCCAGCCCAGGGGCCTGAACCTTGCTGGACCAAATCTGTAAACACAAGTAGTTACGGAAGGTTGAGCCGAAATCCCAGATTCGTCCGTTACGGCTCCAACCCGCTGCCCGGCCAGCTGGGCAGGGGCGTTCCCGGCGGCGGCGCGTGCAGGATGCCGATCGGGTCGGCGCAGCTGGTTCCGGTGAGGATCGCGCCCGGCCGATGGTTGCCGCTGGCGCCGAGCCCTCCGAAGGGCAGCCGGCTGCTGGCTCCGGCGCTGCCGCGGTTCCAGTGCAGCACGCCCACGCGCAGCTCCTCGGCCGCGTGCTCGAACGCGGCCGAGGACGCCGTGAAGATCGAGGCGGCCAGGCCGAAGCGGGTGGCGTTGGCGCGCTCGATTGCCGCCTCCAGGTCGGGCGCGATCCAGACCGCCAGGTCGGGGCCAAACAACTCCTGGTCGCTGTAGCCGGCGACCTCGAGCGCAGTCTCGGGCGCACGGTACACGGCCGGCCGCACGTAGAAGCCCGGGTGCTGCGCGAGCTCGAGCGCGCCGCCGGGCGCGACTGCTTCGAACCCGCCCGCGCGCGCGTGGGCCTGGGCGCGCAGCAGCCCCTCGCGCGCCCGCGCCGAGATCAACGGTCCCATGAACACCTGCTCGGCCAGCGGGTGACCGATGCGCAGCCCGCCGGCGATCTGGGCGATGCGCGCGATCAGCGCCTCGGCGATTCCCGGCGTCGCGATCAGCCGCGAGGTCGAGGTGCAGCGCTGGCCGCTGGTCGCAAAGGCGGCGAACGCGATCGCGCGCGCGGTGCGCTCGAGCTCGCAATCGTCGAGCGCGATCGCCGCGTTCTTGCCGCCGAGCTCGAGCGCGACCAGGCGCTCGGGCCGCGCTGCGTTGTCGAGCACGATGCGCTGGCCGACCGCGGCCGAGCCGGTGAACAGGATACCGTCGATGTCGGGGTGCTGCGTCAGCCGCTGGCCGCTGGCAGCGGGACCCTGGACCAGGTTGAACACGCCCGGCGGCAGGCCGGCCTCGTGGAAGCAGCGCGCGATGAGGCTCGCGGCGCTGGGCGTCTTCTCGCTGGGCTTGTGGACCACGCAGTTGCCGAGCGCCAGCGCCGGCACGATTTGCCCGTTGGGTAGATGGCCGGGGAAGTTGAAGGGTCCGATCACCGCGATCACGCCCAGCGGCCGCTGGCGGATCTCGCCGGGCAGCGCCTCGATGCGCTCCGACGCCGTGAAGCGCATGCCCTCGCCCAGCACCAGGTCGACCTTGGCGATCATTGCGTCGACCTCGGCGCGCGCTTCCCACAGCGGCTTGCCGACCTCGAGCGCAATCATGAGCGCGAGCGGCTCGCGCTGAGCGCGCAGCCGCGCCTGGTAGCGGCGCAGCAGCTCGGCCCGCGCCTCGACGCCGATCCGGCGCCAGCCGCGCTGCGCTCCGCGCGCAGCCTCGACCGCGCGCTCCACCTGGGCCAGCCCGAACGCGTGCCTCGCCACGCGCTGGTGGAGGTCGGCCGGGCTGCAGATCGCAAGCTCGCCGTCGGCCGGTTCGGGCTGGCAGAAGCGCCCCGCGAGATAATCGCCGGGGCGCTCGAGCGGCGGTGGCGGCGCAGCCATGGATCCAGTGTAGCCGACCCCGGCCGGGCGCTCAGCGCAGCGCCTCGAGGATGGCGTCTACGTCCCCGGCGAGCTGCTCGGCGGCCGTGAACAACCAGGCCTGTACCGGCTCGCGCGCGCCTGCCTGCAGCGCCAGCCGCGGGCGGCGTGCCAGGATGGTGTGGAGTCGCTCGTACACGAAGATCGGGTCGCGGTAGCCTTCCGGCAGGGGCGCGTCGAGTAGGCGCGAGACCAGCCGGCGCAGGCTCGCTGCCGGCGCAGCGCCCTTCCAGGCGACCGCCTGCTCGAGGTCGCCCTCCAGCGCGCCGCGCAGCGCCTGCCGGTAGGCCGCGCAGGCCGGGCCGTCGTCCGCGAGCAAGCCGTCGAGCAACAGCTCGCTGCCGACGTGACCCACCGCGCGCGCGGACGCCCTGGCTACGCCCTGGGCCTCCAGCACGTCGAGCGCCGAGGCGCACAGCGCGCGGAAGGGCGCGACCCCGTGGAACGCGTGATCGGTCTCGTGGTGCAGGGCCACGCCGCGGGCGATCTGCGGGTCCAGCACGCGCTCGAGCCGCAGCTCGGCCATCGAGGCCAGGTCGGGCAGCATGGCGCCGAGCACGAAGCGCGGGTGCGGGTCGCGGGTGCGGGCAACGGTCGCGTGGCCGAAGAAATTCACCGTTCAGGACAATCTGTGGGCCAGCGTACTACCGAAATTCGAGACGGCGACTCCGGCCCAGAAGTTGAGGTCCGTCAAGCCCTCGGGCATGCTTGTATTCAGGAGAATTCCCGTGGGATTGCGAGTCTGGAGCAGCCGGTGCCTCATCGTTGGTGCAACCCTTTGCGCATGGGCGGCGATCGGCCCGGCCGCCAGCTGGGCCGACCCTAGTCACCCCGTGACCCGGCCCGAAGCGGCCCTGCGCCCGGTCTCGCACCAGCTCACCCGCGACGTGCGCCTGCTCGATCGGGTCTCGGAGGCCGGACAGCGCGCGCACGGGCTCTACTTCAACGCCCCGGTCCAGCACCGGCTGGGGCCCAAGGGCATCATCCGTACGCTGCGCAAGGCGCACATGAACGCGGCCGTGCTCGACATGAAGGACGGCCAGGGGCGCGTGGTTTGGGACACGCACATCCCGTCGCTGATCCCCGAGCGGCATCTCTACTTCAAGGACGTGCCGGGCTTCATCGCCGAGCTCAAGCGCGCCGGCATCTACACCATCGGGCGCGTGGTGTGCTTCAACGATCCCTACCTGCCGCGCAACGAGCCCGACCGCGCCGTGCTCGACGACCGCCCCGGTCACAAGGGCAAAGTGTGGGCCACCTGGGGCCACCGCAATCCGTGGCTCGATCCCTACAACACGCGCAACCACGACCTGATCGTGGCCATCGCCAAGGAGATCGAAGCGCTCGGCCTCGACGAAATTCAGTTCGACTACATCCGCTTTCCCGTGGACCGCGCCACGCGCTTCGCGAAGTTCCCCGCGCAGACCGACACGCCGCGGCCGCAGGTCATTGTCTCGATGCTCAGGCGCGTCGACGAGGCGATCAAGATCCCGATCGGCGCGGACGTGTTCGGGGTCTCGATCTTCCACTACGGCGACTCCGACGGGCTGGGCCAGGTGCCGGAGCTGTGGTCGGCGCACGTGGACGTGTTCACGCCGATGCTCTACCTCGACGGCATGACGTCCTGGGGCAAGCCTGGTCCCGGGCGCGCGGAGCGGTTGATCTTCGCCGGGATCCAGAAGTTGAGGCACAGGATCGGCAAGGGGCCGGTGATCCGCCCCTTCCTGCAGGCGTTTGCGCGCAACGCCGACTACTACAACCCGGCCTTCATCGCCGAGCAGATCCGCGGCGCGCGCGACGCGGGCGCCGATGGCTTCTTGTTCTGGAGCCCCGGGTCGAGCTATCGGATGGTGCAGGCGGGCATGGCGGGGCCTGCGGGCGGCTTGCTGCCATTTCCGATCGAAGCGCGCATCGCCTATCGCGCGCGGCGCTGGCCCAAGGCCGGCGGAACCCAGGCCACGCTTGCCGGCGCCGGGGCGGACGGCGACGGCGAGCACGCGCCGCAGCCGCCGGTCGACGCGCTGACGCGCCCCTCGCTGCGCTACGCGCCGGCGGCGCCCGCCGCGCGGTGACGCCGCTCGACCGCCTGAAGGCGCTGCACCCCGTCGTCGCCCTGGCTGCCGGGCTCGGTGTCGAACCAGGCGGCGAGGATCTCCTTGGCCATGTCGTCAGCGAGCGTGCGATTCGATAGACACAGCACGTTGGCGTGGTTCCAGATGCGCGCGGCGCTGGCCGTGCCCGGGTCCCCGCACAGCGCGGCGCGGATGCCGCCGACCTTGTTGGCCGCGATGCTGATGCCGGTGCCCGACCAGCAGAAGAACACGCCCTGATCGCATTCGCCGCGGGCGACGGCGAGCGCCGCGGCTTCCGCCACCTCGGCCCAAGGCGCCTCTCGACCGCTGGAGATCGCGCCGAACGCCACCACCTCGTGGCCGCGCGCCTCGATCGCTGCGCGCACCGTGCGGTGCACGGGGTAGGGCTCATCCGAGCAGAGCGCGATGCGCACGAGTGGCCTCCTGGACGGAAGCCTAGCGCAAAATCGGTGCACGCGGCGCATGGGCGAGGCCTTCGGTCACGGGCTGCGTTGTGAGGGGAACACAGTAAGACGGGAAGCCCGAACCTTCTTGTCTTCGCATCTTCCCATCTTCCTGTCGTTCATTTAGCCAGGGCGCGCGCGGTGACGCGGCTCGGCCAGCTTGAGCGCGATGATCGCGACCGCTGCCGCCTGCAGCAGGACCGCGAGCCAGAACATGGGGCGATACGAGAGCGTGGCGATCAGCAGCCCACCGAGCAGCGGCGCCGCCACCGCCACTGCCTGCTCGCCGCTCTGCGCCAGCGCGATACGCATCGGCAGGTCTTCACGGTCGCCGAACTCGAGCACCAAGTTGGTGCTGCCCAACTGGAATCCGCCTTGACCCGCACCCAGTCCGACGAAGCCCAGCATCAGCGCCGGCAAACCGCCGCCATACATCAGCAGCAGCGTCGAGCCAGCCCAGGTCAGCAACGACCAGCCGAGCACGCTGCGAAATCCGCGCCGGTCTCCCAGCAGACCCCAGAGCACGGCGCTGGCGGTCTGGGCGATGAAATAAGCCGCGGTCAGCAGGCCCATGACCTTGCCCGACAGCGCCATCTGCTTGCCGGCGTAGATTGCGTAATAGGGGACCGCCATCCGCCCCGCAGCGCCGAGCGCGCGCGCCCACATATACGCGCGGTAGTTAGCGTCGGCGCGCAGCAGCTCGGGCAGCTCGCGCAGCCGGGCGGCGAGCTTGCGCTGCGGCCGCACCCCGGGCGACTCGGGCTCGTGCATTGTCAGCAGCACCAGCAGCCCTGCGCTGGCCAGCGCAAAGGCGAGCAGAAAGACGGTCGCGTAGCCGTTGCCGAGCGCGTTGCGCTCGACCAGATAGCCGCCCACGAACGCGATGCTCGAGGCGACCAGGCCCGCAAGGGTGTTGCGCAGGCCGACCAGCGCGCCGCGCCGCTCGACCGGAATGACCTTCGAGACCAGGAACGAGAAGGTCACGCTCTGCATCCCGGTGAAGAAGCCGTACAGACCCAGGAACACGCAGATGGCGACCAGGTTGGCGTGCCTGCCGAGCAAGTAGCCGGCCAGCGCTAGCCCCAGCACCGACAGGCGCATCGCCGCACCCGTGCCGAACACCATCGGCAACACCTTGCGGCGGTGCTCGATCAGGGTGGCGCCGATCACCGGCGTCAGAAACGTGCCCAGCGCCTGGCACGCGCGCGCCAGCCCGACCATGCCATCCGAGCCCGACAGCGCGTACACGTAGGCCGGCAGAAAGGTCGGCGCCTGGATCATGCGGAAGCCGGTCTGACCCAGCAGGCCGTGGATCAAGTGCGCCGCGAAGTTGCGCGGTAGGTGCCGCCGCACCTCGCGCTGGAATTGCGCCTCCGCGTCCGGCACAGCCGCGGGCGCCTCGTTCGAGCCTTCTGCCTGCGTGAGCTCCAAGCCGGTCCTCGTCCCGCGTCCGCCCGCGCGCCGCGTTTGCCCGCGTGCGCCGACCCGGCTACAAACCCGAGCCTGGGCTGCCGGGGCCCCGGGATCGATGCACTTCCACTCCCTCGACTACCTCGTGTTCCTGGCCTTGGTGCTCGGCGGCTATTGGCTGCTCGCCCAGCGCCACATCCCGCGCCTCTCGCTGGTCGTCCTCTCGTCGTGTCTGTTCTACATGGCGTGGCAGCCCGCGTACGTCCTGCTGCTGCTGACGTCGTGTGTGCTCGACTACAGCGTCGGCCTGGCCATGGCAGGCGCGCGTAGCCAGCGCGCCAGACGCGCTTGGCTGTTGCTCAGCCTTGGCGGCAACCTCGGGCTACTGGGGACCTTCAAGTACTACAATTTCTTCGCCGCGGCCACGGCCCAGACCCTGGCCCTGTTCGGCTTGCACACCCATCCCAGTCACCTCGACGTCCTGCTTCCGGTCGGTATCTCCTTCTATACATTCGAATCGCTGAGCTACACCATCGACGTCTACCGCGGGCAGCTGAAACCGGTCCGCAACTTCCTCCACTTCGCGTTCTTTCTCAGCTTCTTCCCGCACCTGGTGGCGGGGCCAATCGTACGCGCCAGCGACTTCCTGCCGCAGCTGCAGCGGCCACCGCGGCTGTCGTCGACCGCGGTCGGCGAGGGCCTATTCCTGATCGCCGTCGGCATGATCAAGAAGGTGGCGGTCGCGGACTACGTGGCGATCAACCTGGTCGACCGCGTGTTCGACGACCCGAGCGCCTACACCTCGCCGGAGGTGATGCTCGCGCTCTATGCCTACACCCTGCAGATCTACTGCGACTTCTCGGGTTACACCGATGTGGCGCGCGGCTCGGCCAAGCTGTTCGGCCTGCAGCTGCCGGAGAACTTCAATCGCCCCTATCAGGCGCGCAGCCCGGCCGAGTTCTGGCGCCGCTGGCACATGACCCTTTCCACGTGGCTGCGCGACTACGTCTACTATCCGCTGGGCGGCTCGCGCACGTCTTCGTTGCGCGCGTACTTCAACCTGGGCCTAACCATGTTCTTGATCGGGCTGTGGCACGGCGCCGCCTGGACCTTCGTGGTCTACGGGCTGTTGCAGTCGGCCGCCATGCTGATCCACCGCTACTTCTATCGGCGCTCGGGCCGCACCAGCCAGAGCGTCGACCGGCCGCTGATCCACGTGCTCAAGGTGCTAGGCACGCTGCACTTCGTAGTGCTCTCGCGCATCTTCTTCCGCTCGGCGGATCTGCACAACGCGCGCGACGTGGCCGGACAACTGGTGAGCGGATCGATGGCCTCGATCGGACACGTGCAGGCCAGCGTGCTGCTGGTGCTGGTGCTCGGCTACGCGGCCCACTACGCCCCGCGCAGCTGGTTCGAGCGGCTGAGCCAGCGCTTCGTGCTGCTTCCGGCGCCGCTGCAGGGCGCGGTGCTGGCCGCGGTCTCGGGGGGGTTGATGCTGGTGGCCTCGCAAGATGTTGTACCCTACATCTACTTCCAGTTCTGACCCGTCCCGGGCGGGGTCGGCACGGCGGATGCAGATGTCCTCAACAGGCGACGAAGGCGGCGCGGCGTTCGACTCCACGAAGGAGGCGGTCCGGCGCCTGGGGCTGGCGCTGGGCTCGCTGGCGTTGCTGGGTCTCTGCACCTACGCCCTCCCCGGGACCAAGCGCCTGCGGCCTTGGGTCTCGGGCGAGGGCGTGCCGATCGCGCGCATGTTTCGCGATGCGCCCGAGTCGCTGCCCGGCTTCGCCGAGGCCGCGACCCAGACCAATGCCGACGTCGGCAGCGCACAGGGGGCGGCGAGCCTCGGGGCGCAGGTCGCCGCCAACCTGGGCGGCTCCGCGGCGCGGCCGCCACCGAGCGACGTGCCGCCCGAGGCCGGCGCGCCACCGCGTGCGCGCATCGATCCAGGCGAGTACGCCGGCATCACCCAGCTGATCGAGCACCCCGAAGCGCTGCAGGCGTTCTTCGCCAAGCTGGCCTTGACCGCCGCGCGGGTGCCGGGGGCCAAGACGCGCATCGCGCACTACGGCGATTCGGCGGTCGCTGCCGACGCCATCAGCTCGACCGCGCGGCGCCGTTTTCAGCACCGCTTCGGAGACGCGGGCCACGGCTTCGTGTTGGTTGCGCGCGGCCAGATGCACTACATCCACAAGGACGTCTCGTATCACAGCAGCGGAGACTGGGACGTCTACTCGATCGTGGAGAACCCGATCCGCCCCGGCTACTACGGCTACGGCGGTATCCAGACGCGGGCCCACGCCGGCGCGCGCGCGTACATCAGCACGGTCAAGGAAGGCGAGATCGGCCGCAGCGTCTCGCGCTTCGAGCTGTTCTACCAGCGCTTCCCCGGAGGGGGCGCGCTCGATCTCAGGATCGACGGCAAGCACCAGGAGACCGTGCATACCGCGGCTGACCACGTCGAGGACGCGTGGGAGGCCTTCGACCTGCCGGACGGCCCGCACTCCTTCGCGCTGCGGGCGCTCGGCACCGCGCGCATCTACGGGCTGGCGCTCGAGCGCGGCGGACCGGGCGTGGTCTACGACTCGCTCGGCATGGTCGGGGCGCGCGCCGAGCGCCTGCTCAACGCCGAGCCCGATCACATCCACCGCCAGATCGCACACCGCGATCCAGATCTGTTGGTGCTCGGCTTCGGGGGCAACGAAACCGACAACCCCTGGCTCAACATCGATCGCTACGAGCGGCGCCTGGTGCAGGTGGTGCGGCTGATGCGGGCGGCCAAGCCCGAGATGTCGTGTCTGCTGCTGGGCCCGCTCGACCAGGCCGAGCGCAATCAGCGCGGGCGCATCGTTACCATCAAGACCTTGCCCAAGATCGTGGACGTGCAGCGCCGCGTTTCGGAACAGGAGCACTGCGCGTTCTTCGACACCTTCACCGCGATGGGTGGCAGCGGATCGATGGCGGCGTGGCTGCACAGCCATCCGCGGCTGGCCACCTCGGACCTCAGGCACGCCACGCCGGCCGGTTACGAGGTGGTTGGCAACATGTACTACAAGGCGTTGCTCAAGGCGTTCGCCGACTACTTGACCGCGCGCGGCAGCTCCTGAGCGCCGGCGCTCGGCCGCAGCGAAGCGGCGCCCGCCACGTCGACGC
Organism: uncultured delta proteobacterium; assembly: GCA_963778655.1. Lineage (GTDB taxonomy): Bacteria > Myxococcota_A > Polyangia > Polyangiales > JAFGIB01 > CAVZVA01. The sequence goes on from CAVZVA010000005.1 coordinate 601,696, forward strand.
CTTGCGCCTGGCTGGCCAAGGGTTGGGCGCCTACCGCGGGCGGCGTGGCGGGCGCGGAGTCCGGCTCGAAGCCCGCGAGCAACGCGTCGTAGAGCACGTTGCCGAGCCGCTCGTAGCCGGCCATGGTGAAGTGCACATAGTCGCGCGTGCCGAGCGGCGGGTCGGCGTCGACCCAGCGCAGCATCGACATCGGGCCGCCCATGAAGCGCACCAGGTCGAAGAAGCCGCAGCCGAGCTCGGCGGCCACGCGGCGTTGGGTGGCGACGATTTCTGCGGTGCGGGGGCGCGGGCTGAAGCTGCCGTCCTGCTCGCGCACCGGCCGATCCGAGGGACCGATCAGCAAGCACGAGGCGCCCGGCACGACTTGGTGCACGCGCTGAACCACGCGGCGCAGATCGCCCTCGTACTGCTCGATCGGCACGTCGTCGTCGCCCGATTCGTTGGTGCCGTAGGCGAGCACGACCAGGTCGGGTTTGCGACGCGCGAGGTGCTCGCGATAGAGCGCGTCGTCGAAGTACAGGTGGTCGCGCACGCGCGTGCCGGGCACGCCCAGGGTGTCGAGGATCACGCCCGGCGTCTCGCGCTCGAGCGCGACGCCAAACACGCGCACCGGACCGTCACCCGCGGTGTGCAGCTCCAGCCGGTGCTCGCCGTCGCCTGGCTCGAAGCTGAGGTAGCCGGGCTCACGTCGCTTGTCGGTGGTCGCGATGCGCCGCGCGGGCTTGCCGTCTATCGAGACGCTCAAGTGGCCCCCGCCGGGTTGCTTCAGGTAGTACAGCTCCAGGTGCGAGCTGCGCGCGCTCAGGTCGCCCGCCGGTCGGGTCTCGAGCGCGGCACGGGCCGGCCGATTGCGACGCGCGTCGAGCGCCACGCCCGCCAGCCCGTACATGCCTTCCACTGGTGCGCGCTCCTTGATGCGGAAGGCGTGCAGCCCGCGGCTCGGATCGATGTGAACGCCCGCGTGCCGGTACCAGCGCCAGGGTTTGCCGGGCAGCACGAAGCCCAGGCCTGCATCGCCGAAGCGCTGCTGCAGCCGCTCGCGTACCACGCCGGTGAACAGATCGCTGGCGACGTGCGAGGCGCCGTAGAACACGATGCGGGCTTGGCCGGCTCCGCTCTGCGCGCGGCGCAGCGCGGCGTGGAACGCATCGAGCGCGCGGGCGCTCGGATCCTCGATCGGGATTGCGGTGCCGAGCGGGCTCTCGGCGCTGGCCGCTTCCTCTTGTGCGGGCGGCGTCGCCGGCGCTGCCGGTGACCGTGCCGCCGCCGGGTCGCCGGCCGGCTTGGCCGCCGGCGCTTGCGGCGAGCGCGCCGCCACCGCGGCCATCGCCGCGCGTTCGGGTTGTTGTGCGCCCGCCGAGCGCACGCAGCCGCACAGCGAGGCCGCGACCAGTCCGATCGCGACGCCCGTCAACCGCCAGCGCAGCTCGCGCGCGCGAGAAACTCCCACCCTTCGACTCTGACAAGCCGGAGCACGCGGGGCAAATTCGCGAGGCACTGCGGCGAGCGCTGCGCTCAGTGACCCGCGCCGCCCGTGCCGTTGACGCCGGCGCCGGTGCACATCTGCGTGTCGAAGGTGCACATGGCGGAGCACAGCAGCTGCCCGCCGCTGAACTGTCCCATGCTCTGACAGTTCTGACCCTGCAGGTCCGAGCCGTCGCACTGCTCGCTGCTGCCCACGTCGACCTTGCCGTTGCCGCAGCCGGTGGCCGCCGCGCCATTGCCGGCCGTGCCGTTGGCCGTGTCGTCGAGCGTGCTCGCGCCCTTGGCGCATGCGCCCAGCCCGAGCGCCAGCGCAACGGCGCAGGCGCGGAAGAAGATGTGGCCCGAGGCAGTCATGCCGTGCTCCTCATTTGATTTGGTTGCTCCACCCCAGTTTGTCCTACCTGACTGATCCCGCTCACCCAGCCCGCCACCCGCACTTTCGAAGAAACCGCCAGCCCGTGCAAGCCTCACCAATCCCTAAGTGTGAGGCAGGCCCGGCTTCGGCTCCCGGAATCCACCTTAGCACAGATGGGCGTGTGGCCAGCCCGCTCGGGCGCGGGACTTGAAGGGCACTCAAAGTCCGGGAGCTGGCCGTGAACGTGCCTGCGCCGCGCAGGTTGTTGCTCGGTTGGCGCCTACATGCAGGCCTGCATCGGGCACGCGCTCGCGCACTTGTCGGCTGAGCACTGGGCGAGCCGAGCCGACCGGGCGCAGGAGTTGGTGTCCGGTCCGGTGGTCGCGCAGTTGGTCATCACCATCGGCCCGTTGGTGACGGCCCCGGCCCCCGGCGTCACGCCCGCGGCCGTCTCGATCTCATTGGCGCACGGCCCCATCGCGTAGTTGCTGCCGAGCGCATCGCAGGTCGCGCCGCACAGGCAGCAGGTGCCCGAGCAGTTGTTGGTCTTGGCACAGGCCACTACGGCGTTGCCGGCGGCGTCGTCCTTCAGTGCCATCAGCTCAGTCTGGCAGTTACCGGCCTGGCACAGGCAGCGCTCGCAGTCGCCGACCGTGGTACCGGCGGCCATCACGCCATCGAGGCAGCTCTGCACGCTGGGGTCGACCATGCCCGCGTCCGAGCCCGCGCCCGCACTGCCCGCCGCCCCCGAGCCGGCCGCGCCCATGCCGCCGGTGCCCACGGTCGCGCCGCCGGTGCCCGTGCCGCCGGTGCCCATGGCCATGCTCCCCCCGGTGCCAGCAGCCATCTGGCCGCCGGTGCCCGCGGCCGTGCCGCCGGTGCCCGTGGCCGTGCCGCCGCTGCCCGTGCCGGCGCCGCCGGTTCCCACCGCCGCGCCCCCGCTGCCCGCGGGCAGCTGCGAGCTGCCGCCGGTGCCAACCGCAGCCCCGTTGCCCCCGGTGGCATTCGCCGGGTTCCAGCCGTTGTTCTTCTTGCAAGCCGTCCCCGCAAAGGCCAGCGCCAGGCACGAGACCAACGTCGTCCATTTCCAAGAGTAAGCAGTCATCTGTAGATCCAGCCTTCCAGTCGATCGACCCACCCGGCGGTGCTCTAACCCCAGCCTCTGGAGCCGTCAACAGGCCGATGATGCCCGAGGCAGGGGAGGGCATGGCACAGGGCGCCAGCAGCCGTGGCCGATTAGGGTCCCAGCCGTAGGGGCCGGACAAGAGGTTCCAGGCGGGTGGCCCGACGTGCAGTGTTTTGCGCACGGGCTGCGCGTTGCGCCGCCGTGGCGCCCGACTACCATACGCTGCGGGACAGGGACGGTGAGGGTGGCAACGATCCGCGGCCGATTCTCGTGGTGCGTGCTGGCAAGCCTGGCTTGCGGCTGCAGCGCCATCGTCGATCCGAGCGGCCTTCTGGTCCACTGCGAGCTCGCCGACGATGGCACTGATCCGTGCCAGGTCGACGGCATGGTCTGCACCGACGGCACATGTCAGGCGTGCAAGCCCGAGACCGAGTTGTGCGACGGGCACGACAACGACTGCGACGGCAAGGTCGACGAGGGCTTCGACACCGACGGCGACGGCTTCACCTGGTGTGGCGGCGGCCATCCGGAGTTGGCCGACTGCGCGCCCAACGACGGCACGATTCACCCGGCGGTGACGGAGCCCGACGGCAGTGTGCAGACACCGGTCGAGGCTTGCGACGGCAAGGACAACGATTGCGACGGCAAGATCGACGAGGATTCGAAGTGCGATTCGCTGCGCTCCTGCGCCGACACAGGCTGTCCCACGGATCTCACCTGCGACACGCAGGCCAATCAGTGCGTCGCCCCGCGCGACAGCGGCAACCTCTGCAAGAGCGACGCCGAGTGCGGCACGGGCTTCTGCATCAGCACCACTGCGCTCGGCCTGGACAATGTGCTCGCGGACAAGCTGTGCGGTAGCGCGTGCTGCAAGGACTCCGACTGTCCGGACGCCAGCGTGTGCACCCTGTCGGGCAGCGGGGCCCGCGTCTGCCTGCCGGCCGAGATCGCAGGCAGGCAGCGAGGTCAGGCAGGCGACAACTGCAATCGGTCGTCGGACTGCGCTTCCGGCGTTTGCCAGCGGAATAAGTGCATCGCCACCTGCAGCCGTGACTCGGACTGCGAGGGCGAGACCTGCAGGGCCAACGTGCTGGGCTCGAGCCTGCTCTCGGGGGCAGGCGTGTTCATCTGCGGCCAAGCGGCGGGCCGCGGCAGCGCGGGCGACCTGTGCACCGCGTTCGATCCCACCTCGTGCAAGTCGGGTCTGTGTCTGGGCGTGCAGTGCGCCGCGCCTTGTGCCTCGGACTCGGACTGCACGGGGGGCCTGGTGTGCCGCTACGTCAGCGTCCAGGGGCTACTGGGCGCCGGCGGGCGCGTGACCGTGTGCATGGACCCGAGCACGCAGCAGGGCGAAGCGCCGGACCCCACCTGCTGCACCAGCGCCGATTGCAGCAAGGGCGAGGCCTGTCGCCCGATGCAAAACGGCCAGGACTGGGGCATGTATTGCATGCCCCAGAACGGGCCCCAGTAACGCGCCCGAGCGGGCCACACGCGTGAGCGCCGAGCCGATGCAGACCGAGCCGCCGACGATCTGCCACCACGTGGCAGCGCACGCCGCGGAGCGCCCACACGCCCGTGCTGTGTGGTGCGAAGAGCGCGCGCGCAGCTGGGCCGAGCTGCAGGCACGCATCGAACAGGTGGCGGCCGCGCTGCACGCGCTCGGCGTCCGCAAGGGCGACAAGGTGGCGATCCTCGGGCGCAGCTCGCTGGAGGCGCTCGAGGCGTTCCTGGGCGCACTGCGCGCCGGCTGCTGTGCGGTGCCGCTCGCCGGCACCACGCTGCCTGAAACGCAGCGGCTGTTGCTCGACGACAGTGACGCCAAGGTGCTCTTCTGCAGCGACGACGCGCGCCCCAGCCTCGCGGGCGTCGCAGACGATTTGCCCAAGCTGCTGCCGGGCGCGAGGATCGCGCTCGACTTCGAGGCCGCGGGCTTCGAGGGCTTCGAGGCCTGGCTGGGCACGCCGCATCCGCCCTGTCCCGACCCTCGGCTCGCGTCCGGCGACGCATTCAACTTGATCTACAGCTCGGGCACCACGGGCGTGCCCAAGGGCATTCTGCACAGCCACGCCATGCGCGCGGGCACCATCGGCCGCGCGCAGCGCTGGGGCTTCGTCCCCGGCGCGGTCAACCTCACCTCGACGCCGCTCTATTCCAACACGACCATGGCGGCATTGCTGCCCGCGCTGGCTGGCGGCGCAACCACGCTGCTGATGCGCAAGTTCGACGAGCGCCGCTTTCTGGAGCTCAGCCTGAGCGCGCGCGTGACTCACGCCATGCTGGTTCCGGTGCAGTACCAGCGCTTGCTCGCGCACCCTGATTTCGATCGCTTCGATCTCTCGAGCTACCAGCTCAAGCTCAGCACCAGCGCGCCGCTGCGGGCCGCGCTCAAGCGCGAGATCCTGGCGCGCTGGCCGGGCGAGCTGGTCGAGATCTACGGCCTCACCGAGGGTGGGGCGGTGTGCATTCTCGAAGCGCGCAAGCACCAGGACAAGCTGCACACGGTGGGGCGGCCCCTGGCCGGCGCCGACGTGCGCGTCATCGACGAAGCCGGGCACGAGCTGCCTACGGGACAGGTCGGCGAGATCGTGGGTCGCCAGGCGGTGATGATGAGCGGCTACTACAAGAAGCCCGCCGAGACCGCCGCGATCATGTGGCAGGACGCCGAGGGGCGGACCTTCCAGCGCACAGGCGACCTCGGCCGCTTCGACCAGGACGGCTTTCTGGAGCTGCTGGACCGCAAGAAGGACGTGATCATTTCGGGCGGCTTCAACGTGTACGCGGTGGACTTGGAGGCGGTGCTCTCGCGTCATGAGTCGGTGGCCGACGTGGCGGTGATCGCGGTGCCGTCCGAGCGCTGGGGCGAAAGCCCGCTGGCGCTGGTCGTGCTGCGAGCCGGCCATTTCGCCGAGCCCGACGCGCTGCTGGCATGGGCGAACGAGCGGCTGGGCAAGACCCAGCGCCTGGCCGGGGTCGAGCTGCGCGCGAGTCTTCCACGCAGCGCGATCGGCAAGCTGCTCAAGCGTGAGCTGCGCGCGCCGTACTGGCAGGGCCGCTGACCCCTGCGCTTGTGGCCGGGCAACCAGATACCCCCCCAAACACTAGGGAGCTCGGGCCGAAATGCATGGAAAGCATTCCGCTTTCGAGCGAGCAAAAGTTCATGTTGGGGGCTTGGTTCGAGGTACGGCCGGGGCCTACAGTACGCAAGGTGCACATCGCTCGCATGCGCCTCCAAGGGAAGCTCCCCATGCGCTGGTCGCCGGCAATCCTCGCTCTCCTGACCGGGCTGTTGTGTGCCTGGCAGCCGGCTCGCGCCCAGCAGGTGGAACGCGGTGCCAAGCGCGCGGCCTCGGGTTTCAGCCTGGAGACCGGCGCAGCCTGCAGCGGCCTGACGCCGCAGGAGTGTTGCAGCCAGCGGCTCGAGCTAGCCGGATTCAAGGCCCAGGGCGACTACCTGCCCCACCTGATCAAAACCACGGTCGAGCTGGCGTGCCGCGAGCAGCACCGGGTGGTGACGGCCCAAGTCTGCAAGAGCATTGCGACCTCGCGCGGGTTTTCCCCCCAAGAGGTGGTCGCGATTTGCAAGCCCGCGGCGCGCGAGTGCAAGAAGGACGGCACCTGCCGCAAGTGCACCGCGGACCTGGCCAAGCTGCACTACCAGGGCTCCTACCACGCTTGTTACGCGCTGACCTACCGGCCTGATCGATCGCGTTCGCGCGTGGTGGTGCTGCACCCCGAAGGCAAGGCGGACTCCGACACGCGCTTCGAGATCACGCGCCGCCGCACGCGCTTGCAGTGAGCGCGCGCGAGACGCTCGACCTCACTCGCAGTGCCCGTTGTTGCATTTACAGACCACGCCGCAGGCACCGCAGTTGTTATCGTCGAGCCAGAGCAAGGCCTCGCACCCGGTGCGGGGATCGTCGTCGCAGTCGGCGTGGAGCGCCTCGCACGTGAGATGGCACTTGCTGTCCACGCAAGTTGCACCGAACACGTCGAAGCCGACCAGCGGACAGGCTTGATCGCACGCGCCGCAATGCTTGGCATCGCTGGTCACGTCGACCTCACAGCCGTCGGAGGGGTCGCCGTTGCAGTCCGCGCGCTCGTCACCGCAGGTCGCGACCAGCAGCCCGTCCTGGCACGTGCAATCAGGGGACTTGCAGGCCGAGTCGCAGCTGCCGCAATGGTTGCGGTCCCTGGACAGGTCGGTCTCGCAGCCGTTGCTGCCGTTGCCGTCGCAGTCGCCGAAGCCCGCGGGGCAAGGGGCTGCGCTCCCGGCATCCGGTGCCGCCGCCCCGGCCATGCCGCCGCCCTTGCCGGCGGTGCCGGCGTCGCCTTTTGCGATCGCGCCCACGTTGCTGCCGAGCGACGCGTCGCGAATGTTGCACGCCACCAGCAACAGCGCGAGCAGCACGGGCCACACTGCGTGCGCCTGCGCCGGGCTCGCGTCGCCTCTTTCGCTGGTGCCGGCAGCTCCCATGCCGGCATGCCCCCGCTGCAACATCAGTGCCCTCTGCTGTCGGCTCCAGCGGCCGCGGCCAGCGGGCACGCATCGCGCACGCGCTCGGCCAACACGGAATGCGGCGTGCTGTGCAGGAACTGCTGCTGCTCGGCGCGCCCGCGCTCGGTCTCGCCCAGCCCGCACAGGGCCAGCACGCGCAGGCCGCGCCGCTCCTCAGCGAGCGCACCCTGTGCGAACCGCTGCGCGTGCGTGTCGAGCACGCGCAAGGCGTCCGCGTAGCGCTGCGCGCGCAGCGCGGTGTCCGCTTGCTGCAGCAGCGCCAGCTCGGCGCGCAAGGTTTCGGGAGTCGGTGCCGGCCCGGCGCTCGCGAGCTGTTCGTGCACGCTGCGCGCGGCCCGAACACGCCTCGCCGTTCGAAAGGCCGTGTCCGGCTCGGGCGTCGGCTGCGGCTCCGGCGCCTTCGCCTTCGGCGCCTTCGCCTCCGGCACGGGCGCCGGCCGAGCGGGCGTGGCGACCTGGGCGCGCGCTGCCGGCGCGACCTTCGCAGGGGCTGGAACCGCCGCCGCCGGCTCGGCCGGCGCTCGCGTCAGCACCCAGACTGCGCCCAGCGCGCCCACCCCCGCGAGGGCCAGCGCGAGCTTGCCGGTCAGGCCGGCGGAGCTTCCCCTGGCCGCGCCGGCTGCAGTGCCGGCGGGCGACCCGGCGGGTGCGGGCGCCGCGATACCGTGAGCGCCCAGCGTGACGGCCATGGCCGCGTCGATTCGCGCGCGGTCGGCGGGCGCTGGATCGTCGGCGTCCCGGGCCGCTGCGAGCAGCGCGGCCGCGTCCGCGCGCAGCATCTCGTCACGCGTTCTCATGCCCGGCTCCCTTGGTGGCGTCCAGCGCCAGCACGAAGTCGCGTCGCACCGCGCGGATCCGCGCGTAGACGGTGTTGACGTTGAGGTTCAGCGCCGCCGCGATCTCCGGTGCGGTCATCTGCTCGAGCTCGGCCATCACGAACACGCTCCGCTTGTCCTCATCGAGGCCGTCGAGAAAGGCGTGCACCACGCGTGCGGCGTGAGCCTTGACCGCATGCTGAAACGGACCTTGCTCCTCGGGCGCGTGGAGGGTGTCGGCGTCGAGCGACGAGACCTGGCCCTCCTTGCGTCGCTGGCGGCGCCGGTGATTGCGCGCGACGCGCAGCGCGATCGCGAACAGCCATGCTTTGTAGTGCGAGTCGTCAGGCACCTTGTGGAGCTGGCGCAGCACGACCATGAAGACGTCTTGGACCGCGTCGTCGACGTGCGCCGTCGGCACGCCCAGCCGGCGCAGGTTGCGAAAGACGAAATCGAAATGTTCGCGGTACAGAGCATGAAAGCGTTCGACGATCGCAGCTGAGGGCTGCGGCGGCCGGGATTGCGAAACGTCGGCGGTAGGCCGATCGCTGCTCTCCGGAGCCGGGGTAGCCCGCTCTACTGCCTCCCTAATGTCCGGCCGACTCACCTTCCGTGACCTCGAGACAACCCAGTCCTGGGGCATTGTGTCAGCTTCTCCCTGCTCTTGCCCGCTTGCGGGCACGAATGCCCGTGGATGCGGCGCGATTCCTATCCAACTATTGGAATTCATAGGCCAGTCCGAGCTCCGTCTGGAGTGCGATCTGGGCAACCCGGTGGACCTCGAGCACGCCTCCATCGGTCTGGACGAAGAAGCGCCTGCGTGCGTACGGAACGATGGCACCGACGTCCGCGCCGGCGCTCCATCCGGAGCCGATGCGAAAGCGAGCCCGGGCTCCTGCGCCGGGCGCTAGCCACAGCGATGCGTCCGAGTGGGGCAGGCGGATGCCGTGCACGTCGCCGTGCATGCTGCCGACCTCGAGCCAACCGCACGGCCCGAGCTCGAAGCGCTGCAACGGCAAGGCCAGGCACATGCGTGCGCTGGCTGCGACGACGGCGATCTCCAGACGCGCACCCGGCAACCCCGTGACGTCATGCTGGATCGCGGGCAGCACGGTCGCCCCGAGCGACACGCGAACTGGAGCCAGGTGCAGCTCGAGGTCCGCGCCGAGCCCGAACCCGGGGCTGGGAAGGCTGCCGACATCGACGAGGGCGCCGACCGCGATTGCGAAGCCGAGCTTGCCGGCCCCGGCGGCGGCTGCCGCGCTCTGTGCGCCGGGCGCGCGGGTGGCCTCGGGCGCGGGGGGCGCGGCGGCTTGGCTGCGGGTCGGCGTCGCCGCCGCGCGCCTCGCTTGGAGCGTGGGGTCGAGCGCCATGGCCACCAGCAGCGCCGCCGCCTGCACTGCCGCATCGCAGTTACCCGCGGATAGCGAGCGCTCCGCCTGCATGCTCGCGCCCGAGATGCGCAGCGTCAGCTCGTAGCGCCCATCCGCGCGGCGCACGATGTCGGCGTGGGCGGAGACACCACCGGCGTCCAGCTCGCCACTGCCGCTGCCCACGTAGTCCCGGATGCGCGCGCGAAGGTCCTCCGCTTGGGGACACTCCGGCGGTGCGTTCCAGGCGAGCTCCAGGTCCGGTGGCGGTTGAGCTCGCGCGGTCCGGCTCGACGCCGAAGCGATCGTTGCCACGGCCAAAGCCAGCGCGGCCGCGCTGCGCCCACGTCTTGGGGGGCGTGGAGTGGGGATTGCGTCCAATCGCTTGATCCGCGCCTCGACCGGCGCTCGGCGCGGGTTCCTCGCGGCTGACCCGTGGCCGCGACTGCCGCTTGTCCTAGCGCATCTGGTCGGGCCGAAACAAGCCCGGACGCGGGGCTGCTCGCACGCCAATTCAGTCAAGGATTCTGGGGGACCCGGACATATAGCAGGGGTGCGGAATGAGCCGACACGGACGCCCGGGCTTGAAATCAGCACATCGTTGTTGCGTTTGGCCGGTGTGAGCCAGTAGAGCCTTCGAGCGTCTTGAGCATGAGCCCTGAGTCGAAGACGAGGCGAGCCCCCGGCCGCAGTGCGCTCCGCGCAACCGTTCGGAGGCGGCGGAGAGGAACGCGCCTGCTGGCGTACGCGCTCTTCTGCGCGACTTGCATGGCGTCCGCGCGTGGACACGCAGACGAGATTGGCAGCGCGCTCTACATCCGGACCGATACCGACCACACCACCGTGATCTCGCCGCACGCGCGCGCCAAGCACGACTTCGGTGGCGGCACCTCGGTGGACGTCTCGTACGGCGCTGACGTGTGGACCAGCGCGTCGATCGACATCCGCACCGCGGCCTCCCAGGTGGTGATGGAGCAGCGCGACGAGGTCGACGTCGGCGTGAGCCACGAGTTTCCGGACGTCACAGTGGGCGCCGGCTACCGCTTCTCGAAGGAAAATGACTACGAGTCGCACGCGGGCTCGGCCTCGTTCTCCTACAACTTCGCGGACAACGCCGCCACGCTGGCGGCCAGCGCGTTCGTGTCGGCCGACACGGTGGGGCGCTCGGGCGATCCGCTGTTCAAGCGCCCCCTGGATTCGGTGGGCGGCCGTTTGGGCTTCACCCAAGTCCTGGACACCAAGACCGTGCTTCAGGCCAGCTACGACCTGGCGTATTTCAACGGCTACCAGTCGAGCCCCTACCGCTACGTCGGCATCGGTGGAGACGGCAACTGTCACGGCACCGCCCCGATGTGCGTGCCCGAGCGGGAGCCCGGCACGCGCCTCCGCCACGCGTTGGTCGGCCGCGTGCGGCGCGCATTCGGCGACGATTTCTCCGCCGGCCTGAGCTATCGCCTCTACCTCGACAGCTGGGGCATCCTCTCCCACACGATTGAGGCCGAGGTCTCGTGGTTGGCAGGAGAGAGCTCGGAGATCGCGTTTCGCTATCGCTTCTACACTCAGGGAGATACGAAGTTCTACAAGCCGATTTATCAACTCACCGACGATCTGCGCTACGTCACGATCGATCGTGAGCTGTCGGCGATGGGGATCAACCGCTTTGGCCTGGACCTCACGCACACTTTTCCGTTGGGCGACGACGTGAACCTCAAGGGCCTGTTCTCGCCCGGCATCGACCTGTACAGCTACAAACACTTCTACGGTCTCAAGCACGTCACCGCGTACGAGCTGAGCTTCGCCGCCGTCTTACAGCTCTGAAGATGAAGCGCTTCTGCCACATCGTCGTGCTGATGCTGCTCGCGTGTGCCGCGAGACCGCTGCCCTGTGCCGCGCAGGCCCCGGGCCGCATCCTGCTCGGCGGCGATCCACGGGTACCACCCGCGGTGCAGCAGCATCTGGCCGCGGTCCTGGGTCAGGTCGCGCCGGTGGTGCCGAGCACAGTGCCGCCCCGGCCCGGGGACCTCGCCGTGATCGCCGAGCTCTCCGCGGGTGCGAGCGGCGCGCCCTTGTTGCGCCTGACCTATTACGACGGCGTGAGCGCGTCGCCCTTGTTGCGTGACGAGATGCCGATCGATGGCGGAACGCTCGGGCCGGCGTACGACTCCTACATCTTGGGGCGGGTGCAGAACGCGACCGCGATGATGGCGCAGCGCGGCCCCGCGCCCATGCAGCAAGCGCCCGGCACGATGCCGCCGCCGGGCGGCGTCGCGTCCGGCGGCGCGGCTGCTGCGCCCGAGGCCGAGGCCGAGGCCGAGGCCGAGGCCGAGGCCGAGGCCGAGGAGGAAGGCGGGCGGCCGGTTGCGGTCAGCCTCTCGCTGGGCATGGGGCCCGGCATGCACCAGGCCGCGCTGCCGACGGACTCGGGCAACCAGAGCTTGCCGCTGTCGACCTTCGCGGCGCTCGACATGCTGCTGCAGATCGACGGAGTCTCGCACCACGGCGCGATCACGCCGGGCGCGCGCATCAGCTATCGCACCTCGGTCGGCTACAAGATGCGGGACACGCCGCCGTCCGGGGTCCAGGTGAGCTCGCCCGCGCGCACCCACGAGCTGCAGATCGACGCCGTCGCGAACATCAATTTCGGCGACAGCCTCAAGGCGGTGTCGCTGCCTCTGGCGGTCGGCTGGGCACTCAACAACTCGCGCACCGACGTGGAGCTGGTTTGGCCGCGCTACACGCTGGGCGGCCCGCACGCGCGCCTCCTGCTGCGGGTGCCGATCGCCGATGGCGCGTTCGTGCTGGCGCTGGGCCCCGACGTGCAGTGGATCGTGCAGGTGAGCGGGTCGCTGCAGCGGGCGGGAATCAACCCGACCGGGCTGGGGTTCGGCGCAGAGGTGCAGCTGGCTGCCAAGCTGAGCGAGGGCGTTGCGGTGCGCGCGCTCTACCGCGAGGCGCATGCGCAGCTCTCGAGCGCGCGGGTGGCCGGCAAGTTCACCGACACCCAACGCTTCATCACGATCGGGGCGGCGCTGGTGTACTGAGATGGGGTGAGGGTGCGGATGGGCAGCGGCGTGGGAGTCGAGCGCGGCACCGATTGCCCGGCCACCGGGCCGGCGCTACAACCATACACGGGTGGGCGTCGCGGCCGAGGCGACGCCGAAGGAGGTGCTTCGATGCGGGCGACGCAAAGCTGGAAGCGGCGGCTCCGCGCAGCCCTGGGACTCGCCCTAGCGTGCTCCTGCCTGGCCGGACTGAGCGGTTGCGCGACCGTCGCGCCGTACGAGCGCGAGCGCCTGGCCAAGCCCGACATGCAGTTCGAGCCCGACGCCGACGGCAGCGCCGGCGAGGAGCACGCCACCGCGTACCGCGAGGGCAGCAGCGGCGGGTCTAGCAGCAAGGGTGGTGGCTGCGGCTGCAACTGAGCCGGCTCGCGCGCAGCGGCGTCCAGGAGCGTGGCTTTGTCCCAAGCTCGGGCCGGACTTGCGGCTTTTTCGACCGGGGAAGAGGGGGACGGCTACGATGTAGGGAACCTGGCGCTACAGCGACGGAGGGACCCCATGTATCGAGCTCTTGCCACGCCGCAGCGGCGCGCCCTCAGGCGGGCGGTGCGGACCTCCTGCGAGGCCGTGAGCAGCTGCGAATTCGAGCTGTTGGGCCAGCGCACGCTCGACATTTCGCCGCGCGGGATGTTGCTCGCGTGCGACGCGCCGGTCGCGCTGGGCGAAGACGTGATCGTGAGCTTCCGGGTTCCGGGACGCGAGCCGCTGTGGATGGACGCCGAAGCGGAGATCGCGCGCATCGTCTACGGCTTTCGCCACGGCGACCCCGGCTATTGCGCCGGGCTGCGCTTCACCTACCTCGAGCGCTGCGCCCGCGACGAGCTGCTGGCGCGGCTGGCCGGGGTGCCCCCGCCGGTGCCGCTGCGCAGGCCACCTGCCACCTCGCCGGCGCGAGCGGCCGCGGGGCCGAGCGTGCTGCTCAGCCCAACGCTGCGCGTGGGACGCCCGGCCGGCGTGCCGGTAGGCGTGTTTTCGACCTGAGCCGGCTCAGATGGCCGAGCGCGCGAGGCAGGCGCCGCGGTGCCTGCGCTGCCTCGCGCTGTGCCGCGCGGCCTCAACCGAGGTTCTTGTTGGCGAAGTCCCAGTTGACGAGATGGTCGAGGTAGGTTTCGATGTACTTGGGTCGCGCGTTGCGGAAATCGACGTAGTACGCGTGCTCCCAGACGTCGATCGTGAGCAGCGGCTTGGCGCTCGTGGTCAGCGGTGTCTCGGCGTTGGGCGTCTTCTTGATCGCCAGCTTGTTGCCTTCGAGCACCAGCCAGGCCCAGCCCGAACCGAATTGCGTGGCCGCGGCGCTGGCGAACTCCTGGCGGAACTTGTCGTACCCGCCGAAGACGCCCTGAATGGCTTCGGCGATCTTGCCGCTCGGCTTGCCACCGCCGCCGGGCTTGAGCGAATTCCAATAGAAGGTGTGGTTCCAGACCTGTGCGGCATTGTTGAACATGCCGGCTTCGGAGCCGCGCACGATCTCTTCGAGGCTCTTGGACGCCATGGGCGTGCCTTCGATGAGCTTGTTGAGATTGGTGACGTACGCTTGGTGGTGCTTGCCGTAGTGATATTGGATGGTTTCAGCGCTGATGTAAGGGGCCAGGGCGTTTTCCGCCCATGGCAGCGAAGGCAGCTCAATCGCCATAGTTCCACCTCATTTCGGGTTTGCGGTCGAGCGCAATCCATAAAGGCAACTGGCCCGAGGCAAAAGCCCCCATTGCGTAATTCGAGCGCCGTGCTCGACAATTTCGTCCGATTTTGCCTCCAGCGGCCCCGCCTCAGGGGATCGCGTCGAGGGCCACCCTGGTCTCGTGACAGCCGTAGGCGTGGGGACGCAGCTGGACCACGGTGTGCAAGGGGATGTCCAGCTGCGGGCAACGTTCGGGAGGCACGCCCTGGAAATACGCGTAGAGCGAGCGCACTGCCGCGTTGTGCGTGATCACAAGCACCGGCTTGCGCGTGCGCTCGACCTCGATGATGACCGGCTCCAGGCGCTGGATCACGTCCTGGTAGGATTCGCCTCGCGGATAGCGGTAATGGAACTTGTCACGGCGGCGCGCGGCGTACTCCTCGGGCATCTCCATCCGGATCTGCTCGTAGCTCATCCCGTCGCACACGCCGGCATCGATCTCGTCGAGCGCGCGCCAGGAGAGTGACTTGCGGCCCAGCGCCTCAGCGGTCTGCAGCGCACGCTTGAGCGAGCTGGTCCAGACCACCACGCCGTTGCGGTCCGCGAACGCGTCGTTGAGACAGCCGGCCAGCGCGCGTGCGTAGCCGCGCCCGTGCGCGGTCAGCTCGGGGTCGCCGCCGAGCAGGCCCTTGACGTTGTAGGCGCTCTCGCCGTGGCGCGTGAGCCAGATCGGGCGGTCGGTGAGATGCAGGTTCATCAGGAAGAACACCAGGCGCGCTGCCAGGTAGCCGTCGATGTTGCTCACCGTCACGCTGCGTCCGGCGCCGGTCACCCGCAGGTAGGCGCCCTCGTGGTCCTGCAGCGGCTCGTAGACGCGCTCGTAGTGGGCGATGCGCGCCCGGAAGTCGCGCACGGCCTCGTCGGGATCGACGTTCTCGTAGTCCGGCGAGCTCAGCTTGGTGCTGCGGATGTTGGCTTCGATGATGCTCGGGTCGTCGCACAGGATCTCGATGAACAGCACCTGGAAGCCGGCCTGCTCGCAGCGCCTGCGCACCATCGCGCGACGCTGCAGGGTGCTGTTGGTGGCGTCGTAGACCGCCACCTGTCCGTCGTGCTCCAGCCAGCCGACCATATCGGTCAGCGCCTGCATCGCGACCTCCTTGCGGGCGCCTTCACCCTCGGGGTTGTCAGGATCGAAGAAGGCGTGGCGCATCTGGGCGCCGACCCGCGCGCGCCGGTACTCGCCCACGTTGAAGACGCGCGTTCGGTAGCCGAGCCAGGAGAGGTAGCGATCGATCTTGCGGGCGGTGTAGCTCTTGCCGCGTGCCGGCAGTCCGACCATCACCAGCGCGAGCTTCTTGCTGTCGGGGCCCAGCAGGTACACGCCTTCCTTCTTCCCCTGTGGCTGGCCGTCCCGCAAGGCTGGCTGGCGTCCTACCCGCCCTGGGCGACCTTCCAGCCGGTCGCGGCGGTCTGGTCGACCACCGTCTTCATCGAGAGCGCGGCCGAGGAGCTGGCGTTGCCCTGCAGGCCTCGCTTGTAGACCCCCTGGATGATGCTCGCGAGGCGGAAGAAGCCGAAGGCCACGTAGAAGTTCCAGTCCGGGATGCGCTCGCGACCGGTGCGCTTGCAGTACATCGCGATGTACTCGTCCTCGGTGGGCACGCCCTCGCCGAACGAGAAGGCTTCGAGCGTGTGGTATTTCATGCAGTTGTAGGCCAGATCGGCCATGGGGTGGCCCAGCGTGGACAGCTCCCAGTCGAGCAGCGCGACCACGCGCGGCTCTTTGGGGTGAAACAACAGGTTGTAGAGCTGGTAGTCCCCATGGACGATGGTGGTGGTGTCGTCGGCAGGCACGTTGCGGGGCAACCACTCGAGCAGGCGGTCCATCGGCTCGATCTCGTGGGTCTTGGCCGCCAGGTACTGCTTGGTCCAGCGGCTGATCTGGCGCTCGAAGTAGTTGCCCGGCTTACCGTAGTCGGCCAGGCCCTTGGCCTTGTAGTCGACGCCGTGCAGCGCCACGAGCACGCGGTTCATGTCGTCGTAGGCGGCTCGCCGGTCGGCCGGGCTCAGGTCGCGCAGCGCGGAGTCGCGGAAGTTGCGCCCCTCGACGTAGTCCATCACGTAGAACGCCGTGCCGATCACCTGCGCGTCCTCGCACAGCAGATAGGCCCTGGGCACCGGGACCCCGGTGCCCTCCAGCGCGCGGTAGATGCGATACTCGCGCTCGATTTGGTGCGCCGTGGGCAGCAGCGTGCCGGGCGGCTTCTTGCGCAGGACAAAGCGGCGGTCGCCGCTGCGCAGCAAGAAGGTGGGGTTTGACTGGCCGCCCTCGAACTGCTTGATCTCGGGCGATCCGAGGTAGCCCTCGAGGTGCTGGCGCAGGTAGCGATCGAGCGCCTGCTCGTCGAAGCGGTGGGCTTGGCGTATGGGCACCAGACCGGCTTGAATCTCGGGTGTTTGTTCGCTCATGACTCGTCCTCGTGGCCTGGCTAGTCGCGGTGCTTGCGCAGCTCGAGGCGCGCGATCTGGTCCATGTGGACCTCGTCCGGCCCATCGGCCAGACGCAGCGTGCGCTGGTTGGCCCAGGCGCCCGCCAGGAAGGTGTCCTGGCACACGCCCATTCCGCCGTGGGCCTGGATCGCGCGGTCGAGTACCCGCAGCGCCATGCTCGGTGCCAGCACCTTGATGGAGGCGATCTCCTGGCGCGCGTTCTTGTTGCCGACGGTGTCCATCATATATGCGGCGCGCATGGTCATCAGGCGCGCCTGATCGATCTCGATCCGCGAGCGCGCGATGTCCTGGCGGATGCTGCCCATGTCGGCCAGCTTCTGGCCAAAGGCGACGCGCTTCTGCACCCGCTTGCACATCAGCTCCAGCGCGCGCTCGGCGCAACCGATCGAGCGCATGCAGTGGTGGATGCGGCCCGGCCCCAGGCGTGCCTGCGCGATCTCGAAGCCGCGACCCTCGCCCAACAGTAGGTTCGCGACCGGCACCCTGACGTTCTCGAAGGCAATCTCGGCGTGCCCGTGCGGCGCATGATCGTAGCCGAATACCGAGAGCATGCGCTCGACGGTCACGCCCGGGGTGTCACGTGGCACCACGATCATCGACTGCTGCAGGTGGGTGGCGGCGTGCGGGTCGGTCTTGCCCATGAAGATGAAGACCTTGCAGCGCGGGTCGCCGGCGCCCGAGGACCACCACTTGCGGCCGTTGATCACGTAGTGGTCACCGTCGCGCTCGATGCGCGACTGGATATTGGTCGCGTCCGAGGACGCGACGTCGGGCTCGGTCATGCAGAACGCGGAGCGGATCTCGCCATTCAGCAGCGGCGCCAGCCAGCGCTGCTTCAGCTCCGGGCTGCCGAAGCGCTCCAGCACTTCCATGTTGCCGGTGTCGGGCGCCGAGCAGTTCATCGCCTCGGACAGCAGTGGGTAGTAGCCGGTGATCTCGGCGATCGGCGCGTACTCCACGTTGGTCAGGCCGCCGCCGCGCTCGCTATCGGGCAGGAAGAGATTCCATAGGCCCTCGGCGCGGGCCTTCTTCTTCAGCTCTTCCATCACCTTCGTCGGTTGCCAGCGGTCGCCCTGCTGCACCTGGGCCGTGAACACCGACTCGGCAGGGGCGACTTGCTTGCGCGCGAACTCGAGCGCCTTGCGTTGAAGCTCCTTGGCTCGCTCGGAAAACTCGAACGCCATCTCGAAGGCCATGAAAACGCATCCTCTCCTCGGGGCCGCAGCCCCAATCGCGCTAAAAACCGCCCAGCCCCGCGAAGCGGTCGCGGTGATAGGCGCCGTCACCGAAGGTCATCTCGCAGGCACGAGCCCGCTTCATGAAGAAGCCGATGTCGTGCTCGTCGGTCATCCCGATGCCGCCGTGCATCTGCAGCGCCTCGTTCGCGATGTGGCAGTACGCGTCCGACAGCCGCGCCTTGGCCACCGAGACGAGCTGCCGGGCATCCGGCGCGCCCTCGTCCAGCGCGCGCGCGGCCGCCATCACGACCGAGCGCGAGAGCTCGATCTCGATGTAGATGCGCGCCGCGCGGTGCTTGAGCACCTGGAAGCTGCCGATCGGCACCCCGAACTGCTTGCGTTCCTTGAGATAGCTGACGGTGCGCGAGAAGGCCTCGCTCATCCCGCCGAGCATTTCCCCGCACAGCGCGACGGTGGCGCGGTCGACCGCGTCGGCCAGCACGTCGTGGCCCGCGCCGAGCTCCCCGACCACGTCGCCCGCGGTCAGCTCGACGCCGCGCAGGCTGACGATGGCCGAGCTCAGCGAGTCCACCCGCTGCTGCCGCTGCTGCGAGAGCCCGGCGGCCTTTGCCGGGACCAGGAAAAGGGTGATGCCTTGGCGCTGGCCGGCGTCTCCCTCGGTGCGCGCGGCGACCAGGTAGGCATCGGCAAGCACGCCGCCCCAGACCAGCGTCTTGTCGCCACTCAGCCGATAGCCGGCGCCGCTGCGCTCGGCCCGCGTCGCGATCCGCGCGAGGTCGAAGCGCGAGCCCGGCTCGGCATACGCCAGCGCTAGGACCTTCTCGCCCGCCATCGCCGGGGCCAGCCACTGGCCTTTTTGTGCGGCGCTGCCGGCCGCGGCGAGCACGCCACCGGCGAGCACCAGCGACGGGATCAGCGGCTCGGGTGCGAGCCCGCGACCCATGGCCTCGGTGACGACCACCATTTCCGAAAGGCCCATGCCGAGCCCGCCGTCGGCCTCCGCGAACGGGATCGCGGTCCAGCCCAGCTCCGCCATCTGCTTGTACACGGACAGCGAATAGCCGCGCTCGTCGCCCTGGTCGCGCAGCTTGCGCAGCCGGGAGAGCGGCGAGTGCTCGGCGATGAATGCGCCAGCGGTTTGCGCCAGCATGTTCTGATCTTCGGTCAACACGAGCTGCATGGGTCGATCACCTGGGGCGGGGGTTGCGGTCACCAAACGAACGCTTCAGTCGGGAAGCTCGAGCACGCGTTTGGCGATGATGTTCAGCTGCACCTCGCTGGTGCCGCCCTCGATCGTATTGCCGCGCGAGCGCAGCCAGGTGCGGGTCTGGGCCAGCTCCTCGGCGTCGAAGCCGGGGCCCTCCCAGCCCAGACACTGCGGGCCGCGGATGGAGAGCATCAACTCCTCGCGGCGCTGATTGAGCTCGGTGCCGTAGATCTTGAAGATCGAGGACTCGGGACCCGGCCGGTGGCCAGCCTTCATGCTGTCGGCGTTGCGTTGCACCGTGAGCAGAAAGCACCGCTGGTCCATGCTGATCTGGGCGATGCGGTCGCGCAGCACTGGGTCGGCGATGCGCCCGTCGCGCGTGCCCAGGTACTTGGTGCCGAGCTCGGCCAGAGCGTTCTTGGGCGGCCCCCCGCTCGGTCCGCGCGAGGTGGTGCCGCCGAATACGTTGCCGATCATGTTGCGCTCGTGCCCGAGCAGCGCCTTGGCCACGGTCCAGCCGTTGCCCATGCCGTTGATGACGTTGGCGAGCTTGGCGCGCGCGTCGGTGAAGAAGGTCTCGCAGAAGGGCGAGGCGCCGCTGATCAGCTTGATCGGGCGGATCTCGACGCCGGGCTGCGCCACGTCGAGCAGCACGAAGGTGATGCCCTGCTGTTTCTTGGCGCTTCCGTCCGTGCGCACCAGCATGAACATCCAGTCGGACTTGTCACCGTAGCTGGTCCACACCTTCTGCCCGTTGATGATCAGCCCGTCGCCCTGCACCACCGCGGAGGTCTGCAGCGAGGCCAGGTCGCTGCCCGCGTTCGGCTCGGAGTAGCCCTGGCACCAGCGAATCTGGCCGCGCACGATCTTGGGCAGGTGCTCGCGCTTCTGCTCCTCGGTCCCGAACTGGAGCAGGGTGGGGCCGATCATCTGCAAGCCGAAGCCGGTAAGCGGCGGAGGCAGGCGCAAGCGCCCGAGCTCCTGCTCGAGCACGCGCGCTTGCGCCGCGTCGAGCCCCCCGCCGCCGTATTCCTTGGGCCAGGTGGGAGCGGTCCAGCCGCGCTCGGCCATCAGCTCGCAGAAGCGCTTGCTGTCCGGGTGTGGCAGCTCGGGTTTGCGACCGCCCCAGTAGCCGGCCTCGAGCCCGGTCGCACCGCGCAGTCCCGCGGGCGCCTCGCCCTCGAGCACCGCGCGAACCTCGTTGCGAAACGCTTCCAGGTCGCTCATCGAATGCACCTCCGCGGCGGACGCCCAAGCGTCCGCGACCCCGTTGCTAACAAATAAGCCGCGCGCTTTCCAGCAGGGCTCCAGCGGCCGCCCGCCGGCCGGGGCCCGGCGCGACGTTCCCGGCGGCAAAAGCCGTGAATTGCTCCTGGCGGCGCCGAGTCAGAGCAGGCCGCGGCGCGCCAGCTCGGCCCGCAGCGCCGCGACGTCCCCATCGAAGTGCTGCGCGTCCATCCCGACCGCCCGCGCGGCCTCACAGTTGGGCCCCCGGTCATCGACGAACAGGCACTGGGCCGGGCTGCGCCCGAGCGCTGCACTCGCGCCCAGGTAGGCGGCGGCGTCGGGCTTACGCACGCCGGTGCGACACGAAACGAAGCTCGGTGCAACCAGGGCGCACACGCCCAGCCGCTCGTCGCAGAGCTGGTACCAGGCCGGGTAGTTGGATAGCAAATGCATTTGCACGCCGCGATCGCGCAGCTCGCCCAGTAGCGGCGCCATGCCGTCGATCCACGCGTAACCGCTGCGCATCGCGCGCTTGAGACCCGGCCCGTCGATCGACCGTCCGTCACGGAAGAAGCTCGCATACAGCTCATCCTCCGAGATTCGCCCGAGCTCGAACTCACGCCAGCTGTGGGGGTGCTTGGCCCGCACCAGCTGCTCCAGGCTCATGCCGAAGAACGCAGGCATGTGCGTGAAGAACGGATCGCGCACCAGCGTGTCCATCAGATCCCAGAGGATCACCTGCTGCCCCTGCGGGCCGCGTTCGGGATCGATTGTCATGAGCGTCCAAGAGGACAGGGCCGAATAGGAAGACCCGAAGCACAGCGGACGCGCGTTCCTTCGGCCCTTCCGCGGCTCTCCGAGAACCCGCCTGCGGATGCGACGATCTAGTTGAACTTCCTATACAGGGCGACGACTACGCCCAGCAGCTGAGTCGAGCGCCAGTCGTGCTTGTAAATCACGATGTCCTGCATGTTGTCGTTGGCAGGCACCAGGCGCACCCGGTCGGGCTCCGGATAGTAGTACTTGCAGGTCGCTTCCTCGCCGACCAGCGCCACCACGATGTCGCCCTTGTGCGCGTCGATCTGTTTGCGCACGAACACGTAGTCGCCGTCGTTGATGCCGGCGTTGATCATGGACTCGCCGCTGATGCGCAGGCCGAAGACCTCGCGGGCGCCGCCGACGAGCACGCGGCCCACGCGCACCGTGTCCTCGGGTTGCTGGATCGCCTCGGCGAGCTGACCGGCTGCCACGCGTCCCACGATCGGGATCTCGATCAGGTCCTCGGTATCGTCTTCGGCGACGACCGCCGCGCCGAGTGCGACGCCGTTGCCGCCGCGCGTAGGCCGCAACGCCCGTGACTTCATGTCCTCGCGCGCGAGGTAGCCCTTGCGCTCCAGAGCACGCAGGTGGTCGTTGACCCCGTTGGTGCTGCGAATGCCCATGAAGTTGCCGATCTCCCGCAGCGTGGGCGGATAGCCGCGCTGCGTGATCGATGACTCGATGTACTGCAGGACCATTTCTTGTCGCTGGGTGAGCTTTTGCACGGAAACCCTCGCGTTGAAGAAGACACTGCTCGTGCGAATAGGTAAGACAAATGAATACGGAACGTCCGCCCAGATGTCAAATTTCATTGTGCTGGGACGTCTCGGGCGGGGTGCGCGCGACTCTGCGGGCCGGTCCTCGGGATCCAGCTTGCAAGCCCTCGGCGCACGCGCGATTCGACGGTTTCGGGGCGCGCCCGCCCTCGGGCTTGCGTTGAGCCCTGACCCGCAAAGCTCACGGGGCCGCAGGGGTGCGTGCCGGGGCCGGCGAGCGGCTAGATCTAGCCGTCGCGGCGGGCGCGGCGCGCGCGCAGGCGCGCCGCCAGCACCTCGAGTGGATTGAAGCCCAGGATGCTGGTGGTGCTGCCGACGCGCGCCACGTGCTCGCGTGCCAGTTGCGCGACCGGCGCCATTAGACGGTAGATGTCGATGCCCCCGAGCCAGGCGCGCGCGCGCGAGCCCGCCGCGCGCGCCGCGTCGGCCGCCAGCGCCACGTTCGCGTACGCGGGCGCCGGGTGCAGGATCACTTCGCGCAACGCGACCGCGCGCGCCCAGGCGCCCGGGTTGGGGTCGCGCAACAGCGCCTCGATGCGCTCGCGCTGCGCGAACAGGCCCAGGTGCAGCGGGGCTATGGTCCTGGCGACGGCGCGCTGGATCACGCGTTGGTCGCGCCGGTAGTCGCCGCCCAGCGGCCCGCTCCACTCCAGCAGCAGCTCCGGCCCCACGATGCGATCGATCTCGCCGCCGCGGCGGTGGATCGCGCACGCGGTCCACAGCTCCGCGCCTTCCCACAGCGCCACCAGCAGCACGCGGTCGTCGGGCAGCAGCAGGTCGATCGCCCGGTCGAGCATGCCGGCGGTGGGCAGCGGCAGTCGCGAGCGCGGCGGCCAGAACAGCAGCTTGCCCTCGTCCTCGAGCTCGCGCGCCGCGCCCAGCAGGCACAGCCACTGCGCCGCGTAGCCTCCGTCGAGCGGCATGCGCTGCGCGGCGCGCTCCGTGATCTCCTCGATCGCGCCGTCGTCGATGGCGACCGCCCCCTGTACGGACAGCTGCTCGCACAGCGCGGGCAAGTCGCCTGCGTCCGCCACCGCTTCGGGCTCGACCGGCCCGCGACCGGTCACGAACGCTGCGCAGGGCTTGCCCGCGCCGTCACGCACCAGCACCAGGGTGCCCTGCTTGGGTGGCGCTTCCGGCGCGCTCTCCGGAGCGCGCGCCCCACGCGAGCCGAACAGCGACAGCAGGTTGAGCCACGCCCGGGTGTCAAATCCCTCGAAGCGAAAGTCCTCGCTGATCATCGCCGGCCGTCCCTGCTCTCGACCGGGTCGAGCTCATCGCTGCGCAACACCAGCAACATGCGGCAACTGCCAGCCGCGAGCGCAACCCGCAGCGGGTTGGTCGCCGCGAAGTGCTCGCCCGTGATCGCATCGGCCAGCCTCAGCGGTTGCGCCAGGTGCAGCTCCGCGTGGAGATCGAGTGGGCCCGGGTTGACCAGGAACAGGACTCGGGGCCCGTGCTCGTCTTCATGCAGCGTCGCCTGCACCGGGTGCGGCGAAACCGCGAGCGCGGGTTGCAGCCCCAGCTCGACCGCCAGCTCGCGCACCACGTGCCGCGCGTCGGCCTGATCTCGCACGCGCAACGGCGGCCGCTCCGACGGCGGCTCGAAGCGGTGCGGGCGCATGCGCGCGTCCAGGTGCGGCAGCTGCGGCCCCCACAGCACCTGCCCGCCGCGCTGCGCGAAGCGCGTCATGCGCTCCCAGCGCGCGGGCTCGGCGAACTCGAAGCTGGGCGCGATCAGCACGCGCAGGCCGTCGATCGCTTCGAGCTCGGCGTCGCTCTCCGCGTATACGAACGGAATCTGCTCCGCGCACAGCGCCTCATCCAGGCGCGAGAGCAACGGCTCCCACTCGCGCTGGATAGGTTGCTCGAAGCCGAAGCGCT
Source organism: uncultured delta proteobacterium (assembly GCA_963778655.1). Taxonomy (GTDB): domain Bacteria; phylum Myxococcota_A; class Polyangia; order Polyangiales; family JAFGIB01; genus CAVZVA01. Next base: position 625,666 of record CAVZVA010000005.1, read on the forward strand.
CGAAGCGGCACGCGGCGCCCGCGCTCAGCCCGGCGAGGTCGAGCAGGTTCGGGCTCAGCGCGCCCAGCGCGTGCGTGGCGCGCGACAGCCGCGCGTACTCCTTGGGGATGCACAGCGCCACCTCGACCCGCCGTTTCAGGCGGTGGAAGTCGACCTGGTGCAGAGCATCGAGCAAGCGCTGCCAGCGCTTCGCGCTCGGGCGTCGCTCCCCGTCACGGGCCAGCGGCGCGCCGAACCAGCGATCGCGATCGACCGCCATGTACAGGTTGAAGCCGCGCAGGCCATGCGCGCAGGCGCACATCGCGCTGAACAGCGCGTCGGCATCCGAGCGCGCGCCGAACCAGGGCGGCGCGCCCACCCCCAGCTCGGGCGCGAACGGCAGCTTGGTGCTGCCAGCCAGGCGCAGCGTGCGCTTGCGCGCGTGCTCCAGCCCGCGCTGCCCGTGGTAGTAGTCGAGCCCCACCAGGTCGACCACGCGCGCGAGCGAGCTGAGCGGCGTGGGCAACCCACCTTCCCCCATCGGCAGATTGTGCACCGTGGGCAGCCCGTCGAGCCCGGCGCCGGCCAACTGGCGCGCCATCGTGGCCAGGCTGTCGCGCAACAAGACCTCGTGGAACTCGACCCAGTCCAGATAAGGCCGTAGCCCCTCGCAGGCGCCAGCGGGCGCGTCGAAGCGGCGCGGCGGGGGCACCCGCTCGAAGCTCGCGTGGTTGGTGCCGTAGGCGGCGTTGAGCTGCTCGATCGTGCCGTAGCGCTGTGCCAGGAAGTGCTCGAAGCCTGCCAGCGCATCGGGGTGGTAGTCGCTGTCGTAGGGTGCGTCGCGAAAGAAGAAGGAGAGCTCGTTGTCCACCTGCAGCAACGCGATCGGTCCGCGCGGCCAGCGGCGCGAGGCCGCCACCGCGCCGACCGCGCGAAACCAGGCCCCCGTCTGTTGCAGAAAATGCCCGCTTGCATACGAAGGCACCGGAAAGCTGCGCGGTGGCGCCGGCAGCGGCAGCAGCCGCCCGCGCGCGGAGCGCGCCTGGTTGCGCTCGTCCATCACCACGCGCCGCGGCAGCCCGAAGTACGCCAGCTCGGCGTTGATGTTGGGCCCGGGCCGCAGGAACACATACAGCCCGAGCTCGTATGCGAGATCGAGAAACGCGCCCAGGTCCTTCTGGGGGTCGTGCTCGCCGAAGTCGAAGTTGCCCTCGGCCGTCTCGTGCACACCCCAGGGCACGTAGGTCTCGACCAGCTCGAGGCCGAGCCCGCGCAGCGCCTCGAGCGCAGGCCGCCAGTACGCAGGCGACAGCCTGAAATAGTGCAGCGCGCCGCAGTAGAGCGGCAGCAGGCGGTCGCCCAGGCGCAGCCCGCCGGGCTCGAGAATCGGCACGCTGCTGACAGCAGCGCTGGCAGCGCGGGCCGATGGCCGGTGGGCGCTCATGGCGGCGGGGAGGATAGCCGACGGGGCGAGGCCCAGCCAGGTTGCGAAGCTTGCGGCGGCGCAACGTTGGAGGCGTGGGCCGGATCGCATAGGCTGCCGGCATGTCGCTGCTGCTGATCGCCATGGGCGGCGCGCTCGGTACGCTGATGCGCTACGGCGTCACCATCGGGCTCGGCCGCGCGCTGGGAACGGAACTCCCGTACGGCACCTGGGCGGCGAACCTGTGCGGCTCGTTTCTGCTCGGCGTGGTGGCCGAGGTCTTCAGCGGGGCGACCATCGCCGGCACCGACGCACGTTTGATCCTCGGCGTGGGCGTGATGGGCGGCTTCACCACCTATTCGTCGTTCAACCTGGAGCTGCTGCGCATGCTGGAGCAGGGCTCGCTCGCGCGCTCGTTTGGCTACCTCGCCGTGACGCTGATCGCCTGCCTGCTGGCCGGCGCGGCCGGGGTCGCGCTGGCGCGGATCATCAGCCAGGCAGGTTGAGGCCTGCTCGGGCGCGCCACGCGCCGGTGGCTCGCTCGCGTCGCCGCGCGCTAGGCAGCGGCGCCCAGGCGCGGCTGCGGCTCGCCCGGCGTCACAAGCTCGACGTTGCACAGCTCGAGCTCGAGCCAGCGCAGCACCCGGCCCAGCGCCCACGCTGGCCCGGCTTCCGGCTGGGCGCCAGCCAGCGCCAGGCCGTCGGTCACGCGGAAGCTCGGGTCCAGCCGCTTGCGCAGGCAGAAGCCGCGAAAATCCGCCGGCCACAGGCGCTCGGCCTGAACCCCGACAGCCAGCGCGCGCACTTCGCCCGCGTCGAACACCAGGGCCTCGGAGGGAGTTGCGACCGGCCCTGAGATCCACTGGATTTCATGTGCGATCGCCGAGTCTTGCAGATGAATCCTGACTGGGATTGGAAGTCCGGCGAGGTGCTGTGCCGGCAGCTCCAGCAGCTCGCGGCCAGGCACCTCGGGGCGCGTCCGCACGGGCTCCCAGCTGCGTCGGCCCCGTGCGGGTCCCTCGGCGGCGGCTGCGCTGGTAGCAGACGGGATCATCTGGCCTCCCGTTCAGTATATAGACCCGCGCCGCGCTCGCGCAAGCGCACAGCGCCCTACGCTCAGCGCGGCGGGCGGTTCTTGCCCAGCGCCATCGACGCGCTGTGCAGCAGCCCCCAGGCGGCGGCGCCGCCGAGCATGGCCCAGCCCAGCAGCACGTGCTCGCCCGCCAGCAGCACCGCGCCGGCAACCAGCGCCGCGGCCAGCACCAGGCCGCTGAAGATCCGGCGCCCGAGCCGCTCCTGCGCGTGCATCAGCGAGCTCTGCCGGACCTCCAGCGTGAGCCGTCCCTGGCGCAGATCTTCCAGGATGTCGTCCGCGAGCCCGGGTAGCTCGGTCGCGGTCGAGCCCAGCCGCGTGGCCAGGTGAAGCAGATCGTTGGTGATGCGCTCGGGCGAGTAGCGGGCGCCCAGAATTCCGGCAACGTACGGGCGCACCTCTGCGGCCACGTTGAGCTGCGGGTAGATCTGGCGCGCGATGCCCTCGATCGTCATCAGAGACTTGCCCACCAACATGAAGTCCGGCGGCACCTCGATGCCGTAGCGCACTGCGCCCCCCGCCAGGTCGCGGATCAGCTCCGCGAACTCGACCTCTTCCAGACGCTTGTGCAGGTACTTGTCCGCCAGGCGCTCGACCTCGGCCTCGAACGCGCTGCGGTCGATGCGCCGGGTGGGGTGGCCGATCGCGTACAGCGCCGCGGCCATCGCCCGATAGTCCTCCCGCCCGATGGCGAGCACCAGATCGACCAGGCGATCGCGCAGCTTGGGGCTGAGCCGGCCCACCAGGCCGAGGTCGATCAGGCCGAGCACCGGCTGGTCGGCGCTGCCGCTGATGAGAATGTTGCCCGGGTGCGGATCGGCGTGAAAGAAGCCGTGCTCGAAGATCATGCGCACGGTGACCTGCACCGCCGTCTTCGCGATGCGCTCGGCGCTGGCACCGTGGGCGACCGCATCCAGCACCTTCTCGCCCGCGATGTGCGACAGCGTGATCACCTTGCGCGAAGAGGCCTCGCGATAGACCGCGGGAAACACCACCGCTGGCAGGTCCGCGAAGTTCTCGGCAAAGCGCTTGGCGTTGTCGGCCTCCTGGGCGTAGTCGAGCTCCGCGCTGATCGCGCGATCGAACTCGTCGACCAGCTTTACGGGCGAGTACAGCGCGGCTTCCGGCACCGAGCGTTGAATCGCGTGGGCCAACCAGTAGAGCAGGTCGATGTCGCGCTCGATGGTGGATGCCACGCCGGGGCGCTGCACCTTGACCACCACGTCGCGCTCGCCTTCCGCGGTGCGCAGGCGGGCCCGGTAGACCTGACCGATCGAGGCCGACGCTATCGGATTCGGATCGAGCTCGACGAAGAGCTGGTCGACCGGCGCGCCGAGTTGCTGCTCGATCACGTCCCGCATCTGGTCGAAGGGCACGGGCGGTACGTCGTCCTGAAGGCGCTGCAGCTCGTCGATGATCTCCTGCGGCACCAGGTCGGGGCGCGTCGAGACGATCTGTCCCAGCTTGACGAAGGACGGTCCCAGCTCCTCGAGCACGCGGCGGATGCGCACGGCGGTGCTGGTCTTGGCCTCGGGCGCCGCCTTGTCGCTCATCCACGGCGCGAGACTGCCGAGGCCGGTGCGTTCGACCAGCTCGCCGAAGCCGTGCCGTGCGAGCACCGAGGCGATCTCGCGCAGGCGGCCGAGATCGCGCACGGTGTGCAGCAGCGAGGGCATGGCTCTCATCGCCTAGGGTCCCGCGTCCCCAGCGCCGGCGGCTGGCGCCGGGGCCTGTGCGCCGGCCCCCGCATCGGGTGCGGCCGTCGAAGCGTCCGCGGGCGCGGGCGGCGCGGGCTTGGGGGCCTGCAACGGGGCCTCGATTGGAGGGTACTCAGGTGGCAGCTCGGCGTGCGATGCGCATCCGGCGCACAGCCCCAAGAGGGTCGCTGCAAGCGGTCGAACGGCGCGGGCCAGCACGCGCTTGCCATACCGCAGGAGGCCCTCGCCGCAAAGGCCGGCGCCCGAAACAGGCCTGGCCCGGAGCGAGAAGTCGAGCGATTTGCAGATGTTTCGGGTCAGAAACACAATAGAAACAATCAGCGGGTACCTCCTTTAGCAAAGACGGCGTGCCACGGAGGATTTCCAAATGAAGAAGGTCGAAGCGATCGTGAAGCCGTTCAAGTTGGACGAGGTCAAGGACGCCCTGGGAGAAATCGGCATCCAAGGCATGACCGTGAGCGAGGTCAAGGGGTTCGGGCGCACCGGGGGCAAGAAGGAAGTGTACCGGGGCTCTGCGTACGTCGTGGACTTCGTGCCCAAGGTCAAGATCGAGGTCGTGGTTTCCGACGGCCAGGTCAACCAGGTCATCGAAGCCATCGAGAAATCGGCCCGCACAGGGCGCATCGGAGACGGAAAGATCTTCGTTCTGCCGATCGAAGAGGCGATCCGCATCCGGACCGGCGAGCGCGGCGAAGAAGCGGTCTAAGCGCGCGGAGTTTCGGCAGCGATTCGGGGTCGCACGCGCGACCCCGATCCGGCCCGGGGAGGTTGGGGCTGCCTTCCGTAGGCGGGAGAACCTGCGGTTTGACGGGCTCTCCGCAGGTCGGCTAGCATCCGGAGACGGGTTCGCGGCTGAGCGCGTGACAAAAACGCCTTTGATCGCGACGTGTTGCCGTCATGCCGGTCGCCTCGCTCGTTGCCGCCACCTCGCTTCGGGTGCTCCCCCGCAAGCGCTTAAGCCGCGTTTTGGGCCAGCTGGCGCGGGTCGGGGCTCCCGAGGCGGTGCTACGCACGGCGGTGCACGCCTACTGCCGGACCTACGATGTCGACCTCGCCGACTTCGAGGTGCCTGCCGGTGGCTTTCCGAGCTTCGACGCGTTCTTTACCCGCAGGCTGCGGGAAGGCGTTCGAACCGTCGACCCCGACCCGGACGCGATCGTGTCGCCCGCCGACGGCCGGGTCGAGGATCTGGGGGTGATCGAGCCGGGCGCGATCATGCGGGTCAAGGGACGTAGCTACGAAGTGGGCGAGCTGCTGGGCGACCCCGCCGCGGGCGCCGAGCTGGAGGGCGGTCACTTCGCGGTGATCTACTTGTCCCCGAGGGACTACCACCGCGTGCACGCCCCGGTGAGCGGGCCGGTCAGTGCGCTGCGCCACATTCCCGGCACACTGTTTCCCGTCAACAACATCGGAGTGCGCCATGTCCCGCGGCTGCTCGCGCGCAACGAGCGCGTCGCCGTTCACCAGCGCAGCGAGCGCTGCGGTCGCGTGATCACGGTGATGGTCGGTGCGATCGGCGTGGGCCGCATCAGCCTGAGCTTCGACGACTCCGTGATCACCAACGCGGGGCGTCGGGCGGGGCTAAGCGTGTACGGCGACTATCCGCCGGTGCTCGAGCGCGGTGCCGAGCTCGGCGTGTTTCATCTCGGCTCGACGGTGGTGTTGCTGATCGCACCCGGTCGATCGCGGTCGCTGGTCCTTCGTCCCGGTGATCGCGTACGCATGGGCGACGCCATCGCTCGGAAGGGCAGCGAATGAGCGAGGACACGAGCGCGAAACGGTCCGCACGCCGCCGGCGGACCACGCGTGCCGGCCGGCGCAGCGCGTTTCGCATGCCCGAGGGCGTCGCGCACGACAGCTGGCGGCCGGAGTACCGGGAGGCACAGGGCGAGGGCGGGGACCTCGAAGGCGAGGACGATCTGCTCGAGGAAGACGCGGGCGCCGGCGAGGACGCGGACGACGATCGCCACGACACGTTCGAGATGCGGGCGACGGATGGCGGCGATCCGCCGGCGCAGGACGATCCGGCTGCGGCGCTCACGCCGCTGCCGGCGTCGCCCGACGACGAGAAGACGCTGCCGCGCATTCGCGTCGACGAGGCGATCGAGTCGGCCGCGTCGCGAGCTGCAGGCCGGGGCGACTCCGATGCCGACCCGCTGACCAATCCCAGGATCCCGATCGCCGGGCTCGGCTTCAGCGAGGCTGCTCCCGCAGGACCGCCGCCCGCGGTCCTGATCGCGCGCGCGCAGATCATCAGCGACCCGCCACCGCCACCGCGCCCGCGTGCGGAGCCGGTTGAGCAGCCGAAGCCGGCGGCACCGGTGCCGCATCCGGTCGAGCAAGAGCGCGAGTCGGTGCCGGAGCTCGAAGCGCTGCCCGAGCGCGAGTCGGTGCCGGAGCTCGAAGCGCTGCCCGAGCGCGAGTCGGTGCCGGAGCTCGAAGCGCTGCCCGAGCGCGAGTCGGTGCCGGAGCTCGAAGCGCTGCCCGAGCGCGAGTCGGTGCCGGAGCTCGAAGCGCTGCCCGAGCCCGAAGCCGCCACCTTGGTGGGCGCGCCATCGCCTGCGGCAGAGCCTGCGCGAGCGCGACCCGAGCTGGCCGCAGCCGACGTCGCGCAGATCCCGGACGTGGAGCTCGAAGAGGGCGGCCTGCAGCTGGTCGACGTGGAAGATGTGGGCGGCGCGCCCGCGCGCACGCCCCCGCCCCCGCCGCCCAGCCCGCGTCTGGAGTCGAGCTCGCTGCCGCCCACAGGCCGGCCCAAGCCACCTCCGCCCGTGACGGCGCGCGCCGAAGCGGCCTCGGCGCCGCCTGCCGCGCGGCCGAAGCCGCCGCCTCCGCCCGGCGCTCGAAGCGAGGACGATCGCCAGAAGCGCAAGCAGGCGCGGCAATGGTGGGAGCGCTTTTTCTCCGACGACTACCTGATGACAGTGCTGACGCCCAACGCGGCGCAGATCGCCAAGCAGGTCGACTTCATAGAGGCCAGCCTCGGCTTGCCCAAGGCGGCGACGGTGTTGGACGTGGGCTGTGGCCTGGGCCTGCATGCGGTCGAGCTGGCGCGGCGCGGATATCTGGTGGTCGGGCTCGACCTGTCGCTGGCCATGATCACGCGCGCTGCCGAGACCGCGCAGGAGCAAGGGCTCAAGATCAACTTCATCCACGCCGACATCCGTGAGATGGAGTTCGACGGCGCGTTCGATGCTGTGATCTGCATGGGGACCACGCTGGGCTTCTTCGACGAGGACTCCAACCGCGACGTTCTCACGCGTCTCTATCAGGCGCTGCGGCCCGGGGGCCGGCTGCTGGTCGAGGTGGTCAACCGCGACTACGTGATCGGCTGTCAACCCAACCTGGTGTGGTTTGAGGGCGACGGCTGCGTGTGCATGGAAGAAAGCGACTTCAACTACTTCACTTCGCGCCTGACCGTGAAACGCACGTTGATGCGCGAGGACGGACAGCAGAGCAACGCGGAGTATTCGTTGCGGTTGTATTCGCTGCACGAGCTGGGACAGCTGATGCAACAGGTGGGTTTCCGCGTGATCGACGTCAGCGGGCAGGAGGCGATCCGAGGCGCGTTTTTCGGCGTGCAGTCACCGCGCATCTTGATGCTGGCCGAGCGCCGGGCGCCGGGGCGGTTGTCGACCGCGATGCCGCCGGAGCGGGCCAGCGCCGAGATCGCGAAGCCGCCGCCCAAGCCCGAACTCTAGCGACGCGCCTCAGATCCTCGCTCCGGTTCTCGAGGCCAGGCTCAATTGGCCAGCGTGCCCGTGAGATCGTAGTGAGCGCTGCAGGGTAGCGCCTGGAAAGGACCGGCCTGGGTGGCCAGCAGGGCGCTGCAGTCGCCGGACGCGGCGTGCAGGTCGATGTCATTGTCGGCCTGAAGGTCGTCCGCTGCGCCGGTCCCGGCATCGTAAGCGCCGGTGGCGTCGCCGCCGTCCGCGCTCTGCGTGCGGTTGAGGCGGCCGCGCACGTGCTCTGCGACCGTGAGCTGGCACGGCAGGGTCGGCGGTGCGTCGAGCTGGTCGTAGACCTGAGGGTTGGCGAGCTTGCTCGGATCCATCTCGATCAAGGCTTCGACTGGATCCATGGGCATGGCGCCGCCCACCTGGTAGGTCGACTGCAGCTCGAACGCGAAGCTGCCATCAGCGTCGAGCTCGCCGCTGCGCGCGGGGGGGACGTTCTGCACCCAGTAGGCGGTGCCATCGCTCTCGCGGATCTGCACGTCGAAGCTGAGCGTGCTGGCGGCGGGCAGCGCCGCGCTGCCGCAGCTGTTGTCGGTCAGGGCGCCTGTGATGTGATAAGCGCCGACCAAGTCACCCGGCGGCTCGGGCGTCTTGCATGCGCACAGCCAAAGCGCGAGCGACGCGAGACACGGAGCCAGCACACGCGAGCGCACGGCTTTTCGCGTACCGCGGCGCGCCGCGAACGGTCAAGAAAAGCGCCGAGCCCGCCGGCGGAACCCGGTCAGCCGCGGGTGCGCTGGTGGGGCGCCTTGGGTGCCGTTGTGTCGGGCGCGGCCTTGCCCTGGTCCGGGCAGCCGTCCTGGTCCTCGACACCGTCGATGTCCTCCGGCTGGTCCGGACACTGATCCTCGTCGTCGGGAATGCCGTCGCCGTCGTAGTCGGTTTCCGGGCAGCCGTCTTCATCTCCGAAGCCGTCGGTGTCCTCCGGCACGTCCGGGCACTTGTCGACGTTGTCCGGCACGCCGTCGCGGTCGCGGTCATTGTCCGGGCAGCCGTCCTCGTCGCGATCGCCGTCCTTGTCCTCGGGCTCGTTGGGGCACGAGTCGTAGCCGTCCTGGATGCCGTCGTTGTCGTTGTCGAGGTCGGGACAGCCGTCGGTGTCTTGGAAGCCGTCCGCATCCTCCGGCTGGTCGGGGCACTTGTCGGTGGCGTCGGGGATGCCGTCGTTGTCGTTGTCGAGGTCGGGACAGCCGTCGTCGTCCTGGAAGCCGTCCTTGTCTTCGCGCTCGGTGGGACAAGCGTCGTTCTTGTCCGGGACCCCGTCGCCGTCGCTGTCCAATCCCTGCGGCCGGTAGCTCGCGCCCGCGACCGCGCGCACGTCCGGCACGCCTACGCCGCTGATCAAGCCTGTGCCCAAGCCGGCCAGGATGGCGAAGTCGCCGACCGAGATCTCGCCGGCGATGCGCGCCTCGAGTGGGTTCTCGTCCAGGCGGCTGGTGAGGTGGGTCGCGCCGGTCACCTCTCCGATCACGCGCACCAGCGGCGTTGCCTGGAAGCTGCCGCCGGCACCGTAGATCATCTCGGAGCCGACCTTGGTCGACAGCAGCTCGCGCTCGGGGCGAAACACGCCTCCGACGTTCACCGCGAGGTTGAGCTTGCTTGTCCCGTACTCGGCCACGACGTGGCCGCCGCCGGTCACGGTGGCGTCGCCGATGCTGCGCGCCTTGGCGATGGCCTGGCCGATGGGCGCGGTCGCGAAGCCCACCACGGCCAGCGAAAAGCCTTCACTGCCCTGCCCGACCAGCCGCACCTTCGCGCTCAGCCGTGGATCGCCGAGGCCCAGCGCGTTGCCGCCGCGGATGTCGACGTAGGGTTGGCTGTAGCCGGGCGTTGCGGCGCCGAAGCTGTCGCCGCTGGTCGCGATGATCGGCACCACCAGCCCGAGCTGCAAGCGTTGCCAGAGCGTCAGCGTGCCCATGGCATCGAAGGCCAGCTGATAGGAGACGATGTTGACCTTGGACTGCTTGACCGAGCACTTGTTCGGATCGCCGCCGCTGCAGGTCGCCGTATACAGGGCGAAGGGCCGATGGGCGAAGTCGATGAACAGCCCCGCGCTGGGGGTGAGGTGTCCCCCGATCACGGCCCCGTCGACCATGATGTAGTTGCCCGGCCCCGGTGCAGGCGTGAATCGGTTGGCCGAGAAACGGTCGTTTGGGATCGACTGCGCGTTGGCCTGAACGCTCGCGCCCAGCGCACCCAGCAGTGAAAGAACCCCTAGAATCAAGTTCCCGCGCATCGATGATGTCCCCGACGCTGGGCGAGCAAAACCGAGGGCGCCAAGCATGAAGATTCGCGCGACTATGGCATCGATCGGGCGGCGATTTCAATCCCGACGTGAAGCTGGTTGCACGCGGCGCGCGCGCGCACCAGGTATCGCGTGTCCGTGTCATGCGCACGCATGCATACATGCGACTGTGGCACGCCCGGGGCTGAAAGCGTGAGCTTGGCCTCGCGAAATCGGATCGCAGCTGGAGCGCGATCGAAGCCGCGGAACGTCAGTACGCGACCTCGAAGTCGCAATTGAAGGTGACGTCGGCAGCGACCGCGACACCGTTGCGATCGAGTGGCGGCACGAATGGTGGCGCTTGGCGCAGCATCTCGCGGCACGCCGAAGCGAACGCGAAGCCGGTAGGGGACTCCTGCAGCACGCGGATGTCGCCGACCCGCCCGCTGGGCAGGATGCGCAACCGCACCACGACCTTGCCCTCGACGCCCTGCAGGTGCGCGCGCCTGGGGTAGTTGCGCTCGAGCAGCGCGTTCAACCCGGCGGGCGGCGCGGGCTTGCGCGACAGCGATCCGAGCGCCACCACGCGAGGGCCGACCGGGCCGGTCTTGGCGGCAGCCTGCTGCGGGGCGGGGCCCTGGCGGCTGGCGATCTTGCCGACGGGCCCCTTGAGCGGCGCGCCACTGCCGACCACGGTGGACCAGCTCGCGCCGTTTTCGGCGGTCAGGGTCACGCCGGTGAAGTCCGCGACCTCTTCGGGCGGCGGCGCCGCGGGCTGGGGCGGTGGCTCGGCGGGCTTGGGGGCCGCCCTGTGCGGCGCGACCTTGGGCGGGTCGGGCGGCGGCTCCGGCTCCTTTTCCTTGGGCTTGGGCGGCTCCACCACCGGCGGCGGCTTGGGCGGGTCAATCACCTCGAACTCGGCTTCGTGCATCGCCAGCACGCGCGAGGGTGGAGGCACCAGGCCGAGCGCGGAGAACACCACGATGTGCGTCGACGCGCTCATCGCGAGCAGGCCGAATGTTCGAGCTCGGACACTTCCGCGGACAGTCACTTCTTCTTCATGTCTTCGAGGGGACTGGTGTTGATCGCAAACTTGGTGACTTTCTCGCGGCGCAGTAGGTCGATCACCGAGACCACTTCGGCGTGCATCACCCGGCCGTCGGCAGAGATGATCGCTTTGAGGTCGGGATCCTTGGCATACGCGGAGTGCACGCGCTGCTGCAGCTCGGTCTTGTCGATCGAGGTTCCGTCCAGATACAGCTTGCCCGCCACGTCGATCGAGATCGACATCGTCGGCGTGGTCGCCTCCCCGGTGGCCGCCTTGGGCAGCTCCACGTTGATCGCCTTGTTGACGAGGTAGCTCGAGGTCACCATCAACACGATCAGCAGCACGAGCACGATGTCGACCAACGGCGTGACGTTGATCGAGGTGATCATCTCCTCGTCGTCTTGCTTTACGCCGCCTGCCATGACGCCTCCGCTACTCGGCCGCCTCGGGCCGGCTGCTGGCGTGCTTGACGCTGAGCATGTGCGAGATCACCAGGCTCCCGAGCGAGTTGCCGCGTCCGATGCGCACCTTGATCAAGCGCTGGAAGTAGTTGAAGGCCGCGACTGCGGGAATCGCCACCAGGATGCCGATCGCGGTGGCGACCAGCGCCTCGCCGATGTCCGCCATCAAGCCGGCGGTCACCTTGCCCTGGCTCTGGTCGAGGCTGTGAAAGGAGCGGATGATGCCGATCACCGTGCCGAGCAGCCCCACGAACGGCGCGTTGGCGCCGACCGTGCCCAGGAACGCGAGGTTGCGCTCCATATGAAGGCGCGCGATCTGCTGCTCGCCGTGCATCCGCTCGGTCGCGGCCTCGACGCCGTCGTCGGCCGAGTCCAGCGCGGCGGCTGCGACCATGGCCTCGAACGAGCGCGATTGCTGCAGGCGCCGCGCGGCTTCGCTCAGCCGCCCGTGGCGCAGGTGCTCGAGCAGGTCGGCTCGCAGCTTGTCGATGTCGTCGCGGGTGGCGGCGAAGAAGTACACCCGTTCCAGCATGATGGCCAGGCCCACGATCGAAAGCCCCACGAGCAACCACATGACCCAAGTGGCCCCGAGCATGGCGAACGCGGTGAGGCGTTCCTGAATGTTCATTGCTTCTCCAGTGCTGCTGCTACGGCGCCGAAAATTGGCGCTCGGTGCCCAAGGTTTACGCAACCCTCAGCCCGCGGCAAGTATGCACTGTCTGATACGTCGGGCGAGGGCGCGGTCATTTTGTCACGGTCACGGCGCGGCCACGGCGTCGGGCTCGGTGGCCGCGTCGCTTTCGTCGGAGTCCGGCTTGAGCAGCTCGCGCAAGACCACGGTCGCGTAGGCGCCTTTGGGCAAGCTGAAAGCAAGCTCGATGCCTGCGTCGAACGCTTGTACCGTCAGCTCGCTCGCGCGTACCCGCGCCACCCTGCGCGTGCCTGGCAACAAGCTGCGCAGTCGGGCTAGGGTCGCGTCGGGCAGGCCGGCGCGCGCCCACAACGCCCGCTCGGTCTCCAGCGCCACCTGATCCGGCCAGCGCATCTTGGCACCGAAGATGGGGCCGGTCGGGCTGATCTCCCAGCGCTCCAGGCGCGCGCGCGCATCCTCCATATCGCTAGCGACGAACAAGCCGCCGCTGTCCTCCTTGCGCATCAGGTCGCCGAGCAGTGGTCTGTGCAGGCTGTCCTCTCGGACCCGGGCGGCCAGCCACGCGTTGAACCAGGAGGCTTGCAGCGCCGAGGCCAGCAGCTTCTTGTCGAAGCGGCCGTGAGGCGGCCGGCCGCCCTCGACCAGCCAGGCGCGGGCCCTGCGCAGGTTGCTCGCGTCCCGGCCGAAGCGCTGCTCGCCGTAGTAGTTCGGCGTGCCTCGCTCGACCAGCTCCGAAAGCAGCGTGCGCGTCGTCTCCAGCCCGGCTTGGGGGCCGCGGACCCGAATCCGAAAGCGGTTGCCGCGCAGGTGCCCTGTCCGAATCTTGTGAGGGTGACGGACCGCTTCGAGCACGCGGATTCCAGGCAATGCAAGCGCGCGCGCACGCTCGGGATCCGCGCCGAAGAAGCTGGCCCATTGCATGGTCACCGCGCGTCAATCCTTGAGCCCTGCCCAGCCGGCTTGGGCGGGGTCCACGCCGAGGCCGCGCGCCAAGCGGGCAACCGCCTCTGGCGTGTTCAGGTCGGTCTTCTCGAAACACACGAACAGGTGCTCGCCGTGTCCGGCGGGGGCGTATGCGGGGATCTCCCAAACCGCGAAATCCTCCGGCAGTGCCCGAATTTTTCCGAGTACTCTCAGCGATTTGGCTGTAGCATAGGGCAGTCGTTCAGAGTCGTCTGTGGACATGGCCTCACTCCGACAGCGTTCCTTTATCTCAGCCGGAGCCGGCATACGAGTCGATAGAATCGATTCGAGCACGCATCCGCACGCAGCTCTCGCCGCGCCACGGCGCGAGCTGTTTGCGCGCTGCTCGGCGGGTCGAGGCACGCCGATCTCGAGCGCAACGCGCGTGCGCGTGTAGCAGGGACATCGTGGACCGTAGGGAGCGCGTCGAAGCCGAAAGCTCGAGGTTGATGGAAGCGGGCGTGGCGGGCCAAGCCTTTCCCGGTGGGGTGGCGTGCGTCTCGTGGCGCGAAGGCGACGAGGTAGTCTACGTGGATGTCGCGGCCGGACGCCTGCGCGCCGGCGAGCCCGAGGTCCGGGCCGGCACGCCGTATGACCTGGCGTCGATCACCAAGCCGGTGGTGGCGATGACGGCCCTGCGGTTGGTGGCTGCGGGCAAGCTGGCGCTCGACACCCGGACCGATACGGTGGTCAGCGACGTGCGCGGCGGCGTGGGCGGGGTCGCGACCCTGGAGGCGCTGCTCAGCCACCGCGCGGGGCTGGCCGCTTGGGGCGGATTGTACCTGGACGTGCCCCACGATGCGGGCAGCGCCGCGGCCCGGCGCTGGATCCTGAGCGAAGCCTCACGTCGTCCGGCCGAGGGCGAGGTCCAGGGCGTGCTCTACAGCGACCTCGGCTACCTGATCGCGGGCGAGGTGATCGCCCGAATCGCGGGCGACAAGCTGGACAAGGTGGTCGCACGCGCGGTCACCGAGCCGCTGGGCATCAGCCGCGAGCTGTTTTATCCGGCCGCGCTGCCGCCCGACCGGCGCGCCCAGGTGGTGCGGGAAGCGGCGCCGACCGAGCACTGCGAGTGGCGCGGCCGTCTGATTCGCGGCGAGGTCCACGACGAGAACTGCGCCGCCTTCGGCGGGGTCGCCGGCAATGCGGGGCTGTTCGGTAGCGCGCGCGGGGTGGCGGTGTTCGGCCGGGCGTGCCTCGACTCGCTGTTGGGCCGCTCCGACTTCTTGAGCCGGGAGCTGATGGAAGGGGCGCTAGCCCCGCACGCCGACGGTGGCACGCTGCGCCTGGGCTGGGATACCAAGAGCCTGAAGGATAGCTCGGCCGGGCGGCGCATGAGCGACCGCGCCTTCGGCCACCTGGGCTTCACCGGGACCTCGCTGTGGTGTGACCCGGAGCGTGATCTCGTGGTCGTGCTGCTCACCAACCGCGTGCACCCGAGCCGCGCCAACGAGCGTATCAAGGGCTTCCGGCCCGGCTTCCACGACGGAATCATCGCCGCCCTGGGCAAGTAGTCCGCCCCGCGCCCTCAGGCGTTGGGAGCGTCATCAACGTGGGCCCGCAGGAATCTGGACCACACTCAAGACTTCCCGTCTTCCAGTTTCCTACGCCTGAGCTCTTCCGCCATCCCGCCTATCCGGCGAGCAGCCGCAGCTTGAGCCGGGAGCTGGTGCGTCGCTCGGCCGCGTTCCCGATTGCGCGAGCGAGCGCGCGCTCCTCGCCGACGATCACAGCCAGGCGCCGGGCGCGCGTGATCGCGGTGTAGACCAGCGCGCGGTTGAGCATCACGTGGTGCATGGCGTGCAGCACCACCACCACTGCCGGAAACTCGCTGCCCTGGACCTTGTGGATGGTGGAGGCGTAGGCCAGCGCCAGCGCGTCCAGGCCGTCGCGGTCATAAGCGACCCTGCGGCCCGAGACGTCCGCTACCAGCGATTCGCGGCCGACCTCGATCACCTCGCCGAGGTCGCCGTTGAACACCTCGCGCTCGTAGTCGTTTCTGAGCTGCATCACCTTGTCGCCCGCGCGCAGGCGACCGGGTTGCGAACCGGCGGGCGCCGGGTTGTACGCCTTCTGCAGCAGCTCGTTCAGGCGCACGGTGCCGAGCGCGCCCTTGCGCATCGGGCTCAGCACCTGCACGTCGTGGCGCGGATCGAGCCCGTAGGCGCTCTGCATGCGCGCCAGCGCCTCCAACACCCGCTGGCACACCAGCTCGGGATCGCTGGCGCGGATCAGAAACAGGTCGCCGTCGCCGTGCTCGCCAGCGGCCGTGGGGATCGGCATCCGGCCCTGCTGGATGGCGTGCGCCGCGCGCACGATCGTGCTGCGCTGCGCCTGGCGGAACACCTGGGTCAACCGCACCACCGGGCAGGCGCCGGCGTCCAGCAGCTCGCGCAGCAGCGGGCCCGGGCCCACGGGCGGCAGCTGGTCGACGTCACCCACCAGCACCAGCGTGCAGCCGTCGGGAATCGCGCGCAGCAGGCTGTCGCCGAGCAGCAGGTCGAGCATCGAGGCCTCGTCCACCAGCACGACGTCGGCTTCCAGCGGGGCGCTCTCGTCGCGATGAAAGCCGCCGGTCGCCGGGTTGTACTCGAGCAGGCGGTGGATGGTCTGCGCGTCGGCGGAGGTGGCTTCGCTCAGGCGCTTGGCGGCCCGGCCCGTGGGCGCGCACAGCAACACGCGGCGGCTCAGCTTGCGCTGGGCCGCGACCAGCGCGCGCACCGTCGTGGTCTTGCCGGTACCGGGCCCGCCGGTGAGCACGAACAGCCCTTGATGCAAAGAGGTCTCGACCGCGCGGCGTTGATCGTCGCTCAGGTCGGCCGAGAGCGCCGAGCGCAGCGCGCGCTCCGCCCCGGCCGGCAGCGCGCGGCTGCCGGAGAGCGCGCGCAGGCGGCGCGCAGCGTTGACCTCGGCGCGGTACAGCGGCGCGGCGTAGATCGCCTCGTCCTCGACCACCACCAGGCCGCGAGCCGCAAGCGTCTCGACGGCATCGCGCAGCGCCTCCTGCGGTACGCCGAGGCGCGCGCCTTGCTCGGTGAGATCGCGCATCACCACCAGCACGTTGCCCTCGTCCGCGGCGCGGCCCACCAGGTGCAGCACCGCGCCGGCGGCGCGCCGCGGATCGTCGGTATGGTAACCGAGCGCGCGCCCGATGCGGTCGGCGGTGGCGAAGCCCACGCCCGCGACCTCCTCGGCGACCAGGTACGGGTCGTCGCGCAGCACGCGCACCGTGTCATCGCCGTATTGCTTGCGGATGCGCTTGGCCAATGCCGGGCCCAGACCCAGGCTCTGCACGTAGGAGAGCGCCTCGGCCTCGGCCGTGCGGCTGCGCACCGCCTCGGCGATGGCGCCCGCCCGGCGCGGGCCGATCCCGCTGACCTCGCGCAGGCGGCCCGACTGGGTGGCGATCACCTCGAGCGTGTGTTCCCCGAAGCGCTGCACCAGGCGCTCGGCCAGTGCCGGCCCCACGCCCGGCACCAGACCCGAGCCGAGGTAGCGCTGGATGCCAGCGCGCGTGCGTGGCGTGACCGGCGTGAAGCTCTCGACCTGGAAGCGCTCGCCGTACTGGGCGTGGGTCTGGAAGCGCCCGCGCACCGAGAGCGTCTCGCCGCGCGCGACCGCGCCCAGCTCCCCCACCAGCACCACGTCGCTCTGTTGGTCTTCGCGCGTGGCGCGCAGCACGTTGAAGCGCCCATCCTCGCTGCGGAAGATGACCTCGTCGACGGTGACGGACAGGGCTTGATCGCGGGCCATGCGCCGGGCTCGCGGCGAGCATAGAGCGGTTGCCGACCATGCTCTAGCGGCCGGGAGTGCAGGTGTCGTCGGCATCGTAGACGAAGCTTCCCGGTGCGCCGTCGCGCATGTCCGCGCTGGCGCGCACGTTGCACACGCCCGGCCGCGGCCGCGGCGTGGCCGGCGCCGCGCTCACGCGCCGCCCCTGCGGATCGCGCAGATAGAGCGCCACGCCCGCATTCGCGAGCCCGGAGCCGCCGAGCGCGCGCCCCACCCGTACCAGTGGAGCGCCGGGCGGCGGGGTGGCGTCACGCGGATCGGCCGGATCGAAGCCGTCGCTTACCAGCAGCAGCCGGGTATGTGCCGGCACCCGCGCCGAGACGGCAATCGGATCGGGGCTGGCATCGGCCCGCGTGCTCAGCGTGAAGCCGCGCAGGTCGGTCTCCCGTTCGCCGTAGTTGAGTAGCTCGACCAGCTCTTGCTGCGGCTCGGGGCCCAGCGGGTCGGCGCGCACCTCGACAATCGAGAGCGTGGCCAGCGGCGTTGTGGTGTGCACCACCAGCGCGCGCTGTGTCAGGTTGCCTGCAGCATCGCGCAGCTCGAGCCGCAGCGGGACATCGCTGTCGGACGGCAGCGCGCTCAGCCGCAGGCGCGCGGCACCGCCCGGGGCGACCGCGCTCACCGAGCGGATTCCGGCGTGCAGGCGCGCCAGCACCGCCTCGTCGGCCTGCAACTGCAGCGTCACGCTGGTGTCATCGACCAGCGCGCAGCCGAGCGCGAGTGGCTGCTCGTCGACGGCGCAGGCGCGGGTCGAGATCGCGGGCGGGCTGCGATCGGGGCCCGCGGCGGTGCGAAAGGTTGCCCGCCACGGTCCCAAAGGCGCGCCGTGCAGATCGCGCGCCTCGCTGCCCACGACGACCTCATAGACGCTCTGCGGTGCGAGCGCCGCGTCCGGGGTGATGCGCACGCACGCCAGCGCGTCGTGCTCGGGGGCCAGCGTCGCGCACTTGTCCGACGCGATCTGCGCGGGCACCGCGAGCCCGTCCGGGCCCTGCAGCCAGGCGCCGTCCTCGGCGCCCTCGACTGCGCCGTCCAGACCGATCACGATCGCCGCGAGGTTGGTGCCCACGCCCACGGCGCCGTCCGCTGGCCATGATTCGACGACCCTGGCGCCAGCGTCGGCTCCGGAAGCGGTGGCCAGCGCGAAGATCGCCGGCACGGCCCCGGCGAGCGAGGCGCCTTGGGCCGAACGCACCCACCCGCCCACCGCCAGCGTGTAGTCGGCGTCCGGCTCGAGCGCGGCCGCCGGCAGCAGCGCGAGCGCCGCGCCCGCCGGTTGCAGCGTGATCGCGAGCGCGCGATCGAGATAGGCGGCGGAGAGCGGTTTGCGCGCGAGCGCGCTCGCGAGGTCGTCCGGCTGCGCGCTGCCCTTCAGCAGGAACACGGCGTCGCTCCCGGCGTCGAGCCCGGCCGGGTGGTCCAGGTAGAGCCGCGGCCGCCTGGGCAGCGCGCTGGTGTCGGCCGGAAGGTCGCGGTAGTCGGCGGCGCGCAGGCGCAGGCTGCCCCCGCCCGCGGCGCGTTGGGGCGGCTCGACCCGAACGCAGCCGAGCGCGACCAAGACCAACGTGGCAGCTGTGGCAGCCCGGCGCGCCATGCCCAGCTATCGCGCGTTGCCCGGCTGCGGTTGCGTCCCTGCGTGATGAAATCGCGGGCTCGGGCTCGAGCTGGCGAGTTTTGCTATGCTCTACGCCAGAGGCTGGTGAACCCGAGCGCGATGGACGGGATGGCGTACGGACTGGAAGCCCCGGTGCTGGTTCTCAATCGGAACTACCAGCCGGTACGCGTGACGCGGGCTCGCCGCGCCCTGATGATGCTCTACATCGGGGCGGCCAAGGCGCTCGACGGGCGCTACGAGGCCTACGATTTTCCCCGCTGGCAGCAGCTCACGGCCGGGGGCGACTACGAGGTGATCGGCACCAGCTCGGGGCCCTTGCGCGTGCCGCGGCTGATGCTGGTCGCGCGCTACGGGCGCATTCCGAGCACCACCATTCGGCTCTCGCGGCGCAACGTGTACTTGCGCGACGACTACACCTGCCAGTACTGCGGATCGCGCATGCCGAGCAAAGAGCTCAACCTCGACCACGTGACTCCTCGCTCGCAGGGCGGGCGCGCGACCTGGGAGAACCTGGTGACCTCGTGCAGGCGCTGCAACTTCTCCAAGGGCGGGGCCACGCCCGAGGCCGCGGGGATGCGCTTGCTGCGCCCGCCGAGCCGTCCCAGCTGGTCCACGGCCGCCGCACTGGCCGCGGCGCCGCGTCACTTCCGCGAGTGGGAGCCGTTTCTCGGCGTGCAGGCGAGCCCGTGGAGCGAAGACGGGCAGGCCCGCGCCCGCCTGGGTTGAGCGCGGCTCGGAGCGCGTGCCAGGCCTGCCGGCGGCCTGGTTTGCGAAGCCAGAGCGGTCTTGGTACAGACTGCGCGCGTGGCGGCCGAGGACGAGAACGGCGACGACGACGGCGGCGAGCTCGACATCGACGTCGAGCCCGAGGCCGTGGCAGCGCGGGTCGAGCCTGCGCTCGAGCTGTTTCGCGAGCCCGAGCCGGACGAGGCCGAGGATCCCGGTGACGCCGCGGGGCCTCGGCCGGCGGCCGAGGCAGCTTCCGCTGGCGAGCCGCCGGCCGGCGACGCGGGCGAGCCCGCCGCCGCAGCCGAGCCGAGCGCGCCGCCGCCGCGCGTGGCCGCGGTCGAGGAGCGCGCGCCGGATGCGCGCCCGCCGCTGCGGGTGTTGGTGGTGGGGGGCGCGCGCGGTGGCGTAGGCAAGACCGTGCTGGCGGCCAACCTCGGGCTTTACCTGGCCACGATCGGACGCAAGGTGGTGCTGGTCGACGCCGACCCCGCGGGAGCCAATCTCCACACCTGTCTGGGCACCACGCCGCCGATCCCGCTGAGCAAGCTGCGGCGCGGCGGGCGCAGCGAGCCACCGCGCTCGGGCGCGCTCTACGCCGAGGCGTTGCAGGAGTCGTCGTTTCGCGGCTTGCAGTTGTTGCACCTGGGGCTGGACGAGCCGGCCACCAGCGGCCGCAGCGACCGCCTGGCCAAGCTGATGGGCGGCTTGCGCGAGCTGGACGCCGACTATGCGGTGGTCGATCTGGGCGTGGGGCTGGGGCGCGAGGTGCTCGACAACTACCTCGCCGCCGACTTGTCGCTGTTCGTGACCGTGCCGGAGCCGACCGCGATTGAAAATACCTATCGCTTCCTGCGCGGCGCGTTCGTGCGCTTCCTGTTGCACCAGAGCCCGAGCGACGAAGCGCGCAGCGAGCTCGAGCGCAGGATGCGCGCGCTGGGCGGGGCGCCTGCGCCGCTGGACCTGCTGCACGAGCTGGAGCAGGAGGGGCACGTCCTTGCGGACGTGGTGCGCGACGCGATGGAGCGCTTCCGCCCTCACGTGGTCATCAACCAGACGCGGCTGCGCGCCGACCTCGAGCTGGGGTTCGCGATGCAGAGCGCTGCACGCAGGCGGCTGGGGGTGACGCTCGACTACGTCGGCCACATCGATCACGACGACACCGTGTGGACCTGCGTGCGAAATCGGCGCCCGCTGCTGCTCGAGGTGCCTGGCGCCAAGTCGAGCCGCAAGATCGAGAAGATCGCGCGCCACGTCTTGATGCTCGACACCGGCAAGGCCGCGGCGCCACGGCTGCGCGGCGTGCCGCGCGGCGGGCATCACGACCTGCTCGAGATCGAGCGCGGCGCTTCGGACGAGGACATCCGCCGCGCCTACAAGCGCGGGCGCGAGGTCTACGCTCACGACGCGCTGTGCTGCTACGGCCTGTTCGAGCCGCACGAGATCGAGAAGCTGCGCGCGCGTCTGGACGAGGCCTTCGACGTGCTGGTCGACCCGGCGCGGCGCAGGCCCTACGAGCTGTCGGTGTTCAGCGACGAGCCCGAGCCCGCGCCGGCCGCGCAGGAGGCCGAGGTCGAGGAAGAGCCGCCGCGGCCGCCGCCGGAGGTGACGCCCGATACGCAGTTCACCGGCGCGCTGTTGCGCCAGGTGCGCGAGTCGCAGCGCATGACGCTGCACGAGATCAACCAGCGCACCAAGATCTCGCTGCCGTACCTGCGCGCGATCGAGGAAGACGACTTCGGCCGGCTGCCGGAGTTGGTCTACACCAGCGGCTTTCTCAAGGAGCTCGGGCGCCACCTCAGGCTCGATCCGCAACAGGTCAGCCGCACCTATGTCGGTCGCTACAAGCGCTACCTCGAGGAGAAGCAACGCGCCTTCGCGCGCAAGTCGTGACTGCGGGCGGCACGCGCGGTGCGGGGACGAGACGAGACGGATGGGTCCAGTTGTGAAGCGAGCGCAGCGCGTCCCGAGCATGCCGGTGGTGCTTTGCGTGACGTGCGCGAGGCCGGCATGAGCACCGCGCTCGAGCCGGTCTCGCTGGTGCTGGCCTCGGGCTCGCCGCGGCGGCGCGACATCCTCTCGCAGCTCGGCGTGCGCTTCTCGGTGATCGAAAGCGGCGTCGAGGAGCCTCCGGCGGGCGGTGCCGAGCCCGAGGCGTACGCCGGCGAGCTCGCGGCGCGCAAGGCCGAGGCCGTGCGCGAACGGCTCCACGCGCAAGGCAGCCGCGCCTTCGTGCTGGGCGCGGACACGATCGTGGTGATCGGTGGCGAGGTGCTGGGCAAGCCCGCCGACGACGCCGACGCGCTGCGCATGCTGCTGGCGCTGCAGGGGCGCAGCCACCAGGTGATCACGGCACTCGCGCTGCGCCGCGCCGGCGGCGCGCTCGCACGCGGGATCGCGGTGCGCTCGCGGGTGACCTTCCGCGCGCTCGACGAATCGACCGCGCGCCGCTACGTGGCCTCGGGCGAGGGCCGCGACAAGGCCGGCTCGTACGCGGTGCAGGGTCTGGGCGCAGGCTTGGTGCGCGCGATCGAGGGCTCGTACTCCAACGTTGTCGGGCTGCCCGCGTGCGAGACGCTCGAGCTGTTGAGCGCGGCCGGCGCGCTCGAGGCCTGGCCGTGAACGACGTCGTCGCGGGGCTCGCGGCGGTGCGCTCGCGCATCGACGCCGCCTGCAGCAAAGCGGGGCGCGCGCCGGGCTCGGTGCGCTTGCTGGCGGTTTCCAAGGGCCACGCTGCTACCGCGATGCGCGCGGCCTACGCGGCCGGCCAGCGCGAATTCGGCGAGAGCTACGTGCAGGAGTGGAAGGCCAAGCGCGCGCTGCTCGCGGATCTGCCGCAGCTGCGGGCGCGCTTCATCGGCCGGCTGCAGCGCAACAAGGTCAAGGAGGTGCTCGCGCTCGGTTGCGCCGTCGACAGCCTGGATTCGGAGCCGCTCGCGGCCGCGCTCGGCCAGCGCGCCGAGGCGCTCGGCACGCGGCTCGAGGTGATGCTTCAGGTCAACCTCGACCGCGAACTGCAAAAGGCGGGCGTGCCGCCCGAAGCGGTCGAGCCGCTGTGCGAAGCGGTGCGGGGCATGCCTGCGCTCTCGCTCGTGGGGCTGATGACCATCCCCCGCGCCGCCGCCGATCCGGAGCACAGCCGGCCCGCGTTTGCCGCGCTGCGCGGGCTGGGGGCACGGCTCGGCCTGCGCGAGCTGTCGATGGGTATGAGCGACGACCTGGAGGTGGCGATCGAAGAGGGCGCGACCATAGTGCGCGTCGGCACGGCCATCTTCGGGGTGCGGGAAGCGAAGACAATAGGAAGGCGGGACGACGGGAAGAAGTAGGCCCGCTTGCCCCGGGTCTTCGCGTCTTGCTGTGATCCGAATCGCCGTTCGCGATCACGCCCGCGGCTTGTCCAGCTTCGCGAGCGCCTCGCGGCCGAGCTCGCCCGCGCGCTCGGTGGCGCTCTGCACGGCTTCGGCCACGATCGCAGCCAGACCGAGCTGCTGCAGGCGC
Organism: uncultured delta proteobacterium; assembly: GCA_963778655.1. GTDB lineage: Bacteria > Myxococcota_A > Polyangia > Polyangiales > JAFGIB01 > CAVZVA01. The sequence goes on from CAVZVA010000005.1 coordinate 648,595, forward strand.
TCGATGCCGGCCACGGTGGTGCCGCCCGGGCTCGACACCTTGCGCCGCAACGCTTCGGGTGGCTCGCCACTCTCGCGCAGCAGCTTGCCGGCGCCGTACACGGTCTGCGCCGCGAGCGCGGCGGCCGTGTCCTGCGGCAGCCCCACGCGCACGCCGGCCGCCGCCAGCGCCTCGCACAACAGGAACACGTACGCGGGGCCCGAGCCGCTCAGCGCGGTGACCGCGTCGAGCAGCGCTTCGGGCACGCGCGCGACCAGGCCCACGCTGCCGAAGATCGCCTCGGCCACGTCCATGTCGGCGGCCGTGGCGTGCGCGCCCGCGGCGATCGCGGTGGCGCCGGCCTGTACCAGCGCTGGCGTGTTCGGCATCGCGCGCACCACCCGGACGCCCGCGCCCAGCCGGCCCTCGATCGCGGCCAGCGGCACTCCGGCGGCGATTGACAGCACCAGCTTGCCGCCGAGCTGCGGCCCGAGCGTGGCGAGCACGTCTGGCAGCACCTGGGGCTTGGTCGCCAGCACCACCACCTCCGCATCGCGTGCGACCGCCGCGTTGTCGCTCGCGACCTCGATGCGGTGGCTCGCCTGCAACGCGGCCAGCACGTCGGCGCGCACGTCGCTGGCGGCGAGGTTGCGCGCCGGGCAGGTGCCGGCGGAGATCAGTCCCTGGATCATTGCGCCGGCCATGTTGCCGGCGCCCACGAAGGCGATGCGCTGCGTCAACGTCATCAGCGGCAGCCTACGTGGCGGGCCGCGTGGCGCGCAAGCCGCGCAGCGACCGCCGGGGCGTGCATCGGCTATGCTTGCCGCCAATGCCCTCTGCCGCCGAGGCCCTGCGCAGCGCGCTCGAGCGCTTCCTCTCCGGCGAGCACGCGGCGCATCTGCAGCGGCTGCGCGATCCGGGTGATGATCAGGCTCCGCCCACGCGCGAGCAGGGCCGCTGGTTGCTCTCCGAGCGAGCGGTCGAGGCGTTGCGGGAAGCGCGCGAGAGCGGCGCGCTCGACGCCGAGCAGTCCCGCGCGATGCAGGCGCAGCTCGCCGCCGCGGGCTACCGCCTCGCGCTAGCGCCTGCCGAGCTGCGCCTGCGCCGCGCGCTGGCATCGGCGACGCTGCCCTCGGGCGGGCCGCTTTCACTGCCTCAGCTGGTCGCGCGGCTTGCGAGCGCCGACGACCACGGCCGGCGTGCGCTCGCGGCACGTGAGCTCGAACAGGTCTTGTTGCCGCCTGCGCTCGACTACCTGCGCGCGCAGCTGCAGGCCGAAGCGCCGCTGCGCGTGGCGCAGCCCGTGCCGGCGCCCGTGCACGCCGCCGAGGTCACACCGGCCGGGCAGGGTCTGCTGGTGGTGTCGGCGTTCAGCGTCGAAGCCTTGACCTCGCCGCCTGCACGCGACCTGCCTGACACCGGCTGGCTCGGCGACGCGCACGCCTTCCTGGAACGGACCGACGCCGCGGCCCACGACGCGGTGCGGCACGCCTTGCGCGCGTTCCGGCCCGGAGCGCGCATCGACTGGCACCTGCTGCTGCGCGGCCTGCGCGCGCCCGAGCTCGACTCCCGGCCCGCGGCCGACGCGCGCTGGCGACGCGTCGCGGGCTGGCTGCGCGGGCTGGGCTTTGGGCGCGAGCTTGACGCGCGCTTGCGCGCGCAGGTCGATCGCGGCGGCGCGCTTCCTCTGGCCAGTGTGATCGCGCCGGCGCCCCCGCGGGACGTGCGGGTGGCGCAAATCGCGCTCGACTACGGCGTGGCCAGCGACGTGCTGGCGACCGACGGCGTGGCGGGCGCGCTCGGGCTCGCGCTGGCCGCGCCCGCGCTGCCGCCCGAGCTGCGCTGGCCGATCGCCGGCAGCACGGCCGGCGCGCTCGGCGCGCTCGGCCTGCAGTTGCACGGCGAGCGCCAGCATCTGACACGCGTGCACGGCCTGGGCGCGGCCGAGGCCGAGCGTGTGGGCAGGCTCGCCGGCACGCTCGCGCTGCTCTACGCCCGCGCGTGGGTCGCGCTCGCGCTCGCGCCGCCCGGCCTCGCCGAGCAGGCACCGGCTCAGGCCGAGCTGCTGGCGGAGCTGCTGGGCCGCGCGCTGTGCTGCCAGCTGCCGCCCGGGATTGCGAGCCTGCTCGGCGCCGACCGCGTGCGCGCACGCGCCCGGGCCGAGGAGCTGCTGGCCGGGCTGGCGCTGCACCCCGCGCTGCGCGAGCGCTTCGACCTGGACTGGTTCCGCAACCCGCGTAGCGCGGAGCTGTTGCGCGGCATGTGCGCGCCGGGCGCCGCCCTCGCACCGGGGGTGGTGTGCGCAGAGCTTGGCAGCCCGCTTTCCGCAGCGGCGGCGCGGGCGCTCGAGCTCGTGACTTGACGGCCGTGGGCTGCGGCCAGCAGATTTGCTGGATGACGTCGTTGAACAGCTCCGAGTTCGCCGCCCGCCGCGCCCGCTATCTACAGGAGATGGGCCGGGGCGTGGCGATCGTTCCGGCCGCGCCGATCGCCATCCGCAACAACGACGTGGAGCACGACTACCGCCAGGACAGCGATTTCTTCTACCTGACCGGTTTCGACGAGCCGCAGAGCGTGCTGCTGCTGACCACCGAGCACAAGGAGCACCGCTGCGTGGTGTTCGTGCGCAAGCGCGACAAGGAGCGCGAGACCTGGGACGGGCCGCGCGCGGGCTTGGAGGGCGCGAAGGAATGGCTGCAGGCTGACGCCGCCTATCCGATCGAGGAGCTCGAGCAACGCCTGCCCGACTATCTCGGCGACGTGCGGCGGCTGCACTATCGGCTGGCGGTCCATCCCGAGCTCGACGCGCTGCTGTTCCGCGTGCTCGAGGTGGTGCGGCGCAAGGCACGCGCCGGGGTGGTCGCGCCCAGCGAAATCGTCGACCTCACGCGCGACCTGCACGAGCTGCGGCTGCGCAAGTCGGAGGCCGAGCTCGGGGTGATGGCCCAGGCCGCCGCGATCAGCCGCGAGGCCCACGCGCGCGCCATGCAGGTGGCCCGTCCGGGGCGCTACGAATACGAGGTCGAGGCCGAGATCCTGCGCGTGTTTCGCGCGCACGGCGCCGAGCGCCCCGCCTATGGGAGCATCGTGGGCTCCGGCCCGAACGCCACCATCCTGCACCACCGCCGCAACGACCGGCAGATGCGCGAGGGCGATCTGCTGTTGATCGACGCCGGGGCCGAGTACGGCTACTACGCCAGCGATGTCACCCGGACCTTCCCGGTCAGCGGGCGCTTCAGCGCGCCGCAGCGGGCGATCTATGAGCTGGTGCTGGAGGCCCAGCTGGCGGCGATCGAGGCGGTGCGGCCGGGGGTCCCGTACACCGAGGTGCACGAGGTGGCGCTGCGGGTGCTGGCGGCTGGCCTGATCCGGCTGGGCCTGGTCGAAGGCCCGCTGGAACAAGCGTTGGAGGAGGGCCGCTACAAGCCCTACTACATGCACCGCACCTCCCACTGGCTGGGCATGGACGTCCACGACGTGGGCGACTATTTCGCGGACAAGCAGCCGCGCAAGCTCGAGCCGGGGATGGTGCTGACGGTCGAGCCGGGGCTGTACGTGGCCGCCGATGCCGCGGTCGAAGACAAATGGAGGGGTATCGGGGTCCGGATCGAGGACGATATCGCCGTGACTCAAACCGGCTACCGTAACCTGACGGCCGAGATCCCGAAGGACGCCGCCGAGCTCGAGCGCGTGCTGGGTGCGAGATAGCCGGGCCCGGCGCCGCTCCGAGCGTTGACACGGGGCAAGCGCGCGACTAGGAATTGGGGCGCCCATCCGCTGATTTTGCTAGTCATTTCGCGGATCGGTCTTTACGCTGCGGGACCGGCTGCCGATGCTCGACCAATACCTGCCAGCGCTGCTGATGCTCGCGGTCGCGGTGATCTTCGCGGTCGCGCTGTTCACGCTCACCTCATCGCTGGGCCAGAAGCACATGACCCCCGAGAAGGCCATGCCCTACGAGGCCGGCTCGGACAGCGAGGGCGCCAACCAGATCCGCCTCAGCGTGAAGTTCTACCTGACCGCGATCCTGTTCGTGGTCTTCGACATCGAGGCCGTGTTCCTCTTCCCATGGGCGGGCATCTTTCGCAGCCTGGGCTGGTTTGGGCTGGTGGAGATGACCGCGTTCATCCTGATCCTGGCGGTTACGCTGATCTACGCCTGGAAGAAGGGAGCGCTCGAATGGGAGAGATGAGCACGCAGCTGGGATCGGAGCAGTCCGGTTTCGCCGTCACGCGCTTCGACGCGCTGCTGGCGTGGGCGCGCAAGTACTCGCTGTTCCAGTATCCGTTCGTGACCGCCTGCTGTGGCATGGAGCACATGGCCACGGCCGGCGCGCGCTACGACATCGAGCGCTTCGGCGCCGGGGCGCCACGCTTCAGCCCGCGCCAGAGCGACCTGATGTGGGTGGTGGGCACGATCACGCAGAAGCAGGCCCCGGCGCTCAAGCGCATCTACGACCAGATGACCGATCCCAAGTACGTGATCGCGTTCGGTACCTGCGCCTCGTGCGGCGGCTTCTACGACAACTACACGACGGTGCCCGGCATCGACAAGATCATCCCGGTCGACGTGTTCATTCCGGGCTGTCCTCCCCGGCCGGAGGCGGTGCTCGACGGGTTGATGCTGTTGATGGAGAAGATCAGCAACGGCGATCGCGAGCCGGCGGTGGTGCCGCCCGAGAAGCTGCCGCCGCTGGTCGAGCTGCGGCACAAGGGCGAGCCCGAAGGGCAGGGCGCGTAGCGCCCGCGCAGCGCAAGCGACCGATGAGCCAAGTCGTCAGGTAACCATGAGTCAATTCGTTCTCGACCGGCTCAAGGCCGAGCTCGGCAGCCGCGTTCTGGCCACTACCAGCTTCAGGGGCGACGACGAAGCTCTGCTCGCGCCTGCGGACTGGCGCGCGGCGGCGCTGTTTCTGCGCGACGACCCGCAGTGCGCGATGGATCACTTCCTGGCCCTGACCGCGATTGACTATCCCGAGCGCGAGCCGGAGACGCCGCGCTTCGACGTGGTGGTGTGCGTGCGCTCGCTGGAGAGGAAGCACCGCGTGCGGCTCAAGGCCCAGGTGCGCGACGGCGAGGAGCTCGATTCGCTGGTGCCGGTGTGGCAGGGCGCGGACTGGACCGAGCGCGAGTGCTACGACATGTTCGGCGTACGCTTCCGGGGGCACCCGGACCTGCGTCGCATCCTGATGTACGAGGAGTTCGTCGGCCACCCGCTGCGCAAGGACTACCCGATCAACAAGACGCAGCCGCTGGTGCCCTACCGCGACGTGCCGCCCGCCAAGCTGGCGCCGTTCGGGCAGGACATGGGCAATCCCTTCGGACGCATCGACTGGCTGGCGCGCATGGGCGGCCGCAACCGCCAGGTCTCGCCCGCGATCGCGGTGCAGCAGGGGCAGAAGCCGGCGCTGAGCGCCTCGAGCGAAGACACGCCCAAGGAATGACCCGCGCGAGCGAGTCACGCGCAGCCTGAGGAGACCGCGGAGCAAGCCATGCCCACCTTCAAACTGGACGGCCAGGAGATCCCGTTCGAGCCGGGCGAGACCATCATCCACGCGGCGTGGCGGCACGGTATCGAGATCCCGCACTACTGCTGGCACCCCGGCCTCTCGATTGCAGCGAACTGCCGCATGTGCCTGGTCGAGATCAAGACCGAGCGCCCGGTGATGATGCCGATCCTGAAGTGGGACGCGCAGAAGCAGCGCTACGAGCCAGCTACCAAGCCCAAGCTCGCGCCCGCCTGCCAGACGCCTGCGGTGGCGGGCCAGGAGGTGTTCGCGCGCAGCCCGGAGGCGAGCGGCGCGCACAAGCACGTGCAGGAGTTCCTGCTGCTCAACCATCCGGTCGACTGCCCGATCTGCGATCAGGCCGGCGAGTGCAAGCTGCAGGACTACTGGCTGACCAGCCAGGGCCAGCTCAAGCGCAAGCACAGCGAGCCGGTGCACAAGCCCAAGGCGGTGCGCTTCGGGCCCACCATCGTCTACGACGGCGAGCGCTGCATCATGTGCACGCGCTGCATCCGGGTGTGCGACGAGTTGGTGGGCGACCACGTGCTCGACATGCGCGAGCGCGGCAACAAGAATGAGATCGTGGTCAGCCCGGGCCGCGAGCTCGACCACAAGTACACCTTCATGACCGAGCACGTGTGCCCGGTCGGCGCGCTGACCACGCGCGACTTCCGCTTCAAGGCGAGAGTGTGGTTCCTGCGCGCGCAGAAGAGCGTGTGCCCGGGTTGCGCCACCGGCTGCAACAGCTTCGTCGACTACGATCCGCGCGACAACCGCGTCTACCGCTTGCGCCCGCGCGACAACCACGAGGTCAACAAGTTCTGGATGTGCGACGACGGCATGATGAGCTACCACGCCCTGCACCAGGGGCGGGTGACCCAGGGCCGCGTGCGCAACGGCAGCGTGCGCGAGACCACGGCGCAGGACGCGCTGCGTGTCGCGGCCTCGACCTTGCAGTCGGTGCCCGGGGCCAAGCTGGCCGTGGTGCTGAGCGCGCAGCACAGCAGCGAGGACAACCTGGCGGCGGTCAAGCTGGCCTCCGCGCTGGGCGCCGACAAGCTGTACCTGGCCGCCCTGGGCGGTTGGCAGGGCGACGCGATCCTGCGCAGCAACGACAACAACCCCAACCGCAAAGGCGCGCTGCAGGCCGCCGGGCGCGAGCTGCTGGGGTTGCCCGCGCTGCTGGCTGCGGTGGCGGCGGGCGAGGTACAGGCGGTGTTGGCACTCGGTGCCGCGTGCGCTGAGGACGCCGCGACGCTCGCGCCGCTGCGCGGGGTGAGCGTGGTCTCGCTGAGCAGCCACGCAGGCCCGCTCGGCGAGCTAGCCTCGGTGTTGGTACCGGTGGCCGCCTACGCCGAGATGGACGGTACTTTCGTCAATGCCAAGGGCATGGCACAGCGCTTCTGGCGTGCGGTCCCGCCGCCTGCAGGTGTGCGGCCGGCCTGGGAGACGCTGGCGGCGCTCGGCAAGGAGCTGGGCAAGGACCTGGGCTTTTCCCAGCTCAGTGAGCTGCGGCAGGCGCTGCCCGCGGGCGCGCCGGCGGCGGCGGAGGCGAGGGCCTGATGGACGCGCTGGTCTGGCTCGCCGCGATCGCGAAGATCCTGTTCGTGTTGATCATCGTGCTGACCTTCGCGCCGCTGATGGTGTGGGCCGACCGTCGGCAGAGCGCGATGATCCAGGATCGCATCGGTCCGGTCCGCGCCGGCATCCCGATCGGCGGCAAGAACATCGCGCTGGTGGGTCTGCTGCACCCGCTGGCGGATGCGCTCAAGTTCATGTGGAAGGAGGACTTCATCCCTCCCCGCGCGGACAAGTTACTGCACGCGCTGGCGCCGATCATCTCGGTGGTGCCTGCGCTGGCGGCCTTCACCGTGATCCCCTTCGGCGACAAGGTCTACCTCGACCATCTCAATGAAGTGCTGCCGGCCAATCCCACCGGCGTGGGTATTCCGTTTCAGATCGCCTCGCTCAACGTGGGCATCCTGTTCATCTTCGCGGTCGGCGGCACCGGCGTGGTCGGCGCGGCGCTGGCCGGGTACTGCAGCGACAACAAGTACGCCCTGCTCGGCGGGCTGCGCGCCGCCAGCCAGATGGTCAGCTACGAGGTCACGCTGGGGCTGTCAGTGGTCGGCTGCTTCATGGTCTACCAATCGCTGCTGCTCGAGGACATGGTGCAGTGGCAGATGCACCACCAGATCTTCGGCATCCACCTGTGGGGCATCCTGGTCCAGCCACTGGCGTTCATCCTGTTCTTCACCGCGTCGGTGGCCGAGACGAAACGCGTCCCCTTCGACGTGCCCGAGGGCGAGAGCGAGCTCGCCGCCGGCTACTTCACCGAGTACTCGGGGATGAAGTTCGGCATGTTCATGATGGGCGAGTACATCGAGATCGTGGCTACCAGCTGTCTGCTGACCGCGCTGTTCTTCGGCGGCTGGGACGTGCCCTTCCTGTTCCCGGACGGCCTGCACGTGCACCTGCTGGGCTGGCATATTTTCGACCTGCCGTTGACCCACCTCACGGTCACCATCCTCAACGTGCTCAACTTCATGCTCAAGGTGGTGGCGCTGTGCTGGCTCAACCTGATGGTGCGCTGGTCGCTGCCGCGCTTCCGCTACGACCAGATCATGAGCCTGTGCTGGCGCTACATGCTGCCGCTCTCGCTGCTGAACGTATTCGTCACCGGGATGTTCATTCTGCTATGGCCAAGCTGATCGCCAAACCCAAGATGAACGTGCGCGAGCAGGCGTACGTGCCCGAGATCGCCAAGGGTCTGAAGCTGACCATGGGCCGCTTCTTCAAGAACGTGTTCTCGGCGCGCGAGCACGATGCCGAGGGTAACAAGCTGCTGCGGCGCGGCGACATCGACACGGTGAACTACCCCGAGGAGAAGCGCGTCTACCCGCCGCGCTTCCGCGGCGTGCACCGGCTGACCCACCGCGCGGACGGATCGCCGCGCTGCGTGGCCTGCCTGTGCTGCAGCACGGCCTGCCCGGCGCAGTGCATTCACATCGAGGCCGCGGAGTACGGGCCGGGCGACCCGCGCCAGGGCTACGAGCGCTTTCCCAAGGTGTTCGTGATCGACGAGCTGCGCTGCATCTTCTGCGGCTACTGCGTCGAGGCCTGCCCCTGCGACGCGATCCGCATGGACAGTGGCATGCACATGCCGCCCTCCACCCAGCGCAAGCACTTCATCTTCGACAAGACCCTGCTGATGGCCATCCCCGGCGCCGACGGCAGCTTCGAAACCGCCAACCCACGCCACGAGCCCGGCGAGCCAGACTTCCCAGGCATCGACCGCGAGAAGGCACACTAGCCTGGCAGGGATGCGCGAGACCTAAGACGCAAGCTGAGGCAACTGGGCGCAGCACCCCCCGGTTGCCCTGGGGGTGGCCTCTGCTACCCTGGCGCGCCATGGCGGAGCAGAAGCGACACTCCCTGACGCCCGCAGTGCACGGCGGGGAGCCCAAGCACTACGCGCACGACGCGCTCACCGCGCCGATCGTGCAGACGGCCACCTATACCTTCGCGAATACCGCCGAGCTGGTCGAGTACATGGAGGGCCGCAAGGAGCGCGAGGAGTACGGCCGCTACGGCAACCCCACCGCTCGCCTGCTCGAAGAGCGCGTCGCCGCCCTCGAGGGCGCCGAGGACGCGGTCTGTTTCAGCAGCGGCATGGCCGCGGTCACCAGCGCCATTCTGGCCCTGGTCAAGTCCGGCGATCACGTGATCCTGTTTGCCGACTGCTATCGGCGCACGCGCCAGTTCGTCACTCGCTTCCTGGCGCAATTCGGAGTCGAGCACACGCTGGTGCCGCCCGCCGACGTCGAGGCGCTCGTGCAGGCGCTGCGGCCCAGCACGCGTCTGGTGATCAGCGAGGCGCCGACCAACCCTTACCTGACCGTGCCCGACCTCGCGCGCATGTCCGCGATCTGCAAGCCCAAGCGCGTCCGCACCTTGATCGACTCCACCTTCGCCACGCCCGTCAACCTCACGCCGCTCGACTACGGTATCGACCTGGTGGTGCACAGCGCCACCAAATATCTGGGTGGGCACAACGACGTGCTGGCCGGCGTGGTCACCGGAGGCGCGGGGTTGGTCTCGCTCATCCGCGACGTGCGCCATATGATGGGCGCAGTGTGCGACGCGCACGCCGCCTTTCTGGTTCACCGCGGGCTCAAGACCCTGGCGCTGCGCGTGGCGCAGCAGAACGCTTCGGCCCAGACGATCGCGGAGATGCTCGAGCGCCACCCCGCGGTGGCGCGAGTCTGGTACCCGGGGCTGCCCTCGCACCCCAACCACGCCAGCGCCGTGCGCCAGATGCGCGGCTTCGGCGGCGTGGTTAGCTTCGAGTTGCGCGGCGATCTCGATGCCACCTCCCGGTTCATCGACCGGCTCGAGATCCCGCGCATCGCGCCCAGCCTGGGCGGCGTCGAGAGCCTGGTCGAGCAGCCGGCGCTGATGAGCTACTTCGAGCTCACCACCGAGCAGCGCGAGGCGGTCGGCATCAAGGACAACTTGGTGCGCTACTCGGTCGGCATCGAAGACTGCGGCGATCTGATCGCGGACCTGGAACGCGCCCTGGGCCGGTAGATCGGCTCAGCCTGGGCCGGACATGAAACAGGAAGGCGGGAAGACGGGAAGGCTCGTCGATCCGCCTGGATAGAAGGCCGACGTGGTCTTGCGCGGCACAGCGCACTGCCCGTCTTCCTGTGGCTCATCCCCTGGTGGCCGGGCCGGGCACGGGTGTACACCGCAGGGCATGTTCTACGCGGACCTGCACATACACTCGAAGCATTCGCGCGCGACGAGTCGGGACTGCGACCTCGAGCACCTCTACCTGTGGGCGCGCAAGAAGGGCATTGGCGTGATCGGCACCGGCGACTTCACGCACCCCGCCTGGCTGGCGGAGCTGCGCGAGAAGTTGGTGCCGGCCGAGCCCGGGCTGTACCGGCTGCGCCCCGAGCTGGAGCGGGAGCTGGACCGCGCGCACCCGCCCGGGCCACAGCCGGCTCCGCGCTTCATGCTGCAGGTCGAGATCTCCAACATCTACAAGCGCGACGGAAGGACCCGCAAGATCCACAACCTGATCTATACGCCCGACCTCGACAACGCCGCGCGCTTCGCCGCGCGGCTGGCGCGCGTCGGCAACATCGCGTCCGACGGCCGTCCCATCCTGGGGCTGGACTCGCGCGACCTGCTCGAAATCGCGCTCGAGACCGGGCCCGGCTGCTATCTGGTGCCGGCGCACATCTGGACGCCGTGGTTCGCGGTGCTCGGCTCCAAATCCGGCTTCGACGCGGTGCAGGACTGCTACGCGGACCTCGCCCCGCACGTGTTCGCGGTGGAGACCGGCCTCTCCTCCGACCCGGGGATGAACTGGCGTCTGTCGAGGCTCGATCGCTACCGCCTGGTCTCGAACTCCGACGCGCACTCACCGCCCAAGCTGGGCAGGGAGGCCACGCGCTTCACGGGCGAGCTCGACTACTTCGCGATCATGCACGCGCTGCAGACCGGCGAGCGCTTCGGCGGCACGGTCGAGTTCTTCCCCGAGGAGGGCAAGTACCATCTCGACGGGCACCGCAAGTGCGACGTGTGCCTGCAACCCGAACGCTCGCGCAGCCATGAGGATCTGTGTCCGGTGTGCGGCAAGCCGCTCACACTCGGCGTGCTGCACCGGGTAGAGGCGCTGGCGGATCGGCCCGAGGGCTTTGCTCTCGAAGGCGCCGCGCCCTACGACTGCCTGGTGCCGCTGCCCGAGTTGCTGGCCGAGACGCTCGGGGTCGGCGCCGCCAGCCAGAAGGTGCGCATCGCCTACGAGCGCATGCTAGCCGCGCTCGGCCCCGAGCTGTACATTCTGAAGCAGGCGCCGATCGAAGACCTGCAGCGAGAGGCTTCGACCCTGGTGGCGGAGGCGATCGCGCGCATGCGCGCGGGCCGAGTGCTGCGCCAGCCGGGTTTCGACGGCGAGTACGGGGTGATCCGGATGTTCGAGCCGGACGAGCTCGCGCGCAGTCACATCGCATCGCGGCTCGACCGCGCGGTCGAGCCGCAGGCGCCGGCCGCGCCGCTGCCCGAAGCCTAGCCGAGCGTCGCCCCGGCGATCCCTGTGCCGCGCTCCGTGTGCCGCCGTCGGCCGCTGCCTCTCCGCAGCCCAGCCTGTTCGATCCGCCGCCTGCGCCGGCGTCCCCCGAGCTCGAGGGGCTCGACCCGGAGCCGCGAGCGGCCGCGGCGCTGAGCGCCGGCCCCGCTGCTGATCATCGCGGGACCGGGCACGGGTAAGACGCACACGCTGACCCAACGGCTGGCCCCGCTTGATCCGCGCTCACGGCGTTGCGCCCCGGGCCTGTCTGGCGGTCACGTTCACGCGCCGCGCTGCCGAGGAGCTGCGCGAGCGGCTGGTTGCGCTGCTGGGGGATGCTTGTCTACTCGCGTCAAGACAGGGCCCCGCTAGCCTTCTGTAACCGGGAGGGGCACGCGCCCCTCCCGGCCCGTTGGGCAAAGCCCAACGGGGCCCACCCCCCCCGCGGGTCGCTTCGCTCCGGTGCTAGAGTGCGGCCGCTTCCTTGGCCGGGCGGTCGGCGGCGAGCAGCACGTCGCGCGCCTCCTTGACGCCTGCATCGCGCGCCGCGAGCAACAGCCCGCGCAGGTTCATCGAGGCCAGGGTGTTGGCCACCAGCGCGCGGCGACTCGCGTCGGAGCTGCCGAGCTCCTTGTACAGGGTCTCGCGGATGTCCCGATCGGACATCCCGCCTGCGCCTTCCCAGCCCGAACGCAGGCGCGCCGTCACCTGGGCCCACACGTACGTGTAGGAATTCTGACCGGTGCCCTCCATCAGGATCTGGCCCACCCGCAAGCGGCGATAGATCTGACCCGAATCGAACATGGCCTTGGTCAGGATGTTGAAGTTGTCGTTCTCGGTGCTGTTGACTGCCATCCGCAGCACCTCTTCGGTGTCGCGGTCCTTGGGCAGCACCGCGAGCAGCTTGTGGGCCGCGTCCTCGCTGCCGCCCAGGACCACCGCGAACGCCGCGTAGCGCCGCGCGGTCGGGTCGTCGAGCAATGCGATCAGCTTCGCATCGTTGGCCGCGCTGCCGGCGTAGCCGATGGCCAGCGCCGCCGCGGTCTTGATCCCCGACGGTGTGTCGCCCGAGAGCAGCGGCAGGAGCTGGCTCGCGACGTCAGGGTTCGGCTTGCGCCACAGGCCCGTGGCGTAGTCCGTGCGGATCCGCTCGTCGAGCTTGGTGTCCATGATCTTCTGCAGCATCAACTGGTAGACGCCTTGATCGGCGACCTGCCCGAGCGTGGCACCGGCGACTTCGGCCAGGCGGAAGTCGTCCTCCGGGTCCTCGATGATCGTGGTCAGGTCCTTGATAAGCTTGGGATCGGGGCGCCCGAAGTACGCCAGGCCGCCCATCGCTTCCAGACGGTTTCGATACGCCATCTCGGAGGGGACGCTGGGCTTGGAGAAGTCGATGTCCTTGTACTTGGTGCGCGGCAGCAGGCTCAGCAGCTCCGCGTAGCCCTTGTCGTAGGGCAGCTGGCCGATGGCCTTGGCCGCGGCACCGATGTCGTCGCCCTTGAGCTCCTTGATCAGCTCGGGCCCGGCGGCCATCGCGTGGGTCGCGCCCAGCGCGCGCATGATCGCGGCCTTGCGCTCCGGCGCCTTCTTGAACAGCTCCAGCAGGCCGTCTCCGGCCGACGGATTGCCGAGCCGCCGCAGGGCGTCGACTGCGTCGGTCGCGACTTCGTCCTCCTCGCTGTTTGCGAGCTCCAGCAGGGTCGGTACCGCGCGCGCATCGCCCAGCTCCGCCAAGCCGTGCGCGGCCTCCTGCTTCACGTCGTCGTCCGCATCGCCAAGCATCGCGGCCAGCGGGTCGGCCGCGCGCGGGTCATAGGTCTTGCGCAACAGGCGCACCAGGTCGCGCTTGGCGCCGACGTCGGTCGCCTGCTTGAGCAGCACCGCGAGCTGCGGTGCGGCCGTGGACTTGCCCAGCGCGTCGAGCACGCTCTGGCGCATGTCGGGGCGCTTCTGCATCAGCGTGAACAGCGGCGCGGCCGCACGCGGATCGCCAGCGCGGCCCAGGCCGGCCACCGCGGCGCGCACCACCTCGCCGTCTTCGTTCGGGTTCTGGATCAGCCGCACCAGCGGGGGCACCACCTCGGGCGAAGCCGCCTCGGACAGCGCCATCGCCACCAGCGCGCGCACGGAGGTTTCCTTGTGATCGGTCAAGCTGGCCAGCTTCTGGATGCCCAGCGCTCGCGTGATGATGCGCGGATTGAACCCGGGCTGGGCCTGCAGGTGACCCTTGATGAACTCGTCGACGATCGCGTCGGACGCCTTCGGATCCTGCTCCTTGAGCACCGCCATCGCCCACACCACCGGGATGCGGTCGGCGGGCTCACAGCCGTCCAGGATCTGCAGCAGCTTGGGCTTGGCCGCGTCTGCGGCCGGAGAACCGATGTTGGCGAGCGCCGAAGCCGCGGCACGCCGCACCATGCCGGGCGTGTCGAGCGCCTGGATGAACAGGGGGACGGCCTTGTCGTCTTTGAAGTGCGAGAGGTTGCGGATGATGCGTTCTTTGACGTCGTCGTAGCTGGTCTTCTCCAGCTCGGTCCGCAAGGCCGCGAGCATGGCGTCGCCTTGCAGTTTGCCGGCCGCCAGCACGCCGTCCATGCGGTGGTCGAACGCGGCCGAGCTCTGCATGTAGAACCACACCAGACCCGCGGCGCCCCCGACCATCAGTAGGGTCAGGATCTTCCCGGTCATCGTGGAGCGCTGCCCGATCTTCCGGAGCGCTTGCTCGTCGCTGAGCCCCGCGGCCAGATCACCCAAGTCCTCGGGATAGGCCGATGCGACCAGCGGGGGATCGGGCTCGAACGTGGGGATGAGCGGCAGACGTGTTCCCGTGCGCATCAGTGACCTCCGGCAGGCGGATGTCGGGACGATACATAAGGAACTGGTGTGCGTTCAACGTACAACTGCTCACGCGTGCGGAATTCGCAGCGGAATTCGTCGTAGTGCCAACGAGTTGGGGCGACTCGCCGGCCCCTCCAGGTTTTCGCGTGACCAGCCTGTGCCGGCGCGCGGCGTGGAAGTCGGACCGGAGAATGCAACAGGAAGCCGGGAAGATTCACAACAAGTCGTTACTTCCCGTCTTCCCGTCTTCCCGGGTCTCTACGGCCGGCTGGCAGCTGCAACCCGAAGACGCGCTCTGCGTTGCGAAAGTACAGCTTCTCCAGGACCTCTCGGGGCAGGCCGATGCCGTCGATCGTCCAGTGTCCCTGAATCGGGGTAGGGTGGGGCATGTGCTTGCGGTTGGTCTCGAAATACGCCCAGTGGCGTTCGAAGAACACCCGCGCCTCGGGTCGGGTGCCCGGTTGCTCGCCTCCAGAGCCCAGCGTCAGCCCGTCGGGGAAGACCGCGAGATCGCTGCCGAACAACACGCGATCTTGGAAGCGCACGAAGAAGCGTCGCATGCGCTCGGCCGGGTGACGCCCGAGCTCGGGCACGCGGGCCGCGGTGTCGATGTAGTAGTTGGGATAGGCCTTCAGCATGCGCGCCACGCGATCGGGCTCCTCAGCCGCATTGCCGAAGTGCGCGCCGATGAAGGTCGTGTGAGGGTGGCGCGCGATGCGCGTCTCGAGCTGCTGCAGCAGTGTCTCCCAGCTCGGCCACGGCTGGCCGTTCGGCGCCGTGCCGTAGAAGCTCCAGCTGGGATGCACCCGGAGCTCCTCGTAGCGTTCGTTGGCCGGTGTGTTGGGCTCGAAGAACGCCTTGGGATCGGCGCTGTGGATCAGGACCGGCAGCCCCAGCGCGCCCGCAGTGTCGAACACCACGTCGAGCCGCGGATCGTCGATGGCCACCAGCGCGCCGGTGGCGTCTGTCACGCCCAGCCCCAGCGACTTGAAGATCTTGAGACCCTTGGCGCCCAGCGCGCGGCAGCCCTGAAGCGCGCGCCGGGCGTACTCCGCAAAGCCGGGCTGTGCGATACGCGAGAAATGCAGGTTGCACAGCGGCTGCAACCGCCCGTCGCTGCGGCGCGCGATCTCCATCGACTCCTCGAGCCCTGCGCCGGGCTCGCCGCCTGAGAGGTTCAGCCCCATCGCGATGCCGTTCTCCGCCAGGATCGCCAGCGCCTCATCGGCCACCGCCGGGTGCACGTGGAGATGGACGTCGATCTTGGGGATGGCGGCGGGTGCAGCCCCGCGTTGGGCGGGTGCGCTCGCGGGCGAGGTGGCGTTGGCGGCGATGTGCGCGCCAGGGCTACACGCGCGTGCGCAGCCAACGGTGAGGCAGAGCACCGAAAAAACGAAAGAAACCCGGCTCGCGCGGGCGCATACCGACCCCACAGTGGGTCGGGAATGCTTGGAACCGCGCCGGTTTGGTCTTATCATGGGCGCAACTACGCGGAATCGTTACCGACCCGGGTGGGGTCCGGAAAGCCACTGAACGTCGCGCGAGGGTGGGCATGACCAAGTCCGAGCTGATCGAAGCCGTCGCACAACGCAGCAACATCACCAAGAGCCGCGCCGAATTCGTAGTCAATTGCGTGTTCGACGCCATGACCGACGCGCTCGAGCGCGGCGAGGGTATCGAGATTCGTGGCTACGGTTCCTTCACCGTCCGCCATTACCACGCGTACGACGGTCGCAACCCGCGCACGGGCAAGGCGGTTTCGGTACCCGAGAAGCGCCTGCCTTTCTTCAAGGTCGGCAAAGAGTTGAAAGCGTTGGTCAATGGCACGACCGTGCCGCTCGACGGCAGCGACTCCGACGACAGCGACGACGACGACAGCGACGACGAGGACTGAGCAGGTACGGCGTCTGGCCAAGCTTTGGCGAGGCGTGGGACCACTACAGCTTGGTGTGCGCGACCACAGCGCGCCGGAAATCCGGCGCCTCGCCAATCGCCTCGAGCAGGGCTTCGGCGGGCGTCTTTCCCTGCGCGAGCAACGCCTGCAGCGGCTGCAGGTAGACGCGCTCGTCCTGCCCCTGCGGGTTGGTGCACGCCTGGCGCGCGAGCCCGGCGGCCGCGATCTCGACCACTTGACGCGCCCACCACAGCACCGGCTTGCCGCCGAGGCGCGCTTTCAGCGCGCTGCGCGCGATCTCCGGCCTGGCCCGCGCGACGCTGGCGGCATCGAGCGGCACGATCAAGCTCTCCAGCTCGGACAGAGCGTGCGGGTCGTACAACATGCCCTTCCACAGCGCCGGCACCGCGCAGATCAGCGCGCGCGGCTGCGCGTCGATG
Organism: uncultured delta proteobacterium; assembly: GCA_963778655.1. Classification (GTDB taxonomy): domain Bacteria; phylum Myxococcota_A; class Polyangia; order Polyangiales; family JAFGIB01; genus CAVZVA01. The sequence goes on from CAVZVA010000005.1 coordinate 665,331, forward strand.
CCGCGCACCTCGATCGTCTTCTTCAGCCGCGCTTCGGGAAACAGCGTGTTGAGGTGCGTCTCCCAGTCGGCCAGCGTGGCGCGCTCGCCCTGCGCGCCGTCGCTCATGAACGAACGAAAGCTCTGGCCCGTGTTCGCGACCACGCGGCTACCGCGCTTGAGCATGAACATCGGCACGTCCAGCGCCCACTCCACGTAGCGGCGGTAGGACATGTCGCGCTCCCACGCGAACGGCAGCATGCCGCTGCGATCTGGATCCATGCCGAGCCAGACCGCGGCCCGTTCGCACAGGTGAGGTCCGCGCCGCCCTTCGATGAAGGGGCTGTTCGCGAACATGGCGGTGGCCACCGGCTGCAGGGCGAGCGCCACCCGCAGCTTGCGCACGGCGTCCTGCTCGCTTTCGTAGTCGAGATTGGCTTGCACTGTGCACGTGCGGCGCATCATGTCGAGCCCACGCGGGCCGCGGGTGGGTAGATAGCGTTCCATGATGCCGTAACGCAGCTTGGGCACGTGCGGCAGATCCTGCTGGCGGGCGAACGGGTGGAAGCCGATGCTGACCCACACGATGCCAAGCGTCTCCGAGACGGTGGCAAGCTCGGCGAGGTGGGCGTCGAGCTCGGCGCGCGTCTGGTGCACGTCCTCGAACGGAGCGCCCGAGAGCTCCAGCTGGCCCGCCGGCTCGAGCGTGATCGATGCGCCGTCGCGCAGCAGCGCGATGATCTCTCCCTCCGGGTGCTCGCGTTGGGGCTGCCAGCCGTGGCGTTCGGCGAGCAGCGCGAGCACGCGTTCGATCGAACGCGGCCCGTGGAAAGGCAGTGGCGCCAGGCTGTCTGCGAGCAACCCGATCTTCTCGGCCTCCGTCCCGATCCGGAAGCGCGCGCGCGGCTTCTCGGCGTTCAAGAACGGCAACAGCAAATCGTCGAAGGTCTCGAGCGGCGCGTCGGCTATGGGCGTGGCGGACAGGGTGGTTTCTCCCGGATGCCGGACGATGGCGGCGCCTCGAGATCTCGAGCCAGCGGGAAATAGTACCGGAGCAGGGCCCAGGCAAGCGCCGCGAGCAAGGAAGCCGGCCGCTCTGACGCCGAGCGCGCGGTTGACAGCGCTCTCTGCCGGTGGCTATAGTCGCGCCTCGTCGACACTTGTAAGTGCTCGTACGAACAGCGAATTCGGATTTGGGCTCGGTTTCTCGCGGCGACCTTTCGGGCGGCCCCAGCGTGGCCGCCAAAAGGTCTCGCTCCGATGGGGAGGTGGTCATGCTCAAGCAAGCGCTGCTCAAGACCTTTGCGGTGTTGCTGCTGGTTTCGTGCGTGGCGACGGTGGGCTGCCACGCCGACGACAACGACGCCAAGGGGCAAGCCGGCGAGCTCGCGGACCCGGTCCGGCGCGAGCACGCGATCGGTCGGCTCTGGAGCATCTTCAGCGAGAGGCTGGTGGCGGCCAAGGGCAACCACCAGGATCCGTCGATCAAGCAGTTCGCCGACGATACCTACGCCGACCTGGTCAAGACCTACATCGATCATCCCGAAGACAGCCAGAACGGGCTGAAGATCCTGCAGCTGATGGCGGAGATGCGCGACCCGCGCACGCTGCCGGCGCTGCTCAAGGCGCTCCAATGGCAGGCCGAGGTGACCGAGGACCACGCGGTCACGGCGGCCAACACGCTGGCCGCGATCGACATCCCTGCGGACAAGCGCGGCGAGGTGATCGACAAGATCTGTGCGGCGCTCAAGCGCGTGCAGGGCGCGCGGGGCGTGGACAACCGCATGCGCAAGGGCTTCATCGAGGTGCTGGGCAAGCTCAGGGACAAGCGCGCCACGCCTACCCTGGTCGAGATCGCGCTGCGCCAGGACGAGTCGCAGAACTTCCTGTTCAACAAGCTTGCCGCGCAGCAGCTCACCAAGATCGCCGATCCCGCGGCGGTCGATTCGCTGGTCAAGGCGCTCTACATGTTCGACCCCAAGCAGCCGATGATGCGTATGGAAGAGGACGCCGAGGCCGCGCTGGTGGCGATCGGCAAGCCCGCGCTGGAGCCGCTGCTGAAGGTGGTGCGGGGCGAGAACAAGGACGTCGGCAAACTGGTCGATCTCTCGATCGAAGCTTTCCGCCGCAAGGACCAGGAAGTCGCCGCCAAGATGAACCGCGACACGCTGATCGCACGCGAGGCAGTGCTGGCGCTCGGCCGGCTTGGCTTCCGCGACGCGCTCGACACCCTGATCAAGGAAACGGAGGCGGATGATCCCGACCGCCGCATGACCGCAGCCCTGGCGCTGGTCAGCATCAACCGCGAGCCCGGCGACACGCAGCGCATCGTCGACGCGATGACCAAGGTCTACGATAAGTCCGACAAGCAGGCGCGCCCGCAGCTGCTGGTGGCCTTCCGCCACCTCTACGCGGACGAGGCGATGCCCTTGCTGCTGAAGGTCGCCAAGACCCACGAGAGCGAGCTTCCCCCGGTGCAGGCGTACGGCTGGCTCAGTTATGCGTTGATGGCGAACAAGGAAGAGGCGGCGAACCTCGGGCCAATCCTCGAGAAGGAAGACCTGATCAAACCGCAGCTGGTCGACTACCAGGTGGCGATCAAGGCCGCCGAGCAGTGCGATAAGAACGTGCAGTGCTGGCTCGGCAAGCTCAAGGACAAGGACAAGGTGGTGCTGCGCAAGGCGAGCACCATGCTCGCGCGCTACGGGCGCGGCAACGACGCGGCGGTCAAGGGCCTGATCGAGCTGTTCTCGAACAACGATCTCGAGGTGCGCAACGAAGCCCTGAGCGCGGTCGACTTCATCGCCGTCAAGGGCAGCGCCGCGGCGGTCAAGAAGATCGACGACCTCGAGAATGCCGAGGCGGGACGCTCGATCTGGAACAACTTCAGCCGCGAGGCGCTGCCCACGCGCTCGCGCCTGCTGATCCGCGCGGCCGGTTAGATTCCGCGCTGGACGCAGATTCACAGGAAGGCGGAAAGGCGGGAAGACCCGAGGAAGGTCGGCTTTCCCGCTTGCGTGCGCGGCTGGTGTCTGCTCGCAGCGGTCGCCGCCGGCTGCGCACTCGCTCGGCCGCCGGACGCGGGAGCTGTCGTGGCGTGACGCGCCCGCGGGCGGTGCGGTATCGTTGGTGGTATGGCTCGCCTGCTACGCGAGGGCTCGGGAACGGTGCTGTTGCTGGCCGCGCTGGCCGCGCTGTTTCATGGCGTGCGGCTGCTGCACGGCCGCGACTATCTCGCGTGCATCATCCTCGTCTTTACCGGTATTTCCCTGCTGCGCGCCGGCGTCGAGCTGCTGCGCCCGTCGGTCGGTGAATGATGGCGCTCGGCGACCGCACGCGCTCGCTCGGTTTCGGCTGGCACGTTGCGGCGGCGAGCGCGCTGGTCGGCGCGCTCGCGCTGCACGGCTGCGGCGCGGGCGAGCGAGCGAGTCGCTCCGCGGGCGTGGCCACGCGCGGCAACGCGAGCATCGGCGGGCAGGTGGTGAGCACGGTCGACGGCCGCCCGATCACAGTGGCCGAGATCGAGCGCCTGGTGCGCGCCGGGCTGACCCCACAGCAAGCGCTGCGCCGCCTGCAGAGCGAGCAGCTGCTGATGGAGGAAGCGGAGCGCCGGGGCTTGGCGGGCAATCCGGCCGTGCACGAGGTGAAGGCGCAGGCCGAGGTCCAGGCCGTGATCGAGCAGGAAGCCAATGCGGTCACGGTCAGCGACGCGGACGTGCGCCGGGCCTACGAGCAGCAGAAGGAGCGCTTCGAGCGTCCGGAACGCCGCGCTGCGGTCCACGTGCTGGCCAAGCTGCCGCCGAATTCATCGCCGCAGGCATTGGCGGCGGCCAAGGAGTTCGCCGATCGCATGGTCGGAGAGCTGGCGCTGGCCCCAGACCCAGTGGCGTTCGTGCACGCGCTCCCCAAGCCTGCGGGGCTGCCATTCCAAGTCGTGGCCGAGCAGATCCCCGCCGTGCCCCGTCACGGCAGGCTGGTCGAGCCGTTTCTGGCGGCGATGTTCTCGATCTCCGCGCCGGGCGTGGTTCCGCAGCCCGTGCAGACGAGCTTCGGCTGGCACGCGATCCGTGTGACCCAGATCCTGCCGGCGGAAACCACACCGTACGATAAGGCAGCGGACGTGCTGCACGCGGAGCTTCTGCTCTCGCACCGTCGGACCAGGCTGCACGCGCTGCTCGACCGTCTGCGCAAGGAACAAGGTGTCCAGGTCTCCTCGAGCGTCGGCCAACGACTCGCTCACCTCGAGCTTTGAGCGTGGGCACGGCTCGGGCGACGACCAGATGACCAGGGGGCCGGAAGCTCCGCGCGATCTGCTGGAGACGGCGTTCACGCCGATTCTGCGCCGCGTGCGCAATGCGGCTCCAGGCGTGCTGGCGGCCGTGTTCGTGGACGTCGAGGGCGAGTGCATCGACTATGTGTCCACGCTCGACCCATTCGAAGCCAAGGTCAGTGCAGCCCACGCGCTGGTGCTGGTGGCTGCGCTGCGCGCGGCGCCCGCCAGACTCGGCATGAGGGAGCCGGTCGCGCTGACCATCACCGGGAGCGCGCGCGAGCTGTGGGCCCGCCGCGTGACCGAAGAGTACCTGTTGGTGGCGGTGCTCGAACCCGGCGCGGACGCCTCCCGGATCGCCGTGGCGCTGTCGGATGCGGGTCGGGAATTCCGCCAGGAGGTGGGTGCCGTCCCGCCAGCGTGGGAGCCCGCGCCGCACCGTCTCGAGGTGATCGTGCGGCCGGCGGTGGGCTGGCCCTACGCGCCCTCGGCCTTTAGCCAAGAGGGCGTGCGGGTCGTGATCAGCGACGTGCTGGGGCGCTGGACCGAGCCGGGCGGCGCGCACGACGACGAGCTGGTCTGCTTCCGGGTCCGCACCGAGGACGGACAGGAGCTTACACTTGTTCACGACCCGGCCGAGCACGGCTGGCGCGTTCGCAGCTGAGACTGGGCGCGCGACCGCGCGGGAAGCGTCGCGCGGCGTTGCCGGGGCGGGCGCGGTCCGATAGCATCGATCTGTGGCCACGCGGAGTTGTCCGAGCTGCGGCAGAAGCTATCCCGACGCGGTGTTTTTCTGCGGCGAGGACGGCACGATCACGGTCCAGGACCAGGACCCCAAGGATTTCGACGGCCGCCTGGGCAAGCGCATAGGCGGCTACGTCGCAGTCGCGCGGGTGGCCGACGGCGCCATGGGCCGCGTGTTCGAGGGGCGCCACCCGGAGACCAAGTCCCGCGTGGCCATCAAGATTCTGCACGCCGACGTGGCCCGCGATCGGATCGCGGTCGAGCGCTTCAAGCGCGAGTACGAAACCGCGATGGAGCTCGACCACGCCCACATCGTCAAGGTGTTGGAGTTCGGCGAGACCGACGAAGGCGCGCCCTTCCTGACCATGGAGTATCTGGAAGGCGCGGAGCTGGGCAAGGTGTTGGGACGCGGCCAGCTGCTGGCGCCCGCGCGCATCGTGCGCGTGGTGTGCCAGGTGGCGCTCGCGCTGGAGCACGCGCACTCGTTCGGCTTCATCCATCGCGATCTCAAGCCCGACAACATCTTCCTGTGCAGCACCGACACCGGTGACGACGTGCGCGTGCTCGACTTCGGCTCGGTCAAGCTGCAGCTCGAGATGGGCGCGAAGCTGACCGCCATCGGGACCACGGTCGGCTCGCCCTTCTACATGTCTCCGGAGCAGGCGATGGGCCGCGCGGACGTCGATCAGCGTACGGATGTGTTCGCGTTGGGGGCGATCTTGTACGAGATGCTGACCGATCGGGTGGCGTTCGATGCGCCCAACATCGCCAAGATCCTGTTGCGGATCATGAACGAAACACCGGCCCCGCCAAGCAGCATCAATGCGGCCTCTCCCCGGGCGCTCGACGCGGTGGTCGAGGCGGCGCTGCGCAAGGACAAGGAGCTGCGCACCAAGAGCGCGCGTGCGCTCGCCGAGGGCGTGCTCGCCGCGTATGGCTTGAGCGGCAACGTGGAGGACTGGTCCAAGCGGCCGGTCTCCGAGATCGCGCAGGCGCTGGCGGAGCGGCCCCAGCCGCAGCCCGAGCCGCCACCGGCGCCGGCGGGCGCGGAGGAGACGATGCGACCGAGCACGAGCGAGCGCGGCGATGCCACCGTGCCCAAGATCGGGCTCGGGCACGATGACGGCGGCGGTGGGCCGGTGTTGGCGTCGAGCACGAACGTGGGCGCGATGGCGCTGATCGCGCTCGGCCTGGTGGTGGTGGGCGGCCTGCTGACGTTCCTGCTGCGCTGAGGGCCCGAGCCGCGCTCAGCGGGGCGGGGCCAGCGGCACGAAGTCGTCGCCTTGCAGCTCGAGCAGGCGGGTCGGCCTGCGCGCGGTGCGGTCCGCTCCCAGACCGGAGCTTGCGCTGGCCAGCTCGCTCGACTCGGTGTGCGCGAGCGCCGACGCCAGATCGGCGCGCGTCCTGGCTCCATGCTCGACCGCGCTGCGCACGAGCGTATAGGCATCGTGGGCAAACGCGGCGAAGCTGTCCGGCGGCTCGCCAAATTGCTCCTGGAAGCGCTGCAGGAAGCGCTGGCCCGCCCCGCTCGCCGTCTGCGGGTCGAAGGGCACGGAGAAGACCGCGCCTTGCAGATAGCGGCCGACGCTGCGTGACAGATCGTGGTCGAACGCGACCGACGGGGCGATGATCGAGATCGCGCGCCCGCCGTTGGGTGCGGCCTGGCCCGCTGGCGTGCACCACAAGCCCTCGGCCGCGAGCGCGGGCGCGATCAGCGCGATCTCGCGCGGCTCGTCGGCGAGCAGCACGCTGTCGAGCGGAAGCTTGGCCAGCGCGGCGGTGTGCTCCACGAAGTTGGTCGCGCCGGGCTCGTACCGGCGCACGGCGGTGACCTCGACCCCGAGCGGTGCGGCGCGCGCGCGCAGCGTGCGCTCCATCAGGTCGCCGTAGGGGCCTTGGGGCAGCAGCGCCGCCACGTGAATGCGCCCGCTCTGCTTGAGCTGCCCGAGCAGCGCCTGCAGCTCGTCGTCCGGCGTGGCGAAGAAGCGGTAGACCATAGGCCCCTGCTCGACGGCGTGACCGCCCGGAGTAAGCAGCACGATCGGCACCCCGAGCTGCTGCGCGCGTGCGGCGGCTGCATCGCCCGCGCGTACGTCCATCGGCCCGATCACCGCGATCACCCGGTGCGACGCGACCAGCTCGCTGACCGCATCGGCCGCGCGCGCAGGCTCGCCTCCATCGTCGCGGAACACCAGCTGAGGCGCGTTCGTCGCGGGCGGACCCTGCAGCGGCAGCCCGGCGGCGAGCATCAACCCGCGCAGCGCAAGCTCGCCCACCCTGCGCCCGCGCCCGCTCAGGCTCAGCACCGCGCCGATCACCTGCGGGTTGGCGTCCGTGGGGCGCTCGGCGCGCACCGCGATCGCGCCGAGATCGGAGTCGATCGGGATCTCCTGGTCGCGCATCACGTCGAGCAGACGCCGCACGCGATTGGCGTCGCCTGCGGCGTCGGCATCGCGCACCGCGCGCTGGATGACCTGGCGCCAGGCCGCGCCGTCGTGCGGCAGGTCGCGGTACAGCCGCTCGATATCCTGCGCGCTGGCCTTGTTCTTCGTGAGCTCGGCGATCTTGGCCGTGGCCCAGCTGCGGTCGGCGGCGGAGATCGGCTCGCCCGCCAGGGTGTCGAGCGCGGCGATGGCGTCGCCGTAGCGCTCGAGCTTCTCCAGCGCCTCGGCCAGCGTGCGCAAGAGCAGGCTGGTGTCGGCCGGGTCGACCGGCCGGCCGATCATGGGCTGCAGGGTCTTGACCGCGGCCTCGTCGTCACCCAGACGGTGGCGCACGATCGCGCCGTAGAAGCGCCCTTGCTCGGCGAGCGCGGGGTCAGGATGAGCAGCGACCCGGTCGAACAGACCCTTGGCCTCGTCCGTGTCGCCGCGCTTCAGCAGCAGCCGCCCGAGCGACAGCCGCGCGACCGGCACCAGCGGATCGGCGGGCCGCTTGGCGATGAACGCGCGGTAGCGCGCGATCGCGGCCTCGGCGTCGCCCTTGTCCTCGAGCCCGCGCGCCTCGCGCAGATCCGCTTCCGCTTGCGGATCGCTGCTGGTGATCGCGGGCAATTTGCCGAAGTCCGGCCCGGCGTGGCCGGGACAGCCGCCGAATGCGATCGGCGCGCCGGCGCACAGCAGCAGCAGGGCCGCCGCCGCGGCGGCCTTCGAGCGGTGGCTGAACATGGGATCAGAGCTCGGTGGCGGTCGGCTCACGCATCCTGCATACGGCAGAAGGGGCACCGCTGTCATCGTCCGATCCTTGCCAATGCTCGGGGCTGCGGGCCAAGTTCTCGACGAGGCGCGGGAACCGAGCGGAAGAGGGCGGCTGATGGCGAGGCGCAGGACTGTGGAGCTGGTGGCGGCGCGCCCGCTGTCGCCCTCCGTGCGCTGCCTGCGCTTCGGCTGTACCGACGGCGAGCCGCTCGAGTACCTGCCCGGCCAGTGGCTCGATTTCGACGCGCCCACGGAGGCGGGCCCGGTGCGCCGCGCCTACTCGATCGCGTCGGCGCCGGACGCGGCGCACCCCGGGGAGTTCGAGATCGCGGTCACGCTGGTGGGGGACGGGGGTGGAGCGTCACACGCGCTGCACGGCCTGCCGCTGGGCGAGCGCGTCGAGGTCGACGGTCCCCACGGCTTCTTCACCCGCGAGCAGGCCCGCCACCTGCCTGCGTTGCTGGTCGGGACCGGTACCGGCTTGAGCCCGCTGCGCGCGATGCTGCAAGACGAGCTGCGCCAGGCCGAGGGGCCGAGGCTCGCGCTGCTGTTCGGCTGCCGCACCGAGGCCGACGTGCTGTGGGGAGAGGAGCTGCGGCAATGGGCAGCGGACATGGCGCGCTTCTCCTTGCACGTGACGCTCAGCCGCGGCTCCGAGGCGTGGACCGGCCTGCGCGGATACGTGCAGGCGCATCTAGCCGCTCTGATCGATCCCGCCGAGCGCCCGCACGTCTACGTCTGCGGGTTGACCAAGATGGTGGCCGACGTGCGGCGCACGCTCAAGCAGCAGCTGGGCTACGAGCGCCGCATGATCCACAGCGAGCGCTATGATTAGTACCTCGACACAGAACGATCAGCGCTTGATGGTGTAGCTGATCTGATCGCGCTTGGCGCTCTTGGTCTTGGGGAAGGTCTGCGAGCGGATCAAGGGCTCGACGCAGCCCTGCAGCTCGCTCGGCAGCACCGACACCATCAACAGCTTGCCGTCTTCGACCACCAGCAGCACCCGCGCCTGGAAGGTCGGCTTCTTGGCGTTCGCCAGACACGCGATCAGCTGGTCGTGCACCGGCAGCAGGGTCTGGTCGACTAGGCCCAGGGTGAGGTTGAGCGGCGCGTACTTGGACGGGTCGGCGGCGGTGTCCACCTCCTGCGCGACCTGCTCCGCTTGAGCCTGCTGCGCGGCCTCGTCTTTCTTCTCGGCCGCGGCCTGCTGCGCCGCCAGCACGTCCAGCGCGGCCTTGGCCTTCTGGCGTACCGAATACACACCGAGCTCGTCGTAGGTGATCGCCTCCAGCACCGGCTGTGCGACCGGACCGCTCAGCTTGACCAGCACCTGCGGCGCGAGCTCGAGCGCGCGCAGCACGTGCTCGTCGACCGCATCGGCGTGGTACAGGCGCAGGAAGTCGGCCAGCGGCTCGGCCGCGGCCGGGTCGCCGAGATCGCCCAGCGCCTTGACCAGCGGGGGCAGGTCGCTCGAGCGCGTGCCGGGATCCTTCAGCTGCGCGATCAGCGGGCCCACGGCCTGCTTCTCCTTGAGGCTGGCCACGGCCTTGGCTAGCCATCCCACCGGCGGCGAGGTCGTGCCCTCGAGATAGCCGGCGTGTCGCTGCAGCGCGGCCAACAGGTGCTCGGCGCCAACCGAGCGGTGCTTGAGCTCGGTGCAGGCGCGCACCTGCACCGCGGGCGCGAGCCGGCTCGAGTCGCACAGCTCGATCAGGTCCGCCGTAACCTCGGCCTGCGGCAGCCTCGCCAGCTGCATCACCGCCAGCATGCGTGCGGGCACCATGCGTGCGTCTTGATCCTGCGCGGCGGCCATCAGCTGCACCGCCAGCGCGTTCGGATCGAGCGCCGGACCGCCGCCGCCCGGGCCCGCACCGCTCTCGGGCAGGCGCACCACCATGCTGGGCAGGCCGCTGTCCGCCTGCCACAGCAGCTTGCCCGAAGGCGCGCCCAGAAACGCGAAGCGCCCCTGCTCGTCGGCCACCACCAGGCCGCCAGGCTGGGCCTGCTCGCCGACGATGTCGTCGTCGTGCACGTAGACCCAGCGCACCGCGTAGTCGCGCGGGCTGAGCGCGAACACGAAACGGTAGAACACCAGGTACAGGTTGTCGTCGAGCAGCCCGAGGCGAACGTTGTCGAGCGGCTTGGGCTGCCACGCCAGCGCGATGCGGTGCTGGGCGCTGTCGGGCGCCGGCGCGCTCACCATCGTGTACACGTCACTCAGCAACTTCGGCCGCCCGGGCAGCTCGTGCTCGGGCAGGCTGAAGTAGCCCGCGCCGCGCAGCTTCCCCGAGCCGATCGAGGAGGTCACGCGCGCGATTCCGTGATAGCTCCCCACGTAGACCTGACCGTCGGCGTCCAGCACGTGTCCGATCACGCCGTCCCGCACCCGTACGCGCGCGATCTCGTCGCCGCTCTCGACGTCGATCGCCGACAGGTACTGGCTGCTCCACGGCACCAGCACCATCGAACCGACCACCGCCGGCACGCCGGCCATGGCGCCCAGCGGCCGCCGCCATAGCAGCGCGCCGCCGCGCACCAGCAGCGCCTGGGACTTCGCGAAGGTGCCCTGGCCCTGCCCGATCACGAAGGCCACCAGCGGCCCCGCGCCGCCCGCGCCCTTGAGCGACATCTGGCCGCGGGCCACGCTGAAGCGGCGCACGCCGCTGCGCAGGTCGAACCCCACGACGGCGTCCGCGGTCTGCACCACCACCACGTCGCCGGCGAGGTGCGGCGGTGAGCTGGCCTTGATCGGCTGCTGCCATAGCGTCTTGCGGCTGCTCAGGTCGAACCCGTAGAGCTTGCCATCGCTGCCCACACCGGCCGCGACCGTGCCGGGCCTGTGCGGGGCGGCCGCGTTGATGCGCTGCAGCAGCAGCTCGACGTCGTTGTCCCGGTTGTCGGGGTAGCGCGTGCTGAACGCGGCCGGCTCGCCCGCGCAGCCGCCCGTGGCCGGCGCAACCAGCGCCGCGGCCAGCAGCAGGCAGCTGCAGGCTGCGCGCGGACCTTGGCTTCGAAGCGATGCGTTGCCCATGGCGGTGTCCTTTCAGTCCGCGATCTCTTGCATCGCGCGCAGCAGCGCACGGCTGACTGCCGGTGGCAGCGAGGGGCCCGTGGTCGAGACCAGATCGCCGAGATAGCCCTTGACCTCCTTGGTGCCGACCTCCTCCAGCTTCGCGATCAGCTCGAGCTTGGCGGCTTCCGGCACGTCGCTGCGTTGGAGCACCTGCACCAGTGCCGGTCCGAGCTTGTGGAAGGGCAGCTTGCCCAGGTAGCCGGTCAGTCGCTGCACCTCGCCGGGGGCGATCACCTTACCGATCGCGTCCGAGGCTTCGAGGTTGCCGCGATCGAGCGCCAGGAACAGCTTCTCCAACGCGCCCTTGGCGCCGATCTCTCCCAGACCCGTGGCCGCCGCGGCGCGCACCTTGGGATCTCCGTCCGAGAGCGCCGTGATCAGCGCTTGCTCGGCGCCCGCCGGATGGACCGCGCTGATCGCCTCGACCGCACGCAGGCGGATCTCGGGACGGCGGTGCGCGCTCAGCTCGTAGAGCACCGGGCCTGCGTTGGGCTGGCCCAGCGCCATCAGCGTGACGATCGCCGCTTCCAGCAGCTCCGGCGGCAGGCCGGCGTGGATGCGCGCGACCAGCGGATCGACCGCCTCCTTGGTGCCGATCAAGCCCAGGCTCTGGATGCCCTCTTCGACGTCGTTGGCCTTGTCGGAGGCCAGCAGCTTCATCGCGCTGTCGAGCGCGGCCTTGACCGCCGGGCTGGGAGCAGCCTCCTTGCTCTTGGCCTTGCTCTTGGCCTTGCTCTTGGCCTTGGCTGGCTGGCTCTTGGCGGAGGCGTTCGCGCCGGCCGGTTTGGCCGCGCCGCCGGCCTGCGCGCGAGCGCCCGCGCTGGCCGCGGCCAGGCTCAGGCACAGGATGAACGAGCATGTGAGCGTGCGGTCGAGCATGACCCTCCCCGACCCCGGCGCGGGGGCGCCAGGAACGGGCCCTACGGTACCCGAAACCCCACGCGAGCAGTAGGCTGGTTGCGCACCGGAAGCGGCTCTGCGGAGGATTCCTACGGCAAGACGGGAAGCGCGAGGTGCTTGCGGTCCACCGGCTGCCCTCGCGCGTTGAATGCGCGCGTGGCCGGCGGGCTTACCGCGGCGGCGCGCTGGACGGGGCTCCGGCTTGCGGCACGCCGGCGGCGTGCAGCTGCGCGGCGGCCGCGGCGGCCAGCAGGCGCAGGTCGGCGCGCAGCGAGGCGTTGTCGGCGGCCTTGCACAGGGCCGAGAGCGCCGGGACGAGCGTCTGCGGCAGCAGCTCGCGGCGCGCGAGCACGAGCGGGTCCAGCGCGCGCGCGATCTGCCACGCCGCGCGCGCCGCGCTGGGCGCGAGATCGGAGTCGCGGCTCACGATCATGGCGCACAGCGGCAGCAGGGCTTGCTCGGGCTCGTGCAACCAGGGCGCGGCGCGCGCGGCTGCGAGCCGCGTCGCAGCGGGCTGCTCGGGAGCGAGCAAGGCGAGGATCGCCGGGTCTCCGTAGCGCCGCGCGACCCGTGCCAGCTCGAGCGGGTCGGCATCGCGCACCGCGCGCAGCGCCGCGGCCGCCGGGGGCGTCGCCGGCGACGCGGCAGCAGCCTGCGCGCCTGCCAGCAGCATCGCCGCGGCCAGCACGCTCGCAGCGATGGGCCAAGGCGCCGAGAGATCAGCCCGCATCGGCCTGCTGTAGCACGCCGGGCTCCGGCGGTGCAGCGGGACGCGCTCGGACGCCGGCCCGGCTCAGTTAGAGCCGATCTCGAAGCCCTCCGCGACCGCCGGGCGCGACAGCGCCGCCTGCGGCGTTGCGCGACACTCGAAATATCAAGAAGTGTTCCATCGGTCGCGCGCCTTGCATTCAGCACCGTCGCGCTCCGAAATCCGGCCACGCCGGGCATTGAGATCCGCACGGCGCGGGCCCGCTCAGGGCGTTGCGCGACCTTGAAATACAGGGAGTATTCCTGCGTCCGCGCGCCTGCAGTGGTGTTAGCCAGCGGGAGCGTCCGCCTCGAGCGCCCGCGCGAGCGCAGCGAGCTGCTCGAGCGCGAGCGTCTCGCCGCGCCGCCGTGGGTCGATGCCGGTCCGGCTGAGGATGCGCTCGGCCCGCGGCACGCCCAGCACGCCCGCGAGCGCGTTGCGCAGCGTCTTGCGGCGGCTCTGGAACGCAGCCCGGACCACCGTACGCAGGGGCTCGTTCTCCTCGACCAACGGCTGCGCGCGCGGGGTCAGGCGCACCACCGCGCTGTGCACCTTGGGCGGTGGGTGAAACGCGCCCGGCGGCAGGCGCAGCACGGTCTCGATCTCGAACGCTGCGTGCGCGAACACCGTGAGCGCGCCGTAGTCGGCGCTGCCGGGGGCAGCCTCCAGTCGATCGCGCACCTCGCGCTGAACCATCACCACCGCGCGCGCCAGCGCGGCGCGATGCCGCATCAGGTTGCGCAGGATGGCGCCGGTCGCCGCGTAGGGCAGGTTGCCCACCACGCACAGCGGCCCGCCGGCCCGCTCGGCCAGCGCGCTGAGGTCGACGCTGGCCGCGTCCTCGTGGAGCACCTCCACGCCGAACCCCGAGAGCTCGGCCTGCAGCACGCCAATCATGTCCGGGTCGCGCTCGATCGCGAGCACGCGCGCGCCCGCTCGCAGCAGCGCGGCGGTCAGCGTGCCGAGCCCGGCGCCGAGCTCGACCACCCGCTCTTGCGGCTGCGGTGCAGCCGCCTCCGCGATGCGCGCCACCGCAGCCGGCGAAATCAGGAAGTTCTGCGACATGCCCCGCTTCGGGCGCAGGCCATGGCGCCCGAGCACGCGTCGCGGATCCTCCCAGGCGGGCGCGCTCATGCCACCGAGCGCACTCCCTGCGCGCCGCGCAGCACCGCCGCCGCGCCCTTTTGCGCGTCGTAGCGCAGCACCGGAATGCCCAGCTTGCCGGCGCTGGCCTGGGCTTCGCGCAGGCGGCGCTGCTCCTGCATGCCGTACACGTGCCGCAGCGTGCGCTCGAGCGGGCTCGCGGACGCCTGCATCAGGCTCTCGGGGTCCGGCAGCAGCAGCCCCAGGCGATGCTGGCGCGCCTTGAGCAGGCGCAGCGTTTGCAGCAGCGTGTCCGGGTCGTGCACCCCGTCGAGATCGGTCAACAGCAGCAGGCTGCGCGGCGTGCGCCCGTTGCCGGCGGCCTTACGCAGCGCCTGGGCCAGCCCGCCTGCCTTGGCCAGGCCGCGCGTGTCGGCGCGATAGGGCAGGGGGATGCCGCGCACGCGGCAGAAGCGCCGCAGCAGCACGTGCTCGGGCGAGGACGCCACGACCTCCTCGTGATCGGGCTCGCTCTGCAGCGCGCGCGTCACGTGCGCCGCCAGCGCGGGCAGGTCCCAGCCGCCCGCCCCCTCGCCAGAGAAGTCCTTGCCCTCCTGCTGCCGCAGGTAGAGCCCGACCAGCGCGGCCACCCCATCGTCGTCGATCTGGGTCAGGTCGGCGTCGACCACCTCGGTCGCCTTGAGCAGGCCGTCGTAGATGCGCAGCATGTGATGGCGGCCCTCGGCCGCTGCCACCTGCGAGATCACACGCCCGTCCACGGTGAGCAGGCCGACGCGGTCGCCGCGCTCCAGCGCTTGGTGCGCGAGCAGCGCGGCGATCTCGATGCAGTGGTCGAGCTTGCGCTCCCCGGGCGCGCCGCCGCGCATCGATCCGCTGGCGTCGATCACGATCTGCAGCGTGTCCTGAACCTCGCGCTCGACCTCGCGCACGAGCAGCTTGCCCGCGCGCGCGCTGGCCTTCCACGCGATCGCCTTGAACGGGTCGCCGGGCCTGTGCTCGCGGATCTCGTGCAGCTCGGTGCCGGCGCCGCGCCGCCGCAGCGGGGTGGGTCCGGCGTGCTCCACCGCCTCTCCGCCGGCCGGTCGCGCGCCCAACACCGTGCGCGCGGCCGCGCGCGGCAGCACCTTGATGCTGAGCGGGCTGGGGAAGTACAGCGGCGCCGAGAACAGCCCGAACGGCCCCGGCACCATCACCGCCAGCCCCTGCAGCACGACGCGTCCGGCGGCGCTGGCATGAAGCCGCAGTCGGATCTCGGTGCGCGCGCGCGCCGGCAGCGCCAGCTCCCCTCCCTGGCCTTCGAGCACGCGTACGCCCATTGGCACGACCGGCAGCAGCGCATCGAGACGCAGCGCGTGCAGGCTGCGGTTGCGCACGTAGCCGTGCACCTCGAAGGGTGCGCCGACCACTGCGCCCTGCGCCTGCTCGCCGTGTCCCAGCCACCACGCGAACTCCATGCGTTGCCGTCGCAGCCGCGCCCCCAGCGGCGCGGTCAGCGCCAGCGCCGCGGCCAGGCCCAGCAGCAGCCCGCCGCCCAGCATGGTGGCGGTCGGCGAGCTCGCGAGCACGCCCGCGAGCAGCACGGCCACGCTCCCGCAGAAGGCGAGCACGGCGGTGCGAGCAGGAATCGGCAGCATGGCGACGACCCCGCGCGCTCAGCCGCCCCGCCGGTGACCGACCTTGTCCAGCGCCTCGCGCACCACCGATTCGCCGGCCGCGCCTTCCATCTGCGCTTCGGGCGTGAGGATGATGCGGTGCGCGAGCACCGGCGCGGCCAGGTGCTTGACGTCGTCGGGCAACACGTACGCGCGGCCGGCGAGCAGAGCCAGCGCCTTGGCCGCCTGCAGCAGCGCCAGCGATCCGCGCGGCGAGCAGCCCAGGAACACGCGCTGGTGCTTGCGCGTGTAGGCCGAGAGCCGCACCACGTAGTCGATCACCTCGCGCTCGGCATGCACCGCGGCGACCATCGCCTGTAGCGCCAGGATCTCCTGGGGTGAGAGCACGCCGCGCACCTCCGGCGGGGTGCCGCCGAAGCGCTCGAGGATCGCGCGCTCCTCGGACGCCGACGGATAGCCGATCAGCACCCGCATCAGGAAGCGGTCGATCTGCGCCTCGGGCAGCGGGTAGGTGCCGGCCTGCTCAACCGGGTTCTGCGTCGCCAGCACCATGAAGGGGCGAGGCATGGCGCGGGTCTGGCCGTCGATGGTGGCCTGCAGCTCCTGCATCGCCTCGAGCAGCGCGCTCTGGGTCTTGGCGGGCGCGCGGTTGATCTCGTCGCACAGCACCACGTTGGCGAAGATCGGCCCCTCGCGCAGGCTGAAGGAGCCGCTCGCGGGCGCCAGCACGTAGGTGCCGGTGATGTCCGCGGGCAGCAGATCGGGCGTGAACTGGATGCGCTTGAAGCTGCAGCGCAGCGTCGCCGCGAAAGCCTTGGCGAGCGTGGTCTTGGCCACCCCCGGAACGCCTTCCAGCAGCACGTGCCCGCGCGCCAGCAGCGACACCAGCAGCAGGCGGCTGAGCTCGTCTGGGCCCACGAACAGGCGGCCTACCTCGTGCATCACGGCCGCGGCGCGTTCCGCCACCTGGGCCAGCTGGTCGGGCGCGAGCTCGGCGGCGTGGTCGTTCATGAGCGGCGTTCCCGGGCGCGGACCTCGTGCAACGCGTGCAGGATACGATCGCCCGAAGCCACCATGGCATGGAATTTCCGCTCGCCCACGTGCGGCGGCGAGGGCGGCCGTTCCTGCGCCAGCGCGAGCTGCTCGAGCTCGAGCAGCAGCGCCCGGGTGTGCTCGATCAAGGGCTCCGCGAGACCGGCCTTGCGCATCGCCTCCGTCATGTCACGCAGGCTGGGCTGGTCGCGAAGCGCCAGGCCCTCGAGCAGCTCCCGCTCGAGCTCGAGCTTGTAGGTCAGCAGCGGCGAGAGCAGGTTGCGGCCCTTGCCCGAGAAGAAGCGCACGCGCCCGGCGAAGCCGGCCAGCGTTTCAGCCGCGGGCAGGGCGGTCGCGCGCGCGTAGGTCGCGCGGCGCGGCAGCGCGCTGGCGGCGGCCAGCAGCAGCAGCAGCGAGACCACCAGCGCGGTCACGCGCAGCGCTGCGGGCGGTAGGCGAGCCCGCGCCAGCCGATCGAGCCCCGCGCGCAGCCCGGCCAGCGGGTCGGCCGCCGCCACGCTGGGGTAGCGCCCGGCCAGGACCGTGTCGGGTGCGGCGATCCACAGCCGTCCGTCCTGCGCCAGATAGCGCACCAGATTGTGTGCGAAAGTCCGGTTGCCGCGGAACTCGAGCATGTTGTTGATCAACACGCTGGAGTCGCCGATCGCGACCAGCCGGCCCTTGCCGACGGCACCGCTGAGCACGATCGCGCCGCGGCTCTGGTCGAGGCTGAAGATCGCGTCCAGCTGATCGTGGTGCAGCACCTGCGGATGATTGGTCACCAGGGCCAGCACCTGCGCGTTCAGCGGATGGCGCGCGCGCGGCTTGGCGATCAGCACGTGGACGTTGCCGCGCAGCCTGCGCTCGGGCGGCACCGAGCCGGGCTTGCTGCGCCCGACGCCGAAGCTGGCGAGCAGGCGGCCCCCGGCGCCGAAGTCGTCGGCAACCGCGAGCCGGCCGCCTTCCGCCATGAAAGCCGACAGATCGCGCGCAGGCGGCGGCTCCGCGGGATAGACCAGCAGCAGGCCGTCCCCCGGGCGCAGCGCAGCCAGATCGATCCGGTGCGGCACGCGCAGCTCCAGCCCCGCGCCGCGGGCGATCGACAGCAGCTCGCTGAGCCCGTTCCAGCCCTGATTGTCGAGCGCATAGTCGCCCGTGTCCGCTCGGGCATGGTGCGTGCCCACCAGCGAGGCGGCCAGCAGAACGCTCCACCAAATCCAGACTTTCTCTGCTCCCGGCCACCTGGCGGCGCGCGCCCTGGGCCCCAGTGGAAGCGCGGAGGGCACCGCACCAGCAACTTGCGGTTGCGCGTCCCAATCTGCGTTATTATGAGTAGGGAAGAGGCAGCCAAGGAGCCGGCTCATGTTGCCGCCGATTATCATCGAGCACATCAAGAAGCGGGAAGAGGAAGAGCGGCGCCGCCAGCAGCCGTTCATCCAGCTTCCAGTCCCGCAGCCGATGCCTCCTCGCCCGCGCCCGGGCTCCGACGAAGACGAGTCGGAGCGCGGCGTGGTGATCATCGATATCACGTGAGCGGCGGGCGCGCGACGCCCCCATTTGGTTGCGTTTCCGAGGGCTTTGCCGGCGATTCGAGGCCGTAGCAAAGGGTCCCGAGCTCCGTCCCCCCAGCGCGGCCGCCGGGCCTTCCAGGCCTCCGCCGCGCCCGGCGCTGTTGGTTTGCCCTTACGACCGGTTACACTGACCGTGTGAAGCACGGACGCATCGGTCGCTACGAGCTGCTGCACAAGATCGCGGCCGGAGGGATGGCCGAGATCTTCCTGGCGCGCCAATGGGGGCAGGGCGGCTTCTTTCGCGATGTAGTCATCAAGCGTCTATTTCCCCACTACGCCGAGCACGAGCACGCGCTGCGCATGTTCCAGGACGAGGCGCGGCTGCTGGCCGAGCTCTCCCATCCCAACATCCCGCAGGTCTACGACCTCGGTTACGCGGACGGGTACTGGTACCTGGCGATGGAGTACGTGCGCGGAGTGAGCCTCGCCGACCTGTGCAGGGCGGCCGCCAAGGCCAACAAGCCGATGCCGCTGGCGGTCGCGATCGGCATCGTGCACCAGGTCTGCATGGCGCTGCACCACGCGCACGAGCGCCACGACCGCGAGGGGCGGGCGCTGCGCATCGTGCACCGCGACGTGACCCCGCACAACATCATGATCTCGCTCGATGCAGTGGTGAAGGTGCTCGACTTCGGCGTGGCGCTGACCACCGCGCGCATCGACACCGATGCCGGCGTGGTGCGCGGAACCTACGCTTACATGGGGCCGGAGCAGGTGCGCGGCAAACCGCTCGACAAGCGCGCCGACGTGTTCGCGGTCGGGGTGATCCTGCACGAGCTGACCACCGGGCGGCGGCTGTTCCGCGGCAACGACATCCAGGTGATGACCCAGATCGTCGAGCAGGACGTGCCGCCGCCGTCGAGCATGCTGCCAAGCTTCCCCACCGACCTCGAGCAGGTGGTGCTGGGCGCGCTGACGCGCGATCGGGGCAAGCGCACGCCCAGCGCGGCCCACCTGGCGCTCGCGCTCGACCAGTTCTGCATGCGACACGGTCTGGTGACCGGGCCGCTGGTCATCGCGCACTACGTGCGCTCGCTGTTTCCCTACGAGCGCGTGGCCGAGGAGGGCATGGGCATCGCCCAGGTCCCGTCTCCGGGCAGCACGGGGATGGACTCCGATCGCGGGCCCCCGGCCGTGTCGGCCGAGCAACTCGAAGAGCGCCTGCTGGCCGACGAGCTGCGCGCCCTGCAGCAGCGCCGCGGGCAGACGCTGGCGCGCGGGCGCGCGGCCGAGGAGACGGCGCGCGATACATTGGAGGCTCCGCCCGAGCCGGAGCTCGAGGAGCTCAGCGTGGACGATCTGCTGCTCGATGAGGCGGACAGCGTGCAGCGCGAGCCCGAAGCGGCCGCGGCGGCGCCCGCGCCTCTGCGCATCGACGAGCTGGACGAGGACTCCGACATCAAGCCGGTGGTACTGCTCTCGCCCAAGCGAAAGCCGTCGCAGCCCGCGCCCGGCTCCGACGGGGCGTTCATGAGCGACCTCGAGCGTCGCCTGCGCGAGGACGCCGATTCCTAGCCCGCGCAGCGCGCCGCCATGATTGCGCTGGCGGACATCGAGCGCGCGCGCGAACGCATTCGCCACGCGATTCTATCTCTCACCGTGCGCGCGCTCCGAGTCGCTCTCGCGGCGCCTGGGGTGTGAGGCCTATCTCAAGCTCGAGAACCTGCAGATGACCGGCTCGTTCAAGGAGCGAGGTGCTCTCAACAAGTTGGCCACGCTCGAGCCCGAGCAGCGTGCCGCGGGCGTGATCGCCGCCAGCGCCGGCAACCACGCCCAGGGCCTGGCCTACGTCGCCAGCCGCATGGGGGTGCACGCCACCATCGTGATGCCCGTGAGCACGCCGCTGATCAAGCGCAGCGCCACGCGCACGCACGGCGCCGAGGTGATCCTGCACGGCGAAACCTACGACGACGCCGCGGCCGAAGCCGAGCGTCTGGCCGTGCAACGCGGGTTGACGCCGGTTCCCGCGTTCGACGACGACGCGGTGATCGCGGGGCAGGGCACGATCGGCCTCGAGCTGCTCGAGCAGGTGCCGGAGCTGGACGCGGTGATCGCGCCGGTCGGGGGTGGAGGGCTGCTCGGCGGCATCGCCGTGGCGCTCAAGACACGCCGCCCCGAGATCGCTCTGTATGGCGTGCAGGCCGAGCTCGTGCCCTCGATGCACCAGGCGCTGAGCCGGCACGCGCCTGCCCTGGTGGAGGCCCGGCGCACGCTGGCCGACGGCATCGCGGTGCGGCGGGTGAGCCCGCGCACGCTCGAGCTCGCGGCGCGCTACCTCGAGGGCATCACGCTGGTCGAAGAGGAGGAGATCGCCGAGGCCGTGCTGCTGCTGCTGGAGCTGGAGAAGACGGTGGCCGAGGGCGCCGGCGCGGTCGCGCTCGCCGCAGCCTTGCAGGGCAGCCTTCCGCTCGAAGGCAAGCGCGTGGTGCTGCTCGTTTCCGGGGGCAACATCGACGTCAATCTGCTCTCGCGCATCATCGATCGAGGGCTGGTCAAGTCAGGCCGCTGCATGCGCATGTGGGTGCTGATTCCCGATGTGCCCGGCGCGCTCGCGGCCTTGCTGACCACGATCGCAGGCCTGCAGGCGAACGTCCTGCAGGTCCATCACGACCGCGTGGCGGCCCGCACCGAGCCCGGCGTAACCGCGGTCGAGCTGGTGATCGAGACGCGCGGCTTCGATCACATCAGCGCGATCGAAGCCGCGATCAGCGACGCCGGTTGGGTCATCTCGGGCTGAAGGCACCGGCGCAGCGGCAGGATGCGCGCGGGGCTCCGGGCGGGCGTCGAGCTCTGCCCGCGTAGGTCCGCCGACTGATGTATCGGGATTCATACAAGAATTAGTGTGTGTCAACATGTGCCGAATGTGCCATCTTGTGCAAAATTGAGCCATCTGGTAGTTCTGGCCCTATGCAGGAGCGCTACGAGCTCGTTCGGCTGGTGGGCCAGGGCGCAGCTGGCGACGTGTACCTCGCACGCGACCGCTTGCTGGGTGGCCGGGAGCTCGCGTTGAAGCGGATTCTCGGCGGCGGTCGACGACTCGCTGCGCCGTGCCTTCGAGCGTGAGTTCGCGACCATGGCGTCGCTCTCGGTGCCGGGTGTGGCGGAGGTCTATGACTTCGGCGTGATGCGCGGCGCCGAGGACGCCGAGGGCCGCACCTTCTACACCCGCGCCTACATCGACGGGCAGCCGCTCGACCGCGCCGCCGCTCTCGCGTCGCCTGCCGAGCGGGTGCGCTTGCTGGCGCGCGTGGCCGGGGTGATCGCGCCGCTGCACCGCGTGGGCGTGGTGCACGGCGATATCAAGCCTGGCAACGCCATCGTCGACGAGCACGGCGATGTCCACGTGATCGACTTCGGGCTGTCGCGCGTGCTCGGCCGCGATGCGAAGGGCGAGCACGCCGGCGGCACGCTGCCGTTCATGGCTCCGGAGCTGTTCTCCGGTGCTGCGCCGAGCGTGCCGTCCGACGTGTTCGCGCTGGGCGTTACCTTGTGGCTGTTGCTGACCGGCAGCTATCCATTCGGCCGTCGTGGTTTGCTCGACCCTAGCGCGGGCGACGCCCCAGAGGCGCCACCCGACTGCGACGCGGTCAGCGCCGCGGCGCTCCAGGTGGCCAGGCGCGCGCTCGCGCGCGATCCGCTCGACCGGCTGCCGGCCGTGGCCGAGCTGATCGCCGCGCTCGAGGTGGCGGTGCCCGGCGCGGGCGGCCAGCCGGCGCGGCGCGTGTTCGTGCCGCCGCAGCCACGCGGTCATGACGAGGCGCTCGGGCGCCTGCAGGCGTTGGTGAGCGCCTCGGGCCAGCCGAACGCGCCGCACGCGGTGCTGGTGAGCGCGCCCGCCGGCGGCGGGAAGTCGCTGCTGCTGCGCGAGCTCAAGTGGCGGCTGCAGATCCGCGCGACCCACGTGCTGGAGGTGTCGGCGGCAAGCGGCGAGCTGCTGGCGCCGCTGATCTCGCTCGCGCGCCAGCTCGAGATCGTGCTGGGGCCGAGCGGTCCGGGTGCGGCGGCCGCGGCGCGCGCCCTGGCCGCGCTGTCGGCCGGCCGCGTCGGCCAGGCCGAGCTCTCCGACGCGCTCGCCGAAGGTCTGGGCGCGCTGGCCGAGCGCGACGCGGTCGTGGTGCTGGTCGATGACCTGGACGCCGCGGAGGCGGTGTGCGGCGCGGTGCTGCGCTCCGCGATCTTCGCCGAGAGCGCGCACCGCGTGTTCGTGGTCGCCACCGCCACCGATCCGGACGCGCCGGCGCCGCGCAAGCTCGCGGCCGGCGCGCGCCTCGAGCTGCCGCCGCTGTCGCCGCTCTCGCTGCAGGGGTTGGTCCAGGACGCGCTTGGCCCGGTCGACGCCTCCGTGCTCTCGGCCCTGGCCGAGCACAGCCAGGGGCTGCCCGCCGCGCTGATGGACGCGCTGGCGGCGCTCTCCGAATCGCCGGCGCCCACCGTGGCCGACGTGCGCAAGCTGCCGCCCGCCGGCGCGAGCCTGGCGCTGGCGCACACGCGGCTCGCGCGCGCGCCGCAGCAGGCGCTCCCGCTGCTGACGCTGCTGGCGCTGCTGGGCAAGGCTCATTCGCCGGAGCGCGTGATGCAGGTGATGGCCGCGCTCGATCCGAGCATCGATCGCGCCGCGCTCGAGGCCCTGCTCGCGCGCTGCGAGACCGCGGGCTTGACCCAGCACCGGCCCGACGGCGTGTGCCTCAAGGACGTCGCCCTCGAGAAGGCGCTGCTGCAGTTGCTCGGCGCACAGGGCAGGCGCGAGCTGGCGGCGAGCATCTCGGCTAGCGACGCGGCGCTCTCGTTGCCGATCTCGCAACGGGCGCGGCTGTCGGCGCTGGCCGGCGACGCTCAGCGCATGCGCGAGCTGGTGCCGCAAGCTGGCGCCCAGTTGGTCGCGCAGGGCGCGCATGCGGCGGCCGCCGAGTTGTACGAAGCCCTGCTCGGCAGCGGCGACGCCGGCCCGCAGGCGATCTCGCTCGCGCTCGCGCTGGCGCGCTGCCGCCTCGCGCTGGGCGAGCTGGAGCGGGCGGCGCAGCTGGCGAGGGCGCAGATCGATCGCGCCGAGATCGCGCCCGAGCTGCGCGCGGAGGCGGCGATCGTGCTGGCACAGGCGTTGACCGCGTTGGGCCGTTTCGACGAGGCGGTCGCAGCGCTCTCGCTGGTGCCCGCGGAGGCGGAGCCCGCCGCGCACGCTCGGGTACAGCGCGAGCTCGCGCTGGTGCACCTGCGGCGCGGCGACTACGACGCGCTGTGCCGCGCGGCCGACGCGGGCCTGCAGTGCGCGCAGGACGACGTGGTTCGCTCGGAGTTGCTGTGCTCGCGCGGCATGGCGGCGAGCTACCGCGCCCAGCACGAGCAGGCGCGCTGCTACCTCGAGGAGGCGGTCGCGCTCGCACGCCGCGCGGGCGCGTTGCGCGAGGAAGCGAACGCGCTGGCGACGCTCGCGATCGACTGTTTTCGCACCGGCGATCTGCAGGGCGCGCGCGACCTGGGCTCGCAGGGGCTCGAGATCGCCAGGCGCCTGGGCGACGTGGGCAGCATGGCCAACTTCGCGCTCAACCTGGGTGGCATCCTGTTCTGCCTGGGCGAGCACGCCAGCGCCGCCGAGCACTACGAGAGCGCCGCCCGGCTCGCCAGCCGGGCCGGCCGGCTGTCGACCAATGCACAGGCGCGCAACAACCTCGCGCACCTGCACATCTACTTCGGTCTGTACGAGCGTGCCAAGGGCGAGGTTCAGGCGGTGCTCGAGTACGCCGCGGAGGCCAAGCAGAAGTACATCAAGGCCCAGGCCACCGTGCTGCTCGGCGACTTGGCCGCACGTGCGGGCGACGTGGACCGCGCGCTGATCCACTACGGCGATGCGATCGCGCGCTACGGCGAGCTGGGACAGACGCGCGAGATCGCCGAGCACGAGCTGGACGCGGCCGAAACCCTGCTCGACCGCGGCGGGCCGGCCGACTCGTCGGCGGCCGCAGCGCGGCTGGCGGCCGCACGCGAGCACATCGCGCGCGAGGGGCTGGCCGATTTCGAGCCGCGGCTGCAGCTGCTGCTGGCGCGCACGAGGCTGGCGGCCGGCGAGGCGGAGGGCGCGCTGCAAGCGCTGCAGAGCGTGATCGAGCGCGCGCGCAAGGCGCACAACCGCGACGTGGAGTGGAGCGCGCTGGCGACCTCCGCTCAGGCGCACGACGTGCTCGGGGCGCAGCTCACCGCGCGGCGCTTCGCGCGCGTGGCGGTGGAAGTGCTGGAGGACATCGCGCTGCGCATTCCACGCGAGCACCGCGAGGCGTTCTGGCATGACCCGCGCCGGCGGGCGGCGCGCGAGGCGGCGCTGGCCGCCGAGGAGAGCTCGCACCGCGACGGGGCGCTCGCGGCGCCGAGCTCGGGCGACCTGGCCACGCTGATCGGTGACCCGCGTGCGGAACGGCTGCTGGACATCATCAAGCGGTTGGCGAGCGAGCCGGATCTCGACCGGCTGCTGCAGCGCATCACCGAGAGCGCCGTCGATCTATCGGGCGCCGAGAGCGGCTACGTCCTGCTGGTGGACGCCCGCGGCCAGCTCGAGAAGCGCACCATGGAGGTGGCCAAGTCCGAGCGGCCCGACCCGCACGCGGCCTTCAGTCGCTCGATCGCCGAGGCCGTGCTGATCGACGGCGAGCCAATCGTGACCGTCGATGCGACGCGCGACGGGCGGCTCAGCGAGTACGTCTCGGTGCACAAGCTGATGCTGCGCTCGGTCGCCTGCTTGCCGATCCGCGGGCGTTCCGGGACGGTGGGCGTGCTCTACCTGGAGCACCGCCGCAGCCGCGGCCGCTTCAGCGAGGCTTCGGTGGCCTTGTTGCATGCCTTCGCGGACCAGGCCGCGATCGCGCTCGAGAACGCGCGCCTGAATTCCGAGAACGCGCGCCGCCAGCAGCAGCTGGAAGCGGCCAACCGGGAGCTGGAGAAGGCCAAGCTCGACCTGGAGGAGCTGCTCTGTGCCCGCACCGAGGCCTTGCTCGAAGCGGAACGGGAGCTTACGCGTGCGCGGCGCTCGGCCGGCAGCAAGGCCACGCGGCACGGGATGGTGGGTCAGAGCGCGGCGATGCTACGCGTCTTCGACACCATCGACCGGGTGCAAGCGGCCAAAGTGCCGGTGATCATCCACGGCGAGAGCGGCACCGGAAAGGAGCTGGTCGCGCGCGCGATTCACGCCGCGGGGCCGCGTGCGAAGGCGCCGTTTGTCGCGATCAGCTGCGGCAGCGTGCCCGAGAGCCTGCTCGAGTCCGAGCTGTTCGGTCACACCGCGGGCGCGTTCAGCGGCGCGGAGAAGGCGCGGCGAGGGATGATCGCGCGCGCATCGGGCGGCACCGTGTTCCTGGACGAGGTCGGCGACATGCCGCCGCGCATGCAGGTCGACCTGCTGCGGGTGCTGCAAGAGGGCACGGTGTGTCGGGTGGGAGGCGAGGCCGACGAGAAGGTCGACGTGCGTTTCATCGCGGCGTCCAACCGGCCGCTCGGCGAGCTGGTTCAGGAGGGCCGCTTTCGGGAGGATCTCTATTACCGGCTCAACGTGGTCGAGATCGCGCTTCCACCGCTGCGCGAGCGACGCGAGGACATCGCGCCGTTGTGCCAGCATTTCCTCCAGCTCTTCGCCGAGCGCGACGACCGCCGCGAGAAGCGCCTGACGCGCGAGGCGATGGAGCTGCTGCTCACGCATCCGCTGCCCGGCAACGTGCGCCAGCTGGAGCATCTGCTGCTGCAAGCGTGGGTGATGGTCGAAGGGCCCAGCGTCGACGCCTGCGATCTGGCGCTCGAAGCCGACGGCGACAAGCTCGAGAGCGCGCCGACCATTCCGGCGCCGGCCGAGAGCCTCGACGACTACCGGCAGTCGGAGCGGCGCAAGATCCTGGCGGCGCTGGAGGCGCACGGCTGGAACCGCGCGCGCGCCGCCAAGGCGCTCGGCATGCCGCGCCGCACGTTCTACCGGCGCCTGCAGGATCACAGCATTCTTTGAGGCGCCGCGATCGGGTATTTCGGATCGATCGGTTTGCGTTCTAACCTCTCGGCCATGCGGCCCCCGGCGATGTTGTTCTTCGTCCTGTTCGGCTGCGGTTGCGCGCGTTCGGTCCGTCTCCCGGTCTCCGCGGGCGAGCCCTGCGATGCGAGCGCCGACTGCAACCCAGCTCGCGACGGGGGCACGGCCGGCTGTGGGGCGATCCGTTTGTGCGTAGAGGGGCGCTGCGAGGTATCCCTGGACGGCGGCGCAGCGGCCTCGGGCCTGCGGGCTTGCGGCCGGTGAGGTGGGCGCACCAAGCGCGCGATCGCGAGCTCCGAGCCCTGCGCGGCGGCGGGCTCACTCCGCGACAGCATCTGCTTGATCGTCGATCGGTGCCTGCCCGTCGTCGTCCGCATCGGGCTCGTCGGCGCGCGGCGCCTCTTGCTCGTCGCTTGGCGTGGCAGCGGGTGGGCGGCGCTGTGGCGCCTCGCCAGGGCCGGAGTAGTCGGTCCAGCGCGCGTTCTTGCGCCGTACGTCCAGATGCACGAAGTGGCTGCGCGGGTAATAGCCCACGCCGACGTGATCGAAGCTCGCGCAGTAGTCGCGCAACACCTGCAGCGGCACACCGGGGATGCGTAGATCGACGGCCTGGGCCGCGACGTGCCGGCTGGTGGGCTTGGTGTAGCCGCCTGCATGGCGGTAGCCGCTGATGATGTACAGCGGGCGACCGCCGAAGTGATCGGAGAGCCGTGCCAGCAAGCGCACCAGGCGCGGGTGCGGCTTCTTTCCGCGACTGCGATCGCTGACGCGCGGCGTGCGCGGGCGCAGCAACCGGCTGAGGGGCGCGAGCGTGCGGAGGCGCGTGCGGCCGCGTGCGTCGACCAGGCGGAGCGTGCGGATCTCGCGCGACCAGACGCGGTACAAGCGCACCACGCCAGGGTGTCTGGGAACACCCCAGCGCCGCTCCGCCGCCGCTTGTCGTTGCGCGCTTTCCGCGCCGGGCAGCAGCAGGCGCTGACGCAGCTGCAGCGGCGCGTTCTCGCGCAGGTGATTCGTGCGCGCTAGCTCGGCGACGGGCAGCTGGTGGCGGCGCGCGATGCTCGCCAGCGAATCACCGGGGGCCGCGTAGACCACGCCGCGCGGCGGTACCATCAGTACTTGACCGGGACGGATCGCGGCGTTGCGCGCGATGCCGTTTGCGGCGGCGAGCGCGGCCACGCTCACGCCATAGCGCGCCGCGATCCGCGAGAGCGTCTGGCCCTTGGCCACGGTGTACTCGCGGTCGGCGCGGGCCTGCGCCGAGGCTGCCAGCACGGAAGCGAACAACGCACAGCGCAGGCCGGCGGCGAGCGCCGGGACGAGGCGTGCGGGGACGGTCCGGGGTGCGTTCGGCGGTGACATCGAGACCCTGGCGGTGCGCGTCCCGGGCGGGCGGGGCGGCTGCCCGCTTTTTTGCCCTTCCGGCGGCTGCCTGCCACCATAGTTAAGCGACGTAGTCGTTCCTTGACAACCGGGAGAACGCGCGCGGTGGCGGCGGGCCAGCGAGATCGGAGAGCCGATCCGGAAGACATATCAATGACATATAATTTAGACTTAACTTTGAGGAAATTTAGCTGAACTTGCTTGACCCTGGCCAGCCGTGGGGCCTAACATACTAGACGGGCCTGGCAGAGGCCTTCGGGTGCTCTCCGACCGGCCCTTCGACCATGGAGCAGAACACGAAGTCCATGGATGTGACGGCTGCTTCGGCGGAGACGTCGGCGGAGGAGGCTCCTGCGCCGAGCGGGAGCAAGCTCACCAAGAAACGGGCGGCCGATTGGGCTAGCCGGGGCTCGGCAGGTGGCAGCACCAAGTCGTCCTCGGCAGGCGAGGCCAAGCCGGTCAAGGCGGGCAAGGCGGGCAAGAAGACGAATCGAGTCCGGCAGACTCGGATCGAGCGGATGATGTCGAAGGCGGAGCTGGCACGGCGCGCGGGAGTCTCGGTGTTGACGATCGACCGGGTCGAGAAGGGCCTCGGTTGTCGAATGGATACCAAGCGTAAGATCTTGGAGGCCCTCGGTGGCAGTCTCGCCGATCGCGTGCGTGTGTTCGGCGAGGAGGAGTGATGCCGGTACATGGCCTCGGAAGGTAAGAACCTCGTCGGCGTCGATATCGGCACGACTTCGATCAAGCTCTGCGAGGTCCGCGAGGACCGCAAGGGCAACCGAGCGCTGACGCGATTCGGTTTTCACCCCTTGCCGCCGCAGACCATCGTCGACGGCCACATCATGAACGCGGGGGCGATCGTCGACGGCCTGGACCGGCTGTTCCACAAGGTCAAACGCCGCGACGTGGCTCTGCGCGTCAGCGGCCACAGCGTGATTATCAAGAAGATCACCATGCCGGTCATGACCGCTGCGGAGCTGGCTGAGCAGATCAACTGGGAGGCCGAGCAACACATCCCGTTCGAGCTGGCGGACGTTCAGATCGATTATCAGGTCGTCAGCCGCCGCGAGGATCAGGGGCAGATGGATGTCCTGCTGGTAGCCGCGAAGAAGGAGGAGATCGGTGACCTCACCAACCTCGCGATCGAGGCCAAGCTCAGGCCGCGCGTAGTCGACCTCGACGCGTTCACGGTGCAGAACTGCTACGAGGCGGCATACGGCTCGCCGCCGGCCGATCAGACCATCGTGCTGTTGCACGTAGGGGCGTCGCTGACGACGCTGAACATTCTCTCGCAAGGCACGACCGCATTCACGCGCGACGTGGTCAATGGCGGCAACGCCATCACCGAAGAGATCCAGCGCCAGCTCGGTGTCAGCCAGGAAGAGGCCGAGGCGTACAAGTGCGGCACTGCCGCGGGCATGGTCCCCGACGAGGTGCCGAACATCGTGCGCGACGTGGTCGAGACGCTCGCGGGCGAAATCCAGCGCTCGTTGGACTTCTACCTGGCCACCAGCGGCGATCGAGAAATCAACAAGGTCTACATCTCGGGGGGCACGGCCAATGTGCCCGCGCTGCACGAAGAGATCGCCGAACGTTGTCAGGTGGACGTGCTGCCGCTCGATCCGTTGTTGGTGGCTCAACCCGATCCGAAGAGCGTCGATCCGGTGGCATTACAGGGCAGGACCGCGCAAGCGGTGGTCGCTTACGGGCTCGCCTTGCGGCGCGAGCGGGAGCGCAGGCCGTCATGATCCGCATCAACCTGCTGCCCGAAGCCAAGCGCCAGGTAAGCACCGGCGGCAGCGCGCAGCTCTGGGGCGTCGTCTATTTGCTGTCGTGCTTCGGCTGGGGCGTGGTGCTGTTCCTGGTCTACCTCAGCTACAAGAACATCTACGAGGAGCAGAACGCCAAGAACGAGGAGCTCCAGGCGCAGATCAATCGAGCCAAGTCTCAGACAGAGAACATTGGCGACGTGGAGGCCAAGCTCGCCAAGAGCAAGCAGCTCGAGGATGTGGTCGGGGGATTGCAGGCCGCGAGACAGGGGCCCGCGCGCGTGATGATGGAGCTCAGCAAGATCCTGAGCGAAGGCGGTGGACCGACGGTCCCGCAGGACAAGCTCGATGCGCTACGGCGGGACAATCCGTTGCTGGTCTACAACCCCGGCTGGGATGTGCGCCGGCTGTGGCTCGAGAGCTTCGAGGAGACCAACCGCCAGTGCATCATCGTGGGCGACGGCAAGACGAACGAGGACGTCGCCGAGTTCCTGCGGCGGCTCACCGTCTCCGACATCTTCAACAAAGTGACGCTGCAGAGCACCGCCGCGTCGACTGATGCCAAGTCCGACCTCTCCACCGTTCAATTCAAGCTCAGCTGCGAGATCAAGTACTGAGTATGGCACCCAAGCTACCCACCGGCGGTTTCGCGCAGCTCCCGATCGCAGGGAAGCTATTCTTGCTCGTCCTGCTCCTCGGCGTGCTCTCCGCGGGCTACTACGCCGGCGTGCACTCGGGGCTCGAGGAGGAAACCGAGGCGGCCAGGCGTACGCACGACGCGCTCGAGCAACAGCTCAAGCAGGCTCACGATCGTCAGAAGGAGTACCTCAAGCTTCGCGAGGAGGTCACGGCGCGCGAGGCGCTCGACCGACAGAACCTGCGCATTCTTCCGGTCACCGCGGAGATCGCGTCGTTTCTGGACGACCTCAACCGACTTGCCGAGCTCAGCGGCCTTCGGATGGAGCAAGTCCAGCCGTCGCCGGAGCAGGCCGAGAAGTTCTTCATCAAGGTTCCGGTCGTCCTGCAGATTCAGGGCCGCTTCCACGAGCTGGCGAAGTTCTTCTACAACATCAGCCGCCTTGAGCGAGCGATCAACATGGAAGACATCAAGGTCCATGTCGCCGAGAGGCATCCGGACGGCGAGGTCGAGCTTGCAGTCAACGTGCGAGCGACCACGTTTCGCAGGAAACCAGAATAGGCGGACGGCGAGGGAACCATGATGGCTGGATTGATCGACGCGCGGCGTGGTTGGCTCGACGTGGCGCTCGTGATCGCGCTGGCAGGAGCCGCCATGGGCCTGCAGGCGTGCAGCGATGTGGAGCGATCGAGCGGGCGCGGCGCCGGCGGGGGCGGCGCAAAACCCAAGGCCGCCTCGGCAGATGCCGAGAAGAAGGCCCGCGAGCCCCTCGTGCTCAAGGATGAGGACTTCGTCGAATCCCTTCGCAACCGCGATCCGTTTCGCAGCTACTCGCTGGCATTCCGCGCCAGGGCGCCCGAGGAGATGCAGCGTCGGGTGATCATGCCGCTGACCGGTGTCGAGGAGATGCGCCTGATCGCGATTGTGACCGGGTTGCCCCGGCCCAAGGCAATGTTGGTCGATCCTTCGGGGGTCGGTTACGTGGTGGAGCGCGGCGACTACATCGGGCGGCCGAAGGTCATTCAGGCCACCGGAAGCGTCTCCATGACGCTGAACTGGCGAGTCGATCGGATTCGCGAAAACGAGGTCGTCCTCACCCAGCAGGATCCGACCGATCCCACGCGCACGGCGCTGACCAAGATCATCCCGCTCCGGGATGAGGTCGCCCAGAAGTAGCGCGCGGGGCGCCGCACTGCTGCACGCGACCTTGCGCTCTCGGAAGACCGCGTGCGGCGCCGCGGACCTCGCATGGCGTTCGCCATACGGACGCGGGCGGGACGTCATGCTCGGGACGTGCGACCGCCTTGCGCGGTCTCTGGCTTCCAGCGTGAGTGGCGCTGCCGAGCTTTCTCGTGCCGGTCGCGCAGCAGGTCACCCGTTTTTTTGCCGTTTGGGGGCGACCCGGCGGAAGATCACGTCGTCGTCAGACAGGAGAGCTCCATGCGTTTGCTGCGCGGCTTTTTGACACTTCTCTTGGCGCTAGCGTCGGCTGCCGCCGTTCACGCGGACGCGGCCAGCCCGATCGTCGCAAAGCTGCGGATCAAGGGCGAGAAGCAGCATGCGGAGGTCACGGTGGACGGATCCTTCGCGATGCCCGTCTACTCGATCCACTCGCACAAGGACGGCCGCGAGGTGGTTGTGGACGTCGAAGGTGCGACGCTCGCCCCGGGCGGCGTCGAGGTCGAGGGCACGGCCGCGCTGATCGTTCAGAGCGCCGCGAGCACGACCGCCAAAGGGGTGCACGTCGTGCTTCAGCTGACCCACCCCGCGAGGTATCGGGCGCGCAGCGAGCGCGGTGAGATCGCGATCTCCTTCGATGCCGGCGAGACCGAGGCCGAGGCGGATGCGCCGGCGGTGGACACCTCGCCGGCCGAGATTCGACACGTGATCATCGAGCGGCGCAATGGCCGCGATCGGCTGGTGGTCGAGCTCAACCATCCGGCGCCGTTCCGCGTGCTGCCCGGGAGCAAGGGCCCGGCACGGCTCGAGATCAGCGGCGCTCACGTCGGCGCGGACGCAGCGCGCCATCTCGAAGGCGATTCCGCTTCGGCGATCAGAAGCGCGGACCTGATCGAGGACGCGGGTCGCACGACCATTACGGTACAGCCCAACGCCGACGCGGGTTCCAGCGCGACCGCCCTGCGCGAGGGCAATCGTATCGTCTGGCTGTTTGCGCCGCCTGAGCTTCCGCCCGAGCGCGGCCGGCAGGTGGAGACCGTGGCCAAGGAGCCCGCGGTCGAGGTCGACGGCGAGCAGGTGGCTGCGTTTCTTAGCGACGTGCCGATGCAAATCGGTCCGGCGCGAGAGCGCGGCAAGTACACCGGTCGCCGGATCGATCTCGATTTGAAGAACGCCGACGTTCACAACGTGCTGCGACTGCTCGCGGAGGTCGGCAACGTAAACGTGATTACGGCCGACGACGTCACCGGCTCGGTCACCATCAAGATGAAGAACGTGCCCTGGGACCAGGCACTCGACGTGATTCTGACGGCGAAGGGCCTGGGCATGGTGCGGCGCGGCAACTTGCTGCGGGTGGCGCCCCAGGCCGTGCTCGAAAAGGAGCGCGAGATGGCGATCGCGCGCCAGAAGCAGCAGATCGAGCTGGCGCCGCTCGAGACGCGTCTGATCCCCGTCAGCTACGCGACGGCGGACACGCTGTCGGGGAGGGTCAAGGAGCTGCTCTCGCCGCGCGGCTCGGTCTCTGTCGATACGCGCACCAACATTCTCGTCGTGCGGGACGTCAGCGAGAATCTGGACGACGTCGAGGAGCTGGTCCGGCGGCTCGATAGCCAGACGCCGCAGGTCTTGATCGAGGCGCGCATCGTGGAAGCCACCACCTCGTTCACGCACGAGGTGGGCATCCAGTGGGGCGGCAGCATGATCATGAGCTCCGCAACCGGCAATCCCACCGGACTGGTTTTTCCGCACGATCTGTCGGTCGCTGGTGGTGCGAGCGACGGCCAGAGCCCCACCGCCGGCCTGTCGCCGTTCGCTGCCTCGGTGCCCAATCCGAACTACGTGGTGAACTTTCCCGCGCCGGCTGGCACCGGTCAGGGCGGCGCGCTCGGTCTCTCGCTGGGAAGCCTCGCCGGCAACTTCAACCTCGCGGTGCGGCTCTCGGCCTTCGAGACTACGGGCCATGTCCGCATCATCAGCTCGCCGCGCATTCTCACCCTGGACAACCACGCGGCGACGATCGCGCAGGGCACCTCGATTCCGTATTCGCAGGTCAGCGCTCAGGGCGTGCAGACGGCCTTTCAGGAGGCAAAGCTCTCGCTCAACGTGACCCCTCACGTGACCAGCGACGGCGCCGTGTCGATGAAAGTCATCATCACGCGCGATGAGCCGGACTTCAATCAGCGCAGCGCGCGCGGCGATCCCACCATTCTCAAGCGCAACGCGAGCACCAGCCTGCTGGTGCAGGACGGCCACACCGCGGTCATCGGCGGCATCTACACCCGCAACACCGGTTACGGTCTGAGCCAGGTGCCACTGTTCGGCGACATTCCGATCATCGGCATCCTGTTCCGGCACACCACCAACCGGGATGCGCGCAACGAGCTGTTGATCTTCCTGACGCCGCGCATCGTGAATCGCAGTGAGGCGTTCAACCGCTGACGGCGGAGAGGAGCCCGCAGCGGCGCGCCCCGCCCGGATCTGGTGCGCCTGAGGGTGCCCGGGCGGGGCGTTGTGCACCCTGCTAGACTGGGTGCTCGAAAGGACCGCCAACGCTTGCGCATCTTCTTGTCAGGACCCATGGGCAGCGGGAAGTCGACGCTGGCCCGCGCGCTGGCCGCCGAGGGGGGGCTGCCGGTGTGGGACCTGGACGAGCTGGTCGCCTCGCGCGCAGGCGTCACGGTCGCGCAGCTGTTTGCAGAGCGCGGGGAGGTCGGCTTTCGCGCGCTGGAGCGGCAGACGCTGCGCGGCCTGATGGCCGAGCAGCGTCACGGCGTGGTCGCGCTCGGCGGCGGAACCGTGACCGATGACGCGCTGCGCCGCGAGCTGCTGCGGCTGGGCACCCTGATCACGCTGCGCGCTGCGCCCGAGGAGCTGGCTCGTCGCGTGGACAGCGGTGAGGGACGGCCCTTGCTGGCGGGGCCAGACGTGCTGGGCAGCTTGCAGCAGCTGCTGCGCGCGCGGGCCCCCGCGTATGCGGAGTGCCATGCGGAGATCGACACGCAGGGGCGCGACCTGGGCCAGCTCGCCCGGGAAGCGCTGGCGGTGGCGTCGGCGGGTGCGATCGTGGTTCCGCTCGGGCTGCGCAGCTATCGGGTGGAGGTTGCTGCCGGCTGTCGCTTCCGGGCGAAGGAGCGGACTGCGGCGATCAGCGGCGGCGGCCCGGTGGTGCTGGTGAGCGACGAGATCGTCGGCCCCGTTTGGGGCGCGCCGCTGGCCGCCGCGTTGCGCGCGATTGGCAACCGGCTGATCGAGGTCACCCTGCCCGCGGGCGAGCAGCACAAGACGCTGCGAAGCGTGGAGCGAATCTGGGATGCAGCGCTGACAGGCGGGGTCGATCGCGGGAGCGTCGTGATCTCGGTCTGCGGCGGTGTGGTCGGAGACCTGAGCGGCTTCGCCGCATCGACGCTGCTGCGCGGTCTGCCGGTGGGCCACGTTCCGACCACGCTGCTCTCGATGGTGGACAGCGCGATCGGCGGCAAGACGGGATTCGACACCCCGCACGGCAAGAACCTGCTCGGCAGCTTTCACCAGCCGGGCTTCGTCTTGTGCGACGTCGAAGTGCTGGCGACCCTGCCGCAGGCCGAGCGCATCGCGGGGCTTGCGGAGGTGGTCAAGTCGGCATGGATCGAGGGCGAGGAGGCGGTCGCCGGGCTCGAGCGAGACGCTGCGGCATTGCTGGCCGGCGATGCGGCTGCCACCGAGCGCGCGATCCGCATGTCCGCATCGATGAAGGCGAGGATCGTGAGCGAGGACGAGCGAGAGGCCGGCGCGCGCGCGCTGCTCAATCTCGGCCACACCGTGGGTCACGCGATCGAAGCCGCCCTCGACTACCGCGGCATCCGACATGGCGAAGCCGTGGCGTTGGGCATGGTCGCGGCGTTCCGGGTGGCCTGCCGTCTGGGCCGCGCGCAGGCCGGTGACGTCGAGCGCGTGACCCGACTGCTCCAGGCGTTCGGTCTGCCCACCGACGTGGACACGCACCTTCACCAGCGCACCCTGTCGTTTCTCGGATCGGACAAGAAGCGGCGCGCCGGACAGATCACCTTCGTGCTCCCGGCCGGGCCCGGCGAGGTCGCGCTGCAGTCGCTGCCGCTCGCACGCCTGCCGGAGCTGTTGAGATCCGCGTCCTGAGGGGCGGGCGCGCCACGGCTTCTCCAAGTTGGCGTCAAATTTGGGCGGCGCCCCGGTGCCGAGCTAGAATCCTAGCCCATGGCATGTGTGTTCCCCCGGGAGGTGGCCATGCGCCACGTGTCGCCTGTAATCCCTGCGCTCGCCGCACTATGGCTCGCCGCGTGCGCGCCCGAGGGGCCGACCGCATTCGTGACGTTCAACGTCGTACCCGACCAGAACTGCCTGGTTTCACCGGATGTCGGCGGCAATAAGTTCTACCCGATCGGCCACTACGACATCAGCCCGGGCACGAACGGCGGCTGCGATCACCCCTACGTGGTCAATCTCTTGGTCAACAGCTATCTGCGCAGCAACGCGGACACGATGCTGGGTCGCGCCGAGCCGAACATCCTGCAGCTGCACAGCGCCCAGGTCCGCCTGATGACGCTGCAGAAGCAGACGCTGACGTTCGAAAAGGCCAATCCTCCGCTACCCAACCCGTTCCTGGTCAACACCAACAACTCGCTGTTTCCGGCCGCCGGCACCACGCCCAGCACCGGCATCGCGGCGGTCGAGGCGATTCCGAAAGCGTACGCGCCCTACTTGAGCGATTTCGACGGCGCGCAGATCCTGGCCGAGATCCAGATCTACGGCACCACGACCGGCGACGTCGACATCAACTTCAAGCCGTTCGTGTATCCGGTCGAAATCTGCGACGGTTGCTTGATCCAGTGTCAGGGCGCGCTCGACGCCGCCAAAAAGAGCCGCATGGATCTGACGCAGGGTCGCTGCGACGACAACTCGGGCAACGACGATCGGGTGTGCATCGATCCGGACTGCTGAGTCGCGGCGTCGCCCCTGGCTCGCATATCGGCTCGCGCGTCGCTCACACCCGAGAGACGCGCAACTGGGCGCGAAGGGTCTGGCCGAGCGCGCTCAAATAGGGTTCCGAGAGCGCACAACGTACGGTTTCGGCCAGCGCCGGGCAGCGTTCGCAGCCCAGCACGAATTGCTCTTCGCGCCCGAGGTCCAGGTCGGCGAGCTCGCTCTCGGTGGACGCCAGCTGGCGCAGGGCTGCCCGCAGGCCGCCTGACGCGAGCAAGGCCGCGCGCGCGGCCACGGCGCGCGTGCGTGCGCGCAGACGCGGGTACTGCAGCGCCTCGGCGTTGCGCCGCAGGCTCTCTCCGAGCGTG
Organism: uncultured delta proteobacterium; assembly: GCA_963778655.1. Taxonomy (GTDB): domain Bacteria; phylum Myxococcota_A; class Polyangia; order Polyangiales; family JAFGIB01; genus CAVZVA01. The sequence goes on from CAVZVA010000005.1 coordinate 701,837, forward strand.
CGTTGCTCGCGCGTGGGCACGTTCTGCCACAACGCGGCGACCAGCTCCTTGGAGGCGCTGCTGGGCGTGCCGCGCACCAGGCCCGGGGCGAAGGCTTGCAGCGACCCTTCCAACAGCGCGAAGGCATGCTCTGGCGGCAGCACGCCGCCGATGACGTGCTCGGGCCTGGCCAGCCACAGCGCGCGCGCCATGCCGTATTGCAGGCCGGCCCGCTCGTGAGCTTTCACGTGACCTGCCAGCACCGAAGGTGGATGGGTCGGCAGGGTTCGCGGGATGGCGCCCTGGGCGCTGGCCAGCACGTAGACAGGGACATCCGTCCGCTCCAGCGTGCGGGCCGCTTGCGCGTAGGCTTCCGCCAGCGGGCCCACCGAGATGCGGCTGATGCGATCGCGCTCGCTGAGGCTGTAGTTGCTGAGCGGGCTGCGGAAGCGCGCGATCACGCGCACGGAGTCCCACAGCACGCTCAGCAGGCGCTCGAGCTCGGGCGTGTGCCCCGGTCCGATCGCCTCGCGCAAGGCCTGACCTCGCCACACGCCCGAATGGTACTCGCTGTCGCGCGGCGCGCGGATCTCGGGATCGAAGCTTCCCAGCAGCTGCCGCAGCACGTACAGCGCGGCGGGGTGCTCGGCGTCTTGATAGGTGCGGTAGAGCTGACGCAGGCGCTCGATCGAGATCGGACCTTCCAGCAGAGACGCGCGTGCGTCGTCCTGGGCGCGGTCCGGATGCGTGCGGCTGGCGGCAGCCGAGCCGGCCGGGGTGGGTGGAGGCGGCGGCGGCGCGGCTATCGGCGGCGGCTCCGACTCGGGCTCCAAGTCCATGATCTCCGCTGCCAGGGCCGCGGCCGGCGGCGCTTGCTCGACGGTCTCTGGCGGCGCGGCCGGCGGCTCCTGCGCCACGACCTCTGGCTGGGCGGGCTGCGACTCGGCCGGCGCAGGCGGCGGAGAAGGCCGAGGCGAAGGGCCCGCGCGCCGCGCGCGTGCGAGCGCGGCGTTGCGTAGCGACTCGGCTTCCGCCTGCAGCGCGGCGGGCAGCTCTTCCTGGCGCGCGATGGCGAGCGCGGCCTCCGCCTGCTCGAGCGCCGCCTCGGCACGCGCGAGCCCGCTGCCGAGCACGGTGCACAAGCGCATCAGCACCCGTACCTTGTCCTCGCCGTTCCACAGCTGCGCCGCGCGCTGCTCGAGCTGCTCGGCCAGCTGCTGCAGCGCGTCGCGACCCGACTCGGCGTCGCGCGCGCGCAGCTCGAGCGCGGTCGCCAGCAGGCGCTCGTCGAGCTCCCCGCGCTCGGAGGCCGCGTTGGCCAGCAGCAGCAACGAGAAGCTGCGGGGCGCATCGCCGATCTGACGCGCGCACAGCTCCGCGGCCTCCACCAGCAAGCTGCAGCGAGCGCGGTTCTCGCGCACCTGGTCCGCGAGCCGCTCGTAACAGGGGATCAGGCGCGCGAGCTGCCCGGTCTGGCGTGCCACGCGCTGCAGTGCCTTGAACGCGGCCCCGCTGGTCGGCGCCAGCTCGAAAGCCGAGAGGTAGCGCTCGAGCGCCTGCTCCGGCAGGCCCGCGCGCTCGAGCCAGCGTCCGGCGCGGTAGACCAGGGCGCGGCGACCATGGGGCCCACAGGCCGCGGTGATCAACGCGTCGTAGGTCTGCATCGCGCAGTCGACGTCCTGCGTGGCCAGGGTCAACCGCTCGACCACCAACAAGGGCTCCGCGAACACCGGCCAGCGCAGCGCGGCGGCGCGCGCGATCTCGAGCGCCCGCGCCGGGTCGCCGGCGCGCGCCTCCGCGGTCAGCGCGCACCACAGGTGCACGCGGCTGGCGAGTGCTGCCGGACAGTCGTCGCCGATCGCGAGGCAGCGCTCGAGCGCCCAGTCCGCGTCGCCGAGCGAGAACAGCGCGCCGAGCGCGGCACGCACGGCCGTGATGTCGTCGCTGCCCGCGGCCACCAGCACGCGCACATAATGCTCGGCGCGCGGCAGCTCGTGCAGGCGCTGGCCGGCGACCGTCGCGAGCTCCAGCAGGAGCTCCCGGTGCCGGGCCGGGTCCTGCTCGCCCTCGGCCATCAGGGTGATGGCGGCGAGCAGGCGCGGGCCGTCGCCGCCGCCTGCGAACAGCTCGCGCAGCCGGGCCAGCACCTGCGCGGGCCGCGCCCCGCCCTCGAGCACGCGCAGCAGGGCGCGCACCTCGCCTGCCGCGTCGGCCTGCGCCAGGTGGTGGGCGGCGAGCTCGAGCAGCGCGGCCTCGCGCTGAGCGTCGGGCACGAATGCGACCAGCAGCTCCAGCGCAGCGGTGAGCAGGTGCGGCGCGCCCGCGCGGCGCGCGAGCTGCGCGCTGCGATCGGCCAGCTCCGGGTCGCGCAGACCCTGCTCTTCGGCGATCCGCTGCGCGAGCAAGCAAGCGGCTTCCTGCGCATCCAGGGCGTCGAGGCGATCGAGCGCGACACGCGCCGCGTCGAGCACCTCTGGCACCGGCATCGCGTTGATCGCGGCGTCGGCGGCCGCGAGCAGGCTCTCGGCGTCGCCCTGGTCGGCCCGCATCAGCACGCGCGCGCGGTGCGCGGCGGCGTCACTGGGCAGCACTTCGACCCAGCGCTCGACGCTGGCGCGCAGCGCGGCGCGGTCGCCGCACGCCTGGGCAGCCTGGGTCTGCAGCACCAGCACCGAGCGCGAGGGGCCGCACAGCTCGGCCAGCGCCTGCAGGCCCGAGAGCGCGAGCGCGGGCTCGACGTGATGGGCGTGACGCAACAGCACCAGGCCGGCATCGGCCGCGCTCGGGTCGTCGCGCAGCGCGGCGACCGCGTGCGCCGCCGCCTGGTCGTGCTGGCCGACCAGCTCTTCGGTGCGCGCGAGCTGGGCCAGGAGTCGGCCGCGCTCCGGGCCCGGCGAGGCGATCCCGACGCGCAGCGCCAGCGCACGTGCAAGGCGCCTCGGATCGCCGAGCCGGCGTGCGGCGCGCTCCAGCCGCGCGATCGCGATGCGCGAGCCGGGCTCGAGCGCGAGCAGGGTCTCGCACACCGCCGCCACGGCCGCGGCGTCTTCGCGCACGGTGTGGACCTCGGCCAGGCGCGAGAGCAGGCGCACGCGCTCACTGCGGTCGCGGCTCAGCTCGGACTGGTCCTCGAGAAATGTGGCCAGGGCGATCACGTCGCGCGTCAGCCCCAGCAGCGTTTCCAGCTCGGCGCGCGGGGCTTCGGGCGCCGCGCCGAGCGCCAGCGCCTCGCGCAGCAGCTGGATCTTGCGCGGCCACTTGTCCGGCAGATCGGGCAGCAGGCCGGCGACCTCCAGGCAGCGCTCCGCGCGTTGCTCGGGTCGCGCCTGCTCGAGCGCGCGCTCCGCGGCTTCCAGCTCGACCCGGCGTGCCTCGATGCGAGCGCCCAGCTCCGCAAGTTGCGCGGAGGCTTGCTGCGAGGGGCTGCCGCCGCGCAGGCGTTCGAGCTGGGCACGCGCCGCGAACGCGAGCTGCGCATTCGCGAGGCGGCCTTCGGCCAGCTCGGCCAGCTCGGCCAGCAGTGCCTCGGCACGCCGCGGATCCTCGTCGAAGCAGGCCGCGATCGCCACCCGCAAGCCGTGCGCGAGCAGCGACAGCCCGCGCGTCCCGCGCGCGTGGGTGCGCAGCGCTTCGAGCGCGCCGGACTCGCCCGGTGCGGCCAGCAGCGCTTCGAACAGCAGCCACAGTGCGGCCTCGTGCTGGCCCTCCGCGTGCAGCATGGCCTGGCCCGCCAGCGTCAACCAGTGCGCACGCTGCTCCTCGGCACACGCGGTCGCCAGATCCTCGAGCAGCGTCGCGCGATACTCGCGCGAGGCGGTCGTGGCCAGATCCTCTTCTAGCGGCGCGTACAACAGATCGAAGTGGGGCTCGGCGTCGAAAGCGTCGGCGAGTAGCTCGGCGGCGAGCTCGAGCCGGCCCGCCGTCTCGGCCCGCTCGGCCGCCGCGAGCCGTAGCTTGCGCCGCTGTTCGGCGCTGTTGCAGCGCTGCGCGGTGTCGGAGAGGATCGCGACCGCACCGGGCCGCAGACCGCGGGCGTCGAGCAGCGAAGCGTATTCGTAGGTCGTCGGTACATCGCTGGGCTTGAGCGTCCAGGCCCACGCCAGCAGCGCCAGGGCGCGCTCGGGGGCCTCGTCCTGCATCGCCGCCGCGGCCAGACGCGCGTGCGCGTTCGCGCCGTCGACCAGCCCGCGCTCCAGCAGCAGCGCGGCGACCTGCTCGTGGGGCTGCGGGTTGTCGGGATCGTCTGCGGCCGCTTCGCACAGTGCCTCGATGCAGGCGTCGAGGTGGCCGGCCGAGCGTTCGATGCGCGCGCGCAGGCGCTGCGCCGCCCCGCGCTCGATCGGGATGCCGGCGGCGGCGACAGCGCCGGCGGCGTAGCGCACGGCCAGGTCGTGATCGCCGAGATCGTGGCAGTGCAACGCTGCCTGCTGCAGCATCGAAGTGTCACTGGGATCGGCCGCGGCCGCTTCCCTGAATGCGCGGCAAGCTCGCTCGAGCGAGCCGAAGCGGGCACGCCAGACATCGGCCAGCGCGGTGAACGCGCGCGCGCGCTCTGGCCCGGTCGCGCCCTTGGCTTCCAGCTCCGCGATGTGCTGCTCGAGCGGCAGCAGCGGATCGACCAAGGGTGCGGCGGCCGGCGGCAGCTCAGGCAGCGGCGTGGGCTCGAGCGGCTCGGCGCCGGCGTGCGCCTGACCCGGATCGAGGCGCATGCGCGGCGGTCGAATCGAGGCCACGGCGGAGAGAGGGTCGGCTGGTGAGATGCTTTCCGCGCGCACCAGCTCGGGGATCCGCGGCGCGGGCTGGGGTAGGGTGTCGGGTGGCGGAGGCACCGAGGGTACGGCCACGCCGGGCGGATCGAGACGGATCACGCCGGCGCGCAGCAGGGCGGCGATGCGCGGCGCGGCCGCAGGCCGCTTGGCCAGGACGGTCGAGACCGCGGGACGCGCCGGCACATCGCCGAAGTCGGCCCACGCGCGCGCGCGGTCCGCGTGCGGACCGGGCAGCCAGTCCAGGCGGTGATTGAGGTGCGATCCGATCACGCCGGCGTCGGCGGATGCTGCCGCGCGCGCCTGCGCGTCCAGCAACAGTGGCGCGAGCGCGAGCGGGGCCAAACCGTCCGCCGGCGCGACGTCGTCGGGCTCGAGCAGCGGCGGTTGCTCGCCTTGCTCAGCTGCGGCGCGCAGGCCCCGGGTCAAACAATTGAGCAGCAGCGCGCGGCGTGCGCGCTCGAGCTCGGCCGCGCTCAGCACCCCGTGGTCGACCAGCAGATCCAAGGCGCTTGCCCGCTCGCGGCTGGCCGCGAGCTCGTAGCGAGCCAGCACGCTCTCTGCGACGCGGTTCGAGCGGGTCAAGAAGCGTTCGAGCGAGTCATCCTGCATCGCGGGCAGCACGTCTCCGACCTGCCCTTCGCACAACACCAGCGTGCGGCCGCCGAACGCGACGCGGCCGCTGGCCCGCTCGGCGGCGAGCTGGAGCAGGCCGTGGGCGAGCGCGCTGCGGTTCAGGAGCGGGCTGCCCATCGGCTGTCTCGAGCGGGGCTCGCACCGCCGCGCCCCGCGCCGAGCTGCCCAGGCGCGCGCCAATCGCGGTCACGGCGTAGAGGCCGTCGCAGCCTGCAGCCTACCCCCGGGAAGCGTCGCAACACCCCTGCAGGATATCAGCCCGGGCGCCAATTCCCCAGGCGTGTGGGGTCGCTGGCCGGGGCGCAGCCGGGCCCCGGCCGCGCCTTCAGCGCAGAGACAGCGTGAAGGGCAGCACCGCTGCCGGTGTGCCCTCACCCGACAGCAGCGTCTCGGCGATGCCCGGGCGCTGGGTCGCGTCCAGGCCGCTCGCGAGCAGGCTCTGCGCCCCGCCCCCGGAGGCCAGGCCGGCCACGGCCTGCAGCAGACCCGGGCGTTGGGGCCAGATCTCGATCGCGGCGTCGGGCGGCACGCCACCACGCTTGCGCGCGATCGCGAGCGCCGTCACCAGCCCGCCTTCGGCGTCGATCAGCCGTCCCTGGCGCGCGCGCCGCCCCGTCATCAGTCGGCCCTCCGCATAAGGCTCGATCTCGGGGGCCTTCAAGCCTCTGCCTTCGGCGATGCGGCTGACGAACAGCGCATAGCCTTGCCGCAACATGCGATCGAAGCGCGCGCGCTCTTCGTCGCTGAAGGGCTGCGTCGGGCTCTCCCAGCCCGCGTGCTTGCCGCGTGCCAGCCGCTGAAAGTGTACGCCGATGCGATCTGTCAAGTCGCGGAACACCAGCTTGCCTCCGACCACGCCGATCGATCCGACCAAGCTCTCGTCCGGCGCGACGATCTGGCTGCCGGCCGAGGCCACGTAGTATCCGCCCGAGGCGCACAGATCGCCGATCGAGACGATCACCGGTTTGCGTTTAGCCACACGGCGCACCGCGTGCCACATCAGATCGGCGGCCAGCGCCGATCCGCCCGGGGAGTTGATGCGCAGCACCACCGCTTTCACGTTCGCGTCGTCGGCCAGGGCACGCATCTTCGGCACGAACGCTTCGGCGTGGGCGCCGCGGAAGCTGCCCGGGGAGCCACGCAGGATCGTGCCCTCGAGCACGGCCAGCACCACCCGCTTGCCGCTGGGCTGGCTCGCCGCGCCGCCGCCTTTGAGCGCGCGCAGCAGATCGCCCAGGCCGATCGATTCGTGCGCGGGGCGTAGCTGCTCCTTGACCACGCGCGCGGCGTGCGCCTCGCTCTTGGCCACCGCGCGCGCCGCATCGTCGAACTCCACGGCGTCGACCAGACCTGCGGCCCGGGCGTCGTCGGCGCTGAAGGGACCCTGGTCGACCAGGGCCTGGGCGCGCGCGGGATCGAGGTGCCGGCCCTGCACCAGCGCGGAGAGCAGGCGCGCCTGCAGCTCGTCGAGCACGGCGTTCATGGTCTGCTGCACTTCGGGTGGCATGTCGTCGCGCGTCAGTGGATCGCCGGCTCCCTTGTACTTGCCGATCTGCACCACGTCGGCCTCGAGCCCGAGGTTCTGCAGCAGGCTGTGCGCGTACAGCGCCTCGGCCGAGACGCCGACCAGGTTCAGCATCCCCGCCGGTGTCATGCTGATGCGGTCGCAGCTGCGTGCCAGCAGCGCATAGCCCAGGTTGTCGGTCGTCTCGAAGTGGCAATGGACTTTCTTGCCGCGCTTGCGGATGGAGGCCAGGGCGTCGCGTAGGTCGGCCACGCGTCCCCACGCTCCGCCCATCTCGCCGATCGTGAGCAGCACACCCGAGACCTGGTGATCGGCGGCGATGCTGTAGAGGCGCCGCAACAGGCCGTAGTGACTCGGCTGGGTGCCTCCGAGCAGGTCGTGCTCGGGCGACTCGGGCAGCGGCGCTTCGAGCCGGATCGTGCGCAGCTCGCTGCCAGCTTTCGCGGGCTGGTTGCCGCCGCAGGCGGCGAGCAAGGCGCACAGCGCGAGCAGGTACGCGCGCAAGCGCGGCGGATCGAGGCGCAGGCTTCGCATGGGCAGCTGCTGTACCCCGCCCCCGGCCCCCCGTCCACCACTCGGCTAGATTGCCTAGGGCCAGCGAATCTGCACAGATGAGTCAACGTTTGAGCACCGGAGCGCAGCGAACCACGGGGGAGGGTGGGACTCGTTGGGCTTTGGCAGCTCTCGTGGGTCTGAGGCGCAGCCACGCTAGCGACTCAGCTGTTCGGTCAGTAGCTCGCTCTGGCGCTGTGCGATCGAGCTGCGGACGCCCTTGGGGAAGCGGCGCAGGTAGGTTTGATAGGCGTCGAGCGCGTCCTTGCTCCGGCCGAGCCGGCGATAGGCGTCGCCCAGCCCGATGAACGCCTCCGGGTGGCCGTCGCGTGCGGCCGGGCGGAAGTGGCTGATTGCGCGCTCTGGCTCGCTGCGCTCGAGCGCGACGTAACCGAGCCCCGTCTCCGCCCGCGGCATGTGCGGCGAGAGCTCGAGCGCCTGTTCGAAGCTGTGCTCGGCGGTCTGCACCGCTCCGCGCTCGAGCGAGGCTTCCCCGCGCCGCACCAGCTCGATCGGGCTGAGCTGCGGGGCGCTGGGGGCGGCCGGGGGCTGGCTGGCCTGGGGCGCGGCGTGTCCAGCTGCGCCTTGGGCGGGCCGCGGCGCGGGCGCCGCGATGGCCGCTGCCGGGGGCGGCGTCTTCGCGGCGCGCTCGGCGCGCTCGATCTCCGCGCCGAGCTCCGCGAGCAGCGGATGCTCAGGGTCGATCCTGCGCACCGCGTCCAGGTGCATGCGCGCGCCTACGATGTCGCCGTCGGCGAGCAAGCAGCGCAGCAGCAGGGCGCGCGCGCGGATCATGCTTGGATCCTGGGCCACCGCCTGCTCGGCCAGCGGGCGCGCCGCGCGCCAGTCGCCCTGCGCCTCGTCGCGCGCGAGCAGCGCCGCCACGCGCAGCGTTTCGGCCGCGGGCACGCCCTCGGTCGCGCGCGCGCGGTCGAGCTCGGCGCGTGCGCCCACCAGGTTGCCGTTCAGGCGCTGTGCGTCCGCGAGCGCGACGCTGGCCTCTTCGTTGCCCGGATTGCGCTGGGCCGCACGCTCGCCGTACAGCTTGGCCTGGGCCACCAGATCCCGCACCTGCGCGCGCAGCGCCCCGAGCTTGGCGCCGGGCCGGCCGCCCTCGGCCACAGCGGCGTCGAGGCGAAAGCGCAGCCACTGGCTCCACACCGCGTACACGCGCGAGATCGAGCTCAGAATGTGCGGGTCGTCCTTGGCGAGCGCGAGCGCCTTGTCGTACTCGCCAATCGCTTGATCGAAGCGATCGAGACGGTGCGCTGCGAGCAACTGGTCGCCGCGCAGCGAGAACACGCGCGCTGGCTCGACGTGGGGCGCGGGGTGCGGCGCGCGCAGCAGCATCGCCCCGCCCACGGCCGCGGCCAGCGCCAGCGGTACGCCGAGGAGAAACCAGAGCAGCGGACCGGGCGCGCGGCGCAGGTCGGGCCCCTGAGGGAGCTCGGGTGCGGGCTCGCGCGCCAGCAGCTGCGCCGGGGCGCTCGGCTCCGGCGCGCGCGCGTTGTCAGCCGCGGCGGCGGGCACCGGCGGCGGGGGGGAAACCGGAGTGCTCATGCCGGCTGCATCGAGCGGAGGTCGCGGTTGCGTACGTGCCGCCAGGTCGACTTCGTCGACCTGGCTCTGGAAACGGGGATTCGAAGCCGTGCGGCGCCGAGGCCGCTCCGGCGGGACCTCGCCGGTGGCCTCGACCGGGGTGGTTTGCGAGCTGGCCGGCTCGGCTACCAGCAGTGGGACCGGTGGCGGCTGGCTCATGCGGCGCACGCGCCGCAGCGGTTCGAACAACGACGAGAGCTCGGCGATCTCGCCCAGCTTTCGCCACACCTGGCCGGTGCGAGAGATCTGGTCGTCGCGCTGGAACTGCCCGGCCCCGATCAGGCGGGTCAGCTCCGCCAGCGACTCCAGGCTATGGGTGCTGCCGTCGACCCGCTTCACGCGCCAGCGCAGCGCGCTTTCGGGCTCGGGCTCCTCGGGCGGCGGCGGGGATGCGGTGCGGTGGACCTTGAACAGGTGCCCGCACTGGGTGCACTTGACCGTGGTCCCCGTGGTCGAGATCAACCCCTCCTCGAACTCGTAGACGGTGCCGCATCGGTTACAGGTGACGTCCATGCAGTGGGACGGGACCGCCTCGCGAGCCGGCGGCAGCGACCCCGCCATGTCCGGGGAAAAACATCCTGCGACCTGGATTCCGTCTGGTCAATTCGCTAGATGGCGCAGGAACGCCGGGAGGGTGACACATGTTCTCATGTAGGTCACGATGCCACCACAAGCCGGCCGCGGATTGAATGTGAACGGGGGCGAGCGCCAGCGCATCTGCCGAGCCATCGAGCACACGCTGCTCGCCGCGGGGGCCACGAGCGCCATGATCGACGCGCTGTGTGACCAGGCGCGCGCGCAGGACTTCGGCGCGGTCTGCGTGAACCCGGTGCAGGTCGCCCGCTGCAGGGCGCGGCTGCAGGGTTCCGGCGTGCGCGTGGTCAGCGTGGTCGGCTTTCCGCTGGGCGCGAGCCTCAGCCGTTGCAAGGCGCTGGAAGCCGAGCTGGCCGTGGCCGACGGGGCCGACGAGCTCGACATGGTGATGGCGATCGGCGCGGCCAAGGACGCAGCCTGGGCGGCGGTCGAGGCCGATGCACGGGCCGTGGTGTCGGCGGCGCAGGGCAGGGCGGTCAAGCTGATCGTGGAGACAGGGCTGCTCGACGAGCAGGAAAAACGTCGTGCGTGCGTCGCCGCGCTGAACGCAGGCGTGGCCTTCGTCAAGACTTGCAGCGGGTTCGCGCCGGGCGCTGCCAGCGTGGAGGACGTCACGCTGCTCAGGCAGGCGCTCGGAGACGCGCTCGGCATCAAGGCCTCGGGCGGCATTCGCAGCGCGTCCGCTGCCCGCGCCCTGCTCGCCGCCGGCGCCAGCCGGCTCGGCACCAGCGCCTCCCTGGAGATCGCCGCGGAGCTTGCTCAGTAACGGGAGGGGCACGCGCCCCTCCCGCCCCACCGGCGGAGCCGGTGGGGCCCCACCCACCCGCGGGGTTCGCTTCACTGCGTTGCGCTCACGCGCGGCCAGCGAGCTGTTTGCGTCGGGGCACGCGCCCCTCCCGCCCCACCGGCGGAGCCGTTGGGGCCCCACCCACCCGCGGGGTTCGCTTCACTGCGTTGCGCTCACGCGCGGCCAGCGAGCTGTTTGCGTCGGGGCACGCGCCCCTCCCGCCCCACCGGCGGAGCCGTTGGGGCCCCACCCACCCGCGGGGTTCGCTTCACTGCGTTGCGCTCACGCGCGGCCAGCGAGCTGTTTGCGTCGGGGCACGCGCCCCTCCCGCCCCACCGGCGGAGCCGTTGGGGCCCCACCCACCCGCGGGGTTCGCTTCACTGCGTTGCGCTCACGCGCGGCCAGCGAGCTGTTTGCGTCGGGGCACGCGCCCCTCCCGCCCGGTGTGCTAGAGCGAGGGCGATCCCGCTCGCAAGCGCTATGCTTCGCCAGCAATCACGCCAAGGAGGCTCGACCGTCATGCCCGTCGTGTCTGTGACCGAACAGGATTTCGAGCAAAGGGTACTGCGCTCGGAGCTGCCCGTACTGATCGACCTATATGCGGACTGGTGCCAGCCCTGCAAGCAGCTCGAGCCGATCCTGCACCAAATTGCCGACGAGCTGGAAGGCAAGCTGGCGGTGGTGCGGGTGGACGTCGACAAGAGCCCGATGCTGGCGCAGGCGTTTCGCGTGCAGTCGATTCCGATGCTGGTGCTGATCCACGAGGGCCGGCCGGTCGACCAGATCGTGGGGTTGGCCGACAAGAAGGCGATCATGGCGCTGGTGCAGCCGGTGCTGCCGCGCGCCGCCGACGAGGTGCCGCCGCGGGACCTCGCGCTGCTGCTGCAGCAACGGCGCGCGCAGGCGGTCGACGTGCGCGACGCATCCGTGTTCGCGCGCTACCGAATTCCCGGCGCGATTTCGATTCCCTCCGCGGAGCTGCTGCAGCGCGCCGCCGAGCTGCGGCCGAGCGACGGCCGCGTCCGGGTGCTGTACGGCCGCAGCACCGACGAGGCCAAGGAGTTGGCGGCCAAGCTGCGGGAGGTCGGCGTTCAGGTCGGCTACCTGGCGGGCGGCTTCTTGCACTGGGAGGCCGAGGGGCTGGACGTGGAGCGCGGCGGTTGAAGTCGCGTCTGCCGCTGCTCACCGCTCTGCCCCAGCGCCCGCGCGCGCCGCTCGACCCGGCGCCGGCGCGCGTGCGCGTGGCTCAGCCGCTGATCTGCATCGCGGACGACTCGCCGCGCGCGGCGCTGTTTGCCGCGGCCATGGTACGCAGCCTGCGCGCGCGCGGCTGTGCGGCGGAGGGATTGCTCGCGACCGGCGGCGACCCGCTCGCGCGCCCAGTCCTCAGCGAAGGGGGCGCGCAGGCAGGGCGGCGCGGGCTGCAGCTCGCGGGCTCGCCCGTCGCGCTTCCCGCCGGGCTGCACGCATTCGGCGAGCCGTTGCTCGCCGCCGGCGCGAGCCGCATCTCGGTGGTCACGCAGTCGGGCCTGCCGCAGTCCGCGCTGGACGCGCTCGGCGCGGTCGCCGGGGGAACCGTGGTGCTCGCGCTGGGCTCGCCGCTAGCGCATTGCCTGCAAGGCCTGATCACGATCGCGCTCTCTCCCAAGACTCGCGGTACCGGCGAGAGCAGCACCATCGACCTGGCGCTCGGTGTCGAGCCCGATCCGGTCGCCGCACGGATCGGCGAATGGCTCGCGGCTGCGCTCCGGGCGCCGCGACGCCGGGGCGCGTGAGCGCGCCCGGCGAGCGCGCGAGATGGTTCGTATTAGAACAACCGAGAACAACCGCTTCTTCCGCCCCAGTCAGATCCGGAACTGCACGGCCGACCGCGAGTCGGTGCCGATCTCCGACCGCCGCCCGCGCGGCCGCTAGTGCGGCAGCTGGCCGCCCGGCAGCGGGGCGCGCAGCACCAACTTGTCGCGCATGCCCGGGCTCAGGTGGAGGTGCAGGTCGCGATCCAGGATCACCGCTTCGGTCGGCACCGGCGCCTTCGGCAGCAGCGCCAATGCGCGCTGCGCGCCCAGCACGAACAGCGCGGTCGAGAGCGCATCGGCGTACAGCCCGGACTCGGCCAGCACTGTCACCGAGGTGGTGTGCTCGACCGGCAGCCCCGTGTCGGTGTCGATGATGTGGTGCCAGCGCTTGCCGTTCTTGATGAAGTAGTGCTCGTAGTCGCCCGAGGTCGAAATCGAGCCGGAGGTCGCCTCCACGAAGCCGAAGTAGTCCTGGCGCCGCGGATGCTGGATGCCCACGCGCCAGGGGCGTCCCCGGCGCTTGCCGCTGATCTGCACCTGACCGCCGCCGAACAGCATGTAGTTCGCGATGCCCGCGGCCTTGAGCACCGCGCCGGCGCGATCGAGGGCATAGCCCTTGGCGATGCCCCCGGTGCCGATCAGCATGCCCTTCTTGAGCAGCATCACCGTGTGCGCCCGGGCATCGACCTTGATCTTGCGGTAGTCGATCAGCGGCAGCCGTGCCTTGATCTCGGCCGGATCGGGCACGCGCTCGTGCCCCGGCTCGAAGCTGTACAGCCCGCGCAGCGCAGCCCACGACAGGTCGAAGGCGCCGTGACTGAAGCGCGAGACGGCCAGCCCCGCCTGTACCACCGCCAGCGTGTCGTCGCTCACCTTCACCGCGTGCTCTCCGGCCGAGGCGTTGATGCGCGAGATCTCGCTGTCGGGAAGCCACTCCGACAGCACCCCCTCGAGCCGTTTCATCTCGTCGAGCGCCGCCGACACGGCCGGCGCGGCCTTGGCCTCGGGCTCGCCCACCACGGTGATGCTGATGATCGTGCCCATCATCTCGCGGGTCTGCTTGTAGACCGCTTCCTCGGGCTGCTCGGCCGGCGCGGCGGGCGCGGGGGCGGCGGCAGGCGCCGGGGCGGGGGCCCGCGCCGCGCCGGGTCCGTGCGCCGCTGGCTCGCTTGCGCCGGAGCGACAGGCGCTCGCCAGGCACGCCAGAGCGATTGCGGCCGCAGCTCTCATGACGGGCGATCATCCGCGATCGGCGGCGCCGCGGCAACGCGCTCGGCTAGCTGTGCTTGAAGCACCCGTCCGGCTATGCTCCCCTGACGCGATGAGCGCGCGCACTCAGCGCCTGCGCGGCGGGCAGTCACGGCCGATCGCACGCGCGTGTGCGCTGGCGGCGCTGGCGTCGTGCGTCGCCACGCTGGTCGGACCGCCGCAGGCGCGCGCGATCGGCGCGTTGACCGCGGTGGACATCCGCGGCGTCGATTACAGCGGGGGCTCGCCCGCGCCGCGGCCCACGGCGGCACAGAGGCTGGCCTGGGAAGTGCGGCAGCGCACCAGCGTGGAGACTCGGCTGGAGCCGACGCGCGTGCGCCTCGACGATCCGCACCTCTTCGACAAGCCGCTGGTCTACTTCGCCGGCGACCGTGCCTTTCCGCCGCTGTCGGAGGCTGAGGTCACCGGCCTCAAGCGCTTCGTCGAGTTTGGGGGCTTCGTGCTGATCGACGACGCGGCGCCCGAGCAGGGCGGCTTCGACGCCTCGATCCGCCGCGATCTGGCTCGCGCCTTTGGCCCGGGGGCGTTGGTCCGATTGCCTTCGACTCACACCATCTACCGCTCGTTCTACCTGCTCGACCGGCCGATTGGACGCGTGGAAGGCCCGGACTACCTGGAGGCGGTGATGCACGGCGACCGGGCCGCGGTGATCTATTCGCGCCACGACCTCGGCGGCGCGTGGGATCGCGACAATCTGGGCAACTACCTGCACTCGGTGGAGCCCGGAGGGGAGGCCCAGCGCGAGACCGCGGTGCGGCTGGGCGTAAACCTGGTGTTGTACGCGCTCTGCCTGGACTACAAGGACGACCAGGTCCACGCGCCCTTCATCATGCGCAGGCGAGCCGGGCAGCGGTAACAGATGGCACGTTGGGCCGCTTCGAGCCTCAGGTTCGGCACCCCCGGTGGGCCGTGGGTCAGCGCGCTGTTGATCGTGGCGTTCGGCGTCGTGTTGCTGCTCGGGATTCGGCAGGCCGCGCGCTTGCCGCCGGGCAACCGGCGCCTGCTCGCGATGGCGTTGCGCGTGGCGACCGCGCTCGCGGCGATGATGTTCGCCCTGCAGCCTCAGTGGATCGCCGAGCGCGTGAAGAGCGTGCCGGGGCGGCTCGCAGTGCTGGTCGACGCTTCCCGTAGCATGTCGGTGCGCGACGCCGCCCCGAGCCGCGCCAAGGACGCGCTCGACATGCTGAAGCGCTTTCGCGCGGAGAGCAAGCTGCCCTTCGATCTGTACACGTTCGGCGGCGATGCGCACGCCGTCAAGCTCGACGATCTGGACGTGCGCGCGCTCGGGCGCGAAGACGACACGCGCATCGGCCGGGCGGTTGAGCGCGTGGCGGCCGAGGGTGGAGAGGATCTCGGTGCGATCGTGCTGCTCTCCGACGGTGCCGACCTCTCGCCGGGGTTTTCGCCGCAGCAGCTCAAGCGACTGGGCGTGCGCGTACACGCCGTGGCCCTCGGCGGACAGCGCGAGCTGATCGACGACGCGATCCTGTCGGTGAAGGCGGACCGGGTCGCCTTCCTGCGCCAGGCGGCCCAGGTCGAGGTGACCGTGCGCTCGACCCGGCGCGAGCCGCTGGTCGTCACCCTGCGCCAGGCCGGCCAGCTGGTGGCGGAGGAAACCGCGCAGCTCGATGACCAGGGCATGGGCAAGGTGGTGCTGCCGTTCACGCCGTCTCACCTCGGACGCGCGGTGTACACGCTCTCGCTGCCGCTGGCCGCAGGCGACGTCGTGCCCGAGAACAACGAGCGCGCGTTCCTGGTGCGCGTGACCCGGGACAAGCTTCGCGTGCTGCTGCTGTGTGGCGCGCCGACCTGGGACACGCGCTTCCTGCGCGCCTTCCTCAAGGCCGATCCGGCGATCGATCTGATCACCTTCTTCATCCTGCGGACCAGCAGCGACCTGACCATGGCCTCGCCCGAAGAGCTGTCGTTGATCCCCTTTCCCACCGACGAGCTGTTCCGGGAGCACCTGGACAGCTTCGACCTGGTGATCTTCCAGGACTTCAACTATGGCCCCTACCAGGTGGCGGGTTACTTGCCGCGCATCCGCGACTACGTGCTCAAGGGCGGCGCCTTCGCGATGATCGGCGGCGATCGCTCGTTCGGCGCGGGCGGCTACGAGCACACGCCGATCGCAGACATCCTGCCGGTGCGGATGGCGCCCGGCGCGGCCTCGGTGCTGGAAAGCGAGCTCCAGCCAGTGGTGGTGCCGAGCATGGCGCGCCATCCCATCGTCGAGCTGGTCCCCGATCCCGCGCAGAACCTCAAGACCTGGTCCGAGCTGGCGCCGCTGCTGGGCGCCAACCGCCTGCTCGGCGTGCGCGAGGGTAGCTATGCGCTGCTGGTCCACCCCACCGAAAAGGACGCCCAGGGGCAGCCGATGCCGCTGCTCGCGGTCGGCTCGGCCGGCCAGGGACGGGTGCTCGCGCTGGGCGTCGACAGCAGCTGGCGCTGGAGCCTGACCACCGCCGGACGTCGCGGCGACGCCTCCGCCTACGAGCGCTTCTGGGACCGCGCGCTACGCTGGCTGTCGCGCGACCCGCTGCTCGATCCGGCGGACGTCCAGAGCGACAAGGAGCGCTACGGGCCCGGGGCACGCTTGCACGCGCGCATGCGCCTGCGCGACGAGCGCTACCAGCCGCTCGCCGATCACGCGTTCGAGCTGCTTGTGCTCGACCTTGCAGGCAAGGTGCAGAGCAAACAGGCGATCCACAGCGACGAGGACGGGCGTGCCGAAGCCGACGCCAGCGTGCCGACGGCGCCGGGCGCGTACCGCATCGCGGTGCGCGAGCCGAAGAGCCAAGCGATTCTTGCCGAGCAGGGCTTCGTGGTCGAAGCCGGCGGCGACGAGCTGGCCGATCCCAGGCCGCGCCCGGAGCTGCTGCGCGCGGTGGCGGCGGCGACCGGCGGCGGATTCTATCGCGAGGCGGATGCGCCGCGGATCGACGCCCTCGATCGCACGCGCGCTCGCTCGCTTGGCACCGTCGTGTATGCGCCTTTCGCCTCCGCCTGGTTCTTCGTGCTGCTGATCGCGGCCTTCGGCGTGGAGTGGGCGCTGCGCCGCAGCTGGGGCCTGCGCTGATCGGCGCGCGCGCCGCCCGCGGCGGCGGAGCCCTGAGGCGCGCGTCTTACATGCCCGGGCAGACGTCCGAGAGCCCGCGTTTCAGGGTGACGTTGAACGCGCCGGTGACGGTTTCGATGTTGGTGTTGCTGCCGCCGCACGGCGTGAGCTCGAGATCGAAGCGCGCCTGAAGGTTGGTGCGGATCTGGACATCGGGTTGTGTCGTGAAGTCGAGCGTGCCGTTGGCGTCTTTGCAGGTTCCCCAGACGCCGTTGGGACTGACGTCCGCGGGACGGGTGTAGGTGATCGGAATGCCGTCGGCCTCTGGGTTGGGCATGATGGGGTTCTGGCCGAGTCGGATCGTCGGGTCGGAGGCCGTGATCGCGGCCGCGTCGAACTTGAAGGTCAGCTCGTGCCCGCCGCCTTCGGGGCAGTTGCCGTTGGACATCACGACCACGATCGCGGGATGGTCACAGCTCGCGGTCCAGGCGGCCACCACGCGCGAGACTGCGAAGTCCTTGGGCGTGACGATGGCGTTGAAGAAACCGCCGTTGGCCATGTCCTCGCCGGTGAGCATGGTGGGAGTCACCTCCTGGCACTCACCGGGCAGCACGTTGAGATCGGGGATCCCGGCGTCTTCCGCCGGGGCTGGGGCGCCCGCGTCCTCGTCGGGGCTGCCCGTGCTGGCGTCCTGCTTGGCGCCGCCGCCGCCTCCGACGCTGTTGATCGCGTGACCGCCGCCCCCCGCCGGCGGAGCAGAGCTGGTCTTCTTCTGGCAGCCCAGGCTCGACACCAGCAGGGCGGCGCTCAGAGCTCGCGCGAGCGCGACCGTCCGACCAGCCATGCCGCTAGCATAGCCGAAATGCCGCCGCGGGGCGATGTTGCGTCGCGCGCGCGCGCTGCCTCCAGCGGCGAATGCGCTATGCTCCCGGTCCCCGCGCGGGCGGCGTGCGGAACCCCTCTCCATGCATCCGATTCGGCTTCGCGGCGCGCGCACCAACAACCTCCGCAGCGTCGACCTCACGATCGAGCCGGGCACACTGGCGGTGGTGTGCGGGCCGTCGGGGGCGGGCAAGTCCTCGCTGGCGTTCGCCACCCTCTACGCCGAGGGCCAGCGCCGCTACGTCGAGAGCTTCAGCGCCTACGCGCGCCAGTTCCTGGAGCGCCTCGCGCGGCCGCCGCTGGACTCGCTCTCCTTCATGCCGGCCGCGATCGCGGTCGACCGCGGCGGCCAGGTCAAGACCAGCCGCTCGACGGTGGCCACGCTGACCGAGCTCTCCGACTACCTCAAGCAGCTGTGGGCGCTGGCCGCGCAGCTCGACTGCCCCAGCTGCGGTGGCGCGGTGCGCACCTACTCGCCTCAGAGCGCGGCCGACGCGCTGCAAGGCGAGCTGCCCGAGCGCCGCGTGGTGGTCAGCTACCCGCTCGCGGTCGCCTCCGAAGAGGACTTCCTCTCGGTGCGCGAGTCACTGCTGGGCGCGGGCTACCGCAGGCTGCTCGTGGACGGCGAGGTGCGCGACCTCGACCAGGTGCGCCCAAGCGAGGCGCTGGGCGATCCGAGCCGCACCCGCAGGGCGCGTGCAGGCGCAGCGGCGCCGCAGCTGCTGTACGTGGTGGCGGACCGCACCTCCACGCGCGCTGCCGATCGCGCGCGGCTGGTCGAGGCGCTCGAGGCCGCGTTCGAGCGTGGCGGCGGGCGCACTCGCGTGGTGACGCCGGAGGGCGAGCTGGTCGACTTGTCGCGCGAGCTGCGCTGCGACCGTTGCGGCCAGACCTTTCGCGCACCCTCGCCGGGGCTGTTTTCATTCAACAGCCCGATCGGCGCTTGCGAGCAGTGCCGGGGCTTCGGCCGCACCATCGGGGTGGACTGGGACAAGGTGTTCGCGGACCGCGGCAAGAGCCTCGAGCAGGGCGCGATTCGCCCCTGGGCCGGCAAGGCCGCCAAGCACGAGCGGCGGCTGCTGATGCGCCACTGCAAGCGCGCGGGGATTCCGAGCAACGTGCCGATCGGGACGCTGAGCGAGGCGCAGATCGCCTCGCTGATCGAAGGCGACGGCGGCAACTGGCGCAGCGGCTATCCCGGGTTGCGGCGTTGGTTCGCCTGGCTGGAAACCCGCGCCTACAAGATGCACGTGCGGGTGCTGCTGGCGCGCTACCGCAGCTACGATCCCTGCGCGGCCTGCGGCGGCCAGCGCTTCAAGCCCGAGGTGCGCGGCTGGAAGCTCGCCGGGCTTACGCTGCCCGAGCTGTACGGCCGCGAAGTCAGTGCGGCGCTGGCCTTCATCGAGCAGCGCGAGGCCGAGGCCGGCGGGCGGCTGCCACTGGCGCGCGTGCTGCAGGAGTGTCGCGCGCGGCTTCAGACGCTGCGCGACGTGGGCCTCGGCTACCTGACGCTCGAGCGCAGCGCGCGCTCGCTGTCGGGCGGCGAGCTGCAGCGCGTGTCGCTGGCGACGGCGCTCGACAGCCGGCTCACCGGCACGCTGTTCGTGCTGGACGAGCCCACGGTGGGGCTTCACCCGGCCGACGTGGCACGCCTGCTGCCGGTGGTCCGCCGCTTGACCTCCGGCGGCAACATCGCGCTGGTGGTCGAGTCCGAGCAGAGCTTCATCGAAGGCGCCGACCGCGTGATCGAGCTGGGACCCGGGGCCGGCGAGGCCGGCGGCCGCATCGTGCTCGACGCGGAGCCGGGCGCGCTTCGGCGCGCCGAGACCAGCACCGCCCGCTGGTTGCGCGCCCGGGCCGGCCGCGGGCTGCGTGAGCCGCGCGCGGGGCGTGGCGAGCTGCTGCTGCGCGGCGCGCGTGGTAACAACCTGCGCGACGTCACCCTGCGCATCCCGCTGCAGGCGTTGAGCTGCGTGACCGGCGTGAGTGGGTCGGGCAAGAGCAGCCTGGTCGTCGACACGCTGGTGCCCGCGGTCGCGCGCGTGCTGGGGCAGGCCGGCCCGCAAGCACTGCCGTTCGAAAGCCTGCGCGGCGCCGAGGTGCTGCAGCGTGTGGTGCTGGTGGACCAGGCGCCGCTCGGCCGCACCTCGCGCGGCAACCCGGCGACCTACCTCGCGTGCTGGGACGCGCTGCGCAAGCGCCTGGCCGCGACCCCGCTCGCGCGCGAGCGCGGCTACAAGCCCGGCATGTTCTCGTTCAACGTCGCAGGCGGGCGCTGCGAGGCGTGTAAAGGCGAGGGCGCCGAGACGGTGGAAATGCAGTTCCTGGCCGACGTGCGCTTCAGCTGCCCGGAGTGTGGCGGCAAACGTTTCGCGGGGCCGGTGCTCGACGTGCAGCTCGAAGGCAAGAACGTCGCCGAGCTGCTCGAGCTCACCGCCACCGAGGCAGTCGCGCGGCTTTCGGCCTTTCCCGACGTGGTGGCCGCGCTCGCGCCGCTGCTCGAGGTGGGTGCGGGCTACCTGCGGCTGGGGCAACCGCTGAGCACGCTGAGCGGGGGCGAGGCGCAGCGGCTCAAGCTCGCCGCCGCGATCGGCGAGGTCGGCGACGGCGCGCTGCTGGTGCTCGACGAGCCCACCGCCGGGCTGCACGGCAGCGACGTGGGGCCGCTGCTGCGCTGCTTGCAGCGTCTGGTCGACGCCGGCAACACGGTGGTCGTGATCGAGCACGACATGCGCACTGCCGCGGAGGCTGACTATCTGATCGACCTGGGACCGGGCGCGGGAGAAGCGGGCGGGCGCGTGGTCGCCGCCGGTTCGCCGCGCGAGCTGGCCACCGCCGCCGACTCGGCTACGGCGCCGTATCTGGACGCGGTGCTGGGTGGGGCGCGCCGAGGCACGCGCGCGCGCCGCCCGCCGCCGCGCCGCGCGGCCGAGCTCGAGGCGGCGCGCGCGATTCGCGTGCGCGGCGCCCGCGAGCACAACCTGAAGAACATCGACGTCGACATCCCGCGCGACCGCCTGGTGGTGGTCACCGGCCCGAGCGGTAGCGGCAAGAGCACGCTCGCGTTCGACGTGGTGTTCGCCGAGTCCCAGCGGCGCTATCTCGAGACGCTTTCGCCCTACGTGCGGCAATACCTCAAGGAGCTGCCGCAGCCCCAGGTCGATCGCGTAGACGGGGTGCCGCCGAGCGTGTCGCTGGAGCAGCGCCAGAGCGGCGGCGCGCGCAACTCCACGGTGGCGACCGTGACCGAGGTCGCGCACCACCTGCGGCTGCTGTTTGCGCGCGCCGGCTTGCTGTCCTGCCCCAAGTGCGGCGTGCCGATCGCGCCGCGGCCGCTCGACGCGCTGTGGGCCGACGTGGGCGAGCGCTTCGCGGGCCAGCAGGTCAGCGTGCTCGCACCGGTGGTGCGAGCCCAGAAGGGCGCGCACCGCGAGCTGCTGGCGCAGGCAGCAGCCCAGGGAGTCCAGCGCGCGCGCATCGACGGAGAGCTGCGCGCGATCACCGCCGGCATGTCGCTCGACCGCTACCGCGAGCACGACGTGGAGCTGCTGCTCGGCAGCGAGCGCGCCGGCAGCCTGCCGCTGCGCGCGCTGCTGCAGCGCGCCCTGTCGTCCAGCGGCGGCAGCGCGCGCGTGCTCGCGCGCGGAAAGGCGCTACTGCTCTCCAGCGAGCGCGCGTGTCCGGCCTGTGGCAGCGGCTTTCCCGAGCTCGACCCGCGCTTCTTCTCCTTCAACACCCGCCAGGGGGCCTGCCCCCGCTGCGAAGGCCTGGGCCAGGTCGAGGCGCGGCGCGGGCGCAAGCGCGGCGAGCCCGAGCTCACGCGCTGCCCGAGCTGTCAGGGCGGACGCCTGGCCGGGTTGGCGCTGCATACGCGCGTCGACGGCGCGCTGATCACCGAGCTGCTCGCGCTCAGCGTGGATGCCGCGTGCGGGCGGATCGGCGCGATCGCGCTCGACGGCCGCGCGCGCGAGCTGGGCGAGCTGCCGCTGCGCGAGATCCTGGCGCGGCTGCGCTTCTTGCAGCGGGTCGGTCTCGGCTACCTGGAGCTCGACCGCGCCGCCTTCAGCCTGAGCGGCGGCGAGATGCAGCGCGTGCGCCTGGCCGGTCAGCTCGGCAGCGGCTTGACAGGCGTGCTGTACGTGCTCGACGAGCCCACCATCGGCCTGCACCCGCGCGACACCGGGCGTCTGCTGGCGGCGCTCAAGGAGCTGGTGGGGCAGGGCTGCTCGGTCGTGGTGGTGGAGCACGACGCGGACACCATCGCCGCCGCAGATCACATGATCGACGTGGGCCCGGTGGGCGGCCATCTCGGCGGCCGCGTGGTGGCGCAGGGCCCGCCCGGGCGTCTGCTCGGCGACCCCAGCTCGGTCACGGGACGCTCGCTGGCGCGCCCGGTGACTCTGCCCGCCCGGCGTCGCGAGGTGGGCGCGGGAGCCTTCATCGAGCTGCGGGGTGCGCGCGAGCACAACCTCAAGGACGTGCGCCTGCGCGTGCCGGCGGGCCGCCTGGTCGCGGTTACCGGCGTCAGCGGCTCGGGCAAGAGCACGCTGGTGCGAGAGGTGTTCTTGCGCGCGCTGCGCGGCGAGCTGGGCCTGGCGACGGAGCCCGCGGGCGCGCACACGCGGCTGAGCGGCGCCGGCGCGGTCAAGCGCGCGATCGAGATCGACCAGAGCCCGATCGGCCGCACGCCGCGCTCGGTGCCCGCGACCTACGTGGGCGTGTGGGACGAGATCCGCAAGCTGTATGCGGCGACCGCCGAGGCCCGTGCGCGCGGCTACGACGCCTCACGCTTCTCGTTCAACGTGCAGAAGGGGCGCTGCGCGGAGTGCGCCGGCCAGGGGGTGCTCAGCGTGGAGATGTCGTTCTTGCCCGAGGCGCAGGTGCTGTGCGAGGCCTGCGGCGGGCTGCGCTACGACCCGGAGACGCTAGCCGTGCGACTGCACGGCCTCAGCATCGGCGAGCTGCTGCAGAAGCACGTCGACGAGGTGACCGGTTTGCTCGCCGCCTTTCCCAAGGTGCGCGAGCCGCTGCAGCTGATGTGCGAGCTGGGCCTGGGCTACCTCGCGCTCGGCCAACCCTCCAACGCGCTCAGCGGCGGAGAGGCGCAGCGGCTCAAGCTGGTCGCGGAGCTGTCCACGGCGGTGAGCGCGGGTCCCACGCTCTACGTCATGGACGAGCCGACCACCGGCTTGCACCGCGAGGACGTCGCGCGCCTGCTCGGCGTGCTCGATCGCCTGGTCGAGCGCGGCGATACCGTGCTCACGATCGAGCACCACCCCGACGTGATCGCCTACGCGGACTGGGTGGTCGATCTGGGCCCGGAGGGCGGCGCCGGCGGCGGCCGCATCGTGGCGGAGGGCACGCCCGAGCAGCTGGCGCGCGCCGGCGTGGGCCACACCGCGGCCGTGCTCGCGAAGCTGCTGGGGGCCAGCGCTCAGCCCCCGAAGCGCTCCATCGAATCGGTGAAACGCTTGAACAGGTAGCGCGCGTCGTGCGGCCCCGCACTGGCTTCCGGGTGGTACTGCACGCTGAAGGCCGCTGCGCCGGTGTGACGGATGCCCTCGCACGTTCCGTCGTTGAGGTGCAGGTGGGTGAGCTCGCACTTGCCGGCGAGCGACTTCTCGTCGACGCAGAAGCCGTGGTTCTGGGTAGTGATCTCGATCCGCCCGGTGGCCAGGTCCTTGACCGGCTGGTTGAGGCCGCGGTGGCCGAACTTGAGCTTGTAGGTCTTGCCGCCCAACGCCAAGCACAGGATCTGATGCCCGAGACAGATGCCGAAGATGGGACGCTTGCCGATCAGCGCGCCCACCGTCTCGATGCCGTGCGCCACCGCCGCCGGATCGCCCGGGCCGTTGGACAGGAACACCCCGTCGGGATCCATCGCCAGCACCTGCTCCGCGCTGGTCGTGGCCGGCACCACCGTGACCCTGCACCCCGCATCGACCAGGCAGCGCAGGATGTTGAGCTTGATCCCGAAGTCGATCGCGACCACGTGCCAGCGCGCCGGCAGCGCGGGCTGCAAGCCCCACTCGCCCGAGGCCTCGCTCCAGGCGAGCACGCGCGCGGTGGTGACCTCTAGCGTGAGGTCCCGCCCGGTCATCGAGGGCGCTTCCCGTGCGAGCGCGAGCAGCGCCCCCGCACCCGTGGTGCCGAGCGCCGCCATCTGCGCGCCGTGGTCCCGCAGGTGGCGCGTCACCGCGCGCGTGTCCAGGCCGAAAATGCCCACGATGCCGTGCTGCTTGAGATACGCGTCGAGCGTCGCCTGCGAGCGCCAGTTGCTTGCGAGCGGCGACAGCGCGTGCACCGCGAAGCCGGCCAGACGCGGCCGCTCGGCCTCGCGATCCTGGTGGTTGACGCCCGTGTTGCCCATTTGCGGCGCCGTCATGGTGACGATCTGCCCGCAGTACGAGGGATCGGTCAGCACCTCCTGATAGCCGGTCATACCGGTGGTGAAGACCGCCTCGCCCACGCTGGTTCCGGGGGCGCCCATGGCCCAGCCCTCGAACACGCTGCCGTCGGCCAGGACCAGGTGCGCGGGTTGGCGTGACTCGCCGTGATTCATGGGAACTCGTACACGATTTCGCCGTCGACCAAGGTCAGCATGTTGCGCCCGCGCACGGTGCGACCGAGCAGCGGCGTGTTAGTCGAGCGGGAGGATAGCGAAGCCGCGTCCAGCGTCCAGTCGAGCTCGGGATCGATCAGCGCGATGTCGGCGGGCGCGCCTTCCTTGAGCGTGCCGGCCTCGAGCCCGGACAGGCGCGCGGGCGCCGTGGACAGCGTCTCGATCAGGCGCAGCGGCGTCAGCACGCCCTCGCGCACCAGGCCCAGCAGCACCGGCACGGCGGGCTCCAACCCGATCAAACCGGGCGAGGCCGCCTCGAACTCGCAGTCCTTCTCCAGCACGCTGTGCGGCGCGTGGTCGGTGGCGATGCAGTCGATCGTCCCGTCCTTGAGCGCCTGCCGCAGCGCTTCACGGTCCTCGGCCGTGCGCAGCGGCGGATTGACCTTGCAGGCGGTGTCGTAGCCGAGCAGCGCCTCGTGGGTGAACGCGAGGTGATGCGGGGTGACCTCGGCGCTGACGCGCAGGCCGCGCGCCTTGGCTTCGCGCAGCAGCCGCACGGCGCCCAGGCTGGAGACGTGGGCCACGTGGTAGCGGGCGGAGGTCGCCTCGGCCAGAATCAGGTCGCGCGCCACGATGATGTCCTCGGCCGCCCGCGGCCAGCCCCCGAGCCCGAGCCGGGTGGAGATCTCGCCCTCGTGCATCTGAGCGCCGGCCGTGAGGTGGTGGTCCTCGCAGTGCTGCGAGAAGAACAGGTCGAAGGTGCGCGCGTACTCGAGCGCGCGGCGCATCACCGCGGCGTTCATCACGCAGCGGCCGTCGTCGCTCACCCCGATCGCGCCAGCCTCCCGCAGATCGGCCATCTCCGTGAGCTGGCCACCTTCCGAGCCGAGCGTAGCGGCGGCGATCGGATACAGGTGCGGGCCGCCTGCGGCGTGCGCCCGCGCCATCATCATTTCGGTGATCGCACGGGTGTCGTTGATCGGCTTGGTGTTGGGCATCGCGCACACGCTGGTGAAGCCGCCCGCTGCTGCGGCGCGCAGCCCGCTCGCGATGTCTTCCTTGTACTCGTAGCCGGGCTCGCGAAAGTGGACGTGCATGTCCACGAAGCCGGGCACGACCCAGCGCCCGGCGGCCTCGATCACCCGCACGCGCTCTCCCTCGACCCCGGCGGCGGCGCCCGCCCCCACGCGAAGAATGCGGCTGCCCTCGATGACGACGTCCGCCAGTCCGTCCAGGCCGCAGGAAGGATCGAGCACCCGCCCGCCGCGGAGCACCAGCATGGAACCGGCGAGTACGCGAGCGCGCCGCAGCTGTCAATGGGCCCGCGCGCTGGGCGCGGGCCACGGTGTGCGAGCCGCGCTGGGCTCGGCTCAGACGGCGGTCGCCAGATCGTCGGCCACCACCTCAGGCTTGTCCGGGGCCTCGACGGTCCCGACCGAGGATTCCTGCGGGGCAGGGCGCGGCTTGCCGCGCTCGGTGTGCACCTTGGCCTTCATGGCCATGACCTTGCGGCACAGGGAGGCGAACTCCTTGTGACGCGTGGCCATCGTGGGCGTGCCACCCCGGAGCAGGGTTTGCACGATGAACTCCAGAACCTGAATCTCGCCTTCGGAGAAGCTGTTGCTGATCCTCATGCGCGTGACCTTAGCAGGCGATCTGAGGCGCGACAATGGCTGACGAGCAGTGTAGTGTCACCGAATGTCACTCAAATCCGCAATTTCAGCGGCTAACTACTTGAAATCAAGAAATAGATCTTGGTCAGATCGATCGACGATCTGATGCCGATCGCCTGGACGATCTGCCCCCGATCGGGCGCACCGGCCTTGCGGCGATCGCCGAGCCCCGAGGGCGATCGGAAAACGCGCGCGATCGCGCCGCAGCCGGCCCGGCGCCGGGCCGGCAATGGCCGGCTCGATCAGCGGCTCCCGGGCGCTTCTTGAGCTAGCTCCTGTCGGAGACGGTGCAGCGCAGAACTTCGTCGACCGTGGTCACGCCTTCCATGCACTTGTTGATCGCGGCCATGCGCAGCGTCAGCACGCCGTCCTGGATCATCTGCTGTTTGATCTCTGCGGCCGATGAGCCTTGCAGCACCATCTCCTTGAGGCGATCGCGCATCGGCATCACCTCGTAGAGCGCGATGCGGCCCTTGTAGCCGGTGTCACCGCAGGCGCGGCAGCCGGTTCCGCGGTACTGCGGCCCCTTGGCGATCTGCTCCTCGGTGAAGCCGACGTCGCGCAGCACCTGGGGATCGATCTCGGTCTCCACCCTGCACTCGGTGCAGATCTTGCGTGCCAGACGTTGGGCAAGCACGAGGTTGCACGACGCGGTGACCAGGAACGGCTCGATCCCCATGTTGAGCAGACGCGAGATCGTGCTCGGCGCGTCGTTGGTGTGCAGGGTCGAGAGCACGAGGTGGCCGGTGAGCGCCGCCTTGACGCCGATTTCCGCGGTCTCGAAGTCGCGGATCTCGCCGACCATGATGATGTCGGGATCCTGGCGCAAGAAGGCGCGCAGCGCGGCCGCGAAGTTGAGCCCAATGTCGTCGTGCATCTGCACCTGATTGATGCCCATCAGGTTGTACTCGACGGGATCCTCGGCGGTGGAGATGTTGGTCGAGATCTTGTTGAGCTCGCTCAGCGCGGAATAGAGCGTGGTGGTCTTGCCGGATCCGGTCGGCCCCGTGACCAGCACCATGCCGAACGGCTTGTAGATCGCTTCCTTGAAGTCCTCGAGCGCGTTCTGCTCGAAGCCGAGCTTCGTCATGTCGAGCTGCAGGTTGCCCTTGTCGAGCAAGCGCATGCAGATCTTCTCGCCCCAGATGGTGGGCAGCGCGTTGACGCGGAAGTCCATCTCGCGGCCCTTGCCCAGCTTGAGCTTGATGCGGCCGTCCTGCGGCAAGCGGCGCTCGGCGATGTCCAGGGAGGCCATGATCTTGAAGCGGCTGGAGATCGCATTCTTGAGCTTCAGCGGCGGATGCATCTCGTCGTGCAGCACGCCGTCGATGCGGTAGCGCACGCGTAGCACCTTCTCGTAGGGCTCGAAATGGATGTCCGAAGCGCCCTTCTTGATCGCGCTGAGCATGATCGCATTGCACAGCCGCACCACCGGCGCGTCCTCGGAAGCGCGCTCCAGATCGAGACCGCCGTCTTCCCCGTCGTCCTCGGCGAATTCGATTTCGGTCTCGTCGAACCCCTCCATGATCTCGTCATAGGAGATGTTCGTTTCCTGGCTGTAGTAGCGCTCGACCGCCTCCACGATCGCTGCTTCGGAGGCGACCACCGGCTCGACGTTGTAGCCGGTGGTGAATTTGATGTCGTCGATCGCATTGAGGTTCGACGGATCGGCCATCGCCACGATCAGTGAGGAGCCGGCGCGCGAGACCGGCAGGATGCGATGCCGCTCGCACATGTCGTGCGGGATCAGCTTGAGCACCTCGGGATCGATCTCGTACTCGCGCAGGTCGACCGCCTGCACCCGGTACTGCTGGCTGAGGAACTCCGTGATCTGCTTGTCGGAAACGAAGCCCATCTTGGCCAGCGCGTAGCCAAGGCTGGTGCCTTCCCGACGCTGCTCCTCCTGCGCCTTGCGGAGCTGCTGCAGGCTGATCAGCTTCTGGCGTACGAGGAGCTCGCCGATGCGGTCGCCGGACATCCTACCTCAAGAGCGATTTTCCAATGGAAAACGCGTAAGTCGCAAGCACCACGTTGCGGAGATTCAGGGTCCGTGAAGGGGGTGATGCTTGTCAAGCGCCAACGGCACCGTCCGTTGTGGTCACAATTGGCGTGCGCATCGGAAACCCGGTGCCATTGCTGGAGTCGGACGCCGTCCTGCATGCGCACCTGGTGTGCCGCAGCGCACCCGTCCGCGGCGGCCGCGGTATCATCCAGTCGCGGTCGCCGCCCGGTGGCGCGCGCAAGCGCCGCGGGTGCGTAGCAGCGCCCCCAAGCGCGGCATTTCGTGCGAGCCTGCGCGCGAGCCGTCTGCTTGCCGCCTCGATGCCTTCGCTGTCTCGCGTCCTGCTGATCGACCTGCTGCGCCTGGTGGCCGCGTTCCAGATGGTCGAGGGCCATACCATCGACGCGGTGCTGTCGGCGGACTTCCGCCACGGCGGAATCCATCGCGGTTGGTTGGCCATGCGTGGATTGACGTCGATCGCGTTCCTGTTCGTGGCGGGTCTGGCCTTTCAGCTCTCCACCTTGCGCGACCTCGAGCGCCACCTTCGCAACCGCGCGGCCGTCGCTGGCCGCTTTCGGCGCGCGGCCACGCTCGTGCTGCTCGGTTATCTGCTGCGCCTGCCGCTGCCGGCCGCCGTCTTCGGCGACTCGGCCAGCTGGGCGGACACGCTGCGCAACGGGGCGGCGGTGGACATCCTGCAGTGCATCGGGGTGTCGCTCGCGCTGCTGGAAGGGCTGGCGCTCGCGCTGCCCAGCGCAGCCGCGGTCGAGCGCACCAGCGGCCTGCTCGGCGCCGCCGTGCTCGCCCTTGCGCCGCAGCTGACGCGGATCGATCCGCACGGTCCCTGGCTGCTCGGGCTCGACTACCTCAGCCCGCGCGCGGGCTCGCTGTTCCCGCTGTTTCCGTGGTCGGCGCACATGCTGCTGGGCGTCGCGCTGGCGCGGCCGTTGCTGGCGCGGCCGCGGCCCTGGCCGCGGCTACTGGCCGCGGCGGCCGTGGCGCTGGCGCTTTCGTGGGCGCTGGGCCGGGCCGGGATCCCGTTGCTGTGCGATCATGTGGGCAGGCTGGGCTTCGTGCTGGTTGGAGCGGGCTTGTTGAGCCTGCTGGAACCCGCGGCGCGCGGCTGGCCGCCGTGGTTGTGGCGCCTGTCGGGCGAGACGCTCGTCATCTACGTGTTCCACGTGGTGCTGGTCTACGGGCGCGGCGCCGGGCTGGGCGCGCTGATCGGTCGCTCGCTCGGGCCCGGCGCGGCAATCGCGCTGGCGTGCGGCATGATCGTGTTGAGCTTCGCCTTTGCCGACTTCTACCAGCGGGTTTCGGCGGGCCTTGCCCGCAGCACGGCGACGGGCTAATTGCCGGCCCGTGGCATCGTCCAAGCAACGCCCGCGCCTGCCCACGGATTTGAGCGCGGCGCTCGAGCAGCAGGAGACGCCGCAGCTCAAGTGGAAGTCGCTGCTGCAGATCGGCGGGGCGATCGCGGTGCTGTGGGTCACCGCCTTCATCCTGGTGCCGTTCGTGGGCTACTGGGGCGTGGGGGTGGTCGCCGTGCTGACCAGCGTGGCGATCGGCTTCGGCATCTACGTGTGGCGCTTGACCTCGCGCTCGCGCGCCATCCTCGACATCATGAAGCAGGCCACCGACGAGGGGGGCCGGCAGCGCGCGCTCGAGGCGCTCTCGGGCGAGGGCCAGAAGGACGCGATGAAGGCGCTGGCCCGCTCACAGTTGCTGGCGCAGACCGATCCGCTCGAAGCGCAGAAGGTGCTGGAGGCGGTCGACATCAAGAAGGCGCCGACGGTGCTGCAGGACGACTTGCGTGCGCAGCTCGCGATGCTCTACCTGCGTAACGGACGCACGCGGGAGGCGCGTACGCTGACCGACGAGATCCGGCTCGACCGGCGGCCGGACGCCAAGAGCAAAGGGCTGTACGCGGCGGTGATGGCCGAGGCGCTGGCGCGCACCGGAAGCGGCGACGAAGCGCGCAAGCTACTCGAGACCTATAAGCCAGAGGAGAGCGAGCACGACGAGGTGCGGGTGATGCTGCTGCGCTCGCAGGTCTACACCTTCGTGGCGCTCAAGAAGCGCGGGCTGGCCAAGCGCGCGATGGATGCGCTGTGCGAGGTGGAGCCCAACCTGCTCGGCTCGTTTCTGCTCAAGGGTAGTCAGCCGGAGATCGCCAAGCTCGCGCGCCAGGCGCTGGCCGAGAGCGGTGCCGCCCCGAAGATGAAGATCAAGAGGATGCCGTAACCGAGGCGTCACCTCGGAGACACGAGACATCCTCCCCGTGGCCGACGTCTGGACAGTGCAGCGCATGCTCGGGTGGGTGACCCGGGACTTCGCTGCGCTCGGGTTGGCCACGCCCAGGCTGGATGCGGAGCTGCTCTTGAGCCACGCGCTCGGCTGCGACCGGGTGCGGCTCTACATGGACATGCAGCGGCCGCTGCTCGCCGCAGAGCTGGACGCGGTGCGCGCGCTGGTCCGGCGGCGCCGCAAGCGCGAGCCGGTCGCCTACATCCTGGGCCGCCGCGAGTTCTACCGCCGCGAGCTCGAGGTCACCCCGGACGTGCTGGTGCCGCGGCCGGAGACCGAGCTGCTGGTGGACCGCGCGCTCGACGCGCTGCCGGCGGGCGCGACCCGCGCGCTCGACCTGTGCACCGGCAGCGGTGCGGTCGCGCTGGCGCTGGCGCTGGAGCGGCCCGGGTTGCATGTGGACGCCACCGACCTCTCGCAAGCCGCGCTGGAGGTAGCCGCGCGCAACCTCGGGCGCTACCAGCTCGGCGAGCGCGTGCGCTTGTGGCCGGGCGATCTGTTCCAGGCCCTGCCTGCGGGCGCGCGCTATCCGCTGGTGGTGGCCAATCCGCCGTACGTCGGCGAGCGTGAATGGCCGGAGCTCGCGCCCGAGGTCACGCAGCACGAGCCGCGCAGCGCGCTGCTGGCCGGGGACGACGGGCTCGAGGTACTGCGCCGTCTGTGCGCAGCAGTGGCGGACTTCGTCGAGCCGGGCGGCGCGTTGCTGCTCGAGGTGGGCCACGGCCAGGCTCGCGAGGTCGCCGCGCTGCTGCAGGCCGCCGGCGGCTTCGCACCCGCCAAGCTCCACCGCGACCTCGCCGGCATCGAGCGCATCGTCGAAACCCGCCGCCTGAGCACGGCGAGCGCGCAACAGCCTTGAAGCAGGCCGGCACGCCCCTCAGCGCGCCTTCAGGCGCGCCACGCCTTCGACCAGCGCGAGCAGGGCGAACACCAGCAGCACGTAGGGTGCCAGCGGTTGCTTGACCGTGGCTGCGGAGCTGGCTCGCGCCGCGCGCAGGCCCCAGCTCTGCACGTCCGGGATGGCCGTGAGGTCGCTTTCCGCGCGCGGGCTCTCGGCCACGAATGCGCCGCGGGGAACGTCGGCCAGCACGCCGCGCTCGCCCGCTGCCAGCACGCGATAGGCGCCGGCGCTGTCGGTGGCCGCCAGCTCGACGCTGGTCTTGCCGCGCACGTCGTCGAAGCGCAGCCGCACCCCCTCGGGCGTGACCACCTCCATGCGCGCTGCGTCGGGCGGCACCGCCAGGCGCACCGGCGCGCCCGCGCTGACCGGTCCGCTGATCGCGAGCGATGCGCCCGCGACCTCGCGGATCAACCGTGCCAGCAACGGCAGATAGCCGGGCCGGAACGGCAAGTCGCTCCAGTCCGCGTCGAGGCTCACCGCGAGCAACGCGCTGCGCCCGCGGCCGACCGTCGCCTCCGCCAGCGCCGGCGCGCCATCGCTGAAGCGCAGGGGCACCTCGCCGTCGCAATCGAGCATCAGCCGCTGGCTGGTCTTGGTCTGCGCGAGACCCGCTGGCCCGGAGGGCAACAGCTGCGAAGGCGGCGGCGGCGCAAAGCCGATCTCGGCGCTCTGCGCCCGCGCGCGAATGCGGCACGGCAGCAGCTCGGCGAGGGCGGCATTGTATGCGCGCGGCTGAACCTGATCTCCGGCCGCGACGATCAGGCCGCCGCCCTGCTCCACGAAACGCTGCAGCCGCGCAACCGTGGGCGGGTCGGGAGCCTCCGCATTGGCCAGCACCACCACGTCGACCTGGGCCAGGTCGTACTTGCCGAGCGCGCTCGCGTCCACGGTGCGCAGCGCCAGGCTGCCTTCGGTGCCGGAGGAGAGGCGCAGCGCCCGCAGCGCGTAGTGCAGCTCGTCGCGGTCGGAGGCCGGATGCGGATCGCCGTTGACCAGCATCACCTGCACCGCGTCCGAGGGACGCAGCAACACGCCGGCCACGTTGTCGGCTTCGAGCGCGTCGCTGGCGTCTATGTGCAGCAGGGCGGTGGGGTCGGCTTCCGGCGAGGGCGTCGGCAGCTCGATCAGCCCGCGCGCCCGCCCCGAGACCAGCTCGAGGCTGGTCTTCGCGATTTCGCGCCCGCCCGAACGCACGCTGACCGGCACGCGCTCGGGCGCCTCGCCGTAGGCCGCGAGCTCGATCGCGATCGAGGTCTGGTCCTTGACGCTCGGATCGGGCAGCGCGCGCGCCGAGGTGAAGTAGAGATTCGCGGGCGCGGGAACCGAGCCGATGCGCTCGAGCACGACCTGCACCCCCTCGATGCGCACGTCGGCCGGCGTGAGCTTGGTGTGGGTGGCGAAGTCGCTCAGCACGAGCACGCGCCGCGTGGTGTAACGCGCCGCCTGCAGCTGCTCGGCGGCGAGCTTCAGCGCCGAGCCCAGGTCGTTTCCGCGCACGCTCTGCTGAGGCAGGCGGTCGAGCTCGAGCCGCGCCAGGCGCAGGTCGCTGCTGCGGCGCAGCAGCAGCCGCGCGCGCGCGCCGGCCGCGATCAGCGAGACCTCCGAGCCGGCCGGCAGCGACGCGACCGCCTGGCGCGCGCGCTCCACCGCCGCCTGCAGCAGCGTGGTGGCGCCCTCGCGGCGCATCATCGACAGCGAGTCGTCGATCACGATCGCGGCGCTGGCGATGCTGCCGTCGCCGAAGCTCAGGCGCGCGGTGGCGTAGGGCGCGGCCAGGCCGAGGCACGCCGCCACCACCACCGCGACGCGCAGCAGCAGCAGCAGCAGGTCGGTCAGCCCGCGGCTGCGGCGTTTGTGCGTCTCGGCCTTGCGCAGCAGCGCCAGCGTCGGCAACGGAACCGGTGGCAGATTGCGGCGGCGAATGCGGTGAGCGAGCCACGGCAGCACGGCCGCGGCCAGCCCGAGCAGCGCGAGCGGTGCCTCTAGGCCCATGCGCGCCGTGTCTTCCGGCTGAGCGCCTCGGCCACGGCCTCCTGCACCGGCGTGTCGGTGCGCGCGAGCACGTAGCGGGCGCCGGCCGCGGTGCAGCGCTGGCGGCAGCCGACCACGAACGCGTTGACCTCGTCGAGATAGGCCCGGCGCACGGCTTCGGGGTCGGTGTCGAGGCTCTCCTGACTCTCGGGGTCGACGAAGCGCATGCGCTCGCCGAACGGAAGCTCGAGCTCGTGGGGATGCAGCACGTGGAACACGATCGTGTCGTGGCCGAGCGCGTGCAGTCGGCTGAGCGGCTCGAGCGCGGCCGGCGCGAGGTCCAGCAGGTCGCTGGCCAGCACCAGCAGCCCGCGCCGGCCCACGCGCTCGCTGCACGCGCTGAGCGCGGCCCTGAGATTGGTCTGCTGCGCGCCGGGGGAGGGCGGCTGGCCGAGTAGCCCCAGAATCGCCTCGAGCTGTCCGGGTCGTGCCCGCGCCGGAATGCTGTCGCGCAGGGTCGCGTCCAGCGTGAGCAGGCCGACGGCATCGCCCTGCCCGAGCAGGATGAACGCCATCGCCGCCAGCAGCGTGGCCGCGTAGCCACGCTTGTCGAGCTTGGGATCACCGCCGTCGTAGCTCATCGAAGGCGAGACGTCGAACAGCAGGTGGGCGCGCAGGTGCGTCTCTTGCTCGAAGCGCTTGATGGTGTAGCGGTCGCTGCGCGCGAACGCGCGCCAGTCGAGCAAGCGCAGGTCGTCGCCCGGCCTGTACTCGCGGTGCTCGGCGAAGATCACGCTGGCGCCCCGGTGCGGGCTGCGATGGATGCCGGAGCGCAGGCCCTCGACCGCGCGGCGCGCGCGCACGCGCAGGTTCGCGACGCGTTGCACGACCTCCTGGTCCAGCACCTTGGTGCCGGCCGGGTCGTTCATGCGGAGAGCTCGGCCACGATCACCTTGAGCGCGCTCAGCGACGACACCCCTTCGGCCTCGCCGCGGAAGTTCATGACCAGGCGGTGGCGCATGATCGGCGCGACCAGCGCGCGCACGTCCTCGACCTCGGCCGCATAGCGCCCCTCGAGCACCGCGCGCGCCTTCGCACCGAGAATCAACGCCTGGCTCGCGCGCGGGCCCGCGCCGAAGCCGACGTAGTGCTTGACCAGCTCGGGCGCGGAAGGGTCCTCAGGTCGCGAGGCACGCACGATCTGCACCGCGTGCTCGATCACGTGCGGCGCGACCGGCACGCGCCGCACCAGATCCTGCAGCCACAGGATCTCCGCGCGCGTCAGCACCGAGTCGGGGCCCGCCCGCTCCGGCGCGGTGGTGCGGCGCACGATCTCGAGCTCGTCCTGCACCGAGGGGTAGCCCACCTCGATCTGCAGCATGAAGCGGTCGAGCTGCGCTTCGGGCAGCGGGTAGGTGCCCTCTTGCTCGATGGGATTCTGCGTCGCGAACACCAGGTAGGGGGCCTCGATCGGGTGCGTCACGCCGCCCACCGTGACGCGCTGCTCCTCCATCGCCTGCAGCAGCGCGGCCTGGGTCTTGGGCGGCGTGCGGTTGATCTCGTCGGCCAGCAGCACGTTGGTAAACACCGGGCCGGGCACGAAGCGAAAGCGGCGCTGGCCGCTGCCGGCGTCTTGCTCCAGCACGTCGGTGCCGGTGATGTCAGTGGGCATCAGGTCCGGCGTGAACTGGATGCGGTTGCTCTTGAGCGAGAGCGCCTGAGCCAGGCTGATCACCAGCGAGGTCTTGGCCAGCCCCGGAACGCCGACCAGCAGGCCGTGCCCCTTCGCGAACAGGGCGATCAGCAGCAGCTCGATCACCTGTTCCTGGCCGACGATGCGCCGCCGCAGCTGCTCCACGATCTGCGCGCGGGCCTCGGCCAGACGCGCGACCAGCTCGACGTCGTCGTGGGCCCTGAGCTGCACCGGTTCGTTCATGGCTGAGCGCCGCGCCAGCGCGCGGTAAGCATGCGCTGGGATCGTACTCTGCGGGGAGCTGCGTGCCAACCGGAAGGGTCCGAGGCGGGGCGCGCGCACCGCGGGCGTTGACCGTGCGACCGCATGTTTGGGAGACTGCCGCGGTGCGCCGGCGACTCGTTCTGGCCCTCGCGGCCGGCTTCCCGCTGGCGATGTATCTGTGGACGCTCAGCGGCGCGGGCTACTGGCTCGACGGCGGCGAGTTCGTGGCGATGGCGGTGCGGCTCGACATCGCCCACCCGCCCGGTCATCCGCTGACCGGGCTCTACGGCAAGACCCTGACCCTGCTGCCGCTGGGTCCGCTGGCGTTTCGCGTGGCGCTGGGGCAGGCGCTCGCGGCCGCGCTGGGCGCGGTGCTGTTGTTTCGCGCCGGCGAGAGCACCGCGCGCGCGTTCGGGCTGCGATCGGCCGCGCTGGTCACGCCGATCGCGCTGCTCGGCGCGTGGCTGTGCGCGTTCGGCTACGCGGTCTGGTTCCAGGCCATCCGCCCCGAGGTCTACGCGCTGCAGGACTTGAGCTCGTTCTTCGCCATGGAGCGCATGGCGCGCTTCGTCGAGGACGGCGGGCGCGACCGCCGTCCTCTGTACGCCGCGGCGCTCGCGGTGGGGCTCGGCCTCTGCAACCACCACGTGATGGCCTTCTTCATGTTTCCGGCGTTGATCGGCTGCGCCGGGCTCGCGTTGCGGCGTGCCGGCCCGCGCCCGGTGCTGATCTGCGCCGCGCTCGGCCTGCTGGCGCTGAGCACCTACGCCTACCTGCCGGTGCGCGCGGCCCGCCATCCGCCCGCGAACCTGGGCGACCCCGAGACCTTCGCCCGCATGGCCTGGGTGGTCAGCGCCAAGGTCTACACGCGCTACGTGGGCGAGCGCTCGCCGCAGCCGCTCTCCGAGCGCTACGCGGATGCCGGTGTGGTGCTGGTCGACGACATGCAGGGCGTGTTCGCGCTGGTCGCGCTGTGGGGCCTGTACGCGGCGCTGCGGCGGCGCCAGAGCCGCCCGCTCGGTCTGCTGTGGCTAGCCTGCGCGGCCTCGGTGTTCGGGGTGCGGCCCTGGCTGGGCGCCGTGCGCGGCAATCCCGATGCGATCGCTTATATGACCTCCGGCATCGCGGCCGTCGCGCTGCTGGCGAGCGCGGGGGTTTCGGCGCTGGCGTCGTTTGCGACGCAGAGCGAGCCCTGGTCGCGCAAGCTGGTCGCGCCGCTGTGGCTGGTGCTGGCCGGCGCGCTGGCGCTGGCATTCGGCCGCGGGCTGCCGCGCGTCGATCTCTCCGGATTCCACGCCACCGATCTGTTCGACGAGTACCGCGAGCGCGGGTTGCCCGCGCGCACAGCGGTGGTCGCGACCACGCCGCAGACTGTGTTCCGGCACTTCGAGATCGCCGCAACCGAGCAAGTGCGCCCGGACCTCGAGCTGCTGCCGCTGCCCTTCCTGGGCTACCCCGGCGTCGCTGAGGCCGTGGTGCGCCGGCATCCAGATCTGCGCGGGCTGGTTGACGCCTTCGCCCGCTCCCAGCAGGTCGACCCCGCGGCGCTCTCGCGGTTGGCCACACGCCGTCCGGTGCTGATCGAGCTCGACTCGCACGTGCCGCCTGCTGCCTACGCCTCGCTGCTGCCGATGGGCCTGCTCTACGCCAGTGTGCAGGCCTCGACCGCGCGCGCGATGCTGGCGCCGGCCGCTGCGCTGCAGCGCAGGGTGTACCTGCGCATCTATCGCGACCTCGGCGCCGGCATCTCCGAGGTCGAGACCGCACGCCAGCTGCTCTGGGGGCATTACATGGACGCGCTGTTCTACGCCGCGCGCGGCGCGCTGCCCCAGGCGCGCTCCGCGCTCGCGCTCGCGGCGCGGCTGCGGCCCGAGGACGCGCAGGTGCGCGCGCTGCAAGCCGCGCTCGCGGACCCGGCGCTGCAGGGCCCGCTTGACGTGCGGCCGTTCCTGGCGTTCGACGCAGGCAGTGCCGAAGGCGCCACTGCCCCGCGCTGAGCGGCGCGGCTTTGGCGCCCAGGCAGGCGCGACCCGCGCCGTGCGGCGATTGGGCGGGAGCCGCCTTGGCTCAAAGCGAGGTGCTATCGACGATGGTCATCGTGAAGCTGCCGTCGAGGCCATCGGCCGGGCAACCCGCCGCGCCGGCGAAGCCGTCGACGTGCAAGCTACCTTTGATCACGCCACCGATGTTGCCGACCGCGTCGATGCTGAGGCGACCGCCGCTCGCGGTGCACAGACCGCTGGGTAGCGACCACACCAGGTCGGCTTGCCCGTTGGCCAGCCCGATCTCGTAGTCGCCGGCAGCGGTGCCATACAGGTTGATCGTGACGAAGCTGCCGAACGCCTTGGCGGGCGCGTCCCAGCCGTAGTGCAGCAGCAGGTTGTAGCCGGGCCCCGTCGCCACCAGGTCGTCGTAGTGCACCGCCATGATCTGCGCGTCGCACACCGTGGGATCGTCCGAGCTGGGTGCTTCGGTGTAGTCGGTGGCGCCGAGCGTGACGGTATCGTCGTCACAGCTGGCGCTCGAGCCGCCCGCGCCGCCGGAACCGCCGGTCGGCGAGCCGGCGTCGGCGCTCGGGCTGCCCGCATCCGAGCCGCTGTCCGCGCCGCCGCCTGCATCGCCTGCGGCCGCTGCCGCTGCAGCGCTGGCGGCGTCGGCTCCGGCATTCGCTCCCGCGTCCGGGCTCGCGGCCGGATCATGGCCGCCGCAGCCGAGCGCGACCGCAGCCGCGCACAGCGCGCCCGTCACCATCGATGTGCCCCGCGTCGTCTCGCGCATTCCGCACGCGCGATTCTACGTCAAGCGGGCACGATGACCAAGCGCGCAAGCTCGCGCCGAGCCCGCGCTCGGGCCGTCTCGCCTTCAGCGCAACGAGTCACAGGCGCGCTGCTCGCGGCGCGCCTGGGCCGGGTCGTCGGTCGCGCGTGCCAGGTCGCAGTGCGGCTGCGGATCGAAGGGGTTGATCCAAATCGCCTCGCGCAGCGCTTCGCGCGCGGCCGCCATCTCGCCCAGCCGCAGGTGCGCCGCGCCCAGCAGGGCGTGGGTCGGCGCGTGGCTCGGGTAGCGAGCGACCTGCGGCTGCAGCGCCGCGATCACCGCGCGTGCGTCGCCGGCCTGCAGCGCGGCGCGCCCGTAGCGCGCGGCCACGATCGGGTCCTGCTCGTCGGCGTGATGTGCCTTCTCGTACTCGCGCGCCGCCGCCGCCGTGCGCCCGCGATCCCACAGCATGTCGCCGATGCGCAGAAAGCGCCGCGCGTCGCTCTCCACCACGTCCGCGCTTTCGTCGGTCGGCCCATTTCCGACCTTGAAGCGCCGCTTGAGCCGGTGCGCCGGCGCTGGTCCCTCGGTCTCGGTGGGCAGCGACGCCTTCCAGTCGCTCTCGAGGCGCGTGAACGGCACGCCGGCGGCCTTGCTCAGCGCGTCGCGTGCGTCGGCGCCGTCCTTGATCTGCGCGAGCGCCGCGCGCAGCGTGGGAATGCCGTAGCGCTGCACGTAGAGCTGCATGAAGGTGGCCACCTGGGCAAAGGCCAGCGCCGCATCGTCCTCCGAGGGCAGCATGGCGATCGAGGGGTGCATCTGCTCAAAGGTCAGCAGCTTGCCCTTGGCCGCGGCCTGCTGCAGCAGCACGCGCCCGCCGGGATCGAGCTGCAGCCCGGCGTCGGGCCCGCGCCACGAACGCTCGAAGAGCTTGGCCGTGCCCTCCTGCAGCCACACCGGTGCGCGGTCGCCGGTCACGCGTGACAACACCAGGTGCACCAGCTCGTGGGTGATGGTGTCGGCCCAGGGGTAGCCGCGCACCAGCGCCTTGGGGCTAGTGATCATCAGTCGGTTGAACTTGCTCAGCGCGACCGTGCCCGTGGTCTGGATCTGCTCCACGGTCAGTGCCGACACCTGCGCCAGCGTCTCCGGCGAGGGATAGATCTCGATCCGCAGTGGCCCGGGCAGCGGCACGCCGAAGGTCTGCTGCAGCGCGTGGTCGGCGGCGGCCACCACGTCCAGCGCGTAATCGGCCAGCAGCGCGTCCTTGCCCGGCGGGTAGCGCACCACGTAGCGCCCGTCCGCCGACGCCTTGCGCTCGAAGCCCTGCGTGACGTCGAGCGTCGCCGCCATCAAGTCGCGCATCGACTGCCACGGCTTGCGCTCGTGGCTGGTCGCGCCGGGCAAGGCACGGTCGGCCAGCGCCACCGCCTGCGCGTAGTCGCCCTGATAGAAGCGCAGCCGAGCCTGCTCGAACAGCACCTCGGGCACGCCCGCGTGATCGACCGCGAGCTGCGCGAGCAGGCGTTGGGCCTGCTCTAGCCGCAGCTCGCTGATCGCGTCCGAGGCCTGCTCCAGCAGATCGGTGGCCTGCGCCTTGTGCGCGCCCTGCGGCTGGGGCGCCGCCCCCGCGCGCGGGGTGCCGCTCGCCAGCACGGCGGCCAGCAGCATGCCGGCGGTGGTGGCGGCGCGCCGGCTCATCGCAGCAGCTCCTCGTAGTAGCGCGCGACCGCCGCCTTGTAGTCGCCGGGCGCGGGCTCGCGCATCGCGTCGAGCAGGCGCCTGCGCATCTGCACCGGGCCGTGGAACTCGTCCGCGCCCGGAATCCGCACCTGACCTTCGATGCGCATGCCCGAGCCGTCGCCCTCACGGCTGGCGTCGCGCTCACCCTCGCCAGGCTGCGCGCCGCCGCGGCCCTTGCGCGCCAGGCGCTCCTCGAGCTGGTGCAGCCGCTCGCTGGCGTCCTGCTGCTCGAGCGCGGAAGTCTGCGGATCACCCCGCTCGAGCGCGTGCTCGGCACGCCGCATCGCGTCGCTGGCGCCTTCCAGGCCGTGCTCGGCGTCGGGCGAGAGCGGCGTGCCGTCCGGCCCCTTGCCGAGCTGTCCCTGCAAGCTCTCGGCCTGCTTTCGCGCTTGCTGCTGCGGATCGAGATCCGCGCGCATCTGCTCCCGATCGCCCTCGCCGACGAAGCGCCCCAGCTGCGGCGTCGCCTGATCGATCTGCCGTTGCAGCTTCCGCAGCTTGCCGGCAGCGGCGTGGGCCGCGTCCGCGCGCTGGGCCGCGGGGTTGCCGTGACCGGGGAACATACGCGCGTCCTGCTCCAGGCTCGAGCCGGCCTGCTCCAGGCTGCTACCGGCCGCGGCCGACATCGCGCGCGCCTCGGCCATGTCCCCGGTGCGCATCGCGTCGGCCGCATCCTTCATGCGCGCCCGTGCGCGGTCGAGCCAGGGCGCCTCGGGGCCGCCCTGGTCG
Organism: uncultured delta proteobacterium; assembly: GCA_963778655.1. Lineage (GTDB taxonomy): Bacteria > Myxococcota_A > Polyangia > Polyangiales > JAFGIB01 > CAVZVA01. Next base: position 741,882 of record CAVZVA010000005.1, read on the forward strand.
GTGTCGTGAAGCGCTTGCAGGTCGCGCTCCAGCTCGTCGGCCGCGCGCTGCATCTCCTGGCTCGCGTTCGCATCGCCGCTCTGGCTTCGGGCGCGCGCCGCGGCGCGCTTGACCAGCTCGTGGCTGCGCTCGGCCAGCCGCGCCTGCTCGGCGGCCAGCATGCTGACCTTCTGCCGGGCCGCGGCCAGCGCGCGATCGCGCGCGCCGAAGTGCGCCTCGCGAAAGCGCGCCCCGCCGCTCTCGATGTGCTCGGACATCTGGTCGAGCTGCTGTCCGAGCGCCGCGAGCTGGCGTTCGGCCGCGTCGAGGTCGCCCGCCTCGACCGCGGCGCGCAGCTCCTCGAGCGCGTTCTTGGCGTCGCTCTGCGGCAGCGCCTCGCGGTTGATGAACTCGCTGGGCACACGGTTGCTGAGGCGTGCGAGGCTCTGCCCCAGCTCGCGCAGGCGGCGCTGGGCCTTGGCGATCTCGGCCAGCAGCGCGCGCTGCGCCTCCGGGCTGTTGTGCGCCTTGAGCTGCTCGAGCAGCTCCTTGATGTGGTCCTTGAGCGCGGAAAGCTCGTGCGTCAGGTTGCGCGCCTCATCGACCAGTCCCTGCGCCAGCATGTCCGAGAGCAGCAACACGTCGCGCTCGTGCTCGGCCACCACGCGCGCGTCGGCCTCGGTCCGCTGCTTCTGCGCGTGCCCGCCCCCGTGGTAGAGGCTGGCCTCGCGCCGCAGCTCGTGGCGGGTGCGATCGAGGATGCCCTGGAGCTGCTCGGCGTCGAGCCCGCGCTGCTCGCGGTGCTGGCGTGCCGCCGCGATCAGCTGCTGCAGGCTGCCCAGCCAGCCTTCGCTGCCCCCGCGCAGCTCTTCGGCGCGCTGCTCGGCTTGCGTCGCCTGCGCCGGCAGCGCGGTCTCAAGTCGATCGGCCAGCGCGCCGAGCGCGCCGTCCAGCACCTCGCGCAGCAGCGGCAAGCGCAGCGAAAGTTGCTCGGCGTCGGTCGCGATCTCGAGGCTGATCGACTTCGACTCGGTCACGTTCGGCCCCGACACCACGTCGCCGTCGCGCGCCTCCAGCCACAGCAGCAGCACGTCGCCGGGCCGCGCGCCGATCTCCGCCGGTACCAGCTCGGTCTGGTCGTGCACGCTGCGCTGTGGCTTGTCCGAGGCCAGCGAGGACCACAGCCGCTGGCGCTGCTCGGGGCCGCCCGGAGCGCGGATCACCAGCTCCACCGCGGCCAGACCGTGGTCGTCGCCGGCGCTCCACGTAAGCGGCACTCGGTCCTGCGCCTCGACCGTGGTCAGCGGTGGCGGCTGCAGCACCGCGCTGGGCGCATGGTCCTGCACCGCGTGCACGCGCCGCGCCTGGCTGTCCTCGTACCAGTGTCCGCCGCTGTAGGCGCGCAGCGCGAGCGCGGCGTTTTCGCGCACCACGAAGCGCCCGAACAGCTTGCCGTTGGGCGCCGCGCTCAGGCGCACGTCGGTGCCGCCGAGCGCGAGCGTGCCCTGCTGGGCCGGCACGCGCAGGCCCACCAGCAGCTCGACGGTGGTGCCGCGCGGCGCTTCGATCACGCGCGGGTCGTGCAGCTCGAGCGGCTCGGCGGAGAGATAGCTCGGGTACACCAGGCGCGCGTCGAGCTGCGAGACCACGCGCGCGACGCGCAGCCCGTCGGGCCGCATGTGCGCCGGGTGGAGCAGGGCGAAGGCGCCGCCGCGCAGCGCGTCGTTGGCGCGCAGCAGCGCCGCGCTCATCGCCACGCACAGCAGCCCGAACAGCACCGGCCGCTGTTCCAACCAGCGCACCGGCACCACCTGCGAAGGCGGCAGCGCCGAGACGGCATCGCGCACCGTGCGCGCGTGCGCGGCCACCAGCGCGGGCGAGCTCGAAAGCGACGCGTGCTGCAGCTCGAGCGTGCTGCGCGCGCGCGAAGCCAGCGCCGGCTGGCGCTCCGCCAGCAGCTCGCAGCTGCCGACGCCGCGCAGGCGGCGCAGCGGCCATAGCCCGCGCAGCAGCACCGCGCCCGCGAGCAGGCCGAGCAGCGCGAGTGCGACGTGCGAGAACACCGGGGTCACCACCGGCCCCGACAGCCCGCCCACCACCAGCAGCGACACGCTGGCCACGCCCAGCGCCGCGCAGGCCGCTCGTACCGCATGCAGCAGGGTGGCGCGCGCGCGCAGGCCGCGCAGGTACGACGCCACCGCGTCGGCTGCGTCGCGCCGGGCTTGAGTGCTCACGAGCAAAAGGTAGCAGACCGCCGGCTGGGGCGCGGGGCGGGTCGTGGTCGCGCATTTCGTGTGGCAACCCGGCGGGAAAAGCGCAATGATCGGCGCCCCGCCCCCGGTGGAGGCCGCGCCGCGGCCCGCGCGGGCGCGCAAGCAGGCGAGGCATGGGCGGTTCCAGCTCCGAGGGCACGACGGTCGAAGTCGAGACGCGTTCCGAGCCGGGCGCGCGGGTCCAGGAGCAGCCCGGCGCTGCGGCAGCCCCGGCGGCGACCGCAGCAGCCGCAACCCTCGAAGCCGAGACCACACGGCTGGAGGAGCTGCTGGCAGCGCGCGCGCGCGAGCTGCTGGCGGCGCGCGGCGAGCTCGAGCGACTCCAGGGGTTGCTGCGCGACGCGCTGGCCCGGCTGGCGGGCAGCGCGGCGGGTCCGGCGGCCGCGGCCGAGCTCGCCGAGCTGGCGCGCCAGCGGGAGCTGGCGGTTAGCCGCGCGCTCGAGGCGGAGGCCGCGCGTGCCGAGGGCGCCCTGCGCCTGGACGAGCTGATGGGGCACCTGGTTGCGGCCGGGGCGAGCGACGGCGCCGAGGCGGGGGAGTCGCTGCCGCTGACCTGCGCGCGCCTGGCCGGCACGGTGCGCGGGCTACTGTCCTCGCGCGCGGAAATCGAGGAGGGCCGTGATCTGGCGCAGGCGCGGCTGGTGCTGGTCGAGCACGACCTGCAGGCGGCGGGCGAGCAGGCTCACGGGCTCGAACGGGCACTGGCTGAGACGCGCGAGCAAGTCGAGCTGGCCGGGGTCGCGCGCCGCGTTCTGGCGGTGCAAGTCGATGCCCTGGCCGGCGAGCGGGCGGGGCTGCGCGCGCGCCTGCAGGAAGCCGAGCGTGCTCAGGCCGCCGCGCAAGCCGCGGCTGCCGAGGCCCGCGGCACGCTCGCCCAGAGCCGCGCCGAGCGGGCCGCGCTGGAGGCCGGCGCAGGTGCGGAACGCGAGCAGCTAGCGCAGAGAATTCACGAGCTTGATCAGGCGATTACGAGAGAAAACGAGAAGACCAAGGAGGTTGCCGACGAGCTTGCGCGCAACGCCGCCGAACACCTGCTGCGCGAACGCGAGCTGGAGCGGGTGCGGGAGGAGCTGAGCACGGCACAAGCGCGCGGCGAGCAGGTCGAGCAGGGCTCACTCGTGCTCGAGCGCGACGCGGCCGCGCAGCAGCAGCGGGCCGAAGCCTTGGCCGCGGCCCTGGCCGAGCTGCGCCGCACGCTCGAGCAGCTGGGCGCCTCGCTCGAGCCGGCCCGCGCCGGGCTGCAAGCGGCGGCACCGCGCTTCGAAGAGGATGCGGCGACGCCGGCTGAGACCACCCAGCCCGGGATGCCGACTTACATCGAGGCGATCGAGGGGCTGGAAGAGCAGGTGTCCCTGCGCGATCAGCGCATCGTAGAGCTGAGCGGTCAGCTGGCGCGCGACCGCGGCCGCCTGTCCGCGCTGCAGACCGCGCTGCGCGCGCTGCAAGGCGCCGCGAGCGAGGGGCCGCTGGCCGAGCAGCTGGAGTCCCTGCTCGCGCTGTGCGAGCGCGGCGACTCGCTCCGGCCCTGAGAGGGAGGGGCGACGTCCCGCACGCGAGCGCGCGGGACGTCGCAGCTGGTCGAGCTACATGTCCATGCCCGGAGGACCACCCATGCCGGCAGCCGCAGGCTTGTCTTCCTTCCTCTCGACGATCAGCGCTTCGGTGGTGAGCATCAGCCCGGCCACCGAGGCCGCGTTCTGCAGCGCGGTGCGGACCACCTTGGTGGGGTCGATCACGCCCGCCGCCACCAGGTCCTCGTAGGTGTCGGTCGCCGCGTTGTAGCCGAAGTTGCCCTTACCGTTACGCACCTTCTCGACCACGATCGAGCCTTCCACGCCGGCGTTGTTCGCGATCTGACGGATCGGCTCCTCCAGCGCGCGCCGGATGATGGCCACGCCCACCTGCTGGTCGTCCGGCAGGCCCAGCTTCTCGAGGCCGGTCTGGCTGCGCAGCAGCGCGGTGCCGCCGCCGGGGACGATGCCTTCCTCGACCGCGGCGCGGGTGGCGTTGAGGGCGTCCTCGACGCGCGCCTTCTTCTCCTTCATCTCGACCTCGGTCGCGGCGCCGACGCGCACCACCGCCACGCCGCCCACGAGCTTGGCCAGCCGCTCCTGCAGCTTCTCGCGGTCGTAGTCGCTGGTGGTCTCGTCGATCTGCCGGCGGATGGTCTCGATGCGGCCCTTGATGTCCGCCTTCTTGCCGCCGCCGTCGACGATCGTGGTGTTCTCCTTGTCGATCGTGATCAGCTTGGCGGTGCCGAGGTCGCTGAGCGTGACGTTCTCGAGCTTGATCCCGAGGTCCTCGCTCACCACCTGGCCGCCGGTCAGCACGGCGATGTCCTTCAACATCTCCTTGCGGCGGTCCCCGAAGCCGGGCGCCTTGACCGCCGCGCAAGCCAGCGTACCGCGCAGCTTGTTGACCACCAGCGTGGCCAGCGCCTCGCCCTCGATGTCCTCGGCGACGATCAGCAGCGGCTTGCCCTGCTTGGCGATCGCCTCGAGCACCGGCAGCAGATCCTTCATGCTGGAGATCTTCTTCTCGCACAGCAACAGATAGGCGTCGTTGAGGCTCGCCTCCATCCGCTCCTGGTCGGTCACGAAATAGGGCGAGAGGTAGCCGCGGTCGAACTGCATGCCCTCGACCACCTCGAGCGTGGTCTCGAGGCCCTTGGCCTCCTCGACCGTGATCACGCCTTCCTTGCCGACCTTCTCCATCGCCTCGGCGATCAGCTTGCCGACCTGCTCGTCGCCGTTGGCGGAGATGGTGCCGACCTGCGCGATCTCGCGCGGGTCCTTGGTGGCCTTGGACAGCTTGCTCAGCTTGTCGACCACCGCCTCGACCGCAGCCTCGATGCCGCGCTTGAGGTCCATCGGGTTGTGGCCGGCCGCGACCATCTTGGAGCCCTCGCGGTAAATCGCCTGCGCGAGCACCGTCGCTGTCGTGGTTCCGTCGCCGGCCACGTCCGAGGTCTTCGCTGCCACCTCGCGCACCATCTGGGCGCCCAGGTTCTCGAACTTGTCGTCGAGCGTGATCTCCTTGGCCACGGTCACGCCGTCCTTGGTGACGGTGGGCGCGCCAAAGCTCTTTTCGATCACGACGTTGCGGCCGCGTGGGCCGAGGGTGACCTTGACCGCGTTGGCCAAGGCATTGACGCCGGCGAGGATCTTGTCGCGGGCGCTCGTATCGTAGATGATTTCTTTCGCTGTCATGTTTGCCTGCCTCCGTAACGAATGGCGCGGGCGCGCGCTCTACTTCTCGACCACGCCGAGGATGTCGTCCTCGCGCAGAATCAGCAGCTCTTCGCCGTTGATGGTGACCTCGCTGCCGCCGTACTTGCTGAACAGCACGCGGTCGCCGACCTTCACGTCGAGCTTGCGCACGCTGCCGTCTTCCAACACGCGGCCGGGGCCGACCGCCAGCACCTTGCCCTCAGCGGGCTTCTCCTTGGCAGTATCGGGGATGATGATTCCCCCCTTGGTCTTCTCTTGCTCGGCGATTCGTGAAACGACAACACGGTCCTGAAGGGGACGAATGGACATTGGCTCTCTCCTCCGGGTGGGGGATCGGGCTGGCCCGCTCGTCTCGCCCCTGGCCCGACTCATTTGCGGCCGGCAACATAAGCTTCCGGGCCTGCCAGTCAAGTGCCTGGATGCTTCCATTGCTCCGCCGGGAATTCCTGCGATAATCCAGGGAGCAGGGCGAGGTTGGATGGCTGAAATCGAGCACTGCGCGGACGTTCGGACGTTTTTCGTCGAGCAGGTGACCGAGGCGATGCGCGAGCTGCGCGTCGAGACCGGGGAGCCCACGCAGCGCTATCTCGTCAACCTGCTGAGCGGGTTTTCAGTATCCAACAGGATACAAGCGCTTTCGGAGCCGCTCTTTGCGCTATTTCGGCGGGCGCTCGAGTCCACCGGCCCGGAGCGCCTGGCGCGCATGCGGGAGCTCGGCGACGTGGCGCTGTTCATCTGTGGCTTCTTTCCTGACAGCTTCGACCGGCGCGGCCTGAGCCGAGCGTATGTGGTCGAGCTGGGCGGACACGCCTACCTGGTCCTTGGCCAGGCCGAGAAGCGGCACGGCGGTCACGCCGAGGTGTTCGTGGAGCTGGGCGGGCGCTTTCACGACATGGCTCGCGTTCTCGACGAGGTGCGCGAGCGCACGGCGCTGTGCACCGACGGCGAGGTGGTGCGGCTGTACGAGCGCTGGAGCGAGTCGGGCTCTCCCGCGCTGGCGCGCAGGTTGCAGCGGCGCGGCGTGCAGCCGCTACGCCGGCGCGCGGGCCGCGCGCCCAACTGACCACGCCCCCTCCCGTTCCGAATCCACCCGCAGGCTGGGACGGCGGCGTGCTTTACTCCGATCCGGCCGGTCGCTAGGATCGAAACTCTCTGCGGCGCGGCTCAAGCTCTGTATGGCGCTCCTGACGATCATCTCGCCGGAAACTCCCGAGCGTTCCGTCGAGCTGGACCGCCACAACACGCTGGGACGGCACCCGGACAACTCGATCCAGATCCTCGACCGCATCGTCTCCAAGAACCACTGCCACATCGACTTGGTCGGCGACGGGTTCGTGCTCAAGGACCTGGGCTCGCTCAACGGGACCTACGTCAACGGCGAGCGGGTCCAGAGCGAGCGCGTGCTCAAACCCGGCGACGAGGTGACGCTGGGCGGCACCAAGCTGGTATTCGACGCCCCGGCCGCGGGCGCCGAGGCAGCGGGTGCCCTCGGCGCCACGCGCGCTGCCGGGCTGGTGACGATGGCGCCCGGCATGGTCGAGAGCCACGTCCGAGCCAAGCTGGCCCAACAGGCGGAGCAGCACTTCGTACCCGAACGGCTGGTGCAGGACGTCGCGGCGTTGCGGCGCGACTACGAGAAGCTCCGGGTCAGCTTCGAGCTCACGCGCGCGATCGCGGGCGAGCTGGACGTCGACCGGCTGCTGACCAAGATCCTGTCGACCGCGTTCGAGCTGCTCTCGGTGGACCGCGGCGTGGTGCTGCTGCTCGACGAGCAGGGCAAGCTCCTCCCGCGCTGCGTGCGCACCAAGCACGGAGACGGCACCGAGGCGGTCGCGCTGTCGACCACCATCATCAACGAGGTGCTGCGCGACCGCTCCGCGGTGCTGTCGAGCGATGCGCTGATGGACTCGCGCTTCAAGGGAGCGCAGTCGATCATCATGCAGGGCATCCGCTCCAGCATGGCGGTGCCGCTGGTCTACTCCGATCAGCTGCTCGGGGTGATGGTGCTCGACTCGCAGGTGGCCGCCAACGCGTTCACGGAGAAGGACCTGCAGCTGACCCAGGCGGTCGCCGACCAGGCGGCGGTCGCGATCCAGAACAGCCTGTTCGCCGCCAAGATCGAGCAGGAGGCGCTGACGCGGCAACGCTTCCAGCGCCTGCTCTCGCCGGCCATCGCCGAGCTCGTGGTGAGCGGCGAGGTCGCGGTCGAGAAGGGCGGTCAGAGCCGCGAGACCAGCGTATTCTTCAGCGACATTCGCGGCTTCACCGCCATGAGCGAGAAACGCAGCGCCGAAGAGATCGTCGACATGCTCAACGAGTACTTCGAGCTGATGGTCGAGGTGATCTTCAAGTACGAGGGCACGCTCGACAAGTTCGTCGGCGACGAGATCATGGCGCTGTTCGGCTCGCCGGTCTCACACCCCGACGACGCCTACCGCGCGGTGAAGGTCGCGGTCGAGCAAATGGACGCGCTCGAGGAGTGGAACCTGATGCGTGTGGCCGAGGGAGAGGAGCCGATCCGCATCGGCATCGGCGTCAACACCGGACAGGTAGTGGCGGGCTATCTCGGCAGCAGCAAGGCGCTCGAGTACACCGTGATCGGAGATGTGGTGAACACCGCTTCGCGGCTGTGCTCGCGGGCGCAGGCCGGCGAGATCGTGATCAGCGCCAACACCTACGAAAAGGTCAAGAGCTACTTCAACGCGGAGGAGCTGCCCCCGGCCACGCTCAAGGGCAAGGCTCAGCCGCTCCAGATCTATCGGGTGCTAGGCGAGCGCAGCCGCCGTTCGCGAGGGTAGCTCTCAACAGGGCAGGACGCGCGTGCTGCCAAGCCGAGGCCGCAGCAGCGCACGCGGGAGCGAAGCCACACCGGCGGGCTTTGCCCGACGGCCGGGAGGGGCGCGTGCCCTCCCGTCATAGGACCAGCACGGGGGCTTCGCGGGTGAGCTCGTCGAGCAGGGCGTCGAGCTCAGGCGCGCGCGATTCCGGGGTGCACAGCGACACCACGCCGTTGCCGCTGCCGTGCAGGGAGGCGAGCCCGTCGTAGCCTTCGAGCACGCTGCGCAGCCACACCACGTCGGCGTCAGCTACGCGCAGGGTGCGCCAGCACAGACCGGGGCCGTCCAGTCGTTTGCTTGGAGACATAGCCGCAGGCTACAACGAGGCCGGGCCGAGCGCCGCGTGCCCACGCCGTTTCCGCGGCTTTTTTGACCACGCAGGAAGCGCCTCCGTACGATCGCGTCGCTGTGGTGTGCAAGCGGCCGACAAGCTCGAGGTATTCGACGTGACGAACGCGGCGCGCTGGCTGTTGCTCGCGTTGTGGCTCGGCGGCTGCGCAGGTGCAGCCGCTGTGCAGCCGACCGGCACCGTCCCCGGCGCCCAGCAGGAGTCGCCGGTCGAGCAGCTGGCGCGCCGCTGCGACGACGACGAGCAGCGCATCTCGGAGCTCGAGGCGCGGCTGGCTCTGCTCGAAAAGGAGAGCCACGACTGGCGCGAGCAAGCCGCGGCGAAGATCAGCGAGACGGTGCACATCGGCAAGCGGCATCGCGAGCAGGAGGAGGCCTCCGATTCGGATCCGGAGGCAGAGCCCGCCCGCGGGCGCTCCCGCGAGGCGGACCGCACCCCGGTGCAGGTCGTGCGCCTGTACGAACAGCCGCGCGAGCCGCAGCCCTCCGTGGCGCTGCCGGCACCGCCGCCCGGCGTGCCGGCGCGGCTACCCGTGGTGCCCTTGCCCGCGGCACGCAACGCTGCGGCCGTCGCGGCCGCGGCCGCAGGCGTCGATGCCGAGCAGCGGGAAGCCTACCGCGCGGCTTTGCGGCTGGTCCACGAGCGACGCTGGGACGATGCGCTAGAGGCCCTGGCCCGCTTTGCGGATCGCTATCGCGAGGGCAGCCTGGCCGCGGGCGCCACCTACTGGCAAGGAGAGATCCACTACGCGCAGCGCCAGTACGCCGATGCCCTGGTCGCATTCCAGGCCTTGCTGTCGCGCTTTCCCGCCAGCCTCAAGGCGGCCGACGCCTTGCTCAAGGTCGGCCTGTGTCACATGAGACTCGGCGACCAGGCGATGGCGGAGCGATATTTTCGGCAGGTGCGCGAGCAATACCCCAGCAGCGATGCGGCGCGCATCGCCTCCCGGGAGGGATCTTCATGAGGCAGGCGGTATGGATCGGAATCTTGTCATGGCTCGCGGGTCCGGCTGCGGCGTACGCGCAACAAGCTGGCGATGACTACAGCACGGACTTCGGCGGCGAAACGGCGGGAGCGCAGGGCGCCGGCCAGCGCTATGACGGACCGCACAGCATCGCCGAAGCCAAGCAGCAGCGACGCGGTTATCGCATCGGAACCGCTGCGGTACACGGCGCGAGCCCCGAAGAAGACGTGCACGTCGTGCAAGAGGGCGACACGCTGTGGGATATCTCGCAGCACTACTTCGGCGATCCATGGCACTGGCCCGAGCTGTGGTCGTACAATCCCGAGATCACCAATCCGCACTGGATCTATCCGCGAGATCAGATCCGGCTGTCACCCCAGACGCTGAGCGCGGATCAGACCGTGGCCCAGCTCAAGAAGGGCGGCCCTAGCGGCCTGGAGAAAGCTCCGGTGAGCGCGGGCGTGCTCGCCGGCACTGAGACCGCCTCCTCGGTGGTCGTGCCGCGCGGCGCGTGGAAGCCGGGTATGATCTTCCTGCACGATCAGGGCTACCTGGACGACGACGCGCTACGGGCCAGCGGCCAGATCATCGGCGGCAACCAGGAGAACATGTTGCTGTCGCCGAGCGACCAGGTGTACGTGAAGTTCAGCGGCGATCAGAACATTGCGGCCGGTCAGTCGTACACCGTGTTCCGCAAGATGCCCAAGGCCGACCGAGGCAGGCACGAGAAGGGCACGCTGGTCAGGATCCTAGGAACGATCGTGGTGCGCAACTACGACCGGGACAAGCACGTCGCGCGCGGCATCGTCACCGAGGCGCTCGATCCGATCGAGCGCGGGTTGTTCGTGGCCAAGCTCGACCGGCGCTTCGACCTGGTGGCCGCCAAGCCCAATCAGGCCAACGTCGCCGCGCGCATCATCGCCTCGGTCCACCCGCGCACGCTATTGTCGTACGGCAACGTGGTCTTCCTCGACGTAGGCGAGGGCCACGGCATCGAGCCCGGAAACCGCTTCTTCGTCGTGCGCCGCGGCGACAACTGGCTGGAGAGCCTGCAGGCCGATCCGGTCGACTTCGGCAACGTGGCCGAGGTGCCCAAGTACGACCGAAGCATCCTGCCGAAGGAAGTCGTCGCCGAGCTGCGCGTGATCAAGGTGCGCAAGACCACCACCATCGCGCTGGTCATCCGCTCGGACACCGACCTCACGGTCGGCGACTACGCCGAGATGCGAGTGGGATTCTGAGGGCCCCTCGAGCCCGCGGCCGCGCGCGGCCTGCAGGGGCTCCGGCGCTGCGGGCGGGCAGAGTGGACCCGTTGGCGGCCCAGCCGGGTTTGTGAGACAATGTGGGTGTGTCGAGCGCGTCGGACGAGGAGCGCGACCGCCTGATCGCCGAGCTCCGGGCGGAGCTCGAGCGCGAGCAGGGCAAGCTTCGCGCGCTGCAGGACATCGGCCAGGCGTTGGGGTCCACGCTGGACCTGGACGAGCTGGTGGGCATTCTGCTCGCGCGCATCACGCGCATCATCGACGCCGATCAAGCCACGCTCTACCTGACCGACGAGGCCGGCGGATTGTGGTCGCGCTTCTCCCACGGAGGGCGGGCTCAGGAAATCCGCCTGCAGGTCGGTCAGGGGCTGCCGGGGTGGGTGGCGAAGACCGGCCGCCCGCTCAACGTCAAGGACGCGTATCAGGACGTGCGCTTCGATTCCGAGTGGGACCGGCGCACCGGCTACCGCACCACGTCGGCGCTTTGCGTGCCAGTGAAGAACCACCACGGTCGCACCGTCGGTGTGTTGCAGGTGCTCAACAAGCGCTCGCTGTACTTTACGCTCGACGATGAAGGCATGTTGTCCGCGCTCGCGTCACAGGTCGGGGTTTCGCTGGAGAACAGCAAGCTGTTTCTGTCGGTGGTCGGCAAGAACATGGAGCTGCTCGAGACCAAGGAGCGGCTGGAGCAGAAGGTTCGCGAGCTCGACGTCCTGTTCGAGATCGCGCAGGTGTCGGCCTCGGCGGCGCGGCTCGACGATTTGCTCGAGGGCGTGCTGGCGCGCGCCATCCACGCCATCGCGGCCGAGGCCGGATCGATTCTGCTCTCCGATTCGCAAACCGGCGATATGCGCTTCCGCTGCGCTGTCGGCGGCGATCCCGAGGCGGTGCGGCGGCTGACGGTTGGCGCGGAGCAAGGCATCTGCGGCTGGGTCGCGCGCAACGGCGAGCCGCAGATCGTTAACGACGTGGGCAGCGATCCGAGGCACTCGACCGAGATCGCAAACCAGGTGGGCTATCACCCCCGTTCGCTCTTGTGCGTGCCGCTGAGGCTGGCCGAGGGCGAGGGCGCGCTCGAGCTGCTCAACAAGGCGCACGGGCGCAGCGGCTTCACCGAGGACGACCTGAAGCTCGCGGCGTTGATCGCGGGCCACGTGTCGACGGCGATCGATCTCGCCCAGGTGAGGCAGCGGCGCGAGCGCCAGGAGCGGCTGTCGACCATCGGCCAGCTGCTCTCCAGCGTGGTGCACGACCTGCGCGGGCCGATGACGGTGATCTCCGGCTACGCCCGTTTCCTGGAAAGCGAAGAGGACGGGAAGCAGCGCGCGCGTTATGGAGAGGCGATCTTGCGTCAGGTCGAGACGGTCAACGCGATGACAGGCGAGATCCTCGCGTTCGCGCGCGGCGACACCAATCTGTTGCTCAGCCGCGTGTACCTGCAGGAGTACTTTCGCGAGCTCGCCGAGCACTTGCGTCACGAGCTTGAGGGCCGCAGCATCGATCTGGTGCTCGCGCTCGAGGACCGCGGGGTGGCCTGGTTCGATCCGCACAAGGTGCGGCGGGCGGTGCACAATCTGGTGCGCAACGCGGTCCAGGCGATCGGCAACAAGGGCGGAACGATCACGATCGGCGTGGGGCGCGACGAGGCGGGCGCGCTGGTGTTGAGCTGCACCGACGATGGGCCCGGCGTACCGGAGGCGATCCGCGAGCGGGCATTCGAGTCCTTCACCTCGCACGGTAAGCCGGACGGCACCGGTCTCGGTCTGGCCATCGTGCAGAAGGTGGTGCAGGATCACGGCGGCCGGATCGAGCTGCGCAGCCGTCCGGGCGAGACGGTGTTCACGATCACGCTGCCACAACAGCGCACGCGGCCCTCGCAGGCGCCGCTGCCTGCCGGCGGTGACGATACCAGCCGAGCGACGACGGCGTGAGGGGAGGGCGGACGTGCGGGCGAGTAAGGGGCGAGTAGTGGGGCTTGGGGGCGCGGTGGTGGCGGTTGTGTTGTGCTGCCAGGGGCCGGCGCAGGTGCGGGCGCAGGGCGTGGCCCAGAGCGGCATGGGGCAGGGACAGGCCAGCATCAATGTCCGCTCCGACGTGACGCTGGCGATCAAAGGCCTGCGCTCCACCACGCCCGAGCGGCTGAGCAAGCTCACCGAGCTGGTCAGCGACAAGCTGCCGGCGCTGCGCAAGTGCTATCGCGAGCTCATCGCCAAGCGCCCGACCAGCGTGGGCTCGATCGGGATCAAGATCACGCTGGAGCAGGGCGACGAGCCGCCTGCGCTCGAGCTCAAGGAGTACGGCGGCACCGACGCGGACTTGACTGGCTGCGTCAAGCACGTGCTCGAGCACGCGCCGCTGCGGAAGCTGGAGCGGCCGGTGGCGGCGGCGGTGACGCTGCAGTTCGAGAACACGCGCGCCAAGGGTGAGGCCGAGATGGCTCGGCGGCGCGAAGCGGCCGCGCAGGTCAACGTGCACGAGCGGACAGGCGGCGGCTTCGAGGCGGCCTGGACCGCCGACGACGGCAAGGTGGGTTTCACCGTGGGTAGCGCCGGCTCGCGCGAGGCGGTCGAGGCGGTGCTCAACACCCTGCGCACGTCGTTCGCAGGCTTTGCCGACTGCCGCAGGCGCTCGGAGAAGGGCGGCGTGTCGCCGGCGGGCGCGCTCCAGGTCGAGCTCCACGTGCAAAGCCGGGGCAAGGGCAGCGCCAAAGTGACCTCGAGCACGGTCAGCCACCCCCGCGCCACGCCCTGCGTGGAGCGTCTGTTCAAGCGCCTCCGCTTCAAGGACGCGCCGGCCGGCGAAACCCTCGACATCCAAGTCCAGTTCGGCGCCTAGAGCACCGAACATATTGAAACGTGTGCGAAGTCGGGGTCATGGCGGGGTGCAGGGTGCGGGCGGGAGCCCGAAGGCGTAGCACATCCTACGTCGAGCGGGGAGCGGCGTGCCATGCGCCCGCGAGGGCCCCGAAATCGTGCGTGTTTCAATATGTTGGGTGCTCTAGCGCCCCTCGGCCCGTTGCGCAGGCGACCCAGTTGGGGCCTGCGGCCACCGCTCGCTCGACACGCACTGTGGGTTTCGGCTGAGGATCGTTCAGGAGCGAGCGCCCCCGCAGGACCGGGCCGAGGCGTACAACAGTACGCCGCAGGGCCGGTCCGAGGAGGTAAGCCGCTCGTGGGTGATCCTCAGCCGAAACCCTAGGCGAAGTCTTTTTCTTGGCGCTCTTGATCCTCTTTACAGCGGATGCAGAGCGTGGTTTCCGGACGCGCCTCGAGGCGCTTGACGCTGATCGGCTCGCCGCACTCCTCGCACACCCCGAACTCGCCTTGCTCGATCTTCTTCAGGGCGCGATCGATCTTCTCGAGGAAGGTCTTCTCACGGCCTCGCAGGCGGAATTGAAACGACTGCAAGCCCTCGCTCGAAGCCAGGTCCATTTCGTCCGGTAGGTCGTTGGTGTCCAGCGCCATGTTTTCGGCAGTCATGGTCTGGGCGTTGGTTACCAGGGCGGAGCGCTTGCTTTCGAGCATTGTCTTGAAGCGCTTGAGGTCGGCTTTCTTCATGACCCTACACCTCTTGGGCTGGCAGGGAGCGATGCAAGATAACCAGGCCCGCGGGCGAGTCAAGCCCGGCCAGGCTGGCCGGCCGGGAGACCGTCACCCGAGTTTGAGACCGCTCGAGCGCCTGCAGCCGCGCGCGCGTGCCTGCTCGATCACCCGAGCAATTGAGCGATTCGAACGCGACGCAGTGCGCGCCGGCAGGCCCGCCAAGAGCACCCGGCCGCCGCCTCCCGTGTCTCCTACAATTGGATACAAAAGAGCGACACGCCGAACGCTTTTCAGCGCGCCGTGCCGCGGCCGGGCAGGCGCACGCGTCGCAGTAACAGGTCGACCAGGAACAACGCCAGTGCCGCCAGCACCAGCTCGGGCCACAGCTCCCGCTGCGCGACCACCCGCTCGTCCGCGGGGTCGAACAGGTCGGCGGCGACGTCGAGCGCGCGGCCGCCGGTTAGCGCCGACGCGCGCTCGAGCAGCGCCCGATCGGGCTCGCGGGCGGCCAGCTCCGCAGGGTAGGGGTGGCTCACCTGAGCCTGGCTATGCGCAACCACGTGCCCGTCGCGCCGGTGCACCGCCTGCAACGCGAACGAGCCGTAGCGCTCGAGCCGCACCCGCGCTTCGTAGCGCCCCGGCGCGCGCTGCGACAGGGCGACGGTCTTGCGCATCCGACCCTGCGTGGTCTCCATCGGCCCCTCCAGCGTCACGCTCGAATCGAGCCCGTTGAGGAAGCGATCGTCGGCGCCAATCGCGTCGACCGAGATGTGCAGCTCGTCGCCGTCCAGCGCCACCTGCATCGGGAGCTCGTCGTGACGCCGCTCGCGCATGTGCTCGCGCACGAGCTGGCCGAACAGCGACGGCAGCTGGCGCCAGCGCAGCAGGTCCGCGGCCCAGCGCGGCTTCAAATCCGAGGTCCACGCCAGCACCCAGCCCAGCCCGACGCGCCAGCGCGCGAGGATCGGCTCGGACAGCTCGCTCTGCAGCACCACCTGTGCCGGCCGCGGCTTGGCCCGCGTCGCGATGTAGCCCCGCAGCATCGGCGCGTGCTCGATGTCGATGCCGCGCAGGAAGTCGGCCGGCTCCTCCACGCGCATCCGCACCAGGTCTTCGACCGCGCTGTTCTGTCCCACCGTGGTAGTCTCGCGCACGAAGATGCGCGGCACGTTGTGCGGGTCGTTGGTGAAGTACGCCCGTCCGCCGCCGAGGCTCGCGGCTTGCTGCAAGAGACCGCGGTTCACGTCGCCGCCCAGACCGACGGCCGACACGGTGATGCCCTCGGCGCGCATCGCCTGCACCAGATCGGAGATGCCCGACTCCTGGGTCTGCCCATCGGTCAGCAAGATCACGTGCTTGACCCGCGCGGTGGTGGCCAGCAGGTCCTGAAACGCCATGTCGAGCGCGGGAAAGATCGCGGTGCCGCCCTGGGCGGTCAGGCGCGCGATGTTCTGCCCGATGCGCAGATGATTGCGCGCGCTCTGCATTCGCACCATGCGCTCGGGCTCGCTCGAAAACCCGATCACTGCCATCGCGTCGTCGGGACCGAGCAGGTCGGCTGCGGCCCGGGCCGCGTCCTTGGCCAGCTCGATCTTCTGCCCGGACATCGAGCCGCTGCAGTCGATCACCAGCGCCAGCGCCAGCGACTGCTCCTGATTGCGCCGCTCCGAATCCATCGAGACCGGCAGCAGGCTCTCCATGCGCGTGCCCTGATAGCCGCCCAGGCCGTAGCTCTGCGCGCCGCCTGCGAACAACAGGCCGCCACCCAAATCGCGCACGTAGCGCTCGATCACGTCCATCTGATCGGGCGAGATGCGATCGGCGGGCACGTCCGAGAGGATGAAGAAGTCGTAGCGCCCGAGCTCGGCCAGGCTGCGCGGCAGGGCCGCGGCCGAGCGCAGGTCGACCTCGTAGTCGGCGATGCTCAGCGCCTCGGCCAGCGCTTGCAGCCGGCCCGGGTCGGAATCCACCAGCAGCACACTCGGTCGGCCCGGCACCACCGCGGTCGCGCTGACCGCGTTGTTGTCGGCGAAGCGGTCGGGGCCGCTCGGCTCCACGCTGAGCTTGTAGGCGACCTCGCCGGCGGTGCGCACGATCGAGCTGAAGGTGAGCGGATTGTCGCCGGGCACCAGATCGACGTCGCGCACGCCGTCCAGCCCGTTGAGCAGCTTGTCCTGATACAGGCGCACCCGCGCACGGGTCTTGTAGCTGGCGAAAACCTCGGCGTGCAGGTCGAAGCTCTCGCCGACCGCGATGTGGGCCGGCAGCGAGAGCGAGCGCGCGGCGACCTCCTGCGGCGGTGCGTTGGACAGCAGGTGATGGTAGATGCGCACGCCCAGGCGCCTGGCGCGCCCGGCTTCGGCCAGCAGGTTGCCGTCGGTCTGGCGGCCGTCGCTGAGCAGCAGCACGTGCGGCAAGTGCCCGGGTGGGAACAGGCCGTAGGCCAGCTGCAGGGCGGCCTGGATGTCGGTGTGCAGCCCGGGCGAGGGCTCTCCCGGCCGCGCCGGCGCGGGGCGCTGCAGCGCGAGCGCGTCGGGATCGCGCGGCAAGCGCGCGTGGCGGGCGCGCCCGGCGAACGTGACCAGCTGCAGGTCGTTGTCGCCGCGCGCGCGCATGGCCCGTTGCGCCAGGGCGCGGGCCTGCGCCAAATCGGAGTCGCTGATCGAGTCCGAGACGTCGACCAACATCACGGCGCTCACGCGGGTGGCGTCGTAGCTGCGCGCGGGCCGGGCCAGGCCCAGCGCCAGCAACGCCAGCAGCGCGCTGCGTGCCAGCAACGACAGCGCGCGTTGCGAAGGCGGCAAGTCGCTCATCGAGCCGGCCGCGCCGAACAGCAGCAACGGCCACAGCGCGAGCGTCGCGAGCATGGGCGGGCTCAGCAGCTCGTAGCGCGCGCCCAGCAGGTCGAAGGCCAGCCGCTGCGCGGAAAGCGCCTGCGCGATCCAGACCGCCGCGGCCAGGCAGGCCAGGGTGAGGGCGGCGCCGAGCAAGAGACGCGCGCGGGTCATACGGTCAAGCGCCTGTTGTAGGTGACCCACTCGGCGGTCAGCAGCAGCAGCGCCGCCAGCAGCAGCCACACCCACGGCGGGCGCGCCGGGGCCGGTAGGGCCGGGCGCGGTCGTGGCGCGGCCCGGCCCTCGATGCGCAGGCGCGGCCGCGGGCGCAGGTCGCGCGGCAGCTCGGGGCCGAGGTTGACGGCCAGCACTTGCTCGCCCGCAGGCCAGCGCACGCGGTAGAAGCCCGCGCGCAGCGGGGTGAGCACCAGCTTGCCTTCGCGCAGGGTGTGCGGCACGGGCCCGCTCGGGCCGCGCACCTGCACGTGGCTCGCGTTTTCGGGCAGCGCCACGCTCACGGTCTGGCCCACGTCGCTCGACGAGAGGTAGCCGCCCTCGGGGCCGGAGAACCAGTCGAGGGTGTTGAGCAAGAGCAGCGGCCAGGCGACGCGCAGCGGCAGATCGCTCTGGCGCAGATCGAAGGCGAGCGCGACGAAGCGCCGGCCGGCGCGCGCGCCGGCGACGATCAGAGGCCCGCGTTTGTCCGCAGCGACCACCGTGTCGCCGGGCTGGGGCAACATGCGCAGCGCGCTGGCGACGTTGACATCGTGCAGCGCGGTGAAGCGCAGCAGCGGATGCTCGCGCTGCAGGTGCTCGAACGCGGGGCGCTCGATCGTGCCGTCCAGCTTGAGCGGCGCGGCGCCGCCGCCGCTGGGGTCGATGTAGAGCGCTGGCGCTTCGGGCGCGACGGGCGGCAGCCAGCGATCGAAGATCACCGCGTCGTAGCCCGCGGCCGAGCTATAGGCGCCGGGCGCGATCAGGTCGACGTCGAGATACTCGTCGAGCAACAGCGCGGCTTCCAGGTAGCGGTTGCCGGCGCTGACCGCGAGCACGCGCACGCGGCGCTGCTCCGGCAACACGGCGTAGGCGCGGTCATCGGCGGCCAAGTCGTCGCTGCCGGCCGCGGCCGAGAGCCGGGCCTCGAGCGTGTGGCTGACCCCGGTCACGTCGTCGTAGACGCGGCGCACGCTGCGGCCGGGCTCGAGTGTGACCGGCTGGACGTCGATCGGGACGCCGTCGCCCAGCAGCGTGAGCTTGGCCGTGCGGCGGTGGGGACTGGCGTTGAACAGCTCGACCAGCAGCTCGCTGCGATGCTTGTCCAGCGGGTAGCGGCGCACGGCGAAGGCGGCGATGCCGAGATCCTCGCTGCGCCGGCCGAACGGCAGGTAGCTCAGGCGCACGCCCGAGCGCGCGAGGTCCGCAGCCAGCTCGGGGTCGGGATCGGCGGCGTGATCGGAGAGTACGACGATCTCGGCGCGGCCGCGCCCGCGCAGCACGTCGAGCGCGAAGCGGTAGGCGCGCTGATAGTCGGTGGGCAGGTCGGTCGGGCTGATGCGCGCAAGCGCGGTCTCGAGCGCGCGCGGCTCCGCGCTCATCGCCGAGAGCGGCGTGGTGCTCTGGTCCATCTGGGCGACCAGCGCGTGCAGATTCGCGCCCGCCCCCTGCACCAGCGTGCGCGCCCGCTCGATCGCCGCCTGCAGGCGGTTCGGCCGCACATCGTGCGCCTGCATGCTCAGACCGGCGTCGATCAGCACGACCAGGTTGCGCGTGGAGGCCGCCTCCGCGCGCGGTCGTGGATCGCCGAGCGCGAGCGCGAGCAAGCTCACGATCAACAGCGCCAACAGCAGGGAGAGCACGTGCCGCAGGCGAGCGAACAGGCGGTTCGCCCTGCCCGGGGCGAGCAGGCTCTCCCACAGCGCGATGAAGGGCACCACCACCGCGCGGCGTCGTAGCTTGAGCAGATACAGCGCCGTGGTGAGCGCCCACACGGCCCCCAGCAGGGCGAGCAACTGCGCAAGCCCGAGCCCGGCGAGCTGCATCAAGCCACCAGGCCTCCGCGCAACAGGCGCAGCATGGCCTGGTCGGGCGGGATGCGCGTGTCGAGCGAGAACAGGCTGACGCGGTGCTGTACGCAGAACGCCTCGATCCGCGCCAGGTATGCGGCGTGCGCGCGGGCATAGCGCGCGAGCAGGCGCGGGGTGACGGTGACCTGGCGGCTGCCGCCGCTCTCGGCGTCGACCAGCTCGAGCTCGCCATGCAGCGGCGGCGTGGCCTCGGCCGCATCGACCAGGTGCAGCACGTGGGCCTCGAAACGCGCGTAGCGCAGCCGATTGATACCGGCCTCGAAGCCGGCCGGGTCGTACAGGTCGCTGACCAAGATCGCCACCCCACGGCGCTTGTTCTGGGCGACGAAGGCGCCGATCGCGTCGGTCAGGTTGGTGCCGCCGTCGGCTTTGAGCGGGCGCAGGAAGTCGAACACGGTGAAGATGCGGTTGCGCCCCCGGGTCGGCGCCAGGCGCGTGACCACCTGGTCGCGCAGCGCCGTGATCGAGACCCGGTCCAGGTGGTTGAGCGCGACGTAGGCGAGGGCGGCGCAGAGCTGCTTGCCGTAGTCGAGCTTGCGCGGGCTGCCGAAAGCCATCGAGCCCGAACAGTCGAGCAGCAGGTAGACGGAGAGGTCCTCCTCCTGCTCCTGCAGCCGCAGCATCAGGCGATCGATGCGGCCGTAGACGTTCCAGTCTACCTGGCGGTAGTCGTCGCCGGCGTAGTACTCGCGGTAGTCCGCGAACTCCACCCCGGCGCCGGCCTTGCGCGAGCGGCGCTCTGCGCGCGAGCGGCCGCTGAAGACGCGGCGCGAGACCAGCGCCAGGTACTCCAGCCGCTTCTGGAAGGCCTCGTCGAACAGCTCCACCTCGCCCGCCGCGGCCTGTGCGGGTGCTGAGCGGGCCGTGCTCTTGAACGGCCAGCGCATGTCAGCTCGCTTCGGGCACCGAGGACAGGATCTCCTGCAGCACCTGGTCGCTGCTAATGCCCTCGGCTTCGCCCTCAAAGTTGAGGATGATGCGGTGGCGCAGCGCGGGCTTGGCGACCTTGCGGATGTCCTCGATGCTGACGTGGAAGCGGCCGGCGAACAGCGCCTCGACCTTGGCCGCCAGCAGGCAGGCCTGGGCGCCGCGCGGGCTGGCGCCGAAGCGAACGTAGCGTTTCACCAGCGGGGTCGCGCCCGGCCGCTCGCGGTGGGTCGCCTCGAGCAGGCGCACCGCGTAGTCCTGCACATGGCGGGCGACGGCCACGTCGCGCACGACCTGGCGCATTTGCAGCAGCGCCGCGTGATCGAGCACCGGGGTCAGGCTGGGGCTTTCCTGCCCGGTGGTGCGGTCGAGGATCTGGTGCAGCTCCTCGCGGTCGGGGAACCCGACGTGCAGCTTGAGCAGGAAGCGGTCGAGCTGGGCCTCGGGCAGCGGATAGGTGCCCTCCATCTCGAGCGGATTCTGCGTAGCCAGCACCACGAACGGCTCCTCCAGCGCGTGCGTGGTCTTGGCCACCGTGACCGAGTGCTCCTGCATGGCTTCGAGCAGCGCGCTCTGCGTCTTGGGCGTGGTGCGGTTGATCTCGTCGGCCAGCACAATGTTGGCAAACACCGGCCCGGGCTGGAACGCGAAGCGCTTGCGGCCGTGCTCGTCCTCGGACAGCACCATCGTGCCGACGATATCGGCCGGCATCAGATCGGGGGTGAACTGGATGCGCGAGAAACGCAGGCTGAGCGCCGACGCGAGCGCGCGCACCAGCACCGTCTTGCCCAGTCCGGGCACGCCTTCGAGCAGGGCGTGGCCGCCCGCCAGCAGGCAGGTCAGCACGCCGTCGACGATCGGGCGCTGTCCCACCACCAGCTTGCCCACCTCCTGCCGCACCCGCTGAGCCTGGACCGCGAACGCCGCCACGCGCGCTTCCGCATCCGCCGCCGTGCCGGCCGTCGAGCGCGCTTCGTTCGACTCACTCATGGGTTTTCCTCGCGAGGTCTGATCAGCTGGAAGTAGCGTCGCACGTAGAATCGATAGCCGCCCGGAATCTTGTCGCGCTCGAGCACGGCCTCGGCGTGGCGCTCGTAATCGGCGTGCACGCGCCGGTAGCTCTCCGACACGAAGCCGTGCTGGCCGGCCTCGCGGATCACCTCGCTGCGCGTCGGGCCTTCGCCCTCGACGCCCGCGACCCGCGTGTCCACGTGGCTCGAGTCCAGACGCGTGGGCGCACCCTGCTCGGGGCGGCCGCCCCGGCCGGCCGCCGGCCCCGCGTTGCGTTGCGCCTCCTGCAGCAGCTGCGCGTCGCCGCCGCGCGCGCCCGGCACGATCAGCGTGGCGCCGGGCTCGCCCCCGCCTTGCCCCGGCATCAGCAGCTTGCCGTGCTGCTTGCCTTCCCCACCGGCTTTGGGCTGCTCGCCGCGCGCGTCGCGCGCAAAACGCTGCAGGCTGAGCGCGCCTTTGCCGCGCTGCCCGGGCCGCCCCGCGCCCGCCTGCTGCTGCTGGCGCTGCTTGCTGATCAGCTCGCGCAGCTCCTGCACCCGCTCGCGCAGCCTCCGCCGCTGCTCCGCGGAGCGCTGCGCGTGCTGGGCCTGTCCGAGCGACTGCGCGCCCTGTTGCAGGTGCCCGGCTGCGGCCTGCCTGCTGCCCGAACCGAGCGAGCCGCCGGCGGAGCCGAGCTCGCGCCGCAGCGCGTCGAGCTGGCGCTCGGCCTGCTCGCGCTGCTGCTGCTCGCGCCTGAGCCGATCCAGCTCGCGCTGCTTCTTCTGCAGCAGCCGCCGCTCCTGCTCGCTCTGGGGATTCGCCGCGTCGCGCTTCTTCTTGAGCAGCCGATCGAGCTGCGCGCGCGCCCGCTGCAGCCGCTCGCTCTGGGCGTCGTGATCGCGCTGTGCCGCGCGCGCTAGCGCCCGTTCGAGCTTGCGCGCGGCCTCCGCCGAGGGCGCGTGCTGGTCGATCGCGTGGGCGAGCTTCTCGAGCTCGTTACGCGCCTGGGCCGCGTCGGCGTCGCGCAACGCGTCGGCCACCGACTGCGCCAGGCTGTCGCGGCCGAGCGTGCGCCCGAGTGCCTGCAACGCCTCGCGCAGCGCACGCTCGTCGCCGGCAGAGTCGGCGGCTTCCAGCCTGCGCTCGAGCCCGCGCAGCGCCGCCAGCGCGCGCGCTCGATCGAGCCGGCCGTCGCGCAGCGCCTCGAGCAGCGCGTTGAGCTCGCGCGCCGCCTCGCGGGTGCCGGGGTCCACCGCCTCGGCGTGCAGGATCGGCGCGATCTCCTGCCGGAACGCCTGCACGTCGTCCTCGTGCAGCAACCGCGGCCGCTGCGCCTGCAGCGTGCGCGGCGCTGCCGGAACGCGCACCTCCAGCGCCGACAGCGCGAGCACGCCCAGCCCGAGCACGAGCGCCGGCCGCAGCGCGCGCGGCTCGCGCAGCGGCAGCGCGCGCGCGGGGTCGGCCTGCGCGGCGCGCCCGTGTGCAGCCTGCAGACATGCGCGCATGAAGGGTGTGCGCGCAGCCGGCTCGACCACCGCAAAGGACCAGGCGCTGGCGATCGGATCCGGCGTGCCGAGCGCGCGGTCGAGCAGGCGCGCCGCGAGCAGCCGCGGCACCGGCCGCAGCGCGCCCAGCGCGAGCCCCAGCACGGGTAGCGCCCAGGCCAGCGCGAAGCACACGCGCGCGTCCGCCTGCCAGCCGGTCTTCCGCAGGGCAACACCCAGCGCGGCGCTGGCCAACCCCGCGATGCCCAGCGTGGCGCAGGTGCCGAGCGCTCGCTGCACGCGGATGCGCCGTTGCACCGCCCCCAGGGCCCGGGCCAGCGCCGCTTGCGGGGCGCCCTGCGGGGTCGCCCGCCCGGGGAGCGCGTCCCCGTTGGCGGCGCGCGGGGTGGCGGCCATGCCGTTTCAGATCCCATGGATCGGCGTGCCGCGCAACGCAGCGCTCCGGCGGCACCGCGCGCCGCGCGGCTACGCAAACGGCGGCTCGGCGCGCCCGCGGCCGTTGTGCAGGGGCAGCGCGCGCAGGCGTGTCCCGCGCGCGAAGCGCTCGCGGTCGGCATCCAGCACCACCAGTGCGTCCACCCCGCACATCGACGGCAGCGAGCCCGAGCCTTGCCGCAGGTGCAGCTCGGCCAGCACGCGGCCGTCCGCGCCCGCGCGTAGCGTCGCGCGTGCAAGCTCGATACGACCTTGGCCGTGTCTGTGATCGTGGCCGAGCTCGACCTCGATCGGCTCCGGGTAGGGCAGGGCGTGGCCCAGCATGCGGCGCAAGCCCGGTTTGACGAACACCTCGAAGGTCACCATCGCGCTCACCGGATTGCCCGGCAGCCCGACCACCGGCACCCGGCCCGCGCGCGCGAACATCAGCGGCTTGCCGGGCTTGATCGCGACCTTCCACAGCGCGATCTGCAGCCCCGCGCGCTCGAGCGCACGCCCCACCAGGTCGTAGTCGCCGACCGACACCCCGCCCACGGACAGCACCACGTCCGCGCGCAGCGCTTGCTGCAGCTTGTCGGCGATGTCCTCCAGTCGGTCGGCTGCGGTCGGCAGCAGCCACGGCTCGGCGCCGGCCGCGAGCACCTGGGCTGCGAGCGCGTAGGCGTTGGAGTTGACGATCGTGCCCGGCTCGCCGGCCGCGCCAATCTCGCGCAGCTCGTCGCCGGTGCAGAGGATCGCCACGCGCGGCTTCTGGTACACGCTCACGCTGTGCCGGCCCTGCGCCGCGAGCAGACCGATCTCACCTGGTCCGAGCTGCTGGCCGCGCGCGAGCGCCCGGCTGCCGCGCGCCAGGTCGGAGCCGCGCCGGCGCAGGTTGGCACCGGCCTGCGGCAGCTGCAGCGCGCGCACCCCGCCCGGCTCCACCGCCGCGTGCTCCTGGATCAGCACGCTGTCGCCGCCTGCAGGCATGGGCGCGCCGGTGAAGATGCGCAGCACGGCGCCCGGCTGCAGCGGCGGGGGCGGCGGGCCCCCGGCGCGCGCCTCGCCCTGCACCGGCAGCAGCGCGCCCTGCGCGAGCTCGGCGTGGCGCACGGCGTAACCGTCCATCGCGCTGTTGTCGAACGGGGGCAGGTCCACGTCCGCGGTCACGTCCTCGGCCAGCACGCGCCCGGCGGCCTGCAGCAGCGGCAGGCGCGCCACGCCGACCGGATCGAAGCAAGGGACGATCTCGCGCAGGGCCTCGCCGATGCTTCTCATCAGCAGGATTGTGGTCAGTCGCGCGCGGCCTGTCGAGCGTCGAGCTTGGCGGCTTCCTTGCTCGGCACGTAGAGGATGATGTCCGAGTCGGGGTCGAGCGCGCGCGCGCCGTGCCAGCCGTTGATGCGCGCGATCGAGCCGACCGAGAGGTCGAAGCGGTCGGCCAGCGAGTCGAGCGTGTCGTTGGGCTGCACGTGGTAGTGGACGCGCACGCGGTCGCGTTGCGCCTCGTGGTAGGCGAAGAACGCGTCGCTGCCGACGACCAGTGGGCGCACCTGCTCGGGGGTCAGGTACACGGCGTGCTCGAGGTCGGCGCCCGGCGGGACGAACAGCTGCAGCACCATCCCGTATTGCAGGTTGGCTTCGGTGGAGATGTTGTTCCACGCGCGTAGCTCGTCCAGGGTCACGTGGAAGAAGCCGGCGATCTGCGCCGGGCTGTCGCCCCCGCGCACGCGATAGAAGATGTGCCGCCGGCCCGGGTACGAGAAGCTCTGCTCGGGCACGCCGACCACGGTCGGCTCATCGGCGGCCGGCTTGGCCTCGGGCTCGACGTCGGGCACCAGCAGCCGCGTGCCCGGGCGCACCATGTCGTCGTCGCCCAGGTCATTGAGCGCGCGCAGCTTGCGCTCGGTCGTCCCGTACATCTCGGCGACGTCGCGCATGCGCTCGCCGAACAGCAGCACGTGGAAGGCGTGGCTCGGCGGTCGCGGCTGCAGGGAGGCGTAGCGGCGCAGGAAGCGCTGGGCCTTGTCGCTGGGCAGGCGCAGGCCCCAGGTCTTGACGTCCGGCGGGACGCGCTTGCGACGCAGCTCGGGATTGAGCTCCTGCAGCGCGTCGAGCGACATCGAGGCGGCGCTGGCGAGCCGCGCCAGGCTGGTGCCGCCCGGCACCTGCACCGTGCGCAGGTCGAGCGGCGGCTCCTTCTGCACGTCGCCCAGCCCGAAGCGCTCGGGGTTGTGGGCCACCACGGCGCACGCCATCACCTTGGCCACGTAGGCGATGGTCTCGTACGGCATGCCGGCCTCCAGCCGCGAGAGCAGCCACAGGTCGTTGGTGTTGTACTTGCGTACCGAGCGCAGCAGCGCGCCGTAGCCCATGTTGAACGCTGCCAGGCTGAGCGGCCACGAGCCGAGCTTGTCGTGCAGGTCCTTGAGGTACTGCAAGGCGGCGTGGGTTGAGCGCTCAGGGCTCTTGCGCTCGTCCAGCCAGCGGTTCCGCTCCAGCCCGTACTCGCGCGCGGTGCTCGGCACCAGCTGCCACAGCCCGACCGCGCCCGCTGGCGAGGCCGCCTCCGGATCGAAGCCGCTCTCCACCATTGCCACGTAGAGCAGGTCTTGCGGCAGGCCCAAGCGCTTGAGCTCTCGCCGGATCAGCGGCTCGTAGCGGCCGGAGCGCTCCAGCCAGCCGCGCATGTGCGCGCGCCCGCGCGCATCGTCGCGGTAGTAGGTCAGCATCTGCAGCAGCTGCTCGTGCCAGCGCACCGGAATGTCGGGCAGCGCGATGCCCTGCAGCCATTCGACGTCGGGCGCGGGCTTCCGCGCGGGCGCTGGGGGAGGCGCGTCCGAGCTGAGCGCGGGTGGCGTTACCTCCAGCTGAAGCGGAGGCGCATCGCCCGAGTCCTGATCGTCTCCGGCTTGATCGCGCAGCAAGCTGGCCGCCAGCAGATCGAGATCCGCGCGGGCCGCGGCAATGGCGGCGGCGGCCTCCGGCGTCTGCACCGCGGCCGGCGGCGGCGGCGCGTCGCGATTGCCATCGTCGACGTCGGCGTCGCGGGCAAAGGCAGCCGGGGGTGCCAGCAGTCCGAGGACGCACCCGAGCGCAGCAAGACGGCGCATGGGCCGGAGCGTAGCGGCGACGCCGCGCTTGGTGCCAGAAACCTGGTCAAGCCGCGGTCATTCGCTCTACCCTGGGAGCCGTCGGAGCATGCATCAGGGCGTCCAAGCATTGATTTCTTGGATTTCCGAGAATACCGGAACGGCGGGCTTGAGCTTGCGGGGCCCGGCGACGGTCGCGGAGCTCAACCAGGTCGAAGACGCGCTGATGTCGCCGCTGCCCACCGACCTGCGGTTGCTGCTCGGTCGTTGGAACGGCGGGCAGCTGCCCTCGGGCACGCTGCTCAGCGCGGGCGGCGAAGGCGAGGACAGCATGCTGGGCGCGCTGCAGGGACTGGCGCGCAAGGCGGGACGGCCGAAGGGCGACGCGGAGCTGCCGCTGCCGTACTTCCGTACCGTCGACGGGCCGTTGCTCTCCTTCGATCGCGGGGCCGGACCGGTCGCCGATACCTGGCCGATCGTGGATGGCACCTTCGAGGGCGAGCAGCGCCTGGTGCACCGCACCTTCGACGGCTGGTGCCGGGTGTGCTTGCTGGAATGGAACGCGAGCGACTTCGCGCAGCCGTTCTCGCTGGAGAAGTATCTGGGCAGCGGGCGGCGTCATGTCCAGATCGAGCCCGACGTGTCTTCGGCGCACGCGACCGTGGCGCACGCGCTCCGGCGCAGCGGCGAGCCGCTCGCCGCGCTCGCCAGCTACCTGCAAGCGGGCCGCTGCGTGCCGCCCCTGCCGTGGTGCGATTGGGAAGCGCTCAAGCTTGCGCTGCTGCTCGGCGATACGGGATCGGCGATGGAAGCGGCGCGCAGGCTGTGCCAGCGTGCCCCCGCGGCGGCCTGGCGCGCGCGCGGCACCACGCCCGGTCAGGTGGCCGATGTGCTCGGCCTGCTCGCGCACGCGGTGGAGCCGGCCGACCCGCTGCTGCGCCTGCTGGACCAACTCGGGGCGCAGGCGCAGGGGGCCGAGCAACAGCACAGGATCGCCACCGTGCGGCGCGCCATCTTCAGCGGCGAGGCTCTGCCTCCGACGCAGGCGCCGCGCGCGCCCGCGATCGCGCCCCTGCCCGACCCCGCCGCCTTCTGGGACGCGCTCGAAGGCGCGTACCGCGAAGGCCGCGTCCGCGACGAAGACCTGCTGCTCGAGCCGACCTACCGCCCCCTGGCCCGCCACCGCCCCCTCGCCGACCTGCTCAAGATCCGCCGCGACTTCTGAAGCGGTCGCCCCATCGATCGTTCCTCGATCGAAGCTCAGCCGCAGACGCGGTTGCGACCGCTTCTTTTGGCCTGATACAGCATCTCGTCGGCGGCCTTGTAGAACGCCTTCAGGTCCATGCCCTTCTTCAGCTCCGCCACGCCGATCGAGATGGTCACCTTGATCTGCTCGCCCTCGACCAGAAACGAGTGCTGCTCCACCAGCCCGCGCAGCTCCTCGGCGATCTTGATCGCGCCAGCAAGCGGCGTCTCGGGCAGCACCGCGCAGAACTCCTCGCCGCCGTAGCGGCCGAGCTCATCGTCGGGACGCAAGCGCTTCTCCAGAATGCTCGCCAGGTCGCGGAGCACCGAGTCGCCAGCCAGATGCCCATAGGTGTCGTTGACGTTCTTGAAGTGATCGATGTCGATCATCAACGCGGAGAGCTCGCGCTCGTGTCGCAGCGCCCGCGGGATCTCCTTGGCCAGCACGTTGTCGAGCTGCTTCTTGTTGCTGACGTCGGTGAGCCCGTCCGTGATCGTCATGTTGAAGATCGTCTCGTGGTACTGGGCTTCCACGTCCGATCCGGACAGGTACTTGAAGATCGTGTCGCCGATCTTGAGCTGGTCTCCGCGGCGCAGCTGGCAGGCGGACACGGGCTCGGGCTCGTCGTTGACGAAGGTGCCGTTGGTCGAGTCGAGGTCGACCACGTAGAAGTACCCGTCGCGATGCTCGACCTTGGCGTGCCGCCGCGAAACGCTGTCGCTGTCGAGCACGATGTCGTTGTCGCGGTCGCGCCCGATGCTGGTCAGCTCCTTGTGGAGCACGTGCCGCTTTCCGAGATCGGACTGTACTGGCGCGTAAATCACCACCAGGCAGTCGTCGCCCTTGCGCTTGACCTTGAGCTCCTCGAGCGTCGTTACTCGGGTCTTGATGTCGTGATCAGAGTCCACTTGCGTACAATTCTGGGCGGCCCCAGACCAAAACGGGCCTCTCCAAGCGTACTGCCTCCGGCATTAGCCAGTCCAGCTCGTGCATCGGGACCGCGCCGGCCGCTCCGCATGCCGCGGCCCTGACACCGTACCTCGGCCTACGCTGTCGCACACCGGCCTTTGGGTATCGGATGCGCACCGCGAGCGTGAGCGAGCCGCACTCCGGCGCGCGAGCGTTGACATGCCGCGAACCGCCGGAATACTACTAAAGCACCGGTTGTGGTGCCGGCAACGCAGGTTCTGACGCCGCATCGCGGCGCGCTGCGCGCGTGATTCAGGGCTGAATGCACGAAACCAGGCCTGCCGACGAAATCAGCGCCGCCGCCGCGAGCGACACGCCGACCATTCTGGTGGTCGACGACGAGCACGTCATTCGCGAGATCCTGGCCGACTTCCTCACCATGGAGGGATTCAACGTGCGCACGGCCAAGGACGGTCAGGCCGCGCTCGGCGAGCTCTCGCGCATGCGCTTCGACCTGGTGTTGAGCGACCTCAAGATGCCCAACCTGGGGGGCATCGAGCTGCTCGAGGCGATCTCGTTGCACACCCCCAACGTGATCACCATCATCATGACGGGCTTCGGCACCGTGGAAACCGCGATCGATGCGATGAAGCGCGGCGCCTACGACTACATCATGAAGCCGTTCAAGATGGAGGAAGTCGTCCACACCGTGCGGCGGGGCCTGGAGCGCAAGAAGCTGCAGGCCGAGAATCTGCGGCTCAAAGAAGCGCTGTCTCTGTACAAGGTGAGCGAGGCAATCGCCAACAGCCTTTCGCTGGACGAGGTCATCGGCACGGTGATCAACGCGGCGATCGACGAGGTCGACGCCGACGCTGTGATGGTGCTGCTCGACGACGGCGAGGGTGGGTTCTTCGAGCGCGCCCGGGTGATGAATCCCGACTTCCATCCAGGCCCGGAGTTCGATCTCGGCAAGCTGTCGGTCGAGGGGCTGGAGCAGCACTTCAAGGACGAACGACGGCTGAAGGTCCACGGACGGCAGGGCCTGCAGTTCTTCGCCGAGCCCCCGCGCGGCGTCGAGCTCGCATCGCTGATGGCGACGCACATGACGATGACGGCGCGAGCGATCGGCTACATGGTCGTGTGCAGCTTCACGCCGGGCAAGATCTTCGACGAAGGCCAGCGCAAGCTGCTGCGCATCGTGGCCGATCGGGCCGCGGCCTCGATCGAGAACGCCAAGCTCTACGAGAATCTCAAGGGGACCTTCCGCCAGACGATCCGCGGCCTGGCGAGCGCCATCGACAAGATGGACCGCTACACCTCGGGCCACTCCGAGCGCGTGGCCGCGTACTCGCAGTTGCTCGCGATCAAGCTCGGGCTGCCCGAGCCGCAGATCGAGATCGTGCGACAGTCGGCGTTGATGCACGACATCGGCAAGATCGGTTGCGTGCTCAACCTCAACAAGCCCGGCATCCTGAGCGAGCGCGAGTATGAGATCTTCAAGCGCCATCCCGGGTACGGCAAGGACATCCTGCAGCCGATCGAATTCCTGCAGCCGTTGATCCCGGGCGTGCACTGCCACCACGAGCGCTGGGACGGGAACGGCTATCCGCTGGGGCTCGAGGGCAAGGACATTCCGATGATGGCGCGCATCATCTCGGTCGCCGACGTCTACGACGCGATGACCAGCGATCGCGCCTACCGCAAGGCCCTGCCGCACGCCGCCACGGTTTCCGAGATCACACGCTGCGCCGGCAGCCAGTTCGATCCCGCGCTTGCGCTCGAGTTCGTCGAGGTGATCGAGGCGCACCGCAGGGATTGCCTCGAGCGCGGCGAACCCCTGCCCGAGTGAGCGGCGCCAGCGTGTCCCGCGGAACGGATTGAGTAGCAAGAGGGGACGAAAGCGCCGCCCGGCCGCGGCCGCCTCAGCCGCCGTGTGCTTCGCCGTCGCTGCGCCGTCGATCCGGCTCGGGCTCGGCCGCGGGCTCGGCGGCCTTCGCAGCCGCGGTTTTGGGCTCGGGCGGCGGTGGCCGCTGGCTGCCATCCGGGCCCTCGGTCGCGCTGGAGTCGGCGTCGCCCGCTTCCTCCTGCCAAGGATAGCGAATGCGGGTGTGGCGGATGCGGACCAGCGTGTCGGCAATGCGGTTGGAGAGCACGCGCAGGTCGCTGAGGCTCAGGCCCGAGGCGTCGAGCTGCCCCTGGCGGAGCTTGCTGAAGATCACCCGCTGCACCAGCTGCTCGAATGCGTCGTGCGTGGGAGGATCGACCGTGCGCGCGCCGGCTTCGATCGAGTCGATCAACATCAGGATCGCCGTCTCCTTGGTGCGCGGCGCCATCCCGGGATAGCGGAACGTGCTGTCGTCTAGCCCCTTCGGGTTTCCCTGGCGTTGACACTTGTGCCAGAAGTACTCGATCAAGCTCGTGCCATGGTGCGTGTACACGAACTCGACCACCGGCTCCGGGATGCCGCCCTCGCGCAGGATGCGCACGCCCTCGATCACGTGCGCCATGATCGCGTCCGCGCTCACGTCTGGGTCGAGCTCCTCGTGCGGACTGACCTCGCCCGCGGCCAGATTCTCGACGTAGTACTTGGCCTGGCAGGTCTTGCCGAGGTCGTGATAGTAGGCGCCCGTGCGCGTCAACAGGGCGTCGGCGTGGATCGACGCGGCCGCGGCCTCCGCCAGGTTGGCCATCGCGCGCGAGTGCTCCCACGAGCCCGGTGCCTCGGCCGCCATCTTCTTGAGCAGCGGCTGATCGAGGTCGGTCAGGTTGAGCAGCTGGCCGCGCGACAGCACACCGAGCAGGCGCGACACCAGCGGCTGCAGCAGCAGCGCCAGCACGCCGGCGGCCAGGCCCGAAATCAGCGCCGCCGGGGGGCCCGAATTCCAGCGATCACCGAGTGCCGCCTGCAGCGAGAAGCCGTCGAAGATCTCCTTGGCGGCGATGTACACCGCGCAGCCCGAAAGGCCGGCGAGCAGGCCGGCCGCGATCAGCGCGAAGGTGCGCTTGCGCTCCTTCAGGTACATCGAGCCGGCTGCGCAACTGGTGAAGTAGGTGGCGCACACGATCGGATCGTAGGACACGAGCGAGGCGCTGATCAGCGCCATCACCGCGCTCATCAGCATGCCCGTGCGCCGGTCCAGGTAGAACGAGGCCCACAACGGCACCAGCGCGATCGGAACCATGTGCGCCGAGACGTTCGTAAACAGCAGCAAGGCCTTGTTGCCGACCAGGAACAACAAGGCGAGCGTGACCAGACCGACCTGCGTGCGCAGCAACGTCCCCTGCCGCGCGGTGCCCTTGCGGAGGTAGGTGGTCATCATCAGCAGCACCAAGAAGTGCACCAAGAAGGATGCCGCCAGGTGGGTCAGGCGCGGCGGCCTTCGACCCCGCTCGTAGGAGCGCACCAGCGTGGCGAGGTTCTTGTCGGTGACGACCTCGCCGCGCGGGACGGTGTGAGTGACGGTGGCGAACTGCTGGCCGGACGAGTCGGCCGTGCGGAGCGTGGTGCGCGGCAATCGCAGGCTGATCGGCGCCGGTTGCGTCGGGTCCACCCGCCAGGGCTCGAAGAAGGTCTCTCCGAAGTTGGCAAACGTGAGCACCGTGGCGAACACGGCGCTGAGCACGAAGCCGGAGATGGGTCCGGCGATCAGTCGAGTGCGCAGCATGGAGGCCGAGCGAGATGACGCGGCCACGCTACACCCTTTTGGCCGAGCGCGCACGCGCGCGCGCGCCCGAGCTGGCGGCGCTGGGTGTGCTTGTCGTTGGAGCGCTGGCCTGGCCTTACACGGTGGACGACGCGTTCATCACCGCGCGCTACGCGCGCAATCTGGCGGCCGGCTTCGGCTACGCGATGAATCCGCACCAGCCCAGCGACGGCGTGACCGCGCCGCTGTGGCTGCTGCCGCAGTGGCTCGCGATCCGCGCCGGCGCGAGCGAGCTGGCGTTCGCCAAGGGCCTGGGCCTGGGCTGCGCCGTGCTGGCGAGCTGGTTCGTGCTGCACAGGCTGCGCGCGCGCTGCGGAGGAGGCGGGGCGGCCTGCGCGGCTGTGCCGTTGCTCGTGCTCTCGCCCTCGCTCGGCACCTGGGGCAGCGCAGGCTTGGAGACCGGCGCTGCCACGCTGGCTCTGACTGCGGCCGCGCTCGCCGCCACGCACAGACCGCAGCCGGCGGGCGCGCTGCTGGGCGGCTGCGTGGCCGCGCTGGCGTGGCTGCGCCCGGAGCTCGCGCTGCCCTGCGCCGTGCTGCTGGCGCATGCGCTGTGGCGCAGCCGAGCGGCCGGCTTGCGTGCGCTTGCGCTTGCGCTGCTCGGCGCGGTCAGTGTGGCGGCGTTTCGCGCGCTGGCGTTCGGGCACCTGCTGCCGCTGGCCTTCGAGGCCAAGGCCGGCTCGCTCGCGTACGGCCTGCGCTACACCGCGCAGAGCGTGGTGCTGGCGAGCTCGCTCGCGGGCATCGCGCTGGCGTATCTGGGCGCGCGATGTGGCCGCAGCGATGATCGCGCGCTCGGCTTCATGCTGCTGGCGCTGCTGGCTGCGCTGGTGTTGTGCGGCGGCGACTGGATGCCGGGCTACCGACTGCTCGTGCCCGGACTGCCGGCGTACGCGCTGCTGTGCGGCGTGGGCGTGGTGCGCTGCTGCGCGCGCCGGCCGTGGCTACGCGCGGCGCTGCTGACGTGCGCCTGCGTGGTACCCGCGGCCGACCTCGCCACCCGCGTGCCCGAGCTGCGGCAGAGCGCGCGGGTTCGCGAGCGCGCGCGGCCGCTGGCGCGCTGGCTGCACGAGCACGCGCGCTGCGTCGCGCTGGTCGACGTCGGCTACCTCGGCTACCAGAGCGGTGTGGAGGTGGTGGACCTCGGCGGGCTGACCGACCCGCGCATTGCCCGCATGCCCGGGAGCCACCTCAGCAAGCGCATCGAGCCCGGCTACCTCGCCGCGCGCGATCCGGACGCAATCGTGCTGCACAGCACGCTTCCACCGCGCGTCGGCGCGGACGGACGCTTGCTCGCATTTGCGGGCTTCGCGGTGGAGCAGCGGCTGGCTCGGCTGCCGTTCGTGCGCACGCGCTTCCGAGTCGACCACGTGCTGGCGTACGCGCCGCGCTACTACTACATCGTGCTGCGGCGCACGCTCACGGCTGCCCGCGGTAGGTGAACGCCAGCAGCGGAACGCCCAGCAGGTCGAAGAGGGTGGGCGCGGCCAGGCGGACGCGGCGATCGTTCTTGAGCGCGCGCAGGAACGCGAGGTCGAGCGCCCAGCTCGGGTGTGCGCTGATGCGCGCGCCGTAGCCGGCGACGTACAGCGGCAGGTCGATCAACGGCAGCTTGCGCGCCGCGTTGAACAGCGTGCTGTACTCGAGCAGCAGGCTGACGTCCGAGGAAACCCGGGCGGTGAAGCCCGCGCCCAGGCCGAGCGGCAATATGGTGTCGGGCTCGTCGTGTGCAACCACCATCGCCGCCAGGCTCAGGCTGGTACGGCACGCCCGCTCGAAACAGATCTGCGCGTCGGCCCCGACGCGGCCGAAGACCAGGGCGCTGCCGGTCTGACCGTGGATGTAGTCGGCGCTGCTCTGCAGCGCGAGCCGCAGCACGCGGCTGCGCAGAACGTTCGCCTTGAGGCTCAGCTCGACGAAGCCGCTGCGCAGATTGGTGGTGCCGGTGATCGAGGCGTGGAGGCGATCGGTGAAGGCGTAGCCAGCGGAGAGCAGCACGATTTCGTAGCTCGACGCGAACAGCGTGCCTTTTGGCTGCGTCTCCGCGGTGGGCACCACCAGGACGCGGTCGGCGTGCGCGTCGGTGTGGCGCGCGCTCAGCGGCGGCTGGGCCGCGGCGGCCGGCGAAGGCTCGGGTGCGGGAGCGGCGGGCGGGGCTTGTCCGCGCGCCGCGCTGGCGATCAGCGACGCCAGCGCGACGAGACCCAGCGCGAGATCGGCTCGGCCCCGCGCTTTGGCGGCTCTCGGCGCAAGACTTTCGGGCATGCCCGGTCGCACTGATGATGCACCACGCGATCGGGTGGCGTCAGCATTTGCGAGCGTGCTCCCTTCGGTGGCAAGCTACTGCGGTTATGCCCTCGTCACTGGCCCCGGGCTTTTTGGTCGCCGCGCCGTCCTTGCTCGACCCGAACTTCAGGCGGTCGGTCGTGCTGCTGGTCGAGCACCTGCCGGAGGGCTCGCTCGGCTTCGTGGTCAACCGGCCGGCGGACGTGGAGCTGCGCTCGATGCTGGACCAACTCGGGCTCACCGCGTCCGCCTCGCAGCGCCTGCGATCGCCCGTGCTGGTCGGCGGACCCGTTCTGCCGCAGAGAGGCTGGGTGGTGTTCGAGCAGGGACGGGTCAGCGCCGGTAGCGACGACGTCGTGCGCATCTCGGATCGGCTGGCGGCCAGCGCCTCGCGCGAGTTGCTTGAGGCGCTGATCTGCGACGACGGTCCGGAGCGCATGCTGCTAATCCTCGGCTACGCGGGTTGGGGGCCGGGGCAGCTCGACGCCGAGATCGCGCAGGGTGCGTGGATTCCCGTCGACTTCGACGAACGCATCGTGTTCGACACGCCCTTCGACGACCGCTGGTCGAGCACCTTGCGCATTCTCGGCATCGATCCGGCGCGGCTCTCGATGGGGACGCCCTCGGAGAGCTGAGCGCCGGCCCGCCGGAACGCCTACTGCTTGGCGGCTTGCGGAAAGATCACCCGGCCGAAACGGTTCAGGGTGTGGAAGTCGCCGATCAGCGGCGGCGACCAGCCGACCGCGCGCTGGCCGTCCCGGCGCGCGTCCAGCACGAAGAAGTTCATGCGCCAGGTGGCGCCCGCGGCCGGCGGCGCGGCCGGAGTGGGACCGGCGGCGAATGCCTTCCATGGGATCGCCATCTCCACGTCGTAGCCCTGATCGGCCTCGTCGTCGTTGGGCTTGCCCCGCAGCAGCACCTTGGCCTTGGTCATGCTCGACCATGCCACATCACCGAAGGGCTGAGGCAAGCGCCGCGAATCGTAGCGGGTGTCGAACACGAGCCCGGTGGGCGCGACCTGGATCTCGAAGTAGTTCTTGCCGTCGCCGTCCGGGTCGAGCATCAGCTCGACCGCGTCCTGCTCCCACAGGTGGTCGTCGGGCTTCTTGAAGGTGCTCTTGAGGTAGTCGTCCGCCACCTGGAAGCCGACGTAGAGCTGCTCGGCGTCGTACACCACGCGCGCGCTCGCGGCGAAGGCGCCGTGCGCGCCCGTCATCGTTTGCACGAAGGGCCCCGAGGGCTGCGCGCTCTTCCAGTCAGCCTCGTCGAGCTTGCCGTCCAGCTTGATCGGGCCGGTCGCATGGCGTGCGATCAAGCGCGGCAGCTCGTGGGTCTCGGCCTGCACGCTCGTCACCGGTACGCGCAGTGCCTGCGCACGGTTCTTGCCGTCGTTGGGGCCGCGCGTCACCCGCAGGCGCTTGTCCCCACGCCAGAAGCCGACATAGAACAGCGCCGCGTTGGAGTGCCAGTTGGCCGGCAGCGTGATCTCCTGGACGTCTTTGATGAAGTCGCCCTTCTTCCACTGGGCAGCGGGATAGACCTCGCGCAGAGGACGCTGGGCGTCGAGGTTCACACGATTGGCCTTGGCCGCGTCCGCCAGGTGGGTGAAGATCTTCCAGCCGTCGCCCAGCGGCGCATCGACCTGCCAGTACCAGGTGACGGTGAGGCTCTGGCCCTCGTGGGCCTGCGGGCTGCTCAGATCGTAGCCGAGCAGCCGCACCTTGTCCTCGAAGCGGATGTCCAGCGGGTGCTGCGGCTTGGGCGCGCTGTGCGACACGATCTGCGCGGCGAGCTCCTGGCTGGCCTTGGACAACCGCCTCTGTTTCTGCACGCAGCCGCCCGTCGCGACGACCAGCGCCAGTACTGCGATCCAGATCGGGGACGCGAGCTTCATCGGCAGATCTCCGAGCAAGCGTGAGCACACCTGATAGCGTTCTTTGGGATCACGGGAAGACGGGGAGGGCTTATTCTCCAAGACCGCTGTGCAGCCACGGCCCTTGCGCGAGATCCGAGAGCCAAAGAGACTTCCCGCCTGCTCGTCTTCCTGTTTCATGCTTCTTCCGGGCGAGCCTGCCCCCCCGAATCACCGCCGCGATTTCTTGCGTGCCTTCTTTTGAGCTTTGCGCAAAGCCTTGCGTTTGGCTGCGTCCAGCTTGGGCCGCCGCGCCCCCGGCGCGCCCCGTGCGCCCAGCGCGCCGCCGCCCGGCCCGCCCGCGACCGCCGCCTCGAGCAGCGTGTCGGCCAGGTTGGCCATCATCGGGTTGTACTCCAGGCCGCCGGTCTTGACCGCGTCGCGCAAGCGGTTGGCCATCGCCAGCTGCTTCATTCCCGGCAGCCGTTGCAGCAGGCCGGCCTGCTGGCCGATCTGACCCATCAGGCTCTGCATGAAGCCGAAGCGCTGCAGCAGGTCGGCTACCTCGCGGTCGCTGCGGCCGCTGCCCTTGGCCACGCGCTTGAGCCGGCTCGGCTGCTCGGCGAACAGCGCGGGCCGCTTGCGCTCGGCCTTGGTCATCGAGCTGACGATGGCGCGGATGCGGTCGAGCTCGCGCTCGTCGACCTGGAAGCCGTCCGGCATGCTGTCGGCGAAGAACGGCAGCTTCTCCATCATGTCCTGCAGCGGGCCCATCTGCCGCAGCGTGCCGAGCTGCTCCAGGAAGTCGTCGAAGGTGAACTGGCCCTGCAGCATGCGCTTGGCGTCGCGCTCGGCCTTCTCCTCGTCGACGACTTCCTCGAAGTCCTTCATCAAGCCGACGATGTCGCCGAAGCCGAGGATGCGGCTGGCCATGCCGTCGGCGCGGAACTCCTCCAGCCGATCCATGTCCTCGCCCACGCCGGCGAAGCGAATCGGAGCGCCAGTCACCTCGCGAACCGAAAGCGCGGCGCCGCCGCGGGCGTCGCCGTCGAGCTTGGTCAGCGCCACGCCGGTGAGCCCGAGCCGGTCGTGGAAGGCCGCGGCGGTCTTGACCGAGTCCTGGCCGATCATCGCGTCGATCACCAGCAGGATGTTCTGCGGCCGCACGCGATCCTTGATCGCGACCAGCTCCTGCATCAGCTCTTCGTCGATCGCCAGCCGGCCGGCGGTATCGTAGATGACCGTGTCGCACTTGAGCTTGCGCGCCTCGGCCTGCGCCCGAAAGCAGATCTCGATCGGCTGCGCGCCAGGCAGCGAGAACACCGGAATCGAAAGCCGCTCGCCCAGCACTTGCAGCTGCTCGACCGCGCCGGGGCGCTGCATGTCGGCGGCCACGAGCAACGGGCGGTGCTGTTCCTTCTCCAGGTAGCGCGCCAGCTTGGCCGCCGTTGTGGTCTTGCCCGAGCCCTGCAGGCCCACCATCATGATGCCGGTCAGCGCAGGTCGCGGCGCGAAGCTCAGCGCCTCGCCCTCGGCCTGCATCAGCGCGACCAGCTCGTCCTGGCAGATCTTGATGAACAGCTCGCTCGGGCCGATGCGGACCTTCTTGCCCTTGAGCGTGGCCGCGCTCTTGACCGCCTCGCCGACGGCCTTCTCCTTGACGCTGGCCAGGAAGCGCTTGACCACGCCCAGCTCGACGTCGGCCTCGAGCAGCGACAGGCGGACGTCGCGCAGGGCCTGGTCGATGTTGTCTTCGGTCAGCTCGGTGACGCCGGCCAGGCGATTCTTTGCTGAGCGAAATCCCTTGCTGAGCGCGTCAAACATGGCAGGTGGAAACGGGTTTCGCCCTGCGACGCCGGCGAGCCCGATGCAAAACGCGGTGCAGGTCGAGGTCTCGCAACGCGGCCGCCGGGCCCATCCCGCCCGGAAGGGGCGTTGAGCGGTTTGTGAGACGCGCTCTAGCATGGGGCGCTCGGCGGAGGCAAGCGTGCGCCGCGCGCGGCCGCAGCCCGCGGGGGGTAGGGCTGACGAGAGACGGGTTGACCGCCCGGGGCCGGCGTAGAATCGTCGCTGGCGGCGTATGACGCAGGACCCGCCGAGCCGACTCCCGCCCCCCGGCGACCCACGCACGCTCTACGTGGTGGACATCAGCGGCTACTTGTTCCGCGCGTACCACGCGCTGCCGCCGCTGAGCAGCCCGCACGGCGAGCCGACCGGCGCAGTGCTGGGTGTCACCACCATGTTGCAGAAGCTGATGCAGGAGCGCCAGCCGGCGCTGCTGGCGGTGGCGATGGACTCGCGCACGCCGTCCTTTCGCGAGCAGCGCTATGCCCAGTACAAGGCACACCGGCCGCCGGTGCCGCCTGAGCTCTCGCAACAGATCGCGCGCGTGAAGGACGTGGTGGACGCGTTCGCGCTGCCGGTGTTCCAGCAGGACGGGGTCGAGGCCGACGACCTGATCGCGTCGCTGGTGAAGCTCGCGCGCGCCGAGGGCCTGCAGGTGGTGATCGTCAGCAGCGACAAGGATCTGATGCAGCTGGTCGGCGGCGACGTGTGGATGCTCGACACCATGCGCGACGCCGTGCTCGGCCCACCCGAGGTGCAGGCCAAGCTCGGGGTGCCGCCCGCGCAGGTGCGGGACTACCTGGCGCTGGTGGGCGACAGCTCGGACAACGTGCCGGGCGTGCCTTCGGTGGGCCCCAAGACCGCGACCGAGCTGCTGCGCGCGCACGGCGACCTCGAGCACCTGTACGCGCAGCTCGAGCAGGTGGAGCGCAAGGCGCTGCGGCAGAAGCTCATCGACCACCGCGAGCAGGCGTTCCTGAGCCGCGAGCTGGTCACGCTCAAGGACGACCTTGCGCTCGAGACGGACGCCGCGCGACTTGCGCTGCCGCCGCCGGATCCGGAGCGGCTGCGGCCGCTGTTTACCGAGCTGGGCTTCACGCGCTTGCTGGCGCAGCTCGGTCCGGCCGCGGGCGCGACCGCCGCTCGCTCGCCCGAGCCCACGACGCAGCCGCAAGCCGGCGGCCAAGCAGCGCGGCCAGCCGCGACCCCTGCCGCGGACCAAGGCTGTACGACCGTCTACAGCGAGGCGGAGCTGAGCGCGCTTGCGACGGGCTTGGGCGCAGCCGAGCGCGTGGCGCTGCTGTGTCTGCTGGACGGCGGGCACCCGGTCTCGGGCACGTTGATCGGTCTGGCGTTCGCGTTCGAAGGCCAGGCCGCGTACGTGCCGCTCGCACACAGCTACCTCGGCTGCCCGGCGCAGCTGCCGCGTGAGCAAGTGCTGGGCCGGCTGCGCGAGGCCCTGGGCGGCGCGCGCCCGGAGAAGGTGTGCGCCGACGCCAAGCACGAGATGATGGTGCTGGCGGCTGCGGGCGTGCCGCTCGGCGCGGTCGGCTTCGACGTGATGCTGGCGAGCTACCTGATCGATCCCGAGGGCCACGGCCACCGGCTCGACGAGGTCGCGCGCTTCGAGCTCGACCGCACCCTCGATCCGGGTGACAAGCCCCTGCTCGCGCACAGGCTGGAGCAAGGTGCGCTCTCGGGCGTGGCGATCGAGACGCTCGGCCCGCGCGCGACCGCGCTGGCACGCCTGGTCCTGCAGGCCCGCGAGGTCCTGGTGCCGCGGCTGGACGCCGTGGGCTGCAGCGCGCTGCTGCGCGACATCGAGCTGCCGCTGGCGCGCGTGCTGGCGGAGATGGAGCTGACCGGGGTGCGCGTGGACGCAAGCCTGCTGGCGCGGCTGTCGCAGTCGGTGGCCGAGCAGCTGGTGCAGATGGAGCAGCGCTGCAAGCAGCTCGCGGGGCACGACTTCAACGTGGGCTCGCCGCGCCAGCTGGAGACAATTCTCTTCGACGAGCTCGAGCTGCCCGTGATCAAGCGCACCAAGACCGCGCGCTCCACCGACCACGCCGTGCTCGAGGATCTGGCGCTGCTGCACGACCTGCCGGCGGCGATTCTCGAGCACCGCATGCTGGCCAAGCTCAAGAGCACCTACCTCGACGCGCTGCCGCGCGAGATCAACCCGCGCAGCGGGCGCATCCACACCGATTTTCGCCAGGCGGTCGCTGCCACCGGCAGGCTCTCGTCGAGCGACCCGAACCTGCAGAACATCCCGATCCGCAGCGAGATCGGGCGCTCGATCCGGCATGCCTTCGTGGCGCGTGATGGCTGGCAGCTGCTGTCGGCCGATTACTCACAGATCGAGCTACGGGTGCTCGCACACCTGAGCCATGATCGCGAGCTGATGGACGCGTTCTCGCGCGGCGCCGACGTCCACACCCGCACCGCGCGCGCGATCTTCGGCGTCGACGAGAGCGCGGTCACACGCGAGATGCGCGGGCAGGCCAAGACCGTCAACTACGCGGTGATCTACGGGCAGACCCAGTTCGCGCTGGCGCGCAACCTGCGCATCGAGCGCAGCCAGGCCGCACGTTACATCAAGGCGTTCTTCGAGCAGTACGCGGGCGTGGCCGCGTACATGGACCGGATCGTGGCCGAGGCGACCGAGCGCGGAGAGGTGCGCACGCTGTGCGGGCGCGTCCGCAAGCTGCCCGATCTGCGGGCTCCAAACCGCGTGCAGCGCCAGGCCGCCGAGCGGGTCGCGCGCAACACGCCGATCCAGGGCAGCGCCGCGGACATCATCAAGCTGGCGATGATCGCGGTCCAGCGCGAGCTGCACCAGCAGCAGCTGCAGGCCAAGATGCTGCTCACGGTGCACGACGAGCTGGTGTTCGAGGCCCCGCCGGAGGAGCGCGAGGCGCTCGAGCGGATGGTGCGCGAGCGCATGGAGCACGTGATGCCGCTGGATGTGCCGCTGGTGGTCGACACCGGCTGGGGCCAGAGCTGGGGCGACGCCCACTGAGCCACCCGACAGCCCGCGGCTCTAAGGAGCCGAGCACAAATAGCCTGATCACGGCCGGCTTGTCGGCGCAGTCCTTCGTGTGCCCCGCCTCAGCCGCGTAACAGGCCGCCGAGCCGTTGCAGCAGGCGCAGCGGCAGCGGGCGCTCGTCGTGACGCAGCACGCTGCCCGGACCCAGCCGCAAGCGCTGGCCGCGCCACTCGGTGCTGCGCGAGAAGAGCGCGTACAGCCAGATCGCGGCCAGCAGCAGATCGCGCGCGGGCGTGACCCACAGCTGGGCCGGGCCCAGGCCGTGGCCGCGGAAGCGCGCGAGCAGGCGCGCGTCCCAGTAGCACTTGTAGAGCCACACGCCGGCGGCGAGCGCGAGCAGCCGCGGGTCGAAGCCGCCGGCGAGCCAGGCCGCAAGGGCAAGCGCAAACGGATTGCTCCCGAGGTCCGCGGCATAGCCGGCCCTAGACACCACGGCCCGCATCTTGAGCCAACGCGCGTGCCGGGCCGCGACCTGCCGCAAGGAGGTGTTTGCGTTGACGTTGGCCACGGCGGTCGTCGACAACACCACGCGCTTACCGTGCTGCTGGTAGCGCTGGCACAGCACATAGTCCTCCGCCAGCACGTCCTTGACGCAGGCCAGCCCGCCGATCGCCTCGAGCTCGCTACGCCGCAGCAGCATCGACTTCCCCAGCACGCAGGTGATGCCCGCCAGCTCCTCGGCCATGCACAAGCCGGGCGCCACGAAAGCCGTCAGCTGCAGGTTCTCGAGCGCGGCCCCGGCCGTGCGCTCGCCGACGCCCACCACCACGCTACCGATCAGCGCGGCGTCTTGGCTCAGCATCTCGCCCACCAGCTGGCGCAGATAGCCGGTGGGCAGGCGCACGTTGGCGTCGCTCTGCAGCAGCAAATCGTGGCGAGCGTGCAGCAGCGCGCCGCGGATGTTGCTGACCTTGGGGTTGAGGCCGAAGTCATCGCGCGCCAGCACGAAATCGCTCTGCACCTCGGGGTAGTCGCGGGCGACCCGCCGTGCCACGGCCATGCCCGGATCGCCGGCCTCGGTGCTGGAGAACACGATCTGACGCGGCGCCGGGTAGGCCTGCTCGAAGAAGGAACGCAGATTCAGCTCCAGCTCGTCCTCGAGGCCCTTGATCGGCTTGAGCAGCGTCACGGGGGGCAGCGCTTCCGGCTCGCGCCCGGGGGGCTTGCGCGCGGTGAAGCGCCAGATCGCCCACATCCCGACGCGATGAAACAGCAGGGTCACCCCGCACAGGGCCAGCAGAATCGATGCCGTGGTCGAGAACATCGCGTCGCCTTTGCAGCCGGGCGGACTATGGCATCTCCGCTGCGGCTGGTGCAAACCGCCCGCCGAAGCGTGGTAAGACCGTGCCATGGGCGGCGTTGGCCAGGGGGACGAG
The DNA here is from genome assembly GCA_963778655.1 of uncultured delta proteobacterium. Classification (GTDB taxonomy): domain Bacteria; phylum Myxococcota_A; class Polyangia; order Polyangiales; family JAFGIB01; genus CAVZVA01. The sequence goes on from CAVZVA010000005.1 coordinate 784,429, forward strand.
CAGGGCCAGGACGGGCCCCGGGCGCTCGGATGCGCCCCGCTCGAGGTCCCGCAGATCGGCGCGCGGCTATGGGCCGCCTGGAGCGAGCGCGGACTCTTGCACCTGAGCTGGGCCGCGGCCGGCGCCGGCCCTGCCGCCACGTTCGGCGCCGCGCACCCGCCCCAGGCCGCGCTGCCCGAGCCCTACCGCGGCGTGCTCGAGGCCTACCTACAGGGCGAGCCCGTGGACCCGGCGACGCTGCCGGTCGACCCCTGGGGCACGCCGTTTCAGCGCCGGGTTTGGGCCGCGCTGCGCGAGATCCCACGCGGCCGCGTGCGCAGCTACGCGGCGATCGCCAACGCGATCGGCTCCCCGCGGGCGATGCGCGCGGTGGGCGGGGCCAACGGCAAGAATCCGGTGGCGATCGCGATTCCTTGTCACCGCGTGATCGAGGCCGGGGCGCGCCTGGGGGGCTACAGCGGCGGCCTGCACATCAAGCGCTTCTTGCTCGCGCTGGAAGGCGCCCGCGTGGTGGGCGATCGGGTGCAACCCGGCCAGCTCGAGCTGCTGTAGAGCCGCCAGGACCAAGACACAAGAAGGCGGGAAGACGGGAAGGCGGCTCTGGCAACCTCGCCAGTGGCACTCGCCGTGCCCGCGAGCGAGGGCTGTGCTACAGGTCCCAGCTGCCATGGACCTCCTGCACCAGCTCATCCTGTTCATCCGCGATCCCTCGTACATCGCGGAGCTCGGCTATCCCACGCTCGCGCTGATCATCTTCCTGGAGACTGGGGCGCTGGTGTTCTTCTTGCCGGGCGATTCGCTGCTGGTGACCGCTGGCTTGTACGCGGCGGCGGGCAAGCTCGATCTGCTGACGCTCAATCTGCTGCTGGTCCCGGCCGCGTGCTTGGGTCCGGTGCTGTCCTACTGGATCGGCGCCAGCACCGGCACCCTGCTGATGACGCGCGCGCGCACGCGCTTCTTCAGGCCCGAGCACGTGGTGCTCGCGCACCAATTCTACGAGCGTCACGGCGGCAAGGCGATCGTGCTGGCGCGCTTCATGCCCGTGCTGCGCACCTTCGTCCCGGTGGTCGCCGGCATCGGCAAGATGTCCTACCCGCGTTACGCGCTGTTCACCGTGATCGGCGCGGCCGGGTGGGTCATCTCGATGACCGTGATCGGCTTCTTCGTGGGCATGACCCCGCTGGGCAAGCACATCGAGCTGGTGCTCGCCGCGGTGATCATCCTCTCCATCTCCCCCGGTCTGATCGCCTGGCTCAAGACCCGCAAGCAGAACGCCGTGAGCTGAGCCCCCTACGCAACCAGCCGTCCTGCCTCCAGCCGCATCACCCGCGCCCCCAACGCCGCCGCGAACGCCGCGTCGTGCGTGACCGTCAGCACCGCCAGCCCTTCGCCGATCAACCCCCGCAGCAAGTCGGCCAGCGCCTGTCCGCGCTCCGGATCGAGCGCGCTGGTCGGCTCGTCCAGCAGCAGGATCTCCGGCTCCATCGCCAGCGCGCGCGCGATCGCCACCCGCTGCTGCTCACCGCCCGAGAGCTCGCGCGGATACGCCGCCGCGCGGTGCCCCACGCCCACCTTCTCCAGCAGCGCCAGCGCGCGCGCGCGCGCCGCCTCCGCCGCCTCGCGCTTCACGTAGAGCGGCCCTTCGGTGACGTTCTGCAGCACCGAGCGATGCGAGAACAGGTGGCAGCCCTGAAACACGAAGCCCACGCGCAAGCGCAGCGCGCGGATCGCGGCATGCAGCGCCGCGGGCGGCTGGCCCGCGACGATCTCGGTCGTGCCCACCACCACGCAGCCGCGGTCCGCCAGCTCCAGCCCGTCCAGACAGCGGATGAAAGTGGTCTTGCCCGCGCCCGACGGCCCCATCAGCGCCAGCGCCTCGCCTGCGTACAGCTGCAGCGACACGTCCTCGAAGATGCGGCGGCCGCCGAACGCCTTCGACAGCCCCAGCGTCTGCAGGGCCGCGCGTTCGCCCGCCATCACCCGCCTCCCAAACGCGCCTCGAGCCGGCGCGCCAGCCGCGACAGCGGATAGCTCATCGCGAAGTAGAGCAGCGCGCACAGCGCGCCGGGCAGCAGCCAGCTGCGCCCGTCCACCGCCGCGATCGTCATGCGCTTGGTCAGCTCCACCACCGTGATCACCGACACCAGCGAGCTGTCTTTGAGCAGCGCGATGAAGTCGTTGGCCACGCCCGGCAGCGAAAAGCGCACCGCCTGGGGCAGAATCACCCGACGCAGCGTCATCGCGCCTGACATCCCGAGCGCGTGCGCGGCCTCGATCTCGCCGCGCGGCACGGCCTGAATGCCGGCGCGGTAGATCTCCGCCTCGTAGGCCGCGTAGTTGAGCCCCAGCCCGAGAATCGCCGCGCTCAGCGCGCCCAGCGCGGCCAGGCTCGCCAGGCCGTAGTAGATCACGTAGAGCTGCAGCAGCACCGGTGTGCCGCGGAACACCTCCACGTAGGCGCTCGCCGCGACCGAAAGCAGGCGCCGGCAGCGGAACGGGGAGGGCAGGCGCGCGAGCGCGAGCAGCAGCCCCAAGACCACGGCCAGCGCCATGGCCGCGGTCGAGATCACGATCGTCACTCCCGCGGCCTGCACGAACAGCAGCAGGTGGTGCGGAGAGAGGTCCCAGCCTGCGCGCAGCGGCGCGGCTGCGGCGCTCGCGGCCGTGCCGGGGTCGCGGCGGCTGTCGTCGAGCCGCCAGCGCGCCAGGATCGCGTGCAGCTCGCCGTTGTGCTGGATGCGCCCGAGCGCCGCATCGACCGCGTCGCGCAGCGCAGGCTCGTCGCGGCGCACCCCGATCGCGTAGCTGCCGAGCGCCACGTCCCCCACCGCGTGCAGCCCCGGCCGCTGGCCGTAGCGATCCACGATGATGTCGTCGAGCAGCACCGCGTCGGTGCGCCGGTCGGCGAGGTCCGAGAACGGCTCGGAGTCGCCTTCGTACGGAACCCGCACCGCGCCGGTCGGTCCGAGCAGATCCCATGCCAGCGAGCTGGCCAGCGTGCCCACGCGCAACCCGCGCAGCGAGCCGAGGTCCTTGATGCGCGGGTCGCCGACTCGCGCCACCAGGCGTTCGGCAAACACGTAGTACGGGCGGGTGAACGCGATGCGCCGCTTGCGTGCCGGCGTCAGCTCCAGCCCGTTGAGCGCAATGTCGAAGGTTCCGCGCTCGAGCGACGGCACCAGCGTGCTCCAGTCGTTCTGCACCAGCTGCGGGCGCACGCCCAGCTCGCGCGCGAGCGCCCGCGCGATCTCGACCTCGAAGCCGACAATCTGGCCGGAATGCTTGGGATCCTCGAACAGGTAAGGCTCGCCGCCCTGCAGGTCGGCGCCCCAGCGCAACACCCCCGCCTTCCGCACGCGCGCCAGCCCGCCACCGCCGTGACCCGACGCGCAGCCCCCCGCCACCAATGCGGCCAGCAGCACACCCGCCCAGCTCGCGCGCGCGCCCTTCACGGCCCCGCAGGCTACACCGGATCGGGCCGCCGCAGCAGCGCCCGGTCCTCAGTCGCCGCCGGCAGGAGTGCTCGGAGGCGCTGGGCGCGGCGCGGGCGCACCGCTGGGAAGGGTGTGCATCACGCTGTGCTTGCGCCCGTAGCCGAAGTAGATGGCCAAGCCGATCAGCAGCCAGATCAGCAGTCGCCACCAGTTCTCCGAGGGCAGCGAGAACATCAGCAGGCCGCAGGTGAGGATGCCGGCGATCGGCACGAAGGGCACCGCCGGGCAGCGGAACGGGCGCTCGAGGTCGGGGTGGCTCTTGCGCAGGATCAGCACCGCCGCGCACACGATCACGAACGCCAGCAAGGTGCCGATGTTGACCAGCTCGGCCAGGATGCGCAGCGGCAGAAAGCCGCCCAGCAGCGCCACGAACGCGCCGGTCAGCATGGTCGACTTCCAGGGTGTGCGAAAGCGCTCGTGCACGGCGCCGAAAAACTCTCGCGGCACCAGCCCGTCGCGCGCCATCGCCAGCATCACGCGTGGCTGGCTGAGCATCAGCACCAGCAACACCGAGGTGATGCCGGCCAGCGCACCCACCGAGATCAGCATCTGCGCCCATGGCATGCCCACCGCGGCGAAGGCGCTGGGCACCGGCGCGTCGATGTCGATCTGAGAGTAGGGCACCATCCCGGTGATCACGGCCGAAACCAAGATGTAGAGCACGGTGCAGAGCACCAGCGAGGAGATGATCCCGATCGGCACGTCGCGGCTCGGGTTCTTCGCCTCTTCGGCGTGGGTCGAAACCGAATCGAAACCGATGTACGCGAAGAAAATAGTGGCGGCCCCGGCCACCATGCCGAGCGGCTCGCCGCCCTTGCCGGTCTGCCCGAAGAGCGTGTGGCCGAACATTGAGATGCCGGTGTAGCCGAAGGGCGCGAACGGATGCCAGTTGGCGGGGTTGATGTGCATCGCGCCCACGACGATCACGAACAGCACGATCAGCAGCTTGATGATCACGATCGCGGTGTTGAAGCCCGCGCTCTCACGGATGCCCTTGACCAGCACCACGGTGACCACGCCCGCGATCAGCACCGCAGGCAGATCCAGCACGCCGGCGGTGCCGATCAGCCGGCCCAGGGTGGGGTCGTAGTCGAAGGGCGCGGTGCTGAGCGCCGCGGGCAGGTGCATGCCGAGCTGGCCGATCAGGTTCTGAAAGTAGTGCGACCAGCCGTGCGCGACAGTCGCCGAGCCCACCGCATACTCGAGGATCAAGTCCCAGCCGATGATCCACGCGAACAGCTCGCCGAGCGTGGCGTAGGCGTAGGTGTAGGCCGAGCCGGCGACCGGAACCATGGCCGCGAACTCCGCGTAGCACATCGCCGCAAACACGCAGGCGGTGCCAGCGAGCACGAACGAGAGCACCAGGGCGGGACCGGCCTTGTCGTGGGCCGCCACGCCGGTCAGCACGAAGATACCGGTGCCGATGATCGCTCCGATGCCCAGGCTCGAAAGCGCGACCGGACCCAGCACGCGTCGCAGGCGGTTCTCGCCCGCCATTTCCTCGAGGATCAGCGCGATCGGCTTGCGGGCGAACAAGGGGTTGGGCATCGCCCGCCACGTTAGGGGACCTGCCCGCGCAAAGGCAAGGGCCTCAGGCAGCCTGCCGGTCGAGACCGATCAGAGCTTGCGCGCGCGCAGTCGCGCCAGCGCGGCTTGCAGCCGCTCGCGGGCGGCGCCCAGATCGCGCTTTCGGGTGCGCTCCTGCTCGACCAAGGCGGCGGGGGCGCGCGCCAGGAACTCGGGGTTGGCCAGCTTGCGCTCGACCGCGGCTAGATCCTTCTCGATCTTCTTGAGCTCGCGTTCCAGGCGCTCGACTTCCTTGACCGGATCGACCAGGTCCGCCAGCGGCACGATCAGGGTGACCCCTTCGGCGACCGCGATCGCGCTGTCCGCGGCAGCGTCGTCCGCCAGCCCGGCGGCCTCGACCCGCACCTGCGCGTTGCACAGCGCCTCGATCGCAGCCCGCTCCCGCTCCAGCAGCGCGCTTGCGTCCGCGTCCTGTGAACGCAACGTGAGCGGCAGCGGCAGCCGCGGGTGCACGTCGTGCTCGGCGCGGATGCTGCGCGCCGCCACCACCACCGCCTGCAGCCGCGCCATCTCGCGCTCGACCTCGGGCGCAGCGCAGCCGTCGACCTCGGCCTGCGGGTAGCGCGCGATCATGATGCTCTTGGGCGCGCCCTCGCCCTTGGGCAGGCGCTGCCAGATCTCCTCGGTGATAAACGGCATCATCGGGTGCAAGGCGCGCAGCGCGCTCTCCAGCACGTGCGCCAGCACGGCGCGAGTCTCGGCCACGCATGTCGCATCGCTCGAGCCGAGCAGCGGCTTGGACAGCTCGAGGTACCAGTCGCACAGCTCGTTCCACACGAAGCGGTAGAGCGCCGCGCCGGCGTCGTCGAGACGGTACTGGTCGATGCCCTGGCGCGCGGCATCGATCGCCGCGGCCAGACGCGACAGCACCCAGCGGTTGGCGAAGCGCGTGGCGTCCGGCCGCGCCAGCCCCGCCTGCACGTCGCTGCCCTGCAGCCCGATCAGCGCGTAGCGCGCCGCGTTCCACAGCTTGTTGCAGAAGTTGCGGTAGCCCTCGACGCGCTTGAGCGAGAGCGCGATCTTGGTGGTCTGCGGCGAGTAGCTCAGCAGCGTGTAGCGCAGCGCGTCCGCGCCGTAGGCGGGGAAGCCCTCGGGATAGGTCTTGCGCAGGTACTCGATGCCGCTCTTGGCGGCGCCGGCCCTCTCGGCCTTGGCCAGCAGCTGGTCCTGGGTCGCGCCGTAGACCACGTCGAGCGGATCGATCACGTTGCCCTTGACCTTGCTCATCTTCTGGCCGTGCTCGTCGGTCACCATCCCCGACAGCAGCACGCGCGAAAACGGCGCCTGGCCGGTGAAGTGCAGGCCCATCATCATCATGCGCGCCACCCAGAAGAACAGGATGTCGGAGCCGGTCTCCATGTCGTCGGTGGGGTAGAAACGGCGCAGGTCGGGCGTGTCGTCGGGCCAGCCCAGCGTGGAGAACGGCCACAGCGCGGAGCTGAACCAGGTGTCGAGCACGTCTGGATCGGGGCTGAGCGGGCTCTTGCCGCACTGCGCGCAGCGCTCCGGCAGGCTGCGCGCGACGTTGATGTGCCCGTTCTCGCAGTATGCGGCCGGGATCGGGTGGCCCCACCACAGCTGTCGCGAGATGCACCAGTCCTGGATGTTGCGCATCCAGTGGAAGTAGGTCTTGGTCCAGTGGTCGGGGATGATGCGCGTGCGCTCGCGCTCGACCGCTTCGATCGCGGGCGCCGCAAGCGGCTCCATCTTGCAGAACCACTGGGTCGAGATCATCGGCTCGACGATCGAGTTGCAGCGCTGGCAGCGCGGTTTGTTGATCGCGTGGGCCTTGCTGCCGCGGGCCAGCCCCAGCTCCTGCAGGCGCTGCTTGACCGCGGCCCGCGCCTTGAAGCGATCCATGCCCGAGAACGGCCCCCCCTCCTGGTTCAGCGTGCCGTCGAGGTTGAGGATATTGATCTGCTGCAGCCCGTGGCGCTTACCGGTCTGGAAGTCGTTCGGATCGTGGGCGGGCGTGACCTTGACCGCGCCGGTGCCGAACGCCATGTCCACCAGCTGTGCGTCGCCGATGATCGGCACGCGCCGCGACACCAGCGGGTGCAGCGCGTGCTTGCCGATCAGCGCCTTGTAGCGCGGGTCCTCGGGGTGCACGGCGATCGCAGTGTCGCCCAGCATCGTCTCCGGACGCGTGGTCGACACCACGATCTCGCCGCCACCCTCGACCGGATAGGCGAAGTCGAATAGCTCGCCCTGCGCGCCCTCCTCGTTCTCGACCTCCAGGTCGGAGAGCGCGGTGCTGCACTGCACACACCAGGAGATCAGCCGCGTGTCGCGGTAGATCAGTCCCTCCTCGTACAGCCGCACGAAGCTCTCGGTGACCGCGCGCGAGAGCGCGGGCTCGAGCGTGAAACGCTCGCGCGTCCAGTCGCAGGAGGCGCCCAGCACGCGCAGCTGCTGCATGATGCGGCCGCCCGATTCCGCCTTCCAGCGCCACACCCGCTCGACGAAGGCCTCCCGCCCGATCTGGTGGCGGCTCAGCCCCTCGCGCGCGAGCTGCCGCTCCACCACCACCTGGGTCGAGATGCCCGCGTGATCCACGCCCGGCACCCACAGCGTGTTGCGCCCCAGCATGCGGTGATAGCGGATCAGCAGGTCCTCGAAGGTCACGCGGCAGGCGTGGCCGACGTGCAGCGAGCCGGTCACGTTCGGCGGCGGGATGGCGATGGTGTAGGTGGGCCGCGCGTCGGCCGGGTCACTGCTCGCAGTGAAAAGGCCTTCGGCCTCCCAGAACGCGTACCAGCGGCCCTCGCTCTGGCGCGGGTCGTAGGCTTTGGGCATTTCCTGGCTCATGCGCTGCTCGCTCAACGGGGCTGGCCGGCGCCACGCGCGCGCGGGGCCCGGATCCGGCAGGTTGTGCCGCATTTGGGCGGACCGGACAAGGCAGCGATTTTCGGCCGCCCGGGCGCGCGCCGCGGCTATTGGGTCAAGCGGCGGATCTCCTCGCGGATCAGGGTTTCCGCGAGGTCAGGCACGACTTCCCACACCACCTTCTCGATCACGTCGCGCGAGAGCGCGAGCACGCCCTGGATCTGCTCGGCGTTGAGCCCGAGCGCGTCGAGCTTGCGCGCCATGTCAGCCCCGCTCGCCATGGTGGCCGCCGCCGCGGGGCGCGGCGCTGCGGGACGCGCAGCAGCCGGCGCGGTGACCACCGGCGGAGGCACGGCGGCGCCGGGCGTTGGGGCAGGGCGCTCGAAGGCGATCGTGCCGGTGCGCGCGGCACGCTGCGGCTGCGCCATGGGCGGGGCCGGCGCCGCCTTGGCGGCCGCTGCTGCACGCGGCTGCGCCATCACGCGCTTGACCTTGTCGATGACGTGCTGGGTGTCGAACGGCTTGACCACGTGGTCGTCGACCCCTGCAGCCTTGCCTTTGACCTCGTCGTAGGGGTGCTTCTGGCTCGCCAGCACGATCACGGCGGTGCGCTCGAGCCCGGGCGTCGCGCGGATGGCACTGGCGACCCGGTAGCCGTCGGTGCTCATCGAGGCGTCGGCAAACACGATGTCGGGGGCCAGCTCCGCGGCCTTGGCGATCGCGGCGTCGCCGCTGTCGACGGCCACCACGGCGGCATCCTCACCGGCGAAGGTGAGCTCCATGATGCGACGCATGGTCACGCTGTCGTCCGCAACCAGGATGTTCACAGGCACCGGGGCCTCCTCGCGCGTCCGCTGCTCGCGTCCGCTCCACTGCGATTGTTCGAAGCAAAAAATGGATACGCCAAGGCGGACCGCTGGGTCAAGGATTCCGCGCACCTACACCAGACCGCCAGCACGCGGGCGGGGCCGGTTTGACGGCGCCCCCGGCGGTGCTCTATGTCCGCGCGCATGTCGCAGCCGCAGCCCGAAGAGCCGCCCCGCGAACGCGCCGCACGCATCGCGCGGCGTTACCGGGAGCTGGCGCCGCGAGCCCCCGAGCAAGGTTTCGACCTGCTCGAGATTTTTCCGTCAACCAGTGAAATTGAAATGGAAATCGGGTTTGGTCGCGGTCTATTTCTGATCCAGCGTGCGGCGGCCGCGCCGGGCTCGGCGCTGCTGGGTCTGGAGATCAAGCGCAAGCTGGCCTACCGCGTGGCGCGGCGCTGCGAGCGGCTCGGGCTGAGTCATGTCCGGGTGATGGCCGGCGACGTGCGCGCGGTGCTGCCCGGGGTGCGGCCCGATCGCGCGCTCGCTCGCGTGTTCATCAGTTTTCCCGATCCGTGGTGGAAGAAGCGGCACGCCAAGCGCAGGTTGATCGGCGACGAGTTGATCGAGCAGCTCGCTCGCCTGTTGCGTCCCGGCGGGGAGCTGTTCATCCAGACCGACGTCGAGGAGCGCGCCGACGAGAGCCTGGACGAGCTGGCCGCGCATCCGGCCTTCGAGCTTCCCGGCGGCGGGCGGATCGCCGACAACCCCTACGGGGCGCGCTCCAATCGCGAGCAGCGCGCACTGCAGGACGGGTTGCCGATCTACCGCATCCTCGCCCTGCGCCGGCCTTAGGCACCGGAAACAGCCCGGTCCCGGCGCTCACTCCGAGGTCGCGATGCGCTCGGCGCGGCGCTGGGTCAACAGGCCCAGGTTGCGCTCGATGTCCGCCAGCGCGTACTGATCGCGCCGGCTGGTGGCCAGCAGCCGCGCCTCGCGCAGCGCCGCGTCTGCGCGATCCAGATCGTCCTGCATCAGATACGCCGCGCCCAGGTAGTTGAGCAAGTAGCCCTGAAACCGCTGGTGATTCATCTCGCGCGCCGCCTCGAGCGCGCTGCCGTAGATCGCGATCGCGTCGGCCGGCCGCCGGCGGCGGAACGCCAGCTGGCCGAGCGCGATCCGGGTCTGGACCGCGCCTTCGTGATCGGAGAGCGCCTGTCGGATCTGAAGCGCCGCCTCGAGCCGCTTCTCGGCGGCGTCGTACAGTCCGAGGTCGAGCTCGATGCGCCCGATGGTGTTGAGCGAAGCCGACTGTCCGCGCGCATCCTGCATCTGCTCGCGGATCGCCAGCGCCTCCTTGGCCGCCTGCAATGCCTGCTCGAGCTCGCCGTGCAGACGGTGGATCTGCGCCATGTCGTCGTAGCTGCTGGCCACGCCGCGGCGATCGTCGAGGCTCGCGAACAGCGAAAGCGCCGCGCGCAAGTGCGCGAGCGCCAGCGCGTGCTCGCCCCGGTCGCGATGCACGCGCGCGATGCGGTTGAGCGCTGCCCCGCCGCGCCCGCGCGCGCCCAGCGTCCAGGCCAGCCGCGCGATCTGCTCGAACGCGAGCAAGGCCTCGCCGTAGCGCCCCAGCATGCTCAGCAGCGATCCGCGCTCGTGCAGCGCAGCGATCCGCGTCGACAGGTCGTCGGGCGCGATCAGCGGCAGCGCCTTGTCCACGTACAGCAGCGCCATGGTCGTGCGCACGCGCGCGCGCTCGTCGGCCGCCGCACGCAGATACGCGGCCGCGGCCTGGTGCAGGTCGCCGGCGTGCTCGAGATGCGGCGCCAGCAGCGCGGCCGGGTTTTCGACCACCGGCCCCGAGGTGGTTGCCAGCCAGCGCCCGACCGCAGCATGGCTCGCGCTGCGCTCGTCTTCGCTCAGGTCCGCGTAGATCAGGCTGCGCGTGCCGGCGTACTGGAAGGTGTACTCGTTCAGCCCCGGCCCGACCGAGTCGGCGATGCGCACGATGAAGCCCTTGGCCTCGAGCGTGTCGAGCGCGCGCTGCAGCTCCAGCTCGTCATCGCCGGGCAGCCACAGCTCGACGGTCGGAAGCGCGGCATCGGGCGGCGCTTGGCGCGCGCGCTGCAACGCCAACAGCGCGCCGTCCCAGAAGCGCTCGCCGACCACCGCGGCGTCGCGCACCACCTGCTGCTCGCCCGCGCCCAGCGTCACCAGGCGCGCGCGAATGCCGTCGGCCATGGTCAGGGGCAGGCCGCCCCGCTCCAGGCGCGGCATGTCGACGATCACGCCTCGCTCCTGTCGGCGAAACAGGCCGCCGTCCAGCAGCGCGCGCACCAGCTCCACCAGCTGGCGCGGGTTTCCGCCTGAGCGGTGCGAGAGCGCGGACAGCAGCTCCTCGGGCAGCTCCAGCAGCTCGGGCACCAGCAGCCGCAGCACGCGCGCGCAGTCCTCGGTGCCCAGCGGCGAGAGCTCCGCGCTCTGCACGCGCGCGGCCGGGCCCAGGGCCGCGACGCGTTCGGCGAGCTGGGGCCGGCCGGTGACGATCAGCACCAGCGGCACGCTCTGCTGCAACAGCGCGGCGATCAGCTCCCAGGCGCCGGGCTCGGCCTCGGTCACGTCGTCGAGCAGCCACAGCAGCGGCGTGGCCTGCGCCTCGGCCGCGACGAAGCTCGCCACGGCGGCGACCGCCTGCGCGTGCAGGGCTGCCGGATCGCGCTGCAGCTCGCGCAGCAGCACGCTGTCGGGGAAGGGTACCCCGGCCACGTGCCCGAGCAGCGGCGCGGTTTCGTGCGCCGCGGCCGCCGCCCCGAGCATCTCGCCGGCGATGCGCTGCATCTCGGCGCGCACGGAGGTGGGTGAAGAGGCGGGCGTGACCCCGAAGCGGTCGAGCAGCAGGCGCGAGACCGGTGCGTACGGTCCATCGTCGCGCGAGCGCAGTGCCCCATAGTGCACGCTGACGTCTGCGCGTAGCGCCGCGGCCAGCTCGCTGGCGCGCTGCAACACCACCGTCTTGCCCGAGCCCGGCGCACCCGACACCAGGCACAGCCGAGGCTCCGCCTGGGAGAACGCCGCCTGCATCGCTGGGCCGATTTGCTCCAGCACCCGCGTCTGGCCGAAGACGGGGCGGCCCTCGACGGCGCGCGCCGGAGCCGCGCTCCGAGCCCCGGCCTCCGCGGAAGCCTGCGCTCGAGCCGACGCCGGCACGGGCGTGGGACTGGCCCGGTAGACGCTGGTCTTCTCTTCCGGCTCGGCCTCGAGCCCGCCCTCCGCCACCAGGCGGTGGCGGGTGGTCGTGATCGGCCCGCTATGACTACCCGACTCGCCGGCGCGTCGCAGGCGCGGGCCGAGCAGCGCATTACACCGCGCGCAGCTCACCCACCCGCGCGGGTTCTGGAAACCGCAATCGCCGCATGTGACCGCGGTTCGCACGACCCTGCCCGTTGGTGTGGGCCACCCGCCCGCCCGCGTCAATTGGGGCAATCCGCACCCCCTGCTCAACTCGCGGGAGGGGCACGCGCCCCGACACACAGCGCTGCCGGCTGGCGAGTGCGCGCAACGCAGTGGAGCGAACCCCCGAGGGAGGGTGGGGCACGCGCCCCTCCCGGTAACAAGAAGCAAGGGTGGGGCGGGAGGGGCACGCGCCCCTCCCGGTATCCTAATACCCCAGCGCCATCGATTTGCAGCGGCGCGCGGTGCGCTCGCGCAGCCTGGCCTGGCGCGCGGCGAGCACGGCCGGGTCGGGTTCCAGCGGCGGAGCCTCGGCGTCGGCCGGCGAGTTGCCGCGCGGCACGTAGAAGAAGCTCAAGTCGTCGACGAAGTCGTAGAGCTCCTCGTGCCGATCGAGCAGCTCGCAATTGCGAGCCAGCAAGTGGGACACGATCATCTGGAACGCATCGACGCTCCAGGGATGGGTGTCGTGCAGCAGCACGATCCCACCGTTGCCATGGTGGCGCGCGAGCTCCTTCAGAAAGGTGTCGTAGACCTCCTGCGCGGTGTGGACCTGGAAGTCCTCGCCGCCCAGGCTCCAGAGCACGGTGGTGTAGCCGCGTGCCGCGGCCAGCTGGTCGACGCGCTGGCTGTGCGCGCCGAACGGCGGCCGATAGATCCACGGCCGGGCGCCCAGGACGCGCTCGAAGACCTCCTCGGCGCCGCGCAGCTGCGCGCGAACTCCGTCGTCGTCGAGCAAGGGAAGCTGGGCGTGATCGAAGGTATGGCCGCCGACCAAGTGCCCGCGGCGCACGATCTCACGCGCCAGCATGGCCTGCTCGCGCTGGTAGGGCGTGGTCAGCGCCATGCGGCTCGCGACCAGAAAGAAGATGGCCTTGATCCCCGCCTCGTCCAAGCGGTCCAGCAGCAGCGGCGTGGTGCGCCGGTCGGGGCCGTCGTCGAAGGTGAACAGCACGAAGCGGTGAGGCGTGGTGCCGGTGATGGTCATGCCGCGCTTGAACGCCGCGCCGAGCGCGAGATCGATCGAGCGCACGACGGGAACGGCGGGCTGTGACGGTGCGCCGGCGGCCGCCTGCGCGGGCGGCGCGGCCGTGACGGCGGTGGCATGGGCGGCGGACGCGACCGCCGGCAGATCAACGCGGGCCATCGAGGCCGGTGTCGTGAGCAGCGCCAGCGTCGCGCCGCTGCCCAGCGCGGCCAAGCAGAACACCCCCCGGCGAACGATGGCTGGCGCCGACATCGCCTTACATCTTAGGAGCAGACTTCGCAAACGCCGAAAAAGGCGCGCGTCCGCGCCGCCCGCGGAGCGGCCGGCGCTCAGTTTGAATGAATGGGCCGGAAGCTGATCGGCGCTTCGAAGCGGGCGCCGCCCGGTCCCGGGCTGGGGAAGTGCCAGCGCTGGGCCACGCTCTTCACGCACTGGCCGAGTAGCGCGGGCACGGGGCCGTCCGAGGCAAGCTCCACGCCTTTGACGCCGCCCCCCGCATCCAACTCGACCCGCAGCCGCATATGTACCAGACTTGAGCCCGGCCCGCTGCGCATGGCACGTTCGTAGCAACGTTGCAGCGCACGCCCAGCCATGCGAATCACCATCGCTACGGCCGCTGGATCGATGGCCTGCGCCCGCGAGCCGCCGGCGACCGCCTGGGGGGCGTTAACCAGGCGCAGCGCCTTGGGGTCGAAGCGGGTGCCCAGCAGCTCGACCTCGACACGCGCCTGCATCAAACGGCCGTCGTCGAGCAGCGCCCGCAGCTGCAGCGGCCCGGGCGGCGCGCGCATCCGCAGCTCCCCGCCGGCTCCGAGCTCGGCCTCACCGACCTGCCATTGCGTCACGTGCGGCCAGGTTGGCAGCTCGAGCGCCGGCCAATGTGCGGAACCGGCCACCGCCTCGTACGGCCGCGGGAGCGCGCGACCGTGCAGCCGAGGACTGGGGCGCAGCCGGCCCCAGCGTGCAGGCGCGTGCAACTCGGCCAGCAACTTGCCCGCCGCGTCGAGCACCACCACCGTGCCCTCGTCCAGCTCCACGCCTGGCAGCAGGCCCAGGCCCGCCTCGCTCGGGCTCGCCGCGGACCCCGCGCCGCCCTCGCTCGCGCGTGCCGGCGCGTACTGCGGCTCCAGCTCGACCGCGAAGCGCGTGCCGCGCACCGCCACCCGCTTGCCGGCCACAGCTACCTCGTAGCGCTCGCCGTCCTGCAGCTTGCGCACGTGGCTGACCACGCGGCCGCCGAGCAGCTCGAGCAGCATGGTGCCGGGGCGCAGCGTCCGTAACGCCAACCGCGACTCCGGCCCGACGATCAGCGCCGCAGCGCCTTCGATCGCCAAGTGCACCTCGCCGTGCGTGCCGGTCTGCAGCACCCAGCCTTCCTGCGGGCTCGAGCTCAGGTCAACCGCGTACGCACCGCCACGCCCGTCCACTGCCTCGACGCTGCCGCTCACCGCGGTGACCTCGGTTCGCAGCAGCAAGGGCGGCGCGGGAGCCGGGGCCGGTGGCGCGACGCGCGCCACGCCTTCCGGGTGCGGGCGCAGCGGGTGGCTGGCCAGAAACAGACCCAAGCCCGCGGCCGCCGCGAGCGCGGCGGGCAGCCGTGCGCGGCGAAGGCGCGCGCGCCGCAACAGTCGCGCGTGCTCGCGCTGCAGCGGCCGCTCCAGCTTCACCCAGTCGATCGCCGGCGGCGGCGACGCGAAAGCCGCGTCAGCCAGCGCCGCATAGCGACGCATGCCCTCGAGCGCTTCGCGGCAGGTCGGACAGGCCGCGAGATGCCGCTCCACACGAGCGCGCGCCTGCGCGCCGAGCAGCCCGCGCCCGTACGCGTCGAGCGCCGCCAGCTTGGGCAGATGCTGGCCGTCATCCGCCACCGGCATCCTCCTGTGCTTGGCCTCGAGGCAACGCCAAAAGCTCGCCCAGCGTCGGATCGCGGGCCAGCGCTGCGTACAGCTCCTTGCGCGCGTAGAACAGGCGCGTCCGCACCGTGAGCACGGGCGCGTCGACGATCGCCGCGATCTCGGTCGCCGGAAGCCCCGCGAAGTCGTGCAGCACGAGCACAGTGCGCTTCTTGTCGCTCAGCGCGGACAGGTGCGAGTACAGCAGTCGCACGCGCTCGCTGCGCTCGGCGTCCGCGTCCGGCCGCTCGCCCGCCGCGTCCGGCTGCCGCTCGAGGGTGTCATTGGACGCGGAGGTCAGCTGAGGGCGCGAGCGCTGGCGACGCAGGTGCATGCGCGCCACGTTCGTCACCACGCGGTAGAGCCAGGTCGAGAACTTGCTCTGCCCCTGATACGAGGGCAGCGAGCGGTAGATCTGGACCAGCGCCTCCTGCACCACGTCCTCGAGGTCCGGGCTGGGCCCCAGCGACCGGAACGCGACCCGCGCGACATCGTCGCGATAGCGGGTCAGCAGCTCGCGCAAGGCGAGCGGCTCTCCACGCTGCGCGCGCCTTATCAGAGGATCGCTATCCGCCATGGGGGCCCGGCGCGCCACGCGCAGGCGCCCGGCCGGCGATCGCGCTGCGCGGCTCGGCACAGGGATGCACGGCTGGGTCGCCGGGGCTACATCGAACGCGCACGTCGTGGCGTTTTGCGGCGACCATACCATGGGGCCCAGAGCATGCGTTGCGCCTGCGCGAGCGGAAATTCACCGAGACCGAAGCTTTCCGCCGCCCGCCGGCCGCGGCCCAGCGCGCGCGGGGGCCCGGAGGAGCACGGGGATGGTGGGGGGGCGACGTGTCCGCGCGTGGGTGCAAAGCGCGCGTCACCCGCCCGGTGCCGGAACACTTTCGGCCAGCACTGGAATGCTTGCGCCGGCCGACGTGTTCGGCTACGAGCCGAGCCCGGTCGCCCCGAGCTTTGCGCGGAGCCTGCGTGATCCGAGTCGAGAATCTGAGCAAACGATACGGCGATCGCCTCGCCGTCGACGACGTCAGCTTTCAGGTGGAGCCCGGCGAGGTGATCGGGTTTCTCGGGCCCAACGGCGCCGGAAAGAGCACCACCCTGCGCATGCTCACAGGTTACCTGGCGCCCAACCAGGGGCGCATCAGCATCGGCGGCGTGGACGCGGTCGCCGACTCGGTGCGCGCGCGGCGCCTGATCGGCTACATGCCCGAGTCCGTGCCGCTCTACCGCGAGCTGCGCGTCAGCGAGTACCTGCGCTTCCGCGCCCGGCTCAAGGGCGTGCCGCGCAAGCAGGCCGCCGCGCGCGTCGACAAGGTGCTCGAGCTCGCCAACGTGGCCGACGTGCGCGAGCGGCTGATCGGCCAGCTCTCCAAGGGCTACAGGTCGCGCGTGGGCCTGGCCGACGCGCTGGTCGCCGACCCGCCGCTGTTGGTGCTCGACGAGCCCACCGCCGGGCTCGACCCCAACCAGATTCGCCAGGTCCGCGACCTGATCCGCAGCCTGGCGGGCAGCAAGACCGTGCTGCTCTCGACCCACATCCTGCCCGAGGTGGAGTCGACCTGCGGCCGCGTGATCATCATCGACCGCGGCCGGCTGGTGGGCGAGGGCGAGCCGGGCCGGCTGCGCGTGGCAGGCGAGGGTGGCCATCTGCTGACGGTCGAGGCACGCGGCGATCGCGCCCGGCTCGAAGCGCTGCTGCGCGCGGTTCCCGGGGTGCAGGCGATCGCGGCCACCACTGTGCTCTCGGTCGAGCCCTCGCTGCTGCGCTTCAAGCTCGAGGCCGAGAGCGGCGAGGTGGCGGAGGCGGTATTCCAGGCGGTGGCGGCCGCCGGCCTGGCGCTGCGCGAGCTGCGCCGCGAGCAGACCTCGCTCGAGGACGTATTCGCCAAGCTCACCCAACACGACGCGGCCGCGCACGCCGAGCCCGTCCCCGAGCCGTCGCAGAGCACCCCATGAGCGCGATCCTCACCATCGCGGGCCGCGAGATCCGCTCGTTCTTCGTCTCGTCCATCGCCTACGTCGTGCTCACGGTGTGGCTGCTGTTCTTCGGCATCGTGTTCTACATCCTGGCGCTGTTCTTCAGCGCCCAACCGCCCGGCTCCGGGGCCAACCTGCTGCAGACCTTCTTCGGCGGCACCACGCTGTTCTACCTGCCGCTGCTGATCTTCCCGCCCGTGCTGACCATGCGCCTGCTGGCCGAGGAGCGCTCCTCGGGCACGCTCGAGACGCTGATGACCGCGCCCGTGACCGAGATCGAGATCGTGCTCGGCAAGTACCTGGCGGCGCTCACGTTCTGGATCGTGCTGTGGCTGCCGATGCTGGCCTACGTGTGGATCTCCGCCGGCACCGCCAAGGACGCCGTGGACATGGGCGCGATCGGTGCGACCTATCTCGGCCTGCTTTGCGTGGGCATCTTCTATATGGCGGTCGGGCTGTTCATGAGCGCGGTGGCGCGCAACCAGATCGTCGCCGCGGTGCTCACCTTCCTGGTGCTCGGCGGCCTGTTCGTGACCGGCCTCGCGGGCTACGCCACGCCCGACGAGGAGAAGCGCGCGGTCTTCGAGTACCTCGGGCTGTGGACCCAGATGGGCGCCTTTGCCAAGGGTATCGTCGACACCCGTTACCTGGTCTACGACATCAGCGCCGCGGCGCTCGCGCTGTTCCTCTCGGTGCGCGTGCTGCAAGCCAACCGGTGGCAACCATGAGTGAGCCGAGCGTGGAAGCGCCCGTTCAGGCGACCGCTGGTCCGCCCCCGGCCCAGAGCCGGCGCCCCCGCCGCGCGCTCGAGCGTGCCGCGGTCAGCGCATCGTCGCTGCTGGTGCTGGCGATCGTGCTGATGGTGAACTACCTGGCCTTTCGCCACTACAAGCGGCTCGACTGGACCAGCGAGGGCATGTTCACGCTCTCCGGCAAGTCGCTCAAGGTCGTGCGCGGCCTGACCAAGGACGTCGACATCTACGTCTTCCTGTCGCAGGGCGAGGAGAGCTTCGAAGCGGCCGACGAGCTGATCAAGCGCTACAAGGCCGCCAGCCCGCACATCAAGGCGCACTACGTCGACCCCGACCGCAACCCCAGCGAGTTCAAGCTGCTGGCCCAACGCTACGGCGTGGCCAGCGGCGCCACCGCCACCGGCGAGGCGCGCGCCGACGTGGCCGCGATCGTGGTGCAGGGCAAGAAGAACTGGCACGTCAGCCGCGACGACCTGGTCGGCTGGGGGATGGGCGGCGGTTCCGGCGATCAACAGGCCGAGGTCCAGGTCAAGGCGGAGCAGGCCCTGACCGGCGCGCTGATGCAGGTGGTGAGCGGCCGCCCGACCAAGGTCTGCGTCACCAAGGGCCACGGTGAATGGAGCCTGGACGACAGCGACGAGCGCTCGCTCTCCAGCCTCAAGACCGGCCTGCGCCACGACAACATCGTGTGGGAGGCGTTCGAGACGCTGGGCAAGAAGCAGGTGCCCGCCGGCTGCGACGCGCTGTTCGTGCTGGGCCCGCAGCGCGCCTTCTCGGATCAGGAGGCCAAGCTGGTGCTCGACTACGCCCGCGGCGGCGGCAACGTCATGCTCGCGCTCGACCCGGTCATCGACCACGACGAGATCCAGCCCACCGGTTTCGAGCAGCCGCTGCAGAGCGTCGGCGTGCGCCTGGACCGCGCGCTGGCGATCGAGCTCGACCAGGACCACCTGCTGTCGCCGAATACGGTCGAGTTCCTGGTGACCGAATTCGGCGATCACCCCACCACGCGCGTGCTCAAGGACCGCGCCCGGGTGGTGGTCGCGCTGGCGCGCAGCCTCTCGGTCACCGAGCACAGCGACAAGATCGAGGTGCTGATGCGCACCAGCGACAAGGCCTTCGGCGCCACCGACATCTCGCAGGTGATGGGCGGCGACAAGGAGCCCAAGCGCGGCGCGAGCGACATCGCCGGGCCGCTTGACCTGGCGCTCGCAGTGCGCATGCGCGACGAAGCTCAGGCCGAGAAGGGCAAGGCGCTGGGAGGCCGCCTGATCGTGGTCGGCGACAGCGACTTCCTTCAGGGCTCGTTGCTGGAGGCCCCGGAGCTCGCCAACTTCCACCTCGCGAGCGCGTGGACCGGCTGGCTGACGCAGCGCGAGGCGCTGATCGAGATCCCGCCCAAGAAGCTCAAGGGCGGCAACATTGTGTTCACCCAGGACAGCCTGTGGGGGCTGCTGTTCCGCATCGGCGTGCTGCTGCCGGGCGCGGCTCTGCTGCTGGGCCTGGCGGTCTGGTTCAACCGAAGGTCGTGAGATGGCGCTGGCGCGAAGCGTGCGGACAAGCCTCGTGCTGCTCGCGCTCGCCGGGCTGTTGCTCGGCTACATCCTGCTGGTCGACCGCGGCAGCGTGAGCAGCAGCCAGCTTGAGCAGCGCAAGGACGCAGCGCTGCCCGAGCTGACGCGCAAGGAGGTCGCGAAGGTCGAGCTGCAGCACAAGGGTCACATGCTGGTGCTGGTGCGCGACCCCGATGATCCCGACGAGGGTGGCCTGTGGCGGGTGCAGGCGCCCTACAAGGCCAAGGCCGACCAGCAGCTGGTGAACGACCTGCTCGCCTCGCTCGACACCCTCGACACCAAGCGGCGCATCGAGTCCGTGACTGCGGCCGACCGCAAGCGCTTCGGGCTCGACGCGCCGCGCTATCGGCTGTGGCTCAGCCAGGGACGGCTGCGCATCCCGATCACGGTCGGCGGCGAGAGCCCGCAGGGCGACGGCATCTACCTTCAGGCGGCCAACCCGGCGCTTGCGTTCGTGGTCGGCAAAGACTTGCTCGACGACCTGGCGCACGATCCGCTCGACTACCACACCAAGGAGCTGCACGACGGCGCGCTGGTGTCGACCTCGCGCGCGCTCTCGCTGCGCGATGCGCAGGGCGAGCGCGCCGTGCGCAAGCGAGACGACGGTCTGTGGGAGCTGCAGCCGCCGGACGCGGGCCTGGCTTCGGCTCCGGTGATCGGCGAGGCGATCGACGCGCTCGACGGGCTGCGCGCCAAGCACTTCGTGGCCCAGAACGTCAAGGACCTGGCGCGCTACGGGCTGGACCACCCGCGCTTCGAGCTGACGCTGCACATGACGCGCCTGCTCGGGGAGGCCGCCAAGGACGAAAAGGGCAAGCCCAAGCGCGAGCAGGTCGCCCTGCGCCTGCGCGTGGGCGCCGCGTGTGCGGCGCATCCGGGCGAGAGCTACGTGCTGGTCGACGACAGCGGCAGCGTGAGCTGCGCGGCCGACGAGGACCTGAAGAAGCTGCAGAAATCGCGCGACGAGCTGCGCGAGGCGCGCTTGCTGCCGCTCGACGACGACGAGGTGCAGGGCGTGCAGCTCGAGCAGGGCGCGCAGCGGCTCACGCTGCGCAAGGCCGACAAGACCTGGTCGTACGAGGCCGCGCGCAGCAGCGGCCATCCGCTCTCGGGCCTGGCGCGCGCCGACGCGGTGTCGGGCTGGCTCAAGGCCCTGCGCGAGACCAAGGCCGTGCGCTTCGCGCCGGCCGCATCCGCGCCCTTGCCGCAGCCGATCGTGCTGCGAGTCGAACGCGGCAAGGACAAGCGCCCCTACGAGGTGCGGCTGCACCCCGAAGCCGGCGAGCTGATGGCGCAACGCATCGACGAGCCGGGCTCGCTGGCGTTTCCCGCCGAGGCGCTCGAGCTGCTGCAGCCGCAGGCGGCGCGCTTCCGGCCGCTGTCGGTGCTGCACTTCGACGAGTCGTCGTTGCGCGCGATCGAGCTCCAGCGCGGCTCCCAGCACGAG
The DNA here is from genome assembly GCA_963778655.1 of uncultured delta proteobacterium. Classification (GTDB taxonomy): domain Bacteria; phylum Myxococcota_A; class Polyangia; order Polyangiales; family JAFGIB01; genus CAVZVA01. Next base: position 805,228 of record CAVZVA010000005.1, read on the forward strand.
CGCGTGGCGCGCGCAGACAGCGGCTCCAGCTTCGAGATCCAAGCGCCGCTGCACGCGCCCGCGGACACCGTCGTGCTGGAGGAGCTGGCGCGCCTGCTGTCCTCGCTGCAGGCCGTACGCTACGTCGCCGACGCGCCCGCGCCCAGCGATGGCCTGGGCCCCGCCGCGCTGGTGGTGAAGGTCGAGCGCAACGCCGCGCCCAAGGACAGCGCGCCCGCGAGCTTCAGCCTGCGGCTCGGCGCGCAGGCCGAGGGCGGCCGCTATGCCGAGCTCGCGGGCTCGCCGGGGGTGTTCGTGGCGCCGGCGCAGCTGGCGCAGGATCTCGCCGAGCCGCTGGTGAGCCGCACCTTGCTCTCGACCCCGCTCGAGCAGATCCAGAGCATCGAGCTACAGCAGGGCAAACGCCGCGTGCGCGTGACCCGCCAAGGGCAGAGCTTCCAGGCCGGCGGCGCGGCCGCGCTCTCCAACGCGGCGGCCACGGCGCTCGCGCGCGCGATCGCGACGCTGCGAGCGAGTCACGCGAGCGGGTACGGCGCGGCGAGCAAGGCGCAGGGCTTCAGCCCACCGTTCGCGCGCCTGGTCGTCACCCAGACAGGCGGCCAATCAACCGCGCCGCTTTCGCACACGATCTCGATCGGCGCGGACGCAGGCGACGGCGCGCGCTATGCCCGGCGCGACGACCAGCCAGTGACCTTCGTGCTCCCGAAGGCCAGCGTCAGCGCGCTCACTTCCGCGGCCGAGCATTAGCGCGGGCCAGGGCTTCCTTCACCGCAGCCTCTGCTTCCGGCGCCGGCTCCAACGTCTCGTGTCCGTTGTAGTTCAGCACGCCCTCGCTGGACTGGAAGCCGGACCCGGAAATGTACGCGAAATGGCCCTTGACCTTGATCTTCGCACCCTGGAAGAAGTCGGTCGGAACCGGGAGGAGCCCGGCCTCTTCCTTCTCTTGCTCGGCCTTGGCGTCCTTCTTCTTGCCCGACTTCTCTTCTTTGATCGCGTCGTCGATCGCCTTCTGGTTCTCCGCGTAGCCAGCCACGATCAACAGCTTGCTGTCGTCGGTCTCGTTCGGCGTATCGCCCACCCAGATGTGCGGGGCAGCCGGCAGCGGACACTTCTGCTTCGGCGGACACTCGGGCGGAACGAAGACCTTGGCGATGTAGCCGGTGACCTCGACGTCCTGGTCGATCGTCTTGCGCAGCGCTCTGCGCAGGCCGTACACGCTATAGGTCTGGTCCGCGTACTGGGTGGGGAACGGCGGCGGAGGCAGGGTCGGCACCGGCGGTAAGCTCGGCTTGACCTCCGGCAGCTTCTCGACCTGCACCTTGGCCTCGGCGACCTTGTCGCAACCCTGGACCAGACCCAGCCCCAGCAGGGCAGATGCACATAGGATTCGTGACAGCCTGTTCATGGCTCCCTTCCGGTTGTCGCTACGCACAGGGGCGGCCAGGCTACCACGGTGTACGATAGGATCACAACAGCGCTCTCCAGCCTGATCGCGGCGCCCTAACGTGCCGTGCCGCAAGCGGGTTTTCGCGTTGCCTGGGTGTGCACGGCGGTCTTGAACGCGGCCGGAGCCTCGGGCGAGCTGGCCAGCGCAACCGCCTTGCGCGCCGCCTCGCCGCCCAAGTTTCCGAGCGCTTCGAAAGCCAGCAGCGCCAGGTCGGCCTCGGGCGCCCACGCATCAGGCCTGATGCCTTTGCGCAGCAGCCCGAGCAGCGCGTCCGCAGACTGTTGAATGCACAGCGCCTCGGCCAGCTTGACCCCCTCGGTCTTCACCTCCACCCACTCGTTCGGGTCGTTGAGGCGCTGCTCGACCAGGGCCCAAGCGTCGCGCGCCCCGGCCTTGGCCAGCGCGCGCAGCGCGGCCGCGCGCACCCGGTGGGCCTTGTCCATCACGCTCTGCCGCAGCGCCTTCTCGCCCTGAGCCTGGCTGGCGAGCGCATCGACCGCGGCCGCGCGCACCAGCGGCCAGCTGTCGCGGCCTGCGTGCTTGGCGAGCAGCGCGAGCGAGCCCGGGTCCTTGGCCAGCGCGGCGCTCGCGGCCGCGCGCACCCGCGGGTAGGGGTCGCTCTCGAGCGCAGCGCTCGCCACGGCCGTGCGCTGCGCCGCCGCGCGCTCGGCCAGCGCCTGGATCGCGGCGGCGCGCAGCATCCAGCGCGGCTCGTCCTTGGCCAGCGCGGCCAACCACGCGTCCACTGCGGGTGAGGAGGGCAGCGCGCGCGCGGCCGCCACCAGCCGCCAGCGGTCCTCGAACAGCTCGGCGTGCGGCGCCGCGCTCGCCAGCAGCTCCGCGGCCAGCGCCCTCGCGCTCGCCGGCTGCTTCAGGCGCGAGAGCGCTAGCGCCACCACCGCTTGCTGCGTGACGCCCGCGCTCGCGCCCTGGCACCACGCGCGCACAGCGGTGACCGCGGCGTCGCCGCCGGCCTGACACGCCTCGGAGATCGCCTGGTGCAGCGCCGCACGCGTGCTGCCTCCATCAGCCGCCAGCGCCGCCAGCAGCGCGTCGAGCGATTCGGCCGGGGCTTTGCGCGCGAGCGCCAGCGCGGTCGCGTCGCCGCGTGCGTCTGCCTTCGCGATGCGCGGCCGCAGCACCGCCCGCGCGTTCGGCCCGGCTGCCAGCAGCGCTTCGAACGCGGCCTTGCTCACGCCGGCATCGCCATCGTCGAGCGCCGCGGCCAGCGCGTCGCGCGCGGCCGCCTCGCGCTCCGCCCAGGCCGCGAGCACGGGCACCGCCCGGCGCCGCCCTTGCGCGGAAAGCTTCGGCCAGGCCTCGCGCAGCTTGGCCGCAACCTGAGGTCCAAGGGCGACCAGCAGGTGCGCGGCCTCGCCCGACTCCGGCCCGCTGCCGCCAAGGTCCTTCACCAGTTGGTCGAGCCCGCCGCCAAAGTCGAGCTCGGTGTAGCCCTCCACCTCGGCCAACACCGTCGGGCCGGGCTTGCCAGCCACCACGGGCGCGCTCTCGGCGACGATCACCGACAGGCAATGCCAGGGCCAGGGTTTGGCCGGCACCACGAAATACCGGCGTCCGGCTTCGGGCGCGTCCGGCAGGCGCACGCGCACCCGCGCGCCGTCCTCGCCGGCCAGCCACAACGTGCGCGCGACCGACGCGCCGGCGCTGCTGTCCAGCCCGCGGGGCAGCGGCGTGATCGCCAGCGCCCGCAGCGGGAGGCCGCCGGCGTCGCGGTGAAAAGTGGCAAATTCGCCCGCGCTGCCGGCCGGATTGCCCACACGCCAGTAGGTCGCGCTGTCGCCGTCCGTGAGCGCGCCCAGGGTCGAGCCGCTGAGCTGGCTCGACACACCCACCAGGCGCAGCGCGCGGAACAGTGGCGCGCCCGCCGGTCCCGGGCTGTGTGCGGCGGCGCTGAGCTCGACCGCCTCGTCCGTCGCGACCTCCGGCGGCGCCAGCCGGGCCGGCTCGATCGGCTGCAGCGCGAGCGAGCTCGGCTCGAGCAGGCGCGGGCGTAACAGGCTGCGCGGCTGGCCGCACACCCGCGCGCGCTCGTCCAGCTCGCCCACCACCACCTCCGGTTTGCCGTCGCCGTCGAGATCACGCACCTCGATCGCGTCGGCGGTGCGCTCTCCCGGATCGCCGTGGAGCTCCAGATCGCCGGTCCAAACGACGCGCGCGGCGCCGCGGGCATCGCGACCGAGCAGCACGCCGATCTCCCGGCCGCCTGCCGCGCTCACCCGTAGCAACGCCAGCGCGCTGCCGCCCGCCAGCGCGATGCTCTCCACGTCCACGCGCTGCGGCTCAGCCAGCGGCAGCCTGGCGTGCGCGTGACCGGCGGCGATCGCCAGGCTGCCGTCGGGGGCCACGCTGAGCGTGACACGCGTGGCCCGGGGCGGATGCCCGAGCGCCAAGCTGCGCGAGAACCCGAAAGGCGGGGCAGGCGCGGCCCGGGCGACCGCGGCGAGCGCGAGCAGCAACGCGCACGCCAGGCTGGCCTTCGATCGCCTCGCACGCGCTGAGGTCGGCTGCACCGCACGGGACTGTACGGCGAACCATCGCCTCAGGCGAGGCCAAGGCATGGGTCGTGCCGGCCCCCCTTGCTGTTCGCTCACATCGGCCCAATAGATGGGTGCACGCGCGGCGCATCTTGGTCCGGCGCGTGGTCGTCCGGGCGGCTGCGCGCGACGATCCCGGGGATGCGTATTGACCCCCAACTGGGGTCTGTGTACACTGTCCTACCGTAGACCACCAGGCGTGCGTAGTCACTTTGACACGCAACCCAGGTGCCCTGAAAAATTGGCCAGGTCTTTGCAACAATTAGGCCTGTCCGTGCGTACTAATCAGTTGAGCGTCTGGTGCGCGAGCCGTTTGGCGGCCCTAGCAGCACCAACATGTCGTAGTGACAAGTTTTTGCTCCGCGGAATATTTTTTTCGACCCGAGCGCCTGAAGGAACCTCCGATGTCTGCCGCGAAGTTGGCCAAATCCCCCGTCGTTTCGAGGTCTGCGAGCCGCAAGGCCGCGCGGCGCCGGAGCGGCACGAAACATGCACGAAAATCCGGTGAGGTCGGACTGATTCCACGGCGCCCGGCTCCGCGGTCCAGCGGGATCGCGCCTGCCGCCAAGGCTCAAATCGTGAGGGCCAAAGCACAATCGGGTGCCGTGGAGCAGAAGGGCGAGAACATGAGCAAGCAAGCCGTCAAACAGAGCGAGCCGGATGACAAGGCCCCTGTGCACGACATTCCCGTCGCGGATGGGGAGCGTACGGCACAGGATGACACGGAAACGGTACTGCGCGTGCTCGACCGCGAGAGCGGCGCCGACAGCACGCTCTCGAAGTACTTCCGCGAGATGGCGCAGCACCGCGTGCTGACGCCGAAGGAAGAAGTCGAGGCTGCGCGCGAGGTGGAGCGCCTGGAGATCGGCTACTGGGACGCGTTGTTCGCCTACACGCCGGCGTTCGAAACCGTGGCTGCGGTGGTGGAGCGCAACGTCACCGAGCAGCCAGTGCCAACCGAGGTGGCGCTGCTGCGCAAGCGCGCCCGCGCTGCCAAGCGCGGCAAGCTGCTGCCGGCCCAGCAAACCCGCTGGACCAAGCTTGCACACGAGCTGTCGGCCAAGCTGCGCGTGCTCGACAGCGACCGGCTGTTCGTCAACGAGTCGTACCAGGCGGTGCACCGGCTGGCCGGAATGTACTCGGTCGAGCGCGACATCGAGGGCGATGAGGTGCGCATCACCGCGGCGTTCAAGCGTTACCTCGCCGGCGTGGAGAACGCGCGTCGGGCGCAGAGCGACGCCAAGAACCGCTTTGTGGCCGCGAACCTGCGCCTGGTCGTGTCGATCGCCCGCCGTTACAACCGCGGCCGCCTGCCCCTGATCGACCTGATCCAGGAGGGCAACATCGGCCTGATGAAGGCGGTCGAGCGCTTCGATCACACCCGCGGCTATCGCTTCAGCACCTATGCGTCGTGGTGGATCCGCCACGCGATCAGCCGTGCGCTCGCCGACAAGGGCCGCGCGGTCCGCATTCCGGTGCACATGCTGGACACCTACAACCGGGTCGCACGTGCCACCCAGGCGATCGCGACCCGAACCGGCGAGCAGCCGACGCCGGCTCAGCTCGAGGAAGAGACCGGCATCGCGGCCGACAAGCTGGAGAAGATCCGCGGCTACTGGGCGGAGACGCCGTTCTCGCTCGACCGGCCGGTCAACGACGAGGACGGACGCAAGTTCATCGACTTCCTCGAGGAGGAGAACACGCCCGACCCGTACGAGGAGCTGGTCAGCCAGAGCTGGACCGACGAGGTGCAGCGGCTGCTGCAAACGCTCACGCCGATGGAGGCGCGGATCCTGCGCTGGCGCTTCGGCCTCGATGATGAGGACGAGCTCACGCTCAAGGAGATCGGGGACAAGTACAACCTGTCCCGCGAGCGGATCCGCCAGTTGCAGGAGCAGGCGCTGGGCAAGATCCGCCGCCAGATCCGCGACTAGATCGGGCAAAGCCCAACGGGACCCACCCTCCCGCGCGGGTCGTTTGTGCTCCCTTGGCCGTGGTCACGTTCCGGCGGCGCACCCGCGTCGCCGGGGCCTCACGGGCCTGCCGGGTGTGCGGCCGGAGGCTCCGGCGCCCACAGGTGCAAGGCGATCTCGGTCGCCACCTGGTCGGCGAGCTGGCGGGCGGCCGCGTGCTTTCCGTGGACACCGTTGCACAGCACACTGAACGCCATCACGCGCTCCGGGGTGCGGCCCAGCACGTAGCCCGAGAGCGCAATCACGTTGTCGAGGGTGCCGGTCTTGGCACGCAGGATGCGCGGCGCCGGCAGCTGGCGCAGCCGCCGCGCCAGCGTGCCGTCGACGCCGCCGACCGCCAGCTGGGCCACGTACTCGGGCCGCAGCCCGGGCTCGGAGTACATCGCCGCGAGCAGCTTGGTCAGCTGGCCTGCGGCCACGCGCCCGTTGCCGAACAGGCCCGAGCCGTTGACGATGTGCAGCCCGGCCGGGGAGACGCCCAAGCGCTTGAGCGCCTGCAGCGCAGCGGCCGCCCCGTGCTCGCTGCTGCCCGGCCTGCCCACGCGCTCGGCGCCGAGCACCTTGAGCAACATCTCGGCCACGAAGTTGTTGCTGTTCTTGCCCATCTCGCTGATCACGTGCGCGAGCGGCGGGGAGCTGCGCGAGGCCAGCAGCGCCATCCCGCTGGGGGCGGTCGCCAGGCGCACCCGCCGCGGGACCTGGATGCGCTCGGCGCGTAACGCCTCGACCAGGGCGTAGCCGGCGTAATAGAGCGGCGATTCGACGCGCCGGCGGTAGCTCACCCCGGAGATGCCGAGCGGCACGCTGCCCGAAAGCCGCAGCACCAGCTTATCGGCCTTTTCGCTCTGCACGGCGATCACGTTGGGCGCGCCGCTGGCGCTCGTGGTCACGCTGTTGGTGAGCGCAAAGTGACCCTCGGCGTCGACCCATGCGCTGGCGGGCGCGCCGGCCTCGGCGCCGGGGTTGATGCGCATCGTGAACGCGTTGTCGTTGACCGACACCGCGGCCACCGCGGCGCGAAACGGCGAGACCTCCTCGGGCTGCTCCTCGAAGCCGGGCGGCAGCACGCGATCGTCGAAGTACGAGCCGTCCACGCTGACCTCGTCGACCTTGGCGATGCCGCGCGCCACCAGCTGCTGCGCGAGCGCGACCAGGTCCGCATCGGTCAGCGTGGGATCGCCGTAGCCCTTTAGGTAGAGGCCAGAGACCACGGTATCGCCCTGTACCTCGCCGTACAGGCCGGTCGACATGCGAAAGTCCGCGCCGAGGTCGAAAAGAGCCGCCGCCGAGGTGATCAGCTTCATGTTGGAAGCGGGATTGAGCGGCATGGTGGCGTTGTGTGCGAACACCACGCGACCGGAGCGCACATCGACCACGGACACGCCGATCTGGTCGCCCAGCGCGGCCTGCTCGAGCGCGGCGCGCAGGCGATCCTTGAGCCCCGCCTCGGTGCGTAGATCCGCCGCGCCTGCGCCCTGCGCGCGGCCGGACGGCGCGGGCAGGGCGAAAAGCAGTCCCGCGAGCGACAGCCCCGTGGCAAGTAGGAAGCGCATGTTCCGCATGCCGAAAGTCCTGAGTAGCCTACGCCAAAGCATGCCGCTCGATGCCGATCTGATGGCCGCGCCCGGGGAATCGGCGCGCGGCCGGCTCGGGCAGGGCGGAAGCGCCTGCCGCGCGCGTGCCCCGCGGGGCCGCATGTCCGTGGCGCGACCCGGCGCGCCCGCACGCTGCCGCGAACGGCCCGCGAAATCCGCTCTTAGCCCCATGTCGGCGCGCGTGCAACGGCGGTTGGCGCCGCTGCTCGCCGGCGCCGCGCTGGCGGCGGGCGCGTGCCACGCAGACGGCGCGCAGCGCCCGCACGCCGACCCGGCGCTGGTCGTGTTGTTGCCGCGGGACGTGCAGGAGATCGATCCGCGGCTGACCGGCGACGCCTACGGCCACAAGGTCTCGCGCCTGCTGTTCGCGTCGCTGGTCACGATCGACCCGCAGACCCTGGAGGTGGTGCCCGCGCTCGCGGAGCGCGTCGAGCTGGAGACGCCGACGCGCTATCGCGTGCGCTTGCGACCGGGCCTGCGCTGGAGCGACGGCTCGCCGCTCGACGCGCGCGACGTGGCCGCCACCTTTCGCAGCGTGGTCGACCCCAAGCTCGGCAGTCGCTACGCCGGCACCTACGCGATCATCGCGCGCATCGAGATCGAGGATCCCCTCGACCTGGTGTTCGAGCTGCGCCAGCCGCATGCGACCTTCCTCACCGATCTCGAGCTGCCGATCGTGCCTGCTCGCGACGCGCAGCGGCCGCTGGGCGCGCTCGGTGGCCCGCGTCCCGTTGGCTCGGGCCCCTACGTGCTGCAGGCGCGCGCACCCGGCCGCATCGAGCTGCACGCCAACCCGTACTGGTTCCGCGGCGCGCCGCGCTACCCGGCCGTGCGCATGATCGTGGTGCACGATGACAACACGCGCGCGCTGCGCCTGTTGGCCGGCGCGGCCGACCTGGCGCTGAACGCGGTGCCGCCGCTGCTGCTGCCGCTGTTCGAGCACGATCCGCGCTTTGCCGTGCGCAGCGCGCACGGCGTGGGCACGACGTACATGGGGGTAAACCTGCAGACGCCCGCGCTGCGAGACGTGCGCGTGCGGCGCGCGATCGCGTATGCCATCGACCGCCGCGCGATCATCGAGGCCAAGCTGGCCGGTCGAGCGAGCCTGGCCAGCAGCTGGATCGTGCCTGGTCACTGGGCCTATGCCGCTGACCTGCCGCGCTACGAGCACGACCCGGCGCGCGCGCGCGCATTGCTGCGTGCGGCCGGCGTCGCGGGCTCGCCCGGGCATCCGGGGTTGTCGCTGTCGCTGCGCTGCGGCAGCGATCGCGAGCGGCTGTCGATCGCGCGCGCGATCGCGGCGATGCTGGCGCAGGTGGGCATCGCGGTCGAGGTGCGCCCGAGCGAGGTGGCGACGCTGATCGCGGATCTCAATCGCGGGCGCTTCGAGCTGACCATGCTCCAGGTGCCCGAGGTGGTGGAGCCGCACGTGCTCGAGTGGTTCTTCGGCTCGTCGCACGTACCCGGCCACGGCCGCGAGGGCGCCAACCGCTGGCGCTTCCGCGACCCCCAGCTCGACGCCGCGCTGGCGCGCGGCCTGCTGCAGACCGAGCGCGCGCGCCGGGTCGAGGCCTATACGGAGGCGCAGCACATCTTGGCCTCCCAGCTGCCGGTCATCCCGCTGTGGCACGAGGACGTGATCGCGGTCGAGGACCGGCGGGCGCGCGCGTTCGTCGTGCCGCGGCTGGGGCGTTTCAACCCGCTGGCGCGGTAGCACATCGGCTCGACGCGCCTACGGTGGACGCGCCCGCGGCCTGCAGTAGACTCCGACCGCGATGCTGGGCAGAACATGATCCTGCGCGATCCGGTGCACGGGTTGCTCGCCTTTGAGGGCGCTGCCGAACGAATCGTGGAGCGCCTGCTCGCGACCCGTGAGTTGCAACGCCTGCGCAACGTGCGCCAGCTGGGGCTGACCTCGCTGGCCTTCCCCGGCGCGGAGCACTCGCGCTTCACCCACGCGCTGGGGGCGGCCCACGTCATGGTGCGCATGCTCGCGCGCATGCGCTCTGCGGCGCCCGCGCTGCCGCCCGAGCAGCGGCCGGACGCGCAGGCCGAGGCTGACGCGATCGCCGCCGCGCTGCTGCACGACCTGGGACACGGCCCATTTTCGCACCTGTTCGAGGAGGTGATGCCGCAGGCGCGGCGGCACGAGGCCTGGACCATGGACATCGTGCTCGATCCCTCGACCGACGTGCACTGCGCCCTGGCCGCGCTCGACGCGGGTATGCCGGCGCGCGTGGCCGAGCTGATCGACGGCCGCCACCGGCTGGGCTACTTGGGGCGCTGCATCAGCGGAACGCTCGACGCCGACCGCTGCGACTACCTGCTGCGCGACAGCCGCCTGACCGGAGTCGGCTACGGCGTGTACGACCTGGATTGGTTGCTGCAGGCGCTGGCGTTCGGCGAGCTCCCCGGCGGCGGCGAATGGGTGCTGGCGATCGAGGGCCGCAAGGGGCTGCCGCCGATCGAAGGCTTCTTCCTGGCCCGCCAGTTCATGTACCAGCAGGTCTACCACCACAAGGCGACGCGCGCGGCCGAGGCCTTGATCCGAGCCATTTTCGTACGCGTCGCGGAGCTGGTCCGCGACGGCTCCAGCGGCCTTCAGATCCCGCCCGCCCTGAGGCGAGCGGCGGTGGGCGAGCCGGTGAGCCTGGGGGACTACCTCGCGCTGGACGACATCGCCCTGCTCGGCAGCCTGCGCGCCTGGGAGAGCGGGAGCGACCGCCAGCTCGCGGAGCTGGCCGTGGGGTTGTCGCGGCGCGAGCTGCCCAAGACCGTGCCGCTCAGCCCGGAGAGCACGGCCGCCCAGCGCCAGGCCGTGCTGGAGCGGGCCCGGGATGTCGCCCGGCGACATGGCCTGCGCCCCGACCTTACCGTGAGGCTGGACGCACCGTTCGATGTGCCGTATGAGGAGCCGGACGACGTGTCGCCGGAGGGCCTATGGGTCCTGATCCGCCACCAGCCGATTCAGCGGCTGGGGCGCTGCTCTTTTCTGCTGGGGCAGCTGCGCAACCAGCGCATCGAGCGCCCGCGTCTGATCTTCCCAGCCGCCATCCGCGAGCGAGTCCTTGACGCGATCGAGGGTATGATAAGCTGAGCAGCGCACGCCGCGCGGCCGCGCGCGGACGGGCTTGCAGTGCACGCGGGGAACGGAGCATAAATGGGGCTACCGGCTGTGGCGGGGGACGCGGGGAGGGCTCGTACGCCGATGGTCAAGGTTCTCGTCGTCGACGACCAGCGCAACATGCGTAGCACGCTGTCGCTGATGTTGCGCGACGCGGGCTACGAGGTGGTCGAGGCGCACGATGGCGACCACGCCTGCGAGCTGGTGGCCGCGGACTCGTACGACCTGGTGCTGACCGATCTCAAGATGGGGGCGACCGACGGCATCCAGGTGCTGCGCCATGCCAAGGAGGCCGGGCCGCTGACCGAGGTGATCGTGATGACCGCCTACGGCACGATCGAAAGTGCGGTCGAGGCGATGCGGCTTGGCGCGCACGACTACATCCAGAAGCCCTTCACGGAACAGGAGCTTCTGGTGAAAGTGCAGAAGGCCGTCGAGCGCAGGCGGCTCGCCGGTGAAGTGAGCCTGCTGGCGGCCGAGTTCCGTGAGCGCTACCGCTTCGAAAACATCATCGGGCGCTCGGCGGCGATTCGCGAGGTGCTGGGGCGCATCGTGCGTATCGCGCCGACCGACGCGACCGTGCTGATCACGGGCGAGAGCGGCACCGGCAAGGAGCTGGTCGCCAAGGCTATCCACGCCAACAGCAAGCGCGCCGCGCGCCCGTTCGTCACGGTCAACTGCGCGGCGATCAGCGAGACGCTGCTCGAGAGCGAGCTGTTCGGCCACGTGCGCGGCGCGTTCACCGGCGCCGTGACCGCGCGCCGGGGTCTGTTCGAAGAGGCCGACGGCGGGACCTTCTTCTTCGACGAGATCGCCGAGACCTCGCCGTCGTTCCAGGCGAAGCTACTGCGCGCGATCCAGGAGGGCGAGATCCGCCGGCTGGGAGACAGCCGCACGCTGCGCATCGACGCGCGTATCATCGCCGCCACCAACCAGGACCTGCAGCAGGCCATCTTCGAGAAGCGCTTCCGCCAGGACCTGTACTACCGGCTCAACGTGGCGCGTTTCATGCTCCCGCCGCTGCGCGAGCGCCGCGAGGACATCCCGCTGCTGGTCGATCACTTCCTGGAGAAGTACTGCAAGAAGATGGGCCGGCGGGTGGTGCTCGCCGAGTCGGTCATGGCGTATCTAGTGGACTACCACTTCACCGGCAACGTGCGCGAGCTCGAGAACATGGTCGAGCAGGGCGTGGCGCTGGCCCATGACGGGATGATGCGCCGCGAGGACGTGCTGGTCGCCGACAGCACGCCCGGGACGACCCGCTCGCGCTCGCGCCTGATGCAGGACGTGATCGACGAGGCCGAGACGGTCGCGATCCAGACAGCGCTACGCGAGGTCGACGGCAACAAAGAGCGCGCCGCGGAGATGCTGGGGCTGAGCCCGACCACGCTGTGGCGCAAAATGAAGCGGCTCAACATCGACATAAGGACGTGAGCTAGCGTCTCGAGGCCTGCAACAGGAAGGCGGGAAGAAGAACCTCGTCTTGAGCTACGGCGCCCTTCACGCGCGGCCCGTGTCGTCGGCGGTTTCGCGCCGGATGCCGAAGGCGCGCATCTTCTTGTGCAGGTTGGTGCGCTCGATGCCCAGCTGGCCCGCCGCGCGCGAGATGTTCCAGTCGCACTGCCGCAAGGTCGCGCGCAGGTACTCTGCTTCGGCACGGTCGCGAAATTCGCGCAGGGTAAGCTTCTCCTCGGGCCCTACCAGCGAGTCGACGCCGGCGCCCGCGGCTGGATCAGCGGACACCGGGTCGAAGCGCGCGCCCTCGCGCCCGGCCTGGGCCAGCCAGTCGCGGGGCACGTCCGCGACCGTGATGCGCGCGCCGCTGAGGATCACCATGCGCTCCACCACGTTCCTGAGCTCGCGCACGTTGCCCGGCCACGGCCGCTGCATGAGCAGCTCGAACACCTCGGGATCGACGGGCTTCTCGCGGCCGCCGTACTCGCGGCAAAACTGCTTGAAGAAGGCCTGCGCCAGCAGCGGGATGTCGTCGGTGCGCTCGCGCAGGGCAGGGGAGCGGATCGGAACCACGTTGAGGCGGAAGTACAGGTCGTCGCGGAAGCGGCTGGCGGCGACCTCCGCTTCCAGGTCCTTGTTGGTCGCGGCCAACACCCGCACGTTGACCGCGATCGGGCGCTCGCTGCCGACGCGCGTGATCTCGCCGCTCTGCAGCGCGCGCAGCACCTTGGCCTGGGCGCCCAGGCTCATGTCGCCGATCTCGTCCAGGAACAGCGTGCCGCCATCGGCGAGCTCGAACATGCCCTTCTTGCGGCCGTGCGCCCCGGTGAACGCGCCGCGCTCGTAGCCGAATAGCTCGCTTTCGATCAGCTCGGTGGGAATGGCCGCGCAGTTCAGCATCACGAACGGGGCGTCGCGCCGATCGCTGAGCCGGTGGATGGCGCGTGCGATCAGCTCCTTGCCGGTGCCGCTCTCGCCCGTGATCAGCACGCGGCCCTTGGTGGGCGCGACCTTCTCGATCGCGGAGAACAGCTCGCTCATCACCTCCGCCTGGCCGATCATCTCGTGGCGCCCGCCCACCTCGGCGCGCAGGCGCGCGACCTCGCGGTGCAGCTTGGTCTGGCGCAATGCATTATCGACGCTGACCAGCACGCGATCGCGATCCAGCGGCTTCTCCAGGAAGTCGGTCGCCCCGAGCTGGACCGCGCTCACCGCCTCGGCCAGCGACGCGTGTCCCGAGATCATCAGCACCGGCACGGCGTCGAGACCCGGTCGCTTGCGGATGCGGTCGAGCGCTTCGATTCCGCTCATCTCCGGCAGGCGCACGTCGAGCACGACGAGATCGATGTCTTCATCGTCGAGACGCGCGAGCGCCTCCTCCGCGCTGCCAGCCTCCACCACCTCGTGGCCGGGCCCCTCGAGCACCATGCGCAGCGTGCGGCGAATGTTCTTTTCGTCGTCGACGACCAGGATGCGTGCGGCCACGCAGCCGATATATCATTTCTGCGCGGGCGGTAGCAGTGAGCGGGCGCGGGCCGACACTGCCGGGATGCGCGCGGCGCGCTCCAGCAGAGCGCGTGCGTCAGACTCGCGGCCTTGTGCGCGGGCGCACTGCGCAAGCGCGATCAGCGCGGTCCCGGCCTCGCGGCTGGCCGGAGCGGCATCGACGACTCGACGGTAGAGGCTGCTGGCCGCGGCGCAGCCCTGCTTGCTCGAGACGCTGCGCGCGCTGTCGAGCAGGCTCTGCGCGCGGGCAGCTGGCGCGGCCGGCGCCGCTTCGGCGCGCTCGGCTGCCGGTGCGCTCGCGGCCGGCACTGCCAGTGCGCCTTCGCCGGGCTCCGCCAGCGCGTCGTCGGCTCGGGGCTCGGGGAAGGCTCGCGGGGTGGCCGCGATCGCCGCGCTCGGGCCGCCGCCAGCGTTGCTCGCGGGTGGTGTCGCCGCAGCCTTGGCCGCGGCCTTGGCGGGGGCCGCGCCGCTCGCGTATGCGCGCCCTTCGTTTGCGGCGCCGGCTTGGGGTGGCGGTGCGCCTGCGTAGGCGGATTCCGCGGGCGTGCGGGCGCGCTTGGCCGACGAGGCGTGCGCAGCTCGGTGCGGCGCGGCCGCGCTCCGCTCTGCCCGGGCTTGCAGCGCGGGAGCGGGCGCAGCCGGAGGCTCGGCGGCGGCCTTCTTCGCCTCCTCCTCGGCGAGCGGTGGCGCGGCCGGCTGCGTGGCCGACGCCGGCGCGGCCGCGGGCGCGCCCGGCGTCACCGGCGCGACCACCCGCTCGGCGCTGCGGCCGCCGCGGGTCGCTTGCCTGATCTCCGGCAGCGTCACCAGCGCCAGCAGCGCGATCAGCGCGCTCACTGTGACCATGCCGACCTGGCGTGCGGTCGCGATGCGGCTGGCCAGCTCGAGCAGCCGGCGCCACGGGCCCGGTCGCGCGGGCGCGCTGCCCGCGGCGCGCGCGTGCTGCTCGGCCAGCGCCAGCAGCCGCGCGCTGACCGCCGCCGGCGCTGGCTCGAGCGAGAGCTCACCGGCCGCGCGCAGGCCGGCGCGCAGGCGTTCGAAGTCGGCCCGGCACTCGGCACAGCCTTGCAGGTGCGCGCGCGCGTCCGTTTCGGCTTGCGGCTCGAGCTCGCCACAGGCGAGGTCCATCAACAGGGGCTGGCAGTCACGGCATTCCATCGCTCTACACCGGCGCGCGGGCCTGCTCCTCGTAGTCCGCGAGCGCCGCCTGCAGGCGCTCGAGCGCATAGCGCATCCGGCTCTTGACGGTGTTCTCCGACGCGCCCACCACCTCGGCGATCTCGGCAAACGGCAGCTGCTGCAGCTGGCGCATCAAGAACACCTCGCGCTGATCGTGAGGCAATTGCTCGACCGCGTGCGCGATGCGGCCGCGCAGCCGCGTGGCCGCGGCGCTGCGCTCGCCGTTCGGCTCCTCCTTGGCGATGCGTTCCACCCAGGGCGCGCCACCTCCGCCGTCGGAGCCTGCGGATGCGTCGAGCGACGCGTGCCGGCGGTGCGACATGCGCCGCAGATGGTCGATGCACTGGTTGCGCGCGATTGCATACAGCCAAGTGGAGAACTTCGATCTTCGATCGAACTCGTGGCCACGCTCGATGATGCGGGTGAAGACCTCCTGGAGCAGATCGGCTGCGGCTTCGGGATCGCGGACGGTGCGCAGGATGAAGTTGTAGACCGGACCCTGGTAGCGCTTGAGCAGCACGCCGAATGCGGCGGCGTCGCCGGCCGCGAAGCGGTCGAGCAGCTCGTCATCGGCCATGTCGATCGTCCCTGCGGCCACCGAGGAAGCCCATCCCGGCGAGGCCGAAACCGTGTCCCGGCCCGATCACCATCCGCGCGTGCCGCCACCGAGTCCATTGGGATCAGACGTTCAGCGCCGCCGCTCGATCTAGCGCTCGGCGCCGAGGCGCACCGCCCGAGGTCTGCGATGGGGTCTGCACAAGGCGCCCTGGGGCATCCGTAATCCCGCGGTATTTCGGGAGCTTACGCAGGGGGGTGGAGGCCGCTTCGCGTTGACCCCTGGCACCCCCCTTGTTATAACGGCCCCGCATTCGACGACTGGACGTTCGATGGCACCGCAGCGAGCCCGCCGGAAGAGGGGATTGAGCACGATGCACAGGCCGATGGCTATGTCCTTGTCTGTGGTTGTCCTGCTGTTGGCGGCAAGCAGCGTCGTCGCAGCCCAGTCGACCTCGGGCGCGGGCATTTCGCTCTCCACATCGGGCGCCGATGTGAAGGCAACGACTCAAGCCGCCGCGCCCGCGCCGAGCGCACCCACCACCAGCGCCGGCACCACCAGCACCGCCAAGGTCGCGGCGCCGGCCGCGGCCGCAGTGTCGAGCACCAGCGCTGCGGCCGCCGCGGCGCCAGCGGCCGAGCCTGCACCGGCCGCGCCCGCGAGCGCCGCGCAGCCGGCCCCGGTCGCCACAGCCGAGGCGCCGATGGATGCGGGCACCTACAGCGTGCGGCTGCGCGACCTCGAACAGCACGTCAACGAGCTCAAGGAGCAGATCTTCCGCTCCAAAGCGCGCCTGTCCCTGCTCGCCGAAACCGTGCTCCAGGGCGTGGTCGCCGGTGCCCAGGCGCACATCGTGCACGAGAACAAGATGGGTAACTCGTACAGCCTGGTGAAGGTGGTCTACGCGCTCGACGGCGCGCCCATCCTGACCAAGGAAGACGAGGAGGGCGGGCTCGGCGATCAGGATCAGTTCGACGTGTACAACGGCAGCATGGTGCCGGGCGAGCACACGCTGACCGTCCAGCTCGAGTACCGCGGCCACGGCTACGGCATCTTCTCGTACCTGAAGGGCTACCGCTTCAAGGTCACCTCCAGCCACACCTTCAACGCGGCCGAAGGCAAGGCCACGACCCTGCGCGTGGTGGGCTACGAGAAGGGTGGACCGACGGCACCGCTCGAAGAGCGTCCGGCCGTCCGTTACGTCGAACGCGTGGACACGCCGTCTGCGCCCGCACAGGCAGTCGGGGGAGGCGAGTGATGCCACGGCAGCCCTGGCGGCTGCTGCTCGTCCCGTGGGTCGTGAGCCTGGCGTGCGCCGGAGCGGCACACGCGCAGAAGCTAGAGGACGTGAACCGGCAGCTCAGTGACGTCGAGGCCGCAGTCGCGCAGCTCCAGCACGCCCCGTTGCAGCGCGCGCAGCTGAACAGCCCGACCCACGTCGAGGAACGGCTGACCGACGGCGAGGTGTTCTTCCGGCTGCAGGACTACGTGCGCGCGAGCGTCATCTTCACGGACATCGTCGACAACTACCCGCAGCATCGAGCCTATCCGGACGCGCTGTTTCTGCTGGCCGAGTCGCTGTTCAAGGCCGGCGATTACCTGGGCGCGCGCGAGCGTTACCGCACCGTGATCGATCACGCGGACCAGACCGCCTTCGGCCCTTACGTGCAGCGCTCGCTCGGCCGCCTGATCGAGATCGCGATCCACACCCAGGACTTCGACGGCGTCGAGGGCTATTTCACACGCCTGAGCAAGCTGCCGCCCTCCGAGGTCGAGGCCGCCACCAACTACTTCCGGGCCAAGTACCTCTACAGCCTCGCCACCCACGAGCAGGTGGGCGCCAAGGAGGAGCTGGCGGCAGGCCAGGTCGACGCGGACAAGCTGGAGCAGGCTCGCATGGCCTTCGAGGCGGTGGCGCAGCGCAGCCCGTACTACGCCCAGGCGCGCTACTTCATCGGCGTCGTCTACGTGCTGCGCGGCCAGCCCGACGCCGCCATCGAAGCGTTCCGGCGGGTCGCCGCGCTGCAGCCGGCCAACGAGGACGAGCGCCGCGTGGTGGATCTCGCCCAGCTCGCGATCGGGCGCCTGCGCTACGAGCACGATCAGCTCGATCAGGCGATCGAGGCCTACCAGCGCGTGCCCAGCAGCTCACCTCTGTTCGACACGGCGCTGTACGAGATCGCCTGGGTGTACATCCGCATGGGCGATTCCACGCGCGCCAGCCGCGCGCTCGAGGTGATGAGCGTCGCTGCGCCCAACAGCCGGCACATTCCAGACGGCGAGCTGCTGCGCGGCAACCTGCTGCTGCGAGACGGCAACTTCAAGGGCGCCACCAACGCCTTCGAGGGCGTCTCCGGGCAGTTCGAGCCGGTGCGCGCGGAGCTGGACAAAGTGCTGGCTGAGCACGAGGACGCCCAGGCCTACTTCAAGCAGCTGGTGCGCGACAACTTGCAGGTGTTCGACGCCAGCGCCTTCCTGCCGCCCTCCGCGCTGCGCTGGGTCCAGGTAGACGGCGAAATGCAGCGCGCGATGAACACGCTCTCCGACCTCAGCCAGGCCCACAAGCTGGTCGACGAGACCGAGAGCATCGTGACCCGCCTGGGCGGCGCGCTCTCCTCCCCAAACCCGGTCAACGTATTTCGCGATCTGCGCGCCGATCGCGAGCAGAGCGAGGCGCTGCGCAACCGCCTGGCTCGCGTGCGCAAGGATCTGATCGCGATCGACCAGAAGAACACCAAGCAGTTCGGCAGCGCCGAGCTGACCCAGGTGCGCAGCCGTCGCCACGAGCTGGAGAGCAGCCTGGCCGGCACTCCGACCGGGGAAGCCGACATTCAGAAGCGCACGGCGAGCGTGGTCAAGCAGTACGATGACCTGAGCAAGCAGCTCAATCAGCTACAGGTCTCGCTGATGGGCATGGAGGCCCGCATCACCGCCACCGATCGCTTCATGAGCGACACCGCCAAAGGGCGCGACCCCCAGGCCGTCGCCGCGGTCCGCGCCGAGCTCGACACGCAGAAGAAAGCGGTCGCGGACTACCGCAAGCAGATCAAGAATCTCGGGCTGCAGATCGAGACCGGGCGCATGCAGGTCGGCGTGGGCGACCAGGACTTTCAACGCGACGACAGCCTGCGGGCCGAGTACGCGCAGGTCGTGGCCCGCGAGCGCGAGATTCTCAAGTCGCTGGGCGCGCAGCCCGACCCACAGGTCGACGCGGCCTTCCGCCGGCTGGCGGCCGCCGACGGATCGCTCGACCAGCATGACCACGACGTCGACACGATCGTGACGGCGCGCATCGCGGACATGCGCAAGGTGCTCGATGAGGAGAGCGCCAAGCTCGGCGGTTACCGTACCCAGCTGGCCGCGCTCGAGGGCCAGAGCGAAGACGTGGTGGGTGGTATCGCGCTCGACAACTTCCACAAAGTGCGCCAGCGCTTCTACGACCTGGTGCTGCGCGCCGACGTGGGCATGATCGACGTCTCGTGGGCCGTGCGCGAGGAGCACCGCGTGCGTGGCGAGACTCTCACGCGCGAGCGCGCGAGCGCGCTCAAGGCGCTGGACGACGAGTACCGGGACATCATGGACCAGAAGGAGACGCCCCAGTGACGCGGCCGCGCCTGGCTGCTCTGGCGCCGTGGCTGGCCGGCGCTGCCCTGCTGCTGCCAGCGGCGGTGCGCGCCGAGGGCGCTGGCCAGCCGGGCTGGCTCAGCGTCCAGACCGGCGGCTCCAAGGGGCCCGCCTTCCTGCAGGCGATCGACACCCGCATTCAGGACGACCGCCCGCCGCCGAGCGCGGAGCAAGTCGCCGCGCTCAAGCAAATGGAGTCCGAGCTCGCCGGCTTCAACCGCGCCGGCGCCGGCTATCGGGACACCATCGTGTCGCTGCTCAAGCGCCAGTACGAGCGCCAGAAGCACGATCGCGAGGCGCTCTATTCCAGCCAGATCACCTATGAGGAGAAGCTCGAGGACAAGGCGCGCCTGGACGCGATCGCCGTGTTCGAGCGCTTCATCGCCAAGTATCCCAACGACCCGACCTACGCGCCGGACGCGATGTTCCGCCTGGGCGAGCTGTACTTCGAGCGCGACGCGATCGCCCAGCAGAACGAGATGAACGCTTACCTGGCGGAGCGCGACCGGCGCTTGACCACCGGGCAGTCGACCGACGACCTGCAGGAGCCGCACAAGGACTACTCGGCGACGATCGACATCTACCGCCGGCTGGCCCAGACCTTCCCCAAGTACGACAAGCTCGACGGCGTCTACTACCTGATCGGCTACTGCCACAACGAGATGGGCCAGTCCGACATCGCGCGCATGGCGTGGCTCAACCTGGTTTGCGCGAACCACTACACGTACACCGGCGAGGCCCCGCCCAAGGAAGTGGACACGGCGGTCGACGAACGCGCCAAGGAGCACCCTGCGCTCACGCTGCAAACGGGCAAGAAGGCCGCCTCGCCGGCCGCCTCGCCGTTCGTCGACTCCTATGCCGACTGCGAGCCGGCGGTCAAGGACTCGAAGTTCTGGGCCGAAACCTGGCTGCGCATCGGCGAGTACCACTTCGACTTCGACTTCACCAAGGACGGCCTCAACAAGGCCATCAGCGCCTACAGCAAGGTTCTGCAGCGCCCCGACGACCGCAACTACAACCTCGCGCTCTACAAGGTCGCCTGGACCTACTACCGCGCCAGCCGCTACCCGGAGGCGATGGAGAACTTCTGGAAGCTGGTGCAGTGGTCGGACGACGAGCGCAAGCGCACCGGCAAGGGCTCGGAGCTGCGCGACGAGGCGATCCAATACCTCGCGATCGGCTTCGGCTACGATGACTGGAACGAGAACCAGATCTCGGATCCGAACGAGGGGATGCCGCGCGGTATCGATCGCCTGCAGGACCCCAAGCTCATGCCGCAGGATCGACCCTGGACCTCCGAGGTCTACTTCCGGCTCGGCTACGTCTACTTCGACGAGGCCAAGTATCCGGAGGCGATCGAGGTCTGGAAGCTGGCGCTCAAGCGCTGGCCGATGGACCCGCAAGCCCCCGAGGTGCAGAACCAGATCGCCATCGCCTACTCGAGGCACAACGACCAGGAGGAGGCGATCGCGGCGCGAGCCAAGCTCAGCGACTACATCGAGGGCTCCGACTGGTGGGAAGGGAACAAGGACCACCCGGTCGAGCAGCGCCACGCCGAGCAACTCGCCGAGGATGCGCTGATCAACGCGGCCGTAGGCCATCACCAGACCGCGCAGAGCCTGCGCCGGCGCTGCGTGGACCAGCAGGAGCCCGATCTGTGCACCGAAGCCCAGAAGGAGTACGGCCTGGCGGCGCTGGCCTACCGCGGCTACATCCAGCACTACCCCAACAGCCCGGAAGCCTACGAGCTCAACTACAACCTGGCCGACGCGCTGTACTGGTCGGAGAACTACGAAGAGTCGGCCAAGGAGTACGCCGCCGTACGCGACTCCAACCTCGACGACAAGTACCTGTCGGTCGCGGCGCGCCTGACGGTCGAGTCGATCAAGCGCTTGGTGGAGAAGAAGCAGGCCAGCGGCGAGCTGCAGGTCCGCACCGACCCGCCGGTACCGCAGGGCACCCCGCCCAAGGTGACTCCGATCGAGCCCCCGGAGCTGCTGCAGCGGTTGGCCCAGGCTCGCGAGATGTACCTGGCGCGCGTCGACACCGCGCACGACACCGAGAAGGTGCGCGACTCGTACTTCTACAACAACACCCTGCTGCTCTACCTTTACGGCTACTGGGACCTGTCGCGCGAGCGCTTCTGGGCCGAGTTCACCGGTCACTGCAGCGGGCCGAACGCGCAGCAGAGCGGACAGGTGGCCTGGCTCAACCTGCGCAACATGGCGGTGGCCCTGAGCGAGACCGACGAGGTGCGCGCCCTCGGCTCCGAGCTGCAGACGCGCAAGTGCACCTTCTCGCCCAGCGGTACGGCCGTGGCCGCGGTCGATTGCAGCAAGCCCGAGAACAAGACCGCGCCGATGTGCGTCGCGGGCCAGGACCTGACCAACATGCGCTACCGCGACGCGGTGGACATCTTCAACCGCGCCGAGCAGGCGACGGGTGATCAACAGCGCTTGCTGTACGAGCAGGCGGCCAGCGAGCTGGTCAAGGCGGTCAACGAGGAACCCAACCACCCCCAGGCGCCGCTGGCCCTGGAAAAGGCGGCCATCGCGCTCGAGCGCACCAGCCGCTTCGAGTCGGCCGGGCGCCTCTACCAGCGCATCATCGACGAGGTCGGTCCGCGCAAGGGCGCCAACGACGAGGAGCAGAAGTCGCTCGATGCGATCCTCGCGAACGCCTACTTCCGCCTGGCGTACAACGCCAATCGCTTCTTCGACTTCGATCGCGCGGTGGAAAACTACCGCGTGCTGGCCGACTCGGATCGCTTCGCCAAGTCCACCGATCCGCAGATGGCCGAATGGCGAGAGGGCGCGCTAATCAACGCCGCGAAGATCCTCGAGTACCAGCAGCAGTACGCGCGCGCCGCCGACTACTACAGCCGGGCCGCCGACATCCTGCGCGACCCCAACGAGCAGCGGGCGGCGCGCTACAAGGTGGCCGAGATGGCGTTCAAGCTCCAGCAGTGGAGCAAGGCCGTCACCGACCTGCGCGCCTTCATCTCGCGCTACCAGAGCGACAAGGCGGCCGGCGAGCAGATCGTGCAGGCGTACGCGCGGATTGCCGAGGCGCGCAAGGCGCAGGGCTCGCCCAAGGACTACCGGGCCGCGCGCAATGACGTGATCACGGGCTTCGCGCGCTCCGGCCAGGCTCCCGGCTCCTACGCCGCCGAATACGCCGCCAGCGCGCAGTTCGAGCAGATCGACGAGTCCAGCCACGACTTCGACAACTTCGCGATCAAGCCCGGCAAGCCCGCCACCCTCGACGCATACGTCAAGGGCGTGGCCAGCCAGATCGGCGTCGGCAGCCGCGAAGCCAAGAGCAAGGCGGAGGCCTACAACGTGGTGCCCACCTATCGCCGCCCGACCTGGACGATCGCGGCGTTCGTGCGCCAAGGTCGCATCTACGAGATCCTGGCCAAGGCGGTGTTGAACACGCCGTTCGTGGTCCCGGCCGACCTGCAAAAGAAGATGAAGGGACTTCCCCCGGACTCGCAAGACGAGATCAAGGGACAGGTCGAGGACGCGATCCACCAGCTGCTGGACACCCAGGTGCGACCGATCGAGTGTCTGGCCGTGGGCCGCTACGCGCTCGCTGCCCGCGCTGCGCGTGCGGGCAGCATCGACAACGACTACACGCGCGAGGCGTTCGACCGCATCAATGCGTACGGCGACGAGCGCATCGCCGAGTGCATCGCGCAGGTCGCGGCGAAGGACACGACTTTCCAGGCGTATCAGCCCGGCGAGTTCAAGCGCGCCGCGCGCGGCATGGATCTCACGATGAAGGCGGGCGTCGCCCCGCCGCCGCTGGCAGGTGGGCAATGAGCGCGCGCGCGCCGTGGCTGAGCTGGCCGCTGTCGATCGCCCTTGCGCTGGCGTGCGGCTGCTCCAAGAAGGTGCAGGTCGGCACTGGTGGCGAGGGCGAGCAGGCGACCAGCGGCGGCGACTTCGGGGACGAGGAAGGCCTCGCCAAGAAGATGCCGGGCGGGGCAGCCGGGACGCCCCAGGCCCAGGCTGCGGCCAAGAAGACGGAGACCCACGATTACCGGCCCAAGCTCGCGCCCGCGCCCGAGGTTCAGGCCAAGCACGAGCCGCCCCCGCCGCCCAGCGGGCCCAGCCCCTGGGGCGCGCCGGACGCAGAGAGCGGGCGGCCGCTGCCGCCGCGGCCCAAGATGAACGCCGCCGCAGCCAAGGCCTACGCGCAGGGCGTGGCCGCCGCGGGCAAGGGCGACAACGCGGCCGCCAGGACGGCCTTCGAGCAGGCGCTGGCCGCGGATCCGCGGGCTTACGAGGCGGCCTACAACCTCGGCATCATCGCCGACCGCCAAGGGCAGACCAACCAGGCGCTGCAGTACTTTGCACGCGCGCTCAAGATTCAGCCGGACTACGAGGACGCCGTGGACGCCGAGGTCGCGATCGACGTGAGACAGGGCAGGGCGGACCTCGCGGTGAGCGCAGCGCAACCGGTCGCGACGCAGTGGGAGCGCAACCTGTACCTGCAAGCGATCCTCGCCCACGCGCTGGTCCAGGCCAATCGCCTGGACGAGGCGGAGCAGGCTGCGCGCAAGGCGCTGCAGCGCGACGAGCGCTTCGTGCCCGCGATGGTGGCTCTGGCCGAAGCGAGCATGCAGCGCGGCCGGATGGAGCTGGCCGACTCGATCCTGGAGCAGGCGCTCGCAATCGATCCCAAGTATCCCGAGATCTACTTTCTGCAGGGCAAGCGCCACCAGCAAGAGGGCCGCTCGGCCCAGGCGCTGACCGCCTACAGCAAAGCGGTGGAGCTGCGGCCCGAGTATGCCGAAGCGCGCATGGCGCTGGGCATTCAGTACATGGCCGCCGGCAACTACGCGCTGGCGCTCGAGCAGTTCGAGACGCTCGCGCGCCTGACCCCCACGCTCGTCGCCGTGCACGTGAACCTGGGCGATGCCTATCGCGCCAACCGGCGCTGGCAGGACGCCAAGCGCGAGCTCGATCAGGCCTTGCGCATGCAGAGCCCGCTGCCCGAGGCGCACTTCAACATGGCGCTGCTCTACATGGACGCGGGCGCGGACTTCCCGGGTTTGCAGCTGCTCGATACGCTGCAGCGCGCCGTGCTCGAGTTTACCAGCTACCGCGAACAGATGGGCTCGCGGCTGACTAAGGACGACAGCTCGGCGGGCTACATCGCCGATTTGCAGCGGCAGATTGACCGCGAGCGCAAGCGTATCGAGCGTGAGGCCGCGCAGAAGAAGACCGAAGCCGAGCGCGCGGCCCGCGCCGCGCCGGCCGCAGGAGGCAAGTGATGGCTGCGACGTCGACGCGTCTGGGGTGGTGCGTGCTCGCCTTGGCGTTGTTGACCGCCGCCGGCGCACGCGCCCAGGACAAGCGCCAGAAAGCGCCCAAGGTGATCGAGCTGGAGGAAATCAGAATCGAGGGCCGGGTACAGAAGCCCAACGCCTTCTACATCCTGAATCGCTCGACCATCGGCTACGAGGTCATGGAGCTGCGCACCAGCTTCGTGCAAGAGGTCGTGCACGCCGTGGATAGCGACCCGTTCTGAGTGGATGCGGCTCGGGCCGGCTGGACGGCGTTCAACGCGTTTCAAGCCCTGTTGGGCGCAGGCGCCATGGCATTGATCGGCGTGCGGATGCGGGTGCTGCTGTTCGAGGCGCTGCTCGATATCCACAGTTTCGTGGCAGCGCTGCGCACCGCCATGGCGGGCGGCCAGCTCGCGCTGGCGCGGGCACTGGCCGAAGCGTGCAAGCCCGCGTGGGCGGCAAGGCTGGCGGCGTGCGGGCTGGCCGAGCTCGAGGCCGCGCGCGATCCGCGGCCGGCGCTGGAGGAGCTGCAAGGCGAGCTCGAGCAAGCCGCCTCACGCGGGCGTGATATGCTGCTCGCGCTCGGGCGCATGGCCAGCCCGATCGCCCTGATCGGCGTGATCGTCGAGATGGGCAACGCGGCGCACGGTGGCGGGGGTCTGCTCGGCCTGCAGCGCGGGCTGGTCGCGCGGATCGCCATGCAGCGGGCGGTGCTCACGGTCGCGCTGGGGCTGGGCACGTCGGCCGTTTGTTTTGTTGCCGCAGCAATTCTGCAGCGCAGCGCGGCGACACTGCGGCGCGACCTCACGCAGGTCCGCGCACTGTTCGACGCGCCTGAGGGCGGTGGAGAAATGTAGGGCCTGCAGAGCCTGGCGTGGCCTGCCAGCCGCCCTCCGGCCGCGGGGCCGCCCGGCGAAAAACCGCAACCCTGGACCGGACTTGGACAGCGTTGTACTGTGGCTGGCCGGCAGTACGGGCGCGCGGTGAGGGAACTTCTCGCGGCCCGAGACGTCTTCAGAGACAATGGGCAACGAGCAGGGCCCAGCCGAGCGAGAAACCCCACGATGAGCGAGCAAACGCCCCAGTCGTCCCAGCCTCAGCGCGCGAGCCGGCCTGGCGCCATGACCATGGCGATGCAGGCCGTCCAGCTCAAACCCAGCGGGCCTAAGGTCCTGCGTATCGGTCTGATCCAGGGCGGCAAGATCGTCGAGGAGCGCATCATCCGCAGGCGCGAGACGGTCACCGTCGGTAATTCGGAGAAGAACCACTTCGTCGTGCACGGCGAGGGCGTTCCGGCGCGCTTCGAGCTGTTCCAGCTGGTCGGCAACGACTACATCCTGAACTTCACCGACAAGATGTCGGGCCGGGTCGGGCTGCCCGGCGGCGTCCAGGATCTGCAGCAAATGCGCCAGAGCGGCGCAGCGCGCAACGCCGGCACGCACTTCCAGGTCAAGCTCAGCGATACCTCGCGCGGCAAGGTGGTGCTCGGCACGACCACGCTGCTGTTCCAATTCGTGGCGCCACCGCCGGTGCAGCCGCGCCCGCAGCTGCCGGCCGCGGCGCGCGCGGGCTTCGTGCGCAGCATCGACTGGCTGTTCACCGCGTTCACGGTCTTCACCTTCATGACGATGTTCGGCTTCATCGTCTACCTCGAGAACGCGGACTGGCCGCTGACAGGGGGCGTCGAGGCGGTGCCCGAAGAAGTCGCGAAGATGATCTACGAGGAGCCGCCGCCGCCTCCGGAAGAGAAGCCTCAAGAGGCGGAGGCTCCCAGCGACCAAGCGCAGGCGGAAAAGGAGACGAAGAAGCCCGAGAAGCAATCGGCGCCCAAGGAAGCGTCGCCCGCCCCAACCAAGGAGGAGCAGGAGGCCGCCCAAGCGGAGAAGACCGCGCGCATTGCGCAGGAAGCCGCGCAAGCGGCCGAGGCGCTGGTGGTGGGCGCGCTGAGCTCGGAAGCCGGCGGCGCACTGGCCGACGTGCTCGCGGGCGGCGCGGTCACGGGCAACGCGCAGGACATCTTGGCGCAGGCCGCGGGCGTGGGCGTGGCGCAATCGGCTTCGGGGGGCGCGCTGCGTACGCGCTCCGGCGGCGGCTCGGGCAGCGGCCAGAAAGGTCTGGGCGCGCTGTCGCGCGCCGAGGGCGCCACCAAGGCCCAAGGCGAAGGCGGCAAGGTGGTCGAGCGCGTGATCAAGGCCAAGACGCCCTCGCTGGGCTCCGGCGGCGACATCGGCGGCAGCGGCGAGTTCGACTCGGCGCTGGTAGTGAAGATGATCAAGCAGCGCATCGGCGCCATCAAGGCCTGCTACGAGCGCGAGCTGAAGAGCAATCCGACCCTCGCGGGCAAGATCACGATCCAGTTCACGATCGAGGAGCGCGGCAACGTCTCGGGGGTCAAGGTCACCGACAACAGCATGGGCAGCGACGCGGTGGGCTCGTGCGTCGCCAACGCGATCCAGCGCTTCCGCTTCAACCCCGGGCCGAGCGGCGGATCGGTCAGTTTCTCGTACCCCTTCGTCTTCGCGCCCCAAAACTGAACGGGCCGAGCCGGCTGCGCAACCGATGCACGGGAGCTGCCCCAGTCGGGGACCCCGCCTGTGCCGGGCCCTTCCCAACGACGATTGGCAAGTTCGCGTGATTCTTGTGCATTGACACGGTCGGACGGCACAATATACTCGCGACGTAACCGGGGAAGAGGCGGACATGCGTACCTACTGGACGGCCCCATCTGCGTTTTCCATGTTGGTCATGACGACTGCGGCCCTGGCGCAGAGCCAACCTGCGGCGACATCTGCGCAGGCGCCCGCGCCCGCGACACAACCCGCGGTGCAACCGACGACGCAAGGCGGAGCAGGCGCGCAGCCCCACACGGCGACCCCCGAGGAGCTGATCGCGCAGGGCGAGGCCGTGGTGCGGCGGGGCAACGCGATCAGTCAAAGCGTGCTCAGCATGCTGCAGGATGCGCGCAAAGAGGCGGACATCATCAAGATCACCTGCCTCGACGACAAGCTGGCCCAGGTCAACGCCAACCTGCACACGGCCGAGAGCCGGCTCGACGCCCTGAAGAAGGCGGTCGATCCGGATCTGCGAATGCACGAGTACACCGTGCTGACGGTGCTCGCGCAGAAGTTGCAGGTGCTGGACCAGGAGGCGCACCAGTGCGTGGGCCAGGCGATGTACGAGACGGGCGTGACGAAGGTCGTGACTGAAATTGATCAGAGCAAGCTACCGTTCGAGGAGAACACGCCCTCCAACATTCCTGTGATCAAACCCGGCGTCGTGCCCGAGCCGTCTGGTCCCAGCAGTGGAACGATGTAGGCATCTCACGCAGGCCCACGCGCCCAATCACTAAATGGACCCGGGGGAGCAGTTCCCGACCCCCAAATCGGAGCTAGTCCGGGACGATGCGTTTTCGCTTTGCTTGGCTTTGGGGCGTACTCGCCGCAGTGATCCTGCTGGGCACGGCTCGCGCTGAAGCCCAGGTGGGTGGCGATATCGGCTCGCCGCAATGGCTGTCTGATCGCCAGCGCGCCGAGGGTCGCGGCGTACGTCTGGGCGACTTCGAGCTGCACCCGGGCATCGGCGCTGAGGGCGGCTGGGTCAGCAACGTGTTGCTCTCGGATCCGGCCAAGGCGAGCGGAGTGCTGCGGGTCGCGCCGCACCTGTATCTCTCGACGCTGGGCGCGGAGCGGCTGGAAGGTGAAAGGCCGACGGTGGCCTTCCGAGCGGGCGCCAGTGGCACGCTCAAGCACTACTTCGCGACCAATCTCGGCACGGACATGGGCGTCGGCGAGGACGCGCGTCTGGTGTTGAGCCCGAGCCGCGTGTTCAGCGCCGAGGTCTTCGACGAGTACCAGCGCACGATCGATCCCTTCCAGGAAGCCTCGGGACCCACTGTCGGCCCGATCAAGCTGTCGGCCTTCGATCGCGATCGCCTGGGAGTGGGCACCAGGCTGCAGCTCTCCACGCCCGGCGGGCTGTTCAAGACCGGCGTCGGCTACCGCTTCGACATCGATCACTTCGAGAGCAAGACGCTCTCGGGCTCGCGCAACCAGACTCACACCATCTCCGCGGACACCAGTTGGGAGTTCCTGCCCAAGACCGCGCTGGTCTGGAACGGCGATGTGAAGCTACATCGGTATCTCAACGCTTCAGCCGCGCAGATGCCCACGAGCACATCCACCGGGGACCTCGGTGGGGACCGCTACAACAGCACCCAGCTCGACAGTAAGATCGGTCTCAACGGCGCGCTGACCCAGAAGGTCGCGCTCACGGCCGCGGTCGGCTACGGCGCGGGCTTCTTCAGGAACGACAACGACTACGAGAGCGTGATCGCCCAGGTCGAGGCGCGCTGGCGAATGCAGGAGACGGCGCTGTGGGCGCTGGGCTACGACCGCCAGTTCAACAGCGCTTTCCAGGGCAACTTCGTGCGGATGGATCGGCTCAAGACCCGCCTGGAGGTCCTGATGTCGGGGGCCTTCTTGCTGGCGGCCAAGGTGGAGTTCACGTTTGCGACGTTCGGCAAAGATTCCAACGCCAACCTGGGGAATCGCCACGACAAGTATCTGTTGACCAATCTGAGCGGTGAGTATCGGTTCCTGGATTGGCTCGCAGCGACGGCCGAAATTGGATACATCCAGAACTTCACGAATTTTGAGTACCCGGCTCCGACGATGGGCGGGACGCCGATCAAGGCCTCATACAACCAGTTCTCGGCGTGGCTCGGCCTGCGCGCATTCCTGTGACGCGAGCGTGTCGTTGAGCTGCGCGCGCGTGGTCGCGGTCGTGCTGCTCGCCGGCTGCGCGTCGGCACCGAGCAAGCCTGTCGTGATCGCGCCGCCGTCGGAACCGGTGGCGGCGCTCGGCCCAGGCGACTCGTTCGAGGTCAGCGTGTATGGGCAGGCTGATCTCTCGGGCAAGTACCGAATCGACGAAGACGGCAGCATCAACTTCCCGCTGGTGGGCCGCATCGCGTGCGCGGGCAAGGCTCCCGGCGCGATCGCCACGACCATTCAGGACCAGCTCGCGCAGAAGCAGATCCTGCGCGACCCGCACGTGTCCGTGTTCCTGCTCGCGCAGACGTCCAAACAGATCTCGGTCATGGGCGCGGTCTCGAAGCCCGGCAGCTTTCCGCTCACGACCGGCATGACGATCATTCAGGCCATCAGCGCCGCCGGCGGGCTTACCCAGCTCGCCAGCGGCAACAGCACCATCGTGACGCGCCACGCCAACGGGCACCTGCAGCGCTTCAAGGTGGCCGTGGACCGTATCAGCGAAGGCCGCGAGGAAGACTTCACGCTGCAGGACGGCGACATCGTCTTCGTCCCCGAGAGGATCTTCTAATAGCGGTTCTTTTGGTGGGGGCTGCCGGGTGTAGTAGCATGTACGCATGTTCGGGTTCCTCGCTCGGACCGCGTTTCGCATGCTGGTGCTGGCCGCCGCGCTGTACGGGACGTTCTTCGTTCCGATCGGCTCGCGCACGCTCTACGGGC
This sequence comes from uncultured delta proteobacterium, assembly GCA_963778655.1. Lineage (GTDB taxonomy): Bacteria > Myxococcota_A > Polyangia > Polyangiales > JAFGIB01 > CAVZVA01. Next base: position 835,027 of record CAVZVA010000005.1, read on the forward strand.
ACTTGCGCCGCATCGCTGCGACCTCCGAGGCCCACGAGCTGTTCGGCGCGGTCTCGGGCGTGGCCCACGACGCGGGCAAGGCCGTGGCGTCGCGGGTCGAGAAGCTGAAGCCGCCTCCTCTGCGTTGATGTGCGGGCGCTCCGGGCGCAGGCTTTGCTCGTGAGCAGCGCTCCGCAGGCGGACCGGGCGTTGGTCAGCGAGGTCGTCGGGCGCGAGATCGTATGCCGGGTGGCCCCGCTGTTGGCGCGCGTCGGCATCGCCGTGATGCCGCTGAAGGGCGTCTGGCTGCAGGCCTGCGTGTACCGCGGCCGCGGGCTGCGGACGATCACCGACGTGGACCTGCTGGTGCAGGAGCACTGCTATGAGCGTGCGCTCGACGCCATGACGCAAGCGGGCTGGCGCCGGCGTTCCAGCGACACCCGAGAGACCAGCCTCGCGCATGCGGAGCTCGAGCTACCCGTGGATCTGCACCGCAGGCTGTTCACGCCGGGCGCGTTTCGACTGCCGACCGCGGAGCTGTTTGCGCGCGCGCGCGCGGACAGTGCCACCTTCGGCGTCGCGCTGCAGGCCCCCGACCCGCTGGACGTGTACGCGCACATGCTGGGACACAGTGTGAAGAGCCGCCTGCGGCTCGACGAGCCAGCGGCGTTTGTGGACTTCCGCGCCATGGCCGAGGCGTGGGTGCTCGATCCACGCGTTTGCGCGCACCACCTCGAGCGTGCGGGTATGGCGCGCGCGGCGCGCTTCGCGTTCGGAGAGCTGGCCGAAGCGCCGGGCCAGGGGTTCCTGCGCGCCCTGCTGGAGTCGCTGCGTCCCGACCCCCGGGGCGAGCGCGTGGTCGCCCTGGCCCGAGTCATCGCGCGGCGGGCCGAAGGCGCCCCGCGTTTGGGTGCGCTACCGGGCTTTCTGGTCGAGCGCTCGCTAACGGCGGGCGCGCTGGTGCTGGCGCGCCGCTTCGCGGACCGCGCGCGCGGCGGCTAGTGCCCTGGGCTCTGTGGTATCCTGATCAGGAAGCGCATGGGTCAGAGCCGACGCATCGGCGAGCTCTTGAAGGCAGCGGGGCTTGTTACCGAGGAGCAGCTCGCGGAAGCGCTCGACGAGCAGGAGCGCAGCGCCGGGCGGCTGGGCGAGATCCTGGTCCGGCGCGGCGTTGTCGGTGAGCTCCAGGTCACGCAGGTGCTGTCGAACCAGCTCAGCGTGGCGTGGGTCTCGCTGCGGCATGTCGAGGTGACCGAGGAGCTGCTGGTGCTGGTGCCGCTCGAGGTGGCCGAGCAGTACACGCTGATCCCGGTTCACTTTCGCATCGGCGAGAAGAAGCAGAAGATCCTCTACGTCGCGATGGACGACCCCACCGACGTCGCGGCGATGGAGCATGTCTCGCGCATCACGGGCATGCACGTGCGTCCGTTGATCGCTCCGCCGAGCGAGATTCGCCAGCAGATCGAGGCGCGCTACCGCGCTCGCATCGCGCAACCGTAGGGCGCAAGCCTCGCGCCGCCCCGCCCTCGCGTTCGGGCGCGCAGGGCGGTCAGAGGACCGGGCTCGCCATCGTCGGCGTAGAGGGCGTGTCCATCGGCATGTCGCCTTCCGACGGGCTTACCGATGTGGTCGTGGACGTTCCGGGCACCAGCAGGCCTTGTGGGCCGCGGTCGCTCGTCGCGGGAAGACGGTCGGTCGCCTGGTCCGTGCCCTTGGCCGCGGACGGATCGGTCGGCGGCTCGATGGCGTCGACCGACGTGCTATCCGGCTCGCCGGCGCCGACGCAACGCGAGGCTTCGGCGACCACGGCGCCCACCTTTTGGGCGACCACCGTGATGACCACGAACGGCTCGTGAGCCGCGTCTTCGCTGGGCGACTTGGCCAGCGTCTGCAGCTGCGCTTCGGCCTTGTTGCGCAGGCGGCCGACCTGGTCGAGCTTGTCGCGCAGGCAAGTCGCCAGTAGCCGATCGTCCTTGCGCTGGGCGCTGGCCATCACCGTCGAAAGCTGGAGCTGCGCCTTGGCGATGCCATCGAGGGCCGCGCGACCCGAGGCCAGCAAGGCCGCGGTCTCGGCCTGCGCCGGTGTGGACGGCACGCCGGTGTCAGCGCGGTCGGCGGCTGCCATCATGGGAATCACTGCGCTCAGGCTGACCAGGACCGGGACGTGAAAGCGCACTGCCATTCCTCGTTTCTATGAGAACAGAATAATACTACTACACAGAAATCCGTCTGTGAAGTAAATTTATATCTACATTCGACTCCGCCAAGCCCGAGGCGGATCCCTCCTCCAAGCTCTTTGGGGGGCAGCGAGGCCTCGGATGCCGGCGCGACCGGGCCCTTGGCGCGGGTCAGGGGATTCGCCGGAACGCGATTGCGGCGGGCGGCTGCGAGCCAAACCTCGGAGCGCTCGAGCCGGTTACGCGAACAGGCCGCAGGCCTTGGAAGCGAGCTGCGCCCCGGTGAAGGGCTTGGGCAGAAACGCGGTGCGGCCCTCGAGTTGGATCTCCGAGTCCTGGTCGGCCCCTACGTAGCCCGAGCAGACCAGCACCCGCAGCGCGGGTTGCGAGGTGCGCAGGGCCTCGGCCAGCTTGATGCCGTTCAGCCCGGGCAGCACCACGTCCGTCACCAGCAGGTCGACCCGCGCGCCCAGGTCCTCCACGATAGCCAGCGCCTCTTCGGCGGTCCTGGCCTCGAGCACGTTGAGTCCCACCCCCTGCAAGCTGCGAATCATGGTGCGACGAATCGCCGCCTGGTCCTCGACCACCAGCGCCAGCCCGTCGAGCCGGGCGCTGCGCGCCGGCGCGTCCTCCAGTTGTGCGCTCGATTCCGCAGTGCCCTGACCGGCGAGCGGCAGCAGCACGGTGAAGCACGAGCCTTCGTCCGGACGGCTCTGGACCTCGATGTGGCCGTGCGCCTGCTTGACGATGCCATAGCAGGTCGCGAGCCCCAGTCCCGTGCCCTTGTCACCCTTGGTGCTGAAAAACGGCTCGAAGATCTGGGCCAGCACCTCGGCGCTCATGCCGAGGCCGCTGTCGGCGACGCTCAACGCGGCGTACTCGCCGTCGGGCAGTTGGGGGTGATCGTGGATCAGTCGCCGCGCGCTCGAGATGGTGAGCGTGCCGCCTTCGGGCATCGCGTCGCGCGCGTTGACGGCCAGGTTCATCAGCAGCTGGTCGAGCTGACCCGGGTCGAACATGACCTGAAGCGACTCGGTGCAGGGCAGAATGTCGAGGGCGATGGGCTCTTCGAGCGTGCGGCGCAGGACGCGCCCGAGCTGGCCCACCGATGCGTTGAGGTCGAGCTGCACCGGCTCGACCGGCCGCTTGCGCGAGAACGCCAGCAGCTGGCTGGTCAGCTTGGCTGCGCTGTCGGCGGCCTTGAGCACCTCGACCAGGTCGGCGCGGCGCGGATCGCCCGGCGCCAAGTCGTCCATCACGAAGCGCGAGAACGAGATGATCGCGGTCAGCAGGTTGTTGAAGTCGTGAGCGACGCCACCGGCGAGCCGGCCGATCGACTCCATCTTCTGAGCGTGTAGCATCTGCCGCCGTGACTCCTCGAGGTCGCTCTCGGCCTTGCGGCGCTCGGTGATGTCGCTGACGAACAGCAGCACCTTGGGGTCGCCGCCGTCCGCGTACCGCTTCATGCGCGCGCAGTACCAGCGCTGGCTGCCGTCCTGGCGCGGCGAGGGAAACTCGTGCGTCTCCTCGATCCCGGTCGCAACCACGCGCGCGAGCGCTTCCCGAACCTGCGCGGCACCCGCGCCCACGTAGACCGCCGCGGGCGTGCCGCGCACCTTCGCCGGCGTCAGCGGCGATGCGGCGCGGTTGGCGAACTCGACACGTCCGGCGGCGTCCAGCACGAACAGGTAGTCCGGCGCGTGCTCAGCCAGGGCCTTGTAGTACGCGCGAACGTTCCCTCGGGGGTCCTTGGTTTTGGCTTTCGCGCGGCTTGGTCGAGTGCTGGATGGAGCGGTCATGCTTGGGCTCCGGGCGGCAAGGGTGCGGGGGATCTGCACGAGGTCCAGGTGATGCACAAGCCATGCCCGCGGCGGGCCCCGTGATCGCTTACGCAGTCGTGAGGCAAGTGGCAGGACCGACCTACCGCGTGGCCGATTCGACCATGCGGCGACCCAGCGCACGCGTGAAGTCACGCTCAGCCATGGCGCCACGGCTCGAATCGAGCTTGGCACGGGTCTCGCAACGCTAACGCAGCGTCGTACCCGCAAGGTGGGGATATGCCGACACAACCATTCGAAAAGACACTCGTAGTGAAACCGACGCCCGGCGCCGCGCAAAGCGCGCCCCTCAGCGAAAAGAAGGCGACGTTGAGCGTTCTGGTCGGCGGCGAAGTCGGCGCCACCTTCACGCTGGGGCCCAACGCGACGCTGGTAGGCCGCAGCCCCGAGGCCCACGTCACGCTCGAGGATGATGGCATCTCGCGCAGCCACGCGCGGATCCTGCGCAGGGGCGACCAGTACCTGATCGAGGATCTGGGGAGCACCAACGGGACCTATGTAGGTGGCCAGCGTATTACCGGCACCACGGCGCTGGTGGAAAGCGCGCGCATCCAGCTGGGCAACACCATTCTACGCTTCGCGCTGCTCGACCAGCTCGAACGCGACGCGTCGAAGCGGATCTACGAGATGAGCGTGCGCGACGGCCTGACCGGGGTGTTCAACCGGCGGTACTTCGACGAGCGAATCACCAGCGAGTTCGCATTCGCCGCTCGCCACGGAACGGCCCTCTGCGTGCTGCTGGTCGACATCGACCACTTCAAGCGGGTCAACGATCGCTGGGGTCACCAGGCCGGCGACGCCGTGCTGCGACGGGTTGTGGGCGAGCTCCGCAGCGGCGTGCGAACCGAGGACGTGGTGGCGCGCTACGGCGGGGAGGAGTTCGCGATTCTGGCGCGCGGGATCGACGTGATGGGCGCCCGCCTGTTCGCCGAGCGCGTGCGCGCGATGGTCGAGCGCGCGGAAATCGCGTGGGAGGGTGAGCGGATCCCGGTCACGGTGAGCATCGGTCTATCCCACAACCACGCAGGTGCGCCGGCGAAGAAGGCCGAGCGGCTGGTATCCGCCGCAGACCAGGCCTTGTATGGCGCCAAACGTTCTGGCCGAAATCGGGTAGAGCTGGCCGCCTCGCCTGGCCGATACTCGGCAGCTGGCTCCGACACCAGCGCACCTGCGCCTGCAAGCGATCCGGTCGAGCAAGCGAGCTCGCCGCGCCGGCCCCGCTATTGGGAGAAGGAGACTGCTCCTGCCGACGAAGAACAACAACGGCTGGTCGGACGTCGCGCATCGCCCTCAGGACAGAGCAGGCGTTGAGAAGCGCGCGGACTTCCATCGAAGCCGCTGCGCCAACCAGGAAATGACTGTTATGATCTCTGAAGGATCGAATTTGGAACCCGCGGTTCGCATACCGACGATTCTCGTCGTCGATGACACCGAAACGGTGCGCAAGAGCGTCACACGCTGCCTGCGCAGACATGGCTTTCTCGTACTCGAGGCTGCGAATGCGGCCGAGGCGCTGGTGCTGGTCGGTGCCAACGGAAACGAGCTCGATCTGGTTCTCGCCGACCTGGTGCTGCCTGCGATGTCGGGCGTGCAGTTGATCCGCGAGGTGCACCGGCGCTTTCCAGGCGTGGCAGCGGCGTACATGACCGGGCACCTCGGAAGGTCCGAGCGCTGCCAGAGCGCGCCCGAAGCGGGCTCGCTGGTGCTGATCAAGCCCTTCACGCCGAGCCTGCTGCTGGAGCGCGTACGTGCAGCGTTGCTGCAGGCCGGATGGAGCAGCCCGCTGGACGTGGGGTTGCGCGCGGTCGAGCCCTTGGGCGGTCGCCGATATCCCGCCGATTGAATCCGAGATGCGCCAACACCGCAAGTCAATGAAGATGCGTTCGATGCATCCGAAGGATCACGCGCGGGCGCGAGTGCGCGCAGCCGCGAGGACCGGATAGGGACGATGGCACCCAAGGTTCTCATCGTAGACGATGAAGCGGAGCTGGTTGCGGTCTTCTCGAGGATCCTCGACCACGAGTCGTACGAGGTCGAGCGCGCGTCCTCGGGCGAAGCCGCGCTCGAGATTCTCGAGAAAGGCGGCGTCGACCTGGTGTTGCTCGACGTGTGCATGCCGACCCTGAGCGGGCTCGACGTGCTGGCGCGGATGCGCGAGCGCGGCATGCAGATGCCGGCGATCGTCATTTCGGGGGCAGGCACCGTCGACCTCGCGGTTCAGGCGATCAAGGCCGGCGCCTTCGACTTCGTGCAAAAGCCGATTCATCGCGAGCGCCTGCTGCTCACGGTTCGCAATGCGTTGCGTTACACGCAGCTGCAGGAGGCGCACCAACAGCTGCAAGCGGATTTCATCACCGGCGTCGATCTGATCGGCGACGGTCCGGCGATGCAGCGGCTCAAGACGCTGGTGTCCAAGGTCGCGCCGTCCGACGGCCGCGTGCTGATCGCAGGCGAGAACGGCACCGGCAAGGAGCTGGTCGCCGCCTGTTTGCACGCCGGCTCCGGCCGCAACAAGGGTCCGTTCGTGAAGCTCAATTGTGGCGCCGTCCCCAAGGACCTCGTGGAGAGCGAGCTGTTCGGCCACGAGAAGGGCTCGTTCACCGGCGCGGTATCCGCGCGCAAGGGACGCTTCGAGCTCGCCGACGGCGGCACGCTGCTGCTGGACGAGATCGGCGACATGCCGATGCCGATGCAGGTCAAGCTGCTGCGCGTCCTGCAGGAGGGCCAGTTCGAGCGCGTCGGCGGCACGCGCAGCATTCAGGTCGACGTGCGCGTGTTGGCGGCGACCAACCGCGACCTCTCGGCCATGGTCGCGGAGGGCGCCTTTCGCGAGGACCTGTACTACCGGCTCAACGTGCTGACGCTGCGGGTGCCACCGCTGCGGGAGCGGCGCGAGGACGTCCCGGTGCTGGTAAAGTACTTCTCGCGGCCCGGTGCCAAGGGCTACGGGCTGACCTTCACCGAGGATGCGCTGGCTGCCCTGCGCCAGTACGAGTATCCGGGCAACGTGCGCGAGCTGCAGAACCTAATCGAGCGGCTCGCGATCCTGCATGGAGGCGAGGTCATCGATCGCCACCACGTGCAGGAGATGCTGTCGATGACCAACCACCGCTCGAAAGCTGCTCGCGGCGCGCTGTACGAGTTCGGGATGAGCCTGAAGGATCTGATGCGGGACCTGGAACGCCAGATCCTGGTCGAGGCGATCGCCGCACACGGCAACAGCAAGGGAGCAGCTTCCGCCGCACTGGGTACCGAGCGCTCCCACTTCTACAAGAAGTGCCGTCAATACGGCATCGACGGCACCGAGAACTAAACAACATCGGGAGAGCTCATGGCGGTTGATCAAGTCGAGGCTCACACCCAGAAGCAAAGACGCGCGCGACTACTCGTCATCGACGACGACGTGTTGATGCGCAAGCTGCTCAACCGTGTGCTCACCAACAAGGGCTACGAGGTGCTGCTGGCGCAGGACGGCGCCCACGCCAAGGAGCTGCTCGACCAGGGCGAGTTCGACCTGGTGCTGACCGACGTGCACATGCCCAAGCTGGATGGAATCGGCGTGCTCAAGCTGGTGCGCGAGCGCGATCCGGACTTCCCGGTGATCCTGTTCACCGCGAGCCCCTCTGCGGAGACCGCGATCGGGGCGCTGCAGCTGAGCGCCACCGCCTACCTCACCAAGCCGATCGATCCGGCTCGCTTGACCGAGGAAGTCGAGAAGGCCTTGAAGATGAACGAGCTGGCACACGTGCGCAAAGAGGCGCATGCGGTGATTCAGGCCGCGACGCTCGAGCGCAACGCGCGGGCGGAGGTCGGCGACCAGTTCGAGCGCGCGCTGGCGGGGCTGTTCATGGCGTATCAGCCGATCGTCTCCTGGTCGGCCAAGCGCGCCTTCGGCTACGAGGCGCTGGTGCGCTCCAAGGAGCCCTCGCTGCCGCACCCCGGTGCGCTGTTTGACGCCGCCGAGAAGCTGCAGCGCTGGGACGATCTGGGGCGTCTGATTCGGCGCAAGTGCGTGGAGCCGTGGAACGACGCCGACCCGGCGCTGTCGCTGTTCGTCAATCTGCATGCGCGCGAGCTGCTCGACGACACGCTGTACGAACGCTCGAGCGGCCTGGCCGAGATGTCGAGCCGGGTGGTGCTCGAGATCACCGAGCGCGCCCACCTGGACAGCGTCCAGGACGTCGAGACCCGTATCAACCGCCTGCGTGCGATGGGGTTTCGCATTGCCATCGACGACATCGGGGCGGGCTACTCGGGGCTCAACAGCTTCACCATGCTGCGGCCGGACCTGGTCAAGCTGGACATGGCGCTGGTGCGAGACATCGACAAGGATCCGGTCAAGCGGCGCCTGGCCGGCTTGCTGATCCAGCTGTGCGAGGATCTAGGCATCGGCGTGGTGGGGGAGGGCGTCGAGACCGCGACCGAGCGCGACACGCTGATCGAGCTCGGCTGCGACCTGTTCCAGGGCTATCTCTTCGGCCGCCCCTCGCCCCCCTTCACGATCCCTGTATTCTGAAAGCCGGGTTCAGCTCGGCAGGCCGGAGGGGGGCGGCGCCGGGATCTGGCGCAGGCGCCGGTACACGTCGCGGGTGAGCTCGGTCTCGCTCTGGCGTGGCAGCGCCGAGCCGACCGCCAGCAGGGCGAAAGCGGTCAGGTCGTGCAGCGCCTGGTAGACGCTGGCGAGCGCCTGAGCCGGCGCGAGCTGGGCGGTGGCCGCAAGCAGGCGCTCGCGGTCGATGCGCCCGCCCGGAAGCAGCTCCGGCCCCAGGTAGGCACTGAGGCCGGTCACGCCGATCCACTCCGCGACGCGCGCCTGGGTCGCTGCGCGCACCGTCGGGCTTGCGGCGTGCTCGAAAACCAGGGCCAGGGCGTGCTCAAACGGCTCGATCAACGCGACCAGGGCGCGCGCCGGTGGCCGGCTCGGCTCGAGGATCGCGGCCGCGCCTCGCTCGAGCAGCGCGTACACGACCCGCGTCACCTGGTGCTCGTCGAGGTCGACGCGGTCGGCGATCTGGTGAATGGTGCGCTGCCCGTCGATCTGCGCGGCGATCTGGTTCGCCTGCGCATCGAGGCCGATTTCGGCGGCAGGGCACACCAGCACCGGCTGCACCTCGCCGCCCGAGATGCGGGTTCGGTAGACGCGCATCTCGTCGGAGCGCTGGGCTGCTTCCAGCATCAGACGCGTCATCGGAATGTGAAACGCGATCGGCGGCGCCGGCGCGTCGTCCGAGGGCGCGGTCAGCACGAAACGGCCGCTGGCCAGAGCGAGCGTGTCGTAGAATATGCGCTCTGTCTGCGCGCGAAGCGCGTCGAACAGCTGGCGGTGCTCGATCCAGCCCTTGTCGACCAGCACCTCGCCGATGCGGCGGCCCTGCCCGAGCTGCTTGAGGCACTGCTCGAGTTGGACCTGACTTAGCAGGCCGCGCCGCACCAGCAGCTCGCCCAAGCGGTGCTCGTGCGAATCGCTGGCAGCCGCTTTGAGCGCACCCTGGTCGAGCGTCAGCCGGTGGTGGACCGCGCCCGATGAAACACGCAGCTCGCCGCTCCAACCGCTCACCGACAGCATGGTGAGCACGTCGGCCATCGTGCGCTCCGAGGTGATCGGACCGCAAAGCAGGGTCCGGCCGAGCCGTGTGTCGGGTCGTGGAGTGGCTCGAGCCACGGTGTCGGAAGCGGTGGGCGGTTCCATGCCGATCTCCTCGGCGAACAAGGGTGCATCAAGCATGCCGCGCGCCGTGCGGGGGCGGACGCGTGTCGATCGCCGCCCAATCGACCTGGGCAGTGGCGTTTGGGTGAGGGCGCGCGCGCTACGGCGTGGTCGAAGTCGCCACCGCCGCAGTACACTGGTCCTCTGATGCTCGAAGGCCCGCCGCGAAATACACGCAAACGCGGAGGCACCGGGCCGGGCATGGAGCTTGCACTGCATCCGAGCGCGGACCTCGACGGTCCTTCGGTGCGACGCCGATGACGAGCAACCTCATGCCAAACGCAATGAAGCAATCAACCGCACAGGGGGCCGGGATGACGCCGCATACATTGGTCGTCGGTGACTTCAAGGAGAACGAGCGCGAGCAGATTTCGCTGGCCGCTGGGCGCAGCGGCGTTTCGGTGGCGTTCTGCCCGACGCTGCAGCGGGTGCTGGCGCGCATGCGCGGGGGGCGCGGGTTGCCCCTGTGCGTGCTGGTCTCGGCGGACGCCAACGTGAGACAGCTGGTCGACGGCATCCGAGACGATGCAGAGCTGTTTGCGGTCCCGGTGCTGGTGGCGCTGTCGCGGCCCTCCAACGAGGGCTACCGCAACGCCTACCTGTCCGGCGCTGACGACGTGCTGGTCACCGCCGACGCCGGTGGGCTCACGCGCAGGCTCGCCAACCTCGGTCTGCACCGCGCCGACGTCAGGCCCGCGGCGACCATGGGTCGGGCCGTGGTGGCCTCGAGCGACGAGGCCAGCCGGCGCCGGCTCGGACGCACGCTGCGTCAGGTCGGCTTCGAGGTGATTTACGCGGCCGACCCCGGCGAGCTGGCCGCGCTCGCGGCCCAGCCCGACGCTCCCGCCTTCGCGGTGACCACCGGGACGCTGCCCGCCGGCTCCGGCGCGACGCACGAGCCCGATCGAGGCAACGTCTCGAAGATTGGCCGCATGCCCGTGCTGTCGATCGCGGCCGAAGAGCTGGAAGCGCCGCTGCGCGCCGGCGACCAGGTCGCAGACCTTACCGGCAAGCTGTTGTTCTTCGCCGACGAGCAAGCCAAGGCGCAGTTCAAGGACCGCCGCGCGTCGGCACGCAAGCTGTACTCCACCATTTGCTCGTTTCGCGAGGGCGGCTCGCTGCAGCCGATCTACGGGGTTAGCCACAACGTGAGCGAGGAGGGCATGTACATCCGCACGCTCGACCCGCCGCGGCCCGAGAGCTCGATCTGGATCGAGCTGGTGGCGCCCACGAACACGACGCCGATTCACCTTCGCGGTCGCGTGATGTGGCAGCGACTACCGGGCTCGGGCAAGGGCGTCTTGCCGCCGGGCTTCGGCTTGAAGATCGATGCCACGCAGTGCCCGCCTGCCGACGTGCAGGCCTTTGTCGAGGGGTATCAGGGCTTGGCCCAGTAGCAGAAAGTAGTACGATGTCGATTCGAGACAACCTCAACGAGCTCGTCACGCAGCTAGAGAACGGCGACGCCCGTATTCCAGGGAACGACGACGGCGGCCAGGTGACCCGCCTCTCGGTGCTGGTCGGTCCTGGCGAGGGGCGAAGCGTCGTCGTCGCCGGCGACTGCGTGATCGGTCGCAGCCCCGATGCGCAGGTCCGCCTGGCCGACCCCGGCGTCTCGCGCAAGCACGTGCGGATCTGGCGCGCCCCCGATGGGCAGGTCTCGCTCGAGGACATGAGCAGCCGCAACGGCACCCTGGTCAACGGCCAGCGCGTGTCGCGCTGCACGCTGGAATCGGGCGACCGCATCCAGGTCGGGCCGCACTGCGTGCTGCTCCTTTCAGTGCACGACGCGCTCGAGGAAGCGCTGATTAACGCCAACAAGCTCGAAATCATCGGGCGCTTCAGCGCGGGCATCAACCACGACTTCAACAACCTGCTGTGCGTCATCCTGGCCAACGCGGCCTATCTGCTCGAGCTGCCGCCGGAGCTCCCGCTCGGCAACGCGGAGGTCCGCGAGTGCCTCGACGACCTGCGCTCGGCGGCCCAATCCGGCGCCGAGCTGACGACCCGTCTGGCCACGCTGGCGCAGTCGAACAACTTGGTGCAAGAGCGCGTGAGCTTCTCGGAGCTGTGCGCCGAGACGCTGGGGGTGTTGCGCGACACCTGCCCCAAGTCGATCCGGATCCAAGGCTACGTGCAGCCCAACGTGTTCGTGCGCGGCGTGCGCGCTCATCTCAGACAGCTCGTGCTCAACCCTTGCTTGAACGCACGCGACGCCTTGAGCGAGGGCGGTAAGCTGACCTTCGAGGCGGTGGTCGAGGAGCTCCACGAGCTGAGCTCGGTGCCGCCGCTCAAGGCCGACTGCTACGTCGTGGTCACGGTGACCGACACCGGCTGCGGCATGGCGCCGGAGGTCCTGAAGTCAGCCTTCGAGCCCTTCTTCACCACCAAGGAGATCGACCTTGGTCGCGGGTTGGGCTTGGCGATCGTGCGCAAGGTGGCCGCAGACCACGGCGGCACCGTGGAGCTGACCAGTCAGCGGGGCGCAGGCACGACGCTCCGCATCGTGCTGCCCGTGGTCGATTGCGGCTCAGCGGTCGAACCCAACCGCGGTGAGGCCGGACCTTCGGGCGAGCCCGGCGGCCGTGCTGACCCGGCGCCGCGGCCCGATCGCCGCACCTCAGACGAAATCGTCAGGCCACGCGAGGCCGCAAGCGTGCGGCGCGTGCTGCTCGCGGAGGCCGACGAGGCGCTCGGCCGCGCGATCACACGTTCGTTGCGCCGGGCGGGCTACGAGGTGACCTGGGTTGCCGACACGACGCGCGCCGCCGATGAGCTGGCGCAGACGCCGGACTACTTCGACCTGGTCCTGCTCGACCCGCCCACTGGCGAGCCTCAGGCCGAGCACGCACGCCAGCGGATCCGGCGGCTGCGCTCGGACCTGCCAGCGGTGGTGTTGACCGAGAAGGCGAACAACCACGAGGGCACCTTCGCCGAAGCGCACGCCGACATCGACACCATGGTGCAGAAGCCGGTCGACCCCGCGGTGCTGGCACGCGTGGTCCAGGTCGCGCTGCGCCAGGCGGGCCGTGGCTCGCACCCCTGACGCGCGCCGCGCGCCTCACTCCGATCCGGCCAGCGGTAGCAGCACCTCGAAGGTGGTGTCGCGGCCCGGATCGCTGCGCGCCGTGATCTCGCCGCCCGCACGCCGCACCATCTCGCGCACGATCGACAGGCCCAGCCCGGAGCCGCTGCTCTTGGTGGTGAAGTAGGGGTCGAAGATGCGCTCGAGGTAGCTGGCCTCGATACCGGGTCCGTCGTCGCTCACCGACACCACCGCCATCTTGCCGCGCGTGTCCACGGTGATGCGGATCGAGCGGTCCGTTTCCGCGTTGGCCTCGATCGACTGGGCCGCGTTGAGGACCAGATTGAGCACGATCTGACCGAGTGTGGAGGCCTCGACCGCCACCTGCGGCGAGCTCTCGAGCACTACTTGCAGCGAGGCCACGCGTTCCACATCCCGGCGGATGATCCGCAGCGTCGAGTCGACGACCCGGCCCGCGTCGGACTGCATCGACCCGCGCGCGGGACGCGGGCCCTTGCGCATGCGCTCGGCCAGCGCGTTGAGCTGATCGGCGGCCGCCAGGGCGTCGCCGTGGGCCTCGCGCAGATCCATCAGCTCCGACTTGAGCTCGGGCGGCACGCCGGCGCCGCCCTCGACGCGCCGCAGCAGGTTTTCGATCATCTCGCCGGCATCGAGCAGGGTGATCGTCATGGCGCCGAGCGGATTGGCGATTTCGTGCAGCAGCTCGTCGTGGATCGCGCTGGCGATGCGGTTCTGGCCGCTGTGTAGCAGCCGCATTTCCATCTCGCGCATGCCCTGCTGCAGGTGCACGAAGTCGATCGACGCCTGGAGCACCTCGATCAGCTCTTCGTTGCGCCAGGGCTTGACCAGGTAGCGGCTCACCTGCCCCTGGTTGATGGCGTTGACCGCGGCGTGAATGTCGGCGTAGGCGGTGATGATGATGCGCACCGCGTCCGGCCGGACCTCGCGGGCCCGGGCGCACAGCTCGACCCCGCCCATTTCCGGCATGCGCTGATCGGCGAGCAGGACCGCCACCGGCTCGCGCTCCAGCAGCTCCAGGGCAAGCTCGCCATTGTGGGCGGTCAAGACCGTGAAGTGGTCCTCCATGGCGTACCGGAAAACCACCAAGTTCTGCGGCTCGTCGTCCACGAACAGAACTGGGTAGAGCTTGTAGTCGACTGTCATACGTCGCGGGGGTGCTTTGAGCATGATATCCCATGTCGGGAGAGAATGAGCGTTCGATGACCGAATTGCCCGGGACCGGCCTGGACGCGTGGACCCTGCTCGGGGTTGCAGCACGCGAGCTCTTGCCTGTCGTGGTCGAGATGGGGCCCGATCAGGCCAGATTCGCCTCATTCATCGCCTCCGTGGCCAAAGAAGGCGAACACGCGTACGCGGTGCTCGATCCGGTCGCCGCCGACGCGCTGCCGCCGCCGGGCGCGCCGTTCAGAATCGTGCCTGCGGACGGCGTTGCGGGCTGGGTCGTGACCGCGAACCGGCTCGAGCCAGACGGGCCGCGGCGCGCGCGCGTCGATCTGGCCGGTGCGCGCATCTTGCTCGAGCAGCCCGACAAGTCACACGCGGTGCAGATCACAGACCTGCTGGTATTGGTCGTGCCCGGCGGCTTGGACGGCAGCTCCTCGTACGTGTTTCCGGTTCAGCGCATCGGCGCGGACGTGTGCGAAGTCAGGACGAGCGTCGCGCTTGCGCCCGGATCCGAGATCGAGCGCGTGGAAATTGTCGGCGACCGCCGCCTGCTGCGCAGAGCTTCGGCGCAGGTGCTGCGTACAGTGCCCTACTACCTGGCCGATGGGGGTCGCAGCTTCACCTCGCGCCTCAGTCTGAGCGACGAGCCGCAGGTTCCCCTGGACCAACCGCATGATCTGGTCACCGACTCCAAAGAAGTGCGGCGCTTGATCGAGCTCGCAGGCATGCTGCAGACCCAGGGCTGGTACGAAGCGCCCGGGTGGGGGCGGGGAACCCTGCGGCTGCTCGAGGCCGGCAAGGACAGCCTGCTGGTCGAGCTCGGCGCGGATCTTCCTGCCGGCGATTTGACGCGACGAAGTATCCGCATGGGATTCGACGTGTTTGCGGTGCCGTACGAGCTCGACGTGCGTGGCCTCGCCATCGAGGGCGGGCGGCTGCGTGCGGCCCTGCCGCTGATCCTGCGCCGGCGCCGGCGCCACCGGCGCGACCACCGCGTGTCCGTTCTGCCTTCGCACGGCGTGGAGTTGAGCTTCCGCCACCCGGTGACCGGTGCGGTGAGCACGCATCCGGTGCGCGAGCTCTCGTTCTTTGGCGTGTGCTTCGAGTGCGAGCCGCAAGCCAGCGTGCTCTGGAAGGGTCTGCCGCTCGAGCAGGCTCAGCTCACATGGGGCAACCGTCTGGTCCACCTCGGCGACCTCGGCGTCGAGCACTACGGCTACGACCAGGGGACCCAGGCGGTGCGCTGTGTCGCCTCGATCCCGCAGTCCAACGTGGCCGATGACCCCGACATGATCTCGTTGCTGGCCACCCTCGCTCACCCGCGCGTGCGCGCGCACGACGGTCGCGACTTCTCCGCACTGCACCGAACCTACGTGAAGGCAGGCCTGTTCGGCCCGCACATGCACCGCAACCTCGCGCCGATGCTGGAACAGATCGAGGGCGTCTGGCGCAGGCTGCACAGCGACGCCTCGGATGTCGCTCGGACCTTCGTGCACGGGCCGGAGAACGCCCCGGATGCGGCGGTCACCATCGTTCGTGCATGGGAGCACACATGGGTGCCGCAGCACTTCGTCGACATCAGCCCCGACATCAACGGCGCGACCGGTAGCCTGCAGACAGCCTACCTCGACCACCTCGTCCCACGACGAGATGGCCGATACCTCGTGTTCTTCGTCAAGACCGACAACAGCGTGATGAACGCCTACCTGAAACGGTTCTTTGCAGGCATGGGCACGCCCGACGCGGTGGCGAGAACCACGGTCGAGCTGTGGTCGCGACCTGCGGGTGCCGCCATGGTCAGCACCGACTCGACTGGGGTGACCCTGCGGCCGTGCCAGGCGGCCGACGAGGTCGTGGTGGCCCGCGCGGCCGAGCGCGCGTTGGGCTCCTATGCGGCCGCGGCGCTGTCGCTCGTACCGGGCGAGCTGAGCCTGCCCGATTCGCGCGAGCGCTTCGGCAGGGCCATGCTGGAGCGGAGCCGAGAATGCTGGCTCGTGACCCGGGGCGATGAAATCGCCTATGCGGTGCTCGAAGAGCGCGCGACGCCCGGTGTCAATCTGACCTGGATGCTCAACTCGACCTGGGTGGTGCCCGTTCATCCGGAGATCGATCGGGACGGATCCCTGTTCGACGCAGCGCTGCGGTCGGTCGTCGAACGGCCTGCGCAGAGCGCGACCGGCGAGCGCTTCCTGAACCTCCCCGAGGGTCTCGATCACGCCCGGCTGCGCACCTGGGGCTTCACCAAGGAGGCATCCGTGTATCTCTACGCGCTGACGCGAGCAGGTCTCCACCGATTTCTCAGCTTCGCGGTCAACCGCTACGGCGAGGTCGACGCAATGGCGCTCCGGCGCGAACGGCGGCGCGCCTTGAGCCCGCGAGGAACGTAGCCGAGCGCAGTGCCGAAAACGCCATGCACGACCCGTTTTAGCTAGGAATGCGGGTGCTGTGCCCACAAGCGCTGACGTTTGCGCGCAGTTGGTGTTCGTCGAGCCCGGACCCTCGTGGTTGCAAGCCGAGCACCCGGCCACTTAAGTGACCTCGGCCGTCTTCGTTCGACGGCGGTCTGGGCTACAGTTGGGCGAGCTGACTTGCCGCAACGTGCGGCGTCGCCGCACCTGGCCAGAGGCACCCGATGTCGACGATGACCCAGACCCCGAGCGCAAACGTCGCACCCAAAGCGATCCCGGGGCCGTCAGGATTGCTAGCCGTTCCTCGTCTCATCCGCCGCAACGTTCTTGATGCGCTGACGGAGCTCGTATCCAGCTATGGCAATGTGGTTGGCTTCCGACTTGGACCCACCCGCTGTGTGCTGCTGAGCCGTCCTGAACACTTCGAGCACGTGCTCGGCAGCGGCAGACACGACTTCGACAAGTCCCATCGCTCGAACCGCGTGAACCGCTGGGCGCTTGGAGAAGGCCTGCTGACCAGCGACGGGGAGCTATGGCACAGACAACGCAAGGCGCTCAACCCTGCGTTTCAACGCCGCCGGCTCAACGCCATGACCGACTCGATCGTGCGCGAGAGCCTACAGATGTTGGAGCGCTGGGGTGTCGCGGGCGGCGAGCTCGAGCTCGACGTCGCACGCGAGATGGCGGTGTTGGCGCTCCAGATCACCTGTCGCGCGTTGCTCGGCCTGGAGCAGCCCCAAACCTCCAACGGCTTTGCCCAAGACTTCGGGGTGCTACACGCAGAGCTATGGAAGAAGCTGTCCGCGCCGGTACCGATTCCGCCCTGGGTTCCCACCGCGAGCAATCGCCGCTTCACGGAGGCCAAACGCGCCACGTACGACACCGTGGAGCGGATCATCCAGGACCGGCTCGCCAATCCGACTACCGGCGAGGACGCGCTGTCGATCCTGCTGAGCCCGAGCGACGACAACACGCGCATGAGCGACCAGCAGCTGCGTGATGAGCTGATGATCCTTCTCACAGCGGGCCACGAAACGACCGCGAACCTGTTGACCTTTGCCTGGTATGCGCTGTCGAGCAATCCAGACGTCCGGCGGCGCTGGGAGGACGAGCTCACGTCGAGGCTGGCAGGCCGGCAGCCCGAGCTCGCCGACCTGGCAGGGCTCGCATACACGCGAGCGATCGTCGAGGAAACGCTTAGGCTGTATCCGCCCGTCTACGCCATCTCGCGATCGTGCATCAGGGACGTCGTCATCGACGGTTACACCATTCCCAGGGGCACCTATGTCATGCTCGGCGTATACCCGATGCATCGCGATCCCACGTTATGGGATCGCCCGCTCTCGTTCGAGCCGGAACGCTTCCTGCCGGGCGCACGCGAAATCCCCACGTTCCAATACGTCCCGTTCGGGGCCGGTCCGCGGCGCTGCATCGGAGATCAGATGGCGCTGATGGAAGCGACGCTCGTCCTGGCGACGGTCGGACAACGCGTGCGCATCGACGGATGCCCGGGCTTCGAGCCCGTTCCCGAAGGCCGGCTCACGATGAGAGTCAGGGACGGCTTTCGTGCCCGAGCTCGGTTGCGCGAAGACGCAACGCAGACGCGCGAGACGGGCAGCGCCTCGCCATGATGGACCGCAATGCGTACTCCGAGATCCGGGCGCAGCTCGACATGCGCCCGCGCCTGCTGCCGACCGCCGCCATCGTGGTGCTCGATGTGCTGCTGCTGCTTTGCGTGGCAAGAGCACTCCGCGCCGGAGGATTCTTTCTGTTCGTGCTGGCGCAGCTCATCCTCGTCGTGGTTTTCGTGCACAACTTTTCGATCTTGCACGAGTGTGGCCACGGCAGCGCTTCGAGACATCGCTGGCTCAACACCTTGCTCGGACACTACGCGAGCCTCTTTTGCTTCATTCCGTTCTACCAGTGGAAGTACATTCATCAGAAGCACCATGCGTGGACCGGAAACATCGACCGGGACCCCGTGCTCAAGTCCTTGCGGACCTGGCGCCGCACCGGCGTACCCATGTTGGTCCGCGTGAGCTGGAGAAGCTGGGTACCGCTTGGTGCGTTGCTTCAGCACGTCGTCTACTGGACCTACCCGATTGCGATGTGGCGCGCCGGCGAGATGACGCGGGTCCGCCTGTTTCGAACACTGATCTCCATTCTGTTCGTTCCAATCGGCTACATCGGACTGCACACGCTCGCGCCCGACATCGTGCGTCCGAGCAACGTTGTGCTGGCCTTCGGCCTGTACCTCATCGCCGAAGAGCTGGTGAACATCCCGCACCACGTCGACGTGTCGACGTTTCATACCAAGCTGCCCATTTGGGAGCAGTACCAAGCGACGCGGTCCTGCTACTACCCCCCGGGAGTGGCCGAGCTGCTGGTACTGAATTTCAATTTCCACATCGAGCACCACCTGTATCCGGCATTGCCCTGGTATCGCCTGCGGCGGGCAAGAACCCTGGTCAAGGCCCGCCTCGGCTCGGACTATCATCAGGCCGTCGGGATCGCGTGGAACGTCGAGCACCGCAAGCGGGACATGCAGAGCATTGTGGACAACTATCAAGTGCAGTGACGGATCGAACGATGCTACAAACGCAAGCGACATCCGCCGAAGCGGCCCCCGCGCGTACTGCCGAACACCCGGCGATCGATCGGCTGCCCTACCGCGAGATCGCTCGGTTCTACGAGCGTTACTATCGTACCAACACGCCGGTGGTGATCGAAGGGATCCGAGAAGTTAGGCCGCTCAAGATCTTCCAGTGGTCCGCACGCTATTTCATGGACGTGATGGCCGACGCGACGGTTCCCGTGATGACCACCGCGACCGGGTTCTTGAGCTATGAACGCAACGTCTCGCCCATGCGGTTCGGAGACTTCTTCGAGCGCTCCTTCGGCTCTGGGCCGAAATCCAGTCTGCGCTACTACTACAAGAACCCGGTGCAGCTCCTTCCGGATGGGCACGACGACAGCCTGCAGCTGACCGAGCTCGCGCCCTATCTGCGCAAGGCCGTGATGCGCAACCTTTGGATCTCCGGGCCCGGCATCACCGTGGGACTTCATTTCGACGCCGCCGAGAACTTCAACTTCCAGCTTCGAGGCGCCAAGACCTTCGACCTCTACCCGCCGGGGGTGCGTGCCTACTACCCGTTGCCGATGTTCTCGCAGACGGCACACATGAGCGGGGTGTTTCGCAATGGTCCGAACCCGGACCTGCGCAGTTTTCCGCGCTTCGATCCGTCGCGACGACTGCGCGTCGACATGCGTGAGGGGGATGTACTCTATCTTCCGGCGTACTGGTGGCACCAGGTGGAGTCGTTCGCGGACGAGAACGTGAATCTGAATTTTTGGTGGCTGCCCGGTCCGAAGAAGCAGCTTCGCAATTGGAATCAGGCGCTGCGAGGGCACGCGCAATTGGCGATTCGGTACCTACGGCTGGGCTCCATCGTCAAGGCGCCTCCCGAGAACGCCCGAGGACGGTGACATGCCGACTCTTGCCGGCTCGTTAGACCTTCGAAAACTGGCACTGCTTCGCTCTGCCTACGTGGCTTCGGAGATGGCCTCGGCGAACGTGCGGGGAATCGGCGAGCTGGCGCCGGACCTGGAGAGGTGGAACGCGGAAATCGCGAGGACCTTCTACGGGTCGGGGGGACCGCTTGCCCCGGTGAACCGCGAGCGCTGCCTGGTGACACTGCTTGCACACACGGGTCCGTTGCTGCCGTTCGGCGTGCACGTGTATTGGGGGCTCATGGAAGGCCTTACCGTCGAGGAGCTCTGCCAAATCGTGGGATTGGTGGGTTGCTACGGCGGGCTGCCGAAATGCGTGCAGGGGCTCCTGGCACTGGACAAGGTGCTCGGCTTGTTGGACCGAATGACCGGCGACGTCGCGCCCCGCGCGCAAGAGGTGCTCCGAGGGCTGGTGACGGAGCTCGGTGGCCACTAGAGAAGGGCGAGGATTTTCGGGTGGATCTGCAGGCATCGCCGAAAGAAGTAGAGGTGTTCCGCCCGGAGCTACAGGCGTTCGGAACGAAGGCGATCATCGACGAAGCGGTCGAGCAACTGGGTCGCGACGTCGTCGTGGAAGTTCTCGGGCGATACCGGGTGACCACGCCGGATCTCAACGATTCCAGCGCTTGGGTGTCTCTGGCATTCGTGGAGGCGCTGCTTCAGGACTTCATTGAACGCAGCGGCGACGAGGCGTTTCTCGACCGCGCGGCGTTGCGAGGGATGACGCCGAAGTACCTCGGAGCGCTGTACCCGCTGTTGTTTGCCCTCGGCACGCCGGGCTTCACCTATCGGCAGCTCGCGAGGGTGGCTCACCGCGTCAACAAGACCGGGACCTGGGAACACGCGACTGTGGGGGAGGGGCAGGTCCGGGTCGCGTGGGTGCCAAACAGGTCGGCGAGTCAGGAGGCTCGCCCGTTTCTGTGTCGTTTTCGGGTTCTGCAGTTGACCAGAATCCCGGTGCTGTTCGATCTGCCGCCCGCGGAGGTACGGCACGTGGAGTGTGTGCACCACGGGTCCCCATCGTGTGTGTACGAGGTTCGATTCGAGGAGCGTGGCCGAAGCGCCGGCGCGCTCTTGGGGCTGGCGTTGGGGGGGTTGCTCGGCGCGACCCTGGGGGTCGCCGAGGGCCTGCCACTTGCGCTGCTCTCGGTCTTGGCAGCGGGCTCGGGGTTGGCCGTTTGGGGCGTGATCCGAACCTACTCGCTCAGGCAAGATCTCAGGAGAAGAATCCAGGACATCGCGGAGCACAACAACGCCCTGGAACGGGTGACTCGAGCCAACGAGCAACGGTTCGAGGAAGTGGTGCGCGCCAAGGCCGAAGTCGAGCAGAGGGTCGAACAACGGACCCTTGAGCTGCGAGAGGCGAGCCAACGGTTGTCGGAGACGCTGGAGGAAGTGCAGGCGCTCGACCGCGCCAAGACCGATTTCTTCAACAACGTTTCGCACGAGCTGCGCTCGCCGCTGACACTGATCTTGGCGCCGCTCGAGGAGCTGGTGGCGGGGCGGACGCCGCCGGGCGGAGAGCGAACGGCTTTCGAGGGGATGCACCGCAATGCGGTGCGGCTGCTACGGCTGATCAATCAGCTGCTGGATCTGGCGAAGATCGACGCAGGAAGGATGAAGATCGCGCCGAGCCCCGCGGACTTGATCGGGCTCGTGCGCGGGACACTGGCCGGCTTCGAGGCGGCGGCCGCGAAGAAGGGTGTGGCGCTACAGATCGAGGCCCCGCCGAGCATGCCCCCCGTAGTGATCGACGCCTCGTGGATCGAGTCGGCAGTGACCAATCTGGTGGCCAACGCGCTGCGTCTGACCCCGCGCGGCGGCGGGGTGCGGGTGACGATCGAGGACCACGGCAGCGAGGCCTCAATGGCGGTGTCCGATGACGGACCGGGAATCGCAGCCGAGGACCAGCAGAAGGTCTTCGAGCGCTTTGCGCAGGGGGATAGCACCAAGCGCGTCGTGGGCGGTACCGGGATCGGCCTGGCGCTGGTGCGTGAGGCTGCGCGCCTGCACGGCGGCGACGTCAAGCTGGTGTCGGAGCTGGGCCAAGGCGCGACCTTCACGCTGACTCTGCCGCGGCGGCCGGATCAGCCGGCGACGATCCGGCCAGCGGAAGCCAAGGGCCCGTCGTGGCGCCCACCTGCGTCGATCGTCGATGAGTTCAGCGAGGAGACGGAAACCGGCGACCGTCCAGGGCCTGCGGCCAATGCCGCGCTCGCCCTGGTCGTCGAAGACAACGCCGAGCTGCGCGAGTTCATCGCCAACGTGCTTGGCGCCCGCTACCGGGTAAAGACTGCGAGCAACGGCAAGCTCGGCGTCGCTCTGGCGCTCGAGCTCAAGCCGGACGTGGTGATCAGCGATGTCGCCATGCCGGAGATGGACGGCTATCAGCTCTGCCGCGCGCTGCGCGCGGAGCCTGGTACCCGCGCGACGCCGATCTTGCTGGTCACCGCGCGCACGGAGGTCGCCAGCGTGCTCGAAGGCTTCGAGGCGGGCGCCAGCGATTACGTGCTCAAGCCGTTTCACGGCCGCGAGCTGCTGGCCCGCGTGGACGTCCACGTCAGGCTGCGGCGCATTATGCAAGAGATGGCCGTGCAAGAACGCCACGCCACGCTTGGGGTGCTGGCGGCTTCGGTCGCGCACCAGGTGCGCAACCCCCTAACCACGCTGGTCAGCGGCTTACCCGCCATGCGCACCAAGATCGGCGGCACCGTGCCTGAATCGACCCGCAAGCTGATGGACGTGATGGTCGACTGCGCGCAGCGCATCGAGCGAATGACCATCGACTTGATGGACCTCTCGCGCGTGGATCGCGAGGCAGGCGGGGACTACACGCCGTCGGACGGCTTGCGCTCGGCGATCCGGCTGGTAAGCGCGAGACTATCGCCTTCGGTCACACTGTCCGAGCGAATCGAGGACGCGCCGGAGGTCCACGGACGGCCGGGAGACATGAACCATGTCTTTCTCAATCTGCTCGACAACGCCGCGCGCGCCGTGGGCGACACCGGCGCGATTCGGGTCGAGGCGTCGATCGTCGACGGCATGTACGTGGTCGGGGTGGACGACTCCGGGCCGGGCATCGACCAGGAGACGGCCGAGCACATCTTCGAGCCGTTCTTCACCACCCGCCCCGCTGGGGAAGGCACCGGACTGGGGCTCGCGGTGGCGCACCAAGTATTGATGCAATGCGGTGGGGACATTTCGGTGAGCCGTTCCGACCTCGGGGGCGCGCGGTTCACCGTGAGGATTCCCGTGGGGCGGAGAACCTCGCTCGTGGCGCCCGCGCACCCAACCATTCAGTAGCGACACGGTTCGCCGCGCCCCGGAAACAGTCAGACGCGTATCCATGCGCCGAATTGTGGGCAGCGTATTGTGCTCGAGCGCACGACGATCCAAATTGCGGGAGGTGCACACGCGTTCCCCCATGGAGTTGACCCGCTTTGCGGGTGTCACTCCATGCATCCTGGAGTGGTAGATGTCGGAGGAACACCGCGCCTATCCGATATTGTATGTCGACGACGAGCCGCAAAATCTCTTCACGTTTCGCTACGCGCTCGAGGACCGGTTCACTGTCCTGACGGCGCAGGACGGCCACGAGGCGATGCGCGTGCTCGAGCGCGAGGACGTGGCCGTGCTGATGTGCGACCAGCGCATGCCCCAGATGACGGGAGTCGAGGTCTGCCGGCGGGCGCGTGAGCTCAAGCCCGAGGTCGTGCGCATCATGGTCACCGCCTACGCCGACCTGCAGACGACCATCGACGCGATCAACCAGGGCCAGGTGCTGCGCTATCTGACCAAGCCATGGCGCAACGACGAGCTTGTGGACGTGCTGCAGTCCGCGATCGATCTGGTGCGCCTGCGACGGATGGTTCAGGAGATGCAGGCGCGGGTGCTACGCGGTGGGCACCCGCCGATTATCGAAGCGCTGACCCGCCAGATCGCCTCCGAGCTGCAGACACCCCTTGCCGCGCTGACCATGAACGCGGAGCAGGTGGGCGACCTGTTGACCGCCGGGCTGTCGAGCTGGGAAAGTCCGGAGCGCGCCAAGGAGCTATTGCTGCATGCCCAGACCGTGCAGCACGATTCGACCCCGCCGATCGCGCAGCTGCAGCAGATCGCGCACAAGCTCGAGCGCGGCCAGCGCCTGGCCGCGCTGCCGGCTCCGGACAGCGCGGACGCGGTGCGCGTGGTGCGCGCCACTGCGCGCATTCTCAGCGGCGTCATCGGGGCCACGCGCTTGCAGCTCGTGCTCTCGGCCTCGCCGATCGTACGCATGGATGCCGCCGAGCTCGGGCAGGTGCTGGTGCACCTGATCATGAACGCCGCCCAGGCGCTGGAGGGTATCGGCGTGCCGGAGCGACAGGTGATCTGCGTGGAGGTCACCGAGAGCGCCGCCGGCGCCGAGATCACGGTCTCGGATCCCGGACCCGGCATCGCACCCGAGCGCCTGGAGCGCATCTTCGACCCCTATGTCACCGATCGCGACGGCGCCGCGGGGCTGGGGCTGGCCATGGTGCGGCACCTGGTCTCGCAGGCCGGCGGCGCGGTGTGGGCGGAGAGCCAGCTCGGACGCGGCTCGCGCTTCGTAGTGCGCCTGCCACGGGCCAGCTAACCATCACTCATCCCCTCCCGATCTAGCTCGTGACCGGCGCGTAGGCCTGGGTGCGGTTACGGCCCATGGACTTGGCCTGATACAGCGCCTGGTCCGCCTCCGCCAGCAGCTTGCGCGGATCGGCCAGCGTGCCGAGCGCGCTCACGCCCAGCGACACCGTGACGGCCGGCAGCGCGACACCCTCGTGCTGCATGGGCGCCGCGGCGATGGCTTCGCGCACGCGCTCGGCTGCACGCAGCGCGCCCCACATCGGCGTCTGCGGAAAGATCACCACGAACTCCTCGCCGCCGAAGCGCGCGATCAGGTCGGTCGGCCGCACCTTCTCGCGCAGCAACACCGCCACCTCCGCCAGCACCGAATCGCCCGCCGGATGCCCGAAGCGGTCGTTGACGCGCTTGAAGTGGTCCACGTCGAGCACGGCGATGGCGAGCGGGTCGGACGCGAACACGTGCCGCTGCACGATGCGCGGCAGCGCTTGCTCGAACCAGCGCCGGCTGTGCACGCCGGTCAGCGCGTCGTGCAGCGCCGCGTGCTCGAACTCGCGGCGCTGCTCGATGTTGGTCTGCACCGTTTCGTTGTTCGCGCGCAGCCGCTCGGCCATACGCGTGAGCAGGCTGACCGCGAAGCCGTGCGAGGCCCGGATCAGCCAGTGAAAGCTCTGCTCGTCGATCGCCAGCAGCCGCGTCGACGCTTCGGCCACGACCGTGGCGCTGACCGGCCGGCGCGCTAGCAGCGACAGCTCGCCCACCGTCTCGCCGGGTCCGATACGCGCGATGGTGGCGTCCGCGGCCTCGCCCAGCTCCACCCGTAGCAAGCCCGAGAGCACGATGTAGATGCGCGTGTTGGCTTCGTCGCGCCGCACCAGGTATTGCCCGCGTCGCAGCGTGATCTGCTCGGCGCGGCACAACAGCTCTTGCAGCGTCTCGTCGCTGACCTCCCGCAGCAGCTCGAGCCCTCGCAGGCTGGCGACTCCCGGTCCCCGCGTGCGGTTGGCCATGCTGGTACCTTGCTCCATTAGTTGGATGCCTCTCGGTCCTCGAGCAGTCGATCATAGCCCAGGACGTAGCTCGCGAGATCGAGCGGCGGGCATTGCACCGCCTCCAGCTTGATCCCGAATCCCGGAGGCGGCGCGCAGCCGATCTGGGATGCGGTCCGGCGCCACATCACCTTACCTCGCAGATGCACAGGTACGCCGTCGGGCGTTCGCAGCTCGAGCCACAACGAGCTGCCGGCGGCAGGCGGGTCCAGCGTCTGCACGTATAGGCCCTCGCGGCTCAGGTTGTGCGTGAGCCCGTAGCTCGGCTCCATCAGCCCGCTCACGCGAAACGCACAGATGGTGGAGTACTGGATGCGCCGCGAGCGACGCTGCTCGGCGGCGGCCCGCCGCGCGAGCAGCTCGTCGGCCAGGAACAGCAGCTGCCCGCGCGCGTCGCCGCCCGAGCGCTCGACCGCGGCCGGGTTGTGCGCGCCACCCATGACCAGACCCGGCAGGTCGGGCTTGCAGGTCGCCGTGCGCACGCTGCGCACCGCGGCATCGCCACCCAGTGGGGGAAAGCTCGGCGTCGCGACCACCAGCGCCGGGTCGCTCTGGCGCGAGAGCGTGACCAGCTCGCGCGCCTCCGCCGCGAACGCCACGTCGAATCCCGCTTGTCGCAAGGTCCGGCCGATGCGCCTGCGCACGCGGAGATTGGAGGTCGCCACCAGCGCGAGCCCGTTGGCCGCCGGCGGGCGCGCGGCGACGTCCAGGTCGATCAGACATTGCATGCGACGGTGCAGGCCGATCGCGTCGGCCTCCACCAGCACGTCGTCGGCACCTGCGGCGCAGGCTTGCTTGAACTCACGATCGCTCGGGTGAGCCACCAGCGCGATCACCGGCACGTTGAACATCGACGCGTCGTCGCGGACCCAGCGCGCGACCGATGCGAGGTCGGCGTGACGCGAGACAAACACACCGTGGGGTAGGGCGCCCTTGCGCTGCACGTGGCGGCGCGCCTCGAGCGCGCTGTGCAGCAGCGCGAGCTCCACGCCGGAGCTGGCCGCAGCCGCTGCAAAGGCCTCAACCTCGCTGCTGTGAAACGGTCCTACTGCCAACGCGTACATGTCCCTTCTCCTGTGCCGGGGGCGCGCTTGCGCTTCCCTCGGGGGAATAATGCAGGACCCGTGCCGACCGGTTAGCTATTGAAATCACGCGTGTATTTGGCCATCGACCAAAACCGGGTGGCCGCCTTGGCCACTGCCGTAGGGAAAACCACCCAGCGCGTCGCGAGGCGATTCCACAGCGGTGGCCACAGCCGTGGTGACAGCGGCCACGACGCGCGACGCACGCGCGCACGGGATTGGTTGCGTCCGCCATGCGCGTGGCGCGTTCGACCACGATAGCTGCCTCGAGCACGCGCGCGCAGCTTCGCGACAGCGCGCGCCGTGGTCACCGCGTCCACTGCCGTGGTGCGTGAATCCAATCGCGCACGCGAGCGCGCGCGCTGCCTTGCAACGGCACGCTCCTCGCAATGGAAGCGATGCAGGTCTCACGCAGCAAAGGCAGTAACGATGTCCAAGACCATTCGCCGCATCGCATCGCTCGTGTTCGTGGTTGTTCTGTCGATTCCGAGCATGAGCTTCGCCTACAACGCAAAGCACTCTGCGAGCGGCGGCTTGGTGCACTGGCAGCAGCACAAGGTCTCCCTGCGGATCGATCCGCGCCTCGAGACACTGCTCGCTGACGGCCAGGTCCGCGCCGCCGTGAACATGGCCACCGACGCCTGGCGCGGCTTCTCCAACGTGCCCGACATCGCGATCGAGGACGGCGCGCCTCCCGCCTACGACCCCGACCACCGCGGCAACGGCATCTACCTGATGGACAAGTGGCCGTTCCAGCCCAACCAGCTCGCGGTCACCGTGTTGACCTACGCCGGCAACGGCGACGTGCTCGGCGTGGACGTGCTGGTCAACGGCGAGAAGAGCTTCGCGCTGCTCAATGAGGCCGCCGCTCCCGACTCGGCCGCCGAGCACTACGACCTCGGCGCGGTGCTCACCCACGAGCTAGGCCACGTGCTTGGCCTCGACGAGAGCTACGACCACCCCGAGGCCACCATGTTCCCGCAGATCCACGCCGGCGAGGTCCGCCCGCGCGTGCTCTCGACCGACGACGAGAACGGCGTGATGGACGTCTACCACGACGCTGCGGTGGCCGAAGCGGCCGCGGCGGCCCCGGCCGGCTGCTCGGTCAGCCAGCCCCATGGCACGCACGGCCTGGCCGGGCTGCTGTCGCTGGTGCTCGGCGCGCTGGTAGTGGTCGCGCGGCGCCGCAACCGGGCGCGTTAGCAGTCAGGCCCGGATGGGGGGGCTTGCGCAACCGCTTCGCGCCCAGGGACTCCGGCGGCCGCTGCACCGCGCTGGCGTCGCCCTATCCGCACGCCACAATCGCTGAGCGAATCGCCGACCTGCTTGGCGCGCCGTTGTGGTGCCATGCCGTACGGCGTACAGTGCGTCAGGGTGGAACGGGGAGCATGCGGCGCCGGTGGACCTGCGTCTGGATCTGTTCAACGTTGATCGCGGGCTCGGGCTGCGGCCGCGCGACGCTGCCGGCGCCGCGCAAGCCGGCCCAGCCCGATGGCGCGAGCTCTCCTTTCGCAAGCAGCAGCGCGGCCCCCGCTAGCGACGCGGGAGCGCCTGCGAGCATGCTCGGCCACCCGAGCCTGACGCTACCGGCGCACGGCGCGCCGCGACACCCGCCGCCGGGCTCGCCGCCGCCGTGGATGCCGCTGCAAGGGCCGAGCGACCCGCGATCGCTGCCAAAGGTGTCGGCGCCGCAATGGCTCGGCACGCTGGTCGGGCCGCACGCTCCGCACGCGCCGAGCGAGCTGCAGCTCTACGGCGCGGACCTGGGCTGGTCGTTCGAGCACGACGGCCAGCTGGTGATGCTGTTCGGCGACACCTGGGCCAGCGGGAGCTCGATCTGCGACAACGGCCCGCCGACCAATGACGATACGCTGGCGAGCCTGCCGCCGACGTACTCGGGCGGCGTGCCGACGCTGCGCTTCGCGACCGATCCCGACACGCCCGCGGCGTTCAGCGCGATCCACGTCATGCGCGGCAGCGAGTCGTTGAGCATGGGCTACGGCCAGGCCCCCGTGACCGGCTTCAGCGACGGGGTTCACGCCTTCGGGGTGTTCGGGCGGCTGGAGGCCGTGCGCTGCGACCAGCCCGGCAACCGGCCGGAGGAAGGCTGTCCCACCAGCGATCACTTCTTCTGCTCGACCCAGCTGGGCGTGTGCCAGCCGTCGTACATGAGCTTTCCGATTCCGTGCGACACCGTGCGAGGGGAGGGCTGCCTACCCGGCCAGAGCTGCGAGGCCGCGCCGTTGTGCGTCGACGCCACCACTTCGCAGTACGACGACGGCCACTTCCGCTCGCAGGCATTCGCGGTGGCGCAACCGATCGAGATCGCAGTCGAGCGCGACGATAACCCGGCGACCTTCGACTCGGTGCTGGCCTTTCCCACCAACAAGTTCTCGCAGCCTACCGCGCGCACGGTCACTACGCTGACCGGACGCCGCGACGGCAACGACTATCGACCCGGGCACGGCGCGCTGTTGCTGTGGGGGCGAGCCGGGTTGACAGCCGAGCACGGCCGCGAGGCGCAGGTGTACCTGCTGCGGCACGAGCTGCCGCTCGAGCTCGACGCGTCGGGGGCGCTGCAATTCAAACCGGAGTATTTCGCCGGAATCGATCCCGCCAGCGGCGAGCCGGCCTGGTCGCGCTTGCAATCGGACGCCGCACCGCTGGCGCTCGACGGGGTCGAGGCCGGCGATCCGCACGAGGAGGTCGCGCTGTCCGCCCCGCCGGCGGTGAGCTGGCTCGGACCGCCGATCGACAAGTGGGTGATGTTGTACGGCGGCGACCTGGCCGACTACCTGATACTGGACCCGGCCGCGGCCCGCTCGGCGCGTGCGCCAGGCGCGATCATGATGCGCTTCGCCGACTATCCCTGGGGCCCGTGGAGCGCGCCGGTTCCGCACCTTGTGCCCGGCAGCGCCTCGGTGCCCGGCGACCTCTACGGCCCGGGCGGCTTCCTGTACAGCCCGGATTGCAAGGACGCCTCCGACCAACAGTGCGCGGCCACCGATTCGAACCGTCCTCTGGCCAGCGTCGTGCCCGGATGCCCCTTTGCCGTCACCGACCCGGGCCGGTTGTATGCCCCGAACATCATCGACAGCTACACGCAACCCAACGCCGAAGGCGGGCTCGACCTGATCTGGAACGTGTCCACGTGGAATCCCTACGCGGTGCAGCTGATGCGGACCCGCGTCTTGCCACCGCCCGCGCCCCAGCCCCAAGACGAGCTGGCGGACGCGGATGCGCTCGTGCGGCTGAGCGACTGGCGCGACCTCCCCGTGCTCGATGCGCGCGGGCGCTACACGCAACAGACCAGCCGCGATCGCGGGACGACCGACGCCACCTTCCCACTGAGCGACCACGGCAACCGCGACTTCAACAACTTCGTGTGCGCGAGCAAGGACGCGCGCATGGGCGCAAACCAATTCGCGCCCTTTCGCTTCGACCAGCCGCGCTGCCAGGAGGATTATGTGCACGGCGTGGTCCTGGGCCGCTTCGAGGGCCCGGGCCGGCTGGTGCGTACGTGGATCGGCATGCAGTCGCTGCTTTCGGCCCCGGCCGACGACGAGGTGTTGCGCGTGTACGTCGACGACCAGCCGCAGCCGCGGGTGGAGGTGCCGCTGGCCCGGGCCATGGACGGGCGCGCCGGCGAGGTGTTCGCGCCGCCCTTCGGCGCCGGCTCCCCGCACCGGCTGGCCTGGTACTACCCGGTCGCGTTCCGCAGCAAGGCGATCGTCGCGCTCGACGGCCTGGGCGACTACGACGAGTACTTCTATCACTGCGACGCGATGATGGACGTGGGGGATCCCGCCGCGCCGCTGCCGCTGGAGCGGCTGCCGCAGCGCGATCAGGCGGTCCACCAGCTGAACGCGGTGTTTCGCCCGGTGCGCGCGCTGGCACCGCTGCACGCCGAGGAGGCGGTCGCGCTCGACCCGGGCGCGTCGCACGTGCTGCGCCTGAACGGGCCCGCGACCATCGACGAGCTGCGCATCCGTACCGACGCCGGTGCGCTGGCCGCGCTGGCCGGCGTGCAGGTGAGCGCGCGCTGGGACGGCGCCAAGCAACCCGCGATCGACCTGCCGCTGCTCGACCTGCTCGGCGCCGGCCGCACGCCGCCCCAGCGCTCCACCCCGGCGCTGAGCAGCTTCGTCGAGGGCAGCGACCAGATCCTCGCGCTCAAGCTGCCGATGCCGTTTGCGACCAGCGCCGAATGGACTTTTCGCAATGCCGGCAGCGCGGCGGCCGCCTTCACCGTGCTGGCCCGGGGCGAGCCGCGCGTGCCGGCGGCGCCCTTCGGGCACCTGCACGTGCTGCGCAACGAGACCTTGGGTCCCACCAGCGCCACGCAGCACGTGGCGGCGCGCGCCAGCGGCCGGGGCCGACTGGTGGGCGTGTGCGGCTACCTCCAAGGCCACGCCGATCCCGCGGCCGGGGTTCAGTCCGACCCGCTCAACGCGCTCGAGGGCGACGTCCGCATCACAGTCGATGGCGCGCTCGCCATGGACGGGACGGGCACCGAGGAGTACGCGGACGACGTCTTCTATTTCACCGATGCTCCGCAGGCCGGCGCCTTCGTAGAGGCATGGGGGCGCCTCAGCGACACGCAGAGCGGACAGGGCGAGGCCAGCTTCTGCCGCTGGCACGTGCTCGGAACCGAAATCGACTTCCAGTCCTCGCTGGAGCAGACCTTCGAGCTGGGCGGCGCCGCGAACCCCGGCATCGTCGACCGCCTGCGCACGGTCGCCTTCCTGTACCTGGCGGATTGACGCGTCCGCGGGACTGCGCGCAGGCCGCGTGCGACCGAGCTGCGACCGATCCTGCTCAGCGCCACCCGGCCAGCAGCGCCGTGCTATGGTCCGCGCCCGGGAACGCCGAGTAGGGAGTAGGTCGGGTCATGTTTCGATCGTGTTCAATCGTCGCCGGCGTCCTGGTAATGGCGCTGCTCGCCTGCAAGGGCAACGACAACAGCAAGCGGCTCGTGAGCGAGACCTCGGCCGAGGAGCGCATGGCCATCTGCAAGGCGCACAAGGCTGAGCTGCGGAGCTCGATCGTGGGCGGCTGCGTGCTCGAGGGCATCGGCCTCGAGAGCAAGCAGGCATGCCTGGACCAGCGCGACAAGTGCCTGGCCGAGCCAGCCAACGGCCCGATCAACTGCGACATGGCGTTTCACAACCTCGACAACTGCAACGCCACCGTTGCGGAATTCGAAAACTGCCTGCCGCAGCTCGTCGACTGGCTCAAGACCGTGAGCTGCGACGACTACGACAAGCGCGTCCCGTTCCCGCCGGTCTGCAGCCTCGCGCTCAACCAGACCTGCCCCACGCAAGTCGCGACCGACGCCGGGGTCACGCCGAGCGGCGACGCGAGCGCCGCAGGCGACGACGGCGGAAGTTAGATCTTCAAACGCTACGCCGGACCCGGACCGTCGCGATATTCCGGCGTGCGCAGGCGCTCGAGCACCCGGTCGTAGCCCTGGAACGCCGCCATCCCGGCGAGCATGCTGAGCGCGAACACCAGACCGACCGTGGAGCCGGTGCCCGCCGAGACCAGCCCCGGGCCCGGACAGTAGCCGGCCAGGCCCCAACCCATGCCGAACACGGCAGAGCCGATCAACAGCGGCGCATCGATCTGCTGGTTGGCGAAGACCACGAACTTCTGCACGTAGACCGGTGTGGTCTCGCGCAGGATGAAGCGGAACAAGGGCGCGTAGACCAAAATCGCGCCGGCCATCACGAAGGCCAGGCTCGGGTCCCAGTGGCCGGTCACATCGAGAAACCCGATCACCTTGGCCGGCTGGGTCATGCCGCCGAGGGCCAGGCCGATGCCGAAGAGCACGCCCAGCAAGGCACCGCTCACGGCCGCCATCACGGGCCTCCTGCCGCGAGCAGATGCCGGCTGAGCAGCACCGTCAGGCCCCCCGTCGCCATGAACGTGAGCGTGGCCGCGATCGAGCGCCGTGATAGCCGCGAGATCCCGCACACCCCGTGACCGCTGGTGCAGCCGTTGCCGAGCCGCGTGCCAAAGCCGACCAGCAAGCCGGCGGCCACCACCCACGGCATCGACGGCACCCCGCTGAAGCTGAAAGCCGAAGGCACCAGCCGGCTGCCCACCAGCCCCACCGCCACGAGCCCCCCGACAAAACCCGCCCGCCACGCCACGTCCCCCGGCACCGGCCGCAGCAAGCTCCCGCAGATCCCGCTGACCCCGGCCACCACCCCGCGCACGATCAGCACCCCCGCCGAGGCCAACCCGATCAACACCCCCCCGACAAACGACAACCCAAACGTCGCGTGCTCCATAGCCAAACCCTATAGCGCGCGGACGTCGAGGTGCCAGGGTCAGGGTCCATCTGGGCTCCGGGCGCTATCGCGCTGGTTCGACATCAAGCAATACCCCCCATTGCCGAGCCGCCGGCATCGGTCACGCGTACGCGGGTGCGTTCGGCCTCCCGCGAAAACGTGATGCTCGGCAGGAACACGTCGATGCGCATTCCGTCCCAGCGGCCGACGAACATGCCGCGCTGCCGGGCTTCCTCCACGGCCATACCCGGGATCTCGATGCCGAGCTCGGCGAGGACCGCAATCGCATCGGGGACGGCCTGCTCCGACACGAACACGTTGACATCCACGTCCGCGGTGCCGCGCGGGACGCCCGCGATTGCGAGCGCCAGGGCACCGCCGATGGCATATGACATGCCGGCGTCTTCCAGCGCCGTCGCGATGTGGCGCGCCGCATCGGTCGCGCTGCGCTCAGCGATGCTCATGCCCCCACCCCGAGGCGCGCCGTAGGCGCTCCAGCGCACGCAGCGTGCTCTCCGGAAGCGGGTCCACCTGGTCGAGGATGCGACGCGGCATCCCGCTGGCGCGCGCTGCCCACATCGCGTCTCGCGCACAAGCCTCTGCGAGGCGCCAGCGCTCAGTCGCGGTCGTCCCCCGCCACTCCTTCACCTCCTCGAGGACCGAGGCGACGTCGTCGGTCACCCAGCCAGGCAACTCCGTCGGCACCTCGCAAAGGTACCAGGTCGCCGACCACCCCGCCCGAGAAGTGGCTGCTTCGGAGGCCGCCAACGATTCACGTGAATCGCGCTCGGCCTGGCGCACCTTCTCCCGCGCGGCCACCAGGCCGATGCCGCCCACCCGGACAAAGCTCAGGCTCACCGTCGAACACCCTTCCCGTATACTGCGCTTCCGTTCAGTTGTCAACCCGGGATCCAGGCGTCGCGGCGAGCCCGTCCCCCAGCCGCAGCCCCGCTTCGCCCGTCACGGGGACGCGGGCACGCACACCGATTCGTCGTTCAGGTCGCGGCCGTGCTGCCAGCAGCGGTAGCCGTCGCGGCAGCCGGTGGCGGCGGTGCAGACGCCCATGCACAGTCCGCCGGTCGTTCCTTGCCAAATGCACTGACCGTCTGCACCGCACTCCTCGTCGCGTGAGCACACTTGCGTGCAGTACCCGCCGGGCGTCGGCGACGTGCCGTCGCCATTGAACGCAAACGCAGGCAGCTCGCTCACGCACGAGCCCTGCGCGCCGCCGCAGTCGCTGTCGCTGCTGCACGGTTGTCCGGCGCTGTGATCGGGTAGCGGGGTGGGCGCGGGATAGCAGGCGTCGAAGTTAGGCCCGATGTTGACGCAGCGGTAGTGATCGCGCGTGCACTCCGCATCCGAAAAGCACGGCTTGTAGCAGTATCCGGCTTCGCCGCTGCCCACGAACACCAGGCACGCACCACCCGCGCCGCAGGCTTCGTCGTCGAGGCAGCGCGCCGTGCAGTAGTTGCCGGGAAACGCAGTGCCGATCTGACTCGTGGCGGCGCACTGCCCGCCTGGGCAATCGTCGTCCGTGCTGCAGCTCTCGCCGACGCGGCCGTCGCTCAGCTTGCCGGTCGCAGGTTGCGGTTGACACGTGCCCCTGACGTGTAGCACGGCCAGGCTGGACTCGCCCACGCACCAGTACCCGGCGCGACACGCGCTGCTCTTGTCGCAAGTGGCCAGGCATTCGCCGAGCTTCGCGCCGCTCGGGACACTGCACTCACCGCTCGCGCCGCACTGCGAGTCTCGAGCGCACTCGAGCGTGCAGTAACCGTCAGGCGTAGGCTCGGCTTGATTGGCCGCGAACAGATGCAGCCCATGGCTGCAGCGCCCGCCCGCGCAATCGGAATCGCTCTTGCACGCTTTGCCCGCGGTGTGATCAGGCAGGCTGGGCTCGCCGGCGTCTGGTGTCGCGCCCCGGATCTCGGCGCAGGCGGCGAGCTGCAGCGCACCGCACAACAGCGCCAGCAGGCGGCGTTTCCAATCGAGCGTGTTCAACCTCGCCTCCGTGAGTCGCGTCGATGGGGTCGCGCCGTCATTCGAACTTGCAGGGAACCGGTAGATGCGTGAGCGCGCCCCCGTCGCGCATCACTCCGTAACAGGTCGGGTCGCCGCTGAGCCTTTCGAGCGCGTGCACCAAGTCGAGACACATCTGGGCTTGGTCACCTTGCATCGCGCAGCACGCCTCGAGCTGGGCACATGGTCCGTTTGGAGAGGGCGGAGCCGCGCACGAGATCTGATCAGTGCAGAACGAGAACACGCACGGGCGCACGTCCAGTTGGCATTGCCAACAGGCGTCGTTCATCGTGCAGTCGGAAGCGGCGGCGCAGGCATCGCTGCCCTGCGAGACGCAGGCCAGGAAGTCCGAACACTGGGCGACGCACGCGTCGAGCTGGCAATGCTCACTGGCGCAGCTGGCCAGCGCGGCGGGATCCGGGCACGTTTGCATGTTGTCGCGCACGAAGCTCTGGCCCAGACATAGCCCTGCGATCTGCGCGCGCGCTTCGACGCTCGCTCCGCCGCCGCCACCCGCGGCCGGCGACGACGGGATGTCCGGCGCGGCGCCGATCACGCCGCAAGCCCGCGGCGTCGAGCCCGAGCTGTCGAACACCGCCAGCGCGTGGCCGACGATGTTGGAGTCCGCCGGAGCACCGATCGTCCAGGGCTTCGGCTCGGCGTTCGGACGCGAGTAAAACGCGCGACCAGCATTACTCACAAAGCCTGTGCACGCGCTGTCCGTGATGCCTTCGCCCCGCGCGCCATCCCAGTGTGCGCCGCGCAGCGTGGCCGCGCTGCAGTCTCCGCCCTGCATGATGAATACCGCGTACGGCTGCTCGCTGGCGCTGCAACCGACCTGCGTCAGCGACATGTCCACGCTCACCGCGTTTTGCGTGAACGTGGCACTGCCCGTCACGGTCACGGCGCCGCCGTCGGCGGTCGCTATGGCTGAGAGGGTGGCCACTGCGCTCGCGCCGATGTGCGACGGCGCGGGCGCACCCGCAGCACCCGACGCGCCCGCGTCTTCGTTTTGTTGGTAGCCGTGCTGGCGAGAACACGCGCTCGTTGCCGACAGCGCGAACAGGGCGAGCAGGGCGGCGAAGGGCAAATGGGGACGGTCCGCGATACTTCGATAACCCATGTTTCTCGCTTCCACTCCATCCCTCGCCAGCACGCGTCAGGTCTCCTGCACGTCCACATGATACCGCACCGGTAGCGCATCGGCCGTGGCCTTGGTCTTGGTGCGCGCACGTGGGCGGCGGCGACCAGAGAGCAGCGCCGTCAGCGCGCTCGCTTGCTCGTCGAGCTCTGCTGGCGTCGTCATCGCCCGACCGTAGTGGTAGCTCACCACCCCGGTGTCCAGGCCCAGGGCGCGTGCCAGCTCCACTTGCTGGCCGCCGTACTCGTGCAGCCACACCCAGATCGCCAAACGCTTGGCCTGCGTCGGACCCCTCGCCCGCGGACGCTCCTGAAGCTCGATCGGGTCGACATCCAACAGCTCCAGCGCCGCGTCGATCACCTCGCGCACGCTGGGCCGACCCACCGGACCCGCGCGCCGCTCCGCGCCGCGACCCGACAGCGCCGCCTTGACCTTCTCCGCGTCCGCGGTCACCCGCCCCACGAACGCTTCGCCACCCAGGATCCCATCGCTCATGCGATACCCGTCACCTAGCGCCTTACGCACCGCCGCCGCCTCCCCGGCGTCCGCGGAGCCACTCAGCTCCGGGCGCCGCGGCTCTTTGCGGCCCTCGTCGACGAACACATCGAGCTTCGCCGCCGCACGTACCGGGTCCCGACCGAAGCGCTCCAGCACGTAGCCCATCCGCAGCCACTCGGGTGCCACCGCGCGTCCCACGTACGCCTGATGGCTCGACCATGCGCTGGCACGCGCCGCTCGCACCAAACCCGCTCGCACTGGGTTGTTGTGCACGTACCGCACCAACTCCAACAGGTACTGCTCGCGATCAACTAGCAGCGTCCGTGGCCGCCCCGCGAACACTGGACCCAGCGCCTTGTTGCCCCGCCAACTCCGCCGAGCCCAAGTCGCGAATCCCGTGTGCACCGATTTCGTGAAGTGCTCGAGCGGGGCCTCGCCCTGAACCAGCACAAGATGCACGTGATTGGACATCAAGCAGTACGCCAGCACCTCCGTGTCGCCGCGTCCCACAGCCTTCCCAACCAGCTCCATGTACGCCTCTCGTGCACCCGCTCGGTCCAGCCACCACTGGTCCCGCGCAAACCGCGACACCACATGGAACACCCCTCCAGCCAACCTCACGCGCGCAGTTCGCGGCATCCAGCACCTCGCCTACCACGGTCCCCCCACCAACACAACAATCGATATATCGAGGACCGTCCCCCTCCATTCCTCGACAACGGCAACATCGAGGCGACCAACAACAGGCGTGAGCGTGAGCTGCGGCGCCTGATCCTGGGTCGCAAAAACTGGCTCTTCACTTGGCTCGACGTCGGTGGTGAACGCACCGCCGCGATCCTCACAATCATCGCCACCTGCATCGCGCACGACGTCAACCCGCGCGCCTACCTGCATCTGGTCCCCAAGCTCATCGTTGGCGGATGGCCGCACAGCAAGCTGCGCGAGCTGCTGCCCGACCGTATGCTCCTCGCCCATCCCGAGCTCTACGCCGGCGAGCGCGATGCGCTGCCTGCTATGCCTCACACTCCGCTCTTGCCTGCCTGACGGTGGGAGCATGGTGTCTCAGGGCCGACCAGCTCCGGGCAAAGCCTTCGGCTCCTCGCCCTCGGGAGCTTCGCTCACGTCCCCGTGGATCGCCTCGCGAACCACGCGTTCGGTGATCTCCGACAGGTGTTTCGTCAGCTCTTCCGACAGCGCGAGGAACTCGGGCCACAGCGTCTGATTCTGGAATGTCTGCGGCGCGAAGATCACCACCGTGCTGTAGCGCTGCCGCCGCCTGCGGTACGGTTTGAGCCCGTAGCGCCTGCACAGCGCCAAAAACAACTTCCGTGTCCAGGGGTCCGGCAACGTGTATGTGAACTCGATGTCCAGCTCTCGCGTGCGCACCTCCGCCAGCCGCGCGCGGATGCGCTCGGCTGCCAAGCGCGTCGCCTCGCGCTCGCCCTCGCTCGTAGCCCCGGCGTGCAGCGCCTCGATCCTCCGCAGCTTCTCTTGCAGCGTCGCTTCGTCCATCGACGCCGCACACTACCGGAACTGCGTCGCGGTCGGCAGCCCGCCCGACTGCCCCGCATCCGACGGCGTCAAGACGCCCATCGTGGACGGGTTACAGAGAAGCGCCTCTCCGTCACCGAGGTCGCCGCCACGCTGTACACGTGCTCGAGACCGCCAAACTCCACGGCCTCGACCCCGCCAAGTACCCGCTCAAGGCGGTCCGGGCCGCCGACCGCGGCCAGGCGCTCATGCCCTGGGACTTCGCGGCCGCGGGCTGAGCCGCAGCTTGCTCGCGCACGCCCGCGATTCCGCAGAAACGGGGCGCGGCAGACACTTACCGTCCTCACGCCGTTCGGGCCCGATGATCGCATCAACCCCGCTCCACTACGCGATCGCTCCGGGGCGAGCGAAATTTAGGTTAATGTTGCCTACCGCCAAGAACCTTCACTTTGCACATCTACAGCAGTAGGACGCAATGTTTGACGGAGTTGGGCCCGAAACGGGGACACAGTCGAGCATTGAGTCCGGCGCTGGCGGCCTCTGCGTCAATCCCACAGCCACCTCACAGTCGAGCTCAAAGCGATTGGGGGGACACTGCGTCGTGCATGTAGCCATGCCACCGACAACTCCACCGTCATCTAAAACTGTTGCTCCCTTCGGAACCTCGCAGACTTGTCTAGTTGAGGAGGGATGACAACCGTTGTTCGACGCGTCCGCGGCGATTCCTGGGGGCATGGCGCATTGCAACTGCGTCGTTGCCGCCGCGGCAGGCGTCGACGACGCACCACAGCCCACTCCATGCAGCAGAGCAACGAACACCAGGCCTCCGTACCACATTCGTTCAGCCATTTTCGCGAACCTCCCGCGCTACAAACGGACCCTGCGCTATCCACTGGGCTGTGCGCTATTGCCAAAGCACAGCGTAGTTTCCCACCGACGGATCGTTTCCCGCCCAGATGCCCCAAGAACACGTTGGTGTGTTGCTTCCAATCCAGTTTGTCGATGTTGGGTTATACGCGAGCGTGTTCTGCTGCTGCGTATATTGGGGCCCTGTCCACAGCCCAATCCCAGTGAAGAATGTATAACTCGGCATCTGATTGCATGTAGTTATAGGATGGGCTGCATCCACTTCAAATATGGAAAGAGCGCCCCAGTCGAAGCGGCAAGACGTATTTTCCCACAAGGATGCGTACGCTCCAGTGGTCACGTCAAGCATTTCCACGAGATACTTACTGCAGTGTGTTCCGCACGACTGAGTCGCTACGATGTATGTCTCGAGTGTGTCGCCCGCACTGACATTCACCAGCGCGGAGTGGAACTGGCCAGACCAACTCCACGACCACGCTCCGATCGTCCAGCGCTGACCTCCGCCAGCTGGGCTTGTGCCCCACTGCAGAACAGGCTGGATGATTCCGCAGTTCGAGTCTAGGCTCGACTCCAGGCCTGGAAAGTAATATAGGGTCTGTGGTGTCGTTTGGCTCGGCGCGGCCGGCACCGTTATGTAGCCGGAGAGGTTGGTATAAACCTGACCAGATGGCGCCCACTGACTCGTGCCTTCAACCCAGCCCCCATAGGTTGGCCCGCTTCCATTCGAGAAACCAAGCCGGCCCTGGACGGTCCCATTCGGCACGTGGGCCTTGTATGCAGGATAGGCACATGGTTGGTAGTGCTCAACTACTTTGCCATCAAGCAGTACGGTCTGGGCCTCCTCGTCTATCGTGGCCCCGTTCGGGACTTCGTGCACACACGACGGGTGAGCCCAGCCGCCTGGGACAAAGGAATAGTCCGTTGGGATCGACGACGGGGTGCTGCTTCCGGAGCCTGCCGCGGGGCTTGCAAAAGCCCCGGCAGTCCCTGCAGCATCTTCCGTGAGAGCTGACACAGAAGCGCGCGCTCGGTCGCCATCGCGCGATTCAGGATTCGTAGCGGACTCGTGCGAGTCTACTGGAGCCGCACAGGCGATCAGTAGTAACAGCGGAAACAGAATCAGATACCACCTTCGTTCAATACTTGTGGTCTCGTGCATTCGCCCCTCCGGATTGTTAGCGCGCGTAGAGATTCCAAGTACGAGCCTGTCGCTGCCAAAGCTAGACTACAAGCAGGAAAGTGTATTCGTTTCAGGAACTTTGTTACGGCGAGTTGCCAAGAGGTCGTGACGGACCTACCTCAACGATTCCGAGCCCATAGCCGTCACTCCGAACCGTCACGATCTGCTTGCCGGCCTCACCGCAGCAGGCGCGCAGCGCGGATATGGCCCGCGCGGAGTTCCTGCTATCCGGCTGCCAGATTGTTTTGAAAATGGCCTCGTGCAGCTCGGCATGACTGCAAACGCGTCCGGCGTTTTGGACCAGATAAGCGAGGATACGTATATGCACAGTTTGGAGTTCAAAGACCTCGGCTCCGTTCACCCATACGCGCTGTCTGACCGTATCGACACGGAACGGACCCCAGGCCGCTGAAAGCGCAGTTTGCGAGCGCCGACCTGCAGCTCGAACGCGCGCGACGATCTCTTCGGCATGCCCGGGCTTGACGATGTAGTCGTCGACAACGCCGCGATCGAGTGCGGCCGCCCGGTCCGCAGGGTCGGAATAGCCACTAATCATCACGATGCCGATCTGGGGCCACCGGGGACGCACCATCTTCGCGAGTTCGAGACCATCGATCTCCGCATCACGCAGCCGCCAGTCGAGCAGCAAGACATGATAGTCGTTCGACTCGACAGCGCCGATCGCCTCCTTGGGGTTGGCCGCGAGATCAGTGTGCACACCATGCATGCGAAAGAATCTCGCGATGCTGCGTCTCGCAACCGGGTCGTCGTCCACGAAGAGCGCTCGGAGAGGCGCGACGTCCGTGCCCGAGCCGCATCCTGATGTTGTGCCAGATTGTGCCATGGGCCCTCCTCCCGTGGCTCTTGTGCCTTCGGTCGAAGAGTAAGCAAGGTGTGTACCAGGGTCTATGGTCAATCAGGGTCAATCAGCTCAAAGCCTTGGATGCTCTGGGTTGGCCCTGCCGCAGAACTCCCCCGACCATCTTTTCCAGAGCCTCCGCACTAGCTCGCAGAATTTGCTCTCAAAGACAATCTCCGCGGTGGGTCCTGCGAACGTGGTTAATTGCGGCTCTTCCGCAGAATCTGTGGGCGTGAAAGTGAGTGGACGGGCGGCGGTGCGCGGTTGGCAGGCAGCGGGGCGCGCAGTGGGTTGAGGCGAGCGGAGTAGAGCCGCAGGGGACGCGCTGGTGAGCAAGGACCCATCGTGCGAGAAGTCCGGTTGCTAGACCAAGGATCGCTCACACGATGCACATCGAGTCTATCCTGCGCCGGCTGCAACCGCAGCGTGGTTTTGTCTACGCCAAAAGCACAATGGGCCGGAAGTCCGGGCCGCCTGGGTTCGACAGCCACTTTCGCCCGCGCAGGGGAGCGCGCGCGATCTGCTCGGGGTGCTTC
The DNA here is from genome assembly GCA_963778655.1 of uncultured delta proteobacterium. Classification (GTDB taxonomy): domain Bacteria; phylum Myxococcota_A; class Polyangia; order Polyangiales; family JAFGIB01; genus CAVZVA01. Next base: position 876,494 of record CAVZVA010000005.1, read on the forward strand.
AAGAAGCATCGGGGCTACGACGAGCTCGGCACGCGGCACTTCGATGTTCGTGACGATTCGGGGCCCCGCGATCCGCGTCCAGGCTGCACGCGACGGCAGACCTTCTGGGCACCTAGCGTCCGGAGAAGCTCAACCTCTTCGACGCCCCTCGCCACCGAGTCCCTCGCTGCGATCTACGGGCGGTAGGCAACATTAACGCGCGCCCTGAGCCTCGCCCGATCCCCGGTCCAGTGCAGCGGGTCCCAGATCCGGCCCGGCTATGGACGCAGCCGGGACACCTAGCAGACCGCGGAAAAATGGTGCTGCGGCGAGGTTCGTTGCCCTGATCGGATAGCTGCGGCAGCGAAGGGTGTCAGGAAGGGGTTTCTGGCCCCGGGGGTACCTGCCCCAGGTTGATGCGTGGGGGAGGACGGCCGGACAGACGTCGGGTGGGCGGCGGGACGTGCTTGGGCGCCGATCGGGCGCGGTCGCGGGTCCCGGAGGGTGCAGAATCGGCGCACGTCGTGCGGTGAAGACGTAATGCTGCAATTGGCGACGCGCGCAGGACGGAGTTAACCATCCGCGCGCGCCGCGCGAGCCACGAGCGTCGGCGATGCGGCTGTGGCTAACTGCTGTCGAGAGCGGGGCAGGCGGTGTCGAGCGGGGCGCAGGCTACGCGTGCGAAGCGTGCGAGCCAGAAGGTGCCGGCGGGGAACACGCAGTGCAGGCCGCGACGCCACTTGTGCAGGGCCTCACGGTAGGCGGAGCGGAACGCGTTCAGGATGGCGCGGCCTCGGCGTTGGCCTTCGGCGGTTCCGGCGGCGAAGGTGGGGTTGAGCTTGCCCTTGGGGCGCGGCGTCTTGGGGGCGTCGAAGGGATTGAGCTTCTCCAGACGCTTGGTGCCCCAGAAGGTCTTGCCGTCGCGGGCGGCCTGGATGCGGATCGCACGCTGGCGCTCGGCGATCAGCGCTTCCATGTCGGCGACCACGTGCTGCGGGTCGCGGTCGGCAAGCGCTGGCGGCAGCGTGTAGCGCGCCTGGACCTCGGCCCAGCGCTCGTCCTTCTGGCCGAAGTGAAACTCGGGCCGCTTGACGGTAGCCGGCGCAGCAAGCCAATCCGCAGGCGTCGAGCGCACGCCGTGCCAGTCGCGGAAGTCGCGCACCAGCAATGCCTGCACCACGTTGACGAACAGGTAGCCGCACTTGTCGATCACGGCCTCGCGGTCGTGGAGCGTGACAGACGAGTAGGGGTCATCGGACCAGAAGGCCTCGGAGCGGTCGTAGAGCGCGTTCATGCACTCGGCAAATGGGGACGGTCCTCGATACTTCGATAACCTACGTTTCTCGCTCCCCTCGCCAGCACGCGTCAGGTCTCCTGCACGTCCACATGATACCGCACCGGTAGCGCATCGGCCGTGGCCTTGGTCTTGGTGCGCGCACGTGGGCGGCGGCGACCAGAGAGCAGCGCCGTCAGCGCGCTTGGGCCTGCTCGTCGAGCTCTGCTGGCGCCTCCAGCCAACCTCACAGGCGCAGTTCGCGGAGGACCGTCCCCACCTACTCCTACTCCGGGTCCCGACCGAAGCGCTCCAGCAAAGCGCTCCAGCACGTAGCCCATCCGCAGCCACTCGGGTGCCACCGCGCGTCCCACGTACGCCTGATGGCTCGACCATGCGCTGGCACGCGCCGCTCGCACCAAACCCGCTCGCACTGGGTTGTTGTGCACGTACCGCACCAACTCCAACAGGTACTGCTCGCAATCATTCTTCCCCTCCATTCATTCATTTTCATTCTCCACATTTTCATTCATTCATTTCCAGGGCGCGTGCGGCTCGACTTGCGGGCCGCCGTACTCGTGCAGCCACACCCCGCGCAAACGACGCAAGCGCCGAGGGCGGGGACAGGGGTGGCGTCACCGCCAGCGCGCGAGCCGGCGCGCCTGCCACGGCATGTGGGCTGGCAAGCGCGCGTGCAGGTCCGGCAGGGTCGGGCAGGCCATCAGCTCGTCCGGGCCGAACGGGTTGGCTTGACCCACGGAGCTGGCCATGACCACCTCCTTGCCGAATTCTGCGACGCCAAAGCCGCGCCAGCGCAGGCGGTCGGCGAGCGTGTGCGTTTCGCTGGTGGCGCTCATGCCCAGGCGCCAGGCGAAGAGCACCGCGTTGACCGGCGCGTTGCCGCTCCCGGTCGGCGCGTAGACTGCGATTGCGTCGTTGCGCAGCCCGGAGGCGAGCTGGTAGTCCGAGCTGACCGCGGCGTTGTCGGGGTTGCTCGCGCGCAGCAATGCCAGTGCACCGGCCACGCCGAAGCTGTCCAACGCGTAGAGCGAGAAGCCGTCGGGCGCCGCCGGTGGCCCACAATGGAGTGGCTCGATACGGGTTGGCGGGACGCGGCCATTGCCGTAACCGGCGATGAAGTCCAGCAGCGCCGCCGGCGGCGCGTCGAATAGCGCATCGACCTTGTCGTGCCCGTAGCCGTTCCAGACCGCGGCGACGTAGCCTGTGCCGAACCAGTAGGGCAAGTCCTGGGTGGTGGCGAGCAGGGGCGCGTTCGAGGCCGCGATCCGGTCGAATGTGTTGCTCTCGATGCCCTGCAAAGTCTCCGGCCACATCACGTCTTCGGGCATCCGGCCCTGCAACCACGTCAGCACGCGCGCGGAATTGACCACGGCCTCGCCTTCGACCAGACACGATAGCGCCACGCTGCGGTCGGTGGAGGTGATGAAGTCGCCAGTGAGCGCCCCCAGATCACGCTCCCGGTCCTGCAGGTAGTGCGTGAGCTCGTGCGAGAGCAGGTGGTCGTCATCGATCATGTCAACGTCCGGGAAGCCGCTCCGGCCAGATCGATCCGATACCACCGTGATCTCCTCGTTCTGGTCGTCGTAGTAGGCTGCGGTCGATTCGACCGCGTGCTCGAATCTGGACCTCCATCGAATCCATCTTGGGCGGCAGTAGGCCCAGCGACCGCAGCGCCGTGTCGATGAGCACGGGCGTCGCGCTGCTCGCACCCGCCATCGTCCCCAGCTCGTTGCGAAGCTCCGCTCGCGTCAGCACGCGCACGGCGGGCAGCTCCGGCACCGCGTCGTCACGACGCTCGCAAGCGGTCACGGCCAGCAGCGCGTGCTGGCAGCTCTGTTCGACTATCGCGCACGGTTCGGGCGCCTCGCACGGGACTGCGCCGCTGCCGCTGCCGCAGGCACCGAGCAGCGCGCCGAACGCGAGCACCACGCGCGAAGAGAGCCGCCTCATCCCGGTTCGCGCTGCCCTCAGCCTTGGCCATTCGCTGCACCACATGCCGAGGATGATGGCGGTGCGCGAGGTCATCGGAGTGGGTTGCGGGTGAAAATGGTATCGGCCAAGCAGCGCCCGGACCGTGACGCCGTCCCACGGCCGCAACCACGCGGATGCCACACCCCGGCTGTATTCCCCCGATAGGGCAAGGCCAACCCATCGTGGGAAGGGCAAATGGGGACCGGGTGGGCAAATAGGGCAAATGGGGACGATACCGCACCGGTAGCGCATCGGCCGTGGCCTTGGTCTTGGTGCGCGCACGTGGGCGGCGGCGACCAGAGAGCAGCGCCGTCAGCGCGCTCGCTTGCTCGTCGAGCTCTGCTGGCGTCGTCATCGCCCGACCGTAGTGGTAGCTCACCACCCCGGTGTCCAGGCCCAGGGCGCGTGCCAGCTCCACTTGCTGGCCGCCGTACTCGTGCAGCCACACCCAGATCGCCAAACGCTTGGCCTGCGTCGGACCCCTCGCCCGCGGACGCCGGCGCCATTACGCACCCTCGCGCGAGCCACCGGTCGCTTGCACCCGACGGAGCTCGGCCTGGATCATCCTTTCGACCACCTCGCGAAAGCGCACGCTCGCCTCCCAGCCCAGCTCGCGCTGCGCCTTCGACGGGTCGGCGCGACTCACCATGATGTCGGTCGGGCGTAGCAATGCCGGCGAGAGGTCCACGTGCCTCCGCCAGTCGAGGCCGACGCACGCAAACGCGACCTCCACGAATTCCTGAAGCTTGTGGGTCTCGCCGGTCGCGATCACGTAGTCGTCCGGCGCCGGCTGCTGCAGCATGCGCCACATCCCCTCCACGTATTCCGGCGCCCAGCCCCAGTCGCGCTGAATACCGACGTTGCCCAGGCTGAGACGTTCGCGCGAACCCGCCGCGATTCGGCAGGCCGTGGTGACGATCTTCTGCGTGACGAAGCGGCGG
>CAVZVA010000006.1:0-32872 GCA_963778655.1 uncultured delta proteobacterium
GGACGCAAACGCCGTGCGGTAGCCGACCTCGAGCCAGGGCAGCCGCAGCGCGATCGCGATCGAGACGGCGCCCGCGAGATTCGCCATCTCCAGCTTGCGCAGGCGGTAGACCACCACCCCGATCACGATTTTCAGCCCGGCGAGCATCGATCGAGCGTTACCGCGGCTTGTCCGCCGAGAAGATGACGTAGTCGGTCAGCCCGGTGAGCTTCCACAGCTCCAGGCCGTAGCACTGGTCGATCTCCTCCTGGCTCAGGGAGATCACCGCTTGCTGCATCGGCACGCCCTTGTTGCGCAGCGCCTGATACTTGATGCACCCGGGAAAGACGTAGTTGCGGATCGATTCGGCGCGCACATTGACGAAGCCGGTCGCCTCGAGCCGCCTGCAGTACTCGTTTCGATCGTAGAGGTTGCACAGCGGCACGCACCAGCGCTTGAGCGCGAGCCGCTGTACCAGCTTGGGCGGCGCGTCGCCCGCCGAGGACGCACCGTCGGCGGTGGCGAGCCGGCCGCCCGGACGCAGCACGCGGAAGGCCTCCTGGAAGAAGCGCTCGCGCGAGTCGAAGTGGTGCGCACACTCCAGCGCCGTGACCTTGTCGAACGAGCCCTCGGCGAACGACAGCGCGGTGGCCGAGCCGAGCTGCAGCGTGATGCGCTCCTGCAGCCCGCGTTCCTGCACCCGCTGCTGTGCGCGCTCGACCTGCAACGGGGTGATGTTGATGCCCGTGATATGGTGCACGCCGAAGCGCTCGAGCCAGAAGAAGTCCTGCTCGGCGAAGCCGAAGCCCACGTCGAGCAGCGCGTCCTCTGGTCCGAGCTCGGCTGCCTGGGCCAAGCGCGTGGCCAGCGCCTCGGCCGCAGCCGGGTAGCTGCGCGCGGTCTGCCAGAAGCCCAGGTTGAGCCACAGCGGCTTGCACGGATCGGCGAAGCGCGCGTGCTGCCCCTCGATCACGTCGTCGCCGAGGTAGGTGTAGTAGTCAGCCGGGTTCGGGTTGAGCAGGAATTTCGGCGTCGCAAACACCGCCCGCAACGCCCCAAGGACCGAGGAAAGCACGCACGTTCCTTTCCAACACCATGCGACCCGAGGCCCGTCCGAGGCCCCCACCCACTCACCCAGACACGAGTCGCGCCGGCACCAAGCGTCCACTCTGCCATCAGCACGGGGCGGCGTCCATAATCGCCGGTGCTCGAAAGCGTCCGACTGAGAAAGCGCCTGCTCGTGTGTCGCACTTGTGCCGCAGCCGCTCGCGCCGCAGCATCGCGGCCGTTCAGGGCGCAGGCGGTGCCTCTGGGCCGGACGGCGTCAGCTTGAGCACGGGCGCCGCGGGTTGCGGCGCAGGCGCCGCCGCGGCGGGCTCGGCCGGGGCCGCGCTCTGGTCGCCCGCGGGCGCCAGCGTCGCGGCGATCTCGAGCTCGGGCCCGTCGACGGTGCGCAGCGTCACGTAGGGCGCGTAACCCGCAAGCCGCAGCTCGATCGAGAGCTGACCTCCGGGCTTCGCCTGCGCGTCGTGCCACTCGAAGCTAACCGGGGTGGTGCCCATGGCCTGCCCGCGCACCAGCACCGTCGCACCGGGTGGCTCGGAGCGCACGCGCAGGCGCACACTCGGCAGCGGCTGCGCGGCGAGCTCCTCGGAGGGCCCCAGGTCGGGCTCCGCGGTGTCCGGCGAGGCGGTGGCGGCAGCCTTCGGCGGCGCCGAAGGCACGCTCGCAGGTGCAGGCGCGCGCGGACGCGTGGTGGTGTCCGCAGCCACCGCCGGCGCCGCGGCGCGTTTCGGAGGCTGCGCAGCTGCGGGCGCGCGCGCGGGCTGCGCCGCCTGCACCGGAGGCACGGCTGCCGGGAGCGCCTTCGGCGCGGGCTGGCTCGGGACCGCCACCGCCGGCGCCGGCGCACCACCGGCGGGTGCACGGCTGCGGCCGCCGAACAGCAGGTAGAGCCCGAGCACGCCGAGCGCCGAAAGCGCGAGCACCAGCCAGACCACGGGCGAGGGGCCGCGCTGCTGCGTGAAGCTCGAGCTCGCAGGCGCAGCCAGATCCTCGGCGTGCACGCGCAGCGACTCGCCGGGCGCGGCCGGGCGCAAGCCCGAGGGCGTGGACTCGGGCACCCGCCCGCCGGCTGCCACCCGCTCGTCGCTGGCGCCCAGCTCCGCGCCGAGCGCGCGCAGGGCGTCGAGCAGCTGCTGCATGTCGGCGAAGCGCTGTTCGGGCGTCTTGGCCAGGCAGCGCATGACCAAAGCCTCGAGCGCGCGCGGCACCGCGACGCGCGGATTGGCCTGGTGCATCGCAGGCGGCGGCTCCTGCAGGTGGGCGACCAGGATGTCCATCGGGTTGTCGCGGTCGAACGGCACCACGCCGGTGAGCATCTGATAGAGCATCACCCCCAGCCCGTACATGTCGGCGCGACCGTCGGCCGGCTGCTTGCGGATCACCTCGGGGGCCATGTACTTGGGCGAGCCCGGCACGGTGTCGTCTTGCGTGTTCTCCCAGCTGATGCGCTCGGAGCTGGTGCGCCGCACGCGCTTGGCCAGCCCGAAGTCGAGCACCTTGACCAGCTCCTCGCCGTCGGCGCTGCGCGTGAGCACCACGTTGCCGGGCTTGAGGTCGCGGTGGATCACGCCCTGGGCGTGCGCCTCGCGCAGCGAACGGCAGATCTGCTGCGCGATCGACAGCACGCGCGGCAGCGCGAGCGGCCCCTCGGCGGCGAGCACGCGGTCGAGCGAGTCGCCCGAGACCAGCTCCATCGCGATGAAGTACAGATCCCCATCGCGGCCGTAGTCGTGGATCGCGACGGTGTGCCGACTCTGCAACTTGGCGAGGATCGCGGCCTCCTGAAAGAAGCGGCGCCGGAACTCGGGATCGATGTCACCCGCCTGCAGCACCTTGAGCGCGACCGCCCTGCCGAGCGGGATCTGCTGCGCGCGAAACACCTTGCCCATGCCGCCCTGACCGAGCAGCGCGTGCACGCGGTAGCGCCCGCTCACGGTCAGGCCGATCAGCGGGTCGAGCTCGTTCCGCTGGCTTGCTCGAGGTCCTTCCGCCATGCGCTCCGTGCCGTAGGCCGTTCAGGATCGCCCACCGCACGCCTGCGAGCAAGTCAACCGCAGGCGGCGAGCGCAGGCAGCGCGTGCTCCCGATCTCTTGGGGTGAGCCACTGCGAATCCCAAAGGAAATGCCACAGAATGCCAAATCCGACACAACTCCCACACAAGGACTGACCCCGACCCCGGTGTGCGAACGTCAGCACACCAGCGGGTCCATGCTCTCGAGCCGGCCCGGCGGTGTGGTGGTGCGGCGGCCGGCGCGAGCCGGTCGGGCCCGAGGTGGGGCCCGGCCTGCGTCCGACGGAGCTGCCCTTGTTGGCTCGTGCGTGCCTGTGGTGGACGGCGAGCCGCGGAGAGGCGTCATGAAGCACGGTTTGCTGGGTCGATCGAGCTGGCTGCTGGCCATGCTGCTGCTGGGCTGCAGCAACAAGCCGGCGTCGATGAATATGGCGAGCGCCCCGGGCGCGGGAACCGGGAGCACGCCCGGTTCAAGCGTCGGCAACCCGACCGGGGGCACGCCGGCGCCGGGCGGAAGCGGCGGAAACACGAGCCCCGGCTTGGCCGGCTCGGGCGCGCCCGGCACCACCGGCGCCGGCGGAAGCGGGGGCGGAGGCGGCAACGCCGCGCTCGACGCCGGCGGCCCGGCCGCCGCGGCCATGGCGGCGGGCGATGCCGCGGCGCCGGCACCGGGGTCGGACGTGACCATGCCCGCGACGCCCTACCCCAATCCGGGCACCGGCCCCTTCGAGGTGGTGCCCAAGAGCGATGTGCTCAGCGTGTGCAAGCTCGATCCGGACAAGCTGACCGCGGCGGAGAGCACGGCCACTTACCCGTGGCTGATCGTCCGCTACGGCAAGCTGTGCTGGGACCACAATGCGACCACCTACCCGCCCGGTGAGGCGTGGTCAACGACCAAGACCATGGGTGCGCTGGTGGCGGGCATGGTCAACTACGAGACACGCATGATCCCGAACACCGGCAAGAAGACCGGGCAGTTCAGCGATCTCGATTCCGTCAATCAGTGGCTCGACTCGACGGTGGGGTACACGATCAACGCGGACGCCAAGGTCGCCCACGTGCTCGGCATGGTTTCGCACGACGCGAGCCTGGCCTGGGGCCAGAAAAGCTTCGCCTATGACACCGTCGGCTCGGTGGAGATCAACTCGCTGAGCACCATGCTCAACAACGCGATCGCGCAGGACCCGAGCCGCATGGGTGCGAACCTCGACGCGTTCACGCAGAAGTTCCTGTTCCAGAAGCTCGGCATGACGCACTCGTCGTGGAGCAGCGGCGCTGCCGACAAGGTGTTCGCATATTCATGGAACACTGAGCTGACCGACATGGCGCGCGTCGGCCTGGTGATCAACCACTACGGCGTGTACAACGGCGAACGCTTGGTCGACGCGGAGTGGATCTACCGGCAGACACACCCCTCGTTCGAGGACGCCAACACTGGCTTCGGGTACCTGACCTGGCTCAACTCGTCGTCCAACTGGACCAGCATCGCGGGCGGCAAGAACCAGGGCGCGGCCACGCCCGGACCGTGCGCGCCGGTGTGCATCCACAAGAGCTATCCGCACGGCGCCTCGGAGGCCATGGACTGCAACTACGACGCGCCGTACACCTGCGACCAGAAATACGACGTGGGCGTGTGGCAAGCCGAGGGGCTGGGCGGACAGCTGATCCAGGGCCACCGCGGGCTCGACATGGTGATCGTGGCTCGCGACGCGCAGCCCGGCGGCGCGGGACCGGGCACCGCGATGCAGGTCTGGGACGCGCTCAAGAGCGCAGTGATCGCGGGCGACCCGATGTTCCAGGGCGACGAAGACGCCTTCTGCAAGGCGTACGGCGGCAACAACTACGCTCCCGATTTGCGCTGAGCCGCGCCGATGCTGGCGCTCGGGCCGCCCGCGCGGCCCGAGCGAGACGAGCGCACCGAGTCCTGTTACCCTGGCTCAAACCCGAGCCGCGGCGCCCCGCGGGGCGCCGCCACCACGGTGCGGCAATGGCCCAAGCAGAGCTCCTGATCGAAGACCTCAAGACCGGCGAGGGCGCCGAAGCCCGAGCCGGCGCCAGCGTCACCGTGCACTACGTCGGCACGCTCACCGACGGCAAGAAGTTCGACAGCTCGCGCGACCGCGGCCAGGGCTTTTCCTTCCGCCTCGGCGCCGGCCAGGTGATCAAGGGCTGGGATCAGGGCGTGGCGGGGATGAAGGTCGGCGGGCTGCGCAGGCTGACCATCCCACCGCACCTGGCCTACGGCGAGCGTGGCTTCCCGGGTGCGATCCCGCCCTCCGCCACGCTGATCTTCGAGGTCGAGCTGCTCGGCTGCGGCCGATAGCGCGGGCGCTCGGCGGTACGCCGGCTCACCGCGTCAGGCCAGAAACTCGAGCAGCGCGGGGATGAGGCGTGGGTCTCTCAGCGCGCTCATGTGGTCGCCCTCGAGCAGCTGCAGCTTCGCGCCCGCCAGGGCCTGCACGAGCAACTCCGGACGCACGGCCAGCGGGTCCGCGTTGCCGGCGAGCACGAGCACGGGCGCAGCAATGCGCTCGAACGCGATCGGCTCGCGGTGCACCACCCGCGCATGCGCGCCGAGCGCCTTGCGATCGGCGCCGAGCATGTCGGCGAACGCCCGAAACGCCGCGGCCTGCTCGTGAACGATGCCGGTCGGATCGTCCGCCTCGAGCGCGCACGCCAGCTCCTCCGGCGGCAGCGAGCGGCGGTCGACACCGCCGAGCTCGACCGCGCCGGAACCGATCCCGCCGGTCACCAGCCGGCGCACGCGCCCGTCCTGCGCGGCGACCAGCAGAGCGACGATCGCACCCATCGAGTAGCCCAGCAGATCGTAGCTCGAGAGTCCGAGGCGATCGACCAGCAGCATCAGGTCGCGTGCCATCTTGGCTTCACCGTAGTACGCGGGATCGTGGGGCTTGCCCGACGCTCCGTGGCCGCGGGCGTCGATCGCCACCACCCTGCGGGTGGCCGCCAGCGCGGGCGCAATGCCGGGCCCCACCCAGTTGAGAGCGCTATCCGCGATGAAGCCGTGATGCAGCACGACCGGCGGAGCAGCGGCCTCGGTTCCCCACTGTTGATACGCGATCTCGACCCCGTCGAATGATGTGAATCGGTCCAGGCCAGCCTCTGCTGGCCATCCTACACCGCCCCCTGCTGGGCAGCGGTGGTCGACGTGCCCGCAGTGGCCATGTAACGGTGGATTCATGGCCGGCGCCCGCTCCAGCGCGATCTTCGTGTCGAGACGCATGTTCCTGCGCAGGCTCGCGGCGGGCGCCGCGCTGCTGCGTTTCGAGGCCTGTGGCGTCTCGCCCGGTGGCCACACCGGCGCCGCGGGTAGCGGCGACGGCGGAGTCGCCGCGTGCCCGCCGTTCCTCACGCCCGTGGAAGGGTTCTACCGCCAGTTCGGCGGCCGCAGCACGGTCAAGGGCTGGTCGCTGCCGGATCTCGACGCCGACAGCTTCGAGCTTTCCGTGACGGGCCTGGTCGCGAGCGAAATGCGCGTCAAGCTCGCCGATCTCGAGGCCGACGCCGGCCAGCACCAGACCGTGCTCAAGACCATGATCTGCGTGCTGGGCTATCGCAGCACGCAGATCTTCACCGGCGTGCCGCTACGCGTGTTGCTCGATCGCGCGGGCATCGACCGCGAGCGTGCGGTGCGCGTGCGTTTCCTGGGCGCCGACGGCTTCGAGAACAACCTGCGCGTCGGCGACATCTACGACAACCCCGCCGACCTGTTTCCGCCGCTTATCGCGTTCCGGATCGGGGGTCAGCCGCTGCCGCGCGAGCTCGGCTTTCCCTTTCGGCTGCTGCTCGGAGATCGCTACGGCTACAAGAACACCAAGTGGCTGACCCAGATCAGCGTCGTCGACAGCGACCAGGTCGTCGGCCAGTACCAGGCCGAAGGCTACCCGGACGACGGCGTGATTCCCGTCATGGCGCTGGTGGAAAACCTACGCATCACCGAAATGGTTGAGCCGGGACCCGTCGAGCTGTGCGGCTTTGCCCTCAGCGGCGCCGCGGCGATCGAGCGCGTCGAGGTCGCGGTGGATGACGGCGCGTTCGGCGCGGCGCAGCTCTCGGAGCTGATGGAGCTCACCGACAGCTACCCGGAGCTACGCGAAAGCCTCCAGCTCAGCGACCCCGCGCACTTTGGGTTTCCCCTGCGCGGCGTGTGGGTGGCGTTTCGCTTTTCGTTCGACGCGCGGCCGGGCCAGCACCGCGTGCGCGTGCGCGTGCGCGACCGGGCCGGCAACATGGACGAATCCACCGCGATCCAGCTCACGGCGGCGTCTTGACCGGGCCGTCCCCAACGCGGAGCGGCCCATTCGCGACGCGCGGCGAAGCTTTTGCGAATGCATGCATAGTTTGCGCCCGGCGAGGGGGAAACCGCCTTACACTTACCCCCTCTTGTGCTCGCGGCCGTGGCATGGTCGTAAGGACCAGCTGGAAACCTCGTTGGCACAACGATTGCTCCACCCAGGCGAAGAGGGTGCAAATCATGATCGGCTTGGACATCGCTCAAACCCGCGTTCGAGGATCCTCCTATTGGCGCTACGCGGCCGCGCTGGTCATCGGCTGCTGGCTCGCCGCCTGTGGAGGCAGCAGCAGCGCCGCGCCGATCGTCGGATCGGGCAAGGTCGTGTCGAAGACCTTCAACACCATGGTGGTCGAAAGCGTGCAGCTCTACATCCCGTTCAAGGCGGTAGTCCACAATGGCACCGCACGTCAGATCGTGATCAAGGGCGAGGACAACCTGGTCTCCAAGATCTCGGTCAACGAGATGGCGGTCTCCAAGTGGGAAATCGTCGCTCCGGAGGATCTGCAGTTCGAGCAGCACTCCGACCTGCAGATCGACATCCCGTACATCGACATGGTCGAGATCATGTACAGCGGCGACGTCACCTTCGCCGACCAGCCGCTCTCTGTGTGGCATCCCGACGGCGGCGCGGGCGGCGCGATCGATTCGGGCAGCTCGATGTGAACGGGCGGGCAGGTTTCGATTCTGGGCTGCTGCGATCCAGGCAGGATTTGGGCAGCGGCGTGGCGCGCGCTACTTCGGTTTGGTAGAGTTGCCGCGCAGCCCGCGGCCGTCCGCGCTTTGGGTCTTTAGCGTTGCAGGCGAAGCGTGGTAACACGCTGCGCGGACGCGGCTCGCTGCCCCGTGCAGTCGGCAAAGGACCCGAGTGCCGTGTCGGATCGAAGAGACGTGTTGCCACGACAGCGCCAATCGGGTCCGCTCGCGCCCGCCCACCGCTCCGAAGGCGGATTCGAAGCCCTGCTGCACGATGCGGGGCTATGGGATCTCGTACAGATGAAGTGCGAGGCCCGCGCGCGCTGCGTGGTGCGGGTCGGCTCGCAAGGACGCTCCGGCTACCTGTACTTCTCGGACGGCCAGATCGTGCATGCGGCCCTGGGCGGACGCAGCGGCGAGACCGCCGCGCTCGAGATCCTCAGCTGGAGTCACGGGAGCTGGAATCCCTGCGAGCGCAGATGGCCGGCGCAAAGGAGCATCGCCGTGGCCTGGCAGGCACTGCTGATGCGTGCAGCGCAGCGCCAGGATGAGCTGCGCCAGGCGCGCGAGCCGCGCGAGCTCGAGGACGGCAACGATGGCGCGAACGACGAGGACCTGCAGCTGCAGCAGGCGGGTCAGCGACCCAGCGGCGCGCAGCTCTCGCGCGGAGACCTGGGCTACAAGGCCGACGACTTCGAGCACGCGGTGCGGATCGACGCGCGCGGCCACCTGCTGAGCGGACACGGCCGCGCCGAAGAGCTCGCGGCGCTCGGGGCGTACGCCTGCCGGCTCGGCGATCTGATCGGCGACATGATGGGGGTGGGCGCGCTGGTAGCGCTCGACGCCACGCTGCTCGTGGGTCGCTGTCTCGTCTACCGCGGGCAGAACGCGGTGACGGTTGCGCTCAAGCCCAAGGCCCACGTGGATCTCGGGCCGATCAAGGCGCAGCTCTATCTGTAGCGACAACGACGGCCTTCGAGGCGCGCGAAGCGCGGCAGCGCGCATGACTGCAGCAGAGGCATGACCGAGCGACTCGCCCAGGTGCTCAGGATGCTGCGCGACGTCGACGGCGTCGTGGGTAGCTTCGTCTGGGCCAAGAGCGGAAGTCTCGTCGCCCGGGACCTTCCCGAGTATTTCGACGACGAGCTCCTGGCCGAGGTCGGACCGCGCATCCAGCGGCTGTACGAGGCGTTCGGCAGCGCCGGTGAGCCGCTCGATGCCGCCACACTGGTCTTCGGCGAGCACAAGCTGCACCTGCGCGAGCTGCAGCCGGCCTTCGTCGGGGTGCTCAGCTCGCTTCCCGTGAACATGGCGGCGCTGAAGATGGCGCTGCGGGTCGTCGGTCGCCGGGTCGTGGACGAGCTCGAGCGGGCGCCCGCGCCGAACGAGCCGCGGCCCGACGGCGGCCCGGCCAGCCCGCGCTTCTATCGAGGCAAGCGGGTCCCCGAGTGAGGCTCCGTGCGGGGGCGGGCGTCCCTGCACGGGTCCGGAGGCGGACGGCCGGCCCGGAGCCCTCGGCAGGACCGCGATCCCACTGAAATGACTGGCGCATTCTCTGCACGCGCCATCCGTTCAGGGTCTCGAGCGCGGTTCCGCGCCCGGTTCTCCTTATAACTTCCTACAATTTCAGAGAGTTGGAATCTGCGTCGAAGATGCATTTAGCCGCCTGGCGAGTATTGCGCCGAGCCGCTGCCCGTACAAAAATCACACATGGTGAGGTTGGTAACGGGTCGGGAGACGGACCGGTCCCCAGGAGGGTTGGTGTTTATGGTTGTTTCGATTGGAAGCCAACGGATACGCGCGGCTGCGGCTGCCTTGGTCGCGGCAGCGCTATGCGGGTTGGCGGGTGCCGGATGCGGCACGGCTGACACGTCGGGCTCAGACCAGACTGCAGGCACCGTGGGGCAGCCGGCCGGGGGCCTTCCCGCGACCGGCACATCGGGGAGCGGTGTGCCCGGCGCGACTCAGGGGCTGCCGGGCACGACCAGCCCAACCGCGACCGGTGCGGCCGGGGCCACGATGCCGTGTGCGGTGGAGACCGTGGTCAAAACGCGCTGTCAGACCTGTCACGGCGCGACCCCGATCGCCGGGGCGCCGATGTCGCTGCTGACGCTGGCCGACTTCCAACGCGACTATATGGTGAGGACGACCAAGCCGCTGCTCAACCAGACGATGAAGCTCTACGAGCTGGCGCGCATTCGCATCAACCACGAGATGGGCACACCGGCGATGCCCCAGGGCAGCGCGCTGTCGGCCCCCGACTTCACCACGCTGAACACCTGGCTCTCCAGCGCGGCACCCGCAGGCGCAGCCTGCGTCGCCGGTGCGGGCGGCAGCGGCAACACGATGATCGGCGGCACCGGCAGCGGTGCGACCACGGGCGGAGGCGCCGGCGCGGCGATGGGCGGCACAGGCGGCACGGACGGCTCGACCGATCCCAACGCGCCGAGCAACCAGTGCGAGACCGATCCGACCGCGGTAGCACCGTTGGTCGCGGAGCCGGGAGAGACCTGCTACGACTTCCCGACCCACGGCGTCTCCGGGACCACCGATACCTCGAAGTTCACGGTCCAGCCCGGAGAGAGCTACGACCAGTACTACTACGCGGTGCCGTGGCCTCCGAACTCCGTAGCGACCCGCTTCGGGGCCCGCTTCGATAACGTCGCGATCCTGCACCACTGGCTCGGCTTCATCGAAGCCAGCCCGGCGCAGCCGGCCGGCACGGTCCAACCCAACGTCACCGGCACCACGCTCGGCGAGAGCGCGGAGCTGATCGGCGGCTGGGCCATAGGCGGCTGCAACGTCGAGCTGCCGCCGGACGTGGGCATCAAGCTGCCCGACAGCGGCGAGGTCATGATCCAGTGGCACCACTTCAACAGCACCGGCACGGCCCAGCAGGATGGCACGGCGGTGCAATGGTGCGTGACCGATGCCAGCAATCGCGCCCACATCGGCGGCATCACCTTCCTCGGCACCGAGGATCTGGGCGGCCCGATCGGCATGCCTGCGGGGCAGATGAGCAGCTACAGCGGCTCGTGCACCAACAGCTCTGGCGGACCGATCACGATCGTGGGCTTCAGCCCGCACATGCATACGATCGGCGTGCACATGACCTCGATCGTGCAGCGATCGGGAGGCGGGATGGAAACGGTCTTCGACCAGCCATTCATCTTCGACTCGCAGGTCAACTACATGCTGCACCCGCCCTACGTGCTGCAGCCCGGCGACACCATCACCTCGACCTGCACGTACAACAACACCACCAGCGGCAGCGTGCCCTTCGGGCAGTCGACGACTCAGGAGATGTGCTACCAGTTCACGATCGCCTACCCGTACGGCGCGCTGAACAACGGCGTGCTCAGCCTGATCGGCGCCACCAACACCTGCTGGTGAAGACAGCCGCGCACACGGCCCTCGCTGCCTCGGGCGGCGAGGGCCGCAGTGTGTGCCGGCGCGGTGCGCAGCGACGCCCGCACTTTCCGGAGCAGCTGGAAGGCACACCCGCGGCTCAAGTCGCGTCGTCGTACAGCAACGAGGCCAGCCGCGGGCGGGCGGCCGCGATGCTGGCGCCGACGCTGACCGCGTGCATGGGATCGACGTCGTAACGCAGCTTTTTGCCGAAGTACTCGGCGACCGCGTCCCGCAGCCCCGGTACCAGCGTGCCCCCGCCGGCCAGAAAGACCGCCTGAATGTCGCGCGCGGTCAGCCCTGCGCTCGCCAGCACCTGATCGCAGACCAGAAAGGTGCGCTTGATCAGACCTGCGCTCAGCTCCCACAGCGTGAGCCGATCGAAGGGCAAGCCCGGAAGCTCCGGTGCCGCCGCATCGACCCCTTCCAGCAGGATCTCGGTCGAGCTCGCTTGCGACAGCCGGATCTTCGCACGTTCGGCCTCCAGCATCAGCCGCACGAACACCTCCGCGTCGCTGCGCAGGTCCCAGCCGTGCTCGCGCAGCACCTGCTCCGCGGCCCAGCTGGCCAGCGCATGGTCGATATCGTCGCCGCCGAGATAGGGGTCGCCCGCGTGGGCCACGATGCGCAGCGTCTCCGTGCTGCAATCGATGATCGCCAGGTCGAAGGTGCCGCCGCCGAAGTCGTAGACGGCACCGTGATGGACATCGTTGCGATCGAGGTACGCGAGCGCGGTCGCCACCGGCTCCGCGATGCAGCGACCGGCCGCGAAGCCCGCCTCGCGCAAGGCCTGCAACGTAGCCCGGCGCTGCGGGCGCCCGAACGAGGCCGGCACCGTCACCACCGCTGAATACTGTGTAGGATCGACGCCTGTCTCGCGGCACAACGCGCGCAGGACTTCGGTGGCCACCTCGGTCGCGCTACGCACCCCTGCGCGCGTACGGAAGCCGACCAAGCCGTCGCCGGTCGGCTCGAGGTCGAACGGGTAGTGTGCCCGCAGCTCGCTGGCCGGGTACGACTGCCAGCCCTCGCCGATCACGCGCTTGGCCGAGGCGATCGTGTTCTTGGGGTCCAGCCCGCGCCGCTCGCGCGCGGCCTCGCCCACCACGATCTCGCCGCTCGGCAGGTAGGCGACCACCGACGGAAGGATGGGACCGACGGCGGGCGCGCGGCGCGGCAACACCGACGCGTTCGACGCCGCCACGGTGTTGGTCGTACCAAGATCGATTCCGATGGTACGCATGGCGTGTTCGGACCAAGGGCTCTTAGCACAGCCAGCTCGTCTGACCAGCGCGCGATGCGTCCGCGCACAGGTTACGGCGCATAGGGTCAGCGCAGGGACGCAGCAAGGCCATCCAAGATATCGGACTCGCTCACCATCAAGATTGAAATGTCTAGCTCGCGCAGGATCGCCAACAACACACACACGCCGCCCACGATCACCTCGGCGCGCTTGGGCTCGGCCAGCATGCGGCGGCGTGTGTCGAGCTCGCACTTGTGGAGCCGCGCGAACAGCGCCTCCACCTGAGGCCGCGTCAGCCGTGCGTGGTGGGTGCGCCGCGCGTCGTAGTGGGTCAAACCGAGCTGCAAGGCAGCCAGCGCGGTCACCGTTCCGGCCAGGCCGATCGTGCAGCGCGCGCGCGCCACGTCGATCGCGCCCCGCACCGCCGCGAGCTCGCGGCGCGCGTCGGCGAAACACGCCTCGAGCTGCTCGGGTGTGGGAGGATCTGCGTGCAAGTGCCGCTCGGTCATGCGCACGCAGCCGATGTCGACGGAGATCAGTTGCTCGGGCGCGCGGGTCCCGAGCACGAGCTCGGTCGAGCCGCCGCCGATATCGATCACCAAGAACGGCCCCTGCTCCGGATCGAGCCCCGAGGTCGCGCCCGCGAACGACAGCCGCGCTTCCTGCTCGCCGTGAAGCAGCTCGGGCTGCACGCCCAGCGCCTCATGCACGGCGTCGAAGAACAGCACCCGGTTGGCGGCGTCGCGCGCGGCGCTGGTGGCCACGGCGCGCACCCGCCCCACGCCGTGGCGTGCGATCGCCTGGCCGTAGGCGCGCAGCACCTCGACGGTGCGCACGATCGCGTCGGCGTGGAGCGAGCCGCTCACGTCCACGCCCTGGCCGAGTCGCGTGATCTGCATCCGCCGCTCGAGCTCGCGTCCCTGCGCGTCGGTGATGAGCAGGCGCACCGAGTTGGTGCCGATGTCGACCGCCGCCACGTTCATCGCGCCCTACTCCCCCTGGCCCCCGATTTGGCGCTTGAGCCCGATCAGTGTGAGCAGCTCCATGCGCGCGGCCGCGTCGATCAGGAACAGCCCGTGCAGCTTGCTGGTGGTGGTCCAGGAGCCCGCCTTCCTCACGCCGCGGTAGCACATGCAGAAGTGTTGGCACTGCATGATCACCGCGACCCCTTGTGGCTCGAGGTGGCGCTGCAGCGCGTCGGCGATCTGCTTGGTCAGCTTCTCCTGGACCTGCAGGCGCTTGGCGTACACGTCGACCACGCGTGCGACCTTGCTCAGGCCCACCACGCGGCCGTTGGGGATGTAGGCCACGTGTGCCTTGCCTACGAACGGCACCATGTGGTGCTCGCAGTGACTGTACACCTCGATGTCGCTCACCAGCACCAGCTCGTCGTAGCCATCGACCTGTTCGAAGGTACGCGCGAGGTACTCGCCTGCGTCCATGCCGTAGCCGCTGAAGTGCTCGCTCAGCGCCCGCACGTAGCGCGCGGGCGTGTCGAGCAGGCCCTCGCGCTTGGGGTCCTCGCCCAGAAAGCGCAGGATGCCACGCACGTGGGCCTGCGCGGCGGCGATCTCCTGCGGGCTGCGGACCAGCTGCTTGGTTTCAGGGGCCCTGGGCTCGCGGCGGGAAGGCTTCTTCTTCGTCGGCATGCTGCCGCGAGAATGCGCGATCCGCGGCGGCGGCTCAACGCGTTTTTGCCGGGGCGTAGGCGGTGAAGCAGGCGCTGGGGCACGTGTGCCGCCGGGACGCCTCGTGTTACCCTGCAGAGGATGGGCGGCATGCGGGCGGCGGTGCGGACGCGTGCTCTGCGCCGCGGCTTGCTCTGGCCGTGCCTTGTGCTGCTCTGGCTGTACGCGCTCGGCTGCTTCGGCAGGCAGCCATCCAGCACCAGCGGCGTTCCCTCCAACAAGAAGCTGAGCCAGCTCTCGGACAGCGACGTGGTTGCCCTGTGCAACGCGCACATCGAGGACTTTGCACAGTTGAGCGACGCCGGCTGCGCCCTGCGCTCGCTGGTGGGCACCGACCCCACGGAGTGCGAGGCGATCCGCAGCGAGTGCGCGGGCGATACGACCGGCAACGCCATCCAATGTAGCTACGCCGACGCCAGCGCCCGGGCCGACTGCACGCTCTCGGTCGGCGAGATCGAGAGCTGCCTGAATCAGCTCTTCGCCTTCTTCGACGCCCTGAGCTGCGCGCACGCCGGCTCCTCGCCGCCAATGCCGCCCGAGTGCGTGGCCGATGTAAAGCTGGGCTGCCCTACGCTGTTCAATGGCGTGGAAGGCGGCGGCTCCTACACTCCCTCCGGCAACGAGGACACCGACGCAGGCGCGGACACGGACGGGGGCGTGTGACGCGCTTCAGGAGCCGCAGGACAGCACGCGCAGGATCTTGACGCTGGTCGAGCTGCTGCCGCGCGCCGGGAAAGCCACGCTGTGGTCGGGGTACGTGCGGAAGTCCTGGTAGCGGCTGCCGACCACGCCGGGCACGTTGTACGCCGCGCCCTGCGCCGCGCCGGTCGCGTCGTCGAGAGCTTGCAGGTAGAGCTTGCGGTTTGCGTCGTTGGGCGTGAGGTCTCCGCTGGCGCTGGAGCTCTCCCACGCCGCCAGCATGCGCTGGGTGCCGAAGGCGGCCAGGTGCGGCGCGCGGTCGTTCTGGCCGGCATCGCTGGCGAGCGTGATGTCCATGTCGGGCGCGCCCGTGGTCACGTGCAGCAGGTGCACGTCGGCCAGGCCGTTCATGCCCGCCGGCTGACCGTCGCGGATGTCGCTGGTGATCAGCCAGTAGCCGCCGCCGGAGGCGGGCAGCACGCTGCCGAAGTTCGCGTAGTTGAGGTCCACGGGTTGGATGGTGGTGGTCGCGGGCGCGAAGGCCAGGCGGCCCGACTTGCCGCCGGTCGGCGCGTCGTTCTTGCACACGGTCACGAATTTGTTTGCGGCGGCGTCCCAGATGATGCGCTCGTAGCCGCTGTGGCTGCAGCCCCAGCCGAAGCCGCCGCTCTGCACCGCGCCGGCGGCGCTCACCAGCTTCATGCGGTCGCCCTGGTGGATGTTGACGCAACCCATTTGCGAGACGCTGATCGCCGCGCCGAAGTACGCGGCGTAGTTGCTGCCGTCGAAGGCGATGCGCCCGTTGTGCGCGTACCACCAGATGTAGACCATGTTGTTGCTGTCGGTCTTGCTGGTCAGGTAGGGCGGATGGGTCGCGTCCGAGTCGGTGAGCTTGGCGGCCCAGGTCTCGGTACCGCCGTCGAAGCGCACCAGGAACATGTCGTAGCAGGGAATCGGCGGGCTCGGCGCAGTGCCGCAGAGGTTCGCTGGATCGCCGCAGGCGAGCGTGCCCATCCCGTAGACCGCGGGTCGGGTCAAAAGCAGCACCCCGCCGGCGTCGTCGGCGTACACGTCTTCGAAGTCGAACGCCGGCACGCCGAACGCCGAGCCGGCCACCAGGTGATCGTCGGCGTCGAGCTGCACCACGTGCGCCATGCCGTCGGTGCCCATGAACGCCAGCCGCGAGCCGCCGGAGGGGATGGGCGAGAGCGCGAGCGGAGCGAGCTCGGTGTTGGGTGGGTTGGCGTCGAGCTCGTTGTAGCTGTAGGCGCTGCCGAGCTCGACGTCGGTGACGCGCACGTTGGACGCTCCGAGCGGGCACGCCGCGCCGGTGTCCGTGGTGCCGCCGGTGCCGGCCGCCGTGCCGCCGCTGCCGCCCGTCCCCGCGCTGGCGCCGCCGCTGCCCGCGCTGACGCCGCCCGCGCCCGCCCCGGCCGCTGCCATGCCCGCGCCGCCCGTGCCCGCGCCGCCCGGCGATAGCGGCGCGCCACCAGTGCCGAGGCCCGTGCCGATGCCACCGGTGCCGCCCCCGATTCCGCCGGTGGCGATGCTCGCGACTCCGCCGGTGCCGCCCGCATGGCTGCCGTCCGCTCCCTGGCTGCACGCGGCGCAGGCGCTCGCCGCGAGCGCGCACAGCCACGTTCGCAGCGTCCGCTTGCACGGGCCTCCGGGGCTAGGATGCGTAGGATGCGCGCGCTGAAGCACGCTCGAGAGGCGGCCGTCCACATCCAGCAGTGACCCGACCGCGGCGACGCGGGTCAGAAATCAGCGCGGCGTGCGCAGATGGCAAGCGGCGCAGCGCGCGATGATCTGCCCATAGATGCGCGCCCGCTCGGGGTGCGAGCGGGCCGCGCGCGCGGCCTTGGCGAGCGCGCGGATCCGTTCCAGGTCTTCGGCGACACGCGCGTCGACCTCTTCGCCGTCCTTCACCGGCGGCTCGAGCGGCGCGCGGGTGAGCGTCACGGTGCCGCGCTTCCACAACGTCTCGGATGGCTCGATCAGCCCGAGCCACAGCTCGTCGGCGGCGAGCCTGTGGCGGTACATGCGCTCGGACAGCGTGTCGGGCGGCTGATCGTGCAGCCTGGGATCGGGCGGCGGCAGCGCTCGTTGGCCTTTGCGCATCTGGTCATGACAGTCGCCGCAGCTCAGCGCGAGCGCGCCGATCGCCTGCGACGCCGACGCGAGATCGGGAGCAAGCGAGACGTTGTCGGCTTGTTGCTGCATGGCCGCGACCCAGTGTTTCCAGTCCTCCGGAAAGGCGCGCACGTCGTCGTGCGTGGCCAGTGTGCTCGCGAACAGCTTGGCGCGCGCGAGCTCGCCCGCGATCAGCGCGTCGCGCACGTCGAGCGCGCGCCAGAAGGTCGCCTGCATGTGATAGCCGCGATCGGGCGGCTCGCCCGCGGGCGCGGCGGCGGACGCCTGCGTCGCGGGCCCGGCGCTGGCAGCGGCCGCCGCCGGGCGCTTGCCGCTCGCGTGCGCGCATTGCGTGAGCGCGAGCAGGGCCAGCGCCGCGGCGGCGCGCGGGCAGGATCGGACCGGCCATGGAAGGCGCGCGCTCACCGGGGCCACGTATCTACACCCAGGCCGGCTCCGCGCCAGCCGACAGCGGGTGCCGACCCTGGACACGCCGGCCGCCGTGTGGCGATTCCCCGAGCGCGTTGTGGCGTTTGCGGATTCGCCGCATGGCGCATGAAGGATTTGCGCATTGCCGGACATTAGGCAATGGCTCGGCAACGCAATCATGTCCACAGAACGTCGTCATTTCCGTCGGTTTGCTCGCGTTGTGGGTGTGGCCGGTTGCGCACTGTGGCTGTGCGCCTGCCAGGTGTCCGCTGCAAATGACCCGGGCGTCACCTTTGGCAGCGCGCCACCCGTGGGCACGTGGGCGCCACAGCCCCCCAGTGACGGGACGTCCGCCGGCACGGCGGCGGCGGGCGGTACCCTGACCGGCGCCAATGACATGGGCGTGCCCGCGCCTCCGGCGAGTACGGGCGCCAGCGGCACGGCCGGAAGCGCGTCGCCCCCCACGGGCACCGGCGGCACGATGATCGTCGGCAGCGGCGGCGGCGGCACCGGCGGCGCGGGGCGCGGGACGGGCGGCGTGTCCGGGAGCGCCACCGGCGGCGTCGGCGGCATCGGCAGCGGGGGCATGGGCGTGACCGCGAGTGGCGGCGGCACCGGCGGCGGCACCAGCACCTCGGGCGGCAGCTTCAGCTTCGACGTGACCACCGTGAACCAGCGCGGCCGCTATGCGCCGGCGAACGTGGGCGCGATCTGGATCGAGGACAGCTCGGGCAAGTTCGTCAAGACGCTCAAGGTGTGGGCCTTCGTTCGCGGCCGTTATCTGTCGAAGTTCAACAACGAGGCCGGCGGCAGCCGCGTCGATGCCGTGACCAGCGCGACCCTGCGCAGCTTCGGCGCGCAGCATGCCACCTGGACTCTCACCGACGTCAACGGCGCGGCTGTTCCGGACGGCGCCTACAAGGTGCTGATCGAAGTAACCGACCACGACGGCACCGGACAGTGGACGAGCGTCGACTTCACGCTACCTGGCATGGGCCAGAAAGTGACCGCGCCCGACGTTCAGTACTACACCGGCATGAGCGTCACGCTGCCTTGAGCGTTCGCCGGCGAGCTGGGATCCAAGCCTGATGAGGGAATCGGCGCGAGAGCCTGATTCGGTGCGCTGACTGGACGTTCCGCCGTGTACACCGCAGACCACGCAGCCCTGCCGCCGGCCCGATCGCTCGTGGTCGCGTGCTGTCTGCTGCTGTGCGCGTGCGGCAAGACCGGCCAGTGGTCCGGCCCGCCGCCCAGCCCGGATTTCGCGTTGTTCCAAAGCGACGTCTACCCGGTGCTGCTGCGCGATTGCGCCTTCTCCGAATGCCACGGCTCCGAGAAGCGCTTTTTCCAGGTCTTCGGCCCTGGCAGGATGCGCCTCGACCCCGCGACCACCATGCCGGGCGACCCGGTGACGCCGATGGAGCTGCAACGCAGCTACGAGCGCTCGGTCTCGATGCTGATGTCCGCGGAGACCGTGACGAAGTCGCTGTTCCTGCGCAAGCCGCTCGAGGCGAGCCAGGGCGGGCAAGGCCACAAGGGCGTCGATGCGTTCGGTCGCAACGTGTTCGCCTCGCCGCTCGACCCGAGCTACGCCATCCTGCTGCACTGGGCGCTGTCGAGGGGCGCCGGCCCGGGCGCGACCGTCGCCACGAACGGGACCGGAGGTATGCCGTGAAGCGGACGGCGCTCGGATTGTTGCTGGTGCTTGGCGCGCTGTTCCCGGCGGGCGCGCGCGCGTTCTCTGATCCCGAAGCCTTCGGCAACCCGGTGGAAGACGCGGGCGGCGGCGGGCGCTGGTTCACCGGCTCGGCAGCCGACGGCTACACCTGCAAGGTCTGCCACCGCGGCGCGCCCAGCCCCAGTCTCGAGATCCTCGGCTTGCCGCTGGAGGGCTATCTGCCGGGCATTTCCTACGAGATCACGATCGACTGGCCAGACACGCTGGAGAATGCCGCGCTCACCGCCGAGATCACCAACGGCCAGGGCACGCGCGCCGGATCGTTGCGCTTGCCGCCGCAGAACGAGCTGCGCGAAGAAGAGCTGTGCCTGCCGGTCGGTGCCGGTCTGGGTGCGGGCGAGGTGGTGGAGCTACCGACGCGCAGCGTGCTGTCGGTGCCCGACTGCGGAGCGCGCCGGGTGCGCATGCTGTGGACGGCACCGGTGCAAGACGAAGGACCGGTGTGGTTCAGCGGCTCGCTGGTGAGCGCAGATGCGCACGGCGACGTCGAAGGCGACGGCGTGCGCGATTTCGCGCACGTGATCGGCTCCCCGTCCGCGCCGGACGCGCTCTCGGCCAAGATCGCGAGCGGATGCACCGCGCTGCCGTCACGCCACGGCAGCCCCTGGCTCGCTGCGCTCGCTGCGCTCGCTCTGCTCGCCTGGCGCCGCAGGCGCCGAGCGCGAGGCTGATCAGGCGGTCGGACCGCTTGCCCTCAGGGGCCATCGTCGTCAGGCTCGCCGCCAAAGCCGCCAAAGCCGCCTGCGTCGCCTGCATCCGCCGGATTGCCGGCATCCGCGGGGGGCACCGCGGCATCGCCCGGACCCGCAGCGCCGGCGTCGGCCAGGGGCATGTCGTCGGGAGGCTCGCCCATGTCCACGGGGCCACCGCCCGCACCCGCCAGCCCGTTCATCTGCGGCGCTCCGCCCGCGTCCGGCGCGACCATGGGCTGCTGGCCCGGAGCAAGCCCGGTGTTTGCCGCGCTGGTGTCCGCAAGCGCGCTGCCCGCGCCACCCGTGCCCTGCACCGCCGCCGCCGCGCCCGGAATCACCGTGCCGGTGACGGGCGGGCTCGGCATCTTCTGTGCGCTGCAGCCCCACAACAATGCGCCGGCCGCGAGCAGGCAGCTGGACGATACGATTCTCCCGAAAAGCATGGCTGGTCTCCCGCGGTGCCTGCAAAGAAGAGGGAGGCAGCCGCACCGCACTCCGTAATGCCCTCTGGCCGCGCTTTCCTTCGCACCGCAGGCAATTTTTTTCGCGTCGTGGCGGCGGCCGGACGGGCTCCCGGGCGCGGGCGCCTGCGCGGGTCGGGCCCCGCGCGTCCAGCTCTAAATCAGAGCTCGCGATCGGGATCGAAGCACAAGCTCTGATTTCTCCTTTGATTGTCAGGGAGTCGCGCCGACTCCCTGCGCGCGAGGCAAAGCCTCGCGCATTCACCCTCTCGCGGTGGTGCGGCATCGGCCGCACCGCTACATGACCGATCGGCATGGCCGTTCCCGAATCGTGATCGGTCATTGAGTCCCGTGCGCGTGGGCGGCGCGGTGGCGCTAGCCGGCCGCGTGGGCGGGCAGGCGATCGATCGGCCCCGAGCGCACCACGTGCGCGTGGGCCAACGCCTGGGCGTCGGGATAGTCGTGGTGATGACCGTGCGAGCGCGTCTGCTTCCACATCGCGATCGCCACCCAGGGCGTGAACACGACGATCACCGGCAGCGCGCACAGCGCGGTCAACGCCAGAGCCGCTGTCGCGAACAGCCCGAGCAGCAGCGTGCTCGCGGCTGCCAGGCCCAAGCGCAACGGTCGAGAAATCGGTCGTACCTCTGCAAGCTGCGTGGTCATGGCTTCTTCTCCTGCGCGAAGTCGAGCCGCCTGCGGCGCAGGCGTATCGGCCTCGCGCGCCTTTGCTATTGCCCCCCGATGCCGCGAGCCGAACGGCTCGCAAGCTCTACTTATATCGATGGATCTCCGGCGCGGCTTGTCAAGCGCAACGGCCGCATCCAGTCGATCGGCTCGAGCATGCCCACCGAATAGACCGCTCGTTCCGTCCGTGGCCGACGGCCTGCTCACTGGCATGCACGAGGACGGCAGCAGCCACTTCGCGCTGCTGCAGGCGTTCGCACCGCGCGCGCTGCTGCGGCGCGCGCGTGCGCACGCGACGCGCGCGGGCTACCTGCAGCACGAGCTCGGCGCCCGGTGCCTGTCTCTGCCCGCAAGGCCGCGCGCGCACGCGAGCTCTGCATCAGGCCGTCAGGCGCGGGCCTGATCGTGTGGTCGCTCGGCCGCGATCTTGCGCAGGAACGCGGCCAGGTCGATGCCGTCGGCGCCGTCGAAGCTCTCGTCGAGCAGGGTCAGCTCGCGCATGCGGTCGGGCCGGAAGTTGCGGTAGTCGCGGCGCAGCTCACAGTAGGCGGCCAGCGACCACTTGGCGCCCCAGAAGTAGAGGCCGAGCGGGCGCGCGGCGCGCTCGCTCGCGGCCTCCTGCGCATCGGTGTAACGGAAGCGAACCTTGCGCTGCTCGGTGATCGCCTGCCGCAGCACGTCGAGCTCGCGCACCAGCTCCTGCGTCCACGGGCCCGCCGGCGCGTACAGCGCCGTGCGCGACAGCAGCGCTCGCAGCGGCTCGGGCAGCACGGCTTCCACCTTCGTGATCGCGCGGCGCGCGGCCTGCGCCAGCGCCTCCCCGCCCCAGGCCTGCACCATGCGCGCGCCCAGCACCAGCGCCTCGATCTCGTCGGTGTTGAAGGTCGGCGGCGGCAATTCGTACCCGGGGCGCAACCGGTATCCGACGCCCGGCTCGCCTTCGATCGGCACCCCGCTGACCACCAGATCGCGTACATCGCGATAGACGGTGCGCGGGGAGACGGCCAGCTCGCTGCCGAGATCGGCTGCGGTGTAGAAGCGTCGTGCACGCAGCAATTGCACGAGCTGAAACAGGCGGTCGGCCCTGCGCACCGGCGCAGCATACACCGCCCGGCCGAAAGAGGGCCCGGAGCGCTCGGGATCACAGGAAGACGGGAAGACCTGCCACGTCGATCGGGAGTTGCGGGCCCTGGCTGGCGATCGTCGGGGCAACCGCCGGACCTTCCCGTCTTCCCGACTTCCTGTTTCACGGCGCCGCAATTCCCTCTCGGGCAGCACCGCCGTGACAACCCCGAAACAGTCTTGCGATCTGCGGTGCTACCGCTGCATCAGCCCGATCACATGGCCCTCGGGGTCCGCGATCGCCGCGATCGAGAGATCGGGCAACTTGGTGATCGGCATGGCCAGCTTGCCGCCCATCTTCTCGGCGCGTTTGATGGTCGACTCGAGGTCGGCCACCTGGACGTAGAACGTGACCCAGCCCTTGCCGTCCTGCGCCTTGCCCACGCCGCCACCGAGACCGGTGTCGGCCTGCTTGGTCATGCCGTAGTCCATGCCCGGGTCGGGCGCGAGCTCGAACGTCCACTGGAACAGCTCGCCGTAGAAGCCGCGTAGCTTGGCTGCGTCCTTGCCCAACACCTCGAACCACTCGACTTTGTTCGCCATCGACTTTCTCCTTGTGGGAACGCGCGTCTCGCGCGCCAGCCGCTGGTGTACGCGAGCCCCCCTGACAGCATCGTGTCAGCAGGAAAGAAGCGGCCCGCCCCTGCTGACAACGCGGTGGCAACAAGTCGCCGCCCGAACCGGCCGGGGTGCGAAGAGCCGGTCCCGCCCGCTCCGGGTCACCCCACGTGTTGCAGGCGGGACACCGACTCGAATCTCAATCGAAATCTGCAACCGGCGGCCCGCGTGCGGCCCAGGAGACGTGCGCGCGGCCGGAGCTCGGATCGTAGGCAAAATTGCGGAGAAATCGTCGAATTGGACGGCGTGCCCGGCTAGCCGCGGCGGCCTTCGCGGCGTCCGGCGAGCCCGGGCGAAATGCCACACGATACCGTCCTGCGCGCAGATGGAAATCTGCTCGAAATATGACTCCGCTACGACGGCGATCGGACCTGAGAGGCTCCCCGGGGAGCAGAAGGAAGAACGATGATCAGCGGACCTGCATCCGACCCACGAAAAGCGCGCGTAGGCCTGACGTGCACCCTGCTGACCGCAGCGCTTGTCCTCGTGCCGGCATTGGCGATGGCCGAGGACGCTCCGCTTACCATGGCGGACGTCGCCGCCAAGCTAGACGCCAACAAGATGATGATGGACACCGTGTGGACCTTGATCGCAGCCATGCTGGTGTTCTTCATGAACGCGGGCTTCGCGTTGCTCGAGGCTGGTCTGTGCCGCGCCAAGAACGCCAGCACGATCCTCGGCAAGAACTTCATCGTGTTCGCCGCGGCGACCGTCGCGTTCTGGCTGCTCGGCTTCAACCTGATGTTCGCCGACGGAAACTCGCTCATCGGCGGCTTCGGTTTCATGCTAATGGACAACGCGAAGTACAGCTCGCTGTCCTGGACGGTGGTGCCGCTCGAATGCAAGTTCTTCTTCCAGCTGGTGTTCGCGGGCACGGCCGCGACCATCGTCTCGGGCTGCGTGGACGAGCGCAACAAGTACCTCTCGTTCATCATCTTCTCGGTGCTCTTGACCGCCGTCGTGTACTCGATTCCGGGTCACTGGATCTGGGGCGGCGGCTGGCTGGCCTCGCAGGGCTTCTTCGACTTCGCGGGCTCGACCGTGGTGCACTCGGTGGGCGGCTGGGCCGGCCTCGCTGGCATCATCGTGATCGGCCCGCGGCTCGGTCGCTACAAGGATGGCAAGGTCCACGCGATCCCCGGACACTCGATGCACATGGCCACCCTCGGCACCCTGATCCTCTGGCTCGGCTGGTTCGGGTTCAATCCAGGGTCCACCATGGCGGCCGACGGTCCGGCCATCGCACACATCGCAATGACCACCAACCTCGCGGCTGCGATGGGCGCGATCGCAGCGACCTTCACCGCCTGGGTGATGCTGGGCAAGCCCGACATCACGATGACCCTGAACGGCTGCCTCGCAGGTCTAGTCGCCATCACCTGTCCGTGCGCATTTGTGACGGCCGGCGGCTCGTTCTGGATCGGCGGCATCGCCGGGGTGCTCGCGGTGCTCGCGGTCCCGTTCTGGGACAAGCTGCGGCTCGACGATCCGGTCGGCGCGCTCAGCGTGCACCTGGTCAACGGCGTGTGGGGCACGCTCTCGCTCGGCCTGTTTGCGGCGCCTGGCTTTGCGGGCGGCGACGCGCAGCCGGGCCTGGGTCTGCTCTACGGCGGCGGTATCAAGCAGCTGGTGGCGCAGGGCATCGGCGTGGTCGCGGCCGGCGCCTTCACCTTCTTCGCGAGCCTGGCGCTGTGGTACCTGCTCAAGGCCACCCTGGGCGTGCGCGTCAAGCCGGAGGAGGAGATCGAGGGTCTCGACCTGCACGAGATCGGCGTGCTGGCGTACAATCCGGACGCGCTCGCGGGCGGAACCCATGCGGCACCCGAGGCGCTCGCGTCGGCCGCCGCCGCCACCGCCGTGGCGACCGAGTAGACTGCGTCTGTTGGAGCCGGGCACGCGCAGCTCTGACGCGTGCCGGCTCCGCCCCATCTGGCTCGACTCGAGCCTTCCCACTTCGAGCTTGGCTGTGACACGTTGGCTCTCCCTTTCGCTTCTGGCGGTGTTTTCCGTGGCCTCACCCGCGTTCGCATCCGGCGGCGCGGGCGGCGACCACGCCGACCCGGTGGCGTCGGTGGTGCTGGCCCTCGGGCTGGTGCTGGTAGCCGCCAAGATCGGCGGCGACCTGGCGGTGCGGCTGGGTCAGCCGTCGGTGCTGGGCGAGCTTGTGTTCGGTGTGCTGCTGGGCAACCTGTCGCTGGTCGGGGTGCACGCCCTGGACTGGATCAAGGACGACGCGTCGATCGACATGCTGGCGCGTCTGGGCGTGATCATCCTGCTGTTCGAGGTCGGCCTCGAATCGACGATCGGACAGATGATGAAGGTCGGGCTGTCGTCGTTCATGGTGGCCACGGTCGGGGTGATCACGCCGTTCGGGTTGGGCTGGGCGGCCTCGTCCTGGCTGCTGCCGCACGAGAGCGTATACGTGCACGCCTTCCTCGGCGCCGCGCTGACCGCGACCAGCGTGGGCATCACGGCGCGCGTGCTCAAGGATCTCGATCGCTCGCAGAGCGACGAAGCGCGCATCATCCTGGGCGCGGCGGTGATCGACGACGTGATGGGTCTGGTGGTGCTGGCGGTAGTCACCGGCGTGATCGCCGCGGCCGACAACGGCACCGAGCTGGCGGGGCTCGACGTCGTGCTCACGCTGGTCAAGGCGGTGGGCTTTCTGGTGGGGTCGCTGCTGATCGGCATCAGCCTCTCGCCGCGCGTGTTCGCCTTGGCGTCCCAGCTGCGGGCGCGCGGGGTGCTGCTGGCGGTGGGGCTGGCCTTCTGCTTCGTGCTGTCGTGGCTGGCGAGCGCGATCGGGCTGGCCCCGATCGTGGGCGCATTCGCGGCCGGACTGATCCTCGAGCAAGTGCACTATCGGGACTTCACCGACCGCGGCGAGCACCAGCTCGAGGAGCTGGTGCAGCCGATCTCGTCGTTCCTGGTGCCGGTCTTCTTCGTGCTTATGGGCATGCGCACCGAGCTCGCCTCATTTGGCCAGCCGGGGGTGCTCGGCCTGGCCGCGGCCCTGATCGTCGCGGCGGTGGTGGGCAAGCAGGCCTGCTACTTCGGGGTGATCGGCAAGGGCATCGATCGCCTCAGCGTGGGCATCGGCATGATCCCGCGGGGCGAGGTCGGGTTGATCTTCGCCAACATCGGCATGGCGCTGACGGTCAAAGGCGAGCGCGTGGTGAACTCGGCCGCGTACTCGGCCGTGGTCGTGATGGTGATCGTGACCACCATGGTGACTCCGCCCGCGCTCAAGTGGAGCCTCAACCGCAGGGCGCTGCAGCCGGCGCCGCCCGCCGAAGCCGAAGCCAAGGCCCACCCCTGAGGGAGTCGGCGCGACTCCCTGACAATCAAAGGAGAAATCAGAGTTTGTGATTCGATCCCGAATCGCGAGCTCTGATCTAGAGCACCGAACATATTGAAACGTGTGCGAAGTCGGGGTCATGGCGGGATGCAGGGCGCGGGCGGGAGCCCGAAGGCGTAGTCCATCCTACGTCGAGCGGGGAGCGCGCGTGCCATGCGCCCGCGAGGGCCCCGAAATCGTGCGTGTTTCAATATGTTCGGTGCTCTAGGGCTTGCCCGCAGCGACCGGTTCGAGGTCAGGCACGCTCTTGCCGGGCTGGCTGGGGATCTCGATGAAGCCGTGGCCGGAGGCCTGGTGGCAGCCGTTGCACGCGACCGATGCCGCGCCGAAGGCCTCCGAGAATTGCTGCGGGTTCTTGGCGGCGGCCGCGCGCTGCAGTGCCGCGGGCTGCGTCTTCAAGAAGGCCGCGGCCATGGCGGGCAGGCCCGCGGTCGGGCCTTCCTGGGGCAGCTCGGCCCGTGGCAGAATCCTGCTCGAACGCTTCCTGCAGCTCGCCGACCTCGAACGCGGCCAGCTCGAAGCGTCCGGCGACCACGGCACGGCCTGCGAGCTCGAAGCGGCGGCCGATCTCGCCCATGACCGCGCCGTAGCGCGGGCGCTCATCGTGCGCTGGCGCAGCGCGCTCCACCTCGCCGTGCGATCCGCCGGCCGCCTGCCGCGAACGCGCGCAACCGACGGCCAGCGCCGCCAACCCGGAGAGGAGCAGAATCAGGCACCGCATGACCCATTCTTCGCACCGCACGGCCGCACAGACAAGCCGGCCGCGCGGGCTCAGAGGCCGCCCGGCACGCGCGGCAGGTAGTACACGAAGGCCTTGAAGTCGCCGTCGGCCGCACTGAACAGGGGCGGCCAGGGCGGCGCGTGCGTGATGTACTTGGTGTCGAGCACGAGGTAGCGCACCGGCCGGCTGATCAGCGCAGTGCGCTCGAGATCGGTGACGATCCCTCCGAGGTCGTAAGCGGACAGGCCCGAGTAATAGGCCAGCGTACCGACCTCGATCGAGGCGAACTGCTCGCCGGGGCGCGCGCGGTCGCGCAGGAAGCGCGCGATGCGGCGATAGGCGGCGTCGCGCCGCCCGGTCCAGTGGCCGTGCGCGTAGTCGCGCGATGCGATCGCGGTGCGCGCCGCCGCCAGCAGCAAAAGCCCGCTCAACACGGCGGCCGCGCCGGCGCGCGCCCACAGCCGCCGGGCGTGCAACGCGAGCAGCGCCAGGCCCCCGCCGCTGCACAACACCGCGACCAGCGCGATCGGGTAGAGGTGCCAGTCGTGGCCCGCGAACGGGCGCATCACCTGGTAGGCGAGCAGCTGGGCCGCGCCGTAGAGCCCGAGCATCGCCAGCTTGCGCTCGCGGCGCGCGAGCGCAACCGCGCCGGCGACCGCCAGCAGCCACGCGGGCGCCGCCCAGAAGAAGCGAGCGTCTGCAAAGGGAAACACGGTCTGCCCGACGTGCAGCAGCGTGTGCGTCAGGTACTGAGGCAAGGGCGTGCGCTGGAACTTCTCGACCGCGCTGTGCGGCATGGGCGTGCCGTAGTAGCGCGTCGCGAACGCCACCCAGGGCAGTCCGCACCCGACTAGCACGAGCAGCGGCCGCAGCGCGCGGGCGCGCTGCTCCCACGCGCAAAAGCCCAGCACGATCGCCGCGAGCAGCAGCGCATCGGGTCGAAACAGGCAGGCGAGCGCGGCCCACAGCGCGGCCAGCGACCAGCGCTCGCGTTGCGCCGCGGCCAGGGCCGCCAGAGCGAACGCAGCCATCAGATTGGTCTCGAACGGCACCCACATGAACGAGCGGGCCGCGCCCAGATCGAGCAGTAGCGCCAGCGCGCCCGCGCCGAGCGCGCCGAGCGCGGGCGAAAGCAGCGCGAACGCGGCGACCGCCTGCGCGCTCCAGCCCACGCAGCCGAGCGCGGCCATCAGCGCGGGCGTGCGCGCGCGGCCCTGCAGCCGATAGACGAGCGCCGCCACCAGCATGTGTCCAGGGCTGGTCGCACCGAGGAAGCGCTCGCCCGGGTTGAACACCAGGCCGTGGCCCTCGGCCAGGTTCTGGCCGTAGCGGTAGGTGATGAATGGATCGTCCTGGCGCACATCGTGGAACGCCGCGATCTGCGCACCGCACAGCAGCCCCGCGGTCAGCGAGGCCAGCACGAGCCAGGGCGCCCGTCGCACGCTGCGTGCTGCTGTGTCTTGCGGGGCAGGCATCGTGCTCGCTGCGCCGCTCGCGCTCCGCCACGGGCGAGAGGTGAGCAGATCCGGCGAGAACCTCGGGTGTACGCCCGGCGCGGGCTGCAGGGCAAGGACTGGCGGGCGCTCACTCCAGCAGCGCGCGCAGGAAGCCCTGCAGCCGGGCGCTCTGCGGCGACGCGAGCAGGGCGCGCGGCGGACCCTGCTCGACGACCTGCCCGTCGGCGATGAACACCAGCCGGTCCGCGAGCTCGCGCGCCAGCGCCATGTGGTGGGTCACCAGCAACATCGTGATCGGAGTGTCCGACGAGAGCGCGCGCAGCACGCCGACCACCTCACCCACGGTTTCGGGATCGAGCGCCGAGGTGATCTCGTCGAACAGCATCAGCTCGGGTTCCATCGCCAGCGCGCGCGCAATCGCCACCCGTTGCTTCTGGCCGCCGGACAGCTGCGCAGGCTTGGCCTCGGCCTTGTCCGCAAGGCCCACCTGCGCGAGCAGGGCGCGGGCGCGGGCCTGGGCTTGCGGCCGGCTCAGCCCGAGCACGTGCAGCGGCGCCTCCATCACGTTGCGCAGCGCGGTCATGTGCGGAAACAGGTTGAAGTGCTGGAACACCATGCCGACCCGGCCGCGGCGCGGCGGCTGCTCGCGCCCGCTCGCGGCGTCGTAGCTCGGCTGGCCGAACAGCTCGATGCGGCCGCGATCGGGGCGCTCGAGCCCGACCACCAGCCGCAGCACCGTCGACTTGCCCGCTCCGCTCGGCCCGATCAGCGCGAGCTTCTCGCCGGGCGCGACCGCGAGATCAAGCCCGCGCAGCACGGGGTGGCCGTCGTAGCTCTTGTGCAACCCGCGCAGGGCCAGCACCGGCTGCTTCACGTCGTTCATGGCTGGGTCTCCAGGCTCGCGACCAGACGGGAGGCGGGCAGGCTCACCGCCAGCAGCAACAGGCCGGCCAGGGTGAGCGGTTCGAGATAGCGGAACTGGGCGGCGCCCAGCAGCTTCGCGCGCTGCAGCAGCTCGAGCACGGTGATCGCGCTCAGCATCGGCGTGTCCTTGAACATGGCGACCAGGTAGTTGCCCAGCGCGGGAATCATCGGCCGCACCGCCTGCGGCAGGATGACCGCGCGGAAGGTGTGCAGCGGCGAGAGCCCGAGCACGCGTGCGGCTTCCCACTGCCCGCGCGGAACCGCGTCGATGCCGGCGCGGTACACTTCCGCCATGTACGCGCTGTAGTGCAGGCCGAGCCCGATCACGCCGGTGAGCAAGGGCGAGAGCACGATTCCCGCCCCGGGCAGCACGTAGAACAGAAAGTACAGCTGCACCAGCAGCGGCGTGCTGCGCACCAGCTCGACTGCGGCGCGCACCGGCCAGCGCACCGCGAGCAGCCGCACGTAGCCGAGCAGTGCCCACAGCAATCCGAGCACCAGCGCGATCGCCGTCCCTGCGAGCGTCGCCTCGATCGTCACCACCAGCCCGGAGAGCAGTGCCGGCAGACAGCGGGCGGCGTACCCGAAGTCGATCACCTTCGCGCTCCCGCCTCGCGGAAGCTGAGCGCGTCCAGACGCTCGAGCTTGCGGAAGAGCGCGGTGATCACCAGCGCGATCGCAAAGTAGAAGGCGAGCAACAGCCCGAAGATCTCTCCGGTGCGCATGGTCGAGGCGCGCAGCGCCTGGGCCTCGAAGGTGAGGTCCGAGAGCGTGATCATCGAGACCAGCGCAGTGTTCTTGAAATTAGAAAAAACATTATACATTGAAATCGTTTTCATGCTGAATTAGCATGACTTTTATCTCGTTATGTCCAATATTTTGATATTTCATTTAAATTTGATTTAAAAAAAAAAAAAAAAAAAATTTAAATAGTTTGTCAGAAACACATCATCTGGGCCATATTCTGTGCGTATAGTCGGGAAATTCGCAACACTTGGATAAAGCTCCTATGCAAACGTAGCTGTTAAATGATTTTGTTTTCCCCAGTGGGGGCGTCCGTTATACTTCTGCATCATCGTATGTACCCATGTGAAATACAGCTCCTCCGGCATACCTTTATTAAACGCTGCTGCACTCTGCGTGGGACTTAAATAACCACCTTCTCCCGCTGTCGTACGACGTTCTAGAGGTAAATGTACATTAAAAGTAAACTCGGCATGTATTTCCACCATTTTGTCATTATAAAAACCACCCTTTTTCACGTATTCTGTATGTATTGAGATATTCTCCAAAAAGCCTTTTATATGAAAATAAAAAAAGCAACCGTGAGTGACAATGAAACTGTCTTTACAGTTGCTTTAATATAAGATTAGCATTGTACTCACCTTTCTAGTTATTTTTCACGAGATTACAATACGAATAAAAACTCAACAGCTAAGTTCAGCATTACTACCATATGTAGTGCTGCAATAATAAAACCTTGTCGATCAAACGTTTCATAACAGCCATATTCATAATTATCACCTCGCCTTTTTCATATTATACTAGCAAAATTGTCAATTGGCAAAAAATTCAGAACATTAAAATTTATTCATTTTTCTGACAAAATAGACCCGTTATGGCATGATAAAAGTGAATTAATACCTAAAGGAGTGTGGAGTACTTGAAAAAAGCTTTACTTGTAATCGATTATACCTATGATTTTGTAGCAACTGATGGAAAATTAACATGTCGAGAACCTGGTCAAGCACTAGACAAGAATATTGCAGCACTTATTGAGCATTTTATGGCCGAACAAGAATTGGTAGTATTCGTTAATGACTTACATGAAAAAGATGACAATTATCACCCTGAAACAAAACTTTTCCCTCCGCATAATATTCGAGGAACTGCAGGACGTGATTTATATGGTAAAGTAGGCGAAACCTATGCGATCATAAAGAAAAGGTACTTTGGCTCGATAAAACTCGTTACAGTGCATTTGCTGGGACAAATTTGGCCATCTTATTAAAGGAACGGGGCATTGAAGAAATTCATCTGGTTGGTGTTCGCACCGATATTTGTATTTTGCATACAGCAGTTGATGCCTATAATCAGGGTATCCCTACAATTATTTATGAAAACTGTGTAGCAAGTTTTGATGCTGCAGGGCATGACTGGGCGCTAAAACACTTCGAGCATACATTAGGCGCAAACGTTATTAAATAATTATCCACGAAAGCACAGAAATTATTATAACCAAATTAAGGCTCTACCAAAATCTGTTCCCGCAAAACATTCGCATGAATTCTGAGCAGGTCCAAATAGCGAGGTCGCATTTATTTTTCACTGGCGAATACTGAAAACAAATTTTTTATAGAATATTTTTCAAACGCTAAAAAGTCCATTTGTCAAAATTGATATACGACTTAAATATAAATAAGTGACAAACAGGAACTAAAGACCTGAAATGGCGCTTATTTAAAAATATGTCGTATATCGAAATCGACAGTTTGAAAATTCGAGGTTTTTTAAGTTTTTATAGCCTGTTTTATCAGAATGGTTATAAGTCATTTATCCTACAAATTTTATTTTGTAGCGTGATCAGCGGAGAGAAAATGGCTCTATTTTGAGTTGTTTTTGTACTTTTTTAAGTGTTTTTCGGTTGTTTTTGACACAGTGTGGATAGCAATTTTAGATGAAGCATACTTATGATGCAGATATTTTATTAGTTGCAAGAATGCAAGTACATGTTTTGGTGTAGAGCCAAAAAAAATAATAAATTTTAGAGTAACATCCACACTTAGAGGGCATAAATAAAAAGAAATTGCCATTATTTCTACTATCTAAAGGAGATGGATGTTATGTTTAGCTTCATTTGGTTTTTAATTATCGGAGGCGTTTTTAGGTTGGTTAGCGGGCGTTATTAGTAGGGAAGGACGTCCCAGGAGGCGTTATCGGAAACATTATTGCTGGGGTTATCGGATCGCTGCATATTGGCAGTACAGTTTTAGGTAACTGGGGCTGGAAAGTAAGTAAATTTCTACGTATTTCCAGCATTAATTGGTGCGATTGTGTTAATCTTCATCGTAAGCCTCGTTTTAAAAAGTATGCACAAAGCAACATAATCATGTATAAAAATAGCTATCCTCTTTGGGTAGCTATTTTTTTGTAACTAGCCATAAATTCCAAATACGCTGGTGTAGATTGCACTTCCCTTAGTGTATATTGGATAACACTGCTTCCTTGAGATCAGCACTATAACCATTATATAAATTATAAAAATACAACACATCTTCTACGTACTGCTCACTGTGATTATAGTTGAAAACTGCACGCTTCAAATCGCCACTCGATGCGCCATATTTGGATAAATAATTTGCTGCACTGTAAACAGCATCCTCGATGTCATAGGGATTCGCTATGCCATCTCCGTTTGCATCGACGCCATAACCACCATACTTTTTAATCGCTGTTGGACTTTTTAATTCAGACGCAGTAATTTCGCCCT
>CAVZVA010000007.1:0-10496 GCA_963778655.1 uncultured delta proteobacterium
ACGCACCGCAACAAATACCCATGGCCAGAAGACGGCCTCCCGTTCGGCAGGCTCGCCGCATCTGGAATGGGACTATAGTTCCCGGGGGCAGGGGAGTCGCGAGACCGGAGGCATGCATCGCATGTACGCTTCTGCACCTGCCGCACGCTCCAAAACCCGCGCACGCGGCGCCGTTGCGACGAGCGTGCTGGTCGTCCTTGTGTTCGCCCTCCTGGTCGCGGTACTGGCCTACTTCGCCAACCGCACATCCGAGAAAGAGGCGGTACGCCAGTACCGCTACAGGCTGGTCCAGACCGCCGAGCTGCGCGGCAAGGCAATCGAGTACTGGCTCTCGGAACGCTGGGGCGATGCCGCCACCTTGCAAGGTGCTTTGTCGCTTGCGGGGGAATCCCTGCAGACCAAGCGGCTGCTGGCTGAGCTCGCCTACCTGGAGCGGATGCGTGTAGCGCTCGGCTACTCCGGGATCTCGGTGACAGCGGGCGACGGGCTCGAGATTGCCACTGCGGGCGAGACTTTTCCCGACTCCGAAGCGGTGCGCGAAGCCGTGCGGCAGGCCGCGCAAGGCGAACGGCGGGTGATGCTCGGGCCGCAGCGCTTCGGCGCGGGCACAGGCCTGCGCCTGGCATTCGTGGTGCCGAGCCGCGAGCTCGAAGCAGCGGCGCGCGTTAGCGAGGACGTCATCGTCTTGTACTGGGACCCGCGCCACGTGCTGTACTCGCTGCTGGAGGATCCGCTGTCCAGCTTCAGCTCCAGCGAAAGCGTGCTCATCCGCACCCAGGGCAACACCGTGGTGCACCTCAGCCCGCTCAGGCGCGGCACGGAGGGCGCGTCGCCACCGGTCGCGCTGCATAGGCGCGACCTTCCCGCCATGTTGGCACTCAAGGGCCGGCACGGCGTAGCCGAAGGCGTCGATCGCCGCGGCGTGCCGGTGCTTTATGCCTACGCACCGATCAGCGGGACCGACTGGCGTATTCTGGTGAAGATCGATCGCGCCGAGGCGCTCGCGCCGCTGACGCGGAGCACACAGATCATCGCCGCGTGGGCGGTGCTGCTGATCACGCTCGCCGCCCTGGCGGTGTTCTGGCTCGAGCGCCGTCGGCAGTTCGCGGACGTGCTGTTCCAGCAAAAGGCTGCGCTCGAGCGCGCCGCGCTCGAGGAACACTTCCGACAGCTGGCGCCCTACGCGCGCGACCCGACCTTTCTGTACGACGCCGACGGGCGGATCCTCGAAGCGAACGAGCGGGCCGTATCAATATACGGGTACCCGCACTCAGCGCTGCTCGGCAAGCGCATTGCGGAGCTGCGGGCTCCCGACTCGCTCGAATCACTGGCACGTGACAAGCGCGAAATCGAGAAGCGCGGCGAGCTGATGTTCGAGTCTGTCCACCAGCGGGCGGACGGCTCGACCTTTCCGGTCGAGATCAGCGCGCGCTACTTCGAAGTCGACGGGCGCGGCTTTTTTCACGCTGTCGCTCACGATATCTCGGCGCGCAAGAGCACGGAAGCGCGCATTCAATCGCTCAATCGCCTGTATCAGACCCTGTGGCAAACCAACGAAGCACTGGTGCGTTCGAACTCGCTGGACGAAGTGATGCGTGAGACCTGCCGCGTCGCGGTCGACGAAGGCGGTCTGGTTGGCGCCTGGATCAGCATGGTCGAGAAGGGGAGCGGCAAAGTCCGGCCGGTCGCCATGTCACGCGGGCTCGAGACCTATCTGGCGAACGCCGACATCAGCACCGACGCCAATGACCCGCGCGGCCGTGGCCCGATCGGGACAGCGATCCGCGAGGGCCGCACAGTCATCATTGAAGACTTCATGCATGATCCCGCCCTCGAACCATGGCGCGCGGCCGCGAGGGAATTGCGCGTCGCGACGTCGGCGGCCTTTCCTTTGCGGGTCGAGGACGAGATTGTCGGCACCCTGAGCTACAACTCGGCGATTCCCGGCTTCTTCGACGCCGAAATCGTGCAGCTGTTCGAGCAGACGGCGCGCGACGTGGGCTTTGCCATGGGGCGCTTCGCCGAAAACGACCGCCGGCTCGAGGCCGAGCGCAAACTGCTCGACAGCGAAGAGCAGTTCAAGCAGGCGTTCGAAAGCGCCAGCATCGGCATCGTCCTCATTGGGACCGACGGGCGCACCGTTAAAGTCAATCGCTCGATCTGCGCCATCACGGGATACCCTGCAGCCGAGCTGGTCGGCGAGCCGTTCCAGAAGTTCCTTGCGCCGAAAAGTGTCGAGCCGCTGCTGAAGCTGTTCGCGCAGATGCTCAGTGGTGAGCGCGAGGCCGTGCGCACCGAGGGACAGATCGTGCGCAAGGACGGACGGACGGTCTGGATCAGGGCCAACGCCGCGCGCGTCTGCGATTCGCTGGGCAAGCTGCGCCACCTGGTGGTCCAGGTAGAAGACATCTCCGAGTACAAGACTTCGGGCAATCGCGTGCGAGAGTACATGGCGCAGCTCGAGGAAACCATGACCGGCACCATCAGGGCGGTGTCGACGATGGTCGAGATCCGCGACCCCTACACGGCGGGCCACGAACTCCGGGTCGGCAAGCTCGCGGCGGCGATCGCCGACGAGATGGGGCTGGACGCCGAGCGCTGCCGCGGACTGGACATCGCCGGCAGCCTGCACGACATCGGCAAGATCTCGGTGCCGGCCGAAATCCTGTCCAAGCCGACGCGCCTTCAGCCGGCGGAGTACGAGATCGTCAAGATGCACGCGCAGTCCGGATACGACATCCTGAAGGACATCCGCTTCCCCTGGCCGATCGCCGAAGTGGCGCGGCAGCACCACGAGCGCCTCGACGGCAGCGGCTACCCGCAGGGCCTCAAGGGCGAGCAGATCATCCTCGAGGCGCGCATCCTTGCGGTTGCCGACGTCGTCGAGTCGATGGGCTCGCACCGTCCTTACCGTCCGGCGCGCGGCCTGGACGCCGCGCTGGAAGAGATCGCCAACGGACGCGGCCAGCTCTTCGATGCGGACGCCGTGGACGCCTGCCTGCGGCTGTTCGGCGACAAGGGCTACCAGCTTCCGGCTTGACGCCCGCGCCGCCGCGCGGGCACTCTGCAGCACTACCGTTCGCGCAGATCACGTTGAACCGACCCCTATTCCTCGGCGCGCTCGCAGCGGCGGAAATATTCTGGCTGCATCTCTCCGCCCCGCTCGAGAACCGCCTGGTCGACTTGTTCGTGCGGCTGCACGCCGTGCGGCTCGCGCCGGACCCGGACATCGTCATGATCGACATCGACGAAAAGAGCCTGGCGAAGATGCGGCGAAGGCGTTTGCGCGCAGGGGCAAGCTCGAATCGCGGTCCGTCGATTACCCCACGGGGCCCTGAACGTGCGCGCCGCCCTCTGCGCCTTGCTACTCGCCGCAGCCGCGCCTCCCGCCCAGGCGCAGTTCTCACTCGACCTCAACAGGCTGGTCGGCACGGTCAAGAAGATCCAGCAGGCGAGCAGCGAGGTCGACGAGCCGCAGGAGATCTCGATCGGGCGCGCCGTGGCGGCGCGTCTGCTCGGCGCCGCTGGTACCGGACGAGCGCCTGCAGCGCTACGTCAACAGCGTCGGGCGCTGGCTCGCGCTGCATACCGAGCGCCCCGGCCTGCCGTGGCATTTCGGCGTGCTCGATACCGACACCGTGAACGCTTTCGCCACACCGGGCGGCAACGTGTTCATCACCCGCGGCCTGTACGCGCGCCTGCGCAGCGAAGCCGAGCTGGCCGGCGTGCTGGCGCACGAGATCTCGCACGTGCTGCGCAAGCATCACCTGGCGGCGATGCAGAAGAACGCGAGGACCGGCCTCGCCGCGGACGCCCTCTCGCTCGCGCTCGCCAACCGCGGCAACAGCGAGGCGCGCAACAAGCTGATCTCCGCCGGCACCGAGCTTTACGCGCGCGGGCTCGACAAGTCCGACGAGCTCGAGGCCGACCGCCTCGGCGTGGTGATCGCGGCCCGCGCCGGCTACGACGCCTACGGCCTGCCCGCGGTACTGCAGACGCTCGAGGCGATCAATCCCGCGGACTCAAGCCTCGCGCTGATGTTCAAGACCCACCCTGCGCCCGCCGAACGGCTCGATGCGCTCGCGCAGACGATGCAGCCTACCCTCGAGCGCTACGGCTCCCAGCCCGATCTCGCCGGGCGCTTTACGGCTGCAGCTTCGGCGAAGAACTAGCATAGGCCGCGCGCTTCTTCCGCTGCGCGTCGCTGGCGTGCATGCTGGCGTAGGCGCCGTGCGCCGCGGCGTGGCGAGCGCCCACAGCCGCAGCGGCGCGTTCCTGAGCTGCGGCTATCGGATGGCCAACGCGCGCCAGGGTGCCGGCATGTGCACGTTCTCCGACGGCGCGAAGTATCTGGTGCATCTGGGCAGCTGAGCCGTCTGGTGGGTATGATCGATGCCGGGCGGGCCGCGGGCCCGTGCAGCGTGAGGCGATGGAACGTCAAGGGAGGGGGCCGCGTGGTTAAGGCTGGGCAGCGCACCGTCGCTTTCGCCAAGACCACGCGCCCGGCGATCGGCTCCATCGTTCCGAGGCAGCGCCTGTTCGCGCGCCTCGACGGGGCTGCGGGGCGCACGGTGGCCTGGATTTCCGGGCCGCCGGGCGCGGGCAAGACCACCCTTGCCGCGAGCTACGTCGAAGCGCGCGGTTACCGCTGCCTGTGGTACCAGGTCGATCCCGACGACGCGGACGTGGCGACGTTCTTCCACTATCTCGGGCACGCCGCGCGCAGGCTCGAGGGCGGCCAGAGTCGCGAGTTTCCCGCGTTCACGCCGCAGTACCGCTCGGATGTCGCATCGTTCGCGCGCCTGTTCTTCCGCCAGCTGTTCGCGCGCGCCAAGCCGCCCTTTGCGCTGGTGCTCGACAGCCTGCACGAGGTGCCGCCCGAGAGCACGCTGCACGCGGTGCTTGAAGCCGCATTCGCGCAGATACCCAAGCAATGCACGGTGATTGTGACCAGCCGTAGCGAGCCACCGGGGGCCCTGGCGCGCATGCGCGTGGCGGGCGAGATGGCGTGCGTCGGCTGGGAAGAGTTGCGTATCGCGCCGGATGAGCTGGGCGCGATCGCCCAGCTGCGCGGACAGAAGCTCTCGGCGGAGGCTGCCTCGCAGCTGCACGAGCGCACGCAGGGTTGGGCGGCCGGCTTGGTGCTGATGCTCGAGCACACCAAGCTCTCCGGCCAGGTCGCGGAGCTGCCCGAGGACGCGGCTCCCCAGGTGATCTTCGATTACCTCGCCGGCGAGATCTACGACCGCTTCGAGCCCGACACGAAGCGCTTTCTGGCGCACGTCGCATGCCTGCCGCGCATGACCGCGGAAGTGGCGCAGACGCTCGCCGAGGAGCCGAAGGCGGAACGGCTGCTGCTCAACCTGGCGCGCAACGACTACTTCGTGAGCGAGGTGCTGTCGGAAGAGGGGCGCATCTACCAGCTGCATCCGCTGCTGCGCGAGTTCCTGCGCAGCAGGGCCGCGCTTGAGCAGCCCGAAGTGCTCGGGACCGAGCAGCTGCAGCGCGCGGCGGCGCTGCTGCGCGAAGCCGGGCAGACCGAGGACGCGGTGTCGCTGCTCGTAGAGTGCCGCGACTGGGCGCAGGTCGCCCGTATCGCCGCCGCCGAGGCGCAGCTCATGCTCGATCAAGGGCGCAGCGAGACACTCGGCGGATGGCTGGAGCTGCTGCCGCCGGCGCTGTTGCACGCCGATGCGGAGCTGCTCTACGCCTCCGGCGCCTGCCGGCTGCACGCGAGCCCCAGGGCGGCGCGGCGCTACCTCGAGCAAGCATTCGGGAGGTTTCGCGATGCCACCGACCGTCGCGGGATGATGCGCAGCTGTTGCGGCCTGATCAAGGCGACGATCCTGGAGTTCGACGATCTCGCGCAGCTCGATCACTGGACCGTCGTGCTCGCGGGCCTGCTGCGCGAGGGCGGAAGCGAGGGCCGCGACGCGGAGGCGCGCGCGCTACTGATCGCCGCGCTGCTGCTGCGCGATCCCGGCAACGCCGAGCTCGGCGACTGGCTCGAAGGGGCCGAGCTGGCCGTCGCGCGGGCCATGGTGGCGCTGATGCAGGGCAATCTCGTCGCCGCCGAGGCGGCGGCCGACACGCTGGTCGCGCCGGTTCCCGGCCTGCCTGCGCTCGATGCGACCGCCAACGCTCTCGCCGCGGCGCTGCACTACTTACTTACCGGCGCGCACTCGCGCGCGCGCGAGGTCGCGAGCAGCGCGCTCCTGGCGGCCGAGCGCGAGGGCGTGCATGTCTACGACGACTGGTTGCGCCTCATTTCGATGGCGGCGTCGCTCGGCTCCGGCGACCGGGACGGGGCGCGGGACGAGCTGCGCGCGCTGGAGGGCGGCGGCGCGCGCCTGCGCCGCGCCGACCGCGCGCTGGTGCATTACCTGCGCGGCTGGCTCGCGGCGCTCGAAGGCGATGTGGCGAGCGCAAGCCTCGACGCGAAGAGCGCGTTGCAGCTGGCCGTCGAAGCGGGGATCCCCTGGCTAGAATGCCTGGGGCGCGCGGCGCTTGCCGACATGCTCGCCCGTACGGGCGACCAGCGCGGCTGCGAAGCACAGCTGAGAAGCGCGCAGGCGCTCGCGGACCGGATGCGCAGCGTCCTGCTGCGCTTCATCGTGCAGCTCGCGGCGGCCGAGGCGGCTGCCGCGATGAACGACGAGCGCGCCGCGCTCGGGTCGATCGCGAGCGCCTTCGCGCTTGGACGCGAGCACGGCTTCCGGCACGCCCCCTGGTGGCGCTCGCAGGCCGTCGCCGACGTTTGCGCGCTGGCCCTGCGCC
Organism: uncultured delta proteobacterium; assembly: GCA_963778655.1. Classification (GTDB taxonomy): domain Bacteria; phylum Myxococcota_A; class Polyangia; order Polyangiales; family JAFGIB01; genus CAVZVA01. The sequence continues at coordinate 6,778 of CAVZVA010000007.1, forward strand.
ACGGCATCGAGACCGAGTATGCGCGCGCGTTGGTGCGCTCGCGCCGGCTGCTGCCGCAGCCTGCCCCACTGCGCCTGCGTGATTGGCCCTGGCCATTTCACGTGCACCTGCTCGGGGGGTTTCAGCTCCTGCGCCAGACCGTGTCCGTCGAGTTCTCGGGAAAGGCCCCTGGCCGGCCCATGGAGCTGATGAAGGTGCTCGTTGCCCTGGGTGGGCAGAATGTGCGCGCCGATCAGCTGGCCGACGCCTTGTGGCCGCACGTCGAGGCGGACTACGCCCACAAGTCGCTCACCGCCACCCTGCACCGGCTGCGCCGGCTGCTCGGCGACGACGAGGCGCTCGTGCTGCGCGACGCGCGCCTGAGCCTCAACCCGGCGCTCATCTGGGTCGATACCTGGGCGCTCGAGTGCGTGCTGGCGGCGCTCGACGAGGCGCTGCGCGCACCGGCCGCCGAGGCGGGCCTGCCGGCCCTGCAGGCGCTGGCCGACGAAACGTTCGCGCTCTACCGCGGGCCGTTTCTGCCTGACGAGTCCGAGCAGCCGAGCTATATCGCCTGCCGCGAGCAGATCCGCTCGCGCCTGCTGCGCTGCCTCGGCCGGGTTGCCAAGCGCCACGAGGAGTCAGGGCAGCGCGAGGCAGCCGTCGACTGCTACTTGCGCATCATCGAGGCGGATGCGTTGTTCGAGGCGCCATATCGAAGCCTCATGCAGTGCTACCAGCGCGGCGCGGACCCGTCCGAGGCGCGCGCCACCTATGAGCGGCTGCGCACTGTGCTGTCGACGCGGCTGAAGATCATGCCTTCGCCCGAGACGCAGGCGGTGTACGCGAGCCTCGGGGCGCCCGCGCAAAGCTGAGCACCGGCTGGATCAGGAGCGCCGGCCCGACGCGGGTGGAAGCTCTCGCTCCAGCGCGCCCCAGATCTTGCGCAGCCCCATGCGCACGGCCGTCGGCGGGGCATACTCGCGGCGCGGATAACCCGACTTCGGCGGCGCGACTTCGCGCATGCGCATGGTGAGCGAGACGGCCGTTCCGCCGCGCACCTGGATCGTCGTCGCGTTGATGACGACGTCGAGGCCCTGCGGCTCGAACGATACGAACCATGCTGCAAGGCCCAGGTGCTGCTCGAGTATGCCGCGAAACTTCGGCAGGTCCGCTTGTGCCGCCCGCAGCCACTCGTCGCGCGTGAGCGGATCGGGTGCGGACGCATACACGCTCAAATACCCGAGATCGGGCGATTGCTCGGCGAGCCGCATGCCGAGCCCGCCCAGGGCGACGCGCAAGGCCTGGAATGCCTCGTCGCGCGGTACGTGGTAGATGTGCGTTCCGTCCTCGGCCAGGACACGCTCGTACTCCGTGCGGAACACGGCGTTCACATCCCGCGTTGCGCTGATCTTCTGCTGCTCGCTCACGCAGCCCGAAGCGAGCGCCACGAGCATCACCGCGCACAGCTGCGCGCATCGGTACACGACGCACGACCCGGGCATCGCGCTCGCCATGCCTTGCCTCCTCGATCCGCTTGGGCGGAATACTACCGTTACTTGGCGGCGTCGGGGAGCGGCAGATTGGTCACCAGCTTGCCCGCTTGCTCGGCTTCGACAGGCTGCAGCAACTTCGCGACACGCCCCTGCAGCGCCTTGGCCGCCGCGTTGCCGCCGCGGACCGCAGCGGTCAACCACACATAAGCCTCGAAATCGCTATGCGGCACGCCGCGCCCGCTCGCGTACAGCTCGCCGAGCTGCAACTGCGCCTCCGGGTTGCCCTGCAACGCGGCCTTCCGATACCAGATCGCCGCGCGCGCGTCGTCGTGCGCAACGCCGTGCCCCTCCGCGTAGGACTTGCCGAGCCTGAGCTGGGCGTTGGCGTTGCCGCGCGCGGCCAGCGGCTTGAGCGCCGCAAGCGCTTCGGCGTAGTTGCCGGCGGTGTAGTCGCGGTCGGCCTTCTCCAGCAGCGCGGCCGAGCTCGGAGGCGCTGCGGCTGGCTTCGCGCTTTGGACTGCCTGCTGGCGAGCCTGCTGCTCAGCCCGTTTGCGCTCGGCCTCCGCCTGCTGCGCGAGCTTGCGCTGGCGCTCCTCGGCATGCTTCTTTTGCTCCGCCTGGCGCTTGCGCTCGGCCTCCGCCTGCTGCGCGAGCTTGCGCTGGCGCTCCTCGGCAAGCTTCTTTTGCTCCGCCTCGCGTTTACGCGCGGCTTCGGCCTCGAATGCGCGCTTGCGCTCCGCCTCCACGCGCTGGCGCTCCTCCGCCTGCTGCTGCGCGAGCGCCTCGGCCTGCCGCTGCCGCTCCTCGGCGAGCTGCTGCTCGACCTTAGCGAGTCGTTCCTTGAGCTGCGCTGCAGGATCGGGCGCGGTCTCGGGCGGCGGCCCGCTCTTGCCACCGCCCGAGAACGGATAGAAACGCAGCAGCACGGCCACCACGACGAGCGCCACCGCCGCAGCCAGGACCGTACGGAAAACCGGCCAGCCTCCGCCGGAGGCGGGGGCTGGCCGCTCGCTGCGCGCCGCGGCCGCGGACGGCGCGGCTGGCGCCAGCGCGGCCTGCTGCCCTTCGCCGAGCAGCTCCCGACGCCATTCGGCGATGCTCTGCGGGCGATCGCGCTCGGTAAATTCGAGCGCGTGATCGATCGCCTTGAGCAGGCGCGGCGAATAGCGTCCCGCGCCGACCGCGGTTGCGGGCGCCAGCACGTCGCGCGCGCTGCCGAGGACGCCCTTGCTGCGTGCGATCGCGTCCATCGGCGGCGTGCCGCAGATGGCGCGGTAGCAAGTCGCCCCAAGCCCGTATATGTCGCTCCACGGACCCTGGCTCTCGCCGCTGCTGTAGTACTGCTCGAACGGCGCGTAGCCGGGGGCGACCAGGATGGTCAAGCTGGGCGAATGGCCCACGGGCTGGCGCGCGGAGCCAAAATCGAGCAGTACCGGGCTACCGTCGGCGCGCACGTGGATGTTGTCCGGCTTGATGTCGCGGTGGATGAACCCCGCGTTGTGCACCAGCTCGAGCCCGTCGAGGATCGGCAGCAGGATGCGCAGCAACTCGCCTTCCGGCAGCGTGCCGCGCTGCTCGAGGATGGTGGCGAGGTTGCTGCCCTCCTCGAAGCGCATCACCATGTAGGCGGTGTTGTTGAACTCGAACACCGAGAGCACGCGCACGACATTTGGGTGGTCGAAGCGCGCCAGCGTGCGGGCCTCGCGGATGAACCTCTCGAGCCCCCAGCGGTAGCGCTCGTCGTGCGCCTCGGTGCGCGCGCGCACGGTCGCGTCGTTGCGGCGCGTGGCGACGTCGATCGGGAGATATTCCTTGATCGCGACGCGCTGATCGAGGTTGGTGTCGCGCGCCAGATAGGTGATGCCGAAGCCGCCCTGCCCCAGCACCCGCTCGAGCAGGTACCAGTGCAGGTGGTACCCGCGCGGCAGCGCGTCAGGATAGCCGTCTTCGGTCATGCTTGCTGGCGCTTATCCGGCCCGATGTGTCGCCCGAGACGGCAGACACTGTACTGCATTGACGTGCACGACTCCAGCGCGCCCGCGGCGCCGAGATCCCGCGCTGGATGCGCTTCAAGCTCGAGAGCTTCCGCGACGACAGCGCATCGATGCGCGCCTTCGGCCTCGACGTCGTCACCGAGCTGTGCGACCGCCTGCTCAGCGGCGGCGCACCGGGCTGCACTTCTACACGCTCAACCAGGCCGGCCCGACGAGCACCATCTGGCAGCGCCCGGGGCTTTAGGCCCTC
>CAVZVA010000008.1:0-208938 GCA_963778655.1 uncultured delta proteobacterium
ATACTCCGATGCGGGCGCGCCACGGCTGTGCGCACACGTCGCGATACCCCGGTCGACGCGCGGGTCGCTGCAAGACCGGTTCGAGGTTAGGATAGAGGTGTGGTGGAGCGGGCAGTCTCGGCGGGTGGGGGAAGCGCCGAGCTTGGCGGGCAGATCGGCGGTCGCTACTGGGTCCAGGAGATTCTGGGCAGTGGTGGGATGGCTGCCGTGGCCCGGGTGCACGATGAGCGCACCGGTCGCGACCTCGCCCTCAAGCGCCTGAGCGGCATCGACGGCCGGCACGCGCAGGTCGCGCTCGCGCTGTTCGAGCGCGAGTACCATACGCTGTGCCAGCTTGCTCACCCGCGCATCGTGCAGGTCTACGACTACGGCGTCGACGACGCTGGCGCGTTCTACACCATGGAGCTGCTCGACGGCGAGGACCTGCAGGCCAAGCGCGGCCGATTGCCGTGGCGGGCTGCGTGCGCCGTGCTTCGGGACGTGGCTTCCTCGCTCGCGATCCTGCATTCGCGCCGCTTGCTGCATCGCGACCCCTCTCCGCGCAACGTGCGTTGCACCGCGGACGGGCGAGCCAAGCTGATCGACTTCGGCGCGATGACGCCGATGGGCATCCCCAAGCACGTGGCCGGCACCGCCCCGCTGGTTCCGCCCGAAGCGCTCTCCCGGCAGGTGCTCGACGCGCGCGCCGATCTGTACAGCCTGGGCGCGCTGGCCTACTGGATGCTCACCGGCAACCACGCTTACCGCGCGCGCGTCGCCGGCGAGCTGCACGAGCGGTGGCGGACGCCGCCACCCGCGCCTCGCGTGCCCGAGCTGCCGGCAGCCCTGAGCGACCTGGTGATGGGGTTGCTCCAGCTCGACCGCGACGCCCGGCCCGCCACCGCCGCCGAGGTGATCGAGCGCCTGTGCGCGATCGCGGGCTTGCCGATGGAGGAGCAGCTCGCGGTCACGGAGGCCTATCTGGCGACCCCCAGCCTAATCGGGCGCGAGAACCTGGTGCGCGGGGTTCGCGCGCAGCTGCTCGGCGGCGGCGATGGGGGCAGCCTGACCTTGGTGATCGAAGGCGAGCCGGGATCGGGACGGTCGCGCCTGCTCGACGCGTGCGTTCTGCAGGCCAAGCTGGTGGGCGCCAGCGTCGCGCGCGTGAACGCCGACGAGGGTGGCGGCCGCGACTATGGCGTGATGATGGCGCTGGCCTCGGAGCTACAGGAAGCCATGCCTCGAGCCTGCGAGGAGGCCGCGGCGCCGCAGCGCGCGCTGCTCGCGCGTTTCCTACCGCGGCGTTCCACCCGCTCGAGCCACATCGTGCCCAAGGCACCGGACGATTCGCCCGAGGCCGGCAGCCGACCGCCCGAGCGGCGGCAGCTGCAGATCGCCCTGCGCGACTGGCTGCTCGCGCTCGCTCGCGGCCGCCAGCTGCTGCTCGCGATCGACGATTTTGACCGCGCCGACGAGCCCTCGGCGGCCGTGCTCGCGGCTCTGGCCAGCGCGGCCCGCAAGCGCAGCGTGTCGCTCGTGCTCACCAGCGGCTGCAAAGGCCGCCCGTGGGCGCCGATGCGTCTGCTGCGCGAGCTCGCGACGCGCAAGGCGCTCGGCCCGCTTTCGGCGGAGCAGACCGAGGCACTGCTGCGCTCGGTGTTCGGAGAGGTGGACGGGCTGGTGGCCGTCGCGACCCGGATCCACGAGCTGGCCGCGGGCAATCCGCGCGCCACCATGGACCTCGCACGCCACCTGGTCGAGCAAGGGCTGGCCCGCTACGAGGCAGGGCGCTGGACGCTGCCGGAAGCCCTGGATCGGGGCGCGCTGCCGGCGACGCTGGCGGCCGCGCAGCAGGCGCGCGTGGGAGCGTTGCCGAGCGACGCGCGCGGCCTGCTCGAAGCGCTGTCGCTGTGTCCGCTCACGACCGTTCCGGTCAGCGACTACGTGCTGCTCACCGATCACGGCGACCGCGGGCGCGCCTACCGGGCGCTCGACGAGGCGGTGTCGCACGGCATTCTCGAGCCCGCCGGCGAGAGCTTTCGCTTCAGCCATCATGAGTGGGCCAAGCAGCTCCAGGCTGCGATGTTCCCGGAGCGCCTGCGCGTCTTGCACGCGCGCGTCGCGCAGCTGTTGCAGCGCTGGGGCGACCAGCGGTTGCTGCCGCACCACCTGTTCGAGGCCGGCCAGGCGGAACGCGCCATCGAGCTGCTGATGTTGCGGATCGGAACGCCCTATGACCCGGAGGCGAGCATCACGCTGCCGCTGTTGGAGCGCGCCTGCCGGGAAGCCGAGCGGCTCGGGCTGGCCGTGCCCGTTCAGCACCGGCTGCGAACTTGGCTGGTCGCCATCGCGGCCATTCACGGAGAGCTCGAGCTGTTCCAGCGCTACGCCTCGGCCATGGTCCCGCCGCTGCGCCATGACAGCGGTCTCGACGATTGGCACGCGCTGAGCGACGTGCCCGAGAACGAGCGCATCGTCGCCGCGCTCAGGCAGGCCCATGTCCGCCACGAGGCCCTGCCGAGCGAGCTGCGCGGCTTCGCGCCGGGTGAGGCGATCACTCAGCTGAGCCGGCTGTCGATGGCGTTCGTCGGCATGCTCTCGGTGGCCCAGGACGTCGAGCTCACCGAAGAAGTACCCTCGCTGGCGCCGTTCGCTTCGCTCTCGCCGGCGCTCCAGGTGATGCACACGGTGACGGAGATGGCGGCGGCCTTGCGTGCGGGCCGGACCGAGGAGGGGCGGCGCATCGGCCTGCGTGCGCTCGAGCGGCTGGAGCAGCCGGACCACGCCAAGATCGATCCCGATCCCCATCTGGCGATGCGACTGGGAGTGCGCTTCGTGCTCGGCCTGGTCGAGGCGGCTTGCGGGCTGCCGGCCGCCGCGACCCAGCGGGTGGCCCCGCTGGACAGCAGGCCGGGCTATCGCGTCAATGCCTGGCGGACCCGCGCGATCGCGCAGCTGATGGAAGGAGACGTGGCGGCGGCGCGCGCCTCGCGCCGGCGCGCCGAGGTGCTGCAGCTCGAAGACGGCAAGGCGCTGCCCTATCCGGGCACGACCGTGCAGTACGAGCTGATGGCGCACTGGTACGCGCAGGACATGATGGCGATCAAGGGAGCCAGCGAACGGCTGGCCGCGCTCGCAAAGGACTACCCGGGCTGGCTGCCGCTGCTGCAGGCGAGCCGCTCGCACCACCTGCGGCTGCGTGGCGACGCCGACGCCGCGCTCGCGGCGCTCGAGCCGGCCCTGCGGGACGCGCGCCCCGGCGTGCATCGTCACTGGTCGTGGGTGGCGGGGGCGCACGTGCAGGCGCTCGACGCGCTGGGGCGGCGTGAGGAGGCGGCGGAGCGTGGTCTCTCCTATCTCGCGATCTGCGAGCGAGAACGACTCGAGCCCAACCACCGCAATGTAGCCTTGCCCCTGATCGAGGTGCTGCTCTCTTCGGGCAGGATCGAAGAAGCGGCCGGGCTTGCCGAGCGTTGCGTCCAGGAGATCGAAGCGGCCGGAGTCAGCGGCCTGGCTCGCGGCGCCGTGCTCGAGGCGTGCGCGCGGGTGGCGCTAGCGCACCACGACGCGGCCGCGTTCGAGCGCTGGGCTCAGGGCTGCGCGGAGGTCTACCAGCGCGGTCACAACCCCGCGTTGCGTGCGAAGTGCGAGCGGCTGCTGCGCGACGCGGAGGCGAGCGGCGTCGCCATCCGGGACGAGCTCAGGACCACCACCGACTGGTCGAAGGCGTAGCCGCCGGCTCTCATTGCACTCGATCAATTGGCCTCGCCAGGGCTGAGGCGTAACGCCCCGTCCGGAGAGCAGGCGTACGCTTAGGCAGCCTCCGTGAGTGCGGCGCCGAGATCGAGCAGGCTCGGTCGGGGCGGCGTGTGGATTGCCAGGGCTACGAGGGGCGGGTGGCCAAGGCGGTGTCGGCGGTCGAGCGTGCGGCGCACGAGGCGACGCTGGCAGCGCTGGACATCGACGCCGAGCAGGTGCTGATCAACGACCGGCTGCATCGGCGCGTGGGCCGCAACAGCGCACGGTACCGGACGCAGGCCGGCGAGGTCGATGTGACGCGGTCTCTGTATCGGGCGGCTGACGAGCGCAACGGCAAGGCAGTGGACCTGGTGTCGCTGCGGGCCGAAGTGATCGATGAGGGGTGGTTGCCCGGTACGGCGCGGGCGATGGCGCATCTGCTGCAGCAGGGCACATCGCGCGAGGCCGAGCTGACTACTGGGCGCTTGGGACGGCTGCCGTACAGCCGCTGCAGCTTCGAGCGCGTGGGGCATGAGGTCGCAACGCGGATGGTCGAACTTGGCTCTGCACTGCAAGAGCAAGTAGTGGCCAAGGTCGAACTACCTAGCAGGCGGCGACGCTGAGCGTATCGGTAGACCGGGTGAGCCTGCCGATGGAGGAGCCGCGACCCAAGCCCAAGGGTCGGCCGCGCAAGGATGCGCCCAAGAGGCCGGTGCAGCGCGGTATGCCGATCGGCAGCGGCAAGAGGCGACCTGCAAGAGCCTGGTGGGGCTGCGCATGAAGCGTCCCGGCGCGCGCTGGAAGCACGCGACAGGCGAGCACATACTCAAGCTGCGCGCGTTCTCCCTGAGCGACTGCTGGAACGCTGCGATGGACATCACGCTCCACACACCGCCCGTCTACGCAAAGGCCGCCGCGTGATCGGCAACGGAGCCACACCCCCGAGCCGGGAAGCTACCCCTACATCTGCACGTTCCCGGGTCACTACATGATGATGCAGGGCGTGCTTGAGGTCACCGCTCCGTGATCAGTTGGCGAGGTTCACGATCTTGGTGACGGTTTCCCCGGCCTTGATCTGCACCGTCAGCACCTTGTGCAGCCCGAAGTCCGGGTTCGTGAGCGCTATAGTGTGGCGGCCCGCGGAGACCACGATGTCCATCTGAGGGGTGTTGCCGACCATGCGGCCGTCCAGCAGCACCTGACTCCAGGGCCGGCTGTTGACGCGCAGCGTGCCGGTGCCGCCGCGGCTCGACACCGCCGCTTCGGTCTCGTGGTGCGTGCTCGCGCGGCGCGTGCGCGATACGCGGCGCGCATGGGTCGCCCGGGTGCTGCGCGGCGCGCGTGCGGGCTGGGGCGGCGCCGGCGTGATCGCGGCAGGCTGCGTGGCTGCAGGCGGCGCGGCAGGCGCGGCCGCGACGGGTGGGGCAGGCGCGGCCACGGGGACCGCGGCTGCGGCGCTCACGCGGTTGACCCGCGGTTTGGGCTCCGGCATCAGCTGCACGTGCGGCAGATCGACGGTCTGGCCGGCCTGCAGGGTGAGCGAGGTGCGCCAGCTTCGGTAGCCGATCCGTTTGACCTCGACCTGGTGGCTGACGTCCGGCGTGATCTCGGTGAGCACGAATGGGCTTCCGCTGCTGCCCACGCTCACACCGTCGAGCGTCACCACGGCATCAGCTGGATCAGTGGTCAGGCGCAAGCCAGCTCGCGCAGGCTCGCGCGTCGCGCGCCAGACCAGCGCCCCCAGCAGCAGCAGCGCGCATGAGACGACCACGGCCCGCGCCGGGAAGCGACGGCCGGCCGCTGGAGCGGGCGCGGTGCGCGGCGCAAGCTGCGAAGTGGCGAGCGCGCCGGGCGGGACCGCCGACGGGCTGGGCGGGTACGGCGCCGGTGTCGGGGCGCTCGCGTTCGTGAAGGGCGAGGGTGCGCCGGGCGGCGCGCCGCTGTTGCGCGCGGGCAGTTGCTGCGTCCCCGGGATGAACACCTGCACGCTCGGCAAGCGCGCCGGGGCGGGCAGCGCGTATGGCACGGCCGCGGGCGCGGGGGCGCCGTGCTCGGGCGAGTCGTAGACGTGGGTCGACTGGTCGTCGTCGTCCCAGTCCATGCCCATGCCGACTCCGGGCAGCGTGGTCCCGTACGCGGCTGGCAGGCTGATGCGCGTCTGCGTCGGCTCGCTCGCCTCGGTCTCGGCCTCGGCCTCGTCGCGCTCGGGCTCGTCGTGCTCGGGCTGCTCGGGCAGGGCCGCCGCTCGCCCGCCGTGCGCCTTGGGCGATGGCCGCCCGCGCACGGTCGCGCCCTCGACCAGCGCGCCTTGCAGCGTCGATTCGTATTCGACCACGCGCGTCTCTTGCTCGGCGCTCGCCGGGCTCGCCTGCGTCAGCTCGAGGGTGGCGAAGCTGCTCTCCGCGTCGTCGCCCGCGCTCGGCGCCTGCCGCGCCACGTCGGCGGCGACCATCTGCTCGCCCGCGTCCTCGTAGGTCTCGTCGTCGTCATCTTCGGCCTCGGCCTCCTCGTCTGGTCCGACCTCTTGCAGCAGCTCTGCCGCCAGCTCGGGCGCGGCCGCCTCCGCGCGCGGCAGCGCATGCACGGTAGACGGCGGCTCGAGGTCCGCCAGCGCGCTCACGGCGCTCGGCGCCTGCACGTCGTCGAACGCGTCGAGCAGGCCTGTTCCCGTGTCGCGGCCGGCGTCGGGCGCGGCCTCGGGCACCTTGCCGGCGAGCACCTCCGCGAAGACCTCGCGCATGTGCGCGCCCACGGCCGCACGATCGCACGACTCCAGGCTGGTCTCGGCGAAGCGCTGCAGCGCGGCGGCCAGCTCGGCCGCGGACGGGAAGCGATGGGCGGGGTCGCGCGCCAGCGCGCGGTGCACGATCGCGGCCAGCTCGCTCGGTAGCTCCGGGCGGCGCGCGCGCAGGTCCGGCACCTGGGCGTTGCGCACCCTGACGATGGTGGAGAAGTCGCTGCTGCCCAAGAACAGCCGCTCGCCGCTGAGCATCTCGTACAGGCAGATGCCGACGCTGAATAGATCGCTGCGGCGATCGACGGCTTCTCCGCGCGCTTGCTCGGGCGACAGGTAGCCGTGCTTGCCCTTGAGCAAGCCGGCCTGCGTGCGCATCAGCTGCTGGCTCGACTTCGCGATGCCGAAGTCGATCAACTTGACGTCGCCGTCGTACGAGATGAGCACGTTTTGCGGCGAGATGTCGCGGTGCACGATGCCCAGCGGTGCTCCGTGCTCGTCGCGCAGCTCGTGTGCGTAGTGCAGCGCCCCGCACAGATCGAGCGCGATGCGTACGGCGACCTGCAAAGGGAGTGGCTCGCCGCGCTCGCGTGCGGCGGCCAGCAGCGCGCCCAGATCCTGGCCGTGGACGTGCTCGAGCGCGATGTAGAGCTGGTCCTCGACCTGGCCGATCTCGAAGGCCTCGACGATTCCCGGGTGCTTGAGGCGCAGGCCGAGCCTGGCCTCGTCCATGAACATCGCCACGTAGTCGGCTTCGTCGGTGAAGCTCGGCAGGATGCGCTTGATCGCGACCAGCCGCGAGGAGTCCTCCAGCTCCCGGCCCCGAAACAACTCCGCCATGCCACCCCGGCGGATCCGGCCGAGCAACTCGTACTTGCCGAAGAGCACCGGGCCGCGGGTGCGGATTTGCGACGCGACCGCGCTCGGCCCAGTCCTATCCCCTCGTTCGGGTGGGGTGCGCGACTTGGGGTCGCCCATATCCATCAGATCCGTCATCTGACTTGCGCAGTCAACACGTTTCCCGCCCGGGACGTGAAAGTCCGCTGGGATTGGTGAAAAAAGCACAAAGGACTACGGGATCCAAGGTAAGTGTTCGGAGGGTGATGTCGCGTGAAACCTTACTGCAGCGGAAGCCATTCGCCTATGGCACAGCGGCAGCTCGGGCTGCCGGCCGCCACGGCCAGCAAGTAGCCGGGCGCCGGCTCGTCGAGCGCGAAGAACCAGCGCTCGGCGTTGTCCTGAATCGGGGCTGCCAGCTGCAGGCGCGGCGGCGCCGCGGGCGCGAGCTCGAGCGTGATCGCGCGCAGCGGCAGCGCGAGCCCCTTGCCGACCGCCTTGATGTAGGCCTCCTTCAACGTCCACAGCTCGAAGAAACGCCGGCGGCGCCCCTCCGGCGGCAGCGCCATCAGGGCCGCGCGCTCCGGCTCCGAGAACACGCTGCGGGCCACCTGCTCGAGCTCCACGCGGCGCTCGAAGTGCTCGACGTCCACGCCCACGTCGTGCTCCAGCGCAAGCGCGCAGGCCACCAGCCCGCGCGTGTGCGAGAGGTTGAAGCGCAGCGCCGGGCTCGAGCGCGGCCAGTCGAGCTCGGGCCGGCCGTGCGGTCCGGCCTTGAAGCGCAGCGCGCGCGGCTCGACTTCGAGCTGCCCCGCGAGCAGGGTGCGGGTCAGCGCGTGCGCCAGCAGGTAGGCGTCCCGGTCCTGCTCGAAACGGAAGCGCAGGTGACGCGCGCGCTCGTCGTCGGAGAGCACGCGCAGGCAGGCGCGGCGCGCCGCGTCGCTCAGCGCCGCGCTGCTGGCATGGAGGACGCGGATCTCGCTCGGCTCGAGCCTGCCGCCCATGCTCCCAGCATAGCGCCTCGCGCGGCCGCCGGCGGCGGCTCGGCTCAAGCGAAGCGCACGCGGCGCAGGAAGTCGCGGGTACGCTCGTCCCTGGGGTGCTCGAACAGCTCGGCCGGCGTGCCCTGCTCGACGATCCGGCCCTGGTCCAGGAACAGCACGCGCTGGGCCACCTCGCGCGCGAACGCCATCTCGTGGGTAACCACCAGCATGGTCATGCCCTCCGCCGCCAGCTCTCGCATCACTGCCAGCACCTCACCGACGGTCTCCGGATCGAGCGCCGAGGTCGGCTCGTCGAAGAGCATCACCTCCGGCTCCATCGCCAGGGCACGTGCGATCGCCACCCGCTGCTTCTGGCCGCCCGAGAGCGTGGCCGGGTACGCGCTCTCTTTGTCCGCGAGCTGAACCTTGGCCAGCAGCACGCGCGCCTTTTCGCAGGCCCGGGCCGGCGGCCACGCCAGCACGTGCACCGGGCCCTCGATCACGTTCTGCAGCACGGTCATGTGCGGAAACAGGTTGAAGTGCTGGAACACCATGCCCATGCGCCGCCGTACCCGCGGCAAATTGGCGCTGCGCGTGTCGATCGGCTGACCCTTCAGGCTGACCGTGCCGCGGTCCGCCAGCTCCAGCGCGTTGAGGCAGCGCAGCAGCGTGCTCTTGCCCGAGCCGCTTGGCCCGATCAGGCACACCACCTCGCCGCGCCGTACCTCGAGCTCGACCCCGCGCAGCACCTGCAGCTTGCCGAAGGACTTCTCCAGCCCCGAGACGGCGACCACCACTGGGTCTTGCGCCGGATTAGCCACGCGTACCCTCCCCCAGACGCCGCTCGAGGTAGGCCACCAGCAGGCTCAGCAGCAGCACCAGCGCGAGGTAGTAGCACGCGACCACCAGCAGGTACGTCATCTGATCGAAGTGGTTCGAGCCCTGGGTGGTGGCCACGTTGAACAGCTCGTTCATCGAGATGAAGGCCGCCAGCGACGAGTCCTTCAGCCCGATGATCAGCTGGTTGCCGAGCGGCGGCAGCGCGCGCACGGCCGCCTGCGGCAACACCACGCGCCGGTAGGCCAGCGCGGTGGTCATGCCCAGCGAAAGCCCGGCCTCGAGCTGACCGCGCTCGATCGACTGAATCGCGCCGCGAAAGACCTCGGCGATGTAGGCCCCGTTGTGGAAGGCCAGCGCGAGCACAGCGGCCCAGAACGCCGGGATGCGCACGATGTCGGTGAGCCCGAAGTAGAGCACGAAGATCTGCAGCACCAGCGGCGTGCCTCGCACCAGGTAGATGTAGCTCTCGGCCAGCCAGACCAGCGGAGGCAGGCTCGAGAGCTTGAGTAGCGCGAACAACAGCCCGATCAGGCAGCCGATCGCGACCGACACCGTGGTCAGCTCCACGGTCAGCCAGGCGCCCTGCAGAAACACGTCGCGGCTCGCGAGCAAGACGTGGACGAAGTGCATCAGCGGCCCTTCGGCACGCCTCGCAGGCGTCTCGCTCGCGACCCGTTCGGGCAGGGGCTGACCGGGGGGCGCAGTGGTGATGTCCTCACCGAAGTAGCGCCGGCTCAGGCGCCCGAGCTCGCCCGAGGCGCGCAGCGCAGAAAGCGCGCGATCGATGCGCGCGAGCAGGACCGGGTTGTCTTTGGCGACCGCAATCGCCTGCGCGCTGCGGCCGAGCGGGGTCCGCGCCACGATCGCCACGCCCTGCTGGATCGCAGTGCGGCCGGTCACGAAATCGGTGATCACCGCGTCATGGCGGCCGGCGGCCAGCGCCTCGAGCGCGGTGACGTCGGTCTCGTAGATGCGAATGCGGTCGGTGTACTGGGCTGCCATGCGCGCGTAGGTGGAGCCCTTGGAGACCGCGATCTCGACACCCTTCAGGTCGGCCTGGTCGTGGATCGGGCTGTCGGCGCGGGTGAAGACCTGGGGCCCCGAGTAGTAGTACGGGGTGGAGAACGACACCTGACGCTGCCGTTCGGCGGTCACCGTGTGGCTGGCGACCGCACAGTCGAAGCGTCCCGCCTTCACACCCTCGATGATGGCGGCGAAGTTGTATTTGAGCGCGACCGGCTCCAGCCCGAGCTGATGCGCGACCGCGGTGCCCACGTCCACGTCGAAGCCGACCATCTTCTGCTGGTCGTCGACGTAGCTGAACGGACGGAAGTCGCCCGAGGCCACGAATGTGAGCTTGCCGGGCTCGACCAGGCGAGCCTGCCGCTCGCCGCCGCCGCCGTCGCAGCCCGCCGCGAGCGACAGCAGCACGAGCCAGGCGGTGGTGCGGACGCGCATTCGGTCGAAAGGGGTACGCGGTGGTGGTTCGCAAGCCGAGCTGCACACCCGAGTCAAGTCTCGCGGAGCGAAGCGACCCCACGGGACGGCGGGGCGCCTGCCCCTCCAGGCAACCTACTCTCGCTCGCGTTTCAGGAAGATCGCGCCGAGCGGGGGTACCACGACGGTCAGCGAGTGCGGCTTGCCATGATATGGCACGGGCGCGCTTTCCACCATGCCCATGTTGCCCTGCCCGCTGCCCCCGTACTCCTTGGCGTCGGAGTTGACCAGCTCGCGCCAGCGTCCGGGGAAGTGCACGCCCAGCCGGTAGTTATGCCGTGGCACCGGGGTGAAGTTGCAGGCGATCACGATCGGCAGGCTTTCGTCGCTCGAGCGGCGCGCGAACGAGAGCACGCAGTGCTCGACGTCGTCGGCGTAGACCCACTCGAAGCCGCCCGCGTCCACGTCGCGCTCGTGCAGGGCGGGGTCTTCGCGGTAGGTGCGGTTGAGGTGGGCCAGCAGGCGAGAGACTCCGCGGTGCAGCTCCCGGTCTTGGAGCTGCCAATCGACGCTGCGCTCGTGGCTCCATTCGCTGATCTGGCCGATCTCCGCGCCCATGAACAGCAGCTTCTTGCCGGGCTCGGCGAACATCAGCGCATAGAGCAGGCGCAGATTCGCGAAGCGTTGCCACTCGTCGCCGGGCATCTTGCTCAAGAGCGAGCCCTTGCCGTGTACGACCTCGTCGTGCGACAGCGGCAGCACGAAGTTCTCGTGAAACGCGTACAGCGAGCGGAAGGTGAGCTGGTTGTGGTGCCACTTCCGGTAGACCGGGTCGAGCTGCATGTAGCTCAGCGTGTCGTGCATCCAGCCCATGTCCCACTTGAAGCCGAAGCCGAGGCCGCCCAGGTAGACCGGGCGCGACACCATTGGCCAGGAGGTCGATTCCTCGGCATAGGTCTGCACGTCGGGGAAGTCTGCGTAGACCGCCTCGTTCATCGTGCGCAGTAGCTCGATCGCCTCGAGGTTCTCGCGGCCGCCGTGCTGGTTGGGCAGCCACTCGCCTTCCTTGCGCGAGTAGTCCCGGTAGAGCATGGAGGCCACGCCGTCCACGCGGATCCCGTCGGCGTGGTAAATGTCGAGCCAGAACAACGCGCTCGAGAGCAGGAACGAGCGCACCTCGTGGCGGCCGTAGTTGAAGATGCAGCTCTTCCAGTCGGGGTGGAAGCCGAGTCGCGGGTCGGCGTGCTCGTACAGGTGCGTACCGTCGAAGTACGCGAGGCCGTGCTCGTCGTTGGGAAAGTGCGCCGGGACCCAGTCGAGGATCACTCCGATGCCTTCCTTGTGCAGGTGCTCGATCAGAAACATCAGATCCTGCGGGGTCCCGAAGCGGCTGGTGGGCGCGAAGTAGCCGGTGACCTGGTAGCCCCAGGAGCCCGCGAACGGGTGCTCCATGATCGGCAGCAGCTCAACGTGGGTAAAGCCGAGCGACTTCACGTGCTCGGCCAGCGGCACGGCGAGCTCGCGATACGAGAGCGGGCGCTTGGCCTCGTCGTCGGTGCGCCGGAACGAGCCCACGTGCAGCTCGTAGATCGAGATCGGCGCCTTCAGCGAGTTGCGCGCGCCGCGCGTGCGCATCCACTCGCCGTCGCTCCACGGGTAGTGCAGGTCCCAGACCACCGACGCAGTCTTGGCCGGGGTTTCGTGATGAAAGCCGAAGGGGTCGGCCTTGTTGACGGTGTAGCCGCCGAGGCTGGACTCGATATGGTACTTGTAGACCGCGCCTCGCCCGACCTCCGGCAAGAAGGCCTCCCACAGACCCGATCTCGCGACCGCCTGCATCGGGTTGGCGTCTGGGGCCCAGCCGTTCCAGTCGCCCACCAGCGAGACGCGGCGCGCGTTGGGCGCCCACACGCGAAACACGGTGCCGACCCGGCCGTCGCGCTCGGTCGGGTGCGCGCCGAGCTTTTCGTAGAGCTTGGTGTGACGACCTTCGTTGAACAGGTGCAGGTCGGCGTCGCCGACGTGGCCGGCGAAGGCGTGGGGATCACGTACTTGGGTGGGCATGGGAGGCTCGCTCTATTGCATCAGGGATTTGAGCCCGGCCAACGGCACTCCGAGCCAGGCTGGACGGTTGTTGAGCTCGTAGGCGAGCTCGTACGCGCATTTCTCGATCAAGTGCAGCTCGATCAGCGCGGTCTGGGCGTCGCGGCTCTTGGGCAGAAACGGCGCCGCGTCCGCGCGCTGGAGGTAGGCGTCCAGGTAAGCGGCGCTGACCCAGCGGCACCACACTTGGGCCCACGGCTCCAGCAAGGGCAGGTCGTCGGGGCGGATGTGCGGCTCCTGCAACGCGCGCACGCTTGCGTAGTGAAACGAGCGCAGCATGCCGCTTACGTCGAGCAATGCCGATCGCTTGAGCCGGCGCACGCCGAGCGAGACCGCAGGCTCGCCTTCGAAGTCGATGAAGATGAAGTCGCGCCCGTCGTAGAGCACCTGGCCGAGGTGCAGGTCTCCGTGGCAGCGAATGCGCATGGCCTCGACCTTGACGCGTTGCAACGACGCCAGCCTTTCTCCCAGCGCCTCGCTGCCGAGCAGCACGTCCTCGACCAGCGGCTGCAACGACGCCGGCAACCCGGCGGCGTGCTTGCGCAGCAGCTGCAGCGAGCGGCTCAGTCGGTCGTGCGCCGCCTGGAACAGCGAGCGGTGGTAGTGTCCGGCGAAGGCCTCGGGCCGGAACGCGGGCGCCTCCAGGTCTGACGCCAGCGCCAGGTGCAGCTCGGCCGTGCGGCGGCCGAGCAGGCGCGCCAGCTCGATGTAGCTGCCAATCATGTTCGCGACCGTGTCGGGCGGCGATTCTTGACCGGCGTCCACCAGGTTGCCCTGGGGCAAGGAGGGAGGCGTGTGCTCGTGCAGCAGCGAGGATGCCTGCTCAAAGGCGCGCCGCAACGCCTCCAGCGTGAGGTCCCACGCATTGCCCTGATTGGGCGCGAAGCGCTGCAGCAATCCCAGCGTAGCTCCCGGCAGCTCCGGTCCGTCGTATTCGAGCGTGCCCAGCACCTCGGCGACGTTGGGAAAGCGCTGCGCGCTCAGGAACCTCGAGATCTCTGCGTCCGGGTTCTCGCCGGCCTCGAGCTGGCGGAACAGCTTGAGCACCAGCTCCTGGCCGAGGAAGAACGTGGTGTTCGACTGCTCGAGCGAAGGCGTCTCGGAGGACAGCTCGTTCCAGGGGCCTGACAGCGCCTTGCGCAGGCCTCGCTCGGCCTGTGCGCGCAGCACGCCGGCGCCCGAAAGCCCGCGCTTGGCGCTGAACAGCGAGAGCAGGCGAGTCGCAAGCGCGCCCGAGACGGTGGCGTCGTAGAGCAGCGCTTCCCCCGCGCCCACCCCGGCCTGCTTCCCGCCGCCGCCGAGGCGCACGCGCGCGAGGCACGCGTCGGGCCGCTCGCCTTGCAGCCGCTGGGCCAGCTCGCCGCGCGCCAGGCCCAGCGGCAGGCAATAGCGCTCGGGCAGGTCGGACTCGTAGCCGACCTCGAGAATCGCCATGCGCAGCTCACCGCCCTCGCTGTTGCCGTCGAGCAGCAGCTGGTCGAGGAAGTGCAGGCTCTTGATCTTGCGCGTCTTGCTGCGGAACCAGCGCCGCACCTGCACGTAGCGCCGCAGCGCTTGCTCCAGCGGCCGCGACGGACGGCCCTCGAGCAGCGCCGCCGCGCTTCTGGCCTCCACCTGCGGCAAGGGCGGTTGAGTGGGAAGGATCGACGTCGCCTTGGGCGATTGCAGCAGAAACCACATGCAGCCGTAGCCGCCGACGGTGAGCAGATAGGGCAGCTCCCCGATCTCCGGAAAGGGCGTGCCGCCCGACATCTCGACCGGGCACATCCCGCGATAGCCGGCCAGGTTGAGCTCGACGTACTGGGCGTGCCGCGAAAGGTTAGCGACTACCAGCACGCGCTCGTTCTCGTCCTTGCGCACGAAGCACAGCACCTTCGGGTTCTCGGGCTCGAGAAACTCGATGCCGCCGCGCCCGAACACCGGATGTTGCCTGCGCAACGCGATCAAGCGCTTGATCCACCACAGCAGCGACTCGGAGTTGCCCTGTTGGGCTTCGACGTTGATCGCCTCGTAGTGATATTCCGGATCGATGATCACCGGCAGATAGAGCCTTTGCGGGTTGGCGCGCGAGAAACCCGCGTTGCGGTCCGCGCTCCACTGCATCGGTGTGCGTACCCCGTTGCGATCGCCGAGGTAGACGTTGTCACCCTGGCCGATCTCGTCGCCATAGTACAAGACCGGCGTGCCCGGTAGCGACATCAGCAGGCAATTCATCAGCTCGACCTTGCTGCGCAGCTTGAGCAAGGGCGAAAGCCGCCGCCGGATGCCAACGTTGACGCGCATGCGTGGGTCCTCGGCGTAGGCGCGGTACATGTAGTCGCGATCCTCGTCGGTGACCATCTCGAGCGTGAGCTCGTCGTGGTTGCGCAAGAACAGCGCCCATTGCGCGCTGTCGGGGATCTTCGGGGTCTGCTGCAGGATGTCGACGATCGGCGCCCGGCTCTCGAGCTGCACCGACATGAACAGACGCGGCATGACCGGAAAGTGAAAGTTCATGTGGCATTCGTCGCCGTCGCCGAAGTAGGCAGCGGCGTCGTCCGGCCACTGGTTGGCTTCCGCCAGCAGCATGCGATCCTGGTACTTGGTGTCCACGTGCTCGCGCAGGCGCTTGAGGAAGGCGTGCGTTTCGGGAAGGTTCTCGCAGTTGGTGCCTTCGCGCTCGAACAGGTAGGGGATGGCGTCGAGCCGCATGCCGTCGACGCCCAGGTCCATCCAGAAGTCGAGCACGCGCAGCACCGCGTTCTGCACCTCGGGGTTGTCGAAGTTGAGGTCGGGCTGGTGCGAGTAGAAGCGGTGCCAGTAGTACGCGGAGGCGACCGGATCCCAGCTCCAGTTGGAGGTTTCGAAGTCTTCGAAGATGATGCGCGCCTCGCCATAGCGTTCGGGCGTGTCGCTCCAGACGTAGAACTCGCGGTAGCGGCTGCCTTTGGGCGAGCGGCGCGCGCGCTGGAACCAGGGGTGCTCGTTGGAGGTGTGGTTGATCGCGAGCTCGGTGATCACGCGCAGGCCGCGATCGTGCGCTGCGGCCAGAACCCGCTTGAAGTCGTTGAGCGTGCCGTAGGAGGGGTGGACGTTGGTGTAGTCGGCGATGTCGTAGCCGTCGTCGCGCAACGGCGACGGGTAGAAGGGCAACAGCCACAGCGCGGTGACACCCAGGTCCTGCAGGTAGTCGAGCTTGCCCAGCAGGCCGTTGAAGTCTCCGATGCCGTCGCCGTCCGAGTCGGCGAACGCGCGTACGTGCAGCTCGTAGATGATCGCGTCCTTGTACCAGAGGGGATCCGAGTCGGAGACGCGGGGCCGCGGTGCTTTGTGTCTGGAAGCCATGGCTGTGTGGTGGCGGCCGGCGCCGCGTTGGGAACGGCCGCCGCTGCGGCCCGGCTCATTCGAAATAGTCGAAGTCGTGCTCGCTGCGCAGCCGGTGTCGGATACGCAGCACGTGCGCGGGGCTCGCTTGGGGGTCGAGCTCCACGTAATTGCGGGCGGACGTCCACAGGAAGCGCGCGCCGGTCAGTAGATCGTGGGCCTGGTACGCGCCGCCCTGCGCGATCCCCAGACCGGCGAGGTCGAGCTCGATGAAGCCGCTCTGCACGTGATGGACGTCGAGGTTGACGACCACCACGATCACATTGTCGCCCGCGTGCTTGCTGTAGCAGAGCAGCATCTCGTTGTCGGTAGGATGGAAGAGCAGGCTGCGGTCGCCGTGCAGCGCCGGGTTGTCGCGGCGGATCGCGTTGAGCCGCGTCAGCAGGGGGCTCAGGCTGTCAGGTCGCTCGATGTTCCAGCGCTTGATCTCGTACTTCTCGTTGTCGCGGTATTCGCCCGAGTCGTCGCGCGCGGCCGACTCCATCAGCTCGAAGGCGGGGCCGTAGACGCCGTAGTTGCCGCCGAGCGTGGCGGCCAGGACGACGCGTGCGATGAACGCCGGCCGCCCGCCGTATTGCAGCTGCTCGGGCAGGATGTCGGGGGTGTTCGGCCACAGGCTCGGCCTGAAGTACTCGGCCAGCTCGGTCTGCGTCAGCTCGGTGAAGTACTCGGTCAGCTCGCGCTTGGTCGCGCGCCAAGTGAAGTAGGTGTACGACTGGCTGAAGCCCAGCTTGGCGAGCGCGTACATCAGCTTGGGCCGCGTGAACGCCTCGGCCAGGAAGATCACGTGGGGGTGCTCGCGCTTGAGCTCGCGCAGGCAATGCTCCCAGAACGCCAGCGACTTGGTGTGCGGGTTGTCCACGCGGAAGATGGTGACGCCCTGCGCGATCCAGTGCTCGAAGATGCTCTGCAGCTCGCGCCACAACGCGGGCGCGTCTTGGCACTGGAAGTCGAAGGGATAGATGTCCTGGTACTTCTTGGGTGGGTTCTCCGCGTGCTGGATGCTGCCGTCGGGCCGGCGCACGAACCACTCGGGATGCTCGCGCACATAGGGATGGTCGGGCGAGACCTGCAGCGCGATGTCGAGCGCCACCGCGAGGCCGAGCTCGCGGGCACGCGCGACCAGCCAGCGAAAGTCCTCGAGCGTACCGAGCTCCGGGTGCACCTGCTTGTGGCCCCCCTCGGCCGCGCCGATCGCCCACGGGCTGCCCGGGTCGCCGGCGCGCGCGGTGGGGTGATTGTCCTTGCCCTTGCGGTAGCTGCGGCCGATCGGATGGATCGGCGGCAGGTACACCACGTCGAAGCCCATCGCGGCCGCGTAACGCAGGCGTCCCTCGCAGTCGCGCAGCCGTGCGTGGGCGCCGTCGTCGCGCGCCGAGCGCGGAAAGAACTCGTACCATGCGCCGAAGCCGGCACGCGCCGGCTCGACCACGACCTCGAAGACGCGCGCGGCGCGGCTGACGCGCGTGGGGTCGGGATGCTGCTCGGCCGCGGTGAGCAGCGCATCGTCGAGCACCGCGTCGAGCGCCGCTTGCAGGTCCCGATCGGCGGCCTCGAGCCGTGCGGCTGCTTCGACGAAGCGCGCGCGCTCGGCCGCCTCGACCCGCTCGCCGCACGCGCGCACGATGCTGGCGGCGTGGCGCAGCGACATCGCCACGTCGGCCTGGTCGCTGCCCTGCAGCCGTCGCCCGAGCTCGCGGCGGAAGCTGGCGAGCGCGTCGACCCAGCCCTCGACCGTGTACTGCCAGCGCCCCAGGCAATCGACCCGGAACGTGCCGAGGTAGCGATCCTCGCCGACGAGCACGAGCGGTGCGCTCTGCCAGGCGTCGCGCTCGCCGTGCCGATACAAGACGCGGCCGGCGAGCACGTCGTGTGAATCGGCGACCAGATCGGCCTGCACCACGACCTCCTCGTCCAACAGGCGCTTGATGGGATAGCGGCCGCCCTCCACGCACGGCGTCACGCCGGCCACCACCACGCGGCGCGCGGCGACGCCCGCGATGGGCTCACCTTGCTCGCCTGGTGGCGTCCCAGCCGGAACGCCGCCGCGTGCTCTGGTTTCGTCCATATGGCCCGTGGACGACGAATGCGAACCCCTGTCCGCCGTCACGATCGGATTACACTATGAGCCCGGAAGCGCAAGCTCCGCGGCAGGCGGCGCGTGTTTTTTTTCCGCGCGCGACGCTGCGCGCTCAGTGTGACTCGAGCGCCGCCGCCAGGTCGGGTCGCAGGCGCCGCGCCCGCAGCGCCTGCGCGAGCGCTGCCAACGGGTCGAGCGCACGTTGCTCGCGCACACGCGCGGCGTGCGCCTGGGCGAAGTCCGCGGGCAGGCGCAAGCTCCAGTTGTCGGGATGGACGACCCCGGCTCGGTTGAACGGCTCGCGCTCGCCGAACAGGTCGGTGAAGTAGATCGACACCTGCTCGGCGTCGCTGACGAACAGGTCCGCCAGATGGGCTTGGGCCAGCGCGAATGGCGAGCTGCAATACTCGGCCGCGGCGCGCGCGCGCGCCGCCGCGTCCGGCACCAGCCGCGCCGCGAGGTAGGCGGCGCGCGCCTGCAAGCTGCCGTCCCTGTGCCAGCGCTCGATCACATCGAAAATCGGCGCTGTGTCGTGATTGCCGAGCATCACCCAGTCTGCGGGCTCGGCCCGGTCGGTGCGATACACGTCGTGCGGGTTCTCGGGGTCGGCCTTCTGGGTGACGCGGAAGCGCCCCAGGCCGTGACGCGCCAGCACCTCGCGCAATGGTCGCGGACAGGTGCTCAGCACCTCGACCGCGACGCGACGCACGCCGAGGCCGCGGGCGCGCGCCGTCTCCAGCACTTCCTCGATCAGGCGCGCGTAGCGGCTCACCTGCGCCGGGTCGTGCTCGCGCACCCAGCCGTCGTCGAAGCGGCTGGGCGCGTCCGGGTCGAGGTCCGCGGCGCGCGCGATCGCCCAGCGCTGCAGGTCGGTGTCCGGCAGATCGGGCGACTCGAACGCGCGCGTGCCCTCGCGCACCGCGCGCTGCGGGTCGGCTGCGTCGGCCGGGTAGATCCACGGGCACACCAGGCCGTGCGGGTGATCGATGCGGATCCCGTCGTGCACCGAGAACAGCTCTTCGAGCTGCAGCGCGAACAGCCTGCGCGCGGGACTCTGCGCGTCGTCGAGCTGGTCGGGGTCGAGCAGCGGGTAGCCCCAGGGCTGACCCTCGGGATTGGTGCGGCTCGGCGGCGCGCCCAGCAGAAAGCGCTGGCAGAACAGCTCCGGGCGCAGCAAGCGGTCGCGCGCCGACCAGCCGATCTGCAGGTCGCCCAGCAGCGTGAAGCCTTGCGCGCGGGCCTGTGCGCGCAAGCGTTCGGCCTGCAGAAAGGCCAGCAGCTGGCCCAGCTCCGCGCGTTCGATCGGCTCGGCCAGCGTGACCGCCAGCGCCGCGCGCCGCGCCTCGCCCGCGGCGCCGCCCTCGAACAGCGCCAGCACCGCCGGGTCGAAGCGTGCCGGATCGTCGTGGCCCAGGCGCGCGGCCAGCGCCTCGAACGGCGCGTCCAGCGCGAGCCAGGGCCGCGCCCGTAGCCGAAAGCGGGCGAGCTCTGCGAGCAGCGGGTGCTCGGGTTGCTGCGCGCGCAGGCGCGCGAGGCGGGCATAAGCAAGATCGAGCGCGCGTGCGACGGCGCGCCGCGCCCGCGCGGGGTCGCTGCGCCCGCCGCGCGCCTGCTCCGCCGCCGGCGGCTCCGCGGCCAGTAGCGCGGAAAGCTCGGCGGGCTCGAGCAGCGCCTCGGGCCCGCGCGCGAGCGCGTCGAGGTCGAGACTGCGCAGACCGCGTGCGAACACCGTGCCGTCGTACGGCGACGGGTTGAGGTCGGTGACCTGCCCGCCCGGCCCGAGCTGCAGCGCGTTGAAGCCGAGCGGCCGCAGGAACCGCAGCAGCGCCTCGCCGGTGGCGTGCGGCGACCCGTAGCCGACGTCCGCCGCGCCCGGCGGAAACGCGCTGGCGTGAACGCCGAAGGCAAGACACCGCACGCCGAGCGTTTCCAGCGCCTCGGCGGCAGCGCGCTCAGCTCGAAGCTCTGGAGACACAGTCGCGCAGCCTCACTGTCGCCCCGAGCATAGCAGACGCAAACCCGTCTACGACCGCTATGGCGATCACGACCACGCGCTCGCAGTCGTAGCGGTCGCGCGCTTCCCGTTGAGCTACGGTCCGGCCTGAGCAGCCGCCAGGGGGTTGGGCGGCGGCGCGGCCGCCATGGCTTGCGCGCGTAGCGCGAGCGAGGTCTGCGCTGCGATTTCCTTGATCAGCTCGGCGTGCTCGCGCGGCATGCCTCTGGGCACGTAACCCGAGAGTCGAGGATCCTCGTTGGTGATGGTCGCGTACAGCACGCAGGCCGCCAGAAACGAGCCCGCCAGCGTGGGATGCGAGCCGTCCGGTCCCCACAGTCTGAGATCGGGATCGTTCGCCAGGGCGCGCTCGAAGGCGCTGCCCACGGGCGCCAGCTCCGCTCCGGTGTGCTGTGCCAGCTGCGTGTAGGTGGCGTCGACCCGCGCCGCCATCTCGCCGAAGGAGTGCACCAGCGGATGCTTGCGATACAAGCGCGCCGAGGGATGACGCGCCCAGGTCTCGTACAGCACCGTGCGCCCGTGGGTGGCGTCGATCACCCGCTTGAAGCGCTCCGCGTCTTTGGCCAGCTCCGCGGGGTGGTCGATCGCGCTCAGGCTGTGGCCCTGCAGCACGACGTAGCCGTAGTGGCCGCTGCGGATGCGCGCCATCGCTTCGCCTGCCCGCAGGTGGGTGCGCAGCGAATAGCCGTTGCGCGCTTCGGCATCCACGTGCAGCCGCACGCCGCCCTGAACGCCCGCCGACAGCCGCTGCAGCAGGTGCGGTAGCACGTTGAAGCGCGTGTAGCTGTTGCCCACGATCAGCACGCGCAGCGGATGCTCCGCGCGCATGCCTGCCGAGCTGGCGGAGGTCGTCGAGCCCGACAGCGTCCACACGAGCACGCCGCACAGACCGAGGGCGCGAAGCGCAAGGCGGGGGAGGCGAGGGCGAGGCCGAGACATGGCTTGCTCCCGAGCATAGCGCGTCCGGGCACGCCCGCGTAGGCGCGCGTTCGCCACGGCGGAGGGCACGTCGGGGCATTGACTACATCATGGCCAAGCGCTCCGGAAGCGTGACAAAATGATGGGCACATGTCGCAAACGCCCCCCGACCTGCTTGGCCGATTGGCGGTGCACTACAAGCTGATCAACATGGAGCAGCTCGCTGCGGCGACTCAGCAACAAGGACGGACGCCGAGCAAGAAGCTCGGGGCGATTCTGGTCGAGCTCGGTTTCATCAATCCGACGCAGCTCGCGCAGTTGGTCGAGGCGCAACGGCAGTACCTGGCGCAGCAGGCCCAGCACGCGCCGCAAGCGCTTCGCGATGCGCAGAGCGCGGTGGCGCGGCCCGCGCCCCCGCCGCGCCCCCAGCCGCCGCCGCCCCGGCGGCGCGACGGCGAGAGCCCTGTGCGCGTGCAATGGTTGCACCGGGTGTTGCAGAGCGCGACCAGCATGGACGCCAGCGACGTACACATTCATTCCGGCACCCCGATCAAGGTGCGGGTCTTCGGCAACCTGGTGGATCTCACGCCCGAGCTGCTGCTGGCCAAGGACGCCGACGCGGTCCTGGCGGCGGCCATGAGCGACCATCAGCGCGAGCAGTTCGTATCCGAAGGCGAGGTCGACTTCACCTACGCGGTGCCCAACGTCGGGCGCTTCCGCGTCAACTTCTACCAGCAGCACAGCGGGCCCTGCGGGGTGTTCCACTACATCCCGGCCGAGCCGCCGCTGCTGAGCGATCTGGGGCTGCCCAATGCGGTCTCGCGCCTGGTCAGCCACCAGAACGGCATCGTGCTCATCACCGGGCCCGCGGGCAGCGGCAAGACCTCGACCATGGCAGCGCTGATCAACCTGATAAACGAGGACCGCGCCGACCACATCCTCTCGATCGAGGATCCGATCGAGTATAGGCACGTCTCGAAACGCTGCGTGGTGAACCAGCGCGAGGTCAATCGCCACACGCGCTCGTTCGCCGCGGCGTTGCGCTCGGCCCTGCGCGAGGATCCGGACGTGATCTGCATCGGCGAGCTGCGCGATCTGGAGACGATTTCGCTCGCGCTCTCCGCGGCCGAGACCGGCCACCTCGTGCTGGGGACGCTGCACACCCAGGGCTCGATGCGCACGATCAACCGCGTGATCGGTGCCTATCCGCCGGCGCAGCAACCGCAGGTGCGTACCATGCTCTCCGAATCGCTGCGAGCCATCATCAGCCAGAAGCTGGTCCCGCGTGCGGACCGCTCGGGCATGGCACTGGCATTCGAGCTGCTGCTGGTCAACGTGGCCACGGCCAACCTGATCCGCGAGAATCGTACATACCAGCTCAGCTCCGTGTTGCAGACCGGCCGCAGCAAGGGCATGCGCTCGCTCGACGACTCGCTGCTCGAGCTGGTGCAAAAGGGCGTCATCACCAAGAAAGAGGCCGCCTTGCACGCCGAGGACGCTCGGCCGTTCAAATAGGTGAGCTTTCGCCATGGCCCGCATTGACGCGTTCCTCAAGCACATCAAGAACAACCGCGGCTCCGATCTGCACCTGGTCGCCGGCGTCGAGCCGCGCATGCGCGCCCACGGCTCGCTCGAGGTGATCGAAGGCGCGGGCGCGATCGGTGACCCCGAGCTGCGAGCGATGCTGCACGAGATCACCACCGAAGCGCAGTGGCTCCACTACGAAGAGGAGCTCGAGATCGACTTCGCCTACGGTATTGCAGGCGTCGGCCGCTTCCGGGCCAACTACTTCAACCAGGCGAGCGGGGCGGCGGCGGTCTTCCGGCTGATCCCGGAGCAGGTGGCGACGCTCAAGGAGCTCAGCATGCCGGTGGCGGTCGAACGCTTCGCGCACCTGCGCAGCGGGCTCGTGCTGGTGACCGGCCCGACCGGCGCAGGCAAGTCCACCACGCTGGCGGCGATCATCGACCTGATCAACGAGACCTACGACAAGCACATCATCACGATCGAGGACCCGATCGAGTTCGTGCACAAGAACAAGCTTTCGACCATCTCGCAGCGAGAGGTCGGCACGCACACCAAGAGCTTCGAGACGGCGCTGCGGGCGGCGATGCGCGAAAACCCGGACGTGATCCTGGTCGGCGAGTTGCGCGGGCGTGAGGTTGAGCTGGCGATCACGGGCGCCGAGATGGGTGCGCTGGTGTTCGGCACGCTCCACACCAACAGCGCCACCAAGACCATCGATCGCCTGATCGACATCTTCCCGACCGATCAGCAGGAGCAGATTCGCATCAGCCTGGCCGAAGCCCTCGCCGGCGTGGTTTCGCAGATCCTGATCCCGACCGCCGACGGGAAGTCGCGTGTGTCTGCGGTCGAGATCCTGGTCAAGACCAGCGCGCTGCCGAACCTGATCCGCGAGTCCAACACCACCCAGCTGCTGACGGTCATCCAGGGCGGCAAGCAACACGGCATGCAGACCATGGACGAGGCGCTCGAAGCGCTGCTCAAGGCGGGCAAGGTCCGTCCCAAGGACGCCTACCAGCGCGCCGCGGACAAGGCCCACTTCGAGCGGCTGCTCAACGTGCCGGTGGACGCGCTGTGAGCCGGCCGCAGCCCCGCGGAGAGCCGGATCGGGGCGCTGCGGGAACTGTTCCGTATCGGCGTCTGCGAGGAGACTACAGGCGAGCGCGCGCTCACCCTCACGCGGGGCTCGGCTCGTCGGGTAGGTCGAATTCTGATACAGATATTTAGAGCGTGGGTGGCGCGCCTGAACCCCCTAATGTCGCGGGATTCGGGCGCCTGATCGAGGAGGTTGCGATGCGCAACATGGGACGTGCGGCAGCGGGATTTTGCGTGCTAGCAGTGTGTGCGCTCGGCTGCTCATCGAGCAAGACCAAGGGCGGCGGCGGGAGCGCCGGCAGCAACCCGTTCGGCAACGTGACCACGACCAGCGGCGGCGGCGGCACCGGTAGCGGGGCCGGAGCCGGCACTGGGAACGGCGCGACCGGCGTGCCCGGCGCCGGGGGCTGCGCGCGGGGCACGGCGCACGCCAGCCGCGTGATTCCGCGCGTGGTGCTGCTGGTCGACGGCTCCTGCAGCATGTCGAGCGACTACCCGTCGAGCGGTCGCGATGCGACCTCGTGCCAGGCGAACCCCAACGGCCGCTGGGCAGCCATCCGCAAGGCGCTGATCGATCCGCAGACCGGCGTGGTGACGCAGCTTCAGGGCGTGGTCGAGTTCGGCCTGGCGGTGTTCGGGACGCAGCCGACCTGTCCGATTCCGAACAACCCGGTTCCGCTCGCGCTCAACAACCTGCAGGCGATCCAAGCCTCGCTGCCCGACGTGCAGCCCGGCATGTTCACGCCGACCGGGCCCGCGCTCGACTGGGTCTACACCAACATGTTCGATCTCAGCGCCACGCCCGACCAACAGGTGGGGCCCCAGCTGCTGGTGCTCGCCACCGACGGCGAGCCCAACGACTGCACGCTGATGGGGGGATTCGGAGGAGGCTCGACCAATTTCCAACCGTCGATCGATGCGGTCACCAAAGGCATCGGCATGGGCATCCGTACCTCGGTCATCAGTCTCGCCGCCAGCAACGGCCAGTTCCACGACTTCCTGCAGCAACTGGCCAACATCGGCGCGGCCGTGCCGCAGGGCGGCATGAACGCTCCACTCTACGAGCCCACGACGCCCGATGAGCTGGCCGCGGACCTGCAGCTGCTGATCGGCGGCGCGGTGGGCTGCGACGTCGCGCTCAACGGATCGGTGGTGATGGGCCGCGAGTGCGAGGGCACCGTGACCATCAACGGCAACAAGATTCCGTGCGATTCGCCCGACGGCTGGATCCTGCCCGACCCGCGCCACATCCGCCTGCAAGGCAGCGCCTGCGACACGCTCAAGAGCAGCCCCGACGCGCTGCTCGACGCGAGCTTCCCTTGCGGCGTGTTCGCGGTGCAGTGAAGCCGGGGCAGCGCGTTCAGGGTCCTCTGGCAAGTCAGCCAGTCGGGCTCCGACAGCATCGAGCTCGTGCCCTGAGCCCGGCCTTCAGCCCAGTCCGCGCCGTTCGGTCGCGGCGCTAACGCGCTCGACCGCGAGCACGAATGCGGCGGTTCGCATGTCGCAGCCGTGCCTCTGCATGCTCGAGCGAATGTCCGCGTGCGCACGCACCATCGTGCGTTCCAGACGCCGGTTGACCTCTTCCTCCTCCCACCTGAGCTGCTGCGTGTTCTGGGTCCACTCGAAGTAGCTCACGGTCACCCCGCCCGCGTTGGCCCAGATGTCCGGAACCACCGTAATGCCGCGCTCCGCGAGCACGCGATCGCCGTCGATGGTGCACGGCCCGTTGGCGGCTTCCAGCACGTACCTCGCGCGCACCGCGCGCGCGCGCTCCGCCGTCAGCACGTGACCCAGGGCGGCGGGAGCAAGCACGTCGCAGTCGACCCCGAAGATGGCGTCGCCATCGAGCGGCTCGCCGCCCGCAAAGCCGCGCACGCCGCGGGTCTCGCGGACGTGGAGCGCGAGCGCGGGTATGTCCAGGCCCTCCGCGCGGAACACCCCCCCGGCGATGTCGCTGACCGCGACCACCTTCGCCCCTTGCTCCGCGGCCAGCCGCGCCAGCCACGAACCGACGTTGCCGAAGCCCTGAATCGCCAGCCGGGTGCCGGCCAGCTGCTTTCCGTCCGCCTTCAGCACTTCGCGAATGGCGATCAGACAGCCGCGGCCGGTGGCCTGCTCGCGGCCGAGCGAGCCGTGCAGGTCCACGGGCTTGCCGGTGACCACCGCCGGCTCGAACCCGTAGCGCTTGCTGTACTCGTCGAAGATCCAGGCCATCACCTCGCCGGTCGTGTTGACGTCGGGTGCGGGGATGTCGGTGCGCGGCCCGATGAACACGCCAATCGTCTCCACGAAGCGCCGCGTCAGGCGTTCGAGCTCCCAATGGGTGAGCTCGGCCGGGTCGCACTGAATGCCGCCCTTTGCGCCGCCAAACGGCACGTCGACCACGGCGGTCTTCCAGGTCATCAGGCTGGCCAGGGAGCGCACCTCGTCGATGTCGACTTGCGGGTGAAAGCGCAAGCCGCCCTTGAAGGGCCCGCGGCTGTCGTCGTGCTGCACGCGGTAGCCGATGAAGTGCCCCACTGACAGGTCGTCGCGCCGGATCACCAGCTCGACGCGGATCTCGCGGGCCGGTACCTTCAGCACGCGCTCGTGGAGCGGCTCGATGTGCAGCAGGTCGAACGCCCGCTGCAGGAAGGCGTTGGTCGTATCGAACGCGGTCTCGGTCACGGCTACCTCCGGCGTTGCCGCCCATACTGCACGTGCGGGCCCCGCGGCGCCACCTGGTGCTCTGACCGGGCCCTTCTTATTAGACCTCGCGCCCGATCCGAGGCCGCCCGAGGCGCCGCTTTCCCCGAAACGGGGGCTACCCTGGCTTCGTCAACCTACGCTCCCCTCGACATCGCCTCAGACACGTGCAAGTCCGGCACGTCGCCGAACGCCGAGCCGAGCAACACGCGGGTCTGTCCGAGCTCGCTGTTGGCGGCGCGAAGGGCAAGGCTCGACGCGCGCCGAGACTGCGCTCGGCGACCACGCCAGCGCCTGCGCGCGGCTGGAGCGCACGATCGCCGATCGCGAGGCCGCGCGCATCGAAGGCGTGGTGATGGGCTGGGTCTACGATCGGTTCCAATCTAAGGACGCGCTCGGGTCGCGTGCGCGCGTGTCCTGCGCCTGCGCCGCAGGCGCGCGAACGCCACGACCGCGCCGAGCGAGACCAGGCACCCGGCCGGCTCGCTGCGCGGCGCGCCCGGCACTGAGCAGCTGCAGCCCTTGTGCTTGGCGGCCTTGCCGCCGCCCGCGCCGCCGTCACTGCCCGCGCCGCCCCCAGCGCCCGGGCCCGCGCCCGCGCCCGCCCCCGCGTCACCGGCGCCGGCGCTCGTCTGGCAGCTCGTGCAATCGCCGCTGCCGTCGTCGCAGCCCTCGCCCTGGTCCTTGACGCCGTCGCCGCAGCGCGGGGCGCTGCAGTCGCTGCGGCAGGCGTCGGGTGTGGTGTCGCTGTTGCCAGGGCCGTCGTCGCAGTCTTCTCCCTGGTCCTTGACGCCATCGCCGCAGCGCGCTTGCTTGCAATCGCTGCGACAGGCGTCGGGTGCGCTGTCGCTGTTGGCCGCGCCGTCGTCGCAAGCCTCGCCGCGGTCCATGACGCCGTCGCCGCAGTGCGCGCGTGTGCAATCGCTGCGACAAGCATCGGGCGTGCTGTCGCTGTTCTCCGCGCCGCGGTCGCAGTCTTCTCCCTGGTCCTTGACGCCGTCGCCGCAGCGCGGGGCGGTGCAATCGTTGCGGCACGCGTCGGCCTTGGTATTGCTGTTCTTGCTGCCGTCGTCGCAACTCTCGCCCGGGTCCAGCACACCGTCGCCGCAGCCGGCCGGCGTGCAATTGGTGCGGCAGGCATCGGCCTTGGTGTCGCTGTTCTTGACGCCGTCGTCGCAGCCCTCTTCCTGATCGATGCGGCCGTTGCCGCAGAACGGGGTCCAGCCCAGATCGATCAGCATGGGCCCTGTGAGATCGACGTCGTCGGGCTGGCCCGGGGTCGAGATCGGCTCCATCAGCAGGTTCGGGCGCGGCAGCACGTCCCAGTGTGAGATCGAATCGGTGGACACGGGTTGGGTCGCGTTCAACATCACCCGGCCCATGCCGTCTGCGCCGATCAGCTGGGCCGGATCGGCCGAGAGCTGCGCGCTCACGCTACCGGAGCCGAGCGCGTTCTGGAGCAGCGTGGCATCGGCGTCGGTGATGCTCAGCACCGGCATCGCGACCTTGGTGGCGGTGGCCTCCTCGAGCGGCAGCGGTGGCGCATCCCGATTCGCCGGTGCCACCATCAGCAGGCCGACCGCCCCGGCCTGCGCGAACGCGTCTGCAATCTCCGAATAGCGGCAGCCCGGGCGTATCAACACGATCTTGCCGGCGACGCCGGGGGTGTCGGAGCAACCGTCGATCGGGTTGGCCAGCATCAACTCCGCGCTGACCGACATCGCCAGCGGGCGGGCGACGAAGCTGGCGTCAGACACGAAGCCGGAAAGGCCCGCCACCGGCGGCGTGGTGCTCAAGCCGGGCGGGCCGTGGAGCAGAAAGCTCGCCGCCGCTGCGGTCACGTGCGAGCCCTGCCACACCACCTTGCGCACATTGGCGAAGGAGCTCATGCGCTCGGCGCCGGTCATCTCGTTCCAGCGCTTGCCGGTCTCGGTGTCGAGCACATGGGTGGAGTACGCGTCCGCGATGTTGCCGGGAAAGCCGCCGGTCTGCGGGTCGACGAAGTCGCTGACCCCCAGCCCGTGCCCGAGCTCGTGCAGCGCGGTGTTCGCGAGGTCGGGCAGCTCCCCGCCGGCGGCGTCGAGCCCGTAGTACCAGGTGAGACCGGAGAGACAGCTGCCGTCGTCGAGCGAGCTGTTGAAGAAGGCCACGATGTCGGGCTGCCCGGGGCTCAGGTCCTGTCCGCTCAGCCGATTGGCGAGCGCGCTCGGGTAGAGCAGGGAGGGGTCCGCGCCGTCGCCCGAGATGCCGGTCAGGACGCCGTTGGGCGAGGCCTGGCCCAGGACGGTCGCGCCGCCGGTGCAATCGAGTGGATCGAAGGTGGCGTCGATCTCGATCGTCACGTCGCTGTCGAGCGCTTTGCCCCACAGGTCGGCGGCGAACTGCACCGCGATCAGGCGCTGCTCGCCCAGCGTCGTGCCGGTGTTGCCGCCTACCGGGGTGGCCGGCGTCGGGTCGTTGAAGCCCTCGCCGGCACCGTCGGCGTTGCGCACGTGGAGGGTCGCGTGGGCGTGCGCGCTCGAGCTCGCGCACAGCGTGACCGCCGCGATCAGCGCGGCCCCAGACCAGCGACGCCAGCTCACGGCGCGCTCCGCTCGGCCGCCTCGAGCACGCGCCGGGCTGCGGGTAGATTGTCGACGCAGGTGATGCGCAGCGCACCGTCCTTCCCGCGCGTGGCGAGCATCGCGTGGCCGAAGTGTCCGTGCAGGTCGAGGCTGCGAGCGCCCGAGGGCGTGGTGCGCCAGGACAGACCGTCGGTCGAGCGTGAGAGCCCGGGTGCGAGTCGCTGCAACAGCGCCTCAATCCGCGCCCGTGCCGGCGTCGCGGCCGGGCCGCTGTCACGCGGCGCGAGCGCGCTCTGATCAGCGGCCGGCGCGAGCAAGCCGGGTGGCTGCGCGCTCGGGGTCGTGGTCTGCATCGCAGCGCCGGCCGCGCCGCTGCTGCGGTCCGCGTGGGCGGAGGCCGCGGGCGCGGTCGCACGCGAGTGCGTGGCGACCGGCTCGGGCGCGGAGCCCGTGCACGCCGCGCAAGTGAAGGCCAGCCAGCTCGTGATGCCTAGGACCGGTTTCATGTCTACCTTTGCTATTGGAGCGCTTCGAGCCGGCGTGTCCCCCCGGACTTGACGCGGGCTGGCGCGAATCGATGCAAACGCCACAGCGTCGCATCGATGGTCGCAGCTGCGCAACCGCGAAAGGCGCGCGCCCGCGCGGCGCAACGCTGTGCCAGCTTGTGCCACGGCGCTCAGCCGGCGCGCGTGCTTGGCTTGGAGTGTTCCCGTCCAGATGATGGCTCTTCGGAGGATTCGACAGGAAGACGGGAAGGCGAGAAGAACAAAACACTCGGGACTTCCCGTCTTCCCGCCTTCCTGTGGATCTCTTGGTCCCAGGGAGGCTGCATTTCTGGACGAGAACCAAATGACCGATCACGATCCCGAATCGCGAGCTCTGATCTAGATCAGGGCGGGGCCTGGGGTTGGGGCTGCTCCGCGGCGAGCGCGGCCTCGGCCGCACGGCCGAGCGCGAGACCTTGTACGGTGACGACCAGGCACACCAGGGCGCCCATCATCGCCATCGCGACCCCCTCGCCGAGCGCATCGGCCAGCACGCCGACCGGAAAGCCGAGCAGGCCGAAGGCGCCGAACGCCAGCATCGCGATCGACATCACCCTGCCGACGTAGCGCGCCTCGACGTAGCGCAGCAGCACCGCGCCGTTGAGCGCGGTGAAGGCGCTGCTGCAGAACCCCAGCATGAATAGCAGGGCGCACGCCGTCGCCAACCCGTGCGCGGTCAGCATCGACATCAGACACAGGCCCATGCCGATGCCAGCCGCGCGATACACGCGCAGCGCGTGCGCCGAGTCGGCCAGCCTGGCGGCGAGCAGGCTCGAGATCAGGCCCCCGGCGGCCGACGCGCTGAACAGCACGCTGACGGTCCGCGCCGGCAGCGAGAGCTGGTTGCGCACGAAGCCCGGCAGCAGGGTCACGTAGGGAAAGCCGACCATCACCGTGAGCACGAACATCGCCAGCAGTGCGCGCAGGCGCGGATTGCGGCGCACGTAGGCCACGCCGTCGGCCAGGTCCGCGAGCACGCCGCGCTGAGAGACCTCGTCCGCGGGCCGTGCAGGTGGCAACCGCGCCTGCAGCACCAGCGCGCCGCCGTACATCGCACCCATCGCGACGAACGCCCCGGTCGCGCCGCAGGCCGCCCAGCCCAGCAGCAGCCCCGAGAGCGCGGGTCCGGCCACGCGCGATAGGCTGAGCGCCACCTGATTGAGCGCGATCGCGTTGCCGCGTCGATCCGGCTCGACCAGCTCGACCACGTACGCGGAGCGGGTCGGACCCAGGAAGGCGAAGGTCATGCCGACCAGGAAGCTACCGGCGGTGAGGTGCGCGATCTGCATCTGCCCGCTCCACATCAGCCACGCCAGCCCGAAGAACACCAGCGAGGCCACGCCCTGCGAGCTGACCAGGATCGCGCGCTTGCTGAGGCGGTCCGCGAGCACGCCGCCGAGCGGGGCCAGCAGCAGCTGGGCGAGCCCGCGGCCGAGCACCACCAGGCCGGGTGCGCGGTTCTGGTGGGTCAGGTCGAACGCGACCACCGCCTGCACCACGTTGGCGGTGAAGAAGCCGACGAACGCGCTGACCGAGCCCAGCCAGAGTAGACGAAAGTCGCGGTTACGCAGCGCCCCGAACACGCAGTCGCTCCTGGCTAGAGCACCGAACATAGTGAAACGTGGTCGGGGTCATGGCGGGATGCAGGGTGCGGGCGGGAGCCCGAAGGCGTAGTCCATCCTACGTCGAGCGGGGAGCGCGCGTGCCATGCGCCCGCGAGGGCCCCGAAATCGTGCGTGTTTCGATATGTTCGGTGCTCTAGTAACTCGACACAGGGGATCTGATCGGTTGATGGCGCAGGGTTTCGGCCTGGTGGCAAGGCGCGCGGGCGCAGGAATACTCGACCGTATTTCAAGCCCGCGCAACGCCGCCACGGGGTCGAAGGACAAGCCAGGAGCCGGCCAAGTCCCCTGTGTCGAGGTACGAGTACCCTGAGCCGATTCAGCTCGACTCGGCCGGGCTCGAGGGCGGCAGCCCGGTGTGGCGCGTCAGGAAGGGGCGCTGCTTCTTGCCGCTCGGGCGCTTGCGCGCGCCCGGCTTCCAGCCCGCCGGCTGGCGCGGCGGTACCAGCTGGCGCCGCGCGTAGCCGATCAGATCCGTGCGCCCCATGCGGGTGAGCGCTTCGCGCAGCAGCGGCCAGTTGTCGGGGTCGTGATAGCGCAGAAAGGCCTTGTGCAGGCGCCGCACGCGCGGGCTCTTGGGCGCGCTCACGTCGCCGCCCTGCCGCCGCAGCTTGCGCAGCGGGTTCTTGCCGCTGTGGTACATCGTGGTCGCGCTCGCCATCGGCGACGGCAGGAAGGTCTGCACCTGGTCGGCGCGGAAGCCGTTCTGCTTGAGCCACAGCGCGAGCTCGAGCATGTCCTCGTCGCTGGTGCCTGGGTGCGCGGCGATGAAGTATGGGATCAGATACTGCTGCTTGCCGGCCTGCTCCGAATAGCGGTCGAACAGCTGCTTGAAGCGCTCGTAGGCGCCGATGCCGGGCTTCATCATCAACGAGAGCGGGCCGGGCCGCACGTGCTCGGGGGCGATCTTGAGGTAGCCGCCCACGTGATGGGTGACCAGCTCCTTGACGTACTGGGGCGATTCGATCGCCAGGTCGTAGCGCACGCCCGAGCCGATCAGCACCTTCTTCACCCCGGGCAGCGCGCGGGCGCGCCGGTACAGGCGGATCAGCGGCGCGTGATCGGTGCCGAGGTTCTCGCAGATCTTCGGGTACACGCAGGAGGGGCGGCGGCAGGCGGCCTCGATCGTGCGGCTCTTGCACGCCAGCCGGTACATGTTCGCAGTCGGTCCGCCGAGGTCGGAGATCACGCCGGTGAAACCGGGCACCTCGTCGCGGATCTGCTCGATCTCGTGCAGCACCGACTGCTCCGAGCGGCTCTGAATGATGCGCCCCTCGTGCTCGGTGATCGAGCAAAAGGAGCAGCCGCCGAAGCAGCCGCGCTGAATCGAGATCGAGAAGCGGATCATCTCGTAGGCGGGAACGCGCGCCGCCGCGTAGCTCGGGTGCGGCACGCGCCGGTAGGGTAGCTCGTAGACCGCGTCGAGCTCGTCGGTCTGCAACGGCAGCGGCGGCGGGTTCACCCACACGTCCAGCCGGCCGTGCCGCTGCACCAGCGCGCGCGCGTTGTGCGGGTTGCTCTCGACGTGCAGGATGCGCGAGGCGTGTGCGTACAGCACCTTGTCGCGCCGCACGTCCTCGAAGGCCGGCATGCGGATCACCGTCTTGTCACGCGGCACCCGAGGCGCGCGTGGCCGCAGCTGCAGCAAGGGCGCGCCGCTGCCGGCCTCGCAGCCAGCGCCTGGCACGCCCGCCTCCATCGCGTAGGGATCGGGCGCGGGCTGCAGCGGCCCGGGGGTGTCGACCGTGCGCGAATCGATCTCGCTGAAGCCCTCGGCCGCGCTGCGCCGCACGAACGCCGTGCCGCGCAGGTCGGTGATCGCGCGCGCCGACTCACCGCGCGCGAGCCGGTGCGCGATCTCCACCACCTGGCGCTCGCCGTTGCCATACACCAGCAGGTCCGCGCCGGCGTCCAGCAGCAGCGAGCGCCGCACCTTGTCCGACCAGTAGTCGTAGTGAGCGATGCGGCGCAGGCTGGCCTCGATGCCGCCGAGCACGATCGGTACGTCCGGATAGGCCTCGCGGCAGCGCTGCGCGTAGACGATGCACGCGCGATCGGGGCGGCTGCCGGCCAGCCCTCCCGGGGTGTAGGCGTCGTCGCTGCGCAGCTTCTTGTCGCTGGTGTAGCGGTTGACCAGCGAGTCCATGTTGCCGGCGGTGATGCCGAACATCAGCGCCGGCCGGCCGAGCTCGGTGAACGCCTGGGGACCGCGCCAGTCGGGCTGGGCCAGGATGCCGACGCGAAAGCCATGCGCCTCGAGCACGCGCCCGATCAGCGCCATCCCGAACGCGGGATGGTCGACGTAGGCGTCCCCGGTCACCAGGATAACGTCGCAGCACTCCCAGCCGAGCGCGTCCATCTCCGCGCGGCTGCGCGGCAGGAATTCGGCGACGCCGAAGCGCTTCGCCCAGTACGGCCGGTGCGAGAACAGCCCCACGGCCCCCCGTTCTAGTGCCCCGCCCCCCAGCTGTCGAGCTGGGCAAAGGCCGCCCAACCCGGGCAAGCGCCCCCGGAGCCCCGGACCGAGGCGTGCTCCGAGCACGCCGCAGGGCCGGGGCGAGGAGGTAAACCGCTCCTGAACGCTCCTGCGAACGCGCGGTGAGGGTGCTCCGGCGCCGGGCTGGGGTGGATGCGAGCCAGCCCGGCGCCGGAGTCGGGGCGGCGCCCAGAGAGTCGCGTTGCCTCGGTGCGTGTCCCCCCGCTCGCGGAGGCGTCGAATCCCGAGCGCGTTTCCCAGAGCATGGCGCGGCGCTGTTTCGCGGGCTTTGCGTGGCGGTGAATTCTACGCGACTTCCCCACTGTGCAGCGCCGCGCGCGACCCACCTGCCCTTACTCGCGATCAGGGGCTCAGCGGTCGGTGCGCTCGGCCGCTTTCTGCTTGAGCGCGCGCTTGTCGATCTTCTGCGAGGCGATGCGCGGCAACGGCTCGCGCTGCAGGAAGACGTGGCTCGGGACCTTGAACTGCGCGAGCCGCTCGGCCACATGCGCCTGCAGCTCCGCCACCGTGACCTCCGCGTCGGCGCGCACCATCACGGTGGCCGCGAGCGCCTCGCCCAGACGCGCGTCGGGGACGCCGTAGACGGCCGCCTCGAACACCGCGGGGTGCTCGTAGAGCGCGTGCTCCACCTCCGGGCAGCTGATGTTCTCGCCGCCCCGGATCACGATGTCCTTGGAGCGCCCGGTGATGAACAGGAAGCCCTCGGCGTCGAGCTTGCCCAGGTCGCCGGTGCGCACCCAGCCCTCGCGCAGCGTGCTCACCGTCGCCTCGGGCTTGTTCCAGTAGCAGCGCATGTTGGTCACGCTCTTGATGCAGATCTCGCCTTCGCGATCGGGACCCAGCGTGGCGCCGTTCTGGTCGATGATCTTGACCTCGACCAGCGGCGGCAACGGCTTGCCTACGCTCGCCGGCCGCAGCAGGTAGTCGTCGCCGCCGATCGCCGTGCCCAGGCTGTTGGTCTCGGTCATACCGTAGCCGGTGCTGGCCTGCGCGTGCTCGGCCTTTTCCTTCAGCTTCTTGACGTGCTCGGGCGGGCGCGCCGCGCCTCCTGCGCTGAGCGAGCGCAGGCTGCTGGTGTTGCGCTTGGCGAAGTCGGGCGAGTTGATCAGCTCCCAGCTCATGGTGGGCACGCCGTTGAAGTCGGTGACCTGCTCGCGCTCGATCAGCTCGAGGGCGCGCTCCGGATTCCAGCGGTGCATCATCACCAGCTTGCGGCCGCTGCGGAATGCGGGCAGGAACTGCACGTTGCAGCCAGTCACGTGGAACAGCGGCACCGTGACCAGCATCGCGCTCTGCGGCAGCTCGAGCGCCGCGCTCCGCAACGCGTCCGGGCCGCGGTCGAGCCACGCATACACCCGATCGAGCAGGCGCGGCGGCAGCTCGACCATGATCCGCGCGAGCATCACGAACTCCCAGTTGAACAGCGAGCTCACGATCGCGCGGTGGGTGGACACCACGCCCTTGGGGTGGCCGGTAGAGCCCGAGGTGTACATGATGGTGGCGTCGTCCTCGGGGTCGACCGCCGCCTCGGGCGGCTGGAAGTCGCCTTGCAGCACGCGCGCGAGGTCGAGCCCCGAGGCCGGCATCGGGCCCCCGGGCCGCGCCACCAGCGCGGGCAGGCCGAGCGTGAGCAGCTCCGGCTGCATGCGGTCGAAGCGCTCCTGATCGGCGACGACCAGGCGCGCCCCGCTGTCTTGCAGTCCGTAGCTCAGCTCGGGCCCTGTCCACCAAGCGTTGAGCGGCACCACGACAGCGCCGATCGAGGTCGCGGCCATATAGGTGAAGCACCATTCGGGGTAGTTGCGCATCGCCAGCGCAACCCGGTCGCCCTTGCGAATGCCGAACTCGTGCAGCATGTGGTGCGCGAGGTTGTCAGCCCGCTGGCGCATCTCGGCGAAGGTGTAGCGCTCGTCCTCATACACCAGCATGACGCGTGCGTCGTGGCGCTTGGAGAGCGCGTATACCGTGGCGAGGTTGCTGGGCGCGTGCAGGAACACCGTCATCTCCGCGTCGCCGATGCGCGTGCGTCCCAGCTGGTAGGGCGAGCCCGGGCGGACCAACCGCTCGAGGGCTTGGTCTTGGGTCAAATTGGCGGCGGCCTCACTCATCGACGGGATGCTCCTCTGGTTGCGACCGACCCCACCGGGCTGGTTTGAATAGCATGCAAGCCGGTGCGCCGTCAGCCGCGCCGGTGCCGCCTGCACCCGCGGCGGATCGGCGCTATGCTGCGCGCGATGACCGCAGACGGCAATGCCGGGCGCGCGCTCGGCATTGCCGGGCGCGCTCAGCTGCACAGCGTGCTCGCCCGCGCGGAAGCTGCGCGCGGCGATCGATCTCGCATGATCGAGCGCGGCCTGCGCGCGCACGGCCGACAGGTGGGAGATCGCAAGGTTGCACGAGATCGGCCACTTCTTTGGCCTGGATGGGACTGATAGCGAGCGGCGGGTCTGGATCGAGCCGTCGAGCGCTTCGGACCACGAAATAAGGGGGCGGGCGATGCGACTCATGGGCGTTGAGACGATGCGAAGCGTATGCGTTGCAAGCATGTTGTGCGCCCTGACCGCGCTGGTCGCGCGGGCTCAGCCGGCTGTTCCCGGCGGCTCCGCCGCGTCCGCGCCGGCGACCGGTACCCCGCCTGCGGAAGCGCCGCCCGGCGCCGCGCCTCCGGCTGCGGTCGCCCCGGCCGAGCAGGCGCCAGCGGCTTCGCCGCCGCCTGCCGCTGCGGCCGAAGCCGCGCCATCCGCGCCCGCTGCCCAGGCACCTGCGGCCGCGCCGGGTGCGGCTCCGGTCGCGGCTCCAGCTGCAACTCCAGCGGCTCCGGCCGCAACGCCGGCGACCCCAGCGGCAACGCCGGCGGCTCCAGCCACAACGCCGGCGGCTCCAGCCGCAACGCCGGCGACTCCGGCTGCAGCTCCGGCCGCGCCTGCAGCCGAGCCCAGCCCGGCCCAGCCGGGGGCGGTCTCCACCGCACCCCCGCCAGCGCCGCCCCCTCCAGTGGCAGCGCCGCCGCCGGCGCCGCCCGCCGCTGCCCACCCGCCCGCGCGGCCCGCCCCGGTCGAAGGCGTCGAGCGGCGCGTGCCCGCGCGAGGCGAGAAGCTCTACATCCGCATGGCTGCGGGCGTGGGCTTTCCGTTCGGCTCCGACATCGCCGATCGCTACGACGACCGCGGCAGCGGCGCCTCGCACTTCTCGGGCTACAGCTTCGCGCTCGACGTGATGGCGGGTACCGCGGTGCTGCCCTGGCTGATGATCGGCGGCGGCGCCGCGTCCGATACCGTGGGCGGCGGCACGGTGCGCAACGCCAGTCAGAGCAAGCGCAGCATCGAGCACAGCCTGTACTACGCGGTGATCGGGCCGTTTGCAGACCTGTACACGGCACCCCCGGCGGGTCTGCATTTCCAGGCCCTGCTCGGTCTCGCCCGACTCTCTCCGGCCGATGACCTCGGCCACAACACGGCGCTCGGCTTTGGCGCGGTGCTCGGGGTGGGCTACGAGATGCCGGTCGGCCGGCGCTGGAACCTCGGCGCGCTCGCCCGCGTGGCGTTCTCACCACTCAGCATGAAGCGCGTGGCCGGCCAGCAGCCCTCGCCCACCTTGTACGAGCCCTCGCTGCTGTGGACCGCGACGTTCAGGCCCGAGTAAGAGGATGCAACAGGAAGACGGGCAGGCGGGAAGCACTCTTCCCGTCGTCCTGTGTCTTTGATCACCATCACCCGAGCATTTCCGGCTTCAGCTCGCGCTCGACGAAGCCGGTGTCGTGTTGTGCGCTGCGGAAGGCTTCGCTCTGCAGCAGCCAGCGCAGCAGCGCGAGGTTGGTGCGAATGCCCTCGATGCGGTACTCGTGCAGCGCCCGCAGGCTGCGCGCGATCGCTTGCTCGCGCGTCGGGCCCCAGACCACCAGCTTGGCGATCAGCCCGTCGTAGAACGGAGTCACCTGGTCGCCCGCGTCGTAGCCGCGGTCTTCGCGCACCCAGGGCCCGCCTGGGAAGCGCGCGGCGGTGATGGGGCCGGGGGAGGGGAAGAAACGCTTCTTGGGGTCCTCGGCGTAGAGCCGGCACTCGAGCGCGCTGCCGCGCAAGCTCACCTCGTGCTGGCGTGCCGAGAGCGGCTCGCCGGCCGCGACCCGCAGTTGCTCGGCCACCAGATCGAGGCCGGAGACCACCTCGCTCACGCAGTGCTCGACCTGGATGCGCGTGTTGACCTCGAGCAGATAGAACTGCGCCCCGTCGAACAGGAACTCCACGGTGCCGGCGCTGACATAGCGCG
The DNA here is from genome assembly GCA_963778655.1 of uncultured delta proteobacterium. Taxonomy (GTDB): domain Bacteria; phylum Myxococcota_A; class Polyangia; order Polyangiales; family JAFGIB01; genus CAVZVA01. Next base: position 37,825 of record CAVZVA010000008.1, read on the forward strand.
CCGCCGCCGCCGCGCGCAGCGCGAGCGCGTGGACCTGCGCCTGCTGCGCCGTGCTCAAGCCCGGCGCGGGCGCTTCCTCGATCACCTTCTGGTGGCGCCGCTGCAGCGAGCAGTCGCGGTCGCCCACGTGCACCAGGTTGCCGTGGTTGTCGCCGAGGATCTGCACCTCCACGTGGCGTGCGCGCGGGATCAGCTTTTCGACGTACACGTCGGAGTCGCCGAAGGAACGCGCGGCTTCGCGCCGCGAGCTCTGCAGCGCCGGCTCCAGCTCCTCGGGCGTGCTCACCACGCGCATGCCTCGCCCGCCGCCGCCGCCCGAGGGCTTGATCAGTACCGGGTAGCCGATGCGCTCGCACAGCGCGCGCGCCTCGGCGGGCTGCAGCGGCGCGTCCGAGCCCGGCGGCACGGGTACGCCCGCGGCCAGCATGATCTTGCGCATGCCGAGCTTGCTGCCGAGCTGCTCGATCACCTCGGCCGGCGGGCCCACGAAGCGCAGCCCGGCCGCGCTCACCGCGCGCGCCAGGGCTGGGTTTTCGGACAGAAAGCCGTAACCCGGATGCACCGCATCGGCGCCGCATTGCTTGGCGGCGGCGATCAGCTTGTCGATCGCCAGGTAGCTCTGCGCAGCAGGCGGCGGACCGATCGGCACGGCCTCGTCGGCCAGCGCCACGAACGGGAGCTGCGCGTCGGCCTCGGAATACACCGCGACCGAGCGCAGGCCGAGGTCGCGGCAGGCGCGAATCACGCGCAATGCGATCTCGCCGCGGTTCGCGATCAAGACCTTGCGGATCATCGGGCGCCTACTGCGCGCCGGCGAAGCTCGCGTTGGTGCCCGCCTCGCCCAGCTCGACTTCCGCGGCCGGGGCGATGCGCGCCCCGGGCGGCCGCCGGTTCGGGCCCGCGCCCAGCTGTACTGTGCCCAGGCTCGGCACGAACGGCACGATCAGGTACTGCTTGCACCAGTACCACCACACGCTCTGCTGCAGCAGCACCGGATCGATGTGGGGTGCGATCTTGGCATGCACTTCGGGCAGCTTGCTCCAGTGCATGCCCGGATGCTCGTGGTGGGCCGCGTGGTAGCCGTTGTTGAACAGCAGGAAATTGAGCAGCCCGCCGACGAAGTTGCGCGAATGGTTGTGCGGCGACCACGGGTCGGTGTGCACGTGCTGCTCGTAGTTGAACAGGTGGATCGTCCACAGCGAGGTCACTGCGGGCAGCGCGACCGTGATCACGAATACGTAGCTGCCGAGCTTGACGCCGTGCAGCGCCCACGCGGTCGCCAGCAGCGCGACGTAGCTGCCGATCCAGAACCCATACTGCAGCTGGATGCGGCGGTAGAGCGCGGGATTGCCGCTCTTGGCCTTCTCCAGGAACGCCTTGGTCGGGTACTGCTGATAATAGGCCGAGACGAAGAAGTAGGTCGCCGCCACCAGCGCGTTGTGCCTGTTGGTGAAGCGCCAGGTGATGGTCGCGTCGCCCTCGGTGTTGAGATACTTGTGGTGGTTGAGGTTGTGGGTCGGGATCCAGGCGAAGGTCGGGAAGCCGTAGAAGATCGAGATCCAGTTGCCGAAGGCCTGGTTCATGCGCCGGCTGCGAAAGGTCGGGCTGTGGTTGTGGTTGTGGGCGATCACGCCGCAGGCGATCGCGAAGTAGCAGCTCACCCACCACAGATAGGGAATCAACGCCGGGCGCGCGTACTGCACGGCGATCAGCGCCGGCGCGATCAGCGTCCACAGGATGGTACGGTAGTCAGCTGCGTGTCGAGGAAGCATCGGTGTCCTGAAGGCCCGCGGCAACCGGGCCGGCGCGAGTCGGCCGGGAGGATACAGGAAAGGCCCCCTGCTGAGAAGTCGGGCGCACGGGGTGCCCGGCCGAAAACCGGCCAAACGGCCGCTTTGGTGGGGTGACTCGGGTCAGCGGCGCGCGTGCTTGGCTAGCAGCGCGAACGTGCGCTCGATCGCGTCGGGCTCTTCTTTCGGCGCGAACGGCGCGGCGTTGAAGTCGGTGACGCCGTGCTCGGCCAGGCGCGCGAGTTGCTCGCCCACCGCATCCTCGTCTCCGACCATGGCGACATCGGCCGGGCCGGCCGCGCCCTCGCGATCGAGCATCGCGCGGTACGACGGCAGCGAGCCGTAGGTGCGAAACTGCCGCTCCGCCGCCGCCCGCGCCTGCTCCGGCCGATCGGTCACGCACAGCGGCAGGCCCGCCACCACGCGCGGCGCCGGACGGCCCGCCGCGGCGGCTGCCTCGCGGATGCGCGGCACGATGTGCTCGGCCAGGGTCTTGGGGCCGGTCATCCAGGTGATGGTGCCGTCGGCCACGCGGCCGGCCAGCGCGAGCATCTTGGGGGCGAGCGCCGCGACCAAGATCGGGCACGGCTGCGCGCCCGGCACCGCGAGCGGCGCGTTCACGCGGAACTGCTTGCCGGTGAAGCTGACCCGGCCCTCGCGGATCAGCGGCGCGAGCACGGCCAGGTACTCCTTCATGTGCGTGTACGGGGTGGCGTAGGAGAGCCCGAACATGTTTTCGATCACGATCTGGTGCGAGAGCCCGATGCCGAGCAGCAGGCGGTTGCCGATCGCGGCCTGGGTGGTGAGCGCCTGCTGCGCCATGGCGTAAGGGTGGCGCGGGTAGCTCGGGACCACGCCGGTGCCAACCGCGATGCGGGTGGTGCCGCGCCCGCAGGCCACGGCGGCGGTGAGCGCGTCGATGCCGAAGATGTTGGCCAACCACACGCTGCTGAGGCCCGCGGCCTCCGCGCGCCGGGCTTGCTCCACCAGCCCATCGATCTCTGCTGGACGCCCCGCGATGTCCCCGATGCCGATGCCGATCTTCATCTGCCCTCCGTCTACCGACCACGCCGCCTTGCGCCGCCTTGGGTGGTGATTAGGTCACGCGCGGCGCGGCGTCAATCCGCGGCTGGCTGCTTGGCACGTGCGCCAGCCGCGTCTTATCTTGTAGTACATGACGACCAAACCGCGACGGCGGCGGCGGGGACCCAGCAAGGACGCGGCCAGCCGCAAGGATCGGCTGGTCCAGACGCGCGTGCCGCGCGGGCTCGAGCACGCGCTCAAGCAGGAGGCGCAGCGGCGCAGGCTCTCGGTCTCGCACCTGATCCGCAACGTGCTCGAGGACACCTTCGAGCTGGTGGACCACGTGGTGGCCGAGGTGGACAACCTGGTCAACGATTCGGTCGGGCTTGCCCAGCAGGTGCGCGAAGACGCGCGCCGTATCGCGCGCAGCGCGCGCGGGCAGGGCGAGGCGCGGCCGCAGCGCGCGCAGCGCGCGGCAGCACACGAAGGCGGGGCCCGCGAGCCCGAGCCGGCGGGCCCGGAGCAGGCGCTCGACCACGTGTATGCCTGGGACGAGGTGGTGCTCAACCGCGCGGCGCGCTGCGCGCGCTGCGGCCGCGTGCTCGCCAGGGGCAGCCGCGCGCACCTGGGGCTGACGCAGCAGCGGGACGCCCCGCCCAGCTGGCTCTGCGCGCGCTGCCTGTGAGCCCGGGGGCGAACGGCCGGCGCGCGGGCAACGCTTGACATGTTTTGTAATACAAAATATGCAGAACGCATCCCATCGCCCTAGAGGTCGCCATGCCCCCTGTCGCCGCCCCGCACGACGCCGCACCCGCCCTGCCGCGCGCCCGCCGCCGCCGTCGCCGCCGCACGCCGAACGCCGGCGCCACGCCGCTGCCCGACTTCTCGAGCTCCGAGCTGCGGCTGTGGCTGAGCGTCGCCGACGGCGTGCTGACCGCGATCGAGCGCATCGCCTGGGACCTGCGCGCGCTGACCGAGGCGGCCGCGCAGGCCTGGGACGGCAGCCTGCGCGAGCTGAGCAAGCTGGGCGAGGAGAGCCAGGCGCTACGCGTGCGCCTGCTGCGCGTGCAGCAGACGGGCTGGATGCTGACCCGCATCGCGGCCGGCTACCGCCTGTTCTCGCTGCGTGCGGCCTTTTTGTCGCGCCAGCGCGCGGCGGCCGTGCTGGAGCAGCTGCACGTTCGCAGCGCGCTGCGCTTCTGTGAAACCAGCCGAGCCCGGGGCGGCGCGTTTCTCAAGATCGGGCAGCTGCTGTCGGCGCGGCCCGACCTGCTGCCCGCGAGCTGGGTGCAAGCGCTCTCGGAGCTGCAGGACGCGGCGCCGAGCTTCGGCTTCGAGCAAGTGCGTGCCAGCGTAGAGCAGGAGCTCGACGCTGCGCTGCCGGCGCTGTTCACGGACTTCGAGCCGGAGCCGCTCGCGGCCGCGAGCATCGGTCAGGTGCACCGCGCGAGCGCGCCAGACGGCCGGCAGCTCGCGGTCAAGGTGCAGCGTCCCGGTATCGGGGCGCTGGTCGAGATGGACCTCGACCTGCTCGAGCTGTTCGTGGAGGCGATGCACGACGCGCTGCCCGCGGCCGACTACCCAACCATTGTGACGCAGCTGCGCGCCGCGGTGCTGGCCGAGCTCGACTACGTGAAGGAAGCGCGGGTGACGCGGCGCATGGCCGAGCTGTTTGCCGAAGTGCCCGGCGTGATCGTGCCCGACGTGGTCGACAGCCTGTCCGCGCCGCGCGTGCTGACCACGAGCTTTGTCTCCGGCCGCAAGCTCACGCTCGTGCTCGACGAGCTGGCCGAGCGCAGCCAGGCCGGCGACGCCGGCGCGCGCGCCGAGCTCTCGGAGCTGCTCGGTCGCCTGCTGCAGGCTCACCTGCGTCAGGTGCTGCAGGCGGGGCTGTTTCAGGCCGATCCGCACCCGGGCAACTTCCTGGTGAGCGACGACGGCGCCCTGGTGCTGCTCGACTTCGGCTGCAGCCAAGAGCTCTTGCCCGAGACGCGGCGCCGCTATCTGGCGTTGCTGCGCGCCTTTCTGGCGCGCGACGAGCCGCGGATGAGCGCGCTGTTCGCAGAGCTCGGTTTCGCGACCCAGAGCGGCGACCCAGCCACGCTCCACGCATTCACGCGCGCGCTGCTGTCGGAGCTCGCCTCCGCCGCCAACGGCAAGCGCATCGAGTGGCCGGATCGCGACGCGCTGCTCGCGCGCATGCGCTCGCTGCTTCACGCAATCGAAGCCGACCCGGTCGTCACGCTGCCGCCGGAATTCGTGCTGCTGGGGCGCCTGTTCGGGACCCTGGCAGGGCTGTTCACCCACTATCGGCCGGATCTCGACTACGCCCGCCACGTGCTTCCGGTGCTGGCTGTGGTCTTGTGACCGGGGAGGGCACGCGCCCCTCCCCGCCCTGCCGGCAAAGCCGTCAGGGTCCTACCCCACCGCGGGGCTCGCTCGTGAGCAGCGCGAGCTGCGAGGTGAGGGTCAATGCGCGAGGCTCTGCCTCGCGCAGAGGGTTTGTGATTCGATCCCGAATCGCGAGCTCTGATTCAGAGGTCGCCGTCGCGCAGCCAGCCGCCGATACGCTCGCCGATCATCAGCACCGCCAGGTGAATGTTGCTCGAGGGGATGGTCGGCATCAGGCTGGCGTCGGCCACGATCAGGCCCTGCACCCCGCGCACGCGCCCGCGGGCGTCGGTCGCGGCCTCGGCGTCGTCGTCGCCGCCCATCGGCACCGTGCCGCAGGGGTGGTAGCCGGAGTCGCACGCGCTGCGGATCCAGTCCTCGGTGCGCCCGCGGTCGCGCAGCACGCGCGCGCTCGGCCAGAAGTGCCGCGCCAGCGCGCGCAGCGGAGGCGTGTGCGCGAGCTGATACGCGCGCTGCATCGCGTCCACGGCCAGCGCGCGGTCGTGCGGGTCCTCGAGCAGGCGCGACTCGATCCACGGGCGCGCGCGCACGTCGGCGCTGGGGAAGCGCAGCAGCCCGTGCCCCCGGGGCTTGCCCACCGCGCACATCACGCTGACCAGCGGCACGTCCACGCGCACCAGGTTCACCTTGGACCCGGGCTGCAGCAGCATGTCGCTGGGATGGCCGCTGCCTTCGGAGGCGTAGCGCAGCACGGTTTGGATTAGCGGATCGCGGCGCGAGGTCTTCGCGAACAGGCGCGGCCGCAGGAAGATCGCGGTGCCGGGATGGTCGAGCAGGCGGCGGCCCACCGCGGGCAGCTCTGCCGCCTGCTGCACGCCGAGCCGCTCGAGCTCCGCGCGCGGGCCGATGCCCGAGCGCAGCAGGATGCCGGGGGTGTTGATCGCCCCGGCGCACAGCACCACCTTGTCGGTCGCGATCGTCTCGACCCCGCCGCGGCCTTCGATCTCGACGCCGACTACGCGGCGCTCGCGCAGCAGCACCCGCCTGACCAGCGTATCGGCGCGCAGCACGAGGTTGTCGCGAGCGCGCACCGCGGGCGACAGGAAGGCCTCGGCCGCGCTGATGCGGCGGCCGCCGAGCTTGTTCATCGCGTGCGGCCCGACGCCGTGGCCGTTCGGCGCGTTGCTATCGTAGCACTCCGGGTAGCCGAGCAGCTTGCAGCTCTCGACGAACGCCGCCTGCCACGCGGTCAGCTCGGACGGGGGATGGCGGCGGATCGGCAGCGGACCGTCGCTGCCGTGCAAGTCGTCGTGCACGTCGAGGTCGCGCTCGATACGCTTGAACGCCGGCAAGCACTGCGCCCAGCTCCACGACGGCAGCCCGCGCGCGGCCCACTCATCGTAGTCGGCTGGCTGCCCGCGCAGCGCGATGCAGGTGTTGACCGCGGATGAGCCCCCGACCACGCGCCCGCGCGGCAGGCGAAAGCCGCGTCCGCCCACCACCGGCTGGTGGTGGTAGCCCCAGTCGTGGTCGCGCATCGAGTTGCGGCCCCCGTCCTGCAAGTCGGGCGGCATGCGCGACGGGTCCGGGTAGTCCGGTCCCGCTTCCAGCAGCAGCAGCGAGCGCTGCGGGCTCTCGCTCAGGCGCGCCGCGATCACGCAGCCGGCGCTGCCTGCGCCTACCACGATCAGCTCCGCGCTCACCAGCTGCCCGTGTTCGGCATCGACGCCCAGGGCTCGCGCGGTGGCAGCGCGGCCCCACGCTGCAGCAGCTCGATCGAGATCTGATCGGGCGAGCGCACGAACGCCATGCGTCCGTCCCGGGGCGGACGCAGGATGGTCACGCCCTTGTCGAGCAGTCGCTGGCAGGTGGCGTAGATGTCGTCGACGGCGTACGCGAGGTGACCGAAGTTGCGCCCGCCGTCGTAGCTGTGCTCGTCCCAGTTGTAGGTGAGCTCGATCTGGGCGCTCTCGTCGCCCGGCGCCGACAGGAAGACCAGCGTGAAGCGCCCGGCCGCGTGCTCGCTGCGGCGCTGCTCGACCAGCCCGAGCTTGTTGCAGTAGAAGTCGAGCGACGCATCGAGGTCGCCGACTCGAACCATGGTGTGCAGGTATTTCATGCGGGCCTCCTGGGTTGGCGGTCGTACCAGAGCCCCGGCGGACGCGCCACGCCCGCGGCCGGCGGCCGATGCGGCCCACCCGAATGCGGCCCCCCGGCTCGATTTCGCGATCAGCCCTTGGTCGCAGCGGTATTTTCCGCGCACTATGGCGCGATGGCGGGCGACTCCGACAAGGCATTCGAGCTTGAAGGCATGGTCACCGCGCTCAACGTGTTGCGCGTGCTGACGAGCGACCTCGGCGCGATCGGGTCCGCGCTCACGCTCAAGATCGCGGAGAGCCCCGGGGTGTTCTCGGGCGCGCCAGTCGTCATCGACGTCAGCGCGCTCGAGCCCGAGCCCGAGCCCGAGGCGGGCGGCGCTGCCAAGGCGTCAACCCCGGCGCACGCGCTGCCGATCGCCGAGCTGGTCGCGTTGCTCAAGCAGCGCGGCCTGGTCCCCGTCGGCGCCTACGCGCGTACGGACGCGCTCGTGCAGGAGGCGCAAGCTGCGGGCTTACCGCTGCTCGATGCGCGCCGCCGCAGCAAGCGCGGCGGCACGGCGCGCAAGCCGCAACCGTGGCCGGACCAGGAGCGGCCGCCGAGCCGTGCGCGCGCGCGCCCAGCGCCGGACGCGTACGGTGCGCTGATGCTCACGCAGCCGTTGCGCTCGGGGCAGATCGTACACGCGGAGCACCGCGACGCGATCGCGCTCGCAGCGATCAGCTCGGGCGCCGAGCTGATCGCCGACGGCAATATCCACGTCTACGCGCCGCTGCGCGGACGCGCGCTCGCTGGCGCGCGCGGCGACGAGCAGGCGCGTATCTTCTGCCAGAAGCTGGAAGCGGATCTGGTGTCGGTCGCGGGCGTGTACCTGAGCGCCGATGACCTGCCCGAGGACAAGCGCGGCAAGGCGGTGCAGATCTTCCTGCGCGACGACGAGCTGGTCGTGGCCGATCTCGTGCCGCGCTGAAACGGTGCGCGCTCAGGGCACCTTTGCCCACATCCAACCACCCATAACTCCCGGAATTGATTACCGAAAATTTGCGGTTTCGGCGGCGCTCGCGCGAACTCAAGGGAAGCGCGGCGGAACCCGGGCATCGGGTTGCTCCAAGGACCAGCGCGCGGAGGCTAGGCGATGGCAAAGGTTACGGTGATCACTTCCGGTAAGGGCGGGGTCGGCAAGACGACCAGCGCGGCATCGATCGCGGCAGGGCTCGCGCTGACCGGCGCGAAGACGGTCGTCATCGACTTCGATGTGGGTCTGCGCAACCTCGATCTGGTGATGGGCTGCGAGCGGCGGGTCGTCTACGATCTGGTCAACGTCGTCAAAGGCGAGGCCACGGTGCGCCAGGCCCTGATCAGGGACAAGCGCGTGGAGAACCTGTACGTGTTTCCGGCTTCGCAGACGCGCGACAAGGACGCGCTCGATCTCCAGGGCATCGGACGCGCGCTCGATGAGCTCAAGGAAATGGGCTTCGAGCACATCGTCTGCGACTCTCCGGCGGGGATCGAGAAGGGCGCACACGCGGCGATGTACTACGCGGACGAGGCGATTGTGGTCACCAACCCCGAGGTCAGCTCGGTGCGCGACAGCGACCGCATCATCGGCATGCTCGACGCCAAGACCCAGCGTGCTGCCCAAAACCTGGATCCGGTCAAGTGCCACCTGCTGATCACGCGCTACTCGGCCAAGCGCGCCGCCAGCGGCGAGATGCTCAAGGCCAGCGACGTGCTCGAGCTGCTCGGCATCGACTTCCTCGGCGTGATCCCCGAGTCCCAGGCCGTGCTTGCGGCCTCGAACACCGGCGTGCCCGTGGTGCTGGTGCAGGACTCGGATGCGGCCCACGCGTACACGGATGTCGTGCAGCGTTTCCTGGGCGAGGCCAAGCCGCACCGCTTCCTCGACGACGAGAAACGCGGTTTCTTTTCACGACTGTTTGGTGTCGACACGCGCGTTGCGGTGGCGGGTTGAGGCCATGCGCTTTCTGGATCTATTCCTCCGCAGGGACCCGAACAGCGCGCAGCAGGCGAAGGATCGGCTGCAGATCATCGTCGCGCGCGAGCGAACCAGCACCGGCGATCACGTGCAGAGCTACCTGCCGAAGTTGCAGCAGGAGTTGCTCGAGGTGATCGCCCGCTACGAAAAGCTGGACCTCGATCGTGTCTCGGTGCAGCTCGACAAGAAGGGCGATGCCGAGGTGCTCGAGATCAACGTCGTGCTGCCGGACGAAAAGCCGCAGCGCAGGTCGGTGCGGCGCGGGCTCGCCGTGGCTTGAGCCGGCGAGCGGTGCGCCGGCAAGCTGCATCCGGCGTGCACGCGAACGTGCGAGCTGCGGGTGGGAGCGGCCGGTTCCGCGCTCGGCCGCTCGAGATCACCGAGCTGGACCATGGTATGCAGGTATTTCATGCGCGCCCTTCCGGTTGGCGGTGGTGGTGGAGTCCCGGCGGCCAGGCTGCCGCGCGGCGCCCGCGCGGGCCTGCACGCAGCCGCTAGCTGCCTGGCCCTGGCCCTGGCCCTGGCCCTGGCGCTCAGCAGCGCGCGGCCGGCTCGTGCGCAGCAGAACGGCGGCACCGACTTCACCGCCGACGAGCGCGCTCAGCTCGCCAAGGGCGAGCTGGTGACCCGGCCGCTGCGCCGCGCCACCGCGGGTCTCGACCTGATCGGCGGCTCGAGCTGGCAGGTGATCGACGCCGACGTGGACGTGGTCTGGCGCGCGCTCCAGGACACCCCGCGCTACACCCGCTTGCTGCCGCGCGTGCTCGAGGCGCGCGTGGTGGAGAGCCACGAAGGTGAGCGCGACGTGTACATCCACCAGGGCAAGTGGCCGATCTTCGTCACGTACTACCTGATTGTGCGCAGCCACGCCGAGACGCGGGACCTGCGCTTCGAGCTGGACCAGAACCGACCCCACAGCGCCGACGCCGCCTGGGGGTTCTTTCGGCTGGTGCCCTATGGCAGGGGCCGGACGCTGCTGGCGTTCGGCATCGCCGCCGACGTGGGCCGTGGCATCATCGCCGCGGTGGCCCGCGGCACGATCCAGAAATGGATGCTGCGCGTCCCTTCATCGGTCAAGAAGTTCCTGGAGAACGGCGGCAAGACGCTGTACGCGAAGCCCGCGGGTGGGCCGTGAGCGCCGCGCTCGGCGCCCGCGCCGCGCCGGCCGCGGCAGCGCGGGGAAGCGCGGGTGCGTGCGGCGAGCGTGATGGCGCGCTGGGGCCGCCGCCGGCGGGCCGCGTGTTCGAGCGCGTGCAGCCGGTGGCGATGTTGCTCGCGGGCGCGGCCTCGCTGCTGGCCGGCACGCCGCTGCCCGCCGCGGCGGTGGGCTGCGCCGCGCTCGCGCTGCTTGCGTACCTGTGGCGCGGCCACCACACGCCCTCGGGTCGCTTCGGCGCGGCCAACGCGCTGACCGCGCTGCGGCTGGCGCTGACCGGCGGCCTGGCGTTGCTCGGCACGCGGCCGCCGGACGCGCGCGCCGCGTTGCTGGTGCTCGCGATCTTCGCGCTCGATGGCGCCGACGGCTGGCTGGCGCGGCGCAGCGGGCAGAGCTCGCCGTTCGGCGCGCGCTTCGACATGGAGTGCGATGCGTTGCTGGTGCTGGTGTGCTCGCTGTGGCTCTACCTGCAGGCGCGGCTGGGGGCGTTCGTGCTGCTGGCCGGGGCGCTGCGCTACCTGTACGCGCTCAGCGCGGCGTATGCGGGTGGTCGCGAAGCACCGCGCTCGCGGCTGGGCCGCTACGTCTTCGCCGTGTTGGTGCTGGCGCTGAGCGCGAGCCTGGCCGGGCTGCCCGGGCAGCGCGCGCTGGCCGGGGGCGCGGTGCTGCTGCTGTGCGTGTCGTTCGCGCGCTCGTTCTACTTCTCGCTACGGCGCCCGTAACCTTGCTCGATGACGCTCCGGAGGATGCAACAGGAAGACGGGAAGGGGGGAAGAATGGGTTGTCTTGCTGTCTGCCTGTGAATCTCCTCGATCCGAGCCGCGGGCTCTCGCGGCACGCTCGGCCTGCGTGTAGAACCACGGTCATGCCGCGCGAGGCCCGAGCGTACTGGACCATGGGCCCGGAGCGGGGCGAGCTGCGCAGCGAGCCGCTGCCCGAGCCCGGCGCGGGACAAGCGCTGGTGCAGGCGCTGTTCAGCGGCATCAGCCGCGGCAGCGAGCTGTTGGTGCACCGCGGCCTGGTTCCGCAGTCCGAGCACGCGCGCATGCGCGCGCCGCACCAGCAGGGCGAGTTTCCGTGGCCGGTCAAGTACGGCTACGCCAGCGTCGGTCGCGTGGCCGCGGGACCGCCCGAGCTGCGCGGTCGCGAGGTGTTCTGTCTGCATCCGCACCAGGACGCGTACGTGGTCGAGGCCGGCGCGCTTTTGCCCTTGCCCGAGGGCGTGCCGGCCGCACGCGCGGTGCTGGGCGCGAACATGGAGACCGCGCTCAACGCGGTGTGGGACGCCGAGCTACGCGCCGGCGACCGGGTGGCGATCGTGGGTGCGGGCACGCTGGGCGCGCTGGTCGCGTATCTGTGCGCGCGCCATCCCGGCTGCGAGGCGCAGCTGGTCGACCTCGACCCGGGCAAGGCGGAGCTGGCGCGTGCGCTGGGCGTGGGCTTCGCGCCGCCGCAGCAGGCGCAGCCGGACGCGGACCTGGTGGTGCACGCCAGCGGCTCGCCGGCCGGTCTCGGCACGGCGCTGGCGCTCGCGGGCGTGGAAGCGACGGTGCTCGAGCTGAGCTGGTACGGCACGCAAGAGGTGTCGCTTTCGCTCGGCGGCGCGTTCCACGCGCGGCGGCTGCGCCTGCAATCCTCGCAGGTCGGTGCGCTGCCGCCGCGGCAGCGCCCGCGCTGGAATCATCGCCGGCGGCTCGAGCTCGCGCTGCGCCTGCTGCGCGACCAGACGCTCGAGCGGCTGATCGACGCGCACGCGCCTTTTGCCGAGCTGCCCGTAGTGATGCGCCGCCTGGGCCGCGGCGAGCTGCCGGCGACCTGCCACCGCATCGACTATTGATCGACTATCGAAGGAGCGAGCAAGCCATGTACAGCGTCGGAGTCCGAGACCACGTGATGATCGCGCACAGCTTCAGGGGCGAGCTGTTCGGTCCGGCGCAGCGGCTGCACGGCGCGACCTACGTTGTCGACGCGGAGCTACGCGGCGAGCGCCTCGACCCGCACGGCGTGGTGGTCGACATCGACCGCGCGGGCAAGGCGCTGCACGCGGTGCTGGCCGAGCTGCACTACCGCAACCTCGACGAGCTACCCGGCCTGGCCGGCCACAACACCACCACCGAGTTCCTGGCCAAGTGGGTCTTCGACCGCATGACCGAGCGCATCGCGAAGGGCGAGCTCGGCCCCGGCAGCCAATCGCTGTCGTCCCTCGCCATCACCCTGCACGAATCACACGTAGCCTGGTCCACGTACGAGGGCCCCCTGAGCCCCGAGCCGCAGCCCCACGCGTAGTCGCCGCTCGCCCTCATGCTCGCCCCGTCCCGTCCCATCACCGCGCGCGTCCGAGCTGCGCCAGCAGCTCCGTCGCGGCTCGATCCCAGCTCCGCGCCGCCGCGCCCGCCGCCGCCTGCGCCCGGCGCCTGCGCGCCGTGAGCTCTCCCGGCTCGCGCACCAACGCCAGCCAGGCGCGCGCCAGCGCCGCCTCGTCGCGCACCAGCTGCCCGCCGGCGGCTGCGCGCACCTGCGCCGCGACGTGACCGCCGGCGCGCGCCAGGATCGGCACGCCGGCCGCGCGCGCTTCCGCCAGCGCCATGCCGAACGATTCCATGCGCGAGGCCGACAGCAATGCGCCGGCGCCGCGCAGCAGGCGCAGCGCCTCGCGCTGGGGTAGGGCGCCGAGCAGGCGCACGCGCGCGCGCAGCGCGGCATCTCGTCGCAGCAGCGCGCGGCACGCGCGCGCATGGCTCGGGTCGAGGTCGAGCCTGCCGGCGATCTGCAGCACGAACTGATCGCGCGCGCGCAGCTCGTCGCGCAGCGCTTGCAGCAGCGGCAGCACGCCCTTGGCGGGGACCAGGTTGCACAGCATCAGCGCGCGCGGCGGGCCGCCGCCCCGGGCCGCAGCGGGCGCGCGCGGCAGCGCCACGCCCGGCTCCACGCACAACAGCGGCCGCCGTCCCGCGCCCAGCCGCGACAGCTGCGCGCGCATGAAGGGGCTGGTCACCAGAAAGCCGTCCGCGAGCGCCAGCGCGGCGCGTTCCGCGTCCGAGAGCGCGCGCGGCCCCACCGCGCGGCCGTGCTCGACCAGCGCGGGCAGGTAGTGCAGCAGCAGATAGAGCGCGGCGCGGGGAAAGCGGGCGCGCAACGCCGGCATCGCGTCCAGGTACAGGCTGTCGACGAAGATCCGGCGCGGCGGCGCTGCGCGGGGCGAGCCCCGTGGCTGCCAGCAAACACAGCGCACGCCGCGCCGGCGCAGCGCGGCGATCAGGCGTGCGTTGTACAGCGTGCCTCCGCTGATCGGTCCCGCGAGCGCAGGCACGACGAAGCCCAGCCTGCGCGCACCCCAGCTCACTCGGGCTCGGGATTCAGCGCGCAGTCGAACAGCGTGTCGGCGCCCAGGGTAAAGCGCCGGGGGCGCAGGGCGAGCGCGTCGGCCATGTGCTCGATCGGCGGTAGGCTCAGCGCCGGCGCACCCGAGCCGATGATCTTGGGGGCGATCGTGAGCTGCAGCCTCCCGAGCGCTCCGGCCTCCAGGAAGCGCGACACGGTCACGCCGCCGCCTTCGATGAAGATGCGCCGCAAGCCGCGCGCGTGCAGCGCCCGCAGCACCGCGTGCGGCGGCAACACGCCGCGCTCGCTGCGCACGCCGGCCAGGGCCACGTGAGGCAGCAGCGGGCTCGACCGCGGCGCGGCGTCGGCGGCGTGCACCAGCAAGGTGGGCGCGCGACCGTCGTTGAGCAGGCGCAGCTTCGGGTCGAGGCAGGCGCGCGGCGTGATCACCACGCGTACCGGCTGGGCGCCCGGCACCAGGCGCGTGGTCAGCTCCGGGTCGTCCACGCGCGCGGTCCGGGCGCCGACCACCACTGCGTCGAACAGCGCGCGCAGGCGGTGCATATGACGCAAGTCCTCGGGTCCGGTCACGAAGCGCGAAGCCCCACTGATCGTGGCCACGCGGCCATCCAGGCTCTGCCCCAGGTGCGCGAGCACCAGCGTGGCTGCGGCCTCGCCCGCGCACAGCGGCAGGTAGAGGTCGAGCAGGGCGCGCGCATCCTCGGCGAGCGTGCAGCTCGGCTCCCAGCCGTGCTCCTGCGTGCAGTCGACCGTGATCAGCCCGCGGCCCGCGGGCAGTAGCCGCAGCGCGCCCTGGTCGTCGAGCGCAACGCCGCAGCCATCGGGCACCGGCTCGCCACGCGAAGCGCGCGCCGCCAGCGCCTGCAGTAGGCGCCACGCCGTCCCTTCCCCGAGCGCCTTCGTACCTTTGTGCGCTGCCGTTGCGGAGTAACTCAACCGGGCCTCCGTAAGTCCGCCCCTAGCTCCGCGTCGCGACTATAGCAGCCTGTGCCGGTGTGCAAAAGGCGGCTGCACCGCCCCGGCGCGCTTGATACGGTAGCGGCTCGGCGCGGGGGTACGCTCATGATGCACGCATCGGCCTCAGCCACGCGCTCGCGCGCTGCGCGCCCTTCACCGGGTCCCGCGCTCGCGCTGCTGCTACTGTGCGGCCTGTTCGAGCTGCCCGCGTGCTTGCTGCCGGAGCCGTTCCGGCCGACCGGCGAGCTGATGCTGCTGCTTGCGGGCTGGCTGCTCGGGTTGCGGCTGCAGCCGCGCCGCCGCCGGCTGCTGTTCTGGCTGCTCGGGTTGGCGGCGGCTGCGCTCGCGCTGGTGCGCGCGGATCGGGTGGCATTTCTGCGCTTCATGGGCGAGGAGCCGCTGCTCTACGACCAGCTCTTCATGCTGCGCCACCTGCTGGTGCTGTTCTCCGATCTGTGGAGCTGGCGCGTCGGCGCGATGCTGAGCGGGATCGTGGTCGCCGTCGCCCTGTGCGTCTTCGCGCTGCGCCGAGCTTGCAGCGCGCTCGGACGTGTGCTGCTCGCCGGCGACTCCCGGGTCTCGGCGCGGGCCGGGGCCGCGCTGCTCGTCTTGGCCCTGGCCGGCAGCGTGCTGCCCGCGGGCGCCTCGCCCTGCGTGCGCTTCATGACCCCGCGCCTGCTCGCGGATCTCGCGCGCTCGCGGCGCATCTACGCCGGCGTGCAGCGCGGCATCGGGCGCTCACCCTACCGGCCGCTGGCCGCGCTCGAGCTGCGGCGCAGGCCGGACGTGTACCTGATCTTCGTCGAGAGCTATGGCCGCGTGCTGCTGGAGGACGCCCGGCTGCGGCCGGGCTACGAGGCGCAGATCCGCGCCATGCAGCGCGCGCTCGAAGACGCGGGCTGGCACGCGGTCAGCGACTTCAGCTCGGCGCCGATCATGGGCGGCCGCTCCTGGCTCGCCGAGGGCTCGGTGTTGATGGGCATCCACGTGGCGTACGAGGCCGTGTTCCGGCACCTGATCGAGCAGATCGCGCGCGTGCCCAACCTGGTCTCGTTCCTTTCGGGGCACGGCTACAACACCGTCCTGCTCGCGCCCTCCGACCGCAAGCGGCCCGGCGTCGAGGAGGTCAACTATTACCACCATCAGCGTTGCGTGCGCTTCGACGACCTCGGCTATCGCGGTCCACGCGTGGGCTGGGGCATCGTGCCCGACCAGTACAGCCTGTTCTACACCGACGAGCACGTGCTGCGCGGCACTCCGCGCCCGCTGTTCCTGGAGTACCACATGGTCACCTCGCACGCGCCTTGGGAGGACGTGCCCCGGCTGGTGCCCGACTATCGCGCGCTCAACGAGCGGCCGGGCGAGCCGCTCGACGATGAGGACACCGGCGAAGGGCTACGGCGACTGCGGCGCTATGTGCACTGGAAGCGGCGCTTCGCCTACCTCGGGCCGCTGGGCGCGCGCATGGCGGACGGTTACGGGGCCACCGTGCGCTACGACCTGCAGGTGCTGCAGCGGTTCCTCCTGGGTCTGCAGGACGACGCGCTGGTGATCGTGATCGGCGACCATCAGCCGCCGTTCCTGGCCGCCGGCACCCGCAGCTTCGACACGCCGGTGCACGTGCTGGCTCGCGATCCGGCGCTGCTGCAGGAGCTGCGCGAGCACGGCTTCGCCGGCGGTCTGTGGCTCGGCTCGACTGCGCACGTTCCTGTGCGCCACGAGGGCCTGTTTTCGCTGCTCGCGCGCGACCTGGCGCGCTGCTGCGGCAATTCGCCCCGGCTGCCTGCCTACCTGCCGCACGGCGCCGACCTGGAAGGCTTGCAAGCGCGCAGCCCCGGTCGCAAGTAAGCGCCGATCTCAATACCTTGCGGCCCGGGGTAGGCCAGTTGGTTGTCTGGGATGCGAGCGGACGCACGCGTCCGCCGCACCTGCATTCCCCATACGGCTATACGATGTACACTGTACGGGACCGGGAGTGCAGCTCGTGTATGCTCCGGCGCGAAGTTCGTGGGCATGTTCACCTTGGTCAAGCGGCTCAGCGTGCCGCATCTCGCGAAGGCCCCGCTGCGCTCCGGCCTGGTGGTGTTGGGAATCGCGCTGGGCGTCGCGATGTTGGTCGCGTCACGCGCGACCTCCGACGCAATGCTGACGACCTTCGATGATCTGGTGAAGCGTATCGCGGATCGCGCCGATCTGGTGGTGACCGGCAACGAGTCGGGCATCCCGATTGCGCTGGTCGCCAAGGTCGCGGAGGTCGCGGGCGTGGCGCACGCAGCACCGGCGCTGGAGGTCACCACCAGCTTGGTCTCCGACGGCGAGCCGCTGTTGATTCTGGGCGTGGACTTTCTGGGCGACCCGCACTTCCTGCCGTTTCGCGCCGAGGGCGGCGGCACGCTGGTCGCCGATCCGCTGGCCTTCATCAATGATCCGGCCGCGCTGCTGATCAGCCGCGCGCTGGCGCAGCGCCACGGCCTGGGGGTGGGCAGCCGGGTCGCAGTGCTCGGCGCCGGCGGCGTTCGCACGCTGATCGTGCGCGCGGTGCTGCAGGACAGCGGACCTGCCGCATCGTTCGGCGGGCAGGTGGCGGTGATGTCGCTCGACGCGGCGCAGCTCGCGTTCGGCCGCGGCACGCTGGTCGATCGCATCGACGTCGCGCTCGTGCCCAACGCCGACCAGGTGCAGGTGATGGGGCGGCTGCGCACTGCGCTGGCGGGCGCGGCCCAGGTGGAGCTTCCCGCGCAGCTCGGCAGGCGCATGCGAGCCCTGTCCAAGCCGCTCAGCGACGGGATTGAGCTCAGCGGCGTGCTCGTGTTGTTCGTGGCGGTCTTCATCATCTACAACGCGGTCGGCGTGGCGGTCGCGCAGCGGCGCCGCGAGGTGGGCGTGCTGCGCGCGCTGGGCGTGTTGCGGCACCAGGTGGTGATGTTGTTCTGCATCGAGGCGGCGGTGCTCGCGCTGGTGGGCGTCGCGCTCGGCCTGTCGCTGGCGCAAGAGCTGGTCGCGCTGACGCATGCGGAGACCGAGCTCGCGATCAGCCGGCTGTACGGCAGCACGCCGGCGGTGCCCGCGATCACACTGGCGAACGCGCTGTGCGGCGGGCTCGCGGGCGTGGCCGTGGCGTTGGTCTCGGCCTACCTGCCGGCGCGGCGCGGCGCGCGGCTCGACCCGGTCGCCGCGCTGCAGCAGACCTCGGCCCTTTCCTCGAGCCAGGCACTGCCTTACGTGGCGCTCGGGCTGGCGGGCGCGGCGCTGATGGTGCTGGCCCGCCCGGTCGCCGAGCAGGGCAGCATCTTGGCGGCCTACCTTGCTACCGTGGTCAACCTCACCGGCGCCGGCCTGCTGGTGCCGCTGCTGCTCGTGACCCTGCGCCGCGCGCTGCTTCCGCTGTTGCGCCGCACCGGCGCCGTCTCGGTGCGGCTCGGCCTCGATTACGTGGAGCGCAACCTCAGCCGTAGCACCATGAACGTGCTCGCATTGATGGTGGCGGTCGCGCTCAGCCTGGGCACCAGCGGCTGGCTGCGCTCCTTCGAGCACTCGGTGCGCGCCTGGTTCGAGCAGGTCAGCGCTGCCGATCTGGTGGTCACCGCGGGCTCGCCGCTGGCGGACCGCCACCGCATGCCGCTTTCACCCGACACCCTGCAGCGCCTGCACGGCCTGCCGGGGGTGGCGGAGGTGCAGGCCATGCGCATGATCGACCAGGGCTACGGCGCCAAGAGCTTTCGTCTGGTGGCATCCGATACGCGCGCGTACCTCGAGCAATCGGAGCGGCGGGGCAAGCCCTGGAAGGTGCTGCAGGGCGAGCAGCCGATCGCGCCGGGCGAGCTGGCGGACGCGCCGCGCATCGTGCTGGCCGAGAACGCGGCCCAGCGGCTGGGACTGTTCGCCGGCGACCGCATGACCCTGCAGACCCCGTCGGGCCCGACCTCGTTCGAGGTCAGGGCGGTCGTGGTCGACTATTCGTCCGGGCTCGGGGCGGGCTTCATCGATCGCAAGTTCTACCTGCGCAGCTGGCAGGACCCCGCGATCGACGTGGTCAACCTGTATCTGGCGCCCGGCGCCCGGCCGGCCGCGGTAGCCCAGGCGGTGCGCGCGCGCCTGGGCGGCGGCGGCGGGTTGTTCGTGACCGAGACCGGCACGCTGCGCGAAGAGTTCGTGCGCCTCGCTGACGAGAGCTTTTCGTACACGCGCGCGCTTGAGCTGATCATGCTCGTGATCGCCATCACCGGCGTGATCGGGACCATGGTGGCGGCCGTGCTCGATCGCACACGCGAGATCGGGCTGCTGCGGGCGATCGGCGCGACCCGGCTGCAGATCGCGGTGGCGGTGCTGGTCGAGGCGGGCTTTCTCGGGCTGTGCGCCGCCTGCGCGGGCGTGGTCGCGGGCAGCGTCCACTGCGCGCTGCTGCTGCACACAGTGGTTGCACGCAGCTCGGGCTGGCACCTCGACTTCGTGTTCCCCACCGCCAGCGTGCTGCGCGTCAGCGCGCTGGTGATCGCCGCAGCCGCCGCAGCCGGGTTGGCGCCGGCCGTGCGCGCGGCCCGGCTCGACGTCAAGGACGCCCTGGTCGGGGAGTGAGGCGAATTTGGCAGTCTGGCTGCAGCGGCGTCAGGCCGTTGCCGCGGGTCGCCGAGGCAACGTATCATCCGGGCCCCGCGGCGCCGGCCTGTCCGCGTCGCCCCTCCCAATCATGAGCACTATGCCCGCTGTCTTCTCCACCCAGCCCGGGGTCGTCTGGAACAAGCAGTCGATCCTGTTCTCCGCCTGCAACGAGGACTCGCACAGCGAGCTGCGCGCATTCGAGTCGCTGGCCGGCAAACGCGTGTTCTGCGTGACCGCGAGCGGCGGGCGCGTGCTCAACCTGCTGGCGGAGCGACCGAAGTCGCTGCTGGCGGTCGACCTCAACCCCGCGCAGAACGCCTTGCTCGAGCTCAAGATCGCCGCGATGCGCGAGCTGGACCACGACGGTTATCTGCGTTTTCTGGGCGTGCGCGGCGACGGATCCCGGCCGCAGACCTACGCGCGGTTGCGCTCGCAGCTCTCGGAGAACGCGCGCGGCTTCTTCGACCGCGTGCCGGCGCTCTTGGCGCGCGGCATCCTGTTCCAGGGCAACCTCGAGCGCTACCTGCAACGGGTGGCTGTGCTGATGCGGCTGGCGCGGCCGTTCGGCCTGCAAAGCCTAGTCGATGCGCCCGACCTCGAGGCCCAGCGCGCCTTCATGGATCGGCTGGAAACGCCGCTGTGGCGCGTGCTCACTCAGACGCTGTCGCGGCGCCGGGTGCTCTTGTTGTTCTCCGGCGACCCGGGCTTCTTCCGCTACCTGCCGCCCGAGCTACCGCTGCACAGCTGGCTGTACGAGCGCATCCACGGCTACCTGCGCCAGAACCTGCTGCGCGACAACGCGCTGCTGCAGCTGGTGTTCTTCGGCCGTTACGTATGGGAGCCGGCGCTGCCGATCTACCTGCACGCCGACAGCTTCGAAGCGGTCAAGGCCGCGCTCGGGCAGGTCGAGATCGAGATCAAGACGGCCACCGTCGAGCAGGCGCTGGCGCAGGCCGGTCCGAGCGCATTCGATGCGTTCTCGCTCTCCGACATCTCGTCGTACCTCGATGACGCTGCCCACCACCGCTTGTTCGAACGCGTGCTCGAGGCCGCGGCGCCCGAGGGGCGCATCTGCTCGCGCAGCGTGCTGCATCACAGGCCGCTGGCTCCGCGGCTGGCCGGCCGCTTGCAGCGCGCGCCCGCGCTGGAGCACGAGCTCTCGCGCAAGGACCACGCCTGTCTGCACGAGTTCGTGGTCGGCCAGATCCGCTAGCTCGTTTTGCAATCGGGAGGGCCACGCGCCCCTCCCGCCCCACCGGCAAAGCCGCCTGGGCCCCACCCTTCCGCGGGGTCGCTACGCTTCCACGTCGCAGCAGGCGCCGCAAACCCTCTGTTCGGTGCTGATTCAGAGCTCGCGATTCGGGATCGAATCACGAGCTCTGATTTCTGCTTTGATTGTCAGGGAGTCGCGCCGACTCCCTGTGCGCGAGCCAAAGCCTCGCGCATTCACCCTCTCGCGGTGGTGCGGCATCCGCCGCATCATTTAGGGTTCCGACTTCACGCTTCGCGATCTGCTCTCGCGTCCGTCAGCGCCGTCGCCGCCGGAGCCGCGTCGCCCAGGTCGAGCAGGCAGCGCGCGATCGCGGCAGCGGTCTCGATCGGCAGCCGCACCTCGGACTCGGGCGGGAAGTACAGCACAGCCGCGCCCGCGGTGGTCGCGCCTTCCGGCCCTTCGCAGCGCAGCAGCAGCGGATAGGCCGTCTGGCGCTCCGGCCTGAAGCTGCCGGTCCAGTGCTTGCTGAGGGTGGCGTCGGTGGCGCCGATGACCACGGTCATGTACTCGGTGGCGACCTCTTCGTTCTGAGAGTATTCGCCGATCAGGCGTTCCAGCACGGACTCGAGGTTCTCGTCGGCCGAGCGCCCGTCACTTGCCGCCACCAGCTCGAGGCCCAGCCCGCCGACCACGTAGAGCTGCGCGTCCGCCGCGCCCGATTCCTCCAGCAGCAGCCGCAGCGCTCGCTCGTAACGCTCCTTGCGCAGCCCGCACTGGCTCAGGACATTACGCACGCGCGTAATCGGCGGGGTCGCAACGGTCTCGGCTTGCGTCTCGTCGGGGCCATCGAACAGGCCGGCATGCCGCGCTTCGTGCAACAGTCGATTGAACTTGGCCATCAGGGCGGGGTTGTCTTCACCCAGCGCGTATTGCTCCTTGCACCGCGCCAGATGCATTTCGAAGGCCTCGCGGTCGCCGAGCTGGATCGCGATGCGCGCGCGGGCTTCGTGCGGCAGGGCCGCGATGATTCCTTTGGCGCCTTCGGTCATGGGCGCGATCGTGGCATCGATGCGCCGCGCGGCGCCCTCGGCGTCACCCATGCGCGCCTCGACCGTGGCGAGGTCGACCTC
The DNA here is from genome assembly GCA_963778655.1 of uncultured delta proteobacterium. GTDB lineage: Bacteria > Myxococcota_A > Polyangia > Polyangiales > JAFGIB01 > CAVZVA01. The sequence goes on from CAVZVA010000008.1 coordinate 59,480, forward strand.
CAGGTGGCGCGCGAAGCGGTGGTTTTCGTCCGCGCGGGCGAGGGCGATCGCCTGCTCCGCCGCGGCCTTGGCCTCCTGCAGCCTGCCCAGCTCGCGCAGCGCGACGATCCGGCAGCTCAGCGCCAGGTTCCACAGCGAATGGCCCCCCGGCTCCATCTGTGCGAGCGCTTCGTCTGCGGCCTCGAGCGCTGCGGTGTAGTCGCGGCGAGCCCGCGCGAGCGAGGCCCGCACGTAGATCACATCGACGCGGAACGATGCGTGCAGCCGCGCCAGCTCCTCCAGCGCGGGCAGGGTGTTCTGAAGCCCCCGCACGTCGTCGGACAGCGCATAGCCGAAGAGCAGCGCGCGGGCGCCGACCGCGGCCAGGGGAGGGCGTTGCCGCCGCTCGAGCGAGCGCAGCTCGATGCGCATTCGCAGCTGCTCGGCCAGCGCCACGTTGCCGAGCGCGAGTGCCCAGCCCAGCCGTACCATCCAACCCGCCGGCGCCCACAGCTCGTCGCGCTCGAGCTCATCGGCGATCACCAGCGCGGAGGAGCGGCCGGACCCGGCCTGGATCGCACCCATCATGTATTGCAGGGCGTGGACCACGTCGCGCTGCACCTGGGGTGTCAGGCCCGGCACGTCGGGACGCGAGTAGAACGCCACGGCATCTTCGGTGAGCTCCAGCGCGCGGTCGTAGCGGCCCATGATGAACGCCAGCTGCCCCGGCATGGTCAGGTCGCGCATGCGCTGCAGAGAAGGCGAGAGCGCCGCAAATGTCTCGACCAGGGGCTGTAGCTCGCGCAGTAGCGCGACCTCGTGCGCGCCGCCGATGAAGATCAGGGTCTCGCGGATCATCTCCACCAGGTGCAGCATGGCGGGCAGCGGCTCGCGCACGCGCTCGGTCTCCGGCGTCTGCGCGTAGCGCTGCTGGGCCGCGGCAAATGCCGCGGACAGGCGTGCGAGCGGCTCGGCCGAAGGATCGCCGCGCTCCCAGTCGAGACCGCCCGCCTCGCGGTAGTGGTAGGCGAGCACCTCGCGCGCATGGCGCGGAACGTCCGGCACTGTCAGCGCCTTGCCCGCGCGCACCAGCTCTTCGAGCAGCCCGAGCCGATCGCGGTGAGGCCGGCCGAGCTGCGTGCAGGCATTGGCCGCTGCCAGCAGCAGCTCCGCGTACCCCGGCGGGTGCGCGGCCCAGCGCGAGCCGCGTGCGAGCTCGGCATTCAGCGTGGCGATCGCGCCCGCTTGGTCGCCGGCCTCCCATTCGAAGCGCGCGACCAGGAGCGGGTCGCGCTCGCGCTTGCGCAGGGCGCCTGCCACCCGTGTGGCTGCGACGGCGCGCTCGGCGGGCCGGGCCGCCGCCTCGATCGCCATGCGCCAGCCGTTGCCGGCAAGCGCATAGCTGAGGCCGTCGCTGGCGAGCACCTGCGCGCCCAGCAGCGTGTCGACCGCCACCCCCACGCGGCCCACGTCGTCGTATCCGGCGAGCTCGGCATACGCGTCGAAGCCGAGCCCCGCATCGGCGGCCACGGCCAAGGCGATCGCCAGCTCGCGCGCGTCGGCGTCTAGCTTGGCGATCTTGGCGCCGCGCACTTCGTCCAGCGTGGCTGGAAGCGCGTCCGCAGCCAGCCGGGCCGGCAGCACCCATGAGCCCAGGCCGTAGCGCACCAGCCCGCGGTCCACAAGGTGCTGTGCCAGCTCCATCGTGGCGCGCGGCGAGCCGTCGGCGCGCTCGAAGATGCGCCCGGCGGTGAGCGCAAGCCCCGCCACCTGGCCGAAGACCGAAGCCAGCAGCGCCTCGGTGTCGGCCCGGCTCAACCCGGATAGGCGCAGCACCTGCGCGCCGGTCTCGATCACCGCGAGCGCCGCGGGTCGTGCCCGCGCGTCGTCGCTGCTGGCCGCGACCGCGACCAGCACGCGGCCGTTGCGGAACGCCTGAGCCACCGCGGCCAGCGCCGCCAGCGACACGTCGTCGCAGCGCTCGGCGTCGTCGATCGCCAGTACGGTCGGCGTGGCCGTGCTCAGCGCGAGCAGCCACTCGACCAGCGCGGCGTGCAGCGGCGCGCGATCGGCATCGGTGGCCTGCGCCGCCGGCAGGCACGCGCGCAGCGTCGCGCGCGCCGTCTCCGTCCTCTGACTCTCCGGTCTCTCCGCGCTGTCGAGCTCTGCGATCAGGGCCGACAACAGGCCGTACGGCCTGACCGCGTCGGCCGCGCCGCCACGCGCGCACAGCGCGCCGCTAAGCTTGGCCTCGACCACGCAGGTCTCGAGCATGCGCGAGCGACCCGACCCACTCGAGCCCTCGATCCAGAGCGTGCCGCCGCCGTGGGTGTGCAACCGCCGCAGCCGCGTGCGTACCGCGTCGACGGTGTCGTCCCGGCCCACCAGGCGCGGGCTCGCGAGGTACGCCAGGGACACGTCGATCTGCTCGACGCGCGGCAGCCCCCCGATCGCCGACAGCCGCTCCATCACCTCGTTGGCGCTGCGCGGGCGCGCGGTCGGCTCCAGGCTCAGCAGCGACATCACCAGCAAGTCGAGCTCGGGCGGAAGGTCGGGCACGACCTGCGAGAGCCGTCTCGGCATGCGGCGCCAGGCGCCGCGCAGCGCGGCGAGCGTGCGCGCCGGGAAGGCGTGACGGCCGCTGAGCGCGTAGTACAGCGAGCCGCCCACCGCGAACAGGTCCGCCCGGCCGTCGATCGGCTGGCCGTAAAGGGCTTCGGGTGGGACCAGTGGCGGCGTGCCGACCACGCGCTTGACGTAGCCCATCGGCGACATCGCGCCGAAGTCGAGCAGCTTCGCGCCGCCGTCGGACCGACAGCGGATGTTCTTGGGCGAGATGTCGCGGTGCACCAGACCGCGCGCGTGCAGCAGCGCGAGCGAGGAGCAGACGTCGCGAAACACGCGGCACGCCTGCTGCCACGGCAGCGGCGAGCGTGCCTGCAGGTCGTCGCCGTCGAGCAGCTCCATCGTGTAGTAGGGGCTCTCGTCGTCCTGGCCGTAGTCGTAGACCTCGACCACGCTCGGATGCGACAGATCGCGCAGCGTGCGGTACTCGCGATGGAACAGCTCGATCACCGCGGCGTGCCGCTCGGGCTCGTCGGGCAGCGTCAGGCGCTTGAGCGCACAGGCCTGTCCCGTGCTCGGGTCGACGGCGCGGAACACGGACGCCATGCCCCCGCGTCCGAGCAGCTCGTGGATCGCATAACGCCCCATCGCAGTCATCCCGATCGTATCCGAGCTGGCTGCGGCAGCCAATCGACGTTTCTGTGGGTGGGTACGCCGGATGTGCGCGCCGTCAGTAGCGGGTGGGTGGTTGGAAGCCTCCTATGATCTCTGCCAGCCGGCGCGCAAAGTCGATCGGGGTGTGATCCTCGAGATAGGGCCCGATGATCTGCAGCCCGACTGGAAGCCCGCTCGCGGTGCGTCCGATCGGCGCCGCCGTCGCCGGCAGGTGGTAGGCCGTGGCGCCCGCGATCCAGCCCAGCAGATCCATGTATGGACGGCTCGCGCCGTCGACCGTGATCCGGCGCGTCCACGGCGAGCCCTCGTGGTCGTGAGGAATCGCGGCCACCATGGTGACCGGACACAGCAGGACGTCGAAGCGCTCGAAGAACGCGGCCCAGCGCGCGCCGTAGCGCGCGCGGCGCTCGTTGGCGCGCAGCCAGTCGAGGTGGCGCGCCATCGCTTTGCGCGCCAGGCCCAGCATTGCGTCCTCTCCGTCCTTTGGCGGCGTGGCCGCGACCTGAGCCAGCATGTCGGTCACCGCGGGCGGCATCCCCATCACCATGATCGGATTGAGCAGCGATAGGTAGTTGTCGAAGATCTGCGACAGCGTCAGGTCGGGTCGCGCGCCGAGATCGAGCGCGACACCTGCGCCGCGCAGCGCCGAGATCGCGTTCTGCAGCACCTGCGCGACCTCGCGATCGACCGGAAAGCTCGCGTCGTCGATCCACGCCGCGACGCGATACGCTTGCAGCGAGTCTCGCCGCGGCGGCGGCAGCTGCAGGCGGTACGCCTTGGCGTGCGCCTGATCGGGGCCGGCCAGCAAGTCGAGCGCGAGCGCGAGGTCGGCTGCCGAGCGCGCGAGTGGGCCGCACACGCTCAGATCGACGCTGGCCAGCGAGCCCGGTGGCCCAGGAATGTGGCCGCGTTGCGGCACCAGGCCCCAGCTCGGCTTGTGGCCGTAGACGCCGGTCCAGCCCGCGGGCGTGCGGATCGACCCGCCGATGTCGGAGCCGAGCTCGAGCGCGGCGAACCCGCACGCCAGCGCCACCGCCGCGCCACCCGAGGACCCGCCGGGCGTGCGGCTGGGGTCGTGCGGATTGTTGGTGGTGCCGAAGATCTCGTTGTAGGTCTGCGTGTCGGCGCTGTGTGCGGGCACGTTGGTCTTGCCGAACACCAGCGCGCCGGCGTCGATCAGGCGCTGCACTGCCAACGCGTTGCGCGCGGGCACGTGGCTCGACAACGCCACCGCCCCACCCGTCGAGCGGATGCCCTCGGTCTCGTAGGCATCCTTGATCGTCATCGGCAGCCCGTGCAGCGGCCCCTGCACCTGGCCGCGCGCGAGCTGCTGGTCGAGCGAGCGCGCTCGGGCGCGCGCTCGCTCCGCGTCCAGCGTGACCACGGCGTTGACCGCGGTGTTGTGCTGCTCGATGCGTGCCAGATAGAGATCGAGCAGCTCCACGCTCGACACTTTGCGCTTGCGGATCAAGCCGGCGAGCTCGCCAGCGCTCTTGAAGGGCAGCTCGTCCATGTCGGCGTTGTACTGCAGCCCGTGCGCGGCCGAAAGGGCGCTGCGCCGGCCCCGCGAGCGTCAGTCGTTCGCGCTGTTCCAGCCGTCGCTGAGCGTGCGCAGAAACGCCACCACATCATCGATCTCCGCCGGCGACAGCCGGGCCGCCTGGCCGGGCTGCCGATCGTAGGGAACCTCCTCCGTGTTGACGTTGGCCTTGTATTCGGCGGGCAGGTCGTTCCACTTGTCGAGGCTGCCGTCGGCGGCTCTCGGATACCACTTGTCTGGTTGCGTGTCGCGCGTGACGTAGAACTCGACCACGTCGCGCAGCTTTGCGAAGTAGCCGTTGTGCATGTACGGCGCCGTCCTGGCGACGTTGCGCAGCGTGGGCACCTTGAACGCGCCGCACAGGCCGGCCACGAACGCGCCCTTGTCGCCGACGGCGTCGGGCACCTTTTGGGCGATGCCGGGCTGCTTGCACAGGCCGAGGTCGTGGTGCTCCGGATCGACGTTGTCGGGGATCTCGCGGTTGCGGGGCACGCCCAGGTTGTCGTAGGTGAAATCGGTGAACAGCCAGTCGTGCGGGTCGCTGGAGCTGTCGTCGCCGGCGTGGCAGGCGATGCAATTGCCTTGCTCGGGGTCCTTGAACAGCTCGAAGCCGTGCTGCTCGTGCTCGTCGAGCTCCACCTCGCCGCGCAGCATGGCGTCGAATTTCGACGAGAAGGGGTGGAACGCGTCGGTGTCCTCGTACGCAGCGATCGCCTGGGTCAGCTGCGCGTACGCCCGATCGGCATCGTCCAGGGCGTCCGCGCCGAACACGCGGCGGAACAGCGCGGCGTAACTCGCGTCCTGCACGCGCTCGATCACCGACCGCTCGTCTGGCATCGCCATCTCGCGCGGATTGAGAAACGGCGCGGCGGCCTGTGCGGCGAGATCGGCAGCGCGGCCGTCCCAGAACTGGCCTCCGGCCGGCACCGGCTCGCCCGACTCCTCGTCCTGCACGAAGCCGAAGGGCGGGCTGAAGGACATGTACATCGCGGTCGGCACGTTGCGGGCGCCGAGCAGCTCGGGTCGATCGCCGGCGGCGACTGGAAACAGCGGGTCGTCCGCGCGGTTGTTGCCGCTGAACGCGGTGCTCTCCTGGTGGCAGCTCGCGCACGATTGCGTGCGCGTGAGCGACAGGCTCGGGTCGTGAAACAACTGCTGGCCGAGCTGCTGCAGCTCGCCGTCCGTACCCTCGTCCGCTCGGTCGGCCGCGGCGCCCGCGGCCTCCGCGCCGGCGCCGCCGGTTTCGGGGGCAGCGTCATCGGGCCCGCCGATCCGGCACGCGCCAAGGCCCAGTGCCACGGCCAGCGCCGCGCCGACCCGGGTGGTTCGTTCCAGCATCCGCCTCTCCTCCTGCTCGTGTCCGTCTCGCCAGCCAGGCTTGCTAGCAAATTGATATAGACTTTCAATATCAATTAATGGAGGGACCGGAAGATTCCTTGAAACACATGCAATTACAGCATGATGGGTGTACCCAGCCCGCGCGCCTCAGGTCGAGGCTTCCGGCGCGCGCAGCAGCGCCCGCAGGCCGGAGGCGCGCTGGACCGCGGTGCGCACGGCGGCGGCCAGCACCTCGGGTGAGGCGTAGATCACCACGCGCCGGCGCGCGCGCGTCACCGCCGTGTACAACAGCTCGCGCGACAGCACCGGCGATGGCTCCGGCGGCAGCAGCAGCGCCACCTGCTCGAGCTCGGAGCCCTGGCTCTTGTGCACGCTCATCGCGTACACGCCTTCGTGCGGCGGCAGACGCGCGGCCGCCACCTGGCGCAGCGCGCCGTCCCCGGCCGCGAAGAAGGCGTGCAGCCTGCCTGGCTCGTCCTCATCCTCGAGCAGCACCCCGACATCGCCGTTGTACAGGCGCGCCTGGTGGTCGTTCTGGGTGACGATCAGAGGTTGCCCCGAGTAGCGCGCGGGCGTCGCCGGCACCAGCCCGGACTCGCGCAGCGCCTGCTCGATGCCGGCGTTGACGGCCAGCTGGCCGTGCGTGCCGTGGCGGTGCGCGCACAGCACCCGAAAGCGCTCCAGCGCGCGCAGCTTCGCCGCGGGCCCCGCGGCCTCGAAGAACGGGCCGAATTGCTCGACCGCCGCCTCGAACAGCGCGCGCGGCACGCGCGAGCCCGCGCGCGTCTCGACCAGGGCCACCTCGGGCAGACGCGGGTCGCGCAGGATCTCGAGCACGCGGTCGGGCTGCGCGTCGTTGATCGCATCGGCGAGCCGGCCGATGCCGCTGTCCGCCGCGTAGCGGTAGGAGCGCGTCAGCTGCACGATGCTGCTCCCGATCGGAGCCGCGCTCGCACCCGGGTCGAGCCCGGCGGCGCAGATGTCGCCCAGCACCGCCCCAGCCTCGACCGAGTAGAGCTGGTTCTTGTCCCCGAGCAGGATCACGCGCGCGGCCACAGGCAGCGCGTCGAGCAGGCGTGCCATCAACAGCAGATCCACCATCGAGGCCTCGTCCACCACCACCACGTCGGCGGCGAGCGGATTGTCGCGATGATGACGGAAACGCGTCCCGCCGCCCGGCCGCACGCCGAGCGCGCGGTGGATGGTGCTGGCGTCCTCCGGGATCGCGTCGCGCACACTCGGGGCGCAGTCGAGCTCGCCTTTGCTGCGCTTGATCGCCTCGCCCAGCCGTGCTGCGGCCTTGCCCGTGGGCGCGAGCAGCAGCACGCGCGGCGTGCGCGAGGGCTGCTCGACCTGGGCCTGCTCCAGCAGCAGCGCCAGGATCTTCACCACGGTCGAGGTCTTGCCCGTGCCCGGGCCGCCCGAAATCACGCACAGCGCTTGCGTGAGCGCGCACTCGGCCGCGACCCGTTGCAGGTCTTCACCGGCCTGCTGCGGCGCCTCGCGCTCGAACAGATCGAGCTGCTGCCGCGGGCGTTTGGCTGCGCGCGGCCGGGACTTGGCCGGCGCTGGCGTGGCCTGCGCGTTGCCCTGGTCGAATAGGCGCCGCAACCCGTCGTGCAAGCGCGCGGCGTCCGCCGCCTGTGCCGGGCGCGCCGCGCGCTCGACCAGCGCGCGCGCCAGGCCGCGCTCGTGCGCGAAGTAGCGCCGCAGGTAGAGTCGGCCCTCGCGATCGAGACACAGCGGGGTGAGACCCTCCTTTCCGCCGACGAGCGGGCTCGCGCGCAGCGCGGCCAGCCAGCTCGTCGTATCCGGCCATACCAGCGCGGCCAGTGCCTGCTGCTGGGCCGGATCCACCGCCAGCGCGAGCAAGCCGGCGCGCGCGACCGGCAGCTCCAGGCAAACGTGCCCGGCCTGCACCGTGCGGCTGAGCAGCGCGACTGCCAGCAGCACGCGCGGGTCGTGCTCGCCGCCCAGGCGGCTCAGCGTGCGCGCGAAGTGCAGATCGAGCGCGCCGATCAGGCCGCTCGCGTGCAGCGCCTCGAGCTCGCTGCCGACTGCGCTGGGCTCGGCAGCGCTCACGGCGGCTCCTCCTGCGCGCCGAGCGCACGCGAAAGGGCTTCGATCAACGCCTCGGACGGCCGATCGAAAAACACGCCGGTACCGGGCGCGTGCTCGGGCGCCATCCCGCGCACGAACAGGTAGTACACGCCGCCGAAGTGGCGCTCATAGGCGTAGTCGGGCAGGCGCAACCGAAGGTGCCGGTGCAGCGCGAGCACGTAGAGGTGGTATTGCAGAAAGTAGTGGTGCTCGGCCATCGCCAGCGCGAGCCGCGCCGGCCGGTAGTCGTCGGCGACGTCGCCGAGCCGGTTGCTCTTGTAGTCGACCACGAAGAAGCGCTCGCCGTCGCGGAACACCAGGTCGATGAAGCCCTTGAGAAACCCGCTCGGCGGCAGCATGCGCAGCATGCGCAGCCGCTCCGGGTAGTCGGGCACTGCGGCCGGCGCTGCGTGCCGCTGCAGCGCGTCGGCCAGACGCGCGGACAGATCCTCGCGCGCGTGCGGCGTGCTCAGCGTGAACTCGAGCTCGTCGAGGCGCTGCGCGCGGCGCACGTCCGCGAGCCGGCGCCGGGCGCCGTCGGGTCCGAGCGGCGTGCGCAGGCTCTGCTCGATGCCGCGCACCAGCGCGCCCGCGTGCTGCGCGTCCAGGCCGTAGAGCCCGAGCAGGCGCTCTGCCTGCGCCGGTAGCTCTGCGGGATCCGCGCGCCCGAAGTCGATCTGCTCATACACGGCGTGGATCAGCGAGCCGGGCCGCGAGCCGGAGGGAAAGGCGTGCAGCACCAGCGGCTCGCGATCGATCTCCGTGGCCAGGTCGAGCGCATTGCCGCCGCTCTCCACGCCCTGATCGAGGTCGCGCTCGTCCTCGGGCGAGCTGCCGGGGGTGACTGCCTGCTCGGCGGTCAGACGCGAGAAGCTCGAGCTGCGCGGCTGCGGCCGCGGCTTGCGCTTGGCTTCGCGCGCCGCGAGCGGCCCCGCTGCCTGCTCGCCGCCGGCGTAGACCGGCGGGCGCTCGAGCCCGATCTCGCGCATGCCGATGCTGCCCTCCGACGCGTCGCACAGGCCTTGCAGCTCGGCCCGCAGCTCCGCAGGGTCGAGGTTCTCCAGCGTGCGCTCGGTGCCGGGCATGCCGTTGCCGAACGAGCCGTGCAGCAGATGACCGAGCGGCGACTGGCCGCCGCCTTTGAACGGCCCCCACACCACGTAGCAGCGGTGCTTGGCCCGGGTCAGCGCCACGTACAGCAGCCGCAGGCTCTCCGCCTTTGCCTCCACGCGCGCTTGCTCCAGATGCTCGGCGCGGTCCGCCGAGCCGATGTCGAGCTTGACGCGGTCGTGGTCGTCGCGATCGTGGAAGAGAGCGTCCTCGTCCTGCTTCGGGCTCCGTACCCACCACATGAACGGACAGAACACGATCGGGTATTCCAGGCCCTTGCTGCGATGGACGGTGGTGAGCTTGAGCGCGTGCTCGTCGTGCTCGAGCCGGATCTGCGTCGACTCGCTTGCCATCTCCGCGCGAGCCTTCGAGTCGACCCGCATGCGCGTGAGCCATTGCAGCAGCGACAGCGGGCCCAGGTGCTGTTGCAGCGCGGCCTGGTGCAGCAGCTCCACAAGGTGCAAGAGGTCGGTGAGGCGGCGCTCACCGTCGAAGCAGGACAGCAACTTGCGCTGCGCCGAGGTCTCGTCGAGCAGCAGGTGCAGCATCTGCACGAAGCCGCGCTCGTGCCAGAGCTGGTTCAGCCGCGCGAAGCGGTCGAGCCACGTCTCCAGCTCGGCGTCGTGCTGGTGCAGGGCGTGCAGCGCCTCCGCGTCCGCGCCCAGGATCGAGGTGCACAGCGCGGCGCCGAGCTTGCGGGCGTCCGCGGGTCGCGCGATCGCCCACAGCACGCGCGAGAGCTCGCTGGCCATCTCGCTCTCGAAGACGCTGCTGTCGCCGTCGAGCACGGCCGGCACGCGCAGGCGCGCGAGCGCCGCCTGGGTGTCGCGCGCCTGATAGTTGGCGCGGCACAGCACCGCGAGGTGGCGCGGCCGCAACGGCTCTCCGTCGAGCGTCTCGCCGGACTGCAGCAGGCGCACGATTTCATAGGCTATGCGATCCGGCAGGTCGCGTGGGTCACCCACGGAGCGACGCACGCCCGACCGAGCGCGCTCCTGGGAGGCAGAGAGCAAGAGCTGCAGCGAGGCGCCACCGCCCGAGAGACGCTCGCGAGCGGCCGGCGCCGGGCTTACGGGCGCGAACGGAATCTCCTCGAACCAGAACGGCCGAGGCGCCCGCGACAACAGCGTGTTGACCGCGCGCACCAGCCCGGGATCGGCGCGGCGGTTGATGTCGAGCGTGTAGCGCGCTCGGCCCGCCTCGCGCGCCGCCTGCATGTAGGCGAAGATGTCCGCGCCGCGAAAGCCGTAGATCGCTTGCTTCGGATCGCCGATCAAGAACAGCGTGTCGCTGGGCTGTGCGTAGATGCGCCGGAAGATGGCGTACTGCACCGGGTCGGTGTCCTGGAACTCGTCGATCAGCGCGGCCGGGTGACGCCTGCGGATGCGGGCGGCGAGCTCGGACCCCGCCGCACCCTGCAGCGCGTCGTGCAGCCCGTTCAGCAGATCGTCGAAGCTCTGCTCGCCGCGCTCGGCGTGCCTGCGCGCGACCTCCTGCCGCGCGTAGTCGATGAGGCGCCGCCGGGTCGCGAGCACGCGCTGGTCGAGGGCGGGGCGCAGCGCCTGCACCGCGGACTGCAGCGCGTCGACGGCATCGAAGAAGGCATGGCGAGGCGGCGGCGATGACCGGAACGCCTTGTTCATGGAGGCGCGCAGCCTGGCGTTCGTGAGCTTGTCGATCCACTCGGGCAGGCTCCTGAGGCTCGCGGCGTGGAGTCGCTGCAGCCCGCGCGCCCACTGGCCGCGCACGGTCTGCTCGCGGTACATGTTCCCGTTCAGCCGGCCCGCCTTGAACAGCTCGTCCAGGATCTCCTCGCTGTGCTCGCGCCACAACGCGGCCGCGTGATCGCGCGCCGCCTCGAACGCGGCGAGCGGTAGCTCCGCCTCGCCGCCCGCCTCCGGCAGCACGGGCACGCGCGGGTCGTGCACGGCCGCGGCCACCAGCTTCTCCAGCTCGACCGGCTTCGCGCCCCCTCGCACCAGCGCTTCGACCACGGGCGGCTCGGCCTGGTAGGCAACCCGCGCGAAGTAGTCGAGCGCGACCTCGTGCAGCAGCGGCGCCTGCTGCTCGACCAGCTCCAGCTCGAATGGCGTGCGGCTCTCGAACGCGTGCTCGGTCAGGGTGCGCTGGCAGAAGCCGTGGATGGTGAACACGGCGGCTTCGTCGAAATCGCGCAAGGCCTGCACCAGCACGAGCCGGTCCGCAGCCAGGTTGCCGCCACGCCGGCGTGTTGCCACCAGCGCGTCGAGCAGGTCCTCGTCGCCACCGTCACCTGCTGGCTCGCCGCGATCGATTGCGTCGATCGCCTCGAGCAAGCGGTTCCGCAACCGGTCGCGCAACTCCGCGGTCGCCGCGCGCGTGTAGGTGACCACCAGGATCTCGCTCACCTGCAGCCCGCGCTCGAGCAGCAAGCGCACGAATAGGGTCGTGATCGCGTGGGTCTTGCCCGTGCCCGCGCTGGCCTCGACCAGCGTCGTGCCCGCCAGCGGCACCGCCAACGGATCGAGCGCCTTCATCGCTCGCGCCTTGCGTCGAAGAATGGTCCGAATACGCGGTCGGCCACGGTCGCGAAGTCGGGTCCGTCACGTGGCTCGATCAGGCGGTCGAAGCCGGGGTAGGCCGCGAGCACGTAGGGGTCCGAGCGACCTGCGTCCTCTGGTTTGTAGAAGAGGCCTTTGCCGGTGGTCAAGGCGCGCCCGGCATCGTGGTATCGGGCCAGGCTCTGCACGTAGGCCCGCGAGACCTCGTACACGAAGGGCAGGGGCGCGCGCCGCGCCTCGCGCACCAGTCCGATCAGCGTGCACAGCTCCTTTTCGGGATCCTGCCGCGGCTCGAACCTGACGACTTTGACCTCGCGCTTGGCCGCTCCCTTTGGATCCTTGACCTGCGGCGCCACCACCACGCTGCTGCGCGGATAGCCCGCGCGCGGCGCGCGCTGCAGGCAGGATCCCAGCACCAGGTGGCGAATGAAGTGGCCGAGCTCGAAGCGCCGGCCGAGCCGGGAGTTGCTCAGGCACAGGTGCGCCTCCGGCCACAGCTCGCGCAGCTCGCCGGTCAGCCGCACGCCATCGAGCTCGAGGTCCACCGCCAGCGGCGGCAGGCGCTCGCCCCGGCGATGCGGGGCGGCGGCCTCGGCCAGCTCTTCGATCTCGGGCACCAGGCGCTGGTACGCGACCAGCCCCACGCTGCCCAGCGGTAGCGCGCCCGACCCGCGTGCCGCCGGCAGCAAGTCTGAAAGCGCGTGCCCCTGAAGCGCCTGCTCGAGCAGCGTGCTTCCGAGCTTCCAGCGATCGAGCCCCGCGAGCTCGACCGGCTCGCGCTCGGCCAGCGGCTCGAGGTCGTCTTCGAAGTACAGCCCGAGCTGCGTGCGTAGCAGGCACTGGATCGGCTTGCTGATCCACTCGAACAGCTCCTCGATCGTCAGCGCGCGCAGCTCGTCCTGAACAGGCAATGGCCGCTCGATCAACCTCCGCTCGGGCCGCTGCTGGCCGAAGCCTCGTGCCGCTTCGCAGTAGAGCCCCGCATAGCTGAACAGCCGCGACCCTGGCTCGGGCCGAAAGTACTGCGGGCTGAAGGCGTGCAGGCGCTGCAGCGTGCACAGCCGCGCCTCCACCCCGGCGCGCCGCGCCAGCGGTCCCTGCGCCGCGGCGTCCCCGTCGGCATCGAAGCCCTGCGCCACGGCGTCGAGCAGCTCACCGACCACCACCGACGGCGGCAACACGCGGTTGTCGTGGATACCGCGGCCCACGTAGCTGATGATCACGCGCTCGCGCGCGGCCAGCAGCGCCTCGAGGAACATGTAGCGGTCGTCGTCGCGGCGGCTGCGGTCGCCCGCGCGGCGCTGTCCCGGCGCGGCGCTGCGGTCGAAGCCCAGCACGGCGTTGCGGCCGGGGAAGCTCTCGTCGTTCATCCCGATCAGGCACACCACCTTGAACGGAATGCTGCGCATGGGCACCAGCTGGCAGAAGCCGATACCGCCCGAGAGCAAGCCGCGCGCCGGCAGCCGCTGGTCGAGCGCCTGCTCGAGCTGCGCCTGCAGCGTGAGCAGCGAGAGCGGCTCTGCGAACCCGCCGGCGGTGGCCGTCTCCACCAGCGCCTGCAGCGCGCCGGCCACCAGCTGTCGCTGCTGCGCGGTGCCGGGCGCGTCGTCGAGGAAGTCGTCCAGCAGCGCCAGCAGCGCATCCCGCCACGCGGGCAATGGCCGCGCCTGCTGCAGCGCGCCGCGGTGGCGGAACAGCCGCGCGCACAGCTCGCACAGCTTGCCGAGCAGCTCGGCCGCGCCGCCCTCGATCTCGTCGAACGGAAGCGCGCCCGCGTACAGCGCCTTGTCGTCGCCCTCCATCGCGTAGCCCAGCAGCATGCGCTCGAGGCCGAAGCGCCAGGTGTTGCCCGCCAGCGCCGGCTGGCCGAGCTCGGCGCGGTGCTCGGCATCCTGTCCCCAGCGGATGCCACTGCGCTCGACCCAGCCCCGCAGCTGGTCGAGCTCCTCGCTCGCGATTTCGAAGCGCCGGCGCACGCAGTCCAGGCTCAGCAAATCGAGCACGGCGCTCGCGCTCAGCCGGCCGCACAGCGTGTCGAGCAGCGCGTAGAACGCGTCCACCGCCTCGTGGGTGGTGCGGGTCTTGCGGTCCGCGACCGAGAACGGCAGCGCAGGCCGGCCGAGCTTCTGCCCGAACACCGCCTCGATCACCGGTGCATAGGCCTCGATGTCCGGCGTCATCACCACGATGTCATGCGGCTCGATGCGCGGGTCCTGCAGCACCTCGACCAGCTGATCGTGCAGCACCTCGAGCTCGCGCATCGCCCCGTGGCAGACGTGGATGCTCAGCGACGCGTCGTCCTGCGCGATCGGAAGCCGCGGCGTGGGATCGCCCTGCGCACCGCGGTTGCGCAGCGCGAGCACGTCCGACTGCAGCGCGTGCAGCAAGCAGCCGGTGCCGGTATCGACGAACAGCTCTTCCTCGCCCTGCACGTGCTCGGCGCGCTCCTCCAGCACGCGCTGGAAGTCGCGCCCGAGGCGCCCCAGCGACGCCAGCAGCGGGTGGCCCTCCTCCTGCAGCTCCGCGCCCGCGGCGCGCCGCCCGCGGATGTCCGCGAAGTAGGCCCGCGACGGGGCCAGCACGAACAGGTGCGTCTCCACCTGCGCCGCGAGCGCGGAGAGCACGCTGACGTAGAGCGGCGGCAGACTGGAGATGCCGAACAGAGACAGCCGCTCCGGCAGCGCGGCGCGCCGCGCGGGGCTGGCCTGCAGCGCGGCGATGAAGCGCTGCGCGCGCGCCGCCTGGTGGCCGCGCCCCAGCCGCTGCACCAACTCGCGCCACAGCCGCGCGTCCCAGCTCTGCTCCTCGCCGCGCTCCCAGGAAAGCAGCAGCTCCGGGCGATAGACCGTGTAGTCGTCGAGCACGCGCGCGATGCGCTGCGCCAGCGCCACGCGCCGCGCCGCATCGCGGTCGCCCTCCAGGTAGCCCGCGATCGGCGCGAACGCCGGCTCGTCGAGCAGCTCCGGTAGCAGCCCCGCGATCGCCCAGGTCAGCGCTTGCTGCTCGAAGGCCGCGCTGTGCTCGGGCGGCTCGCCCAGCACCATGTCGAACAGCTGTGAGAGCAGGTGCCGCGGGAAGGGAAAGCGCGCGTTGGCGAACACCGCGAGCCGCCGGCTGAGCTCCATCGCCAGCCAGCGCTCCATGCCCTTGCTCTGCACCACGATCAGCTCGGGCGCGAACGGATCCGCCTGCGGCCGGCGCACCAGCTCCGACAGCTTGTCCACCAGCCGTTCGCTGCGGTTGCTGCGGTAGAGAAACACGCGCGGGCCCCCGGCGAGCATACGGCTTTCGCGCCTTCCGGCCAGCCTTCATGCCGGCCAGATTGACACCCGCTCCCCCCGCGACTAGCGTATCTCGCCACATCGCCATGGAGCCGATCGAAGACTACGAAGACGAGGGCGCGCTCGAGCTGCCGGCCGAGCCGATGCGCCTCAACATCGGCCCGTCGCACCCGGCGATGCACGGCACCATCCGCATGATCGTCGACCTCGACGGCGAGGTCATCCGCAACCTCGACATCCATCCCGGCTACCTGCACCGCGGCTTCGAGAAGAGCTGCGAGCGTGGCACCTGGGCCCAGGTCTATCCCTACACCGACCGGCTCAACTACAACTCGCCGATGCTCAACAACGTCGGCTTCTCGCTGGCGGTCGAGAAGTTGATCGGCATCGAGGTGCCGGAGCGCTGCAAGGTCTACCGCGTGATCCTGGGCGAGCTGGCGCGCGTCGCCGATCACCTCACCTGCAACGGCGCGATGGCGATGGAGCTGGGGGCGTTCACGCCCTTCCTGTGGATGATCAAGGTCCGCGACTGGATCTGGGACATTCTCGAACGCGAGACCGGCGCGCGCATGACCCACAGCTTCGGCCGCATCGGCGGCATGGCCAAGCCGCCCACGCCCGAGCTCAAGCCGGCCGTGCGCGACATCCTGCCGGACGTCGAGCGCGTGCTGCACGAGTCCGAGGCGCTGCTGGTGCGCAACCGCATCTTCGTCGACCGCGTGCAGGGGGTCGGCGTGCTGAGCAAGCAGGATGCGCTCTCGCTCGGTGTGACGGGCCCCATGCTGCGTGCGTGCGGCGTGGACTACGACGTGCGCAAGGCCAACCCGTACCTCGACTACGAGACCTACGACTTCGAGATCCCGATCGGCCACGACGGCGACACCTACGATCGCTTCATGGTGCGGATGGAGGAGACGCGGCAGTCCTGCAAGATCCTGGCGCAGGCGGTCGAGCGCCTGGCCGACGACGGCCCGATCAACGTCGACGATCCCCGCATCGTGCTGCCGGACAAGCACGAGGTCTACACCACGATCGAGGGCACCATCGCCCACTTCAAGCTGGTGATGGAAGGCGTCAAGCCGCCGCGCGGCGAGGTCTACGGCTACACCGAGGGCGCCAACGGGGAGCTGGGCTATTACATCGTCTCCGACGGCAGTGGCACGCCCTACCGCGTGCACTGCCGCGCGCCGAGCTTCATCAATCTGCGCTCCGCCGATCCGATGCTGCGCGGAACCATGATCGCCGACGTGGTGCCGATCTTCGGCTCGGTCAACATGATCGGCGGCGAGTGCGACCGCTGACGAGGCTCCGGCTCGCGTCGTTCAAGGTTGCGGCTCGGGTGGCTGGGCCTCCACGCAGTGCTCGTGCCAGAACTCGGGGTGGCGCGACCGGTCCGCCAGGTCGAGGCTCGCGCTCAGCAGTTGATTCTTGGTCAGCTTGCACTCGTAGCGCGCCGGGTTCTCCGCGCGCAGCGAGGCCAGCGCGGCCTGCCGGCTGCTCTCGATCTCGTCGTCGGTCTTGCCGCCGCGCTTGAGCAGGACGGCCCATTTCGGCTTGACCCTGGCGTCGATCGCGACGCGGTCGCGGTACACCAGGCAGTCGGCGCCGCGGCTGCCGGCAATCGTGTAGCGGGACTCGATGTGCGCCACGACTCCGAACGCGGACCTCTTTTCGGTGTCGGTCACGACTGCAGGTGCGCAGCGCTCGGCCTGCGCCAGAAAACAGTCGAGGTCTTCGTCGCACAGCGCCTGTCCGCCGTCGTCCTTGGGATAGCTCTTGCTGAGATCGAGCTTGCGCGCGGCCAGGCGCGAGCTGAGATTCGAGTAGTCGCCTTGCTGCTCGCGCGCCGGTGCGGCACCTCCGAGGGCGGCGGGCTGGCCGTCGACGCAGCCTTTGCAGCCGACTGCCAGCACCAGTCCGAACAGCACTGCCGTGGGCAACGCGTCACGCATCCGCGCGGAGTCTACTCCGCAGCGGCGGCTTCGCCAGCTCGGAGCTTTTGTCCTATGCTTCGCCCCGAAGCTCATGGATTCGTCCACGCTGCTGCGCAACGTCTTCCTGCTGATTCCGCTGGTGCTGTCGCTGTCCGTTCACGAATGGGCGCACGCGTATAGCGCCTACCGGCTCGGCGACGACACCGCCGCGCGCCTGGGCCGGCTCACGCTCAACCCCATCTCGCACATCGACCCGGTCGGGACCTTGCTGCTGCCGCTGCTCGGCGTGCCCTTCGGTTGGGCCAAGCCGGTGCCGGTCAACCCCGCGCGCTTCGACCGCAAGGTCTCGATGCGCACTGGGATGATGATCACGGCGTCAGCCGGGCCGGTGTCGAACCTGGTGCTGGCCGTGCTGTGCGTGGTGGTGATCGGGGGGATGTGGCGTTTCGGCCTGCGCAACGAGGCGCTCGAGCGGCTGCTCGGGACGAGCTTCGAGCTCAACGTCGCGCTGGCCGTGTTCAACATGCTGCCGATTCCGCCGCTCGATGGCAGCCGGGTGGCCGACGGCCTGATGCCGAGTCGCTTCCGTCCCGCCTGGGAGCAGTTCGCCAGGGTAGGGCCGCTGGCGCTGCTCGCGGTCATCTTCCTGCCGCAGGTGCTGCACGTCGACCTGCTGGGCTGGCCGCTCACGCAGGCCTATCAGCTGGCCTTCCAGCTGCTGCACGTGATCGTCGCGACTTAGTGATTCGGGGAGGCACGCGCCTCCCCTCCCCATCGAGCCAAGCTCGCTGGGGCCCCTGCCCACGCGTAGGGGAGCTGCGCTCCCCTCTCGCGGCGAAGCCGCGATTCACCCCTCGCGACTTAGTGATTCGGGGAGGCACGCGCCTCCCCTCCCCATCGAGCCAAGCTCGCTGGGGCCCCTGCCCACGCGTAGGGGAGCTGCGCTCCCCTCTCGCGGCGAAGCCGCGATTCACCCCTCGCGACTTAGTGATTCGGGGAGGCACGCGCCTCCCCTCCCCATCGAGCCAAGCTCGCTGGGGCCCCTGCCCACGCGTAGGGGAGCTGCGCTCCCCTCTCGCGGCGAAGCCGCGATTCACCCCTCGCGACTTAGTGATTCGGGGAGGCACGCGCCTCCCCTCCCCATCGAGCCAAGCTCGCTGGGGCCCCTGCCCACGCGTAGGGGAGCTGCGCTCCCCTCTCGCGAGCCCAACGGTGCGCATATCCGCCGGCTGGTGAACCCTAACGCGCGTCAGAGGCCGGCTACGCCATGCGGCGCTGGTGCGCCTCCAGGATCTTCTGCTTCAGCTCCTGCTGGGCGCTGCTCGCTTCCGCGCCCGCGCTGACGGTGATCAGGCGCGCCTTGACGTCGCGCGCGAGCGCGTCGAACTCGGCCGCGTCGAAGGTGTAGAGGTCTTCGCTCATCACGATCGCGAACGGCCACAGCTCGGCCACCTTGGTGGGTGCATCGCGCAGCTCGCAGGAGACGATTTCCGCCACCGGAACCACGCGCGAGGCCGCGCGGGCTAGCTCGATCAAAGTCTGCGGGCCACCGACCACCAGCACGGTGCTCGCGGGATTGGTCTCCAGCGTGTTGCGTTGCGCCACGCGCCCCAGTGTACCATCCCGCCGCCGCGGTACGGCCACCTTCCCACGATCGGGCCAGCTCGCCCGGCTACATCGGTGCAGACACGGCGCAGGTGTGGGTCCACGGTCGCGCGCAGGCACGGCAAGCCTCTCGGGATCGCGCGGCCAGCCCGCTGTGCAAGGCCGGCTCGTGCCCTCAGGCCGATTCGCGCTCGACCAGATCCGAGAGCACCCGCAGCGCGTCGGTCGTGGTGAACAGCCCGACCACCGCGCCTTGCTCGTCGGTCACCACCGCGCAGCCGAACTTCTCGCGCGCCATGTGCTTGGCCACTTCCCACAGCGGCGCGTCCGGGGTGACCGCGTAGGGCTCGGGCGTCATCGCTTCCGCGACGCAGATCTGCTCCCATTCCTCGGGCAGCAGCGACTCGATCATCGCCAGATCCCGATCGGTCACCACGCCCGTCAGCTCGTCGCCGTCCATCACGGGCAGGTGCCGGATCCCGTGCTCCTGCATGAGCTTGACCGCGTCCTCGAGGTCGGCGTCGAGCTGGACGCAGACCGGCATGGCGCTCATGTGATCCCCGACTCGGCGTGGGCGTTCCGTCATGGCCGACCCCTCTGTGTGCCGTACTGGCGTGACGTAACCGCTTTGCGCGCCCCGTCAAGCGGACCGCGTCCCCCGGCGGTCGAAGCCGCTGCGGCTGGCGTATGCTCCCCGCGTGCGACGCCGCCTCCTCGTTCTGGTCTTCGCGCTGTGCGCGGCGAGCCCGGCCTGTGCCCCGGCACCGGCGCTGCGCGCGCCCACCGCTGCCCGGGCTGTGCGACCCGCGCCGCTGGCCGCGCCCTGGCCCGAGGCCGACCGGCTGTTCCATCGCGACCCACGCTGGCTGGGCGGCGACGCCGCCATCAGCATCGCGCTGCCGCAGCAGCGCGTGCTGTGGCTGTTCGGCGACAGCTTCGTCGCCCCCGCCGCCTCGGCCGGCGGCTCGCGTCGCGGCGCCGCATTCGTGCGCAACAGCGTGGCATTGCAGCAGGGACGCGATCCCAGCCGTGCCGAGCTGCGCTTCTACGCCGGCACTGGCGCGGACGGCGCGCCAGCCTCCTTCTTTACCGGCGAGGACGGCGCCTGGTACTGGCCCGGACACGGACTCTTGCTCGACGGCGCGCTCACCGTGTTCCTCGAGCGCATGCAGGCCGACCCGAGCCCCGGCGGGCTCGGCTTTCGCAACGCGGGCTGGACGGCGGTGCGCATCGACGACCCCGAGGCCGAGCCGAGCGTCTGGCGCCCTGTCGCGCTGCCGACACCCGACACCGGCGCGCTCGGCCTGGTCGGGGTCTCGGTGTTGCTCGAAGGCGACTACGTATATGCGTATGCGGTGCGCGAGCCCGGAGACCACGCGATCATGCTGCTGCGTTGGACACGCGCGGATTTCGCGCGCGGCGCGCTGATGA
Organism: uncultured delta proteobacterium; assembly: GCA_963778655.1. Lineage (GTDB taxonomy): Bacteria > Myxococcota_A > Polyangia > Polyangiales > JAFGIB01 > CAVZVA01. The sequence continues at coordinate 79,578 of CAVZVA010000008.1, forward strand.
AGCCACAGTACTGGCTCGGCGCCGGGCGCGGCTTCGGCTCGGGGCCGCCCGCGGTGGTGCTGGCCGAGGGGGCGGCGGAGCTGTCGGTGTCGGCCGACCCGAGCGGCGGCTATTTCGAGGTGCAGAGCCGCGGCTTCGGGGCCGCGCCGATCGTGCTGCGCCGATCGGCGGCGCTGGTTGGCCCGTTCGGCGCGCCGATCGAGCTGCTGCCCGCGCCCCGGACCGCGCCACCCGACCTGCTGCTGTACGCCGGTCGTGCGCACCCCGAGCTGCAAGGCGCGGAGCTGATCGTCACCTACGCCACCAACAGCCTCGACCAGCAGCGGCTGATGCGCGACAGCGCGCTCTACTACCCCCGCTTCCTGCGCGCCCGGTTGCCTTGATGCAACCGGTCCCGAGCTGAAGATCCAGAGGAATCCGGGAAGCTGAGATCGAAGCTCCTCTTCGCGCCTTCCTGTTGAATCCTCGCAACGCGAGCTGCGGCCCGGAAGCGCTCAATCCTTGATGATCATGTTGTCGAACATCGCGTCGAACTCGTCGCCTTCCTGCTGGGCGCTCTTCTTGATTCCCAGCCGCTCGATGCGCGCGGCGACGTCGCGAAACTCCGGGCTCTTCTCCTCGACCTTCTCGTACCAGACCAGCGCCTCGCTGGCCTTGCCCAGCAGCTCGCTGGCGTTGCCCAGCTCGAACCACAAGCTGAGCTCCTCCTCCTGCGAGCGCGACGGGCTCCGCAGCGCGCGCTTGAAGTGCTCCGCCGCGTTGGCCATCTCGCCCTTGGCCACGTAGGACAGCCCGATCATGGTTTCGGCCATGCACTGCTTGTCCGGCTTGTCCAGGCAGAGCTTGAACTCCTCGATCGCCTCAGCGTGCAGGCCCATCTCCATGTAGGCGATCCCGAGGTCGTAGTGGGTCGCGGTGTCGCCCTTGTCGACCTGTCGCTTGACGCCTTCCTTGAACTGGTGAAGCACCTGTGCCACGTCCCCCGAGCTTTGCGAGGCGCCGTCGGCTTCCTCGGCCAGCTTCTGTGCCAGCGCGAAGCTGCGATCCTCGGCTGCGGCGTCGCTCCGCTCCGAGCCGCCATCGATCTCGGCCAGCTTGCGCAGCAACAGCGGGTGCTCCGGGTGCTCGTCCAGCGCGTCCATCAGGATCTGTCGCGCCTCGTCCGCGAGCTTTTGCGCCAGGTAGAAGTCGGCCTCTTCCAGCGCCTCTTGCAGCTCTTCGCTCGGCTCGGCTTCCTCCGCGCTTGCGTCCGCCCGCGCCGTCGCCGGTTGCGGCGGATCGCTGCGCGGCGGCTCGGGCTCGGCCTCGAGCTCGAGCACGCTCTCCTCCGAGTCGGGCTGCGGCTCCAGCGTCACCTCGGGATCGGCCTCGGCCTCCGCCTCGCCCGAGTCCTCGAACACCAGCTCCGGCTCCGCGTCTGCGTCATCGACGCCCTCCAGCTGCGTGGCCAGCGAGACCTCGCGCGGTCCCACCCGGACCGGGGGCGCGCTGCGTAGGTCCGAGAAGTCGGCCTCGTCGATCTCCTCCTCGAGGAACACCACCTCCTCGGCGTCGTCGCCCTCGGCCGCGGGCGCGCTCGCGCGCTGCAGCTCGGCCAGACGCGCCTTGACCGCCTCGTTGTCGGGGCTGAGCTCGGCGGCCTGCTCCAGGTATTCGCTGGCGCGCACCGGGTCGGTCTCGGCCACGCTCTCCGACAGCATCAGCAGCTGAATCACCGCGGAGCCGACCTCGCCGCGTTGCAGGTGCGCCTCCTTGAGCTTCTCGCGCGCTTCGACGTGTCCGGGATCGAGGTCGAGCACACGGTTGAGCTGCGCGACGACCTTGTCGCGCAGCCCGTAGCGCAGGAACACCTCGCACTCGGCCATCAGGCGTGCGATCTGCGCCTGCCGATCGGCGTCCGTGAACGGAGCGGCGATTGGCCGCGAGCCCTCGGCCGCATCCTCGTCGACGATCAACACCTCGTCGAGCTCGTCGTCGACCAGCGTCTCGGTGCCGTCGTCGAGCTCGGCCCGCGTGCTCAATGCCTGCAGTCGGCGGAGCGCCTCGGTGTCGCCGGGCTCGAGCTCGAGCAGCGCTTGCAGCGCCTCGGTTTCCTCGGCTTGGCGGCCGGCCTCGCCGTGGATGCGGGCCACCTCGCGGTAGACCGAGATCGCCTTGGGGGTTTGTCCCAGCACCTGGAACGCGCGGGCCAGCAGCGCGAGCGTGGCGGTGTCGGTGGCGTCGGCCTTGAAGCAGGTCTGCAGGTGGGCGAGCGCAGGCTTGGCCTGGCCCCGCTCGATGTACAAGCCGGCGAGCTCGCGCGCGCGGTCGAGATCCTCGTGGCTGTGAAACAGCAGGCGTTCGGTGACCTTGATGTAGTCGTCGATCCGGCCTTGCTCCTTGAGCAGGTCCGCGCCCTTGCGAAAGGCGTCGGCGGCTTCGTCGATGCGGTCGGCCTTCGACAGCGCCTCGGCCGCCCGGATCCAGGCGGCCACGTTCTTGGGGTCGAGATGGGCGATCTTGCACAACGCGTTGAGCGCCTGGTCGGGCTTGCCGGAGTTCGCATAGGCGTCGGCCACCTGCTCGAAGGTGGAGAGCGCGTCGCTGGTCAGCGACAACATCTCGTACATCTCGCCCAGGCTTTCGGTCGCCTTCAGGTCACCGGGGTCGAGCTTGAGGATCTGCTTGTAGACCGCCACCGCCTTGAGGAAGAACCCCTGCTGCGCGTACTGCTGCGCGACCTTGCGATAGGTGCTGATCGCGCCCTTGTTGTCTCCGGTGCGCGTGTACAGGTCGCCCAGCTTGAGCAGCGAGCGCGCGTCGCCCGGATCGGACGCCACCATCTTCTCGTATTCGACGATGGCGCGATCGATCTGACCCTTGGCCAGGTACTTCTGGGCTGCCTTGAGTGCTTTGGCCCGATCGATGCTCACGAGCGCGGTCCGATCACCGGGGGGGGTACTGCGCGGCGCGCAAATCGGCGGTCAGGAGCCTGGGCTCGCAAGGGGATCGGCCCTTCCCGCGGCGCATCTGCCGGAATTCGGCATTCTGTCCGACGCGATCATCTGCTCCCGAGCCCTGTCCGCCGATTTCGCGCAACCGAAAAAAACACGTGCAACATCCAAAGTTTAGGTTTCGTGTGCAAGCAGGGTCAAGGGCTCCCCGCAGGGTCGGCCCCGGGCGGCCCATGTCGGCCAATGTAGCGCACCCGGCGCGGCCCTGCTCGCCTGCTTCGGATCGACTCCTAGGCGAGGCGCTCGGCAAGGGCCCGCAAGCCCAGCAGGTAGCTGCTCGTGCCGAAGCCGAGCACGGCGCCGAGGCAGGCGCCGGCCGTCAGCGAGCGATGGCGAAACTCCTCGCGCGCGTGGATGTTCGACACATGCGCTTCGACGCACGGCAGGCCCACCGAGGCCAGCGCGTCGCGCAGGGCGACCGAGGTGTGCGTCAAGCCGCCGGGGTTGATCAGTATCGCGTCGAAGCTGCCGCGGGCCTGCTGGATCCAATCGATCAGCTCTCCCTCGTGGTTGCTCTGCCGGCACTGCACCGTCACCGAGAGCTCCCGCGCCAGCCGCGCGAGCGCGCGGTCCACGTCGGCCAGCGTCTGACTGCCGTAGATCTCCGGCTCGCGGGTGCCGAGCAGGTTCAGGTTGGGTCCGTGCAGGACCAGGATCTTGGGGCGACGCGCAGCCATCGGGTCCCGCCGCGGCGTGGCTCAGGACAGCTTTTCCAGTAGCATCGGGGCCTGCATGCGCAACAGGTAGCGCGCCTTGCCGAAGTTGCCGGCGGGCTCGATTGTCATCGCCACGAAGTACTCGTCGTTGAGCAGGCGGATCAGGGTGGTCATGTTCTCGGCGCGTACCGCCACCTCTTGCGCGGCGCCGAGATCGAGCATCGCCGCGGCCTGTTTGATCTGGCCGAGCACCACGCTGTATTCCGAGCCGACCGACTCGACGTTGAATGTGCTCGGGTCGCGGCTGTAGCTGTCGACGGTGATGCCGTCGAAACCCATCAGCAGGCTGGCGACGGCGCCGTCGGTGCCCTCCACCAGCTCGCGCAACACGTCCTGGAACATGCGACCTCCGCCTTTCGGCCGAAAGTCTACTACGAAGGCCCGGCTGCTATTCAAAATTGTTGAGCTTTGGCGTGGTCGCCGCAGCGCCGCTCGGCGGGCGCCGGCCCAAGCCGGGTCGGGTGGGCGGGCACCCGCGCGTCCGTTCCTGCGCGCCGAGGCTTGACAACCAGGGCCGCGACGGTAGATGAGTCGCCTGCCCCGCGGACGTGGCGGAACTGGCATACGCGCTAGACTAAGGATCTAGTGGGGAAACCCTTGGAGGTTCGAGTCCTCTCGTCCGCACCGCTATGCTCCCTCCCGTGAGCGATGTGCTGCAATCTCGCTTGCTGGCGGAGCTGGGCTTTCGCCATGGCTTCAACCTGCGCACCGGCGGCGCCAGCGAGGGGCCGTTCGCGTCGTTCAATCTCGGCCGCGCCGTGGGCGACGACCCGGAACGGGTCGAGCAGAACCACCTGCGCTTTGCCCGTGCGGTGGGCTACGCGCCCGGCTCGCTGTTCGAGGTGAGCCAGGTGCACGGCGCGGCGGTGCGCGCGGTGTCCGCGCCCGACGCCCCTCTGGCGCTGCGCCGCGAGCAGGCCGACGCGCTGTGCGCCCCGGCCGGCGGGCTGGCCATCGGCGTGCGGGTCGCGGACTGCGTGCCGGTGCTGCTGGCCGACCCCCGCAGCGGTGCGGTCGCCGCCGTCCACGCCGGCTGGCGCGGCACCGTGCGCGGCGTGGTCGAGTCGGCGCTGTACGCGCTGCTCGCGCTGGGCGGCGGCGCGCCGGGCGAGCTCGCGGCCGCCATCTTCCCGCACATCCGTGCCTGCTGCTTCGAGGTGGGGCAGGACGTGGCCGAGGCGCTGGTGGCGGCCTCGCCCGACCCGTACGTGGTCGACCGCAGCCGGCTCAAGCCGCACGTGGACCTGTCCGCGATCGTCGCCGCCAAGCTCGCCGCCGCCGGGGTCCGGCCGGAGCGCATCGAGCCGCTCGAGGGCTGCACCCGCTGCGCGCAGCCGCGCTTCTTCTCGTACCGCCGCGACGGCCAGCGCTCCGGCCGCCATGTGTGCGCGATCGTGTCCGCGTGACGCTTTGCCCGGAGCACCCGCCCACGCCATGCGCTACGAGGAAGCGATCGCCCGCTTGTTCGCGATGCAGTCACGCGGGATTCGCCTCGGCCGCAGCCGCATGGCGGCGGCGCTCGCGCTGCGCGGGCATCCCGAGCGCGGCCAGTGCTACCTGCAGGTGGCGGGCACCAATGGCAAGGGCAGCATCTCGGCGATGCTGGCCGCGTGCCTGCAGCAGGCCGGCTATCGCACGGGGCTCTACACCTCGCCGCACCTGCAGCGCTACGTCGAGCGCGTGCGCATCGACGGCCGGCCGCTCGCCGAGCGCGAGGCCGCCGCGCGCATCTCCGAGCTGCTGGACGCGTTCGCGCGCAAGGGCGCGCCCGAGACCACCTTCTTCGAGCTGACCACGCTGCTCGCGCTGGAGGCGTTTCGCGACCACGGCTGCGACGTCGTGGTGCTGGAGGTGGGCCTGGGCGGCCGCCTCGACGCGACCAGCGCCGTGACGCCGAGGGTGAGCGTGATCAGCTCGATCGCGCTCGACCACACCCGCATCCTGGGCGACAGCCTGGCCGCGATCGCGCGCGAGAAGGCCGGTATCGCCAAGCGCGGGGTGCCGCTGGTGAGCGGCGTGCGCGAGCCGGAGGCGCGGCGCGTGATCGCGGCGCGCGCGCGGCGCGTGGGCGCGCCCACCTGGCAGATCGACCGTGACTTCGCCTGGACGCCCGCCGCGCGTCCTGGGCGCTTTGACGTGCGCATCGGGACGCACGTATTGCCCGGCCTGCGCACGCGGTTGCGGGGCGAGCACCAGCAGCACAACGCAGCCTGCGCCGTGGCTGCCCTGTGGCGCCTGCGCGAGACCGGCATCCGCGTGCCGGAAAGCGCGATCCGGCGCGGGCTGCTGCGCGTGCGCTGGCCCGGCCGACTGGAGCGGGTCGGCAGGCGGCCCGCATTCCTGTTCGACGCGGCGCACAACCTCGACGGCTGCCGCAGCCTGGCGCGCTATCTGGACGCGGTGGGTCGCCCGGGTTCGCGCGTGCTGGTGTTTGGCGCCATGGCCGACAAGCAGTACGGCGAGATGCTGCGCGTGCTGGCGCCGCACGTGGACCGCATCTTCTTTAGCCCGCCGCCGATGCCGCGCTCGGCCAGCCACGCGCAGCTGCGTCGCTTCGCCACCGGCGTGCGCACGCGTGACGTGCGCGACGCGATCGCGCGCGCGCGTCGCGCCGCCGGCCCACGCGGCGAGGTGCTGGTCGCCGGCTCGATCTTCCTGGTCGCCGAGGCCCGCGCTCACGTGCTCGGCACGCGCCGCGACCCGCTGATCCGCATGTGATGCGCTAACCGAGCACGCGCGCGATGTTGTCGAGCAGCTCGTCGCCGCGCACGGGCTTGTGCAGCACGATGCCGGGGTACTTGCGCAGGAAGCCCTCGAAGGAGGCGTCGGAGCCGGCCGAGGTCACGATCAGCGCGCGGCGGTGCAGGTCGGGACGGTGCTGCTCGAGCCAGGAGAGCAGGGCGCGGCCGTCGGCTCCGGGCAGATCGAGCTCGAGCAGCACCGCGTCCGGCGTGGAGCCGGATTCGAGCAGCTCGATGGCGTCGCGACCGTCCTGCGCGATCAGCAGGTGGTGCAGCGGATTGAGCAGGCGCATGTACGAGCGCAGCACGCGCTCGTCGTCGTCGACCACCAGCACCGAGTGCCTCGCCGGCGGCGCGCTCGACCGGGGGCGCTCGCCGGCCGCCTGCCGGTGATAGACGGCGCGCACGGCCTCGAGGCTCGGGATCGGCAGAAAACACACGAAGGTGGCGCCCTCGCCGTAGACCGACTCCACCGACAGATCGCCGCCGAGCTCGCGCAGCGCCGAGCGCGAGATCGCCAGACCCAACCCTGTTCCCAGCTCCAGACGCTTGGTGGTGAAGAACGGATCGAAGATGCGGTCGAGCGCGTCGCGGGCGATGCCCGGCCCGGTATCGTTGACCACCAGCGCGACGAAGTCCTCGTCCGCGCGCGCGCTGATGCGCACGCGGTGATTCGGTCGCTCGACCTCGCGGATCGCGTGGGCCGCGTTGATCAGCAGGTTGATCACGACTTGGGTGACGCGGTTGCGCGGCAACACCAGCTTGGGCAGGTCGGCGGCGTAGTCGCGGTCGAGCAGGGCGTGGTTGAACAGCTCGTGGCCGACCAGACGCAACGCCTGGTCCACAATCTCCTCGACCTCGACCAGGTCCGGCGGCTCAGTGCGATCGGACCGCGCGAATACACGCAGGTCGCGCACGATCGACGCGATCGAGTCCGCGGCGGTCCCGATGTCGTCCAGGATGCGCGCCGCGTCGCGGCCGCGCCCCTGGGCCGGCTCGAGCTTGCGCAGCTTGTCCCAGGTGGTGTCTGCCACCGCGTCGCCTGAGCGCAGCGCGCGCGCGATCTCCCACGCCCCCTCGCACGCCGGCAGCACGTAACGCCGCGCCGCCTCGATCGAGAGCAGCATCACCGCCAGCGGGTTGTTGATCTCGTGTCCGATGCCCGCGACCATCGCGCCCAGCGCCGTGAGCTTTTCCGCGTGCGCGAAGGTCTGCTGCATGCGCGCGCCGTCGGCGCGCAGGCGCGCGCGGATCGCCACCCGGTCGACGAATGCCGCCAGCGCGCTGGCGCCGGCGGACTTCAGCACCACCGCCTCGTCCGCGCCGCCGGCCAGCGCAGAGATCGCGTCGGGCTCGTCCCGCGCCACCACCCCGATCGGCACCACGCCCTCGCGGGCGCGCGCTTCGGCCACCGCCTGCTGCGGCGCGCCGTCGAGAGCCTCGAACTCCAGGCCGCGCGCTTGCGCCCAGGGCAAGCCTTCGGCCAGCGCGTGCAGTGAGGCGCGCAGCTCGGCGTTCTGGACCAGGATCAGCGTGCGGGCATCAGACATCGCCGCGGCCATTGTCCACCTTGCGCTCAGACGAAGGAAGACTGCTCGCGATCGACTTCGAGCACGGCCGCCGCGCGTGTGAAGCCCGCGCCCTGGGCGTAGAGGGCTACGAACGTGCCTGGCGACAACAGCCCCCGCATGCGTGCACGGGCGAGGTTGAACAGAGGGCCACATACGCCGACATGTGCGATGTCCTCGTAGGTGGTCACCGCGCGCGACCTCGGCAGACCGAGCCGCTCCGCGATCGCGCCTGGCAGGAAGCCGCGCGGCTGCACGCTGGCCAGCACCTGCAGGCGCTCCACCTCGACCTGGGCCCGGACGGCAGCCTCACGCACGGTGGTCGCGCCGAAGCTCACCGTCTCTCGCATCAGCAGCTTGACTTGTTCGGGTGCGCAGCTGCCCAGCCGGAATGCGGCGCCCGGCTGCCACCACGGGGGATCGCTGCTCGCGTCGCTGCCGCGCACCCAGGTGACCGCGGGTGCGTATTCGCCGTGGGTCACGCCGAGCGTGGCCCGCAGCCTCAGCCCGCGACCGCGGGTGACCACGAGCGCGCTCGCGGCATCTCCGAGCCCGGGTGTTGCCGGGTGCATGAAGGGCATCGCGCGCAGCAACAGGTGCGACTGCGTCAGCAGGACCACCCTCGCCAGCCCGCTCTCGAGATAGGCGCGCGCGATCTCCAGCTGCGCAAGCGCGCTCGCACAGGCCGCGTCCACGCCCAGCGCCAGCGCCCGCCCGGCGTTCAACCCGTGTGCGACCGCCGCAGCGGTCGGCGGAATCAAGCGCTCCGCGACCAGCGCGTTGGACAGCACCAGATCGACGTCCGTCCCCGGTATGCCCGCGTCCGCGAGCGCGGCGCGGGCGGCGTGCAGCTCCGCTTCCGCGGCCGTGGTAGAGGCGTCCGCGACGCGCCGCCGGATTGCGCCCAGGAATGGGTCGGTCGCTTCGCGGGCCAAGTCGCGAGCCACGATGGCGGCCGCGGCCGGATCCTCGGATTCCGGGATGTCGTTGAACGTCCGTTCGCTGGCGGTGTGCTCGCGCGTCGCGAACGAGGCAGGCCACGCGTCGTTTGCTCGCACCTGCTCCGGCAGCCAGGTGCCGAGCCCCACGATCGCGACGCTCACGGCGCACCTTTGCGCGCGATCTCGGGGCTCACGCCCGGGGCCGCTGCCGCGCGCGCGCCCATCGACATGTGCTGCAGCGCCTCCACGCGCCCCCCGCCGCGGATGCGCAGCCCGGCGTCGATGCGCGCGTCGATCAGCGCCGGGCCGCCGGCCGATAGCAGCTCCTGCACCAGCGCAGCGTCGATCTGCCCGGGGGCCGTGATGGCGACCGCGGGCATGCCAAACGCCGAGGCCCAGGTGGTGAAGTCCACGTGCGGCATGGCATAGTCCTCGGCCTGGCCGAAGATCTGGCGCATGCCGTGGTGGACCATGTTGTAGCGGCCGTCGTTGAACACCACGAACAGGATCGGCAACCGCTCGCGCATCGCCAGCAGCGCCTCCATCCCGGCCATGTGCATGCCTCCGTCGCCTGCGATGCACACCACCGGGCGCAGCTCGTCGGCCAGCGCCAGCCCGATCGCGCCTGCGATGCCCGAGCCCATGCTGCCCAGATTCAGCTGCACGTGGAAGTGGTCGGGCGTGGTCGCCGTCAGGTAGTGCAGCGCGTACAGCATGTGCTCGCCGATGTCGGTGACGAAACGCGCCTCGGGCCCGACGGCGGCCTCCAGATCGCAGATCAGGCGGTGGGGCGCGATCGGCAGCGCGTCGTCGCTCGCGGCCCCGGGCTGGTCGAAGGGGGATTGCGCGCGCGCCCTGCGCAGAGCCGCGTGCGCTGCGGCGTTCAGCAGGCCGTCGTGCTCGAACGCGCTCGCCAGCGCCACCGCGAACGCACCCACGTCGGCGGTCACGCCGAGCGCCGTGCTCAGGTTGCGGCCGAACACGCGCGCGTCGAGATCGACGTGGACCAGGCGGCCGCCCGCGCCGAGATAGGGCGTGGGTCCGACCGAGGTGTCGTCGAGGTCGGTGCCCAGCGCCAGGCACACGTCGACCGGCTCGGAGGTGTAGCGCCGCGCCCAGCATGACGCCGCCATGCCCCCGTTGCGTAGCGAGCGCGGATGACGCTCGCTGACCAGGCCCTTGGCGCGCGGCGTGGTCACGAACGGCACGTTGGTGGCGTCGGCCATGCGGCGTAGCGCCGCCTCGTGCCCGCGGCACCCGGCGCCGATCACGATCAGCGGCCGCTTCGCCCGCGCCAGCCATTCGGCCGTGAGGGCCACGCTCGCTTCGGGCGGAGCGCCCACGAGCGGGCGTGTGGCCTCGCGCAGCTCGGTCGGTTCGCATGGCTCCATCGCTCGGTCGAGCGGCAACACGAACAGCGCAGGCCCCGGGTGCAGCGGATCGCTGGCCACCTGCAGCGCGGCCAGCGCCTGGCTCACCACGCTGCGGCCGTGCGCCGCTCGCACGCGGATGCGCGTGATCGGCTCGAGGATCGATTCGATCGCGATGCCTTCCGGCCCCGAGTCTTGCGCCAGCCGGCGACCGCTGCTGGACCAGGCCACGTCGCCCGCGATCACCAGCATCGGCACCCGCTCGAGGCTCGCCGAGGCGATCCCGGTCACCGCGTTGGTGACGCCGGGACCCGCGGTCACCACCACTGCGGGCACCCGCCCGCTGGCCCGGTGGTAGAGCGCGGCCGCGAATGCGGCGTGGTTCTCATGACGCGACTCAATCAAGCGCGCGCCCGCGCTCAAGCGGATGGCCTCGAAGACGGGGCATACCGGTCCGCCCGGAATGCCGAAGAAGGTGTCCACGCCGCGCTCGACCAGCGCTTCGACCAGCCGGCGCGCCGCCGCATCCGGGGCCAAGCTCGAGCTTGCAGCCGGCGCCTGCGAGCGGGCGCGCGGCAGGGCGGACACGACGCTGGGGGGGAGCGCGCCGCCGCGCGCGATCTCGCGAAAATCAGAGTCGCGCTGCGGGCGGGCCGCCTGCTCGTCCGAGGTTTCCTCGATAACAGGAACAGGACGCGCGGTCCCGGCGGAATCTTTGGCCGACATTAAGCTACTCCAGATTGGGGGCCGGCCGCCGCCGTCTCGGGCGAGAGCTGCCTACCCAAGGCCCGCCGACCGTATCCAAAACGACGTGGGTACGCTACCCCCCTACATCGATCCAGACTACCCACATAGGAATACGTTTGCGCCACGGCCGGCATGCGGGCGCTACCAGCGCAGGATGTGCCTGCCGCTGAAGCGGGTCTCCAATACGACCTCGGTCCGGACCGGCACCGACACTGCGTCGAAGGTCCCCTGTGCCGCGCCCAGCAGATACGACTCGATCCACACGTACTCCTCCACCATCGACATCACAGCAGTGCGCTCCTCGGGAAAGCTCAGCTCCCAGGATCCGTAGGTGAAGCTCTGCCGGCGCGCTGCGGCGCCTTGCTGCAGCAGCTTCTTGGGGTCGCGCGAGAGCAGCCGCAGCAACGCGCGGCCGACCAGGCTCTCGGCAAAGCCCACCGCGTTGCGCCGGCCGATCTCGAACATGCCCTCGTGGACCCGCCCCGGGCTGGTCAGCAGCGCTCCGCCCACCGCGAGTCGGGTCATGAAGTCAGCCAGCGGATACCAAAGCACTGCGGTGAAGCGCCCCGGGAACATCGAGCGGTAGCGCTCGAGCTGGTGCGCGCGCTCGAGCACCGATTCGATGTTGCGGAAGTACAGGCCGCGCACCCGGGCCGAGGGGGGCAGGATGGTCAGCCGCTCGGCCAGATCGCAGTAGCGGCACACCTCCTCCACGACTGCGCTGCGGTCACTCACGCACCGCAGCATACATGGCAGCGCTAGCCAAACCAGGGGGGGCCGAGCCCGACCAGCCGACCCATGATGAGCGCAACTTGCCTCGCGCGGTGTGAGGACTGTAACTATGCTCAGCCCGCGGCCGGGCGGCTGGCGTCGGCCCGCCCCCGCAGATCGATCCAGCATGACCGACAGAGCCCCCAACCATCCTCCCGCGCGAGGGCCGCTCCACGGCTATCGCATCATCGACATGACCGCGGTGGTCGCCGGCCCCTACGCGACCCAGACCCTCGGCGACCTCGGCGCCGACGTGATCAAGGTCGAGAGCAAGGAGGGCGACCTGATGCGCAGCTCGGGCCCGTACCGCCGGCACCGCGACATGGCCGCGTTGTACCTCAACATCAACCGCAACAAGCGCTCGGTCGCGCTCGACCTCAAGGCCGACTCCGCCAAGCAGGTGATGCGCACGCTGATCGCGGGCGCGGACGCGTTCATCACCAACACCCGCCCCCAGGCGCTCGCGCGGCTCGGCTTCGACTACGCGGCGGTATGCGCGCTGCGCCCAGACATCGTGTACGTGCACCTGACCGGGTTCGGTTCGGGCGGGGCGTACGCGGGCCGCCAGGCCTACGACGACCTGGTGCAGGCCGCCGCCGGTATGGCCGACCTGCAGCCCAAGGCGGACCGCGGCGGCGAGCCGCGCTTCCTGCCCACCCTGGTCGCCGACAAGACCGCCGCGCTGCACGCGGTCTACGGACTGATCGCGGCTTTGCTCCACCGCGAGCGCACCGGCGAGGGCCAGTTGGTGGAAGTGCCGATGCTGGAGAGCGTGGCCGCGTTCACGCTGGTCGAGCACCTCTACGGGCACGTGCATCAGCCGCCGACCGGGCAGCTGGGCTACACCCGCGTGCTCACGCCCAACCGCCGGCCGTTTCGCACCCGCGACGGTTACATCGCGATCATGCCCTACAACGATCGCCACTGGCCGCTGTTCTTCGAGGTCGCCGGACAGCCCGAGCTGTGGACGCGCTGGCGCAACACCACGCGCCAGGATCGCAATCAGCACATCGACGAGCTGTACGCAACCGTCGGCAGCGTGACCCAGAGCAAGACCACCGCGGAGTGGATGGAGCTGCTCGATCGTCACGACATCCCCTGCATGCGGGTCAACAAGCTCGAGGATCTGGAGCGCGACGAGCACCTCGCGGCCAGCGGCTTCTTCGAGACGCACGAGCATCCCAGCGAGCAGCGCTATCTGGCTCTGCGCCACCCGGTGCGCTTCTCTCGCTGCCAGACGCCGCTGCGGCTGCACGCGCCGCGCCTGGGCCAGGACGGCCGCGAGGTGCTGGTCGAGATCGGCGTGAGCCCGGAGCAGGTGGACGCTCTGCTCCAGGAAGGCGCGCTGCTGCTTCCCAGGCCCGACGAGCCGGACTGAGGGCCGACGAAGCCAGCTGGTCAGCGCGCAGTGGGGCGGCACGCCTCGCGCACGCGCTCGGCCAGCGCGCGCACGAATAGCGGGTGGTCGTTGACGGTGCGCGCGCGCGCGAGCGCGACCCCGAGCTCGCGTGCATGCTGCGCGGCCTCGACATCGAGGTCGTAGAGCACCTCGACATGATCGCATACGAAGCCGATCGGGCACAGCACAAGCGCGCGGGTTCCGAGCGCGGCCTGCTCGCGGATCACCTGGTTGATGTCCGGCTCGAGCCAGGGGTCGCGCGGCGCGCCGCTGCGGCTCTGGTATGCGATCAGATGGCGCTCGCGTCCCAGCGCCGCCGCTACCAGCTCCGCGCTCACCTGCAGCTGCGCGACGTAGGGCGAGCGCTCCGCGACCGCCACCGGAATGCTGTGCGCGGTGAAAACCAGCAGCCCGGGCTTGCCCGCGGGCAGCGTGGCCTCGGCCGCGCGCACCTGCTCGACGTTGGCCGCGATGAAGCCAGGGTGATCGTGGAAGCCGCTGGTATAGCCGATCGCCGGCGCGTCCTCGCCCAGCTCGCCGAGCGCGGCCTGCAGCGCCTCGCGGTAGCGGCCGTGGCTGGCCGGGCTCTCGTGGGCCGCCATGATCACGCACAACACGCGCGCTGCGCCCTGCGCCCGCGCGTCGCGCAAGGCGCCGGCCAGCGCCGGCGCCGAGTTGCGCATGCCCACCCGCACCGGCAGCGCGGGCCCGTTCGCCGCCAACTCGGCCTGCAACGCGGCCGCCTGCGCGCGCGTGATCTCGCCGAGCGGCGAGCGCCCGCCGATCACCTGGTAGTGCCGCACCACCTCCTCGAAGCGCGCCTCGGGCACCGGCCGCCCCGCGAGCACGCGCCGCAAGAACGGCCGCACCTCGCCGGCGCTCTCCGGTCCCCCGAACGCGACCAGCATCACCGCGTCGTAGGCTGTCGTCGAGGAGGGCATGGCCCCCTTGGTAGCACTTTTCGGATCACGGCAAGACGGGGAGACGCGAAGAAATCTCAGTCAGGAGACTTCCTCCGAGCTTCTCGCCTTCCTGTTTCCGCTCCCGCTCATCGCCGGGCGCTGGCTTCGTGCACGTAGTCCACCAGCGCCTTGACCTGATCCACGCTGGCGCTGGGGAAGATGCCGTGGCCGAGGTTGAACACGTGCCCGGGTCGGCCCGCGGCCTTGTCGAGCACTGCCTGCGCACGCGTCTGCAGCTGCGCGCGCGGAGCCAGCAGCGAGCCCGGATCGAGGTTGCCCATGACCGCGACCTCGCCCAGCTCGCGCCAACACGCGCCGAGGTCGGCGCGGAAGTCGAGCCCGATCACGTCGCCGCCGGCCTGCGCCATCAGCGGATAGAGCGCCGGATTGCCGGTCCCGAAGTGGATCACCGGCACGGAGGAGGGCAAGCCCGAAAGCAGCCGCCGCATGTGCGGCTGCACGTAGCGCACGTAGTCGTCGGGGCCGAGCGCGCCGATCCAGCTGTCGAAGACCTGCAGCACCTGCGCGCCCGCCTCGACCTGCGCGCGCAGGTAGTCGGCGACCGCGTCGGTTAGCTTGGTCATCAGCGCGTTCCAGGCGCCCTCGTTGCCCAGCATCAGCTGCTTGGTGTGCAGGTAGTCACGCGAGCCGCCGCCCTCGATCACGTACGACGCCAGCGTAAACGGCGCGCCGGCGAAGCCGATCAGCGGCACCTTGCCTGAGAGCTCCGCGCGCACCAAACGCAGCGCCTCCATCACGAAGCCGAGCGAGCTCTTGGCGTCGATGCGCTCGGCCACCGCATCGATCGCCTCGGCCGTGCGCAGCGGCTTCGCGATCCGCGGCCCGTCCCCGGCGGTGAATTCGAAACCGATTCCCAGCGGCTCGAGCACCAGCAGGATGTCGGCGAAGATGATCGCGGCGTCCACGCCCAGCTGGCGCACCGGCAGCAGCGTGACCTCGGCCGCGACCTCGGGCCGCGTGCACATCTCGATGAAGCTCAGCTTCTCGCGCAGCGCGCGGTACTCGGGCTGGTAGCGCCCGGCCTGGCGCATGATCCAGATCGGCGTGAAGGCCGTCGGCTCCCGCCGGCAGGCGCGCAGCAGCTCGCTCATGTCACTCGTCTCCGGCGCTGGGCGCGGGCTTGCCGTCACCGTCGAGGTCGAACAGCGGCTCGCTCACCACGTAGCGCTGGTTGAGCCAGCCGTGCAGGTCGGCCAGCTTGCAGCGCCGCGAGCAGAACGGGAAGGGCGGCTCGAACGCGTCCTGCGGCAACGCGCGCTTGCAGATGGGGCAACGAGACACGGCCGCCCAGCTTACACCAAGCGCGGGCGCGCGGCAGGCGCGGCGGGCGCGGCGGGCGGGTCAGAACCCGCGTCGGCGTCCGGCTCCGGCCGGGCCGTCGGCTTGCGGGTTGGCCAGGGCCAGGCGCATCACCGCCAGCGCGCGATCCGACAGGCTGCGCAGCTCGGCCTCGAGCGCGTCCCCGGTCTGGGCCGCTTCGCCTGCCGCGAGCGCTTCGCCGGCCCCGGCCGCGTCCTGCACGGGCGCGCCCGGGTCGGCGTCGGGCAGCGCCGGCTGCGGCGCGTAGTCCGGGCGCTGGCCTGGCCCGCTGCGGTCGACCCAATAGAACGACCTGTCCCGCACGTCCACGTGCACGAAGGTGCTGTTGGGGTAGTAGCCGACGCCGGTCCCCTCGAGCCCGCGCGCGAGCTCGCTGAGCGCGGCGTTGTCCACGCCGTCCACGCGCAGATCGAGCGCACCGCCGTGGCGATGCCGGCTACCTGGGTTGGCGTTGGGACGGTAGCCGGAGACGATCTCGAGCACCCGCCCCGGAAAGTGATCGGCGATACGCTGCAGGCGCGTGAGCAGCCCGGGGTCGAGCAGCACCACGGCAGGCGTGGCCGCGGCGCCCGCCTCGGCGGCAGCCGGCCCGGCGGTGGGGAGCGGCTGCGCCAGCATGCTCAGTGGCGCAAGCGCTGCGGGATTGGGCTGCCCGTCGCAATCGGTCAAGCTCACGACCAGCGGACCCGGGCGACCGACGCGCTGCACCACCACCGGCGCGGCCAGGCAGGCCGGCGCCCGTGCTGCCGCGGGCTCGGCGGCGCGCGGCTGGCCCACGGCCGGCTCTGCGCTCGCGGGCTCGGGAGCCACGGCGGCTGCGGACGGTTCCAAGCTGCCAGGCTCGGCTTGCTCGCTGGGCTCGGCCTGCTCGCTGGGCTCGGCTTGCTCGCTGGGCTCGGCTTGCTCGAAGGGCGCCGGGGTTTGGGCCGGGTCCTGCCCCGCGTTCGCGGGCTCGTCCAGGGTGGGCTCCTCGCCATCCACCTGGGGCGTCTCGGCC
Source organism: uncultured delta proteobacterium (assembly GCA_963778655.1). GTDB lineage: Bacteria > Myxococcota_A > Polyangia > Polyangiales > JAFGIB01 > CAVZVA01. The sequence continues at coordinate 96,124 of CAVZVA010000008.1, forward strand.
TGCGGCGCTTCGGGCTGCGCCCAGCCCGGGCCGGGCGCGAAAGGCACGAGCATCGCGGCTAGAATTAGGGTGCGCATGGCACCTACATCAGCCCAGTCCGCGTCGGGGTCAACAATTCGGCGGGCACCCGGGGGAGGGCGGGTAGGCGCACGCTTGCGGCTGCGATGGCGACCCCGTGCCCCGCGTGGTATACCGCCGCCGCCTCTCGGGGCCGGTCAGCTCACGTCGGGCTGCCGAAATCAAGTCACACCGCCCGGCTCGGACGGTCCGCTCGGTGCCCCTACCGGGGTGGCGGGCCGCGGGTGGTGGAAGCGCAACCGGAGAGAACGAGCCATGAGTGAAGAAGCCCAAACCACCGCTGCCGGCGGTACGCCGGCCGAAGCCGGCGCGTTCGCTGTCGAAGACGCTCCCGCCATGTCGTTGCGTCGCCTGATCGACGCCGGCGTCCATTTCGGCCACCAGACCAACCGCTGGAACCCCAAGATGGCGCCCTTCATCTACGGCGCGCGCAACGGGATCCACATCATCGACCTCGACCAGACCGTGCGCCTGTTCCGCCGCGCGCTGGAGTTCGTGAGCAGCACCGTCGGTCGCGGCGGCCAGCTGCTGTTCGTGGGCACCAAGCGCCAGGCCCAGGAGGTGATCGCCGAGGAGGCGAACCGCGCCGGGCAGTTCCACGTGATCGGGCGCTGGCTGGGCGGCACCCTGACCAACTTCCGCACCATGAAGGTCGGCATCGACCGGCTGCGCGCGCTCGAGCAGATGGACGAGGATGGCACGCTCGACACCCTGGCCAAGAAGGAAGCGCTCGGGCTGCGCCGCGAGCGCGATCGGCTGCGCAAGTTCGTCGGCGGCATCAAGGACATGAACGGGCTGCCAGCCGCGATGTTCGTGATCGACCCCAACCACGAGCACATCGCGGTCAGCGAGGCCAACAAGCTCGGCATCCCGGTGGTAGCCCTGACCGACACCAACTGCGACCCGGACAAGATCAACTACCTGATCCCGGGCAACGACGACGCGATCCGCTCGATCAAGCTGGTGGCTACCGCGGTCGCCGACGCTTGCGTGCTGGGGCAGCAGCGGCGGCGCGACTTCATGCAGGTCGGCCGCAAGGACGAGGGCGGCAGCAGCGGCGTGCAGGTCGAGTTCGCGCGCACGGGCCGCGCAGGCAAGGCCGAATACTCGGCGATTCCCGAAGAGGAGAAGAGCGAGCCCTGAGGGAGCTCGGCTCGGAGCAGGAGTGGACGATGGCTGAGATCAGCACGACGATGGTCAAGGAGCTGCGCGAGCGCACCGGCGCCGGCATTATGGACTGCAAGGTGGCCTTGCAGGAGTCGAACGGCGACACCGAAAAGGCCATCGAGTACATCAAGAAGAAGGGCCTGGCCAAGGCGGCCAAGAAGGCCGGCGCGATCGCGGCCGAGGGCATGGTCCACGCCTACATCCACCCGGGCAGCCGCATCGGCGTGCTGGCCGAGGTCAACTGCCAGACCGACTTCGTGGCCCGCAGCGAGGACTTCAAGAGCTTCGTTGAGCTGGTCGGCCTGCAGGTCGCGGCGATGAACGCGCAGTACGTGCGCCGCGACGAGGTGCCGGCCGCCGATCTCGAAAAGCAGCGCGAGCTCTTCCGCGCGCAGACCGAGGAAGAGGGCAAGCAGAGCGCCAAGCCGCGGCCGGCGGCGGTGGTGGACAAGATCGTGGCGGGCAAGCTCGACAAGTGGCTGGCCGAGACGTGCCTGGAGGAGCAGCTCAGCGTGACCGACGGCGACAAGACGTTGGGCGCGCTCGCGGCCGAGCTCAGCGCCAAGATCGGCGAGAAGATCTCGGTGCGCCGCTTCGTGCGCTTCGAGCTCGGCGAGGGCATCGACAAGAAGCAGGCCGATCTGGCGGCCGACGTGCAAGCCGCGATTTCGGGCTCCTGAGCGGCACGCGACCGGCGGCGCCGGACCGCGGCGCACAGGCGGGATGGGCGAACGATGGCGATCAAATTCAAGCGCATCCTGTTGAAGCTGTCCGGCGAGGCCCTGTGCGGCGTGGCAGGTGGCTTCGGTCTCGACCCCAAGACGGTGGAAGCGATCAGCGAGGAGCTGGCCGAGGTGAGCGCGCTGGGCGTGGAGATGGGCGTCGTCATCGGCGGTGGCAACATCTTCCGCGGGCTCAAGGGCAGCGCCCAGGGCATGGACCGCGGCAGCGCGGATTACATGGGCATGCTGGCCACGATCATCAACGGCGTGGCGCTGCAGGACGCGCTCGAGAAGCACGGCGCGCAGACGCGGCTGATGACCGCGCTCGAAGTGCGCGCGGTGGCCGAGCCCTACATCCGCAGGCGGGCGATGCGCCACCTGGAGAAGGGGCGGGTCGTGATCTTCGTGGCCGGCACCGGCAACCCCTATTTCTCCACCGACACCGCAGCTTCGCTGCGGGCGATGGAGATCCAGGCGGCCATGCTGTGCAAGGCCACCAAGGTCGCGGGCATCTACGATCGGGATCCGGTCAAGTTCGCCGATGCGAGCATGTTCCGGCAGGTCAGCTACGAGCGCTTCATCCGCGAGCGCATCGGCGTGATGGATGCGACCGCTGTCACGCTCTGCCGCGACAACAAGCTGCCGATTCGTGTGTTTGGGCTCGCCACCCGCGGTAACATCCGGCGGGTGGTCGAGGGCGAGCCGATCGGCACGCTGGTGAGCGAGGTCGAGGACATCCGCAGTGAGCAGATGAGCTGAGAAGGTGACGTCAACGGTTGCGCGAGGCGTCGCGCCCAGGGGAGCAAGCCATGATCCAGGAAACCCTCGAGGATCTGAAGGCATCGATCGGCAAGGCCCACGAGGGGCTCAAGCGCGAGCTGGCCAAGCTGCGCACCGGCCGCGCGCACCCCTCGCTGCTCGACTCGATCCGCGTGGATGCCTACGGATCGCCCACTCCGATCTCGCAGCTCGCCACCGTCAGCGTGCCCGAGGCGCGCATGCTGACCATCAAGCCGTGGGACAAGTCGCAGATCAAGGCGATCGAAAAGGCCCTGGTGCAGTCCCCGCTCGGGCTCACGCCGCAGAACGACGGCGAGATCATCCGCGTCCCGTTGCAGCCCCTGAGCGAGGAGCGGCGCAAGGAGCTGGTCAAGCTCGCCAAGCGTGCCGGCGAGGACACCAAGGTGATCGTGCGCAAGGCCCGCCACGAAGCCAAGGAGATGATCGAGAGCCTGGTCGACGACAAGGAAATCGGCGAGGACGACGGGGCACGCGCGCAGAAGGACGTCGAGGACCTGATCCAGCGCGCCAGCGCCGAGGTCGACCAGATCGTGGCGCGCAAGGAAAAGGACATCCTCGAGGTCTGAGCCCGCCGCCCGCGGCCGCGCTCTGCGCACGCCCAGCCGGGCGCCCAGCCGCCTCCGGCCGGCCCGTGGGCTAGGCTCGGCCCCGAATCGCCACGCCATGTGCAAGAGCTCAGCGTCAGCCGCGTCCGCCCGAGGAATTTCGGCGCGTAGCTGCGCGCGGCGTAAACGCGGCGGGGCTGCCCGCGGCAAGCCTCGGGGACGATTCGATGTGTGCAGCTGTGTGTCGGCGGAGTAGGCTCGCGCTCCGGCCATGCGCGCAGATGCGCGCTTCGTGGGTCCCGGCCTTGACCCCAACCCCACCCCAACCTTACCTTATTTATCCGTCGGAAGTTCCGGCAATGACGCGCTTTTTTCGGATGGCGCGAAGCGCCTCGGGCAAGGACATCGTTTCCAGCACCCCATGAAGAACTACGCGATGCGCTTCATTTCGGGGAAGTACCAGGGGGGCGAGTTTCCTCTGCCGCCCAACTCCGAAATCGTCGTCGGCCGATCGAGCGACCTCGACATGGTGCTCGTCGAGGATATGGTCTCGCGCCGCCACGCCAAGATCAGCGTCAACGGCGACACCGTCACGATCCAGGATCTGGGATCGACCAACGGCACGTTCGTCAACGGCGAGCGCGTCGAGCGCATGGCGTTGACCGACGGCGATCGCGTCTTGATCGGCACCAGCATCATCAAGCTGGTCACCAGCGACGGGCCGCCGCCCGCACAGGCGCAGCCCAAGCCCCGCCTGGAGGAGGTCGCCGCTGGACGACGCACCAACAACGTGCGCAGCATGTCCGGTGCCATCGACGAGGTCCCGCTGCCGGACCTACTCCAGCTGTTCGGCTCCTCGCGCAAGACCGGCATGCTGGTGATCAAGACCGAGACCGACACCGGCAAGGTGTATCTGGAGCGCGGCAGCATCGTGTTCGCCGCGATCAACGACTCCGATCTGCTCACCGCCGAGAAGGCCGTCCACCGCATTCTTGCGTGGCGCCACGGCACATTCTACATGGAGCCGCTCGACCGGATCGATCTGCCCGTGCGCATCGATCTCTCGACCGAGGCGGCGCTGATGGAGGGCATGCGCATCTTCGACGAGGTGGCCCGGCTCGACCTGCCCCCGATGCGGTCCGGCATCCGGCTGGCCTCGCCGCTGCGAGCGAAGCTGCGCGAGCTCAGCGGCGAGCAGCTCGACGTGCTGCAGGTAGCGATGGGCGTCTCACAGCTCGAGGCGGTGTTCAACAACTGTCCGCTGGACGACGTTGAAATCGCCCGCGCGTTGAGCACGCTGCTGCAGCGCGGCTACCTGGAAGCCTCACCGCCCGCCGAGGAGTGAGCGTCCGGGCGGGCCCGGTTCGGGGGCTATCGCTCCGGCTCGTGCTGCGCGCGCCGCGTCAGCAGGCGCTCGAGCAGGTGCTGGGAGTGATGGCTGATGCGGGTGAAGACCACGCCCATGCCGGACGGGTCCTGCTGAACCCGCACCACCTTGCCCACGCCCTCGATGGTCTCGATGTCGTCCATGATCACGGTGAACTTGAGGTCGATCTCCGTGCCCACCGGCGGCGGGTCCGCTGTCTTCACGAACGCGCCGCTGCGCGAGATGTTACTGACATACTCCTCGATGAACGACTCGAACGAGCCGAACTCCTTGTTGATCGTCAGTCGGCTCTCGCGCGGCTTGCGGGGTTGTGGGGCGGGCTTGTCGGCGTCTCCGGCTGACATGGCAAGCTCTCATGCTCCCTTCAAATCGAACTGCTCCAGATGGTACTCCCGGTGGGGCTTTACGAGAATCTGCCGCGTGAAGCGCACCGAAGCCTCGTCGAGCGCTTTCTTGTGCTCGCGTTTGAGCATGTCGCAGATCGCCGGGTGCGCGTTGATCACGATCTTGTAGCCCGCCAGCGTGTCGCGCTCGCGCCGGATCTGGCGCAGGATCTCGTGGCAGATGGTGGACTTGCTCTGCACCTGGCCGGTTCCGTCGCAGTAGAAGCAGGGCTCGAACAGCGTCCGCGGGAGCGATTCGCGCGTGCGCTTGCGGGTCATCTCGATCAGCCCGAGCTCGCTGACCTTGGTGATGGTGGTCGTGGCACGGTCGTTCTTGAGAGCCTGCACCAGCGCCTTGTACACGCGTTCGCGATTGCCCTGACGCTCCATGTCGATGAAGTCCAGCACGATCAAGCCGCCGATGTTGCGGAAGCGAAGCTGGTAGGCGATCTCCTCCACGGCCTCGAGATTGGTCTGGTAGATGGTTTCCTCGACGTCTCGCCCCTTGCCGGTGAAGCGCCCGGTGTTGACGTCGATCGCGGTCAACGCCTCGGCCTGATCGATGATCAGGTAGCCGCCCGAGAGCAGCGGCACCTTGCGCGAAAGCGCGCGCGCGATCTCGTCCTCTATGCCGTACTCGTCGAAGATCGGGTCGCGTCCGCTGTAGAGCTCCACGTGATCGATGCGCTCCGGCAGGAAGACCGCTAGGAACCTGCGCAGTCGTTCGTATTCCTTGGGCGAGTCGATCACGATCCGCTCGACGTCCTCGGTGAAGGAGTCGCGCGCCACGCGCAGGATGATGTCCAGGTCCTCGTAGAGCAGGGCCGGTGCGGATTTGACCCCCGCGCGCTTGCGCACCACGTCTTCCCACTGCGTGACCAGGTAGCCGACGTCGGCCTTGAGCTGCTTCTTGGTCAGGCCGCTGGCCACCGTGCGTACGATGAAGCCGCCCTGCGGCGGCTTGAAGGCTTCGATCGATTCGCGCAGCCGCTGGCGCTCGAGTTTGTTGCCGATGCGCTTGGAGATGCCGATCTGGTCCACGGTCGGCAGGTACAGCACGTATCGGCCCGGCAACGCGACATGACTGGTGACGCGCGCGCCCTTGGTGCCGATCGGGCCCTTGCTGACCTGGACCATCAACGTCTGGCCCTCCTTGAGCACGTCGCGGATCGGTGTCGATCGGCTCACTTTGCGGGTCTGCTTGCGCTTGGGGCGTTCCGCGGTCTCGGCCTCGAGCGCGGCGCCTTCGACCTCGTCGTCGCCCGCGTCCTCTTCGCCGCCTTCTTCGTCCCGATCGAGCAGCTCGTCCATGTCGTCCTGGACGACCACGTCTTCGACGTGGAGGAAGGCGGCGCGATCGAGCCCGATGTCGACGAACGCCGCCTGCATCCCGGGCAGGACGCGGGTCACCTTGCCGAGAAAGACGTTACCGACCGGGCTGCGCTCCTGCTCGCGTTCGACGAAGAGCTCGGCGATTTTGCCGCGTTCGATCAGCGCGACGCGGCTCTCCGCTATATCGACGTTGATGACCAGTGTATTGGTTGCCATACCCGTGGCGTGAGGTTGGAATAGTCTTGGGCGTTTTCGATCGCGCGTCGCGCAGGACGTCGTGAAGACGCGCGCGATCGACGCGGGTCCGGGCCGGCTTGGCGGCTGGCCGCGCGCGGCTGGCGCTCGAGGCCAGCGAACCGGCTCAGTTGGGCGCGAAGATCTGCTCGATCTCCGCTTGAACCTTGTCTTCGCTCTTTGAGCGCGTGACGGCGATCTCTTTGACGATCAGCGCGCGCGCGGTTTCGAGCATGCGGCGCTCGCCGAACGAGAGCGACTTCTCCGCCTTCAAGCGGTACAGGTCGCGCATCACCTCGGCGACGTCGTAGACCGAGCCCGTCTTGATCTTGTCCATGAAGCCGCGGTAGCGGCGGTTCCAGGTTTGGTTGTCGAAGGCGATCGTGCGCTCGCGCAGGATCGCGAAAATCTCCTGGATCTCTTTCTCGTTGATCGGAGGCCTGAGGCCGACGCTGCGCGCGTTGTCGACCGGCACCATGATCTTGCGGTTGGTGTCGAGGATGCGCAGCACGTAGAACTGCTGGCGTTGCCCTGCGATGTCCTTCTCTTCGATGGAGACGACCTCGGCAACGCCCTGGGCTGGATAGACGGCTTTGTCGCCCACCTTGAACAACGGCTTGTGTGCACGGGCCTGCATGAAAAGCTCCGTTCTCGAGGGTGAATCGATCCGCCCGCCCTGCGAAGCACTCTTGGCTTCCGGGACCGAAAGCGCCTACCTGGGAGGGGCCGGCACTCCCGGCCGCTGACTGATCCAGGCAGCGGACAGATGTCGGGTGACTCCGCATATTAGTCGGAAGTGTAGGTGGGGTCAATCCTACCCCCACCGGGATTGCGGGACGCCCCGCTCGGCCCGGGCGATCGGCGGGCAGACCGCTCCCGGCCCGCATGGCGCGGGCGCGGGCCGGCCGGCCCGCGGGCCGGTGCTGCGAGCGTTACTTGCTGGTCTCGCTTTCGAGCGCGGACAGGTCCGGCAACTCGTCGAGGTTCGGCATCAGCACGATCTCGATGCGCCGATTCTGAGCGCGTCCCTCGGGCGTGTCGTTGGAGGCCACCGGCTGCGTATCGGCGTAGCCCGCCGCAGACAGGCGGTTTTCAGGCACGCCTTGCGACGCGAGGAAACGCGCCACGGTGACGGCGCGCGCCGTGGAGAGCTCCCAGTTGGAGGGGAAGCGAGAGCTCTTGATCGGCTTGTTGTCCGTATGCCCCGCGATCTGGAATTCGCGGTCGGGGATGGACGCGAGCACGCCGGCCACCTCTTGCAGCGCCGCCTTGCCTTCCTTCTTCAGGTCGGCCTTGCCCGAGTCAAACAGAATGTTCTCGGACAGCTCCACCACCATGCGCCCGCGCTCAATGCGGACGCGCAGCTGGCCGGACGCGATCATCTTCTTGAACTTGTCGAGCATGTCGCGGAACGTCTGCAGGCGCGCCTGCGCCTGGCGCTCCTTGGCGCGCAGATCCTCCACCAGCTTGTTGAGGTCCTGCATGCTCTTCTTTGAGTCCTCGACGTTCATGCCCATCTGGCGCAGCCGTTCGTTCAGATCGGCGTTCTCTGTCGACGCGGCCTTGAATCGCGCCTGCAGATCGCGCTGATCTTGCTCCAGCTTGTCGAGCGCACGCGTGAGCTGATCGATGCGGTCGCGCTTGACCTGCATCTCCTCTTCCGAGTAGCCGCAACCGAACGACGTTGCGACCAGCGCCGAGCACACTGCGAAGAGCACTACCTTGGTTTGGTTCATCGCTCCCTCGTAGCCGTCGATGACGGTGAAGATCGGCCTGCCGCGCAGCGCTGGGTCGGCCGCGCGGCGGCTGAGAGGCCGAGACGGTAGGCCCGCCGCGCGGCGGCTGTCAAACCTGCGCCGATTCGGCGGTGGCAGTCCCGTGGAGGCGCGATCCTGGCTGGGGATCGCTGGTTTCAGGCGTTTCCGGGGGCGCGGGGTCGACAAAATTTATAAATAATTACAATGTGTTATAGATTCTTGCTGTCAGTGATCACTCAAATAGCGATAACTTATGTATAATTTATGTGTTTGAAGCTTGACACGTGCCATCACACTACAATAGGTTACTTCCATCCTACGACCATAGGAGGGTCCGCATGGCAGCGAAGAAGAAGGGCAGCAAGAAGAAGGCAGGCAAGAAAAAGGGCGGCAAGAAAAAGGGCGGGAAGCGCCGCGGGGCCAAGAAGAAGGCCTGAGAAGGCCGACCGGGCCCTGGCTCGCTCCGCAAGGGGGCGATGCGCCAGCGCATCGAGCTCGCATCGAAAGCCGCCGCGAGCTCGAGAGTGGAAAGTCCGGAAGGTTCCGCCGGTAGCCTGCTGCCGGTCGAGGACACGCTAGGTCCTCGCTTCCAGGCTTGATGCTGCGGCTATGGACTCGCCGTCGACACCTCCGTGTCGGCGGCGGTCTTCTTTAATCAGACCTCGGCTGGGGACCCCCGCTTTCGGGCGGTTCGGACGCGAGCAGCCGTTTGAGGCGCGCGGGCTCCAGCCGGAGCCGCAGCACCTTCTCCCGCTCCAGCACCACGCGGCCGGGCTCGCTCTTGCGCGGTTTGCGCACGTAGCGGCGCTGCGTATGCACCACGTCGACCGGGCTGTGGCCGCGCGCCTGACTGAAATGGGCCGCCAGCGTGGCCGCGTCGCACAGCAGCTCGGGCGGGCAGGCCTCGCCGCGCTCGAGCGGGACCACCACGTGCGCGCCGGCTTCGTCGCGTGCGTGCAGCCACAGATCTTGGGGCCGGGCGTGATCACGCGTGAGCCGGTCGTTGTCCGCCGCGCCGCGTCCCACCAGGATCGCCCGCCCGCCGCTGCCGCTGAAGCGCCGGTACGGCAGCCGCCGCTGCGGGACCCGGCGCCCGGCGCGCGAGCGATCGGGCCGTTGCAGTGCGCGCGACACGGCCGGCTCGGCTGCGCCTGCGATCTGCTCGAGCTCGGCGTCGCTGCGCGCGCCCTCGATGCGCTCTAGCTCCAGCTCGAGCGCGTCGAGCTGCGCTCGCGTCGCCTGCGCTCGCTCGGCGGCCAGCACAGCGCCGCGCGCCAGCTTGCGCGCGCGCTTGAACCAGGCCTCGGCCTGCGCGCCGGGACCGAGCGCGGGATCGATCTCGAGCGTGTGCGCTGCCGGGGGATCGAGCGTGTAGTCGAGCAGCTCGAAGCGGGCCCCGGTACGCGGCAGCCCGTGCAGGTTCGCGACCAGCAGGTTGGCATCGCGGCGCAGCGCGGCCACGTCTTGGGCGCGCGCCAGAATCGGCCTGCACCGCCGCCAGGCGCCGCAGCAGCTTCTTGTGCCGCGCGCGCAGGCCCCGGCTCAGCTCGGCCTTGCGCTGCCCCAGCTCGGCCTGCGCGCGCAGCTCGAGCAAGCGCGCGCCGCGCTCGGCCAGCGCCTCGAGCCCGAGCTGCACCGGATCGGGCTCGGGCTCGGTCGGCTGGCGCAGGCGTTCGGCGTTCGGCTGCTGCTCTCGCGCGGCGGGCTGCAGCGGCCGAAGCGAGCTCAGCACGCGGCCGTCCGCGGCGCGCACCAGCGCGTTGCCGTGCGACCCGCGCAGCACCAGCTCGAGCGATACGCGATCGGGACCGCGCTCCAGCTCGAGCTGGAGCCGCTGCGGCTCCAACCAACGCAACGCGCACACCACGCCGCCTTCAATCGCGCTCGCCAGCGCCTTGGGCTGCGGCGCGCGCGGCGCGCGCGGCGGCCGGTGCTCGAGCCAGCCAATCCCGCGGGCCGGTGGCGACAACCCGAGCAGCAACACCCCGTGCAGCGCGGGCGAACGCAGCTCGATTGTGAGCATCTCGCCGAACGGCGCGTCCACGCGCCGCACGCGCGCTCCAGCCAGCAGCGCCCCGAGCACGCTCATGCCCGGTCCTCGGCCGCTGGTGTCGACACCGGCGACCCCGCGTCACGCTGCGTCGTGGGCGGCGTCTGCGAGTTTCTGCAAGCGCCGCGCATATTCGAACGACCGCGCCGCGTCGATCGCGACGAAGCTCTCGGCTTCGGGCTCGCCCTCCAGCAGCGCGCAGACGTCTTCCAGCACCGCATCGGAGAAGCCGGTGCGCGCCCCGAGCGCCAACAACCGTGCGTACGTCACGCGGCCTGCGGGACGCGGCTGCAGCAGGGGGTCGAAGCCGAGCACCAGGTCGAGCGAGGCGGCCAGCGTGGCCGCGTCCTCGATCTCCCAGGGGCCGCTGGGCATCCACACGAAATGGCGGCCGGGCGCGCGCGGCAGGCGCGCGGCCAGCTCGCTCAGTAGCTCGCGGTCGCGCGCCCCGGGCGTGAGGTCCGCGGGCGTCGGCAGCACCAGCAGCTTGGCGTCGAGCGCGTCGTGCGCCTGTAGCAGCCAACCGAAGCTGCGTTCGAGCGCGGGGTCGAAGCGCAGCGGTCCGCGCGCCGAGCACAGCGTGCTGTGCGGAGCGCGCAGCGCGAGCGTGAAGCCCTCGGGCAGCTCGTGTCGCATCCGGCGCAGGGTGGCGGCGCGCGGCAGCGGCGGCCGTGGCAGCAGCTCGGCGAAGCGCAGCTCGGCCGAGTATTTCGGCCCTGGCGTGCGATCGAGCGCGGATCCTGCGAGCAGCATGTAGACGCGAAAGCCTGTCAGCTTCGACCGCCTGCGTAAAGCCCCGCCATTGCTTCGCTTTTAACGGGAGGGTCACGCGACCCTCCCGCCCCAGGACCCGCAGGGTCCGTAGCAAAGCTGTCGGGGCCCCACCCTCCGGCGGGGCTCGCTGCGCTCGCTCGACGTGGGTGGGGTTGTGCGTCGGGTCACGCGACCCTCCCGCCCCAGGACCCGCAGGGTCCGTAGCAAAGCTGTCGGGGCCCCACCCTCCGGCGGGGCTCGCTGCGCTCGCTCGACGTGGGTGGGGTTGTGCGTCGGGTCACGCGACCCTCCCGCCCCAGGACCCGCAGGGTCCGTAGCAAAGCTGTCGGGGCCCCACCTAGGTTGGATATCGGGAGGGGCACGCGACCTTCGTGTGCCGCCGGCCGGCCGGCTCTGGGCTTGCTGCTATCCTTTCACGGTGAGGCGCAAGGCGCTGTTGCTGGCTGTGTTGTTGTGGCCCGCGCTGGTGCGCGCCGACGACTGGAGCTTGACGCGTCCGGCCGCGCCGCCCGCGCGCGCCCGCGGCACGCGCCCGCCGCCGTCCGCGAAGCCCGCCAAGGCGAGTGAGCAACCGCAGCGGCTGCGCGCGCGCTATCTGCACGTGCTGCTGGCGGAGCCGGCGCAGGCTTTCGCGCTCGAGCGCCTGCTTTCGCTGTACCGCGAGCGCGACGGCAACCTCGATGGCCTGGCTGCGGAGCTGGCGCAGCGCGCGGTGCCCGCTGCGCAGCGCTACGCGCTGTGGCTGCTGCGCGGCGAGGTCGCGGCCGCGCGCGCGCAGCGCGACGAAGCGCGCGCGGCCTATGCGCAGGCGGCCGCGCTTCGGCCCGACGCCGCCGCGCCGCTGCGCGCGGGCGCCGAGCTCGAGCGCCAGGCCGGTGCGCCCGAGCAGGCCGAGGCGCTGCTGCAGCAAGCCCTGCAACGCACCAAGCAGACGCCCGAGCGCGCCGCCATCCTGCGCGAGCTCGGCGCGCTCGCGCTCGACCGCCACGACTACGCTGCCGCCGAAAGCCGCTTCGATGCGCTCGCGGCCGGGGCCAAGACCGGGGTGTTCGAGCGTGCCGAGTACGCGCGCGCGCTGGCCGCCCGGGGAGAGCACGCGCGCGCGGTGGACGCCTATCAAAAGGCGCTGCAAGCCTTGCGCGGCGACGCTCGGGTGCAGGCACCGCTGCTGCTCGAGATGGCCCGCTCCCGGCTAGAAGCTGGCGGCGGTCCTGCGGCGCTGGCCACGCTCGATCGCGCGCGCGCGCTGGCTCCAGCTGGTAGCGGCTTGCGCCACGAGGTCGACGAGGCCCTGGTCGAGACCGAGCGCCGCCTGGGCCAGCTGCCCGCGCTGGCGGCGCGGCTCGAGGCCGAGCACGGCGGAGGCACGGAGCAGAGCGAGCTGCTGGGCCGCATCTACGAAGAGCTGGGCGACTCGGCGCGCGCGCTGGCGGCGTTCCGCCGCGCGCTCGGCCGCGAGCCGCGGCGGCTCGAGCTGCGTGAACGGGTGATCCGCATCCTCACCGAGCAGGGCGATCTGGGTCAGGCGATCGCGGAGTACCGCGCCCTGCTGGGCGTCGCGCCGCGCGAGCCGCGCTACGTGATCGAGCTGGCCAAGCTGTTGATGGAGTCGGGCAAGCGCGACCAGGCGCTCGCGCTGCTCGGCCAGACCGAGCGGCGCTTTCCGCGCGACGCCCGCATCCTGCGCTCCCTGTTCGACCTGTACACGCGCTGGAACGAGCAGGCGCGCGCGCTCGCGGTGCTCACCGCGCTCAGCCGCGTCGAGCCCGACGACCCGACGCACTACGTCGCGCTCGGCGAGCAGCTGCTTGAGCGCGGCGATCAGGCCGGCGCGCTCGCGGCCTGGCGCCGGATTCTCGAGGTGGTTCCGGACAAGGCGCGCGCGCACGCGACGCTTGCCGGCACCTACCTCGACCACGACATGCCGGAGCGCGCGCTGGCCGAATACCAGGCCGCCGTGCAGGCGCAGCCCGATCAGGTGGACCTGGTGCGCGGCCTGGCCGAGACGCTGGAGAAGCTGCAGCGATCGGGCGAGGCGGCGGAGCGCTGGCAGCAGGTGCTCTCGCTGTCCACCGACCGCGCGCAGAGGCGCGAGGCGCGGCGGCGGGTGGTGCGGCTGTGGGGCGCTTCGGGACAGCTCGAGCAGCGCACCGCCGAGCTGGCGCGCGCCTTCCAGTGGCCGCCGAGCGCGCAGGCCGCCGCCGGCGCCAAGCCCGACGTCGAGGCCGGGCGCTTCTTGGCCGAGTGCTACCGCACGCTCGGCACGGGCCGCCGGCGCGTGCCGGCCGACGCGCGCTATCTGGACCTGTCCGAGCGCGTGCTCTCGCGGGTGCTCGAGCTCGCGCCTGGAGACGTCGAGAGCATGCTCGCGCTGGAGCGGCTGCGCGTGCTGCGCGGCAACCTGCCGGGCGCGATCGAGGTGCTATCGCGCCTGCTGAAGGCCGATCCCAAGAACGCGCGCAGTTATCTCACGCGCATGGCCGAGCACTCGCTGGCGATCTACCGCGACGACGACGCGATCGGCTATGCCGAGCGCCTGGTGGCCTTGAATCCCAAAGACGCCAAGGCCCACGAGCGGCTGGGCGACCTGTACCGGACGCGCCAGCACACCGAGCGCGCGATCGCCAGCTACGAGCGCGCGCTGGCCCTGGACGAGAACGCGCTGCCGGTCGCGGCCGAGCTGGCGGAGCTCTACCTCTCGCGCGGCGACACCGATAAGGCGGCCGCGCTGCTGCGCCGGGTGGTGCGCGCGAGCCCCGACGACGAGCTGGTCAAGCGCGCGGCGCGCTCGCTGATCCAGCAGGACCTGGGCACGCCGCGGCTGGCCGCGTTCGAGCAGACCCTGCTGCCGCTCGCGCTCGGCAATCCGCAGCGCCCGGTCTACCGCGCGCTGTTGATCGAGCTGTACGGGGCGCTGGCGCAGCCGCTGATCGAGCGCGTGCGCGGGGGCGGCGCCGCGGCCCAGGCCGCGCAGGCCGAGCTGCGCGCGATCGGCCAGCGTGCGATCAAGCCGCTGCTCGAGGCGCTGGCCGACGGCGACGGGGGCCAGCGCCGCGAAGCGATCGATCTGCTCGGCCACCTGCATAACGAACACGCCGCTGCAGCGCTGCTGGCGGCCGCCGAGCACGGAGCCGAGATCCCGCTGCGAAGGCGCGCGCTGCTGGCCGCCGGTGCGGTCGCCGGCCCTGCGCTGGCGCCGCGCTTCGCCGCGCTGGCGCGCGCGCCCGAGCGGCCGCTGCGCGCCGCCGCCGCCTGGGGGCTGGCGCGCATGGACGGGGCCGCCGTACGGGTGCGGCTGCGCGCGCTGCTCTCCAGCAACACGCCTGGTGTGCGCGCGCAAGCGCTGCTCGGCCTGGGACGCGCGCGCGATGCGGCTTCGAGCGCGGCGTTCCGCGACGCGCTGCACGCCGACCCGAGCCCCTACGTGCGCGCGTCGGCCGCGCTCGCGCTGGGTCAGAGCGGCGACCGCAAGGCGGGCGCGGCGCTCACGGCCGCGCTGCGCACCGAGCCTCCGCAGAGCGCGGCCGCGGTCGCGCTTGCGCTCGGGCTGCTGGGCGACCGCACCGCTTCCGAGCCGCTGTGCGAGGCGCTGTTCGCGGGCGAGGCCGTGGTGCGCCGCGCCGCGCTCTGGTCGCTGCGCGTGCTGGCCGCCGCCCCCCAGAGCGAGCACCCCACCCCGCCGGAGCTGCCCGAGCCCGACGAGCGGCTGTCGCTCTCGCCTTTGATCGAGAGCTGGCTGGCGCGCGAGCCGCAAGCGCCCGCCGCCCAGGCGCTCGCGGCGTTCGCGCGCGAGCTGCAGGAAGCCGCCGAGGCTGCGCTGCAAGGCCCGCCGGCCAGCGCGCGCACCGCGCTGCGGCTGCTGTCGGGCGCCGATCCCCTGCTGGTGCCGCCCGGCGGCCCGCGTGGGGCCGCGCTCGAGGCGCTGATCGCCGCGCTGCGCCCGGCGCTGCTCGCGCTCGGCAGCCATCCCGACCCGGCGTTGCGGGCGGCCTCGATCGCGCTGCTCGCGTCGGCCCCGGCGGCCGACGCCGCACGCAGCCTGACCGCGGCGCTCGACGACGGCGACGAGCAGGTGCAGAGCGCCGCGCTGGCGCGCGTCGGCCCGGGCGTGGGCGACGCGCACATCGTGCAGCGGGTGGCGGCGATCGCGCAGCGCGACGCGCGCTGGTGGATGCGGCTGCGCGCGGTCCAGGCGCTGGGCCGCATCGGCGGCGAAAGCGCCACCCGCCAGCTGTTGCCGGTGCTCCAGCACGATGCCTACGCCTACGTGCGCGAGGCCGCCGCCGCCGCGCTGGGCAGCGTGCAGGCCGCCCAGGCCGTGCCGGCCCTGGCCCAGACCCTGGGCGACCCCGAGCCCCGGGTGCGGCTGGCCGCAGCCCGCGCCTTGCTCGCAATCGGCGGTCCAGGCGCCGAGCAGGCCCTCGCGCGCATGGACACGGCGACCCGCGCCGCGCTCAAATCGACGGGCCAGCCGCGCAATTGACGACTTTCGGTCCAATCCACTACACAATGGGACTCTCACGGCTCTAGCCAGCGCTCGGCCTGGGGCGCGGTGTGACCCGTCAGGGGCAAGGATTGGACTTCGAGGTCGGGATAGCCTGTGGCCAATGCGACACGTTCAATCCGGTCGGTGTCCGAGCCTGCAGCGCCTGCGCTCACCCGCTGGCGTTGAGCCGCAACGAATCCAAGGCCTTCGACCAATCAGCCGCAGCTAAACTCTCACCCTCCGAGGAAGAAGCGATGGAGCAAGCACGCAACTACGTCTGCCGCGAGTGCTCGACGCCGGTGCCGTCCGGACACAAGTTTTGCGGCACCTGTGGCGCCAGCGTTCCGCCGGAGGTCGTCGAGCTGCGCACCAAGTACTTCGGCGCGATGCAGACACCGGGCAAGGCGCGCCTGATCCTGATCCGCGGTGATTCCGGAGTCGACGGCTTGAGCTACATGCTGCAGGGCACCGAGCACATCGCCGGCCGCGAGGACGGGCAGATCCTCTTCCCCGAGGACGGCTGGCTCAGCCGACGCCACGCCAACTTCGTCTACGACAACGGCCAGCTGGTGGTGCGCGACGAGGGCAGCCTCAATGGCGTGTACGTACGGGTGAGGGAGAGCGCGCCGCTCTCGTTCGGCGACAACTTCCTGTGCGGTGAGCAGCTCTTTGTGCTCGAGCCGCCGCCCGAGGACACCGCCGGCCCCGCCCCCGACCAGACCTATTTCTATTCCTCGCCGCGTAAGGCCTGCAGCTTTCGCATCGTGCAGATGGTGGTAGGCGGTGCGCGCGGGATGGAGCACTGCTCGCTCGGCTCGAGCGCCAAGATCGGGCGCGAGGATTGCGACGTCAATTTCCCCACCGACGTGTACATGTCGGCGGTTCATGCCCGCGTCGACGCGGGCGCCGACGGCCGACTGACGCTGGTCGATCTGGGCTCCAAAAACGGGACCTACGTCCGCCTGCGCGCGCCGCAGCCACTCAAGCATGGCGACTACCTGTTCATGGGCAAGCAGCTTCTACGCGTCGAGATCACGGCGTGAGCGCCGCCAGCGCATTGAAATTGCGATGGAATCGCTTGTCCCCGAAGCTTGACCCCGGGATGGCAGCGAAACTATCCTCGGGCAGGCCGACGGTCCCGGTCGCTGGACGAGCCGGGTGGAGGAGGCGCCTGTGATTGTCTGCCCCAGGTGCAGCAAGGAAAACCAGGACCACTACAAGTTCTGCTTGGGTTGTGGCGCGGAGCTTCCGCGTGACGCGGCCAAGAAGGACTTCGTGGCCCGTGCCGGCACGACCGATCCGCCGCCGGCGCCGGCTGCCGCCGCGCGCCCGATCGACATGCCACGCGATCGCAATTTGCAGTTCGCAGCCACGCAGCAGGGCGATGTGATCCCGACCTCGGGCGGCGGCGCCGCGCAGGCCGTGGCGGCGGCGCCGCAGGCGGTTTCCGCGCCGCCGCCGGTGCGCGCGCCCGCGCCCGATTTGCACAGCTGCCCGGCGTGCGGAAATCCCGTGCCGGCCGACTTCAAGTTCTGCGGCACTTGCGGGCACCGCATCACGCCGGGCGCTGCGGCGGCGCCCGCGCCCGCGGCGGCGCCCGCGGCGGCGCCCGCGCCGGCACCCGTGGCTGCGTCCAGCGGTCAGGCGCGCGGCAAGCTCGTGCTGATCAACCCCGATGGCTCGGAGGGCAGCTCGTATACGCTGTCGGACGGCGCCAACAGCATCGGCCGCGACACCGGCAAGCTGTTTTCCGGCGACGCCTATCTCTCGCCGGTGCACGCAACCCTGACCTTCGGGGGCGACGGCTGCACCGTGCGCGATGAGCACAGCCTCAACGGCGTCTACGTCAAGATCGGTCGGGACCGGCCGGTGCGGTTGAGCCACGGCGATGTGTTCCGCATCGGCCAGGAGATCATTCGCTTCGAGGTCATGCCGCCGGCCCAGTCGATCGACGGCGTGGAGCCGATGGGCAGCCCCAATCCCGGCTACCTCGGGCGCATCGCGCTGGTCATCGGTCGCGAGACCGTAGGCAATACCTACCCGATCGCTCCGGACGGAATGCACATAGGTCGTGAGCGCGGCGACGTGATTTTTCCCGAGGACGGCTACGTTTCGGGCCTGCACTGCCGCATCCATCATGATGGCTCTGCGATCGTGCTGACCGACGTGGGCAGCTCGAACGGGACCTTCCTGCGCATTCGCGGCGAGCGCCGCCTCTCGAGCGGCGAGCTGCTGCTGATGGGCCAGCAGCTCTTCCGGCTGAATTACTAGAGAGAATCACAGGAAGGCGGGAAGACGGGAAGTCCGCGCGGCGGTCAGCTCTTCCTGGCTTCGCGCCCTGCTGGTGCGTCTTTCACCCAATCGATGCGCTCGAGGAAGGCGTCGATGTGCTGGTTGATGACGTCCGCGCGCTCCAGCGGCGCTGCGTGGCTGGCGCCCTCGAGCTCCAGGTACTGCGCGCCGGGGATGCGCTCCGCTAGCTCGCGTACGATCTCGACCGGCGTGAAGGTGTCGCGCTCGGCGGAGATCACCAGCACCGGCACCTGCACCTCGGGCAGCAGGTCCTCGGCGCTGTGCTCGCCGGCCTTGCGCAGCATCTCCAGATACAGGTCCAGATCGATGTCGGACAGGTGCTCGACGTACTGGCGAAAGTCCTCCGCCGATATCGCGGGCCCGTCGATCTCGCCGATCCAGCCCGCCACCTTGAAGGCGAATTGCGGCGGCAGCCGTCCCCACAGCGCGCGCGCCACGCCCTCATGTTTGTGAACTTGCTCGATCAGCATCGGCAGCGCGCGGTGCAGCCAGTCGCTGCCGTGGAAGGTGCGCGTGATGCGGCCGTAGCTGCCGCAGATCAGCACCAGGCCCGCGATGCGTTGCGGCTCGCGGCGGTAGGCCTCGAGCGCAACCTGGGTGCCCATCGAATGCGCGATCAGCACCGCCTGGTCCAGGGCCGCGCTGTCCATCACGCGCAACACGTCGTCGGCAAGCGTGAGGATGTCGGTGGCGTGCGGGTCACGCGACGAGCCGCTGCGACCGTGCCCGCGATAGTGGGTGTGAACGACTCTGTGGCTAACGCTCAGGTGCGGCTGGATATGGTTCCATGCCCAGCCGTCGCACCCGATTCCGTCCAGGAGCACTAACGCAGGGCCGCTGCCACGCACGGCATAGAACAGCCGGCTGCCGTCTTGCGCGGAGGCGAAACCCCTCGCGTCGTACTCCATGTCCCGCAGGCTTCAGGAGGCCTTGGCCTCGTCGTCGTCGCCCTCGGGTATGTCATTGACTGAAGGCAGCTTGCGGATGTCGGAGAGGCCGATCTTGACGCAGCGCTGCACGATCCACGACAGGGAGCGGTCCAATCGGGCGGCTTCCTTCTGGATCTCCTGCAGCATGCTTTCCGGGAAGTAGAGGCTCTGCTTGCGCTTATCTGTGGCCGACATGCTCCCCTGTTCCTCCATAGGCGCGAGTATGCGCCAATCTCATTGCTCGCGTAGCAAGGGCTCGCAGGTACATTAGAGTACGACATCACATGTCGTGTCAACGAATCGCCGTTAGTTCCCGCCGCGGGGTCCACATGAACCGAGCATGGCCTTGCTTGGCCACAGGCGCGCTGCTCGGTGCGCTTGCAGTCTGCGTACCGCCCACTGCGCGCGCCGAGCCACAGGCTTCGAGCCCCTACCGTAAGCTCGAGATCTTTGCGCGCGCCCTTGCGCACATCGAACAGAGTTACGTGAGCGAGGTCGACAGCGACCAGCTCATCTATGGTGCGATACGTGGGATGTTAGGCGTGCTGGACCCACATTCCTCGTTCATGGACCCGGAGCAGTTCCGGATCCTGGCCAGCGACTCCGAGGGTCGCTACGGCGGCGTCGGCATCGAGATCGACGCCCGCGACGGCTGGCTCACCGTGGTCTCGGTCTTCGACAAGGGGCCGGCCGCGCGCGCCGGGGTGCAACCCGGCGACCGCTTCCTCGCCATCGAAGGGGAGGGCGCCCGCGACATGCCGATCGATCAGGCCCAGGAGCGCATGCGGGGCGAGCCCGGAACCGTGGTGCACGTGACGCTGCGCCGGCCCGGCAGCGACGACGCGCTCGAGCTGAGCCTGACGCGCGAGGTGATCGAGGTCCAGGCGGTGGACGCGCGCGTGCTCGCGGACCGCAGCGTGTACTTGCGGCTCAAGGTGTTTCAGGAGACCACCGCCTCCGAGCTGCGCGAGGCGCTCGACCGGGCCGTCGAGAGCACCGCGGCGCACGGCGGCGTCTCCGGTCTGGTGCTCGATCTGCGCGACAACCCTGGCGGCTTGGTCAGCTCGGCGGTGCTGGTGGCCGACGAGTTTCTGCGTGAAGGTGTGATCGTGTCGACGCGCGGCCGCGGCAACCGCTTGCTGCGCGAGCAGCGCGCGAGCGCCGCGGGCACCCGCCCGGACTGGCCGATGGTAGTGCTGGTCAACGGCTTCACCGCGAGCGCCGCGGAGATCGTCGCCGGCGCTCTGCGCGACAACCGGCGCGCGGTGGTGGTCGGCACGCGCACTTTCGGCAAAGGCAGCGTGCAGAACGTGATCGAGCTGCCCGATCAGAGCGCGCTCAAGTTGACCACGGCGTTCTACTACACGCCCAGCGGCCGCTCGATCCAGGCCCGCGGCATCGAGCCCGACGTCGAGATCGAGCAGCTCGACCCCGCGGCCCTGGCCCAAGCGCGCAAGCAGCAGCACGAGGAGCTGAGTGAGGCCGCGCTGGCGCAGCACCTGCAAGCGCAGCCCGCGCAACCCGCACAGCCGGCGCAGGCCCCTGCGCTGCCAGCGGCCTCGGATCGCGGCGCACGCAGCCCGGCCCAGGCGGCGCAGGCGAGCGCGACCGAGCCGTTTGCCGACGACTTCCAGGCACGCATGGCCCACGAGGTCTTGCGCGCGCTGATCGCCGCCCGCGCCACGCGTTGAACGCACGGTTCGTGGCGCGCGCTTTCTTGGAAGGGGGCGCCGCCGGCGATACGGTCCGGCGATGCGGGGGCTGGCGTTGCTCTGGCTCGGTTGGCTGAGCGCGGGCTGCGCGCCCCGCGCCGGCGGAAGCGTGGCTGTGGCGACCGAGCACGCGGCGCCCCAGCTACAGCGCTTTGCATCGTTCGATCGCTGGGCGCGCCGGGCGGCCAGCGCCGGCGGAGGCCGCGGTCGCGGCGAGGATGGGCTTGCCGAGGCGGTGTTCGCGCCGATCCGCGACCAGCCTTCCGTGCTTGCCGCGTGGGTGCAGCTCGAGGGCGCGCGCGGCCGCACGGTGGCGCTGCCGGCGGGCGCCGCACCGCCTGCCGCCCCGGCCTGGGTCGACTTGCGCGATCCGGCGCTCGGCGTGCTGCGCGTGGCCACGCAGCAGCCCTGCGCGATCGTGCTGCGCTCTCGCGCTCGCGTCCGGCGGTCTCGCCAGCCCGAGTCGAACCCGCCCGCGTGCGTGCTGATCTCGCGGCACGCGCCGGCCGTTCCGAGCGCGATCACGGTGACGGTCGCCTTCCGCGAACCGTGGGACTAGCGCAGGCCGAGGAAGCTGGCCGCCAGATAGCCGAGCGCCGCGATCAACAGTATCCCGACCACGCCCACCGCGATCAGCATGCCGGTACGCTGCTTGGGCAGCTCGGGCGCGGACAGCGAGGAATCGGTGTCGTAGCGGCGTGCGGGCGCCGGCTCGCGCGCAGCCGCAAACCGCTGCGAGTCCTCGCGCGGCGCCGGCGTCTCGGCTGCGGGCATCGCATGCGCCGCCGGCGGGGGATCGGCCACCGCCCGAGCGGGTTGTGGCGCGGGCGCTGCGGCCGCAGGCGCGGCTTCGGGTAGCTGCGAGGTCTGGGCCAGCGCGGGATCGGGGTGCCGCTTGGGCGCCGGCTCCGTGGTCGCGGTGCTCGAAACCGCGTCGGGGCCGCCTGCCGCCGGGGGCGGCGCTTTGGGCGCGGCCGGCGCACGGACCGGAGGTGGCGGCAGCCCCGGCCCCCCGGTTCCCAGCATGGTGGCCTTCATCACCTTGCTGGGTCCGGCCGCGGGCTTGGGCGGCGGCGCGGGCTTGGGCGGCTCGGGCGCAGGCTTGGCCGCGGCCGGCGGCGCGCTCGGCTGCGGCGCGCTCGGCTGCGGCGCCGCACCCGCTTGCATCATCATCGTGCCCTTGAAGCGAGCGCCCTTGGACTTGGGCGCGACCTCGGCGCCGCACGCGATGCACTTGATCGCCTGCTCGGCGACTTGCTTCCCGCACTGCGGACAAAAGGCCATCGGTTGCACCCAAGCGCGCGAATCGACCGTCGTCCGATCGTAACGCGTCCCTTCCTACGAGGGAAGATCCTTGCGGGCAGCGCGGTCGGCGCGGGCATGCGCCCGGCGCACGCGTGGCTGCGTTTCGAGCGCGGCCACGCTGCACTTTGCGTCCTTGACATGCGGGTAGAGCACGCCTAGCGTTCGCCGGCAGGCGTGTCCGGATGTGGCGCGAGCCCTCGCGGGCAACGCCTGGCGCAAAGGGTTTTCCTCGACTCAGGCCCGCTTCGCCATGGCCTTCACGCTGTCCCCCGAATCCGAGAAGATCGTCGACGAGCTTCTCACGCGATATCCGACCAAGCGCGCCACGTGCTTGCCGGTGCTGCACCTGTGCCAGCGGCAGGAGGGCTGGATCAGCCCCGAGGTGATCGAGTACGTGGCGAAGCGGCTGGAGCTGGCGACCAGCGAGGTCCAGGGCGTCGTCACCTTCTACACCATGTATCACCAGCACAAGGTGGCGGCGAACGTGGTGTGGGTGTGCCGCACGCTGTCTTGCGAGCTGCGCGGCGCGCGCGCGGTGCAGAAGCACCTGGAGAAGCGCCTCGGTTGCGGCGTGGGCGGCAGCAGCAAGGACGGCAAGTTCACGCTCAAGACCGCCGAGTGCCTGGCGGCCTGCGGCCAGGGACCGATGGTGCAGATCAACAACGATTACCATGAGAACCTGACCATCGAGAAGCTCGACCGCATTATCGATGAGATCGCGGCCAAGACGCCGGCCGTGGCGGCCGGCGCCAGGTGAGAGCGATGACCGACTTTCCCAAAGTGCTGACGTCGCGCTACGGGCTGCCCGACAGCTTCACGCTGCGTGTGGCCGAGGAGCATGGCGCGTACGCCACTGCGCGCCGCGCCTTCACCTCGATGCGACCCGAGGAGATCCATGCTCAGGTCAAGGACGCGTGCATGCGCGGGCGCGGCGGCGCGGGCTTTCCGGCCGGCGTGAAGTGGGGCTTCCTGCCCAAGGGCACCACCAAGCCGGTGTATCTGGTGGTCAATGCCGACGAGGGCGAGCCCGGCACCTTCAAGGATCGCACCATCATGGAGCTCGATCCGCATCGGCTGATCGAGGGCTGCCTGATCACGATGCGCGCGATCGGCTCACACGTCTGCTACATCTACGTGCGCTGCGAGCTGGTCAAGTCGATCGAGCGCATCGAGGCTGCAATCGAGGAAGCGCGCCAGCGCGGCTACGTGGGCAAAACTCCGTTCGGCGTGGGCCACGAGCTGGAGATCTGGGTGCACGCGGGCGCAGGCGCGTACATCTGCGGCGAGGAAACGGGGATGCTGAACTCGCTCGAGGGCCTGCGCGGTGAGCCCCGGCTCAAGCCGCCGTTCCCGGCGGTGGAGGGCGCATTCGGCTGCCCGACCATCGTCAACAACGTCGAGACGATCGCGTCGGTGCCCGACATCGTGCGTATGGGCGGCAAGGAGTGGGCCGCGCTCGGGCGCGGCTTGCCCAACGACGGCGGGATCCGCCTTTACGGCGTCAGCGGCCACGTGAAGAAGCCCGGCATCTACGAGGCCCCGGTTGGCCTGACCCTGCGCGAGCTGATCTATGACTTCGGCGGCGGGATGCTGCGCGACGACCGGCCGCTCAAGGCCGTGATCCCGGGCGGCTCCTCGACGCCGGTGCTCCGGCCCGACGACGTGGTCGATGCTCCGGCCGAGGGCCACCCGCTGCACGCCTGGCACGGCAAGAGCCACATCGACGTGCCGATGGGAGTCGATACCTTTCGCGCGCTCGGCACCATGCTGGGCACCTGCTGCGCGATCGTGATGGACAGCTCGGTCAGCATGGTGGAGGCGGCCCGCAACCTGATGCACTTCTACGCGCACGAGTCGTGCGGCCAATGCACGCCGTGCCGCGAGGGCTGCGGCTGGCTGCAGGACATCCTGAGCAACCTGTGCGAGGGGCGCGGCAGGCCCGAGGACGTCGCGCTGCTGGTGGACGTTGCGAACAACATGATGGGCAACACCATCTGCGCGTTCGCGGATGGCACCGCGATGCCGATGCTCGGCTTCGTGCAGAAGTTCCACGACGAGTTCCTGGAGGCGGCCAAGCGCGGCGTGCGCGCGGGCTCGCTCGCCGACAGCGTGGCGGCGCAGGTCGGCGGCTCGCCGAGCGTGAGGCCGGTCGCGCCATGAGACTCCGCGTGTCAACGCCGTCCCCCAGCGAGGACCTCTCATGACCGCGCCCGGCATCGGCCTGTTCCTGTTCTGCGCCTTGATCGCGTTGCTGTCGGCGCTCGGCACGATCGTGGTCAAGAGCCCGATCCGCGCGGCGATGTCGCTGCTGGTGCACATTACCGCGTTGTGCGGCCTGTTTCTGACGCTGCACGCTCACCTGCTGGCGGCACTGCAGCTGCTGGTCTACGCCGGCGCGGTGGTGGTGCTGTTCGTGTTCGTGATCATGATGATCGGGCCCAGCGTGCCCGACCCACCGGTTCGCCGCGGGCTGATCTCCAGGACCACGGCCGCGGCGCTGATGGGGCTGCTGACCTTTGCGTTGGCGGCCACCCTGAGCGTGCCTGCGCCCGTGCCGCCGGGGATCCGGGCCTGCATGCCGGGGCAGGGCCCCGAGTGCGACCAGTTCGGCGGGGTGGGAGGCTTCTCCCATGCCCTGTTTGTCGGCGGGATGGTGCCGTTCGAGCTGATCAGCATGCTGCTGACCGTCGCCATCGTGGGCGCGATCGCGGTGGCGCGCGGGCACACCGGCGAGGAAGCAGAGGCAGCCCAGCGCAGGCGCGCGGCGCTGCGCGCCAAGCAGGAAGAGCAGGCCGGCCGCGAGCGCGACCTGGCGGCCGAGACCGCCGCCAGCGGGGGGCACTGAAACATGCAGATCGAGCTCGGCCACTACCTGGGACTGGCGTCAACGATCTTCGGTCTCGGCGCGATCGGCTTCCTGGTGCGCCGTAACGTGCTGATCCAGCTGATGTGCATCGAGCTGATGCTCAACGCCGTCAACCTGATGCTGGTGGCCTTCAACCGTTGGTGGCCGGAGAACCACGCGGGCCAGATGTTCGCGTTCTTCGTGATCGCGGTGGCGGCGGCCGAGGCCGCGGTCGGCCTTGCCATCGTGATCGGCTGGTTCCGGCTCACCAAGACCGTGCACAGCGATCAGGCCGACAAGCTCAAGCACTGACGCCCCTGCAGGAAGCCCCACGCACATGGAAAGCAAAGCCCTGCTCGGCATCGTGCTGTTTCCCCTGCTCGGGGCCGTCGCCAACGGCTTTCTCGGACGGGGCGCGAACAAGGAATGGCAGGCCTCGCGCGGCACCGTGCATGCGGTGGCCTGTCTGTCGGTGGCGGCCTCGTTCTTGCTCACCGTCTACTGTTTCGTGTGGCAGCTCGTCCCGCTGCACAGCGCCGCGCCCGAGGGCCACAACGCCACGCTGAGCTACACCGCTTACGAGTGGTTCTCGATCAGCCTCCGCGGCCGCGCGGTGCCGGTGCAGGTGCGCTTCGTAATGGACGCCCTGAGCGGCGTGATGTGCCTGATCGTCAGCGGCATCGGCCTGCTGATCCACCTCTACAGCACCGGCTACATGAGCGAGGAGAAGTCGTACGCGCGCTTCTTCGCGTACATGAATCTGTTCACCGCCTCGATGCTGATCCTGGTGCTCGGCAGCAACCTGCCCCTGATGTTCGTGGGCTGGGAGGGCGTGGGGCTGTGCAGCTACCTGCTGATCGGCTTCTGGTGGGAGACGCCGGCCTACGCCGCGGCGGGACGCAAGGCGTTCGTCGCCAACCGTATCGGCGACTTCGGCGTGGTGATCGGCATGCTGCTCTTGGTGGGCGCGGTCGGCTCGTTCGAATTCGCCGACATCAACGCGCACGCCGCCGCGCTGACCCACCCGATCGTGCTGCCCGGGCTGACGCTCGCAGTGCCGGTGGCCACCGCAGCCACGCTGTTTCTATTCTTGGGCTGTACCGGCAAGAGCGCACAGATCCCGCTCTACGTGTGGCTGCCCGACGCGATGGCCGGCCCGACGCCGGTCAGCGCGCTGATCCACGCCGCCACCATGGTGACCTCCGGCCTGTATCTGATCTGCCGGCTCTCACCCGTGTTCTCGGTCGCCCCGCTGACGATGGCAGTGGTGGCGGTGACCGGCGCGCTCACCGCGCTGCTGGCCGCGACCATCGGCTGCGTGCAGAACGAGATCAAGAAGGTGCTCGCCTATTCCACGGTGAGCCAGCTCGGCTTCATGTTTGCGGCCGTGGGCTGCGGCGCGTTCGCGGCCGGCTTCTTCCAGGTCTTCACCCACGCCTTCTTCAAGGCCTGCCTGTTCCTCGGCGCGGGCTCGGTGATGCACGCGGTCGGCGCGCACGGCGACGCCGACATCCGCCGCCTGGGTGGCCTGCGCAAGTACTTGCCGCGTACCCACTGGACCTTTCTGGTGAGCTGCCTCGCGATCTCGGGAGTGCCCGGGTTCAGTGGCTTCTTCTCCAAGGATGAGATCCTGGTCGGCGCGCTTTCGGTCGGCGACTACTTTCCGGCGGGGCTCGGCGAGGCCGTCTTCCTGATCCTGGTGATCGCGGCGATCATGACCGCCTTCTATATGTTCCGCCTCTACTTCATGACCTTCGGGTTGGAGTACCGCGGAGGACCCGAGCACGCACATCACGAGGCGCCCGCCCACGACGGCGATGACGAGCACACGCACGGCCACGGTGAGCCGCACGAGTCGCCCGACTCGATGACGGTGCCGCTCGCGTTCCTCGGTGTCGGCGCGATCGGCGCGGGCTGGCTGTGGCTCGGCTTCCTCGGGCTGTTCGGTGCCCGCTTCTCGCCCTGGCTCGACTGGCTCGAGCCCTCGCTCGGCCGCATCGGCGAGGAGCACACCGACACCGCGGTGACGGTGGAGGCGATGCTGGGCGGCCTGACCGCGGTGGTGGTCGGCATCGGCCTGGCGTACGCATGGTACGGGCGGCCCGCGGTCGAGACCCCGCGCCGGCTGGCGGAGCGCTTCCCGCGCCTGTACGCGCTGGTGCTCGACAAGTGGCGCGTCGACGAGCTGTACGAGTCCACCGTGCTCGCGGCCTCGCGCGGGCTCGGGCTGGTGTCGGCAGGCATCGACAAGGTGGTGGTCGACGGGCTGCTGGCCAAGCTCACCGCCTACGCGGTGCAGGGCCTGGGCTTCGTGTTCACGCGGATGCAGAACGGCCTGGTGCAGGCCTACGGGGCGGTGATGGTCGTGGGCGTGCTCGGCCTCACCTACTGGTTCGTGGTGCCGCACCCCGAGGTGCAGGTGCCCGAGCCGCCCGGCGGCGATGCCGTGGACTTCGTGGCGCAGCCGGGCGTCGGCTACGAGTACCGCTGGGACTTCGACGACGACGGCAACTTCGACACCGCCTGGTCCGAGGACGGCAAGGCCTCGCACACCTATGACGACAAGGAGCTGCGCCCCGGGGCGGTGGCCGTGTTCGAGCCCGCGGTCTACGCGGCCGGCCTGCGCCACACGCGGCTCGCGCTGGGGCAGCGACTGACGCTAGACCCGGCCGATCTCGGTCCGGGCTGGCAGCGCGACGACGGCAACGATACGCCGCCGGTGGTGGAGGCGACCAAGGATGGGCTGCTGGTGCGCCCCAATGGCGCGCGGTTGCAGCGCGACGGCAAGACGCTGTCCGATCCGCAGCTTTTGCTGGTGCGCGGCCAGCACGTGGACGTCGGCCAGGCGCGGCTGACCGCCGCCGGCATCGCGCGCGGCCAGATTCGCGTGCGCAGCGCGTTCGGCGTGGAGCGCGAGGGCAGCTACGAGGTCGAGCTGCCGGTGGTGGCCGAGCGCCCCGCGGTCGAGGTGGTTGGCATGGCGGAGGCCGGGCGATGAGCGAGGACGAGCGATGAGCGCGCATCTGCTAACGCTGCTGGTCGGGGTGCCGCTGCTGGCGGGGCTGGCCGTGCTGTTCATCCCGCGCCAGAACGTGACCACCATCCGTGGGTTCTCGGTGGCGGCCATGCTGGTCGACCTGCTGCTCTCGTTCGGGCTGCTCGAGGGCAACTACCAGGGCGCGGCCTACCAGTTCACGGAAAAGGTCACGCTGGTCGAGGCCTACGGGATCCGCTACTCGGTCGGGGTCGACGGCATCTCGCTGTGGCTGATCCTGCTGACCACGCTGATCACACCGCTGGCGACCTACGCCTCGTGGACGCACATCGACACCAAGGTCAAGGAGTTCGCGCTCTCGTTCCTACTGCTCGAGAGCTTCATGCTGGGCGCGTTCGTCGCGCTCGATCTGTTCCTGTTCTACGTGTTCTGGGAGCTGATGCTGGTGCCGATGGCGCTGATCATCGGCATCTGGGGTGGCCCGCAGCGGGTCTACGCCGCGGTCAAGTTCTTCCTCTACACCATGGTCGGCAGCATGCTGATGCTAGTGGCGATCATCTACCTGGTCGCCCAGTACCACGCCGAGACCAAGACCTACAGCTTCGCGCTCTCCGACCTCAGCACCATGCTGCTGCCGGTGCACGTACAGCTGTGGCTGTTTGCGGCGTTCGCGCTGGCGTTCGCGATCAAGGTGCCGATGTTCCCGTTCCACACCTGGTTGCCGGATGCGCACGTGCAGGCGCCGACCGGGGGCTCGGTGATCCTGGCCGCCGTCCTGCTGAAGCTCGGTACCTACGGTTTTCTGCGCTTCGCGATGCCGCTGTTCCCGGCCGCCAGCCACCGCCTGGGCGCCTCGATCGCCGCGCTGGCCACCTTCGGCATCCTCTACGGGGCGTATTGCGCGTGGGTGCAGCGCGACGTCAAGAAGCTGGTCGCCTACAGCTCGGTCAGCCATCTGGGCTTCGTCATGCTCGGGATGTACAGCATCACCACGAACGGCGTGAGCGGCTCGATCCTGCAGATGGTCAGCCATGGGGTGTCGACCGGGGCGCTGTTCCTTCTGGTGGGCGTGATCTACGAGCGCCGCCACACCCGCGACCTCGACGCGTTCGGCGGCCTGGCCAAGGCGATGCCCGTATACGCCACGTTGTTCGTAATCGTGGCGATGAGCTCGATCGGGCTGCCCGGGACCAACGGCTTCGTCGGCGAGTTCATGATCCTCTCGGGTGCGTTCCTCTCCGAGCACCTCGGGCAAGACGGCCCGTTGTTCGGGCTGCTGGGCGCGCTCGGGGTGATCCTGGCGGCTGTGTACATGCTGCACGCGGTGCTCAAGCTGTTCTGGGGTCCGCTTTCCAAGCCGGAGAACCAGAACCTGCCCGACCTGACGCGGCGCGAGGGGTTGGTGCTGGCGCCGTTGATCCTGCTGGTGTTCTGGATCGGGCTCTACCCGAGCCCCTTCCTCTCGCGCATGCAGGGCGCGGTCGAAAACATGACCCACGACTACACGGCCAAGCTCAAGGCCAGCGACGCCAACCCGGACCGGCGCGGCATCCTCGAGCCGGCCAAGACGGCAGCCTTGGACACGGCTGGCGCAGGAGCGCTGGCGCTCGCCCGCCAGGCGGAGGCCGCGGCCGGAGGTGAGCGATGAGCTCCTGGATCGCAGTGGCGCCGTTGCTGCTGGTCGGGTTCGGCGGCCTGGCCGTGATGGTGGTGGACGCGTTCACACGCGAGAAGGCGGAGCTCGCCACGCTGACCGCGGTGGTGCTGCTGTGCGGCGCCGCGCTCGCGATCGGCCTGACCTACAGCGGGCGCCCGTTACACGTGGCCGCGCCGATCGCGCCCTACCTCGCGACCGACGGGTTGGCGCAGTTCTTCAACGTGACGATCTGCGTGGGCGGCGCGCTCTCCGCGTTGCTCGCCGGCGGCTACCTGCGCGAGCACCAGCTCGAGCGCGGCGAGTTCTACCCGCTCCTGCTGTTCTCGGCCTTCGGGGCCATGGTGCTGGCGAGCGCCGCCGACCTGCTGGCGGTGTTCATCGGGCTGGAAACCATGTCGCTGGGTGTGTACTGCCTGGTCGCCTACCGCCGCGGCAGCCCGCGCGCGGTCGAAGGCGGCCTCAAGTACTTCCTGCTCGGCTCGTTCGCGGCCGCCATCTTCCTGTTCGGCGCGGCCTTGCTTTACGGCGCGACCGGGCATACCGACCTGGCCGGCATCGGCCGCGCCGCCGCGCAGGCGCCGCACGAGGTCCTGCCGCTCTTGTTGCTCGGCCTGCTGATGCTCCTGGTGGGGCTGCTGTTCAAGGTCAGCGCGGTGCCGTTCCACATGTGGACGCCCGACGCGTACGAGGGCGCGGTCACGCCGGCGACGACCTTCATGTCGGTGGTGGTCAAGGCTGCGGCGTTCGCGGTGATGGTGCGCGCGCTCGCAGTCGGCTTCGCGGACCCCCTCTCGGCCAACATCTACACCGGCTGGCCGGCGGCGCTGGCGGGCCTTTCCCTGCTGACGATCGTCTACGGCAATCTGGCGGCCGCCTATCAATCGAGCGTCAAGCGCATGCTGGCCTATTCGTCGATCTCGCACGCCGGATACGTGTTGATCGGGGTCGTGGCGATGTACGCGCAGCCCATGCGCCAGGAGGCGATCTCCGCGGTGCTCTACTATTTGGCGGCCTATACGGTCTCCAATGTGCTGGCGTTCGGCTCGCTGATCGCGATCGGCTCTCACGGCCGCGAGGCCGTAAGCTACGAGGATCTGGCCGGCGTCGGGCGGCGCCACCCGCTGGTCGCGCTGCCGTTCGTGATCGGTGTGCTCTCGCTGATGGGGTTTCCTCCCACCGCGGGCTTCTTCGGCAAGTGGTACGTGTTCAACGCGGCGCTCGGCGCGGGCGACTCGCTGGTGTGGCTGGTCGTGGTCGGTGTGCTGGGCAGCGTGGTCGGCTCCTACTACTACCTGCGCGTCATCGTCTACCTGTTCATGAAGGCGCCCGAGCCCGGCGCACCGGTCGCGGTGCCGATGCGCTCCGGTTACGTCGCGCTCGCGCTGGTGCTCTCCGGCTACTTCGTGCTGCAGATGGGGCTGGCGCCGAGCGGGTACATCCGGCTCGCGCTGGCGGCGGCCAAGGGCTTCGTCTGAGATGATGCGCCTGACTTGCGCAGGCCAAATCGCCGTCGGACTGCTCGTGCTGTGCGCAGCCGCGGACTGCGGCGGTGGCAAGGACAAGAGCGGCGGTGGCAGCGACAAGAGCAGCGCTTCCCACGCCCCGCAGCCCAAGGCCGTGGTCGAAGGGGTGGTGCGCCTGGCCGAGGGCGCGGAGCTGCCGGCGTACACGCGCGCGCAGATGGAAAAGAAGGTGCTGCGTGCGCTCGCGCCCGAGGCCGCGCCCGCGGCCTGCACGCCGCCGAAGCTCAGCGATCGCCAGCCGGTCAAGCTGACGCCCGACGGGCTGCTGGTGGGCGTGATGCTCGCGCCGAGCGGGTTCTCGCACCAGCAGCAGCGCCCGCCGCTGGTGCACGAGGTCACGATCGAGGACTGCCGGCTGACGCCCTCGCTAGTGGTGGCGATGAAGGGCGACTCGCTGCGCGTGCGCAACACCGTCGACTACCCCTTCATGCCCAGCTACGACCAGGGGCCGATGGTGCGCTCGTTGATCCCCGGGCAGACGTATGACGTGCCGTTGAACAAGCCTGGTGTGCTGCCGTTGCTGTGCGGTTTCACCGCGCCGTGCGGCCGCACCGATGTGGTGGTGCTGCTGCACCCGATCTACGCGGTCACCGACGAGCACGGCAAGTTTCGCTTCGACGACTTTCCCGCGGGCGAGAAGGTCAGCCTGAGCGCCTGGCATCCGTTGTTCAAGGAAACCAAGATCGAGTTGCAGGTGGAGCCCGGCGAGCACAAGCAGCTCGAGCTGGTGATGACCCCGGCGCCGCAAGCGCCGGAGCCCGCCGAGCCCGAAGTGCCCGCCAAGCCCGGCAAGAAGGCCCAAAAGGCGAAGGGCGGCAAGGCGCCGGCCACCGCGCCCGCGGCGGCGAAGCCTGCGGCCACCAGGCCTGCGGCCAAGCCGGCGCCGTAGCGCCTGGCGGCAAACGGGTTGTTGAGATCACAGCAAGACGTCCGGGTTCCGAGCGCTTGTGCAGATGCAGGGCCTCGGTCAGAGTGCGCGCATGCGTTGTGGCTGGGTTGCGCGCTCAGCGCTGCAGGGCCGGGCCTGGCTCGCCCTGGGGGCGTTGCTGTTGGGCTGCTCGGGCGCGCGCGCGCCCGAGCGCAAGTCCAAGACCGACGCCGGGTCCGCCGCCGATGCGGCCCCGCGCGACGCGGCGGTCTCGGACGCCGGGCCGGACGCCGCCGTCGAGCTGGACGCGGGCGTCGAGGCAGTCGATGCCGCGGCCGACGCGGGCGCGCAGCGCCTGCCGCCGCCGGTCGCAGGCGAGGATTCGCTGTCCTTCGACCCGGCGCTACCGGCGGCGGATGGAACGCTCAGCCTCGACTTCGACCTGCCCGTCGACGCGGTCTCCTTTGTGCTCACGGCCGACCCCGGCGGCACGCCGCGCGAGATCGTGCTGCTGCAAGTCACGGCGCCGGACGGGACCGTCCTGTTCGACGCCAGCGTGCAGGGACCTCAGCCGTTCGACCCGGGGGTGAGCAGCAGCGTGAACGACGCGCTGCCCTACAGCGTCATGCTGCCGAGCTCGCCCGAAACGCCGTTCGCGAGCGGCCGCTACCGGGTGCAGCTCGGCGTCGCGAACGCGCCTGCGGGCGCGCCCCGCCAGCTCGCGATCGACGTGGTGTGGAAGCGCGCGGCCGAACCGCCCTCGAGCGGGCAGATCGCGCTTGCGCTGTGGTTCGTGCAGGGCGCCATGCTCGACGCCACGACTGCGCACAGCGACCCCTACCTGCAGCCGGCGCTCGGCGTGATGCACGACATCTATGCCGGTATGGGTGTCGAGCTGGGCCCGATCGAATACCACGAGCTCGACGGCGCGCAGGCCGCGTCGCTGGTGGCGGTGCAGGACGCCGATCAGCTGGCCGAGCTGCTCTCGCTGGTGGGCGCGCGGGCTGCGCCGGGTTCCGGGCTGCCACTCGTGTTCGTGGACGACCTGCAATCCGCGCCCGGTACCACGGTGCGCGGCAAGGCCAGCGGGCTGCCCGGCCCGCCGCCGCTGTCCGGTGCGCGCCGGCTCGGCGGCGTGGTGATCGCGCTCTCGACGCTGCCGGTGACCTCACGCGGCATCGGCGAGTTGCTTGCCCACGAGACCGCGCACTACCTGGGACTGCGGCACACCAGCGAGTACGACGGCGTGCGCCACGATCCGATCGCAGACACCCCCGAGTGTCCGGCCGACCGCGCCACCCACACCGCGGCCGACGGCACCGCGCTGCTCAGCGCCGAGGACTGCTCCGACCTCGACGGCACCAACCTGATGTTCTACACGCCGCCGGTGCTCGGCACCTCGCAGCAGATCGTCACGCCCGGCCAGGCCTTCGTGCTGTTGCGGAACCCGCTGGTGCGCTGAGCGACAAAAGAAGAGGGCGGCTCCAGCTAGCAGGAGCCGCCCTCGGATCCGCACCAGGGCGGGGTCGCGGGTGCCGGGTCGCTTCAACAGCGACCCGGTGTCCGCGCGCTATGTCCGATCAGGTGCCGTGGCAGAGCACCTGGTCGGCGGGTAGGGCGCTTCCGCCGCACATGAACTGACCGTTGGAAAGCTCGCAGCTACCTGGGGCTGGATCGCCGTAGTTCAGGCAGTCCTGGCCGCTGAAGCGCGGCTCGCAGGTCTCGCCCACGCCGAGGCGGGCCGTGCACTTGCCTGCGTGGTCGCCGTCCGCGTACTTGCAGTACAGGCCGTCGCCGCAGGTGTCCATGGTCGCGTCGGCGATGTCGCAGTTGTCACCCTCTGCGAGCGGGGCGGCACAGGTCGTGCCGGCGCACCAGCCGCTCTCGCAATAGGCGTCAGAGCCCGGGCAGGTGACCCCGTCGGGGTACTTGCCCACCGCGTGACACTTGTTGTCGGATTGACACGATACCGGCGGAGAAGCCTGCGAGTCGCATTGCAGGCCGCTGGTGTCGCAGTCGTCGCCTTCCTCGCCCAGCACCCGGCACTGGTAGTTGGGCGTGTTGCTGGCGTTGTAGTAGCAGTAGTTGCCCGGACCGCAGTTGTGGCTGCTGTCGCTGCCGGTGCAATCGGCGTTGAGCGCCACGTAGTCTGTGCAGTTGCCGCTGCCCGAAGTCGGGCAGAACTGGCCCGCGGGGCACTCGACGTCACGCCCGGAGGTGCAGGCCGCGTTGGCCGCGACCTTGGGCGCGCAGTTCGTGTTGTTGAGGTTGCAGTAACCGCTGCTGCAGCTCGCATCACGTTCGGCGGTCGAATACCCGGAGTTGCCGCACGCGTTGGTATCGGCGATCAGCGGCTCGCAGAAGTAGTCGTAGTTCGGCGGGACCGTCGCCGTCGTCTGGTCGCAATAGTATCCAGTGGCGCAGCTCGCCGGGCTGGTGGTGGTATCGCACGGTGTGGCGCACTTCAGGTCCGTGCCGCAATGGCCGCTCTCGCACAGTGCATCCACGCCGGCCGCGGTGCAGTCCTCGCCGTCTGCCTTGAGGGCCGCGGCGCACAGGAACTTGCCGCTGGTCGAGTCGAGCGCGCAGCGTCCGCTGGAGCACTCTTGGTAGTTACTGCCGCTCGTGCACGGATCGCCTTCGGCGGTCGGCGGCCGGCACAGGCCGAGGCTGTACGAGGTCCGCATCGACGGGTACTCGGTCACGTTGCAGACTGTGCCATCCGGACAGTCGAAGCCGCTGCCGTTGGCGGAGCAGAACGCGCCTTCGCTGCAGTAGGTCACGCACTTCTTGCTGGTCGGGTCGCAGGTCAGGCCGGGCTGGCAGGCCATGGCCGCCACGGCGGCGTTCTGCGGGCTGAATCCGCCGGCCACGATGTTCGTGATGGTGTCCACGTACGAGCAATCGTCGCCCTCCGCGCCCCGCGCCTGGCACTTGCCCGTGGACGTGTTGCAGAACAGGTCGCCGTCGCACTCGCTGTTGTTGGTGCAGCGCTGGCCAGCTTCCGCCGGCTTGACGCAGATGCCGCCAGTGGCGCCCGTGCTGCGGCAGACCAGCCCGTCGCCGCAGCCCGAAGGCAGCGGGCTCGGCAGCGTGCCGCAGCTCTCGCCCGCCTTTTGCAGGCCCTTGACCAGCACGTCGATCGCGCACGGGTTCTTTTCCGGTGTCGCGCTGGACGGTGTGCAGTGCTCCGCGGTCACCTCACCGGTATCGACGAACTTGTTGCACTCACGCTTGTCGAGATCGGCCACGCAGCTCTGGATGGCGGTTGCGTCGAGCGTGATCTTGATCTGGGTGTCGTTGAGCGCCTGGGCGATTTTGACCACCGCGTCGATGATCGGACCGTTGCCGTCGAGGAAGTCGGGCGCAAAGCCGTTGTTCACCAGATCGACGAAGGTCTGGGTGCAGTCGTCCACGCTCTGGATGCCCGGGCCGAACTTGTAGGCGAGCTCGTTGGAGCTGCAGCAGGTGGTCTCGTACGTGCAAGCCTCTTTGATCAGGTCCTGCACCCCGGTCTGGACCAGGTCGATGCCGTCGGGAATGCACGACTCGGTGACGCTGCAGGATTGTGGGTCGGGGTTTTCGAGGCTCGACACCCGGCCGGTCAGATCATCGACGCTCTTGCCCACGTCGCCGACCTGCTTGGACACGTCGTCGATCATCTGACCGAGATCCATCGTGTCCTTCTTGAGGCTGTCGACGCTCTTGTTGGTGTCGTCCAGGTTCTTGCTGAGCTGACTGAGGTCGTTGGTCATGCTCATGCCGCCGTCGTCGCTCGTCTTGCCCGCGTTGTTGCTGCTGCTGCACGCGGCCGCGAGCGAGGTCGCGCAGACCATACAGGTGAGCCATAAGAATCGTTTCATCACCGGGTTCCCCTCGTCGAAGGCTGGAGAGATTGGAAGAGCCTGCTGCGCAAACACGCGCAGCGCAGTCGCCGATGGTAGTGCCTCCGTAAGGATCGCGCCATCTAGGAATCGCACCGGTCGATCGCGGACGCGGGCCTTGCCTCGCGGGCCAGTCCTGCGCGCCGTGCACGGAGTGCGGCGCCGTTCACGGGTTGTGGCTCACGCTGCACGGCCTGCGCAGGCGCAGTGTTCGTGATCCCCCCGCTCGCCGGGTGGGAGCCAGTCCTACATCTGCAGAGTCCGAGTGCCTCGCGGGGCCGGAGCGAGGACGAAGCCGTTCCTGGACGCTTCGGATCGGAAACTGCCTACAGGACCTGGTTGCACAGATAGGTCATGTCCCAGCTGTGCACCACCGGTGGGGCCGTGAACGGTGGCGTTCCGGTCAGGTCGATCTGCATCCGAATGAAGCTCTGGAAGTTGCCGGCGCCGAGCACGCCGCCGATGTACACCGGCTGACTGCTGAAGACGCAGCGCTGGGTCGCCATGTCGCAGGAGGCGTTGGCCGCGCACTGGCTGTTGTCGGTGCAGCCGCCCGCGGTTGCGATCTGGCACACGGAAAGCGCCGTGTCGCAGTAGCCCTGGGGGCAGTCGGCGGTGGTGGTGCAGGTCCCGCTGCCGGTGACGGTGGCGATCTCGTGCGGCGTGCAGGTATCCAAGTCGGCCTGGGTCTGCGCCGTGCACGCGCTGAATGTGACCGTCGTGTTCCCGTACACATCCGCGTTCCAGCTCAGGTCGCGCCAGTCGGGCGCCTGGTTGCCGGTGCAGCCGGGCGAGCCCGAATCCTGCCAGTAGGTGCCCTGGCTGTAGTACTGCGTGGGAGGCGGCGGACCCATCGCAGGCGCCTCGGGGATGATGTAGATGGGCACCTTGTCGACGATGAACTGGTTGTCGCCGATCAGCTCCGCGCGGAAGTTGTAACCGCCCTTCGGGTCGTTCGGGTTGAGCGGCACCGAGCTCGGGGCGTCCGGATTCTCGAAGGTGATGCGAAAGCGCGGGGTCGCGCCCGGCGCGCACTTCTGGTGAGTGATGCCGACCACGCCCTGGCAGCCGTCGCCGGCCTGATCGACGGCCGTCACGTTGACCACGAAGCCGGGATTCGGATCGGGGTCGAACAGCACGCGCACGCTCACGTTCATCTCGAGGTACTTGGCCAACTCGCCCACGGCGCCGACCACCGCGTTCGACAGCCCAGTGCCATCGCTATCGATGTCGAACACCAGCGGCTGTAGGTTGGCGCCGAGCGCGTTGCTGGCGTTGGCGAGCGAGACCGCTTGCGCGCGGGCGTGCACACAGTCGTGGCTGAAGCCGTTGTCGCCGTTGACCGGGTCGTCGTGGCACGAAAGAATCGTGATCACGTGGGCCTCGGTGCTCTGGATCGCGGCCAGGGTGGTCGACCAGTCCGGCGGGGTGTAACTGTCCGTGTGCGTGGTACCGCCGCCCAGACTGAGCTGGTAGGCGCCTTTCTCGCTGCCGTTCTTGCCCTTGAGCGCGACGTAGTACGTGCCCGGGTTGAGCGTCTGTGTGATCTTCGAGGTGCTGTAGCTCGAGCCATTGTCGTTGCAGGCCGTGCTGGACAGCGGGCGGTTGGCCACGTCGCGCAGCGCCAGCGAGTAGGCGCCCTTGGCGGAGGCGCTGTGGCCCTTGAGCGTCAGGTAGTACGTGCCTGGATTGAGCACGCGCTCCAGAGAGGACGTCATCGACGGGCCGCCGTCGTTGTCGCAGGCGAGAATGCTGTAGGGCTTGTTGGTCTCGTCGCGGATCTGCAGCTTGTACGCGCCCTGGTCGCTCGCGTTGCGGCCCTTGACGATTACCTTGTAGGTGCCCGCGGGGAGGTCGCGCTCGATCAGCGAGCTGGGGTTGTCGCCGCCGTTATCGTCACATTGGACGATCGCGCCCGACGACGCGACCGATAGATCCTTGATGTTGAGCTTGTAGCTGCCCGAGTCGCTCGCGCTGTGGCCCTTGAGCATCACGTAGTAGTCGCCCGCGGGCAGCGCCGTTTGCGTGATCTTGCTCTGGGTGCCGCCTCCGCTGTTGTCGTCGCAGGCGAGCACGCTGGCGCCGCTCGGCGGGTGGTTGACGTCGAGCACGCGCAGCGCGTACGAGCCGCTCGAGCTCCAGCTGCCGCTCTCGACGATGAACCAGTAGTCGCCTGCCGTCAGATCCTGCTCGATCCTCGAGGAGCTGTCGGAGCCCGAGATGTCGTCGTTGCAGGCGATCTCGCCCAGACTGTTCCACCAGCTCAGATCGCGCAGCCGCACGTTGTAGGAGCCCGAGTTGGAAGAGGAATAGCCGGTCACCACGAGATTGTAGGTGCCGGGCGAGAGCGTGGTCGTGATCTCGGAGGTGTAGCTGCCGCCGCTGTCGTCGTCGCAGGTGATCTGGTTCGAGCTGGTGGTGCTCGCAGCGTTGTCCTTGACGACCAGGGTATAGCTGCCGGCCGAGTTGGGGCTGGTGCCCTTGAGCATGATCGCGTACGTGCCCGAGGACAGGTTCTGGGTGAGCGAGCTGTCGTTGCAGCTCTGGTAGCTCCAGTTCGAGCCCGAGCGCTTGTAGAGCTGGATCACCGGGGTGAAGCCCGAGCCGCTGCTGGTCACGGTAACGCTCTTGCTACCCGAGCCGGTGATCGCAAAGGTGAAGAACGAGTCCTCGGCGTGCTTGTTGGCGCTGCAGTTCTGGTCGTTGGAGTCGTCGTCCGCGCCCGAGGTGCTGCCGCTGAAAAGGAAGGAGTTGCCGTTCAGTGTCCCCATGTCGTATGCGGAGCCGAACGTCTTGTTCGAGTTGCCGACGTCGGTCGCCGGCGCGGCCGTGCTGATAGTCGACGGGTAGAGGCCGAGCTCGGTGTCCCAGGAGGTGCCGACGGTGTCGAGCTGCACCTGGGTAGTGCTGCTCACAGTGAACCGGAAGACAGCGTCCCTGGCCTGTCCGTCGCTGCCGCAGCCGATGTTGTAGTCGTGGCTGAGCGAGCCGTCGTTGCCGGTGAACACCAGGCTCTTGTTGTTGATGTTGCCGACCGAATAGGCCGTGCTCTCGGTGTCATTGCTGTTGCTCGGCAGCGCCGCGCTGGTGTCGCTGCCCGGCCCCTGCTGCAACGACAGCAGGGTGTCGTAGCTCGAGCCGTCGAGGTCGACGCGCACGCGGGTGTCGCTGTTCAGGTGGAACTTGTAGGCCACGTCCGGCGAGTTGTAGCGACCCCAGCCGCCGCACGAGACCGTGCCGCTTCCGTAGTCCGAGCTCCTGCCGTTGGTGCTGCCGCCAGTGACGCGGATGTCCTTGCTGTCGATGGTCCCGAGGTCTGTCGCGCTGGCGTAGCTCTCGTTGTTATTGCGGGCTGTCTGGTAGCTGGCCGCGTCGAAGGCCGTGTTGTAGAGCCCGATCGCGGTGTCCCAGTTGGTGCCGATGGTATCGATCTGCACGTCCTTGGGGGCGTTCAGGTGGAACTTGAACACCGCATCCCGCGACGAATCGCTCGAGCTGCAGCCCATGCCCGAGTAGTCGGCGTTCATGCCGGCGGTCGATCCGGTCAGGCTGAATATGTGCCCGTCGAGCGTGCCCGCGTCGAACGCGGTGCCCTGCAGATCGTTGCTGCTGGGCACGGACTGCGAGCCCACCGGGCTGGCTCCGTCGTCCGAGAGCGCCAGCACGGTGTCGAACGAGGAGCCTTCGCTCGAGATACGCACCCGGGTCGGGTTCGAGAGGCTGAACGAATACACGACGTCCTTGGACGCATCGGCGGCCGAGCAGCCGATTTGTGTGCCGGAGTAGTCCGCCAGCAGCCCTGCGCTCGAGCTGTCACCGCTGAAGGCTTTGATCTGGTTGTACACGTCGCCCACGGCGTACGCGCTGGCGTAGTTGTCGTTGGTGTTGTTGATCGCGGTGTAGCTCGGCGGCAGCGCGGGCGCGGCGGCGTACAGCCCGAGCACGGTGTCGAAGGCCGAGCCCGAGGTGTCGATCGCGACGTCGGTGCTGGCTGACACGTCGAAGCTGAACACCGCGTCCGGAGAGGCGGTGGCCGCGCCGCAGCTGCCGGTGTCCGACCACTGGTAGTTGGCCGTCATGGCGGAGGTGTCGCCGCTCACGCGCAGGTAGTTGTTGTGCACGTCGCCCAGCGAGAGCGCGTTGCTGCCGGCATTGTTGCCGTTGCCGCTCGCCGGCAGGTCGGTCGGCGAGCCCGGAATGCCGCTGAACAGACCCATCACGGTATCGAACTGCGAGCCGGTCGACTCGATGGTGACGGACTTCTGTTGCGTCAGGTCGAACTTGAACACCGCGTCGTTGCCCTGGTCGCTCGACAGGCAGCTGCCGAACATGCTGGCCGGCAGGTCGGCCTGCATGTTGGTGGTGTCGCCGGTGAAGGTCTTGTAGCTGGTGGTCAGGTCGCCCAGGGCTGCGGCGCTGGCGAAGGTCTCGTTGCCGGCCGGCAGGGGGTTGTACTGGTTGTCGCTGCCGGCCGTGATCGAGAAGCTGCTCGGGCTGTAGGCATAGGTGTTGGTGTCCGGACCGTTGTGGAACTCGGCGTCCGTGAACATCACCACGATTGGAATGGCGTTCTGCCGGAAGCAGGGATAGCCCCAGGTGAGCGACGGGCAGTCGGTGCGCGGCGGCACGCTGTGCTTGGTCGTGCCGAAGTACATTCCGCTGCCGGTGAGCAGGTTGTGCAGCCCGATCATCGACGCCTCGGGCCAGTCGTTGTTGCCGACGGTCTGGAAGCGGTTGATCGCCGCCAGCACCGCGTCCACGTCGCCGGTGATGTCCTGGTAGTTGCCAAAGGTGACCTGATCGTCGTTGGCGTAGCCCGAGAACGGGATTTCGCGGAAGAAGCCCGCGCCGAAGTTGGCGTCGCGGATCTTGCACTTGATCGCGCCCACGATGCCCTGGGTCTTGAGCTCGTTGTTGGGCTGCCTGTCGAAATCGTAGTCGGCGCAGTTGTAGCTGGCGTCGTTGACGAAGTCGCCGGTCGTCAGATCGTGCTTGATCTGATCGCGCTCCTCCGCCATCGACCCGGTCTGGTCGACCAGGAAGTACACGTCGGCCGAGTTCAGGAAGAAATCGAGATCGATCTGGCCCGTGCCGGTCTGTCCCGGGGGGATCTGCAGGAAGATGGCCGGGTTCGCGGTCGCGAACGGGGGCGTGGTCGGGTAGGGGTCGTAGTCGTTGGGAATGCCGTCGCAGTCGAGATCCTCGCCCACGCCCAGCGTGCAGCCGGTGGAGCTGGTGACCACCGACTGCCCCGCGTCGGTGCTCGGCGCACCGGCGTCGGGGTTTTCGGCCAGAGTGAGTCCGCCGCCCGGCACGAAGCTCACCGTGGTGCTGTTGTCGTTGTCGAGGCCGCCATCGACCGGATCGAGGTTGTCGGTGATGCGGAAGCACTTGACGTTGCAGTCGTTGCACTGCACCGCGCCCGCATCGGGGTCGATCAACGCGGTCTGCTGGGCCGCCTGCGGCAGCGGATAGTCGTAGATCGATTCGCAGCCCGACCACTTGCCCTTGCGGCAGTAGCGCGTGCCCTCGTGGCACATCACGGTGCCGTCGCCCGCCTGGGTCTTGTCCAGAAAGCAGCTCACGGGCTGGGTGCCGGGCGTGCAAGCGCAGCCGTCGTTGGGCAGCGCGCAACGCAAGCAGCCCTGGTGGATCGCGGGATCGTGGTCGTCGCAGTCGGCGCCCGCGCTGCAGTGCTCGCCGTAACCGTCCTGATCTCGATCGACGCAGACCTGCGGCGCCGCTGCAGCGCCGCTTGCGGGCGCGGCCGCCGAGGGCGTGCCATTGCTCGCGGCGCACGCTGCGAGCGCAAACAGCCCCAGGCCCAGGGTCGATCGACATTTCATATAGCTGTTATTTTACAGTATCAATCGGAGCGAGCAAGGGCATGGCCCGCTGTGGGTGTCTGTCGCTCGAGGTGGTTGCTGCGGAGTCGGCCCGCTGGCTAGGGCCGGCAGTCGAGGTGCCGCCGCACCACGCGCAGCAGGTTATGCGCGGCGCCCGACGGATCGGCGTCGATCCAGGCGATCATGATCTCGCCTTCGACCGAGACCGAGACGTAGGTTCGACCCTCGGCCAGCGTGGCTGGCCCGATCGGAAACGACACCAGTTTGCCGCCAGCGTCGCGGATCACGTTGCCCTCCTTGGTCACGAAGGTCAGCCGCACCTCCGGCTCGGTGATGTCGCCGCCGGGCAGCGCGCGGTACGCCACCGCGTATCCGCCGCCCAGCGTGGCCAGCGACGCGCCCTGCGCGCGCAGCGGCGGCCCCACGATCGTGCGCTCGTCCGCCAGCGGCATGCCGTCCACGTCCAGGCGCCGGAAGCGCACCTGCGGATAGCCGTCGATCTCGATCGAGTAGATCGCCGCGCCGCCGTTGACCCGGTCCGCGAGCTCGATCGACGAGCTGGCCGCCACCTTGTCGGTGAGCTTGATCGGCACGTCGACCGCCGCGCCGTTCATGTTGAGCCGCTGCAGCCACACGCCGGGGTTCTCGAGCGGGCCGACCCAGCCGAGCGCGGCAGCGGCCTCGCCGATCTGCGACAGCGCGATCGACTGCGGCCGCTGGCCGTCGCTCTCCTTGACCACATCGTTGGGCTCGGCCGCGCCGTCGTCGAGCAGCTGCGTGGTGATGCGGAAGCCGTCGGGCGTGACGCTCAT
This sequence comes from uncultured delta proteobacterium, assembly GCA_963778655.1. GTDB lineage: Bacteria > Myxococcota_A > Polyangia > Polyangiales > JAFGIB01 > CAVZVA01. The sequence continues at coordinate 138,529 of CAVZVA010000008.1, forward strand.
GTCGTCGGTGATCCACGCCGCCAGCGGCCGGCCGGCCACCTCGCGCAGCACCGGCTTCTTCTCGAGCTGCTGCTGGTTGTCGGTCACCTGCCGCCGCATCTGCCCGTCGGGCACGTTCATGTCGAGGTCGAGCGCGAGCGTGTGCAGCTCGGCCATGTTGGTGAAGTTGTCGACCCAGGCGACGCGCCAACCGTCGCTCTGCCCCAGCAGCGCCACGTCGGTCACCCGCTTGCAGTCCGGCAGCACCGAGTGCGGCTGCGGAAAGCCGGTGGTCGCCGGGATGTGCATCACGTCGATGTCCTGTGCGCAGCTGCCGCTGCCGAGGCCGCGGTAAGCCAGACCGAAGCCGGTCTGCCCCGGCACGAGCGAGAAGCCACCTTCGTCGCCGATGTCGACGTTCGTGCTGTAGGTGTCGTTCTCGGAAATGGCGCAGGTCGAAACGTCGATCTCGGGCACGTAGCGCATGAGCGCCGCGTCGATGTCGATGATATCGCCGTCGGGCAGCACGATCGCGCCGTCCGGCAGGATGAAGGTGCCGTCCGGCAAGTCGAGCGAGGCGTCGAGCCCGAGCACGGCCGCGTCCATGGTCGCGCCCGCGGCGTCGAAGCCGAGGCCGCCGTCCATGCCCTTGCCGCCGTCGCCGGCTTGCGCCGCGTCGCTTGCGGTCGCTGCGTCGAGCCCGCCGCCGTCCTGGTCCTTGCGCTTGTCGACCGAGAAGAAGCTGTTGCTGTGCTTGCAGCCGGATTGCGCGAGCAGCGCGCAGGTGCACGCGATCACTACGCCTGGTACCAAAGCCCGGAAGCTCGTTCCGTTGAACGCGCGCACGCTTCAATTCTACACGCGTTGCCGCCCGCGACCATCATCACGCGCATCCTGCGCGCCGCGCGTAGCGCTGCGCGCGCACACTCTGTGCGAAGCACGCGGCTGTGCACACAACGTGGGTTGGCTGAAGCGGCCATGGCGCGGCGTTGCTTCCACGCGCGCGCTGCGACCCGGGTGCGACACGCATAACGCCTGTGCCGGAGTCTGGCCGCGCGTGCCGGAGCACGGCTATCATGGTGTCCTTGACGGGTGCGCGGCGCGACCAGGACCGCGTGGCCGCCGCCGCGCGCGCGCGGCGCGCAGCGGCCGTGCACGCTTTCGCACCGCGCGTGCTGGCTCTGCTCGTCGCGCTCGCCGTCGCGGGCCAGCCGCGGCTCGCGCGCGCGGCACCCGATGCGTTTGGCTTCGGCGATGGTCACTGGGGCCCGCTGGTGGTGGACAAGCCCGGCTACACGCTCAACCGCAGCGCGCGCGTCGAGCTCGCGGTCTCCGCCGGCGACAGCGCGATCTCGGTCGCCGATCCGAGCGTGTTCATCAAGGGCGACCTGGTGATGGTCTGGCAGGCGACCGGGCTGTCGCCGGCGCCGGCTTCGGGCAATCCCGACACGCCGGTCGATCTGACCAGCAGCGCAGTGGGCCGCTTCGAGCTTGCGCGCGTGGTCGCAGTGCAGGGCAACCAGCTGCTGCTGCAGGCACCGCTACAGACCGGCTTCGACGCCGGGGTCACGCAGGCGGTGAGCGTGCCGGAGCTGAGCAGCCTGCAGGTGCAGGGCGGCGGCAGCATCGTGGCGCCGCCGTGGAACGAGAGCGAGAAGACCGGCGGCATCGTGGCCTTCTTCGTCGCCGGCCCGGTGGTGATCGACGGCGTGATCAGCGCCAGCGGCGCCGGCTTGCCCGGCGGCGCGTACGCCGACGACGGTCCGGGGCAGAACTTCGGCTGCAGCGCGCTCGATCTCGCGCCGACCTCGGGCGCGCAGCGCGGCGCGGGCGTCGCGGCTGCGGCCAACTTCGGCAGCGGCCGCGGCAATCTCGCCGACGGCGGCGGCGGGGGGGTGTGCCAGGGCGCGGGCGGCGGCGGCGGCGGCCACGCCGGCGGCGGCGGTCAGGGCGGCAACAGCGCGCCGGCCGACGCCAGCCGCGACGTGGGCGGGCTGGGCGGCGCGGTGCTGGCGTACAGCTCGCTGCTCTCGCAGCTCACACTGGGCGGCGGCGGTGGCGCCGGTCACGGCAGTCACGGCGGCGGCAGCAGCGGCGGCGCCGGCGGCGGCGTCGTGTTCATGCGCGCGGCCTCGCTCGCCGGCGGGGGTGTGATTCTGGCCAACGGCGAGCGTCCGGCGGGCGCCTTCGGCGACGGCGCGGGCGGCGGCGGCGCGGGCGGCAGTGTGCTGCTGCAGCTGGCGGGCAGCGCAGTGTGCGACGTCTCGGCGGCGGGCGGTGCCGGCGGCGACACCGACGCCGACTTCGGCACCGGCGGCGGCGGCGGCGGCGGGCGCGTGCTGGTGCAGGCCCAAGACAGCAGCGGGTCCACGCTCGACGTGAGCGGGGGTGCGGCCGGCGCCGGCGCATCCGCGCTGGCCTTTGCGGCCCAGCCCGGCGCCAGCGGGGGCTTCGACACCGCGAGCGGTGCGCTGGTGATCGATCACGACGGCGACGGGGTGTGGGACGCGTTCGAGGGTGCGGCCGATGCCGACGGCGACACCACGCCCAACTACCTCGACGACGACGACGACGGCGACGGCGTGCCGACGCGCAACGAAGGCGCGGGCAACGGCGATCCGAGCAGCGCGCGCGACAGCGATGGCAACGGCGTGCCCGATTATCTGGATGCCGACGACGACGGCGACGGGGTGCCGACGCGCAACGAAGCCGCGGGCGACGGTAGCGCGGGCGTGGCGCGCGACAGCGATGGCAACGGCGTGCCCGACTATCGCGACCCCGACGACGACGGCGACGGGGTGCCGACGCTGCGCGAGAGCGCGGGCGACGGCAGCGCGGGCATGGCGCGCGACAGCGACGGCAATGGCGTGCCCGACTATCGCGACCCCGACGACGACGGCGACGGGGTGCCCACGCGTAACGAGGCCGCGGGCGACGGCAGCCCCGGGGTGGCGCGCGACAGCGACGGCGACGGGGTGCCGGACTATCTGGACGCCGACGACGACGGCGACGGGGTGCCCACGCTGAACGAAGCGGCGGGCGACGGCAGCGCGGGCGTGGCACGCGACAGCGACGGCAACGGGGTGCCGGACTATCTGGACGCCGACGACGACGGCGACGGCGTGCCCACCAAGATCGAGCGCGCGACCGCGGCCGACAGCGACGGCAACGGGGTGCCGGACTATCTGGATGCCGACGACGACGGCGACGGCGTGCCCACCAAACAGGAGCGCGCCGGCGGCGCGAACACCGATACCGACGGCGACGGCACGCCCGACTACCTGGACGCCGACGACGACGGCGACGGGCTGCTCAGCCGCCTGGAGGATTCTCGACGGCAACGGCACGCCCGCTGACGACGACAGCGACGGCGACCACAAGCCCAACTACCTGGACGCCGACGACGATGGTGACGGGCTGTTGACCGCCGAGGAGTCCGCGGACCCCAACCACGACGGCGACCCGGCCGACGCGCGCAACACCGACCTCGACGTGAGCCCGGACTATCTGGACGCCGACGACGACGGCGACGGGGTGCCCACCGCGGCCGAGCACGCCGACCTGAACGCCGACGGCAAACCCAGCGACGCGCAGGACGCAGACGGCGATCACACCCCTGACTACCTCGACAGCGACGACGACGGCGACGGCCTGCTCACCGAGAGCGAGCGGCCGGGCAATAAGGACCAGGACAGCGACGGCGACGGCACGTCCGACTATCTCGATGCGGACGACGACGGCGATGGCCTGCCCACGCGCGAGGAGGCGCCCGACCCGAACGGCGACGGCATGCCGGAGGACGCGCGCGACAGCGACGGCGATCACACGCCCGACTACCTCGACAGCGACGACGACGGCGATGCCATCCCGACCGCCGCGGAGCTGGCCGACGCGCAGCGCTACGGCGACGACGTCGACCACGACGGAACGCCCAACTGGCTCGACGACGACAGCGACGGCGACGGTGTGTCAGACGCGCTCGAGGCGCAGGACGGCGGCGACCAGAACCACGACGGCGTGCCCGACTACCTCGACCCGAGCTTCGCCGCCGGCAGCGGCGACCAGGATGGGGACGGCGTGCCCGATCGTCTCGAGTGCCCCGACCAGAACGCGTGCCCCGACAGCGACGGCGACGGCACGCCCGACTACCTGGACGCCGACGATGACGGCGACGGCGTGCCGACCCGCGCCGAGGACCCGCTGACCCCGCGCGACACCGACGGCGACGGCACGCCCGACTACCTGGACGCCGACGACGACGGCGATGGCCTGAGCACGGCGAGCGAGCGTCCGGGCGGGCGCGACCGCGACACCGACAAGGACGGCACGCCCGATCGCCTCGACGCGGACGACGACGGCGACGGGATTGACACCGCGGTCGAGCTCGCCGACGGCGCGCAGTTCGGCTTCGACGTGGACGGCGACGGCTTGCCCGACGAGCGCGACACCGACAGCGACGGTGACGGCTTTTCCGACCAAGACGAGGGCCGTGACGACAACAACGGTAACGGCGTACCGGCGTATCTCGATCCCACCGAGGTGCTCGGCGACACTGATCGGGACGGCGTGCCGGACGCGCGCGAGTGCCCGATGATGCTGCACTGTCCGGACAGCGACGGCGACGGCACGCCCGACTACCTGGACACCGACGACGACGGCGATGGCGTGCCCACGCCTGCCGAGCGGCCGGGCGGCAAGGACGTCGACAGCGACGGCGACGGCACGCCCGACTACCTGGACACCGACGACGACGGCGACAGCATTCCGACCCTAGCGGAGCGGCCCGACGGGCAGGACCAGGACAGCGACGGCGACGGCACGCCCGACTATCTCGATGCAGACGACGACGGCGACGGCGTGCTCACGCGCGACGAGCGCAACGGCCAGGCCGATCAGGACAGCGACGGCGACGGCATCCCGGACTACCTGGACACCGACGACGACGGCGATTCGATCACGACCAAGCTCGAGGTCGAGGACAGCAAGAAGTTCGGGCCGGACGTCGATGGCGACGAGATCCCGAGCTATCTCGACACCGATTCCGACGCCGACGGGCTCACCGATCGCCAGGAAGGCCGGCGCGACAGCAGCGGCACCGGGCGACCCGACTACCTGACACCGGGCGCGCTCTCCGGCGGTGCGCTGTGCGCGGCCCGGCCCGGCGGCGCGCCGCGGCCCACCGCCTCGGGGGGTGGCGCGGGATGGCTGCTGCTCGCGCTGTGCGCGTGGCGCGCGCGCAGGCGCCAGAGATCAGGCGCCCGACTCAGGCGTTAGTACCTCGACCCAGGAAGGCCGGCCGCGCGCCTCACTTCGGCATGAACACCTCGCACGGGAAGCTCGCCTTCAGCTGCTCCGAGGGCGCGCTCAAGAACTCCGCGCACACGTCTCCGACCAGCTCGATCGTGCCTGGGTCGACCAGGTGCCAGCCGTTCGGCATCGACGCCGGGGCGCCGTCGCAAGTCCAGTTGCCGTTGCCGGTGGGGTCCGGCACGCAGCACGGCAGCGGGTTGCCATTGAGCTCCACCTTGCCCATGCACTCGAGGCCGACCTTGACCTGGCCGTTGAGGGACACGTTGCACCCCACCGCGCCTCCCAGCAGGCCAGCCAGTGTCTTGACCAGCTCGTCCGGGTTGCTCGGGGTGAAGGTGTGGGCCATCGGATTGCCGGGATCGCCGTGCTTGGCGACCTCGTCGAGGTGCATCTGCAGCGTCGCGTCATCGGCCAGGCTGATCACCCAGGTGGTGATGCCGGCCGCGGCGCCGCGGTCCGCGGCCGCCAGCACCAGTGGCCTGACGTCAGTGTTCATGCCGCCGGTGCAGATGTCATTGGGGGTGCCGTCGGTCGCCAGGATCACGTAGGTCGGGCTCTGCGCCTTCTGGTCCGGCGCCTGGTTCTGGCGCATCGCGATCAGCATGTCCATGACGTGGCTGAGCGCCTTGTCGGTTGGGGTCGAGCCGCCGATCTCCATCATCGGGAACATGCTATCGAGCGCCGCCGCGTTGTTGAGCGCGGGCGGCACTTCCACCAGGTGCGGGCAATCGGTGACGTTGTCGGGCACCGTGGCGCCTGCCGCGCACTCGGGGTTCTCGGGCGTGCCGGGCATGGCCGGCGGCATCCCGCCCGCGAAGAACGCGGTGGGATCGATCGTGCCGTCGTAGATCGTGGCGCCGAACGAGACCGAATCCTGCAACCGATAGACCAGGCCGTTGGTCGGGTCGAGCAGCGCGGTGCGCAGCGCCTGCCAGCGCGTGGCGCCACCCAGGTCCGCGCACATACTGGCCGAGCCATCGACCACGAACACGATCGTCGGCATGTTCTTGGACACGTTGACGAGCGCGCTGGCGCACTCGCCCATCCTGAGCCCCGCATCGGAGATGCCGCTCGTCACCGGATGCGTGGCCGGTGCCGCCGGCGGGTTCATGGCGTTGCCGAAGGTGCCGGCGCTGCCCGAGACCCCGCTCCCGAGCTGCGAGGCGCTTCCTCCGCCTCCGGTGCTCGGGCTGGTCGAAGGTAGGTTCCTACCCGTGTCTCCGCTACCGCTGCTGCCGCACGCCAACAGAAGTCCGGTGCAGCAGCTCGCTACCATGAGCCTGCGCGACGCAGCTCCTCTCATCGCACCACCTCCGCATTCCTGTGCAAACCACCACGGCTCACCTTAGCGCACAGGCCGCACCGTGCGCAGCCGTTTACAGCGTAAAACTCGTGCGCCACCCCGGCCGAAATGCGCCATGGCCGCGGGCAAGTGTCCACGCTGCTTGCGCCGTGAGCGAAACGGACAACCACCGGTCCGCGTGCGCTCAGCACGTAGGCCGGCGCGAGGACCAGACGCTATTACTCGCGCCGGGAGGCGCTCGCGGGATCGACGGCTCGCAGGCCAGCGGGCGCGCGGGCTTGAACGGCATCTGCCAGGAGCACCACTGCGGCACGAAGCGCGCGATCGCAGCAGCGTCGTCGATCAGCGTGGTCTTGAGCGCGAGCATGGTCGCGCGCGAGGGCTGCTCGCGCAGCAGCGATGCGAGCGCGAAGCGCACCATCACCCCGTCGAGCACGGCTCGGCGCCGGCCCGAGAGCTGCACGCGCGCGCTGAGCGCCTGCGCGGTCGGGTTGCCCAGCTCGCCCAGCGTGCGCAGCGAGGTGTAGAGCGCGCTGCGCGCGCGCCAGAGGCCGGCGCGCCGCAGCGCGGCCTCGGCGTCGGCCTGCTGCAGCAGCAGCTGCAGCTCGAGGTACGACGAAGGCGGCAGGTGATAGCCCTTGACGGTCTGGTTGATGCAGTGCACGAGCAGCGCGTCGGTGCGCTCGAGCACGAGCAGGCCCGGCGCGAACGTGCACGGCTCGGCGCGCTCGAACAGCTGCTCGTGATCGATCGCCATGCGCGCGGGCTGCAGCAGCGCGTGGTGCAGGTCGAGCGCCACGCCGTCTTTGCAGAACTTGCGCTCGTGCATCAGCTTGCAGGCGCGATCTGCGAGGAAGCCGGCCGCGAGCAGCGCCTGCTCCGCGGCGCCGAGCTCGGCTTCCGGCACCAGCAGGTCGACGTCCGCCATCGGGCGCGCGCCCAGCTCGCCGTACAGGCGCTCGAGGTAGTCTTGGCCCTTGTAGACGATCGCGCGCACGCCGGCCGCGCGCAGTGCCGCCGCCGCTTGCAGCAACACGCCGCGCAGCGGGAAGTTATTCGCCAGCGCTTCCATGTAGCGATGGATTTCGGCGCTGCCCGGCGCGCGCCCCGCACGGCGTGCCAGCACGCAGCCGTAGGCGCTCAGCTCCAGCTCCTCAAACAAGGACGCGTCGATCTGCGTCGGATCGATCGCGTGCTGGCGCAGCAGCGCGGACAGGGCATGGCGCGCGGAGGCCTTGGCCGGGTGCCCCTCATGACCTGTCTGGGCCCCTGGTTTTGGGCCCCCTATGAACTGCGACAGCGGATTCATCTACTGCTACTAGAAACAATGGTAGCAGAAGAAACCGCTCTAGACGGAAGCTAGATTGCAATTATTCGTTATGTGTAGAATATGCAGAGGCCAGGACGTGCTTCTATCTAGCTGGGATCACTAGAGAAGCTCGATCAGGCCAGGACGCTGAGCAGTCGGCGCGGGCGGTCTTCCGGCAGGCTGGAAAACGCCCGCTGGTAGTCGCCGAAGCGCCCGCCCTCGTGCACCGCGGCCAGCACCGCACGGCCTTCCGCCGGACCCCCCTGTGCCAGCAGGTACTCGACCCACGCCCAGCGCGCGCTGGTGGCTCGTACCTCGACCCGGCCGCGCAGTCCCTTTCGCAGCCGCCGCAGCCGCGCGTCGACCTGCTTGATGCCGGCGAACGGCTGGCCGTCGAGCGGGGTGTTGCGCTTGGCCACGAAGGGCGCGACCCCCAGCGCCAGCGGGTGGATGCGCGAGAGCTCGGTCGCGAAGCGCGCCAGCTCGTCGATGTCGTCGTCGGTCTCGCCCGGCAGGCCGAGCATCATGTACAGCTTGACGTGCTGGTAGCCGTGCGCGTGCGCCAGCCGCGCCACGCGCAGCAGGTGCTCCTCGCGCGCCTTGCGCGCGATCGCGTCGCGCAGCCGCTGACTGGCCGCGTCGAGCGCGGTGGTCAGGATGCGCGCGCCGGCGCGCCGGAGCGCGCCCACGAAGGCGTCGTTGAGGCGATCCGGGCGCAGCGACGACAGGCTCACCTGGCGGCCCTGCGCCGCCAGCGTGTCGAGCAGCTGCACGATCTTGGGATGATCGCTGACCGCCGCGCCCACCAGTCCCACCTTGCGCGCGTCGTCCGGGATCAACCGCAGGATGCGCTCGAGCTCGACGATGCGCATGCCACCGTTGGTGCTGCGCCGCATCACGCAGTAGCGGCAGCCGCGCGAGCAGCCGCGCTCGGCCTCGAGCAGGAACATCGAAGAGAGCTCGGTGTCGGGCGTGCGGATCGGCGCCCACGCCGGCAGCTTGTCGTGGGACGCCTTGGCCAGCGGCGGCAAGGCTTCGCCGTGCAGCGCGGGCACGAAGCAGCTCGGCAGCTCGGCCGCCAGCGTCTCGCGCGCCTGCTGCTTGTTCGCGCTGGCCGCGAGCAGGTCGAGCGCGAGGTGCACGCTCTCGTCCGCCTCGCCCATCAGCACCGCGTCCGCGAAGGGCGCGAGCGGCAGGGGGTTGCTGTTGGTCAGCGGTCCGCCGCACAGCACGAACGGATGTCGCTCGTCACGCTCTTGCGCCAGCGGCGGGATGCCTGCGAGCTCGAGCACCTCGATCAGGCCTGCGAGCTCGAGCTCGTAGGCGACCGAGAGCGCGACCAGCGGAAAGCTGCCGACCGCACGCCCGCTTTCATAGGTGCAGAGCGTGGCGCCGCTGCGGCGAAAGGCCTCCACGTCGTCGGGCAGGAAGGCACGCTCGGCGGCACGGCCGGGGTCGGCGTTGATCTCGCGGTAGATGGTCTGGAAGCCGAGCGACGACATGGCCGCGCGGTAGGGGCTCGGGTAGAGCAGCGCCACCCGCTGCGGGGCGTCCTTGAAGATGGTGCCGACCTCGGCTGCCAGCCGCCGCTTCACGATCCCACGCGGGTCCACCGCGCAAGCCTAGGCGACCCCCACCCAAACTGCACGCCGGCCACAACCACGACTTGGGGGCGGGCGGCCGCAGCTCTGGGCCCTCAGCGCACGTTGTGCATCATCCGCGACCAGCGCAGGCCGTCTTCGCCGTTGGACCAGTAGATGCTGAGCGCCCTGCCTTTGATGCGGGTGACCGGAATCGCGCCGACCGCCGGGTTGCGGCTGTCGTTGCTGCTGTCGCGGTGGTCGCCGAGCACGTAGATGCAGTTGGGCGGCACGTGGACCGGCAGCGGATCGAAGGATATTCGCGAGGTGCTGGTGAGAAAGGTCTTTTCGCCGACCTTCGATTCGTACCAGTGGCATCTGGGGTTGAGCGAGCCGGTTCCGGTCTGGCAGCGCCCGACGTCGAGCCGGGGCAGCGGCTTGCCGTTGCGGTACACGATGTCGTCGTGCATCTCGATCACGTCGCCGCCCACGCCGATCACGCGCTTGACGATGTCGACGCCGTCGGCCGGGCTCTTGATGATCACCACGTCGCCCACGTTGGGGCTGCCCCAGTTGAGGTCGGCGTGATCGCGCAGCGGCAAGAACAGCCCGTACATGAACTTCGCCACCACCACGCGGTCGCCGTTGAGCAGCGTCGGCTCCATCGAGGGTCCCTCAATCTCGAACGCCTCGAACAGGCAGGTACGGATCACCAGCGCCAGCAGCACCGCGCCGCCGATCGTGCGCAGGTTCTGCGAGATCTTGTCCCAGCGCGTCTCGTTCACGCTGGCGCGGGTGGCCGCGCTGCGCTCGGCGGCTTCGGCCTCATCGGCGTCCTTGCCTGGTTGGTTCATCCGTGTACCGTGGGACCGAGCGGGAGCCGGTCGGCGATGGCCGCCTCGCGCTCGGCCAGTGCGCACAGCCGCGCGCGGCTGTCGGCCGCCCCGAAGCACTCGGCCGCGAGCGACGAAAACAAGGTGAAGTGGCGTGCCTCGGCCGCCATCAGCCCAGCGTACAGGCCGCGCAGCGCGGTGTCGCGCAGGCGTTCGGACAGCAGCCGGAAGCGCTCGCACGAGCGGCCTTCGACCAGCGCCGCCACCAGCAGCCGGTCGAGCAGCGCCGGCCGGGCGTCCTCGCGGTCGCGGCGCGCCGCCGCGCGCAGCTGCACCACGTAGTCGTCGGGCCGCGGCAGACCCAGTCGCGCGCCGCGCGCGCGCAGCCGGCCCTGCACATCGGCGAAGTGCCGGCTCTCCTCGCGCGCCAGCGCGCACAGCGGCTCGACGAGCTGGGGGGCCTCGCCGCCGTGGCGGCCGACCAGGCTCAGCGCGCTTTGCGCGGCCTTGAGCTCGCAGTGCGCGTGATCGCTGAGCAGCCCGTCGAGATCGGCTTCGGCGGAGTGTACCCAGGCCGGGTCCGTCGGCTTGAGCAGGCCGAGCATCTCAGCGCTCGCCGCCGCCGAAGGCGCGCTCGGCTGCGCTGGCGCGGCTCGCCCGAGATTCCGGGAGCGTCGCGGCTCGGTGTACCCTGCCTGCGAACATATGCGGCGGAACCTATTGGCAGCGGGCGGCTTGGTCAAGCAACGAGAGCCGGGGAGCGCTTCCCCGGCCCATATAAAGGCGACCCGTGGCATTTTGGGACTGTGCGCCGCGCTGGTCGCGGCCTGCGCAGCCGCGCCGCTGCCGCCGCCACGCGAGCCCAGCTTCGGCCCGCGCGTGGCCGAGTGCATCGACGTGCCGCGACCGCTCAATGACACGGCCCAGGCCCGCATGCTGGTGGTGGAGGCAGGACCGGCGGTCGAGGGCTCGAGCGAGCAGGAGCGCGCGCAGGCGCGGCTCGATTACGGCCCCGGCGGGCAGACGCTGTTCCGCGACGAGGCCGCGGCGCGGCGCGCCTACGTGGAGGGCTTTCGCATGGACAGGAGCCCCGTCACCCAGGAGCTCTACGCCGAGTTCGTGGCCGCCTGCGGCGTGTTTCCCCCGGCCGCCGACACGCTCGACGCTGCGCACTGGCAGGCCCTGCGCAAGCGCTTCGGGCTGCGCCACGACTACGCGCAGCTGCAGCGCTTCCTGTGGAGCGACCGCAGGCCGCCGCCCGAGCGCGGGCGCCATCCCATGGTGCTGGTGAGCGCGGACGAGGCTGGCTTCTACTGCGCCTGGCGCGGCGCGCGGCTGCCGCGCGAGGACGAGTGGGAGCGCGCGGCGCGCGGGCCCACCGGCCGGATCTACCCGTGGGGCAGCCGCTTCGATCCGTTTCGCGTCGATGGCGCGCAGCGCGGAGACGGCGACACGCTCGAGGTCGGCTCGCTGCCGCAGGGCAACACGCCCGAGGGCTTCACCGACATGGGCGGGCTGGTGTTCGAGTGGACCAGCACCCCCTGGCCCGCCCGCCGTGGCTACCGCGTGGTCAAGGGCAACGGCTGGGACGGCCGCGGTGGCTACGGCCGCGGCGCCGCCCGCCAAGCCCGCCCAGCCGAGGCCAAGGACATCACCCTCGGCTTCCGCTGCGCCGCCGACCTGTAGCCACGCGTCCCCGCACGTGTCCTCGCAGTCGTAGTCGTGATCGTTCTCGTAGTCGTAGTCGAACCGCAGTCGAACCCCCCGCCGCCGCCGCAAGCGTGGCCGCCGCCGCACCCATCCGCTACGCTCCCCCGCATGCGCATCCTGGCCTTCGATACCTCCTCGGCGATCAGCGCAGTCGCGGTGTGCGACGGCGATCGCGTGCTGGCGCAGGACGATTCGCCGGCCGAGGACGGCGGCAAGCACGGCGAGGTGCTGCTGCCGCGGATCGAGGCGGTGCTGGCAGCGGCCGGCCTGCGCTTGCAGCAGCTCGAGCTGATCGCGGTGGGCGTGGGGCCGGGCTCGTTCACCGGCCTGCGCGTGGGGCTGGCGACGGCCAAAGGGCTTGCGCTCGCCACCGGCATCGCGCTGCGCGGCGTGGGCTCGCTGCAGGTGATGGCGGCCGGGGCGCTCGCGCGCGAGCAGGCGGCGCGCGCGCTGGCGGTGCTGGACGCGGGCAAGGGCGAGCTGTTCGCGGCGGCGTTCGCGCGCGTGGCTGGGGCGCAGCCGCTGCAGCCGCTGCTTGCGCCGCAACGCATGCTGCCGCAGGCGCTCGCGCAGCGGGTCGCGGCGCTGGCGGCTGCGGGCGAGCCGCTGTGGCTGTGCGGCGGCGGGGCGCGGCGCGGCTTCGAGCAGCTTGCGGCCGTGCTGGGCCCTGGCGCGCGCTTGGTCGAGCCCGCGCTGGACCTGCCGCAAGGGCGCCACGTGGCGTCCGAAGCGTGGCGCGAATGGCAAGCGCAGGGGGCTTCGGACGTCGCCGCGCTCGAGCCGGTCTACCTGCGCGGCAGCGATGCGAAGCTGCCCGACGAGCCGCTTTCATTGGGTTGAAGGGCCACGCGCGGGCGGGGCTTTGCAAAAGCCCGCGCGCGCGTTCTATGGTGCGCGCAAGGAGGGCTGCCCATGCCGTCTTTCGACGTGGTGTCCAAGGTGCAGATGCACGAGGTCGACAACGCCGTGCAGCAGACGGCCAAGGAGATCGCGACGCGCTACGACTTTCGCGACACCGACAGCGGCATCGAGCGCGGCGACGAGGGCATCGTGCTGCGCAGCAACAGCGAGGGCCGGCTCGAGGCCGCGCTGCAGGTGCTGCAGGAGAAGCTGGTGCGGCGCAAGGTCTCGCTCAAGGCGATTGCACCCGAGAAACCGGCGCCCGCGGGCGGCAGCGCGTTTCGCCAGCTGGTCAAGCTCAACCAGGGCCTGAGCACGGACAAGGCCAAGGAAGTGGTGAAGTTCCTCAAGGGCACCGGGCTCAAGGTGCAGGCCGCGATCCAGGCCGACCAGGTGCGCGTCACCGGGCCCAAGCGCGACACCCTGCAACAGGCGATCGCCGAGCTGCGCAACTACGACTTCGGGGTCGAGCTGCAGTTCGAGAACTATCGGGATTAGCCAGCACGAGGACGAGCCCGTGCACGAGCACGACCACGGCAGCGAGGGTCAGGCAGGGGTGGTCTTGGCGGTGCGGTAGAGGTGCTCGTAGCGCCGGGCGCTGCGCTCCCAGGATAGGTCGAGCTTCATCACGCGCCTGCGCAGCGCGGCGAACGCCTCGCGCTTGCCGAAGGCCGAGAGCGCCGCCTGCGCGGCTGACAACAGCGCGCTCGGGTCGCCCGGCTCGAAGGCGAAGCCCGAGCCGGTGGTGAGCGCCGCGTCGCAGTCGACCACCGCGTCGGCCATGGCGCCCGCCTTGCTCGCGATCGGCAGCGCGCCGTAGCGCTGCGCGCACAGGTGCAGGTCGCCGCGGCCGGGATCGAGCGCGGGCAGCAGCACGAAATCCGCGGCGGCCAGCGCGAGGTGCTGGATGCGCTCTTGCTTGCTGTCGATCACGCGCAGGCGCTCGTCGTACTCCTCGGCCAGCGCGAGCAGCGCGTCGCGCTCGTCCGCGGCGCAGTCCACCACCACCAGCTGCACGTCGTTGTGCAGCAGCGGCCCGGCGATCTCGCGCACCACGCGCTCGGCGCCGCCCGGGAAGCCGCCGCCGACGTTGACGACCAGCGGGGTGTCGGGACGGATCGGCAGCTCGAGCTCGAGCTGCAGCGTGTCCTTGCAGCGCGCCTTGCCGCGCAGGTCTGCGTGATCGAAGCGCGCGGGCAGCAGCGGGTCGGTGAGCGGGTTCCAGCGCGCGGCGTCCAGCCCGTTCAGGATGCCGAACAGCTTGTTCTCGGCGCCGAGCGCATCGCGCAGGCCCGCCTCGTGGCCGTCGTCGAGCAAGGCCTGGGCTTCGGTCTCGGAGCTGGCGACCACCCGCTGGGCCGCGGCGATGCCGGCGCGCAGCAGGCTGGCCCGCTCGCCTTCGCCGCACAGCACGCGCACCGCCTCGGGCGGGGTGAGCCCGGCGGGCAGCGCACGCAGCAGCCCTTGCTGGCGCGCGTCGTGCAGGGACAGCACGCGCACCGCCTGCGGCAGCGACTGCTGTACCAGCGGCAGCACGGCCGCCGCGAACCAGCCGTGCGCGTGCACCACCTCCGGCTCGGGCGAGCGCGCGCGCAGCGCCTGCTCCGCGGCCAGCGCCAGCACCAGCGCCGCCTCCGGCCCCAGCGCATCCTGCGCGAACAGCTCGGCCTGCCCCACGAACAGCAGCTCGACCCCGCCGGTGGTGCGGCCGTCGTGCAGCGTGCAGGTGTGGCGCGTGCCGCCGAGCTCGACCTCGACGCCGCTCAGCCGGCGCGCCAGGCCGCGCGCGGTGGGGTCGATGTCGGGCCAAAGCGGCGAGATCACCGTGACCTTGTGGCCGATGCTGCGCAGGGCCTTGGGCAGCGCGGCGCAGGCGTCGGCCACCTCGCCGCCGCGCCCGTAGGGCGTGATTTCCGGGGTGACGAAGGCGATCTCCACGGCCGCGGACCCTACACCCATCCGCCCCGTGAAATGAAGCACTCGTTGCCCGGCCGGCAAATCCCACGCAGTATTGCCGGGTTGCGGCGGTCCGGGCAGGGCGCGCCGGGGCCGCGCGCCGGCGCGTCGAGATCGATGTCCGACTCGATCATCTCCATATATCCCGATGGCACCCCCGCGGTTTCTCGGGCGTGTGTGCTCGGGGCGAGCGGCATGCTGGGGACCGCGCTGGTGGCCGGCATGCTCAAGGCCGGCACCTCGGTCACGGCCTTCAGCCGCAAGCGCCGGCAGAGCGACCAACCCGGGCTCGGGCACTGGGACCCGGCCGCCGGCACGATCGAGGCCGAGCGGCTCGAGGGCTGCGACGCTGTGGTCAACCTGGCCGGCGAGAACCTAGGCGAGGGGCGCTGGAGCGCGGCGCGCAAGCGCGCGCTGTGGGCGAGCAGGGTGGACAGCACCGCGCTGCTGTGCCGCACGCTGGCGGCGCTGCGGCAGCCGCCGCGCGTGCTGGTCAACGCGTCGGCGGTCGGCTTCTACGGCGATCGCGGCGACACCGCGGTCGACGAGGAGAGCCCGCGCGGCGAGGGCTTTCTGGCCGAGCTGTGCGAGGCCTGGGAGGCGGCCACCCAGCCGGCAGCCGACGCCGGCATCCGCGTGGTCAAGCTGCGCTACGGCGTGATCCTGACCCCGTTCGACGGCGCGCTGGCGCGCATGCTCGGACCGTTTCGTATGGGGCTCGGCGGGCGGCTGGGCAGCGGGCAGCAGCGCATGCCCTGGATCGCGCTCGCCGACGCGGTCGGCGCCACGCGCTTCGCCACGCGCCACCCCGACCTGGCGGGCCCGGTCAACGTGGTGGCGCCCGAGTCGGTGACCAACCGGCAGTTGTGCCATGCGCTCGGTCGTGTGCTGCACCGCCCGGCGGCCGTGCCCGTCCCGGCCCTCGCGCTCAAGACCGCCTTCGGCGCGCAGATGGCGCGAGAGATGCTGCTGAGCGGCGCCAACGTCCGCCCCCGCAAGCTCGAAATCACCGGCTACCGCTTCGAGTACCCCCGCTTGGAAGACGCGCTGGAGGCGATGCTGGGAAGAGGCCGGTAGGGTTCCTCGAGGCACCGCCTCGGCCCACACCCACCACGCCCCCCGGCACCAGTCGTGCGTCGTGGTCGACTCGCCTAGACTCACGTCCACGCCGAGCCTACCGCGCCTTCGCCCTTCAAACCGTGTCGTACTTCTTGCGTTGCTCGGCGAGGTCGGCTTCGAGCGCAGCGCGGATGGCGGGGTCGTGTAGCGCGAGGATGCGCGCGGCCAGATAGGCGGCGTTCTTGGCGCCGTCCACGCCCACGGTTGCGACCGGGATGCCGGGCGGCATCTGCACGGTGGCGAGCAACGCGTCGATGCCCGCGAGCGCGCCCGAGGCCAGCGGCACGCCGATCACGGGCAGCATGGTTTGCGCCGCCACCGCGCCCGCCAGGTGTGCGGCCATGCCCGCGCACGCGATCAGCACCTCGATGCCGCGCGCGGGCGCTTGCTGCAGATACGCGCTCACGCGCTCGGGGGTGCGGTGCGCCGACAGCACCTTGAGCTCGCAGCCGATGCCGAGCTGCTCGAGCGTGGCCTTGGCCTTGTTCACGACCTCGAGGTCGCTCGGGCTGCCGGTCAGGATGCCGACTCGCACGGCGGCCGGCGCGGGAGGGTTGCGTGAAGCTGCGGTCGCCATCAGGCCGGCGTTTGTAACCCGAATGCGCGGCGCCGGCCAGGGTGGGCGCGGCCCCCGGCCTTGCGCTCTTGCGCGCGCCCGCTGCGGCGGGCGTAAATGGGGCATGCGCCGCCGCCCGCTGACCTCGCTCGCGTCCGTTTGTCTCGTGTGCTCGCTGGGTTGCGGCGGGCCGCCGCCGGCGGCGCCTGCGCCCGAGAAGGCGGAGAAGCCGGCGGGAACGGCGCAGACGGCGGCGACGCCGGCGGGGGAGGGGGCGAGCACGACTACGAGCACGAGCACGACGACGGGGGCGGGGCCGGGGACCGCGCCGGCGCCCGCGGAGCCCGCGCCGCAGTCCGCTACCGAGGAGGCGTGCGGCCAGATCATCGTGGTCTCGTACAAGGGCGCCGCGCATGCCAAGCCCGGCATCAGCCGCAGCAAGGACGCGGCCGCAAAGCGCGCGCAGGCGCTGCTCGACCAGCTCAAAGCCGGCGCCGACTTCGCCGAGCTCGCGCGCAAGGAATCCGACGCGCCCTCGAGCGCACCGCGCGGCGGCGAGATGGGCACCTATGCGCGCAACGCCTGGCCGCAGCTGCACTACGCGCTGCTCGGTCCACTGTTCGGCCTGCAGGTCGGCCAGACCGCGCCCGCGCCGGTCGAGGCCCCGTATGGCTACGTGCTGGTGCGGCGCTGCGCCGTGGAGAAAGCCCACGCCCGCCACATCCTGATCCGTTACAAGGGCGCCGAGAAGGCGCCCAAGAGCATCACGCGCACCAAGGCCCAGGCCAAGCAGCGCGCCGAAGAGCTGCTGCGCCAGCTCGACGCCGGCGCCGACTTCGCCACGCTCGCGCGCAAGGAGTCGGAGGACGGCTCCGCCCGGCGCGGCGGCGACCTCGGCATCCAAGCCCGCGGCGCCTTCGCCGCCCCCTTCGAAAGCGCCCTCTTCGCCCTCAAGCCCGGCGAGCGCAGCGGCGTGGTCGAAACCGAGTTCGGCTTCCACATCATCGAGCGCGTCGCCGACCCGGCGGCGCGCTGAGCGAGCAGCGAGAGGTGCGGCGCCACGCCTCACGCTTCACATGAATCGTCACAGCCGCGCCACCCCGCAGCACCTGAGATTCCACACGAATTCCAGCCCCCGCCAGCCTCCCGGCCCCGACCTTGACACCCAACCCCCCCGCGATATCTTTCGCAGCCCATTCCGGAATAGCTCAGCTGGTAGAGCGGTCGGCTGTTAACCGATTGGTCGTAGGTTCGAGTCCTACTTCCGGAGCCATTTTTGCCCAAGGCGAACCACCTTGGGCGCCAGGTAAACAGAGGGCCTCATCGGGATGACCGGCGAGGCCCTCTTCTTTTTCCCGTTGTTCCGCGGGGTCTTGCGGCATCTCGGTGATCGGCGCGCGCTCGTGGTCGCGTGCGATGCTCAGAGCACGAGGTCGCGCGCGAGCTGCTTCGCGACGCCCGAAGAGCGGCTCTGAGGGGCAGAGAGCCGGGCTCGGCTCTGCGAGTCGGATTTAACAACGCGCGGCTCTGAGCTTTACAGCCCTGTGCTTGCCGACCGGCGACCGGTTGCTTCACAGGACGCACGTCGTTGATGTCGCTCGCGTTCTCGTCGTCGCGCGCGGGGCTCAGAGCACGCGGCGGGAATGGCTGGGCGATGCCATGTGGTGGTTGCCAACGAAAATGGCTCTGGGGTTAGCAGCTGTGAAGCTAAGAGCGTTCGCCGGACGACGACTCAGGTGTGGCGGCCCGGTCGGGATCTGTGTGCCGCGGCAGGGATCGAGCCTTCGGCAGGAGGCCACGCTTCCAACGATGCCGATACCGGTCCTCCACCTCCATGGCGACGACCCAACCGAGCGCGTAGAGCCCGAAGCCTGGAGCGAAGCCGTCGGGCCCGAGCCAGATGAGCATCGCGCACAACCCCACACAACCGAGGACGAAGATGCCGGCGCTTACGAGCTCGATCGGGTTCGTCCTTTCGAGATCCGGCACACTCCCGGAGTCAGCAAGGATTGCGCCGAACTGGATAGCCACTTTGGTGCCTGATCTTAGGCCTTTTTCCGAGCCCGGCCGCGCGCGGCGCAATGCGGGGCGTCCCGAGGTCGTGCATCTTGCACGGACGCCGCGCAGCGGACCCGTGCAATCCCTTGCCTTTGGACGCGGCCTGGAGCTTGCATCATCTGGGTGGCTGACGCTGAATAGGGGCTTGATGGACTCTACACCGTTGCGCGCGCTAGTCGTGGACGACGAGCCGAACATCCGCTCGACGCTCTCGGTGTGTCTCGAGTCGATCGGCTGCGAGGTTCATGCGGCCGCAGGGGCACGCGAAGCCCTGGCGGTAGTCGAGCGCCGTCCCTTCGACATCGTGTTTCTCGATGTGCGGCTCGGCCAAGCCGATGGGATGGCTCTGCTGCCGGAGCTCCTCCGGCTTTCTCCCCGCCTGGCGGTGGTGATGATCACCGCGTACGCGAGCATCGAGAGCGCAGTACAGGCAGTGAAGGCGGGCGCCCAGGACTACCTGCCCAAGCCCTTCACTCCGGCGCAGATACGGCTGATCGTCGATCGATATCGGGAACGGGCCGCTCTCGAGAGTCGCGTGGCCGACCTGGAGGGAAGGCTCGCAGACACGTCGCCTCGAATCGTGATCGAGACCCACTCGAAATTGATGCAGCAGGCGATCGACACCATCACGCAAGCGGCCAGGGCTGACGCGGCGGTACTGCTTCGCGGGGAGAGCGGGACCGGAAAAGGCGTCCTCGCCCGCCTCCTGCACGAGCGAAGCGCCCGCGCCGCTCGGCGACTCGTGACGGTGAACTGCCCGACTTTGACCGATGAGCTGCTTGCGAGTGAGCTTTTCGGTCATGTGCGGGGAGCCTTCACTGGAGCGGTGCGAGATCAGCGCGGCAAGGTGGAAGACGCCGACGGCGGAACCCTGTTCTTGGATGAGATCGGTGAAATCTCTCCGGCGCTTCAGACCAAGCTCTTGCGCTTCGTCCAGGATCGAGAATTCGAACGCGTCGGGGACACCCAGACGCGACGCGCCGACGTCCGCTTGGTTGCCGCCACCAACCGCGACCTCCAGGCAGACGTCGAGGCTGGACGCTTTCGTCTGGACCTTCTGTACCGGTTGAATGTGATCGAGGTAACGGTTCCCGCTCTGCGCGAACGCGGCGAGGATCTCGTCGCCCTGGCCCACCACTTCCTCTCTTTCGCGGCGCGGGATGTCGGCCGTCCCACACCGGCTTTGAGTCCGGAAGCGGACGCCGTCCTACTTGGTTACACGTGGCCCGGCAACGTGCGTGAGCTCAAGAACGAGATGGAGCGCGCCGTCGTCTTGTCGCCACGGGAGGTTCTTGGCCCCGAGAGCTTCTCCGACCGCGTGCGAGGAGGCGCCAGCCTGGTCCCCTCGGTCGGCGGCGACTTCACGCTCGGCCAGGTCGAAAAGGAGCACATGCTTCGGGTGTTGGCGCGGACAGCGACCCGGGAGGAGGCCGCACGTGTTCTCGGCATCGACCCATCAACCCTCTGGCGCCGGCTCAAGCGCTACGAAGAGGGTGGCGAGGAGCCGGAATCCATCCGCCTGACGTTGCCCGTTGTCGTCCTTGGACTTCACGGGGATCGTGAACCAGAAGCGCGCTCCGCCGAGCGGGGAGGTATCGACGCCGACGGTTCCGCCGTGGGCTCGGACGATGTCCTCCACGATGCTGAGCCCGAGACCGCTTCCCTGCTTGCTCGTCCCTGGCACTCGAAAGAACTTCGCAAAGACGCGCTCGCGGAGCTCCTCCGGAACCCCCGGACCCGTGTCGTCAACGAAGATTCTCGTAGGGCCGCCGCCCGATTCGAAGCCAACCTCTACGCGCCCACCCTCGCCAGCATGAAGAATCGCGTTTTCGATCAGGTTGTCCAGCACCCGCTGGAGGCGCGATGGGTCCGCATCGATCGCGACCAAACTGTCGCCTGGAACGATCGCCAGGCCTTTTCCGGCTTGACGTGCCTGGGCCTCGTGGCGAGCAACGGCGTCCTTCATGAGATCTGCGACGTTGAGCTTGGACCGGGCGAGCCGCGCCGCACCGGATTCGAGCCGCGCCATCTCGAGCAGCTCTTCAACGACCGACTGCAGCCGTTCGCAATCTTGCCGTGCTGCGGCCAACAAGTCGCGTTGCCGGTCCGTCAAGGGTCCGGCGGCCTGTTCCAGACAAAGATGCACCGCCATGTGAAGCGACGTCAGCGGCGTTCGGAGCTCATGTGCCGCGGCGGCCACAAGGTCGCCGTGGAATCCCTCGAGCCGCCGACCTCGCGACACGTCACGCAACGCAACGGTAACACCCGAGAGTACTTCGCCCTTCGTACGGACGGGGGTTGCACTGGTTAGAAACCATTTGGGCATCGACCCCCCAGGCACCTCCACGGCAGCCTCGAGTGAGCCTGGCTCGTATGCTTCGCCCGAGTCCCGCACCGTCTCGAAGGCATTGCGCACCGCGTCCTGCAGAGGTTCAGGCAAAAGCTCGAGCTTCAGCTCCGCACCCACGAGCCGGGACGCGATCTCGTTGCTCGTGATTGGTGTCCCGTCGAGATCGTACACGATGACCGCCTCGGCAAGGCTGTCCATCACCGACTCGAGGCGGTTGTTCGCGTCGAGGAGCTCGCCAATCGAGCTCTGCTGGTACTGCGCGAGGCGCTCCGCCATGCCATTGAAGGAGCTCGATAGGGATGCGATCTCGTCCTTCCCCGAGACTCGGATCCGAGCGTCGAAATCGCCGTCGGCAAGGCGTTGCACAGCCCGCTCGAGCACGCGCACCGGAGCTAGAATGCGGCGCAGCCACGCACCCGCGAGGAACACCGCGAGCAAGAACGCGATCACTGCGCTTGTCGCGAGAGCCCCCCGACTCGCTCCGCTTCCCCGCGTGCAACGCTGCTCTTGCGTTGCATGGCCGTACGGTTCATCTCGAGGATCCGAGTGACGGCTTCGCGAAGAGCACGCGAACGCTCGCGATAGATCTGCAGTCCTTCCGTGGTCGCCACCCTATCCAGTCCGGCCCGATACGATTCCCACAGACGCCGAAGCTCTTCCGTCGACTCCTTTTCACCCTCCTCGGTGATGTTGCTCTCCTGAAGACGCAGCTCGCGATCGAACGACGCGAGTGGATCGGACAGCTCGCCACGTGAGATGGCCTCGCCGCGCAGGTTCGCGGAGATCACGTGCTGATCGATCGTGTCGATCGAATGCAGCATGCCGCGTCCAGCATCGAAGCTGCGGAAGTTTTCCTGAAGAATCTCGCCCGGCGCCGCGCCGAAGCGGACGGCTGCGTACAGCGAGCCAGCGGCAACCACCGCCAGCGCAAGGACCAACGGAAGCTGCGAGAGCAGCAGCTTGGCTCGCAAGCTCACGTTTCCCGCTCCTCTGCGGATAGCAGGTGCAGATCGAAGCCGTGCGCTCGCCGCACCAGTCGCTGCGCAACGGTCGCGCCGAAGATCTGTCGGTACCACGGCTGTTCGGTGACACCGATGATGATGTCGGTCACACCGTTGGCGCGTGCGAACTCCAGGATTCCGTCGACGGGATCCTCCGCCTTGATGTGCTGTACGTCCGCACCTAGATCACGGGCCATCTGCTGGCCGTCGAAAAGATGCCGCTGTGTCGCCGCATCGATGCGCGTTGGATTCTCGCTCGGTGTTTCCACATAGAGTGCGTACCAGTGAACGTTGAGCCGACCTGCCATGCGGGAGGCCCGTCGCAAGAGCGAGCGCGTTCGCGGCGACCTGGAGGACACGCAGACGACGATGCGGCCGCCGGTTGCTCGATGGGCCTCCTTCGGTGCGTGAGCGTCGTCGTTGCCATTGCCCTTTGACTGGGAACGCCCAATCGACTCGGCGACCTCGCGCAACGCAAGCTCGCGGAGTGCCTCGAGGTTCTCCACCTGAAAGAAGTGCCGGAGAGCCCAGTCGATGCGATCCTCGGGATAGACCTTCCCAGACTTGAGCCGCTCCAAAAGATCGTCGGGCGGCAGATCGATGTTCACGATCTGATCCGCACGACGCAGAAACGAGTCGGGCACCGTTTCGTGCACCGTAACGCCCGTCGCTTTCTTGACGATGTCGTTCAGGCTCTCGAGATGTTGGATGTTGAATGCGCAATAGACGTGGATGCCGGCGCGCAGGAGTTCGAGGATATCCTCGTAGCGCTTCTTATTCTTGCTTCCTGGAGCGTTGGTGTGCGCCGCTTCATCGATGAGTGCAATCTCCGGGGCTCGTTTCCTGACCTCATCGACATCGAGCTCCTCGAGCTCGACCCCCCGGTACTCCACCTTGCGAAGAGGAACCTGCGGGAGACCGTGTGTCAGGGCCGCTGTGTCCTCGCGACCGTGGGTGTCGATGACTCCGACCACGACATTGACGCCGCGCTTCTTGAGCTGGTGCGCCTCCTGGAGCATTCGATAGGTCTTGCCGACGCCCGCCGCCGGACCGAGAAAGACCTTCAGCCGGCCCTGGCGAGAGCGGCGGACCAGCTCGAGGAATTCATCCGAACGGGCGTGAGACGGCGGCATTGGCGGTCAAGGTGCGGCCGAACCGAAGCTTCTGTCCAGGGCGAGGTTCGTCTCCAGCACGTTGATGAGAGGCGGTGACCAGGGGTTGGAAGCAGCATGCTGCCGAACGAGCTCCTCCACACGCGAGGCGGCAAGCCCGCGCGCGCCCGCGATGCGCGGCACCTGGTAGAGCGCGCCTTCTAGCGTGATGTGCGGGTCCATTCCCGATCCCGATGCTGCGATGAGCTCGCCGGGGACCGGACGTTCGGCGGTCGCCGAGAGGAGCGTAACCGCGCCTGTTGCACGCTCGGTGAGTGCAGGATTGCTTGACGCGAGATTGCTTCCGCCGGTCGCGGCAGCGTTGTAGTCGACCGCCGACGGCCGCGACCAGAGGTACTCGGGTCGTGTGAATCCCTGAGCGATGAGGCTGCTTCCGATGACCTGCCCCGCATCATTGCGGATTAGACTACCTTGCGCGCGCTCCGGGACGACGAGCTGGCCGAAAGCCAGCGCCGCGAGAGGATAGAGCACAGCGCAGACGGCGAGGCTTGCCAGCCATGCTCGAACGCTGATGAAAAGATCCTTCAACATATCCGAACCTTCCTAGGCCGCACCAATGGCCATGAGCAACAGGTCAATCGCCTTGATCCCGATGAACGGCAGCACGAGCCCGCCCAGGCCGTAGACGAGCAGATTTCGTTGCAGCAGCCGGTCGGCGCTTGCGGGGCGGTAGCGGACGCCCTTGAGCGCGACGGGGATGAGGGCGGGAATGATGATCGCATTGAAAATCACCGCCGAGAGAATCGCGCTGCGCGGTGAGGCAAGACCCATGATGTTCAAAGCGGCGAGGCTTGGCATGGCGGCGACGAACAGCGCTGGAACGATGGCGAAATACTTGGCGACGTCGTTCGCGATCGAGAAGGTCGTCAGCGCCCCGCGGGTCATGAGGAGCTGCTTGCCGATCTCGACGACCTCGATGAGCTTGGTCGGGTCGCTGTCGAGGTCGACCATGTTGCCGGCCTCCTTGGCTGCCTGAGTTCCGGAGTTCATGGCGACACCGATGTCCGCCTGCGCGAGCGCCGGCGCATCGTTGGTGCCGTCACCCATCATGGCGATGAGCCGCCCGCCGCTCTGCTCCTTGCGGATGTATGCCAGCTTATCCTCGGGCGTCGCTTCTGCGATGAAGTCGTCGACGCCGGCTTCCTTGGCGATGGCCGCGGCCGTCAGAGGGTTGTCGCCGGTCACCATGACGATGCGCAGCCCCATTGCCCGGAGGCGTTCGAACCGCTGCTTGATGCCGGGTTTGAGGACGTCGGACAATGCGACGACACCGAGCGCGCGGTCGTTCTCTGCGACGACGAGCGGGGTACCACCCCCACGAGCGATGTCTTCGACCTTCGCTCGGACTTCGTCCGGAAGGCGGGAGCCCTGTTCCGTGAGCCAACGTTCGATGGCGTCGACGGCTCCTTTTCGAAGCCGGCGACCGTCCGGAAGATTCACTCCAGACACGCGCGTCTGCGCCGTAAACGGCACTGCCTCGGCGTCCTTGGGAAGGTCGAATGCGGCACCGCCAGCGCGTTCACGACACAGCTGAGTCAGCGACTTTCCCTCAGGAGTGTTGTCGGCCAGCGAGGCCAGCAACGCGGCCTGGGTGACGACGCTCGACGATACACCCTTGGCGGCAAACAGATCGGTGGCCCGCCGATTCCCCTCGGTGATCGTTCCAGTCTTGTCGAGGAGGACCGTGTCGATGTCACCAGCAAGCTCCACGGCTTTGCCGCTCTTGGCTAGCACGTTGGACTTGAGCGCGCGATCCATGCCCGCGAGCCCGATGGCGGCGAGCAGCCCACCGATGGTGGTGGGAATCAGGCAGACCAAGAGCGCGATCGCGGTCGAGAGGTCGATGCTCGCGCTGAAGAAGGACGCCATCGGCAGGAGCGAGACGGTCACCATGAGAAAGGCCAGTGTGAGCCCCGCCAGCGTGATCGTGAGCGCGATCTCGTTCGGCGTCTTCTGACGCTTGGCGCCCTCGACCAGAGCGATCATCCGATCGAGGAAGGAGTCTCCCGGCTCCGCAGTGACCCGCACGACGATCTCATCGGACAAGACTCGTGTGCCGCCCGTGACACCGCTGCGATCCCCCCCGCTTCACGGACGACCGGAGCGGACTCTCCGGTGATCGCCGACTCGTCGATGCTGGCGATGCCTTCGATGATCTCGCCGTCCGCGGGTACGGTTTCACCCGCGGACACGATCACGACGTCGCCGGGCTTGAGATCGGTCGAGGTGACCGTCTCGATGTGACCGTGCTCGTCGCGACGTCTCGCAGCCGTCGACTTGCGCGTTTCGCGAAGAGCTTGGGTCTGCGCCTTGCCGCGCGCCTCCGCCAACGACTCGGCGAAGTTCGCAAAGAGCACCGTGACCCACAAGATCGCGGCGACGGCGAACTGATAGCCAGCGCTCTCGTTCGACGATAGGAGCGCCGCGATCCCGGACAGCGTGCTCAGGGCGGCACCGAGCTCGGTGACGAACATGACGGGGTTACGCACCATCCGCTGCGGAAGAAGCAAGGCGAACGCCTCGCGCAGCGCTGAGCGAACGAGTTCAGGTGCCAACAGTGGTGCTTTGCGGCTCGCCTTTCTCGTGGCGCTCGCAGAAGCAGAATGTGTTTCCGTGGTCATCGCTTGCCTTCGTCTTCCTCGTCACCAAACAAGATTGCGCCGCGTTGGGGGAAAGAACCCAGCCGTTCTAGATTCTGCTGTGCGGGTTTGTAGGTCGGCTCGACCGCGATCCCGGCACGCAGGAAGTCCATCGCTTCGGGATGGTGCCCCTGGAGCTCCCGAACCACGGCGAGGATGTTGTAGGCGGCGGCGCGCTCTGGCTCGAGCGACAACGCCTGACGAGCGATCGCTTCGCCACGTTCCATCTGATGGGCGCGGATCTCTTCGCGCGCGTACTGAAGGAGCACATCATAGGTTTCATCGAGCCGCGTCATGATGTGCTCCTAGCGCGCTCCCGCCAGCGTCAGGTGCTCAGCGATGGGGCCGAGCACGGCAGCGGGCAGGAACAGCAGCGCACCGAGAAGCAGCACGCTTCCGAGTAGAAGGACCCCGAAGAGCGCCGAATCGGTACGGAAGGTACCGGCCGTCTCGGGCACGATCTTCTTCGCCGACAAGAAGCCAGCGATGGCGAGCGGGAGGATGATCGGCAGGTAGCGGCCGAGGAACATCCACAGACCCGTGGCGATGTTCCAGGGCACCGTGTTGTCGCCCAGCCCCTCGAACCCCGAGCCGTTGTTCGCCGCCGCGGAGCTGAACTCGTAGAGGATTTCGCTGAAGCCATGGCTGCCTGGGTTGGCAATGGTGCCGGCGCCCCAGGACGTTGCCGCGAAGACCGCCGTACCGCCGAGAATCAACAGCGGGTGCAAGAGAAGCGCGAGCGCAGCGAGCTTCATCTCCCGTGCTTCGATTTTTCGTCCGAGATACTCGGGCGTGCGCCCCACCATCAGTCCAGCGATGAACACCGCCACGACGATGTAGAGGAACATGTTGATGAACCCGACGCCCACGCCGCCGAAAGTTACGTTGAGCCACATGCCGATGAGCGGCATGAGTCCCGCGAGCGGATTCAGGCTGTCGTGCATCGCCGATACCGAGCCGTTGCTGGTCGCGGTCGTGGACACCGCCCAGAACGCGCCGCCCGGCGTTCCGATACGCAGCTCCTTGCCTTCGAGGTTGCCAAGGCTTTGGTCTACGGGCAGGTTGGCGAACGCCGCGTTGGGCTGGGCGTCCATGAGAACCGAAGTCGTCGACATGGCGAGGAAGATCGCCGTCATCACGCCGAACACGACGGCCGCGTGCTTGAGGCGCCCCGTCAGTCGACCGAACATCCATACGCTCGCCATCGGGATGAACACGAATTGCGAAGTTCTCAATGAGGTTCGAGTAGAACGACGGGTTCTCGAATGGGTGGGTGCTGTTCGGACCAAAGTAGCCGCCACCGTTCGTCCCGAGCTGTTTGATGGTCACCATCGCCGCGACGGGACCTCGCGCGATGGTTTGCGCCGCGCCCTCGAGCGTGTGCGCAACCGCTGCGCCATCGAGCGTCATCGGCATGCCCATGAGAATCAACGCGAATGCAACGAGGACCGAGACCGGCAGCAGCACCAGCACCGTCGCCCGGGCCAGATCCCGGTAGAAGTTGCCGATTTCCTTCTTTGGCCCGAGCGCTCGCGCGATCGCCGCCAAGGCGCCGATGCCGGTGGCAGCCGAAACGAACTGCAGCCAGGCCATGCCGAAGATTTGCGAGAAGTAGCTCAGCGACTGCTCGCCCGAGTAGTGCTGGAGGTTCGTGTTCGTCGTGAACGACATCGCCGTGTTGAACGCAAGGCTCGGCTCGAGGCCACCCTTGCCGTCCGGGTTGAACGGCAGCCAGTGCTGAAACACCAGCACGAGGAAGACGAACCCAAACATCAACACATTGAAGACGATGAGCGAGAGGGAGTACCTCTTCCACGTCTGTGGCTCAAGCGACCCACGTCCGAGCACGCGCTCCAGGATGCGATCGAAGCGGTCGTTCGCGAACGGTCCAAGCGCCCAGCTCATGTAGCGACCGAACGGCCATGCAAGCAGGGCCGTGACCGCGAAGAGAAGGAGACCAAACGTGAGGTTCATGGGCGACGTCCTAGAACTTCTCCGGTCGCACGATCGCGACCAGCAGGTAGACAAAGGCAAACGCCGAGACGATGGAGGCGAGAATCAGCATGGGCTTCTCCGTTCAGATTCGGTCGAGCATGACGGTGAGTCCGTAGAGCCCGGCGAACGAGACAAGACCGAGAGCGAGGTAGGCGAGAATGAGCATCAGAACTCCTCCGTGCAAGGGCCGTGCCTCCCTTGCGGTGCGCTTGTCAGGTGCCATAAAAGCAGTGTAAGTTCTTGTTGTTACAAGCCATGTTTGCGTTCGTGTCCGTAGCTGCGTGCGCGAGCGCCGTGCAGCGTGCAAGCGGGTATCGACGAAACGATTGCGCGACGCCCGGCGGCCGGCGCGATCGGCGCGCGACAACTTCACGTGACTGCTCCCGACGATCGCAGACCGGCCTTGTCGGCGAAGTACTGAATCATCGCTCGTCGGGTGACGATCCCGATGAACGCGTTGCGGCTGTCGACGACCGGCACGAAGTTCTGCTCCAGCGCGCGCGAGAAGAGCTCCTCCATCTCCGCGTCGATGCCGACGGCTCGTACGGCGACACGCAGCGGGAGCTCTTGAAGCAGAAGAGTCTGAATGTCCTCCAGCGATCGCCTCGGAGCGTCGGCGAGCTTGCGCAAGAGGTCGCCCTCGCTGAGGGTGCCGACGTAGTGTCCGCCTTCGTCGAGCAGCGGGACTGCGGTGTAGCCCGACCGCTGCATCGCGGCGAGGCATTGCCGCACGGTGTCCTTGATCGACAGCCAGACGACGTCGCTCTTGGGAGTGAGAAAGAAGGCGATATTCATGGCCCGCACCGCTTGATGCCTCTGGACGTGGATCAGTTGGTCTTGACCACGACTCCCAGAATCGTGGCACCCCAGACGTTGTGAAGATCGGTCCCTGGCATCTCGAGGGTACCGTCGCTTGGGAATAGTGGCTCCGTTGCGTACTCGATCCGGTTGTCCAGGCGGATTAGCAGGTTGTCGCTGTCGGGAATCGGCCGGAATCCGAGCGTGAGCGTTCCGGTGGTGAGCAGCAGATCCGTTCCGTAGAGAACAGCATCAGGATCCTGGAGCACCTCCCCGCGAAGACCGACATCGAACCAGTCGACTACCCTGTAGCCCGCCGCGAGACTCGCGCCCCAGAAGAAGGTTGTCGCACCCGACTGCGGGGTCTGCACACCGAGGTCGGCGTTGAATACGAGAGAGAAGTCACCCGCATTGAAACGCGCAATGGCATCGACGAGGTGGCTCAGATCGACGTCGTTGACGTCGTTCTCCGTGACCCCGAGCAGGTAGCCCAACGAAAGACTCGTGCTGTCGCTCGGGGCAAAGGTAGCCTGCACCCCAACGTCCGGATAAGGATCCGAGTCGATGAAGGTGTTCGTTCCGTTGACGACGAGCGCTGTGAGTGTGACCGAGTCGGTCGGGGCGTAAACGGTCCGCAACCCGGTATGGTAGAAGGGCTGCATCAGGTAGTAGAGGGCGCCGCGCGTGTAGTTGATGTTCGCGAAGCTCTCGGAGACCTCGGCCCCGTAGATGGTGTCGAACTGGCCGAGGTCGAATTGCAGACCTTCCGTGAGGCGCCAGGAGACAAAGCCTTGCTTGAGGTTTTCGAGGGCGAGGCCGGCCGCCGGTGGCGAGCCGCTGAGCAGTCTTGGCGTGGACGGTCCGAAGCGCAGATTGACTGTCGCCCCGAAATGTTGTGTTTGATAGTCGGCGTCGATGCCGATGAACGATAGGGCGAATCCGTTGGTGTGCGCGTAGGCGCGGTGAGGAACAGCGGCGCTGATGTCCTGGGCGTCCTCGGGAAACAGCCAATCCTTCATGTAGTAGACGTCGCCGAACATGCGGAATCGGAGATGCTCGCGAAGGTCGTCCCAAGGGGATTCCGCGGCGTCCGAGGCCGGAGTGCTTACAGAGCCGGCTTCGGGCGCCCCCGCGTCTTGCGGTGCAGCCACATCCCGCTCTTGAGGAGGCGGCGACGCAGATCGTGCGTCGTCAGGAGGGGCAAGCGCAGATCCAGCGTTCTCGGGATGCGCCGTGCCCGTGCCCGCGCCCGGAGTTGAAACACCCTCGGCGTCCTGCGCAGCTCCGACCGAGGGAAGTCCGATCACCAGGACCGCCGCAAGAGAGCTGATGAACATCCGCATTGCATCCGACGCCGAGCAACGGAAGAGACGCGAGCCAACCTGGTGACGTGACACGAGCATGAGTGCACCTTTCATCGTTTCGGCACTCAGCCTGAGCAATGAACGTGCCCGCTTCCGCGACGCGATCTATTTCGCGTGTCGACACCACGTATCTCCGCGACTTGATTCGAGAGCAGACGTTTCAGATACCTCGCAGCGAGCTGCTCGGGAGTTCGTCTCGCCCGGCGCGCCGCAAGGAAGGGCGGTGAAGTTGGTTGCGACTCGCAAGGCGACCGACCCGGCGGGAGCCAAGCAGCCGGCCCTCTTTCTGAGACCCGTGGTCTATGACCGTTTCGCGACGTCGCCGGCAGACGGCGTGCACCACGCAACATGTCCTCGCGGCCAAGGATCGCGAGCTGCAAGCATTCGGCCCTGGCGGCGCCGATTTCGCTCGTCTCGATGTGTGCCAGGGCCGCGGCTGCGAACCGTGTTTTCCCCATTAGATACGGCAATCTAGCGACGGGGTCGCAAGGCCCGCGTCAACGATCCAGCCGCCCGCACCAACGCTGGAACGCTCATTGCACAACGGTGGATCGCCAGGCGTTGGCAACAAGGGCCTGAGCGGACTGGAACCATCATGCTGCAAGTCGTCGTCGTTGGATGCGGATATCTGGGGACGTGCCTCGTGGAACGCATGACTGCGGAGGGGATGGCGGTCACGGCGATCGACCAGGATGAGAAAGCGCTCTCCGCGATCCAGCGCAGCACGAGCCTGGTTCGCCTGGCTGGCGATCCGATGACGAGCGATGTCATGGAGCGAGCCGAAGCGCATGGCGCCGACGTTGTGATTGCGGCAACGCGGAAGGACGAGCTGAACGTCGTGATCGGTGTCGTCGCTCAAAAGCTCCACCACGTCAAGCATGCGATTGGTCGCGTCCGCGATCCGAAGCGAGCCGATTCTTTCGCCCATCTCGGCGTTGAGACTGTCTGTCCGACCACGCTCGAAGCGGCACTCGTCACGCGGCACGTTCAGGCGATCGCGAGTCCAGAAGGCCGGCGCATCGTGATCGTCGGCTGCGGGCAGCTTGGAAGTCACGTGGCGCGTCAGTTCGAGAGCGAAGGCCACCACATTGCGATCGTCGATAGCGAGCCCGCATCGTTCGAGAGCCTCACAAAGGCTTTTCGCGGGCGTCGCATTGAAGGCGACGCTACAGATCCGTCGGTGCTTGACCAGACCGAAGCCTCGAAGGCGGACCTGCTCGTCGTCGCGACGCGAAACGACGTGGTCAACCTCGCCGTCGTCGCGGCAGCGACACAGATGCTGGGAGTCAGAAGTATCATCACACGCGTGCAGGATCCGAGACGAGACGTGCTCTTCAAAGGAACGACAACGCTCAACTCGACCATCACCACGGCCAGCGCGATTCTCACCATGATCGGTCGACTGGACGCGACGGAAGCGTCGTCATGACCAAGAGCGGATCTCGCAGGATCCTGGCCGGAGCCGGAGTCATCCTGTTGCTCGTTGTCGGGGCTGCCCTGTGGTACTGGCAGGGCACGGCTGAGCACCGGGCAGTTCATCGGTTGCCACCGGAGGATCGCGCAGCGGTGTTTCGCCGCGAGTTCGACGCCTTCCACGCGCTCTGCGGGCAAGGCCCGCGGGGCGACGCGCTCCAGGCACGGTGCAAGGAAAAGGCGGAGTTCATCCTCGAGTTTCCCGAATGCGACGCACGCTGCCAGGAGCTCGCGCGAAGCCACGTTCCGAAGGCGACTCGCTAGCGTGCGCGTCAATCGGAGTCGTGTTTTCTGATGTGGACACCACCTTCGGTCGAGCGAAGCACTCTTGAGCAACGCAGCTCGGCGACGAACCCGGTCACGACTCCCGCAGCGGCAATAGCAAAAATGCCCAGCGCCGCTTGCTGGACAGAGCGCGGGGCCCATGGCGCGAGAGCAGTGCAGATCCACAAGGGAACGGCAAGGAGAGCCGTGACATGTACTCGGAGCACCCGGCGCGCCCTCGCCCTTTCGAGCGCAAGGTGGGCGTTCAAGAACGCGTTCAGCTTGCGCCCTCGAGGATCCTCCCTGGGGTTGGAACGAACTTCCACCAGCGACATGACCCGTTGGTCGGAGCAATGGTCGTGCCGTCGGCGGGCGCCGCGTAGGTGGGCGGCTTGTGTCGTCCTTCCCGTGCGGGCCACCGGAAGATTGCAAGAACCACAGCGCCGACGTCTTGCATTCTACGATCCCCCTGGTCAGCTGGATGCAAGCGGCCCAACTGTTAGGAGCTACGCGGCCACCACGGGTTCATGCGCGCCCGGTTCACGGCGGATTGCTTCTCGTGCTCGAGGTCGCGGATGAGGCGGACGAGCTCGCGGAGGCTCTGGACGTCGAGGGCGTCGAAGTCAATCTGGTAGCGGCGGCCGGTGGCCCGGGCCGTCTCGGCCCGGAGCCACTCGATGAGTCGCCGCTTGTCGTAGTTGCCGGTGGTCATGCCTGCTCGGTGAAGAGCTGGGCAACCTCGTGCTCGCCGGCGGCGGTGAGGTAGTCGGCCAGCGACTTGCGGAAGAGGTCCATGCGGGTCTTCAGGCCCAGGCGCTCGCGGGCCTCGTCGAGCCGGGCGACGATCCCGGCCTCCATGCGCAGGGGCAGCACCTTCATGTCGGGGGCCTCGCCGTCCGCGTAGCGCGCGGCGGACCGGGCCGGTCTTGATGCGGCCCTTCTTGGCCTCGCGGATCTTCCACACCAAATAGCGCGAATCGTGACTGGAAGTGCTTCGCCCAACGACCTCGGTGTAGAGGTGCTGCAGTTCCTCGACCGACAGCTTGGTGAGCTTGGGCTCGGCGCTCGTGGCGGCGGACTCTGACGCGGTGGACTCGGTTTCCTCGACCGGATTGACCGCCGTGGCGGTTTCCTGCTCTTGGGCTTCGAGGGCCTCGGCGATGCGACGCAGCAGGAACTTCTTGTTGGGCGACCGCGTGGCCTCGCCGACGATGTCGTGGAACCGGGCCTGCAGCTCGGGCAGGCGAAGCTCCTCCATGATGCGCATCCGCTTCTTGTTCTCTTTGTTCATCTTGTCCTCCGGTGTGGTTGGGCCCGGAGGCTCCCGCCGGACCACCCGGCGAGCACCACCGGGCGGTCTGTCTGTCAGTCCCCGCGCTTGGCGAGGTGCTTGAAGCAGTCGAGGTCGATGGCGCGCGGGTCGCTGGACACGAAGCTGAAGCGATCCTCCTTCTCGATCCAGGGCTGCACCTCGACCCGGTCGTCGGCCGTTACCCCGCCGAGGCGCGCGATGTCCTCTTCGTCGGTGAGGTAGCCGTCGTCGGCATCCGGGTCGTAGTCGGGCCGGGCGGCGTTCTTGATCACGGCGATGATGCGGACGTCGTGGCCACGCAGATACCGGTGTTCGTTGCCGTGGTAGGTGGTGACCGTGCCGAGCGTCTTCTTCATCGTGTCCTCCGTTTCGCCGGGCTTCGTCGCGTCCCGATCGTGAGGACATACAGGCGTCGCTTTCGGAACAGCTCAAGGCGATTCGACGCAGAATCTGACCTCTTTTCCGTGCCCCGGAACTGGGCGACAAGTCGGCGGAATCTGGCGTGCGACGTGCAGCGGGACCTGCATGTTCGCGATGACATCGGCCCCATCGCGCGCCCCGCCGGGGTCACCGGTCGTGCATGTCCTCGATGGCACCGCGAAGCGCCACGAGGGCCGCTTCGACCTTGATGATCGCGGCGGTCTGAGCCTCGGCGAACGCGACGATTTTCTCGTGCAGAGCCTTGAGCTCGCGGTCCTTCTTCTCGTTGACCCGCCAGAACGCCCAGCCGAGAACAACCACGAGTCCGTATGGGCCGGTCGCCTGCAAGAGCTCTGCGAAGGTAGCGAGGCCGGAGGGGTTCATGCGACGACCTGCGGGATGAGGTCGCTGAGGTCCACGTGCCGGCGAACTCCGGTGGCGCGACGGATAGCTTCTTCGTAGGCGATGCACTCGGGCATGCCGGCCTCGATCCGCAGCCAGGCGTAGAGCGTGAGCCAGGCCCCGTCGGCGTGGTGGAAGTACGTGTGCGCGTAGATGCCGGGCACGCGATGGTCGCCATCGGAGATGCGGCTCATCGCGAAGCGCGTCCCAGAGATTCCGCGCCAGGCTCTTGGGATCGACAGGCCCTCGAGGTCGCCGCTCGTCAGCAACAGAACGAGCTGCGCAGTGGCCTCCGCCTGTTCGGGTGTCGGCACGACGTAGCGCCGCTGATGGGCCCAAGGGGCGTCGATGACCCGCTTCCAGAGGAGTTTCGCACTGGCGCACTTCGGGTAGTACGGGTTGACGACCTCGATGCCTACTGATGGTCCGTTGTGTCCACCGGCATGGGCGAGTCGGTCGTGGGCGAGGTCGCCGTGCTGCGTGACCTCGCCGTCCGGGCCGACGATGAGCTGCACACCCAGCTTGCGCTTGAGCAGCACCTTCACCGTGGACGTGACACTGCGCGTGACCGTCTCGTGGAGAACAAGCTCGTTGACGACTCGACCGGTGCGGTCGCGGCCTGCGAAGTGCGTGACCTCTGGGTCGCGGTAGTTTCGAACGCGCAAACCCGCGGGTGCCTGCACGTCGGCACCAGCGACGATGAGTGTATCCAGTGCGTCGCTCATTGGCTGTTCTCCACCGGCGTGCCCTCAGGCTGCTCGACCTTGCGACGAGCACGAAGACCCTTGGAGAACCAGCGGTCCCGCTTCTCGGTCGAGAGCGGCTTCGCGAGCGAAGGGGGAACATTGCCCTCGTCGTCGCGAAGGGCAGCGTTGACCTTTCCACGCGTGACCAGCTCAGCGTGGAGCTCGTCGACCATCATCCTGTGCAGGTGCCCGAACGAACCCTGCGACGGATGCTCGGGCTCGTTGTCAGGGGCCCGCACCAGGAACTCGACCGCGGCGCAAACCGGGCACGGCGGCATCGGGACCATCCGGCCGTCAACCTGTTGGTCGCGTGCGACGCCGACCTCGAGGTCATCGATGAGCACGCGATGCTCGTCGTTGCACGACTCGCAGCGCTGGAGAATGTCGGTGGTGGTGATTTCGTGGATGGCCATTCGTTCCTCCTCACGCGATCGCGGTGTACGTGCCGAACCACCAAGCGGTCCCGAATCCCGAGATGCTCTGGTAACTGAAGAAGCCGAACCCATCGCGGTCGGCGAAGAAGGTGCTCGGCGAGCCCGAGAATCCGGAGCTCGCGCTTGAGACCGAGAACGTGATCGACGAGGGCGTGGCCGGAAACCGTGCGCGAAACGTGACGGCACCGCCGCCAGCGAGGGACCGAGTCGCGTTGTCCGAGTTCGACCACTCCATGCCGAGGCGCCCGATCTCCTGCGCAGTTCCCGAGAGCACGAGGCCCGAGTTGACGGTGCTGCTCATGGGCAGCGTCCAAGTGCTCGTCCACGTCGTAAACGTCGGGGCGAAGCTGTCCTCGTGCAGGAACTCGATGTCAGAGCGTGAGAAGCGAAAGCCCCCTGAGAACCAGCTCGTTGAATCTCGCACCCACTGCGAGCCGTCCCACGACGCGTTGATCGTGAACCAGATGGACGTTGTGTCGGCGTAGACGCGAAGGCGCCCCGCCGCGCCGCCGACACCGAGCGCGTCCCAGAGCAGCGCCTTGGTCCCGCCGAGGTTCGGTTGACGAATGGTGCGGTGCTGTCCGGCACTGCCTTCGTTGCCGCGAAAGTGGTCGTCCTCGAAGGCGTCGAGAATCTCCGCGAGCGCAGTCTCGACGTTGGTGGCGGTCAGGTTGCCGCCCGCGTCCGCGACGGAGACGGCCGAGGCAGCGTGGGCTCCACTGGCATCGTTCAGATGGTCATTGGTGGCGCTGAGAAGCGTGGCGAGTTGGGCGTCGACGGTGCCGGCCACAAGCGCACTTGGACTCCCGGCGACGGCATCTGCTCCGATGCGTGATGCGCCGGCCGTGCCCGCCGCTTGCGAGCCCAGGTCGGTGACGATCTCCTGGAGCTGCGCCTGGACGCTGGTGCCGGCGATGTAGTTGTGGGCGACAGCCGCGATGGCGCTCGCTGCGTGAGCACCCGCGGCGGCTCCCACGTGGGCGTTGATCCACGCGAGGAGCTGCGAGAGCTGTCCGTCGACATTGCCAGCGGGTAGAGCGTTCGGCGTGCCGGCGACCGCGTCGGCCCCGACCTTCTGCGCTCCGGGTGTTCCCGACGCGGTCGAAGACAGGTCATCGACGAGCTCATGGATGGCGCCCTCGACGTTGGTAGCCGCCACGAATCCGTGAGCGGGAATGTCGATGGCCGTGGCGGCGTGCCGACGAGCTGCGCCGGTGAAGTGATCGGTCAGCTCAGCATCGATCTCATCGAGCGACGCCTGCACCGTATCCACCGCCGGCTGGAGCGTCGTCCAGCTCCCGCTCACCACCTGGACCGCGTCGCCTTGCGCGAAGATGAAGGCTTGCCGCCTGGAAGTGTCGATGTCGGGCGCGAGGATCTGGGTCTGGCCATTGCCTCGCAAGACGTCGCAGATCAGAAGCTCGTCGGGCTGAAGGGCTACCTTCGCAGCGGATCCGATGGGTCCCGGTGGTGCCTGGCGCACGACGATCTGGAACAACTCGTCGCGCCGGAAGAATACCTGCTGCGAGTTGCCGTCGGTCCGCGGGTCAGACAGCAGGCGATCGAACTTGAGGTAGATGCCCAGCCAGCGCTCCTGCCCGGCCGAGGGGACATCGGTGGGGATGCCCGCGAAGTCGACGGCGCAGTCTACCGTCTGCCCAGTGCCGAAAAAGATGCGCTGGCCGAGGTTGTCGTAGGCGCGGCCAGGTGCCGTCAGGTCGATGGTCAGATTCGGGACCGGCGAGTGTGGTGTCGGCTCGGCACCGCTGATGATGCCGTAGACCCCGATGTCGGCCGCCAGGTTGCGATCGGCCTTCTCGAGTAGCTCGAAGGCCAGGTCCAGCTCGGCCTCGGTGACCTTCTGGCGGAAGTAATAGTCGAGACGGTCTGCCATCGGTTGCTCTCGGAGATGGGTCTCCCAGAGGGGCAAAGCGCCGGAGGGGCCGAGCGGGGACAGCGAGTGGTGCCGGTGAGGGCTCGACGGAGGCCACAGACACCGGGTAGAACCAGCTCGTGGATCCCCGCCTCAACTTCGTCACGCTCGTCGTCGCGGATCTGGACCGTGCCCGTCGCTTCTATCTTGAGGGCCTCGGCTGGACCGCCGCGCTCGACGTGCCGAAAGAGGTCTCGATGATCCACGTCGGCGACAAGCTCGTGCTCTCGCTGTGGGCAGAGTCAGCGGCTCGCGGCGAGATCGGAGAGGTCACCCGGGGCGGAACGCTCCCGTTCACGCTCGCGCACAACGTCGGCTCTCCCGCTGAGGTCGACGCCGTACTCGAGACGGCCCGTGTCGCGGGCGCGGCGGTGCATGGGGCCGAGCAGCGCGACTGGGGCGGCTACAGCGGCTACTTCACAGAATCCCGACGGTTTCCGCTGGGAAGTCGCCTACAATCCACACCCCATCGGCGGAATGACGCTACCGTAGCTCGCGGCCGACTCGCCTGAGATCAGTGCAGCTCGGTGGTCTCGCCGAGCTCGCTCGAGCCGAGTTCCCAGTGGTCGATGAAGGCGGGCGGCATGGGCTCGTTTAGGTCCACGAAGTGGGTGTGCGCGGGCTTGAGGTAGTCGACGATGGCGCGGATCTGACTCCGCTCGGTCGTGCTTAGCGGGATGTCCACCTCGACGTCGAAAGCGTAGCGCGCGAAGCGATCCGAGGGACCCAGCTCCCAGTCGACGCCTAACTCGGACTCGCCGAGCACCAGCGTGGTCCCGTTGAAGGGCGTGATGGCGGTGATGTCGATGCCGAGGAAGAAACGGATCGCGTTCTCGATTCCGATCGCCGTGCCCTTCTGTCGATACATCTCGACGAGCACCGAGGCGAGCCGCCGCTTGTCGAGTTCGTCGAGGTCGAACGGAAACGGGTTGCCCAGGTCGTGCAAGATGAGGTCGAGGAATCCCTCAGGTGCTCGCTCGATATCGAAGACGTCGCCGAAGCGATCACCTTCGGCGACCAACAGGTCGAGTGCCTCCTGCAGGCACGCGATGAAACGACGGAGGTCACCGGTCACGTCGTCGCGCCGGTTGTGCCTCGGGAGCATCGACCACAGATCGAAGCCCCGCCCCGCCGGTCGAGGGGGACGGTATCCGCTGAACACTGCCACGTCGTCGGGCACGACGACCGCGTTCTCTTTCTCGTCCTCGACGCCGGTGACTGTCACCTGGTAGCGAACGTCGGGCGTGAGCTCGGTGTCCACGGTGACCCGGACGGCGGCACCCTCGCTGATCGCTTCGATTGGGGCCACCGGCACCGCCGGCAGGTCCAGGGCCACGAAGGCGAAGCCCAACGGATCGGTCACCAGCACCTCTTCGTCGAAGCCTACGCGCACGACCTTTGGCGCGATGGCCTGCGCCCCGACGACCTTCGGAGGATTGCGGTCCTCGGCGACGAACGAGTACGTCTCGTCGAGCGCGAACACACCTCCGGCCGTTGCCGTGACCACGCGAACGGTGACGAGCGCCTGGCTCGCGAGCGGCGTGGTTGGATCGACCACGACTCGCAAGGTGTCCGCGGTTTGTAGTGCGGCTGCGCGCGGCCCGTCGAAGCCAGGCTTGAACTCCGGTGCGCCGCCGCCCTCGAAGGCCAAGACACCGTCGATCAGCACACGCGTCACTGCGCGATCGATTCCGTCGGGGCCCGGGTCGATGATCTCGAGCGCGATGAACCATTCGAGCGGCACGCCGATCTCGCCCGGCCCTGGGTCTCGGTTCAGAAGCAGCGGCCGCCCAGCCGCGATCTGGGCGGCGATGGTGTCGGCGTAGAGTCCGGGTAGCTCGAGTACTGGCACCGACCGCTCCTACGGGATCGGCACGAGCTCGAGCCGAACGCCGACCACGTGCAACCCGGAGAGCTTGGAGACGTTGGCGGCGAGATCGGTCAGCACCCTGGTGCAACCCGGCTTGCAGGTGGCGGCTGCCACTTTGGCCCCGTCGACGAGCATCGATACCTCCCAGGCGAGGCCCACGGGCAGCGTCTTGGGCACGCGCAGTCGCAGTACGGCGCGCACGAGGTCCACGTCGGTCAGATCCGTCTGTTGGCGTCACCTCGGCGTGGTCATCGGGCTCGAGCTCGAAGAGGCGGCCGGGCTCATCCTCGCCGAGCACGAAGACGTAATCGCCGGACGGACACCGGCGCGTTCAGCGGATGGATGCGTCCCTGCCCGATGCCGAGGCGGCTGGTGAAGGCATCGAGCTCCATCAGACCTGCCTCAGAAGCTCGAGGTGGTCGAAGTAGCCGCGGCGAGTGACGTCTGCCACCGTCATGCCGAAGCCGCCCCGCCCCGACGTGAGCGGCTGACTCCCGGAGTTGATACCGAGGTGGTCGTCGATGAACTCGACCATGCCGGGCACCGGCTGCCAGTCGGGCGGTGCTCCGAGCGGATGGGCACCCAGGTCGTTGCGAAGGACCTTGAGCACCACGTCGCCGTTGTCGTTCACGATCACGTCCAGGCGCAGATGCAGCCACGTGGCCTGCGAGAAGCTCTCGCCCGAGGCGAGCAGCACGTTGGGTCCTTCCGAATCCGGGATGCCCACCGCCACGGCACCTTTGCGCAGCACGATGCGGTGCGGATCGTCGTCCGAGAGCCCCAGCAGGTACGCGGTGTCGTTCACCGAGTTGCCCTGGCAGGCGAGATACAGAAACGGCGAGAACCCCGTCGGTCCGCCACCGGGACCGCGCTGGACGCACCCTCGAATCGACGCGCCCTTGGCCATCGGCGCGAAGTCGACGAGGTTGCAGAACAGGCCCACGGCCCCCTGCACGGCGGCGAGCGAGTTGAAGGCGAACAGGAAGCTGCCGCCTCCTGGCGGGCGAGCGATGCCCGCGGTCACGCCACGATCGACGGTGGCGATGTCGAGTCCGTCGTTGAGATAGGTCCAGTCTGCTTCGGCCATGGGTACGCTCCTCAGATCGTCGTCGCTGGTGTCCAGCTGTTCTCGAAGTCCTCGTCCGGGTCGGCCCCGCCATCGAATAGCGCGGCCTGCGAAGCGATGGCGGCCCAGAGCCAGGCGAAGGTCTGGTTGTTGCGCCACGCGTCCTCGAAGTCTTCGCGCGGCTCGCCGTCGAAGATGCCGGTCACCGCCGTTACGTCGCTCCAGTCCAGGGCGAAGGGCACGTTGCTCCAGCCGTCCTCCAGGTCCTCAACGGCACCGCCGCCAAAGGGCGCGGTGATCGACCTGTCCCGACGGCAGCTCGGTGAGGTAGATGTCGTTGTTCCAGGCTTCCTCGAAGTCTTCGTACCCCTCGGCGAGCGGGTCGAAGAACGCCAGCGCAAGCGAGCCGGGTGCGAAGTCCAAGAGCAGCTCGAACCAGCGCTCGAAGTCCTCCCATGCGTCGAAGGGCGATGGACCGAAGCCGGCGATGCGCTGGTTCGCCACTGACGTTGTGAGAGTCCAGTGCACGGCCAGTCCTGGCTCGGGCCCCGCATCCTCGAAGCTCGGGTTCAAGATCGCCATCAGAGGAGCCCTCCGGTGTCGCCGTCGATGAGCGTCACCGTGCCGAGCACCGGGAACTCCTTGATGCCGAGCCGGATGTCAGCCGGCAGCGAGTTCAGCTTCAAGTCGCCCTGACGGTCGCCGATCTTGCGCACGCCATCCGTGTCCCGGATGACGTTGAACACGTCGGACCAGGCGATCTCGCCCACGGGATTGCCGTCGGCGTCCTTGATGTTGAAACCGAAGTCCACGAGCGGGTTCGGCGTGCCGTCGGGCTCGCTCACGCGGAACATGGCGGCGAGGTTCGCCTTCACCCGGTCGCGCACGGTCGGTTTGGCAACGCCTTGCTTGAGGTAGATGCGCGCCTCGACATGGACGGTGCGGTAGACCGGGTTCTGCACCGCGACCTGGAACGTGAGTGTGCTCGGGTAGACGACGGTCACCTGCTCGAAGACTTCCTGCTTCAGAGCAGGCGGTGGGCAGGCCGCCTCCCTGCGGGATGACGTAGAGCACGCCGCTGTTCTCCGAGACGGTGGTGTCCTCGTTCGAGGTGAGCATCAGGGCTCGCGCCACACCGGGGACACGCCGCGCGTTGATCTCGAAGTCCTCCCGCGTGACCGTGCGCGTGAGCGTGCGCAGGCTCTCGGGAGCGAGCAGCTTGGCGGACGCGACGCTCTGCCGATCCGAGCCACCCGATGCTGGGCTGGCGTTCATCACCGAGACCTGCACCGGCCGACCGTGGGCGTCGTTGAACACGCCCTCGACCACGACGAGGCTGCCGGCCTCGACATTGCCGTTCGCACCGCCGCCGGTCTTGTAGGTTGCGCTGATGGTGCCAGAGGGCGGCGCACCGCTCGTGCCATTGCCGAAGCGCACCGTTGCCCGATCGCTCTGGTCCACCAGAAGTAGGAAATGCCGGTCGTTGGGTCCCGAGCCCAGCAAGCTCTCCTGCTCGACGTAGCTTCCGTTGGCGGCGGAGACGACGGCCGAGCCGTCGAGGTACGGCGTGCGGTCGAGCACCACGTCCAGGTCGGCGAGTCCACGAGCGTCGAAGAGCTGCGCGTGGGTCTGGGAGTTCTCGACGACGCCGGACCCGACCGGTGGATCACTTCCCGCCGCCACGAGTACATTCGCCAAGAGCTGAAAGCGCACCGGTTCGGTGACTTCTTGGGTCCGCACGACCGTGCCCGCCGGGATCAGCACGTCGGCCGTGGGCGAGCGCGCCAGGGTGAAGGTGATCTCGGCCGTCGCTGCCCGGGCTCCATGCAGTCGGTAGCCGAGCATCCGAGCGAGGGCGATGACGTTCTTGCGCTGGGTCGCCGTGACGAGCCGTGACTCGCGGGCCTGGGCGTCGAGGTAGAAGGCCAGGACGTCCCCAACGAAGGCGTACATCTCGAGGAGCACATTCCCGAAGGTCGCGACGGAGAAGTCGCTCCAGTCCGGGAAGACGCTCTTCACCAGGGCGATGAGCCGCGCCCGCAAGGCATCGAAGTCCTTGTCTGTGTAGTCGACGCTCGGGGGCAGAATGGCCAACGCGCATACCTCCACCGAGGCAAAGCGCCGGCCGGGCCCTCCGGGGACAGCTACGCGGAGATGGTGAGCGCGAGTTCTTCGGTGTCCCCAGCAGCACTGGAGCGTCCCGATTCCCGCACGCGGACACGGAGCTCCAGGGTGGCATCTGAGCGCTCGACTCGAGCGCCGACGACTTCAGCTTCCGGGACCCAGCGCCGCAGCGCATCGCGGATCTGAACGCGGGCCAGCTCGGCCAGGGCCGCGTCGCTTCGCTGGTGGCGCAGAGATCTCGAGTCCGGCACCGAAGGCCGTCCGCCACGGCAGCTCGCCCGATGACCGCGACGTCGCGCCTTGGGTGAGTAGCGTCTGCAGCACCTTGCTGCGGAGGATGTCCGGGCCCGTCCCGGAGGCGAAGTCGCGCTTCTTGTCGCGGCGAAACGGGATGAGGAGGTTGGTGAGTTCCTGGGGCATGGCGGACTCCTGATCAGGGCACGGGCACCGCGGCGCGGGCGTTCTTGAGTAGCTCCACAATCGCGTCGAGCGGCGGAATAACGTCGTCGAGGGGGCGGCCGGCGAGGTCCGAGAGGTCTGGGATCTCGGGCAGGCCGACGATGCCGAGGAACAGGTTGATGAGACCGATCAGCTTGCCGAGGCTGGCGAGCGCCTTGCCCACGTTCGCGGATTCCTGCGCGACGTTCGCCTGGGCGCACTGGGCGATGGCCATCAGCCCAGCGTCCTCGAGGTTGGTTGCGCGATCGATGGTGCCGAGGATCTGCTGGACCTGCTGCTGCAGGTGAAGCAGCAAGCTGCGCGCCTGCACCAGCGTATCGATCACCAGGTCGATGAGGCCGATGATGGTGAGCGGCAGCGAGAGCTGCGGGATGAGCTTCAGGAGCTTCGCCACCTTCTCGGCGAGGTCGGGCAGGCACGCCGCGAGCACCGTGGGATCGGGTGGCGGTCCGAGCGAGTCCGGGATGGCCTTGATGCAGTTGAAGACCGCGACGATGGTGTCGATGATGTCGAAGAGCGGAACCAGGGGCGTGAGCGCCGGTTGGATGACCTCCATCAGGTTGATGCGCTCGATCTGCACGCCGCCCGGAAGCGTCAGGTTGAACGGATCGGGGATTTCCGGGATCTCGATGCAGATGGGTAACGCCATGCTTGCCTCCCTCAGATCGGATCTGGAATCGGACGCACCGCGCGCCCGGCGATGGTGACGGTGGTGGCTTCGAGGCTGATCGCACCGACCGCGCGGATGGTGATGGCGGTCGTGCCTTCGAGCGTGATGGTGTTGTCCTCCGCATCGAAGAGCAGGTGATCGCCGGTCTTGCGGTTGGTGAGCTTGAGCTTGCGAGCGTCCTTGGACTCGTCGAGCTCGATGCGAAAGGTCGGTGTGGCGATGACACGGTTGTCGGGCGGGTCCTTTTGCGCTTCCTCGGGCACCTCGCTCTCGCCGTCCGGCTTGCCCCAGTGCGCGGTCAGGTAGTACGGGGCGTCCACGTCGCCCTGGTTGAAGAAGACGGCGACCTCGGCCCCCTCCTCGGGCACGGCAAAGAAGCCGTGGTCCTTCATGCCGCCGCCCGAGGT
Source organism: uncultured delta proteobacterium (assembly GCA_963778655.1). Taxonomy (GTDB): domain Bacteria; phylum Myxococcota_A; class Polyangia; order Polyangiales; family JAFGIB01; genus CAVZVA01. Next base: position 182,041 of record CAVZVA010000008.1, read on the forward strand.
GCCGAGCGGCCACGCCCAGGCGCTGAACGGTTCGAGCACGCCGGGCACGCAGATGCGCACGCGGCCGAGCCCCTCGGGGTCTTTGCGGTCGGTGACGTAGCCGACGTACATGCCCAGCAGGCGCGAGTCGTGGGTGCCGATGTCATCGTCGAACGTGCTCACTGGGTAGCCTCCGGGTCGCCGGCACCGATGGGCCTGCCGTCGCGCCGATACTCGAGGCGCGTCGCTCCGCTCTCCGGATCGACAACCTCGACCTGGGTCATCTCGCTGTCTGTGCGGGGCTGCGACGTGTTGCGCGAGCCGCCTTGCTGTCGCTGCGCCGCTGCAACAGCCCGCGCACGCCGACCGGTGCCGTCGCGGGTTAGCTTCACCTCGCAGATGTAGCCGGAGGACGAGATCACGTGCTTGACCTCCTGCGCGTAGTACTTGCCGGACAGCATCCCCGAGATGCCGCGGACCTCGATGAGGCTCTTGGCGTGCAGCGTCGGGTCGCCGACCACCTGCAGCGACAGCTTGACGGTTGCCCGCTCGGCCCGCCGAAATCGCGCCTGGGACTCCCGTTGGGCTCGGGCCTCCGTGGTGACCGACGTCGGGTGAACGGTCGCCGTCGCGTTGCGGGTCTCGAGGGTCGTTGAGCCTGTCTCCGGGTCGACGACCTCGACCACCTCGCTGATGGTGCTGCGTTCGGCCGTGGTGGCTGTGGCCGACGCTTCCACGGTGCTGCGTTGCAGTGGGTCTCGACCGCGCACGCTGACCCGGCCTGCGCGACGAACCAGATCGGACTCGACGTTGACGCCGAGCACATCGCCTCGGCCAGGATCGGCGTACCAGGTGAAGACGTGGGTTGGCGCCACGTCCTGTCGGCGTTCGTGGAAGTGGAAGCCGCCATCATCGACGTAGAACTCGAACTCCTCGCGGGCGGCGAGACGCCGCAGAAAGCGGGCGTCGGTTTCCGCGCTCTGGTTCACGACGTCGAGCGTCTCCTCGGTGTCGTCGATGTCGAGGAACTGACCCTCGTAGCCGTGCTCCTCGGCGATGTTCGCCGCGACCTCCGAGCGCGTGACGCTCTCCCAGCTTCGCGTCTTGGTCTCGCGATTCATCAGGGCCGAGAGCGCCTGCCCCTCGACGGTGAGCGTCGAGAAGCCCTTGAGCTTCTTGATCACCACGCGCCTCGGCACCGACATGTTGCCCGGGTAGCCCCACGACACCTCGAGCACGGCCCCGCCCATCAGGTCTTCGCGGTCGAAGAGCGCGAGATCGAAGTTGTCGAGCTGCAGCGAGACCTTGTCCGCTTTGCGCTCGGCGTCCTCGAAGGTGAAGCCGATGAGGCGATCGCCGAGGTTGAGCGGCTCGCCGCTGCTGGCCTTCTCGTCGGGCAAGAGCGTGATGCGCACACCCGGCGCACTGCGATCGAAGGCCGGGTTCACGAGCCACGCTCCTTGCGCCCGGCTTCACCGAGGATGACGTCACTCAGGACCCGCAGGCTCGGGATGAAGAGGCGCCGCCCGGGTTCGAGGACGATGGTCGGATCGACAATCGGATCCGGTTGGAACTCGGCGATCGCCCACCAGTAGCCACAGGCACGCGGCAACGGTGCGAAGTAGCGACCGGCCAGATCCCAAAGCGCGTCGCCCTGCACGACCCGGTGGGTTCGATTGTCGGCGTGGGCGCGAAAGCGGTACGGCTCGCGGTCGGTGAGATGGAGGACGCCGTCGGCATCCCACACCCCGAGGGCGAAGCCATAGCGAGAGCCTACGCGCGGCGGCACGTCACACCTCCTCCCGCAGTTCTTCTGAGGTGACGCGCACGTCCAGGATCTCCTCGAAGGTCACGGTCGCCGCGTAGACCAGGACGCGCCCGTCGACGCCGACCTGGCGGTACTGGAACTCGACGTCGGTCACGACCGTCTCGATGGTCACGACCTCGGGCCAGATGAACAGCGTCCGCGGCGGGGCCGTGTCGGAGACGCCTTCGGTGCCGGACGGCGGTACGGTGAGCGCGCGAATGAACGACCGGAACTCCATGATGTCCGGCTCGCCTGGCTGCTCGGCTGCGAAGAAGCGATCGAGGTAGAACTCGACGCCCGGCCAGGGAGCGGTTGCTCGTGGACTGAAACTGCAGCACCTGGTGGGAGAGCCCGGGCACCGCCAAGCGGCTCCAGTTGACCTGCACCTTCTCGGTGAGCTGGGTCGGGTTGAACAGGCACTCCACAGACTCGCCGCTCGTGATGTTCACCAGCACGCAGCGGGGAGGTCGGACGGTGGCCAGCTCGATAGGCATCCATCACCTCAGTACGCCGGCACCGGCGAGAACGAGCGCGCGGCCGCGTCGCGGTTCGCTCCGTGGTTGGCCCGGGCGACGGTCTCGCCGTCGACCTGGACGTTGATCTGAAAGGGTGGCGTCTGCCCCTGGCGCTGCGCCTGGGAGTTGGCGAAGGCCATCATGTTGGCCTCGAGCTGCGCGAACTCGTTGGCGCGTCCCGCGGTGTCGGCCGCGGCCGGCATCGCGGAGGTGGCGGCCTCCGAGCGAGCGGCCGTGGTCGCGGTGCCGCCGACCGCAGCGAAGCTGTCCTCGCTGCGAACCTCGGTGGAGAGCGGCGAACGCTTCAGGCGCTCCAGGCTCGCAGGCAGGAGCGCGTCGGGGATCTTGCGCAGCAGCTTGATGACGAAGTCGGCGATCGCATCGAATACGCCTTTGATGGCACGCCCGACCCCACGGAAGAAGTCGACCACCGGGGACAGGAACCCCATGATGCCGTCGGCGATGGAGCGGAACAGCCCGGTGAACCAGCGGCCGATGCCGACGAAGAACTGGCCGATGGCGCGGAAGAAGCCGACCACGGTGGCGATGGCGTTCGAGATGGCGTTGGGCAGCGTCTCGGTGAACCAGAGGTAGATCTTGGCGGCCGTCTCGCCAATCCAGGTGCCGGCGGCGATGAACGCGTCCTTGACGGTGTTCACCACCCAGATGACCGCGGTGACGACCTTGATGAGCCCGGCGAAGGCGAGCGTGATCACCGTGACCACGCCGCCGAGCACCTGTCCCAGGAACTCGCCGAGCGAGCGCCAGGCGCTCGTGGACTCGTCGGTGGCCTTGGTCGAGTCCTTGGAGCTGCCGGTGAGCGCGTCCCAGGCGTCTCGAAGCTGGCCGAGTGCCTCGCCCACCACCTCGAAGGCGGGTCCGATGAACTCCTGCATCGAGCGGAAGCCGCCGATGATGCCGCTGGTGATGCGCGTGAAGACGGCGATGAGCTGGGTGAGCCAACGGACGACGGTGGCTACGGCGGCGCCCGCCGCCTGGCCGAAGCTGCGGAACTCGGACGAGGGCAGGCCCGCGGCGCCGCCGGTCAGCCCGGAGAACAGCGCGCCGATCTCCCGACCCAGCTCGCTGAAGGCGTCCATCAGGTCCTCGAACACCGGGCGCGCCTCCTCGATGCTGCGCGCGAAGCCTTCCTTGAACCCCTCCCACACCTGCTGGATGCGGAAGACGATCTGGTAGAGCGAGATGAGGAAGCGCTTGAGCCCCAGGTTCTCGGCGCGATTCAGCTCGTCGCGCACCGCCCCGGAGAAGCCGCCCTGCTCGAAGAGCTGCTTGAGGCCGTTGAAGAACAGGCTCACCCGCTCGCCGATGCGCCGGACGAAGTCCGCGATGCCGCCGACGTTGCGCTGGAACGCGACCACGAAGCCCGGCCACGACCGCGCCGAGCACGGCGACGATCAGGATCGCCGGAAGCAGCGTGGCCAGGATGCCGCCGACGGTGATGCCCAGCGCCTTGAACGCGATGACCAGCAGCGCGATGGCGGCCTTCGCTGCGATGACCCCGCCGACCAGCATGAGGAAGCTGCCGGCCGCGAGCACGATGCCCGGCGAAGATGCGCTTGATGGGTGCAGGGACGGACTGGAAGGCGCGCAGGATCGCGTTGAGGGTGTCGACCACCGCGCGCACGATGGGCTTGAAGACCGCGGCGAAGGGCTCGCCGAGCACGACGGCGAAGGTCTGAAGCGTGCCCTTGAGCAGGGTCTTCTGGCCCTCGAAGGTGTCGAGGAGCTGCTCGCGGAAGCGCGCCGCCGTTCCCCCGGCGTCTGTCATCTGGTCGCGCAGGGCCGCGATGGCTTCGGCGCCGCGCAGGGTCACCTGCTGGCCGTCGCGCATGGTCGTGAAGCTGGCGTTCAGCACCGCGTTGAAGGCGAGGAGCCCGCGCGCGCCGAAGGCCGTGACCACTCGGCGGTTGCGCTCCTCGTCGCTCATCGTCGAGGTCGCCTGCGCAAAGTCGCTCATGATGTCGACGATCGAGCGCATGCGGCCGCTCTGGTCGTCGAAGACCTTCACGCCCGCGCTGGTGATCGCCTGCTGCGCGCGACTCTCGGCGCCCACGCGGCGGACCGACTCGCGGAACGCGGTGGCCGAGCTCGAGGCGTCGATGTTGCGGTTGCGCAGCAGGCCCATGGTGATGAGCACGTCGTCGAGGTTCTGGCTGAACACCGCACCGGTGGCCGCGGCCTTCGACAGCCCGGCCTCGAAGTCGCGGGTCTGGAAGTTGGTGAGCTGGGTGATGCGCAGCAGCTTGTCGGTCACCCCTGCGGCCTTGTCAGCGGCGAGACCGTAGGCGTTGAGCGTGCCGACCACTGCCTCGGCGGCCTGGGCGACGCCGAGCTGGCCGAGGGAGCCCGCGGCGAGGTCGAGCACGGGGATGAGCGTGCGGGTCGCCTGGGTCGGCGGTCTGCCCCGCGGTGGCCAGAGACTGAAGCCCGGCGACCGCTTCGTCGGGCGAGAACTGGGTCTCGATGCCGGCCTGGATGGCGGCGTCGCGCAGCATGCCGAGCTCGCGGGACGTGGCCCGGGTGACAGCACCGATCGCGGCGAGTCCCTGCTCGAAGCGCCCGGCTGCGTTCGCCAGGGACAGCGCACCTGCAACCGCCGCTGCGCCTGCGGTGAACACCGCGAGGCCGATGCCGAGCTGCTGGAACGCGCTGGTCATGCGCGCGGTGCCACCGGAGACGCGCTCGTCGAGGCTCGCGAAGCGGTGCTCGAGCCCGGCCATCTTCGCGGAGGCGAGGTCGCGCGCGGTGAACACGAAGCCGAGGCCGAGGTTGTTGAGCGCCACGAGCTACGACCTCCGCTTTCCGGCCTTCTCGATCTCCTTGGCCTCGCGGCGAGCGCTGCTGGCCGATGCGCTCGAGGAACCAGTCGCGGTCGGCAATGGTCATGGCAAGCACCTCGTTCGACGCTCACGCTGAGCCCCGAGCCGCCGTGCTGTCGCCAGCACATCTGGAAGACGCCTTCGCGCCAGCCATCGAGATCTACCCGCGGAAGGAGGTGCTCCGGTCCCGCCGTCTCGCCGTCCGCTCCTTCCCCGGCATGAAGAAGCTCCGGTCGAAAGGGAGGTCGACCTCCTGGGTCGCCGAAGCACTCGGAGCACTCGACCTCGATGCCCGGTGTCGACGCCGCAGTCGACCCGGTCGAACTCGTCGACCAGGAAGTCGGCGTCGCGCAGGCTCAGCTCCTCGATGAAGCGCTTCTTGCTCGCGCGGCTCGACGCCCTCGACCTCGAGTCACGCGAAACGCGAGCATCGCCGAGAGCAGCTGGTCGCCAGCGCTGCGCCGGAGCTGCGGCAGCTTGCGCTCGTCGGCACCGGTGAGCAGCCGGAACCACGACCCGCTTGCCCGCGTCGGGCAGCGTGGTCTCGAAGCGGTTCCCGGCGAGCAGGCCGCGCGGCTCTCGTCGGAGAGCGGCCGGCACGGCAGGTCACCGAGGTCGAGCTCCCACTCGATCTTGCGCGCGGCAGGCCTCGTTCTGGCAGTTGACCGAGAAGGCGTAGGTCGGGCCGTAGGTGAGCGCGCGGATCTGGAGCAGCGCGTAGAACCGATCGCCCTGCAGCACCATGCCCCAGTCGATGGGCTTCTCGCCGAAGTCGTAGGGCCCGGCCTCGAGCGTCTCCTCCCAGCAGGCGGCGAGCAGCTCGTCGACCTGGCCGCCCGACTTCGCGAGCGCGCCGGTCGGCGAGGACCCGCTCCTCGCGGACCTTCATGCCGCGGATGCGGCCACTGAGCCCCGACGGGCAGGTGATGATTTCGGACATCGGCGCGCACCTCCTGGAGATGGGTCTCCCAGGGAGGCAAAGCGCCGGGCGTCAGGGGTGGGGACAGGTCTGCGTCCCATGTGCTCCTGGATAACCAGGTACAATCGCAGCTAGAACGACGTCATGGTCAGAGCGAACAACTCACCGGTCGAGGTGCACAGGGAGGGGTTGCTTCTTGAAGGAGCGCTCGCGTCCGACGCGCTCGGCCACGGGTTGACTGCGCTAAGATCCTACGACTTCGCCGACAAGGGCCGCTTCTTCAGCGGAATGTTCGCGCTCACGATTGGTTTGGAGCGCCTGCTCAAGCTGGTCTTCCTCATCAGCAAAGCGGAGGACAGCGGGCGTTTTCCCAACAACAAGGAGCTGAAGGACGTCGGCCACGACGTCGGCTGCCTCATTACTCTTGCGCGCTCGATCAATGAAGACAAGTCGCTTGGCGCAGACACGACCAAAGTCGACGATGAGCTGTGCGCGGCCATCATCGAGCTGTTCTCGAGGTTCGCGAAATACGCTCGCTACTACAACCTCGATTCCATGACGGGCTCTACCGGATCGGCAGATGAGGAACCACTTGCAGCCTGGCCGCGTCGTCGGCACGGAAGTCGTACGGCGTCACCACCGAAAGACAAGACAGCATCAGGATGCGATTGCGTTCGGCAATGCGCTCGCGGGCGTGCCAGGCATTGTCGTATCGCACGTGCTGGAGGATGGGACCCATGCCACCGACACCGGCGTCTTGGCTGCTGCCGCGGTCTCGATCGAGACCAAGCAGAAGTACTCAGTCTACTACAGCCTCTGCATTGTCGAGTTCTGCGTCGAGGTGCTTGAGGCGCTAGACCGCAGGCAGAATCCGCCAATCTACGTGAGCGAGTACTTTCGAATATTCAACACCCTGGATCTGCAAGGCAGTACTTCGCCGAAAGAGATGGAATCCGTTGCCGTGAGGTCGTCGCCTACTGCACCAGCTCGAAGAAGTCGTAGGTCAGCGTGACCGACTCGATGACGTTCTCGTCGGCTTCGTTGTCCCAGTCGCCGGCGACGAACTTCACGGGCCAGGCGCGGGAGAGCGACCAGCGGCGCAGGGTGGTGCCGTCGCGGTCCTGCTGCACGATGTCGAGGTTGCGCTTGTAGAAGACGTCGGTGAGGCCGAGGCCGCTGGAGGTGATGGCGACGTCCTGGAACCAGTCGAAGAGGTCGCGGTCCTGGGTGGCGCCGCGCTCGAGGGTCACGTCGGCGAAGGTCAGCCGGCCGGGGCTCTTGTTGGGGATGAGCGAGCCGCCCTCGAAGTACTGGACGTTCGCGACCTCGACCGAGAGCTCGCAGCACTTCTGGAAGCCGGCGTGGCCGACGTCGTCGATCTCGACGATGAACTTGAACTTCTTGTGGAAGCTGCGTGGGTTGCCGATGATCGCCATGGTGTCCTCCTACGTCACGCGCCGGCCGCGGCGAGCTCGGCCTCGAGCGCCCGGGTGTCCTGGGAGATGCGCAGCACGATGAACTCGGCTGGCTTGTTGGTGGCCAGGCCCACCCGGGCGATGAGCTTGCCGGCGAAGATGACCGAGGGCGTGTTGAGCTGGTCGGAGACGTCGACGAAGAAGGCCTTCGCCGGCTCGCGCGAGCGAAACGCGCCGTTGTTCATCTGCGTGAGCAGGAACGCGGTGATGGTCCGCCGCACCTGGGCGCGCAGCCCCTCGGTGTTGTTCTTGTGCCGCGCGAACTGGAGGCCCTGCTTGAGGCTGCGCTCGATGAAGATCACGCCGCGACGCTCGGCCACGTACGGGAAGTTGCCGTCGCCCTTGAGCGTGCGCGAGCCGTCGATGAAGCGCGGCAAGCCCGGGCCGGTGGTGAGCGGGTTGATGCGCTTCGGGTAGACGAGGTCGCGCTTGGCCTCTTCGAGGACCTCGTCGGTCTCGAAGCCGAGCACGCCGAACATGCGGCCCTTGTCGATGCCGGCGGGCGGGTCGTAGACGCCGCCGGGCGTCGCGCTGTCGGTGCGGGCGTAGACGCCGGCGATGATGCCCGAGGGCGGCACGACGAGCTGCTCGGCCGGGCCGAACACGCTCTTGGCCGGGTTCAGCACCTTCACTCGCGGCCAGTAGATGGCGGCGTACTCGGAGAGGTTGAGCAGCGCCGCCGTCGTCGTCACGTAGGTGACGATGTCGGTCGCGGCTTGGTTCTCGGGCGGATCGAGCACCGCGAAGACCGTGCCGTCGCGGGCGACCTCGCAGTAGCTGACCATCGCGTTGTGCACCGCCGGCGTGGCCCGGCCCGGCACGATCAGGAGCGTCAGGTCCTGGACCTGGTCGAGGGCGTGCAGGCCGGTCTTGCCGGCCTCGCTGCCGATGAAGTCGTTGTCGTCGAGTGCCGGTGAGCCCGTCGTCGCCGCCGGTGAGCGCGACGGTCTGGATGTCGGGCAACGGCATCCCGGGCAGGAGCTGATCGATCACGCGGACGAACCCCGAGCCAAACCGAGCATCGTTGACCACGCGCTCGAGGTAGCGCTCGGCGCTCGGGTCCATCGACAGGTTCGGGAAGGTCTCCCGGTAGACGCCGTCTTCGATGACCGCGAGGTCGAACTCGGCGGCGTCGCCCGAGGTGGCAGCCCGGACCTCGGCCTCGACCCGGTTGGCGTAGCCACCAGGGTCTTTGCCTTCGACGCGGACCGAGTTGGCGGCACCCGAGTCGCTGCCGGTGTGCGGATCGGTGTCGAGACCGAATGCCGCCGCGGTGGCGACGCGCGCCTGCAACGAGGCCGCAAGCCCGGTGGTCGTCGTGCGAAGGTCGAGCACGTTGCCCATCGCCGCATCGACGACCACGCCGGTGATGGCCGCCTCGACGACGGTCTTCACCTCGGCAATGGTCACCGCCGCAATGTCAGCGACGTTGCCGGTGCCGGAAGCAGGTCCAGCCGGGAAGCCGAGCGCCCCGTTTGCCGTGCCGCCGGTGACTTCGACCGAGCTGGCAGTGCCCTCGGTGTCGCTGGCGAGCGTGAGCACCCCGGCGAGGACCAGCGCCTTGCCACCGTCGATGGCGGCATTGATGACCGCCGCAACCTCTTCGGGCGTGGCGTTGGCGATGTCGCCGAAGTCCGCCGTCGCAAACACGACCGTCTGCTCGACGCCGCCGTCGAACCGCAGGCTGAGCGTCTGCCCATCGGCCAGTGCGAACGGCGAGCTGCCGCCTGCAGCGACCTCGGCCGCCGCCGCGTTGAACGTCGCGGTCTCGTCGGCGCCGCCGTTCACGGAAAGCACGAGCTCGTCGCCGTCGGCGAGGGCGAATGGTCCCGGGATGGCGCCGGTAATGACTGCCGGCGTGGCCGCGCCCGGAGATACGAGGTAGCCGAAGCCGCGCACAGCGGTCGCGGTGCCCGGGTCGGAGACGTCGGTGTGGTGAACGGTTCGGACCACCCAGAGCTGGCTGCCGCCGTTCTCGAAGAAGCCCATCGCCGCCAGAGCCAGGTCCGAGTCCGGCGTGAAGCCACCGAACTTGGTCTGGAACTCCTCGAACGAGGTGACGAGAGTGGCCTGACCGATGGGCCCACGCTCAGTGATGCCGACCGCGCCGATGACGGCCGTCGGTGCCGAGGGGATACCGCGGACCCGCGGCTCCTCTTCGACGACGACAATCTTGGAAGAGAGAAGCTGTCCTCCCATGGTCTACCTCGATCCTTTTCGTGTTTTCGTGCGCCGACCCTCGAAGACGCTGGTGCCTGTGCGGGTGGACTTGGTCTTGGGGACCACGCGCTCGACCCCGAGCTCGCCCGAGACGACCGCGCGCACGACGTCGCCGATCTGCAAAATCGCCTCGGGCAGCTGGGCGCTTCGGCCTCCGGCAGGCAGCGTCAGCGATTGCGCCACGCGTCGACCGGTTCGTGCATCCACGAGGGTGCAGCCGCAGCTACCAACGGCCTGGCAGTAGGTCGCGTGGGCCAGCGTGAAGACCTTCATGCGGCGTGCGCGGTTGATCAGAATGACGGTCACGGTGAACCTCCCGGGAGCGCCGGCGCGATGGCTTCGGTCTCGAGCTCGGCCGTGTCGACGGCCTTGCCGAGGTCGCGCGGCAGCCCTTCATCGATGTCGAAGCCGCGCACGACGAAGCCGCAGCTGAACGCGCGCACGTCGTCGGGTCCGTCGAGGCGCGTGCGAAACTCACCTTGCGGATCCATCTCCCAGCGTGCGGTGCCCTTGGAGATGTCGCCCGGGTCGCGCGGCATCTCGACCCAACGGCTGCGGTTGAGGAAGGTCGCGACCGCGGCCATCAGATTCAGCAGCTCGACGGTGCGATCCGAAGCGGCCGTGACCGTGAACTCGAGGTCCACGGTGTACGGCGGGCGCCGGCGCATCAGCTCGGGGCCGATGCTCCCAGCCACCACATCCTCGTGCGGCACGTTGGTGGAGAAGAAGCGGTTCTCATCCACGCGGGGCCCGGACAGAACCACCGCTGGCAGCTGCGCCAGGGCGATGACGTTGACGCCGTCGATGACCGTGTCGTCGTAGTCGACGGACACCGAGATGCTCGTGGCTTCGAGTACCTCGGTCTTGAGCTTGCGAAGGAGGGTCCGCACAAGCCGGGTGACGTCCGATTCCACGGCGACACCCGCGCGCCGGAACCGGTACGCCGAGGCCAGCGTCGTTTCTTCACCGGGGATGGGTGCGCCGCTTCCGTCTAGGTTGCGAACGGTGACATCGACAGTTCCGTCCGGGTGAGCGGGCGTCCGCACGTCGGCGATGCTGACACCCGCCTCGTCCCGGAGTGAGACCACCGTGCCAGGAACGCCGGCGAACAGGACCTCGATGGCGGCAGCAAAGTCGGCGCCGGTGATGCGCACCAGGTCGCCGCCTGCCGCGGGACCGCTCGTGGGCGTCAGTGCGGTGATCGTCGGGACCGCCATCACAGACCTCCCAGTCCGCTCAGGGCTGCAACCCGCGCGAGGAATCGCGTCTGCGCTCCCTGCGAGAACTTCTTGAACGCTGGCCGCAGGAACGGCCGCGCGGGGATGTTGAGAATGACGACGCCCCGTCCCGAACCACCAGTGGGCTGCTGACCCGCGTGACGCAGGAGCGCGAAGAGGAACCGGCGCATTGCCGGAGTCATGGGAACGACGATGGGCCCCTTGCCGAACTCCTGAACCTGGGCGACGTCGACCAGCGCCTTGCCGCCCTGGTCGCGTGCCTTACGGGGAACGCCGATGAACGCCTCGTCGCCTTTCACGATCGCCGCGACGGAGTTCCGCAGGTCGCCTTTGACCAGCAGCGACTTGGTGCCGCCGCGCCCCTTCATCTCTCGGGCCGCCAAGGTGAGCGGGCTCGGCGGTGCAAGCGCCTCGCCGCCCGGGGCCTGCTTGGTGAGGCCCTGGACGATCTCGTTGCGGAGGACCTGCGCCTCTTGGCGAAGCGCAGTGCCGACGGCAGCCTTGAAGCGGATCGGCCCCGCCCGCAGGATGCGGCGAGCCGCCGCCCAGTCGCCGGTCTTCTGGACGCTCATGCGGCCCTCCCGGCGGCGAGCTTTCGGTCCTCGAAGGCGACGAGCAGGAGGTTGCGGTGGGGCCGTGGCCGGTGAAGACCGAAGCCAATCGGGCGCGCCTCGGTGACGTACAGTCCGGGTGGCGTACGAACGCTCTGCACCAGCGCGCCAGCCTTGTCGTAGAGCGCGCCGAGGCGATCGCCGGGGCGAACCAGGGCATCGCCGAAGGGCGCATCCACGAGCGAGAGTCGTTCGAGATCGCGAAAGTGAAAGACCAGCTCGACGCGCGAGCGCGGCGAGTTGCCGGCCGCGAACATGCGCAGATCCTCGAACGTCTTGGGCTCGACCTGGCAAGGGATGCGCACGGCTGGATGCTCCGCCCGAACGCGTTCGCCGATGCCGTCGTCGTTGGTGTCGACGCCCACAGGCTCCTTGAAGTCGGGGTCGTAGCCGGACGTCAGCGGCCCGGCGCCGTCGGGGTCGGTGTTGGCCGTGCCCGCCGTGTCGAGGCGGAACAGCTCGGCCACAAACGGGAAGATGAGACGGCCGCGCACTACGCAGCCCCCAGTCCCGGCGGTCGCCGATAGCGACCGACGATGCCGTCGATGTCGGGGTCGCCCGTGAAGACGCTGCCGGCACCGACGACGCGGTCGAGCTTGTAGCTCTGGTCGCGGGTACGCTCCTCGAGGATGCGCCAGCGATTGCGCGCCTCGCTGTCGTCCTCGGCGAGAGGCGACAGCCAGCGCAGCGCGAGCAGCATGCAGGCACGACGGATCTCGAGCGGGGTGCGGCCCTGCGGCGTGCCGTCATCCTCGGTGTAGCCCCAGACACCAGTCGCCTCGACGTTGCCCGTCGCTTTCGGAAATACGCGCCCGCGCGTTCTGGTGATACGTGGAGCATCGAAGCCCGGCGACCTCGGCGCGCCAACGACCACCAGGTCGCCCGCGGCAAGTGAGAGCTCGCTACCGCCCACCGTGAGCTGGCTCAGCGCGATGGGTGGCACTGGGGGCTCGACGCTGGGAGTGCCGCGCCCGTCGATTCGGAGGGTCAGGGTGCGGGGTTCGAAGAACCAGCCGGTAAACGAGTCGATGGCGCGGCCTGCCTCATCGATGAGCGCAAGAAGGCGACTGTCTGCGGCTTGCGCCACGGACACGCCTTCGTCGCGGAGGTCGGCCACGCTCGCGTACACGTCATCGCCCCTTGTCCGCGCGAGAACTCGCTCGGGGGTTCGCGCGGCCCTTCGCTCGATCGTCGTCGGCACTCTGCAGGTCGCCCGTGGTGAGCGCGCCGCCGCTCTTGGCGTCGTCCTGCGGTACCGACACCTTGATGTCGTCGCTCGCGGTCTTGCGCGTAACCGAGGCCTCCTTCTCCTTGGTTTCGAGGTTCTTGGCCTCGGCCTCGGAGCAGACGTCGAAGGCGAGCGGCGAGTGCTCGTCTCCGGGCGACTGGTGAACCGCACGCAGGTACTCGGCGACGTCCTTGGGCACGCGGAACCAGCCGCGCTCCTCGTGGAACTTGATGCCGCGGTAGGTATAGCGCCGCAGGACGTACCCGCGGCGTGGGTCGTAGGGCTTGAGGCGTACGAACAAGGTCTCCATGGTTCAGCTCCTCCGCATCACAGCTGCACGTTGATGGCCTTGGCCACGCCGGGCTCTTCGGCGAACTTCACGTCGAAGCGCAGCGTCGCGACGATCTTGAGCGTGCCCTCGGAGATGTCGCGATCGGACTCGAGACGGATCTGCCGCCAGATGCCGACGTGGACGTTCTTCGGGTTGCACAGCACGACCACGGTCTGGTCGCTGCCGCCGCCCAAGTTCTCCGGAAAGAGCGGAATGGGCTGCACCGGGACACCGCCGTGCAGCACGGGAGTGTCGCTCTCCAGCAACCGATCGCCGGCGACGGTGGCTCGATCGGCGAGCGTGTTGCGGTAGTCGAGGTCGGCGTCGACGCTGGTCAGAAAGCGCATGGCCTTCTTGTCGCGCAGGTGCTCGGACGGCAGCGTCTTGAGCATGCTCTGCAAGAGCGCCTTCGAGATGGGACCGCCCGCGGCATCGACCACGTTGCTCGTGGCCTGCTTGAGGATGCCGTCCATCACCGCGAGGAACGGGTCGGCGCTCACGGTGTCCCCGTTGATGAGGACCTCCTCCATGTCGCGCGAGATGGCCTCGGCCATCATCTCCATGATCGTCTGGCGCAGCTCGCCGCGTTCGATGCTGTCTTCCAGCACCTCGTCGGAGAGCCGAACCTCGGCCTTGAAGAGCTGCGCGTCGAGCTCGACCGTCGACAGATCGGGCTTGGCCCGGTCCGCGAGGAGGAGCGCGGTTGCTTCTTGTCCGGGCCGCAAGATGCGGCTGCCGAACTTGATCTTCGAGATCTGCTGCTTCGGCGACGCCATCGGGATGACGGTGCCGAGCTTCATCAGGACCGATTCCTTGATGAGCAGACGCATGAACTTCTGGGCCTGCGCCGGCTTGAGGATGCCGCCACCGGCGGTGAGGTCCGCGAGGGCCAGAGTCGGCCTTCTCCAGGATGCTGCGGTTGCTGAGGTAACCCATGTGTTTCTCCTTGGCGTTCGCGGCGCTCACACGTCGTGGAACGAGATGGACTTGTCGACGCTGTCGCGGTCGAGACTGCGGTTGAGGTCGAGGGGCCAGCCGACATCAGCGTCGTCTTCGGCCCGGGCTGGGCGCTCCCCGGTGGGAGTGCTGTTGGGCATCCCGAAGCGCTTCTCCATGCGGGCGAGTCGCTGTTGCTGCTCCTTCACCGTCTCGCCGACGGAGTGCAGCGCGGCGACGAGGCTATCGAGCTTGCTGCCGAGGACAGCGGATGCCGCATCGGTCGCGGCGTCGTCTGTTGCCTTCGCCGTCTCAGGTTGCTTGGCCTCCACCGGCGTCGGTTCGGGCGCGGGCTCTGCGAGCATCTGGCCCACGCGCTCGAGCACCGCTCGCACCGAGGCGATGACGGACTCCACGCCCGGAGCACCTTCCGCAGGCGGGGGCGCTGCCGGCACGTCGCCAGCTCCCGTCGCGCCACCCAGTCGCGTCGCGACCGTGTGCAGCTCTTGCGCAAGCTCGGCGACCCGAGCCTGGGCTTCGTCCTGGGAGACCGTGCCGAGGACCTCGACCGCTTCGGTCAGGGACTCGAGCGCCTGAGCGGCGAGCGTGAGCGCCGGTGGGCCAGCGCCGACGACGCTGGCCTCGGGCACTTGCTCGCCGTCGTCGTCGGGTAGCTCGTTGAGGTCGACGACCGCGTCGTCAGTGTCGGGCGGCTCTGGTTCGGTGTCAGGCGGCGTCTCGGTCGCGTCGGCCGGTGCGGCAGTGTCTTGGTCCATGGGTTCACTCCTCTTCACGATGAGAAAACGGTGTTGGTTGGCGGCGCGATCGACGAGGGAGACTTCCTCGACGACCATGTCGAGGAGCCGGTGCACCGCACGTTCGGCCTTGTCCGCTGCCATCACGCGGCCTCTTTCTGCGGTTGGGGCGCGGGAGCGTCGGCCTCGGGTACGCGGCGAGCAGAGCCGCCGATCGAGAACCCAGTGAGCTCGCCCGTCTTCACCTGCTCCCAGAGCGCGTCGGACAGAATGCGGACCGCGAGAAGCCAGGTGCCCTTGCGGACCGTAGCCTCGCCGGCGGTGAAGTCGACGGGAGCCACGTAGCTCTCCAAGACCTTCACCTGGCCGTTGACGCGCATGCGGTGCATGAGGCCGAGACCGCCGAACTCCTCCATGAAGCGGTGAGCGGCCTGGCGGATCTCGTCGGGCGAGTAGATGTCGCCCTGGGCGTCGATGACCTCGGGCTCGAGCACGATGCCGAGCACGAATCGCTCGTCGCCCGGGTCCAGCCCCTTGATGAGCGGGATCGACTTGGCGAATGGTGCGGCATCCGCAGCCGCCCTCACTTCGGTTGACGCGACGAGGTTCGGCGCCGCTTTAGCACTCGGGGTGTCAGCGAGGTCGAGCTGTCCGTCCCACAGCTCCATGGCTGCGCCCTTGTCCACGAGGTCGTAGTTGGCGACCACGAGCTGGGTCAGGACCGACGAGCCGCCGACGCCCCGCATGGAGCCGATGCTCCGGGGCGTGCGGATGCGCTTGATGGTGAAGCCGGCTTGCTTGAGCAGGCCCGGGAGCTTCCCGCGCACGCCGTAGGTCAGGAGGAAGTTGCCCTTGAGCGACTTGAGCAGCGCGAAGAAGCGCTCCTCGTCGAAGTCGCTCTCGCCGACGTCGACGTTGTAGCCGGCGTAGGGCGGGTCGAAGAAGAAGACGGTGTCCTTGGCGTCGTACTTCCTGACCAGCTTCTCGTAGTCGCCGCCGTAGATGCGGACGTTCTTGAGCCGCGGCGCGAAGGCCTCGATGCGATCGAAGGTGCGCGCCTCGACGCCGGCGCTGCCCGGATTGAAGCTGCGACCACGCAACTTCCCGTACGAGAAGTGGGTGAGATAGAGGAATCGGTACAGCTTCTGGACGTCGTCGCTCGGCGACTCGTCGATCAGCCGCTTGAACGTCGCCTTGTCGCCAGTCCAGCTCATCCGCCGCAGCCGGTCGAGCTGTCCGCGATTCAGCCGCTTGATGGCGCGATAGGCATCGGCGATCTCGAGGTCGGCATCACCGATGGCCTCGACTTCGACGGGCTCCTTCGCGAAGAGCACCGCCGCGCTGCCGGCGAAGGGCTCGACGTAGGTCTTGTGGGTAGGCAAGAGCGCGGCGAGGCGGTCGGCCAAGCGTTTCTTGCCGGCGGGCGAGCCCCAGATGGTCTTGGAGACCGCGACCTGAAAGCGACGGACCTTCTCGGGGTCGTAGTTGCTGGCGACCAGCGTGATGCCCGGCCGCAGCCCGACACCCTGCTTGGTGCCGACCCCGGAGGCATGGCGCCAGCGGCGTACGTGAAAGCCTTTGAACAGCTCTTTGTCGCCGCGCAATCCGTAGGTGCACAGGAACGTGCCGCGAATCTTCCGCAGCACCTCCGCGAACCGAGCCTCGTCCCACTCCTTATGACCCGAGCCCGAGCGAACGTCGGCGTCGTAGCCGGCATAGGGCGGGTCGAGAAAGAAGAACGCGTCCGGGCCGTCGAACTCGTCGATGACCTGCTCGTAGTCGGCGTTCCGTACCCGGACCTTGCGCAGGCGCGGAGCGTGGCGCTCGAGCTTGTCGACGAAGCGCGCCTGCACGCCGACGTTCTTGTCGGGCATCGTGCCGCGCCGGAGCTTGTTGAACGAGAACCGAGACAGGTAGGCGAAGCGGTAGAAGCGGTCGACGTCATCCTTGGGCACCGGCGATTGTTCGAGCCGCTTGAAGTGCTCCTTGTCACCGACCCACTTCTTGCGCCGCAGCCGATCGAGCTGGTCGTCGGTGATCGACTTGGTGAACTTGAAGGCGAAGGCGATCTCCGGATCGAGATCGGCGACCACCTCCACCTCGGAGGGGTCCTTGGTGAACAGGATCTTCCCGCCACCGGCGAAGGGTTCGACGTAGACGCGGTGCTCGGGGATCTCGGCGACGATGCGCTGCGCCAGGTGGGTCTTGCCCATCGGCGAGCCCCAGATGTTCTTCTGGAGGACGTCCGCCCCGAACATGGCCAGCGCTTCGTGGGCGCTGGCGAGGGCCCCCGCGAGGGTCTTCTGACCCTCCGCGTGATGAGAGCCGAGCTCAGCCACCTCGGAGGTCCTCCGGGTCGGTGCCCCAGTTCTTGTCCGCGGTCTGACCGTTCAGGTCGCGCGGCCACGGTTCCTGGGTGCCGGTCTGGCTGCTGTCGGCAAGCTCGGTGAGCACGCGAGTGAGCTGCTCGACCTCACCTTGAAGCTCGGCGACGGCCTCTGGCGTCGGCTGCTCGCGCAGACGCTTCTCGAGCGCAACGACCCGCTCGCGGATCGCTTTCAGCTCTACCGCGGCGTCTGCCGCTCGCTCTGTCGATGCACGTTCCCTGGCCAAGGCTGGACCTCCGAAGGGGCAAAGCCAGGGACCTGCGTTTTGGGGACAACTACCGTACGTCGGCGAGCGTCGTCGTGCGGCAGAGGCCGTGGTACGGCGGGAAGCTGATCCCGAGATCGAGCAGCTGCTGCTCGGTCAGCGAGCGCCCGAACTCGCCGCGATCGTCGCGGACGCCAAAGCCCGAGCGGGTCACCTCCGTGATGGCTGTTCGCTGCCCGCCGGTCTCCGCGAACAGCACCTTGCGGCCGGTGTCCGGATCGACGCCCTCGCGGACCCAGGGCGCGAGGTCGGGCACCGCCTCCGGTCGGCCTCGAGCCGCTCGAAGGTTTGCAGACCCGAGCCGACGCGTGAAGGTCTTGCCGTGCAGGAAGCGGCAGACCTCCGTCGTGCGCTCGTCGAGCACGGCCTCGATCAGGTAGCGGTCGATGCCGGCCTCGGCGTAGGCCGAGAGCTGCGCGAACGAGCGTCCCTGGGAAACGAAGGAGCCCGCGACCACCTCCCAGTAGAACTGGCCACGCCCGGTGAGGATGCCCTCGGCCGCCGCCTGCAGGTCCGCGGCGATGTCGTCGCGGCCGAGGCCGCTCTCGAGTCCGTCCGCCACGATGGTGCGAGCCCGCTCTCCGAAGGCGGCATTGCGGCGACCGTACTCGTCGCGGACGTAGGTGGTCTGACTCGTGCGCAGGTGCTCGACGATGCGCCGGTCGAGGGCGTTGAAGTCGGCGGCGATGCCGAGACGCTGGCCGCGGCGCGCAGCAGTGCGGGTGGCATCCACGACCTCGGTCGGCGGCCGGTCCGAAGACGGTCTCCACCGTTCGGGGCACGCGCTGCCGTGGCTCGCCCGGCAGCCTGCATCGCCTGGGCGATGAGGGTTCGGCGCGCTGGCTGCGCGGTCGTAGAGCGCCAGTCCAGGTCGAGGACCGTGATGGCACTTCGAACCGCGTCGGCATCGGAGGCCGCGGTCCGCGAGCGCAGAGCTGCGGCCAACTCGGCCACCGCCCGATCGAAGCCGCGAGACGTCCCGAGGTTCATCGCCTTGGCGACGGGCACGTGAAGGTAGCGACCGAGGATCAGGTCGGAGGCGTGCCGGGCTGCGACCACCAGCTCGTGGTCAACGATAGCGGACGTCTCGCACATGTTCGTCCTCGATGAGCTCGAAGCTCGCCCGCCGATGACCCGATGCGGACCTTGCAGAAGAGGCACCGCACCGGTCGCGAGAAGCGTAACCTCGGTGCGGTCGTCGCTCTCGGTGATGGTGAAGCCCTCGCGCCGGTGCAGCGCCACCGTCACGTAGCCGCAGCGCGGGCAGCAGACGTGATAGCCGACGAGCCGCCGCGCGGGTTCTGCGGACACGCGTCGGGCCTGGCCGCGCTCGAGCTCGCACGGACGGCGACTGGTGACCTGGAGCCTCACGACCGGGCCTCCGATCACCAACGGCCCGCGTGCTCGGGCACGAACCTCGATGCCGCTCTCGACCGGCGACATGACGATGTCGTGGCGACGGGAACAGGTGTCGCAGACCGCGAACACCAACACGCCGTTTCGCCAGAGGGTCACCGTCTCATCGAGCCCGTGAACGCCTCGGCACATGCGGCAGGCGATCACCCCGCGGGCAGCGTCGAGCTGGGCCTGCTTGAGCCAGGCCCGCTGCATGGGGTCGTCGTTCATGGCGCCGGGTCCTCTCGAAACCAGGCGTCGAACTCGGCCGCGGGGACCTCGATGCGCTCGGACTCGCCTTGCAGGTAGCGACGGGCCAGATCGAGTCGGGACCCGGCGAGGCGCTCCTCTTCCGCTTCAAGCTCGCCACGAAGGCGAACGAGCGCGCGGGCGTCGTCGACCAGCGTGCCCTTGTTCGAGCGCGACCGCAGATCCTCAACGCCGGTCTGGATACCGGCGAGCGTCAGCGTGATCGGACGTTTCGTCCAGTCGTCGCCGATCTTGCGGAACTCGCGGTTGAAGATGTCGCCGGCCAGGGACCGGCCCTCCTCGGGAGTCAGCACGCCGACCCGCACGAGCTTCTCGACCATCTCGGTCATGCGCTCGGGGTCGCGGGTGACCGGCGTCTGCGAGCGGAAGCGCCAGAAGCGGATGCCCATGTCGGCGAGCAGCCGCCGGTTCATCAGGAAGTCGAACTCGTCGCGCTCGGGCTGGAAGACCTGGTCCTCGGCGAAGCGCAGCGCCGACTCGGCGGTGGCGCGGTTGAAGTCCTTGCTCTCTCCGCGCAGCAGCTTGGGCAATCGGAACGCGCTGCCCACCTTGTCGATGTTGCGCTCGTCGTAGACCTGGAAGAGCGCGTCGTGCTGCTGCGCGTCGGTGAGCGGCCGCAGCTCGATCTTGGCTCGCGACTGATCGCCGGCCCCGGCTCCGCCCTCGGCCTCGAGGATCAGCATCTTGTGGAAGTTGGCCTTGCCCTTGAGGTTCTCCTCGATGAAGCGCTCGATGCGGGGCACGGACGCGTCGGAGAGCCGGCCGCCCGAGACCAGCAGCGCCAGCGGCGGCACGCTCTTGTTCTCGAAGTAGAGGAAGTTCACCTCCTCCATCTGCCGCGAGCCGAGCACCGAGAGCAGCGTCCCCACCCAGCGCGGCACCCCGTAGGGCGAGCGCGGCGAGTGGATGGCGAAGTGCAGCAGCTCGGTGGCAGCGCCATCGCTCGCGTCGGCGTCGACCATGGCGTCGGCACTCTCGAACACCTGTCCGGTCCGCCGCGAGATGACGCGCGGATCGCCGAAGGACTTGAAGAAGACGCGCTCGGTCCCCTGGACCTGCACGTACCGCCGCAAGCGATGCCGGACGGTGACCGTGTCGAGGCTCACCGGCGAGACGCGGATGCGATCTTCGACCTCGGTGGGCGCGCGGTCGAGCGGCAAGAGGCGCACGGTGAACGAAGGCACGTAAACCAGGCGAGCGACCTCGCCCCGGCCGTCGCGGAGCACCTCCCAGAACGCGTTGCCGCAGACCTCGAGGTCCTGCCGCGTGCGCCGGCGCAGGTCGACGAAGGAGTGGTCGAAGCAGCAGAAGTCGAAGAACGACTCCAGCCGCGCGCGCTCGATGCGAGCGAGCTGCTGCAGCTCTCGACGACGCGCAGAAACCTCCTCGGCTGTGGGCTCGAGGGCTGCGGTCGGCTCGAGCTCGCCGCGATCGCGGGCTGCCACGCGTTCGAGATAGATGCTGTTGGCTACGCTCTGGTCGGCGTCGTCGGCGTCGAACTCGATGGCGGGCTCGAAGCGGTGGCCGAAGCCGTCGATGTTGGTGGCGTAGGCGTCGACGTTCTGGCGCAGCGAGTTCGAGTGCTCCATCAGGAGGCAGAGCGCCTCCGGATCGTAGGGCGGCTCCAGGGCGCCTGCTGCCGCGAACGCGCTGGTCAGCTCCTCGCCGCCGGGACGGCTTGCCGGGTCGGCCGCGCGAGAACCGACGACCACCGCCTTGAGGATGGTCTGAAGACGCGCGTCGGCCTCGTGGACGCGGGCGGCCTCGGTCATGCGGGCTCCTCGGCGTAGGCCACGAGGTTCTTGGGGCCGAACGACACCGAGCGCAGCACGAGGCCCCGCTCGGCGATCGCTGCCCGGACCGCATCACGCAGACCATCTGTCGTTGGCGCATCCACCGAGAACGTCTCGGCAGGCCTCGGCGGCCCGGCGGGGGCTCGGTCTTTGGCGATGATGAACAGCCTGACGGGGCGCTGCATGGGTGTCCTCCGGCGAAAGCGGAGGGTCGGCGTGCGACTCGCCGTATCGGAGACCTTCTGCACCGGAGGACCTTGGCGAGCCGCACGCGTCGCCTCCGAACGAGCAAAGCGGACTGGCTGCGCCGTGGGGACGACTGCGTCACGCCTACCAGCGCCACCGAAGACCACCGAGCGCGCCATAGTCGGGCTGCCATCGACCGAACGGGTCCTTCGCGACGCCGCCCCAGCCCTGGGCGAAGGCCGACAGCCCACCTGTGATGCGATGGGCATAGTCGAGCCCACCGCCGGCGGCGTCCGGCTTCACGTAGCCGAAGAGGTCGAGGTGTCCGTGGCCCGGTTGGTACGCGCCAGCCCGATCGAGTCCACGGCTCAGGCTGGCGTCGATGCCAAAGGGCGAGCGACCTCCGCGGTCGGGACAGCGGCGGTCGTTGAGATCGCGCGCTCGGTCAGCCGCAGGTCGTGCACGGCCGCCTCGACCTTCGAGCCGAGGAAGCTGTCGATCGCACCGCCCGAGAGACCGAGCACCTCCGCGAGCACCCGGATCCCCTTGGTCCCGAGGTAGCTCTTCACGTTGGCGATCGCGGCATCCTTGATGCGGCGCTTCTCGGCCTCGCTGATCTTGCCATCGGCGCTCGCCGCCTTGATCTCGGCGACGACCGACTGCTGGAGATCCTTGACCGCGGTGACCACCGCATCATCGAGACGCACCAGCGCCCCGCGCAGATACTCGTTGTCCACCTTGCTGCGAATGAAGCTCGCCAGCTTGGCAGCCGCCCAGGTCAGCGCAGCGACCAGCACGGGCGAAACCACCTGCAGGGCCGTGAGCGCAACATCAGTGAAGTCCATCGCATGCCTCCCAGGCGGCACACGCTGCACGCCCAGGTGGGCAAAGCGCGGGACGGGCTCCGCGGGGACAATGCCGCTCGGCCCAGGACCGACCACGGAGCGCAGTTGTTGTCCGGAAAGGCAATGTTGTCCGAGTCGTGCAACAGGCCGATTTTGGACAACAGAGGCGAGTGAGACTGGGCGGCGGAAAGTGTCGCCACATGCAGGCGACGTGGCCACACTTTCCTCCGCGGTCCTCGACGCCCTGGGTCGCTCCCAGCGCGTCCGCTCAGCCCAGCACCCGCACCCCGATCTCCGTGCCGGTCTTCGGCGCCGGCCCGCGTTCCTTCTGGCAGGCGAGCGCGATGGCCCAGAAGCGGTCGGCGTGGCCGCCTCGGGTGGTGCGCTCGGCGTCGAAGCTGACCTTGCCGGAGGCGAGGACGCGGCGCTTGATGGAGTGGACCTGGCCGACCAGCTCGCGGTCGCGGGGCAGAACGATGTCCTTGCGCTGCAGCAGGATCTTCAGGTCGGTGGCCCAGCGCTCCTTGCTGTCGTTGGTGAACGCCTCGGGCACGACCTGCGGGTAGTCGCGGGCCAGGTTCTCGGCGAGGTTCATGCCGATGCCGCTCCTGTCGATGGAGAGACGCGCCACCGGAAGCCTATCGAGTAGCCGCCGTAGATCGGCTTCCTGTTCCGAGAACGGGACCTGGTCGTAACGACGCAGCAGTCGGCAGATCATTCGGCCATCGCGGTCCTCGAACAGCGCGAGCTCGGAGCGGTCGCGGGTGCGGCCCACGTCGAAGCCGGCGACGAGGCGGCCTTCGGGGACCGCGATGTCGGTGACGTCGTCGGCAAGGGCGAGCTCCTCGCTGGTGCAGGGCAGGATCAGATCGTAGGGGTAGAAGCTGTAGCTCTCGTCGACGAAGCGGCACTCGAACTCCTGCTGGAAGTCGTCGAGCGGCAGGGAGTCGAACTGCTCGACGATGGACTGGGTCCCGAAGGTGGCGACGCGCTCCTCGGTGGGCATGTCCGGCGCCTCGACCTGGGCCCGGGCCACGTCCCGGCAGAAGAAGCGGCACAGCCACCACGGCACGTCGTGCTTGGTGTGGTGCGGGTACCGGCGCAGCTCCTCGGCGGCGATCTCCCAGAAGATGCCGCGCCGACCGAGCGGCGTGCTGCAGCCGGAGAGCTGCCCGTGGGAGCGCAAGATGAGCGCGGTCGAGCCGCGGTAGACCTCGCGGTCGTTGACGTAGTGGGCGACCTCGTCGAGGTAGACGTCGCCCTTCTTGCCGCGCGGAGCCTTCGACGGCGCCGAGATGATGCGCGACAGCCGCTTGTGGGCAGCATTGGACTCGAAGGCGAGCTCGGTCTTCGAGTCCACGACCAGCCGCTTCTGGTACGCCAGCGGCAGCTCTTCGTGGACCTGCCGGGCGATGAGGATCTTCTCCTTGGCGTCGTCGAGGTTGTAGCTGACGAAGACGGCGGTGTGCTTGTCCCGCAGGTGGCAGCGCGCGAGCGCCTCGAGGGCGAAGACGAACGAGAAGCCCACCTGCCGGCTCTTGGTCACCCAGCGAAAGCGCGAGCGGTTACGCAGGAAGTCGATCTGGTAGGGCTCGAGCTGCAACGGCTCGTCGTCGAACGACGCCAGCCCGCACAGAAAGCCCCACTCCTCGGCGAGCCACTCGGCGAACTCCTGCTCGCTCTTCTTGACGACGCCGAGAGTCACGACGCCCCCCGGGACGAACCGCCGCTTCCCTTGCCTTTGCGGCGAAAGGACGCCTGCATGGGATGAGCACCGAAGCTCGGAAGGAGCAGCACCCATGGCGACCTACGTAGACAACATCCGAAACCCGCCGCGCACGTTGACGGAGGCTGGAGCAGCGTCGGCTGCTCAAGGTCAGCGGCGAACACAAGGCCGGCTTCCGCGATCACCTGCTGTTCAGCCTCGCCCTCGGCACGGGCCTGCGCGAGCACGAGATCCTGGCCCTCGACGTCGGCGATGTCTTCGACGACGGCAAGAGCCGACGGCGGCTGGTGCTTCGGGTGTTCAAGCGCAGCAGCGACAGCCCGGCGAACCAGGAGGTGGTCCTGCCCGATGCGCTGCGGACGAAGCTCGACCGACTCTTCCGGTGGAAGCGCAGTGTCGGCGAGAGCCTCGACCGGGACGCGCCCGTGTTCGTGAGCCGCGCGGAGCAACCGGCTGTCGGCGCGGCAGCTCCGCGAGGTCTTCCACGTCTGGCAGGAGCGCGCCGGCTTCGAGCGCCGCCTGAACTTCCACGCCCTTCGCCACACCGCGTGCTCGAACCTCTACCGGCGGACCAAGGACATCCGGGTCACCCAGCGCTTCGCCCGCCACAAGTCGATCCTGACCACCAGCATCTACGCCCACCCGAGCGACGAGGACCTGGTGCGCGCGGTGCTCGATCTGCCGTGCTGACCGGCGTCGGACCCACTTGCAGAACGAAACTGACCGCGCGCCGTCGAAGCTGACGCCTGAAACTGAGCGGTCACTTTCCACGGCGCGCCCCTGTCCACTTTCCCAGAACAGCCGCTGTCGGAAACGGCCCCGGGAACCCTTGGGCTGCGGGGTCGGTGCTCCGAAAGTCGGACCGGCCCCCCCGGGGTGGGCGCTTGCCTCCATCGGGGTGATCGCCGGCTCGGCCACGGGCGACGCAGCGAGGAAAGCGGCGGTTGAGCTCGGCGACGCAGGCCCGCGGCGGGCCGCCGTAACTCCCCGAGAACGCGAACGGCCACGGAGCCGCGAACCGCCGCTTTCTGCACGTCTCGGCGGTGTGCCGTGCCGACGATGTTCGGCGAGGAACTGCACGCGGTCTGATTCGGTCAGCGGTGCTGTCCAAATCAGCGGGGATGTCGCCGGGCGGCGCTGCACGGCCTCACTCCTCGTCCTCGTCGTCGGCCTCGGGCGTCGCAACCGGCGACGACACGGCCCGCAGGGGCGCGACGTGGGCCCGGTGTTCGGCGCGTTCGGCGGGCTGGGCGCTGGGATCGGGGTCGGCGTCGCTTCGCGCCACGTGGGGCGACCGGCACGGTCGCGGATGCTTCCGCGAACTGACCGGACAGTTCCTCGGGATCGCCGTCAGACGCGGGCGGCGGGGGATTTGTGAGCGATTCTTGGTGACCAGCCGGGAGCAGAGAACCGACCGCGGTCACTTCATCGATGGGCGGCGGGCTGCTCGCTTCGAGGGTCTTCATCATGCGGCGATGCCGAGCCTGGATGTCCTCGAGCGAGAGGATGGCGTTGACCTCCTGCCGCGAGTCGGCGCCGCCCTGAACGAACTCCTTGAGCCGCACCATGGTGTTGAAGTCGCCCGGGTTGTCGAATCGCACGCGTCCCTCGGACAGCGCCTTCTCGAAGCCGGCGAGGTAGCCGTCGATGATGCGCAGCTCGTCGTCCTTGGACATCGCGAGCGCCGTCGCGCGCAGCTCGACCAGCTTCTGGTCGGTCTTCTCCTCGATGCGGGCCTGGGCCACCTCCCGGCGACGCATGCAGTTGTGCTTCTTGGCGTAGTCGGCGATCAGGCTGTGGGAGACGGTGTAGCGACGACCGAGGTCGCGGTACGACGGGTAGACGACGGTGGTGTTCTTGCCGTCGTCGCAGGGAACCACCTCGCCGAAGACGAGGATGCGGTCGATCTCCTCGTAGGGCAGCCGCGGGCCTTCACCCTTGCGCGGGCGACCAATGCGGGTTGCCGCTGTTGTCGGAGTCGCTGTTGCTCATCGTCGTGACAGCTCCCACCACTCGCGCACGAGCTCGAGGAAGTCTTCGAGGGAGCAGCGCGACGAAGGCGGCAGCCCGGTCGTCGCGGATGACCGCCACGGGGATGCGGCCTTTCGGTGCGCACGCCTCGGCTTGTTTGAGGGCGGCACGAACGTTGGGCTTTCGTCCGCGCTTGGCCTCGATCCAGAACACCGGGCAGTCGACGTCGGCGACCTCCTCACCCGAGCGGGACTGCAGCCCGCGCTTCACGTCGGCGCCGGGCATGACCTCGCGGAACCGCCAGACCAGCTCGCGCTCGAAGCCTGCGCCTTTGCGTCGAGACATCGCGCCGCTCATCACACGGTCTCCGCATCCACGAATCGAACGGGCAAGCCACCAGCCTCAGCGCGTTCGATCTCGAGCCGCATACCGGCTGTGATCGCCTGGCCGTAGACGCGCACCTCGTCGCTGGTGTCGAGCAGCTCCAGGCACAGGGCGAGAGCACGCTCACGGTCGGTCGCCTCGTCCAGAAACTGCGGCAGGTAGAGCTGCGGCGCGACGGGCAAGTGACCGCTGTCGGACAGCGCCCTGCAGATGGCCGTCACCCGCTCGACGTTCTCGGCGGGCGCGTTGCGGTAGGGATGGCAGACGTAGATCCGACGCGTGCGAAAGCCTGGCACCGTTCGCTTCCGGTCGAGGCGCACGAGCTCGGCCGCGCAGTAGTGAAGCGCATCGAGCACCTCGGCGAGGGCTTCGCGGAGATACTGCCGGCCATCGTCGGCGTTCCACGGACCGTACTCGCGTGCGCCCCGCATCCATGCGGCGCAGCAGCCTGCGGAAGATCGCTCGCTCGTCGCAAGCGAAGGCCAACAGCTGGACGTGGTCCTCCATCACCGGAAGCAGTCGTTTGGCCACCTCCAGGCTCGCCCGTGCATCATCGAGAGCCCAGTGCTCTTCGCCGCGGTCGATGCCGAGGTGCTTGCACACGGGGGTGAGCGACACCGAGTCGATCGCCCCGGATGAGACCAGCGGCCAGGCCAGCGTTGCGGTGTCGAGCAAATGGTGGTCGAGGTCACTCGGGCGATGGCCGACCCGCGTCCAGGCTGCCTCAAGGAAACCGCGATCGAAGGCCACGTTGTGGCCCGCGAGGGCCGCACCTTCGAGAACCGGTGCGAGCTGAGTCATCGCCTCGCCGAGCGAGACAGC
>CAVZVA010000009.1:0-1562605 GCA_963778655.1 uncultured delta proteobacterium
CGGGTCGACCACTGCCAGCGGCTGGCCAAGCTCATCACCGCCGCCGGCATCGAGGCCGTGCCGCTCACCAGCAAGGTCGCCAAGCACAAGCGCAGCGGCATTCTCGACCGTTTCCGCGACGGCTCACTCAAGGTGGTCTGCGCCACATCGCTCGCCGACGAGGGCCTCGACATCTCCCGCCTCGAGCGGCTCGTGCTCGCGACGCCGGCTCGTGCCGAGGGTCGCACCATCCAGCGGCTCGGTCGGCTGATGCGGCCCCACCCAGGCAAGCGCACGCCGGTGCTCTACGACCTGGTCGACGACATTCCGCTCGCGCGCCGGCAGTTCGCCGCGCGGAAGCGAGCCTATCGCAAGGTACTCGGGACCGAGGCCCTCCAGAGGTCCAGCACCCAACGCCAGACCTTCACTGCACCGGAGGGCAACGATGAACCGTGGCGCGCCATGGCGTGCTGAAGCACGCCTTCAGACCAAGGCGCGGAGGTAGCCGATGGACGACGCTGCCTTCCGCCAGCTCGTGGACCAGGTCCGCGAGCGCACCGACCTTGCCGCGCTCGTCGGGCGAGACGCTGCAGCTTGCGCCCGCAGGCTCGGTGCTCAAGGGGCGCTCGCCATGGGCGCGGGACTCAAACCCGTCGCTCGTGGTGTGGCCCCACACCCGGACGTGGCGCGACTTCTCCGCTGGCGGTTCGCTCGGCGGCGACTGCTTCGACTGGCTCGAGCGCCGCGATGGCGTGCCGTTCATGGAGGCCCTGCGAGCGCTCGCCGAGCGCACCGGCGTTGACGTGCCCGGCGCGAGCGATCCGAAGCTGGCCGCCGAGCTCGACCGGATCTCGGAGCGACGGCGGGTGGAGGCCATGCTCACCGCGGCCGCGGCCTACTACCACGGCGTCCTGCCGTCGAAGATCCGCGACGAGTGGTACTCGAAGCGCTACGGCTTCACCGACCAGACGGTGGACGAGCTACTGCTGGGCTGGGCCGACGGTCATCTCTACCAGCACCTGACCGAGCTACTCGGCGCGACCGAGGACGAGGCCCTGGCCACCGGTTTGTTCGTGCGCCTCAAGGGCGGACGCATCGAGGACTTCTTTCGCGACCGGCTGGTGTTTCCGTACTGGCGGCACGGTCGCGTGGTCTACTTCATCGCCCGCGCCACCGAGCACACCGGCGAGGAGCCTTGGGAGCAGGCCAAGTACAAGAAGCTGCTGACCCATTCCGACCGGCACCCCTACGTCTCGGTGCATGTCGCCAACGAGACCTTCTACAACGAGGACGCGGTCCGCGGCGCCGACGAGCTGCTCATCACCGAGGGTGTCACCGACTGCCTCAGTGCCCAGCAAGCCGGCGTGCCGTGCATCTCGCCGGTCACCGTTCGCTTCCGCAAACAGGATCACAAGAAGCTCGTCGCGATCACAGCCCAGTGCTCGCGCGTGATCATCTGCAACGACGCCGAGGACAGCGGTGCTGGCGAGGCTGGGGCCCTCGAGACCGCCCAGGCCCTGCACGCCGCCGGTCGTGATGTTCGCATCGCGGTGATTCCTCGCCCCGAGGGCAAGGACAAGATCGACGTCAACGAGGTAGTGGCCAAAGACGGTGCCGATGCGCTGCGAACGATCCTGCGTCGCGCAAAGCGGCTGCCCGAGTTTCTCATCGAGCGCATTCCGGTCGATATCTCCAAGGCCGACCTGGGCGAGCAGCTCAAGCCCGCGCTCGAGCTGGTGCGCGGCACCGAGCCCCTCGTGCGCGAGGCTTTTGCCGATCTGATCCGAGACCGCTTCAAGCTCAAGGCCGCCACCGTCAAGGCGCTCCTGCGCAGCACGACCAGCCCGCGCCCCAGCGCCGAGCCCCCAAGTGATTCGCCGGACCCGCGCAAGGGCGAGGTCTTCGAAGACACGGACCACTACTACGTGCTCGATCGCCGCGGCGACCCGGTGGTGATCTCGTCGTTTCAGATCGAACCGGTACGCCGCATCACCACCGAGGTCGGCGACATTATCGACGCCGATGTCACCTCCGACCGAGGCCGTGTCTACCGAGGTCTTCGCTTCCCTCGCGATGCCTGGCACAGCAAGCGCAATCTCTTCCGCGTGCTTGGCTCGGTCGATCTGCAGTGGGCCGGCTCCGACGAGAACGTCCAGGGTGTGTTGCGCCTGGTCGCCTCGCGCCATGTGCCATCGCTCAAGGGCACGACCAACCTCGGCTACATGGAAACGAAACACGGACCTCGCTGGGTAACGCCCGGTGGTGTGTTGGGCCCTGAAGGCGAGTCGGTCGCCGAGGAGATCGTCTACGTACCCTCCGGGGCGTCGCTCCACGACCGAACCCGCTACCAGGCGCCGACCGATCCGGCCGTGGAGACCGCAGCGGCGTCGGTCATCCTGCCAAACCTGCTCAAGATGAACACGCCGGACGTAGTGCTGCCGGTGCTCGGCTGGTTCTTCGCCGCGCCGCTCAAGCCCCGCATCCAGAAGCTGCTGCGCCACTACCCGTTGCTGATGGTCTGGGGCACCCAGGGCAGCGGCAAGTCGACGATGATCATGGAGGTGCTCTGGCCGCTGCTCGGTGTGGTCTCCACCGAGCCCTACAGCGCGACGGAGACGGAGTTCGCGCTGCTCAAGCTGCTCTCGTCGACCAACTCGGTGCCGGTCTTCATCGACGAGTACAAGCCCCACGACATGCAGCGCCACCGGCGCAACACGCTGCACCGCTACATGCGGCGGCTCTACACCGGCGAGGTCGAGGAACGCGGCCGCGCCGACCAGACCCTCGTGAGCTACCGCCTCACCGCGCCCCTCTGCGTCGCCGGGGAGACGCGGCCCATCGAGCCCGCGCTGGTCGAGCGCATGCTCACCGCGAACCCGGAGAAGAATGCGCTCCAGGGCGACCCGCGCTACGAGCAGGCCTATCGGCGCATCCAGCAGGTGAACCCGACGCTGCTCGCGGCGGGTGTCGTTCGCTTCCTGCTGAGCCGCGACACGCCGGCGGACTTCGAGGTCGCCCAGGATCTCACCGCACGCCTGCTCGACGGACGCAGCGTGCCCTACCGCGTGCGCGACAACATCACCGTGATGATGCTGGGGCTCCACTGCTTCGAGGAGTACGCGACGGGCTTGGGCATCGAGCTGCCAGATCTCGAGGTCGACGTCGCTGTCTCCAAGATGCTGGAGGACTTGCTCGAGAGCGGAGGCACCTCGGTGAAGACCGGCCTCGACTACTTCCTCGAGGAGCTGTCGGTGATGGCCGTCGCCGGCTCGCTCCAGCACGGCCGCCACTACGTCTATCAGAGCGGTCGCCTGGCGCTGCACTTTGGTGCCTGCCACGCGGCGTACTGCGAGCACGCGCGCCGTACGGGCTTCGAGGGCGAGGTGCCGGACCGCAAGGCCATGCGACGCATGATCGTCGAGTGCCAGCGTCGCGACGGGTACGTGGTCGAGACCGACGCGCTGGTCTGCTTCAACGGACGAGGCGATCGCCGTCGAGCGATCCTCGTCGATCTCGAGGCGGCCAAGGAGAACCTCAACATCGACGACTTCCCGGAACCCGATCCCGACGCGGGCACGGGCACCGGCTATCGCCGTTGGGAGTCCGAATGATGTCGCGGCTCGACCTTCGGCTCTCGCGCTCGTCAACCGGAGGCAACGGCTTGGATTTGCTGAGAGAAGCCCCTTGCTGTGGCCGGCAAAGAACGCCTGCATGTGTTCACGGGCTCAGACCATGGTGGTCGGGCCTCGGCACGGAGGACGACGACGGATGACCATGCCCCAGAAGAAGACGATCGAAGGCAGCATGGCCGCCGAGATCGCGGCCCTGCGCAAGCTCTCGGTGACCGAGCTCCAGCAACGCTACCGCGTGTTCTTCGGTCACGAGAGCCGCAGCCACAACCGCGCCTGGTTGTTCAAGAAGGTGGCGTTCCGCATGCAGGAGGCCCGGCGCGGCGGACTGAGCGAGCGAGCCCGGCGGCGCGCTCAGGAGCTTGCCAAAGACTCGTTCTTGCGCGCCCGGCCGCCGGCCGACTTCGACCCAGCACCCGCACCGCCCCCACAACCGCATCCGCTTGATCCGCGACTACCCGCGGTCGACACCGTGCTCACCAAGGAGCATGGCGGCGAGCTGCACGAAATCACCGTGCTCGCCGATGGCTTCGAGTACCGGGGCGAAACCTACCCGAGCCTGTCGCGCATCGCGAAGGTCGTCACAGGCACCTCGTGGAATGGCTTCCTGTGGCTCGGCCTCGACAAGCGCAAGCGTGGCAAGAAGGAGGCGACCGCGTGATCAACGGCACCGAGAGGAAGCAGCTGCGCTGTGCGATCTACACGCGCAAGTCCACCAACGAAAACCTCGACATGGACTTCAACACGCTGGACGCCCAGCGCGAGGCCGGCGAGATCTTCGTGAAGGCCCAGGCCCACCAGGGTTGGACGGTACTGCCTGACCGCTATGACGACGGTGGCTTTACCGGCGGCAACATGGAGAGGCCGGCGGTGCAGCGGCTTCTCAAGGACATCGACGACGGCAAGATGGACTGCGTGGTCGTGTACAAGGTCGACCGTCTCAGCCGCTCGCTTCTCGACTTCGCCCGCCTGATGGAGACCTTCGAGCAGAAGGGCATCTCGTTCGTCTCGACGACCCAGCAGTTCAATACGGCCACGCCCATCGGCAGGCTGACGCTTCACCTCCTGCTTTCGTTCGCCCAGTTCGAGCGCGAGATGATCAGCGAGCGTACGCGCGACAAGATGGCCGCTGCCCGCAGGCGAGGAAAGTGGGTCGGTGGCCCACCGGTGCTCGGCTACCGTATCGACCGCGTGCTGCGAAAGCTCGAGGTCATCCCCGAGGAAGCCGAGCAGGTGAAGACCATCTTCGAGATCTACCTACGCATGCGATCGATGCGCGCGGTGATGCAGCAGGTCGACGCCTTCGGCTGGAGGAAGAAGCGCTACGAGACCAAGACCGGCAAGTGGACCGGCGGCGGACGCTTCGACGAGAACACCATCCACCGCATCCTCCGCAACCGCACCTACACCGGCTGCGTCGTCTACAAGGGCGAGGTCCACGACGGCGAGCACGACGCGATCGTCGACGCCGAGACCTTCGAGCGGGTTCAGTCGCTCATCGACTCCAAGCGGTGTGGCCGCGGGCCGAGGCGGCAGCGCAACTTCGACTACATCCTGCAGGGCGTCCTCTACTGCGCCTGCGAGGGAAGCATGACCACGGTGAACGGCACCGGCCGCAACGGCACCGTTCACCGCTACTACCGCTGCTACAAGCAGACGCGCGGACCGGGCTGCACCTGCACCCACCCGCGCGTGCCCGCCGTCGACATCGAGCCCGTCATTATCGACAGGATCCGCGAAGTGTGTGCCGACCCGGCCGTGCGCACCGCGGTGGCAAGGCGCCTGCAGTGGGGCAAGGAGCAGTCGGGCCGCGCCATCGCCCTCGAGCGCGACGTCATCCAAAAGCGCATCGATGAGCTGGGCAAGGAGGGGCAGGATCTGCTCACCTTCGTACGCGAGTCGGGTGGCAAGGCCGGCGCCACCGTCTCCGACCGACTCACCAAGCTCGAGCTCGCGCTCGATGAAGAGCGTCTACGCGCGGGCGAGCTAGACAATCGCCTCCGGGGCCTCAGCGCCGCCGTCGGCCGAGTGCAGAGCGCCCTCAATCTGTTGGCCAACTTCAGCGAGGTCTGGGAGGTGCTGGTGCCCGAAGAGCGCTGCGACCTCGTCAAGCTCTTGATCGAGCGCATCGACGTGGACGTCCCAGCGGGCGAGCTGAAGATCACCTTGCACGACCTCGCCGACGGCATGCCTGAGCTGTCCGAGATCAACCCCGCACCCACGCCGGTGCTCGCCGAGGGAGCGATCGCACCATGAGCAAGGTGGTCGAGACCCTGGCCTTCAAGCCGCGCCACCACAAGCAGCGCAGCCGAGCCGCCGAACGCGAAGAGGGCCTCCACACCCCACACCCGGCCCGTGTCGCCCGCCTCCTCGCCCTGGCCCACGACATCGAAGCCCGGATCGAAGCCGGCGAGTTCCGCGACTACGCCGACGTGGCCCAGGCCCACGGCCTCACCCGGGCTCGGCTCACCCAGGTGATGAACCTGCTGCTGCTGGCTCCCTCGATCCAGGAGGACGTGCTCCACCTCGAGGTCCTGCCCGGCCGCGAGCCGATCACCGAGCGGGACCTCCGGCGGGTGCTCGCGAGCCTGCTTTGGGAGGAGCAAGTCGCTGTTTGGCGCGATTTCAGGCACTTGCCGAAGACTGCTCGAGCCGATGACCGACTCTAGCCGACTTACGTAGGCACAGAGCCGCATCGCTACGCTCTTGAGCGGAAGGGTCGGCAATGATAATCTGGCGCCCCCGTAGACACCTGCGGGTTCGCCGGAATTGGGGGACCGGTCATCCTCCCGGCGTCCGCACTTGGCGCTGAGAGGAAATGGATTGTCCACCGAACCCTGGGTCTCCGTCGAAGACGTCGCCAAACATCTGAGCGTCGCGAAGGACTCCGTCTACCGCTGGATCGAGCACCGGGGTCTGCCCGCGCACAAGGTTGGCCGCCTCTGGAAGTTCAAGCTCTCCGAGATCGATGAGTGGGTTCGCGCCGGGGGCGCTGATGCGGCCGACACCCCAAAGCCCAGGAGGGCGAAGTGAAAGCGCGCAGCATGGATGTCTTCTCGCTGCGGGACACCGTGGTCGATGAGTACAAGAAGTTCGCCACCTCGTTCACCAGCATCCACGCCGAGGACATCCGCCAGCAGGTCGATGCCATCTACGCCAAGGAGCGCTACTGGCCCGAGCCGCTGATCCAGATCAACCCGAACTATCGGCGAACGACCACAGTCCAGAAACTCATCGAGCAGGGCACGATCCACCCGACCTGCGTCGACATCTTCCGCACGGCCGCGACCGCCGATGCCCCGCAGGGTGAACCGCTCGCGCTCTACAAGCACCAAGAGCAGGCCATCGCCCTCGCGTCCGGAGGAGAGAGCTACGTCGTCACCACCGGCACCGGCTCCGGCAAGTCGCTTTGCTTCTTTATCCCCATCGTCGATGCGGTGCTCAAGGAGAAGCAGCGCGGTGGTCCCGCACGAACCCGCGCCATCATCATCTATCCGATGAACGCGCTGGCCAACAGCCAGCTGGAAGAGCTCGCCAAGTACGTCGGAAATGTTCCAGGCAAGCGGCCCGTGACATTCGCCCGTTACACCGGTCAGGAAGATGCCGAAGAGCGCCAGCGCATCTCCGAGAATCCACCGGACATCCTGCTGACGAACTTCATGATGCTTGAGCTGCTCATGACCCGGCAGGACGAGGTGGATCGGCGCGTGATCGGCAACTGCGTGGGCCTTCGTTTCCTGGTCCTCGACGAGCTCCACACCTACCGCGGTCGACAAGGTGCTGACGTCGCTTTGCTGGTTCGGCGCGTTCGTGAGCGCCTCTCGCCCGATCGCCTCCAGTGCATCGGCACATCGGCCACTATGGCCAGCGAAGGCTCCCTTGAGGACAAGAGCCGCGTGGTCGCCGAAGTCGCATCGAAGCTCTTTGCCGTCGACATCCCCGAGAGCAACGTCATCGTCGAGACCCTGGAGCGTGTGACCGACGCGAGCCAGAACGAAACGTCGGTAAAGCCGGCCCTCGCGGCGACAATCGACACTGGCATTGCCCCGGACATCACCGATGAAACGCTCCGGGGTCACCCGCTCGCCATCTGGGTCGAGACGCGCCTCGGCGTCTCCTGGTCCGATGTTGATCAGCGCTGGCTCCGCGCCCGTCCGCTCACGGTGACCGAAGCTGTCGAAGCCCTCGCGGCCGACTCGGGCCGCTCTAAAGACGCGTGCCGCCGCGCCCTGCGCGACCTCTTGTTGGTTTCGAGCGTTCCCGAGGTTGACCGCCGCGGTTCGGAGCACGGCAGCGTGCGCAGCTTCTTTGCCTTCAAGCTCCACCAGTTCTTCTCCGGCGCCGGTCACGCCTACGCCACCCTCGAAGCGCCCGGTCGTCGCACCGTCACCGTCGACGGCCAGCAGTTCCTCCCCGGTGATCCGGACAAGCGGCTCTACCCAGTTCACTTCTGCCGCGACTGCGGGCACGAGTACCACCCGGTGCGCTACGTCATCGAAGACGGTCAGCGTATGTTCCTGGCCCGCGACATCGACGACGCCGCGCCCGCCCGTCCCGATGACGAGGATTTGTCTGATATTGAGAGCGAGGACAGCCCCGACCGCCAGGTCTTCGGCTTCCTCACTCCGCACGCCACCGACGTCGACTTCACCTTCGCCGACCGCGAGGAGGACTACCCGGAGACCTGGCTGGAGTTCGACGCCGCCGGCAACCCGCGCATCAAGTCGCACTATCGTCCTGCGCGGCCGCAGGCCGCCACTGTGGCTCCCAACGGCACGCTCGGCTCCGGTACGCGCGCGTGGTTCATACCAGGCAAGTTCCGCTTCTGCCTTCGCTGCGGTGTCACCCAGGGTGGGGCCGCCAAGGATCGCAACCGCCTCGCCTCGCTCTCAGCAGAAGGTCGAAGCTCGGCCACGACCGTGCTTGTCGGTAGTACGCTGCGCTGGATGCATGGGGAGGCATCCGGCCTCGCGCCACACAAGCGAAAACTTCTAGGTTTCACCGACAACCGTCAGGACGCGGCACTACAGGCGGGCCACTTCAACGACTTCCTCTTCGTGAGCCTCATCCGTGCCGGGTTCCTCGGCGCTCTTGAAGCCGCCGGCGACGCGGGCCTTCGCAGCGACGAACTCGGCGCCGCCCAGCAGAAGGCCCTCAGCTTCGACCAGCCAACTGCAGACATCCGTGCCGAGTGGCTACTCGAGCCCACTCTGCGTGGCTTCAACCTGCAAGAGGCCGAGGCCACGCTGCGCCAGGTGCTCTCCTATCGCGTTTGGTTCGACCAGCGCCGGGGCTGGCGCTTCACCCACCCCAACCTCGAACAGCTCGGGCTTCTCACCGTCGACTACCTCGGTCTCGACGAGTTGGCGGCCGATGACGAGCTCTTCGCCGGCGCGCCCGACGTCCTACGTCACGCGACACCCCAGGTGCGCGCGGCCGTCTATCGCGAGCTGCTTGACCACCTGCGCCAATCAATGGCGATTCGCAGCCACTTCCTCGAGCCGACGGTCATCGACCAGATGCTCGCCAAGTCGCATAGCCGACTGCGAGCCCCATGGGGCTTTGGACTCGACGAACAGCCTCGTCGCTCGCGCTGGTTACTCATTACCTCACCACCGCGCCGTAGCAACACGCTGCGCGACGAGGACCTCATCGTCCGCGGTGGGTCGCGCAGTTCACTGGGGAAGACCCTGCGCGCCTCAAAACTTTGGGACGGCAACATGGCCATCCGCGAGCTCAAGTCCAAAGACTTCGACGCCCTGGTCGAGAGCCTGCTGCGCGCCGCATCGACTCACGGCCTCGTCTCCGAAGAGGTCACGCTCTTCGACAACATCACCGGCTGGAAGCTAAACGACGCCTGCGTGCGCTTTCGTGTGGCCGACGCATCGGGCACCGAGCGTCGCTCGGGCGAGAACGCCTTCTTCCGCGATTTCTACGCCAACCTCGCCCAGCTTCTGCGTGCACCCTCTCATCCTCTTTTCGGGTTCGAGGCGCGCGAGCACACCGCCCAGGTCGACTCCGAGAAGCGCCAGATCCGCGAGATGCGCTTCCGCTACGGCCACAAGGAGGTCGAGGAGCTTGAGGCCGACGAAAAACACCTCCGCGAGATCGGCGAGAACAAACGCTTCCTACCTGTGCTGTTCTGCTCACCGACCATGGAGCTCGGCGTCGACATCTCCGAGCTGAATGCCGTCTACCTGCGCAACGTGCCGCCGACGCCCGCCAACTACGCCCAGCGCAGTGGTCGTGCCGGCCGCAGTGGGCAAGCCGCCTTGGTGCTCACCTATTCGTCAGCGCAAGGCCCCCACGACCAATACTTCTTTCGCGATCCGAAGGCGATGGTGCACGGCGAGGTACGTCCGCCCCTGCTTGACCTTGCCAACCGCGACCTGGTCGACAGCCATCTGCAGGCGGTGTGGCTTGCCTGCACCGAGTACCCGCTCGACCCGTCCATATCGGAGCTGCTCGTGCTCCCGGATCCGGCGCGTCCGCTTCGGCCCGAGGTACGCGAGCCGATGGACAAGGCCCGCGTTGCTGAACAGGCCATCGAGCGCATCCGGCGCCTGCTCGATCTGCTGCAGGACGAGCTGACGCCCGAGCTTGCGCCCTGGTATCCGGGGCGCGACACCTATGCGAACGAGGTCGTGTCGAACAGCCTCGCGAGCCTCGACAAGGCGTTCCATCGCTGGCGCGATCTGTTCACTGCCGCTGAGCAGCAGCGCGACGCCGCCAGGCGCACCATGGATGACTACGCGGCCCCGCAGCGAGAGAAGCGCGCCGCCCAGAGCCGTCACGCCCAGGCCATTGACCAGCTCAACCTCCTACAGAAGGGGGACAGCGCTCGCTCGAGCGACTTCTACACGTACCGTTATCTCGCCACCGAGGGCTTCCTCCCCGGCTACAACTTCCCGCGCTTGCCGCTGATGGCCTACGTCCCGGCGACCAGCGATGGGCGTGGACGCCAGGCGTACCTGCAGCGCCCGCGCTTTCTGGCTCTTTCGGAGTTCGGGCCACGCAGCCTGGTCTACCACGAGGGCCGCTCGTACCGGGTCGTGCGAGCGCTGCTCGCCCTCGGACATCGCGATAGCGCTACGGCCGACGTTCTGCTGCCCACCATGACCGCCCGCATCTGCCGAACGTGTGGAGCCGGTCACTTCAGCGACGAACTATCGATGTGCCACGGCTGCGGTGAGTCGCTTGGCACCGCCGAGATCGTCAACCACATCTACCGGATCGAGAACGTCGCGACTCAGCCGACGGAGCGTATCACCGCCAACGATGAAGAGCGCCAGCGCCAGGGCTTCGAGCTCCAGACCACGTTCGAATGGGCTATTCGCGATGGCACAGTGGACGCCCGCAACGGCATGGTCGCCGACCAGGGCGAAGGCAGCGAGATCGTGCGCCTCGCCTACGGTCCGGGCGCAACCATCACCCGCATCAACAAAGGCCTGAGGCGTCGTGCTGATCGCACCCAGTACGGCTTTCGGATTGATCCGGTGTCGGGTTACTGGGCGAAGAACGAGGACGAGGCAGAGGAAACTGATCCCACCGCTGCGCCCCGACAGTGGATCGTTCCCTGTGTACGCGACCGCAAGAACGCGCTTCTCCTGCAGCCCAGCGAGCAGGAGATTTCCCAAACCACGCTCACCACGATTCAGCACGCGATGCTCCGCGGCATCGAGACGGTCTTTCAGCTCGAGCAAGGCGAGATTCTCGCCGAGCCCATGCCCACCCGTGACGAACGCAACGGCTTTCTGCTCTACGAGGCCGCCGAAGGCGGGGCGGGTGTGCTCAATCGACTCGTCGGCGAGCCCGAAACCATAGCGAGCGTCGCCCGCCAAGCGCTCTCGATCATGCATTTCGACGTCCTCGACCCGGCGCCGCTACCCGACGACATTCATGACCTCAGCGACGTCGAAGGGACTTCTTGCGTCGCCGCCTGTTACCGCTGCCTGATGTCCTACTACAACCAGCCCGATCACGAGCTACTCGATCGTCGCGATGACAAGGCCCGGGAGCTACTCCTTCGACTGGCGCGGGCGCGGACTACGCTCAGAGAGCGTGCCGTCTCACGCCACCCGAGCGCTCGCCCGAGCGCGCCGCCACCTCACGCCGATGGCGTGCACACTCGCTTCCTCGAGCTTGCCCGAGCGCGCGAGCTAGAGCTCCCCGATGAGGCACCCCTCGTCGAAGCGGGCGTCATCGTACCGCTGGTGTGGCGCACCCATTATGTCGCCGCCAGCTTCGAGCCTGTCACCGATGACGCGCGCGCGAGGCTCGAAGACAAGGGCTTCGCGGTATTCGTGCTGGGCACGAGCGAGGCTGACTGGGACACCGCGTTGGCACAGCTCGCCAAGGCCCTCGGCAAGACCAACGGGGGCAGCTGATCCATGGCTGCCGTCACCTACAGCCCAGGCACCCTGGTGCGCGCTCGGGGCCGCGAGTGGATCGTGCTCACCGGCAGCGAACGCGAGGTCCTGCGGGTGCGGCCCATCTCGGGCTCCGAGGAAGACCAGACCCTCATTCACCTCGGCCTCGAGCCCGAGCCGGTCACTGAGGCGAGCTTTCCCGCGCCCACTGCCGAGCAGAAAGCAAGTCACGACTCGGCGCTTCTTCTGCGCGACGCACTCTTGCTCTCACTGCGTCGAGGGGCGGGTCCCTTTCGTAGCTTCGGGCAGCTCGCCGTCGAGCCTCGCGCGTACCAGCTCGTGCCGCTGCTCATGGCGCTCAAGCTCGACCCGGTGCGCCTGCTCATCGCCGACGATGTCGGGATCGGCAAGACGATCGAGGGGGCACTCATCGCGCGCGAGCTGCTCGACCGTGGCGACCTCGACCGCATGACGGTGCTCTGTCCGCCGCACCTGGTCGACCAATGGGTCACCGAGCTCGAGGCCCGGTTTCACTTGCGGCCCGTGCCGGTCACCGCCGCCAGCGCCAGTCGGCTCGAACGTAGTCTGCCGCCGAGCGAGAGCATCTTCTCGGCGCACCCGCACACGGTGGTCAGCCTCGACTACATCAAGAGCGAGCGCCGACGCTCCGAGTTTCTGCGCGCCTGTCCGGACTTCGTCATCGTCGACGAAGCACACACCTGCGCCGCCGCCGGGCGCGGTCGCCACCAGCGCTATGAGCTGCTGCGCGGTCTGTCCGAGAGCCCGAGCCGCCACATGGTGCTGCTCACCGCTACGCCTCACAGCGGAGATGAAGCTGCGTTCTTTCGGCTACTGGGACTTCTCCACCGCGACTTCGAGGCCCTCGCCGAGTCCTCCGGTGACGAGCGGACGCGCCTTCGTGAACGGCTCGCACGCCACTTCGTCCAGCGTCGGCGCCCGGACATCGACGAGTGGCAGGAGGGCAACACCTTCCCCAAGCGCGAGACCAAAGAGCTGACCTACAAGCTCTCTGGTGCTTGGGAGAAGTTCTTTGGCGAGGTCCTCGACTACTGCGCCGACGTGGTCGCCTCAGCCGGCGGCGACGCCCGCCGTGAGCGCCTGAGCTTCTGGGGCACCTTGGCGTTGATGCGCTGCGTGGCGTCGAGCCCGGCCGCCGGCGCCCAGGCCCTGCGCACCCGGGCCGGAGCCGAAGACGCGGAAGAAGAAGAGACTCTCGAAGACCGCATCTTCGACGGGGGCGCTGACGCGCTCATCGAAGACGACGTCGAGCCGCCGGCCGCCACCAGCGACCCAGCTCTCAAGCAGCTCATCAAGCAGGCCGAGAGCCTCGCCGGGCAGTCGGGCGATCCCAAGCTCAAGCTGCTGGCCGATCACCTCGACCATCTCCTCGCCGATGGCTTCAACCCGGTCGTCTTCTGTCGCTACATCGCCACCGCCCACTACCTCGGACGCCAGCTCGCAGACCGGTTCAAGGACGTGACCGTCTCGGTCGTGACCGGCGAGCTGACCACCGACGAGCGCAAGGAGAAAGTCGCGCTCTTGGGCGAGGCCGAGCAGCGCCTCCTTATCGCCACCGACTGCCTCTCCGAAGGCATCAACCTGCAGGAGTCGTTCGACTCGGTCGTTCACTACGACCTGTCGTGGAATCCGACCCGTCACGAGCAGCGTGAGGGCCGGGTCGACCGCTTCGGCCAGCCCAAGCCAGTCGTGCGCACCACCCTCATTTACGGAGCCAACAACCCGGTCGATGGCGCCGTGCTCGAGGTCATTTTGCGGAAGGCCGCCAAGATTCGGGAGGAGCTGGGCGTGCCCGTGCCGCTGCCGGACGACGGCCACACGCTGACGCAGGCTCTGATGCGTGCGGTGTTCCTGCGCCATCGCCAGGGCCACCGGCAGATGGAGCTCGACTTCAGCAGTACCGTCGAGGCCAAGGCGATCGACTCGAGCTGGCAGGACGCCGCCGACAAAGCGAAGAAGAACCGAACCGTTTTCGCCCAGCGCCGGCTCAAGCCCGACGAAGTATTGCCGGAGTGGCACAAGTCGCTCGCCGCCATCGGTAGCAAGGACGACGTGCATCGCTTCGTCGATCGCGCGCTGAGCCGCCTCGGATCGGGCCTCGACTCCCGAACTTCGAAGGGCTGGAACCGCGGCGCCAAGGTCCCACTCGATCCCTTGCCCGAAGACGTGCGCGAGCGACTCGAGGCCGAGGGTCTCACCGGCACGGTCCTCATCGATTT
Source organism: uncultured delta proteobacterium (assembly GCA_963778655.1). GTDB lineage: Bacteria > Myxococcota_A > Polyangia > Polyangiales > JAFGIB01 > CAVZVA01. Next base: position 14,236 of record CAVZVA010000009.1, read on the forward strand.
CAAGTATCCGGCCGCGCCGCGCTGTAGGCCGGTGCAGCGCAGTCACCCGTTGGTCTCGGTGTTGGCAGAGACTCTCCTGGAGCGGACCCTTGGCTCGAATGGCAACGGGGGAACTAGCGCGGGTAAAGGCAACTCGGGCGGCAACGTCGATCCGGGCGTGCTCGGTCGCGTTGGCGCCTGGGTCTCGGCCGACGTCGCCGTCCGCACCACGGTGGCGCTGCTTCGGCTGCGTCACCAGCTCGTGACGCAGCGTTCGGGGAGCATCCAGACTCTGCTCGTCGAAGAGGCTACCGCCATCGCCTGGGCCGGCGTGTCGGAACCGACCACCACCGAGGGTGCGGACGCGTTCGCCTTGATTGCTGCGCCGCCGATCGCCCATCCACCAGCGCACGTCCGCGAGCGGGCAGTGACGCAAGCGCTCGAGCAACTCGACCTTCGCCGAGCTGAGCTCGACGCCTTTGCCGAACGCCGCGCCCAAGCGCTGCTCGCCGACCATCGGCGCGTGCGGGCGGCCGCCGATGCTCGCGGCAGCTACACGGTCAAGGCGCTCTTGCCCGCCGACGTCATTGGTCTGTTCGTTCTCTTGCCGAGGGTGGACTGACCATGGCGAAGGCAACGAAGTCCGCCAAGGCCACGAGGAAGCCCCGCAAGAAGGCCGGCGCCGCGAGTGGATCCGCGCCAAGGCGAAGGCGTCGCCTGCAACGCACCGGCAAGGAAGCGCAGCTCGCCTTCGAGGCCATCGCTATCGAGGGAGGGCTCCTCTCGCCCGACTGGCTCGCCCGCGCCGCGCAGCTCGAAGCAGGCGGACAGGCCGAAGCCGACTACCGCATCCCCAAGGGCCTGAACCTACGCGACGAGATTGGCCGTTACTGGCGCATCGCCCAAGCGCTCTGGAGCGACCTCGCCTCGGGCCGGGACGCCGCAGACGAGGACAGAGCACGAGCGCTCTCCGAGCGCTTCGTGAACGCGCTCCTGCGCGACTGCTTCGGCTTCGTCTCGATTGCCAAGGTCGAGTCAGCCGAGGTCGACGAGCGGATTTACCCGATTGGTTACGCCGCCCTCGAAGGGCGGGTGCCGGTGGTCATCGCCCCTGCGGGCACGGGCCTCGATGCGCTGTCTCCGAGCTTCGGCGACGGCACCCGCCGTCGCAGCGCCTTCGGCCTATGCCAGGAGTTCCTCAACGCCGAGGACGGAGCCCTCTGGGGCCTCGCCAGCGACGGCGTCACACTGCGCATCTTGCGCGACAACGCGAGCCTCACCCGGCCGGCGTGGATCGAAGCCGATTCGGCCGCATCTTCATCGAGGAGCGCTACGCCGACTTCGCGGCGCTCTGGCTTCTCGTGCACGAGACCCGCTTCGGGCGATCCGGCCAACCAGTGACGGAGTGCTCGCTCGAAGCCTGGCGCGAGTCGGGTCGCGAAGAGGGCACCCGCGCGCGCGAGCAGCTTCGTCACGGTGTCGAAGAAGCCCTCGGCGCCCTCGGCCAAGGCTTCCTCGCCCACGCCGAGAACCAATCGCTCCGCGCGGCGCTCGCGAGCGGTGCTCTCACGAAGGACGCCTACTTCCAGGAGCTGTTGCGCCTGGCCTACCGCCTCATCTTCCTGCTCACGGTGGAAGAGCGCGGCGTGCTCCATCCGGAGACGAGCGACGAGGCTGCGCGTAGGCTTTATGCAGAGGGCGACAGCCTCCGCCGCCTGCGCGAGCGGGCGGTCAAGCGCAGCGCCCACGACCGCCATCACGACCATTGGGAGACGGTGAAGATCGCCTTCCGTGGCCTCGCCACACGGGAACCGCGCCTCGCGCTTCCGGCGCTCGCGGGCATCTTCTCCACCGAACAGTGCCCGACGATCGACGGAGCACGTCTTGAGAACCGCTTCTTGCCGCGGGCCCTCTTTCGCCTGTCGTGGCTGCGCGAGGACGCGGGTCTCTCTCGCGTGAACTGGCGCGACATGGGTCCCGAGGAGCTGGGCAGTGTCTACGAGAGCCTGCTCGAACTGGTGCCGCAGATCACCGAGGACGGCCGGGCGTTCTCGTTTGCGACCGGTGCCGAGACCAAGGGCCATGCTCGCAAGACCACCGGCAGCTACTACACGCCCGACAGCCTGGTGCAGGTACTCCTCGACTCCGCGCTCGAACCGGTAGTCGAGCGCACCATCGCCGAGCATCCTAGCGATGCTGTCGAATCATTGCTTTCGCTCTCCGTCGTCGACCCAGCCTGCGGCAGCGGGCACTTCCTGCTCGCTGCCGCTCGTCGGCTCGCCGCCCACGTCGCGCGCCTGCAGGCCGACGGTACGCCAGGCGCCGCAGAGTACCGCCACGCTTTGCGCCAAGTGGTCGGCCGCTGCATCTACGGCGTCGACCTCAACCCGATGGCGGTTGAACTTTGCAAGGTGAGCCTGTGGATGGAGGCGGTGGAGCCTGGGTTGCCGCTCACGTTCCTCGACTCCCACATCCGCCACGGCAACGCCCTGCTCGGGGCCACGCCCGAACTGATGAAGAAGGGCATTCCCGACGAGGCCTGGAAGCCTATCGAGGGCGACGACAAGAAGGCCGCGAGCGCACTAAGGAAGCGCAACAAAGCGGCGGCCGAAGGCCAGCGTGGTTTCGATACCCTGTGGTCCGAACCCAAGGTCGACGAGACCGAGGAGCTCGGGAAGGCGATCGCTGCGCTTGAGTCTGCATCCGATACCGACGCCGCCGCCCTCGCCGAAAAGGAGTCGCGCTGGCAGGATCTGCTGGATTCAAAGGCCTACCAGCACCAGAAGCTCGTTGCCGACGCCTGGTGCGCGGCGTTCGTGTGGCCGAAGCAGCCCGGGCCCCTCACTGAGGCGGCACCGACCAACGAATTGTGGCGGCAGATCCGCGATGGGCAGGGCCATCCGCCCGAGCTCACGGTGAAGACGGTAAATGAGCTTGGCGAGCAGTACATCTTCTTCCACTGGCACCTGGCGTTCCCGCAGGTGTTCGCGACGGGCGGGTTCGACGTTGTCCTCGGCAATCCGCCGTGGAACCGCATCACTTTCGAAGAGAAGGAATGGTTTAGTTCTCGCGAGCCCGAAATTTCCGATGCGCCGACCGCAGCGAAGAGACGCGCCCAGATTCAGGCCCTCCAGAAGAAGAATCCTGGGCTGTTTTCTCAGTTCATCGCCGCGCGGCGCGCCACTGAAGGCGTTGCGGCGTTCTGCGGTGCGGCTGAGAAGTATGCCCGCACTGCGGTTGGGCATTTGAACACCTACGCAATCTTCACAGAGCTCGCTGCCGAGCACCTCGTCCGCTCGACCGGTAGAGCCGCGCTGCTCGCTCCTACTAGCGTAGTCACTGGAGACTACGCCAAGGGCCTTACGCGTCATTTGCTAGCGAGCGGTCGATTGCTCGCAACCTTCGACTTCGACAATCGGGGCAAGTTCTTCCCGGCGATGCAGGGCAACGTTCGCTTCGCGATTCTCATCCTGGCCGGACGTTCTCTTGGGGACGGTAGCGATCAGCGACAGACGCTGATTGCCAGCCAGTTGAGGGCTACCTCCGAGCTATCCGGCGAGCGTATCTGCAGACTGTCGAGCGACGACGTGCTCGCGATCAACCCAGAGACCGCAACCATTCCGTTTTTCTACGCAAAGCGGGACGCGGAGATCGTGGCGCGGATGTATCGGGCACATCCCAGTCTCTTCGATTCAAGCGGCAAGTCGGGTTGGGACGTCGATTTCAATCGAATGCTCAACATGTCCGACGACTCCGGTGCGTTCGTGACGCTCGAGGAGCTGCCGAACGTTGATGGCGGCGAAGACTTTCTCCCAGTGTACGAGGCCAAGCTCACGGGGCAGTACGACCACCGCGCAGCGACGTTCGAAGGCATCGATCGCGTCGCTCGGTTTCGGCTCCATGCTGGCACCAATGGCGTGCCGGATCGGGATAAGGCCGACCCGCACCGCAAGATTCTTCCCCGGTATTGGCTCCCCCCGCAGACCGTTGAGTCGCACCTCGCAGGGTCACGCTACTTCCTCGCATACCGTGACGCAATCAGCGCAACGGCGGACGCGCGGAGTCTCGCGGCGTGTTATCTCGGCCGTGTTCCGTCGGTTCACACTCTGCTGCTCGTGAGGACGACGATTGAACGAGATACCCTGCCGTTTGCCGCGGCCCTCAACTCGTTCCCCCTTGACTACGTGATCCGTCAGAAAGCAACAGGAGCACATGCCGCGCGGTTCATCATGCGGCAGCTCCCGTTCCTGAGTCGGGAGGAGTTCGCTGAGTCCGCTCCGTGGGCGGGGGCGGAATTGCTGGAGTGGCTCCTCCCCCGCGTCCTCGAACTCACGTACACGGATTGGGATCTCGAACCGTTTGCTCGCGATCTGGGCTATGCAGGCACGCCGTTCCGTTGGGACTCGGTACGTCGCTTCACGCTGAGGTGTGAGATTGATGCAGCCTTCTTCCGTGTCTATCGCCTCACGAGGGAGGACGTCGCGCATGTCATGGACTCGTTTCCGGTCGTTCGAAGGAGTGATGAGAAGCTCCACGACGAGTACCGCACCAAGCGCGTCATCCTCGAGGTCTATGACGCGCTAGCGAAGGCCGAGCAGACCGGGAAGCCGTACCGCACGCCGCTCGATCCGCTGCCCGCCGCGGCGGGAGCGAGTTACGGCACGTTCTCAGCCGACGGCACGCCGAGGGACTACGCCGAAGCGCTCCGCATGGGGCTTGTCTTTGCGCTCATCCGCCGAAGCGGTGAGGCGGGTATCTCGCAGGGGGCGCTCTCTCGCGCGCTCCTCTGGATCGAAGACGCGAAGCACGCGGCTTCGGGGCTCCAAGGGGCAGCGCTTGCCGACTTCGAGCGCGTCCGCGACGCTGACCCGCTCCTTGCCCAAGGCACGAGCCAAGCGCCCAAGCTGCTCGAGGCGCTCGACAACGAGAAGGTCATCACGCGAGACGCGGAAGGCATCGTGCGGCTACGCGTGGGTGGCACCATCCCGAACTGGCTCCCCCAAACTCCGACCCTCGCCAAGCTCGCCAGCGTAATGCGGGCCGGGCTCGAACAAGCTGACGTCGGTGCCTCGACGACGACTGCCGTCGAGAAGGCGCCGACGGGGAAGGCAAAGCGCGCATGACCGAACAGGTCCCGCGGCTTCGCGTTGAACGTCTCGTGATCGTCGAATCGCGCTCGCCGCTCTCGTTCGTCCGCGACGTCCAACTGCACGCGGGACTCAACATCGTCTGGGCCGAGGAGCTCGCTGCCGCGGGCGGTGGAAGCGAAGTGCAGCGCGCCGGTCACGGCGTCGGAAAGAGCACGTTCTCGCTCATGCTCCGGGCGGTGCTCGGCGATGACGGCGCAGCCGCGAAGACGATGCGCAACCACCTTGCCGAGTACTACGGCAGCGGCGGCATCGCTGCCGAGGTCGTCGCTGGCACCGGCCAGTTCGCTGTGTTCCGGTCGTTCGGCTCGCAGAGCTTCGCGTTGAGAGACGCGACGGTGGAGACCCTGTTCGAGGACAGCGCGAAGGCGCAGGCCATCGATTTCTCGACCTACGTGGAAGCGCTCGGCCAGCAGGCGTGCTTGCAGCACATGTCGACGCGCGCACTTCCTGTGACCGGCCAGGCCGTCGAGTGGAGCCACGTGTTGTGCTGGATCGCTCGCGACCAGGCGCTGGGTCTGCGCCAGTATTTCGAGTGGCGCAACGACGACGGCACCGGCCTGCGCCGCAAGGTCAAGGATCCGCCCGCGCTGACGCGCCTGGTGCTCGGCGTGCTCAGTGACGCCGAGGCGGAGGCCGATGCCACGATCGCGAGCATCAACAACGAGATGACAACCGCTCGCGAAGCACTGCGGGGCGAGGAACAACGTGGCGCGAACACGCGCGCCATCGTCGAGACGCAGCTTCGGCTTTGGGCGAAAGTGAGCCCGTCCCTAGACATGGTCACCGATGACCTTTTTGCACCATCGGTGGAAAAGGTGGTTTCCGAGACGACAAAGCGGATCGAGCGTGAGATCGAAGAGGCCCGGGCCCAGGTCGATGACCTCGACCGAGAGCTCATCGACCTGGCCGCCGACATCAAAGCCCAACGCCGCAGCACGGACATCGCCAAGACGCGGTGGGACGAGGCTCTGGCCCTGAAGAACAAGGACGACCAGGCGCTCAAGGAAGCGCGCGAGCGCCGCGACAAGCTCCTGCAGCTGGCAGGGAGCTGTCAGTATGGCGGAATCTCCTACAGCGAGTGCAGCCACGTCCAGGAGCAGCGCGGGACGGTTAGGCTGTCGACTCAGAAAGAGATTGGCGTACTCAAGAGTTCCGTCGACCAGCTTGAGGAACGCGAGGCGTCCGACAAGGCCAACTACGAGCGCGAGGCCAAGGTCCTCGAACGTCTCACGACGGCTCAGCAACAGAAGACCGAGCGCAAGAAGGCGCTGAATAGGGCCGTCGAGGAACGACAACGGGAGCTCGGCCAAGGTGAGGCCGTTCGGAAGACGCTCTCCGATTGGCACGAGAGTCAGAAGGCTCCGGAAACGGAAAAGCTCCGCACGTCGCGCGCAAGCGTCGTCGAGCTCGAGAAGGAACTCGAAGGCGCGAAGGGAGCGAAGGTCTCCGCGCAACAACAGGTCTCGGACCGCGAGCGCGAAGTGGAGGCACGCTTCGCCAAACTCGCTGAGGTGTTCGGTGCGCTTGGGCGCTACGTACCGGCGGACGAGCAGCGTCCGTTTCACATGCTTCGCGCCGAAGGTGACGCGTACACGGTGCTGGAGATCCTCCTCGGCGACCTAGCGTGTGCGACCAACGGGGCAGACGGGAGCGGTGCACATCCGGGGTTCTTGATCTTCGACTGCCCACGGGAACGCGAGATGAGCCCGCAGCTATACGATCGCTTGCTCAAGCTCTTGGACGAGGTCTGCAAGGTGAGCCTCCCCCGATTTCGTAGACAGCTTTGTTATGCCACAGCTCCGCTGTGACAGGTCATGTCTTCTTTCTCCGCAGGTGTCATGTAGTCGATTGAAGAATGAAGACGGGATCGGTTGTAGAAGCCCTCGATATACGGGAACAGCAGGGAGCGGACTTCGTCGATGCTCCCCGGAACCCGGTCTCCAAAGAGCTCGGCTTTGATGGTGCCAATGGTCGACTCCGCCACGGCGTTGTCCCAGCAGTTGCCTTTCCGACTCATGCTGACCTGCATGCCGAGCTTGCGAAGGCACGCGCGGTAGTCCGCGGCCGTGTACGTCGAGCCGCGGTCGGTGTGGTGAAGCAGACCTGGGCTAGGACGCTGGCGAGCCACGGCGGCCCGCAGAGCCCGCAGCGCCAGGGCCGTGTCGCAACGGTCGCTGACGGCCCAGCCGACGATGGCTCGCGTGCACAGGTCCACCAGGATTGCCAGGTAGCTCCATCCCTGGGCGGTCCACACGTAGGTGATATCGCCGACCCATGCTCGATTGGGGCTGTCCCAGCGGAAGCGGCGATCGAGCAGGTTGGGCGCCGGGACGTGCGAGCTGTCGGCCTGGGTCGTGCGCCGGAAGCGCTTGGGACACCGGGCACGCAAGCCCAGCGCCCTCATTCGCGCTTCGATGCGTTTTCGGCTGACGCGTCTTCCTTGCCGCCGCAGGTGTCGGTGAATGCGCGGGCTCCCGTAGCGCCGCTTGCTTTGCAGATGGGTCGCGGTGATCTCGACGTCGAGCTGTGCGGTCTCCTGGGCCCGTGCGCTCACAGGGCGCGACCGTTGCGCATACACCGTGCTGCGTGGCAACTGCAGCGTACGACAGACCGCGGCGACCGACGTCTTGGACTCGTCGGCCAAACGGTACACGTCTGCGGTCACGACGTGCCCTCCTTGGCGAAAAAAGCGGTGGCCCGTTTCAGAATCTCGCGTTCCTGTCGCAGCACTCGGTTTTCACGCCGAAGCGCCGCCAGCTCCTCTCGCTCCGCCGTCGTCAGCGGACCCGAGCCGCCGCCGCCGGCATCCACGGTCGCTTGACGAACCCAGTTGGTCACCGCGCTTGCCGTCAGGCCAAGCTCTCGGGCAACCGCGAACGGCGTGCTGCCCGGCTGCTGGCACAGCCGAACCACCTCCGCCTTGTACTCGCTGGTGAACTTCCGGCGTTTTCCTTGTCGCTTCTTTGACATGATTTCTGGACGCATAGTGCCTCATTGAACTTGTCCAAGAAATCGGGGGAATTCCAAGGCCGTACCTGGGCTCCAAGTGCTCCTCACCACAACCACGCCGCCCCCAGAACCCCTTCGGGAACCTCCCACGCGTATCCTAAAGCTCTCGCACGCGAGCGCTGACGACCTGCTCCTGAAGCGCCGCATCGAAAATCTTCTCTCGCGAGGAGAACGGTCGCCGTCCGAGGAGCAATCATGAGCCATCACCTCGCGCAAGATCGGGCGATCGCCTCATCCCGGAGGGGGACGAAGGACGTCCCACGAGCCGCGGGAGAGATTCGCCGCGAACAGATTCTCGGGTGTGACCCATGACGATCGCGGGCCCGATCGCAACTTTGCTCGAGATGGCCGCACTGAACAACGGCTTCGACCGCGAGCTGCCGGTCGTTGATGGCTGGCTCGCCTTCGCGAGCACGCACGTGCCGTTGAAGGTCTGGCTTCGAGGAGAAGGCGACGCTGACTACGTTGCTGCGCTCTCGCAGATGAATGTGGGCAGGGCGTTGTCGGAGCACGGGGAACCCATCAGCGCCTCGCTTCCGAATGGTGCCGCAGCAGCCCTGATGGTTTCCGACATCCCGACCATGCACCGCCTGTTGCGCCGTGCGTTCCAGCTCTCGAAGACACTTCCCGACGAGTTGCTCCACGCCTTCGAGAAGAAGGTGGCGAAGCTTCCTCAGACCACGGAGGCCGAGCGCCTCGTCGTGCAACGCGTCGGCCAGGACATCTTTCGAGCGGGGCTCATCGAGTACTGGGACGGTCGCTGCCCGGTTACCGGGCTCTGCGTCCCCGCGCTCCTTCGTGCAAGCCACATCAAGCCCTGGGCGAGCTGCACGACGGACGCCGAGCGCCTCGACGTTTTTAACGGCCTCCTGCTGGCTCCGCACCTCGACGCCGCGTTCGATCGCGGGTTACTCACTGTCGCCGACGATGGCGCGGTGCTCGTGTCACCGGTCCTGTCGACCAACGATCGGCAAGCGCTTTCGGTACACGATGACCTGCGTATCCCAAGCCTCGCTGACGGGCACCGTCACTATCTGAAGTGGCATCGCGACTTCCTATTCCGAGCCGGTCATGGCGATCGGAACGACCAGGGCCCGGGAGGAGCGGGATGAGTGAGCCGACGAAGACGCTTCGCGACGCAGCGATCGATGTGCTGCGCGAGCGCGGTCCGATGCACTACCAGGCGCTCACCGAGGAGATCCTATCCCGAGGTCTCGCATCATCGGCCTCGCGGACTCCATCAGCCTCTCTCAACGCGGTGCTTGCAGTCGACATCAAGCGAAACGGCGTGAATAGCCGATTCGTTCGCGTTCGCCCCGGCGTATTCGGTCTGCGGGGCCATGACCCCGCTGGGGCGGTTCCCAACACGCCGGCCATGGGCAACGTGGAAACGAACGACGCGGATGCCGGGATCCCCCAAAAGGACGAAACCGAGCAACGGGTCCGGACGCCGCTGTTCCCCACGTACCGCGAGGTGCGTCACCTCCTGAAGGTCTGGCCCGGGCGTCCCCGCAAGCAGGTCACCGGGCTTCAGGCAACGTTGGGCGAGCTTCGCGGCACACCGCAGAACACCGTCGACTGGACGGACCCGGACGCATGGATCCCAGAGCGGTTGTCTGGCGACGACCGTGACCTTGCCACCACCATTTGGATCAAGAGCGGGAAGAACGTCAATCCGCGCCACACCTATGGCCACTGGCTACTGAGCCAGAAGTACGGCCTGATCGAGGAAGGCCCCGACGGCAACCTCGTCTTGGCCGACCGCGGCCGCGACCTCATCGAGCACGAGGGGGGCGAAGCCGAGACCTTCCTCGACGAGCAAGAGGGCCTCGCCAAGCTCCTGGCCCTCGTCGCCGACAACGGGCCGACACGCGCAGGTGGCCTACTCGAAGAGTGGACGGAGTACCTGAATCGCCATTCGTCGTTCGCCAGCCCATCGACCTTCCGCGACACGCTCCGGCGCCGCCTTAACAACCTGCTCGACCGTGGGCTCGTGAACCGCAAGGGCACGATGTACTCGGTGACCGATGCGGGCCTGGCCTACCTGCAGCGCGTCGGTACCGAAGAGGCCCTCGGGGGCGACGAGCAGCAGGAGCTGTGGACGCTGGCCAAGAAGCAAGAGGCCTCGGTCCGCGAGAGCATGCGCGAGCTTCTTCTCGATATGGACGCCTTCGCCTTCGAGCACCTCGTCAAGCGGCTGCTCGAGGAGATGGACTACCAGAACGTCGAGGTCACGACGCGTTCGGGCGACGGCGGCGTCGACGTCATCGCCGAGATCGAGCTCGGCATCACCTCGGTGCGCGAGGTCGTGCAGGCGAAGCGCCACCGGCGCACGATTCAGCGCAAGGACCTCGATGCCCTTCGCGGCTCGCTGTACCGCTTCAACGCCGTCCGAGGCACCATCATCGCCACCTCGCGCTTCTCGAAGGGCACGGAGGAAGCGGCCTTCGCAGGCGGCGCCGCGCCGATCACCCTCATCGACGGTGACAAGCTCATTGACCTGCTGATCGAGCACGGCATCGGCGTCCGCAAACGCACGCTCGAGGTGCTGGCCGTCGACCCGGATGCATTCGCTGACCTGGAGGGGGACGCATGAGTCACAGCGAATACAGCTTGTTCACTCCCGATGGTGCCATTGCAATAGGAGGATCGAGATGACACGTGTCCCGATCCTCGTCCAGTTCGAGTATCACCCAGCGTCGACCGAGGGGGCGGCGACTGCCGAGTATCTTCGCGCTGTCATCAACGATGACCCCGCAGTGCCGGGACTTCGAATCCCCACGAGCTTCACGCCCGACGACTACTCGTTTATGCCGCCCGAGCCACGGATCAGCGAAGAGGCCGATCGCGTCCTCCTCGTCCTGCTGGCGGACGACGTGCTCGCCGAGCATGCGAGGACGGGCAAGAGCGGCGGCATCACCTGGGGTGACTACGCGGTCAACCTCCGGGAGCTCTGCGACGCATCACCCAACCATCGACTCCTCCCCGTGAGTCTCAGCAGGTTCGCCTGGCCGATCGATACGCGCCTCAATGACCTGAACTTCTTCCGCGCATTCGACGAGCCCGATGAAGAGCAGCGGAAGAAGCTTGTCGCGCGTCGAATGCTCCACCTCCTGATTCGACGGCTTCGCCCTCACGCGACGGACGAGGATGCTCACCCGGTTACCATCTTCCTGAGCCATGCAAAGATCGACGTGGGCAAACAGCCCGGCGTCGTCAATTCGCTACTGGACTACTTGAAGGCGAACCAGCCGGAAAAGACCTGGTTCGACAGCGGCGACATCGCGTCCGGGTCGCGCTTCGCCAGGGCCATCGAGGAAGGTGTGGCCGACTCTGCGCTGCTCGCCGTCGTGACCGACGCCTACTCCTCGCGATCCTGGTGCCGCAAAGAGGTGCTGTTCGCCAAGCGCCATCAAAGGCCGTTCGTGATCGTTGACGCGCTGCAGGAGCGAGAAATCCGCCGGTTCCCGTACGCCGGTAACGCGCCCGTAAATCGTTGGCGCGATGACCCTCGAGATGTCGTCGACTCCCTGCTTCGAGAGACCCTTCGGCACGCCTACTCGGAGGAGATGCTTCGGCAGCGCGCTCGGCCCGGCGACGACATTCTCCCGTCAAGCCCCGAGCTCGTGACCATCGTGCACCGAGACAAGAACCGTCCGGTGCTGTACCCCGATCCGCCTCTCGGTCCCGAGGAACTCGAAGTCCTGGAACTCGCGGGTATTGTTGTTGAGACGCCTCTTGAACGGCACGCCAGGGCCAACGACTTGCGTGTCCGCCAGCTGCTTGTCGCACTGTCGATTCTCGGAAGCCGAGGACTTGCCGCGTTTCGGTCTTCGTAAGCCGCACCTCGACGACGTGTTGCTCGAAATGTCGCGCTACCTGCTGGTGGCTGGAGTTCGGCTAGCCTACGGTGGTCACCTCGGTTCCGTCGGCTACACCGTCCGGCTTGCGGACCTCTTGAACAACGACCCGGTCATCGAGCAGCTTCGTGGTGTGCCTGCTGCTGGAACCGCGTGCCCCGCCGAGCTGGTGTCTTACCTCGCGTGGCCTACCGGAAGTACCGCAGCAGACGTGGCGCGCCTCGGCGCGCTGGTCGAAGTACGCCGAGGCGGACGTCCCGATGGTCTCGATGAGACTGTCGACCCGTCGTTCGTGGTGGCGCCTCCGGCTGACATCCCGATCGACTCGCCGATGCGACGATTTGCATGGGCCCGCGGGCTGACGATGATGCGCCAACGCCAGACCGAGGACGTCGCGGCCCGCGTCGTCGTTGGCGGTCGTCTCGGACCGGCAGGTGATGGCTATCGAGGGAGGATGCCAGGGGTGCTTGAGGAGGCACTCCTCGCCATCCGAGTCGACCGCCCCATCTATCTCGTTGGGGCGTTTGGAGGGAGCGCTCACCTGGTCATCGATGCTCTCGATGGCGTGTCGCGGCCCGAGCTTCACTGGGACTATCAACGGGTGGTGCCGCATTCCGAAGAGCTGCGAACGATCTACCAGCAGCGAGGCGAAGTGTGGGACGAGTACGACGCCGTAGCAGCGGAACTGAAAGAGGTCGGTCTCGCCGGGCTCAAGAACGGACTGACCGTCGATCAGAATCGTGAACTCGCGACCACGCGTTCGGCAGAGCGCATCGTGGAACTCGTGCTCCACGGCCTTCAGCAGTGCTATCCGCCAGCGGCCGCGGACGACCCGGAGTGAGGACCATGTCAGACAAGAAGAACATCTTCATCTCTCACGTTCACGAAGACGACGACCTGCTGCCGAAACTGAAGGACCTCATCTCGAAGGCTGGGATGGAGGTGCGCGATGGGTCCATCAACAGCGACAAGCCTAACGCGGCGTCGAGTGAAGGCTACATCAAGAACGAGATCCTTGCGCCGCGCATCCAGTGGGCCAGCACCCTTGTCGTGCTCATCACCCACGACACCGCGCAGAGCGATTGGGTGAACTGGGAAATCAAGCATGCCGTCGAGCAGGGAAAGAACGTCGTCGGCGTGTTTGCGCAGGGCGCCACCGACGCCGACATCCCAGAGGAGCTCCGGAAGCACGGCGACGCCGCAGTCGTTGGCTGGCAGAGTGATCGCGTCGTTGACGCGATCAACGGCACGATTACCTCCTGGGACGACCCTGCCACTGGAAACCCGCGCGCGACACCGGACTGGGTGGCCAAGAGGTATAGCTGCGGATGAAGCTCTACTCGTACATCGTCGCGCGCGACTTCGGCTTCGCACCGAACCCGTTTTTCGGGTTCTGTACGCTGGCGACGTGCAAGCCGAAGATCCGTGCCGGTGCGAGTGTCGGAGACTGGATTGTTGGGACCGGAGCGAAGACCAGGTACGACATCGCGGGCCGACTGATCTACGCGATGCAAATCGACGAAGTGCTCGACTTCGACAGCTATTGGAACGACGCCCGCTTCGTTCGAAAGCGCCCCAACCTGAACGGAAGCCTGAAGGTGATCTACGGTGACAACATCTATCACCGCGTCGGCAAGAAGTGGGTGCAGGCGAACTCGCACCACAGCCTAGAGAACGGCCGTCCCAACAAGGCCAACATCGCCTGGGACACCGGGGTCGACCGGGTGCTCATCGCCACGAAGTTCGTCTACTGGGGGAAGACTGCCCCCACGATCCCGAAGCGGTTCCGCGCCTTTCGCAAGGCGAAGGAGGACATCTGCTGCAAGGCGCGAGGGCATCGTGTCTTGGGGGAGGAGATCGCCACCGCGTTCGCGAAGTGGTTGGACCAGCGGGGCAAGTGGGGCTTCCAGGGCGAACCCCTGGAGTTCGAGAAACACGTACGCGCGCTGGAAACAGCGAAGAAGAGCGCACCAGCCCGCGGGGCGAGAAGCACCCGCAAGCGGGCCGGCCGAAGGAGCGCGAGATGACCGACGTGACCGGAGATCGCTGGCTCCACGAGTTCGCGGTGCTTGCGGCGAAGACCGACCGCTTCTTGGGCAAGGACGACCATGCCGCCCTGTTGGCAGCGGGCTTGTTCGGCGAGGCGGGAAGCGTCGTCGCCGAGCTCAAGAAGGCGCGTCGTGAGCGCGAAGCGTATCCGGTCTACCGCGAGAGGATGATCGAGGAGGTCGGCGACTTCCTCTGGTACTTCGTCCGCCTAGCTGCAGTCGTCGCCCCTGGCCTGCTCGATGAGCTTCAAGGACCGGAGCAGGGTGTTGTCGGGGCGGCGGATGGTCCCCAGCTTACGGCGCACCTCGACTTCGGTGCATCCGTGGGCGAAGTCCTCGCGGCTGTCAGCGCCTCAACCCACAGCGACGCCAAAGCGAGCCTGCATCGCACATGGGCCCTGCTGAATCTGATCAGCAACGACAGCAACGTCTCCCTGCGCGACGCAGCCAATCGCAACACCGCTAAGACGAGGAGTCGCTGGCCCGACGAGAAGCGGTACGCGCCGCTCTTCGACGACGGCTTCCCCGTGGAGGAACAGCTCCCTCGGCGGCTTCAGGTCGAGTTCCTCGAGCGTGCACGCGGCGCCCAGAGAGCAGTCATCTTGCGTTGCAATGACATTAACTTCGGGGATCGCCTCACCGACAACATTGAGGACCCGGACGGGTACCGCTTCCACGACATCTTTCACTTTGCCTACGCCGTCCATCTCGGCTGGTCGCCTGTGGTACGCGCTCTCATGCGGACCAAGCGCAAGAGCAACCCAAAGCTCGATGAGGCGCAGGACGGCGCACGCGCAGGCATCATCGAAGAGGCAGTCTCTGCTATCGTTTTCAGCCGAGCGAAGCAGCTCAAGTTCTTCGAGGGACTCGACCACGTCGACCTGGACTTGCTGAAGACCGTCGAGGAGTTCGTCGAGGGCTTCGAGGTCGCTGCCGTATCGCTGTGGCAGTGGGAGGCTGCCATCCTCGACGGGTACCGCGTCTTTCGAGCGCTGCGCGCCGGTCCCGGCGGACGCGTAGCCCTGGACATGATCGAACGCATCCTTACCTACGCACCCGACGATGAGGAGCACGAGCCCGTCAAGCGGTGGCCGCCCTCATCTTCGCGGGGAACGACATGAGCAACAGACACAAGGTCTTCGTCAGCTACCACCATGCGCTCGACGAGTCGTACAAGGACATCTTCGAGCGGCGCTTCGGGAACGTGTTCGACGCCATCGTACCCGGATCGGTGAACGACGGCGACATCGACCCGAACCTTCCGACAGAGACCATTCGGCAGAAGATCCGTGACGAGTACCTCCGCGACACATCGGTGACGGTTGTGCTGATCGGCGCGCAGACCTGGCAGCGGAAGCACATCGACTGGGAGATCGGTTCGTCGATCCGCCAAACGAAAACCAATCCTCGCTCCGGCCTGCTGGGCATTCTGCTGCCATCGTACCCGCGCAAGGACCCAACGAAATACAACCCCCGCACGATACCGCCGCGCCTCTACGACAACATTCAAAGTGGATTCGCGGTCATTTACAACTGGTCCGAGGACGCCAATACGGTTCAGGGCTGGATCCATCAGGCGTATGAGCGCAAGAGCACGAAAGAGCCCGACAATTCTCGAGCGTCGTTCGGAAAGAACCGCACGGGCACGGAGTGGAGCGACTGAGTATGCGGGCACCCTACGAGATCCGACTGCAAGCCGGGCGCGTGCTCAAGACGACGCCCGTGTTCGACACCTATTGGCGCTTCGCCGCAGAACGCCAGGAGGTCTTCATGCGGCGGGTGCACGGCGACCGGCCGCCGTGGACGGAGGACCCGATCATCGGTGTCCATCGCTTCACAAACACGTACCGGGCATCGGACCGCGTGAGCCAGTACCTGATCCGGAACGTCATCTACGAGGGCTCGCAGACGCACGAGGAGGTGTTCTTTCGGACGATGCTGTTCAAGCTCTTCAACAAGATCGAGACCTGGGAGGCGCTGCGCACGAAGCTCGGAGCGATCACCTGGCGGGGGTTCACGTTCGACGCCTACGCGAAGGTGCTCGATCGACTGCTCGCTGACCGCGAGCGCATTTACTCGGCCGCCTACATCATGCCGTCTCCAGCGTTCGGGAGCCCGCGGAAGCACCGGAATCACCTCCGGCTGATCGAACACATGATGGGCGACGGGGCTGCGAGAACGCTCGCGAGAGCCGCGTCGCTGCGAGAGGTGTTCGAGCTGCTGCGTGGATACCCGTCACTGGGGGACTTTCTCGCCTTTCAGTTTGCCATCGACCTTAACTACAGCGAGCTGACCGACTTCTCGGAAATGGAGTTCGTCGTGGCAGGTCCTGGAGCGCGCGACGGTATTCGCAAGTGCTTCAAGGACACGGCGGGCCTGACGGAGGCAGAGATCATCCAGGTGATGGCCGAGCGTGCCGACGCGGAGTTCGAGCGCCTCGGCATGCGTTTCCACAGTCTCTGGGGCAGGCCCCTGCAGCTCATCGACTGCCAGAATGTCTTCTGTGAGGTCAGCAAGTACGCCCGTGTCGCTCACCCGGAGGTTACTGGGGAGTCCGGTCGCACACGAATCAAGCAGAAGTACACACCGCGTCCAGCTCCGGTCCCGCAGTGGTACCCGCCAAAGTGGGGGCTCAAGCTCGACTCGAGCGCATCGGCCTCAAGGGGCGGAGGTGTTTCCAAGCGAAGGCCGCCGAGACTGACATCAGAGGGGGTGGCGCAAACGTGAGGCCTGGTCGGCCCAAGTTCGCCCCACGCCGGCCACCACCACTAGCCGGGCCAGACCCCAACCTCGGCTCTTCAGGCCCACCACGCCCCGGACACCGCCCCGAGTCGGGCCGTCCCGCGGATGGCCTCCACCTGTTCACGCTCGCTGGTCCCAACCCCGCGGGATCGCATGATTTCCTTGTGTTGCGAGGGGCTCTCAGGGCATGGTTGGCAACAAGGTCGCAAGTGGGGAGCCATTTTTCTCTCGTCGCCAACCAACGGCGAGGGTCGGTAAACAGAAGCCCCCAAGGAGCGATCCGAGGGGGCTTCGCCGTTTCTCCCTAGAACTCCGAGCGTTTCGCGTGCTGCGCGTGCAAGGGCGGTGCTCTCGCGCGTGCTCGCAGAGAGCGCCGAGCGAGCGCGATGAGCGCCGCGTGGGACAGCTCTCCCGCTCTCTCTCCCGTCCCGTGGGGAGAGAGAAGCCGAGACGCGTTTAACTGCGTACCCGGCGATCAACAGTCGGCCCCGTTGATCAACAGCTTCGGCGTCCGCGATCGGGGCGAGCCTGTTGATCATCGGGGCGACGGATCGCGACGAGCGACGAACGGTGCCCACGTTCGTGCGTGGAGAGCTGGTCGCGCGAGCTTCGAGCGTCGGCGTGGTCGTGGGCGTCGACGGCGCTGTTGATCGCTGGGGCGCAGTCCCATGCGCGGCCCGCGAATCGCCCTGGACCACGGCGGCGGCAGCGGCGAGAACTGGAGCGTCATGATCCCCTTGGTCCCCGTCGCCGCACGTTCGAGGTCGACATGATCGTCGGCGTCGACTTCGGTGCGCCGCAGCGGGCGCGCGACCAGCGGCGGAAGATCATCGCCATCGCCGCGCACTCGACGGGCTGGCACTCCTACCGCATCGACGCGACCGGGATGAACACACGGCTCCTCGCGAACGACCCTCCGGGCTGGACCGCGAAGGAGCTCGTCGACGAGCTCACTGCCCGACCGGCCCGCGTCGTCGGGTTCGACTTCCCGTTCTGCGTCCCGCACGCCCTCCTACGCGACCCGAAGTTCGCCGCGGACCTCGGCTACAACGACGGCGCGTTCCTCGGCTGGCGCTCCTTCAACTGGTGGATCGCGCAGCGCCTCCCGCTCGGCGACCCGCTCGACTTCGCGCCCTTCGCCCCGTGGCGAGACCGGACCGAGCGCGCGCGGCTCTGGACGAAGCGCGCGACGGACATCGCCGCCGGTGGTCAGCCGCCGCTGAAGGACAAGTTCCAGGCGACGTTCCAGATGACGCTCCTGGGGAACGTGTTGCTCTCGAAGCTGTGGGAGTCGCACCACTACCGCGTGCTGCCGTTTCCAGGCGGTCGCGGCGCTGGCGAAATCATCGAGGTCTACCCGGGCGCGACGCTGCGCACGATGGGGCTCGCGAGCTACAAGTCGAGGCCCGACGAAGCTGTGCGTCTCGGCATCGCCGCGTGTGCCGCCGCAGGCATCAAGCTCGACGTGGACCTCCGGCTCGTCGCCCTCGCGTGCCGCTACAGCTCGGGCACCGCGAAGTCGCCCGACTACGATGTGGCCGACGCGTTCGTCGCGCTCTGCACAGCCATCCTCCACGCGGAGAACGGCTGTCGCCCGGTGCTCGCGCCCGACCCGACGTGGCAAGAGCGGCTCGTGAAGGAGTGGGAAGGCGCGATTTGGGTCCCGACCATCACGACGAGCGTGCCGGCGTAGGCGGCTGCTACGGTCTATCGCGATGAACAAGCGGTTCCGCAAGAAAAAGCGCGTCGGCGAGTTCAAGGAGCACGGCTTCGAATTGCTCGCCGACCTGCACTCAGACACGAAATCCGAAGGAGGTCGCGGTGACTCGTGACGACGCTGCCGTCGTCCGGCAGCGACTCATTCAGGACCTGCGTGCGGCGCTCGTTCCCGCCCTGAGCACCGGGAGCTGGAACACGATCGAGGACGACCACCGTAAGGTCGACCTGGCGTGGCGCGCAGACCTTGAGCCTGGCTGGGGGAAGCCCCGATACGTGGAGCGCGTGCTCAATGATCTCCCCGAAGACGAGGTCGTCGGCCTTGGGCATCGGGTCCTCGAGCGACTTGCGGATCGCCCCCTCCTCGCTGTTGAAGACGCGCTCCTATGGATCGCGGCGAACGGCGTCGCCCAGGTTAGCGAGATCACGCGCATCGCTCTCGCCAGCGCGCTCGACGGGCAACGCCTTCACCCCGTCGAGGACCCAAACGTCCTCCTCGGTCGGTTCGCGCGCGCGACTGGAACCACCTCCCCGACGTTCGAGTACGCGCAGAATGCGGAGCTTGTCGAAGTCGAGATGGACGTGTTCGGCATCTTCGCCGGTGGAGGCTCGACGCCAACCATCACGCGGGCGAACCAGCTGGCGCTCTTGGACGCCTTCGGTTTCCGCAACTGGCCTGACGCTCGCCTCTTCCAGTTCCTCGAGTTCCTCGTCAACCCAACGGTGCGGCGAGGTGAGGAGCAATCATCGCTCGTCCAGACCCTGAACTCCGTCCTCGCCGCCGATCGTTGCGAGCTGGTTGCCGTCGAGCAGCTCTCTGGTCACCCCGTGTTCAAGGTCCGGCCTGCGACCGCGGGCGTCGCGGGCAGGCCGAAGAACTTGATCTTTGCGTCGACCGGTCCGAAGCCGGAACTCGGCTTCGCAGACGCCGTGAACAACGACATCGTGATCCTTCGGCACGCCGAGCACTGCCTCGTCTACGACGAGCCGATCGGCGATGACGGACTGCGCTGGACCAGGCTCGTCGAGTGGTGGGCGGCCCGCAACAAGGTCGATCCGAAAGACGCGGCGACGAGAAACCAGCTCGGCGAGCGGCTCGGGAAGTCCCTCGCGTCGGAGCCGGAGCGTCGCCTCTTCATGTCGTACTTCAAGAGCCTGCGCCCATTGCTCGGGGATGCGCTGCCGGCGCTGATCCCGCAGGTCTACCTTCACTACGATCCGATGACGCTGCGCGAGCTTCGGGATCGAGGAGATACAAGACGGTTCGAAGTCCAGCGGATGGACTTCCTCCTACTCCTCCCTCATGGCGTTCGCGTGATCGTCGAGATCGATGGGCAGCAGCACTACTCAACAGGCATGGATGCATCGGCAAAGCCATCACCCGAGGAGTACGCGAGGACGGCACGTTCCGATCGCCACCTTCGACTGGCTGGGTACGAGGTGTATCGCTTCGGCGGCTACGAACTCCGTGACGACAACTCGTCCACCAGCGCAGTCCCGGAATTCTTCACGCGGCTGTTTCGTCGGCACAAGCTGTTGGATGCGCTGGCCTCGCCGCGCTGATGGTGCTCAGCCCACCAGTGTCTTGAGGAGCGCCATCCCCCGCTCGGTCTCGCCCGGCGTCGCGTCGGCGAGCTCGAGGTACACGCGCCCGCTCTCGTTGAAGTCCTCGGTGTTCACGCACCAGCGCTCGCTCGCGGGCGTGGCCAGCTCGATCTCGGCGGCGAGCTTGTGCAGCGCGGCCTTCACGACGCGGTAGCTGGTGCCCTTGGGGAAGCGGAGCGCGATCTGCGGCTCGGGCGTTCCGTAGCGGCTCTCGCCCTGGCTCATCGTCTTCGTCGCCTGCGTGTTCTTCGTCGTCGTGCTCATCGTCGTCCTCCGTGGCGCGTCGTGCGAAGTGCCCGTCGCGTGAGGACATACAGGCTTCCGTTTCGACCCATAGCAAGGCGGACGGATGTCGATTCTCGATGTTCTTTCAGGCTCTTGGAGGCAGGGCGCCTACGCGGCGATGGGCGGCGACGACGTTGCGCCCGGGCGCGCCCGTGGCCCTTCGCGCGGGGCACGACGCCGGGCTGCGTGACGCGGCCACGTGGGCCAACGTCGGCGCCCGTGGCGCGCGTCAGAGTGCGACCACCGCGTAGCGCGAGCCGGGGTTCATCGCCTCGAGCTGGGCGCGGCGCTTCTCCGCGTCCTCGGCGGTGGCGAACGCGTCGTACTTCCAGTCGTTCCTGGTGGGCGCCATGCGGCTGATCGAGCCGTCCTTGTTGACCGACTTCACCATGAAGCGCGCGGTGGCTGCCGCCTGCTCGGTGGCGCGCTTAGCGCGCGCGTCGGCGTAGGCGCGGAAGGCAGTGGTGCTCTTGATCCTCATCGTCGTCGTCCTCGCTTTCGCGTCGAGCCCCGTGCCCGTCGCGTGAGGACATACAGGCTTCCGTTCGCGCACGTAGCAAGGCGAAGATCCGAGGATTCAATCTCGCGCAAGAACACGCGACGTTCCGCGCGCTTCGGGTCGTGGAGACCTTCTGCTTACCCCTTCGCCGTCAGCCCGGTGCGGAGCATCTCGGCGACGAGCGACGCGGCCAGCTCCTCGTCGGTCTCGCCCTTCACGTCGAGCTCGACCTCCTCGAACTTGCGTGCGTTGGCGACGACCCACTCGATGTACTTCGGCACGGTGAAGTCCTCGACGCCGAACGCGATGTCCTGCATGGCCTTCACGATCTGCAGGGCCGTGCCTTGGAACACGCGCCCGTCTCTCATCACGATCTTCATGCTGCGGTCTCCTTTCGGCGCGAGCGCCAGTTGCCCGAGGCGATGACGGGGCGACCTTCGACCTGCTCGGGCGTGAGGAGGTAGGTCTCGACCTTGGCGCCGTCTGCCAGCGCGATGCGCGTGCGACGGTAGAAGCGTGGGTGGCCCTCGAGCGCGTCGAGCCGCGCGAGCGTCAGAGCATCGACCTCGTACACCTCGCCAGCCACGGCGTGCGCGCCGCCGCGCACGAGTCCGGGGAACGGCCCCAGATCGCGCAGCTCGAAGGCGGGCTCCGTGCGCGCGTTCGCGACGAGCCGCGCGCCAGCCAGGGCGCGGTGGTTCGGCTCGCCGGCGAGGAGCGTGCCGTAGACGAAGACGCGCGTGGGCGCGCGACGCTGGCTCCGGGGCGCGCTCACGGCGACACCCCCGCTGCGCGAGCCAGGGGCTCGACGTCGAAACCCAGGCGCGAGTACGCGTGCCAGAGCACGGTGAAGTAGCCCAGTGGCGGCGTCCACGCTTCGAAGCCGTCCTCGGGCTGGAGGTAGGTCATCACGCGGCGGCGGCGCCCGCTCTCGTCGCGCACCCACCGGATGACGCGCTCGTAGGCGAAGGGATGGCCCTCGAAGCGGTCGAGCGCGCGGAGGTCGACGTTGCCCAGCTCGTAGAGGAGCCCCTCGACGCACGCGCCCTTGGCGCGCACCACGCTGGCCACTGCGCCGCCCCAGCGGTGGCTGAAGCCCCCGAAGACCAGCGCGTAGTTCGGCAGCGTCGCCCGCCCGACCACGCGCGCGTCCGCGCAGCGCTCGCGCATCTGCGCGTCGTCGAGGTTCGACCCGTAGGCGAAGTAGAGCACCGGGTTCATCTTCTCATCTCGCTTCGGGCAATCGCCCGTCGTCGTCATGCATCGCCTCTGTCCCCCACCGAGTCCAGCGCCGGCTCGCGGTCCGGCGCTGGTTCGTCGCCGCCGTTCACGCTGCGCGGGCATCACCGACCTCCTCGCTCTCCGTCGCGGGTTGCGTGTCCATCGCCGGGCGGCGGTCGCGGCGCTCGCCCTTCCAAGCCGCCGAGCCCGCGAGCTTCTTCGTGAGGTGCAGGCGCGCGGTCTTGAACTCCTCGCCGATCAGGCCGAGGTGCAGGAGCACCACCCGGAAGTCGTACTTCGCGGTGGCGGGGTTGAACTCGCGGCGCTTGCTCGACGCGGCCTTTGAGGAGAGCGCCTTCGCAGCCATTGCGAGGACGAGCTGCACGTAGGCCTTCACCTCGCCGGCGTGCAGCGTGCCGTTGAAGTAGCGGAACTCCAACGTGCCCCTGAAGAAGAGGCTGTTGAGGTTCAGCCCGCGGTAGCGGCTGCTGTGGTAGCGGCTCGGCGTCTCGCCGCTGCGCCCGTACCAGGCGTCGCGCACGTCGCTCATCGTCTTGGGGCGGCGCGTTTCGAGCGCCTCGATGAAGCGGGCTTCGATCGGGCGGCAGTAGCGCGCGAGGCGCTGCTCGCTGACACCGAGCGCGTGCTCGAGCAGGCGCTCCTGCTTGTGAACCAGCTTGACCAGGTTCACCACGCTCTTGGCGTCGAAGCTCTCCGCTCCGACGTGGATGTGGATGCCCGTCGAGTGGTCGGTCCTCGCGCCCGCCGTGCGCACCGCGCGGATGATGTTCTGCAACTCCTCGATGTCGTCGTAGCCGAGGACCGGCGAGACGATCTCGCCGCTGTTCTCGCCGCCGCTCAGCGAACCGTCCGGCACGACCTTCCAGGTGCGCCCGCTCGCGGTGGTGATGCGCACGTCCCGGTAGTCGTTCGAGATGGTGCCGCCCACCACGCTGTGGATGGCCTCGGCGAGCTTCGTCCGGCTCAGGCCCACCGTCTCGATCTCGATCCCGAATCGCAGCGTCTTCATCGTGGTCGTCCTCGCGTTCTGCGCGGGGCCCAGTGCCCGTCGCGTGAGGACATACAGGCTTCCGTTTGCGCCCCCAGCAAGGCCGAACACGTTGATTTCACATGCGTTTTCAGGCGCTTGGAATAGCCGCGAGGTTCCGCGGACATGGGGCGTCGGAGGCGGTTGTAGGCCTGCCGACGCCCCGCCGATTCCGCCGCGTTCACGCGCCCGTGGTGCCCGCGTTCGTGAAGAGCGCGGCCGCGTCGCGCGCGCCGAGATGCGCGAGGTAGTGACCGATGGCCCCCCGGAGGAACTCCATGCGGTTCTTGATGCCCTTCGCGCGCCAGGCCTCGTCCATCTTGTCGGCGACGTCCGCCTCGAGCCGCAGCGGGAGGATCTTCACATCGAGCGGCTCGCCGTCGCGCGCGCGGGTCTTGCGCGGCCCGACGTTGATGCGGCCCTTCTCGGCCTCGCGGATCTTCCAGATGAGGTAGCGGCGGTCGTCGCTGCCCGTCGAGCGACCGACGACCTCGAGGTACTTCGTCTGCAGCTCCTCGATCGTCATCGACGCGAACCGACCACGCGGCTTCGGAGGCGTGCTCTCGGCGAGCGTCGTCTCGGGCTCGGGCACCGACGTCGCGGGCGCGCTGGTGCGCGTCGGGCGCTGCGACTCCTCGGCGGCCGCGGGCTCGATGGCACGCGCGGCCAACGCCTCCTCGATGCGCCGGACGAGGAACTTCTTGTTGGGGCTCTTGGTGGTCTCCCCCGTCGCCTCCTTGAAGCGCTCCCATAGCGCCGGCAGCCCGAGGGCTGCGAGGTTCTCCTTCTTGGACTTCGCCTTCGTGGTCTTGGTCTTCGTGCTCATGACTGGTCTCCTCGTCGGGCGCTGGGTACACGTCGCCCTTCACGCGCGCGCCCGTGGCTCGCGTGGTGGGGCCTGCGCTCCGTGATGGAGCGCGTCGTCGTTCAGGTCGTCAGCGCTTCAGGCTCGCGAAGCACGCGAGGTCGATGGCGCGCGGGTCGCTCGACACGAAGCTGAAGCGTCCCTCTGCTGCGAGCCAGGGCTGCACCTCGACGCGGTCGTCGGCGGTCACGCCGCCCGCGCGCTCGAGGTCTTCCTCGTCGCGGATGTACTGCCCGTCCCGGTCCGGGTCGTAGTCGGCGCGCAGCGCGTTCTTCAGCACAGCGACGATGCGCACCTTGTGACCGCGCAGGTAGGCGTGCTCGGTGCCGTCGTAGGTCGTCGTGGTGCCGAGCGTCGTCATCGCTCCTCCTTGGCGGCGGCGAGCCCCGCGCGGTACGCGGCCTCGAGCGCGGCCTTCACCGTCCAGACCGCGACGTCGTGGAAGTCGAGCGAGTCGCTGTTGCGCGTCTCCAGCGTGTCGATGTGGAGCTGCTCCTTCGCGATGGCGGCGAGAAGCGCCTCGACCGTCGGCTGCTTCTTGCTGGGGCGCTTCTTGTTCGTGGTCTGCATCGTCGTCCTCCGCGTTGATCGCTTCGCCATACAGGCTTCCGTTCGCGCCCCCAGCAAGGTCGTTCCGTAAAGAATCGACCTCGCTGGGAACCGCGTTTGCGCTCAACGCGTGGCCACGCTCCACGCCGTCTTCGACCCGTAGCGGAGCTGTTCCCCCTCGACGAGGAAGACGTCGCTCTTGGCTGTGCCGCGCTCGAGGCGGGGCTCGTCGTCGTCGTCGTCGTCGCAATCGCCGTCCTCGTCGCGATCGGCGCGGAGCACCTCGTTGCGCGTCGTCACGCCTGCGAGGCTCAGCTCGAACGGCCAGTTGGGCTGGGACATCACGAGTACCTCGGCGTCCGGGTCCTGCTCCTCCAACAGCTCGATCAGCTCGCTCACCTTCATGTCGTCGTCTCCGTCGGGGTGGTTCGTGCGGTGCGCCCCGTTCGCGACGACATACAGGCTTCCTTCTGGCGACCTTCCAAGGCGAAGAAGCGAGAAATCGACCGGCGCGCGGAAGCCCGCGTTACCTCGCGAGAACTCCGCGCGCGGTCCTCACGCAGCCTTGTCGTGCATGTCCTCGATGGCGTCCTTCAGCGCGACGAGTGCGGCCTCGACCTTGGTCACGGCCTCCGTCTGCGCGCGGCCCATCTCGGCCACCTTGTCGAACAGCTCGCGGAGCTGCGCGTCCTTCTTCTCGTTCACCTTCCAGAATGCCCAGCCCAGGACTGCGACGAGCCCGTAGGGGCCGGTCGCCTGGAGCCACGTCGCGACGCTGCTGAAGTTCTCCATCTCGTTCTCCTCGGGTCAGGCCACGGCGTGCGTGGGCAGTAGGTCTCGGACGTCAGCGCGGCGCACGCCGGTGGAGCGCTTCACCGCCTCCTCGAACGCAACGTCGGGCGCGAGCCCGGCCTCGACGCGCAGCCACGCGTAGAGGACGAGCATCGAGCCGTCGGCGTGCCCGAAGTACTGGTGCGCGAGCACACCCGGCAGCGGCGCCTTCGCAGCAGCGTCGACGAGGCCGAGCGCAAAGCGTCCGTCGCGGAGCCCCGGCCAGGCGCGCGGCACGGCGATGCCCGGCGCGGGCGCGCTCGTCGTCCATCGCACGAGCGCGGCCACCGCCTCAGCCTGCGCCGGCGTCGGCAGCACGTACTGGCCCTTGTGCGCCCACGGCGCGTTGATGACGCGCGACCACGGCAGGCCCGGCTTCAGGTAGCTCGGGTAGTACGGGTTCACGATCTCGACCCCGAACGACGCGCCGTTGTGCTGGCTCGCGTGCCAGAGGACGTCCGTCGCGAGGTCGCCGTGCTGCGTGAGCGCGCCGTCCGCACCCATCACGAGGTGGACGCTGAGCCCACGCTTCTTCAGGACCGCGATGGTCGAGTCGACGCTGCGCGTGACGGTCTCGTGGATGACGAGCTCGACGGCGCGCGCCCGCTTGCCCTTCGATGCGAACCGATGGACGCCGGCCTCGGCAAACGTGCGCACGGAGAGCCCGTCGACGGGACACGTCGCGACGCCGTTGACGATGAAGCCGCCGCTCACTGGCCGGGCTCCTTCCCTTGGAGCTGCTCAACCGCGCGTGCCGGCATCTTCAGTCCCTTGTCGAAGAACTGCCGCATGGCCTCAGTCGCGATCGGGCGAGTGAGCACCTTGTCGGTCTTGTTGCGCATGCGCTCAACGACGCGGCCGCGCTTCACGAGCTGCGAGTGCAGTTCGTCGACGAGCAGCCGGTGCAGGTGCCCCGCGCTGCCCTGTTGCGCGGGGTACTCCTGCTCGTCGACCGGCGAGCGGATCAAGAACTCCCGCGAGCGACAGGTGGGGCACTCGGGAAGCGGTACGACGTCGTCCTCGACCTGATCGTCGCGCTCGACACCCGCCTCGATCGTCGCGAGGGGGATGCGGTTCTCGCGGTCGCACTTGGCGCAACGCTGAACGACCTCGGTGCTGGTGATCTCCTGAACGGCCATGGTTCCCTCACGCAATCGCGGTGTACGAGCCGAACCAGTACGCCGTCGCCGCTGCCGCCAACGACTGGTACGAAAAGAAGCCAAAGCCATCGCGGTCCGCGTAGCCGGTGCTCGGCGTGCCGGAGAAACCACCGCTTGCCGAGTTCACGCTCAAGGTGATCGACGACGGCGCCGCCGGGAATCGATTGCGGAACGTAACTCCTCCACCACCCGCGACCGTGCGCGTGCCGTTGAAGGAGTTGGTCCACTCCATGCCGAGACGCCCAACCTCGCGCACCGTGCCCGCGAGCTCGAATGCGGAGTTGACGGTACTGCTCATGGGCAGCAGCCACCGACGTGTCCACGTCGTGAACGTCGCCGCGAACGTGTCCTCGTGCAGAAACTCGAAGTCGAGTCGCGAGAAGCGAAACCCGCCCGCGTAGTAGCTGGTGTTGTCTCGTGCCCACGCGCTGCCGTTCCACGAGGCGTTCAGCGTGAACCAGATGTTGTCGGAGTCCGCGTAGACGCGGAGGCGCGCGCCGATCCCGCCGTTGCCTTGAGAGTCCCAGAGGAGCGCTTTGGTCCCGCCGAGGTTGGGCTGGCGAATCGCCTTGTGCTGTCCAGGGCTGGCTTCGTTGCCGCGGAAGTGATCGCCCTCGTAGGCGTCGAGCACCTCGGCGAGCGCGGTCTCGACGTTCACCGCGTTGAGGTTGCCGCCGGCGTCGGCCACCGAGATGGCGCTCGCGGCGTGCGCGCCGCTCGGCCTGGTTCACGTGGCCGTTGAGCCCACCGAGCAGCGTCACAAGCGCGGCGCGCAGCGTGCCGGCCGCGATCGCGGTGGGCGCACCGGCGAGCGCGTCCACACCGACGAGCCCAACGCCTGGCGCGGAGGCACCCGTGGCGAGGAGGTCGGTTACGATCTCCTGGAGCTGCGACTGCACGTTCGTGCCGGCGATGTTGTTGTGAGGCGTCGCTGCGATGGCCGCCGCGTTGTGCGCACCGGTGGGCGCGCTCACGTGCGTGTTCAGGAAGCCGAGGAGCTGCGCGAGCTGGCTCTTCACGCTGCCCGCAGGGAGTGCGTTCGGCGCTCCCGCCGCCGCATCCACGCCAACGCGCGAGGCACCGGAGCTGCCCACCGCCCCGGTCGCAAGGTCGTCGATCAGCTCGTCGACGGCGGCCTGCACGTTGCCCGCGCCGACGAACCCGTGCGGCGCGTAGTCGATCGCGGTCGCCGCATGGCGCCGGGCGACGGCGGTGAAGTGGTCGCGCAACTCGGCGTCGGCCTCGTCGAGCGCGGCCTGCACGGTCGCGGCGAGCGGCTGGAGGATGCTCCACGTCCCGGTGGTCACGGCCACCGAGGTGCCCTGCGCGAAGACGAACGCCTGCCGGCGCGAGGTGTCGAGATCGGCGACCAGGATCTGCGTCTGCCCCGGGCGTCGCCGCACGTCGCAGAGCAGCAGCTCGTCGGCCTGGAGCGCGGGCTTCGGCGCGACGCCGATGGCCCCCTCGGGCGCCTGCCGCACCACGAGCTCGAACGACTCGTCTCGCCGGAAGAACACCTGCTGGGAGTTGCCGTCCGTGCGCGGGTCGGAGAGCTGGCGCTTGAAACGCAGGAAGATGCCCAGCCACCGCTCATTGCCGACCGTGGCGACATCGGTCGGGATGCCCACGAGGTCCACGGCACAGTCCACGGTCTGGCCCGTGCCGAAGAACATGCGCTGGCCGAGGTTGTCGTACGCCCGCCCTGGCGCGGTGAGGTCCACGGTCAGGTCGGGCACCGGCGAGTGCGGCGCCGGGACGGCACCGGAGACGATGCCGTAGATGTTCAGGTCGGCGGCGAGGTCCCGGTCCGCCTTCTCGAGCAACGCGAACGCGAGGTCGAGCTCGGCCTCGGTGACGCGCTGGCGGAAGTAGAAGTCGACGCGATCGGCCATGTCCTTGCCTCGGAGCGCCCACGTGGCCCTCCAGGGAGGCAAAGCCGCCGGGCGCGGGCCTTGGGGACAGGCCGTCAGTGCAGGTCCGTCGTCTCCCCGAGCTCGCTGAGGCCCAGCTCCCAGTGGCTCGGGAGCACCGGGGGTAGCGGCTCGACGAGGTCGACGAAGTGGGTGTGCGCCGGCTTCAGGTACTCGACGATGGCGCGGAGCTGGCGGCGCTCGCGCTCGGTGAGGATACGCGCGACCTCGACGTTGAAGGCGTAGCGGGCGAAGCGGTCCGAGGGGCCGAGCACCCAGTCGATGCCCAGCTCCGACTCGCCGAGGTAGAGGGTGTCGGCGTTGAACGGCGAGATGGCCGAGATGTCGATGCCGAGGAAGAAGCGGATCGCGTTCCGGATGCCCTTGGCTGTCCCCTTCTGCCGGTACATCTCGACCAGCACCGACGCGAGCCGCCGCTTCCCCATCGCGTCGAGCTCGAACGGGAATGGGTTGCCGAGGTCGCGCAGGATGAGGTCGACGAAGGCCTCCGGCGCGCGCTCGAGGTCGAAGATGTCGGGCCAGCGATCGACGTCCGCGAGGAGGAGATCCGTGACCTCCTGAAGGCAGGCGATGAACCGGAAGAGGTCGCCGGTACGGTCGTCTCGCCGGTTGTGCTTCGGCAGCATGCGCCACAGGTCGAAGCGGCGGGTCGCAGGGCGCGCGGGCCGGAAGCCAGTGAAACTCGCTCGGTCGTAGGGGCCGAGGACGGCGTTGCCGAAGAGGTCCGTCACACCGATGGCCACGACCTCGTGGAGTACGTCGGGCGTCATCTCGGTGTCGAGCGTGAGGAGAGCAACGCTGCCATCGATACTCACACCGACGACCGCGACTGAGACTGCCGGCGCGCCCTTGGGCGTGAGCATGAACGTCGCCCCGCTCGGGACCAACACCGACTCGTCGAACGCGACCCGCACGCTCTTCGGTGCGAGTGCCTGCGCGCCAACGACGCGTGGCGCGGTCCGGTCCTCGACGACGAACGAGTACACCTCGTCGAGCGAGGCCGCACCGCCGACCGTCTGCGCGAGCACGCGCACGTGGACCGTGGCCAGGCTCGCAAGCGGAACCACCGGGTGCAGCACCACGCGAAGCGTGTCCGCCGTCTGTGTGACGCCGGCAAGCGGGCCTGCGAAGGCCGGGGCGAGCTCGGGCAAGGCGCTGCCGTCGAACGCGAGGACGCCGTCGACCCACACGTGCGCGGAGGCGCGGTCGACGCCGTCCGGCCCGGTGTCGACCAGCTCGAGGGCGAGCGTCGCATCGATGGGCACGCCCGTCTCACCGGGGCTCGGATCGCGGTTCACGAGCACGAGCCTCGGCGTCGTCACCACGAGCGCGACCGAGTCGACGTAGAGCGCAGGCAGCTCGAGGGTGCTCATGCCGGGCTCCTCACGCGGTCACCAGCTCGAGCCGCACGCCGACGGTGTGCAATCCCGAGAGCTTCGAGACGTTGGCGGCGAGGTCGGTGACGAGGCGCTCGCGGCCGGGCTTGGCGCGCATGGCCGCGAGCTTGGCGCCATCGACGAGGATGCTGGCCTCCCACGCGAGCCCCGGAGGGGTCGACGCGGGCACCCGCAGCCGCAGGAGCGCGCGCAGCAGCATCACGCCGGTGAGGTCCGTCTGCTGCGTGACCTCGGCGTGGTCGCCGGGCGCGAGCTCGAACAGGCGCCCGGGCTCGGCGTCGCCGAGGACGAACGCGTACTCGCCCCCCGTCGCCTTCGAAGTGCGCGAGGCGCCCCTGTCCGCGCCCGAGACGGCTGGTGAACGCGGTCAGCGCCATCGCTCACACCTGCCGGAACAGCTCGAGGTGGTCGAAGAACGCGCGCCGCGTGACGTCCTTCACGGAGAAGCCGAAGCCGCCGCGCCCCGAGGTGAGCGGCTGCGAGCCGGAGTTGATGCCGAGGTGGTCGTCGATGAACTCGACCATGCCGGACACGGGCTGCCAGTCGGGCGGCGTGCCCGAGTGCGTGCAGCGCGAGGTCGTTCTGGAAGACCTTGAGCACGACGTCGCCGTTCGTGTTCACGATGACGTCGAGCCGCAGGTGGAGCCACGTCGCCTGCGCGAAGCGACGCCGCGGACTTGAGGAGCACGCCGGGCCCGTCCGCCGTGGGAAGGCCCACCGTCACCGCGCCCTTGCGGAGCACGATGCGGTGCGGGTCGTCGTCGGAGAGCCCGAGCAGGTAGGCGCTGTCGTTGACCGAGTTGCCCTGGCAGCAGAGGAACAGGAACGGCGAGAAGCCCGTGGGCCCGCCGCCCGCACCGCGCTGCACGACGCCTCGAATCGAGCCGCCCTTGGCCATCGGGGCGAAGCTCGCGAGGTTGGCGAAGAGGCCCACCGCGCCCTCGACGGCTGCGAGCGAGTTGAAGGCGAAGAGGAAGCTGCCGCCGCCCGGTGGGCGTGCGATGCCCGCGGTCACGCCCCGGTCGACCGTCGCGATGTCGAGCCCGTCGTTCAGGTAAGTCCAGTCTGCTTCAGCCATCGTTGTCTCCTCAGAGCGTCGTCATGCTCGTCCAGCCGTTGTTGAAGTCCTCGACGGCCTGCGCGCCCGCGTCGAACAGCGCGGCGCTCGAGGTCACGGCCGCCCACGTCCAGGCGTAGAGCTGGTTGCTGCGCCACTGGTCCTCGAAGTCCTCGCGCGGCTCGCTGTCGAAGACGCCCGTCGCGGCGACCACGTCGGCCCACTCACGCGCGTAGGGCACGTTGCTCCATCCCGTCTCGCACTCCTCGGCGGCGAGTCCGTCGAAGGTGGCAGTGACGAGCTGCGCGGGCGGGAGGTCGTAGAGGTAGACGACGTTGGCCCAGCCGCTCTCGAACTCCTCGTAGCCCTTGAGGGCGCTGTCGAAGAACGCGAGCACCACGACGACGTCGTCGATGGAGCCGAGCAGGTCGAACCAGCGCTCGAAGTCCTCCCACGCCTCTTCGGGCGCGGCGCCGAAGCCGGCGATTTCCTCGAGGCTCGTCACCGCCGAGAGCGTCCAGTGCTCGGCTTCGCCGGGGAGTGCGCCCGCGTCCTCGAAGCTGGGGTTGAGGATCGTCATCAGAGCAGCTCCCCCGTGTCGCCGTTGGTCAGCGTCACGGTCCGCAGAACCGGGAACTCGCGCACGTTGAGGCGCACGTCAGCGGGCAGGCCGTTGAGCGTCAGGTCGAGGCGCGAGTCGCCCATCTTCCGCACACCGGGCGTGTCGCGGATGACGTTGAAGAGGTCCGACCAGGCGATCTCGCCGACCGGGTTGCCCTCTGCGTCCTTGATGTTGAAGCCGAAGTCGACGAGCGGGTTCGGCGTGCCGTCGGGCTCGTTCACGCGGAAATATGCGGCGAGGTTCGCGCGCACGCGGTCGCGCACATCGTTCGGTGCGTAGCCTTGGCGCAGGAAGATGCGCGCGGCGACGTCGACGGTGTTGTAGACCGGGTCCTGCACGCTGACCTGAAAGGTGAGCGTGCACGGGTAGACCTCGGTCACCTGCTGGAGCACGAGGTTCTTGAGCGCGGGCGTGGGCATCGGCCCGGGCGCCTGCGACTGCGGGATGACGTAGAGGATGCCCGTGTTCTCGGCGATCGTCGGGTCCTCGTTCGAGGTGAGCATGAGCGCTCGGGCGACCCCGGAGAGGCGGCGCGCGTTGATCTCGAAGTCTTCGCGCGCGACGGTGCGGGTGAGCGCGCGCAGGCTCTCGGGCGCCAGCAGCTTCGCCGACGCGACGGTCTGCCGGTCGGCGCCACCTGAGGCGGGCGCGGGGTTCCGCACGCTGACCTGCACCGCGTTGCCGTAGGCGTCCTTGAAGGCGCCCTCGATGACGGCGATGCGCTCGGCGTCGACGTTGCCCGCGCTGCCGCCGCCGGTCTTGTAGGTGACCGAGACGGTGCCGCTTGGCGGCATGCCGCCCACGCCGTTCCCGAAGCGCAGCGTGGCTCGGTCGTTCTGGTCGACGGCGACGACGAAGTGCCGGTCGTTGGGCCGCGAGTCGAGGAAGCTGTCGACCTCGGTGAACGCGCCCTGCGGCGTCGACACGATGGCCGAGTCGTCGAGGTACGGCGCGAAGTCGAGGTGCAGCTCGAGGTCGGCGAGCCCGCGCGCGTCGAAGAGCTGCGTGTGCGCCCTTGAGTTCTCGACGAGCGCGAGCACGCGCGGCGGATTGGCGGTGGCGGCGATGACGGCAGGCGCGAGGAGCTGGAAGCGAACCGGCTCGGTGACCTCTTGGGTACGCAGCACCGTGCCGGCGGGGAAAGTCACGCTGGCGACCGGTACGCGGGCGAGCTGAAGCCAGACCTCGGCGGTCGCCGCCTGCGCGCCGTGCAGCCGGTAGCCGAGCATCTTCGCCAGGGCGATGACGCTCTTGCGCTGGGTGGCGGTCACGAGCCGCGACTCCCGGGCGAGGTTGTCCTGGTAGAAGGTCAGGACGTCGCCGACGTAGGCGTAGAGCTCGACGAGCAAGTTGCCGAAGCTGGCGACGTCGAAGTCGGTCCAGTCCGGGAACACGCTCTTGATGAGCGCGATTAGGCGCGCCCGAAGAGCGTCGAAGTCTTTGTCGGTGTAGTCGACGGACTCGGGCAGCGTGGCCACGGCGGGATGCCTCCGAGGAGGCAAAGCCGCCGAGAAGCAGCCCTCGGGGACGGGCTCACCGCTCGATCGACACGTCCACGGCCGCGTTGGTCTCGCGCTCGCGGACGCGCACCCGCAGCGTGAGGGACGGACCGTTCTGCTCGACGGCCAGGCTCACGAGGGTAGCGCCGGGGACCCAGCGCTTGAGGGCATCGCGCACGTAGACGCGGGCCAGCTCCTTCAGGGCGGCGTCGTTGCGCTGGTGGCGCAGGAGAGCGAGCCCCGCGCCGAAGTTGGTGCGCCAGGGCAGCTCCCCCGAGGAGCGCGTCGTGGCGCCCTCCGTGAGCAAGGCTTGGCGGACCTTCGAGGCGAGTAGCGCCTCGCCGCTGCCGACGGCGAAGTCGCGCTTCTTGTCGCGCCGAAACGGGATGAGGAGATTCTGGGCTTCACGGCTCATGGCGTCGTCCTCACGGCACCGGGATGGCGCCGCGCACGTCCTGGAGCGCCTTCACGATGGCGTCGATTGGCGGCACCACCTCGTCGAGCGGACGTCCTGCGAGGTTCGAGAGGTCCGGCACCTCGGGCGCGCCGACCATGCCGAGGAAGATGTTGAGGATGCCGATGAGCTTCCCGAGGCTCGCGAGCGCCTTGCCGACGTTCGCAGCCTCCGTCGCGACGTTCGCCTGTGCGCAGCTCGTGATGGCCATCAGCCCGGCGTCCTCGAGCTCGGTCGCGCGGTCGATGGCGCCGAGGATCTGCTGCATCTGCTGCTGCAGGTGCAGGAGCTGATCGCGCGCCTGCCTCAGCGTGTCGATGACCAGGTCGATGATGCCGATGATGGTGTACGGCAGCGAGAGCTGCGGGATGAGCTTCAAGAGCTTCGAGACCTTCTCGGCCAGCTCGGGAATGCACGCTGCGAGTGCGGTCGGATCCGGTGGCGGTCCGAGCGAGTCCGGGATGGCCTTCACGCAGTTGAAGACCGCCACCACGGTGTCGATGATGTCGAACACGGGCATCAGCGGCGTGAGCGCGGGTTGGATGGCCTCCATCAGGTTGAACTGCTGGATGCTCACGCCGCCGGGCAGCGTGATGACCGGCGGATTGCCGAGCTCGGGGATTTCGAGGCAGATCGGGAGGGCCACGTGCGTCTCCTTCAGATGGGGGCGGCGATGGGCCGGACGACGCGGCCGCCGATGGTGATTTGCGTGCCCTCGATGCTGATGGCGCCGACCGCGCGCAGCGTGAGCGCCGTCGTCGCCTGTAGGGTCACGGTGTTCTCCTCGGCGTCGAAGACGAGGTGGTCGCCGGTCTTCTTGTTGGTGAGCTTTAGCTTCCGGCTGTCCTTCGACTCATCGAGCTCGATGCGGAAGGTCTGCGTGGAGAAGACGCGGTTGTCGGGCGGGGTCTTCTGAGCTTCCTCCGGTACCTCGCTCTCGCCGTTCGGCTTCCCCCAGTGCGCGGCGAGGTAGTACGGCGCGTCGACGTTGCCCTGGTTGAAGAAGACCGCGACCTCGGCGCCCTCCTCGGGCACCGCGAAGAAGCCACGGTCTTTCGAGCCGCCACCGCTCGTGCCGAGCGGCCACGCCCAAGCGCTCTCAGGCTCGAGCACACCGGGGATGCAGACACGCACGCGACCGAGCTGCTCCTCGTCGTCGCGCTTGGTCACGTAGCCCACGTACATGCCGAGGAGCCGCGAGTCGTGCGTGTGGATGTCGTCGTCGAAGGTGCTCATCGCGTGGCTCCTCAGTACATGCGGCTGACGCCGGCCTCCGGGTCCTCGACGCCGACGACGTTACCGTCGTGCCGGTACTCGACGACGGTGCGGCCCGTCTCCGGGTCGACCCGCTCGAGCTCGGTCACCGTGCTCGTGCCCGTCGCCGGTGTGGTGCGGTTCGGCTCGCCGCCCTGCGGCTGCCCTCGTGCGTTCGGGCCCGCGCCACGGCGAGCGCCGGTGCCGTCGCGCGTGACCTTCAAGTCGACGAGGTAGCCCGAGGACGAGATGACGTGCTTCGCCTCGGTCACGTAGTACTTGCCCGAGAGAAGGCTCGAGATGCCGCGCACCTCGACGACCTGCTTCGCGCGCAACGTAGGGTCACCCACCACCTGCAGGGCGAGCTTCACCGTCTCACGTTCCGCGCGCCGGTAGCGGGCCGCCGACTCCCGTTCGGCGGCGGCGGGAGTGGGAGCGGACGTCGGATGCACGCTGGTCGTCGCGTTGCGCTCCTGGAGCGAGGTCTCGCCAGTCTCGCGATCGACCACCTCGAGGACGTCGCTCAGCGTCGCGCGCTCGACCGTCGCGCTCGTCGCGGCCGACTCCACCGTCGTCTTGGCGAGCGGATCGCGCCCACGCACCTCGACACGCCCGGCGCGTCTCTGGAGATCGCTCTCGACGTTGACGGAGATGATGTCGCCGCGGCCCGGGTCCGAGAACCATGTCAGCACGTGCTTCGGCGCGCCGGCTTGATCGCGCGAGCGCCAGTGAAATCCGGTGTCATCGACGAAGTACTCGTACTCCTCACGCGCGGCGAGGCGTCGGAGGAAGCGGGCGTCGGTCTCCGCGCTCTGGCTGATGGTGTCGAGCACCTCGCCGGTGTCCTCGACGTCGAGGAACTCGCCCTCGTAGCCGTGCTCAGCGGCGATCTCCCGCACGACGTCGGCGCGCGACTTGTTCGCCCACGAGCGCGTCTTGGCCTCGCGGTTCATCAAGACGCTCGTGGCCTGGCCCTCGATGGTCAGTGTCTGGAAGCCCTTGAGCTTCTTCACGACGACGCGGCGCGGCGGGGCCATGTTGCCCGGGTAGCCCCACGACACTTCGAGCGTCGCGCCGCCCACCAGCTCCGCACGCTCGAACAGCGCAAGATCGAAGTTGTCGAGCTGGAGCGAGACCTGGTCGGCCTTCTTCTCGGCGTCCTCGTACGTGAAGGCGATGATGCGCCCCGCGAGGTCGAGGGGCTCACCGCTCGGCGCACGCTCGTTGTCGAGCAGCGTGATGCGCACGCCGGGCCCGCTGCGGTCGACGAGGGTCATGCGTCGAACCTCCGGCGCTGCTCGCCAAGGATGACGTCGGTCAGAACGCGCAGGCTGGGCACGAGGAGCCGCCGGCCCACGTCGAGCTCCAGCGTCGGGTCCACGATGGGGTCGGGCTGGAAGTCGGCGAGCACCCACCAGAAGCCGCACGCGCGCGGCAGCGGCGCGAAGTAGCGACCGGCGAGCCCTTCGAGCGTGTCGCCCTGCGCTACGACGTGGACGCGCGTGTCCGTGTGCTCCTTGAAGCGGTACGGCTCGCGCTCGCTGAGGAAGCGGCGGCCCAGCTCGTCGGGCACGCCGAGCGCGAACAAGTGCCGAGAGCCGGTGCGAGGCGCCATGCCGAGGCAAAGCCTCGCGGCCCGTCCCCTCGGGGACTACAGCTCAGCCTCGCGCAGCTCCTCGCTGGTCACGCGGGTGTCGAGGATCTCCTCGAACGTGACGTTCGCGGCGTAGACGAGCACGGTGCCATCGACCGCGAGCTGCTTGTAGGTGAACTCGACGCTCGCGACGACGCACTCGACAGTGACGACCTCGGGCCAGATGAAGAGCACGCGCGGAGGCGCGGTGGCGGCGACGTCCTCCGTACCTTCGGGCGGCACGGTGAGCGCCCGCAGGAACGCCCTGAACTCGAGGATGTTCACGTCCCCCGGCTGCTCGGCAGCGAAGTAGCGGTCCAGGTAGAACTCGACGCCCGAGAGCTGCCGGTTCGCGGTGCTCTGGAACTGCAGCACCTGATGCGAGAGCCCCGGCACAGCGAGGCGGTTCCAATTCACCTGCAGCTTCTCCGAGAGCTGGGTCGGGTTGAATAGGCAGTCCATCGATTCGCCGCTGCTCACGTTCACGAGCACGCAGCGCGGTGGTCGGGCGATGGCTCCGTCGAAGGACATCTCCGGCCTCCTGTCAGTACGCCGGGACCGGCGAGAACGAGCGGGTGGCCGTGTCGCGGTCCGCTCGATGGACCGCGGTGGCGAGCGTGGTGCCGTCCACCTGGAGGTTGACCGTGATGGGCGGCGAGGCCGGGGGCGTTGCCGGCGTCATCGGAAACGACGCGGGGACGGCGGGCGTCATCGCCGCCACGGCGGGCATCGTGGAGGTGGCCGCGTCGAGGGCCGTCAGCGTCGAACCGGCGGGCGCCACGGTCACGCCGGCCGTGACCTCGTCGACGCCCTCGAGCAGCCCGCGCTCGATGTCCTGGCGCAGGCTGCGGATCGCGTCGGCCCCGCCGAGGTCTGCTCCGAAGACGCCCGCGATGGTGTCGATGACACCCGCGATGGTCTCGACGAAGCCGAGCAGGAGCTGCGCGAGGAAGTTGATGGCGTTGAGCACGACCTTCTTGAAGCCCACCCAGACCTGCGCCCAGTTGCCGGTGACGAGCCCACCGAGGATGTCGACCACGCCGCCGATGAACCCCACCACGGAGCGGAACGCCGCGATGACGACGGCGAGGCGGTTCACGACGAACGACACCATCACGCCGATGGCGCCGGCGATGCCCGCCGCGACGTAGCCTATGACCTGCCCGAGGAACTCGGCCACCGACCTCAGCGCTTCGAGCGAGCCTCCTGCCTGACCGCTGGCGCTCGACGTGAAGCCGAACATCGCGCCGAGCTTGCCGAGCTCCTGGAAGACCAAGGAGACCGCGTTCTTGACGGCGTCGAACACGGGCTGCAGCGGCGCCATCGCCGAGCGGAAGGTGTTGATGGCGCTCGTGACGACGTCGATGACGAACGTGAGCGCGCCGACGAAGACCTCGACGAGCACGCCTGCGATTTGTCCGAGGATGCGGCCGAACGCGGCGAAGTCGTTGGACGGGATGCCCGCCGCCGCGTTCGCCGACTCACCCGCGACGAGGCCCAGCGCCTGGCCGAGCCTGGTGAGCGC
Source organism: uncultured delta proteobacterium (assembly GCA_963778655.1). Classification (GTDB taxonomy): domain Bacteria; phylum Myxococcota_A; class Polyangia; order Polyangiales; family JAFGIB01; genus CAVZVA01. The sequence continues at coordinate 52,175 of CAVZVA010000009.1, forward strand.
GCCGACGAAGGCCTCGAAGACCGGTGCCGCCGCCTCGATGGCAGCGCTGAAGCCCTCGCCGATGCCCTGGAAGAAGCGCTGGATGCGGAAGGCGATTCTGGTAGACGCGGATCAGGAAGGTCTTGAGCCCCGCGTTCTCCGCGCGGTTCAGCTCCTCGCGCACCGCGCCGGAGAAGCCGCCCTGCTCGAAGAGCTGCACGAGCCCTCGGAAGGCGAGCTTGATGCGGTCCCACACGCGCGCGAAGAAGTCGGCGATGCCGCCGACGTTGCTTCGGAACGCGACGACGAAGCCCGCCACCACCGCCGCGAGCACGCCGAAGATGAGGATGGCCGGAAGGATGGTGGCCATCAGCCCGCCGAGCGTGATGCCCGCCGCCTTGAGCCCGATGAGGAGGAGGGCGAAGCCCGCCTTGGCAGCGATGACCGCGCCGACCAGCGCGACGACGGCGCCCGCCCCGACCACGAAGGCCGCGAAGGCCCGCTTCACAGGTGCCGGGAGCTGCCGGAACACGTTGAGCACCGCGTTCACGACCTCGACGACGATCGTCACGAGCGGCTTGAAGACCTGCGCGAACGGCTCGCCCGCGACGATGGCGAGGGTCTCGAGCGAGCCCGCGAGGAGCTGCTTCTGCCCCTCGAAGGTGTTGAGCATCTGCTCGCGGAAGCGCGCGGCCGTGCCCCCTGCGTTCTCGAACTGATCGCGCAGGTACGCGATCGCCGCTGCGCCGCGCAGCGTCTCCCCGGAGTTGGTGCGCACGCCGTTCGTGACCTGCGTGAGGATGGCGTTCACGCCGCCGAGCGCCTCGCGCCCGAACGTCGAGAGCAGGAACGCCGACCGCTGCGCCTCGCTCATCCGGTCGAGCTGAGGAGCGAGGTCGCCGAGAATGTCGAGGAAGCTGCGGAAGCGGTTCTGCGAGTCCGTCACCGACACGCCGACGCCGCGCAGCGCCTGCTGGACGCGCGGATTGGCCATGCGCTCCATCGCGACGGCGACGGCAGTGGAGGCGCGCTCGACGCCGGGGACGATGTTCTTCACGAGGCCGAGCGAGATGAGCGTCTCGGACAGCGACTGGTGGAGAGCCTGGGCGCCGCGCGAGGCCGTGCCGAGGGCCAGCGGCAGCTCGCTCGCATCGAGCGCGAACACGTTGACCGCCTGCAGCATGCGGTCGACGGAGATGGATGCCTCGTCGATGGAGAGGCCAAACGCCTTCATGGCCTGCGAGGCGAGGCCCGCTGCCTGCGAGGGCGTGAGCTGACCGAGCGAGCCCGCCGCGAGGTCGAGCACCGGGTTCAGGAGGCGGACCGACTCGGTGACGTTGAAGCCGGCGGCGGCGAGGTCCTGCAGCGCCTGCGTCGCCTGCGTCGGGGAGAACTGCGTGGCGAGGCCCGCCTCGATGGCGGCGTCGTGGAGCCGAGTAAGCTCCTCGGCGGTCGCGCCCGCGATCGCACCTGCGGAGGCGACAGCCTGCTCGAACCGGCCGGCCGCGTTCGCCAGCGAGAACGCGGCCCCGACCGTGGCAGCGCCTGCGGTGAAGACGGCGAGGCCCACGCCGAGCTGCTGGAACGCGCTCTGGATGTTCTCGGTGCCGAGCCCGACGCGACGGTCGAGGCTCATGAAGTTGCGCTCGAGGTTGCCGATGGCGCCCGACGCGAGGTCACGCGCGGTGAAGACGAAGCCGAGGCCGAGGTTGTTGAGGGCCACGGGTCACTTCCTCCCTCGACCGTTGCGCGCGGCCTTCTCCAGCTCCTTCGCCTCCCGCGCGCGCTGGCTCCCGATCCGCTCGATCAGCCAGTCGCGATCCGTCGTCGGCAGCTCGAGGGCGTCGTCGAGCGTCACTGCGAGGCCGGAGCCTCCGTGCTGCTGCCAGCAGAGCTGGAAGATGCCCTCGCGCCAGCTCTCCATGGTCACGTCGGGGAAGAGGTGCTCCGGGCTTTCCGCCTCGCAGTCCTGTCCCGGCCCGGCAGGAAGAACCCCTTGTCGAAAGGGAGGTCGACGTCCTGCGTGCCGAAGCACTCGGGGCACTCGATCTCGATGGTCGTGTCCACGCCGCAGTCGACCCGGTCGAACTCGTCGACGAGGAAGTCGGCGTCGCGCAGCGTGAGGTCCTCGAGAAACTGGCGCTTGGCCTTGGCGTCGACGCCGTCGATGTCGAGCACGCGGTACGCGAGCACTGCCGAGAGGAGCTTGTCGGGCGCGGAGCGCTGGAGCGCCGGGAGCTTCCGCTCGTCCTCGCCCGTGAGGAGCCGGAAGCGGACGCGCTTGCCGGCGTCGGGCAGCGTCGTCTCGAAGCGGTTCCCGCCGACGAACGCGGCGCGGCTCTCCTCGGAGAGCGGGCGCACCGGGAGCTTGGTCAGCTCGACCTCCCAGTCGATGCGCGCGCGGCAGGCGTCGTTCCGGCAGCTGACACCGAAGGCGTACTCCGGCCCGTAGGTCAGCGCGCGGACCATGAGCAGGGCGAAGAACCGGTCGCCCTGGAGCACCTTGCCCCAGTCGACCTTGCCGCCCTCGCCGAAGACGTAGGGCCCCGGGTCGAGGGTCTCCTCCCAGCACGAGCCGAGCAGCTCGTCGATTTGCCCTCCGTTCTTGGCGAGCTTGCGGTCAGCGAGGACGCGCTCCTCGCGAACCTTCATGCCGCGAACGCGGCCCGAGAGCCCCGAAGGGCACGTGATGACGTCTGCCATGCGCTGCCTCCACCGGGGCAAAGCCGAAGAACGGGCGCACCGGGGACACGAGCGGGTAACATCGTCGGAAGCAGCATGCCGACCACCGCCAGGAAACACTTCGACGAGGACATCAAGCGCGCGGAGGATCTTCTCGCGGGCGCGAAGGCCGTCCCTGCAGCGAGCGCCGCGCTCGCCGAGGACCAGTTTCGAGGTGCCGTGGTCATGGCTGTGGGCGCGATGGACGCGTATCTGTGCGACGCCTACGTCGACTGCCTCTCTAAGGCTCTGAAGGCGTGCAAGACCACCCCGGGGACCAAGCTACCGAGCGACTACGCGAAGGAGCTGCTTCCTGCGGGGCCGCTGATGAACGGGGTGTACACCAAGCGCGCCAACTGGGCCCTGCGCGTTGCCGCACGACGCCGCATGGACAGGGAGAACATGCTTCAGGTGGGCCGCGTGAAGGACATGCTCAACCCCGTTCTTCCGAACGGTCAGAAGCTCTGGATGGATGTGATCGACAAGTACATCGCGCTGAACCGGAAGAGGCTCACGAGCATCAACCAGACCGAACTGGCGGCCGTGCCCGCGAACAAGAAGACAGACGCACAGAAGAAGGCCGTCGCTGCGCTCTTGAGGCGCGTCGGGTCGATCGTCCAAAGGCGCCACGACATCGCGCACAACTGCGATAGGCCTAAGGTCGCCCTTCAGATCATCGATGAGCCGCGCACGAAGAAGATGCTGGCGGACATCAAGAGCTTCGTCTCGATCCTGGACGACCACCTGGCAGCCCACTGCACGGTCTGAACGCTCACTGCACCAGCTCGAAGAAGTCGTAGGTGAGCGTGACCGACTCGATGACGTTCTCGTCGCTCTCGTTGTCCCACTCGCCCGCGACGAACTTCACCGGCCACGCGCGGGAGAGTGACCAGCGACGCAGGGTGAGGCCGTCGCGGTCCTGCTGCACGATGTCGAGGTTGCGCTTGTAGTTCACGTCGGTGAGGCCGAGGCCGCTCGACGTGATGGCGACGTCCTGGAACCAGTCGAAGAGGTCGCGGTCCTGCGTAGCGCCGCGCTCGAGCGTGACGTCCGAGAACGTGAGACGCCCAGGGCTCTTGTTCGGGATGAGGGAGCCGCCCTCGAAGTACTGCACGTTGGCGACCTCGACGGAGAGCTCGCTCGCCTTCTGGAAGCCGGCGTGGCCGACGTCGTCGATCTCCACGACGAACTTGAACTTCTTGTGGAAGCTGCGCGGGTTGCCGATGACGGTCATGGGTTAGCTCCTCATCCCTCTGCGGTCGCGAGCTCGGCCTCGAGCGCGCGCGTGTCCTGGCTGATGCGGAGGATGATGAACTCCGCGGGCTTGTTGGTGGCGAGGCCCACGCGGGCGATGAGCTTGCCGGCGAAGATGACCGTGGGCGTGTTGAGCTGCTCGCTCACATCGACGAAGAACGCGGTGCTCGGCGTCCTGCTGCGGAATGCGCCGTTGTTCATCTGCGCGAGCAGGAAAGCGGTGATGGTGCGCCGGACCTGCGCGCGCAGCCCCTCGGTGTTGTTCTTGTGCCGCGCGAACTGGAGGCCCTGCTTCAGACTCCGCTCGATGAAGATGACGCCGCGACGCTCCGCGACGTAGGGGAAGTTGCCGCTGCCCTTGAGCGTGCGCGAGCCGTCGATGAAGCGCGGCAGGCCCGGGCCCGTGGTCAGCGGGTTGATGCGATGAGGATAGACGAGGTCGCGCTTGTTCTCCTCGAGGACCTCGTCCGTCTCGAAGCCGAGGACACCGAACATGCGGCCCGCCTCGATGCCTGCGGGCGGGTCGTAGACGCCGCCCGGCTGCGCCGAGTCCGTGCGCGCGAAGACGCCGGCCACGATGCCCGAGGGCGGGACGACGAGCTGCTCGGCCGACCCGAACACGCTCTTGGCCGGGTTGAGCACCTTCACCCGAGGCCAGTAGATCGCCCCGAACTCGGAGAGCTCCTCGAGTGCGGCCGTCGTCGCGACGTAGGTGACGATGTCCGTCGCACTCTGGTTCGAGGGCGGATCGAGCACCGCGAAGACCGCGCCGTCGCGGTCGACCTCGCAGTAGCGCACCATCGCGTTGTGGACGGCGGGCGTGGCGCGCCCTGGGACGAGGAGCAGCGACAGCTCCTGCACCTGGTCGAGCGCGTGAAGGCCCGTCTTGGCGGGCTCGCTGCCGATGAAGTCGTTGTCATCGAGCCCCACGAGTCCGTCGCTGCCGCCCGTGAGGGCCACCGTCTGGGGCGGCGGGATGGGCGCACCCACGAGGAGCTGGTCGATGACGCGCACGTAGACGGAGCCGTTGCGCGCGTCGTTGACGATGCTCTCGACGTAGCGCGCCTCGCTCGGGTTCATCGAGAGGTTCGGGAAGGTCTCGCGGTAGGCGCCGTCCTCCACGACGAGCAGGTCGAACGCGCTCGGCGAGCCGTTCGTGGCGGCGCGAACTTCGGCCTCGACGCGGTTCGCGTAGGCGCCAGGGTCCTTGCCCTCGACGCGCACGGAGTTGGCGGTGCCCGAGGCTGCGCCGGAGTGGAGGGCGTTGTCGAGCCCGAACGCAGCCGCCGTAGCAGCGGCGGCCTGGACGCTGGCGCCCGGGCCGGTCGCGACGGTGCGGATGTCGAGCCCGCCGCCCACACCCGCGTCGACGGTCACGGTGGGGATCGCCGCCTCGACGACGGCCTTCACCTCGGCGACCTCGACGGCCCGCAGGTTCGCGACGTTGCCGCCGCCGACGGAGGCTGCACCGGGGAACGCGAGCACCGCGTTCGCGGTGCCGCCGGTAACCTGCACGCGGCTCGCGGTGCCTTCGGTGTCGCTCGCCAGTCGAACGATGCCGCCCGGCGTGGTGGCGCGCCCGCCGACGATCACCGCGTTGATGGCGGCGGCGACCTCGGTGGCCGTGGCGTTGGCGATGTCGGCGAAGTCCGCGGCCGAGAACAGCACCGTCTGCTCGAGGCCGTTGTCGACGCGCAGGAGCAGCTCCATGCCGTCGGCGAGCGCGTACGGACCCGCACCGCCAGCCGCCATCGCGGCCGCCGAGCCGTTGAACACCGCGTCGGCATCGGGCGCACCGTCCACTGAGAGACGAACGAGCTCTCCGTCGTTCAGCACGAAGGGTCCGGGCGCGGCGCCGTGCAGGATGCCCGGCGTGGGACCGCCGCCCGCGACGAGGAAGCCCGCAGCGCGTACGGCGGTGGCGGTCGCTGCGTTGGCGACGTTCGAGTAGTGCGTGGTGCGGACCACCCAGAGCTGCGCCCCGCCGTTCTCGAAGAAGCCCATTGCAGCGAGCGCGAGATCCGAGTCGGGCGTGAAGCCGCCGAACTTGGTCTGGAAGTCGTCGAACGACGTGCAGAGCACGGCTTCGCCGATGGGGCCGCGCTCGGTGACGCCGACCGCGCCCGCGACGGAGGTGGGAGCCGAGGGGATGCCGCGAACCTTCGGCTCCTCCTCGACGATGACGACCTTGGACGACAGGAGCTGTCCGCTCACGATGCACCTCGCTTGTTCTTCTTCGCCTTCACGTCAGGGCGGCTGACCTCGGCGAGCGAGGTCGTGTGAAAGGGTGGAGTCGCGGCCACGACGGGCTTCGGCAGCTCAGGCACGTGGCGCTTCACGGCCAGGTCGCCGCGCTTCACCGCGCGCACGACGTCGGGGATGGTCAGCACCGCGTCATCGAGCGCGGGGCTGGTCACGTCGCTCGCGAGCGTGAGGGACTTGGCCGTGCGCCGTGCCCGGCGCCCCTGCTCGACGTCGCAGCGGCACTCGCCAAGCGCCTTGCAGTACGTCTCGTGCGCGAGCACGAAGACGAGGCAGCGCCCGCTGGTGTTGGTCAGAGAGACGGTCACGGAGCACCTCCGGGAGCGATGGCCTGCGTCGGAAGCAGCTCGGGCTCGGTGACGCGCTTGCCGAGATCGAGGGGCAGCCCCTCGTCGACGTCGAAGCCGCGCACGACGAAGCCGCAGGTGAACGCGCGCACGTCGTCCTTGCCCGCAAGCTGCGTACGGAACTCGCCATCGGTGTCGAGCTCCCAGCGGACGGTGCCTCGCGACGCGTCGGCGGGATCGCGCTGCAGCTCGAGCCAGCGGTTGCGGTTCAGGAATGTCGCGACCGCCGCCATCAGGTTGAACAGCTCGGCGGTCCGCTCCGACGCGGCGGTGAGCGAGAAGACGAGGTCGACGGTGTACGGTGGCTTGCGCCGAACGATCTCGGGCCCAGAGACGCCGCCCACCACGTCCTCATGGGCGACGTTCGCCGAGTAGAATCGGTTCGGGCGAAGCGTCGGCCCGGAGAGAACCAGCGACGGCACCTTCGCCATCGCGATGACGTTCAGCCCGTCGAGCGTCGTGTCGTCGTAGTCGACGCTGACCGTGGCGCTGACGTTCGCGAGCACCTGGCGCTTCAGCTCGCGCAGCATCTGCCGGATGACGCGAGTGAGATCGGCCTCGCGCGCAACGGTCGGACGCGAGAACCGGTAGGCGCTCGCGAGCACCACGGACTCGCCGGGCATCGGGTCGCCCGCCGCGTCGAGGTTCTGCAGTTCCACGTCGACGACGCCGACCGCGTGGACCGGCGTGCGGAGGTCGACGATCCGCTGCCCGGCCTCGTCACGGACGGACAGCACCTCGGCGAGCACACCGCCGAACAGCACCCGGACCCGGTTGGCGAGGTCGGCTCCGACGAGCCGCACGAGGTCGCCGCCGCTGGACGGCCCAGCGGGTGGCTGCACGGAGCTGAGAGTCGGGAGGGCCACGCGGAGGCAAAGCCACGGGACTTGGTGCTCAGGGGACGCGCCCCTTCACATCAGGGCGCGAGGCCAAGCTCCCTGGCGACGCGCTCCAGGAACCGCCTGCTGGCGCCCTCCCGGAACTTGTCAAACGCGGGCCGGAGGAAAGGCCGCGCCGGGACCTGCACGACGATGACGCCGCGCCCGCCGCCTCCCGTGGGCTCCTTGCCTGCCTTGCGGAGCAGCGCGAACAGGAAGCGCCGCATCTTCGGCGTGATGGGGATGATGACCGGCGGACCGCCGAACTCGTGGAGCTTCGCGAGGTCCACCATCGAGGCACCATCCTTCGAGCGTGCCGAACGCGAGACGCCGATGAAGGCCTCGTCGCCCTGCACGATCACGGTGATGGAGTTGCGGAGGTCGCCGCGGACAATCAGCGCCTTGCTCCCGCCGAAGCCCTCGAGCTGGCGGGCGGCGATTGTGAGCGGCGACGGAGGCTTCAGTGGCTCGCCACCGGGCGCTTGGCTCGTGAGCCCCTGGACGATGTCGTTGCGCAGGGCGTGAGCCTCCTGGCGCACGGCGGTGCCGATCGCCGCTTGCAGGCGCTGTGGCGCAGCGGTGAGGAGTCGCCGCGCCCGTGCCCAATCTCCCGTGCGCGAGACCGCCATCGCTTACCCCTGCTTGAAGCGAAGGCGCGGCACGTGCTCGTCGAGCCAGCCAAGCGCAACGTGCGTCGCCTCGTTGATGACCGCGCCCTTCCTCACGCTAATGGCCGAGAGCGCGAGCGACTTGGCCGTGACCTCGATGTCCTCGTCTCGGCAGCCGTAGTCCTTGAGGACCGATGCCGTGCGCTGTGCCGAGGGCGTCGTGCCCGTGCGCCAGAACTGCAGCTCCAGGTTCGAGCGGTAGGCCTCGGCCTCCCAGCGGGCGCGGGCCCCGCGGTCCGCGAGGTAGCTGACCTCGTAGGAGAGCCCTTCACGATCGTGCTGCACGACGTGCTGGTGCTCGTGCACGCAGATGACGACCTGATGCCAGAGGTCCCAGCCGCCCTTGGGCGAGCCGATCTCGAACGGCGTGTAGATGCGCCGACCGATGGTGGTCGTGAAGTTCTTGAGGAAGCGCTCCTTGCTCTGGACGCCGAGTGCTTCGAGCCCGCGCGCGACGAGCTGCATCTCGAGCGCGCTCGACTTGTTGATGACGCTCGTGCGGAAGTGGTCCTGCATGAAGCGCCAGAACGCCCAGACCTCCTCGGGCTTCACGTCGAGGAAGATCTTGCCGACGACCGGCAGCGACTGGAGGTAGCCCTTCATCGCCCACCTCCCGCCGCCGCGTCCGCGTCGCTCGCGGGCACGCAGGTGTGTCCGGTGATTCGACCGTCTTCAGTTGCCTCGTCGACGTACGCGCAGACGAAGGGCGCACCGCTCCGCTCGCTCACGTCGTCGCAGTCGGCGAGCTCGTGGTAGCTGCCGTCCGCGTCGCAGATCTCGGCCGTGTTGCTGGTGCAACGCGTGGCGCCCCGGACGCAGCCGTCGATGGGTCGGCAGTGCGCGCCGAGGCAGAGGGCGGCCAGGGCGCTGAAAATGAGGGCTCGCATCATGATCCACTCCGTGCGGCTGCGCGGTCCTGGAAGGAGACGAGCAGCAGGTTGCGGCTGGGCCGACGCCGATGGAGCCCGAAGCCGATGGGACGCGCCTCGGTCACGTAAAGACCGGGTGGCGTGCGCACGGCCTGGACGAGCTGGCCGTCGCGCGCGTAGAGCGCGCCCAGCCTGTCGCTCGGGCGAATCAGGGCGTCGCCCGAGGCAGCGTCGACGAGGCCGAGCCGCTCGAGGTCCCTGAAGTGGAAGACCAGATCGAAGCTCGACCTGGGCGTGTTCCCGGACGTCGCCATGCGCAAGGCTTCAAAAGCCTCCGGCTCCACCTGGCAGGGGACGCGCACCGGCAGATGCTCGCGACGAAAGGGCTCACCGACACCATCGTCGTCTGTGTCGACGAGGACGGGCTCCTTGAAGTCCTCGTCGTAGTCGGGCGCCATCGCCTGCGTGTCGAGGCGATGCAGTTCCGCGACGAACGGGAAGATGAGGCGCCCGCGCATCACGCCGCTCCGATCGGCGTCGGTCGCACGTAGAGCGCAAGGAGCGCGTCGACCTCCGGGTCCCCGGTGAGGCTCGCCGACGCCGAGGCCTTTGAGGGGTCTAGCCTGTAGCTCTGGTCGCGCGTCCGCTCCTCGATGATGCGCCAGCGACTGCGTGCCTCGAACGAGGCGTCGTCGGCGAGCGGCGCCATCGAGCGCAGGACGAGGAGCATCGTCGCGCGGCGGATCGCGGGCGGCGTGCGCCCCGTGAGCGTGCCGTCGTACTCGGTGAGGCCCCAGAGCCCCTCTGCCACCACGTTGCCGTGGCCGCGCGGGAACACGCGCCCGTGGCGGCGCGTGAAGCGCGGGCCGTCGAAGCCAGGCTGGACGGGCGCGCCGACGACGAGCAGCTCGCTCGGGTCGAGCGACAGCTCAACGGTGCCGAGCAGGAGCCGGTCCACGCGGATCGGCGGCACCGGAAGCTCGATGCTCGGGGCGCCGCGCCCGGAGAGATGCAGCGTCAGCACGCGCGGCTCGAAGAACCAGCCCGTCACGCGATCGATGAGCCGCGACGCCTCGTCGAGCAGCAGCTCGAGGCGTGCGTCGCTCGCCTCGGCCGCCGTCACGCCTTCGGCGCGCAGGTCGGCAACCGAGGCGTACACGTCACTCTCGCTCGCGCTTGCCGCGCCTGGGGCCGTCGTCGTCCTTCGTCGGCGGCGTCGGCGTGGTGGACTTCGGCGGCAGGTCCTCGGTGGTCACAGCCGCGCGCGCGGGCACGACCTTCAGGTCGTCCGTCGCGCTGCGCTTGACCTTGGCGGCCTCGCTCTCGCCAGCGTCGAGCGCCTTGGCCTCGGCCTCGGTGCACACGTCGAACGCGAGCGGCGCGTAGCGGTCGGACGGCACCTCGCGCACGGCGCGCAGGTACTCGGCCACCGGCCTCTCGACGCGGTACCAGCCGCGCTCCTCCTGGAACTTGATGCCGGCGTAGGTGTAGCGCCGCAGCACGTGGCCACGGCGCGGGTCGTAGGGCTTCAGACGAACGAGCAGCGTGTCGGTCATGGCTCAGTTCTCCTCAGAGCTGCACGTTGATGGCCTTGGCCACGCCGGTCTCCTCCGCGAACTTCACGTCGAAGCGGAGCGTCGCGACGATCTTCAGCGTGCCCTCAGAGATGTCTCGCGCCGACTCGATGCGGATCTGCCGCCAGATGCCGACGTGGATGTTCTTCGGGTTGCAGAGCAAGATGACCGTCTGGTCGCTGCCCGCGCCGAGGTTCTCGGGGAACAGCGGGATCGGCTGCACCGGCACGCCGGAGTAGAGGACCGGCGCGTCGCCCTCGAGGAACTTGTCGCCCACCGCCGTGGCTCGCTCGGCGAGCGAGTTGCGGTAGTCGAGGTCCGCGTCGACGCTGGTGAGGTACCGCATCGCGCTCTTGTCGCGCAGGTACTCGCTGGGCAGCGTCTTCAGCGAGGTCGCGCAGCAGGTCCTTCGAGATCGGCGCAGCAGCCGCGTCGACGACGTGGCTCGTGGCCTGCTTGAGCACGCCGTCCATCGTGGCGAGGAACGGGTCGGCCGACGCAGTATCGCCGCTGACCAGCACCTCCTCCATGTCGCGCGAGATGGCGTCGGCGATCATCTCCATCATCGTCTGGCGCAGCTCGCCGCGCTCGATGGAGTCCTCGAGCACCTCGTCGGAGAGGCGCACCTCGGCCTTGAACAGCTTGGCGTCGAGCTCGACCTGGGAGAGGTCGGGGGCGGCGCGCTGCGCGGGCGGGAGCGCCGTGGCTTCCTGGCCGGGGCGCAGGATGCGGCTGCCGAACTTGATCTTCGAGATCTGCTGCTTCGGCGAGGCCATCGGGACGACCGTGGCCTGCTGCATGAGGACGGACTGCTTGATGAGCAGGCGCATGAACTTCTGCGCCTGCGCGGGCTTGAGGATGCCGCCTCCCGCCGTCAGGTCGGCGAGCGCGAGATCGGCCTTCTCCAGGATGGTGCGGTTGTCGAGGTACGTCATGGGCGCGGGCTCCTTCCGGCGGGGTTCAGAGGTCGTGGAAGGAGATCGCCTTGTCGACGCTCTCCCGGTCCTTGGGCTTGTTGAGATCGAGCGGCCATCCCACGTCCTCGACGGTGGCCTTCGACATGCGCTCCGCGGGCGCGGCGCTGTTCGGCAGTCCGAACTGCTTCTCGACGCGCCCGAGCCGCTGCTGTTGCTCCTTCACGGTCTCCGACAGCGCGCGGAACGAGTCGGCGAGCTTCGCCAGCGACTCGGTGACGCTCGGCGTCCCCGTCGCGGGCGAGTCCTTGGCGGCCAGCGCCGGCTCCGGCTGTGCCGGCGCCTCGGTCTGCGTGGAGGGCACCTTGGCCGCGAGCTCGGCGAGGCGGGCGAGCGCCTGCTTGGCAGCGGTGACGTTGCCGGCGAAGTCGCTCGATGGGGCGGGCTTGGCGCCGTCGCTCTTTGCGCGGGCCTCGATGTCCTCGTCGGCCCCGGCGCTGCGGGCGAGGAGCTGCTCAGCGACGGAGCGCAGCTCCTCTGCCAGCTCGGCGAGGCGGGCATCCGCCTGGTCGGCGCCGAGCGAGCCGAGCAGCTCGACGAGCCCGGTCAGGCTCTCGAGCGCGGTCAGCGCGGCCCCGAGCGCGGTGCCGTCGTCGAGCTTCGCCGTGGGCGCAGCGGGCGGCGACGGATCGGTGGTCGTGGTGTCGGTGGTGTTGTCGTCGTCCATTGCGTCATCCCTCTTCACGATCAGGAAGCGGTGCTTGTTGGCAGCGCGGTCGACGAGCGAGACCTCCTCGACGACCATGTCGACGAGGCGATGCACGCCGTCGTCCGCCTTGTTCATCGGCGTCGTCATGCGGCGGCCTCCGAGGCGGGCTGGTTGTTGGTCGGCTGTTCCGAGGTCGGAACGGGCGCGGGCTCGGGCACTCGACGCGCCGAGCCGCCGATGGAGAAGCCCGTGAGGTCGCCCGTCTTCACGCGCTCCCACAGCTCATCGGAGAGCACGCGCACGGCGAGGAGCCACGTGCCCTTGCGGACCGCCAGCTCCCCGATCGTGAAGTCGGTTGGCGCTAGATAGCTCTCCAGCACCTTCACCTGCCCGTTGACGCGCAGGCGATGCATGAGGCCGAGGCCGCCGAAGTCCTCCATGAAGCGGTGGGCGGCGGCGCGGATCTCCTCGGCCGAGTAGATGTCGCCCTGCGCATCGACGACCTCGGGCTCGAGCACGATGCCCAGCACGAAGCGCTCGTCGTTCGGGTCGATGCCCTTCACGAGGCGCGAGGGCTTGTCGAACACCAGCTCGTCGACGCTCGGATCGAGCGGCAGGTGCTCGCACTTGGCGACGAGCTCGAAGTCCGCGGCCTTGCGCACCGGGAAGTTGGCGACGAAGAGGCGCATGGCCTGCTTGGCGCCGCCGCGCCCCGATGCCTCGCGCACCTTGAGTCGGAAGACGTGCCCGACCTTCTTGAAGGCGGCGACGTTCTCCGGGGTCGGGTTGAGGACGGCGATGAACTTGCCCTCGACCTTCGCGAGCGCGTCGATGAACTCGTCGAGGTCGATGACCTTGTCTTTGTCGAACCACTCGCCGGGGTACGGCGGGTCGATGAAGAAGAAGGTGTCCTTGCTGTCGAAGGCCTCGATCGTCTTGCGGTAGTCCTGCCGCAGGATGCTCACGTCCTTCAGGCGCTCGGCGGCCCGGAGGTACTTCTCCGGGTTGGTGGTCGAGCCGAGGTGCTGCTGCGCCGGATGCGTGCCGTCGGGACGGCAGTCGCGCGCATGCGTGCGAACGAAGACGAGCTTGTAGAAACGGGCGACGTCGTCCTTCGGCGTCATGTCGCGCGCCTTGGCGAAGCTCTCCTGCGTGACGGTCCACTCGAAGCGGCGGCGTAGCTCCTCGACGCGCTCGGGCGTCATCGCCTTGATGCTGCGGTGGAGGAACACCACGTCGTCGTCGAGGTCCGCGATGACCTCCTTGTTGCTCGGGTCCTTCGCGTGCAGCACCGCCGCCGCGCCTGCGAAGGGCTCGACGTAGGTCTTGTGCGCCGGGATGAGCGGCACGATGCGCTTCGCGTAGTGGAACGAGCCGCCGAACGTTCCGAAGGGCTGCGCCTTCTCGACGTCGTCGGCGCCGTCGTCGAGTGCGCCGTCCCAGTCGTCGAGGACGAACTCGTCGTCGAGCGCCTTGGTCGTCGGCTCGTAGTTCGCCACCAGGAGCTGCGTCAGCACCGAGCTGCCGCCGACGCCGCGCATGTGCGCGATCGAGCGCCGCGTGCGGATGCGCTTCGTCCAGAAGTCGCTGTCCTTCACCAGCTCCGGGAACTTGCCCCGGATGCCGTAGGTGATGAGGAAGCGGCCTTTGAGCGACTTGAGCAGCTTGAAGAACCGCTCTTCGTCGAACTCGCTCTCGCCGACGTCGACGTTGTAGCCGGGGTACGGCGGGTCCAGGAAGAAGACCGTGTCCCTGCTGTCGTACTTGCGAACGACCTTCTCGTAGTCGCCGCCGTAGACCTTCACCCTCTTCAGGCGCGGCGCGAACTTCTCGATGCGCTTGATGGTCGTCGCCTCGACGCCGACCACCGTTGGGCTGAAGCTCTTGCCGCGCATCTTCCCGTAGGAGAAGTGCGTCAGGTACAAGAAGCGGTGCAGCCGCTCGACGTCGTCCTCGGGCTCGACGTCGAGGAGCCGCTTGAAGGTCTTCTCGTCGCCGACCCACGGCAGCTTCTTCAGCTTCGCGAGCCCCTCGGGCGAGAGCTTCTTGATGAGCCGGTAGGCGTCGGCGATCTCCAGGTCGGCGTCGTTGATGACCTCGACCTCCGCGGGCTCCTTGGCGAACAGCACCGCCGCGCTGCCGGCGAACGGCTCGACGTAGGTCTTGTGCGCCGGGAGCATCGCCACGAGGCGGTCCGCCAGGCGCTTCTTGCCCGCGGGCGAGCCCCAGATGGTCTTCTCGACCTCGGTGCCGTGCGGGCGCGCGCCCTCGTTGGCCGCGAGGATGCGGCGCGCGTGGGCGACGGCGGCTTCGCGTCGGTCAGGCATCGCGCAGCGCCTCCGGGTCGGTGCCCCACTCGGGGCGGTCGCTGGAGGGAGCGTTCAGGTCGCGCGGCCAGACGAAGGGCGCGTCCTGCTTCGCCGTCTTGTCCCCGGTCCGCCCGGGCACAGACGGAGGCGGCCCATCCCCGGTGGTCGGGGCGGTCGTCTCGGGCTCGCGCGGCTTGGTCTCGGGCATGCGACGTCCTCCGCAGAGGCAAAGCCGCCGACTTCGCGCGGAGGGGACACAGTGCTCGCGAATCACACGACCGCGAGCGTCGTGGACCGGCAGAGGCCGTGGTACGGCGGGAAGCCTATGCCCACCTCGTTCAGCGCGGTGTCGCTGGCGAGCGCGCGGAAGTCGCCGCGATCGTCCCGCGTGCCCATCGCCGAGCGCGTGATCTCGGCGAGGTCGGTCCGACCGGCGCCGCCGTCCACGTAGAGCCGGGTGCGGCCGGTCTCGCGGTCCTGGGCCTCACGAACCCACGGCACGGCCTGCTTGATGGCCTCCGGGTCTTCGAGCTGCTCGATGCGGTCGAAGCGCCTGAGGGCGTCAGCCACCGAGAACGTCTTGCCGTGCAGGTAGCGGCAGATGTTCGTGGTCTGCTCGTCGAGCACCGCCTCGATGCGGTACTGCCGGATGCCCGCCTCGGCGTAGCTGCTCATCTGCGCGTAGGAGCGGCCCTGCGCGATGAACGAGGCAGCGACCGTCTCCCAGTAGAACGGGGCGCGGTCCACGAGCGCCGCACGGGCTGCCTGTTCGAGCGCCTGGGCGATGTCGTCACGCCCGAGCCCTTCCTCGAGCCCGGTGGCGACGATACGCCGGGCCTCCTTGCCGAAGCCCTCGACGCGCCGGCCGTACTCGTCGCGGACGAAGTTGCCCTGGGAGCTGGTCACGTGGGCGATGACGCGGCGGTCGATGGCGTTGAACTCGGCGCCGATCGCGAGCCGCTGGCTGCGCCGGGCGTCGGTACGCGTGGCGGCGACCACCTCCTGCGCGGCGTCGTTGAACGGGGCCTCGATGCGTGCGGGCACGAGTGCCGTGGCGCGCCCGGCAGCGGCCATCGCCTCGGAGACCAAGCGGCGCCGCTCGGCGGCCGTGGTGCGAGCCCAGTCGATGTCGAGGACGGAGATCGCCTCCCCCACAGCATCGGTGTCGGCACGCCGGGTGGCGCGCCGGAGCTGGGCCGCCAGGAGCGCCACGGCACGATCGAACCCGACGCGGGTGCCCAGGTTCATGGCCTTGGCGACGGGAAGCCGAAGGAAATGCTCGACGAGCTCGTCGGCCGCGACTCGGGCCTCGTGAACGACGAGGAGTCGATCAGCGAAAGCGGATGTGCCGCACATCGGCGTCCTCCTCGAGCCGCAGCTCGCCGTGGCTCACGTGCATCAGGACGCGGCAGAAGGTGCAGCGCAGCGCCTTTGAGAACGTCAGGTCGTCGGGCGCGTCACCCTCGTCGATGTCGAGCCCATCGGTGCCGACGATCGCTGGCGTGTTGAACCCGCAGCGCAGGCAGCAGACGTGGTAGCCGACGAGGAGGTTCGAGCGGTCCTGCGGGACGCGGCGGATCTCGCCGCGCTCGAGGCGGCACGGGCGCTTGGTCGCGGGGACCAGCTTCACGTCCCGCCTCCGATGACGAGCGGGCCTCGCCGCCTGGCGCGCACCTCGACGCCCGCCTCCGTCGGCGAGAACACGACGTCGTGGCAGGAGGCGCAGCGGTCGCAGAGCGCGAAGACCAAGAGGCCGTTGCGCCAGAGCGTCGTGGTCTCGTCCAGCCCCGCGTGGCGCTGGCACATGCGGCAGGCGATGACGCCGCGCTCGGCGTCGAGCTGGGCCTGCTGCACCCACGCACGGTGGTGCTCAGGGCGCATCTCGCACCTCGCCGAACCACGCGTCGAACTCCTCGCGCGGGACCTTCACACGCTCGGTCTCCAGGTACCGTCGCGCGAGGTCGAGTCGTCCGGTGGCAAGCCGGTCCTCCTCCGCACGGAGGTCTTCGCGCAGCGCGAGGAGCTGCTTCGCGCTCGGCAACAGCGCCTCCGGATTCACGGCCTTGGGCTTCAGGTCCTCCACGCCCGTCTGGATGCCCGCGAGCGTCAGGGTGATGGGGCGCTTGGTCCAGTCGTCGCCGATCTTCCTGAACTCGCGGTTGAAGATGTCGCCCGCGAGCAGTCGCCCTTCCTCGGGCGTGAGCACGCCGACGCGCACGAGCCGCTCGACCATCTCGGTCATGCGCTCGGGATCGCGGGTCACCGGCGTCTGCGAGCGGAAGCGCCAGAAGCGGATGCCCATGTCCGCGAGGAGCTTCCGGTTCATCAGGAAGTCGAACTCGTCGCGCTCGGGCTGGAAGACCTGGTCCTCGGCGAAGCGCAGCGCGCTCTCGGCGGTCGCGCGGTTGAAGTCCTTGCTCTCGCCGCGCAAGAGGCGCGGTAGCCGGAAGGCGCTGCCGACCTTGTCGATGTTGCGCTCGTCGTAGACCTGAAAGAGCGCGTCCTGCTGCTGGGCGTCGGTGAGCGGCCGCAGCTCGATCTTCGCGCGCCCGCCGTCGCCGGTGCCTGCGCCGTCCGCCTCGAGGATGAGGATCTTGTGAAAGTTCGCCTTGCCTTTGAGGTTCTCCTCGATGAAGCGCTCGATGCGCGGCACAGACGCCTCGGAGATGCGCCCGCCCGACACGAGGAGCGCCATCGGCGGCACGGACTTGTTCTCGAAGTAGAGGAAGTTGACCTCCTCCATCTGCCGCGAGCCGAGAACGGAGAGCAGCGTGCCCACCCAGCGGGGCACGCCGTAGGGAGAGCGCGGCGAGTGGATGGCGAAGTGGAGGAGCTCGGTCGCGGGGCCGTCGTCGGACTTCGCGGCCTTGAGCGCGGCGATGTCGTTGAAGACGCGGCCCGTCGAACGCGAGACCACGCGCGGATCGCCGAACGACTTGAAGTACACGCACTCGGTGGACTGCACCTGCACGTAGCGACGCATGCGCCGGCGCGCGCTGACGGTGTCGAAGCTCACCGGCGAGACGCGGACGCGCTCGCGGACATCGACTGCCTCGCGGTCGAGCGGGAGGAGCCGCACCGTGTACGACGGCACATAGACGAGGCGCGCAAGGTCGCCCTTGCCGTCGCGGAGCACCTCCCAGAAGGCGTTCCCGGTGACCTCGAGGTCCTGCCTCGTGCGGCGGCGCAGGTCGACGAAGGAGTGGTCGAAGCAGGCGAAGTCGAAGAAGGCATCGAGGCGCGCTCGCTCCACGCGGGCGAGCTGGCGCAGGTCGGCGAAGCGCGACGACACCTCGTCAGTGGTCGGCGTGAGGCCCACGCCCTCGGGCAGCGTGCCAGCGTCGCGCGCGGCAAGCCGCTCGAGCGTGATGGCGTCGGCGACCTTCGAGCGCGCGTCCTCGGCATCGAAGTCGATGACCGCATCGAAGCGGTAGCCGTTGCCGTCGATGTTGGTGGCGTAGGCGTCGACATTCTGGCGCAGCGAGTTCGAGTGCTCGACCAGGAGGCACAGCGTCTCCGGGTCGTAGGGCGGGACGAGCGCGCCGGCCGAGGTGAACGCGGCGGCGGTGTCCTCGCCGGCGGGGCGGCTCGCGGGGTCCTGAACGGTCGCGCCGACCACGTGCGCCTTGAGGATCGTCTGGAGCCGCTCGTCGGCGGCGTGGATCGCGTCAGGCGTCGTCACCGCCCGGCCTCCGCGTACGCGACGAGCCCGGTGGGCGTGAAGGAGACCGCGCGCGCCCGCAGCCCGCGCTTGGCGATCGCCTCGTGCGCGGCGGCGAAGAGCGCATCGTCGCTCGCGGCCTCGATCTCGACGTCAGGCCCGGGCTCGGGCGGGGCGCCAGCGGGCTTGCCTGCCGGGATGACGAAGAGCTTGATGGTGCGGCGCATGGTGGACCTCGCAAGACGAAGGAGGCGAGGCGCTTGGCCAGCCTGCGAGGAGGCAGTCCACCTGGGCACCGAGCATCTGGACCGCGCGCCTCGCCTCCGGGATGGGCAAAGCCTCCGCTTCGTCGTTGCGGGGACAGGCCGAGAACTTGAGAATGCGGCGGATGCTTGTCCCTCTGAAGCCCGAAGGCGTGCGGTCGTTCCGCCTGCTGACCGAACTATCCTTGGTGCTCGGCGTCATCGATGAGGAGACGTTCTCGGACCGGATGGACTACCTCAACGAACTGCTCGGGAATCCCGGCAATGGGCCGAGCGGGCCGTCCGGCGGTGGCAGCGGGCGTGACGAGGAGCGCCGCGCGCCCGGCGAAGCAGCGTCTGACGACGCCCCTGCTCATGGCGACATTCTGGATAGCGGCCAGGGCGGAGGCTCACCGCCGCCGGACTGGCTCCAGTTCATCCCTGGAGGTGCCATCGGGCATCTTCAACGCTGGCACTTCATCAAGGGCGATCCCGACCCGCTGCCCTCTGTCCCGCATGGTCACGACGAAGGACGATCGTTTCCGAAGCTCGATCCGTATCTGGGCTGGATTCACGCCTCGACGAGCAAGACCTCCGGGCGGCTCAGTCAGGACGACACGAGAGCACTTTGGAACGATGAACGATTCCGCGACTTCGCGTCGGCTGCACTCATCCACTTCGTCCAAGAGAACCCGAACTACACGTGGCGGGTGCCGTATCCAATGCGGCTTCCTCGTCGTCGGTGATCCCATCACCCAAGAACCCGCACGCCGATTTCGCCCGTGCGTGGGCCCGTCGCAGTGCGCTCCTTCTGGCAGGCGAGCGCCACCGCCCAGAACTTGTCGGCGTGGCCGCGGGCGTTGCGCTCGGCGTCGAAGCTGACCTTGCCCGAGGGGAGCACGCGGCGCTTGATGGCGTGGACCTGGCCGACCAGCTCGCGATCGCGGGGCAGCGTCACGTCGCGGCGCTGGAGCAGGATCTTGAAGTCCGTCGCCCAGCGCTCCTTCGCCTCGTTGGTGAAGTTCTCGCCGACGACCTGCGGGAAGTCGCGGGACAGGTTCTCGGCGAGGTTCATGCCGATGCCGCTCCGGTCGATGGAGAGCCGCGCGACCGGGAGCGTGCCGAGTAGGCGCCGCAGCTCGGCCTCCTGCTCGGCGAACGGGGTGCCCTCGAAGCTGCGCAGCATGCGCGCGGTGAACCGGCCCTCGATCTCCTCGAACACCGCCAGCTCGGAGCGGTCGCGCGTGCGGCCGACATCGAAGCCCGCGACGATGCGTCCCTCGGGCGCGCGCACACTGGTCGGCTCGTCGTAAAGCACCAGCTCGTCGTTGGTGCACGGGAGGATCAGCTCGTAGGGGAAGAAGCTGTACGTCTCGTCGACGAACTTCCCCTCGAACTCCTGCTGGAAGTCCTCGATGGGCAGCGAGTCAAACTGCTCGATGAGCGTCGGCCGCCCGAAGCGTTCGACGCGCTCCTCCGTCGGCATGTCGAGGGCGACCGCGGAGGCAGCCTTCACGTCGGTGGTGAAGAAGCGGCACAGCCACCACGGCACGTGCTGCCGGGTGTGGTGCGGGTACTTGCGCAGCTCCTCGTTGGCGATCTCCCAGAAGATGCCGCGCCGCCCGAGCGGGGTGCTGCACCCGGTGAGCTGCCCGTTGCTGCGGAGGATGAGCGCCGTCGAGCCCCGGTACACTTCGCGGTCGTTCACGTAGTGCGCGAGCTCGTCGAGGTAGACGTCGCCCTTCTTGCCGCGCGGGGCCTTCGACGGGTGCGAGAGGATGCGCGAGAGCCGCTTCGTCGCGCCGTTCGACTCGAACGCGAGCTCCGTCTTTGAGTCCACGACGAGCCGCTTCTGGTACGCGAGCGGCAGCTCCTCGTGGAGCTGGCGGGCGGTGAGCACCTTCTCCTTCGCGTCGTCCATGTTGTAGCTGACGAAGACCGCTGTGTGCTTCGAGCGCAGGTGGCAGCGGGCGAGCGCCTCGAGCGCGAAGAGGAACGAGAAGCCGACCTGGCGGCTCTTGTTGACCCACCGGAACCGCGAGCGGTTGGTGAGGAACTCGCGCTGGTAGGCCTCGAGGACGATGGGCTCGTCGTCGTACGCCATCAGCGCTGTGACGAAGCCCGGCTCCGTCATCAGCCACTGCTGGAACTCCTCCTCGGTGCGCTTGACGATCCCGAGCGTCACGCCGCCCTCCGGGTCGTCGCGAGCGACCTTGCCTTCGTCGCGAACGGAAGCCTGTATGAGTCGCAAGGAGAGCGACCATGACCGCCTACGCCGACACCATCTCGCGTCCCGTGAAGACGCTGACCGAGGCCGAGCAGCGCGCGCTGCTCAAGGTCACCGGCCAGCACGTCGACGGCTTCCGGGACCACGTCATCTTCAGCCTCGCGATGGGCACGGGCCTGCGCGAGCACGAACTCCTCGCGCTCGACGTCGGCGACGTGTTCGACGACGCCGGACGCGCCAAGCGCCGCGTCGCCCTGCGCGTGTTCAAGCGCTCCGCGAAGGAGCCCGTCGCCCAGGAGGTGCTGCTGCCCGACGCCGTTCGCGCGAAGCTCGAGCGGCTCCTCACGACGCGCAAGCGATCGGGCGAGACCATCACGCCCACCACGCCGGTCTTCGTGAGCCGCCTCGGACGACGCCTCTCGGCGCGCCAGCTCCGGCACCTCTTCTCGGTCTGGCAGGAGCGCGCCGGCTTCGAGCGCCACGTGGCGTTTCACACGCTGCGCCACCACGCCTGCAGCGCCGTCTACCGCGCATCGAAGGACCTCCGGCTTACGCAGAAGTTCGCGCGTCACAAGTCGGTGGTGACGACCAGCATCTACACGCACCCGACCGACGACGAGCTGCTCCGGGCGGTCCAGGGGCTTGTCTGCTGAGCCCGCGCCGCGGTCGTGACCCACTTGCCGAGCAGAACCGAACGCGCGCGCGTGCTCGGTTTCCTGTTCGGCGCTCGGTTTCGAATCGCAGGGCTGCTCGGTTTCCCAAAACTGACCCACTCGGAAACGGCCCCAGGCACCCTGGGGCGGGCGCGCGGCGCCACGAAAAACGGACCCCTCCCCCCCTTCGGCAGGTTGTAGGCGTGCCGAGGCCGATGCCGGCATGCCGACGCCGGGGGCCGGCATGGTAGGCGTGGTCCACGAAGGCGCGCGCCAACCGCCGCTAAGAGAGAAAAGCGGCGGTTCGCGCGACTGGCGTCCCGCGTTCTCGGGGACTTCGAGCGCCTCGAACGCGCCGAACTCGGGGAGCCGTACCGCCGCTTTCCGTGGATCGGCGCCGTGGACGCACGCGAGGCCCGGCTCGGCAGCGCCGTCTCGGCGCGCGTGGTTGCCTGCGTGTTCCGGCGCGCGCCGCGGTGAGCTCGTCGTGCTCGAGCGCTCGAAGCTGGGCGGCGGCGTAATGCCTCGGAATCCCGGGGTCGGCGCGAGGGGCGCGTGTTCTTCCGGCCCGCTGTGGGCCTCGTGGGCACCCGTCTGCGAGGCTCTGCTGGTCACGTCGTCCTGGCCGCGTGGGCGCGCGGCTGCGTCGGGGGCGATCATCCTTCGTCCTCCTCGACGTTCGCGCCACGTGCGCCAACGTCGGCGCCGTCGTGCGCGCCCAGCACGCCTTCGACGGCGGCGGCCGCCACGAGCACCTGGTTCTCGATCAGCTCGGCGTCGTCCGGGTCTGCGCCCATCTGCTCCGCGAGCTCGCGGGCGAGGTTCACGAGGCGGCGCACCTCGTCGCGCAGGTGCTGGGACAGGTTCGGTTCCGCCGCGCCGACCCGAATCGAACGCGAGTGGGGCAACCGAACACCGCCAAGGCTGTTCGATTTCTCGTGCTCGGTTTCGACCGCCTCACCGCGCGCGTCGATGATGCCGGCCATCGCGGGCGTCGAGGACTCGAGGTCGCGCATGTAGCGCTCGTGCCTCTCCGACAGCACCTCGAGCGAGAGCATGTGGCGGATCTCCTGCCGCGAGTCGGCGCCGCCCTCGAGGAACGACTTGAGCCGGATGAGCGTGTTGACGTCGGCGGGGCTGTCGGTGCGGACGCGGCCTTCCTTGAGCGCCTCCCTGAACTTGATGAGGAACTCGTCGATGAGCGCGAGCATCTCGGCGACGGTGATCGCCTCGGCGGTCGCGCGTGCCTCGATGATCTTCTCGTCGCGCCGGGCCTCAATGCGGTGCTCGCCGTACTTTCGGCGGTGCATCGTGTTGTGGCTCTTCGCGTAGTCGGCGATGACGCTCGGAGCGACGCCGTACTTCTCGGCCAGCTCGCGGTACGTCGGGTAGACGGTGTTCGACGTGCCGTCCTCGTTCATCGACACCTCGCCAAAGACGAGCAGCCGATCCAGCTCGGCGAACGGGATGACCGGCGCCTGCTGGTGGCGAGGCCGGCCGGGTCGACGACGCTCATCCGAGGCTGCGGTGTTCTGCGTCGCGGGCTCTGCGCTGTCTTCGACGCTCGCGCGCACGACGTCGCTGGGCTCGGGCACTGCGACGGAGCCCTCAACCTTCGGCGGCGGCGGCGCCTTCGGGGGATCGAGCTGGGCCCGCAGCTCCTCGCGACGCTCGGTCGTCCGGTGGTCCTTGGCGAACGCGGCGATTGTGCTGACCGCGACCCCGAAGCGAGCCGCGACATCGCGCTGCGTGAGCCAGACGCGCTTCACCTCGCCGTGCTCATCG
Source organism: uncultured delta proteobacterium (assembly GCA_963778655.1). Classification (GTDB taxonomy): domain Bacteria; phylum Myxococcota_A; class Polyangia; order Polyangiales; family JAFGIB01; genus CAVZVA01. The sequence goes on from CAVZVA010000009.1 coordinate 75,227, forward strand.
GGCACCACCTCACCCTCGACGAGCAGGCGTTCGACCTCCTCGGGGTTTGAGAGCTTCGGGCCTTCGCCTTTCGTGGGACGACCACTCTTCGCGTGCTTGTGCTTCGCCATGTGCCCTCAGAAGCCGATGGAGAGCTGGATCGGGGACGCGCTGGTGAGCAGCGACTTCAGGCGCTGCATCGCGCGCGACCGCTGTCGCTTGAGGCGCTGGTAGAGACGCTCGCGGGCCACGTCGTCGTCGGGCTCGAGACGCTCGACGTACGCGCGCAGGAGTTCTCGGCGCAGGACGGTCGCCTCGACCACGTCGAGCCCGCTCGTGGAGAGTCCCTCCTGGACGGCGCGCTGAATGAGGAGAGCGAGGTCGTACAGCTCCTCGTCCGTGCGCGCGCGACGGGGAGCGAGGGAGTCCGGGTCGAGGTCTTCCAGCGCCTCGACGTCGATGCCGGGGTGGCGCTGCTCGCGCTCCTTGCGGAGGAACGCGAACACCTGCCGCTCGGTGCGCTGGCGCAGCCGCATCGGCAGGCGGTCCATGAGCGGCACGTCGGTGAGCGCCGCAAGGAACGCGGTGACGACGAGCTGGTCGAGCTCGTCGCCCGGCACCGTGTCGCTAACGAGGCGGCCCCGCAGGCGCACCAGCATCGGCTTGAACGCGCCGAGTAGGAGGGACGCCCACACCGCAGCACGGCTCGCCCGGTGCTCGCGGATGATCGCCTCGGTGAGCGCCTCGCGCGCCGCGTAGGTGCCCTCCGCTTCGTCGTCGAGCATGGCGAGCACGGAGGCCGCGTCGGCGTGCGCCGCGATGGCGGGCTGCTTGGCGCGTCCCGCCTCGAAGGCATGGCGGTGGCGCTCGGAGAGCGCGTCCCGCCGCAGCCGCTCGAGGTCGTTACGGAGGGCGCTCTTCACTTGTCCCTCCGCGCCCACCACTCGGCGACGAACTCGAGGAAGTCGTCGAGGCTCAGCGCAACGAACGGCTCGGCGCGGTCGTCGCGGATGATGGCGATGGGGATTCGTCCGGGCGGCGCGGCGTTCGTGGCCTGGCGCAGCGCACCCCGGACGTTCGGCTGCTTGCCGCGTTTGGCCTCGGGCCAGAACACCGGGCAGTCGACGTCGGGAGCTTCCTCGCCCGTGCGGTACTGGAGGCCGCGCCGGATGCTCGCGTCCGGCATGACCTCGCGGAAGCGCTGGACGAGCTCGCGCTCGAAGCCAGCGCCCTTCCTCCGGGAATGCGCGCCGCTCATGCCCGGACCTCCCGAACGAAGCGCGCCGGGATGCCCAGCCGCTTCGCCTCGCGCAGCTCGCGCTCCATCCCCTCGGTGACGAGTTCGCCGAAGACTCGGACCTCGTCGCAGGTGGCGAGCAGGTCGAGGCAGAGCGAGAGCGCCTGCTCACGGCCCGTCGCTTCGTCGATGAGCTGCGGGAGGTAGAGGTGCGGCGCGATGGGGAGCACGCCGTCGTCGATGAGGAACTGGCTGAACGCGCGGACCCGCTCGATGTTGCCGGCCGGGTCGTTCGCGAAGGGATGGCAGACGTAGACGCGGCGACGCCGACCTGCCTCGATGCGACGACGGCGGACCAGCTCGGCGGCCGTGTAGTGCAGACCGTCGAGCACCTCGGCGTAGGCCTCGCTCGGGTAGTCGCGTCCGTCGTCGAGGCGCCACGGCCCGTACTGACGTCGGCCCTGCGCGAGACGACCGAGGAGCGCGTCGCAGATCTGCCGCTCATCCGCCGGGAGCCCGGTGACGACGCCGCCCGCGCGCATGCGCTCCACCAGGCGTCGGGCGACCTCGAGCGAGCAGCGCGCGTCGGCGAGCGCACGATGCGGGTGCGGGCGCTCGAGCCCGAGCAGCTTCGCCAGCGGATCGAGCGACATCGACGGCAGCTCGCCCGTGACGACCAGCGGCCACGCGAGGCTCGCGGTGTCGAGCCGGTGGTAGTCGACGTTCGGCAGCGCGAGCCCGGCACGTCGAAAGCCGGCCTCGAGGAAGGCCCAGTCGAAGCCGACGTTGTGGCCGGCGACGAGAGCGCCCTCGAGGAGCGGAGCCACCTCGAGCAACGCCTCGCGGAGCGGGAGCGCGTGCTCCCACGCCGCCGTCGTGAAGCCGTTGATCGCCAGCGCATCGAGCTGCGCCTCCCCGAGACGTTCGGGAGCGACGAGCACCTCGTACTCGTCCAGCACCTCCAGCGTGCGCGCGTCGACGCGGACGATGCCGACCTCGATGATGTCGTGCCGCGATGGATCGAGGCCGGTGGTCTCGAGGTCGACGAAGGCGACGGTCGTCTTCGGTGCCCGGCGTGCGAGGCGCGGAGCGTCGTGGGCGATGATGGGCGCGGCTGCTGCCGACGCCGGGTCGAGGGGCGGCGGGAGCAGCATCACGCCACCTCCTTCGCCCAGAGGCGCGGCGACATGCGCTTGTCGGCGTGCGCTTCGAGCTCGGCCTTCAGCAGCGAGACGCGCGGCTTGTCGAGCTTCTTGCCCAGCGACTTGAGGAGCGCGTCGAGGGACTTCTTGTCGATGGCACCGAGCTTCCCGAGCACCTCGTCGCGCGAGAGGCCCGTCGCGTCCGCGAGCAACGTGAGCGTCGGCTCCAGCGGGTAGTCGAGGCTCGTGGTCGCGAACATCCGGTAGCGGACGCCGCCGAGCACGAGCTCGTCGCGCTCCTTGAGCTGCGCCTTGAGGATGTCCTCCAGCTCCTCCTTGCGCGCATAGAGCGCCTTCGCGAGGCGAGCGACCTCCTCGCGCTCGCGGGCGACGCCCTCGAGATCGGCGAGGTCTTCGACGATGAACTCGCGCTTGCCCTTGAGCGCTTCGGCGTAGGCCGGGCACTGCTTGCGGTGGTCGCAGTAGGAGCAGTTGGTGTTGAGACGCGCCGGGTACTCCGTCGCGGTCTCCGTCTGCCTCCCGAGCGTCTCGACGTAGGCGAGCGCGTCGGCGAGCTGCTCCTCGGTGCGCGTCGTCTGCTGCCGGACGCCGTGGCGCAGCATCCAGAAGGTCAGCTTCACCTTCTTCGCCCACGGCCAGAGGCGGCGCACCGCCACCTCGTAGAGGCTCATCTGCAGTGAGGTGTCGACCTCGTCGCGGGTGAAGAGCTGGTGGTTGGTCTTGTAGTCGATGACCTCGACGGTCTCGTCGTCGATCCAGTCGACGCGATCGATGAAGCCCAGTACCTCGAAGGGCCCGACCGGCAGCCGGAACTCCTTCTCGATGGCGAGGACGTCGCGGTGGTCGACGACGCCCTGCTCGGCGATGAAGCGCCGGAGGATGGCGAGCCCCTCGGCGAAGACGTCCATGCCGGTGAGCCGCTCGGCGCCCCACGCCTCGCGGTAGAGCTCGATGGCGCGCTCCTCGGACAGCGGGCCCGTGCGCTCGTCGTCGACGACCTCCTTGATGAGGCGCTCGAGGACGGCGTGGATGGTCTTGCCGAACCGGAGCGGCAGCCCTGGCTCGGCCTGCTGCTTCTCGATGTAGTGGAGGCGGTACGAGAGCGGGCAGGTCTCGAACCTCGAGAGCCTGCTGTAGCTGAGATGCTGGTTCTTGAACGGGGCGACGGTGGTCATGAGCGCTCCTCGAGGGGGCGCTCTCGGCGCTCAGGGTTGTTGGTCTTGGCGGTCTTCTCGAACGAGACGATGTGCGAGCCGGGGAACACGCTCATGACGCGGGCGAGCGTCGCGGCGTGCTCGGGGGTGATCTCCTTGCGGTCGCGGCCCGTGTACGCGGGCACCAGCCACACGTCGCCGTAGGTCTCCGAGTGCAGCAGCACCTCGACGCCGAGCGCCTTGAAGCTCTCGATGTCCTCGGTGGTGAAGCCGCGAAGCTGGTCGACGTCGACTGCGGGCTGCGCGTCGGCGTCGGGCTTCGGAGCGAGCGCGATCGGCGCAGGCGCCGTCGAGACCTTCGGCGGCAGCGCAGGCGTCGCGACCTCGGGCAGTGGGTTGCCGAACAGGTCGCGCGCGACGGGCTTCGGCGCCTGCGCACGCTCGACGACGGGCGCAGCCGCGACGACGGGCAGCGTGCGCTTGTTCGGCCCGTTGTGCTTCTGCCACTCGGTGCAGACGAACTCGTCCGGCAGGGCGCACGTGCCGCCTTGCTGGAAGTGGATGCAGCGCTTGCCGTCCTCGCCCCGCGTGTACTTCTCGCAGGTGATGTTGGGCGGGCGCTCTGCGGCCGGCGTGGGCGGCGGTAGCTCCGGTCTGACGAGGTCCTTGATGGCCATGCGCTTCCTGGCCGGCGACACGAAGCGCCGGTGGGGAAGGAAACGCGGGTTGCCTCAGCGAGCTGGGACAGGCTTCGAGCGGCCGCCGACGAATTTCCGCGCCGAGGGGAGGTGGAGGACGGCGCAGCGGCGGCGGTCGCCCTCGTGGTCGAAGCGCACGCGCTCGGAGCGCGCGACCACGACCTCGCGCTCGTGCCGCCACCCGAGCTCGAGGAGCGCGCGCAGCTCGCGCCGGAGGAGCCGTCCGCGCTCGGCCCGGTAGAGGGCCGTGGCCACCGCCTCGGGATGGACAGCCACACGCTCGTCGGGAAGTCGGGCGAAGTGCTCGCCCTCCTTCAGCGTGCCGTCCTCGATGCTGACCAGGATGTTGAACACCAGGTCTGCGAGGTGGCCCTGCCGTTCATCGGCGAGGCGCCGCTCGCGGTGGATGGTCCGCATCAGGCGCGTCGAGGTCGCAGGGGCGATGAGCCTTGCCTGCGCGAGGCGGGCAGCGAGGCGCTGGAACTCGAGGACGAGCGCGTCGCGCTCCTCCTTCGTGAGGAACGGGATCGGCTCGTCGGGCTGGCGCGCGTTCATGGGGACGAAAACGCGACCTCGCCCGACGCGCTGGGACACCACCGCGAACGCGGCCCTGGCCCACGCGCTCCGCTGGGACAGCAGGACAGCTACTGGTTCCGTCCCGACCGGCCGCCAACGCCCTCTTTCGCTAGCAACCGCAGGCACTTGCGCGCCCTCGCGGACACGGACAGCCGCCGACGGGTAGCACCACAGTAGCGAGATTCTCATTTTCGAAGGGCCGACGACTCGAGGGCGCCCTCGCGAAGAAATCGCGAATCGCTTCTGAGTAGACCTACCCGTTGAAAGCTGTCCAGAGAGAGAAGAGATACGTAACTATTGAAGAAGAGGAGAGAAAGACGGGACAGAGGGTCGTCCCGGGACTGTCCACGGCCCGTCAAATTGTCCCAGCGCTGAGCGCGGCTGCTTCGGGCCTTCGCAAGCAAGCGACCGCGCTGTGACGATCCTCCGGGAGGTGCGGAGGGGCCGGCGAACGCGCTCGCCGCAGGGAGGGGAGAGAGGGACCCCGGAACCGACGCCCGATCCTGCCCTGGCTTCCACCTTCCCCTCTCCAACGAGGCTGCCCTCGTACCCGCCGATGACCGGTGGGTCGCGAGGAGACAGCCCATGAAGACCCAGTCCACCACCGCCACCGACTGCCGCTGCAAGGCCTGCGGTGCCCTCTTGGCGAAGCGCGATCGCGACGGCCTCACCATCCGGCGCGGCGACATGCAGGTCGTCGTCAGCGGCGACAGCACGGTCGCGGTCACCTGCTACCGCGACCGCTGCCGCACGTTGAACGTCCTCGCGTCGCGCACGCCGATGCCGCCGACGCCCGTGCCCGCGCTCCCGAGGGCGAGCGCCGCGTAGCTCGCGGCGCCCTCCTTCACCTCGAGTCCACCGAGCGCATGACGCCCTAACCACGGCCCCAAGGAGCGCCTGACGCCCGCCGGAAAGGCGGCGCGTCATGCGCGCACGTTGGGAGGCGCTGCATGCAGCCCTCGACCGTTCCGTTCGTTCCCTTCAGGCAGAGCAGGCGTTTCAACAGGCAAGGCAGCACCCCGCGCTCGCGCGCTTCGACCAGCCCTTCGAGGTGGTCGAGTACCTCGCGAGCAAGGGCGGCGACCTCGACGAGAAGGATCGCCTCCTCGGCGTGCTCGTGACCCTCGTGCAGCGGCGCGAGCACCACGAGCTCGTGAGCGGGCTCCTGTGGCTCGGGCTCTGGCCCGGCCTCGACGCCGTCTACCGGCGGCGGCAGCGCAACTTCCGGGGACAGCCCGAGGAGCTGATCGCCGAGCTGGCCGACGTGTTCACGGGCATCATCGAGCGGCTCGACCTCGCGGTGGTCCACCGCGTGGCCGCGACGCTCGTGCGCAGCACCGCGCGCGACCTCATCGATCGCCGCCGACGCGTGTGGGCCGACGCTGACCGGATCGTCTACCGGGACACCTTCGAGCCGGTACGTGACCAGGACGACCGCATCATCGTCGCGAGCCACCTCGACCGCCTTGCGCGCGCCGAGTGGGAGGCGTCGCAGGCGGAAGCCCCGCTCGGGCTGACGCAGGGGCTGTCGTTCGAGGACGACGTCGCCGAGCTGCGCGTGTGGCTCACCGAGATCATCGGCGCCGACGCCGAGCTGCTGCTCGCGGTGCTGGTGCTGGACGAGAACCAGCGCGAGGCCGCCCAGCGCCTCGGGCTCTCGCACGACGCCGCTCGCAAGCGCTTCCAGCGCGCGCTCGGCCGACTCCGCGAGCACCTCGCGAGCTCGCTGTCCCACTCCGACCTCGCGGGCCGCGTTTGCCTCCCCACGAACCGGATGAACCGCCCGGAGGAGCCGACCGCATGACCCACGAACCGATCCCCATCCACGACCTGCCCGGCGACGAGGACTTCATCCGCCTGCCGGGCCTCTTCCGACGCTGGGAGCTGAACGACGTCATCGAGCTCGGCGCGGACTTCCACCTCGAAGACGCCGGTCAGGCCGCCGACGGCACGCAGCTCATCGCGGTGTACCGGCGCGAGCGACGCAGCACCCGCAACACGACCACCGACAGCAGCAGCACCACCAACCCCAACAAGAAGGAGCAGTGACCAATGACGAACAGCATGTGGCAGCAGACCGAAGAGATGGCGAAGAAGCACGACCAGGGCGGCTCGCTCTGGCTCAAGCTCGCGGGCGATGGCGACAAGGCCGTCGTCGTCTTCCTGGGTGAGCCGCACCCGCGCGAGGTGGCCTTCGTCGACGGCAAGTACGTCGAGGTCGACGAGAAGATGAAGGCCGCGGGCACGAAGGCCTCGCTGCGCGTCGCCCTGAACGTCGCCCTCTACGACTCGAAGGAGGTCAAGGTCCTCGAGCAGGGCGTGATGTTCTTCAAGGACCTCGTCCGCGTCCGCGAGAAGTACGGCCTCGAGAAGTGGGCCTTCGAGATCCAGCGCCACGGCGCCGCGAAGGACCCGAAGACCACGTACTCGATCCTCCCGGAGCACCAGCTCTCGGTCGAGCAGCAGAAGGCATTCCAGGCGCTTCCGCAGCACGACCTCGTGAAGCTCTACTTCGGCGAGGCGGACAGCGGGGGCGCGAAGGGTGGCCAGTCGCTCGACAGCTACGACAAGAAGAGCGACGCGAAGGGCGACGGTACCGTGGCCCCCAACGTCGCGCAGGGGCTCGTCACTGCGCTCAAGGCGCTGCCGCGCGAGGCGACGGACAAGTTCCTCGCGAAGTTCGGCGTCCAGCGCATCAAGGACCTGCCGACGTCGCAGGTGGAGAAGGCGCGCGCGTTCGTCGAGCAGCTCCAGACGGAGAGCGCCGCGCCCGCTGCCGCCGAGACCGAGGTCGATCCGTTCGCCTGAGCGGACCGCGAGGAGCCAGCCATGAGCGACTACATCTCCGAGGTCTTCGGGGACGGCGGGCTCTTCGCCTCGCGGTTCCCCGGCTACGAAATGCGCGAGGGTCAGGTGGCGCTCGCCCGCATGGTCGACGAGGCCATGCGCGGCGGGCGTCACGCCCTCGGCGAAGGGCCGTGCGGAACCGGCAAGTCGGTCGCGTACGCGGTGCCGGCCGTTCACCAGGCGCACCACGAGAAGAAGCGTGTCGTCATCGCGACCGCGAACATCGCGCTGCAGGAGCAGCTCGTCAGGAAGGACCTGCCGATGCTCGCGAGCGTGCTGCCGTGGCCGTTCACGTTCGCGCTGCTGAAGGGTCGCAACAACTACGTCTGCCTCGACCGCATGGCCGAGAGCGAAGCGCGCGGCGAGCTGCGTGGCCTCTACTACGACGACCAGCAGCGGCAGGTCGACGACGTGCTCGCGTGGGCCGAGGCGACGAAGACGGGCGACGTCTCCGAGCTGGCGTTCATTCCGCACGCTCAGGTCTGGTCGCGCTTCTCGGTCGGCTCCGAGGAGTGCAAGGGCGACGGCTGTCCGTTCCGGGACGACTGCTACGCCGAGCGCGCGAAGGCCACGGCGCAGGGAGCGGACATCGTCGTCACGAACTACCACATGCTCTTCGCGCACCTCGCCGTGCGCCAGGCGACCGGGCAAGACCTCGTGCTGCCCGCGTTCGACCTGCTCGTGCTCGACGAGGCGCACGAGGCAGCGGAGATCGCCCGCGAGTTCTTCGGCTTCACGCTGTCGGAGCACACCTTCGGGCGGCTAGCCTCGGCGGCGGCCGACCTCGGGAACAAGCAGCTCGCGGGCGAGCTTCGCCAGGAGGCGCAGCGCCTGTTCGCGACGCTCGCCGACTTCGCCCGCTCACCCCGGTACAAGAAGCGGCTCAAGGCGCCGGCCTTCGCCAACGACGCTGCCCTCCAGCGCGCCCTCGGCAAGCTCATGGCGCTCGCCAAGGCCCGCGCCGAGGACGAGCTCGCGGACAAGAAGGAGCGTGCCACGGCGCGCAACGTGGCCAAGATCGCAGCCACAGCGGCCGCGCGCCTGTCCGAGGGACTCGCGCAGTCGAACCCCGCCTGCGTCTACTGGCTCGACGTCGACAACAAGGGGCGCACCAAGCTCCGGTCGAAGCCCATCGACGTGAGCGAGCTGCTGCGCGCTGAGCTGTTCTCCCGCTGCCCCTCGGTCTCGCTCGTGAGCGCGACGCTCACCACCTCGGGCACCTTCGACTTCGTGCGCCGCGAGCTCGGCGTGCCCGAGGGCGCGCTCGAGGTTGTCGCAGAGACGCCGTTCGACTTCGCGTCGCAGGCGCTCCTCGTCGTGCCCGAGCGGCTGCCCGATCCGCGCGACGCCGACTTCATCGACGAGGCCGCGCGGATCTTCCAGCACGTGGTCGATGCCTGCGACGGCCGCACGCTGGGCCTCTTCACGTCGTACCGGAACCTGAACGCCGTCTACGAGCGGCTGGACGGGCGCGAGCACCGCGTGCTGCGCCAAGGCGAGCTTCCGCGCGCGGAGCTGACGCGCCTCTTCAAAGAGGACGTCGGCTCCATCCTGCTTGGGACCGAGAGCTTCTGGACCGGCATCGACGTCGCGGGCGAGGCGCTCACCGGGCTCGTCATCGACAAGCTGCCGTTCCCGCCGCCCGATGACCCGGTCATCGACGCCATCTGCGAGCGCGATCCGCGCGCGTTCGACAACTACCTCGTGCCGCTCGCCATCATCGCGCTGCGCCAGGGTGTGGGTCGCCTCATCCGCTGCAAGAAGGACGTGGGCGTCGCCGTCATCCTCGACAAGCGCATCGCGGAGAAGGGCTACGGGAAGAAGTTCCTCAAGAGCCTGCCGCCGATGCTGACCACTCGGCGCGTCGAGAACATCACCCGCTTCCTCGAGGAGGCTGCCTATGCGCGCGCGAGTTGACGCGGCGTTGACGCTCGACGCCCGCGAGGTGCCGCCGAAGGTCGTCGAGCGCCTGTGCCGGATGCTGTCGTTCCCGAACCCCGCGTTCCTCGATCGCCTGCGCCTCGGCCTGAACCCCGGCGCGGAGCTCGAGACGGTGTGCTTCGTCGAGCAGCGCGCAGGCGAGCTGCGCCTCCCGCGCGGCGCCATCCACGTGCTCCGGCGCGCCGCCGCGCAGGATGGGCTCATCGTCGCCTGCGAGGACGCGCGCGTGTTGCCCGAGGAGACGCTCGACGTGCCCGCACTCGGCCTCCGCGACTACCAGTCGGCGGCGGTCGAGAAGCTCGCGAAGGTCACGCAGGGCACGGTCGTCATCCCGTGCGGTGGCGGCAAGACGCGCGTGGGCATGGGCGCGATCGCCAAGCTGCGCACGCCGACGCTCATCCTCGTCCACACCCTCGACCTCGCCGAGCAGTGGCTCGGGGAGCTGAAGGACAAGCTCGGCCTCGACGCAGGGCTCATCGGCGATGGCGAAGAGCGCTCCGCGTCCGTGACAGTAGCCGTCATCCAGGCGTTGGTGCGCTGGGAGCCCGCGAAGCTCGACGCCTTCCTCGGCGGCTTCGGTCTCCTCATCCTCGACGAGGCCCATCACGTTGCCGCGAGCACCTTCCACTCGGTCGTCGACCGCTGCCCTGCGCGCTACCGCCTCGGGCTCACAGCGACGCCGGAGCGCGAAGATGGGCTGACCGCGCTGCTCGACCTGTTCATGGGCGCGCCGCTCGTCACCGTCACGCACGACGAGCTGGTCGCGGCGGGCGTCCTCACGGTGCCCGACATCCACAGCGTCGAGACGGACTTCACGTACCTCTACACGGGCGCCGAGGACTACGCGCCGATGCTCGCCGCCGTCGCGAGCGACCCGGCGCGCAACGCGCTCATCGTCAAGCACGTCGTCTCCGAAGCGCGCAGCGGCCACGTCTGCCTCGTGCTCTCCGGGCGCATCGACCACTGCCACACGCTCGCCGCCGCCATCGAAGCCGAGGGCGTCTCGGCGGCGCTGCTTACCGGGGAGGTCAAGCGCGCCGTCCGCAAGGAGCTGCTCGATCGCGCCCGCGCCGGGGAGCTGGCGGTCATCGTCGCCACCAGCCTCGCCGATGAAGGCCTCGACCTGCCGCGCCTGTCCCGCGTGTTCCTCGCGTACCCCGGCCGCGCGCGCGGTCGCACCGTGCAGCGCCTCGGGCGCCTGATGCGCCCGCATGCCGAGAAGACCGACGCCGCCCTGTTCGACTTCGTCGACCGCAAGGTACCGCTCCTGCGTCGCCACCACCTCGAGCGCAGGAAGCTCTACGCCGAGGTGCTGGGCGTGCCCGCGTCGAAGCTCGGCACGCGCAAGGGAGCCGCATGAGCCAGCTCGGCCCCGACGAGAACACCATCCGCGCCACGTGGCGCTGGCTCGCCCACGGCGCGCACGGCGTCTCGGAGGTGCGCGTCATCCGCCCTGCGGGCGGCATCATCGGCATCGGCTTCTTCGACGACGAGGAGGACTTCGTTCGCGAGTGCGTGCGCACCAACGCGGCGGGCAACGTCTACGTCGGCATCCAGCCGCGCCCACGCCGTCTCTTCGACGCCGCGCCGAACGTCGTGCGCCCGCTCAAGACCGGCGCGGGCCGCAAGGACATCGAGGTCATCACCGCAACGGTCATCGATCTCGACCCGGTACGCCCCAAGGACACAGCCAGCACCGACGCCGAGCTGGCGCTGGCGATGGCCGCCGCGAACGAGGCGATCGCATGGTGCGAGTCCGAGGGGCTCGTGCGCCCGCGCCTGATGATGAGTGGCAACGGCGCGCAGCTCTGGTTCGCGCTGCCGCCCACCGTGCTCGAAGGTGAGCGCCGCGAGCGGCTCCAGGCGGGGCTCAAGGCCTTCGAGACGAAAGTCCGCGAGCGCGCGCAGACCGACGCGGTCCACGTCGACTCCATCCACGACGTCGCCCGCATCATCAAGGTGATCGGCACCGTCAGCCACAAGGGCGACGGTAAGGGCGACCGCCCGCACCGCGTGAGCGCCGCGCTCTCCGGTTTCGACCGCCGCGAAGATGACAAGCTCCTCGCACGCCTCGACGTCGAGCCTGAGACGACGCTGCCCGTCGCTGCTCCGCGCGTCTCGCTCCCGATCGCGGGCAACGTGGCGGCGCCCGGCACCACGAAGGCGAAGCGAACGCCCGAGGGCGAATACGACTGGGAGCACCCGGTCGAGATGTGCGGCCCCATCCAGCGGCTCTGGGACCACGGCGCCGAGGACCGCAGCGTAGCCATCTTCGACATGGTGCGCTTCTTCGCGCACAAGGGGCTCGGGCTCGATGAGATCACCGAGCTGGTGATCGAGTACGACCGCCGGGGCTTGGGCAAGCTGCGCGGTCGCGACGGCGTTCGCTACGTCGCCAAGGCCCACGAGAAGGTGCTCGCCACCGCGCGCGCCGACGGCTCCATCGCGCCGCCGTGCCACTCGCTCCAGAAGATCGGCTTCTGCAGGGTGAACGTCGAGCCGACGGCGCGGTGCGACCTCTACGACGTCGTCTTCGACATCGAGAGGGCGATCGAGGCCGTGCCCGCCGACACGCCCGCGCGCGAGCTGGAGTACCGGCTCAAGCCCATCCTCGACGCCATCGCGCACCGCGACCCGTCGGTGCAGTCGAAGTACCTCGGGGCAGTCGAGAAGCGCTTCGGCCTGAAGGCCAAGGACCTCCGCAAGGCGGTCGCCAAGGCAGCCACAGCGCCCGCGCGCGAGGACGGCGAGGGCACCGATCCTGAGAGCAGCGACGAGGACATGGAGGGCGCGATCTTCGAGGACGCGTCCTGCTACTACTGCATGACCGCGCGCGGCGAGTCGAAGGTCATCTCGTCGTTCACCATCGAGCCGACGATGCGCGTCCTCACCGAGGACGGCGAGATGATCTTCGGCGACGCGCTCACCGACAAGCACGGCAAGGTGCCGGGGCTGCGCCTCCCGCTCACCGCGTTTCACAGCAAGCGCGACCTCATTCGCCAGCTCCCGTCCGCCGACCTCCAGTGGACCGGCAGCGACAACAACGTCCAGGGGCTCCTGCGAGTGCTCGCGCGCAGGGACATCCCGCGTCGTCCGGGCTCCAACATGCTCGGCGACTACAAGAAGGGCGAGCACCACGTCTGGCTCGGGCCGAACTGCGCCATCGGAAAGGAGGGCTTCATGGAACCGTCACCCGTGATGTACGTCCCGAGCGGCGCCTCGCTCGACAAGCGCATCGCCTACGTGAAGGTCGACGAGGACACGTTCCTCGAGGTCGCGGCAACGGTCTTTCGCTGCCTGCCGCAGGTGAACCGGCCCGAGGTGATGCTCCCCGTCATTGGCTGGTTCTTCGCCACGCCGATGAAGCCGCGCTTCATGGAGAGGGTCGGCACGTTCCCGACGCTCTTCGTCTGGGGAACGCAGGGTTCGGGCAAGTCGAGCCTCTGCATCGACATCATGTGGCCGCTCTTCGGCATCCGAGACGCCGAGCCGTACTCCGCGACGGAGACCGAGTTCGCGCTCCTCAAGCTCCTCACGTCGACGCGCTCGGTGCCCGTTTTCATCGACGAGTACAAGCCCTACGACATGCAGCGCCAGCGGCTGAACACCCTGCATCGATACCTGCGCCGGCTGTATCGAGGCGAGACCGAGGAGCGCGGGCGTCCCGACCTCAAGGTGAACAGCTACCACCTGCAGGCGCCCGTCTGCGTCGCAGGCGAGACGCGCCCCACGGAGGCCGCACTGCTCGAGCGCATCGTCACCGCGAACCCGGACAAGACAACGCTCGCGCAAAACCCGACCGCGCGCGCCGCCTACAAGGAGCTGCGCTCGGTGGACCTGGTGATGTTCGCCCCGCGCTACATCCAGTTCTGCCTCGGGCGCGACTTCGACGCCGACCTTGAGGTCGCGCGCGCCGTGGCCAAGGCGCTCCTCGACGGCCGCAAGGTGCCCGTGCGCATCGTCGAGAACCTCACGGCCATGCTGCTCGGCGTGCATCTCTTCGAGGAGTTCGCCAAGCATTGCGGCTGCGAGCTGCCCGACGAGCTCGGCGTCGAAGCCGCCGTCAACGCGATCCTCGAGGACGTGCTCGAGACCGATCACGGCGTGAAGAACGCCCTCGACCACTTCCTCGAGATGCTCGGCGTGATGGCCGTGCAGGGAGACCTCAAGCACAAAGTCCACTACGTGTTCGAGAACGGGCACCTCGCCGTCCACCTCGAGAGCGCCTACGACGCCTTCCGCGCGCACTGCAAGCGCATCGACTACGAGGGCGAGATGGTCGACCTGAAGGCGCTGCGCCGCCTCGTCACCGAGAGCAAGAAGCAGGGCGGGTTCGTCACCGCCGAGAGCGAGCGCGTCACCTTCGACAGCGGGAGGCGCCGCGCGTTCCTCGTGGACCTCAGCAAGACCAAGGTCGTCACCGCCGACGACTTCCCGACGCCCGAGGCGGGCGGCACCAGCGGCTTCCGCGACAACTTCAAGGGCCGCTACGGGCGCGACGACTCATGACTTCAACGCCTTGTCGTCAGGGAGCGGCACGCCGAGCGCGCGGGCCTCGCCGAGCATCTTGATCGCCTTGGCGCGTGCCTGCGTCTTGTTGCGCGCCAGCTCGTCGCTGCCCGAGGTCTTCCGCTTGCCCTTGGCGGGCTTCTCCTCGCGCGGCTCACTCTGCTTGTCGCCGAGGAGCCGGAGGTTCGCGAGGCTTGGGTCGAAGTGGACGTGGCGCGGGTTGAGCGGCAGGCGCAGCATCCCCGGGCGGTCCGTCGACGACTGGAGGAGCGCCTTGCGCTCGGCTGCGGTCATGCCGGCGTACCCGTCGGGCTGGTCAGCGACGAGCGCGTTGCGCAGCTCGACGAGGTCCACCTCGCGCTCGTCGAGCTGGAGGTGCGGAGCCTTCTTCAGCCAGCCTCCTTCCTCGAGGTCGGGCGCCGCCGCCCGCGCCGCCGCGAGTCGGAGGAGACGCGCAAACTTCGCGTCGCTGACGCGGAAGGCGGCGAGCAGCTCGCCGTTGAGGCGGACCACGTGCCGCTCCGGCTCGGATGCGAACGCCAGCTCGACGTCCTCGAAGAGCGCCTCCTTGGCCTTCGCGCGGGCCGCCCACGACTCGGGCCAGAGCAGCTTCAGCGCACGGTGCAGCCCAAGCCCCGGCGCGTCGAGCCCGAGCTCGGCGTGACCGTCACCGACCAGCCGTGCCTCCCTTCGCTCCGGGACCACCACCGCGACCGCGTCGGCGCCCGACGCGCGCCGCAGCTCGAGGATTGGCCCGCGCTGCCTGCTCCCCTCGGCGGTGGCGAACAGCACCAGCGTGCGCCCCACACGGCGCTCCAGGACGCCGAGGGGCAGCAGCCCTTCGAGGCCCGCGACGCTGGTCGCTTCGAGCGCCTCCTCAGCGCACACGCGCGCCACGACGGGCCCCAGGACCGCCGTGCGGTCGAGGGCGAGCACCGCGAGCTCGGTCTTCGTCAGCGGAAAGGGCTCGCACTCGGCTGGGACGTTCCCGCAGACCGCGACGAACCCTCCGTCGCGCTCGTGGACCAGGCGCGGGCAGCCGTCGCCGCCGCCGTTCGGACACGGGAACACCCCGGCGCGCTCGCCGGTCGGCCTCAGGTGGGGCTTGATCAGCGCGAAGTCCTGGCCGAAGCGCTCCTGCCACTCGGCGAGGACCGCGCGGTTCCAGGGCGCTGCCTCAAGCGAACGCTGCAGCCGGAGCAACGTCTGCATCCTGCGCCTCCCCGATGGGCGTCTTCACGAACCCGCGCAAAGCGAGCCACTGCTCGACGAGCGTCGCGTCCTCGTTGCGGGTGTAGCTCGCGATGTTGTTCGGGCGGATGGTCACGGTGCGCGGGGTCTTCTGGCCGGTGAACCTCACGAGGAAGCTCGCCTTCACGAGCCGCCCCTTGGGCACCGAGCGCTCGTGCGCGGCCCACGCGGCGAAGAGGTCCTTTGCCTTGTGCGTGGTGCTCTCGCCGTAGGCGCCGCCCCAGTAGACCTGCAGCTCCTTCAGCACGACCGAGTCGATGCCCTCGACGTCGCTGCAGACGAGCGATTCGGCGCCGGCCTCCTGGAGCGGCTCGAGCGTGAACTTCGCCGTATCCGGGAAGTGCTTGGCGTCGTCGAAGAGCAGGACGCCGACCAGCTCGCGGTAGTGCTCGGCGAGCTTCTTGTTGCCCTCGGCGTTGATGGCAAGCTCGCCGAGCCCCTCGTCGTACTTGAGCAGGTCGTACTTTTCGGGCCGGTAGTACACCGAGGTGGTCTTGGCCTTCTCGATCGCGCCCTCGCGCTTGTACGGATCGCCGCGTCGCACGAGAAACCAAACGCCGTCGGCGCGCGGGAAGATGAACAGCTTGCAGGTGCGGCCGCGCTTCATGAGGTCGAGCCGCACGCCCATCGTGTCCTCGAACGCCCGCACCCGCTTCGCGCCGGGCACGTGGTACCGCGTGTCGGCGCCATCCTTCGCTTGGAAGTAGACGAAGGTCCGCTTGCAATCGAGCAGCACCTGCTCGGCGTGCTTCTGCTCGAGGAGCGCGGGCGCTCGCAGCCGCACCTGCACCGCGACGTCGGCGGGCGTTGGCTCGTCGTCGAGATCGAGCTCCACCTTCGCGGCCTCGGCCGCCTCGAGCAGCGCGTCCATGCCGGGCTGGGTGGCCATCTCGTCGACGTAGTAGAGGTCGTCGATGAGCGTGCTGGGGGGTTGCTCGGGCGCCATGAGCACGCCGGCGATCGCCTCGTAGTCAGGGCCGGCTCCGTTGAACGCGCCGAAGTTCACGCCGCGCTCGGCGAAGTAGTCGGCGTGCCTGCCGAGGAGCGCCATCAGGAACTGCGGCCGGACGGCGCGAAGCGTCTCGGCATTGGCGAAGTGTCGGAGCTTGAACGAGGCCATGGCTCAGCCCTCCTCGCGAGCGAAGAGGACGCCGCGAAGCGACGTCTGGGTGGGGGCGGTGGTGGTGAGCTGCATGGGCGACGTCTCCTGTGAACTGTGAACTAAACCGTGGACACTCCGAGCACGGCAAAGCCGTGCGGCTAAAGCAGGCTCCTCTGCGGATTCGACGCGTCGAGGACGAGGTTCAGGTCCAGGAGGCGGTAACGCATCGCCTCGTTCGACACGTTCGTGAAGTTGCCCTTCGTCATGACCTCGGTGGCGAGGTCGCGGAGCTTCTCGTCGAGCACGCGGGCCTTCCGCTTCGCCTCGACGTCTTCCCAGGTCGGCAGCGTGTCACCGCAGAGCGCACGCATGGTGGCGCGCACATCGGCCGCAGGCATGAGGAGCGCGGCTGCGAACCTGTCCGCCTGCCACTCGGCGGGCGCCTTCTTCTGGCTGGAGCGGCAGAAGATGGTGGGCTGCTGGCGCACGTCGTCCTTCCCGAACAGCGTGGCGGTGACCTGCTCCATCTCGATGAGCGGGCGGTGCAGGTACCAGTGCCCGCCCTCGTGGGCGAGCGTGAAGGCGAGGCGCCCCTCCTTGCCCTCGATCATCAGGGACTCGTCGATGAAGACACGCTGGTCCTTGATGAACGTCGCGCCGAGCACGTCGGGCACGCCGATGAAGTCGGGCAGGTCGATGTAGACGAGGTCGAGCTCGAAGTACCCCTCGAGGATGTTCTCGACGTCGATGGGCGCGCGCACGGGCTTGCCCTTGTCCTTGGCGTACTTGTGCAGCAGCTCGTTGGCCGCGCGCTCGACCTGCTTCTCGTGCAGGAAGGGGACCTTCAGCTCTGGAATCATTTGCCCCCCTTCTTCTTGGTCTCGAGCCACTCCAGGAACTCCGCGCCCGTCACGTTTTGCTCGCGGGCGCGCCGCAACATCACGGGCATGTCCGGGTCCGCCTTGATCAGCTTCTCGACGTCCTCTGGCACGCGGCCGGCGAGCTGCATCAGCTCGTCGAAGTTGTCCCCCAAGACGTCGGCCAGGGCGCGGAGCGTCTTCTCGGTGGGCGGGCTCGGGTCGAGGCAGTTCTCGACGCGCGACAGGTACGTCGGCGAGACGCCGACCTTGCTCGCTGTCTCGCGAAGGCTCAGGTCGCGGGCGATGCGCACGCGCTTGAGGCGATGTCCGAGTTTCTCTCGCTTGGCCATGTCGCTCGCTCGTCCCGGGCGGCATGCCCGGGAGGTGTTGTGCAGTAGATACTGCACACTGCACAGGGGGCGCAAGAGGGATCATCAGGCAGCAGATGATCCCCCTGTCCCACCGCGCCCATCGGGGCCGCGTTTCCCGTCCCATGAACGCGATCCCGACGCCGCCCGCGAGCGCGGCCACACCTGCCACCGAGAGCGCCGAGGAGCGCCACGCCGACCGTGAGCGCCGCCTCGACGAGGCCGCCTCGATCCTCGCCGTGACGCTGCTCGACATGTGGCGGCGCGAGCGCCGCGCACGACGCGAAGCCGCGAGCGGAGGTGCGTCGTGAGGTCGTCGCTCTCCCAGGCTCTCGCCTTGTCTTCCACGGGGGAAGAAGCCGTCATGCCCCAGGCGCGTGGGCATGGCGCTCCCGCGAACCACGGAGACACGATGACGAAGACGACAGCGAGATCCCGCGCTGAGATGCGGAGGCTGGACGACATGCCGAGCCAGCTCGCCGCGCTCGAGACGATGAACGTCCCGGCGCTCGCCGAGAAGTACCGCGAGCTGTACGGCGAACCCACCCGCTCGCGGAACCGGGCGTACCTGAAGAAGCGCCTGGCCTGGCGCATCGAGGCGAACTTCCAGGGCGACCTCTCGCAGGGGGCCATCGCGCGCATCCAGCAGCTCGGCGACCAGCTCCCTGAGCGCTGGCAGATGCGCCTCGGGCAGCCCGCGGGCGAACCTGCCGCAGCGGGCGACGCCGCGACGAAACTCGATGCGTCGCTGAGCACCGCGACGACGGAGCCTCGCGATCCGCGCGTGCCCCCGGTGGGCACCGTCGTGCGCCGCGTCTTCGATGGCAAGACCCACGAGGTGACGGTCTGCGTCGAGGGCTTCGAGTACGAGGGGCGCAAGTACAAGACGCTCTCGGCCATCGCGAACCAGATTGCTGGCTCGCGCTGGAACGGCTTCCTCTTCTTCGGGCTCAAGAAGCGCGGCGACGCCGCGAGCGAGGAGAGCGCGGCATGAGCAGCGACTTCTTCCGCACCCGCATGGGCCAGACGTTCTACGAAGCGACGATGCCGTCGCTCGTGCGCGAGCTGGCGCGCCTGAACCAGACCCTCGAGCGGCTCGTCACCCTCGCCGAGAAGCGAGAGGCGAAGCTGGCCGAGCCCGTGACCACCGAGCCCGCGCCGGAGGAGCGATGAGCAGGCGCCCCACCAGGAGCAGCGTCGAGCCCGAGACGAGGCGCGTCGCCATCTACACGCGCAAGTCGACGACGATGGGGCTCGAGCAGGAGTTCAACTCCCTCGACTCCCAGCGCGAATCTTGCCTCGCGTACATCCAGCGCCAGCCGGGTTGGAAGCTCGTCGACGAGCGCTACGACGACGGTGGCTTCACGGGCGCGAACATCGACCGCCCCGCGTTCACGCGCCTGATGGCCGACGTTGAGGCGGGCAAGGTCGACGTCATCGTCGTCTACAAGGTCGACCGCCTCTCGCGCTCGCTCCTCGACTTCGTGAAGGTGATGGAGCGCCTCGGTGCCGCGGGCGCCTCGTTCGTCTCGGTGACGCAGAACTTCTCGACGGCCGACGCGATGGGCCGGCTGACGATGAACATGCTGATGTCCTTCGCCGAGTTCGAACGGGAGATGATCAGCGAGCGCACCCGCGACAAGATCGCCGGCGCCCGTCGCAAGGGGAAGTGGACGGGCGGGCCGGTGCCCTACGGCTACTCGGTGAAGGACAAGAAGCTCCTCGTCAACGAGCTCGAGGCGCGCGTCGTCCGCGAGGCCTTCGACCTGTTCCTGATGCACCGCCAGCAGGCGAAGGTGGCGCACCTGCTGAACGATCGGATGCTCCTGCCGCGCGGCTCCAAGGTCACCAAGAAGCTCGCGTGGTCGAAGGAGGGCGTCGGCCGCATCCTCAAGAGCCCCATCTACGCCGGCTTCATGATGTACGGCGACGAGCTGCACCCCGGCGAGCACCCGCCGCTGATCGAGGAGTCCACCTACCGCGCCGCGCAGGCCATCCTCGCGGGCACGAGCCGCGTGGTGCGGTGGACCGGCACGAACCCCGACTACGTCCTCCGCAGCCTCGTGCGCTGCGCGCTCTGCGGCGAGATGATGTGCCCAGGCTCGACGACGAAGCCCTCCACCGGGAAGACGCACAGGTACTATCGGTGTTCGCGGCGCGAGAAGTACGGCAAGGACCAGTGCGCCGGAAGGCCGCTGCCCGCCGCCGCGCTCGAGGAGTTCGTCGTCGCCCGCATCTCGAACGCGACCGCCGACGGCTCGCTGGCCGAGCGCGTCGCGAAGCACCTCGAGACGCTCACCGCCGGCAAGGGTGAGGACTTCGGCAAGCTGCGCGCGGAGCTGGCGACGCAGGATCGCCGAGTGCTCGGCAAACGCCTCCCGGCTCACCGAGGAGTTGGTGCGCCTCGACGGACGTGCGCGCGAGCTCGTCGAGCAGAAGCTCGGCGTCGAGGCTGACCGTCTTGCCGCCGAGTGAGCAGCAGCTACGCGACCTAGAGCGCGACGCCGCCGAGCTGGAGATCGCCAGGAAGGACCACGCCTGGTTCGTCGCCGCGCTCCGCGACTTCGCCAAGGTCTGGGTGAACATGTCCCCCGACAACCAGGGGCGCTTCCTGCGCGCGCTCATCGACAAGGTGGTGCGTCGACGAGGACAAGGGCACGTGTCGCGTGGAGCTGATCGACTTCGGCGCCGCGTCGGGCACGAAGGAGGCTGCGTGAGCGACCGGCAGACCAGCGAAGAGGGCGCGACGAAGAACACGCCGAGCGACTACCGGGTCATCGAGGAGCCGATCTTCTGGCGCCGAAGCCGCAGCGTGCACGCTCACCCCGACGCCGCCGCCCGACAAGCCCGAGCCCGTGCGACGCCCTGCCAAGGTTGCCCGGCAGCTCGCGCTCGCGCACCACCTCCAGGCCGCCATCGAGCGCGGGCTCGTGGCCGACCAGGCCGCCCTGGCCCGCAAGCTGGGGCTCACGCGCGCCCGGGTCACGCAGCTCTTCGACCTGCTCATGCTGGCCGGCGACCTCCAGGAGCAGGTGCTGGCCCTCGAAGCGGTCGACGGCGCCGAGCCGATGGCCGAGCGGACGCTCCGCGCCGTGGCGCACGCGGGCACGCTGGGCGCAGCAGCGGGCGGCGTGGGCCGCGTGTCGTCCGAGCCTGACCGACTTTGACCGACTTATACCGGAAGTTGTCCGATCTACCTTGGATCTTGATAGATTCTCGCGCGCATGCGAGCCGCGGCACCGACGACGAACGCTGAGCCCTGGGTGTCTGTCGACGCCGTGGCGGCTCACATCGGGGTCGCCAAGGACTCCGTGTACCGCTGGATCGACGCGAAGGGCCTGCCTGCCCATCGGGTCGGGAAGCTCTGGAAGTTCAAGCTCTCGGAGGTTGACGACTGGGTGCGCGCCGGTGGAGCAAACGAAGCGCGTACGCGGGCCAAGCCGGTGCGGCGAACGACGACGAGGAAGACGAAATGACCGCCACGACCGCCCGCACCTCCACGCGCACGACGCCGATGCTGTTCTCGCGGCAGCGCCAGCTACTGCAACTCCTTGATGCGCTCGGGTGGCACGTCAGGCATGCTCGACTTCCAGAAGCTGCTGTTCCTGTACTGCCAGGAGCGTCCACGGGAGAGGCGCCCTACGACTTCGTCCCGTACAAGTTCGGCGCGTTCTCGTTCACGTCCTACGCGGATCGTCGGAAGCTCATCGAGCGTGGGCTCCTCGAGGACGAGGACGGCTGGCAAATCACCGCCGAGGGGCGGAAGATCATCGGGCGCACGATGGACATGCAGCTCGCGGCCTTCGCGAAGCGGCACCGCGGTCTGCACGGGGACGCGTTGGTTGCCGACACGTACCGGCGCTTCCCGTTCTTCGCGACCCGCAGCGAGATCGCCGAGCGGGTCCTCAAGGGCGACGACGCGGCGCTCGCGCGCATCAAGGCGGTCCGCGCCAAGTTGACCGGCCCTGCGCTGAGCACCATCGGCTACGAGGGCCACACGCTCGAGAGCTACCTGACCGTCTTGCTCAAGAGCGGCGTCACGATCCTCTGCGACGTGCGCCGGAACCCAATCAGCCGGAAGTACGGCTTCTCGAAGAACACGCTCGCGCGCGGGTGCGAGGGCGTCGGCATTCGCTACGAGCATCTGCCCGAGCTCGGCATCGCATCAGAGCAGCGGCAGTCTCTCGACACGCAGGCTGACTACGACGCGCTGTTTGCCGACTACGAGCGCACGTGGCTCCCGAAGCAGGGAGCGGCGCTGAAGAAGATCCAAGGCTGGATGGATGCTGGCGATCGCGTGACGCTCACCTGCTACGAGCACCAGCCGAACCAGTGCCACCGCCATTGCGTCGCTGAAGCGCTCGAGGGCAAGAGCAGCAAGGAACTCACCGCCAAGCACTTGTGAGAATGTGGGGGCACGATGGAGAAGCAGCGCGTTCTCATCACCGTCAAGACGTACCCCACGCTCTCTCGGAAGTATGGCGAGACGGTGTGTACCGCCGGCGTCCGCGAGGACGGGATGAGCCTCCCCCGATTTCGTAGACAGCTTTGTTATGCCACAGCTCCGCTGTGACAGGTCATGTCTTCTTTCTCCGCAGGTGTCATGTAGTCGATTGAAGAATGAAGACGGGATCGGTTGTAGAAGCCCTCGATATACGGGAACAGCAGGGAGCGGACTTCGTCGATGCTCCCCGGAACCCGGTCTCCAAAGAGCTCGGCTTTGATGGTGCCAATGGTCGACTCCGCCACGGCGTTGTCCCAGCAGTTGCCTTTCCGACTCATGCTGACCTGCATGCCGAGCTTGCGAAGGCACGCGCGGTAGTCCGCGGCCGTGTACGTCGAGCCGCGGTCGGTGTGGTGAAGCAGACCTGGGCTAGGACGCTGGCGAGCCACGGCGGCCCGCAGAGCCCGCAGCGCCAGGGCCGTGTCGCAACGGTCGCTGACGGCCCAGCCGACGATGGCTCGCGTGCACAGGTCCACCAGGATTGCCAGGTAGCTCCATCCCTGGGCGGTCCACACGTAGGTGATATCGCCGACCCATGCTCGATTGGGGCTGTCCCAGCGGAAGCGGCGATCGAGCAGGTTGGGCGCCGGGACGTGCGAGCTGTCGGCCTGGGTCGTGCGCCGGAAGCGCTTGGGACACCGGGCACGCAAGCCCAGCGCCCTCATTCGCGCTTCGATGCGTTTTCGGCTGACGCGTCTTCCTTGCCGCCGCAGGTGTCGGTGAATGCGCGGGCTCCCGTAGCGCCGCTTGCTTTGCAGATGGGTCGCGGTGATCTCGACGTCGAGCTGTGCGGTCTCCTGGGCCCGTGCGCTCACAGGGCGCGACCGTTGCGCATACACCGTGCTGCGTGGCAACTGCAGCGTACGACAGACCGCGGCGACCGACGTCTTGGACTCGTCGGCCAAACGGTACACGTCTGCGGTCACGACGTGCCCTCCTTGGCGAAAAAAGCGGTGGCCCGTTTCAGAATCTCGCGTTCCTGTCGCAGCACTCGGTTTTCACGCCGAAGCGCCGCCAGCTCCTCTCGCTCCGCCGTCGTCAGCGGACCCGAGCCGCCGCCGCCGGCATCCACGGTCGCTTGACGAACCCAGTTGGTCACCGCGCTTGCCGTCAGGCCAAGCTCTCGGGCAACCGCGAACGGCGTGCTGCCCGGCTGCTGGCACAGCCGAACCACCTCCGCCTTGTACTCGCTGGTGAACTTCCGGCGTTTTCCTTGTCGCTTCTTTGACATGATTTCTGGACGCATAGTGCCTCATTGAACTTGTCCAAGAAATCGGGGGAATTCCAGGAGCTGGGTGCGTATCTATCCGGTGCCGTTCCGACGTCTCGATGAGAAGCAGCAGTACAGCAAGTACGACTGGGTCGAGTGCCGACTCCAACGCAACACCGTGGACGTCCGTCCGGAGACTTTTCGCCCCGTGGATCAGGGCGAACTCGTGCCCGTCGGCGAGATGAACACGGACCACAACTGGCGCGAGCGTCGCGAGATCCTGCTGAAGAAGGCCCGCGTCTACGACAACCTCGAGGAGCTGATCGCTGGCGCGAAGGCGAACCAGATCTCGCTCGCCGTATTCAAGCCTGCGCGAATCCTCGAGCTTGTCGTCGAAGAGGACGAGCGCGAGTGGGACATCCACAAGGTCAAGGAGATGCGCGAGCTCTCCCGGCAGCATGAGCTGTTCGAGGACAACACCTGGCGCGAGACCTTCAGGGTGATCCCGAAGCTGCCTTACAAGTTCTCGTACAAGTTCGAGGACGCCGCCGGAAAAGAGAGCAAGCAGCGCATCCTCGACTGGGAGATCGGTGCGCTCTACTGGAACTGCCTGCACTCGGTGGACGGCGACGAGGCGAAGGCGATCGCCAAGGTCCGGCAGAAGTACATGGGCGAGTTCCTGAAGAAGGACCTGCACCTCTTCCTCGGCACCACCCAGCAGTGGCACCAGGTGGCCGTGAACCCGTGGGTCATCATCGGCGTGCTGCCTATCCCCGAGGAGAAGCAGCTCGGGCTGTTCTGAGGCGGGTTCGACTTCGTTGCAGCCGGTTGAGTCGGGATCCTTGCGACCCCCCGGCGGTCTGCTGTATTCTGCCGTCGGCTGGCAAACTCTGCCAACCGATACCTAGTGGAGCCAGGTCCCACCCATGACGGATGAGATCCTCACACTGCCCGAGGTCGCGCAATTGCTGAAGGTCGCTGAGAAAACCGTCTACTCCATGGCCCAGAAGGGCCTGCTTCCGGCCTTCAAGGTCGGCGGCCAGTGGCGGTTCAAGCGCACCGACATCGATGCGTGGATCGAGCAGCAGAAGCTCGAAGCGCCGAAGGGGGCGAAGTGAACGCTCCGAGCGCGAAGGACCTGGCTGTGCTCTGCGAGACCGCCGCGTCTCTCTACCACCGTCTCGTTCTCGTTGTTGGGCCGCCACGCTCGGGAAAGACGCACCTGCTGCAGGCTGCGGTCGCCGCCAACGGGTGGCCGCTCATCAACCTGAACCAGCAAGTGAGCGAGCATCTCCTCGAACTCACGCAGCGCCAGCGGGCTCTTCGCCTCCCGCGCATCGTCGGCGACGTGCTCTCGTCTGCCGGTTCCGAGATCGTCCTCGTCGACAACATCGAGCTGCTGTTCAGCCCCGACCTTCAACAGGATCCGCTGAAGCTGCTCCAGGGTGCCGCGCGCAATCGAACCATCGTCGCGTCGTGGCCCGGTGCACTGAGCGGAAGGCAGCTCACGTACGCCGAGCCAGGCCATCCCGAGTACCGGCGCTACCCAGAACTCGACACCCTCTGCCTCTCGATGCCGGGCGATGCCGGCCCCAACGCCCACGCCGAGGGCTGACCAAGGACCCCATGCGATACGCCGACCTCATCCAGTTCGAACCCATCGAGTCCGTCGTCCAGCTCCGGGAGGCAGACGCAGCCTCAGAAGCCGCTCGCCTGGTGTCGAGACTTCGTGATCTCGGACCGCATGGTCGAGCAGCTCGTCGAGCTCGTGTTCGCTCAGCTCCAGTTCGACAAGCCGACGGACAACAAGGGCCTGTTGGTCGTCGGCAACTACGGAACAGGTAAGTCGCACCTCATGGCGACCATCTCGGCTGTCGCCGAGCATGCGGAGCTCGCGGGCTCGCTCACAAACCCCACGGTCGCCGACAAGGCGGTCGCTGTCGCCGGGCGCTTCAAAGTGATCCGCGCCGAGATCGGTTCGACGACGATGTCCTTGCGCGACATCGTTTGCGGCGAACTCGAGGAGCACCTCGCGACGCTCGGCGTGTCGTACCGCTTCCCGAGTTCCTCCGACGGTCTCGAACAACAAGGACGCTTTCCACGAGATGATGGCGGCGTTCCAGCAGGTCTACCCGACGCAGGGCCTGCTCTTCGTCATCGACGAGCTGCTCGACTACCTCCGCACCCGCAAGGAGCAGGCCCTCATCCTGGACCTGAACTTCCTGCGCGAGGTCGGCGAGATCTGCCGGAGCACGCGCTTCCGCTTCTTGTCGGGCGTGCAGGAGAGCCTCTTCGACAGCACGCGCTTTCAGTTCGTGGCCGAGACGCTGCGACGCGTGAAGGACCGCTTCGAGCAGGTTCGCATCGCTCGCGAGGACGTCGCCTACGTCGTCTCGCAGCGGCTGCTCAAGAAGGACGCGAAGCAGCAGGCGCTCGTGCGCGAGCACCTGCAAGGGTTCGCGCCCGCTCTACGGTTCGATGAACGAGCGCCTCGACGAGTTCGTTCGGCTGTTCCCCGTGCATCCGGCCTACCTCGAGACGTTCGAGCGGGTGTTCGTCGCGGAGAAGCGTGAGGTGCTCAAGACCCTCAGCACCGCGATCCGTCGCCTGCTGGAGCAGGACGTGCCCAAGGACCAGCCGGGGCTCATCGCGTACGACTCGTACTGGACCTACCTGAAGGACAACCCGTCGTTCCGCGCCATCCCCGAGATCCGCGAGGTGGTCCAGAAGAGCGAGGTGCTCGAGGGCCGCGTTCAGCAGGCCTTCACGCGCCCGCAGTACAAGCCCGCAGCGCTCCGCATCGTTCACGCGCTCTCGGTGCATCGCCTCACGACGGGCGACATCTACGCGCCCATCGGCGCCACCGCCGAGGAGCTGCGCGACGACCTCTGCCTCATCCTGCCGATGCCAGAACGCGAGGCCGAGTTCCTGAAGACGATGGTCGAGACGATCCTCAAGGAGATCCTCAAGACGGTCAGCGGCCAGTTCATCAACTTCAACAAGGAGAACGGCCAGTACTACCTCGACCTGAAGAAGGACATCGACTTCGACTCGCTCATCGAGAAGAAGGCCGAAGGGCTCGGCGGCGACCTGCTCGACCGCTACTACTTCGACGCGCTCACGCGCGTGATGGAGGGCGCCGAGCCAGACCTACGTCACGGGCTACCGGATGTGGGAGCACGAGGTCGAGTGGCGCGAACGCAAAGTGGGTCGCAGCGGCTACCTCTTCTTCGGCGCGCCCAACGAGCGCTCGACGGTGACTCCACAGCGCGACTTCTACCTGTTCGCGCTGCAGCCCTTCGAGGCGCCCTACTTCAAGGACGAGAAGCGGAGCGACGAGGTCTTCTTCAGGCTGAAGCAGCGCGACGACGGCCTTCGAGTCGACGCTCAAGCTGTATGCCGGCGCGCGCGAGCAGGCTGCCAACGCCTCCGGCGCAACAAGAAGATCTACGAGGACAAGGCGCTCGAGACACCTGCGCACGCTGACGAGCTGGCTTCGTGAGCACCTCGTCACGGCCTTCGAGGTGACGTACCAGGGCCGCTCGAAGCCGCTCGCCGAGGTGCTTCACGGCAAGGCGTCGGGCCCGGGCGCGCAATTCAGGTCCGCGACCTGGTGAACGCAGCCGGCGTCCGTCTGCCTCGCGCCACACTTCGAGAACCAGAGCCCCGACTACCCGGTGTTCAACGTACTCGTCACGAAGGAGAACCGCGCGCTCGCTGCCCAGGACGCGTCTTCGGTGGCTCGCTGGTGGTGTGAAGAGCAAGCAGGGCACCGCCGTGCTCGACGCGCTTGAGCTGCTCGACGGCGAGCAGTTGAAGCCGAGGAAATCCCGCTACGCCAAGCATGTCCTCGACATCCTCTCGCAGAAGGGCAACGGCCAGGTGGCGAACCGCTCGGAGTTCGTGGGGGACGACGCGGGCGTCGAGTACTGGACCCGGTTCCGTCTCGAGCCCGAGTTCCTCGCGGTCGTCCTCGGCGCACTGGTCCACAGCGGCGACCTGATCGTGAGCATCACTGGCAAGAAGCTGGACGCGAGCGCGGTCGACCAGTTCGCGAAGTTGGGCATCGCGGAGCTCACGGCGTTCAAGCACGTCGAGCGCCCGCGCGACCTGCCGCTGGGCCCGATCCAGGATCTCTTCGAGCTTCTCGGCCTACCCAAGGGGCTCATCGTCAATCCCGCGAACCGAGACGAGGGCATTCAAAAGCTGCAGACCGAGGTCGCCAAGCGAGCCGAGAAGATCGCGGCGGCCCTTCAGAGCCTGCAGAACGGCATCGTGTTCTGGGGGAAACCGGTGCTCTCCGAGGCCGAGCGCGAGTCCTGGAGGAAGCAGCTCACTGAGCTGAAGTCGTTCCTGGAGGGGTTGCAGCCGTTCAACACTGTCGGGAAGCTCAAGAACTTCCCCCACGACAGCGCTGCGATCACCAGCCAGCAAGAGCGGTTCGACCTCGTCAAGGGCGTCGATGAGCTCACCGAGTTGGTTCGCCAGCTCGATCCGGTGACGTCCTACCTGGGAACGGCAGAGGCTGTGCTTCCCGCTGACCATGCGTGGCTTGGCGCCGTGAAGACGGCGCAGGGCGAAGTGCTCGCCAAGGTGGCAAGCCCCAAGCACCGCGCCGACCCGAGCTTCCAGCGCGCGCTTGGCCAACGGCTCGCCGAGCTGAAGGCGCAGTATCAGGACGCCTACCTTGGGCTTCACGAGAAGGCACGGCTCGGGGCAACCGCGGACAAGAAGAAGGGCGAGCTGCAGAAGGACGCGCGTCTCGCTCAGCTTCGTAAGCTCGCCAGCGTCGAGATGATGCCGACGCAGCAGTTGACCGACTTCGACAATCGGCTCCTCACGCTGCGATCCTGTTGGAGCCTCACGAAGCAGGACCTCGACATGCGGCCGCTCTGCCCGCACTGCGGCTATCGCCCGGTCGAGGAGCCCACGTCTTCTGCCGTCGCCAAGCTGCTCGACGACGTCGACGAGCAGCTCGATCGACTTGCCGACGAGTGGACGCGCACCCTGCTCGGTAACTTGGAGGACCCCACGGTCACGGCCAACATCGAGCTCCTTACGGACAGCAAAGGCAAGGCGGCTCTCGCCGCCTTTCTGAAGGAGCGCAAGCTTCCCACGTCGATCGAAACCGTCTTCGTGAAGGCGCTGCAGGAGGTGCTGTCGGGGCTGCAGAAGGTCGTGCTCAAGAAGGACGACCTTCACGCTGCGCTGCTTCGGGGAGGCGCGCCCTGCACCGTCTCGGAGCTTCGGGAGCGGTTCGAGGCTCACTTGGCAGAGCTGAACAAGGGCAAGGACAGCTCGAAGATCCGCATCGTGATCGAGTAGTTGAGGGGACACCGTGGCAAAGCAGACGCAGAAGAAACTCAACTTGTCCGCGCCCGTGTCGGCGTCCGGGCCTGTCGTGTGCCTCGGCCACAAGTTCGAGAGCGATGCCGCGCGGCGCGAGCACTTCACCTCGCTGCTCCGCGACAAGCTGAAGGACCCGGCGTTCAGGCGGTCGGAGGGCTTTCCGGTTGCCGACGACGAAGACATCCTTCGGATGTCCGATCCTCCGTACTACACGGCGTGCCCAAACCCGTTCCTCGCGGACCTGGTGGCGCACTACGGGAAAGCGTACAGAGCGACCGATTCCTACCACCGCGATCCATTCGCCATCGACGTCAGCGTTGGCAAGACGGACGCGCTGTACAAGGCGCACAGTTACCATACCAAGGTTCCCCACCTCGCGATCGTGCCGTCGATCCTGCACTACACGAAGCCAGGGGAGATTGTGCTCGATGGGTTCGCAGGCTCCGGCATGACCGGTGTTGCTGCGCTCTGGTGTGGTGCTGCGTCCGAGGCCTACCGCAAGGAACTCGAGGCCAAGTGGAAGCGCGATGGTTTGTCGGCGCCCGAATGGGGTGCCCGGCAACCGGTGCTCAATGACCTGTCGCCCGCCGCTACGATGATCGCCGCTGGCTACACGCTGCCGTTCGATATCGACACGTTTAGGGCAGCGGGGCAGGCCCTTCTCGACACCGCCGACAAGGAGTTCGGTTGGATGTACGAAGTGCAGCACGAGGATGGGCGCAAGGGCCAGGTGAACTACCTGGTCTGGAGCGAGGTGTTCGCCTGCCCAGACTGTGCTCGCGAGATCGTCTTCGTGAATGAAGCGCTCGACCCCGAGACGAAGACCGTACGTAACGAGTTTCCTTGTCCAGGATGCACGGCCTCGCTGAACAAGGACCGCCTTGAGCGGACCTTCGAGACCCGGATCGACCCGGCGTCAAAGCAGACCGTTAAGCAGGTTCGGTTTCGCCCCGTCCTCGTGAACTACTCGATCGGTCGCCAGGACTTCGAGCGCGCCTTTGGCGACGCAGACCAGCGCATCCTTGAGCGCGTCGAACGCTTGCCGTTGCCCCCGGAAGTCCCGACGGTGCCGTTTCCGATTGAGGAGATGGAGCACGGCTCGCGAATCGCACCCAAGGGGTTCACGCACTCGCACCACTTCTTTTTGCCGCGAGCGGCGAACGCCCTCGCGACGCTGTGGCGTCTCGCTTGGGCTGAGCCCGACGTGGCAACTCGTCGAATGCTGGTGTGGTTCGTTGAGCAGGCGATTTGGGGCATGTCGGTTCTGGCCCGCTACACGCCGACTCACTACTCCCAAGTCAATCAGTACCTCAACGGCGTCTACTACATCGGTTCACAGATCGTTGAGGTGAGCCCTTGGTACATCCTCGACGGCAAGCTGTCCCGCTTGAGCAAAGCCTTCGTCGGAGCCAAGCCGTCGGGCACCTTCGCAGCGATTACGACCGGGTCCTGCGCAGCGATGCCGTTGGCAGCTCAGTCGGTGGACTACATCTTCACCGATCCGCCTTTCGGCGAGAACATCTTCTACGCAGACTTGAACTTCCTCGTCGAGGCTTGGCATCGCGTTCGTACCGATGCGGCCCCCGAGGCCATCATTGACGCGCCAAAGGACAAGGGGCTCAACGAGTATCAGGATCTGATGCGCCGGTGCTTCGAGGAGTACTTCCGCGTCTTGAAGCCTGGTCGGTGGATGACGGTTGTCTTCGGCAATTCGCGCAACGGCGTGTGGCGCGCGATCCAGGAAGCGATGGGAGTCGCTGGGTTCGTCGTGGCTGACGTGCGAACGCTCGACAAGCAGCAGGGTTCCTATCGGCAGGTCACAAGCAGTGCGGTGAAGCAGGACCTCGTCGATCTCGGCATACAAGCCGAGCAAGGCGCTGGAGGACAAGTTCACGCTCGGGTCGGCGACCGAAGACACCGCGTGGGCCTTCGTACGCGAGCACCTGAGCAACGTCCCGAAGTTCGTCGGCCGGGCCTCCGAGGGCGAGATCATCTCGGAACGCACCCCGCAGATGCTGCACGACCGCATGGTCGCCTATCATGTCCAGCATGGAGTCAGCGTGCCGCTCAGCGGTCCGCTGTTCTTCGCTGGGCTCGCGCAGCGCTTCGCAGAGCGTGACGGGATGTTCTTCCTCCCGGAGCAGGTGGCCGAGTACGACCGCCGTCGGGCCAGCGTCACCGAGGTGAAGCAGCTCAGCCTCTTCGTGACCGACGAAGCGAGCGCGATTCAGTGGCTTCGTCGTGAGCTCACCGCTCGTCCGCGTAGCGCTCAGGAACTCACGCCGGCCTTCATGAAGGAGCTGCAGGCGTGGGCGAAGCACGAGCAAACGATCGAACTTCGCGAACTGCTCCAGAGCAACTTCATCGAGTACGACGGCGTGCCTCCCGTCCCGAGCCAAATTCATCGATACTTGAGCACCAACTTCAAAGAGCTGAGGAACCTCTCGAAGGAGGACCCGGACCTCGTCGCGAAGGCCAAGGGGCGATGGTACGTGCCCGACCCGAGCAAGGCGCTCGATCTCGAGAAGCTCCGCGAGAAGTCGCTGTTGCGCGAGTTCGAAGACTACAAGCAGTCCAAGTCGAACCGGCTCAAGACCTTTCGCACCGAGGCTGTGCGGGCCGGGTTCAAGGCGGCGTACGACGCGAAGGACTACGCCACGATTGTTGGCGTCGCTCGGAAGCTTCCCGAGACGGTGCTTCAGGAGGACGAGAAGCTCCTGATGTATTACGACGTCGCCAGCATGCGTGTGGGGGAGTAGCTGCATGCTGAAGCGTGGCGATTGGGCAATCGAGGCCTCGAGCCAGACCCCTTGTCAGGTGGTCGACATCGAGGAGGTGTGGGGAGCCCGCAGCTACCGCGTGTGGCTCCCGACGCAGGCGACCGTGCTCCGCGTTGCCGAGCCCCGCCTCGTGCCCTTTCACACGCGTCCGACCGACGTAGTGGGCAACGAACTGGCGTTCGTCAGCGCTGCCGCCCGCATCGCCGACGCGATGGCCCGCGACGCGCTCGTGGCCCCGCTCGAAGGGACGGTGACGCCGCTGCCGCATCAGGTGCATGCGCTCTCCAGGGCGATGGCGACGGACCGGGTTCGCTACCTGCTCGCCGACGAGGTCGGCCTTGGGAAGACCGTCGAGGCTGGGCTCATCTTTCGAGAGCTGAAGATCCGCGGCCTCGTTCGGCGCGTCCTCGTCGTTGCACCGGCAGGTCTCGTGACTCAGTGGGTCCAGGAGCTGAAGACGCACTTCAGTGAGACCTTCAGGCTCGTCATACCTGGAGAACTCTCCGCAGTCCGTGAGCTCGCGGGGCTCGATGAAGACGCCAATGCCTGGCGGCTCCACGACCAGGTCGTCTGCCCTCTCGATTCAGTGAAGCCTCTCGATGCGCGGCGAGGCTGGACGCGGGAGCAGGTGGCTCGCTTCAACCGCGAGCGCTTCGATGACCTGGTGTCGGCGGGCTGGGACCTGATCATTATCGACGAGGCACACCGCCTTGGAGGGTCGACCGACCAGGTTGCTCGCTACCGCCTCGGCGAGGCACTGGGACAAGCCGCGCCCTATCTCCTCCTTCTCAGCGCGACGCCACACCAGGGGAAGACCGATGGTTTCCGGCGCCTGATCTCGTTCCTCGATCCGCAGGCGTTTCCAGACGATGACTCCGTGAACCAAGCCCGCGTCGCGCCCTACGTCATCAGGACGGAGAAGCGCAGAGCGATCGATGCCGACGGGAACCCGCTCTTCAAGCCGCGTCACACGCAGCTCGTTGCAGTGACGTGGGGGACGAAGGACTCGGAGCAGCAGGCGCTGTACTCGGCGGTCACCGACTACGTTCGCGACGGCTACAACCAGGCAATCCAGGAGCAGCGACGGGCGATCGGCTTCCTGATGATCCTGATGCAGCGGCTCGTTACGTCGAGCACGCGCGCCATCCGAGAGTCGCTGGAGCGGCGCCTCGAGGTGCTCGAGCTGCCCGAAGGACAGCTTTCTCTCTTCGGCGAAGACATCGGCGATGCTTGGGGCGGCCTCGACAGCCAGGAGCAACTCGAGAGCGTGCTCAAGTCGCGTCTCAAGGGCCTGAAAAACGAGCGCGCCGAGGTCGAACTGCTTCTCTCGGCAGCTCGTCGTTGCGAAGCGAAGGGCCCTGATGCCAAGGCGCAGGCTCTCCTTGATGCGATCCACCGTCTCCAGCGCGAGGAGTCGGACCCGCTGGTGAAGGTCTTGGTCTTCACCGAGTTCGTGCCGACGCAGGACATGCTCGCGACGTACCTCCGTGAGCGCGGGTTCCGCGTTGCCTGCTTGAACGGGTCGATGGGGCTCGACGAACGACGCGCAGTGCAGCAGGACTTCGCGGGCGAGGCTCAGATCCTCGTGTCGACCGACGCGGGCGGTGAGGGCCTGAACCTTCAATTCTGCCATGTCATCGTGAACTACGACCTGCCGTGGAACCCGATGAAGCTCGAGCAGCGCATCGGGCGCGTCGACCGCATCGGACAGAAGCATGTCGTTGAGGCGCTCAACTTCGCGCTCGCAGGACACCGTCGAGCTGCGTGTCCGCGAGGTGCTCGAGGAGAAGCTCGCGAAGATCCTCGAGGAGTTCGGCGTCGACAAACTCGCTGACGTGCTGGACTCGGAGGAAGGAGGCCCCGACTTCGAGGAGCTGTACGTCGAGGCCATGCGACATCCCGATCAGGCCGTCGAGCGCGCCGAGGCTCTCGCCGCAGAGCTGCGAAAGCGCGCGCTCGCCGCGAAGGATGGCACGAAGGTCCTGGGACCGAGCACGACGCTAACCCCAGACGCGGCGCAGCAGCTCGCTGGGCATCAAGTGCCCTTCTGGACCGAGAAGATGACGCTCGCGTACCTCAGGAGTCGGCAGGCGTTAGGCGCGCGAATCGCGAGCGACGAGGTCGGGTACCGGCTTCAGTGGCCGGACGGGACGGAGGTGTCCCGCGCCGTGTTCACCCCGCCCCAGGTGGCCGGCGCGCAGCATCTGACCCTCGAGGACCCCCACGTGCGCGGCATCGCGGCGCAACTCGGATACTTCGCCCCAGGCAGTCCCATCGCGTCCGTCGTCCTCCCCGAGATCTCGGACAAGGTCGCAGGCCTGTGGTCGCTCTGGCGGATTGCCCTCGAGGGCGGCGGAACGCGGGCGACGAGAGTTCTCCCGCTCTTCGTCAGCGACGATGGGCGGGCACTGGGGCCGACCGCGCGGGCCGTGTGGGATCGGCTCCTGGAACTGGAACCGGAGAGTTTGAGCACGCGACCGGCCGAGCTCGTTGGCGATGCTGCACTTGCCGCTTATGAGAACACGCGCCACCGCGCCGAGGAGGCGGGGCGCTCCCTCTACGACGAGCTTCTCAGCGCCCACCGTCGAGGTCTTGAGCAGGAGAAGCAGAAGGCCGTGTCGGCCTTCGCCTCGCGTCGTCGCGCCATCGAGCGGATCGGTCTTCCCCAAGTGCGTGATCACCGCCTCGGTCAGCTCGCCCAAGAGGAGAATCACTTTCACGCCGACCTTGCTGTTCGTTCGGCGGCTTTTCCCGAACTGCGCGCCATCGTGATGGTGCGCGTGGCCGCTGCCGGGGAGCGGTCATGACGAGCGTGCCGCCGTACAGCGGATGGCGCGAACCGATCCTCACGCACTTCACCCGAGAGATCGCGACGGTTGCGAGGCTGACCATTGTCGTCGACCCCGACCGCCTCCTCACGGAAGAGACGATTCTCGACGGGATTCGTGAGCGAGGGTTCGACCTGATCCCGTTCGAGGACCAGGTCGCCTTTCGGTTTGCGTACGAGACCCGATACCGCCGGGCGTGGGACCGAGGGGAGGAGACCAACCTCGTGGTTCTCCTGCACACGGTGCGCGCTGATGCCTCGGCGCTTCCCTTCGACCTCCTCGAAGGGGCACGGCGCGATCGGCGGCTGCTGCAGTTCAGTCGAGCGGACCTGTTCCCGAAGCTGTCGCCCGCCGTGCTGGATGGGCTCGAGACCAGTTCGTTCGATGGGCTTCACCGAGCGTTGGCGCTACGTGCCCCGGAGCATCCGCTGGGGGACGACAGGACGAAGGAGTTCCTTGTTCGCGAGGTCTTCGAGATCGCTCCCGAGCAGATTCGGAACCCCGCAGAGCTGCTTCGCCTACTCCTGCGGCGCCACTATCGAGGACAACGACTTCCGCCCGTCCTCGACGCTTGGATCATCGCGCAGTTGGAGAAGACCAAGCGTTTCACGAGTTGGCCGCTGGAGAGGCTCCTGTCGAACCGCGAGGACTTCCTCACGTTCCTGCAGGAACGCTGGCCGCTGTTCGTGACGAAGCCGAAGGTCACGGGCACGGGGGTTGCGGAACCCACCGAGCCCTATGGCCTTCGAGTCCCCGGGCCCGTTGACCTGCCGTTCGACCACGAGGACGTGCGCGTCTACATCGACAGCTTGTTCCTCGATGGCCTGCTGGCCCCGACCAGTGCGCTCCCGAAGAAGGAGGTCGAGGGAACCTGGTTGTCCGTGGGCGTGCGCGGCGACGACGTCGAGGATGCATCCCTCCGCTTTGAGCGGCTGACGGATGCTCTCGAAAAGTCCCTGCCCACCGACGCCGACGGCTATCGGTCCTGGACCGACACGGCCTGGCGCTGGGCCGAGTGGAGCGCTCTGCGCTGGACGCTCGGTGCTCGGGCTCTTGAGCCCAAGGCTGCGACCATCACCGCACTCGAGAAGCGCGTCGACAAGACCTTCACGCGGTGGATGCTTGCGCACTACGCCTCGCTCCACAACGTCTCCTATCTCCCGTTGCCGGTAATGGTGCATCAGGTTCCGCGCCACCTCGCGCACGGATGGGTCTCGGCGTCGCGCGGTGGTCCTGCCTCGAAGCGCGTGGCCCTTCTCGTGATGGACGGTCTCGCGCTCAGTCAGTGGACGCTTCTCCGTGCGCAGCTCACGGACCGCAAGCACCGCGTGAGCGAGCACGCGATCTTCGCGTGGGTACCGACGCTGATGTCCGTCTCGAGGCAGTCCATCTTCGCTGGCGAGCCGCCGTTCTACTTCTCCGCGAGCTTGAACACGACGGCGAAGGAAGAGTCCCACTGGCGCCGCTTCTGGGAGGACCGAGACGCGAGCCGTGCCGAGGTCGCCTACGTTTGCCAGAAGAGCCAAGAACCCGACGCGGCGTTGATCGAGCGCGTGAAGGAAGCAGCCGCACATCCTCGATGTCGCGTCCTCGGCGTCGTCGTCGGGATGGTCGACCAGATGATGCACGGGGCAGTCACTGGTGCGGAGGGCTTCCACGCGCAGGTTCGTCATTGGAGCGAGACCGGAGCATTCCAGCGGCTCGTGGAGACGCTTCTTGAGCTTGGCTACGAGGTCGTCATCACGGCGGACCACGGCAACGTCGAGGCGATCGGGTTCGGGAAGCCGAACGTCGGCGAGGTGGCCGACTCACGTGGCGAGCGCGTTCATGTGTTTGCGGACGAGCTGATGCGCAGGAAGGTCCAGGACGAGTACACGCAAACCATCGCCTGGCCGCAGATCGCGCTGCCCGACGATTACCGAGCCTTGCTCGCGTCGGAGCGAAGAGCGTTTATCACCGAGGGCGCACGCAACGTGGGCCACGGAGGTATTTCGCTTGAAGAACTGTTCGTCCCTTTCATCACCGTCGGGAGCACCTAGATGAGCGCTGACCGACGAAAGGTACTCGGCTTCGACCAGAGGATTCGACTCGAGTGGCTCGAGGCTGCGGCGGGGCATGCAGCCGGCGAGAAGAGCTACGACGAGATGCGCGAGGCCCTGCTAGACCTTCTCGACGGCGTCGTGGGCGGAAGACGGTACGCGAGTGCCCGTTCGAAGACCGTCACCGTGCTGTGCCGAGTTTGGGGGGGCGTAGTCCCCGGAACGGAAGGCCTTCGCAAGAAAGCCATCGAGGTCCTCCCGCATGTGGACGCAGCTGAGCGCGTTGCCCTGCACTGGGCCATGTCGCTAGCAGCGTATCCCTTCTTCGCAGACGTCGCGACCATCGTCGGGCGCCTCCTTGAGCTGCAGGATGAAGCCCCGATGGCGCACATCGTTCGGCGCACCGTCGAGCTGTGGGGAGATCGCGAAAAGGTACACGGCGCTGCGCAGAAGGTCGTGCGCTCGATGGCGGACTGGGGTTGTCTCACCGAACTGAGCAAGGGCGTGTTTCGTCGACGAGCCCCTCAGCTCAACGTGCGAGGCGAACTCGCAGCGATCCTTGCGGAAGGGCTCATCTTCGGCGGTGAGCAGTCGGCGGTGCCGCTACCCCAGCTCGTTCGCCACCCGGCGGCGTTCCCATTTCAGGTCGAACTCCACGCTCACGACCTGCGTCGGGCGCAGACCTTCGAGATCAGTCGACAGGGGCTAGACCTCGACGTGGTGTCACTGAGCGGGCGAGCGTAGACCGATGGCGGCACGAGGACGGCCAGAGGTTGCGGAGGTCGTCCGCTGGTACTTCGACAAGGGGCGCGTCGAGGGTGTGCCGTTCTACTGCGACCCGACTCGAATCGGCGCGTTCGCCATCGAGCCCGACGAGCTCGCGACGGGCTCTGATGCAGCCGTGTTCCGGCTCTTCGTTTCGCTCGCGATGTACCAGGCGCTGCGCGACGTCGTGATCATGCGCCAGCAGCGCTCGCTGCCTCGCATGTCGATGCGAGTGGTCGCCGACATTGGGACCGTGAAGCGTTCGATCTCGCGGCACGCCTGCCCGACGCTGGGCTCCGTCGAAGCTTTCGAGGAGGGCTGCGACGTCGAGAAGGACGGCGACGACATCGACTGCGGCACGTGCCGTGGCGAGTCCTGCCACGTGAAGGACGCGACGCGCGTCTTCAACCGCATGGGCGACATGGGCAAGCTGCCGACCTCGGCGTGGCTCCGGCTCTGGCGAGGCGGTGGGGTTAAGGCGCTGCTCGACGAGGTCTGCTGTGAGGAGCTGTCGCCCACGAAGCGCGCCTCGCTCCTCGTGGAGCGGTTCGCCGCCGTGCATCGCGTGGGGCGCAAGCTGGCGACCATGTTCGTGAGCGCGCTTTCGACGCCCGCGCTCGCCCCGGGCCTGACGCCCTGGTACCCGAAGATTCGACGGCAACGACCTAGTGGTCGTCGACACGAACGTCGCGCGCGCCGTCGACGCCCTCTGCGCGCCGGGCGCGGCTAAGACCTACGACGCGCGCGAGCGGTGGGTGCGGGAGCAGGCCGCCAAGCTCGACCTCCGTGCGTTCCGACCCGAGCTGCCTGCGCACTCGCCGAGGCTCGTGCAGGAGGCCCTTTACTCCTTCTGCTCGAAGTCGAACCGCGTCGCGCGAGGCGACTCTTGCGCCGCACGGGGCACATCCTGTGCGACGTGTGCGACCGCCCTATGCCCCTTCCCGTAGAGGCCTCTGAGAAGTCGCTAGCTTCGAAGCACGAGGAAACGGCGACCCCGAATCCAAGTGGGATCGGTGTAGCGCTCGAGGAGCGTGGAGTAGAACGTGAACTCCGGGTTGCCGTTCACATAGACCCAGTACGAGTAGTCGTTCTGGCTTTGGCGGCAGAAGCGGATGATGGCCGGTCGTTCGCACGCCGCCTCAGGGATCTCCACGGTCCAGTTGTGGTCGTGCCGAACAACGGGCCGCTCAATCGTCGAGCCCGTCTGCTCGCTTCGCAGCGAGATGGGGGCGGGCGCGTCGGGGTCGAACTGGAAGAAGTTGACCCACGCACCCCAAGGCGGTTGCACTTGGGTGACGCGGCTCTCACCGGTCAGTTCCATGATCAGCTCGTTCGGCATGGGCGGCTCCGTGTCCCATCCTACGCGTGTCGACACTACGATGCACGCGGGGACACGCGTCCCAACGCTCCCTTGCCGGCGGGACAGGCCCGCTTTGCCGGCAGGGCTTCGGGCCTTCGCCAGCAGCCCCAGCACGGGCGGTCGCCAGCCCCGCCCGTCGCGCCCACGTGCGCGCCGCCGTCCGCGTCCGCGCCCACGCTTGGGACCAGCGCGATCCGCGCGCCCTGGGCCAACGTGGGCGCCCTGGTGGCGCTCATCGGCGAGTCCGAGATCGCCTCGGCTTCAGCGCGCTGCCTTCAGTTCGGACCGGGTCAACAGGGCCTCGACCGCCGAGCGCGGCACGCTCCGTCGTGGCACGCGACGCCCGTTCTGGGTCGGCCTCAGCTCGAAGACGAAGGCGTTGCTGGGCGCGTCGATGATGCCCGGGAGGCGACGCGCATCTTCGGGCAACATCGTGCGCTTGCGAAGCTCGAAGCCGACTGCCTCGACGAACCACTGCATCGCGCTGACCGCGTACATGCGGCCGACGCCGGTCTCGTACGCGTGGCGCACGATGTACTCGACGAGCGCGCGACCGTGCTTCTGCCGCCGACAGGTCGAGCGGACCGCGAGCGTCCGCAGCACCGCGGCGTCGCCGTACTCGTCGAGTACCGCGACGCCGATCACGACGCGGCCGTGCTCGAGGACGACGCGAGTCCGCTTCCCGCCCGCGGGCTCAAGCCAGAGCTCCGACGTGGGGAACGAGGTCATCTCCAGGAGCATGTTCGCGACCAGCTCATCCCGGGCCTCGAGCTCGCGGAAGACACGGCGCGGCGGCCCCTTCGCCTTCTCGATCAGCCCCGAGCTGCGCGGCTCTGGCTTCGGCTTCGGGGGCTCCGGTGGCGGCCAGGGTTCCCCACGGCGCTCGGCCCGGTGCTTCGCGCGCCACATGCCGAGCAGGGTCTCGGCGAGCACGCCGGCCACCTCGTCGATGCGACGCTGCACGTCGGCGCGTCGTTCCTCGCGCGCGATCTCGGCGACGGCTTCGGGCTGCGGGGCTTGGTCCATGCCGCCACCACTCAGTCTCGCTTCGCCGCTACAGTCCAGCGTGGAGCCGGGACGCCTCGCTTTCGCTCAACGTGGCCCGAGGGCACTCGGCCCCGAGGCGACGGACTCACGATGGGACAGTGCGAAGCGGCGAACCTGTCCCAGCACTCTCGGCGCAAGTTCTCGGAGTCGCAGCGCGAGCGCCATCGTGGGTCAGTACGAACATCCGAATCTGTCCCAAACCCGTTTACCGAGAGCGTTCGCAGGAAGCGCCGCTTGCGGAGCCATTTACGGTGGCCCACCAAAAGGTGGGCCGCCACAAGTTCATAAAGGCCTCGCGTGATCACCCGCGGGGCCTTTCCTTTTTCAGCCAACGTTCACGTGCTTCTGCGGCTCATCGATCACGAGGGCGCGACTCGTGTCCCCATCGCGGAGAGCACGCGCTTCCCGTTGCCGGGCGCGGAGTTGGGCGTTCGTGCTCTCTGTCTCGGCGGTCCGGGGAGAGAGCACCGACGGTGGTTTACAGCAGCCCTCGTTCGATGCCCGTGACCGTCGAAGGCCGGTTTACGGTTTCAGCGGGGACACCGTCGGCAGGCGATTTGCGTCCTGCTCTCCGGTCTACAGCTTCACGACATCTGCGCTTGTTTGCGCCATGGTGTTGGCGTAAAAGGGGGCCCGACGGAGAGCACGGGAGAGCCACCATGACGAGCACACCTCCAAGGGCACAACCGGCAACTTGTAAGCGGCCCTTGCAGGTTCGCGCGGCGGCAGCGGGTGGAGTTGTTACAGATCCTGTAACAACTGCTCGGCACCACGGAGCCAGCAGCGGGACGCGTCGATGAGCCCCTCGAAGAAGAGGCCCAAGAGGGCGGTGGTCCCCACCGTGAAGGACTCGACGGAGCCGCAGGAGCAGGCGCTCTTCGCCCGGGTCGTCGACATCATCCAGGCCTCGCGCCAGCACGTTGCACGCTCGGTGAACACCGCGATGGTTCAGGCGTACTGGCTCATTGGGCACGACATCGTCGAGGTCGAGCAGGAGGGCAAGGCACGGGCCGGCTATGGGGACGAGCTGATCGCTCGGCTGGCCAAACACCTGCGCGACGAGGTGGGGAAAGGGTTTGGGGCCCGAACGCTGCGCCGGATTCGGCTCCTCTACCTGACCTACCCGGAGGGGTCGGCCTTGCCGCCCGAGCTAGGGGGACCAGAGATTCGGACAGCACTGCTGTCCAAATCTGAGCCAGGCGAGAAACGGACAGCACCGCTGTCCAAATCGCCGGGGGGATCTGCCGTGAGGTTCCCCCCGACCCTCAGCTGGACCCATTACCTCATCCTCTTGAAGGTCGCGAATCCGGACGCTCGCTCCTTCTACGAGATCGAGGCCGCGCGAGAGGGCTGGTCGAGCCGCGAGCTCGAGCGTCAGGTGGCCTCGCTGCTCTTCGAGCGGCTCGCCAAGAGCCGCGACAAGGAGAAGGTGCTCGATCTCGCGCGGCGTGGTCATGAGCTCGAGGGACCATCGGACGTCCTGAAGAACCCGTTCGTCCTGGAGTTCCTCGGGCTTCACGAGCGCGACGAGTGGCGCGAACGTGAGCTCGAACAGGCGATCATCGACCGGCTCGAATCATTCCTGCTCGAGCTCGGCAAGGGCTTCTGCTTTGTCGCACGGCAGAAGCGCCTGACCCTCGAAGGCGACCACTTCTTCGTAGACCTGGTGTTCTACAACCGGTTGCTGCGCGCCTTCGTTCTCGTCGACCTGAAGCTTGGAAAGCTCACGCATCAGGACCTCGGCCAGATGCAGATGTACGTGAACTACTACGACCGCTACCAGCGGGCCGAGCACGAAGCGAAAACGATCGGAATCGTGCTCTGCTCCGAGAAGAACGACGCCATGGCCAAGATCACTCTGCCCGAGGACAACGAGCAGATCCTGGCGGCGCGCTACCAGCTCTACCTCCCGACCGAAGAAGAGCTGCGCGAAGAGCTGGAGCGCGAGCGCGAGGAGGCCGAGCGCACGCTTCGGCTGTCTGCTGCGGAGCAGGGCGATGGCGACGGCTAGCCCGCACAAGTGGGAGTTTCGGGCGCGTTTTCGCCGGCATGCCTTCGGCTGGAAGTCGCAGCCGGCGATCAAGCGCATCAAAGAGGCGGTCTCCGAGATCAAAAAGGTCGCGCGCAAGGACGAGCTGCTCGCCGCCGAAGGTGCCGTGCTCTTGCTCGAGAAGGTGTCGCCGGCTCTGGAGCACGTGGACAGCTCCTCAGGCGCCATCGGTACGGCGGTGAACAATGCCATCACGGCGCTCGTGGAGATCATCGCCACGGCGCCGGCGGACGAGACGACGCGCGAGAAATGGCTCGAGCGGCTGTGGGAGGCGTATCAAGACGACCAGATCCCCTACATCGAGCTGCTGGGTGACTACTGGGGCGAGCTGTGCGTGTCGAAGGAGATCGCTTCACGCTGGGCCGATCAGCTCATCGGCACCTGCAAGATGGCTTGGAGCTCAGACCCGAACCTGCGCGGCTTCTTCAAAGGCACGACCAACTGCCTGAGCGCGCTACTCGCGGCCGAGCGCTACGACGAGCTGCTC
Organism: uncultured delta proteobacterium; assembly: GCA_963778655.1. Classification (GTDB taxonomy): domain Bacteria; phylum Myxococcota_A; class Polyangia; order Polyangiales; family JAFGIB01; genus CAVZVA01. Next base: position 117,331 of record CAVZVA010000009.1, read on the forward strand.
GCGTTGCTCGAGATGGCGCCCTACAAGATGTGGCACTACCGCCAGTACGGCGTCAAAGCGCTGTCGGCGTTGGGGAAGAAGGCCGACGCCATCCGCTACGCCGAGGCGGGTCGTGGGCTCAACGACAGTCCGATCGCCATTGCCCGCGCCTGCGAGGAGGTGCTGCTCTCGTCCGGGTTCGCCGACGAGGCGTACGAGCGCTACGGGCTCCTGGCGAATCAGGCGGGGACCTACGCTGCATGGTTTCGCGCTGTCGCGAAGAAGTACCCACACAAAAAGCCCGCTGAGATTCTCGATGACCTCGTAGCCGAAACGCCTGGCGAGGAGGGCAAGTGGTTCGCCGCCGCCAAGGACGCGAAGCTGTTCGACGAGGCCATCGCGTTGGCCAACCGCACCCCATGCTCGCCGCAGACGCTGACCCGCGCTGCCCGTGACTACGAGGAGAAGAAACCCGAATTCGCCATCGAGGCAGGCATGGCCGCGCTGCACTGGCTGGTGGAGGGCTACGGCTACGAGATCACCGGCCTCGATGTTCTGAATGCCTTCTCCCACACCATGAAGGCGGCCGAGAACGCTGGCCGCGCCGAAGAGACGCAGAAGCGCATCCGTGACCTCGTCGCGCGCGAGTCGTTCGGCGAGCGCTTCGTCGGCAAGGTGCTCGGACGCCAGTTGGGGCTATCGTGACGCGACGCTATCAAACCAAGCCCACCCCCGATGCGTCGTCCACCGAGGCTGCGCTCGATGCCATGGATGCCGACGGGCTCCGGGCGCTCGTACGCGAGATGATTCCCTGGTTCGACGACGTGCTGCACGCCCGCTTCGTCAACGCGCTCGTCGATCGGGCCGCCCGCACCACGCCAACTTGGGCACCGAAGGCGCCAGACGGTGCCCTGATCGGTGAGATTCAGGAGTTCGCCGAAGCGGCCAAGCGCATCGGCTACGCGGAACCTTCCGACGTCGACGCCTACTTGCGGCAGGGTGCCAACGCGTTCCTGGCAAAGAACTACGCGGCGGCTTTCCAGATCTTCCGAGCGCTGCTCATTCCGGCGGGCCACGGGGAGTTCCCCCTCGGCCAAGATGAGATGATCGACGAGGTGCTCGGCATCGATCCGGCGACCTGCGCTGCCCAGTACGTCGCCTCGATGTACATGACCGCCACGCCGAAGAACCGTGGCAAGGCCGTGCTCTCGGCCATCGACGAGATGCACGGCATCGGGCACTTCTGGGCGCCGCTGCGGGAGCTGGAGCGGGTGGCCATCGAGCCGCTTCCCGACTTCGACGACTTTCTCGTGCAGTGGAAGGCCCTCGTCGAAGAGCGCGTCCAGAAGGACCGCAGGAACGATTGGGACTCCGAGGAAGACCGTTGGCTGCGCGAGGTCGTGCAGCGAACCCAGGGCCCCGAGGGCCTGGCCGAGATCGCACGAGCCTCGAAGCGGGCCGACGACCTGCGGGCCTGGTGTCGAGCAATGGTCGAGGCTAGCGATTGGAAGGGTGCGCTAGCCGCGTACGACGAGGCGGCTGAGCTCGTCGCAGACAAGGAGTACGCCCGCGCTGACTTTCTCGATGGCGCCGCGTTGGCGGCACAGGAGCTCGGGCGCAAGGACCTGCCGGCACGACTCGAGCGCGCCTGGCGGGAGGCACCGAGCATGGTGCGCCTGCGCCGGTGGCTGGCCTCGGCGAATACCAGGAAGATCCTACTTGGACGCGTGAGCGAGGCACTCGCCGCTGTCCCCAAACAGGCGCATCGGCAACGCTCGTTGCTTCATGTTCTGAGCGGGGATTTCACGGAGGCGGCCAAGCTCCTCGGTTCCGCGAACGGGCTCGGTTGGTCGAGCGGAGAGCATCCAGGTCACCTGGCGTTCCCGCTGTTCATCTCCTTGCTGGGTGGCCTCGAGCTACCCGGTGAGCCCGCGCGCGACTACGACGAGCTGAGCCTGCTGTCGGACCGCGACGAACCTCGGCTCGCGACGCCGGAGGTGGCCGAGCTCATCCGCCTTGCAGGGATTCACGCACCCACCGAGCCGGCAACACGAGCAGTCGTCATCAAATCGATGCGGACCGCCGCCGAGAAGCGCATTGCCGGTGTCACCGAGAACAAGCGCAGGCGCCACTACGGCCACGCCGCATCTCTCGCACTCGCGTGTGCGCAGGTCGATGGCTCAACCTCGGGCACGAAGTGGCTCGAAGGTATCCGCGACGAGCACCGGCGCTACCCTGCGCTCCAACGCGAGCTCGGCGGACGCAAGGGGCGCACATGACCCGTCGCTCGAAAGCGGCCGAGAACGGCAGCGCAGAAGAAGACGTCGAGCTTCATTATACGCTGACGCCGAGACTGGCGTCGTCCCTGGCTCGCGCCCAATGGTCGGCCGGGAAAGCTTCGGCGTCGGGACTTTCGTTCTACGGGCTGCGAGCCCTTCAGACCGAGATGATGCACCTGCGCATCGCCGAGATGACGGTTGCGTGTACCTTCAACGTCACGATGAAGGAGGTGGAGCGCGTGGTCGCCGGTGACCTCTTGCCGCCACGCCGGCAGGCAGCGATGGAGACCATCCGGCTGGCTACGGCGCTGTGTGAAGCCGTTCGGCTGGCGACCCGTCGCGCCAAGGCGACGGACGCCGAGACCTGCTGGTCCTACTTCGAGCTCGCGAAAGCCCAACCCATGGGCTGGGCGCACTTTGTCGGCCTTCCGCGGGGCAGCCTGATCGACCACCGCCGCAAAAAGTCCAAACCGCCGCCGGACATCGTGGGCCTCTACAAGTGGATCGACGGAGACGAGCTGGTCTCCGATGACCCGATCCTGCGAGCCGCGACCCTTTTCTTTGGACTCCGAGAGCTCGAGGAGGGACGGCCCGGACGGATCGCGCGGATGGCCGTCGTGGACCACGAGCTCCAAGCCGGCCTCGACCCGCGCGGTCTCCTGGTGCTGCGCAACCGCAAGCTCGGCGGCATGGCCCTTCGCCCCACCGCCCCTGGATTCGGGCTCGCGCAGACGACAGGAGACCTCACCCGCTACTTCGAGTTCTTTGCGAGCGGCGTGGGCGATGGCATGTCGGACATCGCTCGCGACCTCGAAGGCCGGCAGGAGAGCGAACAACGGCGTCCTTGGATGACCGTTCGCCCCCCAGACCAACTCGACCGCCAGATCTTCGACGCCGTGCAGCAGCTCGGCAGTGCCACCATCCAGCAGCTCCTTGGCGCCATCCAAGCCCCACCGCCGCTGCGCACCGTCCAGCGCCGACTCAAGAAGCTCTGCGACAAGGGTCTCCTCGCCAAGCATGGCAGCCGCCGGGATGCGTTTTACAGGCTCCCCGAGAGCGAACCGTAGGTCGCGTTCAGTCCGCCATATTTGCGCCACCAACTGGCGCAAGAAACCGACCGCGGTCACTTTTCTTCGCTGTTGAAATCACAGGGGTTTCGTGGGTTTGCTGTTAACCAAGGGGTCGTAAGTATACATCCTCGCCTTCGAGCCATATTCTCGCTGCCTCATCGGCAGCGACCCAAGAGTGAACGAAGCCCCGATCGGTGAGAGCCGCTTGGGGCTTCGGTCTTTCTGGGGCATGACGCGGGGTTGTGGGCGTTGGGACTGCGCGCGTGGTGGCTCTCCGTTTTTCGCTGGTCGTCGTGGTCGGGTGCGAGGATGGGCGTCGGGGGCTCTCTGCTCGCCGATTCGAGCCGGAGAACGGGAGAGAGCCGGAGGCTCGCAGTTGACGCAGGCGACCTGGCGGTTGGCAGCGGGCGAAACGTGAGGTCACGCCCACGGTCCGCCGGGCGCCCAGTGCTTCACGAACGTCGATCCTGCTGCTGCGAAGAGCGGCTCCTCGACGAAGCGGGCGATGGTGGCCGCGACGTCGCGAAGTTCGCCGAGGGGCGGCGCGCCGGACTTCCGCAGGAACGCGTTCCACTGCGTAGTCTTCATGCGGTCGTCCGTGAATTCCGTCGTGAGCGCGACAGGCAGCCCCGCGGGAAGCGGCGTTCCCCTGCGAGCGAACGTCGCCGCGATGGCCCGGGCGAGCAGCTCTCCCTCGAAGGCAAACGTCTGCGAGAGAACCGCGAGGTCGTAGAAGTCCTTCATGCGGCTGTTGGCCTGGCCAAGCTTCACCATCGCTTCGAGCTTCTCGGCCACGACCGTCTCGCGCGGGTAGGCGCGGAGGTTCGGAGCCGGAAAGTCGAGCAGTGGCGGGAAGTCCACGTTCATCGCGTCGGGCGTGATCGCGTCGCCAAAGCCGACGTCGACTTGAAGTCGAACCTTGGCGTTGGTCACCTGGGCGATCAGGACCACGCGAACGCCACCGTAGTCCTGCTCTTCGCGGATGGGCCCCACGTCGAGAGTGCTCTCGTCGAAACGGACGCCGTCGTCGTCGACCTCGACGGCAAGGATGTCGGCAAATACAGCGCGGAGGTGATCTTCGCTGGGATCGCCGAAGCCGAGTAGGTCCACATCGCGCGTCGCTCGGTGAGGCTCCCCGGTCCAGATGGTGAAGAGTGCGGCGCCCTTGAGGACGAAGCGAGATGCATGCTCGGAGCTCGCGAGGCGATAGAGCAGCCGTTCGTTCGCGTAGCGCGTGAGAACGAGTTGGAAGTCCTCTCCTCGCTCGCGCGCGAGGCGCAGTAGTCGAGCGCGCACGGATGCGCCGATATCCTTGGGCGACTTCGTCACGCCAGCGCCTCCAGGTAGGGCCGCATGAAGGTGTAGATCCGATCGGCGCGCGCGGCTTCGACAAGGGCATTCATGCCACCCCGATGCGCGCGAAGGTAGTCGCGCAGCGCAGCCATGGCGACGTCGAGGCCCACGTGCTGCCGGTAGCGGAAGCAGTCGGCAACGGTCTTCGCTGGGCTGGTGACCCGAACCTCCACGCCCTCGACCTCGCGGGTCTCGATGCCGTGCGCGAGTGCGCGGCCGCTGGCGCGAACAACCTCGAGCTTGGGATAGGAGAGCTTGGGCATGCGGGCGTGGCGATCGATCATCACCCACACCGCGTGCGGCACCTCGGTCGTCAGTTCATGGAGCAGCAGTGCGCTGAGCAGGCAGACGGTTGCTTGCGGCACCCGCACGGCGACCTCGGCGAGCGAGTGCAGCTCGGTGACTGGCGCATCCGCAAGGCGGTAGATCCCTCGATCGACCTGCTCCAGCACCCCCCGATCACACAGCCGACGGAGGTAGACCCGCGGGATGCCCGCCTTGGCCAGGTCGCGCGCACGCACTGGCCCCTTGCGGGCGAGCCGCAGGAGTGTGTCAGTCTTGGTGGCTTCGGCTGGCATGATACGAAACGTCGGTCCTAACAATTTTAGACATACGTTTTGTAACACAGCGACGGCCGTTGCACAAGCCACCCATCCATGTTGTCTCGCCATTTCAAATAGTTAGGCACAATCTCCGACGAAGGGAACGATCTCGTTACTTTCCCCTGGCGCTAGGAACGAATCCGTTCCCAGCGCAGCTGACTACCGCCGGCGCCGCCGCTGCCGATGATACGAAACGTATGTCCGAAAGCGTACCGACCGACGTTTCGTAACACCTTGCTCTCTCCCCCGGACAGCGCCCTCATGGCGGCATGTCGTCGTATGCGGAGAGCGGCCGGGCGCCGCGGACGTTGACCGAGCGGGAGCAGCGGCTGTTGCTGAAGGTCAGCGGGGACCACCGCGCCGGGTTCCGAGATCACGTGCTCTACGCGATGGCGCTCGGGACCGGGCTGCGCGAGCACGAGCTGGTGGCCCTCGACATGGGCGACGTCTTCAACGCCGCCGGCAAAGCGCGGCGACGGATCGTGCTGCGGGTGTTCAAGGGCTCCGACCGAGCCAGCGCGGGTCAGGATGTGCTGGTGCCCGAGGGGCTGCGGGTGAAGTTGAACAAGCTGTGGGCCTGGAAGGTACGCGGCGGCGACAGTCTCGAGAACGACGCGCCGCTCTTCGTCAGTCGCCTTGGGCAGCGGCTGTCACCTCGGCAGGGTCGACGGAAGCCGCCGCTGACCTACTTGCAGTTTCGGAAGTGACCACCCCCCCGCTGCCGACCAGCGAAAAGCCATTTTTTCGCTGCCTCATCGGCAGCGACCCAAGAGTGAACGAAGCCCCGAATGGTGAGAGGCGCTTGGGGCTTCGGTCTTTCTGGGCCATGACGCGGTTTGCGGGTGATGGCCCTGACCGCGTGGCGGCTCTCCGTTCTTCGCTGGTGGTCGTGGTCGGGCGCGTGGGGATGCGCGTCGCGGGCTCTCTGTGGGCGGATTCGGGCCGGAGAACGGGAGAGAGCCGGAGGCTCGCAGTTGACGCACGCGACCTGGGGGTTGGCAGCGCTAGCAGGTCATGCCTGCGTTCGGCAGAGTGCCGGCCCAGTCGATGCCTCCCGCGTTTGCCAGCCCGTGGGTGTGGATCTCCCAAAGGACCAGGCGCCAAGAAGTTGTTCCTCCGGAATCGAGTGGCAGTGTCCGAAGCCACTTCGCCCGACACGTTGTCTTGAGCGCTGCCGAACACGCCGGCGGATGTCGAAGGTGGCCGTTGGCCCCCCATCCAAGCAAGGAACGAAACGCGTTGTGGCCGAGGGAAGTCGCCCAGAACTTGTCGACCGCAACGGTCTTCGGTGCTGGAGAGCTGCGATGGCGTGGCGATCTCTTCGGCCAGTGCCGCTTCGCAGTAGCAGAAGGCGCGGATCAACCAGTTCGAGTAGTCTGTCGCGTTCATGGGTGTGGGGCTCCCTTCGGCGTCGCGTCCAGCTCCGTTCCAACACGCAGCTTGTCGAGGTAGCGCTGGTACACCCATGAGCGGTCGCGCTTTTTGCCGGTGGTTTCGACGAGGACGCCGGCCTTTTCGAGTGCCTCGACGGCGCGCCCAGCGGTGGGCTTGCTGACGCCGAGCTGCTTGATGGCAAAGGCCACCGACACGACGGGATGCCGTGGCAGCAGCTCGAAGAGACGCACCGCCGCGACCGACGTGCCCGCGTGATCGAGGGCGCGTGTTCGATCGTCGGTGACTAACGTGAAGAGCTCGCGCGCGGAGGTGACCGCCTCGTCGGCGATGGTGGCGACGCCGTCCAAGAAGAAGTCGGTCCACCCTTCCCAGTCGCCGCTAGTCCGCACGGCGCCCAGGCGGTCGTAGTAGTCACTTCGGTGCCGCTTGAAGAAGAGGCTCAGGTAGAGCAGCGGCTTGGTGAGAAGCTTCCAGTGCTCGAGTAGCAAGGTGACCAACAGGCGTCCGATTCTCCCGTTGCCGTCGAGGTAGGGGTGGATGGTCTCGAACTGCACGTGCAGAAGCCCCGCGCGAACGAGAGGCGGCAGATCATTGCCTGCGTGAATGTACTTCTCGAACGCCGACAGCAGGTCGCCAAGGGCGTGCGACGGCGGCGGCACGAAGGCCGCATTGCCTGGACGACTCCCGCCGATCCAGTTCTGTGTGCGACGCACCTCCCCCGGCTGCTTGTCGGCGCCCCGAACGCCTTGCATCAGGCGCGCGTGCGTTTCGTTGAGCAAGCGCATCGACAGCGGCAGCCCCGAGGCGTCGGCGAGCTGCGCTCGCGCGAAGTGGAGGGCATCGAGGTAGTTGCAGACCTCCTCGACGTCTGGGCTCCTTGGGCCTTCGTCGCTCTCGGCCTCGAAGGTGAGCAGATCGACGAGGGTCGCCTGGGTGCCCTCAATCTGCGAGGAGACGACCGCTTCCTTGCGGACGAAGGCGTAGATGAACCAGTCGAGCGACGGCACCATCTCGCCGGCCAGCTCGAGCCGAACCAACGCCTGCTCGGCCGCTCGGAGCCGCTCGTCGAGGGAACGTTCGATGGCGAGCTTCGGTCGTGTGGGTGGCAGTGCCGCAGGAATGAAGGCTGCGACCTCCTCGCCGCCCACCTTGGTCCGCTCATAGGTACCTGTTTTCCTTTGCTTCATCGCTGCATCCCGCTCGGAACGAGTTCGTGCCCAGGGCTCCTTGCTGGTAACGAATTCTTTACCAGTCCAGCTCATTAGTCAAGGATTCGTTCCTAACGAAAAGGCGGCGCTAGGAACGGATCCGTTATCACTGGCTGCCGCTGGAAACGATTTCGTTCCTAGCGGGGCAGGCTTCACCCACGTTGCTCACCAGATCAGCGCGCGTTCTGGGTTCATCCGGCCGTGCTGGTCTTTGCCCTCGCGCCCATAGACTTGGCGACGGCCTTCTTGGTGGCGGCCTTCTTCGATCTAGCCACCGACTTCTTGCGACTTCGTACCGTGCGAGACACGCCCGCAGTCTCGCGCGCGTCTGCCACGGGCGGTACGCCGCAGGACTGTAGCCGCGTCCACTGCCCCGTCTGCGACCCGCGGCAGAGGGCGGTGATTGCCCCCGGCGCGTGCTGTCCGAGCTCGTGCGAGCGGCTGCCCGCAGCGGACGCGGGCAGCGCGAGCGACGCGGGCTCGGCCGCCGGCTTCGATGCGGGCACCTGTGTGCTGGTGCCGCTGCCGGGCTGCAACAGCAATGCCTGGCCCTACTGCGCGCCCGACTGGCAAACCGCGATGGGCTGGTACATGGGCTGCCCGAATCCCTTCAGCGAAGCCTCGCTGGCGCGGTGCGACGGCGTCGACGCGAGCTGCTTGTCGATCCCCAACCCCGGCGTGATGCCGACCTGCGTGAACGGCACTTGCAGCATGCCGTGACTACGCACAACGTTCGTGCAAATCGCGCGACGCAAGCCGCCTCGCGCCACCGTGTACGAGGGGGACATCACGTCGTTCCGGAAGATCGCGTCCGGCGGCAGCGAGTGGCGGCTCTCGAGATCGGGATAGCCGAAGGTGGCGAAGTCGAGCACTTCCGTGCCCTTCACCACCGGCGTGCTGCAGCAGGGCAGGATCTGCTGATCCACGCACCACTGCCGCGTGCAGGGGGCCTGCGACACCTCCTCCACGCTCGGCTCTTCGCGCCGCTTCGGGCGGCGACACCATCGCCGCTCTGGGCGGCGACGTCGAGCCATTGAAGGCCTGGATCGATCGCCAACACGTCGGGATCGGCGCCGGACGCTGCGACGTCGAGCGCATCCGCCGCACCGACGAGATCCACGCGCACGACCTTGGAATTGCCCTCGCACGCGATCAGCGCGCTCTTGCCGTCGGGGCGAATGCGAAGGCCGTGCGCGCCCGTGCGACCAGGCAGCGGGATGCTCCCCGTCGCCCTGGTGGCGATGGGATCGATGGAGCCGGTCGTCACGCGGCCGATCACGTTGAACGACGTGTTGTCGATGATGACCAGCTTGTCCGGCGAGCTCCTAGGCCATCGGCGAAGGGCTTGGCGGCGAACACGCTCAGCGTAGCCGCTCCCAGGAAGAAGCCGACGACGGTAGCTCGCCGCTTGGACGCGGGGAGCTTGGCGATTTCGGCCGGCGTTCCGTGCAACTCCGGCTCCTCGCGCTCTTGGTGTGCGGTGGTTGTGGTCGTCGCGCGCGATGCTCAGAGCACGGGCGCGAAATGGCTGGGCGATGCGGGTGGGCAGTTGCCAATCAAAACGGCTCTGAGGTCAGCAGGGCTGTGAAGCTCAGAGCGCTGGCGAGCTCTCGTTCGCTTCTGCCGGGAGCATCAGGTCTTCGAGGAAGAACGCTGCAAGGTCATGGCGCCCCGACAGCCCTGCCTTCTTGTAGACGGCTCGGGCTTGCTGCCTGGCGGTAGCCTCGGTGACGGACCGCGCCTCCGCGATCTCTCGATGACTGAGTCCCTTCAAGAGCAGCAGCCCGACTTCTTTTTCTGCCGGCGAGAGCTGCCAGCGATCGAACTGCTCGTCGATGGCCTGGCTGAGGCCGCGCATGAGATCCCGCGCTTCGCTGCGCCACCGCTCCGCCTCGGCGGCGCTCTTGGCAAGCTCACCGGCGAGCGCGCTTGCCTCCGCGGACGCGGCTCGAGCCAGGCGCGAGACCAGCACCAGCTTGCGAGCGACGAGAGCAGCTCCAAGGAACCCAACCAGCAGGATCGTCCCTTCAACAACCACGTGCGAGATCGTCGTTCCCTCGCGGAGGTCGGAGAGGAGATCGGCCGCTGCCAGGCCCGCCATGAGTGTGAAGGCGATCAGGCTCAACCTGAGCAGCGGTCGCTCGGATGTGAAGTCGGGTTCGTTCAAGCGCTTGAAATTCCTATCGTCTCACGTCCGTAGGATAGACCGCGCCTATCCCCGAGACCATGGTGGCTATCAAGTCATACCGCTGGAGGCTTCACCATGGACACCCTGTTCTTCCACCCCAAAGTCGTTCACATCCCCATCGCCCTGGGAGTGCTGATGCCCCTCCTCGCCGGTGGGGTTTTGCTGGCATGGTGGCGAAAGTGGCTCCCGGCCCGAAGTTGGGTGCTGGTCGTCGCGCTGCAAGCCGTTCTGCTCGGCTCCGGCATCGTTGCTCTCCAAACAGGTGAGGCCGAGGAGGATCGGGTCGAACGGGTCGTCCCCGAGCAAGCCATCGAGGAACACGAAGCAGCAGCGGAGGCCTTCGTGTGGGCGAGCGGCGGCGTGCTGGCGGTGATGCTACTGGCCGGTGCGCTCGGCTCCCGCCGAATCGGGCTTGCCGACCGCGGCGGCTGCGACGCTCGGGACGCTGCTCGTGCTGGGACTCGGCTACCGCACCGGTCAAGCCGGCGGGAGCCTGGTCTACGAGCACGGCGCGGCCCAGGCCTACTCCGGCAGCGTGGCTCCGGGGGCAGGTGCCCGGACCGGGTCGCCGGGTCAGGACGACGATGACTGATCTGCCATCCGACGGATAGCCGGACCACAAGAGCCTGAAACCACGCGTCTATCACATCCGTGAAGGCATGAGGTCGATGGCTCGGAACGTTCACGACGGGATGCCGTGGCAGCGTTCCCAGGCTTCTCGCCTAGTAACGAAATCTTTGCCGAAGCCAGCGCATCTGCCGGCGGGATCATCTGCCGCACTCCGCGCTGACGGACCCATGCCGTCGCCTCAACCGCGCGCCTGACCCTCGACGGGCACCTCTGCGTTCAGCACGACCTACGGCTTCCAGCTGCAACCAGTCTCGCAGTCGACGTGCCGAAGCGAGAGCTTGCCGGCAGCGATCTCGAGCACGCCGAACACGATCGGGAGATGAAAGCGGCGTGGTCCGATTGAGCCGGGGTTGAACACGGTCAAGCCGCGGTCTTTTCCGAAGAAGGGCACGTGGGAGTGGCCGCATACGATGAGCCCGGCGCCGCTTCTCGCCGCCAGTCGCGCGGCGTCGGCACGAATCGTCGGGCCGTGCACCGCGATGTGCATGAGCAGGACCTTGAGCGCGCTCTGGTTGCCGGTACGGACGTCGATCGTGACGGAGTCAGGCATGTCCGTCGCCCGCTCGTCGATGTTGCCGCGCACCGCAATCACAGGCGCGACCTTTTCGAGCTCATCGAGCACTGCACGGTCGCCGATGTCGCCAGCGTGCAAAATCGCGTCGGGCAGGAGCGCCGCGATGTGCTTTGTGGCGGAGGGATGCGGCAGGCTGTGCGTATCGGCCACGAGCGCGAGTCGCAGCTCGTCGCGGTCGTTGAGCGCAAGGCAGGCTTCCGCTTCAACCCATCGACGCGGTTTGCTTCGTCGCATGCTCGGCACGGGTCCAGGCGGGCTGCGCTGCGTTCAGAACGGGATGTCGTCGTCGGTGAGCGGCGGGATGTCGTCGGGCGCTTGGAAGCCGCCGCTTTGGCGATCCTCTTCATGGTCGCCCTGGCCGTCGTCGCCGCGCTGGCGTGCCAGCTCGGCTTCGATCGCGGCCATCAGCACGCGCTCCTTGTCGTGCCAGCGCGACTTTGCGGGATCGCCGAGCGTGCGTTGGCAACCGCTCAAGTAGAACTCGAGGTCGGCTGTGCTGGCGCCCGCGATCGGTTGGCCCTTGCTGCGTCCGTAGGGTGGGAAGACCATCCCGCCGCCGCCGGTCGGGGCTGCCGAGCGGCGCGCCGGAGCGGCGACATCGGCGGCGCTGCCGATCGACAGCTCGCCCAAGACCAAGTTGAAACCGTCTCCCGACCGAACCGCGGTGCCTACGCGGACCGCCTCCTTCGAGCCATCTGGGCGGGTGACGAGAACCGTAACCGGGAAGCTTTGGGCGTTCATGTGCTGGACATGCCACCTGAGCGTCGTCCTGACAACTGGGGCGCTGCCATATCGTATTTCCCCAAGACCCAACGCCAAAGACTTCCTGCGCAAGACCGGCTGCCTCTGCCTCCTGCAGCGTCGGTCGACGGACCGCGAAGCCGCGCCGCCACGGCCGATGGACGATCGTCCTCAGTTCAGCGTCGCCGCCAGCCGCGCGAGCTGCAAGAAACTCAGTGCGTCAGGCCGGCGGCCTGAGCGCGTAGCGCCCGTAGGCAATGAACGCCGCCATCAGCCCCATCACGACGACGTAGACCAGCGGGTTGGTAGCGGTCAGAGCAAGCGAATACCGCGCATACAACACGGCGAGGGCCAAGGATTCCAGCGCGAGCGCGGCGGCGGCGAGCGGGGTCAGGACCGGGATCCACTTCACGGCGGCCGGAACGACTAGCAGGAGCGCACATACCATCTCGAACACACCGATCGCGCCCCATCCACCGCGCGAGAGCGCGCCCGCCGCCGGCACCTTCGCCAGCTCGTCGAACTGGAACACTTTGTATGACCCGCCTGCCAGGGAGAGCAGGGCGAGCGCGGCCTGGAGGATCCACAAGAGGACGTTCATCGGTTGGCTCCTTGCCCGTCTGCGCTTTCGCGGCGCGCTTCGATGCCGAGCTGCTTCGCGTACTCAGCGCTCAATCGCCGCCAGCCGTCGAGCTTCATGGCCTCGCGGCCGGCGATGCGCCCGATCGGCTCACCCGCGAGGAGCCGCTCGAGGACGTCGAAGCAGATGTGCCAACCCGCGGCACCCCAAGAGATGAAGCGGCGGTCGATGTTGATGAAGAGCCTGAGGCGCGTGCCGCTGCCTACTGATTCGAGCTCCCACCGAAGGTCGTTGCCAGCCCAGCTGTGCTCGAGCAGCCTCGGCGCCTCGGCCCGTTTCACGGTGCTCTCGGAGATCTGCGTCGAGGGCGCCCCGACCGTCGAGAGCTTCACCGGGCCCACCGTGGCCAGGCTCCGATCGGCGTCGAACGGTGCCCACTCCGACAGCTGCGCGGGATCGGTCAGCGCCGCCCACACGATGGCCGGTGAATGACAGAGGTCGCGGACGAGAACGAGCGTCCACTTCTCCCCGTCCTTCTCGACCCGGGCCCCCGCGGCAGGGTCGGGCGCGTACTTGTCGCGGTTGCTCATCGTCTCCTTCCCTTCTTCCGTGGTATCGCATCGACGCGGTCGAGGTGCCGTTCGAGCGCATCGAGGTGGGCGGACCAGAAGCGGCGGAACGGAGCCAGCCAGGCGTCAACCTCCATGAGCGGCTCGGGCCGGATCCGGTACATGCGCCTTTGCGCGTCGATGCGCGCCTCCACGAACCCCGCGTCACGCAGGACCCGGAGGTGCTTGGAGACCGAGGGCTGGGGCATGCGGAGCTGGCGCTCGATCTCGCCGACGGACCGCTCCGATGACGCCAGCAAGCTCAAGATGGCCCGGCGGTTCGGTTCCGCGATGATGGCAAATGCAGATTCCACGCACCGCATGTAACCCGATGGGAATATGCGTGTCAAGGCATATGACGAGCGGCCCGGCCGGCGCGTCGCGGATGCGGGCGATGCTCTAGGTCGTAGCGACCAGCAGCTCTTCCGAATCGTTGGGCGGGCGAAGGCCATCGGTCCTGCCGGCGAAATAGCGCTCGGCAAGAGCCGCCGCCGACACGTGCCTCGCATCTCGAAAGCCGGCCTCGCGCGCCAGCGCGAGCATCTTCGCCGGCGTGAAGAAGCTGATGAACGACTAGTCGGCCCGCTTGCTGCTCGCTCGCCGGGGCTTCGGCTGGCTCTTCTTCTTCGGCTTGCTCTTGAGCTCGAGATTGAGCGCCACTGCAGCGCGGATGAGGTCCTTCAGGGCCGCCTCATCGACCTTCTCGCCTTCGTGGATGTCGATGGCGCGCCTGACGTTGCCGTCGAGGCTGGAGTTGAATAAGCCTGAAGGGTCCTTCAACGCAGCTCCCTTGGCAAAAGTCATCTTGACGACCTTCTTGTACGTCTCTCCCGTGCAGACGATGCCGCCGCGGGACCAGACGGGAGTGCCCATCCACTTCCACTCTTCGACGATCTCGGGGTCTGCCCGGCGAATGATCTGGCGCACCTTCGCGAGCGTCTTCCCGCGCCAGTCCCCGAGCTGCTTGATCTTCTCGTCGATCAATGCAGAGGCGGATTCCGTCGGGACGGGTTTCTTCATGTGCAGCTCCAGCTCTTGGACCTGGTGCAACGCTCAGCGTAATGCGAAACGCGAAGGTACGTTACGTCAAGGCCTGCCCCACCGGCAACGCGGCGGCGGTCAACAGGGCCCGACTGCGAAATCGGAGCCTGTGGCATGACCTTGACAGCCGCCGCGCGGCAGAAGCTATCCTGGGTGTCCGGGCAGGTTGCCGCAGGCCTACCGGGTATCGAGAGACATGCCGCTCAGGCCGGAGTGGGCGCGCGGGCTGTGAGCCTGCGACAGCCGTCGCGTCGCCGCACGATCCGATTGGGCACGCCAGCGCTCCTGGAGCGCCCACGGGCGCCGGCAGGGCTCCTGGGTCACAATCGGCGGGTGCGCCGTCCGCTTGCGAGCACGCTGCGTTTGGTGTGGCTTGGGTCGTGGCTCGGGCTCTCGGCGTGCAATGCGGCTCATTCCGTGGCTCCGGGTGGGGGCGCAGGCTCCTCCGCGCAGCCTGCCTCGGGCGGGGGCGGCGGCGCGGCCCAAGACGGCGGCGGGCCAGAGTCGGTTGTGGGCGGGCGCGCGGCCGATGGTGGCGAGCTCGCGCGTTCGGGCGGCGGGGCGGGTAGCTCGCCGATCTCGACCGCGGCGTCGGGACACACAGGGCCGGACGCAGGCGCGAGCGATCCCGCCGCGTCCGGCGGAACCGCGTCGAGCAGCCCCTGGCAGGAGCTGTGCTCGTTTCGCGCGCACTCGACGCCGGGCGGGATCGTCGCGGATCAGGCGCAGAAGAATCACGAGGCGCTGATCGATTCGCAGGGCGACCTGGTGCTGATCGCTTCGTTCGGCGGGACGCTCTCGGTCGGCGCGACGACCCTCGCCGCAGGCGGCCAGGAAGGGGCCGTCGTGATCAAGCTCGACCGCGACTGCAAGCCGGTCTGGGCCAAGTCGTTCGGCGGGCAGGGGTATGCCGAGGTGTGGTTCACCGCGATCGCTCGCGACGAAACCGACAACCTGTACTTGTCCGGCGGCATCTACGGAACGACCGACCTCGGCGACGCCACCGTCAACGGTGAAGGTACCTACTACGGCTTCCTGCTCAAGCTCGACCCGCAAGGCGCAGTCGTGTGGAAACAGATCTACACCAGCACGGCGGCAGCCGTCGCCGTGACCGACCTCGTCACCGACGCGCAGCATCGCATCACGCTGGTCGGATACGGGGGCGCCGACACCAGCCTGGGCGGCGCTCCGATCGGTTTCCTCTATGCTGCGAGCATCCCTTTCCTGGCGCAGCTCACGACCGACGGCGCTTTCGGCTGGAGCGAGACCTTCGACAGTGGCGACCTGCTGTACGGATTGGCCGACGGACCCCACGACGACGGCATCGTGCTGACGGGCTGGGGCTCGCAACAGGTCGACTTGGGCAGCGGGCCGCTCTCGCTCGGCAAGGGAGGGCGCTTCCTGGCCAAGCTCGACCCGAGCGGCGCGCAGCAGTGGCTGCGGGCTCTGCCGCACGGGGCCGACGTGGATCAATGGAACTGGTGGAAGGGTGGCGTGGCGGTGGATGCGCGCGGTGCCATCGACGTCTTGCGCGACGAGCCGCAGACCTTGCCCGGCGACAGCGGCGCCCGCGTGCTCGACGACTCGGTCGAGCAATACGCGCCGGACGGCACGACGGCGTGGCAACGTCGTGCGTCGGACGCCACGGTGTTCGATCACGAGTGGGGCAGCGCGCTGGCGCTCTTCTCCGACGGCGGTCCACTGCGCTTCGGCTCGTTCACCGGAACGACGACCTACGGAGGCCAAACCCTGACCAGTCGCGGCGGCAGCGACGTCGTGCTGCTCGAGCTCAGCCCGGACGGCGAGCCGCTCTCCACCCGTGCGCTGGGCGGCGAGCTCGACGACCGCGCGCTCGGCGTGGCGGTCGACCAGGACGACCACGTGTTCGCGGTCTACGTCGGCGACGAGACCGAATCGGGGGATTTGATGGATTTGGTCGTGACGAAGCTCGGCCGGTAGGGCTGTTCGACCGGCACGCTCAAGTGGTTGCGAGCAACCGCTTCAGGGCGCGCGTTTTTGATCGCGTGGCGTGAACAGCGGCTCGACTTGGGCGAGCTGGCGGGCGAGCACGAGGGGGTCGGAGGTCGGGAGCTGGCAGCGGCCGCGCTCGCAGACGAAAGCGGTCGGGCTGCCGTGCAGGGCGTGCTTGGCGTCGAGCCCAGCAATCCGGCGCGCGAGCGCCTCCAGCTCGGGGCCCTCGCTGGCCAGCGCGAAGAGCCGGTTGGGAAGGTATGCTTTGCGAACGCACGAAACCAGCGGCTCGGCATTCGCCTGTGCATTCGGACGCAGCACGAAGACCTCGAGCGGCCGGTCGAAGTAGCTGTCCAGGGCGGAGAGCAGCTTCGGAAAGGCGCTCGGCGAGCGCGAGAGGTCGTAGGAGAACGCTGCGAACGTCCGCTCGGCGCGCCGGCGGTAGTCGCGATCCAGCGTGAGCTCGCCGAAGCGCAGCAGATTCATCAGCGCGACCGAATTGCCGGAGGGCTCGGCGCCGTCATACGCGGGCTTGTCGCGTGCCAGGACCCGCTCGTGGTCGTCGCTGGTGAGGAAGTAGCCGCCGCCCTCCGCATCCCAGAAGTGGCGGTCGAGAAGCCGCTGCAGCGCCACGGCCTGATCGAGCCGCGCCGGATCCGAGGTGGCCTCGAACAGATCGAGCAAGCCTGCGATGAAGAACGCATAGTCGTCGAGATAGCCGTCCCCGCGCGCGCGTCCGACCTCGAAGCTGTGCCGGAGCCCGCCGTCGTCGCCGCGAAGGTGGTCGAGCACGAAGTCCGCGGCGCGCGCCGCGCGCCGGGTGTAGCTCGCGTCGGCTAGAACGAGCCCAGCCCGGGCAAACGCAGAGATCATCAGGCCGTTGGTCGAGGTCAGGATCTTGTCGTCGCGGTGGGGATACGGCCTGCGGCTGCGGACTTCGAGCAGGCGCGTGCGCGCGCGCTCGATGCTCTGCTGGAGCTCGGCCGCAGGCAGCTTCAGCTCCGCGGCGACCTCCGCATCGGAGCGCGGGCGGGACAGGATGTTGCGTCCTTCGAAGTTGCCGGAGTCGGTGACGCCGAAGTACGCGCGGGCGGCGCGGGCGTCGCCGGGCTCGAGCGCCGCGTCGATCTCCGCGGGCGTCCAGGTGAAGAAGTAGCCCTCCTGGTCATGACCCGCAGGCGCAGGGCTGTCGGCATCGGTCGCCGAGAAGAACGCGCCCGAAGCAGCCGTCATCTCGCGGCCGGCGTAGTCCAGCGTCTGGCGGGCGACGCGCGCGAAGTCCTCGCGTCCGGCGACCTGATAGGCGTCGAGGTAGAGCGAGGCCAGCTGCGCGTTGTCGTTGAGCATCTTCTCGAAGTGCGGCACGAGCCAGCGCGCGTCGGTGGCGTAGCGGTGAAAGCCGCCGCCGATCTGGTCGTAGATCCCGCCTGCCGCCATTGCGGTGAGCGTGCGCGTGACCATCTCGAGCGCATGCCCATCGCCGGTGCGCCGGTGGTAGCGCAGCAGCAGCTCGAGCAGCGCCGGCTGCGGGAACTTTGGCGCGCGGCCAAAGCCTCCCCAGGTGGCGTCGAAGGAGGCCGCGACCTCGCGCACGGCCTGCTCGATCAGCGCCTTGGGCAGGTCGCCCGGAGGGCTGGGCGCGGAGGCGGCTGCGATGCGCCGGCTCAGCTGCCGCGCGCGCGCCACGACCTCCGAGCGGTGGGCGTCATACTCGCGCTTGAGCTCGCGCAGGATCGACAGCAGGCCCTGGCGCGTGCCGCGATCGCCGTCGTGCGCGGGGAAGTAGGTCCCGCCGAAGAAAGGGTCCTTGTCCGGCGTGAGCACCAGCGTCATCGGCCATCCTCCGCCGCCGGTGAGCATCTGCACGACCTTCATATAGACGCCGTCGAGGTCGGGGCGCTCCTCGCGGTCGACCTTGATCGCGATGTAGTTTTGGTTCAGGTAGGTCGCGATCTCGAGGTCCTCGAACGACTCGCGTTCCATCACGTGGCACCAGTGACAGGTGGAGTAGCCGATGGACAAGAGCACGGGCTTGCCCTCGCGGCGCGCTCGCTCGAACGCTTCTTCGCCCCACGGGTACCAGCTCACCGGGTTGTGCGCGTGCTGGAGCAGATAGGGGCTAGTCTCCAGGATCAACCGATTGACGTATTTCGGCGAGCCGTCGGGCTCGAGGTAACGCGTGTGCGGCCGGTACGAGGGACCCTTGGCGTGCAGCGCAGCGTGCAGGCGGGCCATGAGCTGCGGGTCCGCGCGGCCGAGGCCGGGTAGCGCGGGATTGGCCTCGGGCGCGCTGGCGTCTGCGGCCGAAGAAGCCGTGCCCGCTCGCAAGCTTCCGCAAGCTCTGGGCCCGTTGCATGCGGCCACCGCGCCGAGCAGGATCAGGACGCGGTGTAGCCTGTGCTTTACTTTTTGTCGTTCTGGCATTACAGGTGGCGTCCCGCCGCGGAGGCGATCACCTTTGGCCGAGCTTCCGATCACCAGCAGGCTTCGCCAGCGTCGCACGGACGCAGGGCTTTCCCAGGGAGAGCTTGCGGAGCGGGTGGGCATTTCGCGGCAAGCCGTAGTCGCGATCGAGGCGGGGCGGCAGGTGCCGTCCACGCTGATCGCGCTGCAGCTGGCCAGAGCGCTTCGCTGCGGCGTCGAAGACCTGTTCGCGCTGCCCGCGGGGCCGACCTTTTCTGCGTCGCTCGCGCCGGCCGCGGCGACGGAGGTCGCATCGAGGCTCGCGATCGGACGCGTCGACGGCGTCTGGGCCGCTCATCCCATCGAGCTTGGCGATCGGCCGGGTGACGGCCTGCTCGTCGGTGATGTGCAGGCGAATGGAAGCGCGCTGGTCGAGCCGCTCGGCGATACCGGCGAGCTCGAGCGAAACGTGCTGGTGGCTGGCTGCGCGCCGCTGCTCGGGGTGCTCGCAGGTCGTGTTGGAAGACGTCACGAAGAGGCGCGGGCGACCTGGATCCCGGCCAACAGCACGCGAGCGCTCGATCTGCTGGCACGAGGCCTGGTCCACGTCGCCGGCCTGCACCTGGTCGACGCGCAGCTGCCGGGAGGGCACGCCGCCGTCGTGCGCCAGCATTTCCCCGCGCAATGCATGACGATCGTGAACCTGACGCGCTGGCGGCAGGGATTCGTGGTCGCACGCGACAATCCGCTCGGAATCCGCGACGCAAGCGATCTGTTGCGACCCGACGTGCGCTTCGCGCGCCGCGATCCCGGCGCCGGAGCCCAGAAGGTCGTGCAGCGGCTGCTTCTGGCCGGCGGGTACGCGGAGCGCACGCTTGCGGGCGGCCCGCTCGCGTCGGGTCACGCCGAGGTCGGCAGGTTGATCCGGTTGGGCCTGGCTGACGTCGGTGTCGCCATCGAAGCCGTTGCGCTGGCCGAGGGTCTCGACTTCATTCCACTGAGCGAAGAGCGGTTCGACCTGATCGTGCCCCGGGCGCGCCTCGACCAACGCCCGGTGGCGCGGCTGCTGGAGCTGATCGAGCGCGCCGCATTCCAGGCCGACGCGCGTCGCATCGCCGGCTACGACCTCTCGACCGCCGGGCACGCGGCGACCGTGGCCGCGCAATAGGCGGCCCCATGTCCGCGCGCGCTCGATCCGTGCTCCTGCAGCTGCTCGTCCTCGTCGCCGTGACCGCGCCGGGCTGCACCTCCGCGCGAGAGCCGCCGGAGCGCACGCAGCTGTCGATTTTTGCCGCGTCGTCCTTGACCGAAGCGTTCCAGGATCTCGAGCGCGGGTTCGAGGCGGATCAGCCGGACGCCGACGTCAAGCTGACCTTCGCCGGGAGCCAGGTTCTCCGGCTGCAGCTGGAGCAGGGCGCGGCGGCCGACGTGTTCGCTTCGGCCAATCAAGCCCACATGCGGGCATTGGCGGAAGCCGGCGTGGTGTCGGAAAGCAGGAGCTTTGCCCGTAACGAGCTGGTGGTGATCGTGCCCTTGGGCAATCCCGCGGACATCCGGTCTTTCCAGGATCTGCAACGGGCCAGGCGTCTGGTCATCGGTACGGACAATGTCCCGGTCGGCATCTACGCGCGCCAAGTCTTGGACCGCGCCAAGACGCGCTTCGGGACGGACTTCTCGGCTCAGGTCCAGAGTCACGTGGTTTCCGAAGAGAGCAACGTGCGGCTGGTCCGCGCCAAGGTGGAGCTCGGCGAAGCCGACGCTGCGATCGTCTACCGCACGGATGCGGCCGCCTCTGCCAAGCTGCGCGTGGTTCCCATTCCGAGCGAGCTCAACGTGAGCGCGAGCTACGCCATCGGGGTCGTGGCCCGCTCGCCCCACGCGGCCATGGCAAGGCGGTTTATCGACTACCTGCTGTCCCCCGAGGGGCAGAAGACCCTCGGCCAGCGTGGATTCAGGGCCGCAACACCATGAAACGATTCGGCGCGACATCTTCGGGGCTGGGTGTGGTCGGCTTCGTGCTCGGCGGCGTGCTGCTGTCGGTGCTGGCGCTGCCTTTGGCGGCGCTGGCGCTGTCGGCCTCGCTGCAGGCGATTGAACGCGGCGTGAGTCATCCCCTGTTCCTGCCGGCGCTTTCGCTGAGCCTGCGCACGACGCTCGTCAGTCTGGCCGTCACCGTGGTGACCGGTACGCCGATTGCGTGGTGGCTCGCGATCTCGTCCTCTCGCCTCACCCGCTTTGTCGAGCTGCTGGTCGATCTGCCCATCGTCATCCCGCCGGCCGTGGTCGGCGTGGCGCTGCTGCAGACCTTCGGCCGGCACGGCCTGCTCGGACCGGCCCTCGATCGCGCCGGTATTCAGGTGCCCTTTACCGAGAAGGCCGTGCTGCTGGCGCAGGTCGTGGTCTCGGCGCCGTTCTTCGTGCAAGCCGCGTCGAACGCCTTTCGCAAGATCGACCTCGACATGCTGATCGTGGCGCGCACGCTCGGAGCCTCGCCTGCAGCCGCGTTCTTGCGCGTGGCGGTCCCGATCGCGCTGCCGGGTCTGCTCGTGGGAGCGTCTCTGGCCTGGGCGCGCTCGCTCGGCGAGTTCGGTGCGACGCTGCTGTTCGCCGGCAACATGACGGGCACCACCCAGACCATGCCTCTGGCCATCTTCACCGCGCTGGAGTCGGACGTCCGCCTGGCGGTGGTGTTCTCGCTGGTCCTGGCGGCCATGGGCGCGGCCCTGTTGCTCGTGCTGCGCGCCGTGCCCGCGATGCGCAAAGCCCGAGCGGCGGGCGTGCTCGAAGACGTCTCGGAGTCGCCATGAGCGGTTGGCGAGTCTGCGTGAAGGCCAAGGTCGGCGCGCTCGAGCTCGACGTCGATCTGCGAGGCGACGAGGCTCCGCTCGCGCTCACCGGCCCGAATGGCAGCGGCAAGACGGTGCTTCTGCGCATCATCTCCGGCGCCGTCAAACCGACTCATGGCGAAATCGAGGTGGGCGGCACGGCGCTGTTCAGCAGTAGCCACGGCATCGACCTCAGCTCCGAGGAGCGCTGCGTGGGATACGTGCCGCAGGGATACGGCTTGTTCCCGCACCTCAGCGTGATCGACAACGTCGCGTTCGGACTGTCCACCGGAAGGCGCAGGCGACCGCGTGCGAGCCGGCGTCGCGCGGCGCAAGCCATGCTGGAAGAGCTCGGCTGCGCGCAGCTTGCCGAGCGCCTGCCGCAGCGGCTTTCCGGCGGAGAGCAGCAGCGAGTCGCGCTGGCGCGCGCGCTGGTGATCGAGCCGGCCATGCTTCTGCTCGACGAGCCGCTCTCGGCGCTCGATGCCGGCGCTCGCAGGCGGGTGAGGTCGTTCCTCGTCCGGCGCCTGCGAGCGCTCGGGCGCCCGTGCATCGTGGTCACCCACGACGCTCGCGATGTCGCCGCCCTGGGCGCGCGCGTCTGCGTCCTCGAGCGCGGGCGGATCGTCCAACAGGGCGCGCTCGCAAGCCTGCGCTCCGCGCCGGTAAACGACTTCGTGGCTGAGTTCGTCGGCAACGACCCGCAGGGCACGCCCGTCGGGCACGCAACGGCTCCGTGACGCGCGGCTAAGCTCTGCGACTTTACCTCCGCTTCGAGCAGCCCAAGCACTATGGCGGCATCTATGTTTGGGATTGCAGGCAGTCGTTGGCCGCATATCGAGAGTCCCCGCCCGCGGCGACGATCCCCGCCTCGTGCCGGGCTGTCGGCCCGCTCTCCGACTCCGCCGGCAGCCGGCTCCGGCGTCACGCGCAGGCCAGGCTGGTTTGACGTGGCAGAAAAAAAGCCGCAAGCGCATGTCGATTCGCCGCGGGCTCGTTCGTCGTCCCTGGGAAGGGCAGCCGGTCGCGCTCTCGCGGCAGGCGCAGGAAGAAGGAGGATCGCCATGGCGTCGACGGGTAAGTCGAAAATCTACACCCACCTCTGGTACGCGAAGGAGGCCGAGGAGGCGGCGCGCTTCTATGCGTCGATCTTCCCCGACTCTCGGGTCAACCGGGTCACGCCGCTGCCCAGCGATACGCCGAGCGGGCCGGCCGGGTCGGTGAAGGTCGTGGACTTCAGCTTGTTCGGCCAGCGCTTTCAAGCGATCAGCGCGGGGCCCCATCACGAGTTCAACGACGCGATTTCGATCGTCGTCCTGTGCGACGACCAGGCAGAGCTGGACCGCTACTGGAGCGCGCTGCTCGAGGGCGGCGGCAAGCCACAGGCGTGCGGGTGGCTGATCGACCGTTTCGGCGTGCGCTGGCAGATCGTGCCCGCAATGCTGGACGAGCTCATGCGAGACGACGATGCGGCGCGCTCGAAGCGAGTCGCCGACGCGATGCTGAAGATGGTCAAGCTCGACATCGCGGTGCTCCAGCAGGCCTATCGTTCCTGAGATGAGCGGCCGCCTGGGCGCCCGAAGGCGGCAGCGCCCGCGCGGGGGCGCCGCTGATCGAGGGCGGCACGCCGGCCTTGCGGCCCTAAGTCAGAGACCAGGCGCTGGCCGGGCGCGCACTCGACGTTGCGGCCTTCGATCATGCCGCCGAACATTGCGAACGCTCCGCCCGGCTTGGGGTCGATCTCGGCCGGCGCGCCGCCGCTCATCTTGCTGAACTGCACGGCGTCGGTCAGCGCGCCGTAGACGCGCGCGGGCGCACCCGGCAGCCGGACTTCCTGGTGAATGTTCTGGGTCATCGCGGGCTCCTTGCAATGTCAGTCCGACGTGTAATCGCGGCTCGGCCAGAGCGCCTGTTCGAGGCGTGGACCAACGCATCGCAGCTCCAGGCGTGGTGGGGACCTGCCGGCGTGCGCTGCCCGCTCGCAGAAGTCGACGCGCGCGTCGGAGGCCGCTACCGCATCGACAACCAGATGGCCGATGGCAGCGTCGTGAGCATCCGCGGCGAATTTCTCGCGCTCGAGCCGCCATCGAAGCGCGTCTATACCTGGGTCATCGGACCGCCCGGCAGCGAGGCCAAGGCCGCGCCCGAACGCGTGACCGTGCAGTTCGAGCCGCGCGATCAGGGCACCGAGGTCATCGTCACCCACGAGCGCATCGCGGGCGAGCGCACCCGCGCCGGCCACGAAGCCGGCTGGATCGGCTGCCTTGGCGGCCTCGAGCGCTACGTCGCGACCGCGTGATCGATCAGCGGCTGCGCCTGGCGCGTCCGGCTGGATGGGCAGGAAATTGCACAATCGCATTCGAGCGTGCGGAGCTCGAGCTGGAGACTAGTGCGAGGCTCGACACGTGGACGAGGGGCGCTTGCCTGTGCTCGGTCAGTTGTTAGACTCGCTGGTGGGTAGGGTCGAGTAGCTCGCACGCGATACGCCCGCGGGTCGTCTCGGCACGTGTGCGAGCTGCGAAGACTGTGTCGCGAGCGACGGATCGCTTGCGCGTGTCGAGATCCGCTTTGCGCGCCCGCGCCTGCTCCCGATTACCTGCGCGCTCGTGGCCCGCAGAGGGCTCAACGGGGAACGCTTGTGAGGGCGAAATTGGCGTCCCGCGACCAAAGGGATCTCGGTCGTGCACTGCAAATAGTGCCGTATGCGCGGATGCTGCCTCAAAACGTACACATTGACGGGACACCAGCTGCGACGCATGACTCGCATTCAAGCCTTCGTGGCGTAAGGGAGTGAGTAGATGATCCGCAATCGTGTCCTGGTCGTGGTGCTGGGGAGCGCTCTTCTCGCAGCGGGAGGTTGGAGCTGCGCTTCGAGCTCTGGCGGCGACAACAAGCCGGGCATGACCCTGTCGCCGAGCGTGGGCACGTCCGGCATGGCAGGCACCGGTCAGGTTCCGTCCGGGGTTGGCGGTGGCCAGGTCACCGGCGGGGTCGGCGGTGGTACGGTCGCGGGCGTGGGCGGCAATGGCCCGGTTCCGGGCGGGGTCGCAGGCGCCGGTGCGGGCGCGGGCGCGGCCGGTGCCGACGCGTCCAACAGCGGGAGCAAATGCAACATCACGTCCAATCTGACGATGAGCCCCGCCATCAGCACCGTGGGCACCGTCGAGTTCTCGACCGACCTTCCCGGTGTCGACTCGGCCTACATCGAATTCGGCCTCGACACCGACTACGGCATGAAGGCTCCGGTCGATCTGGCGGAGCCCAACTATCGCACCGTGTTGCTGGGCATGAAGACCGACAGGCAGTACCACTACCGCATCGTGGTGAGCGCGGGCAGCCAAGTGTGCAGCGGACCGGACAACACGCTGCAGACCGGAAGCCTGCCGAATCAGCTGGGTCTGCTCAAGGTCACCGTCACCACCCCGCAGCCGGACAAGGTGAGCAAGGGTTTCATGCTCATGGGCTATCTAAGGACGGGGCCGACGTTCATCATCGACCAGGACGGCGACTACGTCTGGTGGTTCGATTCCGGCGACGTGACAAGGGCGCGCATGACCTATGACGGCAAGTACGTCTGGACCCAGGCCCTGAACTGGAATGCCGGTTTTGGTGCCAACGCCGTCAACGACAAGAAGGCAGGCGGCACTCCGGTGATCCACAGGGTGAGCGTCGATGGCACGCAGGTGGACACGTACGGCCTGAGCGAGTTCGGAGATCCCACGCACGACTTCGACATCACGCCAGACGGCTCGTACATCATGCCCGATCACAACTCGTCGGGCAGCTGCATGAAGATCGTGGAGCGTACGCCGGACGGGCAACGTCACGACATCATCACCGTCGATCAAGCCGATCACGGCAGCAACTGCCTGGTCAATTCGATCCACTACTGGCCCGCCGACGACACCATCACGTTTTCCGATCTGGGCAACGACTGCTACGTCAAGATGACGCGGACCGGCAAGGTGCTCTGGATCCTCGGCGGCGCGCATAGCACCTTCACCCAGGGCGACGCCATCAGCTGGAACGGAGAGCACGGGCACCACGTGCTCGCTCCCGATCGCTTGCTGATGTTCAACAACGGGATCAACCCGCTCACCGGCGGAGGCAATCCCGGGGGCTCCTCGATGGTGTACGAAGTCAAGCTCGACGAAGCGACCAAGACAGCGACCCGGGTCTGGCAATACGACGGCGGCCTGCAGACGTACGCCTTCGGCGACGTGCAGCGGCTGCCGGACGGCAACACGCTGGTCAACTACGGCGTGAAGGGCACGATCCACGAGGTCGACCCGGACGGGAAGCTGGTTCAGTCGATGGAGTGGGGGCTGGGCGGGGTGATCGCCTACGTCGACTGGCGCCACTCGCTCTACGGCCCTCCGGACCGCTAGTGCTAGAGCACCGAACCTATTGAAACGTGTGCGAAGTCGGGGTCATGGCGGGATGCAGGGTGCGGGCGGGAGCCCGAAGGCGTAGTCCATCCTACGTCGAGCGGGGAGCGCGCGTGCCATGCGCCCGCGAGGGCCC
The DNA here is from genome assembly GCA_963778655.1 of uncultured delta proteobacterium. Lineage (GTDB taxonomy): Bacteria > Myxococcota_A > Polyangia > Polyangiales > JAFGIB01 > CAVZVA01. Next base: position 143,302 of record CAVZVA010000009.1, read on the forward strand.
CGAAATCGTGCGTGTTTCAATATGTTCGGTGCTCTAGAGCCTATTTCGCTCGATTTCGGCGCGCGACGGGTGCGCCGGCGGCGCCGAGCCCAATCGCGGCGAGCGCTTTTCCGTGGCGAAAGGCTTGCGTCTATGCTTCGAAAATACTAGAAGTACGAGGTGACCGCGAAGCTCCAGCGCCATGCCGAGCAGCTCAGCGCGCTCGGACACCCGGTCCGGCTGAAGATCCTGCGCTTCGTGGTACAGGCCGGGCCGCAAGGCGCCTCGGCAGGGGAGATCCAGAAGCACGCCGATCTGCCGGCGTCGACGCTCAGCCACCATCTCAAGCGCCTGGTGGATGCCGGCGTGATGTCGGCGCGCGGCGAGGGGACGTTCCACTACTATGCCGCCCAGTACGCAGCGCTGCGCAGCCTCACGAACTACCTGTGGGAGGACTGCTGCAAGGCGGGGGGCGCCAAGGGCGCGTGCTGTTGATTTTTTTTGGCCCAATGTTTCGAAAGAAATGGAAGGAGATCGGTCATGAACATCCTCAAGCCCCACGTTTCACTCAACGTCACCGACATCGACGCCTCGGTTGCGTTCTATGAGAAGGCGTTCGGCGTAGCGGCCAGCAAGCGGCGGCCGGGCTATGCCAAGTTCGATCTGGAAGCACCGGCGCTGAACCTCACGATGCAGCAGGCGCCGCGCACCGGCGTCAATGCCAGCCACTTCGGGATCCAGGTCGCCAGCAGCGAAGACGTCGCAGTGGCCTGGACGCGCTTCAAGCAGGCCGGGCTGGTCACCAAGACCGAGCAGAACACGGAGTGCTGCTACGCGCTGCAAGACAAGGTCTGGGTCGAGGATCCAGATGGCAACGCCTGGGAGGTGTTCGTGGTCAAGGGCGAGGCGGCCGTGATGGAGAAGCAGACGAGCGGTGCCGGTTGCTGCGTGCCCAAGATCGCCGAGGAGGAGAGCAGCAAGGCCGGCGGCGGCTGTTGCTGACCAGCAGCAGCGTCCGGCCCCTTGAGCAGGCGCGGCGTTTCAGGTCACGATCGATCGCATGGCGAGGCGCGGGCGACGACTGGCGCGGGCGTGCGGTGGCGTGCGCCGGGGGCTCGTGCTCGCGCTTGCGGTCGGGCTCGGGTGTGGCTGCAAGGCGAGCGGCGACGCCGGGGTGGCGGGCGGCGCTGGGTCGGGTGGTGCCGCCGGAACGAGTAGCGGCGGGCGCGGCACAGCGGGCGGTGCTGCGGGTGCGGGCAGCGGCGGCGCCGCAGGCGCCGGCGGCGCAGCGAAAGCAGGCGGCGCGAAGGGGAGGGGCGGCGCAGGCGGAACGGCCGGCGCGGCGGCGGACGCGGGTGCCGCGGGCAGCGGTGGCGCGGTGGGCACGGGCGGCGCAGCAGCAGATGGCGGCACGACCGGTGCCGGCGGCGCGACGGCGACAGGCGGAGCAGGCGGAATGGGCGCAACGGGCGGCGCGGGCGCAACCGGCGGCGCGGGCGCAACCGGCGGCGCGGGCGGAATGGGCGGCGCGGCGTACAGCACCGACTTCGATCTCACGGAGTCGCCGATCTCGGAGAACGGCGCGTGGCATCACGACGGGCTTGACTGGACGCGGGTCGAGACCCTGGGCGGCATTGCGCGTGGGACGCAGGCGCTGGGGGTGTCGCGCTCGGGGCCGCAGCAATACGACGACTCGTACGCGTACCTGTCCGGCTTTGCGCCGGACCAACAGGCCAGCGGGGTGATCCACCTGGGCAGCATCGACGGCAGCTGCACGCACGAGGTCGAGATCCTGCTGCGCTGGGCCGACTCGGCGCACAACGCGCGCGGCTACGAGTGCAACCTCGCTTACGACGGAAGCTATGCCCAGATCGTGCGCTGGAACGGCGCAGTCGGCGACTTCACCTATCTCGGCAGCGGCAGCGTGCCGGGCGGCGTACACGACGGCGACACCATCAGCGCCGTGATCAAGGGCGATCAGATCACGCTCTCGGTCAATGGCGTGATGCGGGCGAGCGCCAGCGATTCGACCTTCGCCACAGGCGACCCGGGCATCGGCTTGTGGCGCGGCTCGAGCGGTTGTGGCGAGCTCGGCGACTACGGCTTCACGCACTACGACGCGAGCGGAGCGCCCTGACGGCGGAAGCTACACCGGGTCGACGCGGTCGGCGGCCGAGCCGGGGGGCTCGCCGAGGAACTCGACCCAGGCTCGCTTCATGCACGGGTAGTGCTTGGCTGCTTCCACCAGCGAGAAGAATGCCTGCAGGGTCTTGTCCAAGCGGGCGCGCAGGCCGGCATCCGCGAGGTCGTCGCCGTCGAAGGCCTTGGTCGCCATGGCCAGCGAGAACATGTCGGGGTAGATGCGGGCGCCCAGGTGCTCGAGCGGCACGCGCAGCGCCCACAGGCCGCGGTTGCCTCCCACCATCGCGGGTGAGGCCGGGAGCAGCAGGCCGTGGCGCCCGTCGAAGGGCTGCGGGCGGAAGCGCGAGGTCCAGTCGATCAGGTTCTTGAGCACGCCCGGCATCGACGCGTTGTATTCGGGCGACACGATCACGAACGCATCGCTCGCGATCAGGCGCTCTCGCAGCGTGTGGGCGCCGGGCGGAATCCCTTTCTCGCTCTCCAGGTCGCCGTCGTACAGCGGCACGTCGAGCTCGCGCATGGCCGCGAAGTCGACCGTGGCACCAGCTTGCGCTGCGACGCGGGCCACCAGCGCGGCGAGCTTGCGATTGACCGATTCGGCGCGCAACGACGCGGCGAATACCAAGAGCTTGAGCGTGGGTGTTGGGGGCTGGTTGGGCATGCGGGCCTCCTTCTCATTCCGGCAGGGGAATCGACTCGACCTCGTCGCCGGGCACGGCGTCACCGTCACCCCGACGGCGGCGCGCCGGAAGTACATCGGGCCCCTTGCGCGCAATGCAAGTCCCCGCGCGGCCTTTCCGCGCTCGAGTCGGCTATGCTCGGCGTGGAGCATGGACAAAATCGAAATCGCGACCCGGGACGGGCGCTGTCCGGGCTACGCCACGCTGAAAGTGTAGGCCTAGAGCACCGAACATATTGAAACACGCACGATTTCGGGGCCCTCGCGGGCGCATGGGACGCGCGCTCTCCGCTCGACGTAGGATGGACTACGCCCTCGGGCTCCCGCCCGCACCCTGCATCTGGAGCAAACACCGTGGTGGCCGCGATGCGCCGTGCCAACGAGAAGGAGCTCGCGCGCCTGAAGGCGCTGCTCGAAGCTTCGTGACGCCGGCCTTGCGCCGGGCGCCTCGGGCCAATCCTGCCCGGGAGAGGCACCTCGCGCGTTCGGATATGACCGGTTTCCACCATACGTGCGTGTGCGTACTTGGCGCCAGCAAAACAGATCCTTCTCATCGGCTACCGGGGGCTCTACGATCAGCAAGCCGGAACATGAACAGCGTGCAAGTACGCAGTAGTGAGCGAGGGACCGTGCTCGTCGCGGACGACGAGGTGGCACTCGCCAAGGCTTACGCGCGCGTGCTCAGCGCAGCCGGCTTCAAGGTCGAGGTGGCAGCCGACGGCAGCCAAGCGGTCCAGCTGCTCGAGTCGCAGCGTTTCGATGCGATCGTCAGCGACATCGCGATGCCGAAGCTCGACGGCATCGATCTGTTGCGCGCGGTGCGCGCGCGCGATCTCGACGTCCCGGTCGTGCTGGTGACCGGCAGCCCGAGTCTCGAGACCGCGCTGCAGGCGGTGGAGTTCGGCGCCATCCGCTATCTGCGCAAGCCGATCGAGCTCGCCGAGCTGCTCGCAGCCGTGGAGCAGGCGGTGCGGCTGGGTGGGCTGGCGCGGCTCAAGCGCGAGGCGCTCGCGCACCTGGGCGACGAGGGCAAGCTGCTCGGCGACCGTGTGGGCCTCGAGCTCGGCTTCGAGCGCGCGCTGGCCGGCATGTGGATGGCGTACCAGCCGCTGGTCCACTACGCGCAGCGCCGGGTGATCGGCTACGAAGCGCTGCTGCGTTCGGGCGAGCGCACGCTGCCCCACCCGGGCGCGATCATGGACGCGGCGCAACGCCTGGGTCGCTTGTTCGAGGTGGGCCGAGCGGTGCGCCACCACGTTGGCGCCACGCTGGCGAAGTCGCCGATCCCGCAAGCATTCGTCAACCTCCATCCCGAGGATCTGTGCGACCCCGACCTCTACGACCCGTCCGCGCCTCTTTCGCTGGTCGCGCATAAGGTCGTGCTCGAGATCACGGAGCGCGCCTCGGTCGACGAGATCGACGGGTTGCAGACCAAGATCTCGCGGCTGCGGCAGATGGGCTTTCGCCTCGCCATCGACGACATGGGCGCCGGCTACGCCGGTCTCTCGAGCATCGCCCAGCTGCTGCCCGAGGTGATGAAGATCGACATGTCGCTGGTGCGTGACGTCGACGTCGACTCGACGCGGCAGAAACTGGTTGGCGCGATGACGAAGCTGTGCGGCGAGATGGACGTGCTGGTGGTCGCGGAGGGCATCGAGACGCGCACCGAGCGCGACACGCTGGCGCGGCTCGGCTGCAACGTCATGCAGGGCTATCTGTTCGCGAAGCCCGAGCCGCCGTTCCCCGAAGTGAAGTTCTAAATCAGAGTTCGCGATTCGGGATCGAAGCGTGATCGGTCATTTGGATCGCAGCCATTGCGCGCGTCCGCTCCTCGGACAGGTGGTTGCCGGCGATCACCTGCGCGTACCACAACGCGCCACGCCCCACTCGAAGCCCGCTGGAAGACCGATCAGGGTGCCCCGGCTCCGCGCGCGGCATCCGCGATTTCGCCCGGCGGCTCAAGCGGGCGTGCCGGAACGGCGAAACGCGCCGCCGGCCGTGCTGAGAGCCGGCCGGCGACGCGCCTCGCTGCGTGTGAGTTGCTCGCTTCAGCGAGCGCGGCGGCGGCGGACCGCGAGCATCAGGCCGGCGGCCAGCACCCACCACAAGGTGCTCGAGCGGCCCACGCCCGGGCGCGCCACGCTACAGCCGGTCACGCTCGAGCCTCCGGACAAGCTCGCGCTCTGCACGCTGCCGGCCTGGACGTTGCACACGTAGGCCGTGTTGCCGATCTCGGCAGCGTCGAGGGTGCCGCTGCGGTCGAAGTCGAGACCGGTGTCGATGCGGCGGCCGCCCAGGACGCAGTGGACGCCGGCGGGCTCCGCGCTAACCGCGATTAGCGCGTTGGCTCCGGCGGTTCCGTTCTTGCCGTCCGCGCCGTTGAGGCCGTCGGCTCCGTCCTTGCCGTCCGCGCCGTTGAGGCCGTCGGCTCCGTCCTTGCCGTCCGCGCCGTTGAGGCCGTCGGCTCCGTCCTTGCCGTCCGCGCCGTTGAGGCCGTCGCTGCCGTTGAGGCCGTCGCTGCCGTTGAGGCCGTCGCTGCCGTTGAGGCCGTCGCTGCCGTTGAGGCCGTCGCTGCCGTCCGCCCCGTTGACGCCGTTGCACACATAGCTGGTCGCGCTGACCTCCTCTTCGTCCAGGATGTCGTTGCGGTTGACGTCGAGCCCAGTATCCAGGCGCTGTCCGCCTTGCGCGCAGAACGCGCCTGCGGGTTCCTCGTGTACCGCGACCAAGGCGTTGATCCCGTTCTCTCCGTCAGCACCGTCCTTGCCGTCGGCCCCGTCCTTGCCGTCGATGCCGTCCTTGCCGTCGATGCCGTTGCAGAGGTAGCGGGTCGTGGCGATCTCGTCGCCGTCGAGAACCTCGTTCGCATTTTCGTCGAAGCCCACATCGACGCGCTGGCCGCCATTGGGACAGCTCTCCCCAGCCGGTTCGTCGGTCAGGCTCACGAGCGCGCTCAGCCCATCTTTGCCGTCTGCGCCCGGCGCGCCATCGGCACCATCTTTGCCGTCTGCGCCCGGCGCGCCATCGGCACCATCCGTGCCGTTTGCGCCGTCTGCGCCCGGCGCGCCATCGGCACCATCTTTGCCGTCTGCGCCCGGCGCGCCATCGACACCATCTTTGCCGTCTGCGCCCGGCGCGCCATCGACACCATCCGTGCCGTTCGCGCCGTCTGCGCCGTCCTTGCCGTCTGCCCCCGGTGCGCCCTGAGCACCCGTGGTGCCGGTCACGCCCGTCGCGCCGTTGCAGATCGCCTGCGAAAACGTGCGCTCGCCAGGCTGGAGCACGCCGTCTTCGGCCGTGCCGCCGCCCGTCCCGTCGTCCAAACCGGCGTAGACCACGACGCCGCCGAGGTCGCCACAGAGCGAGCCGTCGTCATCGGCGACATCGACCAGCTTGGGCGCGGTCGCGACGGTCTGCACGCTGGTGAGGGTGCCGGGATCGCTGCCTTCGCTGAAGTAGTCGAACCACACGTAGCACCCCTGGAAGGCCGCGCTCACCGAGCCGCTGCGCCAGGGCGCGAGGGTGTGCGTGCTCCCTGTATAGGTCCACGCATCCGAGCTCGACGCCGTGGAGAGCTCCAACCAGAACGTGTCGTCGGGGGTGCCGTGCTCGACGCCGCTGGAAGAGAAGGCCGGGGGATCGGTCGTGCCGTTGGCGAAGGCGTCGGTCGTGGCCGAGGTGGTCGGATAGCTGAGCGAGCTGCCGCCGAAGTTGGCGCTGAGCCCCATGGTCACGCCCGCGCGCTCCACGTGAATCGCCTTGCCGCTCGGGAGCTGGACCACGAAGCGAATCTCAGAGACGTGATCGAAGTCGATGTTGGCGGTGTCGGCCGTGCAGTTGTACTCGTCCTCCGAGAGGAAGAAGGGGTCGCTCCACGCATCTCGCGAGTCGGGGTCGATGGTGATGGTGACGTCGGCCGTCTGCGCCGCAGCACGCCCGATTCCGCACAATCCGCTCACGGCGAGCACCAGCAGGGCTAGCGCTCGGCTGCCGGTGGCGCCGCGCATTCGCCGCACGGTTGCTCTCCTCTGATCCGTGCGAGCACGCTCGCCCGACCGTTCCTGCAATCCACCGTATCGTCCTTCAAGCATGTCCGACTCCTTGTAGCCGTCGCCGGCAACTACAGCCGTGCGGCACCAGGCACAGGAGCAAGCGACATGCCAGCGGCTCGCCCGCGCGATTCCGCCGCATAATCGCCCGCGCGCAGCGGGCCGCTGGCGTGCGCCACCACGCCTGTGGTCGAGCGCGCTACGCGGCGCCGTGCCCGGCGCTCAGCGCAACGCGCTCAGGCCGCCGTCCACCACCAGCACCTGGCCGGTGAGGTAGGCCGACTCGTCGCTGATCAGGAACAGTCCGGCGTACGCGGTCTCCCAGCCCGTGCCCTGGCGGCCGAGCGGAACCGGGGTGGCCGCACGCGAGGCGCGACCCCTGGACGCGCGGCGCCCGAGCGCCGTGTCCATCAAGCCCGGCGCGACCACGTTGACGCGGATGCGGCGGCGCGCGCCTTCGAAGGCCGCGTGCCGCATCAGCCCCGCGAGCGCCGCCTTGGAGGTGTCGTACGCGGGGATGCGGCTGCCCGGCTTGAGCGACGCGGTCGACGAGATCAGCACCGCCGAGGCGCCGTGCGACAGCACCGGCAGCGCCGCCTTGAGCGTGAGCGCGGCGCCGCGCAGGTTGACCGAGAGCGCGAAGTCCCAGCCCTCCGGCGTCACGTTTGCGAGCCACATCTCGTTGCCGATGCCGACGTTGTAGACGACGCCGTCGAGCCCGCCGAGCTGCTCGGCGGCCGCCGCCACCATGCGCTCGATCTGATCGGGCTTGGTGACGTCGGCGGTGATCGCGACGGCCTCGCCGTGCTGCTCGCGTACGAGCTGCGCGGTCTGCTCGGCGCTCTGGGCGTTGCGGTCGGCCACCGCCACGCGCCCACCTTCGCGCGCGAACAACAGGCTCATCGCGCGGCCGTTGCCGATCGGCGGATCATCGACGCCGCGATCGTCCTGGCCGCCACCGACGACCAGCACGCGACGGCCCTGAAGCCGGCCGCGTCCGGGCGCGCGACCGGCCGATTCCGCCGGCAGATAAAGCTCCGGTTCGTTGCTGTCGCTCACGTGGCGCAGCCTACACCGAGATGGGCGGGGGCCAAACACGCAAGCCGACCCGTGTGAGGGCTTCAGGGGTATCCAAGGAGCGCATTCAGGTGTGCTCCGGGATATCGCTAACTGACCGTTCCCGATTCGGGAACGGCCATGCCGATCACGGAGTATTGCTGCGCTGCGGCGCCTTGCGCTCGGACCCACCTCACGCACGATCGCTTGACCCCATCTCGCGGACGCTGTGCTAGTTGGCATCGGTCGAAAATCCGCAACGGATTTACGAACCGATGTCCCAGCCCGCAGGACGCGCGCTCGCGAAGCGCGAGGCCCGGCGCACCAGCTCGACGATTGGCTGGGAGCAGCGCTCGGGCGAGCCGGCGTCGAAGGGCGGCGCGGGGTCGTACTCGATGCCGAGCTGGATGGCCTGCGCCGCCTGCTCGCCGGCGACGCGCGCCGCCAGCGCGAGCGCCATGTCGATGCCCGCCGACACCCCGGCCGAGCTCACCAGCTTGCCGTCGAACACGTAGCGCTCGCGCACCGCGGTGGCGCCGAAGGCAGCGAGCTCGCCGAGCGCGGTCCAGTGGGTGGTCGCGTGCTTGCCGCGCAGCAGCCCCGCGGCGCCGAGCACCAGCGCGCCGGTGCACACCGAGACGGTGTAGCGGGTGTGCTCGTGCGCGGCCGCGAGCCAGTCGAGCACGGCGTGGTCCTCGCGCACGGCCGCCTCGCCCGGTCCGCCCGGCACCAGCACGATCTCCGGCCGCGGCAGCTCGGAGAGCGCGCGCTCGGCCACCAGCGCCAGCCCCCCGCGCTCGCTGCGCTTGGCGCCCGGCGTCGCTGCCACGAATGCGACCTCGGCCCCGGGCAGCCAGCGCAGCACTTCGTACGGACCGACCACGTCCTGCGCATCGACGTCGTCGAACAACAGCATCGCGATCTGGAGTCGCTCTTGGCTCTCGGACATGGTCTTCCTCCGTCGGCTCAATGCGCCGCACGAAACCGGGTGCGATAGTCGGACGGGGTCACCGCGAGCTTGTGCACGAACGCGCGGCGCAGCGATTCGGCGCTGCGGAAGCCGCACGCCGCGGCGATGGCATCGACGCCGTCGCGCGACTCGACCAGTCGTCGCCGCGCGGCTTCGAGCCGCACGCTCTGCACGTAGCGCGCCGGCGTGACCCCGACCTGAGCGTGGAAGCAGCGCGAGAAGTTGCGCACGCTCATGCCCGCGTGTCGTGCCAGGGTCTCGGCCGACAGATCGGCGTCCGGGTTGTCGGCGATGAAACGCTGCACCTCGCGCAGCGGCTCGCGGTCCGCGGCCTGCCGCGCGAGCTGCGCGCTGAACTGCGCCTGGTTGCCTGGCCGGCGCAGGAACAGCACCAGGCCGCGCGCGATCGCGAGCGCGGCCTCGACACCGAGGTCCTCCTCGACCAGCGCCAGCGCCAGATCGATGCCTGCGGTGACGCCCGCGGAGGTGTAGATGTGGCCGTCGCGCACGAAGATCGGCTCGCTCTGGACGCGCACCGCGGGGTATCGCGCGGCCAAGCGCGCGCAGCTCGCCCAGTGCGTGGTCGCGCGCCGGCCCTCGAGCAGCCCCAGCTCGGCCAGCAGGAAGGCGCCGGTGCACACCGACACCACGCGGCGCGCCCGCCGCGCCGCGCGGCCGAGCCCGCGCAGCAGCGCGCGGTCGTGCAGCGCGTCGTGCACTCCGCTGCCGCCGGGCACGATCAGCGTGTCGATCGCTCCGCGCAGTTGCTCGAGCGCGCCGTGCGGCTCCAGACCGAGCCCGCTTGCGCTGGTGATCGGCGCGCCCCCGGCTGTAAGCACGCGGGTCGCGTACTCGGGCGGGCGCCCGGCCTGGCGCAGCAGCGTATTGGCGCCGGCGAACACCTCGAGCGGCCCCACCAAGTCGAGGCTCTGGATGCCGCTAAACGGCGCGAACACGATGCGGCGGCCGGCGCTCATGGCCTCATGCTGGCGTCCAGCGGAGCTGGCTTCAAGGACACTGATCCCACATTTTCGGCCAAGCGGCCCGTGCGGCCGCGCCGGGCCCCTTGCCCGGACCCGCGCCCGCGTCTACACCGCGGCCATGCTCGAGATCCGGTTTGCCACCGCCGCCGACGCGGCGACGCTGCTGCATTTCATCCGCGCGCTGGCCGAGTACGAGCGCCAGCCGCAAGCGGTCCAGGTGGACGCGCCCACGCTCGCAGCTCAGCTCGGCTCGCCGCAGCCTCCGTTCGAGTGCCTGCTCGCGCACGAGACGGGCCGGCCGCTCGGCATCGCGCTGTTCTTCCACACCTACTCGACCTGGCGCGGCAAGCGTGGGATCTGGCTGGAGGATCTGTTCGTGCTGCCCGAAGCGCGCCGTCGCGGCGTGGGCCGCGCGTTATTGCGCCGCGTGGCGGCGCTGGCGGCCCAGCGCGATTGCGCGCGCCTGGAATGGTCGGTGCTGGAGTGGAACACCTCCGCGATCGACTTCTACCGCGGCCTCGACGCCGAGCTGCTTTCCGAGTGGCGGATCTGCCGCATGGCCGACGCCTCGCTGCGGCGGCTCGCAACCTCTGGCGACTGAGGTCGCCCCACGCGCTGGCCGCGGCCGCCGCGCTCAGGCGGCGGGAGGCACGCCGTCGAAGAAATTCACGGCTCCGGTCTCGAGCTCGTACTCGGCGCTCACCACCGCCACGCGTCCGGCCAGCACCAGCTCCTCGATGATCTGGCTGCCGTGGCGCAGGTGGTCGGCGGAAGCCTTGACGTTGGCGCGCATGCACTCGCGCGCGACCGCTTGCGCCTCTCCGGTGCGGGCCAGGGCCTCGATGTGCGGCGCGATGCGGTCGGTGATCGAACGGATGTTGCGCGACTCGGGGCCCATCCCGGTGGCGAGCGCGTTCAGCGTCGCGGAGATGGCACCGCAGCGCGTGTGGCCCATCACCACCACCAGGCGCGTGCCGAACTGCGAGGCGGCAAACTCGATCGAGCCGACAACCGAGGGCGCGACGATGTTGCCCGCGACCCGCACCACGAACAGCGAGCCGAAGCCCTCGTCGAACAGGATCTCGACCGGCGTGCGCGAGTCGGAGCAGCCCAGCACGATCGCGAACGGGCGCTGCGCCACGGCCGCTTGATCGCCGCTCCAGGAGCCCGCCAATGACGCGGCCTCGCCCTGCCGGAAACGCAGGTTGCCGTCGATCAGGCGTTGTAGGGCTTGCTGCGGGGAGAGTGCGCTCGGATCCCAGGTGCGCGGCATCGGGCCCTCATAGCACGAAGAAACGCTCCCGCGAGCGGGCTCCGGTCGGTTGCGCAAAGAAATCAGATGTAGCTCACGAAGAAATCGCCGCCGTGAGCGCGCTCGCCCCCGAGGCGTCTTGGCGGTGTAGCGCAGCGATCACATCGTGGGTCTTCGGCTCGGGCCTCGCACTCGAGCGCAGTGATGGACGCCGCGCCTTGCGATAAACCGTTGAGACCTTGGAGGGCTTGGTGGTCATGGCGACCGCGGGAGGCACCGCTCCTGCTGGCGTTGTCGGCTACGGCCGCATCGTACGTTCCATGCGCACCGTGTCCTGAGCGGGCGCGCGCCGCGGCTGTGGTCGATCGCGCTATCGCCCAGGCAACTCGCCCCCACGTGCGCGGCCGCTCGCCAAAAACACCCGAGGTTTCAGCGCGATCGAGGCCTGGCACGACCGCTGCAACACCCGGACGCCATGGCAATCAGACACCGAACCAGCCGACGTTTCCCGTACCGTGAGGTGGTGTGCGTGCGTTCAGAAGGCGGTGCCGAAGCGATCGCGATGGAAGCGCGCAACATCACGCTCGGCGGCCTGTTCGTAGTGTGCAAGCCGTGCTTGCCGCTGCAGGCGGTGGTCGAGCTCGGCATCGATCGCCCGCACGGCCCTCGCCTCACTGTGCGCGCGCGCGTGGTGCGCACGGTGACCGCGCGGCCGGGCATGCCAGCCGGTATCGAGCCGGGTATGGGCCTGCGCTTCGAGCGGCTCGACGCCGAGCAGCGCCAGGCGATCGTCGCCATCGTGCGCCTGGCCAGGGCCAACGACAGCCGCCCGCTGCTCGCCCACGCGATCGTGGAGGCGATCGCGAATCGACCGCTCACCGATCCCATGCTCGACTACGTGCTCGGCTACGCGGACGGCACCCGCTCACCGGAGGCGCTGGCCGAGTCGGTCGGCGTCGAGCTCGACGCCGTGGTCGAGATGGTCCACCAGCTGCAGCAACGCGGGCTGGTCGAGCTTGTCCCGCCCGCTTCGGCGCCGCAGGGCGCGGCCAGCACGGGCGGCAGCGCGCTCGAACGCGTGGCCGACCGCGCTTCGGCGCCGTTCCGCGTGGGGCGCTCGACCGACCTCGAGCCGGCGCAGCAGCGGGAGATCCTCGCCATGCACGCCCGCACCGCGAGCGAGGACGACTTCGAGATCCTGGGGCTCACCCGCGATGCCGCCGGCGAGCAGATCCACGCGGCGTACCAGGCGCTGGTCCGCAAGCTCGGTCCCGAGGCGTATCCTGGTCGTACGCTGGGTCCGCTGCTCGCGGTGCTCGAGGAGATCGCCGCCCGGTTTGCCGATGCTCACGCCACGCTGAGCGATCCGCGCGCGCGCGGCGAGTACGAGGCGTATCTGGGCAGGGCCGCGCGGATCGCGGCACAAGCGAGCGGCGCAGACGCCAGCCTCGGGGACGAGGCGCTGGCGGAGTTGCACGAGCTGCAGGCCCAATACGAGGAAGGGCGGCAGCTGTGGGAGCGTGCCGCGTGCTCGTGGACCTTCGTGTACGAGCGCCGGCCCGACGACCCGGATTGCGCGCGGCGCGCGGCGCGCGCACTGCTCGAGGCCAACCGCGAGCTCCGGCGCGCGCAGTCGTTCGCCGAGCGCGCGATCTTCCTCGAGCCCGACAACCCGGCCAACCATCGCCTGCTGGCACGCATCTATCTGGACTGCGGCATGCGCTTGCGCGCGCGCAAGGAGCTCAACCTGGCTGCCGCCCTGACCAAGGCTGTGCGGGCGCTCGACGGCTGTCCCGCGCAGGGTACGGGCGCGCGCTCACACGCCTGCAACGCCGAAGGCTGCGTCTCGCTCGCGGCCGGCCTGCCCGTTTGTTGAGAGGCGGCGTCGCGCGGCGAAATGCGGCCGGCGTCTCAGGCCCCGGCGTCGCCCTGTGCCGCGTCCATTTCGGGGGCCGCGCGCTCGCGCAGCGGCGCCCGCGCGCGTGGCGGCGCCGCCTGCGCCAGTCGCAACATGGCGGCCGCCTCGAGCCAGGGCAGCGCTGCCACTACCCACAGGTAGTGGGCGCGGCGACCGCCCCTCGGCACACGCGTGATCAACGGGGTCCATGCCGCGGTCCAGATCTGCAGCCCTACCATGACCGGAAAGCGCTGCGCGAGCAGACCCGCGAAGATGCCCAGCGACCAGGCCGACAGCAGCAAGCCGGGCGCGTGGCAAAGCAGCACGCTGGGCCGCGCGGCTCGCAAAGCGCCTTGCCGCAAGTCCGCGCGCAGGTAGCCCGCAGCGCGCACCTGCAGCGCGACGTGCGCCGCCCACGGCAGCCACAGGTACAGCGGCCACGGGCCGAGCGCGATCGCCACGAACGCGAGCACGGCGTGCGCCAGCCAGCACAGGCTCGCGTGCTGCAGCGCCGCCTTCACGGCGACCTCCACTCGCGCACGAGGTGCAACCGCGGGCTCGCGGCGATGTCGTCGGGCACGACCAGGCTGCGGCCCGGGGCGAGGTCGATGCCCACAGCGCGATACGCGGCCCACACCGCCTTTGCGCAGGTCCACTGGTAAGGGTCGCCCTTGCGCGCTCCGAGCTGAAAGACCGCGCCGCGCAGCCCGTTCAGGAAGCGCGCCACGCGCGCGCGCTGGTCCGGGCGCAGGGGTGCACGCAGCACGCGTACGTCGTCGTAGCTGACCAGGGCGGTCAGCTTCATCGCGAAGATGCCGAACAGCACGTTGTGCCCGAGCACCTGGTCGTCACCGGTCAGCGCGGTGACGTGCGACCAGTAGCCATAGGGACTGTCCGCGAGGCTGGCCAGCACGACATCGGCCGGCAGCAGACCGCGCGCGTCGATGCGGACAGGCGCGCGCTGCGCGCGCCGGCGCGACCACGGTGCCGCGTAGTGGGCCAAGTGCCGCAGCAGGCCGAGGTCGCCGGGCGCTGGCCGAGCGTCGGGTGGGCCCGGATAACCGTAGGCCCAGATGCTCGCGGCGGCCAGCAGCGCAGCCAAGGTGGCGGGCGCAGCGCGCAGCAGCAGCGGCCGCGCCCGCGGCGCGGTGGCTCCGGCGTTCAGGAGCCGTTGCGGCGACGCCGGCCGGTCAGCATCAGGATGCCGCCTGCCAGCAGTGTGAGCGCGGAGGCCGCCCCGGCTGGATCGAGCTCGGGCACCGAGCTCGATCCGCCGCTGGCCGTGGGCGACTCGTGGTTGAGCGCGTGCGCACCCGACGGAAGCGACGCGAAACCGAGGATGGCGAATAGGAAACCTGCAACTGCGAGGCGAGTCATGGTTTGCTTCCGGCGCTGTTCAAGGCGCGCGGCCTTTCATACCCGGAAGTCGAAGCACGTGCTGTGCCAACCATCAGAAAGCCCTAGGGATAGGTCGAAGTCGTGTAAATTCATTGTGTTAGTCAGTGGCGCCCTGTTTAGGTGAGTCCGTGGGTGCGCAATATGGGGTGCGCAATGTAGGATCCCTTGTGCAACGCTTTGCACGAGCTGGCCACTCACATTGGGGGAGCCATCGACCGTGGCCCCCCCCAATGCGCCGTAGCGCGGACAGGCTGCGATCGCCGTGCTAAGGCACCGGACCGCCGCGAGCGCGCCCGCGTCGCGGCGCCAAGTCGACCCAATGCGCAGCTCGGTTCGGACCAAGGCGGCAAACGGCTCGGCGCGCGAGCCCGAGTTCGTCGAGGTGATCGGCGCGCGCACGCACAACCTGCAGATCGACCGGCTGTGCATCCCCAAGCGTAAGTACGTCGTCTTCACCGGCGTCAGCGGCTCGGGCAAGAGCAGCCTGGCTTTCGACACGCTCTACGCCGAAGGCCAGCGCCGCTACATCGAGAGCCTCAGCGCCTACGCGCGGCAGTTCCTGGGCCAGCTCGACCGGCCGCCGGTCGAGCGCCTGCGCGGGCTGTCGCCGACCATCGCGATCGAGCAGAAGAGCGCCTCGCACAACCCGCGCTCCACCGTGGGCACGGTCACCGAGATCTACGACTACCTGCGCGTGCTGTACGCGCGCGTGGGGCGCCAGCACTGTCATCTGTGCGGCAAACCGGTCAGCGCCAGCTCGCCGCAGGAGATCGTGGAGGCGCTGCTCGTGGAGGCGGCCGGGCGGCGCGTGCTGCTGCTCGCGCCGCTGGTCGCGCAGCGCAAGGGCGAGCAGCGCGAGCTGTTCGAGGACCTGCGCCGCCGCGGCTACGTGCGGGTGCGCATCGATGGAGCGCTGCACGAGCTGGAGCCGCCGCCCGTGCTGGACAAGAAGCGCAAGCACGACGTCGAGCTGGTGGTCGACCGGATCACGGTCGCGGCGCAGTCGGCGCCGCGCCTGACCGAGGCGGTCGAGCTCGCGCTCAAGGAGGGCAAGGGCGAGCTGGCGGTGGTCGACGCGGAGAGCGCGGCGGTGCGCCGCTTCAGCGAGTCGCGCAGCTGCTGCGGGCACGCCTTTCCCGAGCTCAGCCCGGCGAGCTTCTCCTTCAACGGTCCGCTCGGCATGTGCCCGGAGTGCCACGGCCTGGGCACCCGGGTGGACGTGGATCCGGCGCTGGTCATTCCCGATCAGAGCCTGTCGCTGCGAAAGGGCGCGATCGCGCCGTGGGCGGGCGCGATGGAGCGCGGCGAAGGCTGGACCTTCCGCATCATCGACGCGTTGGCCAAGGCCTGCGACGTGGACCTCGACCTGCCCTGGAACAAGCTCGGGGCCAAGAAGCAGCAGCAAGTGATGTACGGCCTGGGCGACCGGCGCATCCGCGTGGAATGGGGCCGGCGCGGCAGCGAGAGCCACGGCTCGTGGGGCATGCGCTTCGAGGGCGTGGCGCGCCAGCTGATGAGGCGCTACCAGCAGACGAGCTCGCAGGCGATGCGCGACCACTACGCGCGCTTCTTCAGCGAGCGCGCTTGCGAGGCCTGCGGCGGCTTCCGGCTGCGCGTGGAGAGCCGCGCGGTGCGCGTGGGTGACAAGGGCATCCACGAGCTGTGCGCGCTTACCGTGCGCGACGCGCACGAGGCGCTGCGCAGCCTGCCGCTGCGCGGCAATCAGGCCACCATCGCCGAGAGCCTGTTGACCGAGATCGAAAACCGGCTCGGTTTCCTGCTCAACGTCGGCCTCGAGTACCTCACGCTGGACCGCGCCGGCCCTTCGCTCAGCGGCGGCGAGGCGCAGCGCATTCGCCTGGCGAGCCAGCTCGGCAGCGAGCTCAGCGGCGTGATGTACGTGCTCGACGAGCCCAGCATCGGGCTGCACCAGCGCGACAACGCGCGCCTGATCGAGACGCTGCACAGACTGCGCGATCTCGGCAACACGGTGCTGGTGGTCGAGCACGACGAGGCGACCATCCGCGCCGCCGACCACGTCGTCGACTTCGGTCCGGGCGCGGGCCACCTCGGCGGCAAGGTGATCTTCAGCGGCTCGCCCGAGGAGCTCGCGCGCAGCCCGCAAGGCCTGACCGCCGACTATCTATCCGGTCGCAGGCGCATCGAGACGCCGAGCGCGCGCCGCGCGCCGCGCGCATGGCTGGAGATCGTCGGCGCGGCCGAGCACAATCTCAAGGCCATCGACGCGCGCATCCCGATCGGCGTGCTGACCGCGGTGACCGGGGTGAGCGGCGCCGGCAAGAGCTCACTGGTCAACGGCATCCTGCTGCCGGCGCTGGCGCGCAGGCTGCACGGCGGCGGCGGGCCGGTGGGCGCGCACGCGGACATTCGCGGGCTCGATGCGCTGGACCGCGTGATCGCGATCGACCAGAAGCCGATCGGGCGCACTCCGCGCAGCAATCCCGGCACCTACACCAAAGCCTTCGATCTGGTGCGCGAGGTGTTCGCGCAGCTGCCCGAGGCGCGCGCGCGCGGCTTCAAGGCCGGGCGCTTCTCGTTCAACGTCAAGGGCGGGCGCTGCGAGGCGTGCGAGGGCGACGGTGTGGTCAAGGTCGAGATGCACTTCCTGTCGGACGTGTACGTGCCGTGCGAGGTGTGCCGCAGCCGCCGCTACAGCAGCCAGACGCTGGAGGTGCGCTACCGCGGGCAGAGCATCGCAGACGTGCTGGAGCTGAGCGTCGATGCCTGCCGGGAGCTGTTCGGAAGCCACCCGCAGCTGGCGCGCATCCTCGACACGCTGGCCGAGGTTGGGCTGGGCTACCTGAAGCTGGGCCAGCCGGCGCCGACGCTGAGCGGCGGCGAGGCGCAGCGCGTCAAGCTCAGCCGCGAGCTGGGCAAGCGCCACACCGGACGCACGCTGTACGTGCTCGACGAACCGACCACGGGGCTGCACTTCGAGGACATCCGGCGGTTGCTCGGCGTGCTGCAGGCGCTGGTCGAGGCCGGCAACACGGTGGTGCTGATCGAGCACAACCTCGACGTGATCAAGTGCGCCGACTTCGTGCTCGACCTGGGCCCGGAGGGCGGCGCGGCCGGCGGTCGCATCGTCGCACAGGGCACGCCCGAGCAGGTCGCGCGCGACCGCGACTCCCACACCGGGCGCTACCTGGCGGCGCTGCTGGACCGCGCGCCCGCACGCGAGCGGGCTGGACTCCGCGCGCGCCGTGCCGCCTCCGACCGCGAGCTTTGACTCACGCCGCGCCCGCTTGACAGCGCGCGCGCGATTGGCGATCGAGAAGGGGCGGGTGCGCGTGGGCGGAGGGAGAGGGTGATGGCGCGGCGTGGACGACGGTGGTGGGGCATGCGCGCCGCATGCGCGCTGCCGGCCTTGTGGTTGCTGTGCGCGACCCATCCAGCCGCGGCCTGCGGCGGCTTCTTCTGCTCGGTCACGCCGATCGATCAGACGGCGGAGCGCATTCTGTTCACCATCAACGGCGACGGAACCATCTCCGCCTACGTGCAGATCCAGTACGCGGGCGAGCGTGACGCCTTCGCCTGGGTGGTGCCGGTGCCGAGCGTGCCCGACCTCGGCACCTTCCCGCGTCTCGCGTTCCAGGCGCTCGACCTGGCCACCCAGCCCACCTACCGCTCCAACTGCGGACCGAAGCTGGTGCAGGGCGGCTCGCAGCTCGGCGGCAGCGGCGGCGTGATCGTCTACAAGCAGCAGGCCGTCGGTCCCTTTCAGACGGTCACGCTGGGGGGCGATTCGGCCGACGAGCTGGTGAGCTGGCTGCAGCAGAACGGCTACCGCGTCAGCGATCGCATGCTGCCGTTCATCAACTTCTACGTGCGCGATCACATGCTGTTTCTCGCCATGAAGCTGCTGCCCGACGCCGACGTGTCCGACATCGAGCCGGTGGTGATGACCTACAGCGCCGACGAGCCGATGATCCCCCTGCGGCTGACCGCGGTCGCCGCCAAGCCGGAGATCGGGGTGCTCGCGTTCATCCTGGCCGACCGGCGCTACGGGCCCAGGAACTACGCCGATCTCACCATCTCCGACGACTTGGTGAGCTTCGACGAGCTGCGTGGCCGCAACAACTACCTGGCGCTGGTCTCGCGCGAGGTCGACCGTGCGGGCGGTCATGCCTTCGTGACCGAGTACGCGCACGCGACCTCGGAGATCGTGAGCCAGCTGCAGAACACGTTCGTGCCCCCCGGCAACACCGATGCGGCCGAGGCCAACGACGCGCTGGTCGCGCTGCTGCAGCGCTTCACCTACATCACCCGGCTCTACACCCGCATCTCGCCCGAGGAGATGACGGTCGACCCGGTGTTCGTGCCCGCCTCTTCCCAGGTCGACGTCTCCAACATCCACGACTCGACCCTGGACGACCCCTGCCAGCAGCCTCCCTCATGCACCTTCGGCTACTGTGGCACCCACGGCCGCTGCTTGCCCGTCGACCCGGGCACCGACGGTTGCTACTGCGACGCCGACAGCACCGCGATGGTCACGCCCACCTTCGGCGCGCAGCCCGCGGTCTACTGCGAGCCATTGGCCACCGATGTGCTCGGGCTCGGCGGCGCGGACGAAGACGCGGGCCCCAGCCCGTGCCGCGAAATCGACTGCGGGCAGGGCACCTGCACACTGATCAATGGCAACCCCACGTGCCAGTGCACGCCCGGGCACCTGGCGCGGGTGGACAGCGCCGGCTCGTCCGCCGGCGTGCGCTGCGTCTCGCAAGCAAGCGGCGCGCCGGATGCGGGCCTGGGCGGCCTTATGAGCGGGCCCGGCGGCGGCAGCGCGTCCTCGATCTCACCGGATGCGAGCGTGGATAGCGGCGCGGGCGCCGGCGTGTCCGCATCGCGGCTGGCGCCGCGCGGCGGCGCCGACTGTCATTGCTCGATCGCGCGCGCTGGCGGGCGCGCGGCGGGCGGCTTTGGCTGGCCGGCCGTGCTGGCCGCCGTGCTCGGGCTGGCGCGCCGCAGGCGCCGCCGCGCGCGTGCGCGGCGCGCGCGGATGTAGGCGGTGTCCGTGGTTGTGCGTGCGCCTGAACGTACGCTCAACCGAGCGCGGACCCGCCTCAGGTCGATTCGCGCAACGCGGTGCTCGCGTCGCGCGCATCTTCCCTTAAGATCTCGCTCGATGAGCGTAGGCCGTGCCCCGGGTCGCCCCGCGCCGTGGAGTTGCCGCGGGCACACGCGTGCAGCCCGCAGCTCGGGCCGCCGCCTCGGCCTTGTTCTGCTCGCCGTGTTGCTGGGCGGGTGCAGCCCCTACGACCCGAGCTTGCTGCATGCGCCAGCGGCGAAGCCCAAGCCGACCGACGCCGGTGCCGGAGACGCAGGGGCACCCGGGACTTGCGTCGCAGGTGCCGACCTCACGGTCTGCGAGCGGCCCAACGCCGACGGCGTGTGCCTCGACGGGAGCTGCTCGATCGTGCGCTGCCATAGCGGCCATTTCGATTGCGACATGCTCGCGGACAACGGTTGCGAGTCCATGCTCGACACACCCGACCACTGCGGCGCCTGCGACGAGAGCTGCCAGTTGCCTCACGTCGTGAGCCAGCTCTGCGTGCCCAAGGCCGTGGGCGGCCCGTGCCTCATCGACCACGGCTGCGGCGATGCCGACGGCGGCTGCGTAGACGGCGCGGCCGAGAACGGCTGCGAGCCCGGTTTCAGCGACTGCGACGACATCGCGGCCAACGGCTGCGAGACCTCACTGCGCTCACTGGGCAACTGCGGCGCCTGCGGGATGAGCTGCTCGATCGCTGCGTCCGAGGCCAGCTGCGCCGACGGGACCTGCACTGCGCTCGGCTGCGCGCGCGGCTCGGGGGATTGCGACGGCAAGGGCTGCAAGAGCCTCGCATCCGACCCCGACAACTGCGGCAGCTGCGAGCAAGCCTGCGACGCATCGGCGCCCAACTGCGCGGGCGGCCGCTGCACCGCCTCGAGCTGCGCCTCGGATAAGGCCGACTGCGATGGCAACAGCAACAACGGCTGCGAGGCGGACCTGACCGCGGCCGCGACCTGCGCGAGCTGCGACGTGAGCTGCGGTCCGTACGTGCACGCGAAGCCCGGCTGCATCGAGGGCAGCTGCGGCCTGGCGAGCTGCGACGACGGCTTCGGTGACTGCGACGGTGCGCGCGACAACGGCTGTGAGGTCGACCTGACCCGGGTCGAGAGCTGCGGCGCGTGCGGGCACGACTGCAGCACGCTCCCGCACGTGGTCGGGGCGCAGTGCCAGGGCGGCCGCTGTGCGGCCCTGCAGTGCGAGGACGGCTGGGGCGACTGCGACGGCGATCCGGACACCGGTTGCGAGCAGTCGCTGAAGAGCACCGCGTACTGCGGCAGCTGCCAGCAGAGCTGCACGCCGGACCACGCGACCGGCGACTGCTCGAGCGGCAGCTGCGCGATCAGCGCCTGCGCCCAGGGCTACGACGACTGCAACGGCAAGCCCGGCGACGGCTGCGAGGCCGCGCTCGACACGGACGCCAACTGCGGCGCTTGCGGCAACGCCTGCGGCAATGGGACCAGCTGCCACAACGGCGGCTGCAGCTGCAGCAGCAGCGGCGCCTGCCCGAGCGGCACCGCGTGCTGCTCGGGCGCCTGCATCGACACCACCAGCACGTGCTTCCCCTGGCCCTGCATCCCCGGCACCACCCGCGACAAGAACAACTGTGGCGGCTGCGGAGTCCAGTGCATCACGTGGTGCTGCGCGCGCTGACCCCGGTCACGAGACAGCAAGGGTCGGTCCTAAGGTGCGCGGCCCTGCATCTTCGCGCGGTGCTCTTGCAGCCAGCGCTTGGTCTCCTCGGAGACGCCCGGCACCTGCGGCACCGGAGGCTCGGATGCGTAGCTGGGCGCGGGCGCGTAGCTCGGCGCGGGCGGGGCGTAGGCCGGTGCAGGGGCATAGGCCGGCGCAGGCGCATAGCTGGGCGCAGGCGCGTAGCTCGGCGCGGGCGCGTAGCTGGGCGCGGGCGCGTAGCTCGGCGCGGGCGCGTAGCTCGGCGCGGGCGCGTAGCCCGCGGCCTGCGTCGGCTGCCAGGCGGCCGCATCACCGAAGCGCCCGCTCGCCGCCGGCGCCGCGCCGTACCCGTAGCTCGGTTGCGCCGCTTGCTGCGCAGCCAGCTGAGACTGGCGCGCGGCCTCCGCCTGCTTGGCGATCTCCGCCTGGCGCGCGAGCTCAGCCTGTTTGGCCAGCTCGGCCTGGCGCGCGACCTCAGCTTGCCGCGCGGCTTCGGCCTGGGCCTCGGCCTGCTGCGCCAGCTCGGCCTGGCGCTCCTGCTCCTGCTTGCGCGCGTTCTCGACCGCCAGCGCCGACTGCCGCTCGAGCTCGGACTGCTGGTCCGCGAGCACCTGCTGCGCCCGCGCCTTCATCGCGACCAGCCGCTCGGCCTGTTCCTGCTTGCGCTGCTCGGCCAGGGTCTTCTGGTGCGCCAGCTCCTCGCCTTGCGCCTGCAGCAGCTTGGCTGCCGCCGTCTTGAACGCGTCGAGCCGATACTCGCGCGCGCCTTCGTCGCTCAGGTAGCGGCCAATCGCGGGCCACAGCCGCTCGCGGGTCTCGGCGTCGGGGTGGCCCGTCGCCGGCAAGCTGAGCGATGCGATGGTACGGCCGTGGGGATCGGTGACGCGAACCACGCCGCGATCACCGTCACCGTCGACCCACGCGTACAGCCCGACCTCGGCGGCCAGCCGCTCGCGGTCGCCGCGATCGTTGGTCTTGGCGCCGATCCTGTTTCCGACCACCTCGAGATCGGGCTGGCCCACCACCTCGACGTCCGGGTGCGCAGAGAGCACCTCGAGCACGGCCTGGCGCAAGGCGTCGGCACCCGCGCCCTCGAAAGTCGGCACGCCCACCTTGCGCAGCCGCGGCGCGCTCAGCGCGACCAGCGCATCGGGCGGCTCCGTGGTGGGCTTCGGCGCCGCGGCACGGGCCCTGCGGGCGCCGCGCTGGCCATGCGTCTTGCTCGACTTCCTTCGGGACTTCGCGTGGTGGCCATGCTCGGCGTGCGCCGCGGCCGGTTGCCACCCGCCCGCGGCAGCCAGCGCCAGCGCCAACGCCAGCCCGCGGCCCGCGCGCGCAGCCGTGCAAAGGCCGCTCATTTTCCGACCGTGTATCCGAGCGGTGCCTGCCACAGCGCCGGCTCGCGCCAGCGCTGCTCCGGCGCGTCGAACACGAAGGCGACGCTATCGAGCTTGCTCTTCTTGAAGCCGAAGCCGAGCAGACCGTTGGGGGTGTCGAAGTAGCCGGCGCCGCTGCTGCCGTCGAAGCCGGGCGTGGTGGCGTGCCAGTCGCCGAGGAAGGCCTTGGCCAGGCTCGGCTCCCTGGGCACCTGGTCGGCCTTGCTGCCGTAGCCGAGCTCGCCCACCACCGGGCGCTTGCTGCCGCGCTCCTTGGGCACCGGCAGATCGCATTCGACGTACAACGGCACGTAGTGCGCCTCGTCCTGCTGTACGCCTTCGAAGAAGCAGCCGAGCTCGGGAAAGCTCTCGATGATGTGCACCACGCCGTCGTCGTTCTTGCGCTCCTCGCGCATGTAGCCGGTCCAGTTGTCCTGGCGCAGCATGCGCACGCCCTGCAGCGCGGGGCCGTCGGCGTAAAGCGGATAGCCGTAGAGGAATGGCACCGCGACAGGCCGCGCGGGCGAGCCCTTCAGCTCCACGCGTACGATCGGGGCGTGCGGGTCGTCCAGCTCCGGCGGCTTGCCACTGGGCAGCTCGACCATCACCGGCGCTGCGGACTCGCTGCTCGCCGTGGTCGTCTCGTTGTTGGCTTGAGGTCGCGAGGCCAGACAGCCCGAAAGGCCCAACGCGACCCACCCGATCAACCACCTCGTGTTTGGCCGCATTCGGTTGCCTCCCGG
Source organism: uncultured delta proteobacterium (assembly GCA_963778655.1). Lineage (GTDB taxonomy): Bacteria > Myxococcota_A > Polyangia > Polyangiales > JAFGIB01 > CAVZVA01. Next base: position 166,571 of record CAVZVA010000009.1, read on the forward strand.
TTTCCTCCTGAGCATTCGCTCGACCTTCAAACTATAGCGACGAAAATGTGCAGCGTCATCCCACCAAGACTTTCATGCCTCGCAATCCCGTAATAATTTGGGATTCAGGCGACCGGCCGGTCACTACAATCGGCCGAAATCCCCCGCAGACGTTGCGACGTCCAGGCCGCTTGCGAGCATCCGCCCGTGCCGTGGCTCGAGCGTGACGATCTCCAGCTGTATTACGAGGAGCACGGCGCAGGCTTCCCGCTGCTGCTGTTCGCGCCCGGGGGCATGCGCTCCAGCATCGCCTTCTGGCGGCGCTCGCCCTGGGACCCGATCGCGTCGCTGCAATCCGACTTCCGTGTGATCGCGCTGGACCAGCGCAACGCCGGCCGCTCCCGTGCTCCGATCACGGCCGGCGACGGCTGGGCCAGCTACCGGGCCGACCATCTCGCGCTGCTCGACCATCTGGAAATCGAGCGCTGCCATCTGCTGGGCGGCTGCATCGGCGGCTCATATTGCCTGGGGCTGATCGAGGCCGCGCCCGAGCGCGTGGCGGCGGCCGTGTTGCAGCAGCCGATCGGCTTCGACGGCAACAACCGCCAGCTGTTCGACGCCATGTTCGAGCACTGGGCCGAGGAGCTGCGCCCGCAGCGAGCCGAGGTGGAGCCCGCCGCCTGGACCGCGTTTCGCGAGCGCATGTACGGCGGCGAGTTCGTGTTCAACGTCTCGCGCGACTTCGTGCGCGGCTGCCGCACGCCGCTGTTGGTGTTGATGGGCAACGACCCCTATCACCCCGCGGAGACCTCGCGCGAGATCGCGCGGCTCGCGCCCGAGGCCGAGCTGATCGAGCGCTGGAAGGAGCCCGACGCGGTGCCGGAGACGATCCGCCGCGTGCGCGCGTTTCTGCAGGCGCACACCCCGCCGGGCACGCCGCGGTAGGCGCATGGAAATGCCCCGCTCGCCCGCGCGCCCGCGTCGCGCCGCGCTGGTCTTCATCTTCATCACGGTAGTGCTCGACATGCTGGCGCTGGGCATGATCATCCCGGTGCTGCCCAAGCTGGTGGTCGGCTTCCTCGGCGGCAACACCGCGCACGCGGCCGAGATCTACGGGCTCTTCGGCACGGTGTGGGCGCTGATGCAGCTGTTGTTCTCGCCCGTGCTGGGCGCGCTCTCCGATCGCTTCGGGCGGCGCCCGGTGATCCTGCTGTCGTGCTTCGGGCTCGGCCTCGATTACGTGCTGATGGCGCTCTCGCCCACGCTGAGCTGGCTGTTCGTCGGCCGCGTGATCTCGGGCATCACCGCGGCCAGTTTTCCCACCGCCGGGGCCTACATCGCCGACGTCACCACCGAGGAGAAGCGCGCCGCAGGCTTCGGCATGCTGGGCGCCGCGTTCGGCCTGGGCTTCGTGCTAGGCCCGGCGGTCGGCGGCGTGCTCGGCGCGATCGAGCCGCGGCTGCCGTTCTGGGTAGCGGCGGGGCTGAGTCTGCTCAACGCGATCTACGGCGTGTTCGTGTTACCCGAGTCGCTGCCGCCCGAGCGTCGCACCCCGTTCGCGTGGCGGCACGCCAGCTCGCTCGGCTCGCTGCGCTTGCTGCGCAGCCATCCCGAGCTGCTCGGTCTGTCGATCGTGAGCTTCCTGGCGCGCATCGCGCACGAGGTCTTGCCCAGCACGTTCGTGCTGTACGCCAGCTATCGCTATGGCTGGGGCGAGCGCAGCATGGGGCTGTTCCTGGCCGCGGTCGGAGTGTGCAGCACGATCGTGTCGGGTGGCCTGGTGCGCCCGATGGTGGCGCGTTTCGGCGAGCGGCGCGTGCTGCTGGCCGGGCTGGTGTTCGGAACTGCGGGCTTCGCGATCTTCGGCCTCGCCAGCACCAGCCGCATGGTGCTGGCGGGCGTGCCGGTGGAGGCGCTGTGGGGGCTGTCGGGACCGGCAGCCCAGGGGCTGATGACACGGCGCGTGAGCCGCTCCCAGCAGGGCCAGCTGCAGGGCGCGCAGAGCGCGCTGGTGGGGATCGCCGGGCTGATCGGCCCCGGCCTGTTCTCACTCACCTTTGCACGTTTCATCGGCGCCCAGCGCGGCTGGCACCTGCCCGGCGCGGCGTTTCTGCTCGCGGCGTTGTTGCTCGCGGCAGCGGGCGTGATCGCGGCGCGTGTCACGCGGGCGAGCACGGCGTGAGCGCGACCACCATGCTGGTGCTGGCCGCCGCCGGTTTCACCGCGGGCGTGATCAACGCGATCGCGGGGGGCGGCTCGCTGGTGAGCTTTCCTGCGCTGTTGCTCTCGGGCATGCCCGCGATCACCGCCAACGCCACCAACGCGCTGGCGCTGTGGCCCGGCTCGGTCAGCTCCGCGCTGGCTTACCGCCGCGAGATCGCCGCGCGGCGCGCGCTCGCCCTGCGGCTGTCGGTGCCCTCGCTGCTCGGCGGCCTGCTCGGCTCGTTCATCCTGCTGCAGAGCTCGGAGAAGCTGTTCCGCGCGGTGGTGCCGTGGCTGATCTTGCTGGCCTGCGCGCTGCTGGCGCTGCAGGAGCCAATCGCGCGCCGTGCGAGCGAGCGCCGCGCGCGCGCGCCCGCGACGGGCGTTGCGCCCCTCGGCCTGTGGCTGGCGCAACTCGCGATCTCGATCTACGGCGGCTATTTCGGCGCGGGCATGGGCATCCTGATGCTGGCGGCGCTCTCGATCGTGCTGCCCGGCTCGCTGCAGCAGGCCAACGCGCTCAAGCTGCTGTTCGCGGTGCTGATCAACGGCATCGCCGCGCTGTACTTCCTGGCCAAGGGCGCCGCCAGCCTGCCCGAGGCCGGCCTGATGGCGCTCGCGTCGCTGCTCGGCGGCTATGCTGGCGCGTGGCTGGCGCGGCGCCTGCCCGCGCGCACCATGCGCGCGCTGGTGGTTACCTACGGCCTCGTGGTGGCCGCCAAGCTGTTCGCGAGCTGACCTCACCAGGCATAGGCTTCGGGGGCTTCGCCGCCGGGGCCCGGGAACAGCTTGTCCAGCTTGCCGAGCGTCTCGGCGCTCAGCGCGATGTGCGTGGCGCTGAGCGCGCTCTGCAGCTGCTCGAGCGTGCGCGGGCCCACGATCGGCGCGGTCACGTCGCGGTTGTGCAGGAGCCAGGCGAGCGCGACCTCGCCCGGCGGCTGGCCCAGCCCACTGCACAGTCGCTCGTAGGCCTCGATCGTGGGCCGCGCCCGCTCCAGCCGCTCGCGCACGAAGTCACTCGCTCGCCGGCCTTGCTCGATCTTCTGCAGCACGCCGCCGAGTAGCCCGCTCGCGAGCGGGCTCCACGGCAGCAGGCCCAGGCCGTAGCTGCGGCACGCGGGGATCACCTCGAGCTCGATTGTGCGCGCGTTCAAGTTGTACAAGCTTTGCTCCGAGACCAGCCCGAGCAAGCCGTGCCGGCGTGCGGCCTCGCAGCCCTGCGCCAGCTGCCAGCCGGCGAAGTTGCTGCTGCCGACGTACAGCACCTTGCCTTCGCGCAGCAGCTGCTCCATCGCCTGCCAGATCTCGTCCCAGGGCGTGTCTCGGTCCACGTGGTGCATCTGGTACAGATCGATCCAGTCGGTCTGCAGCCGGCGCAGGCTCTGCTCGCAGGCCTGCTTGATGTGGCGCGCCGAGAGTCGCGCGTCATTGGGGCCGTCGCCCATGCGGCCGTAGACCTTGGTCGCGAGCACGACCTGCTCGCGGCGTCCGCTGCCCTGCGCGAACCAGTTGCCCACGATCCGCTCGGTGGCGCCGCGGCCGGCGCTGCGTCCGTAGACGTTGGCGGTGTCGAAGAACTGAATTCCTTCCGAGAGCGCGTGATCCATGATCTGGAACGAATCGCGCTCGCTGGTGAACGGGCCGAAGTTCATCGTGCCCAGGCACAGGCGGCTGACCTGCAGCCCGGTGCGTCCAAGTCTGGTGGTGTCCATGGGCCTGTTCTACGGCTTCGTCACGCGCTTCCGCAACAGCAACGTGGCGACGCGAGCCCTGCCCCGGCCGCGGCTTTTCGCCGGCCCGACTCGGGCGTAGACTGACGCTGTCGGCCGGAGGGATCGGGCCGGCGATTCAAGGAGCACGTATGCCTGTGTGCAAGAGCTGTGGCGAGGACGTCGACGAGATCATGGCGGTCCGGGTGGACGGGCGCGTCAAGAAGCTCTGCGAGAGCTGCGCCGACGAGGCTGCGGAACAGCAGGAGATCGCGCAGCAGAGCGAGGCCGCCGTCCAGCAGATGATGGGCTACAAGGGACGTCGCTGACGTTAGAGCGAGCTGGTGACGTCGGGGGCCCAGCTCGGTTGAACGATCGGCTTGGGCTTCTTGGTCCAGGGCATCTCGAACGCGAATGCGGGGGCGGGCGTGCCGTCGGGGAACGCCGCGCCGATCATGTTGACCACGCGCACGACCGGCGAGATCGGGTCCGCGGTCACGACTACGCCGCAGCGCTCGCCCTGGCAGATCGGCGCGATCGTTCGCTGCAGCGCCGAAGGGCCCTTGAGCGCCTCGGCGTAGCGGAACTGGAACAGCGCCTGCGTCGAGGGATCGCCGTTGAGCAGGATGTCGACCATGTCGTCGCGGCTGATGCGGCCCTGCAGGAAGTCTTCCTTCTTGGTGGCCAGCTGCTGCGCCCACGCGTGCTCTTCTGCGCGCTCCTGTTCCGGCGTCAGGCCGCAGCGGTAGAAGTCCACGTTGATGCCGCGCCCCGACGCGAACAGCTCGATCTTGAGCACGCCACCTTTGGCGAACACGCCGTCCACGTAGGCGCAGTTGCCGCTCTGCGCGGTGCGGCAGCCATCGTGGATCTCTTGCCAGTGCGCGGTGAAGTCGTCCCAGGTTCGCTCCTTGACGCCCTGAATGGGCGGCACGTCGTCGGCCTTGGAGCTCATCACGAAGTTGTCGGCGTTCAGCCAGCCGGTCTTGGGGCTGGCGCCGGTCTCGCGCACCTGAAACGCCGCGTTCATCACGCCCGCCTTCTTGGCGGTGTTGAGCACCAGCGCCACGGTCTCGTAAGGCACGTTGGCGCCGAGGCGCAGCGCGATGGTCGAGCGCGGATTGGAACCGAGCAGGCTGGAGAGCTTGGGGATGGTGCCGTCGCGCTTGTCGGCGTCGGTGACCTTGCCCTTGTCGAGCGCGACCACCGGCGTGCCGTCGATGCGCAGCTGCTCGCCCGTGGCCTCGATCTGGCGCGACCCCGTGGGTGGTGCATCGGCGTTGCGCAGCGAGACCGGCAGCTCCATGTCCGCCAGGGGCCGGCCGACCTCGTTTTCGGCGCTGGCGCCCGGTGGAAGCGCGTCGGCGCCCCCGCGGTGGCAGCCGGACGCGGCCAGGTCGAGCGTCAGAGATGCGACGATTACACAGAGGCATCGAGTGTACATGTCTCGCACAATGCCGCAGGCCGTTCGCGGCGTATGCCCCCAAATGGAGACATTTGAGCGTACCGAAGCTGGCGCGAATTGGGCTCCGCGGAGCGGAAGTGTGGGCAACGACAGCACATATTCGTGGCTTGGCCGGACGTGCTCGACGTGTGCCTGGACCGGAAAAAGAGCCGACCCCATTTGGCTACGGCCAGCGCTCCGTGCTACCCGCGGGCCATGCGACTGCACCGACTTGGCTTGATCGCGGGGATTTCACTGGCGCTGGGGGCGTGGGGCGCGGGTTGCGGCTCCAGCTCCGGCAAACAGAACGCAGCGGGTAACTCCGGCGATGGTGGCGCGGCCCAGGGCTCCGCCGGCAAGGGCAGCGGCTCGGGCGCGGCCGGGGGGGACTCCAGCGCGAGCTCGAGTGGCAGCGGCTCGGGCTCGAGCGGGTCCGGCAGCGGCTCAGGGTCCAGCGGCAGCGGCTCGGGCTCCAATGGCTCCGGCGGCGGCAGCTCCGGCAGCGGCAGCTCGGGTTCCGGCAGCGGCTCCGGCGATTGGTTCTGCACGCAGGTCAATGACGCGTGCTCGTGCGTGTTGGTCCCCGGCGGGATCACCGGCGATATGTGCGACACGCCCAAGCCGGGGTGCTGCTTCACGCTCACCAGCGACGGCACCGCCACCGGCGGCCTGCTCGGCTGCCAGTGCTGGCCGAACGACAGCTCGACCTGCAGCGGGATCAAGCAGGCCGGCGGCGGTTACAAGACCGTCTCGACCTGCCCTCCGTGAGCCACGTGCCGCGCTGGACGCGCACTCAGCCGAAGCTGCGCACGACGAACCAGTAGATGCCGAGCCCGCACAGCGCGGCGGATGCGGTCTGGTCGAAAAGTGCGCGCAGTCCTGCCTGCCGGCTCCGGCGCAACCCGAGCAAGACCGGCCACAGCAGCAAGACGATCACGAGCTGTCCCAGCTCGACCCCCAAGTTGAAGCCGAGCAGCGCGGGCGCCAGCCGCGCGCGCGGCAGCTCGAGCGCCTTCATCGCGCCCGCGAAACCGAAGCCGTGAATCAGCCCGAACGCGAACGCGATCACGATCCGCAGCCGTGAGGGCGCGCGCGCGCGCCACAGCAGCCCGAAGTGACAGGCGCAGAACAGCGAGAGCCCGAGCAGCGCCGCGCGCGTGACCACCCCGCCGCCCGCGAGCGCGAGCGCCGGCAGGCTCAGCACGGCAAACGCGGGAATGCTCGCAGCCGGGCCCACGCGCGGCGCTTCGAGCGCAGTCGCTCCGCCAGCGGGCGCCTGGCCCTCCGGGGCCCGCGCCAGCAGCCAGCAATTCTCGGCGCCGAGCAGCGCGATCGAAAAGCCGATTAGCGCCTCGACCGGGGCCGGGTCGGGGCGCGCGATGCCGAGCACCGACAGCGCGAGCGTCGCGCTGTGCGCCAGCGTGAAGCTCGTCACCAGCGCCACCACCTCGCGCGCTCGACTCGCCAGCAGCAGCAGGCCCAGCAGGAAGGCCATGTGATCCCAGCCCGTGAGCAGGTGCTGAACGCCCAGCCGCAGGTAGTCCAGCAGCGAGCTGCCCTCGGGCGCGGCGCCCGGTCCGAAGGCGTCGATCGTCCAACTCGGATGCGACAGATCCAGCACCTGGTCGAGCACGTGTCCGCGCCCGTCGTCGAGCCGCACCAGATGGCGGTGCCCGCTCTTCAACAAGCGCACGAAGCGCGCCGTGATGCGGCGCGCGCCGCGGCTCTCGCAGCGCACGTGCCAGCTCATCACGACCCAACCCGAATCGCTGGCCACGCTGGTCGCGGCGCCGCGCGGCGCGCAGATCTCGTCGCCCGCCTGAAGCACCAGCTGCCGCTGCAGCACGCGGGCTGCCTGCGCGCCCTGATCCGCGGCGGGGTCGAGCTCGAAGCCGATCAGCTCCAGGTCTCGGGTCGTGATCTGTATGCGCACCTGCGCGCCGCCGGGCTCGAACGTCCAGAACGAATAGGAGAGCGGGCGCGAGTGGGCCCGGGCGCGCGCCGGGGCGAGCGCGCAGGGCAGGGCGAGGGCGAGCGCCAGGATCGCACGTCTCATGGCGGCGGGTCCGTTGCGCTGATCCGCGCCTGCTTGCGCAGCGTCGCGAGCCTTGCCGTGAACACCTGATCCGCGACCTGCTCCCGGTAGCGCGCGAGCACCTGCGCGCGTGCCTGCTCGAGCGTGGGGATCTCCGCGGGCTGCTTGGCCACCAGCTGGATCACGCGCAGCAACGTGCCGGAGCCGAGCACGTCGCTGACCTGGCCGGGCTCGAGCCGCAGCACGGCCTGCGTCGCAATCGTGCCGAGCCGCCGGCTCAGGACGTCGAATGGCAGCGGCTGGTCGATCACGTCCTGCTGGTTCGGGCTGGCGAGCTCGGCGCGCACCCGTTCGAAGGGCTCGCCGGCGCGCAGGCGCCGCACGGCCTGCGCCGCGCGCGCGCGCGCCGCGGGCTCGTCGCGCCGGCCGGCGAAGCGGATCAGCAGCTGCCGGACGTGCAGGCTGCCCGGGCGCTTGAGCTGGCTGCGGATCGTACCGTAGAACCGCTCGAGCTCCGCCTCCGTCGGGGTCTGCGCTTGGCCCGGGGCGCGCTCGGCGGTGAAGACCGCGCTCAGCAGTGCGTCGCGCGTTGGTTGATCGGCGCGCACCATCCCGAGCGCGATCCCGTGCTCGATCAGCAGCTCGTCATCGACCAGCCGCTGCAGCGCGGCGCGCTTGTCCGCGAGGGTCGGCGCGCGCTGCTGCGTTTGCGCGACAACGCGCAGCGCGGCTTCATAGTCCGACTTGAGGATGGGCACGCCGTTGACGACCGCCACGGCCGTGCGCGGAATCGCACGCTCGGGCTTCGGCTTCGCAGTCGGCCATGCCAGGCTGCCGATGGCGAGCGCCAGACCCAACGTCGTGCCAGCCCAGAACAGCACGAGCGCGCGGGGCGGACTGCGGCCCATGCCCCGGGTGTAGAGCAGCCGCGCCCCGTTCACAAGGACGGGGAGCCGCCGCTCGTCAGCGCCCGGCCGGTGCGCCCGGCGCGAACGAGGTCTTCATCAGCACCACCGAGTAGGGGTTCCAGGTGGAGACGTTCCAGATCACGTCGAGCCCGCCGTCCCAATTGGGCGCGGTGTACGGATCGATGATGCTCGCGCCGTACAGCCGTCCCGCGTCCCACAGGATCAAGCCAGCGAGGCAGCTCGGCACGACGTCGTTGTGCTTGGAGATGCGCGCGTCGGGCACGCTGCACCTGGCGCCTGGCGTGTCCGTACACGCGGCGTTGTACAGGAAGCCGCCCGGACCGTAGGGGGCGCCCTTCCGCGTGGGGTCGCCGGGCGCGAGCAGCGGCTGCGGTGGGCTGAAGGGGCCCCAGGGGTCGTCGGCGAAGCGCAGCATGATCGCGCCGGGCGCCGCTTTGTACTGGGCGCTCGCCGGGTCGAGCAGCAGGTAGTCCGAGAGGCCGCCGCCGTACAGCATCACCCATTTCTCGATCGGAGGACCGAGCCAGCTCAGCGTGCTGTGATTGACGATGTGTAGCGGCTCGTGCGGATCGCCACCAGCCGTGCCGTCCATGGCCAGCGGCTGCGCCTGCGACTGCAGCGGCGACCAGGTGGGCTCGCCGCTGCCCGGATCGATGCCGGCGAAGTAGCGCGGCGCGAAGCGCAGCTTGCCCGCGTCGTCGAGCTGCAGCGGCAGCGCGTGCGCCATCAGGTACAGGCGGGCCTCTCGCCCGCCCTCACCGGCGAAGCGCGGCCGCCCCCACACCAGCAGCTCGCCGTGACCGGGGCGGTAGTCGCTGCAGCCCTTGTGGCTGGAAAGGCGCGTGATGGTGCGCGCCGTGACGTTGATGAACTTGTTGGTGGGCCAGACCAGCACCGAGTCGAACACGTCGGGATCGTCGCTGCGCTGGACGCCGAGCTCGGTGTCCTCGGCGGTCGCGGCGATCTGTCCGGCGGTGGTGCAGTCGTACTGAGAGCTGGTGGTGTCGACGCACAGCGGGACGCGCGCCGCGACGCACTGCTGGCCGGGGAAGCAACCCGTCTTCTGCGTCAGGTCGCACAGCGGCGGCACGACACCGCTGTACGACGGGTCGCACTCTCCGACGTTGTGCGAGCAGATGAAGTGGTCGTCGGTCGGGCAGGTCGCGCCGCCTTCGTCGGCCGGCTCGCCGCAGCGCGTCAGCTCCAGCCGGTCGAAAATCGCGTAGATGTGCCGTCCATCGCTGAACGCCGTGGTCGGCGCCTTGCCGAAGCCGAGGGCGAGCGAGCGCGATCCACGCAGCAGCCGCACCGGGCTGAAGTCCTTGGGCGAGTCGGGCTGGGTGCGGAAGGTGACCTTCGGCACCCGGCCGTCGAAGCGGCCCGGCAGCGTCGCCAGCGTGTCGTCGTTGTGCATCTCGTTGCAGATGTCGTCGGGCGTGGGCAGCGAATCGCCGAACATCACGAACAACCGGTGGTCGTGCTCGAAGGCGAAGCCGAGGTCGGTGCCGTACAGGTGTAGGTCGCCGAGCGGGTGCACGGCCGCGGGGCCGACCAACACGCCGAGCACCTCGGGCTTCGACACGTTCGGCAGCGGCCGAGCCGCGGCCGGTTCACCGGTCATGCACGCAGGTGCGCCGCCGTCGTCCTCGTCGCTGAGGCCAGCGCCGAGATCGCTTGCGGAAGGCAACGCGCAGCGCGGCTCCTGCGCGCGCGTGACCGGGTGCGTCGGCTTGAGCGTGGGGCAGCCGGCTGCAGTCATCATCAGCAGCAGAGTGGGCGGCAGAGCCAAACGTCGCATCGCGTCGCATCCATCGCGCTCCCCACCGCAGAAGCGCACGCCCAGAGGCCCGCGGCTTGTATTTCACGCGTGCGCGGCACCCGGCAAGCGTGCTCGTTCGTGCGCGGCTGCATCAGGGCGCGTGGCCACGCCGGCAGGCGTTGCGGCGCGCGGTGCGGCGGCCCTGTCCGGTCAAGATCCACTTTGCCGCATGTCCGATCGCCCAGAAATTGCGCTGCGGCCGGCTGAATCGGACCGTTGCGCGGGCTCCCTGGGGTTCCCGATCGGGGTCACATTGCAGTACACTGGTGCGACTGGAGGGTGATGTGGACGAGATTTCCGCGCTGGTGGATGGGCAGACGATTGCGTCGCGCTTCGTCGAAAATTCGGAAAAGAACGCCGATTGTGTGGCCCTGCGCTGGCGCCGCGAGGACGGCAGCTACGGCCAGTGGACCTACGGCGACTACGCCGCGCGCGTGGCGCGCTGCGCCGCCGGGCTGAGGTCGCTCGGCTTTGGGCCGGGGCAGCGCCTCGTCATGATGATGCGCAATCGGCCCGAGTTCCATGTGCTCGACATGGCTGTGTATTTCTGTGGGGGCACGGCGATCTCGATCTACAACTCCTCGTCTGCCGAACAGATTCAGTATCTGGCAGCGCACTCCGAGGCCACCCTCGCGGTCGCCGAAGATCGGGCCTTCCTGGAACGCTTTCTGGCGGTGCGCGGGGCGCTGCCGGCGCTGCGCCAGCTGGGCGTGGTGGACCCCGAAGGCGCGCCCGCCGGGGTGTTCCGCTGGGACGCGCTGCTGGAGCACGCGCCGATCGACCTGGCGCAGGCCGCGCGCGCGGTCAAGCCCGGCGACCTGGCGACGCTGATCTACACCTCCGGCACGACCGGGCCGCCCAAGGCCGTGATGATCACGCACTACAACGTGGTGTGGACGGTCGAGAGCACCCGCAAGGCGCTCGAGAAGCACCCGCGCTTCGGCGAGGGCGAGACCGGGATGCGCATGGTCAGCTATCTGCCGATGGCGCACATCGCCGAGCGTATGACCAGCCACTACCAGCCGGCGTTGCTCGGCCAAGAGGTGACCTGTTGTCCGGAGCCGACGCAGATCGCGATGTACCTGCGCGAGGTCAAGCCGCACGTGGTATTCGGCGTACCGCGGGTGTGGGAGAAGATCTACGGCGGCGTGCAGGCGGCGGTCTCCGCCGATCCGGAGCGCGCCAAGAAGCTCAAAGAGGCGGTCGACGCCGCGCTGCCGCTGGTGGACAAGATCCAGGCCGGCACCGCCACCGAGCAGGAGCGCGGGCTGTACCAGTTCCTCGACGAGGTGGCGTTCAAGAACCTGCGCGCGCTGATCGGGCTCGACGAGGCGCTGATCGCGCTGACCGGCGCGGCGCCCATGCCGCGCGAGATGCAGCAGTGGTTCCGCGCGATCGGCGTGCCGCTGAGCGACATCTACGGCATGAGCGAGTGCTGCGGCCCGATGACCTGGGCGCCGCTCGCGATCAAGCCCGGCACCGTGGGCACCGCCATGCCGGGGGTCGAGGTGAAGCTGGCCGAGGACGGCGAGATCATCTGCCGTGGCGGCAACGTGTTCAGCGGCTACTTCAAGGCCGAGGCCCAGACTCGGGACACGATCGACGAGGACGGCTGGCTGCACACCGGCGACATCGGGGTGATGGACGAGCAGGGCTACGTGCGCATCGTCGACCGCAAGAAGGAGCTGATCATCACCGCGGGCGGCAAGAACATCAGCCCGGCCAACCTCGAGGCCGCGCTCAAGACCGTCCCGCTGATCGGTCAGGCCTGCGCGATCGGCGACGACAAGCCGTTCGTGTCGGCGCTGGTGGTGCTCGATCCGGACGTCGCCCGGGTGTGGGCGGATAAGCACGGGCTCAAGCAGGCGACGCTGGCCGAGCTGGCGCTCGATCCCCGGCTGATCGCCGAGGTCGAGGCGGGGGTCGAGCAGGCCATGGCGTCCTTCAACCGCGCCGAGAAGGTCAAGCGCATCAAGATCCTGGGCACCGACTGGGTACCGGATTCCGAGGAGCTTACGCCCACCGCCAAGCTCAAGCGCCGCACCATCCTCGCCAAATACAAGGCGGAGATCGAGGAGATGTACGCGACCACGTTGGCCCCGCCCGCGGGTGTCGGCGAGCAGGCCGCGGACGACTCCAAGCGCGCGGCGGGCTGAGCGCGCATGGGATCTAGCTGACGCGCACCTGGAGCTTGCGGCCGAACACGCGCTGGAACAGCGGGGCTTCGTGGCTGCTGTCCCACAGCTCGAGGTCGGCGTGCGAGCGCGTCTTGAGGCTTAGCGTCACCGCCTTGCGACTGTGGCGCGCGTCCAGGCGCAGCACGGTCTGGTGATGGCTGCAATCGAGCGAGTCGGCCACGCGCAGCAGCGTAGCGAGCTTGCGCACCTGCCGGCGCTCCGCCGGGTCGAGGCCGCGCATGCCCGCATGGTCGACGTTGGGCGGGCTGCGGTCGTGATAGCGCGCGACGCAGGCGACAATCTCGCGCTCGCGGTCGGTCAGCCCGGGGATATTGGCGTTGCTGAGCAAGTAGTAGGAGTGCTTGTGGTGACGGCTGTCGCTGATCGCCTTGCCGATGTCGTGCAGCAGCGCGGCGGCCTCGAGCAGCGGCCGCGCCGTCGGCGGCAGCCGGTGCACCGCGCCCAGCTCGTCGAACAGCAGCAAGGCGATGCGGCGGACCTGCTGCGCGTGGCTCTCGTCGAAGCGCAGCCGGCGGCCCAGCCGCAGCGCTGCCGCTTCCAGCGACGCACCGCTGCCGCGGCCCTCCTGGCGCCGCAGCAGATCGATCAGGATGCCTTCGCGCAGCCCGCGGTCGACGAAACGCACCGAGTCGAGCTTCAGGTAGAGCATCACCGCTTCGAGGATCGATGCGCCGGCCACGATCACGTCGGCGCGGCTCGGATCGATGTGGCGGCGGCGCTCGGTCAGGGTCATCTGCGCCAGCTCCTCGATCGCCAGCGTGACCTCGTCCAGCCGCGCGCGCTTGCCGCCGCGCGCCGCAAACGCCACCACCGCCCGGATCGAGCCGGAGCTGCCGAGCGCGGTCCGCACCTCGCCGATGCTCTTGACGCGCAGGCCTTGCTCAATCGTCTCCATCGCGTACTCGCGCACCAGGTCGAGCTGCTTGGGACGCACGCGGCCGCGCAACTCGAATAGCTCCGTCAAGCGCACCGAACCGAGCGCCACGCTCCACAGCGTGCGCGGTCGCTCGCCCAGCGCTTTGGCGACCTCGGTGGAGCCGCCGCCGATGTCGATGCACACCGAGTGCGCGCCTTGAGGGCGGCCTTCGAGCACGCCCGAGCAGATCAACCTGGCCTCCTCCGTGCCGGAGATCACCTCGAGCAGCAGTCCGGCCTCGGCGCGCGCGCGTTGCACGATCTCGTCGCGGTTCTTGGCTTCACGCAGCGCGCTGGTGGCTACCGCTCGGACCTTCGCCTGGTAGCGGCCGCAGATCGCGGCGTAGCGGCGCAGCGTCACCATCAGCCGGTTGGCGACCTTGCGCGAGATCCGGCCGGTCCGAAACACCCCCTCCCCGGGCCGCACGGGGTCTCTATCTTGATACAAACATCGGCGCATGCCGTTTGGCAGGCGTTGCGCCAGCTCCAGCCGGACGGCGTTGGTGCCTACATCGATTGCCGCAACTACAGGAGAATTCAGCGTTACCATCGCAATCCGGCAGGCTTCAGGCCAAATCTGCCACCTGACCGAGGGATACAATTCGCGGATCCGTCACAGGACTGGCACATCGCTTAGACTGTTTCACCATCAAGATAGGCCCCTTGTGGACGGTTCCGACGTACAGCTCTTCCTGAATCGCGAGCTCTCCTGGCTCGCGTTCAACGATCGGGTGCTCGGCGACGCCAAGGATACGTCATTGCCGCCCTACGAGCGGCTGAAGTTCCTGTCGATCGTCTCCTCGAACCTCGACGAGTTCTTCATGGTCCGGGTCGCAGGCCTCAAGCAGCAAATCCTCGGCGGCGTGGCCGAACGGACCGCGGACGGAATGCGTCCGAGCGAGCAGTTCGAGGCGATCAGCGCCTCGGCCCACGCCGCGGTCGAGGAGCAGTACCGGGTCTGGCGTGAAGACCTGATGCCGCTGTTGGAGGCCCAGGGCATCGTGATTCTGAGCGCTGAGGCGCTCTCGAGCGAGCAGCAGGCAGTCGCGCGCGCGTACTTTTCGTCGTCGGTGTTTCCGGCGCTGACCCCGCTCGCGGTCGATCCAGGCCATCCGTTTCCGCACCTGCGCAACAAGTCGCTCAACCTCGCGGTGCTGCTGCGGCGCGAGGGCAAGCGCCGGCGCCGCTCGGCGCGCGCGAAATCGCTGGCGGTGGTCCAGGTGCCGGCGGTCTTGCGGCGGCTGGTCCCGCTGCCGGCGGCCAGCGGCCGCTGCTTCATCCTGCTCGAGGATCTGATCGCGGCCCACGTGGGCGACCTGTTCCCCGGATTCACGGTGGAGCAGAAGGCTGCGTTTCGCGTGCTGCGCAACTGGGACCTTACGCTCGACGAAGAGGACTCCGAGGATCTGCTCTCGACCATTCAGGAGGAGCTGCGCCGGCGCGACCGCGGCGCCGCCGTGCGCCTGGAGCTCGACGCCAACACCTCGCCCGAGCTCGAGCAGTTGCTGAGCTCGGCGCTGCGACTGGGCCCGCCCGACGTCTACCGAATCCGCGGCCCGGTCCAGCTCAACGACTTGCTGGCGCTTTCAGAGATCGACTCGCGACCCGAGATGCACGTCGAGCCGTTCGTGCCGGTGGTTCCGCCCGCGATCCGCGCGGCCGACTCCATGTTCGCGTTGATCGGCGCCAAGGACGTGCTGCTGCACCACCCCTACGAGGCGTTCGATCCGGTCGTGCGCTTCATCGAGGAAGCGGCCGAGGACCCGAATGTGCTCGCGATCAAGCAGACCCTGTACCGCATTAGCGGCGACAGCCCGATCGCGCGCGCGCTCACCCGCGCTGTGGAGAACGGCAAGCAGGTGGCGGTGCTGGTCGAGCTCAAGGCGCGCCTGGACGAGGCCAACAACATCGCCTGGGCGCGTCGCATGGAAGAGAACGGCGTGCACGTGGTCTACGGGCTGATCGGCCTCAAGACCCACGTCAAGGTCGCGCTCGTGGTGCGGCGCGAGGGCAACGGGATCCGCCGCTACGTGCATTTGGGCACGGGCAACTACAACACGCTGACCGCGCGGCAGTACACGGACCTGTCGATGTTCACGGCGCGCCAGGAGATCGCCGACGACGCCAGCGCGCTGTTCAACATGCTCACCGGCTACTCCGAGCCTCCGGCGTGGAAGCGCCTGGCGGTGGCGCCGTTCGGCCTGCAGAATCGCGTGCTCGAGTTGATCGAGCGCGAGGCCGAGCGCGCGCGCAAGCGGGAGCCGGCGCGGATCATCGCCAAGATGAACTCCTTGGTGGACCCCACGGTGATCCGCGCGCTGTACGCCGCAAGCCAGGCCGGTGTGCAGATCGAGCTGCTGGTGCGCGGCATCTGCTGCCTGCGCCCCGGCGTGCCGGGCGTCTCGGACAATATCCGTGTCACCAGCATCGTCGACCGCTTCCTGGAGCACAGCCGCATCTTCGCCTTCGGCGCCGCGGAGCGGGTGGAGGTGTACCTTTCGTCGGCCGACTGGATGCCGCGCAACTTCCAGCGCCGCGTCGAGGTGATGTTTCCGGTGGAGGATGCGGCGATTCGCAGCCGCGTGCTCGACGAGATCCTGGGTCTGGGGCTGCGCGACAACGTCAAGGCGCGGAGCCTGCAGGCGGACGGGAGCTACGCGCGCGTGCAAGAGGCTGGACCTGCGGTGCGCAGTCAGGCGATCTTGATGGAGTGTGCGAAGCGCGCGGGCGAGGCCCGCACCGGCGAGCCCCTGCTGCGGCACGCGGCGGCGCCGGACGTGCTCGAGGCAGGCCGCAGCGCCACGCCGCCGAGCTGAGGGAACGGCCGATGGCCGCGCCCGCTCGTCACGAGCTCGCGATCGATTGCAAGCCGTGGCTGCAGCGGCTGGGTGCGAGCCTGCCTTTGGCGCGGGCCGGCCGCGATCCGGAAGGGGTACACCAGCTGCGGGTGGCGATCGCGCGGCTGCGCGTTTGGCTGCGCCTGGCCGACGTGCAGGTGCTGCGCGACGACCTGAAGTGGCTGCGCGACTGCGGCGGCGCCATCCGCGACCTCGATGTGCAGCTCCAGCTCGATCCGCCGGCAGCGCTGGTCCGGCGCCTGCAGGCCGCGCGGCCCGCGGCGCAGCGCGCGCTGCTCGAGGCGCTCGACAACCCGCGTGCGGGCGGCCTGCTCGAGGCCTTTTCGCTGCTGCCGCCGATCGAGCGCGGCCGGGCGCAGCAACAGCTTGCGCGGCTCGCCCGCACCGCGTTGCGGCGCGGGCGCCACGCCTACGCGCGCCCGCACGACCTGCCTTCGCTGCACGCACTGCGCCGCGCCGCGCGCAGGCTGCGCTTCGCGCTGGAGTGGCTGGGGCACAGGCCGCGCCAGGTGATCGCGTTGCAGAGCGCGCTGGGCGCAGTGGGGGACCGCGCGCTCATGCTGCGCGCGCTCGACGCGATGGGGCGCGACGCAGGGCCGTTTCAAGCCTACCGCCACCGCATCGAGCGCGAGCTGCGACGGCATGCGCGTGACGCGCGGCAGCTGTGGCTGCAGGCGCAGCCGGCGATCGAGCGCTGGGCTGCCTCGACTGAGCGGGGGGCGGGGACACATGATTGAGGCTGCGGCTGCCCGCCGCGCTGCGAGGCCATGGAGATCTTCCTGATCCGTCACGCGCCGGCCGTTCCGCGCGCGCCCAGGCAACCGGACGCTTCGCGCCCGCTGTCGCCCGAAGGCCGCGAGTCCTTCGCGCGCGTGGCGCGCGGCCTGACGCGGCTCGGCGTGCGTTTCGACCGCCTGTACCACAGCCCCTGGCTGCGCGCGGTGCAGACCGCGGACCTGCTGCTGCCGCTGTGCGATCAGGAGAGCGTGGTCTGTCCCGGGCTCGCGCGCGCGCCTGCGCCCGCGCTGCTCTCCGAGCTACGGGGCGAGCGCGTGGGGCTGGTCGGTCACGAGCCGTGGCTCTCGGAGCTGCTGAGCTGGCTGGCGTTCGGCAGCACCGCGCACGCCCGCGGGCTCGAGCTGAAGAAGGGCGGCCTGGCGCGGCTGCGGGGCGAGCCGCGCCCCGGCGCGATGACGCTGCTCTCGCTGCTGCCGCCGAAGCTCTTGCGCGCCGTGCGCTGACCCGGCTTCGTCCGTGCGCCTGCGCGCGTTTGCACCAAAGATTCACAGGAAGACGGGACGTGAGAGCCACGTGTGCTCTTCCCGTCTGCCCGCCTTCCTGTTGCAGCCTTGCTACCCCGCCATCAGCTGCAGGATGCGGCGGCGGATCTCGTCGCGCGCGGCGCGGAACGCGGCCACGATCGCCTGCTCGCCGCCGTCGGTCTTGACCGGATCGGACAGCGCCCAGCCTTCGCGTCGCAGGTCCTTGCCGGGAGCGATCGGGCATTCCTCCGCGCACAGCGTCACCACGGTGTCGATGTCGCCCATCGGCACGTCCGCCACCGCCTTGGGCCGCTGCGCCGAGATGTCGACGCCGACCTCTCGCATCACGCGCACCGCATACGGGTTGACGGCTTGCGCGGGATTGGAGCCCGCGCTCCAGATGCGGACGCCGGGCGGCAGCAGCTTGCGCGCCCAACCCTCGGCCATCTGGCTGCGCGCCGAGTTCTGCACGCACAGAAACAGCACGCCGTGCGGCAAGCTGTTCTCCCCCGGCGATTCGATCCGACCGAGGTGCCGGATGTCCTTGCCCTTGACCATGAACACCACCATCTCGGCCAGGTTGGTGGCGTGGTCGCCGATGCGCTCGACGTACTTGGCGACCGATTGCACCCGCGTCGCGCGGTAGATGTTGCGCGGGTCCTCCATCATGTAGGTGAGCAGCTCGCGAAAGATCTGGCCGTAGTAGGCGTCCACCAGGCGGTCCCGTTCCACCACCTGCTGGGCCCGGTCGGCGTCGCGGCTGACGAAGGCGTCCAGCGCTTCGCGGATCATCGCCTGCACCACCTCCGCCATCTTCGGCAGATCGACGTAAGGCTTGAGCGGCGGCTCGGCGTTGAGCTCGATCACGCGCTCGCAGATGTTGACGCTGAGATCGCCGATGCGCTCGAGGTCGGTGACCATCTTCATTGCGATGGTGATGAAGCGCAGGTCCGAGGCCACCGGTTGGCGCCGCGCCAGGATCTTCAGGCACAAGCCGTCGGTGTCGACTTCCAGGCGATTGACCTGCTGGTCCTGCTCGATCATGCGCCGCGCCAGGTCGCTGTCCTTCTCGACCAGCGCCCTGGCGCTGCCGGCGATCATCTCCTCGACCTTGGCGCCCATCATCAGCAGCAGCTCGCGCAGCTTGCGCAGCTCCATCTCGTATTCGCGATCGGTGTGCTCGCGCTTGGCGGCCATGGTCATCCGAAGCGGCCCGTGATGTAGTCTTCGGTCTTGGGATTGCTCGGCTTGGTGAACAGCATATCCGTTTCCGCGTGCTCCACCAACTCCCCGAGGTAGAAGAACGCCGTGAAGTCCGAGACGCGCGCGGCCTGTTGCATGTTGTGGGTGACGATCACGATCGTGTAGCGCTCGCCCAGCTCGTGCACCAGCTCCTCGATCTTCGCGGTGGCGATCGGGTCGAGCGCCGAGCAGGGCTCGTCCATCAGCAGCACCTCGGGCTCGAGCGCGAGCGCGCGCGCGATGCACAGCCGTTGCTGCTGTCCGCCCGACAGCCCCGCGCCCGAGCGGTCGAGGATGTCCTTGACCTCGTCCCACAGCGCCGCCTGCCGCAGCGCCTTCTCGACCAGCGCGGTGGGATCGGGCATGGCCACCCCGTTAAGCCTCAGCCCCGCGAGCACGTTGTCGCGGATCGACATGGTCGGAAACGGGTTCGGCTTCTGGAACACCATGCCCACGCGTCTGCGCACCCGTACCGGGTCGACGCCGCGCTCGTAGACGTTGACGCCATCGAGCAGCACTCGGCCTTGCACGCGCGCGCCCGGCACCACCTCGTGCATGCGGTTGAGGCAGCGCACGAAGGTCGACTTGCCGCAGCCCGAAGGGCCGATGATCGCGGTCACCCGGCGCTCGGCCAACCCGAGCGTGATGTTCTTGAGCGCCTCGCTCTTACCGAACCAGGCGTGTAGCCCCTCGGCGCGGATCTTCTCCCGTACCGGCTCTTCGCCCTCGGCGGGCTTACGCTCCTCGACCGAGACCACGGCGGTCACCGCGCGCCCTCGCGCGGCGCGGTCAGCATGCGGGCGCCCACGTTGAGCACCAGCACGGTGGCCACCAGCACCAGGGCGGCGGCCCAGGCCTGCTGGTGCCATTGCTCGTAGGGCGAAACCGCGTAGGTGAAGATCTGGACCGGCAGCGAGGCCACCGGCTTGTCCAACCGCGCCGACCAGAAGCGGTTGTTGAACGCGGTGAACAGCAGCGGCGCGGTCTCGCCGGCCGCGCGCGCGACCGCCAGCATGATGCCGGTGGCGATGCCGGGCGCGCCGGTGCGCAGCACCACCGAGAGGATCACCCGCCACTTGGGGATGCCGAGCGCGAGCCCTGCCTCACGCAGCGAGTGCGGCACCAGCTTGAGCAGCTCCTCGGTGGTGCGGGTGATCGTCGGCAGCATCAGGATCCCGAGCGCGATGCCGCCGGCCAGCGCGGAGAAGCTGCCCATCGAGAGCACGACCAGCGTGTAGACGAAGATGCCGACCGCGATCGACGGCACGCCGGACATCACGTCCGCGCTGAAACGCACCGTGCTCGCGAAGCGGGTGTCGCCGAACTCCGACAGGTACACGCCCGCGAGCACGCCGACCGGAATGCCCACGCCGCACGCCAGGCCCACCAGCAGCAGCGTGCCGGCGATCGCGTTGCCGAAGCCGCCGCCGGCCTCGCCCACGGGCTTGGGCAGCTGGGTCAGGAAGCTCCAGCTCACGCCCGACAGGCCTTTGGCGGTCACGTAGAGCAGCACGCTGAACAGCGGAATGATCGCCAGCAGGGTGGCGGCGACGCAGCCGGCGCGCGCCAGGACATCGAGCAGGGTGCGGCGGCGATACGCGTCCACGTCAAGTCCTGTGCGCGCCGCCGGGTACGCGCGCCACGCGCCACACCAGCAGGCGCGCCACGATGTTGAGCAGGATGGTGACCGCGAACAGCAGCAGCCCCAGCTCGGACAGGGCGGACAGGTAGAGGTCGCCCGAGGCCTCGGTGTATTCGTTGGCAATCACGCTCGCCATGGTAGCCGAGGGATCGAACAGCGAGGCCGAGATCTCGCCGCGGTTGCCGATCACCATGGTGACCGCCATGGTCTCGCCCAGCGCGCGGCCGAGTCCGAGGATGATCGCGCCGGCGATGCCCGAGCGCGCCATCGGCAGCACCGCCAGGCGCACCGTCTCCCAGCGCGTGGCGCCCAGCGCGAGCGCGCCTTCGCGGAACACGTTGGGCACCGCGCGCATCACGTCGCGGCTCACCGAAGCGATCGTGGGCAGTACCATGATCGCCAGGATCAGGCCGCCGGCGAGCATGCCGAAGCCGCGCGGCGGGCCGCGGAAGATGGGCAGAAAGCCAAACGTGCTCGCCAGCGCCGGCTCCACCGTCCGACGCAGCCACGGCGTCAGCACGAAGATGCCCCACAGGCCGTAAACCACGCTGGGGATCGCGGCCAGCAGCTCGACCACGAAGCCGAGCGGCCGGCGCATGGGCAGCGGGGCGAGCTCGGCCAGGAAGCTGGCGACGCCCAGTGAGATCGGCACCGCGATCAGCAGCGCGAGCAACGACGAGGTGACGGTGCCGAAGATGAAGGGCAGGGCGCCGTAGAGATCGCGCACCGGATCCCAGTCGGTGCCGACCACGAAGCCCAGGCCGAAGCGCTCGATGCTGAGCGCCGAGGCGCGGGTCATCTGCACGGCCATCGCCGCCAGGGTGAGCACGGCGCCAGCCGCGAACGCGGCCGTTACCAGCCGGAAGATGCGGTCGCCGAGATTGACCTCGCCGCCGCCCAGCTTGGACGGCAGCAGGCTGCGGCGTATGCCCGGCGCGCTCTCGATTCGACTTGGGATCGTTCGCTCCATCCTCATGCTGCCGGCCTAGGATCGGGACCGGATACATGGACGCGGGCATCCTGTCCGAGCCGGCGCCGGCCGCAAGACTGCGCGGGCGAGTGGCGGGATTTCTCGGTGTGGGGGCATCGCGGGCGACCTCGATCGCGCGCCGGCAGGCGGCTAGCTGCTCGGTAACAGGGCCTGTCCTCCGGCGCGCAAGGCGTGCAGCTTGGCCTCTATCTTCGAGACCACCTCGGCCGGCAGCGCAGCGTAATACAATGGCGGCCCGAACGCCTGGCCCTGGTGGATGGCCCACCACAGGAATTGCGCCATCGCCTTGCCCTTGGTCGCGTTGGTCTGGTCCGTGTAGACCAGGATGTAGGTGAAGGCAGCGATCGGGTAGGCCGCCTCGCCCGGCGCGTCCACGATCGAGACCCGCAGGTCGTCCGGCATGTTGTTGGCTACGCCCGCCGCCGCCGCCGAGATGCCGGCCAGCGAGGCATCGACGAATTTTCCCGCATGATTGCGGATCAGCGCGTAGGAGAGATGCGTCTGCTTGGCGTAGGCGAGCTCCACGTAGCCGATGGTGCCGGGCGTGGTCTTGAGTGACCCCGCCACGCCTTCGTTGCCCTTCGCCCCCATGCCACTTGGGAACTTCACGCTTTTTCCGGCGCCGACCTTGGTCTTCCAGGTCGTACTCACCGCGGACAAGTATTCGGTGAATACCGCCGTAGTCCCGCTGCCGTCCGAGCGGTACGCGATCGAGATCGCGTCCTTGGGCAGCTTAAGGCCCGGGTTCAGCTCGACCAGCCGCTTGTCGTTCCAGGTCTTGATCTGGCCCAGGAAGATATCAGCCAGCACGTCGGGCGAGAGCTTGAGGCCGGTGACCCCTGGCAGGTTGTAGCCGACCACCACCGCGCCGATCGTGGTCGGGATATGGAGGATGCCCGGCGTCTTGGCCAGCTCCTCGGCATTCATCGGCGCATCGCTGGCGCCAAAATCCACCGTCTTCTCGGTGATCTGGCGGATGCCGCCGCCCGAGCCGATCGACTGGTAGTTGATGTGCACCCGGGGGTCGACCTTCTGGTACTCCGCGACCCACTTCGAGTAGAGCGGGAACGGAAAAGTCGCGCCCGCGCCCTGCAGATCGATGGTCTCGGTGGCCGGTTTGGCGGCCGCGGCTGGCTGGGCCGGCTTGCCCTCGCTGGCCGAGGACGACTCACCGCTGCTCGACGACTGCCCACAGCCGAGCGCACAAGCCAGGCTCAAAATGGGTACCCATGCGGATTTCATTGCGACCCGTCTCCCTTCTCGCAGACAGCTAACCGGGGTGTGTGACGGTTGTGTGACAAACCAGGCACAAACAGCCGCCCGCAGCCCGGGGTTTTCGGTTCAGAAAATGTAGAAACCGGAGAATTGCACCCGGACATCGTGCGCCTTCACGCGGTCCGCGTAGCGCTGCTCGAACCACGCTCCTTCCAGGCCGAAGCGGACCTTCTCGATCGCGTCCCAGAACAGATTGAAGTCGGCCCACTGCGAGCGATCGAAGACCTTGGACGCGGCGCCCAGCGATGCTGCGTTGTGGCTGTTCATGCGCGCGTAGTTGGCGGCCAGCCAGAGCTTGCCCGAGGGCGGCAGATAGTACTGCAGCCCGACGATGAACGACTGCCAGCCGACCGTGTGCAGCCGGCCCTTGACGTCGAACATCACCAGACCGTTGTCGATGTCCGGGCTATAGCTGGGCGCCGGGGTCACCGCGCCGGAGCTGGGCGGCAGCGGATACGCGGTCACGCCGCCGTTGAGACCAGTGAACATGTCCGAGATGCCCTCGCCCCGCACGTAGGAGCTGGTCAGCGTGAGCGCGTTGCCCTTGTCCTCGGCGGTCGCCGGCAGGATCGGCATCAGCACGTCGACCGAGACACCCCAGCCGAGCTTGGAAAGGTCGGCTTTGGGGCTGGCGGAGAGCTCGGGCAGGGCGAAGCGGCGCAACAGGCCCGAGACGCCGATCGCGGCCGGGTCCACCGCGCTGCCGGTGCTGCCCGCGGTGTGCGCGCCCTTCCAGCCGTTGACGTAGAGGCGCGCACCGGCCTGACCGTCCGGCGTGACGGAGTCGCGCTGGATGGGACGGCTGGCGGCCGCCGCGAGCTCGAAGTCGACCGCGTCGCCCTTGAAGCGGTGCCAGAGGCGGATTCTGCGGAGCGCGCGAGTAGGCCTGCCCGGGCAGGCCCTGGATCTCGACGGTGTTGGGATGGAAGTAGGACTGCCAGCCGAACAGCTGCCAGGTCTGGCCGAGCAGCACGTCGACGTAGGGGTTTTCGAGCTTGAGCCACACGTGGCGCATGCGAAACAGCGGGCTTGTGATCACGGCCGACTCCGAGGTCCCGGCCGGCTGGTTGCCCATGAAGTCCATCTCGAGCGCGGCGCTCGGGTGGATCTCGCCGATCTGCGGCGCGGCTAGCTTGAAACCCAGACGCGAGTTGCGGGCGCCGAAGGTCAAGCGCCCGTGGTCGGCGGCGTAGCTGTCGGGACGCGCGATGGCCGCGTTGCCCGCCAGGTCGCCATAGCTCTGGGTGCTGTCGCCGACCACGTCGAGCTCGACGAAGCCGTAGATCGTGGGCGTCCACTTGCCGCTGTCGGTCGGCTTGGCCGCAGGCGGCTCGGCCGGCGCCGGCGATGCCGGCGGCGCCGGTGGGGGCGCGGCGGCCAGCGGCGGGGGCGGTGGGGGTGGGGGCGGCTGGGGCTGCGCGGGCGGCGGCGGCGGGGGCACCACCAGAGGCGCGGGAAGCACAGCGGTGCCGGGCGCGGGCGGGGCGGGGGTGGCGGCAGGGGTGGCCGCGGCGGCGGGGGGCGGCGCGGCGGCGCCGGCAGCCGGCGCTGCAGGCGCAGCCGGCGCGGCCGGTGCGGCGGCTGCGGGCGGCGTCGCGGTCGGGGCTGCGGCGGGCGCGGTGGCGGGCGGCGCAGGCTGCGGCTGCCGCTGCGGCGCAGCGCCGGCGCTGCCCGCGGCGGGCTGCGCTAGCGCGGTCGCGCTCCACACCACGCTCAGCGCGGCGATCAGCGCCGCTCTGCAACCACCGAGAAGGAATGAGTGCGTGCAGTTCATGCTGTCGTTCCCGTACCCTCGCCACCGGCGGCGGCTACAAAGGGCCGCCAGATGCGGCCACGCATTGTTTCGAAAGCGTGGCGAGACTGTCGTCGAAATGTGACGATCGGGTGACGGTCGGGTGGCGACATCGCAAAGTCGTGCGCGAGAGGCGTGCCGCGCCGCGTGATCGCGGCGGCGGCCGCGCACTTGGAGCCGATCTCAAGACCCTCCGCGACCGCCTTCCGGGCGGGACAGCGTCGCCTGCGGCGTTGCGCGACACTCGAAATATCAAGAAGTATTCCATCGGTCGCGCGCCTTGCATCCAGCACCGTCGCGCTCCGAAATCCGGCCACGCCGGGTATCGAGATCGGCTCTTAGGCGCTTCCAGCGGGCTCGGGGGGGATTTTTTTCGCCCTCCAAGCGACGCGCGGGTCGAAATAGCGTCGGCGCCATGCCCGATGCAGCTCACCGTGCCTCGAGCGCGTTGCTCGAAGGCGTCGCGCGCCGCCTCTGGGGTTTCCCACCCAGGCTGATGCCGGAGATCGTGGAGCGGCTCGGCCCCGTCGGGGCGCTGCGCTGGTTCGCGGTGCACATGCCGCGCTACGAACGGACGCGCGGCACGTTCGGAGCGCTGCGGACGCACCTGCTCGGCCTCGAGATCTCGCTGCTCAACGGTTGCCCGTACTGCACGTTCGGTCACGCCTATGCATTCGAGCTGCTGTATCTCGAAGCCACCGGCCGGCTCTTCCCGCTGGACGAGCACGCGATCGTCGGCCTGCAAGGCACGAGCGAGGCGCTCTTGCAGCGCGTGCTGAGCGAGGCGCTCGAGCGCGCGGACCTCCGGGAGGAGGTCCCCTGGCTGCAGAACCTGCTTCAGCTCCGAAACGGCAAGCCGCCGAGCACGGACGCCGACCGCCGCATCTCGCATCTGCTGGAGATGTTCGGGGTGCTCAACGCGTGCGGCATCAGCGGTCGGGTCGATCCGGACGAGGCGCACGATCCCATCAACAAGGACACCGCGCTGAAGGCGCGTTACACGGCGCTGCGCGAGATCGAACGCGCGCGCTCGGTGCCGCCGCCCGTCGATGCTGCGGTGGCGCTCGATCCGGCCGGCGATCAAGCGCGGCCCGCCACTCTGTCACGCTAAATCAGAGCTCGCGATTCGGGATCGAATCACAAGCTCTGATTTCTCCTTTGATTGTCAGGGAGTCGCGCCGACTCCCTCGGGCGAGGCAAAGCCTCGCGCATTCACCCTCTCGCGGTGGTGCGGCATCCGCCGCAGCGCTAGATGACCGATCGGCATGGCCGTTCCCGAATCGTGATCGGTCATTTAGCCGCGGGCGGCGCCAGATCGGGAGCGACAACGATCGAGGTCACCCGGGCGGAGCCGTCCTACGGCGGCGGCTCGTTCGGGCTGTCGGCGAAGCGGTAGCCGACGCCGCGCACGGTCTCGATGTAGTCGCCGGCGGCGCCCAGCTTCTGGCGCAGGCGCTTGACGTGGGTGTCGACGGTGCGGGTGGTGATGTCGGCGGCGATGCCCCATACGTCGTCGAGCAGCGACGCGCGGCTCTGCACGCGGTTCTTGCGGTCGAATAGGTTCAGCAGCAGCTTGAACTCGAGCGCGGTCAGCTCGAGCTCAACCTGGTTGACCCACACCCGGTGCGCGCCGCGATCGATGCGCAGGCAGCCGAACTCGGTCGGTTGCTCCGTCGCGGATTCACCCTTGCCGCGCCGCAGGATGGCGTCGATGCGCAGCAGCAGCTCGCGCACGCTGAATGGCTTGACCACGTAGTCGTCGGCGCCCAGCTCGAAGCCGACGATGCGATCCACTTCCTCGCCTTTGGCCGTCAGCATCAGCACCGCGATGTCGCGCGTCTGCGCAGCCTGCTTGAGCGCCTTGCACACCTCGGTCCCCGCCAGATCGGGCAGCATCAGATCGAGCAGCACCAGATCGGGCTGATGCTCGCGCGCGAGCGCCAGGCCTTCGCGGCCGCGCACCGCGCTCAGTACCTCGTGGCCGGCCTGCCGCAGGTTGAACTCGAGGACCCGTTGCAGGTCCTTTTCGTCCTCGATAACGAGTAGGCGTGCCATTGCGTTCGGCTTATAGCGCGTCTGTGTGACGGTTTGGTGACGCCTTGGCCGTGCCCGGCGGACCGCAACATGGCCGCAGCGCCGCAGGAAACAGCAAACCCAGCAAGACGGGAAGGGTCTCGGGGATTGTTCGCGGAGTCGGGCGCGCGCGCCTGGCCGAACCTTTGCGACCAGCAGCAAGATTATCCCGGCTTCCCGGTTTGCCGCCGGCTCTCAGGGCTCGCGAATGCACAACTCGATCGGCTGCGGCCGCACGAGCGGGCGCGCTCGCGGCCGCACTCCGCTCGCGCGCCCGGTCTCGACCGAGTTGTGTATTCGCGAGCCCTCACGCCGTGGCCGCCGCACACCGCCAGCTATCCAGGCGCGCTGCCCGTGCGCCCGCGCCACGCCCGCAGCACCAGCTTGGACAGCTCCACTGCGGTGACCGGCGCCAGCCCGGCCAGCAGGGCCCAGCCGGCTTGTAGCGGCGACAGCGCGACGATGCGGAACAGCGATTGCGTGAGCGGCAGCGCGTGCAGCCCGAGCTGCGCCAGCATCGAGAGCGCCACCACCAGCAGCAACAAGCGATTGCCCAACACCCCGACCTCGAAGAACAGCTGCGTCGGGCTGCGCGCGGCGAAGGCGCGCAGCAGCTCGCCGAAGACCAGCACCGCGAACGCCGCGCTACGCGCCGCCAGCAGGCCGTGCGCCCGCAACGTCCAGGCGAACATGCCCAGCGTGACGGCGGTCTGGACCGCGCCGGTGAACGCGACCGCGCGCCACTGCGGCGCCCCCAGCAGCGGCCGCCCGGGCGGGCGCGGCGGTCGTCGCAGCACGTGAGGGTCGGTCGGGTCGAGCGCCAGCGCGAGCGCGGGCAGGCCGTCGGTGACCAGGTTGATCCACAACAGGTGCAGCGGCAGCAACGGCAGTGGCAGCCCGATTACGCCCGCGAGCAGCATCACCGCGAGCTCGGCCGAGTTGCCGGCCAGCAGGTAGACCAGCGTCTTCTGGATGTTGTCGAAGATGCCGCGGCCTTCGCGTACAGCCGCCACGATGCTGGCGAAGTTGTCGTCGGCCAGCACCATGTCCGCCGCTTCGCGCGTGACCTCGGTGCCGGTTTTGCCCATGGCGATGCCGATGTGCGCCTCGCGCAGCGCTGGCGCGTCGTTGACCCCGTCGCCGGTCATCGCCACCACCGCGCCGCGCGCCTTCCAGTGCCGCACGATCTCGAGCTTGGCCTCGGGCGTGGCGCGCGCGTGAACGCGCTCGGCGGCGTCCTCTTCGGGGAGCACGATGCCTAGCTCGCGCGCGATCGCCAGCGCGGTGTCGGGGTGGTCGCCGGTGATCATCACCGTGGTGATGCCGGCGCTGCGCGCGTCCGCGACGGCCTCGATCGCCTCGGGCCGCGGCGGATCGGCGATCCCGAGCAAGCCCAGCAGCGTGAGCGAGCGCTCTTCGTCGCCCTGGCCGACCGCCACCGCTAGCACGCGCAAGCCGCGCGCCGCCAGCGCTGCGTGGGCTTCGGCCGCGCCCTCTTTGCCGTTGCTGCAGGCGTCGAGCACCACCTCGACCGCGCCCTTGAGGTAGAGCCGGCCGTCCGCGCGCGCGATCGACATGCGCTTGCGCGCCGCGTCGAAGGGACGCACCAGCACCCGCGGGCGCTCGCGCTCGATCGCCTCGCGCGCGATGCCGCGCTCGGCCGCGGCCTGCAGGATCGCCAGCTCGGTGGGGTCGCCCACGCCGTCGCGGCCGTCCGGTCCGAGCTCGGCGTCGCAGCACGCGGCCGCGGCGTCGAGCAGGCGCGCGGGGTCCTCGCCCCACAGCTCGCGCACCTGCATCACGCCGGTGGTCAGCGTGCCGGTCTTGTCGGTGCAGATCACGCTGGCGCTGCCCAGCGTCTCGACCGCGGGCAATCTGCGCACGAGCACGTGCCGCGCCGCCATGCGCTGCACGCCGCGCGCGAGCGCGATCGTGA
Source organism: uncultured delta proteobacterium (assembly GCA_963778655.1). Taxonomy (GTDB): domain Bacteria; phylum Myxococcota_A; class Polyangia; order Polyangiales; family JAFGIB01; genus CAVZVA01. The sequence continues at coordinate 194,872 of CAVZVA010000009.1, forward strand.
CCACGGCTGGTAGCCCCTCGGGCACGGCGGCGACCGCCAGCGAGACCGCCGACAGCAGCACCTCCAGCCATGAACGCCCGCGGCCGAGCTCGAGCGCCGCGACCACGCCGACGATCGCCAGGCACACGTACGCCAGCGTGCGGCCGACGCGCGCGAGCTGTTGCTGCAGCGGCGTCGGGCCTTGCTGCACGCGCGCCAGTAGCTCGGCGATGCGTCCGAGCTCGGTGCCCATCCCGGTCGCGGTGACCCGCGCCCGGCCGGTGCCGTGCGCCACCGCGGTGCCCATGAACACGCAGTCGCTGCGCTCGGCCAGCGGCGTGCTCGCGTCGCTCGGTTGCAGCGATTTCTGAGCGGGCAAGCTCTCGCCGGTCAGCGCCGCCTCGTTGCTCGCGAGCGCGTGGGCCTCGAGCAGCCGGCCGTCGGCGGCGACCACGTCGCCGGCTTCGAGCAACAGCACATCGCCGGGCACGATCTCGGTCGCGGGCAGCAGGCGCGCGCGGCCGTCCCGCAGCACGCGCGCGCGCGGCGCGGTCATGGCACGCAGCGCCAGGATCGCGCGCTCGGCGCGGTACTCCTGCGCGAAGCCCACGATCGCGTTGAGCACCACGATGGTGCCGATCGCAATCGCGTCCGCCAGCTCGCCGAGCGCGCCGGACACGACGCAGGCGACCGCCAGCAGCCCGATCACCGGGCTCTTGACCTGGGCCAGCAGCAGCACCCACGGTGAGGCGCCCTCGTCGTGCGCGATCAGGTTGGGGCCGTGCTCTGCGAGCCGCGCGGCGGCCTCGACCTCGCTCAGGCCGGCGGCCTTGGCGCCCCGGGCGTCCGCGTCGCTCATCGGCCGATGCGCAGGCGCCACGGCCCAGGCCCGATCAGCAGCAGCGAGAGAAACACGACACCGGCCTCCATCGCGTGCGATGCCTCGGCGAAGCCCTCGCCGCGGCCGAAGTGGTGCGAGACGGCTACCAGCATGGTGAACGCCATCAGCGCGCAGGCCGGGCGGAACAGCACTCCCGTCGCGAGCAGCACTCCGCCGCCGAGCTCGGAGGCCATCGCCATGAAGCCCCAGAAGGCCGGCGCGAAGTGCACCCCGAACGCGCCCATCGCCTCGCCCAGGGCGTGCCAGCGCGCAGGACCACCGAGCAGCTTGGGCAGCCCGTGGCCCACGAAGCTCGCGCCCAGGCCGGCGCGCAAGATGAACAGCCCGAGGTCGCGATGTTTCCCGGAATCGGCCATGACGGCGGGGATGGTACACCGGAGCGGGCGCAGCGGGGTGGGGAGGGACATGCCCGCGCAGCTGCCGGCGATCCCCACCGCGGGCGCGCCAATTGGCGCTCCACCGGGCGCCGCGCGAGGCTTGCGCGCGGATCGCTGCAAATGACCTCTCCCGTTGCCCTGCTCGCGACCTTCCTGATCGGGTTCGGCGCCACGTTTGTGTTCGTGGCGACCGGTGGGGTCGGCATGATCACCATCCCTGCGCTGATCTTTCTCGGGCTCTCGCCGCAGGCGGCGATCGCGACCGACATCTTCGCGCTGTTCGGGGGCCGGCTGGGCGGGCTGCTGGGGTTGCGGCGCGCGGGCAAGGTGGACGTCGCGCTCGGCCTGCGCCTGGGCGCTATCACGGCGATCGGCGCGGCTCTGGGCGCGCTCACCTTGTTGCAGCTGCCCGCCGGCCTGGCCAAGCGCATGCTCGCGTTCTTGCTCCTGGCTCTGCTCGGCCTGCTGCTGCTGCGCCCGCGCATCGGCGTGGAAGCGGCGCAGCCGGTGAGCGGACGGCGGCGTTTGGCCGGCAGCTTGCTGTTTCTGCCGATCGGCTTCTGGAGCACGCTGATCGGCATGGGCTTTCTCAACCTGGCCGGCGCGGTGCTGCTGCTGGTCTTCCGCAAGAGCTTCCTCGAGACCGCCGGCGTGCTCACGATCGTGGGCCTGGCGGTGGCGCTGACCGGGCTCGCGGTCTTCGGCAGCCACCACGCCATCGTCTGGCCGCTGGGCCTGGCCATGCTCGCAGGCAAGGGGAGTGGCGGCTATTTCGGCGCGCGCTACGCGGTCAGGCTCGGCGAGCGCCGCGTGCGCCTGCTGTTCGTCGCGGTGGTGCTGCTGTCGGCGCTGCGGCTCTACTTCGCGTGAAGGCTCACGGGGGCGGCGGACATCCTTCGTCGGCCAGCCCGTCGCAATCGTCGTCGGCGCCGTCTCCGCAGCTCTCGACCAGCGCGCAGCCGCAGCCGTCGTCGGCCAGCCCGTCGCAATCGTCGTCGACGCCGTCGCCGCAGCGCTCGCTGCTGGGGCTGCAGCAGTCCTCGTCCACCCTGCCGTCGCAGTCGTCGTCGCGCTGGTCGCACAGTTCCGGCGCGGGCACGCAGGCCTCGACCCGCGGCGCCCACTGCACGCGCTGATCGCTCTCGTCGAGCTGCTGGAACGGCAGCCAGAACGGGGGATGGCTCGGGTCCTCTCCGCGCGCCGCCTTCGCGCTCTCGATCTCCGCAGCCCACAGCTGTAGCTGGCCGGGCTCGAGCGTGTGGTCGGCATAGGCGCGGGTCGAGGAGAACAGCAGCCAGGCCGCATCCGGCGCGTCCGCCGGCATCCAGCTCGGCATGACATCGGCGCTCGGCCCCATCGGCTTGCCCAGCGCGAGCGCGATCGGCGTGCCGCCGTCGGCGCTCACCAGCCACAGCGAGGCGTCCTTGGGCTGCCTGGCGCTGCCCTTGGCCTTCTCGAACGCGATGAACGCGCCGTCGGGCGAATAGGCGGGATACAGCAGGGTCTCGTCCTTCTTGGCCTCGACCAGCAGCTCGGGTGCGCCGAGCGTGCCGTCGAGCGCCACGCGCACGCGCGCCAAGCTGGTGCCGCTCAGGTTTTGGTCGTCGTTGTCGCCGCCCTGCGGCCACAGCGCGAGCGCGAGATAGCGCCCGTCCGGGGACCAATCGGGTTGGCTCGCGCGCACCCCCGCGGGCAGCGCGGCCTGCGCCAGCGGCTCGCCGCTGTCCGCGTCGAGCACGCGCAGGTTGCCGGCGTCGGTGGTGGCGATGCGCGACGCGGTGGGGTCGAACGTGGCCCAGGCGAAGGGCGTCGTCGTCGAGCTCGCGTCGGGCGACAGGATGGGTTGCAGCGCCGGCAGCGACCACTCGCCGAGCTGCGCGTCCGCCGTGACCGCGAGCAGGCGCCGGCCGTCGCGCGAGAGCGCATGGCAGCCCACGCACGCAGGCGAGCCGGGCGCTGCGCTTGCCGGCGTCAGCTCGAGATAAGCCGCGCCGCCGGCGGCCAGCGCCGCGCGCTTCAACCCGGCGGCCGGCGCCGCGCCGTAATACAGCTCTCCGGCGGGCGTGGGCCCACGCACCAGCAGGTGCACCGGCTCGGTGCGAAAGACGTCGGTCGCGGAGCCGAGCGAGAGCGCGCGCAGGCTCAGCGTGAGCTGCGCGCCGGCCTGCTCGCGCAGCAGCGCGGCAAAGCGCGGCGCCGGCAGCGCCAGCTCGTGCTGGTCGCTGTACACGCGCAGGTTCAGGCCCTTGCTCTCGATGCGCAGCTCGTACAGCAGCGCGGCCGCGTCCTTGGGCGCGGGCTTGGCCATCATGTCTGCCTTGGGCGCGGCCATCGCCGGCGTGCTCATGGCGTCCTTGGGCGGCGCAGGCGCCGGTCCGCTGCGCCACGCGAACGCGATCGGCGCGACGTCTTGCGGCACCACTGTCCCGTCCGCCGGATAGACCCAGCTCAGGTGCGCCGCGTCCACCCGCCCCGCGCCGGCGGCGGCGAAGCGCGCGATCGCGGCCGCCGGCACGTCGCCGATTACGATCGCGCCGGCGCCTGCGCCCGGCGCCAGCTCGACCGGCTGCAGGCCGCAGCCGCAGCCCAGCGCGAGCCAGGGCCAGAGCAGGGCGCGCGCACCCGGTCTCATCGCGAGAGCAGCTTGCGGGCGGCGGTTGCTTGCGGCGTGGAAGGAAAGCCGCGCACCAGCGCGGCGGCGGCGGCGCGCGCCTGCTCCTTCCGACCCAGCTGCAGCAGCACCCGCACCTCCAACCAGCTGGCCTCCGCGTCCAGCCTAGCGTGCGGGAAGCGCTGGCGGTAGCGCGCCAGCACCCGCTGCGCGGCGGTTCCGTCGCCGGATTCGAGCTCCAGCCGCGCCCAGCGCAGCAGCGCGACCTCGGCGTTGGGATCGGGGCGCGCGCCGGCCTGGGCGTAGAGCGTGCGGGCTTGGTCGAGCTGGCCGCGCCGCCGCGCGCTCTCGGCGGCGGCCAGCAGCAGCGCCGAGCTGGCGGGTGGCTTGCGCGCGGCGTGCGGCTGCGCCGGGGCTCCGGCGTCACCGCTGCGCGCGGGTGGCGGCGCAGGCGCGCCGGCGGCGAGCAGCTCGCGCAGCGCGCGCCCGTCGGCGTCCGACGCGGGTGCGATCGAGTCGCCCCGTCCGGCTGCGCCGCGCCGCAGCACGTGCCCGGGCGTGAGCCGCAGCGCTGGCTGCGCGGGGCCCAGCACCTCGACCACGCCCGACAGCAACACCACCTCGAACGCGCCGTCAGCGCGCACCGAGAAACGCGTGCCCGTGATCACCACCTCGCCGAGCGCGCTGCGGATGCGCAAGCGCGCGGGCCGCAGGCTGTGCAGGTCGCCGGCGACCGCGCCCTGGCGCAGCGTGATCGTCAGCTCGCACGCGCTCGCGCGTTCCACGGCCAGCGCGGCGCTCGGCTCGGCGACCAGCAGCCCGTACGCTCCCAGCGAGAGGCGTTGCTTGCCGTCGTCGCCGCGCACCAGGCGCGGCGCCGAAGCGCCCGATGGCAAGCCACAGGCCACGGCGGCCGCGGGCGCCTGCGGCTCGGGCGCGCGCGGGGCCAGCGAGCGCCAGCCGAGCAGGGCGGCCGCGGCCGCCGCGAGCGTGCCCGCGAACAGCCCGATGCGCCGCCGCCGGCGCGCGCGGGCCAGGCGCGCGCCCTCCGCCACCACGCGTGCGATCACGCGTTGCTGCGCCTGTGGCCCGAGCGTGGTCTCGGATGACGCGGCGGCCGACAGGCGCCGTTGCAGCCGTGGGTCGAGCTCTTGTTCGTCGTCGCTCATCGCGCGCGCTCCGCAAGCCACTCCCGCAAGTAGGGATCCCCTTGCGCGGCCGCCAGCAGCTCCTTCTGCGCGTAGTAGATGCGCGAGCGCGTGGCCGGAACCGAGGCCTGCATGACGGCGGCGATCTCGGCCGGCGGCATGCCCTCGAAAGCCCACAGCAGAAAGGCGACGCGTTTAGGCTCCGAGATCTGCTGCAGCAGCGCGCGCACCCGGCGCAGCGCCTCGGCCGCGCTCGCACTCTCGTCGGGGGCGGCGGCCCGCGCATGGAGCTCGGCCGCGCCCTCCATCGACACCGCCAGGCGCTGCACCTTGGGCGGCCGCATCGCACGGCGCGCGACGTGAACCGCGACGCCGATCACGAAGGTCGAGAGCGAGCTCTCGCGGCGGAACCCGGGCAGCGCGTGCAGGGTCTCGAGAAAGGTGGTTTGCACGAGATCCTCCAAGTCCTGCCGCGGACCCAGGATGCGCAGCAAGACCCGCTGCACCCGCTCCCAGTGGGTGCGCACCAGCTCCTCCAGCGCCTGCGCATCGCCTGCCTGCGCGCGCCGGACCTGGTCGCCTTCAGCTCGAGCAGCCACGCCTGGTTCCAGCACGGCGACGTCGGCCAGGTGCCGCACGTCCCATGAGTCGCCGCAGGGTGCCACAACGATGAAAGGAAGCGCAGCCGGTCGTGCGCGCGGTCTCGGTGGAGCGCCGGCCGGTGCGACAAAGATCAATCAAAACGCAACACTAGCTGCAGGCCCGCGGCGGCGGTGAGCAGCACCGCCGGATCGGTCGCCACGCGTACCGATTGTACCCGGTAGTCGCTGCGCCGTGCCGCAAGCGTGATCCCGACGCTCGCGTAGGCGCTGAGCCAACGCGTCAGCTCGAGCTGGGCCTGCGTGTCCAGCCCCGGGCCCCAGCCGACCGCGCTCGTCGATCTACCCGAGGGACCCGCGTAGGCCGCGTCGGTCCACGCCACGCGCGCCTGCAACAGGCCCAGCAGCGCCACGCGGCCGATCGAGTACGCCACGCCGGTGCGCAGCGAGAGATCGGTGCGCGACAGCTCCAGCTGGCCGGTCGAGGCGGCGACGCGCGCGCGGCTGGTCCAGCCCAGCGAGAGCTCGAGCACCCACGCCAGCCGCGTGTGGGACGGCGCCAGCCACAGGACCGCGCCGAGCTCCGGCCGCAGGTTGCCGCGGTAGGGTGCGCCGGCCCAGATCAGCTCGCCACCGGCCGCGAGCGCGAGCCGGCGCGCGAGCAGCCCGCTGTGCGCACGCCCCGGGCCGTCGAGCTGCGCGCTGAGCGCGAGCAGCTCGCTGGCGACGAACGCGGGCAGGTAAGCCGACTCCGACCCCGGCGTTGCCTGCACCGTTCGCGTCATCACCGTGCCGTCGCGGGTGCGCACCACGTGCACGCGCTGCAGCTCGCTGTCGAGCACGGCGATGCGGTCCGCATGCACGGCGCGCGCGAGCCCGAGCGCCGCGGTCGGCTCTCGGGCCTGCGGCATGCGCACGCGCAGCGCCGGTTGCTCGAGCAATTCCAGCAGGCGCTTGGCCGGCGCCTCGTCCTGGCTCGAGACCTCGACCACCAGCACCGTTTGCGCGCGGCAGACCGCCGCCGAGCCCAGCAGCAGCAGGCATAGCGCGACCGGCAGCAGCAGCGGCGGCTGCAGCGTATTGCAGGCTCTGTCGAACGGGGCGTTCATCACGCGCGCGTGCCCGGGTGACTCATGACGGGCAACGCGAACCGAGCGTTGCACGAAACATGCCCGCGGTTCGAGCCGCGGCGAGCGGCACGGAGGATGCGATGCACAAGCAGACGATTGCACGACGAGCGGGAGGGCTGCTGCTTGCCGCGAGTCTCGGCTTGGGTTGCGCCAGCCAGGAGGTCAGCGCGCTGCCCGCACAGGGCGCGCTGATGGGGCCGTTTCCGGGCGCCGGGACCTCGGGTGCGGGCCAGTCGATCGCCGCGGGCGTCGGCACGGTGAGCTGTGGCAGCAACGGTTCTGCCTTCAGCAGCGGTCCGGCGCCGGGTGCGCAGGCACACCAGACCTGCTTCTACGACCCCACGACGCCGGCCTATCCCGCCGCCACCGTCGAGTGGATCGTCGAGACGGCGCAAGACAGCGACGTCGTGCACGTGCGTCTCACCCTCAACCCGAGCTTCTGCGACAACAGCTACGGCGCCAACGCCGTGGGCTGGAACGCAGCGCCGCCGCCGGCCGCGGGCGCCAAGCCGGGCCACCCGGGCCCGATGGGTCACGGAGGGCACGCGTTCAAGGACCTGGTCGGCAGCGATCATGCGGAATTCAAGCTCAGCGATGCCAGCGGCCGGCTGGTGCTGCGTTTCAAGCAGGATTATCTATCGCCGAGCGCGGGCACGCCTTCCGGTTACGCCTCGCTCGGCGTCAGCGGGGGTGACGGCAAGATGCTGTTGGGCGACGCCGCCGACGTGGTCGCGTTCTCCACCTCGCTCGAGCGCAACCTCAACGCGTGCGGGCTCGCCGGCTACACCGTGGACTCGCCCGCCACCGACGCTTACTACACGCCCAACCCGAGCGCGAGCGATTGGGACTACCGTGTGGTCTACGACGTGTGGGTGCGTGCGGCGGTCTTTGGCGCGGCCGGCTTCGGCGACGCCCGCGTCGACTACGTGCACGCCTCACCGAGCAAGGGCGACAACAACACCGTGACCGTTACGCCGGGCAAGTGCCCGCCCGACTGGCCGCCCTATTGCACCGATCCGGACGCCTGCAACCGCTGCAACGGCAGCGAGTGCAACCCGCCCGCGACGCCCGATGCCGGCCTGGTGCACCTGATCTGAGCGTGCGCCGTTTCAGCTTGCGCGCGCTCGGCGCCGGCGGCGCCATCCTGCTCGGCATCGACCCGGCCAACGCGCGCGGCGCCGCGACCGCCTCCCGGGCGCCGTCCGGCCGGCGCCAAATGACCGATCGTGATTCGGGAACACCGGAACGACCAGCGGTGATTTGGCGTGCGGCGCAGCCGCACCCCGGGCGAGGGTGACTGCGCGAGGCTTTGCCTTGCGCAGAGGGAGTCGGCGCGACCCCATCATAACCAAAGGAGAAATCGGAGCTCGTGATTCGATCCCGAATCGCGAGCTCTGATTTAGCGAAACACCAGCGGTAGGCTGCGGAAACCCGCCAGCACACCCGAGGGTAGCCGGCGTGCGCGCTCCTGGCCCAATCCGACCCCCTCGAAGCGCGCGAGCACCGCGGACATCGCGGCCCGGGCCTCGAGCCTCGCCAGTGGGGCGCCGATGCAGGTGTGCACGCCGAAGCCGAAGGCGATGTGCGGGTCGCGCTGGCGCGCGGGGTCGTACAGCTCGGGCTGCTGCCAGCGCGCCGGATCGCGATTGGCCGCGGCCAGGTAGACGATCAGCATGTCGCCCTCGGCGATGGCTCGGCCGCTCACCTCCGTGTCCTGGCGCGCGCGCCGCATGATCATCTGCGCCGGCGAGTGCAGGCGCAGCGCCTCCTCGATCGCCGGCGCCAGCAGCGCCGGCTGCTGCTTGAGCTGCGCGAAGCTCTCGGGCTCGTTCGCCAGGCGATGCAGCAGGCTGCCGAGCAGGTTGGTGGTGGTCTCGTTGCCGGCGACCAGCAGCAGAATGGCAAAACCGACGATCTCGTCGTCGGAGAGCTGAACGCCGGCGTCGTCGGCGCGCGCCAGCGCGCTCATCAGATCGCTGCCGGGCGCCTGCTTGCGCCGGGCCAGCTCGCCGAGGAAGAACTCGCGCAGCTCCCGCATGCTGTGCGCGCGCTCCGGGCTGAGCGGTCCGCCCATCAAGCCGGTGATCGCGTCCGACCAGCGCTTGAAGCGCTCGCGGTCGGCCTCTGGGATGCCCAGCATGCGCGCGATCACCGTCACTGGCAGCGGGCTGGTCAGCGCCGCCACGATGTCGACCTCGGACCCGGGCTCGATGCGTGCCACCAGCTCCGCGGCGAGCGCCTCGATCTCCGGCCGCATGGCTTCTATCCGGCCCGGGGTGAAGGCCTTGCTCACCAGCCCGCGCAGGCTGGCGTGGCGCGGCGGATCGTCGGTCAGCAGCGGCAGGCGGAATTCGTCGGCGCCCATCGCGCGCGAGGAGAAGCGCGCGTGATCGAGCAGTACCTCGCGCGCGTCCGCGTAGCGGCTGACCACCCAGAATCCGGCCTCGTCCTTGTACAGCGGCGCCTCCTGATGGAGGCGCGGGATGAAGGCATCGCGGTTGCGGTTGCGAACGCCTTCTTGAAAGCGCAGTGACGACATCGACAGCTCCCGTTCGGTGTTGACCGTACGGTGTATAGCGCAGCGCCGCCCCTGCTGTCGAGCGGCTGCCTCCGGCAGGGGCTTTTCGCGCGGGTCCGGCGTCGTGCTATCTCGAGCGCGTCGTGAACGTGAGCGAGGCGGTGCGGGCCGTGTGCCGTTCGTTTCCCGAGGCCGAGGAGCGTGCGACTGGAAGGAAGTTCGCGCGCTCGCGCTGACCAGCTACCGCCACTTCGCGCGCAAGCGCATGCTCCGCGCGCTCGACGATTTGTGAGCGCCCGCTGCGGCGCCGCGGCTCGAGCCGGTCAGGGGGGACACCCGCATGACCCGTGCCGCCTGTGCCGGCTTGGGTTCCGCCCCGTCCGGCTGCGCCTGGGGCCGCGCCCCCTGCGCGCCCGCCCGGGCTCCCGCTTGCCGCGCCCCGCTTGCGCTCGGCGGGCGCTTCGGGCATAGCGGCGGCAAGCGGTCAGACGAGGATCAAACCCATGGCTTGGATTCAAGAGTTCAAAGCGTTCGCGCTCAAGGGCAATGCGGTCGAGCTCGCGGTGGGTGTGGTGGTCGGCGGCGCGTTCGGCAAGATCGTCAGCGCGCTGGTCGACGACCTGATCATGCCGGTGGTTGGGGCTCTGCTGCCGGGCGAGGGCTGGCGCGGGTACACCGTGAGCCCGCTGCACTTCAAGATCGGCCACTTGGTCGGCGCGCTGCTCGACTTCCTGATCGTCTCTGCGGTGTTGTTCCTGGTGGTCAACAAGCTGATGGGCGCGCTCAAGCGGGCGGAGCCGGCGCCCGCCACCAAGAGCTGCCCTGAATGCCTGGAGAAGATCCCGGCCGCGGCCAAGCGCTGCCGCGCCTGCACCGCCGTCTTGAGCTGACCGCCGCGACTCGGCCAAGCCTCGCCTGCGCGAGCCGCGTTCTCACCCGCCGCGGCCCAGCGACCGCGAACGTAAGGCGCTGGCGTGCACGCGACCGATAAACGCCTCGCCTCATCAGGGACGGCGCTACCCCGCGCACAGCGGGCGCGCGGCCTCTACCAGCCACACCATGCCCAGCTCCTCGGCCGTCTGGCTCGCGGCTCGCGCGAGCTCCCGCGAGCGATCGAGCGCCGCCTGTTCTCCGAGCTGCTCGAGCCAGCGCGCGTACTCGTAGCGCGCGCGCGCCAGATACGGCCGCTGCCCGATGCGCTCGTTCATCTCCAGCGCGGCCTCGAAGTGCTGCTCGGCCTGCTCTTCCCACCCCAGGCACGCCGCCAGCAGCCCGAGGTAGAGCGAGACCGACCCGTCGTAGAGCAACATCGCATCGGGCGTGTTGTGGCCCGGATAGGGCGAGAGCAGCGCGTACAGGCGCTCCGACCGCGGCCGGTCCCCGAGCCGCGCTGCCACTCGCGCCAGGCAGGAGAGCGTGTTGAGGTAGGCGATCTCCTTGGGGATGCGCTCGAACCCCTGCGCGTCGAAGGCCTCCAGCACCGTGCGCGCCACCTCCGTTTGGCCGGCCAGGACGGCGCTGCGCGCCAGCTGCGCGCGCATGTTCGGCCGCGTGCCGGCCACCGCGGCCAGCATCAGCGAGAAGTCCCAGCCCGCGGCCAGCGCCGCCAGGCCGTGGCGGTCGGCGCTCAAGCGCGTCTGCTGCACGTCGATGAAGGAGGGCCCGTAGCTCAGACCCATGCGCGCGCTGCGGGCGCGCAGCTCGGCAGCCATGCTCTCGGCCACCGCAAAGTCGCCGTCGAGCAGGTGCCGCTGCGCCTTGAGGCGGTCGTGGTACCACACCGCCTCGGGCAGGCGCAGGCGCTGGGCCGTCTGCCCGAACGCGGCGAGCGCGGCGTCCGCCCCCGCCATGTCCCCGCGGTGCAGCAGGGCGGCGACGCGCGCACTGTAGGCCTCGGCGGTGTACCAGCTCGCGCGCCCGCGCTCGAGCTCGAGCAGCTCGTCGGTGACCTTGAGCAGCGCGTCGATGTCGTCGGGCCCCGACAGCGAGTAGAGCCGCGCGCGCAACGCCTCGAACAGGCTGGAACGCTCCCCCAGCGTGCGCGCCAGCTCCAGTGCCCGCCCGCTGAAGTCCTTGCTCTTCTGCATGTCGTCGGCGTACGGCGGCATGCACGCCAGCAAGGCCAACGCGCTCACGCGCTCGTGACTGGGACCCTCGGGCGTGATGCGCAAGACATCCTCGAGCGCGTCGCGCAGCGCCGGATCGGGCACCGAGCTCATGGCGAAGGTGGGCCGCAGCACGCGCGCGACCCGCACCAGCACGTCGCCGAAGCCGTGCAGGCGCGAGAGCTCGAGCGTGCGCAGCAGGGTTTCTCGTGCCGGCCGATCGCGGCCCGCCAGGCGCTGCGCGTTGGCACAGCGCAACAGCAGCACGGCGCGCTCGTGCGGCCTGGCGGAAGGGTCGAACGCCTGCGCCTCCAGTGCCCACTCGTAGAACGTGACCGCGTCTTCGTAAGCGAACACGGCCTCCGCCGCCGCGGCTGCGCGCTGCGCCGCCGCGGTGATGCGATCGTAGCCGCCGGCCGGCAGCGAGCGGTAGTAGTGGTGCGCGATCTCGCTGTGCCGCGGCTCGACCGGATGCAGCGCCTCGAGCGCTTCGGCCGTGCGCCGGTGCAAGGCCACGCGCTCCGCGGTCGGCAGCGCGTCGTACAGCACCGAGCGCTGCAGCGCGTGGGGGAACGCGTAGCGCTCGGGGGTCTCGGCCTCGAGCAGGCCGTTGCGGGTCGCCGCTTCGACCATGTCGAGCAAGTCGGCGAGCGGCTCGCCCGATACGCTCTGCAGCAGCGACAGGTCGAAGCTCTCGCCGAGCACGCTGGCTTGCGCCAGCAGCGCGCGCGCGCCCTCGTCGATCGACTGCAGGCGCAGCCGCAACACGTCGCGGGCGACGTCAGGGGTCTTGATCGCGGTGGCGGCGAGCGTGCCCAGGCCGCTGGCGCCGTGCTCGGCGATCAGGACGCGCAACGTCTCCTGCAAGAACAGCGGATTGCCCGCGCTGGCGCGCTGCACCGCCGCCGAGAGCTGCTCGGGCGGATCGCCGCTGGCGGTCACCTCCGCGATGTAGCGGCCCACGTCGCCGGTGGTCAGGCGTGCCAGATCGAAACGTTCGGCGTGGCGCATCAGCCGTGCCAGCCGTCGTGCCGCCCGATCGGAGGACTCGTCGCGATCGGTCGCCACCACCAGTAGCCCCGAGCGGGGCAGCTCCGGGGCGAGGAATCCGAGCAGATTGACGCTGCCCGCGTCCGCCCATTGCAAGTCGTCGAGCACCAGCAGAGCCGGGCTCGCGCGGGTCGCTTCCAGCATCAGGCGCGTGATCGCGTCGAGCAGCCAGAAACGGTCGGCATGGACGCGTTCGTCGCCTTCCTCGTCGCCAGCGGGATTGTGGGGCTCGAGCGCGAGCAGGCGGGTCATCAGCGGGTCGCCGACCTCGTGCAGCTCCGGGCGCTCGTGGAGCATTTCGCGCAAGATCTGGATGAAGGGCCAGAACACCGGCGCACCGCTGCCCTCGCTGGCGCGGCCGATCCACGCCTGCACGCCGGCCTCCCGCGCGTACGCGATCAGCTCCTCGGCACAGCGCGTCTTGCCGATGCCGGCCTCGCCGCACAGCAGACACAGCCCCCCCTGGCCTGCGCGCGCCTGCTCGAGGTGCGCTTGCAGCCGCTGCATCAGGGCGTCCCGCCCGACGAAGGGACGTGGCGGCGTGGTCAGGGCCGAGGCGGGCCGTGGCGCTTCCGGCCGCTGGCTGGCCGCGCTGGGAGGCGCTTCCAGCGTCTCGACCTCGGCAGTGAAGCGGTAGCCGCGGCCGTGGATGGTCTCGATCGGGTGCTTCTGCCCGCGCTGCTGGCCCAGGGCGTTGCGCACGTGGCTGATGCTCCAGGGCACGGCCGAGTCGTTGACGTGCTCACCGGGCCACAGCGCGTCGAGCAGCTCCTCCTTGGAGACCACCCGGTCGCGGTGCTCGATCAGGTAGCGCAGCACATCGAAGACCTTGGGCTGCAGCGGCAGCTCGCGGTCGCCGCGCCGCAGCACGTAGGCCGCGACGTCGAGCTCGATGTCGGCGAAACGATGGCGCACCTGACGAATCTAGCTGTCGCCTGAGATCCCCGCAATTGTCGCGTGGTATGGTAAGCCGTTGCGCCAGGGAATGGCGAGCATTTGGCTGTCCGAGGCCTGGCGCCGTCCCGGCGCGGACGCTGCCGGCCGCCGTTGGGTTGGTCGCGGCACGCGGGCGTACCGGCTCGAGCCGCGGCCGAGCGTGGACCGCACGCGCCTGACCTGAGCCGGGGCGGCGCCGGCCGCCTTTCCTCACGGCGCGGGCGCGCTCAGGGCGTTGTGCGACCTCGAACCCCAGGGAGCTACAGAGCGTTCCTACGGCCGCGCCGGCATCGGACGGCGGAGCCCGAGACGCCGTTCTGATCGAGCCCACGGCCTGCAGAAATCCAACCGCGAGAGATTGGGAGCGGCAGTGTTAGCCGGGGCTGGCGCCCTTGCTCGACAGGGCGCGCAGCGGGGAGCCCTCGTCGTTCCACAGCTGCCGCAGCGCGTGCATCAGGCACTGCTGCATCAGCAGCCCTGCGATGCGCCGGTTCGCCGGCAGGCGTTGCTCGATCTCCTCGCTCAGTGCCGCGAACAACGGCGCGCCGGGCGTCGCGGCCAGGTCGATCACCAGCGGCTGTGTCAGGCCGTCGAAAAGCGCGGGAGCGCCCTCCGCGGCCGCCCGCACGCGCGCGCACACCACCACCAGGCCCGGAGCGCCGCGTCCCACGATCAGCTTGGGGATGTGATCGGACTGGCGCGCGGAATCGACCGAGAGCGAGCGCGCGCCGCCGCCTAGCGGTTCCAGCACGTGCGCGCAGCCGATCGGCACCAGCGCGAGCGTGGCCGGCGCGAGCGCGGCGCGAAACCCGCCGGCAGTGCACAGCGTGCCACGGCCGCCGGTCACGCAATGCAGGTGCAGCTCCGAAGGCGGCGGCAGCTCGACGCGGGTGTCGCTGCGCACGTCGCACAACGCAAAAGGCGACACCTCGAGCCCAGCGCGATCGAGAAGGCGGTCCAGCAGCACGCGGCGATAGTGGCGGATGCCGTCAGGCGACTCAAGCGTTCACGCGACGGGGCGCAGGTTTTTCGTTGGCGTCGTCGCCGTTGGGAGCTCCCGCGTGCGCGCGAGCCACTGTCAACGCGAGCGTGCCGAAGCCGACCGCCGTCACCGCCGCGCTGCCGCGCCTCCCACTCGGGTTTCGCCGTCTTGCGGATAGCGCGGGACGGCCTGAGACACGCTGGCCGAGCGAAGGCGAGCGCAAGAGGGTCAAACCCGAGTCAGAAGGGAATCGGCTTGCCGTCGCGGAAGAAGCCGCCCGAAGGGCCGTTGTCGGGCAGGGTCGCGGCCCACACGATGCCCGCGATCCCTTGCTCCAGGCTGCGCGCGGCTCCCGGACCGCCCATGTCCGTGCGCACCCACCCCGGGCACACCGAGTTGACCTTGACGTTCGGATCCGCTTCGGCGTGGAAGATGCGGGTCAGCGCGTTGAGCGCCGCCTTGGACACGCGGTAGGCGGGCGAGCCCCCGTTCATCTCGGTGATGCCGCCCATGCCGGAGGAGACGTTGACCACGCGGCCGTAGCCGGCGCGGTTCATCTGCGGCAGGAAGATGCGGGTCAGGCGGTAGGCGCCCAGGGTGTTGGTGTCGAAGGCCCGCGCCAGCATCTCGGCGGGCACCGCCGTGGTGCTCGAGTCGCCCGGGCTGTCGAACATCGCACCGGCGTTGTTGATCAGCACGTCGAGACTGCCGAGCCGGCTCTTGACCAGCGCCGCAAAGGTTTCGACGCTCGCCTCGCTGGAGACGTCGAGCGTGGCGCTGATCACGTCCAGACCCTGCGCCTGCAGCTCGCGCGCCGCGTCTTGCGCCGCGCCCTCGGTGCGCGCGGCCAGCAGCACACGATAGCCGCGTCGTGCCAGCTCGCGGCCAGTGGCGAGGCCGAGGCCGCGGTTGGCCCCGGTCACTGCGGCGATACGTTGAGTCGTCATCCCGTCCTCCCTCATTCGATAATGAGCATGCCGGACACCATCTTGTTCATGGCGCAGCCGTACTTGACCCGGCCGCTCTTGTTCGGCGTGAACGCCACGGTCACCGGCGTGTCGAGCGGCAGATCGGTGTGGATGTTGTACTCGTCGATCACGATCGCTCGCGCGCAGGTCGCGTCGGTCTTGCGCGTGATCACCAGCTTGAGCGGCTCGCCCTTCTTGACCTCGATCTGGCTGGGCTCGAAGCCGTCCTCGGTCACCGACATCAGCACCGTGCCCTTGGGGGGCTTGTTGCAGCCGAGCGCGAAGACCGCGCAGGCTGAGCACACCCCGAGCGCCGCCGCCATCACCCACGCTGCGCGCATCGATTGCATGGCATCTCCGACTCCGGCTCGATCGACCTGTGGTGAGCCGGGCGCCCAACTATAGCCCGCTGCCGGGGCACGGGCACGAGCGTCGCCTGCGCGGCCCCGCCGCGGCAGCTGGCTGGGTGCCGGCCAAACGCGCTCAGCTCGGCCAGACCAGGCGCTTGGCCGCGCGCCGGTCGACCAGGTAAGCGCCGATCCCGAGCGCGATCGCAAGCGCGGCGAGCGCCAGCAGAGCGCGCCACGCCGCGGGCGGCATGGCCACGTAGATCGAGGCGACCAGCGTGCCCGCGAGCAGGGCCCAGCCCGACCACTGCAGCGCCGCCGCCCAACGCAGCCGCACGAGCCGGCGCGGATCGAGCGCCTGAAGCCGCTCCCACAACAGCTGCTCGTAGCGGAAGTAGGTCGATATCACGGGGATGATCTCGAGGGTCAGAAAGGCGGAGGTGAGCAGCCCGCCAACCATCGGGGCGGCGATGCGCTTCATCACGTCGGCGCCCGAGCCGCTGGCCCAGAGCAGCGGCACCAGGCCGACTAGCATGGTCGCGACCGTCATCAGCTTGGGCCGTACGCGCGCGACCGTGCCTTCCATGTGCGCGGCGATCACGTCGCTCAGATCGCGCAATTGGCCGACCGCGCGGCGCTGCTCGAGCGCGTGATCGATGTACACGATCATCACCACGCCGGTCTGGGTCGCCAGCCCGACCAGGGCGATTACTCCCACCCACACCGCGGTCGAGAGCCGGTAGTCCAGCAGCCACAGCAGCCACACGCTGCCCACCAGCGCAAACGGGATCGAGAGCAGCACGATCAGCACCTCGCCCAGGTTGCGGAACTGCATGAACAGCAGCAGCACCACCAGCATCAAGGTGAGCGGAATCACGATCTTCATGCGCGCCTGCATCTGCTCCAGCAGCTCGTACTGACCGGTCCACTTGAGGAAGTAGCCCGGCGGCAACGCCAGCTCGCCCCGCGCGATAGCCCGCTGCACCACCGCCTTGGCATTCGCGACGTAGCCGCCGACGTCGTGCGCCGCGGTGTCGATGTCCACGTAGACGTAGCCGACCAGCAATCCGTCCTCGTCGCGCACCATCGGCGGGCCGCCCGTGGCGCGCACCTCGGCGAGCTGGCCGAGCGGGATGTACGCCCGCGCGCCCGCCTGCGTGCCCCCGAGCTGCAGCGGCGCGCTGGTGTCGAACGCGTTCGCTCCGGTCGCGCTCGCCGCTCGCGGCCCCGGGCCCATCGCCACCTGTCCGGCCCCGCCCGCCGGCGGCCCACCTGCGCCCATACCCGGGGGCCCGCTCCCGCCGCCGCCGCCCGGCAGCGGCACCAGGACCTGGCGCAGGCGCGCGATGTCGGCGCGCAGGCCGCGCGGATAGCGCACGTTGATCGAGAAGCGGTTGCGGCCCTCGATCGTGGTGCTGACCGGGGCGCCGCCGATCGAGGCTTCGACCACGCTCTCCACGTCGCTGATGCGCAGCCCGTAGCGCGCGAGCGCGTCGCGATCGGGGATCACGTCGAGATACAGGCCGCCCAGATTGCGCTCGTAGAACGCGCTGCGCGTGCCCGGCACCGCGCCGACGATCTGCTCGAGGCGCTTGCCGATGCGCTCGATCTCGGGCAGACCGCTGCCGAAGACCTTGATTCCGATGGGGGTGCGGATGCCGGTCGACAGCATGTCGATGCGCGTCTTGATCGGCATGGTCCAGGCGTTGGTCCAGCCCGGGAACTGCATCTTCTGATTCATCTCGGCGGTCAGCTCGTCCCAGCGCAGCGGACGGCTCTCGGGCCAGATCCGGCGCAGCCCGCGGGCGAGCCAGCTCGGCGCCCAGCTCGAGTACCAGCGCCGCTCCGGCCGCCTGCGCCAGCGCTCCTGGGGCTCGAGCTGGACCGTGGTCTCCACCATGGTCAGCGGGGCGGGATCTGTCGGGGTCTCGGCGCGCCCGACCTTGCCGAACACCGATGCCACCTCGGGGAAGCTGCGCAGGATGCGGTCTTGGCGTTGCAGCTGGCGCTTGGCCTCCTCAATCGAGATGTTCGGCAGCGTGATCGGCATGTATAGCGTGTCGCCCTCGTTGAGCGGCGGCATGAACTCGTGGCCGAGCTTCGCCGCCAGCGGCAGCGCCGAGAGCAGCGCCAGCGCGCCGATCGCCACCGTCGAGATCGGCCGCCGCAGCGCGACGTAGACGAAGGGGCGGTACAGGCCGACGATCAGGCGCGAGAGCGGATGCTCGCTCTCGGGACGGATGCGCCCGCGGATCAGCATGTCGCGCAGGGCCGGCGCGAAGGTGATCGAGAGCAGCGCCGAGGCCAGCATCACGAAGGTCTTGGTGTAGGCGAGCGGCTTGAACAGCCTGCCGGCTTGCCCGGTCAGCGCGAATACGGGCAGAAAAGCCACCGCGATGATCAGCAGCGAGAAGAAGATCGCGGGCGTCACCTCGCGGGCGGCCTCGGCCAGCAGGCGCTTGCGGTCAGCGCCGGGTGGCGCGTGCTCGAGCTTCTTGTGGCAGGCCTCGATCATCACGATCTCGGCGTCGACCGTGGCGCCGATCGCGATCGCGATCCCCCCGAGGCTCATGATCGTGGACGGAATACCCATCAGGTACATGGGGATGAACGAGAGCGCCACGGACACCGGCAACGACACGATCGGTAGCAGCGAGCTGCGGAAGTGCAGCAGGAACAGCGCGATCACCAGCGCCACCACAATCATCTCCTCGAGCAGCGCGTGCTTCAGCGTCGCGACCGAGCGCTCGATCAGGCCGGAGCGGTCGTAGGCGATCTTCACCCGCACGCCCTTGGGCATGC
Source organism: uncultured delta proteobacterium (assembly GCA_963778655.1). Classification (GTDB taxonomy): domain Bacteria; phylum Myxococcota_A; class Polyangia; order Polyangiales; family JAFGIB01; genus CAVZVA01. Next base: position 213,325 of record CAVZVA010000009.1, read on the forward strand.
TCGGTTGCAGCTCGGCCAGCTTCCGCTTGACGCGGTTGATCACATCGAGCGCGTTCTCGCCGTAGCGCATCACCACGATCGCGCCCACCGCCTCGCCCTCGCCGTTCCACTCCAGCAGACCCCGGCGGATGTCCGGGCCGAAGCGCACGCTGGCCACGTCGCGCACCAGCACCGGTGTGCCGCCCGCACCGCTGCTGCGGATCACGATCCGCTCGAGGTCCGAGAGCTTGCCGATGTAGCCGCGCCCCCGCACGTAGTACTCGCGTCCGGACAGCTCGAGCACGCGCCCGCCCACGTCGTTGTTAGACTCGCGGATCGCGACCGCCAGCTCCTGCAGGGTGACGTTGTAGGCGCGCAGCTTGTCCGGGTCGGCGGTGACCTGATACTGCTTCTGGTAGCCGCCCACGCTCGCCACTTCGGCTACCCCCGGCACGCTCCCCAGCGCGTAGCGCAGGGTGAAGTCCTGGAAGGTGCGCAGCTCGTCGAGCCCGTGACGGCCGCTGTCGTCCACCAGCGCGTACTGGAACACCCAGCCGATCGCGGTGGCGTCCGGACCCAGCACCGGGTTGGCGCCCTCGGGCAGGCGGTTGCGAATGCCGTTGAGGTACTCGAGCACGCGGCTGCGCGCCCAGTAGATGTCGGTGCCCTCGTCGAAGATGGCGTAGATGAACGACATCCCGAACATCGAATAGCCGCGCACGTCGGTCACGTGAGGCGCACCGAGCAGCGCCGACACGATTGGATAGGTAACCTGGTCCTCGACCAGCGTGGGGCTGCGTCCCATCCACTCGGTGAACACGATCACCTGCGGCTCCGACAGATCCGGGATCGCATCGAGCTTGACGTGCTGCACGCAGTAGATGCCGCCGAGCGCGGCGAAGGCCACGGCGATCAGCACCGGCAGCCGGTTGTCAGCGCAGAAAGCGATGATCTTGGCGACCATGGGAGTGCCTCAACGCCAGGGCCCGGGGATCGCGGCCTTGCAGTCGTCGACCATGCTGCCCATGCCACGGTGTTGGATCTCGCAGGCCCGGCACTGCCGGTACTTGTCCGGGTACTTGGCGGCGTCGAAGTCGCGGTCGCAGCCGGACTTGGCGGCTACGGGTCGCGGCGCGGGCGGCGGCGCAGGCGGCGGCAGGCTGTCTTGCGCCGGAGGCGCGGTGCTCGCCGGGGTGGGCTCGCGCGCGGCCGGCCGCTGGCGGCGCGCCGCCGCCGGCTGCGCGGGCTGCTCCGGCTCCGGCTCGAACGCGGCCGCTTGGCTCGGCTGGCCCTCGTCGTCGTCCGCGGTTTCGGTCTCGGCTTCCGCCGGGCCGTTGATCGAGGCCTCGATGCGGCTCTCGGAGTCGAGCAGGAAGTTCGCGGTGGTGACCACGGTCTCGCCCTCGCGCACGCCTTGCAGCACCTGCACCTGTGCGCCCGCGTGCGTGCCCAGCCGCACCTTGCGCGGCTCGAAGCGACCTCCGGCCAGCGCGACGAACAGGTACTGCGTGGTGCCGGTGTCGACGATCGCCTCGCTCGGCACCACCAGGCCCTCGCTCGGCGGCGCCTCGATCACGGCGTCGCCGTACATGCCCGGCCGTAGCAGCAGCCCGGGATTGGGTAGCTGCAGCCGCACGCGCAACGTGCGTGTCTCGGCGTCGAGCGCGGGGTAGAGAAACTGCACGCGGCCCTCGAAGCGCTTGCCGGGCAGCGCCGCCAGCGTGAAGCGCGCGCGGGCGCCCTTGCGCGCTTGCGCGATCTGCTGCTCGTGTACGTCGACGAAGACCCACACCGCCGACAGGTCCGCGACCTGGAACAGCTCGGTGCCCGGCTCCACGTACAGCCCGAGAACCGCGGTCTTGCGCGTGACGTAGCCCGCGATCGGCGAGCGGATGGCGAGCGCGTTCTTGGGCCGGCCGCTGTGCACCACTTCGTCGATCTCCGCGTCCGAGATGCCGAGCAGCTGCAAGCGGCGTCGCGCCTCGGCCGCGAGGTCCACGCCCACCGGCGCGAGCTTGCTGGCCGCGGGCGGCGTAGTGGCGGCGCCGGCCGACCACTTGAGCGCATTGAGCAGGTCTTGTTGGGCCGCCAGCAGCTCCTGGCTGTAAACGGTCGCCAACACCTGCCCGCGCGCCACGCGCTGGCCCGTCTCGGAGACCGGCAGGCTCTCGATCCAGCCGGCGAAGCGGGCGTGGATCTGCGCCAGCGCCGATTCGCGCGCCGCCACGTAGCCGGTGGCCCGCAGCTGCGGTGACAGGCGCGTGCGCTTGACGACCGCCGTGCGCATGCCCAGCAGCTGGATGCGCTGCGGCGTGAGCTCGATCGGAACCATGCCCGCAGGCGACGCCGGCGCGCCGCCCGCCGGGGCCGCGACAGCCGCGGGCTCGCTGGTCGCGATGCTCTCGCGCGGTACCAGCGTCATGCTGCAGATCGGGCACTGGCCGGGCGCGTCCCGAACCACCGACGGGTGCATCGGGCACACGTACTGCGCGGGTGCGGCCTTCGCCGTCTCCGACGCGGCCGCCGCCTCGCCTCCGCCGCTGCTGCCCTGCAGCCAACCGAAGTGGTGCGCGAGCGAGGCGAACGCGGCCACCGCCATCAACGCCACCAGCGCCCAGCGCACCAGTGCCATCGCGCGGGTGCCGCGCGGCGGCGCGCTCCGAGAGGCCGGGACGCCTTCCCCGGGCGACTGCTGCGACCCTGGGTCGGTCATGGCGTGCTCTCCTTGCGGGCGTCCGCGGGAACATCGGAGGGGACGTCGGAGATATCCATCAGCTCGTTACCGACGGTGCGCTCCACGTCGGAGAGCGCGGTCTGCAGCCTGGCCAGGGCCCGGCTGTGCTCGAGGCGTACCTCGAGGTACACCCGCAGCGCCTCGAGCGCCCCCAACGCGTCTCCCCGCCCGGCCGCGAAGGCCGCGACGCTCGCTTGGTAGCTCTGCTCGGTTTGCGCCAGCAGCTCACGATCGACGATCTGGAACGACTCGCGCGCCGCTCGATAGCGCGCGATCGCGTCGCGCAGCTCGTAGCGCGCGTCGATGCGGGTGGCTTCCAGGGCGCTCCGCTCGGCCGCCAGCGCGTGCTCGGCCGCGCGCACCTGCTCGCCGTGCTGGGGATTGAGCCAGGGCAGGCTCATCGAGACCATCGCGCCGTACGCGTGCGGATCGCTCTGCTGCGGCATCAACCAGTAGTCGACGCCCACCATGAAGCTCGGCCAGGCCGCGGTCTGCTTGGCTGCGCTCAGCTCGGCGGCGCTGCGTTCCACTGCGCGCTCGGCGGAGGCAATCTCCGGGCGCTGCCGCAACATCGCAGCTTCCAGCCGGCTCTCGCGCAGGTCCGCCTGCGCCGCGGTCGTCGCCGCCGGCGGGCCGAGCCGCGCATCCGCGGGCCGCGCCATCAGCGCGTTGAGCAGCGCGGCCGCCGAGCGGCGCTGCGCGGCGAGCTCGCTCTGCTCGGCGTGCAGGCGCGAGAGCTCGACTTGCAGGCGCAGCACGTCGGCCTGACTGCCGCGGCCCGTCGCGTAGTTCTCGTGCGCGAGCTGCAGGATGCTCGCGGCCAGTCGCTCGTGATCGACGCGGATGCGCTGCTCGGCGTCGGCGCGCGCGTAGTCGAAGTACGCGCGCTCCACCGCCGCGCGCAGGTCGCGTACGCGGCCGCGCTGCATCTGCAGCGTCATCTGCGCTTCGTGCAGCGCGGCGCGGCCCTGCGCGTCGAGGCTGCCGGCGGCCGGAAAGCTCTGTCTCACCCCGAGCATCAGCATGCCGGCCTTGTCGAGCGCGTAGGGTCGATCGAGCGGCACCGCCCACTGCTCGTACTTGAGCTCCGGGTCGGGCAGGCGACCGGCGGCGGGCACCCGCGCGGCGCTGGCCCGCACGCGCTCGCGCGCCTCGCGCAGCTGGGGATTGCGTGCCAGCGCGAGCCTCAGGATCGCCGGTAGCCGCGCCTGCGCGGCGAGCTCGGCCTCGGCGCCCGTGTCCGACGCAGCGCGCGCATGGCGCGGGGGCGGCGGCATCAGGGCGGCGCTCTCGCGCAGGACCTTGTCGTAACCGGCCTGTGTCTGGGCCGGGATGCAGCTCGCGGCGCACAGCGGGAACGCAGCCGCCGCGGCGTGCAGGATCGTCTTACGCATGGGTTCTCGTTCTCCGCGGGCGGACGCGCGACGCGTCCTTGAAACGTGAGCGACCGTGCAGGGGCCGCGCCCGCCCCGGTGGCAGGCGTCGCCCGGTTCGGCGCCCAGCGGGGATCTTCACCACCGCGAGGCGCGCGCACGCCTGGCGGGCTCGGGCCCGCGGCGTGCGGCTCGGCTCACAAGCCGGCGCGTGAGCTCAAATCAGCAATGCGCGGTGGAGAATGAACAGTGGGGGGCCACAGCTTGGCCACGACCCGCTGGCGAGGCTCACGCCCGCCATGCGCGGCGGGGCAGGCGGTTGGGGCCGTGCGTCGAGCGCGGTGGCCACCAGGCCCTGCGCGGACGAGTCGCCGCGCAGCGCGGACAGCGACTGAGCGGCGCTCGGCTGGGCTCGCACGCTGCAGCAGCAGCTCGCTGCCAGCTCGGCCTGAGGACCGTGCGGCCTGGCGCGGGCGGAGCAGCTGCAGTGGTTGGTGCTGGCCTGCGCATGCGCGCAGCGCAGCGCAGGCAGGGGCGTGGCCGAGAGCAGCAGCAACGGCAGCACGGCGGAGAGCAGCGCTCGGACGTGTGCAGCGGCTCGGGGCGGCACGATCACGATCCGAAGCTTAACCGCGAATGAACTCGGCTGCCAGCACCCGCCTGCGGGCCCTAGCGGCCGATCACGGGAAACGGCCCGGCCCGAACAGGTCGGCGAAGTCCTCGGAGCTCGCCACGGCCGGCAGCACGGGCAGGTCCAGGATCTCCTCGATCGACTTCAGCAGTGAGCTGTGGCTGTACTGCACCGCGCTCACCCGACCGGGCACCACCCGCGGGCCGATCGCGAGGAAGGGAGTCGTCGTGCTCTTCTCTCCCTCGTCCCAGACGATGAAGATAACGCCGTCGTGCGCGTTCGCGAAGTCGATCAGCGCGGGCAGAGCGCTCGCCAGCCACTGGTCGCCGGCCCGGATCGTGTTGGTATCGGGACAACCGCTCTGTCCGTGCATGTCGTGGCACAGATTCGGCGTGATGAAGACGTAGCGAGGCACGCGGCCGTGCGCGAGATCACCGGCCAGCGCATCGAGCGGCGCGTGGTGTTGCGCGCAGTGAAGGTTGGTCGCGGACGGTGGATCGCCAGAGACGTCGTGGAAGAACACGAACGGGTCGTGCTTGGGCTGGTAGAAACCCGAGCCGTGGATCGGGCACGCGCCGGTCTTGTCGTCGAGCCCCTCCTGATAGGAGCGCCAGTCGAGGCCTCCGCCCGCGGCCTCGATCTGCGTCACCAGGTGCTCGCTGCTACTGGTGCTGTTGCTCGCGGATGGCTCGCTGTCGTCGCCGAAGGTGTGGTCGGCGAAGGCGTTGGTGCCTGCCTCCATCCAAATGTAGTGCGGCTCGCTCAGCACGGAGATCGGCAGCACATCGGTGTAGTGCGACGCGCTCGCGTAGCGCGCCAGCAGGGTCCCATTGAGGTAGCTGGCATCCGCGCTGTTGCCGACGATCGACCGCGCGTCGTGGTTCTCCATCGTGATCACGAACACGTATTGCATGTGGCCTGCGGGCGGCGTGTAGCCGGACGCGAGCGGCGCGCCGCCGGCGTCGTCGCGCAGGCCGCCGGCGTCGGCCATGCTCGCCGGATGCGTGCTCGCGTCGGCCGCGGCCGGCCAGGCGCTGGAGCCGCCGGCGTCGAATGCGCCCGCGCCGCCGCCAGCGCCTGGGGCCGGCGCGCCCGCGCCCGTGCCTCCGCCCGGCGTGGCCGCCTCGCCGTCGTGCCCGCCGCGCGGCGCGCCGGTGCAAGCGCCGAGGGCGAGCCCCAGCAGTCCCAGCGCGCAGCCGAGACCGCGCACGCCGCCTCGCGACGCCACCATCGCGCGATCATACGGAGGTCGCTGACCGGGTGCCACGAGGCGGCGGGGTCGCCGCGATAGTAGCTGGGGTCGAAGCGCAGGCTGCCTGCGCGCGCCACGCCTGCGCAAATCAGGTTGCCCCTTACTCGCAGAGTTGGGCAGAGGCGGCGTGCGTGCCGGGCCAGTCTCGCGTTTGGGCCGATCCATGAACGGCCAGCGACGCCGCCGCCGCCAGCAGCAGGAGCAGCGCAGCTGCGTGGGTGCTTGGCGCCCGAGCGTGGGCCACGGCCCGCGGCGCGCGCGCGGCCGCTGCGGCTTCGCCCGCTGTGTCGTTGGTCGCGACCCACTGCACGGCCCGGCGCGGCCGCACGTGGCCTGCCTCGCCCAGCGCCGGCGCGCCGCCGTCGTTCGCGGCCCGCGGGCGTGCGCTCGCTAGCGGCGACGCGGGCTCGCGAAGTGTCGCAACCTGGCCTGCTGCGAGCGGCCGATCCGCGGCGGCCCGCGCATCCAACCAGCCTACTAGCGCGTCATGCAAGTCGCGCATCGACTGATAGCGCCGAGCGGCCTGCCTGTGCAGGCCGCGCTCCAGGATGAGCCACAAGGACGACTCCCCGTGGCCGCGCTCCTGCAGGCGAGCCACCGCCGGATCGAGCGTGGCGGCCAGCAGGTCCGCGCAGCTCTTGCCCTCGATGGCAGGCCGTCCGCAGACGGCCTCGTAGAGCACCGCACACAGCGCCCAGATGTCGACCCGGTGGTCCGCATTCACCTCGCCGCTCGCCTGCTCCGGTGCCATGTAGCCAGGCGTGCCCGACAGCTCCGGCACGCCCGCCCGCGCACATGCCGGCTTTGCCACGCCAAAGTCGAGCAGCTTGGCATGCGTCCGGCCCTGCTCCCGAGCCAGAAAGATGTTGGCAGGCGTGATGTCTCGATGAGCGAACCCGCGTTCGTGGCAAAGGCTCAGCGCGTCGACGATCGGCAAGAGCAGTCGGACCGCTGCGGATGCCGGCATCGAGCCCTCGTGGCGCAGCAACTCGTCGAGCGAACGGCCCTCCAAGTATTCCATCGCGAAGAACGGATCGCCCCACACGGTGCGGCCCGAATCGAAGATGGACACGATTGCCGGGTGCCGGAGCTGTGCTGTGATATGGGCTTCGGTCAGAGCGTCCGCGCCTGCGGGACAGCCCTCGGGCTTGATCACCTTCAAAGCCACCGGCGCGTCCAGTCCTTCGTGCCTGGCCAGCCAGACGCATCCCATGCCTCCCTCGGCCAGACACCGCAACAAGCGGTAGCGGCCATCGATCAAGGTTCCGCTTTGATAGCCGCCGAACGCCATGCGCATTCTAGACTCAAGGACTGTGCCAAGAGTGCGCGCGACAACTCACCCGCCGTCACCGAGCGGGAATGCCGGGCACGACGGCTGCGGTCTTCGCCAACGTCCGCGAGGGGTCGTCTCGATCTAAGCAGCATGTGGCGGTCACGACGCCAAGGTTGCGTTTCGACGCAAGACCTGCGCCGCGTGCGCGCTCGAGCGCGATGCCGGTCTTTGAGCTGGCCGTGCGCGGCCGCGCTTGCGGTCAGTCAACCACAGCGTTGCGGACGGTGGCCCGTTGCCATCACGACGGTCTTGGCTCGGCGAGCAGCTCGGTCAGAGCCTGCTCGACTCGAGCAAACTCGACGGGCTTCTGCAGCACGCACGCGTTGGGCTGGAGAGCGCCGAGAACGTCGTCGTTGATCTCCCAAGCGGTCACGTAGAGCGCGCAAGGAAGCGTGCCTTGGATCTCGCGGATCTGCTCGACCAGGCTGCTCCCGTCGGCATCCCGTAGGCGCACCTCGGTCAAAACAACGTCCACGACCCGATTGGCCTCCCGGCACAGGCGCAGCGCATCGCGGGCATTGCTGCTCGACAATGCGCCGTAACCGGAGATGCGCAGCAGCTCGACGTATGCATCGCGCGCGAAGGCATCACCCTCGACCACGAGGACTGTGCGTTGCTCTGGGACCGTCGCGTTCGCGCTCACCGGCCGACCTACTGCTGTGCGAGCACTCACGCTGGTGCTCGGATCAGATGACTGTGAAGGGTCACACTAGCTTCCGCCGCAGGTCCGCGCGAGGGGCTTAGCCCCGACTTCTGTAGGGCAAACGCCTTACCTCGCGAGTGCGCCGGCAACCGAGCGCGCAGGGTACTCCGTGCGTTCCCTACCTTCGCAGGCGGCGTCGAGCCCCGGCCCTCGGACGCGCCGAGGCGTTCGAAGCGCGCTTGGCGCTCCCCGGTCGCTTGCGCTCACTTCGCGGGCGGGGCGCTGGCCGCGGCCGGCTTGTGCGTGGCCGGCTTGTGGGCGGGGTGCTTGCGCGCCGCGTGTCTCTTGGCCTTGGCGGGGGGCGCAGCGTTAGGCCCGTAGATCACCTGCGAGATGCGCTGCCGCCCGGCGCGCGTGGCGGCAAAGCGTGCCTCGCGCACGATCGGCTCCATGCAGGCCTGCAGCGTGGTCGGGGTCACGAAGATGCCCTCGACGCGGCCCTCGCCCTGCACCACCATCGAGATGCGCCCGCTGCGCGGTTTGCTCGGATCGGCGGCGACGCAGGCCGACAGCGCCTTGTGCACGGGCCACAGCCCGGCGCGCACCATCTCCGGCGTCAGCGCGTAGGGCCGCGGGTCGGTGACCTGCTGCTCGGCTTCCGGCTCGGGTTCCGCCTTCGGGGTCGGGTCCTGCTTGGCCGATGCGCTGGGGGTGGGCTTGGCGTCGAGCAGCGCGAGCGCCTCGGCGGCCTTGTCGCGCAGTCCTTGCGGTGTAAGCGCGTCCTGGGCAACGTCTTGCAGGCTCGCGCGGGAGCTGCGCGCGTGTAGCGCGCCGAGCGCGTGCACCGCAGCGTAGAGCGCGGGCTGCACCTCCGAGCCGGCCGGCTCGGCGTGGTGCAGGCGCACGAAGCGCTCGATCGCGCTGCCCGCCGCGTGATGGTCAAGCTTCTCGAGCGCGTCGAACAGCGCCGCCAGATCGCGCGCCGAGGTGTTCGGGTCCTCCATCTGGCTCACCAGCAGCGGGCCCGCCTTCTGCAGCTTCATTAGCGCGGCGGCCTTGGCCAGCGCCCCGACCGGGGGTGCAGTGGTGTTGTCGAGGAACGAGGCGCGCCGGGCGAGCGCGCGCAGCACCTCGTTGCCGCCGTTCTCGCGTCCCGCCAGATGCTTGCAGGCCGCGGATTGCACCGGCTCCGGGCTCTTGCGGTTGGAGCACAGCTCGATCAAGTGCGCGGTGACCGCGGCGTCGGGGATCAGCGCCAAGTGCTCGACCGCGTACGCGCGCCCGGCGCTCAGCCGGTCGTCCTCGAGCGCGGCAGCCGCGAACAGCTGCTCGCGCAGCGTCGGCAGCGGCGCCTCGCCCGCGCTGCCCTTGCGGGCCGCCATGCTGGCGCTGCTGACAGTCGCGGGCGCGCCCGCCCCCGGGCTGGCCGCCGCCGGAATCCACGCGCCGGGTCGGATCGTCACCACCTGCACCGGCCGGCCGAGGTCGCGCTGCATGCGCGTCTCACCCGCCAGATCCACGAAGCGCAGCACACCCGCGCTGTCGGCCACGAACCAGCCGCCGGGCTGAGTCGCCGCGCCCACCAGATCGTGATCGAAGGTGCGTACCCAGTGGATCTCGTCTTTTTGCGCGTCGAGCGCGAACAGCAGGCGATAGAAGCGCAGCAGCAGCGTGCCGTTTTCCGCGCCCAGGACGCCGTCGTGCTCGCCGATGCGGAACTCGAGCTGCAAGCGGTGGTAGGCGTTCTCCGGCTCGGGCACGGCGGTGTAGCCGTCGCGTAGGAAGGGCGGCTGTCCCGGCAGCTCGCGGCGCAACGGCGCGTAGCCGGGATTGGCTTTGTCGGGCTGCTCGAGCAGCGTCTGGTCCACGCGCATCAGCGCGTGCTGACCCACGTAGACGTGCCCGTGATCGACCAAGGCCTGGCCGAGCACGGTTTTGTTGAAGTGCCAGCGCGTCAGCTCGGCGCCGTTCTTTGCGCTCAGCGCGGACAGCCGCTGCGTCGCCCACGGCACCAGCACGTAGTCGCCGGCCAGCGCGGGTACGCCCACCGGCAGCTTGAGCGGCTGCTTCCAGCGCACGCGGTTGCCGTCGACGTAGGCGACGGCGCCGCGCGGGTCGCCGTCTCCATAACTGATCGCGACGACCACCGACCGACCCTGGCCGTCGGCACCGACCAGATCGCCGGTCTCGTCGACCACCGCGCGTACCTCGCCGCTGCCGAGGTCGCGCACCACGATCCCCGCGCCTTCGCGCAGCACGACGGCGTTCCCCGCCACCAGCGGCGCGCTCTTGGCGTGTACCGGCCGCTCCCACAGCAGCCCAGCGCTCAGGTCGAACGCGAACAGCCGCTGGGGGTCGGAGGTGACGCCCACCGCCACCGGGCGCTCGTCGCGTGGCGGCTGCTGCGTGAGCTGGCCCAGCACCACGCGTTCGGTAGGCGCGACAGGCGGCTTGAACACCGGCTGAAACGAGGCCGGCCCGCAGCCCAGCACCCACAGCGGCAGCGCCGCGATCAGCCAGCTCGAAACGGCAACGCGCATCATGGCTTGTCTCCCGCCACCCCGGCTGTCCCTGCGGCGGTCGCTTTGCTCGCCGCCGGCGTGACCCCGCCCGCGGCCGCAGTCGGGGTCTTGCCCGCAGGCTTCGCCGCGCTCGTGGTTGTAGCCGTAGTCGTAGCCGGCGCCTTGTGCGCGGGCGCCACGCGGGCGGCGGGCGTGGCGCTCGCCGCCCGCGTGCTCGTCCCGCCCGCCCCGGCCGGCCGCTTGATCACCAGCTTGGCCGCGTCGTCGAGCCGCTTGATGCCGTCGAACAGCGCTTTGCGCAGCTGCGTGGGTCCCTTGTCCTTCCAGGCGTCGAGCCACTGCACCAGACACATGCGCGCGTTGGAGGAGCCGACCTTCTCCACGCGCTTCACGATCTGCAGCTTCGTCGAAAGCGAGACGTTCTTGCGCTCCAGCATCCCGCGCAGCGCCGGCTCGATCGGCGTGAGGTCGCCGCCGCTCGCCCGCGAGAGCAGCGTGTCGAGGTCTCGCGAGCCCGCGATCGCGCCGACGGTTTCGAACGCATGAGCGACGCCGCGATCGGCGGCGGCGAGCACCGCTGGCAGCGCGCGCGCGTTGCCCACCCGCGCCAGCGCCTGGATCGCGGCGCTCCGCACCTCAGGGCTGGGATCATCCAGCGCGTAGAGCAGCGACGACTGTGCGCTGCGGATCCCCAGCGCACCGAGCGCGGAGACCGCGCGCTGCCGGATCTCCGCTCGCCGGTGCAGGGTGAGCTCGAGCAGAGCGGGCCCGGCGCTGGGCCGGCCGACCTGCACCAGCGCCGCGATCGCGCGCTCGATCAGCGCGGGCGGCAACCCGCGCCGGAGGCGTGTGGCGATCGCCGACGACGCCTGCTCGCCGCCGAGCAGGGCGAGCGTGTCGAGCGCAATGCCGAGCGCGGCGGCGTCGCTGCCGGACAGCTGCTTCAGCGCTTCGCGCAGCGCCTCGGCCCGCGCCTTGCCTGTGAGCGGCGCGGGCACGGCCTTCGCAGGCGCGGCCTTTGCGGGTGCGACCTTCGCAGGCGCGCTCTTCGCGGGCGCCGCTTTCGCCGGTGCGGGCGCGGATGCCGGCGCCGCATTGCGAGCCGCGGCGCGTGGCGCCAACGGCTCCGGGGCGGCGCTGGCAAGCGCCGCGGCGTCCACTGCTTGCGCTCTTTTGGCTGCGGGCGGCGGCGAGGCAGCCGCGGGCCTACCCGACGCAAGCGTCGCGATTGTGAGCCACGAACCCAGCACATCTCTCACACGCATCGCATCCCTCCCGCGGTATGGCGATCCCTTGCGATCGTACACGATGCCTGGAGCGCATTCGCTGCGTGCGTGTCCGAGCACTTGTGCGCACATCGCCAGCCACACGCACCGGAAGGAGCACGCAACAGATTGCGGGGGTGTGCTGCGCCGGACGTTGCGCGGCGCGGGTCGAGATCGGCTCTCAGCCGGGCTCGCGCTTGAGGAAGATCGCGCCGAGCGGCGGCACGCTCACTTGCAGCGAGCAGCTGCGGCCGTGGTACGGCTGCTCGCTCGCTTCCACCATGCCCAGATTGCCCACGCCGCTGCCGCCGTATTCCGTGGCGTCGCTGTTGACGATCTCGCGCCAGCAACCCCGAAAGCTCACCCCGAGCCGGTAGTCGCGACGCGGCACGGGCGTGAAGTTGCACGCGATCACGATCGGCTGCGACTCGTCGTGCCCGCGGCGCGCGAACGAGAGCACGCCGTTCTCGGCGTCGTCGGCATCGATCCACTCGAAGCCGCCCGCGTCGACGTCGCGCTGGTGCAGGGCCGGCTCGCTCGCGTAGGTGCGGTTGAGGTGCGCCACCAGGCGCTCGATGCCGCGGTGCGCAGGCAGCGCCTGCAGGTGCCACTCCACGCTGGACTCGTAGCTCCACTCAGCCACCTGCGCGAGCTCGGCGCCCATGAACAGCAGCTTCTTGCCGGGCTGGGCGAACATCAGCGCATACAGCAGCCGCAGGTTGGCGAAGCGCTGCCACTCGTCGCCGGGCATCTTGCCCAGCAGCGAGCCCTTGCCGTGCACGACCTCGTCGTGTGAGAGCGGCAGCACGAAGTTCTCGTGAAAGGCATACAGCGAGCGGAACGTGAGCTGGTTGTGATGCCACTTGCGGTGCACCGGGTCGCGCTGCATGTAGCTCAGCGTGTCGTGCATCCAGCCCATGTCCCACTTCAGACCGAAGCCGAGGCCACCGAGATAGACCGGGCGCGACACCATCGGCCACGCGGTCGACTCTTCGGCGTAGGTCTGCACGTCGGGAAACTCCGCGTAGACCGCCTCGTTCATCGCCTGCAGCAGCGCGATCGCTTCGAGGTTCTCGCGACCGCCATATTGGTTCGGGATCCACTCGTCCTGTTTGCGCGAGTAGTCCCGGTACAGCATCGAAGCCACGCCGTCCACGCGGATGCCGTCGACGTGATAGACGTCGAGCCAGAACAGCGCGCTCGAGAGCAGGAACGATCGCACCTCGTGACGCGCGTAGTTGAAGATGCAGCTGCGCCAGTCGGGATGAAAGCCGAGCCGCGGGTCGGCGTGCTCGTACAGGTGGGTGCCGTCAAAGTAGGCCAGCCCGTGCTCGTCGCTGGGGAAGTGCGCGGGCACCCAGTCGAGGATCACCCCGATCCCGCGCTGGTGCAGCTGGTCCACCAGGTACATGAAGTCCTGCGGCGCGCCGAAGCGGCTGGTGGGCGCGAAGTAGCCCGTGACCTGGTAGCCCCAGGAGCCGCCGAACGGATGCTCCATCACCGGCATCAGCTCCACGTGGGTGAAGCCCATGGCCGCGACGTGCTCGGCCAGCGGCGCGGCTATCTCGCGGTAGGAGAGCGAGCGCCCGCCCTGCTCGACCACGCGGCGGAACGAGCCCAGGTGCAGCTCGTAGATCGAGATCGGCGCCTGCAGTGAGTTGCGCGCCGCGCGCCCGCGCATCCACTCGCCGTCGTCCCAGCGGTACAGCAGGTCCCACACGATCGACGCCGTGCGCGGCGGGATCTCGTGGTGAAACCCGAACGGATCGGCCTTGTCGACGCGATAGCCGCCCATGCGCGATTCGACGTGGTACTTGTAGCGGGCGCCGCGCCCGATGCCCGGCACGAAGCCCTCCCAGATGCCGGAGCGGCCGACCGGTTCCAGCACCCGCTCGCCCGGCTGCCAGCCGTTGAAGTCGCCCACCAGCGACACTCGCGCTGCGTTCGGCGCCCACACCCGAAACAGCGTGCCGGCCTGGTCGTGACGCCGCGCCGGGTGCGCACCCAGCTTTTCGTAGAGCCGCGTGTGCCGGCCCTCGTTAAACAGGTGCAGGTCCATGTCGCCGAGCTGTCCGGCGTAGGCGTGGGGATCGCGTGCGTCTGAGCTCATGATCAGGGTGTCGGGGTGGCTGCGGCCATGGCTAGCACTATTTGTCGTTGGGCAGCCACGGCCAGAGCACGTTGCGCTCCGCGGTGCGCGCCTGATCCCAGGCCGTAATCTGCGCCGGATCGAGCACGCGGTGTGCGGCGTCGTCGGTCTGCTGCAGCATCGCCACCCAATCGGCCGCGCCCTTTTCGGGATTCTCGAGCGCATCGGGCCGCCGCAGCAGCTCGACCATCTTGTCGAGCTCGTCGGAGAGCAGCTGGTGCAGCTGCTCGGTCTGCCAGGGCGAGAGGCCGAAGCGCTGGGCGAAGTCGTCGAGCGCCGTCTCGCGCCACTGCAGCCAGCGCGAGCGCTGGAAGGCCAGCTGGCGATCGCGTACCCGTGCTTGCTGGCGTTCGACCACCGCCAGGATGCGCTGCTCGCTGGCGGCGCTGGCCGCCGCGCTGGCGGCGCTGGCTGCTGCGCGCGTGCCCTTGACTGCAGCCGGCGAGGCGTCGAGCCGCTCGCGTAGCGCGCGCACCTCCGCCTCCAGCGCCGCGATCCGCTGCGCGTAGCCGGCCGCGGCCTGCCCGCCCTCGCTCTCCGTGTGCTCGGCCGCCTCGGCCTCGGGGCCGAGCCGCAGGTCGAGCGCGTCGACCCGCCGCTCGAGGCTGGCCACCCGGTATGCGAACAACCCGCCGGCGAGCACCAGCGCCAGCGCGAGCAGCGCCCAAAACCGCATAGCGCGCGGAGGATAGCACGCGGCGGCGCGTGCCGTAGCCGCCCGCGCCGCTCAGCCCGCGCCGCTCGCGCTCGACGCGGACAGGGCCCGCTCCCGCTGCTCGCATTCCTGCTCGCGGCCGCGCACCACGCGCCGTCCGGCCAGCACGCCGCGCGACTCCGTGACCACCGTGCACTGGTCCTCGCGACCTCCGCGCTCGTAGAACAGCACCACCCAGTCGCGCGTGCGGCCGAGCTCATGGGCGCGCGCCGTATTGGAGTAGAGCGCGGTGAAGTGCCAGCCGTCGAGCTCCAGGTGGAGCACCGGCAGCCACGCTTCGTGCGTCGGGTTGAAGCGGCGCGGCGCGATCCGCGGCAGCTCGCCGGCGTCGGCCGCGGTGCGGTAGCGCGCGTCGACCTCGAGTAGGGTGGCCACGCTCGGCTGCTCGCGCGGCTCCGCGGCGACCGGCGCGTGGCGCCGCCCGTGGCGCAGCAGCGTGCCGAGCACCGCGCGCAGCCCTTCCACTCGCCGGCTGCCCATCCCCGGCACGTCCGCCAGCCGTCCATCGTGGGCAGCCAGCTCCAGCTCCTCGAGCGACTCGACGCCGAGCTGCTCGTGGATCCGGCGTGCCAGCGTGCGGCCGATGCCCGGGACCGAGCAAAGCAGGTCCTCGGGGCACATGTCGCCCTGCAGCCGGTCGAGCATGCGCAGCTGCCCGCTGCCCGCGATCTCGAGGATCGCCCGCGCGATGCCCTGTCCGACGTGGGGGATGCGCTCCAGACCGGCCCGACCCTCGCGCTCGGCGATCTCGCGCACCGGCTGCTCGAGCAGGCGCACGCTCTGCGCGCCGGCGTGATAGGCGCGCGCGCGAAACGGATTGGCGCGCTGCGCGTCGAGCAGGTTGCCGGCCCGATCGAGCAAAGCCGCGACCTTCAGATTGTCTGGGTGGGGCGCGCCGAGCATGTCGCTTGCAACGTAACCACGGCTGCATCCGCGTCCGCGGGTCGGGGCCCGGGGGCGGGTCGTGCATGTGGTCCAGGGTACGAGGCGGGCGCCCCGTCGCGAGCGAATGCCGAGGATTGCGGGCCTCGCCGGCTGCCGCGCCCGCGGTTGTCGAGTAGACTGAAAGCGGCTCTGGTGCGATGAGCAGCTCGACCATTCGCAGCACGCTCGAGGTGTTTTCCCAGGCGATCGGGGCGGGCGAGACGCAGGTCGTCTTCCAGCCGATCGTCGACCTGGCCAAGAAGCGGCTGTTCGCGGTCGAGGCGCTGGCGCGCTGCCGCGTGCCCGGGCTCGAATCGCCGGTCCGCCTGTTCGCGGACGCAGTCGAGAAGGGCTACTGCGGCCGGCTCGGGCGTCAGATCCGCGAGCTCACCGTGCAGCGCTGCGCGGACATCCCGGTGTTCACCAATGTGCACCCCGAGGAGCTGACGCAACGCTGGCTGGTGCGCCCCGATGACCCCATCTATAGCCACCAGAACGACGTCTACGTCGAGATCACCGAATCGGTGCCGTTCTCCCACTTCGAGCTGTGCGTCTCGATCCTGCGCGAGATTCAGTCGCGCGGCCGCGTCCATCTGGTGATCGACGATCTCGGCGCGGGCTTCTCCAACCTGCAGCGCATCGTCGACCTCAACCCTGCGATCGTGAAGCTCGACATGCAGTTGGTGCGCGGCATCGACCGCCAGACGCGCCAGCAGCGGCTGGTCAAGTCGATCGTGGCGATGTGCGTCGATCAGGGCGCGCGCGTGGTGGCCGAGGGGATCGAGACGGCGGGCGAGCTGCAAGCGGTGATCGACGCCGGCGTGCACTTCGGCCAAGGCTATCTGCTGGCCCGGCCCGGCTATCCGATCCCGCCGATCACCTGGCCGGCGAAGCGCTGATTCGTCGCTTGCGAAGCGCCCGGACGAGGAGCCACAGCAAGGCGGGCAGACGGGGAGCAGGGACGAGACGCTTCTTCCCACCTGCCTGTTGGCTCCTTGAGCCCGGCCGGCGTTGCGCTAGCCGTCGGAGAGGCCGTGCTTGCTTCCGGGCTTGCCGGTGGCGAGCGTTTCGCCATGCTGTTCGCGCTCGTCGCCCTGGTAGCCGCCGAGGGTGCGCGCAGTGCGTTGCCCGTCCCAGCGCGCCACCGAGCCCGACTGCCCGCTGTCGGGTCGGGCCTCGCTGAGCGGATGCTGGCCGCCCGGGCCTGCGGACGAGATGTGGCGCGACTCGGTCGGCGCCGCGCCGTGCGCGTGCGATGGCCGCGCCGGGCTGTGCTCGACCGCGGGCTGCGCGAACAGACGGGCCAGCTCGTCTGGGATGCGCCGCAGCAGCCCCTCGCGCTCCGCGTCGTCGAGCCGTTCGGCCACCGCCCTGCACGCGATCTCGAGCTGCTCGAGCGCGTGGCCGTGCTCCAGACCACACGCCCCGGCAACCTCGGCCGCCAGCGCGAACAGCGACGCTTCGGCGTCGCGCCGCTGGCCCTGCAGCGCGTCGCGCAGCTCTGAGGGCAGCGCGCGCGCCAGCGTGGCCCGGTCCTGCGCCGAGAGCCGCGCGGAGACCGCGCCCAGGCTGGCTCGCAGCAGTGTGCGCGCGGCGGCCTTGTCGGCCGGTCCGCCCCACGCCTGCACGCGCTCGACCAGTGATCTCACCGCCATACCGGGACAGATACGCGCTGCGCGCCCGAGCGCAAGCCGCCGTGATCAGCCCTGCTCGTCAACACACAGGAAATCGCTGGCGGTCACGATACCGCCGATGCCCTCGAGGTCCATCACCGCGATGTCCCGCGTGCGCATCGCGCAGGCCTGCGCCGCGGCGCGGTGCAAGGCCATGCTCGGCGGCAGGCTCAGCACCGACGGGTTGAACCACTGCTCGACCGTGGTCGGCGCGGGCCAAAGCTCCGCCGCCAGGGCCTCCTCCTGGCCGAACACGCCGACCGGCCAGCCGCCCTCGACCACCACCAGCCCGTGAACGCGCGCCGCGCGCAGCCGCTCGAGCGCCGCCCCAGTCGGCTCCTGCGGGCTCACCGTGATCACGGGCGACGACATCAGCGTGCCGAGGTGGCGCGCCAGCCGCGCCGCGGCCACCACCCGCATCACGTCCCACGCGCTCACCAATCCGCACAGCCGCCCGCCATCGACGACCAGCACGCGGTGCACGCGCTCGCTGCGCATCAGCTGCACCGCCTCGCGCAGGCTGCCCTCGAGCTGCACGCACAGCGGCCGGCCGTGCACGCTGTCGGCGACCCTGCGGTCGGGCAGCATGAGCCGGGTCTGCGCCGTGCCGGTGACCGCCTGGACCGCGCCTGCCTGCAGCAGGTCGGTCAGGCTCACCACGCCCAGCGGCCGCAGCTCTGCATCCACCACCGGCACCCCGGAGACGCCCGCGTCGCGCAACAGGCGCTCCACCGCGGGCAGCCGCGCATCGGGGCCGACCGTGTGCAGCGCCGCGCTCATACAGTCGGCGATCGGCAGGTCGAACAGCGCCATCGTCCTTGATCAGCTCCCGTCCAGAAGTGGCCCTTAGGAGGATTCAACAGGAGGACGGGAAGGCGAGAAGAACAAGACACTCGGGGCTTCCCGTCTTCCCGCCTTCCTGTGGATCTCTTGGTCTCAGGGTCGCTGCCTTTCCGGACGGGAACCAATTACGCGCGCTCGGGCCGGCCGCAAACTCTCAGCCGAGGCGGTAGAGCGCGTCGAGCCCGGCCGGACCCTCGCTCCGCAGCAGCCCGCGCTCGAGCATGTGCAAGACGTGAGCCAGCACCGAGCGGGCCGCGGCGCGGTGCAGGATCGCGGGCGTGTCCCGGTACATACGCGGCACCATCTGTGGGATGCGCAGCGGGCCGTCCGCCAGGCACTCGAGGATCTGCTGTTCGCGCTGCCTGCGGTGCTCGATGAAGTCGCGCACGAAGGGCTTGGGCTGATCGATGGCGGGGCCGTGCGCCGGCAATAGCACGCGGTCGTCGCGCTGCAGCAGCAGCTCCAGGCTGCGCAGGTAGTCGCCCATGTCGCCGTCGGGCGGCGAGATCACGGAGGTGGACCAGCTCATCACGTGATCGCCGGTGAGCAGCGCGCCCTCCTCGCGCACGGCGAAGCACAGGTGATTGCTGCAATGGCCGGGTGTGTGCACGCACTCGATCGACCAGCCGTCGCCCTCGATCACCTCGCCGTGGCGCAGCCGCACCTCAGGCACGAAGCGCAGATCGCCGCCTGCCTCGACTCGTTCGCCGCGCGCGTGCAACCCCTCCGCGTGCGGCCCGAAGCCGTAGGTGGTGGCACCGGTGCGCTCGCTCAGCAAGCGCGTGGCCGGCGAGTGATCGTTGTGGGTGTGGGTCACCAGCTGGTGGGTGATGCGCTCGCCGGGCAATGCGCGCAGCAGCGCGTCCACGTGTCCCGGCAGCTCGGGGCCGGGGTCGACCACCGCCACGTTGCCCCGGCCGATCACGTAGGTGCCGGTGCCGTGGTAGCTGAACGGGCTCGGGTTGTGCGCCACGATCCGCCGTACCAGCGGCGACAGCGCCTGTGCCACGCCGTACTCGGGCGGTGGCTCGTGAAGGAACGCGATCGCCATTCTTTGCTGCCTCGTCCATGCGCATACCACGCGGCGGATTCCAGGGCGACTCGGGTATCGGCGAGGGCCCAAAGGGCCCGTGGCAAAGCCGTCAGGAACCGGTACCCAAGCCGCCCTTGTGCGTCGGGAATGCGTGGTTAGCTTGACTCTTGTGCGGGTCGCCCATTGGGGGTGGCCCGCCCGAGGGAACATGTCGGAACGAGAAACACTGCCCGTCCTTGCCCTGCGCGGTACCGTGGTCTTTCCCGGTCTGACCGTGCCGATCGCCGTCGGTCGCGAAGCCTCCCTGCACGCGATCGAGGCCGCGGCCCAGGCTGACCACCGCGTGTTCGCGGTGGCACAACGCGAGAACGTCGAAAAGCCATCGCCCGAGCAACTCTATTCCATGGGCGTGATCGCCAAGATCGGCAAGCTCACGCGCAGCCAGAACGGCTTGCACCTGTTGCTCGAAGGCGAGTCACGCGCCTCCGCCATCGACTACCGCCCGGGTGACGAATTCCTGCGCGCGGTCTGCGTCAAGGTGGCCGACGTGCCGCCGCCCGACCCCGAGGATCCGGCGTTTGTGGCCCTGCACCAGGAGCTGCGCGCCCGCGCCGGCGCGCTGGCGACCAAGCGCGGCGTGCCGGAGCCGGTGCTGGCCAAAGTAATGCAGGCGCTGACCGAGCCCGGCCCGTTCGTCGATCTGGCCGCGGGCTACCTCGAGCTCTCGACCGAGGAAAAGCAGTCGCTGCTCGAGATGACGGTGCTCGAGGAGCGCATGCGCAAGGTGCTGGTCCTGATCGAGCGCATGATCGAGCAGCTCGAGGCGCGCGAGGAGATCCAGTCGCAGGTGCAGCAGGAGCTGGGCGAGCGCCAGCGCGAGCTGTTCCTGCGCGAGCAGCTCAAGGCCATCCAGCGCGAGCTGGGCGAAGGCGAGGGCGGCGGCGACGATGAGGTCGCGAGGCTGCGCGACCGGCTGGCGGCGCTGCAACTGCCCGAGGAAGCGCGCAAGGAGGTCGATCGCGAGCTCGGCCGTCTGCAGCGCGCCGGCCGCGAGTCGGCCGAGGGCCAGGTGATCCGCACCTACCTCGAGTGGGTCGCCGAGATGCCGTGGAACGCGCGCACCGAGGACCAACTGGATGTCACCTCGGCCGCGGAGGTGCTCGAGCAGGACCACTACGGCCTCGAGGACGTCAAGGATCGCGTGCTGGAGTTCCTGGCCGTACGCCAGCTGCAGGCGGCCGAAGCCAAGCGCGAAGAAGCGGCGAAAGCCGAGCCCGCGCCGGAATCACCGCCGCAGGGGGGCGAGGCGCAAGCCGAGCAGGCGCAGCCCGAGCAGCCCGGCGCCGCACAGGCACGCGCCACCGCCAAGGGCCCGATCCTGCTGTTCATCGGCCCTCCGGGCGTGGGCAAGACCTCGATCGGCAAGTCGATCGCGCGCGCGCTCGGCCGCAAGTACGTACGACTGGCGCTGGGCGGGGTGCGCGACGAAGCCGACATCCGCGGCCACCGCCGCACCTACATCGGCGCGATGCCGGGACGCATCGCGCAGGCGCTCAAGCAGGCCGGCACCAAGAATCCGGTGATCCTGCTCGACGAGGTCGACAAGCTGGGCGTCTCGTACCAGGGCAACCCGGCCGCGGCGCTGCTCGAGGTGCTCGACCCGGCGCAGAACAACACCTTTACCGATCACTATCTCAACGTGCCGTTCGACCTGAGCGAGGTGCTGTTCATCGCTACCGCCAACTTCGTCGAAGGCATCCCGGCCCCGCTGCTCGACCGCA
The DNA here is from genome assembly GCA_963778655.1 of uncultured delta proteobacterium. Taxonomy (GTDB): domain Bacteria; phylum Myxococcota_A; class Polyangia; order Polyangiales; family JAFGIB01; genus CAVZVA01. The sequence continues at coordinate 234,175 of CAVZVA010000009.1, forward strand.
TGGAAGTGGTCGAGTTCGCGGGCTATACCGAGCGCGAGAAGCTCGAGATCGCCAAGAAGTACCTGCTCCCGCGCCAGCTCGCCGAGGCGGGCCTGCGGCAGCACGCGCTCGAGCTCAGCGACGACGCGATCGCGACCATCATCTCGCGCTACACGCGCGAGGCCGGCGTGCGTCAGCTCGAGCGCAGGATCGGCGCGGTGGCGCGTAAGCTGGCGCGCAAGGTCGCGGCCGGCGAGAACATCGTCGCCCGCGTCGGCGGCGCCGAGGTCCAGGGGATGCTCGGCCGACCGCGCGTGCGCCCGGAGAAGGCCGCGGAGATCAGCGAGGTCGGCGTGGCCACGGGCATGTACTACACGCCTGCGGGCGGCGACATCATGTTCGTCGAGGCTTCGATCCGGCGCTTGCCGGACGGGCGCCGCGCGGACAGCGCGCTGCCGGTACAGGGCTGGGGCAACGTCTCGCTGATCCTCACCGGCCAGCTCGGCGACGTGATGAAGGAATCGGCGCGCGCCGCGCTGACCTACGCCGCCACGCACGCAGCCGCGCTCGACATCGGCGAGGATCGCATCGGCTCGATCGAGGCGCACATCCACGTGCCGGCCGGTGCGGTGCCCAAGGACGGGCCTTCGGCCGGCGTGGCGATGGCGACCGCGCTGGTCTCGGCCATGAGCGGGCGTCCGGTGCGCCGAGAGCTGGCGATGACCGGCGAGATCACTCTGCGGGGCCATGTGCTGCCGATCGGCGGGCTCAAGGAGAAGGTGCTCGGCGCGCACCGTGCGGGCATCCAGCACATCGTGCTACCGGCCGAGAACGAGGCCGATCTCGACGACCTGCCGGCCGAGGTTCGCGACAGCCTGCGCTTCAGCCCGGTGCACACGCTCGACGAGGTGTTCGAGCTGGCGCTGCTCGATGCGCCCGAGCCCACGCACAGCGTGACCGGCACGGCCGACGCGCCGCGTTCCGTCCACGCACTGAAGCCGTTACACCGACGTGTGCGCCTTTGTGGTGCGCTGTCCAACCGTTGCTTGGTCGCGCTGCTCCGCCGCTTTCAGTGTAAAGTTGATCACCGAAGCGCTTCTCGCCGATGGCGTTGTGTCGGCCGCGCTCCGACGTGATCTCGCGCATGCTTCGCCTTCGCCGAAGCCGCCTCGCCGCCTTGCTTTGCGTCTCTCTTTGGGGCGTCACGGTCCCATTGCGCGCGCAGCCGGCAGCGCCGCCAGCCGCCCCCGCCGGCGGCGAGGCTGCCGGCGAGAACGACGAGCAGAACGTCGATCAGGCCCGGCAGTTGTTCGCCGAAGGGCTCGACTTCGTGGAGCACGAGGACTGGGTCAATGCCGAGGACCGCTTTCGTCGCGTGCTGGCCCTGCGCTCGTCGCACGTCGTCACCTACAACCTGGCTTCCGCGCTGATGCACCTGGGCCGCCTGGTCGAGAGCTCCGAGCTGCTGCGCTCGGTGGTCCGCGATCCGAGCGCCGATGCCACCACTCACGACGCGGCCACGCAGCTGCTGTCGGAGATTCGAGCCGCGCATCGGCAGCCTCACCGTGCGCATTTCAGGCGACGCCACCGGCACCGCGCTGCGGGTCGATGACAAGGAAGTCGAGCTGAGCGGTCCTGCGCTGACCATCTCGGTCGATCCGGGGACGCACCAGGTGACGCTCGACCGCAACGGGACCGAGGTCGCGCACAAGACCGCCGAGGTCGGTGGCGAGGCACCGCTGCAGGTCGAGGTCGCGTTCGAGTTGCCCGCGCCGCGCGTCTCGCCCCAGGCGGTCGCCCGCGCCGCGGCGCCCGCGCCGCAGGCGCCCGCGTCGCAGGTCGAGCCGAGCACGCCGCCTATGGATCGCGAGCCGGCCGCTGCCCGCTCGGGCTCGCTGCTGGCGAGCCCGTGGCTGTGGGCCGGCGTGGGCGCGGTGGTCGCGGGCGGCGTGGTGACGGCGGTGTTGCTTGCGCCCGCGGCCAAGGCCTCGCCCGTGGCCGGGGACACCACTCCACCCGTGATCAGTGGCCGGGTGCCGACCCCATGAGCCTCCGCGCGCGCGCCTGGTTGCTGCTGCTGGCGGCCGCCGTACCTGCCTGCGCGCGCCGGCCGCTCACCCAGATCGTGGTGATGGTGGACAGCGACTATGACGGCTTCGACCGGGTGAAGATCGCGGTCGACGGCTTCGAGAGAGCCGCCAGCGTGACCGCGAAGCTCTCCGATCAGCCGTTGCCGCGCCGAGTCGCGCTGGTGCACGAGGGCGGTCCGCTCGGTCCGATCGCGGTGACCGTGAGCGCCTTCACCGACAATCGCAGCACTCCGTGGCTGGTCGAGCCCCGCACCAAGATCTATTTCCAGAGCGGCAAGACGCTGATGCTCAAGGTCGACCTGCTCTACGACTGCGTCGGCGCCTGTGACGAGGGGCAGGCTTGCGTCGCCGGTCCGATCTGCGAGTCGGCCAGCGCTGCAGCCAAGCTCTCGCCCTGGACGGGCGGAGCGCACGCGCTCAATACCGCGTACCACGTCGATGCCGGCGACGTGCTCGGCGGCTCGAACGACGGCGGACCGGGCGTGGCGCCGATGGGCGACGGCGGCGCCGATGCCGGCGGGCTCGATGCGAACGTGATGCCGCCCGGCGCCGCGGGCGACGCCGCGGCGGTGCCTCCGGACGCTGCCAATCCGGGGGTCGACGCTGGGCCGGTGATGGCCGCGGCTGTGTTCGCGTATGCGCCGGCCAATTTCGACCCGCAGGACGCGGCGGTCGCCGCGCTGCCGCGCCAGGACGTGGTGCTCGACTGCGGGACATCCGGCTTCGACTCGAGCGACCTCAGCTTCAGCAACTGGTGCGGGCCGCAGCCGGCGGCGATGGTGATCAAGCTGGCGGACGGCAGCGACGCGGCTTTGCTGGCGATGAGCACGCTCAGCTTGCGCAGCGGCGCGACGCTGGCCCTCACCGGCTCGCTTCCGGTCATCATGGCGGTCTACGGCGATGCGCACATCGAGGGCAGCGTGGACGCGAGCGCGCACGGCACGGCTTTGGGTCCGGGCGCCGATCGCGGCTGCAGCGACGGGGCCGGCTCCAGCGGTCCGGCCGCGACCGGGAACCTGTCCGCGGGCGGAGGCAGCGGCGGCGGCTTCGGCAGCCCCGGCGGTGCCGGCGGCGCGGGCGGCAGCGGCGGCAGCGCGGTGGGTGGCGGCAAGGCCAACGGCAGCACCACCCTCGAGCCGCTGCGCGGCGGCTGCTCGGGCGGCCACGGCGGTACCGGTGGCTCGGGCAGCGCAGCGGTCGCGGGCGCGGCCGGTGGTGCGTTGCAGATCTCGGCCGCCGGCAAGCTGTTCGTGCCCGGCGCGATCAGCGCCAACGGCGGTGGCGGCGGTGCCGCGGCGAGCAATCAATACGGCGGCGGCGGCGGCGGCAGCGGCGGCGCGATCCTGCTCGAAGGCGCAACCGTGGGCTTGGAGCCGGGCGCGCTGGTGAGCGCCAACGGTGGCTCCGGTGGTGCCGGCCAGCCCTATTCCGGCAGCTCGAACGGCGAGGCCGGCACGGATGGGATCGCCGGCACCGCGGCCGCGCCGGGCGGCGCCGCCTCGGGCAGCGGTGGTGCCGGCGGTGCGGGCGCGGCGCTCGCCGGTCCGGCCACGGCCGGCGCGGACGGCAGCTTGGTGTTCACGGTGCACGGCGCCGGCGGCGGCGGCGGCGGCGGCGTGGGCCGCATCGCGGTGCGCCAAGCCAGTAGCTGCGCGTTCGCCGCGACCTTCAGCCCCTTGCCGGTGGTGAGCTGCGCGAGCTGCGGCGCGTGCCCTGTCGCACCCGCGCTGGGCTGCGCGCTGCTCGACCATCTGGGCACGCTGTACTTACAGTGCACGGCCGCCATGTCCTGGCAAAACGCGCGCGCGTCGTGCCAGAACGCAGGTTTCGAGCTCGCCCACGTGCGCAACGCCGTCGATAACGAATGGCTCGCGTCCCAGCTCGCAGCCGAGAGCTGGCTCGGGGGTAGCACCGCCGCCGGCAGCAGCAGCTGGAGCTGGATCGACGACGGCAGCGCGTTCTGGTCCGGTGGATCGAGCGGCGGCGCGGTGGGAGGCGCGTTCACCGCGTGGTCCAGCACCTCTCCGTCCTCGAGCGGCCTGACCAGCAGCCGCTGCCTGACCCTCGGCAGCGACGCCCAGTGGCGCGATCACTCCTGCAGCAGCAGCTACGCGTACGTGTGCCAGCAGCCGTAGCGCTGCCGAGCCAGGGCTCAGGGCACGAATTCGAACAGGCCGTTGGCGATCGCTTGCTCTCCGGTCTGTGCAACCGTCACCGTGATCGCGGCCTGTCCCGGCTCGGGCAGGCGATAGCCGCGCACGATCAGCGTGTCGCCCGGCATCACCACCTTGGCGAAGCGCGTCTCGAGCGCGCGAAAGCGCGCGGGCTCGTCTCCGGCCAGCGCCTTGAGCGCCACGCGTCCGGCGATGCCGTACGAGCACAGCCCGTGCAAGATGGGGCGCTCGAAGCCGGCCTGCTTCGCCACCTCGGGGTGCGAGTGGATGGGGTTGACGTCTCCGGTCAGTCGATAGAGCAGCGCCTGATCGCGGCTCGTTTGCACGCTGACCTCGAAGTCCGGCTGCGCGTCCTTGGGCGGCTTGGTCCGCAGGCCGCCGGGCGGCCGCTCGCCCCCGAACCCGCCCTCGCCGCGCAGCAGCAGCTGCCAGGTCGTGCGGCACGCAGGCACGCCGTCGACCTCGGTCTCGGTGTCGACCAGCGCGAGCGCGCCGACCTTCATGTCCCACAGTCCGCGGATCACCGCGCTGGTGCGCAGCGTGCCGGCGGCGGGGAAGGGCGCGAGCAGCTCGGTCCGCTGCGCCGTGTGCAGCAGCTGCACCAGGTCCGCGCCCGTGCTGCGCATCGCGGCGAACACCGGCTCGAAGGCCGGAATCACGCCGTAGGTCGGCAGCACCTTGGGCGGGGGCTGGTCGAGCACGTAGCCGAGGTCGTCGGTTCCAGCGCCCAGCGCCAGCGCGTAGAGCGCGACGTCGCGCCAGTCGTAGTGTCGTTCCGAAGGGCCGATGCGCCGGCCCGCGCTGCTCATGTCGAGGGTCATGGGGTGCGCCTCCGCCGCGCACGCCGCTCCTTGTATCAGACCGCTGGCGGCGGTGGCGCGGGCTTGGCAGGGGATGCGCGGGGCGCCGCAGCTGGGAAACGGAAGAGCACGGCCACGCCGGGCGGCAAGGTGGGTCTGGAACGCTGGGACCGGCGGGGCCGTGCTTCCGTACAACTGAGTAACTGAGTTCTTCTGTCCTGTCTAGCAGGGAGGGCGATAAGGTCGTCGCGTGTGGGCACGTGGTGGCCAAGGCCGGCCCCCAATTCCCGCGATCGCAGCCAGTTGGCAGGTGTACTCTGCTCCCGCATGATGCGGTGGCCGGCCTTTGCGTGGGCAATCATCGGGGTCGGGGTCGGGCTCGCCTGGACGGCGCTCGGACCCGCCTGCCCGCGCGCGCGCGCGCAGTCGGTAGCGGTGCTCGCGATCTCGAACGACCACGACGAGCGCGTGGCAACCGACTTCAACCGCGCGCTGCGCGCGGAGGTCGCCGACGATCCCAGCTGGACGCTCAGTGACTCGCGCGCCTCCTTGTCGCAGATGACGATGGCGCAGGATTGCGACGTCACGGATGCCGCATGTCAGGGCCGCATCGGCAACGCGCTCCACGTCGATCTCGTCATCTACGGCACGCTCGAACGTGCGGGCGCCAGCTACGAAGCCGAGCTGCACATGTTTGCGACCGCGGGAGGGCCGCAGCGCGTCGCACGGCGCGCACTGCCCAGCGATGAGACCAGCGGCAAGCAGCTGCGGCGGCACGCCCGCGCGCTGCTGCAAGAGCTGCGTGACCAGCCAGCCGCAGAGGAAGGCGCGGGGCCGCCACCGGTAGCGACGGTCGCAGCCGACGTCGCGCCCTTGCCGCCGTCGGCGGTCGACACCAGCGAGCCGCCTGCACACGTGGCGCGCAGCAGCGATGACTGGATCGGCTACACCTTGCTCGGCGTGGCCGGGGTGTCGGTCGGGTTGACCGTGTTTTCGTGGGCGCAGATCCACAGCGCCGGCAAGGACGAGAGTCTGACTGCCTATCGCAAGGCCGTCGGCACGAGCAATCCGGACGCTAATGATGCGTGCGACGAGGCGGACAAGGGCATCCGCTACGGCGTGAGCGCTGCCACCGTGGCCGCGGCGCGCGACGCATGCGGTCGCGGCAAGACCTTCGAGGCCCTGCAGTACGTGTTCCTCGGTGTGGCGGTGGTGAGCGGCGGCGTCGGCGCCTACTTCTTGCTCAACGACGAAAAGGGACACTCCGCCGACCGGCCGATCGCCTTCCAGCCGAGTTTCGGCCCGCATGGGGCCGGGCTGCGCGTGAGGCTGCGGCTGTAAGCCTGAGCACCGGCCTGGTCCGGAACGCACGCGGGCTCGGCTTTTTCGGCGTCGAGCTCGGGCGCGGCCCTGTACAAACGCCCGAAGCGCGGATTACCATATTCAAGTAAGAGTATAGTAATAGTGAAATCTGAGGGGTGGTGACGGTGACCTACTGGAACGATCTGCGGCTCGGTGTGCTTGGCGTGGCGGTCCTGCTGGCCGCGGGCTGCAACCTGAAGTTTCCAGGCCCCCACTTCGGCATCGACGTTCCGGATGCGGCCGTGCTGGGCAACTTCGCGGGCAACGGAGCGCTGGGTGGCGATCCGCAGCAACCCGTGCCGGCTTCGCGCGCCGCTCTGGTGATCGACGCGCCAGTTTCGGTTCAAGGCAGCGCGCCGATCGCCTGCCCGCCCGGTCAAATGGAGGCCGGCGGGTCCTGCCGCCTGCGCACCGGCGTGGCCAAGCAGTGCCCGGGCGGCGCCAGCGCGTGCGCGGGCGGCCAGTGCTGTGCGCCCGGCTACGCGTGCGGCGCGAGCGGCGCGTGCGAACGCGCGCCGGGCGGCTCGAGCGTGTCGCAGCCAGGCTTCTGCGCCAGTGGCCAGCTCGTGACCAGCGACGGCAGCAGCTGCCCCGCGATCAACGCGGGCAACGCCAGCGAGCTGGCTGCGCGCTGCTGCCCCTCGGGCGCGAGCTTGCAGTGCAGCGATCCGAGCGATGCCAGCACCGCGGGCTGCACGCTGCAGTCGCTCGTCACCAGCCCGTGCCCGACCGGCTACCAGGCATTGACCGACGGCGTGACCAACGCGATGGCCTGCTGCCCGGCCGGGGGCGGCAGCGTGCAACTGGCCAACGGCGTGTGCTGGTACTTCGATCAGGTGTCGCCCCAGTGCGCCGGCACGGTCGATGCGACCACCGGCGCCTGCTGCGCTGGGCAGCTGACCAGCGATGGCGGCTGCTGCGCGCCGGGTCATGCCGCGTGCGGCTCGGGTTGCTGCGAGAGCGGTGAGCTGTGCGACGCGGCGAGCGGGCAGTGTCAAGCGCAGGTGCCCGCGCAGGTCGCGTCGTGTCCAGCGCAGGCGCCGGTCGACTGCTCGAGCAGCGGTGGACAGTGTTGCCCGGTCGATTCCAGCTGCATGCCCGACGGAACCTGCTCCTGCCCGGCCAGCACGCCGGTCGACTGCGGCGGATTCTGTGCGGCGAGCGCTCAACAGTGCAGCTGCCCGCCTGACCACCCGGAGGCGTGCGGCGCCTCCTGCTGTCTCGGCGGTGGTTGCTTCGGCGGCGCCGGGTCGGGCAGCTGCGGCTGCCCCTCGGGCACGACCAGCTGCGGCGACAATTGCTGCCCGGCCAGCGCGCAGTGCCAGGACGGCCAGTGCCTGGCCTGCCCGAGCGATGCGCCCACGTTGTGCGGCACCAACTGCTGTGCACAGAACGAGATGTGCGTGGGGGGTCAGTGCGTGGGCTGCACCAGCGACGCGCCGATCGCGTGTGGCTCGAGCTGCTGCCGGCTGGGCGACAGCTGCAGCGGTGGAGTGTGCGTGCCACCGCCGGGAGCGAGCGCGGGATCTGCGGGCGCGTCGGGGCCCGACCTGGGCGGCGCCGGCGCTGGCGCTGGCGGAGACGATCGCAGCGGCGGCAGCGGCGGCGTTGCTGGCAGCGGCGGCGGCGGCGTGCCGGGCAGCGAGGGCGGCAGCTCGTGCATGCCCGTGCCCGCGGCCTGCTCGGACTGCAGTGTGACCGCGTGCGCGTCGGTCACTGGATCGGGTAGCTGCCAGAGTTGGTATGACACCAGCGACGGCCAGCGCTTCTCGTGCGCGGGCTGCGGCGACTGTACCTCGGCCGCCGAGAACGCGGTGCTGCACTGCTGCCCCGTGCACCTGTGACGGTTCCCCAGGGGCACGGGTGGGCGAGCCGACGGACGCTCGGCTCAATCGGGCTCAGTTGACGGACCAGTCGCCGCCACTTCCGCGCTTGGCCTTGCCCGGCGGCGCGAACACGTGGCTCCAGTTGTGGCGGTAGCGCCGGTTCGAGACGCGCGCCGGTCCGTTTCGGGGATGGGTTTCGGTCTCGCGCTGCGGGGCGTGGAGCACCTCGACCTCGCACACCGGCGAGCGCGCGTGCAACGGGTGCAGGCGCACCAGCTCCTGCTTGCCCAGGGGCTGGCCCTCTCGCACCGGGCGCAGCTCACCGGCCGAGAGCTCGCCTTGCTTGAGCCGCAGCATGCGCGCGCCCTTTCCGTCCTCGGTCGGGCCAGCGAGGATCGCCAGATCCTTCGGCGGTCGCGGGTTGCGTCGCTTCACGCGCTCCTCATCCTTACATAGCCAGCCGTGGCCGGATTGTCCACCGCGCGCGGCGTGGTTGCAGGCGTGCCCGCGCTCCGCTACTGCTCCGACTCGGGCTTGGTCGATGACAGTCTACACCGAGGACGAGCTCGCGCGTTTCCGCGGTGTGCAGCGGACGGCGTATCGCTGCGTCGAGGCGCTCGAGCGCGAGCTGCGGCCCGGCATCAGTGAGAGACAGCTGGCGGCCATGATGCGCGCGTGGCTCGGCGACCACGGCATCCGCGAGTATTTTCACGCGCCCTTCGCCTGGTTCGGCGATCGCACCAGCTTCACGGGGATCCGCCGGCCGCGGCAGCTTTCTCCCGGCTCGCGGCGGCTTCAGCCCGGAATGCCCGTGATCATGGACGCGGGACCGGCGCGCGACGGCTACTCGGCCGACATCGGCTATAGCTGCTGCCTGGGCGACAACCCGATCCTGCGCAAGCTGCAGGACGACCTGCAGGCCTACCGCGTGCTGATCGTGCAGCTGGTGCGGCAGGGCAAGACGGCGCGGGAGATCTACCAAGAGGTCGACCGGCTCGCGGCGCGCCAGGGTTACCAGAACCGCCACCAGGTCTACCCGCAGCATGTGCTCGCCCACAAAGTGTTCCGGATGGAGCCCTCGCCGTGGTTGCAGCGTGTGGAGCTGGGCGGCTTCGGCCTGCGCGCGCTGCAGGGGCTCGGCCGCGCGGCCGGGCGCGCGCGGTTGGGCGCCCGGCGCGAGTGGCCGTTCTGGAACGCCGACGCGCTGTCGGACGTGGCGATCCAGCCGGGGCTGTGGGCGGTCGAGCCGCACCTGGGCTGCGGCCCGATCGGCGCCAAGTGGGAGGAGCTGCTGGTGGTCACCGAGCACGACGCGTATTGGCTCGACGACGACCTGCCGCACGTCCGGCGCTGGGCGTCCGCGTCGGCGTAGGCCTTTGTCGGAACCGCCGAGGGCGCGGCCCCTTGACGGGAGCGCCGCCGCTTGCCAGGTAGAGCGACGTGGCAGAACCGAGTGATCTCTATTTCCGGCAGCTGGCCGTGGGGCCGATGCAGAACTTCATCTATCTGATCGGCAGCCAGCGCACGCGCGAGTGCCTGGTGGTCGACCCGGCCTGGGACAGCGCGGGACTGATCGAGTTCGCCCAGAAAGAGCAGATGCGCGTGGTCGGCGCGCTGGTCTCGCACTACCACCCCGACCACGTGGGCGGGCGCATGGGTCCGTTCGCGGTACCGGGCGGCATCACCGAGCTGATCTCGGCGCTCCCGGTCCACATCCACGTCAACAAGCACGAGGCCGACGGCTTGATCAAGATTACCGGCGCCAGCGAGAGCGATCTCGTGCGGCACGACTCGGGTGACGTGCTCGAGGTCGGCGACGTCGCGATCGAGCTGATCCACACGCCTGGACACACGCCCGGCAGCCAGTGCTTCCTGGTGCGGGACCGGCTGGTGACCGGCGATACCCTGTTCGTCGACGGCTGCGGGCGAGTCGACCTTCCGGGCGGCGATGCCGCCCAGCTCCGCGAGAGCCTGCGCATGCTGGCCAAGCTGCCCGATGCGGTCACGGTGTGCCCGGGCCACGACTACGGCCGCACCCCGACCAACACGATGGCCGAGCAGAGGCGCAGCAACTGGGTGCTGATCGAAGCGGTGTGAGCGGCGGCGACGCGTGCGCTCGCCGGTGATAGAGTCCGGCGCGTGGCGGAGGCCGAGATCACGCGCAGAGCGCGCGCGGTGGGCGAGCGCCTGGCGCGCGCGCTGCCGGATGCACGCTGCGAGCTCGTCCACGAGAACGCGTGGCAGCTGCTGGTCGCGACCATCCTCAGCGCCCAGAGCACCGATGCCCGCGTCAATCAGGTGGCGCCGGCGCTGTTCCGGCGCTTCCCCAACGCAGCCGCGCTCGGCGCCGCTGCGCTGCCAGAGGTGGAGCAGCTGGTACGCTCGACCGGTTTCTTCCGCAACAAGGCCAAGGCGATCGTGGGGGCCAGCCGCATGCTCGCCGAGCGTCACGGCGGCCGCGTGCCGCGCTCGCTCGACGCGCTGGTCGAGCTGCCGGGCGTGGCGCGCAAGACCGCCAACGTCGTGCTCGGCACCGCCTACGGTCTGCCGAGCGGGATCGTCGTCGACACGCACGTGGGCCGCGTCGCGCGCAAGCTCGGGCTCACCACGCAGAGCGATCCGGTGAAGGTCGAACGCGATCTGTGCGCGCTGTTTCCGAGCTCGCAGTGGATCGCCATCGGGCAGCGACTGGTGTTACACGGCCGCTACGTGTGCCTGGCGAAGAAACCGGACTGCGCGCATTGTCCGCTCAACGAGCTGTGTCCGAGCGCCGCGGCCGAGCCCGAGGGCAGCGTCGCGGCGCGCGCCGCTGCGGAGCGCAAGAAGGTGTCGCCATGACCGGGACGCGACTGCCGAAGCTCGGCGAGATGCGGAGGTTGTACGTGGCGCAGGGCAGGGCGCTGCCCAAGGCGCTCGAGGCCGCGCTGCAGGCCGATCCGCGTGCCGGCGCGCGCGCCGTGCTGGAGGCGGTGCAGCGCCGGCGGCGCGCGCGCCGTGCCGAGGCGCAGCGCCTGCGCCGGCTGTGCCGTTACGAGCGCGAGCTGTGGGCGCAGGGCGTGCTGCGCATCGCCGGCGTGGATGAGGCGGGCATGAGCCCGCTGGCCGGTCCGGTGGTCGCCGCGGCCGCTGTGCTGCCGGTCGGCTACCGCCGCGCCGGGATCGACGACTCGAAGAAGCTCGGCCCGCGGCAGCGCGAGGAGCTGGCGCTGCACATCAAGCACGAAGCGCTGGCGTGGGCGGTGGGCGTGGCCGAGCCCGACGAGATCGACCGCATCAACATCTACCGCGCGGGGCTGCTCGCGATGCGGCGCGCGGTCGAGGCGCTGGCGCTGCGCCCCGACTATCTGCTGATCGACGCGCGCTCGTTGCGCGAGCTGGCGATCCCGCAGCGCGGCATCATCGGCGGCGACGCCGCGAGCATCTCGATCGCGGCTGCTTCGATCCTGGCCAAGACCACGCGCGACGCCCGCATGCGCGAGCTCGACGCGCGCTATCCCGGCTACGGATTCGCGCGCCACAAGGGCTACCCGGTGCGCGCGCACGTGCGCGCAATTGCGGAGCGCGGGGTGTCGCCGATCCACAGGCGCTCGTTCGCGCCGGTGCGCGAGGCGCTCGGGCTCGAGCCGGCGCAAACCGAGCTGCCGGTCTGAAGCAAGAGCAAAAGCATATAGAAAGCTAAGCAGCGCGAGCAGCGGGCGTCGCGCGCGTGCCGAATCGGGTCGCGGGCGGCCAAAGCAGGGGCCCCATGAGCCATTTCAGACATCTCTCGACCACTGATCCCGTGGGTTGGTCGTGGGACGTGAAGTCAGGTTGCGCGTCGCAGAGGTCGAGCCATCGCTCGAGTCGGTTGCACATGCGCGCACAGCCTCGCGCCACGTCAATGCTTGAGCTATGTTCAAGCGCTGTACGAGGAGACTCTGGGTATGGTGAGCAAGCGTGGGTGGATTGGGTTGGCGGTCGTGTGCGCATTGTGGGCCGGCAGCGGCTGCTCGGGCGCAGCCGACTCGTCGAATGGGCGCAACGACACGAATCCGATGGCCAACGGCACGGGCGGTGCGGGCGGCATCGCCAGCGGCACCGGCGGGACGGCCGACTTCGGCAACAATCAAGGCAGCAACGTGCCGCCCGGCACGGTGATGATGGCGCCGCCTCCACCGACCATCGATCCGTCGGCCGCGCCCTATGCTCAGGACGACACCGCGATGAGCGGGCTCGATCCCAACACCATCACCGCGCTCAAGGGTGGCGGTGGAGCCTGCGCCGTCACCGTGACCTACCCCTACGAGGGCACGATGTTCCCCGGCGGCCTGGCCTCCCCGATCATCATGTGGACGGGCGCGGCCGACGCCGTCTACGTGCACTTCACCTACGACCAGAGCGACAAGGTCGACTACCAATTCGCCGCGGCGGGTGCAAACCCCGGTGAGCTCCAGATTCCGCGCACCGCCTGGAACGAGATTACGCGCCGCACCAACAACCAGAACCTCAACGTCACGCTCAACACCATCAGCGGCGGCACGGTCGGCAGCTGCGCGATGCACTGGCGCATCGCGCCTGGCAACATGGTCGGCGCCATCTACTACAACACCTACCAAGCCCCGCCACCGGGCGTGATGGACGAGGGCGCGGTGATGCAGCTCTCGCTGGGCTCGACGGCGGTGATCTACAAGCAGTTCACCGGCACCATCAACGCCGTCCCCTCCGAGGGCCCATGCTACTCGTGCCATTCGGTCTCCTTCGACGGGAGGACGCTGGTCGCGTCCTTCCACGACTACAGCCTCAAGCAGTTTCACGTCGAGAAGTACGACGTGACGATGATGACGCAACCGATGGCGACGGGCATGGTCAACAACGCCAACTTCGGCGCGCTGACGCCGAAGGGCGATCGCATCCTGGCGATGGGCAATCCCGAGTGCACCGCCGGCTCCGACACCTTCCCGCGCAAGCCGAACAACTTCCCCCTGGTCGAAGGTCCCGCGGTGGCGCGCGTGCTCGACACGGCGACCGGCATGGACACCGGCGCCCAGGGCCTGAACCCGGACTACTACATGTGGATGCCACAGTTCTCGCCCAACGGCGACAAGGTCGTGTTCAACCACGCCAAGCCCGACGGCCAAGGCGGCACCGACCGGCGTGAGCTGGCGATCATGGACTACGACGACGCCAGCAACACCTTCTCCAACCTGCAGGTGATCGTGTCGGCCGGCAGCATGCCGGGAATCGTCGCGCCCTCGACCGACTATTCGCCCGTGCCTGCGCTCGCCGGCCAGGTGCCGTGCGGCGTGGACATGTGCGGGCCCGACCCGATGTCGACCACCGCGTGCGATCCGAGCATGCTGCCGATACCGGGCATTCCCGGCGACGTCGGGGCGATTCCCGGCGGTAGCTGCACCGGCCCATGCTATCCGGCCTGGCCGTTCTTCACGCCGGACGGCAAGGCCGTGGTGTTCTCGATGATCAGCGAGCCCGACTTCGCGCAGGCCTTCCCCGGGCGCGATACGCCGTCGCTGAGCGAGCTGTGGTACGTCGATCTCGACACGCTGGAGACGGTGCGGCTGGACAACGCCAACACCGGTCTCAAGGACATCGACAAGCTCAACAACTACTACCCGACCGTGATGCCCGTCGCCGTCGGCGGCTACTTCTGGGTGTTCTGGACGGCGGTGCGCGACTACGGCGACAAGCTCGCCGGGCGTGACCCGAACATGGCCGTCAGCGACGCGATCGCCGAGGCGATCAAGAAGCGCATCTGGGTGGCCGCGATCAAGCCCAAGCTCCCGCCGGTCATGACCGGCGAGGTGCAGACCGTCCCGCAGACTGGACCGCTCACCGATCCCAGCTTGCCGGGCTTCTATCTCGACGGCCAGAGCGAGTCGGGCAACGTGCGCGCCTTCGCCGCGCTCAACCCGTGCCTGGACAACGGTGCTACCTGCACCAGCGGCCTGGACTGTTGTTGCGGCTACTGCCTGGAGGACGACGGTCAGACGCAGGGCACCTGCAGCTGCGAGGTGCCCAAGTGCGCCAAGATCAACGACAAGTGCACGACGAACGCCGACTGCTGTCCCCCGTTGCACGAAACCGATTCCACGCCGCTGTGCATCGGCGGCTTCTGCAACTTCATCGCTCCGAGATAGCGTAAGGGAGCCGCCCCGTGCAGGGCTGCGGCCGCGGCTCCGGCAGTGTCGCGCGCGCCCGACGGGCGCGCGTTGACTTCGCCGCACATCGGGGGCGGGTGCCTTCTCGGACGCACCTCGGCTCCACGCTCATCGGGACCAATCCATGCTTTGGTGATCGTGGAATGTTACACTTCGATTAACTCGCCGATGCGCGCCGCCCGACGACAGATGGCTTTCACCCTGATCGAGCTGATGGTGGTCGTGGCCATCCTGGGGGTTCTGGCCGCCATCGCGATCCCGAGCTTCACCTCGTACGTCCGCCGCGCGCGTTCGAGCGAGGCGGTGCAGAACCTCAGCACGTTGTACGCTTCGGCGGCCGCGCTCTACCTCTGGGAGCGGGCCGAACGCGGCGTTACCGCCACGGTGGTGACCAGCTGCATCGCCGAGCCGACGCCGCGCACGCCCAGCGTGCCTGGCCGCGAAAAGCAGCCGTTCGTGTCCGTGGGGGGCTTCCTGCAGCTGGGCTTCAAGCTGGCGGACCTGGTCTACTACGGCTATGGCTTCGACAGCGTGGGCACCGTGGGCAAGCTCGCCTGCTTTCCGGGCGGGCTCGGCAACAGCCCCAACCTCTACACCTTCTATGCCAACGGCGATCTCGACGGGGACGGCACGCTGAGCACGTTCGAGCTCGCGGTAGGCTCGAGCGAGACCAATCAGCTCTACCACTCACGCGGAATGTACATCGTCAACGAGACCGAGTGACCGCGGCGGGCTCAGCGTCGCGGCGGCGTCGAGCTGAGCCGCGCGCGCGAGGACTCCTTGCTGAGCAAGAACTTGCCGTCGCGGCGGATCAGGCGATAGCGGGTTCCTTCGTTGAGCTCGACGTGGACACCGCCTCCGCTCTTGACGATCTCGGCGAGCAACGCCAGCACATCCGCGTCGCTGAGCGCCACCCCGGCCAGGCTGCTCAGCTTGCTGCGAATGTATTCGAGGTCTGTTTCGGTCACGCCTGTCGCGCCTCGAGGCAATCCACTCACGGTAATACGGCCTTTTTCGCGGAAAGCCAAGCGTGCGGTCACGCGGCTCAGCGCCCCGTGCCGCGTCGTCCGAGCACGTGATGCAAGCGCGAGGCTAGGGTCTTGAAGCAGTGCCAGCGCGATTTCCGATTCGGTGCCGACCAGCCCCGCGCAGGTGCCGATCGCGTGCCCCTCCACCACGGTTGCTTCTTGAGCGCGTCGTAGTATTCCACCGGCGGAAAGGCCGTCTCGATGCCGACGCGCAGCTTGCCATCCTTGAACGCGCCCCAGCTCGAGGCGGTCGCGCCGTCGCAACCCGGTGCCGACGCTGCAACCCGGGAAACACGCGCGGCCGAGGCAGCCGCCAAGATCGTGGTGCTCGATGCGCACACCCTCAACCCGGGCGACCTGAGCTGGGCGCCGCTGCAGGCGCTCGGGCCGTGCGAGATCCACGCGCGCAGCGAGCGGGCAGAGAGCGTGGCGCGCGCGGCGGGCGCCGCGATCGTGCTGACCAACAAGACGCCGCTCGGTCGCGCGGAGCTCGGCGCGCTGCCGCAGCTGCGCTACGTCGGGGTGCTCGCCACCGGCTACGACGTGGTGGACGTGCGGGCCGCGGGCGAGCGCGGGGTGGTGGTGTGCAACGTGCCGGCGTACGGGACCGCGTCAGTCGCGCAGATGACGTTCGCGCTGCTGCTGGAGCTGTGCGATCAGGTCGGATTGCACGCCGAGGCCGCGCGCGCGGGGCGCTGGAGCGCGAGCGGGGAGTTCTCCTATCGCGAGCGGCCGCTGCTGGAGCTGTCCGGGCTCACACTGGGGCTGGTCGGCCTGGGGCGCATCGGTCAAGCGGTCGCGCGCATCGGTGCGGCGTTCGGCATGCAGCTGCTCGCCGTCTCCAGCCGGCTGCCACCGCCCGATCTCGTGCTGGAGCAATGCGCTCTGCCGGAGCTGTTCGAGCGGGCGGACGTGGTCAGCTTGCACTGCCCGCTGGTCAAAGAGACCGCCGGGATGGTCGGCGCCGAGCTGCTCGGGCGGATGAAGCCGAGCGCGCTGCTGATCAACACCGCGCGCGGCGCGCTGATCGACGAGCTCGCGCTGGCCCGGGCGCTCGAGCGCGGCGCGCTCGGCGGCGCGGCGCTCGATGTGCTCGCGGTCGAGCCGCCGCCCGCGGACCACCCGCTGCTGCACGCGCCCCGCTGCCTGGTCACCCCGCACATCGCCTGGGCCACCCGCGCCTCCCGCGCCCGCCTGCTCGACATCGCGATCGACAACGTGCGCGCCTTCCTATCCGGCACCCCGCGCAACGTGGTCTCGCCCGCCACGCCATCCCAGTCGTAGTCGTCGTCGGTCGTGGCCGCATCGCGTACGACTACGAGCGCGATCGTCTTCGTAGTCGTGCGGGTCCTCGTCCTCAAACCCCCTCACAGCCCCTCGAAGCCGTGCTCCAGCAGCCCCTTGGCCAGGCTTGCGCGCAGCACGTCGGATGCGCCCTCCGCCAGCAGCAGCGCCTGCAGCTCGCGGTGCAGGCGCTCGAGCGGGTGCCCCGTGACCAGCGCCTGTCCGCCTTCGAGCGCGATCGCGCGGTCGACCACCTGCAGCGCGCTCTCGGTGCACAGCACCTTGGCGGCGAGCGCCTGGTTGCGCGCGTCCTGCCCCAGCGCGTGCAGGCGCGCGCTGCGGTACAGCACGCTGCGGCCGGCGTAGACCGCGATCGCCATGTCCGCGAGCCGCAGGCGCACCGCGGCATCGTCGCCCAGCGGCGGGCCGCTCGCGCGCGGCTGGCTCACGCGCCTGCGCGCGTGGGCGAGCGCGTGCTGCGCGGCTCCGCTGGCTCGCGCCGCCACCTGCAGCCGCACGGTCGCAAGGCCCTGCTGCGTGCGCGTCGCGCCGCTCCTGTCTTCGGGCAGCAGGCGCTGCTCCGGCACGCGCACATCGTGCAGCGCGAGCTCCACGTGATGGCTGCCGTCGAGGCTCTGGAAGCGCCGCTCGATGGTCAAGCCCGGCGTGTCGCGGTCCACGACCACGAGCGCGCGCGGCCCCGGCTCGCCCGAAGGCTGCACCAGTTGTGCCAGCACCAGGTAGAAGTCCGCGTCTGCGCCCCCGGTCACGTAGGACTTGCGGCCGTTCAGACACAGCGTGCCGCCCGCGCGCTGCGCCCGCGTGGGCGGCACGTCGCGCGGCTCCGTGATCGCGAGCGCGCCGCGCTTGTCGCCCCCCAGCAGCGGCAGCAGATAGCGCTCGCGCAGCACGCCCTCCACGCCCGCGAGCAGCCCTGGACCCGGCCCCAGCGCGAAGCGCGCCAGCCGCAGACCGCTGCGCGCGAGCGCCTCGATCACGATCACACGCTCCAGCGCAGCGGCTTCCGCGCCGCCCTCAGCGGCTGGCTGTAGCAGGCCGTACAGCCCGGCACGCCGCGCACGCGCCACTGTTTCCTGGCGCGCGGCGGGCGGCACCTCGGCTCCCGGTTCCTGCGGCAGCGTCTGCTCCAGCGGCGCCAGCTCCTGCGTCACGAAGGCCTCGACGCGGGCGAGCAGCACGCGCTGCTCCGGGCTGAGCATCTCCGGCATGGCGCGATGGTTGCACCGGGCCGGCGGCGCGCACAACCCGCTTGACGGCCAGGCGCCCGGCTCTGTAATGCTGCGCGGGCGCGCCTGCGCGAAGATCCGGAGATGAGCAGCCACTTCGACCGCGACACCGCGCTGCAGCCGTTGGGCGAGGGCCGCTTCGCGGGCAGCATAAGCCGCGACTTCTGGGTTCAATCCGGTCCCAACGGCGGCTACCTCTCGGCGATCGCGTTGCGCGGCGCGAGCGCGCTGGTGCCCGAGCCCGAGCGCATCGCGCGCTCGCTGCACGTGCGCTTTCTGACGCCCCCCAAGGCCGGCGGCTTCGAGCTGCACGCGCAGAGCGTGCGCCAGGGTCGCTCGATGACCACGATCGGGGTGCGCATGCGCCAGGCTGGCCACGACTTCCTGCTGGCCAGCGCCAGCTTCAGCACGCCGTTCTCGTCGATCGCGTTCCAGGACTGCCGCATGCCGCAGGCGCTTCCGCTTGCGCAGAGCGAGCCGGTCGACAAGCAAATCGCGCTCAATCAGCGCTACGACATGCGGCGCGCGATCGGCGATGCCTCCCGCAGCGGCGAGCGCGCGCTGAGCGGCGGCTACCTGCGCTTCGCGGATCCGCGTCCGGTCGACGCGCTGTCGCTGGCGGCGATGTGGGACGCGTGGCCGCCCGCGGTGTTCGCGCGCAAGCTTGAGCAGCGCTTCCGCGGCGCCGCCCCCACGGTCGAGGCCAGCGTGTACTTCAGGCGCGCGCTGCCGCTGCCAGGAGCCACGCCCACCGACTGGGTGCTGCTGCGCGTCGAGAGCAGCATGGCGCTCGACGGTTTCGTGGAGGAGAGCGCCGAGATCTGGTCGCTCGACGGCTTGCTGCTGATGCAGAGCCGCCAGCTGGTGTTGCTGCTGTGACCGGGAGGGGCACGCGCCCCTCCCGCCCGCGGCCCTGCGGGCGAAGCCGTTGGGGCCCCACCCACCCGCGTGGCTCGCTCTGCTCGCACGCGGGCGCAGCGCGGAGCGCGCGCCCCTCCCTCCCGCTTCAGGGCGAGCAGCGGTTGGTGCGACAGCGGGGTAGGGTAGGGTCGCTGCAGTCGCGGTTGGAGCTGCACTCCACGCAGGTGTTCTGCCGGCAGCGCGGCGTCGACGGGCTGGTGCAATCGGCGTCCGCGCTGCACTGCACGCACTGCCCGCTCTGGCACAGCGGCTGCGCGGCGGGGCAGTCGAGCGCGCTCGCACACTGCGTGCACTGCCCGTTGGCGCCGCACACCGGAGCGCCGGCCGCGCAGTCGGCGTTGCTCAGACACGACACGCACGCTCCCTCCGGCGTGCACAGCGGATGCGGCACGGAGCAGTCGGCGTTGGACTGACAGCGCGGGTGACAGCGCCGATCGGAGCCGCACGCGCTGGTCGAGGGGCACTCGGCGTCGACCAGACATTGCACGCATTGGCCCGTCAGCAAGTCGCAGGCGGGGTCTTGCGCGCTGCAGTCGGCGTCGCTGGCGCAGGCGCCGCAGCGCTCGGTCAGCGGCGAGCAGTTCGGCCGCGCGCCGCTGCAGTCTGCGCTGCTGCGGCAACCGACGCAGGCCTGCAGCGCGAGCTCGCAGTGCGGCGCCAGCGCCGAGCACTGCGCGTCGCTGCTGCACGCCGCGACGCACAGGCGGGTGGCTGGATCGCAGGCCTGCCCCGCGCCGCAATCGCTGGCAGCGGCGCACTCTGCACAGCGGCCGATCGCCGCGGCGCAGACCGCGCCGCCGCGCGCGGCGGTGCAGTCTGCGTTGCTCGCGCATTGCAGACAACCGACGCCCGGGGCGCAGCCGAGCGGGCAGCGCGCCGCGCTCGCGCTGCAGGTTCCGATCGGACCGCTCGAGCCGGAGCTGGAGCACGCCTGCGTGCTCAGCACGAGCGCCGCGCTCAGCAGCGAGGCGAGCACGACGGGCACTCGCCCGCGCGATTGCAGCCCGCGCGATCTGGGCGGAGGCATGGTCATGAGCCCCCGCCGTATTGCGCTCGGTAGGCCGACAGGCGGGCGTAGAGCGCCTCGGTCAGCACTACTTTGCCATCGACCGGCCGGCCCCGTAGGTCGGCCATGATCTCCTCGATCGTGACCAGCGAGAACGCAGGCATGCCGAAGCTCTCACGCAATTCCTGCAGGGCGCCGCGTTCTCCCTGGCCGCGCTCCATGCGGTCGACCGCGACCACCAGGCCGGCCAGCTCGACCTTGGCCGCCATACGCAGCAGCGGCACGCTCTCGCGCACCGAGGTGCCGGCCGTGGTCACGTCCTCGACGATCAGCACGCGATCGCCGTCACGCAGCTCGTGGCCGACCAAGCTGCCGCCCTCGCCGTGGTTTTTGGCTTCCTTGCGGTTGAAGCAGTAGCCCACGTCCTGCGCGAAGTCGTCGTGCAGCGCCATCGCCGTCGCCACCGCCAGCGGGATGCCCTTGTAGGCGGGCCCGAACAGCACGTCGAATCCGCCGCCGAGCTGATCGCGAATCGCGCGGGCGTAGAAGCGACCGAGCGCCGAGATGTGCGCGCCGGTGCGGCAGCGCCCGACGTTGATGAAATACGGCATCTTGCGGCCGCTCTTGCCGGTGAAATCGCCGAACAAGAGCATGCCGCTGCGCACCAGGAAATCGATCAGCTCGCGCTTGGCGCTCGGCATACTGGCCGGCGTACTGTAGCCGGCGAAGCCCGCGCAGGGAAAGTCTGGGCGGACGATCGCGTGCGGCATGCTATCCTGGCCCGAGCCGCCGCCGGCGACCGCGTCGCCGCTGGCGCTCGAATCGCCGAAGCCGATGGGCGAAGCTGAGCAGATGCGGTGGGCCTCGGCCCTGTCACAGCGAGTGGACGCACGCCAGGCGCTGGCGGAGGCGTCGGAGGCCGTGTTGCACGCCCTGGGCGGCACGCCCGACCTCGCCCTGCTGTTCGTCTCTTCCCACTATGCTGAGGTCTTTCCCGCCATTCCTGGCTGGGCGCAGGCGATGCTCTCGCCCCGGCACATGCTCGGCTGCTCGGCCGGCGGCGTGCTGGGCGGGGGCAGCGAGGTGGAGCGGCGAGAGGCGCTGAGCATCGTTGCAGCGCGCCTCCCCGGGGTCGAGCTCTCGCCCTTTCACCTCGAGGCCGGCCCGCATCTGCCCTCGCCCGAGGTGTGGAGCGAGCTGACCGGCATGCGCGACGAGCAGGCCGCGGCCTTCGTGCTGCTGGCCGATCCGTTCACGCTCGAGATCGAAGCCACGCTCAAGGGTTTGGACGCGGTGTTTCCCTCCGCGCCCAAGGTCGGTGGCCTGGTCAGCGGCGCCGATGCGCCCGGCGAGGGCTTGCTGTTCTGGGGCGACCGCACGCTCGGCGGCGGCGTGCTCGGGCTCGCGCTGGGCGGCCGCATCGAGCTGCAGAGCGTGCTGGCGCAGGCGTGCCGGCCGATTGGCGAGCCGATGATCATCACTCGCTGCCGCGATTCGATCGTGTACGAGCTCAACGTCGGCAATCCGGTGCAAGCGTTGCAACGCGTGATCGAAACCCTCGACCCGCGCGATCAGGAGCTGTGCCGGCATTCACTGTTTCTCGGCATCGAGCGCGACGGCAGCGCGCATCGCTACGGGCAGGGCGACTTCCTGGTGCGCAACCTCGGCGGCCTTCAGCCCAGCACGGGCGCGATGGCGGTGGAAGGCCAGTGCCAGAACTACCAGGTGGTTCAGTTTCTGCTGCGCGACCCGCGCACCTCGACGCAGGACCTGCAGCTGCGCTTGCTGGAGCTGCAACAGCGCGAGCCCACCAGCAGGGCCAAGGGCGCGCTGCTGTTCTCCTGCGTCGGCCGCGGTCAGGAGCTGTACGGCGTGCCCAATCATGACTCGGACCTGTTCTGCCGCCACATCGGGCCGCTGCCGATGGGCGGCTTCTTCGCCAACGGCGAGATTGGCTCAACCGGCGGGCACACCTGCCTGCACGGCTATACCAGCGTATTCGGGATCTTCGGCGAGCCCGCCGAGCCCGCAGCGGGCTCCGACCCACGCTAAGTCAGAGGTCATTTAGGGAGCACCGGGTTGGCGTAATCGTAGTCGTCCTACAGGGACGAGAACGAGCTCGGGGATCGTGTACAGTGCGGCGGCGTGGCCGGGCCAGCCGACAGCGTGTCGAGCGACCGCTTCACGCGCTTGGACGCGGGCGTGGCCTTCGCGCTGCTGGCCGGCGCGTGCGCGCTCTACCTCGCGACGCTGTGCCGCGGCATCTACTGGTACGACAGCGCGGAATACGTGACGGCTGCGGTCACGCTGGGCGTGCCTCATCCGCCCGGCTATCCGCTGTACACGCTGCTGGCGCACGCCTTCACCTGGCTGCCGCTGCCGCCCGCGCTGGCGGTGAACGCGATGAGCGCATGCTTCGCGGGCCTCGCGGTGGCGCTTTGCTACGCGTGCGCGCGCGCGCTCGGCGCCGGGCCGGGCGCGGCCGCGGCCGCGGCCGCGCTGCTCGCCAGCGGCCCCAGCTTCTGGCTCAACGCCACCATCGCGGAGGTCTACGCGCCCGGCTTGTGCGTGAGCTTCGGCGTGCTGCTGCTGTTGCTGCGCGCGCAGGCGCGCGCAGAGCCGCGCCTGTGCGTGCTGGCGGCGGCGCTCGCCGGGGCCGGCATGGGGGTGCACTACTCGGTGGCCAGCCTGGGCCTGGGCTTCGCGTGGCTCGCGGCCCGACCCGCGCTGGGCGGCGCGCCCGAGCGGCGCGCGCGCCGCGTGCTCGGCCTGCTCGCGCAGTGCGCGCTCGCGGCGTGCGCCGCATACCTGGCCGCGTTCGCCTATGTGTTGCTGCGCTCCGGAGCCGAGAGCGCGGTGCCCAACGAGGCGCACCCGTTCGGCTGGCCGCGATTGCTGTGGCTGCTCTCGGGCGGCAATTATCGGCTGTGGCTCACGGCCGGCGGTCCCGCGGGCGCGCGCGCGCTGCACGTGCTCGGGCTGCTGCGCGACGAGCTCGGCTGGGGCGGCGGCGCCTTCGCCCTGCTCGGCATCGGCCTGCTCGCCCGGCGCGCGCCCGCGCTCGGCCTGGCCCTCGCCCTGTGCGTGCTCGGCAACCTGGCCTTCTTCCTGCGCTACCGGGTCGACGACCTGCAGGTGTTTCTGCTGCCGAGCGTGGCGCTGCTGTGTACCTGCGCTGGGGTCGGCGCCGCCGCGCTGGGCCGCGGCCTGCAACAGCTCGCTCCGGCCCGCTTGAAGCCGGGCGCGCTGCCGGCCTGGTTGCTCGGCGCGCTGGTGGGGGTGCGATTGTGGACCGGATACCCCCAGCGCGATCTGAGCGCGTTCAGCCAGGCCCAGGACTACGCGCAGCGCCTCGCTGTGCAGCTACCGTACAGGGCGGTTATCCTCAACTATACGACCCCCGAGGAATGGAAGTACGACGCGGTGTTCGGGATGTACTTCCAGCACGTGCTGGGCGGCCGCCGCGACGTGGTCGTGGTCGCGAACGCGGATCGGCCGGTGCTGAACCGCCTGCTGGCCGAGCAGCGACCGACCTACCTCTACGCGCCCGTGGCGCACGTGGCCCGAGAGTATCGGCTGGTCCGCGAGGGCGAGCTCTACCGGCTGGTCGCTCGCGTCGCGCCGGCGTCGGGCCCTGAGTGAGCTGCGGCCCGCGCTCCGGCCCCAACCTTGCGGCGTCTGAACAACCTTCAAGCGGGCGCTTTGCGCGAGCGGAAGCAAACGCCCAGTTGCCGTCGCACGTGCGTGACCGGCGCTGGGGCGTTTTTCCCCCGGCGGATCTTGACCCGCTGTGGCAACCATTTCATCTTGAGTCACTGGTCCTCGCGCAGCTCGAAGCGCGCGAAACGAAACGGTGTAGCGGCATGACGACCCACGCGTACGAGCGTCCCGCCGACGAGCGGGTGGACTGGCTCCACAACATTCCCTATCTCACCATCCACCTGATCCCACTGGCAGCGATCTGGACCGGTTTCACGCGCGCCGACGTGCTGCTGTGCTTGGGGCTGTACTGCGCCCGGATCTTCTTCATCACCGCCGCCTATCATCGCTACTTCGCCCACCGCTCGTACAAGATGGGTCGGGTGATGCAGTTCTTGATGGCGCTTGGCGGCACCACTGCGGTGCAGAAGGGGCCGCTGTGGTGGGCCGCGCATCATCGCCACCATCACAAATTCTCCGATCAGATCGAGGACGTGCACTCGCCGATGAAGGGCTTCTTCTGGAGTCACATGGGCTGGATCATGTGCCGCAAGTTCCAGCCCACGCAGACCCACCTGATCAAGGACTTCGAGAAGTTCCCGGAGCTGCGCTGGCTCAACAAGTATCACTGGGTGCCGCCCGTGCTGCTGGGCACCGCTGTCTTCCTGTGGGGCGGCTGGGGCGCGCTGCTGATCGGCTTCTTCCTGTCGACCGTGATCTGCTGGCACAGCACGTACCTGATCAACTCGATGACCCATCTGTTCGGGCGCCGCCGCTACGTGACCACCGACACCAGCCGCAACTCGCTGATCCTCGGGCTGCTGACCTTCGGCGAGGGCTGGCACAACAACCACCACTACTACCAGTCCTCGGCCAACCAGGGTTTCTTCTGGTGGGAGATCGACCTCAGCTACTACGGCCTCAAGCTGTTGAGCTGGCTGCACCTGGTGCACGACCTGCGCAAGCCTCCGGAGCACGTGCTCGTGGCCAACCGCGTCAAGGACGGGCACGCGGACATCGGCATGTTCCAGGCGAACTGGTCCAAGGCCGTGGCCTATCTCGAGAACGCCAAGGCGCATGCCGGCGAGATCTACGTCGAGCGCCGGCACGCGCTCGACGAGATGGTGGACTCCACCACGCGCGCTGCCCAGCAGATCGCCAAGATGGCCCCCAAGCCGGCGGTCGATTAGGCCAGGGCCACGCGGGGGCGCGTGCCCCTCTCGATCACGAGCCCTCACCCCGCAGGCGTTGCTTGCGCTCCTCCAGCTCGGTGAGCGTGCGCGGCCAGTCTTGGCGTAGCAGTCGTGACAGTGCGCGATCGGAAAGCAGCTTGCCGCCGGTCTGGCAGGTCGGGCAGTAGTTGGTCTCGTTGCTGGCGTGCACGATGCGCTGCACCTTGCCGCCGCATGCGGGACAGGGCTGGCCGTAGCGGCCGTGGACCGCCATCTGCGGGCGAAACGCCGTCACTTTCTCGGGGAAGCCGCCGCCCACCTCCGCGCGCAACCGCGCCAGCCACTGCTGCAGGACGTCGCGACAGGCCTGCAGCAAGCTCGCGATCTCCTCCGGCGTCAGCTTGCCCGTGAGCTTGACCGGCGACAGCCGCGCGCGGTGCAGGATCTCGTCGGAGTAGGCGTTGCCGATGCCGCTCAGCAGGCGCGGATCGGTGAGCGCGCGCTTGAGGGTGTGGCTCTCGCGCGTGAGCGCCTGCGCGAAGGCCTCGGGCGTGCACTCGAAGACCTCGATGCCGCCGGGGTCGAGCGCCGCAAGCGCCGCGCGGCCCTGCACCAGCCACAGCTGCGTGCGCTTGCGAGACCCGGCCTCGGTCAGCAGCAGCGTGGCCCGGTCGAAGTCGAACGCCGCCATGTCGAGCTTACCCGGGATCGGTGCTCCGGCCGGGAGTCGTCCCGCGCCCGGGTGAGGCTGGTCGATGATCGCGTCCGAGGTGGTACTGAGCTGGGCGCCGGTTGGCGCAGGAAGGGTGGCCCCGCTTTCGAGCAGAGCGACGCCGCCAGCGGCGCCAGATCGGGCGTGAGGACGATCGAGATGATCCGGGCGGAGGACGAGCTTCAGGCGCCCTGCGATCATCAAGTGCAGCACGAGGAACAGCTCGCTTTCGAGCGCGATCACGATGCGCTTGCCCAGGCGCTCGAACCCCTCGACCCGGCGTCCGAACGCCGAGCTGAGCGCGGGCTCGGTCGTGCGCAACAGGGCCGGGCCCCGGATCCGCACGTTCTGCAGCGTTGCGCCCCCGAGCTTGGCCCTCAGGCGCTCGACGTACAGCTCGACGTCCGGCAGCTCAGGCATGCGTACCGGCCGAGGCTACCTCCAGCGGCGCGGACCCGCACCGATCGCGACAAGCGCGATGAGACCGCGACACGAACGTCAGGGCTGGAGCTGGGCCGCACGGACGCGGCAGGCCCAACATTGGGATGCCGGCTGGTCGAACATTGCTGCTTCCGACCTCACACTCGTCTTGCCTGCCTGCGCGGCGGTCGCGCAGCCACGAGGGAGATCGCCGTCCCGGCGGCGGTCCCGCGGACCGCCTTTGAATAGTGGCCTGGTCCTTGCGTCGGTGGCGGCGGTCGTGCGTGCGTCGGATCAAGCGCGCGCGCGACCGCGGGACCGATGCAACGAAAGGTGGGACACAGCACGCCGGGACGAAGTTGCCTGTGCATTGCGGGCTGTGAGACGATGGCCGTCCCCGATTTGTGGGCGCACCCAACGGCGCGGTTCCGATCGTGGGCCGAGCGGGAGGAAAAGGACTGATTATGACGAGCTTTCAACGTGGGAGTGTGGGACGGCTGGCCGTGCTGCCGTGCTCGCTCGCGCTCGCCGCCGTCGCGGCGGGATGCGAGCCGGGGCCGACGCGAGCCGAGGCGCAACCGCCGGTTGCTGTCACGCAGCAAGCCAGCACAGTCGACGAGCTCGCCGGGATGTGCGGGCTGAAGTGTCCGGACAAAGGAATCGCCGACGGCAACGCCTCGATCTCGGGCGTGGTCTCGGTCGATGCGTTCTTCCAGTCGGTGCTCGACTTCCAGGCCAAGGCCGGAAACGTGAGCGCCGCGATCGATGCGCAGCTGGCCGCCATCCGCGCGGACTTCGGCATCGCGGCCGGCACCGAGCTGGACGCCGGCATCAAGGCGCAGATCAGCGCGAACCTCGACGGCGCGCTCACGGTCGAGGCCGAGCCCGCCAAGTGCGCGGTCGATGCGCAGGCCACGCTGCAGGCGCAGGCCAAGTGCGACGCCTCGGTCAACCCGGGCAGCGCGATGGTCAAGTGCTCGGGAAGCTGCGAGGTGGACGCAAGCGCCAAGGTGGACTGCGGCGCCGACGCCACGCTCAAGTGCACGGTCAACCCACCGATGGGCATGTGCAGCGGCAGCTGCCAGGGCAGCTGCGACGCCAAGATCTCCGGCTCCGCAGCGTGCAGCGGCACCTGTCACGGCAGCTGCAGCGGGAACTGCTCGGCCTACGTGAAGAACGCAAGCGGACAGGCCGAGTGCTCCGGCAGCTGCGACGGCATGTGCACCGGCAGCTGCGAGGTGCAGCTCGCGGCCGAGGCCAAGTGCGACGGCACCTGCAGCGGTCAGTGCACCTTCACCCCACCCGATGGCAACTGCGAAGGCGGCATCAAGGCCAGCTGCGAGGCGAAGGCCAATGCGATGGTCGACTGCAAGGGCCGTTGCGAGGGCGACATCGAGCCCCCTAGCGCCAAGGCCGACTGCAACGCCAGCGCCAAGGCCGAGGCCAAGCTCAACGTGCAGTGCACGCCGCCGCGGGTGGCGATCTCGTACAAGCTCAAGGCGGGCGTCGACGCCATGGCTCAGGCCCAGTTCGTGGCCGCGCTCAAGAACCTCGAGGTGCGCTTGCCGGCGCTGCTCGCCGCGATCGGACAGGCCAAGGCCGTGGCCGATGCCGGCGTGGGTTTGGCCGGCGACGGTCAGGCCGCGGTCAAAGGCGCGATCATGGCCTCCGTGGACGGCGAGGCGAACCTGCAGGCCAAGATCGGCTTGGGCTGCGCGCTCACCGAGCTCGGCGACGTCGCCAGCGCCATCGATGGCGCGACAACCAGCCTGACGGCAAGCCTCACCGCCGCCGGTAAGATCCAGACCGCTCTGCTGGGTAGCTGAGCAGCCCCGGGAACCAGGAGAACCACGGATGATTTCCATGAACTATCGACGGATGGGGCTGATGCTGGCCGCGGCTTGCTTGCTGGTGAGCTGCGGTAAGAACGGCGGGCTGCCCGGATTGGGCGACGGCGGGATCCCAGGCGTGGGAGGCGTGATCGAAGACCTGGCCAAGCAGTGCGGCATCGACGTGAGTTGCAGCAAGGGCATCGCCCAGGGCAACGCCTCGATCTCGGGCGTGGTCTCGGTCGACGCGTTCTTCCAGTCGGTGCTGGACTTCCAGCTCAAGGCCGACAACGTGAGCGCGGCCATCAACGCCCAGATCGCCGCGATCCGCGGCGACTTCGGCATTGCGGCCGATGCCAACCTCAAGACCGAGCTGCAGGCGCAGATCAGCGCGAACGTCGAGGGCAGCCTCACGGTGAAGGCCGAGCCGGCGCAGTGCTCGGTCGACGCCCAGGCGACGCTGCAAGCCCAGGCCCACTGCGATGCCTCGATCGACCCCGGCAAGGCGACGGTGCAGTGCATGGGCAGCTGCGAGGTGGACGCCAGCGCCAAGGTGGACTGCGGCGCGAACGCCGACCTGGTCTGCACCGTCACCCCGCCCATGGGCAAGTGCGACGGCATGTGCAAGGGCAGCTGCGAGACCATGCTGAGCGGCGCCGCCAAGTGCGACGGCGTGTGCAAGGGCAGCTGCGACGGCAACTGCTCGGCGTACTCCGACAGCGCAGGCACGCAGTGCGCCGGCACCTGCGACGGCATGTGCACAGGCAGCTGCGACGTGCAGCTGATGGCCGAGGCCAGTTGCTCCGGCACCTGCAGCGGTGAGTGCAACATCACGCCGCCCAGCGGCATGTGCACCGGCGGAGCCAGCGCGCACTGCGACGCGAAGGCCGGCGCGATGGTGGATTGCAAGGGCACCTGCGAGGGCGACATCCAGCCGCCCAAGGCCAAGGCCGAGTGCGAAGCCAGCGCCAAGGCCGAGGCCAAGCTCAACGTGCAGTGCACCCCGCCGCGCGTCGAGATCGCCTATCAGCTCAAGGCAGGGGTCGATGCGATGGCCCAGCTCAAGTTCCAGGCTGCGATCAACAACCTGAAGGTGCGACTGCCCGCCCTGCTGGCTGCGCTCGGGCAGGCCAAGGCGGTGGCGGACGCGGGCGTGGGGCTCACCACCGATGCCAAGGGCGCGGTCCAGGGTGCGGTGAAGGCCTCGGCGGACGCCGCCGGCATGGGCGATCTGCGCGTGCTCTTCGGCTTGAAGTGTGCGCTCGGCCAGCTCGGCGCGGTGCAGGGAGCGATCGGCGACTCGGCCGCCGGCTTGACCGCCAGCATCAAGGCGGCCGGCGACGTGACCGCGGGGCTGGGCATGTAGCCCCGCCCGCAGGCTCGCTGCGCTCGCGCGAGCCACACACGAAGGCGGCGCGCCCTCAAGCGGGGCGCGCCGTTTTCAATTGCGGGCGCAGCGCGAGCGGGATCCGGTGCGGGTCGGACAACGGTCGAGGTGAACACCGGCGTGCGTTCAGCGCCGGCACCAGTCGCCGCCCGGGAGCACCGGTTGGCCCTGCGCGCGCGCGGCCGGTAGCACGTATCCAACCACGTCGTGGCCGGCGACCCGCAGCTGCACGCGCTGATAGACCTCGGGTGCCTCCTCGTAGCGATCGAGGGCCTCCAGCAGGCCGGGGTCGAGCTCGTAGATCTCGCCGACCACCGCCGTGCTGCCGCCCTCGATCAACGCCGGGTAGCCTCCCATGTCGACCAGGGTGAAGCACGGCTCGGTGCGGGCGTGCAGCAGCATGCGGGCGCCCTTGAGCAAGCCGTGAGCCTGCTCGCCCGAGCGCAGCGTTCCGTAAGCAAACAACTTGATCACGACGGGGGCTCCTGTGGGCGCGCGGTCAGGCCGCCGGCGCCCGGCGCGGCTTGCTGTAGCACGAGCCGCGCCGGGCGCGAGGGCCTCTTGCGCGCGAGGGGTGCCGGCGCCACAAACCAGGCCTTGGGCCAGGGTTCTGCGCGAGACAATTCCGGTGAGCTGCAGGCTCCGCGAAACTTGCGCTCGGGGGCGATCTGGCCAATGGTCAGGCGGCAGGGAACGGGAACGATGCGACGGATTTGCGGCACCTGTTTGGGCTTGCTGCTGGGCCTGCTGGGCGGAGCCGCGTGTCAACTGCATTCCGCAGACAAGACGCCGCCGCCCGCGCCGGCTCCGCTCACGACCCCGCCGCGGGCGCCCAAGCACGTGCCGCTCGCGCCGCCGCCGAGCGCCGACCTGCCCCCGATGACCCAGCCGGTTCCGCTGTGGGAGCACGGCAAGGCCAGCGGCCAGATCGACGCCGCCACCGCCACCTCGCGCGGCTACGTAGTGCTCGACCTGGGCGAGGCCTGGGTGCCTTACATCTTCACCGACGGCGTGGGCGACAGGGGCCAGCCGCTCACGAACGCCTACCGCAAGGTGTACCTGGAGCTGGCGCGCGGTGAGTTCCCAGACGACTACCACGGCGAGCGCGCGCGCGACGACAAGTACCTGGAGCTGTACGGGATCCAGCCGACCTTCCGCCTGCTCAGGCAGCGCTTCGAGCACACCGCCAACCTGGAGTGCGCCCGCCATCTCGACCTGAGCCCGCTGGCCGACTACCACGGGCTGATCGTCTTCGACTCGAACGACGCCGCATTCAAGTTCGCCGGCGACTTCGTCTACCTGCACCGGGTGGTCGAAAAGCTGATGCACAAGCAGCACGTCAAGACGCCCGAGCAGCTCGACCCGGCGCGCCTGAGCGACCGCGACAAGGATCGGCTCAAGCGCTACTTCAAGGTCGCGCCCGAGTACTACGCCGTCGACGCGACGCAGAAGCGCCTCAAGTGCGAGGGCTTCTTCAAGGGCAAGGGGCGCTTCGTGCGCGGTGCGCTCGACTGGAACACGCGCGACGCGCTGGCCGAATTCGAGCGCAAGCACCGGGTGTTCAGCTGGGGTTATCTCGGCAAGCACACGCTCGAGGCGCTGCGCGAGCCGCCGCTCGAGGGCGAGCGCGACACGGTGCTGCGCGTGCTGGGCGAGCGCGCGGTGCACGCGGCGTCGGTGCTGGAGGACGGCAGCACCAGCACGGACAAGGACGGCAAGCCGCGCACGTTCACGGGCGCGGACGGCAAGCAGCATCCGATACCAAATCTGGTCGCCGATCTCGGCCAGCGCGTGATCGAGGCCTTCGGCCTGCAGACGCCGGAGTCGACGCTCGCGTGGCTGCAGTCGCTGGGCAAGCTGCCTGCGGGCGAGCACCAGTTCGTCGCGATCCGCGGGCCGGAGCTGCCCGAGTACTACGACGGCGACATGGACCTGACGCTCGACTACGATCGCGGCGACGTCTGGTACGACTTTCCCTACGACGATAAGGGGCGCGAGATCTTCCAGCCGGTGTCGCGCCGGCCCAGCGTCACCGTGTTCGCGCAATACTTGGGTCAGAAGATCCCGCTCGCGCGCTACGGCACCACCATCGGCGGCTGGCGCAGCGAGCAGGTGGGCGACACGCTGATGTGGAAGTACAAGGAGTCTCCCGTCGGGCCGCGCGTGTGGTCGGAGATCGTGGCCTCGCCGGTATGGCTGCCGCCCGACACCACGCCGCCCAAGGAGCTGCTCAGGCGGCGCAGGAATAGGCAGCCCGGCGATCCGAAGTACGAGGTCAACTACTACGAGACCGGCCCCAGCTACGCCTCGGCTTACGGGCTGGTGGCCGCGTACCACCGCAAGTACCTGGAGCACGCGGATGGCCGTATCGACCTGGGTCAGGACGAGGGCATCCGCACCCACGGCTCGGTCGATTACATGAGCATCATGCGCAGGCACTCGCACGGGTGCCACCGCCTGCACAACCACATCGCCTTGCGCTTGATGTCGTTCGTGCTGTCGCACCGCCCGCACCACCGCCTGGGCCAGGAGTCGATCGGCTTCAAGAAGGAGCTCCAATACGAGGACGAGACCTACGAGATGGAGCTCAAGCAAGGCGGCTACGTGTTCCAGCTCGATACGCCGCTCAAGGTGGAAGTGCTCGAAGGGCGCATCCGCGGCAAGGTGAAGAAGGCGATCGAGTTCGCGATTCCGAAGTACGACGAGACGGCGGGCGCCTACGTCGAGCCTGACGGCGGCGCGGTCGAGCTGCGCGGCGATCAGCTGATCGCCGTGCCGCTGCCGGAGCGGCCCGACGGCGGCGTCGCCGCCCCGCTCGAAGCGGCCGAGGGGCCGCCCGCGCCGCCCAGCATCCCGGTCGCGCCAGTGGCAGCACCGGCCGGCGGTCGTTACGACGCCAAGGCCGCGGCCAACCCGAAGAAGGCACCCCCGACCTTCTTCCCCAAGCCGGAAGGATAACGGGGCGGTCTTCAGGCAACCCGCGGGCGAGGCGGCCGATAGGCTCGCCATGGCGCGTCCCATGCTCGTCCTGCCCGAGCCGGCGCGGGTGATCGGGCCCGCGCACAGCGATTGGCCCGCGTCGCTGGACCGGCTGCCTGATCCGCCGAGCCAGCTGCGCGTGGCCGGGCGGCTGCCAGCGCTGGCCGGCGCGGTGGCGGTGGTGGGCACCCGCTACGCGGACGATGACGCGCTGGATTTCGCGCGCGAGCTGGGACGCGCGCTGGCCGCCGCCGGGCGTGCGGTGATCTCGGGCGGCGCGCTCGGCATCGACGGCGCCGCGCACCAGGGCGCGCTGGAGGCGGGCGGCTGCACGGTGGCGGTGCTCGCGAACGGCTTCGACCCGCCGTACCCGCGCGGTCACGTCCGGCTGTTCGAGCGGATCGCCGGGACCGGGGCGCTGCTCAGCGAGCAGCCGGACGGAACGCCGCCGGTCCGCTGGTCGTTTCTGGCACGTAACCGCCTGATCGCCGCGCTGGCCGAGGCCGTGGTCGTGGTTCAGGCTCCGGTGCGCTCCGGCGCGTTGTCCACGGCGGCGTTCGCGGTCAGGCTAGAAAAGCAAGTGTTTACAGTGCCTTATGCTCCGTGGCAGGTGCGGGGGCAGGGCTGCCTGGGGTTGCTGCGCCGCGGTGCCCGCATTTGCACTTCGGCTCGAGATGTCCTATCGGTACGCCCTCACGGCTCCGGCGGAGGTTTCGCGCAGGCGCCGAATGGGGCGGAAGATCGTCACGATTTCAATGAGTTGGACGATGTTGCTCAGACCGTGCTGCGGGCTCTCGGGGGACGACCCCGGCATCCGGACGAGTTGGCGAGCGCGCTCGGCATGCGCATCATGACGATCCAGCAGGCGCTGCTGCAGCTCTTGCTGCAGGGCCTGGCCAGCGAGCAAGGCCCGGGCGCCTACGTGAAGCGGACCCGCGATTCGACGCGATGAGCAAACCCACCCAAAAGTCAGCCAAGAAGAAGGCCGCCGCCCCGCGCAAGGCTGCTGGCAAGGCGTCGCCCGCTCCGGCCGCGGCGAGCGCGGCCGCGCGCCAGGCCAGCGCCCCCGCCGCGGATGCCGGGGAGCCTGCCGAGCTCAAGGCGCGCGCGCCGCGCAGCCGCGGCACCTTGCTGATCGTCGAGTCGCCGGCCAAGGCCAAGACCATCCAGAAGTACCTGGGGCGCGGCTACGTGGTGTTGGCCTCCAAGGGCCACATCAAGGATCTGCCCAAGCGCGGCGGGGTCGACATCGATCACGGCTTCAAGGAGACCTACGAGGTCATCGCCGAGAAGGGCAAGTCGGAGGTGCTGCACTCGATCCGCGAGGCCGCCAAGCGCGCCGACCGGGTGTTCCTCGCGCCCGACCCCGACCGCGAAGGCGAGGCGATCGCCTGGCATCTGGCCGAGGAGATCAAGGACGTGCGCCCCGAGATCGAGGTGCGCCGCGTGCTGTTCAATGAGATCACCAAGAAGGGTGTGCAGGAGGGCATCGAGCATCCGCGCGACCTCGACCCGTACCTGTACGAGGCTCAGCGCACGCGCCGCGTGCTCGACCGCATCGGCGGCTACCCGCTGTCGAACCTGCTCTGGCGCAAGCTCGCGTTCGGGCTTTCGGCCGGGCGCGTGCAGACGCCCGCGCTGCGCATCCTGGTCGACCGCCAGCACGAGATCGACTCCTTCGTGCCGCGGCCGTACTGGTTGATCGAAGCGCAGCTCGGCGGCGAGTTGCCGCCGGCGTTCGTGGCCATGCTGGACTCGGCCGGTGGCGAGAAGCTGGAGAAGGTGTCGTCGCGCCCGGCGGCGACCAGCGAGCTTGACGCGCGGCGCTTCGAGCAGGATCTGGCGGCGGCCAGCTACCGCGTCAGCAAGGTGATCAAGCGCGAGCGCAAAGCGCGCGCGCCCGCGCCTTACACCACGAGCAAGCTGCAGCAGGACGCCAGCAACCGGCTGGGCATGAACCCCAAACGGGCGATGCGCGTGGCGCAAGGGCTGTACGAGGGCGTCTCGCTGGGCAAGGGCGAGCAGGAGGAGACCGTCGGTCTCATCACCTACATGCGTACCGACAGCCTGCGTCTCTCCACCGAAGCCGTGCAGGCGTGCCGCGAATACATCGGCGCGACCTATGGCGAAAAGGCGTTGCCCGAGGCGCCCAACGCGTTCAAGAGCAAAAAGCAGAACGTGCAGGACGCGCACGAGGCGATTCGCCCGACCCGCATGGACCTGCCGCCCGAGAGCATCCGCAGGCACCTGACCGACGAGCGCTACCGGCTGTACAAGCTGATCTGGGATCGCTTCGTCGCCTGTCAGATGGTGCCCGCGGTCTACGACCAGACCAGCGTGGAAATCGAGGCCGCCGCCGGCGACCGCAGCTACGGGCTGCGCGCCAGCGGCAGCGTGCTCAAGCTGGCCGGATGGCGCGCGGTCTACGGCGCCGGCGAGCCCGGTTCGCTGGCCGGCGAGGAAGATCAGAGCCCCGACGACGAGGACAGCCGCAATCTGCCGCCGCTGCGCGAGGGCGAGGCGCTGAAGCTCACCGGCTCGGGCGTGAGCGTGACCGCCAAACAGACCGAGCCGCCGCCTTATTACAACGAAGCCTCGCTGGTGAAGAAGCTCGAAGAGGAAGGCATCGGGCGCCCCAGCACCTACGCCGAGATCCTCAGCAAGGTGCAGGCGCGCGACTACGTCAAGAAGGTCAACAACAAGCTGGTGCCCACCGATCTGGGCAAGCTGGTGGCCGAGCGCCTGGTGGCCGACAAATTCGACCTGGCGGATCTCGACTTCACGCGCAAGCTGGAAGAGGACCTGGACGCGATCGCCGAGGCGCGCGGCAAGCGGCTCGACATCCTGGCGCCGTTCCACGAGCGCTTGCAGAAGAAGATCGCCGCGAGCCTGGAGGAGAAGGGCAAGTGGTGGCCCGAGCCGGAGTCGATCGACGAGCAGTGCCCCGAGTGCGGCAAGCCCTTGAAGAAGCGCTGGGGCCGCAACGGCGCGTTCATCGGCTGCGATGGCTACCCGGACTGCAAGTACACCCGCGCCCTGCCGGGCGAGGGCGGCGAGGGCGACGAGGGCGGCAGCCGCCGGCCAGAGCTGACCGACTACAAGTGCGAGCTGTGCGGCGCGCCGATGATGAAGCGCTGGGGCCGCAACGGCTGGTTCCTCGGCTGCTCGACCTTTCCCAAGTGCAAGTCCACCCGCAGCCTGCCGCTGGGCGTGAAGTGTCCCAAGTGCGGCGGCGAGGTGATCGAGATCCGCACCAAGGCGCGCAAGCGCCCGTTCTACGGCTGCACCAACTACGGCACCGCGATCAAGTGCGACTTCCGCAGCTGGCAGCGGCCGGTGGCCGAGGACTGCCCGCAGTGCGGGGCCAAGTTCCTGGTGCGCGCAGGCAGCGCCCAGTCTCCGCTGCTGCGCTGCATCACCGAGGGTTGCGGCTACGAGCGCGTGCCCGAGGAGTCGGGCGAGCCCGGGGCGCAGGAGCAGCAGCTGAGCCCGGCGGCTTCCGGCGAGGGTTGAGCCGTGGCCAGCGTGACCGCGGGCGTCACCATCGTCGGCGGCGGGCTGGCGGGCGTGGAGTGCGCGCACCAGCTCGCCCGGCGCGGCGTGCACGTGCGGCTGTGCGAGCAGAAGCCGGCCGCGCGCACGCCCGCCTGCCGCGGCGACGCGCTGGCCGAGCTGGTGTGCTCCAACTCGCTGCGTGCGGCCTCGCTGCACAACGCCGTCGGCCTGCTCAAAGAAGAGATGCGTCGCGCCGGCTCGCTGGTGATGCGCTGCGCCGATCTCACGCGCGTGCCGGCGGGCGGTGCGCTGGCGGTCGACCGCGAGCGCTTTTCGGCCGAGGTGACCAGGCACATCGACGGCGACCCGAACATCGAGCGCGTGGTCGATCGCGTCGAGCGCATCCCCGACGCGCGGCCGCTGGTGCTCGCGACCGGACCGCTCACAGGTGACGCGCTGGCGCGTGACCTGGCGCGCGCGATCGGCCGCGAGCAGCTCGCGTACTACGACAGCGTGGCGCCGATCGTGACCGCCGACAGCATCGACCACGACAAGGTCTTCGCGGCATCGCGCTACGACAAGGGCGGCGACGATGCCTACCTCAACTGCGCGCTCGACCGCGAGCAGTACCAGGCGTTCGTGCAGGCGCTGCTCGGCGCCGAGAAGGTCGCGCCGCACGCCTTCGAGTCGGTGCGTTACTTCGAGGGTTGCCTGCCGATCGAGGTGCTGGCCGAGCGCGGGCCCGACACGCTGGCGTTCGGCCCGATGAAGCCGGTGGGCCTGACCGACCCGCGCAGCGGGCGGCGGCCGCACGCGGTGGTGCAGCTGCGGCGCGAGGACCGCGAGGGCACGGCTTACAATCTAGTGGGCTTCCAGACGCGCATGACCCAGGCCGAGCAGCGGCGCGTGTTCGCGCTGATCCCCGGTCTGCAGCGCGCGCGCTTCGAGCGCTTCGGCAGCGTACATCGCAACACCTTCGTCGACGCGCCGCAGGTGCTCGACGAAACGCTGGCGCTGCGCGCGCTGCCGGGCGTGTACCTGGCGGGGCAGATCACCGGCGTCGAGGGCTACGTCGAGAGCGCCGCGTGCGGGCTGTGCGTGGGGGTGATGCTGGCCGAACGCTTGCACGGGCGAGCCGGCTCGCCGCCGCCGGCCACCACCGCGTTGGGCGCGCTGCTCTCCCACCTGCGCAGGCCAAGCCCGGACTTCCAACCGTCCAACGTGGTGTTCAGCATGTTCCCCCCGCTCGAGCAGACGCGCCGGCTGGGCCGCAAGGACCGGCGCGAAGCGCTCGCCGCGCGCGCGTTGCGCGATCTCGCGGGCTGGAGCGCGGCCATCGCTGTAACGCCGGACACGCGCGAGCCCGTGCTGGCCGCGGTCGAGGGCTGAGCGGTGTCGGGCGGTGAGCCCCAGCGCAGCCCGCGAGCGCAGGGGCGGCCCAGCGTGCAGGAGCCCGATGGCTGGTCGGAGGGGCCGCCGCTGCCGCGCTGGGTGCTGTGGTTGATGCTGCCCGGCATCGTAGGCCCCTTGCTGATCTTCGGCTTCATCGTGGTGACGCACCGCGCGCACGACGAGGCGCGCTGCCCCTATCACGAGATCACGCAACGCTCGCTGGGCAGCGGGGCGATTGTGCGCGAGGAGGCTCGCAGCTGTCTGGCGGGCGTGGAGGAGCACCGCTACAGCCTGCTGCGCGGCGCGCAGCGGCAGGTGCTGGGCACACGGCGCTTCGACGCCGAGGCGTTCGCGCCGGCGGCGTATCGCTGGAGCGCGCGCGTCACGCCCCAGGGCGAAGTGCAGGTGGTGGTCCACAACCCAGGCCACGACGACGTGTTGTTTCGGGAAGGCACCGCCGAGGAGCACGCCAAGGGCATCTCCGAGCGCCACGTGCCTGCGCCGCCGCCGGCCGCGGGGACCGCAGGCGTACGCGCGCCGTGAGGCCACAGCGCAGGAGACAGGAAGTCGGGAAGGAGTTGAACGCGCGGGCGGGTTCCGATCGAGCGCAGCCTGATCAGCATCGATGGGTGGAAACTTGAGCGCTGCGCTCGCAGCCGGCACCATCTTCGCATGGGCGCGCCAGAGGCAGCTCCAGACGACGCGCTCGGTCGGCAGATCGCGGGCTTTATAGAGCGGCTGGGCTCCGAGCGCCGCGCCGCCCTGCTCACGGTCCGCACCTACGGGCGCGATCTGTGGGCGCTGCACGCATTCGCGCGCGAGCACGGCTTGCCGCTCGACGCGCGCGCGTTGTCGGTGCCCGCGCTGCGGCGCTTTCTGGCCAGCTTCGTGGGTCGCAACCGCGCGCCCACGGTGGCGCGCAAGGTGGCGGCGCTGCGCGCCTTCTACCGCGACCTACACCGGCGCGGCGAGGTCGCGGACAATCCGGCCGCCCGGCTGCGGCTGCCCAAGGTCAAGCGCACGCTGCCGAAATTCCTTTCGGTGGAGGCGGCCGGCGAGCTGATGGAGGCGCCCTCGGCGGCCAGCAGCGATGGGCCGCTGCTCGACCGCGATCGGGCGCTGCTCGAGCTGCTCTACGGCGCGGGGCTGCGCGTCAGCGAGCTGGTCGGTCTCGACCTGCAGCACCTCGATCTGCCGGCGCGCAGCGCGCGGGTGCTGGGCAAGGGCAGCAAGGAGCGGCTGGTGCCCTTCGGCGAGCCGTGCGCCCAGGCGCTGCAGCAGTACCTGACGCAGCGCCCGCGGCTGCGCCACCCGCGCAGCGGCGCGCAGCACCCGCAGGCGCTGTTCCTGGGCCGCCACGGCACGCGCCTGACGGCGCGCCAGGTTCAGCACCTAGTGCGGCGCTACGGCATGTCGGCGGCCGGGCGCGCGGACGTGCATCCGCACGCGCTGCGCCATAGCTGCGCCACGCACCTGCTTGACGCCGGCGCCGACCTGCGCGGCATCCAAGAGCTGCTCGGCCACGCCAGCCTATCGACCACCCAGCGCTACACCCACGTCAGCATCGACCGTCTGCTCGAGGTCTACGCCAAGGCGCATCCTTTGTCGGGGCGGCACGCCGCTCCGCGGGCACGCCCCAATGGAGTGAATCCGTCGGGGCCCCGGGCGAAAGGGTCCTCCGGCGGGCTTGACTAACCCCCCAGGCGGCCTAGCTTTGCTGCGATGTCGCAGCCCCAACAGCCCGTGTTCCATTCCACCACCGTCATCGCCGTGCGCCGCGAGGGGCGTGGCGCGATGGCCGGCGACGGCCAGGTCTCGATCGGCAACACCGTGGTCAAGGGGCACGCGCGCAAGGTGCGCACGCTGGCTGGCGGCTCGGTGCTGACCGGCTTTGCCGGCGCTAGCGCGGACGCGTTCACGCTGCTCGAGCGCTTCGAGCAGAAGCTGGAGGCGCACCGCCGCAACCTGGCGCGCGCCGCGGTCGAGCTGGCCAAGGACTGGCGCACCGACCGGTTCCTGCGCCGGCTCGAGGCCATGCTGGTGGTCATGGACAAAGAGAGCATGTTCCTGCTGAGCGGGACCGGCGACGTGATCGAGCCCGACGAGGGCGTGATCGCGATCGGCTCGGGCGGCAGCTACGCGCTGGCCGCGGCCCGCGCGCTGCTGCGCCACACACCGCTCAGCGCGGGGGAGGTCGCGCGCGAGGCGTTGCGCATTGCGGGCGAGATCTGCATCTACACCAACGACGCGATCGTGGTCGAGGAGCTGCCGGCGTGAGCCTGCCTGCGCCGAGCCGCGGCGGAGACCCGTCATGAGCGACGTGCCTGCATCGGTCGTCAATTTTACGCCGCGCGAGATCGTGGGAGAGCTCGACCGCTACGTGGTCGGCCAGGCCAAGGCCAAGCGCGCGGTCGCGATCGCGTTGCGCAATCGCTGGCGGCGGCTACAGGTGAGCGACGAGCTGCGCGAAGAGATCGTTCCCAAGAACATCATCATGGTCGGGCCCACGGGTGTGGGTAAGACCGAGATCGCCCGCCGCCTGGCCAAGCTGGCGCAGGCGCCCTTCGTCAAGGTCGAGGCCTCGAAGTTCACCGAGGTCGGCTACGTGGGCCGCGACGTCGACTCGATCGTGCGCGACCTGGTCGAGGCCGCGGTGCAGATGGTGTGCACCGAGCAGCTCGAGCAGGTGCGCGCGCGCGCGATCGAGCATGCCGAGCAGCGTTTGCTCGAGCTGCTGGCCGAGGATCAGACGCAGCCGGCGCAGCCGCCGGCGGCGTTCGGACCTTTTCTCGTCTCACCGCAGGGCGCGGTCACTCCGCCCAAGGCGGCCTCCGGCAATAGCGCCGAGCTGCGCGCGAAGCTGCGCGCGGGCGAGCTCGATGAGCTGATGGTCGAGCTCGAGGTGAGCGAGAGCGCGAGCCCACTGGTGTCCGTGCTCGGCGGGCAGGGGCTCGAGGAGATGGAGATCCGGCTCAAGGAGATGCTGGGCAACCTGCCGGGTATGGGCGGCAAGCGCGAGCGCCGCAAGCTCAGTGTCGCCGAGGCGCGCCGTGTGCTGCAGGACGAGGAGGCGCAGAAGCTGCTCGACCCGGAGCAGGTCAAGCGCGAGGCCGTCCGCCGCGCCGAACAATCGGGCATCGTGTTTCTCGACGAGATCGACAAGGTGGCCAGCGAGCGCGCGCACGCCGGACCCGACGTGTCGCGCGAGGGCGTGCAGCGCGACCTGCTGCCGATCGTCGAGGGCTCCACCGTCACCACCAAGCACGGCGCGGTCAGGACCGACCACGTGCTGTTCATCGCCGCAGGCGCCTTCCACGTGTCCAAGGTCTCCGACCTGATCCCGGAGCTGCAGGGGCGCTTTCCCATCCGGGTCGAGCTCGATGCGCTGACGCGCGCCGACTTCGTGCGCATCCTGACCGAGCCGAAGAACGCGCTGACCCGCCAGTACGCGGCGCTGATGCGCGCCGAGGGCATCGAGCTCGAGCTGACCGCATCCGCGGTCGAGGCGATCGCCGAATACGCGGAGGAAGCCAACCGCCGCGCCGAGAACATCGGCGCGCGGCGCCTACACACCATCATGGAAGCGTTGCTCGAGGAGCTCTCGTTCACTGCCCCGGAGCGCAGCCAGCGCAAAGTGGTGATCGACGCTCCCGATGTGCGCCGCGTGCTCGAGCCGCTGCTCGCGGACCAGGACCTCGCCCGCTTCATCCTCTGACGCACCGGGCACGTATTTCGGGAATCACAGGAAGACGGGAGACGGGAAGACTCCTCAACCCTTCCCATCCAACTTCCC
The DNA here is from genome assembly GCA_963778655.1 of uncultured delta proteobacterium. Lineage (GTDB taxonomy): Bacteria > Myxococcota_A > Polyangia > Polyangiales > JAFGIB01 > CAVZVA01. The sequence goes on from CAVZVA010000009.1 coordinate 274,925, forward strand.
GCCTCCCTGTTGCATCCCTCCGCTTTGACATTGGCGAAACTTGCGCACACGCTTCCGGCTTCCCGGCGGGGACCTGCCATGCGTACGTCGACCGAAAAAGCCGCGGTGTTGCACGAAGCGCTGCCCTACATCCGGCGCTTTCGCGGCAAGATCTTCGTGATCAAGTATGGCGGCGCCGCGATGGCCGACGAGGCTTTACGCGAGGGGTTCGCCCGCGACGTCGTGCTGATGAAATACGTCGGCATTCACCCGGTGGTGGTGCACGGCGGCGGACCGCAGATCGACGAGCACCTGGCGCGGCTCGGTATCGAGAGCCAGCGCGTGGACGGCCTGCGCATCACCGATGACCGCACCATGGAGGTGGTCGAGATGGTGCTGGCCGGCAAGATCAACAAGGAGATCGTCTCCCTGATCGGCCGCCACGGCGGCCGCGCGGTGGGCTTGTCCGGAGTCGACGACGGCTTGCTGCTGGCCCAGCGCCTGGCGCCGGTGCCGACGCGTGCGGGCGGCTCGGTCGACACCGGGCGCGTCGGCGCGATCACGCGCGTGCGGCCCGAGGTGCTGCAATCGCTGGTCGCCGCCGGCTTCGTGCCGGTGATCGCGCCGATTGCCGCCGACGTCTCGGGGCAGAGCCTGAACATCAACGCCGACACGGCGGCCGGCGCGGTCGCCGCGGCCTTGGGTGCCGAAAAGCTGGTGCTGATGACGGACACTCCGGGCGTGTGCGACGCGCAGGGCCGGCTGATCCAGTCGCTCACTGAAGAGGAGAGCAAGCAGCTTCGGCGCGACGGGGTGATCACCGGAGGCATGATCCCGAAGGTGGAGTGCGCGCTCGACGCGCTGGCCGGGGGGGTTCAGAAGAGCCACATCCTGGACGGCCGCGAACAGCATGCGATCCTGCTGGAGATCTTCACCGATCGCGGGATCGGGACGCAGATCGTTCGCGGTCGCGCCGTTTCGGCGTGAGCGCGGCCCAGCGCGGAGTCGGGAACATGACCAATGCGGAGCTAATCCAGATCGCGGGCAAGACACTTCTCGGCAACTACCGGCAGGCGCCGCTGGTGCTGGCGCAGGGCAAGGGCTGCCGCGTGCAGGACGTGGAGGGGCGTAGCTACCTCGATCTGTGCGCGGGCATTGCCGTGGTTTCGGTCGGGCACGGCCATCCGCGTCTGGCGCAGGCCATCTTCGAGCAGGCCGCGCGCCTGATCCACACCTCCAACCTGTTTTACAACCAGCGCGCGATCGAGCTTGCTGCAGAGCTCAAGCGACGCACGCCGTTCGACCGCTTCTACTTCTGCAACAGTGGCGCGGAGGCCAACGAGTCGCTGCTCAAGCTCGCACGACGCTACCACCACGACCGCGGCGAGCCGCAGCGCACCGAGATCGTGGCGGCGCTCGGGAGCTTTCACGGGCGGACCATGGGCGCGCTCAGCATGACCGGGCAGCCGAAGTACCACCTCGGCATGGGACCGCTGCTGCCCGGCGTCGAGCACGTGCCCTTCAACGACGTCGCCGCGCTCGAGCAGGCGGTCTGCGAGCGCACCGCCGCGGTCGTGCTCGAGCCGATCCAGGGCGAGGGCGGCGTGGTGGTGGCGAGCGACGCTTACTTGCGGCGCGCGCGCGCGCTGTGCGACGAGCGCGGCGCGCTGCTCATGTTCGACGAGGTGCAGACCGGCTACGGCCGCACCGGGCGCTTCCTCGGCTGTGAGCACAGCGGGGTCGTGCCGGACGCGTGCGCGCTGGCCAAGGGTATCGGCTCGGGCTTTCCGCTCGGCGCGATGGCGGTGCGCGAGCAGCTCGCAAACGGCCTGCCACCGGGCTCGCACGCCTCGACCTTCGGCGGCAATCCGCTGGCGTGCGCGGCGGGCCTCGCGGTGCTCGCGATCCTCGACGAGGAGAAGCTGGTGCAGAACGCCGACGCGGTCGGCGAGCACCTGGGCAAGAGGCTTTCGCAGCTGGCTACCGGCACCGACGCGATCACCGACGCGCGCGGGCGCGGCCTGCTGCGCGGCGTGCGGCTCGCGTCAGGGGTCGATCCGGCGGGCACGCTGGCGCGCGTGCGCGAGAAGGGCGTGTTGCTTTCGCTTGCCGGTGTCGACGTGCTGCGCTTCACGCCGCCGCTATGCGTCACCCGCGATGAAATCGACGAGGGCATCGAAGTCGTGCGGCAGGTGCTCGAGCAGCCGCCGCAGAAGGGGTGAGCCATGCCGAGGCATTTTCTCACGCTGATGGACCTCTCCGCGGCCGAGCTGGTGACGCTGCTGGCACGCGCCGGCGAGTACAAGGGCCTGCGCGGCAAGCCGGAGCACCCGCGGCCGCTCACCGGCAAGAGCATCGCGGTGGTGATGGAGAAGGCGTCGACCCGCACGCGCATCTCGTTCGAGGTCGGCATCCACGAGCTGGGCGGGCACGCGTTGCTGGCCTCGGGCCGGGACATGCAGCTCGGACGCGACGAGCCGCTGGACGACACGGCGCGCGTGCTCTCGCGTTACGTGCACGCGGTGGTGCTGCGCACCTTCGGCCACGAGCGGATCGAGACGCTGGCGGCCGCCGCGGGCGTGCCGATCGTCAACGCGCTGACCGACAAGTTTCACCCCTGCCAGCTGCTGGCGGACCTGATGACGGTGCGCGAGCACCTGTCGCAGCCGTGGCCGGAGCTGCGCGTGGCGTGGATCGGCGACGGCAACAACATGGCGCACTCCTGGATCCTCGCCTCGGCGCAGCTCGGCTTCGAGCTGCGCCTGGCCTGCCCCGAGGGATACCGGCCGCAAGCCGATGTGCTGGAGCGCGCGCGCGCGCTCGGCCGCGGCAGCGTGATCGTGACCGACGACATCGCGCGCGCCGCCAGCGGCGCGCACGTGGTCACGACCGATGTCTGGGCCAGCATGGGGCAGGAGGCCGAGGCGGCGGCGCGCCGCAAGGCATTCCGCGGCTACTGCGTCAACGCCGAGATCATGGCTCAGGCCGAGCGCGAGGCGATCTTCCTGCACTGTCTGCCCGCACATCGCGGCGAGGAGGTCGCCGCGGAGGTCATCGACGGTCCCTGCTCGCGGGTGTGGGATCAGGCCGAGAATCGCCTGCACGCGCAGAAGGCCCTGCTCGAGCTGCTCTGCGCGTAGAGACTCGCAGTGCTCGGGTCGATGCCTGGTACAACCACCCGGAAGCTCGATCAGGGTTCGGGCGACGCGGGAGCGAAGCGACCCACGCGGAAGGGTGGGGCCCCAACGGCTTTGCCGGTGCGGCGGGAGGGGCGCGTGCCCCTCTCGATCACAAGAAGGGCTAGGGAGCATCGGAGCGGAAATCCGGAACGGACTACGCACCGATGGACTAGCGTCGCACGCACAGTCGGCGCCGAGGTGTGAGCTGCGCCACCTCGCCTCCGCTCGGTCTCGACTTCGTACAGCCCGGCGTGGGTGGTAGACTGGATCGCGATGACGCTCCCTGCGTGCGGTTCCCGGAAGGGCCGGCCGGCCCTCCCGGCCCGGCCCCTTCGTCCCTCCCTGGTCCGGCACGCTTTCGCGCCCGATCGCGGAGGCCGTTGAGCGATGGCCCGCATCCCGACTCCCGTGCGGGGCGTGAACCTGCTCTCGCTGCCCCTCAGCACCACCGAGGGTTTCGTGCTCTCGCGCGTGGATGGCTCGACCTCGGTCGAGGACATCTCGATCATGAGCGGGATCGACCAGAACAAGGTGCTGACCATTCTCGACCGGCTCGCCGAGCTGGGTGCAGTCGAGCTCTCGTGGCTCGGTCCACGCGTCAAGCCGCCCGCGGCAGCCGCCGACGCTGACGCGGCTCGCTCCCAACCGGCCAAGCCTGCGGACAACCACTTTGCGGCGGCGCGCCCGCGCTACCCGCGCGCCGAGATCGAGGCGGATGCGGACATCCCCAAGGAAAAGCGCAAGCGCATTCTCGACGCGTACTACGCGATGGAGGGGCGCAATCACTACCAGCTGCTGGGCGTCTCGCGAAGGGCCGACAAGAAGACCATCCGCGCGGCCTACTTCGAGCTGTCGAAGCTGTTTCACCCCGACGCGTACTTCGGCAAGCAGCTCGGCGGCTTCAAGCTCAAGATGGAGGAGGTGTTCAAGCGCCTGACCGAGGCCTACGAGACGCTCGGCAAGTCCAAGAAGCGTGCCGAGTACGACGAGTACCTCGCCAGCACGGAGCAGACGCAGCGCGCGCGCCAGACGCTCGACTCGCTCGAGTTTTCCGCCGAGGAGATCCAGGCGCTGCGGGAGGCTGCCGAGCGCGTCCGCGCGGAGGCGGCGGCGCGCGAGGCCGCACGGGCCGAGTCCGAAGCCTTGCGTCCGCCACGGGTACCCGCAGCCGATTCCCAGCCGGTCCGGTCGGCGGCGCCTTCGCCGGCGACCAGCCAGCGGCCGGCGCCGACCAACGCGGAGCGCCGGGCGCGCGTGCGCGACCGGCTGCGCCAGCGCCTGGGCTCGATCTCGTCGCAACGGCCCGCCGGACCCGCCTCGCAGCCGCCTCCGCCTTCGGCGGAGAGTCGCCGCAGCCTCATCGACGGCCTCAAGCAGTCGATCCGCGCGAGCGCGGCGCTCAGCGCGTCGCCGCGGGCCCAGGTGGACAGCCACGTCAAGAAAGCCGCGGAGGCCGAACGCGCCGGCGACGTGTTGCTCGCGGCCAGCCAGCTTCAGGCGGCGCTGGTGATCGACCCCAAGAATCAGGAGCTACTCGCCGAGTACGACAGGGTGAGCAAGGTAGTCGCGCGTAACCTGGCCGTGAACTACGAGAAACAGGCCCAGTACGAGGAAAAGACCGGCAACTGGCAGGCTGCTGCCCGCTCCTGGGCCCGGGTGAGCGACGGCCGGCCGGAGGACGCGCACGCCGCCTACAAGGCGGCGGAGGCGATGCTCAAGGCGAGCGATGACCTACACCGCGCTCAGAAGTACGCGCAGAAGGCCGTGAACCTGGACGGCCGCAACCTCACCCATCTCACGGTTTTGGCTCGTGTATACTTGGCTGCCGGGCTGAAGCTCAACGCTGTGCGCGAGCTCGAAAAAGCTGCTCAGTTGGCTCCGGGCGACGAATTGGTGAACAATCTTCTGCGCGAGGCGCGTTAGCCGGGCCTCCACCACCAAACATGGAAACTGTCATTGGCATCGATCTGGGCACGACCAACTCGTGCGTCGCTGTGGTGGAGGGCGGGCAGCCCGTGGTCATCGCCAACCGCGGCGGATACAAGACCACGCCCTCGATGGTCGCGATAACCGAAGCCGGCAAACGCTTGGTCGGCCACATCGCAAAGCGGCAGGCGGTGACCAACGCCGAGCACACGGTGTTCGCCGCCAAGCGCCTGATCGGCCGCAAGTGGGACAGCCAACAGGTCCAGACGGCGATCGCCAATTGCCCGTACACGATCGTCCAAGGTCCCCACGGCGACGCGCGCATTCAGCTCCGGGGCAAGGCGTACAGCGTCCCGGAAATCAGCGCGATGATCCTGCAAGAGATGAAGATGATCGCGGAGGACTATCTCGGCCACGCCGCGGAGAAGGCCGTGGTGACGGTGCCCGCCTACTTCAACGACTCGCAACGCCAGGCGACCAAGGACGCAGGCCGCATCGCGGGCTTGGACGTCATCCGCATCATTAACGAACCGACCGCAGCGGCGCTCGCCTACGGCTTCGGCAAGCGTATCGACAAGACGGTGGCGGTCTACGACCTCGGCGGCGGCACCTTCGACATCTCGATCCTCGAGATCAGCGGCACCGGCGTGTTCAAGGTGATCAGCACGGCTGGCGACACCTTCCTCGGCGGCGAGGACTTCGACCTGCGCATCATCGACTGGCTGGTCGAGAGCTTCAAGGAAGAGCACGGCATCGATCTACGCGAGGACCGCATGGCATTGCAGCGGCTCAAGGACGCCGCGGAGAAGGCCAAGTGCGAGCTTTCGGCGGTGGACCAGACCGAGGTCAACCTGCCCTTCATCATCTCCAACGCGCGCAACGAGGCCCTGCACCTGCAGCGCGTGCTGGGCCGCCACCAGCTCGAGGAGCTGACCCAGGACCTGGTCGAGCGAACGATCGAGACCTGCGAGCAGACGCTCGAGGAAGCGGGCCTGGGCAAGGACGAGATCGAGGAAGTGATCCTGGTGGGCGGCATGACGCGCATGCCGATGGTCCAGCGCCGTGTGGGCGAGTTCTTCGAGCGCGAGCCGTGCAAGGGCGTCCACCCGGACGAGGTGGTCGCGCTCGGCGCCGCCATCCAGGGCATGGCGCTGACGCAGGAAGCCTCGGAGATGATCCTGCTCGACGTCACTCCGCACACGCTGGGGATCATGGTGGTCGGCGGCTACTTCGAGGAGCTGATCCCGCTCAATACCACCGTGCCGACCTCGCGCTCCAAGGTCTTCACCACGATTCGCGACAACCAGACGGCGGTGAAGATCCTGGTGATGCAGGGCGAATCGCACCGCGCCGACGAGAACGAGCTGCTCGGCGAGTTCATCCTGACCGGCTTGCGCCGGGCGCCTGCGGGTCAGGTCGAGGTCGAGGTCACGTTCGAGATCAACTCCGACGGCATCGTCAGCGTGCACGCCAAGGATCTGGAGACGGGCCAGCAGCAATCGATCACCGTCACTGCGACCAGTGGCCTGACCAAGGAAGAGATCCAGCACATGGTGGCCGATGCCAAGGGCTTCGCCGTGGCGCGCCGCCAGGACGACGAGACCGAGCAGGTGACGCAGGAGGCCAAGAAGCTGATCGCTCAGATCGAGGCGCTGTTCCCCGAGGTCGAGCAGGTGGTCGCGGGGAGCGACTTCGGCCGCGACGCGATCGACAAGGCGCGCGGCGTCGTGGGCAAGGCACGCGCGCTGATCGAGAAGGGCAGCACCAATGAGCTGTTGGACCAGATCGATGCTTTGGCGCGCACCCAGCGCATGTTCAAGGGCGTGGTAGGCAAGGTGAGCTGAAAGGCCCTTGGGGTGGTCCGTGCGTAGTGTCCAAACGCAACAAAGACCCGAGCAATAGCCCGCCGCGCGGCGCGTTTTCGCGTCGTGCGGGCCCCGGCTCGCCCAGCAGCTCTCCCAAGAACGAGCCTCCCAAGCTGCCCTCGGGGCTCGGAGTCAGCCTGTTCCCGCCTGCCTCCGGTCCGCCGGCCGGCGCCGAGGAGGTGGTGCTCGACGACATCACCCAGAACGCGCCCGCGCACCGCCCGAGCAGCTTCCCGCCCCCGCTCGGGCACAGCGAGGGCCACGACGCGTGGACGCTCGAGCGCATGAGCCGCCAGAGCACCGTGCCCCCGCAGCGCAGCGAGGAGGTCGACCGGCTGCGCGAGCTCGCGACGCGTTCCAGCCTCAGGCCCGAGCCCGCTCCGGGGGAGGGCGACGCCCTCGACCTGGTCGATCGCTCGCGGCCCTCGCAGCAGCTCGACCTGATGGGCGAGATGGAGGAGCTCTACGCCCTCGACGATCTCACGGGCGCGTTGCGCTACGCCGAGCTGATCCTGGGGCGCGAGCCCGATAACAGCCAGGCCAAGCGCTGCGCCGAGAATTGCCGCAAGCGCCTGCTCGGCCTGTACTCCTCCAAGATCGGCAACCTGGGCGCGGTGCCGGTGCCGGCGCTGGGCGACGCGGAGCTGCGCTGGCTCGGCCTCGACCACCGCTCTGGGTTCCTGCTCTCGCGCGTCGACGGCGTCTCGACCGTGGAGGAGGTGCTGGACGTGTGCGGCATGCCGCGTCTGGAGGCGCTCAAGACGCTGGTCGACCTGCTGGATCGGGGCGCGATCCGGATGGTGAAGTAGCCGGCCCGGCGGGGACGCTGCCGCCAGGGGCCCGCTTGCGCGCTTGCCCGCCGCGGCTATGCTCCGCGGCCATGAAGCAGCAGCCGATTGAGAAGGTGGTCCTGGCCTACAGCGGGGGCCTGGACACCTCGGTGATCCTGGCCTGGCTCAAGGACAAGTACGGGGCCGAGGTGATCGCGTTCTGCGCCGACATCGGCCAGGCCGAAGAGCTTGCCGGTCTGCCCGAGAAGGCGAAGCAGACCGGTGCCTCGGCCTGCGTGGTGCGCGATCTGCGCGAGGAGTTCGTGCGCGACTTCTGCTTTCCGATGCTGCGCGCGAACGCCGTCTACGAGGGCGAGTACCTGCTGGGTACCTCGATCGCGCGTCCGGTCATCGCCAAGGGTATGATGGACGTGGCCCGGGAATACGGTGCCGACGCGATCGCGCACGGCGCGACCGGCAAGGGTAACGACCAGGTGCGCTTCGAGCTGACGGCGATGGCGATCGATCCGCGTATCCGCGTGATCGCGCCTTGGCGCGAGTGGGAGCTGAAGTCGCGCAGCGACTGCATCGAGTACGCGAGCCGGCGCGGTATCCCCGTCACCGCCACCAAGGACAAGCCTTACTCGACCGATCGCAACCTGTTCCACATCAGCTACGAAGGTGGCGTGCTCGAGGACCCGTGGGCCGAGCCGGACGAGAGCATCTTCCTGTTGACGCGGGACCCTCGCAAGGCGCCGGATCAACCGCGCTACCTCACGCTCCATTACCGCGACGGCAACGCGGTGGCGATCGACGGCGAGCCGCTCGAGCCGGCGGCGCTGCTGGCGAAGCTCAACCAGATCGGCGGCGAGCACGGCATCGGGCGCGCCGACATCGTGGAGAATCGCTTCGTGGGCATGAAGTCGCGCGGCGTGTACGAGACGCCGGGCGGAACCATCCTTCACAAGGCCCACCGCGCGGTCGAGTCGATCACGCTCGACCGCGAGGTGATGCGGATCCGCGACTCGCTCATCCCAGAGTACGCCGCGCTGGTGTATCGCGGCTTCTGGTTCGCGCCCGAGCGGCTGGTGCTGCAAGCGCTGATCGACGAGGCGCAGCGCGGCGTGAGCGGCGAGGCCCGCCTCAAGCTGTTCAAGGGAAACGCAACCGTGGTCGGCCGGCGCAGCGAGCAGACGCTTTACGACCCTGCGTTCGCCACCTTCGAGCGCGACGAGGTCTACGACCAGTCCGACGCGACCGGGTTCATCCGGCTCAACGCGCTGCGTTTGAGAATTCGCGCGCTGCGCGATCAGCGCCGCGGCCCCTGAAGGGCTTGCGAGCGGGCTGGAATAGGCAGTCGTTCCGGCCGGTTGGGGAGCAGTAAGGGCGCCCTTGCGGCCTCCTGGACCCGTCGCTACACTGGCATATCATTGCGCCTGAATCCGAGGCGCCTGCGAACCAGGCGCTGGAGTCGTTGGCTGGAGCGTTGAAGCGTTGGGCGACTCGATAGGGGGGCCAAGTACCAATCTGTTGGGTGTCTTGGCCTGCATCATTGCTGGCGTGTGGTTCGCGGCCGTCGACGAGGCCCTGGCCGCATTCGGCGAGGGCAGGGCACGGGCGGCCCGCGAAGCCGGCGACAAGCACGCGGCCACCGCCGCGCGCTACCTCCACGCGGGCAAGGCGATCCGGGTCCGCCTGCTGACCGGACGCGTGCTCGCGCTGGTCGGCACCGCCGTGCTGGCCTATGACCTGGCCTGGCACCTGGACAGCAGCACCTGGGCGCGTCGCGGTGTGGTCGCGATCGCGGCGCTGGTGTACGCCACCGCGGTCGGCGCCGTCACCACGCTGGCCTCGCGCCGCGCCAGCCGGCTGGCGTTGCCGCTGCTGCGCTGGTCGCGGCCGGCCGAGCTGCTGCTCGCGCCGCTGTCCGCGCCGCTGGTGTGGGCGAGCGACCTGCTCGACCGGCTGTATCCGCCGCGCCCCGAGGACGATCCCCAGCGCGTCACCGACGACGTGGTGGAGCAGCTGATCGAGCGCGGCGAGGAGCAGGGCGCGATCGAGCAGGAGCACGCAGAGCTGCTGCTGAGCGTGCTCGAGTTCCGCGAGACCGTGGCGCGCGAGATCATGGTGCCGCGCACCTCCATGGTTGCGATCGACATCGACACCTCGATGAGCGACGTGATCAAGCTGATCGTGGAAGAGGGTCACAGCCGCTATCCGGTCTATCGCGGCAGCGCCGATCATCCGGTCGGCATCCTCTACGCCAAGGATCTGTTCCGGCTGATGCAGGACGGCGGCGGCTTCTACGGCAAGTTGGAAGACCAGATCCGCACGCCGGTGTTCTTCGCGGCCGAATCGCAGAAGATTAGCGACCTGCTGCGGCAGATGCGCTCGCGCCGCACGCACCTGGCGATCGTGGCCGACGAGTACGGCGGCACCAGCGGGATGATCACGCTCGAGGACATAATCGAGGAGATCGTGGGCGAGATCCGCGACGAGCACGACGCCGACGAGCTGGCGGTCAAGCAGATCGCGCCGGGGCGCTACCTCGCCAAAGCCGACGTGTCCGTGCACGACGTGGCCGAGATCACCGGGCTGCGCCTGCCCGAGGGAGCCTCGGGCTACGAGTCGCTGGGCGGCATGCTGATCGACATCGCAGGACGCGTGCCCCGCAGCGGTGAGTCGATCGAGATCGGCGCCCACGACCTGATCGTGCGCGCCGCCGACGAGCGACGCGTGACCCGTGTCGAAGTGGTGGCGCGCACCCCACAGGTGCCGCCCGCCGCCGAGTAGCGTAGCTCGCCGCCGGCGCACCGGTGCGGCGCCGGGCTCATTCAGAATTCACAGGCAGGCGGGAAGACGAGAAGGAGGCTTACCGGGCGCGGCTCCGACTCCTCGATCGATCGTCAACCCTTGCCGTCTTCCCGTCTTGCGGTGTCTTGCTCCAGCTCGACCCAGGTCTGCTCGATCGTGGCGCCGCCCAGCTTGGGGAAGATCAGCGTGAAATGCGCGACCCCGCCGCCCGGCGCGCAGCCCACCGAGCCCACGTTGATCACGTCGATCTCGTCGACGACGCGGGCGAACGGCACGTGGGTCGACCCGCACACCACGATGTCCGCCGGGTCGTCGGCCAGCAGCTCGCGCACGCGATCGTCGTCTAGATCGTGGCCGATGCCTTCGAACGGATCCGCGGGGCTGCCGTGGACCAGCAGCAGCTCGCGGCCGTCGACCATCGGCAGTCGGATCCGATCCGGCAGCTCCGCGATTCGGCGCAAGATCAGGTCGCCCACGGCCCTGCGGGTGTCCGCGAAGCGGGCGGCCATCGCGGCTTCTTCCGGGCTGCTAGGGCGCAGCTTGGCCGGGTCGATCGTCGCCAACGCGACGTCGCTGGTGCCGCGCACGCAACGCGCGCCCAGCGCTTGGAGGCGCTGCCACACCTCCAGCGGCTGCTCGCCGCCCAGCAGCAGGTCTCCGGCCACGAACACCTCCGCCACCGCGCGCCGCCGCAGCTCGGCCAGCACAGCCTCCAGCGCGCGCAGGTTGCCGTGCACGTCCGCGAGAAAGGCCATGGGCTCGGCAGCGGGCCGGGGCCCTATCCGGTCGGTGGGGGGCATGGTCGAGTCGGGCTAGCTTAGCACCGCAGTCGAGCCGCGGATTCTCGGGGGCTCTCGCGCCGACACGATCCGCCCGGGGCGAGCGCCGTAAGAACCGAACGAGCATCCCGGCAAGAACTTGGTAGGTCAAAGTAGGTCAAGGTACGATACTCGAGCCGAAGCCAGGAGATGCGCCCTTGAACGCCGGCAAGCTCAAGCCGCCCGTCCGCGCGACCCGGACGGCCGGTCTCGCGCGGCGCACCGGCGCGATCACGCTCGGGCGCGGGCTCGAGGAGGCGCTGTTTGGCTTCGCCGAGGTGCTCTCCGAGGGCAGCTGCCGCGGCGGCCACGGTCAACCCGACAGCTATTTCGGCAGCACCATGATCAGCGTCGAGCTGGAGCAGCTGCGCGCGTGGTTCCGCGGCGGCTTCGACGCGCGCGCAAGGCGCGAATTGATCGAGGCCCTAGACGGCTCCGTGCGCGTGAGACTGCGCGCGATGCGGCTATCGCGAGCCGAGGCCGCACGGCGCGTGCCTGACCGCACGCTGGGGACGGTGTACGTAGAGACCACGGTGCGGCTCACCGAGCATCAGCTTCACATCGACGTCGACCTCGAGGCGCAGTTGAGCGTATCCTCCGACGCGGGTCGCTCGTGAGCGAGGACAACGTCATTCACGTGGACTTCGGGCAGCGCGGCCGCCGCGCCCGCCCCCCTGCGTCCACCGTCCGCTCCGAGGACCCGGAGGCGGCGGGCGGGCGGCGCCTGCTGTCCGCGCAGGGCTCGGATCGGCCTGCCACGCCGCGCAGCAAGGATCCGCTGGCGGACATTTACAGCATGCGCGAGGCTGCCAAGCTGTTCGCCCTCTCGCCGAGCCGCCTGCGCTACTGGGAGCGCAGCGGCTTCATCGTCCGCTCGATGCGGTTGGACGAGCAGCGCTACTACAGCTTCGAGGATCTGATCTCGCTGCGCGCCGCCAAGGAGCTGTTGGACGAGGGGGTGGCGTTGCAGGCCGTGCGCCGCAGCGTGGAGGCCCTGCGCGCCTCGCTGCCGCGGGTGGCACGCCCGCTCAGCTCGCTGCGGATCGTGGCCGAGGGCCACAGCCTGCTGGTGCGCGACGACCACGGCAGCTACGAGCCGACCACCGGTCAGCTCCGCCTCGACTTCGAGGTCCGAGAGCTGCGCGACGACGTCGTGCGGGTGCTGCGTCGCAGCGGCCGGCAGAGCGACTTTGCGCTGGCCTACCAGAGCTACCTCGAAGGTTGTCGTTTCGACGAGAACCCCGACACCTTCGATCGCGCCGAAGCGGCGTACCGGCGCGCAGTCGAGCTCGATCCCTCGCTGGCCAATGCGGTGACCAATCTCGGCAACCTGATGTACCGCCGTGGCCGCCTGGAGGAGGCGGAGAACCTCTATGTGCGCGCGCTGCAGATCGATCCGGAACAGCCCGAGGCGTTCTACAACCTGGGCTTCCTGCTCTACGATCGTGGCGAGACCGCAGCCGCGGTGCTCAACTTCCGGCGCGCGCTGCGCACCGACCCGGCGTTTGCCGACGCGCACTTTAACCTGGCGATGGCGCTGGCCGACCTCGGCCAAGCGCAGGACGCCCGCGAGCACTGGGAGACCTACCTGCGTCTCGATCCCGACAGCCCCTGGGCGGAAATCGCGCGCCGTCACCTGGAGTGAAGCGCGGCGGTCCGCTCACGGCTGCTTGCGCTGCGAAGGCAGCGGCGGGGGCTGCGAGCTCGCGCGCCCATTGGGGCGGGCGCTTGGCAGCGGCGGCGGCTTGGAGCCGGCGCGTGCGCTTGGCAGCGGCGGCGGTACCGAACCCGCGCGCCGCGGCGGTGCAGTCGCCGCTTCGGGAACGGCAGGCGCCGGCGTGCTGCGCGGAATGGGCGGTGGCGCCCGCAGGGAAGCAGCTGTCGCGGGCAGCGGCGGGACGGCCGGAGGCCGCGGCCGCGCCGAGCGCGCAGCGACAGGGGTGCTGGGTGGCGGCGGCGGGCTGGAAGGGCGCTGCGCGGGCGGCTCGATCACCACGTCCACGGTCACCTCCTCGGTCTCGAGCAGGTCGATCTCCTGCACCGCGCCCGAGGCGCTGATGGCGGCGTCGAGGGCATCGAGATCGGCCGCGCTGTCCTCGGGCTCGTCCTGCTCGGCCGGGCTCACGTCGGGCTGGGCCGAAGCTGTCGCGCGCTGCGCGTCCGCCGCTCGCTGCGGCTTCGGTTCGGGCTCGGCGGGCTGCGGCGCGGCCGCGAGAATCGCGCTCGCGCTCCCCGGCCCCGTCCGCACCCACGGTCGGGCGGGGCAGCGCCAGCGTCGGCGGCTCGCCGTCGTCGTCCGCCCCGCTGTGCGCGGCAGCGGCCTCGGGCGGCTCGGAGCGCAGCAGCAGCTGCTCCGCGCTCGTCGCGACATCATCCTCCGCGCCGGCCTCCGCGTGCTCCACGGCTTCGCGCCCGGTAGCTGCGGCCTCTGCGCCGGCCTCCGCCGTCGCGGCATCGCCCCGATCGTCCTCGCGTTCCGGGACTTCGTCGCCTTCCTCGGCGTCGAGCAGGCCCGCCGAGGACTTGACGCGCCCGCGCTCCACCCGCTGCACCGCCTCGAGCGCCTCGGCATCATCGGGCAGCTCGCGCAGGACCGCGCGCCACGCGTCCAGGGCTTCCCAGCGGTTCTTCAGATCCTGCTCCCAGGTGATCGCGATCTCCTTGAGCAGCGGCACGCGCGCGTCCGCATCGCGCACGCGCTGCAGCTGCTTGTTGAGGGCCAGCAGCAGATCCTGGTGCCGTCCGGAGTGTCGCAGGCTCGCGCGCAGCTTGTTCGAGGCCTCGGCGTCGTCGGGACGCAGCTGCAGCAGCTTGGTGTAGACCGCGGCCGCATCCTGGAAGCGGTTGAGCGGCCCCTCGAGCAAGGCTCCTCTGCGCCGCAGCATGGCGACCGCGGTGGCCGGATCGATCGCCTCGTCGACCAGGCGTGAGAGGTGCGCATCCACCGAGTCGAGCCGCTTGTGCTTGTCTCCCAGGCTCCAGAGCGCCGCGTAGATCGCGTCGCTCTTGGGTTGCAGCGAAAGTGCTTGGCGCAGCATGTCGAAGGCTCCGCGCTCGTCGTCGAGCTCCTGCTGCAGCAGCTCGGCGGCGCGCAGCAGCAGCCGCTCCGCCACGTTCGGCTCCGCGCGCTCGGCCACTTCCTTGTGCGAGCGGAGCATCGTCCGGCGCGCCTGATCGGCACCCAGCTCCGGACGCTGCGCGTCGAGATCGCGCGCAGCCGCCTCCACCTCGGCGCCGAGCTCGGCCGACCCGCCCGCCGCCGCCAGCGCGGACTTGACGTACTGGTTGGCCCGCTCGCGGTCGCGCAGCGCGCCGTCGCACAGCCGCGCCGCGCGCAGCAACAGCCGCACCTGGTCTCGTTCGTCGTCGCTGCGCGCGCGCCGGCGGTCGTAGACAATCAGCAGCTCCTCGCTGCGGCGCGTGCGCTGCGCCAGGTCCTCGGCGCGGCTGAGCAGCGCCTCGTCCTGCGGCGCGAGCGCGCAGGCGCGCAAGATGCGGTCGAGCGCCTCCTCGTCCTGCTGACCCTGCAGCAGATCGGCGTGCCGTTTGAGCAGCTCGACTTTGTCCGCGTCGTCCGCGGCTTGCTTCAGCAGCCGGTCGTAGACCTGCGCCAGGCGGCGGAACGCGCTGGTCTTGAGCGCCAGCCGATCGACGTGCGTGAGCAACTCGCGGTTTTCGAGATCGGTGGCCAGCGCGCGCAGGCTGGCCTCCAGCGCCTGGGTCGGGTCGTCGAGTGCCTGCTCGAACACGTCGGCCGCACGGCCCCACAGCGTCGCGGCCTGCACAGGGTCCTCGGTCTCTTGGGCCAGCCGCACGTAGAGCGCCGCCAGGTCGCGCTGCATGCCGGCGCCACCGGCAATCTCACGCAACGCCTGCTCCGCCTGCTCGTTGCGCTCCTCGACCAGGGGTACCAGCCGGCGCCAGCCGCCCTCGGCGTCCTGCAGCCGCTCGAACGCGACCTGCGCTGCGGCGATGGTGGCCTCGTCCCGCGCGTCGAAGTCGTCTTCCCACTCGGTCAGCGCATCCAGGCTGGCGAGCAGCTCCGGCCAGCGCCCCGCGCCCTGAAGCAGTGTGCGCAGCCTGCGCTGAGGCTCCGGGTTCTGAGCCTGATCGCGCACCCATGCCTGCAGCGCGCTGATCGCGCGCGGCACGTCGTGCAGCGCGTGCTCGCACAGGTCGGCCAGACGCTTGGCAAGCTCGATGCGCGCGCCCGCCTCCGACTGAAGGCTCAGGCTGCGCTCCAGCGCCAGGGCCAGGCCGGGCTTGTCCGAGGTCGCCTCGCTGACCGTGACCAGCAGCTCGATCGCGGGCTCGAAGCTCGGGTCCACGCTTTCGACGATGCGCTTGAGCACCGCCGCCGCCTCGGTGGTTCCCGCTTCCGCCATGCGCTCGTGCAGCAACACGGCCAGGTCGAACAGCAGGTCGCGCCGCTCGCTCTGGTCGCCGGTGCAGGCGGCCAGCCGGCGCAGCACCTCGGCCAGCTCGCGCGGCTCGTCGCGGCGCAGCGCCACGCCGCGCAGGAAGCGCAGCGCTTCCTCGTCCTCGTCGGTTTCGAGCAGCTTGCGGTAGGCTTCGGCGGCGCCGTCCTCGTCATCCAGCCGCTCCGCGAGCGTCTGGGCGATGCGCCGGTGCAGCGGCGCGCGGTTCTTGGCCTCGGGCTCGAGCAGGGTGCGCTCGCGCAGCAGCTCGACCAGCTGATCGTAGCGGCCCGCGCGCTCGAACATGTCCACCAGACGCTGCAGCGCCTCCGGATCGTCGGGCGCCAGGTCGAGCGCGTCGCCGAAGTAGTCCGCCGCCTTGTCGAGGTCCCGCAGCTGTTCCTCGGCGATAATGCCCATGCGCGTGAACAGCCCGGGCCGCTCCCCCTTGGCGGCCAGCTGCGCGCGCCGCTCCAGCGTCTTGAGCAGCCGCGGATAGTTCTCGGCCTCCAGGTCGACGCGCTCCATGCGATCGAGGGCCGCGCGGTCGTTGGGCTTGTGCTCGAGTATCTGCTCGCACAGCTCGTGGGCTTGCTCGAGCTCGTGCAGGTGCTCGTGCAGGATGGCGGCGAGCTCCGCGCTCAGCTTGTGTCTCTCGGTCTCGTCCTTGCTGGCGTCGATGCGCTGGCGCAGCAGCGGCGCGGCGTCGCTCCACTGCTCTAGCTCCAGCACCAGCTCGCACAGCTCGTCGCGCACCGCGGCGTCGCCGGGCTTGAGCGCGTGCAGCTGGCGGAAGGCCTCCGCGGTCTCCAGCGGGTCCTGGCGCTTGTCGCGATGGATCAGCGCGATCTCCCGGATCAGCGCCGCCTTGTCGTCGAGCGCGGTGGTGGCCAGCGCCTCGCGCTCCAGCACCGCTGCCAGCTCGTCCCAGTGCTGCCCTTTCTTGAGCAGCCGCTTGAGGCTCGCGGTCGCCTCGCGATCGGCCGGATCGAGCGTGACCACGCCGCGCCAGGCCGAGGTGGCCGCGTCGCTGTCGCGCAGCTTGGTCTCCGACAGCGTGGCCACTTCTTTGAGCCGCATCTTGCGCGAGTCGACCGCGAGCCCGGGCATGCGGGTCGAGGCGAGCAGCAAGTCGCGCAAGCTCCCGTAGTCGCGTCGCTTGCGGTAATGGCTCTCGAGCAGATTGAAGGCCTCGGGATCGGTGGGGTCGATCTCCAAGATCTGGCGACACAGCGCGGCCGCGTCGTCGTGCCGACGCGCCGTGACCGCGGCGTGGATCTGCTTGCGCAGGTCCGTCACCTGCGCGTTCTGGCGGCTGCGCTCGTCGTCTTCGCGGCGTGCAGGCGGGTGCGCGGTGGTGGCGCGGCTCGCGTCGCCGGACGGCCGCGCGGGCTCTGCCTGCTCGTCCCTGGGCGCACGCGCCTGGCGCCCGTAAGCCTGTTGAAGCAGCTCGTGTGCCTTCTCGTTGCCGTGCTCGGCGGCGGGCTGCAGGCAATAGATGGCGTCGTCGAGCTGATCGGATTCGAGGTACGCCTGGGCCAACAGCAAGCGCCGCTGATCCGCGACCGGACCCGCGCCCGCGGCAGCGACGAAGCTCACCCAGTAGGGGGGCAGGATGTCCGCGCGCCCCTGCTCGGTCGCGAGCCGCTCGAGCAGCGCCAGCGCGCCGTCGTGGTCGGGCATCGAGGTCAGCGCGGACTCGAGATAGGGCAGGGCGTCCACTTCATCCACGCCCTGCGCGATCTGGTAAAACAGCTCCGCCACGCGGCGATGGTCGGCGCGCGCCGCGGCGTCGTCGGCGCCCTGCGCGCGCGCCAGCAAGCAGGTCGCGAGCTGATGCATGACCGCGATCTCGCCGGGCATGGCGGCGAGCGCCTGGCGCAGCGCATGGATCGCGCCTTCCTGGTCGCCCAGCACGTCCGCCCGCAGCTCCGCCAGGCGGCACAGCAGCTCGGCCTTGCGCGCCGGGTCCGACTCGGCTGCCGCGTCGCGCTCGAGCGCATGTGCCTGTGCGGGTCCCGGCGGCGCCGCCGAGCTCTGCCGGGCTGCGCGTGCGCCAGCCAGCTCAACCGCGCGCGCGCGGTACGGCGCCGCCATGTCGGGCCGCTGCAGCGGCCCTTCCCAGATCTCGGCCAGCCGCAGGTACAGACCGGCCACGTAGTCGGTGGCGGCGCCGGCCGTGTCGAGCGCGCGCGCGTAGGCGTCGAGCAGCTCGGTCAGCTCTTGCGGGTCGCCGTCCTGCTCCACCAGCTCCAGCAGGTTCGCTCCGGCCTCCGGGTGCAGCACGTTCACCTGCAGCGCCAGGCGGTACAGCGCCTTGGCCCGCACCCGGTCCCCGCCGCCCTGCAGCACCGCCTGGCCCGCCTCCGCGTAGGCCTGGGACGCCTCTTCCCACAGCTCGGTGTGGGCGCCGGCCCAGCCTTCCAGCAAATTCGCGAGCGAAGCCCAGTCGCCGGAGTGTTGGTAGTGCGCCTTGAGACCCTCGTAGGCGGCGTTGTCATTGGGATCCAGCCGGAGCCGGGCAATGAGCTGCTCTGCGATCGGGTCCACGGCCTGGCGAGCCTACCATGTTTGCCGCGCTGCCCGGTCGCCGCTTTGGGCAAAATCTGCACACCCTGCGCAACCGAGGGTTGGCCTCTTTTTCCGCGTTCACCAGTCTTTTGGGGGAGCCCCGCAGCCCCGTGGAGGGGCCGCCAGCGACGGCAGCTTGTCATCGCGCCGCGCGCGGCTATTGCTGTGCGTCAGCGGAGGCGACATGCACGTAGGCGGAGGCGACGAGACAGAGGGCGTACCGTACGCCGATCCATGGGTCTGGTTCCGGCAGTCGTTTGCACTGGCGCGCACGCGCGAGAGCTTCGACCCGTCGCGCGCCGCGCTCGCGACCGTGGACGCGAGCGGCGCGCCGAGCGTGCGCTTCGTGCTGGTCAAGCTCGCCGACGAGCGCGGCTTTGGATTCTTCACCAACTTGGGCAGCGCGAAGGCTCAGCACTTGCAAGCGCATCCGCGCGCCGCGCTCGCCTTCCACTGGGCTTCGACCGGCGAGCAGGTGCGCGCCGAAGGTCCGGTGCAGCCGGTATCGGGCGCGGAGGCCGATGCCTACTTCGCCACGCGGCCGCGCGGCTCGCAGCTTTCGGCTTGGGCTTCGGAGCAGAGCCGCGCGATCGCGAGCCGCGCCCTGCTGGAAGCCAAGCGCGCAGAGCTCGAGCACCGCTTCGAGGGCCATGGCGAGGTGCCGCGGCCGTCGTTCTGGGGCGGCTATCGCCTGCTGCCGGAGCGCGTCGAGTTCTGGCGCAATCGCGACGACCGCTTGCACGACCGCTGGTCGTTCACGGCGGCGTCGGGGGGTTGGCGCGTCGAACGTCTGCAGCCCTGACCGTGCGGGCTCGTTCGCAAGCCGTCATTTTGCCGGCCTCGCGCGCCAACGTGGGCCAGCGCTCGGTCTCGCGCGCCTAAGGCCGATCACGTTATCCGAGCCCGCACATGCCCCTGGGCTCACGGCAGGAGCGCGCATGACTAGGCCAACATGGGTCAGTCTCGTTGCAGCGCTTTGGGTGCGCACATTGCACACTCTTGCTCACACGTGGCATTTCCACGCGGAAAAACCGCAGCACGTCGTGCAATCGCTTGCGCGGACTATCTTGACTGCCACGCGGCGAACATTAGTCTTCGGCTTCGAAGTGGGGGGCGCGCTTGGGTCTTCGTGCTTGCGGCTTCGCGAATGAGTTTGTTCACGTGCCATGTGATGGGGGCGAGCGAAGGGTCTCGAACAACTTGCACGTGAGCGTTCGGTTGAAAGAAGGACAAGGCGGCGCCGCTGCCTGATGGAGGAAGGACGTACGATAATGCCGTTAGGTACTGTGAAATGGTTCAACGACGCGAAGGGGTTCGGTTTCATCAAGCAGGACAACGACGCCGACGTGTTCGTGCATTACTCGCAGATAGCAGGTGACGGCTTTCGAACCTTGGAGGAAGGCCAGACGGTGCGTTTCGAGCTGAAGGAGGGACCGAAGGGCCTGTTCGCAGAGAACGTCAGCAAGGTTGAAGGGGGGGCCTGAGTCGCAAGCCGCACGGCAGGGCTCGCGATCCTCACGAGGATCGCGAGCTCTGATCGGCGCGCGCCGCACCGGCCGAGGCTTTGATCGCACGCTGGCGCGTTTCAGCGATCGACGCACTTTGGCAGCTGCAGGGCCCAGCGCACATCGTCGATCAGCGCATCGAGCGTCCGCGCCTCCTTGGCGAACGTGACCTCGTGCCACACGTCGAGCACTTGTGAAGCGTCGACCGGATCGGTGATCTCACGCGTGACCGCTCCGGTCTCGCGAAAGCCGCGTGCCTCGGCGCTTTGCCGCAGGGCTCGGCGAACCTTCTCGAACAGCTCCTCCGGATCTGCAGAAGGAAAGTCCGAGCGCTGGCTGCGTACCGTCATGCGGACGCACGGCGGCTCGGCCGCTGCGACCGTGATTCCAGAGTCCATCAGGTGCATGCGGACGCGTTCCGCGACGCGAATCTCCGTGGCGCTGCTGCGATAGATCTCGAGCCCTGCCTCGAGGATGGCCTGCTTCAACTCGTCCAGGCTCGGCGTGCTCACGGGGCTCCTTGTTCGCTCGGCACAGACGATGTTAACACTGTACGCAGAAGCGCGGCAATTTGACCCGCGCGCCGAGGCGGCGCGCGACGGCGCGCACGCCTGTATCCAAGCTCAGCATGTAAGCGGCCATAATGACATGATTTTCTTTGTTCAGCCTGGCGGTTCCCGAGCATTTGCGCGACAATTGAGCACAGGCTGGGATGAGCAAGGCGGACCCGTCGGCGGCCGAAGGCGTGGGACGTAGAGTTGCTGAGCGCTATCCGCTCAACGCCGACGTCGAGATTCTCGAGCCCTTCAACGCGCACGGGGTGGTGATCAACGCGAGCGCGGGCGGGTTGCGCGTGGCGGTCAATGTTGCGCTCCCGCTCGACGCGGTGTGCGTAGTCGAGGTCCAGCTCGACGAGGGCAAGACGGTCGAGCTCGCACGCGTCGCCTGGGTCAAGGAGCATCCGGACGGCTATTTGGTGGGCCTGAGCTTCGTGCAGGAGGACTGAGCTCGGCCGCTGGCGCCATCTGCCGCAACAGGCGTTCGACCTGCTGCAGCTCTGCGCCGTAGCCGGCCCAGTCTCCACGGCGCTGCGCCTCGATCGCCCGCTCGAAGTGCTGCAGCGCTTGGGCCGCCGGCTGCTCGCCCGCCGCCGGTGTGCTCGCCGCCGGCGCCGGCTCCGGCACGCTCTCGGGTTGGGACGTGGCCGGGCCTGGCTGCGTCGGCGCGGCGCGCGCTTGCTCGGCTTCGGGCCCGAAGAATCGCTTCGACTGCCTCGCGCAGCGAAGGCCGCATCGCGATGTGCTTTTCGTAGGCCACGATCACGCGCTTGAGCTCGGGGATCTTGCCGCCTTCCGAGCGCAGGTACAGCGGCCGCACGTAGAGCAAGGACTCCTCTACCGGGACCACCAGCAGGGTGCCGAAGATCGCCTGCGAGCCGTGTTGGTCCCAGAGCGAGATCTGACGCGAGATCTCGGCGTCCTGGTTGATGCGGTTGACGACCTGCTGCGGCCCGAACACCAGGCGGTCTTTGGGAAAGCGGTACACCATCAGCTGGCCGAGTGCCGCGCCGTCGGAGCGCGCGACCATCCAGGCCGCCAGGTTGTCTTTGCGCTTGGGCGTGAAAGGCAGCATGAGGATGAACTCCGCGTGCGACTCGCCCGGCAACTTCATCACCGTGTAGTACGGCTGGGTCTTGGTCTTGCCGTCGCCGCCCGCGATCGCGGGCACCTCCCATTGGTCCTCGCGGTTGTAGAGCAGGTCGGGCGCGCGCATGTGGTAGACGGTGAACATCTCGGTTTGGATGCCGAAGATCAGCTGCGGGTAGCGCAGGTGCGCGCGCAGATCGGACGGCATGCGTGAGAGCGGGACGAAGCTGTGGGGAAAGGCGCGCCGCCACGCGCGCAGCAGCGGATCGGTCGGGTCCGCCGCGTACAGCGTGACCGTGCCATCGTAGGCGTCGATCACCGCCTTGACCGAGTTACGCAGGTAGTTGAGGCTGCCGTGCTGCACCGGTTGGGCGTAGGGGTAACGGTTGCTCGTAGTGTACGCGTCGCAGATCCAAGACAGCGTGCCGTCCTTCCGCACTACCAGGTAGGGGTCGGGGTCGAGCGCCAGGAATGGCGCAATGCGCCGCAGGCGATCGAGGATGTTGCGGTAGAGCAGCACCCGACTGTTCGAGTCGATGTCATCGGAGAGCAGGAGCTCGACCGAGCCCAGCTTGACCGCGAGCGCGATGCGCACCAGCTGGGAATCGAACGGCAGCCCACCCTTGCCGGCGTAGTCCGTGTGGACGCCGCCCGAGGTCGATGGATAGTCGAATTCGTGGTTTCGCGTGTGCACGAAGACGTGGTCGCTGGAGAGCTCGCCGTAATAGATGCCCGGACGCTCGACTTTTATGTCGGGCGTGTTGGAGACCGGCGGAATGTCCTGCACGAGCAACACCGGCAGCCCCTCGGGCGTGGTCTCGTTGACCAGGCCCAGCGTCAGGCCGTAGCCGTGCGTGAAGGTGAAGCGTTTGTTGATCCAGGTAGGATTCGGCAGGCTGTCCGAGTTGAGCTCGCGCGCAGAGGCCATGGTCTGGCGCAGCTTGCCCCCGATAAGATAGCGGTCGTTGTCGACGGACGCGAAATCGTAGTAGGTGCGGATCTCCTGGATCTGGGCGAAGGTTTCCAGCAGCGGCTGGTGGTCCCACAGCCGGACGTTGTCGATCGTGTCGCGGTTTGCCGCGATGTCGGCCGCGGTCAACGTGGCGCTGGCCGAAAGGTCTCTTTCCACCACCCGGTCGAGCGCATAGGCGGCGCGCGTGGCGTCGATGTTGAACGCCAGATACGGGCTCTCGCGCTCCAGCTCGTTGGGCTTGACGCTCAGGCGGTGCACCAGCTCTGGATAGATCTGGGTCGCCAGCTGGGCGCCGAGGTAGAGCACCCCCGCGATCACCGCGGGGCCGAGGCGGTTGCTCGCGGCTGCGGCCAGCACCAGCACCGAGCCCACCGCGGCCAGGCCGATTAGCACGCGCAGCGCCGGCAGCCTGGCGTGGATGTCGGCATAGCTCGCGCCCGCCATCGGCCCCAGCCGCGAATACAGCACGTCGAAGGTGTCCAGGTACGCACGCACGGTCAGTGCCGCGAACAGCAGAGCGAGCAGCACCCCCAGGTGCAGCCTCGCCGACCGCTCGAAGCGGGCGTGACGGTCGCCCACCGCGACCGCACCACCGAGCAGGTAGAACACCACGGCTGCAGCCAGCGCGCCGCCGAGCAGCCACAGCAGCAGCGAGCAAGCCGCGTCGTAGAAGGGCAGGCGGAACAGGTAAAAGCCGACGTCGTTGCCGAAAATCGGATCGCGCCGCCCGACGTTGCCGCCGTGCTCGAACAGCAGCAGCCGGGGATAGAAGCGCTCGTGGTAGAGAGCGACCAGCAGCGCGATCGCGATCGAGGCCGGAAGCGAGAGCCGCTGCGCGAGCTCGCGCAGGTTCAGCCGGGGCAGCCCGTCGGGGTCGTGGAGCACCAGGGGAACCAGGTCGCGGCAGCTGCGAGCCGCGAGCCGCAGATTGCCGAGCAGCACGGCCAGCGTAGCGAGCCCCGTCCCCAGCGCCAGGCCCAGGCGGCTGGTCAGGGTTGTCGCGAAGATCTCGCCGAAGCCGAGGGCGGCGAACCAGCGCGCGTTCACGTAGAGCGACGCGGCCATGGGCGTGGCGACGATCAGCGCGAACAGCGGCAGAAAGACGCGCGTCAGCAGCCCCGGGCTTGGCTTTTCGGCGGCGCGAGCCATGGCCCACCTGGCGCTACCACGATTCGCCGGGGTCCAGCAATTGCCAAGCGAAACCAGAGGGTTTTGAGCTGGCCCTTGCCCCGGCATGGAGGGGCTTGTAGGATTATTGCAGACCTTTGGGCGTACCCGGATCCCGGGACGCCACTAAGGTGGAGGAAGGTCTCCAATGCGCCGTCGAATGTTTCTGTCGAAGATCCACCGCGCCGTGGTGACGCATGCCGACCTGGACTACGAAGGCAGCTGCACCATCGACGCGGACCTGCTCGATGCGGCCGACATCCTGCCCAACCAGGAGCTGCATATCTGGAACGTCACCCGCGGCACCCGCATCGTGACGTACGCGCTGCCGGGCCCCCGCGGCTCCGGCGTGATCTGCATCAACGGAGCGGCCGCCCACAATAACGAGCCGGGCGACCTGGTGATCCTGGCCACCTTTGGCGAGATGGACAGCGAGGAGGCTCACAGCTTCGAGCCGAAGGTCGTGATGGTGGACAAGCACAACCGCGTCAAGGGGGTTCGGGCCGAGGTCCCGGGCCCACAGATGCCGCCGCGGATCGAAGCCTGAGCGCGGCCGGCCCAAGCGGGGTCGAATCTCCGGCGCCAGAACCTGAGCGCGGAAGGTCGATGCGTGAAGAGCAGGAGCCGCGCAGCGGCCACGCGTGGGGGTGGGCCCCGTTGGGCTTTGCCCAACGGGCGGGGGCGGCGCGTGGCGCGCCCGGCAAGCTGGTTGAAGAGCAGGAGCCGCGCAGCGGCCACGCGTGGGGGTGGGCCCCGTTGGGCTTTGCCCAACGGGCGGGGGCGGCGCGTGGCGCGCCCGGCAAGCTGGTTGAAGAGCAGGAGCCGCGCAGCGGCCACGCGTGGGGGTGGGCCCCGTTGGGCTTTGCCCAACGGGCGGGGGCGGCGCGTGGCGCGCCCGGCAAGCTGGTTGAAGAGCAGGAGCCGCGCAGCGGCCACGCGTGGGGGTGGGCCCCGTTGGGCTTTGCCCAACGGGCGGGGGCGGCGCGTGCCGCGCCCGGCAAGCTGGTTGAAGAGCAGGAGCCGCGCAGCGGCCACGCGTGGGGGTGGGCCCCGTTGGGCTTTGCCCAACGGGCGGGGGCGGCGCGTGCCGCCCCCGATATAGAGGCTGCCGAGGGCGGGAGTCGAACCCGCACGCCTTTTGGGCGAGCGATTTTAAGTCGCCTGCGTCTGCCGTTCCGCCACCTCGGCGCGATCTGCAGCCCGACCGTGCCCGGCGGGCGCGACGTGCGCAAGCCCGTCGCGCGGCGATTGCCAGCGGGTGGCGCCTCAGGAGGCCGCGGCCACGCGCTGCTCGAGCGCCTCGTCGCCCAGCTCTCGGCGCGTCTCGGCGACCAGCTCCAGCAGCTCCCGCGCCTCGAGCAGGCCGGCGTCGCACAAGGCCCGCATGTAGCCGTCGGCGTACGCCTGTGCGCGGACCTTGCTCGCGTGCAGATCTCCGCGGTAGCGCGCCTCGATCGACGCGCTCAGCAACCTGCGGACCTCGGCCAGTAGCTGTTCGTAGCCCATCGCCCTGCCTCCACATTGGGCACGCTCGGGTGCCGTGTGTTCAGAGCGATGCACGCCGCGATCGCCACGGTCAAGAAAACGGCGCGCAAGCCGATCGGCTCAGCCGAGGTACTTGCCGATCAAGGGCGCGAGCGCGGCTCGGGTCGCGGCCGGGATGTGCTCGGGCGCGGTGAGGATCGCGTTTTGCAGCGCGCTGGCGGCCGGGCTCTGGCTCGCGTCGGGCAGTCGCGAGCACAGCGCGCCGATCACCTGGCGCGCCGTGCGCACGTTCTGCTGCAGCACGCGGATCACGGCCTCGACCGAGACCGGCTGCTCGTTCTGGTGCCAGCAGTCGTAGTCGGTGACCATCGCCAGCGAGGCATAGGGCAGCTCGGCTTCGCGCGCGAGCTTGGCCTCCGGCAGATTGGTCATGCCGACGACGGCAGCTCCCCAGCTCCGATACAACTCCGACTCGGCGCGGGTCGAGAACTGCGGGCCGTCCATGCACACGTAGGTGCCGCCGACGTGCAGCGGCGCGCCGACCTGCTCGGCCGCGGCATAGCACGCCTCCAGCAGCGCGCGGTCGACTGGATCGCCGAAGCCAACGTGGGCTACCAGCTCGTAATCGTCGAAGAAGGTGCTGCGGCGCCCGCGCGTGCGGTCGATGTACTGGTCGACCAGCACGAACTCACCAGGGTGAATGCTGTCTTTGAGCGAGCCGACCGCCGACACGCTCAGCACCTGCTGTGCGCCGAGCTGCTTGAGCGCGAACAGGTTGGCGCGATAGTTGATGCGGTGCGGGGCGTAGCGGTGGCCGCGGCCGTGGCGCGGCAGAAACAGCAGAGTGGTCTGGCCGAGGCGGCCGCGCACGATCGCGTCCGAGGGGTCTCCGAACGGTGTGCTGAGGCGAATCTCCTCGATCGAGCTCAGCCCTTCGAGCTCGTAGAGGCCGCTGCCGCCGATGATTCCGAGGCACTGTTGCATGGGCGAGCTCGCGCGGGCCAAGCCGTATCACGACTCCGCCGCGATCGCCATCAGCTGCCTCCGTCGGCGTCGCTCGCGGGCGCCAGCGCGCTTCCCGCCGGCACGCGGATGCGCAGGGTGCGCTGCACCAGGATCAGCCCGTCGCCCTCGATCTGCACCACCGCGCGAAAGGTCTGGTCGACGTCGGTCGCCGCGATGTGCCGGTTCTGCAAAACCACGTCGAAGGCCAGTGCGGCGCGCGAGGGCACCTGCACGAAGCTGTCCGGCTCGCCGTCGGGCGCGTCCGCCGGCAGCAGGTCGGCGATCATGGGCGCGTCGGCAGTCGCGTCCTGAGCCAGCTGCAGCGGCTCGACTCTGCGCACGAAGCCGAGCGGATCGTCGTCGGCGTAGCCGCTCACGCTCTCGAAGCGAATGCCGTCGACCAGACCGACGATCGCGTCGACCAGCGTGGTGGAGAGGCCGCCGCCCTGCGCGTCGACGTCGAACACTAGCGGGCACGCGTCGCCGCTGCTGGGCACCGGATCGCCCTGCAAGCCCGTCGGGCAGGTGCCTTCGGTGGGCGCGGCGCCGAGCGCGCCGGTCAGCAGCGCGACCTGCTCCAGGTCGGCCCGGGCCTTGGCGTGCATGGCGTCGTCGCACTCGCCGCGCGAGCTGGCAGCGTTGCACGCGCCGCTGACGATGCCGACCAGCTTGGCGCCGAGCTCGTGCAGAGCCATGCCGGCCTGCGCCAGCGTGTGGGTGCCGGGAAAGACGTCGCCGTAGTCCTCCGGCTGGTGGCTCGGTGCGTCGGTGATGTGCAGCACGACGCGCAGCGCGCCGGCTCGAAACCCAACCCCGCCCGCGCTCCCGCCGCCCGGCGCGGGGCGGCCGTCATAGGGTGCGATCAGAGTCTCGCCGTCCAACACGTAGCCCTTGCCGGTCGCGATTTGCCACAGCGCCTCGGCGCCGGCCTCGGGGGTGTCGCCACCTTCGCCGAGCGGCTGGTCCAGGCGCGCCACCGCGCTCTCGACCGCATCCTGATCGGAGGTGATCGGGCTGAGCAGCACGAAGGGTGTGTCGGCGGGTCTTCCGTTCGCGGTCGAGCCGGGCGAGCCGAACGGCGGCCGCGGAAAGTCCTCGAACTTGGCGACGCCGAAGCGCACGTCATCGACGCGGCTCTTGAGCTCGGGCACGACGCTGCTGGCGAGGTCTTGCTGGAGCTGGTCGATCTCCTGCCCGATGCTGGCCGTGGTGTCGACCGAGAAACACACGTCGAGCACCCCAGGGTCGGCCGTGAGCGTGATGCGCCGGCGCTGCTCCGGGCCGCCGAACGGCAGCACGACCTCCTCGTCGGCGGCCGGCAGGATGGCGCCGCCGTCGGGGCGCGGTGAGCGCTCGCTCGCGCTCCCCGTTTGCGATCCGCCGTCACCCCGCTTGCGCGCCGGCCCCGCGCTGATGCCGGGCGGGCCCGGGGCGCGGTGGCTGCAGCTCACGCCCGCGCTCAGTAGGCCGAGCGACAGCAGCGCGGCGCTCGGGCACCTTCGTGCGTTCATGCGCTCAGGCTTGCTCGGCCGGAGCCGCCGAGCAACCGCCGGGCGAGCTCGCGATCTGGGCGTCCGGTGCCGGCGTCGCCGCGAATCGGTCGCGATCCGCGCGCTCGGGGTATCGAGATCGGCTCTGGCTCCCCGGCAGTCGGTGAACGTGCAAGTCGCACAGGGTGGTCAGAGGTCGCCATTTGACAGCTCGGGGGCTACGCGTAGCATGCGAATTCAGCAGGTTGCGCCCCTCGGCTGGTGCTCCCACGCACCAGCGTGGCCGACATGATCAAGCTCGTCATCTCTGACAACGAAGGCACGACGACGGTTGTTCCTCTCGTTCGCGACGAGGTTTCAATCGGCCGCAAGGAAGGCAACACGATCCGACTGACCGAGCGCAATATCTCGCGCGAGCACTGCCAGCTCCAGCGCCACAACGGCAGCTTTCTGGTGCGCGATCTCCGCTCCTACAACGGCGTGCTGCTCAATGGGCAACGCGTGGTGGGTCAATCGGAGCTCAAGCCCGGCGACGAGCTGCGCATCGGAGACTACACGCTGCTGCTGGAGGCCGAGGCGCGCCAGGCGGTCGACGCGACCGAGACCGAGCCCACGCGCGTGACGCCCGTCCCGCGCACGCCGCCTCGCCTGGTGGTGCTGAACGCGCCGCTGGCCGGCGCCGAGTTCTCGCTGCCCGAGCACGGTGAGCTGCGCATCGGCCGCGCGCCCGATCTGGACATCGCGCTTGACCACCGCTCGGTGTCGCGCGAGCACGCGCGGATCGTGTGCGCGCCCGGACAGGTTCGCATCATCGACAGCGGCAGCATCAACGGCATCGTCGTCAACCGCCAGAAGCAGAGCGAGGCGCAGCTTTCGCCCGGCGACGTGATCGAGCTCGGCGACGTGCTGCTGCGCTTCGTCGGACCCGGCGAGCAGTACGTGTTCGATCCGGGCGAGGTGCGCACGCTGCTGGCGCCGCGGGGCAAGGGCCTGCCCAAGCAATCGTTGCTCGCGGCCGCGGTGATCTCGGTCGCGGCGCTGTTGGCGCTGCTGATCGTGCGCTCGGGGTCGAAGCCGAGCGCAGCGCCGCCAGCCAGCCAGGCCCCGCCGGCTGCCACGGCGGCTGCCCCGGTGCCGGTGGCGGCGCCCGCGCCTGCCCCGCAGCCCACTCCCGCCGATCAGTTTGCCGAGCTGCTCTCGTCCTGCCAGCAAGCCAACGAGGGCGGCCGCTACGCCGAGGCCGTCGCGCACGCCAACGCCGCCCTGAAGGTGCGCCCCGATGCGGCCGAGGCCCTGGCCTGTCGCGACACCGCGCGCGTCAATAACGAGCAGGAGCAGATCTACGTGCGGGCCAAGGCGGCGCTGGAGGCCGGCGACGCCGAAGGCGCGTGGAAGGAGCTGTCGAGCTTGAGCGCGGGCAGCGCCGTGGCTGCGCGACCCGAGGTGGTCGCCGCGCTCACCGATGCGGCGCGCTCGCGGCTGGCTGCGGCCCAGAGCGGGCTGCGCAAGCACCCCGAGCAGGCTGCAGAGCTCGCGGGCGGAGTGCTCGCGGTGGAGCTGGTGCCGGCGGACATGCGCGCTCAGGCGCGCGCGATCGTAGACCGCGCGACCTCGGCGCGGGCGCCCAAGCTGGTCAAGGCCGAGCTCAAGCCGCGCAGCGCACCGGCGGCCGAGCCGCGGCCCAAGCCGGCCCCGGCGCCGCACCCCGCGAGCGGCGGCTCGCCGATTGCCGCCGCGAGCGCGTGTCTGGCGCGCGGTGACAACGCCTGCGTGATCCGCGCGCTCAACGGCAAGGCGCAGACCGCGCAGGAGCTCGGCTTGCTGATCGAGACCTACCGCGCGGTCGGCGAGTCCGCGCAGGCGTACCGCAACATGGCGGTCTACGTGCAGCGCTTTCCGACTGCGCGCCGTGCCGAGGTCTATCGCGAAATGCTCGAACGGCAGGGACACTGATGCACGAACGCTACACGGCGCGTGGTGCTAGCCCCGTCCTCGGGTGCGAAACGTTTGACACTGCAAACGCCCGCGTGATAGGCCCGCAGCCGCGCGGGGGTTCTCTCCTGCGACGACTACAGGCCTGGGTCCGGAACATGTCTTGGCAACGCGCGGCCCTCGTCGGACTGGCACTCGCGGTCCTGGTGGGAGGCCTGGCAGGGCCGGCGGCCGCGCAGAGCGCCCAGCTCGTCGGCGGCGGCATGGATGCGCATCTGTTTCGCCCCGCCGTCGATTCCAAGGGCTACATCAGCACCAACGGCACCAACATTCTCGGCGCCGGCGACTACAGCTTCGGGCTGGTCCTCGACATGGGCTTTGGCATCATGCCCGTGCACGGCTTCGCCTACGACAAGGGCGCGCCCGTCACCTTCAACACGCAGGGCCAGGGCACGGGCGGTTTCGATACCACCACCCACCTGATAAACCAGGCGATCACCGGCACGCTGCACTTCAACTACGGCATCGCGAACAAGGGCGTGGTCGGCGTGCAGGTGCCGATCATGGTGATCGGCGGGCCGAGCCAGATCATTCCGGGCGTCTACAACGACAACGGCGCGCCGACGGGCCTCGATACCCAGGGCTTCGGCAACATCACGCTGCACGGCAAGCTGCGGCTAGTGCGCTACGAGGAGAGCAAGATCGGCCTGGCCGCGATCCTCCACCTCGAGCTGCCGACCGGCAACAGTAAGCAGTTCCGCGGCGAGCCCGGTTTCGCCGCCTGGCCCGTGCTGGCGATGGACTGGGTGCCGGTGCCCGCGTTCCGCTTGGGCGTCAACCTCGGCTACCGCTTCAACTCCGGCAAGGGGGCGACGCTGCCCTACGACGGCCGCGTGCGGCCGATCAGCGACGTGAACAACGCGCCGGCGCAGCTGCTGTTTCCGGACGTGTGCGAGGGTGGCGGCAACGTCACCAACGCGACTTGCCCGGGCGCGGTGCAGGGCGGCACGCCGGTCAAGTACGACGACATGATCACCGGCGGCGTGGCCGCCGCGCTGCGCTTCGCCAAGTCGGCCGAGTTGGTCGCGGACGCCTACGGCGGCCAGATCGCGAGCGCGATCGGTGACAAGGGCTCGCTCGGGCTGGAGGCGATCGGTGGCCTCAAGATCTACGTCGAAGAGAACAGCTACCTGGTGCTCGCGGGCGGCGTGGGGCCGGTGCAGAGCATCAATTCCGCGGACGTGCGTGCGGTGCTCGGCTTCATCTTCGAGCCGTCGATCGGCGACCGCGACGGCGACGGCTACAAGGACGATGTCGATCAGTGTCCCGACCAGCCCGAGGACTTCGACCATTTCCAGGATGAGGACGGCTGTCCCGATCCCGACAACGATCGCGACGGCATCCTCGACGTCGACGACGAGTGCCCGCTGGTGCCCGAGGACCACGACGGCGACGCCGACGAGGACGGCTGTCCCGAGGGTACGATCGGCGACCGTGACGGCGACGGCATTCTCGACAACGTCGACAAGTGCCCCGACGACCCGGAGGACCGCGACGGCTTCCAGGACGAGGACGGCTGCCCTGATCCCGACAACGACAACGACGGAATCCTCGACGTCAACGACCTGTGTCCCAACGATCCCGAGGACAAGGACAATTTCGAGGACACCGACGGTTGCCCCGATCCGGACAACGACAAGGATCGCATTCCCGACGTCAACGACGCCTGCCCCAACGACCCCGAGACCTACAACGGCTTCCAGGATGAGGACGGCTGCCCCGACCGCGGCAACGTGATCATCGAGGAAAACGAGATCATCATCCTCGAGAAGATCTACTTTGCGACCGACAGCGCCGAGATCCTGCCGCGGTCGTTTCCAATCGTCGACGCGGTGGCCGCGACCTTGATCGGCAACCCCCAGATCACCCTGGTCGAGGTGCAGGGCCATGCCGACGAGCGCGGCTCCGACGAGTACAATATCAAGCTGACCGCGGACCGCGCGGCGTCCGTGGTGCAAGCGCTGGGCCAGCGCGGGGTCGACCTCAAACGTCTGCGCAGCGCCGGCTACGGC
Organism: uncultured delta proteobacterium; assembly: GCA_963778655.1. GTDB lineage: Bacteria > Myxococcota_A > Polyangia > Polyangiales > JAFGIB01 > CAVZVA01. The sequence continues at coordinate 306,540 of CAVZVA010000009.1, forward strand.
GAGCGCTGTCCGGTCGATCCCCGCCACAATCCGGAGGCCTGGGACAAGAATCGGCGCGTCGAGTTCAAGATCATCCGCACCGACAGCGGGCCGACCGGGGTCGAGGTGGCTTGCCCGGCGGGGCAGGACTTGGTACCCAAGGACTGATCCCGAGCGGTTGCTCGGGGACCTCCGGTGGCTTTACTTACGAACTCATCGTTTTTTGCGCACGCGATTCGGCGGGCCTGAGATGTCCCGGGAACAATTCGTCAGTTTCGTACGGGGGGCGATCCTGTCGTTGCCCCAACACCTCAAGGGCGCGTTGCGGTTGGTGGACGACCCGAACATCCCGGACGAGGGGAGGGTGGTGGCGGCCGGGGCGGTGATGCACTGGCTCAGCGGCTCCAACACCATCCCGGGCGTGCGGGGAGGGCTGCTCTCCTACGTCGACGACGTGCTGGTGCTGCGCCTGGCGTACGCGCGCATCGAGAGCATCGCGCCCGAGGCGATGGCGCGTCATCGCGCAGATTCGCCCGAGCTGTTCGGCGGCTTGACCGAAGAAGTCGCGCTGCTGCGAAGCTATTTGGGCGAGGGCGTGGCCGTGCTCGACAAGGCGGTGGAGCGGCTGGCGCAGACCAAGCACCACGGGCGCACGGCGGCGCAGTGCGTGGCCGACCAGGAGGCCGGCACCATGCTCTACGACGAGGTGCAGTCGGCGCTGGTGGACCTCGACATCGAGGACGAAGCCATCGGCCGGGCGCTCAAGCAGCTCGATCCGGTGCTGGACGGCCTGCGCCAACGCGGCTGACGCGGTCGCCGGCCATCTGCAGCCTTGTGCCGGTGAGCCACAACGGCGTCACCAGGATCAGGGTTTCAAGCCACAACCCCGGCCGCACGCCGAGGGCGATGCGCAGCGCGGCCAGGGCGTATGCGCTGCACAGCAGGCCCAATCCGAGCGGTCCGGTGGCGTCCAGCCAGCCGTCGGTGGCGAACAACTGCGCGCAGCGCGCCGCCAGGCGGGGTCGCGGCGCGGGTGAGGCCGGGGCTGGCACCGGCGCGCCCGTGCGGGCCTGCGGGGCGCGCGAAGGGCGAGCCGCGAAGCCGCGCTCCAGCCCCAGCGTGATCAGCAGCGCGAAAAGGCCGAGCCCCAGCCCCGGGCGCGGCTCGTAGACGAGCGCGGCGGCTGTGGCCAGCGCCAGGCTGCACGCGCCGCGCGTGCGCGCGGAAAGCGGCACGAGCGGCCGCGGGCGCACGCCGTGTCGGCGACTGGCCGCGCGTACCGCGCGGCGCTTGAGCCACAGCAGGCCGAGCAGCAACGCGCTGGCTGCCAGCGTTGGGCGCAGGTGCTGTCCAGGCGGCGCGTGCGGCGTCACCGGCGCAGCCACGGCCGCGCCGGCCGGCAGCTCGAGCTCGAAGCCGAAGGCGACCGTACGGGGCAGCGGCGAGCGCTGCAGGTGGAACAAGGTGCGACCGTCCCGCTCGACCCGCTGGCGCTGCACCGCGGCGTCGGCATCGCTTTCCGAGGCCGCGAGCCGGGCTCCGGCCGGAGCGTCGAGCCAGATGTCGGCCGTCTGCAGGTCCGCCTCCCATGCGGGCAGCGACCAGCCGATCGCGAGCTTTCCCGCAGCGTCCGGCTCGAGCTCGCCCAGGCTGGTGGTGTAGAACAGCGCGAGCCGGTGCGCTCCGCGTCGCGGCGCCGCGTGCCGGTCGGGAAACGAGAAGACGGCGCGGCCGCGCGCGTCGACGTGGACCTCGGGCGCGAAGCTGCGCCCGTCGTCGGACACGATCGACGCCGGCCGGCTCGGGTCGAGCTCGAGGCCGCTGCCGAGCCCGGTGAGCTCGAAGCGCGAGAGCCAGCCGCCGTGCACCCGCAGCGTCAGCGCGAGCGCGACCCGTGCGCGCGCAGCGCCCTCGAGCGTGACGTGCGCCTCCGCGCTCTCGACCGAGGCGCGGGTCCAGGCGTGTGCCGTGGCGCCGGAGCCGGTCAGCCAGGCCGCGAGCGCCAGCGCGCCAGCGCGTCGGGCGAGCCGCGCCCGCGCCTGTCCCGGGGCGGGCCGCCGCGCGAGTGGCCGTGGCATATCCGCACGCTAGCAGGCCACGCCCGCGCCCGAGAAATTCCAGGTCGTGCTCTCGTTATCGGGAGGGGCACGCGCCCTCCGGCTAAATCAGAGCTCGCGATTCGGGATCGAATCACAAACCGCTGATTTCTGCTTTGATTGTCAGGGAGTCGCGCCGACTCCCTGTGCGCGAGCCAAAGCCTCGCGCATTCACCCTCTCGCGGTGGTGCGGCATCGGCCGCACCGCTAAATGACCGTTCGGCATGACCGTTCCCCAATCGTGATCGGTCATTTAGGGGGTGATCTCGCGCAGCCACGCTGGCATGAAGAGCAAGACGAACAGGCTCAGTGTGACCCAGGCCAGCACGCGCCGGCGCGGCGACAGCGGCCCAGGGTCGGTCGGGGGATGCTCGCGCCCGTCGCCGCGTCCGCCGAAGCGCGCCATCAGCGACAGCAGCAGCCACCACACCAGCCACGGCGTGCCTGCGCCGAGCTGACCCCACAGCGCGTCGCCGCGCTTGCCCGCCATGAACGCGGGCAGGCCGTAGAACAGCGCCACCGCGATGCCCAGCGGAAACAGCGCGCGCCGCAGCTTGCGCGAGAGATCCTGGTAGCGCTCGCCGAGCAGCGCGTAGGCCACGTGGCCGCCGTCGAGCTGCACCGCGGGGATCAGGTTCAGCATGGTCACCAGCAGCCCGGCCCAGCCCGCGAACGCCGTCGGCCCGAGCATGATGTCGTAGCCCTCGGGGATCGGTCCCTTGAGCAGGTGCAGCAGCGCGACGTAGAGCAGCGAGCGGCCCTCCATGAAATACACCACGCCGTGCGGCTCGGGCTGCACCGGCGAGTGCACGATCCCGTAGGCCAGCACCGGCAGCGCGACCACCAGCCCCGCCAGCGGGCCGGCCGCGCCGATGTCGAGCAGCGCGTCGCGGCGTGCGATGCGATCGCGCATCAGGATCACGGCGCCCATGGTGCCGAGTGGCGGCACCGGCAGCGGCACGAAGTATGGCGGTGAAGCGGGCACGCGATGGATGCGCGCCGCGACGTAGTGCCCGAGCTCGTGCGCGAGCAGGATCGCCATCAGCGGCACGGAGTAGCTGAGCCCGGAGAGCAGACCCTTGCCTTCGGCCCAGGCCGAGCCCACGAACGTGGTCGACACGCAGGTCAACGCGAACAGCCCCGCGGCCAGCGCAAAGCGCGGCTTGGGCGGCGGCGCGTCGTCGAGCTGGTCGTCCTCGTCGTTCATGTCGCGCGCAAGGCGCGCGCGAGCGCCTGAAGCTGGGTCTCGATCCGGGCGTCGAGCGAGCCGAGCTCGCTCTGCACCACGCAGTCGCCGCGCTCGAGGGTCGGATCGTGCTCGAGTTGCACGCCGGCCGCGAGCTCGGCCTGCGCGCACAGCGCCCGTAGACAGGGCTCGAGCGCCGCGCCGTCGTCGGGGTGCACGCGCAGGGTGACCTGGCGCGCGCGGCGCAGGCGGCGCAGCAGCGGAACGACCATCTCGGCCACGGCGGCGGGACGCACGCTGAGCTCCTGGCCGACGATGCGGCGCGCGGCGAGCAGCGCGAGCTCGACCGCCTGCGGCTCGAGCGCCTGCAGCGCGCGCTCGCGCTCCTGCGCCTGTGCGAGCAACCCGGCCGCCAGCTCGGCACGGCCCTCGGCGCGGCCCTCGACCCGCGCGGCGGCCGCGATCTGCTCGGCTTGGGCCCGGGCGCGCTCCAGGATTGCGCGTGCCTGCGCGGTGGCATCGGCCACCTCCGCGGCGATCACTGCGGGACCGGCTCGGTCGGCTCGGATCACGCGCCCCACGGCGTCACCCTTCGGGCCGTGCGGCGAGCGCGCGCAGCAGCGCGAGCAGGCGCGGGTCGGGGACGAAGCCTGCGCGTGGCAGCGGCGCGCGTGCGAGCCAGCTGCGTCCGGTGGCGCCACCGACGGCGGGCGCGAGCAGGGCGAGCGCGCGCGGCGGCCGGCCCGGTTGCGCCGTGGGCAGAGGCTCGCGCGCTTGCAACAGGGCGCGCACCCAGGCACGCCGCCCGTCGCGATCGGTCGCGGCCATCCGCGTGGCGACCTGAAGCGCGCGCTCGGCAACCGCCGCCGAGAGCCCGCGCACGGTCGCGGCGGCCCCACGATTGGCGTGCGCGGCTGCGGCCAGCGCGAATCCCTGCTGACGGCGCTGCGACCATTCCACGGCGCCTGGCATAGCACACTTGGCTCACGCCGGCCGCCGCTGCCCCTGCGCCCGTTGCCGGTATACTTGCGGCATCGTGCTCTCCTCGCCGCCGCCGCCGCCGCCGCCGCCGCCGCGGGCCTCGTGGGCTTGCGCCGCGATCGGGCTCTGCGCCTGGATCGCCGCGGCGGCGGCGCACGCGCAGAGCCAGGATTGCGGCCAGGGCTTGAGCCAGACGGGGGCTGCGATCCACGTGCAGCCGCCCGACCGCGCGACCGCGGTCGCGCGCGATGCCCCCGTGGTGGTGCGCTTCGCAGCTGGTACCGACCTCGACGCGCTGCAGGCCTCGTTGCCGGACACACCGTCCGATCCGTGCGCGGGTCTGGTCATCTGTCTATTGCGCGAGGGCGCCGGCGGTGCGGGCCGCGATCCGGTGCCGGGGCGGGTCGAGCGCATCGACGATCACACCCTGGCTTTCCTGCCCGACGCCGAGCTCGCGGCGCGGGCGCGGTACTTCCCGCTGATCGCGCGGCCGGGTTTCGACCGCGCCTCGCGCACGGAGCTGCAATTCGAGACCGGCGGCGATCGGGATCGCGCACCGCCGCGCTTCGACCCTTCGCAGTCCTCGATCGCAGTCGAGGTCGACGCGCCGCCCGAGGAGTGCCGCGCACCCGAGGGCAGCGTGCGCGTGCGGCTCTCGGTCCCGCGCGCCGGTGATGACGGCGATCCGCAGTCGGTCGAGATCCTGCTGTTCTTGACCCGCGCGGCCGGCCTGTCCGGGCCGGTGCTGCGGGCGCGCGCCGACAACCCCGGTGATGACGGCGGCGACATCCAGCTCAGCTTGCTGCTCACGCGCGCGCAGTCGGAGCAGCCGGTGTGTGTCGCGCTGCAGGCGACGGACGGTGTGGGCAAGGCTGCGCCACAGATCCCGTTGTGCTTCGATCCGGCGCGCGGGGCGCTGTTCGCGCCGTGCAGCGTGGGGGCCGCGCCCGGCGCCGACCGCCGGTCCCGCGGCCCGCGAAGTCTGGTAGGATGGGCGCTCGCCGGCGTGCTGGCCGCGTGGCGCGGCCGGCGCCGATCGGCCTCGAGGACGGCGTGACCAACACCGCGAACGCGCTCCGCTACTGGCCCCAGACCGACGTCGGCAGGCTGCGTGACGGCAACGAGGACAGCTTCCTGGTCGACAAGGGGCTGAACCTGGCGGTGGTCGCGGACGGCATGGGCGGGCACGCGGCGGGCGAGATCGCGAGCGGCCTCGCGGTGCACGTGCTACGCGACACCCTGCACGGCGACAAGGGCCTGCTGGAGGCGTTCGAGCGCGGCGTCGGCGTCACCGGGCGCAAGGACGTGCTGCGGCTGCTGGAGCTGGCGGTGCAAAAGGCCTGCGCCGCGATCTACGCCGAGGCCCAGCGCGATCCGGGCAAACGCGGCATGGGCACGACCGTGGTCGCGCTGCTGATCCTCGGCAGCCGCGGGTTCATCGCGCATGTGGGCGATTCGCGCATCTACCTGCTGCGCGGCGGCGCGGCGCATCAGCTGACCGAGGATCACTCCCTGATCAACGAGCTGCTCAAGCGCGGCCGCTTGACCCCGGAGCAGATCGGCAAGCTCAACATGAAGAACGCGGTCACTCGGGCGGTGGGGGTGTACGAGAGCGTGGAAGTCGACACGCTGGATTTCGACGTGCTGGCCGGAGACCGCTTCCTGCTGTGCAGCGACGGCCTGACCGAGTACGCCGAGCCCGCCGACATCCTGCGCATTTTCGCCGAGATGCCCGAGGAAGAGCTGGCGCAGGCGTTCATCGATCACGCCAACCAGGCGGGTGGCAAGGACAACATCACGGCGCTGGTGGTGTCGGTGCCCGATGCCGCGGCCGGGCTCGACCGGCTCGCCAGCGAGGTCAATCTCAAGCTCGAGACGCTGCACCGCATGCCGCTTTTCCGCCACCTCACCTATCAGGAGCTGGTGAGGGTGATGAACATCGTCGACGTGCGCGACTTCGTCGCCGAGCAACGCGTGATCGAGGAGGGCGAGGAGGGCGACGAAATGTTCATCGTCCTGACCGGCGAGGTGCGCGTGCACTCGGGCGACACCAAGATCACCGCGCTCGGCCCGGGCCAACACTTCGGCGAGATGGCGCTGGTCGACAAGGTGCCGCGCAGCGCGAGCGTCACGGCGGAGAAGCCGGCCAAGCTGATGGTGATGCGGCGGCGCGATTTCTTCGACATCGTGCGCAAGGATCACGACGTCGCGGTCAAGCTGCTGTGGGCGTTCCTGGGCGTGCTCACCGAGCGCCTGCGCCGCACCTCCCACGACCTCGGCGACGCCCGCGACCAGCTCGCCCTGCTGCTGACCAGCGAGATGTTGAGCGATGCGGACGTGCAGGAGATAAAAGGGTAGCCAAGCCAAGAGCACGGCGATCGGCCTCAGCGTTTGATCGCGTTGGCCAGGCGTTCGTAGCTGATCAAGGGCTCGCGGCTGGGGGAAGGGCAGAGCGCGTGGGCCCAGTCGCGGGTGTCGGTGTCGTCTTCGAGCGCGAAGCCCTCTTCGTGCAGCCAGCGCGCCATCTGCTCCGCGGACACGGCGCTGTGCAGCGGCTCGCCGAGCAGGCGCATCGAGGCCAGCAGCAGCGGCCTGGCGTGACGCAGCCACACCAGATCGGGCGTGACGTAGGTCAAGAGCAGGCGAGAGCCGGGCGCCGACGCCAGGCCGATCTCGTGCAGCAATTGCGGGATCGCTGGGGGCTCGAGGTAGGGCACGAGCCCCTCCACGATCCACAGGCTGGGCTCCGCGCCGCTGTGTCCCGCGGCCGCCAGCGCCTGCTGCAGCCGGCCGCTCTCCAGATCGAGCGCCACGTAGCGCAGCTCCCCCGCGAGCACCACCAGATCGCGGGTGCGCTCGCGCTTTTCGCGCTGGCTGTCGGGGTGGTCGACCTCGTAGACGCGCGCGTCGCGCAGCGCGGCCAGCCTGTACGCCCGCGTGTCGAGCCCTGCACCCAGGATCACGACCTGGTGCGTGCCTTGCTCCAGCGCTGCCTGCACGCGCTGGTCGATCGCGGCGCTTCGCAGCGCCAGGTGGTCGACCATGCCCAGGCTGGCGTGTGTGGCGGCGCTCGCGATCCAGCCCCGACCGGCGTCGCCTGCTCGCAGCGCCTGAACGGCAAGCGAAAGCGGCCGGGGCAACAGGCGTTCGGCGATGCGATCGCCGGGATCGAGCAGGGCGCCTTTCGTGCTCGAGGCGAGCGCCCGCGCAGCGGCCACGGCCGCGGCAGTCAGACTGGCGTGTCCTCTACGCATCTAGCGAGGCTGTGTCCCGGACCCGTTCGACACGTTGCTCGGCTCGCGTCGAGACTGGGCCTCGCTAGCTTCTGTGACCGGGAGGGGCACGCGCCTCTCCCGCCCCGTCGGCAAAGCCGCCGGCGCTCCACCCGTCCGCGGGGTCGCTTCGCTCCGCTTTCCGCAGCTCGAATCAGTTGTGCGCATCAGCCAACCCCTGTTTGTCTACGGCTCGAAGCGGTGTCGCCGTCGATGGCAGCGGGCGACTCCGCGAGCTGAATTCTAGCACGCGGTGCCTCTCTTTTCGCTCGAGCAAATCGTGGTATCGTCCGCGCTCGCCGGGAGGGTCGCGCGGGGCCTTCGCCTCCGGCTCCGTGGCGCATGAGGTTACTCCAGCGCGTTCTGATTCGGGTCTCGCCCCTGGCCGCGTGGCTTGTGCTGCTCGTGGCGCCGCAGACCGCGCGTGCCGATCAGCCCAGCGGTCCGCTGATGCAGAAGCCGATCGGGTATACCGACGTCGCCGACGCCTTCGATCAGGACAACCCCGTCGACCTCAATCTCGAGCTCGGGTACGTGCGCAACATGACCTCCGGCACGATCGAGCGCGAGGTGGCCGACGCGTCGTCGCAGGACGGTCGCAGCACGCGCCATCACGTAGATGTCGCGCGCAGCGTGCGCGTCAGGAACGAGCTCGCGTTGCGGTTGGAGGTCGGCATCTGGCACGATCTCATGTTGTTCCTGCGCCTGCCGATCGTGCTCAGCGACGACAACGAGCTGCGCCCCGTGAGCGGCTCGAAGTGTGCGTCCGCGACCAACGACCAGGGTTGTCCTGCCCTGTCGGAGCCGGTAGGTGGAACGGCAGCGGCGCCGACCACGCAACCGCTCTTCAACCTCAGCGACAAGCTGGTCTCGGCGCGGCGCTCGGGTCTGCCGAACGTCGATGTCGGCGCGGCGTGGGCGCCGATGAACCAGTATCGCTCGCCGTACCTGCCTACGTGGGTCTTGGTCTTCCGGATCTCGGCCAACACGGGCAGCGTGATGCGCCCCTGCGTGCAAGGCGGAACGACGGGCTGCAAGCCGGGCGTGAGCCACGGCACCGCGGGGCTCACGCTCGAGTCGCGCTGGTCCTATCGCTACCGCTATCTCGAGCCCTTCCTGGGCATCAGCCACACCTTCACCTGGGTGGCGGGCGGCCAGAGCGTCTACGCCCCCCTGGGCAAGCTCGAGGGAGTCGTCGACGACGGACCGCCTTCGTTCACGCAGGGCACGCTGGGCACCGCCTTCATCCCCTGGGAGGATCGTGGGCGCTGGCAGCGCTTGGAGATCGACTTGCGCGGCACCGCCACCCTGATCTCTGCGGGCCGCGATTTCTCGCCGCTGTTCGACGCGCTCGGCGCGTCCAACAACCCGCAGCTCAAGCAGCCCAACATGGCGCCCAACGGGCGCTCGCTACAATTCACCGGACTCACCAACGTCGAGAGTCACGCGCGTCTCGGGATCCGCGCCGCGGTCGCGGTGCAGGCCGCGCGCCACGTGCGCTTCGGTCTGGGCCTGGGCTTCTCCTTCCTGACCACGCATCTGATCACCGGCGCCCCGCCCTGCGACGTCAGCGCGAGCACGCCCGTGGCCGGCGGCAGCAATGGCTGCGCAGCGGGTGTCTACAACCCGGTGCACCGGCCCGCCATCGACACTCCGGGCCGGCGCTTCCGGCTCGAGGGCGACCTGGACGTACAGCTCTCCGGCACGGCTACCGGTCAGTTCTAGCCGCTCGTGGCCGGGCGATCGATTCAGGAGCTCACAGGAAGGCGGCAAGCTGGGAAGAAGGCCGCCAATCCTCAGCGCTTCTCGTCTTCCCGCCTTCCTGTTTCATGTGCGCCGGCCTCGCGCGGCGAGCGCTTGCACGCGCGCGTAGACCAGCCGGCGGGGCAGGCCGGTCTCGCGCGCCAGCTGGCGGGTCGCGTCGCGCGCCGAGACGCCGGCAGCGAGCAGGGCCGCGATGCGCGGCTCGAGCGCGGGCCCGGGCTCGGCGCTCGCCGGCGCCACGGCTGCGCGCGGGCCGCTGCCCACGACCACCGTGATTTCACCACGCGTGCCTTGCGCGAAGTGCGCGCACAGCTCGGCAGCGGTCCCCCGCACGACTTGCTCGTGCAGCTTGGTCAGCTCGCGGCACACCGCGAGCCGTCGCTCCGGCGCCAGCCGCGGCGCGAGCTCGGCGAGCGTGGCGCAGAGCCGCGCCGGCGACTCAAAGAACACGCTGGTCGACGGATCGCCCGCGATGGCGTCGAGCCACGCCCGCCGTTTGGCCCCGCTGCGGGGCGCAAAGCCGGCAAAGCGGAAGGCGTCGAACGGCAGCCCGCACACGCTGAGCGCCGCGACCACGGCGCTCGGGCCGGGAATGCTCTCGATCGCGGCCCCGCGTTCCGAAGCGGCGCGTACCAAGCTCGCGCCCGGATCGCTGATCAGCGGCGTGCCCGCGTCGGTCACCAGCGCCAGGTGAAGGCCGGCGTCGAGGTCGGCCAGGCAACGCTCGAGCACGGCCGGGCTCGAGTGCGCGTGCAGCGCGCGCAGCTTGGCCGCGATGCCGTGATGCGACAGCAGCTTCCGCGTCTGCCGCGTGTCCTCGGCCAGTACCGTGTCCGCCTCCCGCAGCGTGCGCAGCGCGCGCAGCGTGATGTCCTCGAGGTGGCCGATCGGCGTGGCCACGATCGAGAGCCGGCCCGCCAATCCTAATCTCCGAGCACGCCCTCGCCCAGCTCGCGGGCGAGGTATTCCTTGAGCCGCAGCTGCACGCGCTTTTCCAGCTGGCGCACGCGCTCGCGGCTGACCCCGAACTCCTCGCCCAGGTCCTGCAGCGTGCGCGGCTCGTCCGCAAGCATGCGCTGGTGGAAGATGCGAGCCTCCTTGCCCTGCAGGCGCTTGCCGAATTCGCCGATCTTCGCGTGCACCAAGTCGTTGACCTCGGCGTCGGCCAGCACGTCGTCCACGCGGCGAGCGCTTTCGGCCAGTAGCTCGACGCGGCTGGGCGAGCCGTCCTCGGCGCCGCGCACCGGCGTGTCGAGCGAGGCGTCGCCGGCCGACAGCCTGCGCTCCATCTGCACGACGTCGTCCTCCGGCACGTTGAGTCGCTTGCCGATGATCGCAGCGGTCGGCTCGATGCCCATCGCGGCCAGGCGCGCGCGCTCCTTGCGCAGATTGAAGAAGAGCTTGCGTTGCGCCTGGGTGGTCCCGAGCTTGACCAGCCGCGCGTTGTTGAGGATGAAGCGCAAGATGTACGCGCGGATCCACCAGGCCGCGTAGGTCGATAGCTTGACCCCCTTGTAAGGGTCGTACTTCTTGACCGCCTGCATCAGCCCGATGCTGCCTTCCTGGATCAAGTCGGGGATCTGCTTGTGCGCGCGACGGTACTCGTAGGCGATCTTGACCACCAGGCGCAGATTGGCCGTGACCAAGGTGGCTGCTGCATCCAGGTCGCCGTGCTCATAGTACTTGAGCGCCGCCTCGCGCTCCTCCGCAGGCGTGAGCAGGCGGTGGCGCTGCACGTCGCGCATGTACGCTTGCAGCGGGTCGTAGCGCGCGAGCGGCCCAGTCTTGCTCGCGGCGCTCCTTCGCGTCTCGCCCTCGGAGGCCGCGAGCGAGCCCTCGTCGACCAGCTCGGCCGCCAAGGCGTCCCCGTCGTCGCCGTCGGACGCGCGCGCGGCTTGGTCATCGCCTCGTGCGTCCTCGTGGTCGGTCGGCGGCGGCCGCGCGCTCCTGCGATCGGCGGATTCCATCAGGTCGGGCATCCTAGTCCCGCATCGGCAATCCGTCTACTCGACGCGCCTTAGGGACACCCCTAAATCAGAGCTCGCGATTCGGGGTCGAATCACAAACTCTGATTTCTCCTTTGATTGTCAGGGAGTCGCGCCGACTCCCTCTGCACGAGGCAAAGCCTCGCGCATTCACCCTCTCGTGGTGGTGTGGCATCCGCCGCAGCCGCTACATGACCGATCGGCATGGCCGTTCCCGAATCGTGATCGGTCATTTAGCGCACGCGGATCTTGCGGATCGGCGCGGCGCTCGGCGCTGCCGGGGCCGCGCGCAGGCCGATCAGCGGCCCGTTGATGCGGAAGCGCATCATCCCGTCGGGCCCCTTGAAGCGCCGCAAGCTGGCGTTCATCAGCTCCAGCATCGCCTTGGTGCGGGCGTTTTTCTTCGCGTACGCGTCGTTGACCTTGACCCCGAGCGTCAGATCCGCCCAGGACTGTCTGAGGTTGCGCACCAGGCGCACCGAGCCCGAGCCGCTGAGCTCCAAGTCCTTGCCCTTGGCTTCCATGCGCTCGACCGTCGCGATGCCTTCCTTGACGCTGAGCTTGAGCTCGAGCGTGCCGGCGTTGATGGTCTCGAGCGTCAGCCCACCGGCCATGCCCGGGATCTTGACCTTCGCCTTGCCGTCGCCGAGGCGAAGGTTCTCCACGCGCAGGTCGACGTTGCCCTGGGTCTCGGCCGGCTGATCCGAGAGCGTGACGTCCAGCTCGCCGCTGGCAGCGCCGGAGATCGGGATCCCCAGCTGGTTGCCGAGCGCCAGCCGGCCGAGGTCGAACGCGTCGAGCTCCGCCTGAACCCGCGCCGGGCCGGTCTTCTTTGCGGAGTAGCTGCCGCTGATCTCGCCGTCGCCTGCGACCGCGTCGAAGTGCACGCCGAGACCACCGAAGAGCATGGTGAAGGGGGCGGCGCTGACCGTGAGCTTGTCGAGCTCGACGCTGCTCGGGGCGGCGCCGGGGGCCGCCGGCCGCTGCAGCTTCACCGACCTGAAGGTGATGCCGGTGAGCCAGTGGGGTCCCTGATCGCCGATCTCCAGCTTGGTGCCGGGTGCGGCCGCGCTGGAGACCTTCGCCACCAGCAAGTCGCTCACACGCTCGTAGGGAAAGCTCAGGTAGGCGAAGAACACGAAGCACACCAGGAAGAATGCGCCGTATCCGGTCCCGACCATCAGGTTCTTGCGCGTGATCGCCAGCATTGCTTGCACGGTCCTTCAGCCGTCCGACGGGTTCGGTCCCATCCGTTCCGCCTTGGCCCCGGCGGGCTTGGCCTTGGTCTCCTTGTGATCGAAGGTCAGCACGCCCAGCTTGAAGCGGTAGCTGTCGCCGGGTTGGTAGTGCTCGATCTGCAGCTGGTCGATCGCGACCGGATAGGGGCTGGTGATGATGCCGTCCAGCAGCTCGACGATGCCGGTCAGGTCCACGTTGTTGATCGACGCGCGCACGCTGCGCCGCCGGTAGCTGCCCTCGGCCTTCTCCGGCTGATCGGTGACTTCGGTGATGGTCAGGCTCTGCTTTTTGGCCTGCTGCTCCAGAAAGGTGCCTAGCGGCGGGGTGTGGTGTGCGTAGCGCTCGGCCGCGAGCTTGCGTGCCTCGGCGAGCTGCTCCAGCTGGCCCCGGTGCTTCCCGATCAGCTGGAGTGCCTCGCGCAGCTCTGTGTTCGTCTCCTCGATTTCGGCGTTCTGGCGCGCGGTCCAGAACAGCGGGAAACCCAGCACGCAGACCGTGGCGACCACCCCGAGCACCGCGACCATGCGCTTCTCGCGGTCGTTGAGGTCGTCCCACATGCCGCGGGCTCGCTCGAGCAGCGCGTTCATGGCTCGGCCCCCGAGGCGGTCTTCTTCTTGCCCTTGGTGTCGTCGCCTTCTCCCGGACACTGCACGACCGCCTCGATCTGGTAGTTGATGCGGGCGTTGGTGCCGGCCGGGCTGGTGCGCCCGAGCTGAATGTCGCGGAAGCAAGGGTGCTTTTCGAGCTGGCTGACGATGTCGTCGCGTTGCACCAGCGAAGACAGTACCCCCTGCAGCTCCAGGCGACCCTCGCGCTTCTCGTCGGCGACCTCGATCACGAGTCGGCGCACTTCGTGGCTGATGTCTTGCTTGATCGCGTCGGAGACGGCGGCGAGCGCATCGAAGGCGTCGAAGCGCGGCAGCGGATCGTTCGAGCGCGGATTGCGCGCCAGCGTTTCGGCCTCCGCGGCCTCGCTGATCGCCCTGCCGAAGACCTCCTTGGTCACGCTGGCCAGCTCGCCCTTGAGCGCGCGCTGCTCGTCGCTGAGCATGATCTGCTTGGCCTTGAGCGAAAACATCACGGTCATCACCACGATCACCGCGCAGGTCACGATCAGGTTGAGGTGCTCGACCAGCTGGCCGCGTGCGTCCTTGGTGGCGAACGATCCGGTGCGCAGGTTGATGCGGCGGCGCCCCATGGCGCCGCGCGCCGCGAGCGCAGCGGCGCGGCCCAGCGCGGGGGAGGGAGCGGCCTCAGCCTGGGCGGCGGCCGGCAGGCGCAGCGCCTGGGCGCGCGGAAGTGAAAGCGCGTCGCCGATCCAATCGAGCGCGCCCTCGGCTGCCGCGCCCGGGCCGCACAGCGCGACCAGCTTGGGAGACTCGAAGCCGGCGCCGCGGAAGCTGGTCAGGGTGCGCTGCAACTCCCGCCGGACATCCTCGGAGGCGCCGGGCAGGTGCTCGATGCCAAGCGCGATCGTACGCGCGAACACGCACACGCCGGCCTGCAGGAAGCACATGTCCGTGCGCTGCTCGCCCAGGTCCACGAGCAAGATAGGTCCCGGCTCCCGCAGCTCCGGCAGCAGATTGCAGAGGCCGTCGAGCGAGGCGGCCCCGGCCGCGAGCTCGCGCGGCTCGAGCCCGGCATGGCGCAGACCTTCGAGCGCGGAGGAGACGTGCTCGGGCAGCACGGATGCGACCAGCACTTTGAGCACGTTGGCCTCGGTGCCGATTGGCTGGTAGTCGAAGACCGCGTCGTGCGGATCGTAGGGCAGCACGGCTTCCAGCTCGAACGGCAGGATCTCGAGGATGCGCTTGCGCGCGGCAGCGGGCAGCTCGAGCACGCGCAGCGAGACCTCCTCGCCCGGCAGCGAAGCGACGATCACATCCGGCGACGCGGGCAGGGCGCGCAGCAGGCTACGCCCCGCCTCCGCCAGCTCCGGCATGCGGCCGGGGCTGCCGGGGTGCTCGGCCAGCGGGATCTCCACGTAGCGCTCCACCTCCAGCTTGCGCAGGGCGCTGCGGACCAGCGCGCCGCGCAGGGCGGTGGTACCGACGTCGATTCCGAGAAAGCGTGCCATCGGGCGTTTCCTGTCTGCCTACTGAAGTCGAAAGTAGTGCGCGACGCCCAGCGGAGGCAACACACCGGGCACTCCCGGCGGTGGAACCCACGGTTTGTCGAAGTTGACGACCATCGTCATCTTGGCCTGGGCGCGGCCCACGCGCCCGGTGGACTCGATCGTGAAGATCGATGCCTGCGTCAGGAACATCTGGGCGATCTGCGGGCGTAGGTCGGCCGGGATCACCATCGGCGTCCAGGCCATCAGCGGCGAGCCCTTCAGCATCAAGGACAGCATCGCGTACATGTCCATCCCCTTGCTCGCCGTGCCGCTGACGAAGTTGATGAAGTCGTCCGGCGTAGTGAACAAGGCGATCGGCAGAAACGAGCGCGCGGTGTTGAAGAGTTGGATGAAGGACATCGCCTGGAGCGGATCGGCGCACAGCGGCTGATTGGTGACGAACGAGCACAGCCGTGCCAGCAGCACCTCCGGGGGCGCCATGTTCACGTTGACCGCGCCCGAGCCGTAGATCGTCACCTTGCGCGCGTGGGGGTCGTCGGCCTTGGGCTCGACGAAGGTGGCCCAGAAGTCGTCGCCCACGCCGCGCACCAAGCGCAGCTCCTCGAGTGAGTCGAAGGGCGCGTTCTTCACCACGTACGGGTCGGGAAACTGGGCGTAGATGTTGTCTTCGCTGCCGGCCGTCTGGACCGAAGAGCTGCCGGGGTCGAATACGGTGCGCTGGTCATCGTAATCCCACCAGTCGATGATGTCGGATACGATATCCAGGCGCGTGGTGTAGTGGCCGTCGGGGTCGCGCGCGCTGAACATCGGGTCGTAGGGGCTTTCCGGCGACTGGTAGCCGCCGAGCAGGGCGAACAGCTGCATGGCGATACTGCGCCGCGCCTGGTCGCCGGAGAAGAACAGCGGGATGTTGAGGTTGATCTTGCCGTTCTCCGGCACGGTGACCACGTCGAAGGTGCCGCCGGTGTCCACGACCCCTTGCATCAAGCTGAAGTCGACGCCGCTGGTCTCGACCATGGCCTTGGCCTCCTTGTAGTTGGCGAAGGGCGCGAGCAAGGTGCTGCCGAAATCCCACACGTTGAGCTGCGGCGGCGGGCGTCCCACCACCATCTGATAGACGGGCGCGACCAGACGTCGGATGTCAGGCTCGTGTGCGATCAGCAGGCGCGTCAGGTTCAACCCGCTCTTGGCCAGATACTCGGCCTTGAGCCGATCGCGCTCGCTCTCGGCCACGTGGAACTCGGTCGCCGAGCTCTCCATCAGGTCGGCGACGAACACCGCGAGGATGGTGATCGCCACGATGACCATCACCAGCGCGACGCCCCGGCGGGCGAGCGGGTGGCCGGGACCGCGCGGGCGGACGCCTTGCGGGGCGAGAGCGGCACGATGGCGCGCCCGCGTGCGCGGGCGCAGCTCCTGTTCGCTGACGTAGCCGTGCCTCCAGGCGGGCTTGCGCGTCGCGGCTGCGGGCGTCGGGGCTGTCGCGTTCGAGTCGGTCATCGGCGGTAGATGGCGAAATTGAGGGCGAAGCGCATCGGCAACCAGGTGCGCGTGCCGAAGGTCTGATCGTGGCCGCTGCCGCGCACGTTGGGGACGGTGACCTTGATCTCGACCTGCGAGGGCAGCCGATTCGGCTCCATCGAGGCCTGCATGGTGTCCCAGCTCTTGAGCCACTGCAGCGTCATCGGGTCGAGATAGGAGAGCTCGAACTTGGTCACGTTCTCGATCAGGATCTGCGCCTGCCCGCCCTGCTGTGGGTCGTCGTCGATCCGGCGCTGTTCCCTGCGCACCAGCGCGGTCTGACCGGCGTGGTGGGGGTCGTCCTCCATGTAATAGGAGAGCTCGTTCTGGTCCGATTCGTGCGCGTCGCGATACAGGCGCTGGTGGGAGAACGAGGTGAAGTCGATGCGCGAGCCCTTGCCGGAGTCCTTGCCGACGAAGCAGGTCTTGACCACCTGAAGCGCCGGGCTGGGGTTGAGCTGAGCCGAGACGTAGGCCATCGAGAGCTCGCGCGCCATGCGCTCGATGCCCATGCGGATCTCGTGGTAGCGGTCGAGCTCGCTTTCGATGCGCTTCTTGTTCTGCGCGGTTTGGGAGAAGCCGCTGTAGATCAACGTCGACACCATCGCGATGATCGCCATCGCGACCATCACCTCGATCAGCGTCAGGCCTGCTTTCAACCGGTGGGGCAGGGTTGCTTTCAACGGGAGGGGCACGCGCCCCTCCCGCCCCACCGGCAAGGCCATTGGGGCCCCACCCACCCGCGGCGCTCGCTTCACTGCGTTGCGCTCGCTCGCGGGCGCGAAGGCCGCGGGGTGGGGCGCGGGCCCTTGCCGCTTTGCTGGCGATGGTGATGGTAGGTGGAGGCTCAATGTGGGGCCTGTTGTCCGAAGAAGCCGCTGACTTGGCCTGGCGCCGCGCCCGGGAGCGCGCCCGGCAGCGTTCCGGTTTGCTGGCCGGCTTGCTGCCCACCCGCCACCGGCTGGCCGGTGGTGGGATCGATGACGACGGGTTGTTCCGCCACCAGGTACTGGGTCACGTCGAACGAGTGCGAAACGCTGCCTTCCTTCCAGCGCACGGTCACGGTGGCGCGGCGAATCTGCGACTCGAACGCAGGCTTGAGCAGCGGATAGACGAACTGGAGCGCCATCGACGCCATGCCGCCCAGGCCGCCGCCCGTCGCCAGCATTTCGGCCGGATCCATGTTCTTGAACGTGTCGAGCGGGCTCTGGCCCGGCTGACCCGGGCTGGCGCCGGGGGTGCCGGGCGTTCCGGACCCGAGCGCGGCCACGAGCGGATTCAGCGCTGGACCGCCCGGCGGCGCATTGGCGGCCAGCGCCTGCGCCGCGCCGGCTACTGCGGGACCGGCTTGCGTCGAGGACGACGCGCCCGGGGCACCGGAACCGGGCGCGCCCTGGTCCTGCGCCTGATTCACGAACATGTTGTCGGGCAGCACGATCGGCTCGATTTCCCAGTCGCAGCTGTAACCCTCGATCTCGGACTCCTTGCAACAGGTGTCGGTGCCCGAGGCGTAGACCGCCGGCAGCCCCTTATTGGCTACATCCTCCTCGATCTCCCCCATCTTGCAGCGGACGAGCAGCGTGGCCAGACCCATCTTGCGCGCGCGCGTCGCCATCTTCACGGCGCCGGCTTCGCTCGAGAAGATCGCGGTCAGGGCCAGCGCGAGGATCGCTACCGCGACCATCACCTCAAGCAGCGTGAAGCCTTGGCGCCCGCGCTTCACAGGTCGTCCTCCGTGGTCCTGGACGCCGGCCCTTCCGGCTGCAGCTGCTTGGGCTCGAAGGCCTCCGGATAGATGCGGCAGCGTCCGGTCAGCGGCCGCACCTCTACCGAGTAGACCGAGTCGCCGCCGTCCGACAGCTGCACCACCGCGTGTTCGGTGAGCCCTGCCGGAAAGAAGTGGATCGCCCCCCTGCCTTGCTCGAGAGGCTCGGGCTCGTGCGGCACGATCAGCTTGACCACCTGGACACGACGTCCGAAGGTGACCTTCGAGTAGCGCGCGATCGGCTTGCCGTTGTCGTCCGCGATAGGGTGAAAGGGCGACGCGCCCAGCGTGGGTTTGAGCGCCTCTTGGATCCGTTTGGCGGCTGCCGCCCACGGGTCGGCCGCCGCTATGTCCGTACCGCCTTTGTCGATCGAGTCCTTGCGCCGATCGTCGTCGGCGCGTACCAGCGCGACCTGGTCGTTGGCTTCCTCGATCGAAAACGTATTGCCGGGGATGTCGAACACGATGCGAACGGTTACGCCGCGCACGATCGCGCGGTTGAAGGCGAAGCGCGAGGCCGCTGCCAGCTTGGCGGCGCCCGACTTGAGGTAGGTCTTGGTGATCGCTCCGAGGCTGAAGGACAGCCCGGATGCCGCGAAGGCCAGGATCACCACGACCACGATCATCTCGATCAAGGTCATGCCTTCGACAGTCCGCCTGCGGCAGAAGGCAGCGCTGCTGCCCGACAGGGCACGCGCCCTGCCTGTGACCCTCTGCGGTGGCGCACGAAGACTCATGGCTACTGGACGTCGTCCTCCGTGCCCATCTGCCCGTCGGGGCCGGCGGAACGCACCGTGACGCCGTCCTGGTCGCATTCGATCGAAAAATCGTGAGACCAGGCGTCCTGGGTGTTCTTGTTCTTGTCGAGGATCTTTTCGCTCACCAGATCCTGCACCGTGGGGCAGTTGTCGTGCTCCGAGAGGTACAGCTCGGCGGCGCTCGCGACCGCCTTGGCGTCGCCGCTCGTCTGTTTGACCTTAGCCCTGCGTAGAGCCGGTAAGATGGCGAAGCCGGCCGCGGTCGCCACCAGCGCCATAATCACCATCACGACCATGATCTCGATCAGGGTCATGCCCGCCTGCGCTCGGCGTCGCCGCCGCCGTAGCCATGCGGGTGCTCGACGACGACGCTGTTCGAGTCGCTGCTCTCTCTCATCCACGTGTGTTGCCAACATGTTCACGCCATCGACCCCTGTCATAGAATGTTGTCGTCCTTGGAAAACACTCCGCTCGGCCCGGCCGAGACCACCTCGGCAGCATTCGGGTCGTACGGAGAAGGGCAGCGCACGAACAGCTCGCGGCCCCAGCCGTCGGCCGGCACTTCGGTCAGATAGCGCGCGCCGCCGCGCGGAGGGTGCACCAGCTCGGTCTTGTTGCGAGGACAGCGTCCCATCTCCGCGCGAAACGCCGCCACCGCGCGCTCGACCTCGGCGATGTTCGCGCGCGTGGTACGGATACGCGTCCTGCGTTCGGCTACTCGCCATGCGGCCAGCACCAGCAGCGCCAACGCGCCGAACAGCGTGAGCCCACGCCAGGTGCGCATGGAGACCATGCCTCCGAGCCAGGCTCGCCTGCGCTCCCACGGCAGCAGGACGCCAGACCCCGATTTTCTGTGGCGGCGCTGAGTCATTGCACGAACTCGTTGATCTGCATCAGAGGCAACAGGATCGACAGCGCGATGCTTCCAGCAATCGTGCCCATCACCACGATCATCAAGGGCCCGAGCAGCGAGGTGAGCGCGGCGAGGCGCTGGTCGACCTGCGCTTCGTACGCGATGGCGACGTGGTTCAGCATTTGCTCGAGCTGGCCCGAGCGCTCGCCGATTGCGATCATCTGGGTCACGATCGGTGGGAAACGGCCGCTGCGCTTGAGCGGCGCCGCGATGCTCTCGCCTTCGCGGATCGAGCCGCGCGCCTCCTCCACCACCCGCATCAGCTCGGCGTTGCCGAGCACGTTGCGTGTGATGTCGAGCGCGGTGAGCACCGGGACACCGCTCGCGAGCAGGGTCGAAAGGGTGCGGGCGAAGCGCGCGAGCGCGATCATTAGCACCAGCGGGCCCATCAGCGGCAGCTTGAGCACGCGCGCATCCCAGGTCGCGCGCCCCTTCTCCGTCGCACGCCAGCGCTGGAACGCGTAGATCGCGCCTCCAGCCAGCAGCAGCAGCAGCCACCAGTAGCTTCCCAGCGCATGGCTGACGAAGATCAGCGTCTGCGTGTACCAGGGCAGGGTGGCGTTGAAGCCCTCGAAGATCGAGGTCACCTTGGGCACCACCACGACCATCAGCAGCGCGATGATCGCGATTCCGAACACCACCATGAAGGCGGGATAGGCCAGCGCGCTGAAGACCTTGTCGCGCAGGCGCGCCGAGGCATCCAGGTGGTCGGCGAGGCGGTCGAGCACGGCATCGAGCGTGCCCGAGGACTCGCCGGCGGCGACCATGTTCACGTACAGTGATTCGAAGACCTTCGGATGCGCCTTGAGCGCGTCCGCCAGGCTGGTGCCTTCGTTCACCTTGTCACGGGTCTGGGTCAGCGCCGCCTTGAGCTTTTGGTGCTCGACCTGCTCGATCAACGCGCTCAGGCTCTCGACCAGCGGCACGCCGGAGCGCAGCAGGGTCGCCAGCTGGCGCGTCGTGATCGCCACGTCCTGCACCGAGACGCGCGCGAACAGCTGGCCGAAGTCGATCTCCCGGCGCGTGCGCGTACGGGCGGCGCCCTCCTCCTCGATCGCCGTAGCGAGGATGCCCTCTTTGCGCAGCACCACGCGTAGCAGGCGCGCGTTGTCGGCGTCGCGGATACCCTTGACGTCCCGGCCGCGCGCGTCGATGCCGTGCCATTGATAGACGGCCACGGCGCTACTCCAGCTCCAGCTCGATGTCGGCGTCGTGGGTGGCGGCCAGCACCTCCTCCATGCTGGTGCGGCCGGCGATGACCTGGCGCACGCCGTCGTCGCGCAGGCTCATCATGCCGCGCGAGACGGCGACGCGGGCGATCTTCTTGCCGTCGCTGTTGGCGATGATCTCGCGCCGGATCGCCTCGTCCACGACCAGTAGCTCGAAGATGCCGATGCGGCCCGTGTAGCCCGTCTCCGCGCACGACTCGCAGCCGGTCGCGCGGTAGAAGACCGGGCGCGGGGGAGCTGGCCGTCCGCCGTGGGCAGGACCGCCACCAGGGTCGGCTCGTCCTCGCCGTCGGGCGGAGGCGGCCGCACCGAATCGGGCGGCTGCTGTCCGGGCAAGAGCGGCCGCGGCGGCCCGTAGTCCGCCGGATCCAGGTCGAGCGAGCGCAGGTCCTGATCGGTCGCGATGAAGGGCTGGCGACACTTGACGCACAGCTTGCGCACTAGGCGCTGTGCCAGCACGGCGAGCAGCGAGGAGGAGATCAAGAACGGCTGCACGCCCATCTCCACCAAGCGCGTCACGGCGCTGGCCGCGTCGTTGGTGTGCAGCGTGGAGAACACCAGGTGGCCGGTGAGCGAGGCGTGGATCGCGATCTCCGCGGTCTCGAAGTCGCGGATCTCGCCGACCATGATCACGTCGGGGTCCTGGCGCAGGAACGAGCGCAGCCCGGAAGCGAAGGTCAGGCCGATCTTCGGCTGCACGTGCATCTGGGAGATACCGCGCAGCTCGTATTCAACCGGATCCTCGACGGTGAGGATGTTGATGTCGGGCTTGTTGATCTTGTTGAGGCACGCGTAGAGCGTGGTGGTCTTGCCCGCGCCGGTCGGGCCGGTGACCAGAATGATGCCGTTGGGCCGCGCGATCAGGTGCTCCATGATCTGCAGGCGGTCGCGGTTGAAGCCCAGATCGGGCAGGTCGAGTAGCACCTGCTCCTTGTCGAGCAAGCGCAGCACGATGCGCTCGCCTCTGGCCGTGGGAATGGTCGAGACGCGCACGTCGACCAGCTTGCCCTTGATCTTCTTGGTGATGCGACCGTCCTGAGGCAGGCGCTTTTCGGCGATGTTCAGGCTGGCCTCGATCTTCACGCGCGCGACGATCGAGGGCAGGAAGGCCTTGTGCGCGGTCTTGACCTCGTAGAGGTTACCGTCGATGCGGTAGCGGACCACCACCTCGTTGTCGCCGGGCTCGATGTGGATGTCCGAGGCGCGGTCGCGCACGGCCTCGTAAAACAGGTTGTTGACCCAACGGATGACCGGCGCCTCGTCGGTCATGTCGATCAGGTCTTGCAGCTCCTCGGCGTCGTCGTCCTTGTCGGACTCCGCCAGCGCGTTCTCGTCGCGGCGCTCGTAGACCCGGTTGATCGCGTCCTCGACCAGGTCGGGCGGCGCCGCGACCGCCTGGCAGCGCTTGCCCAACAGCGCCCGCAGGTCGTCCAGCGCCGACAGGTCGAGCAGGTTGCTGACGGCGACGCGCACCACGCCGTCGCTCTCGGCAAAGGGCAGCAGCCGGTGCTGGCGCGCGAAGTTGATGGGCACGCGCGCGATCAGCTCGCCCGGCACCTGATCGGCTGCGATGCGCGTGATCACCTCCAGCCCGAGCTCGCGCGCCAGCGCCTCGACGTAGGACTCCTCGTCGACCGCGTTGGTCGACGCCAGCACGTCCTTGAGGCGAATGCCTTTTTCGCGTGCCAGGTCCAGCGCTTGCTCCAGACGCTCGGAGCTGAGCGCACCCTGTCGCACGAGGATTTCGCCGATGTAACGCTCTTCGCTCACTGGCCCTCCACCGGCGGCGGCTCGCCGCCCGGCGCCGCCGGGGGCGGCGGCGGTGCTTCCCCGGTCGGAGCGGCCTCCGGCGCGGGGGTCTCGGTGCCGCCTGGCTCCGCACCGGTCTGCGCGCCCCCGGGCGTGCCCGGCTCGATCACCTGATCCTCGCCGTCGCTAGACTCCTGCGCGGCGGCCTCGCCCACGGACGGCTGGGGGTGGTGTCCCAGCTCCGGATGCTTGGCGGCGTCCGCGAGCAACTGCTTCTTCTGGTCGAGCAGCTTGAGCTCGGTCATGATCTCGCCGACCAAGCCGCGCGTGCGCGAGTAGTCCAGCGGCGGCTCGTAGTCGGCCTCGCTGAACACGAAGTAGCGGTCGAGGAACTCCTGGCGCTCGCGCATCTTGCGCTCGTAGATCGAGCGCAGGTCCTCCGGCGAGCGGATGATGTAGGGGGTGAGGAACATCAGCAGGTTCTTCTTGATCTTCTGCTTGTTGCTGCTGCGGAACAGCGCGCCGATCAGCGGGATGTCGCCCAGCACCGGCACCTTGGTGTCGGCCGTCGTTACCTGGTCGCGCATCAGCCCGCCGATCACGACGGTCTGCTGATCGCGCACCACCACCTCGGTCTTGGCCTTGGTGCGGTCGATCGAGACCACGCCCAGCGCGCCCTCCTTGCTCGGCGCGCCTGCCGAGGAGATCTCCTGCTGGATCTGCAGGCGGATCTCGTCGCTCTCGTTGATGTGCGGGGTGATGGTCACCGTGGTGCCGACGTCCTGGCGTGGCACCGCGCCGGCGAAGCCGAGCCCGCCCAGGCCGCCGAGCGCACCGAGCGCGCCCGTGGCGCCGGTCGCCCCGGCCTGCCCGGCGAGCGCGCCCAGCCCACCCAGGCCGCCCAGCGCGCCGAGCGGGCTCACGCCCGAGGTCTGCAGCGGCACGTTCTGGCCCACGCTGATCGAGGCCTCCACGTTGTCGGTGGCGATCAGGTGCGGCGTCGACAGGATGTTGGCGTCGCCCGAGGACGCGAGCGCGTTGATCGCGACTCCGAAGCCGGGCAGCGACAGCCCGACCAGCTGCTGCGAGTTGGCGATCACCGGCCCTTGGACGCCCACCGCAAGACCGGTCAGCACCTCGCCGTTGGCGGCCATGCCCTGTAGGCCGCCGATGGTGTTGGCGGCGCGGAAGCCGAGCACCGAGACCGAGTCCTTGCCCGCGAGATCGGGAATGCCCCCGTGAAACGCCACGCCGAAGGTGCGGCTGCGGTTGATGCTCAGCTCCATGATCACGGCCTCGATGAAGACCTGTTTGCGCTCGACGTCGAGTGTTTCGATCACGGGCTCGAGCGCCGCGTAGTCGTGCGACGAGGAGGTGATCACGAGCGCATTGGTCGCCTTGTGGGCGGTCACCGAGACTTTGCCCTCGAACACGTCGTCCGAGCCTCCACCGGCGGCGGGCGCCGCGCCCTTGCCCTTGGCGCGCGTAGCGCCACCGCCCCCGCGGCCGCTGATCAGCGCCTGCAACGTCGTCGCCATCTCCTCGGCGTCGCTGTGCTGCAGGTGGTGAACATGGATCTTGCCTTCGCCCTCCATCGACACGTCGAGGTACTTGAGCATCTCGAGGATGCGCAGGTAGGCGCGCTCGGTGGCAACGATGATCAACGAGTTGGTGCGATCGTCGGCCAGGATCTTGTTGAAGGTCAGGTCGCCTTCGCGCGAGCCAATGGTCTGGCTGCCCGGAGCCGGCGCCTTGCCCTTGGGCGGCGGGCGGGCCGGGGCCTTGCCCTTGGGCGCCGAGTTGCCACCCTTGCCCGGCTCGAAGATGTCGTTGAGGCGCGAGGCGACGTCGGCCGCGCTGGCGTGGTGAACCGGCTCCACCCAGATCTGCACGCCGGTTGCCGCGACGTCGACCACGTCGAGGATGCGCAGCATGCGCCGGATGTTGGTTCCGGTGTCGGTGATGATGAGAATGTTGGTCGGGGCGTAGGCCGTGATGCTGCCGTCGCCCGACTTGAAACGCTCGAGCAGCGAGGCGGCGTCCTCGGCCGAGATGTTGTTCACGTGCTGCAGCCGCGTCACGAAGCGATCGCCCGCGGGCACGCCGTCGCGGCCGGTGTACAGCGGGATCGGCCGGCCCTCGACCCGGCCGGATTCCACGATCTTCAGGTAGCGGCCCGCCGGTACGATGGCCATGCCGTTGAGCTCCAGGATCGACAGGAAGGCCTGGTACGCCTCGCCGGCGGTCACCTTGGTCGGCGCGTACACGGTCGCCTTGATCGCGCGCGTGGTGCCCGGAAGGATGAAGCGCTTGCCGGTGATCTGCGAGATCAGCCGCACCAGGTCCGTGAGCGAGGCATCCTCGAGATTGAAGGTGACCAGCGAGCGCGGGGAGGTCGGCTGATAATCGATGCCGGTCTCGAAAGGCTTGAGCTCCGGCACCGTGTTCGCGCCCGCTTGTCCCGGCGGGGCCGCAGCGGTGCCCGGTCGCGCGGGCGGCTTGGGGGCGGGCTTGGGGGCAGGCTTGGGGGCGGGCTTCTTGGGCCGCTTCGGCTTGGCCTGCGCGTGGGCGGAAGCGGGCAGCGCGGTCACCGGCGCGGCCACCGCCACCGCCACCAGCAGCGCGAGCGCGCGCGCCCGGCGCAGCTGCAGCTTCGAGTCTGACTCTGGGACGAACGTCTTCTTCATCATAAGCGCCATCATTGGATGTCGTACTGGATGTTCATGGGCTGGCCTCGGCGCTCGATCGCGACCGCGAGGTTGCTCGCGGTGCGCAGCCGCGAATACGCTTCGAGCGCGGTGTCCGGGCTCGACATCGCAAAGCCGTTGATGGTGCGGAGCATGTCGCCGTTCTGCAGGCCGAGCTTGCCGAGCAGGCTGTTACGGCGGATGCCGTAGAGCTTGACGCCGACGACCTGTCCGTTCTCCTCGTGGGGCACTACGCGCGCCGAGCTCATGATCTCGGCCTGATTGGAAAGGATCTTGTCGACGAAGCTGCGCGGAACGCTGAACTTGGTGTCGCTGACCGCATGGATGTTCTGATCCATCTCCGCTTCGCTGATGCCGCCCATCGCGGCGGCAGCCATCGGCGCCGCCCTGGGCACCGGTGGCCGGACCACGGGTACCGCGGCGCGTGCCTGAATCGCGGCCTTGTCCACGAACAGCACCAGCGAGCACAGCCGGCGGTCGCTCTGGCGCATGTACACCGCCTTGGGCAGGATGGTGTCGACCTCCATGTCGCCGAGCTTGCCGCCCTTGCGGTAGAGCAGTGGCGACTCGGAGCCCGAGGTCAGGGTGGCGAACGACCATTCCGGAAAGCGCTCGGAGTAGACCGCTGCGATCAGCTTGGTCGAGCCATCGCAGGGCGGTGGGAGCTGCCCCGGTGCCAGAGCTTCGGCCTCATCGGGCGCGCCATTCGGGTCCACGTCCTCCGGCGGGGCCGGCGGCGGCTTGGGCGGCCACAGCGGCCCGGTCGTGGGGTCGAACATGTTGCGCTTGAGAATCGCCTTGTAGTCCGGGAGCTCGGAGCCCGGCGGGCGCGTAGCGCCGCCCGTGCCGGTCGCCTGCGCCAGGGCCGGCCGCGGCGGAAGCAGAGCCCCGGCCAGCAGGCTGGTGGTGCCGCGGGCGAGAAACAACGCCGACAGCGCCAGCGAGACCAGCAGGATGGCTGCGGAGAGCTTCCGCCCGTGCAGGGCCAGGTTCAAGACACTCCTCCGGAGGGGTTGCAAAGCAAGAGCCGTGCCTCGGGCTCAATCACCCGAGACCACAGCGAAAACCGCGTCGATCGCAGCGCCCTGCCGATCCGTGTGAGACAAGCTGGCAGCGCGCGCGGCCTGTGCTCCGGCGTTTTTGCCAAAATGTCATGTCTCCTCGGCGGCGAGCTTGCGATAGATGGTGCGGGTCGCGATGCCGAGCAGCTGCGCCGCCAGCCGCTTGTCGCCGGCGGTGTGCGACAGCGTCGCGTGGATCACGCGGCGCTCGATCTCTTCGAGCCGCGTCCCTACCGGGAACGACAGCTCGCGGCCGGTCTGCTCGGCCTGCGCGATCGGTCGGGGCAGGTTGTCGGGCCCGATCGCGGGCCCTTTGCTCAGCACCACCGCCCGCTCGATGGCGTTCTCGAGCTCGCGCACGTTGCCCGGCCACTCGTAGGCCATCAGGCGGTCGAGCGCCTCGCGGGTCACGGTCAGCGCGGGCTTGTCGTTCTTGCGGCAGTAGACCTGCAGGAAGTGGTCGACCAGCAGTGGGATGTCGTCCCGCCGCTGCGACAGGGTGGGGCAAGTGATGGCGATGACGTTGAGGCGGTAGAACAGATCTTCGCGGAACCGCCCGGCCTCGACCTCGACCATCAGGTCGCGGTTGGTGGCCGCGATCAGGCGAAAGCTAGCGCGCTGGGTGGTCCCGCCCAGCGGCTCGTACTCGCCCTCCTGCAGCACGCGCAGCAGCTTGACCTGCACCGCTACCGAGAGCTCGCCGATCTCGTCCAGGAACAGCGTGCCGCCCTCGGCCTGCGCGATGCGGCCGGCGCGCCGCGCCACCGCCCCGGTGAAGGCGCCCTTCTCGTGGCCGAACAGCTCCGACTCGACGATGGTCTCGGGCAAGGCGGCCAGGTTGACGCCTACGAACGGACCCGAGCGCCCGCTCTGCTCGTGGATGTGCCGTGCCAGCAGCTCCTTGCCGGTTCCGCTCTGGCCCAGTACCAGCACGGTCGCGGTCGAGGGCGCGGCCTGTGTCGCGACCTCCAGGATCTGCCGCAGCGCTGGCGAGGAACCCACGATGCTGCGGTTGCGCAGCGCCGACAGCTCCTTGCGCAAGGTGCGGTTCTCCGCCAGCAGCGCGTGGCGTTCGGCCGCCTTGCGCACGGTCTTGACGATCTGCAGCCGCTTGAGCGGCTTCTCCACGAAGTCGTAGGCGCCCTCGCGCATCGCCTCGACCGCTTTTTCGACCGTGCCGTATGCGGTCATCACTACTGCTTCGGCTTCGGGCGCGACGGTCTTGAGCGCGCGCAGCAGCTCGATGCCGCTCATGCCCGGCAGCATGAGATCGGTGAGCACGACGTCCACGCGGTGCTTGCGGCACAGCTCGAGCGCCTGCTGGCCGTCTTCCGCCAGCAGGGTACGAAAGCCCTCGCGGCCGAAGATGCGCTCGAGCGAGAGCAGATTGGAGCGTTCGTCCTCGACGATCAGGATGGTCGCCAGGCCTTCGCTCTGCATCGCGCCATTATGGCGTAAGAGGACATTTTGTCAACTCGCCGCGCAAAGCTGTCTCGCCCTCATGCCATCTAGGCACACCTTGCCACGATGACCAGGCCCCGCCCGATCCCTCGTAGCGTCCTCGTCCCCCTGCCTCTCACGGCCCCGCCACCTGCAGTACCCGAGTCGCGCTCGCGTGCACCGCCATGCAGCGCGGGCGGCAGCGGTAGGTCAGCAGATCGACCCTGAGCACGGCGGTGCCCGGGCTGCGCGCGAGGATCGGCACGGCGAAGCGCAGCCCGCCGCCGGGCTCGGGCCGCGCGTCGGTCCGCAGCAGTCGCCCGCGCACCACGCGCACCGCATCGCCCTCCGCTGCAGGCGTCAACAGCAGCGGCTGCGCCGGATCGAAATCCCCCGACACGATGACCTCGACCGTCCCGGTCATGCCGACCCGCAGCACTCGCGCGTCGGGCGGCTCGATGCGCAGCACGGGCCCGCCGGTAGTCGCCGGGGCCGAGGCCTGCGTGGGCTCGCCGCGTGCGCCCTGTGCCGTGCCGACCAGCCACGCCAGCGCCGCCGCGACGCGCGCTGCGCCGGCCATCAATACGCGTAGGGGATGACTTCGCATGGCTGGTGGGTGCCGTACCAGCGCATCAGCCGCGTCCTCACGCTGCCGTCCTCGGGGTACTCGATCAGCGCGTAGGTGAGGCCGCTGTCCTGGCCCAGGTACTGCAGGTTGAGGTTGATCATCTTCATCCAGGTGCCGGTGTTCACCATCAGCTTGGAGTCGCGCAGCACGCGGAAGCGGGGCGAATGGCTGTGACCGATGATCAAGGTGTGCACGCCGCGCAGCCGCTGCAGATAGCGGATGGCTGCGGCGTCGTAGCCGCCCAGCTCGAACACCTCCTCGCGTAGGACCCGCGGGATCGAGCGAAAGCGCTCGGTCCAGGCGCGCAGCGTGAAGATGCGGCGACGCAGCAGGTGAAAGCCCGCGCGCAGCAGAAAGCGCAGCGCGAAACGCGGATCGAAGAACAGCGATCCGAGCACGAACAAGCGCAGCGGCTGAATGCGGTCCACGTTGTTGCGCAGCTCTTTGGCCGGGTTGAGCACCTCCAGGATCCACAGGCTGCCGTAAGAGAGCTGCAACACCTTGCGGCCGTCGCTGCGCTCGCGCACCAGCCGGTTGTAGTCGACGCGATGGATGCGCTCGAGCTGATGGCCGTGACGGATCTGGATGCCCTCGGGCAGGTAGTAGGTGTCGCCGGTGGTGATGAAACGCACTCGGTCGGCCAGCTCGCCGGGCGCCACGTAGCGCTTGAACAGCTCCTGGGGACCGCTGAACCACATGTCGAGATCGTGGTTGCCGGGTAGGTACACCAGCCGCCTCCGTCCGGCGGAGAGAAAACGCCGCAGCGCGAGCACCAGCTTGGGATGGCCTTCCAGGCACAGGCGCAGCTTCTCGCGGGCGATTTCGTCCGTGATTTCGGTGGGCCACGTGTTGCCGATCTTGACTTTGAGCAGGTCGAAGATGTCGCCGTTGAGTATCAGCTCGATTTCCGTGTCTTCTGCGGTCTGCGCCTCGTAGAACGCCAGCAGTTGCGCGAAGCGGTCGTCTTCGAAGAAGTCCTCGAGCGAATTGAGCTTGCCGCTCTGGATGCCCGTGCCCAGGTGCAGGTCGCTCACGACGAGGCGGATCAGCTTCATCTTGCCTGGGGTAGCCGGATGCGCTTTAGTATCGATGTCTCGGGGCGATGAACGCCAGCGAGAAGCCTTTGGGGTGTGCGCCGGTGGTTGCCATCCATGGTACGGGGGGGGCCGCGACGTGGGCAAATCGCCTCCCGGCTTTCGCCGTGCTCGCCGCCGTGCTGGCCGGGTCCTCTCTGGGCGGGTGCTCCCAGAAGCACGTTGCGGTCGGCCAGCTCGGCAAGCAGCAGCCCAAGAAGACGGGCAGCGCCGCCGGCAGCTCGGGCTTTCCCGACACCGGCATCAACGCCTCCACGCTGACCGTCACCGGGGTCGAGCCGGGCAGCGGTCCGTTCGCCGGCGGCAACACGGTGCTGGTGCGCGGTAGCGGCTTCAGCGCGGACGCGTTGGTCTTCTTCGGCGATCAGATGGCGCAGCCTGCGGATACGCGGCTGCAGGACAGGAACTCGATCAGCGTGGTGGTGCCGGCCGGCCGCCCCGGCACGGTCGACGTCCGGGTCGAGGTCGGTTCCGATCAGGCCACGCGGGCGGGCGCCTATGCCTACAATCCGCTGCTGGTCGATCCGGCCAGCGGCTCGATCGCGGGCGGCACATCGCTGCTGATCACCCTCGACGGCGCCGGCTTCGATGGCTCGGTCGGCGTCACAGTCGGAGGCCAGGCCTGCACGGACCTGCGCGTGATCACGCCCAACCAGGTGCGCTGCAAGACACCGCCCGGCGCCGTGGGGTCCGCCGACGTGCTCGCTTCCTGGCCGTCCGACGCCGGCCAGCCCTCGCTGCTCGCCAAGGACGCGTTCGAATACCAGGATCTCACCGACACCGATCACGGCGGGCTCAGCGGCGGGCCGATCCAGGGCACGCTCAACGTGACGGTGGTCGACTCGATCGCGGGTCTGGTCGTTCCCAACGCCTTCGTGCTGGTCGGCGACGCGCTCGACGGCCCGTATCAGGGGATGACCGACGCCCACGGGCAGATCACGTTCGCGGGCGATGACCTGGTCGGGCCGCTGACCGTGCACGTCGCTGCCAAGTGTATGGAGCGCGCCTCGATCGTCGCCTTCGATGCGCAGAACGTGACCGTGCACGTGACGCCGTTGCTGGATCCAGCCTGTGCGATGCCCGGCCAGCCCAGCGGCGGCGGCCGTGGCGCGGCGGGCTCGCTGATCTCCGGCGAGCTGATCTTCCCGGGAGGCAACGAGTTCGCGATCAACGCCTGGAACGTGATTCCCGAGCCGCGCGCCAACGAGGTGCGGGTGGCTTACGTGTTCACCACCCGCGTCCAGTTCGACATCCCCAACCCCAGCCCTGCGGTCGGCGGCACGATGGCGCGCATCTTGGAGCGGGGCTCTCCGACCGGCGTGCACGGCTACCCATATCGCATCTTCGCCCGGCCCGCCGGGTTGGCGGTGTATGCGATCGCCGGGCTCGAGCGCCGCGACACCGGCGCGTTCACGCCCTATCAGATGGGCGTCGCCCGCGACGTGCTGACCTCGCCCGGCAACGAGACCACCGGCGTCGACATCAACATGGATATCCCGCTGGACCGCGAGCTGCAGGTCAGCTTGGCGCGGTTGCCGCAGGGCACCGCGAACGGCCCGGACCAGTTCCGGGTGGAAGCCGATATCGATCTCGGAGGGCAGGGCGCAATCGTGCGCGAGGTCGGCAGCAACGCGCTCGACATGGTGACCAGCTTCACCAGCGCGTCCCTGCTTCGCTTTCTGGCGCAGCCCGCGCTGGTTGGCGCGCTTTCGGACGCGCGTTATTTGCTGGTTGCCGGCTGGTACACCGGCGACCAGAATGACACGACGCCGTACACCGAAGTGCGCCGCACCGGCGTCTCGCAGGGCGCTCAGCCGGTCGTCGTCGACGACTTCCTGGCAATCCCCGCGCCGGTGGCTCCGCCGCAGGGCGCGCCCATTCCCGCCGACCGCGTGCTGCACTGGCAGCTCGACGGGACCCCGCCGGACATGTACGTGATCGAGATAACCGGCGGCGACGATTTGCCGGCCTGGACTCAGATCGTGCCTGGCTCGCTGCAATCCAGCACGATTCCCGACTTCTCTTCGATCGATGGGCTGAGCGACATCACGCCCGGCGTCGTGCTGTGGTCGGTGCGTGCGATTCGAATCGACGATTTCGACTACAACGCGTTCAAGTACAACATGTTGTCGGCGCGCTTCTGGACCCACACCTCGATCGATACCTTTACCATGCAGCGCTGACCGGCTCGCTTTCACGCCGAGCCTCCGCGCCTGTGTCCGATGAGATCCTCGCCTCCAGCTCGCCTCCTGTCGCCGCTGCTGCTGTCGTTGCTCGGAGCGCTCGGCTGCGCCACGCACGGAGCCGTGATCGACTTGCCGCGGCTGCCCGACCAGCCGGACGCCGGTCCGGCCACGTTCAGCTGCAGGAAGCCGAGCGACGTGGCGTGCGCGGGCAACGTTCACCTGTCGTGCAAGGCTGAAGGTGAGTTCCTCGAAGTCCAGAGCGAGGACTGCAACGCGAGCAACCAGGTGTGCAATGTCGCGCGAGGCTGCATCAACTGCGGGCCGGGCAGCTTGCGCTGCCAGCCGTGCGAGCTCGGCGACTCGGGTTGCGACAAGAACGTGGTGCAGACCTGCGACGAGCAGGGCGAGCAGTGGGTCGACACCATGACCTGCGATCTTGCGGCCGGCGACGCGTGCTACCAGGGCGTGTGCCGGAACATGTGTCAGGTGGCCGACGACCAGCGCAGCTACGTGGGCTGCGAGTTCTTTCCGGTCGACCTCGACAATGCCGCCATCAACAACCTCAACGACGCTTCGCACCAGCAGTTCGCCGTGGCCATGGCGAACCCGCAGGCGGTCCCGGTCGACGTGCAGGTCGAGATCAACAACGCGCAATTCGGCGCGGCGTTGCAGGCTAGCTCGATCGACGCGGTGACCGTCCCGCCCGGCGCGCTCGAGGTGTTCAAGCTGCCGCGGCGCGAGGTCGACGGCTCCTCGGAGATGGGTCTCAACGACGGCACCAATACCGCGGTGAGCTCGAATGCCTTCAGGCTCAGCTCCAGCCATCCGATCGTGGCTTACCAGTTCAACCCGCTCGAGAACGTCAACGTGTTCTCCAACGGCGCGTCGCTGTTGTTGCCGACCTCCGCGATCGGTCAGAGGTACACCATCAACGGCTGGCCTCAGACGATCGCCAACTCCGACAATCCCGATCAGGATTTCGATCCGACCACGACGAACGAGGACCTGCGGGCCTTTCTGACCGTCGTCGGCACGCGCGACAACACCGACGTCCACGTCAGCTTCGGCGACAAGGTGGTCAAGGTCGTGGGCGCGGACCCGATTCCGGAATCCGGACCGGGAGACAGCATCGACATCAGCATCAACCGCTACGACGTCGTGAACCTCGAGACCCAGGGCTTCAACGCCGATTTCACCGGCAGCGTGGTGGAAGCCACGGAGCCGGTCACGGTCTACGTGGGCAGCGAGGCTTCCGATGTCCCGATCTTCGCGACCTACGCCACGCGGCAGTGCTGTGCTGACCACCTTGAAGCGCAGCTGATCCCCGACGCCACGCTGGGTACTTTCTACAGCGTCGCGCGTACGCCGAACCGGACCAAGGCGCTGGCTGCCGCCGCCTTTCCCAACGATCCGCTGGGTGTGTCGGTGATCAACTACCCCGAGTGGGTGCGCGTGCTCGCGGTGGCCAAGGGCATCACCACCGTCACGACGACGTTGCCGCCGCCGGACGACAGCTTTCACCTGAGGCAGGGCGAGGACGCGATCCTGCAGGCCGACCAGGATCTGATCCTGCGAGCGGACAAGCCGGTCTCCGTGCTGCAGGCACTGCCGAGCCAGGCCGTGACCGGCATTCCCAAGCAGTATCCCGGCGGCGATCCAGACATCTTCCCGGTGCCGCCGATCGAGCAATACCGCAAGGACTACATCTTTCTCACACCCGACAAGTATGCGTTCGACTTCGTCACCATCATGGCCGACTCGCAAGCCAAGATCTTGCTCGACGGGGCGCCGCTTCCGGACGACTGCGAGAAGGCGGCGGCCGACGGTGTCGATCGGGCGGCTGGCGACCCGCCGCCCGATCGGGTGATCTACCGCTGCCAGCTCTCGTTTCCCAAGGTGACCAGCGGCAACGATTCGCGTGTGCTGGCCGGCGACCAGCACGACGGCGTGCATACGCTGGTGGCCGACCGCGAGGTGGGCATCGTCGTCAACGGCTTCGACCGCTTCGTGAGCTACGCCTACGTCGGCGGCCTGAACCTGCAGATCATCAACTAAGTTTAGACCAGTGGCCGGAAGTCCCGAGTCTTGTGTTCTCCTCGCCTTCCCGTCTTCCTGTTGGATCCTCCGAAGCGCCATTTCTGGGCAGGGACCGGACTGGGCGCGCGAGCGCTCAGCTCGCTCGGCGGATCGGCTCGCCCGATGCGCCGCGGCGGATGCCGCAGGCCTCCGCCACCTCGTCGCGGTAGCGCTGCCACGCTCCCAGCGTGTCTTCCATCGCGGCGACCACCCGCGGGCGGGCCGGCGCGGGCACGAAGTCGAGCATCACGCGCCAAGCTGCGGCGCGGTGGTCGCCTTCGACCTGGCGGTGCGCCTTGGTCAGCGCAAGGTGCTCGATCGGGAGACCGTAGTGCCGCACCAGCGGGTGCTCCGAGAGGCGCGCTTGCGGTCGCTTCTGCGCGCCGCCTTCGAGTTCGCCGCGCTCGTAGCTGGTACCTTCGAGGAAGATCGTCGTCACCGCCGCGGCCGTCTCCCAGCCTTGCGCGAGCGTGTGGGCGTCCAGCACGGCCCGAAAGTCGGCGGCGCGTGGCATCAGCTGCACCCGCTCGAAGCGCGACAGATCCATCTCGAGGCCCTTGGGGTACTCCAGGAACAGCTCCGGGTGGGGCCGTCCCGCGGAGAGCCCGCCGGTCTCTTCCTCGAACATGTTCTCGACCAGCTCGCGCCGTACCTCGGCGATCGGACACTGCACGTAGGCGCGTCCGATCAGCAGCGGGAAATCACGGACGTAGGTGGCGTACTCCTGCTCGAGGTGCAGGTGAAGCAGGGACTTGGGCACCAGCCCGCGGGTGAACGCCGGCCAGGCCCAGTGCAGCTTGCATTCCATCACCTGCAGCAGAGCTTCCTGAAACGCCGCCCGATCCATTCCTGCAATTCTACGGCGCAAGCGCAAGGCGCGCCAACTCGGCGCGGCTGCCGACCATTCACGGCTGCGCGAGGGAAGGCGCGGCTTCGCCTTGTCTGCGCTCGAGCATTCGGCGGTACCCGTTGGCGCGGCGCCCGGTCGGGAACTTGGCGACGTAGACCTGCATGTGCTTCTCCGCCTGCTCGTTCTTGCCCATCGCGCGGTAGGTCTCGATCAGCAGCTCGAGCTCCTGCGGCGTCTTGGCTTTGCCCTCGAGCGCGGCGACCACGCAGGGGTTGTCGCCCGTGCTCAGACACGCGGTCGCCGCCTGCAGCGGCGCCTGCGCGGCAGCGGGCACCGCGGCCGGCTTCGGCTGCGGCTCGGACCGCGTGGTTTGTGCCGTCTTCGTCGCGGGCTCGGGCTTGGCCGACTCGGCCTGGGCGCGGGGCTCGTGGCTGCTCGGCTTGGAGGCTCGCGCAACCTCGGGCGGGCTGCTGGCTGCGGGCTTGTGCGGTGCCGCCTTCGCTTCCGCCTCCGGTGCCGGCTCAGCCTTCTTCGCCTCGACCGGCTCGACCGGCGCCGGCTGCGGCGTCTCGCTCAGCGCCAGCACCACGCGCCGCCGCATCACGCCGTCGTCCAGCATGAAGCCGACGCGATCGATGGTCGCAGTGGCTTGCTCGAAGCCGTCCTTCTCGGCCTTGAGCTCGACCGGGCCGTCGAGCGTGGCCAGCTCGAACGTGCCGGGCGCGACCAGCGACTTGTCGCCGAGTGTGACACGCGCGCCTTCCGGCGCGGTGGCCACCTCGATCGCGTAGGTCGGTGGCGCGGCGGGCTCCGGCGGGGCTCGCGGCGCCAGCGCAGCGGCCTGCGGTGGCGGCCCAGCTTGCTGCGGCAGGCGCGCGTGCGGCGGCTTCGGCCGCAGCGCCAGGAACGCGGCGGCCAGCACCACCAACGCTGCGATCACCAGCGGCAAGCGCCTGCTGCTGCGGGACGCGCGGGGCGCGTTCGGTTGCGCTGCGGGCGGCGCGGGCAGCGCGCGCGGCGCGGCCGGAGCCGGTTTGGCGTCGGCCACCGACGCGCTGGGTTTGCGCTCGGGCTCGCGCCGCTCGCGCGCAGCCGCGGCAGGCCCTTCCGCGGCCTGGGACGCTCCAGTTGCGCGCGCGATCGCTGCGGCCACCTCCGCCGGACGCGGCATCTCGAGCGGCGTGGGGCGTTCCGGCGCGTGAGCGGGCCCGCCACTGGCTGCGCGCGGGGGTTTGGCTTGGCGCAGCCGTTCGCGCAGCTCCCGCGCATCCGGCCGCGCAGCGTGCGCTTTGGGCTCAGGCAGCTCCGCCTGGTCGCCATCGTGTGCCAGCGTCGCGGCGGTCTGCTCGGTCGCGCCAGCCGAGCCTGCGGCCTGCAATGCGGGCTGTGCTTCCGTAGCCTGCGCCTGAGCTTCATCCTTGGGTGCGGCCGAAGGCGTTTTGGCGAAGGGTGCGGGCAACGGCGCTTCGGCCGGCCGCGCGGAGGACGATCGGGGCGGCGGCGCCGAGCTCTGGCCGTCCGCGCGCTCGGCCGCGCCCAGCTGCTTCAGGATGGCTTGAATGGCCTCGCGGCCGCCTGCCTCGAGCTTGACGAACTTCACGCCCATCCCGGCGGGCTGGTCGTCGGTCTCGAGCTCCCGCAGCCACACCACGCGCGCCACCCCGCGGATCGTGCCGGAGCCGCCGTCGAGGTCGCATTCGAGCTTGATCAGCGTGCCGGCGGGCGCGGGCGCAGGTGACTTGATGAACATGCCGCCCGCGGACAGATCGAAGCACTGCTCCTTGACGAACTCGAACGCGGTCGGGCTGCGATAGCGCGCCACCAACGTGACGTGGGCGCGTGGATTCTTGCGGCTCTTCCGCGGTTCGGCCATCTGCGGGCTTACGCTCCCATGTCCGCCCAGCTGCCGGGCTTGCCGCCACCACCAGTGCCGCGGCCGAACAATTGAGAGATGCATCGCAGGATCCCGTCAAGATCACCAATGTGCGCGAAGCACGCACGAGTACGCCTTTGGAGCACTACAGCACGCTCCCGCGCGCCGGTGCAATCGCATCCCGAGCAATTGGATTCGCTGCGCGCTGCAGCCGCTACTGCGGCGACCAGGTTCTGTGCGGCGCGCGACGCTTGCTCGGCGGCGGCGGGGCAAAGCCGAGCAGCTTGCGCTGGCGTACGAATTCCTCGACTGCTTGACGCTGGTCTTCGCGCATCTCGACGAACTGGATGCCGATGCCGGCTTCGGAAGCCGGCCGCGACGCGTCGCGCCGCCAGCGCACCTCGCCCTGCACGTCGAGCCGCTGGCGCTCGTCGAGTTGGAACTCGAGCCGCACGCGCGAGCCGACGGCCAGCCGCTTGGCTTCCACCAAATCGCCGTTGCGCACGGCCACGAACGCGCCGCCGAAGCCGACGTTGCCAATCTGGCCCTGCACCGACTCGTTGATGCGGGCCGGGACCTCGGTGTCCACGCGCAGCAAGCGGCTGCGGTCGTAGGGCGAGTCCACGAAATGCTCCATCACCGCGAACGCGAGCCGGTCGTTGCTGACCGGCTTCTCGAACAGATCGCGCGCGCCGCGCGCGATCCACTCACTGCGCGCCACGCTCGGCCCCGTGCAGGTCACCAATACGATGGGATAGCGCCCGAAGCGGCTGACGATGTCGTCGAGCACGCCGCGACCGCTCCCGCCTGGCAGGGCGAGATCGGCCACCACCGCGTCGATGCGCTCCTGCGCAATGCGCTCCAAGACGCGCGTGGAGTCCACCTCGACCAGGGTCGAGAGTCCGCGCGAGCCCAGACCCTCGATCATGCGCTCGCGCTCGGACGGGTCGGGCTCGACCAGCAGCACGTGCGGGCGCCGCACGAAGGGCACCACGCCTGCCTGGCGCCCCAGGGCTTCCTTGATGAAGAGCGCCAGCAGGCCCGACTTCGTGTTGGTGCGGGTGCGCCTAAAGACGTTCTTGAAGTGGTTGTGGACCGTGTTCTGGCTGAGGCTGAGCTGGGCGGCGATCGCCGGCACCGTGCTGCAACCGGTGACCAGCAGGAACAGCACGTCGTGCTCGCGGGCGGTTAGGCGGTAGCGCTCCGCGAAACGGTCGAGCTCTTCGCGGAAGAATGGAGTTGCGGCGCTCACGTGGCGTGTCCTGGTGTGCAGACCAGGGGGCCGCTCTTCTTGAGTCGCATCCCCCGGTAGTCGCGGCTCATGATAGAAAGGCTGGAAGTTCACGTGAATCCCCAGGATTAGCTAAGTCGCGAGAAAATCGAGTGAAATCCCCCGAGTTCAGCTAGTACACAAGTACATGCTCCATCGATTCTGGCCAAACAAGCCCGCCTGCAGATCTTTTTCGCCTGGGGATTGGTTGCCGCGCGCAGGCCGGTCGGCGCCATCCGCGGTGCTGCACGCGGAAGTCCTGCGGAGCGCGCGGCCGGTACGAGCGCGAGCATGGCTGATGCTGTGTCCCGCATCGCGCTCCGCTTGGCCGCAGCGCGAAACGACGCGACCCGAGTGGCGGCACGCGGCCCGTTCCGGGTCCCGGCGCCACCGCCCCCCGCGTTGCGAGTCCGAGGCGCTCCGGCTAAGGATGTTGCTCGCGTGCGCGTCGAAAGGTCGACCCGGTTGATGGGGTCCGGAGAGCCAGAGATCTACCGGTTCGCTCGCTTCGAGCTGGACGCTCTGCGCGCCGAGCTGCGCCGGGATCAGCAACCGGTGAAGATCTTTCCTCGCGCCTTCGACCTGTTGCTGTACCTGGTGCGGCAGCGCGGCCGCATGGTGTCGCGCGAGGAGCTGCTGGCCGAGCTGTGGCCCGACGTGACCGTCACCGCGGCGGTGCTCACCCAGACGGTGTGGGAGCTGCGGCGCGCACTCGGGGACGGAACCTTCGGCACCGAGCTGATCCGCAACTCGCGAGGTCGCGGTTATCGTTTCGTGGCCGAGGTCGAGTTGCCCGGAGGCGAGCGCACGCAGGGCGTGTCCGCGTCGAGCGTGCCTGCAGCACCGCCCGCGGGCTCGGCGCCGATTCAGAGCGCGCTGCGGCCCAAGCCGATCCTGTCCTACGTCGGCCGCGAAGCGGAGATGCAGCGGCTGCGCGCCGCGCTAGAGGCAAGCCTCGAGGGTAGGGGCTCGGTGTTCCTGCTGGGCGGCGAGCCGGGCATCGGCAAGACGCGTGCGGCCGAGGAGGTCATGTTGCTGGCGCGCGCGCAGGGCGCGCTGGCGCTCGAGGGCCATTGCTACGAGGGGCAAGGTGCACCCCCGTTCTGGCCTTGGTTGCAGGTGGTGCGGCGGCTGACCGAGGAACACGCGCCGGAAGCCCTGCGCGAGCACATGGGCGCAGGTGCGTCGGATCTGTGCCGGCTGTGCCCCGAGCTGAG
Organism: uncultured delta proteobacterium; assembly: GCA_963778655.1. Classification (GTDB taxonomy): domain Bacteria; phylum Myxococcota_A; class Polyangia; order Polyangiales; family JAFGIB01; genus CAVZVA01. The sequence goes on from CAVZVA010000009.1 coordinate 345,457, forward strand.
CGCGCTGTTCCCGGAGGTGCCCGAGCCGCCGGAGCGGCCGACCGATCAGGACCGCCTGTTCGTGCTCGACAGCGTGGTCAATTTCATCGTGCGCGCATCGGCTGCGCGGCCGCTGGCGCTGATGCTCGACGACCTGCACTGGGCCGATCGCGCTTCGCTGCTGCTGCTCGAGACGCTGTCGCGCATGGCTGCGCGCGCTCGCATCTTGATCGTCGGCACGTACCGCACGACCGAGCTCGGTCAGGCCTCGGCCTTTGCGAGCAGCACGGCGGTGCTGGCCAAGAGCTGCGAGCAGCTGCTGCTCTCCGGTCTGTCGCAGCAGGAGGTCGCCACGCTGCTGCTGGGAGAGGCGAGCGGCCTGGACCAGACGCTCGCGGCCGAGGTGCACCGCATCACCTCCGGCAATCCGCTGTTCGTGATCCACGTGGCCAGGCTGGCCGGCGACGAACCGGGCCGCGCCGCGCTGGTCGCCGGGCAGCTCGGTCTACCCGATGAGGTGCGCGAGGTGATCGCCAAGCGGCTCGAGCGGCTGCCGCCTGCGTGCGTCGAGTTGCTGCGCTGGGCTGCCGCGCTCGGCCAGCGCTTCCGCTTCAACGATCTGCGGCAGCTGGTGGAATGCCCACAGGAGCAGCTGCTGGGCTTGCTGCAGGCCGCTTCCGACGCGCGCATCGTGTGCGAGGAGCAGCTCGGCGTGTACGGCTTCACCCACCCCATGATCCGCGAGGCCGTGCACCAATCGTTGCGCATGCCCGAGCGGGCGCAGTTGCACCAGCGCATCGCCTTGGCGATCGAGGCCAGCTGCGGGCCCTACGACGTGAGCCGGCTCGACGAGCTGGCCTACCACTTCGGGGAAGCTGCGGCGATCGGCAGCGCGGCCAAGGCGGTCGATTACGCCGAGCGCGCGGCCGCGCGCGCCTTCGAGGCCACCGCCTACGAGACTGCGGTCGAGTACTACGACAAGGCGCTGCAGGCACTGGAGCTGATGACGCCGGCAGATGTGCGGCGCGGCGCGGAGCTGCGGCTCGCGCGCGGTACGGCGCTGCGGGGCGCTCACGAGGATCCGGCCCGCGTGCGGGCGGCGTTTCTGGAGGTCGCCGATCAGGCCGCCGCGCGCGGGGACGCCGAGTTGCTGGCGCGCGCCGCGTTGGGCTATTCAGGGCTCGGCCCGCTGCGGATCCGCCAGGTGCGCGAGGCCGGCACGGTCGATCCGGTCGAGGTCGCGTTGCTCGAGCGCGCGCTCGGCGCGCTGCCCGAGCAGGATTCCGAGCTGCGCGCACTGCTGCTGGGTCAGCTCGCCGGCGCGCTGTACAACACGCGCGAGCGCGGGCGCCGAGAGCGGCTCGCGGATGCGGCGGTGGAGATGGCGCGGCGCGCGGCGAGCCCGGAGAGCCTGGCCGAAGCGCTGCTGATGAAGCACCGCGTGATCACCGCTCCTGATCAGCTCGAGCAGCGGCTGGCGCTGACCACGGAGATCATCGAGCTGACCCACACCATCGAGGCCAAGGGGCTGGAGTTTGACGCCTATTTGCAGCGGGCGCTGTTGATGATGCAGAAGGGGCAGCACGTCGGCGCCGACGCGGACCTCGCGACGGCGTTGCGGCTGGCCGAGGAGATGCAGCAGTCGGACGAGAAGGAGCGCGCGCGGGGTTTCGACCTGCTGCGCATGTTCTGGGAAGGCCGCTACGCCGAAGGCGAGCGCGAGTCCGCGCGGCTCGCCCAGGAACGAACGCGCGGCGGGTTGCTTGGCATCGACCAAGGGCACGCCATCCGCACGCTGGGCTCCGCCTGGCAGCAGGGCCGCCCGGCAGAGGCGATCGCGCCGCTCGAGGCGCTGGCCGCCAAGTACCCGCTGCCGATGGTGTGGCGCTGCGGCCTGGCCGCGCTGTACGCCACCGCCAATCGCCTGCACGAGGCGCGCCGCGAGCTGGAACGGCTCGCGGTCAACGACTTCGGCGATCTGCCCTTCGACCACAACTGGCTCAGCTGTCAGATGTATATGGCGGTGGTCTGCGCCGACCTCGGCGATCGCCCGCGCGCGGCGCGCGTGCTCGAGCTGCTGCGTCCCTACCAGGACAGGCTGATCTGGCTGGGCATCGCGTCGATGTATGGCGGGCCCGTCTCCCATGCGCTGGCGCGGGTGGCGGCCACGCTGGAGCGCTGGGCGGAGGCCGAGGCGTGGTTCGAGCAGACCATCGAGCGCGACGCCGCGATGGGCGCGCGGGTCTGGGTGGCGATGGCGCAGTGCCACTACGGCGAGATGCTGTGGCGCCGCGCCGCGGGCTCGGACCGCGAGCGCGCGCGCGCGCTGATCGACGCCGCGTTCGCCACCGCGGCCGAGCTCGGCATCGGTTACGTACAGCAGCGCGTGGAGCGCTTGGCGGCGGCGCCGCGGCTGGCGGGGCTCGCGGCGCGCGGCTGAGGTAGGGTACGCCGTCGGGATTGGCGACAGCCCTTGGCGCGTGGGGCGGTGGGCTCCCAGGCGCGACAACTTTGAGCAAATCCTGAGTCAAGCCTGAGGGTCCGGCACCGTGCTGCGAGCTAGAGTGCTGCGCAAAGGCGCCGCCCAAGGGGTCAAGGGGGGCGCCCTCGATTTCTCCCTGACTTGCCCCGCCGTGGCCCAGGGTCGCACCCCCATCGTCCTGAGGTCACGGCGGGGCCTTGTGTTGCGCGCCTTCGTACAGGCGCGCGATTTCCTTGCGTACGGCCGCCTGGATCTCGGCGGGCACGGTCGGCTCGGGCACGGCGCGGCACAGCGCCAGGGTGCGGTTGAGCGCGTCGCAGGTGCGCTGGCAGCGCGGGCAGCGGTCGATGTGAGCCTGCATCTCGGCGCACGTTTCTGCGCTGATCTCCTGCTCCCGGTTGCGCGAGAACAACAGCGCGATCTCGGGGCAGCCCGAGATCGGCCCGGCGGCCTCCGCGCCCGTCACAGGCTCCAGCAGCGGAGCGAGCCGGTTGCGCACCGCGACGCGCGCGCGGTGCAGGCGGCTCTTGACCTGCGGTACGCTCATCGCGAGCGCGCTCGCCACCTCGGCCGCGCTCAGCCCTTCCACGTCGCGCAGCAGCAGCACATCCCGGTAGCCCGGGGCGAGCTCCGAGACCGCGCCCTCGATCGCCTGCAGCAGCTCGCGATCGGCCAGCACCTCGTCTGCGCCCTGCGCGGGGTCCGCAAGCCGCAGCGCCTCCGGCCCGGCGCTCGCCGTGCGGTCGGCCAGCGCCCGCGCCTTGCGCCTGCGCTTGCCACAGAAGCTGCGCGCGATCGCGTAGAGCCAGGTCGAAATTGCGGCGTCGCCGCGGAACTTCCCGATTCCGCGCGCCGCGGCCAGCAGGCTGTCCTGCAGCACCTCGCGCGCCTCCTCGGGATCGCGACACATGCGCAGGCTGAACCGGAACAGCGGCGCCTGATAGCGCTGGAGCAGTGCCTCGAGCGCCGCGGCCTCGCCTCCGCGCGCGCGTGCGAGCAGCACGGCATCGGGCGGCGCGGCGGCCGGGGCTGTCTCGGCGGGCTCGACCACGCCTTGACCAGTACCAGAAAGCGCAGAGTTCACAACCACATGCAGGGCCGTACCGGGTGTGGCCGGGGTGAACCCTTTTGGCGCCTTGCGGCTCTATTTAAGTACGGGCGAACGGGCTACCGTTCTTGTCCCAGGGGAGGCCCTGCATGTTGCTGCGACAGCTCTTCGACGCCGATACCTGGACCTACACCTATCTGGTCGCCGACGAGGCGAGCCGGCAGGCGCTGTTGATCGACCCGGTGCGCGACCGCGCCGCGCGCGATCTGGAGTTGCTCGAGCAGCTCGGGCTGCGCTTGGTGTACGCGCTCGACACTCACGTTCACGCCGACCACGTGACCGGCTCCGGCCTGCTGCGCGAGCGCACCGGCTGCAAGAGCGTGGCCTCGGCGCTGGGCCCGGAGTCGGCGGAGCTCCGGCTGAGCGACGGCGACCGCCTGCGCCTTGGCGCGTTCGAGCTCGAGGTGATCGCGACACCCGGCCACACCGACGACAGCGTGAGCTATCGCATCGGGTCCGATCTCTTCACCGGCGACGCGCTGTTCGTGCGCGGCACCGGCCGCACCGACTTCCAGAATGGCGACGCGGGGCAGCTCTACGATTCGATCACCACGCGCATCTTCAGCCTGCCCGACGACACCCACATCTGGCCGGGCCACGACTACAAGGGCTTCACCAGCACCACGGTCGGCGAGGAGAAGCGCTGGAACCCGCGGCTCGCGGGCAAGAGTCGGGCGCAGTTCATCGAGCTGATGGGCGCGCTCGGCCTGCCGCCGCCCAAGCAGCTGGAGCAGGCAGTTCCAGCCAATCGAGAGCTCGGGCTGGGCCTGGGCCCGGAGCAGAGCTCGGGCGGCTTCTCCGAGTGCAACGCGGGTGCGGTAGCCGCCCTGCTGGCGCGCGGCGGGGTGCGCGTGATCGACGTGCGCGAGGGCCACGAGTTCAGCGGCGAGCTGGGGCACATCGCCGGCGCCCAGAACGTGCCGATGGGGCTCTTTCCTGACGTCGCGCGCGAGTGGGACCGCGAGCAGTCGCTGCTGCTGGTGTGCCGTTCGGGCCGGCGCTCACGCGAGGTGTGCCAGCAGCTCGCCGGGCAGGGCTTCGCGCGCGTGACCAACCTTCGCGGCGGCATGCTGGACTACCGCGAGCGCGGGCGGGAGGAGCGGAGCTGATGCGCGCGGGCGCGACCCACGCGCCCTCGAGCCGGATCCAGCGCCGGAGCGCCGAGCTGTTTCCGCTGCTCGGCTGGCTGCGTGGCTATGGCCGCGCCGACTTCGCCGCGGACGCGCTGGCGGGCCTGACCACTGCGGTGATGTTGATCCCGCAGGGCATGGCCTACGCCATGCTCGCCGGCATGCCCCCGATCACCGGGCTGTACGCCTCGCTGCTGCCGCCGTTGGCCTACGCGCTGCTCGGCACCAGCCGGCCGCTGGCGGTGGGGCCGCTGGCGACCGATTCGATGCTGGTCGCGGCCACGCTGGGCAGCATCGCGGCCGCAGGAAGCCCCGCGTACTTGCAGAACGCGGTGCTGCTGGCGGCGATGGTGGGCGTGATCCAACTCGCGCTGGGCCTGCTCGGGCTCGGCTTCGTGGCGAACTTTCTGGCGCGGCCGGTGCTCAGCGGCTTCACCTCCGCAGCCGCGTTGATCATCGCCGCGAGCCAGCTCGGCCCGTTGCTCGCGCTGCAGCTGCCGCGCACCCACCTGCTGCACCGCGTGGTGGGCGTGGCGTTTTCGCAGCTGTCGCACTGGCATCTGCCCACGCTGCTGCTCGGCGCAGGTAGCATCGCGCTGCTGCTCGCGCTGGGGCGCCTGCGGCCGCGGCTGCCGCGCGCGATGATCGCGGCGCTGCTCGGGACTGCGCTGGTGGCGGCGCTCGGGTTGCGCGCGCGCGGGGTGGAGGTGGTGGGTGCGGTCCCCGCGGGCCTGCCTCACTTGATCTGGCCGCGGATCGAGCCGGCCGTGGTGCTGCGGCTGCTGCCTGGCGCGCTGACGCTCGCGCTGGTGGCGTTCGTGGAGGCGGTTTCGGTTGGCAAGTACTTCGCGCGCCGGGCGGGTCACGAGATCCGGCCCGGCCGCGAGCTGGTCGCCCTGGGTGTGGCGAACCTCGGCGCCAGCGTGGCCGGCGGTTTTCCTATCAGCGGCGGCTTCGCGCGTACCGCGGTCAACGCACAGGCTGGGGCGCGCACGCCGCTCGCGGGCGTGATCACGGCACTTGCCGTGGCGCTCACGCTGGCGCTGCTGACGCCCCTGTTCCACGACTTGCCGATCGCGGTGCTCGCCGCGATCGTGGTGAGCGCGGTGCTGGGGCTGTTCGACGCGCGCGAGGCGCGGCGGCTGTGGCGCGTCAAGCGCGAGGACTTCTGGCTGCTGTTGGGCACCTTCGCGGCGACCCTCGGCGCCGGCATCCAGTACGGCATCTTGATCGGCGTCGCGCTCTCGCTGCTGATGTTTCTGGTCAGCACCAGCCGCCCGCACTTCGCGCTGCTGGGGCGGATTCCCGGGACCGATGCCTATCTCAACGTCGCACGCCACCCTCACGCCATCACCGTGCCGGGGGTGCTGGTGCTGCGCATCGACGCCCAGTTCTATTTCGGCAACGCCAGCTTTCTGAAAGATACGCTGCGGCGCCTCGCCTTCGGGGAGCAGAGCGGGGTGCACGCGGTCGTGCTCGACGCCAGCGGGATCAACCAGCTCGACAGCACGGCCGAAGACGCGTTGGCCCAGATCGATCGCGATTGCGCTGCGCACGGCGTGCGCGTGCTGTTCTCGCACGTCAAGGGACCCGTGCGCGACGTGATGCTGGCGAGCGGCCTGCTCGCGCGCCTGGCGGCCGAAAACCGCATCCATTTCCGCACCCACGACGCCGTGCTCGCCGCGATCGGGTCGCGCTCCGGGCAGTCGGCACCGGCCGAACGCGATCCGCGCGCGCCCGCCGACCGCATCGGCTGCGGCGCCGCGCCCCGTCCGTGACGGGCAGCGGCACGCGTGCGGCCTTGCGGCTTGCGCGCGCCGGGCCGGCGTGATTGGATGTTCCGTAATATAGATTTGTGTTCCATGTTATGGAACAATCAACCGCAATCGACAAAGCCCTCGGCCTGCTGTTCCACCTGCACGGGCGCGCCGAGCCCCAGGGTGTCAGCGAGATCGGGCGCGCGCTCGGGCTGCCCAAGAGCAGCGCCCACCGCTTGCTCGCGGCGCTGCGCCGGCATGAGCTGGTGGAGCAGGACGAATCCGGGCGCTATCGGCCGGGCAGCGGACTGATCGGGCTCGCACTCGGCGTGCTCGATCGCGAGCCGCTGGTGGCGGCCGCGCATCTGCTGCTGGAGCAGCAGGCCGCGGCGCTCGGCGAGACCTTCTTTCTGGTCGCCGCGCGCGCTGGACGCCTGCTCGTGCTCGACAAGGTCGAGGGCACGGGCTTGCTGCGGGCTTCGCCGCGCGTGGGCAGCGCGGTGCCCCTGCACGCCAGCGCGGTCGGCAAGCTGTACCTGGCGCACGCGCCCGAGGAGGTCGCGCTGCCGGCCAGGCTCGAGCGCTTCACCGCGCACACCCTGTTCAGCCGCCGGCGCCTGATGGCCGAGGTCGCCGCCGCGCGCGTCGCGGGCTATGCGCTCAGCCGCGGCGAGTGGATCGAGGGCCTGTCGGTGATCGCAGCGCCGGTGTTCGACGGCGCGCAGCTGCGCGGCACATTGTGCGTCGCGCTGGCGACAGCCAAGAAGCTCGACGAGCGCATGCTCGTCGCCCGCGTGAAGCAAGCGGCCGGGGCTCTGGGCGCCCGGCTGGGAGGCGAAAGCCATGAAGGTGTCGATCGACGGTAAGCTGGTGGAATCGGAGCAGGCCCGCATTTCGGTGTGCGATCACGGCTTGCTCTACGGCGATGGCGTGTTCGAAGGCATCCGCGTGTGCGCGGGCCGCCCCTTCCGGCTCGAGGCGCACCTGGCCCGCCTCGGTCACGGGGCGCGCGCTCTCAGCTTGCATGCGCCCGGACCCGCGCAGCTGCGCGAGATCGTGCAGCGAACGGTTGCCGCGTACGGCCGAGACGACGGCTACGTCAGGCTGATCGTCACGCGCGGCGACGGCCCGCTCGGGGTCGATCCGACCAGCTGTCCGACTCCGCGCGTGATTTGCATCGCCGATGCGATCGCGCTGTTCTCCGAGCACAAGCGCGCGCAGGGCCTGTCCATGATCACCAGCAGCTACCGCCGTCCGAGCGCGGACGTGCTCGACCCGCGCATCAAGACGCTGAACTACTTGAACAACGTGCTGGCCAAGGGCGAGGCGCGGCGCCAAGGCGCCGACGAAGCGCTGCTGCTCAACCAGCAAGGTCAGGTCGCCGAAGCGAGTGTGGCCAACGTGTTCGTGGTACGTGCGGGCCGCCTGCTCACGCCTCCCACCAGCGACGGCGCGCTCGACGGCATCACGCGCGCGAGCGTGCTCGAGCTGGCGGACGCGCACGGGCTCGCGTGCGAGGTGCGCACGCTCGGCAGGATGGATCTGCTCGGCGCCGACGAGGTGTTCCTGACCGGCACCGGCGCCGGCATCGTGCGCGTGCGCACGCTCGACGGCCAGCTGCTCGGCTCGCCCGAGCCGGGGCCCGTGACCGCGCGCCTGAGCGAGGCGCTGCACGCGCTGCGCCACGCGAGCTGAGCGGGCGCGGGCGGAGCCTGGTCGTCACCGTTGGCGGCCCTTCCTCAGGCTTCGCCCAGGGTGAGCATCATGATCGCGTCGCCGAGCGCGATCTCCTGGCCCTGGTCGTTCTTGACCACGGCGCTGGCGTGGCCGATGCGGCGGCCCAGGTGCGTGATGCGCGCCTCGCAGGTGGCGTGGCCGTCGATCAGCGGGCGCAGGTAGCGCACGCGCAGGTCCACCGACGACATCGAGCCCTTGGTCTCGCGCACGCGCTGGTACTCGTCGGTCATCAACATCGCCTGGGTGAAGCCGATGTCGATCAGGGTGGCGATCACGCCGCCGTGCATCGCGCCGTTGGCGTTGCGCAGCTCGGGCTTGAGCAGCAGGCGCGTGGTGGAGTGCTTGGGCCCGAAGTCCACGAGCTCCACGCCTAGTAAGTTGAACAGCGGGAAGTCCTTGGCGAAGGCCAGCAGCTTCTGCTTGAGCTTTTGCGGGTCGTGCTGGGTCACGCGCGAGATCTCATGGCAGGAAAAATGGGGCGACAGTGCACGTTGTCGATGCCGTCGCGTTCGGCGCCCTGCCGGCCGGCGTCGAGAAAGGCGTCGCAACAGTCGATGCCGAGCAGCCAGCCGCTTGGGCCCACCGCACGCGCGATCTGCAGGCTCGAGTCGCCGAAGCCGCAGCCCATGTCGAGCATGCGCTCGCCGGCGCGCGGCGGGTGCGCGCGGAAGGCGACGTCGCCGTGGGCGCCGAGACTGCGCACCATGATGTCGCGGAAGCGCAGAAACTTCGGAACCAGGATGCGGTTCCACACGTCGATGAATTCCCGCGTTGGGTGAGGAGGTTTCAGGCATCACGGGTTCCGAGGGTTGCTTGGAACGGGCTGGCGGCGGGCGGGCGTGTCGCGCGCCGGTCATACTGCTTCGGATTTCCGTGAGCGGCAAACGCCGCACGGCGCGGCTTTCAGCGGCGCGGCGAGCCCGGCTCGTCTGGCTCCACCGCCTCGAGCAGCGCGCCCACCAAGCGCTCGTGCGAGCCGTAGACGACGCTCAGCTCGCGCAGCTGCGTGGTCAGCCGCTCGATGTCGGCTTGCTGGGCGGCGTGCTCGAGCGCGCGGAGACTCTTGCGCATGTGCCGCTGCTCCTGGCGCAGCTTGGCGATCAGCTCGCTGGAAATATAGGCGTCCAAGCCGACCTCGGGCGGAAGGCGTTGCACGGCGCGTGCCACGGAAACCTTCGGCGCGCGCGGTGCGCGCGCGCACGAAAAGCGCGCCCTGTTGGGACAGGTCGCGGCGTCCGCCGAGCTCGCCTGCGCAAACGCTGCGCGCGGCGCCCGCGCAAATGCTGCCCCGCAAGCGTTGTGGGGAAAGGTGCGGCGGGACAACGGGCCATGAAACAGGAAGGCGGAAAGACGAGAAGAGCTTGGATTGAGCCTTCGGAGTCCAGTCTTCCCGCCTTCGTGTCCTCCTGTGGCTTCATCAGCGACTGTCGCGGCGATCGAGGGCGACTACCGCTGTCCTGCGCGATCGTGCGCCGCGAAAAGAGGGCGGAACGAGTCAGAGCGCGATGTGATCGCGGTGGCCGTAGAGGGTGAGGGTTCCGTCGCGGACGAAGGCGGCGAGCGCGACGCGGGCCTGGGTGGCCAGATCGATCGCCAGCGAGGTCGGCGCCGAGACGCCGCACACCGCGGCGATGCGTGCGGCCACCGCCTTCTGCACGATCTCGAAGCTGACCCGGCCGCTCACCACCAGCAGGCTCGGCCTTGCTTCCGGCTCGCCGTCCTCGCGCAGTGGCAGCAGGCCTTGCAGCAGCAGCGAGCCGACCGCCTTGTCGACTGCGTTGTGTCGGCCCACGTCCTCGTGCACCGAAAGCAGCGCGCCCCGCGCGTCGAGCACGGCCGCGGCGTGCAGGCCGCCGGTGTGCGCGAAGCCGGGCTGGTGGCCGGCGAGCACGCTGGTGCTCGAAGCCAGCAGCGACCAGGGCAGGCGTGGCGCTTGCAGCACGGGCTCGCAGCGCGCCAGCAGATCCTCGATGCTGCGCCGCCCGCACACGCCGCACGCGGTGCTGATCAGTGTGCCGCGCCGCGCTGCCGCGCGCTCCAGGTCGAACGCGGTGCCGGGCCCGGGCGCGATGTCCAGGGTGTGACCGTAGCTGGGCTCGCCCGGGCGCCCGCAGGGCGCGAGCCCGCCGACGTCCGCGAGCGAGGCGATCACGCCTTCCGAGAGCAGGAAGCCCAGGGCCAGCTCGCGGTCGGCGCCCGGCGTGCGCATGGTCACCGCGAGCGTCTCGCCGCTCAGACGGATTTCGAGCGGCGCTTCCACCGCCACCGCCTGGCTGCGCACGCCCGCCTCGTCGCCGGCCACCGCCGGCAGCCGCAGCGCGTCTCGAGCGGCGGTCGCCCCGCGCGCGTCAGCCGGCGCTCTCACGCGCGCCTCGCTTTTCGATCTCCACCACCGCGTTGTAGTCCGGCACCAGCCCGCCTGGATCGCGCACGCCCGCCGCGATCAGCACGTTTGCCTCCGGCCAGTGCAGCTGCACGTTGCCGCGCGTGAGCTCGGCCGCGAACGCACGCGCCACAAGCGCGCCGTGCGCGCTGCGTACCGTGACCGCCTGGTCCTGCGCGAGCCCGAGCTGCTGCATGTCCTGCACGTTCATGAACAGGTGGTCGCGCGCCGCGCCCGTGAGCTGGTCGATCTCCGCCTGCACCATGCTGTTGAACTGCTTGCCACGGCGCGTGCTCAAGTGAAAGCGGCCGGGCGGCAGGCGCGCGTCGTGCGGCTCCGAAAATACGAAGCACGCACGGCCCTCGGGCAGCGGAAAGCGCCCGTCCTCGCACAGCCGTTCGCCGCCCCATTGCAGCTGATCGCCCTGCTTTGCGAGCCGTTCGATCCCGCGGTAGCTCTCGATACAGGCCGCGATGTCGCGGCGAATCGCGGCCGCGTCCTCATAGTCGATCAGCTCGCGCAGCTCGGGACGGGCCGCCTGCACCAGCTCGCTGGCGATGCGCCATTCCTCGCGTGCCTCGCCGACCTCGTGGCCGGGCACGTGCGGGCTGAAGATCACGCGCCGCTCGGTGGTGGTCTCGGTCACGCCGCCCTCGTGCTCGTAGCGCGTCTTGGCCGGCAGCAGATACACGTTGTCTTGCGGCTCCACCAGCATCGCGGTGCTCAGCACGATGTCCTGGTGGACGCGCAGCGGGACGCGCTCCAGCGCGCGCCGCACGTCGAGCGGCTGGGGCAGCGTGTCGATGAAGTTGCCGCCGATCGCATACAGCGCCTGCAAGCGGCCCGCGAGCGCGGCCTCGAGCATGCTGCTGGCGTCCATGCCGCGGCGCGCCGGCGGCCTGAAGCCCCACAGCCGTTGCAGGGCGTCGGCGCGCGTGTCGTCGATCGGTTGGCCACCCGGGAAGACGTTGGCGTAGGCGCCCATCTCCGCGCCGCCCTGCACGCCGGAATGGCCGCGGATCGGCATCAGCCCGCAGCGCGGCCGGCCGACGAAGCCGCGCGACAAGGCCAAACAGCACAGCGCCTCGATTGTATTGGTGCCGAAGGCGTGCTGGGTGAGGCCCATGCTCCACACCAGCACTGCGCTCTTGGCCGCGGCCAGGCGCGCGGCGAAATCCTCGACATCGCCGCGGCTGCTGCCGGCGCGCGCGACCAGCTCGTCGAGCGGCAGCCGCTCGAGGAAGGCGGCGTACGCCTCGAAGCCGGTCGTGTGCGCGGCGATGAAATCGCGGTCGATCGCACTGCGCGCGATCAGCAGCTTCTGCACCGCGTAGAGGAAGGCCTGGTCGCCGCCGGCCGAGAGCAGGTAGAAGCGATCGGTGATCGCGCTGCCGGTCAGCGCCGAGCCGGCGTTCGAGGGGATGAAGTAGCGCTCCATGCCTGGCTCGCGCAGCGTGTTCACGGTCAGCACGCGCGTGCCCAGGCGCTTGGCCTCGGCCAGGTATTTGAGCGCGACCGGTTGGTCGTTGGCGGGATTGCTGCCGAGGAAGATCACCAGATCGCTGCCGTACCAGTCGCGGTAGCTGCAGGTGGATGCGGCCACGCCCAGCACGCGCTTCATCGCCGCAGTGGAAGGGCTGTGGCAGAGGCGCGCCGCGTTGTCGATGTGCGGGGAGCCGAGCGCGCGCCAGGCCTTCTGTGCCGCGAAGTAGACCTCGTTGGTCAGCCCGCGCGAGGTGAGGTAGCAGGCGACCCGATCGGGATCGCTCTGCCCGAGTTGTGCGCCGATCTCCGTCAGCGCTTGCTGCCAGGAGATGCGGGTGAAGCCGGCTTCGCCGCGGCGCCGGCGCATCGGGTAGGGCAGCCTGCCGAGCGCCAGCAGCTCGCGCGGGCGCAGCTCACGCAGCGCCGCGACGTCCGCGAGCGCGCCCGGGTCGAGCGCGTCCATGGTGTTGAGGCGCAGCAGGTTGAGGCGCACCAGGCACAGGTGCACTCCGTTCATGGTGAAGTCGCGCAGCCCCGAGGTGCCCAGCGCGCAGCCATCGCAGACGCCCCTGCGCAGCACCCGCAGCGCGTAGCCAAGGTGCCCGCGGTTGTTCCAGATCACGCCCAGCATCTCGCGATAATGCTTGGGTTTCTGGCGTCCGATCCCGAACGGCAGAGGGAGCGTGGCAGGCGCGCGGGCGAGGCTTTGGGACATCGGACGAGGCTCCTGCGCGACGATAGCGCAGGTTCCGCCTCTGAAGTTGTTGACACTTATGGCTGTTACAGTTATGAATGTCTTTGTCACACCGAGGAGGTGCCCATGACGACGACGGCGGTCGAGCTTAGGGGGGCAGGGGCAGCGCAGCTGGCGGTCCCGCGCAGCGAGCAGCGGCGCAAGCAAGAGAGCTACGAGCAGCTGGTGCAGCGCCTGAGCCTGCAGTCGGTGCGCAAGCACTACGACGCGTACGTGGACATCGCCTGGGACGCCGAAGAGATGCAGATCCGCAAGGACGACCCGCGCTGGGAGCTACCCGAGGACGATGTGCTGGGCGCCACCGCCTGGTACAAGGCCCAGCCGCAAGCGGTGCGCGCCGAGCTGGGGCTGAGCGCGGTGGTGGGCGCGATGAAGATGGGCGTGGTGTTCGAGAGCGTGCTCAAGCGCGGCCTGCTCGAATATGCCGCGCGCCTGCCCAATGGCTCGCCGGAGTTCCGCTACGCCTACCACGAAGTGATCGAGGAGGCGCAGCACTCGCTGATGTTCCAGGAGCTGATCAACCGCTCCGGGCTGCAGCCGCGCGGGCTGCACGGCATGCAGGCGCTGGGCGCACGCGTGGTCGCGAGCCTGGGGCGGCGCTTCCCCGCGCTGTTTTTCTTCTTCGTGCTGGGCGGCGAGGAGCCGATCGACCACGCGCAGAAGGAGGCGCTGCGCTCCGACCGCGAGCTGCACCCGCTGCTCAAGCGCGTGATGCAGATCCATGTGACCGAGGAGGCGCGCCACCTGTGTTTCGCGCGCAACTACCTGCAGCGCAACGTGCCCAAGCTGGGCTGGTTTGCGCGGCTGCGGCTCGCGCTCGCGATTCCGTTCATTCTGGGCGAGATGGCGCGCATGATGCTCGAGCCGTCGCGCGCGATGATCGCCCGCTTCGCGATCCCGGCGCAGGTGGTGCGAGAGGCGTACACCCGCAACCGCCGTCACAAGGCGCAGGTGCGCGCCTCACTCGCCTCGGTCGCCGGGCTCTGCATCGAGCTGCGCCTGCTCAGCGCGCGCAACGTGTGGCTGTGGAGGCTGCTCGGCCTGGGCAACCCGCTCCGCTACGCCGCGCCCGCCGGCTGACGAAGATTCACAGGAGGACGGGAAGATCGGGCTCTACCTTCGGCTTCCCGCCTTCCCGTCTTGCTGTTGCATCCTCGCAGCTGCGGCCGCCTCGAGCTCGCGGTTTCTGCGGTCCAGCTCGATGAAGCGCTGGGCCAGCGCTTCGACGAAGGCCTTGAGCCACTGGGTGCGCTCGAGCTCGCGCCGTAGCGCGTCGCGCGTCACCCGCAGCAGCGTGACCTCGGTGTTGGCGGCCACGCTCGCGGTGCGCGTCGAGGCGCCGAAGATAGAGGTCTCGCCGAACACCTCGCCCGCGCCCAGCATGCGCATGAAGCGCTTCTCGCCGTCGATCACCCGAAACAGCTCGCACTCGCCTTCGAGCAGGATGTATGCCGCGTCCGGCAGGTCGCCCTCGCGCAGCACCAGCGCGCCGCCTGGCAACCGGACTGTCTCGAACCAGCCTCCGCCGCGCATGAAGCGCTCGAGCTCGAGCTTGAGCTCTTCCACCGAGGCGAAGCGCTCCTCGGGCCTGGCGGCCAGCGCCCGCATCGCAATCCGACATAGCCCCGGTGGCAGGGCGCGCTGCCTGGCCACATCTTGGGGCCTGCGCACGAAACCGCGCCGCGCGAGATCGGAATCCGCGTCGTGGCTGCCGCCGTCGTGAGGGGGCGCCAAGGTCAACATGGCGTACAGGATGCCCCCCAGGCCGTAGATGTCGGTGCGCTCGTCGATGTCCTCGCCGCGGCCCCACGCCTGCTCCGGAGCCATGTACGCCGGCGTGCCGCTCAGCGTGGCCTGGGCGTAGGGCTTGGTCGGCCGTTCGTGCGGCGATTCGGCGCTCTGCGCTTCGCGGCGCACGGCCACGCCCCAGTCTGTCACGTAGACCTGGCCGTGGCTGCCCACCATCACATTGCCCGGCTTGAGATCGCAGTGGATGACGTCGCGGCTGTGGGCGAACGCGATCGCGTCGCAGACCTTGAGCATGATCGTCAGCAAGCGCTCGAGCTCCGGCTCCTGCAGCGGCGTGGCCCCGAGCCGCTCGAGCAGGTCGGCGAGCGTCTCGCCCTCGACCAGCTTCATGGTGAAGCGCGCGGCCTGCCCGGCGTCCTCCAGCATCACGTCATGCACCGGTACTACGTTGGGATGGTCGAGCTGGCCGGTGATGCGCGCCTCCTCCACGAACTGGGCGTGCCCGGTCGGATCGCGATCGTGGTCGTGGACCTTCATCGCCACGCGCCTGCGGACCACGCGATCGAACACCAGTCGAATCGCGGACATACCGCCGCGCGCCAGCTCTCCGAGATCCTCGTAGCGCGCGCGCCAAGCGGGCAGGGCGTGCGCGGCCTGATCGCTGGTCCCCATGCGCAGCGTGGGAGGGTCCTGGCCGGCTGCGCGCACGGTGGTGACGCTCTGGGGCGGCGGCGCCTCCGGGTCCGGGCGCTCCGCGGTGGTGGGGCGATTGGAACGCGACTCCGCCATACCCGCCGCGACAGGATAGAGGCCGGGCGGTGCGAAGCCAAGGTAACGCCGGCCCGCGCGGCCCCGGCCGCCCGCTTTGGTGTATCATGGCCGGCAAGGGTGAGGGTGCCGTGGCGCCGGCGCCAAGCGTCCATGCCGAGCAGCGATCGCCCCACGGGCACAAGCGAGCCCCGCAATCGCGAGCGAACCGCGGTGCGCGCGGGCCGGGTCCGCATTGCGCTCGGGGCGTTCGGGCTGCTGGTATCGTTGTTCATGCCGGGAATCGTGGCCTACCGGCCGATCTTCGCCGGCTACATGGCGCTCGCGCTGTTCTTCCAGTGGGTGATCCAGCGCCGCGTGTTCCGTACCATCACGCGCGCGCTGTTGATGGGCCTGGTCGACTTGCTGTTCATCGGCTTCTTCGTGCAGCGTCTGGGCAGCGTCACCTCGGTGGTGCCGCTCGCCTACGTGGTGACCCCGGTGCTGTACGCGACCAGCACGCGCCGCCGCCGCATCTCGACGCTGATCGCGGTGGCGGGTGCGGCCAGCTACGCGTTGATCGTGCTGCTCGAGCAGCTCCGGGTGTTGCCTTACGCGCCGGCCGCGACCGACGCGCTGCGTCCGGACCCGGGGACCGCGCTCGCGAGCGTGCTGTTGGTCGTGAGCTGCGCCTCGGTCACTGCCGCGCTCACCGCCCAGCTGTTTTCGGCGCTCGGTGCGGCCAACGCGCGCCTGCGCGACTTGAGCCAACACGACGAGCTGACCGGGCTGTTCAACCGGCGCTACATGATGCAACGGCTGGAAGCCGAGCTGGCCCGGCTCAAGCGCAAGGCTGGCGCGCTCACGGTGGCGATGGTGGATCTCGACGGCTTCAAGCGCGTCAACGACGAGGAGGGACACGATCTGGGTGATGCCGTGCTCAAGGCGGTCGCGGGCGCGCTGCTCGTGGCCACGCGCCGGGCCGATGTGGTGGCGCGCTACGGCGGCGACGAGTTCTTGATCCTGCTGCCCGATACCCAAGCCGAGGGCGCGGCGCTGGTCGGCGCGCGCGTGATCGATCTGGCGCGCGACGCGGCGCGGCGTGTTTGTCCGGCGATTCCGGTGACGGCCAGTATCGGCACCACCACGCTGCGTCCCACCGACGACCCGACCGAGATCATCCGCCGGGTCGACGAGCAGCTCTACGCGGCAAAGCGGGCCGGCGGCGACCGCGTGGTCACCGGCTAGAGCACCGAACATATTGAAACGTGTGCGAAGTCGAGGTCATGGCGGGATGCAGGGTGCGGGCGGGAGCCCGAAGGCGTAGTCCATCCTAGGTCGAGCGGGGAGCGCGCGTGCCATGCGCCCGCGAGGGCCCCGAAATCGTGCGTGTTTCAATATGTTCGGTGCTCTAGGGTCGCGTGACCCGAGGTAGAGCGTGGCAGTCTCGGCAGCGTGACCCTCCCGATATCTCAAGCCTGCCCGGCCAGCACGGTGTACACCGCACGCCCGTTGGTCCACACCGCGAGGGTCTGGTTGCCGTTGTGGGTGAGCTGCAACACCCAGCCCGGTAGGGCTGAGAAGCGTACCGCCGAGCCCTGGAGCGGATACCATTTCATGCCGGGGGTCCGATCTTGCTATCATTATGACCCAGGCGGGTACGCGAGGCCCGCTTTCGAAGATGGTGCACACCGCGAGACGAAGCCGGACGCGGGCCCCACGCGTCGAGCTGAGGCGAAGCGTGCTGGCCGCTGCCTTGCTGGCCACCGTCTGCTGCAGCCGCAGCAATCCCGCGGTGCCGGGTCTCGACGGCAAGCTGGTGAGCCCGCTGGCGCGGCACGCGCCGGCCACCGTGCTGGTGTTCACCTCGACCGAGTGCCCGATCTCCAACCAGTTCGCGCCCGAGCTGGTCCGCATCCGCGACGAGTTCAAGGCCCGCGGCGTCTCGATGTGGCTGGTCTACCCGAGCCACCTCGACAACGTGGCCAAGATCCGCAAGCACGTGCAGGAGTACCACTACGACCTGCCCGCGCTGCGCGATCCCGAGCACATGCTGGTGAAGCGTGCGGAGGCGACGGTGACGCCCGAGGCTGCGGTCTTCGACAAGGACGGCTCGCTCGCATACGCGGGCCGCATCGACGACCGCTACGTCTCGCTCGGCCGGGCCCGGCCCGCGCCGACGCGGCACGATCTGGAGAGCGCGCTTTCGGCCGTGCTCGCCGGCCACGCGGTGCGTCCCGATCGCACCCGTCCGGTCGGCTGCTGGATCGCCGACTGATCTCGGTCGCCATCCGTACGCGGGCGAGCTCGAACCGAAGATCTACAGGAAGCCGGACCAAATGACCGATCACGATTCGGGAACGGCCATGCCGATCGGTCATGTAGCGGTGCGGCGGATGCCGCACCACCGCGAGAGGGTGAATGCGCGAGGCTTTGCCCCGCGCACAGGAAGTCGGCGCGACTCCCTGACAATCAGAGGAGAAATCAGAGTTTGCGATTCGATCCCGAATCGCGAGCTCTGATTTAGCGCGCGGCGGGCGGGTGCCGCGCAGTGGCGAGCGCGGCCAGACCGGCTTCTGCCGCTCGCCACGCCGGGCGCAGCCGCAACGCTTCGGCATAATGTGTGCGCGCCGCCTCCAGCTTGCCGCGACCGCGCAGCGCGTCGGCGAGCATCACGTGCGCCAGCGCGTCGCGCGGGTCCCGCTGCAGCACGGCGTCCAGCTGGCCCAGCGCCTCGTCCACGCGTCCCAGGCGCTCGAGCGCGTTGGCCAGGGCCAAGTGCGCCTGCACATCGAGCGGCGCGAGCGCGACCGCAGTCTGCAGCTCGGGCACCGCCTCGGCCGGCTCGTCGATCGCGAGCAGCACGCCGGCCAGGTTGTAGTGCGCGGGCTTGAGCTTCGGGTCCATCGCGATCGCGGCGTGGTATTCGGCGATCGCTTCGGCGTTCTTGCCTTGCCGCGCCAGCGCGTTGGCCAGGTTGTAGTGCGTCTCGGGGCTGCGCGCGCGGGAGAGCTGGCGGCGGTACTTCGATTCCAGCAGCACGTCGAGCTCGGCCGGCCGCACGGGCATCGCCTGAAAGGTCACGTTGCCCATCTCGTCGGTCGAGTTCACTCCGTCGCGCACGCGCTTGGGCGGGCGGTTGGGGTTGCGCACGTTGTCGGAGGAGTTGTCGTAGGTGAACTCCATCTGCAGCGTGCTGCCCGCCGGCAGCAGCGGCGGCGAGACGTAGTCGAATTCGTCCTGCCAGTTGAAGTCCCAGTCGTCGATCTCCAGCAGCGGTAGCCTGCTGCCGTCGGGCAGCGTCGACCAGATCCGCATCTTGCGCGCCAGGTAATGCGCGTGGGGAAACATCCCGAGGATGCGCACGGGCGCCGGCAGCGTGTACGAGTCGGTCATGCGGTAGTGCTTTTCGCCGGGCGGGATGTCGATCGGAAGATCGCCGATGCGCACCGAGTAGCGCCGCTGCGTCGGCGGCACGTCCGAGAAGTACAGCGCGATCTGAGGATCGATGCGCTCGGGCTTGCCGAGGCGCTGCATGTGCAGCTGCAAGACCAGATCGGTGTGCGCGTCGAGCCGCCAGGCGGAGCCGTCGTGAACGCGCGCGGCCGACTTGCCTGGAGCCCACACCAGGTAGAAGCCATCGGGCGCCTGGGCGCCGTCGAACTCCATCGCGCCGAACCCAGGCCCGGGGTCGGCCGCGTCCGCGCGCCGCGCATTGCCCATGCGGTCGACTTTGAGGATCGCGTGGTGAACCGCTCGGCTCCCGGGTTTCAGCTCCCAGGCCACCACGTACTTCAGGCTCTCGACCGGCGACGCGATCACGAAATTGCGGTATTCGTCCTGGCCGCTCGGGCCCAGCACGTAGGGCGTGTCCAGATGCACCACCGCGTCCGGCTCGCCCAGCTGGAAATCCTTCGGCCACTTCGGCATGGGCGGCAGGTCGGCCGGGTCGCCCTCGATCATGCCGTCGTCGACCCAGCGCCGGAACAGCGCGATCTGGGATGCCTTCAGCGAGCGATCGCCGATGAACCTGCCGTTGCGGTCGGAAGGCTTCCACGGCGGCATGTAGCGGTCTTCGACCACGTCCGCGATGTCGTGGCCGTGCTCGCGGTAGTCGGCGTAGGTGAGCAAGCTGAACGGTCCGGATTGACCGGGTCGATGGCAGACCGCGCAGCGTGCGAAGGCCAGCGGCGCGATGTCCCGGGTGAAGGTCACCCGCATGCTCGCACGGTAGACCAGCGCCACGGCCACCCAGGCCCCGCATGCCGCCAGCGCGGCCGCCGCAAGCCGCGCGCGCCGGCCCGCCACCGCCTTCATGATTGCCCGTGCAGCATGATCCTTCCGCGATTGTACACCGCCTGCCGCCGGGCCCGCCTCTTACGGATCACGGCTTGCGCAGCAGCACGTAGTCGTTGAGCCGGTCGCTCTTGCCGTCCGCGCGGAAGCGCTGAAGCGGCGCGAGGGCGAGCGGCGGAAGCAGGCGGTCGAGCTCGGCTTCGTCGACGAAATGACAGTAGCGCAGGGCATCGCCTGCGGCGCCCCAGCGCAGCAGCGCGTCGCCCGGCTCGAGCTCGTCCTGGTCGAGCGAGAGCTCGGGCCGCAGCGCGCCGATTTCCTCGGGCGTGAGCCGCCGCCGGGCAAAGCGTCGAATCCTGATCGAGGCGATACAGCGTGAACGCGAGCACGCCGCCCGGAGCCAGGCGCCGCGCCGCCGCCTGCAGTAGCGCGCCCCGCGTCCGCTCACCGGGCACGTGCAACAGCACACCCAGCAGCGCCACCAGCTCGTTCTCGCCGTCGGGCAGCGCGCGCTCGGCCGGCTGCGCGACGAAGTCGCAGCGCTGCAGCTGCACCTCCGGCTGCGGGTGGTGGGTGCGAGCCCGCGAGAGCAACTCCGCGCTGGCGTCGACGCCGTGATAGGTCAGCTCGCGACCAAAGCGCTCGCGCAGCGCGAGCAGCAAGCGCGCGTTGCCGCAACCGATGTCGAGCACCCGCGGCGCGGCCCCGGGCACGGCCGCGACCACCCGGCTCATGCCGCGCCACGGCCGGCTGCGCGTGCGGCTGAACGCCTCGGCGTGCTCGCGGTAGAACGCCAGGTTGATCGCGTTGAGCCGCTCGCAGGTCGCTGGCGTCATGGTGCGCGCTTGCGCGGCGTCGCAGTCAGCCGCGCTGGCGCTCGTCGTTGCCCGTGCCCTTTGCGGTCAGCGTGCTTCCCCACGGCAGAGCGCGGAGCAACGCCGCGCCCCGCTCGCGCAGCTCGGACGAGAGCTTGCGTCGGGTCGCGCGCACGAAGGCTTGGCTCAGCTCGAGCGCCGACTGGAAGCGGTCGTCGGGGTCCTTGGCCAGCGCGATCGCCATCACGAAATCGAGCTCCGCCGGGATCCCGCGCCCGGCGGCACTCGGCCGTTTGGGCATCTTGTAGACGATGTCGAACATGATCTGCGGCGTGCCGTCGCCCGGAAACGCGGGCTGGCCGGTCATCGCGCGGTAGAGCACCACCGCCATCGAGAACAGGTCGCTGCGATGGTCGACCTTGGCTCCACGTGCCTGCTCGGGAGACATGTAGCCCGGCGTGCCCACCACTCCCTCCTGGGTGAGCGTGCCGCCGGAGCTGGCGAGCTTGGAGATGCCGAAGTCGAGGATCTTCCAGCGCGTCCCACCGTCCTGGTCGGCTTCGTAGATGTTGAGCGGCTTGAGGTCCCGGTGGACGATGCCGGCCTCATGCGCGTGCTGCAGGCCTGCGCCGAGCTCGGAGGCCAGCCGCGCCAGCTCGGGCAGCGCGAGCTGGCCTTCCTGGCGCAGGCGCGCCGCGAGGTCGCGGCCGTGCAGCAATTCCATCGTCAAGTACGGCGCGCCGTCGTCCAGCCGACCGACCTCGAACACGCGCACCACGTGTGGGCTGTCGAGCCGACTGCTGAGCGCGCCTTCACGCATGATCCGCTCGACCAGGTCGTCGCGCGCGAGCGCCGTGGCCTGGAGCAGCTTGACCGCTGCGCGGCTCGCGTCGCCGACGTGCTCGGCGGCGTAGACCTCGCCGATCGCGCCCACCCCGATCACGATGCCCAGGCGATGCTCTCCGGCGAGCGCTCCGGTATAGCGGCCGGGCTTGCCGATGGCGACCCGCAAGGCGCGGTCGAGCTGATGGTGGGCTTCCGCGAGCTGGGCCTCACGCTGCTGCGCGACCAACAACGCCTCGTTCGAGCGCTCGATCGCCTGACGCATGGCCCTGCGCGAGATGCGCGCCATCCCGAAGGTCACCAGTAGGATGGCGGTGACGGCTACGACCCCGAAGATGCGCGAGGCGAAGGCGCTGTCCTGCGCCGAAAACAAGCCCCGATCGTCGAGCACGCCGAGCGCGGTGAGCAACGAAAGCGTGGTGTAGCTCAGGGTCACGAACATCGGCAGCAGCGTCGAGTGGATGCGGTCCGAGGATTGGCTGAGGTAGTAGATCCCGAGCGCCAGCACCACCGGCACCGGCGAGAAGAATCCCATGTAGTTTTCGACGAAGATGATCGACAGCGACACCGTCCAGCCGTAGACGCGATACACCCGGACGCCGTAGCGCGTCCGGTCCAGGGGCGGACGGGTGCGGCGCCACACCCAGATCGAGGCCAGCGCGATCACGATCAGGGCCGCTTCGCACAACGCCTTGCTGATCGGGTCGCCTCCGAGTAGCGGCAGCAGGGCCGCCACGCCGCCCGACACGAACGGAATCGCGACGGCAAAGCCGTGCACGCGCGTGGCTTCCTCCTCGAGCATCACCTCGGCCATCGCCGCCCCGGTCATGCTCGAGCCGGACGCAGAGCGCGCCGATGGGCCTTCGCTTCCGGCCTCGGACGCCGACTCCGGCGAGCGGGCAATCACCCCCCGGGCGCTGCGGATCTCGCTGGCCGGCGGAGAACCGGAACGGAAGCGCCCCACGCGGCGTGCAACTGTCGCGGCTTCGTCATCGTCGTCCGGGGCGGGACCGTTTTCGCGCGTCATGGGCCCCGGGTCCCCTTGCGGCGCCGCGCGCGGGAGGGGACCTTCACCTTTCCCCCCAATTGCAAGCAGCGCGGCCCAACGGGGCGCTCTGGCGAACAAGCCATCTTGGGGCAGTATACAACGCCCGCGACTCCCAGGACACGGACTCGTACGACGGTGGCGGTAGGTGTGTGCTCAGCGCGAACGCCGCCTGCGGCGAGCCGCGCACGCGAGCAGCAGCGCTGGGAACAACGCAGCCCCGATCGGAGGCGCACTACCCGCACCGATGCGACACGAGCAGCCGCCGCCGTCGCCGGTCGTGGAAACGTTCGGGGCGTCCGCTGCCCCGCTGCTCGCCGTCCCCGGCGCGAGCGCAGCGGCCCCACCGCTCGCACCTCCGCCGAGCACGGGTCCGGGGACGCCGCCCGTGGCACCGCCTCCCAATCCGCCCGTGCCGCCCGTCGCCAGGAGGCTGGCCCCGCCGGCTCCCCCGGCCGCTGCGGCTCCTGCTCCCGCCGCGTCGGCTCCGCCCGCTCCACCCATCGCGGCACCTACACCGGTGCCGCCGGCGCCCGCACCGGCGGTACCGCCCGCGCCGCTGGTGCCGCCCGCACCGCCCGCTCCGCCGCTTGCGACCAGGCCGGTTTCGAATGCGCCGAGATCCGGGGCCGCGCCCGCAAAGGGCAGGCCGATGTCCGTGCCCTTGTCGATCAGGTCGCTGCCGGCCGCGAGCTTCATGAACGCCACGTCGGGCAGGCTCCCATCGGGCTTTCGCGCAGCGTCCATTCCGGTCGAATCCACGCTCTGGAAGTCGTCGTCCGCGACCGTCACGGGCAAGCTCCACGAGCTCGAGGCGTCGTCGACGCCGCTCGCGTTGGCCGTCAGCGTGCCGCCATAGGCGAGGTCGTTGCGCAGGATGCCCACGTTCCCGTTCAGCCCGAGCAGGTTGAAGTTCGACGAGCGATTGCGATATGCGGTGTCGTTGTCGAAGTAGACGGCAACCGGATGGTGATTCGAGTAGAAGCCGTTGGCTCGGTTCATGAAGGCCACGCAGAAGCGGATGATGTGGCTGGGCGGGCTCGCCGGCACGTTGGTCGCGGGCAGGCCGTAGCCTCCTCCCTTGAAGCCATTGCCATCGCCCTTGGCCGTCATCGCGTCGGGCTGGTAACCGTTGTTCCATGCCCATGAAATTCTCGACCGTCACGGCTTCCTGCGCCTGGATGAAGTCGAAGCCGTCGTCGCTGTTCCACCACGCGCGGCAGCCTCGAAACACGTTTCCCGTGTCGCCCGTGCCGATGTGGCACCCGAAGCCGTCTGCGTTGGTGCCGTCGCCGCTGGACGATTTCGGGTCGTAGTTGTGGTGCGAGTCGCAGTTGAGCACCAGGTTGTTGCCGCCCTTGGCGACGAACAGCCCGGGCCCCATGTTGTGGTGCAGGTCGAGGGTTTCGAACACGTTGTTGCTGCCTGTGTTGTAGATCCCCCACGACTCGTGCTGGGTGGTGAGATTCTGCGGCACTCCCTTCAGCTCCAGCCCCTTGAGGTGGATGAAGCTCGCCGTCACCCGAAATCCCGTGATGCGCGCCGCCGCCGTCATACCGAAGAAATCGAAGATCGGCTTCTCGCCGGGATAGGCGACGTAGCTGATCGGCTTGCCGGATTGACCGCTCTTGCTGAGCACGACCGCGTCGGCGTCGGTCGAGCTCGCGTACACGTAGGTGCCGCCGCGGAAGTACACCGTGTCACCGGGTGATGCGGCGGCCTGGGCCTGCTGCATGGTCGCGAAGGGTTGGGTCTCGGTGCCGGGGGCCGACGCGCTTCCCGTAGGAGCGACGTAGAAGTCGTCGGCCCGGGCGGGCGTGGACGCGAGCAAGATCGAGCCGCAGCATGCGGTTACCCAGAGCGCTCGCGCCACCATCGTATGCCGGCTCCGCATGGGGTCTGCAAGACTGGTGTCCCGCGCCCGCCGATCCGGGCCAGAATTCTTTCGTGGAAGGGCGCGTGCGCCACGCCCGGCGTGGACAGCCCGAGCGAAATGGCGTTCCATGGGCGTCCTCTTTCACCCTCGGCGCATGCGTTCCCGTGGCCAAGATCCGTCCCGCGGCGTTCCGGCCGAGCACCGCGCGCCGCTGCTCGCGATCCTGCGTGAGCTCGAGCCGCTGCTGCGTGCGCGCGAGGCCGGCGGAACGCCGTTGCCGAGCGCGACGCTGGAGCGCGTGCTGCGTCGCCACCCCCGGCAGGGACGCGGCTTGTTCGCGCGCGGAGAGCTGATCGCGGGCTTTCGCGCATTCGGCGCCGAGGCCGGGCTGCAGCTGGATGAGCGGGTGTTCATGGAGGCCGTGCGCATGCGCCCGGTGCGCACGCAGAGCGGTGTCACGCCGGTGACGGTCCTGACCAAGCCGTTTCCGTGCCCTGGCCGCTGCGTCTTCTGTCCCAACGACCTGCGCATGCCCAAGAGCTACCTGGCGCGCGAGCCGGGCGCCCAGCGCGCCGAGCACAATCGCTTCGATCCCTACCTGCAGGCGTACAACCGCCTGCGGGCGTTCGCCGCGATCGGCCATCCGCTCGACAAGGCCGAGTTGATCGTGCTCGGCGGCACCTTCTCGTTCTATCCGGAGAGCTACCAGCGCTGGTTCGTCAAACGCTGTTTCGACGCCATCAACGATCTCGGCCGTGGTGTGGATCGCCGCGCGCAGGCCGCCGCCGCATACGCGCCGCAGCAGCCCGGCGAGCCGCTCGCCCCGCTCGACGGCCGCGAGCGCAGCGCGCGCTACAACCGCGAGCTGTCGCGCATGCTTCACGCTCGCCACGGTCGCACGCTCGCGGCTGCGTTCGAGCACGCCAGCTGGCAGCAGCTCGAGCAGGCGCAGCACGACAACGAGCACGGCCGGCTGCGTAACGTCGGCCTGTCGGTGGAGACGCGTCCCGACCGTGTGGACGAGGCCGAGTTGCAACGGTTGCGCAGGCTCGGGGTCACCAAGGTGCAGCTCGGCTACCAGAGCCTCGATGACCGCGTGCTGGCGCTGAACCAGCGCGGTCACGAGGTCGCCGCCGCTCGCCGGGCCACGCGCCTGTTGCGCGCGGCCGGCTTCAAGATCCAGGCCCATCTGATGCCGAATCTGCTCGGCTCGAGCCCGGAGCAGGACGTGGCGGACTTCCGCCGTGCGTTCGAGGATCCCGATTTCCGGCCCGACGAGCTGAAGCTCTACCCCTGCAGCCTGATCGAAAGCGCCGAGCTGATGCAGCACTACCAGAGCGGACGCTTTCGCCCTTATACCCAAGCCGAGCTGCTCTACGTGCTGAGGCACGCGCTGGCCGCGACGCCGCGCTACTGCAGGCTGAGCCGGGTGGTGCGCGACATCTCGTCCGAGGACATCGTGGCGGGCAACCGCCTGGCCAATTTTCGCGAGCTGGCCGAGCGCGAGCTGCAACGGCGCGGCGAGCGCTGCCAGGACATCCGCAGCCGCGAGATCAAGCACGACCGCTTCGATCCGGCGGAGCTGCGCCTTGTGGTGACTTGCTACGCCAGCGCGATCGGGCAGGAGCAATTCATCGAGCTGGTGACGCCTCAGGACCGGCTGGTCGCGTTCGTGCGGCTATCGCTGCCCCACACGGAATCGTTCGTGGCCGAGCTCGGGCGCAGCGCCGTGATCCGCGAGCTGCACGTGTACGGCGCGTCGCTGCCACTGGGGCTGCGCGACACGAGCAGGGCTCAGCACCGCGGCCTGGGACGCCGCCTGGTCGAGCAGGCGGCCACCCGCGCTCGCGCCGCCGGCCACCACGCGCTCGCGGTGATCTCCGCCGTCGGCACCCGCGCCTATTACCGGAGCCTGGGCTTCCAGGACGGCCCGCTGTACCAGCACCTGCCGCTCTAAGTGAGCCTCCGCGATCGCGGGCTGCGCTGTCCTCAGCGGCTTCGTAGATCCGGCTCGTAGGTGCATTGGGTGCCGGTGCGTATGCTGGCGGCCAGATGCTCGCCCAGGCGAGCGGAGGCCGCGCGCACCTGATCGATCGCGTGCGCAATGCGGCGCTGGACATTGCTGCGCGCTCGCTCGCTGGCCGCGCCCGCCTTGCGCTCGCGCCCGCCCCGGCCGAACGCGCGCTCGAGCTCGGCCTGAAGCGCCTCGATCTCGGCGCCGGTGCGCTCGAGGCGACCCAGGTCGCCGTCGTGCTCAGCCTGCTCGCGCAGCGCCTCGAGCTCGGCGAGCCGCGGGAACGCGCTCACTTTCCGCCGGCGCCCGAGATGGTCCTGGCGAGCTG
Organism: uncultured delta proteobacterium; assembly: GCA_963778655.1. Taxonomy (GTDB): domain Bacteria; phylum Myxococcota_A; class Polyangia; order Polyangiales; family JAFGIB01; genus CAVZVA01. Next base: position 371,985 of record CAVZVA010000009.1, read on the forward strand.
GCCGACCGCGCTGCGGGCGCCGCCGATGAACACCATCAGCATGGTCTCGCGCACGTCGGTGGCGCGATAGCGGGCGGGGGCCTCGAAGTCGGCGCTGCGCTGCAGGGCGAGGCCGCGGCCCGCGCCGACCACCGCGGTCGTGCCGATCGCCAGGTCGTAGCCGGCGGTGCGCAGGCCGAAGCTGATCGCCACGCCAACCGTGTCGATGTGATCGGCGGCGTACACGTCGGTCATGCTCAGCACCGCCGGCGCCGCGCTGCGCTCGAAGAACAGGCCGCCGCGGATCGGGAATAGCTTTGCGACCGTGGTCTGAAAGCCGAGCGCGCCGCGCAGCGCCGCGCGGCGGTAGCTCTCCGCGGGCACGAATGCACCCAGCTGCACCTGCTTGCTCGCGACCAGCGGCAGCGGATCCTGCGGGTCACCCGCCGGACCGAACAGCGAGAGGTCGAGCGAGATCAGGCTCTCCTTCGGTCCCAGCCATGCAAGCCCCATCCGCAGCTCCCACGGCATGGGCAGCCGCACGCGCAGCCCCTCCGCACGCTCCAGCGTGATCTGCGTCGGGTCTGGTCCCACGCGGGTGGCGAACGACTCGGCGCGGGCCGTGCCCCCGAGTCGCAAGCCCGGCAGCTGCAGCATCACGCCCGCGCGCAACGCCGGAGCGAGGTCGATCAAGGTACCGAGCCGCAGCACACCGTGCTGGCCGCCGGCGGAGAGCGTGGTGCTGCCGCTGAGGGTCGAGCCCACGCTCGAGCCCTGCGGGCCGTTCTGCCGCGCGCGCAGCTCCACCTCGTCGTGCTCGATCGAGCGCAGCGCGACGAACGTGCTCAAGCCGAGCTCGACCCCTGGCCGCACCCGATAGGCGTACGACAGGCCCAGCCAGCGCGCCTGGTCGTGGTGCCGCACTTCCAAGCGGTCGGCCGCGCTGCCGCCGCCGAGCTGCGCCACGTAGCCGCGCTCGTCGTTGTAGGGCGTGAAGTACGCGGCGCCGAGCGCGTGCGGGCGCACGCCGTCAGCCTGGCGTGGCCCCAGCTTGACCACGCCGGCCAGAAACAGCGGCAGCGATAGCGGGGACGACTGGCCGAGCTCCGCGCTGCCGAGATCGCTGCGATAGCCGTCGCGGATGCGGTGCGAGCCGCGCACCAGCGCCCACAAGCTGCCCGCGGCCGCGCTCGTGCTCAGGCTCGCGGTGCCTGCCGGATTGTGGAAGATGGCGGAGGTGTCGTCGGCGACCGCCACGAACGCGCCGGCCAGGCCGAGCGAGCGCTCGCCGACCAGGTAGCTCGAGTAGGGGCCCTCCTGGGCGCGCGCCGGGCACGCCGTTCCGGCCGTCGCGAGCGCTGCGAGCGCAACGGCGAGCGCGATGGCCGCGCGCGCTCGCGCTGCGTCGCGTGGAGCACGCCCGGCGGCCGGCGTGCGGCCGGCGCACGGGTGGGTCGCGCCGCTCACGCCGCCGGCCCGCGCGGCCACAACCATGCCGCGCCGCGCACGCCGCTGGAGTCGCCGTGCAGCGCGCGCGCGATCGGCAGCTCGACCCGATCGGAGAACACGTAGCCGCCGAGCCGCGCGGGTAGCTCGGCGTACAGCGCATCGATCTGCGACAGCCCGCCGCCGATCACGATCGCGTCCGGGTCGAGCAAGTTGATCACGCAAGCGAGCGCGCGCGCCAGCCGGTCCGCGTAACGCTGCAGCGCCTGGCTTGCCAGCGGTTCGCCCGCGCTTGCCGCGCGCGCGATCTCGAGCGCGGAGCCCGCCTGCCCGCCGGCCTGCTGGTAGTCGCGCTGCAGGCCCGGTCCACTCAGGAAGGTCTCGCTGCAGCCGCGCTTGCCGCAGTAGCAGGCTGGCCCCGGGAGCTCGCCGGCCGCCGGCCACGGCAGCGGGTTGTGTCCCCACTCGCCTGCGATTGCGTGCCGTCCCGCCCACACCCGCTTGTCCACCACCACGCCGCCTCCGACCCCGGTTCCGAGAATCACCCCGAACACCACACGTGCCTCGCGCGCGGCGCCGTCCACCGCCTCCGACAGCGCGAAGCAATTGGCGTCGTTGGCGATGCGCACCTCGCGCTCGAGCACGCGGCTCAGGTCGCGATCGAGCGGGCGCCCGTTGAGGCAGACGGTGTTCGAATTGCGCAGCAGCCCGCTCGCGGGCGACAGCGCGCCCGGCGTTCCCACGCCCACGCTCGCCCGCGCGCCCAGCTGCTGCTCGGCCTCGCGCACCAGCTCGCCGATCGCATGCAGGATCGCCTGATAGTCATGTGCTGGCGTCGGCACGCGCCTGCGCTGCAGCTCGACCCCGCGCTCGTCGATCGCGAGCAGCTCGATCTTGCTGCCTCCGAGGTCGACTCCTATGCGGACGGCGGTCATGGCACACACATCGGGCGGGTCCGGCGGCCAGCCTCAGCCCCCGTCCATGTCGCGTCCCGTCCCGGCGTCGCGAGCACCGGGCTGCCCCGCGTCGTGCTGCCCGCCGCTGCCCTGGCACGCGCAGTCGAAGGTGCCGTCGCTCAGGCACTTCGTCATGCGCCCGACGCTCTCGCCGGGACACTTGTCGCACAGCACGTCCTGGCCTTCGACGCACTTCTGCGCCGGTTGCGCGGGCGGGCAAGTGCACGGCGACCAGATCAGGTCGGGGCCGCACCTGCGATAGCCGGGGAGCTGCTCCGCGGAGCACAGGCAGCCGGTGAGCGACTGGCCGGCCTGCTGACAGGGCTGGCCGGCGTCGGCGCCGAGCGGCTCGACCTTGCTGTGTGCGCAACCCGGTGCGACCACCGCCGCAGCCAGGCCGAGAATAAGCGCGAGACCGCGCAGCTTGAGGGGCGGCGGGTTGCCCAGCATCTTCTGCTCCTGCAAACCGCCGGGAGGCGGTAGCTGATGAAGATATCACGCCACGCCGGGGCTCGCGTGGCAGGATGCGTCCCGGGGCGGCCTGGAGGGCGGCGGCGTGCCGCGCCGAATCTCCGCACTTTCCCGGCATCCGTCGGGTGTTCATGGCGAGGGCTTGAAATGGGCGGGCCTCGGCTGCTATCCGACTTCCCCACACTTGCGGAGGACAAGATGAAGGCCGTCGTCGCCCACGAGCTCAATCGGATCGCGGTGGAGGATGTCGCGCTGGAGCCGCCCAAGGCGCACGAGGTGCAGGTCAAGATGGCGGCCGCCGGGGTGTGCCACTCCGACCTGTCGGTCATCAACGGCACGATTCCGCAGCCGCTCCCGATCGTGCTGGGCCACGAAGGCGCGGGCGTGGTGGAAGCGGTGGGTGAGGGCGTGACCCACTGCAAGCCCGGCGATCACGTGGTGATGTCGTTCGTGCCCAACTGCGGGCGCTGCTTCCACTGCGTGCGCGGCGAGGCCTTCCTGTGCCGCGCGCTGCCGCGCGGCGCCACCATGCTCGACGGCACCAGCCGGCTCAAGCTGGGCGACAAGTCGCTCGCCGCGTTCTGCTCCCTCGGCAACATGGCCGAGCACGTGGTCTGCCCGGCCATCAGCGTGGTGCCGATCTCCAAGGAGATTCCGCTCAAGGTCGCGGCGCTGATCGGCTGCGGCGTCACCACCGGCGTGGGCGCGGCGATCAACACCGCCAAGGTCGAGCCGGGCTCCACCGTCGCGGTGTTCGGCTGCGGCGGCGTGGGCATCGCCACCATCCAGGGCGCGCGCATCGCGGGCGCGTCGCGCATCTTCGCGGTCGACGTCGCCGACGAGAAGCTCGAGCTGGCCAAGCGCTTCGGCGCGACCGACGCGGTGCGCGCGGACGGAGCGCAAAAGGCGATCATGGAGCAGACCAAGGGCATCGGCGTCGACTACGCCTTCGAGGTCATCGGCAAGGCGGCGGTGGTCGAGACCGCGATGAACGTGACGCGCCGCGGCGGCACCACCGTCGCGGTGGGTGTGGGCAAGCTGGCCGAGAGCATCAAGCTCAACGCTCTGGTGTTTCCGCTCTCGGGTAAGAAGCTGTGTGGATGTATGTTCGGCAGCGCCAATCCCTTGCACGACTTCCCGAAGCTGCTCGACCTCTATCGCGGTGGAATGCTCGACCTCGAGGGAATGGTTACCCAGACCTACACCATCGACCAAGCGCCCAAGGCGTTCGAGGACTTGGAGAAGGGCGTCAACGCGCGCGGCGTGATCATCTTCTCCTGAGTGACGGTTGCCATGGTGTTTGGCAGGCCTGCATAATTGCGGGCAGCCGTGGATTCGCAGCCGCCCCTACCCGTTACCGGGCCGTCCGCGAAGAGCTCGGGCCCGCCCGCCACCCTACCGCCCGATCCAGCGCGGCACCGCAAGCAGCTGCAGGCGATCATGGAGATCGCCTGGGCCGTGAGCTCGGCGCTCGACGTCGATGCCTTGTTGCCGCGCATCATCGACAAGGTCACCGACATCATCAAAGCCGATCGCTCGACCTTCTTCGTCGTCGACCGCGCCAAGGGCGAGCTGTGGTCGAAAGTCGCCCAGGGCGACAAGCCCACAGAGATCCGGTTGCGCCTGGGCGAGGGCATCGCCGGCTTCGTGGCGCAGAGCGGCGAGACAGTTAATCTCGCCGATGCCTATGACGACGAGCGCTTCGACCGCTCGTGGGACGAGCAGAGCGGCTATCGCACGCGCTCGCTGCTGTGCGTGCCCATCTACGATCGCACGCTCAGCGTGATCGCGGTCATCCAGTGCCTGAACAAGCACGGCAGGCGGCGCTTCGTCGAGGAGGACGAAGAGCTGCTGCGCTGCGTGTCGGGGCAGTGCGCGATCGCGCTCGAGAACGCCTTCCTCTACGAAGCACTGTTGCAGCGCAACCGCGCGCTGCAGGAGGCGGAGGCGAGCGTTCGCCGCGCCCATGCCGAGCTCGAGATCCTGTATGACCTGGAGCGGCAGATCTCCGAGGCTTCCGACGTGGACGCGCTGCTGGCGGAGATGCTGCAGCGCGTGTGCGCGCTGCTCAAGGTCGACGGTGCGGCGATCCTGCTGGTGGGCGAGGGCGGTGGCCGGCTGTTCGGCTTCGCGATGGGCGCCGCCGGGCCGTCGTTGCAGAAGCTGCAGGGGCAGGCCGCGCGCGCGCTGCTCGGCCACGTTCCGCTTCCGGTTCACCGCCTGCACGACCCGGGCGCGGCTCCGCCCGGCGTGCTGGTGCCGGTGTCGCCCGCGCTCGAGGTGCGCGAAACCTTCACCGCACCGCTGTCCGGGGCGCACACCGCCATCGGCATGCTCCAGCTGGTCAATCGCCAGGACCCGGGCGCGTCGGCGGAGTGGCTGCTGCGCATGGTCGCGCTGCTCGCCGGGCAGGTGGCCCGCGGCATCCTGGTCAAACGCGAGCGAGCCGAAAGCGAGCGCGCGGAGCGGCTGGCGCTGCTCGGCCACTCGGTGGGCGCGATCCTGCACGACATGCGCACACCGATGACGGCGGTCGGTGGCTACGCCGAGCTGATGGCCGGCGAGGACGACGCGACAGTGCGGGAGGACTATGTGGCGCGCATCGGGCGCGCGCTCGAGCACATGGAGACAATGACGCAGGAGGTGTTGGCCTTCGCGCGCGGCAAGCGCGAGGTGCTGATGCAGAAGGTGTACATGGACCGCTTCGTCGGCGCGGTTCGCGAAATGCTGCTGCCCGAAACCCAGCACTATGGCGTGAGCCTGGTGGTCAATGCCGAATACGACGGCGTGGCGCGCTTCGACGAGAGCAAGCTCAAACGCGTGCTGTTCAATCTCGCGCGCAACGCCTGCCAGGCCATGGGGGAGGGCGGCACCTTCACCTGGACGGTCCGGCGCGAGGCCGACCAGCTGGTGTTCGAGTGCGCGGACACCGGGCCCGGAATTCCAAAGGCGATGGAGGACAAGCTGTTCGAGTCCTTCGCCAGCCATGGCAAGCCCGACGGCACCGGCCTGGGCTTGGCGATGGCCAAGAAGATCATCGACGCCCACTGCGGCATGATCGAGTGCCGCTCGGAGCCGGGGCGCGGCGCTACCTTTCGCATCGAGCTGCCATGCTGACCCCACCATCCCAGCGCCTGGGCGCGCGCTTCCGTCGTGGTCGATCTTTCAGCGACGCGTTTTTCAACCGGCCGCGCGTTCTCGCCCTCTATCGGAGAACGGGCTGGCTTGGCCCGCGCAGCGTCTCAGGCGCGTACCTGTACGGCGGCGTGTGCGACGGCCCACCCAGGCCAACGATGAAAGACGAAAGGGACGAGCGATGGAACGAAACCCTCGAGCGACGGCGGGTGATGTGCTCGTGCTGGGCTTGGCGCTGGCTGCGCTGGGTCTAGCCGGCTGCTCGGACCACACGCACAAGGTTGCAGGGAAGGGCGGCTCGACGCTGGACGCCGGCGCGGACGAGGACGGCGGGGGAATCAACTCGGGAGGAGACGGGGGCAGCAGCGGCGGCGGGCACTCCGGGACCGGCGGTAGCCTCGCCGACGGCGGCTCCTCGCAGCTTGGCGACGGCGGCAGTGGCGGCGACGGCTCGCTGCCGCCCGGCGCAAGCTGCGGGCGCTTCGGCGACTCGTGCGCGGCTTCAGGCGCATGTTGCTCCGGCCTGTGCGATCCCAACGGCAACACCTGCGTTTCGAGCTTGCAGAACTGCGCCGCGGCCGGCGATCCGTGCTCGGTTGCGACCGACTGCTGCAACTTGAGCTGCGGCAGCAACGGCACCTGCGGCTCGCAGACCTGCGCGTCAGATGGCAGCGCCTGCTCTGCAGACAGCGATTGCTGCGGCCAGTCGTGCGTCTCGGGGACGTGTCAGGCGCTCAACACCAGCTGCAAGACCGCGGGCAACGCCTGCAGCGACAACGCCGAGTGCTGCTCGACCTTGTGCCAGAACGGCCAGTGTCAGCTCGGCGCGTCGTTCTGCGTGCAGCAGGGTGACATCTGCGCGCGCGCGACCGACTGCTGCTCCGGCACCTGCAACATCGCGTCCGGCATGAGCGCTGGCACCTGCGGGCCTCCGCCCAGCGGGGCGTCATTCTGCAACGGTGGCGTGGAGGGCTCGGTGTGCGGCGCGTGCAACGATTGCTGCAGTCGCCTGTGCGCGCCCTACGCCGCCACCGGCGTCAACGTCTGCCAGCCCGCGAGCGGCTGCCACGTCACCGGCGACTTCTGCCGCAAGGACAGCGACTGCTGCGGCGCGGCCGGCACCGGCCTGCCCGGCGACGGGCACGCCTCGTGCGAGAAGGAGCCCGGCGCCGACCTCGGCATTTGCCGCAATCCGATGGCCTGTAACCCCCAGGGCAACGTCTGCCACTACAAGAATTACATGTGCGACGTGTCTTCGGCGCGAGCCGATTGCTGCGGCGGTCTCGGCTCCAAGGGCGGCGTGTGCCGGCTGGACTCGCTCGGCGTTCCGCGCTGCAACGGCCTGGACGCCTGTGTCGATCCGGGCGGAACCTGCGCTTCGGCCGACGACTGCTGCGACCATCACCCCTGTGTGCCCGACGCTCAGGGCGCGCTGCACTGCTACGAGGTGCCGCCCGACGGTCCCAACTGCGTGCCCAGCGGCGGCAGCTGCACCATCACCGGCGACTGCTGCCCCGGCACGAGCTGCATCCGGCCGCTCGGCTCGAGCAGCGGAACCTGCGGCGAGACGCCGCCGCCCGGAGGTGGCACCGGCGGCTCGGGTGGTAGCGGTGGCGGCGGTGCAGGCGGCAGCGGCGGTGGCGGCACCGGCGGCGGCGGCACGCCGAGCTGCTCCCAATACGGCCAGACCTGCTCGCAGACGAGCGATTGCTGCAATGGAGTGCCATGCGACCAAGGTATCTGCAGGGTTCCGATCGGATGAGAGCGCTGACATGGGGTGGCCCGGGCCGCGCGCTTGCACTGGGCGCGCGGCTGGGCCTGCTGCTGGCCTGGGCCGGAGCCGCGGGCTGCGGCGGTGCGCAAGCCAACGGCGCCGGCAAGAAGTCGGGCGACGCCGGCCCCGACCCGTTTGCCAACGCGGTGACGCGCGGCGATGGCGCCGCGGTGCCGGTGAGCGCACGCGACGGCGGCGGGGGCAGTCGCGACGGTTCCGTGATGCTGGCGCAGCTCCCGAGCTGCGGCGCCTCTCGCTTCGGCGCTTCTCCGATGCAGGTCAACGTGCTGCTCGTGATCGACAAGTCGGGCAGCATGAACGACACCCCCGCCGGCTTCGACAGCAACAAGTGGGCAGCCATGAAGGCCTCGCTCGCCGCATCGCTGCAGCCGGTGCAAGATCAGCTCTGGCTCGGGCTCGAGCTGTATCCGCTCGACCACTGCGAGATGCCCACCGGCTCTACGATTGAAGTCGACGTGCAGGCGGGCGCGCAGGCGCTGCCGGCGATTGAGACCGCGCTCGACGCAAGCCAGCCCTCCGGGGGCACTCCCACGGCTGCCGCGCTCGAGCGCGCCCTTCAGTACTTCACCAGCGGCGGCGGTAAAGACCTATCGGGCGGCAAGTACGTGCTGCTCGCAACCGACGGCGGCCCCAACTGCAACACGGGGCTCACCTGCAGCGCCGACGCCTGCACGGTCAACCTCGACGGCCAGTGCCCCGCTGCGGTGGCGAACTGCTGCGACGCAGCCATGGCGGGAAGCGGCGCGGAGGGCGGCTGCCTCGACGACCAGGCGACGCTGTCCGAGATCAAGGCGCTCTCCGACGCCGGGATCGACACCTTCGTGGTGGGTATCCCCGGCAGCGAGAGCTACGGCTCGACTCTGGACGCGCTGGCCCAGGCGGGCGGTCGCGCCAACCCCGCGGCGCCGCCGAGCTACTACGCGGTCAGCAGCTCGGGTAGCGACGTGGGCGGGCTCACCAGCGTGCTCGACTCGATCACCTCGAGCCTGATCAAGTCGTGCCGCCTGCAGCTCGAGTCCACGCCGCCTTCGCTCGAGCTGCTCAACGTGCAGGTCGACGACCAGCTCGTTCTCCAGAGCGGCCCCGACGGCTGGGATCTCGACACCAGCAGCGACCCGCCCACGATCGAGCTCAAGGGTGCGACCTGCTCGCGCATCGAGAGTGACGGCGTGCAGAGCGTGTCGGTGCTCTACGGTTGCCCGACGCAGATCAAGTGAGCGGCGCCGGCGGGCGGACCGCCGGGACGATGATCGGGCGAATTGATCGCTGCTCGCGAGCGGTTCTGCGTCCGGCTTGCTTTGGGAGAGGTCGAGCGCTGCCGAGCCTCGTGCATCGGGCCGGCTCCGAGCGCACGAGACCGACGTTTCTCACATTTATTCATGACCAGGTAAGGTCAAGTCGCCGGCGTGATGAAACTGGTTTCAGCCGGGCGACCGTTGGCGTGTGCGCTCGAGAGCACACGCATCACCTGTCATTAGGTAATGACGAACAATTGTTAAATTGGACCGCAACTTTTAGTATGGGTCGTCCCACTAGAAATGATTGTAACCGCGTGGGCTTCGGTGCTGCGCGGGCAAGCAAGAGAGAGCCCTATGACATCGCAGCGTCTTGGTGTCCGGAGCGCAACGTTCGCCGTCGCCTGTCTGCAGCTCGTAGCTTGCAGCAAGGCGCTTCATGGACCGACTCCGAGCGTCGAGCAACCCTCGAGCAAGGCGAAGCAGCTTCCCGTGGATCCGGGGCTGGTCTGCCGCGATCAGCTCACCACCGCCGTCACGCTGCACGGTGAAGGCTTTTCGCCCATTCCGATCGACCTCCCCAAGGCACCCAAGGCCGCGCTGCCCACCATCACCCTGAGCCGCGGCCACGAGCTCGACGGCACGAAGGTCGGCAGCCCCGACGAGGTGGTCTACAGCGGTGATCCCGACAAGGACCCGACCAACGCGTTCGACGCGGACAAGAAGCCTCTGCTGTCCTGGAGGAGCCAGACCGAGATGACGTTCACGGTCAACCAGGATCTCACCTTGGCCAAGGGCAAGAAGGGCATGCTGCCGGTCGGCGTGTGGGACCTGCAGGTGGCGAACGCCAATGGCCACGAGGCGCATTCGCTGAAGTCGCTGGCCGTGGTGGACAAGCCGGCGGTGAGCAAGCTTGCGCCGGGCGTGGTGTGCCTGGAGCAGGGCGACCGCACCATCACCCTCAGCGGTGAGACCTTCCTGCGCAACGGCGACGCCAAGGCGGTGCTCGCGGTCGATGGGGTCACAGACCCATTCGCTGCCGAGCTCAGCGACTGCACCGCTATCGATCAGGCCGATCTCGACGCCGAGGTCTGCAAGACCGCTACCATCAACCTCGCCAAGGGCTCGATCGCGAGCGGCTTTCCGGCGCTTACCGTCGACAACCCGGACACCGCGGCGTGCAAGAGCGTCGATGACATCAAGCTGCGTGTAGTGCCGCCGCCGACCATCGACAAGGTCGCGCCCGCACTGGCTTGCGTCAGCGAGGGCGACCGTAAGTTCGTGATCCAGGGCAGCGACTTCCTGACCGTGGACGGCACCGACCCCAAGGTGACGGTGGGCGACAAGGAATTCGGGGTCGACGCCATGGGCGGCTGCTCTGCGCTCGAGACCCAGGGGGCTACGGTCCAGAGCTGCAGCTCGATCGACATCACGATCAAGAAGGGCGAGCTCGCGCCCGACCTCTATGCGGTGACCGTGGTCAACCCCGACCCGGCCGGCTGCGACAACACCGCGACCGGCGCGCTGCGCATCGTGCCCCCGCCTGCGCTGATGAACGTGGAGCCGGCGCTGGTCTGTCTGGACGACGGCGAGCGCATGGTGGTGGCCAACGGCAGCGACTTCTTGGTCGTGGGCGGTGAGGCGCCTGCGGTGATGGTCGACGGCGAAACGCTCGACCCCGCTGCGGTCGATCCGGGCGGATGCAGCGATCTCACCGTGGCCGGGCTGTCGGTGCAGAAGTGCACCAGCCTCACGCTCACCTTGGCTCAGGGCAGCGCCGCGCTGGGGACGACCGATATCAAGGTGACCAACCCCGATCCGGCCGGGTGCTCGGACCAGCGCTCGGATCTGCTCACGGTCGTGGCCGGCCCGACGATTGCGTCGGCCGAGCCCGCGCTGCTGTGCACCGACGACGGCAGCAAGCCGATCGTGATCACCGGGACCGGCTTCCTCTCGGTCGGCAGCGACCTACCGGCCGTGTCCATCGACGGCAGCGCCGTGGCGAGCGTGGACTCGATCGACGGCTGTTCGGAGGTGATGGCCAACGGCTTGATGGTGCAGAGCTGCACCACGCTCAACGTCACCGTGGCACAGAACGCGCTGGTGAGCGGGCGCCCGACGGTGCAGGTGCAAAACCCCGATCCAGCGGGCTGCACCGCCACGCGCGGCGACGTGCTGACGGTGCCGCCGCCGCTCGCGATCGCGAGCCTCGATCCGCTCAACGTGTGCCAGGGCACGGTCAATGCTGCATTTCCGGTCACGCTCTCGGGCACTGGCTTCCTGCGCGCAGGCGACACCGACTTCAGCATGACGTTCGACGGCGCCGCGGTGACGCCGACCTCCGTGAGCGACTGCACGCCGCTCGACGTCGCGGGCGCGAGCGACGTCTTCTCCTGCGATACCGTGGCCGCCTCGCTCGACCTGACCGGCAAGACCTCGGCTCCGGCCTCGCTGCCGATCGCGATCAGCAACGCGGGGCCCGCGCCCGCCTGCGCGCTCACGGCGATGACCGCGCTCAACGTGGTCGCGCCCCCGACCGTCACCGGTCTCGACATTCTCGATCAGACCGTCGACACCGCGGTGTGCAGCGACAAGGGCTTCAGCCTGGCCGTGACCGGCACCGGTTTCGTCGATGGCACCACGGTCACCTTCAGCAACAGCGACGGCAAGAGCATCTCGGCCGACGACGTCACGGTGTCGAGCTCGACCATGCTGACCGCCACCTTCGGCAGCGGCATCGAGTACGACTCCGTCGATCCGACGTTCGATCTCACCGTGTCGACCGCGGCCGGCTGTGCGGGCCCGCCGCTGACCGACGTGATCACCGTCAATCCGACTCCGCTGGTGTTCTTCGTGGATCCGCCGATCGCGTACAACGCGATCTCGATCGACGCCACTGTGTTCACCTCGGGCCTGACCAATAGCTCTGCGCTGGACACGATCGAGCTGGTGGGCCCCGACGCCGCCACCACCGCGACCGCGCTCACGGTCGTGTCCAATCCCAAGCCCAACCGCATCGTCGCGCACATCCCGGGCATCGACAGCGGGACCAGTCAACCGACCTTCGCGGCCGGCGACTACACGGTGCGCGTGACCAGCACGCTCGGCTGCACGGGCGAGCTGCCCGGCGGGCTGAAGGTGACCGCCACCACCGACGGCTCGCTGGTGACGAAGATCGCCCCGAGCTTCGTCTCGCCGACCGAAGCCACCCCGGTCACGGTGACCGGCGCCGGTCTGCTGTCGGTGCCGCGGCTCTACCTCACCCCGCACGGCGGCACCGGTACGGCCACGGCGTTGCGCGCGGTCACGCTGCAGAGCGCGACGCAGCTCAGCGCGCTGGTGCCGGGCGGCATCACTGCGGGCAACTACGACCTGATCGTGGTCAACCCCGACGGCAAGGTGGGCGTGCTCGACAATGGTGTGACCGTCACCAGCGGCGAGCCGCCGTTCGTGGCCAGCGTCGTGCCCGCCTCGCTGGTGCCGAACGCCGCGACCACCGTCACCGTCACGGGCACGGGCTTCAACGTCGACACCGTGGTGCTCGAGTGCAAGGCCAACGCGACCGCGACCACGGTGACCACGGTCAACGGCACGGTGGGGGCGAGCCCCACCGCGACTCAGGTCAAGGCACAGTTCGACCCAGGCGCGGCCGGCGTGGGCGCTGGGAGCGTGTGCTTGCTCAAGCTGACCAACACGGACGGGGCGTTCTTCGAGTACTCGGCCGTCTCGACCACCACCAACTCGTTGAACCTCTCGGACTGGGTTGCCTCCGACGACGCCAACGCGCCGGTCAAGCCGACCCCGCTCAGCATGGGCCGGCGTGCGCTATCGCTGGTGGCCGGCCGTCCGACCGGGACCAGCCGTTTCCTGTACGCGATCGGCGGCGACAGCGGCACGAGCGGCACGGGGAACGAAGCGGTCATCGGCAGCACCGTGTTCGACAACGTAGAGGCCGCCAACGTGGACGTCTACGGCAAGATGGGCAGCTGGTCGGTGCAGGACCGCACGCTGCTGCCCGCGCCACGCACCTGGGCGGGTGCGGCGACCATCGGTCGCTTCATCTACCTGGTCGGCGGCAACGACGGCAGCGGCGCGACCAACACGCTGTATCGCGCGCAGATCCTCGATCCGCTCGCGACCTCCGAGGTGACCGACCTCGACGCCGTGCTGGGCGACGGCACCAACGGCCTGAGCGGCGGTCTGTACTACTACGGCGTGGCCGCGATCTTCCCCAGCAGCGATGCGAGTAATCCGGGCGGCGAGTCGCTGACCGGCGAGCTGCTGCCGGTGCAGCTTCCGGACCGCTCCGAGAAGATCCAGCTCACCCTGACCTGGCAAGCGGTCGCCGGCGCGCACGGCTACCGCATCTACCGCTCGCCCACCCCGGACGCGGCGGTGAGCTCGCTGCAGCTGCTGGCCGAGAAGACCTGCGGCGCGAGCGCGACCGACACCTGCGACTGCGGGACCACGCCGGACCAATGCCGCTTGACCGACGACGGCACGCTCACGCCGAGCGGCAACGGCCCGCTTCCTGCTGGATCGCTCGGCACCTGGCACGCGGTGGACGGGGCGCGCTGCAGCAGCAGCGACTGCCTGCTCACCACCAAGCGCGAGGCGCTGGCCACGGTGGCGGTACGCAATCCGGGCGACCCCAGCAAGTACTTCCTGTACGCGATCGGCGGGCGCGACGAGAGCGGCGCCTACCAGAGCAGCTACGAGGTGGCCGTGGTGAGCGTGGCCAGCAACGGCACGCAGACCGTGGCCGACTGGGCCACCGGCGGGACCGCGCTCTCCTCGGCGCGCGCCGAGCTCGGAGCGTGGGTAATGACGGCGGACAACTCCTCGATCATCCGCTCCGGCACGGCGACTGACGTCTGGTTCTACCTCGGAGGCGGCCGCACCACCGGCGGCGGGATCGTCACCACCGTGGAGGCGGGGCAGCTCCAATCCAACGGCGACATCGGAACCACACCGCTCACCTCCGTGACCTCGCTCAAGTCGAACGGCGCCACGGGCTTTGGCGCCGGAACCTCGAACGACCACCTGTACGTGTTCGGCGGCGACGCGACCTCCAGCAAGGGCATGTCGGCGGACCCGACCAGCTCGCTGCCGGCTCTGCCCGGCAATGCCTGGAACTCGCTCGGCAGCGCGCAGACCTCGCGCATCTACATGGGCACCACGCAGGAGAGCGCGTTCTACTTCATGGCTGGCGGCTGGTTCAACGGTGCGACCCTGAGCACCACCGAGCAGACGGTGCAGTAGGAGATGAGGTTCATGCTCACGCAATCCCGAAACAAGTGCTTGGGTTGGGCCTCGCTGCTGGCGGCTGCGCTGCTGCTGAGCGCCGCGAGCGTCGCGCGCGCGCAGGAAGGTGAAGAGGGAATGGGCGACGGCGGCGCCGTGCTCAGCCCTGCAGCCGCGCGCCTGCACACCGGGCTGCTGCTGGGCGGCAAGGTCGGCGGCGGGTTGGGCAAGCCCTGGAGCGACTTCGGCGCCACGCCCGTGTTCGAGCTCGAGCTGGGCTATGCGCTGCCGCCGTTGCATCGCGCAATCGAGCTATTCCTCACCGGGCAGTACACCCAGCCTGGGCTCTCGGGCACCACCGGCACCCGCGATCCGCGCCTGCCTGGCAACGGCCTCGTCGGCTACGACGTCACGCAGCAGGAGCTCACGCTGTCGCTGGGCGGTCTTTACCGCTTCGACGTGGGCAGCAAGCTGGTGATGCCCTATGCGGGTCTGGGCGCCCGGCTCTACCTGCTCAACACCCAGGTGAAAGGCTCGACCGCGGGTCAGCCTTACGCGCGAAACGAGGAGGCCAAGAGCAGCGTCGGCTTGTTGCTGCTGGGCGGTGCCGAGCTCTATGTCGGCCCCGGCGCGCTGCTCGCCGAGTTGTCGTTCGGCTGGGCCTCGCTCGACGGCTTCGTGATGCGAGACACGAACCTCGGTGAGCTCAACCTCGCGGTCGGCTACCGCCTGATGCTCTGAGCGCAAGGCGCAGCGTGCTGCCGACTTCGATCGACGACCACGGCCCCTCGCAACGGAAGCGGCTCATTCGGGCGCGGCTGCGACCGGGCGCGAGTCGCCCGGAAGGCGCAGCTCGATGCCCTCCATGCGGTGGAGCTTGCGCAGCGCCTTGAGCGTCTCGACCTCCCGCAGGGGAGAGGCCAGCACCAGGCTCGCCACGTCCGAGCGCTCGTGGAGCAGCTCGACGACCGTCCGCTCGGTAGGCGTCAGGCGGGCTTGCAGCGCGGGCAGCCGGCGGCGGCGGCGCACCCGTGCCCGCGCCGGCACCGCGGCGTAGAGCTCGACCACGTGCTGGGATTGCACCACGCGCAGCAGCTCGCGGATGCGCTTGGATCCCGGCTCGGTCGACAGCAACGCCGCCAGCACGTGGGTCGCCTCGTCGAATTGCTTCTCGCGCAACAGCAGCAGAGTGTTGCGTATGAGTCGCTCGGTGAGGTCGACGCCTTGTGGCGTCCCGTCCACCCCCACGCAGCCCAGCCTGCGCAGCGTCTCGACGTTGCGCAGCAGCGCTGGCTGCGAAAGTCCCAGGCAAAGGCGCGCCTCGTTGAGCGTCGTGCTCTGCTCGGCGAGCACGAGCAGCGCCTGCTGGGGACTGCTCAGACCGGCGGGCGCGGGGCCCTCGATGCGAGTCATGGCGGCCAGCCCGCTCGGGTAGAGCGCGCGCAGCTGGTTCCACTCGTCGAGGTACTGCATCCCGGTCATGACGAGCTCCTGGATCGCCACGTCGAGCGCGATTCCGGGCGCGGGCGGCTCGTTCCCGGGCTCGAAACGAAACCGGTCGTTGGAGTCGAGAAACTGGTCGCACAGCATCTCGAACGCGAGCGCTTGCGGATCGAGCACGAGCCGCCCGGGCTCGACCCGCGTCGCGAGACGGGCCGGGATCACCCCGCGCGCTTCTGGGTGAGCACACGCGCTCAGCTGGCGGTCCGCCACGCGCAGCCAAATAGGGCCCGAGGGTCGTTCGATGGTGAGGACCCCACTGCCGCGTGTGCCGTCGACCCACTGCAACACGTCCGCGAGCCCCATCGTGCTCAAGTCACTCGACAGCATCTGCGACGATTGTCGCCGCGGCTGCGCTCCGCGCGCAAGGTCGCCTGACGGTCGCCAAGTATGCGCCAAGACCTTACGTCGCCGCACTCGCGCAGCGGCAAGGACCCTGCTGCCGGGGTGGCTCTTGCTGATAGCATCGAGATTGTGTCGCTGCTCAATCCGCTGGCCCGCGAGATCTCGGCGAAGATCGTCTACTACGGGCCGGGTCTGTCAGGTAAGACCACCTCACTGCATGCGATCTACGCCGCGGTCAGACCCGAACGACGCGGCGAGCTGATTTCACTGGCGACCGAAACCGATCGCACCATCTTCTTCGACTTCCTGCCGCTGCACGTCGAGCGCGTCCACGGTCTGGGCGTACGCTTCCAGCTCTACACCGTCCCGGGTCAGGTGTTCTACGGCGCGACGCGCAGGCTCGTATTGGCCGGCGCCGACGGAGTCGTGTTCGTGGCCGACAGTCAAACGCAATGCAGGGACGCCAATCTCGAGTCGTTCGACAGCTTGCGCGAGAACATCGAAGAGCTGGGCTTCGACCTCGAGGATTTTCCGCTGGTCTTCCAGTACAACAAGCGCGACCTGCCCGATGTCCTGCCGATCCGCGAGCTGTCGTCGTCGCTCAATTTCATCGGTGCACCGGAGTTCCCCAGCTGCGCTACCAGCGGCGAGGGCGTGCTCTCCGTGCTGCGAGAGATCTCCAAGCTCACGATCAAGGCGCTCAGCGAGCAGCAACCGGCCGTTCGCCGGCAGATCGTCGAGGGTGACGATCGCGACCGCTCGGAGCCGGACGGCGGGATCGTGCAGACCGTCTACGCCGCCAGCCGCTCGCTCGCGGGCGCCGTGGCCACGCCCGCGGATGCGCCGCCGCCGCCGGAGCCCGCGCTCGGAGGGCCCGTGGTCCAGCACCGCGCTTCGGCGCAGCCACCGGGCGGCGGCTTGACCTTTGCCCGACTGTGGCCCGAGGGATCCGCGGCCGCGGTGCAGGACATCGAGCGCAAGATCGCCGCGGGGGACTACGGAAATGCGCTGCGCGCGATCGCAGAGCAACTCGCCGAGTTGATCGACAGCCTGCCCGGGTTGCGCAGCGGCGCGGACCCGGGCACGAAGGCCGCGCTGCTGGGGCTGGACGGGCGCGCGTACCTGCGGGTGTGTCGTCTGGCCACGCTGCCCGGGGAGGCCCTGAGCGAGGCTGACGCCTTGCTCGCGCTGCACGTGCTGGTAGACGCTCGCTTCAAGGCCGCGAGCATTTGACGCGCGACGCTGCGCCGCGCACGCGCGCTACCTGCAGTCACCGCGCTCCCACGTTGAAGGTGGGTGCGGCGGAGTCCGCCCGGCGAACCAGGCGGACTCCGCCGGGGTGGTGTCAGTGGAGGTAGTCGCCTGAAGCTCTGGCGAGCTTCCTGCGATGAGGGAAAATCCTGTGGCCGGCGTCCGAGCAAAGCACGCGCGCGACGTCGTCGCTGCTCATCATCGCTGTCTGGATTCGCGTGCGGGACATGGTGTGTTGCTCTCGTGCTCGTCGCTTCAACCGCTGCTGATTGTGCGCTCATCACAGACACGAGCAAGTTAAATCGACTCGAAAAAACAAGCAATTTATGCGCACTATCCGGACACCGAACGCTACGCAAAGGCTCGCGCAGGAATCACACAGCGCGGTAGTGATATGGCCCACACGGTATGTGAACAGCGACAGTGCTACTGCGCATCGCGAGCGTTGATCGCGAGCGAGCGCTCATCCATGATCGAACGGAAAGCCCAGGACATCGGAGGGGCTCGCTTCTGGCCCAGAGCATGACGCTCACCACGGCCACAAATTCCCGCTGTTTCGCTTTCGCCTGCTCGTTATCCCTGGCGCTCGCGTTGCCGTGGCTTGCGGGTTGCAGCCTGAGCGCGGTCGCAGCCGACACCACTGCGAGCTTTCTGGCTGACGCCGCACCCGCCGCGCGCGCGTATTTCGACTACGAGACCGCCGGCTACGCCGCGGCCAACGGCTTGGTCCAGCTGGAAGGCTTGCATCGCGTCAGTCCCGGCAACCGCCGACTCACGCTCACGCTCGCCCAGGCCTACGTGGCCTACGCGTTTGGCTGGGTGATGGACCGCTACGACGCGGCGCAGCTCGCCGCGCGCTACGAGGAAGCCGACCGGCAGAAGCAGCGCGCCTTTCTCATGTACGAGCGCGCGCACCAGCTGGTCGTAAGCCTGATGCGCGAGCGCGATCCGGACGTCGACCGCGTGCTCACCGGCGACCCCGACAAGCTCGCGGCCTACCTGCGCGCGCATTACAACGACAAGGACCGCGACACCGAGCTGATCTTCTGGTGCGCGCTATCCTGGGGCTCGGCCATCAGCAACGCGCCCTCGATCGACGCGCTGGTCGATCTGCCCGCGGTCAAGGTGCTCGCGCTGCACAGCGTGCACCTCGACGAGGGCTACGAGGACGCCGGCGCGCTGACGCTGCT
This sequence comes from uncultured delta proteobacterium, assembly GCA_963778655.1. Classification (GTDB taxonomy): domain Bacteria; phylum Myxococcota_A; class Polyangia; order Polyangiales; family JAFGIB01; genus CAVZVA01. The sequence continues at coordinate 390,532 of CAVZVA010000009.1, forward strand.
GGGCGGCTTCGAGGCGTCGTATCCGCAGCAGCTGGGAGGCAACTGGGCCAAGGGCAAGGCCTACTTCGAGCGTGCGCTCAAACTGTCCCACCGCCGCAACCACGTGCATCTGGTCAACTACGCGCGCACCTATGCGGTCAACGCCCAGGACAGGAAGCTATTCCTGTCGCTGCTGCACGAGGTGATCGAGGCCGGCGACCAGGGCGACGACGTCCGGCTCAGCAACAAGGTCGCCCGCCGCAGGGCCGAGCGCTACCTGGCTCACGTCGACGATTTATTCGAATGATGGGGTGCCGGGCGCAACGGCGGCGCGCAGCGATCACTGACCGAGCTGGCGCAGGCGCTCGGCCGCGACCGCGCTGATCGCCGCCTGCAGGTTGTACGATGGCACGAAGCCGGCCATCGGCACCGCGATCACCGAGTCGCAGCACGACAGCAGCGACGGGCCGAGACCGTCGCGCTCTCCTCCGACCACCAGCAGCAGCGGCCCGGTCAGGTCGACCTGCCAGGGTCTCCGATCGCCCGTATCCTCCAGCGCGACCACGCGCCGGCCGGCGGTGCGCGCCAGCTCCAGCGTGCGCTCGGTGCTCTCCCAGAGCAGTGGCAGCACGCGGTCGGCGCCCATGCTGACATGGCCCACGCGGGCGCGCTGGGCGTGGTTGAAACCCGCGTCCACCACCACCCCGTCCGCGCCCGAGACCTCCGCGGTGCGCAGCGCGAATCCCACGTTGCTGGCGTACGCGACCCGATGCAGCAGCCATACCGCGCCGCCGCGCCCGAGCAGCCCGGGCAGGTCAGTGCGCGGCTCGGGCCCGAGCAGGGCCAGCGCGCGCTCGGGCCGCGGACCGCGGCTCATGCGTCGCAGGTCGCCGGCTCCGCCCCGCCATAGCGGCACCCCACGCGCCTGCGCGCGCTCGACCAGCGCACCCAACTCTGCCGAACGGTCGTCGCGCTCGACCAGCAGCAGGCGCACCGGCTCGCCGGCGGCGAGCGCTGCCTCGATCGCGTCGATCCCGGCGATCTGCCTGCGCGGCGGCGGCACCCTGGCTCAGCCCCCGCCGCGCGCGTGCCGGCGCTCGATCACCAGCTGCAGCACGTACAGCGCGCCCAGCGCGATCAGCGGGGAGAGATCGACCGAGCCCGTGAGCGGTCGCAGCGCGTGCCGCAGCGGGTCGTAGATCGGGTCGAGCAGCGGCTTGGTCACGCTGCGCGGAAATTGGCTCGGCTTGAGCGTCCAGCTGAACAGGGCGTCGGCCACGATCAGCAGGCGCAGCAGGTTGAGCACGTTGATCAGCAGCCGCACCAGCCCACGCTACCGCAGACCACGGATTCTGGGGTGGATCACGGGCTCGATCTAGAAAGAACGGAAATATTAATATTATCGCCCCGTTTGCGGTGGGTGCGCGCCGGGAATGGGGCTACACTTGCGCCAGTCCTTCAGCAGGGAGAGTTCGCCGTGCGCCTGGGAATGGGAGAGCTGCTCGTTGTCCTCGCGATCTTCATGCTGCTATTCGGCGCCAAGCGTCTACCCGACCTGGCCGACGGAATGGGCAAGGCGATCCGCAACTTCAAACGCGGCCTCAACAGCGATGACGAGGACGTGACTCCGCCGGCGCCTCCGAAGCAGGTCGCCGAAACCTCGAGCGCCCCGGCCAAGCTCGAAGGCAGCGCGTCCGAAGCGCAGCCGGCCGAGCCCAAGAGCTGAGCGCGCGGCGCGCGCGCTGCTCAGCGCGACGAGATCGCGCCCAGCTTGCCGATCTCGAGCTCGATACTGCGCTGGCCACCGCTGGCGGTGACCCCGATTGTGTTGTCGTCGATGCGCGAGAACACCAGCGTCATGCTCTTGCCGGACGGCGTGTGCAGCACGAAGGAGCCGGATTGCGGCGCTGGATCGGTCCAGCGCATCTGTACGCGGTCGATGTCGAGGTCCCAGCGTCCGCCCTGGCCTTGCCACGAGCGCGAGCCGCTCACCTCGAAGCCCTCCGCGATGCCGCCGGCGAGCGGCTTCTGCGTGCGGTCGCCGCTGCCGGTGCCGGTGCGGTTGTCCGAGAGCCGAGTCCAGGTGAGCTGATGGACCACGTGGCGGCTGGGATCGGCCGGCGTCCAGGTGACGGTCGCGGTCCCGCTGACCGAGAGCTTGCCGTCGCTGAGCGCGTCCCAGCTGTGCTTGACCACGACCGCATCCATGGCGTCCTTCTGCACCTCGATGGTGTGGGTGCCGCGGAGGGTGTGCCCGTGGAGCTCGCAGTTGCCCGGGAGCGCGCCGTACTCGATCACGAGCGTCGCGCCCTCGAGCGTGACTTGCGCGCACGGCAGCTGCGACTGCACGTAATCGCGGACCTGCTGCGCCGCCTGGTCGGCGGCCTGCCCGATGGTGAAGTCGGTGGCGAGCTCGAAGCTCGCCGAGGTCAGGGCCGCGGCTTGCACGTCGACCGAGGATTCTTCGAGTGCCTGCTGGGCCTCGGCCGCGGTCAGGTTGTCCCGCGGACAGCCAGTCAAGAGACCGACCGCCAGCAACGCCGCGCATGCCGTAATCCGTGCCATCGCCTACCTCCCTCCGCCGCCGCCTATGATTGTAGGCCAGCGACGGGGGGCCTGGCTCACGCATCCCCGCCGCGCCGCCCGCCCACTCCAATTTTAGGTCGGATTGTGTCATGCTCCGCCATACACGGGCCGCGACCGGAAACGGCTCGGGCCGCCACAGACCGACGCGCAAGCGCGGCAAGTCGGCGGAGCTCACGAGCAGCCGGCAGCATCGATCGGGCGCGGCAACAGCCGCAGCCCCCCGTCACGGAGAACCATGTCTGAGCACGCGCAACCCCTGTTCGACCTGACCCTCACCGACGAGCAGAGGCTAATGCGAGACACCGCGCTTCGCTTCGCGCAAACCGAGATGCGTGCGGTCTCGCGCAAGGCCGACGAGGCGGGCGAGGCGCCCGCAGGCTTCTACGCCAAGGCCGCGGAGCTCGGCTTCAACATGGTGCCGATCGCGGAGCAGCTCGGCGGGCTCGGCGCGCCCCGCTCGCCGGTGAGCAACGTGCTGATCGCCGAGGATCTTGCCTATGGTGACATGTCGCTCGCGATCGGCGCGATGAGCGCGCTCTCGTTCATCAACGCGGTGATCGACTGCGGCAGCCCCGCGCAGCAGCAGGCCTTGCTGCCGCCGTTCACCGAGGACGGCTTCCGGGCCGCCAGCGTGGCGCTGATGGAGCCCGCCTTGCGCTTCGATCCGCTCGCGCCGCAGACCAGGGCGCGCAAGGACGGCGACGGCTACGTGCTGCAGGGCGTCAAGACCATGGTCCCGCTCGGCGGTAGCGCCGAGCGCCTGCTGGTGGTGGCGCAGGAGGAAGGCGAAGGTCCCGCGGCCTTTGTGCTGGCCAAGGGACAGCCGGGGCTGGGGGTCGAGCGCGAGCAGTTCATGGGCTGCCGGCCGCTCGAGCTGAGCCGGCTCACGCTCGAGCAGGTCAAGCTGCCGGCGAGCGCCAAGCTGGGCGAGGGCCAGAGGCCGTTCGACCTGCGGCGTTTCGTCGACCTCTCGCGCATCGGCATCGCGGCGCTCTCGCTCGGCGTGGGCCGGGCCGTGCTCGACTACGTGCGCCAGTACTGCAACGAGCGCGTCGCGTTCGGCGAGCCGATCACGCACCGCCAGGCCGTGGCGTTCATGATCGCCGACATCGCGATCGAGCTCGACGGCATGCGCATGCTGGCTTACCGCGCCGCATCGCGCGCCGAGCGCGGCCTCGATTTTCACCGCGAGGCCTACCTGGCGCGCATCCAGTGCGCGGAGAAAGGGATGAAGATCGGCACCGACGGCGTGCAGCTGCTCGGCGGCCACGGCTTCATCCGCGAGCACCTGGTCGAGCTCTGGTACCGCAACCTGCGCGCGATCGGCATTCTCGAAGGCTGCGTAACCGTTTAGATGAGCCAACAGGAAGACCAACGATGATCCAGCTCGAGCTTTCCGAACAGCACGCCGCGGCCGAGAAGATGATGCGGGAGGTGGCCAAGAGCCTTTTCCGCCCGATCTCGCGCAAATACGACGTCCAGGAGCATGCGGTGCCGGTCGAGCTGAAGGTGCTCGACCGCAGGCCTCCGCCGGCGCCGAGCGCGCGTCCGCCCGCGGCCGGGGCGCGCACTGCCGGCCCGCCCGAGAAGAAGGAGCACAAGAAGCCCGGCACGGTGCAGAACGGCAGCAACATGAGCACGGTGGTCAACGTCATCCAGATGTGCTGGGGTGATGTCGGCCTGATGCTGTCGGTACCGGGCGCCGGGCTGGGCAACGCCGCGATCGCCGCCGTGGCCACCCCCGAACAGAAGGAGCGCTTCGGCCGGGTGTACGCGGCGATGGCCATCACCGAGCCGGCTTCGGGTTCGGACTCGGGCTCGATCAGCACCACCGCGCGACTCGACGGCGACCAGTGGGTGCTCAACGGCGAAAAGATCTTCGTCACGGCAGGCGGGCGCTGCGACTCGGTCGTGGTGTGGGCGACGCTCGACAAGAGCAAGGGTAAGGCCGCGATCAAGTCGTTCGTGGTGCCCAAGGGCACGCCCGGGATGGAGGTGGTCAAGCTCGAGCACAAGCTCGGCATCCGCGCCTCGGACACCGCCACCATCCTGCTGACCAACTGCCGCATTCCCAAGGACAACATCCTGGGCAGTGCCGAGGTGCATGAGGGCGACAAGCGTGCGGCCTTCGGCCAGGTGATGCAGACCTTCGACAACACGAGGCCGGCGGTGGCCGCGATGGCGATCGGCTGCAGCCGCGCCGCGCTCGACTTGACCGAGGAGCTGCTGCAGAAGGAGGGCGTCACGCTCGACTTCGACAAGCCGCTTTGGGAGATGAGCGCGCGAGAGGCCGAGCTGGCGAGGATGGAGGCCGATTGGGAGGCGTCGCGCCTGCTGGTGCTGCGCGCGGCCTGGATGGCCGACAACGGAGAGCCCAACTCGCTCGAGGCGAGCATGTGCAAGGCCAAGGCCGGGCGCGTGGGCAACTACATCACGCTGCGCTGCGTCGAGCTGTGCGGCAGCATCGGCTACGGGCAGCAGCAGCTGCTGGAGAAGTGGGCGCGCGATTCCAAGATCCTCGACATCTTCGAGGGCACGCAGCAGATCCAGCAGCTGATCGTTGCCCGCCGCATTCTCGACAAGAGCTCGGCCGAGCTGAAGTAGTCAGGGGGCCCTGGTCCGCAAGCTACCCCGGCCCTGCGGGGTTGGTGTAAGCTCGGCGTCTCACCCAGATGCGAGCGGCCACCAACGCGAGCGTGCGGACGATCTGGCTCACGGCGCTGCTGATGCTCGCGGCGGGCGCGACGCGGGCGTCTGCTCAAGAGGAGTTCGACGAGACGCAAACCACGACGCTCTCGGATACGCCGCCGGGCGGCGGCGCGCAGCTGAGCCCGGAGCAAGCTGACCAGCAGGCGCGAGCGTTGTTCCAGCAGGGACGCGCCGCCTACGAGGACGGCCGCTATCGCGACGCCTGGGACTACTTCCGGCGTGCTTATTTGCTCAGCAAACGGCCGGAGCTGCTCTACAACGTAGGTCAGTCAGCCGACCGCCTGCGCATGGACAAGCAGGCGCTCGAGGCGTTCGAGCTGTACCTCAAGCGCCTGCCCGACGCTGGCAATCGACGCGAGGTGGAGAATCGCGTGCGGGCGCTCAAGGAACGCCTGGGCCAGAACGGCAATGCAGCAGCGACCGCGGGGGGCGCGACGCAGCCCGACCAGTCGACGCTGGGCGCGGGCAAGAGCGAGACCGAGATCTTCGGCTCGGCGCCTCTGCCACCTCCGCCTCCGCCCCCGCCGCCCGCGAACGGCCAACCGACGCGCACCGGGTTCTACCTGCGGCTGGCCCTCGGGCCGGGCTGGCTGCACGATGGGATCAGCGGCGGCGGCTTCAGCGGCGCGATCACCTCGCTGACCCTGGGCGCGCAGGTGGGCGCCGGCTACGACATCGACCAGGGCATTGTGATCGGCGGCCTGTTCTCGATCGACGGAGGGCTGTCGCCGAGCGTGAGCGTGGGCTCGGCCAAGTCCGATCTGGCGTCGACCACCTTCTCGGTGCTGGCCGCGTTCGTCGACTACTACTTCGAGCCGCGCCAGGACGGCTGGCACCTGATGGGCGGGCTGGGCGGCGCCGCGATGACGTTCAGCGACCGTTCGGCCACCGTGGGCAACAAGACCCCCAGCGGCGGGCTGCTGCTGGTGGCCGGCGGCTACGAATGGCCGCTCGACAAGCAGTGGGCGCTGGGCGTGCTCGGGCGCATCGTGCTCGCGCGCCTGAGCGAGGATCCGCGCAACCACACCGTGTTCGCGCCTTCGGTCTCCTGCACCGCCGCCTGGTATTGAGGAGGCGATCGGCGTGTTCTGTAGGGCGGTCGCTTGACCGCATGGCCGCGGCGTGACTACCGTGCCGCCGTTTCGGTGCGAGCCGTCGTCATGACCCCGCGTGCGTTGCCGTTGCTGTGTGTGCTCGCCGCCTGCGCGAGCGGGTCGGCGGTGCGTCCGGCTGCCGCCCCCGCACCGCAGGCTGCGGCTGCGCCGCAGGCCGCGGCGAGCGGGCCGATCGAGGTGCCCGTGGCGCCGGCCGTGGCCCCGCTGCCGCGCGAGCTGGTCGCGACCGACCTGCGCAATCCACGCGGGATGCTGCTCTCTGCGGACGGCTCGCTGTTGGTAGCCGAGGCCGGTACCGGCGACCCGGCCGACAATCTCACGGGACGCCTGCTGCGGCTGACCGATCACGACGCCGATGGCGACTTCCTGGACGCCGGCGAGTCGCAGGTGCTGCTCGACCACCAACCCTCCAAGAACATTCTGTCGATCGTGCGTCGCGACGAGGTGTTCGGTATGGCGGGGATGGCGCGCGGCGACGACACCGTGCTGGTCGCGCTGGCGTTCTTCGGCGGCCCCTCGACCGTGTTTCGCGTGCAGGGCGACACCACCAGCGTGTGGGCCACGACGCACGGCAACATCAACGACCTCAGCTACGACCCGCGGCGCAAGCAATGGTTCGGCGTGGCCAGCACCACCGACGAGGTGCTGTGGCTGCGCCCGGGCGGCGGCGCGGAGCGGGTGGTGAAGATCCCGCCGCTGCCCGATGGACAGGACGCGGTGCCCGCCTACCTGAGCTTCGACCCGGGGAGCGGGGAGCTGCTGGTCACGCTGTTCAGCGGGTCGCCGGAAGGCGAGGAGGGCGGGCGCGGCGTCGAGCTGGTGCCGCGCGCCGGCGGGATCATCGGCGTCGACGTCGAGCACAAGCGCTTCCACTGGGTGGTGCGCGGGCTGACCGTGCCCACTGATCTCGAGGTCGCCCCCGATGGCTCGATCTACGTGCTGGAGTTCTGCGACGCCTTTCTCGATCCGGTGCCGACGCGCGAGGCGCTGTTCGCCGGACCCAGCCACGGCGGCTTCAAGCGCTTCTCCGGGCGCCTGCTGCGCATCGACCGCGCACACGGGACGGTCACGGTCGTGGCGCAGGGCCTGGACGCGCCTACCAACCTCGCGCTGGGAGCCGGCGCGCTCTACATCGCCGAAGGAATGGGCACGCCCGGCCGGCAGATCCCGGGGCCCAGCGGCCCGACCAAGCTGGTCGGCTTCATCGAGCGGCTGCCGCTGCCGGCCGGCGCCGGCGCGCCGCGCTGAGGGGGGGGCGAGTCCCGCACATGGCGCTTGCTTCGGTGCGCCCGGGACCGCTAAATTCGGTATTGAGGTGGCCAAGCGCGACACCCGGCGAGAGCTCATCCTGGCAGCGGAGCGCCTGTTCGCCGAGCGCGGCATCGAAGGGGTTTCCCTGCGCGAGATCAACCTCGCGGCCAAGCAGCGCAACACCTCGGCGGCGCACTACCACTTCGGCTCCAAGGACGCGCTAGTCGACGCGATCTTCGAGTTTCGGCGCGCTGAGGTCGGGCGACGCCGCGACGAGGTGCTCGATTCGCTCGACGCCGGGGAGCGGCCGCTCGACGCCAAGGGTCTGGCCGAGGCGCTCATCCTGCCGCTGGCGCGCGAGATGCAGCGCGACGACGGGGGCAGCCGCTACCTGGAGTTCCTGGGCCACCTGTTCTTGACCTCGCCCACCAAGACCGGCGACATCCTGCGCAAGCACCAGGCCGCCGACGCGCGCTGGGTCAGCATGGCGTCCCGGGCCTTGCCTCACATGCCGCGCCGCATCCTGTGGACGCGCCTGCTGCTGATGGGGCGGCACGTGGTGATCTCGCTCGCGTCCTATCAGCGGCGCGGTCTGGGCATCGACGACGTCGGCTTCGAGGCCTACCTGAGCGACATGATCGACGCGGTGGCCGGCTACCTCGCCGCGCAGCCTTCGGAGCGCACGCTGACGCTGCTGCGCGCCCGCAGCGAGAATGTGCAGGTCGAGCGATCCGTCGCCCTGCCTCCGGCAAAGACCAAGTGAATGCGCGGCCTTGGCCGGCGCCGCCGGGGTGCGCGGCTTGCGCGGGGGGCCGATCCTTGATACAAGGCCAGCCCCGCCGCGAGGACTTGGCAGAGGAGCATCCGGCATGGCACGCGTGACCGTAGAGGACTGTCTGGAGCATGAGGAAAACCGCTTCGCGCTGTGCATCCTCGCGGCCAAGCGCACGCGCCAGCTCAACCGCGGCGTTCCGGCGCTGGTCGAGAGCAAGAACCGTGCGGCCGTCACCTCGCTGCGCGAGATCGCCGCGGGGCGCGTGAAGTACTCGCGTCCGGTCCGAGGGCTGGTCGAAGAGCACATTCAGGAGGCGAAGGCTCTAGTCGACGCCCAAGACGGCTGAGCCTGTTCCCGCCCAGAAACGTCCAGGAGCGGCTTAGCTCCTCGGTCCGGCCCTGCGACGTACTGAGAGTACGCCTCGGTCCGGCCCTGCGGGGGCGCTCGCTCCTGAACGATTCTGGACGGGAACTGGGATGCCAGCAGCGTCCAGGAGCGGCTTAGCTCCTCGGTCCGGCCCTGCGACGTACTGAGAGTACGCCTCGGGCTCACTTCGTGGGGGCCGGCTGCCAGATCTCGGCCTCCAGATTCAGCTCGACCTGGTCGCTGACGATGGCGATGCCTTCGATCAAGCCGCTGAAGGTGAGCCCGAAGTCCTTGCGATTGATCTTCGCGTGCGCCTCGTAGCCGGCGCGACGTTGCGGTCCGTGGCCGAAGTCGACCGTGTGCATACCCTCGAGCTCGCCCTCGAACTTCACGTTCTTGGTCGTGCCGTGGATGGTGAGCGCGACGGTCGCGGTGAAGGCGTTGCCCTTCCACTTGATGCTCTTGAGCACCAGCTTCAGCGTCGGGAACTTGTCGGCCGCCAGGAAGTTGTCGGAGCGCAGGTCGTTGTCGCGCTTCTCCACACCGGTGTCGATCGACTTGGCCTCGGCCTCGGCCTCCAGCTTGGTGAGCTTGCCGGTCTTGGAATCCGCCTCGAGCTTGGCCGAGAACTTGGTGAATTCCCCGTGCACCTTGGCGAATGCGAGATGGCGTGCGGTGAAGCCGATGTGGCTGTGGGCGGGGTCCAGGTTCCAGGCGCTGGCCTGGGCCTGGGCTCCGGTCGCGAACAGGGACAGGGCGAGCAGCACAAAGAGACGTTGGGTCATGGTCGATCCTCCCGAGCACGGGTGAGGCCGGTCATCCGCGCCCCCTCCCTGCATCCACAGGCAAAGTACGTCCGCCGGCGGTCATCGTTACATAGCCACCGGCGCGCTCCAGCAATAGACGGCGGTCAGGCACGGACGATGCAGTGGGACGATGCAGTGGGACGGTGCAATGTGGCGGACACGCGGCGCGCCCGATCGGCTGCGCTTACGGGTGGGCCATCATCACTTCGATCAAGCACGGCCCGGGCTCGCGCATCGCCCTGGCCAGCTCCGTGCACAGGCTGGCGGCATCCTCCACCCGCACGGCCGGCACGCCCATCCCGCGGGCGAGCGCGACGAAGTCCAGGTCGGGCCGTCCGATTTCGAGCAACTCGCGCGCCCGTTCGCCGGCGGTCTCGGCGCCCACGCGCTGCAGCTCGATGTTCAGAATGCGGTAGGAGCGGTTGGCGAGGATCAGGTTGACCACGTTCAGGCCCTCGCGCGCCTGCGTCCACAGCGCCTGGATGGTGTACATCGCGCTGCCGTCTCCATCGAGACACAGCACCTTGCGCGTGGGGCACGCGACCGCCGCGCCCACCGCCAGCGGCAGCCCGATGCCGATCGAGCCGCCGGTGTTCGAGAGCCAGTCGTGGGGTGGGGCGCCGGCGCAGAATGGAGACACCAGGAAGCCTTCGGTGTTGCCTTCGTCGACCACGATCGCGTCTTCGGGCAGGTGCGCGGCGATCGCCTCGCCCAGGGTCTTGGCGTCGATCGGGCCGCTCGGGGGGGCCGGTCGCGCGGGCTGCTGCACCTGGGCGGCGTCGTGCGGGGCGTCCACGGCGTCGGCCAGGCGCTCGAGCGCGTCGAGCGCGTCGTCCTCGGGCAGCGCCAGCCGATGGACCGTGCAGCTGGCCGGTACCAGATCGCTCTGCTTGCCGGGATAGGCGAAGAACGCCACAGGGGCCGTGGCGCCCACCAGCACCAGGTGCTTGGCGTCCTTGAGCTCGGCCGCGGCCATCTCGGCGAAGTAGGGCAAGCGCTCGATCGGCGCGCGCCCGGCCCCGCGCTCCAGCCGAGAGGTGAAGGTGTCGCACATCAGTCGCGCCGAGACCGAGCTCGCGACGCGGCTGCCCAGGGCCAACCCCGGTGCGCGCAGCGCCTGGCCGTTCATCAGGATCACGCTCTTCTCGCCCGAGCGCAGCGCGCGCGCCGTCTCCTGTACCAGGGCTTCCTCCGCCTTCGCGCGCGCCGGAATCGGGCGCGGGCGAGCGGGCTCGCCGGCCTCGCTCCAGGACACGTCCGCTTGCAGCACCAGCGTTGCGATCTTGCCCGGAGGCGAGCAGGCCGCGGCGACCGCCTCGGCGGCGTCTGCGGCCAGCTCCGCTGGGGAGCTCGTGGTGCGCAGGAAGTCCGAGAGCGGGCGCGCCAGCCCCTCGACGTCCGAGCTCAGCGGTGCGTCGTAGCGCTTGTGGTAGGTGGCGTGATCGCCCACCACGTTGAGCATCGGGCTGCGCGCGCGGCGCGCGTTGTGCACGTTGGCCAGCGCGTTGGTGAGGCCAGGCCCCAGGTGCAGCAGCGTGGCGGCGGGCTTGCCGGCCATGCGGGCGTAGCCGTCGGCCGCCCCCGTGACCACGCCCTCGAACAGCGCCAACACCGGCCGCATCGCCGGCACCGAATCGAGCGCCGCCACGAAGTGCATCTCGGAGGTGCCGGGATTGGCGAAGCACACGTCGACGCCGCATGCGACCAGCGTACGGAGCAAGCTCTGAGCACCATTCATGGCCCGAGCTTACCACCCAAGCGACCGATCTCACCTCCACCGCGGCTCATCCCATCCTCTTGCTCGTCCTCGTAGCCGCAGCCGCAACCGCGCCCACGCCCGGTGCCGGCCTTGTACTAGTCTTCCGGCAGCGCCAGCGGCGGCGCTCCCGCGCGCAAGTAGCGGTGATGGATGCGTGCGACCTCTCCGAGCGCGAGCAAGAAGTCCAGCGCGGAGACCTTGGAGCCTCCCACGTCCCGCCAGTGCTCCACGGGAAGCTCGTAGATCAGCTCGGCCGCCGGCCTTCCGCCACGCTGGCGCTGCAAGCGGATCAGACGCGCGATGAGCTCCACGTCGAACGTCCAGCCCACCTCGAAGGGCTCGGCGAACAGAACGCGCGTCTCCTCGCCGACCCGGAACAGCTTCGCCCCGCACTGCGTGTCGTAGACCCGCAGCCCCAGCAGCGTCGAAGCTGCGGTGGCGAACACGCGTCCCAGATAATGGCGGCTGGCCCGGCGCTCGATCGAGCGGCCCAGCAGCTGCACCCGCGAGCCCATGACCAGCAGCAAGCTGGGTGTGCGCCGCAGCACTTCCGCGAAGCGCAGGACTTCCTGCAGGGGCGTGGCGAGGTCGGCGTCCCAATAGCCGCACAGCGTGACGCCCAGCTCGAACGCGCGCTGCATCCCGGCGCGTACGGCCTCCGCCTTGCCCCGATTGCGCGGCAGGTCCACCACGATGAAGCGCTCCGGTTCGGCCTGCTGCAAGGCTTGCAGCAGGCTCAGCGTGCGATCGCGGCTGCCGTCGTTGACGAGGACGAAGCAGATCTCGGGGTGGGCCCGCGCGAAGCGCTCGAGCGCGCCCGGATCAAGCCGCCGCTCCTCGTTGTAGCAGGGAACGACGACTGCGATGCTGGAAGACTCGCCTTGGGTCATGTCCGGGCGGCCTGGGCTTTGCCCTGCGCAGGGAGCTGCGCGTGCGCTCGGGGCTTGTGCTTGGGCCGGCCCCCGCGCATGATGCCCGAAAAAGGCTCGGCATACAGGGGCTTCGGGGACGCAGTTTGGGTGCAGGGTGGCGGTTCGAGAGCTGAAGATTGGTGCTGGAGTGTGGTGGTTGCTGTTCGTGCTGCTGGGCTGCGGCACGACACAGAAAGGGGCGCAGCGCGGCTTCGACGCCGGTGCCGATGACGCGCAGGCCGGGGGGAGCCGCGAGGACGCGGCCACGCAGGCGGCCCCGGCGAAGTGCAACGAAAAGAGCTGCGACCCCAACGCGGGCTGCGACGACTCGGGCGGCAGCGTGACCTGCACCTGCAACCCCGGCTACGAGGGCGACGGCAGCAGCTGCAGCGACGTCGACGAGTGCCAGGACACCCCCGGGCTGTGCGGCCCGCACGCCACCTGCATGAATCGCCCCGGCAGCTACGACTGCAAGTGCGACTCGACGGCGGCCATGAGCGGCGATCAGCAGTGTGCCGATCTGTGCGATCTGGCCAAGGCCGATCCCAACCAGTGCGACCCTAACGCGCAGTGCGCGATCCAGAAGGCCGGGGCGCTATGCAGCGAGTGCATGCCCGGATACGTCGGCGACGGTCACACCTGCGTCGACCACAGGGCGGACTGCCCTGCCGAGTGCAACGGCAGCAGCGGCGGCGATCCGAACGCGGTCTGCGTGCAGGACGGCGGCGACTTTAGCTGCAAGTGCCGCCAGGGCTACGACGGCGATGTCGGAAGCTGCACCAACATCGACGAGTGCGCCACCATGTCGGACGCCTGCAGCGATCCCAACTCGAGCTGCGCCGATACCGATGGCGGTTTCCACTGCCCGTGCAACGCGGGGTTCGAGCAGATGGGCGGCAGCTGCCAGGACATCGACGAATGCCAGCAGAAGCTGTTCAACTGCGACGGCAACGCCAGCTGCGTCAATGATATCGGCGGTTCCCCCGGCTACCACTGCGCCTGCACTTCGCCCTACGCGGGCGACGACGCCCACAACTGCTACTGCGACCTGAGCGGCTATTGGGCGATGCGGCAGGACGTGACCACCTGCTGGGACGAGCGCGCCCAGAGCGGGACGGTCTTCATCTCGCCGGGGGTCGCGCAGGCGAGCGTGTGGGAGCTGCACAAGTTCACCTACGACGGCAGCACGATCAAGACCGAGGCCGAGGCATGCGGCGACGATTCGGAGCCTGACCTGGTGAGCCCGCTGTTCGTCGAGACCTACTCGGCCTTCATCCCTGACCAGGTCTACTACGACATCGGCCTGGTCAAGGGCAAGGACATCGCGGCGCCCGGCATCGTCCCGGGCAACATGTTCAGCACCCCGGCTGAGGCCGCGCTGGCCGGCATCGAGCTCGACGGCGATCCGGAGACCGCCGCGTGGCCGCTGGACGCGACCACCATCAGCGAGCCCGGAGGAGCGCTTCCCAGCTGGGTCGACACCGACAGCGACGGCGAGCCGGGCTTGACCCTGTGGTCGCACCTGCCGAGCGAGCAGACCCACGGCAGCACGTCCGCCAACCCCTCGCACTACAGCTACTTGCCGGCGAAGCTGGAGCAGGACAGCAGCGGCAACGTGTTCGTCAGCGAGCGCGCGGCCTGCGTCAGCGTGGCGACGCGCGTCATTTCCATGCTCAACGCGGACGTCGATAGCTGCGATCGGCTCACCGGCGAGGTGCTCAACCTCAAGACCGAGGGCCGCGTGCACAGCTGCGTGCTGATAGACCAGGCCAACTGGGGCAATGACCGCAGCTGCGACGCCAGCGCCTGGCCGGCGTCGAATCCGTGCGACCCAGGCTCGATGGAAGTCTCGTCGCTCGACGGACAGGACCAGAGTCAGAACACCAAGGCCACCTTCGAGCTGGTCAAGATCGGCGAGCTGGGCGACAGTGTCGACTGCGCCGCGGTGCGGGCCGCCCTGCCCGCCATCGATCACGGCACCCCGCCCGCCTCCTGCCCCTTCTGACGGCACCGCCCGAGGGCGCGGGTCAACGCCAGCGACCACGCGAGACCGACCGACTCCAGGTGATGATGCGCAGCCGCACCTCGCTTCCCACGCTCGCAGCCATTGCGCTCTTGTGCGCGCTGCCTTCGCGCGCGCATGCCGGCGGCTATGAGCTGCTGCCGGGCGGCACGCAATCGGTCGCGCGCGGCGGTGCCGTCGCCGCGCGTCCCGAGGACGCGATGCTGCTGGAGCACGACCCGGCCGGACTGTCGCTGCTCTCCGGCAACCAGATGCTGCTGAACATCGACGCGCCCTTCCACCACATGTGCGAGGATCCCTACGGCTACTACGGCTGGGGCATCTACCAGAGGGGCAGCAGCGAGTTCGGCGATCCGTTCGAGGTCAAGGTCGACAAGAACGGCAAGCCCATCATCGGCGATACTTATGCCACGACGCCATTGCCGGAGGTCTGCAACTCGGGCCGCGTGGTCGGCCTGCCGCAGCTGGCCTGGGTAGGCAAGCTGACCGACGACCTGGCGATCGCGGGCGGGTTCGTGGCCCCCACCCTGGTCGCGGGCCTGCAGTTCGGCGGCGCCGACGGAACGATTGCGGTCGACGGCCGGGCGCTGCCCACGCCCACGCGCTACCAGTTGATCCGCCAGCAGGTGAAGTTCGCGTTGGCCCCGAGCGTGGGCGTCGGCTACCGGCTGGCGCAACAGCTCCAGCTCGGGGTCGCGCTGCAGGTCGCCATGGTCAACGCGACCAGCCGCGCGGTCCAGAACGCCACCTCGGGCACCCAGCCCTCGAGCGATTGGCTGGTCGACGTCAATGCGCACGACTATTTCATTCCCTCGCTGACCGTCTCCGCGCACAGCAAGCCGATCCCCCCGCTCGATCTGATGGTGGCCTTTCGCTGGACCGACAGCTTCAACGGCTCGGGTAAGGCCACGATCGAGACCAACACCTATCACGAGGGCTCCACCTCGGGGGGCGTGCCGTACACCAACGCGCCGTTTCACCTGTCGCTGATCGAGGTGCCGGTGCCGTGGGCGCTCACGTTTGGCGCCCGCTACGCTGGGTTGCTGCCCGGCGCGGACGCCGGCGCGGGCAAGCGGCGCGGCCTGGGTGATCCGCTCGACCGCGAGCTGTGGGACGTCGAGCTCGACGCCACCTACGAGCTCAACCATCAGGCGAGCAAGAACACGGCTCAGGCCAGCGGCAACGTGACCGTGATCTCGCGTATTGCGGGCGGCGGCGGCGACGTCACCACGGTCGACTCGTCGGACCTCTCGCAGGTGGCGGTGGACCGCCACATGCGCGACGCGGTCACGGTGCGTGCCGGCGGCAGCTTCAGCGTGCTGCCGCGTAAGGTCGCGCTCGAGGCCGGCCTCTTCTACGAGACGCGCGGCCAGGACCCGGCGTACGCCAACATCGACTCCTTCGCCTTTGCGCGCGTCGGTTTCGGGCTGGGCGCGATGTGGCGTGTCGGCAGCTTCGACTTGGTTGCGGCCTACGGCCACATCTTCCAGGAGACCGTGGAGGTGGCGCCTCCGCGCCACCAGGTCGCGGAGCAGGGCAGCAAGACGGACCCCACGGCCGGGTTCGATCAACGCGTGGGCGGCAAGCTGAACGACTTTGGCGTAAGGGTGTATGCCGGCGATCCGAGCGACGACCCGAAGAACCCCGCGCTGGAACCCACCGTGCTCTCCGACCCTACGGCGCCTTCGCCGGCCAAGGCGGACGCAGTCGCGCGCGTGCAGCAGTCGGTCGCCGTGCCCAACGGCGTGCGCTCCAAGCGCGTGATCAACGCGGGCAAGTACAGCGCGTCGTTCAACATTGTCTCGGTGGGCGCGGTCTACCACTTTTGAGAGCCGGGCGCGCGGCGCGCGGCGTAGCGATGTCGAGCCGGGGGCCGGAGGCGGGCGCAGGCGAGCACGAGCACAATTACGGGTACTCGTGCTGGGGCGCGGGTTGGTTGTGATGGTTGTAGGTGAGCTTGGGCGGGCGTTCGCTATGCTGAACGGGATGCTGCGCTGGTTGCCTTGGCTTGTGCTTCCCGTGTGCGCGTGCGGTGCGTGCGGCGCTCCGCCCGCCACGCCCGCGCTGCCGCCCCTGGCTTCGCCGCCTGCGGCGGATCGGGCGGTGCCTGCGGTCACGCCGCCGCCGCTGTCCGAGCGGCCTGCGCAGGACCCCGCGCAGCCGCTGCGCTACGTGGCCATCGGCGGCGGCTCGAGCCCGGACAACACCGAGGTCTCGCTCGAGCAGGATCTGGCCCTGGCGCAGCAGGCGCTGCCCGGCCCCGGTGCGTTGCTGTTCGCGGGCGGTCGGGACAGCCTGAGCGTGCGGACCGTCAGCGATCAGCCGGCCACGGACGAGCTGCTGGTACGGCTGGGCGAGCTGTTCGCGCCGCGCGTCGAGCACCGCAGCCAGTTTCGTGCACCGCAGCTGCAGGCCGGCCCCGCCAGCCTGGCCGCAGTGCGGGCGGAGCTGACCGCCGCGCTGTCGCACGGCGACGGCCCGTTGCTGGTGTACATCGCGGCCCACGGCGAGCAAGGCGACCAGGCGCGTGACAACGCGGTGGTGTTGTGGGGCGGCGGGAGCCTCAGCGTCGAGGCGCTGGCGCGGCTGCAGGCGGCCCACCCGCGGCCGCTGCGCCTGATCTCGGCCAGCTGCTTCTCGGGCGGCTTCGCGGAGCTGGCGTTCGCCGGCGCCGACCCAGCGAACGGCCCGGCGCGCGCGCCGCGCTGCGGGTTGTTCGCGGGCACCTGGGACCGCGAGACCAGCGGCTGTGATCCGGATCCCGACCGCCGCAATCAGGAGGGCTACAGCCTGCACCTGCTGCAGGCGTTGCGCGGCCGCGACCGCGACGGTACGCCGCTGCGCTCTGGCGAGCTCGACCTCGATGGCGACGGCCACATCAGCTTGCTCGAAGCACACACCCGCGCGGTGATCGCTGCCGAGTCGATCGACGTGCCCACGACCACCTCCGAGCGCTACCTGCGCGCGGTGCAGACCAGGCCCGAAGGCAGGCTCGAGCGGGCGTTGCTGCCCGAGGTCGCCGCCGTGATCGATCGCCTCGGTGCGCGCCTGGGGCTGCCGAGCGAGCGCGCCGCGCGCGCGCGCTGGGACGAAGCCGACCGCCGCCTCAACCAGCTCGACCAGCGCCTCGACGACAGCGACCAGCGCGCGCAGCGCAGCTTCGGCGAGCTCTCGGCGCGCCTGCTCGCGCGCTGGCCCGTGCTGGACGACCCTTACCACCCGCAGTTCGCGCCCACGCTGGCGCGCGATCGCGAGCAGATCGAGCATGCGCTCGCGGACTGGCCGGAGGCGCAGCGCTACGCCGCGGAGCAGCGCGAGCAGGACGAGCAGGAGGCGCGCTACGAGCGGGCCGAGGTCGATGAAGCGCTGGTCACGCGGCTGCTGCGCGCCTACGAGACGCTAGGGCTGGCGAGCGCGCTGCACGCGCGCGGCGGCCCGCAATGGGCCTATTATCGGCGCCTTCTGAGCTGCGAGCGGTTCGTGCCGTAGCGAGTAAGCGGGAGGGGCCCGCGCCCCTCCCGCCCCCGGGCCTGCTGGAGTCGGGGCCGAAGGCGGCGTGACGCGCAGCCATCCACGCGGTAAAGGTTAAGCCATGCGGCTGAGCGCAGCGGCGCTGCTCGGGCTGGCGGCTCTCGGCTGCGGCGGCAAGGCGAACGCCCCACCCCCGCCGGTCGCAAAGGTCGCCACCCTGCGGCCGCAGCCCAAGCCCGGCGAGCGGGTGCGCCAGCCCGAGCTCGACAGCTACTGCGCTGAGCCCGCGCGCTCGCTGGCGTTCTACTACCACGGCGGCAGACCGGTCATCGCGCTCGCCCACAAGGACGGCTGCGCCCCGCTCTTCATCAGCGACTGCGAGGCCCAGGGTCACTGCTATCCTCCCCGCGATCAGGAGCCCGGCATGTGGTGTTGCTCGCCCAGCTCCTCGAAGTCGCTCGCCAGTGCGCACGCGAGCGCCACCCGCGAACCTTGAGCGTTGCGTCCCTCTGGGGCGCTGTTTCGAGGATGCAACAGCAAGACGGGAAGAACCGCTACCCGTCCTGCTGTGACTCTCCTCGCTCCGAGCCGAGCGCAGCTTTGCGCAGGCCGAGCCGAATCAGAACGCGCCCTCGACGCCGCCGGCGAGGTCGAGGTTGAGCATGAAGCGGGGCAGCTGCGCATCGATTTCCGGCGAGAGGATGAACCCGAAGTTGCGATGCACCCGGATGCGCACGTTGACGCCGGTGTGCACCCCGAACGGGCCCGAGACGGCAAACGGCGCCGGACGCTTCGGATCCTTGGGTGGCGGCTTGGCCTGGATCTGCCCGACGGTGGCGCCGAAGAACCACGACACGGGCACGCCTGTGGCCTTGTCCATCTCGGAGAACAAGTACTCGCCGCGTATCCCTATCAGCAGGTTTGCCAGGGTGCCCTTGCCCGCCTTGAATTGAATCCGCACCGGCAGCGAGAGGCCGAAGCGCTTGCTGATGAAATAGCCGGGGTTGAGCCGCAACGCCAGCGCAGGCACGAACCCCGGCTTTTCCACCCGCACGCAGTAGCTGCTCGGCTCACGCGTCGCGTACAGCTTGCCGTCCTTGCCCATGACGTCCGGTGGTCCGCTGGCCTTGCCATCCGCGGCGCAGCTCTTGGTCAGTGGCGAGCGGCCGCGCATGTCAGGCGTGGCCTTTGGCGGATAGTCGTCGTAGGAATCGGCATCGGGCACCCACGCGCTGCTGTCGTCGAACAGGTAGCGGGTGACGGTTTCGCCCATGTCGTTCTCGTCGATCTTGCCGTCCGCGTTCGTATCCATGGCGGCCGGCAGCACGACTTGCTGCTCCGTGAACACCTCCACCGGAGCCGTGGTCCCTGGATAGAAGCCGCCGGGCGGCTTGGAGTCCGCCTTCATGCCCTGCTGCACGTATGCCAAGCCGCCGACGAGCTCGAGCCCGAAGAAGCCGCGCGCGAAGTCGGTCGGACCGCTCGACTCCTCGCCCGGGCCGCCGCACTTGACGCCTGGCGGACATTCCACGTCCATGCGTGGGGCGCCGTAGCTCTGCTGCGCCGCGACCGCGGGCGGCGCCACCGCAGCTGGATACGCGCCGGTTGCAGCGGGCGGCGGCGGCGCCGTGCCGGGTCCGCACGCGCCGCTCTGGGCGTCCTGCTGGGCCTGCAGGAACACCTGCTGCACATCGGGCGTGCTCAGCAGCGGATCGAGCTGTACGTCCGGCTGCATGCACAGCGCGCTGACGAATGCGGTCAAGCCCTGGTCGCGGTCGCTCATGCCTGCGACGTACACCACGCCGAGGTCCATGTAGCTCTGGGCGACCACCGGTCCGCCCAGGCCGGACTGCTGCGCCAGCGCGATGGCCTGCTCGAGCTTGGCGCGCGCGGTGTCGAGATCGAGCGACTGGTACGCGTCCAGCGCTTGCCGGTTCAAGTCCGCGATCTGCGTGTCGGCCTGAGCCTGGGCCACGCTTGCCGTCCACAGTGCTGCACAGACGGTTAGAGGGATTAGCGACGATCTCCGCATTCGTTCCGTTCTTCCGGTGAGCCCCCCGTCAAACCACATTTGCCCGCCAGTGAAAACCTCTTCGTTGCCGTGGCCGAATGCCGCCGCAGACGCCCAGGATATGAGGGGGTGCTCATGTTCGTTGCCAAACCGGGAGCGGGGCGATGGTAGGCGAATGCGGTGCAGGTTCACCAGAGGCTCGCGGCGGCATACGACGTGCGCAACGCGCGGCGCGTGAGCGGGTTACTGACCGCCCGGCTTGCTGGAATCGCCGCGACCGATCTCACCGCGTCAGCAGCGGCTTGCAGATCCCCTGCGTCGCCGTAACTTGCACGCAATCGAGGCCGTTGGGGCAGTTGGTCTTGTCATGGCACGGCTCGTAGCAGTAGCCGTTGGTGCAGGTCGCGGTGTTGCTGAAGGCCTGGCACTGCACCTGCGATTGGCACGCCAGCGTGCACACGCTGTTGGTGCAGGAGAGGCCCTGGGCGCACGACATGGCCGCGGTGCATTCCTCGCCATACTTGCCCAGCGACGCCTTGGAGCTTCCGCCGCAGGCGGCCAGAGTGAACAGCGCGATCGAGCACCAACCGATTCGACTCATCGAGCCCCTACCTCCCAAGCTGTGCCAGCATAGCCGCAAGCCCGTCCGGCACAAAGGTCCCCATGTGGAAACGTCGCTTGGCCGGGGGAGGACGGGGCCCGACCGCTGCCCTACCGGCCCGGCTTTTCGTCCACGACGGTTGCGCGCTTGACATAGTCGAGCCGGGGGAACTCCTTTTTTAGATACGCGTTGCCTTCGGTTTGAATGCGTGCTTGCGAAGGGCCTGCGCCGGCCGGCGCGCCCTCGCCGTAGCCGGCATAGAGCGCCGACGCGGTGGCCAGCTCCCGCACGCGCCCGAACGGCACGAAGCCGAGGCGATCGAGGCCCTCGTTGTCGGCCAGGTTGATGAAGACCTGCGTCGTGCGGCTGTTCCTGCCGCTGGCGGCGAAGCTGACCATGCCGCGGACGTTGCTCTGGGCCGGAGGGTCGTCGGCGAGGCGCAGCGATCGCCAGGCGCGGTTGACCTCGGGGTCGCCGTTCAGGCCGATCTGCGCGATGAAGCCGTCGATGACTCGAAAGAAGGCGTTGCCATCGTAGAAGCCGGTGCGCACCAGCCTGTAGAAGCGATCGGCGGCGTGGGGCGCCCAGCTCCTGCGCACGTCGATGTTCAGGTCGCCGCTCGAGGTCTCCATCAGCACGGTGAAACGCTCGGGCGCGGGCGCATCCTGGGGCGAGGGCTGCCGCAGCTCGGGGTCCGGGCCCCGGGGCGCAGCCGGCGCCTGCTTCGGCGCGACCGCAGCCGCGGCCGGCGCGGGGGCTTGCGCTGGGGCGGCGGCCGCAGGCTCCGGCGTAGGGGGAGCGGGCGCGGGCCCCGCCGGCGGCGGGCTTGGCCGGCATGCGGCCAGCAGGGCAGCCGCCACGACCAGTCGTGGCACGAGAGCGCGCGCTTGCACGATCGAGCACATGGACAGGATTCCTTGGCTGTGCGAAAGCAAGAGGGTACGGCAGGACCGGCCTCGCGCCGAAGATTCGGTCCGCCGGCGGCGACCCTAGAAGGGGCGGGTGCCGGCTGAATCGGCTTGACCAATACCAGTTTTGCTATAACTTTACAATGATGCGGTTTTCGCGATCCGACCGGCCGAGACCCGCCTCGGCGCTGCTTCTGATGCTTGCCCTGCTCGGGGTGCTGGCGGGGGTGGCCCCGGTCCAGGCAGGAGTCGACAACAGCACCAATTTCACCAAGGACGAGTGGCGACGTCTGGACGCCGGGCAGCTGGTGCTGCGGCCGTCGACGCGCTTTCAGGGCGGCATGCGGCTGATGGGCGGCTCCAGCTGGCAGGTGATCAACGCCTCACCCGATGTGGTGTGGAAGGCGTTGCTCGACACCTCACACTATGGCCGCATGATGCCGCGCGTGCTCGAGGCGCGCCTGGTGGGCGCGCGCGACAACGTGCGCACGGTGTTCATGCGCCAGGGCGCACGCGGATTGCTCGAGACCAGCTACTACCTGACCGTGCGTGTGCACGAGCCGCAGCGCGACATCACATTCACGATCGATGATCGCAAGCCGCACGATCTCAAGGCGGCCTGGGGCTTCTACACCGTGCGCCCGTATCGCGCGGGCAAGACCCTGCTCGCCTACGGCGTCATGGCCGACCTCGGGGGCGGGCCGCTGCTCGGATTGATGCGAGAGAGCGTGCACGAGTGGATGCTGCGAACGCCCTGGATGATCAAGAAGTTCCTCGAGGGCAGCGGCCGGCGCTTCTACCGCTGATCGCGGCGCGCGCAGCGGCCGTTTGCGCTGCGTCAACGACGCCCCCAGGCGAGGGCGTACATCCTCTGGGTCCGAGGCGCCGCGCGGCCGCAGGCCGCGCTGGAGCTTCTCTACCCCGAGGTCCACCATGAAGACCCACGCCGATCTCACGCCCGACACCCTGGCCCGCAACATGTTCATCATCACCCTAGCCGGCGTGCTGGCATACATCTTGGCGGTGCTCGCGATGAACGCGTCCGCCGCGGGCCAGTCGCGTATGGACCCAGCGCCTCCCACGGCCGTGGTGGCGTCGGCGGCGCTGAGCCGCTGACGCTCGCGGGCGCAGCGTCGCTCGCTCAGGCCGTGAACGCGGCCGAGGCCGACCCGGGCTGGTTGCTGGGATCGATCGCGGCCGGCGGCCTGATGGGTGTGTTCGGCGGGCTGCTGCTCGCGGTGCGCGCCGCGCGTGTCTCGCCGATCGCCGCGATGCCCGGCGAGTGAGCACGGGCGGTCGCGCCGGACCGGGCGAGCAAGCGCGGAATCGCCGCGCCGCCCTTGCTCACTGCACGACGATCACGCCGTTCATCAGGCCGACGTGGCCGGGGAACGTGCACAGGTACGGATAGGTGCCGGCGGTCAGATCGAGCTCGACGGTGTCGCTCTCGCCCGGGCCGAGCAGCTTGCTGTGGGTGATCATCTCGCTGGCGTCGGCCGGGATGTAGTCGGTCGCCTTGGCGGTCATCGCCTTGGCCGCGAATGCCGTCACGTCGTTGCCGGGCTTGAGCACCACGAAGTCGTGCCCCATCACGTCCTTGGTCAGCGTGCCGACGTTCTTGAGCTCGACCTTGAACTTGCCTGCCTTGACCTCGATGCGGGTGGCGCTGTAGCGCATCTGGTCGTTCGCGGTCAGATGGACGACGCCCTGAGCATCGGGCGTCGCGGTCACTACCGGCGCAGGCGCGGCGGGTTGGGCCGCCGGTGCGGGCTGCGCCGGCGGGGTGGGAGCCTTGGTCTCGGCGGCCGGTGCGGCCGCTGGCGTTGGCTCGGGCGCCTTCTGCCCGCCTCCGCAGCCCAGCGCGAACGGCGCGCAGGTGCTGAAAACCAGGGCCAGACGGGTGGTGAGGTCACGAAATTGCATGCTGTGTTCTCCTCGTTGATCGAACCGCGCGCGCCCTCAGCCCCGCCATGGACGCACGCGCGCGTTCTATAACCAGTGCGGCGGCTTCGCAACTCAGGGCCGCACCCGCGCGCGCAGCGCGTCGAGCACGGCTGCGAAGTCCGACGGCGGCTGCCGCTCGAAGCGCACGGACTGCGCGCTGCCGGGGTGCTCGAATCCGAGCACCGCTGCGTGCAGCATCAAGCGCGGCGCAGCGATGCGCTCGCCGGCGTAGTCGCGCACGTACACCCTCTCGCCCAGCAACGGATGCCCGCGCTCGCTGAGGTGAATGCGGATCTGGTGCTGGCGTCCGGTGTGCAGCCGGCATTCGACCAGGGTCGCTGCACCGAGCCGCTCGAGCGGGCGCACGTGTGTGAGCGCGCGCTGCGCGCCGGCCGGCGTCACGCCGCGCGGTGCGCGAAAGTGCCCGAACGAGCCGCGCAGCCCGTCGCCGCGGTCGCGTACCAGCTGCGTTTCGATCGCGGCCGGCGTGCTCAGCGCGCCGTGTACCAGGGCCAGATAGCGGCGCTCGATGCTATGGGCACGCAGCTGTTGCTGCAGCGCGCGTTTGACCGCAAGCGTACGTGCGAACACCAGCAGGCCGGTGGTGTCCTTGTCCAGGCGCTGGACCACGCCGAGCTCGCCGCTGCGGTCGCCGGCGTTGCGGCGCAGCCAGAAGCGCACGCGGTCGGCCAGGGTATCCTTGTCGCCCGGCTCGAAGGCCACGCTGAGCACGCCCGCCGGCTTGTCCACGACCACGAGCTGGCGATCGACGTGGACCACGGCGGCGTCGTCGAGCGTGTGCGGGCGCAGGCGCGGGGCGTGCGGCGCGAGCACCACCCGATCGCCGGCGCGCAGGCGGCGCGAGCCGTCGGTCTCGGGCGTGCCATTGACCCGCACCTTGCCGTGCCGGCACAGGGCTCGGGCCTGATTCCAGGGCAGTCCGTCCAGCGCGCTGCGCAGCGCGGCGGCCAGAGTTTGGCCCGCCTGGGCTGCTCCGATGTCCAGCACGCGGGAAGTCGCGTCGCGGGAGGACGGGCGGGGCCGTTCCGCAGCCATGGCGCAAGCATGGAGGCCCACTTTGCGCGTGACAAACCCTGCCTGGCATGCAATTGTCAGTCGAATGATAAATAATCGCTCCAGGCTGCTGTTGGTGGCGGCGCTCTGCTGGCTCAGCGCGGGCTGTCGAGGCGCGGGCGCGCAGGCCGACCCGTCCACGCCGCTGCAGGGGGTGGTCGAGTACGACGATCGCGTGATCGGCTTCGAGCTCGGGGGTCGCGTGCTGGCGGTGGCGGTGGAGCGCGGCCAGGAAGTGGGCGCGAACGTGGAGCTGGTGCGCCTGGACGATGGCCTCGAGCGGCCGCAGCGCGATCTGCGGGTGGCCGACCTCGACGCCGCGCAGGCGCAGCTCAAGCTGCTGCGGGCCGGCGCGCGCAGCGAGGATCTGCGCGCCAGCGAGGCGGAGATCTCGGCGCTGCAGGCTCAGCAGCAGAATCTCGAGAAGA
Source organism: uncultured delta proteobacterium (assembly GCA_963778655.1). Taxonomy (GTDB): domain Bacteria; phylum Myxococcota_A; class Polyangia; order Polyangiales; family JAFGIB01; genus CAVZVA01. The sequence goes on from CAVZVA010000009.1 coordinate 415,249, forward strand.
GCCTGAGCCGCCAGACCACGTTGCAGGCGCAGGGCGCGGCGCCGCAGGCGACCATCGACAACCTTTCGAGCGAGCTCAGCGCCGTAGTCGATCGTCGCCGCGCGCTGGAGCAGCGGCTCAAAGCGCTGCGCGCCGGTCCGCGCAGCCAGGAGATCGCGGCCGCGCAGGCGCAGGTCGAGGCGGCCGAGGCCGCGCTGGCGGCGGTCGACGCGCGCCTCGCGCGCTTCGAGCTGCGCAGCCCGATCGCGGGCACGGTGCTCGACGTGCACGTCAAGACCGGCGAGGTCGTCGCGCCGGGCGCGCCCGCGATCACCCTGGCCGACCTCGCGCACCCCTTCGCCGACGTGTTCGTGCCCGAGGGCAAGCTGCGGGGCGTGGTCATCGGGGCGGTCGCGTCGGTGCGCGTGGACGGCGCGGCGAGCCCGCTCTCGGGCCACGTCGAGTACGTGTTTCCGCGCACCGAGTTCACGCCGCGCTTTCTGTTCAGCGAGAGCGAGCGGCCGAACCTGGTGATCCGCGCGCGCGTGCGGGTCGCCGACCCCAAGCACCTGCTGCACGCCGGCGTGCCGGCGTTCGTGACGCTGCAGGCGGGGAGCAAGTAGCGATGGCCTCGCCCCAGCTGCCTGCGAACGCGAGCGAGCCTTTGCCCGGCGCTGCGGGCGGGCGCGAGGTCGTGGTGCAGACCGAGCACCTGGCGCGCCGCTTCGGCGATCTGATCGCGGTGCGCGACGTCTCTTTCAAGGTCTACCGCGGCGAGATCTTCGGGGTGCTGGGTCCCAACGGCGCCGGCAAGTCGACCACCATACGCATGCTCTGCGGCATTCTCGATCCAAGCGGCGGGCGCGGGACCGTGGTCGGCCACGACATCGCGCGCGAGGCCGAGCGCATCAAGCAGCGCATCGGCTACATGACGCAGCGTTTCAGCTTGTACGAGGACCTCACGGTCGAGGAGAACTTGAAGTTCTACGGCGGCATCTACGGGCTGCCGCGTGCCGCGAAGAGATCGCGCATCGAGGTCGTGCTCGAGCAGAGTGGGTTGCTCCTGCGGCGCAGGCAGCTGGCCGGAACGCTCTCCGGAGGCTGGAAGCAGCGCGTCGCGCTGGCCTGCGCGACCATCCACGAGCCGCCGCTGCTGTTCTTGGACGAGCCGACCGCCGGGGTCGACCCGGTGAGCAGGCGCGAGTTCTGGGACCGCATCCACACCATCGCCAGCGAGGGCACCACCGTGCTCGTCACCACCCACTACATGGACGAGGCCGAGCGCTGCCACCGGCTGGCCTTCATCTTTCGCGGCGAGCTGCTGGCGATCGGCACGCCCGACCAGGTGGTCGCAGCGCGCGGGCTGCGCGTGGTCGAGCTCGAGGTCGAGCGCGAGCAGGAAACGGCCGTGGTGCTGCGCGGGCTCCCGGGGGTGGACGGCGTCAGCCACTACGGCGGGCGCCTGCGGGTCGCCTTGCGCGGCGTGGCCGACCCGCAGGCCGCGGTGCGCGAGGCGCTCGGCGCGCGCGGGCTGGCGATCAAGAGCAGCAGCGAGGGGCGCCCCTCGGTCGAGGACGCGTTCGTGTCGATGGTGCGCGAGGAGGATGCGCAACCCAGCGCGGGCACGGTGGCGGCGTGAGGCGCTTTCTGGCGGTGGCGTGGAAGGAGCTGCTGCAGCTGCGGCGGGACCGCATGACCCTGGGCATGATGGTGGGCCTGCCGGTGATGCAGCTGCTGCTGTTCGGCTACGCCATCAACACCGACGTCCGGCACATCGAGACCGTGGTCTACGACCAGGACCAGAGCGCCGAGTCGCGCGACCTGCTGCGCAGGATGGAGGCCACCGGCTTCTACGATTTCGCGGGCGCGGTGCGCGACTACGCGGAGATCTCGCGCGCGCTGCGTTCGGGCCGGGCGCACGTGGCGCTGGTCGTGCCCACGCGCTTCGGCGAACGGCTGCGCGCCGGGCGCAGCGTCGAGGCGCAGCTGGTGGTCGACGGCTCGGACCCGCAGACCGTGGCCAGCGCGACCAATACCGCGGTGTCGCTGGTGACGGCGCGCTCGGTCGAGCTGCTGGCCGAACGGCTGGCGCGCGCCGGACAGCGCATTCCGCTGCAGCCGCTCTCGCTCGAGCCCACCACCTGGTACAACCCCGAGCTGAAGACCGCGATCTACGTGGTGCCCGGCCTGGTCGGCGTGATCCTCACCATGACCATGGTCATGCTCACCTCGATGGCGATCGCGCGTGAGCGCGAGCGCGGCACGCTCGAGCAGCTGATCGTGTCGCCGGTCCGCCGGATCGAGCTGGTGATGGGCAAGATCGTGCCCTACACCGTCATCGGCTACGTGCAGATCACGCTGGTGTTGCTGATTGGACGCATCGTGTTCCAGGTGCCGATCGGCGGCTCGCTCGTGCTGCTCTACGCGCTGTCATCGGTGTTCATCGCCGCCAGCCTGGCGATCGGCCTGTTCTTTTCGACCATCGCCCAAACGCAGCAACAGGCGATGCAGATGTCGTTCTTCTTTCTGCTGCCGAACATCTTGCTCAGCGGCTTCATGTTTCCCTTCGAGGGTATGCCGGTGCCGGCGCAGTGGCTGTCGCAGGCGCTGCCGCTGACGCATTTCCTGCGCATCGTGCGCAGGATCACGCTCAAGGGCGCGGGCTTCCCCGACGTGCGGCTGGAGCTGCTGTGGCTCTCCGGCATCCTGTGCGTGCTGGTGGTGCTGGCCTCGGCGCGCTTCAGCAAGAAGCTCGGGTGAAGCGATGGCGCGTCCTGCCAGCGACATCCGCCTGCGCGTGCTCGAAGCCGCCCGCCGCCGCTTTCTCTCGCAGGGCGTCGACGGGGCCACCCTGCGCAGCATCGCGCGCGACGCCGGCACCAACATCGGCATGGTGTACTACTACTTCAACAGCAAGGAGGAGCTGTTCTCGGCGGTGGTCGAGGAGGTGTACGCCGGGCTGCTGGCCGACTTCGCCGCTGCGCTCGGCGCGCAGCTTCCGCCCGAGCAGCGCGTGGGCAAGCTGTTCGAGCGTCTGGCGCGGCTGGACGAGCACGAGTTCGACGTGGTGCGCCTGGTGCTGCGCGAGGCGCTGGTGTCCTCGCAGCGGCTGCAGCGCGTTGCCGCACGGGTCGAGCAGGGCCACGTGCCGATCGTGATGCAGACGCTGGCCGAGGGCGTGGCCAGCGGGCGCTTCGACGCCCAGCTGCCGCCGGTGGTGTTGGCGGCGGCGGTGTTCTCGCTGGCGGCGTTGCCGCAGATCCTGCACCGCCTGGTCACCGCGGCCGAGCTGCCGGTCGCGGCCATGCTGCCGAGCCGCGAACAGGCCGCGCAGGCGTTGCACCAGGTGCTGTTGTTCGGCATCGCGGGCGCGGCCCTGCGCGGCGAGAAGTCGGGCTGAGCGGCGCGCGCGACCGGCGGGTCGCGAGCGTGTACCATGCCGGCATGAGTTACCTCGCCCTGACACGGAGCGGGCACGTCGCCACGTGCGTGCTCTCGAACCCGCCGAGCCACACCCTGACCGCGGCGGGCGTGGCCGAGCTCGCCACGCTGCTCGACACGCTGGAGCAGGATCGCAGCCTGCGCGTGCTGGTGCTCACCGGCGGCGGCGAAGGGGTGTTCGTCCGCCATTACGAGGTGGGCGAGCTGGCGGACGCCGCCGAGCGACAGAGCACGCAAGCGCCGGCTTCGGCCCCTGCCGAGCCCGCGGCCGAGCTGCGCTTGCACCCCTTGCACCGGGTGTTGCTGCGCCTCGAGCGCTTGCCCGCGATTACGATCGCCGCGCTCAACGGCAGCGCGGCAGGCGGCGGCTGCGAGCTGGCGCTGGCCTGCGACTTTCGCCTGATGGCGGAGGGGAGCTATCACTTCGGCCTGCCCGAGACCTGGGTCGGCATCATCCCGGGCGCCGGCGGCACGCAGCGCATGACCCGCCTGCTGGGCAGCGCGCGCACGCTCGATCTGATCCTGCACGGCAGCTTGCTGCCGCCGCAGCAGGCCCTCGCGCTCGGGTTGGTGCACCGCGTGCTCGCGGTCGAGGGCTTCGCCGGTGAGGTGCAGCGCTTCGCGGACAATCTGGCCGGGCGCGCGCCGCTGGCGCTGGCAGCGGCCAAGCAGGCGATCCGAGAGGGCGCGTCGCTTCCGCTGGAGCAGGCGCTGGCGCTGGAGCAGCGCTGCTTCGAGCGCGTGATGGCGTCCAAGGACGCTGCGGGCGCGATGCGCGCGATGCTCAAGGGCGCGCGCTATGAGTGGAAGGGGGAATAGTGCCGCGTCGCCCGGCAGGGCGCGGTCGACCGCATCCCAGGAAGGCGGGAAGAAATCGGTTTGCGCGCACGGCAGGTTGCACGCGCTGTGCGGGGGCGGTATGTGCGGCGCGCATGGGTGCTCGGGTCTGGCTGGCGTGCGCGGTCCTGGCTCTGACGGCAGGCGCTTGCAGCGCTCACGGCGCGGTCCAGGCCGCGGGCACCGGCGGCGGGGCTACGGCTTCGGGTGCTTCATGCGCGGGCGAGAGCGACTGCGACGGCGGAGCGGGAGGCGACGCGAGCAGCGAGATCTGCACCGCGAGCGGGGATTGCGAGCAGGCGATTCCGGTGCGCAGCGCCAACCACGTCAACGGCGCGATCGCGTATCCCGATCCGCCGCCGGCCGGTGGCGACCACAACCCGTGCTGGGGCGCGTGGGGCGTGCACGACCAGCCGCTGGGCGCCGAGCATTGGGTACACAACCTGGAGCACGGCGGCGTGGTGTTCCTGTATCACTGCGAAGGCGGCTGCGACGCGGAGGTGCAGCAGCTCGACACCTTCGTCAGCGCGCACCGGCTGACCGTGCTCACCGAGTACGCGGCGCTGCCGGCGCGCTTCGGCGTGGTCGCATGGGGCTATCGACTGCTGACCGATGCCCTCGATCTGCGCGCCTTCACCGCCTTCTACGAAGCTCACGTGGACCACGCCCCCGAATCGATCGACAGCCCCCCGCCCGCGGGCTGCCCCTAACGGGAAGGCGGCAAGGACAACGCGTATCTGGGCTTCCCGTCTTCGTGTCTTTCCTGTGGATCTCAATGCGCGTCCGCCGGCGCCGCCGCCCGCCCCGGAATGAGCCAGATCGGGTTGCTGAAGGCGAATGGACGCACCCCGGGGCGCGCCACCACCTCGTCCAGCGGCCGCTCGCCGTCGACCGCGATCACCAGCGGCGCCGGGTGGCTGAGCGAGAGTCGCAGCGTCTGCTGGTAGCGGCGCGCGGGCCCTTCCGAGCTGGGCGCTGCCGAGGCCTCGAGCGGCGCCTGGTAGACCAGCTGATCGCCGAGATACGCACGCAGAGATGACAACAGCATCCAGGGCGCGGTCTGCACCCGCACTTGCACCTCCGCCTCGACGCCGGCCAGCGGCACGGTCTCGCCCGGACCACGGCCGTCGACCCGTACGCTCAGGAACGGGCCGCTGGTCACGAATGCGCGCCCTTGTTTGAGCGAGCGCACCAGCCCGAGTGGGCTGCGCACGCCCGCGAGCGGCGCGCGCACGTAGGTACGGGGATAGCCCGCCGCCTGCGAGCGGATGGTGTGCGAGTCGCTGCTGCCGGTGGCCACCACGTGGCGGCCGCGCGCCAGCATCGCCAGCCACTCCTGGAAGACGCGATCGACGTTCTTTCGCCGCGCCAGGTCGAAGCCGTTCCACACCTCGAGCGTGTCGTAGTCGTCGCTGTAGCTGGCGTCGCCGCGGCCTTTGGCGGCATCGTAGTGGGTGAGCTCGAAGTAGCCGATGCCGTTGGGCAGGCGCGGGTGGTTCACCTGCACGACCAGGTCGGGGCTGACCGCGTGCAGCGCGGCGAACAGGGTCGCCGGCTGCTGGCCGATGAAGTCGGGCGCGCCGTTCTCCGGGCGGTCGTGATCGATCGGGTAGGGGAAGGCGTTGAAGTGCCCGATGTTGGGCCGCGCGGTGGTGACCTCGACCCCCGGCAGGCTGTACAGCCCCTGCAGCGGTTGCGCCTGCACCGCCTGGCTGTAGTCGGTGACGTGGTTGTGGTCGGTGGCCACCGCCATCGCGATGCCCTCGGCCACCAGCGAGGCCACGCGATCGGGCAGCGAGACCTGGCTGTCGTGGCTGGGCGCGGCGTGCACGTGCAGCTCGCAGGGGATCCACGGCCCCGGATCCACCACGTGGTCGAGCTGGGCGTGCACGCGCACGGTTGCGCCCACCTCCAGCGCGACCTGCTGGTCGTGCAGCGTCCACTCCGGGCCGTGGGTCACGATCACGCGGTAGAAGCCCGCGGGCAGTGAGATCGCGGCACGGCCGGTGGACGCGATCACAGTGTCGATCGCGCCGCGCGCGGCCCAGTCGGGACCCAGGTTCGGGCTCGCGCTGCCCTCCCGCGGCAGCACGCGGATGCGCACCGGGATCGGCTCGGAGGTGGCCGCCTGGACCGCGTCCACGTCGAGCCGCGCGCCCTCGGGAATGCGCAGCGACAGCGGCGCGTACGGCGGGCCCACGAGCGGCACGCGCGCGCTGGCCTCGCGGCCGTGGGCCAGCGCCAGCGCCACCAGGTGCAGCGAGCGCGCCTCGTCGGGCAGCGGTAGGATGACGCGCCGTCGATCGTCGGGATTGCCGGTCGAGATCAGGTTGCCCGTCTGCGCATCGAGCAGCCGCACCTCGGCGCCGGGAGGATCGGCGTCGAGCATCACCACCGCCTCGGCGAAGGGCCGGCCGCGCGCCCAGCCGAGCCGCCGCACCGCGTCGCCGAGGCCCGCGGTCGAGACGCTCAGCAGGGCCTCCGCATCGAAGCGCCCGCCGCTGCCCGCGCGCGTGGGCAGCCACAGGTCGGTGAAGCGCAGCACGTCTGCGCGGCCGTGCTCGATCTCCTCGCCGACGACGCGCAGGGCGCCGCTGCGCGCGCCGATCGCGGCCGCATCGCGTCCCGAGCTGCGTCCGACCCACGGCACGCGCACCCCGCTCGCATGCAGCAGGGGGCCCTGCAGCGGCACCACCGGCGTGCCGCCGCCCCAGCGCACGCGCTCGACCACCGCCAGATCCTGAGGTGGTGCACCGGCGGTGACCTGCACGTGGGTGGCGATACGCAGCACGCTGCCGACGTCGGCCAGTTGCAGCACGCGCTCCACGCGCATGTGCACCCCCGGCGCGCCGGCCTCCCCTTCGATCACGATCGCGGGGCGCTTGGCGGAAAGGCGTGGCGCTACCCGCTCGACCGCCACGCCGTGAGCCTCGCCGTCCCACGCCAGCAAGGGCAGCAGCGACTCCCACTCGTGCGCGAAGCCCGCCTGGCGCAGCGCGATCAGCGCGCCCAGCCGGTGCGCGCGGCCGCTGGCCGCGACCTCGACCGCGAGCCGGGCTCCCTGCAGCACGACATCGCCCGGAATCGCGGCGCTCAGGCGCGGGTCGTGCTTGCGCACTACGAACGCGCGCACCCCGCCTGCCGCCAAGGACGCCGGCCCGGCCGCGCTCGCAGGCCGGCGCTGTGCCGAACCGAAGCAGCCGAGCAGGATCAGCGCCAGCGCGCCGCATCCCGCTCGCCGTGTGCCTCTGCTCGTCACGACGCGTGCGACGGCGCGGGCTCGGCGACGGCGACCACGGCGCACCGGATGCTGGCTCGTGCTCGCGGTCCCATGACGGGTGCAACACAGCACGGCCCCGGCCCACGAGCAAGCCGGCCGGTGCGGCCTCGCTTGCGACTCGGGAGGCGGGCCACGTAGGCTTGGCGCTCAGTCGGAGGTCGCCATGCCCGAGATCGGCCTGTACGAAGCGATGCGAACCACCCGTGCTGTGCGACGGCTGCGGCCCGATCCGATTCCGGACCCCGTGCTGCGCAGGGTGCTGGAGGCCGCGACCTGGGCGCCGAGCGGCGGCAACCGCCAGCCGTGGCGCCTGCTGGTGGTGCGCGATCCCGGGCTCAAACAGGAGCTCGGGCGGCGCTATCAGACGGTATGGGCCGGCTACTCGCGCGGTAGCCGCGCGGCGCTGAATGCGGCGGCCTCGCCGCCGGCGGCCTCGCGCAGCCGCTCGGAGCGTGCGCTCGCCGCGGGTGACTACCTGGCGGCGCACCTGCACGAGGTGCCGGCGATCGCGGTGCTGTGCTTCGATCCGCGCGGCCTGGCCATCACCGACCGCGAGCTCGAGCGGCCTTCGGTGGTGGGCGGCGGCTCGCTGTATCCCGCGGTGCAGAACCTGCTGCTCGCGTGCCGTGCCGAAGGGCTCGGCTGCGTGCTCACCACACTGCTATGCGCGCAGGAGCCGGAGCTGCGGCCCCTGTTCGGGTTGCCCGAGCCATGGGGCCTGGCCGCGTTCGTGCCGATCGGCTATCCGGTCGGCCGCGGCCACGGCCCGCTGGCGCGCCGGCCGGTCGAGGAGATGGTATTCGCCGACCGCTGGGGCCAGCCGCTGTCGTTGGGCTAGGGCTCAATGCGGGAACAGGCCGCCCGGGCCGCCGCCGCCCAGGCCGCCGCCGCAGGTGAAGCCGCCCTTGGGCCAGTACATCACGAAGTTGAAACACATCTCGTCCTCGGTGTTTTGACCGAAGTAGACGTTGGTATCGGTGGTGTTGTCGTACGAGCAGGTGATCGCGAACTGGTCGCCGGTGTTCACCACCAGGTCGGGGGTGATGCCGTAGGCGCGCTGCTCGTTGAAGTCGAAGGGCATGTCGTGCACCACCACCTGCTCGCCCGTGGAGCGCGTCAGCAGCAGCTTGGCGTGCACGCCCAGCCGGTGCATGTGCGGGCTCTCGCCGATCAGATGGACCTCGCCCATGCTGGCCGAGACCATGCAGTTGGTGGTGTTGTCGACCATCTGGTGCGCCGGCGCGGTGGCGTCTCCTATGATCCCGTAGGTGGTCGCGGTGTGCGGCCGCATCTTGCTCGGATCGCTGATCACGCAGAACTCCACGCCGCTCGCGTCCGTCTCGGTCTGCATCCCGCCCAGGTTGTTGTAGTGCACGTCGAGCCGCAGCGACGCGCCCGCGCCGTTCGGCAGGTAGATGCCGACGTCCGAAGGAACCGAGCCCGAGGTGTTGCCCGGCGCCCAGCCGGCCAGGAACGCGCCGTCCCCGCCGTACAGGATCCAGTGGTGCAGCACCTTGCCGTTGTCGACCACGGGCTTGTATGCCACGCCCTGCACCTCGGTGGTCCAGGGCACGGGGAAGTTGAACGAGGGGTGCTGCTCGGTGCCGGCCGGGATCGAGTACTTGCCCGTGCCACCCGTGCCGCTCGCCAGAAAGGTGTAGTGCGCCTCGCAGTCCGCGGGCCACTCCGCCGAGTTGGGATTGCCCGGATCGGTCGTGGGGTCCATGGTGGAGCCACCCGCGCCCGCGGCGCCGGTGCTGCCGCCGGCCGGCGTCTGCATGCCGCCGGCGCCCGCGGCGCCGGTGCCTCCACTGCCGGCGCAGGTCGGGTCGGCCCCGGGCAGCGCGCCGGCATCGATCCAGCTGTCGAGCGCCGCGAGCTGCGGGGCGGTGAGCGCCGCGAAGCCCGACGGAGGCATCGGCTTCTGTGCGTCGTGGATGCGGACCCGCACCAGCTGGTAGACCTTCTTGGTGTTGTCCGAGACCGCGGGCGCGATCATGTCCTTATAGGTGACCATCGACATCGGCGCGCCGAACATGCGCTGGCTGCCGTGACACTGCTGGCAAGGGTTGCGCAGCACGGCCAGGGCATCGCACCACGAGCCGGCGCCGGACGTAGTCGGGCTACCGGTCGCGGCGGGCGCGGCCGTGGCAGGGCTCGGCGTGGTGGCCAGCCCGGCGGACGGCGTGCCGACCGTGGCGCTCGCAGGCCCAGCCACGCTGGCCCCTGCGTTCGGGCTAGTCGCATCCGAGCTGCCGCAAGCGACAGCCGTGAGCGCGATCAACGATAGACCCAGTAAGCGCCCGCACACTCGCGGCGCGCGCCAGCCACCTCGGTTGACCATGACCTTCCACTCCTACCCAAGCCCGCCACCGATAGTACTAGCGGTGCGCAACGCGACAAGTCACTCGGGTTCGAAATCGACCGCCGGAAGATCTTTTCCAACGCGCAGAAGTCTACGTATTCACTCTACTTTTAGGGGGAACCCCGGCGTGCCCCGAGGCCCTCGAAACGGCTCACCGCGTGATCTCGATGCTTGCGGATAGCGCCTGCTGCACCGGAAAAAGGCAGCTGCCGCGGGTGCACGCTTGGTAATGCAGCACACCACAAACCTGGCGCGGGCCGGGGGCGGCATCCTTGGCCACGGAGAAGGGCACCCGCACCCTGATCTCGGCTTCGAACGTGGCGATGTCCTCGCCTCCGAGGCGGAAGCGCTGCGGCGCGGGGTAGCGAGGCGACTCGAACGCCAGTCCGGGCTGGGGCTCGAACGCGACCTGGGTTGCGATGTAGAGCGGGTTGCTCGGCCAATCGGACATCACGTGGTAGCCGGGGGCGATCCGCAACCGCAGCTCGAGCTCGCCGCGCTCGCCTGGCGCGGCCGTGACCTTTTGCGCCACCTCACTGTGCACGACCCGCTCCGGCGCCAGCAGCGGGGGCTTGCCTGAGGTGCCCGCGGCCGCGGGCGTCGTGGCGGTATGGGCGCAGCCGGCCAGCACAGAGCACGCGAGCAGGCCGGGCATCACGGGGCGCCCTGCACGAGCACGAGGTCGGCCCCGCCGCGGAGCGGGCGGCGCGGGCGCGGGCATGAAGCTACAAGCCATCGGTTCGGAGGAGCGGAACGGATCGACGAGTCGCTGTACTACCACGCCTGCCCGACGGGCTTTCGAGCCAAGGGAACAAGTGCGCGAAACCACGTGTTTATCAGCCGGTGTCCGGAGCGCGGCGCGGAGCGCCGCCTGCTCCCGCGGGGCTTTGACAAGCGGTAGATAAGTAAGTAGTTACTTATCTATCGTGCCGCGGACCAAGACCATCAGCGACGAGCAGATCCTGGCGGTCGCGCGCGAGTGCTTCCTGGCGCGCGGCTTCGGCGCCTCCACACTTGCGATCGCGCGCCGGGCCGGCATCTCCGAGGCCTTGATCTTCCGCCGCTTTCGCACCAAAGAAGCGCTGTTCGCCAAGGCTCTGGGCCTGGGCGAGACGCCCGTCTGGATCGACACGCTCGAGCGCAAGGCCGGAACGGGCGACGCGAAACGCAACCTGGTCGAGATCTCGCTCGACATCGTCGAGCACTTCCACAACCACTTGCCGAGGCTGATGATGATCTGGTCGTCGCGTACGCGGGCTCGCATCCGCCGCCAGCTCGAGGAGCCGCCCTCGCTACGCGGGCTCAAGGCCCTCACGCGCTACTTCGAGCGTGAGATGGCGCTCGGGCGCATGCGCGCTGGAGACCCGGAGGTGGTCGCGCGCGCGCTGATGGGGGCGCTGCTGAACCACGCCTTCTTCAAGCTGATCGGCGTGCATGCGCGCCGACCGATTTCCGCCCGGCGCTACGTCACCAGCTTGATCGACGTGCTGTGGGACGGCCTGCAGCCGGAGGCCGCGGCCCGGGCCGCAGGAGTCCAGTCATGAGCAGCTCCCGCTTGCGAACAGTCACCTGGGTGGCCGTGCTGTTGCTGGCCGGCGGCGGTGGATACGCGTACTACCGCCACGCTGGGGCCACCAAGAAGCAGGACCTGAAGCTCGAGACCGCCAAGGTGGACCGCGGGCCGATCGTCTCCAAGGTCACCGCCACCGGCGCCCTCTCGGCGCTGGTGACCGTGCAGGTCGGCAGCCAGGTCTCGGGGCGGCTGCAGGAGATCAACGTCGACTTCAATTCCAAGGTGAAGAAGGGCGAGGTGATCGCGAAGATCGATCCGCAGCTGTTTCGCGCCGCCCTCGAGCAAGCCAAGGCGAACTACGCCGCGGCCAAGGCGAACCTGCTGCGCTCGCAGGTGCAGGCGGTCGATGCCGAGCGCCAGGCCGAGCGGGCCACCACCCTGGCCGAGCAGCACTTGGGCGCGCAGGCCGACGCCGACACCGCGCAGGCGAATGCGGGCGCGGCCAAGGCCCAGGTCGAGGCCAGCCGCGCCGCGGTGGAGCAGGCGCACGCCTCGCTGCACCAGGCGCAGGTGAACCTCGACTACACCACCATCCTGTCGCCGATCAACGGCGTGGTGATCTCGCGCAACGTCGACGTGGGCCAGACGGTGGCGGCTTCGCTGCAGGCGCCGACGCTGTTCGTGATCGCGGAGGATCTGGCCAAGATGCAGGTCGACTCCAGCGTCTCGGAGGCCGACGTGGGTAAGCTCCAACCCGGGATGGCGGCTTCCTTCACCGTGGATGCGTATCCCGGCGAGCACTTCCGCGGCAACATCCGCCAGATCCGCAACGCGCCGCAGACGCTGCAGAACGTCGTCACCTACGACGCCGTGATCGACGTGGAGAACCCGCAGCTCAAGCTCAAGCCGGGCATGACCGCCGCGGTGACCTTCATCAACGCCTCGCGCGCCGACGCGTTGCGCGTGCCGAACGCGGCGCTGCGCTTTCGGCCCTCGCCCGAGCTGATCGCGCAGTGGCGCGGCGGGTCGGGCGCGGGCGGCTCGGGCGCGCACGCAGCGGGCGGGCCGGCCCAGGCCGGCGGCGGCGGCAGGGCCGCGCCGGACGCGGGTGCTGCGCAGGCCAAGCGCCACGACCCCGGCCTGCACACGCTGTGGGTGGTTCGCGGCGGCAAGCCGGAGCAGGTCACGATCCACACCGGCATCTCCGACGGGAGCATGACGGAGGTGCTGGACGGGCCGTTGCGAGCGGGCGACAGCGTGGTCACCGACGCGCCGGAGCCGGCCGGAGCCGGGCGCGGCCGCACGCCGTTCCGGATGCTCTGAGCATGGCCCAGCCAACCGCACTGTTGTCGCTCGAGGCGATCACCAAGGTCTACCGCATGGGCGACGTCGAGGTGCACGCGCTGCGCGGCGTCTCGCTCGAGGTCCAGAGCGGCGACTTCGTCGCGGTGATGGGCTCGTCGGGCTCGGGCAAGTCGACCTTGATGAACATCATCGGCTGCCTCGATCGGCCGACGGCGGGCCGCTACCTGCTCAACGGCCGCGAGGTCTCGCGGCTGGGCCGCGACGCGCTGGCGGAGATCCGCAACCAGACCATCGGCTTCGTGTTTCAGAGCTTCAATCTGTTGTCGCGGACCAGCGCGCTCGAAAACGTGGAGCTGCCGCTGCTGTACGCGGGGGTGCCCGGCCGCGCCCGGCGCAAGCGCGCGACCGAGGCACTGGTCAAGGTCGGGCTCGGTGATCGGCTCCACCACCATTCCAACCAGATGTCGGGCGGGCAGCAGCAGCGCGTGGCGGTGGCGCGCGCGATCGTGAGCCAGCCCAAGATCATCGTGGCCGACGAGCCCACCGGCAATCTCGACTCGCGCACCAGCCTGGAGATCATGGCGCTGTTCCAGGAGCTCGGGCGCTCCGACATCACCATCCTGCTGGTGACGCACGAGTCCGACATCGCCGAGTTCGCCTCGCGCATCCTCGTGATGAAGGACGGGAGCCTGCTATCCGACGAGCGCCGCGCCCCGCGTGACGCCGGCGAGGCGCTGGGCGTGGCCCAGGCACCGAAAGAGGTCGCGCTGCAATGAGCATTCTGCAAACGCTGCGTGTCGCGGTCCGTGCCCTGACGCGCAACAAGCTGCGCTCCTTCTTGACCACGCTGGGCATCATGATCGGCGTCGGCGCGGTGATCGCGATGGTCGCGATCGGGGAGGGCGCCAAGGCGATGGTGGAGCAGGCCTTCGAGTCGATGGGTTCGAATCTGATCCTGATCTTGCCGGGCGTGACCTCGCGCGGCGGCGCCTTCGGCGGCTTCGGCAGCATGCCCACGCTGACCTGGGACGATCTGAAGGCGATCCAGACCGAGGTGCCGTCGGTGCGCTATGCGGCCGCCAGCATGCGCACGGTGCAGCAGGTGTTGAGCGAGGACCAGAACTGGAGCACCAGCATCATGGGCACCTCGCCCGAGTACCTCGAGATCCGGAACTGGGCCGTCGCCAAGGGCGCTTGCTTCACCCAGTCGGACGTGGACGGGGCGACCAAGGTGGCGCTGCTGGGGCAGACCGTGGTCGACAAGCTGTACGGGCCCGGGTTCAACCCGGTGGGGGAAACCGTGCAGATCAACGGCGTGCCGTTCCAGGTGGTCGGCGTGCTCGCCAAGAAGGGGCAGTCGCCGATGGGCTCGGACTACGACGACGCGGTGATCGTGCCTTACACCACTTATCAGGCGCGGATCCAGGGCGGGCTCCAGAAGTACATCTCGGGCGTGATCATGGTGAGCGCCAAGGAGGCCGACGGCACGGCGCGGGCGCAGAAACAGATTGCCGAATTGTTGCGCGATCGCCACCACCTGGCGCCGGGCGCCGACGACGACTTCTCGATGCGCGACCTGACCGAAATGGCCAACGCGCGGCAGCAAGGGACGCAGACGCTGACCACGCTGCTGGCGAGCGTGGCCGCGGTCTCGCTGTTCGTGGGCGGCATCGGCATCATGAACATCATGTTGGTGAGCGTGACCGAGCGCACGCGCGAGATCGGCCTGCGCATGGCGGTCGGAGCCAAGCCGCGAAACATCCTGGCGCAGTTCCTGATCGAGGCGCTCACGTTGTCCGTGGCCGGCGGCCTGATCGGCGTCGGGCTCGGTTTGTTCACCGCGGGTTGGATGGCCAAGACGTTCCATTGGCCGATGCTGGTGCGTCCGGACATCGTCGGCATTGCTGTCGGGTTCAGTGCGCTCGTGGGCATCGGTTTCGGCTTGTATCCGGCGCGCAAGGCGTCGCTGCTCGATCCGATCGAGGCGTTGAGGTACGAATGAGGCTCAGAGCTCTGGCTTTCGTGTTGCTGTTGGCGCTGTCGTCGGCGCGGCCTGCGTTCGCGCAGCAGGTTGGGGCGGGGGTTGGGCTTCAGGCCGGGGCCGCGCCGGCGGGGCAAGCGCAGGCAGCGGCGCAGGGTCCGTCTGCGGCGCAGGCCCAAGCGCGGTCGGCGCAAGCGGCGCAGGCTCCGGTGACGGGCGCGGCTGCGCCGGCGCAGCCGGCTGCGGCCGCAGCCGCGACGCCGCCTGTCGCGGCCTCGCCGCCCGCCACAGCCCCCGTCGCAGCCGCTGCTGCAGCCGCGCCCACGGCCGCGCCTGCGTCCGGCCGGGTGCTGACGCTGGCCCAGGCGCTGCAGAGCGCGCGCGAGCACCAGCCGCTGCTGCACCAGGCGCAGGCGGCGATCGATGTCTCTCGCGCGCGCGCCGATCAGGCCGCGGCCGGGCTCTACCCGCAGGTGACGGCCACGGCCGCCTACCAGCGCACCACCGCCAACTTCGCGCCGCGTCCGGGCGCGCTCCCGTCGAGCGTCAATATTGCCGCGAGCAAGAGCTTCAAGACCTACGACTATTTCAACTTTGGGCTCAACGCCCAGCAGCTCGTCTGGGACTTCGGCCAGACCTACAAGCGCAAGGACGCGGCCAAGGCCACGCTCGAGGCGCGCAAGACCGACGAGCAGGCCTCGCTGCTGCAGGTCGAGCAGAACGTGCGGGTGGCGTTCTTCAACGCGCGCGCGGCCAAGGCCATGGTCTCGGTCGCGCACGAGACGCTGGCGAACCAGGACAAGCACGTGGGGCAGATCGAGGGCTTCGTGCGCGCAGGCACGCGCGCCCAGATCGATCTGGTGCAGGCCAAGGCCGACCGCGCCAACGCCAAGGTCGGCGTGATCAACGCCGAGAACGCCTACGAGTCGTCCAAGGCCACGCTCGATCAGGCGATGGGGGTGGAGGGCGATACCGCCTACGACGTTTCGGACGACGGGCTGCCCCCGGTCGACGGCGAGGACGGCGCGCTCGACCCGCTGGTCAAGCGCGCGCTCGAGCATCGGCCCGAGTTCGTGTCGCTGCGCGAGCAGTTGCGATCCGAGGAGCTGACGCTGGAGTCGATCCGCGGCGGCTACTGGCCCTCGCTGGGGGTCGGCGCCGGGGCCACCGAGGCCGGGCGCGCCTTCAACAACATGACCTGGAACGTGAACGCGGGCGCGACCATCACCTGGCCGCTGTTCCAGGGCGGCATCACCAACGCGCAGGCCGACGAGGCGCGCGCCACTCTGGTGGGGTTGCACGCCCAGGTCGACGCGCTCGAGCAGCAGGTGCGGCTCGACGTCACTCAGGGGCAGCTCGGGGTGCGGGCGACCAAGGCGGTGCTGGTCGCATCCCAGGAGGTGGTGACCAACGCGCGCGAGCGCCTGCGCCTGGCCGAAGGCCGCTACGCCGCGGGCATCGGCAACGGCATCGAGCTCGGCGACGCGCAGCTCGCGCTGGCCTCGGCGCTCGCGCAGCAGGTGCAGGCCGAGTACAACCTGGCGGCCGCGCGAGCGCAGCTGCTGCACGCGTTGGGGCAGCAGTAGCGCCCGCTCGCCGATCGCTGGGGACGAGCGGGCTCTGCGCGAGCAGCAGCGAAGCCGAGGTGAAAGGGCTCGACAACCGGCTGATTGAGCCGTCGGAGCACGAGCTGGCGGCGACCGGGCGCGTGCTGCGCCGCAAGCGCCCTGGCGGCATGCTCAACTTCTACTATCGGGCGGCCGCGTGAGTGCGCGATCGATGGTTGGCGCCCTACGCCTGTCTCGCCTACGAACCAAGCTCAATCCCCCCGGCTGCATCATTCCGACCAACCTCTCCTCAGCAGCGGGCGGGACCCGGCGGTACACGTTGCGCGCTGGCTCGAGCATCGCCCGCTCAGTCGAGGGGAATGCGGAACAGCTCGTTGTCCACGTCGAAGGTGGTGATGTACGCGACGCCATCGCCGATGGCGCCGGCTTGGTACTCGTTTTCGGCGGTGATGAGCTGTTTGCAGTCGGTGTTGTCGCGGCGGTGCCAACCGATGGTCGCCGACGGGAACGAGTCATGCCACCAGTACACGCGCTCGGCGTCGACCTTCAGCACGTAGTCGTTCTTGCCGAGGAAGGGTTGCTTGTCTTTGGGGCTCGTGTACGGGGTGAAATAGCCGCCGTAGTAGTCGTTCCAGTACACGCCGTCGTCGGCGAGGTGGTAGCTGCCCATGTCGAAGTTGCTGGCGGTGACCACGGGCTCCATGCTGCCGCCGGTGACGGCTACGCGGATGATCCGGTCGTCGCCGCCGGTGAACAAGATGCCGTAGACGTAGCCGTCGCGCAGCTCGAGCTGCTCGAGGCTCACCATGCTGAGCAGGGTCTCCTTGGTACCGCCCCCGATCGGCTCGCGGTAGAGCTCCTGGGTGTCGGGGTCGTGCACGTACTGGTACGTGTCGTCGGCGGTCCAGTTGCGCGGCGCGTCGTCGAACAGCATCGTCGGCGTGGCCTTCGGATCGTCGATTGGCACGCGCACGATCTGGTCCTTCGGGGGATTCGTGCCATCGGAGATGTCGAAGTACAGATAGCTGCCGATGATCAACGGCGAGTAGCGCTTGTCGGGCGTCGCGAGGAGGAGCTCGGGCGTGTCGCTCCCCGGTGGGATGCGGTACACGCCGTCGCCGCCGAGCCCGTAGTACACGCCGGTCTCGTGCGCGGTCAGCCCGTCGAAGATGTTGCTCTTCATGACGAGCACCTTGGCCTCGTCACCCAGCTCCTCGAACGTGAGTGCGGGTCCGGGCCTGCAGCGGCCGTTCAGCAACGTGCCGCCGCTCGGTGTGGGCGTGCCCTGATCGACAGCCGCATCCGCGACCCCGGCATCGCTCAGCGACTGCGTGCCCGCAGCGCCGCCCGAGCCGGTGCCACCCCCGGCGCCAGCACCCGAACCAGCCGTACCTGCCGCACCCGGACCCGCGTCGGCCGCGGTCCCGGCGGTGGCGCCGGACGACGAGGACTCCCCGTTACAAGCGCCCAGCGCGATGCACAAGAGCACGCATGACCCAAGACTCGGACGTCGAAACATGAAGAACCCTCCCGCGGCCGATGAGCGTATCAGCGTGTGACGCAGCTGGCCACGGCTGTATTCCGCCGGTCGTCGCGGAGTCTCCGACCACAAGGCGGGAGATTGGCCTCGACCGCGGCGCGCTGCCGGTACTGAAACAAACAGGCATACCCGCCCGCCCGCGGGTGTGCCTGACCTGGCAAACGCTCGACCTGCGGGCAACTCGCTGGCCCGCGCGGCGCGCGCTCGTTGGTCAGCGCTGTTGCGTAAGTCGCCCCGCCCATTCTTCACGCCCCGAGCTCGAAGGCCTCGTCATACGCCAGCCCAGCGCACTGCTCGAGGCTCTCGCGCTCACTGCTCGTCGCCCTTGACCACGTCGCGTAGGAGCAGGGGCGACGCCGGCTCCAGCTGAGGCTCGCTGCGCACAGCTGGCATGCAGGTTGCTGGCAACCAGTCGAGCATACCGGGGCGTCGCGTTGTACGCGCATCGCGTAGGTGCCAAGGCAGCGAGCAGGAGCGGTGGCGGGTTTACGCGAAATGCGGGTGCCCCGCTCCCCCCAACTGATCTGCCTGACGCGCGCGAAATGCGGGCGACGTGGAGCGATCAGTTGGAGTCGGGCAGATCAGTTATCGCCGGCGCTCGCACAGCGGGCGCAGGCCGAGTACAACCTCGCGGCGGCGCGCGCGCAGCGACCGCACGCGTTGGGGCAGCAGTAGCCCCTGCTCGCCGATTGCTGGGGACGAGCGGGCTCAGCGCGAGCAGAAGCGAAGCATCGACGCTTGCCGTTTCTCATTTTCCCGCCTTCTTTTCGAATCCTGCTGCGGCCTCGCTGCACGCGGGCTGTTCGCCGATTCGGCGCGGCGCTCACGGCGCTGGTGCGGGCGCGGCCGAGACCGCGGGCGCTTGCGCGAGCGCTTGCTGCCAGCGGCCCGAGCGAAAGCGCCGGATCAGCAGGGAGGCCTTGAGCGCGTAGTCGGCGAGCAGCGCGCCGTAGATCCACTCCACCGGCAGCCGCATCGAGGTGAACACGATGGCCAGGCCCACCCGCCCCAGGATCAGCCCGGTGAAGGTGGTGAACAGCGGGAAGCGGGTATCGCCTGCGCCGCGCAGCGCGCCCGCGAGCGCGAACTCGACCGCCATCAGCGGTTGCGCCGCGCCCAGCAGGTAGATGAAGGTCACGGTCAGGCGCACCACTTCGGTGTCGGCGATCATCAGCTGCGCGATCGGCCGGGCGAAGCTCACGATCACGATCGAGAGCAGCGACATCGACCCGACCGCGAGCCCCAGGGCCCGCCAGCCGCTGTGGGCCGCGCGCTCCGGATCGCCCGCGCCCAGGTGCTGGCCGACCAGCGTGGAGGCCGCGATCGAAAAGCCGAAGCCGACCACGAACGAGAGCGAGAGGATCTGCACCCCGATGCCGTACGCGGCCAGGGCGTCGGTGCCGTAGAAGCGCGCGATGATCACGGTGAACGCGATGAAGCCCGATTGCACCACCAGCTGTTCGAGCGCCGCCGGGTAACCGACGCCGACCACGGCGCGAACGCGCGCGGCCTCGCGCTCGTCGCCGCCGACCGGCCGCAGCAGCAGCCGGCCGCTGCGCCACAGCCACAACGTGAGCGCGGCGCTGGCCGCGAACGCGAGGCCGCCCGCGAGGGCCGCGCCGGCGATGCCGATCTTGGGAAAGCCGAAGCCGCCGTAGACCAGCAGGTAGAGCAGCAGCACGTTGGCCGCGTTGGCCACCGCGCCGATCAGCAGGGGCGTGCGGGTGTCACCGGCCGCGCGCAGGCCGGCGCCGAGCACGAAGCCGACCGCGAATACGATGCTGAACAGGCTGATCCAGCGGATATAGGTGACCGCCAGCCGTTGCGCCGAGCCCTGCAGGCCGAAGATCCCGGCCAGCGGTTCGGCCGCGCCGAGACCGATCAGCGTCATCACCAGGGCGAGCGCACAGCCCAGCAGCAGCGAGCTGCGCACCACGCGCGAAGCCTCGTCCTGCTCACCGCTGCCCCAGGCGCGCGCCACCAGCGCGGTGGTGCCCGCGCTGACCGCCATCAGCGTCGCCTGCAGCACGAAGAACAGGCGCTGGCCGGTGGTCGAGGCCGCCACCGCGCTCGCGCCCAGCGTGCCGACCACCTTCACGTCCACCAGGCCCACGGTCGACTGCAGCAGATTGGTCAGCACCGCCGGCCACGCCAGCTGCCACACGCCCGCCGGCAGCGATTCGGACCTGCGTTTCGCATCCATCGGAGCACCGCCTCGAAACAAGCCAAGCCCGGAACGGCGGGCAAGCGTAGAGGGTTTGCGGGGCGGCGCAAGGCAACGCGCGCGGGCCTGCGCCTTGCGTGCGCGCGGGGCCGGCTGGGCCGCGGCTGCAGTTGTGCGGGGCAGCACTGCAGGCCTATGCTGGGCTTCGGGATGACGCGGCGGATCGAGGACTACGCCATGATCGGCGACTGCCACAGCGCGGCGCTGGTGGGGCGCGACGGATTCGATCGACTGGTACTGCGCGCCGCGCTTCGATTCGGCGGCCTGCTTCGCCGCGCTGCTCGGCGACGAGGAGAACGGCCGCTGGTTGATCGCGCCGCGGGGCGAGGTGAAGCAGGTCTCGCGCCGCTACCGCGGTGCCACGCTGGTGCTGGAGACCTTGTTCGAGACCGCCGAGGGGACGGTCGCGCTGATCGACTGCATGCCGCTCGGGTTGCCGACGCGCTTTCCGCAGATCGTGCGCGTGGTCGAGGGCCGAGAGGGCCGCGTGCCGATGCGCATGGAGCTGGTGGTGCGTTTCGAGTACGGCGGGATCGTGCCATGGGTGACGCACGAGCCGGGACGGCTGCGCGTGATCGCCGGGCCGGACACGCTGAATCTGCACACCGAGGTGCCGCTACGCGGCCACAACTACCGAACGGTCGCCGAGTTCGAGGTCGCGGCCGGAAGCCGCACCCCGTTCATCCTCACGTACAATCGCTCGCACCGCCCCGAGTCGCTGCCGGTCGCGGCCTGGTACGCGATCGAGCGCACCGAGGCGGCCTGGACGTCCTGGTCGGCGCGCAGCCGCTACGCGGGTGATCACCGCGAAGAGGTGCAGCGTTCGCTGCTGGTGCTCAAGGCGCTGACCTACCAGCCGACCGGCGGAATCGTGGCGGCGCCGACCACCTCGCTGCCCGAGCGCGCCGGTGGCGTGCGCAACTGGGACTACCGTTTCTGCTGGCTGCGCGACGCGGCTGTCACGCTGTACGCGCTGCTGCTCGCCGGCTACACCGAGGAGGCGCGCGCTTGGCGCGAGTGGCTGCTGCGCGCGGTCGCCGGACGCCCTTCTCAGATCCAGGTGATTTACGGCATCGGTGGCGAGCGGCGGCTGCCGGAGCACGAGCTGCCCTGGCTTTCTGGCTTCGAGGGCTCGTCGCCGGTGCGCATCGGCAACGGTGCGCATGGCCAGCTGCAGCTGGACGTGTTCGGAGAGGTGATGGACGCGCTGCACCAGTGCCGCCACGCCGAGCTGCAGGGCGGAGCGAGCTGGGCGCTCGAGCGCAAGCTGGTGGATCATCTCGAATCGCGCTGGCAGCAGCCCGACGCCAGCATCTGGGAGGTGCGCGGCCGCCCGCGACACTTCACCTACTCCAAGGTGATGGCGTGGGTAGCATTCGACCGGGCGATCAAGGCGGTCGAGCTGTTCGGCCTGGAAGGGCCGGTCGAGCGCTGGAAGAAGATCCGCTCCGAGATTCACACCGAGGTGTGCGCGCGCGCGTTTTCGACCGAGCTCAACGCCTTCGTGCAGTCGTACGAGGACCAGGCGCTCGACGCCAGCCTGCTGCAGATCCCGCTGGTCGGCTTTCTGCCGCCCCGGGATCGGCGCGTGCTCGGCACGGTCGCGGCGATCGAGCGCGAGCTGATCGAGGACACCTTCGTGCTGCGCTACCGGACGCGCGCCGCGGTCGACGGGCTGCCCGAAGGCGAGGGCGCCTTCCTCGCGTGCAGCTTCTGGCTGGTCAACAACTGGGCGATGCAGGGCCGGCGCGACGAGGCGCAAGCGTTGTTCCGGCGCCTGGTCGCCATACAGAACGACGTGGGCCTGCTGGCGGAGGAGTACGACCCGGCCGCGCGCCGCCAGCTCGGCAACTTTCCGCAGGCCTTTTCGCACCTGGCGTTGATCGACGCGGCCATGGCCCTGTCCGAGCACCCCGCGAGCGAGGTGCCCCACCGCGTGCACCCGCACCACCGGCACGCGGGGCCGGTGGTGCCAAAGGGCGGCTGAGCGCGTGCGGCCGCTGCTGCGCTCGCAGGACGTTCTCCGGCCAGCGCCTCGGGTTGAGCCCGCCCTTGCGGTCGTGCCACCATCACGCCTGGGGTGGCGTTCCGGCCGTGCACAGCCGCGGTGGGGACGCCGGCCGCACGCAAGCGAGGTGCCCGATGCTTCGAACGCGCCTGATCCTGCCCGCGCTCGTGCTCGCCGCAGCCGTGGGCTGCGGGGGCGACGGGTCCGACTCCGGGTCCGCCGGAAACCTGTCGCTCGGGCAGCTCTGTGACCCGTCCGTTCCGATGTGCGCGACGGGCAGCTGCCAGGACGTGGT
Organism: uncultured delta proteobacterium; assembly: GCA_963778655.1. Classification (GTDB taxonomy): domain Bacteria; phylum Myxococcota_A; class Polyangia; order Polyangiales; family JAFGIB01; genus CAVZVA01. The sequence goes on from CAVZVA010000009.1 coordinate 437,585, forward strand.
GTCGGGCAACTCGTGCGACTCGTACAGCTGCACCAACTGGAGCCAGGCGTCGAATCAGGGGACGATCTGCACCAAGAGTTGCTCGAGCGACGCGGACTGCACCGGCATCACGTTCAGCGCCACCAATGGCGAGCAGACCTCCGCGGAGGACTGGTCCTGCTCGGCGGGGGTCTGCCATGTAATGCTCACCGGGCCGCCCTCGCAGAATACCGACAGTTGCTCGGGCTGCGGCGGCGCCCTGTGCTCGGGACCCTGCATCGGCTGTCCGCAGTGCTGAGCCCCGCGTTCGCTCGCGGGCGTTGCCCCCGGCCGCGCGCCCCCTCGCACGCGGCGATCGATACCCACTAGTTATCACCATCCGCGCCGGAAATAAACCGCTTCCTTCGGTGGCGCGTTCCAGGCGCAATGGCGCGATGCCGGTCCTTCAGCCGCGGTCCGCCGTCCAGCGCAAGCGCCGGCGCTCCCTGATCGACCTCGAGCTCGACCCCGCGCAGCGCGAGGCCGTGCGCCGGCCCGTGGGCGGGACGATGCTGGTGCTCGGCGAGGCCGGACACGGCAAGACCACGGTCGCGCTGCATCGCCTTGCGCACCTCCACCGAAGCTCACCGCTCGGGTTTCGGGCGGTAGTGATCGTGCCGCACGTGGCGCTCGAGCACATGCTGCAGCCGTTGCTCACGCAGCTGGGGCTCGACGTGCGGGTGCGCACCTACGACGCCTGGGCTCGCAGTCAGGCGAAGCGTGCGTTCGGCGACATCCCGCGCCGGCAGAGCGTGGCGGTGGCTCCCAGCGTCCTGCGCATGAAGCGCAGCGCGGCGCTGATGCCGTTGCTGCGGGAAGTCGCCGCGCACCCGCCGCGTCCGATCGACGACGACTTCGACGCGCCGCCGCCCCCGACCCGCGCGTACGCGCACCGCGCCGACTTGCAGCACTTGTTCGGCGACGGCGAGCGCATGCGCAGGCTGGCGCGCGAGCTCGGCCTGGGCGCGTGCGCCGTCGAAGCCATGCTCGAGCACACTCACGTGCAGTTTCTGCAGCGCTCCGAGCAGCTCTATTCGCACGTCGATGCCGAGCGCCTGGTGACGCTCGACCATCACAGCCTGGACGCCGGCACACCGCCGGAGAACGCGGGCTCGATCGACCCCGAGGCGCCGCGACCCGAGCGCGTCGTTCGCGATCGTCGGGCGCAGCCGCGAAACGGCGCTGGCTGCGGCGCGGGCGCTGCGCGGCAAGGTCGCGTGCAAGCTGGTGCTGGGCGAGGAATTCGTGCTGCAACGCGGGGTCGACGTCACCGTCGTCGACGAAGTCAAGGGACTCGAGCTCGACTACGTGATCGTGCCCGACGCCTGCGCCGGCGCATATCCCGAAAGCCCGGCGCGCGCCGTGCGCTATACGTGGCCGTGACCCGCGCCCGCCACCAACTGGTGCTGGCGTGCGCCGGCGAGCCCAGCCCGCTGCTGCCTGCGGGCAGCACGGCCGACCCGCGTCGCGGGCGCCGGCGACCGCCCTCGCGCGGGTCGCGCAGCGCAGCGCCATCCGCGTCCAGCGCGGCGCGGCCGGCCCGCCCCGGTCGAGTCGGCCGCGGCGCCGCCTGAATTGTTTCCGGTCCGTGCAAAAGCGCGCGGCGCGAGTCGAGGCCGTGATCGGGCACGGCGCGGGCTGAGGTTTTGGCGTAGCCTGTGCCGCGGCGACTCCAACCAACGAGGCGAGCATGGCGCACGAGGTCGTGTTGATACCGGGGGACGGGATCGGTCCCGAGGTCAGTGCTGCGGTGCGGGAGATCCTGTCGGCCGCGGGCGCGCCGGTCGTGTTCGAGGAGCATCTGGCGGGCCAGGCTGCCCTGAACGCCGGCGCCAAGGAGCTGTTGCCGGTTGAGACGCTGCAGGCCATCCGCCGCTGCAAGGTCGCGCTCAAGGGGCCCTGCACCACGCCGATCGGTGGCGGCTTCAGCTCGGTCAATGTCGCGCTGCGCAAGGCGCTCAAGATGTACGCGGCCGTGCGCCCGGTGCGCAACATGCCTGGCATCACGACCCACTACGACCACGTCGACATCGTGATCGTTCGCGAGAACACCGAGGGCTTGTACAGCGGGCTCGAGAACGTGATCACCGAGGACGTGGTGGTGACGTTCAAGGTGGCGACGCGTCCGGCGTGCGCGCGGATCGCGGACTTCGCCTTCCACTACGCGGTGCAGCGCCAGCGCAAGCGCGTGACCGTGCTGCACAAGGCCAACATCATGAAGATGACCGACGGGATGTTCCTGGAGGAGGCACGTAAGGCCCGCGCGCGCTATCCGGGCATCGAGTACGACGAGCTGATCATCGACGCGGCGTTGATGCGGCTGGTGCGCGACCCGACGCACTTCGACATCATCCTGTGCGAGAACCTCTACGGCGACCTGGTGTCCGACCTGTGCGCCGGCCTGGTCGGCGGGCTGGGCGTGGCGCCGGGCGCGAACATTGGCGACGAGTGCGCGGTGTTCGAGTCGGTGCACGGCTCCGCGCCAGACATCGCCGGCAAGAACCTGGCGAACCCGCTGGCGCTGCTGATGAGCGCCGCCATGCTGCTCAACTACCTGGCCGCCAGCCGCGACGATCCGGCCTGTGCGAAGGCCGCCGCGCGGATCAAGGCCGCCTATGACAAGGCGTTGGGCGAGGGACAGACCACCTTCGACCTCGGCGGCGAGCTCGGCACCCGAGAGTTCGCTCAGGCCGTGATCGCGCGGTTGGCCTGAGCGCGTGCGTCGCCCCGGCTCGAAGCTCGGCGCGGGCTTCGCGATCACGGAATGTGCAATTGGGGGGGCTGGTGCAGCACTTCGTGATGTTCTACGCGACCTGGGACTTCGAGATCATCCACAATCCCGCCGTCGAGCCCAACCCCACTACCGTGCGGGAGGGCGATCTGCGCGAGGATCAGATCAAGCTGGCGCTGGCGGCACGGGCCCGAGGCAAAGACTCGGTGTAAGCTGCGCGCGTGCGACCGCCTCTGCGTTTCCGCTCGCCTCTGGCTCGCGTCGGCGCGCGCTGGCTCTGGCTTGCCGCGCTTGCGTGGGGCGCGCGGGGCACGGGCGCGCACGCCGATGCCGGCGCTGCCGGCGCGGCGCGGGTCACGATCTCGGTGGTCGCCACCAACGACGTGCACGGCCACATCGAGCAGCTGCCGCTGCTCGGCGGTTATCTACGCAACTTGCGCGCCGTCCGCGCGCGCGATCACGGCGCGGTGCTGCTGCTCGACGGCGGCGACATGCTGCAGGGCACGCTGGAATCGAACCTGGGGGAGGGCGCGGCCACGATTCGCGCGCTCAACGCGCTGGGCTATGCCGCGGCCGCGGTCGGCAATCACGAGTTCGACTATGGCCCGGTAGGACCGCACGCGGTGCCGCTCGCAGCGGGCGACGACCCGACCGGCGCGCTGCAGGCGCGCGCCAGGCAGGCGCGCTTCCCGCTGTTGTCGGCCAACCTCGAGCGCAAGCACGGCGGTGTGCCTGCCGTGCCCGGGGTCGTGCCCTCGGCGCTGCTCGAGGTGGCGGGCTTCAAGGTCGGGGTGGTCGGCGGGCTCACCCGGGATGGGCTGCTGCTGACCCAGGCGCCCAACGTCGCCGGGCTCGAGCTGGTGGACCTGGCGCAGAGCGTTGCCGGCGAGGCGCGCGCGCTGCGGGCGCGCGGCGCGGCGCTGGTGATTGCGCTGGTGCACGCCGGCGGGGAGTGCCACGACCTGCACGACCCGAACGACCTCGCCAGCTGCGACCCCAAGGCGGAGGTGTTCGAGCTGGCGCGGCGGCTTTCGCCCGAGGATGTGGACCTGATCGTGGCCGGCCACACCCACGACGGCGTCGCGCACTTCGTCCACGGCATTCCGATCATCGAGTCGTACGCCAATGGCCGCGCCTTCGGGCGGGTGGATCTCACGCTCGACCCGAGGGGGCACGTGCTGTTGCGCCACGTGTTCGAGCCTCACCCGCTGTGTCACGAGGCGCTGGAGAAACCCGCGTGCACCCGCGAGCGCTACGAGGGCGCGATGGTGCGGCGCGACCCCGGGGTGCAGCACGTGGTGGAGGCGGACCTGGCCACCGCGCGCAAGGCGCGCTCGCGGCGGCTCGGCGTCGTGCTGGTGCACGCGCTGCCGCGCGTGGCCAAGGCCGAGTCGGCGCTCGGCAATCTGGTGGCGGACGTGTTGCGCCGCGCGTTTCCAAAGGCGGATGCGCTGATCAACAACGGGGGCTCGCTGCGTACCAGCCTGCCCGCGGGTCCACTGCGTTACGGCACGCTGTTCGAGCTGTTTCCCTTCGACAATACCTTCGCCACGCTGCACATCGATGCCAAGACCCTGGCCGAGATCATCGCGCGCAACCTGCAGTCCGATCACGGCATTCTCTCGCTCTCGGGGCTGCGCGCGCAGGCGCACTGCGAAGGCGCGCGCCTGATGGTCGAGCTGCGCAAGCAGAGCGGCGAGCCGCTGGCGCCGGACACCCGGCTCGAGGTGCTGACTAGTGACTTCCTGGCTTCGGGTGGGGACGGCTTGCTGCGCGGGCTGCCGCTCGCGCCCGCTGCGATCGAGCTCCATCCGGGGCGGCTGATGCGCGATGCGCTGCTGCAGGGGCTGTCGTCGCTGCCGGGCGGGCGCGTCGACGGCACGGCGCCCGGAGTGTTCGACCCGGCCGAGCCGAGACTGCGCTATCCCGGCCCGCGCCCGGTGCACTGCGAGGCGACCGCGGCCGCGCGGCCTCCCGGTTGACAAGCCGGCCGCGTTCGGGGAGACCGAAGGCGATGGCGTTGGGGAGGACGCGATGACGCACGGCATGGGATGGCGCGCGGCTCGGGCCGCGCTGGCGTTCGCGCTTTGTGCGGCCTCGGGCTGCAGCCTGTTCAAGTCGTCGGTCAAGCCGGACGGGGCCGCGGCCAAGCCCGATCTGGGGCCGCCCGGCGTGCCGTTGCTCAGCGCCGGCAACGGCCAGAGCTGCGGCCTGCGCGCCAGCGGCTCGCTCTACTGCTGGGGCAAGAACGCCGACCAGGCGCCGCATGGGATCTACCGCCGCGTGGCGACCGGCAACGAGCACGCGTGCGCGATTCGCGCCGAAGCGCCGCGCCAGGGAGAGGTCGACTGCTGGGGCAGCGACAATCTGGGTCAGGCCTCGCCGCCAGCCGGGGTGTTCGTGGAGCTGGCGGCAGGCTACCAGCACACCTGCGGCATCCGGCCCGATGGACACGCGGTGTGCTGGGGCCGCAACGACGCGCAGCAAGCCCAGCCGCCCGACCTGCTGTTCTCGCAGCTGAGCGCCGGCAAGACGTTCACCTGTGGGCTGACACGCGACGGCGCGGTCGATTGCTGGGGCGGCAACGACAAGGGTCAGACCTCCGCGCCGTCCGGGACATTCGTCGCGCTCAGCAGCGGCACCTACCATAGCTGCGCGGTGGCCAAGGACGGCAGCCTGGAATGCTGGGGCAGCGATGCCGCGCACCAGCTGCGCGTGCCGGAAGGTCGCTTCAGCGCGGTCGCGTGCGGCTTCGAGCACACCTGCGCGCTGCGCGTCGATCACACGCTGCTGTGCTGGGGCGGCAACAGCGAGGGCCAGGCCAAGCCGCCCGAGGGTGAGTTCTACGCCATCGCCGCGGGTTGGGTGCACACCTGCGGCATCCGGCTCAGCGGGGCCGTCGAGTGCTGGGGCCACGACTACTTCGGCGAGGCGCAGCCGCACGCGCAGTTCCTGCACGTCGACGTGCCGCAGCCCGAGCAGGCGGCGGAGCCAGAAGAGCCCGGAGCCGAGCACGAGCCAGCGGCCGAGGTCGCGAAGCGCGACGAGCACGCGGACGAGAAGGGCTCGGGCAAGCACGAGCAGGCCGAGGCGCAGGCAGACGAGCGCGCGGGCGGGCACGGCGCCGCCAAGGCCGAGGCGTCGAGCGGCTCGGGGTGGTCGAAGCCCGACAAGCGGGTGAAGTCGGGTCCCGCGGACATGTCCTTCGCGCTCGACGAGACCGAGGACAAGGGCAAGGCCAAGAGCGCCGAGCCGGAAGGCGGCGCCTCGGAGCACAAGCAGGGCGACGAGGCCAAGAAGGGTGCGCAGGCAACCCACTCGCATCTGGCCGAGGAGCGCAAGAAGCCCCGCAGCCTCGACTACTTCCTCAAGTAGTGCCAGTTATTGATTCTGCGCTTCCCGTCTTCCCGCCTTGCTGTGAAGCTCCGGTCCGTGCATGTGCACCATCCTGTATTTGCATCGCGTTCACCCGGAGCTTCCGCTAATCATCGCGGCCAACCGCGACGAGTACTACGCGCGGCCCAGCGCCGTACCGCAGCTCTTGCACGCACAGCCGCTCGCGGTGGGCGGCGTCGACCTCAAGGCCGGCGGCACCTGGCTCGGGGCCAACCAGCACGGGATCGTGGTGGGCCTGACCAATCAGCGCACCTTTCGTGCTCCCGATCCCAGCGCGCGCTCGCGCGGCGAGGTGGTGCGGGCGGCGCTGTGCGCGCGCAGCGGGGAGGAGATCGCCGACCGGCTGCGGCGGCTCGAGCCCGCGCGCTACAACGCATTCAACCTGCTGTTCGGCGACGCCTCCGGGCTCTACGTGGCCTACGTGCGTCCCGACCAGCGCGAGCCGAGCATCGAGCCGGCGCCGACCGGCGTGCAGGTGCTGCCCAACGATCGCATCGGCGCGCCCGGGTTCCCGCGTGCCGAACGCGCGCGCACGCTGGCTCTGCCGATCGGCACAGAGCCTTGGCCACGCCTGCGGCAGAGCCTGGCGACCGTGCTCGGCGACCACGAGCGGCCGGCCTTCGAGCAGGTGCCCGAGCCGCCGCCGCACGCCAGCATCGATCGCCTGCATCTGTGGCGCGCCGGCGCGATCTGCACCCACGGCGAAATCTACGGCACCTGTTCGGCGACCATCATCGCGTGCACCGAGGGGGGCGTGGCGAGCTACCTGTACGCGCACGGAACCGCGTGCAGGACGCCCTTCGCCGACTACACGCATTTGTTACAAGCGTGAGCACGCGTGCGTCTCGGCCGCCTTCCGCTTGACCCGCTCTCGCCGGTCGTGCTGGGATAGGCACCATGCCTCGTACCAAGAGCAAGCGCGCGAAGCGCGCGGCTTCCGCACCGAACAAGCGTGTGAAGACCGCGGCCCGCGGCGGTGCCAAGCGCCCGGTCAAGCGCGCCAAGGCGGCCGCGGTGCCCGCCGGCAAGGGCAGCGAGGCGGCCAAAGCCGAGGCGGACTTGCGGCTTCAGTTCGTGAGCCTGGTGATGCGCATCGGCACCGAGGAAGCCGAGCGCTTGCTCGCGCGTATCATCGAGGTGGAGACGCACACCGCCGACTCGCTGGACCGCATCTCGCGCTAGGTACTCGCATCAGCTCCGCTGCCGCAGCCAGTGCAGGACCTGAGCTTCGAGTCGGACTCGCGCGGGGAAACCGACGTGGCCTCCGGCCGCGAGGCGTCGTACCTCGAGCTTGGGCGCCGGCGCCTGCAGGTGCGGCTCATAGGTCCACGGCGGCACCATGGGATCGTGCAGGCTCTGCGCCAGCAGCGCAGGCACGCGCAGCGCACCGAGCCTCGGGCCGGCGCTCATCTGCTCGTAGTAGCGTGCGACCGTGCCGAAACCGAAGCGCGGCACCACCGTGAGGCTGTCCCACTCGCGGATCGTGCGCGCGCGTTGCACGCGCGGCAGCGGCGTCGGCACCGCTCGCTTGCCGGCGACCGCGGCGTAGATCTGCTTGAGGCCGGAGAGCACGTGCTGCCGATACAACAGCGCACCCGGGCGGTCGATCGCCTGCGCCGAGAGCTCGAGGTCGAGCGGTGCGCACACCGCCGCGACGGCACGCACCCGCACGTCTCCGGGCTGCAGCGCGAAGCGCAGCGTGACGTGGCCGCCGAGCGAATAGCCGAGCACGAAGATGCGCGCGAAGCCGGCCAGCGCTTCGCTCGCGACCGCGGCCTCGAGGTCGGCGGTGAGCCCGGCGTGATAGAAGTCGTCGCCCTGGCGGTCGGCGCCGCGCAGGCCCAGCCGCAGGCAGGCGAGCCCGGCCTGCTCGGCCGCGCGCGCCGCCTCGATGCAGTAGTGCGCCTCGATCGACCCGCCCAGGCCGTGCACCACCACCAGGCAGCTGTCCGCGCCTTCGCGTGCGCGCAGCGCGCCCCGCAGCGTGACCGGGCCGGCGGTGGGGTCGTGCAGCAGCGCCGACCATGGCCGTGCAGGCGGAGCCGCGCGCGGCGCCACCCGGTGCAGCTGGCTCGGCACGATGGTCCAGAAGTGTCCGGCCACCGACATACCGTGCTTCAAATGCCGTAGAAGCGCAGGGCGTTGTCGCGCAGCAGCGCGCGCGGGGCCTGTGGTCCGCGCTCGGCCGCGAGTTGCGCGTAGGCCTCGAACAGCTGTGCATAGGGCAAGCTGACCTTGTCCATGGGGAAGTTCGAGGCGAAGAAGCAGCGCGCTTCGCCGAAGCAGTCGAGGGCGTGCCGCACGAACGGACCGAGCTTGTCCACCAGCTCCGCGAGCGAGGGCGGCTCCGCGCGCTTGTGGAAGCCGAAACCCATGACGGGCATCGCCAGCCCGGAGATCTTGGCGTGCACGTTCTTGTGCTCGGCCACCCGCGCCAGCCCCTCGCGCCACGCGCCCGCGATCTGCGCGCGCTCGTCCTCGTTCAACCCTAGGTCCGCGACCGGGCCGCCTGCGGCCACGGGCGTGCCCAGGTGGTCGAGCACGATGGGTGCGTCGGGGAAGCGCGCGGCCAGCGCGGCCACGTCGTCCAGCTGGGTCGAGTACACCCACGCATCGAAGCGCAGGCCCTGGCCCGCCAGCTGCTCGAAGCCGCGCAAGAAATCCGCCTCCTGATACAAGTGCGGAAGCCGCGACCAGGCCATCACGTTGCGGTTGGTGTGGTGCGACGCCATGTGGCGGATGCCGCGGAGCTTGGGGCTCGCCTCGCGATGTGCGGCGAGCAACGCGTCGAGCTTCTTAGCGCGCAGGTCCGCGTGCGCCACGATCGCGCCTAGGTGCATCCCGGAAGCCTCGAAGTCCAGGCTCTCGAGCCAGCGTGTCTCGCCTGCCGGAGCGAGCGCGCCGATGCGCGCCCAGCCCGCCTCCACGTGCACCATGGTCTCGATGCGCAGCGGCGCGGCGCCTGCCGCATGGTCGGCAGGCAGGTAGGGCGCGAGCATGTAGTCGGGCCGGCCCAAAAAGTCGCGCACCGGAGGCGGCGTCAGCGCGTTGGTGACCTTGCGGCACAGCTCGGGCCAACGGCCGAGCATTCGGACGAAGGGCGAGACGGCGCGCGGCGTGGTCCGCGGGTCCCACAGGTGCACGTGGGGATCGACCAGAGCGAAGTCCAGAGATGCCATGGGCCGGTAGCATGCCTCCGGCGGGCCGGTGCGAGCCAGCGCTTTTTTTCGCGTGCTGGCCGCTCGGGACGGCGCCCGGGCACCGGGCCGTCACCCGGGCGTAGGCACTGTTCCGTTCGACTCGGGCTCAGCCGCGACCCTGGCTGCGGATGCGCGTCGACCAAGACCTGCGCGCGCCAGCGAGACTGGGAGTTCTCTCGGGTTTTCGGTACATTGCCTGGAGCATGTCCGGTGCCCAGGGTGGCTTGCTCGTCCGTCGCGTCGGCATCGCGCTTGCCGCGTATCGCCCGCAGCCGGCCTTTCTCCGCGAGCAGCTTGCCTCGATTCAGCGCCAGACGTTTTCGAGCTGGAGTTGCTTGCTCTCGTTCGATTCTCCGCTGGCGGCGGTGCGAGAGGAGCCCGCGCTGCGCGAGTTTTTCGAGGACCCGCGCTTCGCGTGGCGTGAGAATCCCGAGCGCTTTGGGTACAGGAGGAACTTCGAGGCCACGATTCAAGCATTGGTGAGCACAGGCGTCGACGCGGTGGCGTGCTGCGATCAAGACGACGTGTGGGCCCCCGACAAGCTGGCGCGCAACGTCGAAGCGCTCGAGCGCAGCGGTCCACTATCGCTCGTGCACAGTGACATGTGGCTGATGACCGAGGACGGCATTCGTACCGAGCGCGCCTGGGCGTTCGAGCACCGCAGCACGCGTTCTGTCACGCCGTCGCAGCTCCTGGTGCGCAATGTGGTTTCTGGCTGCTCCATGCTCTTCGACGCCGAGCTCGCGCGCCGATTTCCGTGCCCGGACGAGGGCGTCGAGCACCACGACCACTGGTATGCGCTGGTCGCCTCGTTCTACGGCGGCGTGCATCCCATCGCCGATCGGCTTCTGGACTATCGGCAGCACGCGGACAACGCGATCGGCGCGTCTCGGCTCGGCGGGCCGCTGCGCCTGCCACGCGAGCTGCGCACATGGCCGGTGCGCGGCGCTGCACGCAGTGCCGTGCAGCGTCAATGCCAGGCTTGGCAGAAGGTGCGCGCGCTGGCCAGAGCGGCGCTCTACGCGGGCTTGCCGCTGGATGATTTGCAGAAGCTCAGCTTCATATCGGAACACGACCGCGGTGCGGGCCTGTTCGCGCTGGGCCTCCGTGAGCTGCCGCGTGACCTGATGGTCGCGCGCGATTTATGGGCCCATGCCTTGGGCAAGCTGCTCAGCTCGACCGCGCCGGACACGAGCTCTGATGCTGGAGGCATGTGAGCTCCTTGATCGCCGTGGCCTCCCGTATCCGCGCCGCGCTGCAGGCGCGTCTCGGCGGGGAGCTGGCCGATCTGATGGCGCGTGCCGCCGGAGGCACCTTTGCGCTCAAGGCATTTGCGGTCGCGCTGGGTTTCACGATTTCGGTGGTGCTGGCGCGTGCGCTGGGACCTGCTGGACTCGGCGTTTTGACGCTCGCCAACACCTGGATCGGCTTCCTGGCGGTACCTGCGTGCCTGGGCATGGACAATCTGCTGGTGCGCTACGTCGCGATCTACCAACAGGAGGGTTCTTGGCAGAGCTTGCGCGGTCTCGTGCGCTGGTCTCTTGGTGTTGTCGGTCTGCTCGCGTGTGCCCTTGCGACGTTGGCCGCCGTGCTGGCTTGGGCGTTCGTCCCCAACCGGTTGCTGCTCCACACCTTCTGGCTCGCGCTGCTCGGCTTTCCCGCGGGTGTGCTCTTGATACTCGGCATCTCCATCATGCGAGGCCTTCACCGCGTCGTACTGGCTCAGGTCCCGCAGAACCTGGCGGGGCCGGCGGTTCTGCTGGGTATGGTGCTACTCGCTCGTGGGTTGCTTGCAGGACCTCTGCAGCCCACCCACGTGGCCGCGATCCAGGTCGTCACTTCCTGGCTGACGCTTGCGCTCGGCTCGTGGCTGCTGATTCGATCACTGCCACGCCAGTTGAAGCTGGCGGAACCGACGTTCGAATCGCGCCATTGGCTGCGGGCCGCGACCCCGCTCCTCTTCATCACGCTGCTCTGGTTTCTCAGCGGGCAGACCGACTTGCTGATGCTGGGTGCCCTGCGTTCGGCCCGCGAGGTGGGGCTGTACACGTCGGCGGTAAGACTCTCTGCATTCGTCAGCTCACCGCTGCTCGTTGCCAACCTCGCGCTCGCCCCGATCATTGCGCAGCTCCACAGCACCGGGCAGCTCGACCGCCTGCAACGTGGCCTTGTGAAGACTGCGAGGGTTGTCACCGCCATCTCACTCCCCGTAGCGCTGGTGCTCATGGTCTTGGCTGCGCCGGCCCTGCGGTTGTTCGGGTCCGAGTATCAGGTAGCACGGAACGCCTTGCGCGTTCTGGTCCTGGGCCACGTGGTCAATGTGCTCAGCGGGTCGGTGGGTCAGGTCTTGATGATGACTGGACACGGCCGCGACGCCGCAACCGGGTTGGCGTTGGGCAGCGCGGCCAACGTGGCGCTCAACGCGGCGTTGATCCCGACCTGGGGCATCGAAGGCGCGGCGCTCTCGAGCGCGCTCTCGACGACCATCTGGAACGTCTTCCTCGTCTGGAGAGCTCGCCGTCGATTGAACGTGTGGACGAGCGCATTCGCTCCACTCGCGCCCCGCGAATAGGCGAGGGCCGCCGAAAAAGGGCGAAACCCGAGTCAGAGCAGCGAGCGGATCACCTGGAGCAGCTGTGGGCCGGTCGTGGCCAACGTGCATTTGCGCAGGGTTTGCGCGCGTCCTTGACCGCCGAGCTTGCTACGCAGCGCAGCGTCGTCCGCCAGCCGCACGACCTGCTCGGCGAACGCGTTCACGTCGAGATACGGCGCGACCAGGCCGCATTGGTCCTTCACGAATGCGGGCATGCCACCACTGTCAGCAAAGCACACGATGGGGAGCTCCATCGCAGCAGCCTCGAGACACACCAGCGGATAGGGATCCTCGCGCGACAAGAGCCCAAACGCGTCGAAGCTTGCGTAGAGCTCGAACGGATCGGCGACTTCCCCCGTGGCATGGAAGAATGGGGCCATACCACTCACGGCGAGGTCGCGTTCCAGTGTAAGCCGCTCCTCGTCGCTACCCAGCGGCCCGACCCACACGAAGTGCATGTCGCTGCGCCCGAGGCGCCGGCGGAGCTCGAGCAAGAGCTGCGGCACCAGATCCTTGCCCTTGCGCCACGTGTCCGCGCCGGACCCGCCCACGACGAATGCACCGTCAGGAATGCCGAGGCGCCTGCGCGCGGCGGCGCGCAGCTCTGCGCTGGGCACGGCCGGCACCGTTCCCAGGTGCGCGTGCACAACGGTGATCTTGTCTTTGGCAATTCCGTGTTGCTGCGTGAGGCAATCGAATACGGCGCCCGAGGCGGCGACGTACCTGGTGGAATGCGCCTTGACGCGCTGCAGATTGCGCTCGCCGAAGGTACGGATCACGTAGGATAGCTCGTGCACGTGTGTCACGACCGGCAAGTGGGCGTGTGCCAACGCGGCTAGCACGTCGCCATTGGTGATCGTGTTGGAGTAGACGAGATCGTAGGAGCCCGCGCGGGCGCTGCGCACTGCACGCGCGTGGACGAGCGCGCGTAGCGCGCTGCGCGGGAGGCTCGGCAGCAAGCGCGAGGCGAGCGTCCGGGCCTGCGCTCGAAGCTCTGGCGCGCCCACGCCGATGGTCGTGCACGGACCCAGCTCGCGGAATTGCCCCTCGAGAGGTCCGCCGCGTCGAAGGATGGTGCCGAGCTCGAAATCCGTATTTGCGCGCAACCAACGCATGAAGCTGAGCAGCACGATGGGCGCTCCGGTCCGCGTGGCCTCGTGCGAGACGAACAGGATTCTCGGGTTGCGGGGCAAGTGTGTCTTCCTATCGGCGCGTGCTCTGACCGAGGGATATTGAGGTGGGGTCCCGGCACTTTGGCTGCGGACCCTGCGGGTCTTGAGGCGAAAGGGGACGCGTGCCCCTTCCGGTCACAGCGCTGGGCGCGTAGGATCGCTGGTCCGGCCAGTGCTGGCAACCCTTGCACGCGGCGGGCGTGCACGCCGTGGCCCCGTCGCCAGCGCGGTGCCCGTTTTCCAGCGTCCTGGGTTACTATCGAGCGATTGTCCGCCGAGCGTTGGGCTGTGGCGGCAGACGCGGCTGAATGGAGCTGCGACGGAGCGCCCGATGAATCTCCACGACGAGTTCATCGACATCCCCCTCGATTGCAAGCACATCCACCTGTATCCGGTGCGAGCAGGGATCGTGCGGGCGCTGCGCGAGAGCCTGCCCGAGATGCGCGGCACGGTGCTCGACGTCGGCTGTGGTCACTCACCCTATCGCGAGCTACTGCTGTCCGCGCCGCGTGCCACGCGCTACGTCGGCCTCGATCTCGCCGATCACCGCTCCTACGAGAATTCGCCCGATCTGGTTTGGGACGGCAAGACCATTCCGCTCGCTGATCGCTCGGTGGAAACCATCGTTGCGACCGAGGTTCTCGAGCACGTCCCTGATCCGCAAGCGCACCTCGCCGAGTTGTACCGGGTGCTCGAGCCGAACGGGAAGGTCTTCGCGTCGGTGCCGTTCTTCTGGATGCTTCACGAGGTGCCGCACGACGAGTTCCGCTACACGCCCTTCTCGCTCGAGCGCCTGTTTCGCGGAGCAGGCTTCGAGCACGTGGACGTGCGCGCTCTCAACGGTTGGAACGCCAGCCTGGTGCAGATGTACGCGAACTGGGTGACGTTCGGCGACGAGAACCGCTATCTGCGTAAGCTCAGCCTTCGAGCGCTGTTCCCGTTGCTCAAGCTGCTGCTGCGACGCGACCGCACGCCGGAGAGCTTTGCCACCGGCCAGATGACGACGGGCTTCTTCTGCGTCGCGTCGAAGCCAGCCGACCTGGGATAGTGCGGACGCAGGCCGCGCGGGCATGCGTGGCCCGACTGTGGTCGCGCCACCGACATTAGGGTTTGGCGAGCTGGGGCCTCCGGCAGGCAGCGTGCACCGTATTGGCGCTGCCGGCGTTCGGTGACCATAATAGCTACCGCCTGGCACTTCGCGCGCCGATGGGCTCCACCACCACCAATCCGCATGGGCCTCCCAGCCGATCCGCGTATGTCGGCAAGCGCCTGGGAATCATGCAGCCTTACTTCTTCCCCTACCTCGGATACTTCGGGCTGATCGCGAGCACCGATCGTTGGATCGTTTTCGATCCAGTCCAGTACATCCGCAAGGGGTGGATGAATCGGAACCGTGTTCTAAAGGCGGGCGGCGGCGAGAAGCTCGTCGGCGTGTCGGTGGCAGCTCACGCGCGCGAGACGCGAATCAAGGACATGCGGCTCGCGCCAGATCCGCGTCGGTTCGACGTCTTCGTTCGTCAACTGGACGCGTACAAGCTGGCGCGCGCGCCTTTTTACGACGAAGTCGTCGCTCTGCTACGGGATTGCTTCGACACCACGACCGATGCCCTCGTGCCGTTCTTGGTGCGGTGTCTCGACCTCACGTGCGCGCACATCGGCATTCCGCTTCGCTACGAGATCTACTCGCAAATGGAGCTGAGCCACCCGGAGCCCACGCATCCCATGGAGTGGTCGCTGTTCACCTGCGTGGCCCTCGGCGTCTCGGAATACCTGAACCCACCGGGTGGTCGCACGTTCTTCGACGCGAGGCGCTTTTCCGAGGCAGGTGTGAGGCTCCGGTTCTACGAGCAGGAGCTCCCCGCTTATGAGCAAGGCAGGCGGCCGTTCGTTGCCGGGCTGTCGGTCATCGACGCGATGATGTTCAATACCCCGGAGCAAATCCGTGCGATGCTCATGCAACATAGGGTTTGCGACGGATGATCGCGCGTACCGCCACCGACAAGTCGCGTTTCGCTCTGAGAGCGGCGTTCACGTCGTCGGCGCGCGTCGCTTGGAGGCTCATCCTCGAGCGCACGGAGTTCCCCGCGGGCTCGTCCGCTTTGCTCCCGGCCTACATCGGCATAACCGATCGCGAGGGGTCTGGCATCAGCGACCCGATCGAGACAACCCGAACGCCGTATCAGCTATACAGACTGGGTGAGCGCCTGCAGGTCGACCTCGATCTCATCGAGACGCTGTTGCGTACTGGGCGCCACCCGTTGATGCTGGTCGCTCACTACTTCGGGATGACCCATGTTGACCTCTTGGAGCTGCGTGCGCTGTGCGATCGGTACGGAACCATCCTGGTGGAAGACTGCGCTCACGTTTCCGGGCTGTGGCCAGGATCGGGGGGGCCGGGAGCGATCGGCCATGCTGCCTTCTACAGCTTGCACAAGTCGATCGCGGTAGCCACGGGGGGAATGTTGCGACTGAACGATGCCAGCTTTGAGCTGCCGCAGCCATCGGGCTCGGATCGCTGTGCACTTGAGGTGCTCGAGCAGCTGGCACGAAGCGATCTGGCGGCGGTGACCGCTGCGCGTCGCGCCAACTACCAGTGGCTCGCAGCCCGCCTGGCTGCGACACCGGGCATGACGGTGCTGTACCCCGACCTCGGTGGGGCGGCTCCCCACGACTTCCCGATACGAATCCACAACGGCCTGCGCGAGCGGCTCTACTTTGCCCTCATGGAGGAGGGCTTGCCGACGATTGCCCTGTACTATCGCTTGATCGACGCGATCGACGCTGAGGCGTTCCCCGCAAGCCACGCACTGTCCCGGAGCATCCTCAACCTACCCGTGCACCAGGACACATCCATCGAGGACTTGGAACGCCTCGTCGAGCGCCTCACCTACCACCTCGAGCGGCTCGCGGCATGAAAGCGATCGGCGGCTTTTTCGAGCTAGAGCAACGGCCCACCCATGCGGGACCCCATCCGCGCGCGCTCGCGCTGAGCACCGGCCGTGCTTGCATGATGGTGATGCTCCGCCATCTGCGGCCGCGTCGGGTTTTCGTTCCGTTCTACACCTGCGACGCCGCGTTGCAGCCGTTCCGCCAGCTAGATATCCCGCTGGTCTACTATTCGCTCGACGAGCGCTTGTTTCCGCGCGATGTCGCCGGCCTCGGCGGCGGCGAGCTCGTGCTTTGGACCGACTACTTCGGCGTGTGCTCCTCCCAGCTCGAGCAGCTCAAGCGCAGGTTCGCCGACCGCCTGCTGATCGACGACACGCACGCCTTCTTTCGCGAGGGGACAGCCGGCTTCTGGTCATTCACTTCGGCCCGCAAGTACTTCGGCGTGCCGGACGGGGCGTACCTGTATGCGCCGGTCGAGCTTAGCGTCGACGCCGAACGCTTCACCGGGGCGTCGCTGACACACGCAGCGCTGCGTACGCTCGGGCTGCAGGAGGAGGGCTTTGCGGCATACAAGGCTTACGAACACTCGCTCGATTGCAGCGTACGTCGGATCAGCGCGATTAGCGAAGCCCTGCTCGGAACAATTGACTTCGCGCGCGTCGTGGAGGCGCGATGCAGGAACTTTGCGTACATGCACGCGCGTCTGGGACCGCGCAATTGTTTCCCATTGCCGAGCACGCTCGACGCCGTGCCGTTCTGCTATCCGTATCTGCCGGCACGGGCGGTCGATCGTCGCCTGCTGCACGCGCAAGACGTTTTCGTCCCGACGCTCTGGCCGGACGCGGCTGCGCGCCCGGACCCGGGATTCGAGTGGGAACGACGGTTGTGCGCCGAGCTACTGCCCTTGCCGATCGACCACCGCTATACTCCGGCCGATCTGGAACGGGTCGCGGACCAGTTGGAGGCTTGGTCATGAGCAACGCGCGCTGGGTCGAATTCTGGACCCGCCACGGGCAGTCGAGCGCTGAGGCCGACGAGCAGACGCAGGTCTTGCGGACCTTCAACAAACAGCCGGTCACGCCCGAGCGCTGGCGGTTTACGTTGGCCGACCTAGAGGGCAAGCTTCCCGTCGGGCCCGACGACGACTTGCTCGATCTCGGCTGCGGCAACGGTCTGTTGACCGAACACTTCGCATCGCGCTGCCGCTCGGTGACGTCGGTCGACGTGAGCGGTGGGCTGCTCGAACGGCTGGAGCGGCGCGCTCTGCCCAACGTGCGGACGCTCCACTGCGACATGCGTCGAGTCGCGTTTGCAGACGCAAGCTTCTCCCGGGTCCTTATGTACGCATCCATCCAGTACCTCGCAGAGAGCGAGACCGTGATGCTCTTCCGAGCGCTGTCGCGTTGGCTGCGGCCCTCAGGGTTGTTGTTCGTGGGCGACGTGCCGGATCGCGATCGGCTGTGGAGCTTCTACGACACGGCGGAGCGTCGTTCGCTCTATTTCACGAACCTCGTCGCGGACCGCGACGTGGTGGGGACCTGGTACCAAGGCGAGTGGCTGCGGCGCCTAGCCGCCGATGCGGGGTTTGCGGAAGCGGAGGTCATCCCGCAGCCGAAGGAGCTGATCTACTCGCACTTCCGCTTCGACCTGCGAGCGCGCCGATGATGGAGCCGCGAAGCGTGACTTATTTGGCCGGGGTCGCGCGCAGCGGAACGAGCTGGATCGGGCAGGTGTTCAACAGCTCTCCCGACGTGTGTTTTCGCTTTCAGCCGCTGTTTGCCTACGAGCTCAAGAACCATGTAAACGAGGACAGCCCCGGCTCCGCATACGAGCAACTGTTTCGCGACATGATGGCGGCGGACACGCCGTTTCTGACGCAGGCCGACAAGCTGGCCAGCGGGGAGTATCCGCGGTTTGCGAAGGCGGCGACGCCGCGAGACCTGGTGTTCAAAGAGAACCGTTACCAGAGCATGCTCGAGCCCATGTTGCGGCGCGTTCCATCCTTGAAGGCTATCGGGATCATCCGTCACCCATGCGCCGTCCTCAACTCGTGGCGAAAGAACCCCAAGGAGTTTCCACCCGGCAGCGAGCTTTTGGCCGAGTGGCGCTTCGCCAATTGCAAGAACAAAGGCGACGAAGACTACTTCGGCTATTACAAGTGGAAGGAGGTCGCGAACCTGTACCTGGACCTGGAGCAGCAATACCCGGACCGCTTCAGGCTGTTGCGGTACGAAGACGCCGTGGCGGCCCCAGAAGCGGCGTTCGTTGACCTGTTTCGCTTCGCCGGCATCGCGTACGTCGAGCAGACCCGAGATTTCCTCGAGCGCAGCCGGCGCGCTCACTCCGAAAGCTACTACGCCGTGTTCAAGGACGTCAGCGTGGTGAACAAGTGGCGCGGGGAGCTCGACCAGTACATCATATCGGAGATCGCGGCCGACCTTCGGGGAACGCGGCTCGAGCGCTTCGCGTCGACACCCGGCTGCGTCGAGGATTCACGCCTGTGAAGCGGCAGCTCGCTATATTTGGCGGTGCCCCAGCATTCGACGCACCGTTGCATGTGGGGCGCCCCAACATCGGCGATCGGGCACGACTGCTGGCTCGCCTCAATGACATGCTCGACCGCCGCTGGTTCACCAACAGCGGCCCGCTGGTGCGGGAGCTCGAGCAGCGCCTCGCGGCCTACCTCGGGGTCCGCCACTGCATTGCGATGTGCAACGCCACGGTAGCGCTCGAGATCGCCACCCGGGCCCTCGGATTCGAAGGCGAGGTGATCGTCCCGTCGTTCACCTTCATTGCGACCGCGCACGCGCTGCAGTGGCAAGAGATTCGTCCGGTGTTTTGTGACGTAGATCCTCGCACCCACAACCTCGACCCGGCCCGCGTCGAAGAGCTGATCACGCCGAAGACGAGCGGCATCGTCGGCGTGCATGTCTGGGGCCGGCCGTGCGCCGTGGACGAGCTGAGCGCGATCGCGGCGCGCCACGGAATCGGTCTGATATTCGACGCCGCCCACGCGTTTGCCTGCTCCGACGCCAAAGGGCGTATGGTCGGCTCGTTTGGGCAGTGCGAGGTCTTCAGCTTTCACGCGACCAAGTTCTTCAACACCTTCGAAGGCGGCGCCGTTGCGACCAACGACGACGAGCTCGCGGCAAAGGTCCGCTTGATGAAGAACTTCGGTTTCGCCGGTAAGGACCGTGTCATCTACATCGGCACCAACGGCAAGATGCACGAGGCTTCGGCGGCCATGGGGCTCACCGGGCTCGACGCGCTCGATGAGTTCATCGAGACAAACCGTGCGAACTACCGCGGCTACCGAGCGGGCTTGTCCGGCTTGCCGGGCATCACCATGGTCGAGCTGGAAGCAGGCGGACGCAACAACTACCAGTATGTCGTCCTCGAGGTCGATGCGGACACGGCCGGGCTCAGGCGCGACCATCTGGTGCGGGTCCTGGAGGCGGAGCGCGTGTTGGCGCGCCGCTACTTCTATCCGGGGGCACACGAGATGGAGCCCTATCGATCGCTGCAGCCCAAGTGCAACTTGTGGCTGCCGCAGACCGCACGCTTGTGTGAGCGCGTGATGACCCTGCCGACCGGTACGGCTGTATCTGCGGCGCAGATCTCGCAGATCTGCGAGATCGTCGCGAACGCGATAGCCGAAGCTCCGCGCGTGCGGCAAACGCTCGATCAGCCATCTTGACTCGATGGGCGTGCCGGTCGTCAGCGTTCTGGTGGTGACGTACAAGCACGAGCGCTATATCGCGCAGGCGCTGGACAGCGCGCTCGCGCAGCGTGTGCGCTTCGACTACGAGATCGTGGTCGGCGACGACTGCTCTCCGGATCGCACGGGGGAGATCGTGCGGCAGTACGCGAATCGGTATCCCGACAGGATTCGCGCGCTGCCACGAGCGCAGAACCTCGGAGGTCGCAAGAACTGGCTCGATCTATATCAGAATTGCCGGGGCAAATACGTGGCCTATCTTGAAGGGGATGATTACTGGACCTCGCCGGACAAGTTGCAACGGCAAGTGGACTTGCTGGAGTCGCGACCGGAGCTGGCGATGTGCTTTCATCCATCGGAGGTCCTCTTCGAGGAAGACGGCACGCGCGCTGTTCATGGGCCGGAGACCCACAAGAACACGTACACACTGGCGGATCTGGCGCGACGGAACTTCATCGCCACCGCCTCCGTGCTGGTGCGCAATGGTCTGTTGCTGCCGTTTCCACCGCTGCTATGGCTGTCACCGGTCGGCGACTGGGTGCTGCACGTGGTCCACGCAACCCAGGGGGACATCGGGTTCCTCGAAGAGGTCATGGCCGTCTATCGTGTGCACCCCGGTGGCGTGTATTACGCACGCCGCAAGGACCCGGTCGCGGACCTGTCCAATCACGCCCAGGTGCGCGAGCTGGTCGCCGAGTACCTCGGTGCTCCGCGGCGTGCCGACTACGATCGCGAGCGGCTGGCGGGCGAGGTGCTGCTCGCGCGCGAGCTCCTCAACCGCGGTGAGCACGCTCGTGCGAGCGCGACGCTCGAGCGAGCGTGGGCGAGTCGAGGGCTTCTTCCTCGCAGGATGCTGGCTCGTGCCATGCTCTTGCGCGCCCGCGCGGCCTCGCCGCGCTTCAACCGCGGCTATCGGAAGCTCCGTGTCGCGGCCGCGGCGACGCGCGCACGCCTCAGCAGGCGCGTGA
The DNA here is from genome assembly GCA_963778655.1 of uncultured delta proteobacterium. GTDB lineage: Bacteria > Myxococcota_A > Polyangia > Polyangiales > JAFGIB01 > CAVZVA01. The sequence goes on from CAVZVA010000009.1 coordinate 458,270, forward strand.
AGGCCGCAGGGCGTTGACGCGCGACTCCCACCGGTGCCGGATCACGCCGGACCCGGATCGCGTAAGGCTTGCCAGGCGAGCTGGGCCGCGCGCACATAGCCTCGCCGCCGGGAATCGACCTCGGCGCGCCGGTCGGCAGCGAGCCCTGCGGCCGCTCGCCAGAGCAGCCGACGATAGGCGCTGCCGGCGAGCACGCAGGCGGCGGCGACGCGTGCTTCGCGCGGGCTTGCGAAGCGCCGATAGTAGCCTAGGGTAGCCGCGGTGTAGTCGCCGATCCAGCGTGCGTAATCCTTGCGTGCGGAGGCGCCCAGGTGATGCAGCGCTTCGGCGGCGGGCTCGTAGCAGCACGCGTAGCCGGCGCGCACGGCCCGTGCGCGAAAATTCGAGGTCTTCCCCATACATGAAGGCGTGCTCGGGCAGTCCGCCAATGCGTTCGTAGACTTCGCGCCGGAACATCAGGGCGGCGCCCGTGAGCCAGTCGACCCTGCGGCGCTGCCCGTAGCGGGCGCGCATGGCGCGGGAGACGCTACGCCCGACCGGGAAATCGAGCGGGACGAGCTTGAAGAGGTAGCTCTGGAACAACGCTTCCTGTGCGATCGAAGGGAACGCGCCGCACGAGGGCTGGCGTGTACCGTCCGGGTTGAAGAGCGCGGGCCCGCACAGGCCGAGGTCCGGCTGCGACGCCAGCGCATGGACGAGACCCGAGAGGCAGCCCGGTCGGAGGGCGGCGTCGGAATTGAGCAAGAACAGAAAGTCCCCGCGCGCGCGCGCCAGCGCTTGGTTGTTGGCCCGCGCGAAGCCGGTGTTCTCGGAGTTTGCGATCAGATGCGCCTCGGGGAAAGCCTGCCCGACGAGCTGCGCGCTGCCGTCGGTCGATGCATTGTCGACCACCCAGACGTCTTTCTCGCCGGGATACGGATCGCCGTACACCGAGATCAGGCATTCGCGGAGCAGCTCGCGGGTGTTGAACGAGACGACGATGATCGAGACCGTTTTGTCACGCGCACCCTCGCCATGGGAGACCGGTACGGTCATGGTTGGCTCGGCCGCTGCCGGCCGGAACACTGCCCTCCAAGAATAGTCCAGCGCGGCTCAACCTTCCACGCCCGGCCCGTCACTCCTGCGCGGTCATCACGTCGGCGGCGATCCGATAGAGCACGCGAACCTCGCCGGGCCGGCGAAATGGGTACTTGTCCTTGCCCAGGTATTTCTTGGCCATGCGGTCGATGTGGGCGTCGGCTCCATCCTTGGTGATCGTGGTCACGTGGCCGCGGATCAACACCGCGTCGTACGCGTTGTCCGGGTCCGTCACCGAGAGCGCCACCCGCGGATCGCGTCGCATGTTTTGGTCCTTGACCCGGCCCTCGGCCGAGTTGATCAAGATCGTGTCGCCGTCCACGTCGACCCAGACCGGGCTCGACTGGGGGCTGCCGTCTGGCATCAGCGTGGCCAGATGTGCGAACGCCTGCTTACCGAGGATCTGCTTGATGTGGTCGGGGAGCTTGCCCATGTCGTGCTCCTGAGCGAGGACGCCGGCGGCGCCTTGGTTCGTCTGAAGAGATCTGGGGACATAATCGGAGGGCGCAAGGGGGAAGACGGGCCTTCGCGCGCGCGAGCAGTGCGGATGATACGCCGAAGTCGTGGCCGCGGCGGCCGCGCGGGAGGATGCTTTGAGTCCCGCGCGGAGGGAGTCGGCGCGACCCCCTGACAATCAAAGGAGAAATCAGAGTTTGTGATTCGATTCCGAATCGCGAGATCTGATTTAGTAGCGCGGGAGCGGCTCGCGCGTGTGCGGGCTGCGACACTTGGAGGCTGGCATGTTTCCCGAGATCCCCTATCCGGCGTGGCGCGAGACGTGTGAGGCCCTGCACCTGTACGCGCAGGTCGTAGGCAAGTACAGGCTCGCGCGGACGCCCTGGGTCAATCACTCCTGGCACGCGACCCTCTACGTGAACGGGCGCGGGCTGACCACCTCGCTGGTTCCCGACGGGCCGGGCGGCATCGAGATCGCCTTTGACTTGCTCGACCACGCTGTGGTGGGCACGGCCAGCGACGGGCGCAGAGCTGGCTTTCCGCTGCGCCCGATGTCGGTGGCCGCGTTTCAAGCCCAGTCGCGCGCGCTGGTCGCTGAGCTCGGCGGCACGCCCCACTTTCACGGCCGGCCGAACGAGGTGCCGGGCGCGCTCGCCTTCGCCGACGACGTGGAAGCGCGGCCCTACGATGCCGCCGCCGTCACGCGCTTCTTTCACGCGCTGGTGGCGGTTCACCGCGTGCTGGAGCGCTTTCGGACCTCGTTCGTCGGCAAGGTGAGCCCCACGCACCTGTTCTGGGGCAGCTTCGATCTCGCGGTTACGCGCTTCTCGGGGCGCCGCGCGCCGCTGCACCCGGGTGGCGTTCCCGGCTTGCCCGACGATGTCACGCGCGAGGCGTACAGCCATGAGGTGTCCTCCGCCGGCTTCTGGCCCGGGGGTGCAGGCGTCGACGAGCCCTCCTTCTACTCCTATGCGTACCCGGCACCCGAGGGCTTCGCCAAGGCAGCGGTCGCGCCGCAGCAGGCGCGCTTCGACGACAAGCTCGGGGAATTCATCCTGCCCTACGCAGCGGTGCGCCGCGCGCGCGATCCGGAAGCCACGCTGTTGTCGTTTCTCGATGCCACCTACCGCGCCGCCGCCGATCTCGGCGGCTGGGATCGGGCGGCGCTCGATTGCATGGTCGGCGAGCCGCTGCGGCCGCGACCACTCTGAGCTGTTCCGCGCGCGGCTCGAGAGCGTGCGACGATGCCGGCGGTTTGTGCCTGCGTGGGGCGGAAGCGCATCTCACGAATCGCGAGCTCTGCTTTAGGGCACGGCTTCGTCGCTCGCCGCCAGCTCCAGCAGGAGCTGGCGGGCCTTGACCTGATCGCCGCGGCGGACGTGCACCGCCGCGACCACGCCGTCGGTGTCCGCCGGTACCCGCAACTCGAGCTTCATCGCCTCCACCACCGCGAGCGTTTGTCCGCGCAGCACCCGATCGCCGACGGCGACCGCCACCTCGAGCACCGAGCCGTCCATCGGCGCGAGCGCCCGCCCGTTGCCGGGCGCGTGGCTGGCGGCCGGCGGCGCATGGGTGAGATCGCGGAACGCGCGCGCGCCCCGCGCGGCGTGGAGCCACAGCACGTCGCCGTCCCAGGCGTGATCGAAACGCTGGCGCAGCCCCTCGATCCGCGCGACCAGCCAGGTGTCGGTGGCGTCCAGCAGCTGCGCGGCGACGCGCGATGCGCCTGCGTGGATCGTCAGCGCGCCCGCTTCGCCGCCCGGCTCGATGCTCAGCGCGAAGCAACGCTCGTCGTGCTCCAGCAGCAGCGGCCAGCCGAGCCCGACGCAGTTGCTGTGCCCTGCCAGCTCCGCGGGGTAGGGAGCCCGGGCTTGCGCGTGCGCCACGAAGGCGAGCGCGGCGGCCGCCAGCTCCGGGAGGTCCGGCTCCTGGGCGCCCGCGGGCGCTGGCTGCGCGTCGAGAAAATCGGTCGTCAGCTCGGCGGCGACGAAGCCCGGGTGCTCCAGCAGCGTGCGCAGAAACGCCTGGTTGGTCTGCACGCCCAGCACCCGCAACGCGCCCAGCGCCGCGCCCAGCCGCCGCCGCGCCTGCTCGCGGTCCGTGCCCCACGCGATCAGCTTGGCCAGCAGCGGGTCGTAGTGCGAGCCCACCACCAGCCCCTCGCGCAGGGCGTGGTCGACGCGCAGCCCGTGGGCGTGCGGCACGCTCAATCCCAGCACTCGGCCGGTCGCAGGCACGAAATCCCGCTCTGGCACCTCCGCGTACAGCCTTGCCTCGATCGCGTGGCCGCGCAGCACGAGCTCGCGTTGGGTGAGCGGTAGCACCTGGCCTTCGGCGATCCGCAGCTGCTGCTCGACCAGGTCGAGCCCGGTGATCAGCTCGGTCACGGGGTGCTCGACCTGCAAGCGCGTGTTCATCTCCAGGAAGTAGAACTCGCCGCTCGGCGCGAGCAGCAGCTCCACGGTGCCAGCGCCCAGGTAGGCCGAGCTGCGCGCGGCCAGCACCGCGATTTCGCCCATTCGCTCGCGCAGCGCCGCGTCCACGGCAGGCGAGGGCGCTTCCTCGATCACCTTCTGAAAGCGCCGCTGCACCGAGCAATCGCGCTCGCCCAGGTGCACCACGTGGCCGTGCACGTCCGCGAGCACCTGCAGCTCGACGTGGCGCGCGCCTTCGATCGCGCGCTCGAGCAGCAGCCGGCCGTCGCCGAACGCGTGCTCGGCTTCCGAGCGCGCGCGGGCGATCGCTTCGGGCAGCTGCGCGGCCTCGCCGACGCGCCGCATGCCGCGCCCGCCGCCACCAGCCACGGCCTTGACCAGCAGCGGAAAGCCGATGCGTGCGGCCTGCGCCGCGAGCGCCTCATCGCTCTGGTCCTCGCCGTCGTAGCCCGGCACGCAGGGCACGCCGGCGGCGCGCATTGCGATTCGGGCGCGGCGCTTGTCGCCCATCAGCTCGATCGTTTCGGGCCGGGGCCCGATGAAGACCAGCCCGGCCTGGGCGCAGGCACGCGCGAAGCCGGCGTTTTCGGACAGCAGCCCGTAGCCCGGGTGCACGGCATCGGCGCCCGCGCGGCGCGCCGCCTCGATCACCGCCGCCCCGTTCAAATAGGACGCGCGTACGTGCGCCGGTCCGATCGGCAGCGCGGCGTCGGCCGCGCGCACGTGCTCCGCTTCGGCGTCGGCTTCGCTGTACACAGCGGTCACGCGGTAGCCGAGCGCGTGCGCGGTGCGCAGGATGCGCAGCGCGATCTCGCCGCGGTTCGCGATCAGCAGATTGCGCAAAGGTCGAACGGCCGCTGCGCTCACCTCATGCTCCTCTCGGCAGCGTGTGACGCCGCCCGCGCGCCGCCGCCGCTACCCGTGCTGCAGGGCTCACGGCTCCGCCCACTTCGGCAAGCGTTTCTCCACGAATGCCTGCGTGCCTTCGCGGGCCTCGTCGCCGAGCGAGGCGTGCGCGAACACCTGCGCGGCTTCGTCCAGCACGCTCTGCGGATCGCGTCCGACCGCGGAGAGCAGCAGGCGCTTGGTCGCGACGTTGGCGCGCGGCGCGCAGCGCCGGATCTGCCCGAGCAGCCGCGAGAGGGCGGCCTCGAGCGCGGCCGCGTCGGTGCAGGCTTCGTGCACCAGGCCGAGCCGCGCGGCCTCGGCGCCGTCGAAGCGCGCGCCGGTCAGCATCAACCGCCGCGCCTGGGTCAGGCCCAGGCGCTGCAACACGAACGGCGCGATCTGCGCTGGGATCAAGCCGAGCCCTGTCTCCGGCAGCCCGAAGCGCGCGCCGTGCACGGCCAGCGCCACGTCCGACACGCAGACCAGCCCGAAGCCCCCGCCCATCACCGCGCCCTCGATCAGCGCGATCACCGGCACCGGAACCGACGAGACCGCGGTCATCAGCTCGCCGAAGCGGCGATTGGCGCGCGCCGCCGCCTGCGCGGCATCCCCACCCGCCGGGGACGCCGGCCTGCTCCGTGCGTCCGCCAGCTGCTTGACGTCGGCGCCCGCGCAGAAGTTGCCGCCGGCGCCGCGCAGGACCAGGGCGCGCAACGCGTGCTCGTGCTGCACGGCGGCGAGCAGCGCCAACAGCTCGTCGATCATCGCCGGCGAAAGCGCATTGCGCCGCTCTGGCCGGTTGAGCGTGAGGTGGAGCACGCCGCGCTCCTCGCGCGCGATCAGGGTCTCGAAGGAGGTGGGAATCGTCATCTCGTCTCTCCCGCCGCGTGCCGGCGCAGCTCGTGATAGATCGCTTCGGGCACCTCTACCTCGAAGGCCAGCAGCTGCTGCGCGTGGGCCTTGCCCTGTGGGTCGGCGCGCAGCGAGGCCACGCCCCCGCCACCCAAGCTGTTTTCGAGCAGGAAGTTCCATCCCTGGCAGCCGGGCAGGCTGAAGCGCGTGACGCGCCCGCTGTGCGGATCGAGCAGGTGTGCGAGGTGCCGCGCCACGGCGTCGGCGCTGAGCGCGGCGCCGATCAGCGGCACGAAGCGCGGCTCGCGCGCCAGGATGCCGATGTTGCTGTGGTTGCCCTTGTCACCGCTGCGCCCGTGCGCGAGCGCGATCAACGGCACGCGAAACGAGCTCTCGACCACGGGATAGTCGGGCTCGTGCGCGACCGGCGGCGGCTCGTCCTGGGCCGCCGGGAGCTCCGGGGTTGCGACTTGCCTGCGCTCGCCGTCCAGATCGAGCACAGCCGGCACGCGCGCCTTGTCGACCAGGAAGGAGAACAACCGGATCACGGCCGCAGGCTGTGCGCCGCCGCCCACGGTCGAGGCGAAGCCGGGCGCCATGGCGGTGCCGGCCTGCGGAAGCTCGCGCACGAACAGCTTGAGCGCGTCGCGATCGGCGTGGCTGGCGGCGATGCGCACCACCACCTCGCGCGTGCCGAGCGCGCGCGCGTGCGGGCCGTAAGTCGACTCCGCGCCCAGCACGTCGATCTGGGTGGCGCGCAGTGGCCCGAAGCCGCGCGCGCGCAGCAGCCGCTCGATCTTGTCCACCAGCGCGCGCGCCACGCGCATGCCCTTGCGTGCCGCTTCTTCGCCCGCGAGCAGGATTCCAGCCGACACCTTGTAGCCGTCGGGGTAGGTGGCCGAGACTTTGTAGCGGGCAGGAGGCGGGCGGCCGCTGGCGCCGCTCACGCGCACGCGGTCGGGGCCGACCTGCTCCGCGCGCACCTGACTGAAGTCGCAGATCACGTCGGGCAGCACGTACGCGCGCGGATCGCCGATCTCGTAGACCAGCTGCTCGTAGACCACCGCCGGCGTGACCAATCCGCCTGTGTGCTCCGGTTTGGTGACCACGAAGCTGCCGTCGGCCGAGCACTCCGCGATCGGAAAGCCCATGTCCTCGTAGCCGGGCACCGACTCCCAATCGGTGAACAGGCCGCCGGTGGCCTGCGCCCCGCACTCGATGATGTGACCGGCCAGGCTGCCCTGCGCCAGCCGATCGAAGTCGTCCCAGCGCCAGCCGAGCTCGTGCACCAGCGGGCCGAGCGCGAGCGCGCTATCGACCACGCGGCCGGTGATGACGATCTCGGCGCCGGCCGCCAGGGCGTCGGCGATCGGCTTGGCGCCGAAGTAGGCGTTGGCGCTCAGCAGCGCGGGCGGCAGCGGCGCGTCGCTGTACATCTCGCGTACCCCTTCGGCCGCGAGCTGTTGCTGCTGGGGCAGCAGGTCATCGCCCAGCACCACCGCGATCCGGGGCGAAAGGCCCTGCTCCGCGGCCAGCGCGCGCAGCGCTTCGCGACAAGCCAGCGGGTTGACCCCGCCGGCGTTGGTGACGATCCGCACGCCCTGCCCGAGCGCGTCCTTCAAGCAGTGGCGCATCACGCGGTTGACGAAGTCGGTGGCGTAGCCGCCGCCTTCGGCGCGCAGGCGCGCGGCGGCCATGATCGACATCGTGATCTCGGCCAGGTAGTCGAGCACCAGGTAGTCGAGCGCCCCACCGCGCAGCAGTTGCGGCGCAGCGGTCTCGGTGTCGCCCCAGAAGCCGGCGGCACAGCCGATGCGGAGCGCGCGATTGCCGGGGGGATGGCGTTTCAAAGCGGGTGTCGTCTCCACAGCGGCTAGCGTGGCACAGGATCACAGGAAGACGGCAAGGGGGGCTGTTGCTTCCCGTCTTCCCGCCTTCCTGTGTCTTGGTTCCCGATCGGGCGCCCGAGCAAGGACGCGCGGGGGCTTGACCGAGCACGCGCTTGGTAAGACCCTAACCTATCAAGCGAGCGCTTGGTTTGCGAGGCGGCGATGACCGAGTTGCGCAGCGCCATCGTCCCCGGCAGCGACGAGCAAGACGCTCGGCGCGCGTTCATGCGCGCGCAGGTGGCGCGTGTGCTCGAGGTGCAGGCCAACATCGCCGGCAGCGAGCAGCGCTACGCCGAGCGCGCGCGCAAGGCCGGCAAGCTGCTGCCCCGCGAGCGGCTGGGACGGCTGCTCGACCCCGGCGCACCGTTTCTCGAGCTCGCGCCGCTCGCCGGCTATCGCATGTACGGCGATACGGACGGCAGCAGCGCCGGCGGCAACCTGATCGCAGGCATCGGCTTCGTCGCCGGCCGGCGCTGTCTCGCGATCGCCTGGAACTATGCGATCAAGGGCGGCACGATCACGCGCGTCACCACGCAGAAGATGCTGCGCCTGCAGGAGATCGCCCGCCGCCAGCGGCTGCCGATCGTGTCGCTGAGCGAGAGCGGCGGGGGCAACCTCGAGGGCGGCGGCGCCGGCGACCCCTGGGGCGCGTACGGCTTCATCGAGGGCGGTCTGTGTTACTGCCAGCAAGCCGAGCTCTCGGCCGCGGGCATCCCGCAGGTGGTGGTTGCGCACGGCAATGCGACCGCGGGCGGCGCGTACCACGTCGCGCTGTCGGACTACGTGGTGCTGGTGCGGGGGCAGACCCAGCTGTTTCTGGCCGGCCCGCCGCTGCTCAAGGCCGCCACCGGCGAGATCGCGGGGGTGGAGGAGCTGGGTGGCGCCGAGATGCACGCGCGCGTCTCCGGTACCGGCGAGTATCTGGCGCAGGACGACGCCGACGGCATTCGAATCGCGCGCGAGATCATGGCCCGGCTGCCCGCGTCCGCGCCGCCGCTGCCCGACGCGCCACCCGAGCCGCCGCGCTTGGATCCGCAGGAGCTCGACTGCGTGGTACCGCCCGACCCCAAGCTGTTCTACGACGTGCGCGAGATCATCGCGCGCATCGCCGACGGATCGCGCTTTCTCGAGCTCGGCGCCGAGCTCGACCAGGGTGCGGTATGCGGTCACATCCACCTGGGCGGCTACCGCGCCGCAGTGATCGGCAACAACGCGCCGATCACGCCCGACGGAGCGAAGAAGGCCGCCCAGCTGCTGCAGCTCTGCGACCAGAGCGACACGCCGGTGATCTTCCTGCACAACACCACCGGCTTCCTGGTCGGCGTCGAGGCCGAGCGCCAGGGTCAGGTCAAGCACGGCGCCAAGCTGATCCAGGCGGTGGCCAATGCGCGCGTGCCCAAGCTGGCGCTGGTGGTGGGCAACAGCTACGGCGCTGGCAACTACGCGATGGCCAGCCGCGCGCTGAAGCCCGACTTCGTGTTCGCCTGGCCGAGCGCGCGGACGGCGGTGATGGGCGGCGCGCAGGCGGCCAAGGTGATGCGGATCGTCGCCGAGCAGAAGCTCGCGCGCCGCGGCGGCGGCACGCTCGACGAGTCGGCCCGGGCACAGCTCGATCAGCAAGCGGCCGCGGTCGAGGCCGGGCTCGACGCCATCAGCGAGGCGCTGCACTGCAGCGCCCGGCTGTTCGACGACGGCATCATCGACCCGCGCGACTCGCGCAAGGTGCTGCTGCTGGCGTTGCAGACCTGCTTGCAGGGCCGCATCACGCCCCTACGCCCGAGCACCTTCGGCGTGGCGAGGTTCTGAGCGCCGCCGCGTGCGGCAAGAACAGCATGACCCCGAACGGAACAGACACAGAAAGACGGGAAGCCCAAATGCAACTCCTACTGCCCGCCCTCCCGGTTTCCCGTGAATTCCTCTTCGAGGTGGCCACGTGCGGGCGAGGGGGCAGGTGAGCATGGCCGAACAGCCAGACGACCGGAAGCTGCAAGCTTTTCGCCTGCAGGTGCGCGATTGGCTCGCGCGCAACGCGCCGCCCGCGCCCGACTTTCGCTTGCCCGACAGCTTCATGGAGGTCGGCACCGACGCGCAGTTTCGTTACCTGCGCGACTGGCAGGCCAAGGTCTACCAGGCCGGCTACCTCGGCATGGCGTGGCCCAAGCAGTACGGCGGCGGCGGCATGCCGGAGGCCTATCAGCGCGTGGTCACCTCCGAGATGGGACGCGCGCAGGTGCCGTTCATGGTCAACGTGATCGGCCTGTTCTGGGCCGGGCCGACCATCTTGAAGCTCGGCAGCGAGGCGCAGAAGAAGCGCTACATCCCCAAGATCCTGAGCGCCGAGGAGATCTGGTGCCAGGGCTTCTCGGAGCCGGAGAACGGCTCCGACCTGGCGAACGCGCAGATGACCGCGACTCGCGACGGCGACGCCTATGTGCTCGACGGAACCAAGATCTGGACCAGTCTGGGCATCTACGCCAAGCACATGATCCTGCTTGCGCGCACCGAGCGCGGCACCGCGAGCAAGTACCAGGGCCTGTCGTTCTTTCTGGCGCCGATGGACGTGCCGCACGTCACCACGGTGCCGATCCGCAAGATGACTGGCGAGCACGGCTTCACCGAGACGCGCTTCGAGGGCGCGCGCATTCCCGCCGACTGTCTGCTCGGTCAGGAAGGCCAGGGCTGGGCGATCGCGCTCGCCACGCTGGCGTTCGAGCGCGGCGCAGAGGGCGGTCAGGCAGGTGGCCTGAGCATGGTTCCTCTGCAGGTTGCCCAGGTGGTGGAGATGGCGCGCGTGTTGCAGCGCGACGGCCGCCCCGCGATCGAGGATCCGCTGGTGCGCGACGCGCTGGTGCGGCTCGCGATCGAGGAGCGCGGGCTGGAGCTGGGGCCGCAGCGGGTGCGTCACGCAGCGCTCGCCCAGCCGCGCCCGCACGCGGTGGCGATGATGAGCAAGCTGCTCCACAGCGAATTCCGGCGACGGCTGTGCGCGTTCGCCGTCAGCCTGCAAGGCGCCAGCGCGGTGCTCTATGCCGGCGACCCCGACGCCTTCGCCGAGGGCGCGTGGCAGCGCAGCTACATGAACGCGTTCTCGGCCACCATCGGCGGGGGCACCAGCCAGATCCAGATGAACATCCTGGGCGAGCGCGTGCTCGGGCTGCCGAAGGGGTGAGCGGCATGAGCGACGCCAACGGCTTGTCCGAGATCGAGCACAGCGAGGAGGAAGTGCTGCTGCGAGAGAGCGCGGCCGCGTGGCTGGCCGAGCACGCGGACTTCGCCGCCGTGCGCCGCACGATGCAGAGCGAATCGGGGTTCGACCGCGAGCTCTACCGCGAGCTGGCGCGGCTCGGCTGGCTCGGCATCGCGGTGCCCGCGGCCTACGGTGGGGCGGGCATGCGCGCCGGCGCGGTGTGCAGCGTGGCCGAGCCGATGGGCCAGCGCCTGTTCGCGTCGCCCTTTCTCGCCAGCACGCTCGCGGCACAGGCGCTGCTGGCGGCCGGCAGCGAGGCCCAGCGCGAGCGCTGGCTGCCCGCGATCGTGAGTGGGGAGGCGATCGCCAGCGTGGCGCTGAGCGAGCCCAGCGGGGCGTACGAGGCGCGCGACTGCGCGGCCCAGGCCAGAGTGGCGGGCGGCCGACTGGAGCTGTCCGGCACCAAGACCTGCGTGCTGGACGCGCAGCACGCCGACGTGGTGCTGGCGGCGGTGCGCATGGGCGAGCATCCGGCGCTGCTCGTGCTGGAGGCGCGCGATCTCGCCGGGCGCCTGCGCAGCGAGCAGCTGGTCGACGAGACGCGGCGCAGCGCCCGGCTCACGCTCGACGGCCTCCAAGTAGGCCGCGACGCGCTGCTCGGCGGCGGCGACGCCGGCGAGGCGCTGCGCAGCGTGGAGCGGCTGGGCTGGTTGATGCTCGCCGCGGAGATGGCCGGGGGCTGCGAGGGCGTGATGCAGCTCACGCTCGAGTACCTCAGAACGCGCACGCAGTTCGGACGCCTGATCGGCTCGTATCAGGCGCTCAAGCATCCGATGGTCGAGATCATGTGCGCGCTCGAACAGGGGCGCTCGCTGCTCTACCATGCCGCGACCGCGTTCGAGCGCGCCGATCCCGGGCCCGAGATCGCGTTGCGCATGGCCAAGGCGCAGCTCGGTGAAACCTTCGCGCATGCCGCCGACCGCGCGATCCAGTTTCACGGCGCGATCGGCTTTACCTACGAGTGCCACGCGCAGCTGTTCTTCCGCCGTGCGCAGTGGGCGCAATACACCTTCGGCGACCCGCTGCACCACCGCCGCCGCCTGGCCGCGCTGCTGTTGGAGTAGCCTGCTTTCAGCGGGCGAGCGTCTGACAGGCGGAGACCAGCTTGTCGGTGGCGTGGCGCACGCAGTCGCGGAAGGCCATGCGGGCCCCGCCGTGGTCGCCGAGCGCATCGCGCGCCCCGGCGAGCGCGATGTACGCGCTGGCGCGCATGGGATCGAGGCGCACGGCCTGCGCGGCGAGCTGGCCCGCCTCTCGCGCGCGCCCTGCGTGCAGCGCGCGGTACGCGCGCTCGGTCTGGACGGCGGCGGGCGAGCCGTGCTCCCGGGGAGCGCGTGCGGCAGAGGCGAGCGCGTGCTCGCGCCGCGCTGGTGGCAACGTGGGCGCGGCGGCGCGCGAGGTTTCGTGCGCGCGCGCGACGGGCGCCGGCACAAGCGCGGCGGTGCGCGTGGCTTCCTGCGCGCGCGCGATCGGCGCCGGGGTGGGTTGCGCCGGCTCGCCCGTCACGCCCGCCGGGTGCGACGACGTCTGCTCGGGCGGCCGCAGCGCCGACGCGTGCGGCGGCGCCGCCGACGGCAGCGCGGGCAGGGTGGCTTTGCCGAGCGTGGCCGGCTTCACCAGCGCCAGCTCGGCATAGGCCGCGAAGCACACCGAGACCACCAAGAAGAAGCCGAGCATCGCCGCTGTGGCGGTCATCGCCCTGCGCTGCGCCGGGGCCAGCGCCTTGGGCTCCCAGCTCTCGGGCTCGAGGGCAGGCCGCTCGGGCGGCCGGTTGAAAAACACCTCGGCCAGCTCGTCGTCGTCGAAGGGCATTGGGCTCGCGTCTGCCATCAGACCGTCAGTGGCGATCCCCGCCTCGGACGGTCGGAACAAATATGAAGCGTGTGAAATTGCATACCCATCCCGGGGTGGCCGCCGCTGTGCTCCGCGCGCGGCCTGCACCCGAGCGAGCGATGCCGTGAGCCGCTGCCGCGACCCCGCTTCGCGCCCCGCGCGCGCGTCCCGGCTGCTGCGGCGGGCGGCGCTGCCGTGATCAGCTATGCTGCGGTCGCAGGGAGGGCCGCCGCGTGCCGGGTTTTGCGATCGCGATCTTGAAGGTCTTGGCGTGGGTGAACCTGCTCTTCGGGGTCGGGCTGGCCATGGCGATCTCGCTCAGCCACCCGGTGGCGTCCGGCGCTGCCGGCGGCCCGGCGGCCTGGTACGCGTTCCCCGAGTACGTGCGCGTGGTGCTCGAGCTCGCGTGTGCGTTCGAGGGCTTCAGCGGTTGGGCGCTGATGCTCACCGTGGCCACCATCGCCGACCAGCTTGAGCAACTCCAGGCGTCCGTGTCCAGGAACGCGCAAAGCTGAGCGCCCCCGGCCATCGTCACGATAGCGCCGGACGCAAGCTAGCATGCCGAGCGCGCTTCAGTTCGCGCGCCTGGCCGCACGCTTGGTCGCGGAGCTCGCGGCGCTGCTGCCGTTGCCGAGCTGCTCCTTGAGCAACTCGCTTTCGGCTTCTAGCCAGTCGGCCAACCCGTCGCCAGGCGGCCGCCCGCGCGCTTCCCACTTCTGGTAGGCGCGTCGCGCGATCTCGTTGGGCTCGGGCGGCGGCTCCGCGCGCGCGTCCAGGTTGATAGCGGCACCGGCCTCGGGCATGCCGGTGCTCGCGTGCTTGGTTCTTGCCATGGTGCCTCCCGCATGCTCATTTAATCGCAGCCACGAGCAGCGCAAGGGCTGGCCCGCGCGCGGCTGCGAGGCCCCCGCTGCTCGGGTGCGGGGCGCACAGCCGTGCGTATCCTTGGACCGTATGCGCATGACCGCCGGGTTTCCAGAAGGTCTCGTTTCCTGCCCATTTTGTGGGCCGGTCCCCAGAGCGAGGCTGCGCGGATCTCCAGGCCGCGTCGCGGGGATCGCGCCCTCGCCGGGGCACACGGGCCCCGCTCGGTTGCAGGGGGTCGAATACCTGGCCCCCTTCGCTCTCACTCCAGGCGATTCAGCCCGGGCGCCGACTTGCCCCGGCGGCGCGCGGCGCCGTCGCTGTGCGACGCGCCCGGCCGGCACGCCCAAGACTCCGCTCGGCTGAGCCCGCATGCGCGCTTCGCAGCGAGCGGTTCGAGCGGTGAGCAGGCTGCTGTTGTCGCGTGACGCGCACGAACGGGTCTCCCGGCTCGCGCAGCCCGACGCGGGGCACGGCTACGACGTGTTCGGCATGCACCGGGACTGGCTGGAGCTGGGGCTCGGCCTGCTCGCGCCCTTCTACCGCGGCTACTTTCGCGTCAGCTCCCACGATGCGCACAACCTCCCCGCGCGCGGCCCCGCCATCTTGATCGCCAACCACGCCGGTACGCTTCCGATCGACGCGGCCATGATCGTGCTCGACGTCTTCGAGCACACCGAGCCGCCGCGGCTGCTGCGGCCGATCGCGGACGTGTTTCTGCCTCAGCTGCCGTTCGCGAGCGCGATGCTGGCCCGGATGGGCGTGGTGCCCGGGGCGCGCGGCAACGTGCTGCGTCTGCTCGAGCAGGGCGAGCTGTGTTTGATCTTCCCGGAGGGCACGCCGGCCATCGGCAAACCCCGCAGCGAGCGTTACCGGTTGCAGGACTGGCGCGTCGGACACGCGGAGCTGGCGTTGCGCAAGCGCGTCCCGGTGGTGCCGGTCGCCGTGATCGGCTCGGAGGAGCAGTGGCCGCAGCTCGCGCGGCTGCGCGCGATCCGGCCCTTTGGCGCGCCCTATTTGCCGCTTCCCGCGACACCGCTGCCCCTGCCCGTGCACTATCACATCCATTACGGCACGCCGCTGGAGCTCTCCGGCGAGCTCGAGGGTGCGCTCAACGCGCAGGCGATCGAGGCGGCCGCGAAACGCACGCGACAGGCGCTGCAGGCCTTGATCGAGCACGGGCTCAGGCAGCGCAGGGGCGTGTTCCGGTGAGCGACGAGGCCAAGAGAGCCGTGTTGGTCACCGCGGCGACCACCGCCGTGGGCCGCGCCATCGTCTCCGCGCTGGCGAGCGACCCGCGCGTCCGCGCCGTGCTCGCCGTCCGCGCGCCGGACGAGGCGCCGCCGCTCGAGCAAACCGCCAAGCTGCACCCGCTCGCGGTCGACCTCACCCGCTACCGCGACACCCGCGAGCTGCTGCTGGGCCCCGCGCTGCTGCACGGCGTCGACACCGTGGTGCACGCGCCGCTGCACAGCGAGCCCCGCGACGAGGGCAAGCGGGTGTTTCGGCTCAACGTTGAATCAACGCACCAGTTGCTGGGGCTGTGCGAGGAGCAGGCCGGCATCGCGCACTTCGTGCTCCGCAGCTTCTCGGACGTGTATCGGGTCGATCGCGACGGCACCCAGCTGATCGACGAGGACCAACCGCTCGAGCTTTCGCCCGACGCGCCGCAGAGCGTGCGCGATCACGCTCAGGCCGATCTGACGGCGTGCGCCCGGGTCGGCCAATCGCGCTTGCGCATCTGCGTGCTGCGCTGCGCGGAGATCCTGGCTGCGGGCGCCGGCAGCGTGCTGCACGACTACCTGAGCTCGCGGCTGTGCCTGCGCCCGCTGGGCTATGACCCCATGCTGAACCTGCTGTCGCTGCGTGACGCGGGCGAGGCCGTGGCCCTGGCGGCCTTCGGCGACGCGCGCGGCCCCTTCAACGTGCCGGGGTACGACACCCTGCCGCTCGCCGAGCTGGTGCACCTGTGCGGGCGTGTCGGCATACCGCTGCCCGGGCCGCTGCTGCGGCCCCTGTACGCGCTGCGCGCGCGGGCGGGCGTGGCGCGCTATCGCTACGCGGCCGATCGACGCCGCATGCACTACGGCCGCCTGCTCGATGGGGCGCGTGCTGCCGCGGAGCTCGGCTACGAGCCGCGCCACCCGATCGCGTTCGCGCGCCTGTTTGCCGCTGAGTGAGCGCTCACCAGCAGGTGTTGGTGGCGCCGATCAGGCTGAGCACGCCGTTATCGAGCGCGTGGGCCGGGTAGGCGAACGCGAACTGGTAGCACATCTCCTGGCTGGTCGACGGGCCGAAGGGGACGCCCGCGGACGTGTTGTTGTTGAAGGTGCAGGTCGAGGTGATGGTGTCGCCCGGCTGCAGGTCCACGTCGGCGTCGTAGTGGATCTGGTGATTGAAGTCGAACGCCTTGTCGAACACCTCGGTGTCCACGCCGTTGTGGGTCACCACCGAGGTCATGTTCACGCCGAGCAGGTGCATGTGCGGCCAGAAAAAGAAGATGTGAATCGGGTCGGTGACGTTCATGCCGGTTCGGCTGGGGTCACAGGTGCCGCCGAACTTGCTGACCTCACCGGGGGGCATGCCGATCGGGCCATTGAAGTTTTCGGTGCCGAGCCAGGTGATCGAGCCCAGCTTGCTGCGCGTGCCCGCAGGCACCGTGCACACCTGCACCGCGGTTCCGTCGGGCTGCGCCGAGCCGGTGCTGTTGAAGAAGTGCCATTGCAGGTTGAGATTGACGCCCTGTCCCGGGTCGGGCAGGTCGAAGCCGACGTCGTCGGGCATGGTGACGTTGTGGCCTCCCACGGCCCAACCCGCGATCAGCGAGGAGCCGATGTCGCCGAGCTGTGTGCCGATCACGGTCTCGTGGAAACCGTTGGGCTGGCCGGTGCTGCTGGTGAACAGTAGCCAGTGGTGGAGCACCGCGAGGTTGTCGAACTTGGCGCCGAAGCGCGTGCCCTCACTGCCCGCGGGCCAGGGAATATCGAAGTAGAACTGCTCGTAGTGCTCGCCCGCGTCGACCATGTACTTGGTCGAGTCGACGGTGGTGGTGGACTGATGGGTCAGCAGCTCATAGCAGGTCTCGCCGGGCAGCGGCACAAGCGGTGCCATGTCGCCGGCTGCCACGTCGCCGCCGGTGCCGCCGCCGCCCGGCGTCGGCGCCGCGGTGCAGCTCGGATCGGCCGCGCCTGCGGGCGGCGCGCCTGCGCCGAGCCAGGCGTCGAGCGTGCCGAAATCGGCCGCCGGCAGGCCCCCGCCCGGAGGCATGGGTTTCATCGCGTCATGAACGCGCATCTGCGCGAGCTGGTAGACCTTGAGCTCGGGCCGAGTCTTGGCCGGGCGCTGAAAGTCGGCGTAGGTGAGCAGCGACATCGGCGCGCCGCCGATGGGCGTGGCGCCGTGGCATTGCTGGCAGTGGTTTCCGAGCTGCGTGCTCACGTCGCACGGCAGCGCCCCGGCCGAGGTCGCGGGTGCGGCCGCGCCCGCTGCGCCGGCGCCGGCCGGATTGGCGGTGCTGGGACTGGCCGACGCCGTGGCCGCGGGCGCCTGCGTGCTGGGGCTCGCGGCGAAAGGATCGGCGGCGGCGCCGATGGGCACGGGGCTTCCGGAGGCACCCGCGAAGCCGGTGGCGTCCCGCGCCCCGCCGGCGCCGGAGTCCGCCGCCGTCCCACAACCCGCCTGTAGCGCGAGCGCCGCACCCAGCGTCGCCGCTGCAGCCAGCGCCCGAATCAGCCCTTGTTTCGACCGCTCCATGAGCCCTCCACCACGCGCTTACGGCCTACGCGCGACACCCGCCGCGCCAACCCAGTCCTAACCACATGGTGCACTGGGCGTGCGGGAACGTCCGCAGCGGGCAATGCGATCGGTTGGCGGCGTTGATCCATCGCAACCGGTGGCTCCGGGGCGCCGCGGCGCTGGACGACCCAAAACAAGACGGGGAGCCGGCCCCATAGGAACCGGCTCCCCGACACTGGAGGACAGGCAAAGGCTCTACTTCAAGAACTGCGCTCCCAGATAGATGGTATTGCCGCTACTGCGGGCTCCGCTCATCCCGTCGGTGGTCTTGGTGTAGCGATAGCCGAGCGCGAGGCGTGCGGCATAGTCGGCGATCACGTAGCCGATCTGTCCCTCGACAGAGGTCTCCATGTTGTCGGTCGCGCGCACCTTGGCTTGCTGCAGCCGCACCAGCGGTTGCAGCTTGCCGGGGCCGAGCTTGTCGGCGGTGAGGTAGCTGATCAGGGCGAGGTAGGAGAACTTGAACGGCTCGTTGTCGCCCATGTAGTTGTAGAACGCGGCCTCGACGTCGAACGCCGCGCCGTCGAGCGCCTTCTCGAACAGCACGTCGGCGTTGAACTCGCCGTAGTCCTTGGTCGCCATGCCGCCCGCCGAGCCGTCCTTCTTGTACTGGCCGGCGACGCCGATCGCGAGGATGTCTTTTCCGTAGTACGTGCTGCTGTGGTAGTAGCCGGGCTCGGGGTTGAGCAGGCTAAGGTTGAGGCGGCCGATCCACAGCGGGCCACCCGAGCTGTTGTAGAGATCGAACGCGCCCACGTAGTACTTGAACAAGCCGCCCTGCGCTTGACCCCAGATCGTGGCGCCGTCGTTGCGGCCGTACGGTCCTTGGCGCGGGCCGACGGGAGGGCCTGCGTAGCCCGTGTACGTGCCGGGGTAATACCAGGGTGCGGCGAACCAGGTGCCGCTGAAGTTCGCGCGGTCCGAAGGCACCAGCATGCGACCCACCCAGATGTGGAACGCGTCGTCGATGTCGAAGCGGCCGATCAGGTCGAGAATTGAGACCGTGCCCTGGTCGGGCGGGGTCTGACCAGGACCGAACATCGCGGTGAGGTTGCCGGTGATGCCGATCTCGTTGGTGATCTGTCCATCCGCGTGCAGCTCGATGTCACCGTTCTCGCTCAGGTGCTTCATCTGCTTGGGCTGCGGGCCGTGGAGATCTGCGCCCACGCGGCCCCACACGTTCATGGTGACGGGCTTCTTGGTGGCGTCTTCCTCGGCCGGCGGTGGGGGCGGCGGCACCGTGGGCTCGGCCGCCGCAGGCATCGGCGGGGGCGCCGGCGTGGGCTCGGGCGGCATGGCCGCGGGCGCCGGTGCGGGGGCTGCCTCCAGGGGTGGTGGCGCGACGGCCGGCGCTGCTTCGGGTGCGGGCGCTGCGACCGGCGTCGCGGGTGCTGCGACCGGCGCGGCCTCCGGCGCCGCGCTCGCGGTGGGCGCGGCAGCAGGCACCGCCGGGGCAGGGCCCGCCTGCGCCTGCGCCTGCAGCGGCGCAAGCACGCCGGGCGCAGCCAGCAGGCTGCATACAGCGAGCGTCATCCATCGCATGTTCCGCATCTTCGGGCTCGTGCTTTGTTCCATAAGCTCTCTCGCTGTGCAGGGGGGTTTTGCCTCGCCACGCGCGAGGCGTCGTGCAACGCACAGCCAGAGAGCCGAGTAGAACGCCCACGTGAACTGCATGTTTCCGACTGATGAAAAGTCATGTTTCGCGTGTGTCGCGCGCCTCTGGCGTGCGCGCGCAAGACACGCCGCTCGCCCGAGCAGCGCGATCAGTCGTGCTCTGGAGCGATGCGCGCGGGGTGAGACCTGGAAATCCTCGCGACACCCGCGCGAAACGCCCGGCTGCTAGGTCCCAGCTCATGGGGATCGACGTACCCGCGATCCCACGAAAGGCCGGAGCCACGCCCATGACACGCCAACACCGAGATTGCCCCGTCTCAAACGCCACGCTCGTCTTGTTCGCCGCCGCGTTGCTGCCGCTGTTTGCGGCTGCCTGCAACAAGGAGAAGCCGAGCGAAAAGCCAGCGGAGCCGGTTGCTGCGGCCGAGAAGGCGGCGCCCGCCGGCGACAAGACCCTGAAGATCGGCTTCATCTACGTCGGTCCGCGCGACGACTTCGGCTACAACCAGGCGCACGCCGAGGGCGCGAAGGCGATCGCCTCGATCCCTGGCGTCTCGATCCTCGAGGAGGAGAAGGTGCCGGAGACCATGGACGTCGAGCGCACCATGGAGAGCATGATCAACCTCGACGGTGCCAAGGTGCTGTTCCCGACATCGTTCGGCTACTTCGATCCGCACGTGCTCAAAGTTGCGGCGAAGTATCCCAACGTGACGTTCCTGCACTGCGGCGGTCTGTACAACCCGGCCAAGCATCCCAAGAACGTGGGCAGCTACTTCGGCTACATCGACGAGGCGGAGTACCTCGACGGAATCGTCGCGGCCTACGCCACCAAGAGCAAGAAGCTCGGGTTCATCGCGGCCAAGCCGATCCCGCAGGTGTTGCGCAACATCAACGCCTTCACGCTCGGCGCCCGCAGCGTCAAGCCGGACATCACCACCACGGTGGTCTTCACCGGCGACTGGTCTCTGCCGGTCAAGGAAGCCGACGCGGCCAACAGCCTGATCGACCAGGGAATTGACGTGCTGACGGCGCACGTCGACAGCCCCAAGGTCGTGATCCAGACCGCGGAAAAGCGCGGCATCTACTCGGTCGGCTATCACACCAGCCAAGCCGCGCTCGCCCCCAAGGGCTATCTGACGGGCGCCGAGTGGAACTGGCAAACGGTCTACAAGGCCTACGTCAAGCACTTCCAGGACCACACGCCTTGGGAGCACCTGGTGCGCGGCGGGCTCAAGGACGGCTTCGTCAAGACCTCGCCCTACGGTGCCGCGGTGTCGGCCGAGGCGAAGACCGCGGCCGACGCGGTGAAGGCCAAGATGATGGCTGGCGACTACGTGATCTTCAAGGGCGAGCTCAAGGACAATACGGGCAAGACCGTGATCCCGGCCGGCACCGAGCTCAAGCAAACCGATCCCGTGCTCGAGTCGATGTCGTACCTGGTCCAGGGCGTCATCGGATCGACGGGGGCTGGTTCGTGAGACTTCGCTCCGCCGGAGCTTTCACGCCGGCGGCCACGCTCGGCGTTCAAGCGATCGCGATCCTGGTCGCGATGCTGCTGTTCGGCGTCTTCTTGCTGATCGTGGGGACCAATCCCCTGTCGGTCTACGGCGACATGTACAGCGGCGCCTTCGGCTCGTGGTTCTCGACGCAGAACTCCCTGGCTCGTGGCTCGCCGCTCATGCTGACGGCACTCTGCACCGCGCTGCCGGCGCGGCTCGGCCTGGTGATCATCGGCAACGAGGGCGCGCTGCTGCTCGGCGGCCTGGGCGCGGCGGCGACCTCGATGGCGCTGCCGCCGGCGCTCTCGCCGCTGCCCGCGCTCTGCAGCATGCTGCTCGCGGGCGCGGCCGCAGGCGCGGTGTGGATCGCGCTTGCGGGCGTGCTGCGCCAGCGTCGCGGCGTCAACGAGACCATCAGCAGCTTGCTGCTGTTCTACATCGGCCTGGCGATCTTCCTGTATCTGGTCGAGGGTCCGTTGCGTGATCCGTCCAGCCTCAACAAGCCCTCGACCTACCCGGTGCCCGACGCCAACATGCTCGGCAACATCCCCGGAATGGACGTGCACTGGGGACTGGTGTTCGGGTTGCTAGCCTGCGTGTCGTGCTACGTGCTGATGGAGCACACGACTTTCGGCTTCGCTGCCCGCATCGTCGGCGGCAACCTGCGCGCGGCGCGGCTCGCGGGCCTGCCCGTGACGAGGCTGCTGCTCGTCACCTGTCTGCTCGGCGGCGCTGCCGCGGGGCTGGCCGGCGCGGTCGAGGTGGTCGCGATCCACGGCGCGGCCAATGCCACGCTGTACGCCGGGCTGGGCTTCTCGGGCATCCTGGTGGCGTTCGTGGCGCGCCAGCATCCGCTGGGCATCATCCCGGTCGCCGTGCTGATGGGCGGCATCCAGGCCAGCGGTGGGCTGCTGCAGCGGCGCCACAACCTGCCCGACGCCGCGGTTGACGTGTTCAAGGGCATCCTCTTCATCGTCATCCTGGCCAGCGAGACCTACGTGGGCCGGGCGCACGCCGCGGTGCAGCGGCTGACCGCAGCGTGGGCCGACGCCGCGCCGGCGCACGCGCAGGCCGGGGGCGTGGGCGCGCCCGCCACCAAGGAGGTGCTGCGATGAACGAGGGCATTGGCTTGTGGGGCATCCCGCTCGCGATGCTGGGCGGAATGATCCGCGTGAGCACGCCGTACCTCTTCGTCAGCCTGGGCGAGACACTGACCGAAATGGGCGGGCGCATCAACCTGGGTCTGGAAGGCACGTTGATGATCGGCGCGGTCAGCGCCTATGGCGTGAGCTACGCCAGCGGCTCACCGTGGCTCGGTGTGCTCGCAGCGGGCAGCTGCGGCGTGGTGATGGGCGCGCTGCACGCGTGGCTGTGCGGGCGCCCGCGTGTCAACGACATCGCGGTGGGCATCGCCATGATGGTGTTCGGTACTGGCGTCTCGTTCTTCGTCGGTAAGCCGCTGATTCAGCCCGAGGCACCCTCGCTGCCCGCGTTGGAGCTGGGCAGCTTCAGCGCCTCTCCGGCGGTGCGCGAGGCGCTGCGCGTCAACCCGTTGTTCCTGGTCGGCATCGCCCTGGCGCCGGCGCTGCTGTGGGCGCTGCGCAACACCCGCGCCGGGCTGGTGCTGCGCATGGTCGGCGAGAGCGCCGACGCAGCGCGCGCGCTCGGCTACTCGGTGCAGCGCGTGCGCCTGCTCGCGACCATGGCCGGCGGCTTTCTCGCCGGCGTCGGGGGCTCGTTTCTTTCGCTTTACTATCCCGGAGTCTGGAACGAAGGCCTCTCCAGTGGACAGGGCCTGATCGCGGTTGCCCTGGTGATCTTTGCGCGCTGGAATCCGATCTACTGCCTGTACGCCTCGTTGATATATGGAGCAGCCGGATCGCTCGGCGCGGCCTTACAATCGGCCGGCGTGGCGGTGAGCCCTCACCTCCTCGCCGCCACGCCGGCCGCTCTTACTTTGGTCATCATGGTCATCACCTGCTCGCCCGACCGCACCCTGCGCGGTGCGCCGGCCGAGCTGAGCGTCAACTCCTGAGGCAACCGTGGGCACGAACAAGACCATTGTCGGATCCGAGCCCTACCCCTGGCCGTTCGACGGCGATCTGCGGCCGGAGAACACGGCCCTCGTCATCATCGACATGCAGACCGACTTCTGCGGCAAGGGCGGCTACGTCGATCTGATGGGCTACGACATCTCCCCGGCGCGCGCCTGCATCGAGCCGATCAACGCCGTGCTGCGCGCCATGCGCCAGCGCGGCTACGCGATCTTCCACACCCGCGAGGGGCATCGCCCCGACCTGTCGGATCTGCCCGAGAACAAGCGCTGGCGTTCGCGCCAGATCGGCGCCGGCATCGGCGACCCGGGACCGTGCGGCCGCGTGCTGGTGCGCGGAGAGCCGGGCTGGGAGATCATCCCCGAGCTCACGCCATTGCCCGGCGAGCCGATCATCGACAAGCCCGGCAAGGGCTCGTTTTGCGCCACCGACTTCGAGCTGCTGCTGCGGCTGCGCGGGGTACGCAACATCGTGCTGACCGGCATCACCACCGACGTCTGCGTTCACACGACCATGCGAGAGGGCAACGATCGCGGCTTCGAGTGCCTGTTGCTGTCCGATTGTTGTGCCGCCACGGACATGGGCAACCATCGCGCTGCCCTGCACATGATCAAGATGCAGAACGGGGTGTTCGGCGCGGTGTCCGATGCGCGCAGCCTGCTCGCGGTGATCGAATGACGGGGGCCGCCGCACGGGCCGGCGCGGCGCCCAGCCTCGAGCTGATCGCCATGACCAAGCGCTTCGGCTTGTTCACCGCGCTCGACGACGTGGGCATGAAGGTGAAGTCCGGCGCGTTCCACGCGCTGCTGGGCGAGAACGGCGCAGGCAAGAGCACGTTGGTCAAGTGCGTGATCGGTTACCAGCAGCCCACCGCAGGCGACGTTCTGCTCAACGACAAGCAGGTGACGTTCGAGAGCACGCGCGAGGCCCATGCCGCTGGGATCGGCATGGTCTACCAGCGCTTCACGCTGGTCGAGAACATGAGCGTGGCGGAGAACCTGGTGCTGGTGCGCGACCACGTTCCGTCGGTGATCGACTGGAAGGCGGAGATCGCGGCGCTCGAGGCGTTCATGGACGCGATGCCGTTCCGCGTCCCGCTGCGCGCTCCAGTGCACTCGCTGGCCGCGGGCGAGAAGCAGAAGCTCGAAATCCTGAAGCAGCTCTACCTGCGGCGTAGGCTGCTCTTCCTGGACGAGCCGACCTCCGTGCTGACCCCGGCGGAGGCCGACGAGGTGCTTGGTCTGCTCCACGCGATGACGCGGCGCCAGGAGTTGACGGTGCTGATCATCACCCATAAATTTCGCGAGGTGACTGCGTTCGCCGATGAGGTCAGCGTGCTGCGCCGGGGCAAGCTGGTCGGCGGGGGCCCGGTGAGCGATCTCGGTACCGAGGCGATGGCGCGCCTGATGGTCGGCGAGCAGACCCTGCGCCGGCCCGCGCCGCGCCGCGCCCAGGACAAGCACGAACAGCGGCTGATCATACGCGAGCTGAACGCGCTCGACGACACCGGCGTGCCGGCGGTCGAGAAGCTGTCGCTTTCGGTGCGCGCCGGCGAGATCGTGGGCGTGGCCGGGGTTTCGGGCAACGGCCAGCGCGAGCTGGTCGAAGTGCTCGCCGGACAGCGCAAGCGCGTCTCGGGCACGGTCGAGGTCGGGGGCGCCGCCTTCGAGGGCAAGCGCGAGCAGATCCGGGCCCGCCGGGTGAAGGTGCTGCCCGAGGTGCCCCTCGACAACGCCTGCGTGCCCAACATGAGCGTCAGCGAAAACATGGCGCTGCGGGACTACGACGTGCCCCCGATCCGGATGCGCGGCGGGTTCGTCTCGAGGAGGCGCATCCGAGAGCGTGCGGAGCGCCTGATCGAGCGCTTCGGTGTGAAGACCACTTCTGCGGCCGTACCGATCCGGGAGCTGTCCGGAGGTAACATCCAGCGTGCGGTGCTCGCGCGCGAGCTGTCCGAGCCGAGCGACCTGCTGATCACACAGAACCCGTGCTTCGGGCTCGACTTCGCGGCCTCGGCCGAGATCCGCGCTCAGCTGGTCGACGCGCGCAACCGCGGGACCGCGGTGCTGCTGATCAGCGAGGATCTGGACGAGCTGATGGAGCTCTCCGACCGTCTGTGCGTGATGTTCGACGGGCAGATCGTGTTCGAGACCAAGCCGTCGGAGACCGAGCCGGGCACCGTGGGGCGCTACATGGCCGGCCATCATTAGCGCCGGTCCAGAAGGAGCAACAGGAAGACAGGAAGGCGGGAAGCAGGACACGCAGATGTTTGTGCTTCGCGTCTGACCGTGAAAAGGATAGCTTGGCGGCCGACCGCATGTTGCCTTCGCTCGATCTGCAGACCCTGCGTGAAGAGTACGAAAGCGGGCGCACGACGCCGCCGCAGCTGATCGAGGCGCTGTGCGCGCAGATCGAGCGCACGCCGCACGCCGGCATGTTCACGTTGGAGACGCTCGAGCTGGCCAAGCAGACCGCGGCCGAGGTGGTGGCCCGGCGCGCCCGGGGCGAGCGCATGCGCCTGTACGGCGTGCCATTCGCGATCAAGGACAACATCGACGTGGCGGGACTGCCTACCACCGCGGCCTGTCCCGCCTTCGCCTATCGGCCCGAGCGCAGCGCCCAGGTGGTCGAGCGCCTACTCGCCGAAGGCGCGATCCCGATCGGCAAGACCAACCTCGACCAGTTCGCCACCGGGTTGGTCGGGGTGCGCTCGCCCTACGGCGTGCCCGAGAACCCCTTCGACTCGCGCTACGTCCCGGGTGGCTCGAGCTCGGGCTCGGCGGTGGCGGTGGCGCGAGGTTTCTGTAGCTTCGCGCTGGGCACGGACACCGCAGGCTCCGGACGCGTGCCGGCGGCGTTCAATAACGTGGTGGGCCTCAAGCCGAGCTCCGGCATGGCGAGCACGCGCGGCGTGGTGCCCGCGTGCCGCTCGCTCGACTGCGTGTCGGTGTTCGCGCTGAGCTGCGACGACGCTGCCGCGGTGGCGCAGCTCCTCGCGGGCTTCGACGCGGAGGATCCGTACTCGCGACGCGAGGCGGACGCATGGGACCCGCGGGCGGGGCTGTTGCCGCCGCGCTTTCGCTTTGCCGTGCCGAACGCCGCGCAGCGGGTGTTCGATGACGCCGCGTACCCGGCGCTGTTCGACGCAGCGGTGCGCGCGCTGCAGGCGGCGGGCGGGGAAGGGCGCGAGGTTGCATTCGAGCCCTTTCGCGAGGCCGGCGCGTTGCTCTACGACGGGCCGTGGGTGGCGGAGCGACTCGAGGCCGCAGGCGCCCTGCTGCAGAACGAGCCCGAGGCGCTGCATCCGGCGGTGCGCGCGATCTTCGAGAGCGCGGCGGCCTACAGCGCGCGCGATGCCTTTGCAGGGCAGCACCGTCTCTCGGCCCTGCGCCAGACCGTCGGCGCGCTGTTCGATGAGGTCGACTGCCTGCTGGTGCCGAGCACGCCGGGCACCTACCGCGTCGAGCAAGTCCTGGCCGAGCCGCTCGCGCTCAACGCGCGCCTCGGCGTGTACGCGAGCTTCGTCAACCTGCTCGACTTGTGCGCGCTCGCGGTGCCGGCCGGCATGTGCGGCAACGGCTTGCCGTTCGGCGTGACCTTGATCGCGCGCCACGGGCGCGATGCGCTGCTCGCGAGCATCGGACGCGGGCTGCACGCGGCGCTCGCGCGCACGCTCGGCGCCACGCAGCATCCCGTGCCGGCGGCCCCGGCCGCGGTGCCAGCTGCGGCCGAGCGCTGCCAGCTGGCCGTGGTCGGCGCGCACCTCTCGGGGGAGCCACTCAACCGCGAGCTCACCGATCTCGGCGCGCGCTTGCTGTGCGCGACCCGCAGCGCGCCGCGCTACCGCTTGTTCGCCTTGCCCACCACGCCGCCCAAGCCCGGCCTGGTGCGCGTCGAGCCCGGCGAGCGCGGCTACGCGATCGAGCTCGAGGTGTGGGAGCTGTCGGAGTCGGCGCTCGGCCGCTTCATGCGAGGCGTGCGCGCGCCGCTGTGCATCGGCACTCTCGAGCTTGAGGGCGGCGGCAGCGTGCTCGGCTTCCTGTGCGAAGCCGCGGCCACGCGCGGCGAGCGCGACATCTCCGAGCTCGGCGGCTGGCGTGCCTTTCGTCGCAGCCTGAGCGCCAAGCCATCGGGCTGAGCGTCGCGCGACCGCCTGCGTGAAGCGCGCGAGCGGCCGCGGGTGAGCGCGCGCACGCACCGTGGTGGCATGTGTTCCAGCAGCGCATGGAGGGTTGACTCTCACTACGCCATGGCCAGAGCAAGCTACGGCAAGTCGCAGGCGTGGTATCCTAGTTGAGCAGCGCCGCTGGTCATTTCGGCCGCCGGCGTGTCGTCTGGGATGGGTCGATTCTCCACAGAGTCTCGGCAGACACGGGACCTCTCCGTGCCGTCGCCGTCCGCGCACGAGCGCGTAGGCCGCTATCGCATCAAGGAGCAACTGGCGGCTGGCGGCATGGGCGTGGTGTATCGCGCAGTCGATCAGCTCACCGGCGAGGAGTGCGCGCTCAAGCGCATCAAGCCCGAAGCGTTGCGCAGCGCTCACGGCATCGAATCGTTCGAGCGCGAGTACCAGGTGCTCGCGGGCATCAACCACCCGCGCATCATCCGGGTCCACGACTACGGCGTCGACGAAGCCGGGCCGTACTACACGATGGAGCTGGTTGAAGGCGACGATCTGCGCACGCTGGCTCCGCTCGACTACCGCGACGCTTGCCGCTATCTGCGCGACGTCGCGACCTCGCTCGCGCTGCTGCACGCCAGGCGCCTGCTGCACCGCGATCTGAGCCCGCGCAACGTGCGGCTCACGCCGGACGGGCATTGCAGGCTGCTGGATTTCGGCGCGCTCAGCGAGTTCGGACCCTCCAGCCTGATCGTGGGGACGCCACCTGCGATCGCGCCCGAAGCAGCGCAGGGGGCGGTGCTCGATCAGCGCACCGATCTCTACGCGCTCGGCGCGCTCGCGTACTGGTTGCTTACGCGCCAGCACGCATACCCCGCCAAGCGCATCGACGAGCTGCCGGAGCTATGGCAGCGCCTGCCCGAGCCGCCCTCGAGCCTGGTCGAGGGCATTCCGCCTCAGCTCGATGAGCTCGTGCTCTCGCTGCTCGATCAGAACCCGCTCGCGCGCCCGGCCAGCGCCGCCGCAGTGGTCGCCAGGCTCAGCGTCATCGGCGAGCTCGAGGCCGAGGACGAGGAGGATCTGGCGCGGCTCGCGACCAGCTTCCTGGCTACGCCGCACCTGGTCGGACGCAGCCGAGAGATGGCCGAGCTGGGCGCGCGCATCGAATTGGCGGTGGGCGGCCGCGGCGGGGCCGTGGCGATCGAAGGCGCAGCGGGCACGGGTCGCACCCGCCTGCTGGAGGAAGTCGGCGTCGTCGCTCAGCTCGCGGGCGCGCACGTGCTGCGCGTGGACGCCGGCATGCACCGGCAGCCGAACGGCACGGCGCGGGCGCTGGTGCGGCAGCTGCTGGACACGCTGCCCGTCTCTGCGGACACCACGGCCCGGCTCAGCCCAGCTGCCATTGCGCAGGTCGGCGAGATCGAGACACGCATGCGGCTGCGTCATTCGCTGCCGGTGCCGGGGACCCGCGCCGATCCGTCGCTTGCGGGCGGGGTCTCGCTCGAGAGCTGGCTGGCGGAGGTTAGTTGCTCCACGCCGCTGCTGGTGGAAGTGGACAACGTCGAGTACGCGGATGACCCGAGCCTGGGCTTGTTGGCCGCCCTCGCCCGCGGCGCGGGCGAGCAGGCGGTGCTCATCGTCGTCACCCACAAGCCGGTCGATCCCGCGCAGCGCTCGGTGGGCCTGGCCGCGCTGCAGGCGCACTGTACGCCGATGGCGCTGGCCGCGCTGAGCGAGCAGGAGACGACCGAGCTGGCGCGCTCGCTGTTTGGCGACGCCAGCAATTTGGCGCGCTTTGCGGAATTCCTCTATTCGCGGACCGCCGGCAATCCACTGCACTGTCTGGAGATCTCGCGCCAGCTCGTAGCCAAGCGCGTCATCCGCTACCTCGAGGGCAACTGGGCGCTGCCCGCCGAGCGCCCAGACGCGACGCTTTCTTCCGCGCTGGAGGGCGCGCTGGCGGCGCGCCTGGCCGCGCTTTCCGACCAGAGCCGCCAGCTGGCGGAGTGTCTGAGCCTGCACCGCGGCGAGCTCAGCACGGAGCTGTGCCGCAGGCTCGTGAGCAAGGGAGCCGATCGCGAGCTGTTCGCCTTGCTGGATGAGCTCGCGCGCAACGATGTGCTCTATAGCGGCGAAGGCGGCTGTCGCTTCAGCACCACGGCCCTCCAGGACGCGCTGTTGGCCGGAATGGACGATGCCGCGCGCGAGCAGGGTCACCGCCGATTGGGTGAAGCCTTGTTCGGCATGATCGCGTCCGACCAGCACGCGCGGCGCATCCAGGCCGGATGGCACTTGCTGCGCGGCGGCGAGCAAACGCGGGGCGCTGATCTGATCGCCGCGGTAGCGTGCGACAGCGTGGCCGTACGCCTGGTCTTCACCGATCTGCACGGCGCCGGCGCCGCGCTCGAGGCTGCGCTCAAGGTCTATCGGCGGCAGCGCCGCACGGTCTACCAGCAGTTGCCGCTGCTCTCCGCGCTGGCCCAGGCCGGCTACTACGAGGACCGGCGTTGGGGCGAGCTGTACGGCGATCAGGCCCTCGACGTACTCGAGGATCTGAGCGGTCTGCGCGCGGCGCGCAGCTTGCGTCGCTTCCTGGGTGGGTTTCTCGGCCTCGTGGTGGGCCTCGGCTACGCCTGGCTGCGCTTCGCGCTCGCGCCCCGCCGCGATCGTGGCTACGGCTTCGGCGAAATTTTGATCCAGCTGTTCGGCGCGGTAACCTGCTTGACGGCCGTCGCCGTGTTGGGGTTGGATGCCGAGCGCGCGCGCTTCGTGGCCGGGACGCTGGCGCCGTTCGCGGTGCTGCCCGAGCGCACCACGCCCGTGGGCATCTACCAGTTTTGCCAGAGCTTGCGCCAGATCGCGCTCGAGAATCAGGCGGAGGCGTTCGAGACCTTCGAGCGCTTGCTGAAGCGTTTCGGAGATCCGCGCTACTATCCCACCTTGCCCCAGGAGGCGCGCGGGATCTACCTGGCCGGGGTGCACTTTGCCCGCGCGGTGTTCGCGACCTACCGCGGCGACGGCCGCGCTGCGCTGGAGAGCGCGGACGCGCTCGACGCGCTCGATCTCAAGTTCTACGCGATGATCGCGAGCGAGATGCGCTTTCTGTACTACATGAATCGCGGCGATTTTCAGGCCGCCGCGCAGCATCGCCAGCAGGTCGACATCCACGCCGCGCACGTGGGCTCGGCCTGGCAGGTCGAGCAGTGGGAGCCGGCGGCGCTGATTCCGGTCTACGCCTGGCTGCAGGACGTGGACGGGATGGCGCGGGTGGCCGACCGGCTCGAGCTGCTCGCGCAGAGCGTGCCGTCGCTGCGCTACTATGCAAGCCTGGCGCGCTGGGCGCAGGGGCTCGTGCTCAGCGACGAGAGCACGAGTACGAACGCGGTGGCGATCGCGAGGCTCGAGCAGCGCGCGCCTCGCAGCTACATCGGCTGGGCGGCGCACATGGGCTTCACCGCGATGGGCTCGCGGTTTCTGGGCAACCACGACGTCGCCAGGCAGTTGTCCCGCACGGCAGCGGCGCATCTGACCGATGGCGATCGCGAGTACGTGACGCTGTTCTTGATGGTCGACATCGAGTGCGCGTGGAGCGAGGCCGCGCTGGGTCACGTAGACCAGGCGATCCAGCAGCTCGACGCGCTGTTGCAACGGAACGAGGACAGCGGTCATCCACTGGCGCTCGGCCTGCTACACGAGGCGCGCGCCCTGATCGCCCACCAGGCGGGCCGCACGGACTTGCTCGCGCACAGCGCGCACGAGGCCGAGCGCTGGCTGCGATCCACCGGCAACCCAGCCTTGATCGCCAGGTGCGAGCGGCTCGCGCGGCTGCAGGCACGGGGGCGTCCCGCTTCCGGACGACGGGAGGGCGTCGAGGTCGAGCGCTGGCTGGGCGTGCTTGCCGAGCAGGGCGACACCGAGCAGAGAGTGAGCCGGGCTTTGCAGCTCCTGCGTGAGGCTGCACGCGCGGAGGCCGTTGCATTCTACCGGCGCGAGGGCGACGGTTTCGAGCTCGAGCAGCAGAGTCCCGGCGAGGCGTTCTCCGCGGGCGAGTGCGCGGCGCTGCGCGTCGCTCTGGGCAGATTCGACCGCGGGCTGCGGACGCAGACCGCCGCCAGCGTCACGCGTACACAGCAAGGTATCGAGCTCTCGGCCGGAAGCAGTGAGGATGGTACGCGGCGCTGCGCCTACTTCGTGCTCGGCGAGGAGCAAGGAAGCATCGGTGTGGTGGGGGCGGTCGCGCTGAGCCTGGGTCGTGATGCCGGCGCTCCGCCTCCTGGTCTGCTCTCTGCCCTGGGCCGCAGCCTGGGCTGGGACGAGGCCACGGTTGTGGTGCCCACGCTCTCCGTGACCAAACGCTCCGGCACCGGCCCCTGAGCCCGCGCGTGCCGCGGGCGGCTTTGCGCTTGCAAGATCGCGCGTGTCGTGGCGGGGTTCCCTTCCGTGGAAGGCTTGGTCCCGTGTTGCGTTCTGCTGCTGTCGCTGCTGCCGGCTACGACGAGCTGGGCGCAAGCGGTTTCGCCCGCTGCTCCCGTGGATGCGGGCGTTGGCGCGGACGCGGACGCGGGCGTCGGTGTGGGTGCGGGCAGGAGCGGGGGCACGGCGGGCGCGGGCGCGGGCGCGGGCGCGGGCGCGGGCGCGGCGGCGGGAGCTACCGTGGGGGTTGCCGCGTTTCGTGCCGAGGCCGTGGTGCAGGCGCCTGGCGGGCGCATCCCGCTTGCCGAGCTGCCGCGCAACGCGCAGCGCCTCGACGCGCGCGCGCTCGGCGAGGATCAACCGCTCGGGTTGCACGAGGCCCTGGCCGCGCGCCTGGGCGCTGCATCGATCAACGACGTGCAGAACAACCCGCTGCAACCCGACCTCCAGTACCGTGGCTTCAGCGCCTCGCCGCTGCTCGGCACGCCGCAGGGCCTGGCCGTCTACCAGAACGCGGTGCGCATCAACGAGCCGTTCGGGGACGTGCTGCAGTGGGACCTGGTGCCGCTGTTCGCGATCGACGAGGTGCGCCTGATCCCCGGCGCGAGCCCTCTCTACGGGCTGAACGCGCTCGGGGGCAGTCTGGTGCTGCGGATGAAGAACGGCTTTCGTGACCCGGGGTACCGCGTGCAGGCGCTTGCGGGCTCGTTCGGCCGCTACCAGACCACGGCCGAATACGGCCAGGCGTCTGGAGAGTGGGCGTTCTACGCGGGCGTGTCCGCGTTCGGCGAGCAGGGCTTTCGCGACAAATCACAGTCGAGCGCGCGCCACCTCTACGCCGACGTGCGGCAGGCGACTGACCAGGGTCAGGTCGGCGTCAGTGTGGGCGTCGCGCACAGCGACCTCAACGGCGAGGGCCCCGCGCCGGTCGAGCTGCTGCAGCGTGATCGCCGCGCGGTCTACACCCTGCCCGACGACACCCGCAACGATCTGCTGATGGTGGCGGCGGACGCCACGCGAGAGCTCGGCAGGCGCGCCTCGCTACAGGGCACGGCCTACCTGCGCCACGCGCTGCGTCACAGCGCGAACGGGGACGAGGCCGAGCTCGCCCCGTGCACCGCCGATGCCGCGCGCCTTTGCGATGAGGCCGGCGAGCCGCTGCGCAGCGAAAGCGGGCAGGCGATCGCGAGCAACCCGGCCTTCGACGCGCTCTCCAATACCACGCGGACCTTCACCGACGGCTATGGTGGCTCGCTGCAGCTCAGCGTGTCGGAGCCGCTCGCCAGGAGACCGAACCTGTTGATTGCCGGCCTCAGCTTCGACGGTGCGGCGGTCGCCTTCGCGCAGCGTGCGGAGCTGGCGACCCTCACCGGCGAGCGCGCGGTCGAGGGCGAGGGCGTGTTCCTTGCCGGCGAAGGCTTTCGCACCCAGCTCTCCGCGCGGAACCAGCTGCTGGGCGCCTATGTGTCGGACACCCTGACCTTGCTGCCTCCGCTGGCGATCACCGTCGCGGGACGCTTCAACTGGGCCGGCGTGGAGCTCGACGACCGCCTCGGTCAGGGCCTGAGCGGCGACCACAGCTTCGCGCGCTTCAATCCCGCGCTCGGCCTGACCTACGATCCGATCCGCGACCTCACGCTGTTCGCCGGCTACGGCGAGGCCAACCGCGTTCCTTCCGCGGCGGAGCTGGGCTGCGCAGACCCGCAGCGGCCCTGCCGCGTGCCCAATGCCTTCATCGCCGACCCCCCGCTCAAGCAGGTCAGGAGCCGCAGCGCGGAGCTCGGGCTGCGGGGGCACCTCGGACCGCGGCGGCGGCCGTCGCTCGAGGGCTCGCTGGCCGGCTTCCTGGCGCGCAATTCGGACGACATCCTGTTCGTGGCCGGCTCGCTGGTGGGGACCGGGTACTTCCGCAACGCCGGCACGACCCAGCGCCTCGGGCTCGAGGCTTCGGTCTCCGGCCGGGCCGGCATGCTCTCGTGGTTCGCGAGCTACGCCCTGCTGCGCGCGACGTTCGAGTCCAGGCTGGTGCTGCCGGGTGAGGCCAACCCGCGTGCGCGCATCCAGCCCGACGGCAGCCGCGTGATCGACGTGGGCAAGGGCGACCGCATTCCCGGCTTGCCGCAGCACAGCGTCAAGCTGGGGTTGGGCCTGACGCCGATCGCGCGCCTGCGGGTGAGCGTGTCGGCGAGCGGGCAGAGCTCGCAACCGTTTCGTGGCGACGAGGCCAACCTGCTGTCGCCGCTGCCGGGCTTCGTCACGCTCAACGCGGGCGCGAGCTTCCGCGTGATCGACACGCTGACGCTGCTGCTCAAGGCGCACAACCTGCTCGACACGCGCTACGAGACCTTCGGCGTGCTCGGTGACCCCTCGGGCGTGCTGCCGGGGCTGCACGATCCGCGCTTCGTCAGCCCGGCCGCGCCGCGGGGCATGTGGGCGGGCGTGCTGATCCACGAGCGCTGATCGCCCGCGCACACGCTGGCCGCGGTTGCGGATCACAGGAAGGCGGGAAGACGGGAGGAGTCGGATGTGGGAAAGGCTTCGTGTGCTTGCCGTCTTCCCGCCTTCCGGTTTCATGGCCCAGGCATGCCCCCGGCGGCCCCACGCGCGCGCGCCGCGATGTAGACTCGCGGCCATGAAGGCAAAGCTGGTTCGTTTCGGCGTGGCGATGGAGCCCGCGCTGCTCGCGCAGCTCGACGGGCTCGCCCTGGCCCGCGGTTGCACCCGTTCCGAGCTGCTGCGCGACCTGGCCCGCGCGGAGGTCGCGCGCGCGGAGGTCGCGCGCGGGGTCGATGCGGTCGGCGCGCTCACCCTCGTCTACGACCATCACGTGCGCGACCTGAGCGAGAAGCTGACCGAGCTGCAGCACGACCTAGGCGAGATGGTGCGCTCGACGCTGCACGTGCACCTGAGCCACGACTATTGCCTGGAGGTGCTGGTGATGCGCGGCCGCTCCGACCAGCTCTCGGCGATCGCCGAGCGCATCCTGGCCACGCGTGGGGTCAAGCACGGCGGGATCGAGATCATCGCGGGCGTGCCCGAGCAGGCCAAGCTCGACACCCACCGCGCGCGAAGCAGAGCGCAACGCTCCGGGCGCCGCGCGCGAACGCGCGATTGATCCGGACGGGCTGGGCAAGGCCCGTGGCCCGCGCGGCCGACGCGGGGCTGCGCGCCGGCTCTGCGTAGCACGTTTTTGAAATTTCGTGCTATCGTGGGCGCCCGCTTCCGTGCTTGGATGCGGCCCGATGAAAGCCCGCATATACGGCATCGTGGTGCTGGCCTGGGGCACAGCCGCGCTTGCGTCCGCGCCGCCGAGCACCCTCGCGCAGGAGGGCGGTGCCGACGCGAGGCCGGCAGGCATCCCCGATGCGGGTGCGGCTGAAGCCGAGGCCGGCGCCGGAGTCGCCGGCAAGACGGCGAGCTCGGATCTGCCGCTTCCCGGCTCCGCTTCGACCGCGCCGCCTGCCGCGCCCGCACCACCTGCCGCGCCCGCACCACCTGCCGCGCCCGCACCACCTGCGGCGAGCACGGGGCTCTCGAGCCAGCAGCCACCGGCACGGGCCCGAGCGCGGCCCGAGGCCGAGTCGGCCTTTGGCGCCGCACCCATGCTGGTGCTCGGCAGGCGGCCGATCAGCGCGGCCTCGTCGCTGTCCGTGCGGGACCGCGACTTCTCCCTGCGTCCGATCGGCAGCGTGCAGGACATCCTGCGCGTTACGCCGGGGCTGGTGCTGGTGCAGCACTCCGGCGGCGGCAAGGCGAATCAGTACTTCCTGCGCGGATTCGACGCGGACCACGGCACCGACATCGCCTTCTCGATCGATGGGGTGCCGATCAACATGGTCTCGCACGCCCACGGCCAAGGCTTCAGCGACACCAACTTCGTCATCCCCGAGGTGGTCGAACGCGTGGAAATCACCAAGGGCCCCTACTTTGCCAACCAGGGCGACTTCGCCACCGCCGGCGCCGTCAACCTGGTCTCGCGCGACGACTTCGCGCAGAGCTCGGTGGGCTTCGGCTTCGGCCAATCCCCCGGACATGGCGAGTCGAGCTACCGCGCGCTGGTGATCGCCAGCCCCAAGCTCGACTTCATGAAGGCGAGCTTGGCCGCCGAGCTCGGTCGTGCAAACGGCCCGTTCGAGCACCCGGACCGCTGGGACAAATTCAAGCTGTGGAACAAGCTGAGCTTCGCGCCGAGCGAGCGCTCGTCGCTGAGCATCGGCGAAATGAGCTACGCCTCGGACTGGCACGGCTCGGGCCAGATCCCCGCCCGCGCGGTCGAGCAGGGCCTAGTCTCGCGCTTCGGCTCGATCGACCCCGACGAGGGCGGCGACACCGGCCGCCATCAGCTCTACGCGCGGTACACGCTGCGGCCGAGCGGCAAGAGCCGGCTCACCGCGCTGGCCTATCTCGGCAGCTATCGCTTCAACCTGTTCTCGGACTTCACGCTGTTTCTGCGCGATCCCCAACAGGGCGACGAGATCGAGCAGATCGACCGGCGCGTGTTCTACGGGGGGAGCGCGAGCTACCGCGTCACGCACGTGGCCGGCGGGGCTCGCTTCGACACCACGCTCGGCGCAGACGTGCGCAGCGACGACATTCACGAGGAGTTGTGGGACACGGCGCAGCGCGTGCAGCTGAGCAACGTCCGCGACGACGACGTCCACGAGACCCTGGGCGGCGTGTTCGTCAACGAGGAGGTCACCCCGACCGACTGGCTGCGCTTCGACCTCGGGGGGCGCGCCGATCTGATTTCGTTTGCCGTCGACGACCGCTCGCCCGGGAGCGAGCCGACCGCGCCCCACAGCGGGATTGGCAGCGCGCACCAGCTCGGCCCCAAGGCCAGCTTGATCCTGACCCCGATTCAGGCCGACCAAGCGCAACTCGACCTCTATCTGAACTATGGTCACGGCTTTCACAGCAATGACGTGCGCGGCGCGTTCGCCGACCCGCGGGTGACGCCGCTCGCGCGCGCGGTGGGGGAGGAGGCGGGGGCGCGCGCGCGCCTGCTCGGGCGCTGGGACCTCGCGCTCGCGTTCTGGCAGCTCGATTTGGCCAGCGAGACGGTATGGAGCGGCGACGAGGGCACCACCGAGGCCGCCGGCGCCACGCGCCGCCGCGGGGTCGAGATCGAGACGCGCTACGAGCTGACGCGCTGGCTGGCGGCCGACCTGGACCTTTCGTTCACCCACTCGGCGTTTCGGCGGAACGCGGGAAACGGCAACGGGCTGGCGCTCGCGCCCAAGCAGACTTGGTCGGGCGGCCTGTCCGCACGGCACGCGCTCGGCCCGGGCACGGGGCGGGCGGGCTTGCGCTTCTACGGCATCGGCGACCGGCCGGCCACCGACGATGGCGCTCTGCAGGCGCCCGGCTTCACGCAGGTCGATCTCCACCTCGGCTATCGCTACCGGCGTTTCGATCTGGCGTTCGACGTCGAGAACCTGCTCGATGGTGCTTTCCGCAGCGCGCAGTTCGCGACCGTGGGGCGCCTGCGCAACGAGCCCGCGATCGGCGCGCCCGTGCCCGCGGGCTTCAGCTGCGGAAGCAGCGGCCGCCTCGCCAACGCACCGGACGGCAGTTCGGCGGACGGGCGCTTCTTCGGCTGCGAGGACGTGCACTTCACGCCGGCCTATCCGCTGACGCTGCGGCTGACCAGCACGTTCTTTCTCGACTGACGCCCGGGGCGCTACAAGCCCGGGCGCGCGTGGACGATGTCGATTCCTTCGACCTCGCCGAAGCCGTGGCAGGTCGCGCACGCTTCTTTGAGCTTGCTCGGGTCACCGCCGACGATCAGCGTTTGGGTGGCGACGTGCACCGCCGTTTGGTCGTCGTCGTGGCAGCCGGTGCATGCGGCCGCGGTCGGGCCCATGTAGGTGTCGCTGTTGTTCACGCGGGCCCCGCTCGAGTCGATCAAGGTCATGTGCGAGGGCACCAGCGGAGGCAGCGGCAGCGTGTAGTGCTTGGGCACGTGGCAGTTGGTGCAGTCGCGGCGGTCGCCCGGGAACCGCACTGTGGAGAAGTCGTGGCTGCCGATCTGAAACTCGTTGGACCCATCCACCCCGGTGTGAATGCGGTGGATCATGTGACTCAGCCGCAAGCTCGCCGTGAGCTTGGTATCGGGAGAGGCCGGCAGCGGGATGTTGGAGCTGTCCTTGTTGGCGTTGTGGCACATCACGCAGTACTCGGGGTCGTTGCGCAAGCCGCCGTGCGCCTGCAGGTCTTGGTGGCAGTTGTTGCAGTTCTCCACGACCACCGCCGTACGCCGCGGCACCGCCGTGGTGTCCGTGACCCCGAAATAGAACACGCTGTTGTGCATCGGATAGGTCACGTCGATCTGCGTGTTCTTCGGGTCCGACGCCGTTTGCTTGAGGCGCGCTTCCATGCCCACCGCCCAACTGCCGGTCACGGGAATCGCGGGTGTGGGCAGAGCGGCGATCTGGGTGATCGTCATGTCCGGGGTCCAGGTGAAACGCCCCGGCGTTCCGCTCACGGCGGCGAGCGTCCCGGCAGCCGTGCCGCCCTGGACGACGAATTGGGTGTAGTTCACGTAGTCGGTGGTCGGACCGGCGAAGGTGAAGCGCAGCCGGTCGAGCGGGGTGGTCGTGATGTCGTAGCCCTGATCGTTGACCTTCACGTCGAAGGTGATCACGGGCGTGTCGCTCGGGCCGGTTCCGGTTACGCTCACGATCCCGCCGGTGAACACCGGCGCCGCCGACACGAACGAGCCGTCGCTGGCGTTGCGTAGGTCGAACTGCTGCGGGATGCGGTGCACCTTGGTGACGTCGGTCTCGAGGCTGGCGACCGGTCCCATCCCCTCGCCGTGGCAGTTGACGCACAGCGTGTCGGTCGTCTGCTGCCCGCCGCTGTGGAGCTTCATGTAGGCCGGGTGGCTGTTCGTGAACGCGATGTTGTCGTGGCACGAGCCGCATGCGGCGCGCGAGAAGGCGGTCTTCCAGCGGGCGCCGTCAGGACCCTTGTGACAGGTGTCGCAGTTCTCGATCGGCTGGGGGAACTGCACGTCGGAGAAATCGTGAATGGAGTCCCTGTAGCCGACGATCTCGTAGGTCCCGCCGTCCACCACGCTGGGCAGGCTGCTGCCGCGATGGATCTTGTGGATCATCTGCGCCATGTCGATGGTGTTGCCCGACTCGGGGTCGACCATGCCGCTCACGTGGCAGGTGATGCACAACCCCACCTCGCGGCGGCTGCCGCCGTGGGCCTGCAGGGTGTTGTGGCACCCGTTGCAGGCCGCGGTCGTGACGATCTCGCGT
This sequence comes from uncultured delta proteobacterium, assembly GCA_963778655.1. Lineage (GTDB taxonomy): Bacteria > Myxococcota_A > Polyangia > Polyangiales > JAFGIB01 > CAVZVA01. The sequence goes on from CAVZVA010000009.1 coordinate 496,571, forward strand.
GTTTGGGTGACGTCCTGACCGTCCGGCCGGAAGTTGTACAGCGGGTTCGAGGCGTAGAGCGCGCCGTCGGTCGTCCGTGCTGCGTACACCGCGAGCGTGTGCGTCTTGGTCTGGTCGTAGTCCGAAGGCAGGGCGTTGTGGAAGCGATAGCTGTACTTGCCTTGCGTGGAGTCGATCTCGGTCCAGGTGCCGTTGCTTTCCGACGCCGGCTCGGTCGAGGCGTCGAGCACCGGGGGGATGCCTCCGTCCAGCGTGTCTCCGGCCACGGTCGAGGTGTTGTACGGCACGTACTCGCCCACGCCCGTGTCCGAGCTCGAGAGGTAGGAAAGCACGAAGCTGGCGCTGACCGGGTCCGGCGTGTAGACGCCGGTGCGATCCAGCGGATGGTGGGCAGCGTCTTCGATCGTGAGCTCGACGACCGGGTGAAGGTCCGAAGGAATCGTCACGCTGTCGATTGTGACCACCACACCGGGACCGACCACGTACGCGCTGCGTCCGCTACCCGTGACGCCGCCGTCGGCGCTGGTGCCGTTGGTGCCGTTGGTGCCGTTGGTGCCGTCCTTACCGTTGGTGCCGTTGGTGCCGTCCTTACCGTCGGTGCCGTTCTTGCCGTTGGTGCCGTTCGTGACCTTGGCGGTCGTGCCGTCGGCGCACTTGATGGTCTTGCTGCCGTCGCCGTTCGCGGTCACCGAGCAGGAGCCGCCGCCCGTGCCCGGGATGGTCACGCTCGTGCCGTCGTCACAAGTGATCGCGGTGCCGCCACCCCCGTCGGCAGGGCCGACCGTGCAGGAGCTGCCCGCCGCGCCCCGATCTCCCGAGCATGCGGCGAGGGTCGCGGCTCCGAGCACGATCAACGTGACGTGGACAGATCGGACGAAGCCCAGACGACGCGAGTACGAAGCCATGTATCCTCCAAGCAGGGCCAGAGCGGAACGTAGGCGCGAGCATACGGGTTGCCCAGCGAGCTTTCACCTTCTTTTTCTGTTGCGAGGGGCTACCATGGTGACTTCTCGGGAATGTAGGCCGATGTCCGTGTGGCTTGGATCAGCGTTTTGAATTTGATCGCACGCAAACCGAAATCTTCCTGACCTATCTTCGTCATGCGCGTCTTACCTTTCGCCGCCCTTGCCGCTGTCGCCTTGCTGATCGGTTTCGGTTGCGAGGGGCCGCGAGGGCCCGCAGGCCGGACGGGAGACGCGGGTCCTCGCGGGGCTTCGGGTGACGCAGGCCCGCCGGGCGAAGCCGGGCCGCGCGGAGCGCGAGGAGCCCAGGGCCCTGCCGGCGACGCGGCCGCGCCGGCAGCGACCCTGGCGCTCGAGCCCGACGGCATCGTCGGTGTGGTGCGCGATCCGAGCGGGCAGCTCGTTCCGCTCGGCCATGTCTATCTCGTTCCGGCCGCCGACGTCGCCGCGCTCGCCAAGGTCCCGCTCGATCTCTCGCTCGCGCCCTCCGCCGCCGCGGGTTTCGCCGGCGATGAGCCGCTCGAGGATCTGCTCGACCAGAACGCCTCGAGCTACACCGCCGCCAGCGTCGCCGCGGACGGCAGCTATCGCATCCCGCAGGTCGGCGACGGCGCCTACTTCATCGTGTGGCAGCCCGATGACAAGGACACCGGCCACCTGCCGGGCGGCGATCGCTGCCGCAAGGCGCTCGACCGCGCTTCGCTGGTCGGCACCCGGCTCGACATCGAGGTGAGCGGCCGCCCGAGCGTGGAGGCCACCTACGTCGGATCGAGCGCGTGCTTCAACTGCCACGGACGGCAGCGCAGCATGCGCACCGCGCACCGCGTCGGCCTGTCGGTGCCGGGCATCCGCGGCGCCTTCCAGGACGTCTCGCCCTGGCCCGGCTTCGACGCCGCGCTGGCGGCGTTCGAGAGCGCGACCACGCTCTACTACTACGATTGCGACCCGACCCGCAGCGGCGAAGCCAAGTGCAGCGTGTCGGACACCGACCCGACGCTGTCGACGCCGAGCGCAGTGATCAGCTTCGAGCTCCGGCTGGCGCGCGATCCGGCGGTCGCCAAGGCGGACGTGGGCGCGTACACCGTCACGCTGGTCAACCGCCTCGGCGCGGGCAGCGCGACCTATCCGGTCGCGCTCAGCTACGGCGGCGCCGTGTACCGGCAGCGTTTCCTGACACGCAGCGCGCTGTCGGGTGGCGGGTTCAGCTACTACGTGCTGCCCCTCCAATACAACACGGCCGGCTCCAACGGCTATCCCGCTTCCGCTGACTGGGTATGGCGCGACGCGCACTCCGAGCAGTGGTACGACTTCGCCCAGTCGAAGCTGGCCGAGCCGAGCCACCAGCAGGCGTTCGACAACGGCTGCGCGGGTTGCCACTTCACCGGCATGCGGCTGCAAGGCGACGCCGCCTCCGGCTTCAGCGCGCACGCCGTGTCCGAGCCCAACGGCGACTTCGACTACGACGGCGACGGCCGGCGCGAGGAGATCAACATCGGCTGCGAGAGCTGCCACGGGCCCGGCTCCGAGCACCTCGAGGCGAAGGTGCGCGGCCTGCACATCGTGTCGCCGAGCCTGCTCACTCCCGGGCGCGAGACCCTGATTTGCGGGCGTTGCCATTCGCGGCCGGCGGGCGTGGGCGGCGGCGGCACCGAGGCTCCACTGTCGGCCGATGGCCGCATGCCGGCGCCCGGGCTGCGCCGGGCCGATTACGTCGCCGCGTTCACCTCGCGCGTCGATGCCCCGCCTGACGACTTTCACGCCAGCGGGGACTCGAAGGCGTTCCACCAGCAGTACACCGACTTCATCCGCTCGGGCATGTACCGCAACGGCTCGGTGCTGATGACCTGCGCCAGCTGTCACGACGCGCACGGCAACGATCAGAACACGCACGAGCTGCGCGTCGCGCAGGACGACAACGGCGCCTGCACCGGCTGCCACTCGGGTGCCGACTTCACCGCGCCCCGCGGTCACATCGGCAAGGTGACGCCGGACTCGCACACCAACGTCGATGATTCGCTGCTGCAGTGCACGGCGTGCCACATGGTGCGCACGATCGCGGGCGGAGCGCGCCGGCCCGAGCTGCTCGACAACATTCCGGCGAGCGCGACCCCGGTGCAGTACTTCCACGGCGACCTCGCGTCCCACCGCTTCGCCGTCACGCGGCGCGATCAATACGACGTGCAGCCGGTGGCCTTCACCTTGCAATGCGCGTTCTGCCACGGCGCCGAGCTGCCCAACCCCTGAGCGTCCGCCCATGCAAGCCGCCGGACACGCTGTGGAGGGCCAGTGCTCGAGCCGCGGACCCTTCCCCGGCGGTCGCGACACCCACGGCCTCGGTCACGACCGTCCTCGTAGTCGCGCGCCCGCTCTCCGCCTCACCCACACGCTCCTGCTTCTGCTCCTGACCGCGTTCACCCTCCGCGCCCACGCCCAAGACCAGCCGCTATCACCGGGTCCGGCGCAAACCCCGGCTCAGGCCCAATCACTGGCCCGTCCGTACACGCCGGTGGGCGTCGACCTGCTGATGCAGGGCAGGCCGGCGGAGGGCTTGCTGATCCTGCACAGCGGCTACCGCAACTCGCCCTACGTCGACGCCGACGCGGTGGTGTTCGTGGGCGCCAGCCAGTCGGGTCGCGAGGGCGACGTGCTCAGCGTGAACCTCGGCTTTCGCGAGCCCCACGGCTACGCGCAAGGCCGCGTCGGGCGCTTCGTGCTCAGCACCGGCGCGGTCCGGCCGGTGCAGATCGACGGCGCGAGCGTGCTCGGACGCGCACCCACCGGCTCCACGCTGCAGGTCTTCGGCGGCATGCCGGTGGTGCCCGAGCTCGGGCCGCGCGCTTTCGACTGGTTGGCCGGGGCGCGCCTGGGGCAGTGGCTGCTCGACCAGCGCGTGGGCGCCGGCGTGTCCTATCTGCAACGGCGCGACGGCGGCGAGCGCTCGGGAGAGGAGGTCGGCGCCGACCTGAGCCTGACGCCGCTGTCCTGGCTCGGGGTCAACGCGATCGGCTCCTGGGATCTGCTGCACGATGGTCTGGCCGAGGCGCGGCTCTCCGCCAACGCGCACGTCGAGCGTTCGAGCGCGCAGCTGTTCGCCTCGCGCCGGGTCGCCTCGCGCCTGCTCCCCGCGACCTCGCTGTTCTCTGTGATCAGCGAGGCGCCCAGCTCGGAGCTCGGGGCCGGATGGCTGTGGAACGCCTTTCCGCGGCTCGATCTCGGCGGCGAGGGTGCCCTGGAAGCGCTCGACCACGCGCTCGGCTACCGTGTGGCCCTGCGCACCACGCTGCGTTTCTCCGACCAGGACGGCGGACAGCTCGGGCTCGAGGCCACACGGCGCAAGCTCGGCCGCGAGGGTTGGAGCGGCGGCAGCGTGCGCGTCGAGCTGCCGATCAACGCGCGGCTGCGTACCCACGCCGGGCTGGAGCTGGTCGGCGCCGATCATCCCGCAGGGCGCGGCGCGCTGTGGCCGTGGACCCGTGTGGGCGCCAGCTACGCGCTCGGCAGCGCGTGGCTGCTGGCCGCAGCCCTGAGCGCGCGCTCGACGCCGCAGTACCGCAGCGAGCTCTACGCCCTGCTGCGGGTGAGCTACAGCGCGACGGTGACGCCATGAGCCGCCTGGCTCTGACCTGCTGCGCGCTCGTGCTGGTCACGGTCGCGGCCTGCGCCGGGCTGCTCGGCGTGCGCAAGACGCCCGAGCGGCCGTTCGAGCACCGCGCGCACGTGCTCAAGGGCATCGCCTGCGTGCAGTGCCACACGCGCGTGGCCAGGAGCGACGCGAGCGCGCCGCTCGACCTGCCGGGCACGAAGATCTGCCTGCAGTGCCACCAGAAGCCGCACGACAGCCGCCGCTGCGCCAGCTGTCACGGCCGCGAGCAGAACCGCCGCGACGTGGAACAGGCCAAGCTGCACCTGCGCTTTTCGCACCGCGACCACAAAGGCACCGATCCCGGCATGTGCGTGCGCTGCCACGGGGCGGTGCTGCACGGCGACGGACCGCTGCGACCGCCGATGGCGACCTGTCTCGGCTGTCACGAGCACCGCGACCAGTGGAGCGCGCGTAGCTGCTCGCCCTGCCACGTGCGGCTCGAGACCGAAGGCGAGCGGCCGGCCAGTCACGTGGTGCACGGCGCGAGCTTTCTCCAGCGCCACGGTCTGGAGGCTGCGACCTCGCGCGATCTGTGCACCACCTGTCATGCCGAGAGCAGCTGCGCGGCGTGTCACGGCGCCGGCACGGTTCCGGCGTTGCCGTCGACCTGGCACTTCGATCAGCCGAACCGCCCGGACATGCACCCCGAGGGCTTCTTCGCTCGTCATAGCCTCGAAGCGCGTACCGATCCGGCGCTCTGCACCACCTGTCACCGTGACCAGCGCGAGTGTCGCGACTGCCATCGCGAGCGCGGCCTGCTCGAGGTCACGCCTCAGCACGGCAGCCCGCACCCGGCCGGCTGGGTCGGCACGCGCGGCTCGGAGAATCGCCACGGCATCGAGGCGCGCGCCAATCCGCTGGCCTGCGCCGGCTGTCACGGTGGCTCGGGCGAAAGCCTGTGCGTGGGCTGTCACCGTGTAGGCGGCCCGGGCGGCAATCCGCACCCGCCGGGCTTCAGCTCGCGCAAGCCGCTGAGCGACCTGCCTTGCCGCATGTGCCACACGGAGGCCCCGTGAACAGGCGGCGGCTGCGCAACGCGCTCGCGTTGGGCCTGCTGTTGGCATTGTTGGCAGCCGGCGCGCTCGCGCGTTGGGCGTTTCAGGTGCGCGAGAAGTCGCTTCCGCCGGAGCCGGTCACCCGCGTACCCGAGAGCTGGCACGAGTTCCGCGACGCGCCTGGCCATGTCGTGCACGTGGGCGAGCGGGGCATCGCGTGCGTGAAGTGCCACGATCCGGCGCGCGGCTTTGGGCCGCCGCGGCCCAGGGTGTGCGTGTCGTGTCACGAGCGCGAGGGTCGCACTCGCCACGGGCTGCACGCCGCCAAGCTCGAGGTCTTCGCGGGCACGGCCAACTGCATGGCCTGCCACAACTTCGGGCCCACCCACCAAGACCGCATCTGGGCCTGCCTGGATTGCCACGACAAGCCGCAGGGCGAGCTGGGCGCGGTGGTCGTTCACGCGGACCGCGCCTGCAGCAACTGCCATCACCCGCACAACGACCCCTCGATCGAGCCGATGGCCTGCGTGTCCTGTCACGCCAAAGAGGCCAACAGCCACGCGGGCAAGCCGAGCACGAGCCCCGACAACTGCCTGAGCTGCCACCAGGCTCATGCCGGCGCCAAGCTCGCCGACCAGCGCTGCCAGCAGTGTCACAAGGACAAGCCGCAGGCGCTGTTCAAAGGGCACCCGACCTGCGCCGGCTGTCACGTGCCGCACGACTTCGCGCGCAGCGCGGTCAAGCCGTGTCGCTCGTGTCACCAGAGCCAGCATGTGCTGGCCGAGGACAAAGTGGCCGCTCACCGGCAGTGCACGAGCTGTCACGAGCCGCACGCGGTGGCGCAGGCCGACGACAACACCTGCCGCAAGTGCCACAGCAGCGTCGCGCCCACCCACCCGCAGACCGAGGGCCACGCCTGCCTGGGTTGCCACCGCCCGCATTCGACCGCGGCGGCGGTGCCGCCGGCGCAACCCTGCACCAGCTGCCACGCACCGATCGCGAGCTCGGACCAGGCGGCGCACGGCGGCCGCGCGCAGTGCACCGACTGCCACAAGCCACACGCCTTCGCCAAGCCCGCGCAGGCCGAGGCCTGTGTCGGCTGCCACGCCGTGCAGCTGGCTGCGATCGCCAAGAACACGGGGCACGCCACCTGCCTGGGCTGTCATCGTGGCACACCACACGCCGCCCAGCTCGCGACCGGGCTCGCGCCGGTGGCATGCACGAGCTGTCATAAGGACGTGCACCCGCGGCCGGAGCACGCGCAGTGCACGCGCTGTCACGAGCCGCATTCCGGCGCGCCGCTTCCGCTCGCGCAGAGCTGCGGCAGCTGTCACCAGCGCCAGGAGCACGCGAGCGTCGCGCCGCACCGCGCATGCCTGACCTGTCACACGCCTCACGAGGGCGGCAAGTTGCCGGCGGCGAGCTGCACCGGCTGTCACGCCGTCAAGGCCAAGCAGAACCACGGCGCGCTGGCGGGCGGTTGCACCCAGTGCCACGGCATCCACTCGGACAAGGGCGTGCTCGCGACGCCCGCTTGCACCAGTTGCCATCAAGTCGGCAAATTGCCGGGGCTGCATTCGGTCCAGGCGCATCAGCAATGCGTCAAGTGCCACGGAGGCGCGCACAACCAAGGTCCCTGGTCTGCGCGCGCGACTTGTCTGGCCTGCCATCAGAAGAAGAAAGACCACGCCCCCAACGCGCAACTCTGTCAGGGCTGCCACGTGTTCCGAAAATGACACAGCGCTCCTCACCACGCCTGATCGCCTGTAGCGCGCGTCGCCTTCGCCGCGCGTGTGCTGCGCTTTTGCTGCTGCTGAGCGCCTGCGTGCAGGGCCGACCGCAGCCGGCTCCCACGCCGGTCTATGCCGGCGACATCGCCGAGCTGCTCGCGCAACGCTGCGGCGCGTGTCACGGCGACGAGGACGCGGGCGACGACTACCGGGTGGGCAGCTACCTGGACACGATCGGCTGCCCGCACAGCATGCCCGAGACCTCGGCGATTGGCGGCGGCGACGCGGGCACGCCGCTGCTCGACGTGCTCGCGCGTCCGGACCACGCCAACGTCTTGTCGAAGAGCGAGCAGGCGCGGCTGCGCGCGTGGGTCGAGGCGGGTGCGCCGCTGCGCGAGCACAGGGTGCACGCGCCCGGCATCCTCGACCCGCGCTCGCCGGACTGGCACGGGCGGCTCGCGGCGCAGGACCGCTACGGGCCGATCACCTCGCCCAGCCATCCGGATGTTTGCGGGCGCTGCCACGATGGCGCCCCGGTCAAGCCCAAGGGCGTGCATCATCCGGCGCCCGGTGCGCCCGCGTGCACCAGCTGCCACCGCGAGCCCGAGGGCGTGCTCGCGTGCGGCACCTGTCACGGCGACGGCGCGCAGCGCGCCTATCCGCCGCGCGACCGCTGCCTATTTCCCGACTCGGAGCCCGACGCCCACCGCGCGCATGTGCAGAGCACGCGTCTGACGAGCACGCCGCTGACCTGCACCACCTGCCATCCGGCGGCGGACGCCACGCTGAGCGGCACGCACGCCAACGGAAAGGTGGACGTGGTCTTCGATTCGGCGCTGGCCGGCAAGGACGCGAGCTACGACGCACAGACCGGGCGCTGTGCGGTGCGCTGCCACAACCAGGGCGGCGCGCGCGCGATGCCGAGCTTTCACGAGCACGGCCCGCTCGGCTGCGGGGACTGCCACGGCGCGCCGCCCGCGGATCACTTCGCGGGAACCTGCGATCGCTGTCACGCCGACGCCAACGCGGACGGCACGGCGCTGCGCGCGCTCGGGCCGCACATGAACGGTCAGATCGATCTCGGCAACGGCAGCGGCGACTGCTCCGCGTGCCACGGGCAGAACGGCGACCCCATGCCGCAGACGCCGTCGCACCTGCTGCACCGCAACACGCGCTTGACCGCGGCGATCGATTGCAAGGAGTGCCACGTCGTGCCCAAAGAGGTGCTGAGCCCGGGGCATCTGGACCGCGGCACGGTGACACCGGCCGACGTGACGTTCGGGCCGCGCGCGCAGGCTCGCGGGCAGATGCCGAGCTACGACCATGGCAGCTGCAAGCAGATCGCCTGCCACGGGGCGGGGCTGCCGGAGGGCATTGAGCGCGCGCTGCAGTGGGATTCGCCCGCGACCGGGGCCTGCGCGGGCTGTCACGGCGTACCGCCGGCCAAAGACCATCCACAGGACGACGGCTGCGCTTCGCTGATCTGTCACGGTGCCGAGGTGCGTGCGGGCAGCCCGGGGCCGGGGATCACCGACGCCGGCCGCGCGCTGCACATCGACGGCGTGATCGAAACGCAGAGCCCGTAGCCGTGCACCGAGGCGGTTTCGAAAAGGCAGCAGGAAGACGGGAAGGCGCGACGAACGAAGCTGACCTTCTGTTCCCGTCTTCTTGTGAATCGTCGGCGGTCCGCGTGAGCGTGGGGGCGATCAGGCTGTGTCGTCCGGTGGGGGCTCCGACCGCTTGGGCGGCGGCGCGGTGCTGAAGCGCGCAGCCATGCTGGAGAAGACGCGCGCGCGCCGCAGGTCGAGGTACACCACGAACCCGAACACACCGAACGAGAGCGTGCCCAGGGCCTGGCCCACGGACATCGCAATCACGAGCGAGATCGGATGCGGATCGAAGATGCCCCACACCATCAACGCCAGCGCCGCCAGCGCGACCACCGCCGCCAGGCGCAGCAACCGATAGACGAAGCGCGTCGGGCTCACGGGGAGCCCCCGCGGCGCTGATAGGGCTTGCTGAAGGGATGCGACGGGCCGTGGCAGCCATCGCTGACGCAGCTCACGCGGCCGCTGCGCAGCGCCTCGAGGCTCGCGCGGTGATCGCCGAGCTTGAGCCAGAGCGGGTCCTCGGTCGAGTGGCAGCGCATGCAGCTGGCATTCGCGAACGGCTTCCGCAGCCTGATCTCTGCGAGCGCGGTCTTGATGTCCATCTTGTAGAAGCGCGTGTAGTACAGATACACGTGGCGCATGCCGCCGAGCTTGGTGACGATCGTGCTGAAGGCGCCGTAGTCCTTGTGGCACTCGTAGCAGTTGTCGGGGCCGAACTCTTCGTTGCGTGCGTGGGCCGAGGCCAAGCTCTTGCTCTTGAGGTTCTCCGAATCGGCCTGGTAGGGCCCCATTACGTGGCACGACCCGCAGAAGGCGCGGTGCTTGGTGTGCTCGAAGCCTGCGATGTTTCCGCCCAGCGCCGAGCCGATCGGGAACACACCGAAGCCGAACAGCAGGATCAGCTTGACCGGTCCCTTGAGCTCGGGCTTGCGGACCAGAAACCAGATCAGAATGGCGGATGCGAACACTGCACACACCACGCAGATCCCTGCCATGAACGGTTGCATGCCGACCACGGCCGCTCGCGACGGCAACAGACTGGCAAGCGCGGAAAGGCTCGCGTTGGACAGAAGCACGGCTGGCGTGCGAATTACGCCCCGCGGCGGCTCTTGTCCACTTGCAGACGCCGCGCCGCGCGCGCTCTCTCTGCGCAGGAAACCTACCTGAAGCGCGGATGTAGCCTGCTAGCCACGCGGCGCCGGCTCGGCTCTGTGCGACGGGAGTTGGCGACGGAACCCACAAATTGGCGGCACGAAGCCAGAACGGCGCGGACGGCGCCCCTTCCGGCACCCCGCGCGCGTGCGCTAGCCTTGAATCGAGATGCACCACGCGCACGCGCTGACCCCGGCCGAGCTGGCTGCGAAGCGCGAGAGGTTCGAAGCCTTCGTCCGCCGCCGCCAGGAGCTGCTCACGATCCCCTGGATCGCGATGACGATCGCGCTCGGGCTCGAATCGATCGTGCTCTCGGTGGTGGCTGATTCGGGCCCCGTGCCGGTGCCGGCCTGGCTGCGCTACGGTCTTGCGGCGATCGGCTGCGGCCTGGCCGCCGCCAGCGTCCTGCTGCCGCGGCGCGCCTGCTCCGATGCGAAGGTCAAGGCGCAGATGCGCTGCGAGCCCGATCCTCGCGTGTGGGCTCGCGGCATGGGTCTCGATCCCGAGCAATCCCAGATCCTGTTGGAGATGGCGCCCGCCGAGCAACGCCTGGTCGGGCTGATGCGGATGTTCGTCCGGCCGCACCGGCTCGGGCTCGGGTTGAGCCAAGCGGTGGCGGCGAGCGGGTTCTTGCTCGGCCTGTTGTGCAGAAGCATGCTCTCGGCGACACCGTTCCTGTTGGTCGCGCTCGCGCTCAACGGCTGGCACTACCCGCGCTTGGGGCCACTCGTGCGGCGCGGGCGCAAGCTCGGTCAGGCCGACCGTGAGATGCTCGAGCTGGAGCGCCAGCTGCAGCAGATGACCAGCGAGCAGGAGCAGCCCGCCGCGCACCCCCGCCGGGTGCATCCGCCGCTCCGCCGCCGTCCACCGCGGCCTTCCTGAGAGTGCGAGCCGGCCAAGGTTGGGTGGCGGCGAGCGCGACAGCGGCTATTTTTCCTCCCAGACAGATGCATTGACCAAGCTTCAGCGTCGCGCGCTCGCGCGTGCGGGCGCTCAGTCGCGAAACAGCTCCATTCCGTCGGCCACGGCGTCGGCGATGTGCGACTTGCTGATCAGGCCGCGGACCTGCGAGCCGTCGATGCCGCGCTCGCCGGGAGCCGCGAGCACCACCGCTAGATCGGCCTCGCAACCTGCGAACGCGGCCAGCACGTCGAACAGGGTCGCGTCGGAGCGCACGCGGATGAAGTCGCGGCGGGCGAGCTCGCCCCAGCTGCGCGCGCCCGCCAGCCGCTGCGGGTGTTCCGCGAGCCAATCGGCGGCGACCACGCCGTCGACCTGGCCGTCTTGAAGCACCACGTAATACGCAGGCGTTGGCCGGCCGGCCGCGTCCGCGGGCGGCTCGACCGGCGCGTCGCGCTCGCGTAGCGCCACTGCGTCGAGCTGGAGCTCGCCCGCGTGGTGGACCAGGTGGGCGTTGGCCAGCAGCGCCTCGGGCATGTAGTGCCCGCGGCGCACCAGCTTCATGGTGTAGATGCTTTGCGGCAACAGCATGCGCCGCACGCCGTAGGCGACGGCCACGGTCAGCGTCATCGGCAGCACCACACCATAGTCGAGCGTCATCTCGAAGATCATGACGATCGCCGTCAGCGCCGCGCCCGTGGTGCCGGCCAGCAGCGCGGCCATTCCCACCACGGCGAGCGCAGCCGGATTGATGTCGAGCCCCGGCAGTAGACCGTGGAGGAGCAATCCGTAAGCGCTGCCCAGGGTCGCGCCCATGAACAGCGAGGGCGAGAAGATCCCGCCCGAGGCCCCCGAGCCGAGCGTGAGCGAGGTGACCGCGAGCTTGAGCGCGAATAGCGCGACCAGAAACCAGGCGCCGCCGAGCTTGCCCAACAACACGTCCATGATGGTCGCGTAGCCGACGCCGAACACGAAATAGTGGCCGCGTGCCCACATCAAGCCGAGCCCGGCGCTGCCGACGCCGAGCATGCCGAGCGCGTGGCGCAGGTAGGGACGGCGCGGAACCAGCCGCTCGAACGCGTCTTCGCAGGCATAGAGCGAGCGGATGAAGACCGCGGCCACCACCCCCATCAAGCAACCGAGGCCGAACCACGCGGGCAACAGCTGTGCGCTCACCGCGTGCGTGAAGTGCAAGGCTGGGATCTCGAACGCGGGATGGTCGCCGAAGAACTGCTGGCCGACATAGGTTGCGGTCGCGGTGGCCAGCGCGACCGGCACCAGCGTGCGCACGCTGACCTCGTGCATCAGGATCTCGACCGCAAACAGGACTCCGCCGATCGGCGTGTTGAAGGTGGCCGCGATGCCTGCGCCGCCGCCGGCCGCGACCAGCGTCGCGAGCTGCCAGCGCGAAACCCCGCACGCACGTCCCAGCCACGAGCCCACGGCCGCGCCGATTTGAATGATCGGGCCTTCGCGTCCGACCGAGCCGCCGCTGCCAATCGAGATCGCGGACGCCACCGACTTCACCGCCGCCACGACCGGTCGGATCACCGCCTTGTGGTAGTAGATCGCGTCCATCACCTCGGGAACGCCGTGGCCTTTGGCTTCCGGCGCGAAGTTCTTGACCAAGTAGACCACCACGAAGCTGCCGAGCACCGGCGCCAGCACGATCCCGGCGCCCCACGGGCTGGGCGGCGAATGGCGCTGCGTGTCCAGGAAGAGCTCCAGGCGTCCCTCGAACAACAGATTGTGCGCGGCGCCGATCAGCGAGCGCAGCACGAACGCCCCGAACCCTGCCGCGATCCCCAGCACGATCGAGATCAGCGCGTTGCCGAGCGGGCTCAGGCCCTTGGCGTTCGGGTCGCCGCGCAAGCGCGACGACCGGTGCTCTGCCGCCTGCGCAGCCGAGTCTGGCTCGGTGTCCTTGCGCAGCCCGGGCGATGTCCCGTGCGGCCGCATGCGACGCAGGGTGTCACGCCGCCGGCCATGGGTCGACCCGCAATCGCGCCCGCGACCGGGCGCCATGAATGGCGCGTTCTTCTCGCCTTCCCGCCTTCCTGTCGGCTCTTCGAAGCGGCTGCGCCGCAGACGACGATCTAGAACATCACGCCCACGCCGAGGTCGAGGCGGCCCGATGTGGGCGTGGTGCCGTCTGGGTTGCGCAGGCCGAAGTCCAGCTTGAATACCGCTTGCGGCAGCGGCCGATAGCTCAGGCCCATGATCAGATCGGTGATCGCATAGGCATCATCGGCGACGACGCGCGCGCGGCCTCGAATCGCGGCCATGGTGTCGTAGCGCTCGAGCCGCACGAACGGCAGCAGCTGCTGATCGCTGCGCACCAGCGGGCGCAGCACGTCGTAGGCGACCTCGGCATAGGCGCCCCACGACAGCGCGCCGGTATCGATCCCGAGCGGCTGGCCGTCGGTGTCGTAGGCCTGACGCAGCCGCGCGGTCTCGCCCACGCCGAAAAGTGCGGCCACCGCGCGCGCCTCGAGCCCCTCGTGCCGGATGCGCGCGTCGGCGGACAGGCCCCACACCGGCACGTCCAGCTCGAGCGCATGGCCGGCCGCGTCGTACAGCGTGGCGTTCGGCCCGGCCAGCCCGTAGTACCCCGATACGCCCAGCACGGCGCCCAACATGGGCTCCGCCTCGACGCGGCCGGTCACGGCCAGCCCGGATGCGTGCGCCAGCGCCACCTCCTGGCGTCCCTCGCGAATCGATTGCTCGGCGTCGAAGCCGCGCGGATCGAGGCCGCCGACCAGGTACAGCTCGTAGCGCAGGCCCTCGGTCGGCTCGCCGAACACGCCCGCGCCGCCCTCGCGCCAGGTGCTGGGGATGATCACGGTGTCCACGTCCGGGCGCTCGACGCCGTGGAACACCGGCGGCTCGTGCCACTTGTTGATGATGCCCATCGGCACCAGCACCACGCCGGCGCGCACGCCGAGCGCGCGGCCGAACAACAGGTAGTCGAGGTAGGCCTGCTCGATCTCGACCTCGCCCTCCCGATCCGACGACGCCACCGCGTGCTCGACCTCGATCTCGCTGTAGAAGCGAAACCGTGAGTCGAAGCGGTGGCCGACGAACAACACCATGCGCGAAAGGTCGATCGTCGCTTGCGTCGAGCCCGGCCCGCTGACTCGATCGATATCGTAGTGAAGCTCGGCGTAGCCGCCGATGCTGGTAGGCGGGGTCGCTGCGGGTGCGGGCGCGCGCTCCACGGCCGGCGCGGGCGCGGGCTCGCTGCTCGCCGGCCCCGGGGCCTCGGCCGGCGAGGCGGCGCGATCGCCTGCTTGAGCCGGCGCCGCAGCAGGCGCGAGCTCGATCTGCGGGCCGGGTGTGGCCGCGGCTTGGGGCGGCGGCGCCGCCTGTGGCGCGGGCGCGGCCGTCTGCGCCGCAGGTGCAGCGGGAAGCGACGCGGGCGGGGTACCGGCTGCAGGTTGGGCGGAGGTTTCGGCAGCGCCGTGGGTCGCGGGAAGCGCTTCGGCTGCGGGAGCCCCCGCCGCCGGCGTGGCGTTGGCCTGCGCTGCTGGTGCCGGCCCCGCGACCTGCGCCTGAACACGCGTGTCGGGCTGCAACAGGCTGAAGAGCGCGATCGACAGCGCGAGCCGACCTGTGTAAGGTACGTGTAGGTCCATTGAGAATTTGATATTCATTTTCAATAAGCCTGTCAACTGCCTCGAGCCAAGCCCCTGACCGCGGTTTGCGGTCGCGCGGGCGCCAAACCACGGTCGCTCCGCTATCATGAGGAGTGGCCAAACGCGGCAGCTCGACCCCCCGAGCCAAGTGGACCTACTCGGGGCGACCTTCGGGCCCCCGGCTGCCGCGCACCAGCAAGCCGAGCGTCCGCCGTCTCGGGATCGACGACATCGAGATCGTGTTCCAACCGATCGTGGACCTCGGCACTCGCCAGGTGTTCGCGCACGAGGCCCTCACCCGCGGCAAGCCCGGCGTGACCGACCCAAGCGAGCTGTTCGAGCGTGCCACGCTCGAAGAGGCCTGGGGCAGGCTCGGCCGGCTGATTCGCGAGGTCACCTTCGAGCGCGGCGCCGGGCAGCCCTTGTTCATCAACGTGCACCCATCCGAGCTCAGCGCGCGCTGGCTGGTGCGTCCCGATGACCCGATCTACCAGCACAACCACCACGTCTTTCTGGAAATCACCGAGTCGGCGACCTTCACCCACTACGAGATCTGCTTGAGCGTGCTCAAGGAGGTGCGCGCGCGCGCAGACGTGCGGCTGGCCATCGACGATCTCGGCGCCGGCTACTCGAACCTGATGCGCGTCATCGAGCTCGAGCCCCAAGTGGTCAAGCTGGACCGCCAGCTGGTCACCGGGCTGCAGACCAGCCCCAAGCAGCAGCGCCTGGTGTGCCACCTGGTGGAGCTGTGCCGCGAGCTGGGCGCCGAGGTGGTCGCCGAAGGCATCGAGACCGCCGAGGAGCTCGCCGCCGTAATCGACACCGGCGTTCAATACGGGCAGGGCTACGTGTTCGCGCGTCCGGCCTATCCGATGCCCAAGGCCACGTGGCCGGGCGAGACCAAGAGCCTGCCGCCCGAGAGCGGCAAGAAGACGCGCAGCCGTGGCCCCAAGACCTGAAGCGACTCAGCAGGGGCCGCTATGTCGCACCGCGATGCCCGCGCCGTGCGCCGTACACTCGTAGATCTGGGTGCAGGCCTCGGGTTGCGGCATGCTGGTGCCGGGCGAGTACTACGCGGCCGCGGCGATTCTCCCGCCACCCCGGCTAGCGCGCGGCTCGGCGCGGTTTCACTTCACCACGGGGGGCGCGGGAGGCCGGTCGTCGGGCGTCAGGCAGGACGACAGGTCGAAGAGCATGAACTCGAGGGCCTTTTCCTGCGGGGACAGGTCCGCGGAGGTGCACTCCGCGGGCACAGGCTGGCTGGGGTCGTCCATCGACGCGGCGCCCACGTGCAGATCGCTGAACACCACGCGCCCGCACTGCACCATGTTGTCCGGGTTGATCATGGCGTCGGTCGGCGTGTTGAACGAGAAGTACTGCACCGCGCCCGGGGGCATCGCGTTCTGATCGGCGATGATCCAGGTGGTCGACGGCGTGTTGGCCGGGGTGACGTCGGCGTTGTGGCGGGCGGCCTCGATCGGCAGCAAGCCGTTGGTCAGCGCATTGACGCCCGTCAGCCACTCGTTGAGCGCTTGTCCCTTGGGGAACGGCGCGCCATTGGGCAGCGTGGTCACGATCTGGGCGTTGATGTTGCCGATCGAGTTGGCGCCGCTGCTCCAGGTGGCGAGGTTCTCGGACGCGTAGGGGCCGGTGTTGAACCACGCGTAGTGAAAGTGCGAAGCGAACACGCGGCCGCCCGCGCTGGCGTAGTCGTGCAGCGCCTGCTGGTTCATGTTGTCCGTGTCGTGGCCCTCGCAGGAGAGCAGCACGATATCGTAGGGCATCAGGTCGTCCACCGTGTCCCACAGCGATGCCGAGCTTGCCGGCGCTGCCGGGCTGGTGTTGGGCGCGGGCCCGATGTAACCGATGCCCGGAATCACCATGCCCGTGCCGCCGCCACCACCGAAGAGTCCCGGGATGCCGCCGCCGCCGCCCGCGCCCGCACCCTGGAAGATGTGAATGCGGCCCGTGCCGCCCGCGCCGGGCACGTACTCGCTGGCGTCGACGCCCACGCGCCGCAACAGACACTCGAGCGTGTCCGCGCCGCCGGTCGAGATGGCGATGCTGGGGATGTCGCCCTCCATTTGATTCTTGGGCAAGGTCAGCGACTTGTCGGGCAGCGGGTTGTCCTGGCACTGCGCGACCGATGGCAGCGTGATCTGCCGGCGCCACTTGCCCACCTGAATCACCAGCGGGATGTCCGTACCGTCGGGCGCGTCCTTGAGCACGAAATTGCCGTGGGCGTCGGTCAGCGCGGCCACGACCGGCTTGCCGGTGTACAGGTCGCCGCACGCGTAGCACGACGCGCCCAGCGTGAGCGGCTCCACCGGGGCGTTCGGGACGTAGACGGCGACATCGTAGATCGGGTTCTTGCCTGCCGGGTCGTAGACCGTGCCGCTGATCGTGGTGGAGGCCCCGCCCGCACAAGCGTGCTGTTGGCACTGCAGGTTGGTGCAGCCAGTCGGAGCCGCTCCGACCATGACGGTGGGTCCGGCGGCGACGCCGGGGCTGTTGCCGAACAGGTTGGCGCCCGAAGTCGAGCCGCTGTTGCCCGCGCTGCCGCTGGCCGTCGGCGCGGCCGAGGCAGCTCCGGGGGTCGGCCGACCGGCCGCGCCGTCACTTCCGCCGCAGGCAGCGACGCCCGCGAGCACGCCCAAGATTCCCGCGCCCCGCGCGAGCGCGGCGCCCCTCGTCCAGCTCATCATCGCTACCGCCGTCCCAGTGTGTCAGACCCACAGCGCCACCCACGGCACTGCCAGCCCACGCTGGCCCGGCCGCATGGGCGTGTCCTTGGGACTTGATTGGCATTTGGTGGGTGTTTCTTGCGCGCCTCGGGCGTCAGCAGCCGGGCCCCAGGTCCGGGGTTGGGGGAGGGGGGGAGGGGGAGGGAGGGGGAGGGAGGGGGAGGGGGAAGGGGAAGCCTGGATCGCCTCCACGTGGACGCGGTTCTTGCCGCCGCGCTTGGCGCAATACATGAGCGCATCGGCGCCGCGCAGGACCTCATCGAGGGTCGCCGGCGCGCGGGCTTACCAGACGGCGCCCACGCTCGCGGTCACGGGCCAGCCGTGCGCGCGCATGCTCGAGGCCAGCGCTCACGGATGCGCTCGAGCGAGCCGCGAGCCGCATCCTGGTGGCAGTCGACCAACAGCATCACGAAACGGAAAGCGCGAAATCGACCAGCGTCTTCAGGGATGCGTGCCTCACCGGACGCTCGATGCTATCACAGGCGGCCCGCCGCGATTCAGAAGGCGCTGCGAGCCCGCGCTGCCCTCACTGCAGCTCGCCGGCGCCTAGCACGGCCGCCGCGATTCGAGGCAAGCACGCCAGCATGTCGCGTCATGGTAACGCAACCGCGGTCGTTACATCAGGTGGACCAGCGTGATGCCCGTGACCGCGCTGCTTCCGGTCACCCTCACCTTGCCGCTGCCATCGAGGCCCGCCCGCCACACGTTGCCGCTCAGGTCGCTGAAGTACATCGCGCCTGCCGGCAGGTCGAGCGTGATGCCGATCGGCTGCGAGAGGCCGGTGACCAGCGTTTCGACGTCACTGCGGCTTACCGCGTTCTGGCCCGCCGGCAGGTCCATCCCCGCGCGCTGCACCGTGCCGAGCGAGCGATCGGTCCAGTACAGCTGCCGCTTGTCGAGATCGAGCTCGAGGTCGATCGGCATGGTGTTGGCACCGAGCACCACCAGGTCCTCGATGTCGGTTCGGTTCGCATCGGTCTGTCCCGCCGGCAGGTCGAGCCCGGCGCGCATGATCTTGCGCGCGTCCTTGTCGCTGAAATAGAGCTGCGCGTGCGCCACGTCGAGCGCGATGCCGACCGGCTGCTGCAGGCCGTGTCCACTGGCCAGCGTTTCGGGCTGGCTGCCGTCCATGTTGGCGCGCCACAGCTTGGCGCCTTCGCGGTCGCACCAGTACAGCTTGTGGTGCACGCCGTCGATCGCCAGCTGCTTGAAGGTGTTGCCCACGCCCACCGGCACGATGGTCTCGATGCCCGTGCCGTCGAGCGCCGCGCGCTGCACGGTGCCGAGGTTTGCGCCGCCGAGCGCGCTGCCCATGTTGGTCCAGAACAGGTAACCGCCCTCCACATCGACGCTGACGCCGTCCGGCGCGCTGATCCCGTTGCCGGTCGCGATCGCGCGCGCGTCCGAGCCGTCGGCGTTGGCGCGCCAGACCGCGTTGCCGAAGATGTCGAGCCAGTACAGCACGGGCTTGCCGGCCGCAGGCGCGGTGGGCTGACCGGCGCCGCCGCCGGCATCGGCCTGCGCGGGCGGCGCCGCGGCGTCGGCCGCGGGACCGGGCTGCGCCGGCCCGGGCCCGACGCCGGAATCGGCGGTCGTGACTTGCATGCCCGAGCCGCCGAGCGCGGGCGCGGGCGCGCCGGTCGCGGGCGAGCCGGTCGAGCCCCCGCTGCCCGCCGCCGCGGCGGGCATGGCCGGCCGGGGACCGGCGGTCGCGCCGGCCGGCGTGGCCATCGAGGGACTGCTGCAACCGAGCAGCCACAGCAGCGCCGCGGCCGGCGCGGTCATCGACTGCGCGCGCGATCCGAGAGCCGTCATCAGGCGCCAACTACCTTTCCGACCACACCCGCAGCCAGCGTTGCGCCTTTCGCTGGCGCGATCAAGCGCCGCTCGCGCCGCTCCCCAAAAAGCTACTCGGCGGTGCGGGCTCGCGCGGCCACGCGGCGCGCTCAGAACAGCGCCGGCTGTTTCGGCTGCGGGCGCGCAAAGCCGACGCATTCCGGAGCGAACGCGGCCAGCCGCGCCGCCGCGATCCGCACCGCTTCCGGATTGCTGTCGACGAGCACGAAGCCGCGGCCGTGGCGTGCGGCGGCCTCGCCCGTGGTGCCGCTTCCGGCGAAGAAATCGAGCACCACGTCGCCCGGGCGCGTGTGCACCTTGACCAGGCGGTTGAGCACCCCGAGCGGCTTCTGGGTCGGATAGCCGGTCTTCTCGTGTCCGCTGGTGGGGACGATCGTGTGCCACCAGACGTCGGTCGGGGTCTTGCCGCGCGCGGCCTTCTCGCGCGACACGAGTCCCGGCGCCATGTACGGGATGCGGTCCATCTCGGCGAAGTCGAACACGTAGCCGCCCGGATCGAGCGCATACCAGAGGATGGTGTCGTGCTTGGCCGGCCAGCGGCTCTTGGGCCGGCCGCCGTAGTCATAGGCCCAGATGATCTCGTTCATGAAGCAGTCGCGCCCGAGCAGGTGATCGAGCGCGACCTTGATGTAATGGACCTCGCGCGCGTCCAGGTGCACGAACAGCGAGCCGTCGGCGGTGAGGCAGCGCAGCGCGGCCTCGATGCGCGGCATCAGGAACGCTTCGAAGTCGTCGAAGGCGTCGCCGAAGGCGCTGCTCGGCAGCGTCTCGATGTCGTAACGCTTGCCGCCGAACCCGCCGCGCTCGCCGCGCCCGTCGCTGGCGCTGACGCGCATGCGCTCGCGCCGCTGCAGCTTGCCGCTGTTGAACGGCGGATCGATGTAGATGGCGCGCGCCAGCTGTGCGGGCAGGCGGGGCAGCACGTCGGCGTTGTCGCCCAGGATGATCTGTTTGAGCACGGCTGGGTCAAAGTAGCGCGTTTCTCTGCCCATGGGCAGGCGCCGGCGGGCGGCCGTGCTGCTGCCCGCGGGAAGATGCTAGGGTCTGCGCGCCGGTATCGGGAGCCGGCCGGAGGGTAGCGTCGTGATGAAGGATTTGTTTTCGCTGCAGGGGCGCACCGCGTTGAT
Organism: uncultured delta proteobacterium; assembly: GCA_963778655.1. Classification (GTDB taxonomy): domain Bacteria; phylum Myxococcota_A; class Polyangia; order Polyangiales; family JAFGIB01; genus CAVZVA01. Next base: position 516,926 of record CAVZVA010000009.1, read on the forward strand.
CACCGGGGGCTCGCGCGGCATCGGCAGGATGATCGCCCAGGGCTTTCTCGAGTTCGGCGCCAAGGTGTACATCTCCTCGCGCAAGGCCGAGGCGTGCAACGCCACCGCGGTCGAGCTTTCGGCCGGGGGCGCGACCTGCGTGTCGCTGCCTCAGGACGTCTCGAGCGTGACCGGCTGCCGCGCGCTGGCCGGCGCGATCATGGCGCGCGAGAGCAAGCTCGACATCCTGGTCAACAACGCAGGCGCCGCCTGGGCCGCGGACTTCGACGAGTTCCCGGAGCAAGGCTGGGACAAGGTGATGAACCTGAACCTCAAGTCGCCCTTCTTTCTGACCCAGGCGCTGCACGGCGCGCTCAAGGCCGCGGCCAGCGACGCGCGGCCGGCCAAGGTGATCAACATCGCCTCGATCGACGGCATCCGCCTGAACCCGCTCGAGACTTATTCCTATCACGCGTCCAAGGCCGGGCTGATCTACCTGACCCAGCGCATGGCCGCGAAGCTGGTGGCCGACCGCATCGTGGTCAGCGCGATCGCGCCCGGGCCCTTCGCCTCGGAGATGAACCGCGCGGCGCGCGATTTCAGCGAGGTCGTGGCTGCGCGCACGCCGATGCGGCGCATCGGCCGCGACGACGACATGGCCGGGGCCGCGATCTACCTGGCCTCGCGCGCGGGCGACTACGTGGTGGGTGAGACGATCGCGGTCGACGGCGGCATCGCCTACGCCAATCTGCCTCAAGCCGCCGGTTGAGCCGCAGAGAGCCGTGCTCGGATTCTTCGGCAGCGAGCTCACGCAGACGCTGCGATCGTTGCCACCTGGATGTGGCCAACTCAGGTCATGCGCCGGCCGAAAGACGCGCTGAAGGTAAACTGCCTGCGCCGCCGCTTCGGGCGCGGCGCGTGACCTGGCTCACAGCGTGACTCGCAGCCGGGGTTGCGCCGGAGCGCGTGGCGCCACCGTCTCGAGCAGACGAGCGCGCTCCGTGTTACAAGCGGAGCTCGCTGCTCAACGGGGCGGGGAGGGTGCTGTGGGCCCCGCCCGAGGAGGCTTGTCATGAACGTGCCCAAACGCCTTGTATGGTTGCTGCTCATCGCAGCTTCGAGCGGCTGCGGCGCGGACGCCACTACGTCCGACGCAACGGTAGCGAGCGCGAGCGCCGCGCTGCGGGAGAGCAGCTTCTCGTTCGAGCTGAGCTTGCGCGACGCGAGCCCGGTGCAGATCCACGCACGCCTGTGGAGCGGCGGGGCACGGACGGGCGCGACCGTGCTCGCGGTGCACGGGCTATCGGAGACGGCGGCGACATTCGAGCCGCTGGCCAGCGCGATCCTGAACGACCGCTGGCTGCGACGCCGCGTGCGGCGCGTGATTGCGATCGACATGCCGGGTCATGGCGAGAGCGGGTTCCCCGATTCCGCAAGCGGCCTCAGCTTTGGGGACCTGACGATCGAGGATAACGTCGGTGTGCTGATCGACGCGATCCGCGAGCTGCGCCGGCAGCGGCTCGCGCCCAGCGTGGTGATCGCGCACAGCATGGGCGGGCTCGAAGTCCAGGCCGCGCAAGAGACTCTGCTCGCGCAGGGATCGAGCCTGGCGCGGCTCGGTATCCGCCGCGTGCTTCTGCTCGCGCCGGTCCCGCCACACGGGCAGCCCTGGCAGGTGCCGGCGGGTGACCTGTCACCGTTCATCGTGCAGGACCCCGATCTCGGGGCGTACCTGCAGGTTCCTCCCGAGCTGTTCGTCGCACAGTCGTTTGGCAGGCTCGATGGCACTGTGGCCTCGAATGCGCCCAGCCCGCAGCAGGCCGCCGACGCCGGCTACATCGGGCTGGAGCCTCTGTCGACCCTGCTGCAACTGGTCGAGCTGCCCGTTCAGCTGCCCGACGGCGGAACCTTCACGCCGGCTCGTCCGAGCGTGCGAGCAGACGCCTTCCGGCTGCGCAACGGCACCTTGCTGGAGCTCGCATCGTTCGAGCAAGACGTGTTGGTTCACGCCGATGACCTCGCCCAGCTCTATCCTTACCTCACCGGCGACGAGCGCGGCTGGCTCTACGATCCGGTGGCCGGCCGCGATGCCGTCCACAGCACGTTCGTGTCGGATCCAAGCAGCCTGCTCGGCGCGCTGCACTGGCCGTAATCGCGATGCCCGGCGGCATACTCCCTGTCGGAGCTTGCGCCGGGCTCGGGTCGCCTTGCTCGAGCGCGTAGCCCGCAGCGGCGTAGCGCTTCATGCCGCCGTCGAGCACGTGCACGTTGCCCTGGCCCGGATACAGCAGCAGCCAGGCCGTGCGCGACGCGAACAGTCCGTCGTCTACCCGCCTACTTCACGCCCTGGACCTGCGCCGGGATCTCGGTGCAGGGCGTGACGGTGCCAGCCGCCATGCCGAGCGACTTGGCCACCGAAGCGCTGTCGACGCAGCCAAGCGGCGCGATCTGATCGATCACGAAACCGCAGGTGCCGTCCGGGCGGCAGCAGCCCGGAAGGCTCAAGAAGCCCATCACGCTAGTGCTCGGACAGGCCATGGTCTGCGTACCTGGCGCGTTCTGCTCCGCGCACATCGACTCGCCCGTCAGCGAGCTCACGTCGAGGCCGCAGCGGCCGGCGGCGGTGCAGCAGGCCTCGAGCGTGCCTGTGAATCCCATCGAGGACTGGCACGGCATGCAGGCCGACACGTCGTGCGAGACCGGGCCCGCCGCGGCCGCCGCCGTGCCGCTGGTGGCCATCGGCAGGGCGCCCGGCGCGGCAGCGGCGCCGGTGCCCACCGGCAACACGCCTGCGCCACCGGTGCCGCTGGCGCCCGGGCCGGTGTCGACCGGCGCGGCGCCCGTGCCGCCTGCGCCTGCGCCCGCGAGCCCGCCGATGCCGGCGGTGCCTGCCGGCAGGCCGCTGAAGGTCGGCGGTGTGGCCACGCTCGTCTTGTCGAGATCGTGCGCGTTCGAGCACGCGCTCGCCGCGAGCCACACGCTCGCCGCGAGCGCAAAACGGCGCCACCGCGCCACTGGGCGGCAAGCACGAACCACCTGACCAAGCATGAAGCTCACTCCTGCGCCGTACGCTGGTCGCTCTTCGCGCGCCGGCGTCTTGCACAACGCTAGCACGCGCTGGCGCGCGCTTGCAGTGCTTTTTGCCGCGACTGGTCGCCGAATGCGCCGCGAGCTTTACAGCGTAGAAGAATGCCTGCCGCTCTTGGCGAATCGCTTGAGCAAGGGCGAGGGTCGCACAGCGCGGCGTGCTGCTGCCGAAAGCGAGCGATGGCTTGGTAGACCTTGTCCAGGCCCCCCAGCTCGCGGGAGCCGGACGGCGCTCATCTATTCACGACGTCGTAGCTTTCCTTCGTGTCGCGAGACCCGCCTGACAGATCGAGCGGCACCGCGTCCGTCTGCAAGGTCGAGAACTGGGGCACGCCTGGCGAACCCGCTGGCGGGCTGACGTCATCAGCGCACGTTGACGATGGCGACCGCTGCCGGGTTGCTCAGACCGGTGATGGGATCGCCCACCGCCTCCAGGCTGCCGTCCGGCGCGACCCGAAACACCGCGAGGCTGCCCGAGTCCTGGTTGGCGACGATCAGCCACTGGCCCGTGTCGTCGAGCGCGAAGTCGCGTGGCGTCTTGCCCCGCGCGGGCGTGCTCGCGACCCGCTGCGGCGCGCCGTTGCCGCCGATCGCGTACACCGCGATGGTGTCCTCGCCACGATTGCTCGCGTACAGCGTGCGGCCGCTCGGGTGCACCAGCACGTGCGCGCCCGTGTTGTTGCCGCTGAAGCCCGCCGCCAGCGTCGAGACGCTCGTGATTGGCGCGAGCGTGCCGTCACCGCGCAGCGAGTACGCCGAGAGCGTGCTCGACAGCTCGTTGATCACGTACAGCCACTTGCCGTTGGGGTGAAAGGCCAGATGGCGCGGGCCCGTGCCGTCGGCGTCGATCAGGGCCGGGCCGGCCGGGTTGAGCTCGAGGTCACCGCCGTCCGCGTCGTAGGTGCACTGGGCGACCGCGTCGAGCCCCTTGTTGGGAATGAACGCGTACTTGCTCGAAGCGTCCACCCGCACCGCGTGGGTCTGCGCTCCCCCTGCAAACGACAGCGTGTCCACCGCCGCTCCCAGACCGCCTCCGGCTTCGATCGGGAACACCTGCACGCGCGCCCCGTCGTAGCTCGCCGCCAGCACGTGGCGGCCACCCGGATCGACGCTGGTGTACACCATGCCGACGTTGTCCCCGGGCTCGTGATCGATCTGCGCGACCTCGCCGGTGTCGAGATTCACCTGACCCACGGTGACGCCGCCGCCCGCGCCGTCCTGCTCGTTGGCCACGTACAGGAAGCGACCATCGGCGCTCGGGGTGATGTAGGTCGGGTTGTCGCCCAGGTCGACCGGCGCGCCCAGCTCGCTCAGGGCGCCGCTCTGCCGATCCAGGCGATAGCGCCGCACCGCGTTGGTGTAGCCGCCCACGAACACGAAGCTGCGCAGGATTGCAGCGCCGGCCGGATGCGCCGCCGCGTCGAGCCCGCCCGAGCCTGCGCGCGCGGCCGCGTCTTGTCCGCTGGTCGTCGAGCCGCCGGCCGGGTGATCGGCCCCCGCTTGCGACCCGCCCGCACCGGCGCAGCCCGCAAGCGCGAGCGAGCCCAGAAGCCGGAGGACGAGCGCCGCCGCCTTGCGCACGGCCCGATACTGCGCCGCCCCCGGTCGCTTCGGCAAGCACGCGCCGCTGGTGAGCCTCACCCGGCGGCGCGGCGCACTAGCCACTAGCGGCCGCGCTTTCCTTCCAGCCGCGACTGCGCCAAGCTCTGCGCGCAGGGGTGCCATGGAAGACGCGCGCTACGAGCTCTACTACTGGCCGATGATTCAGGGACGTGGCGAGCTGATCCGCCTGCTGCTGGAGGACGCCGATCAGTCGTACCTCGACGTCGCGCGCTTGCCGGAAGGCGAGGGTGGCGGCATGGCCGCGCTGCGCCGCGCGCTCGCGGAGACTCCGCTTGCGTTCGCGCCGCCGATCCTCAAGCACGGGTCGCAGGCCATCTCCCAGACCACCGAGATCTGCGCCTACCTGGCCAAACGCCACGGGCGCATGCCCGCGGGCGACGACGGCGAGCGCCAGGCCCGCCACCTCGTCGCGACGCTCTACGACTTCATCGTCGAGATCCACAACGTCCATCATCCCGTCGGCACTTCGCTCTACTACGAGGAACAGAAGCCCGAAGCGTTGCGCGCGGCCGGCGCCTTCTTGGAGCACCGCCTGCCCAAGTTCTTCGGCTTCTTCGAGCGCTGCCTGGCGCAGCAGCGCGGCGCCCAGCCGTGGCTGCTCGGCGATGCGCTCTGCTACGCGGACCTGTGGTTGTTCCAGACGGTGGAAGGCCTCTGCTACGCGTTCCCCAAGGCGCTGGCGAAACGCCTGCCGAGGTACCCGCAGATTGCTCGCGCGCGCGACGCGGTGCGCGCGCGCCCGCGGCTTGCGCGCTATATCGAGTCCGAACGTCGCATTCCGTTCAACCGGGACGGCCTGTTCCGGCACTACCCGGAGCTCGACCTCGGCTGAGCGGGTGTCGCGCCGCGCCGGCGCTGCGCGCTCAGGGGTCGCAGTATGCGACGCGCGCCAGGCTGAGCTCGCGCTTGGCGGCGACCGCGGGGACGTTCTTGGCGTCGAGCGCGAGCGGGGCGGAGTAGTCGCGCGCGGGGTCGGCCACGAACGCCCAGGCCAGGTCGCCGTCGGGCAGCACCGCGATGTCGTCGGGGCCGTTGGGCACCGCGGGGATGGTCGCGTCGGGAGTCAGGAAGTTGCCGTCCGCGTCGATCAGACGCGCGTGGGTACCGGTGTAACGGCCAAAGCAGGTGGTGGGGCTGCACTGCAGGTCTTCGATGCTCTCCCAGGAGACGAAGATGCGGTCGCTGCCGTAGCGCGCCAGGTGCAGGCTGGTCTCGGCGACGTCGGGGGTCTCCAGCAGCCAGATGCGATCGCCGAGCGGGTGGTAGTCGGCGCCCAGCCGGATCAGCGCGATGTCGGTCGCCATCTTGGCCGCGCGCGGGCGCCCGCCGCCGCTGCCGCCCGTGCTCACGCCGCGCGAAAGCCAGCCGACCAGATAGCCTCCGTCGCTCAGCTTCACGACCGAGCCGAATCGACCCGCGCAGTAGCCGGCGGTCGTCATCTCCGGCGCGAGCTGAAGCGCCGGCATGCCCTCGATCACCAGGTCGAGCCCCGCAAAGGGCTGGCCGTCCGATATGCACAACGAGGTGAACACGTCCGCCTCGGGCAGCAGCCGGATGCCCTCGTTGATGCTGCAGTTCCAGCCCCAGCCGCCCGGCAAGTACGCGCCGCTGTCATCCGCATAGACCAGCTTGTCGGCGTAGTACGAGGCGTGCGGGTCGCCGGCGCAGCCGTGCACCGCGAAATACGCGCCGTACTTGTGGCCGTTCCAGGCGAGCCGCCCCAGCAGCTCGGTGGAGCAGTCGCGCGCGTCGGGGTCCGCGGCCTGGGTGATGCTGGTGGTGCCGGTCAGCGCTGCCGCGAAGGCCTCGCGGCCACCGCGGTAGCGCACCAGCACGGCGGCCTTGCCCACCACGCCCGGCGCCGCCGCCGGGTCGGAGAGTGGCTCGCCCGGGTCGTCGCGGCGCGTGAGCAGGGCGAAGCCGTCGGGCTGCGCGACCAGGCCGCCGACGTCGACGCCGTCGACCTGCACGTCGCTGCCGGCTCGCGCGAGGGACGCGTCGAGCGGGGTCACGTGCACGGCGCCGCCCGCGTTGTCGAGCCAGGCCACCTGCGCGCTGCCGTCCGGCGCGATCGCGAGCGCGATGCGCTCGTCGCCCGCAAAGCCGTCATAGCCCCAGCGCTTGTAGCGGATGCCGGCGTTCACGCCGACCCGGCTCACCGTGATCCGCTGCGCGAGCGTGCCCGCACAGCGGCTGGCCCCGGCGTCCGCGCCGGCATCGCGGCTGGCACCGGCGCCGCCGTCGCGCGCGGCCGGTGGCTCGCGCGCGGTCTGCGCGTAGCGCGTGCGCGAGCAGGCCGGCGCCGTGGCGGCCAGCGCCGCCAGCAGCGTCCAGCTCGTCACCCGGCATGCGCTTGCACGCGTCATGGCTACAACCCGACCGCCACGCCGGTGGAGAGCTGCCAGATCGCGAGCGCGAGCCGCGCCTGGTCGCGGCCCACCGCCACGCCCAGCCGCGGCGCCGGCAATAGCGCGCGCAGCGATGCGCAGAGCGACAGCCGCGTCAGCAGCCGCAGCTCGGCGTGGAGCCCGAGCCCGAGCAGCGCGGCCCACACCTGCCCGCTCTGTGCGATCAGCGGCTGCTCGGGCTGGCCCTGCGCTTGCAGGAATGCCGCCCCGAACGCGAGCGCGGGCGCGACGCGCAAGCGCCCGGCGCGCAGCACAGGCGCGCGCGCTTCCACGAAGCACAGCTCCTCGCGCACCGATGCTCGGCCGCTCGCGGTGTCCAGCTCTTGCCCCAGCAGCGTGCCGTGCGCGAGCAGGCCGAGCTCCAGCGCAGCGAGCGGTCGGTACGCCACCCCCAGCATGGGCCCGAGTCCCAGCCCGAAGCGGCTGCCGGCGGCGAGCAGCGCCGCCTCCGCGGCCAGCGACCAGCGCGGCTCCGCGGGCGCGGCCAGCTCGATCGCGGCTTCGGGTGCGGGCTGCGGCTCGGCGCCGACCACGTCCTGGGGCGGCTTGTCGCCGGGCGCCAGCTCCTGCAGGCTGGCGCGCAGCAGGTCGACCGCGCGCACCGCGATCAGGCTAGCGGCGTCGCGGCTGTGGCTCACGTCCAAGCTGCGCATGCTGACCTTACCGGTGACGCGGTCGAGCAGCCACACGTCGAGCACGGCAGAGCCGTCGCGCTGGACGAAGGCGATGCTGGCGAATGCGCGCTGCTCGCGCGCGATCGCCTCGAGCGCGGACGCCGGATTGGGGCCCAGCTCCGCGTCCACCACCACGGTGTCGAAGTGGTGGATGCGCAGCTCGGCCCCGAGCCGATTGAAAGCGTCGGTGAGCTCGGGGTCGCGCGCCTGGGGCCGCACCAGCACCACCGGTTGTGCCAGTGCCTGGCGCGCGATCGCGCAGCCCAGCAGCACCACGGTCGCGGCGAGCCGCACGCGGCTCACCGCGCTCGCCGGCGGCAATCGCGCCCGCGGGCGCGGCGGGCGCGCGGGCCCCGCCCGCGCGGGGGCGCGGCGGCCACGCCGCAGGAGCGCGGCGCGCGGACAGCGCGCGCGATGGGGTCGCCTGGTCGCGGCATGCTCCGCGGCTCAGTGTAGACCAAGCAGGTGCCGGGCTGCTTCGGCATGCACGCCTGCGGGATAGCGCTGCAGATACTGGCGCGCCAGGGGTCGGGCCGCCGCGTTGTCCCCCAGGCTGATTGCGGCGCGCATGCGACCCGCGAGCGAGTCCGCGGCCAGCTCTCCGTCGGGGGCTTCGTCGAGGTAGACGCGATACCAGCGATCGGCCTCGCGGGGCCGGCCTGCGGATTCCTCGGTGCGGCCGAGCAGAAAGGCCGCGGCCGCGCTGTGCCGGGTGCCGGCAAAGCGCGCGCGTAGCGCGAGCAAGGCGCGCTCGGCCACCTGCGTGTGATCGGTGTAGCGGGCCGCGTCCGCCAGCGCCCGCGCGCTCTGCGCGCCGCACGAGGCGAGGCTCTCCTCCACCCCGCGCGCAAGCGCGGCCTCGACCACGGCCTGAAACTCCCCCCGCCGCACCAGCTCCGGCCACTGCTCGGGCCCAGCCGGCTTCGCGCTTCGCGCGCGCTCGTCCGCGCCCGCCCGCGCGATCCCGCCGCCCTTGCCCTCCAAGTCCCGCGCGCCCCCACCGGCAGCGGTAGCCGTGGTCGCAGCCGCAGTCGTGGTTGTGGTCGCAGGTGTGGTCGTGCTCGTGGTCGTAGGCGTCCCGGTGCTCGTCCCCGTCCCCGTCGGCGTGGTCGTCCCCGACTGCCCGCGCGCCTCCGTCCTGGCGGCCTCGAGCTTGAGCGTCGACTGGCGGACCGACGCACGGAAGCGCTGTCCGGCGCGCACCGTCAGATGGTCCGGGCCGACCGGGCTCTCGACCTCCACCGAGCCCTCCTGCAGCGTGAGGTCGATCGCTTCGGCCGCCGGATCCCAGCTGATGGTGAAGCGCGTGCCCGTCACGCGCACCTCGAACGGACCCGCGATCAAGAGCCACTCGGCCCCCGGCCGGTGCACCACGTGCGCAGCGGCAGTGCCGCGCTCGACCAGCAGGCGCGCGCCGTTGCTGCGCACCGCGTCGATGCGCAGGCGTGCGCTCGGCTGCGCGTCGAATTCCGAGCCGTCGGAGAAGCGCAACGTGGCCGGCGCGTCGGGCGGCGCGTCGAGGTAGCGCGCGGCGACCTCTCCGCCATCGATCCGGTAACGCAGCGGCTGCTGGCGCAGCACCAGCGCGCTCCACAGGCCGAGCGCGAGCGCGGCTGCGACCGCGGCGGCACCGATCAGCGCGGGCGCGAGCTTCCCCCGCGCGGCCTCGCGCGCGGGCGGCGTCGCATCGATCACCCGCTGGCGGCCCGCCGCGTGCAGCGCGGGATCGACCGGTGCGCAGGCCGCCCTGCGCGCCAGCTCGAGCAGCGGCGCCATCCCGTCGGGGTCGTGCTCGCCGTCACGCATGGTCGTCGCGCTCCAAAGGGTGCACGTACGCGCTCAGCGCCGGCTCGTCCCGCCGTGCGCGCTCGAGGATTTCGCGGCGCGCGCGCGCGACCTCGCGCTTGATGGTGGATTCCGAGACCTCGAGGATCCGCGCGCTCTCGGTGACCTCGAAGCCCTGGACGTGACGCAGCACGAAGGCCAGCCGGCGCCGCGGTGGCATGCGGTCGAGCACGCGGTAGAGCGCGCGCAGCGCTTCGGCACCCTCGACATCGTCGGCGGCGACGCGGCCTTCGGGCACCTGATCGTCGGGCGCGAGCGTGACCCAGCGGCGCACCCGGCGGCGGCGCAGCTCGACCAGGATCAGGCGCCTCGCGATCGCGACCAGGTAGGGCCGCAACGCTTCCCCCGAGCGCAGCGCGCCGGCCCGGCGCACGAACGCGACGAACACCTCCTGCAGCAGATCCTCGATCGCGGCGTCGATCCCGAAGCCGGCGCGCAACACGCTGCGAACCAGCGCGGAGTAGCGGTCCCAGACCACGCCCACGGCCTGGGCCTGGCCCTGGGCAATGGCGTGCACGAGCTCCGCGTCGCTGAGCCGATCGCGGGGGAACGGGGAGACCGAGGTTTTCGCTCGCTTGAGGGGAGAGGGACCCATCGCGCAATTTGCAGTTGTTCGAGCCGCCCGAGGCGGCTCACAAAAAGGGTAGACCTACATGGGCGTCGATGGCGCCGAAAGAGCGCGGCGGTCGATTGCGCGGGGGATCGGGTACTAATTTCGGTACTGCCGGTGGCTGCCGGACCAAATGACCGATCGGGATGGCCGTTCCCGAATCGTGATCGGTCATCTAGGGGGTGTCCCTGATTCCGGTGCCGCAGCGAGCCCAAAAGGCGCGAGCGATATCGGCGCGCACGTAGCGCGAGCAGCACAGGCGCATTTGAGGTACGGCGCAGGGGAGCTCGAGCCCACCAAGCCAATCCGCGGTACCCGGTGGCCGGCCGGGTCCGAGATGCGGCGGTGGCGGCGACTCAGACTCAGATGCCGTGCGCGTTGGGATCGGTGAGCGGGCTCGGCGCGTCGGGGTGGAGCACCGCGTGCGAGTCGCTCGCGGCCGCGATGTAGATCCCGCGGGCCATCAGCGCGCTCTCGGCCTGAGCGCGCTGGCGGTAGATCTCGTAGCGCGCCGCGTGCGCGTCGCGGTCCTCGGGCGCGGCCTGAACGGCGAGCTCGACCAGCTCGCAGGCCAGGCGCAGCTCGCCGCTCGCCAGCAGCTCGCGTGCGCGCCGTGCCAGCGCCGCCGCGCCGCCGCCCAGCGCCGCGAGCTCGCGCGCGAGCGCCGCCTGCGACGCGGGCTTGAGCCGCGCGGGATTGCCGTCGTGCCAGCCGCCGTAGAGCCGCCACACGTTGCGCACCACGAACTCCGGATCGTCGTAGACCGGCTTCAGGTAGGGTTTGTCGAGCAGCGCCTGCTCCACGCGTACTTCGTGCAGGATCGCATCGAGCGTCGCACCCTGGTTCATGCGCTGCAGGGTGCGCTCGACCAGCTGCTCGAGCGCCTGTGCCACGTCGGAAAGCGCGCGCGCGATGCGCTCGCGGCCGGCGATCGGCAGCCCGTGGGCGGGCACCAGCAACTCGGGCTGCTGCGCGATCATGCGCCGCAGCGCGCCGGCCCACTCCAGTGGATAGCGTTGCACCTTCTGCGGGTTGCCCGCGTTGGGGAAGGCCCAGATGAAGAAGTCCCCGCAGCAGATCGCCTTGTGCTGCGGCAGCCATGCCCACAGGTGGTCATCGGTCTCGCCGCGCGCGTGGTACAGCTCGATGCGCTCGCCGCCCACCTCGATCGCCAGCGCGTCGTCGAGCGTCAGGCTAGGCGCAGGCGTGCCCGAAGGCAGGAAGCTCTCTGGCGCGGCGTCCTGCGTGCCACCGAACTGGCGCTGGTTGATCAGCAGGTTGTAGCCGTTGGTGCGATCGTAGCGGGCAAAGCGCGCCGCCACATTGCGGTGACCGATCACACGTGGCAAGGGGTGCCCGCGCTGCGCGCCGTCCGCGAGCAGCGCGACCGCGCCGCCCACGTGGTCGACGTGACCGTGCGTGTAGACCACGCTGTGTACCGGCTGCTCGCTAAAGCGGCGCAGCGAGCGCACTACCTCGGCGCCCGTGAACTTGCCGCTGGTGTCGAACAGCACCAGGCCCTCGCCGGTCTGCAGGCACACCACGTTGGAGAACGATTCGATCAGCGACAGCCCGTCTGTTAGCTCGCTGAGTTGTTGCGTGATGCGGAACGGCGACGCCAGCAGCGTCCCCTGATCGATGATCGCGGCGGATAGCTCGAGGATGTCGGTCACTTCGCGGTCATAGCGCAAATCACCGGCGCTGCCGAGCGCGCCCGCGGCGCCGGGCGGGTCTCTCCGTCCGCGACCTGTGCGCGTCCGCCGTGCACTGCCGCCCGCTGCTCGCCCGCGCGCAACGTGGCAGTCGTTGGCAGCGCGGGCTTGCGAGGCTCGCGCCCGTGCGCACGTCTAACGGGATGAAGGTCGGCATCGTCGGACTGGGCTGGGTCGGCTCGAGCGTCGCGATCTCGACGTTGCAGCTGGGCGTGGCCGGCGAGCTGTTGCTCGCGGACCACAAGCCCGGTCTGGCCGAGGGCGAGGCCATGGACCTGGCGCAGGGCGCGTCGTTCTATCCGACGGCGCGGGTGCGTGCTGCGAGCCTGGCCGAGCTGACGTCGGCGGACGCGGTGGTGATCGCGGCCGGACGGGGGGGTAAACCCGACGAGTCGCGCCTCGAGCTGCTGCGCGACAATGCGGCCACGGTCTCGAGCGTGGCTCGGTCGCTCGCAGGGCTGCGCGGAATCCTGGTGGTGGTGACCAACCCGGTCGACATCATGACGCAGATCGCGGTCGAAGCGTCCGGCTTGCCGCCGGGCCGGGTGATCGGCACCGGCACCATGCTGGACACCGCGCGCCTGCGCCAGGTGCTGGCGCGAGAGCTCCGGCTCGAGCCGCGCTCGATCCACGCGCAGGTGGTCGGAGAGCACGGCGATTCCGAGGTCGTGCTGTGGTCGTCGGCCCAGGTCGGCGGCGTTCCAGTGCGCGATTGGCAGGGCTGGAGCCCGCAGCGCGAGCGTGCGATCGCCGAGGAAGTACGCCGCGCCGCCTACGAGATCATCGCTCGCAAAGGCGCGACCAACCATGCCATCGGGCTGGTGACTGCAGCCCTGCTGCGCTGGAGCTTGCGTGGCGAGCGCCGTGTGCTGACGATCTCGCGGCTGCAGGAAGGCGCCTTCGGCTTGCACGGCGTGGCGCTCTCGCTGCCCGCGATCGTGGGCGCGCAGGGCGTCGAGCAGGTGCTCGAGCCCAGGCTGAGCGCGGACGAGCGCGAGGCCTTGCTACGCTCCGCCGAGGTGCTGCGACAGGCGCGCGCGGCCATGGCTTGAGCCGTCCCCGTCGCGCTGGCGCGCAGGAGGCGCGCTTGCAAGGCTCGCGCCGGCGCGTACTTGAGGCTCGACGTATTGCCGCTCAGGGCGCGAGGTGCATGATGAAAGCCTTTCAATTGACCGGCTGGCAAAAGACGCCGGAGCTGCGCGACGTCGCCGAGCCGCGCCCCGGGTCGGGTGAGGTGCTGCTGCGCGTCACCGCGGCCGGTGCCTGCCATTCGGATCTGCACCTGATGGACTGGCCGGCGGGCATGCTGCCGTGGAAGCTGCCGTTCACGCTCGGACACGAGACCGTGGGCATCGTCGAGGAGCTGGGGCCGGGGGTCGAGGGAATCGCAAAGGGCATGGCGTACGCGGTGTACGGGCCATGGGGCTGCGGCAGCTGCCGTCCGTGCCGCCTCGGGCGCGAGAACTACTGCGACCACGCCGCGGAGCTGGGGGCGGCCGGTGCCGGGCTCGGGCGCAACGGCGGGATGGCCGAGTACATGCTGGTTCCCTCCGCGCGCTGGCTCGTGCCCATCGGCGGCCTCGACCCGGTGCAGGCGGCACCGCTGGGGGACGCCGCGCTGACGCCCTACCACGCCATCAAGCGCGCCCTGCCGCGCATCGAGCCCGGCGCCGCCATCGTGGTCATCGGCGTCGGAGGCCTCGGACACATGGCGCTGCAGTTGCTGAACGCGCTCACCGCCGCGCGCGTCATCGCAGTGGACACCGCCGAGGACAAGCTCGAGCTCGCCCGCACGCTCGGCGCGCACGCCACGCTCAAGCCCTCGGGCAACGCCGGCGCGGCGTTGCGCGAGCTGACCGGCGGCCGGGGCGCCGCGCTGGTGCTCGACTGCGTCGGCAGCGAGGCGACGCTCGCGTTCGGCGCGCAGGCGTTGCGCGCGGAGGGGCAGCTCACCGTGATCGGGCTTGCGATGGGCACGCTGCCGCTCAACTTCTTCGCCGTGCCGTACGGCGCGTCGGTGTCGACCAGCTACTGGGGCACGCTCCCGGAGCTGATGGAGGTGCTGAGCCTGGCCGAAGCCGGCGCGATTCGCGTGCACACCGAATCCTTTCCGCTGGACGAGGCGCTCGCGACCTACGGGCGGCTGCGCTCCGGCCAGATCAGCGGCCGCGCCGTGATCGTTCCGCGCTGAGCGCGCGGCTACGAGTCGTCAGCACGCCGTTCCGCCGTCGGGCAGCGTGTCCGGCGCGTTGCAGCCGCACGCTCCGGGCGCGGTCTTGTCCGGGTCGGTCGGGCACTTGTCATTGCAGTCGGGCGTGCCGTCGCTGTCGCTGTCGGTCGTGCTGTCGGCGACGCCGCAGCCGCAGAGCCCGGGGTCGGTCTTGGCCATGTCGTTCGGGCAGCCGTCCATGCAGTTCGCCGTCCCGTCGCCGTCGGTGTCGGTATCGGCGACGCCGCAACCGCACACGCCGGGCGCGGTCTTGTCCGGGTCGTCGGGGCAGCCGTCGGGCCGCACCTCGCACACGAACGCGAGCGCGTCCGTACACGCGCGGGCGTCCCATGCGCCCCCTGAGATCGCGGCGCAGTGCGCGTTGCCGCCGGCGCCGCCGGGCTCTCCGGCCGCCCAGTTGGCATATCCGGTCGCCATCGCATTGGCCCAGAACTGCGTGCTGTCGTCGGCCCAGCGCCAGGTTCCGGCCGCGGCGCTGTCGCTGCCGCCGAGCCAGGCGTCGGCGCTCAGGTGCGACTGCACGAACGCGTTCTCGCCCGAATCCCCGATGTCGACCAGGTCGCCGAGCAGTTGCTGCCGGCAATGCGCCTGCGCGTCGCTCCAGCTGCGCGTGGCGGTGCAGAAGAAGTACTCGTGGCCGCCGTAGCTCTCGCGGGTGCAGCTGGGGTCCGGCAGGCACGGACCGAGACCGCCATTCGCGGGCGGGCTCACGTTGCGCTCGCAGCCGTTGGCGACGTCGCCGTCGCAATCGTCCCAGCCGCTGTCGCAGCTATCCACCGCGCAGGTTCCGCTGGAACACGAGGGGGTACCATTGGTGACCGTGCACGGAACGCCGCAGTCGCCGCAGTCCACCAGCGAGGTGAGCGGCTCGCAGCCGTCGCTGGAATCCCCGTCGCAGTCCTTGAAGCCCTGATTGCAGCCGGTCAGCGTGCAGGTCCCGCTGCTGCAGTCGGCGCTGCCGTTGGCGCGGGCGCAGCTCACGCCACAACCGTGGCAATTGGTCTTGGTATCGAGCGGCGTCTCACAGCCCGCCGTGCTGTTGCAGTCGCCGTAGCCGTCGTCGCAGCTGTAGCCGCACACGCCGCTACCGCAGGTCGCGCCCGCGACATGGGGATCGGTCGTGCAATCGCGCCCGCACTGGCCGCAGCTCGCGGGGTTGCTGCGCACGTCGACCTCGCAACCGTTGGCAGCCGAGCCGTCGCAATCCTTGTAATAGGACTGACTGCAGCTTCCGATCGCACACTGATGGTTGCCGGCGCTGCCCGTGCAACTGGGCACCGCGTTCGGCAACATGCATGGCTGGCCGCAGGCCGTGCAATTGCTGGCCGTGCCGAGCTGGGTCTCGCAGCTCGTGCCGTCGTGGTCGCAATCGGCGCGGTCGGGCGCGCAGTGGTCGACACGGCAGCTGCCGCTCGCGCAGGTCGGGGTGGCGTTGGCGATTGCACAGCCCATGCCGCACTGCCCGCAATCGCTGAGCGTGGTTAGCGAGGTCTCGCAGCCGTCGCGGTAGTCGCCGTTGCAGTCGGCCCAACCCGAGTCGCACTGGGCCTCGCAGTGGCCGTCGCTGCAGGCGAGGGTAGGGCTCGCATGAGGCGTGCTGGTCGAGAGCTCGCAGCTCAGATCGCATGAGCCGCAGTGGTTGGGGTCGGTGAGCAGGTCGACCTCGCACGGCAGTCCGTCCTGGTTGCAGTCGGCGGTGTTGGGATCCGGGCAGACCACCGCCGAGCAGCGACCGCCGGAGCACACCGGGGCCGATGTTGCGGTGCAGTCGTTGCCGCAACCGCCACAGTGGGTATCGCTGTTGAGCCGGGTTTCGCAGCCGTCGCTCTCGAGGTCACCGTTGCAGTCGCCGTAGCCGGGGCGGCAACGCACGAATTCGCAGCGTCCGCTCGCGCAAGACATCACGGCGTTCGGGCGCGAGCACGCTGTGTCGCAACCGCCGCAGTGCGAGTTGGTCCTGGTCGACGTCTCGCAGCCGGTTTCGACGTCGTGGTCGCAATCCGCGAAGCCGGATGCGCAGGTGGCGTCGCACTGGCCGCCCTCGCAGCTCGCGCTTGCGACATTGGGCAGGGTGTCGTCGCAGACGTGGCCGCAGGCGCCGCAGCTGGGACTGTGGTCGAGCGACTCGCAGCCGTTGCTGGGGTCGCCGTCGCAGTCGTCGTAGCCGGGCTCGCAGCTTTGCGCCAGACACACTCCGCTGCTGCAGTCGTCGACCGAGCCGGCGAAATCGCAGGCCTGGCCGCACGCGCCGCAGTCGTCGACCGTCATCAGGGATTGCTCGCAGCCGTCGTCCGGCGTGCGGTTGCAGTCGCCGTAGTCGGTGAAGCAGGTGCCGACCCCGCAGGAGCCGAGCTCGCAGCTGGCCGTACCGTTGGCCACGTCGGCGTCGCTGCAGTGAAGGCCGCAACCTGCGCAGTTGTCGAGGCTGGTGGTCGAGGTCTCGCAGTCGTTCGGGTTGTCGTCGCAGTCCGCGAACGAATCCTGGCAGCCCGTCGGCACGCACTGACCGTCGACGCAGGCCGAGATCGCGTGCGGCAGCGCGCAGTGGTTTCCGCAGGTGCCGCAATTGTCGGGATCGTCGGGTCGCACCTCGCAGCCGGTAGCCGGATCGTGGTCGCAGTCGCGATAGCCGTCCTCACACTCGACGATCAAGCAACCTCCACGGCTGCACGCCGCCACCGCGTGCTCGAGCACGCAACTGGCGTCCAGCTCCTCATCGACCATGCCGTCGCAATCGTCATCCTCGCCGTTGCAGACTTCCGGGCAGATGGTGGGACAGGATGCGTTCTCCTTATCAGGGTTCGGTACACAGGGACTCGCGGTGGCGTCGACGCCCGAGCTCGCGGCTGCGCCGAAGCCCACGCGACGATCGGGCGTGGCGTTGCCGGTAGCCGCTGCGGCGTCGCCCGGCACGGCGGCGTCCCGCAGGTACGCGCGATCGCCGACCGCTGCGCTGGCTTCCGTGTTGCCCCCGTCGGAAGGCGGCGATCGCCGGAGCGCGCCGGCGTCGTAGGCGTTACAAGCGACGAGCCAGACGCAGGCGGCAACAACCTGCCACATATGAGGCGAACAACTGCCCATCGGAACCGCGCGCGAGTATGCGAGCGCCGGAGCAGTGGATCCACAAAGAGGATCCGAAAGCAACGCTCGATCGTGCCGTGTTTCGACATGATGACGTGCGTCGGTGTGTCGCCGCGTGACAACACGGAGGTTGTGCCACCAATGTCGGGGGCTCCAAACTGGGCAAAATGCAGGCATGCGTTCGTGGGTTCGCACGTGCTCGCGAGCAGCGCGCGATCGATCGATGACGAATCCATGACCACTTCTCGGCGATGGCCAGCCCGCGACCGAGCGGCGGGCGGGGCGCACGCGTTGAAGGCGCTTTCATCTGCGCGGGCGCCGGCGATTCACTTGGCCGCGGGTGCGCGCCGCTCGACTCCGCATCGCGGCGAACGACAGCCCGCGGTCGAGCTGGCAGCTCGCGGCCGCGGTGCACCGGCAGGTAGCGCAACCTCGCTTCGCGCGCGGCCTCGCTTTTTGCTATGTGAAGGCCATGCCCAAGCACCTTTCCCCCGACCTGCCCGAGCGCGGCGACCGCGTGAGCACGGCGCTCGATGCGGTCTACAACTGGTCCTACGACAGCGAGATCGAGGAGCTACGCAACCTCTATATCAAGGGGCTGAACCTGCAGTGGATCGCCTCGCAGGACCTCCCCTGGGAGCAGGAGATCGACCGCGAGGCGTTTGCGCAGACGTTCTCCATCGGCGGGCTGCCGATCCAGGAGACCGCGTTCTGGGCAGCGCTCGCGCCCGAGAAGCGCTGGGAGATCGCGCGGCGCGGGGCCGCCTTCACGCTGTCGAACTTCCTGCACGGCGAGCAGGGTGCGCTGATGGTGGCCTCGCAGCTGGTGAACGCGGTGCCGCACATGGACGGCAAGTTCTATGCGGCCACGCAGACGCTGGACGAGGCCCGTCACGTCGAGGTGTTCGCGCGCTACATCGAAAAGCTCGACCATATCTACCCGATCGCGCCTTCGCTGAAGGAGCTTCTCGACAAGACGCTGATGGTCGAGGGCTGGATGCTCAAGGCGGTGGGCATGCAGGTCGTGGTCGAGGGGCTGGCGCTGTACAGCTTTCGCGACATGCGCGAGACCACGCGCGAGCCGCTGCTCAAGCAGCTCCTGACCTACGTCTCGCGTGACGAGGCACGCCACACCGCGTTCGGGATCAAGTACCTGAGCAGCGTGGTGCCCGAGCTCGAGCCCGCGCGCGTGGCGGAGCTGGAGGACTTCGCGTTCGAGGCCACGCGCATGCTGCTCGACTCGCGTCGCGGCGCCACGCTCAACAGCGCCTTCTTGCAGATGCTGGCCGACGCCGGGGTCGACCCGGAGGAGCTGGCCAAGGGGCTGCAGCGTGATCAAGACAAGCTGGCGCAGGCGGTGGCCCGGCGCGGCGGGCGGCTCGGGCCGATCAGCGGCTTCGTGGTGCCGACGCTGCGCCGGATCGGGCTGCTCAGCGAGCGCATCAGCGGTCACTTCCGGGAGATGTTCGACGCCATGCGCATCTCGCTGCCGCCGCCCGCGATGGGCGGGGCGCCGCTCAATCCGCTCGATGCGCTGGTCGAGCTGCCCGAGGATCTCGACGCCTGGGTCAGCGGGCGCGCCTGAGCGCTCGCGCCGGCACGGCCGGGGCTCAGGCACCGAATTCTCCAGGCGTCACCTGGAGGCAGCCGTGGCCCTCGAGCATTGGTTGCCAACCCATAGAAAGGAATGGCTTTTGCGGGATCTGCCGGGCGCCGATCCGTATTCTCTAGAATACGATATCAGAAGTAAGCGCGTGGTGCCGGGTGGCCGCCCATGTCAGCTTGCAACGCGTGAGCGCAGAGCCACCCGCGCGGCGACGCAGCCCGATCGACGTCTTCCGCTACCTCGACTACCGGGCGTTTCTTGCCGATCTCTACCAGGCCAAGAAGCAGCGGGGCTTTTCCTATCGCGCTTTCTCGCGCGCGGCGGGGCTTGGCGCGCCGAACTACTTGAAGCTGGTGATCGCGGGCCAGCGCAACCTGACCAAGCCGATGGCCAAGCGCTTTGCCGGCGCCTGCGGGCTGCAAGGCGAAGCGGCCGAGTACTTCGAGCGGCTGGTGGAGTTCAACCAGGCCAGCACGGCGGCCAAGCGCAACGCCAGCTACGAGCAGCTCGGCGCGTTTCGGCGCTACCGCCAGGCGCAGAAGATCGAGCTCGCGCAGGCGGCCTATCACTCCCGCTGGTACTTGCCCGCCATCCGCGAGCTGTGCGCGAGCCCGGACTTTCGCGAGGACCCGGAGTGGCTCGCGAAAGTGCTGCTCCCGCCGATCAAGCCCAGTGAGGCCAGGCAGGCGCTCGACCAGTTGCTCGAGCTCGGCCTGCTCGAACGCGATGCGCGCGGCCGGCTGCGGCAGCACAGCGCGGTGGTGTCGACCGGCCCCGAAACGCGCAACATGAACGTGCGCAACTACCACGCCGAGATGATGCACCGGGCCACGCTTGCGATCGAGCTGGTGCCGGCCGCGGAGCGTGACATCTCGTCGCTGACGGTGTGCCTGGACGCCGACGGCCTGGCGCGGCTCAAGGCGCGCATCCAGGCGTTCCGGCGCGAGCTGATCGAGCTGTGCGAGAGCGAGCCCGGCCGCGCGCAGGTCGTGCAGGTGAATTTTCAGCTGTTTCCCCTGTCCCTTCGGATTTCGCCGCCTCGGCGCGGCAGGAAAGCTGCCTCGGAGGACCCCCATGCGTGACGTGCTGCGACCGACCATTCGCGTTCTGCTTGCAAGCTTGTGGTACGCGCTGTGCTGCGCGGCGCTGCCGGGATGCTTCGCATCGCACGGGGGCCCCAAGGACAGCACCGAGACCGGCAATCCGCCGGCGATTGACAGCAAGCTGCTGTCGCTCGAGGTCAGCGCCGACGAGGTGCACATCGTCGGCGAGAAGGGCGCGGCCAGCCCCGGCGGCAGCACGATCGAGATCACCAACCTGGCGACCGGCGCGGTGACCAAGGCAAAGAGCGCGGCCGACGGCTCGTTCGACGTGCAGGTCGACGGCTCGCCCGACGAGGCGTTCTCGCTCACCGTGAGCTCTGGCGGCGCGAGCAGCACGCCGGTCTACGTGGTGCGCGGCGATGCGGTCGTCGGCAGCGGCAGCGACGGCTCGCTGTCGTGTGCGCAGCGCGAACAGCTGGCGGGCGCGGAGCTGCAGCTTGCGGTGACGAACGCGGACAAGGCGTGCATGGTCGATGCCGATTGCCAGGTCGTGCTCCAGGACATCCACTGCAACACCAACGCACTCTGTGGGTCCGCAGTCGTGTCCCAGGCAGGGCAACGCGCGATTGCCGCCACCACCGCGGCCATCAACATGGCCCTGTGCAACGGGGAAGGGGGCTGCACGGCCGTGGCCGCGTCATGCGCGCTCGCTCAGCCGGTGGCAGTCTGCGCCGCCGGGCAATGTCAGGCGATAGGAGGCACACAGAATCCGAGCTCGCTCTCCTGCGCGGAGCGCGAGCAGATGGCCGGCGACCAGATCGCAGCGGCGATCGCCGCGGCCGACAACAGCTGCACGGCCGACGCCGATTGCGTCGCGGCCGCGGCGCAGACGGCTTGCCACGACTCGTGCGGACCCGTGGTCACCTCGCAGGCGGGCGCGGCCGCCATCGCGGCCGCCGTCGATCGCATCAACAATGACGTATGCGGCAAGTTTTCCGGCGACGGCTGCATCTACACGGTGCTGCCGTGCATGCCGCCCCTGGCCGGCACTCCCGCCTGCATGAGCGGACGGTGCGCACTTGCGCAGCCCGGCGCGTGCCCGCCCGACCGCAAGCTGGCCACGATCTGCACCATGTGCGGGCCGGCTGGGGGCTGCGCTTCGACCGTGCAGACCTGCGCCAAGGTGTGCGGCACCAACGGCGACTGCGCGGGCGACAGCAACGGGCAGTTCTGCAGCGCGCAGCAGGTCTGCGAGCAGGGCGGCTGCATCTGACCGGTAGTGGCGCGAGCCGTCGCCCATCGCCCGGATGCGGTTCAGGGCAACTTCCGGGCGGTTCGGGGCTGCAGCGCAGCGCCGGCTTGACGCCTGTGCGGCCGTGACCGAGAGTACTTGCGTCTTGCGGCCGCCGTTGCGCGGAGCGCTCGACCGCCTGCGCTTGGCCGCTACCAACGTCGCAACCACCCGGGCACCCCCGACCGTGAGCAGCAACGAGATCGAGATCGCGCCGAGCGGCGTCGACTTCCGGCCCCTGCACGAGCGCATGCAGTGGTACGTCGACCAGGGCATTCTCCCCTGTTGCAGCACGCTGGTGATGAAGGGCACGGAGGTGATCGACTTCCGCGCCTTCGGCTACCTCGATCTCGAGAGCCGGCGGCCGCTCGGGCCGGACTCGATCTACCGCATGTACTCCAACACCAAGCTCGTGACCTCGGTCGCGGCCATGATGTTGTTCGAGGCCGGCCGCTTCGGCCTGGACGATCCGCTTTCCGAGTACCTGCCCGCCTTCGCGCGGCCGCGCGTGCTGAAGCCCGATGCGCAGAGCATCGACGAGGTGGTGGAGGCGGTCGAGCCCATGCGCATGCGGCACGTGCTCAGCCACAGCGCGGGGCTGTCCTACGGCTTCCTCGAGCCGACCTCGGTCATCGACAGGGCCTACATCGCCGCCGGGCTGGGCGGCGCGCTCTCTTCCGGGACGCTCGAATCGCTATGCGGCACGCTCGCCAGCTTGCCGCTCGCCTATCAGCCCGGCAGCAGCTGGCGCTACAGCTTTTCGACCGACGTGGTGGCGCGCGTGATCGAGGTGCTGTCGGGGCTGCGCTTCGACGCCTTCCTCGAGCGCAATGTGTTCGAGCCGCTGGCCATGCGGGACACGGCGTTCTGGGTTCCGGAGGACAAGCGCGAACGCTTCACCACCATGTACGCGCCGCTCAACTTTGTCGACCCGATGCGAGGCGGCCTGAGCAAGGCGGACGATGCGCGCAATGGTCTGTTCACCAAGCCGCCGTCGTTGCTCTCGGGCGGAGGCGGGCTGGTGTCCACGGTGCCCGACTACCTGAGCTTCCTGCGCGCGATCGTGTCCGGTGGAAGCTGGAACGGTGCGCGCTTGCTCAAGCCCGAGACGCTCGGGCTGATGCGCACGAACCAGCTGGCTCCGAACGTGGGCGTGAAGCTCGCGTTCTGGCCGATGCCGAAGACGGTGTTCGGGCTCGGGTTTGCGCTCAAGACCGAGCCGGTCGGCGATGAGCCCGCCAGCGTGATCGGCGAGTATCATTGGGGCGGAATGGCCGGTACCCATTCCTGGATGGCGCCCCGGGTCGGCCTCACCGGGATGTGTCTGACCCAGCTCATGCCGGGCTTCTGGCATCCGTTCAGCCACGACTTCAAGCAGCTCGCCTACGCGCTTGCAGGTTGAGCCGGCGCCGCCGTCGTGCCGGCCGCTCAGGCGGGGCGGCCTTGCGTTTCTTGCACCAGGTTGTCCGCGCTCAGCTCCGAGAGCGCGGTGGTGCCTGTGAGCGCCATGGCGACGCGCATCTCCTCCCGGATGATGCTCAGCACGTGCGCGACGCCGGCCTCTCCGGCCGCCGCCACGGCATAGGTCCATGCGCGTCCGATCAGGCACGCCCTGGCCCCGAGCGCGAGCAGCTTGATCACGTCGAGGCCGCTGCGCGCTCCGCCGTCGACCAGAACCTCCAGCCGATCGCCGACGCTCTCACAGATCGGCGCCAGCGCCGTCGCGGTCGCGCTCACGGAGTCGAGTTGCCGCCCGCCGTGATTGGAGACCACGATCGCGTCGGCTCCTGCGTCCGCGGCGCGGCGCGCGTCGTCCACGTCGAGGATGCCCTTGAGCGCGAGCTTGCCGGGCCAGTGCGCGCGCACCCACGCGAGGTCTTGCCAGCTCACGCTCGGATCCCACTGGCTGTCGACCCAGGCCTTGAACTTGCCCGGCGTACGCGCGCCCGGCACCGCAGCTTCCAGATTGCCGAAGGTCAGCGGCCGGCCCCCGAGCGCGACGTCGCGCACCCAGCGCGGTCGAGACAGCAGATCCCAAAGCACCCGCAGCCGCTTGCCCGGCGGCAATGCAACTCCGACGCCGTTGCGCGCATCGCGGTAACGCGCCCCGACCACCGCGAGATCCACCGTGAGCAGCAGCACCCGACAGCCGGCCTCGCGGGCGCGCGCCATCAGCGCTTCGGCGTAGCCGCGATCGCGCATCACGTAGAGTTGGAACCACGGCGGTGTGCGGGTCGCGGCGCGCACTTCCTCGAGCGAGCAAATCGAAACCGTGGACTCGCAGAAGGGCACGCCGGCCTGCTCGGCCGCGCGCGCGGCCTGGACCTCGGCGCGGCGCGCAAACATCCCCGCCAGGCCAACCGGCGCCAGGATCACCGGCAGCGCGAGCGACTCCCCGAGCACCCGTACGCTGAGATCGATGCTCGAGACGTCGCGCAGCACGCGCTGGCGCAGGGTCAGGCGCCGCAGCGCGTCGAGGTTCTCGCGCATGCTGTGCTCGGCGTAGGCTCCGCCGTCGATGTAGTCGAAGAGCTGGCGCGGCAACCGCCGACGCGCGAGCTCGCGATAGTCCATCACGCTCGCGGGAGCGAGACCGAGCGATCGATCGCGGGGTAGGGTGATCTCGGTCATCGCGCGGGGGAAGCGGCGCCGGGCCGATCGAGCAAGTGGAAGCCGAGCGCACCGGCGGCGAGCAGGCAGCCAAGCGCGCTGAACGCCGCGCCGTAGCCCAGGCGTTCGATCACCAACCCGATCAGCGGTGGCGCGGCCACGTTAGCACCCCAGTCGACGGTGGTGTAGAGCGCGGTCGCCGAGCCGCGAGCCTCGGGCCGCGCGCGCGACACGGTCAGGCTGAGGAAGACCGGAAAGGCGTAGCCGTGGCCCGTGCCGCACAGCGCGCCCCCGAGCACGATCGCCGCGGTGGTGTGCGCGCGCGCCAGCACCAGCACGCCGGCCGCGTACGCGCCGAGCGCGGGCAGCACCATGCGCCGGGCGCCGATTCGATCGGGCAAGCGCCCGCCGACCAGCCGCAACAGCAACGCCAGCAGCGCATACGCGGTGAAGAACGCGCTCACGCTGCCCTGGCCGCTCGCGATCACGAAGGTCTTCATGAAGGCGAGCAGCGCCGACATCGCGAAGAAGAACGAAAACGCCGCCACCCAGATCGGCAGCAGGTCGCGCTGCAGCGCCGTCGTGCGCAGGCTGGGCGGGGCGGTGCGCGCGCCGTGCGGCGCGCGTGCGTCGGGCAGCGGCCACGCAACCGCCACGCCCAGCACGAACGCGCTGAGCTCCGCGGCGAACAACGCGCGGTAGCTCCCGTGCGCCAGCACCAGATCGCCGATCACCGAGCTGATGCCGATCGGCACCAGCCCCGCGGCGCCGAACAGCGCGAGCCCTTGGGTGCGCCGCTGTTCGGGCACGATGTCGGCCGCATAGGTGAACAGGGCCGCGTACATCAGCGTGCTGCCCACGCCTTCGAGCACGCGCAGCGCCCAGATCCAGGGCCCGAGCGCGCGCACCAGCATGTAGCCGCCGGCCGCGACGGCCAGCAGCATGCCGCCGGCACGGATGGCGAGCGGCCGGCCGCGCGCATCCATCAGCGGGCCAACCGCGGGTCCCAGCAGCAACGCCGTGAGCGCGAGCAGCGCCACGATGCGACCGATCTGCGCCTCGCCCGCGCCCAGCTGCTCGAGAAAGCCCGAGAAGTGCACGCTGAACGCGCCGCCGATGCCGAGCAGCAGGTGCACCAGCGTGACGCGCAGGAACACGGGTGTGAACAGGCGCAGCGGGTCGGATGGAGCCAAGGCGGGTGCCGCAGCTTATGTCAGCTGGCACCGCGCAGGCCAGAGCGTGCGGGTAGCGATGTGCCGGGCACGTCGCGGCGCGCCATCGGCGTGGTGATTTGCGCTCCGGACCCCGGACGGCGCGCTCGTCGCGCAGCCGGGCCTATGGCCGCTGTTTGAAAGGGCTTCAAACCCCCTGCCGCGTGCCGTGCAGACGTGCTACGCCGTGCAAAAAACAGGAGCACACCGTGCAGCCCATGCTGATGAACGTCCAACCCGTCCCCACGCTCGACACGAAGATCAACGACATCCGTCTCAAGACGGCCGAGATCGTCAATCGCGACATCCTGCCCAACGAGTCCAAGCTGTGGGCGTTCCGGCGCAGCGGCGGCACGCTCGCAGAGCAAGACAAGCGCGACGCGCGCGAGCTGCGGCGCGAGATCCAGGCCAAGGTCAAGCAGGCCGGGTTGTGGGCGCCGCACCTGCCCAAGGAATACGGCGGCATGGGGCTCGACTTCCTGCCGCACGCCTACATGAACGAGGTGCTCGCCTACAGCGTCGGCGCCGCGTCGTTGTTCGGTGTGGTGGCGCCCAACTCGGGCAACCAGAAGATCCTGGTGAAGTATGGCACCGAGGAGCAGAAGAAGAAGTGGTTGCTGCCGTTGATCGAGGGCAGCATGCAGTCGGGCTTCTCGATGACCGAGCCCGACAGCCCCGGCTCCGATCCACGCTCGCTCAAGACCACCGCGCGGCTCGATGGCGACCACTGGGTGATCAACGGTCACAAGTGGTTCACCTCGAACGGCAAGGAGTCCGACTTCTTCATCGTGATGTGCCGCACGGAAAGCGACGACGGGCCGAGTGCCGCCGATGGGCGCATGACTCAGTTCATCGTCCCCGCCAAGACGCCAGGCGTGAACATCGTGCGCGGCATTCCGATCTGGGGCCGCAGCAGCAGCGATCACTGCGAGATCATCTACGACAACGTGCGCATTCCGAAGGAGAACCAGCTCGGCCGCACCGGCTCCGGCCACGCAGCCGCGCAAGACCGCCTCGGCGCCGGCCGCATCTATCACTGCATGAACTCGATCGGCCAGATGTGGCGCGCGTTCGACTTGATGGTGCACCGCGCGGCCACGCGCGAGGTGCACGGCGGCACGCTCGAGACCAAGCAGTTCATCCAGGGCTTCATCGCCGACTCCTACATCGACATCCAGGCCGCGCGGCTGATGACCATCCACGCCGCCGAGCGCATCGACGCCGAAGGCGATGGCCGTACCGACATCTCGGCGATCAAGATCTTCGTTCCCGCCGCCTATCACCGCGTGGTCGACCGCGCGATCCAGGTCTGGGGCGCGGCCGGCGTCTCCGGTGACCTGCCGCTGGCCGGCATGTACCAGGGCGCCCGCACCCTGCGTCTGGCCGATGGTCCCGACGAGGTGCACAAGATCCTGATCGCCAAGAACGTGCTCAAACGCTACCACGCCGGCGAAGGCTGGGACTTCGGCAACTGACGCTGGGCAGCGCTCGGATCGACCGCCGCGGACCACGCCCGCAGCGCGCGCGGCGCTTGCGCGCGCCCTGGACATGACCCCGGTACCTCGGCACGGCGCACCGGCTCGCGCGACGCTACCGCGCTTCCAGTGCCTGCAGCCGCGCGCGGATCTTGTCCGCGCCCCTGTCGTCCGGGCGCAGGCGCAGGAACTTGCGGAATGCGCGCGCCGCGTCGTGGGTGCGACCCAGGCGCTCCAGCACCAGGCCTTGCCCGCGATAGGCAGGCGCATAGCTCCGATCGGCAGCGATCGCCTGCTTGTATTGCGTCGTGGCCGCCTCGAAGTCGCCGCGCAGCATCGCATCCGTGGCCTGGCGCGCCAGCTCGGCCGCGCGCGCGCGCCCAGCTGCCCGCTTGTCCGCTCGTGGCGCCTCGCGCTCGCGCGCCGCTCGAGTCCCGTGTGCGTGCTCGGACCGCGCCGAGCCGGCCTGCGTACGCCGGGAGACCGTGTCGGCAGCCGACCGCGCGGTTTCGTGCTCGGCCTCGTCCCCAGCTTCGGTTGCGTGCTCGGGCTCGGGCTCGGCTTGCTGCGCGCGGACGCTGTCCGCGCTCGCGGCCGGGGTCGCGGATTGCGGCTCGACCGCACGCGGCGCCTGGGCGGCCGGCGGTGCAATCTGCTTCGCGGGCCCGACCGCGGGCTGCGGTTCGGTGGCTGTGGCCGCAGAGCGCTTTGGCATGGCGGCCGGCGCCGGAGGTGAGCGCCGCAGCGCGACGAAAGCAATCACTGCCACGGCCGCGAGCGCTGCCAGGGCGAGCCGGCTCAACGCGCGCCAGCGCGGCACGGCGCCCGCGTCGCTTGCGCGCTCGACCTCGAGCGGCGGCCGCAGCGTGTCTTCGTCGAGCCCGGGGGCCATGAGATCCCCCGTGGCCAGGGCCGAAGCCGGCGTGGGTTGGGTGCGCTCCGACAGCGGGTCTTGGGCTTGCGCCCGCGCGTCGCCGGGCGCGCTCTCGCCCGCGGCGATCGACGCGGCGTTCTGGGGCGGCAACGCCTCGGTTGGCGCCGGCGCGGCGAGCTCGGTCACGCCTGAGCCGGCACCCGGTGCTGCTTCCTCTCCTGTCCATGGGCGCGGTCCGCCGGCCGCGGCTCCGCCGAGCGGCGACTTCAGCGCCGCCGCGTCGAGCTTCCAGGCCGGCAGCGCGGGCTTCGGCGCCCTGGCTCCCTTGCGCGCCGGCTGCGGCTTGGCGGCCGCGGGCCTACTCGCGGGACTCGTGCCTGAGGCGCGCCGGCTGGTGGTCTGTCTCTTCGTCGCTGCCGAGCCGGCCCTCGCGCCCTCGGCCTTGGGCGCGCCCGCGCGCGATCTCGACGAGGACGACGCGGCCTGCGCGTGGACCCGCCGCTTGGTCTGCCACACCGGCTGCGTGGGGCGGCGCTTGCCCCCGGGGGCCTGGGTCTGCGCGGGCGCGCTGCGGGGGGCGATGAACGGGCCGACCAGCGTGCGCGGCCGAGGAACGCGCCGCTCGGACGCGCTCTTGGCGTCCGGCGCGGGCATCTGGGCTGCGGCCGCCGCCAGCTCCCTCACCAGCTGCGCTGCGGAGCGCTGCCGCTTCCACTGCTCGCGCGCGAGGCCCCGCGCGAGCACATCCTCGAGCGCTTGCGGGAAGCGCTGGCCCGAGACCTGGGACAACGTCGGCGGCGGACCCTTGGCCTTCTCGCGCAGCAGCGCGGGCAGATCCTCGCACTCGAACGGCAGGTTGCCCGTGATCAGCTCGAACGCCACGGTCGCCAGCGCATACACGTCGCTGGCCGGCTCGGAGGCGCCTCCGGCCAGCACCTCGGGCGCCATGAACTCCGGCGTCCCGCTGGGCTCGAGCCAGACCTGCTGGACCAGCGGGTCAGCGGCGGCGATGCCGAAATCGAGCAGCAGGGCGGTCTCCTTGCCGTCGTCGCCGCGGATGTACATCAGGTTCTCGGACTTGATGTCGCGATGCACCAGCCCCTCGGCGTGCAGCGCGTCGAGCGCCGAGGCCACCCCCTCCAGCAAGACCGCGACGCGCTGCGGCGTCATCGGGCCTTCCTCTCCGAGCTGCGTGGCCAGGTCGGTGCCGGCGATCATCGGCATCACCAGATAGGGGCGGCCGTCGGGCAGGCTGCCCGAGTCCGAGACGCCGACCACGTGTCCGTGCGACAGCGAGCTGGCCAGCCGCGCCTCGTGGATGAAGCGCTCGACCGCGTCGAAATCGTCCACGAAGGCCTCGTCCAGGACCTTGATCGCCACCTCGCGCTGCTGCTGCTCGTGCAGTGCGGCGTAGATGACGCTCATCCCGCCGCGGACGTGGACGCGCTCGACCAGGTAGCGGTCGTTGATCCGGGTGCCGATCAGGGGGTCGGGGGCCTGCGCGGGCAGAGGCTTGCTCGGCGTCACGGACATGGGGCGTTACTCCCATCCATACACTGACCCGACGCGCAGTGACAGCCGTCGCCAGTGCAGGCGTTTCCGCAGCCGCCGCAGTTCATGTCGTCGGTGCTCGTGTCCGTGCAGCCGCCCTGGCAGCACGCCTGCCCATTGGGGCATGCGCTGCAAGCGCCACAGGCATCGGCGACGCTGGTTGCGTCGCAGCACTGTGCGACGGCGGGGATGTCCACGCAGCCGCTGGGGCAGCAGGCCTGGCCCGCGCCGCAGCCGCCGCAGCCGCCGCAATGGTCCACGCTGCCGGTGTCGACGCACGCGTTGCCGCAGCAGGCCTGACCCGCGCCGCAGCCGCCGCAACCGCCGCAATGGTCCACGCTGCCGGTGTCGACGCACGCGTTGCCGCAGCAGGCCTGACCCGCGCCGCAGCCGCCGCAACCGCCGCAATGGTCCACGCTGCCGGTGTCGATGCACGCGCCGCCGCAGCAAGCCTGACCGGCACTGCAACCGCCGCAGCCGCCGCAGTGATCGACCGTCGTCGTGGGCACGCAGGTGCCGCCGCAACAGGCCGAGCTCGCGCCGCAGGCATTGCCGCAGCTGCCACAGTATTGCGGGTCCGAGCTCACGTCCCTGCACACGCCGGCGCAGCACTCGGCACCCGCGCCACAGCGCGTGCCGCACGCACCGCAGTTCTGCGGGTCGGTCGCGAGCTGGAAGTCTTCGTCCACGTAGCCGTCGCAGTCCTCGTCGCTACCGTCGCACGCGGTCTCGGACGATTGCGGCGTCGGGGTCACGCACACCAAGTCGCTGCCCTTGCACTGCTGCGTGCCGAACAGGCACACGCCCTGCTTCGCGAAGTCCAGGCACAGCAGGCCGAGCCCGGGCACGTCGTCGGTCAAGCGGTTGCAGTCGTCGTCCGAGCCCGGATTGGCGCAGCTCTCCGTGCCCGGCACGACCGAGCCCTCGCACGCACCGAAGGCGCCGTTGTGGCAGGTCTGCGTGCCGGCGCGGCAGATGCCCACGCCGGCGGTGCGCGCGGGGCCGCCGTAGCAGCGCTGGGTTTGCGAGCCCGTGCAGGGGCAGCCGTCGTCGATCTGGCCGTTGCAGTTCTCGTCGGCCGCCTCGGTGCCTCCGCACACCTCCTGCGAAGGCACCACCGCACCACCGCACGCCTGCAGCTTGCCGTCCTTGCACACGCGCTTGCCCGCCTTGCACACGCCGGTGCAGGCGAAGCCGCCGCTTCCGTCGGCGGTGCAGCCGGGCATGTCCGCCGGGTAGCAGTTGACGTCGGTGCCGTTGTCGATCACGCCGTCACAGTCGTCGTCGATCCCGTTGCAGACCTCGGCCGAGGGCCCGCCGCCAGCGCGGCACACCGGCACACCCTGCTCGCAGGCCAACACGCCCGCGCCGCAGGCGCCTTGACCCGTCACCGGACACGAGCCGAGCGCAATCTCTTCGTCGACCTTTCCGTCGCAGTCATCGTCTGCGCCGTTGCAAGCCTCACTGACCGGGGCGAGCTGGCCCACACAGGCCTGCAAGCTGGTGCCGTTGCACTGAGCCTTTCCGTCACGGCAGATGCCCTTGCCCCGTGTCTCGGGCGGGCCGAGGTAACACGGCGCGCCGGCCACGCAATTGCCCTGCGGCGTCGGGCTCCCGCTTCCGACCGAGCCCGAGCCCGAGCCGCCCGCGGTCGAGCCGGCCCCGCCGCCTTGCGCACCCCCGAGCCCCGAGCCCGAGCCGCCCTCGCCGGTTGCCGGCAGGCCCCCCGTGGCATCGGCCAGACAGTAATCGAGGTAGCAGTGCCCGGGCGGGCAGCTGGAGTCGCAGCCGTGCGCCCCGTTGGCCTTGTCGTGGAACGAGCAGCCCGCGACGCCTGCGAGCGGCAGCACAAGCAGCAGGCCGAGCCAGGCTGAGGAACAGCGAGCCCGAGTCACAGGCTCGTCTCCCAGGTCCCGGACACGGCCAGACCGGCGGCGTGCGGGCCGATCAGCGGCGCCAGCGCGGTCTCGGTCCGGCCGCGCTTCGATTGCGCGATCGAGATCGAGCGCCAGCCACACCCCGCCGGCCGCAATCGCGGCGCCACCCACGCCCAGCAGCAGGCTGGCGGCAAGCGCTTGGTGATGGCCGAGCGTGCGCGTGCGTTCCGCGGCGTCGGCTTGCGCGGCCGTGGTCACCGGCAGCGCGGCGTAATTGTGCTCGGTGGCCTTCATCGCGGCGAACATCACCACGCCCGCCGTGATTGCCACCACGCCCGCACCGGCGACCAGCAGCGGCGGCAAAGGCAGCACCGCGCCGCCGCGGTCGGCGGGCGTCGCACGCGCCGGCGCGGCAGTCTCCGCCGGTTTGGGCTCGGGCGCTGCCGCTTCTGCGGGTCGGTTGGCGGCTTCCTCGGCTGCGGATTGTTCGGCCTCGAACAGCTCGTGGACCATCCCGTCGAGCGCCGCGAGCTGAGCACGGGTGAGCTTGCTTCCCCGCCCGCCGCGGCTGACCGAGCGCGGCTCGCCCTCGCCCTCCGCATCGAAGCGCATCAGGCGCAGCACGAGCGAGCCTCCGCGGCGAGCCACCGAGGGCACCACCAGCACCTGCGCCTCGAGCCGGTGCGCCACCGCGGAAAGGCAGCTCGGGCTCTCGTCTGTGCAGTCGATCGCGAGCTGCACGGCTTCGAGGTCGAGCGGCGGTGGCGGGAGCAGCTCGAGGAAGGACAGCTTCGCGACCGCGGCGCGAGTTTCGCGTTCGAGCTCCGCAGGCTTGCCCGAGCCGCCGGTCGGCCCGACGATCACGAGCACGCGCTTGGTGTCGTCCGCTCGGGCCTGCGCCGTGACGCTCGCGGTGAGCGCTGCCAAGAGCGCGTACAGCGCCCTACGGGATGCGAAACCGGGGCGCAGCCCGCCCCTCCATGACTCGCGCCAGCTCACAGAACGCCCGTCCGCCCGCACACGCAGCTCCAGCGGAACTACAAGATGAGCTAGCACGCCGGCAAGCGACACGGTTCACAGGTCTTGCACTTTTCTCAAGAATGCTCGGTAGGGATAACTGGCGGCAGCTTTGTGCAGGCAGGGGAGGGCGCGAGCCGCCTGCCGCACGCTTGCCCGAGCACGAGGCCGCAGGCCGTTCATGGGCATCCGCGAGCCCTTGCGCCGCAAGCTCGCCCGTTCGTGAACAGGCACAGGTCGGGTCGTCGCTCTCGGACGTGCCCGGCCAACGCTCAGGCACGTCCAGGCCCGGGTCGGCGATCGACGAGCTCGAATCCCGGCGCCTAGTCCTAGTCCTAGTGCGCCGCGCCGGAAGTCGAGTCAGCCCGGGCTCGCCGCCGGGAGCATCGCTGGGGGCAGCTCGTTTCGCGGCCGGTCGCGCGGGCGACTTCGGAGAGATCCGACCGGGCGAGCCTATAAGCGGCTGCTGACCTCCATCGCGAACATCTTCATCGGCTCGACCATCGAGGCGTTGGTCGGCATGGTCGCGCCGATGCTGAAGTAGGTGAGCACGACGGAACGGCCGCCCTGCAGCCACCCGATGTCGATCCCGCTCATCTCGCTGACCTTCACGTAGCCGTCCTGTCCGACCGCCAGCGGATCCGCGCCGGACGGCGCGCTGTTGTAGCCGGTGCCGTCCCACAGACGAAAATGCAGGTTCTGACTGTAGGTGCTGCCGATGCTGTCTTGCTCCTCGTAGGTCCAGGAGCACTGCCCGAGCAAGGCAGGGTCCACTATCAACTGGTCCGAATCGCGCTTGGCGGTCTGGCCGAACAGCGCGGTCGCGTCGGCCTGCGTGACGATCGCGCAGGCGTCGAAGCTCTTGCCCTGCGAGCCGCCGCCGGAGCCGCCGTCCGCACCCGCCCCACCACCCCCGCAGCCGAGCGCCCCGCTGCCGAGCCACAGCGAGGCCAGCAGCGACAGCGACTCACGGGGTCGCAATCGTGAACGCATCGCGCGCTCCTTTGCGCTCAGCCCGGCAAGTCGGTGCTGGTCAGCACTTCGTGGATCTCGAGCACGTTGGGGCCGGCGAACATCTCGCGCGGCGGCCGGTTGTTGTGGGCCTCGGCAAAGGCCGGGCTGCGTGTCCACGCCACGAAGTCCTCGAAGCTGCGCCACCAGGTCTTGACCTCGTAGTAGCCCTGCGCCTCCGGGTCGTCGGTCCAGGTGCCCTGCGCGTGGTCCAGCTTCATGGGCCGTGGCCGGTGCACCTCGTTGCGCACGAACCCGGGAGCTTGGTCGACCAGATGGGCGCGGCGTTTGAAGCGATCTTCGAAATCGATTTCGTGGCCCTTGGCCACCGGAATGCGGTTGGTGGTGACGATCATGACCATGCACCTCGCTTGCAGCGTCCGCGAAGCGTAACACCGAGGCCGCGCCCGTTGGCCGGGAAAACCGCCCGAGCCGGCGGCCTCAGCGGTTGACGCTGCGCATGTCGGGATAGCGCTGGCCGCTGGCGGCGCCCCTGGGCGCCGCCTCATCGATGCGCGCGAGCTCGTCGCGGCTGAGCGCGATCTCCGTCGCCGCCACGTTCTGCTCGAGGTAGCGCCGCCGTTTGGTACCCGGAATCACCACGATGTCGTCGCCCTGCGCGAGCACCCACGCGAGCGCGAGCTGCGCCGGGGTCACCTTGCGTGCCCGCGCGAGCTCGTTCAGACGCGCCACGACTTGCAGGTTCTGCTGGAAGTTCTCGGCGGTGAAGCGCGGAAACATGCGCCGCCGGTCGTCGGGCGCGAGGTCTTCCGACCGCTTGATGTCGCCGCTCAGCATGCCGCGCCCGAGCGGGCTGTAGGCGACGAAGCCGATGCCGAGCCGGCGCGTGGTCCGCAGGATGCCTTCTTCCGGCTCACGGCTGAACAGCGAGTATTCGGTCTGCAGCGCGCTGATCGGGTGCACCCGATGGGCGCGCTCGATCGTGGCCGGGGCGGCCTCGGAAAGCCCCAGGTAACGCACCTTGCCGGCGCGCACCAGCTCGGCCATGGCCCCTACCGTGTCTTCGATCGGCACGTTGGGGTCGACCCGGTGCTGATAGTAGAGGTCGATGTGCTCCACGCCGAGCCGCTTCAATGACGCATCCGCGCAGCTGCGCACGTACTCGGGACGCCCGTCGACGCCCCGGAACGAGCCGTCGGCGCCGCGCACGTTGCCGAACTTGGTGGCGATGATCGCGCGCTCGCGCTTGCCGCGCAGCGCGCGCCCGAGCAGCTCCTCGTTGGTGAACGGGCCGTACATGTCGGCCGTGTCGAAGAAATCGACCCCGAGCTCGAGCGCGCGCTCGATGGTGGCAATCGACTCCGCCTCGTCGCGCGGGCCGTAAAACTCCGACATGCCCATGCAGCCGAGCCCGATCTCGGCGACCTCGAGTCCCTGTGTGCCAAGCTTGCGTTTCTTCATGCGCGAACCATAGCGCAAGCCGGCGACTCCGGTGGCTCCGCTGCCTCCGGTGGCTCCGCTGCCGCCGCGGCCGCTTTGGCCGAGCCCAGCCGATCCGCGGCTGCACCCGAGCCGCCGAGCCCAGCTGCTCCGCCGGCTGCACCCGAGCCGCCGAGCCCAGCCGAGCCCCGGCTCCACCCGGTCCGGCTCAACAACCGGCTCGCCGCGACAAGAGAACCGCCTCGAATCGACCGCTGCAGCGGCCGGGCTCGGCGATGCCCGGGCTACGCGGGCGCAGCAATGGTGGCGGCGGGGCCCGACGGGCTCGTGCGCGCAGCGAGCCGAAAAAATTCCGTTTGGGCAACGTTCGACGCGACAACCCGCGGTTGTGGAAAGGGCACCCATCCCGACTATTCTCTTCTGGCCGTGGGTTGTCTCTGAGCGATCGCTGCCCACCAACGGAGCCTCGATGTTGAAAGCCGATCTCTTCACCAGCCAATTCCCGAGCCTTTCGGTAGCGCTATCGCCAGCCGAGCTGGACGGCTTGCTCGCGGCCTTGGAGATTGAGCACATTGCCGCCGGCGAGACCCTCATCACCCAGGGCACTCCGTCGGACGCGCTCTACCTGGTGTGGGAGGGCGCGCTCGACGTCGAGTTCGCGAGCAAGCGAGGCAACTCCCTCTCGCGGCTGGGGCCGGGTGAGGTGGCCGGCGAGGTGTCGCTGCTCGATCCGGGTCCGGCCACGGCAACCGTCTATTCCGACGCGGGCTGCACCGCCCTGGTGCTGCGCCGCGCGCGGCTCGAACGACTGTGGGCGGATCACCCCGAGACGGCGACACGCTTTCTGGCCCATCTGTGCCGAGAGTTGGCCCACCGGATCCGCAAGACCACGATCGTGCTCAATCGCTCGCGCTCGCGACGGATGGCGACGGCCGCCGGAGAGGAGGGGAGGGGATGCTGACCCTCGGTGACATCGCCGTCCTGGCCAAAGTCCCCCACTTCAGCGGCGTCTCGATGAACGACGTCACCTTGCTCTCGGAGCTGCTGACCGTCGCCGAGTACGGCGATGGAGAGCGGCTGATCCGGGAGGGCGACACCGACGATGAGATCTTCATCCTGCTCTCGGGCGAGGTACGGGTCACAAGTGGCCGCCCGAGCCACGAACAGGAGCTGAGCCGCATGGGCCCCGGCGACATGCTGGGCCTGCTCGCGCTGGTCGACAACGCGCCCCGCTCGGCATCTTGCATCGCCGTCGGCGGCGTGCGCGCCGCCCGCCTCACGCGCGAGGCCTATCGAAAGGCGAGCACCGGCAGCCCGGCGCTCGCGCTCGCCTTCCATCGCGCCCTCGGGGCCCAGCTCGCGCGGGACTACCGCACGGTCGCCGCCCTGCTGGAGGCCGAGCTCCCGACTGCGGAGCGCCGAGCTGATCGCCCGACGTCGGCGGAGGCCACGGACTGCGACGTGGCCGTCCTCGGCGCGGGTCCGCTGGGCATGATGTATGCCCAGTGGCTGCGACGCATGTACCCGGGTGCCCGCGTGGTCATGCTCGAACGCCGCGACATCCCCGGTTACAAGATCGGTGAGAGCACGCTGTCCACCACCGTTCGGGCCTTCCTGGACATGGGCTTCACCATGCCGCAGCTGCGCCGCCTGTTCGGCAACAAGACCGGGATCCGCTTCTTTTGGGTCGGGCCCGAGTCGGAACGACCGGAGCGAGAGGTGGACGTCGTGGACCTGGAGGAAACTTTCCAGGTCGAGCGCCGCGTGTTCGAGC
Organism: uncultured delta proteobacterium; assembly: GCA_963778655.1. Lineage (GTDB taxonomy): Bacteria > Myxococcota_A > Polyangia > Polyangiales > JAFGIB01 > CAVZVA01. Next base: position 552,916 of record CAVZVA010000009.1, read on the forward strand.
TGGCGCTCCAGCGCCTCACTCGCGAGGCCGGCATCGAGATCCGTACCGGCACCCAGGTGGAGATCGAGAGCAGCGACCTCGATGGCGTGGTCAAGAGGCTTGACTGCGTAGGCCCCCACGGCGAGTACGCGCTGACGGCGAAGATCATCTGTGACGCCACCGGCCCGGCGGCGGTGCTGCCCCGTCACCTCGGCTTGTACCGCAAGGATCCGTCGCTGCACGACAGCTTCCAGACGAACTGCTACTTCGCCTACTTCCGCCAGAAGAAGCCCGTGCCGCTCTTGCGCTGGCAGGACCCGGCGACGCGCCACCTGTGCATGCCCCAGGGCTGGGTGTGGTTCATCACGCTGCACTCCTGGGAGTCGGCCGACGACCAGACGATCGCCGCGCTCGTGAACGACGTCATGGACCACAGCTCGCCCGACGATGCCGATCTGCCGTCACGGCGAGACCTCGCGAGCCGGCACGGCGCCGAGTTTTCGCTGCTCACCTCGATCGGCATCACCGTGCGCGAGGATATGGACACGGCGTTGGACCTTCCCATCGAGCAGCGCTTCCAGCACTACGTGCAGCGTTACCCCGCGTTCGGGTGGATCATGGAGCACTACGAGCTCGTGGAGCAGCCGTACCGGGAGAAGCGGCGTCCCTATGCGGCCTTCCTGGGTCTTGCCCACGACTGCACCCAGATCGCGGGAGATGGGTGGGTCGCGATCGGTGACTCCGCGCAGTTCAGCAATCCGTTGTTCAGCCACGGGCTCAACTACGGGAGTGGCACCGCCTACATGGCGGCGGTCAGCAGCGCTGAGGCCCTGGCCAGCGGGGACACCAGCCGCGCCGCTTTCTCCGCCTACGAACGCTACGGCCGCGAGACCTATCCCGTTTTGCTGCGGGAGACCGATTTTTTCTATCGCTCCTGGGCCCACCCCGACGGATTCGAGCGCACGCTGATGGCGAAGTTCCATTTTGGCGCGCTCGACGTGACGCAACGCGAGTCGTACAGCGAGACCGACCCCTGGGTCTTCGATCTGCTCAACCCCGAATGGCTGGCGTTGATGGAGCGCGTTCGCGAGGTGGAGAAGCGCTACGAGGCCGCAGGCGATGCGGACGGGCTCGCGGCGGCGATCGCCGCCATCGTGGATCCCTTCAACGCCATCTGCCGACAGAAGGCAAAGCAGCTCGGCCTCGACTATGGAGAGATCTTCACCAACTACGACGGAGAAGGTCGACGACTCGAGGGCAGGGACAAGCCGCGTGGCTTCTTCAACGGGTATCAGTGCCCCACCTGCATGCTCTGGCAGGACGACACGCTCGAGCGCTGCCCCATCTGCGCCACGGCGAACGCACGGCGTCACGTGCCGACGCAGTCCGCGCGGGAGAACGATTCCGACCAGGCGCCCGTGCTGCAGTCGACAGAACGAGCCGAGGACCGCGGCGGCGCTGCGAGCACGCGCCCGAGCAATGAACCCGACGGCAGGCCGAGCACGCTCGAGGCCGATCGCGCCAACCGCCGGCGCTTCCGGTCCCTGCGGGTTGCGGCGATTCGGGAAGAGACCGCCACCGCCCGCTCGCTCGTGTTCGAGGTCCCGGAGCAGGAGCGGGAGCAGTTCCGTTACGCGCCTGGCCAGTTCCTGACGTTGCAGGTCGAGATCGACGGCGAGCCGCTGAATCGGTGCTACTCGCTGTCCAGCGTGCCGAGCGCGGGCGAGCCACCCACCATCACGGTGAAGCGCATCGCTGGTGGCAGGGTGTCCAATTGGCTCTGCGATCGCGTGAAGGTGGGCGAGAGGCTCGACGTGCTGCCACCCGACGGTCGCTTCACGGTGCCGGACCGCCCCGGAGACCTGTTCCTGTTCGCCGCCGGCAGCGGGATCACACCGGTGTGGTCGATCGCGCAAGAGGCGCTCGTGACCACTCCCCGCAACGTCCGCCTGCTCTACGTGAATCGAAGCGTAGAGGAGACCATCTTTCGTGGTGCAATCACGGAGCTCCGCAATCGAGCCGCCCGCCGGTTCAAGTTGATCGAGCGCATCGGCAGGCGCGAAGGCCGGCTGGACACGCGGGACGTGCAGGCCTACTGCGACGGCCAGACCCGGGGTCTGTTCTTCGTTTGCGGGCCGTGGGGATTCATGGACGTGGTCGAGGAAGGCCTGCTCGACATGGGCGTCGCGCCCGAAGACCTGCACGTGGAGCGCTTCGCCTCGCCGCTGAAGGACCGCGCCGTGCTCGCGCCAGCGGCGCAGCACGGCGAGCTGCCTGCCAGCCTGGTCACATTCGATCTGTTCGGCGTGGAGCACCAGCTGCGTTGCGCTCCGGACCAGACGCTCACCGAGGCTGCCTTCGCGGCGGGCGTTGCAGTGCCGACGTCGTGCGAGGAGGGCTACTGCGGCACCTGCATCGGCCGACTGACGGAAGGGAAAGTGGAGTGCGCGGTCGACGACGCCCTGTCCAAGGGCCAGAAGAAGCGCGGCTTCGTGCTGGCCTGTCAGGCTAAGCCCCGCAGCGCCTCACTCCGCGTCATATTCGAATAGGCCTATCGGGATACGCCCCGCTCCAAGCGCGGGACAGCAAGACCGGCGGGCGCGCGCCGCAGGCGCGCTTGCTTCTCAATCCTGCGGGTGCGAAAGGAGAGGCATGATTGAAGGACCGATCACGGGCGGTAAGCACGGCTGGGCATTCGGTCGACCGCTTTTCGATCTCGCCACGCGCGGCTACCTCGAGGAAGAGTTCTTCATCGCGGGCGAAGCGACCACCTACCGCCCGGTCGCGGGCGCCGACTGGGGCCGCGACGGCCAGTGGCGGGCCGAGCCCAAAGGCGACATGCCCTTCAAGACCCGCTTCCTGGTCTACCGGCCAGCCGACCCGAAGACATTCAACGGCACCGTGATCGTCTGCTGGAACAATGTGACCGCCGGTTATGAGCTCTTCCATGGCGAGAGCCCCGAGATTCTCGAGGGCGGTTACGCCTACGTCGGCGCCAGCGTGCAACGCGTCGGCGTTCACGGCTTTGCGGCCAATCCGCAGGGCCTCGCGGCGTGGGATCCCGAACGCTACGGCGAGCTCAGCATTCCGACCGACGCCGGCTCCTATGGCATCTACGCTCAGGTGGGGCGCGCGGTCGGCCCCGACCGCGACCGCTCCGGCCTCGATCCGCTCGGCGGCCTGGATGTGAGGAAGGTGATCGCCATTGGAGCCTCGCAATCCGCCGGCCGCCTGGCAACGTACGTGAACGCGATCCATCCGCTCGACCCAGTTTTCGATGGCTTCATGCTGCAGATCTACTTCGGCGCGGGCGCGCCGCTGGAAGGCGACAGAATCCTCGCGCTGTCGCAGCGGCCCGCACCGGCCCGCGTGCCGCGCGGCGCCAATCTGATCCGGGAGCTCGATGTGCCGGCGATGATCGTGAACTCCGAGCTCGAAGCGATCGCCTGTTACCGCGTACGCCAGCCGGACACCGATCGCTTCGTCACCTGGGAATCTGCCGGGACCACGCACGTCCCGGTTCAGACTCAGCTCCTGCGCAACAGGAAGTACGAGCGTGAGAACGGCGTCGTGCCGGCCCCTCCGCAGAGCATGAACCGAATCGCGCTCATCCCGTACTACGACGCCGCGCTGCACCATCTCAAGCGCTGGGTCGATGGCGGCGCTCCGCCGCCCAGTCAGCCGCAGCTCGAATTCGCTGGCGAGGGGCCGGAGCTCGTGCGCGACGCGCACGGCATCGCGAAGGGTGGCATTCGCCTGCCGCAAGTCGATGCGCCGGTGGCGACCAACAGCTCGATTCCGATCACCAACGACTTCTCCGGCTCCTTGCGCGGCTCCAACCGGCCCTTTGGCGCCGCCAAGCTCGACGCGCTCTATGGCGGCGAGGCGAAGTACCTCGCGCGCTTCGAAGGGGCGGCACAGCGCGCGGTCCAGGCCGGCGTCATGCTTCCGCGCGACGTCGCGCCGGCCCTGGAGGAAGCCACGCAGGAGTACCGGCGCTCGTACGCGACGACGGCGGCGAGCTAAATGACCGATCACACCGATCACGATTCGGCAGCGGCCCTATCGATCGGTTAGTTAGCGGTCCGTCCGCCGCTCTTCACGGGTGCATCGCCTCGCTCGGGGCGGCCCGCTCGGTGAGCGAAGTCCAGGTCGCTTCGTCCACGACGCGTTGCTTGAAGGTGGCGTGGCAGTTGGTGCAGGTCGCGAGCGTGTGGGTGAGCGCGGTCAACACGGCGGTGGCGTCGTGGTGCTTGGCGGCTTGGGCGATGGTGTCTGCGGTGTGGTGGAACTCGAGCGCGGCTTGCGTGAACCCCGGGGCGCCAGCGCCCATGTGGGTGCACATCTGGCCCATCTGCTCGGAGTAGCCGATGCGGCGCGCGGCCTTCTCGACGGCGTCGAAGTCCTTGACCGCCAGCGCGGCGGTGATGTCCTGCACCGCGCGCAGATGATCGCGCATGTTCTGCTTCTGATGGTTGGCCATCATCGGCACCAGCGGCACCGGTTTGCGCGTGTCCATGCTGTCGAGCATGGTCTGCGCGCCCGAGGGCGGCGCCTGCTCGGCCGCTGCAGCGGGCGTGCTGCTCGAAGCCGGCGCCGAGCCGCTCGAAGTGGCCGAGCTGCCCGAAGGCTCGCCCCCCTTGCTCGAAGCCGGCGCTGCCACAGCTTGCTTCGCCGCGTCCCCAGCCGCGCCTCTGCCTCTGCAGGCGCTGGCCGTCGCGACCGCGAGCACCGCCAGCGCGACGACCGCCTGCCAGCGCGCCCCGCCGCCAACGGCCCCTCCTGACACGCGCGACCGGATGCTCGTCTTCACAACACAACCAGTGCTCGGATGGTGGAGGCAGCGGGAGTCGAACCGCTGCCCGAGTGTTGCGCCATCTAGACGCCGGCACAAGGTTTCCCGCGCAACACGCCGAAAACGCGGAGAAAACGCAGCGGGATGGGTGTTCCGTTTCGTTCCCTCGGGTTCCGCCTGGCCGGTTCGAGCGGCTTGAGCGGCTGGCGCGCGCTCCCGCTCTTGCGCGTTGGGCGACGTACATCAAGTGTTACCCGTAGGGCTGAAAGACCTACCCCACGCGACTAGCGGTCCCAATCGACGCAATGATCGATGGCAAGAAGCGACTCAGCGGAAGGAAGTTGGTGGTCGCCCCAATCCTTCGCGAGGAGGTCTCATGTCCGTGCGCTCGCTTGGTCTGCAGGTTTGGTTTGGCGTCGCGCTCGCAGCATGGCTCGGCGCGGGCTGCGCCAGCAACAGCAAGTCCGGCACTGACGCCAGCGCGTCTGACACCGGTAGCCCCGGCGGCGCAGGCAGCGGCACGGCTGCCGCCGGCGAGATGGGTCAGGCAGGCGTCGGCAGCATCGCCGGGCCGAGCGGCACGGCGGGCATGAGCGGTTCGAGCGGCATGAGCGGCACCGCAGGCACGAGCGAGTCGAGCGGTACGGGCGGCAGGTTAGGCGCGGGTGGGTCGAGTGGCACCGGCGGCACCTCAGGCGCGGGCGAGTCGAGTGGCACCGGCGGCACCACGAGCGCGAGCGGGTCGAGTGACACGGGCGGCAGCACAGGCGCGAGCGGGTCGAGCGGCACGGGCGGCAGCACAGGCGCGAGCGGGTCGAGTGGCACCGGCGGCACCGGGGGCGCTCCAGGCAGCGCTGGCACCGGCACTGGCGGCAGCGATGCCAGCGGGACGGGCAGCGGAGCGCGAGACCCCAACGGTCCGTGCAAAGACCTGGACCTCCTCTGCTTCGATGTCTTCGACATGTTCATACTCAATCCCGAATGCGCAACCTGCAACGGCGGTATGGGCTGCCAGGACTGCGTGTTGTTTCAAGCGATCTGATTCAGGCGTTGGGCTGCCCCGACACCCTCGACGGGGCCCTGCCAATCGCAACCCACCTGCCCAACGAATCCTAAGCGAGTGACCAATGGTAACCATTGGTGACCAGCGCGGCACGCGCACGGCGCCCGCGGGCCGCTATGTCGAGCCTTGAAGCGCGACTGTCCACAGCCTGCTAAGGCTTGGAAATGCCTAACCATTCCGAGCCGCGCCTTGCCCCTCCGATCGCGGCGGGACAAAGTCTGGGCATCGGCGAGGGCGCGGCGACGAGTCACATGCGTTCGCCGCGGCTTCGAGACGGCTTTCATTTCGCGATTGCATCGTCCCAGGTTTGCATTTAGACCAGCCCAACGCATCCTGAGCCCCAACGTGGCGCAGGTTTGCCGATTCGCGATTTCGTCTACGCTGCGCCAGTTGCGATGTCGATCGAACCCGAGCTGTCGGTAGCGTCGTTCGCGCCACAGGGGAACGGTCTTGCAGCGGCCGATGCGGAGCTGCAGCAGAGCCGCCCGAGACAGCGAGCGCTTTGCCTCGGCGACCTCGTGCTCGACGGGGTTCGTTTCGAGCTTCGGCGCGGGCAAGAACGGCTTCCGGTCCAGCCCCGGGTCTTGCAGCTGCTGCTTCATCTGGTCGAGCACCGTGACCGTCCGGTCCCCGATGAAGAGCTGCTGCGCGTGGTGTGGCCCGACGAGTGCGTGACTCGAGCTTCGATCAAGCGTGCCGTCCACGGCGCGCGCAAGGCGCTAGGCGATGACGGCGAGTCGCAGCTGAGCATCCGCACGGTGAGGGGCCGAGGTTACCAATTCGTGCTTCCGGTCTCGGAGTACGAGCCCCAGCTTTCGGAGCCTCCAGACAGTGCGCCATCTCGAGCGGCGACAAGCACCCCGCCGCCCAACGCCGGCGCGCCGATGCGGGATGCTTTCGTCGGCCGGCGCAGTGCGCTCGCCATGCTCGAGGCGAGCGCGCGCGACGCATTCAACGGCCACTGCCGAATGCTGCTGCTGATCGGAGAGCCCGGCATCGGCAAGACACGGACGCTGGTCGAGCTTGGGCATCGAGCGGCAATGGCGGGCGGAGACACGTGGTTCGGTCATTGCATCGAAGACGAAGGGGCGCCGGCGTTCTGGCCCTGGACTCAAGTTCTGCGCGACTGTGAACGCGATCGCGGTTCGCGGGACCTGATCGCGTTGATGGGCAAGAGTGTCGCGGACATTGCGGAAGGCATCCCGGAGCTCCGCGAATGGCTGCCGGACCTGCCGCTTGCACCTTCGATCGGCGAACAATCGGCGCGCTTTCGCTTCTTCGATGGCGTCGTCGCCTTCCTCAAGCGCGCCGCCGAGCAGCGTCCGATTGCGCTGCTGTTCGACGACCTCCAGCGCGCGGATCAACCGACTCTGCGCTTGCTCTCATTCGTCGCTCGGAACCTGGACAATTCGCGCGTGCTGATTGCGTGCTCCATGAGACCAATCGCGTCCCAGCCCGTCGCCGTCCGTGAGTCGATCACGACCTTCATTCAACAGGTCCCCGCCACATACGTCGAGCTCCAGGGTCTGAGCCGGCAGGATGTCGATGAGTTCCTCGAGCTGCGGGTGGGTCAGCGTGGTCCGGAAGCGGTCGTGGACCAACTGCACCAGCTCACCGGCGGCAGCCCGTTGTTCTTGCAGCAGATCGCATACGGCTGGCAGACGAGCGGACGGCTCGATGGCGCCATCGACTGGGGACAGCTGCCTTCGACCACGTACGGCCAAGGTCTGGCCGGCAGCATCGCGCAGCGCATCGGCGTGATCGCGCCGCCGACGCTTGAGGTATTGCGCGTCGCGGCCGTGCTGGGCTCCGAGTTCAGTGTAGCTCGACTCGCACGGCTGCTTGGGACCGGTGCCGCTGTGGTGTTGCCAGAGCTCGGCGCTGCCAAGGCTGCGGGTGTCGTCCGTGAGGTCCCGAACGCGATCGGAACGTTTTGCTTCGCGCACGGGTTGATCCGCAATGCATTGTACGAGCAGCTTGGTGTCGACGCGCGCGCCGCTCTCCATGGAAAGGCCGGCACCCTGCTCGAGGCTGAGGCGCCTTCCGCGGACGCCGGCGTGCCGGAGCTGGCGCACCACTTCGCGCAAGCCTGGCCAGCGCACGACGCGGGTAAGGCGCTGCCCTACGCGCTGCGGGCAGCGGAAGCGGCGACGAGGCGTTTGGCGTACGAGGAAGCAGTCGGCCACCTGGATCGCGCATTGCACATCCACGCGAACGGCGCGGGTGATCCGGAACGGCGCATGCGCCTGCTGCTAAGCAAGGGCGAGGCGTTGAGTCACGCTGCGGAAGTTGCGCGAGCACGTGCCGCGTTGTTCGACGCGGTCGCGCTAGCCCGGCAGCTGCGCGCCACCGACGTAATTGCGCGCGCGGCCAAGCTGATGGCGGTGGTACCCGAGTCCGGAAGCGTGGATTGGGAGCAAATCGGCCTGTTGCGCGAGGCGTTGGGTGCGATAGCGGCCGACGATCCCGAGCGCCCGTATCTGCTGGCACTGCTCGCGAAATGCAGCACTTACTCGACAGATTCCGCTGCGCGCGAGGCGCTTGCGCTGACGGCGCTGGAACGTTCCAAACAGATCACGGATCTGCGACTGCGAGCCGAGACGTTGCAACAGTGTCACCGCGCGCTTGCCGAGCCAAAACATCTTGCCCAGCGCGAGGTCATCGGCGAAGAGCTCGTGTGCCTGGGCCACAAGAGCGGCGATCACATGGCGCTTTGGCATGCCGCCACGGCGCAAGTCCAGAACTGCCTGGAGCGCGGTGACTTCACCGGCGTCGATCGCGCCATTTCGGTGATCGAGAGTCTCGCCACGCAGATGCGCGAGCCGATGTTTCGCTGGTACCTCGCGGTCTTTCGCGCCATGCGGCACTACGTCGCAGGCCAGTTTTCGGAAGCCCAAGACCTGGCGCTCAAGGCGTTGGACATGGGCGCCTGCGTCGGCGAAGCGACCGCGCGTCACGTCTACTGCATGCAGGTCACTGGCTGGTTGCGTGTCTTGGGCCGTACGTCGGAGTGTGAGGTGCTCGTGCGCGAGATGACGCTGCGCTATCCGGCGTTGAGCGGATGGCGTTTGATGCAGGTCGGGCTCGAGGCCGATCGCGGGCGCAACGAGCCTGCCCGCCGGTTTCTCGCCCAGATCTACGACGATCCTTCGTTGATGCACGAGCCCTTCACGATGTCGCTGCTGTGCTTTCTGGCGGAGTTGGGCAGCTACTTCGGCAGCCCCGAGATGACTCGCTGGCTGTACGAGCTCATGCTTCCCTACGCCGAGCTGTGGGGAAATTGCGGATTCGGTCTCAACACCTATGGTCCGATCGGACGCCAGCTTGGCGCGCTCGCGATCCGTATCGGTGATCTCGATGCGGCAGACAGCCACCTCGAAGCAGCACTATCGAGCTGCGAGGCCGCGAGGTCGTCCACCTTCACTAGCTTGACCTGCCTCGTCTATGCGCGGGCCCTGATCAAGCGGCAGACACCGGCGGCACGGCGATGCGCGCAGGAGATGCTGGTCCGATCCGAGGAGCTGAATCGCCCGCAAGGTTGGAACGGCAACTCGACCCACGCGCGCTTCATCGCATGGCGCGCCGGCCTTACGCTGCCCGACATGGGCCATGGGAAGGCTCAGTAGTCGGTGAAGGCTCATCCAAGCGAGATCACCGCAGGGGAACGGCGGCAGTCAGGCCCACCGATCGTGCGGGCGTGACTTGAGGGCAGCTGACGCGTCTGCTACGCCGCGAGGATGCTTCCCGAGGAATTCGCCGTTGCCGGTAAGGTCATGCTGGTCACTGGGGCGGGCCGAGGAATCGGCAGCGGGATCGCCGAGGTGTTGGCCGAGGCGGGCGCGATCGTGGCGCTCAACGCCCTGACCCCGACGTTTGCCGAGGCGACCGCGAAGGGCATCCGCGACCGGCCGGCGCAGCGCGCAGACGGCCGCCACGCGACCGCGGCGGGCGCGGTCGAGGTATTCACCGGCGATGTCACCCAAACCGCAGGTGCCGAGGCCCTGGTGCAGCGGGTGCTGGAGCGCTTTGGGCGGATCGACGTGCTGGTCAACAACCTGGGCGACGCGATTACGAAGCCGCTGGTGGCCCTGCCGGAGACCCGCACCCAAACCATCGACGACGAGGGTCTGCAACGCATCCTCGATCTCAACCTCATGGCGACTCTGCGCTGCACGCGCGCGGTGGGGCCGCACTTTCTCGCTCGCCGCTCGGGCAAGGTGATCAACATCGCCTCGTACACGGTGGCGCGCGGCGCCCCACGCGTGGTGCTGTATACGGCCGCCAAGGCCGCCGTCGTGGGGTTCACCCGCGCCCAGGCGCTCGAGTGGGCCCGCTACAACGTTCAGGTCAACGCCATCGCGCCGGGGCTCTACCCCGAGCCGCGCACCCTGGGCGAGCAGGCGGCCGAGGCGGCCGAGCAGTACGCGGCTCGCAGCGTGCCGCTCGGCAGGGGCGGGCGCCTGCGCGAGGTGGGTCTGCTGGCCCTGTACCTGGCGTCGGCCGCCTCCGACTACATGACCGGCCAGACGCTGTACCTCGACGGCGGGGCCTCGATCGCCTGACGAACCGGCGGGCCCCGGTGGACGAGAGCCTACTCTTCGAGGACGTCACGGCCGGGCTCGAGCGTGATGCGCTCGATGAACCCCGTGAGCGGAACCACCCCGTCCGGGCCTGGAATAGGGCGCCCCGGCGTGCCCATGCCTTCGGCTACGTAGAGGACGGTGTGCCTGTGCTCCCCGAAGCCCAAGTGGCCCAACGCCAGGTTGGTCGGCGCATCCAGTCCGGTTGCGATCAGCGTGACCCGCCGGTGCATGCGATCGACGCGCAGCAGTCTGCCGGAAAAGCGTCTGAACCCGCCGTGGCTCGGCCCCGCCAGCAGCGCCGCGCGCGCCGGTACCGAATCGACGGAGGCGTCGCAGAGCTCGAGCACGTAGATCGAGGCTTCGCTGGTGATCACAAAGCCGGTCGGAGCGGTCAGCCCCCGCACCGTCCACGAGAAGCGCTTGGCGGCAGGGTCCACGCTGATGATGCCGCCTGCACGCGGGATGAGCGCCATCCCACGGCCGCTCTTTTCGCCTTGCGGCGATCCGCTGAACAGGCTGACGAGCATCTGCCCATTGAGCACGTCGTACTGGATGTAGCCGGGCAGGGGATCGAGTCCACCCGGCAGGGGCGGAATCTCAAGCACCCGTTCGGCGTCCCCGCCGGGTCGCAAGCGCACGACCTCGTCGGTGTTGGTCGCGACTGCGAACCACTGCCGCGAATGCGGCTCGTAGGCGAGGTCGTTGATGTCACCGCTTGTCTTTCCCCATACGCTGGCCGCGTCGCCCTCGACTCGAAACAAGGTCGATGGCCCATCAAAGAAGGCGAGCGCGGCCAGCACGGTGTCACCACCGCGCGCTATGCCCGCCATTCCGAACACCTCGTCGCGGTGCACGACTTCGAGCATGTTCTTGGAAGGCTGCTGATCGAGCAGCACTTTGCGTTCGCCCTCGTCGAGAAAGTCGCCATCACCATCGCGATCGGTCAGGTGCGAGAGCGTGCCCGAGAGCGGGGCGTCGGGCGCGCCGCTGCCAGCTTCGGACACCAGCAGCGATCCATCCGACAAGACCAACATTCCGCGCGGATTGCTCAGTCCGCGCGCGACGACCGTCCGTTGGAGCAGGGCCAGCGGGAACTCTCTGGGAATCTGGAGGGAAGCCGTGGTGTCGAACGGCGGTATGGCGTTCGCAGCCTGCGGCTGCGGCGCAGCGGCGCTCGCACAGCCGGCAAGCGCGACGAGCATGACTGAGAGCAAACGAAGCACGACGCCTCGACGCGAGGAAGTGGGTGCACGGTAGTCGCGCGGCCAGGGTGCGGTCAAGCGCGCGAGCGCGTGAAGTCGAGCCCGCCTTCCCCCGCGGCGTACTGGTCGGCGAGCGGGCCTACGAATCAGCGACCTTTGAAGTCGGCGGCGCGTTTCTGCATGAAGGACAGCATGCCCTCGCGCGCGTCCTCGGTGCGCATCAGGGTCAGGAACTGCGAGTACACGTGATCGACGTGATCGCCGAAGGTCTGCTCGAGGCCGGCCCGCATCAATCGCTTGGCCGACTGCACCGCGAGCGGGGCGTTTTGGGCGATCTCGGTCGCCAAGGCGCGCGCCCGTGGCATCAGCTCGGCGTCTGGGACGACGTACGAGGTGAGGCCGAGCGCCAGGCACTCTTGGGCAGACAGCGTGCGCCCGCTGAAGATGATCTCGGCCGCCTTCGACCAACCGACGAGGCGTGGCAAATACCACGTGCCGCCCGACTCGGGCACGATGCCGCGTTTGACGAACGCCGGCGCGAGCTTGGCGCTCTCGGTCATGATGCGAATGTCGCAGCCGAGCGCAGTATCCATGCCGTAACCGGCCGCGCCGCCGTTGATCGCGCAGATCGTCGGCTTGTCCATTTCGAAGAGCACCTTGGGCGGCGCGTTCTTGGGCAGCGCCACGTTGACCGGCGCGCTCGTGCCGCCAGAGCCTATCTGGGCGCTGTTCGGCGTTGCGCTCGTGGCCCCCGCGAGGTCGAGCCCGGCGCAGAAGGCACGGCCTGTGGCGGTCAGGATCACGACGCGCACCTCGGGATCCGCGTCCGCGCGCAGGAGGCACGTCGAGAGCTCCGCGAGCATTGGCCGTGAGATCGTGTTCATGCGCTGCGGGCGGTTGAGTGTGATGCTGGCGATGCCGAGGTCCACTGCGTACAGAACATGCGGCGACTCCGTGCCCGCCGCCTCTCGGCCCATTCGTGCTTCGGTCATAATGGTCGCTCCGTGTGTGGCGTCAGGCGTGGTAGATGCTCGTACCCTTGGGCAGGCGCCGGGCGACGCCGCTCGCGCGTGCGGCGCGCGCGACCTCGGTCGCGACCTGCTTGGCGACGCGGCGGTTGAACACGCTCGGCACGATGTAATCGGCAGCGAGCTCGTGGTCGTCGACCAGCGAGGCGATCGCCTCTGCCGCAGCGCGCATCATCTCGGGGTTGATGGTGCGTGCGCGCGCGTCGAGCGCGCCGCGGAAGATGCCGGGGAATGCCAGCACGTTGTTGATCTGGTTCGGGTAGTCGCTACGGCCAGTAGCGAGCACCGCCGCGATCTTGATCGCCGCTTCGGGCGCCACCTCCGGAATCGGGTTGGCGAGCGCAAAGATCAGCGGCTGCTTGCCCATCTTCTTCAGGTCCGCGCCGGTCAGTAGGTTGGGAGCCGAGACGCCGAGAAACATGTCGGCGCCCTTGAGCACGCGCTTGAGCGGTCCGCGCTCGCGCTCCTTGTTGGTATGCTCTGCCAGCCAACGCTTGCTGGCGTTGTCGCCGAGATCGCGGCCCGCGTGGATTGCGCCCTCGCGGTCACACGCCACGATGTGTCTGACGCCGTAGTCGAGCAACATCTTCGCGCACGCCGTCCCCGCCGCGCCTGCGCCGGCGATCACCAGCTTGACGTCCTTCGGCTTCTTGCCGGTCAGGCGCAGCGAGTTGATGAAGCCGGCCAGCACTACCACCGCCGTGCCGTGCTGGTCGTCGTGGAACACCGGAATGTCGAGCGTCGCCTGCAACCGCTGCTCGACCTCGAAGCAGCGGGGCGCCGAAATGTCTTCCAGGTTGATTCCGCCGAAGCTGGGTGCGACGCGCTGCACGATGCTGATGATCTCTTCCGGATCCTGGGTGTCGAGGCACAGGGGAAACGCGTCCACGCCGCCGAATTCCTTGAACAGGACGGCCTTGCCTTCCATCACCGGCATGGCAGCGAGAGGCCCCAGGTTGCCGAGCCCGAGCACCGCGCTGCCGTCCGAGACTACCGCGATGCAGTTGTGGCGAATGGTCAGATTGTGCGCGATGCGCGGATCCTTGGCGATCGCCCGGCACACGCGCGCCACCCCGGGCGTGTATGCCATCGACAGATCGGCGCGCGTCTTGAGCGGGACGCGCGAGCGGATCTCGAGCTTGCCGCCGAGGTGCAGGCGAAACGTCTCGTCAGAGACCGATTGCACGGTCACACCGCGCGTGCGCTTCATCGCCGCGACGATCTGCTCGGCGTGCTCGGGCGAGCTGCACTCGACCGTGTAGTCGCGCACGCTCAGCCCGCGATGGATGTGTACCAGGTCGATCGCCTGGATCACGCCGCCGTTGCGGGCGATCAGGCTGCTCAGCTTCGCGATCCAGCCGCTCTTGTGGGGGTACTCGACACGCATCGTGACGGAGTACTGCGCGCTCGGGATGGGCTTTGTCATGACCGCGCGAGGCTACGCTTGTTGTCAGCGTCGATCCACAGCCGCCGCTGCGAATGGGACGATGTGGGAGTTGCGCCGACGCAACGCAGCCGAGCGATTTCACGCTGCCACCCCTTCCCCTCTTGCGGGCACGCCGCGTCTTGCCGGCACGTCTTGCCGGCCGTCTTTTCGGCATGTCTGCTGAGCCGATCGGGCGCGCTCGCGGTACCGATTTGCCATGCTGGAGAGGCGTTCGGCTCGGGCGATCGTGGTCGCGGTGGCAACGCTGGGGATGGCGTGCGCCGGGGGGCGCTCGGCGTCGGGCGATGGATCGGCGGCGGGCGGCGCAAGCGCGGCAACCGAGGCCGGAGCGCAAGGCGGTGGCGCTGCCACGGGCGGAGGCGGAGCGCCCGCCGGCGCGGGCCCCACAGGCGGTGGCTCCGCTGGCACCGGTGGCAGCGGCGGCTCAGCAGCTGGCGGCGGGACGGCGGGTGCCACGGGTGGGGGCGCCGCGGGCGTCGACGGGGGCACTGCCGGCTCGGACGGCGGCGCGGCCTGCTCGATGGCGACCGAGGTCTCGCTCAACGACAGCGTCACCGGCAGCGGTCTCGATCAGCTCGACTACCAGGGTGACTGGTCGATTTCGGCCGGCGCCGGCAAGTACCAGAACGATGATCACTACACCTCGAGCACGGGCGCGTCGGTCCGGCTACGGTTCGAAGGACAACGCGTCTCGCTGCGCGCGGCGAGAGCCTCGCACCACGGCATCGCGGAGGTGAGCCTCGACGGTGCGGGGCCCGAGGACGTCGACCTGTACGCCGCGCAGCGCGCGGACGACGTCGAGGTCTGGAGCCGCGGTGGCTTGTCGGCGGGCGAGCACGTGCTGCAAGTTGCGGCGTCCGGCCGCAGCAACTCCGCCTCCAGCGGGACCACGATCGCGATCGATCGCGTGGTCGTCACGCCCACCGACTGCGGCGGGGGCTCGGGCGGCAGCGGGGGCTCGGGCGGCAGCGGGGGCTCGGGCGGCAGCGGGGGCTCGGGCGGCAGCGGCGCAACGGGCGGGAGCTCCGGCGCCACGGCGACACGCCCCAGCTACAACACCGGCTCCGGCTTCTTCGTGGTCGGCGACAAGCTCTACGACAGCAATGGCGCCGAGCTGCGCATCCGCGGCGTCAACAAGCTGCACTGGGATGCCGACTCGCCCGGCATCCCGAGCACTCACGCCAACACCGTACGCTGGGACATCGATTTCTCGCGCTCGGCCGCCTCCAACGTGGCGCTGGTGCAGCAGTCGATCGACGACCACATGGTGCCGATGCCCGGCAACTGGGAGGGCACCTGCGACGAGAATACCTCGACCTTGACCGGCATCGTCGATACCTGGGTGGCGCAGGCCGCGTCATGGAAGACGCTCGAGCCCTATATGATCCTCAACGTCGCCAACGAGTGGGGACCCTCGGGCACGGCCTGGCGCGACGCCTACATCACCGCGATCGGCCGCCTGCGCGACGCCGGCTACCTGTGCACAATCGCGATCGATTCCGGCGGCTGTGGCCAGGACAACGACGACCTGGCCAACTATGCACAGGCCGTGTTCGACAGCGATCCCCAGAAGAACGTGATCTTCTCGCAGCACATCTACGGCAACTGGGCGGGCGCCGGCGGCGAGTCGTGGCAGACCCAACTCGACCAGGGGCTCGACCGACTGGTCGCGACCGGCTTGCCGATGATCGTAGGCGAGTTCGGTCCGGGCCGCGGCATCGGCCCCTCGCCCACCGATCTGACGCCGCTCGAGATCATGCAGGCGTGCGAGGCGCGCGGGCTAGGCTGGCTGGCCTGGGCCTGGGACGATCCGGCGAGCAACGCCGACGACACCTGGTTCGCGCTGTCCAAGAACGGTCGCTACGACTCGAGCAACGACCTGACCATGTTTGGCAAGGTCGTGGTCGAAGACCCGAGCTACGGGCTGCTCGCGCTCGCCAAGCCGGCGACGATCTTCTGACTCGGGCGATTACTCACAGCCCGCACGAAGCGGACGAGATCCCCGCGATTCTGGACCGCGGAACGACTCGGCACGGCTATGGCTCGACGTAGCGCCACAGGCCGGCGCCCCAGTTGGCGGTGACGATGACGGTGTGATTGCCGTCGCGGATCACCGCGGCCCGTGCGGGGCCGATGGTCATCGCGGCCGGAGTGCCGGGCATGCTCCATGCGCCCGTCCCCGGCTGCGCGGCCAGCTCGAGGCTCGGGTCCAGCATGCCGCCCAGGCCCACCGCGCCGCTGTTCATGGCGTTGACACTCTTCGCTGTGCCGAAGACCGTGGCCTCGTTGGCCGTGCCGCCGATGTGGCTCCAGGTTTGTCCGTAGTCCGCGCTGCGCAGCACACCCCAGCCGAGCGCCGAGTAGGCGCCGGCCATGTAGTGACCACACAGATCGGGTTGGCGCGGTCGAAGTCGATGAACCAGACGATCCTGGATCTCCGCTTCGTTCGCGCTCGGGTCAGGCGCGCAGCGCGCTACCCGCGGCGGCGGGTGGTGAGCTTGGCGAGCAACTCAGGATCGGTGGGCTCGATCGTGTGGCCTTCGGGAAAGGGGGCGCGGCCAGTTTGGCCGAGGGCCTGCAAGGCCGTCGGGTGTTGGTAGTACTGCATAAAGACGAAGAGCTGGAGCATGCCGAGCGCCGGCTGCTGTGCCATTACCGCCGCCAGCAGCTGCTCGCGCGCCTCGGGGTCGAGCGCGGGTAGGCCAGCTGGATCACGCGCGCGAGCGGCGTCGTACACGGCGCCGAGCGCTGCGGCGGCGGGTGCGGCGAGCATGGGGCTCGCGCTGAGCTGCTTACGGAGCCCTGCGGCGAGGCCCAGCGCACCGGCACCTGGCATCGTCTCGCTCGGCGGGATCAATGTGTCGAGCAGAGCGTCGAGGAAGGCATCATCGCCGAGGGGATCGCGGGCTGCGTCGGTCATGGCTTCACTCGAAGAGGTGATCGATCTTCTGTTTGATGGCGTCGGCGACGTAGAGCGCCAGCGCTTGGATCGTCGCCGTGGGGTTCACGGCACCGGAGGTGACGAACAGGCTGCCGTCGACGATGAAGAGGTTCTTCACGTCGTGGCTGCGTCCCCAGGCGTTCACCACGGAGGTCTCCGGGTCGTGGCCCATGCGCGCGGTGCCCATCAGGTGCCAGCCCGCGCCCGGCATCAGATCGAGCGTAACCACCTCCGATGCGCCCGCCGCCTTGAGCACCTCGGTCGCGCGCTGCTTGCCGTGCGCGAGGATCTTGCGGGTGTTCTCGCTCAGCGCGTAGGTGATCTTCGGCGCCGGGATGCCGTGGCCGTCCTTGAGCTCGGGGTCGAGCGTGACCGTGTTGTGCAGCTCCGGCAAGTCCTCACTCATGGTCAAGAGGCCCGCCGTGTGGTTGAAGAGCTTGCGGTAGCTCGCGTGGTGCGCCTTGCCCCAGCGCACGCGGCCGCGCTGCAACCCCATCATCGCGGTCTGCATCGGCCCGAACCCTCGCAGGGCTTCGAAGCTGTAGCCACGGTGGAAGCCGCGGGCCCGATCGCTCGCGTAGAACTCATGGCTGAGCAGGCAGCAGCCGATGGGCCCATGGTGGTCCAGCTCTTCCTCGAACAGGCCGATCGCGGTGCCGCAAGGGTGGAACATCAGGTTCTTGCCCACGAGCCCGCTGCGGTTGGCGAGGCCGCTGGGGAAGCGACCGGAGGTCGAATTCAGCAGCAGGCGCGGCGTGCCGACGCCGTTGCACGCGAGCACGACGATCTCCGCCTTTTGCTCGTGCAGCGTTCCGTCGCGGTCGTAGTAAAGCACGCCGCCGGCCTGCCCGTCGGGCCGCAGGGTGACCTCGCGCACCCGGCAGCCGGTGCGGATCTCGACGCCGCGGCGCTGCGCGAGCGGCCAATAGGTGATATCGGTGCTCGCCTTGGCGCCTTGTGCGCAGCCGCTCATGCACGGGCTGAGGTTGATGCACGGGGCGCGGCCCTCGTACTCAGTCGTGGCGATGGCCGCGTCCGAAGGCCACCAGTGCCAGCCGAGGCGCTCGAAGCCACGCGCCAGCGCGTTTCCCACCTTGCCGAGCGGCACTGGCGGCATGGGCGGGTTACGCGGCGGGCTGAGCGGGTTACCCGCGAGCCCCGAGACGCCCATCATCTTGTCGTTGAGGTCGAAGAACGGCGCCAGCGTCTCGAAGCCGATCGGCCAGTCGTCGGCGATGCCATCGGTCGAGCGCACGTGGAAATCGTCAGGCTCGAGCCGCGGGAAGTGCGCAGCCCACTGGATGGTGCTGCCGCCGACGCCGTTCCACATCACCGGGTTGATCGGCGACTGCGCGGCGTTGATCGGGTAGTCCTCGGGGCGCTTGCGCACGTTCGGATCGGTCGAGAGCTGGCGCATGGCGCGCATCTCGTAGTCGGGGAAGTTCGTCGGGTAGTCCGAGGGCTTCATCCAGCCGCCTTGCTCGAGGCAGAGGATGCGCATGCGGGTCTCCGACAAGCTCCACGCGAACGCGGCCGCCGAGGCGCCGGCGCCCACGATCAGCACGTCGACTGGATCGTTGGACATGGGTGGGACTATACAGAGCTGCCGAACGGCGGAACAAGGTGGATCATCAAAGCTGGTGACCTGCCGAGGCATTTTCTGGAATGATCCAGGTAGCGGCGGACGGAGGCAGGCAGGACGACCTCGTTGGCCTCGCGGATCAAGCGCGTGATCGCGGTGTGATCCGGCATGACATAGGCGGCGTCCGACGCAGCCCGCCGCTCGCGGTGCTGTCGGCGGCATTTCTGTCCTCGCCCCCTAACAGCTCGGATCGATGCAAACGCGGTCGTGGGCCCCGAGTTGTCATCGCACTTGTTGCCGACGACATCCTGTCGGCCGAGTCGGGCGGCGTCGAGCGTGCTCTGACAAATGGCCAGCCTATCGCGTTCGGGGTATCCCGACGAAACGGAGCCGGCAGTCGCCACAGCGGTAGACGCCCAATCCGAACAGCCTCAAGGCGAGTCTTGCGGCCCCGCTTCGGATGCGCGAACGGGCGATGGATTGGCTTTCGCAGCGCGGACATTCGCGCGCTGACGTCTTCGGAGCGGGCATCCTCGTGTTCTGGGCACTTTGGCCAGCCGCTCTCGGATCGGGGCGACCCATCATCGGATGCGCTCGAACGTGCCTGGCTCGATGGCACGCTGGCCGATGACCGCGCGCACCAGGTGCGAGCCCCCGTCATCGGTGAAGGGAATCGCCGCGCTGTCGATTTGCAGCCCATCGAGCTCCACGTGGACGACCCCGCGGCTCTTGCGCTCCGGATTCTCGACCGTGATCTCGTAGCGGGTAGCTCCCAGCCTCAGAATGACGCTGAAGCGGGGCCACGTAGCTGGAATGCACGGCTCGAGCGCGAAGGTGTCCCCGCGGCGGCGTACCCCGAGGATCGCCTCGAGTCCGGCTCGATACATCCAGGCAGCGGAGCCTGTATACCATGTCCAGCCGCCGCGGCCCGCGTGAGAAGGATTGGTATATACGTCTCCGGCGACGACGTACGGCTCGACCTTGTAACGCTCGATGGCTGCGGGTGTCCGTGTGTGATTCACCGGATTGAGCAGGTGGAAGAGCTCCATGGCTTCGTCGCCATTGCCCATTTCTGCTGCGGCCATCACGAGCCAAAGGGCGGCGTGCGTGTATTGGCCCCCGTTCTCGCGAACTCCAGGCGGGTAGCCCTTGATGTAGCCCGGGTCCTGGGCCGAGTGATCAAAAGGTGGCGACAGGAGCGGCACGACGCCTGCTTCGCGCCGCACCAGAAGTGTGCGCACTGAGTCCATCGCGCGCTCCGCACGGCTGGCGGCGGCGCGCCCAGAGAGCACGCTCCACGATTGCGAGATCGAGTCGATGCGGCACTCCTCGTTCTGGGCCGAGCCGAGCGCGGTACCGTCGTCGAAATAGGCGCGCGTGTACCAGTCCCCATCCCAGCTCTGATCGAGCGCAGCGCCGAGGCGGGTCGCCTCGCTTCGAAACCGAGCCGCGTGTTCGATGTCGCCTTGGCCTTCAGAGACACGTGCGAAGTCGGTGAGGACTTTCGACAAGAACCATCCGAGCCACACGCTTTCGCCGCGGCCGCCGATCCCAACGCGATTCATTCCGTCGTTCCAATCACCACTACCGATCAGCGGCAAGCCATGGACTCCATGGGTGAGCCCTCGGTCGATCGCGCGAATGCAGTGCTCGTACAATGTAGCGTCCTGCTTCGAGACCACGGGGTGGCCGTAGGCTTCCTGCTCGTTCGTTGCGAGCACCGGCCCCTCCAGAAAGGCAACGCGCTCTTCGAGTACCGCGCGATCGCCAGTGGCTTCAACGTAGTGTGCAACCACAAACGGCAGCCACAAGAGGTCGTCGGAGCAACGCGTGCGCGCGCCGGCCCCTGAGTGAGGATGCCACCAGTGCTGAACATCCCCCTGCACGAATTGGCGTGCCCCTGAGCGCAGCAGATGCTCGCGGCAGAGCTCGGGCGCGGCGAAGGTCAGTGCCATCACATCCTGCAGCTGGTCTCGGAAGCCGTACGCCCCGCCGGGCTGGTAGTAGGCAGTGCGCGCCCAGAGCCGGCACGCGATGGCTTGATAGAGCAGCCAAGGATTCAGCAGCAGATCGAACGAATCGTCGGGGGTGTGGACCTCGACCGCGCCGAGAAGGCGCTCCCACTGTCGCTCGACCTCAGCCAGTGCCCGCAGCGCCGCGGGCACTTCGCCAAAGGCGTCGATCAACGCGAGGGCTGCGGCTCGGTCTTCGCCCTGACCGAGCAGAACCACGATTTGCCTCGTCTCGCCCGCGGCGAGCTCGACCGATCGCTGGAGCGCAGCGCACGGTTCGAGCCCGGCCCCGAAGCGGCCCGAAAGCTTCGTGCGACCGAGGCCAGCGGGTTGAGCCAGGCTGCCGTTGCGGCCGATGAACTCGAGACGGTCGCCGGTCGCCGACTGCAGGATACCCGCATAGGCGAAAGCCACACGCTCGGCAAAATCGCGATTGTAGCGATTGCTTGCCAACACGGCTGACGACGCTGCGTGAAGCTCGGTGGTCACGTGCAGCTGATCACCGGCGACCGGTGGACAGAGCCTCCAGTCGTTGTAGGCGTAGACGCTGATGCGGCGGGCACGTGGACCATGGTTGGTAAGCGTCAGCAGAGCAAAGCGCACCGGCTCCGTGACGTGTGCGAAGATCGCGAGCTCTTGACCGATTCCGCGCTCGTTGTGCAGGTAACGAGTCACGCCGGCGGCGTGGCGCACGACCCAGCGTTCGCCGTCGGGCCCGCGGCGCAGCGGTCCGGGCGTCGCTCCCCACGCGCGACCGTCTTCGTCGTCCCGCAGGTAGATGGCCTCTGCCGTCTCTTCGGTGACCGGGTCATTGGCAAACGGCGTGAGCCGGTTCTCCCGGCTGTTCTCCGACCAGGTGTAGGCCGGCCCGGCCGCCGTCACGACGCTGCCGAAGCGCGGGTTGGCGAGCACGTTCGCCCACGGGAGCGGCGTTTGCTCAGCGCCATCGAGCACGATCACGTACTCGCGACCACCCTGAGCAAAGCCGCCGCGCCCGTTCCAATGCACGAGCGCCGGCAGCGCCAACTTGGGCGGCGTGCCGGTCTGGAGTGATCGGCTGGAGTTGGGCTCGATTCGGCTCGGGAGCGCCGGAGGCCATGCCGGCTCCTCGGGCACCCGTTGCAGCTGCTGTTCGATGGTACCGGCACCGCCGCGCAACACCACGCGGGCCACCGCGAAGAACAGGTTCCGCTCGGCCTCCCCGAGGCCGTCGCCGCGAAGCAAGAATGTCCCGCCCGCGCGGTTCTTCCACGCCCCCCATGCCCCGCCTGCGAGCAGTGCCTCGAGCTGCTCGTGCATCTCGTCGCGATAGCCGATCGGGTGATCGTTCAATACGAGCACGTCCGCGCTCAGGCCCTTCATGCGCCAATACTCTTGCGCGTGAAGCAACTCGCCGACCAACGGTACGTCGTCCGGCTCGAGCACCTGCAGCAAGAGTATCGGCAGGTCTCCCGAAATGCCGCGAGGCCAAAGGCCGCTTTGGCCGAGCACGTTGCGCGCGATCAGCTCTGGAGCAGCACGTAAGGAGTGGTCGATGTAGAATACGCGCGACGCGAGCCGCTCGAAGAGCTGCGCTTGCTCCAGCGAAATTCCCAAGTGGCGCACCGCGATCCCCAGTTGTGTGGCCGCCAGCGAAAAACTGCGTGAGGCCGAAGTCGGATCCGCGTACTTCATGCACAAGGCGACCGCCGCCGTGCGCTCCGCGGCCATTCCTGTCGCAAATGTGACCCTGGCACGCGCGCCTGGCCGGAGCCGAATGCGCTGCCGGAGGCTGAGAATCGGGTCCAGCGTGACCCCGCCAGTTCCAGACAGCGCGCGCCCATCCAGCGCGACGGGATCCCTACGGCTGCGGCCGCGGCCGATGAAGCGCTCGCGATCGGTTTCCCACTCCGCGGCGTATTGCGCCCGTCCGTCGAGGCTCAAGACGTGCACCACGAAATCGCCCGGGTCCCCGGCCGAGCGGGGCCGTCTCCCGCATATGAGCGACCCGGTGTCCGGTCGACACTCGGTCTCCAAGAACAGCTTACCGAATGCCGGATGCGCGAGATCATCGCCGCGCGATGCAAGTGCCACTTCGACGTAGCTCGTAACCTCGATCTCGCGGACTTCCGGGCCGCGGTTGATCAGCGTGAGCCGGCGAACATCGACGTCATCTTCCGGAGAAACGGCAACTTCGAGCAAAGTCTCGATTTCGTCCACACGTTGGCGAATCGTGGCTTTGTCCGGCAAAAACGTCGCGAGGTAGCTGTCGGGCTCCCGGCAGGTCGGTTGATACGTCGCCGACCAGACCTGCCCCGAGCGCACGTCGCGCAGATAGATGAACTGGCTTCCCGGATCGGTGATGGCGTCCTCCCGCCACCTCGTCACCGCCTTGCCACGACAGATGCTGGCACCGCCGCCGCCATTCGTGATGACCGTGGTATAGCTGCCGTTCGAAAGAAACGCCGCGTGCGGATCTCGCGTGGCCGGGGTCCGAAAGCGACGCGGCGTGGCAGCCATGACCGGCGGGGCCACATGCGTGAGCTCGACGATCGGCCGGGGCCTCGTCAATGGCACGAAGGTCGGCATGCGCTCTTGGAGCAAGAGCTCCGTGGCTCGAACGCGCGGATGCGCGTGAAAGCGCGAGACCATGATGTCGCCGCACACTGCGTTGGCGAGCGCGACCAGCGTCATGCCTTGATGGTGTGCAAGAAAGATCCGAACAGACTGACCCTGCGCAGCGCTCGGAGTGGGTGCGTCTTCGCTGCCCTCGTAGGGCTCCCGTGGCGTGTGGTCCACAGCATCGTAGAACCCGTACCGACCGAGGGCGCCTTCGTGCGCCAATCGCCGCAGGTTTGCAGCCGCCTGTGCGGGGTCCACGGCGGCCGCCAGCGCAGTCGCGTAGGGTGCGACTACGAGGTCGTCGGCCAAGCCTCGCTTCAGTCCCAGCAGAGGCACGCCGAATGCCTTGTATTGATAGTTGCCGTGTCGGTCCATGACGTTGAACGCAGACTCGGAGATCCCCCAAGCCACGTGGTGCGCTCGACCGTAGTCGATTTGGGCTCCGACGGCGGCTCCACACGACTGGTCGAGCAGCGTGTTCGGGTAGCTCCGCATCAGCAGGCGCGGCATCAGGTATTCGAACATCGAGCCACTCCAGGATACGATCGTCGGTGTGCCGCTCACGCCTACCAGAGAGCGGCCAAGCTGGAACCAATGGCCCTGGGGGACGTCGCCTTTCGCGATCGCGAAGAAGCTGGCAAGTCGTGCTTCCGACGCGAGCAGATCGTAGTACCCGCTGTCGAGGCGCCCTGGACCTTCGGGGTCGGCGAGCCGGTATCCGATCGAGAAGATGCGCCGATTTCCGTCGTACAAGAAGCCGAAGCTCATCGAGTACGCGAACACCTCAGCGCTGCCGGCGAGGGCGAGTAGCTGCTCCCGCGTACCTTGGGCGGTGTCGTCATCCTCTCTGCGGCGCAGCAGCTCGAGCAGCGCGCGACTCCAGTCGTCGATGTCCACACGCTCTGCGGAGGGACCGGGGTCGGATGGAAGCCGTGCGATCAGGCATTCGAGCTCGGTCGCAAGGCGTTCCTGCGCTCCAATTACATGTAACCCGGCGCCGGTCGCAGCCGTGAGAGCAACGAGCTCAGGCGTGACGCGCGCGACGCATGCGTCCAGCTCGCGCTCCGTAGCGTCCCGCGGAAACAATGCGAGGCTCTCGCTCAAGAGTGACGCGGTATCGACAATCGCGTCGAGCGCGAGCCTCTCGTCCGCCGGGCCCTGTGCCAGCCCGCGCAGACCTTCCGCCAGAGCCACCAGCGAGCCGGCCAGGTTTCCGCTGTCGACGGTGGAGACGTAGCGAGGCAACAGCGGGGCGAGACTTTTGGTGTCGTACCAGTTGAAGAAATGCCCCTTGTGGCGTTCGAGCTTGGCGAGCGTTCCGAGCGTGCAGGTGATCCGCTCGATCAGATCGGCGCGACTGATGAACCCGAGGTCGTGCGCCGATAGGCTCGCAAGCAGCCCCATACCGATGTTCGTCGGGGAGGTGCGATGGGCCACGCGCGCGTCGGGAAGCTCTTGATGGTTGTCTGGCGGGAGAAAGTGGTCCTCTTCGCCGGCAAAGTGCTCGAAGTAACGCCAGGTTCCACGGGCGTGCCGGCGCAAGAAAATCCGGTCTTCGACCGACAACGGGCGCGCGCGCGCCTGTGCTGGCCGACTCAGCCAGTACGCCACCAGCGGCGAGGAGAGCCAAAGAATCAGAAACGGCAGCGCTGAAGGCACGGCGACCGGCCGCGTCGCGAACAGAATCGAAAGCAGTGCGAGCGAAAGAACCGGACCGAACCACATCCGACGGGCAAAACTGCCCACCCCGATCAGACCCGCGTGCCTCGACGTCGCCATCGCCGCGGTCTCCCACTCGAGCAGTCTCCGCTGGGTTATGACCAAACGTACGAGCGTCAGCCCTATCGCAAGCAGCATTTCCGCGGCCTGGTAGGCCAGCATCGTCACATCGAGCACGACTTGGGCAGCCGCGAGCTCCAGGGCCTTGCCGCTGTCGCGCAGGAACACGCGTAGGGGCTGCTGGGGACCAGGCCCTCCGAAGAACACCCAGGCCTGCTCCCAGATCGGAAACCCCATCGATGAAAGAACGGCGGCGACCCAGACCGTCGGGCTCCCCGGGAACCAAGTCGTCGCCGAGATGAGCACGGCCACGGTTGCCGGCACGACTAGACTGCGGCGCAAATTGTCGAGAATCTTCCACCGGCTAATCAGGGGAAGCCGATTGCGCCGCCAACCGTGCCGCGTCGGTACGACCGGAAAGAGCCAAAACAGGATCTGCCAATCGCCCCGCACCCAACGCCGCAGCCTCGCTGCGTGAGCGAGAACGCTGGAAGGAAACTCGTCCACCACCTCCACGTCGGAAACCAGGGCGGCGCGCGCGTAAATGCCCTCGAACAGATCGTGCGAAAGCAGCGCGTTGTCCGGCACCCGGCCCGCGAGCGCCGCCATGAAGGCATCGACGTCGTAGAGTCCCTTGCCGGTGAAGATTCCCTCCGCGAAAAGGTCCTGATATGCGTCGGACACGGCTCGCGAGTATGGGTCTACGCCGGTGTGACCGGCGTACACTCGTGCGAAAACCGAGCCCGCAGCGCTCGCCATAGTGACGCTCACGCGGGGTTGGAGGATTCCATATCCACGGGTGACCCTACCGAGGTCGGCGTCCATCTTTGGTCGGTTGAGTGGATGTTCGATGATGCCGATGAGCTGCCGGGCGGCGTCGCGCGGCAGACGGCTATCGGCATCGAGCGTGATGCAGTAGCGCACCTGCGAAAGGACCGACGAATCCCCGACCAGAATCCGAAATGACGTGTCGGTCGCCCCACGCAACAGCCGATTGAACTCCTCGATCTTTCCGCGCTTCCGCTCCCAACCCATCCACACGCCTTCGCTCGAATTCCACTGTCGCGAGCGATGGAACAGATAGAAGTGATTGGTTCCCCCGTTTGCATGCCGCGCATTCAGCGCTTCCAGCCCCGCAACTGCTGCGGCCAAGGTCTCCTGATCGCTCGATTCCTCGCACTGAAGCGAGTCGCGAAAGTCTGTCAGCAGGGCGAAATGGATGTGCGGGTCTGCGTTGGCGAGAGCCTGAATCTCGAGCCGCTCGATCACGACCTGCGCTTCGTCGACGCTGCCGAGCAGCGTCGGCACGATCACCATGGTCCGGGCCTCCACGGGAACGTCACGCTCGAATACGATTCGGGGCAAGCGCCGTGGCGGGGCGAGCCAGTGTACGATCTTGTGGACGAGCCTCACTGCGAGCTGGCTCGCAGGCAAAAGCGTGAGCAGTCCGACGCATTGCAAGGAGACGGTGGAAGCGCCGTGCAGGCGGGCGTACGTGACGCTCCAAGCCACCAAGGCCGCAGTGAAGGCAGTTATCGACCCGAGATAGAAGAACGTGGCGTGGGCAAACAGCGGCCGGCGGATCCGTCCCCAGAAACGCGGCGCGTAGGCGACGTCGAGCTCGAGCTCTCGACGTCCCGGACCGATCAAGTGATAGCCGACATGGGCGCGTTCCGGGTCGTCGGGATGTCCTTCGGCCGCTTGGCGTGCGCTCTCGACCGCGCGCAGCGCGACCGTGACTTGAGCCTCTGCGTTCGGATCGGCAAGATCCTCGATCGCTTGGCGATAGCGATCGCGGCTCGGGAAATCCATCTGGCTGTAGACGCCAGCCGGGTCCCGCCGCAGCACGTGCTCGATCAAGCTTACGCGCTCGATGGCACGGTTCCAGTCGATGGTCGAGACCAGCCGCAGGCTCGTGATCGAATTGCCGATCGAGGCATGCCCGGTCGTTTGCCGCTGGTGCTCGGCACGCACGGCATCGTCGATGCTGAGCCCGGAACCTTCGAGACGCGCTTCGAGCATGATTCGGAGCTCGGAGACACGTGGACCCAGCTCGCGCATCCGCTGCACGAGCTGCAGCACGAATGCGTCCGGCACGAGGTCGGGCAGGGCCGGCAGCGGACCGTCGCGGGTCGACTCGAAACGGGCGAAGTAGCGATCTGCGTCGGCTTCGCCGACACGGCTGTTCATGAGCTCCTGCGCGAGGGCGCCGAGATTCTCGATCAGGCACAGTTGCAGCAGGCTGGGCCACGCCCAGAGCTCGCCGAGCGTGAGCGGCGCAACCGCCTGATAGGCGGTCAGAAAGCGACTCATCCGCTCGAGGTCGAAACGTGCATCGCTGTGGCGGATGAAATCGCGCGCCATTGCATGGACGCGGGGCGTTCCCGCAGCTTCTCGCGTCGCGAGCCTGGGAAGCTCCAGATAGTAACGCGGCGGAAGGTTCTTCCCGGTATCTGCGATCGCGCCTTCCAGAACGTGAAAATTGTCGAGGAGCCACTCGGCGCCGGGGGCGAGGGGCTTTCCGTCGTGCACGGCTCGGACGAGCGCCTGGTAGGCGGAGCGCAAGACGCGAGCGTTCTCCCGAACGCGCGATTGGGCTGAACGCAGGCGACCACGGGTATCGCGGGCAAGCGTATAGCTCGCGGCCAGGCTCCGAGCATGCTCCTCGAGATGCTCGATGCTGAGCATCTCGCCGCGGAGCGGACCCGCGTCGCCGCGCCGCCCCGCAGCCTTCTTCTGATTGCTTGCTGCCGTGGCGTTCATGGGCATGCCAAACGCTAGCCTTGAATCGCGCCGCTCTCATCCGGTGCATCGGGTCCCGCGCTGGGCCGGTGCAAGGCACTGCGGCTCGGCACCGGGCTCCAAACGCTCGGCAGAGGTGAAGATGGCAAACCGGAGCGACGGACGCCGGCCAACCCGCCGGCGCCGCCGGCGCACTTCTGGGTCAGTCCCGCTTGAACCATCCCATCGACAACAGCAGCAAGCTGTCTTCGAGCGCTTCGACGTCGTGGGCGACAGCACGGTCGAGCGCCAGCAAATCGCCGGCAGCGAGATCGATCGTTTCACCCGGCAGGTGGAGCCGGAGCCGTCCAGAAAGGGCCTGCACCGTGGCATGTTGGTCGGTCTGGTGCTCGCGCACGCGCGCGCCGGTCCTCAGCGCGATCAGCACGACACGGAAGTTCTCGTACTTGGCCAGAGTTCTTGCGTTGTGGCCGTTGAGACGCCAGGCGTCCTCCGTCTTCAGCGCAGCAGCCTCTGCGGCCAAATCAAACCGAAGAGCCCTGCCGTGAAGGGCCCGTGGTGTTCGCTCGGACACCCCGCCATCGAGAGCGATCTGTGCGCGTTTGTCCACGTTGGCTCGTACATATGCCCCCAACGGCGACCCGCAAGCGGGCTATCGCAACGATCTCAGCCCGCTCGAGTCCGCGGTCGCGAGCGAGCTCGCCCGCTCGCAAGTATCCTCGCTGAAACCTCTGCTCACGCGCGTGCCCCTACCGGGATGACGAGTGATGGCCGCCAGAGCTGAATGTTCTTGGATTCCACCTGGTTCGCATGCGCTCCACCGAAGAACGCGATGATCATGAATGGAGTCGCCACCAGCGCGACCGGCAGCAACAGCATGAGCATGGGAAGCGCTGCCAGCGCAACGAACGGCGGCATGAGAACCAATGCGACGGCGACCACGACTGCCCGGAACGGGCCAATACGCGGTGCGCTGGGCGATAGATGATGGAACACGGGACCTCCTGCGATTCTCGGAGGCGTTCTCGCGTCCGGTTTCGAAATCGGAGGGGTGGCTCGCCAGTCTTCCCCCGAGCTCTGGCCCCCCGCTTGTTTCAATGTGCGTCGTCGATCCAGCTGACGCAAGGCGGGGACGTACGAATAGCGCCTATGGGGTTCTTCGCATTTACGCCTGGGCGCAGGCCCCGCGCCGAACGTGATGGCGTCGCGCGCCGGTGCGAGGCATGCGCCCGGGATCCGCCGCAGTCGGGGCTCGCGCCCCGTCACGGGAGGCTCGCCTGGCCGAGCGCCACGAAGGCAGCGCGCAGCGCAGCACGCGGCGCAGCGCGCTGCCGACCTGTCGGCCGAGCGGCCCGCTGTTGTAGCTGACGCCGTGGCGCTCGCAGATCGCCCTCACCCGGGGCGCGAGCTCTTCATAGCGATGCGCCGGCAAGTCCGGAAACAGATGGTGCTCGATTTGATGGCTGAGGTGGCCGCTCAGCAGGTACAGCCAGCGCGGGCCTTCGATGTTCGCGGAGCCACGGACCTGGCGCCAATACCAGCCGCCGCGCGTTTCACCCTCCACGTCGGCCGGCACGTACATCTCCACGCCCTGCGGAAAGTGCCCGCAAAAGATGACTAGGAACGCCCACACGTTGCGCACCAGGTTCGCGCTCAAGTTGGCGGTGATCACGAACGGGGCCGAGGGACCGGCGAGCAGCGGAAACATCACGTAGTCCTTGAGCAACTGCGGCGCCGCCTTCTTCGCGATCGCGCGCACCTGCGGCCAGGCATCGCGCAGCGGTTTGTCCCTGGTGAGCAAGCGGTTGACCTCGAGGTCGTGCACGGCCACCGCCCCTTCGAACGCGAGCATCTGCACCAGCGCGTAGACAGGCTGCAGCGCGTGCGCCGGCAGCCACCGTTGCTCATCCGCCATCCGCAACAGGCCGTAGCCAACATCGCGGTCCATGCCCACGATGTTCGTGAAGGTATGGTGCATGTAGTTGTGCGAGTGCCGCCAGTGCTCCGCCGGACAGGCCCAGTCCCACTCGTACTGCTTGCTTGCGAGTGCGGGATCGTTCATCCAGTCGTACTGACCGTGCAGCACGTTGTGCCCGATCTCCATGTTCTCGAGAATCTTGGACAGTGAAAGCAGGCCCACGCCGGCAAACCATGCCGGGGGCAGCACGGCGACCAACAACGATGCGCGACCGGCGATCTCGGCCGAACGCTGTAGGCGCAGAACGCGCCGGATGTAGCGCGCATCGCGCTCGCCGAGCTCCGCAATCACGTGCTGGCGCAGCGCGTCGAGCTCCGCGCCAAACGCCTCGAGCTGCGAAGCGCTGGGCCGCGCCGAGGTTCCCTCTCTCGTTGCCGCATCCATGCAGCCTCCTCTCAAAGCTCCAGCGTCACGTCCGAACGCGGGGTGGTGACGCAAAGTTGTATGTACTGTCCCGGCTCCTCGCTGACCAGACCGGTCAGCTCGTTACGCACGCTACCGCTCAACATGCGGCACTTGCACATATGGCAAATTCCCGCGCGACAGCCGTGCGCTGGGCGCGCTCCAGCAGCCTCGACTTGCTCGAGCAGCGAGCTTTCCGAGCGGACGCGGATCTCGCGTCCACTCGCGGCGAGCACGAGCCGAAAGCCGGTCGAAACCTGCTCGCTCCGCGTGCGAAACGGCGCCGTAGCAAAGGATTCGACGTGCAGGCGATGCGTGAGGCCGTGTGCTTGCCACAGGTCCATCACGGCCCGCAGCATCGACGGAGGCCCACAGGCAAACGTCTCACGCTCGAAGAAGTCCGGGGCAAACGCCTCGAGTTGACCGAGTGTGAGGTGATTGGTGGCCACGCTGGCGGCGGGCCGCGTCCCGGTGAGGAACGAAGCCATGCGCAATCCCGGGGTGCGCACAGACAGCTCGGCAAGCTCGCGCTCGAAAATCACTTCGCGGCGGGCGTAGCCCAGGCATGCGATCTCGCCGGTGTAGCCGCCGGCGACCAGGTGCCGCAGCATCGACATGATCGGCGTGATCCCGGTGCCGCCGCTGATGAACAGCAGCTTCGGCGGGAGCGGACCCGGAAGCAGGAAGTCGCCGAGCGCCTGGCTTAGCTGCACCATCTCGCCCGCGCGCGCGCCGTTGGCGGCCCACGCCCCAACGCGCCCGCCACGCAGGTGCTTGATGGTGAGGCGGACGCCGGGGCCGTCCTCTGGTGCAGAGGACAGCGAAAAGCAGCGCGTATAGCGAACGCCGTCGATTTGCACGGACAACAGGACCGCCTGCCCCGCACGAAAACCCCGCCAATTCTCGTTGGGAATCAGGAACAACGAGGTGGCGTCTGCGTGCTCGCGTCGCACCGTGGCGATGCGCGCCCTGACCTCGCGCACAGACCACGACGCTTCGATCGCGGCGAGGTAGTCGTCGACGTGATGCGGCGTGACCAACGCAGACACGGCGCGCGTGCGCAGCACGGCGTTGAGAGGCCGCCGCGCCCGCACGAGCCGCGCTCGCCATGAAGAGTTGCCAAGCATCGCCAAACTCACTTTGCCCCCCAATCGTGACGGCCGTTTCCGAGCTGTGACCAGCTCTCTGGCCGCCGTGTGTCGATTTCGTACAGGCCGAAGTCTCCGACGCGTCGTGCACGGACGCACTTAGCCGCAACACCGACCGTGGCAAGCATGGAAGCGCGCACGAGCCTCCCCAGCATCTCGGCCGCGGGTCGTGCTCCCGCAGCGGGTTCCAAGGCAACCGAATCGACACAATCGCCGGATATCCCTCCCGGCCGTTCACTTGTGGCGAGGATCTGCCTCCGTGTCACCTTGCCGAACCTCTCGCTGTGCCTGGTCCCAATCCTCGGCCGCGTGGCCCTCCTGACGACCCCGCTGGGCATACAGCTCATAGGCACGCTTGGCGATCTCCGGTGTCAAATCGGATGATGCACTGACCGCAGCTTCCGGCTTGGGCCCGGAGGCGTCCGTCTCAGTCTTGGTGCCGGGCCTCGGAGAATCGAAAATCCGATATGCCAGCAATTTGACGCGGTCATTCACCAGGAACCACGCGAGTGCATAGCCCCAGACGACCAGCGCCCAGCTCCAGCCCAGAGGCGTCATGAACAACCCGTACACCGCGATCAACGTTGCAGCAATTTGCGTGCCGAGCACGGCCAGCCACAACACCTTCGCGGGGCGGATGGACCAAAACGGGCCGCGTGTCCGCGTCAGGAATATCGTCAGATGTCCCGCCACCGACAGCTTCAAATACATCAGGGTTTGAATGTGCGGGCGGTCGAGATGGAAGACCCGCTCACCGAGGTAGAACAAGCCAAACGCGGCGACGACCCCGATGACGCCCAGCACCGTGGAGATCCCCAGGACCATGCGCATGTTCCAGGCTTCGGGCTGGTCCTTGTAATGTACGTTGTCGTAGGCGATGGAAAGGATCGCGCCGTCATTGAGCAGTGCCAACATCACGATCATCACCGCGGTCAATGGGTAGAAATTGAAGAGCAGGATCGACAGCGTCATGAAGAACAGCACGCGTAGCGTTTCCGCGATGCGGTAAATCGCATAGCTGTTCATTCGTTGAAAGATTCTCCGGCTTTCCTTGATCGCGTCGATGATCACCGACAGCCCAGGTGTCATCAGCACAATGGCCGCGGCCGCTCGTGCTGCGTCGGTCGCGTCGGAAACGGCGATGCCACAGTCGGCCTTCTTCAGCGCGGGGGCGTCATTCACTCCGTCGCCGGTCATGCCCACGATGTGACCGCGCTTTTGCAGGACGTCGACGATATGGAACTTGTGCTCCGGAAATACCTGCGCAAAGCCGTCGGCGTTCTCGATCGACTCGGCAACGGGTCCGATTTCCTCCCTTTTCGAATCGCCAAGGCTACTGGCGTCGAGGATATTTGCCCCCAGGTCGAGCTTCTTCGCCGTTTCCTTGGCGATCGCAAGTGCGTCGCCCGTCACCATCTTGACCTTCACACCCATCGCGAGCGCGGTCGCTATGGTTTCCTTCGCGTCGTCCCGCGGCGGATCGAACAAGGGCAGCACCCCAACAAAGCTCCACTCGCCGTCGTCGCGGGCCGCAGCGACGCCCAGGGACCGAAAGCCGCGCTCGGCGAACTCATTGACCGCTGCGTCGACCGCGGGCCTGACCTGGTCCGCATTAGTCGACAGCCCCAAGATCACCTGCGGAGCACCCTTCGTGACCTTGAACTGCTTTCCATCTGTACCCCTGACACTCGCTTCAGTGCGCTTGTGCACTGGATCGAATGGCTGAAAATGCAAGACCTCGTAGCCTTTCAAGGCCTGGTCATCTTTCACTCCGCCCAGCACGGCCAAGTCGATGGTGTCTTTGTTGTCAGCGCGCGACGCCAACGCTGCATCGACGATGAGCTCCTCTGTGGCAATATTGTCGACGCTAAAGGGTTCGCCCAGCGTGAGCTTGTTCTGGGTCAGCGTGCCAGTCTTGTCCGCGCACAGCACGTCCACCCCCGCCAATTCCTCGATGGCGACCAACTGACTCACAATCGCCTCCTTCTTGGCGAGAAGGCGCGCGCCGACCGCCATCGTGACCGACAACACCGTGGGCATCGCCACCGGAATTGCCGCGACGGTAAGCACCAGGGCAAACTGCAAGGTCGTCAGAATTGGGTCCCCGCGGAAAATCGCAACGGCAACGATCACAGCCACGAGCGCCACGGCAAGGATGATCAGATAGTTGCCGATCTTTAGGACCGCCCTCTGAAAGTGGCTGACGGTGTGCGCATCCTGGACCAGTCGCGCCGTCTTGCCGAAGTACGTGCCTGCACCCGTGGCATAGACCAAGGCGTCAATTTCGCCCTGACGAATGATCGACCCCGAAAACACCGCCTCGCCGGGTTTTCGGGTGGCGGGCAATGACTCCCCAGTGAGCGCGGATTGATCCACCTCCACCGGGTTCCCGTCCAGCAAGCGCGCGTCGGCCGGAACGATATCACCCAGAAGCAGGCGAATGACGTCGCCCGGCACGACCTCGCGTGCCGCGGGATTGATCCATTTGCCGTCACGTTTCACCCGAGCCTTAATTGCCAGCTTCTTCTTTAGGGCCTCAATCGCGTTGCCCGCCTCGCGCTCCTCCCAGAACCCAACCACAGCGTTGGCCAGAAGAAGAACCAGGATGATGCCGAAGTCCGGCCAATGCCTGTCCACCGCCGAGAGCACGACGGCTGCTTCGATCATCCACGGAATGGGCCCCCAAAAATAGCTGAGGAATTTGAGAACCAGATTGGTCTTCTCCTCCTCGATCTCGTTCGGCCCATGCTGCGCCAGCCGTTTGGCCGCCTCGGCCTCGCTGAGGCCGTCCGGGGACGTCTCCAACTTCTCTTGCAGCTTCGCCATGGGAAGCGTCTTGAGGTCGTCCTTCGCAGCGGGCTTGGATTCCGGCGTCGACGTGCTCATACCTTCTCCATTGCGGCAGTGTATTCACCACGGCGCGCAGCCCGATTGCACCTGATCCTATGCGTCAGAGCTTGCTGTGCCGCCAACACGTGCGACGCTTCACCGCGCCACATCTCGAGGGCCGGTTGCTGGATGGCGCGCGCAAACGAGAAGGTCAGAGCCCAAGGCGCTCGCGACTTGAATCTGACGTTCATTGCGTTCAACCGTGCCGACGCGAGCGCGGGCGCTTGCCCGCCAGACAAGAACGCAACACCGGGCACAGCAGCCGGAACACTTCGCAGAAGACATCGAGCTGTGAGAGCGGCCACGTCATCGACCGTCTCTTGCCTCGAACAACTCGATCCCGGAAGCACCATGTTAGGCTTCAGCAGAATGCCCTCGAGAGTAACCCGTTGTGCGTAGAGCTGGTTGAAGACCGTTTGCAGAACCTCTTCCGTGACCTCGAAGCAGCGCTTCATGGTGTGGTCGCCGTCCATGAGCACTTCCGGTTCGACGATCGGAGCCATCTCCGTCTCCTGGCACAATGCCGCGTAGCGAGCCAATGCCTGCGCGTTGGCCTCGATGCAACCGCGGCTCGGAAGGCCACCGTCCACGACGAAAACTGCCCTCCACTTGGCGAAGCGCGCCCCCATTCGTGAGTAGTCAGCCAGCCGCTCGCGCAGTCCGTCTAGGCCTTCGGTTACCTTCTCTCTCGGATGACCGGCCATGTCCTTGGCACCCGTGTCCACTTTGATGCCAGGAACGATTCCAGCATCGGTGAGGGCTGTGACAAATGACCTGCCATCTTCTAGGTGCTGCCGGATTGTCTCGTCATATAGGATCGCACCACTAATGCATTGACCGAGCTCTGGCGCAGTAACAATCAACTCTCGATAGGTGCGCCGTGTCTCTTCGGTCTGGGGGATTCCCAAGCTCGCAAACCGGGCGTTGCAAGTCGAATTGCTCTCGTCCATGGCAAGCAGGCCCTTGTCATCGGCGACCAAGGCTTTTGCCGTGGCGATGAGCGCTTGTCCTTTCACTTCAGGCTGCTCCACTTCCAGTTGCGAACTTCCGGCATGTCCTGGCCGTTCTTGGTGATGTATTGCTTGTGCTCGATCAGTTTGTCCTTGAGCTGCTGCTTTAGGTAAACGCCCGCGTCGCCGGTCTGTGGTAGGCGGTCGATGGTGTCCATCACGAGATGAAAGCGGTCCATGTCGTTCAGTACGGTCATGTCGAAGGGCGTAGTGATGGTGCCCTCCTCCTTGTAGCCGCGAACGTGAATGTTATCGTGGTTGGTTCGGCGGTAGGTCAGCCGGTGGATCAACCACGGGTAAGCATGGAAGGCGAAGATGACCGGTTTGTCCTTGGTGAAGAGCTCATCGAAATCCGTGTCGCTCAGACCGTGCGGGTGCTCGGTTTGCGGTTGGAGCTTCATCAGGTCGACGACGTTGACCACGCGAATTCTGAGCTCGGGCAGGCGCTCGCGCATGATCGACACGGCTGCGAGCGTCTCCAGCGTCGGCACATCCCCACAGCAGGCCATGACGACGTCCGGCGCAGCGCCCTGGTCATTGCTGGCCCACTGCCAGATGCCGATGCCTTCGGCGCAGTGCTCGACGGCAGCATCCATCGCCAACCATTGTGGCGCCGGGTGCTTGCCCGCGATCACGACGTTGACGTAGTGGCGGCTACGCAAGCAGTGGTCTATCACCGAGAGCAGGCAGTTTGCATCCGGCGGAAGATAGACCCGGACGATCTCGGCCTTTTTGTTCACGACGTGATCGATGAAACCGGGATCCTGGTGGGTGAAGCCGTTGTGATCTTGGCGCCAGACGTGCGACGCCAAGAGGTAGTTCAGCGAAGCGATTTTGCGGCGCCACGGCAGATCTGCGGTCACCTTGAGCCACTTGGCGTGTTGGTTGAACATCGAGTCGATGATGTGAATGAAAGCCTCGTAGCAATTGAAAATGCCGTGCCGTCCCGTGAGCAGGTAACCCTCGAGCCAGCCCTCGCATTGATGCTCGCTGAGCATTTCCATGACGCGCCCAGTGGGCGCGAGAAACTCGTCGTTGGCCACGGTAGCGGCGTCCCACTGGCGTTTGGTCACCTCGAAGATCGCCTCCAGGCCGTTGGAAATTGTTTCGTCAGGGCCAAAGACGCGGAAATTCCGCTGTTCGGCGTTCAGTTGCGCGACATCGCGCAGGAATCGTCCGAGCACGTGCGTGTCGCCAATGCCGCGTACGCCGGGTGAAGGCACCTCGGCGGCGTACTCGCGAAAGTCGGGCATTCGCAGGTCGCGCAGCAGCATGCCGCCGTTGGCGTGGGGATTGGCGCCCATGCGTCGCTCGCCCTTGGGCGCAAGCTCTGCCAGTTCCGCCTTCAAGCGGCCCCGCTCGTCGAATAACTCGTGGGGCCGGTAGCTCCGCAGCCAGGTCTCCAATAGCTGGAGGTGCTTCGGGTGGGTGGCCGGGTCGGAGAGCGGCACCTGGTGGGCGCGGAAGGTGCCTTCAACCTGCAGTCCGTCGACGATCTTGGGCCCCGTCCAGCCCTTGGGGGACTTGAGAACGATCATCGGCCAGCGCGGACGTACGAACTTTCCATGAAGGCGGGCGTCCTGCTGGATCCTTCTGATCTCCTCAATGGCCTCATCCAGCGCGGACGCCATGGCCTCGTGCATGAGCTCAGGCTCGTGACCCTCGACGAAGTAGGGCGTCCAGCCATAGCCGCGGAGCAGTTGCTCCAATTCGTCAGGTTCGATGCGCGCGAGGATGGTTGGGTTTGAAATCTTGTAGCCGTTGAGGTGCAAGATCGGCAGCACCGCTCCGTCTGTGACGGGATCGAGAAACTTGTTGGAATGCCACGCCGTGGCCAACGGACCTGTCTCCGCCTCACCATCACCAATGACGCAGGCGACGACGAGATCGGGATTGTCGAATACTGCCCCGAACGAGTGGCTGAGGGAGTAGCCCAGCTCTCCCCCCTCGTGAATGGAGCCCGGGCACTCCGGTGATGCGTGGCTTGGAATGCCTCCGGGAAACGAAAACTGAAGGAAGAGCTTCCGCAGGCCCGACTCGTCTCGACTGACGTCGGGATAAATCTCGCTGTAAGTGCCTTCGAGGTAGGTGTTGCCCACGACGGCCGGGCCGCCGTGCCCGGGACCGGAGACGTAGATCATGTCGAGGTCGTACTTCTTGATAATCCGGTTCAGGTGCACATAGATGAAGTTCTGTCCGGGCGTCGTGCCCCAATGTCCCAACAGCATGTGCTTCACGTCGGCGAGCGTTAGCGGCCGCTTTAGCAGCGGATTTTCGTACAGATAGATCTGGCCGACCGCCAAATAATTGGCCGCGCGCCAGTAGGCATCCATCTTGCGAAGAAGGTCGTCGGTGAGCACTTTGGGTTTCATGTTTCTATCTTCCGAATTGAAGCTCATCGCTGCCACAGGATTCGAGCGTTTTCGAGTGGCACGGCGACACCGTCGAAGCGTGGTAGGACTCGCGCTGTGTAGTCGCCTGCAGGGCGGGCCGCGGACACAGGCGCGCTGTAGAGGTAGCCACCGGAGGCGCCGGCCAGGCGCCGGTCTCGCTTCATTTCGTGCTGCACGGGAGCGCCGTCCATGAGGCCATCGGCAAAAAGCTCTACGCGCACGGTCTTGGGGTCGAGCTCGCCGAGATACACCTGGACCTCGAATACGTGCTGATCGCCTCGCTCCTCGATCTTCAGCTCGCCGAAGCGCACCGTGGCCCAGTTCTGTTCCAGGTTGTGTTTCCATTCGACAATCTGCTTGCCGATGGCCCCTTTGTTCGCGCTTCGCAGACGGTAAGCGTTCGCCGCCGGAAGATAGTGTTCCTCGGTGTATTCACGCACCGTGCGGTTGGTAGAGAAGTGCGGCGTCAACCGGGCCATGCTTTCCCGCATCCGCTTGACCCATGCGGTCGGAATTCCGTCTTCGCCACGGGCATAGAACTCCGGGATTACCTTCCGCTCCAGCAGGTCGTAAAGCGCGTCGGCTTCTGCCGCGTCCCAGACGAGGTCGTCACCGTGTTCCTGGCCGTCCCCCAGCGCCCACCCCAGCTCAGGCGCGTAGGCCTCCGCCCACCAGCCGTCCAATTCGGAGAGGTTGATGCCGCCGTTGACCAGCACCTTCATGCCGCTTGTTCCGCTCGCTTCCCAGGGTCGCCGTGGGGTGTTGATCCAGACGTCCACGCCTTGCACCAGATGCTCCGTCAACAGCATGTCGTAGTCGCTCAGAAAGACGATGTGAGATCGGTTTCCTGGCTGGCGGATGAACGTCACCCACTCATGGATCAAGGCCTGCCCCGCGTGATCCTCCGGATGGGCCTTGCCGGCGATGATGAGCTGCACCGGGCGGTCAGAATTCGGTCAAAAGCCGCAGCAAGCGCGCCCGATCATGCAGCAGCAGGTTCGGTCTCTTGTAGGTCGCGAAGCGGCGCGCAAAGCCGAGGGTCAATGCGTCGGGATCGAACACATGCTGCGCGGCTTCGATCGCCTCGGGCGAAGCGCCCGAGATGGTGAGTTGCCGGGACAATCGCCCGCGGGCATATTCAACCAGTGCCTTGCTGGTTGCGGTACGAAATTTCCAGAGCCTGGCGTCGGACACGCGCCGCATGTCCTGCTCCAAGGTGTCCACGGTCCCCAACCAGCGGTCCTTGCCACAGGCTTCCGTCCAGAGGTCATCGGCCTCGGCCGAATCCCAGGTCGGCATGTGTACCCCGTTCGTCACGTGCCCGACCGGCACTTCGCTCTCCGGCCAGTGCGGAAAGAGCGGCTCGAAGATGTGCCGGCTCACCTTTCCGTGCAGGCGGCTCACGGCGTTGACCTCGCCGCTGCCGCGGATTGCCAAGTAGGCCATGTTGAAGCTCTCGGAGGAGTCGTCTGGGTTCTGGCGCCCGAGGGCCAGCAGGTCGTGGAGTGTTATCCCCAGCTTCTGCTCGGCATAGCCAGCGAGGTATCGCTTGATGAGTGCCGGGGCGAATCGGTCGAAGCCGGCGGCGACCGCCGTGTGGGTAGTGAAAAGGTTGCCAGCTCGAGTGACGGCAAGGGCGACTTCGAACGGCTGCGCGGTTTCTTGCATGAAGCTGAGTGCGCGTTCCAAGACGGCAAAGGCCGCGTGCCCTTCATTGAGATGACAGACCTCCGGTTGGATGCCAAGCGCAGCAAGGAGTCTCCATCCGCCAATCCCGAGCAGCAGCTCTTGCTTGAGGCGAAGCTCAGGTCCGCCGCCATACAGCTCGTTGGTGATCGCACGATGAGCGGGAAAATTGGCCGCGTCATTGCTATCGAGCAGGTAAAGCTTCACTCGGCCGACCTGGACCTGCCACGCGCGCACCCAAACCGAGTAGCCGGGCAACGCGATCTCCAACCGGAGCCACTCGCCATTCGCTTGGCGCAATGGGGTGATTGGCAGCTGTCCGGGATCGTTGTACGGAAATAGGGCCTGTTGCGATCCGTCCTGGGTGATCACCTGGCGAAAATAGCCTTGTTGGTACAGCAGGCCCACGCCGACCACTGGCACGCCGAGATCGCTGGTCGCTTTGAGCTGATCGCCGGCGACATTGCCAAGGCCGCCCGAGTAGATGGGCAGAGCTTCGCTCAACATGAATTCCATGCTGAAATACGCGGCGCAGCTCAGCGGGCTCTGTGAATGGTGCTGCTGAAACCACGCAGGCGCCTCCGCCGATTTGCGCCTGACGCGGACGAGCGCGTCAACTCTCTTGCGAAAGACGGGATCGGCCAGCAGCCGCTCGATCCGCTCGCGCGAGACTGTCTGAAGAACAACCCAGGGGTTATGCGTGATTTCCCATAGTTGAGGGTCGAGCTGGCGCCACACGTCGTCGGTAGCGTGATTCCATGACCACCGCATATTCAGGGCGAGCTCGGCGAGGAAATCGAAGCCTTCGACTTCCATCGGTAGAAGCCCATAGATCGGATGGCTGACTCGGGTTTCTTTGCTCATGGTGATTGAATGTAGGAGTGGGATTGCACGTTGCGCGACGCTTCAGTGTGTGGGCTTGCTGGCTTGCGGCGAGCTACGCTCCAGGGCCGCCCTCGAAACACCGGCTGACAGCCGTCTGGGCCTCGTCCAGGATGCGGTGCAGATGATCTGCGCCCTGGAAGCTTTCCGCGTAGATCTTGTAGATATCCTCGGTCCCCGATGGGCGAGCCGCAAACCATCCGCTTTCAGCTATTACCTTGAGGCCGCCGAGCGGCGCGCCGTTGCCCGGCGCGCGAGTGAGGACCGTCTGGATCTTTTCGCCCGCCAAGTCGCTGATCGCGATCTGGTCAGGCGAGAGCTCTGCCAACAACTTCTTTTGAGCCGGCGTAGCGGGCGCCTCGACGCGCTCGTAAAGGGGCTCCCCGAAGTCGCGCGTGAGCTCGCAATAGATCTCGCCGGGGTCGCGGTTCATCCGCGCGGTGATTTCGGCCGCGAGTAGTGCCGGGACAATTCCGTCTTTGTCTGTCGTCCAGACGCTGCCATCCAGCCGAAGCAGAGATGCGCCGGCGCTTTCCTCGCAGCCGACGCCAAGTGATCCGTCGAGTAGACCCTCGACAAACCACTTGAAACCGACCGGGACTTCGTACAGCTTTCGGCCGAGCCTGGTGGTGACGCGGTCGATCATTTGACTGCTCACCACGGTCTTTCCGATTGCCGCGTCCTGGCGCCACTTGGGCCGGTGTTGGAACAGGTAGAAGATCGCGGCCGATAGGTAGTGGTTGGGTGGCAGCAGTCCCGCGCTTTTGGTGACGACGCCGTGCCGGTCGTGGTCGGTATCGCAGGCGAAGGCGATCTCGAAGCGGTCCTTGAGGGCGATCAACTTCTGCATTGCGTAGGGGGACGATGGATCCATACGGATCTGGCCGTCCCAGTCCACGGTCATGAACCGAAAGGTCGGGTCAACGGCCTCGTTCACCACCGTGAGGCTCAAGCCGTAGCGCTCGGCGATTGGCCCCCAGTAGTGGACACCGGCGCCTCCAAGGGGGTCGACTCCGATGCGGATCTTCGCGTGGCGAATGGAATCCAGGTCGAGCACATTGGCGAGGTCGGCGACGTATGCATTGAGATAGTCGTGCCGGTGCGTCGTCGAGGCATGGAGAGCTCTCTCGAATGGAATCCGCTTCAACCCCAGCAGGTCGTTCTCGAGCAGGGCGTTCGCTTTCGCCTCGATCCAGGCGGTGACGGCAGATGCGGCCGGGCCGCCGTTTGGGGGGTTGTATTTGAACCCGCCGTCATGGGGCGGATTGTGCGACGGAGTAATGACGATACCGTCGGCAAGCCCTGTCTTGCGCGCGCGGTTGTACGTGAGAATGGCGTGGGAAATCGCGGGCGTCGGGGTGTACTCGTCTCCCGCCGCGAGCATCACTTCCACCCCGTTGGCGGCCAGCACCTCGAGCGCGCTGGCAAGGGCAGGCACGGACAGGGCATGCGTGTCCATGCCTAGAAAGAGCGGGCCGTCGATCTTCTCCTGCTTCCGGTACAGGCAAATGGCCTGACTTATCGCGAGGATGTGCCGTTCATTGAAGGCCGTTTCAAACGCAGACCCGCGGTGGCCCGAAGTGCCGAACGCGACCCGTTGTTCCGGCACTGAAGGATCTGGCTTCTCCGTATAGTAGGCCGTGACGAGTCTGGGCACGTCCACCAGCATCGAAGCTTCGGCCAGCTTTCCTGCACGAGAGCTTACCTTCATGACTCCTCGGCGAAGGCCGCGGTGGAACTTTGCATCAGCGCTTCAGCGGCTGCACAGGCCCGGCTTTGGTGGCATAAGCACGCTTTGAGGAGGCGCCATGCCGGCGGCACTGGAGGGTCGCGACATGTTCAAGCTCTGGCTCGTACGTCACGGGGAAACCAGGTGGAGCGCCGCGGGCCGCCACACGGGGCGCACCGATCTCGCGCTCACGGCGCGCGGCGAACGGCAGGCCGAGCATCTGCGACTGCGGCTCAGCGGGCGGGATTTTGCGCTCGTGCTGACAAGCACTCTGCGACGCGCGCGCGACACGTGTCGAATCGCGGGTTATGAGGACCGTGCGCTTCCGGACACCGATCTCTGCGAATGGGACTACGGTCGCTACGAGGGTCGGACCAGCGACGAAATCCGGCTCGAGGACCCGGGCTGGACAATTTGGGATGCTGGAGTCCCAGGCGGCGAGACGCTGGCTGAGGTGGGGGTTCGTGTGGATCGCGTGCTCGCCCGCGCCCTCGAGGCGCCGGGCGACGTCGCGCTCTTCTCCCACGGCCATTTGCTGCGGATCCTCGCCGCACGCTGGCTGCGCCTGGCGCCTGAGACGGGACGCGCGTTCGCGCTGCACGCGGCCTCGGTGAGCGTTCTGGGCTGCGAGTCCGAGGAGCGCGTCATCGAGCTCTGGAACGACGTCAACCACCTCGCGGCGGGGGAGTGATCGAAGAGGTGCTGCGGGATGCAGAAGTGCAACTCGCATGCGCTCTTGAAGTCGGGCCTCCGATCGCGCGGCGAACAGTGACGCGGATCCGCGCCATGCGTCCACCGGGCAATGTCGCATCCATAGCGCCGACCACGGCGCCATGAAGAGTGCTCTCGCAGAATAGGGTTTCGGGCTGGCATGGCGCGGATCATTGCCGCGTGCTCGAATGGTGGAAGTGGCGGCCAAGGAACGACGCTTTCGAGGCGGGTCTTGACGCATTTGCCAGCCACGACGCATGGGCTGCACGAGACGCCGGGTAGACAATATGAGTAAGGGATCCGAGAAGACGGAGACGGCCCGCATCGAAGCATTCAGCGACGGTGTGTTTGCGATCGCCATCACGCTTCTCGGACTCGGGCTCAGGGCGCCCGTCCAGGATGATGCCTCGTTGGGTGCTTCGCTCCTAGCGGGCTGGCCCTCGTACGTGGCGTTCTTCACCAGCTTCATCACCATTGCGATCATCTGGATCAACCATCACCGGCTTTTCACGCACATCTACCGCGTCGACCATGCATTGCTGCTCTTGAACGGCCTCCTTCTCATGACTGTCACGGTGGTCCCATTCGGAACCACGGTCCTCGCTGAGCACCTCGGGCGCTCCGACCAGCAGACCGCGGCGATATTGTACACCGGCGTATTCATAGCGGTGACCGGCACATTCAACCTGTTGTGGCGGCACGCTGCACGGCGCCACCGGTTGATCGACCAAGTCGTGGACCAACGGATGATCCGGCGGATCAACCTCCAATATGGGTTTGGACCGGTGTTGTACACGGTGTCTTGTTGCCTCGCGCTGGCCGCGCCCTGGGCGAGTGTCGGAGCAGACCTGCTGTTGGCCGCGTTCTTCTCGCTGCCAGTGTTGAACTGGACCCGCGCGACAGGCGCTGGAATCGTGCAGGAGCCAGAATGACGAACGCGGTGGGCTTCCGAGTTGCACATGCGCGCACCGCGCGTAGGTGCAAGGCAAGCTCCGGAGGCATGCCGATGAACGCTACGAACACAGCAAACCGCATCATGGTCTGCGTCGACCTGTCCGAAACGGGGGACGATGCGCTGCGTGAGTCCATGCGCCTGGCGCGCGAGCGGCCCGGCAGCGAGCTACACGTCGTCCACGTGATACGCACGGACAAGAGTCTGCACAGCGCCAAGAAGCTGGATGCGCTTTCAGAGCAGT
This sequence comes from uncultured delta proteobacterium, assembly GCA_963778655.1. Taxonomy (GTDB): domain Bacteria; phylum Myxococcota_A; class Polyangia; order Polyangiales; family JAFGIB01; genus CAVZVA01. The sequence goes on from CAVZVA010000009.1 coordinate 596,694, forward strand.
TCCGCGGGAAGCTGGACGAGCTTCGCAACCACGTGTCGAGCGTTTGCGCCCCATCGAGTGACGCGGATCCCTTTTCGCAGGAAGTCGTATTCCACCTGCGTCTGGGCGATCCGGCCGGGGCTATCCAGCAGACCGCAGTCGACGTGGATGCAGACCTGATCGTCGTCGGCACACGGGGGCGCACAGGGGTCGAGAGAATGGTCCTTGGCTCGGTCGCAGAATCGGTGATACGCACCGCGCACGCGCCGGTCGTGGTCGCACATCCCAAGGACTATTCGGGTCTAACGAAGACAGACCAGCTCGATCCGGCGCGGCCAGGCGAGCAGCTGCACGCGGCCGGCCTGGCATACCGCTCGAACGTCACCTTCACGCCGCGGGCCTTCACACATCAGAGCGGCCTGTACTGAATCAGAGCTCGCGATTCGGGATCCTCCGCACCGCTAAATGACCGAGGGCCGGCTCAGCGTGGTGATCGAAGGCCGCCTTCGCCTTCCCAAGCAGCCAGAGCGTTTTCGTCCTGGGGTTGTTGCTCACGAGTCGGTTTGACCTCGCGGGAAATCATTCCGGGCTCCGCATGCATATCGCTGCGCGGCGTACCTCGCGGTGTGGTGCCGCGATTCGTTCTCGTGGCGCCCGGCTTCCAGGCGAGCTCCAGCCACCGTGTTATGTCGCGGCGGCGCAACATCCCGATCAGCCGACCGTCCACGACCACCGGGAGCTGCCCCACGTCTTGCTGCGCGAGTCGCTCGAACGCGTTGACCAGCGGCTCTTCGGGCGCTGCCACAGAGAGTGTATCGCGTCCCCGCATGATCGACCGGACCGGAATGCTCGCCCATTGTTCGGGAGGCACGCTTCGGACATCCGACATGGACACGAGACCGACGAACGCTGCGTCCTGCACGACCGGCAAGGCGCGGTCATCTCCAGGAATGAGGTGGTCGTGCACCAGGTCGGCCACCGAGAGCTCCGGGCTCACGATGGGACCATCGCGGTGCATGAGCTGCTCCACGGTCATTCCCGCGAGCGCCTCGTCCAAGGCGAGCCGCGACGACGCCTGCGCCGCGGCACTGTGCAAGAACCAACCGATGAAGGCGAGCCAAATCCCGCTCCCGAGTCCCGTGCCGAAGAAGGGCAGGTGGACCCCAAAGGTCATAGCGATACCGCCGCCGATGAACAGCCAGCCGATCATCTGTCCCGTGGCTGATGCCCAGCGTGTCGCCGTGGAGAGCTCGCCGGTTATGCTCCAGAGGATCGATCTCAGGATGCGGCCGCCATCGAGCGGAAATCCTGGGACCAGATTGAAGATGCCGATCACGATGTTGATCGGGCCGAGCCAGACCAGCAACGTAGTCATGGGACCGAGCCGGGCGACCGCTGTCCAAGCGCCGCCCGCGTCCGTCATCGAGATGGTCGTCACCGCGGATGCCAAAACGAGAAAGACAACGCCGAGCGCAATGCTCGTGATCGGTCCCACGATGGCGATGAAGAACTCGGATTTTGCCGAAGGCGGCTCGTGCTCGATGTTCGAGACGCCGCCGAATAGGAACAGCGTGATGCTTCGAACCTGCAGCCCATAGGTCTTCGCAACGACCGAGTGGGCCAGCTCATGCAGAAGGATGCAGCCAAAGAATACCAGGGATGCGCTTGCCGCTATCGCAAACGTCTCCATCGAGGACCAGGCGGGATGCCAGTGCGAAAAGACGGCAAACAGGTTCCACGTGAGAAGCACGAAAATGAGCACCCAGCTCCAGTCGACCCGGAGCTCGATCCCCAAGATTCGCCCGATTCGGAAGCCGTGCATAATTCATTCCCTCCGTGGCGAAGGCGCCGGCGAATACGCAGCAGCGGCGATCGATCGCGCCATGTGACTCCAAGGTACATAAGCACGCTGTCCAGCTTCGCGAGTCCCACTACGGCGCCACGCCGCAGCCTGAACACTTTCGGACGCCAGCAGCGGACACGAACGCCCGCGAGACGAGGACCGGCGGCGGGAATCGAACAAGACGCCTACCGAGGGCACCCGTCCCCCGCTCGCAGTACCCTCGGCAGGCGTTTGCGCTTCAGGAACGCAGCTATTTGTGTGAAGGCCCCACTTTCCGCGGGGCGGGCGGCTTGGCCTCGGTCCCGATCGGCAGGTTCTTTGCAGAAGTTGGTGGCTGAACGATCGCCTTCAGTGAGCGATCCTTTTGGCTGTCGGTCTTCGGTTTGTCCGTGCGTTGCATGGCGCTCCAGTCGGCGGCCCCGAGAGGCACGCAGGACGCGTGCGTCATCCGGGCCTACGGGGGTCGATGCAAGACACGGTCCAAGTGGATCGAGCGCGATGAGCGGCCCCATGCAGTTCGAGTCCGAGAGGACGATGCCCTAAATGCCCCACACGACTCGCGCGCTCACAATTTCGACACACTATGCGAGCCCCGACCGAAGATCCGCGCAGCGATGCGCTCTGCCTCCAGGTGGCCGTCTGGCGCGTCCGCTGGCCATGCGACCCTCAGCGTGGTAGGTGTCAGAGTCTGACGACCCCCGCCTTCGCTTCAGGACGCCCAACCGGTGAGCTACACCATGGCGCGAGCCTCATGAGGCGAGAGTGCTTCTCGACCGCGGCGAGCCGATGGGGACGGAACGGTGACCAGCGTGGCTGACGAATCCGATCCGCATCGCGCGCGCGTGACTGTCTGGATCGGAGGCGCGGCGAGAGACGCGACGCCGACCCAGCTTCTTGCGCTGTTCGAACGCGCGATCGGCGCGATCTGGGGGCGTGCGCGGGTCACGCTCGGCGATGTCACGCTCACCGCCATTGTCGATCGCGTGCTCTACACCACGGCTGCGCGCTTCCCAGTGCTCGGAGTGCTGGCGGTGGAGGGGACGGGCGTACGCTTTGACGAGCTGAGGGCGCGGATCGACGACCTGGACACAGGCGAGCTCGTGCAGGGCATTCAGTTTGCGATGGTCGAGCTGCTGACCGTGCTCGGCCACCTCACGGCAGACATTCTGACCCCGGCGTTGCACTCGGAGCTCTCACGCGTGACGCTCGACGGCGCCGTCAATGGTGAGCTGCAGCAGCCAGTCCAGCTCGACGCTACGCACAAGAAGCTCGTGAGGAGAGCGTGAAGAGAACGGCCAAGATTGCCCGCTTCGAGACCGGCGTGCGCAACCTCGATGCGCTCGTCCGGGGCGGTCTACCGCTCGGCTCGGTGTCCATCGTCGCGGGTCCTCCAGGCTCCGGCAAGACGATTCTCGCGCAGCAGAATCTGTTTTCACAACGCGACCTCGAAGCGCCGCGCCCTTTACTTCAGCACCCTGTCCGAACCGACGGCCAAGACGCTTCGGTATTTGAAGCAATTCGACTTCTTCGATGCGGGCAAGCTCGAGGTTGCGGTGCAGTTCGTCGATCTCGGAGTCCTGTTGCGAACCCAGGGGCTCCAGGAGACCGGCGCGCTGATCATGGATCACATCAAGCGGCTCCAGCCGACGCTCGTCGTCGTCGACAGCTTCAAGGTCTTCGATGACCTTGCGAGCTCCAGAGAGGAGCTGCGAAAATTCGGCTACGAGCTCGCTGTCAATCTCATGGCGTGGGAATGCACTGTGTTGTTACTGGGAGAGTACGGACCAGGGGACATGGCTCGCAACCCGTTGTTTTCGATCGTCGACGGTCTCGTTCACGTCACGCAGCGGGAGGAGTCGGGCGAGCAGCAACGCTTTCTACAGGTGGTCAAGCTGCGTGGCACAGAGCACAGCCGTGAGCCCCACCCGTTCGTCATTGGCTCGAACGGAATCGACGTCTTCGCTCCCCGTATCACCATCCAACGCGAAGACCGGGGCTCGGAGGAGCCCCGCTGCAAGACCGGCATCGCCAAGCTCGATGATCTACTCGGCCAGGGCATTCCCCGCGGTTCGAGCCTGCTGATTGCCGGTGTGGCCGGAACCGGCAAGACCGTGCTGTTGCTGGAGTTTCTCTACCGCGGTGCGCAGCGCGGCGAAAAGGGCATCGTCTTTTCCTTCGAGGAGACCGAGGAACGGTTGCGCGCTGCCGCGCGAGGGCTCGGTTGGGATCTGGACCGAGAAGTCGCGCGTGGGATGATCCAAATCGTATTCATCGCGCAACCCAACATCATGGTGGAGGGGCACCTACTGATGATGCGCGAGCGCATCGAAGCCATGGGGGCGAAGCGCGTCGCGGTCGACTCCATTTCGGTGTTTCTACACAAGGTCCACGATCCGCAGATCAGCCGCGAGAAGACCTTTCAGCTCGCCAGCATCATCCAGAATAGCCAAGCGGTGGGCCTTTTCGCCACGGACATACCGTACGGCTCAGGCAAGATCAGTCGCTTTGGCGTCGAGGAGACCGTGGTCGATGGCGTGGTGCTCCTGACCTCGAGCGAAGAGGGCTTTGAGCGCCAACGCTACATCGAGGTCTACAAGCTGCGAAATACCGCACATCTCAAGGGCAGACATCCCTTGACGATCGGTCCCGGTGGAATCGCCATCTTTCCCCGCTACGAACCCGAGATCGAGGCCGAGGGCTTGCCGCCGACACGGGAAGCGGCGCGGAGGCTCCCCTCGGGCGTGGTCGGTCTGGACGACCTGCTCGGTGGAGGTCTGCTCGAAAGAAGCGTCACGCTTCTGTCAGGCCCATCCGGAATCGGCAAGACCACCGTGGCCACTCAAATTCATCATTGAAGGGGCCAGGCGCCGAGAGCGCGGATTGTTTGTCGCCTTCGAGGAGGGGCCCGGTCAGATCATGAAGGCGGCCGAGCAGCTCGGCATGCCGCTGAAGGCCTTCATGGACAAGGGACTGATCGAGATCGCGTATCTTTCGCGCGAGCATGTGCGAGCGAATCAGTTTGTTTCGATTCTCGCGGACAAGATCCAAGCGAGCGGGACGCGGCGGCTCTCGCTCGACAGCGTCAGCAGTGTGCTTACCGAAGGCCTCGTACCGGGAGAGGCACGGCGCCTGCTCCAGAGTCTCGTGACGCGTTTCAAGCTCCTGGGGTTGACGAGCATGCTGACTCTCGAAGCGAGCTTGAGCTGCGAGCCCGAATTCCCGAGTCTTCGCGGCCTTTCGCCCCTTGCGGACAACGCGGTCCTGCTTCGATACGTCGAGGTCGCCGGTGGTTTGCGGCCCACGCTGACAGTACTCAAGACACGCGGTAGCGTTCATTCCTTTGACACGCACTACCTCTTGTTTGCCAAAGGCGGCGCACAAGTCGGGCCTGGGGTCGATGGTGAGGCCCCGCCGCTTCACTTCGGAAGGCCCCCCGCTCGCAAACGGCCATCCGAGAAGCGGACGAAGTCGAGGGGACGCCGGTGAGCCTGCATGCCCGCCAGCAACTGCAGCATTTGGCCGAGATCGGCACGTTGCTGGCACGGTTCGAGTCCATCGACGGATCGCTGCCTGCGATCCTCTCACTCATGACGCGCACGCTGCGTGTTCGCGGCGCTACTCTGATCTCCAACCGCAGCGGGCGAATCCTGGCCACCGGCTGGACCACGGAGGACACGAGCCCGACGCGCTTGCGTCTCGACGAGGCGCACGCGCGCGTCGCATACGGCTATCTCACGGACGGCACCACCTCCGGGGCAAGGCCGGCGACTGGCCAGGCTCGTGCCAACGCGTCGTCGGCGTTGTCGGCTGCCGACCTTCGCGCCGGGATGGCGGAGACCGAGACACACGACTTCGTCGTGCTTCCGCTGGTGGTGCAAGGCGGCCGCGCTTTCGGCGTGTTTCAGGTCGAAGGCGACATGCGGTTCGACGAATCCGATTTGGTGTTCGTGAACGCGGTCGCCCTGCTGTTGGCGGTCGCGATCGACCGGCAAGCGGTGCGCGCATCCAAAGACGCGATCATCAAGGCCATTCGGGTCCATGATGCCGAGCGGATCGCAGAGCTGCAGCGAAGTGAGCGCGCGCAGCACTTCCTGGCAGACGTGAGCTCAGTGCTCGCCGATTCATTGGAAGACTTGCGCGCCCTGACAAGCGTGGTCCGAGCCTCGGTTCCGTTCCTGGCCGATGTCTGTTTCGTCGACGAGATCTCCGAAAAGGGTACCGTCGTGCGGATCGACGCAAGCGGTGTCGGCGAACCGCTGGGGCTCACCGCGCCGAAACCGCGACGGCGGCCACAGGATGAGGTCCTCGCGACTGGCCTCCCGATCATGTTGCCCGGTCCTTCCGGCGCATCGGCCGACGGCGATGAAGAGCACGTGCGGTGCATGAACGAGGCCGGCTTCGAATCGATGATCGTGGTGCCTCTGATCGCGGGAGGTGAAACGCTCGGCGCGCTGACGTTGGCCGTCCGGAAACGGATGCGCCGGTACGGTGACCACGACCTTGCCTTGGCGCAGGAGCTTGCCCGCAGGCTTGCGATGGCGCTCCACCGCGCCCGACTTCAGCGACAGATAGAGCGAGCGATTCAGGCACGCGACGATATTCTGGACGTGGTGTCCCACGATTTGCGAAGCCCCCTCAACACGCTGCGCGTGAGCGCGTCCTTGTTGAGCGAGGAATTGCCGGAGCACGGTTCCACGGCTACTAGCGCGAAGGCACTTGAGATGATCGGACGCTCGATCAACCGCATGGAACGGATGGTCGGAGATTTGCTCGACGCCGCGAGCATCGAATCGGGACGACTTGCGGTCACCAAAGAAGATCAGCTTCTCCAGACCCTCATCGAAGAGGCAATCGAAGACGGCAAACCCGCTGCATCGAAGCGGGCGCTACGGCTCGAGGCGCATCTGCCGGAACAGGAGATGTGCATACCGTGCGATCGAGGGCGGATCGTGCAGGTTCTTTCCAACTTGATCAGCAACGCGATCAAGTTCACACCACGAGGTGGCTCGATCGTGGTGAGCGCCGAGTTGTACCAAGAAGAGGCGCGCGTAGCGGTCAACGACACCGGCGCCGGAATCGATCGAGCCGAGCTACCTTTCGTCTTTGACCGCTATTTTCGCGCCAAGACTGTGCGAGTCACGGGAACTGGTCTCGGGCTGTGCATCAGCAAGGGCATCATTGAAGGCCACGGTGGCGTGCTTTGGGCCGAAAGCGAGCCCGACAAGGGCAGCACGTTCTTCTTCACGCTCCCGCGGGGTTGACACTACCGCCGCAGGAGTCGCGCGATGCCGGATGTCGGTAACGCACCAGGTTGCGTTGCGCTCTGCGAAGGCGCAGGGTGAGGGTAGGTGACTATGGAAACCATGAGACCGAGCGAGGTGTGCAAGCAGATTCTTCGGGAACACGGAGCAGTGCGTGAAGAGCTGGATGAGCTGTGGGCTGCGGCCGACCTGATATCGGCGGGAGGGGCGTCGGCGTCGATTCATGCTCTGGAGTTCAGCCAGACGCTTCACGACGAGATCCTGGAGCACATCGGCGTCGAGGCTCGAATTCTCGCACCTGCGCTGCTCGACGCGGACGCCTGGGGGAACATCCATGTCGACCTGCTGCTGAGGCGACATGCGGCACGCCGTGTGGAGCTGAAGACCCTGCAGGGCTCGATGACGCGCTGGAAGGCACTGGCGTTTGCCGACGAGCTCAGACGATTCATTACCGGCCGAAGGGCTGGGATGCTCGAGCACGAGCACGAGCTCGTGAATGTCGTCCTGCTGCGTGACGACGTCGGAGGCATCGACGTCGCGGCAGGATAGAAGCTCCCCGGACCCGGCTCGCGAAGCGCACTTGAGGCCGCGAGCTCGCCTCCCGCGGCCAGCGTGAGAGGTCAACGCTCGATCAATCGCGTTGGGGCCGAAGCTGCTCCCGGCGGTGTCGCAGCAGCTCGCGTATTACAATCTGAATCGTGGCCGCCGCCGGGACTGCGGCAATCGCGCCTGCGATGCCCACCAGGTCGCCCAACAAGAGCACGGACAGCAGCACGACCAGTGGATTCACGTGCACCGTTTGCTTGAACACCAGTGGCCCGATCAGATTGCCCTCGATCTGGCCGTAGACGAAGAAGTAGATCGCGCTCGCCAGTCCATGCCAGACGCCGCCGATCGAGGACAGCAACGAGATCAGGATCGCAGCGACTATCGGACCCGCATACGGCACCAGGCTCGCGATGCCGCTCACGATGCCCAGGGGCAGGAAGAACGGTACGCTGTTGATCGCCAGGAAACTCGTGGTCAGGGCGGCATTGATGCTGCAGACCACGAGCATGCCGCCCAAGTACCCGCCGAGCGACGAATAGATCTTAGCGAGCAGCGCGGCATAGGTCGCGCGTCGCTCGGGCAGGGCCTCGTCGAGCGCGGACTGAATCAAGGAAGCACCAAAGATCAGCATGAACACCGTCAGAAAGACCACCGTGATGACCCCGCCGATGAACGTCAGCATGCCGCCCACCGCCCAAAGCAGCGGCGATGCTGCCCCTCGCATAACCTCGACCAGCCGCCCTTCGGGGCTGCCAATCCATTGCGCCAAGCCGGTGCGCTCACTGAGCGAGGCGAAGACACGGGTTTGCTTGAGCGATGCGATCAACTCCGGAATCCGCTCGATGAGCTGCCGTGCCTGTGCAACCGCCGGAGGAATGAGAAGGTAGAACAAGACCACGAGCAGGAGCATCGCAATGGAGACCACGATCGTAATCGCCAGCCAGCGCGAGGCGCGGCGCCGCCGCAGAAAGCTGACTGGGTGATCGAGCGCCACAGCGAGCAGAACCGCGGCGAGAGTCATCACAACCACCAGCAGCGCGCGAAGCGTAGCTGCCACCAAAGCGACTACAATCAACACGCCAAAGCAAATTGTGAATACCGTCTTCAGCGTGACCTGGGACGGTCGAATTTCCGGGTTCGGGTCTTGCCGCATGTTTTCTCCTTCGGCGCCAACGTGCCTTCAGGCCCGACAAATAGCTACCGCCGTGACACTATCGCCTCGGCCGCGCCGCTTGGCGCCAAGTTGTCCCACTTTGGCGAGACACCAGACGCACCGAGCGAAACGTCGCCTGTACGCGGCGGCACGAACCTTGCGTATTGGTTAGTCGATGTCGACGGTAGACGAATGCGTATCGCTCGTGCACGCCAAAAACGAGCTGGCGCCGGGTGGTGATGCCGAGCCGACCGCGCGCAGTGGGTGCTTTTCTCTTGTTGCTGTTTTCGAGGGTACGCGGCGCCGCCAATTCGGCGCGAAAGCCGTCCGGCGCGCGAGACCTCTCCAAAGAGTTGCCCGGCACCGGCGCTGTCGCCACTCATCTTACGCGATGGGCGGATTCACCGGGGTGCTCCTCGTGGTTGCGATCGTCGGGGTGCTGGTGCGCGTCGTTCAGGGTCGCCGAGTCTGATTGCGTCGCCTCTTGCCCGCTCGAAGCTGGCGGCGCGGATCATGCATAGAGACAGGGCACGCCTCCAATGCGTGTCATGAAGCTCGCAGCCACAAAGCTCGGATGCATCCATCGCCTGCCGCCGGCGGGCCATCCCTACGGTCCTGGCACGCTGATCGTCGGCAAATACCGGCTCGAGTCTCAGCTCGGCGAGGGCGGTATGGGCACGGTCTGGCTCGCCCGAAACGAGACTTTGGACGCACCGGTTGCGCTCAAGCTGATCCGGTCGGGGATGCAGAACGAAGAGACTGCGGAACGGCTGCTGCTCGAAGCGCGTGTCGAAGCAAAGCTCAAACACCCTAACATCGTGCGGGTCTTCGATTTTGGTCACACCGACCTGGGCGACGCGTTTATCGTCATGGAGGTGCTCAGCGGCATCAGCCTCAGCGAGTTGCTGAAGCAGCGGGGTCGTCTGGGCGCAGTGGAGGCCGTCCAAGTCGTCTTGCCGGTCGTTGCGGCCCTTCGCCATGCGCACGAAAACGGTGTGGTGCACCGGGACATCAAGCCGGGGAACATCTTTCTCGACCGGGGTGGGTTGGGCCAGGGGACCAAGCTTTTGGATTTCGGCATCGCCAAGCTCGCGGACGACGAATTCCACAGCCACATAACACAAAACGGCAAGTTGCTCGGGAGTCCGGCGTACATGGCGCCCGAGCAGGCAACGGGCTCCGCGAGCGTGGATCACCGCGCGGACATTTGGGCGACGTGCGTGATTCTCTACGAGGCCATTTCGGGCCTGCCCGCGTTCTCCGGGGACGGATACGTGGTCCTGCGCAAAGTTATCGACGACCAGGTGCTGGCCCTCGAGGACACTGGGGCCGGAGAGCCCGCCCTCTGGCGCATTCTCAGTCGTGGCATGAGAAAGGATCCCTCACAGCGCTTTCAATCGGCCCGGGACCTAGGAAGCGCGCTGGCGCAGTGGCTTTGCGACCAGGGCAAAAGTGAGGACCTGGACGGTAACGGTATTGCGCGACATTGGGGTGTTGCAGGTCCTTCTCCGGGGACCACATCGCCGCCCGCAGTCAAACCGCGCCGCGATCTGCAGATGTTCGAGCTGCCCGGAGCGCAGGCCGCGACCTTCGGCACCGTGCCGCAGCATCGTGGCAAGAGCCATCGCGCCGCCGCGGCCCTGCGCATTGCCGCGGCGTTGGCGTTCGCGCTCGCCGTACTGCTCGTGCCTTCCGAGATTGGAGGCGGGCCTACGGAACGCACGGCTCGGGAGCCCGAGCAGAGCGCTGCTTCTACGGATGAACGGGCAACTCGAGTGGAGGAGGCGGCTGCAGGCGAGCCGCCGGTTGCGGATGGTACGTCGACCCGAGCGGCAGCGCCACGGAGGTCCGCCCATCCATGGCCGCGCCACGCCAAGCACTCGTCCCGGCGGATTACAGAGGCTTCTCTTGACCTCAAGGTCCCGTACTGATGTGCGCTCGAACCGTCATGTTCATCGGCGTCCGAGTGATCACTGTCGTCGCTTGCATGCGAATGGCGATTTTGCCCGCGCTTGCCCAGGCAGGGGATTCGGGCGGAGATTCCAACGGGAAACGAACGCGAGGGCAGACCGCCGAGGCCCGCCATCTAGCCGGGGTCGCAGCCTTTGCCAAGGGTCGCTACCGGGAAGCGATCGAGCTGTTCCTGGAGGCCAACCGCCTGCGGCCGAGGGCAGCGATCTCGTTCAATATTGCGCGCTGCTACGAGCAAATGGAGGACGCTTCGAGCGCAATCACTTGGTACCGAGACTATCTACGACGGTCAGATCACCCTAGCGATGGTAGGCGCATAGCTCGTCGCATCGCCGGGCTCGAAAGGCGTCTCGCCCAACGAAGCGCGAAACAGGAAATCGTCGAATCGGGGCCGAAAGAACGGGCGTTGAACGTCGAGCTCGCGCCTGCGCCCGAGCTCGGCTCGAAGATGAGTCGACCGCCGCGTCTCGAAGAAGGTGCCGCCGTAGTCGAGGTGCAGCCCGCACTGGGGCAGCGGGGCCGGGCGATCCTGAGCGCACCGCAAGAACGCGGACGAGGGTCGGCGCTCAACACCGTCGGGTGGATTGCGTTGGGTTGCGGCGGGGGCACCCTCACCGGGGCGTTGGCGTTCGAGCTGCTGCGACGCGCCGCAGAAAAGCGCGCCCAGCGCGAAACCAGACAGATCGAATTCGCGCGGGACGTAGAGAGCATGCGCTCGCGGCAGACCGTCGCGCGCGTGCTGGTCGGGGTCGGTGCGACATTGTCGGTCGCCGGCGGAATACTGCTTCTGTTGGGAGCAAATCAGAGCGAGCGTACACCGGAGACGCGCGTCGCGTTCTCGTGCGCTTCCCGCCATTGCCAAGCGTCTCTCACGGGTGCGTTCTGATCATGAACGCGGCGCCACCAATAGGGGGAGCGAACCTTCGGCTAGCCCTGCCGGGGCTCGCCCTGCTCTGTGGTCTCCTTGCCGCGTGTAACAGCTCGCTCGACACGAGCGTGCTTGGCAAACATTGCTCTAGTGCGAACGCGTGCTTGCCCGGCTACGCGTGCAACGCCGCGCACTTTTGCACGCTTGTGACGACGCTTGGCCTTGCTGTCGACGCTGGGATCGGTGACACAGACGCCCTGATGCCACTGGGCCCAGACGCGCAGATAACGGTAGACGCGGCTGAGCCGGCTGCGGGCACCGGCGATGCACGAACGGTGGTCACCCCGCTCGAGCGCGGCGACGCAGGCCGTATCCTTCGGCCCGGTATGGACGCAGCGACGCCCCCCTTGCCCGAGATGGTCGTCTGCGCGGGGATGATGTGCGGTGAGCAGTGTGTGGATCTCAACACCGACGTGAAGAATTGCGGCGGTTGCGCTGCGGCGTGCACGGCGCCTGCCTCGGCAATTCCGGTCTGCGTGGACGCGTCGTGCAACTTCGTGTGTGGAGTGGCCGTCGAACGCTGTGGACCTCAATGCGTAGACCTCGGCAGCGACAGTGCCAATTGTGGCGCATGCGGCCAGCGATGCAGCCCGGCCTCCAACGCAGAGGTCGTATGCGAGCTCGGAAGGTGCGCGAGCGTTTGCAACGAAGGTTACACTGCATGCAGCGGCGGCTGCGCGAACTTGCGCACAGACTCCGCGAACTGTGGTGTCTGCGGCGTCGCCTGCGCAGTGGGGCAAGCCTGCGCGAACGGAGCCTGTGCGAGCGCGTGCCCAAGCTCTCTTGCGGCCTGTGGCGGGGCTTGCGTGGACTTGGCGAGTGACGCTGCCCACTGTGGGGCCTGTGACCAAGCTTGCGCGGGGCTCGCGCAGGGCACCGGGACATGCGTTGGTGGGTCCTGCCAATCGCGCTGCGATACCGGCTTCACGCTGTGCGGTGGCCGGTGCGTCGACGGCGCAACCGACGTGCAGAATTGCGGCGGTTGCGGTCGCGCCTGCGACGTGCCTGCGTTTGGCGTTCCGGTTTGTAGCAAGGGCCGGTGTTCTTTTACATGCCAGACTGGCTTTGCGCGGTGCGGAAGCTCATGCATCGACTCCCACACGGACCCGCATAACTGCGGAGGCTGCGGCGTTGCGTGCACCAACACCGAGGCGTGCTCTGGTGGTAAGTGTTTGAGCGTCTGCCCGGCCGGGACCAAGGCATGCTCGTCTGCCTGCGTCGACCTCAAGGCCAACGTAGCCCATTGCGGAGCTTGCGACACGGCTTGCGCCGTCCCCATCAACGGCGGTGCCATCTGCAGCAAAAGCAAGTGCGTCATCGCGTGCGATCCTGGATACTCGGCGTGCTCAGGCCAATGTCTGCGACTCGACAACGATCCCACTCGCTGTGGAGCCTGCGGTACCCAATGCCCGGTTCCGGCCCACGGTACCGCGGCCTGCGCAAGCGGCGGTTGCGGGATCGTGTGCGACACGGGGTATGCCGTCTGCGGTAACGCGTGCGTGAGCCTTGTCGCCGACGTGGCGAACTGCGGAGCGTGCGCAACCAAGTGCGGTCCGATGGAAACCTGTTCGCAAGGGAAATGCACGCTCAACTGCGCTGCGGGCTCCACCAATTGCGGCGGCTCGTGCGTAGACCTGCGCAGCGACGCCACGAACTGCGGTGGCTGCAACAAGTCCTGTGCCGCGCCGGTAGACGGCGTTGCCACTTGCAACGACTCGAAGTGCGGGTTTGCGTGCCGGAGTGGCCTCGTGGCGTGTGGCAACCAGTGCGTCGATTGGACTGTGGATGCAATGAACTGCGGGAAGTGCGGGACAATATGCCCGGCCGTCCCGGACGGTGCGACGCTCTGTACGAACGGTCAATGTGCGATTTCATGCAACGCAGGCCTGTCGGAGTGCGCGGGAAAGTGCACGAGCGAGGGCACAGACCAGAGCAACTGTGGGCAGTGCGGGCACGCCTGCAAGCCAACGGAAACCTGCGCGGCGTCCGCCTGTGTCCTGATCCCGAGCCTCGACGCTGGCATTTAGCTCGCCGTCGAGAAGGCGAGTGCATCGTCCTCGAGGGTCACACTTGTTCTGCACTGCATGCGTGCCACACCGGTTTGAGTGCGCGTTCCGTTAGGGGCAAGCGCTGGGCCCGGGGAGCTCGCTGCCGACGAGTCAGGCGTCGTGCTCGTCCAAGAGGGCTTGCTCGAACAGTTGTTTCGTTTTACGCCGCTGCACTTTTCCGCTGGAGGTCCTTGGCAAGGTCCCGACTCGTACGACCGCGACGTACCCGACCGCGAGACCGAACGTCGTCGTAATTCTGTCGGCGATCGCTTTACGCAGCTGAGCCGCGGTCGTGGAGCTGCCCTCGGCAGCGATGACGAGGGTTTCCTGGCCTTCGCTGAGGACACTGAAAGCGACGACGTTCTCGCGCCGGAGGCCAGGGAGCTCGAGCACTGACCGTTCGATGTCCTGCGGGTAGAGGTTCGCCCCACGGATGATGATGACGTCCTTGATGCGGCCGCAAACGTAGAGGTTGCCGTCCACGAGATAGCCGAGATCGCCAGTGTGCAGCCATCCGTCCCGAAAGCTCTCCAAAGAGGCGGTGGGGTTCTCATAGTATCCGGCAGCCACGCTGGGACCTCGCGTGCGGATCTCGCCAACGACGCGCTCGGGCAGCACGTCACCGTGGTCGTCCACGATCTCAAGTGAATGACCGGGAAACACCGAGCCGCAGCTCACCAACTCCAGACTGTCCTCGCCCGGCGCGGCCAGCAGCGCCGCGCCCCGCATCATCGACGCCGCGCTGACATGCTCGGTCACGATTGGTGTGCCGTGCGCGTGAAAAGTGATTGCGAGCGTTGCTTCCGCCATTCCATATGAGGGCATGAGGGCGCTCGGATCGAAGCCTGCTCGACTGAAGCGATTCGCAAATGCGCGCAGTACTTTCGGATCGATCGGCTCAGCGCCGCATCCTGCGATGCGGACTCTGCTGAGGTCGAGTCCCTCGAGGTCTTTGTCGCGCGAGCGCTTGACGGCGAGGGCGTAGGCAAAGTTGGGTGCGAAGGTAATGGTGCCGCGGTAGTCGTGAATCGTCTGGAGCCAGATTGTGGGACGGCGCGCGAACGCTTCGGTAGGCAGAAGGACGGTGGGGATGTCGTGGATAAGAGTGCCGAGCACGAAGCCGACCAGGCCCATGTCGTGAAATAGAGGGAGCCAGGTGACCGTGACGTCGTCTTCACGGCGCCCGGCGCCATGCGGGCCCAGGAACGCGTTGGCGTTGGCGATGAGGTTCTGATGGCTAACCATCACACCCTTGGGCATCGACGTGCTACCCGAAGTGAATTGCAGAAAGCAGAGATCTTGCGGTTCGATGCAGCACCAGTTAGCAGGCGTCGGCGGCGCTTCTTCAGCGCGGAACACACGCTCCACAACCAGGGTCAGAGCGAGCCCGGACTCTCCCGTGAGCAGGGGGGCAACTGCAGCTTCTGTGGCTTCGATTGTCACCAACGTGCGTGCGCGAGCGGCCCGGACGATGTGAGCGACGGTCTCGAGGTATGAGGCCTTGGCCTTGAAGCCTGAGGGCGGATACACCGGAATGGGTACAATTCCCGCCATCACCGCCCCGAGAAACGTGAGCACGAACTCGTGCGGCTCGGGGATCACGAGCGCAAGACGGTCGCCTTTGCACAGTCCGCGTGCCATCAGCAATGCGCCTCGGCGGCGCGCCTCGCCCACGAGCTCGCGCCATTGGTAGAAGCGTTCGGTGCCGTCAAGCCCACGGAAGCGAAAGCCACGTTCCGGAGTGGCAGGCAACGCCTCGAGCGCTTCGACCAGCGTGCGCGGCGGCTTTCTCTTCTCCGGAACCACACTTTGTGCTGCCGTGTGGCCGCGCCGCTGAGCGTCGTTGACTTCCGCATGATGGAATTGCATACGAACCTCTGTGTAGTGAGGGACCCGTTAGGACGGCGAGGTGCGGCACGCCATCGGGAATTCAAGCCCCTTCAGGCCTCGACGACGCGCTGGAAGGGAACCGGCGCCGGCTAGCGACCTCTCGTTTGGAGGGGCGCGGGAGGGGGCAAGAAGCGAAATCGCGTTGGAAGCGAAATCGCGTTGGCAGCGAAACGCCGCCAACGCGACCTCTTGCGGTGTTCGTGCTTAGCCCGCGTCACCACTCTTAGGCTCGACCACGATCTCGACGCGTCGATTGTTGGCGCGGCCTTCGGCGGAGTTGTTGTCGGCGATAGGGCGTGAGGCGCCAAAGCCTCGTGAGGTTATCCTGTCGGCTGCAATGCCGTGCGCCACGAGGTAGTCGCGCACGGTCCGGGCGCGGCGCTCTGACAAGTCCTGGTTGTAGCTCACGCCACCCTGAGAATCGGTGTGTCCCTCCACGACCATCTTCGACTCCGGGTCTTGTTGCGTGAGCGCTTTGGCCACGCTGTTCAACTTGACCAGAGCCCCCGGTAGCAACTCCGACTTGGCGGACGCGAAGAGGACGCCCCCCGAAAGCGTAATCACCATTCCGCGCGTCTCTTGCTTCACCGATGCGAATTTGGCGAGGTCGGCGGCCGCCTGAGCGGCGCGCTTTTCGGCCGCGGCACGCGCCTCACGTTCGGTCGCCAGTTGCTGGTCCTGGTTCTGCATGGCTTGGCCCTGCAACGCCAGGCGCTGATTCGCCTCGCCGAGCTGCGCCGACGTGGCCTTGAGCTGCGCGGTCTCGTCCGAGTGCATTTTCGCGACGGTTTGCTGTTGATTATCTGTCCACTGCGCAGCATTGCCACGAGCTTCGGCGATCTGTGCGCGCCGATCCGCGGTGTAGGCCAGATCCCTCGTCTTGGGTGTGTCCCCGTCTTTCGCGTAGGATTGCTCCGAGGCATCGAGGGCCTTCTTCGCGGTATGCAGATCTGCTGGGTCGAGCTTCGAGGCAGTGCCGTTTTGGGCACGGGCGTATGACGCGCGTGCGCTTAGCAGCTCAGGCGGTGGTGCTGCGGTTGCGCAGCCGGCGCTCGCAAGCGCGAGCACCAGCCAAGTCTTGATTTGGGTGGAAGTCTTCATCACGGCGTTCCTTGTTCGGCGATGGTTGAGTGTTGAGCGTTGGACCGATCCACGGCCTTGCCGGCTTGCACCTTTGCGTCGTCCTCGCGAGTCAGCGCAACGGCCAGCTCTGCGTCCGCTTTGGCGCGCATGAGCAAGCTTTCGGCCCTTTCGTTGTCTTCGGCTTCCATGGCGGATTTCGCCTGCTTCATCTGTTCCTCGGCAAGTTTGAGGTGAAGCTGCGCCCTTGGGTTGTTCTGCGCTCCCAGCTCGTTCGCGCTGCGATCGGCTGATTCAACGTCCGCCATTTGCTGCGTGGGTGGCGGATAGTTGCCTGCGCACCCAAACGCAAACAGCAACGTTGCTGAGGTAATAATTGTGAATGTGTTCATGAAATGTTTGTCCGCCTTTCGTGCCTGAGCTTTCCTTGCTCCCCGTTTGGACGACGCGCTCCGTTTGGAGCACGAGGCCTAGTCGTCGGAGTGGGTAAAGCGACACAGGTCCGTGCATGAAGCATGCCGTGCTCGAATGCGCCCGCCTCTTGCGTGATGGCGGACCAAATGGGCCTTTGGCGTGCTGCCTCGGGCGGGCAAATGGGACACTTTT
Source organism: uncultured delta proteobacterium (assembly GCA_963778655.1). Taxonomy (GTDB): domain Bacteria; phylum Myxococcota_A; class Polyangia; order Polyangiales; family JAFGIB01; genus CAVZVA01. The sequence continues at coordinate 614,002 of CAVZVA010000009.1, forward strand.
GCTGGCAGCACGCTCGCCCGCGCGTTCTGGGGCGGTCTACGAGTTGGGCGCCGCAGTCCTTCCAGTTGGCGTGGACTCGAACCGCTCCCCACTTGGGCCCGGGCGGATGCTGGGGCCGGGCGGTGGCATGAAGCTTGCGTCGCCAGCCATCGCGTGATGACGCGTCAGGAGGCACCCATGAGCACGGGTACGCTCGCTTACAAGACCACGGTTCGCGAATGTCCGCGTTGCGCCAGCCAGTCGGTCGCTCGTTCGCGTATTCGAGCGCGGGTGGGGCGGATCGTGTTGAGTCTGTTTGGATTGGGCCTCTATCGCTGCACCGACTGCTGGCACCGCTTCGTTTCAGTTCCGCGGACGCGCTAGCTGCTAACGGGCAGCGGCAGCAGGGGCTTGCCCCTTTCGCCGATTTGGGGCTCGGGCAGGAGGCGTCCGGTGCTCTGCAGCGCTTTGTGCAGGGCCTCGCCTTCAACGTGCGACGTAGAAATTGCCAGCAGTGCGGTTTCGTATCGGAATCTTGTCTCGCAATCGAGGCCCGCCACTGAACCTGCCGCCGTGGCGTCGCCGGGGGCCAATGTTGACGGTGGACTACACGGGCGTAATTCATCCAGAGCTGAAGCACGCAAGGGCCTGTGCCATTAGGGCTCGCCAGACGGGCGGGCACATGGTCGTCGTTTTCCCATGCTGCTAACTTGACCCCGCCGTGGACGATCATCCCAACGCTTTGCAGCCGTCCGTGCTTCTCGTCGAGGACGAGGCGGACGAAAGCGCGGCGCTCGAGCTATGGCTGCGGCGAGCCGGCTGTGGGGTCGTCTCGGTCAGATCGGCGGCGCTCGCGCTGGAAAGGCTCGGCGCTGGGAGCTTCGACCTGGTTCTGACCGACCTTGTTATGAACGAAATGGACGGGTTGGCCCTGTGCGAGCGCATCGTGGGCGTGCGGCCGGACATTCCTGTTGTCGTCATCACCGGACACGCGAGCATGGAGGCGGCCGTCGCTGCCCTGCGTGCCGGCGCCTACGACTTCATCACCAAGCCTGTCAACCCCGAGCTGCTTGCCCACAGCGTGTCCCGAGCGCTGCAACAGGGTCGGCTTCGAAACGAGCTCAAGAGGCTCCGCGAGGCGCCAGACGAGAGCGACAATCCCGACCTGGTCGGCGAGAGCGCGGCTATGCGCTCTGTTCACGAGTTGATCGCACGCGTGGCGGACAGCAACGCTTCTGTGCTCATTCAGGGAGAAACGGGCACCGGCAAGGAGCTGGTCGCGCGCGCGATCCACGCGCACAGCCGGCGTAGCAAGGGGCCTTTCGTCGCACTGAACTGCGCCGCCGTTCCCTATGCGCTCCTCGAGAGCGAGCTGTTTGGACATGCTCGAGGGGCGTTCACCGACGCCAAGAACGTGCGCGCCGGACTGCTGCGTCAGGCTCAAGGTGGCACGCTGTTTCTCGACGAGATAGGCGATCTTCCGCAGGAGACGCAACCCAAGCTACTGCGCGCGCTGCAACAGCGAACGGTTCGCCCCGTGGGGGCCGACGTCGAAGTTGCGTTCGACGCCCGGATCATCACCGCCACAAACAAGGACTTGGAGTACGAGGTGTCCGAAAACCGATTCCGCGACGATCTCTTTTACAGGATCAACGTCGTCAGAATCGATATTCCGCCGTTGCGCGACCGCGGCGGGGACGTACTCAGGCTCGCGCAACATTTCCTTGCCAAGTGGGCCCAGGTCGACGGCAAGGACGCGCTCGAGCTATCGGCCTCCGCTGCCCAGAAGCTGATGGCTTACGACTGGCCCGGAAACGTTCGGGAGCTGGAGAACTGCATGGAGAGAGCGGTCGCGCTCGCGCGCTTCGATCAGCTGACGGTCGAAGATCTCCCAGAGAAGATTCGTAGATATTCCGTCGATCATTTCGCCATCGCTGCGAACGACGCCACGGAGATCGTGTCGATCGAGGAAATCGAACGACGCTATATCTTGCGCGTGGTCGGGTTGCTCGGCGGCAACAGGTCGCGGGCGGCCGAAGCGCTGGGCATCGATCGGCGCACACTCTATCGGCGTATGGAAAAATACGAGGGGTTAGCAGGTAAGAAGGCTCTAGAGCACCGAGCAGATTGAGCGCCCATGATTTCCTTCGTCTTTCCCCAGATGGCTCCGCTCCGGCTCGGCCTCAGTCGGGGCGGAGCCGATTTCGGTGCTGAACCGCTCGGGGGGAGCCGGGGCCGGCCTGGAGTCGCTGCGGTCCGCTTCGCCTCGGGCGGAAGATCGTGACATGGCTTGCCATGAAAGCGTTGTGCATCGCGACAAGCACGACGGATGTCGCCATTGCGACGCACATGCTCCAGAAATTGAACGGCGTGACAACCACTCCGCCCAGCAGGCGGTAAGCCACGGCTCCGGCCACGGCAGCAAGGGAAATCGCGGACACGACATCGAAGACGATACCCAAGCGTGTTCCGCTGACGGCTTGAGCTGCGACCAAACCGGAAATCATACCCAACAGAATCCATGCGGCGGCGGACATTGGTCACTCCGTCAATTCGAGCACGACAGATAACAATTCCGGTGCCTGTCCATGATAGATGCAAGCTTCGATCCACCACGGGTGCTCCGGTGGCTCCGTGGGAGACTCGCGCTGCTGATGGGCAAGCGGCCAGCAGGTCGCTCAGGTGACGTCGATCGGGCGCGAGAGCTGGGGCGGAAATGCAGCCAGACGCAACCGACTGGGGCATTTTCGCGGCGGAGTCGACCTTCGTACCCAGTGGGTTCACCCGTTGGAATTGCTCGCGATTTCACCGGTGGCCCGCGGCCACTGTGGACGGCGGTGTCCCGCAGCGATGGCATGCGCGATGCATCGAGGCCTGACGGGAAACGGCGGCGGGAGCAGCCGCTGTGAGCGGCGATGCGCGCCGCCCCAACCAAGCAACGGAGCGTCCACCCCATGAGCAGCGAAGCCCCCAGCCTGGATGACGATGGAAGTATCTCGCGCAACGGGGGCGGCAACGTCGTGTTGGCTGAGGACGACGGCGACCTTCGCGAAGCACTGGCGCTCGCGATGCGCCGGGAAGGCCACGAGGTTGTCGAGCTGGCGAATGGATGGGAGCTGCTGCAGCATTTGGCCATGCACATGCTCGCCGACGGATCACTCCCACCGATAGACGTTGTGATTTCAGATGTCCGCATGCCGGGCAAGAGCGGTCTGGATGTCCTGGCCGGCGTACAGTGGGCGCGGCAGCCCGTGCCTTTCATTTTGATCACCGCGTTTGCCGATTCCCAAACTCGAGCCGAAGCGTGGCGTCTCGGGGCGGTCGCGTTCCTCAGCAAGCCCTTCAGCTTAGACGACATCCGCACGCTGGTGCGCGACGCGGTTTCCCGCCAGGTGCCGTGACCTTGAAGGTCAAGTCTGGGCTTCCTTCGTAGTACCAGAGAAGGCGCCGAACCACGACGCCGCCAGGGCAGCAGCCGCGACTCGGCTCAGAAGAACGGCCCGCCGCAGAACGCGTTCGACACGCAGTTGAGTCCCGGCGGACAGTCGCTCGCTTGTGAGCATGCGACCACGCACGAGGCCTGGGCGGTGCAAGCGGTGCTCTGATTGTTCTGGTACAGGGTGTAGCCGGGCACGGTGCGGCACATTCCGTTGCTGCATTGCGGCAAGCAGATCGGGCTGGTCTGCCCGGTGATCGCGCCGATCTGCAGCGAGATCGCGCACATCTCATTGGTGGCGCAATCGGTATCGCTAGAGCACTTCTTTCGGTACGACGTGCCCGAGCTGCCGGCCGACAGGCCGGTGAAAGTGCAATTGGTCTGATCGCACTCCCAGTTGTTCAAGAACGGTGCCGTGGGGTCGCACTGCTCGCCGGCCTGCGTATCGGTGACGCCGTTGCCGCACGAGTCGACGCAGCTCGTGCCCGAGCACATCTTCAGCGTGCCGCAGGAACCTGTCTTCACCTGCTGCTCGCAAGCGTTGGTGCTGGTGTTGCAATGCCCGACCGTGCACAGACCGTTGAAGCGCGTACACTGCGCATCAGAAACGCATTCGCGGCACTGCTGGTTGGCCGTGCAGACGCCAGAGCTGCAGTTGCCCGGCTGGCCCGGGGTAACGTTTGCGTACTGGCATTGGCCGCCGGAACAGCTCTTGATCTGACAGGTCCGATCCGCGCACTCGGACGCGTTGCTGCATTGCACGCACACGCCGGTATCGCAGTGGCCGAGCGAGCAGCTCACCGTGTTGCCAGCGCTTTGCGGCTGGCAGACGTTGGTCGTGGCGTCGCAATACTTGAGCTTGCACTCGCCCGGATCCGGACAGTCCTGATCGTAGAGGCAGCTCGCACAGTTGCCGGCGCCGTCGCAGAAGCCGCCGCTGCAGGGCGTCTGGACCTTGACAAAATCCGGTATGCAGCCTCCGCTCCCGAGGTCGCAGTGTCGCGTCTTGCAGGTGCCGGGATCGGGGCAGTCGCTGTCGCTCGCGCACTGCACGCATTGGCCGTTGCCGACGCACTCCGGCATCGCGCTCGGACACGCGGAGCGATCGTAGTCCTGCCCGGTGGAGTTGCAAGTCACGGTGGTATGCATGTCGCAGGTCTTGGTGCCGGGAACGCAGACGTCGCACACGCCCGCGGCCGCGTCGCACAGCCCTGGGTTGCAGCTCTGCACGTCGTCCCAACCGTCCTGGCTCGCGTTGCACTTGCGCAAGAGATCGCCCTGGCAGGAGAACTGGCCCAGCGAGCAGGTCGAGCTGGTGCAATCTCCGGCGCCCGCGTTGCACAAGGCGGCGGTCGGACAGGTCTTTACGCTGGCGAAGCTCTGGCCGTCGTCGTCGCAGAGCTCGAGGCTCGTGTCGGTGCACCGATACTCGCCGGGCAGGCAGCCCGCGCACACGCCGTTCGCGAGCCCCAGCTGGCAATGTCGCACGCTGGCGCAAGCTTGCATCGACTCCGCGACGCCCTGCGCGTTGCAGTGGAACATCACGCCTTGAGCGTCGCACGCGTCCTGGTTCGCATTGCCCTTGCAGAACTCCGCGACGGCCAGACACGAGCCGGTGCTGTCGGGTTTTGTGCTGCACACCTCGTCGGTCTGGCAGGCATCGGTCGGAGCCCATGTGCCGCCCGCACAGCGCTCGCGCTGCCCACTGGAGCCGCTGCAGCGCAGCGCTCCCGGGGTTGCGCAGGCTTCCGCGGTTGACCCGTCTCCCGGGTTGAGGGCACCGCCGGCGTCGCCGGCACCTGCGCCTGCGCCGCTGCCGACTTGCCCCAAGCCCGCCTCCGGACCCGCGTTACCCCCCGCGAGCACGCCCGAATCGTCGGTCCCGGGATTTCCGGACTTTGCAAGCGGCGGCTTGAGCGGCGTGCAGGCCGCCGCCAGCACGAGCCCCGCAATCCATCCGCAGAAGTGCTTTGGCACGCAGACCTCCCGAGCTGGTTGCCGTGGCTCCACTCTCTGGATCGTGCGAAAGCGGCTGCAGGTCGTGCGCCGAGGCCGCTGCGAATCCACGCAACCGGGCGATTTCATAGCGCGAGAACCGGGTGCGGCCACAGAAAATTGCGCGGCGCCACCGAATCGGCATCGACCTCGGGTCGAAGGGAGCGGTGGCGGTAGCGTTCGTCGTGGTGCCGCCGCGCACAGCTGATCGTGCTGGGTGGGCTCGGTGTGCGCGGCGGTGCCGGATCAAGGCTGACCGGCCGGTGCGCTTGGGTAACCGTTGCGGGCTCACGGCTCGTACGCGACTTCGGCGATCACGAAGGTCGCGTCGCCCTTTGGCCGCGGCACTTCGACTTCGTCGCCGGCGCGTCTGCGCAGCAGCGCGCGCCCGAGCGGCGAGTCGATGCTGATTCGCCTTTGCGCCGGATCGGTCTCGTCCGCGCCGACGATCTGGTAGCGGACCAGATTGCCGTCTTCATCTTCGAGCGTCACCCAGGCGCCAAAGTACACGCGCCCGTCACGCGTCGGCGGCTCGTCGACGATCTCGAGCACATGGAGCCGTTTGCCGAGGTAGGCGAGCCGCCGATCGATCTCGGCGAGCTTGCGCTTGCCGTAAATATACTCCGCGTTCTCCGAGCGGTCGCCTTCAGCCGCAGCCACTGCAACCGACTTGACCAGCTTCGGCCGCTCGACATTCCACAGCCGTTCGGCTTCTTGTTCCAGGCGGCGATAGCCCGCACGGCTGATCGGTCCCGGTCGCCCTGACTCGTCGGGTCGCGTGCGCATGCGGGACATGGTGGCCGCAGTCTACTACGGGCAGAAGCGCCGGCAATCCGAAGAGAGCATCCGGCGCCGCTGGCGAAGGCGACGCGGTCACGCGTTCAGCCTTCGTGGCCACGATCGAGCCGTTGGGAAAGTGGGCGTGCAACCGTGGCTGCGGCACCGGAGCTTCAACGCTCGGGCGTCGCGAGCAGGTGGCGCGCGAGCCATGGCGGAAGTGCTTGCTCGCGGATCTGGCGACCCCAGTCCCGGCGGAAACGAGCGGCAGCTAGCGAGGTCACCCCGCCGCGCTGAGAGATCCGAGGTGGGCGGCAGGGCAGGGACGGTCAGTCGCCCGCGCGAAGACCGACGAGAAGTGCGCCGACGTCTTGAGCGCGGGCGTGAGCGCCAAGAAAGGATCGCACCGTTGCCTTGAGCTCGGCACTCGTTCGCTTCGGATGGGCCACGATCAGAGGAATGCGTGAATCCTCCTTCGACGGGCTCCCGTGCCATGAATGGTAGAGCGAGGCAAAGTAGTAGCGATCCTGGACTTGCGATCGATCGCCGTTATGGGCAAGCAGCAGGACATCGCCCGCACGTTCGCCGTGCGGGCCCACGGCGAGATCGCGCAAGCGTGACGCGAATGCAACGTAGGTCGGGTGTGGATGAGCTCGAAGATACGCGTCGAGCGCCTCGGTCTTGCCGTTGCCGACGTACACTTCGAATGGCAAATCGTCTTCGGAGACGGGCACGGCCTTTCGGGTCAGAACGAGGTCCAGAGCCCCCTTCATGCCGGGAGCAAGGCTGCCGTCCAGATTGTTGCGATAGAATGCATCGGCGGCCGGAACGACGTCTTCCTCGTAACGGGGCGGTCGAGTCCAGTCGCAAGCCGTCGAAGCGTCGGCACACGAGGAGCGGTCGGCCAAGTACACATACGCAATCGCGCCTTGGTAGGCCAATACGCTTTGAAACGCTTCCGAGCTCGGCAGGTCGCCTTCGAACGGCCGAACGCGGTAGCCGGCCTTTCTGAGCACCGCGGGAGGATCGTTGTCGTCCTTGGTCGAGAGAGCATGCGCATCGTCTTTGACCACTTCCGTATGCCCGTGGTCGCTCACGACGACGACATATCGGCCCTCGAGGGCGTTCCTTTCGAGCAAGCGCTTGCGCAGCGAGCCGATCGCTGGATCGACGATCTCTCTCATGTAGCTCCTGCGGGCGACGTCGGGCCCTTCCGCGGAGACGTGCGCCCAGGCATCGGTACCGAAGAGATAGATCGTCAGCACATCGGGAAGGGGGCCATCCTCGAGTTGATCGACGACGACCTCGACATCCTCTGTGTCGAGGTTCGCCCAGATGTCTCGGGGAAGATTCGTTTGCGTGTACCCCTCCAAGAATGCATCCCAGGCCGCCTCGATGACACTGCGCCTGGTCAGAAGCAGCCGGTCCGCACCGCGATAGAACTGGCTCATCGAAACCCAGATCTTGATGTTGGGTTCTCGTTGGCGCATGGTCTGGTAGATGGTCGGCGCGTCCAACAACCTGTTGGCATAGCCTTCCGTGAACACGGAGAGGGCTTTGGCCGGTGCGTCAACGCTGACGGGGATTGGTGCCGCGAACTCGTTTCGCTCTCTGATAAAGAACTCGTTGCCGGCAAAACCATGCTGTGCGGGCGGGACGCCCGTGAACATGGTGGCCCAAGCCGTTCCTGTCGTGGAGGGCACGGTGGTCAAGACGTCGGGAGCGAAGTACGCATGCGGAAAACCGCCCGATGTGCTCTTGCCAAGCAACGCCGCCAGCTCGGGCAGCTCCCCGGTGGTCAGCATGGAGTAGAGCAGATCCCGGCCCATCCCATCGATGGCAAGCACGAGAAGGCCGTGCTGCGAAGGCGCGTTCGGCGGTGCACCTGAAGCCCGCGTGCGCAGTGTCCGGTCTTCCCCCTGAAAGACGACTCTGATGAGCTGCGAGAATGCGGCGCACGCACTCAGGAACACCATGGCTGCAAGCACCAGGCATTTCAAGGTTCCCGATCTGTGTGCCAGCTGCGGCTTCACGCGATTGATCCGAAGTCATGCTTGTGGTCGTCGAGATTGGCAAGCGCAAAGGCTCGAAGAACGAGCGGTCGGAGGCGGGTACGGCTGCAAGACAATCACTGCAGCGCAAGCGTGAGGTTCCTGAAGCTTGCGCCGTCCGGCGGGCGCAGAAGGAACGCCGTGCCGTCCTTGACGAATGCTACGTCGGCGGCGATGGCGTCCTTCCGCTGCCAACGCGGCCGGGGTCGCACCGCGCCGACCGCGCCGTGTGACTCGCGGAGCCTGATGGCCGCGTTCCGCGTCGGCGGGTGCCGGGCCCCAGCGCCACCTCCGGAGAACACGCCGCCCAAGAAGCCCTTCTCGGAGTGGAGGACGCAGAGCTCCTCTTTGCCGGGGTTGGAGAGGGAACGCTGGGCGCGCTGGTCGAGAACACTCATCTGAGCTGCATCGTCGGCTCCGGTGTGGCCGTGCCAACGGAGCTCGTTGGTCATCCGGTGGGCATCGGCAAGTCGATGATGTCTCGTCAGTCGCTGATCGACAAGATCGGCGGTCTCGAGAGTGTGGCGTACATGCTCGCCGAGGATTACGTGATCGGCCGCATGTCTCACGAGGTGGGCTTCGATGTCCGCGCATGACCTGGCTCGACTGCCACGTTGCCGTCTGCTTGGTCGCGGGGCGTCCAAAACTCGGACGGAGATCCGGGACGGCCCGCCGCGGATGGACGGACGATCCGCCGCCGCTGAGCGCAAGAGCGCCGTGATCTCACGCCCGCAGCGGCCTTGGACGGCGGCACCGTGCTTGCAGAGAGAGCTCGTGCGTGGGTCACGCCGCTCACGCGCTGCCGCTCGGGACGGCATTTTGCACACGACTTCGAGCGCCACCGGCCCGAAGACAGCGTGCTGTACGAGACGCTGGCCGAGCACTGGGAAAGCTTCCTCGGGCTGGCCCAGGAGCAAGCTGGGCTTGCCGGTCGCTGTCGGTTGCGGTTGCTTGCCGCCGTGCCCATGTTTCTGAGGCACGAAGCCAGCGCTCGACGCACAGCCGACGGAGAACCCAATGAGCACCCACGCCGACAGTCATTGCGTAGCGGTTTTCGATCGTCACCAAGACGCGGAGTTCGGGATCCGCGAGTTACAGCGCGCGGGCTTCGACATGAAGAACCTATCGATCGTCGGGCGCGACTACCACACCGAGGAACACGCGGTCGGTTTCTACAACGCCGGGGACCGCGTCAAGTACTGGGGAAAGCAGGGGGCGTTCTGGGGAAGCGTCTTCGGGATCTTGTTTGCGCCCGCGTTCTTCTGGATCCCAGGTATCGGCCCGATTCTGACCGGAGGCATCATCGGGTCGATCGTGATGGGCATGGTCGAAGGCGCTGCCGCCGGGGCGGTGGTCGGTGGAGGCGTCAGCGTGTTGGGGGCAGCGCTCGCGAGCCTGGGTATCCCCAAGGACAGCGTGATCCGGTACGAAGCCGCGTTGAAGGCCAACAAGTTCTTGCTGATCGCGAGCGGACCTGCCGTGGAGGTGGAGCGTGCGCGCCGCATTCTTGCCGAGCGTGCCGGCCTGGTGAACGTTCACGCCGCATGAAGCCGCACGAACGTGGCGCCGCGCGGCTGCGGAAGGTCCAATCTCGAAGATTGCGCACGTTCATCGCGTTGGTGTCGATGCACTCGCGCTGCAAGCGTCGGTGTGCTGGGTTACACGTTGCGTGTGGGGCTGTGCAGCGACGGCGCCTGGAGCGAGTGGCGCGTCCTCGGTTCTGTCGATCGCACGTAATTGCTCCGCCAGCGGCAGTGAAGGCCGGGGCGTCGCTCTCTGCGCGTCCTCGCACGCGACCTCTTCACGCGACGTCGTCGAAGAGGCGCCAAGCGCGAGCGCGATTCGGAAGCGGGTCTGGACGAGCTCGGTCAGGATCGGTCCAAAGCCCGAGTTTGGCCCAACGACTCAACACGGAAGCGTGCGGCACGGCGGATGCATGCAATTTCGATCCGGTCCGGAAGGCAATCCGCTGAAAGGGCAAAGATCCATGTTGAGGGCAAACGCGTTTGCTACGCTGCTGTTCTTTCTGATTCTCGCGGCCGGAGCGGTGGCAGCATACGCGCTCAACGGTCCCGTCGTTGGCCCGAGCGTTGTGGTTTTCGCCGTGGCGCTTGCGTGCGCGTCGATCGTGGCGCTCTCGGTGAAGATTGCGGCACCCTGGGATAGGGCCCTGGTCTTGCGGTTGGGCCGATTTCACGCGCTCCGCGGGCCTGGCTTGTTCTTGATCGTTCCGGTGATTGACACGATCCCCTACTGGATCGACACCCGTGTGATTACGTCGTCGTTCAAGGCGGAGAAGACGCTCACGAAGGACACGGTCCCGGTCGACGTGGACGCCGTGCTGTTCTGGAAGGTCATCGATCCCCAGAAGGCGGCGCTGGCCGTGGCCGACTACACGAGCGCGATCAGCTGGGCGTCCCAGACGGCGCTTCGCGATGTCATCGGCAAGACGGTTCTTTCGGACATGCTCGAAGGCAGAAACAAGATCAGCGGCGAATTGCAGCAGGTAATCGACGAGCGGACCGAACCCTGGGGCGTCAACGTCATCAACGTGGAAGTCAGGGATGTGCTGATCCCCTCGGCTCTCGAGGACGCGATGTCGATGCAGGCACAGGCCGAGCGCGAGCGACAGGCGCGCGTAATCCTGGGCGACTCGGAGCGTCAGGTCGCAGAGAAATTCGGCGAGGCGGCGAAGTCTTATCGCAACGATCCGATCGCCCTGCACCTCCGCGCAATGAACATGCTCTACGAGGGACTCAAGCAGAACGCGACGATAGTCCTCGTGCCAAGCTCGGCCCTGGACACGATGCAACTCGGCAATCTAGCCGGGGTCACGGCGCTATCGATGGGCCTCGGGCAGAACGCCCCGAGCAAGGAGACTGAGCCCGTCATTCAGCGTCATGCGTGACCGTTTCGATTTCGGCCGTGAGCCGGGCCTCGCTCGAGTCGCGGGCAAGCGCCGCGCCCCTGGCGCAAGCACGCCTCAATGGGCCGTGCGTCGCCCATTTATGCCCCACCCCCCGGGCCGCCCGTCCGCTATGACGTGGCTCGCTGAACGCTTACAGCACCCCAGCAGCACCCACGTCCCCCACAGCCACCAAGCTCGCATTCAGCGTTTCAATATGTTCGGTGCTCTAGGAGGCGGCCTTCGAGGCGCGCCCGAGACGCCTCAGGATCTCGTGGTGGCCGTTGCGGGTCAGCCGATAGCGCGAGTATGCGAGCGTCGCGAGGACGCCCACCGCGAGAACGAAGACCGCGGCGAACACGCCGAGGTTGCGCACCGCAATCGGGTCAACCTCGCCCGGACGCGCGTTCTCGGGGAAGTCGGCGAAGTGAATCACGATCCCCGCCATCAGCGGCGCCAGCCCGGAGGCGGCCTTCGAGATCAGCGTCATGGCTGCGAAGAGGAGCCCCTCCTGCCGCGCGCCGGTGCGTAGCTCGTGCTCGTCGGTGATGTCGGCGATCATCGCGCCGACCATGACGAAGCCGACGATGATCGCCGAGTAGCCGACGAACACCGCCACGCACAACAGCTCCAGAAGCGCCCTGTCGCCGGGGGGCGGCAACACGCCCAGGATCTTCAGGCCGACCATCGCCGGGGTGACGCTCCCGCTAATCAGAGCTGCGATCGCCGCGACCCTACCCTTGCCAAAGCGGCTGGCGAGCCGGGGTGCCACGACCAGCACGACCAGAGACGCCACCGCGATGATCAGGATAAAGATCGCGAGCTCCTGCGCTTTGAAGCCCCAGAAGAACAGGTTCATGTAGTTTCCGAGGTTCCGCGAGGGCAGCCTTCCGGGTGCCGACGCTCGAGAGCGCGGTGGTCAGCACCATCACGAGGGCGCCCCAGAGCGCGAACGCCGGAAAGCCGGCCGGGTCGTACGGATACGCCGACGTCGCCTTGAGAAACACCGTGTATGCGAGCAACGCATTCAGAAGGCCAAAGAGCCAAGCGAACACCGTGCGTCCGCTCTGAAGACGCGTGCGCTGCTCGTAGTCCTCGGTCAGCTCGGCCACCAGCGCCTGATGCGGGATCGCAAACAGCGTCATCGCGAAGCGCGTGCCACACGCGAACGACAAAAGCCACGCGAACAGCACCGCCACGGATGCCCCGGCGGGCGGATTGAACACCGCGAAGAAACACAGGCCCAGCGGGATGCTCGCGGCGAACATGAAGGGATGGCGCCGCCCGTGGCGCGAGCTGAATCCGTCGGACCACAGGCCCACGAGTGGATCGGTGATCGCGTCGAAGCAGAGCGCGATGAACAGCGCGATTCCGGTCAGCACCGCGCTCAGGTGGGCCACCTGCTGGTAGTAGAACAAGAGGAACAGGTTGAACGCGTTGTTCTTGACGCCCTCGGCCGACAGCCCGAGGCCGTACATGAAGCGAACGGATCCACTCAGGGTCCGCGCCTGGTCCCGCCCCGTCTCTGCAGCGTCCGCCATGGTTGCGCCAACTTCACAGATGGCGCGGGCGGCGGCAAGGGAGGTCGAGCCGGAAAGGCTCACTCCTGGGATGCCTCGCGGTCGGAGCAGCACGGCTTTGGACCGCCCCGCTCAACGCTCGAGCAAGCCCTCTTGTTCGGCCAGGGCTTTGAGCTGGCCCCGGACAAACGCGCTGGCAGATGATCCGAAGCAGCAGATGATCCGAAAAATGATCCGAAGGTGATGCGCGCGTGCCTGCGCTCAAATGCGCGGTCCGTTCCGGCGCGGCGCAGTGGCTGGCGCACGGTCAGTAGCAGATCGCGTCCGGGACGGTCCACGAAAAGTAGCTACGCGATTCATCGGGTTCGCACACCGTCGCGTTGCCGTCGGTAGGGTCATTCGAAAGGCACCAGCCTTGCATATTGTCGGCGCCGGCGTGCCAAATTCTGGAGCCATAGCCTCCGACACCGTGGCCAAAGAGCTCGATCTGATCGATCCAGAACCAGTCGCGGCCGCTGATTGACACACTGATCGACGTGACCTCAGAGGCGGTTCTATACCACTCGATCTCGGGCCAGACGAAGTCGTTTTTGCCGGAGACCCGCGGGACGCTTCCCGACATGACCTTGGTACTGGCGTCGCAAAAGGTCACACGAACCGTGATCGTGTTGTTGGTACCGGTATTGTTGATCGTGCCGCCGTTGGGATAGTTGTCGAGCCGGACCCAAGAGATCGGCACTTCTGCTTTGGCCTCACCGGCTATGATGGTCGAGGCCGCGGTGCATGCGAGAGCGACCGCAAGGTTCAGTTTGAAGAACATTCCGTCCGTCTTCATGTCGATACCCTCGTGATTGCGAGTGCGAGAGACGCCGTCGCAGGCTTGCAAGCCTGCCGCGGGTTGACAACTGTGGGTGCTCGACGCGCAGGGATTTTGAGACAGAAAACAGATTCGCCCGCGGATGCAACGGCTCGGGGTTGCGTCGAAGAGCAGCGCGAACGGAGCGCACCACGGTGAAATGGCGGCACCTCGCGCCGCATGACGCGTCGCCTTCAGGCGTTTGGTGAAGGCGGCGCCGTTATCTCAGATCAATCTCAATTCGTTAGGCGACCGCCTGACATCGATTGACGGGTGCCGTGGCGTGGCTCGTAGTCCGCGTTGCTGGATCCCCCCACCAAGGTAAGAGCGTCTGCATGATTTGGTGCGCGTGAACAATCTGGTGAAACTGGTGGGCACGGTGGTTGTACTCGGCTTAGTCGCCGCCTACGATTTCGGGCCCAAGGCGCGGCTTTCGGTCGCGGCTGGCCCGGAGGCGACAGACGACGACGCGCAGTCCGAACCGATGTGGAAGCCCCGGACGGCGCTGGCTCCCGCTTCCGGAGGCGGGCCCACCGCGGCGCCGCCAGAGAGTCGGGCGCGCGCGAGGGCGCCGGTGGCGGCCGCCGCGTCTTCCCAGTCGGTCGTGCAAGAGCAGGGCGACGACGACGATATCGGCCAGGACGAAGCGATATTCGCGGCGGACCAAAGCCCGGAGCAGGGCGTCTGGCGGGCTGCGTGGGCACGCGAAAGCCAGGACGCCGCTTGGACCCAAGAAGTCGTCGGCGAGGTGACACGAAGCGCGCAGTCGCTTCTTCAGGGGCACCTGACGCTCAACGGCATCAGCTGCCGCGAGACGGTATGCCGAATGTACGTGCAGTTCGGCGACCAGGCCGACGCGGACGCATTCATCGACGCGCCCCACGACCAGGCGCTCCACTACGAGTTTCAGCGTCTCGACCCCGGATCCGACGGTAATGATCTCGACCTCTCGAGCCCCGCCTATGAGGTCCTGATCAAGCGTGAGCATCCCGCAGACCGCGAGCTGCAGCCAGCGGACGACGACGATACAGGCACAGCGCTCGCGGCCATCGGCAACATCGTTTCTGCGACCAGCACGGACGGCCCGGCGCCAAGCGTCGAGGCGATGCCAGCGGCGGGTTCGGGAGCCGCGATCGGATCGAAGATGGATCGCCGGCGCGCGTGGGGCTTGCCCCACGCGAGGTAGACGGCGTGTCCGCGAGTCTCGCGGCCAATGCCGGCGAGCAACGAAATCGCCGCGCCTACCAGCAGCTGAAAGATGATCCAGGATCAAGCCCACCTCGTGGCAGGGGCGTGCGCGCAGCCCAACTGAGAAGCTATTGAGATCCGAATAGCACAGCCCGCGCTAACCTTGCTTCAACGTGCTGGCCACCAACCAGACGGGGTAGGTGGAAGATGCCTCGCTATGAACCGAGCCGAGGGCGCGCCCACCCGGGAAGGACGTGTTGAAGCTATGCCCCAGAAACATATCAGACTACTTCGGCCGTCCGCCCTACTCGCAAGCATGCTATCGCTGGCTTTCGTGCTCGCGGCGGCCGGCCAAGCTGCGGCCCAGTTCAGCTATCGGCAGTGCTCGACCGGGAGCTATACCTTCGTTCCGGTCGATATCGGCGCCAGTGAATACGAGCGCAAGACCGATGACAGGACTCAATACGCCAACCTGGGCGAGTACGCTTGGCCAACGTATTTTAGCGAAAATGTGGCGTCGTTCGTGCCGAGCGTGAACGACTTCAATGTGGAGTACAACTACGACACGCTGTCACTTTGGATGGACACCCCGAGTGGGGCCTGGAACCAGACGACCTGGACGGGGCAGTATTCGGACGGGTTCATGCCTCAGCGGTACTACTTTGGCAACAGCCGGCTGGCGGTGTTCTATTGGCACACTGATGACCGGACTACACGACAATCCACCCCGCATCTCGATCAGCTCGCGATCCTGTGTCGCTCGGGGGCCGCGCGGCCTGTGACTTTTCCGATCGCGCCGAATCATCGAGTCGAAGGCGTGTTGCTCGGCACCGGCGACGTCATCTACTTCACGACGTACCAGCCTGCCGATCAGGTCCTCGACATCTCCGTCGACGTGCTCGCCGCCGAGCCGCAAAGCGTGGACTTCGATGTGTATGCGAGTCTGAGCACGACGTTCCCGGACGCCAGTCACGTGGACTATCTTGGCTATCACGGTAATGCGACCTCGACCATCGGCGGTGGTGGTGAAGCGATCACGATTCCGTCTTACCCGTCCATGCGACCGGTCTACATCGCGGTGCGCTCCTACAGCGGCAAGGGCCACTTCGTACTGCACGCAAGCGGCAGGCTGAACGCGGTGACGGCGCTCGACCGAACGGAGGTGTGCGTTCCCGCCAGCATTGGATCACCTACCACATACTCCAATTGGAGATACTATGTCAGGACGCTCCAGATGGCGTCTGCGTATGTCGCGCAAATGACCAACGGCGCCCGCAAACCGACTTGGTTCCACACTCTCCGTAACTGTTCGGATGCGCATTGTACGAATATCCCTTCCTGCGACGCCGTGCTAAGCGCGCCGGAGTCAGGTACCTGTGGTTCCGGCGGCGCGGTCCGCGACGGGCGAATCATCCTATCGCCGATCACCTGCTCCAACTACATAGACTCGTGGCTGGCGGGGCGCTCCCTGGCTCACGAGTGGGGACACCAGGCGCTCGGCCTGGAGGATGAGTACGAGACGATCAAATGGTCAAGTGGGGACCTAGGTCCATTCTGCGGTCACACGCTAATGAACGGCCCCCGCAATTCCCACACGCTGTGCACTGCGCTGAACCACTGCCAAGACCCCGGCTACAGCGAGGACTCGCACCGAAACTATCGGCCGCCCGCGGACTACGATTGCAGCTACCGCAACAGCAACTGGCAAAATCTGGCCGACAGCGGCACGGTGCCGCCTGGTGCGGTGCCGCCTCCGTATACCATGGCCGACCAGTGGGACTCGTTGCGTAGGAACGAGGTCTGGTTGAACGCGGTTTCGGTGACTCCGCCATGAGGCGAGCTTCTCCACAAAGCGGGAAGCGCGTGACCACCGAATTCGAGATATGGAAGTAGTACGACTGCTCCCATTCTCTCGTGGTCGGATTTCTGCGCGCGACGGGCTCGGGCGCCAGGCGCGCGACTGCAAGAATGCTCCGAGGATTTCAAAGGAACAGGACGCGGCGAGCGGGCCGGTCCCGTGTGGAAGTGCGACCGCGATGGGATTGCGAGCAGGAGTGCTAGGGGCGCCGCGTGGTGCGGGCCGCCGCGCTGCGGTCGGTGTGGTACTCGTCGCGCTGCTCGGGTGTCGCAGCTCGCGGCCGCCGGCAGCAGCCGAGGGGCCGTCCGTGACGACGCAGACTGTAGCCGCCGCGCGTTCCGACATTCCGGAGGGCGCTGTCTACCTGGTGCGACCGCGCGCCTTCGTGAAGAGCGGGGTACCCGCCTCCGACCCCGGGCTGCAGCTGAGGGTATTCTCGTTTCGCCGCGCGCCTGAGGTGGAGGTGAGCCTCGCTCATAGTCTGAAATTGGTCGATGACGCCAGGCAGCCCGTTGCGTTCACGGTTCACGCGAGCTTGGACGAAAGCAGCGGCGGGTACGTTGCCGCGATCGTGCCGGCGTCGCGCCTGGCGTCGAATCGGTGGTACACGCTCGTCGTCGCGGCTTCGGACGAGGTGATCCTGGACGACCTGGGGAACGAGTGGAAGGTCGACTTCTATACCGGGCGCATGCTGCAGATCGCAGAGGTGGAACGAGGCGAGGGCGAGAAGGCAGATCAGCTCTACGTCAAGATGACTGAGCGGACAAGGGTCGATCGTGCATGGGCGGCTCGGCTGTTCGCGGACGAGAGTGGTCGCGCGTTGCCTGGTTGCGTGCAGTTCAACGGCAGGTGCTCGCGTGCCGGTACGTTCGAGGCGGACGGGTTTGCGGTTCTGCTGAACGAACGCGGTGCCGGAAAGCGTGTGAGCTTTGCGTCGGGCCTGGACAGGGAGGCCGGGCCGATCGCTCGCGCACGCATGCGCCTTCACTTCGAGCCGTGCCAGCGGGGAACCGCCGAATGCGCGCGCTGGTAGCCGCCTAGCCGCACGACCATCTGGGGTCATCTGCCAGCGGCTGGCGGGGATCTTCGGAGATGATTTCCATCGAGCCTAGGCCGAAGCGAGCGCGCCTGTGTTTCGAGACGCTTCTGGGCGCATCACCACTGCGAACCGACCGGTGCGCGCGCGGTCGGCTCTGTGCTCGGCCCCTGCAGGCCCAAGCTAGTCGACGTGCGGCCGGCGATTCACGAACTGGAACAATCTCAATTGGGTCTCAGATGAGCCCGTGGGCGCCAACTCGTCGCTGCCATCGTGGTACGACGAAACCCGAGGCCAAGCGACCTGCTCCGCACGAGCGTAGCGTGCCGGGCCTGGCGTCGCCCGACCGACATCCGGCGTGTGCGTGGCGACGTGGGGTGCCTGGCGTCCGCTTCCAGGAGGGAATACTGATGACGATTGACCGTGGGACCGCGCTCTGCCATTTGGTGCAGCTAGAATTAGTTGCTGCCGCAATCTGCGGCGTTTTGCTCGCCCTCGTGAACGTGAGCTACGCGCAGAGCTCGCAGGTCGTCCTGACTCCCTCATCGACCTACGACGGATTCACACCACGCTATGTCGGCTATCACATGGGGGCCCCGGTCGATGCCCGCGCTTTGACTTGGCTCGAACACTCTGACGTCAACGCAGCACGCGTGTGGTTGAACGCTTCGGCGAGCTCCACGCCTCGAAGCGACCCGAGCTACGGTCCCGCTCCGCAGAACCGCGACCAGTTCGTGGCCTTTCGTTTGGCGCTCAGAGAGGAAATCGACAACAGCCTCCTGGGGAGTCGTGGGGCGGCTGATTGCAGCGCGCCGATCGGCAGTGCGTCGTTGCCGGACGAGTACGTCGACTGGACCAAGTACTTCGACTACGCCAGAGACAGGATTAGCGAAACCTTTGGCACGCTGACGCGGATGGGCGCGAACGTACTGATTCAGCACACTCTTGGGACCTCGCAGTTCCCCTTGAGCGGAACCCGCGATGACGCTGCGAGCTTCGATGCGGGCCAGACCAACCAACGCTGGCAGCTGTGGCGCCACATCTTTGCGCTTGCGTACCGTTACGGCCTCGAATGGGGTGTTTCGCGCTGGCAGATCTACAACGAGCCCAATCTCAACGGCGGAAAGCTGAGCAAGCCCGACTTCATGGAGCGCCAGCAGCTGGCGGCCGATGCCGTGCACATGGCGGTCGCGCTCGTCAATGCGCGCCGAGCCCGCTGCGGGGAGCGGCCACCGCTGGTGGTCGAAATGTTGGCTCCGAACACCGCGTACGACAACGGCGTCGTGACCAGAACCGGAGCCGATGGCGTGATTTCACCGCTGGGCTTTCCAACGCATACGCTTTCGTGCCCACCCGAGCTTGCGCAATGCACGACTTACTTCTGCAGCGCGATGCCGTCAATCGTTCTGGCAGACGCCGAATCGAACGAATGTTGGGGCGCATACGCCATCGTGAACAGGACGGCCAGCGACTTTTACGGCATCGGTATTTCGGAAGCAGGATCATATGCGACGTTGTTTGATACCTATTCGTTTCAGCGGTATGGAGCCTCGGCGGTCCTGGATATGAACGACCTGTGGCACTATCTGGATCATTTCGGTTCCCCCATGAATATGGCGCTAACCGAAATGAACATCAGATATGCGTCGAGCTTTCTAACGACCCATCACACGATGGAAACACCGAGTGAGTTCCTGGGCCTCGCTTCGCTGATGATGAACGATGCTCGCGCGGAGAGCCCCTACGAGAAGGACCTGTATGTATTTAAGGAGCGGCAGAGTCAATACTCGCAGAGCATAGCGAAGAACGGCACACATTACACGAGCGCGGACAATTCGCAGATCGGCGGAGCGACTTTGAGCGCGGAGGCGGTGCGCCTCTTTGCTCGGGGGTTCAAGGGTGCCCGGTATCGCTTCCCGGTGAGCAGCACGGGCGACGTCGATGCCCTGGCCTCGTATGATCCGCGGGATCATATGGGGCACGTGATGAGTATCAACCAGTCTGGCGCGCCGCGGACGGTAACCATAGATTTCAGCCAGTGGGGGGTCGCCAACCGTTTCGTGATGGTGGAAACAGTAAGCCCTGATGCGCGTGGGGAGGGAAACTGGAATTTCGTGTTCGGCAATCAACTCGTCTTCCCTCAGCCGGCGCAGAGCGTCGCTCTCGTCACCGTGCCGCTGGACGCGAACACGTGGGGTATCCTCGAGCCCACAGCGGACGCGACGATCAAGAATGGAGGCAGCAATGCCTACAAGAACTATGGCACGAACAGCTTCCTTTTGGCAGCTAACCATCCGACCAACGAGAATGCGCGTAACATGGCGTTCTTGAAATTTCACCTGCCACCGGAGCTCGATCGCGACAACATTCAGATTGTAGAGCTTGCGGTGTGGGGGCAGAGCAGAACTACGCAGGGTCATGTAGGCACGGAAACTATTGCTCATGTGTACGGAATTGTCGACGATTCCTGGATGGAGACGGGGATTAGGTGGTCGAACGCTCCCAACGTCGTTCGCAGCTATCGAGACATCACGAAGATCGCAGACAACGAGGTTAGTGGGATCAACGTCTCGGCCGAGCTGCTGGGTCACCTCACGGGCCATGCAACGGAGGCATGGCTCGGGATGGACGTCACGGCCTTCGTCAAGGAGCATACGGGGAGCGATTTGACCTTCGTGGTCACGCGAGAGCTGCGCTACGAAGCGCGGCCGGATCTCGACCTGCCGGCATCCGATCCGATCGGTGACGATGACCATCGGAGCCTGTGGATGGCCTCACGCGAGAACAGTACGAAACCTCATCCGTCGCTCGTGGTGATCTACAAGCAATGATTTGTCCGGCAAGCCGCAGCAAAGGCATCGTGGGTTCGGGAGAAGCCCAATCGAGGTAGCGGCCTGGCTCGCCCGCAGCCGCTGCATCGTGGCGCGTAGTAGCACAGCAAGCGCTCCGCTATAGCCGTCGCGCGCCGCAATCGGTGCAATCGCCGCCCAGTTCTTCGTCGCTGAATGCCCCTTTCGTGGTCACGCGCACCAGCGGCGCGCTCAGCCCGGCCGGTCACGTGGCAGTTGCACGGCTGGATCGAGATTGCCCTTGCCGGGCACGTGGTTGATCTCGAGACGGATGCCGTCGGGATCTTCAAAGAGCAGCGAGTAGTAGCCCTTCGCCCATGGCCCTTCTTCGGGCGGATGCACGATCGGTGCGCCGAGCCTCTGCACCAGCGCGTGCACGGCATCGACGTCCGCGCGCTCTCGTGCTCGAAAGCACAGGTGATGCAGGCCCGCACGCCGCTGGTTGAAACGCGGCTCCCGGAGCTCGGGGTCGCAAGGTGTGATGAGCAAGCCCGTGCGGCCGCCGATGCAATAGAAGATGCCGGGCTCGTCGTACTGCACGTGCATGCCGAGTGCCGGCAAGAGCGTGGCGTAGAACGCGCGGCTGGCCGCGAAATCGGTCACCGAGAGCTGGATGTGTGCGATGCCGTTGATTTCCATGTCCTCCTCGCTTTCGCAGCGTGACGCGCGCATGCGCAAGGGTTCTACCGCGGAAACTGTCGGAATTCTCTGTGAGCTTCGGCTTCTTGAGGAACTCGGAGAACCAACCACGACACCTGCCCGCTGCGTGCTCGCGTGCTCGAGCATCGATCTCTCGATCGCATTGTCGGACGATCTCACGCTTCGTTCCTGCGAGTCCACGGCCTGGAACGGAATGGGAGTGCTGAAAAGGTCTTGTTTCGGGGACCCGGTGGGAACACATTCGGGCCAACACGATGGCCGAGGCGCACGAGCGTCCCGGTCTTGGCTGCCCACAGGTCCAGACCGCGTTCGCACCGACCGTGCCGTAGGCGGTCGTCGTAGAGCCTGAACGCCGTCCTCCCGTCGGTGGGCGCCTGGCGCCAGCGCCGCGTTGCGAGCGATGGGACCACCCTGAGGGATCAGGTTCCAGCCCAGATCTGGTGCAGCGCGGCGATGGGCATCACGCCCGACGGTCGGACGGCGTTCCTGTTCACAAACAAGACGCGCGACTGCCTGCTCGAAGACTTCGTGGTCGTGAAGACCGCGGCGGGCGTTGGCGCGTTCGACCAGCGTCCCGAGGCGCTTGCCGGCGTGCTGCTGCAGGGCGGCACACGCACGGCGAGCCGTGCGGTTGGGTGGGCGAGCCCGGCGCTGAGGATCGGATGGAGCCAGAAGACCCGCCTGGGGCGCCGCTTCAAGCGGGACGAGCGCGTCGATCCTCTCGCAAGCGCCGAGCAGTCCTGGCCTCGCGCCGCGCCCCCACCGAGCCTTTTGCGGGGGACTCCCCGGCGAAGAGCGCGGCCTTCGGCTCAAGCGCGGCCTGCAGAAAGGCCATGAGCACGCGGACCCGAGCGGTATGGCGCAGGACCGGGTGGGTCATGATCCACAGCGCCATGTCCAGGTGATCGAAGGTCGGAGCGACCCGGACGAGAGCCGGGCTGGCGTCGCCTCGGTAGCACGGCAGTAGCGCGACGCCCATGCCGACCTCTGCGGCGCGCTGGGCGGCGGTCGTGGAGTTGGTGCGCAGGACCGAGTGTTCGAGAATCTGCAAGCGGTTCTTCCAAAGCATGGGCACGAGCCATCCCTCGACACCCGCGACCATCACCCAGTCGTGATCGGCAAGCTCGCGAGCGCCTGCCGCTTGGAGGTAGGCCGGCGTCGCATAGGCGGCGAAGCGGAAGTCGCAGATCTTGTGCCCGAGGCTGTCGTCGGGCGGGCGCCGGGCCGCGCGAATGGCCACGTCGGCCTCGCGCCGCGAAAGGTCGAAGGCGGCCGATCCTTCCACCAGCTCGATCGCGACCTGAGGATGGAGCGCGTGAAACTCCGCCAACAACGGAGGCAGGTGAAGCGTGCAGATGCCATCGGGCGCGGTCACCCGGACGTTGCCTTGCAAGCGGGCGTCGCGGCCGTCGATCTCGTGGCTGAGGGCATGGAGCTCACTCTCGATGCGCTCCCCGAAGCGAAGCGCGATCTCGCCCGCATCGGTCATGGTGTAGCCCGACGGCAGACGCTCGAAGAAGCGGACCCCGGCGTCCGACTCGATCCGGTTGAGCTTGCGGAACAAGGTGCTGTGGTCCTTGCCCAGCAGGCGGGCCGCGCCAGCCAGGCTGCCTGTTCTGCAAATCGCCAGCAGGACGCGCACATCGCTCCATTCGAGACGGTTCAGGGCGGGCGACTGCGACGGTCGGGAGCGCGGATGGGGCATGATTGGCTCCTTGCAAAGATGCAAATCGAAGTCGCCGTTTTACCAGATTCCTTTGCACATTGGAAAGACTAGGGTCGTTCCATCCACGGCCGCTCGCGGCCCCAACCAAAGGAACCCCATGACCACCTTTTCGATCGAAGACTTCGCCGCTGCCTGCAAGCAAGCCATGGCTCAGGCCCCCAACGGGAGGGCGGCGGCGAGCGCCTATCTAGCCGACACGTTGGCGCGCTGCGGCACGCGCGAGATCATCCGCGTGCTCGAGGCCGCGATTCCCGCCGGCGCCAGCATCGGCGAGCTCATCGTCCACGCCTCACCCGAGCTCACCATGCTGTACGGCCGCATGCCCGGGCGCTTCCAGAGCGGCATCCACAACCACACCGTCTGCGCGGTCATCGGCCAGCTCGAGGGGGAAGAGGTGAACCACATCTTCGAACGCAGCGCCGACGGTTCTCTGCGGGAAGTGCGCACCACCACGCTACGCGCCGGCGACGTACTGACTCTCGACCGGGATGTCATCCACTGCATCGCGAACCCCGGCGACCAGCCGGCCCACGCGCTCCACCTCTACAAAGGTGATTTCCGTGCGCTCTCCGACCGCCGCAGCCTGTGGTCGTGGGACGACCATCAGCAGAAGCCCTTCTCCTTCCCCGAGCTGCTCCAGGAGTCAGCCACCGCCATGCACCGAAGTGGCAACCGCGCCGGCCTGCAAGCTCTCGTCAGGGCCATGCCGGCCAGCAAGGCATTCGTCGATACGCTCGGGGACTAGGAACGAATTCTTGACCGCTTTGCATGGTAAGGAATTCATTGCCCTCATCGTAAGTACCTGGTCCGGCATGGTCGGTCGCGCGGTGGCGATCGGTCGGCCGTCCCGGTCGTGCGTCCAGGTTGACGGATCACCGCGGCGACCCGGCGTCCGTTGATGGCGTCCTAGAAGACGATCGGGAGTACGATACGAGTGGGACTGCGACTGTTGTGGGTCTCCCGGGGGACTCCGCGCACCCGTGTTGCGCATCCATTGCGATGGGGCCCGACGGCAACGTAGGATTGAGGTTCGCGGGATCTCCGCGGGCAGTGAAGGCCAAAGCGGACAGGACGCGACGTTTTGGCGAGTTGGCTAAGGCTCGCCGCAAGAGGTGGGGCTGAATGCGAGCTTGGGGGCTGTGGGGGGCGTGGGTACTGCTGAGTTGTTCGAACGGGACCGCCGCGAGCACGGTGAGCGCAGCAGGGCCGCAGTCATCCAACCCGGCATCCGGGGCTTCTGTCGCCCACGCATCCAGCGACGCGGCGCAGAGCCGCGATGCGTCGGGCGCCCAGCCGGCTGATGAGGGCGACTCCGGAGCTGCCGAAAGCGTTCACGGACTGTCCTGGCCGATCGACTGCAAGGTGGGGTCTAGCTGCGACCTCGGCTATCCAGACACGGATGGAGACGGCAAGGCCTTCAACTGCGGGCCGCCTGCTTACAAAGGACATCAAGGGACGGACATCACGATCTCGCAAGCGCAGATGGATGCAGGTGTTGCCGTCCTTGCCGCCGTTGCCGCCGCCGATGGCGAGGTCCTATTCGTGTTCGATGGCAAGTTCGATCGCTGTCCTGACCCGAATGAGCCCGACTGCGCGCCGCCCTCGCCCTCCGCGGCTGCCAGTGACACCTCAGGCTATCGGGTGTGCACCCCTCGCGGCGCCTATTGCGATCAAGGCACGTGCTGCTGTTTCTGGTGCTTCGACGGGGGGAACGTGATCGTGATCCGGCATCGATCGCTGGATGGTGTGTTTGCCACCCGCTACGACTATCTCAAGCGCGGATCGATCTTGGTCAAACCGGGCGACAACGTCGTACGCGGCCAAAGGATTGCTGAGGTTGGCAGTGCGGGTAGCAGTCCTGGCCCGCGCCTCTTCTTTCAGGTTTGGTCCGACGGCTTCCTCAAGATTGTCGATCCTTGGGCCGGAGCGTGTGGGCCGAACACGACTGGGAGTCTTTGGGCGACCGATCCGCCTTGGGCGTCGCGGTGACAACCCATGGTCTCGTCGCCGGGTCGATCGCCGGCACAGCGAGCGGCCAGCCGCCGTTCAGCGTTCGAGCGCTGTGATGCGGACTCGATTAGGTCGGTTGGGTGATGCCGGACCCCGCTCTGTTCTGAGCTGAGTCACAGCGCCGTGAGCTCGGCGGCGAGGGTGTGGAGGCCGACGGCTTCGACGCCGGCGCTCAAACTGTAGCGATCGTCGCCGGAGTAGACGACGAAGCGGCGGGCGGGCTTGAGGTCGTCGCAGGCGAGGTGGAAGCCCTTCTCGATCTTCGGCGCGAGGCCGCGCTTGATCTCGACGGCCCAGCGTCTGCGCTTGGGCAGGTCGAGCACGAGATCAATCTCCGCGCCGGCGGCCGTCCGGTAGAAGCTCGCGGCGGTGCGCTCGGGTGCGGCGGCGAGCAGGTTCTCAATCACGAAGCCTTCCCAGCTTGCGCCCACTACGGGGTGCCCGGCGAGCTCGTCGGCGTCCTCGAGCCCGAGCAGCGCGTGCACGAGGCCGCTGTCGCGCACGAAGACCTTCGGCGACTTCACCAGGCGCTTGCCGGTGTTGGCGTGGAACGGCGGCAGGCGGCGCACCAGGAGCAGATCGGCCAGGAGATCGATGTAGCGCGTGACCGTCGGCGCGCTGACCGACAGCGCGGACGCGAGGCGCGAGACGTTGAGCAGCGTGGCCTGGTTGTGCGCGAGCATCGTCCAGAGCCGCTCGAGCGTCTCCGCCGGGATGCGCGGGCCGAACTGCGGCACGTCGCGCTCCAGGTAGGTGCGGATGAAGTCCTTGCGGATCGCCAGGCTCTCGGCGTCGGTGCGGGCGAGGTAGCTATCCGGGAAGCCCCCGCGCAGCCAGAGGGTCGCAAGCTCGGTGCTGTCGGCCGCCGCCTCGAGCACGTCCAGCGGCCCCAGCTCGACGTAGGCGATCCGGCCGGCCAGGCTCTCGCCCGACTGGCGCAGCAGGTCGATCGACGCCGAGCCCAGGACGAGAAAGCGCCCGGTGCGCCGCCCTCGCCTGCGCCCCTGGTCGATGAGGCCGCGCAGCGCCTGGAAAAGCTCCGGCATGCGGTGGATTTCGTCGAGGATGACCAGGCGGTCTTCGTGGGCACGCAGGAACAGCGCCGGGTCGCTGAGCTTGGCGCGGTCTTCCCGCGCCTCGAGGTCGAGGTAGAGCGCCTCCGTGCCCTCGGCGACGGCGAGCGCCAGGGTCGTCTTGCCGACCTGGCGCGGCCCGAGCAGGGCCACGGCGGCCTGGCGCTCCAGGGCCGCCCGTACCTCAGGGAGGGCCCGGCGCGGTATCATCCTTGCATATTGAACACTTCGAATTCAATTTGCAAGGACTATCACGGGCTGGTGGGGGGTATCTACTCGCCGCTCCGCACCCCCCGCGTTTTCGCAGGCCCGCGGCGCGCAGCCGAGGCGCCGGCCGCTGCTCGGGCAGGCTCGGCGCCCCCGGCTGCGCGGCTGCGCGTCGCGGCTCAGCTGTTGTGGGCGGCCTTCCATGCCTTGGGCATGAGCGCGGGGACTTCGTGCTGCTCGATGCCGCGCGCGAGCCTGGGCAGCACGTCGCCGAGGTAGGCGATCGGATTGACGTCACACAGGTCGCAGCTGGCCAAGATCGAGAACGCGATCGCGGCGCGCTCGCCACCGGCGTGCGAGCCGGCAAAGAGAAACCCGCGGCGCGCGATCGCCGGCCTGCGATGCAAGCGCTCGACGAGCGTGTTGTCGATGGGCAGCGCGCCGTCATCGAGGAAGCGACCGAGCGCGATGTGGTGGTTCAGCATGTAGCCGATCGCCTGAGCGATCGGTGTCTTGGGTGGCTCGTGCGGGCGATAGGTCCGGCACCACGCGAGCAGCTCGTCGTAGATCGGCCGCGAGCGCGCGCGGCGTAGCGCCGTGCGCTCATCGACGCCCAACGCTTGGCCAAGCTCTTCGATCTCATAGAGCCGCTTGAATGCCGCCAGCGGCAGCGCCGCGCGTGTATCACCGGCGTCGAGCGCTTCGACGAAGCCGCGGCGCGCGTGCGCGTTGCACCCGACCTCGATCAGCTCTGGCCGCTGAAAGCTCTTGTCGAACAGCCCCGCGGCGTCGGCCACGGTAGGCCCGGCGCGCATGCGCAGAAAGTCCTCGGGGCCCAGCTCGCCGATGCGCTGGCCGTTCTTCTTCGCGGTCGAGGTGTAGAGGTATGCCGCGACCTCGCCGTCGCCGACGTACGCGTGCAGCGTGCCGATCCGCACGCCGTAGCCGTGCTCCTTGTCCCGCACCGGGATGCTCGTGCCGTCGAGCTGCATGACCGTGGCGGCGAGCGCCTGGCTCTGCGCGTGGTCCCACAGCGGGCGCAGCAGGTCCGTTGCCCAGCACACTTGGTCCGAGCACGAGGCGCTCGGCATGTCGAGCCCGAGCCACGCCAGCTCCTGCCGTTGGCGGTTCAGCGGCATCCCGTGGTGGTACTTGTCGACCAGCAGCTTGGCCACCAGCGCAGAGCCATAGATGCCGCCGGCGACGACCTTGTCGCCCAGAGGCGCCCGCACCAGCTCCCCTTCGCACTGCTCGCACGCGAGCTTCTCCCGACGGTCGAGGCGCACCACCACCTCGGCCGGGATGAGGTCGACCGCTCGCAGCCCACGCCGTGCGGTAGCGCCGCGAGGAGGCGTCGTCATGGCGAGAGCGAGGTGCGTCACTTTCGCCGATCGCGCCGCCGCTGCGAAGGCTGCGGTCGGGCGAGTGGGTACCCGACAAGCGAAGGCGGCGGATGGTGTTGGTCACTCCGGCGGGCCCGTTCTCGACCCAGTAGACGTAGCTCGAGTCAAAGCTGAACCCGGGTGCGAAGCTCGCTGTGTTGGCGCCGAGCTTATACTGGTACCCGCCGTTGACCGACACGGATCCTGCTGCACTGGGGCAACGGGGGCACGGACAGCTGCATCCCCCCGGAAGTCAGCACCACGTCTGGAACGTCACAGCCAGCACTGTTGGTGTGCACAAACACCGAATAGTGGGGCCCAAGTGCACGGCGATGTCGTTGTGCACCCCGCTCCACAGCGGGTAGACCTGACAGGGACGGCACCAGCGTGCCTGTTGGGCGACGTCGCCTTCGAAGCGATCGATCGGTTCGCTCAGCTTCCGATTGCAGCCCCTCTCACACGGCCGCAGCGCGACGCGGCCATCCAGATTTGGCGAGCTGCACACTTTGGCACGCGCGAAGGCGCATGGAGCTTGTCGAGCACGGACTGTGCCAGACGCTCCCGGAAGCTTTTACGATCACGACGCGCTCTGCACCTGTGCGAACCTCAAAACAAACTCAATTCGCTCATCCCAGACTCCTGTCCCCTCGACGCGTGCACTGACGTGTTCGGAATGCGACTGCCGACGTGCACCTGTTCGAGCGCTGGCAACGGCAGCGACCCGCTCTCATGCGACCGCATCGCTTCTGCGCCGCTCCAGGTGACGAACCACAGCATGTCATTGGACTCGACACCACAGGTGTCATGGTGAAGCACGCGCGTTCATCGGCGCGCAGGTTGAAGCCAGTGTCGAAAGCCTCTGTACGGAGATGAATCCGCCTCGTGCGGGAATGCAGCGCGATCTGGACCGCTTGTTTCGTGCGGTCTGGAGCGCCCGGGCTCACGCCCGGCGCGTCGTGCGTCTGGTCCCGAATCGACGCCGACCAGAGCTGCCAGGGGTAAAGCTGGCCACCTACAGCACCACGGGTTCTCCTCGTGAACGCGGGAACCGCCATCCGAGCGCCAGAGGTCGCGTCTCTGGCAAGCCGCCAAGCCCGGCGATGTTTCGGAGGCGGGACGGAGCCGTCGTAGCGCAACCGCGGACGGCGCACCGCGGGTCACGGTGAGGCAAGTGCTGCGCTCGGGGGTCGAGCCATTCTTGCAGCAGGTCCGCGTGGACCTGCGCGCTGGCGTGTTTCGACCAAGCCCGGTTCGCCGGGTGCTCATTCCGAAAGCGGGCAAACCCGGGAAGTTCCGCCCTCTGGGGATCCCCACCGTGCAAGACAGGGTCGTTCAGGCCGCAGTGAAGAACATCATGGGGCCCATCTTCGAGGCGGACTTCTACCCCACCTCGTATGGCTTTCGACCTGCCAAGTCCGTTCACGGGGCCATTGCGCATCTCAAAATGCTGATGCTCCCGAGACCAGACCGACGCGCAAAGAAGCCCGATGTGCTCCCGTACCAGTGGGCGATTGAAGGCGATATCAAGGGTTGCTTCGACAACATCGGCCATCACGGTCTGATGCAGCGGGTTCGACGACGTGTCACGGACACGAAGCTCAACCGGCTCGTCCTGGCATTCCTGAAAGCGGGGATCCTCTCGGAGGCGCGGTTTGTGCGCTCTCCGAGCGGCACACCGCAAGGAGGGATTCTTTCTCCCCTACTCGCCAACATCGCGCTGAGCACCATCGACGAGCGGTACGAACGCCATGCTTGGCCACGTGGGCTCGCCACCCGGCGCTCTCACGTGGGTCGACCGAGCAAAGCGCTCACCGAGCCCGACGACATTGCCCAGCGCGCGCTCGTCAATCGCGCCAACGACAGGCGGCGCGGTTTTCCGGTCTTGATGCCGATTCGGTACGCCGATGACTTCATCATCTTGGTCAGCGAACCCGCCGGCGCCCCCGCTGGCGGGCAACTCGCGAACCAAGAGAAGGCCGCCTTGGCGGGTGTGCTCGAGCGCGAGCTCGACCTCACGCTCTCCGAGGAAAAGACGCTCGTCACGCCGGTGACGAGCACGATGGCGTTCCTGGGCCACCACGTGCGCGTACGACGCCACCCGAGCTCCGGGCGACTCGTAGCCCACGCGGTGATCCCCAAGGATCGCTCGAAGCGGTTGAGGCTGTCCATCAAGGCGATCTTCTCGAGGGCAACCACGAGAAGTACGCTCCAGCAACGGCTGACGCTGCTGAATCCCGTGATCAGAGGCTGGACCAACTTCTACCGACATGCCTGGGGAGCGAAGCGAGTCCTGCGCTTCACCGACCACTATGTCTGGTGGGCCATCCACCGATGGCTTCGCAAGAAGCACCCACAGACTCCGATGCGGCAGCTCTACAGGCGATACGGGTGGCGCAAGCCCCGCGGACGCATGCTCAGATGGCGCGATGGGGCGACCCGTCCTTTCATCATGGCAAGCGTTCGGGTCCGGCCCTACCGGTTCGCTTGGCAGACGACCCCCGACTTTGCGTCAACATCTGCGGAGAGCCCGGTGCGTAACGAAAGGCGCACGCCGGGTTCGGTGAGGGGCACGCGCAAACCTGCTCGGGGTCGACCCGAGTAAGGCGCCGCGTGCCCACTCTACAGAGCCTACCTTCCCCCGGCGGCAGGCCGCGATCCCGTCGGCGGACGCCGGGCGTCAGCGCCGCTTCCAAGAACACGCTGCCCGAGAGAACGCGCTGCCGAGAAAACGCGCGGGGCAGATGATCGATGATCGGGAGGGTCGTCCTTCTCGCACCGCCAGCCGGGAGTTATCGATGTATCGAGGACCGTCCCCGTCATGCGCGCGCGTGGAGCGCGAGCAGCCTGACCCGTGGGTCGCGGCTGCGGGCACTGATCTCTTCGTGAGCAGGTCGTCAGGCCGGGCGGGTGGACACCCCCTGCGAGTGTGGATCGCCGGGTGCGGGTGGCTCGTGGTGATCGCGACGGGATGCGGTGCGGGCTCCGCAGGCTCGGAAGCAACCGTGGGCCTACCCTGGTGCTCGCCTGGCCAGGCGAGCGACTGCCTCTGCACGGACGGCACGACACCGGGGCTTGCAGGCTGCGCTCCGTCCGGGGCCGGCGCGAACGGCAATGTGACCACGGGCGGCGGCATGGGAAACGCCGGCGCGGCGCCGGTGATGATGACAATGACGCCGCCGGGCGGCAGCGCGGGTGGCATGGCCCCGATGTGGGACGCCGGCATACCCGACGCGGGGAGCGGCGCCGCGGGCGCGGGCCCGACGGGGACGGGCGGAGCCATGGCGGGCATGGGCGGAGCGGGCCAGGGCGGCAGCGGCGGGACGGGGATGGCTGGCGACGCCGGCACAAGCGACGCCGGAAGCGGCGGCATGGGTGCCACCGACTGCGGTCAGGGCGGCATGATAGGCACGGCGAGCAATGCCGGCGGCAGCCAGGGCCGCGGCTACGCAAGCGTCCAGTTCACGCTATCCGCGGGCAACCAGATCTCGAGCCTGCGCACGACCTTGGAAACGCCGGTCAAGGCCAACGGCAACAGCACGCTGTTCGTGTGGCCGGGACTCGAGCCGCTGCAGGGCCAAAACTACGCCCCGATCGGGACCGGCGTGTTGCAGCCGGTGCTGACCTGGGGCGGCTCGTGCGCGCCTGGCTCACCGCAGGTCGGAAGCGTCACCAACTGGTGGATCTCCGCGCAGTACGTCAACACGCTCGGCTCCGACCCCGACTACCAGGGCTGCAAGGGCGGGTCGGTCATGAACGTGGGATTCGGCGATCCCTTGCTGATCGAGATGAGCCTGAGCGGCACGGTCTGGAGCCAGGTCGTCACCGATCAGGTGAACGGGAAGTCGGTGGACTTCGACATCGACATGATGAGCCAGCCCCAGCGCTGGGCCCTGTTCGAGATCGAGATGCCGACCTCGACCCGGCCCGCGTCGGACGTCGTATTCACGAATACGGTGCTGACCTTCGCCACTCCGGAGCCGAACGCCTGCCAGCCCTCGTCACGCGGGACGAACGACTATTTCTCGGCGCCCGTCGCCTCGAGCGACGGCTTGCGGTGCTGCGTGTCGCGCCTGGTGTTGCGCGCGCAGGGCGTGGCGGCCACGACCCAAGATCCGCCGCCCTGAGCTCGCGCCGCGAGCGCGATGAGAGGGGACGGATTTCACCGGGCTGGCAGATGATCGATCCTGGCCCCCGTATCGGCCGCTCTCTGTCGCGGTTGCGGTGGAAGGGGTCGGGAACGCGCTGGCAGATGATCGGCCAGATGATCGGCAATGGCAGTCGGCGTCGATTCGGCATTTGTTTGCACCCTCGCAGTGGTTGCCGCCGGCACTGGAGGCGCTGTCGCGACAAACGCACAGCTCGTCATCGGAGCACTCCGAGTCGTCGGAGCATCCGTCGTAGGAGCAGAAATTCAGCGGACCGAAGGTCGGCCGTGCCGCCCGGTCGACGCAGCGGCCGTTGTCGCCGGCGGTGCAATCCCAGTCGCTGCGACACTCGAGGCCCGCGTCGAGGTCGACGCCGAGGCTATTGCGTCGGAAACCTCACGCGTAGGTCCGGGCAATCGCCGGCCAGGCCAAGCTTGGGCGACACGTACACGGTCCACTGGAGAGCACTGCGTCCGAGGAACACATGCACGCCAAGGCTCAGCGATGCGGTGGGAAGCCAATGCTCGCGGCAGTCGCCGCCCCAAGTCCACGGTACCCCGAGCCACCCCCCCACGAGCGGACTGCCCGTGCCGTGCTCGTCGACGGCGAAGCCCCCGGTCGCGCCGATGCTCAGGAAGAGGTCCGGATAGCCCGGGGACGATTGCTGATAGCGGAGCGGTGCCGTCAGCGAGGGCTCGCCGGCCGCGTAGAGCTCCAGCACGGGCGCCCCCAATGGGCGGACCTCGCCGCCGAGCGTAGCGTTCAACACGCCCGCACCGGCACCGCCCTCCCAACCGAGGGCCACGCCTTCGCCCGCTGTGTAGCCCAGAATCGGCCCGGTCTGCGCATGTAGGCAGCCCGACGCGCTGGACGCGCAGACCACCGGTACGATCAGAGCCAATGAGATCCTCATCGATGCACGCCGTAGAAATGCTTTCACGGGTCGGCCGGCTCGCACTTGCTGCCATGGTATTTCTCATGCCCGCTTCGGTGCTAGTCTGGCGACCCGTTCGCCTGGAGGAAACGCAATGCACGCCGCCGCCTATGCCAAGCCCGGTCCCCCCGAGGTGCTCGTGTACCAGGAGCTACCCGACCCGGTGTGCGGCCCGCGCGACGTGGTCATCGACGTCCACGCCGTCAGCATAGAGGGCGGCGACGTGCTGGCCCGGGCCGGGGGCGTGGTGCGCCCCGACGGCAAGCCCCACGTGGGCGGCTACCTCGCCGCCGGCGTGATCACCGAGGTCGGCGCCGAGGTGCAGGACCGTCACGTCGGGCAGCGCGTCGCCACCTCGTCCAACGCCGGCTCTCACGCCTCGAAGCGCGCCGTACGCGCCAGCGTCGCCTGGCCCGTGCCCGACGGCCTGGACCTGACCCGGGCAGCGTGCATTCCCGTCCCGTTCGGGACCGCCGACGACTGCCTGTTCGAGTTCGGGCGTTTGCGAGCCGGCGAGTCGGTGCTGGTTCACGCCGGCGCAAGCGGCGTGGGTCTCGCCGCGATCCAACTCGCCAAGCGCGCGGGCGCGACCGTGCTCGCGACCGCCTCGTCGGACGAGAAGCTGCAGCGGTTGAAGGAGTACGGCCTCGATCACGGCATCAACTACACGCGTGGCAGCTTCGTCAAGGAAGCCAAGGAGCTGACCGGCGGCGGCCCGAACCTCGTCGTCGACTCGGTCGGCGGCAAGAACCTGGAGCGCAGCATGCACTGCGCCGCCTACCGCGGCCGCATCGTGAGCATGGGCAGCGCCGGCCGCGACTCCCACACTCCTTCACTCGCGGGCCTGATGGGCCAGAACAAGACCCTGATCAGCTACTACCAGGGCGCAGAGCTTTCTTCGCCGAGCCAGCGCGATCGCGCCCGCGCCAACGTCCAGCGCCTGATCGGCCTGGTCGCCGAGGGCCAGCTCCAGGTCGTCATCGACCGTACCTACAAGCTCTCCGAGGCCGCAAAGGCCCACGCCTACATCGAGAGCCGCAAGCAGTTCGGTCGCGTCGTGCTGATCCCCGACGAGCGCGTCTGAGCAGCGCCACGCGTTCGGCGAGTAGACGCGATCAGCCCTCGACGAATCTCCAGCTGTGACAAGCGGGTCGCCGCGACGTGCTCGGGCTCGATGGCGCAGCACTCGCGCACGAACGCATCGGTCTCGTTCACGAGCGCCTTGCCCTCGGGCCGAGAGCGTGCATGATGCCAGCGGCGCTTGGGCGCGGTGTCCGGCGCGCCACAGGAGGCGGTTCGATGATCACGGTGATCGCGCGGATGAAGGCGAAAGAAGGACATGAAGACGAGCTGGTGTCGGTTCTGCGCGAGCTCGCGGTGCTGGTTCGCGCGCAGGAGCCGGGCTGCGCGCTGTATCAGCTCGCGAAAGCGCAGGCGCCGCGCGAGTACGTGATGCTGGAGCGCTATGCGGACCAGCAAGCGCTCGCCGCGCACTCCCAGAGCGCATACTTCAAGGCCGCCATGCCGAGCCTGGGTGCAGCGCTCGAGGGCCGCGCCGCGATCGAGGTGCTGACCGAGCTCGACGCCTGAGCCTGGGATGGAATAGTTGGCTTCGGCGGCGAGTATCCTCACTCGCACCGCCCGGCACCGCGCCAAGCGCCACCGCTCTACACCGTTGAGCATGCAGTCGGCTCGCTGTTGGAGCGGCGGCGGTGAGTGTTGTCGTCCTTGCGCCGAAGGCCTGTGAAGTTTCTCTCTCCGCATGGCGCTTTTGTCGAAGTCTCTGTCGGAGATAGCGCGATCTGCGGGCGTCATACCGACGGGACCGTCACGTGCTGGGCCACTCCGCGAGGGCCTTGCCCTCGGCCCACCGACTGCGGCGCAACGAGCCCCACGGGAAGGCTCTTTGCGCAGGTCTCGTCGGGTTGGAGGCACAACTGCGGGATCCTCCAAGACGGAACGATCTCGTGCTGGGGCAACAACAACTGCGGTCAATTGAGAGCTCCACGCGGCCGTTTCGAGAGGGTCGCGGCGGGCTACGATGCCAGCTGCGCGATCCGGCGAAGCGGTGACGTCGTCTGTTGGGGCGGCAGAGCCGATCGCTCCATCCCGCCGAGCGACGGCGAAGCCCCAAAGCCCAAGCAGCCGTCGCCGAGAGACGCGTTCGTCGAAACGTCGACCGGCGGTTATGCCGCTTGCGGGCGGCGTGCCGACGGGACCGTCAAGTGCTGGCCCATTCACCAGGCCGAGCACGACCCTAGCTGCTCACGGCTGGCAGATTGCGGAGCGGTCAGCCCGAAGGGGAAGAAGTTCACTCACATTGCGACTGGCCTCAAGCACAGCTGCGGCCTGATTGAGAGCGGGGAAATCTACTGTTGGGGCAACAACGATCACGGCCAGCTGAACGCACCTGCCGGCCCCTTCGCGCTGGTCACCTCAGCTGGTAATCGCAACTGCGCCCGCAGGTCGACAGGCGAGGTGGTTTGTTGGGGAGAGGGCACTGGACAGGACAAAGCACCTGCCCGAACGCATGAGCACTAACGGTCTGCGTGCGCCCCCGACCAGGGGTAGTGAACCGCCTCGGATCGGCCGGAAGAGACGCCGATCTTCCCCCGCTTTCATTGACACTCGCACTATGCCGCTTCGGCTTTGGACTTCAGCTGCAATTCGAACTCGATCGGACTGACGTACCCAAGGGATGCGCGATCCGCGCGATCACGATCGCGCGGTGCGCGCACGTTGGGACTGTGCCTGGCCAACGCCGTACGCAAGACTCCGTTTCCGCCGTTCCCTAAGCCGCTTTTCCGCTTCTCGTATAAGTTCCCGGCATGGATCCAAAAGTGGCTGCCGATCGCAAGGACGGCTGCCGTCTTGTGTCAGCCGAGGATCGCGATGGCCCGGACTTCGGCCGATCTCAGAACGTCCCCACTGCCCCGGCCGGATCATCTGCCAGCTTCTGCCAGCGCAATAGGACCGCTCCTCTGCTCGCTCAAGCCAACTCGTCGACCATCCAGCGCAGACCCGCGCCGAAGGCTGAAGGAAAGACCGTTAGGTGATACTCGTTCGGGACCACCGCGGACTGCATGCGCAGCCCGTGCCGCGTGCGACCCCGGAGAGCCGCGATGAGCTCATGGAAGTTCTGCAGATGTCGCAGTTTCTCGAGCACCTCGTCGGAAAACCCTTCGTTGCGCCAGCCACCACCGGGCGCCTGCTCGTTCTCGCCGACGGCCAGGAACAGGCGAACCGGCAGCGCTTGATTCGCATCGCGTGACTCTCGCTCGTAGAGAAACACGACGCGCTCGTCCCACCACAGCGACGGACTGAGCAAGAGGTAACCGTCGAACAGCTCCGGGTCGTGAAACAGCGTATAGAGACCGAATAGCCCACCGAACGAGTGGCCGACGAGGATGCGAGCCGAAGGCGCGCTACCGAGTCGCGCTTCGACCGTCGGCATCACCTCCTCGTGGAGGGCGGCCAAGAACGACGCTGCTCCGCCGAAGGACAGCGGGGGTAGCTGGACCCCAACCGGTGCTCCGTGAGCTGTCGGCGTCAGGTCGAGCGCACGACGCGTCATGACCTCTCGGGGATCGCTCGTTTCGTAGCCGACGCCCGCGATCACCAGGTCGGGCCACGCGCCGCCCGCCATACGCGCGAAATCACCGAGGAACGCGGCTGTCGTGACCGCAGCCGAGAAGTTGAAGCTGAGATCGAGGAGATAGAGCAGGAGCGGGCTGCCGCGCCCGCCGCCGCACGGCCGTGCCGTCGACACGCGCAGGGTACGCTGCAGATGCCGAGACTCGAGCTGCAGCACGTCGATCTTCGGCCAGGAATGCGGGCTGGCGCTCTTGATGGCTGCGTTCGTCATGGCGACCTCCCGTGTCCTCCCCGCGCCGAACCCGGCGGCCGCGCGGCCGCAGCCTGATAGGGCGGCGCCGAGGCGCGTCGCCGTAGCGACCCACGCCAGCAGCTCCCTTCGCGACAGCGGACCGGCGTAGACGAATCGGGCCTGGAGCCGGTTCTCTCCCAGTCTGTCACCGCCGCCGCTCCAGCAGCGCACCGACCCCGGCGTTGTAATCCATGCGCTCGCCGTACCAGCGCGTGACGCCGGTGCGCGGGCCGATGTCGAGGCCGAGCTGGGTGTGCGCGGCGCGCAGGCCGCGACAACCCTCGCTCGCCTCCACGCCGGGGCTAGGCGGCACGTGCGGCACCGGCATGCCGTCGGGACGGATGAAGCGCACGCCGGCAGCGGCGGTGCCCTCGATGCGGAAACCGTGCTCGTGCACGAAGCGGTGATGGCGGCGGCACAGCAGCACCAGGTTATCGAGCTTGGTCTCGCCGCCGTCGGCCCAGTGGTGGATGTGGTGCGCGTCCACGAAGCGGCTGTTCGTGCAGCCCGGAAAGCGGCAGCCACCGTCGCGGGCGTCGAGCGCGCGGCGCATGGCCGGCGGGATCACGCGCGTCTTGCGGCCGACGTCGAGCGGCGTGCCATCTTCGCGCTCCACGATCGGCACCAGCCCGCCGTCGCAGCACAGCCGCCGCACCGTGGCCGGCGGCAAGCTCGGCCCGCCATCGAGATGGCTGCGCCCGTCCTGCAGCTCGTCGCGCAGCACCGCCTCGTCCACGTGCACGGTCACCAGGTGTCGGTCGCCAGCCGCGAGCGGCGCGCCGCCGCCGCCGCCCAGAAAGCTCTCGCACAGCAGCCCGAGCGCGTCGGCCTGGCGCGCAGGGTAGGGCTGCTTGGGCTCGTCGGGGGGCGGTGCCTCCGGAGGAGCGGACGATTCACATGAAGCGCGCTCGGCCTGGCCAGACGCGCCGCTGCCGGACGCCGCCGCGCCCGCAGGAGCGGACGCTTCACATGAAGCGTGCTCGGCCTGGCCAGACGTGCCGCCGCCGCCCGCCGGCGCTTCACGTGAAGCGTGCTCGGCCTGGCCAGACGTGCCGTCGCCGCCCGCCGGCGCTTCAGGTGAAGCGCGCTCGGCCTGACGCAACGCGTCCGAGGCCGCCTGCAGCGCCTTCATGACCAGCGCGCCCTGCTCGGGAGGCAGGCGGCCCTCGACCACGAGCGCGCCGCTCTCGTCCCAGTAGCAGCGCAGCCCGCGCTCGACGTGCAGCTCGTTGGCCTGGTCGAGCTCCTCGAGCCGACCCACGCGGCGGTACAGCCGCACCGTCTTCTCCACGTGCGAGACCGTGCCGTCCTCGGCGATGCGCAGCAGCAGCGCCTCGTTGTCGGGCGTGGCGATGCGGGTGAGGGCGCGCACCTTGCAATAGCTGATCACCCCGCGGCGCATGGCGTCGGCGAGCTTGGGCAGTGCCGGCAGCGCCTTGGCCACGCGCACCTTCTCGCGCGCAGCCACCAGGCCGATGCCGCACTTCCACTGCAGCCAGTGCGCGCATGAGGCGATGCCCCAACCCACGTGCCCGCCCCGCCGCCGGAATTCCCTCCAGCAGCACCAGGAAGCGGTAGTTGCCCGCGTTCATGTGCGCGGCGAGCGTGGTCAGCTCCTGCTCGAGCGCATCGAGGGACGCCGGCCCCGCCTCCGAGCCGCCGCCACCCGCCCCAGGGTTTGGCTCACCGTCGAACATCTGGACTAATTACTGAACCAGATGTCAACGCGAATTTGCAGCGATTTGCGCGGGCAGAGGTCGGTGCCCGACGCCGCGTCGCGCGGCTGAAAGTGCCCCGAGGCCGCGCCGCGCGGCTGAAAGCGCCTTGGCAGCTTGGGCTGCTGATGAGCGATTCCACATGCTGGCGGACACCGCCGCCCTGCCAAAACCAGGTGTGCTACTCGGGCTTGCTCACGCGGCCGGCACGTGGCGCTCTCGCGGGGGCCTTTGTCATACGTCGCAAAGCGCGCGCGCATGCCGTGTTCTCTCAGTGCACGAGCACGGCAAAGCGTCCGAATTGCGCGAAGTGCCGGTCGAACGCGATCGCCGCGTCGACGTGCAGGCGCTCGATCACGACGAAGCTCAGCGCGTCGCAAAGCGAATAGCCTTTGTCGGCATGGGCCCGCAGGAGCGCGGTCGCCTGAGTCTCGTCGTCCCGCGTCACGCGCTCGACGTGGCACAAGCCGGCATCGAGGTCACCCAGGAAGTTGAGCGCGAGGCTGCGCCCTTCACGAGCCCGGTTCACGAGCAGCGCGTGGGTCTCGAACACGACAGCGTTGGTGGTCGCGAGCCAGAAGCGCTCGGCGCGCGCCCGCTCGAACAGGCGGACGGCCGCAGCGTGGTCCGCATCCTCGGCCACCAGATGCGCGAACCACGCCCCCGTGTCGACGAAGACCCGCTTCACTTCTCGTCCGAGTAGATCTCGGCGAGGTGCTGGTACTTGTTGCGCGCCACGTCGACGTATGCGGAGTGCCCCGCCCCCGCACGCGCGATGAAGCGGTCCAGCGCCGCAAGCCGCTGCGCTTCGGCGTGGGGCTCTTCACTGCGAAGCTCCTGTTCGAGTGCTTCGACCAGACGCCGCCGCTCATCCGCCGACAGGGTCCGCGCTTGCTCCAAGATGGACTCGATCGTTCGCATGGCTCTCTGGCACTCTAGCGCGGCCGGGGCATCGACACCACGCGCGCGGCGACCCGAGGTGGCTGCTACGCATGTGCTACTTAGCATGCCGACGCTGCCGCTTTGTCCGCTGATTTCAACTGGTTATGCCCTTGGCTGGGGCATGGAGTATCCTCGTGTCGATAGTTCGACTCTGTCTCTGGGCACCGCAGAAACCGCGCCGGTAACACCTCGCGTGCCCCTGCGGCGCAATGCGTCGGCCGGCGCCGCGGTCGAGCGCGGCCTGGCCAGACGCGCCGCCGTCGGCCGCGGCCGCTTCACGTGAAGCGTGCTCGGCCTGGCCAGACGTGCCGTCGCCGCCCGCCGGCGCTTCAGGTGAAGCGTGCTCGGCCTCGCGCAACGCGTCCGAGGCCGCCTGCAGCGCCTTCATGACCAGCGCGCCCTGCTCGGGAGGCAGGCGGCCCTCGACCACGAGCGCGCCGCTCTCGTCCCAGTAGCAGCGCAGCCCGCGCTCGGCGTGCTGCTCGTTGGCCTGGTCGAGCTCTTCGAGCCGGCCCACGCGGCGGTACAGCCGCACCGTCTTCTCCACGTGCGAGACCGTGCCGTCCTCGGCGATGGCCAGCAGCAGCGCCTCGTTCTCGGGCGTGGCGATGCGCGTCATCGCCCGCACCTTGCAGTAGCTGATCACCCCGCGCCGCATGGCGTCGGCCAGCTTGGGCAGCCCCGGCAGCGCCTTGGCCACGCGCACCTTCTCGCGCGCAGCCACCAGACCGATGCCGCACTTCCACTGCAGCCAGTGCGCGCATGAGGCGATGCCCCAACCCACGTGCCCGCCCCGCCGCCGGAATTCCTCCAGCAGCACCAGGAAGCGGTAGTTGCCCGCGTTCATGTGCGCGGCGAGCGTGGTCAGCTCCTGCTCGAGCGCATCGAGGGACGCCGGCCCCGCCTCCGAGCCGCCGCCACCCGCCCCAGGGTTTGGCTCACCGTCGAACATCTGGACTAATTACTGAACCAGATGTCAACGCGAATTTGCAGCGATTTGCGCGGGCAGAGGTCGGTGCCCGACGCCGCGTCGCGCGGCTGAAAGCGGCTTGGCAGCTTGTGCCGGGTCGCTTGTGCCGGGTCGCTCATGCCGAGCGGCGAAGTGCAGGCAGATGATCATGTTGCTTCCCGAGGTTATCGATGTATCGAGGACCGTCCCCAGATCAGTCGTCATGCCGAGCGGCGAAGTGCAGGCAGATGATCATGTTGCTTCCCGAGGTTATCGATGTATCGAGGACCGTCCCCAGATCAGTCGTCCAGATCAGTCGTCTTACCCTTTAGGAGACGGGACCCGGCAGACGTTACGTGCCATTGTTCGTACGGTCGGAGACTTCCGTAAGTCCGCTCAACTTGACGACGCACGCCCCCCGCGGGGGCGTGCGTCAGAGCAACCTAGGCGGGGGGACACTCGGGCGCGCGCCTACCGCCTGTCGGTAGCAAGCACATCAACACGCTCTGCAGCGATGGTCAGCTCCCCCTCCTGCAATCCCTCGAGGGCGATGGGCTTGTAGGCCGGGTCGGTCGAGTCGGGCGTCAGTACCACCCGCGAGTGCGTCCACGATCCCTCGCCGTCCGCCACCTTTTCGTTCTCGTAGACCTTCACGGTGTAGGTGCCGCCAAGGTCGGGGTCCTGGATGTCGCGGTGCTGTGCGAGCACGACCTTGCCTTGCCGGGTGCCGCCGGGGTTGAGCCACCAAAGGCACCACGCGCCGTTGGGGATGCGGCGCCGCGGAGAAAGCGTGCTGGCAGATGATCGACGCGGCTGGAACTTGGGCCTCGATATCCGCCGGGCAGGTTCCGGTGGCGTCGGTGGGTGGTCAAGCGCCGATCGCCATGGCAAGTCGGAGTGAGGCGCAGTTCCGAAAGGGGATGCAATCGCCACGGAAAGCCTAACGCGGTCGGCTCCCGGTCTACCCGACCACCCTCAAGACTGGGGATCCGAGCTGTTCGCGCTGGCCGAGACGCCGCACCGTTCAGTCGCTCAGTTGCTGTTCAAGGAGGTCGCTCAGATACTGCGCAAGGGCGTCGACATTAAAGTGTCCGTTGGCCCAGTGCTG
The DNA here is from genome assembly GCA_963778655.1 of uncultured delta proteobacterium. Taxonomy (GTDB): domain Bacteria; phylum Myxococcota_A; class Polyangia; order Polyangiales; family JAFGIB01; genus CAVZVA01. Next base: position 655,189 of record CAVZVA010000009.1, read on the forward strand.
ATCTGCGTCCTGAAGCGCAGCGTAGTAGGGCGCGCGATCTTCGCGGATTCGCTCAGGCACGGTCTTGCTTCCAGGTAGCAATGCGCCGTGGCGCAGGCAGATCAGGTAGTAGCACGCGGCGCGCGCCGTCCGACCGTTGCCTTCGATGAATGGATGAATCCAGTTGAGTCGCCAAAGCGCATAGGCAGCCAGAAGCGTGGGGTGATCCATGATGTCCCAGTTCTCATGAACGACCGAGATGAAACGGTCCATCAAGTTAGGGACGTCTTCGAAGTGAGGTGGTATATGGTTGCCGACGTATATCGGCTCCTCCCGAAACCGGCCGCCAAACTGGGCAATGTTCGACACCGCCACAGCATTGAGAGACCAGAGGGTGTACTTGTCGAAGGCTTCAATTCCCTTCGCTAGTCCAATCTCTATGCAATTCGTTAGCAGATCGTACTGACGCAAGAGATTCTGCTCTTGAATGCGAGCGAACAACTCAGGATCAGTGGTCTCTCGAACCGCCATTTCGGTTTCCGGTCCGCGTCTATGAATGCTTCAGTTTTATGTGCTTTGAGGCATGGCGAACGGTTTCCTTCGTTATTCGGCTGTTCGCAGGAGCGTTGCCGAATGCAAAACTCACTCGCTGTTCGTGAAGCTCCTCTTCGGAAACGTCCCGGTCCTTGGCGTGTGTGAGCAGTCTCTGCAGCTTCGAACTGATCTTGAGCGATGTTTGAAATTGCTTGCGCGCGGGCATTTCGAACGATCCTCGTTTGATTTCCTGTTCTTCGGGTCAGCGGACTGCGCTTGCGTTCAGTTGTTACGCGAAGATGCAGCTCGGGTCAAGTTTATCCGGCGCGTCGGACACCGGCGCCAGGCGATCTCAGCGAGCCGCGTGCCAAATGTCAGGCGAATCGCGCACCTCCCCTACAGCGCCGACCGGAGTTCGAATCGGCGCAGTCGATCGTCCGAGCAAGTGCCGGCGCGCGCGAAGGGGCCCTCGGGTCTCGCCGAGGCAGTGCCCTGGTTGATCGGTCCGTGGACGGTACACGCTGCATCTCAGTGATCCAGCGCCAGCACGGCAACGCATCCGGAATGCGAAGCGTGTACGGCTCCTGCTCGGCCTGTGGGTCGAGCACGACGGGGAGGGTCATGAGCGCAGCCTCAGCGGGTGAAGATTCGCTCGCGCGCCTCAGGCCACGGGACGGTTTGCACCTCGCCGCGGTCGATCGCCGCAAGCCGGCGCTTCGCTTCCTCGATCCAGGCCAGCTCAACCTGGTCAGCGGGCTCGCCGATGGTGTCGAGCAGCCGCAGGGCCAGCTCGGCGCGGTCCTGTTCGGAGAGCTGAAGGGCTTCGTCGAGTAGCCGCTGGGCTTGGCCGGACATGCCCTCAGTCTGCCACGGCTCGGGCCCGGTTGCAGCGGACCGGGCGGGCCCTTGCCCGAGCCGGGGGGTCGCAGCGCGCCCATTGCCGGGGGAGTCCCTACGCCTGCCCCGCTGCCCCTGCGCGCGTCTCGCTCGCCGTCTCGCTCGTTCGCTGTTGCAGATTCGCCGAAGTGCGGCGCGCGGCAAGCCGATTGGGGCCGGCTTTCGCGGAGTTGCCCACACGACGGGTGAGGACTGAAAATCCTCGTGTCGGCGGTTCGATTCCGCCACTGGGCACTGCCATCCCGCGTTTTCGGCGGCGTTCAAAGCGCAACTCGACCTGTCAGCACGGCCTCGTCGAGCTGGTAGTCGTCGCCGAGCTGGATCACCTGTCAGCGCGTTTTCCGACGGCGCGTTTTCCGACGCCTTCCGCCGCAACCGCGACAGCGAACGGCAGAGACACAGGCCATGGGCGCTGCGGCCAAGCGCAATTCCACGCGCCGCAAATGTCCGCGCCCGCTGCGGGCCGAGTCTAATGCCCTGCTCTGGTTCGGCGCCCGCCACTACCATCCCTGTCCGTGACCAGGACGGCGCCGTCCACGCATCCAGGATCCGCCATCACGCCATCAAGCCACTACGCCACCGCGGCCGCGAAGCTCGCGAATAGGTCGCCGGGGAGGGGGTGTTCGAGGTGCCAGGTGATGGCCATGGGCTTTTCGCCTCGGTGGTCGACGTAGGTGGCGGGGCCGAGGAACCAGAAGGCGCGGTCGTCGTTGCGTAGGCGGGCGAAGAGCATGATCGACGAGCCTTGCTTGGCGTGCTGCTGGTAGCGCTGCCCGGTCTCGCTTTCGGCTCGGACCACCGATTGGCTCTCCCAGTGGATCAGGTCTCTGCTGATCGCGTAGTCGCGATAGCGGGTGGTGGGCGAGAAGGCGCCGCTGGTCTTGTCCAGGGTGAACGCCAACAGATCGGTGGGTACGTCCGGAAGGTAGCGGACCCCGGTCTGCCAGGCCGCGACCTTGGCGCCTTCGCCGACGTCGAAGGCCGCCAGGATTTCGATGCGCGTGTAGCGGCTGTGAACCTGCAACGGGACCTCGGGATGGGCGGTGAGCGGGGTGTGAATGTGGTCGACGCGGCGTCCGAGCAGCTCGAGCAATGCCTGCAGCTCGGAGCGGATGTTGGGGTGCTGCCAGATCATCGCGAGCGCGTCGCCGAGCGACGTGCCTTTGTCCAGCACTTCGCGGCTGGCAAGCGAAGCGACGAGCATGCGCGCCAAGCGCCGCCGGCGATCGCGGAGCGCCGTGGGGTCGGGCGCTGTCGCTGAGCTGAGCAGCTCGCGATAGGCATCGATGCGCTCCATGTCGTCCACGTGCAGGAGGCGGCCGATCGCGCGCCGCAGCCGGCCCTCGTGCGGTCCCGACGGTGAGACCCGAACGCCCGCCCGCTCGCACAGATCGGTAAAGCAGTGGCCGGTAGTGGCGGGGTAGATGTCCTCGAGATCCAGCCCCGATTCGTCGAGATAGTTGCCCAGCGTAGGCTCGATTCCGGCCGCGATCTGGCGTCGGAGTTCCTCGACCTTGGCTGTCAGGTCGGAGGGGATCGCGCTTCGAATGCTCTCGAGGACGATCTCCGACGCGACCCGATCGAGCTCCATGTGGCAGCCGGCGGGAAGTAACGGGAAGTCGGCCTTGACCTGTTCCTCGAGCTCGCGGCGAGAGCAGCGCAGTAGCCCCATGAACTTGCGGTCGAAGCGGAAGTCTTTGTGCTGGTGGCCCACGAAGTCGAGCACCGTGCACATGAGCTTGCCCTGCGTGCGGCGGAGGCCGCGGCCGAGCTGTTGCAAGAAGAGCGTGGCGCTCTCGGTGGGGCGGAGCATGAGCAGGGTGTCCACGGCCGGTACATCGAGCCCCTCGTTGAACAAGTCCACGGAGAACAGGACCTGGATTGAACCGGCTGCAAGGTCCGAGAGTGCCTTGCGGCGCTCGTCCGGCGGGCTGTCACCCCACACGGCACGAGCCGCGATGCCCGCGCGCGAGAAGACGCGCGCCATGAAGCGGGCGTGATCAACGCTCACGCAGAAGCCGAGGGCACGGATGTTGTGCACGTCATCGACGTGCTGCTCGAGGAGTCGAATCACCTGGCGTGCGGCCACATCATTGCCGGTGAGCAGGTTCGTGAGCGCGCCGACGTCGTATCCCCGGCCGCGCTTCCAGGGAATCTGGCTGAGGTCGAGTCCGTCGTGAAGCCCGTAGTAGCTGAACGGACACAGACGGTGCTGGTCGATCGCGTCCCACAGTCGAAGCTCTGCGGCGATTCGGTTGTCGAAATACGCCAGTACGTCGAGCCCGTCGCTGCGCTCCGGGGTTGCGGTGAGGCCGAGGAGTTCCTTCGGGCGCACGTGCTCCAGCAGCGAGCGGTACGTTGGCGCGGTCGCGTGGTGGAACTCGTCGACGATCACCGTCTCGAAGCGCTGCGGATCGAGGTGCTGTAGGCCCGTGGACGCGAGGCTCTGGATGGATGCGAAGACATGTTCGAAGTCGCTCGGGCGTCTGCCTTCGACCCACAGCTCGCCGAAATTTGGATCACGGAGCGCTTGTCTGAACGTTGCGAGCGACTGCTTGAGGATCTCGCCGCGGTGCGCCACGAACAGCAGCCGGGGCCGCGCTGAGCCGGTGCACATCCGGGCGTAGTCGATGGCCGCCATGACGGTCTTCCCGGTGCCCGTGGCGGCGACCAGAAGGTTGCGGTGATGCCCTTGGGCGCGCGCGACGGCGATGCACTCGAGCAGGCGCTCCTGAAAGGGCTCCGGGCGAACCTCGAGCAGGCTGAGGACGGTGATGGGTCCCGGGGTCGTGCCGCGCCGAGCTTCTTCGGCAAAGCGCTCGACTTCGAAGGGCACGAAATCGCCACTATTCCAGTAGCTCTCGAAGACCGCGGTGATCTTGTCGACCACGTCGCCGTTGCGCGCACCCGACACACGCACGTTCCACTCGAGACCCGTGACTTGCGCAGAGTGCGTGAGATTGGACGAGCCCACGTAGGCGGTCGAGAAGCCGCCGGGCCGGTGGAACACCCAGGCCTTGGCATGGAGGCGGGTGGTGCTCGTGTCGTAGGACACTCGGATCTCGGCGCCGGCATCCCGCAACATGGTCAGTGCTTCCAGCTCGGTGGAGCCGGTGTAGGTCGTGGTTAGAAAGCGCACCAGGCGAGCCTTCGAGGTGTGTCGCTGAATCATCGGCATGAGCGGCCTGATCCCCAATCGACGGACGAAGGCCATGATGACGTCGATCTGACTCGCCGAAGCGAACTCCGACACGAGCTGCTTGCCGACGCCGGGTTCGTCGGGCGCGTTGGTGAGCAGGGTGGTGTCCAGCAGCGGCGTCCTCGGCGCTTCGATGGCATCCGGCGTGCCATCGGGACGAAAGCCGGCGATCTGGGCCAGGACGTCGCCCGATGTCACGGGACGCTCGAGCCCAAACTCCTCTTGGGCCATGAGCTGGTTGATCCGATCCACGAGCTCTCGCGCAAGCTCGACGGCCGTGGCGACCCGCTCGCGGTCGCCGACCATCGCAAGCGCGCGCTCGATGACCTTGGCGACGTGCATGGCCACCCGGTCCCCGGCTTCGGCCGGGCGCAGGGTGCGAGTGTGTGCTCTCAGGTCCTGGCGCAGGCGTTCAATCTCACCGAGCAGCTCCTCGGTGATGAGCGTTTCGTAGAGGCCGCGCTCCAGGGTCACGCGGCAATCGTACATGAAGAGCCCGAAACGGAGCTCCCAAACGAGACGAGCGCGTGTAGCGTCGCAGCATGACAAGCGAGTTGGATGTCGCGATTCGAGACGCGCTGGGCGAGCTGGCCGGTGCTGGGCTGGGTATCGAAGCCGTGTTTGGCGAGCGCTCGACCCCGCCCGAGAGTCTGACGCCGGCGGCGGCCTATGCCGCTGGGATCATCGATGGGGCCGGCATAGCGCTTGGACTTACGGCTCTCGAGTTGCTCGACGAGCTTGGGCTTCTGCCGGCGTCGTTTCCAGCGTAGCGGAAAGGACCGAGAATCGTTGCGATCACGGCACTCCGATCGCGGACGCAACAGCGGCAGCGGCCGGCCGACAACACGGGCATGTTCCGGCTACGCGTGCTTGCGTCCGGCGGCGCGGTGCTGAGCTGCGGCGGGCACGACAGGCGCATTGGGCTTGGAGGAACCGCCGAAGCGAAGGGCACGGGCGCCGACCTCGGCGGGCCGGCAGGGATTCGCAGCATTGACAGGGCAGGCCTCGTTGGACAACCTATAGGTTGTCGGACGGGGCCATGCCCTCGGCCGACGTGATCCGGGTCCTGAAGGCGGATGGGTGGGAGCTTGCGCGGGTCAAGGGGTCTCACCATCACTTCAGGCACGCGACCAAGAAGGGAATTGTCACGGTGCCGCATCCCAAGAAGGACATCCCGATCGGGACGTTGCGGAGCGTCGAGCGGCAGGCGCGGGTCCGGCTGACGTGAAGGAGGTGGGCATGCACTACGCCGCATACGTCCATCGAGAGGGGAAGCGCTGGCTGGCGGAGTTTCCTGACGCGCCGGGGTGCCAGACGTTTGCCGGCTCGGAGGCGAGGCTGCGGGGTGCGGCGAAGGAGGCGCTCGAGGGGTGGCTGGAGACGCATCTTTTGGGCGGGGAGGCGCCGGAGCGGCCGCGGGTGCGGCGGCGTGCGCCGGGCGGACGGAAGCTGGTGCGCGTGCATGTCGATCCGCTGCTGGCAACAGCCGTGCATCTGCGCTGGGCGCGTCAGGACGCGGGGCTGTCGCAGGCGCAGCTCGCGAAGCGGGTGGGCGTATCGCAGCAGCAGATCGCCAAGCTCGAGAATCCGGACGAAAACCCGACGCTGCGCACGCTCGACAAGGTGGTCAAGGCGCTCGGCTTGGAGCTGGAGATCTCGATCTCGGCGGCGTAGCGGCGCTCAACCCGGGTGGCGGGCCTACACCCGCTGCGGCCACCGGCCGGGCTGACCAGCGCTTCGTTCAAGCAAAAACCCTCGGCGAAGCAGGAGCTGCGGTCAGCAGCGGTCGCGCTACAGGCCGGCGTCCTTCATCTGCTTGCGCTTCTTCGACCAGACGCGCAGGAAGCCGACGGCGACCGCGAGCAGGGGCAACAGGATCAGTGCGGCCTGGACGCCGTGTAGATCGGCGGGCACGCCGAGATCGTTCAACAGCGGAACGACGTGCTGCCTCAACCAGGCACTGAGCTCTCTCACCGGGCTCTCCGCATGGGTGGGTGCAGTCTAGCAGTCCACGATCGCGGCTGCGAGCTGGGTTGGTCGCCCGAGTCGGCGCTGGTCTTTTCGCGCAACCCGGCCGCGGCCCGGTCGATACCCAAGGCACGACTACCAAGGAGGTGCGACGTGCTCATCATCGAGGATCCGCGGGGCCGGGTCCAAGCGCTGGACGATCCTGACCCGTGTTGGCTGCATTGCAGCCTGTGCATGCGGTTCTTTCAGTACCGGGATGCGAAGCCGTCCTACTCTGACGAGCGCGAGGGCTGCCCCTTTGCGGACTGCAATGGGGTCGGGCTGGGCTTCGAGATCTTCGTGTGGGACGACCTGCGCGAGCCCGACGACCCACGCTGGCCGAGCCGGCCCGAGGAGCTCAGCTACGGGTTGCGCGCGCCCGACGCCGGCGAATTCTACGGCGGACGCCGCGCGCGCCTGATCGCGGAGTTCGCGCGCTCGCCCGAGTGGCGCGCGCTCCAGCTCGATGGCGACCCACGCTACGTTGGCGGGCTGTGCAACATGCTCTCGGACGGCGACTACGATCTCGGCGACTGTCGCTGCGAAGGCGCCGAGCTCTGGGATCTGGAGTCGCTGCGCGGCCTGGCGCTGTACTGCCGTAGCAGCGACGTCGGCGCAGTCCCGGCGATGGTCGCCGAGCTGCGCGCGTTCGCGGCCTTCGGGATGCGCGCGCGGGCGATTCCCGAGCCCGAGGCCTGGCTCGAGCTGATGTCGGACGACGCCCTGGAGCAGACGTTGCGAGAGGACGTGCAACGTCGCGCGCAGGGCGCGCGGGGCGTGCAGCGCGCGCAGGACGCGCAGGGCGCGCAAGGGCACGCGGTCCGGCGCGCGGCGCCGCGCGACCTGAAACGGCACAAGAGGCAAGCACGCCGCAGGCAGCGGCGCGCCCGCCGCGCCAACCGCGGACGGAGCTAACGCGCGCGTCGCCATGGCGGCCTACGGCAGCCGACGAGCGGTGCCCAAATGGTGCCGACGCCTGCGCAAACTAAGCCATTGACTTAGTCCGCCAATGACGCACGATTCAGTATTGAGGTTCGAGTGGGATGACGCCAAGAACGTCGCGAATCAGGAAGAGCACGGCGTCTCCTTCGAGGAGGCAAGCGAGCTGTTCTCCAGCGGCGAGGACTACCTCGAGATCTTCGACGCGGACCACTCGAACGCGGAGGACCGCTTCATCGCGATCGGCCCGATCACGCGCGGCGTCGTGCTCGTCGTGTGGACCGAGCGCGACGAGGATGTCGTCCGCATCGTCAGCGCCCGCTGGGTCACCAAGCGCGAGCGGGCCAGGTACATCGAGCACATGGAGCGCGTGAAATGAGTGACGAGATCCCCGAGCTCACCGACGATGACTTCGCCAGCGCGATCCCGGCCCGCCTGCGGCGCCGGCTGATGCGCGGGAAGCTCGAGTCCGGCGCGGACATCGCGGCGCTGAGGCAATTCGTGCGCCTTTCGCAGACGCAATTCGCCAAGGCGATGGGCATCAGCGTCCACACCTTGCGGAACTGGGAACAGGACCGGCGCAAGCCCGAGGGTCCCGCGCTGGCGCTCCTGCGAATCGCCGCGCGTCATCCGCGGATCCTGCGCGAGAACCTGAAGACGGCGGCGTAGGTGCTCTAGAATCTAGGCGCCATGCCGTTGCTGGCGACGTGGTGGAATCACACCTGCCGCGCCCAGCCGCCCGCCACCAGCTCTTCATTGAGGTAGAAGCCCTCTGCGAAGCACGCGTCGATGCCGATCTTGCGCGGGCTGTAGAAGACGTGGCCGACGTATCTGCCGTGGATGTCGTACTTGCGGGTTTGCACCACGACGGTTTGGGCGGGGAGGAGGCGGAAGGCGACGAAGTCGCGGGCGGCGCGGCCTTGGGGCGTGGCGAGGTCGGGGGCGTCGAGGGCGGCGAGGCGGATGCGCTGCAGGTGGCTGATGTGGAAGCCGAGGTCGAGCTGGAGGTCGAGGGTGTCGGCGTCGACGATGTTGTGGACGCTGCCGGCGTAGAGGTAGCTGGGGGAGGTGGGGCGGGGGAGCTGGGTGGCGGCGTTGGGATCGCGCGAGGTCTCGACCTGGATCAAGGCGGCGAGCTCGCGGGCCGCGAGGTGGCGCTCGATGGCGAGCCGCGCGTAGTGGGCGCGGAGCTCCGCGGGCAGCGCGAGCAGCAGGATGTAGTGGGACCAGCGCAAGGGCGTGTTGGCGGCGGGGCGTTTGGGGTAGGCGGCGTGGAAGACGAGCGCGCGCTGCAGCGTGCGCAGCGCGAGGTCGGTGTCGCGCGAGAGGTCGCGCAGCACGGAGTTGTGGTAGCCGGCGTTGTGCGCGAGCCGCTCGCGCGCGATGCGCGCGCCCATGCGCCAGTACATCTGCACCCGCTGGCCGGCGGCTGCCGAGTCGGTGCGGTCGACGAGGCGCACGACGTCGTCGCGCAGGGCGGCGTAGCGCTGGGTGGTGAGGGGCTTCTTGGACGTGGGCATGGACGAGGTCGGAGCACGGGGCTGGCGCGGGGCACGCGCGCCCGCGCGGGTGGCGCTCGGGAGCGCGCCGGGCTCGGGGATGCACCGCACTGGCGCGCACGGCGCGGGCGGTGCACCATCAAAGGACAGATTCGGGGGGAGGGGCGATCTCGTCAACGGTTGACGAGATTAAATCGCGGGAGCGTACCGCTGCGGGAGGCGGGCGAAGACCTCCCAGCCCGCGACCACGAAGAACGTGGCGCGATGCGGGCAGGAGGGGAGTTGGTGGAGGCGGCGGGAGTCGAACCCGCGTCCGGAAGAGATCGGCGGTGGCGTCTACGTACGTATTCCGTGATTTGTATCGCGGTGGATTGCGCCCACGGACAGGCTCGCTCCATCGCCAGTGATCCTGTGTCTTCGCCCGCCTATCGGATCACGAACAGGAGGCTAGCCAGTTCAATCACGCCTCGTCCGCAGAGCACTGGCGAGCTCTACGGGGAGACGGCTTCTTTGGCTTATTAGGCCGCGAAAGCGACTGCGTTGTTGTTGGCAGTTGTTGTTCCCAGAGGTATTTGCGTCGTCTCAGGGCCGACGTGCACGCAACCAACGCGTCAGCACCCCCGTCGAAACCGGTACGCCCCCATGGCGACCTTACGTTCAAGCATAAGTCGGAAATGCGCCCCGACAAGGAGGAAATCGGCTCGGCGCCCTGGCGGGGTGGGCGGGCATCCGCTACACAATTCGGCGTATGTCGGATTGTCCCGGCCTGCCCAACAAGAACGAGGTCGCGCGCGCGCTGCTGCTCAAGGGCACCGTGTTCGTGCACCTCGATCCCCGCGTGAAGGGGGCGTTGGTGCCGGCGTGGTTGCGCGACCGCCCGCAGCTGGTGTTGCAGATCGGGCTGGACATGCCGTTGCCGATTCCCGACCTGCGTCTCGATGACGCGGGCCTGCACGGGACGCTCTCATTCAACCGCGCGGCGTTCACCTGCTCGGTGCCGTGGGATGCGGTGTTCGCGCTGGTTGGCGACGACGGCAAAGGCATGGTCTGGCCCGCCAGCATGCCCGCGGAGATCGCCGCCGAGGTCGAGCGCGAGGCGCGCCGCGCGCGGCTCGCGGAGATCGAGGCCGGCGCGATCGAAGAGGTGCAGCAGGCGCAGCGCCCGCGCCGCCGCCGGCGCGCAGCCTCGCACGAGCCCAAGGGGTCGCCCGCGGCGGCCGCGGCGCGCAGCCCGCGCGCGGCCGGGCGCACGCCGCCCAGCCTCGAGCTGATCGCCGGCGACGGCTCAGGTAGCGGCGCGCCGTCGAGCGAGCGCCGCGCTTCGGCGTCGCACCTGCGCCTGGTGAAGTAGCCGCGGCGCCCCGCCCCGCCTGGGGTCGCGCCCGGCGCTACGGCTAGCCTTCGCCTTGGCCTTCGCCTGGGTCCTCGCCGTCGTCCTCGCCGTCGCCCTTCTTGCCGGCGGGCGGAGGCTTCAGCCCGTACTTCTCCATCTTGTAGATCAGCGCCCTGCGCGAAATGCCGAGGATGCGCGCGGCGTGGGTCTGGTTGTAGTTGTTGTCCGCCAGCGCCTTGATGATGGCGTCGCGCTCGACCGAGCCGACGTGGTCGCGGAGCCGCCCCTCGGCGTCGAGCATCAGGTCGCCGGGCAGGTGCTCGGCCAGGATCTCGCCGCCGTCGGCCAGCGTCACCGCGCGCTCCATCGCGTTGCGCAGCTCGAGCACGTTGCCGGGCCAGGAGTAGCTGCGCATGCGGTCGATCGCCCCGGGCGAGAGCTTGACCGGGCGGTCCGACTTGAACGCCATGGCGAAGTTCTGCGCCAGCGGTACGATGCTCTCGGCGCGCATGCGCAGCGCCGGCACGTTGATCCGGCGCGAGCCGATCTTGCCGTAGAGCTCGCGCAGGAACAGGCCGACTTGGCACAGCGCCGCCAGATCGCGGTGCGTGGAGGCGACCACGTTGTAGTCCTCGCTGCCCTCGGCGAACAGCTTGAGCAGCCGGCGCTGTCCTTGCAGCGGCAGGTCGCCGACCTCCTCCAGCAGCAGCGTGCCGCCGCGCGCGGACTCGGCAGTGCAGCTGGACACGTCGTCGGCGTTGCTGCCAAAGGCGCGCGCCAGCGACTCGCCGTCGACCAGGCCCGCGCACTGGATCAGCACGAACGGCCCGTCCTTGCGCGCGCTGCGGTCGTGAAACACCCGCGCGTAGTAGCGCTTGCCGCTGCTCGGCTCGCCCACCAGCAGCAGCGTCGCGTCTTCTTGCGAAGCGCGCGTGATCTCCTCCAGCACCTGGCGCGTGGCTTGGGTGTGCACGCTGGGGGTGGTGGCCTCGAACTCGAGCGCACCGGTGCGGCAGATGCCGCCGCCCTGCGCCAGCGCCTTGGCCAGCGCGTCGCGCGCCGCGCGCATCAGCCGCTCGACCGAGTCGCCGTCCTCGGGTGAGACCGCCAGGCCGACCGAGGCGCGCTCCGAGCCGGAGGTCTCCAGCATGCGCTCGACCACCGCGCGCGCCACGTTGGGCGGCGTGTCGGGCAGGAAGAACTCGATCTCGTCGTGGGCGTAGGTGCCGACAATGTCGCCCTCGCGAAAGGTGTTGAGCGCGGCGCCCGCGAGCTTGCTGCCGTCGCCGCTGCGGGACTTGAGCATCACCAGGCAGGTCAACCGCCCGGTGCGGCGCGCGCGCGCCAGCTCCTCGGCCACGCGCTCGGCGAACTCGGGGTGGGTGAGCGAGCGCCGGCCCTTGCGCGCCGGCGCGAAGCTGACGTTGACCTGCAGCGTGGCCGGGCCGATCTCGATCTCGTCGCCCGGCGTGACCTGCGCGCTGCCGACCACCGGCTCGCCGTTGAGCTCGATCCGCGCGTCCTCGGCGCCGGCCGTCAGCGCGACCTGCTCGCCGTTCCAGGTCAGGGTGGCGTGCCGCCGCTTGACGTCGGAGACGTCGATGCGGATGTCGGCGTCGGCGTCGCTGCCGACGCTGAGCTCGTAGAGCGGGACCAGGTCCACGACCCAGCTATGCCCGCCCACGCGGGCCGCCACGAAGGCGCGCAGCTCCCCGGTCGAGAAGCCGGAACCAGAGCCGTCGCCTCCTCTTGTTTGCGAGCTATTCAGCATTTCCAGATCACGATTATGCGCGACTGTTCGCCAGAATATAACCGAAGACTAACCGCTGCAGGGCGAACCCGCTGCCGGGATCCGACCCGGCCGGAGGCGGGCCCGCCAGGAAATGAGCCCGGATAGGGACATAGTCAACCCGAAATTTGGGGATCGCGAGGCCGAGCCTTGAGGGCGAAGGCCGATCCGAGGGATCCTCGGGTGTGCACTCACGCGACGCCGCGCCTGCGCAGCGGGCCGCCCGACGGGCAGCGGGGCGGCGGTCGGCGCGTGCGGCGCGCCCGACTGCTACCAGCTTCGGGGCGCGGCCGTGTTTCCACTGCGGACGGGCCCTGTGAACGAGCAGCTCGTGAGCCGAGCCAGCGAGCGCTTGGAGGCAGCGCCGCCCGCGCTGCCCGCTCGCGGCCGCGCGTGGCTGCGCTGGCTGGGCGCGGTCGCGGCCTTCGATCTGCTGCTGCTGTGCGCGCACGCGCTCGGCGCGCGCCTGTCGCTCTCGCCCTTCGTGGCTTACGCGGTCGGCTTCAGCGTGGTTTGCGGCAGCGCGCTGCTGACCTCGCTGGCGTGTCCGCCGGTGACGCGCCGCGCGCTTCCGATCGCGGCGCTGCTCGCGCTCGCGCTGTGGCCGCTGAGCCAGTACCCGCCGCCCGAGCTGCTGCTGGCGCTGTGCGTGACCTCCGTGCTGCTGCTCGCCGGCACGCTTTTGGGATCGGTGGTGGGCTTCGCCATCGAGCATCCCGGCCACCTGGTGTTCGTGGCGATCGTATCCTCGGTCGCGGATCTGCTCAGCGTGTTTCATCCCAGCGGACCGTCGGCGGAGATCGCACAGTCGGAAGCCGCGCTGTCGGTGTTGGCGCTGCCTTGGCCGATGCTGGGTACGACGCACATCGAGCCCTTCCTCGGCGTGGGCGACGTGGTGTTCACCGCGCTCTACCTCGCCAGCACGCGGCGTCACGGATTGCCGTTGTGGCGCTCGGTGCTGGCCTTGACGCTGGGCTTCGGCGTGACCATGGCCGCCGTGCTGGCACTGCAGAGCGCGGTGCCGGCGCTGCCCATGCTCGGGCTGGCCATGGTCGTGGCCCAGCCCCGGGCGCGCCGGCCCCCGGCCGTCGATCGCGTTCGCGGTTACGCGCTGGCGCTGTTGATCTGCGCGCTGGCCGCGCTGCTGCTGTTGCGCTGAGCGCCCTGGCCCGGGGCCCGGCCTGCGGCCCGCCGGCGAGAAACCCCCTTATCCGCGCCCAGCGATCGTGTTACGCAATAGGGCTTTCCTCGCGAAGCCCCAGCAGGTAACCAGGGTGCCCCAGAGCCCGCCACAAGCGCAGCCCCAGCGCGACGATGAAATGGAGCGCATTGTCGGCGAGGAGCAGCGCGTGCTCAACCGCGTGCTCAAGCACCTGGCCACACGCCCGCTGCGCCGCAGCGGCCGCATCGACTACGACCAGGAGCTGGTCTCGCTTCGCGACCAGATCGGCGAGGCGCGCCTGGAAGACGTGCCCGCGCTGGTGGCGCAGATGGAGCGCCTGCAGCAGGTCGCCGCGCGCCGCGCCGACGTGACCGAGGGCCACGTGGACATGGGCTCGCCGTACTTCGGCCGCATCGTGCTGCAGGAGGGCGAGCGCAAGCGCGAGGTGCTGATCGGCCGCGCCACCTACCTCGATCCGCGCACCGGCGTGCAGATCGTGGACTGGCGCGACGCGCCGGTCAGCCGAGTCTACTACCGCTACGACGAGGGCGACGACTACGACGAGCAGTTCGGCGGGCGCCTGGTCGAGGGCGAGGTGCTGACCCGCCGTAGCCTGGCCATCAACGGCGGGCAGCTGCGGCGCATCGCGGCCGTGCAGGGCACGTTCCTGCGCCGCGTCAACGGCAACTGGGTGCGGCTGGGCGAGAGCAGCCAGCTCAAGGGCGGCCAGGGCGTGGCGCCGCGGCCCTCGCACTACCAGCCGGTGGGCAGGCTCGGCGTCGAGCGCGACGGCAGCCTGCGCGAGGACAAGCACCTGCCCGAGATCGCGGCGCTGATCGACGCTCACCAATTCGAGCTGATCACGCGCCCGGAGTCCGGGCTGTGCGTGGTGCAGGGCGGCGCGGGCAGCGGCAAGACTACCATCGGTCTGCACCGCCTGGCCTACCTCGCCTTTCAGGACCCGCAGCGCTTCCGTGCCGAGCGCATGCTGATCGTGGTCTTCAACGAGGCGCTCGCGCGCTACATCGCGTTCGTGCTGCCGGCGCTGGGCGTGCCGGGCGTCGCCGTCACCACCTTTCACGCTTGGGCGCGCAAGCTGCGGCAGCAGCACATCCCCGAGCTGCCCACGCTCTACACCGAGGAAACGCCCGACGCCGTGATCCGGCTGAAGAAGCACCCGGCGTGGGTGCCGATCATCGAGGGCTACCTGGAGCGGCTGCAGGCGCGTTTCGAGACGCGCGTTCGCGAAGCCGTCGGCGCCGAGGATAGCCGTCCGGTGCTCGAAGTGTGGGCGCGCAGCCGCGGCCAGGGGCTGGCGGCGCGCGCGCGGCGCTTGCTGCACTGGCTGCCCGATCAGGCCGGGCTCGGGCCCGGCGTGCGCCACGTGGCCGAGCGCGAGGCGCGCGCTCTGCTCGAGCTCGCGAGCCCGATCAACGCCTGGGCCGAGCTGCTCACCGACCGGCGCGGGCTTGCGGAGCTGTTCGCGCAGCACGCGCCGGGGGAGTTCACCGCCGGGCAGCTCGGCTCGGTGTTCCGCTGGTGCGCGGCGCGCTGTGGCGCGGCCCTGTCCGAGGTCGAGGAGCGCGAGAGCGAGCGTGAGGAACGCGGCGGGCACGCGCGCGACGAGCCGGGCGAGCCCGAGGTCGGGGTGGACGGCGAGCAGGAGCGCGTGGCGGCCACGCTCGACTGGGAGGACGACGCGCTGCTGCTGCGGCTCGAGCAGCGGCTGCGCGGGCCGCTGCGGCGCGGCAAGGAGCCGCTCGGCTACGAGCACGTGTTCATCGACGAGGCCCAGGACCTCAGCCCGCTCGAGCTCTCGGTGGTGCTGGCGACCGCGCGCTCGAACAGCGTGACGCTGGCGGGCGACACCGCCCAGCGGCTGTTGCTCGACAACGGCTTCTCCGACTGGAAGCGGGTGCTCGACATCCTGGGGCTGAGCCACGTCAAGGTGGAGCCGCTGCGCGTGACCTACCGCTCCACGCAGGAGATCATGGACTTCGCCAACGACGTGCTGGGTCCGCTGCGCAACCAGGAGCCGGGACAAGCCACGCGCCACGGCGTGCCGGTCGAGCTGTTTCGTTTCTCGCACACCGGCGAGGCGGTGGGCTTTCTGGCCGAGTCGTTGCGCGCGCTGGTGGCCAGCGAGCCGCTGGCGTCGGTGGCGGTGATCACGCGCACGCCCGAGCAGGTGCGCGAGTACGCCGAGGGGCTGATCAAGGCCGAGGTGCCGCATGTGCGCCTGATCGCGGAGCAGGACTTCCCGTTCAAGGCCGGGGTCGACGTGACCGACGTGCGCCAGGTCAAGGGTCTGGAGTTCGACTACGTGGTGCTGGTCGAGGTCACGGCGCAGAGCTATCCGGCCGACGACGAGTCGCGGCACCTGCTGCACATCGGCGCCTCGCGCGCCGCCCACCAGCTGTGGATCCTAACCTCGGATTCGCCTTCGCCCTTGTTGCCCGCGGCGCTGTGCGAGCGCGGGTACTGATGGCGCGCGCGGCGGGGCCGAGCGCGGGCGCGCCGGCCGCGAGCGAAGGGCAGGGCGGCGCGCTCTTCGCCGACTTCGACCCGCGGCGTGTCGTCTATCAGGACGAGGACCTGATCGTGGTCGACAAGCCGGCCGGCGTGCCGTCGCAGGCGGCCGACCCCAGCCACGACGACGATTTACCGGCGCGGCTCAAGCGCTGGCTGGCGGCGCGGCGCGGGGTCTCGCCCGAGGCGGTCTACCTCGGCACGCACCAGCGGCTCGACCGTGACACCTCCGGGCTGTTGCTGTACACGCTGCGGCGCGAGGCCAACGTCGCGATCGCAGCGCAGCTCGAGGGGCGGCAGGTGGGCAAGACCTATCTGGGCGCGGTCACGGGCGGCGCGCGCTTCGAGCGCGGGCGGCAGACGCCGCTCGAGCACTTCCTCGCGCGCGGGCCGGACGGGCGCATGCGGGTGGTGGGCGCGCACGCGCGTGGCGCGCGCCGGGCGCGGACGCGCGTCAGCCTGCGCGAGCGGGCCGGTGAGCGCGCCTTGCTGGAGCTGCAGTGCGACACCGGGCGCACCCATCAGCTGCGCGTGCAGCTCGCGCACGCCGGCGCACCGATCGCGGGCGACCGGCTGTACGGCGGGGCGCGCGCGCTGCGGCTGTTGCTGCACGCGAGCGCATTGCGGCTGCGCCACCCGCGCGACGGCCGGCCGCTGTTGCTGCAGGCGCCACCGCCGCTGGAGCTCGCGCACTGGCTCGCCCACGGCGCGGTGGACGCCAGCTCCGACCCGGCGTTGCTGCGGCGTGCGCTCGAGCTCGCGCTGCAGGCGCGCTACCGCTTGGGGCGTGCGCGCGTCGCGCCGCAGCCCACCACTGCGTTTCGCCTGTTCGACCGCGGCGGGGACGGTTCCGACGATCTGGCGCTCGATCTGTACGGCGAGCACCTGGTCGCCCACTTCTTCGGCGAGGGCGAGCCGAGCGGCGAGGGCCGCGTGCTCGATGCGTTCGAGGCGCTCGGGCTGCGCGGCATCTACGTCAAGCGCCATCCTCGGCAGAAGAACGCGCTCGGCGATCCGCGCGCGGAGCGCTACGCGCCCTCGCTGCCGCTGCGCGGGCAGGCTGCGCCCGAGGAGCTGGTGGTGTACGAGCACGGGCTGCCGCTGGAGGTGCGCCTGGGCGACGGCCTGCGCACCGGCATCTTTCTCGATCAGCGCGACAACCGGCAGCGCGTGCGCGCGCTCGCGCAAGGCCAGCGCGTGCTCAATCTGTTCGCGTACACGGGCGGCTTTTCGGTGGCGGCGCTGGCGGGCGGCGCGCGACAGGTGCTGTCGGTCGACGCCGCGCAGGCGGCGCTTTCGTGGGCCGAGCGCAACGTGGCGCGGATCGACGCCGGCGCACGCCACCGCGCGCTGTGCGCCGACGTGTTCGACGCGCTCGGGGAGCTGGCGCGCCACGGCGAGCGCTTCGACTTGATCGTGCTCGACCCGCCGAGCTACGCGACCACCCGCGCCCGAAGATTCCTGGTGCAAAAGCATTACGCGTCGCTGTGCCAGGCCTGCTTGCAGGTGCTGGCTCCAGGCGGCTGGATGCTGTGTTGCGTCAATCACTACGGGATGAGCCTGCACAAGCTGCGGCGCGACGTGCGCGCGGCGGCGCGCGCCGAAAACCGGGCCGTACGCGAGCTGCGCGATCTGCCGGGGCAGCTGGACTTTCGGCCCGACCCCGAGCGCGAGCCGGGCAGCAAGAGCGTGCTGCTGCGTTGTGATTGAGAGGACCGCCGTGGCGCCCCGTGCGACGGGTCCGGACGGTGCGGGCTCCCCCCCGGCGTCCAGGGCAAAAGGGACTTGCGGAGGCTTTTGGCCTGTGTATGATAAACGCACTAGATCTGTGAGGGGGCCGGCTCTGCAGACGCGAGCCTGCCACAGGAGCTAGGCGCATCAAGTCAGCTCAACCTCCGCCGAGTCGGAGCCGTTAGCCGGTCGGTCCAATCCCACCCGTCGCGTCGTTTCTTCGGGCGCCAGAGCGCCGGGCGGTCGAATCGACGCAACCCCACCCGGAACGTCACGCACGTTCCTCCCAGCGACGAGACCCATGGCCGAGAGCCAAGCCATCGAATCCACGCCCGAAGCCGCCAGCATTGCCCAGCACGTGGGCCGCTTCTCCGATCGGGCCATCCAGCGTTTGGTCGGCGGCAACGCCTTCCTGCGCGGCCGCATCTACGCACGACGCAACGCCGTCTCCAACCTCACCGCCGAAGGCATGCAGGCCTCGTGCGACGTGCTGATCAAGGCCGACGAGCCGATCCGCGTCTCGGTCGAGCTGGCCGAGGGCGAGGTGCGCTCGGAGTGCGGCTGCCAGGCCTGGCGAGGTCCGACCGGTCACTGCAAGCACGTGGCCGCGCTCCTGGTGGCGTTGCGCGATCGCGAGCGGCCGCCGCGCCCGCGCCCGCCCGAAGCCCCGCCGCGAGAGCGAGAGGTAGTGGCACCGACCAACGGCCAGCCCTTGCAGGCGGCGGTGCGGGTGCAAGCCGCGCCCGCTCCGGCGCCGGCCAGCGGTAGCGGCAAACGCAGGCGCTCGCGCAGGCGTCGCCACGGCGCCACGTCGGCGCTCGGTGCCGAGGCGCTGCCGGTCAACGGTGGCGCGATCGAGTTGCTGGGCGTGCGCGATCTGGCGCAGGTGCGGCGTGCCGCCGCCGCCCGCGGCGCGCTGCTCGACGCCTGGCTGCCGCCGGGCGAGCTGCCCAAGCCGTGCGAGTTCGAGTACCGGCTGACTGTGCGCGCGGCGTCGATCACAGTGACGCCCGTGCTCGCGGGCACGCGCTCGGCGGTGCCGATCAACGAGGCGCTGTCCGGCTTCAATACCGTGCCCGCCTCCGATCGCCCGCTGTTCCGCGCGCTTGCGCGCCATGCGCCGCGCGGCACCTCGGCCACCGCCGAGCTGCGCAGCGAGGACGCAGCCGAGGTGCTGAGCATGCTGCGCGGGCGGCGCGTGCTGCTGGAGCCCGCCTCCAAGGAGCTGCGTTTCGCGGACGGCGCGCTGGAGCCGAAGATCGAGCTCGACCTGGCGAACAACAAGTCGGTGCGCATCCGCGTGGTGTTCGAGCTGGGCAACCGGCGCTTTCCGCTCTCGAGCGGGGCGTGGTTCGAGGGCACGCCCGGCTGGCACCTGGACACGACCGAGGGCGTGGCGCGGCCGGTCTCGACCGCGGTGACCCCGGCCTGGCTGCAGCGGCTGTACCGCTCGCCGGCGCTGGTGCAGCCGATGACCGATCTGCCGCGCTTGCTGGTGGAGTACATCCCGCGCGTGGCGGCCTCGCTGGGTACCGAGCTGCCCGATCTGAGCCAGGTGGCCGATGTGCTCGACGCCACGCCGAAGTTCTCGATCCGCACCACCGGCGACATCGTCGAGGCGCGGGCGCGACTGCGTGTGAGCTACGACCAGTTCGAGCACGAGGTACCACCGGCCGGCTTTCCGCAGCCGCTTGCATTCGAGGCACCGGTGCGCGGGGCGACCCGTCCGATCGTGGTGCGGCGCGACGTCGGTGCTGAGCTGGCGGCGGTGCAGCAGTTGCTCAACCTCGGCTTTGCCGTCGACGAGAACGGCGAGGAGCTGGTGGTGCGCGGCGACGGCGCGATCGCATTCTGGACCGAAGGCATCGGCTCGCTGCCCGAGGAATGGGAGCGCTTCATCCCGAGCGACCTGCAGGGCGTGACCGTGCGCGACAAGTCGGTGTCGCCGCGCGCGCGGGTCAGCAGCGGCGTTGACTGGCTGAGCCTGGACATGGTGTTCGAGGCGGACGGAGTCGGCGTCGACGAGCGCGAGCTGCGCGAGTGCCTGGAGAGCGGGCGGCGGTTGGTGCGCTTGCAGGACGGTACCTACGCACCGGTCAAGTCCGACGAGGTGGGCGAGATCCTGGAGCGCATGGCGGAGATCTACGCCACCAGCGGCAACGGCAAGACGCTGGCGCTGGCGCAAGCCGGGCGGGTGCAGGACCTGCTCTCGCTGGTCAACAACTCCAGCCTGACGCCGGCGGCCAAGGACCTGTTCAACAAGCTGCAGAACGTCGGCGAGATCGAGCAGATCGCCAAGCCGCGCTCGCTCAAGGCCACCCTGCGGCCGTACCAGAAGGAAGGTTTCTCGTGGCTGGTGTTCCTGCACGAGCTCAGCGCGGGCGGCATCCTGGCCGACGACATGGGCCTGGGCAAGACGGTGCAGACGATCGCGCTGCTGCTGTGGCTCAAGGCCAAGACCAAGGGTAAGGTCAGCCATCTGGTGGTGGCGCCGACCTCGGTCGTGCCCAACTGGTTGCGCGAGATCGAGAAGTTCGCGCCCAGCTTGAGCGCGCTGGCCTGGCAGGGGCCCGATCGCGATAAGCTGCTGGACAAGCTCGAGGACACCGACGTCGTGGTGACCAGCTACGCGCTGGTGCGGCGTGACGAGGAGTTCTTCCAGCAGCGCAAGTTCTGCTACGTGATCCTCGACGAGGCGCAGCACATCAAGAACCCACAGAGCGCCACCGCGCGCGCGGTCAAGAAGCTACAGAGCGAGCAGCGTCTGGCGCTGACCGGTACGCCGATCGAGAACCGCCTGAGCGAGATCTGGTCGATCTTCGATTTCGTTTCGCCCGGCCTGCTGGGCGATCTCGGCCGTTTCGAGGAGAAGTTCGCGCGGCCGATCGACCGCGGCGACAAGACCGCGGCCGAGAAGCTGCGCGCCGCGATTCATCGCTTCGTGCTGCGACGCGACAAGCTCGACGTGGCCAGGGATCTGCCCCCGAAGATCGAGCAGGACATCCTGGTGCCGATGGCGGACGACCAGACCAAGCTGTACGCGCAGATCTTGCGCCAGGTGCGCGAGAGTGTGATGAGCGAGGTCGAAAAGCAGGGTCTGGCCAAGGCCAAGATCCAGATCCTGGCGGCGCTGACGCGGCTGCGCCAGGTGGCCTGCGACCCGCGGCTGATGAAGCTCGAGGGCGACTGGGGCATGGACAGCAGCGGCAAGCTTGGCGCGTTGCGCGAGATCATGCAGGAAGCGGTGGCTGGCGGGCACCGCGTGCTGATCTTCAGCCAGTTCGTCGAGATGCTGCATCTGATCCGCAGCGTGCTGGAAGAGGAGGGGATTCGCTTCGAGTGGCTGACCGGCGCGACCACCGACCGCATGGAGCGGGTCGACCGCTTCAACGATGACAGCTCGGTGGCGGCGTTTCTGATTTCGCTCAAGGCCGGCGGCACCGGCCTGAACCTGGTTGGCGCCGATACGGTGATCCACTTCGACCCCTGGTGGAACCCGGCGGTGGAGGACCAGGCTACCGACCGCGCGCACCGCATCGGCCAGTCCAAGACCGTGTCGGTGTATCGTCTAATCGCGAAGGATTCGGTCGAGGAGAAGATCCTGCAGCTCTCGGAGAAGAAGCGCGCGCTGATGGCCAACGTGCTGAGCAGCGAGGCGCCGCTCAAGGGCCTGACCAAGCAAGACGTCGAGGATCTGTTCAGCTAGATGGGCTCCCGCCGCAAGGTACTTGCGTCGGATTCACAGGAAGACGGCAGGTCGGGAAGAGGAAAACGAGAGTCTGCGCTTTCCGCCTTCCCGTCCTCCTGTTGAATCCCTCTGATTGGCCGGGAGCTCGCTGCCGAGGAGGAGAGCATGGCGCTGCGCGGAATCAACCACCTGGCCTTCATCACGCCCGATCTCGAGAAGACCATCCGCTTCTACCGCGACCTGCTCGACATGGAGTTGCGCGCGGGCATCGGTCACGACGGCTATCGCCACTACTTCTTCCGCTGCGGCGATGCCCAGGTGGCGTTCTTCGAGTACGAGGGCGCCGCGGTCATGAACCGCAAGTTCCACGGCACCAAGACCACCCTGCCGCTGGGCTTCGACCACGTGTCGTTCACGGTCGAGAGCTGCGAGCGACTGTTCGAATACAAGGACCGGCTGGAGGCTGCCGGGGTGGAGGTGGTGGGAGCGATCGACCACGGCACCATCTGGTCGATCTATTTCTTCGACCCCAACGAAATTCCGCTCGAGATCAGCTGGGAGTGCCTGGAGCTCATCGAGCTGCCCGCGATCGACGAGGATGAGCCCATGAAGATCGCCGCCGAGGGCGCCCGGCGCGTCCCCGGGGTCTGGCCGGAGCCGCGGCAGCGGACGCCCAGGGAGCGCTTCACGGCGAGACCGGGCAACGGGCATCACATGCGGGAGACCTTCCTTCGTGAAGGCAAAGCGCGTATGACCGACGAGCTGCGCAGGCTGATCGAGCGCTGACCGGACTGGGTCTCGCTGGCGCCTGGAATCCCGCACAGGAGAACCCGCCATGAAGCTTTACATGCACCCGGCCTCGACCACGTCGCGTCCCGTGATGTTGTTCGCGGCCGAAGCCAAGATCGATCTCGAGCCCGTCGTCGTGGACTTGATGACCGGCGAGCACCACAAGCCGCCCTACGCGAACCTCAACCCCAGCCGCCAAGTTCCGCTGCTGGAGGACGGGGACTTTCGGCTGAGTGAGAGCTCCGCGATTCTGAAGTACCTTGCCGACAAGGTGAATTCGCCGCTCTATCCCAAGGAGCTCAAGGCCCGGGCGCGCGTCAACGAGCGCATGGACTGGTTCAACACCGGCTTCTACCGCGACCTCGGCTACAACCTGGTCTATCCGCAGATCTTTCCCCATCACAAGCGCTCGAGCGACGACGTGACCGGCGGCGTGGTGCAGTGGGGCAAGGAGAAGACGAGCTTCTGGCTCAGGATTCTCGACCAGAACATACTCGGCGACGCGCCGTACGTGTGCGGCAAGGAGATGACGATTGCCGACCTGTTCGGCTCGGCGCTGGTGACCTGCGGCGAGCTGGTCAAGACGGACTTCACGAAGTATCCGAACGTGCAGCGCTGGATCCAGCGCATGAAGCAGCTTCCGAGCTGGAACAAGGTGAGCGAGGTGCACGACGGCTTCGTGGCCTCGTTGCGTGACAAGCCACTGGTCGCGGTCTGAGGGCGGAAGCAAGCTTCAACAGGACGACGGGAAGAACGGCGGGAAGAGAAGAACCATTGGGTCTTCCCGTCTGCCTGCCTGTCTCTTGTCCCGCTAGCTTGCGAACAGCGCCTCGAGCTGCTCGCGCTCGCCGCGGCGCAGGCTGTGCAGGCGCAGGCCGACCTCGAAGCGGCCGTCTTGCGTGCGCTTGCTGCCCGCGCTCTTGCCGACCAGCTGCAGCGGCGGCTCGCCCGCGTGCAGCGTGAGCTGCAGCGGGCGCCCGGGCGGATGCGCGCGCGCGCACAGCAGCCGCAGGACTCCGGCCTGCCAGCCGATCGCGACTGCGTCCGCGCCGTCCGCGAAGCTCACCGGCAATTCGGGCCTCGAGGGCACCGCTGCGTGCTGCTCGCTCATCGCCTGCGCCTCACGAGCGCCCGCGCGCGCGTCCGATTGCGGCGCGCGCCTCCTTCAAGTCGATCTCGCGACGGATGTCCTCGCGCTTGTCGCCGCGCTTCTTGCCCTTGCCCAGGCCGAGCTCGACCTTGGCCCGCCCGTGCTTGAAGTACACCGAGAGCGGCACCAGCGCGTAGCCGCGCTGGGCGAGCTTGCCCAGCAATCGCTTGATCTCGACCTTGTGCGCGAGCAGCTTGCGGGTGCGCTTGGGCTCGTGGCCGAACACGCCGGCCTGCTCGTAGGGCGCGATGTGCATGCCGTGCAGAAACAGCTCGAGGCCATCGAGGCTGGCATACGCGCTCTCGATATCGGCCCGGCGCGCGCGCAGGCTCTTGACCTCGGAGCCGGTCAGCACGATGCCGACCTCCAGGCGCTCTTCCAGCTCGTACTGGTGTGAGGCCTTGGGATTGCGGCACACCAAAAGCATGCCGGCGGCCTTGTCGCCCTTGTCGCCCTTGTGCTTGGCCATGATCCGGCCAGGCTCATAACAGGTCAGCGCCCTGCGGGCGAGCGCCCCCCATCGGGCACCCCCCGCTCCCCGGCGCCGTGCGCGCTCGGAGGCCTGGACGTAGGCGTGGTCGCGGTCGTAGGCGTAGGCGTAGGCGTAGGCGTAGGCGTAGGCGTCCCCGTCCCCGTCCCCGCATCCGCCACCTTCGGCACGCCCCCGTCCCCGCTCGCGGCCGGCGCGCTCGCGGGCGTCGCCCGCGCGTCCACGCAGAACTCGGGGTCGAGCCAGACCGGCTCGGTGGAGTCGGGCTTGCGCGCGAGCGCATAGCCGTTGCCCGGCGCGCGATTGACGAAGCCCGAGTTGCGAATGCGGTAGATCTGGATGCACGGCGGCTCGCCCGAGGCGGGCTCTCGCTGCACGAAGACCTCGGCGAAGCCGTCGCCATCCGCGTCGTAGCCGCCGTTCAGCGGCGCAGGCAGCAGCTCGTAGCGCACGCCCTCATGAAGCGCGTCGGGCTCGACCGGGTCGAGCGCCAGCTCGATCCCGCGCACGGTCACGACGCGCACTTGCGTGGGCCGGCCGCGTGCGTCGGTGAAACCCAGCGCCGTGAAATCCTGGCCCTTCTGCTGCAGCTGCAGCCGGTAGCCCAAGCCCTCGAGCTGCCGGCGCAGCGCTTCGGCCTCGGCGTCCGGTTGCACGCCCAACACCAGATACTGATCGTCGTTGAAGAAAGGACCGTGCGGCTGCGACGCGCAGGTGCAGAGCGCCGCCAGACCGAGCAGCGCGAGCAGGGGCCGGGCGCGCGCGGCGCCGGCCGCGGAGGCCCGAGCTCCCGGGCGACCGCTCACAGCGCCTGGAGCACCGTCCGCTTGACCGCGTCGTAGTCGTTGGGCAACGCGATCGGCTGATTCGGGTGGCGGCTGTGCACGCCCTCGATGCGGCCTTCGTGGTAGCGGATCTTGAAGTCAGTGAACTTGAGACCGCTGGCGGTGGAGATCACCACCACCCGGTCCTTCCTCGTGATCTCGCCGCGTTCTACCAGCTTCACCAGCGCGGCCAGCGCCACGCCGGTGTGGGGACAGGCGAAGGTGCCGGTACGGTCGGCCGCGGCCGCGGCTTCGGCTAGCTCGCTCTCGCTGGCCTGCTCGACCACGCCGTCGTAGCGCTTGAGCGTGCGAATCGCGCGCTGGATCGACACTGGATTGCCGATGCGGATCGCGCTGGCCTCGGTAGGCTTGGCGGTCATCGGCTCGAACTGGGCGTAGCCGCGCTTGTACGCCGTGTACAGCGGGTTGGCCGACTCGGCCTGCGCCACGCAGATGCGCGGCCTGCGCTTGATCAGCCCGAGCTCGTACATCAGGTCGAAACCCGAGCCGAGCGCGGACACGTTGCCGAGATTCCCACCGGGGATGATCACCCAGTCGGGCACTTCCCAGTCGAACTGCTGCACGATCTCGATCGCGACCGTCTTCTGGCCTTCGAGCCGCAACGAGTTCATCGAGTTGGCGAGGTAGATGCCCGGCTCTTCGGCGAGCTTCTGCACGATCGCCATGCAGCCGTCGAAGTCCGTGTCGAGCGCACACACCTGCGCGCCGTTGGCGAGCGGCTGCACGAGCTGCGCCGTGGTCACCTTGCCGCGCGGCAACAGCACCGCCGCGCGGATGCCGGCGGCCGCGCAATAGGCGGCGAGCGCGGCCGAGGTGTCGCCGGTGGAGGCGCACACGATCGCGCGGATCGGCTTGCCCCGCTTGATCATCTGCCGCACCACGCTGACCAGCACCGTCATGCCCAGGTCCTTGAACGAGCCGGTGTGGCTGTTGCCGCAAAGCTTGATCCACAGCTCCGGCAGCCCCAGGCTCTGGCCGTAGCGCTCGGCCCAGAACAGATTGGTGCCGCCCTCGTGCAGCGACACGATGCAGTCTTCGTCGAGGTGGGGAACGACCCACTCCTTCTTGCCCCACACGCCGCTGCCGTAGGGCCAGCGCGAGGTGCCCGAGCGCTCGTCGAACAGCTTGACCCAGGCGGCGGCGCTGCGGCGGCGCAGCGCCTCGAGGTCGTGGTGGACTTCGAGCAGCTCGCCGCACTTGGGGCAGCGGTAGATCACCTCTTCGAGGTCGTAGCTGCCTTCGCACCCGGCGACGCAGCGAAAGCTGCAGCTGTAGTCCATCGCGCGGCAGTATAGAGGAGCCCCAGGCACCCTGCCCGGCGAAATTTGCCGGCTTGTGCTGGACGGCGCGGCAGCAGGCCGGAAACGCAGGGATCCCTGCCCGGGTCTCGCGCTCCTCCTCTGGGAGGGCGGATTTGCGCGATTACGAGCGAGCGGAGCGACGCTCGGGAGGGGTGGGGCGGGAGGGGCGCGTGTCCCTCCCGGGCGTATCAACTTGTCGTGAACGCGGAATTTTCTTCAGGAGCTCATGAGGCGCACAAGTAGTCGTCGCCTTCCCGATAGCCGCGGGCGTCGAGCTCGGCGCGGGCCAGGTCGCGCGCCCCGCGTGCGGCCAGAGCCACCACCACCCAGCGCTCGCCAGGCGGGGCGAGCGCGTCGACCGCCACGATCGCGGCGCCTCGGGCCATCCGGCCGAGCTTGCGCGGGTCGATGTCGATGAAGCGGGCCGCGCGCACGTCGTGCGGCTCGAGCGCGCGCGCCAGCCGTTTGCCCGCGGCGCCCGCGCCCCACACGTCCAGCGGGCGCGGGTGCGCGCGCAGCCGCCGCGCGAGATGAGGCGCCTTGAGCGCGGTGAAGCGCGGGCGCGCGTAGCGCGGGTCGCTGCGGGTGGCGCCGGCTGGCGAGCTGCGCCAGCGCAACAGCACGCGCTGCAGCTTGGCCAGGGCGTAGCCGGCGGCATCCAGACGCAGCCACAGGTCGTAGTCCTCGGGAAAGGCACCGTCGCGAAAACCGCCCACCGCGTGCAGCGCGTCGGCGCGCAACATCACCGAGGGATGGCACAGCGGCGATTCGACGAAGATCTGGCGGCGGTGATCGGCGGCGCTGATCAGACCGTTCTGCCACGCCACGTAGCGGCGCATGCCTTCCTGCAGCGCGTCGTCGGCGAACGCCTCCACGCACGTGCCGAGCGCGGCCAGCGCCGGCTGCTGCCGCATGCGCTGGAGCTGGGCGGCCAGGCGCCCGGGCAGCGACACGTCGTCGGCGTCCATGCGCGCGAGCCACGGCGCGCGCGCGGTCTGCGCGGCCTGTTGCAGCGCGCGCGCGATGCCGACCCCGCCGGACGTCATCGGCCGCAGTCGTGAATCGGTCGCGGCCAGCTGCTGCGCGATGCGCGCCCCGCCGTCCCGCGAGCCGTCGTCGACCGCGATCAGCTCGAGCGAGACGTCCCGCTGGGCGAGCACGCTGCGCAGCGCCTGCTCCAGCGTCGCCTCCGCGTCGCGATACGGCAGCAAGACCGAGACCTCGATCACCGCTGGTGCTCCGGTCCCGGCACGCTCACGCCCTCGAATTCAGAACACGGCAAGAAGGGAAGGGCGATCCAAACTGTTCCCGCCTTCCTGTTGCATCCCATGAACGGCCGCATCAGTCGTTGCACTGGCCGTCCGGGTCGCTGGTGACCTCGCCGCGCAGCGATTCGGTGTGCTGCAGCCAGGCTTCGGCGATGTCCTGTGGCACGCCGTGTCGCAAGAGCGCCTGGCGCAGCAGCTCTTTGCGGCGCGCGAATTGCCCGCCCATGATGCGGTGCCTGGCGTGCGCCTGGCGCAACGGACGGCCGCCGTAGCGCACCGGCCCTCCCAGGTGCTCGGCCGCGTGCTGGTACTCGAGCTCCTTGAGCCGCGCGCGGTCGATGTCGCGGAACATGAAGCCGATCATGATGTCGCTGGTCACCCGGTCGACGAAGTCGGAGACGATCGCACGCAGCGCGGGCTCGCCGCCCAGGCGTTCGTACATCGAGCTCATGCTCGAGAGCATGGCCTCAAGTCGTGATCTTCGCCACGCTATAGCTGGCCAGCTCGCTGAGGTGGGCCAGCATGCCGGGATACTGCATCGCGATGGTGTGGAACGCGGCCGAGGGAAGGCGCAGCACCAGCATGTTCGCCAGCGCCCGCACGCTCACGTCCGAGGGGTCCTGCGTGAGCAGGCTGGCCTGTCCGAACATGGTCCCGGTCTCATGCGTCTCGGCCGGGCGCTCGTCGCCGTAGCTCACCTCGAACGCGCCGGTGAGGTTCACGTACAGGCCGTCCATCAGCTTGCCGCGCTCGGCCAGCACCATGCCCATGGGCACGCGGCGGATCTCGAACAGCTGCGCCAGCTCCTGGCGCCCGTGCCCGTCGAACTCCTGGAACAGCGGCGAGGACTGCAGCAGGTTGCCGAGCAGGCGTCGGGTGAGCAGCTCGAGCACGATCTCAGCCATCTGCGGGAACGCCGCGAGCAGGCTGTTGAGCACGTTGCGCGGGATCTTGAGCGCCGCCAAATGGCCACGCACCACCACGTCGGCGTGGCGCTTCTCGCCCGCCAGCAGGCAGGCCTCCCCGAACACGTCGCCCTCCGCCAGCGTCATGCGCAGCTGCTGCCCCGGCACCATCACGTCCACGCTGCCCTCGACGATGCCGTAGAGCGCGTCGGCCCGTTCGCCCTTGCGCACCACGGTCGCGCCGTCCTCGAGCTCGATCATCTCCGCGTGCTTGACCAGCTCGATCAGCGCCTGGTGCGGCAGCTCCGCGAACAGCGGAAACAGCGGCAGCTTGGACAGTGTGATGGCGTCGCGGTGAAGCGGGCGCACGCGGTCGCGGCCGGCGGGCGTGCGCGGCTCGAGCTCGGGCTCGGTCAGGCTGGGCCGTAACCCGCCGGCCGGAGGCGCGTTGGAGAAGCGCGTCTCGTTGGGCTTGACGTCGGGCGCGATAGTGAGCTCGTCGGCCAGCTCGAGCACTTCCACGGAGATGTCCTGCTCGCGCGAGCGCCGCGCAGGAGGCGCGGGCGACGCGCTGCGCTCGACGTCCGCGCCGCTGCTCTGGCGCTTGATCGCCGCCTTGACGCGCGTGAGCCCGCGCTCGCGCGTGGGCGGCGGCCTGACCGGGATCGGGGCGTCGTCCTCGGGCACGATCGCGGGGTGCCGCACCGCCACCGGCTCTTCGGGCAACAACGCCGGGTGCCGCGGCGCAGGATCGCTCACCGCCACCGCCGGGTGGGTCGCCGGGCGCAACGAGATCGCCTGCCGCTGCTCGCGGTGCAGCTTGCGCGCAGCCTCGGGGTCGATGCGCTCCAGCACGTCGATGCGCGTGGCGTCGATGTCGATGATGGTCTTGGCCATTGCCACCGCGCGCGCCAGGAAGCCCTGGTCGGCGTAGAGGTTGGCGGCGATCGTGTAGCTTTCGACCGCCTCGACGTTGCGGTTGCGCTTGCGGTACAGCTCGCCGCGCTTGTGCGGCCAGCGCGGCGCCTTGGGCTCGGCTTCGATCAGCTTGCCGAGCAGCTTGATCGCCTCGTCGTCCTTGCGCTTGGACAGGGCGGTTTCGAGCTTTTCGCGCAGCTTACGGACGTTCTTGTCTTCCGTCATGCTCGGGCGATCGGAGCGAGCGAGCGTTTCGGCTCCACGGGGCGGAGGCGCTCAACGCTGTCTGTATATCATACACGCGTGAGCCCGCGCCCCAAGCAGTGCGACGTGTGGGCTCATGACTACAACCACGGGAATGCGCGCCAGCAGCGGCGACATGCGGCCCTTGTCCAGCAGCGCCCGCATGAACTCGCCGCGGCGCAGCCGCTCGAGCAGCTTGGGCGCGATGCCGCCGGCCACGAACAGGCCGCCGGTCGGCAGCACCTTGAGCGCGAGGTTGCCGGCCTCGGCCCCGTAGAGCGCGACGAAGATCGACAGCGCACGCGCGCACGCTGCGTCGCTGCCATCGCTGCCTCTGCGCCCGATGACCTCCGCCGGATCGCCCTCGCGCATCTGCTGCTGCGTGTCCGGTGCCGCAGGGGCCAGCCCCTGCGCCAGCACGAAGGCGTGGATCGAGACCAGACCCGGTCCGGACACCGCGCGCTCCACCGACACCCGGCCGCCGTGACGCGCGCGCAAGAAGCGCAGCAGCGCGTCCTCGGTCTCGTTGCGCGGCGCGAAGTCCGCGTGTCCGCCCTCGCTCGCCAGCACGCGCAAGCTTCCGGCCGTGGGCACTGCGACCGCCTCGCCCAGCCCGGTGCCCGCGCCGATCAGCGCGATCGGGCCCTGCGGGTCGCGCTCGCCGGCCGCGAGCTCGGCGAGATCGTCCGGCCCTAGCTCGCCCACGCCGAGCGCGCTCGCCGCCAGGTCGTTGAGCAGGGCGGCCGGCGCGCCCAGCGCGCGGCCCAGCGCGCCCTCGGCCACTTGCCACGGCAGGTTTGTCAGCTGAACGCGACCGTCTCGGACCGGCCCGGCCACGGCGAAGGCGCAGGTATCGACGCGGCGGCCGTGCAGAAACTCGAGCGCCAGCGCCTCCAGGTCCGGGTAGTCAGCGCTGTGGAACCGGGCACGCTCGAGCTCCACCGGTTGCGGGTCGAGCCGGTACAGCCCGAGCTCGGTCTTGGTGCCGCCGATGTCGCCTGCCAGCACGCGCATCGCTGCAACCATAGCGCGCTTTGCGGATCCCGCGAGTCAGCCGGCCGCAGGGGGCTTACTATGCACGCATGCGCTCGCTCGGCGTCGATCCAGGGTCCCGTCGCATCGGGCTGGCCATTTCCGACGAGGACGGCTTGATCGCCTCGCCGCTGTCGACTCTGCAGGGCGGCGGCGATGTCGAGCGTGTCGCGCGCGCGCTGCTGGCCGAGGCCGGGCGGCTGCAAGCCCAGCGGCTGGTGGTCGGCCTGCCCCTGCGCCTGGACGGCAGCGAGGGCGAGGCCGCGCGCAGGTCGCGGCGGCTGGCCGAGCGCCTGAGGGCGCTGGGGGCGCCCGAGGTCGTGTTGTGGGACGAGCGGCTCAGCACCAAATCGGCCGAGCGCGCGCTGGGCGAGGCCGGCGTGCGCGGGAGCAAGCGCCGCGAACGCGTCGATCGCGTCGCTGCGGCCTTGATCCTGCAGGGCTACCTCGATGCGGAGCGCGAGCGGAAGCGAGATGGGGAAGAGACGCACGAGCGCTGAGCGCGGTGCGCGCGGGCGCGTGCGCCGGCGTTGGCTCGTGCGCAGCGCGTTGCTGCTCGTGCTGTGCGCGGCGGCGGTGCTGGCGGCCGTGGGCTGGCTGGTGATGGCCTATCCGGGACGCCCCGGCCCGGGCCGCGGGCGCCTGGTCGAGATCGAGATCGATCCCGCCCGCGGGCTCGAGCGCGTCGCCGGCCAGCTCGCGGCCGCGGGCGCGCTGGCGGAGCCGCGGCTGTTCGTGCTCTACGCGCGCGTGCTCGGTGCCGGCGGCGCGCTGCGCAGCGGCGAGGTTCTGGTCTACGACAACATGAGCCCCAAGCTGCTGCTGCGGCGCGTGGCCCGCGGCTACGGCCCGGTCGAGCTGCGGGTGGTGATCCCGGAGGGCTTCACCCGCTTTGACATCGCGCAGCGGCTGGCGCGCTTCGGCGTGTGCGGACGCGAGGCCTTCCTGGCGGCCAGCGAGGATCCGCAGTTGCTGCACGAGCTTGCCCTCGACCCGCCCAACGCCGAGGGCATGTTGTTTCCCGACACCTACTTGCTGCAAGACGACATGGATCCGCGCGCGGTGGTGCGGCGGCTCGTACACAACGCGCGCCGGCGCACCGACGCGCTTGCTGCCGAGCAACGGGCGGCCTTCGAGCGGCTGCACGCGGAGCTGGGCTGGGGCTTTCGCGAGGTGCTGATCCTGGCTTCGATCGTCGAGCGGGAGGCGGCGGTGCCGGCCGAGCAGCCGATGATCGCCGGGGTGTTTCTCAATCGCTTGCTCGACCCGAGCTTCACGCCCAAGCGCCTGCAGGCCGATCCGACCGTGGCGTATGGCTGTCTGGTCGATCCCGGATTGGCGTCGTGCGCGAGCTTCGACGGCCGCCAGATCACCCGCGCGATGCTGGCCGACCCGGCAAACCGCTACAACACCTACCGCATCGACGGGCTGCCGCCGGGGCCGATCTCGAATCCGGGCCTGTCCGCGTTACGCGCGGTGCTCGTTCCCGCGCACCACGACTACTTCTACTTCGTGGCCAAGGGCGGAGGCCTGCACACCTTCAGCCGCACCCTCGAGGACCACAACGCCGCAGTCGGCCAGGTCCGCGCCGCGCGCGCTGCCGCTGCCGCGGCGCCCTGAGCCACCCCGCCACGTCGGGCTCCAGGGCGCGGCTCCGCCGCATTGCGCACTCCGTCGTCGTAGGCGTGCTCGTAGTCGTGCGCGCGCGTGGTCGTCGCCGTGGCCGTGGTCGACCCGGCCGGGCCAAGGGCGCGCGGACGGGCGGCGTGGTGTAAGGTGGGTGGCGTGGGCGCTCCGACCTCTCCCAACATCCGCTGGCACCCCGGGCAGATCACACGCGCGCAACGCGAAGCCCTGCACGGGCACCGCGGCGTGGCGCTGTGGCTCACCGGCCTGTCCGGCTCCGGCAAGAGCACGCTGGCCCGCGCGCTCGAGAGCGCGCTGGTCGGCCGCGGCGTCTCCGCCTACGTGCTCGACGGCGACAACGTGCGGCACGGGCTCAGCGACGACCTGGGTTTTTCCGCCGAGGACCGGAGCGAGAACATCCGGCGCATGGGCGAGGTCGCCAAGCTGTTCGTCGATGCGGCCGTGGTGGTGCTGTGTGCGTTCGTTTCGCCCTACCGCGCGGATCGCGCGCGCGCGCGCGCGCTGCTCGGGGACGGCGATTTCGTCGAGCTTTACGTGAAGGCCTCGCTCGAGGCCTGCCGTGCCCGCGACCCAAAGGGTCTCTACGGCAAGGCCCAGAGCGGTGAAATTTCGGACCTGACCGGCGTGGGCTCCCCCTACGAGCCTCCCGAGCATCCCCAATTGGTGCTAGACACCGAGCAGCAGGAGCTGGCGCAGAGCGTGGCCACGGTGCTCGGATTCCTCGAGGCCCACGGCTACATCCCTGGCGCGCGCTCGGCGGATTCCAGCATAGCAACCAGGGCAGGATGGGAGACGAGTCCGAGACGACGCAGGTCCGGCGCCCGGTGCGCCGCCGCAATCCCGAGGAGAGCCGGCGGCGAATCCTCGACGCGGCCGAGCGCGCATTTGCGCTGCGCGGCTTCGGCGGCGCCCGCCTGCGCGACATCGCGCAGGAGGCCGGCGTGCACCACGCGCTGGTGCACCACTACTACGGCGACAAGCGCGGCCTGCTGCAGGAGGTGATCCAGCGCGGGCTCGAACGCATATCGCAAGCGGGCCGTGAGGCGCTGGCCGCGCCGGCGACCTTGGAGAGCGCCGTGCGCGGATTCGTGGGCGTGCTGTTCGACTTCTGCGCCAACAACCGCGGGCTGCTGCGCATCATCGAGGATGCTGTGCGCAACCGGGACGTGGTGTCCTTCGACGTGACGCAGGCCGCGCTCGCAGCGCTGGCCGGCCCAGTGCTGGCGCGCATCAAGAGCGCGATCGAGCTGGGTCAGAAGGGCGGCACGGTGCGCGTAGACCTGTCGGCCGATTCGCTGATCCTGCTCGGCTTCGGCGCCATCGTGTACCGCTTCGACACCGCCGAGAGCGTGCTGACCGCGATGGGCTTGCCCGAGCGCACCGAGCAGAACCTCACCGCGGACCGCGAGCACGCGATCAAGTACGTGCTCTCCGCGATGCGCCCGCCGAGATAGCAACCCCTCCCGTCTATCGAGCCAGCGCCAGCGGGCTCCGGCCCTGATTCGCGCTCAGCAGCGGCTCGCCGCCCTCGTCGTCCTCCGGGGTCTTGAGCTCCTCGTAATCGCGCCGCGGATGCGGGTGGTCCTGCCGCCGCTCGCAACGCAGGCCCTTGGGACGCGCTTCGTCGGGCATCCACTGGGCGCGCCGAATCGGCGGCATCCAAGCGGGGAAATTCGGCACCGTGGGTCGAAACAGCGGCAGCGGATCGCAGTTGTGGCCGTCGTGGATCAGCTCGAAGTGCACGTGCGGGCCCATGCTGTGACCGGTGCTGCCGAGCTCCGCGATCGGCTGTCCCTGGCGCACGTGCTCGCCCGGGACCACCAGCACGCGTTGGTTGTGCGCGTAGAGCGTGACGAAGCCGCCGGGGTGCACCAGCAGCACCAGCGTGCCGTAGCCGCGCAGCTCATTGCTGGCGTAGCCGACCACGCCCGGCGCGGCCGCGAGCACCGGGCTGCCGCGCGGTCCGTCGATGTCGACCGCCAGGTGGTAGCCGTTCGGTCCGGAGCCGAAGCCGCGCCCAAACATGCCGGCGCGCACCGGCCACAGCAGCGTGCCGGTGTAGCTCGACACGCCGCGGCTCGCCTCCTCGACCCATTCCGGCTCGGGCTCGCCCGCCCACAGCTCGGAGGCGGCCTGGCGGTTGCCCAGACCGAGCTGAAACGCGTGCATCATGGCCGCGTAGCGCCGACGCTCGGCCGGTGTCGAGCCGCGCAACGCGAGCGGCAAGCGTTCGTAGAAGCTCCAGCGCTCGGCGTGGTCGTGCTGGGCCGCGAGCTGCATCGCGCGCGGTCCGCGCAGGCCGTAGCGCGCTTCGAGCTGAAAGCCCGTCACGCCCGAGAGCCCCAGCACGCCCGCCACGCACAAGCCGAGCGCCCTCGCCGTCCAGGCCGGCAGCGAGAGCGAGCGCGCCCCGAGCCCGTCGTCGGGCACCAACAACACGGTGAGCGGCCCGCGTCGCCTGCGAGGCTGCGCGCGGCTCGCGGCGTGGTCGCGAGCCGCGCGCTTCGCCTGCGCCCGCGCCTGATGTGCGGAGCGGGCGTCGCGCACCCACGCCGGCTCGCAGTCCTCGATCGAGATTGGGGGCAGCGAGGGCATCGGGATGATGCTGTTCGAAAGCGACATGACGGGTTTACAGCACGGCCGTGAACAGTCCTGCCTGCCAGCCGAGCCACGCTGCGCTCGCGGCGGCGCACGCCGCGAGCAACAGCGCAGCGCACAGCCGGGCCGGGCTCAGCCGGAGGCTGCGAGCGGGCCGCCCATCGGCCCCGAGGATGACCAACGTGAGACGCACGCTCAGCTGCTCGTTGCGAACGGGGCCGGACGTTGGGTAGGCGTGCGGTTCGTGCCATTGAGCTCGACCGCAGCCTTGCGCTCGTCGCCGTCGCCGTGCAGAGCCTGCCCGTCGATTACCGCCCCGCGGTCAACCTGCAAGGTGCCGTATTGCACCTCGCCGTGAACGCTGCCGCTGGAAGCGACGTGCAGGTGCTTCTTCGCGGTGACCTTGCCGTCGACGCGGCCCGCGACCACCAAGTCGTCGGCTATGAGCTCGCCCATCACGCGGCCGTTGGGGCCGACCGACACGTGGCCCTCGACCTCGAGCGTGCCGTCGATGGTTCCGTCGATCTGAATGCGTCCGCTGGCTTTGACATGACCTTCGATGGTCGCGCCGCGACCGATGACCGTGGGGTCAGCTGGTTTGCTCCCAAACATGAAACACCTCCCGAGTAATTTTCATGAGATAACAATCATACAGCATTAGTGTTACTCGGGAAGAGGAAAGCGCAATCCCGGATCGACTCGGGTGCGCAGCTGTGGGGACGGCGGGACCCCGGCGAGCACACGGAACGCGCTCGGCACGATCTCATAACGGCATGAGATTACTTGCGAATCTTGTGCAGAACCGGGAGCGCCCTAGAACACGCGGTCGAGCGCCAGCGTGAGCACCAAGCGGCCTTCCCGGATCTCCAGCGCGCGCGGGTGGAGCGCTTCTATCAGGGCCGCCGGCAGCCGTTGCCGCAGGGCCCAGCGCACCTCGGGCACGCCGCGCAGGTCCACGAACAGCGTGGCGTGCTCGCGGCTGACCACGACGCTTCCCGGCTCCGAGCGCGGCGCGCGCGCCAGCGCCGTCCGCCACAGCCCGCGCGCAATCTCGGTGGCGATCGCAGCCATCACTTCCTGCCCGCGCGGCTCGAGCGCGCTCTGCTCCGGCTCCACCGCGAAGCTCAGCTCCTTGGCACCGCCGGGTGCGAACGCCATGCCCGCGGGCGCCAGCGTCATCGCCAGGCGCTTGCCGTCGTCGAAGCTCGCGTCCACGCGCAACTTGCCGCGGCCGCTGCTGACGGTGGCGGCCACCATTCCGGGCAGGCGCGCCACCGCGCGCGTCAGCTGCGCGTCGCCGATCGCGATCCGCACCGGGCTGACCTCGCTCAGCACGCGCTGCAGCGCAGTAGACAGCGGCAGCCCGCGCACGCCGGCTCCCGCGGAGCGCGCGGTGCTGCGCAGCAGGCTCTTGAGCACGTCGAGCCGGCTCATGGCCGCTTCACCGCGCGTCCAGCTCGCTGGCGCGCTCGAGCGCCGGTGGCTGCTCGCGTGCCTGCGCGAGGGCCGCGCGCACCTGCTCGAGCTCGAGCGGGCTGACGCGCGTACCGTGCCGGCTGCACAGCAGCGCCGCGCGCACGAAGCGTACCGGCAGCTCGGGCTGACCTAGCAGCGCCTGCAGCGCCTCGCTCGGTTTGGCGGTGCCGCTGCCGGTGATGCGCAGCCTCAGCTCGAGCGGCATCAGCTCGCCGACCAGCCCCGCCTGGCGCAGCGCCTCGGCGCCCACGCCCGCGCGCGCGCCGAGCAGATACTGCGCCACGTCCACGCGCTTGCCGATGCCGTCGATCTCGCGCCGCACCGCGAGCGGGCCCTGGGCCGCGAGCGCGATCCGCTGCTGCAGCTCGGCCGCGTCGCGGACGCCGAGCGCGTCGAGCGCGGCGCGCGGCAAGGCCGCCACGTACACCGCCTCGTCGATGATGCGGCTCAGCTTCGGGTCGGACGCGCCCAGTGCGGCCGCCGCCACGAAGCGCACTCCGTCGATGCACGACGCCGAGAGCTGCTCGGGCAGGGTGGAGGTGTCGATCTCCGGCACCGCGAGCTTGAGGTCGACGTACTCGGCCAGGCTGAGGATGCCGAGCGAGAGCGCCGGACCGAACACCATCACCGGCTTCTGGTTGAAGCCGAGCGAATAGAACAGCGGCAGCGAGAGGCGGCGGAACAAGCGCGGCAGCAGGCGCACCAGGTCCAGATGCGAGCCGTAGGCCGCGCGCCCGAGCTTTTGGAAGCACAGCCGCACCCGCAGCCCGTCGCCCTGCGCCGGGCGCTGTGGCGGGCGCGGGCGCGCCCCCGGCTTGTTGGCCGCGGGCGGGAGCTGCGGCGCAGTCTCACGCGCCGGCCGCGGCGCGCGCGCGCCCAGCCGCAGCAGCCGCTCGGCACGCTGCTCGCGCATCGCGCCCATGTCGCAGGCGACGCCGCAGTCGTAACACACCAGCTTGCGCGCGTCGGCCTGGTGCTCGCGCAGGTTGGTCGCGTGCACGAACTGCCCGACCGCCTTGCCGCAGGGCGGGCTCAGCCGGTTGCGCAGCGCCTTGCGGTACTCGCGCGCGAGAAAGCCCGGCGCGAGCCCGACGTCGATGTGCTCCCAGGGCAAGTGCGCCGAAAGCGGGATGGTGCCCAGAAAGCGCTGCGGCTCGACCCCGGTCTGCTCGAAGGCAGCGTGCCAGGCGGGCAGGTTGAGCTGCTCCTCCCAGGAATCGAAGCGCGCGCCGCCGCGGTAAGCCAGCTCGATCACGTCGGCCAGCGTGCGATCGCCGCGCGCCAGCACGCCCTCGATGAAGCTGCCCGCAGAGTCGTGCACGCGCAGCGTGACGCCGCTGCGCTCGGCCTCCGCCCGCAGCAGCGCCTGCTTGCGCAGCACCTGCTCGCGATCGTCCATCGCGCACCACTGGAAGGGCGTGTGCGGCTTGGGCACGTGGGTGCTCACGCTGCAAGTGACACGCGCGTTGCGGCCGCCCAGGCGCCGGCCCACCGCGAGCGCGCGCGCGCCGGTCTGCACGATGCCGCGGACGTCGTCGTCTTCCTCGGTCGGCAGGCCGATCATGAAGTAGAGCTTCATCTTCGACCAGCCGCGCGAGAACACGCGCCGGGCCGTCTCCATCAGCTGCTCTTCGGTGACGTTCTTGTTCACCACGTCGCGCATGCGCTGGGTGCCGGCCTCGGGCGCGAAAGTGAGGCCCTTGGCACCACTGTCCTTGAGCTCGTCGAGCACGTCCTCGGCCAGGCCGTAGGCGCGCAGCGAGGAGACCGCGAGCTTGCCGCGCAGCGGCTTGAGCTGTTCGGCCACGGCGTGGATCAGCGGCGAGATCGCGCTGTAGTCCGCGGTCGAGAGACTGGTGAGCGAGGCGGCGTCGTAGCCACCCTCGCGTACCGCGGAGACCGCGACGTCGATCACCTCGCTCGGATCGCGCTCGCGCACCGGCCGGTAGATCATGCCGGCCTGGCAGAAGCGGCAGCCCTCGGTGCAGCCGCGCGCGATCTCGACCGAGACGCGGTCGAACACGGTCTCGGTGTTGGCGGTGGGGCCATCCTTGGGGAAGGGAAAGCGGCTGAGCTCGGGCACGAACGCGCGCGAGACCGGCAGCGGCGCATCCTCGCTGCGGGCGCGCGCCACGTAGCGCACGCCCGTTTCGGGCTCGGTCTCGGTCTCGTACAGGCTGGGCACGTAGAGCCCGCCCAGGCGCGCCAGGCGCCGCAGCCGCTCCGCCCGCGAGCAACCCTCGGCTTTGCCCAGCGCCCAGGTGCGCATCAGCTGCGGCGTGCGCTCCTCGCCGTCACCGATCAGAAAGGCGTCGATGAACGGGGCGAGCGGCTCCGCGTGCGTCGCGCTCGGCCCGCCGGCGACCACCAGTGGGTCGTGCTCGCCGCGCCCTTCGGCGCGCAGCGGGATGCCCGAGAGCTCGAGCATCTGCAACACGTTGGTGTAGGTCAGCTCGAACTGCAGCGAGAACCCCACCACGTCGAACTCGCGCAGCGCGTGCCAGCTCTCGAGCGAGCGCAGCGGCTGCCCGCTCTGCCGCAGCGCCGCCTCCATGTCGGTCCAGGGCGCGTAGGCGCGCTCGGCCAGCAAGTCGGGCTGCGCGTTGAGCAGCGAGTACAGGATCTTGAAGCCGAGGTGGCTCATGCCGACCTCGTAGACGTCGGGGAATGCGAGGCATATGCGGCAGCTCGCGGCGTCCCAGTCCTTGCGCAGCTCGCCGTGCTCGCCGCCGACGTAGCGCGACGGCTTGCTCACCCGCAGCAGCAGCTCGGCGTAGGGATGCTCGCTCGCCTCGGCCATGGCAACCCGATGCTCTGCGGCATCCCCACCCGCCTGTCAACCGCCGCAGCGCGCGGCCGCTCCGAAGCCAACCGGACGGCGCCGCGCGCTCAGTAGAAGTAATAGATGGCCGCGACCGCGGCGCGGAAGATGTCCCAGGGGCTGCCGTCGACGCCGGTGGCGAAGTCGGTCTGGCTCTGATCGAAGGTGGTCGAGGTGGCGCCGACCGGCGTCTTGGCGCTGCGCGACTCGTGGCGCAGCATCAGCCCCAGCGTGCCCTGTAGCGAGAGCTGGGGCAGCCCCATGAAGCCGAAGTGAATCTCCGCGCCGGCCTTGCCGCCGATCTCGAGCATCCAGCCCGAGACGTCGGTCGAGGCGGTGATGCCCGCGACCGTGGACTTGTACGAGCCGCTGGCGAAACCCACGTTGAGCATCGGCACCAGCTCGAACACGAAGTGTCCGCTGTGCGCCAGCGCCAGCGGCACGCCGCCGTGCAGCGCGAGCCCGAAGGCGGAGGTGTCGACGGCGCCGACCGAGCCGCTCGAGATGTCCAGGCCGAGCCCGCCCTCGATCCCGAGCATGTCGCTGAGCCAGTAGCGCAGGCCGATGGTCGGCGCGGGCAGCGAGTTGGTGAAATCGTCGTTGCAGGGCGGGAAGCCCATGCCGCACCCCATGATCGGCACGCTCATCACGCCGAAGAAGCCGATGCCGAAGTGGCCCACGGCGGCGCTGTGATCGTCGTTGCCCGCCAGCATCGGACCGCTGGTCGTGGCCGGGTCCTCGCTGGGCGCGGCGGCTGCCGGCTGGCTCGAGGGGCCGCTGCTCTGGGTCTGAGCCTGGGCTGCGGCCTGAGGCTGCGACTGGCTGCTGGCCTGTGCGCCCGCGCCGAATTGCGCACCGAAGTTGCCCCCGGACTGGCTCGGCGCCGACACGTCGCCAGCTTCGGGGTTGGCTTGAGCTTGGGCCGCGCCGGCGCTCGACAGCGCTGTGGCGCAGATCAGGCCGATCCATGCGGGGATGTTCTTGTTCTGCATCGGTCCGCCTCCGCGTTGCACCCGGGCCAGGCCCCGGGCTGACGAGTCGCGCCGTCCTATCACAGCGCGGGCCGCGGCGGGACCGGGGACGCTTTGTTTCCAGTCGTAGACCTGGTCGTGCGTTCAGTTTTCGCACGATTGCCCGCAGGGCCTCCACGGGGTGCTTGACGGGCAAAACCCGCGGACCCTAAATACCGCGTACAGAGCTTTCGAAAATTCGTGAAAGCTCGCAGACACGCGGCACAGGCAAGCCGGGCCGGACCACGGGCCGGCCTCAGGGACGCGACCGGCTCATGGCTGCAGACGACGTTTCCATCGCCGACGCCCGCCCGGCCGAAGTCCGGCTGGTGCCCGAGCTCGCAGCGCGCGCGCCCGCGCTGGCCGGCACACACGCGCTGGCGGTGCGCGGGATGTTCGATCGCATCTCGCCCACCTACGACCTGCTCAATCGCTTGCTCTCGTGGGGCATCGACCGGCGCTGGCGCGCGCGCACGCTCTCGGTGCTGCAGGCGCTCGCGCCCGAGGGCCCGCTGCTCGATTCGTGCGCCGGCACGCTCGACCTGACCGCCGCCATGCAGCAGCGCTGGCCGGCGCGGCCGCTGCTGGCCGCGGACTTTTCGCGCGAGATGCTCTCCGCCGGGCGTGCCAAGCTGCGCGGCAGCGCGTTGCCCGTGGTCTGCGACGCGCTGCACCTGCCGTTCGCGGATGCAAGCTTCGCCGGCATGACCTGCGGCTTCGGCCTGCGCAACCTGTCCGACCCGCTGCGCGGGCTGCAGGAAGCGCAGCGCGTGCTCAAACCTGGCGGCGTGCTGGTGGTGCTCGAGCTGCTGCGGCCGACACGGCTGCCGACGCGGCTGTTTCACGCCTTCTACGGGCGCGGCTTGCTACCGCTGGTCGGACGCGTGGTCTCCGGCGACGCCGAGGCGTATCGCTACCTCTCGCGCTCGATGCGCGGCTTCCTGTCGCGGCCCGAGCTGGAGCAGGCGATGAAGCACGCGGGTTTCGCGCAAGTGGGCGGGGTCGATCTCAGCCTGGGCGTGGCCTCGCTGGTGTGGGGGGTCAAGTGAGACGGCTGCTGGTCGCGATCAGCGGCGCGTCGGGCGCGCCCTACGCGCGGCGCCTGCTGCGCGTGCTCACGCACAGCGACTTCGGCGTGCGGCTCGAGGTCTCGCTGGTGCTCTCGCGCACCGCCGAGCAGGTGTGGGCGCACGAGTGCGGCGGGTCGCCGCGCGACCTCGGCCTGCCGACCTACGGCGGCCGCGACTACGCCGCCCCTTTCGCCAGCGGCTCCTCGGCCGCAGACGCGATGGTGGTGGTGCCGGCGTCGATGTCGTGCGTCGCGCGCATTGCGCACGGCATCAGCGACGACCTGCTGACGCGCGCCGCCGACGTGATGCTCAAGGAGCGGCGGCCGCTGTTGCTGGTGCCGCGCGAGACGCCGTATTCGGCGATCCATCTGGAGAACATGCTGGCGCTGACCCGCGCCGGCGCGCTGATCTTGCCGGCCTCGCCCTCGTTCTACGGCAGGCCGGCCAGCATCGACGACCTGCTCGACAGCGTGCTCTCGCGCGTGCTCGATCAGCTCGGCCTGCCCAACGCGCTGTGCCGCCGTTGGGCGCAAGACGTGACGCTCGAGCCGGCGGTGCAACCCGCGCCGGTAGAAAGAGAGGAGTGAGCCATGGGACGTCTGGCGACCGCGGCGATCGAGCGAGCGGGCCTCGCTGCGCTGCAGCAAAGGGCTCTGCAGGGGCAGGGTCTGTGCGCCGAGGATCTGGCGCGCCTGCGCGAGACCGACACGCTGGTGCTGGCGGCGCTGGCCGACGGCGTGCGCGAGCAGCACCGCGGCGACGAGGTGAGGCTGCTCGGCAGCGAGGCCGCGCGGCGCGCGCACGATCTGGTGGCGCTCGAGCTGGACGCCGGCGGCGCAGACGGGCCGACCGGGGAGGAGCTGCTGCGCGAGGTCGCGCTGGCGCGCCTGCGCGTTGCCTGCGACCAGGGCATCGGGCTCAGCTTCGACCGGCTGGGGCTGGAGCTCGCGCAGACGGCGCTCGCATTTGGAGCCGACGCCCTGTTTGGCGACTTCGCGCGCGCGCGCGTGCTGCCGCTGCTGGACGGACCGGCCGCCCGGCGCGTCGAGATCACGGGTCTGATCGAGCGCGCTGGCCGGCGCGTGCGCTGGGTGGACGCCAGCGCCGCCACGCTGTGGAGCCGCTCATGAAAGCGCTCGATCGCGTCGCAGACAAGCTCGGGGCCGGCGAGCGGCTCGACTTCGAGGATGGGGTGGCGCTGTTCATGCAGCCCGATCTGCTGCGCCTGGGTCAGCTCGCCAACGGGGTGCGCGAGCGCATGCACGGCGATCGCACTTACTTCAACGTCAACATGCGGCTCGAGGTCACCAACGTGTGCGGCGCCTCGTGCAGCTTCTGCGCATTCGCGAAGCTGCAGGAGGGCGCGCCCGGCGCGCGCACCATGAGTCACGAGCAGGCCTGGCGCGAGCTGGCCGAGCACCCCGACCCCAAGCTGCGCGAGCTGCACATGGTCAACGGCCTGCACCCGGACCTGCCGTTCGAGTGGTACGAGCAGCTGCTGCGCGGCTTCAAACGCGTGCGGCCCGAGGTGCACCTCAAGTGCTTCACCGCGGTCGAGATCCACTTCTTCGCCGAGAAGTTCGGCCTCAGCTACGAGCAGGTGCTGACACGGCTGCGCGCTGCGGGGCTCGGCTCGCTGCCCGGCGGCGGCGCGGAGATCTTCCATCCCGAGGTGCGCGCGCGGATCGCGCCCGACAAGGCCACCGGCGATCAGTACCTCGAGGTGCACCGCGCGGCGCACGCGCTCGGCATGCCCACCAACGCCACCATGCTGTACGGGCACATCGAGACCTTCGAGCACCGCGTCGACCACCTGCTGCGCCTGCGCGCGCTGCAGGACCAGACCTCGGGCCTGCAGTGCTTCATCCCGCTGGCGTTCCACAACGAGAACAACAGCCTGCAGAAGCTGCCCGAGCCGACCGCGGTCGATGACCTGCGCACGATCGCGGTCAGCCGGCTGCTGCTCGACAACGTGCCGCACGTCAAGGCGTACTGGGTGTCGATGGGCGTGGAGACCGCGCAGGTGGCGCTGCGCTTCGGCGCCGACGATCTCGACGGGACCATCGTGCACGAGACCATCTACCATTCAGCGGGCAGCCGCGTGCCGATGGGAATGACGCGCGAGCAGCTGGTGCGCCTGATCCGCGAGGCCGGACGGTTGCCGGTCGAGCGCGACACCCAGTACCGCGTGATCGAGGAGCTGGCGCCGGCGAGCGCGCCGGAAGCGGCGATGAAGGTGCGCCAGCGCAACGCCGAGCGCAGGCGACTGACGCTACACGACCGATCGTGATTGGGAACAGTCGAATGACCATCGGTCATCTAATCTGCGGCGGAGCCGCACCTCGCGAGAAAGTGAATGCGCCAGGCTTTGCCTCGCGCACAGGGAGTCGGCGCGACTTCCGGATGATCAAAGGAGAAATCAGCGCGCGCGATTCGAATCGCGCAGGCTGATTTCGGGAGCTGAGCATGCAGGGCACGCACAAGAAGGGGCTGGTTCAGAACCGCTATCGCACGCTGCCGCCGCCGGAGAGCAGCGGGCGGCTGCGCCTGTGCGGCGTGAGTTACCTCAACGCGCAACCGTTGTTGCACGGCTTGCTGCAGGGCCTGGGTGAGGAGCGCATGCACCTCGTGCTGGCGCCGCCGGCCGAGCTGAGCCGGCGCTTGCTCGAGGACGAGGCGGACGCGGGGTTGGCGCCGGTCGCGGTGCTGGCCAACCACGGCGGCCTGGAGCTGGTGCCGGAGGTCGCGATCGGCTGCGACGGGCCGGTGCGCTCGGTCAAGATCGTGGGCGAGGTGCCGCTCGAGCAGATGGAGGAGTTGCTGCTGGACGCCTCCAGCCGCACGTCGGTGGTGCTGGCGCGGTTGATCGCCAAGGAGCGCTGTGCGGGTCGCGAGCCGCGCTACTGCAGCAAGCCGCCCGACGAGATCGTGCGGGAGGTGGGCGGCAAGGTGGGCGGGCTGTTGATCGGCGATCCGGCGCTGGAGGTCGAGGGGC
Organism: uncultured delta proteobacterium; assembly: GCA_963778655.1. GTDB lineage: Bacteria > Myxococcota_A > Polyangia > Polyangiales > JAFGIB01 > CAVZVA01. The sequence continues at coordinate 699,033 of CAVZVA010000009.1, forward strand.
GCTTCCCCTACGAGCTGGATCTGGGGCAGGCCTGGAAGGAGCTGACCGGCTTGCCGTTCGTGTTCGCGGTGTGGGTGGCGCGGCCGGGGCTGCTCAGCGCGCGCGACGTGCTGCTGCTGCACGGCTCGCTGGCGGCGGGGCTTTCGGAGCGCGAGAAGATCGCGCAAGCCTGGGCGCGGGGGCGCGGCGGGCAGGCCCAGAGCCATCTGTCGTACATGACGCAGTCGATCCGCTACCAGCTCGACGCGCGGGCGCTCGAGGGGCTGCGCGAGTTCTTGCGGCGCGCGGCCGAGCACAAGCTGCTGCCGCCCGCGGAGCTGCGCTTCGTCGGACGGGCAGAGCAGACGGCGCCGGTGCCGCACCGCGCGGGCATCGACGAGCTGCTGGAGTACGCCGCGGCCGGCGGGCGACTCTCGTTCGAGGACGCGATGCGGCTGGGCGCGCGGGCGCCGCTGCACGAGCTGGGCCTGGCCGCGGACGCGCGGCGCAAGGCGCTGCACCCCGACCAGGTCGTCACCTACATCGTCGACCGCAACATCAACTACACCAACGTGTGCACCACGTCGTGCAGGTTCTGCGCATTCTACCGGCCGGTGGGACACGCCGAGGGCTACGTGCTCTCGCGCGGGCAGCTGGCGCAGAAGATCGAGGAGACGGTGGCCGCCGGCGGCGTGCAGATCCTGCTGCAGGGCGGGCTCAATCCGGCCTTGCACCTGGAGTGGTACGAGGATCTGTTCCGCTGGATGAAGCAGAGCTTCCCGATCAAGCTGCACGCGCTCAGCCCGGAGGAGATCTGGCACCTGGTGCGGATCGAGGATCTGTCGGTGGAAGAGGTGCTGCGCCGGCTGCGCGCGGCCGGCATGGACTCGCTGCCCGGCGGTGGCGCTGAGGTGCTGACCGACCGGGTGCGGCGCAAGATCGCCAAGGCCAAGTGCACCAGTGCCGAGTGGCTGGAGGTGATGCGGGTCGCCCATCGCATCGGCATGCGCACCACGGCCACGATGATGTTCGGCACCGCCGACACGCTCGAGGACCGCGTGCTGCACATGCTCAAGGTGCGCGACCTGCAGGACGAGACCTCCGGCTTCACCGCGTTCATCTGCTGGGACTACCAGCACGAGCAAGGCACGCGCGCGGTGGCGGGCGAGACCGGCACCGTGCTGTACCTGCGCACGCAGGCGCTGAGCCGGCTGGTGCTCGACAACGTGGAGAACATCCAGACCTCGTGGGTGACGCAGGGTCCGGGCGTCGGCCAGCTCGGGCTGCGCTACGGCGCCAACGACATGGGCAGCACCATGTTCGAGGAGAACGTGGTGTCGTCCGCGGGCACCACCTTCGGCATGGACGCGCAGCAGATCGAGCGCCACGCGCGTGCCAGCGGCTTCAAGGTCGCGCGCCGCAACATGCGCTACGAGCGCCTGACCGTGCCGGCGTGAGCTTGCGATGCGGGCGATCGCGGGCAGCTGGTTGATCACGGGCGATGCGGCGCAGGCGCCGATCGCGGGCGGCGCGCTGGTGCTCGACGGCGACGGGCGCGTGCTCGCGGTGGGCGAGCAGGAAGCGTTGCGAGCGCGCTACCCGCAGCTGCCCTGGGAGCGGCACCGGGCGGTGCTGCTGCCCGGGCTGGTCAACGCGCACACGCACCTGGAGCTGTCGGCGTTGAGCGGGCAGGTGCCCGGCGGCAGCGGCTTCGGGCCGTGGGTGACGGCGCTGATGCAACAGCGCGAACGCTGCGCGCCCGAGCGCGACGAGCAGGCGATCGAGGCTGGGGTTTCGGCGCTGCTCGCCGCCGGCACCGCAGCGGTCGGCGAGGTCAGCAACACGCTGGCCGCGGTGCCGGCGCTCGCGTCCGCGCCGCTGTGGGGGTCGGTCTTCCACGAGATCGCGGGCCTACGCCGCGACGGCGGCGAGGCCAAGCTGGCCCAGGCCGAGGCGCGCCGCCGCGAGCTCGGCGCGTGGCCGGCGCAGCTGCGCTACGCGCCCGCGGCGCACACGCCCTACACCGTGCACCCTCAGATCGTGCGCGAGATCCTGCGCCGCGCGCGCGAGCTCGGCGCGCGCAGCTCGCTGCACCTGTGTGAGCACGCGGCCGAGCGCGCGTACCTCGCCAGCGGCGCCGGCCCGGTCGCGGATTTCTTCGCCGCGCTCGGGGTCGCAGCGCCCGACTGGAGCGTGCCGGGCATCGACCCGGTGCGCTATGCGGCCGAGCTGGGCGCACTGTCGCCGGACGTGCTGTGCGTGCATTTGACCGACGCGCGGCCCGACGAGCTGGCCGCGGTTGCCGGCGCCGGCGCGCCGGTCGTGCTGTGCCCGCGCAGCAATCTCCACATCGAGCTCAGGCTGCCGCCGCTGCCGGCGATGCTCGAGCTCGGCCTGCGGCCGGCGCTCGGCACCGATTCGCTGGCCTCGAGCCCCAGCCTGGACGTGCTGCAGGAGGCGCGCGCGCTCGCGCATCGCTTCGCGGCGGTGCCGGCGCGCACGTTGATCGCCATGGCCACCAGCTACGGCGCCGAGGCGCTCGGCCTGCAGCAAGAGGTGGGCCGGCTCGCGCCCGGGCTGGCGCCGGGGGTGCTGGCGTTCGAGCACGCCGAGCCGGCGCCCTCCGACCCGGAGCGCTTCGTGCTCTCGGGAGCGGCCTCGCGCAGGCAGATGCTGGCGCGGCCGGACTTGCGCCGCACCCGGCCAAGGGAGGCTGCATGAGGGAGGACAGGCCATGAGCATTGCGCGCTCGCTCGCGACCTACTCGTCGCTGGTCAAGCTCAGCCACACGGTGTTCGCGCTGCCGTTCGCGCTGGCGGCGGTGGTGCTGGCCTCGCGCTACGCGCCGGTCACGCTGCAGAAGGTCGCGCTGATCGCGCTGTGCATCGCCTGCGCGCGCACCGCCGCGATGGCCTTCAACCGCCTGATCGATCGCGAGATCGACAGGCGAAACCCGCGCACGCGCGAGCGCGAGCTGCCGCGCGGGGTGCTGAGCGTGCCCGCGGTGCGGCTGTTGGTGCTGGGCTCGTCGGCGCTGTTCGTGGCCGGCGCCGCCATGCTGGGCAGGCTGCCGCTCTTGCTCTCGCCGCTCGCGCTGGGACTGGCGCTCGGCTATTCGTACACGAAGCGCTTCACTTCGCTGTGCCACGTGGTGCTGGGGCTGGCGGTGGCGTTCGCGCCGGGCGGGGCCTGGATCGCGATGGGCGCGCCGGTGACGCCGGCGCCGCTGCTGCTGGTGCTGGGCGTGGCCTGCTGGGTGGCGGGCTTCGACGTGCTCTACTCGCTGCAGGACGTCGGCTTCGACACGCAGCAGGCGCTGCACTCGATTCCGGTGCGGCTGGGCGTGCGCGGCGCGCTATGGGCGAGCGCGCTGCTGCACGTGGTCACGGCCGGCTGTCTGCTTGCGGTGGGGCTGCTGCTCGGGCGCGGCGCTGGCTACTTCGCCGGGGTCGGGCTGGTGGCGCTGCTGCTCGGCTACGAGCACGCGATCGTGCGCCCGGGCGATCTCTCGCGCATCGACAAGGCCTTCTTCGATCTGAACGGCTACGTGAGCCTGGGCTTCTTCGTCTGCGTGCTGGCCGACCAGGTGCTCGGGTAGGCGCGGATCCGGAGCTTCACAGCAAGACGCAAGGCGGGCAGCGGAGATATGCTGCCGGCTGCTTCGGGTGCACTCCGTCTTCCTGCCGGCCCGAGGCAGCTCACATGGGCATGCTCAATTCCGCGGAGCTCACGGCCGCTGAGCGCAACGCCAGGGACGCGGCCACGGCCCGCGACGCCGTGCTTTCTGCGGCGCGCAGGCGGCGCGAGGGGATCGTGCACACCCCTCCGGAGCTGGCGCGCTTCGTGGCGCGCGCCGCGGACGACCTGCTGCGCGGGTGGCTGGGGCTTTCGCGCGGGCTCGGCGACGCGCGCGTCGCGCTGATCGATCCGGCCTGCGGGCCGGGAGCGTTTCTGGCCGCGGCTGCGGCGGTCGCGGAGCCGGGCGCGCGCCGGCTGGCGTATGCTATCGACCGCGACCCGGCGGCGCTCGAGCTCGCGCGCGTTGCGCTGAGCGACGAGCTCGCGCGCGCCGGCCTGCGCTGCGAGCTGTGCGCGCTCGACACGCTGGTCGCGGTGCGGCCCGAACAGCTCGCGGCCCGGGTCGGGGTGGCTTGCGTGCTGGGCAATCCGCCCTGGGTCGCCAGCGCGCAGCCGCCGCCCGCGGCGTGGCTCGATGCGCTGCTCGAGGACTTTCGGCGCGACGCGGGCGGCGCCCGGCTGCAGGAGCGCAAGCTCGGCGTGCTCGCGGACGCCTACGTGCGCTTCGTGCGCTGGGCCTGCGAGGTCGCCCGCAAGGCGGAGCGGGGCGCGGTGATCGGGCTGGTGACCAATGGCTCGTATCTCGACGGGCCGGTCCACCGCGGGATGCGCGCGGCCCTGCGGCGCTTCTTCGACGCGCTGTTCGTGGTGGATCTGGGCGGCAACGCGCTGCTGCCGCGCGCGCGCGTGCGCGACGACAACCTGTTCGGCGTGCGGCCCGCGGCCGCGGTGCTGCTCGCCGTGCGCGGGCCCGGCTGCGACGAGACCCGCCTGGCAAAGGTGCGCTACTTGAAGCTCGCGGGCTCGCGGCAACACAAGCTCGAGCGGCTGGCCCGGCTCGAGCTCGGTGCCGCCGATTTCGCTCCGATCGAGCCCGATGCGGTCTACCAGCGCTTCGTGCCGACCGCCGTGGCGGACGACGCGTATCGCAGCTGGCCCTCGCTTGCGGACGCGATGCCGTTTCACCGCGAGGGGGTGCAGACCAACCGCGACGCGGTCGTGGTCGACACCGACCGCGCGCGGCTGCTGCGCCGCCTGCGCGCGTTCGCAGCAGGCGAGCGCGCGCCCGAGCTGGCGCTCGCGGACCAGGCGCTCCCGCACTACGACCCGGAGCGCGCCCGCGCCGCGGTGCGCGCGGCGCTCGCGGCGGACCCCGACGGTACGCGCGGCGTGCTGTTGCGGCCGCTCGCTTATCGGCCGTTCGATCTGCGCTGGTTCGCGCCGATCGCGCCGCTCTGCCATCGCCCGCGACCGGCGCTGCTGGCGGCGGTCGACCGCTCGAGCTTCGCGCTCGTGAGCGTGCGCAAGGATCGCGGCGCCTTGCCGTGGACGCACTTCACCGCGGCCCGCTGCGCGATCGACAACTGTCTGCTCTCGACCCGCTCCTCGTGTCGCGCGCGCGCGTTTCCCACCCACGACCCGTCGGGCCGTCCGAACCTCTCGCCCGAGGTTGCGGCTGAGCTCGGGGCGCGCCTGGGCCGGCCGATCGAATCGACCGAGTTCGCCTGCTACGCGCTGGCCGTGCTCGCGAGCCCGAGCTACCGCAGCCGTCACGAGCAGGCCTTGCGCGTCGACTACCCGCGCATCCCGTGGCCGCGCGACGCCAACAACTTCGCTGCGCTGTGCAAGGCCGGGGGCGAGCTGCTTGAGGCGCTGTGCCGGCCGGCCGCGGACGCGGCCGAGCGCGAGCGGTTGCGGGCGCAGCTGGAGGCGATGGTCGCGCGGTTTTGAGGCGGGGCTCCGAGCACGACTGCGACTACGAGCACGGGCACGGGCACGGCACGACTGGGGACGGGGTCCGGGCTTCCCGTCTTCCCGGCTTGCTGTTGCATTTGCCCCGGAGCTCAGCGCTCGTCGCCGGCCGGCCCGCGGTCCAGGATTTCGCGCACCGCGTTGAGCAGCGCGTCGGGCGAGAACGGCTTGTGCACGTAGGCGGTGTCGGCGCGCAGCGCGGCCTGCTGCAAGATGGCGTTGTCGGCGTAGCCCGAGACGTAGACCACCTTGATCTGCGGCCGCAGGGTCGCGAGGCGCAGCGCCAGCTCCGGTCCACTCATCTGCGGCATCACGACGTCGGTGAGCAGCACGTCGATCGCGGCCTCGAAGTGCTCGGCCAGCTCGAGCGCCTGCACGCCGTCGCTGGCGTCGAGCACCCGGTAGCCACCCTTCTCCAGGATACGCCGGGTGGCGATCCGCACCCGTTCCTCGTCTTCCACCAGCAAGACGACCTCACGCACCTCCGCCGCCGGCCGCATGGTCTCCGGCTTGTTCGGCGTCGCGGTCTCCTCGTCGATGCGCGGAAGATAGATCTCGAAGCGGGTGCCGCGCCCGGGCTCGCTGTACAGCGCGATGTGCCCTTGGCTCTGCTTGACGATTCCATAGACGGTCGAGAGCCCTAGCCCGGTACCGCGCCCGACCTCCTTGGTGGTGAAGAAGGGCTCAAACGCGCGTACCCGCGTGGCTTCGTCCATGCCGCAGCCGTCGTCGCGGATCGTCAGCAGCACGTACGATCCCGGCAGGATGTCCTCGCCCTCGGGCTGCGGGATGCGCATCTCGACCTCGGCGTTGGCGGTCTCGATCGTGAGCGTGCCTCCCTCCGCCACTGCGTCGCGCGCGTTGACCGCCAGGTTCATCAAGACCTGCTCGATCTGCGAGCGGTCGGCCTTGACCAGGCCGAGCGGGCGTTCGTAGCGCGTGTTGAGCTGGATCTGCTCGCTGATCACGCGGCGCAGCATCTTTTCCAGCTCGGTCACGGTCTCGTTGAGGTTCAGCACCTCGAGCCGCTGCACTTGCCGGCGGCTGAAGGCCAGCAGCTGATTGGTCAGCCGCGCCGCGCGCTCGCAGGCGTCCTGGATCACCTTGACGTCTTCGCGCCCGGGATGGCCCTCTTCCAGGCCGTCGAGCAGGAATCCGGCATAGCTCCCGATCACCATCAGCAGGTTGTTGAAATCGTGGGCAACGCCGCCGGTCAGGTGCCCGATCGACTCCATGCGCTGCGCCGCCCACAGCTCGCGCTCCAGCCGCTTGCGTTCGGTGATGTCGAGCATGCTCACCACCACGTTGGCGAGATCGGCACGCTCGCTGGGGATCAGCATGTGCAGCAGAAACGTCTTCACGCCGGCGAAGCCCTCGAGCGCGAGCTCGGCCTCGAAGCGCGTCGCGCCCTCGGCCAGCGCGACCAGCAGCTCCTGCCACACGCTGGTCGAGGCACCGCGCACGATCTCGCCGAACGACTCCGGCAGATCACCCTGCCGGTGCGCGCCCATCACGCGCAGCGCGGTCTCGTTGGCCTCGAGCAGCGGCCAGCGCGCCGCCGCCTGCGCCACCAGCTCGGGCCGTTGCCGCAGCAGCGGCACCAGCTCGCCGTGCTGGGCGCGCAGGCCGTCGAGCCACTCGCGCAGCCGCCCGAGATCGGTCTGGCACAGGGCCACCGGCGCGGAGTCGAAGATCGCGTGGTAGCGCCGCTCGCCCACGTCGAGCGAGCGCTGCAGCTCGAGGTTGAGCTTGCGGATCTCGTGCTCGGCCTGCATCCGCGCCGAGATGTCTTCGTGCACCGCCGCCACCTGACGATCACCCAGCGGAATGGCGTAGGCATTGAGCCAGCGCGCCGGACCCGAGCCCTGTCGCTGCCAGATCGCCGGCATGACCTCGCGCTGGTCGCTCACGGCAGCGCGCTGCCACATCGCCGGCAGGTTGTAGGAGCCCGGCGCCGCCAGGGCGTTCGGGAACACCTCCCCCACGCGCTTGCCCACCAGCTGCGTCAGATCAATATTCGCGTGTCGGGAAGCCTCGGCGTTGGCGTAGAGCAAGCGCAGATCGGCCGCGTCGTCACCCTCGGCCAGCCACATGGTGACTCCGAAGGGCAAGGCGGCAGCGAGTTGGGTCAGCTTGTCCATGCAGGCGGGCGGTCTCGTCACCATCCCGCGCACAGGCGGCCAGGGCTCCCGTTCCCGATTGCCTCGAGCGGCAGCTCGGGCCGAACCTGCACCGGCGTGCGGCTAACGGTAGCGCGGGACGGTCGAATGGGTCAACGCGAACCCTGGCGACCGGCTCCGCCGGCGCCGAGAAGCGTCCGGCAACAAGAGGCTGACCGACCGCCGCCCGCCCTTGGTCCCGATCGCTTGAGCGATTTCTCCTTTCGGTCCAGGCTCGGGCGCAGGAGAGACCATGCTGCACATCGAAGGCCTGCCGGCGTTCAGCCCGGGCACGCTAGCCAAGAAGCTGGCGCGCGTGCGCCGCCGCAACGCCGAGGTGCTCGAGCTGTACGCCGAGCACGCTTACTTCGCCGACCTGCAGGCGCAGCTCGCGCCCGAGCAGCGCGCCGTGCTCGACGCGCTGCTGCGTTACGGCCCGCGGCGCGAGCGCAGGCCGCTTTCGGGCCACATGCTGCTGGTGGTCCCGCGCCTGGGCACCATCTCGCCGTGGTCCTCCAAGGCGACCGACATTGCCAGGAGCTGCGGCCTGTCGGCGTTACGGCGGCTCGAGCGTGGAGTGATCTACGCGGTCCGCGGGCCAGTCGCAGACGAGCCGGCGCTGCGGGCGTGCCTGCACGACCGTATGACCGAGTCGGTGCTCGAGCGCGTCGAGCAGGCCGAGGCGCTGTTCGCGCGCGGCCAGCCGTCACCGTTCGCCAGCATCGACGTGATGGGGCAGGGCGCAGCCGCGCTGGCACGCGCCGATCGCGAGCTGGGGCTGGCGCTGTCGGACGACGAGGTCGCCTATCTGGTCGACGCCTTTCGCGCGCTCGGGCGCAACCCGAGCGACGCCGAGTTGATGATGTTCGCACAGGCCAACTCCGAGCACTGCCGGCACAAGATCTTCAACGCGCGCTTCGTGATCGACGGCCGGCCCCAGGAGCGCACGCTGCTGCAGATGATCAAGCACACCAGCGAGCGCAGCCCGGCCGCGTTGCTCAGCGCGTACCGCGACAACGCGGCGGTGATGGAGGGTCCGCTGGCCGGCCGCTTCTATCCCGACCCGAAAAGCGGCGTCTACCGCACCACGCGCGAGCCCGCCCACGTGTTGATGAAGGTCGAGACGCACAACCATCCCACCGCCATCTCGCCCTTCGCCGGCGCCGCCACCGGCTCGGGCGGCGAGATCCGCGACGAGGGCGCGACCGGCCGCGGCGGCAAGCCCAAGGCCGGGCTGTGCGGCTTCAGCGTGAGTGACCTGCACTTGCCCGAGCTGCCGCGGCCCTGGGAGCTGCCCGAGGACAGGCCCGAGCGCATCGCCAGCGCGCTCGAGATCATGCTGGACGGGCCGCTGGGCTGCGCCGCGTTCAACAACGAGTTCGGCCGGCCCAACCTCTTGGGCTATTTCCGCAGCTTCGAGCTGAACGCGCCCGGCCCCGCGGGGCGCGAGCGCCGCGGCTACCACAAGCCGATCATGCTCGCCGGCGGCCTCGGCAACGTGCGTCCCGAGCACGTGCGCAAACAGCGTATCCCAGCGGCGGCGCCGCTGTGCGTGCTCGGCGGCCCGGCCATGCGCATCGGCCTGGGCGGAGGCGCAGCGTCCTCGATGGCCTCGGGCGCGTCGAGCGAGGAGCTCGACTACGCGTCGGTGCAGCGCGACAACGCCGAGATGCAGCGCCGCTGCCAGGAGGTGATCGACCGCTGCGTCGCGCTCGGCGAGCACAGCCCGATCGTGTCGATTCACGACGTGGGCGCCGGCGGTCTGAGCAACGCGCTGCCGGAGCTGGTACACGAGAGCGAGCGCGGCGCGCGGCTCGAGCTGCGCGAGATTCCCAGCGACGAGCCCGGCATGTCGCCGCTCGAGCTGTGGTGCAACGAAGCCCAGGAGCGTTACGTGCTGGGCATCGATCCGCAGAAGCTGGAGCAGTTTGCCGCGCTGTGCGCGCGCGAGCGCTGCCCCTACGCGGTGGTGGGCACGGCCAGCGACGACGACCGGCTGGTGGTCGCGGACCGCCACTTCGGCAATCTGCCGATCGACATGCCGCTGTCGTTGCTGTTGGGCAAGCCGCCCAAGATGGTGCGCGAGGTGGCGAGCGGGCGCTTCGAGCCCGAGCCCTTCGACGCTTCGGGCATCGATCTCGGCGAGGCGATCGAGCGCGTGCTGCGGCTGCCGACGGTGGCTGACAAGACGTTCCTGGTGACGATCGGCGACCGCAGCGTGGGCGGGCTGGTGGCGCGCGACCAGATGGTGGGCCCGTGGCAAGTGCCGGTGGCGGACGCCGCGCTCACTTGCAGCGGGTTCGATGGCTTCGCGGGCGAGGCGATGGCGATGGGCGAGCGCGCGCCGGTCGCGCTGCTCGACGCGGCGGCCTCGGCGCGCATGGCGGTTGCCGAGGCGATCACCAACCTGGCGTCGGCGCCGGTGGCCGCGCTCTGCCAGGTCAAGCTGAGCGCCAACTGGATGGCGGCCGCGGGCCATCCGGGCGAGGACGCGCGGCTGTATCGCGCGGTGCAGGCGGTCGGCATGGAGCTGTGTCCGGCGCTCGGGATCGCGATTCCCGTCGGCAAGGACTCGCTCAGCATGCGCACGGCCTGGCAGCACGAGGGCGAGGCGCGCAGCGTGACCGCGCCGCTGTCGCTGATCGTGAGCGCCTTCGCCTGCGTGGGTGACGTGCGGCGCGCGCTCACGCCGCAGCTGCGCGCCGACGCCGGGCCCTCGCGCCTGCTGCTGATCGATCTCGGCCGCGGGCGCAATCGCCTGGGCGGGTCGTGTCTGGCGCAAGTGTACGGGGCGCTAGGCAGCGAGCCGCCGGATCTCGAAGCGCCCGAGGATCTGAGCGGCTTCTTCGACGCGGTGCAGGCGCTCAACGCGCAGGGCCGGCTGCTGGCCTACCACGATCGATCCGACGGCGGCCTGCTGGTCACGTTGCTCGAAATGGCCTTCGCAGGTGGGCTCGGGTTGGAGCTGGAGCTGGCGCCGCTGGGCACAGACGTCGTGGGCGCGCTGTTCAACGAGGAGCTCGGCGCGGTGCTGCAGGTGCGCAGCGGCGAGCTCGGCGAGGTGCGCGCCGAGCTCGCGCGCCGGGGGCTCGGCGCGCAGGTGCATGACCTGGGGGAGCCGGTGGCGGGCGAGCAGGTCCTGATCCGTCACCGCGGCCGCGTGCTTTTCGGCGGGCGGCGCGCGGCGCTGCGCGCGATCTGGTCGGAGACCACGCACGCGCTGCAGCGCTTGCGCGACAACCCCGAGTGCGCCGACGAGGAACAAGCGGCTCGCTGCGACGCGGGCGATCCGGGGCTGCACGCGCACGTACCGTTCGATGCGGAGCAGGACGTCGCCGCGCCTTTCGTCGCGCGTGGGCCGCGCCCGAGGCTGGCGGTGTTGCGCGAGCAGGGCGTCAACGGCCAGGTGGAGATGGCTGCGGCCTTCGACGCCGCCGGCTTCGAGGCCGTCGACGTACACATGAGTGACCTGCTCGAGGGTCGGGTCTCGCTCAACGGTTTCGCCGGTCTGGTCGCCTGCGGCGGCTTCTCCTTCGGCGACGTGCTCGGCGCCGGAGAGGGTTGGGCCAAGTCGATCCTGTGGAACCCGCGTGTGCGCGATCAGCTCGCGAGCTTCTTCGCGCGCACGGACACCTTCGCGCTGGGCGTGTGCAACGGCTGCCAGATGATGAGCAACCTGAGCGAGCTGATCCCGGGCGCCGAGCTGTGGCCGCGCTTCGTGCAGAACCGCTCCGAGCGCTTCGAGGCGCGCCTGTCGCTTTCGCAGGTGCAGGACAGCCCCTCGATCCTGCTGCGCGGCATGAGCGGCGCGCGCCTGCCGATCGTGGTCGCGCACGGCGAGGGCAGGCTGGAGCCCGCATCGGAGCAGGCCCTGCAGGCGCTGGAGCAGAGCGGGCTAGTCGCCGCGCGCTACGTCGACCACCGCGGCGCGGTCAGCGAGCGCTACCCCCACAACCCGAGCGGCTCAGCTCACGGCATCAACGCGCTGACCACGCGCGACGGCCGGGTGACGATCATGATGCCGCACCCCGAGCGGGTGTTTCGCTGCGTCCAGCTGAGCTACCGCCCGCCCAACCTGGGCGAAACCTCTCCCTGGCTCCGCCTGTTCCGCAACGCCCGCGCCTGGCTCGGCTAGCCGCGTCCTCACCCACCCCCGCCTCCGCCCGTCCTCAGGTCCCTCTGAGCTTCGCCAGCCGGATCTCTCGCTGAGCCTCGATGTGCTTGGGGTCGACGTGCAGCACGCGCTTGAAGTAGACGAGCGCCTTCTTGGGGTCGCCCGCCCGCTTGTAGATCAGACCGCGCACGTACAGCGCGCGTACCTCGTCGGGCTCGATCTCCAGCGCCTTCCTGAGCGAATCGAGCACGGCGCGCGGTAGGCCGTCGGTGTTCGCGCGGTGCTTCTCGAACAAAGCGTGCCCGCGCAGCGCCAGCAGCTCCGAGTCCTCGGGCTCGTCGGCGAGCAGCTCCTCGATCAGGGTCATGGCCTCGTCGCAGCGCCCGCTTTGCACCAGGTCGCCGGCCTTACGCGCGCCCGTGATGCGGTCCTCGCCCTCGGGCACGAGCGACACGGCGACGTTGGGCATCGCCGGCGGCGTGATCTGCATGTCGAGCGGCCGCGCGCTGATGCGCGGCCCAAGCGGAGCATCGGCCGGCCGCCCGCTGGTGCGCGGCGCCAGGGAGCTGCTCGTGCCCGGCCGCGCGGAGCCCGACAGCCCCGGGCGCATTGATGCCAGGCGCTGCCACGCAGGCGCCGCCACGCTCACCATCTGGCGACCAGGGCGGATGTCGACCTGGCTGCGGTAGGTTTCGAGATTGCGCTGCTCGTGCGGCATGATCATGTGGGTCACGATCAGCGCGTAGACCAGGCGCTCGGTGCGCTGTCGCGGCAAGGGACTCTGCGCCACCAGCTCTTCGGGCGTGGCCGGCGCAGCGCGGATGAGCTCGATCAGCGGCGCGTCCTGCGCCGTGAGGCTGAGCCGTCCCAGATCGCGCCCGGGTTGCAGTCGCAGCTTCTTGCCTAGGTAGCGCTGCAGCACCGCGCCCACCATGTCGTCGCGGGCGTGCTGCTGCAGCGACGCGGTCAGCAGCGCATACGGATCGACGGCGCCGCCGAGCAGCTCGCTCGACCCGGTCAGCAGGTCGCTTTCGAAAAAGGAGAATTCGCCCTCGAACAGGCCGCACAGTGGCAACAGGCCGTCGAGCAGCGTCAGCGCGGGTGAGGCGAAGCGCGCCGCGACCGGTCGCCCTTGCAAGAAACGGATCTCCGCCTCGAGCGTGCCGGCCTCGTCTTCGATCAAGAGCGTGCCGCTGGTGTTGCGGCGGTACAGATACAGCGCGAGGTGGCCGAACGGGGTCTCGGCCAAGGTGCCTCGCGCGACGGGCTCGCCTGGCTGCGTCGCGCTCATGACCTTAGACCGATAGGATCTGCCGCGACGTCCAGCAGTGCAACGGCTGGTATGCGGCGCCAACGTCGCGAACCGGCGCACATCGGCGGACAGTGGGCCGGCGAGCGTGCTGCCGGCGGTGGGTCGCGATCAGCGGTCCCCGCGCGCGGGCGCGGCATTGTGGCCCGACTCGAAGCCGGCCGCGAGCTGCGGCTTCTGCACCTTGCCCAACGCGTTCTTCGGCAGCTCCGTCAGGATCCGCAGCAAGGTCGGCAGCTTGTACGGGGCCAGCCGTGCTTTGCCCCAGTCGCGCAACGACTCGAGCGTCAGCTCGGCGTTCGGGTCGAGCACCACCGCGGCCGCGACGCGCTGCCCCCAGACCGGGTCGGGCACCCCCACCACCGCGCACTCGCGAATCGCCGGATGCTCGCGCAGCGTCTCCTCGATCTCCAGCGCCGAGACCTTGTAGCCGCCGGTCTTGAGAATATCGACCGACTCGCGGCCGAGAATTCGGTAGCAGCCCTGCTCGCGCAAGGCCACGTCGCCGGTCTTGAACCAGCCGTCTTCGGTGAAGGCCTCGCGCGTCGCGTCGGGCCGGTGCAGATAGCCCTGAAACACACCTGCGCTCTTCACCTGCAGCTGTCCCGGCTCGCTGTCGCCCACGGCGCGGCCGTGCTCATCGACCAGCCGCACCTCGACGCCGGGAAACGGTGCGCCCACGTAGCCGGGGCGGCGCTCGCCGTGCAAGGGGTTTCCGAGCCCCATGCCGAATTCGGTCATGCCATAGCGCTCGAGCAGGGTGTGACCGCTGATCTCGCGCCAGCGCTGCAGCGTCGCGACCGGCAGCGCCGCCGAGCCGGAGACCATCAGCCGCAAGCGCCGGCAGCCGGCCGCAAACGCCGCCCGCTGCGCCTCGCCCGCGGCTTCGAAGGCCTCGATCAGCTTGGCGTAAATGGTGGGCACGGCCATGAACAGCGTCAGCTCGCGCGCGCTCGCCAGACGCTCGAACACCCGGGCGGTCTCGAAGCGCGGCAGCAGCTCGCAGCACGCCCCGGTCCACAGCGCGCTGCAAAGCAGGTTGAGCACGCCGTGCAGGTGGTGCAGCGGCAGCACGTGCAGGATGCGGTCGCGCTCGCTCCACTCCCAGGCCTGCACCACGGATTGGATCTGCGCTGCCAGGATCGCGTGCGTGCTGAGCACGCCTTTGGGCTTGCCGGTGGTGCCGCTGGTGTAGAGCAGCAGCGCGCCGCGTTCGGGCTCGACCCGAGGCAGCGGCGCGACCGCGTGCGCGCGCAGCTGCTCGGTCGACAGCAGCAGCGCCCCGCGTTCCGCGGCGATCGGCTCGAGCGCGCTCAGCAAGGCCGGGTGCCCGACCAGGACCGCTGCCCGCGAGTCCGCGATCACGTGCTGCAGCTCTGGCCGCGGGTGGCTCACGCACAGCGGCACGGCCACGCCGCCGGCGCGCCAGATGCCCCACTGCACCAGCGCGTAGTCGACGCCGGGCGGCGTCAGGAAGGCCACCGTGGCGCCGTCGAGGTCGGCGCGGCCTTCGAGCAGGCCGCCCGCGACGCGGGCGCTGTGCTCGAGCAGCTCCGCGTAGCTGAGCTGCTCGTGTGGATCGCACAGCGCCACCCGCGCGCCGTGCAGCCGCGCGCGCGCCACCAGGGGAATGCTCTCGTCGCCCGTCATGCCCGCCGCAGTCTTGCCATCAAAGCGCCGGCTGCGCGAGCCCGCGTTTGCCGGGCGCCGCGGGGGGCGTGGCCCATGGGGCGCAATGGTATGGCGTTGCGGGCCGAGGTGTGCGCCAAGCGGGCCAGCTCCCGGTTTGGGCTCCGCGTTCGCGCGTGAGGCTCGCGCTGCGCGGCCCCGGCACCTCGTGGCTGCGGTATGATGGAGCGGACGCGCCCGCGGGGGCGCGGCATGGGAGCGCGCGTGAAGCCCTACGTACGGGGTCCGTCTCGGTGTCCGATCCGCCCGCACGGGGCGCGGTGAGGCGCGCGATCTTCACGCTGTGCGCCTGTGCGCTGGCGAGCGTGTGCTGCGCCTGCCGTCGCGCCCCGCCGCTGACCCAGATCGTGGTCGCCGTCGACAGCGACTGGGATGGATTCGAGCGTGCAGACATCGAGATCGGGGGCTTCGAAAAGCCTCACACGGCGCACGCAGACCTGACGCACGCTGCGGCGCGGCACGTTGCGCTGGTACACGATGGTGGGCCGCTCGGCCCGATCAGCGTGACCGTGCGCGCCTACGCGCAAGGCGCCGCCGACCCGGTGTTGATCGAACGGCGCACCGGGATCTACTTCGTAGAGGGCAAGACGCGCTTGTTGCGCATCGATCTGCTGTTGGGTTGCGTCGGCCTGTGCGACGCGCAGCAGGCGTGCCTCGCCGGACCGAAGTGCGTGGACAGCGAGGGAGCCGCCAGGCTGAGCGAGTGGCAAGGCGACATCGGCGCGATCCCGGTGGTGTTTCACGTCAAGGATGGCGCTGGGCTGCCGGGCGACGCCGGCGCCGACGGCGCGAGCGCGAGCGCGAGCGATGCAGCCGCCGATGGCGGGGCCAGCGACGCCGGAGGCACCGACGCCGGCCGCGCCGACGCGGGCGGCAGCGGCGACGGGGGTCCGGCGGGCGACGCGGGCGACGCTCCAGACGCGGGTGATGCGGCCACGCCACTGGGGACGTTCCAGTATGCGCCGTCCAACGTCGACCCGGCCGACCCCGCCATCGGCGGTCTTTCGCGCGCGGCCGTTTCGCTCGACTGCGCCAGCCCCAGCTTCGACTCCACCGACCTGAGCTTTTCGGGCTGGTGCGGGCCGACGCCGAGCGCGCTCGTCGTGCAGCAAGACGCGGGCCACGACGCGGCGCTGCTCGTGATGAGCTCGCTCGACATCGCCGCGGGCACGACCCTGCAGCTGCAGGGCGACAGACCCGTCATCCTGCTCGTGTTCGGCGCGGTCCACGTCGGCGGCGTGATCGACGCGAGCGCGCACGGCGCCACCCCCGGCCCGGGCGCGGAGCGCGACTGCACGACCGGGCTCGGAGCAAGCGGGCGGGACGGCTCGGTCTCGAGCCCAGCCGGCGCCGCCGGTGGAGGAGGAGGCGGCTTCGGCACCGCGGGCGGCACGGGCGCCGGCGGCAAAGCCAGCGCGGGCACGACCGCAGCGGGCGGTAGCGAGGGCGACTCGAGGCTGGTTCCGCTGCGCGGAGGCTGCGCGGGTGGTGCCAGCGGCAAGGCGCCCAGCAATTCGACCTTCGGCGCTGGCGGGCGAGGCGGCGGAGCGGTTCAGCTCTCGGCCGCGGGGCAGCTCGAGATCGCCGGCAGCGTGGTGGCCGCTGGTGGCGGCGGTGGCGTCGGTGCCGACGCGGCGGCGGGCGGGGGTGGCGGCGGCAGCGGCGGCGCGATCTTGCTGGAAGGCTCGCCGGTCGCGATCGGCGCCGGCGCGGTGCTGGCCGCCAACGGCGGCGGCGGTGGCGCGGGCCAGCCCTATCCGCTCGGCTCGGGGGCGAGCGGCGCCGGCGAAGACGGTCACGCCGGGGCGGCAGCAGCAGCCGGCGGGGTTCCCGACGGCATCGGCGGAGCCGGGGGTCAGGGCGCGTGGCGCGACGCCCCAGCGAGTGACGGGGTGCTTCCAAGCTCGGGAAGCTTCGGCATGACCACGGTCTGGGGCGGCGGTGGCGGTGGCGGCGGCGGCAGCGGTCGCATTCAGATCAACGCCGCGGACAGCTGCAGCCCGCCCGGCACGCTCAGCCCGCTGCCGGCGGTCACCTGCCCGAGCTGAGCCGGCGCCGGCGCGGCGTCGAGCGGTCGGCAAGCGGGCGCCCAGCGGCGCACCGGCGTGAGAGCCGGCGCGGACGTGTGATACACAGCAGCCACCATGGTCGATCTGCCGCCGCCAAGCCCCATCTACGAGCACCGCCAGGGGGTGTGGGTGAAGGAGTCGTGGCTGCGCTTCTTCGGCATCACCTTGCAGACGCGGATGGTGGTGTTGCAGCTCGACGGGGGCCTGCTGCTGTACTCGCCGTCGCCGGCGGTGCTCGACTCGACCACGCGCGAGGAGCTCGAGCGGCTCGGGGTGGTGCGCTGGCTGGTGGCCCCGAACGAGATCCACAACCTCGGGTTGCGGGCGTTTCAGACCGCGTTTGCCGACGCGCACGTCACCGGCTGCGTGGGGCATCCGCGCCGCGTGCACGGGGTGCGTTTCGATACGCTGCTGGGCGCGGGCGCCGGGCCCGACGCGGTGCCCTGGAGCGCGAGCGGCGAGCTGGCACTTCACGTCATCGGCGGCAATCGGCTGCTGCACGAGATCGCGCTGCTGCACCGCCCGTCGAAGACGCTGTTGGTCGCCGACGCGGTCGAGTTGATCGACGAGAACGTGACCGGCGGCGCGCCGTTGGGCCGGTTGATGACGTGGTTGCTGCGCAGGGTGGGGTTGCGCCCGGGCGAGCCCTGCATGAGCCCCGAGCACAACCTGTATTGCGCGGACCCCGACGCGCTTTCGGCGTCGCTGCAAGTGCTTGCGGGATGGGACTTCGACTCGCTGGTGATGGCGCACGGCCGCATCGTGGAGGGAGCGCAAGCCCGGCGCGCGCTGCAGCTCGCCTCCGAGTCCGCGCTCGCCGCGATTCGCAACCGCAGCGCTGCAGCACGCGCGTTTTGGGCCGCGACCGCGCGCGTTCAATAGGCCGGCGTGCCGCGTGCCCGCGAACGCCCGCTCCCTCAGATCGGCAGCGGGGTGAGCCGGCCGCCGCGCTCCACCAGCAGCAGGCCGGAGCTGATCGCGTGCGGCGCGTTCTGCGCCTCGCGCGCGGCGCGCTCGCGCATCGCGTGCAGCGTGGGCGAGTCGAGCGGGCAGGCGAACAGCGCGTCGCGATGCGGAACCGCGGCCGCGAACGGCGAGCCCAGCTCGCGCGCGAGCAGCTCGTGCAGGCCGGGCAGCAGCAGGCGCGAGGCGTCGAAGCCGTCGCCCGTGCTGGCCACGATCAGCGTGCCGTGCGCGCCGTCGATGCGCAGCAGCCGCGCCTTGCCGCTGCGCGCCGCGAGGTTGCCGAGCGCCGCCTCCAGCAGGCGCGGCGTGGCCTGCCGCCAGCGCCGCGCCTCGGCTCTGCCCACGTAGCGCGCGCGACCAGGCTCCTGCACCACGAAGCAGACCTGGACCTCGGCCGCGAGCGGATGACTGCAGAGCGCGTCCGCGGCGGCGCGCGCGTCGAGCTGCGCGAAGAAGCGCGGCCCCACCAGGCGCGGCAGGATGCGCGTTCGCGCGCGCGCCCAGTGCGCGGCCGCGGCGCGCGCGTGCGTGCTGGCGGTCTCGGCTTCGACCGCCGAAACTTGCTCGGCCAGACACGCGCGCACGTTGTCGGCCGCGAGCGCGAGCTCGATCGCGACGAAGGGATCGAAGAACGCGTGCGCGCCGAGCTCGAGCCCGTGACGGCCGTCGCACGTGACGTGGCGCGGCACGGTCAGCGCGTCGCAAAGCAGTAGCGCCAGGTACGCGCCCGCGAGCTCCACGAACAACCGCTCCTGTTCCGGCTCCGGCTCGCACGGGAAGCGCTCGAGCGCGCGCGCCAGCGCGAGCAGGCCGTGCGCGCCTCGGGGAGGATCACGTTCGACACCCAAGCTCGCGCTGAAGATCGAGGCCGCGTCGGTGAGCGGGCCACAGCGAAGCCGATGGCCTTCGATCCAGCTTGCCACTCGCGCACGAGGCTACTGCCGCCGATCGCCGGCCGCAATGCTTGCCGATCGCGCGCGCGCGCTTTTGTCGCAGCCTGTGGTCGCGATCGCACATCGCGCTAGATTGCCTGGGGCCGGCGGATCTGCACAGATGAGTCAAGTCTTGAGCGCCGGAGCGAAGCGACCCCGCGGGAGAGTGGGCCCCGTTGGGCTTTGCGCAACGGGCGGGAGGGGCGCGTGCCCCTCCCGGTCACAGAAGGCTAGCGAGGCCCCTGTCTTGGCGCGAGTAGACCAGCATCTCTCATGGGTCTGAGGCGCAGCCTCGCTAGTGCTAAGCGCGGTTGGCGCGCGGGCTCTACTCGAGCAGGTCGGGCTCCTCGCGCACGATGCGCGCATAGAGCGGCTGGAAACCCAGCCAGCCAGCGCCCTCGGAGCCGACCTGGTCGCGGGTCTTGCTCGCGTTCTCGGGGTCGATCAGGCACGGCTTGCCGGCGGCTTCCGCCAGCAACTGGGACTGGCAGCAGCGCTCCATGCTGATGAACCAGAACGCGGCGGACTCCACGCTGTGGCCGACGGTCAGCAGGCCGTGGTTGCGCAGGATGACCGCCTTGTGGGCGCCGAGCGCGCTCGCAATGCGGTCGCCTTCCGCGGTGTCGAGCACGACTCCGGTGTAGTCCTCGAACAGCCCGTGATCCTGGTAGAATGCGCACGCGTCCTGGGTGAGCGGATCGAGCCGCCGCCCCAGCGCGGACCAGCTGCGCCCGTAGATCGAGTGGCTGTGCGCGGCGGCCATGACGTCCGGGCGCGCCGCGTGGACGCGCGAGTGGATGGCGAAGGCGGCGCGGTTGACGCGCGCGCGACCTTTGATCACCTCGCCGCCGGCGTTGACGAGGATCAGGTCGGATACGCGGATGTGGCCGAAGTACATGCCGAAGGGATTGACCCAGAAGCAATCCGGCTGCTCGGGATCGCGCAGCGTGATGTGTCCGGCCACGCCCTCGTCGTAGCCGAAGCGCGCGAACAGGCGAAACGCCGCCGCCAGGCGCTGTTTCTGGTGCACGCGGCGCGTCGCGATCGAATCGGGCTGCTCGGAGCGGCGCGGGGTTTCGAAGGTTTCCGGCATGAGAGCTCTCCTGCCCGGAACGTATCGCGCCTTCGGCCCCCGGGCAAAGCCGGTTTACGGAGCCCAGTCGAAGGCCAGGCGGGTCCCGATTAGCACGCTGTTGTCGAGGGGCGCGGTGGAGGTGGGCGGGTGCAGCTCGTAGGCGACAAACAGCATGGCGTAGGGCATGAAGCTCGCGCCGCGCATGGTGGCGATGCCGCCGGCCAGCTCGATACGGCCGCCCGGCGGCCAGACCGCCTGGGTGCGGTTGAGGCGTACGACAGGGGCCAGGCCGAGGTCGAAGACGCGTGAGAAGCGTGAGACCCGCAGCAGCAGCGGCACCGCGATCGAGATGGTGGTGTCGAGGCCGCGCGCCTTGGCGCTCTGAGGCGCGAACGCGCTGCTGGCGGACAGCTCGCCGCCCACCGCGAAGGTGAGCTGGGGCCCGAGGCCGTGCCCGAGGTAAAGCCGGCCGCCGCCGCCCACGGCCGGCAGCTTGGTCTCGAACACGTAGGAAGCGAAGCCCACGGTCTCGGCCAGGATGACCAAGCGGCCGGCGTCGCCCTGCGTGCCGGAGAAGTGCTCGCTCGGCTCGAGCCAGAACGGACAGTCGGTCGCCGCGCGGCGGCGCGCGTAGCGCAACAGCGCGCGCGTGCGCTCGAGCGACAGCGAGTCCGAAGCTGGCTCCAGCTGGTTTCCGTGATCGTGATAGATGCGTTCGGCCGGACCGCCGGCCAGCGCGATCTGGCCGTTGAGCCAGGCTTCGAGGTCGTCGAGCGACGCCGGCTCGGCCTGGCACACGCTGCGCAGCGCGGCCTCGGCGTTGTTGTGGAGCTGGGCGCGATCGATGACCCAGCCGTTGTCATCGCTGAGCTGCACGGCCTTGCGCAGGTCGTTGTAGACCGCGCGCTCGACCGGATCGCTGGGGAGCGTGGCGCAGCCGCTCGCGGCCAAGGCCGACAGCACGCACGCGCCGAAGCACGCGCCCAAGCCCTTGCGCGGCGGGCGCTTCACCCGGCACCGCCTCGTGCGCGCTGCCGCGGCGACGCGGCTGCGGGCCCCGCGCAGCGCAGCACCGCGGAGCCGGCGAAGCGGCCTTCACGCAGGGCTTGCAACGCCTCGCCGGCCTGCTCGAGCTCGAAGGCGTGGACCTGCGTGTGGATGCCGGCCTGCTCGGCCAGTGTCAGAAACTCCGTACCGTCACGGCGCGTGAGGTTGGCGACCGAGCGCACGCTGCGTTCCATCCAAAGCAGGCTGTAGGGGAAGGACGGAATGTCGCTCATGTGAATGCCGGCGCAGACCACGCTGCCGCCCGGAGCGAGCGCGCGCAGAGCCGCCGGCACCAGCGCGCCGACCGGCGCGAACACGATCGCGGCGTCGAGCGGCACAGGCGCTCGCTCGCTCGACGCCCCCGTCCAGACCGCGCCGAGCGCGCGCGCGAGCGCCTGCGCCTGCACGTCGCCTGTGCGCGTGAACGCGTAGCTCTCCCGCCCCTGATGGCGCAGCACCTGCGCCACGATGTGCGCCGCAGAGCCGAAGCCGTACAAGCCCACCCGCCTGGCGTCGCCGCACATGCGCAGCGCGCGATAGCCGATCAGGCCGGCGCACAACAGCGGCGCCGCCTGCAGGTCGTCGAAGCGGTCGGGCAGCGGAAAGCAGTAGCGCGCATCCGCGACCGCGCGCTCGGCAAATCCGCCGTCGCGGTGGTAGCCGGTGAAGCGCGCCTTGGGGCACAGGTTCTCGCGGCCGCTGCGGCAGAACGCGCAACGCCCGCAGGTCGACCCGAGCCACGGCACACCCACGCGCTGCCCGAGCGCGAAGCGATCGACGCCCGGGCCGAGGGCGGCGACCGTGCCCACGATCTGGTGGCCCGGCACCAGCGGCAGCACCGGCTCGCTGAGCTCGCCGTCCAGGATGTGCAGGTCGGTACGGCACACCCCGCACGCCCGCACCTGCAGCAGCACCTCGCCGCGGCCGGGCGCGGGCACCTCCAGCTCGCGCGCCACCAGCCCGCCGCCGGGACGCTCAAGCACCATCGCGCGCATGCGCTGCGCGTGCGCGGCGCCGCGCCTGCGGGTGGCGCCGCCGCCGGCCCGCGCGCCTGCGGCCGGGGCGTGCTTGCCTCGTGCAGGCATCGCGCTCATGCCTCCGGCTCGGGCAGGCCCGCGCGCTCGCGCGCCACCGCCCCGAACACCTCGGCGAAGGCGCTCAGCACGGCGCGCTCGACCTCGGCCATCGCCGGCGCCTTGCCCAGCTCGCGCTCGAGCGAGGTCACCTGCTTGTCGCTGATGCCGCAGGGCACGATCAGCTCGAACGCGCTGAGCGCGGTGCTGACGTTGAGCGCGAAGCCGTGCATCGTCACCCAGCGGCGGATGCGCACGCCCACCGCGCCCAGCTTGCGCTGCTCGATCCACGCGCCGTTGAGGCCCGCAATGCGCCCCGCGCGCAGCCCAAACGCCCCGGCGGTGCGGATCATCACCTCCTCGAGACCCATGACGTACTTGCGCACGTCGCGACGGTCCGGGCTCAGATCGACGATCGGGTAGCCCACGAGCTGGCCTGGACCGTGGTAGGTCACGTCACCGCCGCGGCCGGTCTCGTACAGCTCCACGCCCCGCGCGGCGAGCAGCTGGCCCGAGGCCAGCACGTGCTCGGGCTTGGCGCCGCGGCCCAGCGTGATCACCGGCTCGTGCTCCAGCAGCAACAACGTGTCGGCGATGCGCCCCTCGATGCGAGCTTCGAGCAGGCGCTGCTGCAGCGCGAGCGCGGCGGCGTAGCCGATCCTGCCCAGACGGTACACGTCCAGCGCGCGCGCCGCTGCGGCCCGCGGCCGCGGCCCGGGCGCAGGCGCCGCGTCGCGTGTCGCGCTTTCGAGATGCACGTCGCAGCAGGCCTCGCCTTTGGGACGCGCGCTCACTTGTTGACGATGTGGATCGCCTCTTTGAGCGCGTGCCGCACCGATTCGTTGAACGACTCGGACAGCGTCGGATGGGTGTGCACCGTGAGCGCCACGTCGTCCGCGTAGGCGCACATCTCGAGCGCGAGCGTGGCCTCCGCGATCAGCTCGCTGGCCTCGGCGCCCACGATGCCGGTGCCCAGCAGCTGGTCTTTGTCGGCGTCCACGATTGTCTTCACGAAGCCCGCGGTCTCATTCATCGCCATCGCGCGGCCCGAGGCCGCGAGCGGGAACTTGCCGATCTTGACCGCGATGCCGCGCTGCTTGGCTTCCTCCTCCGACAGCCCCACGGTCGCGATCTCGGGGTCGGTGAATACCGCCGACGGCATCGCGCGGTAGTCGCAGGCCGCCTTGCGTCCGGCGATCACCTCGGCCACCACCTCGCCCTGCTTCATCGCGCGGTGGGCGAGGTAGGGCGCGCCGGTCACGTCGCCGATGGCGTAGATGCCGGCGACGTTGGTGCGCAGCTGATCGTCGACCTGGATGTGCCCGCGCGCGTCGGTCTTGACCCCGAAGTCCTGCAGGCCGAGCTCGCCCGACAGCGGCCGAAAGCCCACCGCCACCAGCACCTTGTCGGCCTCGAGCACGCGCTGCGCGCCCTCGTGCTCGACCTCGACCGTGGCGTGGCCCTGCGCCACCTTGGCGCCCTTGGCGCGCGCCCCCAGCAGCAGCTCGCCGCCAGCCGCCTTGAACTTGCGCTCCACCACCTGCACCAGGTCGGCGTCGATCCCGGAAAGCAGTCGCGGCAGCATCTCGACCACGATCACCTTGGCGCCCAGCTTCTGGTACATCATGCCGAGCTCCATGCCGATGATGCCGCCGCCGATCAGCACCAGCGTCCTGGGCGCGCTCTGTAGGCTGACCGCCTCGCGCGCGGTGATCACCACCTCGCCGTCGGGCTCGAAGCCCGGGATCTGAATCGGGCTGGCGCCGGTCGCGATCACGATTCCCTTGCGCGCCACGAACGACTCGCTCTTGCCGTCGTTCTTGTCGACCAGCACGGTGTGCGCGCCGGTCAGCCGCGCCTTGCCCATCACGATCTGCCCGCCGCTGCTCTTGACCAGGCTGGAGACCCCGCTGGTCAGCTTCTTGACGATGCCGCCCTTCCAGGTCTGCATCACCGGCACGTCGAGCTTGAGGTCGGAGACGCTGATGCCCATGTTCTGCGCATGGCGCACGCGGTCCGCCAGACCGGCGGCGTAGATCAAGGCCTTGGACGGGATGCAGCCCCAGTTCAGGCAGGTCCCGCCCATGTACTCCTTTTCGGCGACCAACGTCTTGAGCCCGAGCTGCCCCAGGCGGATGGCCGCGACGTAGCCCCCGGGCCCGCCACCGATCACGATCACGTCGTAGCTTTTGTCGGTCATTGTACGCTTCCTCGCCTGTGAGCCGAGCGCGCAACGAGCCCCCAAAGCCACCGGGTCGCGTCGCCAGAGGCATCTTAGCCCTGCGCATTGATGCGTCAATGGCGAGTGTTCCCGCCGTTGGGCTTCGAAGCTGGGTGGTGTCCGGCGCGATCAGCTCGTGAAC
Organism: uncultured delta proteobacterium; assembly: GCA_963778655.1. Taxonomy (GTDB): domain Bacteria; phylum Myxococcota_A; class Polyangia; order Polyangiales; family JAFGIB01; genus CAVZVA01. The sequence continues at coordinate 723,358 of CAVZVA010000009.1, forward strand.
GGAGCACGGCGACGCGCCGAGGGGTGGGCGCTGACGGCTTCGCCGCCAGGACAGGGAGGGCGGGTGCCCTGCCCGTGAGGAGAGCTGGCACGAGCCGGCATTGGCGATATGTTCCGGGGCGATGCGCGCACGCCGCCAGCTCGCCGCCCTGCTCGGGCTGGCCGTCTTGACCGTCGCCTGCGGGCGCTCCGCCAACGAGTCGCCGGTCGAGACCGTGCGCCACTTTCTCGACGCGATGGAGCGCGGCGCCGACGAGGAAGACGCCCTGCAGGAAGCCTACTCTCTGATGGACGCACCCGCGCGCGCGGCGCTGGCGCGTCGCGCGGCGCGGGCGAGCGCGCTTTCCGGGCGCAGCTTCCAGCCCTGGCAGATGCTGGCACGCGGGCGCTTCCGCCGGCGCTTCGCGCCCGGCACGCGGGCCGGCATGCACGAGCGCATCGACGGCGACCACGCGGTGGTCACCGTCAGCGCCGACAAGAGCGGCCCGCGCGCCGACGTGCCGCTGGTACGCGAGCAAGGGCACTGGCGCATTCGGCTCGAGATCCCGCCCATGCGCGAGGCGCCGGAGGGCGCGCGACAGCCCGGCGGATAGCTGCTATCACCGCAGCCGGCTGGAGGAAGCATGAAGGCTCGAACGCTCGCGCTGTGTGGGTTGCTGATCTCGGGCTGCGGCGCAGGGCTCAGGCCCACCCTGATCGACGCCGCCTATCACAAGCCGAGCAACGTGGCGGTGTACTTCGCAGTCGACGACGACAGGGGCGAGCCGGTGGCCGATCTGCTCGCGAGCGACTTCAACATCTACGAGGACGGCAAGCTGGTGTCGCGCGACGAGAGCCGCCAGACCATCGTCAATCCCGAAATCGCCGCGGTCCACTACACGCTGCTGCTGGTCGACATGAGCGCCAGCGTCACCGAGAGCGACCAGGTCGGCAAGATCGTGCAAGCCGCCGACGATTTCGTGGCGCGCGTCGAGCCATATCAGAAGGTCGCGGTCTACGCCTTCGACGGCTCGCCCGACCTATATGAGATCACCCCGTTCACGGAGTCGGAGCAGCGCACCGAACGCGGCCTCGCGAAGCTGTCGGCGTTCAGCACCCGCGATCCCTCGACCAACCTGCACGGCGCCGTGGTCGAGGCGCTCGGCAAGCTCAAGCAGGGCTTGAAGCACGCGCGTGTGCCGCTGCGCTTCGGCACGCTGGTCGTGTTCACCGACGGCACCGACCGGGCGGCGCGCGTGCCGCTGCAACAGATGCTCGACGCGATCGACGCCTCGGACGACTCGATCTTCGCGATCGGCGTGGGCAACGAGATCGACGATCCGACGCTCGCGCGCATCGGCAAGAGCGGCTACATCCGCGTCGACAACAGCGCGGCGCTGGCGGACGCCTTCAAGCAAATCGGCGACCGCATCGTGCGTTACACGCGCCGCTACTATCTGCTGAGCTACTGCAGCCCGGCTCGCGCCGGCAAGCACTCGGTGACGGTCGAGGCGAGGACCAAGCACGGCCGCGGCGAGGTCAGTTACGACTTTGACGCGTCCGGCTTCGCGCCGGGCTGCGACGCCAGCAAGCCGCCGCCCTTCGACGTGACCGGCCGCTCGCTGCGCTCGCGCCGCAAGCTGCTGCTGGCGGACCAGCCGGAGCAGCACACCAAGTCCGAGCCCGCGGGGCGTGCCGCGGGCAAGTGACGTGCGCCCGCGAGCTCACTTCGCGGGCGGTACGCCCGCGTCCTGCGTGACGGCGGCGGGGGTCTTCCCGCTTTGCCCTTGATCGAGCGCGTGGCGCAGGGCCAGGAAGAGCGCCAGCGCGCACAGCAGCCCCAGCCCCAGCAGCGGCACCCAGCGCGGCGTGTCGCCGGCCTCGTCGACCACGTCGGGCAGCCGGGGTGGTTGCTTCGAGTCGGACATGCGGCGGCAATGTCGCCGATTTGCGCGCGCCGAGCAAGGGCCGTGGCCGGCCGTCGCGCTCAGCGCCCGATTTCAGGTTCCTGACCCGAGAGCAGCAGGTCCAGGAAGTGCTCCACGTCCGGCCGCCCGTCCTGACCCGGATCGGTGGCGACGAAGTGCCCGTCGGTCGAGCCCTTGGGCGCGTACTGTTTGAGCCCGATCGTGCGCGCCGCACCGCCTACCAGCTCGTTGTCGACCAGCGGGGAGGGCGCGCTCGGTTGCTTGAGCATGCTGTCGAGCACCGGCTCGGCCACGGTGAGGCTGGCGGCGCTCGCATATGCACGCTGGGTCTGCACCGGCGAATAGGTGTCGTCCAGGCCGTAGGTCATGAACACGTGCTGCCCCTGCGGCACCGAGGCGGTGGGATCGCTGTGCACGTGGCGCGCGTAGTTCACTGGATCGGCCCGATCCATCACCATCTGCAGGATCGACAGCGCGGGGTTGTAGGCGCCGCCGGCCAGGTTGTACTTGGAGTCAGGGTCGAGCAGGCCCAGCGGAAGCACGGAGGCGATGTCCACCGGGCTGGTCTTGGTCAGCAACGACGTCGTCAGGTGTCCACCGTTGCCCGAGAGCACCACGCCGGTCAGGTCGGGCTCGAAGGACATCATCACCGCGCTGTGGGTGGCGCCCTGTGAGTGCCCCATCAATGCGATGTGCGCGACGTCGAAGGGCACCGCGTGCGAGGTCGGCGACGCGGCGGCGCTGAGCCCACCCAGCTTGACCCAACGCACCACCGACATCAGATCGGCGGCGCCCTGCAGGACGTTGTCGCGCGCGGCGCGCGGGTTCAGGAAGTTGTAGAACAGATCTTCCGGGGCGTCGGTCGAGTCGCCGCGCCGGTCGCCGTGCTCGGGCATGTCGATCGCCACCAGCGCCGAAGGCACGCTGGCGGTGGCCGCGACCTCGGCGAAACCGCTCGCCGTCATCTCGTCGGCGAAGCTGCCTCCGGTGCCGTGCGCGAACACCAGCACCGGATAGCCCGCGGCGGGCGCGGCGGCCGCCGGCACCGACAGCGCGAAGCACACGTCGGCGTGGTCCTGCACCACCGGTGCGCCGCTGCTGTCGAGATCGAAGCCGCCGCCGTCCGAAGGCTCCTTGTAGGGCGCGGTGCCCTGCTGGAAGATCGGCAGCTTGATGCGGCCGTGGATCTCCACGAACTCGCTGGTCGGGTCGTGGCACTTGCCGCGCCCGCTCGCATCCTCGCAGGGGGACTTGGTGTCCGCCGAATCGCACACCGTCAGCTCCGACACGCTCGGCTTCGCGTCGCTCTGGATCTTGTCGCGCAGCTTGGGCAGCAGCGCGTCCGTGTCCTGAGTGGTGAAGACGGTCGCGTTGAGGATGGTGTCCGCGTTCTGGCCGGTATCGTCGATCCACGCGCGCAGCGGCGCGTACGCATCATAGGCCGCCTTCAGCTCCGCGTCGCCGCTGGGTGCGCTGCTGGCGAGCATGGCGTCGAAGTCCTGGCCGCGGGCGTAGCTGCCGCCGGCGCTGGGCACGATGTCGTTGGTGATGATCGCGGCGTAGGTGGTGTGCGGGAGCAACGGGTCGCCGGCCGGGCGGTGCAGCGCGAGCCAGTGCGGGCAGATGTAGTGGCTGAGCGGGCCGGTCGTGGTCTTCCATTCGATGCTGCCCTTGGCGTCGTAGTCGGGTGAGCTGGGCGTGATGTCGACGATCCGCACCGAGCACGGGCCCGGGTCCTTACACTCGACGCTGCCGAAGTCGTACGGCTGCGAAAAGCGGAAGAACACCACCGGATTGGTCGAGAAGCCGTCGAGGTCCTGCTGGGCGACCTGCACGTAGCGCTCGACGTAGGGCAGGTTGAGGCTGGCGGGCGGGGTGGGAAAGCCGTTCAGGTCGGGGTGGCCGTCCTTGAGCCGTACGTCATTGGGAAACGGAAGCTTGAAGAACTCGCCGCCACTGGCACGCGGCACCTCGAAGAAGCTCTCGATCGGATCGGTCGCTTTGACCTCGGCGCACGACACGCCCTCCCAGAACGCGGGCAGCGCGGGCAGCTCGGTGTCGCTCGCGGGCGGATCGATGCAACGCTTGTCGCCGGCCTTGAGCTCCACGCAGCTCAGGCCCGCCAGGCAGTCGGAGAGCACGCTGCACTTCTCGCCCTGCTCCTTGTTGCCGCCGTTCTTGCACTCGCCGCTGGTCTGCGCGAGCGCCGACAGGCTGACGGTGCCGAGCTGTGACAGGTCGGGCGCCTCGCACACCAGGCCGTGTACGCAGCTTCCGGTATTCTGGCAGTTCTCATTTTGGCTGGCGACGCCGGCAGGCTTGCACAGGCGCTGGCTGCCGCAGTAGTCCTTGTCACCGCACTCCGCGGTCAAGCGGCAGGTCTTGCCGGTCGCGGTGTTGCCCTTGGCCTGGCAACTGCGCTTGACGCAGTACAGCCCCGCCTTGCACTCGGCGTCGCGAGTGCACGCGCCGTCCACGCCGGCGGCGTAGAGAGGGTCCGCCAGGCAGGTGCGATCGCTCTCCTTGCAGGTGGTCTTGAAGATCTTGCAACCGCAGAGCGACGCCGACAGGCCGACGGCCAGCAGCGGAGCCAACAGCGAAGAGAAGCGCATCGGTTCCTCCAGACGGCGGGCGAGGGCCCGCGGGCCGCGCCGGCATCATATCCCGGGGTCGCCAGCGCTCCAAGGCGGAAGCGCGGCGCCGGCCGCTCAGAGCGCGGCTCGCCCGGTCTCGCGACCGATCGAACGGGAATGGGGTGACGCGACGGCGCGAGGTCGCATCGATCGAGGCGCTGCTCGGCCCCTCCGCTCGTGTCCCGCGGCGTGCTTGCGGCCTGGCGCGCGCGCGTCCGCCCGCTCGCGCCCGCCGTCGCGGTGGTGCGTGCGCGCGTGCGCGCGTGCGGCCTCGCGCGCGTGCCGCGGCCGCGCCTGGGCCGGCGGCTTGGGCTTGTCGGGCGCGACGCGCGCCAGGTCGACCAGCGGGCCGGCCAGCGTCGCGTCCTTGCGCCCGACGAACAGCCGCTCCGGATCGCGCCAGCGTCCGTTGTCACGAAACTCGAAGTGCAGGTGCGGCCCCCACGCCATGCCGGTGTGGCCGACCAGCGCGATACGCTCGCCGCGCTTGACGTAGTAGCCGGGCTGCACGGTGACGCGTTGGGTGTGGGCATACAGCGAGGTCCAGCCGCCCGGGTGCAGGATGATGACGGCGTTGCCGAAGCCGTGCAGCGTGTTGTCGCTGTAGATCACCAGGCCATCTGCCACGGCGCGCACCACCGCGCCCTCGGGCGCGCCGATGTCGACTCCGTTGTGGCGTAGCTCGGGCCGCAGCTTGCGCGTGTAGCCGAAGCCGCGCCCGAACACGCCGCCGACCACCGGCCACAGCAGCGTCTTGGGCGCCTTGCCCGGCACGGCCGCCAGCAGCTCGGCGCTCGGCCGGTTCCACAGCAGCTCGCGCGTGGAGGCGTAGCCGCCGATGCCGAGCGCCTCGGCCCGGCGCAGCGAGGCGCCGCGGCGGCGCGGCACGGCGCGCGGCCCCGCGCTGAAGCGCGAGTAGTCGATGTGCGGGTGGTGAGCCGGCGCGGGCGCGGCCGCCGGGGTTGCTGCCTCCTGCCCGCGCTCCGCGATCGGCGGCGCGTTCGGTTCCGCAACTTCCGCGGCCGGGGCCGGCGGCGCAGCCTGCGCATCCGCTGCAGCTTGCGCCTCGCCCGCGCGCCGTGCATCCGCCGCAGCGCTTGCCTCGAGGCCAGCCTGTGCACCCGCTGCACCCGGCGGCTCCGGCTGTGCTTGCGCCTGCGGCTGCTCCGCGGCGGCCTCGACACCCTCGTCCTCGTCTCCGGCGCGCGCGGGCTCGCCGCGCGCCTGCTCGGGCGCGTCCTGCTCGGCGGCGGCGGGCTGCCCGCTCGGCGCGTGCCCACGAGCGGCAGCCGGTGCGGGCTCGCCCTCGGCGCGTTCGGCGCGCACCGGGCAAACCGCCACCGCGAGCAGCAGAAACGGGCCCCAGGGAAGCGCGCTGCGCGGGAGCATGCCCCACAATCACACGGGCGCCACGCGGGTCAACTTTCCGGCCGCGCAGCGGGGGACGAGTGCGGCGTTTCCGCGTTGACGCTGCCTCGGGCATTCTTCACAGTGATTGCCGTGAGTGAACGGCGCTTCGTACCGTCGACGGCGTTGAGCACGGTCCGCGGCATGGCGCCGGACACGGCGTTGCGAGCCGTGTTCAAACGCCTGACCGACGGCGCGGTCGCGCTCGGCAGCCGGCTCACCGGCCAGGACATCGACGAGCGCATCGCCCAGGCGCTCACGCTCTCGAAGAACGAGATCGGCGTCGATCCCTTCGGCGCCGACGTCGACACCGTGCGCGCGTCCGCCTCTTTGCTGGTCTATCTGTACCGCTTCTGGTTTCGCGCCGAGGTGCACGGCATCGACAACGTGCCCGAGGGCCGCGTCTTGCTGGTCTCCAACCACAGCGGACAGATCCCGCTCGACGGCGTGATGATCGCCTGCGCGCTGATCCTCGACGCCAAGCGCCCGCGCTTCGTGCGCAGCATGATCGAGCGCTTCATCAGCACGCTGCCCTTCTTCTCGATCTGGTTTCCGCGCGTCGGACAGGTGCTGGGCACGCCCGACAACGCGCGCCGCCTGCTCGAGTCGGAAGAAGCGCTGCTGGTGTTTCCCGAGGGCGTCAAGGGCATCAGCAAGACGTTTGCCGACCGCTACAAGCTGGCGCCGTTCGGACAGGGTTTCATGCGGCTCGCGCTCGAAAGCGACACCCCGATCGTGCCGGTCGCCGTGATCGGCGCCGAGGAGCAGTACCCGTCCGTCGCCGAAATCCGCAAGCTCGCCCGGCTGTTGGGCACGCCCTCGGTGCCGATCATCCCCCAGCTGTTCATGGGCATGCTGCTGCCGCTGCCCACCAAGTATCGGCTCTACTTCGGCGAGCCGCTGCGCTTCTCGGGCGATCCCGACGACGAGGATGCGGCGATCGACGCGAAGGTGTGGGTGGTCCAGGCCACGGTGCAGAGCATGGTCAACCGCGCGCTGCGCGAGCGCAAAGCGATCTTCTGGTAACCGATGACGCGCGCCACCAACGCCGCCGTCTTGGCGCTGAGCCTGGCCGCCAGCGCGTGCCAGGGCAGGGGCACGCGCGACACCCCGACCGCGGGCGGGCCCGCGCTGGCCTCGCTCGACGGCAGCCGCTTCGTCTGGGTCGACACCGAGTGCAGCGACGGTCCGATCCCGCTCGGCAGCGTGGGCTTCGAGCGCGAGCTGCGCCTCGCGCTCGAGCACGGCGAGCTGCTGATGACCTTCGATACCGAGCTGCAGGTGCAGGGCTGCGCCAGCACCCAGGTGTTCGCGGTCAAGCCCGCGCCCAAGGCCGAGCTCTGGCGCTTCGAGCCGCAGGCGCTGGTCACGCTGCCTGCGGATCAAGCGTGCGGCCCGAGCGAGCATCAGTCGAGCGAGGGCACCCTGCGCCTGTTCGGCGACCAGCTCGAGGTGGTGATGCGGCGCTCGCCCTTCTGCCGCGGCCTGGACGCGCGCTTCGTGTATCGACGCGCAGAGTGGAAGCGCCTGGACAATCGCCAGCTCGTGCGCCACTACATCGCGGCCTTCGACCGCGCCGACGCCGACGCGGTGGCGGCGCTGTTCGTCGACAGTGGATCGCTGGTCGAGCCGTTCACCCGCACCGACGACGGCAACTACAAGCGCCACGACGGCCGCGCCCAGGTGCGCGCGTGGTACGCGTCCGCGTTCGCGAGCACGCCCTGGCTCGCGATGCGCCTGACCTCGCTCGAGCCCGGCCCGGCCCAGGGCCAGCTGATCGCCGCCTGGGACTATATGGATGCGGGGTTGGCGGCGCCGCTGCGCGGGCGCAATCTATTCGTGGTCGCCGGCGGCGAGATCTACGAGACCGAGGTGCAATTGATAGACGACCCCAAGCCCAAGCCCAAGCCAGAAAGCCCGGCGCAGGCCGAGGCCCTGGCGCCCGCTCCTGCTTCGGCGCCCGCTCCGGCTTCGGCTCCCGCCTCGGCGCCGGAGGCGAAGCGATGAGCGAGCAGGTTGCGCCGCAAGCCCGGCGCCGGCGCGCTCGCCCCGCGGCCCGCGCGCACACGCCAGCGCCCGCGGAGCCGCGGCCGCCCGCGCAGCCAGCGGCGCAGGCGCCCGAGCGCCGCCCGCGCGCCACGCCGCGGCCGATGCCCGCGGTTGGTGCCGAGGGTGCGGTGGTGATCACCGGGATCGTGGGGCGCATGGGCCAGTTGCTCGCGCGCAAGCTCCACCGCGCCGGCAGGGTCGTGGGCATCGATCGGCGCCCCTTCGACAACCGGCCAGAGGACATCGTCCACCACCAGCTCGACCTGCGGCGGCGCAAGACGCGCGACATCTTCCGCGCCGGCGGGATCCGCGCGGTGGTTCACCTGGGCGTGATGCACAACCTGCGCGAGAACGACCGCATTCACCACGAGTGGAATGTGGTCGGCTTCCAGAAGCTGCTCGAGTACATGGCCCAGTACCGCGTGCCCAAGCTGGTGGTGCTCTCGTCGGCCTCGCTCTACGGCCCCAGCCCGGACAATCCGCAGTTCCTCACCGAGGAAGCACCGCTGCTGGGTGCGCAGGAGTTCTCGCGCATCCGCGACCTGGTCGAGGTCGACATGCTGGCGCAGAGCTTCTTCTGGAAGGAGCCCGAGCTCGAGACCGTGATCCTGCGTCCCTGCCACATCCTCGGACGCGTGCGCAACGCGCCCAGCAACTACTGCAGAATGGAACGGCCGGTCACCGTGCTCGGCTTCGATCCGATGATGCAGGTGATCCACGAACGCGATGTGGTGGAGGCGATCGCGCTGGCGCTGCGGCCGGGCGTACGCGGCATCTTCAACCTGCGCGGTCCCGGCGAGCTGGCGTTGTCGCGCATGCTGCGCCTGGTGGGCAAGCGCCCGCGGGCGCTGCCCGGGCCGCTGGTCAAAGGCGTGATCTCCAGCTTGTGGTCCTCGCGTGCGGCGAGCTTCCCCACGCCGGAGCTCGACCACCTGCGCTACGTGTGCATGGTCGACGACTCGCGCGCCCGCGCGCAGCTCGGCTTCGCGCCGCGCTACGACCTGCAGGCAACCTTGCGCGCGGCGTTCGCGGAGCGCTGAGCGCGTAGGTCTCTCGGATCACAGGAAGACGGGAAGCGTTGCTTTCTCGGGCAAGACGGCGCAGGCAGTGCATGGTGCTGCGGCCGTTGCGGGCGCTCCATGGACAAAGCCGATCCTTGCCGCCTTCCTGTTTCCTGGTCCGCGGCCTCAGTCCCGCGCCTGCTTCGGCGGGGCGTCGAGCGCGGCGCGCAGCGCGGCCAGCGCTGCCTCATTCAGGGCGCCGCCTGCATAGGTGACGTGCCCGCTGCGGTCGAGCACCAGCGTGGCCGGCACGCGCCGCTGGCCTAGCGCATCGGCCAGGCGGAACTGCTCGTCCACCAGCTGCGGGTAGCGCAGGTCGTGCGCGCTCACGAACTCGGCGACCTTGGCCCGCGGCTCCCCGACCGCGATCGCCACCACCACCGCGCCGCGCGGCGCGGCGCGCTCGTGCAGGCGCGAGAGCGCGGCGAGCTCTTCGGAGCAGGCCTCGCACCAGGGCGCCCACAGTGCCAGCAGCGCGACCTTGCCCGAGGTCAGCGCCTGCACCACGGTGGGCCGGCCGTCCAGCGTCGCCACCTCGACCGCGGGCACAGCGCCCGGCAACGGCGCCGCGGGCGCGCGCTGCGCCGAGCCCGCGCAGGCGCACAGCATCACGCTCAGAAGCCAAAACCAACGCCGCATGTGTAGATGTTAACACGCAGATCGTTGCTCCTGAAGTAGCGCGCGTAGCCGAGATCGAGGTGCAAGTCGCGCACCCCGCCCGAAAGCGGCAGATCCAGGCTGGCGGCCCCGCCCACGGTCTGTGCCGTCAGTTGCGCCAGATCGCTGTCGTCGCTGCGCAGTCCCGGAGGCTTGCTGGCGGGCGCGAGCGTGGTCCAGAAATAGGGAGCGTTCTGCACGTGAATACGGTAGTCGAAGCGCAGGTAGAGCGCCCGCCCCAGCCGCTGATACAGCGCGTACTCGAGCGTGTGCGCGAGCACGTGCCAGCTGTCGGCGTAGAAGCGATAGGAGACGTGCAGGGCGCCCTCCCAGGGCAGGGCCTGGGCGATCCGCGCCACCAGCGCGTGGCGCAGGCGCGAGCGCGGCAGATACTCGCGCCCGAGCTTGCCGTTCTGCAGCGCGACCGCGTTCCAGGTGTTCGACAGCTCGCCCTTCTGCAGCGTCCCGCCGTAGCTCAGATTGCCGACCGTGGTCGGCGACAGCAGCTGGGTCAGCTCCAGGTTGGCGTTGGTGGTGGAGCGGTAGTCGCGTCCCATGCGCGTGCCGTAGACGTTGAAGCGGTCGAGCTCGTCGAGCAGCTGGTGAACGCTGGCGGCGACTACCGCATTGTCATCCGCGAACGAGTGGCTGGCGCCGGCACCGAGCTGCGAGGATCGGTAGGGCTCCTCGTCGTGGAACGCGACGTGCACCATGCCCTGGTCGTGGGCGCCGTGGTACGTGCTGGTGAGGTCGATGCTGGCCGCCTCGTTGACGCGCGAGGCGCTCGACATCACGTCGAGCGCGTCGGCCGAAGCCGAGGTCACCACGTCGACCGGCACGAACAGCCGGTGGCTGAGCCGGCCCTGCGTCGCGACCAGCTCGAGCTGCGGCTGCTCGACCCGCAGCGCCTCCGAGCCGAGCGCGCGCGCGCCGTGGCGATCGGCCTGCGACTGGTAGCCGCGGCCCTGTTGCTCGAAGTGGCTGAAACGCAGGCGCAGCGACTGCACGTGCAACCCGGGCCGGGGACCGAGGATGCGCTCGTTCGTGAGGTCGGCGTCGTCGGCCGCCACGACCAGCGGCAACCACAGCAGGACGGCCGCCAGCAGCAGGCGCCGCAAGCGCCTCACTGGCAGCCGCATCCCCCGCCGGCGGGCTCGCCGTCGCCGCCGGCCGCCGCCTCGCGCGTCGAGTAGAGCTTGGCCTTGCGGTGCGCGTCGAGCGAGTCGGACTCGAATTGCATGATCGGGTCGGCCAGCTTGCCGCGCCGGTTCTGCGGCACGGTCGCGCAGGCGGCGGCGAGCCACGCGAGCGCAAGCGCCAGCAAGAGCCGCGTCATAGCGACCCCGTCATGCCCAGGCCGAGCTGGCCGCGGCCCAGCCAGGGCTGCAGCGCGATGCTGCGCGGAGCCGCGCGCTCGACCGCGGCGAGGCTGTCGATCAGGCCCACGCCCGCAGCGAGCAGCTGTAGGCCGTAGCACACCGCCAGCAGGCGCCGCCGCCGCAGGCTGCCCTCGATCAGCACGTCCGGGCTGGTCTCGATCAGCCAGGTGGTGCCGAGCGCGATCGCCGTGGTCACGCCGCCGAACAGCGCCGCTCGGCTCCATTCCAGCGCGACCGCGTGCGACACCACCGGCGCGAGCGCGAGCCCGCCGAGCACGGTGTAGGCGCCGGCTTTACGGCCAGGCGTGCGCTCGTTGCCCACCAGCAGCAGCCCGCCGACCGCGAGCGAAACCAGCGCGGTGCCCACGCCTGCGCTCACGGACGCGACCACCGGCGGCCGGCGCGCGTCCTGCTGCGCGGCCGCGCGGGCCGCTCCGAGCAGAACGGCGAGAACCGCGAGCACGCGCATGCCGGCGAGTATAGTCGCGGGCGCGCGGCCTGCCAGTACCTCAGCCCGCGGCGAAGTGCTCCCGCAGCGCCGACGCGAGCCGCTGGTATTGTGCTTCGTGGTTGTAGAGCTGAGCCGAAATGCGCAGCAGGCGCGCGGGCGGCGCGGGCCAGGGCTGCAGCGGCACCTCGATACGGTGGCGCTCCAGCAGCGTGTCCTGCAACGGGTCGAGCGCGAAGGCCGGCCTTTGGGCGGCCGCCGGCGCGGGCGGCGCCAGCGGCAGCGGCACCGCGGCCATCGAGCCGAGCAGCGCGTCGGGGCAGGGCGCTGCGGCGCCGAGCGCGTCGCACAGCCGCGCGCGCCCGGCCACGGCCAGCGCGTGGTTGCGCGCGTACACGGCCGCAAGCCCGCTCGGCAGTCGCGCGGCCAGGAAGCGGATCGCGGCCGGCATGCACAGCGCGGGCGTGGGATCGAGGGTGCCGGTCCAGTCGTGCTCGAGCAGGAAGAGCGAGCGGTCGCGGCGCGTGCTGCCCGCGCCGTGGCTGATCGCGAGCGGGCGGATCTGAGCCTGCCGGTCCCTGCGCACGTGCAGAAAGCCGACCGCTTTGGGCGCGCACAGCCATTTGTGGCAGTTGCCGGTGTAGTACGCGGCGCCGATGCGACGCAGCGACAACGGGAGCATGCCCGGCGCGTGCGCGCCGTCGACCAGAGTATCGATCCCGCGTTCGGAGAGCTCTGCCACCAGCCGTTCGATCGGGAACACCAGCGCGGTCGGGCTGGTGACGTGGTCCAGCATCGCCAGTCGCGTGCGCGGGCCGACCCGCGCCAGCACTGCGTCGATCAGCGCCTGCTCCGAACGCACAGGAAACGGAACCGCGGCCACCACCAGCCGCGCGCCCGCGCGCTGCGCGACGAAGCCCAGCGCGTTGTGGCAGGCGCGGTAGGCGTGATCGGTGGTCAGCAGCTCGTCGCCGGGCTGCAGCGCCAGCGAGCGCAGCACGCCGTTGACGCCGGTGGTGGCATTGGCGACGAACGCGAGGTCGTCCGGGTCCGCGTCGACCAGCTCGGCCAGCTCGGCGCGGGCCGCGTCGAGCAGCGCCGGCAGCTCGCGCATGAAGAAGGCCACCGGCTGGCGCTCCATGCGCGCGCGCAGCTCCTGCTGCGCCTGCAACACCTGTGCGGGACAGGCGCCGAAGGAGCCGTGGTTGAGGAAGTCGACGCTCGGGTCGAGCGTCCAGTGCCGCGCGTGCTCGGAGCCGTGCTCGCTCATGAAGGTTCTCTCAGTGGCATCGTGTTAGCAGCTTGCAGGATCGCGGGAAGCCGACAAGGACCACAAGTGGCGCGGGCCGATCGGTGTCGCGCGTCGCGCACGCCCCGTCCCCACGCGCATTCGAGGCGCTCACAGCGGCTTGGCACCCAGCGCGATCACGCTGTGGCGCGGATCGGCCGGAGCGAACAGCGCCTGCCACTGGCGCTCGGCCTCCCGCATCAGCTCCGGGCTCGGCCGTTCGACCGCCACGATCGGGCCGGTGAGCACGCGCCGGCTCGCCGCAAACAGACACAGCCGCTCACCCATGCGCGCCTGTTGCGCGGCCGCCACGGGGTCGGTTCCGAGCGCTCGCAGCGGCCCGAGCAGGTGCGCGCAGGCCGCCGCGTGCAGCGGCAGCCAGCCTCCCGTGCGGCGGTCGCGGACGCCCACGCACAGGTCTTGCAGCACCAGGTATTCGCTGCGGTAGGTGAGATAGAGCTTGGGGTTGCCGGCGGTCATTCGCGCCTCCGTGCAGGGCGGATCACGATGGCTGATCCGATGTTCAGTGTCAAGCCTGGGCCCGATGCACCCTGGGCCCATCGTTGCCGCGGGCCTCGCGTGGCAGAATGCGCGGCGCATGGGCTTCTACGAACGCCAGGTCCTGCCGCGCATCTTCGATCGCGTTCTGAGCAACGCCGAGATCGAGGCTTACCGCGCGCGCGCGACGCCCGGGCTGCACGGGCAGCTGGTGGAAATCGGCTTCGGCTCCGGGCTCAACCTGCCGCACTATCCGGCCGAGGTGCAGCGCGTGCTCGCGGTCGATCCCTCGGCGGTGGGCTACGGGCTCGCGCAACGGCGCATCGCCGCGTGCCACGCCCAGGTGGACCTGGTCGCGATCGACGGCGCGCGCCTGCCGCTGGATACCGCCAGCGCCGACAGCGCGCTCAGCACGCTCACGCTGTGCTCGATTCCGGACGTGCAGGCCGCGCTCGCCGAGCTGCGGCGCGTGCTCAAGCCCGGCGGGTCGCTGCACTTCTTCGAGCACGGCCGTTCCAGCGACCCTGGCGTCGCGCGCTGGCAGGATCGGCTCAACCCGCTGCAGAAGCGCCTGGCCGGAGGCTGCCACCTCAACCGTGACATCCCCGCGCTGCTCGAGGCCGCCGGCTTCGAGCTGCAGTCGCTCGAAAACACGTACATGCGCGGCCCGCGCGTCATGACCTGCATCTACGAAGGCCGCGCGCTCTCGCCCTAGAGCGGCCGCTCACGCGTCCGGGCGTTCGGCGAACAGCCTGAGCGGATCGCGCAGCCTGCCGTGCTCGCGATACTCGAAGTGCAGGTGCGAGCCGCGTGCCACGCCGGTGTGGCCGACCTCGCCCACCACCTGCCCGCGCTTCACGTGCTGCCCCGCGAACACGTAGATCGCGCGGCAGTGCCCGTAGGCCGCGACCGAGCCGTCGGGGTGAATCGTCACCAGCAGGTTGCCGTAGCCGTGCACGCCGTTGTCGCTGTAGCCGACGATGCCGCTCTTGACCGCGCGGATCAGCGCGCCTTCGGGCGCACCGATGTCCACGCCCTTGTGGCGATGGTGAAAGCCGCTCTTGGTGCGATGCGGGCGCTGCAGCCCGCGCCACACCGAGCCTTGCTCTACCGGCCACAACAGCGTCTCGTCGTTTGGCTCGCCCGCGGCCTCGATCCACTCGGGCTTGGGCGACTCGAACAGCAGATCGCCCGCGGCTGTGAGCGTGCCGAGCCCGAGCCGCTTGGCCAGCGCGGCTTCCTCGCCGTGCGGAAGCGGCACCTTGCGCGGGCCCTGACAGAAGCCCTTGCGCCGGCCCTTGCGCGCGCACTCGCGCCCGTGTGAGGGCATCCAGTCGTGCGGCACCACGACCGCGTCCGCGGAGTCGGCAGCCGCCGAGTCGGCCGGATCGCGCCGGCTGCTAGAGCGCTTCGCGCTGGCGCTGTCACGGCTGGGGCTCGCGACCGCGAGCACGCTAGGCTCGGAGCGACCAACTACGGGCCAGATCGCCAGGCCCAGGCCTAGCACCACCACTACCGCACAGCGCACACGGCAATCTCGGCTATCCACAGAGCCCCGTCAAGACGCCCAGCCGCGCATTCGCGTGCGCGTCCAGCGTCTCCCTCGGGAGGATGCAACAGGAAGTCGGGGAGCTCGGGAAGTGCCGCCTTCACCTGACTTGCCGCCTTGCGCGCGTCCGCGATCCGCTCGATTCGCGAGCGCGCGCTCGGTGCGGCGTCAGTCCACTTTGCGCAATAGCTCCAGGAACTTCTTCGGCCCCATGAAACCGGTCACCCGCGCGACTTCGTGCCCGGAGTGATCGTGCAGCACCACCAGCGGCAAGCCGCGCTGGTTGTAGCTGCGCAGCAGCGCCTGCTTCTTCGGCGTGTCCTTGCCTGGAGACAGATCCACGTGTACCGGCACGAAGCGCTGGCCTTCGCGCACCACGCGTGCGTCCGAGAAGGTCTCGCGGTCGAGCTCGCCGCACGCACCGCACCAGGACGCGCCGAAGTCGACCAGCATTGGCCGATTGCTGGCAAGCGCGAGCTGTTGCGCCGTGGAGTAGTCGTCGAGCCACTTGATGCGGGCGCCCGGCGGCAGCGCAATCAAGAAGCCGACCACGCCGCTCAGCCCCGCGACCGAGAGCGCGATGCCCGCGCTCTTGCGAATGCGCACCGACAGCGGCGTGTGGTGGAAGCTCAGGTGCACGCCTCCGATCGCCGCGCCGGCCGCGAACAGCCCGAGCGCGCCGAGCAAGAACGGGGTGGTGTGGTGCGCCAGACCCATCAGCCCCGGGATCAGGTCGCGCACGAAGTACAACGCGGCGGTGAGCATCACGATGCCGAACACGCCCTTGACGCCCTCCAGCCAGTTTCCCGACTTCGGCAGCGACATCGAGAAGGTGCCGACCAGGAAGAACAGCAGCCCGAGCCCCATCGAGTAGGAGAAGAAGGCGAGCGCGCCAAACACCACGTTGCGCGTGGTGCCGACCCAGGTCAGCAGAAAGCCCACCACCGGACCGGTGCAGGGGGCGGCGATCAGTGAGCTGGCCAGGCCGAGCACGAACGCGCCCTTGAGCCCGTCGCCGCCGGCCATCGCCAGCCGGTTCTTGAGCCCGGAGGGCAGGTCGAGCTCGAACGCGCCGAACATCGAGGCCGCCAGCGCGATGAAGAACAACGCCAGCCCGCACAGCACGATCGGGTTGGCGAGCTGGCTGCCGAAGACGTTGCCCGACAGCGCCGCCACCACGCCCAGCGGCGTGAACAGCGCGGCGATGCCGAGCACGAACGCGGTCGAAAGCTTCGCGGCGGCCAGCTTGCTGGTCGCCTGGCGCGCGCCGAACACGCTCACCGTGATCACGATCATCGGGTACACGCAGGGCGTCAGGGAGGTCGCCACCCCGGCGCCGAAGGCCAGGGCCAGGGCAGTCAGCCAGCTGCCTGACTGCAGGGCATGGCGCAGCGGCGCCTCCAGATTGGAGAGCGCGTCCGCGCGGGCGGTCGAGGCGGCCAGCGCCAGCCCGAGCAGCGCCAGGCCGGCGCTGAGGGCAAGCAACTGGGGTTGCAAGCCCCCAGACCGTCCCCGCTTGGGGGTGCGCGGCCACAGCCCGAGGCGAGGCGCGGTCCTGGATTCTCCCGTAATTTCGAGGCTGGAGGGCGCGTGGTGGCTGGTCCGTATCTTGCTCATGATCACCTGGCTACTCGGATTTGCGGTGAACGCCACAGGCGTAACCGGAGGATGGGGCGAATGCACAAGACGAAGCTGGCAGTCCGCTTTCTCTTAATGTCCGGAGGCGCCGGTCTCTTCATCGGCTGCCAGAACAATGCGAGCAGCCACGGCGTGTTGCCCGGGGTCGACGGCATGGTGTTCGCCAAGCGCGCGTACCTAACCAAGGACGGCTCGCAGGACGTTGCCGGGGGTGCGGGGCAGGTCATCGACTACCTGCGGTACGAGCCGGGCGGCGGCGTCTTCACGCTGAATCCACCAGCACCCGACGGAACGTTACGCAACCTGACCGCCTCCTTCAAGGACGTGGACATCGCGGGTCTCGACCTGTCCTTCGACGCCAAGCAGGTCACCTTCGCGATGCGGCACAAGGACGACGACGGCCACTATCACATCTATACCGCGGCCGTGGACGGCAGCTCGCGGCCCAAGCAGCTCACCTTCGGGCCGTATGACGACGTACGGCCGATCTACGTGCCAGGCAAGCGCATCGCGTTCGTCACCAACGAGGGTTACACCGAGATGGGCACGCGCGCCGACGAGTACAACCACGGGCGCGTGGTGACGCAGCTGGCCACCGTCTCGAGCGAGTCCGGCGATGCCGATCGGCAGCTGTGCTCGCAGAGCCTGTCGCACGCCGCCGACCCGTTTCTGATGAGCGACGGCACGGTCGGCTACTCGCGCTGGGAGCACCTGGGCCCGGTCAACGACGTCAAGCTGTTTCACATGAATCCGGACTGCACCAGCATGACCGCGGTCGCGGGCCAGCACGGCAAGGACTTCAACAGCATCGTGCAGGTGCACGAGGTGTCGGCGGGCGTGCTGATCGGCATCGGCACCGACCGCGAGGGCACGATCCAGGCCGGCGCGATCATGAAGATCGACACCCGCGCGCCCTCGACCATCGCCAAGGTTGACGAGCAGACCGCGCGCTTCACCTCGCTCACGCCGCAGGTGCCGACCGGCCGTGGCGAGGTGGTGCCGGCCGGCGTCGGCCGCTACCGCACGCCCTACCAGCTCGAGCCCGGCAAGCTGCTGGTCTCGTGGGCCAACGGCGACGTCAGCGATCGGCTCGAGATCGCCGACACCGCGCCCAAGTTCGGCATCTACCTGCTCGACCAGAAGAGCGGCCAGCGCGTGCGCGTCTACGACGACCCCAAGACCTGGGATCTGTACGCGCTGCCGCTGCGCGCGCGCGACGAGCCGCCGGTGCGCAGCAGCCGCATCGACGCGCCTTCCGATCCCAGCCAGAGCGGGTTCAGCGCGGAGGCCGCGGTGCTCGGCTCGATCGATGTCGCCGACACCTCGCTCGACGAGCAGGTCCAGGGCGGCCAGTTCGAGCAGCCGGTCGCGCTGGGCGAGGCGCTCAAGCAGACCGAGAAGGTGCGCATCATCGAGGGCTTCTCCTCGGAGATCGGCCCCGTCCGCATGTTCGGCCTGACCATGCACGAGGGCGCCGCGATTCTGGGCGAGGTCCCCGTGCAGCCCGACCGCTCCTGGGAAGCGCACGTGGTGCCGTACCTACCGTACCACCTGCAGCCGATCGACCGCTTCGGTCTGGCGATCCGCAGCGAGGGGCTGTGGATCCAGGCGATGCCGGGCGAGAACCGTACCTGCGGCGGCTGCCACGAGTCGCGCAGCGAGGCCTCGGTGGCCACCCAGGGCGCGACGCTGGCGCAGCAGCTGCCGCTCGACCACAAGGACTACTCGCAGGTGGCGGTCGCCGACCGCATCGAGCTGCCCTGGTACGGCGCCAAGAGCGGGCCGAACGTGCAGGACGTGTTCGACGCCAAGTGCGTGTCGTGCCACGACGGCGGCGCCAACGACCCCTTCGCGGGGCGTTCGTACACGGTCACCATTCCGCCTCCGCTCGACGATCCGTCGCAGGGCGAGCTGACCTACCAGATCCCCTATCTCAAGCTGACCCGCGATCCGATCGACACCTATTACGAGAAGGACACGGTGAGCTATCCGGCCTCGTACGTCACGCTGCTCTACCCGTCGGCGATGATGGGCGAGATGCAGGTGACGGGCGACGTGCCCGATCCGCCCTGGGTGGTTCCCGCGTCGGCGCGCTCGAGCCGCCTGATCCAGAAGATCAACGCCACCCCGAGCGACGACCGCGCCGGCACTGAGTGGGCCTGGTCCACGCCGCCGCACCCCGAGGACGTGGGCGTCTCGCTCACGCCCGAAGAGCGCCTGACGCTGATCCGCATGGCGGATCTCGGCGGGCAGTACTACTCGCGCCGCAACGTGGATAGTGCCAGCGCCTATTCCATGCAGGGGAACTGAGGTCACCATGAGCAATCCAAGCGACAAAGGCACGAACGGCTCGCGAGGGTGTGGATCTCGTGCTGAGCAGCGATCACGTTTCGTTCGAGAATTGCTGCGGAACGCGGCCCCGCGTGGGGAGGGGCGGCGCGTGCCACCCCTGCTGAAAAGAGCAGGGTCTGGCCCTGCCGAATCAGCGCGTGGTGATCAGCACGAGAGCCAGACCCGCTCGCGACTGACCTGGCTGCTGTGGTTGGGAGCGGCCTTGCTGCCACTCGGCGTGCACGCCGACAGCAGCAAGATCAACGTGGTCTACGACCAGAAACGGGGCGAGCTGAGCCCGGGCACGCAAGCGCCGACGCTGGAGCAGATGATGAACGCGATTCGCGCCGGGTCGCCCACGGCGCTCACCGCCACGCTGGAGTACGGCCAGCGCGTCGAGTGCCTGGAGTGCATCCCGCTGCTCGAGCAGAAGCTGCTCGACAGCGGCACCCCCAAGGTGCGCGAGATCGCGGCGTGGTGGTTGCGCCAGCGGCCGTTCGGCTACGGGCGCGTGGCGGTGGCGATGCGGCGGACCGTGGCGCAGGACCCCGATGCGGTGCGGCGCAGCCGCGCGGCCGAGGCGCTCGGCGAGTTTCTCGACGTGGGCGGGCTGCCCGCGCTCGAGCAGGCCGCGATGGAGGACAGCTCGGCTCAGGTGCGGCTGTCGGCCGTGCGCGCGCTCGGCAGGCTCAACGCGCGCGAAGGCCAGGCGGTGCTGGCCGCGGCCTTCGAGGACCAGGACGCCAGCGTGCGCCGCGCGGCGCTCGATCAGGTGCTGCTGGTCAACCAGTTCGCCGACACCGACGCGATCGCCGCGCGCCTGCAGGACGCGGACCCGCAGGTGCGCCTGCGCGCGGCCCAGCTGGTGGGACAGATGGGCGTGCCGGCGTCGGTGGGCACGCTGGCCGACATGCTGCAGCACGATGCGGCGGCCCCGGTGCGTCAGGCCGCGGCGTGGTCGTTGGGGCGGCTCGGCGGCGCGGCCTCCGACCTGCGCGCAGCGCGCAGCAAGGAGACGGACCCGTCGGTGCTCGACGCGATCGAGGTCGCGCTGCGCATGAGCCCGTGACAGGCGGCGGCGCGGACGCGAGCACGACGGTGCCTGCGACTCGAGCACGACTACGACTCCACGAGCACGAGCACTGGTGATGCGATCGTGGAACTGAGGTGCGAGGGAGTGTGAGCAGGTAGCTCTCCTTCGCTCCAGGTCAACCTGATACCCTTGCGCGATGAGCTTGAACGCTCGGAACATCGGCTGGTGCGCACCCTGGTTGCTCGCCCTGAGCGCGTGTCAGGCGCCGCAGCACAAGCCGTTCTCCTACTATGAGGAACGCATCCAGCCGATCATCGACATCGGCTGCCAGCGACAGACCACCGGCTGCCACGTCGATGACGGGCACGGCTTTGCGCTCGGCAACCTGGATCTGACCAGCTACGACCACCTGATGCACCGCAGCGACGTGCTGGAGCCTTACGGGCCTTACTCGGTCGGACTGCTGCTGCTCAAGGCCGGCGGACCGATCCAGGTCCAGGTGCGGACCGTCGATCCCCCCGATCCCGCGCAGCCCGATCGCCGCTACGTCACCGTCACCACCGACATCCGCCACGGCGGCGGCGAAGGCGCGATCGCGCAGGGCTCGGACGACTACGCGGCGCTCAAGCAGTGGATCGACGGCGGGCACACGTACAACGGCGTGCCGCAGCCCGATCTGCGCGAGAGCATCGGCTCCTGCGTGGAGAGCGCGCCGGGCGTGGATCTCGACACGGCGCCCGATCTGGGCGACCCAACCTCGCTCGACCGCTTCGTCAACAGCGTGCAGCCGGTGCTGCTCAAGCGCTGCGCGGGCTCCAGCTGCCACGGATCGCAGACCGCCGACCTGTTCCTGACCTGCGGCAAAGACGATCGCCAGCAGCGCTGGAACTACTGGGTGGCGACGCGCTACCTGAGCGAGCAGGCGGTGGTCAGCGAGCTGATCCGGCGCCCGTTGGCGCTGCGTGGCGGCGGCGTGTACCACGAGGGTGGCGACATCTTTCCGGACACCAGCGACCGCGACTACAAGGCGATCCTGGCGTGGGCGCAGGACCTGAGCAAGCGCAAGCCCGAGCTGTTGCAGTGGCAGCCCGGCTCCGACGAGGAGGGGTTGCGCTTCTTCGCCAACCGCGTGCAGCCGCTGTTCGTGCGCAAGGGCTGCATGTTCCTGGCCTGCCACTCGCCGGCGATGTTTCACGACCTGCGACTGCGCGGCGGCGCGCGCGGCGAGTTTTCGGAGATCTCGACGCGGCACAACTACCGCATCTCGCGGCTGATGCTCGCGCTCGAATCCACCGATCCCAACGACAGCCGGCTGCTGGCCAAGAACCTGTGTCCGCCGGCCAGCGGCGGACGCGGCATCAAGCACCGCGGCGGCGCGCTGTTCGAGGACTTCGGTGGCTGCGGCGACCCGCAGACCCAGGCATCGGTCGACAAGTGCCAGGGCGTCGATGCCGACAACGGCGATCTCAATAGCATTCCGGCCTACTGCGTGTTCGCGCGCTGGCAGGCGATCGAGCGCGAGCAGGCGATCGGGCGCGGAGAGATCGATCCCGACCCGGGTCCACGCGCGGCGGTGTGGGTGATGCGCCCCGAGGGCATCGGCGGCCCGACCGAGTTCGACGCCTACAAGCCGGGCGCGGACCTGCTGCTGGCCGACGCCACGGTGGACGCGGACCAGCACCTGCACCTCGGCGACCCGCGCAGCCTGCTCGCCGGCTGCGGTCTGACTCCACCGGTCGACGTGCGCGGCCCGGCGGTGTCGTGGGATGGCAAGCTGATCGCGTTCGCGGCGCGCGCGGCACAGGACGCGCCGCTGCGGCTGTACCAGATGAACGCGGACGGCAGCGATTGCGCGCCGCTGCAAGGCGTGGCGCCGGACGCCGATAGCGACCAGGGCATCCTGCTGCACGACTTCGATCCAGCCTACGCGCCGGACGGGCGGCTGGTGTTCGCCTCGACCCGCGGCTACCTGGACGGTGAGTCGGGGCTGCGTGGCCCCACGCGCACGCCCGCAGCGCTCGAGCCCAACGCGAATCTGTACGTGTTCGACGCGAACGGGCAGCCGCAGGTCCGCCAGTTGACCTACCTGCTCAACCAGGAGCTGCAGCCGAGCTTCATGGCCGACGGCCGCTTGATCTTCAGCGCCGAGAAGCGCGCCCAGGATTTCCACCAGCTGGCGGGCCGGCGCCTGAACCTCGACGGCGGCGATTACCACCCGCTGTTCGCGCAGCGCCCGTCGGTCGGCTTCGAGTCCGCGACCGAGATTGTCGAGCTGCCCAATCGCGATTTCGCGCTGGTGGCGGCGCCGCTCGGCGCGACCGACGGTGGCGGCACGATCGCGATCGTCAACCGCTCGATCGGCCCCGACCAGGACGACCGCGATCCCGCGGACAAGGCTTACATTCACTCGCTGACCACGCCGGCGCCCGGCGCCTTCGGCGGCGACAGCGGCATCTTCCGCTCGCCCGCGCCGCTGCCGACCGGGCGCATCCTGGCGGCCTGCGACCTGCAGGCCACCGATCTATCCGCGGGCTCGCCTCACTACGGCCTGTGCGAGCTCGACCCCAGCGGCGTGGAGCCGCCCCGCCTGCTCTACAGCGAGCCCGATCGGGTCGCGCTCG
This sequence comes from uncultured delta proteobacterium, assembly GCA_963778655.1. Lineage (GTDB taxonomy): Bacteria > Myxococcota_A > Polyangia > Polyangiales > JAFGIB01 > CAVZVA01. The sequence continues at coordinate 745,856 of CAVZVA010000009.1, forward strand.
AGCCGGCTGCGGTCTACGCGCGCGTGCCCCACCTGTACCAGTCGCGCCCGGACGAGCCCAACGGCAGCACGCGCGTGGAGTCAGGGCAGAGCGATGCCGTGGTGCACTACCTGGATCTGCCGCTGCTCGGCACGCTGCTGTTTTCCAACACGCGCGTGGGCCGGCCGATCGATTCGCGCGTCAAGGGGATCGAGCTGCTGCAGCCGCAGCCCCCCCCGGCCGGCGCGCAGAGCTTCGACGAGATCGGCTCCGGCGTGGCCAGCGATCGCTACGGCCGATTCTACCAGTCGCTGCGCTCGCTGGGGAAAGCGAACGTGCACCCGGACGGCTCGCTGCGGGTGCGGGTTCCGGGCGGGACGCCGCTCACGCTGCAGCTCGTGGACGGCGATGGCAAGGCGCTCTCATTCGAGGACGGCGCCCCCTTCAGTGGGCCGATGCGCCAGCGCGAGACCACGCAGTTCTATCCGGGCGAGCGGCTGAAGCAGTCGATGCAACGCCACCTGTTCAACGGGCTGTGTGCGGGTTGCCACGGCTCGATCAGTGGCCACGAGCTGGACGTGGGCATCTCGGTGGACGTGCTGACCTCGGCCTCGCACACCTTGGCCAGTGACGACTTGCGCGATTTGCGCTAAATCAGGGCTTCTCTAGAGCACCGAACCTATTGAAACACGCACGATTTCGGGGCCCTCGCGGGCGCATGGCACGCGCGCTCCCCGCTCGACGTAGGATGGACTACGCCTTCGGGCTCCCGCCGGCACCCTGCATCCCGCCATGACCCCGACTTCGCACACGTTTCAATATGTTCGGTGCTCTAGTGACCGGGAGGGTCACGCGACCCTCGCGCCCCGGGCTTCAACGCAATGACGAGAGAAGCTAGTACAACCGCCCACAAGCTCGACCCGGGCTCGGGCCACGTTGGAGCGAAACGAACCCCGCGGGAGGGTGGGGCCCCAACGGCTTTGCCGGTGGGGCGGGAGGGGCGCGTGCCCCTCCCGATGATAGACCGGGGAGGGGCCCCAACGGCTTTGCCGGTGGGGCGGGGAGGGGCGCGTGCCCGGAGCGAGCAGCGTGGTGCGTGCGAGTGAGCGCAACGCAGTGGAGCGAACCCCGCGGGAGGGTGGGGCCCCAACGGCTTTGCCGGTGGGGCGGGAGGGGCGCGTGCCCCTCCCGATGATAGACCCGGGTGGGGCCCCAACGGCTTTGCCGGTGGGGCGGGAGGGGCGCGTGCCCCTCCCGATGACAGACCGGGGAGGGGCCCCAACGGCTTTGCCGGTGGGGCGGGGAGTGGCGCGTGGCCGGAGCGAGCAGCGTGGTGCGTGCGAGTGAGCGCAACGCAGTGGAGCGAACCCCGCGGGAGGGTGGGGCCCCAACGGCTTTGCCGGTGGGGCGGGAGGGGCGCGTGCCCCTCCCGATGATAGACCCGGGTGGGGCCCCAACGGCTTTGCCGGTGGGGCGGGAGGGGCGCGTGCCCCTCCCGATGATAGACCGGGGAGGGGCCCCAACGGCTTTGCCGGTGGGGCGGGAGGGGCGCGTGCCCCTCCCGATGATAGACCCGGGTGGGGCCCCAACGGCTTTGCCGGTGGGGCGGGAGGGGCGCGTGCCCCTCCCGATGACAAGAGAAACTAGAGCGCATCGGGTCGGAAATCCGGACCGGATTTGCGAACCGATGTACTAGTGCGTTTCGGGCGCGGTTGCCTGCGGCGCGTGCCGTTCCGACGTTCCGAGATCTCAGCGCGATGCCCCTTCCTACGCTGGTTTTCCTGGCTTTCGCCGTGGGCACGGCTGCGGCGCTGCTCGGTGGCTCCGAGCTGCGTCTGAGCCCGCGACACGCGATGCTCACGGCCAGCTTCAAGGCCTACGCGCTGTTTCTGGCCCTGGTGCTGCTGCCGGTGTCGATCTACTTCTACGTCTTCCACGGCGACTGGTTCCTGCTCTACGCCGTCGACGTCCGGCGCATCCCGTCCGCGGTCGCCCTGCTGGGGTTCGTGGCCGAGGCACTGATCGGCGTGCTCGGCTTCTCGCTGGGTGCGGCGCTCGCGCGCAACCAGCGCAACGGGTTGGGCTACGGCGTGGTGGGTCTGGCCACGCTGCTGGGCTTGTCGGTGGTGCTGCTGTGGCCGGAGCGGCTGCTGGTCGTCGGCACCTTTGCGCAGTATCGCGGCGATTTCGGGCTGCGCTCCTACGGCGGGGCGCTGATGGAGGCGGGGCTCGCCCTGGGCCTGCTGCTGGTCTACGGTGCGACCTACCTGCTGGTACGGATCCGCATCGCCTGCAGGCGCCCGTGAGGCCCTGGCTGGGCTGCCGCGGCCGGACCCAAATTGACGGCTCGCGGTCGACCCTGGTACAGCGCCCTGGACCAGCGCCGCGGTGCCTGGAACCGCCGGCGCGCGCGGCCGTCTCGTGCGAGATTTCATGCGTTCCAGCAGGGCAGGCGTGACGCGGGCGGGGCTGGCCGTGACGGCGCTCTGCGTGTTGGCCTTGGGCTGCGGGCCGACCCTGTACACGGCGCACATCCGCGCGGCCGAACAGAAGCTGCAGAAGGCTCGCGACCAGAACGCACGCTGGTACGCGCCCTACGAGTACTACTTCGCCGAGGCCCACCTGCGGGAGGCGCAGGAGGAGGCCGCGGACGCCGCGTACGAAGACGCGCTGCGCTACGCGAAGACCGCCGAGGAGTACAGCGAGCGCGCACTGACCATCACCGAACGCGTACGACAGGCGGAGAGGTGAGCCGGCGGATGCGAGGGCCGTCGGCAAAGGGCGAAGCCCGAGTCAGAGGCCGAGCGGGCGGCCGCCGCGGGCTGCGCCCGGCGCTTGCCGCGTGCCTGCTGCTGGGTTCTGGCTGCGCCCGCGCGCACGAGCTGGACCAATCGATCGGCGGCGTGCAGCGCCGGCTGGAGCAGGTGCTGAGCAGCGGCGGCTACACCTGTGCCCCGCGCGAGCTTGCGCTGGCGCGCGCGCATCTCGAGTTCGCCCGAGTCGAGCTCGCGCAGGGCAACCCCGGGCGCGCCGCCGAGCACCTGCGCGATGCCGAGCTCAACGCCGATGCCGCCGCGCGCCTGAGCCCGGTGCAGCGCTGCGGCAGTGCGGGTGGAGTGGTGCCGGAGATCCCGCACACCGAGGAGCCGGACGCCGACCACGACGGCGTGCCGGACGAGGCGGACCAGTGTCCCAACGAGCCGGAGGATCTGGACGGCTATCAGGACGACGACGGTTGTCCCGACACGGACAACGATCACGACGGGGTGCCCGATCAGCTCGACCGCTGTCCGACCCAACCCGAGGACACCGACGGCTACCAGGATGCGGACGGCTGTCCCGACCCGGACAACGATGCGGACGGCGTCGTCGATTCGCTCGACCGCTGCCCGCTCGAGCCGGGCACGGCGTTGAATCAGGGTTGCCCGCGCCTGCGCTACAAGGGTGTGGAGGTTACCCCGGCCGCGCTGCGCCTCACCGAGCCGGTGTTGTTCGACTCCGACACAGCCGTCATTCGTTCAGTGTCGCAGCCCTTGCTGGACACGGTGGTCGCGGCGCTCAAGGAGCACCCCGAGATCACGCTCGAGGTACAGGGGCACACCGACAGCCTCGGCGACGACGCGCACAACATGCGGTTATCCCAATCGCGCGCCGAGGCGGTGATGGCATATCTCGTCTCGCACGGGATCGCGGCCTCACGCTTGACGGCGCAAGGTTATGGTGAGACACGGCCCATTGAGTCGAACCGAACGTCGCAGGGCCGTGACATCAATCGCAGAGTCGAGCTAGTCCGGACCGACAAGGCGCACTGAGGTCAGCGCGTCGTCTTCGACGCCGAGCGGAAGCAGAGTGAGGCGTGTGAATGGGCAAGGGTAGGTTGCTAGGGCAAGCAGGGCGGTGCTTCAGTGCAAGCCTGCTCGGGTTGCTGGTCGCCGTCACACCCGTGGCGGCGCAGAAGAGCCCGCAGCAGGTCGTCGAGGAGCTCAATCGCGACGCGATGGAGGCCTACAACGCGCTCGACATCAACAAGGCGGGGTCGATGCTCGAGGAGGCACTGCGCGTCTCGAGCGGCGGCGGCGTACCTCCCCAGCTCGTCGCTCGCACCAACTTGAACCTCGGCATCGTGTACATCGGCGGCCTGGGCGACCAGGACAACGGGCTTGGCTACTTCGTGCAGGCGGTGTGCATGGATCCGAGCGTCCAGCTCGATCCGCTCACCAGCACGCCCGACATCCAAAACGTGATGAACGTCGCGATCCAGCGCGCGCGCGGCGGAGCCTGCCCCACCGGCCCCGCACCGCCCGGGGCGGTCGGGCTGCAACCCATGGCGCCCGCGCAGCCGATGCAGCCGATGCCTCCACCGCAGCCGGTCGCCCCGCCACCCGAGCAGGCGCTGGCGCATCGCTCGCCGGTCGAGCAGCTCAGCCAGACTCCGCTTCCGCTCTACGTGGAGGTCAACCCGCTGGCGCAAGCCAAGAAGATCTACGTCTACTACAAGGGTCTCGGCATGAAGGAGTACAAGCGCGTGCCGATGTACCAATACCAGAACGGCTTCGCGTACCAGATCAGCTGCGAAGACGTGTGGGAGCCCAAGGTCAGCTATTACATCGAGGCCCAGTCGGCCGACGGGCGCGTGGTCGGCGTGATCGGCAGCGCGGCTCAACCGATCGAAGTGCCGATCGTCGCAGCGCGCAAGCAACCCGAGCCGTCGCTGCCCGGCGCGCAACCGCCGACCTCGTGCGTGGCCAAGGAGTGCCCGCCGGGGATGGCCGGCTGCAAGGCGTCCAAGAAGGCGTCCGCGGCGATCGGCGACTCTTGCTCGGCGAACGCGGACTGCCAGAGCGGCCTCGAATGCCGCGACGACGAGTGCGCGCTGATCGGCGCAGGCGGTACCGAGGTCCCCGAGATCAATCCCGCGACCGGCGCATACCAGCCGACCAGTCCGACCTCGTCCGGGCCCGAGGAGCTCAAGCTCAACTTCGTGCAGCTCGGCTTCACCGTGGGCCTGGCCTACGTGCAGGCGGGCATGGTGGCGGATCGCCCGCCGCCCAACAACCGCGTCTTCGTCGCCCAGGGCACGAGCATGTATATCGAGGATCCATACGCCGCACTGGCCGCCGGCCAGCAGGTGGAGTTTCCGACGCCCGGGACGGCCTCGGAGTCGCTGCTCAACTCTTGGGTGCCCGATGCCGACTCCAGCGACTCGCTCGGGCCGCTCAAGGGCAACTGCTCGGCCGACGGCGTCCCGAGCGGGCCGACGGACCCGCTCCACCAGCTGCCGACCAAGTATTGCGTCCGCGTCAAGGCGCCCGGCTTCGTGCCCAACCTGGCAATGCGCCTGGCCCTTGGCCGCTTCATCACGCCGAGGATCGCGGTTGCTGCCTTGATGCGGCTGCAGTTCGTGTCGGGCAAGGGCGCGCTCAACAATTTGCTGTTCGGCGCGCGCGCCGAATACGTGCTGACCAAGCCCAAGGCCAAGGGGCTGATGCTCTCGGCCTTCGCCGGCGTTACCGCGGGCGAGATTCAGGCCAAGCCGCCGGCGACCGGGACCACCAAGAACGCGCCCTTCGTCAAGTCCGGGATGATGGGCGCTCACATCGGCAGCAACGTGCGCTACCGCATCACGCCCAACGTCGGTCTGTTCGCCGCGCCCGAGATCGACGTGCAGTTCCCCACGCTGCTCGTCAACATCGACCTGACGCTGGCCGGCGTCGAAGCCGCGTTCTGATCCCGGGGGAAGAAGAAACAGGAAGACGCGAAGGCGGCACGGGCGATTGGACTAGGTCGCTACGCGCCCCACGACCGGAAGCATTCTTCCCGCCTTCCTGTGATCTGGACTTACGCCGCGTCCTGGCCGGTGGCTTCGAGCTGGCGGCGCAGCTTGCGCTTGGCGCGCGCCTCGAGCTGCCGCGCCCGCTCGCGCGAGACCCCGAGCCGGCGCCCGAGCTCGGCCAGCGAGAGCTCGTCCTCGCTCATGATGCGCTGCTCGACGATGTAGCGCTCGCGCCCGTCGAGCGCGCCCAGGGCCTGTCCGAGGTCGGCACGCAGCCGGCGGTCGTGCTCCGACGCGAGCAGGGTGTGCTCCTGATCCTCGCCGTCGTCGCGCAGGGTGTCGAGCAGCGTGGCCGCCGAGCTGGCGCGCAGCGTCGCGTCGAGCGAGACGTCGCGCGCGTCGAGCTGCGCAAGCATGGCGCGCGCTTTGTCGGTGCTGACGCCGAAGCGCTCGGCCAGCAGCTGCAGCCTGCGCTCGGGGTCCTGCTCGATGCTGGAGATCTGGGCTCGTTCGCGGCGCAGGCGAAAGAAGAGCTTGGAGCGCAGCACGCCTGAGCCCGCGCCGACCATGCTGGTCGAGCGCACGACCAGGTCCAGCACGTAGGCGCGGATCCAGTACCCGGCGTAGGTCACGAAGCGGGTGCCGCGCTCGGGATCGAACTTGCGGGCGGCCATCATCAGCCCGACGCTGCCCTCGGCGATCAGCTCCCAGATCGGAATGCCGTAGCGGCGATACTGCAGGGCTACCGCCACCACGAAGCGCAGGTTGGCCTCCACCAGGGCGTGCACGGCGTCGAGCTCGCCCTGCCGGGCGCGCACCGCAAGATCGTGCTCTTCCTCGCGCGAGAGCGCGGGGATCGCGCGCGCTCGCTGGATGTACGCGGCCAAGGCGGTGTCTGAGCTGGGCGATAGCATGGGCGCCTAAATATTACGTTACGTAACGTACTCACAGAGGCGCCGGAGTCAAGGAAGCCCGCTCAGGATCATCAAGAATGTGAACGTTTGTGCATGCTTGGCCGGATCGGCCGAGCCCGCCTGGCGTGCCCCCGGCATGCGCGCCCGTGGGCCCGGTCGCGCGCCACCGCGCGCCCCGAGCGGCAGGCGCAACTGCACCTCGGCCGGCGGTTGACTCGTTAGACTCGTACATCAGCTCGGAAGTCCGTTCCGGCCTTCCGAACCGATGATCCCTCCCGTCTTCCCGCCTTCCTGTGGATCTCCTGACCCCAGGGCGGCTGCATTTCTGGACGAGAGCTGACTAGACCGAGAAGCTCGAGCCGCAGCCGCAGGTCGAGCGCGCGGTCGGGTTGCTGAACTTGAAGCCGGCGCCGTGCAGCCCTTCGACGTAGTCGATCTCGGTGCCTTCGAGGTAGGTCATGCTCATCATGTCCACGAACAGCGGCACGCCCTGCGACTCCACCCGCTCGTCGATGTCGGTGTTGAACTCGTCGTCGAAGAACAGGTCGTAGCTGAAGCCCGAACAGCCGCCGCCGATTACCCGGACCCGCAGGCCTTGCCCCTCCAGGCCTTCCACCTTCTGGATTTCCTTCACTTTTTCGGACGCTCGTTCGGTCAGGCTGATCATAGACAGCTCTCCTCGTCGCCTCAATATAGGGCTGGGATCCGTCCCTGCCAACGGCCGGCGGGGACTCGCAGCCGCGTTTCTTCTCGACCGGTCCGCCGGTTCAGGACGCGCGCTTGAGGGCCTCGAGCAGCTCCGTGTTGTCCCGCTGCTCGCTGTGCTCCTTGACCCACGCGATCTTGCCCTCCTTGTCGACCACCACGGTCGCCCGCCGGGCGATCCCCTTGTCCTCCAGGTAGAGCCCGTACGCCTTGGCGACGGCGCCCTTGGGATGGAAGTCCGCCAGCAGGGGGTAGCTCACGCCTAGCGACTTTGCGAAGGCGTCGTGCGTCCAGGCGCTGTCCACGCTGATGCCGAGCACCTGCGCGCCGACCTGCTCGAACTGCTTGAGGTCGTCCCGGAAGCACGCGTTCTCCTTGGTGCACACCGGGCTGAAGTCGAGCGGGTAGAAGGCGAGCACCACCGGCTTGCCGCGCAGATCACTCAGCTTGTATTTCTTGCCGGGTCTTCCCCCCTCGGATTGGTTGGAGGGGAGCTCGAAGTCGGGGGCGGGCTGGTTGACGGAAATGGCCATCGGGGTTGGCTCCTTGCTGGGCGATGTCTTACGTTGGCGGTTGTCGGGCAGAAGGCGTAGGGCGCAATGGCGGCCAGTGCAATAGGTCTCGATGCTTGAGCTGGCTGGGCGGCGTGCGCTCGTCACCGGTGGGGGACAGCGCGTGGGCGCCGCGATCGCCCTGGCGCTGGGCGAGCAGGGCATGCGGGTGGCCGTGCATTACCATGCCTCGGGGGCGGGCGCGGCGGAGGTTTGCCGGCAGGTGGAGGACAGCGGCGGCGAGGCCGTGGCGCTGCAGGCGGACCTGCGCGTGCGCGCGCAGGCCCGGGCGCTGGTCGATCGCGCGGCCCAGGCGCTCGGCGGCCTCGACTTGCTGGTGCTGAGCGCTGCGAGCTTCGAGCGCACCCCGCTGGGGACGCTCAGCGACGCGAGCTGGGACCAGAGCCTGGCGCTCAACCTGAACGCGCCGCTGGCGATGGCCCAGCGGGCCGCTCCGGCGTTGCGCGCGGCGCGCGGCAGTATGGTGCTCGTGACCTGTATCAGCCGCTTCGCCCCGGCGCGCGACTACCTCGCATACCAGGTCTCCAAGGCCGCGCTTTACCACCTGATGCGCCTGCTCGCGCTGGAGCTGGCCCCCGAGGTCCGCGTCAACGCGGTGGCTCCGGGCAGCGTGCTGCCGCCCGACGACTGGGACGCGCCGCGCCGTGCCGCGCTGCTCGAGCGCATTCCGCTCGGCCGTCTCGGCCAGGCCCGCGACGTGGCCGACGCGGTCGTGCACCTGGCGCGGGGCGAGTGGCTGACCGGCAGCGAGATCGTGGTCGATGGCGGCCGCAGCGTCTGGGGCTGAGCCTTGGGCTCTACGCGCCGGCGCCGATCACCGACGCCGGTCACGTTGAAGCGCGCCTTGTTGGGCTCGATGATACCGGTGATGCGGGGAAAGCGCCGTCCCTGCGACGGCGCGCCCAAGTCGATTTCCTTGGGCTTGGAGAAGACCTGACCGCTGCGGTCGGTGATCAGCTTGACGCGCGGGCGCGCCAGCGCCGCCTTGTTGGTGGACTGGCCGACCACGATGCCCCACTCGCCGGTCTCGAATTCGACCACGGTGCCGGTCGGCATCACCCCGACCGCCTGGATCAGCAGCTTGTACACCAGCTCGTCGACGTTGGTCTGGGCGGCGAGGCTGGCCAGGGCATCGAGCGGGGACATCGGGCGCGTGGTGTCTCGCGGTGCGAGCCGCTCGAGCAGCTGGCGCACCACAAACAGGATCTTCGACTGGATCAGCGGCGACATGGTGCGCTTGTAGATCGGGCCGAGCAGGCTCTGTCGTTCCAGGTAGGTCGCCTCGTACGCGCTCACCGTGCGCAGGGCGTTCTGCAGATTCACGCCGCCGGTGGAGATGCACAGCGAGCTGGTCAGCGACGGGACCACCTTCTCCACGTCCTCTGACAGCTGCACGAACTTCTCGCCCGAGGAGCCCGCGATGCGTACGCGTCCGACGTCGGCCATCAGCGCGGCCATCGCGAGCTGCGAGAGCGCGGCGCGGCTGTGGGTCAGCCTGCGTGCCACGATGATGCACAGGATCGCGCACTGCACCGCGCGGCCGGCCTCGTCGCGGTGTGCGTTGGCCAGGGTGGTCATCGCGATCAGCGCCCCCTCGTCGGTCTCCGCCATCGACGCCATGCGTTGGGCGACGCGCTTGACCCGGTGCGGCAGCACGGTCTTGCCCTGCGACATGCGCTCGTAGAACTGCCGCAACACCACCAGCGCGGACGCATAGGCACGCAGCGTCTTCTCCATCTCCGGCAGATTCTGGTCGTCCTCGTTGTTCTGCAGGTTCGAGTCGACCTGACGCACCATCACGTTGCTCAGCTTGGCCTCGAGCATGCGCCCGCGCTGGCTCGGGTCGCGCAGGCTGGTCGAGAACGCCTCGCAGAAGGCCAGTAGGTCCTGCTCGGTCACCTCGCCGGTGAAGCTCACCTCCGAGACCGCGCCCACCGCGAGCAGCTTGCCCACCTCCATCGCGGACTCGTAGATCGAGCGCGAGGCGCGCAGCAGCTGGCCGCAGACGAAGATCGTGTCGTCGACGTAGGTGATGCTGACGTAACCGCCGACGATGTTGGCGAAGTCGGTGATGATCGCGTGGCTCTCCTTGACCGTGGTCAGCACCGCCTTGTTGTCGAGCGCGTGGACCAGCGCGTTCTTGACCAGGCGGAAGATAGCCAGGATCACCTCGGCGCCTTTGTCGCGGATCTCCTCGAGCGCCTTGTTGCGCGAGTCGGTCGCCTTGCAGGCCGCCAGGAACGCCGTCTTCTCGGTCTTGGACGCCATCGCTACCCTCTCCCGGCCGAGGACGCACGCCCGCGGCCGCCCGGCGCCGCCGCGTCTTCGGGCGCGTTCGGGTCGGTCTTGCGCTTTACCCGCAGCGCGCTCTCGGTCTTGCCCTCGTTCTGGTCGGCCTGGGCGCCGGCCGGCGCCTTCTTGCCCTCCGCCGGCGGCTTGGTCGCGCCGCGCTGCGCCGGCCGCTTCCTGCGGGCCGCGGTGGTGCGGCCGGGGCCCTCACCGGCGGCGCGTTTGGCCTCGATCTGAGACTTGCGTGCTTCGATCGCCTCTTGGGCGCGCTGGGTCAGGCGCCCGACTGCCGCGGCGGCCGCCTCGCGCACGCGCTTGCCGTTCTGCCACGGCTTGCTGTGCGCGATGCCCTCGAGCAAATGGTAGGCCGCGTCGGTGCTCGCGACCTCGGCCAGAAAGCGCGCCGCGAGCTCGCGCGTCGACTCGAGCGCCGCGGGCCGCAGCAGCTTCGACTCCTTGAGCAGGCTGATGCAAACCTCTTCGCAGCGCTTCGGCCGCAGTGCGGCCAGGGTCTGCAGCGAGCGCTCGCGCTCCTGCAGTGGCAGCTTGAGAAAAACCTTGTCCTGGATGCGCAGCACCAGGAACGGCCCGGCCGCGGCGATCTGGTGCTTCTCCATCGCGCTCAGCGCCGCCAGACGCACCTGCAGCTGGTCGTCGTCGAGCAACTTGCGCAGCTCCGTCCGCACGCGCGTTCCGCTCACGCCTTCGAGGTGGCCCAACGCTTCGATCCGCACCAGCGGATGCGGGCTGTTGGCGGCCAGCGCGATCGCTTCGCGCGACGCATCGGTCTCGATCGACACCAGCAAGCGCACCAGCTGCAGGCCCAGCTCCACGTCCGCGCTGTCGAACAGCGCCCCGATCTTGAGCTCGTGGCCGCGCCCCGTGCGCCGCAAGAATTCGAGCAGCAGCTCCCGAATCTTGCCCTCCGGCGTCTCCGGCAGGAATGCGATCGCGGACTCGAAGTGCTGGCTCTGGATGCACTCGAGCACCTTCGACAGCCCCTTCAGATAGCCCTGGCGGCGTTCCTCCGGCAGCGCGCTCGAGTTCTTCAGGATGTCGAGCAAGGTCCTGGGCGACAGCACCTCCGCGGTGATGGTCGCGCGCAGGTTCTCGGTCTCGAGCGCTTTGCCTTCGATCGTCACCGTCTCGCGCAGCTGCACGATCATGTCCATGGCTTTTTCGGGCTCGCCCGCGCTGAGCCCGTCGACCGCGCGCCGCAGCGGCGCGGTCACGGCGGCCGAGCGGCCCATCTTGGCGGAGGCCACGAAGGCCTCGGCGGCCGCGACCACGAAACGCTCGCTGGTCGCACCGACGTCCGTGTCCAGCCGCGCTGCCAGCAAGGCCCTGGTCGCATCGTCGATCACGACGGCGGCGGCGGCCTGGGCCTCCTCCGGCGACTGATCCTGCATGTTCATGTTGGCGACGCGCGCCGCGGCCTCGGCATCGAGCGGCGAGCTGCGGTTGATGAAGTCGATCACCTGCCGGGTCTTGACCCCGGCGTTGGGATGGGCGCCGGGTCCGCCGCCCGACTGGTCCTGGCGCCAGGCCTGGCCCACCTCGCGCAGGTAGTCCGCGTGCGCCCCATTGATGACGGCGTTGCGCTCGGCCTCGTAGCGCGCGCGCTGCTCCTGGTTGCCTTCCGCGAACGAGTCGATCGCCTGGTGGAACACGTGGTTGAACGCCGCGTCCCACAGCCGCGTGACCAGGTCGTCTTCGGGCGCGAGGTCGACGGTGGGGTCGAGCGTGATCACGTCGAGCCACTCGAAGAACTCGCCTTCATCCAGCCCCGGCACCAGACCCATGGTGCGCACGCCGTCGGAGAACAGCTGGTACGGCACCCGGTTCCAGGGCGGCTCCGGCTCCCAGATCACGTTGTCGCCGGCCACGAACGCGTACGGGGTGAAGTTCCACGCCAGGCAGATGTCGCAGCTCATCAGCGCGGAAGCGAGCTCCTTGAAGCACTCCTCGAGGCGGCGCTGCGGCTCGGGATGGTCCGGGCCGTACTGCTTACGCGCGACCAGACCGCGCTCGAGCAGCGTGAACACCTTCTGCATCTGCGCGATCTCGTCGGGGCTGTTGCTGCTCGGATCGAAGGTGTCGAGGCGCTCCCCGCGATCGCCTTTGGCGTAGCCGTCGGGCGCCGACTCGCCCTGGACCGTGGCCGGCACCACCTGGCCCTGCGGAATGACCTGCGTCTTGCTGACCGCCTCCTGCGTGAGCGAGGCGCGCACCTTGGCCAGCTCCTGCCTGAAGCTGGTGGCGTCGGGGAAGCGGTGGTCGCGCTCGTAGGCGAGCGCGCGGTCGACCATCGCCACCAGGTTGAACGGCGCGTTGTTGAGCACGCGCGCGAGCGAGCGTGCGGGCCGCGTCGCCGCGGCCACCAGCATCTCGCCAGCGGTCTCCGCCTCGTGCACCGGCAGCCCCGAGAGCAAGGTGAAGGCGGTGGCTCCGACCGCGTACAAATCGGTGCGCTGGTCGACCTCCGCCCAGCGCCCCATCGCCTGCTCGGGCGCCATGAACGACGGCGTGCCCATCACCATGCCGGTCTGCGTCTTGCGCGCGTTGTCCTCGCGCAGCCGCGCGATGCCGAAGTCCAGCACCTTGAGCTGGGAATCTCTGGTGAAGAACAGGTTCTCCGGCTTGAGATCGCGGTGGATGATCGACTGCTTGTGGGCCGCTTCGAGCACGGCCAAGGTCTGGTCGATGATGTCCAGCGTTTCCTGGATCGACAGCCGGCCGCCGGATTTCTCGGCCTTGGATTCGACCGACTCGCCCTGCAGCAGCTCCATCACCAGGTACGGCGTGCCGTGCTCGTCGACGTCGTCGTCGAGCACCTTGACCGTGCCCGGATGGCCGACCTTGTTCGCGATGTAGGCCTCGCGCAGAAAGCGCTCGCGCACCTCGTCGTTGCGGGCGACGTCCTCGTGCAACAGCTTGATCGCGCCGACCGAGCCGTTGCGGTGCGTGGCCATGTACACCGCGGCCATGCCGCCGACTCCGATCAACGCATCGAGCCGCCACTTGCCGCTGATCAGGTGGCCAACGCGGGCTCGGCACTGGGCTACGATCGGATCTTCATCCATGGGTTCAGCGCAGCACGAGCGGGGCGATCGCACCCGCTCGCGTCCAGGCTAATCCGGGCGCGTCGCTACATGAAAAATGTCTCACGCAGGGGGGGTCCGAGCAACGGTGTGTGTTTGCGCGGAGTGTAGGGCCTGGAGCGAAAGCAGCGCACGCGACCCGCGGCGCCCGCATCCGCCCACAGCGCGCCGGGTGTGAGCGGCCCGCGCGTCAGGGCTCGCCCGCGACGCCGATCACGCGCAGCATGCACGCGCCCGCGCGCAGCTCGCGCTCGGGCGTGGCCAGCGCCTGCTTCACGTAACCCAGGGCCAGCACGCCGCCGTGCTCTGGATCGTGCGCGACGCTGGTGAGCACGCCGACCGCGTGACCCTCGGCGTCGTGCAGCTCGGCGCCGGCCTGCGCCTCGGCACCCGCCGGCGCGCGCATGCGAACCAATCTGCGCGTCAGCCGCCCGCGGTTCTCGAGCGTGCACACGACCTCCTGCCCCAGGTAGCAGCCCTTGCTGAACGACACCGCCAGTGCCTTGAGCCCGGCTTCCTGCGGATAGTGCTGCGCGCCGAAGTCGGCGCCGAAGCGGCCGCGTCCTGCGCGCAGCCGCGCCAGCTCGAAGCCGGCCTCGTCCACCGCGCCGCCGCCGAGGGCCTGGGCCGCCGCCACCAACTCCGAGAACCGCTCGGCCAGCTCGGCCTGCGCGCACAGCAGCATGAACCCGCCGGCGCCGAGCTCGTCGCAGCGGTGCGCCTCGGGCGTCCGGCCCGCCACGACCTCGCCCGCGCGTGGTCCCTGCACCGAGATCACGCGCGCGCTCTCGTCCGGGCGCAGCTCCACGTCTTCCATGATGATCTGGTGCTCGAAGCTCTGAAGCACCTGCTCGCGCGCGGCCGCCGGCAGCAGCACCGCCAGCCGCTCGCCCCGATCGAGCACCCACAGGTCGGCGATGATCTTGCCGCGCACGCTGACCGCGAGTGCATACACCGCCTGGCCGGGCCGGGCCGCACGCACGTCGGCGGTGACCTGACCGTTGAGCCAGCTCAGGCGGTCGTCGCCCAGCACATCGACCAGCACCAGCTCGTCGCGCACGCGCACGCCCGCGCTGTGCTCGAGCGCGCGTGCCTGCTCCAGGGGTGAGAGCGCCATGGCCCAATCATGTAAGGCCCGGCGCCGCAATCGCAAGGCGCGCGGCCCGGCGTTTCGCGCTCAGCCGTCCGCGCGCTCCAGCCGGCCGGCCAGCAACTCGCGCAGCCCGTCGTCGGCGGCGATGCGCAGCGCGCCGCTGGGCGCCACGCCGACCAGCACGCCCTCGACCGCCTCGCAGCGCACGCGCCTGCCTCGCAGCGCGAGCCTGTGCTGCAGCGCGGCCGCCACCGGCTCGCCGCCCTGCGCCGCAAAGCGGTCGACCCAGCGCTCGACCGCGCCCAGCAGTGCCGCCAGCGCAGCGCCGCGGTCGAGCGCGCGGCCGCCGCGCGCAAGGCGCAGCGAGGTCGCGCCCGGCGCCAGCTCGTCAGGCCACCGCGTGCGGTTGACGTTGAGACCGATGCCGATCACCAGCGGCCCCATGCGCTCGCCGCTGCTGCTGGCCTCGACCAGCACGCCCGCGCACTTCTTGCCGCCGAGCCACACGTCGTTGGGCCACTTGACCTCCGGCGCGCGCGCGTCCGGCTCGAGCAGCTGCTGCACCGCATCGGCTACCCCCAGCCCCACCGCCAGAGTCAGCGGCGAGAGCTGCGAAAGCGGCACCTCCGGGCGCGCCACGATCGACACGTACAGATCCTGGCCGGGCGGCGAGAGCCAGCTGCGGCCACGCGAGCCGCGGCCGCTGCGCTGTGCATCCGCCACCACCACGTGGCCGTCGGGGGCGCCGGCCTCGGCGTCGCGGCGCGCGTCGTCGTTGGTGGACCCGGTGAGCGCAAGCACGCGCAGCGAGCGGCCATAGCGGCTGCTGCGCAGCAGCGCCGACAGCCGCCCCGGCTCGAGCTCGGCCGGCACGCTGTCAGACGGTTCGGTCTCCCGGGTTGCCACCGCAAGGCCCCGCGATCACGCCTGCAGCCAGTCCAGCCCGATGTCGACGGAGCCGGCCGAGTGGGTGAGGGCGCCGACGCTGATCACGTCGACTCCGGTAGCTGCGATGGTCGCCACGCGCTCCAGCGTCACCCGGCCCGAGACCTCGAGTTGCGCGCGGCCGGCTGCCATCGCCACCGCGCGCGGCAGGCTCGCGTCATCGAAGTTGTCGAGCATGATCACGTCCGCCGCCGCCGCCAGCGCCTGCTCGAGCTCGGCGAAATCGGTCACCTCGCAGGTGATCTTCGAGGTGTGGGGCGCGGCGGCGCGCGCGCGCTCGATCGCGGCTCGCACGCCGCCGCAGGCCGCGATGTGGTTGTCCTTGATCAGCACCGCAGACCCCAGGTTGTCGCGGTGGTTGCGTCCGCCGCCGCAGCGCACGGCGTGCCGCTCGAGCGCGCGCAGGCCGGGCGTGGTCTTGCGCGTGTCGGTGATGCGGGCGCGACAGCCGGGCGGCAGCGCGGCGACGAACGCGCGCGTGCGCGTCGCGACCGCGCTCATCCTTTGCACGAAGTTGAGCGCGACGCGCTCGCCCTTGAGAATCGAGGCAGCCGGGCCGGACACACGCAGCAGGCAGTCGCCGGCGCCGGCCGCGCTGCCGTCGCCGTGCTCCACGCGCAGCTCGACGCCCGGGTCGAGCTGGCGGAACACCTCACGCGCCACCTCGACCCCGCACACCACCAGCGGCTCGCGCGCCCGCATCTCGGCCGTCCCGCGCGCGTCCGGCGCGATGCACGCGTCGGTGGTCACATCACCCCCTGCGAGGTCCTCCTCGAGCGCCAGCGCGACCACGCGTGCAATCACCATTCGGGGCACGGACATCGCCCTGACATAGCACCAAACGAACCCCCCACGCACTCCACCCCCGCCCCAGTCGCGATCCTGGTCGTAGTCGTGGTCGTCCTCGTAACCCCCCGTCACAACCAGCTTCGAAACAGCACCTCCGAGAACAGGTTGCACAGCGCATGGAACGCCAGTGCCGCTCCGATGCCGCCGCGCAGCTCGCGCAGCCAGCCGAACAACAGCGCTGGAAAAAACACCGCGAGCCGCGCCGGCTCCAGATCGACCGCGACGTGGATCAGCGCGAACAGCAGCGCTTGCAGCAGCCACGCCGGGGGCGAAAGCCGCGCGCCCAGCACGCGCACGCGCCGCGCGAAACACTCGCTCAGGCGCCCCTGCAGGTAGCCGCGAAACAGCGCCTCCTCCGGCAGCGCGACCAGCAGCAGCTGCGTCAGCACGAAGGACGCGGGCTGCGGCGGCAGCGAAAGCGAGAACGCGCGCGCCGGCGCGTGCCACAGGAAGAACCCCAGCGCGAACGGCGGAAACACCACGGCCGCGAGCAGCAGCGCCACCCCCAGCTCGCGCAGCGCGGAGGGCAGCGCGCCCAGCAACGCCGCGCCCAGGTCGCGCGCGCTCGCCAGCAGGCCCGAAGGCGGCTCGGGCGGCGGCTCGAGCAAGCCGCCGAGCTGCAGCCCATAGCGCGCGAGGCCGTCGGGCTGGCGCTGCGCGAAGTGCAGCGCGGTCCACAGAAACAGCGCCGCCACCAGCAGCTGCACGTACGGCGCGAGCCACGGCAGCCGGCCGAGCGCGCTGATCAGCACCGTGGCGAGGGTCACGGCGACGAACACCCACCCCACCTCACGTTGCGCGCTGGCCGTCGTCACGCGATCCACGGCTCGCACGCGCGTCGGGGCTCGGCCTGCGCGCCGGCCCTTGCGGCCCGGCCCCTGCGCTTGACCCTCGGGGGTGTGAGCCTACACTGCGCCAAGCGCGGCAGGGGCCGGGTGGTTCCGAGCGCGCGGTGGGCCAAGAGCTTGCTGCCTGACGAGGTCATCTCGGAGCTCCGAGAGCGCGTCGACATGGTGACGCTCGTGGGAGAGTACGTCCATTTGACGAAGCGCGGCAGCAACCACGTCGGGCTGTGTCCGTTTCACGCCGAGAAGACCCCGTCCTTCAACGTCAGCGCCGCCAACAAGTTCTTCCATTGCTTTGGCTGCAAGGAGTCCGGCGACGCGTTCTCCTTCGTGATGCGCATGGAGGGCGTGGGCTTCCCCCAGGCCGCGCGCCTGCTGGCGGAGCGGGTGGGGCTCGAGCTGCCCGAGCTGGAGCGCACCGAGGATGCAGCCGAGCGTCGCGCGCGCGCCCGGCGCGAGCGGCTGGTCGCGCTGATGGAAGACGCCTGCGCGTTCTACGAGCAGCAGCTGCGGGAGCATCCCCACGCGCAGCTCGCTCGCGCCGAGCTGGAGCGCCGCGGCGTCAGCGCGGAGACCGCGCGCCGCTTCCGCCTCGGCTACGCGCCGCACGCCTGGGACGCGCTCGCCGGCCATCTCGCCGGCAAGGGCCACGCGCCGGCCGAGGCCGAGGCGGTCGGGCTGATCGCCCGGCGCCGCGAGGGCAACGGCCACTACGATCGCTTTCGCGGGCGACTGATGTTTCCGGTGCGCGAGCTCAGCGGCGGCGTGCTGGCGTTCAGTGGCCGCAGCCTGGCCGCGCCCGGCGGCGAGCCGCCGCCGGCGCACGAGCCCAAGTACCTCAACAGCCCCGAGGGCCCGCTCTACAGCAAGGGTAATGTGCTCTACGGGCTGCACGAGGCGCGGGTGGAAGTGCGACGCCACGGCTGGGCGATCCTGTGCGAAGGCAACTTCGACCTGCTCGCGCTGCATCAGGCCGGCTTCGGCAACGCGCTCGCGCCGATGGGCACCGCGTTCACCGCGGCCCAGGCCAAGCTGCTGGGCCGCTTCGCCCAGCGCGTGACGCTGCTGTTCGACGGCGACGCGGCCGGCGCCAAGGCGGTGCGCGCGGCCCACCCCTTGCTGCAGCAGCATGCTTTGCGGGGCTCGGTCGCCCAGCTTCCGCCCGGCCAGGACCCGGATTCCTATCTGCGCGGACACGGGGCCGAGGCGTTGCAGCGGCTGCTGGCCGGCGCCCAGGGCATCGTGGAGTACCTGATCGACGAGGCGGCCGCGCAAGCCGGCTCGAGCGCGGCCGAGCGCGCGGCTGCCATCGACGGGCTCGCACCTGTGCTGGAGACGGTCACCAGTGCAGTGGAAATGGAATTGTTTTACGAACGTGTGGCGCAGCGCTTCGGCTTGCCCGACATGAGCAGCGTGCGCCGCCAGCTGCGTCGCGGCCCCTCACACCCCCGCGGCTCCGAGCGCGCCGCGCCGCCAGCCAACTCCGCGCTGGCCCAAGCCCCCGACTATGTTAGACTCCCCAGGCCGCAAGGGGAGCTTCTGGGTGTTCTGCTCGACAGGCCTTCGCTCCTCGCCAGCGACTACGCGCGTCAACTGGAAGGCGTTTTGACCAGCCCCGAGCTCGGGGCTGTATTGAAGGCAGCGGCCGCCGCGGTTCAAGAAAGTGGGGCTCTTGATCTATCAGCGCTATTTTCCGCTCTGAGCGAGAGCCCGGCCCTGCCCTGGCTCAAGGAGCGGCTTGCGCTGCAATTGTATAGGGACAGGGACGACGCCGAGGAAGTGTTGCAGAAGGGCATTCGCAAGCTCGCCAAGGAGAGGCTGGATCGCGAGCGTGTACAGTTGATGCGAGAGATCAGCGATGCACGGCGCAGCGGCGACGACGAGCGGGCGATTCGGTTGACCAAGCAGCGAGATGAGCTAGGACGCAGCGCCCACGGGTTGTTGCGGCGCGAGAGGTGATGATGCCGGTAAAGACGCCTTCCCGATCCTCACGTTCGACGACCAAGACCCGCGGGAGCTCGGGGACGACGATGCCGAGGAACGGCAAGTCCGCGGCGGCATCCGGCAGCATGCGGCCCAACGCGGCGCGCAGCTCCGGGCGCACGGCTTCGGCTGCCAGCAGCGCACGCAAGCACAAGAACGGCGGCAACGGCCACGCGGCTGCCGCGACCACGCGCGCCTCGCTCAAGCCGGCCGCCTCGCCCAACGACGCATCCAAGCGCGCGCGGGTCAAGAGCGTCGCCCGCAGCTCCGCGCCGCCCCCCAAGAGCGATGACGGCGTGCAGGCCAAGCCCTCGCGGTCCAGCGCCGCACCGCCTGCCGGCAAGGCCGCTCACAAGAGCGACAACGGCGTGGCCGCGCGCTCGTCGCGCCCGCCCGCCAAGCCAGACTCGCGGCGCCCGACCGCGCCTCGCGGCGCGTACGACTCGGTGCCGCCTGGCAAGCGCAAGGAGGTGCAGCGCCTGCTCGAGGTCGGATCGGTGCGCGGCTACCTCACCTACGACGAGGTCAACGACGCGCTCACGCCCGAGATGGTGACCTCCGAGCAGATCGACGACCTGATGGTGCTGTTCGGACAGAACAGCATCGAGGTGGTGGTCGCGGCTTCGCAGGCGAGCAAGAGCGACCAGCGGCAAAATGCGGCGAACCGCTCGCGCGAGACCGAGCCGCCGCCGCGCAGCTCGGACTTTCCGTCGGTGCCGCCGTCGGCGCTCGACGAGAGCGAGATGTCGAAGTCGAGCGATCCGGTACGCATGTACCTGCGCAAGATGGGCTCGGTCTCGCTGCTCACGCGCGAGGGCGAGGTCGAGATCGCCAAGCGGATCGAGACCGGCGAGAGCACGGTGTTCGAGGTGATCATCAACTCCCGGGTAGGGATCGCCGAGATCCTCTCGATCGGAGAGAACCTCAAGAAGGGCAAGATCCGCGTCAAGGACATCGTCAAGGACTTCGACGCCAACGAGGAGAACCAGCCCGACGAGGAGCAGGTGGTCCGCCGCGTGCTGAACATGCTGGAGAAGGTCCGCCGGCTGGAGGCGCAGAACAACAAGCTGCGCGAGGAGCTGGCGTCGCGTAAGACCGAGCGCGCCGTACAGGCCGCGAAGTCGCAGATCGAGCAGAACCAGAAGGACCTCGTGCTGGCTTTGCACGAGGCCAAGCTGACCAAGAAGCTGATCGACGAGCTCGTCTCGCGCATCAAGAGCTACGCGCGCCGGGTGGAGGCCGCCGAGGCCGAGATCGCGGAGGCCGAGCGCAGCGCCGGGGGCATCTCCGAAGTCGAGATGGCGTCCACGCTCGAGCAGGCCAAGGGCAACAAGGCGATCGAGAAGCGGCTGGCCAAGCGGCACGGCTGCGGTACCGCCGATCTGGAGGCCGCGATCGTGACCGTCCAGGAGGCGCGTGAGTCGATCCGGCGCGTCGAGGACGACATGGGCCAGCCGGTCGACGTGCTCAAGTCGACCTACAAGCGGCTGCACAGCGGCGAGCGCCTGGCGGAGAAAGCCAAGGCGGAGCTGGTGGAGGCGAACCTGCGCTTGGTGGTCTCGATCGCCAAGAAGTACACCAACCGCGGGCTGCAGTTCCTGGACCTGATCCAGGAGGGCAACATCGGCTTGATGAAGGCGGTGGACAAGTTCGAATACCGCCGCGGTTACAAGTTCTCGACCTATGCGACCTGGTGGATCCGCCAGGCGATCACGCGCGCGATTGCGGATCAGGCCCGCACCATCCGTATCCCGGTCCACATGATCGAGACCATCAACAAGCTGATCCGGACCTCGCGCTACCTCGTGCAGGAGCTGGGCCGCGAGCCCGCCCCCGAGGAGATCGCCGAGAAGATGGAGATGCCGCTCGACAAGGTTCGCAAGGTGCTGCGCATCGCCAAGGAGCCGATCTCGCTCGAGACCCCGATCGGCGAAGAGGAAGACAGCCATCTCGGGGATTTCATCGAGGACAAGTCGGTGGTCTCGCCGGTCGAGACCGTGATCAACAACAACCTCGAGGACTCGACTCGGCGCGTGCTCAAGACGCTGACTCCGCGCGAGGAGAAGGTGCTGCGCATGCGCTTCGGCATCGGCGAGAAGAGCGACCATACCCTGGAGGAAGTGGGCCAGGACTTCGAGGTCACGCGCGAGCGTATCCGCCAGATCGAAGCCAAGGCGCTGCGCAAGCTGCGCCATCCCAGCCGTTCCAAGCAGCTGCGCAGCTTCGTCGAGGGCTAAGGATCCGAGCACAAATAACCTGCTCGGTTGCGGCTCGTGGGCGGGCGCGCTCGCGGCTTTTGTCCTCGGAGAAATCCTCGAAATGCACCGAGTATTCCTGTGGTCTTTCTGCGGGCGCGCTCGCGATCGCACTCCGCCGACAAGCCAGCCCTGATCGGGTTATTTGTGCTTGGGTCCTAAGCGCGCTTTCGGGAGTTAACCGGGAGCCGTCCTCCGTCCGCCCCCGATCACAGGAAGCCGGCGAGTCCCTGCCGGTGGGGCGGGGAGGGCGCGTGCCCGAGGGACGAGGCTGGCGAGGATGCGCGAGCGGAACGCGAGCCGCGCGGAGGGGTGGGGCCCCAACGGCTTAGCCGGTGGGGCGGGGAGGGCGCGTGCCCGAGGGACGAGGCTGGCGAGGATGCGCGAGCGGAACGCGAGCCGCGCGGAGGGGTGGGGCCCCAACGGCTTAGCCGGTGGGGCGGGGAGGGCGCGTGCCCGAGGGACGAGGCTGGCGAGGATGCGCGAGCGGAACGCGAGCCGCGCGGAGGGGTGGGGCCCCAACGGCTTAGCCGGTGGGGCGGGGAGGGCGCGTGCCCGAGGGACGAGGCTGGCGAGGATGCGCGAGCGGAACGCGAGCCGCGCGGAGGGGTGGGGCCCCAACGGCTTAGCCGGTGGGGCGGGGAGGGCGCGTGCCCGAGGGACGAGGCTGGCGAGGATGCGCGAGCGGAACGCGAGCCGCGCGGAGGGGTGGGGCCCCAACGGCTTAGCCGGTGGGGCGGGGAGGGCGCGTGCCCTCCCCGATATGAGAGTGGGCCCACCTGGGCTCGAACCAGGAACGACCCCGTTATGAGCGGGGGACTCTGACCAATTGAGCTATGGGCCCGCGGAGCGTTGGTTTCGTCGCCGATTCCCCGCCGACACAGGATAGCAAAGGCCCGCGCGCGCGGTAGCTGCGTCGGGTTTCGACGCGGTGGTCCCGCCGCACGCCTGGTCGGGCTTGCGCAGCAGCCGTTTGCAGGGTAGAGCGGCGCGCAGAAGAGCGCCTGCGCGACCACGGCCGGCCGACGCATCCTCGGTCGCGGCGCGCCAGCCCGGCTCGACAGGAGGCAGAACAACGTGCTCGAGCAGCTAGCTGCACTGGCCAAGATCGCGGAAATCGACGCAGAGGCGTTGCGAACCGAGACCGAGCTCAAAGAGATACCGGAGCGCACCGCTGAGCTCGACAACGACGTCCGGCGCCTGGGGGAGTTGCTGGCCGCCGAGCGCAACGAGCTGCAGGAAGCCGACGGGCTGCTCGCGGCCCAGGAGGAGGAGCTGCAGAATCAGACGCAGGCGCTGGCCCGCTCCAAGGCAAAATCGGCTCGAGCGCGCAACATGCGCGAGGCCGATGCGGTCGAGCGCGAGCTGGAAGTCATCCGGCGTTCGATGAAGGACCGCGAGGAAGAGCGCCAGACCCTGCGTGCGGCGATCGAGAAGCGCCGCGGCTCGATGGACAAGCATGGCAAGGAGCTGGCCGAGCTGCAGAGCTTCGCCGACGCGGAAAAGGCCAAGGCCGAGGCGCGGATGAAGGAGCTGGGCGCGGTCCGCGATCAGGTCATGGCGGGCCGCCGCGAGCTGGCGGCCAAGCTTCCGGCCGATGTGCTCAGGCGCTACGAGATGATCCGCGAGAAGCGCTCGGCGGGGGCAGTCCCGATCCGCAACGGCATCTGCGGCGGCTGCAACACCTCGCTGCGACCCAACCAGAATGTGGCCGTTTTGCGCGGCGACACCTTCGAGCAGTGCCCGCGCTGCCAGCGCCTGCTGTTCTCGCCCGAGACGATCAAGGGCTACGAGGACGCCAAAGCCGCGGTGCAGGACCAGTAGCGCGGACCACGCTCGCGAGCGCGCGTGCTCCCCAACCCCTAGAGCACCGAACATCTGGACCTGTGATCCCTTACCTATCTCGAGACGCCCTCGCCGCCGCTCGCGGCGTTGCGCGACCTTGAAATACCACGCAGTATTCCTGTGATCGCGCGCCTTGCGAGCAAGGCCGAGCTCGCGCCGATACAGGCAAGAAATCACCGAGTCAGGGGACTAGACCATCGTCAGCCACTGGGGGTGCAGCAACTCGGGGCCCCGCACCACCTGAAAGAAGCGGTCCTGCAGGCGCTTGGTCAGCGCTCCGCGCGTGCCGCCGCCCACCTTGCGCTCGTCGACCTCGCGCACCGGTGTCAGCTCCGCCGCGGTGCCGGTGAAGAAGACCTCGTCGGCCGTGTACAACTCGTCGCGCGACACCGGGCGCTCGCTGGCGTCGATTCCCAGCTCGCGGCACAGCGTCAGCACGGTGTCGCGGGTAATGCCGCCCAGGATGGAGCCTCCCAGCGAAGGGGTGACCACCTTGCCGCGCTTGATCAGGAACACGTTTTCGCCCGAGGCCTCCGCCACGTAGCCCTGCGGATCGAGCATGATCGCTTCGTCGTAGCCGGCCGCGACCACCTCGCGCTTCGCCAGCGTCGAGTTGACGTAGTTGCCCACGATCTTGGCCTTGGTCATGGCGGTGTTCACGCCCGGCCGGCTGAACGAGCTGACCTTGGCGCGAATGCCTTTTTCGAGACCCTCGTCGCCGAGGTAGGCACCCCAGCGCCAGACGGCGATGCAGAGCTGGACCGGATTGTCGCGACCGTAAAGGCCCATCGCGCCCTGGCCCAGGTAGGCGAGCGGCCGGATGTAGCACTCGTCGAGCTTGTTGACCCGAATGGTCTCGAGGCAGGCGTCGGTGACCTGCTCGGGGCTGAAGCGCAGGGGCATGTCCGCCACCCGGGCGGAGTCGAACAGCCGCTCCACGTGTTCCTGCAGCCGGAACACGGCGCTGCGGCCGTCGCTGCGCCGATAGCAGCGGATGCCTTCGAACACCCCGAGCCCGTAGTGCAGGGTGTGGGTGAGCACGTGCACTTTGGCCTCGTCCCAGGAGACCAGCGCGCCGTCCATCCAGATCTTCTCAACCTTGTCGACCATCGCCTACCTGCTCGGGCCTATAGTGGCACGCATAGCACAATTGGCGTGCCGGTCCGATTCTACCCCATCCCCGCGCCGCGCCGCATCCCGCTGCCGCGCATGCCAACCGCGCGAATTCATGGGACTCGTTCCTTTCGCGCCGGCGGCACCCGAGGTTGACGGCCGCAGGGCCATGGAGTAGAACCCGCGCGCACTTTCCTGTGGTTCTCCGCGCTTGCGGCCGACGGCGGTGGCCGCAGGGTATGCCAGCCGCGAGCAGCTTGCGGCAGTGCGAGGTTTAGCGTGCCCTTGCTGCTGACAGAGTCTTGGTGGTCGATGCAACCGGAGCCGTCCAAGAGCTCCAGCCAAGCGCCGGCTAGCGGCTCGCATAGCGCCTCGCCGCCTTCGGGCCTGGCCGCGGCGCAGCCGCTGCTGTTCCTGGTCGTGATGTTCGGCGTCTTCTACTTCCTGCTGATCCGCCCGCAGCAGAAGCGCCAGCGCGAGACCGATTCGATGTTGAAGGCGCTGCGCAAGGGCGACAAGGTCCGGACCAGCGGAGGCCTTCGCGGTGAGGTGGTCGATCTGACCGACGCCGAGGTGACGCTGCTCATCGCCGACAAGGTCAAGGTCAACGTTCTGCGCTCGCACGTCGCCTCGCGCATCACTTCGGACGCCAAGGAGAAGGCGTAGCGGCCGCGGAGTCGCCGTGCCGCTCGCCCCCACGCCATGCAGAGAGGTTGGTACCTTCGCTTACTGCTGATGCTCTCCGTCACGGTCGCGGCCTGGACCGTGCTCTGGCCGAGCCTGGGCTCGTGGCTGCCGTCGCCGGCATTCGTGCGCAAGATCGTGAGCGGGCGCATCAGCCCGGGGCTCGACATCCGCGGCGGCCTGCGGCTCACCTACGACGTCGACATCGGCGAGGCCGTGCGCGACCGCCGCGATCTGCGCGCCGACGAGATCACGCGTGAGCTCGGCGAGCGCTTGGGCCTGATCCAGAAGGGCCAGACGCCCACCCGCGAGCAGTTCGCCAAGGTCAAGGAGAAGGTCAGCGTCAAGCCCGAGGGGGACCGCCGTATCCGCTTCAGCTTCAAGAGCGCTGCCGACGCCAAGAAGCTCGATCACGAGCTGGTCGGCCACTACGGTGACCTGCGCGAGGTCTCGGGCGACGACGAGCACGCGGTGCTCGAGGTCAGGACCGACTTCCTGGAGCAGATCCAGGATACCGCCGTGCAGCAGGCGCGTGAGACGATCGAAAACCGCGTCGACGGTCTCGGCCTGCGCGAGGCCTCCGTCACCGCCCAGAACACCGACATCATCGTCGAGGTACCGGGCGCCAACCAGGCGGTCTTCGATCGCATCCGCCAGATCATCAGCAAGACGGCGCGCCTGGAGTTTCTGATCGTCGACGACGACGCGAGCTTCGTCGCGGACCTCAAGGATTCTGCCTGAAGGGATCACCAAGCACACCGAGGTGGTGTCGGCCGGCGTGAGCAAGCCGCAGGTGCAGTCGACCTACCTGGTGGCGCGCGGCAAGGACGCCCGCAAGCGCTTGCAGGACTACATCGACAAGCTCAAGAAGGCCGGGACCATTCCCGAGGACCACACGCTGGCCGTCGGCGAGCTGGACCGCGCCGACGCGCAGAGCCCGGGCAAGAGCTCGGAGCCGGCCTGGCGCACGTATTACATGTTCGGGCGCGCCGAGGTCACCGGGCAGGCGATCGAGGACGCGTTCGTCGCCACCGACCCGCAGACCAACAAGCCCTACGTCTCGCTCAACTTCAACCGCGACGGCGCCGACGTGTTCGAGGAGCTCACCGGGCGCAACGTCAAGCGCCGCATGGCGATCGTGCTCGACGATCGCGTGGCCTCGGCGCCGGTGATTCAGACCAAGATCGGCGGCGGCCGCTGCCAGATCACGTTGGGGGGATTCCGCCCCTACAACGAGGTGCTCAACGAGGCCAAGGATCTGGTGATCGTGCTCAAGGCCGGCGCGCTGCCGGTTCCGATCCGGCCCTCGAACGAGCAGATGATCGGTCCCACGCTGGGTCGCGACGGCGTCGAGCAGGGCGTCAAGGGCGGGCTCATCAGCATCGTCATCGTGCTGCTGTTCATGGCCATGTACTACGAGGTCGGCGGGGTGATCGCGGACGTGATGGTGCTGCTGCACATCATGCTCCTGCTCGCCTCGCAGGCCTTCTTCGAGGCCTCGCTGACGCTGCCGGGGCTGGTGGCGATCGCGCTCAACACCGGCATGTGCGTCGACGCCAACGTGCTGGTCAACGAGCGCATCCGCGAGGAGCTGCGCAACGGCAAGTCGCCGCGGGCGGCGGTCGAGCAGGGCTTCTCGCGCGCGTTCTCCTCCATCTTCGACTCGCAGATCACCACGCTGATCGCGGGCGTGGTGCTGCTGCAGTACGGAACCGGGCCGATCAAGGGCTTCGCCGTGACGCTGATTCTCGGCATATGCACCTCGTTGTTCACCGGCGTGTTCTGCTCGCGCGTGGCGTTCGACTGGATTGTGCGTGGCCTGCGCGTGCAAAACCTGAGGGTCGGGTAAGGCGATGGAGTTCTTCAAGCCCGGTGTCACCTACGATTTCTTTCGCTACCGCTGGCCCTTCATCCTCACCTCGATCGGTCTGTGCTCGCTGAGCCTGATCTCGCTGATCTGGCCGGGGCCGAAGTTCGGGATCGATTTCAAGGGCGGCACCGAGGTCGAGCTCCAGCTCAAGGGCAACACCTCGCCGTCCGACCTCCGGCGCGCGGTGATCGAGCTGGGCTTCGGCCATCCCGACGTGATCGCGGTGCAAGGGGGGGTCAAGAACCACTACATCCTGCGCCTGGACCAGGTCTCATCGCTGTCGACCAAGCAGGTCGACAACGCGCGCAAGGCGCTCGACCAGGGTCTGGGAGAGGCCAAGGTGGTCGAGATGCAGGCCTCGCCCGGCGGCGACAAGCTCTCGCTGCAGCTCTCGGCGTCGGCCCAAACCGACGCCATCCAGCAGGCGCTGGCGGGCTCGGGGCTGAAGGTGCGCGAGGTGGTGGTATTCGGCAATGCGCGCGACTTCCGCTACGAGGCGCAGCTGGTGGGCATCGGAGACAAGCTGGTCCGCGGGCTCCAGGAGAAGCTGGGCGCCAAGGCACCCGAGCGGCCCCTGCGCGTCGAGTGGGTCGGCCCCAAGGCCGGCCAGCAGCTGCGCGATGCGGCGCTCAAGGCGATCATGTACGCGATGGCGTGCATCGTGGTCTATGTGGCGTTTCGCTTCGACCTGCGTTTCGCGCCCGGCGGCGTGATCGCGCTGCTGCACGACGCCTTGATCACGCTGGGCGTGTACGTGGTGCTGCAGAAGGAAGTCACCTTGGGCACGATCGCCGCCGTGCTGACCGTGATCGGCTACTCGATCAACGACACGATTGTGGTCTACGACCGCATCCGCGAGAACATGCAGCGGATGCGCAACGCCACCCTGGCGCACCTGATCAACGTCAGTACCTCGCAGACGCTAGGCCGCACGGTGATCACCTCGGCCATGGCGCTGGTCTCGGTGCTCGGCTTCTTCATCTGGGGCACGCCGCTGATCCGCGACATCGTGTTCGCGCTGAGCATCGGCTTCGTGGTCGGCACCTACTCCTCGATCTACATCGCCGCGCCGCTGACGGAGTGGATGGACCGCCGCCTCTTCCGCAGGGGGTAGCTCCCGAGAAGGCAACAGCAAGCTGGGAAGGCGGGAAGATCTGAGGATCGACGCCGATCGGCTCGGTCTGCTCGCGGCCAACATGGCTTTCCTCCTGTCTTCCCGTCTCCCTGTGATCAGGAAGGCGTGTAGGCGTGCTTGCGCGCTCGCGCCGGCGCGGCCGACTCGTGTAGGCTGCGCGGCATGAGGCCGCCGCGATGATGCGCCTCGAGCTTCGCGAGCCGGACCCGCAGGCCGCCGCCGCGCTCGGACAGGCGACCGGGCTGTGCCCGGCGGTGGCGCAGATCCTGCTGCACCGGGGACTGCACGAGCCGCAGGCCGCACGCGCGTTTCTCGCTCCCCGGCTGTCCGAGCTCAGCCCGCCCGGGGCGATGGCCGATCGCGCCGCGGCCGCGGAACGGCTCGCGCTGGCGGTGCGCCGGGGCGAGTCGATCGCGGTGTTCGGCGACTACGATGTCGACGGCACCACCAGCGCGGCGATCACCGCCGGCATTCTCGAGCAGCTCGGCGGGCGCGTGCGGGTCTGGCTCGCGAACCGCTTCGAGGGCGGCTATGGCCTGAGCGAGCCGGCGCTGGCGCGCATCCTCGACGCGCGTCCGGCCGTGCTGGTGACCTGCGACTGCGGCTCGAGCGACCACCCGCGCATCGCCCGCGCGCGCGAGCTCGGCATCGACGTGATCGTGGTCGATCACCACCTGGTGCCGGAGCAGCCGCTGCCGGCGCTGGCGTTTCTCAATCCGCACCGGCCCGACTGCGGCTTTCCGTACAAGGGGCTGTGCAGCGCCGGGCTGGCGCTCTCGCTCGGGGCCGAGGTGCGCGCCCGGCTCGACGCCCAGCTCGACCTGCGCGCGTGGCTCGACCTGGTCGCGCTCGGGACGATCGCCGACGTGGCTCCGCTCGACGGCGACAACCGGCGCCTGGTCCGCGCAGGGCTCGCGCTGCTGGCCTCGCCGGCAGCGCGTCCGGGCGTGGTCGCGCTGCGCGAGCTGGCCAGGATCAAGGCGGGGGCGAGCCTGTGCGCGAGCGACGTCGCGTTTCGCATGACGCCGCGCCTCAACGCCGCCGGTCGTCTGGGCGATCCGGGGCTCACGCTGTCGCTGCTGCAAGCGCGCAGCCTGCCCGAGGCGCGCGCGCTCGCGGCGCGCATCGAGCAGCACAACGACCGGCGCAAGGCGATCGAGACCGAGGTGACGGAGGCGGCCTGCGCGCAGGTGTTGGAGCGCTACGGATCTGCGCCGGGCTGTGCCGTGGTGGTGGCGGCGGAGGGCTGGCATCGCGGCGTGATCGGCATCACCGCGGCGCGCTTGTGCGAGCGCTTCGGTGTGCCGGCGCTGGTGATCGCGCTCGACGGGCCGATCGGCCACGGCAGCGCGCGCGCGCCCGAGGGCTGCGCGCTGTTCGACGCGATCGCCGCCTGCGCGCCGCTGCTCGAGCGCTTCGGCGGACACCAGGCGGCCAGTGGGCTGACCGTGCGTGCCGACCGCGTCGACGCGCTGCGCGGCGCGTTGCAGGCTGGCACCGCCGGCTGGGTGCAGGCTGCGGGAGGCGTGGCCCCAGCCCGCGTCGACGTGGTGGTCGCTCCCGGGGGCTATGCGCTGCCGCCGGCCTCGGATCTGGCACGCCTGGAACCCTTGGGGGAAGGCAACGCCGAGCCGGTCTTCTTGCTGCAGGAAGCCCGGGTCGAGCGCGCGGCCACGGTTGGGCGCGGGCACCTCAAGCTCGCGCTCGCGCTGGGCGAGCGGCGGCTGTCGGCGTTCGGCCTGGAGATGGGTCCGCGCGCTCCGGAGCCCGGGCGCTCCATCACTGCGCTGGGCGCGCTGCGGCCCGACAACTGGGCCGGCGGCGAGCGCGTCGAGCTACGCCTGCTCGACTTCGAGTAGGGGGAGGGGGGGCGGTCGCTGCAGGCCTCTCGCGCCCGTGTTCCAGGCGCGCTAGACTGCGCCCGGCGCTCTGGCCGAGGCGTCGCGGCCCGTTCGTTCGGAGGATCAAGACGACATGAATGCACCCCGATCCAATCCTCGCCCGCGTTCGCTCGGCGTCTGGGGCTCGGCGCTGGTGGCCGCGCTGCTGGCTGCGAGCTCGCTTTGCGCACCGAGCCATGTGCTGGCCCAGTCGAGCAGCAGCGCAACGACCACGACCCACCCGATCAAGGCCGACTTCAAGGGCGCGACCGGCCTGGGCCTGATCGGCATGGAGCTCGGCTTCGTGGTCCCGGCCGTGGCCGGGGCGCGTGGTGCCTGGCCCTACATCGTGTTCCCGATTGCGGGTGCCGGCGGCGGTGCCGCGGCGGGCTACTTCCTGCTCGAGAAGGGCAGCGGCCACCCCAAGCTTGCGGTTGCGTCCCTGGTGACCGGCATGGCGCTGTTGATCCCGTCGCTGGTGCTGACCCTGGCCGAGACCGCATACGAGCCGGACGAGGAAGCGCCCACCGCCAGCCTGCGCAGGCGGCTGGAGAGCGCGTCGGCCGCCGGACCCGGGCTGGTGCGCTGGTCCGAGAAGCAAGGGGTGTTCGTGGCGCCTCCCGGGATTGGCGTCGAGCCCGGGGTCTCGCCGCAAGAGGCGTTGCGCACCGGGGCCTCGAGCGAGCGCGTGCTGCACGCCTCCGTGCTCTCGGGTGTCTTCTGAGCCCGAGCCCGGCGCGGGTGGCAACCCCGCGCTGATTCTCGCCCGCGTGCGGCGTACGATCCGCGAGCGCGGCTTGATCGACTCCGGCACGCGGGTGTTGGTGGGCTGCTCGGGCGGCCCGGACTCGGCCGCCCTGCTGCACGTAATGGCGCGGCTTGCGCCCGAGCTCGGCTTCGATCTGGAGGCGGCTTGCGTGGACCACGGCCTGCGCCGCGATGCGGCCGCGGAGGTGGAGATCGCGCGCGAGCAAGCCGCCCGGGCGGCGGTGCCATTTCATTCGCTGCGCGTCGAGGTGAGCGCCGCGGCCTCGCTGCAGGCCGCCGCGCGCGAGGCCCGCTACCGTGCGCTCTTGGCCCTGGCCGCCCGGCTGGGTGCCCGGCGCATCGCCGTGGGTCACACCCGTGACGACCAGGCCGAGACCGTGCTGATGCGGCTGCTGCGCGGCGCCGGTGTAGGTGGCCTGGCCGGGATCGAGCCGCTACGCAGCGACGGCGTGGTGCGACCGCTGCTCGACTGCCGGCGGGCCGACGTGGCGGCATTCGCGGCGCAGCATTGCGCGCGCATTGCGCGCGACCCGAGCAACCACGACCCGCGCTTCGAGCGCGTGCGGGTGCGGGCGGCATTGTTGCCCGCGCTGCTGCAGGAGGACCCCGCCGTGGTCGAGCACCTGGCCGACCTTGCGGACGACGCCCGCGGCGCGTCCGAGGCGCTCGTGGCCGAGGCCCGCTCGCTGCTCGGGAGCTCGAGTCAAGACGACGAGAGCATTGATGTTTCCGGCTGGACCCGGGCGCCGTCTGCGGTCCGGATGTGGGCATTGCGGTTGTGGCTGGCGCGCGCGACCGGCCGCGAGCCGGGCCGCAGCCAGCTCGAGGCGGCCGAGCGGGCGCGCGGCGCTGCCGCCGAGATCTGGCTCGCGGACGGATTCGTGCTGTGCAGCCGGGGCGACGGCCGGCTCGCGCTACAGCGGCGCTGAGCCTTGCGCGTGGCACGCGCGTCCCGCTCCGAGCCTCTCGCGAGCGAGGCTCTGCGGCGCCGTTCGGGCGCTTCCAATGGTGACGGATTCCGAACGCCGCCCGCGCCCGAAGCCGCTAGCGCGCGCAGCGCGCGTGCAGGGTCGGGGCGCCGCGGCGGCGGCGGCGCGCGTCACGACGAACCCGCGGCTTGACCGGACCGGCATCGATGCAACAGTTACGAAAACGCGAGAGTTTTCCTTGCATGGCACATGCCGCTATGCTTGAGGTTGGAGGCTGCATGCGAGCGATGATTCCCGGGACCGAGGTCGGCACGTGAAGCAGAGCCACAAGACATTGGTCCTCTGGGTGATGCTCATCCTGATGTTCCTCGCCATCTATCAACTGGTGGCGGAGAGCGATCAGCCGCGCAACGTCGACTTCAGCGAGTTCCTGGCGGATGTGCGCGCCGGGCGCGTCGAGCAGGTCGAGATCAAGACCCACGAGCACACCGCCGAGTATCGCTACGTGCACAAGGGCGACAAGGGCGCCCGCGAGCGCAAGGTCTCGGTCGGCATCACAGGCGAGCAGATCCAGAAGGAGCTGATGGACCACGAGGTCAAGGTCCGCTACTCGGCCGACGACCAGAACGGGCTCTGGGGCAGCATCCTGGTGACCTGGATCCCGATGATCTTCCTGCTGGTGGTGTTCTTCTTCTTCATGCGCCAGCTGCAAGCCTCAGGGGGCAAGGCGATGAGCTTCGGCAAGGCGCGCGCACGCTTGCTGAGTGAATCGTCGAACAAGGTCACGTTCGACGACGTGGCCGGCATCGACGAGGCCAAGGACGACTGCGAAGAGATCATCGCGTTCCTCAAGGACCCCAAGAAGTTTCAGCGCCTGGGCGGACGCATCCCCAAGGGCGTGCTGCTGATGGGCTCGCCCGGCACCGGCAAGACGCTGCTGGCGCGCGCCATCGCGGGCGAGGCCGGCGTGCCGTTCTTCAGCATCTCGGGCTCGGACTTCGTCGAGATGTTCGTGGGCGTGGGCGCCTCGCGCGTGCGCGACCTGTTCGAGCAGGGCAAGAAGAACGCGCCCTGCATCATCTTCATCGACGAGATCGACGCGGTCGGACGGCACCGCGGCGCGGGCCTGGGCGGCGGTCACGACGAGCGCGAGCAGACGCTGAACCAGCTGCTGGTCGAGATGGACGGCTTCGAGTCGAGCGAGGGCGTGATCATCATCGCCGCGACCAACCGCCCGGACGTGCTCGATCCGGCGATCCTGCGGCCCGGCCGTTTCGACCGCCGCATCAACGTGCCGCGGCCCGACCTCAACGGCCGCATCGGCATCCTCGCGGTGCACACCAAGAAGGTGCCGCTGGCGGGCGACGTCGACCTGGAGATCATCGGCCGCGGTTGCCCGGGCTTCTCGGGCGCGGACCTCGAGAACCTGGTCAACGAGGCCGCGCTGCTCGCCGCCCGCCTCGACAAGGACGAGGTGTGGATGGCCGACTTCGAGATGGCCAAGGACAAGGTCCTGATGGGCTCGGAGCGGCGCTCGATGGTGATCAACGAAAGCGAGCGCAAGCGCACGGCCTGGCACGAGGCCGGGCACACCGTGGCCGGCTACCTGCTGCCCCACCACGACCCGGTGCACAAGGTCTCGATCATCCCGCGCGGACCCGCGCTGGGCGTGACCATGTCGCTGCCCAAGGAGGACCGCCTGGGCTACTCCAAGGAGTGGGCGCTCGACCGCATCGCGATGGCGCTCGGCGGGCGCGTGGCCGAGGAGCAGACGCTCGGCGACATCACCACCGGTGCGGCCGACGACTTCCGCCAGGCCACCCACATCGCGCGCTCGATGGTGACCGAGTGGGGCATGAGCGAGAAGCTCGGGCCGCTCGCCTACCTCGAGCGCGAGGACTCCTTCCTGCCCTTCATGCCAGGACCGCGGCGTGGCGACTACTCCGAGAAGACCGCGCGCGACATCGACGAGGAGGTGCACCGCATCGTCAGCGAGCAGTACGCGCGCGTGAGCGGCATCCTCAGGGAGAACGTCGACAGGCTGGCGGCGATGGCCAACGCGTTGCTCGAGCGCGAGACGCTGGACAGCGAGGAGATCCTGGCTGTGATGGAGGGGAGGCCCCTGCCGGAGCGCCAACGCATCGTGATCCCGAGCTATGCGGAGAAGTACCGCCGCAAGGAAAAGCGCAAGAGCACGATCTTCACTCCCAGGCCGCGCGAGGTTCCGTCGGGCGGCTGAACGGGTTCGCTGGGAGGGTTCGTGCGAGCGGCGGGTGCGTGGGCGGCCGACGGCATTGAGGCGGCGCAGCGCTGTCAGATCTGGGGGGTGCTGAACGTCACGCCCGACTCCTTCAGCGACGGCGGAGAGCACCTGCGGCTGGACGCAGCGCTGCAACACGCGCGGCGCATGCTGGAGCAGGGCGCGGACGTGATCGACGTGGGCGGGGCGTCGTCGCGACCGCGTGGCCAGCTGTACGGGGCGGGCGCGCAGCCGGTCACCGCCGAGCAGGAGATCGCGCGCGTGCGGCCTGTGGTGCAGGCCATCGCCGGCGAGCTGCGGGCGCGCGTGTCGATCGATACCCGGCAGCCAGCGGTCGCGCGCGCGGCGATCGAGGCCGGCGCTGCAATCGTCAACGACGTGTCGTGCGGGGCCTCGGACGCCTTGCTCGAGCTGGCGGCGGAGCGCGGCGTCGAGTACGTGCTGATGCACACCCGAGGCGAGGGCGAAGTGCAGCCGCCGAATACCGATTACGAGGACCTGGTGAGTGAGGTGGTAGCGGAGCTGCTGCGCGCGGTGGAGCGCGCGAGCGCGCGCGGCATCCAACGAGGCAAGCTCTGGATCGACCCCGGGATCGGCTTTGCCAAGACCGCGCGCCAGTCGGCCGCGTTGCTCGGACACCTCGACGCGCTGGCGGCGACCGGGCTGCGCGTGCTGTGCGGGCCCTCGCGCAAGGGCTTCATCGCCGAGCTGGCGCCGGGACCCGCGGGCGAGCGCCCGGGCCCGCGCGAGCGCGAAGCGGGGACGCTGGCGGCGGTCAGCCTGGCGGTGCTGCAGGGGGCCAGCGGGGTGCGCGTGCACGGGGTGGCCGGCAGCCTGCAGGCGGTGCAGCTGGCCGAGGCGGTGCGGCGGGAGGCGCGGCGCACGTGAGCGAGGTCGGACAGCGGCTGTTGGCGTTCTTCGCGCGCGACGTCTCACTCGTGCTGTGGGACCTCGCGGACATCGCGCTGGTCGCGGTGGTGCTGTACTACGTGCTGCTGCTGATCAAGGGCACCCGCGCTGTGCAGATGGGCGTGGGCCTGGCGCTGGTGTTCGTGGTCTACCAGATGGCCAAGCGGCTGGGCCTGGTCACGCTCTACACCATGCTGGACACCTTGCTCACCTCCCTGGTGTTGATCATCGTGGTGGTCTTTCAGCAGGACATCCGGCGCGCGCTGATGCGGTTCGGCCGCAGGCCGCTGCTGACCCCGGCGCGCTCCGCGCTCGAGACCCAGGTGATCGAGGAGGTGGTGCGCGCGGCGAGCTCACTGGCGCAGAAGCGCGTCGGTGCGTTGATCGTATTCGAGCGGGACGCGTTGCTCGACGAATTCATCGACGAGGGCACGCTGCTCGACGCGGCGGTCTCCAAGGAGCTGCTCTACAGCATCTTCATCCCCAGCTACGAGAATCCGATGCACGACGGCGCGGTGATCATCCGCGATGGGCGCGTGCACCAGGCCGGCGCCTTCCTGCCACTCTCGGCCAGCACCAAGCTCGACAAGACGCTGGGCACGCGCCATCGTGCGGCGATCGGGCTGAGCGAGGACACCGACGCGGCGGTGGTGGTGGTTTCCGAAGAACGCGGCAGCGTGAGCTTGTGCTTCAACGGGAACATCGTGCGCAATCTCGACGCGGCGTCGCTGCGCACGGCGTTGCTGGGCCTGCTCACCAAGCCGGCGCGCAAGCGCCCCACGCGCGCGAGCAGCCCGGGCGGCGATGCGGTCGCGCGCACCAGCACCCCGCCGCCGTCCAGGCCGTCCCAGGCCGACCTGCCCAAGCCCGAGGGGGCTCCCGCCGAGCCCGCAGCCAAGGTCGAGGAGGTTTCCTAGTGGGGTGCTCGAGGCTCCGTCGATGAACGCCGCCACGCGACCGCGCGCCCAGGCGGGCGGCATCGGACGGCTGGTGACCGACAACCTCGGCCTGAAGCTGACCTCGATCGCGCTGTCGATCATGCTGTTCTCGCTGGTGCACAGCGACGTCGACGCGCAGCGCTCGATCTATCTGGACGTGGTGGCGCTGCTGCCCCCGCCCAGCTCCGGCAAGATGCTGATCAGCGAGCTGCCGGCCCAGGTCAAGGTGACCCTGCGCGGAAGCCGCTCCAAGCTCAACGGCCTGTCGCGCGACCAGTTGCTGCCGCTGCAGCTCGATCTGCGCCAGGTGCCCAGCGGCAACTACTACATCGATCCGCATTCGCTCGATCTGGGCAGCAACATCCAGGTGGTCGAGATCACGCCCTCGGTCGTGCCGCTGACCTGGGCGGTGGCGGCGCAGAAGCGCGTGCCGGTGCAGGTGGAGCTGGAGGGCGAGCTCGACAGCGGCTTCAGTCTGCGCGGTGAGGCTCAGGCGGAGCCGGCCACCATCACCCTGCGCGGCCCGGAGAAGCGGCTGCAGAGCTTGGACACTGTGTCGACCGATCCGGTGTCGCTGGTCGGGCTGGGGCTCGGCACCCACCGCCGGCGGGTCTCGCTGATGGCGCTGCCCGACCACGTCGCCTATGTCGAGGACACCTCGGTCGAGGTCAAGCTGACGGTGGTGCCGGTGCTGGCCGAGCGCACGCTCAAGCGGCTGCAGATCGCGGTGGTGGGCGACGGCCACGCGCTCTTGCGTCCGGAGCGCGCGGAGGTCACGCTGCGCGGTCCGCGCAAGCTGCTCGACGACCTCGATCCGGACCTGATCGTGCCGTACGTCGAGCTGCCCGCGGGCGCCGCGGGCGCAGGCGGTTCCTATGACGTCAAGCTGCGCGACGTGCCCGAGGGCGTCGACGTGGTCCGTGTGTTGCCACCCAACGTGTTGGTGTGGCTGAAAGGCAAGCGATGAGGTGCACGTGGATGATGGCGGCAGCCGTGCTGGCCGCGTCGATCGCCGGCTGTGGCGCCGGCTCCGAGACACCTGCGGCCAAGGCCGCCAAGCCGGGCGCGACGGCCAACGCGGGCGCGGCCGACCCGTGTGGCGAGTACGCCCAGCGCCTGTGCACGGAGCTGGGCACCCGCACCGAGTCCTGCCGCGCGGTGCTGGGCGTGGTGGGCTTCATGTCCCCGCGCGCGTGCACGGCGGGGCTGGCGGATTTCGACTCCACGCTGGCGCGCATCGCCGAGCTGCGCAAGGTCTGCGATAGCGTGGCCGACAAGGTGTGCCAGGCGCTTGGCGCCGAGAGCGAAGGCTGCCAGGCGATTCGGCAAAACCTGCCCGACATCCCGCCCGGCCACTGCCCGGCCTTGCAGCGCGACCAGGCCCAACTGCTGGCCGCGCTGCGACAGCGGGAGGCTTTGGGCCAACCGTTGAGCGACGAGCGCTGGCAGGCCCTGACCGCGGGCGAGCCCGCGGGTTTCGGCGCCAAGGACGCGCCCGTGGTGGTGGTCGAGTTCTCCGATTTTCAGTGCCCGTATTGCGCGCAGGCAGCCGAGACCGTGAAGCGCCTCCGGCAGGAGTACGGTGCGCGCATTCGCTTCGTGTTTCGCAATTTCCCCTTGCCGTTCCACCCCAACGCCCAGGGCGCGGCGCAGGCCGCCATGGCGGCGCTGCGGCAGGGTAAGTTCTGGGAGTTCCACGACCTGTTGTTCGGCAACCAGAACGCGCTCGGTCCCGACGAGCTGCTGGGTTATGCGCGCAGCCTCGGGCTCGATCTGGACGCCTTCCGCGCGGCCTCGGCGGATGCGACGATCGCCAAGCAGGTAGCCGACGACGTCGGGCTGGGCGAGAGCGTCCAGGTGCAAGGCACGCCGACCATGTTCATCGACAAGCAGCGCATCGACGACCCCACCGACTATGCCGCCGTGACCCGCGTCTTGGACCGAGAGCTGGCGAGGTAGGAGGGTAGGGCGAAGCCCTCGCCCGGGCAGCTACGTGCACTCGTGCTCGGCGACCTGGGCGATCTCGTGGGCCAGGCCGTCGATCTGGCTTGGGTCCGGGCCTTCGACCAAGATGCGCAGCTTGGCCTCGGTGCCGCTCCAGCGCACCAGCACGCGCCCGTTGCCGTCGAGCTTCTCCTCGGCGGCCCGGATCGAAGCGCGCGTCTTGGGCAGCTCCTCGAGCGGCTTCTTGACCGGCAGCGCGACGTTGACCAGCACCTGCGGCACGTGCTCGATCACCTCCGCCGCCAGCTCCGACAGCGGCCGCTGCTCGCGCACCACGATCTCGAGCACCTGCAGCGCTGCGATCAGGCCGTCGCCGGTGCGCGCGTGGTCCAGGAAGATCAGGTGGCCCGACTGCTCGCCGCCGAAGTTGAGACCCCCGCTGCGCATCGCCTCGACCACGTAGCGGTCGCCCACGTCGACGCGCATCAGCTTGCCGTTTTCGCGCGCGAGCGCGTGCTCGAGGCCGATGCTCGACATCACCGTGGTGACCACGGTGCGCGCTCGCAGCGTGTCCTTGCGCAGCATGCG
The DNA here is from genome assembly GCA_963778655.1 of uncultured delta proteobacterium. Lineage (GTDB taxonomy): Bacteria > Myxococcota_A > Polyangia > Polyangiales > JAFGIB01 > CAVZVA01. The sequence goes on from CAVZVA010000009.1 coordinate 784,022, forward strand.
CGTGGCGCAAAGGGCGATCACGGTGTCGCCGTTGAGCTGGTCGCCGTGCTCGTCGATCAGGACCACGCGGTCGGCGTCGCCGTCGATCGCGATGCCGATGTGCGCCTTGCGGCGGCGCACCTGATTGGCGCAGTTTTCGGGGTAGACCGCGCCACAGTCGTCATTGATATTGCGGCCGTTGGGGCGCACGCCGATGGCGTGGACGTCGGCGCCCAGCTCCGAGAACACCTCTGGCGCCGTGGCGTAGGCCGCCCCGTTGGCCGCGTCGACCACCACCTTCAGCCCCTCGAGCGTGAGGTCCGAGGAGAGCGTTGACTTGACGAACTGCACGTAGCGCCCGCGCGCGCTCTCCAGCCGCTCGGCGCTGCCGACGTGCACGCCGGTAGGACGGTCGCTGACCAGCTCCTCGCTGTCCATCAGCCGCTCCAGCTCCTCCTCGCTCTCGTCGGGCAGCTTGAAGCCGTCCGGACCGAACACCTTGAGCCCGTTGTCGTAGTACGGGTTGTGCGAGGCGCTGATCACGATGCCGGCGTCGGCGCGCATGCTCTGGGTGAGCAGCGCCACGGCCGGCGTGGGCAGCGGGCCGGTGAGCAGCACGCGGCCGCCCATGGCGCAGATCCCCGAGCACAGCGCGTACTCGAACAGGTAGCTCGAGATGCGAGTGTCCTTGCCGATCACCACCCGCGGCTGGTGGCGAACGCGCCGGCGCGCCTGGTAGGCGACCGCGGCGCCCAGCCGAAAGGTGACCTCCGGCGTCATGTTGCCTTCGTTGGCGCGGCCGCGAACGCCGTCCGTGCCGAATAGCTTTCTCGCCATGTGTGCTGCCGTCCTTCCGGGTTGCGGGCCCGGTCGCTAAGAATCACAGGAAGGCGGGAAGAGGGGAAGCACCTCGCGTGTCGAACAACCGCCGGTTCTTCCCGTCTTCCCGCCTTGCTGTTGCATCCTCTTGGCCCGGGTCAGCCTCGACTTTGGCTCACTCTCGGGGTGGGAGCCAGTGATCCCGATCACGGCTCCCACAGCACGTCCACACCCCAGTTGTCGGGCGCGAAGCGACCCGAGCCCACGATATTGTGAGGGAAGTAGAGCTCGATCAAGAACTGTAGCGAGGAGGTGGTGCTCCCGCCGCTCTGCTCGGCGGCGGTGCCGGTGGAGCTCGGCGTGTACACCCCGCCCTCGACGTAGACGCGCTGCACCAGCTTGCGCATGAACTTGGGGATGATCGATTCGGTCGAGAAGCCCGCTTTGACCTGCTGGGCGCCCGAGCTGGTGCGCTCCAGCCCGATGCGCGGCGTGAAAGCGGACAGCTCGTGCTGCACGCCCAGGGTCAGCACGCCGCTCACGATGCCGGAGGCGAACTCGTCCTGGGCGTCGACCGATTCCTGGGCCAGGTCCGGGTCGTCCGCGGAGCACTGGCCCGAGACCAGGTAGGTGATCGCGCCCGACTCCCCGGGGCAGACGTCCGAGGAGAAGGTCACGACCGGCTCGGCCAGGGTGCCGGTGACCGAAACCGTGACCGGGGAGGTGCCGGCCACCTCGGTCTTCTGGGTGGCGACCAGCAGCACGTCGGGGTTGAGCTCGGTGCCGCCGTTGAAGCGCAGCGAGCCGCTGCTGATCCCGAAGCGCTTGCCGAAGAATCTCGAACTGGCCGCTGCCGAAGGTGATGTAGCCGCCCACGGTCAGGTCGGGGTTGCGGTAGCTGACCGCCAGCTCGGTCGCGATGTCGGCCTGGAAGTCGTTGCGGTGCACATTGAGCTTGCGCTTGCCCTGGATCACCAGCTCGATCGGGTAGGGCTCGGCCCGTTGCTCGGGCGGGGCCGTGGTGACCACGACCTCGGGGTTGGGGTCGAGCGGCTGCAGCGTGCGGTTGGTGACGTCGGGCAGCCGCACGTCGAGCTGCTGCAGCTCGATCACCGCGTGCGCTCGCTCGGGCGTGATGTCCGCGTCGACCGCCGCGCCTCCGCTCAGCCAGGCGGTATCGACGCCCTCGCGCTTGATCGGCAGCTGGGTGGCGCGCAGCGCCAGCCGCAGCCGCTGCGGCCACAACCCCACGAAGCCGATGCCGCCGACCGCCTCGAGTCGCCCGTCGCCAGCCTGCGCCTGCAGGTGCTCCAGCCGCGCCCAGTCGCCCAGGAAGGTCAGCCGCGCGGTGATGTTGGTGAGCTCCTGGCCGGTGCTGACCAGGTACAGGCGCCCCCCGCTGATGTTGAGCTGGCCGCTGGTCTGCGGCCGCTTGGGCGTGCCGCTGACCTTCACCTGGCCGTAGGCGGTGGCCTCCGCGTTGAGCACGCCCGGGATGCGATCCATCAGCGGCTTGAGCTGTGAGCCTTCGAAGCGCAGCAGCGCCTGCAACGCGCCGTTTTCGTCCGGCGTCGGAAGCACGTGCAGTCGCTGCCAGCTCACCTTGAGCTTGCCCTGGAGCGTGGTCGCGCCGCCGTGACAGCCCTGCATCTGGCCCGCGCCCGAGAGCGTTTCCTTGTCGGCGCTGGCGTCGAAATGCACCTTGATCGGGTCGCCCTGGCAGCTCGGCACCACCGTGCGCTTGCGCAGGCCGGCATTGTCGGCGCGCGGCACGAAGCTGGCATCCAGCGCAACCGACAGCAGCGGGTGGTCGGTCAGGCCTGAGGCGAGCTCGAGCTCAGCGCCGAGCGTGCCCTGCCCCAGCTCACACAGGTAGGGCAGCGTCTCGATCGAGCGCGCGTCGAGCTTGCCGCTGGCGTGCAGCAGCTTCGGCATCTCCATCCGACCGCGCTCCGCCCAGCGGTCGACCGGCGTGTCCAGCTGCAGCTCCAGATTGCCGACGCGATTGCTGCCCGCGAACAGCGTGAGGCTAATGCTCGAGGCCTCGTTCTGCAGCTGCAGCGCGCCTCGCACCTCGGGCTTCAAGGCGCCCCCGCACGAGGAGCCGCCCAGCTCCTTTGTGTAGGCGCCGTCGAAGCGCACCGTGCCGGAGCTGGCGCCGCCGCTGCGCTGCAGGTCGAACTCGGCGCTGACCGCGATCGGGTAGGGCAGGCTCAGGGGCTGCGGCATGCGCGCCAGCGGGCGCCTGCTGACCTGGCCGGAGACGTGCCAGGGCCCGTGCATCAGGGTGCGCGCCAGCAGCTCTGGCTCCGCCATCAACGCGTGCCAGTCGAGCTGCAGGTCGCCACTCGCGCTGAGCAGCGGGCCGTGCTCGTCGGCGACCGAGACGCGCGTGTTGAGCTCGCCGCGCGCATAGCCACCGCTGGCGGCGATCGACAGCGGCGACCAGCCCGGAGCGGTGAGCGAATCCAGCCGCAGCTCGCCCTCGAAGCTCGGATCGTCGAGCGTCCCGGTGAAGCGCAGGCTGCCCGAGAGCGTACCCGACAGGCCTCGCTGCTGCGCCTGGGGCAGCAGCGAGAGCGAGATGGACTGGCCGCTCAGCTCGAGCTGGTAGCTGCCCAGACGCAGCGCCTTGACCGGATCCGAGAGGCTGCGATCGATGCGCCCGCTGCCGGTGACCCGAAACGCCCCGCGGTCGCCGAGGTCGACGTCGCCGTCGGTCTCGATAGCGCCCGCCCGGTAGGTGATCAGGTAGAGCGCGTTGACGCCTTTGACGCCCTGGACCACGCCGTCCCGCAGCGCGCCCTGCAGGCTCAGGTCCGGGCTACTGAGGTCGCCCTTGAGCACCACATGGGCGTCGGCCCGCCCCTCGCTCACCGGCAGCCGCTCGCCCAGCAATGCCCGCAGCGCCGCCAGGTCGAAGTCCTGCAGCTGCGCATCGAGCGCGTCGTCGCCGTGAAAGCGCACGATGCCGTGCGCCTCCAGACGCTGCGAACGGCTGGCCAGGCGTAGCAGCCCGAGCTCGACCGACTGCTGCCCGATCACGCGTAACTCGTGCATCGCGCCGCGCCACGAGCCCTCGCCCACGGTGAGCTCGATCGGGTCGGCGTCGATCACCACGCCGGTCGCATCCGCGGTGATGCGGGCGCTGACGTTGAAGGTGCGCTTGCCGGCGGAGTTGAACTCGCCGTCGGCGGTGTACTGGCGCGGGCCGCCGCGCAGCGCCAGGCTGGGGTCGCCCAACAGGTAGTCGCCCAGGCGCAGGTCGCTGCCAGAGACCCTGACGTTGAGCCGCGGCCGCTCCGGATCGCCGTGGGCGCTGCCGCGCAGCGTAAGGCGCTTGGCGGCGATCACGCCGTAGCGGAAGTTGCTGAGCGAGAGCTGGCCGTCGAAGTCGAGCTTGGCCTGGCCCACCTGCTGGGTGCGCACGTGCAGCGAGACGTCGAGACGCCCGCTGGCGTCAGGCACGATGCGCTTGAGGTTCGGGTCGGCCCCGATGTCGTTGAAGCTCGCGGTCAGGTCGAATGCGATGGCGCCGGTCTTTTCGATCCGGCCGTGGCCCAGGATGCGTGCGTTGCGGCTGCGCGCGTCGATGCGATCGATGCGTAGCCCGGTGTCCTCGATCACGGCGTCGAGGCTGAAGCCCGGTATTGCAAGCTTGCCGTAGAGCAGCGGCTCGACCTCGGCGTGCAGGCTGGGTTGCTCTGCGCCCTTGGGCGAGTCGATGTGCAGCGAGCCGTCCACGACCAGCTTGGGATAGTCCGGGAACAGGCGCGCGACCTCGAGCGCGTCACTCTGTAGCGTGACCGCGACGCCGCGCTGCTGGGAGATGCTGCCGTTGATGGCGACGTGGCCGGCGTCGGTGTCGAGCTGCGCGTTCAGCGCCAGGTCGCCGACGGGTCCTTGCAGGCTCAGGTCGCCCGATACCGGAATCGCGAGCGCGGGCACCCAGCCGTAGCCCAGGCCCTGCAACGTGGCCGAGGTGACGCGCTGGGCGTGGACCTCGAGCGTGAGTTGCTGCGCGGCCTTGGGTCGATGCTTGGGCGTACCGTAGCGAATCACCGCCGAGGCCTGCTCCTGATCGCGGTGGGTGTTGGCGTGCAGCACCACGCCTTCGCTGGTGACCGTGGAGATCGTGCCCGAGAGCGCGTCGAGGTGGCCGACGAAACCGAAGGGCTGCGTCAGGCTGCCCCGCGCGTGGTCGATGCGCACGTGGAGCTCGCGGCCGATGTCCATGGCGCCGCCGGCGCTCAGGTCGGGCACGCGCAGGTCGTGCAAACCGAGCAGGTCGCCGGTCAGCAGCACGCGCGTGAGCTCGATGCCGTCCACGCGCACGTGCAACGGCTCCCCGCTCGAGGGTGCGGAAGTTGCCGAGCGCGGCGCGTCGAATGTGGAGAGCAGCGTGGGCAAGCCTTCGCCTTCGTCGTAGAGGCGCACGGTCGCGCCATCGAGCTTGGCGGATGCGAGGCGCCACTGACCGGCCAGGGCCGCGGCCAGGTCGGGACGCAGCACCAGCCGATCGGCCACGATGATGCGGCGGCCGTCGGCGTCGAACAGCACCACGCGGCGCGCCACCACCTCCAGGGGCGAAACGCGCTCGAGCCTGCCGATCGCCAGCCCGCCGCGGATCGCATGCGAGACCGTGTCGCTGAGCCACGCGGCTGCGGCTCGCCGCGCCAGCGGCAGCTGCAGGTGGACCGCCAGGCTGGCGGCGAGGCAAGCCGCGACCAGCAGCAGGGCGCAGAGCGCCGCAGCCGCCACGCGCAGCAGGCGGCGCATCAGAAGGCCTCCCCGATGGTGAAGCTCACCGCGCCGTCGGCAAGGCCGAACACCTTGGACTGCGGGATATTGGTGCGCAGGCGCTCGTCCTTGCCGATGGTCTGCAGCGCGGGCGGCGCCAGCGCCGCGTCCAACCGCAGCGGGCCCACGATGGTGCGGTAGCGCAGGCCGATGCCGAGGCTGGTCTGCGGATACTGGAAGCGGTAGGTGGTGCCGCGCGAGACGTCGCCGGCGTCGGCGAACAACACAGTGCCGAAGCTCTCGGTCACCGGGATGCGCAGCTCGAGCGAGGCCTCCCACTGCCGCAGGCCGCCGCTGATCAGGCGCGAGGTGCCGTTGCTGTCGATGATCTCGGCGTCGCCTAGGGTGTTGGGGGCGTAGCCGCGCACGCTGTTGTGACCTCCGCCGCGCAGCCGGTGCGTGATCGGTCCGAGCGCCGCCAGATCCTTCAGGAACAGGATGCGGGTGGCGTCATTGGCCGCCGAGGGTGCGGGGATCTCGATGCTGCTGCGGGTGACCTCCATGAAGCCCAGGCGCGCGCGGCCCGCCAGCACCAGGCCGCCCGGCAAGGGGATGTACCCGCGGGCGTCGCCGGTCAGGCGCACGTAGTTCCACGCGCTCGGCAGGAAGTAGCCGGCGTGCTGGACGCCGAGCGTGAAGAAGCTGCCGCGGTGGGTGTTGCGCGGATCGTCGCGTAGATCGAGCCGCGCTACGTGGTAGAGATAGGTGAGCTCGTAGTCGGGGTAGGGGTCTTGCTTGTCGGGCAGGAACAGATCGGAGTTGACGCTGCTGGAGACCAGCAACTTGCCCTGGAAGAAGTACCGCTCGGGCCCGATGCCGGCCACCACCACGTGGCGCTGGAAGTTTCCGCCGTATTGGTCAGGGCCGCGGTCCCAGCGCACCCGGGCCACCAGCGTGGTGCGCGACTCGATGAAGGACGGCTGCCGCAGCTCGGTGGTCAGCAGGTTGCCGGGCCTGGGCTTGGAGGTGCCGGGAAAGGGTTGGTCGAAGACCAGCCGCGGGCGGTCCTCGATGCGCAGCTTGCGCATGCCGCCGAGGAAGTTGCGGTGCTCGATCTTGCCGAGCAGGTGCACGTCCCACTGCGCGTAGCTGTCGCCGGTGGCGGCGAGGTCGCCTTCCTGGGTGAAGAAGCCGCCCGAGTCCATGCCCACGCCGACGCCGAAGCGGAACATGCGTCCGGGCACCACGTGGATGACCGCGTCGACCGAGTTGTCCGGTTGCGGCACGTGCTGCACGTCGACCGACGCGAACGGCCCGAGCGCGTAGACCGCGTAGCGCGCGTCGCGCAGCGCGCTCAAGCTGAACGGGCTGCCGCGCTTGAGGCTGGCGGCCGCCAGGATCGGCCGCGACGGCAGGTTGCGGTTGCCCTCCACGGTCACGTTGCCGAAATGGCAGCGCGGCCCGGCCGCGACGTGCAGCTCGACGCGCGCCAGGTTGCGTTCCGGGTCGACGCTCACCGCACCGGTCACGGCGGCCTTGGCGTAGGACGCCTCCTGCAGCACCTCGAGCAGCGCGCGCTTGCTGCGCTCGTAGAAGGCCTCGTCGAAGGGCTCGCCCGGGTGCAGCTGCAACGCCTGGTTGAGATCGCGCTTGAGGCCCGGGTCCAGGCCGGTCAGCCCATCGAGCGAGAGCCGCACGATCAGCACCGGCTCGCCTTCCTTGACGTCGATCGAGACGTCGACTTCGCGCGCGGCCTCGTCCCGCTTCAGGTTCGTGTCGGTCACGCGCGCGCCGTAGTAGCCGCGCGCGACGTACCAGCGCTCGATGCGGTCGACGTCGCGCGCGAACGCGGTCTGGTTGAAGATCGGCCACTCGGTCCAGGGCCAGGCCCACAGGTCGACGTGCGTGCGGCCGGCGTCGAACGGCGGCTCGCCGCACTGCGGCACCGGCGCACCGCCGAGCACGAAGCCGAAGCGCTCGCGCTCGTGCGTGGCCAGGCAGGCTTTGATCGCGTCGGGGTCCATGTTCTCGGTGCCCCGTATCTCGATTGATGACACGCCGTACGAGCCCTTGGGCACGCTCGCGCAACCGATCAGGACGCCGCAGCCGATCAGCGTGGCAAGCTGGCACAGGCCTGCCTGTAACGAAGGGCGCTGTGGTACGTACCGTGTCAACAGGGCGTCGTATTCCGCTTCCGCCGCTATGTGATGTGCCGATTTCGCCACGAACGGGCTCCTGTCGGCGCGCTCATGCCAGCCCTTGCCAAGCCCGGGGAATCATGATCACGTCAGCACAGAGTGGGTCGGAGGTGGCGGCGGTAGTGGTTTGCAGCAGCGGCGCGAAATGCGGCGCGGTGAGCCCTGCGGCCTGCAGGTGAGGTTGCCATATGGGGTCCGAAGCGTCTAAGAGTCGGCGGTCGTTTCTGAGCCTGGTGATCGGGCTCGGCAGCGCTTTCATCGGGCTGGTGCTCGGCAAGCCCGCCGTCGAGTACGTCGTCGATCCGCTGCTGCGCGCGGGCGGCAAGAAAGAGCGCTGGTTGCGCGTGGCCAAGCTCGAAAGCCTCGACGACAAACGGCCGGTGGCCGTGCCGGTGATAGGCGAGCAGGTCGACGCCTGGACACGGCAGCCCAACGTACGGCTCGGCATGGTGTGGCTGCGCAAGAAGGGTGCAGGGGTAGAAGCGCTCACCGCGGAATGCCCCCATCTGGGCTGCAAGGTCGGCTACGAACCGCAACGTAAGCGCTTCCACTGCCCGTGCCACGACAGCTCCTTCTCGCTGGACGGGACCAAGCTGGGCGGGCCGGCGCCGCGCTCGATGGATCCGTTGGACGCGCGCGTGGTCGACGGACAGGTCGAGGTGCGCTTCGTACGCTTCCGCGCTCAGATCAAAGAGCGCGAGGAAGTCGGCTGAGCCCATGCTGGCCAAAGTTGCGGACTGGTTCGACGAGCGCACGGGTTACCGCGCGCTGGTCTCGCATGCGCTCGACGAGGAGATCGAGGGCGGGGCGCGCTGGGCCTACGTGTTCGGCAGCGGGCTGCTCACGGTGTTCATCTGCCAGGTGGTCACCGGCCTGCTGTTGATGGCGACTTACACGCCGTCGATGACGGGCGCGTGGTCGAGCGTGTTCTACATCCAGCACAAGGTCGCCGGCGGCTGGTTCGTGCGCGGGCTGCACCACTACGGCGCGCAGGCGATGATCGTGGTGCTGGGGATGCACTTGCTGCAGGTGGCGATCTACGGCGCGTACAAGAAGCCGCGCGAGGTCACCTGGTGGCTCGGGCTCGCGCTGCTGGGCGCGGTGCAGGGCCTGGGCCTGACCGGTTACCTGCTGCCGTGGGACCAGAAGGGCTACTGGGCGACCAAGGTGGCGACCAACATCGCCGGCACCGTGCCGCTCTTGGGACCCGCGATCCAGACGCTGATCGTCGGCGGCCACGAGTACGGCCAGGCCACGCTGACGCGCTTCTACGTGCTTCACGTCGGGGTGCTGCCGGCCACGCTGGCGCTGGTGATCGGCGCACATGTGGCGCTGTTCAGGCGCCACGGCGCCACCGCGCCGCACGGTGCCGACACCAGCAAGAAGGGCTTGTTCTATCCCGATCAGCTCGCGCGCGACGTCGCGTTCGCGGTGCTGGTGGTGCTGGTGATGGCGGTGCTCGCCAGCAGCGGCGATGCGCACCTGGATGCGCCGGCCGACCCCACGGCCGACTACAAGCCGCGGCCGGAGTGGTACTTCCTGTTCCTGTTCCAGCTGCTGAAATACCTGCCGGGCTCGCTCGAGCTGGTGGGGACGATGGTGCTGCCGGGTCTGGCCGGTGCGTTCCTGTTCATGCTGCCGCTTCTCGATCGCGGCGAGAGCAAGCGCGCGCGCGATCGGCTGCCTTATCTGGCGCCGGTGCTGCTGGGCGCGTGCGGGGTGGTGGCGCTCACCGCGCAGTCACTGCATGAGGACGCCCACGACGTCGAGTACCAGCGCGGTCTGAAGGTCTCGCACCAGCGCGCCGAGCGCGCGATCATGCTCGCGCAGAAGGGCATCCCGGTGGGCGGCCCGCTCGAGCTGCTGCGCGCCGATCCGATGACCCGCGGCGCCGATGTCGACGAGCAGCACTGCCTCAAGTGCCACGTGCTCGATGGCAGGGGCGAGCGCGACGCGCCCGATCACACCGGCTACGGCTCGCGCGCATGGATCATGGGCATGGTCCACAACCCCGACGACGATCACTACTTCGGCCGCACCAAGATCGACGACATGAAGCCGATGGGCAAGCTGGGCGAGGACAGGCTCAAGGCCGTGACCGAGTTCCTGTTCTCGCTCGGCCGCGAGCCGCAGGACCCGCCGTTCGACCAGGCGTTGGCCAAGCGAGGCAAACAGATCTTCCTGGACAAGTGCCTGGACTGCCACGTGTACGAAGGCGAGGGTGCCGATGTGCTGGACGGACCGGACATGACCGGCTACGGCTCCCGCACCTGGATCTACGAGCAGGTCAAGGATGGCGAAGGCCACTACGGCGATCTCAACAAGATGCCGAAATTCGTCGACGACCTCGACGACCACGACATCAAGATGGTCACCGCCTACCTGCGCCAGCAGCGCTTCGCCAAGCCGGACTTCAAGGTCAAGCCCGCCAAGCCCAGCGACGACGACGACAAGGACGAGTAGCGCGCGGCCATTTCGGATCACAGGAAGAAGGAGCCTGTTTCAGCTTCCTGTCTTCCCGCCTTCCTGTTTCAGGTCCTGCTTGTCCTGCGTCGGTTTGTCCTGCGTCGCCAACCGCGCTTGGCGCAGGGCCGAGCGGCGGACTTTGCCGGCGTCGTCGCGCAGCGGGGCGTGAACGAATTCGAAGCTGCGGGGGATCTTGTAGCGTGCCAGCTGGTCGGCGAGATGGGTGCGCAGGGCTTCGGCGTCGAGCTCGGCGTCGGCGATGTCGACGATCGCGTGCACGGCCTGGCCCAGATCCTCGTCGGGCAGACCGATCACCGCGCTCGAGCGCACCGCGGGATGGGTATCGATCGCGGCCTCGACCTCGGCCGGATACACGTTGGCTCCGCCGCTCAGGATCATGTCTGTCTGGCGGTCGGCCAGGTACAGGTAACCGTCGGCGTCGAGATAGCCCATGTCGCCAAGCGACTCCCAGCCGTCGCGATCCTTTGCTCGCGCGCCGATGTAGTAGTACGTGCTGCCGGGGCCGCGATCGGGGCGCAGGTACACCTCGCCGATCTCGCCGGGCGGCAGCTCGTTGCCTTCCGCGTCGAGGATTTTGATCTGCGTGCCCGGCATCGCTTTGCCGACCGAGCCGCGGTGCGCGAGCCACTCGGTGCCCGAGATCAACGTGACGCCCTGGGCCTCGGTGCCGGCGTAGAGCTCGTGCACGCGCTCCGGCCCGAGCCAGTCGATGAACGCCTGCTTGAGCCACACCGGGCAGGGCGCGCCCAGGTGCAGGATGCGCTGCAGCGAGGAGAGGTCGTAGCGTCCGCGCACCGCTTCCCCCAGCCGCCAGATGCGGTGCATCATCGTCGGCACCAGCAGCGCGTACTGCACGCGGTGGCGCTCGATCAGCTGCAGCGACTGCTCGGCGTCGAAGTGACTCATCACCACCAGCTGCGCGCCCGCAAACAGCCCCTGCATCGAAAACATGAAGGGGCCGTTGTGATAGAGCGGGCCGGGCACGAGCTGGGTCAGCCGCGTGCGCGCGGTCTCGGGATCGGTCGTGCCCGCCTGGCGTGCGACGATCAGCTTGGGCCGTCCTGTGCTGCCGCCCGACGTCGGCGCCTTCCAGGAGCTCGCGATGCGGTCGGGCAGCGGCGCATCGGAGAGCTCGGGCGCGGCCTCGTAGCCCACGGGCAGTGAGGGCACGCCGGGCAAGCCGTCGGCCGGCGCCCCCACCACCAGCGCCGGCCTGGCCAACGCCAGGATTGCCTCGCGCTCGGCCCGCGGCAGCTTGGCGCTGATCGGCTGCGGGGTGGCCCCGAGCTTCCAGGTCGCCACGCACGCTTCGTAGAATTCGATGCCGTTGGGCAGCGCAATCGTCACAAAGCTGTCCTGCACCACGCCCAGTGATTCGTACGCGCGCGCCAGCCGGTTGGTGCGCAGCTCGAGCTCACGCCGGGTCAGGCTGCCCTGCTCGGCAGTGAGCGCGATGCGCTCCGGGTCTTGCTCGCTCAACCAGCGGATCGCCGCCCCGATCGACATCTTCGCCACGACTGCCTCACTCCCTGATTTGCTCTAGGTCTTGCTGCTCGTGCGTTTTGTCGTGCTCTTGCTTGTGCTCGGGCGCCGCAGCGGGCACCTGCTCGTCTTGGCCCGGCGGCTCCAGCGGCACCAGGCCCGGATCTTCCAGCCGCAGCTCGCCCTGGGGCGCGGCTGGCAGGCGCAGGTGCGCGTTGGCATCGGTGTAGCCCAAAAAGACCGTGGCGTCTGCGAGCCGCAGCGCGACCAGCGTCTCGCGCAGCAGGCGTACCCCGCCGCCGCCATAGGCGTAGACTTCGGTCGGCTCGCGACGCGCGCTGCGCGGCGGCTCCGCGCAGGCGGCGCGTACGCTCGGCTCGAGATCAGTCGCGGCGCACGCCTCGAGCGCGAAGCTCACCTTGGCCCCGTCCAGATGGCCGGCGGCCGCGGCCGTATACGCCCAGCGCGCTGCGGCGGCGCGCACGATCGGCGCGTGCTCTGGCTCGAGCCAGCTCAGCGGGTCAGGTCCATGGTCGCACGCGCCCGCTCCCAACGCCGCCAGCGCCGCGGCCACGTTGGCGCGCACGTACGGCTCGCGCGAGCGCCCGAGCGCGCACAGCTCGCGCGCGGACAGGTGCGGCTTGAGCACGCCCCGCTGTGCCATGCGCGCGAGCGCATAGGCTGCAGCGCCCGGCACCGGCCAGTGCAGGCGCTTGGTGCTCCGGATCAGCGCGCGCACGTCGCGTTGATCGCCGGTCTCGCCCAGCGCGGCGGCAGCGGCCACGGCCTCGTGCACCGAGCCGTGGTCCAGCAGGTAGCGCAGCAACGGGCGCGTGCGGGCGTCGCCGAGCTGCCCCAGGGCGGCGACCGCGGCGGCGCGCCGCCGCGACGACGGCACGCGCAGGATGGTCGCGATTTGCTCGATCGCGCCCTCCGGTCCGAACAGCGCGATCGCCTCCACTGCGCGGTCGGCCAGCTCCGGGTCCTCGTTCTGCGCCTGCCGCGCCAACGATTGCAGTGCGCGCTGGGCGAGCGGCTGCGGCAGCTTGCCGGCGTGCGCCAGCCGTCCGAGCGCACCGCCGAGCGCGATCAGCAGGGCGTGTCGATCGGCGCGGCGCTCGGCGTCCAGCCGCTCGAGCAGCGCATGCACCGTTCCGGCGTCCGCGGTGGCACGCAGCGCGTTGGCGGCCTCGAACCGCGTGCGCGCGTCGTCGTTGTCCAGCAGCGGCAGCAGCGCGGGCGCCGCCTCGGGCACACCGATCTCGCCCAGCGCGCGTACCGCGGCCAACCGCAGGACGGGATCCGTAGCCGCGAGCAGCGGCGTGAGCGCAGGCAGCGCACGCGGCGCCCGCACGCGGCCGAGCAGCTGCACCACCTCGATGCGCTGCGCGCCCTGCGCCGAGTCGAGCCGTCCCAGCAAGGGATCGGCTGCGCGCCCGTCCGGCTCGGCGTGCTCGAAGTACGCCTGCAGCGCGTCGAGCACCGCTTGTTGCGCGTCCTTGCCTTCGCCCTGCCCGAGCCGTTCGAGCAGCGGCATCAACGCCGCCGGTGCCGCGCTCGCGCCGAGCGCCTGCAGCAGCGCGGCGCCGAGCTCACCCTGGGCCGCCGGCAGCTCCGCGAGCAGCGCGTCGAGCGCGGGCTCCAGCGAAGCGACCTGCGCCAGCGTGGTCAGCGCCCGCACGATCGCCAGCTTGGCCCCCGGCTCAGCCCCTCGCAGCGTCACCCCCAGCTGCGCCACCAACCCTTCCGCGCCCGCCCCCGTAGTCGTCCCCGCCCCCGCGCCCCTGCCCGTGCCCCTGCCCGTGCCCGCGTCCGCCCCCGCCCCCGCGCCCGCCCCCATCCCCACTCCCACGCGAGCCTCGCGCTGCAGCCTGCGCGCCTGCGCGAGCAACGCTCGCGTGGCCGCGAGCCGCAGCGCCGGCACCTGCAGCTGCGCGATCAGCACGGCACGCGCCTTATCGTCATCGATCGCCGAAAGCGCCGCCACTGCCGCCTGCGCCAGGCGCGGCTCGGCGCGTTCGAGCGCGGTCTTGAGCGGGCCGACCCCACCGGCATCGCCCAGCCGTCCCAGCGCTGCAGCCGCGGCCAGCCGCACCTGGTCGTCGTCGTCGGCCAGCGCCCGCGCCAGCGCCGGCAGCGCGCGCGCGTCGCGGATGCGCCCAAAGGCTTCGAGCGTGGCCACCCGCACCTCGGGCGAGGAGTCGGCCATGCTGCCCAGCAACGGCGCCAGCGCGCGCCCGTCGTGCAGCGCCCCGAGCGCGGCGATGGCTTCGATGCGCACCGACAGGTCCACGTCCTCGAGCCGGCCGAGCAGCGGCGTCACGCTTTCGGGCGTACCGATCTTACCGAGCGCGATCACCGCGGCGCGCCGCACCTCGGCGGCGGCGTCGCCGAGCGCCCGCGTCAGCGCCGGCAGCGCGCGCGCCTCGCCGATGTTGCCGAGCGCGTCCGCGGCGCTGCGCCGCGTATCGGCCTCCTTGTCGTCCAGCCAGTCGAGCAGAACCGGCACCGCTTCACGCAGGCGCACCCGACCCGCCACCGCCGCGGCCTCGAGCCGCACTGCGGAGTCCGCATCGTCGAGCGAGAGCAGCAGCGCGTCGCGGGCCTCCTCGGCGCCGTGCTCGCCGAGCGATCGCACCAGCTCCCGACGCTGCTCCGGGTCGGCGTGCTGCAGCTCGTGCTGGATGCGATAGACCTGGCCCGGCCAATGAAAGCCCAGGCAGGGTAGCAGCAGCAAGCACAGCCCGATGCGGCGCATGCAGGAGTTCTACCAGGTAACGGCGGGTTTTCGGGGGCCCAACCACCTGCAATTTTGCAGGGGGAACGCGCAAGCGCATGGACCCTCCGGGGGACGGCTGCTACAAGAAGCCGGCCGAAATCTCAGCCCACCCGCCATGCGGCGCTTCCTGATCCATACCTTCGGCTGCCAGATGAACGCGCACGACTCGCGGCGCATCGCCGAGGTGCTCGAGCGCGACGGCTACGCGCCGGCCGAGGCCGCCGAGGACGCCGACCTGATCGTGCTCAACACCTGCAGCGTGCGCGAGAAGGCCGAGCACAAGCTGCGCAGCGCGCTCGGCACCTTGCGCCCGCTCAAGCAGCGGCGCGGCGAGCTGTTGATCGCAGTCGCCGGCTGCATGGCGCAGGAGCACGGCGAAGGCTTGCTCGAGCGGCTCGACCTGGTCGACGTGCTGATCGGTCCCGACAACGTGCCCGAGCTGCCCGCGCTGCTGCGCGAGGCCGAGGCCGGCGGCACACCGCGCGCGCACGTCGCGCTCGACCTGGAGGCGCCGCGCTTTCTGCGCGCCAGCCCGCGTCCGGGACGGCCCGAGGTCTGCGCCTTCGTCACCGTCATGAAGGGCTGCGACGAGCGCTGCAGCTTCTGCATCGTGCCCTACACGCGCGGCGCCGAGCGCTACCGGCGCGGCGACGAGGTGCTGGACGAGGTGTCGGCGCTGGCGCGCGGCGGGGTGCGCGAGATCACCCTGCTCGGTCAGACCGTCAATTCCTGGCACGAGCCGGACGCGGCCGAGCCGGGCGCGCCTTCCCGCTTCGCCGCGCTGCTGCGCCGGATCGCCGCCGAGGTGCCCGGGCTGGCGCGCGTGCGCTACACCTCGCCTCACCCGCGCCACGTCACTGCGGAGCTGGTGGCCGCGCACGCCGAGCTCGATCAGCTGCCCGCGCACGTGCATTTGCCCGTGCAGAGCGGCTCCGATCGCGTGCTCAAGCGCATGATCCGCCGCTACACCCGCAGCAGCTACCTCGAACGCGCCCGCGCGCTGCAGGCCGCGCGAGCCGGGCTCACGCTCTCGACCGACATCATCGTCGGCTTTCCGGGCGAGACCGAGCAGGACTTCGCGCAGACGCTCTCGCTGGTCGAGGAAGTGGGCTTCGTGGCGGCGTTCGGCTTCAAGTACTCGCCGCGCCCGCACACGCCCGCGCTCAAGCTCGAAGACGACGTGCCCGACGTGCTCAAGTCCGAGCGCCTGAGCCGCCTGTTCGAGCTGTGCGACCGCCTGCAGCAGCGCCACCTGCGCAGCCTGGTCGGCAGCCGGACGCGCGTGCTGATCGAAGGCCAGAGCCGCCGCCTCGATCTCGATCCGCCCGGGCCGCCGCCCGGCGCGCGCTTTACGGGCCGCAGCGAGCGCCACGAGATCGTGCACGTGGATGCGCCGCCCGGCTGCGATCTCACCGGCTGCTTGCTCGAGCTGCGCATCACCGCCGCCGGCAAGCGCTCGCTGCTCGGCGAGCCCGTCGGCGAGCTCCGGGCACAGGCGCGCGTGCCCGCACAACTCAGGACGGCAGCCCGGCTGCCGATCGTGACCGCATGAGAATCGCCGTGCCACCCGGCTGCTGGCACGCGCGCGGCGCGGGATGCGCATTCGCGTGCGAGGCTCGGCCATGAGCAGCGCCGCGCATCCGCTGCGCCGCGTGGTGCTGGCTTGGCTGCCGGCGGTCGCCTACATGACGCTGATCTGGGTGCTCTCCTCGGGTCCGGTGAATCTGCCGATCGACCGCTTCCCCTTCAAGGACAAGGGCGTGCACGTCGTCGAGTACGGGACGCTGGCGGTGCTGGGCGCGTACGCGATCCGCCACACCTGGCCCGGGCTGGGGCTGCTGCGCGCGCTGCTATGGGCGGCGCTGCTCACCTTCTGCTGGGGCTTTTCCGACGAGCTGCACCAGGCCTTCGTACCCGGCCGCGACTCCAGCGTGTTCGACCTGCTGGCCGACGCGGTGGGCGCATTCGTGGGCATCAGCTGCTTTGCGCTGGTGGCCCGACTGTGGCGCCGCCCAGCCCGCGCCTCGCAGCAGTAGCGCCCGCTGTCCCGCCCGGCAAACCCTGGCGTACCGGCACCCGTGCGGGTACCGATACCCGTCCTCGTCCCCGCCCCAATACAAAATTCTTCCCGTCTTCCCGCCTTCCTGTGATTCTACGAATCACCACTGCATGCGCGCCATCGACGCCGATCTGCTCGACGATTTCCCGGCCTGCGAGCCGCCGCCGTCGCTGTCCCCGTCGCAGCCGTCGCCGAACCCCGTAGACTGCGCGCGCCTGCTGCGTCCCTGCGTGCGGCTGTGGAGCGAGCCGCTGTGGGTCGATCGCGGCCAGGGATTGCAGCCCCAGCTCGACGAAATCCGCCTGCCCGTGGTCGCGCTCGAGTTCGAATACGAAGGCTTTCGCGTGCGCGCCGGCGAGCCGCGCCAGCGCATCTTCTGCGGCCGTGACGGCGCCATGCAGGCCCGCTGGCGCGACCGCGCCGCCGAGTCCAGCGCGCGGCTCTTGCTGGAGAGCTTCGGCGCGATCGAGCTCGAGCTGTGCGAGCACTACACCGCTGCGCCTGGCTGCGAGGCCGACTACCTGGTGCAGCCCGAAGCCGGCGAGCAGGCCCAGTGCGCGTTCGCCGCCTCGGCCCTGGCGCAGCTGCGCGCGCTCGGCTGGGAGGTGCGGGTCGAGGACGACTACCCCTACCGCGTGCTGCCGCAGGCCGCGTGGTACGCCACGCTCGAGCCCGCGCCCGACAAGCCCGACTGGTTCGGCCTCGAGCTCGGGGTCGAGATCGGCGGCCACCGCATCGATTCTGCTGCCGGTGTTGCTCGGCATGCTCGACGACGCGGGCAAGCGCGTCGACCTCGCGCGCCTCGGGGGCCAGGGCCCGCGCTTCGTGCCGCTGCCGGGCCAAGGCGGCTACGTGCAGGTTCCCGGCGAGCACTTCCGCACGCTGGCGCGCGTGCTGGCCGAGCTGTACCAGGGCGAGGGCGCCGGGGCGGCGCTGCCGGCGGTGCGCGCCGCGACCCTGTTTGCGCTCGACCAGGCCTTCGAGCAGGCCCACCTGCGGCTGCGCTTGGATGGCGCAGGTGCGGGTGCCCTGCGCGCGCGCGCCCGCGCGCTGCACGAGGTCGCCGAGCCGCCGCAACTCGATGCGGCGCCCGTGCCGAGCCCGGGCTTGCGCGCCACGCTACGGCCCTACCAGGTGCAGGGCCTGGCCTTCTTGCAGCGGCTGCTCGCGTGCGGCGCCGGGGGCGTGCTCGCCGACGACATGGGCCTGGGCAAGACGCTGCAGCTGATCGCTCACCTGTGCGCCGAGCGCGACAAGAGCCCCACGCTGCCGCCCTCGCTGGTGATCGCGCCGACCAGCCTGATCGGCAACTGGCGGCGCGAGCTCGAGCGCTTCGCGCCCCACCTCACGCTGGCCGTGCTGTACGGCCCGGGGCGGGATGCCGCGCGCGCGCGCCTGGCCGGCAGCGACGTCGCGCTGACCAGCTATGCGGTGCTGCTGCGCGACGCCGAGCAGCTCGCCGAGCAGCCCTACCACTGCGTGGTGCTCGACGAGGCCCAAGCGGTCAAGAACCCGCGCAGTCGTGCCGCCCAGCTGGTGCGCACGCTCTGCTGCGAGCAGCGCATCTGCCTCAGCGGCACCCCGATCGAGAACCACTTGAACGAGCTATGGTCGCTGCTCGACTTCGCGCTGCCCGGGCTGCTCGGCAGCGAGGAGCAGTTCCGCGCCTTCTACCGCGTGCCGATCGAGCACGAGCGCAACGCCGGGCGGCTCTCGGCGCTGCGCGCGCAGGTCGCGCCCTACGTGCTGCGGCGCATGAAGGAGCAGGTCGCCGCGGAGCTGCCGCAGAAGACCGAGGTGGTGCGTCCGGTCGAGTTGCGCGGCAAGCAGCGCGAGCTGTACGAGAGCATCCGCATCGCCGCCCACGAGAAGGTGCGCAGCGCATTGCGGCAGCGCGGGCTGGCGGGTTCCACCGTCACCATCTTGGCGGCGCTGACCAAGCTGCGACAGCTGTGCTGCGACCCGCGCCTGGTGCACGGCCAGCAGGCGCGCGCGGTGCACGAGTCGGCCAAGTACGAGCTGCTGATGCAGCTCTTGCAGCAGCAGAGCAGGCAAGGGCGCCGCACGCTGGTGTTCTCGCAGTTCGCGAGCATGCTCGGGCTGATCTCGCAGGGGCTGCGCGAGCAGGGCATCGCGCACGCGAGCCTGACCGGTTCGACCGCCGATCGCGAGCGGCCGGTGCGCGCGTTCCAGGGTGGCGAGGTGGACGTGTTCCTGATCAGCCTCAAGGCCGGCGGCACCGGGCTGAACCTCACCGGCGCGGACACCGTGATCCACTACGACCCGTGGTGGAACCCGGCGGCCCAGGACCAGGCCACCGATCGCGCCCACCGCATCGGGCAGGACAAGCCGGTGTTCGTGTACAGCCTGATCGCGGCCGGCAGCGTGGAGGAACGCATGCTCGGGCTGCAGCTGCGCAAGCGCCGCCTGGCCTCCGCGGTCGTGAGCAGCAGCGACCCCGCCGCCCACCCCCTCGGCGAAGCCGAAGTCGAGCACCTCCTCTCCCCCCTCGACGACTGACCCGCCCCGGCGGCGCCTCAGTCCACCTTCAGGATCGCGTGGAAGGCTTCCTGCGGGATCTCGACGCTGCCCACGTTCTTCATCCGCCGCTTGCCCTCTTTCTGCTTCTCCAGCAGCTTGCGCTTGCGCGAGACGTCGCCGCCGTAGCACTTGGCCGTCACGTCCTTGCGCATCGCTTTGACCGTCTCGCGCGCGATCACGCGCGAGCCGATCGCCGCCTGGATCACCACCTCGTACTGCTGCCGCGGCACGATCTGCTTGAGCTTTTCGGCCAGCTGGCGCCCCAGCTGGTACGCGCGATCGCGGTGCACGATGGTGCTGAGCGCGTCGACCGGCTCCCCATTGATGAGCAGGTCCAGCCGCACCAGCTTGTTGGCCCGGTAGCCGATCAGCTCGTAGTCCATCGACGCGTAGCCCCGGGTCGCGCTCTTGAGCCGATCGTGGAAATCGAACAGCACCTCGGCCAGGGGTAGCTCGTAGGTGATGATCACGCGCTCCTTGGAGGCGTATTGGATGCCCTTCTGCACTCCGCGGCGGTCCTCGCACAGCTTGAGCACCGCGCCGATGTAACTGCCGGGCACGTGGATCGAGACCTTGAAGTACGGCTCCTCGATGCTGGCGATCTTGCCCGGGTCGGGCAGCTTCGAGGGGTTCTCGATGTCGAGCACGCTGCCGTCAATCGCGTGCACGCGGTAGACCACGCTGGGCGCGGTGGTCACCAGGTCCAGGTTGTACTCGCGCTCCAGCCGCTCCTGCACGATCTCCATGTGCAGCAGGCCCAGAAACCCGCAGCGGAAGCCCAAGCCGAGCGCGTCCGAGTGGTCGGGGTCGAACTGGAATGCGGCGTCGTTGAGGTGCAAGCGGTCGAGCGCGTCACGCAGGTCCGCATACTGATCGCTGTCGGTAGGGAACACCCCGGCGAACACCATCGGCTTGATGTCCTCGAACCCCGGCAGCGCCTCGCTCGCCTGGCGCTTGGTCTCGGTCACCGTGTCGCCGACCTTGGTGTCGTGCACGGACTTGATCGCCGCAGCGAAGAAGCCGACCTCGCCGCTGCCGAGCTCGGGCACCGGCTGCTCGAACGGCGAGAACACCCCGACTTCGGTGACCTCGTGGTCGGCGCCTGTCGCCATCAGCCGTACCTTCGCGCCTTTCTTGAGGCAGCCGTCCATCACCCGCACCAGGACCACCGCGCCGCGGTAGCTGTCGTACCAGCTGTCGATGATCAGCGCGCGCAGCGGCGCCTGCGGCTCGCCCTTGGGCGGGGGCACGCGCGCCACCACCGCCTCCAGGATCTCGTGGATCCCCTGGCCGGTCTTGGCGCTGGCCTCGATCGCGTGCGCGCAGTCGAGCCCGATCACCTCCTCGACCTCGCGTCGCGCGCGCTCGACGTCCGCGCTGGGCAGGTCGATCTTGTTGAACACCGGGATGATTTCCAGGTCGTTCTCGATCGCCAGGTAGACGTTGGCGACCGTCTGCGCTTCCACCCCCTGCGAGGCGTCCACCACCAGCAGCGCCCCCTCGCAGGCCGCAAGCGATCTCGACACCTCGTAGGTGAAGTCGACGTGCCCGGGGGTATCGATCAGGTTGAGTTGATACTCCTGCCCGTCGTCGGCGCGGTAGCGCAGGCGCACCGACTGCGCCTTGATGGTGATGCCGCGTTCCTGCTCCAGGTCCATCTTATCCAGGAACTGGTCGGTCTTCTGCCGGGCGCTGAGCGCGCCGGTGTGCTCGAGGATGCGATCGGCCAGCGTGCTCTTGCCGTGGTCGATGTGCGCAATGATCGAGAAGTTACGGATACGGCTGGGTTCTGCGGTCATGGGCAAGCGTTCGAAACGAGCCTCGCGTGGGTGGGGCGGCGGCTCTCCCGGCGGGCCGGGCAGGGCGCTTCCCCCGCTGGCGGAACCACGGTGGCGGGCAAGGCGCTCTCTCTACCACAGGCCTCTCGCGCTGCCAGGCGCAGGCGAGCCGCCTGACCCGGGCGCGCCGGCGGCACTACTTCTTGGAGTCGTTGGCCGCGGCGGCAAGCGGAAGCTGTCCGGGCAGCTCTGCCTGGTGACGCTCCAGCACCAGGTCGATGCCTTCGCGGATATAGACCGCGACCGGCACCTTGGTGCGCTCGTGGAGCAGCTTGAGGCGCTCGTTCTGCTCCGCGGTGATGTAGATCGTGGTCGAGATCTTCTTGCGAGCCATCGTCCTTCGCTTCTCGAAGCCGGGAAGGGCCCGGCGGCGCCTTGAGGGTGACTGTGAACGTACATGGCACCATACATATTGTCAATCTTGCAGGCTTGTGGGTGCCCCGGGGGCCCGGTATGCTGTCGCCGCCCGCTGCGTCCGCGGGTTTCCGGCATCCGCGGAGCCGGGGAGGCATGCGCGCGATGCTCAGGTGGCTCGCAATTTCCAGTGTTATTCTGGCTAGTTATGGGCTCCAGGGGTGCGGTGGGTCGCAGGCGGCGGAGGCCACCACGGGGGGCCTGGTCGCGCGCAAGCTCGAGCCGCTGAAGCGCCAGCGCTGCGAGGGTGAGCCGGAGAAGCTGGAGGACGCCAACGGCGACGGCCTGGCCGACCTGCGCCACGTGTTCGACGGCACGACGCCCAAGTGCGACGAGATCGACCTGAACTTCGACGGCCACATCGACCTGAGCCGCTTCTACGACAAGGGCCGCGTTTCGCTCGAGCAGTACGATCTCGATTTCGATGGCCGGCTCGACGAGCAGTCGTTCTACCAGGGAGGCCAGCTCGTGCGCCGCGAGCTCGATACCGACTTCGATCGCATGATCGACACCTGGGTGTACTGCGACGGCGCGTTCATCGGCCGGCTCGAGCGCGCGCGCCACCACCACGGTCGTGTCGACACCTGGGAACAGTACAGGCACGGCCTGCTCGTGGCCGCCGAGTACGACGACAACAACGACGGCCGCCCCGACCGCTGGGAGACCTATCAGGCAGGCAAGCTGGCGAAGATCGACTACGACACCAACCTCGACGGCAAGCCTGACCGCAGCGACAGCGATTTCGGCGGCGAGGGCACCGTGCCCGATCCGGCCGGCTGCAACGGGCCGCTAGCGCCCGGCGTGGCTGCGGCGGCGAAGGACACGGCGATAAAGGAGGCGGCGGTTGCGGCTGCGCCGGTGGCTGCGCCTGCGGCTGAGGTGGCGCCGGTGGCGCCCGCTGCGGGGGCTTCTGCGACTACGACCACGACCACGACTACGACCACGACTACGGCGGCGGCGGCGGTGCCCGCGAGCACGGCTGCGGCTGCGCCTATGGCGCCGGCGGCGGACATGGCTGCGGCTGCGCCCGCGGCGGCTGCGCCTGCGGCTCCCGCGGCGAGCACGAGCGCGGCGGCCGCAGCGCAGGGAGGCACGCCGTGATCGCGGCTTTTGGAGCTCGGGTCGCGTGTGGGTTGGGTGTGCTGCTCGCCGTCGGCCTGGCCGCCTGCGGTGGGACCCAGGCCAAGGCCAAGGCCGGAACCACGGCGCGCGCGGTCTCGCTCGCGGACGACAGCAAGGGCTCGGGCGGTGAGCGCTGCGATGCCACCAAGCCCGGGCGCGAGCAGAGCGAGTACGACACCACCGGCGACGGCGTGCCCGACGTGCGCAAGGTCTTCCTGAGCATCGGCAGCGGCGGCGAGACGCGGCTGGTCACCATTTGCCGCGAGACCGACGTCAACGGCGATGGCAAGAAGGACGTCATCCGCTACTACGACGACGAGGGCCGCTCGTTGCGTGAAGAGGCCGACCGCAACTTCGACGGGCATATGGACCAGCTCGTGATCTACGAGAACGGCCAGATCGTGCGCGAGGAGCTGGACACCAACTATGACGGGAAGATCGACACCAAGATCTTCTACGAGGACGGCAAGCCGCTGCGCGCCGAGCGCGATCTCAGTGGCCACAGCACCGCCACCCAGTGGAAGCCCGACCGCTGGGAGTACTACGAAGAAGGCAAGATGGTGCGCATGGGGACCGATCTGAACGGCGACGGCCGCGTCGACCGCTGGGATCGCGACCTCGACTTCAAGAGCAAAGAAGACAAGCAGACCGCAGCCGACACCGCGGCCGCGGCCGAGGGTACGGCGACCGAGGCCGCACCCTCGGACGAAGGCGCGGCGACCGGCCCGCAGTCGGCCAACGCCACAACCAAACCGGCGGCCGCGGAGAGCGCGGCCAAGACCACGGCCAAGACCGGGCAGTAGCGCCCCCACACGGGGTGCGTGCCGGTTCTGTAGCCATCGCCATGGCGAGCGAACGCGTTCAGAAGATCCTCGCGGGCGCGGGTGTGGCCTCGCGCCGCGCCGCAGAGCGGCTGATCGCGCAGGGCAGGGTGCGGGTCAACGGCCGCATCGTCACCGAGCTCGGTACCAAGGCCGACCCCGGGCGCGACCGCGTGGAGCTCGACGGCAAGCGCGTGGTGGTGCAGCACCCCGTGTATTACCTGCTGCACAAGCCGCGCGAGGTGGTGACCACGCTCTCCGATCCCGAGCAGCGCGAGAGCGTGGCTGACCTGATGAAGCGCGTGCCCGAGCGCGTGTTCCCGGTGGGCCGCCTCGACTACCACACCAGCGGCGCGCTGCTGATGACCAACGACGGCGAGATGGCGCAGGCGCTGCTCCATCCCCGCAAGCAGGTGCCGAAGGTGTACGTCGCCAAGCTCAAGGGTGCGCTGCCGCTGCCGCACTTGCAGGCCCTGCGCCAGGGCGTCGAGCTCGACGGCGGCGAGAAGACGCGCGAGGCCGAGGTGCTGGTGCTGCGCGAGGAGCGCGGCAACACCTGGCTCCAGCTCACCATCACCGAAGGCAAGAACCGCCAGATCCACCGCATGGCCGAGGCGCTCGGCCACCGCGTGATGCGCCTTTCGCGCCTCTCCTTCGCCGGCCTCAGCGCCGACGGCCTGCGCCCGGGCCAATACCGCCCGCTCGACGAGGCCGAGGTCGCCAAGCTCAAGCGCGACTACCTGAACCCCAGCAAGCGCGACAAACGCGAGCAAGCGCGCGCGCGCCGCAGGGGGCAAGTCGACACGGCCGAGCCAGCGCCTGTTTGCCGGCAAGGCGCAAGCGGCACGCCCAAGCGCACGCCCACCCCCGCGCGTGCAACGGCCGCGCCGTGGCCCGGCGCACAACCGCCCCGCGGCAAGCGCACCGGCCGCCAGCGCGCCGCAGCGCCACCGGCGAAGAAGCCTCCCCAACCGCGGGGCAAAACGCGCCAACCGGCGCGGCGCAAGCCCAAGCCCCCGTCCCGCGGCCGCCGGTGAAACAAGTTGACACCGGCCCGCCGCGCCGTAGACTGCCCTCCCACTCATCGCGGGGTGGAGCAGCCTGGTAGCTCGTCGGGCTCATAACCCGAAGGTCGTCGGTTCAAATCCGGCCCCCGCAACCGACGGTCACTAATGACCCGAAAGCCCTCGCCGAACTCTCGGCGGGGGCTTTTCGCTTCCGTCGAGCCGGAGGCACGGCCAACGGCAGGATTTCGGACCTGCCCAGGTACGAGGCGTCGGCCTGGGGCTCCATGACGATGCGGCCGTCCTTGAGGAAGTGGCTGCGCAGGAACTCTCGGAAGCCAGTCGGGTCTTGAGCAACACGGGCTTCCAGGTCCATCGCCAGGGCGCGTACCTCGTCGGGGCTAGGAAGCCTGGGCGCCTCCGGCGTCCTCGTCACGATGGTGGCCAGCCGAGCTTCGAGTGCACCCTTCCTCGCGGACGCTTCCGCCACTGCTTCACGGATCGTGTCCTTGCTCGCAGCGTCGTCGGTGGTGGCGATGAACTTCATCAACCGTTTGATCTCCACGCTGCACTCGGCAAGCTCTCGCTCCAAACGTTCACGCTCCGAGTCGGAATGCTTCACGAGCTGTCGGGCTTGGCGTTCGACGTCGGCACGCAGGTCGGCCCAGAGCTGTTCGTTGCTCAGCACCACTCGTAGTTGTGTGAACGCGGCGTCACGCAGGAAGTCCTCGCGAACAAGTGCCGAGTTCTCGCAGGTGCCAGCCGAGTGGTAACGGTTGCACGAGTAGTAGTGCCGTGGAGCACCGCCAACATGCACCATGCGTGAGCCGCAGACGGAGCAATGAAGCAGCCCAGAGAACGGGTGTTGTGTACGCTTCCCGGTGGCCTTCCGCTCTCCAACGTCCTTGCGACGAGCGTTTGCGGCATCGAACAGTTCGGTGGGTACGATTGCGAGGTCGGGGCGGTAGTCCCGCTGAACATCTTCATCAGGACGCTGCACGTAGCGTCGCTTTCCCGTCAGAGGATCGCGACGCCATTCCCGTTCGCCGAAGGTGAACTCGCCGACGTAGGTGCGGTTCTGGATCATCGCTGCGACAGTTCCCTTCCTCCACATCTTTGGTGCACGTCGCTTCGACTTCGCCCTGGGAGGTTCGACACCTTCGCGATTCAGGGTCGTGGCAATCGCAAGGTACGACTGGCCGGACACGTACAACTCGAAGATTGAGGTGGACCCTATCGTTCGGACCAGCGCGACCGGTGGCTAGGGAGGAGTCTGCTCTGGGTTGATCACGAACATCTTCGTCGTCGTCTTGGTTCTATCAGCGGAATGCGTCGGTCGTCCAGAGTCTCGGGGAGGCATCAGCGAGCGATCGAGGGGGGTCCAGGGGGGAGACTGACAAGTCGTGGATACCCGGTGCAGCGCTGTGGATTGCGGTGGACATGCTCACGCCGCGATCGGCTTCATGGAGCGGTAGAAGGCATCCGGCGTCTGGTAGCCGAGCGCCTGGTGATCGCGATCGTGGTTGTAGTAGTCGAAGTAGCGACCGATGCCGGCGCGTGCTTCGATCAGATCGCAGTACGCGTGCAGGTACACCTCTTCGTACTTGAGCGAGCGCCACAGCCGCTCGACGAAGACGTTGTCCAAGCAGCGGCCCCGGCCATCCATGCTGATGCGCACGTCGGCGGCGCGCAGCACGCTGGTGAATGCCTCGGCGGTGAACTGCGCGCCTTGGTCGGTGTTGAAGATCTCGGGCTTGCCGAAGCGCGCCATCGCCTCGTGCAGGGCCTCAACGCAGAAGCTGCTGTCGAGCGTGTTGGACAGCCGCCACGACAGCACGCGGCGGCTGTGCCAGTCGATGATCGCCACCAGATAGCCGAACCCTCGATCGAGCGGGATGTACGTGATGTCCGTAGCCCACACCTGGTTGACCCGAGAAATCTCGCCCCCCAGAGAATCGATCCCGGGTAATCGAAAGTCTGTCCAGCGTCGGGCGCTACGTGGTGGCGGCCGTCGGCGGTGGCGGCCAGATCCGCCAGTGTGGGGCGCCTAACTGCCCGATTTCGCGTTGCCGGCGCCCGGCCCAGTTGTCGCACCCTCCTGCACGCGAGCGCCGTGCCGCTCGGCCAGCTTGCAGTACCGGCGCACCGTTCGGGGCGACAGCGACAGCCGCTGCGCCACCCGCTTCTTCGGCTCGCCTCCGAGCCACTGCCTGAGCACTTCCTTGACCTCGACCATCGTGACCTCCCGATAAGCCATCGCGCCTCCGGCACCGGCTGTACGCCGGCGCCGAGGGCCGCGCTGGGACTGGGTCACGCCAGGGGGCAATGGTTTTGAGAAACCACTCACCCCCAGGGGGTCATGCTTCTGAGAAACCGCTCATCGAGGGGGCAGTGGTTTTGAGAACCGACACGGAGGTCGGCCATATCTCCGGGTGCAGTAGGTAGCGGAATTGGGGATACCCCCTAGGACGTCGCGGGCCGAGCCAGGCCGCGACGGCAGGTGATCGCTGTACCTTGCCGCGGCCTTGGTGCCGAGGCCGGCGTGCTCCGAGATTAGCTCGGGGCTCGCGTTCGCAGCCGTGGCGAACGCGACGCGCCCGGTCAGCACGACATCGTCGAGCTGGTAGTCCTCGGAGACGCTGGGCACGCCCTCCAGAAACGTCTTCCAGGCCACCATCGCCGTCCCGCGGGACATGCGCTGCTGGGTGCCGGCGGGTTGGGTCGAGATCCAGAGCGGGCCCTGCAGACGGCTTGCGTTGGCGAGCCAGCCTCCGCCCCGCGCCTCCTTGAGGTAGTCGGCGATCGCGTCTCGCGCCCGGTCGCTCATCACGAAGCGCCGCTCCCGGTACTTGTTGCCCTCGCATGGGCGCATGACGGGCTCCTGGACGACGTGGATGCGGCTCGCCCTGGGGTCCTTCACGAGCTCCTCGATGTTGAGCCAGAGGGCCGCCCCGGTGCGTAGCGCGCCTGACCAGGTGTGTGCGTCCTTGCCTCGTACGGCAAAATGCCGTACAGTTTGGCGTGGCTCAGACCTCCTCGACGGCTCGCCTCGAAGCTCGTGTTCCAGCAAACGTCCACGCGCTGCTCAAGCGCGCTGCTGAGATCCAAGGTCGTACGCTGACCGATTTCGTCGTCGCAGCGGCGCACGATGCGGCGTGTCGGGCGATCGAGGAAGCGGAGGTCGTCCGCGTGTCGGTCGAAGATCAGCGCCGGCTCGCCAACGCGCTGTTGAAGCCGCCGCGACCCGCGGCGGCGCTGCGTCGCGCGTTCCGGCGCCGCCGTTCCTTGCTCGGCACGAAGTGAGCCCGCCTTTTCGCGTCGAGCCGCTCGGCGATCACGAGCGGGCCGAGTTCTCCTGCGGAAGCGAACCGCTCGATCGGTACTTCAAGACGCAGGTCAGCCAGGACATCCGCCGTCACGTGGCCAACTGCTTCGTGGCCGTCGAGGCATCCACCGCAACGGTCGCCGGCTACTACACGCTCTCAGCAGCGAGCATTGCGATTTCGGAACTTCCGCCCGCGACGGTGAAGCGATTGCCGCGCTATCCAACGATACCCGCCGTTCGGATTGGCAGGCTCGCCGTCGGTGAGCCGTTTCAGGGACGAGGGCTGGGCGCGGCGCTTCTCGCCGATGCCCTCGGGCGTGCCATCGCCTCAGATGTCGCCGCTTTTGCGCTGCTCGTCGATGCGAAGAACGAGCAGGCCGTGTCGTTCTACAAGCATCATGGCTTCGAGCAGTTCGAGAGCCAACCGCGCACCCTGTTCCTTCCTTTGGCCACCGCGAAAAGAGCTTCGGTGGCGACGCGACGCAAACCGCCGAGCCGTTGAGGCGAATCGCGCAATCAGCGCATCGGCCGGGCAGTCACCGAGCTCGCGAAACAGCTCGCGACGATGACGCCATCCACGATTGTCCTGCGGTTGCAGTCGCCCACTCTAGCCGCTCTTTCGCTTGGCTTTCTGCCCGAGCTGCGAGATGACATCGCGAGCCACGTCCCGAGCGCTGCTCTCGGGAGAGCTGAGATGGTCGCTGTAGTGCCCCGCCCACTTGGACGAGATGCCTGCATGTTCGGCCAGGATCTCCGCGGCGCGGCTCCCCTTCACCCGCCGCATGAATTCGACCCGAGCCGTGAGCATGACGTCGTCGAGCTGGTACTCCTGAGAGAGCCCGCTCAGACCCTGCTGGAGTGTGTGCCAGGCCTGCGTGGCGGTCCGTTGCGACATGCGCTGTTGAGTGCCGTGATGGTGCGTGGAGATCCAAAGCGGACCTTCGAGACGCTTCGAGCTCGCCAGCCAGCCATCCCTGCGAGCGACCTTGAGATAGTCGGCGATCGCGTCACGGGCGCGAGGGCTGATCAGAAACGGCCGTGGCCGGTATTGCGTGGCCTCGGAGGACCGCAGCACGGCCTCGTCGAGCACATGGATGCGGCTCGCCACAGGGTCCTTGACGACATCCTCGATGTTGAGCGCGACGGCAAGCCCGGGCCGCAGTGCGCCGTCCCACAATAGATACATGAATGCGCGAGTACGCAGATCCAAGAAGTCATCGGTTTCCGTGCCGCGCTCGAGCGCCGCAAGCAGCCGGTTCTGGTCACGCGCCTCGATAATAATGGGCTTTCGTGTCCGCATGGTTTTCCATTTTACTCGCTTTTAGGCATAGATTCAAGCGGTCGCTCCCTGCTGGCGATCTGCTATTGCTATTCGATAGAGATTTTCGGGCTCTCCTGACGCATGAGTGGGCGCGCGTTGCGTGAGTGGGGCGCGGGAAGTGGCTTGAAAAGCAGGGGGCTGCGAGGGGCACGAGCCCGTCGGCGGGGCCGGATTTCAGGCGCATGGCGAGGGCGGGGTACCTTCGGGTTGCGACACCAACGGAGGTCCGCCACCCGCCATGCAATTGACGAAGGTACTGACGATCATCCTGGGAATGAAGTGCGTTCGAGCCCGAGGTTGCCAATTCGAGGAGGACACCCTGGTGATCCAGGTCGCGCCCACCACGCGGGTCGCCCGGTGCGGCGGCTGCGGGTGCCGCTGCCGGCGGCTGTACGATCGTCGGCCCGATCGTCGCTGGCGGCACCTGGACCTCGGAGGCATGCGGGTCGAGCTGAGCTACGACCTGCGCCGTGTGGACTGCACCCGCTGCGGCGTGTGCACCGAGCTCGTGCCCTGGGCCGAGCCCGACTCGGCGTTCACGCGCCCCTTCGAGCAGCAGGTCGCCTACCTGGCGCAACGCATGGACGAGAGCGCGGTCGTCGAGCTGATGGGCATCGCCTGGCGCACTGTCGGCAGCATCGTCGAGCGCGTGGTCAAGCGGCTCAGTCCCGATGACCGGCTCAGCGGACTGCGCACGATCGGCATCGACGAGCTCAGCTACCGCCGCCACCATCAGTACGTCACCATCGTCACCGACCACGACAGCGGTAAGATCGTCTGGGCGCACGAAGGCAAGAACGCCGAGACGCTCGACAAGTTCTTCACGGAGCTGGGCCCCGAACGCTGCGGGCAGCTCCGAGCGGTCACCATCGACATGTCGCAGCCGTACATCAAATCCGTCAAAGCGCATGCTCCGTACGCCGTGCTCGTGTTCGACCGCTTTCACGTCCAGCGGCTCGCACACGACGCGCTCGACAAGGTTCGCCGCGCGATGGTGGCCGAGCACCAGGACCGCGAGCAGCGTCGAGCGCTGAAGAACACGCGCTTCGTGTTGCAGAAGAACCCCGAGAACCTCTCCAGCCTCGAGCGCCGCAAGCTCGCCACCGTTCAGGCGACCAACCGTCCGCTCTACCGCGCCTACCTGCTCAAGGAGGCACTCGTCGATGTGCTCGACCGACGCCAGTACTTCGTAGCCCGCAATCAGCTCCTGGGCTGGCTGCAATGGGCGGCCCGCTCCAGACTCGAGCCCTTCGTCAAGGCCGGACGCACCATCCGCAAGCACATGCAGGGCATCCTCGCCTACGTCGACACCGGCCTCTCCAACGGCCGAGCCGAGGGTACCAACGGCAAGGTCCGCGTGCTCACGCGACCTGCCTACGGCTTTCACAGCGCAAAGAGCCTCATCGCGTTGCTCTTCCTCTGCTGCTCGCTGCCCCGACTCGCCCCCGTGCGCGTCGTCCCGAATTCACGCCCACTCACGTGTTAGGAGAGCCATAAGATCTCGCCGCCGCGGGCGCAAACCGCAGGGCTGCAGCGGCAGGAGGCGGCACCGGAGCTTTGGCGGGGAAGCTACGAAGCGACGAGGTTCCACAGGCAAATCGGCTCGATCGGGTCGTGGAGCGTGTGCGGGCTTTGCGGGAGGCGCGGCCATCGCCTCGGCGGCGCGATGGACTGTACTACGCGCAGGCTGCACGGATTCTCGGGCTGCTTGGCGACCACGGCCGCCTGACTGCCCGCGGGATCGCGGTCGCGGAGGCGGGCGAGGACGTGCTTACACCGCTCATCGGCGAGGTGGGCATGTCGGCTGGGGGATCGCGTCGTGTGCGCACTGGTTGCAGTGGAAGTGCGGCATCGGGATGGTGACGGCGCGCGAGAAGGTGCGGGTGGTGCGAGCACTGCGCGGCCTGCCCAATATCGCCGATTCGATGCGGCGGGGGGTGATCAGCTACTGCAAGGTTCGGGCGCTCACGCGCATTGCCACGGCCGACAACGAGGACCTGCTGTTGCGGATCGCCGAGCAGGGCACGGTCTCGCACGTGGAGAAGACGGTGCGGCTGTACCGCAGGGCCGACCGCTCGCAGGCGCTGCGGGAAGCCAACGAGCAGCAGGCCGAACGCGGGCTGCGCTGCTACTGGGACGAGGGTGGGGCGCTCGTAGTCGAGGGCCGGCCGCCGCCCGAGCAGGGTGCGCTAGTGATGAAGGCGCTGCAGGCAGCCGCGGATGCGCTGCGGGAGGCCGAGCACGATTCACGTGAAGCGCAGGCCGGCGGGGAAGGGGCGTTGGGGAAGGGAGACGATTCACGTGAATCGTCCCCGGCGGCCGACCAGCCCAAGCAGCCAATCCGGCGCGGCAAGCCGATGCGCTCGGGGCGCTGTGCGAGACGTTCCTCGCCAAGGGTGCGGCCCCGCTCGCCGCCGGCGCCGCCCGTCCGCTATGACGTGGCTCGCTGAACGCTTACACCGCGACTACGCCGTGGTGGTGGAGGTCGCGGAACAAATCCCGGCCTATGTCTACACCTACCTGTTCAGCAAGACCGGCGAGCCCATGGAGCTCTCGTTCCGGGACATGCAAGGCTTGAAGGACGTCAAGCTGAGCCTGCACTGAGCGCGCTCGGGGTGCTGTACCACTGTGTTCGCAGCACGATCACGGGGCGGGCGGTCTTCAAACGCAGCACGGCAGATGTCCGAATTGCAGGCGCCAGCATCTGCTGATAAACGTCGAAGAGCCGACTCAAATCAACCGCTATTCTCGACAATTCATGACTCAGTCCGCTCCACTCCTGACCTCGAACAGCACAATCCTGTGGCTAAAAGTAATCCTCACGACTGTGTCGCTGGTACTGCTGTCTATCCGATACAGATCGAGAAATGCATTGGGGGCCTCAGCCAAGACATATTCGTTTCGCGCAAAAGTGTTTGTCGTTCTGACCATCATCTTCTCGTTTGCTGTCTTTCATGATCTTGGTAAGCCGCGGAGTGGCACGTTCATTCATTACGGAGAAATGTTCCACTATTATCTCGGCTCAAAATACTTCAAAGAGCTTGGTTATTACGAGCTGTACAACGCGGTGATCGTCGCAGACGCCGAACAGGACAACGCCCTGGCGCGTTTGCCGTTTTATACAAACCTAACCAATTACCAAAACGCTCGACGAGAAACCGCACTCGAGGGTGCCGATAGAGTAAAGAACCTGTTTTCAAAAGAGAGGTGGAGCGCATTCAAGCGGGATGTCTCCTTTTTCAAGACGGCGACCGGCATGCCTCGTTCATCGGGCATCTTCTTCTTCCTGATGGACCATGGCTACAACGCGAGCCCCGTATCGACTTCTGTGCTTGGAATACTAACCAACATCGTCCCCGTCACACAGTTGCGGATGCTGGCAGCGCTCGATGTGCTTCTCGTGGCAGCAATGATAGCGCTTGTATTCCGCACATTCGGTTTTGAAATGGGGGCTTTGTTTTCCATCTACTTCTTCACAAATATCCTGAACGACCACGGGTACATTTCAGGCAGCTTGTTACGCTACGACTGGTTGTTTTGCATTATCGCTTCCGTGTGCTTGCTCGAAAGAGGACGATATGCATCTTCCTCGTTCTTTCTGACTGCATCCGCAATGATGGCGGTATTCCCCGTGGTGCTGTTTTACGGCGTCGGAGTTAGCATTGTTCGGAGAGTCAAAACAACGCGCACTCTCGATAGAGACTCTATCCGATTCGTTCTTACGGCCGGAGTGACCGGGCTGGCGTTGTTTCTGCTGCCTGCTGTCTATTTGGGCTCAGCTCTGCAGCCATGGACGGAGTTCTCTGCAAAGATGGCTCTTCATGACAGGGGTGTGTATGTCAACCACCTTGGCTTGAGAGGAATTGTTCTCTTTGAAACAAGCCATCTCTCGCTGAATCGATTCATCGAGACGTACAATGATGGCAGTGGCGACATAGTCCGCCATTGGCAAGATGTAAAAGAGAGAGAGTTTGAGCAAAGGAAGCCGATTATCATCTTCTGCTCAATCTTCGCTCTCATATGCGTGACAGCCATTGTTTGGAAGAGAAAGGAGAGTGAGATCGAGGCCATTCTCTGGCCCGTGCTCCTCATCTACGTGATGAGCTATCCTTCGCACTACTACTATGTCTTTCTCTGCTTGTTCATTCTGCTCTTCTTCAGACGAGGGAACTCGCTGACCGCCTTTGTTCCGATCTGTCTTCTATTGATATTTAATATCTGCGCTCTCATAACGGATTCCTTTTCGCCTTCGCCCATTGTGTTTTATACGCTTGTAAATATTTATCTATTCGTATGTATGGTCTCGATTCTCGTGTTTGAGTTGCGCACGAACGTATTCAGGCGGAGACCACAAGAGACGGTCGCAAGATCCGCAAGGGGCCATGTCGCGGCCAAGCGAGGACGCAGCAAGAGAAAGCAAAAGACTTCGCGACGCGCCTGCGTGTCCGGTGATCGTTCTTGCTATGCGGCAGGATCGAGAAGGCTCGGCCGCAGGGAAGTCGCGGGAAATCTCAGTCCGCTACGCTCGCGCAGGCGCCACAAGAATGAGCGCCCCGAAAACCCGCGCGCCATCCCTGGCCTCGTCCGATGCAGCACGTGTTTGCAACAGATGTGGCGGCTTGCCCTAGTCTTGGGCGCCCGCCTTGAGAGCTGCACGGTGAACTCACCGAGCCCAGCTCGGTCCGTACGGCTCGCGCTCATTGCTGCAAGCACGCGAGCTTGTTGAAGGTCGCGTCGCAGCCCACCGGCGTGGTGTCGACGCCGTAGAACACAAAGGCCTTCTCCAGCTTGCTCTCGTCCGCGGTGCCGCTGTAGCCCGTGTCCGCGCTCGCCGAGGACGTCCAGTTCTGACAGGTGGACGCGGACGTGCCGGGCACGGTGAGCGGATTCGTGCCCGACGGAGCCGTTGCAGCGCCGCTCCACAGGCCCTCGTCGTATTGCGCGGAGTTGTCGGCCGGGCGGTCGTTCGGCACGTCCCAGTACAGCGTGTTGCTCGCCAGCGCGGTCGCCGCGCTGGCCGCCAGCGCAAGACCGTCCGGGCGCACCCAAGTCGCTCCGTTGGTGCTGAAACGCGAGGCAGCGGACGCGCTGGTGGTGGCAAGCAGGGCCTTGAACGTGCCCGAGAGCCCCGCGGCCGTGGCCTCGCTCTGGCACATCGCGTCCGCGCTCGCGATCCCGCCGCCGGAGACCCAGAAGCCCTTGGTGACGAACGCCTTGCGGCCGGTGGCCGGCGTGATCGCGGGCAAGGGGTTGGCCTGACTGGTGCCGAAGCAGAACACCGGCAGCGAGCCGTTGCAGCTGATGAGCTCGTAGTTGGTGAAGCCCGACGAGCCTGCGGTGGGCGAGCCGCTGGTGGCGTAGCCAGACATCGAGCTCGATGTCCAGTTGCTGCAAGTGTACATGCTGGTCGCCGTTCCGTCGTTGAACGTGCCGGTGTAGACGTCGCTGGCGCCGAGATCCTGGCCGGTGGCCGACAAGCTGATCGGGTAGTAGACGTGGGTGGCCTGCGAGTCCGCGTTCACGAAGTCGGAGCTGCGATCGGCGAAGGGCTTTCCATCGGCGCGCAGCCAGCCGCGCGCCGTGCCCAGCCGAGAGACCGCGCTCACGCTGCTGGTCGAGAGCCAGGCCTTGTACGTGCCGGGCAATTGGGCGCTTTCGGCCTCGCTCTGACAGATCGCGTCGGCCGCGGCCACGCCGCTGTTGGCGGTGAACGTGGGCTGTGACACGAAGACGTAGTTGAAGGCTGGAACGAACTTGGCGTCGACGCTGGTGTCGGCTTGCATCAGGACGGTGCAGCCGCCGGTACCGCCGCAGCCCGCGCCGCTCCAACCTCCGAACAGGTCTGAGCCGCCGGCGTTCGCGCTGAGCGCCACGGTGGTGCCGTAGTCGTAGCTCGCGCTGCAGGTGCTGCCGCAGGCGATCGCATTGTCGCCTGAGCTCACGCTGCCGCTGCCCGCGCCCGACTTGGCGACGGTGAGCTGATACTTCTGCAGCGCGAAGCTGGCCGTGACCGAGGTGGCCGCCGTCAGCGTGACGACGCAGCTGCCGGTTCCGCTGCAGCCGCTGCCGCTCCAGCCTGCCAGCTCGCTGTGGGCCCCGGGCTGCGCGGACAGCGTGACGCTGGTACCGTAGTCGAAGACGGCGCTGCAGCTGGCGCCGCAGTCGATCCCGGCGGGCAGCGAGGTCACGCTGCCCGCGCCGTTGCCCGAAGCTGTGATCGTCAGCGGGACGCTCTGCAGCGCAAAGCCCGCAGTCACGATCTCGGTGGCGTCCAAGCTGACGGTGCAGCTGCCCGTTCCGCTGCAGCCGGCCCCGCTCCAGCCGGTGAAGCTGGAGCCGGTGTCGGCCGTGGCGGTGAGCGTGACGCTGGCGGACTGGCCGAAGGAATAGGCGCAGGCGTCCCCGCAGTCGATGCCGGCGGGTGTGGAGGTCACCGTGCCCGCCCCGGCACCGGAGTGGCCCACGATCAGGGTGTAGTTGTCGAGCGGGAACGTGGCGGTGACGTCCACGTCCGCGTCGACGGTGAAGGTGCAGGTGCCGCGGTTGCCGCAGGGGCCGGCCCAGTTGCCGAACAGCGATCCCTTGTCCGGCATGGCGGTGAGGGTGACCACTGTGCCCTTGTCGACCATGGCGCTGCAGGTGCTGCCGCAGTCGATCGCGGCGCCGTCGGCGCTCACGCTGCCGCTGCCGGTGCCGAGCTTGGTGACCTTGATGGTGTACGTCTTGGGCGGGACCCCCGCCTCGGCGTCCTCCGGCGAGCCACCCTCGCCGAATCCCGCTTCGGTCGCGCCGTCCATGTCCGGGCCGGCGTCGATCGCGGCATCAGGGCCGGCATCGATGGCAGCGTCAGGACCCGCGTCGATCGCGGCGTCGGGGGGGGCCGCGTCGGCGCCGGGTCCCGCGTTGGCCGGCCCCGCGTCGCTCGGGCTGTGCCCGCCTCCTTCGGCGTGCGCGTAGCAGTAGTTGTCCCGATGGCAGAAATAGGCGGCCGGGCAGTCGGCATTCTCGGCGCACGCGAACACGCCGTCGGGCGGCGAGGCGTTGCACGCGCACAGGGCGAGCGCCGTGAAAGCGACCGGTGCGATCCAGGCGGACATCAGAAGCGCCTGCGGCGCACCGCAGGCCGTCATTCCCGAGCCAGTGAGTACCTCGTCGTCCAAGTCAGGCCAAGAGCTATCTCCCTACCTCGGCGGCCTGAGCGAGCGCAAGGGGTGCTCGCACGGCGCGCGCTTGCCCCGGCCGGGGATCATCTGCGGCCGGGGATCGTCCGGCCGGGGATCATCCGGGGATCATCTGCCAGCGCGTTTTCTCCGCAGCGCGTTCTCTCAGCCGGCCCGGTAACCGCCGGATCGTCGCGTCCGGGGTCGGGGTCGCCTATACTCCGCCCAGCATGACCGAGCGCGATTCGGATGAGGCGAACCTGGCGGTGTTTTGTGACTACGAAAACGTGGCGTTGGGGGCAAAGGACGCTTCGTTCGGGGCGTTCGACATTCACCTTGTGATCGAGCGGTTGCTCGACAAGGGCAAGGTGGTGGTCAAGAAGGCATACGCGGACTGGTCGCGCTACGAGTCGGCCAAGCGGCCGCTGCACGAGGCGGCGTTCGAGCTGATCGAGATCCCCCACGTCTCGTACTCGGGCAAGAACTCGGCGGACATCCGGCTGGTCGTCGACGCGCTCGACCTGTGTTACGCCAAGTCACATGTGGACGTGTTCGTGATCGTGTCCGGCGACAGCGACTTCTCGCCGCTGGTGAGCAAGCTGCGCGAGAACGACAAGCGCGTGATCGGGGTCGGCGTCAAGAATTCGAGCAGCAAGCTCCTGATCGACAACTGCGACGAGTTCATCTACTACGACGACCTGGTGCGCGAGCGCCGCAAGCGCGCCGATCAGAAGCCGGTGCGCGCGAAGACGCAGCGCAAGGTCAAGAACGCGGGCGAGCCCGTGTCGAAGGAGACCGAGGCCCTGCGAGAAGAGGCGCTCGACATCGTGCTCGAGACGGCGGAGGCGCTGTTTCGTGACCGCGACAGCCGGCTGTTCGGCTCGCACGTGAAGCAGACCCTCAAGCGTAAACGACCCGAGTTCTCCGAGACCTTTCACGGCTACCGGAGCTTCAACGAGCTGCTCGAAGACGCACAGCGCCGGGGCCTGCTCGAGCTCCAAAAGGACGAGCCCTCGGGCGGCTACATCGTGGTCGGCCTCGCGCCATAGCGCGCGCCATGGGAGCGCGCGCCATGGGGACGAGCGCGCGCCATGGGGACGGACCTCGACAAATCGATAGTTGGCATGCCTCGGCGAGCGTGGGAAGCGAGTGCGCGGTGCCGCGGGCCGGACACGGGGGCTCGGCGGCGGGCACCAAGAAGTGGAGGGCGTCGTGGATCGTCGTCGTGATGCCCGCGGTCGTGGTGGCCGCGCCAGGCCGCGCAGTATCGGCGTCCATGACAAACGGAGTTGCGCGGCTGTACTGGGTGGGGCGGGAAGCCGGCACCACGCTTCCCCGGCGCCGCCATCGGTGCTTCAATCCCGCGCCATGCGCGTTCACGTCTACCACTATCCAAAGTGCGGGAGCTGCCGCAAGGCCTTGAAATGGCTCGATCAACACGGCGTTGCGTACCAAGCGAGCGACCTCGTCGCTGAGCCGATCGCGCTCGCCAAGCTGCGCGACCTGCATGCGCGCTCGGGGCTGCCGATCGCGCGCCT
Source organism: uncultured delta proteobacterium (assembly GCA_963778655.1). Taxonomy (GTDB): domain Bacteria; phylum Myxococcota_A; class Polyangia; order Polyangiales; family JAFGIB01; genus CAVZVA01. The sequence goes on from CAVZVA010000009.1 coordinate 821,649, forward strand.
CTTCAACTCCTCGGGCGAGAGCTATCGAGCCGGCGGCTTCAAGGATCGGCTCGCGCGCATGACCCACGCCGAAGCGCTGGCGGCCCTGGCGAGGGACGGCAAGCTGATCAAGCGGCCGATCGTCGACACCGGCAAGGCGGTGCTGGTCGGCTTCGACGAGGGCGCGTACGCCGCCGAGCTCACATGAGCCTGCAACTCCACGCCCGTGGCTACGTCTTCGACGCCGCCAGCGCCGGCGACCCGCGGCACCCGCTGGTCCTCTTGCTGCACGGCTTTCCGCAAACGCACCACAGCTTCCGCGATCAGCTGCCGGCTCTCGCCGCGCGCGGATTCTTTGCGGTCGCACCGAATCAGCGAGGGTACTCACCCGGCGCGCGGCCTACCGATCTCGCGAGCTACGCGACCGAACACCTCGTCGCGGACGTGCTGGCTTTCGCCGACGCGCTCGGCGCAGAGCGCTTCCACCTGGTCGGCCACGACTGGGGTGGCCAGCTGAGCTGGTTGGTGGCCGCCTATCACGCCCCCCGCGTGCGTACGCTGAGCGTGCTGTCGCGCCCGCATCCAGGCGCGTTCGCGGAGGCGCTGCGCAGCGACGGCGCACAGGCCAAGCGCTCGCGTCACCACTCGCGCTTCGACGACCCGAGCACCGCCGAGCGCCTGCTCGAAGACGGTGCGCGCAGGCTCGGGCGTATGTTGCGCGATCAGGGCGTGTCCGCTGGCGACACCGAAGCCTACCTTAGGGCCTTTGACTCGTGTTCCGCCCTCGACGCGGCGCTCAACTGGTATCGCGCGGCGCGTGACAGCGCTCCCGAGCTCCGCGCTCGCGCCGTGCCCGCTATCGACGTGCCGACCTTGTATCTGTGGGGCGACGCCGACGCCGCGGTCGGACGCGCAGCCGCCGAGCGCACCGCCGAGCACGTGCGGGGCCTCTATCGCTTCGTGGTGGTGCCGAACGCAGGCCACTTCCTGACCGATCAGGCGAGCGACCTCGTGACGTCCGCGCTGCTCGAGCACGTCGGCGCGCCGTAGGGCCGCGCTCGCCGCGAGGGGGCACTTCGCAGGTGTAGTAATTGGGGCTCTCCTGACGCATGAGTGGGCGCGCGTTGCGTGAGTCGGGCGCGGGAAGTGGCTTGAAAAGCAGGGGGCTGCGAGGGGCACGAGCCCGTCGGCGGGGCCGGATTTCAGGCGCATGGCGAGGGCGGGGTACCTTCGGGTTGCGACACCAACGGAGGTCCGCCACCCGCCATGCAATTGACGAAGGTACTGACGATCATCCTGGGAATGAAGTGCGTTCGAGCCCGCGGTTGCCAATTCGAGGAGGACACGCTGGTGATCCAGGTCGCGCCCACGACGCGGGTCGCCCGGTGCGGCGGCTGCGGGTGCCGCTGCCGGCGGCTGTACGATCGTCGGCCCGATCGTCGCTGGCGGCACCTGGACCTGGGAGGCATGCGGGTCGAGCTGGGCTACGACCTGCGCCGTGTGGACTGCGGCCGCTGCGGCGTGTGCACCGAGCTCGTCCCCTGGGCCGAGCCCGACTCGGCGTTCACGCGCCCCTTCGAGCAGCAGGTCGCCTACCTGGCGCAACGCATGGACAAGAGCGCGGTCGTCGAGCTGATGGGCATCGCCTGGCGCACGGTCGGCAGCATCGTCGAGCGCGTGGTCAAGCGGCTGAGTCCCGAGGACCGGCTGAGCGGACTGCGCACGATCGGTATCGACGAGCTGAGCTACCGCCGCCACCACAAGTACGTCACCATCGTCACCGACCACGACAGCGGTAAGGTCGTCTGGGCGCACGAAGGCAAGAACGCCGAGACGCTCGACAAGTTCTTCACGGAGCTGGGCCCCGAACGCTGCGGGCAGCTCCGAGCGGTCACCATCGACATGTCGCAGCCGTACATCAAATCCGTCAAAGCGCATGCTCCGTACGCCGTGCTCGTGTTCGACCGCTTTCACGTCCAGCGGCTCGCACACGACGCGCTCGACAAGGTTCGCCGCGCGATGGTGGCCGAGCACCAGGACCGCGAGCAGCGTCGAGCGCTGAAGAACACGCGCTTCGTGTTGCAGAAGAACCCCGAGAACCTCTCCAGCCTCGAGCGCCGCAAGCTCGCCACCGTTCAGGCGACCAACCGTCCGCTCTATCGCGCCTACCTGCTCAAGGAGGCACTCGTCGATGTGCTCGACCGACGCCAGTACTTCGTAGCCCGCGATCAGCTCCTGGGCTGGCTGCAATGGGCGGCCCGCTCCAGACTCGAGCCCTTCGTCAAGGCCGGACGCACCATCCGCAAGCACATGCAGGGCATCCTCGCCTACGTCGACACCGGCCTCTCCAACGGACGCGCCGAGGGTACCAACGGCAAGGTCCGCGTCCTCACGCGCCGCTGCCTACGGCTTTCACAGCGCAAAGAGCCTCATCGCGTTGCTCTTCCTCTGCTGCTCGCTGCCCCGACTCGCCCCCGTGCGCGTCGTCCCGAATTCACGCCCACTCACGTGTTAAGGAAACCTAATTTGGCAGCTCGGTTGGAACGGACTTGGCCGTCCACGGGGTGCTTGCGAATCGTGCTTGCATCGCGCTTTGCTCCCGTAGATGGGACTGAGGGTCGCCGTTCGTGACGCGGGGCGCGCGTTGATGTTCTCGACGTCGTACGATGCGAGCTTCACGATGCAGGCTGTGACCTGCTTGACAGCAGCCCGATCGAAGTTGGCTCAAATCGCCCCGCTGTCCGCCTGGAGCTCGCAGACGGACGGCGGCCGGTTTCGGCGCGCTTGAGCGCGGTGCTGCCACCTTGCCGTCACGAAGTCGTAATAGACAGTCCCGATGTTACGTGCAGGTCGCGTCACTCACCGCGGTTTCCGGAGTGTAGAGTGCTAGCGCGGTCTCGCAACGCTCGACCATTTCAAGCGGTCGCGCGTGGCCGCAACCGTGGTGCGGCATCCGCCGGACCGCTAAATGACCGATCGGCACGGCCCTTCCCGAATCGCGATCGGTCATTTGGGCGCGCCCCGGCTTAAACGACCAAGGAAGCCCGGCGCCGACAATGGTCACCTTGCGCACACACACCGCGCCCACGCGCGCCTACAGCAGCCGTCACCCTCGCGTGCTGCCGGATGGGGATGGTACAATCACGGGTAGATGACTGAGGGCGCCGCGTCCGCAACGGGCCGTTATGCCGTTAGGGACAAGCTCGGTCAGGGGGGAATGGGCGCCGTCTATCGGGCGACGGACCTGCAGACCGGTCTCGACGTCGCGCTGAAGCGCTTGCGCCCGTCAGAGGGCGCGAAGCATAGCGGCAGGTACGTCGAGCTATTCCACCAGGAGTTCCGCACGCTCGCCCAGCTCGCGCATCCGAATGTCGTGTCGGTGCACGACTTCGGTGCGGACGAGCACGGGCCGTACTACACGATGGAGCTGCTCGCAGGCGAGGACCTCCACGTGCTCGCGCCGCTGCCGTGGGTAGAGGCCTGCGCGCTGATGCGCGACGTCTGCTCCGCGATCGCGCTGCTGCATTCGCGCAGACTGCTGCACCGCGATCTCTCGCCGCGCAACGTGCAGCGGACTCGCGAACGCCGCGCCAAGTTGATCGACTTCGGCGCGATGGCACCCATGGGTCGGTGCAAGACTGTCGTCGGCACGCCGCCGCTGGTGCCGCCCGAAGCGTTGCTGCAACAGCCGCTCGACGCGCGCGCCGATCTGTTCGCGGTAGGCGGCACGCTCTACTACGCCCTCACGGGCAAGCACGCCTATCGGGCGCACCAGATCGCGCAGCTGAGCGCCGCATGGGCCAGGCCGCCGCTGCCGCCGTCCGAGCACGTACCCGGCATCCCGAGCGAGCTCGATCAACTGGTGCTGAGCCTGCTCAGCCTCGAACCGCTCGCACGCCCGTCCAGCGCGGCCGAGGTGCTCGACCGCCTCGCCGCGATCGCGGCGCTTCCTCGCGATGAGCATCTCGCGGTCTCGCATGCGTACCTGTCGACGCCAGAGTTGGTCGCGCGCGCGGAGCCACTGGCGCGCGTGCGCGGACGCCTCGCCGCGCTACACGCCGGTCAGGGCGGCGTGATCGCGATCGAGGGCGCTCCCGGGATGGGGCGTTCACGCATGCTCGATGCCTGCGTGCTCGAGGCCAAGCTCGCGCACATGGTCGTGGCTCGCGCGAGCGGCGCGGACGCGGCGACCGGAAGCTATGGCGCACTGCGCTCGCTGGTACGGCAGCTCGGCGAGCTGCATGAGGGCCCCAAGGTCTCGGCATTGCACGCGGAGGCGCTCGCGCTGCTCGCCGCCGGCGGCATCATGCCAGAGCTCGACGCTGCGCGGCGTCCCGAGCTTCAGGAGGCGTTCCAGGCTCAGCTCGAAGCGATCGCACGCGTGCAGCCCGTGGTGGTCGCGATCGACGATGCAGAGCGTTGCGACGAGCCGTCGCTCGCTGCCCTGGCCGTGGCGTCTGCCCGCGCGACCGCTCGCGTGCTGTTCGCGGTGAGCTGTCTGCCGGTTGAGCACGAGGACCGCGCAGGTCCGCTCGGGACGCTGACGCGCGAGGCCTCGTGCATCGCTCTGCTCCCGCTCGGCCGGGCAGACACAGAAGCGCTGCTCGCATCGGTGTTCGGCGAGGTGCCATACCTCCAGACCCTGGCTTCGAGAATTCACGAACGCGCCGAAGGGAGCCCCCGCGGCTGCCTGGAGTTGAGCCAGTACCTGCTCGACCACGGGCTCGTGCACTATGAAATGGGCAGCTGGGTGCTGCCTCCCGCGCTCGCGGACGCGCAGCTTCCCGGCACCTTGTCGGTCGCGCGCCGCGAGAAGCTCGCCGCATTGTCGGTGGACGCGCGCGAGCTGGCCGAGGCGCTGGCGCTGTGTGAAGGCACGGCGCTCGACGTCGAAGCCTACGCCGAGCTCACCGGGGCCGGCGACCGAGACCGCGTGCGTAGGGCACTCGACGAGCTCCTGTCGGCGCACGTCCTGTGCATGGAAGACGCGACCTACGTGTTCGATGCGCAGATCTGGCACGAGGAGCTCGAGTCCTGTCTGGATCCCGCCGACGCGAAGCGCGCGTGCGGCCGCATCGCCGATGCGCTCGCGCGTCGCGGCCGCGACCGGCTCGAGATCGCGTGCTATCGACTCCGCGCAGGTCAGGCGTCAGCCGCGATCGACCTCCTGCTCGAGGAGCTCGGACATGGCTCGCGCTGGAACAGGGCGCCGCCCGAGTACGGCAAGCTGCTGCGCGGCGCGATCGATGTTTGCCGGGAGCTCTCGCGGCCGCGCCGCGACCGGATGACGCTGCTGCGCGAGCTGATCAAAGTGGATCAGGATCTCGGCGCGCCGGATCTGCGCGACCACACGCTCGCGCTGCTTGCGGAGCTGCGGCGGGACAGCGGTCTCGACCAATGGGAACAGCCCGGCGGACCGACCGAGCCGCTGGCCCGCTTGCAACACGTGTGCGAGCAGATCAAAGCGCAGCACGAGACCGCGGCGGCGAGCGAGCGGGGCTTTGCGCAGCTCGATGCGATCATTGCCCTCGGCGTGCTGGCCGCCGAAACCTGTGCGATCGCCACGCGCACCGGTGACGCGTCGCTGCTCGACGTCTTGCCCAGATTCGAGCCGTTCTATCCGCTCTCGCACGCCCTACGGCGCATCGACGAGGCGACGCTGCCCGCGTGCCGCGCCGTCGTCGCCGGGCGCTACGAGGAGGCGTGCGAGCGGTACCAGAAACAGCTCGCCGACCTGCTCGATCCGGCCTCGGCGGGCGTGCCCGAGGAGCTTCGGTCATGGGGCATGCGTGCGCTCCATTATGCGATCGGTAACATCGAGGCGAGCATCGGTCGGGAACAGGCGCTGGCTCACGCGGCCGCGATCGAAGGCGTCCCGGGCTGGCTCGTGCCCGCGTACAGCATCAAGCAGGTCTACCACCTCACCATGGGCAACTTGCGGCAAGCCGAGCGTTATCGCAGGCAGATCGAGCTGACCCGGCTGCAGAGTCCGATCAAGCCGCCCCTTGCGGCGGCTGCGGTGTTCCAGCACGTGTTCGTGTTCGCGATGACCGACAACCCCAACGGCATGCGCACTGCGATCCCGGAGCTCGAGGCGCTCGGACGCTTGCATCCGGGAATGCGCCCGTTCGTGCCCTACGCACGGGCGGAGCACGCGCGCATCTGCGGCAACTACGATGAGGCGCTCGCGCTCATCGAGCAAGCGCACAAAGAGGTCCGCCCCGGTGAGCATCCGGTCTGGCCCTGGCTCGTGGCGAGCACGCTCTTTACGATGTTCGCGCAGGGCCGCTACGCCGAGGCGCACGCGATCGCGCTGCGCGCGAGCGAGACGGCCAACAACGTCGGCCTCAAGGTGCTGCGCGGCAACCTCGATTTGCCGCTCGCCCTGATCGAGGCCAAGCTCTCCGACTTCGAGAGCGCCTGCGCGCGCATCGAGCGTTTGATCGAGGACCGCATGGCTCGCCGCATGCACGGGGTGGCGCTCGGCGCGATGCATGAGGTGCGCGCGCGCATCGCCGTATGGATGAACGACGCGCAAGCGTTCGAGCTCCACGCAGGGCTCTGCGCACAGCACTTCAGGAAAAGCGGCGGTGAGCCCGCACTCGCCGCCAAGTACGAGCGCCTCATGCAAGAGGCGCGGCCCCGCGGCCTTTCGCTGCGCAGCGAGATGACCGAAGCGATGGCAGGTCAGACCACCCTCGAGCGCATGCCGCCTACGGGGAGCCAAGAGATGATACGCGTCGCGGACAGCAAGCTGGCTGCGTGCGGATCGTGCCAGGAGCGGATGCAGCGCGCGGTCGAGCTGCTCGCGAACGCCGCGTCGGCTCAGCACGCGGAGTTGTTCGTCCCCGGATCGGATACCCTGATCCGGGCCGCGTCCACGGCTGAGGGGCTGTCCGGACAGACCCTGGTCCCAGCGCTGTCGCGCATGCTCGACGCGGGCGGCGGGGCTGCCGGGACGGCGTTCACGGCCGAGCTGGAGGTCGTCGGGCCCGTGCTGCAGGACGGCTCGCTCGCGCGGCTCTGGCCCCTGCTCCTGGTCGAGCCGCGCGAAGACTCCACCGCGATCGCGGGGATCGTGGTGCTCTACTTCCGTGCGTCCGCGCCCGTCCGGCTTCCGAGCGAGATCGGGCGGGTCGTCGCGACGGCGCTGATCGAGGCGGGCGACGTGGTCCCGCACCTGATCCCGGCATGAAGACGGGAAGGTACGGGACGGGCCTCGACGGTTCCATCGTGCTGCCGGACGGTTGTGAGAGGAGCGTCCGAACGGCCGGCCTGTGGCGAGGCTCGAGAGCCGCCTGCGCGGACGCGAGATCGAAGACTGCGAGCAGAGCACGCCCAACGCGGCGGGCACGCTCGCGATCGCACCCCGCCGACAAGGCGGCCGTGATCAGGTCATTTATGCTCGGGGCCCGACTCTTCACTCGTCAGCTTCTTGCGGATCAGCTGCAGCTCGCTTCGGCGCTCGTCGGTCGGCTCGGGGTAGCTCATCTTCAGCTTGTTGAACACGTGTAGGATGATCTCCGAGACGATCAGCCGAGCGTTCTCCTTGTCGTCGGCCGGAACGACGTACCATGGCGCGTCCTTCGTGCTCGTCGCGCCGAGGCACTCCTCGTACGCTTTCCTGTAGCGCTTCCAGAACTTCCTCTCTTCGACATCCGCGAGACTGAGCTTCCAGTTCTTGTCCGGATCGTCGATGCGCTCGAGAAAGCGCTTTCGCTGTTCCTCCTTCGAGAGGTGAAGGAAAAATTTGATGATGCGCGTGCCGTTCCGGTGAAGGTGATTCTCGAGGTTCACGATGGACTTGTACCTCCCACGCCAGACGTCTTCTTCGTCGAGCAAGAGCTCGTCGGGCAGCCTCTGCGTGCGCAGGATGTCCGGGTGCACACGAACGATCAGCACCTCCTCGTAGTATGAGCGGTTGAAGATGCCGATACGGCCCCGCTCCGGAAGGGAGCGGGTCGTGCGCCAGAGAAAATCGTGATCCAGCTCGGTCGCGCTTGGATGCTTGAAGCTGAAGACCTGGCAGCCTTGTGGATTGACGCCCGACATCACGTGCCGGATGGCGCCGTCCTTTCCGGCAGCGTCCATCGCCTGAAAGATCACGAGTACCGCGTACCGATTGGAAGCGTAGTGAAGACGCTGCAGCGAGCTCAGTTCTTCGACCTGCTTCTGGAGCAGCTTCTTGTATTCTTTCTTCGACTCGTAGATGGGTTTCGTGAGCGTCTTCCACTCGTCCAGGTTCACCTTCTTGTCCGGAGATACCCGGAAGTCGTGCGGATCGATCGTCTTCTTCATGGTGTGGCACTCCTCCGTGAACCTGGTCCGATTCAATGCGCCCGAATCTCCCGCTACGCCCTGAGCCAGTCCTCGTCTGCACTGCCGTCGCTGCGCTCGTCGTATAGCTCATGCGCGCGTGTGTCGCGGTCTGCGGCCTGAGATCGAGAGGCGTCTTGTTCTTGAGCAACAGCGCTGCCTGGGTCGCGTCGAAGATCCGATACGCGAGCAGCTTGATCCGGTCGGAAGGTGACGGGTTCCAGTCCTTGCCAGAGTACGGCAGCGGATGGGACGGCATCAAGCCAGCGGGCGACCGGAGCTCGAGGCGGTCGAGCACATGATCTGATTGGACTGCGTTAGTAGATATCATCGAGGTTGGCACTGGTGCGCCCGTGCCACCCTTGCTCGAAGCTGACGCCCGCAATGCCACTCAGGATGTCGATGCGAACGGCTCGTGGGCCAGCGTCGCCATACCGTCTGGTTCTGCGAAATGGGCGCTGGCCGTGGCTGCGTCTCGGGGAACCAATCTCACCACGGCAGCCGTTCGCCGTTCTGATGCCAGAAACCACCGCTCGTCGCCATGGTCAGCGCGTCGATGCGGGCGAGCAGGCCCTTGGCGGCCTCAGCGGGCTCGACCTGGCCATGGCCTTCGGTCATGTCGGTCTTGACCATGCCGGGATGCAAGATCGCGACTGCCACGCCTGTCGCTTCGAGATCGCGCGAGAGAGACTTGGCGGCCATGTTCAGCGCGGCTTTGCTCATGCGGTAGCCGTACGCGCCGCCCGAGCCGTTGTCGCCTATCGAACCCATGCGGCTGGTGATGAAGGCGAGCTTGGAGCGACTGACCAGCGCGGATCGCAGCGCGTACGTGATGCGCAGCGGAGCCAAGGCATTCACCTCAAACTGACGCCGAATCGCATCGACGTCCAACATCTCGCCGCGTTCTCGCCACTCCAGAATTCCGGCATTGTGGATCAGCAGGTCGATTTTGCGCATGCCGACGGCGCGAGCGAGCTTCGCGATCCCCGAATCATCGGTGACCTCGACACCCTCGACGATCTCGACTCCCAACTTCGCCAGCGCAGGGCTGACGCGGCGGCAGCTCGCGAGAACCGAATACCCGCGCTCGGCGAGCAGCGATACGAGCGCGAGGCCGATGCCACGATTGGCGCCGGTGACGACCGCGAACGGCATGCCAGCGTTCTTGGCATCGTCGGGGCGTCCTGGCAAGCGGGCGGCGCAGTCAGGCTTGGGTCATGTGTCGATCATCGGGCTGCGTGCGCCGGTCGCCGCCCTGCAGGGCGCCGGGGTCGCGCGGGAGCGGTCCCGTGTGGAGGCTGGGCTCCTCGCCGCGCAGCTCGACGATGCGTACACCCGATTTCCGCTGGCCGGCTCGCGCGCGCAGTGCTCTCGACATTGCACGATAGGCAACTTGGCGTCATCAGTGGCGGGCCAGCTCGAGCAGCCTCACCAAGTCGTCCTTGGTCAGCTTGCGTATCTCCTGTCTGAGCTCCGGTGGCCACGGGCGAGGGCCGACCGAGCCGATCGTCTTCGCAAGATCGCAGATCGCGAGCTCGTTCAGAGCGACGGGGGAAGAGACGAGACCGATTGTCGGGGCCAGGTCCCGCTGCTTCTTTAGCTTGGCATGAAGATCCGTGTGCGGCTGCTCTGGGAGCGGACCCGCAAATCGATAGCCGTACCCGCGCAGCGTCTTGATGAAACCTGGGCTCGTGGACGAATTTCCCAGCGCCTTGCGGATTTCCCAGACCGCTTGGCTCAGCGAGCCACTGGCAACCCGGACGTTGGGCCACAGCGCGCGGAGCAGCTCGGCGCGTGAAACCGGACGCGGGCGATTTCGAATCAGGTACACCAGGACGTCCAGCGACCTGCTGGTGAGCGCTACCGGGCGTCCATTTCTGCGCAGCTCGCAGGCAGCCGGCTCGAGCTCGAATTCTCCGAATCTGTAGTGCTCGTGTGAGCTGGCGCTCGCTGCATGGTTCGATTGCGTGACGTGTTCCATGCTCCTGACTCGCGAAACACACCCGCACAGCAAAACGCCCGCTCGAGCGCTTCTTGGGTCGTCGACCGTGCTCCGGGCGAACCGAGTGTCCTGAACAGGTAGAGATACGAGCCGATGGATGTGAAGCGGGGATTCGACCGCGGGCTCCCCTCGGGACTGTTCAGTCCTCGGAAGCCGGTGGAAAAATGCCCTCCGACTCGGCCATCTCGCGCAACTTTTGCGTAACCAACTGGAAGCGTTTGCGCAGCCGGGCAGCCTCCTTGGTGATCTCGGCCTCCGCGATCCCGCTGTCCGGCCCCAGGCAGATTCTCGCGATGTCCTTCCACGAGAAGCGTCGCGTCGTTCGCAGATCGAGCAGGAGCTGGTCGTCTTCGCGCAGGCGTCCGCGCAATGCACGCAGCTGGCGTTTCACCTCGGTGCGCAAGTACGGCGGCGTTTGGGTGCGTTCACGCGCGATCATGTCGGACAGCGCAGTTGCCTCCGACAGGGTGACGCTTCGCGATCGTTCGCGGGCGAGTGCTTGGCGGGTCCGCGCGAGGGCGTGGTGTGCAAGCGTATAGACCCACGTGCGTACGCTCGAGCGAAACTCGAACCGGGGCAGCCCCCTGAGCAAATCTTCCGAAAACGCTGCAAAGGCGTCGGACGCAAGCTGCGGGTCGGCGGACCGCGCCACCAGAAAGCGCATGACTTCGCCGGCAAACGCCTCCATGACCTGGGCCGCGGCAAGACCAAACTGCTGTGCCTCGCACAGGGTCCTGACCTTCGGGTCGGGAGCGTGGCTGGGTACAGACACTTCAGAAGCCTACAGCCAAAGTCGACCTCACGGGCGAAAGCGAGAGGCGAACCGAGCTATCCGGCTTGCGGCTCTCGAACACGAATGCCACACAAGCAGTCGCCGCGGAAGCCGCCGTGAGGGCCCAGCCGATGTCGGTGAGCGTCTCGAAGGTGCGGAGCTGCGAGGCTCGGATCGCTGCATCCCGCTGCGCCGCAGAGCACCCGACCTCCTTGCAATGCGCCGTGAGGGCGTCACCGATCTGATTGACGCGATACCAAGCGAGCCCCGTTGCCAGGGCAAACGCGGGCACCGCGGCAAGCGCCACCCAGGTGACGATGCGCCGCCGTCCTTTCTGGGGTGGCGCGTAGACGTCGCGCGTTGGGGGCTCCGGCGGGTCGATCGCTGCGTTCCCCATCACCTCCTGGACTCCCTCGCCGCCGACCCCACGCCCGCCTGCGGGCTCTGCCGCGACTGGGGCTTCGTCCGGCGGCTGCGAGAGCAGCGAGATTTCGATCTGCGCGGTGGTTCCAGCAGCTACGTCGATTGGAAGCTCTTGCCCGTTGTATCCATCGGCGTCGACCCGGAGCATGTGAGTCCCCGGATCCAGAATGATCTCGCCCGACGCGTCCGCATACGCCGATTCGCCATCGACCGCTATATGCACCGGCTCGGCATTGACGATGATCTGGCGCCGGGCCACGAGCGGCGTCAACTCGTCCATTAGCCGCTGCACATAGCGGCGCAGCTTCGCATCGAGCGGCTTGCTGCGCTCCTGCAGCGCTTGCTGCAGCAGGCTGACCGCCCGCGCATAGCGTCCCATGCGGAAGCTGACCACACCCATCCCGCGGAGGGCGCGTGCGCTCGGCTCCAGCTCGTGGGCGTGTCCGAATGCGGAATACGCCGTGGCCCAATCGCCGGCGTTGACGGCTTCGAGCGCGCGATCGATCCAGTGCTCGTATGAATCCGGGGTGGGTTGGGCGAAGGTCGCTGAAGCGCATGCGACTGCGAATGTTGCTGCGAGGCAGGCCGCGCCCAACGCGCCTCGAAACGAGCGCTTCATGGGCTCAGAAGTCCTTCCGCAGCAACAGCAACTCCCGAGGTCCCGCGTCTCGCAGAGTGTGGTCTCTTCCCGATCGAGGGTGGTTGCCCCGTACGCGCGGTTTGCGTGTGGATGGCGCCGCTTGGGTCGAAGTCGCATCGAGCGTGGGGCCTTGGGTAGCCGGAACACTCGAGGGAGTCGCATCCGGCAGGTCGCCCGAGCTCGCGCTGCTCGCGATCGTGCTGGCCGCGATCAACGGAGCGCGGGCATGCGGGCTGGTCTGGCCGCTCTGACGAATCTGACGAGCAGTGGGGCGCCCAGTCGGTCTGGTTGCCGGGGCGGGCCACAACGCAAAGCCGGCAACTCCGAGCGCGCCCAGGAGCAGCAGAGCCGCTGTGAGAGAGAGCGCGCGCGTCAGTCGCGGCATGGGGGGCATGGTTGCGGTTCGATCGAGCGCGGGCTGGCGTCCAGCGTCACTGCGCCCGCCGAACGCGCCCCTGAGGCCCTGCGCAAGCTCGTCGACGGTCTGGAAGCGTTGGTCGGGAAGACGCGCGAGAGCTCTCTCCAATACTGCTTGGACCCGAGCGGCGAGCGGCGCATCGTCGAGCACGAGTCGTGCCGGCCGTTCGGTCGCCAACCTGATCGCGAGATCCGCCCGAGTCCGTGCCTCGAAAGGTCGTTTGCCCGTGAGCATCTCGTAGAACACCACGCCCAGCGCATACACGTCCGCTCGCGCATCGCAGGGCTCGCCGCGCAGTTGTTCGAGTGGCATGTAGCGCGGGGTACCAGCCACCGCCGTCTCGGAAACGCTGAGACCGCTTTCTGCGGAAGGTTGCTGGACGATCTTCGAGACGCCGAAGTCCAACACCTTGGGTTGGTCAGCGCTGCCGTCCGACAGCACGCTGAGCATGATGTTTTCGGGCTTCAGGTCGCGGTGAACGATGCCATGCCGGTGCGCTTCGCTTACGCCGCGAGCCACCCCCAACATGATTGTGAGGGCTTCCGCTGCGGGAATCGGGCCGCGCGCAAGCCGCGTGCGCAGTGTCTCTCCGCGCACGCGCTCCATGACCAGATACAGGCTCGGCCCCTCACCTCCGACGTCGTAAATGCGGATGATATTGGGATGGTCCAAACGACCGGCCGCGCGCGCCTCGCGCTCGAAGCGGCGCACCCAGTGCTTGGAGGCGCGAAGGTTGGGGTCGAGGTACTTGAGCGCGACCCGCTTTTCCGTTTGCAGATGCGTGGCTTCGAACACCCATCCCATCCCGCCCCGTCCCAGAAGCGCGCCCAGTTGGTACTTGCCGTCCACGACTTGCCCCGGGTACGGCGCCTTCCAATCGTTCGCATCGGCGACTCCAGGAGACGAGCTGTCGGCGAGATCCGAGCCTGGCGTCTTCGAGAGGTCGCTGTCGTCAACGGCGGCCAAGATATCTTCAGACCCACGGTTCATGACCTCGGGAACCCCGATTCTCCCTTGCGATCAAGGTTTCAGCACTAGCAGAAACATCCCACTCCCGTCGAGCGGCCCGCCACCCAAATCAATGGGTGCCGTGTACCAACCCGTGGCGTAGACGCGACCCGTTTCATCGGTTCGTACCCCGGCGGCCGTGTCCCAGCCCGACGCTCCTAGAGTGTCGCTCCACACGAAGCTTCCATCGGAGGCGTACTTCGCGACGAAGGCGTCGTAGCTTCCGGCAGCGGTGCGCGGCCCTTCTCCGAAATCGACGGTTTGCTGGAACGGGCCCGCGACTACGACCTCGTTCGAGGGACCCGAGCTGATGCCCCAAATCACGTCGGTCGCCGCGCCGCCGATCTGTCGGCTCCAGAGCGGAGCGCCGTCGCCGCTCCACTTCGCGATCCAGGCATCCCAGTCTTGCGCTGTGTAGGAGCTGGTGCCGCCGAAGCTCGCCGTGCCGTAGAAGTCCCCGGCGATCAGCGCGTTGCCTTCCGCATCGAGAGCCAAGCGGCCGCACTCGTCGGTCGAGCCGCCTCCCATGCGACGACTCCACAGCGAATCGCCGTCTGGGTTCAACTTCGCGAGGAATACGTCCATGCCGCCCTGCGACGTCAGGCTCGAAGTGCCAAATGCAATGCTCTGATCGAAGACGCCGGCTACGAAGATGTCTTCGTTCGAGTCTGCCACCACGGCTCGGCCGTCGTCGTTGCCGGTGGAGCCCCAGCGTCGTGCCCACAGCAGCGTTCCGTCCGGCGAAAACTTCGCGACGAACAGGTCCCAGCTACCCGCGGATGTGAGACTGACCGAGTCGACCTGTAAGGTGTTCTGGAAGCGTCCGGTCAGCAGCACGTTGTTCGATCGATCCGCGCTGACGAAGCCCTCCCATTGATCGGTCGGCGGCGGGAGGTCGATGTTATAGAGATACTTGTGCCAGAGCGGCGAGCCGTCCTCCGCGCTGAGCTTCGCCAGGAACCGAGCCCGCTTGCCTCCTGTATCCACCGGACCGTCGCCGAGATCGAGCCCGCCGTCCGTATAGCCGGTGACTAGCAGATTGCCCGCCGAATCCGCCTCCGCCCACATCACGCGGTCGTCGTTCGCCCCGCCAAAGCGACGTTGCCACAGCAGCTTTCGGTTCGAATCGAGCCGGGCTGCAAAGAAGTCCTTGTCGCCAACGGTGGAAATCGTGACGCCATCGATCGTCACGTCGGTATCTATGGTGGTGGCCAGCAGCAGGTCTGCGCCATGAGGGATCGCCTGCATGCCGAACATCGGACCCGTGAGCTGCCACTCGAATCGAGTGTCGTCGCACTGCCTGCCGGCCGCGGGATCGTCGAAGTACGCGGGGCAACGGCATGTGTAGGTGCCCGGGGAGTTGGCACAGAAGGCGAGGGGATCACAGTCGTTGCCTATCGCGCACTCGTCGATGTCGGTGCAGTGGCCCTGGTCATCCTCGTAGCCAGCGGGGCACGGCCCACAGCTGTAGCCGCCCGCGGTGTTGTGACAGGTCTTGAGCGCGTCGCACGCGTCGGTGCGCTGGCATTCGTCGACGTCGACGCAGCTGCCAGCTTTGTCCTGGTACCCAGCCGGACACGGTCCGCAAGTGTAGCCGCCCGTGGTGTTGTGGCAGCTCTTGAGCGCATCGCATGCGTCGGCGTGCTGGCATTCGTCGACGTCCACGCAAGTGCCACCTTTGTCCTGGTAGCCGCCTGGACACGATCCACAGCTGTAGCTGCCAGGGGTGTTGTGGCAGCTCTCGAGCGGGTCGCATGCATCGGCACGCTGGCATTCGTCGATGTCGACGCAGCTGCCAGCTTGGTCCTGGTAGCCAGCCGGACACGGTCCGCAGCTGTAGCCACCTTTCGTGTTGTGACAGCTCTTGAGCGCATCGCACGGATTGCCACGCGCGCATTCGTCGACGTCGACGCAAAGGCCCTGGACCTCCTCGTAGCCGCGGGAACAAGAGCAGCCCCCGCCGTCCGCTCCACCGCTACAGCTGTCCGGAGGTTCGCAGAGCTGGTCCTGCCCGCAACCGGCGTCGCAGACCTCGTCCTGTCCGCAGCCGGCGTCGGCCTCAGGAGTCGGACGTTCCGGCGTCCCGAGCGCAGGCGTGGTCGCGCCTGGGGACGGCGCCTTGATCGCGGCGTCCGAGATCGGGATTGTCGTGCGATCGTACGAGCAGGCTGCCAGGTGACGGACCGCCAGCAGCAGCATCGCCAGCAGAAAGACCGCGCCTGCCCCACTGCCCCTGGACATCGGCCTTGGCATATCAGTCGCACGGGGCGGTGTCGAACGAAACGGCCGGAATATGGCCTGTTTTCGCCAAAATCGCGCTTGAGCCGCGCGCGACTGGACGCGACTCGCGACATCCCTCCCATCCCAATCTCAATTGAATCTCAAATCGTACCGGGGTTGCCCAGTGCCCTGAGCACGCGATCTCGATCACAGACTGACTGAATGCAAAGACCGGCCAGCTCCGATCATCGCGTGCACAAGGCGTGCCTACGCGCCGCCCTCGTGATGGCCGCCCTCGTCAACTCGTGAGGCTGGCGCTACCGTCGATGCAGGGCGCGCTCGAGCTGCTGTGTCGGGTACGCTTCCATCGCCAGCCGTTCCTCGCGATGCGGGTCCTGCTGTGCTGAGGGCGGCGTATCGAGCAGCATCACCGTGCGCGCTTGCAGATCGTAGGGCTTCCAGGCTGGCACCAAGGCGTTGTTCGGGTTGCCAGTGCGGGCGAAGGCGAGCCAGGTTTCGCTCATCATGTTCGCCATCGCCTCCGTCTCCGCCGTGGGGGCGCCCAGCATTTGAGGCGCCTTGGCCACGTTGTCGAACATGAAGGGCAGGTCGAGCGAGTGCGGGGTGATGCGGCGACCGCCATCGACCGGCGTTCGCCACATGAGGCGATAGGAGTAGACCGAAGCGCCGCCCTGTCGGGCCTTGGCTTCGGTCTGCAGGATGCTGTCGCGCCAGTAGCCGCGCGCCGTGGTGATCTTGAAGAAGAGCTCGGGCGCGGATGCGCCGGGGCTGCCTCGCTTGAACAGCGCGATCAGCGCGGTGACGTCTGGTTCCGGCACGAAGGCGCGAAGCCGTGCTGCGAGCCCGGCATCGTCAAGCGCAAACGTCTCACTGTTGCCGAGTTGGTTGGACAGCTCGGTCCGGCAGGTGCCGATCATCATCGGGATCGTGGCCGCCGGCGGCGGCGCTTCGGGATCCCAGGGATGCGCGGCAAAGGTCGTCTCGTCCAACGCCGGGGAATAGCGCGAGCGCGTTTCGCGCGTGATGTCCCGGTTTGCGCGGCGGATGTCCCGCCACGGAAGCTGCTGCAGCCTGTGCGCGTCCGTTCGCTTGAGATCGAAGTGCTGCAGCAGGCGCTCTGCGAGCTCGTTCGCGCGCTCGCGTGACATCAAGCGCAGATGCGATCCGCTCTGGACAATGCCGCGGTGGAACAGGCCCTGTGCGATTGGGGATGCGGTCAGCAAGCTGACCTTGCGACCGCCCCCCGACTGACCGAAGACAGTGACGTTGTCCGGATCGCCGCCAAACTGGGCGATGTTCGCATTCACCCAGCGCAGGGCCGCGACCACATCGAGGTAACCAGCGTTCGCGGATCCGGCAAACGCTTCTCCGAAGATATCTTCGAGATGGCAATGGCCGAAGATCCCGAGTCGGTGATTGACGGTGAGCACCACCACGTCGCCGCGACGTGCCAGATTGGTGCCGTCGTACAACAGGCTCGAGCCACTGCCGGCCTCGAAGCCGCCGCCGTGTAGCCATACCAGCACCGGTCGCTTGCGGCTGTCCGCTCCCGGGGTCCACAGGTTGAGGCACAGGCAGTCTTCACCCATCTCGGGCCGTCTGCCCTCGAAGCCGCCCTCCGCAAGCCACCCCGGCGCCTGGGGCGCGGTCTGGCCGTAGTCGACGACATCACGGATGCCGGTCCAGGGTGCCGGCGGTCGAGGCGGCAGAAAGCGATTGGCGCCGGCGGTCCCCGCCCCGTACGGAATGCCGCGGAAGATCGAGACGCCTCTGTAGACCTCTCCGCGTACGCGACCGGAGGCAATCTCGACGACGGCCGAAGGCTCAACCGGCCCAGAGTGGGCTGTGTCGTCGGTCATGGCGGTATTGCAGTCGTTGCGTAGAACAGAACACTGTTCTGTCTGACCGAAACTAGGCGGAGGTTCTAGCCTTGTCAATCGACGATCCGCACCCGGAGAAGCGCGCCCTCAGCATGAGCGAAGCCGGTCAAGCGCGCTGCATTTCGCAGGGTCGGGCCGAGGACGAAAGCCGCGCATGTGGGGAAAGACGAAGGAAATCCTAGGCGCTCAACCTGATCGGTGCTCTAGTGCTCTGACCGGATGATTGTGAACGGAGATCGTGTCTGAGGCGATGCCAACTCTCGAAGTTCACTGCTGCGGTCGCAGGGTTCCGCAAGTCGCGCGGCTCGGGGCCCAACGCGATGTCTGAGCCGCCGGCTGCGCTCACCGCCGAGCTGTGCCGCTTCATCACCGGGAGCGCGTCCGCAGATTGGCCCGACGATGTTCTCGAGCTCGGCCGCCGCCATATTCTCGATACGATTGCCTCCATCGTCGTGTGCGGTGATCGAGAGGTCGCCCGGCTGGCGCGCGGGTTCGCGCTGCGGCAGAGCGGCGACTTGCGCAGCGGCGCCCCGATCCTCGGCACACGTCTTCGCGCCTCCTTGCCCGATGCGGTCTTTGCCAGCGCGATGACCGCGCACGGCGCGGAGATCAACGACTTCTGCCCATCTGCGTTCGTGCAACCCGGGCCTGCGGTGGTGAGCGCGGGGATCTGTGTCGCAGCGGTCGACCATGCTTCAGGCGCAGCCCTGCTGCGCGCCACGATTGCAGGCTATGAGCTGACCTGCCGGCTACCCAAAGCCCTCGGGGTCAACCGTGGCCGCCAGCTCGGCTATTCCAGTCACGGCTACGGGCCCGTGTTCGGTAGCGCTGCGACAGTCGCTTCGTTGCGGCGGTATCCGGATGCCACCGTTAACCACATGCTGAGCTATTGCGCCCAGCAGGCATCGGGCTCGCTACAGTGGCTGCTAGACGTCGGCCACGTCGAGAAGTCGTTCGTCTTCGCCGGCATGCCGGCGCGCAACGGCGTGCATGCTGCACTGTTGGCCGAGGCGGGGTTCACTGGGGTTCCGGACTCGCTGGAGGCGCAGGGCGGGTGGCTCATGTCCCGCCTGTTCAAGGCCGAGCACAGCGACTTCAATCCGCAGTATCTAGTCGAGCATCTCGGAGCGCGCTTCGAAATGCCGCTGGTGGCCTACAAGCGCTTTCCCGTCGGCGGCCCCGCGCAGCCGGTCGTGCAGGCGATGCTGGAGCTAGCGCCGCGAGTGCGACGGGACGAGATCGCCCGCATCGAGATCGAGATGCCGGGCGCGGTGAGGGCGTTCGCCAACGCGGAAATGCCGGCGCTCAATCTTCCTTACCTGTGCTCGGTCATCCTGATCGACCGCGATCTCACGTTCGAGATGGCCGACTCGCTGCAGCGAAGGTCGGCAGACGTAGAAGTGCAACGCCTCATGACTTGCGTCGCCGTGCTGCATGACCCAGCGCAGGAGGCAGTCCCTCGCAAGGAAAGCGCACGCGTCACGATACGGTTGCAGGACGGCCGGACCGAATCGGTGTTCGTCGAGCACGTGAGGGGGTACCCCGCGAACCCGATGACCCACGAGGATGTCGAGGCCAAGGCCCGAACGCTGATGACTCCCGTGCTGGGGCCCGAGAGGACCGACGAGCTGATCGATCTCGCTTTCCGCCTCGATGAGCTTCCGGACGCCGGTGTCCTGGCAGCAGCAATGGTCGCGAGATAACACCGCACCGGGGGTTGTGCGGGCAGCTGAGCGCAGCTTCGCCATCCGCTGCTCAATCAGGGCGCGCGCTTCAATCAACAGTGTCGGATGTATGCGCCTTTGTACCGGCAGATGGGCATCGTTCCCGGCGCGGGCGGCGTGCCGATGGTGAGCGACGCGGGCATGGGCGACATGTTTGGGCTCGGCCTCAGCGACGTGCGCGACGCGTTCAAGTACTACCTGGAGCACTTCAACCAGGGTCGAAGGTTCGTGCTGATGGGACACTCTCAGGGCACCGGGATGTTGATGGCGATGATGACGACCGATGTCGATCCGGTGCCGGAGGTGCGCGCCAAGATGATCTCGGCCTTGCTGATCGGTGGCGGCGTAAACGTGCCTGAGGGCAAGGACGTCGGAGGCACGTTCAAGAACATTCCTCTCTGCACCCAGCCCAAGCAGTTCGGCTGCGTGGTGGCCTACAACAGCTTCTCGAAGGAGACGCCCCCGAGCGCGACCTCGACGTTTGCGCGCGCTCCGGACGGCATGATGAACGCGTGCACCGAGCCGGCCGCGCTTGCGGGTCACGCGGGCGAGCGCTACCAGGGCAGCTACATCGGGCTGATGCTGTCCAACAAGTCGCTGCTGCTGTTCGACGGGATCAATCAACTACCGAGCGACATCACCACGCCTTTCGTCATCTACCGCGACGTCTTTCGTGGTGAGTGCAAGAACGTCGACGGTGCCAGCTATCTGGAGATTTCAGAGGAGTTGCCTGATGGGGACAAGCGGCCCCCACCGCCGTATCGGTTCTCGCTGATCGAGTCGGCTCTCGGCCTTCACGTATATGACTACAATCTTGAGCTCGACGACCTGCTCGAGCTGGTGCAGCTACAAGCGGACGCGGCAGCCGGCAAGTGACGCTGGGGCGCTCCTTGTCGCTCGCCCATGACGGCTCGCTGGAGCCGAACGGCACGGGGACCGGCTTGCCACCGCTCGCAAGCGGGCTCACGGCCTTTTGACGTGCTCGCGCTGCGCTGCGCGAGGTAACCCAAGCACGCCTGGGCTGCCCGTGCTACCTGCACCCCGGGCTCGCCACGCCGCCGAAACTATCCCGCCCCACGGGCGAAGCCGGTTGTGTGCGATTGCGTCCTCGGACGCGGAGCGTTACGGTGGCGGCGTTCGTAAGCGGGGATGGCAACGTGTCGAGAGTCGTGAAGAGGCTGCTCTTGCTTGGCCGGTGTTGCGTCGCCGGCTGCAGCCTCGATTTCGGCCGCTTCAAGGGCGTCACCAAGGGCGACGCCGCAATCGGCGCAAGTAGCCCCGGCGACGGCGGCGCGAGCCCCGGCGACGGTGGCGGCAGCGACGGCGGAGTGTGCGACTCGGGCCTGCCTCGCTCGATAGCGTCAACCAACGCGTGATCGCGGTCGGCGACGCCACCGATGCCGTGGTCGCGATTTCCATGGCCGACGGATCGCGTGCCGTGATCGCTCCTCCGAGCTCCACGCCGGTCGGGCGCAACAGCCTGGTGCTGGATGCGGGCAACAATCGCCTGCTGGTCACCGAGCATGACGCGGGTGCGCTGGCGTGGATCGACCTCTCGACGGGCGCGCGCGCGCTAATCTCGGACGCCACTCACGGGACCGGCGACACCTTCGTTCCCACCGCGGCGGTGCTCGTTCCGGCAATGGCGGATCGCGCGTTCGTGTTGGTCGACAGCTCCAGCAGCTCCTCTTCGATGCACGTCTACAGCGTCGAGCTGTCGACCGGGAACCGCACCCCGCTGAGCGCCGCTGCGGGGGTGGACATGGTCTACGACCAGAACCGCAATCGACTGGTGGTGGTCGGCAACAACGGCGTTCAGGCCGTGGATCTGACGAACGGCAACGCCACCACCATCGCAACCAGCTCCGATACCACACCAGCCGTCGGACGCGGTTCGCCGCTGTTCAACCCGGCGCACTCGATCGTCGACGGCGATCGCCTGCTCGTTGCGGGCGGAGAGGATGTGGGCAGCGGTCGCGTCTGCATTCACGCGGTGGACCTGGGGAGCGGCAACCACCATGATCTTGCGGCGCTGACGCTTGGCAGCGACCCGCTCCCGCTGTCGTCCTCCGACATGGGGTTTCCCTTTACCTACGACCCCGCGACTGGCCGGGCGTTGGTGCTCGACCCGGCGGGCCGGTTGCTTTCGGTCCGGCTGCAGCCCGGAGACCGCGAGTACTTCTCCACCTTGCTCTATGGAAACGGTCCGGCCTTTGCCGACCCCGCCGCGATTGCCGACGACCCGACGCGCAATCGGTGGTTGGTGGCCGACTGGGCGCTTGGCGCCATCGGCGCGGTCGACAAGAAGACGGGCGACCGAAGCGTGCTCTCCGACGCGAGCACCGGCACAGGCCCGGGGTTCGGCTCGCTCGTGCTCGCGGGCGTAGCGGTGGACACCGTCAACGACACCGTGATCGTCCGCGATCAGAGCAAAGGCGTTGGGTGTGGGCCCGGTGTTCACGTTCGCGTCCGTCAGCGCAACGCGGTCATCAGCCGCGAGCTGCCCGGCGTACAGCACGGCGGTGCTCGGGTCGAGGTGCTCGCGCTCGACACCCACACCGGGCAGCAAACGGTGGTGTCCGATGACAGCGACAACGGCGGCTCGCTTCGCTGGCAGGTCCCAATCGCGCTCGAGCTCGATCCAGATGCGCACCGCCTGCTCGGGCTGAATCTCCGATTCTGCTTGTTCAGCTGCACCAACTTTGGGCCGGACTCGCTGCTATCGATCGACCTCGCGGACGGCGCCCAGAGCGTGATGTCGGATGCGACCAAAGGCGGCGGCTTCACATGGCAGACCCCTTCTGACGTCGTCTGGGACCAGGCGCACAACCGGGCTCTGTTGGCTGTAGGCGGGCTGCCCGGGATCGCCGCCGTCGATCCGTCGAGCGGCGATCGCGCGGTGTTTTCGGGCGGCCCGAATGGCAGCGGCGTCGCGTTCTCCGCGCCCGGGGCTGCGGCACTCGACGTGGCCCGTAATCGTTGCTGGTGTTCGATTCGCACGACTTGGTCGCTGTCGATCTCGAAAGCGCCGACCGCACGGCGTTTTCCGGCAGCAGCGCGGGCAGTGGACCTGCCTTCATCGGAACCGGGCCGATCCTGTTCGACGCGGTCCGCGACCGAGCTATCGTCTTCGATGGCGGTGACGCCAACAACGCGCCTGCGCTGATCTCGGTCGCCGGGAGCGACGGGGTCGGCAGCACGCTCGCTCCGATTCCGCAACGTTGGTACAGGAGCAACTCCCTGGTCGGAAGCGGGTTCGCGTTCGACGGCGCCGCCGATGTCGCTTAGGTGGGCGGCGATGGTCTGTTCGCCCTCGACCCTGCAAGCGGCGACTACGTCCTGATGGCCGGGTTCGGCAAGTAGATGATCGCGTTGTCCATGGTCGGGCTGGTTTGGCAGTGGTTCACGCCCACTACATCGGAGCCCGTGCCGCCGCGAACGGTCATCCTCGACGGGATGTGGGCGGGATCCTCGGGAGCAATCTGGAAACCCTTGCCGCGGAAGCTCGGTACCGCCGCGGCGATCGCGCCCCCGGTGGTCTTGAATCGACTGCTTGAAACGGCTAATGCTTGCTAGCCAGGGGGCGCCGACGCCTTGGCGAGCGGCGCATACGGGCCCGCGAAGAACAGGAGCAGCGATGAAGTTCCTCGATGAGGTGTCCGAGCAAGGGGTTACCGAACGGCGCTTCGAGCTCGAAGTCGACGGCGAGCGCGTCCCCGGGATCCTGTGGCATCCGACCGCCGCCAAGGGGCCGCGCCCGCTGTTGCTGCAAGGACATGGCGGTACGCAGCACAAGCGCGTGCAGAACGTCCTGGGCCTGGCCCGGCGCATGGTGCGCCATCACGGCTACGCCGTGGCCGCGATCGACGCGCCTGGCCACGGCGATCGGATGAGGCCCGCCGACGTGGAGGCCAATCGCGCGCGCCTTCGCGCCGGCGGGGGGGTGCCGCGCTTGAGCGCGATGAGTGACGAGCAGCGCAAGCAGATGGCCAAGCGCTCGCAACAAGCGGTGGGCGAATGGAAAGCGACGCTCGACGCGCTGCAACGCGTCGAGCACGTGGGCGACGCGGGTCCGGTCGGCTACTGGGGTGTTTCCATGGGCACCTCGACCGGCGTCCCGCTGCTGGCGAGCGAGCCGCGGATCAGGTGCGCGATCCTCGGGCTGTTCGGGGTCCGTCCCGGCGCCGATGAATTCGTCCGGGCGGCCAAGCGCATCGAGATTCCGCTGCTGTTCATGTTTCAGCTCAACGACGAGCTGATGACACCGCAATCCGGGCTCGCGCTGTTCGACGCGTTCGGCTCCAAGGTCAAGTCGATGCACATCAATCCGGGCCCGCACGTGGGCATTCCGGTGTTCGAGCGCGACTACTACGAGACCTTCTACGTGCGCCACCTCGGCTCGGCGGCGTCGTGATGCTCTGCGCCGGGGCCGTTGCGCGTCGCATGGCGCACGCTTCGATTGCGGGGTAAGGGGTGGTTGGGGGGGCAGGAGGTACGGACGTGATCAAGCTCTATTCGGCTCGGGTCTGCCCCTATGCGTTGCGCACGCGCCTCGCGCTGCAGGAAAAGGGGCTTGCATACGAGCACATCGAGATCGATCTGCAGAACAAGCCGGCAGACTTCATGGCGATCTCGCGCTACGGCAAGGTGCCGGCGCTGTTCGACGACGACCATCATATCTACGAATCGGTGGTGATCAACGAGTACCTGGACGAGAGCTACCCGCAGCCGCCGCTGATGCCGAAGCGTCCAATCGATCGTGCTTACGCGCGCATCTGGATCGACTTCGCCAACACGCGCGTGATGCCGGCGTCCGCCGCGCTGCGCTTCGGCAAGAGCGACGAGGAGAAGGCCGCCGCGGCCGGGGCGTTTGCCCAGCATTGCGCGATGTTGAGCGAGCAGATGGGCGCGGGCCCGTGGTTTCTCGGCGAGCGTTACAGCCTGGTCGACGTCACCTACTGCACGTTCTACGCTCGCCTCGAGCGCTACGCTCACATCGCCATCCCCGACAACGTGCGCGCGTGGTGGGAGCGCATCGGCGCCCGCCCCGCGTACGTCGCGACCGGCGGGCTCGGCCCGGCGGCGCCCAGCCCTCCGCCCAGGTGACACGTCGGTCAATCGGCGACTTGCACCGAGCGCCGGCCCAACAGGTTCATGCGCGTGCGCCGGATGGTCGGCGCTTCCACGACGCGGCCGTCGTCGTAGCGGAAGCGCAGCGCGTCCGTGGGGCATTGCACGATGCACGCGCCGCACTCGATACACTGATCGGGCCTTCTGATCTCCACCTTGCGCCGCGGGCCGTTCATCTCGAGCACATCGCGCGGACACACCAGCACGCAATCTGCCGAGCCGTTGCAGCGCTCCTCGACCAGGTCGATATGCGGCTCGCCGCCGCGCGAGTTGATGTAGCTCGGGTACCAGGGCGTGGTGCCCGCGAGATCGATCGAAAGCACGCCCATCGCGGCGATACACGCGGTCCCGAGAGCAGCCCCGTGGCCGAGGGACCACCCGCCGAGGGCCAGGAGCGCGGCATTGCCCAGCAGGGCGGCCGTCAGGGCGAATGCCGCGAACGTCAGGAAACGCGCACGTGTCCGGACCTGGAGCCACGGCAGCAGCCCGAACAAGCCGAGCACCATGGCGGCGACCGATGCGGCGGCGACCGTAGCGGTCGCGCGGCCGGAGACGAGCCAAATGATCGGCAGCGTCACGGCCAGCATTGGTACGCCCCACATCGCCGCCATCTCCGCGCGCTCCCACAGGGGAAAGCGCATGAAGCGCTCGCGTTGGCTCACGCGCGCCCCGCGCTCGAGAAAGGCCGGCAGGTCCTCTAGCCGTGCCGGTCCCCAGCGCGTGGCGAAGCCAGTCGCCTCGGTGATGCGCCGCCGCTCGACGCCGGTCGCGCAAAGCTGCGGCAAGATCAGCTCTTGGCGATCGACCCGGTCGGCGATGCCGGAGGTGCGAACGACGGAGATGACATCGTGGTGAGTCAGGTGGCCGCCGCCCGCGGCGCACCAGACGTTGATGCCGCGGCTGTTCGCGACCAGGAGCCAAGCATCGTGCCCGCGCAAGGCGTCGCGCAGGCGGCGTACTGTGAGGGTGAAGTTGCCCGTGACCAGCACGGGCGCCTCGCGCCCTGGCTCGCCGATGCGCAACAGCCCCGTCTTGGCGCGATGAGGAAACATGCGCAGCACGGTGTCGCGCACGTACGCAAGCAGGTCGGCAAGCTTCATGGCTCCTCCTTCTTCACTGCGTACACGATGATCATGCTGTTTCCGGCCACCCGCTCTTCCCGCACCTCGGAGAAGCCGGCTGCGCGTACGCGCTCGGCGAGCCGCGCTACCGGCCGAGTCGTGGTCTGCGTGAGCAGGTAGGTCGCGGCCACGAGCGGGAGTCGGCGCAGCCGATAGGCCACGCGAGAAAGTCCCGAGCCCGGGAGCGTCTCGTCGGCGATCACGATCTCGCCACCAGGCAATAGACGCGTGTAGGCGACGCGCAGCACGTACTCCTGCTCCTCGGCCGAGAGCTCGCTCATCGCCAGGCAGGACACCACCGCGTCGAGACTCTCGGGCCCAAAGCGGTCCTCGATCTCCGCCGCGCCGAGCTCGAGCAGCTCCAGGCTACCATCCGCTGGAACGGGCTTGCGGCGCGCGACCTCGAGCATGCCGGCGTCGATGTCGATGCCGGTCACGGCGGCGCCGCGCGCGGCGCACGCGAGCGACACACCGCCGGTCCCGCAGCCGACGTCGAGAATGCGTTTACCGGGGGCCGCAATGAGCTCGGCGATTCGCTCGTACACTTCCGCAATGCGGCCATGTGCGAGCATGGCGATTCCCTTGTCGTAGCGCTCGGGCGCCGACTCGAGCACCTTCATCCACACGAAGCTGCTCATCGTGGAGCCTCCCCCTCGGCGCGTCGGACGCGCCGCCGGACCGCTGCCACGACGGCGCTGTGGTCCACTACCATGGCGCGGTCAGCCGGCAGGCGCCGCTCCGGCGGGAAAGCAGCTCGCGGGAAGGGGGCAGTCGGCGTCTTGCGAGCAAGACGCGAGGCACTGGCTCTGCCCGTCTTCGACCGTGGTCGCAACCAGTCCGCCGTTGCAGGCACCGGCGTCGGGCGGGGTGTGTAGGCCTCTTTGCGTCGCGGAAATCCCGCGCTACACACGCCAGCCCGGTGTAGTCTGCGGCTTCCCGATCGGTCAGTAGCATCCCGGTGCAGCGATCGCTCTTGCACTCCGGCACGTCGAACGACTCGACGCCAATCTGGTCGGCAGGCGAACCGGCGCAACCGTAGCTCGGCCATGCCGCCGCAACGAGCAAGAACAGCGTATGCCTCGCCAAGCTCCCCCGCCAGAGCAAGGTCATTGCGATCCCATATCATAGGAGCACGCGCGGATCGAGGTCGACGCTGACCGGACAGTGGTCCGAGCCACGGACCTCCGGGTGGATGCGCGCGCCTTGCAGGAAGGGTAGGGCGCCCGGAGAGGCGAGCACGTAGTCGATGCGCCAGCCGACGTTGCGCTCGCGCGCGCCCAGGCGCTGGCTCCACCAGGTGTAGTGGCCCGGGCCCGGCTCGAAGCGGCGAAAGCTGTCGACGAACCCCGCGCGCAGCCAGCGATCGAGCTCGGCGCGCTCCTCGGGCAGAAAGCCGCTTGTGTCGCGGTTTCCCTTGGGGCGCGCCAGGTCGATCTCGCGGTGGGCAGTGTTGAAGTCACCCAGCACGAGCATGCGCTCGCCGCGCTCGAGCGCCGGTGCGAGCTTTCTGAAGAGCGCGCGGTAGAACGCGAGCTTGTAGGGTACACGCGAGTTGTCGCGCAGCGTGCCGCTGCCCTTGGGGAAATAGGCGTTGACCACGAGCAGCGCGCCAAAGCGCCCGAGCTGGACGCGGCCTTCGCGGTCGAACCGGGGAATCCCGAGCGCGCCCTCGATCTCGTCCGCGGCCACGCGGCTGTACAGGCCGACGCCGCTGTAGCCCTTGCGCTCGGCCGGGCTGAAGGCCGTGTGCCAGCCACGTGGCGCCCGCAGCTCGCCCGGAAGCTGCTCGGGCAAGGCGCGCACCTCCTGCAGGCCCAGGATCTGCCCGCGGGAGTCGCGCAACCAGGAGAGGAAACCCTTGCTTGCGGCCGCGCGCAGCCCGTTCACGTTCCACGAGATCACGCGCAAGGGCCGCGCGCGGGACGGCTTGGGTCTGCTGTGGACGCTCATCGGGCCCACCGGCGCGACTCACCGCTGGGCGCTTTCTCGCGGGCGCCCTCTCGCGGTTCGAGCACGGCGCGCACGCGCGACCGCAGCTCGCTCTGCTCGGCGCGGGTGCCGGCGCGCATGCGCTCGAAGCTGCCTTCGACCTCGAGGTCGGCGAACGTACCGGAGCGATCCTTGTGAAAGTGCAGAAAGACCGAGCCCTTGCGGTAGAACACCCCGCGTTTGCGTTCCGCCATGCCGGGCGTGCTCCGCAGCTCGACCATCAGGGGCTCGAGCGCATCCAACGTGTCAGGCCCTGCGTGTTTCATCGCGGCCCGACCGTAGTACGGTCGGGCCGGTCCTGTCTTCCTTCCAGCCCGGCGCGTCGCAGGTCCCTATTGCGCCTCCAGCTCGGCTCGCAGCGCGCTCAACCGGTCACGCACCTCCCAGGCATCGCACCACCGCTCGACGTACGCCCAGTCGATCGGCTCGCCGCGGACCTGTTGTGCTTCCACCACGGCGGCGATGTCTGCGCGATCCTGGGGACGATCAGCAATGAGCTTGTAGACGACGAGATCCTCGACCGAGACGACCTGTGCCGTCGTCTCACCGAACGGAGTGAGGGTCCTGCGCCGGCTCAGGGCAGACCGTTCAAAATCGGTATGCGCAAAGAGAACGTCGATGCGCCTACCCGCTGCGTCCCTGTACAGAACCAGATCGGGCACCTCGAAGTGCCGCCGCTCGCGCGAGCTCACCGTCATCTCGATCATCATAGCGTAGGGCACGGGCACGTTCCAGGCGTGTTGGCCGTTGCGGCTCATCGCGCTCAACGCGCGCCGTTTGCCAGGGCGCGCCGGTAGGCCGCGTCGCTGTCGTCCACGTAGACGTAGAGGAACGCGGTCGCGGCTGCGCGGGCTTCGGCGTCGCTGACCATGACCATGGAGTCGCCGATCGCGAGCACGGTCGGGCGCGCCTGCTGATTCTCGCCGGTCGAACCGAACACCTGCTTGATGAAGGCGACGAACCGTTCGGTGTCGCGGCAGGCGATCCTCGGCGTCACCCGCGGCCAGCCTTCGGGCACGAAAGGAGCACGCGTATCGCACGGTTCAGCCATTGCACCTCGACATCGGTGAGCAGCGCAGCAAGACCATGGATGCGCTGACCGGCAAGTGCTTCGGTTTCGCGTTCACCGTCTGCGACCGCGCTCGGCAACAGTGTCCGGCCATACCCGGTGCGCCGCAGCAGATCCACTGGGGCTTCGACGACGCGGCCGAGATGGTCGGCTGCGAGGAAGATCGGCTGCGGGCGTCCGCCGCGTGCGCGACGAGCTGCGCCAGCGCATCCGCCTGTTCCTGCTCGCCAACGGGCTCACGGGCGGCGAGCGCGACAGCGCGTGAAGGCATGCCGGTGGACGGCCGCAGCGAACGCGCTCAGCCGAACTGCACCGAGCGCTTGGTGAACGCCCCGTCCATCCACCAGCCGGTGATGGGGAAGCTTACCTTCGGGTGCTCGCCTGCCACCGCGCCCGCGGCGACCAGCACCGGCGCATAGTGCTCCCACGTCGGCAGCGCCAGCGCGGCGCCCGGCGCGCGTGCCTGAAACTCGATCAGCGCGTCCGCGTCGAGGCGCGACAGCGCGTCTTCGGCCCAGCGGTCGAACTCCCGGGCCCACGCCGGGATGCCCGGTCGGAAGGCGTAGCGCATGTTGTGGGTGAGAAAGCCGCTGCCGAAAATCAGCACGCCTTCGTCGCGCAGCGGCCCGAGCGCCTGTCCCAGCTCGAACAGCGCGCGCGCGTCGAGGCCCGGCATCGAGAGCTGCAGCACGGGGACGCTCGCGTCCGGATACATCGCGACCAGCGGCACGTACGCGCCGTGGTCGAGCCCGCGTTGCGGGTCGTCCTGCGACGCGATTCCGCGGCTGCCGAGCAGCGCGCGCACGCGTGCGGCCAGCTCGGGCGCGCCCGGGCAGGGGTACTTCGTCTGGTAGTAGCGCTCGGGAAAACCGTAGAAGTCGTGGATCAGCGGCACCGGTTGCGTGGCGCCGAGCGTTGCCGGCCGCTGCTCCCAGTGGGCGGAAACCATCAGCACGCTGCCCGGCCTGGGCATGGCCCGCGCCCACGCGGCGAGCTCTCCCATCCACGCGGCGTCGTCCAGCAGGATCGGCGCGCCATGGGCGGCGAAGATCACCGGCATCCTCGCGCTCGATCGCTCTGCTGTCGTATGCGCGTGGGTGGTCACGGGTTGCCTTGGGGTGCCGGCTCCAAAATGGAATGCGCCGAGCCGGCGCGCAAACCGACGAGCCAGCGCAGCGCCCGAGCCGCCGTGCGCCGCCGTGTCAGGCCACGAGCTCGCGCGGCGATGGCGCTCCCGCTCGCACCCGCGCGCGGGCCATCTCCACGCACGGAGGCTCGGGGTAGGCCCAGCGCACCAGCTTGGTGCGAAAGCGGCCGAACGGCGTGATGCAGCCGCGCTCCAGCAAGCTCGGGGTATGGGTCCCGGTCATGCGCTGCGCCCACTCGGGCAGCAGCGCCATCGAGGCGCGCATGCCCAGCCAGCGGTCGAGCTGCTCCGCCCGGCCGACTTGATCGTGATCGACCCGGCCTTCGAGAAACGCCAGGAACTCTACGGTCTGCGCGGTCATCGCCAGCTGTGGGCGCATGCGCTCCACGTACGCCAGCAGCTCGTCCACCGTCTCGGGCACCCAGTCGGCGCCGCCCATGCGGCCGATCACGGCCTGCTCCCGCAGATAGCGATCTTTCTCCGTGCGGCTCAGCGGGCGGCGCGTGCGCTCGAAGGCGGTCATCACCGCCCACGGAATGCAGGTGTGCACCCAGGCGATCAGCTCCGGATCGAGCGCGCGATAGGTGACGCCGTCCGCGCGCGTGCCGCTCACGCGCGCGTGCATCTGCTTGACCCGCTCGATCACCGCGGTGGCGGCGGGTGCGCTGCCGAAGGTGGTGCGCAGCACGTAGCCGAGCGTGTTGCGCGCGCGCCGCGCCGCGTTCTGCCGGTATGCGGACTGGGTGTACACGCCGTGCATCACCGACGGATGCAGTACCTCCATCAGCACCGCACCGCCGCCCGCGAGCACCAGGCTGGCGAGGTCGGCGTGGATCTCCCACGAGATGCTCTGCGGGCCGCCGACTAGACCCAGGTCGCCGGCCGGACCGGCATAGATCGCCGGCTCGTCGTGGCGTCCGCCGCCGGCCTCGATTGCGCGCGCCAAGTTTTCCTGCAGGCGCGTGCGGCGCGGGGCGAGGTGAGCCTCGGGCAAGGGCTCGGTCGCAACAGGGGTCATCGGCGCGGCCTCCTCTTGGTTTCCGTGCTAGCACTATAATCCAAGTAAAGACTTGGGATTACTCGGATTCGCGGAGCCGCGCGCGCGATATGCCCCAGACCCTGCAAGCGCCCGATTTTGCACCGAGAAAGCTACCCTCCCAGGAGCGCTCGCGGGCCACCTTCGAGGCCATCGTCACCGCCTGTGCTTGGCTCCTGCAGGAGCGCGGGTTCCACGCCGTGAGCACCAACCATATCGCCGAGCGCGCCGGCGCCAACATCTCGTCGCTGTACGAGTACTTCCCCGGCAAGGACGCGATCGTCGCGCAGGTCGCCGAGCGCCTGGTGCAGCGCGTGCTCGACCGCCTGCAGGCCGGCCTCGCCGGCATCACCGAGGGCGATGCGGACGCCGCGGTGCGGCGCTGGATCGAGCTGATCTACCGCACGGTCGCGCGCGAGCGGGCACTGGTCGCGGTGTTTCGCCATCAGGTGCCGTACACCAACGAGCTGCCGCCGGTGCGCGCGATCGGCCCGCGCCTGCTCGAGTTCTCGCAGTACGCGCGCGGCGTGGCCGGGCCCTTCGTGCACCCCGACTTCTCGCTGGCGACCTTGCACTTGGTGGTGAACCTGGTCAGCGCCACCATCCTGCAGCTGGTGCTCGACCCACCGGGCGACGTCGCCCGCAAGCAGTTGCTCGATGAGCTTTCGGTGCGCGTCGAGGGCTGGATCCGCGCGCCAGCCTGAGCGCGTGACGGGATCTGACGGTCGAGGACCCGCCGTTGGAGGAGATCGTGCAGGCGATTTACGAGCGGGCGGCGCGCGGCTGCGCCAGGGTCGAGGCGCCCTCCAGCACGGCGCAACGCGACCTGTGGTACGTGGCGATCACCGAGTGGGTGACGCTCTCGCTGCCGCGCCTGCACCTCGAGATCCAGCGCGACTTGCGATCAGCGCGGCACTCGCCAGGCCCCCGTTGCATGGCGACCCGAGGACACCCGGAACTGGCTATTCGCCTAGCTCGTGGCCGCAATGCCCGGCGGGTCCACGGTTGGCCACACCAAGCATCCGCGCCCACCCTCGGGGAAGCCCACCGGCAGAGCACCACGCTACCGAGCGATCGATGGTCCGCGAGCAAGGCCGATTGCGGCCCGGCTCCGGCCAGGGTACACCGGACCAACCGCGAATGAAGGCAGGTACTCTCGGTCCGTGCGCGGCGGCGATCGCGTTGTTGTTGTGCGGCCCACTCGGGGATGCGCGCGCGCAGCTGCGTGACGACGGCGCACGCGTGCCCGCGGAGACGGCCGCGCGCAGCGCCCAGGCCGGGATGTTCCTGCCGTACACGATGGCGGCGCGGACCGACAGTCAGCGCGCGTTCGTGCTCGCGCTCGGCGGCTACGACCAGGCCCGCCGCTCGGCGCAGCTCGAGAGCACGGCCGACGCCACGCTGTTCGGTCCGCTCGCGGCGCGCGCTGGCGTGCTCTACGGTCAGAGCGGCCATCGCATGCGACCCAGCGCGGGTTTGCGCGTGCAGGCCTTGTCGCAGAACGCCCACTACCTCGACCTCTCGCTCGGCGCGTTCTACCGGCCCGAGGGATTTACCGAGGCCGAGGGCGAGGTCGAAGCCGTGCTGGCATTCGGCCGCAGCTTCGGCCGCCTGGGCACGTTCGCGAACCTGGTCTACGGCCAGGACCCGGAGGGCAACGAGCGCGACGGCGAGGTCCGGGTCGCCGCGCTGTATACGCTGGGCGCGCGGGTGCAGAGCGGGCTCGACCTGCGCCTGCGCTTCGATCTCGGCTCCGCGCAGGGCGCGCGGCGCGTGCCGGGTGAAGCCGACTACGACTTCGTGGCGGGTCCGGTGTTGAGCTATGCGCTGGGTCCGATGGCGCTGCTCGCGCAGCTCGGCCTGAGCGCCGTGGGGCAATCGCACCCGCGCCTCGGGCCGGTGGCGCTCGCCGGTCTGGGTGGCGCGCTATAGGCGCGCGGCGTCGAGCTGTGCGTGCCCCGCTAGCAGCCTGGCCCGCGCCGCGGGTGCGGGCTCGCCTTGTCAAGCTGGTGGACCGTGGTTGCGGTCGAGGCGCGATCTGACGGACCCTTGTGTCTCCTCCAGCTTCAGCGAGACCGATTTCGCGTCCTACGCGGTGCACCGCTAGCGCATTGCGCCCTGAGCGCGGCGCGCGCGCGGGCGCCCTCGCGCGCCGGCGATTGGTGGCTATGTGCTCCACGGAGCCCGTGCCATGCGGATCGCGCTGATCGCCCTGCTGCTCGTCCACGGTCTGATCCATGTGCTCGGCTTCCTCAAGGCTTGGCGGCTGGCGGACGTCAGCGGGCTGAGCGGCGACACGCTGTTCGTGCTGTCGCCGTCGTGGGGCAGACCGATCGGCCTGCTGTGGCTGCTGTGCTGCCTGGTGCTGCTCGGCGCTGCGGGCTTGCTGCTGTTGCGGCACGGTAGCTGGTGGCTGGTGGCCGGCGGCGGCGTGCTGCTCTCGCAGCTGCTCGTGACCTACGCCTGGCCCGACGCCAAGGCCGGTACGCTTGCGAACGTCGTGCTGCTCGCCGCCGTGGTGGTGGGCGCGGCCGAAGCGCGCTTTCGGCGTGACACCGCGCAGGCGGTTCACACGCTGTTCGCGGCCCCCGCCGCGGAAGCTGCCGAGATGCGGGTCCCGACGATCGAAGCGCTGCCCGCGCCCGTGCGCCGCTGGCTCGAAGCCTCCGGCGCGGCGGGCAAGCCACGCGCCCACAGCGTGCGCCTGGTGCAGCGCGGGCGGATGCGGACCGCGCCGGGCAAGGCCTCCATGCCGGCCGAGGCGCACCAGTACTTCAACCTCGACGAGCCGGGCTTCGTATGGCGCGTCAGGGTGACGATGCTCGGGCTGCTGCCGATCGCCGGGCGGGACGCCTACCTCGGGGGTAAGGGTCGCATGCTGATCGCGCTGGCCTCGCTCTTCCCGCTGGTCGATGCCAGCGGTCCCAAGATCGACCAGGGCACGCTGTTGCGCTTCCTCGGCGAGATCGTGTGGTTCCCGAGCGCGGCGTTGAGCCCCTATCTCAGCTGGCAGGATGCCGGCGGCGGCAGCGCGCGCGCCCGCATGAGCTACCGCGGCGTGCACGCGAGCGCCGACTTCCACTTCGACCGCCAGGGGCGCTTCGTGCGTCTGAACGCGCAGCGCTACATGGACGCGGGCCCGGACGCCACGCCGCAGCCGTGGGAGGTGGTGGCCAGCGCATGGCAGCACATGGACGGCGTGCTGATCCCGGTGCGCGGCGACGTACGCTGGAAGCACGAGGGTGGCGACTTCGTGTACTACGAATGGCAGATCACGCAGCTCGAGCGCGATCGGCCCGAGCTCTACCCGCGTGACGTCGGACAGTGAGGCGCGCGCCCCAGCCCCGCGCGCCATGGCGGGGGCGCCCAGCGAGCCGTGCTGCCGCGTTTCAGCGCGCGGCGGGCGTGCGCGCGCGCTCGATCTGCTCGGCTTCCAGGTGGTCGACCAGCGCGACCAGCTCGTCGCGCATGCAGCCCAGGCAGTCCGCGCGGCCGTGCGCGCCGCACCCGTACGGCTTGCGCTGCGCGAGCGTGACCAGCGCCGGCAGCGTGCGCGGGTCGTCGAGCTCCCGGAAGGCCCCGAGCAGCGCCTGCTTCTGCCAGCAGGTCTCAGCCATCTGCAGCCGCGCCATCAGTCGCACGTAGCCCGGCACCTCGTCCACGGGCACGTGTGTCAGCAGCGCTTCGGCTCCGCCGACGCGCTGCTCGCGCGACTCACCCTCGACCAGCGTGCGCACGAGCTGCCGCACCGGGCCGGTCAGTGCCGACGGATCCCGTTTGGGCCGCGCGTGCTGCGCCTGCTGCCCTGCGTCCGGCGGCGGCGCGGCGCGATGCAGGCGCAGGCCGAGCGCGAGCAGCGCGGCCAGCGCGATCGCCGCCAGAGCGGCCGCCCCCGCGCGCCGCGCGCGCGGCCAGGCACGCACGCGCGCGGCTGCCGAGAGCAGCAGCTTGTGTGTCGCGCGCAGCGCTTGCCGCGCCGCGTCCAGCGCCGCCGCAGCGCCTGTATCCGCTGCGGCCGCTGGCACGCGCGCCTCGGCCGCGGCCTCGGCCTCGGCGGCTGCGCGGGCCGCCGGCTCGGTCTGAGCGTTGCCGCCGGTATCGCTCTGCGCGTGCGGCACGGGCCGACCCGGGCGCAGCATCCGCGTCGGCCCGGCCGGTGGCGGCGGTGCCGGCAGCACGACCGTGGGCGTGCCCGCGGCGCGCGCCAGCGGCTGCGGCGGGAGCTCCAGCGCGCCTGCCTTGGCATCCGCGACAAGACGTCGCAGCAGGTCGCGGACCTCGGCCGCGTTCTGGGGTCGCTCGTCGGCCTGGGTCGACAGCAACTGCGCGACCAGCGCGTCGAAGGCGACCGGGATGGTGAGGTCCGCGCTCTCGTCGCGTACCGAGGGCGGCGCGTGATTGAGCTGCGCAGCGAGCAGCTTCTGCATGTCGTTGTGCTCCCACAACCGCCGACCGACCGTGCACTCCCACAGCAGCACGCCCAGGCCGTACAGATCGGAGCGGTGATCGGCGCGCTTGCCCACGGCCTGCTCCGGCGACATGTAGCCGGGGGTGCCGATCACCACGCCGATGCGGGTGACGGCCTGGGTGCCGTGCATGGCCGGTGGCGCCAGACTGTCGCGCGCAAACTTGGCGATGCCGAAATCCAGCAGCTTGATCAGCTCGCCGCCATCCTCCAGGCGCTGCAGGATCACGTTCTCGGGCTTGAGGTCGCGGTGCACGATGCCGACCGCGTGGGCGGCGGACAGGGCGTCGGCGATCTGTGCGCCGATCTCCGCGGCGTGCAGCCAGGTCAGCCGCCCCTCGGCCTCGATCACGCTCGAGAGCGTGGGCCCGCGCGCCAGGTTCATGGCGAAATACGCAGTCCCGTCCTCGAAGGAGCCGAAGTCCAGCGCCGAGATCACGTTGGGGTGATCGATACGCGAGGTCACCAGCGCCTCGCGCACGAATCGGCGCGCGTGGTCCACGTTCGCATTGGCTTCCTGCGCTACCAGCTTGAGCGCGACCTCCTTGTGCAGCAGCAGGTGCTCGGCCACGTACACCACGCCCATCCCGCCTTCGGCCAGGCGCTCGATCACGCGATAGCGGTCGTCCAACACGCGGCCGAGCCACGGGTCGTCAGCGGGCTCCGCGGAAGCCTCCGGCGCTGCGGCGGGCTTCTCGGAGGGAGCGGTCATCGCCATCAGCATGACGGAGAACAGCCACCAAGCTCAACGAGGCGCTGGCGGGAGAGCTGGGCGAATGTAGGCTGCCGTGGTCGGGTGCAGGCACTGCGCGTGCCACGCACACAGGCGGTTTTCGCGCAAACCCGCCGGCTCCGGGCTGCCGGCTCAGAGCACGCACGCCCACGGCGAGTCGGCCGTCGTGGAGCACGGAACCGAGATCTCGGCGAACGACAGGCCTTCGCCCTTGCCCTGGGTGTCCGCCCCGGTGGTGTACACCACGCCGGTTTCCGGCCACCAGACTTCGCGCAGCTCGCGCACCCCGCGGGCGACCGAGTACGACGCCCCGCTGTGCAAGAAGTGCAGCCGCAGCACGCCCAGGCCGGTGTCGGGGTCGACATCGGCGAGGAAGCCCACCGCTGGTTCGGTGTCCACGAACATCATCCGCACGCTCGATTTGGGCACGTGCGTGGCCAGGGTGCCGTCGTGCTGCAGGGCCGAGAGCGGCCGCAATCTCAGCACTCCGTCCCGATCGAGCGAGAGCAGGTCACCCTCGATCGAGTGCGCGAAGACCAGCCCCTGCTCGAAGGACGCCGCGCGCCCGCGCGCGCTGTCGATCCTCCACAGCGTCAGCGAGTCGTCGCTCTCGCGGATGGTGGTGACTAGCTCGTGCACGCCGCTGCTCCACAACCGATCGAGCTTGAAGCCGTCCGCCTCCGCCAGCTGCGTGCCCTTGCCGTCTCCTTCGCTGAGCCACAGCGTGGTGGAGCTCTCGCCTTTCACCGTGTACAGCAGCCAGCCGTTGGCGCTGATGAAGTCGTCGACGGCGTCAGCGATTGTGCGGGGCTTGAGCTTGGCGCCCCCGACTACGAGCGAGCGCGACGAGCACGGGTGGAAGTAGGCCAGGGTGTGGGGCGGGAAACCGTTGAGCGGAGTCGCCGAGCAGGCGTCCTCGGCGACGCGCGTCACCCCTTGGTCGCGGTTGAATCGCATGATGCTGCCGGCGTCGACATAGGTGATCTCGTGCTCGCCCGACGCGAATAGCTCGCTGATGTCGTGGCCAGTGCGCGCGAGCTGGTTCCCGCTCAGATCGCGCAGCACCGCCTGCCCGCCTTCGACGATCCACATCCCTTCTGCGACTACCAGCGCGCCGTCGACGTCGCGGGCGAGCTCGAGCTTCTCGCCGGTCCACGGGTCACCCAGCACGAGCCGGCGATCGCTGGTGCGCGCCGCGTAGCGCGGGGCGACGTAGGACGGGTCGTAGGCGGTCCACAGCTCGGCGAGCTTGACGTCGGAGATCTCGAGCGGAAGCGGCCTGCAATCGATGCCCGCGAAGCGGAGCGTGCCGCGCTTGTTCTCGTCGAAGCTGTCGATGTAGGCCACCGCACCCTTGCCGAGAACGCCCCAGGCCGGCCCGCCGCTGCGCAGCGGCTGGATCGTGTCGTACCAGGCGACCGGCCCCAGGCTGCACGTCCCGGGCTGATCGGGCGACCAGATCACCGCATCGTTACCCTCGCCGCGACGCGCCACCACATGGAAACGCTCGACCTGAGCCCCGCCCCAGGCGATGGAGCGGAACTCGCCGTGCGCAAGCGGCACGCTGGACACGCTGACCTCGTCTTTGCCGGTCTGACATGCCAACGTGTGCACCACGGCCCACGGCAGCCATGCCCATCTCCAAGCTCTCAGTCGTGGCCCGTGCCGCACGTGCTCAAGCCTTGCCGTGTCGCCGCCCCCGTGCAAGCCGCGGCGCGGCGCTGCTGTTGGCGTGGCTGTGCGCTGCCGTGGCCCGGGCGCAGCCGCAGCCGGACGCAGGTGCTCGGCCACAGCCGCAGCCGGCCTCCAGTGGGCGCTCGAAGGCGGGCGTGCCGGCCGCGGAACCCAGCGCAGCGCAGCCTCCGCGTGTCTTGCAGCTCGCGCCCGCGGTGGTCGAGCACGCGCTCGCGTTGCAACACGGCGGCAGCCTCGAGCTCGTGGTGCGCGTCGACGCGCAGGGCCGTGCGACGCTCGATCAGGATCTGCCGAACCCGGCGTTGCGGCGCGCGGTGCAGGCCGCGCTCGCCCGCGCCCGCTTCGAGCCCGCGCGCGTGGGTGGAATTGCGGTGCCCGCTCGCGCGCGCGTGCGGCTGCGTCTGGTGGAGCCTGCGCCGCCCGCGCCTTTGGCGGCCACGCCCGCGCCTTCCCCATCCGCGCAGCGACCCGCGCTTGCGCTCGCGCCTGCGGCGCCCCCATTACCCGCGCCCGCCGCGGCGGAGCCCTACGTGTTCGGCGCCACAGGCCGCGTGAATCAGCCGCGTCCGAATCAGCACCACCTGGAAAGCGAGGTCACGCGCGATCTACCCGGCGCATTCGGCGATCCGTTTCGCGCCATCGACTCGATGCCGGGCGTGGTGCCGGCGGTCAGCGGTCTGCCCTACGTCTACGTGCGAGGTGCGCCGCCCTCCGGCACCGTCTACTACTACGACGACATCCAGGTGCCCGCGCTATTCCACCTGGCGCTCGGCCCGGCCGTCGTTCACCCCGCGATGATCGGCAACGTCGACTTCTATCCCAGCGTGGCCCCGGCGCGCTACGGCCGGGCCACCGGCGGCGTGCTCGCCTCCGAGAGCTGCACGGCGCCGTGTGTGCTCGCGCCGCGCGGCGAGCTCGAGCTGCGCGCGATCGACGTCATGGGCATGGCAGCCACGCCGCTCGGCCGCGGCGGCTCGGTCAGCGTGGCCGGCCGCTACGGCTATCCCGGGCTGCTGCTGAGCGCGTTGAGCCCGAACATCGAGCTGCAGTACTGGGACTACCAGACGCGGCTGCAGCTGCCGCTCGGCGGCCCCGACCGCTTCGAGCTGAGCTGGTTCGGGTCATATGACCATGAGGCGGACACCAGCTCCAACGTTCCCGGCAGCGGCATCGACCTGCAGTTTCACCGCGCCGAAGCGCGCGTGATCCGCACACTCGACTCGCTCGAGCTGGGCGGCATGCTGCAGCTCGGCTACGAGCGCTCCACGCTGAAGAACGAATTCGGCGTTTCGGCCTTTCGCCTCGGACCCCGCGCGTATCTGTCCTGGCACGACGCGCGCGGGCTGCGGCTGCGGGTCGGCGGCGATTTCTTCGGCATCGTCGGCAGCCTGCGCGATCTCAATCCGGGCGATCAGAACAACCTCGATTTCGTCGATCCGGGCTACCGCAGCGCGCCCACGCGCAGCCTCGGCGGGCTCTACGGCGAGCTGCACCTGCCGCTGGCCGCCCGCTGGGACCTGGACGCCGGACTGCGCGGCGACGTGTGGATCACGGGCAGGAGCGCACAGCAGGCGCTCGAGCCGCGCGCCACCGTGACCTTCCGGCCGCTGCAGCGGCTGTCCCTGCACGCAGCGGTCGGACTGGGCGACCAGCCCGCCGTGTTCCTGATCCCGCTGCCGGGCGTGGCCGACGTGGCGCTCGACCACGGCTTGCAGCGCGCGATCCAGAGCGAGGCCGGCGCCGCGCTCGAGCTCGGCCAGGGCCTGCACCTGCAGTCGCAGCTCTACCTGCAGCGCTTCTTCAACATGATTCTGCCCGAAGCGGTGCTCACGGCGGAGCGCACCTGCGGCCTGCTGCCGCTCGCCGCCGACGGGGTCTTCGGCTGCGACCGTCAGAGCTCGCCACGCTCGTCGGTGTGGGCATACGGTCTGGAGCTGTTCCTGCGGCGCGATGTCTCCAAGGCGCTGTCGGGCTGGCTCAGCTACACGCTGGGGTGGGCGGACGCGCGCTCGGAGCAGGGCCAGGCGTACCGTCCGAGCTTCGACATCCGCCACGTGGTGAACCTGGTGTTGCAGTACCGACTACCGGCGGGCTTCAGCCTGGGCGGCAGGTTGTTCTATCGCAGCGGCAAGGTGGTGACGTACGACTTCGTGCGCGCGCAGCCGATCTCGTACCAGCAGCGCTTGCCCGGCTTCTTCCGCGGCGACGCCGAGCTGGCCTATAGTTGGACCACGTCATGGGCCAGGCTGCGGCTCGCGCTCGAATGGCTCAACGTCACGCTCTCGCGCGAGGCGGTGGATATCGCGTGCCACGATGGCGTGCAGACCGGCAAGAACCCGCTGTCCGCCACGCCCTGCACGGTGCGCTACGCGCCCGCGATCTTCTTTCCAAGCCTGGGTCTGCGCGCGCGCTTCGAGTGAAACGCCCGGCCCGAGCCCCGGCCGCCGGCTCACGGCCCCAGGACCCAAACATTGACGCGAACGGCGATTGCCAGCCGCACCCGGAGCAGGTAAGTGGGCCGGACGGGAGGGTTCTTCGATGACAGGGATCGATCTCGGTAGCCGCGCGAGCGCGGCTCGAGCCGCCGCCGTGCTGTGGCTGGCGCTGTGCGCGGGCGCCTGCTCGGGCAGCGACGGCGGCAGCCAGCAGGCGGGTACCGAAGCGCCGGCCGGGGCCAAGGCGCCGAGCGGCAAGTGCAGCAAGGGTGAGACAGGCGTGTGCAGCGGCGCCACCTGCAAGAGCGGCGCCCGCCCGATCGCGACTTGCGGGGCATCCGGCAAGTACGGGCGCTGCCTGTGCCTGGAAGGCGACGCGGGCGAGGCCAACACCGGGGCCGAGTCGAGCGGCACATGGGGCTTGATGGGCTACGACGCCAAGAACGACTACTGGAACCCCGACGAGACCACGCTCTCGGTCGACAACGCCAAGGACGTGACCGAGAAGTGGCGCTTCACCGTGGCCGGCTTCCCCACCGGCACGCCGGCGATCGGCGAGGGCAAGGTGTTCGTGACCGCAACCGGCGGCACCTATGCCCTTTCCTTTGCCAGCGGCGAGCAGCGCTGGGTGCGCGACGACATCGTCGGCAACGCGTCCCCCGCCTATGCGGACGGCGCGGTCTACGTTCACACGGGCGACGCCAATCTGTACAAGTTGGACGCCAAGAGCGGCGATACGCTATGGGGTCCGATCAG
This sequence comes from uncultured delta proteobacterium, assembly GCA_963778655.1. Taxonomy (GTDB): domain Bacteria; phylum Myxococcota_A; class Polyangia; order Polyangiales; family JAFGIB01; genus CAVZVA01. Next base: position 862,628 of record CAVZVA010000009.1, read on the forward strand.
GACCTATGAGCTGGCGAGCTGCGACGGGACCTCCTCGCCCATCCTGGCCGGCGACAAGGTGCTGGTCGGCCACTCCTGCGGTGCGGCCGAGGTCACCGGCAACGAGGACCAGGCCGTCGCGCGAGGCGGGGTCGAAGCGTTCAACGCCGAGGACGGCTCGCACCTGTGGACGTACTACACGGTCCCCGAGCAGGGCGAGAACGGCGCGATGGTCTGGTCGAGCGTGGCCGTCGACCTCGAGGCCGGCGTGGTGTTCGCGGCCACCGGCAACAACTACACCATGGCCGGCGAGCACTCGGACGCTATTCACGCGATCGATCTGGAGACCGGCGAGAGAAAGTGGGTCAAGCAAGTGCGCGAAGGCGACACCTGGTCGCTCGGCCCCGACTCGAGCGACGCCACCGGTCCCGACGACGACTTCGGCGCCAACCCGATCCTGGCCGAGGTCGATGGCCAGAAGATCGTGGCCGACGGGGACAAGGGCTCGTCGTTCTGGGCGCTGGACCGCGACACGGGCGAGATCCTGTGGAGCCGCGACGATCTGAGCTCGAAGCGAACCTCCGCAAACGGCGGCGTGCTCAACAACGGAGGCTTCGACGGAAAGTACTTCTACGTGGTCGCGAACCAGCCGCCCGGCGAGGCGCTGCTGCATGCGCTCGACCCGAGCCAGCAAGGCGCCGACGCCTGGGACCCGCCCATGATCGAGCAGACGGTGTGGGGAGCGCCGACGATCGCGAACGGCTTGCTGGTGGTTCCGGCGGGCACCGCGCTCAACCTCTACGACGCCAGCAACGGCGAGCTGCTCAACAGCTTCGAGACCGGCGGCAGCATCGCTGGCGCGGCGGCGATCGTCGACGGCAAGATCGTGGTCAAGAGCGGGTTGGAGTACGTCTTCGACTCGACCGCGATGAACAACAACCAGGTCATTTGCTACGGGCTGTGAGCGCCCGCCGCGCTCACGGACACATGGACTTGTCTTCGTCCGCGCCGTTGGCGCAGTCGTTGACGCCGTCGCATACCTTGGTCGGCGGTACCGTGGTGCCGTCGCCGCAGGGGAACTGACAGGGGGTCTCGTCGGAGCCATCCGAGCAGTCGTTCACGCCGTCGCAGAACTTCGCGGTCGGGATCTGCTCGCCGTTGGTGCAGGTGAAATTGCACCCGGCCTCGTCGGTGCCGTCCGCGCAGACCGCGGTGCCGTCGCATTGCTGATATGGCGAGTACTGCCCCATCCCGTCGGCGCACGGGACGCAGATCATCTCGTCGTAACCGTCGCTGCAATCCATGGTGCCGTCGCACAGCTTGTCGAGGGGCACGCTGCCGCCGCTTAGACACGGGAACATATCCGCCCCCACCGACGCGTCGCCACAGCCGAGCTCGTCGGCGCCGTCTTTGCAGTCGGCCTTGCCATCGCATACCGCGCTCACCGGCACCTGGCTTCCATCCCCGCAGGGGATCTCGAGGACGCCGGCATCACTAAAGCCGAAGGCGGCGTCGCCCAAGCCCTGCAGCCCGCCGTCCTCCGGCACGGCCCCGTCGCTCGGCCCGCTCACGCTGTCGTTCCCATCGGTCTTGCCGCCGTCGCCCGCATCGCTGCCCGCGCCGGAGGCGCCGCTGCCGGCGCTGCCCTTGCCCTTGGCGCAGCGCGCCGCGTCGCCCTTCTTCGTGCAGTCGAGCTCTAGATCCTGCGTGGCGTGCATGGAAACCGTGCCGTCCTTGAGCGAGAGCGCTTCCTGCAACGCCAGGTTGAACTTGCGGTTGCACAGATCCTTGCAGGCGTCGCCGGCGATGCCCGCCTGGAAGGCGAGCTGCGCGGGACCGCTGTCGCTCGAGCTGACCGGCACCTCGAGGTGGTCGGTCGCGCCGTCGAATTGCATCAGCACGGCCTTGCCCGGGTTCTGATCCTGGTCGGGATTGTCGACGCTGAGCGAGAGCAGGACCGAGGAACCGGGCGCGAACGCGGCGATGCTGCTCGCCTTCAACGTGACGCGCTCGTTCGACGCTTTCGGCAGGTCTCCATGGCCCACCTTGGATCCTGCAATCGTGACCGAGCGCATCAGCGCCTGGCCCGCGGCCGCCGCGGAGTCTCCGTCTGCACCCAGCGTGGTTCGACCGCTGCTCGTGCAGGCGGTGGCGCCGAGCAGCGCCAGGATCAACGACTTGGTCTTCATGCCTGTACACCTCGGCGCTGGATGCGCGCGACTGAAGGGCCTCGCGATCAGCGCTGACTGCGCTCGTTAAATACCAAATGCGCGGCCAAAAGGGGCGGCATCCGGCCTCGGACGCCGCCCTTTGGCCGGTCTGCGCGCGAAGCCCGAAGCAAAGGGCCCGAAGGATCTCGACCCCGCGCTACGGATACTCGCAGTACCCGGTGGCCATGACGCCGCCGCCCACGCAGGTCATCGTGTCGGGGCAGCCGGCGGCGCCGGCGTCCATGCCCGCCGTGCAAGGCAGCGCGCAGGCCTGCGCGCCGCGCCCGCCGCTGGGGAGGCAGGCAGGCGTGATGCTGCCGCTGCTCGGGGCCGCCGTGCACTCCGCGTCCATCGTGCAGCTCTTGGCGCAGTGCCCGGTCCCGCTCTTGCTCAACGCCGTGCCCGCACAGGTCAGGCCCATCGCGCAATCGGCGGTGCGCATGCACTGATCCCATTCCACGGCCGTTCCCGCCATCGGCGCGCCCGCATCGGGCGTCTCGTACTTGCAGCGGTAGGTGCCCATGCCCATGCCCATGCCCATGCCGCCGCCGCCTGGCCCGAATCCGCCGCCGAATCCACCTGCGAGCTGACAGCTCATGCCGGACGGGCAGGTGGTGGTGTCCATCGCGCCCATGCACGCGATCGCGCACACGCCGTTGACGCAAGTGTAGGTCGCGCCGCTGGGCGCCAGCCCCGCGCAATCCATGTCCACCATGCAGATCTGGCTGCAGAACCCCTGACCCGGCGGGTTCGGCGAATAGCACGCGAAGCCCTTGTTGCAGTCGCCTTGCGCATGCGTGCAGACCGAAAGCTGGTTGCCGTCCGTGGGCAGCGTGCTTCCACCGCCGCCGCTGCTGCTGCCCGCGTCGGTGGCGCTGCCGCCTGCACCACCTCCGCTGCCGCCTGCGCCGCTTCCGCTGTCGCTTCCGCCGCTTCCGCCTGTCGCGCCGCTGCCTCCGGCGTCGCTTGCGCCGCTTGCGCCGCTGCCACCGCCGCTGCCGCTGTCACTGCCGGTGGCGGTGCCACCGTCGCCGCAGTCGCACGCGCTCAGCGTCATGTCGGCCTTGCAGACTTGGGTCCCGAGCTCAGTGCCGCAGGTGCAGGCGAGCACCTTCCCCGTCGCCGCCCCTGCGGGGCAAGCCTCGCCCTGCTTCTTGCTGCTACCGCAGCCGGCCGCGAGCATCAACAGCGAGAACAAACCGGGGACGATCCATCGCGTTCGCGTTCCCATGCGTGCGTTACCTCCAGCGCTTGGCGGGTCCTGCCTTAGACTGATAGTTCCCCGAGCCAGGAATTCGGCTCCCTCATCCGAGGCGACGCCGCCTTCGCACCGCGAAAGCTACATGTAGGCAGGGTGGGATCCGGTGCGGCGCCAGCGGGGCATCCCAAAACATTGCTAGGTGTTGCGATCAGGTTCCGGGACCGGGAAGGCAGGCGCACTGCAGCGGGTCCCAGGTGCCGTTGGCCAGACAAGTCGTGGTCGCCACCCAGCCTTCTCCCGGGCACGCGCTCAGACCTTGCGCGCACGGATCGCTGGGGGAGTACGGCACGCTGCGATCGCCCGGCGTACATACCGCCGCTGCGTCCGTGCTCGCATCGGCCGGCCCGCCGCCCGAACCTGCATCGGGCACGACCGAGCCCCCGTCGTAGGGCGAGGAACCGTTCACCGAGAAGGGCGCGCCGCCGGTAGGCGCCGCCGCAGCGCGGCTGCGCTCGGTGCGACCGCAGCCACTCGGCGTGATCGCCAGCGCCAGCGCAGCGCCCAACGAGAGGGTGCGCAGCGGGGTCGCGCGCGAGCTCGCCATCATGGCGCTTGCCATAGCGCTTGTGCGCCGCCGTTTCCAGTCGGTGGCGCGCCGCACGCGCACGGCGCGGGCCCGGGGTCCGAGCCCGCCCCGCCGCGAGCGGCGAGCTCGCTGGACGTGCCGTGCTGAGGGTTCGCGGCTCAGCCCCCGGCTGCGCCGCCCGATCCGCTCGCGCCGCCCGATCCGCTCGCGCCGCCCGATCCGCTCGCGCCGCCCGATCCGCTGGCACCGCCCGATCCGCTGGCACCGCCCGATCCGCTCGCACCGCCCGATCCACTCGCACCGCCCGATCCACTCGCACCGCCGGACCCACCGGTTCCACCCGTGCCCATCATGCCGCCGGTGCCCATCCTCATACCGCGCCGTCCACCGGTCCCGCCGCCGAACATACCCATGCCGCCGGTCCCGCCGCCGAGGCCCATGCAAATTTGCGGATTCATCTGGCAGAACGCCTGGAAGCCACCACCCGCGCCGCCAGTGCCGAACAAGCCGCCGAGGCCGCCTGTGCCAAGTCCGCCCCCGGGACCCGCGCCGCCGGTACCAGCCGCCATGCCGCCCGTACCCGTACCCGTGCCCGTGCCCACGCCGGTAGAGCCGACCGATCCGCCGGTACCGGTGGGCGCGCCCGAGCAGGTGCAGACACCCAGCACGCTTCCGTCGGCGGAGCACGTCTGCGTGCCGAACTGGCCGTCGGCGCACGTGCATGCGTAGGGCTGGTTCGCCTGGCAGCCCTCGCCGCTAGCGTTCTTGCTGCTGCTGCACCCAAGCGCCAAGACGCCGAGCCCCACCGCAATAATTGAGTAGATAACCGCGCTTCGCATCGGATTCACCGTCCCTGGTTTCGGGTCCACCGCCCAGCACCCAGCGCGCCGCCGACGCCGGCGGTCGTGCTCTTCCGCGTATGAGTGTGCGCAGGTGACCAATGTGGTCGGGACTAAAGTTCCCACCCGGCCACCGGGAGGTTCACCCCCTGTAGATGCCCAGCTATCGTTGGGGGGGTCGACCCTTGGCCGGCATGCCGCCGGTGACCGCGGAGTCCCTGCGGGCCCAGACCACGGCCGGGCGCGGCGCCAGCGAGTCGAAGTGTTGCTCCGAAGGATCCTCGCCCAGCGCTGCGCGCGCGTGCGCGCGCATCACGTCGCTCATCGCGAGGATGCCGACCAGGGTTGCGCCCCCGCCCGGCGCGGTCACCGCCATCTGCCTGGCGCCGAGCTGGCCCATGCGCGCGACGGCGTCGACCAGCGCTTGGTCGGCGCGCAGGGGCTCCTCCTCGCGCGCCTGCGTGCGCACTGGCTCCTCGCCGTGCCCTTCGGCCATGCAGCGCCGCAGCCGCGCCTCGCTGACCAAGCCCAGCAGCTGGCGGCTGCGGTCCACCACCGGATAGATCGAGAACTTGTGGTCCTTGATGTGCTCCACGGCTTGCCCGATCGAGAGCTCGGCCGGGAGCGTGACGAGCTCAGTAGTCATCGCTTCGCGCACGTGAAACGACGAGAGCGTGGAGGCGGCGCGCTGGGTCTGAGGCAGGTGGTAGCCGTCTTGCTCGAGCAAGGCTTCGTAGATCGGCACCGGTTGCCAGCGCCGGGCCAGCACGTATGCGACCGAGTTGGCGATCATCAAAGGCAGGACCAGCCCGTAGCCGCCCGTCATCTCGAAGATGATCAGCACCGAGGTGATCGGCGCGCGAATCACCGCCGCGAAAAAGGCTCCCATGCCGACCAGCGCGAAGCCGCCAATGTTGGTATCGGGATGCGAGAGCAGAGCGCGGTCGAGCAGGCCGAAGCTGCCGCCGATCATGCCGCCGATGAACAACACCGGGGCGAAGATGCCGCCCGACCCTCCGCTGGCGTAGCAGAGCACGGTGGCTGCCAGCTTCGTCACCGCCAGCACCAGCATGATCTTCAGCGTGAGGTTGCCGGTCAGCGCCTGCCCGAGCGTGGCGTAACCGTCGCCGGTCACTCCGCGCGTGCCGAACACGCCGATGGCCAGCACTGCGAGCAGCCCGGTGGCGAGCCCGCCGAGCCCGGGCCGCGCCCAGGCGCCCGGCCACTTCCAGCGCGCGAACCAGCCGCGGATGCCGAGCATGCCCTCGTAGTACACGTGCGACATGGCCGCGCCCGCCACGCCAATCGCCGCGTAGATCAGCAATGAGGAAGCGTGGTCGAGGCCGTAGCCGCCGGGCACGTCGAACACCGGGTGCTCGCCCAGCACGCTGCGCTCGATCACGGCGGCGAGCGCCGCGGCCACGACCACGCCCGAGAGCAGCGTTTGGTCGAGGTCGCCGATGATTTCCTCGATGGTAAAGGTTACCGCGGCGATGGGAGCGTTGAATGCGGCCGCGATGCCCGCCGCCGATCCGACCGGGATCAGGCGTCGCATGTTGTGTGGGGCGATGGCGAACAGTCTGCCGAGCGCGCTGGCCAACCCGGCGCAAATCTGCACCGTCGGCCCCTCGCGTCCGAGCGCCGAGCCGCTGCCGATCTGTAATATGGCGATCAAGAACTTCCCGCCCGCGTCGCGCAGCCGCAGTCGCCCGCTCTTGACCGCGTAGATCAACTTGACCTGCGGGATGCCGCTGCCGCGCGCCTGCGGCACGTAGTGCAGCAGCACCCCACTCGCCAGGGCACCCAGCGTCGGAGTGGCGATGGTCCAAAAGATCCAGCTATGTCCCGGCGCGCTCAGCGCGGGATCGATCATCAAGAGCTCGGCGCCATGAATCGCGCTGTGGAACGCGACCGCGGCCAGACCACAGACACCACCGATGACGATGGTGAGCGCAAAGAGACGATGCCGCTCGGCCGGAGCAAGCTTGAGGAACGCACGCAGGGCGTAGGCGCTCGCCGTGTGCCATGTCCGGGCCATTACCTCGCGCGCCGTCCTGGCTGGCGGTTCGGAGCCCATGAGCTACGGCTCCGCTATAGCGCGATCTCGTCGCCCGTACCACCGCGGAATTGCGACGCGGGCGCGTCGTTCTGAAAGCCGTCTTCCGCCGGTCTCGGTGCTTCTAGGCGGATGTCGGACAGCTGCCCTTGCCACGGATACCGTGGGCGAGTCAAGCACCCTTGCCGTAGCGTTTTGCGATGCCCTCGAAGGCCGCCATCAAGTCGATGGGCAGCGGGAACACGATGGTGGTGTTCTTCTCCACGCCGATTTCCACCAGGGTCTGCAGGTAGCGCAATTGCAGGGCAGCCGAGGTCTGCTCCAGGATCTGCGCCGCCTCGTGCAGCTTCTGGGAGGCCTGGTGCTCGCCTTCGGCCGCGATGATCTTGGCGCGCCGCTCGCGCTCGGCCTCTGCTTGCTTGGCCATCGCGCGCCGCATCTCCTCCGGCAACTCGATGTCCTTGATCTCCACCCCCGACACCTTCACTCCCCAGGCGTCGGTGGCTTCGTCGATGATGCGCTGCAGCGAGTGCCCGATTTTCTCCCGCTCGGCCAGAATCTCGTCGAGCTCGTGTTGGCCCAGGATGTTCCGTAGCGAGGTCTGCGCATAGAGCGAGGTCGCGGTGTAGTGGTTCGCGATCTTGATCACCGCGTCGACCGGGTTCATGACGTTGAAGTAGATGACGGCGTTGACCTTGATGGTGACGTTGTCTTTGGTGATGACTTCCTGAGGCGGCACGTCCAGGGTGATCGTGCGCAGGTCGACCTTCTGCATACGGTCGATCATCGGCAGCAGCAGCCGCAAGCCGGGCCCCTTCAGGTTCGCCGGGTCGACCCGTCCCAGACGAAACACCACGCCCCGTTCGTATTCCTTGACGACGCGCAGCGACGTCAACACCAGGAAAGCGAAGAAGAAGAAGAAAACCGAGCCCAGCATTCCCAAGGCCTCCATCGACCTGTCTCCCCGTTGGTTTCCTGTTGGTCGCCGTCGCGGCGGTCCTGTGCTTCCAGATCGAGGAGACTCACAGGAAGACGGGAAGACGGGAAGGGCTTTTTTCTACTTCCTCTCGTTTCGCTATCGTCGAGCCCCCGTGCCCTCGGAGCGAAGACCGGGCTAACCCCGAGGCCGCGGCTTGACCTTGAGGCGCATGGGATGATGCAGGACCTGCTCTACCTCGACTTCCGCGCCTTCGGCGATCTCCACCTCGGAAACCGCCGACCAGCGCGCGCCGTCGACCATCACGTCTCCCGAGCATCGCTCCGCGCGGTGGCGGAACGCGGTCTTGGCGATGCCGGTTGCCCCGCGCAGCGCTTCGACCCCGCTCTGCGGCGGAGCCCGCAGGGTCCGGCGCGCAACCGCTGCCAGCGCGAGGCAAGCCACGACCACGGCCGCGTCGATCGGTGCAAAGATCAGCCAGCGCACCTGCTGCGCCGCGCCGAAGTAGCTGCGCTCGTCGACCAGCACAAGTGCGCCCAGCAGCATCGCAGCCGCGCCGCCGACGCCGAGCAAGCCGTGCGCGGGCGTCTTCACCTCGAGCGCGATCGACAATACACCCGCGGTCATCAGCAGCACGCCCGCCAAGCGCAACGGCAATACGGACATGCCCAGCAGCCCGAGCAGCAGCGCGCTGACGCCGACGATGCCGCCGAGCCCGATGCCCGGGGCCGAAAGCTCGTAGATGATGCCGAGCACCCCGATCGTGAGCAGGATCGAGGCCACTGTGGGATCGGCCATGCCATCGAGAAGACGCTCGCTCGGCGTGAGCGGTCGCTCGACAAGTTGCACGTTGCGGGTGTGTAGAACGGCTTTGCGATCGGTGAAATCGAGGACGCGTCCGTCGAGCCTGGCGAACAGCTGCGCGCGGCTTCCCACCACCAGCTCCACCAGGTCCGCCGTGGCGGCCTCGCTCGCGGTGTAGCTGGTGGAGCTGCGGACCATCTCTTCGGCTGCGCTGGCCGAGCGGCCGCGGCGCGACGCCAGCGATTTCGCCAGCGAGGCGAGGCTGTTGGTCGCCTTCTGCTCGAGCGCGCCCTTGAGCGGCTCGCCCGCGCCCACCGGGTGCGCGGCGCCCATGCGCGTGTCGGAGAGCATTGCGGCAACGTCGCTGGCGAGCAAGATCAGCGCGCCCGCCGAGGTGGCCTGCGCGGCGCGCGGCTCGACCAGCGCGACCACCGGTACGCGTGAGGCGGTGATGGCTTCGACGATGTCTTGCATCGAGCTGACCAGGCCGCCGGGCGTGTCGATCGAGAGCAGCACGAGGGATACACCTTCTGCGCGCGTGCCTGCCAGCGCCCGCGCAATGTAGCGTGACTTGATCGGGTTGATCACTCCGGTCAGCCGCAAGTGCAGCACGCGCGTCGGCGCGGCGCTGCTCTCGCCGGGCGTTGCGAGCAAACAAGTCGCCGCGATCGCAGCCGCCGCGGTGTTGCGGAGCGTGCCATGACGCGCAACTGCGGGCCTCAACCGTGCCACCACGCCCATGACCCCCGATCTTACCCGGACCATACCCCGAAGCCATCGCTGAAGGACTTGTCTTCTATGGTTGGCGGTGCCATGTGCGTGTGACATACTGGCGACCCAACTGTGTCGGGGGGCCCGCAGTCCTTTCGAACCCTTCATTCCCCAAGTTGCGAAGGAAACCATGCCCAAGACCTCCAAGAAGAAGCCCGCCAAGAAGACCCCCAGCAAAACGGCATTCGTGCTCAGCTTGCCGAGAAGCGCACCGGCAAGCGAGGTCGTCGCGAAAGCCAAGGCGGCGGGTATCGAGCTCACGGACCGCTACGTTTACGTCATTCGCTCGAAGGCCAAGAGCAAGGCGGGGAAACCGTCCGCGCGTCGCGGGCGACCACCCAAGTCGGCGGCCGGGCCGGCACGCAAGAGCTCGGGCGGGCAAGGATCGCCGAGCGCGCTGGCTACGCAGTTCGTGGACGCCGCGCTCAATCTCGGGCTGGCGCGTGCCGAGGAGCTGCTCGTCTCGCTGCGCGCCAAGCTCAAGCACGCCATCGGATAGCGCGCACGCGGCGCGGCCGTCGCAGCACGGCCGCGCCGTCATTCCTGCATACGGAACGCCACCCCTTGCGCTTCCGGGCCGAAGCCGATGACGAGCGCAGCGCACACCGAAACGCCTGTTGCCAGCAGACCCATGGCATAGGCGTAGGTCAAGTGCTCGCCCAGCAACGCCTCGACGTAGGTCACGCCGGAAGAACAGAGCACGCCGAGCTGATAGGCGAAGCCCGGCAAGAACCCGCGCAGGGCGCCCGGGGAAAGCTCGCTCAGGTGGGCCGGGACCACCCCCCACGCGCCCTGCACCATGAACTGCATGATGAACGCGCCGAGCACGATCAGTGGCGTGTTGGGCGCAAACACCCAGATCGGCACGGTTAGGCCGGCTCCCACTGCAGCCGTCACCATGGCCAGCCTGCGGCCGCGGCGATCGGAGATCCAGCCGAAGGTCAGCCCACCCGCGATTGCGCCGAGCATCGAAATCATGGTGACGATGGCTGCCCCTTGGGGGCTGAAGTGGCGCTGCTGCTTGAGGAAGGTGGGATACATGTCCTGCGTCCCATGCGACATCACACCCATCACGGCGATCAGCACCACCAGGTAGGCGAAGAGCCGGAGGTTCTTGGCCACCGCGCGGCCGTAGCTCTTCCAGTCCGGCAGCCTGTGCTCGCGCCACGCTTCCGACTCCTTGACCCTGGCGCGGACGAACAGCGAGAGCAGGGCCGGCAGCCCACCGATGAAAAACATCACGCGCCAGCCGAAGTGAGGGAAGATGTAGTAGTACGCGGCGGCCGCCAGCAGATAGCCGAGCGCGTAGCCTTCCTGCAGCACGCCGGAGAGCAGGCCGCGCCAGCGCGCCGGCACCGCCTCCATCGCCAGCGACGCGCCGACGCCCCACTCGCCACCCATGCCTATCCCGAACAGCAGGCGCAGCAGGAGAAACGTCCCATAGTCGGGCGCGAGCCCCGAAAGCACCTCGATGATCGAGTAGAAGACGAGGTTGATGATCAGCGGCAAACGGCGCCCGTAGCGGTCGGCCATCAGCCCGAACAACAGGGCCCCGAGCGGTCGCATCGCCAGGCTCGCGGACAGCGTCAGCGCGATCTCGGGCCGTGTCTTGCCGAAGTCTCTGGCGACGCTGTCGAGCGTCATCACCAGGATGAAGAAGTCGAACGCGTCGAGGGTCCAGCCGAGAAACCCCGCGAGCAGCGCGTTGCGTTGATCCGCGCGCGTCGTGGCCCGGTTGGGGAGCTTGGCTGCGACGGGCGCGCTGACTTCAGGCTGGTTCACCTGACCGCTCATGTAACGTAGTTGGGGCCGAATTGGTATATCGGTAGGGAGGGGCGGGCGCGGGTGTCGATTACGGCGGGGGAGGGTAGGCAGGATCACGGCGCGCGTAGCAGCGTGACCTTGAGGTAGTCGCCTTCGGGGAAGGCCAGCAGCCTGGGGTGGTCGGCAGGGGCGCTCCAGCGTTCCAGTACCTGCACCACGCGGCGCACGCGCCGGGCGCCCTCGCGCAACGTGGATTCGAAGTCCTCGCGGGAAATATGGCTCGAGCAGGAGGCCGCCAGGTAGTAGCCGCCGGGGCTGACGCGAGCCAGCGCAGCGGCATGCAGCGTGGCGTATGCGGCCAGGGCGCCGTCGCGCGCCGCGGCGGTCGGTGCGAAGCTGGGCGGGTCCGCGATGATCAGCTCGAAGCGCTGGTCCTCGCGCTGCAGCTGCGAAAGCAGCTCGGGCACGTCGCTCGCCAGGATTCGATGCCGATCGGGCGCGAGCGCGTTGCGCGTCCAGCTGCGCTCGGCGTGGCGCAACGCGGCCGGCGCGCTGTCGACGGTGGTCACCTGCGCGGCGCCGCCGAGTCCCGCGGCCACCGAGAACCCGCCGGTGTAGCCGTACAGATTGAGCACCCGCAGCTCGCGTGCGAGCTCACGCACCCGCCGCCGCGATTCGCGGTGATCCAGGAACAGGCCGGTCTTCTGCCCGTGCCACAGACTGGCGCACAACCACATGCCGTGCTCCTCGACTGCAATCTCGGGCTCTGGCGGCGGACCCCAGGCGAGCTCCACCTCGCGCTGCTTGCGCGAGCCGCGCGTGAGCAGGCTGTGCACGCCGAGCGCTGCCAGCGGCTCCTGCAGCCACTCGCACAGGCGCGGCCGCCAGCTAGCGGCCGCCTCGCCGTCGAGCTTGAGCACGGCGGTGTCGGCGTAGCGATCGCACACCACGCCGGGCAGGCGATCGCCTTCGCCGTGCAGCAGGCGGTAGGCGCTGGTGGATGCGCCCACGACCTGCCGCCGCAGCGCGAACGCCGACTGCACGCGCCGTGCGAAGAGGGCCGCGTCGAGCGGCTCGTCGCGCGTAGTGAACACGCGCACGGCGATCGGTCCGGCTTCGGCCAGTCCGCGCGCGAGGAAGCGATCCGATTTGTCGCGCACGGTGACGACGCTGCCCGGCTCCGCCTCGAAGGGCAGCAGGGCCTCGCGATACAGCCACGGGTGCCCGGCGCGCACGCTGCGCTCCAGGGGCTTGCGCAGTCGAACGCCGACCTCGGAGCGACGCGCCATCGACGGCAGGGGTAGCCGGAGCCGAGCACGTCGGCAAGCCCATCGGGCCGAGCGCCGGTGGCGCTGCGGTCCGTGCCGGTCCGTGCTACTCAAGCCACAGGAGCCCCGTGCAACGCGTCGCGGATTGTGGCGCGACTCGCAGCGCCCCGCGCCGGCTCCTCGCTTCACGGTACAGGTGGACCGTCCATGCCGGTGCTCAGCCTCTCCAGCGTCCTGATCTTCGGCGCGGTGGTGGTCTTCTTCCTTTGGCTCGATCTGCGGACGCATCGCCGCGATCCGGCCGTGCGCACCGGCAGCGCCCTGCGCTGGTCGCTGTTGTGGATGGCGCTGGCGCTGGCCTTCGCCGGCTACCTGGGCTGGCGCCACGGCAGCAAGCAGGCGTGGCTGTTCCTGACCGGATACGTGCTCGAGCAATCGCTCTCGGTCGACAACCTCTTTGTGTTCATCGCGATCTTCACCAGCTTCGCGCTGCGCGACGCCATTCAGCACCGCGTGCTGCACTACGGCGTGCTGGGCGCGGTGGTGCTGCGCTTTGCGTTCATCGGCCTCGGTACCTCCTTGCTGCTGGCCGGCCGGATGAGCGAGGGCTTGCAGACGGCAGTCTTTGCCGGGTTCGGCGCGGTCGTGCTGTGGTCGGCCTACCAGATGTACAGGTCATTCGGCAGCGGAGGCGCCGAGCGCGAGGACTACACCGACCACTGGTCGGTTCGCCTGACCCGCCGTCTGTTTCCCATCCATCCGCAGCTGGAAGGCCACAGCTTCTTCGTCCGGCGCGAGGGCCGCTGGTACGCCACGCCGTTGTTCTTGTGCCTGGTCACGGTGGAGGCGTCGGACTTGGCCTTCGCCTTCGATTCGGTGCCGGCGGTGATCGCGGTCACGCGCGACCCGTTTCTGGTTTACACCTCGAACGTCTTCGCGATCCTCGGGCTGCGTTCGCTGTACTTCCTGCTGGCGGCGGCGCGCGGCTACCTGTGTCACCTGGAGAAGGCGGTGGTGGCGATTCTGGCCTTCATCGGCTGCAAGCTGATGATCGAGGCGTTCCACGCGCAGATCGGGCACGTATTCGGCCGGCCGTTGCAGATCTCGGCCGGAGCGAGCTTGCTGGTCGTGCTCGGAGCGCTCGCGCTCGGCGTGATCGGGTCGCTGCTGTTTCCGGAACGCCGCGCCGACGACGAAGCCTCGCAAGAGCGCTGAGCGTGCACGAAGAATGAAAACGGCCCGCACCGCTTGCGCAGCGGCGCGGGCCGGTGGCGGGCAGCGCAGGCGCTGCCTACTTCGGGTACATCGTCGTGGTCGACTCCTTGACGATCGTGGTCTTGGGCGTCCCCTGCACGCCGGCTTCCTTCCAGGCCTTCTTGGTCTCCTTGGAGCCCAGGTAGGTCTTGAGCTTGGTCAGATCCTCGCCCTGCAGGTAGAGGTAACCCTCGGTGGGCTTGTCCGGGCTCTGCCCCAGGCCGTAGCCGAGAATGCCGGCATTGGCGCGCGCTTGGTCCTCGCCCTCGATGGCGGTCTTGAATGCGGCGAAGTCCTTCACCTTCGTCTGGATGATCGCGCCGAACAAACCGGTCTTGTCCGGCGGCGCCATCTTGCCGCCCTCGGTGTGGAAGACATACACGGTCGGCTTACCCTTGACGCCCGCGGCCTTCATCTTGTCCTTGAGGTCCTTGCTCTCCAAGAAGGCCTTGAGCTTGGCCTGGTCCGAAGCGGGCATGTAGATCGCGACCAGCTTGTCGTTGTCCGCGCCGCGCATCACACCTTCGCCGACCACGCCGGCCTCCTTGCGTGCCGGCTGATCCTCGTCGAAGACCTTCTTCCAGGCGTCGAAGTCCTTGACCTGGTGGATGACCAGCGCCGCGAGCTGTGGCATCTGAGGCGCCGGCGCAGCCGCGACGTTCGCCGCGGGCGTGGCCGGAGCGGCGGTTGCGGCGGGCGCCGCAGCGGCCGGGGTCGCGGCGGGCGCAGTCGCGGCCTGTGGCGCACCCGCGGCCGGTGCTACAGGTGTCGCGGTGGCGGCGGGAGCGGTTGCCGGCGCGCCCGCGGCCGGGGCAGCTGCGGGGGCAGTGGCGGCCGCGGGTGCCGGTGCGGCCGCAGCTGCCGGCATCTCCGCGCCTTCGGTGGCTGCGGCGGCGGGCGGTTGCTCCTCCTCGGCACCTGTGTCGGCGCAGCCGATCAGCAAGAGCGTCGCGGCCAGCAATCGAGGTATCAGTCGCATGAGCAGGTCCTCCTGAGTTTGTGCCGGGTGCCGAGCGCGAAATCGCGCGCGGCCCCGGCGCGGTAGTTGAACGGCGCAGTTGGCGCTGCCGGCGGCCGCCCACGCGCCCGCTGACGGGCCCGCTGACTGCACGCAGTCATCCCTCCGAGAGCCGTCCAGAGGGAAAGTTCTAGGCGAGCCCGGGGTAGGGCCGCAAAGCCCCATCGTTGGGGGGCGGCGCCGCCGCACGTGGCCTCAAGCGTTATCCTGCTTGGGCTGCGTCGAGCGCCAGAAGCCCTCCACGTCACCCACCCGATCGGGCAGGTTGAGCAGCTCCGAGCTGAGACCGAGCAGCACCACGCCTACCCCGTGCTCGCGACCCAGCCGCGTGCGCAGCCCGGCCACGGAGGTGAATAGCTCGCCGCCCGAAGTCAGCAGGACGATCACGCGGTCGGCCATGCGCGCGGCGCGCCGCAGGGCAGGCCCCTCGGTCGCACCCAGCCAGGCGTGCGTGCCCTCGGCGGCGTATGGGCCGAGGGCGACGCCCTGGCGCCCAACGGGAGCCAGGGCTTGCGATCCCATCACCGCGGCGTATGGCGCGGCGGCCGCCTCGGTGTCCACTTCGGGCTCGGTCGTGCGCGCGTTCGCGGACGGCGGAAAGGGCGAGCCGTCCATGCGCGTGGTCGCGCCCGTCGCTGGCGCGTGGCCGCGCTCCGGCGCCGGCGGCGAGCCCTCCACCCGCGTCGCCATACCGTCGCGACGGCCCCCGACCAGGTTACCTCCGAGCCAGTACGCGAGCTCCTCCGCCAGCGGTTTCTCGCGACCGCTGGCGCCCAGCACCAAGGTGTAGCCGCGCGCCGCGGCGCCGTGGTCGCCCAGCTCGTCGACCAGCGAGAAGAACATCTCGCGATTGCGCGGCCACGCCGACGACCCGAGCACCGGTAGGTTGGCCCAGTAGCCGGCCTCGCGCGCGGTGTACACGCGACCGTCGAGCAGCGGACGTACCAGCAGCGCGAGCAAGGCCACGAGCACGCCGGCGACCGGCATTGCGATCGCGACCAGGCGGCGCTTGCTTTGTTCCGGCCACTCCGGATCCACGGCCGGCGTCAGCACGTGCCATTCCACGGGCGGCGCGCGCGCCGCGTCGTGCGCTTCGGAGAGCTGCGCTTGCAAGTCCGTTATGCGCTTCTGCAACAGGTCGATGTCGGCTTCGAACGAGCGAGCCTTGCCTTGCAGGGCGGTAAGGCTGGCCACCCGTTGATCGGCGGTCTGTGCGAATTCCTGGTAGCTCGTCAGGCGTTTGGAAGCCGTCTCCTGGTCGACCCGAGCGGACGAGAGCGAGGCCTGAAGGCTCTGGTATTCTGGGTTCGCACCCGTCGTGACGGCCGAGACCACGCTGCTGTTCTTGCCCGCGTGGGCTTGGAGCGAAGCGATTTGAGCCTCGAGCGAGGCGATCCGTGGGTGTCCCGGCGCGTAGCGCGCGCGTGCGGTCGTCAGCTCGGTGCGCAGCTCCGCGAGCTTCTGGGCGTCCGGGTTCACGCTACTCGCGCTCTGCACGGTGGTACGCCGCTGCTTCCGAGTTTCGTCGCCGAGACCTGCCGCGCGGGCCCCCAGTGCCGACACGTCGGCGCGTGCGAGCTGCAGTTGCTCGTTCATGTGTGCGGCGTTGTCGATCGCCAGCTTCAGCTCGTGCTCGATGTCGGTCACTCCATTTGCCGATCGAAAAGCGTCGAAGGCGTCGTGCTTCTTGGTCAGCTGCGCTTGCGCCGCGGACAAGTCGTTTTCGAGCGCCTTGGCGACCTCGTTGGCGTGCGCGCTCGCGAGATCGTGCTGCTCGTCGAGAAATACTTGGATCACGGTGTTGGTCAGCACCGTGGCGTCGTGCGCCGTCGGCCCGCTGGCATTGACGGTGACCAGGTTGCTCCGCGTGTCGAACCACACGTCGATCTGCTTGTCGAGCACCTTGATCGGGATCTTCAGCCCGAGGCGCTCCTTCACCTTGCGCAGCGCGCCCGGGAGCTTGAGGCTGCCGGCCTGGGTCGCGAGCTGCCGTTCGTTGGATCGCTCTTGCGACGCCGGCTGCCACATCAGCACAGACTCCGACTTGTAGGCGTGCTTGATGAACAGCAGGGCGACTGCGACCCCGAGCACCGCCCATGTCACGCCGGCGATCGGCAGCCAGCGCCAGTCGCGTTTGACTGAAAACCAGAGCCTACCGGGGTCGACCGGCGAGCCAGAACGCCCTTGCTCGCTGCGTGGCTCGGTCAGGTCGTCGAGGTCGTCTGTCCTGCTCGGCATGGCTCACTCAGCCTCAAACCGCTGTCCAAGCCCTCGGACCGCCCCTGCGAGGACGGCGCTGCCTGCGGGGCGGAGCGTAGCATGTACATAAGATCGTGTCCCCATAACGTACCCGGATCGCCGTCCCCGGCTGGCGGTCGGAGCGTACCGACAATCACCGTAGCAAGGATTGGCAGCGTTCTCGACAAGCGCCCCAGTCGGGTGCTCCCGGCGAGCCTCAATGCGCGGGCGCCGGCCCCTTGTAGTCGACGGAGACGAACGCATTGTTGCCGAAGCCCAGCGCGCGCAGCAACCTGGGGTCGAAGTCGGCGACGTCCGAGAGCGTCCGCTTATGCACCCAGGTGTGGCCGTTCTGCCGCATCCCGAAACGCGCTTGCGTCGAGCCCAGCGCCTGAGACCGCGCCGCCGGTCGCGCCATCCGTCTTCGGGGGGCGTGCTCGCTGCCGCCAGCCGCGCTGCAGCCAGCAAGAGCAAGGCCCACGACGCACGCCCAATGTGCGTGCAGCGGCCCGCTACCGAGCCCGCGCGGAGTCGGCCATGCCGTCATGGATCCGAGCTCACCACTTCGGGATCACGTCGTGAGGGGCGCGGCCTTCGCACCGAGATCGCCAATTCAGCTCAACCGCGGCAAAGGACCCGTCAGGTCGATCGTTTGGTTCTTGCCATCGCGCGTGACCACGCTGGTGAGCCCGATCTCAGAGTCCGGCAGTCCCATCGCTTGCATCAGGGACACCAATAGGTGCGAGTGCCCCAGACCGATTGGACGCTGAGCCGAGGCGCCCCAGTCCGGATGCTCGTGGGGGTTCGGCAGGTTCTGGGCGTAGCTCAGGTAGCGCCCCGTGCGGAAGGCGCCCCCGCAGGCGCCGGCGATGACCACGGGAATCTTGTCGAGGTCGTGAGGACCGTTGGCCAGCTCGCTCACCCAGACCACGGCCGTGTTATCCAGGACCGTGCCGCTACCCTCGGCGTACCGGCGCAGGGCATCGACCATGTAGGCGAAGACCTCGGCCTCCTTGGCGTTGTAGTTGGACATCTGCAGGGCTGCGTTTGGGTCGGTGAACTCTTGGTGGGCAAAGTCCTGGTGCACGTCGCCCGCCGGTGCTCCGAATTCGTCGTTGTCGAGCTGCGTGATTTGCAGCGTGGCTACCCGGGTCAAATCACAGGCGAAGGCCGCGGCGATCATGTCCGCGAATACCTTGCCCGTCGCGATCTGATCGCCCTCGACCGGGGCGCTAGGGGCTGTGCAGCTCAAGGACGCGAGCCCAGCGACCCTCTGCTCGAGGTCCCGAACGAGATCGCGGTGCATCCGCAGTCGGGCGCGATCGTCCGCCCCGAGCTTGGGCAGAACCGCATCGTATTCCGCGCCCACGAAATCGAGCACGCTGCCCCGGGCCCCCCGGATCAGATCGCGCTCGCTCGGTTGCGCGCTGGGCACGCTGCCGGAGGGGAACAGCCGCTGGAAGACAGCGTTGGCATCGGTTTGCACGGGTGCGCGTTGACTCGCCCCGAGGTTCACCATGCCTCCGAGCCATGGCTTCCGGGTGGCCAGCTCCAATGAGGGGATGCGTCCCGAAGCCGCCACCGCCTTGGCGATCACTTGATCGACCGATGGGCCGCCTGCATTGGTGTCATCGATCATGAGCGCGCCAGTGAGCATATGCAGATGCCCGGCGTTATGATTGTTGATGGCCTTGTCGCCGAGCGTCGAAGCTTGCGCCAGGCCCTCGATCACTAGCAGGTCAGCGCGCCGCGGATGCAGCACGCGGAGGATATCGCTGAAGGACGCTGGGTCTGAATCGTCGAAGGCGTATTCCCAGTCGCCATAGTCGGTCTGGTTTCGCAGCATGCGCCAGCTGGGCAGCACCGTGCCATGCTGAGTGGTCATGATGACGAGGCGCTTGATTGGCTCCGGCGGCGCTGCCCCAACGCGCCGCGGCAGCAGCGATTCGAGGAACAGGCCACCGGCACCCAGGCCGGTCGCCAGCAACAACTGGCGGCGATTGAGGTGGAGCTTGGGCGTCGGCATATGCGTTCCTCAGAGAGCCGTAGCCGGCCGGTGCATGAATTCGTACGAGGTTGCGAGGCTCACCAAGAGCTCCCGGATATCGCCGCCATGGGCCTGTACGGCCGCGTAGGCGGAATCGAGCTTGCACCAGTCCTCGATCGCGTCGTCGCGCGCAAACGCATATCGATACCAGTTGCGCACCATACAGTAGTTGACCTGATCGCTGCCGGCGAGCCTCTGGGATAGCTCGAGCGCGCCGTCATAGGATCCGTCGGCATCCGTGCCCATCACGCTGCCCTTGGCATCCACGGGAAGGCCGTTGTCGGTGGTGCGATAACGTCCGATCGAGTCGTAGTGCTCGAATCCGTAGCCCAAGCCGTTGATCGTCTGGTGGCACGCCTGGCAGGTGGCCGGAGCCGTCCGTTCCTCGAACAACTGACGGTTGGTTTTCGGCATGGATGGATCGCCGGTCGGGGTCGATGTGTCGGCGTTCGGTGGCGGCGGCGGCGGGCGGTTACACAGGAGCTCGTCGAGCACGGACACGCCGCGCAGCGGCGGCGAGCCATTGGTGGTATGTGCGCGGCTGGCCAAGAAATCGGCGCGCGTGAGCAGGCCGGAGCGCTGATCGCCGGGCAGTGACGCCATTTGCCAGTCGGTGCCGGAGATCGGTACCCCGTAGAGGTCGGCGAGTGGCTTGTTCGCAAACGTGGTGGTCGACGTGAGCAGCTCCGCCAGCGTGCCGCCGCCATCGGAGAAGACGTAACCCACAAACCGGTCGACCTCCTCGCGCATCGATTGTCGCAGCGTGTCGTTCCAGTCGGGAAACAACATCGGGTCCTTGTTCTGGCTATTGACTCGATCGAAGTCCAGCCATTGCCGATGGAAGTCGACGATGCCGGCGACTCCGCGCGGGTCCTCGATCATCCGGCGGGCCTGGGCCTCGACCTGCTGCGCGGTGTGCAACTCGCCTCTCTGGGCGGCCGCGAAGAGCTGATCGTCGGGCATGCTTTGCCAGAGAAAGTACGAGAGCCGGCTAGCCATCTCGTAATCGTCCAGGGCAACCCCCGCGCCGTCCGTCGGCATGTCGCCACTCAGCTCGAGCCGATACAGAAACTGAGGCGCCTGCAGCAGGGCCTGCAGGGTCAGCTCGAGCGCGCCGTTCCAGCTGATGGCGATCATCTGCTGTGCGAAGAAACCCTCGTAGCGAGCCTGCTCTTCGGCGGTGAGAGGACGGCGAAAGGCGCGCATGCCGAATGTCTTGATGAAATCGGTGGCGCATCCCATGTCGTTGCCTTGTGGGGTGCAGGGCAGGATCGCGCTCGGCTCCGCGGCCGCGACTTGAGCGATGGCCGCGGCCGCGTCGGCGTATTGCTCGATGAGGACCGTCGACGGGTTCAACTGGGTGGCGTTGTTCTCGAATCCGTGGACCGGCAGGTCCGTGATCAGGTCCAGCGGCGGGACCGTCACGCCGGGCAGCAGGTCAGCCAAGGTTCGGGTGTACTCGACGTGACTCAAGCGGCGAACGAGCGTGGGTCTGACGGATGCGAGCTTGCACTCTGCGCTGCGGTCGATGCCGGGAACCGAGGGGCCGGCGGGCGGCACCGGTTGGCCGGGATCGTTGGAGCTCCCGCCGGTGGCGTTCTGGCCGGCAGCGCCCCCGGCTTTCGGCGCATGGGCGCTGTTCCGACTGCTGGTGGCGGTGAATCCGGCCGAGATGCGCCCGCTGCACGCGCCCGAACCGAGCAGCGACGCGAGCAGCACGACACGCCCGAGGGCCACCGAATGAGTGTGCCAAGCCGCGGTAGCCCGGTAATCCCCAAATCTTGCGGAATACGCGCGCTCGTAGCCGAAATTGCCCGCGCGGGCGTGCCCGCGCAGCGCCTGGGTCGGCCGCAAGCAGCCACGCGCCGGCGCCCCCTTTCACGGCGTGTTGCGACCGGTCAAGGAGTCGCAGGAGTCGCGTGCGGTCTTGGCGTGCCGCAGCCGTTCATGCGAGAAGGATGCGGCCATGCGCTTGGTTGCCCTCATTCCAGATCGCTTGATGCACGGTCCGCGCCGCGCGTTTGTCGACGTCCTGCGGCGCTTCCCGAGGGTGGGCGCGTTGCCCTCGGTGCGTCGCATGATCGTTCATCCGTACCTGTACACGGATGTGACTTACGGCGGGACGCTCAACATCATGCGCCACTGTGCGCTGGCGCGATCGCTCGGCGTGGACGCGGCTCTCGCCACGCCCAGCGGCCGCGACACGTACGGCTCCTTCAATATCGTCGACTTGCCGTTCATCCGCTGGCGAGACCGCCGACCCGACGACGTCTGCTTGGTGCCGGATTTTGCCAGCGCGTTGATCGATTCGATCGAGGGCCCAGTCATCGTGTACCTACAGGCGCCGACGTTGTTGCGCGCGGACTTCGGCTACCTGGACCCGCGGGTGCGGCTGTGGACGGACTCACCGTTCATGCTGGAGCGATGTCGCGAGGTGTTCCCCGGCAAGGAGATCCCGATCGTGCCGAACATCGTCGACGACAGGACATTTTCCTTTCGCCCCCAGTCAGAGCGAGAGCAGGGATTGGTGTTCGCATTCCCGCGCAAGGGACCCGACTTCATCGAGGCTACTCGCGCGGCGTACCGAAGGCTCGGTGGCCACTTCTGGCGCTTCGAGCTGATCGACGGCCTGACGCTGCAGGAGCTTGCGCGGGAGATGACGCGTCCTCAGGTATTCCTCGCGTCGGCCGAGGTGGAAGGCTGCGCGCTGCCACCCCAGGAGTCGATGGCGGCGGGTATCGTGGTGGTCGGCAGGTCGGCGCGCGGGGCCAACTTCGCGATGGAGCACGGCAAGACTGCGATGGTCGCCGAGACGCCTGAGGAGGCCGCCGAGTCCCTGCGCCGGCTCGAAGACGCTACGTTGCGCGACACCATTTCGCGCAATGCCCACGCGTTTATTCGACGCTACTTTCCAGAAGGCGAGCCGACCG
The DNA here is from genome assembly GCA_963778655.1 of uncultured delta proteobacterium. Taxonomy (GTDB): domain Bacteria; phylum Myxococcota_A; class Polyangia; order Polyangiales; family JAFGIB01; genus CAVZVA01. The sequence goes on from CAVZVA010000009.1 coordinate 884,530, forward strand.
ATCTCTGGCGCCAGACCTTAGCCGAGCTCGGGTTTCCCGCTTGCGAAGGACACCGCCCCGCGCAGCCTGTCTCTGCGTAGCCCTATCCGCCTAGCACGGCGCGCACAGCCGCGACCACGCGTTCCACTTCGCCGTCGGTGAGCTTCGGCGTCAGCGGGAGCGACAGCGTGTGCTCACCCACGAAGTAGGCGTTCGGAAACTGCTCCGCTCGAAAACCCCATCGCTCGCGGTAATAGGGATGCGTGTGCAAAGCGCGGTAGTGTACTCCCGCGCCAATGCGTCTCTTGTGCAACTCGCCGATCAGCTCGTCCCGGCCTACCGGAGCGTCGTCCGTGACCAACAGCGTGTAGAGGTGCCGCGCGTGGACCGTGTCGGGCTCGACTGCCGCCGGCCGCACCACGGGCAAGCCCGCGAAGGCCGCGTCGTAGCGCTCCCAGATTTCCTCGCGGCGTTTCAGCCATCCTTCGAGCTTGGGTAGCTGAACCAAGCCGAGCGAAGCCGCAATGTCGGTGAGATTGTACTTGAAGCCTGGAAAGACGACGTCGTAGTGTTTGTAGCCCTTGTCGGAGAACCGACTCCATGCGTCGGCCGACAACCCGTGCAGTCCATACACCCGGATTTTTTCGGCCAGCCCGGGATCGTTGGTCGTGACCATTCCGCCTTCCCCGGTCGTCATGTTCTTGGTCACGTAGAAGCTGAAGCAAGTCAAATCGCTGATCGATCCAACCTTGCGCCCCTTGTATCGGGTTTCGATTGCGTGGGCGGCGTCCTCGATGACCAAGAGATCGTGCTTGCGCGCGATCGCACGAATCGCGTCGAGGTCGACTGGGCGACCTGCGAAATGTACCGGAAGTATCGCCCTCGTGCGAGGCGTGATGGCGGCCTCGATTGCATCCGGGGCGATGTTCATCGTATCGCGCTGGCAGTCTACGAACACCGGCGTGGCGCCGGTGTGGATGATGGCGTTCGCGGTCGCGCAGAACGTCATTGGCGTCGTGACGACCTCGTCGCCTTCGCCGACGCCGGATACCACCATCGCCAAGTGGAGGGCTGCAGTACAGGACGATACGGCGACGGCATGCCGCGCCTCGACGTACTGGGCGAAGGCGGTTTGAAACTCGTGCACACGCGGACCGGTGCCGATCCAGCAGGTCTCGAGGGTCCGTGTCACCGCGTCGATCTCGGCTTGACCGATGATCGGGCTGCCAAATACGATATAGGGGTCGTCGTTCATATGACGCGTCCGTTGGCGGCCTAGTGTGCTACAAACCGGCCGCAGGCGCCACAGGCAACGGCGAGACATCGAATGGCGCAAGTCAGCCTCGAGACCCTGGGCCGCAACGCGTGGGTCGGCGCCATGGCGGAGGTCTGGCGAATCGGCTCGCGCTTTCTGCTAACGCCGATTGTGCTGCACGCGATTGGATTGCGCGGCTACGGCACATGGTCGCTCGTGTTTTCGCTCACGACGTACATGTCGATGACGAACGCGAGCCTTGGAATCGCCTACAACAAGTTCACCGCCGAGTGCGTGCGGACCGGCGCTTATGATCGGCTAGCCCGTATCATTGGCGCTGGCATCGCAACGGTTAGCGCCGCGTCGTGCGTCGGATTGGTCGCCATATGGTGGATGGCGCCCGTCATCTTGCAGATGCTCCATGTGCCGGTCGAGTTGAGGGGAGATGCTCGCGTCGCGCTCGCGGTCGTGATGTCCGTGTTGGTCGCGCGAATGACCATTGGTTGCACGCTCGACGTGCTCGCGGGGCTTCAGCGCATAGACCGTGCGCAACAGCTCAACGTGCTCGCCTCGGTCATCGACTTCGCGATTAGCGTGCCATTGCTGCTCCAGGGCCTGGGGCTGCGCGGAATCGCGACTGGCTACGCGGTCGGTCAGGTCTCGGCATACCTCTTGGCCTGGTTCTTCGTGCGCCGCCTCGATCCGCGTATCGTGATCTCTCCGTTCAGCGCCACGTTGGAGGGACTGCGCGAGATCGTGAGAGTTGGCGGCCGCTTCCAGTTGCTCGCCGTCGTCAACACGACGGTCGCCGAAGGAATCCGGTTCTTGCTTTCGGTGCTGGTCGATCCCAGCGCGACGGCATTATACGACCTGGCCGACAAGCTGGTGAATCTGGGGCGCGCTCTTTCGGGCGCCGTTCTTGCGCCCCTTCTTGCGGCGTTCGCGGATTTGCAGGCGGGTGTCGACGTCGCGGCGGAACGCAACCTCTTCGTTCATGCTTCCAAAGCGGTCGCGATCGTGTCCGCGGCCACATTCGCTTACCTATCGATGTTTGCGAGCTCGGCGTTGCTGGCCTGGACCGGGACACCGGTCTTGCTCGCGGCGCACGCCTTGCAGGTGCTGGCTCCGTTCGAGATCGTCACACAGCAAACGGGGGTGGTTTCAGCCAACTTGCGGGCGCGTGGAATGGTGCGCATGGAGCTGACCTATGCCCTCATCGGTGCCGCCACACTGGTTGTGGTCTTGCTCATTGGGGCGCGGACGGAACCCTTCGAATCGGTGGTGTGGGGCCGCGTGATCAGCGAGGTCGTCGGCGTGGCCTGGTACCTGCGTGCATTCTTTCGCTATTCGGGAATGCGACCCAGGAACTGGTGGAACGACGGACGCTTTTCCGCAGTGTTGGTGTCGGTCGGCCTGACTGCCGTCGGCGTGGAGGTTTGCCGCCGAATTGTGCCCGCGCTGCCGTTGCATCTGACGCCACGCTGGCACGGGGTAGTGGATGTCTGTCTGTGGTCCGTGCCCTACGCGCTGTTGGTGGTTACCAGCACCTGGAAGATCGCCCTTGACGCGAGCGAGCGCGTGCGCCTGCGCGTCGCGATGGGACGCTGGTTGAGCCGGAGTGCCGCGTGAGCTCACTGCCTGCGGAGCAATTCTTCGCGCAAGACATGAGGTGCGCGCTGTTGAGACGACGTGATGACCGTCCGAGCAGGCACGTCCTTGCTGAGCACCACGCCCGCGTTGACCACTGAATCCTCGCCGACGGTGACGCCGCAGAGGACGATGGACCCGGCGCCGACGGAGGCCCCGCGCTCGATCACGGTCGGCTTGCGTCTCGTGCCCAACAGCCGAGCCACCGGTTTGTTCGGGTAGTCAATGCCCAGGTTGAGGTGCGTGATGATGATCGCACGCATGCCGATAGTGACGCTCTCTCCGATCACGATTCGGTCGCTCAGGTCTAGGAAGACCTCCTTGCCAATATGTGCAGAACGCCCTACGGAAAGGTTCGAAAAGTTGCCTTGCGCCTCGTGCACCGTGATCCACGGGCCGATGGGTTTCGTCTCGGGATGGATATCTGCGCCGAAACGACGCAGCACTTCCTTGGTGATATCGGGCGATCCGCAACGCTTTAGGTAGTTCACTACAGCGGACAACCCACCGTACCTGTAGATTAGCTCGGCGTCGGGATACTGGGTCGAGGCCCAGAGCTTGTATTTGATCCACTCGCTCAGACGCATGACGGACGAGGTCCTCCTGGGTGCTCTGACCTTATGGAGCCCCTGACGGCAAACGACGTGTATTCGGATCGAGCAAGAGGTTCGCCACGCGCTCGCCGGCGTGGCCGTCCCCGAACGGATTGGGCCAGTCGAGGGTTCGCTTCAGCATGGTTTCGACGGCGGTTTCGAGCCGGCCGGGGCTCGTCGAGTCGCAAAGCACGTTGGCCCCCACGTTCACGGTTTCGGGTCGTTCTGTGTTTGCGCGCAGGGTGACGCACGGGACCCGCAACGTGCAGGCCTCCTCTTGCACGCCGCCCGAGTCGGTCAGGGCGACGCGCGCGGAGGAAAGCAGGCGAAGGAAGTCCAGGTAGCCGACCGGCTCGGTCAGAAGAAACGGCGGCCGCGAAAACCGTTCGCTGCCCGCCATCTTCGAAATGGTGGCGCGGGTGCGCGGATGCACCGGAAACACTAGCGCCAATCCGAGGCGCGCCGCCACCGAGCCAAGCGCTTGCATTACCGCTTCGAGACGCCCGGGGGAGTCGACGTTGGAGGGCCGATGCAGGGTGACCAATGCATATGGATGATCGGCGAGGCCCAGTTTCTCGATGACGTTCGAACGCGAGCGAGCACGTTCGGAATACAGCAGGGCTGCGTCGACCACGGTGTTGCCCACCACGTGCACGCCGCGCACGATACCTTCCTGCCTGAGGCGTTCCACCTGCACGTCGGTCGGGCACAGGTGCAGCGACGCAAGTCTGCCTGCGACAACGCGATTGGCCTCCTCGGGCATGCTCCAGTCGTCGCTGCGGAGCCCAGCCTCGAGGTGCGCTATGGGCAGTCCGAGCTTGTGGGCAGCAAGTGCTCCGCCGAGCACGCTGTTCGTGTCGCCCTGAACCAAGACCCAACGCGGCTGCATGGCCGCGAGGGCTTCTGCCGTGCGAATGACGATTGTGCCGAGTTGCTGTGCGGGCGGCGCCGAGCCGACTTCGAGGTTGGCGGTCGGCGCCGGGAGACCCAGCTCCTCGAAGAAGATGGCGTCCAGCTCGTACGAGTAGTGCTGGCCCGTGTGGATGATCCCGAGGGGCGCTCCGCGGCGCACCAACGTGTCCACTACCGGTGCGACCTTGATCAGCTCAGGACGGGTGCCGACGACGAAGGCGATCATGGGGCGTAATCCTGGGTCGAATCCAGAACGATGTCAGCCGGTTGCGGACCTGTGGCGAGGTTCTGGCCTGTGCCCGTGGCGATTCTCGCTGGAGCGGCGGCCGGTCCGCAACCATCGCGTCGATGGCTCGCAGCGCGACCCGCCTCAGCGAAGACCGGCTGCGAAAGGCTGCCATCGGCGTCGCTATTGTGGCACAACAATTTTCACATGCTAGCGTGCGGACCGCGAACCAGCCGCGGAAATCGACAATCGCACGGCTGGCTCCAAGGACCCGAGTGCCCGGCGAAGATGCCGCAACAGCGACGCGCCCGCGGGCCGGCCGCTCGCGCCGCCCACGTTGCGGCGTTCGTCGCGCGCAGGGTATCAGCCGGCGCGCGGCGCCGACAGCACCTCGGTTCCAACGCGCTCCGGCGCAGCCACGGAGGACCGCTTCGCTGGCGGTCGGGGGGGGCCATCTCTGTCCGCAGGCGTCGAGTGTCTGTTGGGCAACGCCGCCAGGCGTGGTCGGACCAGCGCACGAAGATGGAACGCTGAAGCAGATCCGTGCAGCCTAATCCCAACGCATTCGCATACATTGCCCTCGTCGCGTGGTTTCCGATCACGTTCGTGCTGTTCCATCGATTGCGGCCCGAGGTTGCCACGGCCTGCGCGATCATCGGCGGAACGCTGTTCTTGCCCGAGCGCACCCACATCGATCTGCCGCTCTTTCCCGATCTCGACAAGTCGACCATTCCCGCTCTGGCGGCGCTGGCCGGTTGCATGGTGACCTCACGTGGCCGGCTCGCAGCCGCGAAGCCCTTCCGTGGCATCGATCGCTGGTACTGGTTGCTGGTCTTGGGAACCATCGGAACGTGGCTTACGAATCGGGACCCCATGTTCGCGGTGCCGCCGAAACCCGGGCTGACCCCCTATGATGCTCTCAGCGACGTGCTGGCACATCTGGTTGTGGTGTGGCTGGTGTTCTTCCTCGGGCGGTCGATGTTCAGCAGTCTCGGCGATCTCGCGAGCTTCTTGCGCGTCGGCTTTCTTTTTGGGCTCGCGTACATTCCTCTGTGCTTGATCGAGCTGCGCCTCAGTCCTCAGTTGCACAACTGGATCTACGGCTTCATGCAACACAGCTTCGGCCAAACCCTGCGCGGGGGAGGGTACAGGCCGATGGTGTTCATGGAGCACGGCCTCGTGCTCGCGCGATTCATGCTGGTCGCGACGCTTTCGGGCACGGCACTGACTCGCACGAAGCTGGTTGGTGTCCGCCTCAAAGTCGCCCTTTGGTTCCTGATCGTCGTGTTCGTCGCGCTCAAGAGCACCGGTGCAATCGTGCTCGGCGTGCTCTTCTTGCCGCTGGTCGCTTTCGCGAGCGTGCGAATGCAGCTACGGGTGGCGGTGGTGCTAGCGCTTCTGGTAGCCTTCTATCCGACGCTTCGTTCCACCGGGTTATTTCCGGTCGAGGACTTCCTGGAGCTAGCGTCCAAGGTCAGCGCGGAGCGTGCCCAGTCCTTGGGCTTCCGTTTCGATGAAGAAGATTCTCTGCTTGCCAAGGCACGCGAGAGGATGGTGTTCGGCTGGGGTGGCTACGGCCGTTCGCGCGTCATCGATCCGACCACGGGCCAGGACGTTTCGGTCACGGACGGCGAATGGGTGATCGTGCTCGGCGTGGGTGGTCTCGCCGCCTTCGTCGCCAGGTACGGCATGTACCTGGCTCCGGCGCTGCTCGTCGCTCGGAGAATGCGCCGCATTCGGGGGCAAAGGAGCAGGGTGCTGCTGGGAGCGCTCGCCCTGATCACCGTGGTGCTCGCCATCGACACCATCCCCAACGCTTCGATGGGCCTCCCGCACTTTCTGTGGTCGGGCGCGTTGTACGGTAGCTTGCAGGGTGTCCTTCGACAGGATCGCCTCCAGCGGTTGCGGGCGCTGCGGGAACGGCGGGGAACTCCTGGCACCGCCGACCCGGTCGTCGCGGCCCGGTGATCGTCGTGGTGGGCGGCCGCGCGTTCCGAGGCGCGGGCTTCTACATGACCGATCACGATTCGGGAACGGCCGTGTCGATCGGTCACGGAGTCGGCGCGATTCCCTGACAAATTCCCTGACAAGCAAAGGAGAAATCAGAGTTTGTGATTCGATCCCGAATCGCGAGCTCAGATTTAGTACCGCAGCCGGGAAGCCCGTCCGGGGCTTTTCGGTGGCTGCGATCGGCGAGGGAGTCTCGCGCGGTTCAGTGGGCACCTCGCGGCTTGGCCGCGAGGGCTGTGCCGGCGCGTGCCGCCCCGGTAACAACACAGGATTAGCTGCCAAATTAGTCGCGTGGCGAACGCGCGATTAGCTCTCGCGACATGAGGTAGATGAACTGCGCATTCGTCACCAGATACCGCTTCCAGAGCCGGCCCGGCTCCTGAGCCAGACGGAACAACCATTCCATACCCGCCCGCTGAATGAAGCCTGGAGCGCGTGCCCGCAGTCCTGCGAGCACGTCGAACGAACCGCCGACTCCGATCGCGAATGGTACTTCCAACACGTTCCAGTAATCGCGTAGGAAGTACTCCTGACGCGGCACGCCCATGGCGGCCACGAGTATCTTGGCCCCGCTCTGCGCAACGGCACGCGCACGGGCCTCGGCTTCACCCTCCCCGAAATACCCGTCCTGCACTCCGCCCAATATCAGCGCCGGATAGCGTTGCTTGAGGCGGCGGGCCACCTCCTCGACCACGCTCTTCTCCGCGCCGAGCAGGTAGACGCCCAGCCCCTCCCGGGCGGCCCTCTCGCACAGCTTGTCCACCAGCTCGACGCCGGCGACGCGTTCGGGTAACGGCAGGCCTACGGCCCGCGAGCTCCAGATCAGCGGCTGGCCGTCAGCGACGACAATCGCCGCGCGGTCCACGAAGCGCTGCAGCTCGGGGTCGCGCCGCATCATCATCAGGATCGCCACGTTCACCGTGCACAGGTAGCCTCGCTGTCCTGTGCGGATCCGTTCGAAGACCAGATCCACCGTGTCTTCGAGCGTGATTGGGTGGAACTCGGCGTTCAGCAGGCGGACGATCTTCATGGCATGAGGTCCATGCTCATAAGCATGGCATCAATGAAGAACTTCGTTGCCCAGTTGGGAAACGTCAAGCGTGAATAGGCCCCCCAGACCGGTTGTGACCCCTTGATTGCCCCACGTATGTTGGGGTCCGATGTGGCGATGTCCTGCGTTCTCATCGTGTAACGTAGGGAGGAGAGAGCCGATCGGCGAAAAAGCTCATCGTTACGCTGTCGATACAATTTTATCCAAACGATCGCCATCTGACAGTTTCCTGTCAGACAGCAGTAGGTCGCGCGAGGATGTCCAGCCGTGTCGATCTCCCCCGGCAAGAACCCGTCGCCATGCAGGCGATAGGTCACCACGCGGGCGCTGTTCTCGGCCGCATCGCTATAGCGCTCGTCTGAGAGCAGCAGCCCCGATTCGAGCAGGCCGCGGATCGTGTAAGCGATTGTGTGAGTGAAAGGTGGCCGTCCGGTCTCGAACGCATTCTGCTCGTAGTAGCCGTTGCGTTGCTGCGACAGCGCCCAGTCGAGGTTGGCCCGACTCACGGCTTCGCGCTCGGGCGTGGCCTTGAGCCTATGCAGCCGTAGCAAGGCCCACGCGGAGCGCGTGTTGTACACATGAGGGATCCCGTTGTGGACGCTGCGCGTCCAGCGACCATCTCCGTCGGCCACCCGCACCAGCCAGTCGCCGGCGCGTTCAGCCGCGTGCAAGAACGCGCTCTCGCCGGTTTCTTCGAACCCACGCACGAGGCCGTGCAGGACCTGGCCCGTATCGAATACGATGCCTTGTTGTTCGTGGTAGGCAGGGTTGGAAATGGAGCCATCCGCGTTTTGAACGCGACATAGCCACTCGCAGACGCGCACGGCGCGCGCGCGATAGTCGGGCCGACCGAGTGTCGCTGCAAGGTCGAAGAACGTCTCCGCTATGTAGCCCGAGGTCTCGCGGTAGGACGGGCGCCAGCCACCGCGTAGCGAGTACCCATAGCTGACTCCGCCGTTCGCTCCCTGGTCGTGCGCGCGCAGCAGCCAGTCGATCGCCGTATCGAGGTGCGCACGGGGTGGACCGAGCGGACCGTCGGGCCCCAGCAGGTCGCGTTTGAGCAGGGGAAGAAAGGGAAGTATCGGAAGGTTCAAGTTTGTTTGCCAGATGGTTGGATAGGAACCGCGTTCTATCACACCCGCTTCGGGCCACCCTTAGCCCAGCCGCGGAGGCTCCGCAAGCGATGCCATCGCGCGGCTAGCGACGCGCCGTGCTCGCCGTCGTCTCGGGTCGGCGAAGCACAGGCCACGCGGGGGCCTGAGGCGCTTGGAGCGCACCGGACTGCACGGCTTGGCGCTACGCCCACTCGAGCGGGCCTTCGCTCACCCGAGTCTTCCACGTCGCGCAGGAGAGTGTCGTCCCGAGCTCGCGGCCGAGCGCTCCGAGATCGCGATCGAAGACCTGCTCCACGTGGGCGCGGGTGGACGGTGAGAGCTCGGGTCGCTCGTTCATCGAGAGGCGAGCCTTCAGCATGTCGCGGACAGCCTGCGGAACCAAGCGTCGCCGAAGCGCCGTCACCACAGGATCGTCCATGATTTGGCGTCCGAGCCTTCCCAGACGAAGTCGCTCACTGGAAATGTTTCGCTGGGCCATGTCCGCCTGCCATATCGGCTGGCCTTGGTAACCCAGGAATTTGCACACTCTCTCTAGCTCCGGCTGCGGGCTGCGCTGAAGTCGCTCAAGAAATACGGGCAGGACATTCTCCCGGCCATATGTCTCGAAGAACGGGGCCAGTTGGCGACGATAGCAACCGTAGTCACAAAGCTCCGAGTGGCGTTGTACGGCGAGATCGATTGGCGAGGTGATGACCCGCATGCTCCATTCATGCACGTAGTGGGAGACCAGACGATCCACCGGATGGCGCATGAGATAGACGAGCTTGAGCTGTGGCAGGAGCGCGCACATGCGGTCGATCGTCCTCGGATAGGTCGGAAGCTTCGTATAGTGCGTGCTCGACTCTCCGCGCAACATGGCGTCCGACCCGCGGGCGAATAGGTCCCGGTACCACGCGGTCCCGCGCGCGTACACCTCGTCGTTGGAGAAGAAGTTTGGTTCCTTCGGTTCGGACATGAACACGCCTGGCTGGCGAGCAAGCTGCTCGTGCAGCGTGCTGGTCGCGCACTTCATGGCACCGATTATGACGAAGTTGGGAAGCCCCGGGTCCACGTTGTGTCACCGGCGAAGTGACGCCGATCCCTCGAAGATCCCCGTCCACTTGTCGAGCCATTCCTTCTCACAAGTGTGAGGTTGCTTCTTGCCGACGATTTCGCGGCTCAGGGAAATACCGCGCCCCGCGTGCCAGAGCAGATTGGCGAGCCACAGTCCCGAGGTGCCGTAGCCCTTGCGAAGGTAGCGGGTCCGAGAAGCGTAGAGGTAGCGAGGGGGGCGCTTTCGGGCAGCCACTTTGGCTTTGACGTCGGAGGTTCCTCCTCGCAAGTGTACGACGCGGGCTCCGGGAAAATATCGAATCTTGAACCCCGCAACGCGTGCTGCCCTGCAGTAGTCACTGTCCTCGAAATACATGAAGTAGCCTTCATCGAGCGGGCCTACCGATGCGATGACCTCGCGTCGAATCAGGGCGCACGCGAACGACACCCAGTCGGCCTCGCGTGGATCGTCGGTGACAGGCAGAGCCACCACGAAACGAGAAAGCAGCGTGGTGATGGGCCCGGTTTCCGCCCCCGCGATGAGCTCGCTGAGCGGTGAGTGATCGCGAAAACAAGATATCTGGGGTGTCGCGTCGGGCCACTCGAGTCGCGGGCCGATGATGCCGGCTTCTGGATGCGCCTCCGCATCACGCAACAGCGCGGAGACCGCGCCTGGGCGCACGATCGTATCGCTGTTTAGCAGAAGGTAGTACTCAGCGTCCGTCGCGCGAATGCCGATGTTGTTGCCTGCGGAGAAGCCACCGTTGGTGGAGGAGCGCACGACTCTAGCCCAAGGGCTATAGTTGCGTTCGACGACGGCGGCTTCGATCCGTTCGGCGGAGTCGTCGCCCGATGCGTTGTCGACGACGAGCGCTTCGTCGACACCGGGCTCGAGCTGCCCATCGAGGGACTGCAGCGCATCCATGACGAGCGCGGGCGTTCGATAGTTGACGATGACGACGCTCAAACGCATGGAAGCAGGCTCGACCGTGGCGGACCTATACTCTGGGCTCATTTGTGACGCAAGCTTGTGAATCGGCTAGGGATCACTGGGGGCGCGTATGCTACAGTGGCGCACAGGTTGCGGCCAGCCCGATGGCAGAGGAACGTCAGAGCCGCGTGGCCTCGGAGCACACGAGGATTTCCTCGGTGGCGCCGGATTGGTCGCGCGAGAGATGTGGTCGTTGGGAGTGGCATCCGTCGCGACGGCTGCTGCGGACCATCCGGCGCTACCAGAATCAACCTCCTGGGTTGTTCGGATGGCTCGCGAGGAAGCTCTGCGTTCTCGAGCACCGTGCATGGAGCGCCGTTTGCGGGGCCGACATTCCTCTGGACAGCAAGATCGGCGGCGGCTTGCTGCTGCCCCATCCCAACGGAGTGGTGATTCACCCGGGCGCCGTGGTCGGTCCCAATTGCCTCTTGTTTCAGCAGGTCACCCTAGGGACCGGAGGCGACAAGCCAGGTGTTCCGTGTCTCGCAGGCCACGTGGACGTCGGGGCGGGCGCGAAGATCCTCGGCGGGGTTCGCATTGGCGAGCACGCGCTGATCGGCGCCAATGCGGTGGTGTTGTGCGATGTACCCGCAGGTGCGACCGCCGTGGGCGTGCCGGCGCGCGTGTTGGCACCGCGCTGAAGGGTTCCGCTGCCGCGCTCCCCCTAGGATTGGTGGTTCCGTCCCATCGCTGGCTGACCCGTTTCGTGGTACACCACGGGTCGAGGTTTTTTGGTCATGACGCCTGCATGGTTTCGTGTGTTCTCGGCCTGCTCGCTCGCTTTGCTGGCCGCTGCTTGCGGCGGCACGCTCACGCCGACTTCGACGGGCGGTCCGCAAACCGGCAGCGCCGGTGGCAACGCGACCCTTGCTGGCAACGCCAGCATGCAATCCGGCAATGGCTCGGCGGGCTCCGGCGCCGCAACAAGCAGCGGGCGCAGGGAATCCGTTACTCCGACGATGATGGCCGGCGGCGGCGACAGCACGACGCCGGCGATGGGATCGGCGGGTCAAGGCGGCGCGAGCGGCAGCGGCGGCGCGAGCGGCGGCGCGAGCAGTGGCGGCGGTACGAACGGCCAGAACCAGGGTGGCGGCCAGGGCGGCTCGGCCGGTAGCGCCGGGAGCGGCGGCACCAGCGGCGGCGCTGCGGGCAGCGCCGACCCCGGACACCTGATCTTCACGGGCGACTTCGAGACCGGGGACTTGTCGCAGTGGCACTACGTCGAACGCTGCCAGCCGGACCGCATCACCGTGTATTCCGCCGCGAACGCCCCGGCCGGCGCTCCGCCCCCGCGCCAAGGGGACTATGCCGCGCTTTTTCATGTGCTCGACACGGACGTGTCACCGTGCACGTCCACCGGCGATCCGCGCGCTGAGCTGGAAACGGCGGAGTCGCTGTTGAAGCCAGGCGACGAGGTGTGGGAAGCGTGGTCGATGTACATCCCGTCCTCGCACCCGAGCTGCGGATCGTGCTCGAAATGGTTCGCTTTCCAGGAGGACTACGGCAGTCCTTGGGACGGCCCTGCCTCCCTCGCGTGGTACCTCACCTTCTATGACAACCCGACCCGGTTCAGCATCGGACGCGGCTCGCAGTACAACGGCGATTGGCCTGCAGCAACGGCGCTGGTCACAGACCAATGGGTGGACTTTCTGGTGCACAAGAAGATGTCGAACAAGGACGATGGGACGGGTTTCATCGAGGCGTGGGTCGATGGGAATCAACTCACGTTTTCTCCCTGCAAGTGCACCAAGCTCAGCATGCAGACCATGCATTCGACGCAGAAGAGCGTTGGCTTCTACCTGACCGCCTACCGCGCCAAGGGTTTGTTCAGCTCCTTCGACATCTACTACGACGGCGTTCGTATCGGCACGACGCGCGCATCTGTCGAGCTCCAGTAGCGCGCCGCCGGCCGATGCTGGGCGTGGGCCGTACAGGGCAACGTTCGCAATGATCGCTACGGCAAGAGACCACCGGATCGTCGTCATTTCCCCCTGCCGCGACGAAGAGCGCACCGTCGAGCGCACGATCGCGTCGATGGAGGCTCAGACGCTGCTTCCTGCTCTCTGGGTCATCGTTGACGACGGGTCGAAGGACCGGACGCCCGAGATTCTCCGCGCCGCCCGGGAGCGGATCCCCTGGCTACGCGTGCTCACGCGTCAGGACCGCGGCTATCGGAAGGTGGGCGGTGGCGTCATCGATGCGTTCTACTCGGGGCTCGAGAGCGTCGACGTCGACTACGATTTCGTCGCCAAGATGGATGTGGACCTGGAGTTCGCGCCGGACTATCTCGCCCGCATCATGACCTACTTCGATGCTGATCCGCAGCTCGCCGCGGCCAGCGGCAAGGTCTATCGCCCAGAGGGAACAGGTCTCGTCGAGGAGTTCATGATCGACGAGATGGTCGCCGGTCAGTTCAAGCTCTACCGTCGCGCTGCCTTCGAGGCGATCGGCGGATTCGTTCGCGAGGTGATGTGGGATGGTATCGACTTCCACAAGTGCCGGATGAATGGATTCCACACGGCCAGCCTCCACGACGAGCAACTACGAATTGTCCATCTCCGACTCATGGGGTCGTCCGACCAAAACGTCTACAAGGGACGGGTCCGTTGGGGACGTGGACAGTGGTTCATGGGCAGCTCCCTGCCCTACATTCTCGCGAGCGGGACTTTCCGCATGCGCGAGAAGCCCTACGTTCTCGGGGGCCTGACGATCATCGCCGGATATGCGATGGCGGCGCTCAAATGGGAACCGCGCTACCAGGATCTGGAGTTTCGCAGCAGCCTGCGAGCGTGGCAGCGACGCCGCTTATTTGGCCTGCTAGCAGGCAAGGGCGCCCGTTAGTTTGGATCAGCTGTACGGCTTCGAGCCCGCGACCGTCGGCCTGCGGGGCCTGGCGGTCGGAGGACCTGATGGACCTGACGATGTGCTATCTTTCAGCTCGTCGTGACGCTCTCGCTAAGCCATCTCGTCCGCAATTGGGCCAGCAAGGTGCTTTTCGCTTCCGGCGCAACACGGCCCGAGCGCGCCGCGCGTGGAATGCTCACGGTCGTAACCTTCCATCGCGTGCTGCCGGCCGCGCTGCGCGCGGAGTACCCTCTCGGGGGCATCGTCGTGACGCCGGAAGAGCTCGATGCATGCCTTTCCTTCTTCAGGAGGCACTACGAATGTGGAACGCTCGGCGAGATGGCGACCTGCCACTCCCTGGACCAAGACCGGGGTCGAGCGCTTCTGGCGGTGACATTCGACGACGGGCAGCGCGACAACTTCGTCTACGCGCGCCCGGTGCTTGAGAGTCACGGTTTGAGGGGAAGCTTCTTCGTTCCGATCGAAGCTATCGACAGCGGAAAGCCGCTCTGGCACGACAGGCTTGCGTTTGCGGTGCAGGCGCAGGCCCGCCGTGACCTCGGCGCCGTGCGGCGAACGCTGGATCTGGCCGGCGCGACCTCGCCGGCCGGAGCGGCGAGACAGGCCGTCGCTCGCGCAAAGGATCTGCAGGCGCCGGCGCGCGAGGCCCTCATTGCGGACGTTCAGGCGCAGGCGGGAGAGGACGCCGTGCCGGCCTGGGATGGCATGATGACGTGGGAGCAGATCCGCGAGATGCAGCGCGGCGGTCACGAGATCGGGTCGCACTCTATGACGCACCCCATTCTGCCGCGTTGCGATGATGCCGAGTTGGTTTTCGAGATCGCGGAGTCGCGCCGTGTCCTGGAGCGCCAGCTGGGGAAGGCTCCGGAGACGTTTTGCTACCCGAATGGAGATCACGATGCCCGCACCGTCGCACAGGTGGACGCCGCCGGTTACAGATGGGCGGTCACAACCAAGTGGGGTTTGAATGAGCGAGGCTCGCCGCGGTTGGCCATGAACCGTTGCGACATCGACGCCGATCGCACGCGAGGCCGCCATGGGGCTTTGCACCAGCCCTTGCTGGCATGGCGCTTGAGCGGCCTGTATCCGGGACTCGGATAACCGCATGCGCCTTGCGGTCCTCGTGAGCCAGTATCCGGCACCGTCGCACACGTTCATCCGGCGCGAGATCGATGCCCTGCGGCGGCGCGGGATGGAGGTGCAAACCTTCAGCGTCAGACCGCCTGCTCCCGAAGAGATTCTCTCGGAGCTCGACCGGCGCGAGTTCGCGGCGACTCGTTATGTTTTTCCGCTGTCGTTCGTCGGGCTCGCCGCCGCGCATTTCTCGGCGATCATCACGCGCCCAAGCGCGTACCTGGTCACGCTGCGCGCGAGCTTGAAGCATCGTGTTCCGGGCTTGCGCAGCCTCGGCCGGGCGCTCGCTTACTTCGTGGAGGGCATATACCTGTCCAAATGGCTCCGGCGCGCTGGGGTGACCCACCTGCACAACCACTTCGCGAATCCGGCAGCCAACGTCGGCTACGTGTGCAGCCTCTTCCTCAAGCTACCGTGGAGCTTGACCCTCCACGGTAGCGCCGACCTGGCGTATCCGGCGGGTATGCTGCTGGGCGACAAGATTCGGGCCGCGGGCTTCGTGGCCTGCGTGTCCCATTACGGCCGGTCTCAGGCCATGCGGACCGTCGAGCCCGAACACTGGGACAAGCTCTTGATCGTGCGCTGCGGCGTGGAGCTCGACGCGCTGCCTCCACGCATGCGGCACGACGATCGATCGATTCGTTTCGTGAGCGTGGGACGCTTGTCTCCCGAGAAGGGCCAGGTCGGTCTGGTCGAGGCCTTTGCGATGCTGATCGCGGAGGGCATCGATGCGAAGCTGCGGCTGGTCGGCGACGGGGCGGACATGGAGCGGGTGCGAGAGCGGATCCGCGAGCGACGGCTGGAGCAGCACTGCGTGCTCACCGGCCGCCTGGCGGAGGCGGACGCACTGCGCGAGATCGCCGGGGCTGATGTGTTTGTCCTGGCGAGCCTCATGGAAGGTCTTCCCGTGGTGTTGATGGAGGCACTGGGGATTGGAGTGCCAGTGGTGGCGCCCTGTGTCGCGGGCATACCCGAGCTTGTGACGCCCGAACGCGGCGGGCTGCTGTTCAGCCCCGGGGACTGGACCGGCCTTGCCGCGTGTATGAAGCGCATGGCGGAGGACCCGCCCCTGCGGGCGAGTCTCGCCCTCACTGGTCGCGCGCGCATCGCGGCCGAGTTCGACGTGAACAAGGCTGTGGAGCCGCTGTACGTACGCCTGAGGGCCGAATCGGACGCGTGCGAAGAGCACGACGGCGAGTCGGCCTGATGGCGCGTGCGCTCAATCGGTCACCTAGAGCCGATTTCAAAACGCTCCGGGACCGCCTTCCGGGCGGGACAGAAGTATTCCATCGGTCGCGCGCCTTGCATCCAGCACCGTCGCGCTCCGAAATCCGGCCACGCCGGGTATTGAGGTCGGATCCAAGGACCCGAGCACAGATAACCTGCTGAGTTGCGGCTCGTGGGCGGGCGCAAGCAGGTGGACCCAGATCGCTCGCAACACGCCCTGAGCGGAATTGTCAGTACCCTGCGCAGCCAGGCGCGTCGGGAGTCGGCTCATGCGCGCTTGTATTCGATCAGAGAGCTTTGCTTGCCGCGCATTTGGTTGAGGTGAAACTGGAGTCCTCCCAGCATCTGCGGGACCTTGCCGAGGACGCAGTAGCGCGCGTACAGCGAGGCATGCTCCGGGGGGTCGCCGAAGAGGCGAAGTCTGTGGTTGCGCACGCGCAGCCACAGCACGCCGTATCCTGCCAGCAGCACGCCGCTGCCCCCGTGGGTCGGCCAAGCGAGCGAGATCACGGTGGCAGGGAGCAGCAGGCCCCAGAACCAGTTCGAACGGGAGAGCTTCGCATATCGGGCGTCGTTGGGATGCCGATGATGCCCCTCGGCGCAAGCGTGCCCAGCGCGTATGCTGCGCCTCCACCATTGTCGGAAGCGGCTCATGGCCGCATCGTGACGCGTCATGTCCCGATCGATACGAAGGATGCGGTATCCAGCCTGTCGCATCCGCATGCACATGTCCGGTTCTTCGCCTGCGATGAGCGAGCCGTCGTAGCCGCCCACCGCGTCGAAAGCCGCCAATCGCAGCAAAGCATCGCCGCCGCAGGCCTCGGCCTCGCCTGCTTTCGTGTTCCATTCCATATCGCAGAGTCGGTTGTAGGGGGACGCGTCGGGATTCAGCTCGAGCCGCCGTCCGCAAACCACGGCGAGGGTCGCATCCGCCTCGATCACGGCCGTCGCAGCTTCGACGAAGCCCTCGACCATCTCGCAGTCGGCATCGATTACTTGCACGAAAGGGACATTGGGGGCGAGGCGCTGCAGGCGCGCGATGCCGGCGTTGCGCGCGCGCGCCGCCGTGAAGGGCACCGTCATGTCGAGCTCGACCACATCGACGCCGAGCGAGCGTGCGAACGCGACGCTGTCGTCGCTCGAGCTCGAGTCGACATACACGAGCGGGGACACCCGCCCGACCAGTGAGCGCAGGCAGCGTTTGAGCCGCTCGCCCTCGTTGCGGCCGATCGCCACGCAGCCGACCCTGGACGATGTCGATGCAGTCGACATGGGCCCAGTCTAGCAGACTCGTACGCAGGGGCCGCGCCCCCCCCTGGACCACCGGCGTGCCTGGGGAACGTCGCGCAATCACCCGACCACGACGCCAGCAGGCCGCGGAAGAGCTCTGCGGGAGTGGAGGCACCCGCCGTGGCGTGCGGGTCGCGTGTCTGGCGGGAGTCGAGCAACGATGCCGCGTTGCTCCGGGCTCAGCTGTTTCCACCCCGCTCGGCGACCTTCACCAGTTGCTTGCCGATGTTTTCGCCGCGGAACAGACGCGCCAGGGCGGCCGGGGCGTTTTCCAGCCCGTGCTGGACGTCGACCCGGTCCTTGAGCCGGCCTTCGCGCATGAATCCGGCCAGGGCATCGATCGCCTCGGTGGCGCGCGGCAGGAAGTCGATTACGACGAAGCCTTCCATCCGTCCGCGCTGGCTGAGCAGCTTCATGTAGTTCTTGGGTCCTGGAGGCGGTGTCGACTCGTTGTAGCCGGAAATCGCGCCGCACAGCACGATTCGGCCGCGCAGGGCGAGATTCGCGAGCGCAGCCTCGAGAATGCGCCCGCCGACGTTGTCGAAGTAGACGTCGATTCCGTTGGGGCACTCCTGCCGCATCCGCGTCACGACGTTCTCGTTCTTGTAGTCGATCGCAGCGTCGAAGCCGAGCTCGTCCGTGAGGTAACGGCACTTGGCCTCGCCGCCCGCGATTCCGATCGCGCGGCAGCCTTTGATCTTCGCGAGCTGGCCGACCACCGAGCCGGTGGCTCCGGCAGCAGCCGATACCACCACGCTCTCTCCGGCCTGCGCGCGACCGATCTCGAGCAGACCGAAGTAAGCCGTCATGCCCGTGTTGCCGAGCGCGCTCATCGCGGTTTCGATCGGGATGCCCTCGGGCACCGGCAAGATGGGATAGAGCCCTCCATGACCGGCCACGGCGTAGTCTTGCCAGCCGAACAATCCTTGTACGAGCTGCCCGGGGCGAAACTCTGGTAGCCGCGAGCTGATCACCTCGCCCACGCCGAACGCCCTCATCACCTCCCCGAGCTTCATCGCGGGGTAGTAGGTCTGGGCCGAAGCCCAACCGCGCTGGGTGGGATCGCACGACACGAACAGATTGCGGACCAGGATCTGACCATCGGCCGCGTCCGGAGCCGCGGTCTCGGTCCATTGCAGGTCTTCGGCCGTGAGCTCGCCGCGCGGGCGGCGCTCGAGCAGCCACTGCCGGTTGGTGTGTGTCGTCGTCATGAAACGCCCCATGGCCGGACGCGCACCGGCCGCGAGTTGAGACGTTCCGTCTTCACTACCAAGATCCGCCGCCGGTCGACGTGCGGCGCTGCACCGAGCTGCACCCGCACGGTTTGGAAATCAGGTCGGAGCCGTGATGCACGTGCAAGCGTCATGGTCGCCGTCGCAGCACATTGGCTGCGGCGACTGACCCAGTCAAGGGTTGACGACCCCAGGGCGTGCCGCGCACCATACGCGCGTCGATGGAGCTAAACGCGGCACAGCGCGAACGTGTCCACGCGGTGCTCGACTTCGCGCGGGCCCGTCTGTCGCCCGGAGCACGCGAGCGCGAAGCGGCGGGCAGCTTCGACCGCAAGCTCTGGGACGAGGCCGCCGAGTTCGGCCTGGCCGGTTTGCCGATTCCCGAAGCGTGGGGCGGAAGCGGGCTCGACGCGGTCGACACGATGCTCGTCGTCGAGGCGCTGGGCAAGGGCTGCGAGGACGGCGGCCTGGTGTTCTCGCTTTGCGCACACATGTTCGCCTCGGCGGTGCCGATCTGGCGCGCGCGCGCCCCTGAGCTGCACGAGCGCTACCTGCGCGACATCGCCGCCGGCACGCTGATCTGCGCCAACGGCACGACCGAGCCGGAGGCGGGATCCGACATCTACGCAATGAAGGCCACCGCGCGCCGCGATGGCGACCAGTACGTGCTGGAAGGCACGAAGTGCTTCATCACCAACGCGCCCGTCGCGGACCTGTTCCTGATCTATGCGGTGACCCAACCTGGGCGAGGCTTTCTGGGCGTTTCAGGCTTCCTGGTCCCCGCCGGCACGCCGGGTCTGCGCGTGGCGGCCGAGCACGGCAAGACCGGGCTGCGCACCTCGCCGTGGGGCTCGATATTTCTGGAGGAGTGCCGCGTTCCGCAGAGCGCGCGGCTGGGCCCCGAAGGCTCCGGCGCCGCGCTCTTCAGCGAGTCGATGGTATGGGAACGCGCCTGCCTGTTCGCCTATTACGTGGGCGCGATGGATCGCACGCTGCAACGCTGCGTCGAGCACGCGCGCTCGCGCACCCAGTTCGGTCACCGCATCGGCTCGTTCCAGTCGGTATCCAACCGCATCGTCGACATGAAGCTCAGGCTGGAGACGAGCCGACTGCTGCTCTATCGCGCGGGCGAGCTACACCGCGCGGGCAAGCGCTGCGACGAGGCCGTGGCGCTGAGCAAGCTGTGGATCTCCGAGGCCGCTTTGCAGTCCGGCCTGGACGCCATTCAGATCTTCGGAGGAGCCGGGGTGGCGACCGACACGGGCATCGACGCGTTGATGCGCGACGCCGTCCCGTCGCGAATCTTTTCCGGCAGCTCCGAGATGCAGCGGGCGATCATCGCCAAGATGCTGGGGCTGGCATGAACCGTCTGGACGAGCTGTTCACGCAGTGCGCCGCACACTCGCCCGACCAGATCGCGGTCGACGGCGGTGGCGACCTGCTCAGTTACGGCGAGCTCGATCGGCTTGCCAACCGCTTCGGGCGCAGCTTCCTCGCGGCCGGCCTGGCCCCGGGTGATCGCGTCGGGATTCATCTGCCGCGCTCCGGGCGTGGGGTGGCCGCGATGATCGGCGCGATTCGCAGCGGCGCGGTGTATGTCCCGCTCGATCCGGGCTCTCCGCCGCAGCGCATGCAGCTGATCGCGCGGGACTGTGGGCTGCGTCACGTCGTGATCGCACCGCAGCTTCTGGCGAGCTGGGTAGCGGCCGGCGTGATCGAGCCCGTGGAGCACTTTTTCCTCAGCGCCGAAGGTGCGGTCCCGGCGCTTCCGCCGCGGGTAAAGGTGCACACCTGGCAAGAGCTGCAGTCAGGCGACGCGGCGCCGTGCCCCGAGCGTGCGGGCTCGATCGATGACCTCGCCTACATGCTCTACACCTCGGGCTCCACCGGAGTACCCAAGGGCGTGATGCTCTCGCATCGCAACGCGCTCGCCTTCGTCGAATGGGCCGCGGACGCGATCGCGCTGCAAGCCGGCGACCGCGTTGCCAGCGTGGCGCCGTTCCACTTCGACCTCTCCGTGTTCGATCTGTGGTCGTCGCTGTCGCGCGGCGCGAGCGTGTTCATCGTCGACGAGGTCACGGTGCTCAATGGACAGCGCATGCTCGACCGGATTCGCGACAAGGCGATCAGCGTGTGGTATTCGGTGCCCTCGGCCCTGGTGCTGATGCTGGAGACCGGCGGGCTCGCCCAGCGAGGCGCGCCGTCCCTGCGCGTTGTGTTCTTCGCCGGGGAGGTCTTCCCGATCAAGCACCTGCGGCGCACCATGGCGGCCATTCCGCAGGCACGCTTCTTCAACCTATTCGGACCCACCGAGACCAACGTGTGCCTGGCGTACGAGCTCCCGGGAGCGCCCGATTCCGACGCGACCGCGATTCCTATCGGCCGGCCCAGCTGCGGCGACCAGGCCTTCATTCTCGACGGCGAGGGCCATCCGGTCGCCGACGGCGAGATCGGTGAGCTGTTCGTAGAGGGACCGACGGTCATGCTCGGCTACTGGGACAGCGGCCGGCGCACGCCCGCCAGGCATCCGTACCCTACCGGCGACATGGTGACGCGGCGCAGCGATGGCGAGTTGGTGTATCACGGACGCCGCGACCACATGGTCAAGATCCATGGCTATCGGGTCGAGCTCGGCGAGGTCGAATCGGCGCTGCACGCCCACGAGCGCGTGAAGGAAGCGATCGCGTTCGCCATGGACCAGCGGTTGGTGGCTGTGATCGTGCCCTCGGACGAGTCGCTTTCCGTGCTGGACATCAAACGCCATTGCGCGGACCGGCTGCCGCGCTACATGATCCCGTCCGACATCCGTATGGTCATGCAGCTACCGCGCACGTCGAGCGGCAAGACCGACCGCGTCCGCACCAAAGCTGCGGTGATCGAGGGTAATGTGGACGCGCTCGCACCTGTGCGCCGGCCAAGCTAGAGGAGCCCGATGGAAGCGCGCCTGAAGCAGTCCATCCGTGATCACATCGTCGAGACCTGGTTGAACGGCGACGGGCGCGGCCTGGACGACGATACAGACCTGCAGCAGACAGGCGTCCTCGATTCCTTTTCCACGCTGGCGCTGGTGGCCTTTCTCGACGAGACCTTCAGCGTGCAAATCGAGCCGTCGGACATCAACGGCCAGACGTTTCACAGCGTCGACACCATCGCCAAGCTCGTGCTCGAGAAGCTCGCCTCCGGGGGCGCGGGGTGAGCTCGGCGCGCGGGCGTCCGTGGCGGACGCCCGCGACCCCCCTTGATCTACAGCCGCCCAGCCTGGAACATGAGGGGACCATGGAAGAGACATTGAGAGAGATCGTGTCCAGAATCGGCGAGATCGATCCCGACTTCGGCGCCGACGCGCGCCTGACCGACGATCTCAACATCGATTCGTTTCGCGCGGTGGAGATCGTGTTCGAGATCGAGCGCAGCTTCAGCATCAAGGTACCTGATACCCGCTACAGCGAAGTGCAGACGTTTGCCGACATGGTCAAGCTGATCGGCGAGCTCACGGGATGAGGCGATACGACGTGATGCGATGAACGCTTCAGCTCGACAGGGAGGCCCCGCGTGCCGCGACGGGTGGTGATCACCGGCTGCGGGGTGGTCACCGCTGCCGGAACCGAGCTCGACGCGTTCTGGCAAGGGCTGCTCGACGGAACGTGTCGGATCGGGCCATTGCGCGGATTCTCGGCCCCGGGCATGGAAGGGCTGTACGGCGCGGAGGTCGCGCTGCCGGAGGCCGATCGCCTGCCGCCCAGCGTGGACGAGGACCCCCGGCGTGCGCGCTGCCTGGAGCTTGCTCTGGCCGCAGCGCGTCGCGCGCTGCGCGACGCTGGCGCGATCGACCGGCGCGACCTGTTGACGCCTGCCGGCATGGTGTTCGGGACGACCCTGGGCGAAGAGCGCCAGATCGGTGACCTGACGGAACGCAAGCTGGCCGCCGGCGGGTCTGTTGCCGACGCCGGCTTCTTCACCCGCAGCAACAACCATCGGCTCGCCGCGCTGATCGCGGCACAGCACGGGCTGAGCGGTCCGGTGTTGCTCGCCGCCACGGCGTGCAGCTCTGGCAACACGGCGCTCGCGCTGGCCTACGACGCGCTTGTCGACGGCGAGGCCGAGCTGATGCTGGCCGGGGGCGCCGACACCTTCACGCGCCTGATCTACTGCGGGTTTCAGCGCATGGGGGCGCTGTCCAAGGCGATCTGCAAGCCGTTCGACAAGAACCGCGACGGGGTCGCGTTCGGCGAAGGCGCCGGCGCGCTGGTGCTCGAGGAGCTGGAGCACGCCCGCGGCCGCGGCGCGCAGATCTACGCCGAGCTCGCCGGCTACGCCTTCAGTAACGACGCCCACCACATCACCGCGCCCGGGCCCGAGGGTGAGGGCTTCGTGCGCGCCATGCGCGACGCGCTCGCTCGCACCGGGACCCGCCCGCAGGACGTGAGCTACGTCAGCGCGCACGGTACTGGGACGCCCTACAACGATCGCGGTGAGTGCCAGGCGATGCAGGCGGTCTTCGCAGAGCATGCGCCGCGCGTGCCCATCAGCTCGATCAAGTCGATGATCGGCCACACCAACGGAGCGGCGAGCGCGATCGAGACGGTCGCGTGCGCGCTCGCGTTGCGTCATCAGGCGGTGCCGCCGACGGCCAATCTGGTCGAGCCGGAGCCGGGCTTCGATCTCGATTTCGTGCCGGGCAAGGGGCGTTCGACGCCGGTGCACACGTGCCTGAACCTCGCGGCCGGTTTCGGCGGCGCGAACGTGTGCCTGGTATTGAAGGAGGCGCCGTGAGCTGGCCGCGCCCCGACGACCCGGCCGTGGTGGTCACCGGGGTGTCCGTGTTGACGCCGCTGGGCGACGGGTTGCAGACGCTGGCCGGGGCGCTCGGCGAAGGGCGCGATGCGATCGCGCCGGCCTCCGATCCTGCCGGCGGGGCCGAGACGAGGATCGCGGGCTTCGAGGCCGCCCGCTATGCCAACGTGCGCGGCATGCGGGTCTATCACCGCACCACGCAGCTCGGGATCTGCGCGACCAAGCTTTCGCTCGATGACGCCGGCCTGAAGCCCGAACAGCTCGAGCCGGCGCGGTTTGGCGTGATCAATGCTTCGACCTACGCGCACCTGGACACGCTGCTGGCCTACGACGAGGGTCTGGTCACGCTCGGCATCCAGCGCACCAACCCGACGCTCATGCCGCTGGGCTTGCACAGCGCGCCGGGCGCAGCCGTCGCGCTCGCCTTCGGCGCCAAGGCCTTCTCGGTCACGCTCAGCGACGGTGGCGCGGCCGGTCTCGCAGCCCTCGGCCTGGGCGCGCGCATGCTGGCGGACCGGCGCGCCGATGTCTGCGTCGTGGTCGGGGCGATGGGGCCGTGCCGCGAGCTGGCGGCCTCCGCGACGGAGGCGTCTTTCGCGGCGAGCGCGGAGGAGTTCGCGGTGCTCGACGAGCGCGCGTGCGGGCTGGCCTTCGGCGAGGCCTCGGCCGCGCTGGTGCTGGAGCGGGCCGACAGCGCGCACGCACGCGGCGCGCAGCCGAAGCTCGCAATCGCTGGGCTGGCGAGCGCGTTCGCGCCCGAGCCTGCGGGGCTGGATCACGCGCTCGGACGAGCCTGTGCGGGCTCCCTGCGCCTGGCGGGAATCGAGCCGGGCCAGCTCGCGCTGGTGAGCACGGGCGCCAACGGCCTCCGCGCACACGACGATGCGCACGCTCGCGCGTTGCTCGCGCTGCTGGGACCGGCCGCCGGCTGCACGCCACTGTTGGCTACCAAGGCCAATCTTGGCGAGACCTTCGACGTCTCGGGGCTGCTGCAGAGCGTCGCGGCCCTGGCCGCGCTGCGCTTGGGCGTTGCGCCCCCGATCGCGCGCCTGCGCCGCCCGCGCGCGCCGGGCCTGTGCTGCCCGCGCGAGCCCACCGCGCTGGCTCCGGGCCGCGCGCTGGTCACCGCTACCTCGTTCACGGGCGCCTGCTCCGCGCTGGTGCTAGAGCAGCCCGATGAGCGCTGAAGCAACCCCGAGCCAGGATCGCGTCGCGATCGTCACCGGAGGGTCGCGCGGCATCGGCAAGGCGGTGGTCGAGCGGCTGTGCCGTGCGGGCGTGGAGGTCTGCTTCACCTTCCTCAGCAACGAACAGGCGGCCGACGCGGTCGTGCAGGCGCTGCGCGGCGAAGGCCACAGGCTGCGCGCCGTGCGCGCGGACTCGCGCGACAAGGCCGCGCTCGCGGCGCTCGTGGAGGGCGTGCTGGCGGAGCGCGGCAAGCTCGACGTCCTGATCAACAACGCAGGCGTCACCGCCGATCGACTTCTGCCCATGATGAGCGACGACGAGTGGTCGAACGTGCTCGACACCAGTCTCAATGGGCTGTTCGGCGCCACGCGGCCGGCAGCGCGCCAGATGATGCGCCAGCGCGCCGGCCGCATCGTCAACCTGACCTCGGTCTCGGGGGTGATCGGCATCGCGGGGCAGACCAACTACTGCGCGGCCAAGTCGGCGATCATCGGCTTCACCCGCGCGCTGGCCAAGGAGCTCGCCCCGTGGGGCGTGTGTGCGAACGCCGTCGCGCCGGGCTACGTCGACACCGATATGCTGGGCTCGTTCACGCCCGCGCAGCGCAAGGCGGCGCTCGAGCGCGTGCCCATGCGCCGCTTCGCCAGCGCCGACGAGATCGCTGCGCTGGTCGCCTACGTGGCGTTGGAAGCGCCGTCATTCCTCACCGGACAGACGCTGGTGATCGACGGCGGCATGAGCACGTAGATGTGGTCGCAAGCGACCGCTAGCCTGCGCCGCGCCCCGCCTTGTGCGCGACTCGAGGACGCCATACGATCCTGCATCCATGAGTTGGGTCCCCATCGTCGCCAGCACCGATCGCGCTCGCCCGCCTCGATGCGCGGCGACGGGCGGCAAGCAGAAACGCATCCGTGCGGCTCGAAGCTGCTGCCGTTGCACCGGGGGTTGACGCTGTGCGTTTGATTTCCACGGCGCTTGAAGGCGTGGTCGTGATCGAGCCGGACGTGTTCGAGGACCCGCGCGGATACTTCTTCGAAAGCTATTCGGCGCGACGCTTTGCGGAGCGGGGTCTGCCCGCTAGCTTCGTTCAAGACAACGTCTCGCGTTCGTGCCGGCACACGCTGCGCGGTCTTCACCTGCAGTCTCCGCCATTCGCGCAGGGCAAGCTCGTATACGCGCTCGAGGGCGAGGTGCTCGACGTCGCAGTCGACGTGCGCCCTGGCTCCCCGACCTTCGGCAGCGCCGTGGCCCAAGTGCTTTCAGAGAAGAATCGCCGGCAGTTCTACGTGCCGCCAGGTCTCGCGCACGGCTTCTGCGTCATCAGTGAGCACGCCGTCGTGGCGTACAAGTGCACCCAGTACTACACGCCGCAAGCCGAGCTATCGGTGTTGTGGAGTGACCCCGACCTCGGCATTGAATGGCCGACGTCGACCCCGCTGCTGTCAGCGAAGGACGCGGCGGCTCCTCGGCTGCGCGATATTGCCCTAGAGCGCCTGGCGCCAGGGGAGCGGGAGTAGGCGTGCAGAGCACCGAGCTGTCGCCGTTGCTCCTGGTCGGCGCCACGGGCATGCTGGGTCGCGCGTTCGCCGCGCTGCTCACGCGCGAGAACCTCGCCTTCAAAGTGATGGATCTGCCGGAAATCGATCTCGCTGTTCCGGAGAGCATTTGCGCAGCGGTGCAGCTCGGCGTGCGCACCGTGATCAATTGCGCGGCCTTTACCAACGTGGACGCCGCCGAGAGCGACGAGGCCACCGCAACCGCCATCAATGGCGAGAGCGTCGGCGTTCTGGCGCGGCGCTGTGCGGAGCTCGGCGCAACGCTGGTGCACTTCAGCACGGACTATGTGTTCGATGGTTACGCAGATCGACCCTATCCCGTGGATCACCAGCGTGCGCCGATCAACGCGTACGGTCGCAGCAAGGCACTCGGTGAGCGCTTGCTAGAGCAGAGCACGGCCCGCCACCTGCTCGTCCGGACCAGCTGGCTGTATGCCCCGTGGGGCAAGAACTTCGTGCTGACAATGCGCGAGCTGATGCGAACACGCGCATCGGTCAAGGTGGTCGGCGACCAGGTCGGGCGTCCCACCAGCGCCGAGTATCTGGCGGAGCGGTCGTTTGCGTTGCTGCGGCGCGGCTGCACCGGGAGCTTTCACGTGACCGATGGGGGCCAGTGCTCCTGGTACGGGTTTGCCGCTCGGATCGCGGCCTCCGAGGGGTCGAGCTGCCAGATCGTCCCCTGCACGACCGAGGAGTTTCCACGACCCGCTTCCAGGCCGCGCTACAGTGTGCTCGATCTGAGCCTCACCGAGGCGGAGATCGGACCGTCGCGCCCGTGGGAGGAGAGCTTGGAGCGCGTCCTGTCGGCGCTTTCGTGATCGTGGCGGCTGCGATTTGACTTGTCGAGGCTTCAGGGTCACAGCAGACGCGACCGCCATACTCGGGTATGGGCTTCTTCCTCACGCAGACTCCGGAAGGCGATTGGGCTCCCGGCATCGGCGACCCTACGCCACTCGGATGGTTCACGGTGTTCGCCTATCTGGTGGCGGCCGTCCTGTGCTTCCGAGCTTGGCAGAGAGCTCGCCGCGGGGCAACGGCCGAGCCGCGTCTGGCCTTTGCCTGGGGCTGCTTTGCCGTATTGATGTTGGCGTTGGGCATCAACAAGCAGCTCGATCTGCAGACCTTGCTGACCGTAGTCGGCAGGCGCGTGGCCCAGCGCGACGGCTGGTACGAGCGCCGCCAAGTCGTTCAGCGACTGTTCATCCACGGGCTCTTGGGGCTGGCTTCTGCGTCCCTCTTGGCTGGCTTCTGGTTCATGCGCAAGCACCTGCGAGAGCTATGGCTTGCGGGCTTCGGGGCGATCTTCATCGCCACCTTCGTGTTGATCCGCGCCGCGTCGTTCCACCACGTGGACATCCTGCTCGATCGCACCTACCTAGGGGCTCGCGTCAACTGGATACTCGAGCTCGGTGGCATTGCCTGCGTAGCAGCGGGCGCGCGCCTGCAGGGGCGCCGCCAGTGACTTCGCCGCCCCATTGCCGTCGAGCCGCGAGCGGGCGGCCGCGCGCGTCAGGCCCACCAGCGCAAGTGCCCGAATAGCAGGGCATCGGCCGCAAGCAGCAGGTTGGTGACCGCGTGCGCCGCGATCGCGTCGGTCACGCGCCCGCGCCGCTGTTGCGCCAGGGCGTAAGCCAGACCTGCGCAGGTGCCGGCGAGCCAGTCTGCATGCAGGATGCCGAATCCGAGCGACGATACGACCCATGCTACCCAGGCGATCCGTCGCGGGTCCGCCTCGGTGAAATCCGCGCGCATGAGCCGTCGCAGCAGGTAGCCCCGAAACGCAAGCTCTTCGGCGATCGGCACCACCACGCACGCTCCCAGCGCGCGTCCCGCGAGCCATACGCCAGCACGCACTGGCCCCAACATGCGCAGTCCCTGGCGCAAGTCCCGCACCGCTGCTTCGTCGCCGCCCGCGGCTAGCAGATACCAGAGCCCGAACACCGCCACGCCGATCCCAACGCTCTGCCAGTGCAACCCCAGCGGCAACTCGCGATAGCGTGAGCGTAGCGCGAACAGCACCGCGAGCACACATGCCGCGCGCACCGGATAGAGCCAGTCGAACCCGATGTTGAGCAAGCCTGTGGCCAATCCGGTCGCGAGCAGCGTCAGCAGCGGCAGCAGATAGGCGGTCGCCGAGTTTGTATGCCCCTGGTTCGCGGTGTCGCCTTCGCTGGCAAAATAGCGTGCATTGCGCGCTATCGCGACGAAGCCCAGCGCAACGGCCGAAAAGAGGAGCCAGCCGGCCTTGGAGTGGAATCCACCGATCGCGAGTTGCGGCGATAGGTAGGTTCCGACGAGGATCAGCGCGGCGATGCGGACGATGTTCGCCATCCACACAGTGATCACGGCGATTGGAAGCAGCGCCAACGTGCGGGGGAACCGCAAGTGTCGACGTTCGATGAGCATGTACCCAGACAGCAAGACCACGATCAGGCCGATGCCCTCGAATCCAGAGCAAATGGGTGCGACCTGCACGGCGAAGTGCGCGGTGCCAATTGTCAACGCGGCCGGTCGGACGAGGACGTCGTCCACGATCGGTCGCAGCACCGCTGCAACCGCGGAGAGCGTGATCGACGCCATCTTGTGCCAGCCTACCGAGGACAGCTCGCCGCCAACCCAGGCGGCCATGCCCGCAGCCACCCCTACACCGAGCGCGGCGGCGAACACGCGCCGCAGCTGTGAGAACGCACGCCAGGGCAGCGCGAGCGGTAGCCACGTGCCGAACACCACCAGGCCCGATAACAGCCAGCCGATTCCCCAACCGAGGCCCGGTCGAACCCCCGGATCGCCAGCGAAGACGTGGCGCGTGACGAGCAAGAACAGGGAGTAGGCGGCTGCATGCACGGCCGCGAGCGGCCATGGGTTACCCTCGGATCCGGATCTCGGCGAAAGCCCGGACAGCGCGCGCCGCAGCGTGGGCCCCATCAGCGCGAGGGCCGCCGCGGTCGCGACCAGCGCAATTGAGCCGAGGTCGCCGACGTAGTGCAGGCCCGACAGCAGGTCGCCGTTTGCTTGCAGCGACTGGGCGTCGAACAGGAAGCTGATCAGCAGGTACTCGCCGAGCAGCAGTGCCCCCGCCGCAAGCAGGCGCCTGACCAGAGGCCTGCCTTGCGCCGGCGACACTTTGAGGTCTTCGGGCGAAGGAAGGGCCACCCGCGCTGCCTCGTTCTCGAGCTAGGGCGCGACTCGCCGTCGCCGAGAACGGTCCACTGCCAGCGCGATACCCCCGAGGAGCAAGGCCAAAGCCTCTCCCCCCTGGGTGGGGTTGAGCTCCGGTACCGAGGGCACCTGCTCGCCGCGCTGCAAACTCCAGCGCCGCCATGTGTGGTGAGCGCGGAGGCTGTGTTGCGGCGGTTCGGCCAGACCGCTAGCTGGCAGCACCATTGAACCCAGGGTCCAGAGAACGAGTCCTGTGCCGATATACTTTTTCATGATGTGTCCCCTCATTCTAGGAGGTCCGTAGGACTCATGGTCCTCAAAGGGAGATTCTTGCACGCTTCGTGCCAAGTCGTTCACTGCGCGATCATGCGCCACTCCAAGATACGATCACGCAAGCAAGGGCGACGAATCGCCTCTAGGATCCAGGAGCGACGGTATCACTCTCAACACAGGCTCGCAAATCGTTCGCCCAGCTGACGCAGAGCCTGCACAACCCTGTTGAAGTACTGGCCCTTGTGTTTCCGTGCGGAAACCGGCGCTCAGAATCGCGGCTTGCCTGCCGTCCGACAGGAGATCGAGCCGACCACACATTGGCCTGCGCAGTTGGGGGAGCAATCGTCGTGATCAGGCTGCGCCGCTTCTGCGCGGCTGGCTGCACAGTCTGCGCAGCTGCGCACCGACCCGTGGCGAAGGCCAGCATTCAAGCCCCAGCAAAGCCCCTGTGATTTGGGTGGCACGGTCCATGCTTATGATTGAAGCCAGTATCTCCTTCAACCCGTTCCTCCTGAGGCTTTGCTGCCATGCGTGACCCCCGCGGTGTGATTCGGCCGTACGAAACGGAAGTCGAGTTTGCCTCGCGCCTTGCGGACATGGTGTGGATCAGCGTCGCGTTGTTCATCGTGTCGCTGGTCTTCGGTGAGCCGTGGCACAACGGTGAGAGCCTCGCTGCCGCTGCGGCTTCCATCCTCTTCTACCTGTTCGGCGAGGCTAGCGGGCTCTACCGCCCCCAGCGTGGGGAGCCCGTGCGCGAAGAGCTCATGCACCTGGCGACCGCCTGGCTGGGGGTCGTCGCGATGCTCCTGCTCGTGGCGTTCTTGACCAAGACCTCGGCGCACTATTCCCGAAAGATGATGGCCGCGTGGGTGGTCGTTGCGCCGGGAGCACTTTGGGCTTGGCGCGTCGTCTTGCGCATCATGCTGCAGGAAGCGCGCGTGCGCGGCTACAACAGCCGGGCCGCGGCGATCGTCGGGGTGTCGGCGGTCGGCGAGCGGTTGGCGCGCCGCATTGCGCTGTCGCCTTGGATGGGCGTCAGGCTGGTCGGGTTCTTCGACGACCGCGGCATCGAACGGTTGGAGCCGAACAACGAGGTGCAGATCGAAGTGCAGGGCGGCTTCGACGCGCTGGTCGACAAGGCTCGCCGTCGCGAGGTCGACATGGTGTACATCGCGCTGCCACCTCGCGCCGAGCCGCGCATCAACGCCCTGGTGCGGCGTCTGGCAGATACCACCGCTTCGGTGTACTTGGCGTACGACTTCGGCGGCTATGATCTCCTCAGCGCGCGCTGGTCCAGCGTGGGCGAGGTGCCGGTCATGAGCGTGGTCGAGGACCCGTTTCACGGCGTCGATGGCCTCGTCAAGCGTCTCGAGGACATCGTGATGGCCGGCATCATCCTCGGCATCATCGCGGTTCCGATGGCGGTGATCGCACTGGCCGTCAAGCTGACCTCTCGCGGTCCAGTGTTCTTCCGCCAGCGCCGATATGGCCTCAACGGCGAGGAGATCCGCGTGCTCAAGTTCCGCACCATGACCGTGTGCGAGGACGGCAACGAGGTCGTGCAGGCGACGCGCAACGACAAGCGGGTCACCCCGATCGGGGCGATCTTGCGGCGCACCTCGCTCGACGAGCTGCCGCAGTTCCTCCAGGTGCTCTCGGGCACCATGTCGATCGTCGGGCCCCGGCCGCACGCGGTCGCCCACAACGAGCAATACCGCTCGCTCATCCGCGGCTACATGCGGCGGCACAAGGTCAAGCCCGGCATCACTGGTTGGGCGCAGGTCAACGGCTGGCGGGGTGAGACCGATACCGTCGACAAGATGGAGAAGAGGGTCGAGTTCGACCTCGAGTACATCAATCGCTGGAACCTCGGCCTCGACCTCAAGATCATCCTCTTGACCGTTTGGACCGTGCTGCGCAACCGCAACGCGTACTGAGCATGCGCGTACTGAGCATGCGGGCGGTGCCAGCCGCAAGCGCGCCCTCATGCGTTTTGGTTTGCCTCCAAATTTGGCGATGCGGCGGTTCGACAACGCAGCTCGCTGATCTACTGTAGACCGGCCGCGCTGCGGCGCCGGCCGCAGCGGGCCCCATGTACCCATTCCCTCGGGCACGGATTTCGCTCAGCAAGAAGAGCGCGCTGGGATGCCGAGCCACGTCACCGGCGCCGTCGCATTGGGCCCTTTCTGCCACGGCACTTGCGGCGATCGTCGCCGCGGGCTGTGCGTCGTTTCCGCCGCCGCCTATTCTGCACTCGGGCATGGGCACCGCCCCAGGCATCGCCAACGATCGGCCGCCGGATGGCTCCTTGCGCGCGGGGGACCAAGTCTTGATCGATGTCATCAGCGGGGGCCGGGTACGTCAACGCCGAGGCGTGGTGGATGCGCGGGGCCAGTTGCACGCAGCCTCCGAGCGCGATGTCGCCGTTGCGGGCTTGTCCCTGCCTCAGGCCGAAAGACGGATCGCCGAGGCCGTGCATACCTCTGACAAGTTTGCCGAAATCGAGTTGCACCTGTCGCCCCGCTCTCCCCGTCGCATGAGCGCATTCGGTGCGTTGACCAGGCCCGGGTACGTCACGCTGACTCCGGGAATGCGCGTGGTCGATGCCATCGCGGCCGCGGGCGGGGTGCAGAGGGCGTCGGCGTCCATCCTCGGCGGAGGGCCGTTGCCGGTGCCGGTAGGCGATCTCGAGGAAGCCGTGTTGATCCGCAACGGCAAGGCCCTGCCCATCAACGTCGATCAGGCGTTGCGTGGGCAGCGTCGCCACAACGTGTACCTGCACGCTGGCGACCAACTCTACGTTCCGCCTGCCACGGACAACGGGGTCAGCGTCTTGGGGCAGGTGGGCGCCCCCGGAATCTTTCCCCACCGCCACGGTCTGCGATTGACCGAAGCGCTCAGCGAAGCCGGCGGCATCACGATCGGCGGCGACAAGGACGACATCCGTCTGATCCGCGGACCGGTCGAGGCGCCCGCGGTGTACAGGGCGAGCCTGACGGCCATTGCCGAGGGCAAGCGTAGAGACGTGCGGCTACGATCGGGGGACGTGATCTTCGTCACCGACCACCCAATGGAAGACCTGGGCGAGGTGATGAGGCTCGTCATCCCATTCGTCGCGATCGGCGTGAGCGCGCTGGTCGTCGCCCTGATCGTGTCGCAGTGAGCGATTGACCGAGCGGTTGGGCCTGGCAAGATGCATGGCCGGAGCTCCCGCGGAGGAGATGCAAGCATGTGGCGCCGGATCTGCAGCATCGTGTGCATCTACAGCGTGGTCGCCAGCTGTGGCGGACTGCCCCAGGCGCCCGCCTACCCGCGCAAGGGAGACGGTTTCTCGGGACCCAATCCTCTGGCCCGCCCCGGGCTTCCCCGGGATCGCGCTCCGGCGCTCACGCTCCAACCCGGCGACGTGCTGAGCATAGACGTCGCGTCCGAGCAGACCAAGACCTGGACGGGCATCGTGGTCGACGCTACCGGGCAAGTACATCTGCCGATGGCGGGCGACGTCGAAGTCGGCGGTCGGGGCTTGAGTGAGGCCGAGAGAAGGGTGCAAGAAGCCCTGCGCAAGTTCGACCGCTTCGTGCAAGTCACGATCGAGCTCACGGACGCCAAGGGGCAGCATGCCACCGTTCTCGGCGCGGTCACCACGCAGGGCTCGGTTCAGCTCATCCCAGGGGCGCGGGTGGCAGACGTGATTGCGAGCGCCGGGGGACCCCTGACAGCGCCCGCAACTCCGGGCTCCCCGCCGCTATCCATGGCAGACCTGGACGGAGCGGTGCTGATTCGAGGCGGCAAGCCGCTGCCGATCAGCATCGCCAAAGCGCTACGAGGCGACCCCGCGCACAACGTGTACGTCCACCCCGGAGACCACATCTACGTGCCGCCCGCGCTGGGCTCGAGCATCAGCGTGCTGGGGCAAGTCGGTACGCCGCGCGTGTTTCCGCACCATGCAGGGCTGCGGCTCACGCAGGCACTCGCGCTGGCGGGCGGCGTCACCGTGGGCGCCGACAAGAGCGATATCCGCGTGATTCGGGGCACGCTCGAGGCGCCGCGTGTCTACCGCGCCAGCTTGCGTGCCGTCGTCGACGGCGATTCGCACGACGTGCTGCTGCAGCCGGGCGACATCATCTTCGTGACCGACCACCCGATCGAGGACATTGGAGAGGTCGTCGGGCTGGTTGCGCCCGTGCTCTCGCTCGGTCTGAGCAGCGCGTTGCTGGCCGTTACGCTCAACCGCACCACCACGAGCCACTGAGGCGGTGCGGCGGCTTCAGGGCGGGGTTCCTTCCGCCGCCGGCGCCTGCCGTTTCAGCAGCCGCCGGTATTCGACCGCATGCGATCCGGCCGGATAACTCTCGAGGTAGCGATTCATGGCTCGTTCGGCCCTGGGCTGCTCGCCCATCGCGCGGTAGGTCGCGATCAGCAGCTCCAGCTCGCGGGCGCTGCTCGCTTTGTCCTTGAGCACGCGCACCACGCAGTCGTTGTCACCGCGTGACAGACAGTCGAGCGCCTGTTGCAGCCGAGCTTGAGGTGCGTCGGCAGCAGCTGGCGCCGGCCGCGCGGCGGGTGGCGCCTGGGGCGGGGCGGACGGTTGTATGGCCGGCGCGGGTGTGGGGCTCGGCTCTGGCGGCGCGGGGCTCGGGGCGCTGGCTCTCGGCGGTTGGCTCGGCTCCACCCCCGAGAGCGCCGTGGTTTGAGCGGCTCGCGCCGGTCCGTGGCTCGAGGTGTGCGGCACGCCGCTCGGCGGCGCGTGCGGCGCCTCGTGTGTCGAGGAGGAGCCCGCGGAGGAACCTCTGGGCGGTTCGTTGTTGGGCGGTGCCAGCGCCTGGGATGACCCGCTGCCCAGCGTCGGTGCGCTGGCAGCCGGCTGGCCGGCGTGAGCCGCGTGCGTGGGGGCTGCCGAGGCCGGCGCTGCCGCCGCCGGAGCAGGTAACGGTGCTGGAGGAGCCTTTGGCGCGGACGCTGCAGGGCTCGGGGCGGGCTCGGGATGACTGACGACCTCTTGCCCCGCGCCGACCGTGCCTCCGCCGAACACGCGGGCCAGCCCTGCCGCCGCGGCTAGCCCCGTACCGAGAATCACCCACAGCATCCAGCGCGATCCCTCTGAGTGGCGATCGACATCCGGGAGCATGAACGGGGTTTCGTCGAGCGCGTGCTCATCGTCGCCTGAGGGCAGGGTCACGCGGGAAGCAGCCTCGCGCACGGTGGTGGCACTCGGCGCGCGCTCCCCAGGGTCGCTGCCGGGGGCCACGGGTCTTGCCGCCTGTGCCCGCAGATCATCGGTGCGCCCCGGACCAGGAGGTCGATCGCTGGTCACACGCGACGGCCGATCGCTGTCGCCCGCGCCGGGGTGGCCGGTTCGCGCGGAGAGGCTTTCGGGTGGGGGCCGGCTGCTGTCTCCCGTCGGGCTGAGCGGGACGGACCGTTCCGGCGCCGCGGGGCCATTGCTCCCAAGCGAGGCGCCACGCCGGGTTCGATCCAGCCGCTCCCGCAGCGTGCCGGTCGCCGCGCCCGGCGACAACGATCGGGGCAGCAAGGGCGAGGGGCCGGCGTTCCTACGGGTCGCGGCCGCCGGCCGCGGCGGCAGGGGCGACCGCGGTGGGGGCCGTGGGGAAGGCCAAGGGCTGGGGTCGGCCGGGGCGCGCGAGGCGCGCGCCGGGGGCGAGGACGAAATAGGCTTGTTGGCGGCGACCTCTACAGTCGGGCTGGCGGGCAAGGGGGAGGGAGGCAGCGGCGAACGCGGGGCGGCTTTGGGCTGCGGAGGCGAGGACTCGGGTCGCGTGGCCGCGACCCCGCGCAGGGTCGGAGAGCGGCGCATCAGGGCGCTATCGATGATCTGGCGCGTCCCGGGGCTCGGCTCGCCCGGAGTGGCCAGGATTGCGAACGGCTGGGCGGCCGTGTCCGATGCCCGCACCCGCGGTGGTGGCCCGCTGCTGGTGCGGCGGTCCGAATCGGTCCGATTACGCTGGCGCTCGATCAGGGCGCGTTCGACGATGCGCTCCACGGCCTCGCGTCCGTCCGCCTCCAGGCGCACAAAGCGCACGCCCATGCCGGCAGGGCCACGGGGATCGCTCTTGTTTCGCTGCCAGACCACGCGGCCGGTTCCGCGGAAGTAATCGTCGGCCACGTCCGCCGCGCATTCGAAGCGGATCAGGGCGCCGCGCGGGGACGGGCGAGGGGTGAGGATGAACATCCCGCCCGGGGAAATGTCCCGGCACTCGCCTTCGCGTGGCTCGGTCATCGTCGGCTCGCGGTACCGAGCCACGAGCGATACCTGCAGGCGGCCTTCTTTTCGGGTGTCGTTCACGCGTTGGGGAGGTCGTCGAGCAGGGACATCAGGTACTGCCCGTACGCGGTCTTGCTCAAGGCAGTGCCCAGTTGCTCCAGCTGGGCAGTCGTGATCCAACCATTGCGGAAGGCGATTTCTTCAGGGCAGGCGAGCTGCAGGCCCTGGCGCACCTCGATCGTATGAACGAATTGGGCCGCGTGCAGCAGGGCGTCCGGGGTGCCGGTGTCGAGCCAGGCAAAGCCGCGCCCGAGCCTCTCCAGGTGGAGCGCTCGGCGCTCGAGGTAGAGCCGGTTCAAGTCGGTGATCTCGAGCTCTCCGCGGGCGGAAGGTCGCAACGAAGCCGCCAAGTCGCTGGCTTGGCCGTCGTAGAAGTACAGGCCGGTGACAGCGTAGTGCGACTTCGGCTTGGCCGGCTTCTCCTCGAGGCTGATCACGCGGTCCTGCGCGTCGAGCTCGGCCACGCCGTAGGCCTCGGGGTCTTTGACCCAGTAGCCGAATACCGTGGCCCCGGTCTCGCGCTTGGCCGCGCGCTCCAGCACGCCGCTAAGCCCGCCCCCGTAGAAGATGTTGTCGCCCAAGACCAGGGCGCACGGTCGGCCGCCCAGAAACTCGCGCCCGATCAGGAACGCTTGAGCCAGGCCGTCCGGGCTGGGTTGGACCGCGTACGAGAGGTCGAGCCCCCACTGGCTGCCGTCCTGGAGTAAGGCACGGAACGCGCTCTGTTCGTGGGGCGTGGTGATGACCAGGATGCGCCGGATCCCCGACAGCATCAGCGTGGTGAGCGGGTAGTAGATCATCGGCTTGTCGTAGACCGGCATGAGCTGCTTGCTCACGCCACGAGTCAGCGGGTGCAGCCTCGTGCCTGTGCCTCCCGCCAAGATGATCCCCTGTTCAATCATTGAGTCTCTCCTGGTGTTCCCGCCGTTCGGCTAGCGGAACCTGCCGCTCGGCGCAAGGGGCCGCCATTCGAGGTGCGACCCGTGCTCGAGAGCCTAGCGGGCCACCCCGGGACCGGCCACAGGATACCGCAGCAATGTGCTGGCAACGGAATAACGCGCGCCAGGACGAGCTGGTCTGGGCACCCACTTGTGCGATACTCCTCCGATCCGCAAGGCCGACGGCAAGGGACCGCGCGCACATGAGCTCAGGCAACATCCTCGTTACCGGCGGAGCCGGCTTCATCGGCTCGAACTTCCTCAACCTGTGGGTGCCGCGCCAGCCCGATCGGCTGTTCGTCAACGTCGACAAGCTCACCTATGCCGCCAACCTCGGCAACCTGCGCGCGATCGATGCACGCGACAACTACCGCCTCGAGCGCATCGACATCGCGGACCGCGACCAGGTCGCGGACGTGTTCGAGCGGCACCAGCCCGAGCTGGTCGTGCACTTCGCCGCGGAGAGCCACGTGGACCGCAGCATCGAGGAGCCGGACGCGTTCATCCGCACCAACATCGATGGCACCTTCAACCTGCTCGAGGCATTCCGCCGCCTGCACGCGCGCCGGCCGAGCGCACTGTTCCACCACGTCAGCACCGACGAGGTGTACGGCTCGCTGGGCGATCAAGGGTATTTCACCGAGAGCACGCCCTATGATCCCTCGAGCCCGTATTCGGCATCCAAGGCCTCGAGCGATCTGCTGGTGCGCGCGTATGCCCGCACCTACGGCTTGTCGGTCAAGATCACCAACTGCTCGAACAACTACGGCCCGTACCAATTTCCCGAGAAGCTGATCCCGTTGATGATCCTCAACGCGCTCGAGCGCAAGCCGCTGCCGGTCTACGGCGAGGGCAAGAACGTGCGCGATTGGCTCCACGTGGAGGACCACTGCGAGGCGATCTGGGCGGTGATCGAGCGCGGCCGCATCGGCGCGACCTACAACGTGGGCGGTCGCAGCGAGCGCCGCAACCTCGACGTGGTCCAGGAGATCTGCCGGCTGGTCGCGGAGGAGACCTCCGCGCCGAGCGCGGAGTTGCTCGGTCTGATCACCTACGTGCGCGACCGGCCCGGCCACGACCTGCGCTACGCGATCGACGCCTCCAAGATCGAGCGCGAGTGCGGCTGGCGCCCGCGGCACACCTTCGCTACCGGCCTGCGCGGCACCGTGCGCTGGTACCTCGAGAACCGCGCATGGGTCGACGAGGTTCGCACCGGCGACTACCAGCGCTGGATCGACGCCAACTACGGGCGGCGCTCCCCGGCTTGAGCCTCGCTTGCGTCGCGCGTTCGGCGCTGCAAGCGGGAACGCGGGAGCCCCCGGTCAGGCAGGCTCCTGCACGCGCAGCAGCACCGCGCCACCGGCGGCCAGCAGCAGCGTGAGCGAGAGGATCGACAGCCGCGGATTTCCGGTGAGCAGGCTGGTCAGTCCCATCAGCGCCGGTCCGATGATGGCCGCGGACTTGCTCAGCATGTTGTAGAAACCGAAGAACTCACCGGCTTCGGCCTCGGGGATGAGCCGGCTGTAGAGCGCGCGGCTCAGCGATTGCACACCGCCCTGCACCAGCCCGATGACCACTGCCAGCGCGTAGAACTCTCGCTCGGTGCGCATGCCGTAGCCGTAGAGCGTGACGCCCACGTATACGACCAGCCCGAGCAGCACCGCGCGCTTGCTGCCGATCGCGGTGCCGAGCCGGCCGAAAGCGAGCGCCGCGGGGAAGCCGACGAATTGCGCGATCAGCAGCGCGATCGTCAAGCTGCTGGCCTTCAGCTTGAGCGAGAGCCCATAGTCCATGGCCATCGTGATCACGGTGTCGACCCCGTCGATGTACAGCCAGTACGCCAGCAGAAACATCCACACCACGCGCATCGAGCGCACGCGCAGCAGCGTGGCCCGCAGCTGACGCAGCGCGCCGGCGATCGCCTGCAGCGGTGGCACGGGCGTGCC
Organism: uncultured delta proteobacterium; assembly: GCA_963778655.1. Taxonomy (GTDB): domain Bacteria; phylum Myxococcota_A; class Polyangia; order Polyangiales; family JAFGIB01; genus CAVZVA01. The sequence continues at coordinate 923,226 of CAVZVA010000009.1, forward strand.
GTCGGCATCCGGCTCGGGCACGTAGCGCAGCAAGGGCAGCGTGAACGCCACCCACCAGAGCGCAACCGTAACGAACGACAGGCGCACTCCAGCCTCGACGCCGGAGAGCCCGAAGCGCGCAGGCTGCAGCGCCATCAGCGTGTTGAGCGCGAACAGCGAGCCCCCGCCGAGGTAGCCCAGCGCGTAGCCGAGCGCCGAGGCGCGATCGGTCTGTTCGGGCCGGGCGACCGCCAGCAGTAAGCTGTCGTAGAACACCAGGCTGGCGAAGAAGCCGATGCTGGCCGCCGCGTAGACCCACGCGGCGGTCTGCCAGTCGCCTTTGGAGACGAGGCACAGCGCGCCGGTCATGCTCGCCCCGAGCACGGCGAAGAAGGCGAGCATGCGCTTCTTGGCGCGGCCCTTGTCGGCGATCGCGCCGAGCAAGGGCGCGCTCAACGCGACCACCAGGCTCGCGCTGGAGTTGGCCATGCCGAGATGGAACGTGCTGGTCGTGACGTCGGCGCCTGCGCTCCAGTACTTCTTGAAGAAGAGCGGAAAGAAGCCGGCCATCACCGTGGTGGTGAAGGCCGAGTTGCCCCAGTCGTAGAAAGCCCAAGCCCAGAGCGCGCGCGTTGCCGGAGGCTCTCGCGACATGGCGCGATGTGATCACAGCTGCGCGCCCGCGGCAAGCACGAGGGCACCCGCACCCGGCGGACCTCGACACGGCGAGTCAGTCGGTGCGAACGGTTCGCACCAGCAGCCCGGCTTCGTCGAGCATCGCAGCGCTCAGGTCGAAGTCCTCCCGCCAGCGCTCCGGGATCTCGAGGCCGGCCGGGTACGCGATTTCGGCGATGCCGGCTTGTATCAGCGAGCGCGCGCAACGCGTACAGGGCGGCCAGGTCACGTACGCGATGCAGCCCTTGAGCGAGACGCCGATGCGCGCGGCGTGCATGATCGCGTTCTCCTCGGCATGGCACGCCAGTGGGTATTTCTTCTCCCGGTCTTGGAGGCGTTCGGCGTTGTCCTCGATGCCGCGGGGAAAGCCGTTGAAGCCGGTGCTGCGGATCTCGCGGTCGGGGCCCACGACCACGCAACCGACCTGCGTCGACGGGTCCTTGCTCCACTGCGCAATATGCTTCGCAAGAGCTACGAAACGCGCGTCCCAGTTCGCCATCGAGCGGCCGCTCCGGATCGGGTCCAAAAGGGCGGCGCGGCTGTCTCGCGGGCGCCCGGAAGCTCGCTCATACCGCGTCGCGGGATTCGCAGCCAGCTCAAATCTCGGGCCTACGCACATGTGGGACAGGGTCAGCGCGCTTTTCTGCGTTTGCCGCGAGCCGACCGCTGGACATCGCGCACACTCCGGATACGAGATAGGCTGTAGCACGGACGCGGTTCGCTTAGGATTGGGTGAGGGTGACGGTGCGAGGTCGGTCCAGGTGGCGAAGGCGTTGTCTGTCGAAGTAGCCGAGATGACCAGGTGGTTGGCTGGCGCACCGTGGGTGCTCGCGGCGGTCATTTTCGGCACGGGCTGCGGGCTCGCGCGAAGCCCCGAGCTTTCCGGCGACTCGCGCGCGCCACAGGCGACGGTGGCCGTGCCCACGCGCAATACCGTTACCAACAACAACGGCAACGACACCACCCAGAGCTTCGGCCCCATGGCCGTGCCCACCACGCCGGTGATGCCGATGCAGACCGGCGGCCTGCAGTGCGGTGGAGTGTTTTGCCCCTTTGCCGCCGATCCGATTCAGCCGTGCTGCACGTCCGAAGCCGATGTCACGGCAGGCGCGGCGCGGACGGCGGGCCAGTGCGGCCTCGACTTCAGCCAAACCGCCGCCACCTACTACGGCGGCTCGTGCTGGCAGCGCGATCAGCTCGGCGTGGTCGATGACCGCTGTCCTGCGGTCATGGTGGCCGGCGGGCTGCAGGAGCCAGGCTGCTGCAGTGACCAGGGCAAGTGCGGGGGGCTGAACACGACCGAGATGCTCGGCTGTCATTACGCGGCCGGCGAGACGCCCAAGCCGTGCGGCATGATGGACGTCGAAAAGGACAAGACCTGCGAGCCGCTCGGCATTTTCGGCATTCGCTCGCTGGTCGACGTGTCTTGGGGCGGGCGTTCCGGCGGATTGGTCGGCTTGACCGACGACGGCCGGGCAATGATGACCTTCCACTTGAAGGTCACCGTCAGCAGCATCGATCCCAACACCAACGAGGTGCACGGCGAGGTCCAGCCGTGCAACGTGGTGCTGCCGCCGTTCTACAGCACCACGCTGTGCGAGTCGTACTTCCCCGAGTTCCCGGTTTCGATCTGGGAGAGCCCGAAGCTGCCCAAGATCGAGCTGAGCGGCCGCTACCAATGCCTCAATCCCGGCTGCATCATGACGATCGACGCCAAGACTGCGCTGCTCGGCATCGATCTGACCAATCCCGAAGCGCCGTGGCCATCACCCACGGATACGCCCTCGCTGAGCTGCCCTGCCGGAAGTGGTGCGCAATGCTTCCCCGATCAGGACAACGACAAGCTGCCTGGGATGACGGTCAAGCTGCGCACGATGGGCATGGCGCCGCCCGGCGTCGGCTGTGCGAATACCGGATACGCCTTTCAAGGCGCGCCGCTCAGCTCGAGCCCGGCCGCGATCTTCGGCGGCGTGCGGCGCGCCGACCGTGTGCTGCTGGGAACGCGGACCAAGCTCGGCGGCTCGGGCAAGATCTCCGACGACTGCAACAGCGGAAGCGGTACCGGCATTGCCGAGTTCGTGCAGTCGCGGGCCTGGGGCTGCCTGGTGCAACCGGGCACCGCGGACTTTCCCGGGCCGGCGGCGGGGCCGAACGAGGCCTGCGGCGCGGCTCAGGCCCAGTTCCTCGATGAGAACATGCCGATCTACAACATCCTCGCCGTGGGACAGGCACCCGACCCGATGCTCAACGTGGTCGACAAGTCGGTCAGCGAGGGTTCCAAGTTCAGCATGGTGCGTCTGGGCAAGCTCGGCGACACCGTGACCTGCGCGGACGTGCGCAACGCGACTTATCCCTGAACCAGCTGCGCGTTCCTGCGGCGCTCCCCCACGGCACTGTGCAAAACAGGCCACCGTTGTGTTCCGCAGGTAACCGCCTAGACTCCGCCTAGGGGAAAGCTTGCGAGGGTGCTGCCTGTGATGCGGATTGATCGACTCGTCTCAACCGTCCCACTCGTGTTGTTGATGGCCGCCGGCTGTTCGGGCTCGCACAACGCGGACAAAGTCGACGGCGGCGCGATGCAAGATGCCGGCGGCGGGGGGAGCACCAAGAACGACGCCGGCAAGGACGGGTCGGTCAAGCCCGGCACCGGGGGAAAGGGCAGCGGCGGGACAGGCGGCAGCGGCGGGACAGGCGGCAGCGGCGGTGGCGGCGATGCCGGGTCGATGAGCTGCGGCAAGCAGACCTGCATGGCGCCCTCGACCTGCGACACCAGCGGAAGCACGCCGGTCTGCACCTGTCCCCCGCACTACCGGCTGACAACCTCGGGCACCACCTCGAGTTGTACGGATATCGACGAGTGCGCCACTGCAGCGCTCAACGACTGCGACAGCCACGCGACCTGCACCAACACGCCCGGCGGCTATGACTGCGCCTGCAACGAGCCGGCCTGGAGCGGCGACGGCAAGAGCTGCGCCTGCGCCAGCGGCTACAGCGACAGCTCGGGCGACTGCAAGGCCGACGACGGCACCGCTTGCGGCTCTGACGACGACTGCACCAACGGTCACTGCGTGGCTTCGGTGTGCTGCGCCAGCGCCTGCGATGGCCCCGGCGCGTGCCAAGTCGCCGACGGCGCCACCTGCGCGGATGGCTCGACCTGCGTGTATGCGGCGGCAGACGACGGCACCGCCTGCGACGACGGCGACGGCTGCACCATGACCGACACCTGCAGCGGTGGCGCCTGTACGGGCAGCGGCACGCCGGATTGCAACGACGACAACCCATGCACGGCCGACAGCTGCGTGTCGCCGGGCGGCTGCACCCACGACGGCACTGGCATCACAGACGCCTGCATGGTCGGTGTCGCAGACGTGTGCAACACCTACCAGTGCCGTGGCGACGCCGCAGGCCATTGCGACAGCACCCCGACCGCGACGGCGATGAGCTGCACGAGCCTCAACAGCCAGTGTACGACCGGCATCTGCGATCCCACTGCCGGCTGCATGGCGATGGCGACCCGCGAAGGCATGGACTGCGACGACGGCGATCCCTGCACGGACGGCGAGGTTTGCACCTCGGGCACGTGCACGGGTGGCACTGCGCAGAGCTGCAACGATGGCAATCCGTGCACCGACGATCTTTGTGCGGCGGGGGTGGGTTGTCAGTACAACGTCAACGCTGCGTCTTGCGACGACGGCAATCCGTGCACCCAGAACGACCAGTGCTCAAACGGTGCCTGCCAGCCCGGTGCTTTGAAGAGCTGCCCTGGGGACACCTGCAACGATGGCGTTTGCAACACGTCGAACGGTAACTGCGAGAAGACCCCGAAGTCGGGTACGATCTCCTGCGATGACAACAATTCCTGCAGCGCCAGCAGCACCTGCTCGAACGGGACTTGCCCGTACAACGGCAGCACCGACGCATGTGGCGCCGGCGCCACGGACTGCAACGGGTCGGGCGCATCGCCCGACTGCACGTGCGACACGGCCAACGGCTACACCAAAGTCAACGGCGTGTGCGTGCCCACGGTCAACGAGTGCGACAGCAATCCCTGCGTGAACATTGCGAGCTGCACGGATCCTTCAGGCAACAGCGGAGACTTCAGCTGCCAATGCCCTGATGGCTACAGCGGCGACGGCAAGGTGTCCGGGACCGGCTGCACCAATATCAACGAGTGCGCCGGCGATCCATGCGGCACCGATTCCGGCACTCAGTGTGTCGAGAACTCGCCTGGGCAAGGCTACCATTGCAACTGCGGCTCGGGCTTGGTCTCCATCGATCCGACCGCAGACGGCGTCAACAACCCGACCTGCGCCTGCAACATGACCGGTACATTTGCGGTGCGCCTCGCCACGCCCCTCAGCTGGCCGCCGGTCACCAATTCGTTGACCGGAACCCAGGTCATCGACGGCGGCTCGGAGACCACCTATTCGTGGGCGATTCGGCGGATGACCTACGATTCCAGCGGCAATCTGTCGGGCACCGTTATTCTCTGCGGCGCGACCACTCCCGATCTCTGCGGTGATGGGGTCACCGGGTTCATCGCGCCCGAGGCCTACGCGCAGTTCGTGTCCAATCAGGCGTGGGGCACGGGGAACGCATGCCAGTGCGAGGGCACCTGCCAATGCTCGAGCTGTCCCAGCAAGGCGACCACGAGCATTGCATCGTTCGCCCTGCCCAACGCGCGCAAGGATCAGCCGTATCAGGAGCCGCTTACCGCGCAGCTGTTCGGTATCTCTCTGACCGATCCGTTCGGCGCCTGGCCCGCGAGCCGCTCGAACGTTGGCGCCGCCGGATCGAGCGGCGGGACCAACGGGGCCGTCTGGGTCGACCACGACGGGGATTGCAACCCTGGCGTGACCAGCTACGCCGTGCCTTCGGGCGGCATCGGCATCGACAACGCGATCCCCGATCCTCCGTTCGCCTATCCAGCCAATTCCGCGGCGTGTCCGCGGGGCGCCAGCCATCAAAATGATCCACGCTTGCCGTACGCGTACGTTCCACAGAGCGAATTCGGGGCCGTTCGACGCGTCAACGAAGTCTACAGCGCACAACGTGTCATCAGTCAGCTCAAGGGCACCTTCGCCGACTGCGACAACATCTCCGGAGACGTGGTGGGCCCCAACAATGGGCCGATCCAGAGCGATTCCCGAATCCAGGGTTGCACCGACGACTCGTCTGACGGCGTGTGCGGCAGCAGTATCGTGAGCAGCCTCGACACCACGCCGCAGAGCCAAACCATCAGCAACGCGACGTTCGTGATGAAGCGCCTGTCCAACGACAGCAACTTCACGGTCAGCTGCGACCACATCCGGAACACCGACTTGCCCAAGCCGTAGATCGGCCTCGCTCAAGGCGCGGCGCGCTGCTCGCGCCTGCGCCCCGCCCGACCGGCAGCGCTGGCGCTCGATGGCGCGCCTGGCACGAAGTCACTGGTTGAGCAGCCAGACCCACAGGCCGATCACAGAGGCTCCGACCCCGGCCATGCCGACGTAGACGAGCCAGTCCATGCTCAGCTGACTTGCGATGTAGGCCACGGCCCACGAGAGCAAGAACGGCACCATGAAGATGCGCACCGCGCGGAACAGCCCCTCAATCGGTCCGTCGGGCACGGGCTCGTCGTCGTCGTCCTCGAGCTCATCCTCCGCTCCGGGCGGCTCCTCCGGCCCGGAAGCCTCGGCGGCTTGCGGCTCGACCTCGGGCTCTTGCGGGTCCTGATCGGAGTGATCCACGTCCTGCTCGCGGGGCGCAGCCTAGCCGCCGTCTCGCGGCAGCACCAGCCCCGAAAGCGAGGCCTCGGGAGCGGGGCAGGATCCGCCGTGCCGGCTCAGTGGCCGCCGGTGCCCATGCCGCCGGTGCCCATGCCGCCGGTGCCCATGCCGCCGGTGCCCATGCCACCGGTGCCCATGCCACCGGTGCCCATGCCGCCGGTGCCCATGCCGCCGGTGCCCATGCCGCCGGTGCCCATGCCGCCGGTGCCCATGCCGCCGGTGCCCATGCCGCCGGTCCCCGCGCCGGCCGCGCCCATCGGCGGAGCAGTGCCGTCGCAGTTCTTGGGTTGCAGGCCGGGCGCGATCAGCGCCAGGAGCATGCTGTTGCGCGGAATGCAGCCCATGCCGGTGAGCAGATCTTGGATGCCGCAGGTGTTCGTGTTGGGCACGCAACAGCCCGGCACGTTGTTACCCATGATGGTTTCATCCGGGCACAGCGACGAATTCTGCATCGGCGCCATGCACTGCGCGTTCGAGGTGTCGAGCGCAGCGTTGTGCGTGCCGCACTGGTTGGCGCTGGTGCAGCAGATCTGCACGCACGCGGCCGCGAGGCCGGCTGACACCGCAGGGCACGCGACACCGCCGCAGCTCGTGATCGGCGTGGCCGGCATCGGGCACAAGCTCGCGGGCATACCGCCGGTCCCCGGCGCCGTGCTACCGCCCGTGCCGACCACGGTCGTGCCGCCGGTGCCTGCGGCCCCGGCTGCGTCGTTGTTCTTCTTGCTGCTGCAGCCTAGAGCCGTCACACAGCACACCCAAACCATCGTTGTTCTCCACCACATGGCTTCGGGACGTTAGGCATTCTTTCGCGCTCAGGCAATGGGCTCCAGGGCGACATCCCACGTTGAGGACGCGCCACCAGTTGCTCGCAAGCGCCCGCACGCGATCGCCGCGAGGTCCCTCGCCGCGGACGCGTCTCGAGCCCGTCGCGGGGTATCGACCTCCCCTCAGAAGTGGGGCGCGCGCACGTCCAGACCTACATGCGCGCGTCGCAGCGTCCACCTGGGCCGGCCGGACACACGTTCCCCGCGCCGTGCCGATCACATCGCGGCGTCGCAGTGCGTGCTGTAGAATTGAAGCCGAGTCCGCGGATGGCCAACAGCCAGGTTCTAGCCAGCATCATACCCGGCAGCCTGATTGCCGGACGCTACACAGTGGAACACGCCCTGGGCAAAGGGGGTATGGGCACGGTCTACGCCGTGCGCGACGCCTCGTCCGGGCGCTCGCTGGCGCTCAAGTACCTCCAGCGCGAAGCCGCCGTGGAGAAGGGGCCGGCGGCCGCGCTGTTCCAGCGCGAGTATCACACGCTCGCGCACCTGCGGCATCCGCGCGTGATCCAGGTGTACGACTACGGCGTCGACCACGGCCGGCCGTTCTACACGATGGAGCTGCTCGACGGCAGCGATCTGCGCGAGCTCGCGCCGGTGCAGTGGCCCCGCGCCTGTCGCTTGCTGCGCGACGTGGCGTCGTCGCTGGCGCTGCTGCACTCGCGCCGCTTGCTCCATCGCGACCTCAGCCCACGCAACGTGCGCTGCACGCGAGACGGGCAGGCCAAGCTGATCGACTTCGGCACGATGGCGCCGATGGGTCTGGCCAAGGACGTGGCGGGCACGCCGCCGTACATGGCGCCTGAAGCGATCCACGGCCAGGTGCTGGACGCGCGCACGGACCTGTACGCGCTGGGCGCGCTGGCGTACTGGACGCTGACCGGGTACGACGCCTATCCGGCGCGCGACGCGCGCGAGCTGCGCCAGCTGTGGCCGCGCGCCATCCTGCCCCCGTCGGCATTCGCCAAAGGCGTGCCCGAAGCGCTCGACGCGCTGGTGATGTCCCTGCTCAGCCTCGACCCCCAGGCGCGACCCAGCCACGCCGCCGAGGTGATCGAGCGCCTGACCGCGGTAGCGGCGCTTCCGCCCCTGGACCAACCCGAGGTCGCGCGCGCCTATCTGACTTCCCCGACGCTAGTCGGGCACACCGAGACCCTGAACAGTTTCCACAGGCGTCTGGTGCGCGCCGTGCGTGGTCGCGGCAGCTCGGTGCTGGTGCGGGGCAGCGCGGGCAGCGGCCGCAGCCGCCTGCTGCAAGCCCTGGTGCTCGAGGCCAAGCTCAACGGCGTGCTGGTGCTCGCGGCGGACGCGGAGGACGCGCAGCGCGGCGAGCTGGGCGTGCTGCGCGCGCTGATCGAGCGCTTGGTCGAGGCGGCTCCCGATCTTGCGGCGAGCAGCTTCGAGCCCTACGCCGCCGTGCTGGGCGGGCTCTTTCGCGCGCTTCACGCGCGGCTTCCCAACGCCCGGCCGACCAGCCTGCTGGCCGACCGGCGGGCACAGCTCGCGCGCGAGCTGCAAGCCGTGCGCGAGTGGCTGCTCGCGGTGTCGCGCGAGCGTGCGTTGATGGTGGCCATCGACGATGCGGACCATGCAGACGAAGCCTCCCGCGCGTGTCTGACGCTGCTGGCCGGAGACGCGCCGCATGCGTGTCTGGTAGTCGCGGCGGCGCTCGAGAGCGAGCAGGGCCACGAGGCGCTGGAGCTGCTGGCGGCCGGCGCCGTGCACGTCGCGCTGCGGCCGCTCGACGCGGAGCAATCGCTGCGGCTGCTGCGTTCCGTGTTCGGCGACGTACCGCAGCTGCAGGTGGTCGCGGACTTCATCCACACGCTCGCCCAGGGCAATCCGCGCACGATCATGGAGCTCGCGCAGTATCTGGTCGACCGCAGCATCGCACGCTACGAGCGCGGCACCTTTACCTTACCCGAAACGCTGCGCGATCAGGCCTTACCCAAAAGCATCGAGCAGGCGCTGTCCACGCGGATCGCGTCGCTCAGTCCTCCGGCGCGCGCGCTGGCCGAGGCGCTCTCGCTGGTGACCGATCACGGCCATCTCGAGCTCGACGAGGTGGTCGAGCTCTCGGGTCCCCAGGGCCCGAAGCAGGCCTATGGCGCCGTCGACGAACTGGTCGCCTCGCAGGTGCTGGTCGCCGCAGGCAGCAAGCACCACCTCAGCCACCGAGGCCTGGCCCAGGCGCTGCAACGCAAGCTGCTGCCCGAGCGCCGGCGTCTGCTGCACCTGCGCTTGGCGGCCGTGTACGAGGATCGCGCCATGCGCGCGCACGGGGCGGACGCCCGGCTGCTGGGCGCGTATCACCGCTACCTGGGCGGCGACATGGACGCCTGCCTGGCGGCAATCGCCAGCGAGAGGCTGATCGCCGATTCGGCGTTTCGACGCACGGCCGAGGCGGCCCAGATGTACGACGCTTGCGTCACGCACTTCGAGGCCGCCGGCTTGCCGCCCTCGCGGCTGTATCCGCTGCGCAAGGCGCTGCTGTGGCTCTCCTCGAGCACGGATCCCACGATGATCAAGCACGCCGGGCCCGCGCTGGCCCAGCTCTGTCACGACTCGGGTCGGATCTACGTGGAAGAGATCACCGACGAGCCCGATCCGGTGGCACGGATCCGCCGCTGCATCGACCGCGCCCGCAGCACGTACGAACGCGCCGACCCCTCGCAGCGCGGGCTTACGCCGGTCGAGGCGATCCGTGAGCTCGGGACGTGCACGCTGATGCTGACCGAGACGTATGTGCTCAACAACGACGCCGCGGCGCTCGCGCGCTTGCCCGACGCGATCGATCCCTTCCGGCCGCTCTCCGCCGTGCTTGGCCTGCTGCGCGAGCTGGCGAGCCAGGCGCTCGAGGCGCTGCGCGGCAAAGACGTCGCCCAGCGCCGTCTGGCCTTGCTCGAGCGGCTCGATCTCCCCCTCGAGGGCCTCGAGCCCAGGTCCCAGCATGCGATTCGGTGCAGCTTGATCTACTGGCACGCCATGGACGAGGCCGCGCTCGGCAAGCCCGCGGTGCTGGAGCGCGCCGCGGAGCTCGAGCGGCATCCGCTCTACGCGCCGCTGGGCGCCCAGGTGCGCAGCGTGTTCCATCTGTTCTCCGGCAACGAGGAGGAAGCCGAGCGCTGGCAGCGGCGCCGCGAGCGGCTGTCGTTGCAGACCCCGTTCTCGAACTTCGCGAGCACCCGCGGGATCATTCACGAGGCCTTCGGCTACTACCTGTGCGGCAGCGTGCTCGGGATGCGGCGCACGCTGCAGGCTGCCAGCAAGCTGGCGGCGCGCCATCCCGGCTGGAAGCCGCTGTTGCGCACGGTCGAGGGGATGTACGCCCTGCTGCGCGGGGAGCCGGCAAACGCGCTCGTGCTTCTCGACGCCGAGCGCGCGCTATCGGGGCGCGTGCGCGCGTTACTTGCGCTGGGGCGCGCCGAAGAGGCGCATGCGCTGGCGCAGCGAGGGCTCAACGATCCGGGTCGGGAGGGCGATCACCCGTTGTGGTTGCACCGCCTGCGCGCGGCCGCGGCGCTGGCACGCTCGGCGGCGGGCGACCCGGCCGGCGCGGCGCACGCGCTCGATGGCGACATCGAGCGTGCGGAGGCCGCGGGAGTCGGCGGCATGCTGCTCTGCGGCATGCACGAGGCGCGCGCCCGAATCGCGATCCAGATGGACGATCGCAGTGCCTTTCGGCGGCACGTGCGCAAGCTCGGCGCGACCTACGGCCGTGGCACCTCCGCGCTGCGCGCGCGCTACGAGCAGCTCGGCGTGGCCGCGCGCCAGGCGCTGCTCTCCATGCCTCCGCCGCGCTCCGTGCCGGCGCCGAGCTCGCACTTTTCCGGCGCCTCGTCGGTGCGCTCGCTGCTCGACTCGGCGATGACCCCCTCACAGCGCTTGCAGCTGGCGCTGCAAATCCTGGCCGACCAGGCGAGCTCGGCGCGCGGCTTTCTGTTCGCCATGCACGGCTCCGGTATGCGCGTGGCAGCCACGTTGGGCGGAGGGCCGCCCCCGGAGGGTCTGGACGACATGCTGGCCTTCTATCTCAGCGCAGAGCTGGACTCGGGTCCGGCAGCGCCCAGCGCCGCCGCGAGCATCACCGGCACCTTCGCGAGCGCGCCCGACATGGTGGCGTGGATCAACGACGGCCACAGCCTCTACTACCCGGTGCTGCTGAGCTGCGTGCGGGGCGAGCGCCGCGTGATCAGCGGCGTTGCCGTGCTCGCGCTGCCGGTCCAGCGCGACCCCAAGCTGCCGCCGGAGCTCGTCTCCGAGCTGAGCGGCGCGCTGCTCGATGCCGGCGACGTAGTGGGCGTGCAGGCGGCCGACTGAGCGCGGCCGCCTGACGCCGCTATTTGCGCTTGTACGCGAGCTTGTAGCGGATCGCCTTGCTCAGGCGATCGCTCTTGAAGGTCACGCTGCGCTGCAGGGTCTTGCCGTCGGAGGACAGCGAGTACACGGTCGTCGTCGTGCCCTCGTCCCCGGACGAGACCTCGATCAAGCGCGATCCGTCGAAACGATGGGTGACCTTGATCGTGTACTTGCCATCCGGGCTCTTGACGTTCTCCGTCTTGCCGTCCTCGGTGGTGACGTTGGGCAGCTCGCCGGTCTTGATGCCGATTTGGCTGCCCTTGACGTCGATCACGATCACGTCGAAGAAGTGGTCCTCCATCGCCTTCTTGATCATGAAACGCATCACCATGTTGAGGTCGGACAGCCCTTCATCGAGGGCCTTGTCCACGATGGCGATGCCTTGATCCTTGCTCCCGGCGTACTTGTACTTGCCCGAGAACTTGGCCAGAGCCGGCGGCGACTCGGCGTGGACGAGCGCCACGCCGCAAATCAAGGTCAGCCCGGCGCTCAGCGCGCACAGCGCGTGGCGCAACCGCCCCCGGCTCGTCATCCCTGCTCGCGTTTGCTCCTGCGTCGTTGTCTGCACGGCTCGACTCCTCACGTGGGCTTTCGACGGCGCGGCCCCCGTTCTTGTTCAATCGCGACTGGTTTCAGGTGGTTCCAAAGCTTGCGACATCCTCGAAGCGAAGCGCATCGGCGCCGGCCCGGCCTACGGCGCGCCCCCTAGGGAGCACGCAGGCGAGACGGCCGAATGACTGCTCTTGACCGCCTTGATCCACTCGTCGGCACACTGGGCGCTGGCCTTGTCCTTCTTGGCCTCGCCCAGCGAGGCCAGTGCGGCGTCCTTGCGCTTGGTCTTGTAGTGGGCGATGCCGAGCAGCAGGTGGGCCTCGCCGGCCGCCTTCAGGCCGCCAAGCTGGAAGGCCTTGCTTAGCGCGTCGCGCGCCTTCGTCCACTTGCCGCGGACCAATTCGAGCCGCCCAATCTCCTGATACAGGTTGCCCGAGCCGACACCGTCGCCGGCGCGGGCCAGCACGGCCTCGGCGTGTTCCACGTCCTTGCCGGCCACCCAGCAGGTGGCGAGCAGATCGAGGTTCTCCGGCGACTTGCTGACCTTGCCGGCGCTCATCTGCTTGTCGAGCAGCGCCGCGCCCTTCAGCGCGGCGCCCGCTCGCAGGTACATCCGCGCGAGATTGACCAGGTCCTTCTCCTCGGTCAGCAGACCCTTGCCGTTCGCGGTCTCGAGCGTGGCCAGCGCCTTGTCTTCCTTGCCCATCGCTTCGTAGGTGGCGGAGAGCTGGAGCCAGTACTCCTTCTTGGGGAAGCTCGCGACCAGGCGCTCGAGCACCGCGGCCACCTGCGGATCCTGCTTGAGCTCGTAGTGCAGCGAGAGCAGCAGCTGCAGCCAGGGCTCCTTGGGCTCCTTCATGCCGGCGACGGCCTTCTTGGCGTAGGGCAGGCCCTCGGCAAAACGGTGTGCTTGGGCGAAGGCGCTCGCGATCAGGTAGTAGTTGTCTGGCGTGGGGCTCTTGGCCCGCTTCTCCCACTTCGCGAAGGCGTCCGCCGACTCGGAAAAGCGCTCGGCCGTAAAATAGGCCTCGGCCAGGTTGAACTCGGCGTCGAGCTGCTGGGCCTCGGGCATGGCATGGGGCGCGACCGCCTGCTCCATGTCCTTGACCACCTCGTCTGTCTTGTTCATTGCGAAGTGAATGCCGGCCCGCGCCGACCACAGCATCGCCCGCTCGTAGGGGTTGAGGTACTTGTGCTCGGCGATGCGATCGAGCGCCGCCAGCGCTTCGGCCCACTTCTTGTCCTGCGCGAGCTCGCCGACCTTCTTGAGCTGCTCGGCGACCTTCAGCGTGATCGTGTACTGCGGTTTCTCACTGTCGCTGCCCTTGCCGCTGTGCGCGCAACCGAGCAAGCACGCGGCGGTCAGACCCAAGCAGACGAGCTGGCGAAGTAGCGGCATGGCTCTCCTCGAACCCAGGGTGACGCGCAGCGTGGGCCCGACGTCGTGGCCGGCGCGAGCACGCCCGGCGCCGTGTCTGGCTCCACGTATGCGCGTGATGTGGGGAAGGGTAGTGGACGCGCGCGCCGTGGATCAAGGACGCGCGCGAGCAGGCGCGTTCGAAATTTAATTCAAAATTCGGCGCGGGCCGGCGCCCGCCCTTCGGGCGCCCTCGGGCGCCCTCCGCCGCAGCCTCGTGGCGATCGTCTAACTCAATGAGATCGCACTCGTTTTTTCTCTTCGCCGGGTCCGCGAGATTCTGCTAAGGTACGCGCGATTGAAGCCGGGGCCGACCTGCACCGCAGGGGCGGCGCGGGCCCCCGGCGTGCTGCAGCGAGACGAGGTCGTGCCTCACACGATGTTCACAGACGGGTTTCTGGAGACCGTGCGCCGCTGGGACGGCACCCTGCTCGGCCCGAGCGCCGAGAACCGGCGGCTCGAGGGCGTTCGCGTGTTCAAGAGCGACTGGTTCGAGCGCTACTTCGCGCAAGCCCACCCGATCATGCCCGGCGTGTTCTGGGGGCCGATCATCGCGACCTGCATCTATGCGACCGCGGCCGATCCGCGCTTCGAGGTGCTCACGGCGCTCTCGGGCTTCGTGCTCGGTCTGCTGGCGTGGACGCTGCTCGAGTACTTGCTGCACCGCTACGTCTTCCACCTCAGTCCCGACAACAGCTTCGAGAGCAAGCTGCGCCAGTTCATGGTCCACGGCTACCATCACGAGTTTCCCAACGACCGCATGCGCCTGGTCGCGCCGCTGCTGCTCAGCCTGCCGATCGCGGTGGTGATCTTGCTGCTCTACGTGATGGTGCTCGGCCGCTACCACTTCATGATGTGCTTCGCCGGGACCGCGGCCGGATACGTCGCCTACGACTGGACGCACTACTACACCCACCACTTCCGCCCGACCACGCGGGTCGGTCGCTTCCTGCGGCGCTACCATATGGAGCACCACTACAAGGACAGCGAGTCGCACTTCGGCATCAGCTCGCCGCTCTGGGATTGGGTGTTTGGAACGGCCAAGGGCCGTAGCGACGCCTCAGGTCCCGATCAAACGATCGCCACGACCGACGCGTAGCTGCCCGCCGCGCGGAGCCGGTGCCGCACGGGCGGCGTGCTTGACGGCCCGCGTCCAGCGTGGAAATGAGCGGGCGGGAGGGCCGCGTGACCCTGGCGGTCCCAAGAGCTTGGAGAGCAGGACGATGAGAGTCGGGTTCATTGGCTGGCGCGGCATGGTCGGATCAGTGTTGATGCAGCGCATGCGCGAGCAGGGCGACTTTGCCGGGCTCGAGCCCAGTTTCTTTTCGACCTCCGCGGCGGGCGGGGAGGGCCCCCGCATCGACGGCCGCAGCCACGCGCTGCTCGACGCCTATGACCTCGCTGCCTTGCACAAGCTGCCGGTGCTGGTGAGCTGTCAGGGCAGCGAGCACACCCAGGAGGTCTACCCGCGCCTGCGCGCCGAGGGCTGGGACGGGTACTTCATCGATGCTGCCAGGGCGCTGCGCATGAACGACGACGCGGTGCTGGTCCTCGACCCGGTCAACCGCAAGGTGATCGACGCCGGGCTGGCGCGTGGGATCAAGACGTTCTGCGGCCCCAACTGCACCGTCAGCCTGATGTTGATGGCGATCGACGGGCTGCTCAAGGCCGGGCTGGTCGAGTGGGTGAGCAGCATGACCTACCAGGCCGCCTCCGGGGCCGGGGCGCAGACCATGCGCGAGCTGATCGCGCAGATGGCGATGGTCGGCGAGGCGGCGCGCCCGCTGCTGGAGGATCCCGCGATCGGGGCGCTCGAGATCGACGCGCGCGTGCTGCAGACCATCCGCAGCCCGGAGCTGCCGATCGAGCACTGCGGCGCGCCGCTGGCCGCGAGCCTGATTCCGTGGATCGACAAGGCCGTCGAAGGCGGGCAGACGCTGGAGGAGTGGAAGGCGCACGCCGAGGGCAACAAGATCCTGGGCGCGTCGCCGGAGATCCCGTTCGACGGCGCGTGCGTGCGGGTCGGCGCGATGCGCTGTCACTCGCAGGGCCTGACCATCAAGCTCAAGCGCGACGTGCCGCTGCCGGACGTGACGGCACAGCTGGCCGCGGGCAATCCCTGGGTCCGGGTGGTGCAAAACGAGCGCGCCGAGACGCTGCAGCAGCTCACCCCGGCGGCCGTGAGCGGCCGGCTCGAGGTGGCGATCGGCCGCATTCGCAAGCTGCGCATGGGGCCCGAGTACCTGACCGCGTTCACGGTGGGTGACCAGCTGTTGTGGGGTGCCGCGGAGCCTCTGCGGCGTATGCTCGGGATCCTGCGCGAGCACCTCGGCAGCGCTTGAGCCGAGGCCGGCCCGGGCCCGCGCGAGCCGATCAGGCGCGCTAATCGCACGAAACTACTGGCTGATCCTTGCAAAGTCGGGCCCGGGTCCGTGCCGCTGCAAGGGAGCACGGGGAGCAGCCCAAGTCTTCCGGGGATACTGGACAAGTCTTCCGCAGCCTGGCTAGGATGTCCTCATATGGGGACACGAGACGACGGCGGGCGGTTGAAGTCGGGCTCAGATGCGCCGGGGGGATTCGAGGAGCGCGGCACGGACGCCGGAGCCCTGCCCTCGTATTGGCCCAAGCGCATGACCGAGGCGGTGCTGGCCGAGTCCGCCAGTCCCAGCTGGAGCAACGCCGCGGAGCCCGAGGAGCCGCTCTGGGAGCGTTGGTTCGAACGCGCGCTCGAGGAAGGGGTCGACGAGGAGCTGGCGAGCCTGGGCCGCAGGTTGATGCGGCAGGCCCGCCGGCAGCGCTGGGACCGCGAGCGCCGCGCCGAGTGCGGCTGGCTCGACCAGGGCGATGCCATGCTCGAGCTCGCCCTGCTCGACAGCGAGCGCGCGCGCGCCCGCTGGCAAGCCTTACTCGACGGCGAGCAGTGACTCAGGCTTTCTCGAGCACCATGGCGATGCCCTGGCCCACGCCGATGCACATGGCGCAAAGCGCATAGCGCTTGCGCGCGCGTTCCAGCTCGTAGGCCGCGGTGGTGACCAGGCGCGCGCCGCTCATGCCGAGCGGATGCCCGAGCGCAATCGCGCCACCGTTGGGGTTGACCCGCGGGTCGTCGTCCGGGATGCCGAGCTCGCGCAGCACCGCCAGCGACTGCGAGGCGAAGGCTTCGTTTACCTCGATCACCTCCATCTGGTCCAACCGCAGGCGGCTCTTCTCGAGCGCCTTTCGCGCGGCCGGGCTCGGGCCCATGCCCATCACGCGCGGCGGGACGCCGGCCGCTGCCGCGCTGATCACGCGCGCCTTGGGCGTGAGGCCATAGCGCTTGACCGCCGCCTCCGAGGCCACGATCAGGGCGCACGCGCCGTCGTTGACGCCCGAAGCATTGCCGGCCGTGACCGCGCCGCCCTTGCGGAACGGCGTCGGCAGCTTGGCCAGCTTCTCGAGCGTGGTGTCGGCGCGTGGATGCTCGTCGCGGCTGACCACCAGTGGCTCCTGTTTCGCGCGCGGCACCTGTACCGGCACGATCTCCGCTCCGAGCCGGCCGTTCTCCTGCGCGGCGGCCGTCTTCTTCTGACTGCGCAACGCGAACGCGTCTTGGTCGGCGCGCGCGACCTTGTACGCCTCCGAGACGTTCTCGCCGGTCTCCGGCATCGAGTCGACGCCGTACTGCGCCTTCAGCAGCGGGTTGACGAAGCGCCAGCCGATGGTGGTGTCGAAGATCTCGGCCTGGCGGCTGAAGGCCGTGGTGGCCTTGCCCATCACGAACGGCGCGCGGGACATCGACTCGACCCCGCCGGCCAGCAGCAGCTCGGCCTCGCCCGCCTTGATCGCGCGGGCTGCGATCGACACCGCGTCCATGCCCGAGCCGCACAACCGGTTGACCGTGGTGCCCGGCACCTCGACCGGCAGCCCGCTGAGCAGGCTGGCCATGCGCGCCACGTTGCGGTTGTCCTCGCCGGCCTGGTTGGCGCAGCCGAAAATCACGTCTTCGACCGCCGCCCAGTCGACGCGCGGATTGCGCTCCTGCAGCGCGCGCAAGGGAATTGCGGCGAGATCGTCGGTGCGCACCCCCGAGAGCGCCCCGCCGTAGCGGCCGATGGGGGTACGGATCGCATCACACACGAAGGCTTCTGACATGGTCTTCTCCGAAAAGGGCACCGGCCGCGCCGGCCCGGGGGCCCGACTTTCCAAGCTCTAGCACACGGGGGCCCCGGCGCGGAGGCCTGCGCGGCCTGACGGGCGGGCGGCTATGCCCTATCATGGGACGAACCAGATCGGCTGGCTCATGAGCACCCTGCCGCGCACCGTTCCGAGCCCCAGCACGATGTCGTTCGTCAGCGGCCGCTTCGAGATCAAGCGCCGGCTGGGCGAGGGCAGCATGGGGGCGGTCTACCTGGCCTTCGACCGCGAGCGAGGCGCGGACGTGGCGCTCAAGACCTTGCGGCGCGTGGACGCGGTAGGCATCTACCGCTTCAAGCGCGAGTTCCGCGCGCTCTCCGATGTGATCCACCCCAACCTGGTCGCGCTCTACGACCTGTTTCAGGAGGGCGACCTCTGGTACTTCACCATGGAGCACGTGCAGGGAGTCGACTTCCTGCGCTACGTGCACGGCGCTTCGCACAGTCAAGGCGCATGGCAAACGCCGCGCTCGACCCCGGAGGGCGCCGCCTTCGTGGCGCCGGTGCAGGGCGGCCCGCGCGAGCCGCAGACCCGCGGGCTCGAGCTGCTCTTTCCTTCACCGCTGCAAGACGAGGACCGGCTGCGAGAGGTGCTGATCCAGATCGCGCGCGGCCTGCTCGCGATCCACGCCGCAGGCAAGCTCCACCGCGACCTCAAGTCCGACAACGTGATCGTCAGCAGCGATGGACGCGCCAAGGTGCTCGACTTCGGCATCGTGATCGATCGCGCGCCTGGGCCGCACGGCACGCTCGAGCTCGGGGTGATGGGCACGCCGGCGTACATGTCGCCCGAGCAGGCCGCGGGGCGGCCCGTCGACGAGTCGACCGACTGGTACGCGTTCGGGGTGATGTTGTACGAGGCGCTCACCGGCAACGTGCCCTTCGACGGCAGCTACCTCGACGTGATGAGCCAGAAGCAGCACATCGATCCCACGCCGCCGTCGCAGGTGGTGAGCTCGGTGCCGCACGACCTCGACGACTTGTGCCTGCGGCTGCTGCTGCGTGACCCCAGCGCGCGCCCGCAGGGGCTTGCGGTGCTGCGAGCGCTCGAGCACCGGCGTCCGCCGTCCCTGCGGCCGCCGGCGGCCGCGGTCCCCTCCAGCTCGAGCGTGCCGGCCGAGCCCGACGCGCCGTTCGTGGGTCGTGCCGACGAGCTGGTCGCGCTGCGACGTCATCTCGGCGAGACCGATCGCGGCCGGCCCGTGGTCACGTTGGTGCAAGGGCCGTCGGGCATCGGCAAGACCACGCTGGTCGAGCGCTTCATCGCCGAGGTGCGGGCGGACCGCGACGCGGTCGTGCTCAAGGGCCGCTGCTACGAGCGCGAGGCGGTGCCGTTCAAGGCGTTCGACAGTCTGATCGACGCGCTGAGCCGGCACTTGCGGCGGCTGCCGGGCGTGGAGGCGGCTGAGATCCTGCCGCGCGACATCCTGGCCTTGGCGCACCTGTTTCCGGTGCTCAAGCGCGTGGACGTGGTGGCTGCCGCGCGCCGCCGCGCGGGCTTGCCGCTGGATCGGCAGGAGATTCGGCGCCGCGCCTTTTCGGCGCTCAAGGAGCTGCTCTGCCGGCTGGCGGATCGCGCGCCGCTGCTGCTGTTCATCGACGACCTGCAGTGGGGCGACATGGACAGCGCACAGCTGATTAGCGAGCTGATCGCGGGCGCCGACGCGCCGGCGATGCTGCTGCTGCTGGCGCACCGCAGCAGCGAGACCACCGAGAGCCCGTGCCTGCAGGCGCTGTCCGAGCACGTCCGCGACAGCGAGGAGCTGGAGGTCCACGATCTCCAGCTGCGGCCGCTCAGCGAGCAGGAGAGTGTCGAGCTCGCCCGGCAGCTTTTGGGACCGGCCGTCGCCGGCGCCGCCAGCGGGGTCGGGCTGGAATCGCGCGGCAGCCCGCACCTGCTCACCGAGCTGGCGCGCCACGTGCTGCTGCGGCGCAGCGCCGGCACCGCCTCGCCCGACACCCAGCGCGGGCTGGTCACCTTCGAGCGCGCGTTGATGAAGCGCGTCGCAGAGCTCAGCCCGGGGGCGCGCACCTTGCTCGAGCTGCTGTCGGTCGCGGGCCGGCCGGTGCTCGAGGAGAGCCTGCAGCTGGTCTCGAGCTTCGACATCGACCTGCAGCAGGCGGTGACCGAGCTGCGCGGGGCGAAGCTGGTGCGCGGAGTCGGCACCCACGCACAGCGCGCGATCGAGACCTACCACGACCGCATTCGCGAGGCCGTGGTGGCCGCGCTCGAGCCCGTGCAGCTCGAGCTATGGCACAAGCGCCTGGCCAGCACGCTGGAGGCGACCGGCTCGGGCGACCTCGAGGCGATCGTCGAGCACCTGCTCGGCGGCGGTGACAGCAAGCGCGCGCAGATCTACGCCATCCGCGCGGCCACCCAGGCGGCCGAGGCTCTCGCGTTCGAGAAGGCGGCGCGATTGTTCGCGATTGCGGTCGAAAACCAGGACGATCAGGGCTGGAGCCACGAGCTGCTGGTGCGTTGGGCCGATTCGCTGGTCAACGCCGGCCACGCGCGGCGCGCCGCAGCGGTGTATTTCGACGCGGCCCATTCGGCGCCGGAGCCCGAGGCCAAGGTGTTGCGGCGCAAGGCCGGGCTGCAGCTGCTGGCCAGCGGCCACGAGGAAGAGGCGCTCGAGCTGCTCGGCGGCACGCTGCAGCAGCTGGGCGTGGACATTCCCGCAAGCGCGGAGGCAGGCGCGGCCCAGCTCTTGGTGCTGCGGGCGCGGATCGGCGAGCGCGGCTTCGGGCTCGGCGCCGCGCGCGCGGAGCGCTCCGCGGCCGATCTCGAGCGGGTCGACATGCTGTGGACGCTCACCCTCAGCATGACGCAGACCGATCCGGATCGTGCCCTGCAGCTGGTCGCGCGCCACCTGCTCGAGGCGCTGGAGCTCGGCGACCCGGCGCGCGCGGTGCGCGCCCTGTGCCTGTATCACAACGCGATCGACGCGCCGCTGAGCGCGCTCGAGGGGCGTGCGCCGCAGGGCGCGCTCGCGGCTGCCGAGGCGCTCGAGCGGAGTCTCGGCCTGCCCGATGCCCAAGCACGGGTGCAGCTCGCTCACGGTTTGGAGGTGATGCGCAGCGGGCAGCTCAAACCGGCGCTGCGCGCGCTGGTGCGCGCCGAGGAGCTGCTGCGGACCCGCTGCCCGGGGAGCGGCGCGGACATGCGCATGTGCCGCGTGGCCATGGCCTATCTGTTCGTCGCGTTCAACCAGCTCGAGCGCGTGGCCGCGATTGCCCAGTGGGCGGAGGAGGCCGAGGAGCACGAGGACCTGCTCGCCTTGACCCGGCTGCGCGTGCTGCAGACCTTCGGCTCGCTGGTCGCAGGCGACCCGGAGCGGGCCGCGCGTGAGCTATCCCGCGCCGCCGCGCGCTGGGGCCGCGAGCGGCGGGACCTCACCAGCATGCTGCACGCAATGGCGCGCGGTAATCTGGTGCTGTACCGCGGCGACGCAGCCGGGTGTCGCTCGTTGCTGGGCGACTACGAGTGGTTCTTTCGTTCCACGCTCGGGGCGATGGCGCTGCTGCGCGGCAAGGCCCTGCTGCTGCGCGCTCGGCTCGCCCTCAGCGCGAGCTTGCAAGGCGACGACACCGACGCGCAGCTGCAGCGCGCGGAGGAGGACGCGCGCGCGGCTGCGGCGCTCGGGCTGGCCTGCTTCGAGCATTCGATCCGGCTGGTGCGCGCCGGCGTGGCGGCGCGGCGCGGGGATGCCGATACCGCGCTGACCATGCTCTCAGCCGTGCTGGCCGATCGCGGCGAGCACCCCGATGCGGCTTTGACCGTGGCCGCGGCCGGGCGACGCATGGGCGAGCTGCAGGGCGGCGGGGAGGGCCGCCTGCGCATCGAGAACGCCGACGATACGCTGCGCGCCCACGGGATCGAGGACCCGGAGGCGTTCTTCCGCCTGCTCGCGCCGGGCTTTTCCGGCTAGCGACCTCCCTCCCGCGGTCTCACATGAGTCATGGACCGCCGCGCCGCCCGGCTGCGTCCATCTCAGGGCACGCGCACGACTGCGACTATGACTACGACCAAGCACGAGTTCGAGGACGAGTACGAGGACGACTCTGGGACGAGGACGTCGGTCAGAGCATCGCTGGCGGCTCGGGCTCAGCGTGGGGCACGGCGCGGACCATGGATCTGGGCGCGCAGGCTTTCGGCCAGCTCCAGCATGGGTAGGCCGGGGTCGTCGGCCAGATCAGGGTCGAGCTCGGCGATCCGGCCCTGGCCGTGACACGGGCGCAGCTGCGAAAGCCCGGGCGCGTTGCAGATCGACTGCGCCATGCCGCGCCGCGTGACCAGCACGTCAGGATCCAGGCTCAATACCTGTTCGGCGTCGAGCGCAGGCCAGCCGTGGTAGCGCTCGGCCGCGTCGATGAGACCCGCGTAGTGCAACACGTCATGGTAGCTGGTACCGCGCGCGCCGCCGAACAGTTGCTTGCCGTAGAGCGCGAGGTAGAGCCCGCGCGGTCGGGCCGCGCGCGGCACGTCGCTTGCGACCGCCTTCAGCCGCTGTACGAAGTGGGTAGCCAGCGCGGCAGCGCGCTGCGGCTCGCCGACCAGCACGCCGATCACGCCGATGGTGGGCAGCAGGGTGTCGAGGCCACCCATCTCGCCCAGGTCGAACACCACCACGCCCTGCGCGCGCAGGCGGGCCGCGTAGCGAGGGTCGCCGAAGTGGTTGATGAGCAGCAGGTCGGGGTGCAGGCTGAGGATCGGCTCGAGGTCGGCGGGCGAGTCGATGCCGGCGCGGCCGCGGTAGCGGTAGCCGAGCAGCGGGTTGTCCTTGCTGTAGCGCGACACCGCGACGATACGCTCGGGCGCGCACAGCTCCCACAGCACCGAATCGGCAACCAGGCTCGCCGATGCGATGCGCCGATAGCGGCGAAGCGGTGCGATCGCGCTGGAGGCGTCGCGAATGCCGCGGCCGCCGCCCGGCAGCACGACCTCCGCGACCTTTGCCGCGCGCGGCTCGATCTGCTCGACCCGCACCTGGGGCTCGCGGCGGGCGCCCGCGGCGCCGAGCAAGCTCGCGGAGAGCGCCAGCAGCACGGCCACACCGTTGTGCAGGTCGACGCGGGTCATGGTTTGTGCGCGCCCCCGACCAGCCGAAACCCGAGCGCGCCGCCCGCGATCGGCTCCACACCGTACACGCGCCGCACGTTGTCCGCGGTGAGCACGGCGCTGCTGGCGTCCAGCGCCACGCTGTGGCCGTGGTCCAGCAGCAGCGCGCGGTCGGTGAAGTGCAGCGCGTCGTCGAGCTGGTGCAGAACCGCCACCACGCAGTGGCCGTCCTTGGCAAGCGCGCGCAGTGTGGCGAACAGCGACAGCGCGTGCGAGACGTCGAGCGCCGCGGTGGGCTCGTCGAGCAGCAGCACGCGCGCCTCGGTGGCCAGCGCGCGCGCCAGCAGCACGCGGCGCTGCTCGCCGGCCGAGAGCTCCGGTAGCATGCGGCTCGCCAGGTGCGTCACGTCCGCGCGTTCCATCGCGGCCTCGATCGCGAGCCGGTCGCGCGCGGACAGGCCGGCGAGCGCGCCCCTGTGCGCGTAGCGGCCGTGGCCGACCACGGCGTAGACCGAGAGCCGGGAGGTGAGCTGCGAGCGCTGCGGGACCAGCGAAAGGCGCCGGCCCAGCTCGCGCCGGGTTAGCCGCGCGCCGTCGACGCCCGACAGCTCGATGCAGCCGCCGTGCTCGATCAGCCCGGCGCACGCGCGCAGCAGCGTGCTCTTGCCCGCGCCGTTGGGACCGAGCACGGCCAGCAGCGAGCCGAAGTCGGCGTCGAACGACACGTCGTGCAGCACCGGCGCGCGGCCGAGCGCGACGCTGACGCCGCGGGCGCGCAGCGCGGGCGGCTCAGCCATAGCCACCCCGGCGCCAGGTGCGCAGCAGCAGCACGAGGAAGAGCGGCGCGCCGAACAGGCCGGTGATCACGCCCAGCGGCAGCTCGGTTTGCGAGGGCACTACGCGCGCGAGCGCGTCGCAGCCGATCACGAATGCGCCGCCGCCGAGCGCCGCGGCGGGCACCAGCCGCCGGTGCTCCGCGCCGAGCACGCTGCGCAGGCCGTGGGGCACGATCAGTCCCACGAAGCCGATGTTGCCGCCGAGCGAGACCGCCGCTCCTGTCAAGGTCGCGCTCCACACCACGATCCAGCGCCGTACCGCCGCGACGTCGACGCCGAGCGAGGCCGATTCGTCCTCGCCGCTGAGCAGCAGGTCGAGCGGGCGGCCCCACAGCCAGGCAGCGATCACGCCCGGCAGCACCAGCGGCCAGGCCATCGCCACCTGCGCGCCGGAGGTGCCCGAGAGCCCGCCCAGCACGAACGCCACCATCGCGCGCGCAAGGTCCCACTTCTCCTGCGCCAGGCTCATGATGAAGTTGCCGAGGCCCAGGAACAGCGACGACAGGATGAAGCCGGTGAGCAGCAGCAACACGAGGTCGCCGTGCTGGCGCGCGATCACCAGCAGGATCCCGAGCGCGAGCAAGGCGCCGAGCAGGCAGCCCACGGGCAGGAAGAGCTGCGCGGGTAGGACCGCGCCGAGCGCACCCGCAGGCAGCGCCTGATACAGCATCATCGTGGCCTGGCCGCCGAAGCTCGCGCCCGCGGTGGCGCCGAGCAGCGAGGGGTCGGCCAGCGGATTGCGGAACAGGCCCTGCACCACCACGCCCGCCACGGCCAGCGCGGCCCCGGTCAGGAAGGCCGCCAGCAGGCGGTAGCCGCGCAACTGCAGTAGCGTGTCGCGCAGCCGCGGGTCGTGCAGGTCGCCGTGGCCGGCCAGCAAGCCCGCAACGCACGCGGCTGCGAGCGCGAACAGCAACGCCGCGTATACGCGCGCGGTGCGCGAGCTCTGCGCTGGCGCCAGAGCCGCAGCCTCCGAGCCCGCGCTGGCCGTGCCTTCCAAGATGGGCCGCAAAATGGTGCGAGCCTGCAAGCCTGTCAAGCGGCCGCAGCCCGCGCGGGCAGCAGGCCACGGCGCCGCAGCCCGCGCACGGGCGGGGCGCCGTGGCCTGCGCCCTCGCAGGCCGTCAGAACCAGTGCGTCAGAACCGTCGCCGCCGGATCAGCGCCGCCAGGGCGAGCAGCAGCAGCGAGCCGCTGCCACCTGCCTCCGGTAAGCCGCCGCCGACGTTGCAGCCGCCGCTGTGCGCGACGCTGCTGCCGCTCTTGCCGCCGTCGTCCACGCCGGCATCGCTGGTGCCACCGCTCGAGCCACCGGAGCCGGCGCTGCCGCCGCCGCCGCTCTTACCGCCCGTGCTGCCGCCGCTCGTGCCGCCCGTGCCGCTGTCGGCTGTGCCGCCATCGCTGGTGCCGGCGCCGTTCTGCTTGAGCATCGCGACGATCATGTCCGTGCGATCGTCGATCACCTTGCCCTGACCCTGCTTGCCGTACTGCAGGATCTTGAGCGCCGCGGGCTGACTGTCGATCATGATCGGCCAGGTCCCGATGGTCGTGCCGTGCACCTCGCCGCCCTGCGGCAGCACGAGCCGCCACGGGCTGTTGGATGTGCCGCCGCCATTCCCGCACTCGATGTAGAAGTCGGCGGTGTGGATGTTGCTGACGTCGCCGAGGTCGGAGTTGAAGTCGAAGGCGGGATCGAGGGTCATCTCGGCCGCGCTCATCGTGGTGTACAGGCGCGTGATGTAGGGGCGCGAGTCGAGCAGCGCCTGGGTATCGGCCAGCGGCTTGATCACCATCTCGTAGAGCTTGGTCAGGAAGGTCTGGGTGTCGAAGGTCACGCCCGCCGCGTTGATGTAGCAGGATAGACAGCGCTGGAAATCCGAGAACGCGATGTTGCTGGGCAGCGTGACCGAGGCCTGCAGTGCGTCGTTGAAGCCGTCGTAGTTGCCAAACATGTTGGTGGCGTCGCGGACCATCGAGGCCGCGTCGGTGTAGCTCGTCGCCTGGAACTGATTCCACTGCTGCTGCTGGTAGCCGGCGAAGATCTGGACGCCCGTGTTGTTCACCAGATCAGAGACCTTGCCCGCATACTCGGTCACGAAGCCCTGGCCCATGGCCTCGTCGGCAGCCTTGCTCACGACCTCGTTGTAGTTGTTGTTGGGATTGAACCAGTCGATCAGCGCCTCGTTGAGCTCGAGCGCCTTGTAGTTCTCCGGAATCGCGCGCGCGTCCGACAGCACCCACACCAGCACGCCCATGTCGTCGTTGGCCGCGACCGCGGTGGGCCTGATCGGAATCGACGGCAGCGCCGAGTCATAGGTGATCATGACCGGGCGGATCGAGCCGGTCATGTTGCCCTTGCTCAGCTTGAACGCGAGCAGGTTGAGCCCGTCTTCGAGATAGGGGCGCAGCACCACGTCGCCCATCGGGCCCACGTCGTAGCTGTGCGCGGTGAGCCAATCGACCGCGACCTGGGCCGCGTCGCTCGCTCCGGGGTCGACCATGA
Source organism: uncultured delta proteobacterium (assembly GCA_963778655.1). Taxonomy (GTDB): domain Bacteria; phylum Myxococcota_A; class Polyangia; order Polyangiales; family JAFGIB01; genus CAVZVA01. Next base: position 949,372 of record CAVZVA010000009.1, read on the forward strand.
TGACGTCGTAGTCATAGGGACCGACCGCACCGGAAGCCACCACCGTCACTGCGGGCGCAGACGCGGCCCCCCCCGTGCCCGAGGCGTTGCCAAATCCGACCGCACCGGTTGCCATCGGCACCGCGCAGCTGCCATCGAACATGGTCTGCCGGGTGTACTGGGGGTTGGTCGCCTGCTTGAGCGCCTGGAAGGCCGAGTCCGAGGAAACCGCGACCGTCGGGTTGCCGGGCACCGGCAGCACCCAGGCGAACTTCTGCGACGGCCCGTCGTACATGATCTGGATCACCGCGGTCACCGTGCCGTCCGCGTTCTTCGAGAACACAATCTGTTCGGCGGCCTGGTTGACCGGATTGGCCGCGGAGCAGAAGAAGCCGCCGCAGGCCTTGGCCGGGCTCGGCGCCATCGCAATTGCAGCCGCGGTCAGGCCGGCCAATGCCGCGCCCACCCATGCGAACCCCTGTGGTCGTTCGAAGCGCATTCGTGCTCTCCCTTGCATCCCGGTGTACCCGGGGCTGGGCCACGCCCTGTGGCACAGCCTGGCACAGCCCGCACCCAATCCTCCAAGCATACTGCAACCCCCATGCCAGCGCCCCGGCCGGCCTGAACCGCCCTGAGACAGGCGAACATACCGAAACAGTTCCGGGTTTCGCGCCTCGCAGCCGATTGTCATCATCCGGCAACGGGCCGGTTTGGGGTCCGAGCCGCGCCGGCGCGGGAGGCGTTCATGGAGGGAACCCAGAAGCTCCGCCCAGTGGGCGTGTCCGTTTCGGGACGCCTCACCGGGCCCCTGGTGATCGCCGGGTTTGTGCTCGCCGCAACCTGCGCCTACGTCGCGCTGGCGCTGCGGCCGCAATGGGCGGCTGCGCTGCGCGCCGCGTGGGACGGCGTGCTGCAAGCCGGCCGCGGCGGCGTCTGGATCCTGCCGCTGCTGGCCGCTGTCGCGGCAGTGCTCGGCGTGGTGCTGGCCGCGTTCCTGCTGTCGGCGTTCGTGCGCGGCGTGCAAGCGGCGCCCTATGCGTGGCTGGCGCCGGTGCTGGTCGGCTTCTCCAGCTTCGTGCTGGCGCGCATGCGCATCGACCTGCCGCTGGGCCCCGTTCCGGCGCCGCTGTTCGCGACGCTGAGCGGGTTGCTGCTGCTCGGCGGCGGTGCGCTGGCGCAAGTGCGCGGCTGGCCTGCCAAGCTCTCGGGAGCGCTTGCGCTCGGCTTGCCCCTGCTGCTGCTGGGCTGCGCCTACGCGCGCGCGGGCGGCGGCCTGCTGCCGGCCTGGCGCGCGCTCGACCCGACCGCGGGTCTGTTTCTGTTCGTGCTCGGCTTGACCAGCGTCGGCGTGGCGCTGGTGGCGGCGGTGGCCCGTCCTGCCGGCCCGATCGGCGAGGCGGCCCAGCGCGCGCGCAGCTGGCGCGAGCACAGGCAGCAGCTGGCGCAGGCGCTGAACCACGCGCGCGAGAGCGAGCTGCGCGCGGCCGAAGCCGAGCGCCGCGCCGAGCTCGCCGAGCACGCGTTGCAGGCGGCGCATGCGGTGGCGGCTCGCGCGCCCGCGTTCGGGCACGGGGAAGACACCGGGCGATTCATGGCGCTCGCGCGGCCGCCGCTCTTGAGCCGCACCGCCCGGCTGTGGATCGGTGCGCCGCTGCTGCTGGTCACGGCCTTGCTCGTCGCGTACCTGGCGGCCTATAGACCGCTCGCCCGGCGCGCGGCCGCGCAGCAGGTGTTCTCGACCGAGAGCGCCAAGGAGCACGCCGAAGAGATCGACGCGCTGCGCAAGCGCTTCGCAACGGAGCGCCAGCACCTGTACGAGGCGCTGGCCGCCGAGCGCGCCCACAGCGAGCAGCTGCTGCAGCAAGCGCGCGAACAGGCGGCGACGCAGCCGGCGCCGAGCGCGGAGCGGACCCCTGCGGCGGTAGCGCCGGAAGTGGCGAGGCCCGTGGCCAGGGCTGTCAGGCACGCGACCAGGGCGAATGGCCGGCACGCGCGCCGCCATGCGGCCAGGAGCCGAGCGCGCACGCGCACGCAGCCCGCGAAGCGCGAAGCGGCCCAGCCGCGCGAGTCGGGCGAGACCCTCGACGACGATCCGATCGGCGGCCTCGAGGGCATGTAGCGCGGGGGCGTTCCGAGGCTACTCGGCCGCGCTTTCGCCCTCTTCGGCGATCCGCTCGTCGTGCTCGGCCGCGGGCTCGCCGTGCACGGCCACGCCGCTCTCCGCCCTGCGCGCGAACCCACTGCGCCCAGGCACGTGGATGCGCACTCGGCTGATCAGCGGGTGCGAGGAAGGGCGCTCGATCACGGCGGGCTCGGCGCGCTCGAGCTTGCGCTTCGGGAAGTCCAGCCAGTGGCGCTCGCGTTGGAAGGGATAGCTCGGCAGCGTGAGCTTGGCGCGCGGGTAGGGCGCGTCGAACGCGCGCCAGTCGATCTCGGCGCCGCGCGCGTAGAGCTGAGCTAGCGTGCCGAGCAGCGCGGCCCAGTCGTCGCCGCTTGCGCAGAGGGAGGGCAGGGCGAGCTCTGCAGGCCCCGGATCCGCGGCCGCCGCGGGGCCGAGCTCGAGGCAAATGTCCGCGTGCTCGCCGATCAGCGCCGGCACGCCGCCGGCTGCGGTGGGCTCGTGGTAGAGCTGGCGCGCCCAGTGCTCGGTGTTCGGCAGCTCGCCCGGCGCGAGCCAACCCCCGCGCCACGCGCTGGCCAGCGGGAGCTCGGGCGCTGCGTACTGAGCGGCGTCCAATGCGACGCGCAGCCCATGTACGGTCAGGCGCTGCGTGGCGCCCGGCGCCAGCCCTTCGAGCACGACCCCGCGGCGGGTCGCGAGCACCAGCGCCTGCTCCCACGACATCGCGCCTGCGGCGGCAGCGGCCGCGTATTCGCCCGCGCCCGAGCCGTAGACCGCGCTCGGCTCGAGCCCCCAGCTGCGCCACAGCGCGTGCAGCGCGTAGTGCAGCGCCAGAAGCGCGGCGTGGCCGTAGCTCGGACGGCAGAGCAACGCCGCGCGCTCGCTCTGGGGCGCGTGGTAGAGCGCGTCGAGCAGCGGGTGTTCCAGCTCCTGGGCAAGCACACGGTTGCAGTGCTCCAGGCTCTGGCGCAGCCGAGGGTGGGCCTGCCACAGCGCCAGGGCGGCACCGGGCGACACCACGCGCTGTGGAAAAGCGAACGCGACGCGCAGGCGCGCGCCCGGCTTGAGCACGCCGGCGTGCACGCCCGGGGCAGGCGCGCCGCCGGCGAAACGCTGCAGCGCTTCGCGCGCGTCGGCGGCATCGGCCGCGCTCACCCCCAGGCGGTGCGCGAAGTGGCTGCGGCCCACGCCCGCGGTGAAGCAGTAGTCTGCGAATAGCTCGGGCGGCGCGTGGGCCAGCGCGTGCCGCGTGCGCGCCGCGAGCTGGGACAGGGCTGCGGGCGTGCGCGCCGACAACACCAGCAAGTGGCGCGGCCGCTCGTGGTCGCAAGGGTGCACGCGCGCCGCGGGCGCCTCGCGCAGCACCACGTGTGCGTTGGTGCCGCCGAAGCCGAACGCGCTCAGCCCGGCGAAGCGCGGGCGCTCGCCGCGCCGCCAGGGCACGGCCAGAGTGGGGATCTCGAGCGGCAGCGCGTCGATGCCGATGTCGGGGTGCACGTCCCGCAGGTGCAAGTGAGGCGGGATCTCGGCGTGGTGCAGCGCCAGGGCGACCTTGATCAACGCGACCATACCGGAGGCGGCTTCGAGATGCCCGACGTTGGTCTTGGCCGAGCCCACCAGCAGCGGACGGCCCGGCGGGCGCCCCGCCATCACCTCGCCGAGCGCGCGCAGCTCGACCGCGTCGGCCACCGGGGTGCCCACGCCGTGACACTCGACGTAGTCGATCTCGTCCGCGCTGACCTCGGCCGAGCGGAGCGCCTGCTGCAGCAGCGCCTGCTGCGAGCGGCCGTTCGGCGCCAGCAGGCCGTTGCTGCGGCCGTCGTGGTTGACCGCGCCCCCCGCGAGCAGCGCGTAGACGCGGTCGCCGTCCGCCAGCGCGGCCGACAGCGGCTTGAGCACCACCACTCCGGCGCCCTCGCTGCGCACGAATCCATCCGCCCGGCTGTCGAAGCTCTTGCAGCGGCCGTCGCGGGATAGGGCGCGCGCGTGCGAGAAGTACACGCTCGCCTCCGGCGCGAGCACCACGTTGACGCCGCCCACGATGGCAAGCTCGCAGTCTAGCTCGCGCAGGCTGCGGCAGGCGTGCTGCAGCGCGACCAGCGAGGACGAGCAGGCGCTGTCGACGGTCTCGCTCGGACCCTTGAGGTCGAGGAAGTACGAGAGCCGGTTGGCGACGATGCTGGGCGCGTTGCCGGTGCCGTAGTCGGCGTCGATCATCTGCAGGTCGCCGCCATACAGCAGGCTGTACTCGCTGCCGCACACGCCCGCGAACACACCGGTGGCGCTGCCCGCGAGCGCGGTGGGCGCCTGGCCCGCGTCCTCGAGCGCCTCCCACGCGACCTCCAGGAACATGCGCTGCTGCGGATCCAGGCGCGCCGCCTCGTGCGTGGAGATGCCGAAGAAGGCGGCGTCGAACGCATCCACTCCCTCGACGAAGCCGCCCCACTTGCTGCACATCTTGCCGCGGGCGCCGGGCTCGGGATCGTAGAGCGCGTCCGCGTCCCAACGCTCCGGCGGCACCTCGCTGATCGCATCGACCCCGTTGCGCAGCAGCTGCCAGAAGCCCTTGAGGTTGGGTGCGCCGGGGAAGCGACAGGCCATGCCCACGATCGCGATCGGCTCCTGTGCCCGCGCGCGCGCCCGCTGGCGCGGCGCGCGCACGGCCGGCGCGGAGGGCCGCGTGGCGGCGTCGCCGCCCGACAGAGCGCGCGCGAGATCGGCGATGGTCGGGTTGTCGTACGAGATGGTCGCGGGCAGCTGCGTGCCGAGCCACTGCTGCAGCTCCTCGGTCAGCTCGGCGGCGAGCAGCGAGTCCACGCCGTAGCGCGCGAGCGGCTCGCGCGGGTCGATCTCGCCGGCGTCGCGCTCGAGCTTCTCGGCCAGGCGCTCGCGCAGCCACTGGACGATGCGCTGCTCGCGCTGAAGCGCGGTCGGCCGGGTGAGCGTGCGAAACGGGGGCGCATCGTCGCCGCCTTGGCTCTGTTCGACGGTTCGAGGCGGCGGTGCGTCGGCGCTGCGCTGCGGCCGTTCGCTCCAGCGAGGCGACGGCAGAGAGCCCGCTGAAGGCGCGGAGCTCTGGTCGCGCCCCCGGTCGGCACCCGCGAGCTGCCACGACGCCACCACCTGCAGGTCGCCGGCGAGGTAGGCCTGCCTGGTCGCGCGCCGCTGCACCTTGCCGCTCGAGGTTTTCAGCATGCTGCCGCGCTTGATCAGCACCAGTGCGGCCGGCGCCAGGTCGTGCGCCTCGCGGATCGCCTGCGCCGCGCCCCGCAGCAGCGCGTCCTGATCGGCGCCCAGCCGCTTGTCGAGCTCCTGCACCACCACCAGCTGCTCGCCCAGCTCGCCGTCGACGGAGAACGCCGCGCCGGCGTCCGCCACCAACGCCGCGTGCATGTCCTGCACCGTGCGCTCGATGTCCTGGGGGTAGTGGTTGCGCCCGCGCACGATGATCAGGTCCTTGAGCCGGCCAGTGATGAACAGCTCGCCCTCGTCGAAGAACCCGAGGTCGCCGGTGCGCAGAAAAGGCCCCTCGTGCGTATCCGCGGTGTGCGCGCGAAAGGTCCGCTCCGTCTCCTCGGGTCGATTCCAATACCCGAGCGCCACGGACCGGCTCTGCACCCAGATCTCCCCGACCCGCCCTTCCGGCAGCGTGCACAGCGTGTACGGGTCGACGATCAAAATGCGCTCGTCGAGCAACGCATGCCCGCACCCGACCAGCGTGCGGGTCCGTGGCGCGGATTCGGACGGGCCGGCGACGCGCGCCGCGTGCCCCTGCTCCAGCTCGCCGGCATCATATGCGCGCACCAGAGGAGGCGACGCCGGATCGCCGCCCGAGATCATCAGGGTCGCTTCCGCCATGCCATAGCAGGGGTACATGGCTTCGCGCCGCAGCCCGTGCGCGGCGAAGGCATGCGCGAAGCTCGCGATGGTCGAGGGTTTGATCGGCTCGGCGCCATTGCAGACCACGCGCACCGAGGTGAGGTCGAGACCGACGCGGTCCCTGGCATCGATGCGGCGTAGGCACAGGTCGAAGGCGAAATTGGGAGCCATCAAGACGCTGGCCCGGTGGTGTTGGGCAGCGACAAGCCAGCGCTTGGGGCGGCGCACGAACGCCTGGGACGGCATCAACACGGCTCTGCCACCGACGTACAGCGCTTGGAAGATGCCGCCCATCAGCCCCATGTCGTGGAACGGTGGCAACCAGCTGAGAAAGACGTCGTCCGCGGTCGTGGTGCTGCCGGCCCGGATGATCTCCTGGCCAGCGAGCAGCTGAGCGTTCGTCAGCAGCACACCCTTGGGCTCGGAGGTGGATCCCGACGTGTACTGGAGAATGGCGGGCCGCTCCGGCGCGGCGCCCACCACGACGCCGCCCAAGGCGTCGCCCTGGACCGCGCTGGAGACGTCGACCAACGCGATCTCGCCGAGCGGGCGCTCCGCGTCTGCCGCCCAGCGCGCGCGCAACTCACCGGTAGTCAGCGCGCTCTGCGCGCCCGAGTCCTGCGCGATCGCCCGAATCCGTTGCCAAGCCCGAGCCACGCCGCCTTTCCCCGGTGGGTATGCAGGCACCGCGATCGCGCCGGCGTACAGGCAGCCGAGCAGGGCGACGACGTAATCGAGGCCCTCCGGGCAGAGCACTAGCACGGCGCGGCCTTCTGCACCCAGCGAGATCAGGGCGGCACCTGCGGCCCGCGCACGCCGGTCCAGCGAGGCGTAGGTCAGCTCGACCGCCGCCGTAGCGGCTGAGTCGAGAAACGTATACGCCACGCGATTGGGGTGCTGGCCGCTGTGCCGCTGCAATACGTCCAGCAGGGATTCATCAACAGCGACAGCCATAGACGCAGCCCGGCGAAGAAGCGCAGCCTAGCCTATCCGAAAGCTTGTTCGGAAAATGTTTCGATTTCGATTCTGGCTCGATGCTGACGGCGATCAGCCCCAGGTTGCAGACTAATTGCGTCGGCTCCGGAGCGCGTGAGCTCCGGCCGCCGCCCACTGACAGCGCCGAGTATCGGATCACAAGGGCCAGTTGGGACTCGAACATGTGTATAGCGAGGAGCTGAACGCGCGTGCGGGCTTCCGACTCTTGGCTAAAGAAGTTACGGGATTGGAGTGCCAAGCCCGGAGTCAAAGAGAGAGCTGGCAGCACCCCGGTGCGCGGGGAGTTGCGTACTCCATGACCGACCCGCGGCGGTTGTCCGTTGCGGGTCAGCGGCTACGTTGACCTAAGAATATGTCCGAGGATCGAGACCGACCTGCAGGCGCGCCGCCCCCGCGCAAACACCGGCACGACGCGGACGCGCCGTCGTTCATAGAGCTGGAGTGCGACGTAGCCCGCGCTGCCCTCGCCCTTCCCTCCGATGCACACGGGCTGCTGGCGCTCGCAATCGCGCTCGATGCCGTGGCGGCCGGGGTGGCCGAAGTGCTCGGTATGCCCAAGGACTTGGCTTGCATCGACGTGGCGCCAGCTCTGTTCGAGCCGGGTGTGGTGACATTGAATGTCGGCGTCGACGTTCTCGAGTCCACCTTTCTCGTCAAGGCGAGTCGCGCTGGCGCGGGAGGGGAGCAACTCACGATCGCCGCAATGGGCCGGCTCGAGGATCCTCGCGCCGCAGGCATCCCGCGCTTATCCATGATCCTGTCCCGCACCGGCGGGACGGTCGCGATCGAGCTCGACGCCGTCAGCAACGAGGGCCCCGGCGCCGAGCTCATCGCGCTGGAGCGAGCGTTGAGGCTCGCCGGAGAAGCCGCCGGATCCACGACGCGCCCGTGGGCACGGCCCGCGCACATCGCGCGGTTTTCGCAGGCGCCCAACCGGGCCGCGGTGGTCAGCATCCGCGCCGTGGCCGTCGAGCCCAACATGGCGTGGGTCACGTTGTTGGACGCGGAAGGAGCGCCGGCCGCTACCCTCGAAGGAGTCGACTTTGGCGATTCAGCAAGCGGGCGACAGGCCCTGCCGGCCCTGGTGATGGAAGTCGCGCGCGCGACGCTCGGTGAGGCATTCGGCCCGAACGACAATTTGGTGCGCGCGGGCCTGGGGTCATTGGACATCCTGCGTCTGCTCGACGCGATCGAACACGCCTTCCACAGGCGCATCGGTCGTAACGCGTTCCTGCGTGACCCCACGCTCGCCGGTCTCGCGGCGTTGTGCGAGCTGGAAGCCTGCGCCGATCCCGCGTTCGACGCGCGGCTTTCCGAGGGGGAGCCGCGTCCGGCCCGCGCTGTCCCACTCACCACGGCCGAACGCCATCTGTGGCTGTTGGAGCAGAGCGGCACCCTCGCTGGAACCTACAACGAGCTGATCGTCTTTCGACTCGACGGCCGTCTCGACCGCGATGCTCTTTCAGCCGCGATGGCACAGGTCGTCCACCGGCACCCTGGACTTCGCTCCGGGTTCCACGCGGAGGGCGCAGAGTTGCTGCGCAACGCGCTCATCCGGGCGATTCCCGACAGCCGGTTCCATGACTTCGCCTCGCTCGACCCGGAGGCCGCGCAACGCGCGGCGACCTCAGCCATCGCGGCCCACGCGTGTGAGCCGTTCGACCTGCACCGCGGTCCCCTGCTGCGCTGGATCAGCGTCAGGATGCCTGACGCCACGGATCTGCTCGCGCTGGTCGCTCATCATCTGGTGATCGACGAGTGGTCTCTCGGGAGGGTGCTGCTACCCGAGCTGTGCGACTTCTATCGTTTGCCCGCCGACGTACGACCGGAGCCCTCGCCAGCGCCGGCGAGCCTGCCCGACCGGGCGGCGCGCGAGGAAGCGTCCCGGACCGGATCGGCCTACGCGGCCTCGCTGGCTTGGTGGACGCGGTACCTGGACCAGGCGGTACAGCCTCTGCAGCTGTCGGCGGCTGCAGCGGCCGATGAGGGCGCCGGCTACGACGGGCACGTGGAGACATTTCCTCTGGACCCAGCTGCCATACAGCGGCTCGGTGCGCTTGCGAGGTCGGCGGGCGCAACACCGGCATCCGGCGTCATGGCTGCATTGCAGCTCGTGCTCAATCGGCTGTGCGAGGAGGAGGTCTTCTGCATCGGCGTCTTCTGCGCCGGGCGAGATCTCGTCGCCGACGCCGGCGAGGTGGGGTATTACGCCAACCTACTTCCCGTCCGCGCTGATCTGAGGGGCGAGCCGAGCGTCGCGGAGCTCATCGCGCGCGTGCACGAGAATATGAGCGGCGTGCTCGCCCATTCGAGGGTGCCCTTTGCCGAGATTGCGCAAGCGGCGCGCCGCGCTGGTGGGTCGTCTTCTGCCGCGGGGCTGGTGCAGGTGGTCTTCGCCCAGGACGATCTCCCCGACCGGTTGGAGCTAGGCTCTCTGCGGGCGACGCGAATCGGCCTGGACAAGGGGCGTGCCAAGTTCGAGCTCACCGTCACCACGCGGCTCGGCGGTGCCGCCCGGGCGCCGACCATGACGTGGGAATACCGCACCGGCATCCTCGACGGCGACAGCGTACGGAGGCTCGCCCAGTTGCTGGGGGCCTCCATCGATTGGATGTCCAAGAACCCGGAAAGCTCGATCTCGAACGTCGAGCTGCTCAGCTCCCGACAAGCCTCGGCCGTGATCGCGCGCGGTTCGGGACCGCAGAGCGCCCTTCCGCTCAAGCGTGTGTCGCAGATGATTGTCGAACAGGCAGCCTGCACCCCCGACGAGATTGCGGCCGTCTCGCACGCGAAGAGCCTTTCGTACCGAGACATTGAGAGGGGCAGTCGGGCGCTTGCGGCTGCTGTCCATCGAGCCGGCGTGCGGCCGGGCAGCTTCGTGGGCGTTGCGTTGGAGCGTGGGGTCGAGCTGCCGATGGCGCTTCTCGCCGTCCTGCGCGCGGGTTGTGCCTATGTTCCACTCGACCTGGACCAACCGCCCGATCGTTTGCGGTGGATCGTTCGGGATGCAGGCGTCAGCGCCGTGCTTTCGTCTGGTGGCAGCGCGCGGCGGACGCTCTCGGAGCTGATCCACGTGGATGTCCCCGCCGGCGTTGTCGAGGAAGAGTTGCTTCCTCTCGACGAGGGGCAACTCTCGATCGAGGACGTTGCGTATGCGATCTACACCTCGGGTTCCACCGGACAACCAAAGGGGGTGCTGGTCAGACACGCGGGAGTTTCGAACGTGTTTCACGGTGTCGCGGAGCGCTTGGGGCGGCACGAGTCCAGCGTTTGGCTCGCGGTCACGAGCCTTGCGTTCGACATCGCTGCTCTCGAGCTGCTGTGGCCGCTGTGTTTCGGAGGGGTCGTCGCTGTCGATCCGGGACTCGCCGCCGACCAGCCGGACGCGCAGGATTGGCCCGGCCGGCTCGCGGAGGTGGGCCTTCCGCAAGGAGTCACGCACCTGCAGTGCACTCCGACCGGCCTCGCAATGTTGCTTCGCACGGCCGAGGGCCGTGCGCTGTTGCGCGGCGTGCGCGAGCTCATGATCGGCGGTGAGGTCCTTTCTCCGGCGCTCGTCGGGCGAGCGCGCTCCGCCGGCAGCGCCCGGATCTGGAACATGTACGGGCCCACGGAGACGACCATCTGGTCCTCGATGCACGAGGTGGGTCGGGTGGAAGGCCCGGTTCCCATCGGGCTTCCGCTGCGCAACACGCGGTTCTACGTGCTCGATCGCCGCGGCCGCCTAGCGCCCGACGGGCTGCCTGGAGAGCTCTGCATCGCAGGCAGAGGCGTGGCCAAGGGCTACGTCGGGCAGCGGCCCGAGGGCGATTCGGTCTTCGTCCGAGATCCGTTTCAGCCAGGCGCGAGCGGGCCGATGTACCGAACCGGCGATCGAGTCCGATGGAATGCGGACGGCGAGCTGGAGTTCCTCGGTCGCTACGACGGCCAGATCAAGATGCGCGGGTTTCGAATTGAGCCCGCCGAGATCGAGGAGGTTTTGCTCCGGCACCCGTGCGTGAGGCTGTGCGCGGTGGTCGTCCACCGACTTGCTGGCCGTGACCAGTTGGTCGCGTTCGTCGAGTTGCAGCAACCAGGCGTCGAGCTCGGCGAGCTGCGCCGGCATGCGGAGGGGTTTCTGCCTCGCTACATGGTCCCTCATGCATTCGTGGTTCGCGATGCGTTGCCGACACTTTCGAGCGGCAAGATCGATCGCAAGAGCCTGGCGCTCGCAGCCCCAGATGCGACGCGATCCATCGTCCACCGGGAGCCGGCCACGGCACTCGAGGCGGCGCTGCTGCGGATTTGGAGAGAGGAGCTCGTTGCGCCGGCGGTCGGCGTCGACGAGGACTTTGCAGACGCAGGAGGCGACTCGCTGCTCGCGCTACCGTTGCTCGCCCGTCTGCGCAGCGAGCTCGGACAAGCAGTCACATTGCCACTCCTTCTGGAGAACCCGACGGTGGCGAAGCTCGCGATGGCTCTGGAACGAAGTGCTCGTATCGGGCCTGAAGCATCGTCTATGGCCCCCGGCGATGCGGTGGGAACGAGGAGCAATGCGAAGATTCTCGACAGGGCGCTTGACCAAGGGCTAGACGGGCCGGTGATTGCCGCCGCCTTGGCCACGGTTCCGGACGCAATGCTTCCTCACGTCGCGGACGCGAGCTGGAGAGGTTCTCCGATGTGGGTCGCATCCCTGCACACGGATTGGGGAACGCTGGCGCTCCTGACCCTGCCTGTCGCTGACTCCGAGGTCTACGACGAGCGCGGGCGGCTCCAGGCGCGATGCCAGGATGCGCTCGTGCTGGCTTCGGAGCTCGGGGCCAAGACGGTGTCGCTCACCGGGCTCACGGCCTCTGCCACGGGTTACGGCCGTTTGCTCAGTGTGCCCGACGAGCGCATCAAGATCACGACTGGGCACGCGACCACCTGCGGTGCGGTGGTTCTCACCCTCGCTGGACTGCTGCGAGAGACGGGTCGCCGCATCGACGAGGAGAGGCTCGCCATCGTCGGTTTGGGCTCCATGGGGCATGGTGTCATGCGCCTGCTACTCGCGCTGGGAATGCATCCCAAATCGCTGGTGCTGGCGGATACGCCGGCGCGAGCATCCCGTCTGCTGAGAATCGAAGCGGAAGCCAGAAGCCTGGGCTACCTCGGCGAAGCGATGTGCTGCTCGGCCGGAGCGCACGCCAGCCACAAGATATATGCGGCGACCGCGGTCGTCGGAGCAACGAACGTCGGCGGAGTCCTCGATGTTGCCCGCTTGCCAGCGGGTTGCCTGGTCGTAGACGACTCCGCACCTCACTGCTTTTCGGTCACGGCCGCGTTCGAGCGCATGAGAGTGCAGAGGGACGTTCTGTTTACGGGCGCAGGCGTGTTGCGCTGCCCGGAGCGCGTCGGGATCAAGGTGAGCCCGAGCTGGCCCGACCGCTCAGGGCACTCGATCGTCGCCGCCTTCGGTCCGGCCGCCGAAGAGATTCCGGCTTGCATGTTGTCGAGCCTGATGACGACGGTGGCGCCTTCGGAGGCGGTGGCCACCGTCGGCGAGGCGCAACTCGAAGCCTTGCTGGGCCATTACCGATGGCTGACTGCGCATCACGTCGGGCACGCCTCGTTTCACCTTCAGAGCCAGGCTATCGCAACCGCGGACCTCGTCGAGTTCGCCCGCAGATTCGGACACCGGCTGGTCCTCTGAAGCAACTTCCAGGGCGGACCAGAGCCAGTGGCGTTTCCCCTGCGATCGGCGATTCGAATCGCCTCACCAGCAGCGGCTCAGGACCGATCTTGCGTGGGGTGGGCAAATCCAGGTGCGTAGGTGGCGACCCACCGCTCCGGGTGCTTGACCCCCTGCGCCCTCAGGGCCGCATCCACGGCGTCGATCTCTCGTGTCCCATCGAGGCCGCCTCTCATCGCTCCGCGGTTCCGCCGAGCGTACAAGGTGAAGAGCGGCATCTGGCTGCGGTCGCAAGTCGCTACTGCCTCGTCGAGAAGCTGGAGCGCGTGCTCCTTCCGGCCCTCGATCCGAGCGATCCCCGCACGCGCAATCAGCGACCAGGCCTTCGCGTCCGTCCGGCCCATGTGTTGCAGCGTGGTGGCCTGCTCGCGGGCGACGCGAAGCGCCTTCAAGACGTCCCCGCCCCCTTGAGCGGCGCCGAGGGCGGCGCGCGCCAGAAACCAGTGTCCGAGCACCCGGATCGGCAGCGCCCGAAACAGGAGACTGTGTTGGAACGCCTCCCAATGCGAAAGGTGATGGGCCAGCGCATCGGAGCCGCGACCGCAGTACAGGTGGACGTCGACGGTGCGGTGGACTCCCCACAGTCGCAGCGTCGTGAACTCGCCGGTCGCCAGGTCGCGTTGCTCCCGCAGGATTTCTAGCGCTGAGGAAGGGTCGTCGGCCATCAGCCGCGATGCGGGCACCGCCAACGCCAGGAAACCTCGCGAGAAGTGATCATCGCGCTCCAGCGCTTGGCGGGCCAGATCAGGCGCCTCGCGTGCCACCTCGAGCAAGCTGCCGGTCTGCTCGATCGCCCCCAGACGGAAGGTCGTGAGTAGATTCTGTTCCCAGGAGGTGCCCGGGCAGTAATTGCGAAAGGTCTCCAGCGCTTCCGAAGCAGGCGCCAAGGCGTCGGCGAAACGAGCGAAGAAGAACTCGCAGCCGGCTCGTGCCATTTGCGCGGTGGCGTGTGCGTAAGGTGTGCCGACCGTGGACGCGACCTCCTCCGTGCGCGCCAGTAGCGCTCGAGTACGGGCCTCGTTTCGGGAGCCGCCGATCAGGGCGGCGTCGAATGCTTCCCATGCCAAACCGAGCAGCAGCCGGTTCGGCTCGCCAGCGCGCAGCACCTCGCTCAGATAGCGCCGCTGGAGCGCGGCCCCGCGAAGCGCATCGATCGCGGAAAGCTCGCGAAACACTGAGCCGAGCACGTCGACTCGCTCGACAATGAAAGGCGGAACATCGCGGGCGTTGCGCAGGCCCGTATCGAGCCCACGCACGGCGATCGACAACTTGCTCCACATCAGCGTGCCGAGCACCGCTGCCGTGCTGCGAGGCCAGGCGACGCCGACGCCCCTCAGAAGCTCTTTGGTGAGGGCCACGCCCTCCTCGATTCTCCCGCTGCGCAGGTACTGCTGGGCGGCCATCCGCTGCAGAGCTCGCGCTTCCGCCCCTTCGAGCCCCTCCGCCGCCTGCAGGTACGCTTCCGCCGCTTGTGCGCCGCGGCCGGCGTTGGCGAGGGCGTCACCCAGGTGCTTGTGCAGCTCGCGCCCGGTCGCGTCATCGGGCGGGACGAGGTCGATCGCCTTGCGGAACAGGTCCGCAGCGCGGTTGAAGGCGAGCTTGGCCGCCGCGGCGTGGGCCGCTTGCATGGCGGTCTCGCCAGCACGGCCGCCGTCGCCGGCCCCGCTGTAATGCACGACCAGACGTTCGGGGTCGCCCACGTCGTGGTGCTCCATCGCGTCCGCGATGTGAGCGTGGATGTTGCGCACCACGTCCGGATGCAAGTTGCGCACGACGGTTTCGCGCACGCGGTCGTGGTAGGTCTCTGCGCGGTCGGTCTGACGCGTGCCGCGGGTCCGAATCAGCCGGGCCGCCCGCAGCGCCAGCAGGGCCGAGCGGTCGCCGGTCTGTAGCGCCGCCGCCTCGATCGCGACGCCCTGCTCGAGCGGTCCCGCGGCCACGCTGAGCACGCGCAACAGGCGCTGCGCGTCTTCGGGCATGCCGGCGATGCGCTCGAGGATGACCTGGTCGAGCGAGACCGGCTGGGCGGCCAGCGCGAAGTGACCCTGCTCGGAATGGGTCTTGAGGTGATGGACCAGCTCGGCGATGAAGAATGGGACGCCCTCGGCCTCGGCGGCGACGGTCTCGGCGAGCAGCCCACCGGCCTCGCCCAGCTCGCGCAGCAGCGCGGATGCCAGCTGTCGGGCCTCGTCCTCGCCGAGCGCGTCGACCGCCAGCTCGCGCACCTCGGCCGAGCCCTCGCGCAAGCTGCGCTCGCCGACGATGTGCTGCAGAAATGGGCTGTTGTCGGCCTCGTCCCGGCGGTAGGTGCCGACCAGGAGCAAGGGCGGCGGCTCCGGCGGTCCCATCAAGAAGGCCATCAATCGGGCGCTGTCCATATCCGCCCACTGCAGGTCGTCGATGTTCAGCACTAGCGGCTGGTAGTCGGTGATGCGCAGCAACAGATCTTTGAGCGCGGCAAACGCCTGGTTGCGCAGCTCGCGCGCGTCGGTGGTCTGCTTCTGCGAGCGGCGGGCATGGGCGACGGCCTTGACGCGCTTGAGCACCGGAAACAGCAGCGCCAGCGAGTGCACATTGCGCGGCAAGAGCTCGGCAGCCTGCTCGGCCGGCAAGCGCATCATGTAGCGGCTGAGCGCGTCGATGATGTTGTCGAAGGCTTTGTAGGGCACGTTTTCGCGCTCGTAGCAGCGACCGCGCAGCACCACCGCCTCGTCGGAGCGGATCAGCTCGTTGGCGAAGCAGCGGACCAGCGCGCTCTTGCCCATGCCCGACAGGCCGTGCACGAACACCGTGACCGGCTTGCGATTGCGGCTGACCTCGAAGGCGTCGCGCAGCTCCGTCAGGTGCTGCTCGCGTCCGACGAACAGCTCTCCCTGTTTGCGGATTACGGCCGACGCCTGAGCGTCGAAGACTGGGGGCGGCACCGAGTGACCGGTCAGGTAGCGCAGGATCTCGCTGCCACTCGGGCGCTGCGTGGGATCGCGGTGCAGCAGGTCGCGGCAGAGCTGATCGAGATCATCCGGCACACCCTTGACCAGGTCGCTCGGCGGCACCGGCTCGGCTTCGTTCTTGAGTCGCAGGATCTCCAGCACCGTGCCGTCGAACGGCAGCTGGCCCGTGAGCGCCTCGTACAGCATGCAGCCGACCGCGTACCAGTCGCTGGCTGTGGAGATGGCGTCGCCCGCGGCCTGCTCGGGTGACATGTACGCGGGCGTTCCGAACACGCAGCCTCCGACCGAGCGCTCGGCGTCCTGAGCTTCCACCTCGACCAGCGTGCTGCTGCTGACCAGCCCGAAGTCGAGCACGACCACGCGTCCTTCGGGCGTCACCAGCACGTTGCTCGGCTTGAGATCGCGGTGCAGCTTGCCCGCGTCGTGCAAGGCCGCGACCGCTTCCACCAGCTGGCGCAGCGCGTGGCGCAGGCGCTTGACGTTCGCCGTCACGTGCGGCAGCGGGAACTCGCTGCCGATGGCGCGCTGGCTGAGCGTGATCGAGACGTCGCGCATGAAGCGCCCGGCGAGCGTCGGCGCCTTCCAGCGCTCGGGCGGATCGCTGCCGCCGCGCGACTCGGTCACGTATGCGTCGAAGCTCTGTCCCTCCACCAGCTCCATGGTGAAGAACCACAGCCCGCCCTCGTTGCACAGCTCGTGCAGCGTCACGAGGTTGGGGTGGCTCAGGTCGGCGAGCTGGCGGAACTCGTTCTTGAGCCGGTAGATGTTGATGGCGTCGCGCTGGCTCAACGCCTTGAGCGCGACCCGCGCGTTGCGCTCGAGATCGAGCGCCTGGTAGACCACGCCCATACCGCCTTGTCCGAGCTGGCGCTCGATTACGAAGCGCTTGGTGCTCAGGAAGCTGTGGGCGGCTTGGGGCTGCATGCGATCGTCCCAGATCGGCAGTGGGCGCCAAATTGTTCTGCAGCGCGCCTCCCGAGATCAATGACGGCACCAGTATTTTTTTTCGACTCAGATGTATGCACGTGTAGGGTCATCGACCATTAGATAAATCATTCTCATTAGATACGTGGCGTGCGCCGCATGTGAATTTCTTCGTGAATAACGCGTGTAATGCGGTGGATAGGCGGTGGACAGGGAGTGAGCAGCTGCGCGCCTCGGTGACCTGGCAGGAATCTCGAGAAGCGCGAGTTGGTGTGTGAAAGGCGTCACGGGCGGGCGCGTGCGAACGTCGTAAGCTTTGCACTTCCGCGCGAGGGAGCGGACGCGGTGCGCGGGGCGTACATGAGTCGGACATGATGACCGGAGAGAACCAGCCGCAACCGATCGCCACCGGAGACCTAGGCAAGACCCCGTTCGCCCACCTGGTGCTCTATCTCAACCGCGAGGGTCTGAGCGGGACCCTGGTGGTCGATCGCAGCGGCTTCGAAACGAAGATTCTGTTTCGCGCCGGCAAGGCCGTGGCGGCTCGCCCGCTGCCGAGAGGAACCGCGCTGCAGGAAGGGCTGCTCGAGCTGTGCGCGCTGGCCGACTCGCCTTATGCGTTCTGGGAAGGCGACCTGCTGGGCGACTCGCCGGGCGTGGTCAAGGGCACCGTCAATCCGCTGACCTTCGTGGCGGACTCGTTGCGCGGCCACGTGCGTGAGGCCGTGGTTGTGTCGGTGCTGCAACGCTACCGCGGGGTCCGACTCGTGCTCGCCGCCAACGCCGACGTGCGCCGGCTGGGCCTGCACGGCCAGGCCGTGCGGCTGCTCGAGCGGCTGCGCGCCGTGCCAACCGCGCCCGAAGAGCTCGTCACGCGTCCTGAGCTGCCCACCGACGAAGCACGGCGCTTGTTGTACGTTGGGCTGGTCACCGGGCTGGTGGTCCCCGCCCAGGGCGCGCCGAGCAACCGCTCCGGCGTACGCACGGCGGTGAGCTCGGCCCCGCCGCCCCCGTCCGAGCGAGTCTCCTCGCAGCCCGCGCGCTCGCCCTCGACGCCCTCGGCTCGCGCGCCGGGGTCGCTTTCGTCGCGCCCGAGCGCCTCCTCGCTGCCGGCCGCCGACCCGCGCGTTTCGTCGGCGCCGCGCCCTTCGCGCAGCTCGCTGCCCGCGTGGCAGCAACTCGCGTCGCTGCGGGCCGCCGCCCAAGGCAGCAGCATCCCGCCGGCGCGCGCGCCTACTCCGTCGATGGCGCCGCCGCCGCTCGAGGCGCTCGACGACGCGGGCAAGCTCAGGCGCGCCGAGCAATGGGTCGAGCGCCGCAACTACGCCGAGGCGATGCGGATCGCCGAGGAGCTGATTCAGCACGACGCGACCAATGCCGATCACGAAGCGCTGCGGGCGTGGATCCTGTACGCGCAGCTCACCGGCAACAAGCCGTCGCGTCTGCTGATCGAGGCCATCGACGCAGCCCTGCGGCTCGACCCCGAGCACCCGCGGGCGCTCTACATCAAGGGCATGGTGCTCAAGCGTCTGGGGCGACACCCCGAAGCGATACGGGCGTTTCAGCGCACGCTCGAGGCAGACCCCAAGCACCTGGAGGCGCAGCGCGAGCTGCGCCTGGCCAAGATGCGACGCGAAAAGTAGGCGGCCGGGCGGACACCCGGCCCTCCCGCGCTCAACAGATTTCGAACAGCCCGGCGGCACCCATACCGCCGCCGATGCACATGGTGACGACCGCGTATTTGGCCTTGCGCCGCTGGCCCTCGATCAACGCGTGGCCGGTCATGCGCGAGCCGCTCATGCCGTAGGGGTGGCCGATCGCGATCGCGCCGCCGTTGACGTTCAGGCGCTCCATCGGGATGCCGAGCTTGTCGCGGCAGTAGATCACCTGCACCGCAAACGCCTCGTTGAGCTCCCACAGGTCGATGTCGTCGACCTTCAAGCCGTTGCGCTTGAGCAACTTGGGGATCGCGAATACCGGTCCGATGCCCATCTCGTCGGGCTCGCAGCCGGCCACTGCCAGCCCGCGGTACAGCCCCAGCGGCGAAAGCCCGCGCTTGGCGGCCAGCGAGCGCTCCATCAGCACGCAGGCCGAAGCCCCGTCCGAGAGCTGGCTGGCGTTGCCGGCGGTGATGAAGCCACCTTCGCCGCGCACCGGCTTGAGGCTCGCCAGCCCCTTCAGGCTGGTGTCGGGCCGGTTGCCCTCGTCGCGGGTCAGCGTGACCTGCTCGTAGCTGACCGCCTTGGTCTCCTTGTTCACGTTCGCGCGCGTGGTCGCAAGCGGCACGATCTCGGCGTCGAGCTTTCCTTCGCGCTGCGCGGCCGCGATGCGCATCTGGCTCTGGTAGGAGTACTCGTCCTGCGGCTCGCGCCCGATCTTGTAGCGCTTGGAGACGATCTCGGCGGTGTCGATCATCGGCAGGTAGAGCTCGGGCTTGGTCTTCAGCAGCTGCGGGTCCTGCGCCCGGTAGCGGTTCTGGTGCTCGTTCTGCACCAGGCTGATCGAGTCGATTCCGCCTCCCACCATCACGTCGACGCCGTCGCACACGATGGTCTTGGCTGCGGTCGCGATCGCCATCAGCCCCGAGGAGCACTGGCGATCGACGCTCATGCCTGCGGTGGTCACGGGCAGCCCTGCAGCCAGCGCGCACTGGCGCGCGACGTTGAAACCCTGCGTGCCCTGTTGCAGCGCGGCTCCCATGATCACGTCCTCGACTTCCTGCGGATCGAGGCGGGCGCGCTTGACCGCCTCGCGGATCACGTGCCCGCCGAGGCTGGGCGATTCAGTGTTGTTGAAGGCGCCGCGAAACGCCTTGCCGATCGGCGTGCGGGCGGTGGACACGATCACGGCTTCTCTCATCGTGGGCTCCAATCTTTCGAGACGTTCGGGTGCTCGGCGGTCGAGCTTCGCGAACGTAGCGAGTCGTCCGCGATTCGCAACAAGGACGCGGCACGGCGCGGTCGCCGGGACCCGGGGCACACCCGGCCATTTTGAAATTTTCCATGTAGGGAGCACGGCAGCAGGCATCCGCTGGCCCCGGAGTCGATCGTCCTTGCGCGCCTGCCGGCCCGGGGCCAATTGCGAGCGGACTCACCGCCGAGCGCAAAAGTCATTTCCTTCGTCCCCGCGGCTCCCTATGCTGGGCGACCCTGTCTTCGGGGGGGGCCTCGGAGCGGCCGCGTTGTGCGCTCCGATCCGAATCAACCGCACGCCGCGATTGTCTGTGGCTCGATGACTCAGACCCCGCAATTCGAGACGCTCGTGGCCATGTTCGAGCACGCAGTCGCCGAGCACGGTAGCCGGCCGGCGTACGGCAGTCTGCGCGGCGGCCAGTGGGAGTGGGCGAGCTATGCGCAGCTCGGAGAGCTGGTCGCGCGCTGCCGCGGGGGGCTGGCTGCGCTGGGCCTCGGACGCGGCGACCGCGTCGCCATCATCACCGGCAACCGCCTCGAGTGGGTGGTCGTGGCGCACGCCTGCTACCAGCGGCGCGCGATCTTCGTGCCGATGTCAGAGGTGCAGGCCGAGTCCGAGTGGCGCTACATCCTGGCCGACTCCGGCGCGCGCATGTGCTTCGCCGCCACAGCAGCGATTGCGAGCCGGGTCAGCGCGCTGCGCGAGGACCTGCTCGACCTGCAGTACATCATCAACCTGGAGGCGCCGGAGCACGACGAGAGCTCGTTTGCGCGCCTGCTCAAGCTCGGGGCCGAGCGCCCGATCAAGACCCGCGAGCCGCTGCCAGGCGACTGCGCCACCGTGGTCTACACCTCCGGTACCACCGGTGAGCCCAAAGGCGTGCGCCTCACTCACGCCAACCTCGCGGTCAACGCCTGCGCCCGTGCGGAGGCACGCGATTATGGCAGCGATCCGCTCTCGATGTCGTTTCTGCCCTGGGCGCACGTGTTCGGCGGCCACGTCGAGCTCAACGTGATGCTGGCGGTCGGCGGCGCGGTCGCGATCTGCGCCAGCGCCGACGAGCTGTTCGCGCAGATGCCGCAGGTCAAGCCCACCGTGCTGTACGCGGTGCCGCGGATCTGGACCCAGATCTATCACGAGATCCAGCGCGATCTGGCGGCCGAACCCGATATGAGCCGGCACATGTTCGACGACGGCATCCGCCTGCTGCAGCGCCAGCGCCGCGGTGAGAGCCTCAAGCTGACCGAGCGCATCTTCCTCAACATGGCCGACAAGCTCGTGATCTCGAAGCTCAAGGCGCGCTTTGGCGGCAAGCTGCGACTGGCGCTGTCCGGCGCCGCGGCGCTGCCGATCGAAGTGGCCGAGCTGCTGCACAACATGGGGGTGACCATCTGCGAGGGTTACGGCCTGACCGAGTCGAGCGGCTCGAGCACCACCAACCCGACCGACGCGCCGCGTTTCGGCTCTGTCGGCAAGCCGATCCGCGGCACCCGCGTGGAGATCGACCGCAGCATCGCCGAGGCCGAGGACTGCGAGCACAACGAGGGCGAGGTGGTGATCTACGGGCCGGGGGTGATGCAGGGCTACCACAACCAACCCGAAGCGACCGCGCGGGCGTTGACGGCGGATGGGGGGCTGCGCACCGGTGACCTCGGCTACCTCGACGAGGACGGCTATCTGTACATCACGGGGCGCATCAAGGAGCTGTTCAAGCTCAACAGCGGGCGCTACGTGGCGCCGGCCCCGCTCGAGGAGAAGCTCAAGCTGAGCCCGTTCGTGTCGCACTGCATGGTGTACGGAGCCGGACAGCCCTACAACGTGGCGCTGATCGTGGCGGACGTTCCCGCGCTTCGCGCGTACCTGGCGCGCGAGGACGCCAGCCCCGACGAGCTGATCGCCGATCCGCGGGTGCGGCGCCTGTACGACGACGAGATCCTCAAGCACAGTCGCGATTTCAGGACCTTCGAGGTGGTGCGTAGCTTCTGGCTGGTCAGCGAGCCGTTCACACGCGAAAACGGCATGCTCACGCCGACGTTGAAGCTGTTGCGTCGCAAAGTGCTCGAGCGCTACGAGACGCGCTTGAAGTCGTTGTATTGAACGGGCGGTCGCGGGGGCGACAGGCGGAGCGAGGTGTCGAGGTGGTCGAGGAGCTGAGCGACGCGGAGAGCACGCTGAAGATCGACGAGGCGGCGCTCGGCCGCTACCTGTCCGGGCGCGTGCCGGACTTCGGGGGCGAGCTGCGCGCGCGCCAGTTCGCCGGCGGGCAGTCCAACCCGACCTACCTGCTCGAGGGCGCGGGCCGCAGGCTGGTGCTGCGCAAGAAGCCGCCGGGCAAGCTGCTGCCCACGGCCCACGCGGTCGACCGCGAGCAGCGCGTGTTGCGCGCCCTCGCGGACAGCGAGGTGCCGGTGCCCGAGGTGTACCTGTATTGCGACGACCCCGCGATCATTGGCACCGAATTCTTCGTGATGCAGTACCTGGAGGGACGCGTCTTCTGGGACTCGACCCTGCCGCAGGCCGCGCCCGCCGAGCGCGCCGCGCTGTATGCCGAGATGAGCCGCGTGCTGGCCGCGCTGCACCGGGTCGACTGGGTCGGGCGTGGCCTCTCGGACTTCGGTAAGCCCGGCAACTATTTCGAGCGCCAGAATCCGGCGCTGGACGCAGCAGTATCAGGCCGCCAAGACCGACGAGATCGAGAGCATGGAGCGCCTGCTCGAGTGGCTTCCCGCGCACGTTCCGCAAGACGACCAGACCTGCCTGGTGCACGGCGACTTCCGGCTCGACAACATGATCTTCCACCCGCGCGAGCCCCGCGTGCTAGGGCTGCTCGACTGGGAGCTGTCCACGCTCGGACATCCGCTCTCGGACCTGGCCTACAACTGCATGCCCTACTACTCCACGTTCCGCGCGCCGGTCCCGCTGGCCGACGTGGCGGGCCCCGAAAGCGGCATTCCGACCGAGCGCGAATACCTCGAGCAGTACTGCCGGCGGGTTGGGCGCGCGCCGATCGAGGACTTCGGCTTCTACCTGGCGTTTTCGTTCTTCCGCTCCGCGAGCATCGTGCAGGGCGTGTACCACCGCGGCCTGCAGGGCAACGCGAGCAGCGCGCAGGACGCGAAGCTGATGCACGCGCGCGCGCTGCAGGCCGCCCAGATAGGCTGGCGGCTGGCTCAAGCCTCGCGCTGAGCGGACGCCGTTTCGCGGGCGCGCGCCCGGAGCGCAGGCACCACCAGCAACGCCTCGAGCGCGGCCAGCAGCGCCCAAGGAGCCCAGCGGCTCGGGGCACCCGCGCGATTGTCCGCCTGTGCGAGCGCGTCGGCGTACGGTTGTGAACCGCGGCTGGCGTCGAATCCGAGCAGCGAGCGCGTGCCGATGAAGACCAGCGGCAGGCCGCGAAAGCCCGCGCGCCGGACCGCCGCCATCTGGCGCTCGATGCGGGCGTCGGTCGCCGGGTCGCCCAGGCAGCGCGCGAACGCGGCGGCGTCGAGCCCGAGCGCGGCGGCGTAGCGCTGCGTGGCGGGTGCCGAGAGATCGGGCGCCGCGAACAGGCGATCGGCCATCGCCTCGCCATGGCCCTGGTCCTGCGCGCACAGATAGGCGTGCGCTGCCTCCCGCGCGTGCCGGTGCAAGGGCAGCGGGAAGGTGATGCGGACGAAGTTCACCCGGTCGCGATAGGGCGCGAGCGCGCGCATCAGCGCCGGATGCATTGCACGGCAATATGGGCACTCGAAGTCGCTGACCTCGACGACGTTGAGCTTGCCGGCAACGGACGCGGCGCGCACGTAAGCCGGCAGCGGCGGCGCCGGCGTCGCGCGCGCGAAGGCGGCCGGGATGCCGGCGGCGAGCAGCAGCGCCGCGCCCCACAGCGCGCGACTGCCCGCGCGCGGTGCTGGCCAGCGCTCGCGCCCGCGCAGCAACGGCAGCGCGAACAGCCCCGCGCCGAGCGCAGCGGCGTCCGCGCCCACGCACACGCGGCAGAACGCGCCGATCACGAGGCCCTGCAACAGCAGTAGGGTGGCGCCCGCGACGCCGGAGCTGATCGCCGCCGCGACCGCAAACAGGCGCGCCGAGGGACGCTGCGCCAGGGTCGCCGCCAGCACCAGCGCGAAACCCAGCAGACCGAGCGCGGGCAGCGCCACACCCAAGCTCTGGCCCAGCCCTGAGCGCTGCACCGCGTCGCAGCCTGAGCCCTGGGCGCAGAACGCGTGGACCGCGCCGTAGCGTTCGATGGCCGCGGCCGAGGAGCAGGCCAGGGCGACCAGGCAGCACAGTCGCAGGCCGGTCACTAGGCGGCCCGCGCGCGCGTCGCTCGGAGCCTCAGCGCGTGCGCTCATCTCCGACCGTGACCAGCGCGAGCTCGACCATGAGGTCGTCGGCCAGACCTTCGAGCGTGGCCTTGAGCTCCGAGACCGCGACCTCCGCCGGAACGCGGAGCAAGGCGGTGGCTCTGAAGACCTGTCCGCCTCCCATAGGCGCGTCCTCGCAGGATGTGTGCAGCTCGTCGACGTTGACCTTGCGCAGGGCGAGGGCGCGCGAGATGTCGCGCACGATGCCTTCGCGGTCGCCGCCCACCAGCTCCAGGCGCAGGCGGCGCGCACCGCCACCCTCCGGCTGCGGCGCATCGGAGGGCTCGATCACGATGCGCAGCCCTTCGCGCTCGAGATCCTGCAACGCGCGGCCCAGTGCGGCGGCCCGCTCGCTGGCGACGCTCAGTCGCAGCACGCCCGCAAACTTGCCCGCGAGCCGAGCCATCCGGCTCTCCTCCCAGTTGCCGCCGTGCGTGGCGACCTCTGCAGCCAGCGCCTGCACCAGCCCCGGCCGGTCGCGACCGATCAATGTGAGCACGAGCTGCGACCTCACGCGTCGACTCCTCTCTCGCGTGCAGCTGGCGAGCGTACCCGCGGGCTGCGATAGCTCCGGCCACCGCGGCCGGGCGACAGCCTGGCACGGCCGGGCGGCGGACGCCAAGGCGCTGATGTCACCCGGTACCTCGACACAGAGGACTTGACCGGTTCCTGGCTTGTCCTTCGCCTCCGTGGCGGCGTTGCGGAGGCTTGAAATACAGTCGAGCATTCCCGCGTCCCCGCGCCTTGCCACGAGGCCGAAACCCTGCGCCATCAACCGATCAGATCCCCTGTGTCGAGGTACTAGAAACTAGAGCACCGAACATATTGAAACGTGTGCGAAGTCGGGGTCATGGCGGGATGCAGGGTGCGGGCGGGAGCCCGAAGGCGTGGTCCATCCTACGTCGAGCGGGGAGCACGCGTGCCATGCGCCCGCGAGGGCCCCGAAATCGTGCGAGTTTCAATATGCTCGGTGCTCTAGCTCAGCGCCGCCGCCTTCGAGTGAGCCACAGCGCGAGCGCGCCCAGCGCCAGCAGGGTGGCGTCGGGCCGCCGGTCTCCGGCGCGCACCGCGCACCCGCCACCGTGCTGGCTGCTCGCGGTGCCGCCCGCCGTGCCGCCGCTGCCCGCACCGACCGGCGTCGTGCCCGCGGCACCGCCGCCACCGCTGCCGCCGGATGCGCTGGGCGTGCCCGCGTCCGGCGCGGGGCCTCCACCCGTGCCGCCGACGCCGCCGGCGCCGCTTGGCATCATCATGCCCGGCAAGCCCACGCCAGGCGGGACCGGGCCTCCGCCGTAGACGTCGTACATGCCGAGGATCTCGTATTCCCAATCCTTCCAAAGCATCTCGCAGGTGGTCGCCGTCGGTGCTGCGGCGTCGCACTGCACGGGCTCGGTGACCTGCGGAAAGGCCAGCACGGACTCGAAGCTGTCGCCCGCGTTCGTCGAGCTCGCGAGCCCGTCGGTGTTCATGTTGCCGCCGTACCAGCCAGCCGCCCACAGCGTGGAACCTTGCGTGCCCACGAAGGTCATGCGGTCGGGGCCGGGGACCTGCGCGAAGGTCTGCCCCGCGTCCGTGGAACGCCAGAGGCCGGCGATCGCCGCGACCCACGCGCTGGTACCGTCGGCGCTGAAGGCCGCGCCGAAGATCTGTTCGACGGTGAGCACGCTCGAGAAGTGCTGTCCTCCGTCGCTGCTCCGTAGCAGCCGATCCATGTGGGCAGCGTCGTTGCTGTCCTGCGCGCGGGCCAGCAGCACGTTCGGATCACCCGGGCTCACGGCGAGCAGCTGCAGGTCGACCTCATTGTCTTGCAGCGCGATTTCCGCGCGCGTGAAGCTCATGCCCGAGTCCTGCGAGCGCGCGACGTAGTGCGTGAAGTTGCCGCTGGTGTCGAGGACCTCGCCGGAATAGTAAAGGTCGCTCGCGGACGAGGGCGCCACGAACACCTCCTGGATGAAGTCGTCGTCTGCCACGCTGGTCAGCGGCGTCCAGGTAGTGCCGCCGTCCTCGCTGATCTGGAGCCCGCTCTGCCCCGTCCCGTAAGTCGCCAGATAGAGCCGCTTTGGGGCCGAGGGATCCTGCGCGAGGGCGGGTGTGGCTAGCGAGCCGAACGGAGCTACCGGTTGCCAGCTGCATCCACCATCGGCCGTGGCCCGCAGCCCCGAGGAGGTCGCCACCAGCAAGCGCCCATCCGGCGCGTATGCGAAGTCGGGCTGTTCCGAAGTGTTGATGCCGAGTGCCTCGTTGCACATCAGGCGAAAGGGTCCCTGGGCCGAGTCGCCGAAGATCATGCCGCGATTGGTCAGCAGAGCGAGGTTCCCGTTCGTGCTGCGTGCCAGGCTCAAGATTTGCGGCGGGGCGTGTGCGAACACCGGCGCCGCGGTCCACGACACCCCGGCGAGCAGCGCCGCTTGCAAACACGCGCACGCCCGTCTCCGCCGCCGCGCCGCTCGAGCCGGCCCGCGCGTGCCGCTGCAATCGTTCGTGCCCACACCCACATAGCTGCTCATTGCACCTCACCTCGACACGTTATCGCCCCACTACGTACATCCAACCAAATCGCGCGCTCAATGCAAGCATGTTAAGATTTCAATATGCCGAGAGTGGGCCAAGGGGGCTCGGTGTCGCACAGCGGCACAGCAGGAGGAACGATGCACGGACGTGGGGAACAATCTCGCGGTTTCACCTTGGTCGAGCTGATGGTCACGATAGCAATTCTCGGGATCCTCGCTGCCCTTGCGATCCCCGCCTACATCTCGTACGTTGCGCGTTCCAAGAGCGCTGAGGTCTCGGCCAACCTCAGCAGCATGTTCAAGAGCGCCGCCGCCTACTACTCGGGCGATCTGTCGAAGCAGGGCATCACCTCGGGCGTCACCGGCTATTGCGTCGTAGCGGACGCGGGGCCCGATCCCAGCGGAGTGGGCGTCGCGAAGACGCGTTTCACGGGAACGGACCCGAGCTTCAACGCCCTCCACTTCACCATCTCCGACTTCGTCTACTACCAATACGGGCTGTACAGCACCTCCGGCGCCACGTCTACGTGCGGTCACAGCGCGAGCTCAAACCTCTACACTCTCTACGCCAACGGCGACCTCGACGGTGACGGGATCATGAGCACGTTCGAGCTGGCGGTCGCATCCGACAAGGACAACACTCTGTATCACGCGCGCGGGATGTACATCGCCAACGAGATCGAGTGACCGCCCGCGATAGCTACAGCTTGCCACCCTTCACGAATTCGACCACCCCACCTTCGATCGTGATCACGCGCCCGCCGCGCAACGCCGCCACCTCCGCGCGCTCGACGCCCTGAGCTTTGAGGGCGTGTGCGAGCTCATCGGCTCGTTGGGAGCGCACGCGTGCGTCGAGCTGCTGCCAGGCGGAGCGCCGCACCGCTGCGTCCAGGTACCGCTTCTCGTCCGTGCCTTTGATCCAGCCCCGCACCAGCAGGGGCGAGAGCGCCGAGAGCTGGTCGTGGCTCAATGCGCGCACGGCGGGCGCTCCGGCCGCGCCGGTCTTGACTGCCAGATAGGTCGCGGTGCAGAGGATCACCACCACCGCCAGCGCCAGCCGGATCACGCGTCCGTCGATCACGATGCTGAGCTGGGGCCAGGCTCGCGTGCGCTCGTTCTTGTTGGTGCTGCGCTTGGCCGCGGGCGCGGCCTTGATCGGCTCGGGACGCGGCTGAGGAGGCGGACGGCGTATCACGCCGAAGCTGTCGTCCACCGCGGTCTCCTGCTCGTGCAGACGACGTGTGATCTGCTCGCGCGGGCTTCCCTCCGACGTGAGCTGGTTCGAGTCGTAGAGGTGTTCGAGATCGGCGATCCAGGCGTCGATCCGGTTGGCGACCTCGACGTTCAGCCAAACCGACAGGTACACGAACTCGGAACACACCAGCTGCTCGCGCATCGAGACCTTGTAGCCGTGTAGATCGAGGAAGAAGCCGTCGAAGAACTGCTCGTGCGTCGTGAGCGTGCCAAGGCGTTCCCGCATCTCGTGCAAGTACTCGAGCGACTCGTTGAGCTCGTCCTCCTTGATCTTGCGCGGAAGGCCGCCGATCAGCTGCTCGAGCACCGGCTTGGCGCGCTCGGGAGGCAGCAGGCGGCGCTGGCCGTCCGCCGCGCTGGCGACCAGCAGGCGGGTCGCGATCGCTTCGAACCTGTCGCGCCGCTGGCCGGCCGCCAGCCGGCGGCTCACCAGCAGCCGTCCGTAGCGGACCAACAGCTTCTTGTGGTGCTTGGGGCTACCGAGCTGGTTTGCGAACACCTCGGGCGGCACCATGTCGTCGAGCGCGAGCAGCTTGTCCTCGATCGGGCCAAGCTGGCGCTCCACACCGTCGAGTTGCTGCGGCGAGGCTCCGTTCAACGCCTTTTCCGGCTCCTTGATCAGGCTGGGTTGCCCTTGGGCCCCACCGAAGACCGCTTCGAGCTCCATCAGCATGCGTGCGACTTGCTTGCGATCCTCGTCGGCGATGGCGAGGAAGCCCATGAAGCGAAACGCGTCGCGGCACACCACCACGCGCAGCAGGGCGCGGCGCACGCGTTGCCGCTGCTGCTCCTCGGCGCTCCGGGACCGGTCCTGGGGCGGGAGCGAGACCCCGAGCTCCAGCCGGGCGGCGGCGGACCTGGGCTCCGCCGCCGGCGCCGCTTGCGGGACGGCCGCCGCGCCTTGCTCGCCGGTCTCCCCCTCGGCGACTGCCCCAGCGGGCGCGAACATACCTGCGCCGCCCTCCGCTTCCGCCTCGATGCGGGGCTGCCCCGGCGCGCTCGCATCGGCGGCTTCCCCGGATGCGGGCGCGGCCGGCGGCTGCGGCTCGCCCGCGCCCGGCAGCGGCTCGGTCTCGGGGCGTGACGGCGTCAGACTCGGCGCGTCCAGATCGAATACGAAGTCCATGGTGGTGCGGGCGCCTTCGCGCGGCGCCACCTCGCGGGCGGGCGAATCGAGCTCGAACAGGAACTCCACCGTGGAGCGCTTGGCGTCCGGCACGGCCGCCGCGGGGGCAGCCTGGGGCGGCGTGCCCCCATTGTGCGCGGCCGCCGCCGGTGACAACCCCAAAGAGGGCAGATCGGGTGGCAACCCCGGGCTTCCCTGCACCTGCTGGATCGGGGGTACCTGGACCTGGGGAAGTATCGGCGGTGCGGCGCCGGATGCTGCGGGCGGTGGTGGAGGCGGCGGCGGAGGAGGACGCAAGTTGGCTACTTCCGCGGCGGGGGGCGCGGCGATCGGTGGCGGGACGGGGCGGGCCTTGTCCCTAGGGGGCGGGGGCACCGCGCGCACTGGCGGCGGCGCGTTTCCCCGGCCGCTTCCGGGTTTGGGCGGACCGTTCATGCTGACTCTCCGATGGTACCACCGGGAGCGCGGGAACCAGCGCGGTCGTTGGCATCCACTGTGCGTGTCGCTTCCCACCCCACCTGTAGTTTGGGGGATCACGGAGCCCGGTGGATCCCGTATAGTCGCTGGCCGGGGCTTGGTTATGGCCGACGAACGTTCGAGCGTTGCACACCCACCCGCCGCGGCGGACGACGAAGTCGGCAGCCTGGACGAGCTCGAGGTGCTGGAGGAGCTCGTCGAGGACAAGCCGGCCTCGAGCGACACCGGCCAGCGCTTGCGCCCTCCGAGCGCGCCGACTTCTGCCGGCCGCGCCAGCGTGCCGCCACCCGTGCCCAAGGACGCGCGCGGATCCAGGCCGCCGGGCTCGCTGCCGCCGCCCTCGCTGGGGCGCGCGCCCGGGTTCGTGGTGGAAGCGGGGTCGGGCACTCTGCCGCGTTCCGGGATGTTTCGGATCGAGCGCGAGGCTGGCTCTGTGCCGCCCGCGCCGCCGACCACGACGGCCGCCGGCATCATCCCGGCCCCCGCCCGTGCCAGCACCGCGCCGCCGCCTCCCAGCGGCGCGAGCGATGTTGCGGGGCTCAAGCGCACGCTCGCGGCGCTCTCCAGTCAGCTGCGGGACAACAGCGCGCAGATCCATCGCCTACGATTGATGGTCAAGCTGCGCGAGGATCGGATCCGCGAGCTAGAGGCCGCGTCGCGCGAGCAACAGGCGCGCGCCGACGCGCTGGCCGCGGAGCTGGCGGCGCTGCGGGCGCAGCGCACAGCCGACGACCTCAAGCGCATCGCCGGCATCGGCCCTGGCTTCGAGCGCGCGTTGCACGGGCTCGGCGTGACCACCTTCCGCCAGATCGCGGATTGGACGCCGGCCGACGTGCAGCGCGTCGCGGCGGCGATCCGCACCACACCACGGCGCATTCTACGTGACGACTGGATCGGCCGCGCGCGCGCGATCGCCTGCGCCGAGGAGCAGGGCGAAGCCTAGGGGCTCGGCTCCGAGGAGATCACAGCAAGACGAGAAGGCGGGAAGCAGGTCTCTTCCCGATCAGGAGCTGTCTCGACGCCGCGGGACGTGCGGAACAATCCTCATCCCTTTCTGTCTTCCCGCCTGCCTGTCTTCTTGCGCTTGGCACGGCCGAGCGCGAGCACGCGACGGAAGTGCGCGGGCTCCACGGGCTGCACCGACAGCCGCATACCGCGGCGGGCCACGAGCATGCCGTCCAGCTCGGCGTCGGACCTGAGCTGCGTAAGCGGCACGAACACGGGCAGCTTCTCCACCGGCTCGAGATCGACCATCGACCAGCGAGGATCATCGGGATCGGACGCGCGGTCGTAGTGGTCGCTGCGCGGATCGAACTGTGTGGGATCGGCATAGGCCTCGCGGCACACGCGCGCCACGCCCGCCACGCCGGGCGGCTGCGTGCTCGAGTGGTAGAACAGCACCAGATCGCCGGCCCGCATCGCGCGCATGTGATTGCGCGCCTGGTAGTTGCGCACGCCGTCCCAGCTCCCGCGGCCATCGCGCACCAGATCGTCGATCGAGTAGACGTCCGGCTCGGTCTTCATCAGCCAGTAGCGGCGCATGAGCCCTTCACGCGAAGAAGCGCTCGGCGGCGTCGGACGAGAGCTCGATGCCGGTCACCTTGGCCTTCTGCACCAGCTCCCAGTAGTAGCGATAGGTCGCGCGGTCGTGCAGCTCGCCTGCGTGCTGGATCGGGCCCCAGTTGGCCTCCTGCGCCTGCAACAGGATCTCCACGGCTTCCTTCACCTCCTCGTAGCGCGGCTTCATCGCGTCCACGATCGGCTGGATTTGCGCGG
This sequence comes from uncultured delta proteobacterium, assembly GCA_963778655.1. Lineage (GTDB taxonomy): Bacteria > Myxococcota_A > Polyangia > Polyangiales > JAFGIB01 > CAVZVA01. Next base: position 980,335 of record CAVZVA010000009.1, read on the forward strand.
GGTAGATCGACCACATGCGCAGAAAGCCGAACTCCTCGCGCGCGCGCTTGGCGTCGGCGTAGGTCTGATACTGGTTGCGCAGGTCGAGCGTCACGTTGTGGGCGGGCACCACGCCGCTGCACATCGCGGCCGAAACCGTGCGCGCCTTGGCGTAGGCGATCGCGCGGTGCTCGAACTGGCCCGGCGAGCGCATGTTCTCCGAGCCGACCGCGCCGTGAAAGCCGGACACGAAATCCATCAGGCCGAAGTCGAGCACCTGAACCCAGGGTAGGGCGGCGATCTTGTAGGCGTCGCGCAGCGCGCCGTGGGTCTCGATCAGCACGTGGATCGGGATCTCGCGCGTGAGGCCTGCGCGCTTGGCGGCCGCCTGAATGTATGCGATCTGCTCGGCTGCCTGCTCGACCGCCGTGGGCTTGGGTAGCGTGATGTATGCGAGCGCCGCACCGGCGCCCGGCACCAAGATGTCCACATCCTGCTTCCACAGCGCGTGGGTGTAGTCGTGGATCCGCACGCCCGCCTTTTTGAACGCGTTGGCCTTGCCCTTGGCCACGTCGACCACCATCTCGGCGTGCTGCTTCTCCTGCCCCTGCTTGGCGCCATCCTCGCAGTCCATCGTGATGTCGAAGATGCCGTTCAGCTTCTGCTGCAGCTCCATCGCCTTGACGATCAGCTTCTCGCTACCGGCGAAATGTTCGCAGGTGTTGACGATCGGAAAGGGCTTTTCGCCCGCAAACAGGGCGTCGTTGGGATGAATCAGGGTCTGGCTCATGGCGGCATCCTCGGGCGGCTCTCGCCCGCGAGGGTGCGGCGGCCGCTTGCGCGTGCCTATAGCACGTTCCTCGGCCTGCGTGGCAAGACCGCCGCGGCGCGGTCCGCGGCTCGTGCCGTGTGGGCCTCAGCCCGCGCGCTCGATGCCGGCCGCCCGCAGGCCCGCGAAAGGGTGGCCGAGCCCATCGTCGAGGGCGCTTTGCGCGAGCACGCGCAGCGCCTGCGCCAGGGCCTCGGCTGGCAGTAGAGCGTGCGGCGCCGATTTCACCCGCAGCAGCCGCGCCGCGTGCGCGCGCGCTACCGGCGAGCGCGGTGCGAAGGCCAGCGCCACGCTCGCGCGCAGCAGCCGCTCGCGCGGCTGCGCCGCCCAGGCCGGGGCTCCCGACCAGCGCGACAGCGCGCCGGCCAGACGCCCGTGCCGGCCCGTGCCCGGCTCGGCATACAGCGGCTCGCGGTGGAGCACGTAGCGAAGCAGCTTGCGCGCGCTGCCCACGCGCCACGCTTCCTGCTCGAGGTAGCGGTCCGCGAGCGCTCTCCGCGTGTCCTCGACCCACGCGGACAGCGAAGCTCCGTGCGGCTGCCAGCGATCGGGACGGCTGCTCCATGCGATCGCCTCGCTGTAGGCGGCGCGCAAGGTCGCGCTGGCCCGCGCCGCGTCGAGCGCCGCGGCGCGCGCCGCCAAGGTCTCGGCGTACAGGCCACGCTGCAGCAGCAACGCGTCTCCGCATGCCAGCACCGCGCGTTGCAGCGGCGCCACGGCCGCCGCCGCGTCATCGGGTGCTTCGAGCCCGCACAACGCCAGCGGCGCGAGCGCCTCGCACAGCGCGAACAGCGGCTCGTCCCAGCGCAACTGCGGGCTGGGCCGGCTGGGGATCGCGGACAGCAGCGTGGGATTGCCGGCTAGCGTGAGCGCCTGGCCCCGAGCCGCGTGGAACCACGGACGCGTGTTGGGCACACCGCGCAGCTCGTCCAAAGCGATTGCCCGGATCACCACCCGAGCGTGCAGCAGGCGCGCCCAGGTCGCCGCCATCATCGTCAGCGGGCGTTGCTGGCGCTGCGGCGCGTGCCGCACCAGCGCCAGCACCTCGTAGCCCGGATCCGCGGCGCAGGGCTCGCCGCCGCGCAGGCGAATCCCGCCTTCGGCGCGCGCGAACGGTCCCAGCAGCACCAGTGCGCGCAGCACGTCGCCGACCTCGGAATCGATGCCCGTGCCCAAGCGCGAGAGATCCTGCGCGACGCGCGCCTCCGCGGCGGGCTCACCGCACAACGTGTGGCGGACACTCGGGCCCGAGGCAGCGCTTTTGGGCTCAGCGTTGCGCTGGCGCATGCGTCCGGGTGCTGAGGTAGAGCTTGTCGAAGCTGACGTTCACCCCGAGGCCGTACAGCGTGTCGAACGGGTTCAGCGGAGCCCGTTCATGCCCATCGGGCCCGAGCTCCGAGAAGGCGTCGATCATGCGCGCCGAGACCGTCATCCACGGGGTGATCTTGTAGCCGAGCGAGAGCACCAGCCAGCGCACGTTGCGCCAGTGCGTGGCGCTGGTGTCGCCGACCGTTACCGGACCGGTGTCGATCATCAGCGACTCGGTCGAGAGGCGATACGCGAGGTACCACCAGAACGTGAGCGACGCGCTCGCCGACCATTTCTTGCCGAAGTCGAGCCCCGCGCTGAGGTCGAGCACGATCCAGTCGCGCTTGGAGCTGAGCTCACCGGGCGAGGCGCACTCGTGCAGCGCGCTGCCGACCTGGTCACACGGGATGTGGGCCACCAGCAGCGGTACGTTCGAGACATTCAGGCGACGCACGTAGCTGAGGTTGACGCCCGCGCTCAGCTTGTCGAGCACCCGCTTGTCGCTGTAGATGCCGCCGATCGCTGCGCGCGGACCGAAGATCATGGTGGCGGCACGGCTGTCCTTGGAGGTCGGCAGCACGGCGCCCAGAGTGCCGGTGAACAGCAACCCGCGCTTGGAGTCGATTTCGTAGTCGAAGCTGTGATTGAGGTCGACGGTGGTGTCGAAGAACCACAGCTCCTGGTTCGTCGTGGTGGTGTCCGAATCGGTCAGCTCGATGGTCGCGGGCAGGGTGACCGACAGCGCGGTGCTCTTGCTCAGCTTGTAGCCGAGCAACAGCGTGAGGTACCAGGCGTAGGTGGGATTGAAGGTCCGCTGGTTTCCGCGGCCGAAGCCGGCGGCGGTATAGGCGTGTAACCACGACAACGATGCGCTCCACGGCACCTCGGGCTCCGCCGCTTCCTCCCCCCGGCCGGCGGCGGCTCGGACGAGGCCTCGCGTATCGCTCCAGTCGTGGTCGTGGTGGCGGTCGCAGGTGTGGTCGCGCCTCCGCCGCTGGCAATCGTCGCGCCCGCACCCGCCGGCTCGGCCGTGCCGGCGGTCGTAGCCTTGGTGGTGGCCGTGGCCGCAGTCGTGGCCGCCGCCGTGGAGGGCGCTTGCCCCGCCGCAGCGCCCGCGCTGCCACCGGCGCTCGCGGCTTGGGTCTGCTGCTTGGCGTCGCCAGCCTGTGCGCCGTCGGGCTGGGCCGCGTCGGGTTGCGCCTGCGCGGGCTGAGCACCCTCGGCTTGCGCGGCTTGCGCTTGCCCGGCTTGGACCGGCTGGCCGGCCTGCGCGCCGGGGGCGGGCGCGTCCTGCGCCCGAGCCACGCCGCTGAGCAGCGCCGCACACGCGATCAGCCATGCCGCCTTCCGAACGCCCATCGTCACCACATCCCGTCCGGCCTCTCCGCCGGGAGCCGCCGCAGTATGACAGATGTCGGAGGCGCGGGACATCACGGCCGTCTCACTCCACGAACGGGGTCGAAAGCCCGCCGCTCTTGCGCAGGGCCTCGAACAACACGATCGCCACCGTGTTCGAGAGATTGAGGCTGCGCACACCTCCGCTGGTGGGAATGCCCCAGACGCGTCCGCTGTGATTTTCCAGCATCGCTCGGGGCAAGCCCACCGACTCCTTGCCGAAGACCAGCGCGTCGCCGGGCCGCAGGTCGGCATCCAGGTAGCTGCGCGTCGCGCTCGAGCTGAACAGGTGCAGGCGGGTCGCGGCGTAGGCCTGCCTGAAGTGCTCGAAGCTCGGGTGCAGGTGCACGCGCACCAGGTGCCAGTAGTCGATGCCCGCGCGCCGCAGCGCGTGGTCGTCGACTTTGAACCCGAGCGGCTCGATCAAGTGCAGCGGGCTCGAGGTCGCCGCGCAGGCGCGCGCGATCGCCCCGGTATTGGGCGGGATCTCCGGCTCGACCAGCACGATGCGAAAGGGCTCGTGCAGCGGTTGGCAGCGCAGCTTCGGGGTGTTGGGCACGTGTGCGGATCGCCGGCGCGCTCCGGGCGCGCGAGCAACTGAGCGCGCCAGCGTCGGATGCGAGCCAGAGCGCGCACAGCGTTTATACACCACGCGCCCGCCGCGCGCGCGACCGGCTCGTCGGGACGTTGCAGGACGGCACCCGTCGATTTAGCCTCCGCCGGTGGCACGCCCGGCGCTTCCGGCTCTGATCTGCGCGGCGGGGGCGCTGTTACTGCTGTGCCCTGCCGGAGCGCGGGCCAACAGTCTGGACCTCGCGCTATCGCGCGCCCGACTCGACCCCCAGGACTGCCCGATGAGCGCGGTGGGGTACTGTCCAGATCAGGAGATGTTCATCCGGCTGGTCTCGGAGCTGGCAGTGGCTATGGCGCCGCCGGCGGACTCGCCTGCGCGCACGATCGGTCCGCGCGCGCTGCAGCTCAACCTCGACATCACCCTGACCAGCATCGAGGCGCAGCAGTCCTACTGGGCCCTGGGCACCGAGGGCGACGGGGGGCGCGGCTCGGAGGACGTGAACACCAACGTGCCTTCGTTCCTGGTGTGGAATCGGCTCGCGGTCCGCAAGGGTCTGCCCTTCGGCTTCGAGGTCGGCGCCACCCTGGGACAGGGTGTGAGTACCTCGCTCTGGTCGCTGGGCCTGGCGCTCAAGTGGGCCCTGTTCGAGGGTTTCCGCACCGGCCTCGGGCGCTTGCCCGACGTTTCGGTGCAGGCGGCGCTGAGCCGCAGCGTGGGCTCGAGCCAGGCCTCGGTGCGGCTCTACGCGATCGACTTCACGCTGTCCAAGCCGTTCGTGGTGGCCCAGACATGGTCGCTGTCGCCGTTCGCCGGGGTGCAGGCGCTCTTCAGCCACGTCGACAGCGGCGTGATCGACATCACGCCCGGAAGCGGACCGGCGACGCCCCCGGACCCGTCCGGCGACGCCTACGCGGCGTGCAATCCCAAGCCGGGACACCGCAGCTCCGGCACGCCGACCTGTGCCGCGGACGGCTCCGCCGCCGACTTCGCCTACAACGTCGTGTTCGACCCGGTCAGCCAGACTCGCGTCCGCGCCTTCCTCGGCGCCCAGGCGCGTTACCAGATGCTGATCGTGTCGCTTTCCACGATCTTCGATCTGGCGGCGCCCGCGCTCGGGGTGACGCCGGTGCGCTTGCCCTCGTCGTCGCGGGTCGCGCGCCAGGCGGCGCTCAACTTCGCGGTCGGCGTGGTGTTGTAGTGCGTCGCAGGGCGCTGGCGTTCGGCCTGCTCGCGATCGCGCTGCTCGCGCTGCTGGTTGGGACGCTGTGGCTGGACCCGCTGGGGTGGCGCGGCGGCGCCGAGCTTTCGCGCGCGCTCACCGAGCGCGGGCGCGTGGCCGTGCTCGGACCGCGCGCGTGGCTCGAGCTGCGGCCCGAAGGCGCGCGTCCGTTCGCGGCCGACTCCGTGCCGCAGCTCGCTGCGGCGCTCGCAGGGCATGAGCCCGCACGGTTGCTCGCCGCGCTCGAGCACGCCGGTGCCGAGGCGCTGCTGGTTGACCCGCTTTCGCCCGCCTCCGACCACGCCGCGCTCGTGGCGCGGCTTGCGCGCTACGAGCACGTCGACGGGTTGCGCGGCCTGGTGCTCGCGCCGGGCTTTGCGCTGTATGCGCCCGACCCGGTGCAGCAGCTCTCGGCGGCCGAGCGCAATGCGCTCGCTGTGGTGGCGCGCGCGCTGCTTGGCGGCGCGCGGCGGCCGCGGACCAGCTCCTTTCCCGAGCCGTTGCGCCGGCTGCGTCCGGTCGAGGTGATGGTGTTGTTGCGCGAGGGCACGCGGCCGCGGCTGTGGCGCTCGGCACGCGGCAGCTCGCTGGCCACCGCGCTGATGACCGCGGCGGTGGTGGCGCGCGAGCGCTGGCAGGAGCGCGCGCAGGCGATGGGCGCGGCGCTCGATGCGGAGCTGCCGCACCTCGACCTCGACGTGTCGTTGCTGGAGGACGACGGCACGATCGCCGATCGCGAGCCGGCGTTCATCGATCGTGTGTTCTTCCCGATGCACGGCGTGGGCTACGAGCGCAAGGGGGCGTGGCACTACTCGCTGCCCGAGGCGACCCAGCAGGACGGCAAGGGGCGCGCGAGCCGCGCCTACCGCAAGCTGTTCGCCGACGGGGGCCTGCCCGAGGACAGCTTCGGACGCCACGACCTGCGCCTGTACCGACTGGTGGTGCAGAAGCTGGCCAGCTCGCCCGCGCCGCCGCCGATCGAGGACGCGCTCTCGGCGCCCAAGTCGCCCGACGAGCTGCTCGGCACGCGCTCCGGCCTCAAGTGAGGTGCGAGCGGATCGAGAGGACTCACAGCAGCCCGGCGTTGGTCTTCCCGTCTTGCTGTTGACTCCCGGAGGCTGTGCTCAGCCGTTCACGCAGCCAGCTTGCCGCCGGCGTCCTCGTTGGCCAGCTGTTCGGCCGCTCTCCACACCACGGCCATGATCGAGTGCTGCGGGTTGACCCCGAGGTTGGTGGGAAACACGCTCGCGTCCATCACGAACAGGCGCGGCAGCGCGTAGCTCTGCAGGCGCGCATCGACCACGGCGCTGCGCGCGTCTTCGCCCGCGCAAGCGGTTCCGAAGTGGTGCGAGGCCAGCAGATGGAAGTCGCGGCGCTGCAGCTGCGGATCGAGCAGCAGCTCGGCCTGCTCCGGCCGCGTGAGCACGGCGGGCAGGTGGCTGACGCCCGGATAGACCTCGTCTGCGCCCGCCGCGAACATCATCCGCACCAGCAGCGCCGCGCCCTGCCTCAGGCGCTCGAAATCCTCGCGCAGCGGCTCGTAGCGAACGGCCGCGCCGCCCCACAGGCCCGGGCGGACGCGTCCCAGCGCCTTCATCCGTACCACTGCCGCCCACTGCGCGAAGTAGTCGAGCTGGCGCAGGCGCCGTTGCCAATCCGCGCCCGCGCCCGGCAGGCGCGCCGCCAGCAGCTCCGGCGGCAGCGCCAGCGATTCGAGCTTCATGCGCTGGTCCGGAAGCGGCACCTCGTAGCCCTGGGTGGCCCCGAAGCCCATGCCCACGGCGTCGGCGAACCGCCCCACCACCGCCGCACCCGGGTGTGCTTGGTAGCGCTCGCCCACGCCGCCGCGCAGCCCGCTGTGCCACAGCAGCAGCGGCGTATGCAGCGCGCCTGCCGCGACGATCACGCCGCGCCGCCCGACCACGCGAAACCGCCCGCGCCGGCGCCGGCGCTCGTCGAGCAGGTAGCCCTCGACGGCGTGCGCGCGCCCTCCCTGCAGCGCGATGCGTGCGGCGCGCGCATGGGTGTACAGGCGCGCGCCGCGCTCGAGCGCACGCGGCACGTACGAAACGTCCATGCTCTGGCGCGCACCTTCGGGACAGCCCTGCAGGCAGCGCGCGCGCCCGGCGCAGCGGCTGGCATTGCGCCGCATCGGCTGGCCCGGCAGGCCGAGCGCCTCGCTCGCACGCTGCATCAGGCCTGCATTGCCGCCGCGCACGCCGGCGTCTACCTCGGCGACCTCGAGCTCGCGCTCGAGCTGCTCGAAGATACGCCGTTGCGCGTGCTCATCGACCAGCTGCCCGAGGCCAAAATCCTCGCTCCATTGCCGCCGCACGGCCTCGGGCATGCGCCAGATGATGCCCGAGTTGATCGCGGTGCTGCCGCCCACGCAGCGGCCCTGCAGCAGCGGAATCGGCGCCGCGCCGCTAGTGGCGAAGGTGCCCATGTCACGCATCGACTGCGTCATCGCGTCCAGCAGGCCACGCTTGCGCTCGCCGGGCGCCAAGCGCGGGCCTTCCTCGAGCATGATCACGCTCAGCCCGGCTTCGCTCAGCACACGCGCGGCGGTGGCGCCGCCCGCACCGGTGCCGACGATCACGAAGTCGGCGGCGTCCTCGAGCGCGTAGCGGGCCATCAGCCGGCCTCGCGTTCGGGCGGCACCGAAGGCGGCTTGTCCGGCAGCGGCCAGGCCGCAAGCGGCTCGGGGGCTTCGGAAGCCAACAGCGGCAGCCGCACGCGCATGCCGCTCTCGCTCTCGTCGGTGGCCTGCACGTGGTCGTAGCCGGAGCGCGCGCGCACCGACGGCGTGCCGAGCAGCGCCATCGCCGCGCCCAACTTCAGCAGCAGCGAGAGCTCGCGCACCGCGAACCAGCGGTGGACCAGCAGCTGCCCGAGCAGCTCGCTGCGACGCTCCACCGCGAGCTTGGTGACGGTGCAGAGTCGGCCCCACAGCCAGCACGGCGCGAGCGCCGCCATCCACAACGCCATGCGCAGCCCGAGCGCGGCCATCGGCGTGGCCTCTCGCATCATGCGTCCGAGCACGCCGACGTAGTCGACTTCGTCAGCGATCGGCGCGAGCCCCGAGCCCTCCGGCGGCGCAAACGCCGCCAGCAGCGCGCGAGCCCAGCGGCGCTCGAACCCCATCATGGGCTCACCCCCCAGGTGCGGGCTCGCGCTCCGAAACCGCGGCCCCGGCCGCCCGTTCCCAAGCCCGACTTCGCCTGGTGTGCCACCACACTCCACCATAGCAAATTCGGCCGGCCGGTCAATATAAAATTATGATATTAGTGTGATTTGCGGGCTGAAATTTCGTGCTCGCGTGCCGTCGCGACCCGACGCCGAGCACGGCCAGCGCGCGGCACACACGCGCTCGCCGCCGTCAGCCGGTGCTGGTGGCGCTGCCTTCCTGGCTTAGCGCGGAAGCCAGGCCTTCGAACAGCTGCTCGAGCTCGAACGGCTTGCGCAGCAGCACGTCGGGCTGGCCGCCCGCGACCAGTGGGTTCGGCAGCTCCGTGCCGGTCATCAGCATACCGATCTCGACCGTGCCCGCCTCGCGCAACCTCGCCAGCAGGGCGTCGCCGCGTGACCCGGGCAGCAGCAGGTCCACGATGGCGACCGCGAAGGGCCCGCGTTGCGCGAGCGCCCGCTCCGCGTCGTCGACCGCGACCACCTCCGCGCCGCGCATGCCGAGCGCGGTCGCGATCATCTCGCGCAGTCCCAGATCGTCGTCGACCACCAGGATGCGGCGGTGGATCGGCTCGGCGTAGAACACGCCACTGCTGCGCTTGGCGCTGGCCTTTTGCGGCAGGGCTGAGCCCCGCAGCGGCAGCGTGACCGAGAAGCGTGTGCCGCGCCCCGGCTCGCTCTGGAAGTCGATGCTGCCGCCGACGTCGTCCACGGCTTGCTTCACCAGCGGCAGCCCGAGCCCGGTGCCGGTGGTTTTGGTGGTGAAGTACGGCTCGAACAGGCGGCGCTGCTGTTCTGCGCTCATACCCGGTCCGTTGTCCTCGATCACCAGCAGCGCGTGCTCGCCGCTGGCGCTCAGGCGCAGCTCGACCGTGCCACCTGGCGCGAGCGCCTCGACTGCGTTGGCGGCCAGGTTCCAGACGATCGACCAGGCGCTGCCGCGATCGCCCGGCACGCGCAGGCCGGGCTCGATCGCGGTGCGCACCTGCACGTTCTTGGCCAGTGCCTTGGGCGCGAGCAGGCGCGCCGCCTCATCGACGAAGGCCGACAGGTCGACCGAGCGCGCGGCTTCCTCAGCGCGTGGGCGGCGGCCGTCGAGCACGCGCTGCGCGGCCGACCACGCGCTCTCCGCGCTCATCTCGATCAAGTCGAGCGCCTCTTGCACGCGGCGCCCCTGCTTGGCCAGGCGCGCCCAACCCGCGATCGCGCCCAGCGCGTTCGCCAGCTCGTGCGAGACGCCGGCGCGGATGTCCGCAGGCGCGCCGCTGCCGCCGTGGTCTGCCGGCAGCGGCGGCGGCACCAGCACCACCAAGACCCGGCCGCCCGATTGGATGTGCATCAGCAGAATGCGCTGGCCCGCGTGTCCGCTGAGCTCGCAGCGCGCGCCTGCGCGGGCCTTGGCGATCGCGTCGTCGAGCTTGCGCGCGTCCGTGCCGTCGCCCAGCGCGTGCCGCAGCGCCATCCCTAAATTGGGATAGTTGTCGCGACCGAGAAGCGCGCGGGCGGCCGCGCTGACAGCGACCCGCCCTCGCGAGTCTTCTTTGAGGGTCGGCAGTCCCAAGCGTTCGGCTGCCCAGTCGATGGAGTCCTTCTTCACAGCAAAAATCCGTCTCTACTAAATGCTACCGAACCTTACCCCCGGCGTCAAACGGGGTCGCTCTCCGCGCTGTCGCCCCCACATCTGCCCGCCTCGGCGCAGGCGCCGCCACCTCATCTGTCCCCCCAGCAGGCTGGCTCTCACAGCCACGCGTATTGCCCAAGTCCCAGCGCTCTCGCAAGCCCTCAACACTTCGAATTCGTTGCAGCCGAGCGTGGAATTCTTCAGCCAACGTAGGTTCCGGCTCGGCCGCCCTGCGCTCGGGTCGGCTGAGGTGCGCAAGTCACTCCGCGCGCCCGCGAGCCGGCACCGTTTCGCGGCGTGACCGTGGGGCGTTTGCAGGCTAAGTTGCGCGCCCGATGCCGAGGCTCACACGCGATCAAGTGCAGCACGTGGCGCGGCTGGCCGCGCTCGAGCTGAGCCCGGCCGAAGCCGAGCGCATGGCCGAGGAGCTGGGCTCGATCCTCGATTACATCGCCATGCTCGAGGCGGTCGACGTGCGCGGGGTCGAGGCCGTGTTCCATCCCTCGCAGCAAGCCGCGCCGCTGCGCGACGACCTGGTGCAGCCCTCGCCGCCGCGCGAGATACTGCTGGCGGCCGCGCCCGAGACCGAACAGGGGGCGTTTGCCGTGCCCAAAGTGCTGGACGGTGATGCGTGAGCCCGCCTGCGCCGCACGCGATGTCCCTGCACGCGCTGGCTGGCGCCGTGCGCGAGGGCTCGCTGTCCGCGCTCGAGCTCACGCGCGCCCACCTGGCGCGCATCGAGCGTTACAACGCAGCGCTCGGGGCCTTCCTGCACGTCGATGCGGAGGGTGCGCTGGCGCAGGCGGAGATGGTGGACCACGCGCGCAGCCGCGGCGAGCCCCTCGGCAGCCTGGCGGGCGTGCCGCTCGCGCTCAAGGACAACCTGTGCACGCGTGGGCTGCCCACCACCTGCGCCTCGCGCATCCTGGAAGGCTACCGTCCGCCCTATGACGCGCACGTGGTCGAGCGCTTGCACGCAGCCGGCGCTGTGCTGCTCGGCAAGCTCAACATGGACGAGTTCGCGATGGGCTCGTCCAACGAGAATTCGGCCTTCGGCGTGCGTGCGCAACCCGTGGGATCTCGACGCGCGCGCCCGGCGGCTCGTCGGGCGGCGCCGCCTGCGGCCACCGCGGCGCGCCTGTGCGCGGGCGCGCTCGGCAGCGACACCGGTGGCTCGGTGCGCCAGCCGGCGAGCTTCTGCGGCGTCACCGGCGATCAAGCCGACCTACGGGCGCGTCTCGCGCTACGGGCTGGTTGCGTTTGCTTCCTCGCTCGACCAGGTCGGACCGATCGCTCGCGACGCATGCGACGCCGCGCAGCTGTTGTCGGTGATCGCGGGCCACGACCCGCGCGACGCCACCAGCGTGGCGCGGCCCGTGGACGACTACGCGGCCGAGTGCGGCAAGGACGTGAGCGGGCTGCGCATCGGGGTGCTGCGTTCGATGCTCGAGGGTTGCGACGAAGCGGTGGTGCAGGCGGTGGAGGCGGCGCTGTCGCGCCTGCAGGGCCTGGGTTGCGAGCTGCTCGATGCCGAGCTGCCCTACGCGCAGCACGCGATCGCCGTCTACTACATCGTCGCCACGGCCGAGGCCTCGAGCAACCTCGCGCGCTTCGACGGGATGCGCTACGGCCTGCGCGTGCGCGGTGAGGACCTGCACGACACCTACCGCAAGACGCGCCAGGCCGGCTTCGGGGTGGAGGTCAAGCGCCGCATCATGCTGGGCACCTACGCGCTGTCGGCCGGCTACTACGACGCGTACTACCTCAAGGCGCAGAAGGTGCGCGCGTTGATGGTGCGCGACTTCGCGCAGGCGTTCGAGCGCTGCGACGTGTTGCTGATGCCCACCTCGCCTACGCCCGCGTTCCGGCTGGGCGAGGTCAAGGACCCGCTGTCGATGTACAAGCAGGACATCTTCACCTTGCCCGCGAGCCTGGCCGGCGTGCCTGCGATCAGCATGCCGTGTGGGCTGGCCGAGGGCAAGCTGCCGCTCGGGCTGCAGCTGTGCGCGCCGGCCTTCGAGGAGGGCCGGCTGGTGCGGCTGGCGCACGCGCTCGAGCAGGCCGCCGGCCCGCTGCCCGCGCCGCCCGACCCCGAAGGTCTGCCGGCATGAGCTACGAAATCGTGATCGGTCTGGAGGTGCACGCGCAGCTGCTGACGCGAGTCCAAGCTGTTCTGCGGCTGCGCCACGCGCTTCGGCGCCGCACCCAACAGCCACACCTGTCCGGTGTGCCTGGCGCTGCCGGGCTCGCTGCCGGTGCCCAACCGGAGGGCGATCGAGCTGGCGATGCGTGCGGGTCTGGCGCTCGGCTGCGAGGTGCGCGCGCGTAGCGTGTTCGCGCGCAAGAACTATTTCTATCCGGACCTGCCCAAGGGCTACCAGATCTCCCAGTTCGAGCTGCCGATCTGCGAGCACGGGCGGCTCGAGGTCGAGGTCGAGGGCGTGCGGCGCGTGGTCGGCATCCGCCGCGTGCACATGGAAGAGGACGCGGCCAAGAACCTGCACGGCACGGGCGCGGGCGGCCGCACGCTGGTCGACTTCAATCGCGGTGGCACGCCGCTGATCGAGATCGTGAGTCGAGCCCGATCTGCGCAGCGCGGCCGAGGCCGAGGAGTACCTCAAGCGCCTGCGCGAGATCCTGATGTTCATCGGCGTCAACGACGGCAACCTGGAGGAGGGCTCGTTTCGCTGCGACGCCAACGTCTCGATCCGGCCGGCGGGCGCGCGCGAGCTCGGCACCCGGACCGAGCTCAAGAACATCAACTCGTTCCGCTTCGTGCGCGAGGCGATCGACCTACGAAGTCGCGCGCCAGCAGGCGGTGCTCGCGGCAGGCGGCAAGGTCGAGCAGCAGACGCGGCTGTGGAGCGAGTCGCAAGCCAAGACCATGCCCATGCGCAGCAAGGAAGAGGCGATGGACTATCGCTACTTCCCCGATCCGGACCTTCCGCCGATCGTGTTGCAGCCGGCGGAGATCGAGCGCGTGCGCGGCGCGCTGCCCGAGCTGCCCGCGAGCAAGCGCGAGCGCTTCCAGCGCGAGCTGGGGTTGACCACGTCCGACGCGCTGGTGCTCACCGCCCATCCGGCGCTGGCGCAGCTGTTCGAGCGTACGACCGAGCGCCTGCTGCAGGCCGGCAAGGGTGCGCCCGAGCCGGCGCGGGCCGGCAAGCGCGCGGCGAATTTCATCCAGGCCGAGCTGCTCGGCAAGGTGCGGCTGCAGGGGCTCTCGGCGGACACGCGGGTGACGCCGGAAGCGCTGGGCGAGCTGCTGTGGCTGCTGGAGAGCGGCGAGATCAGCGGCAAGATGGCCAAGGAGGCGTTGCCCGCCATGCTCGACAACGCGCGCGGCGCGCGCGAGGTGCTGGCCGACAAGGGCCTGTCGCAGCTCAGCGACGCTTCGGAGATCGAGCGGCTGGCGCGCGAAATCGTCGGCCGGCATCCCGATAACGTCGCGGCGTATCGCGCGGGCAAGCAGAACGTGCTCGGCTGGTTCGTCGGCCAGGTGATGAAGGCCAGCTCGGGCCGCGCCAATCCCAAGCTGGTCAACGAGACGTTGCGCAAGCTGCTGGAGCAGGCCTGATGACGGAGGCGCAGCTCTCGCGCGAGCCGCTGTCGGGCGCGAGCTACTTCGCGGTCGAGCTCGATCCGGAGGCGGGCGAGGTGGTGATGCTCGACCAGCGCCGGCTGCCGCGCGAGCTGTGCTACTACCGCTACCAGAAGCCCGATCAGGTGCTGCAAGCGATCGCCGAGATGGTGGTGCGCGGCGCGCCCGCGATCGGCATCGCGGCCGCGTACGCGCTGTGCCTGCAGGCGCGGCTGGAGCGGGGCGACGCCAAGAGCTTTCTGCTCGCGCACGGGATCGCGGGCCGGGCGCTGGGGCGGGCGCGGCCGACCGCGGTCAACCTGGGCTGGGCGATCGCGCGCATGAGCCGGCGCGCGGCCGAGGTCGCCGGGCTCGGCGCCGAAGAGCGCGCGCAGGCGATGCAGGCCGAGGCCGAAGCGATCCATCGCGAGGACGTGGCTGCGTGCAAGGCGATGGGCCGGCTGGGCGCGCAGCGCGTGCCCGAGCGCGCGACCGTGCTCACGCACTGCAACGCCGGCGCGCTGGCGACCGGCGGCTACGGCACCGCGCTCGGCGTGATCCGGGCGGCGGTGGAAATGGGCAAGCAGGTGCGGGTGCTGGCCGACGAGACCCGCCCGTACCTGCAGGGCGCGCGGCTCACCGCCTGGGAGCTGCACCAGGACGGGATCGAGGTCGAGGTGATCACCGACTCGATGGCCGGCTACTTCTTCCAGAAGGGCGAGATCGACTTCTGCGTGGTCGGCAGCGACCGCATTGCCGCCAACGGCGACGTGGCCAACAAGATCGGCACTTACGGCGTGGCCGTGCTCGCGCACGCGCACGGCGTGCCGTTCACCGTGGCTGCGCCCTGGAGCACCGTGGATCTGCAGTGCCCGAGCGGCGCACAGATCCCGATCGAGGAGCGCTCGCGGCAGGAGGTGGCGCAGGTCGGTGAGACGCTGCTGGTCGCCGACGGCATCCCCTGCCGGCATCCCGCGTTCGATGTCACGCCCGCGCGTCTGGTGAGCGAGGTGTTCACCGAGCGCGGTGCGTTCAGTCCCGCGCGCGGCCAGACCCCGCGCGCGCTGCTGCGCTAACCGACCCGGGCCCTGCAGACAACAGGAAACAGGAAGACGGGAAGGCGGGAAGAAGAGACTATGTGTGTGCTTCCCGTCTTCGCATCTCCCTGTGAGACTTCTTAGATCCCGACGATGGCCGACACGCTCGCAGATTGTCGCCGCTTGCTGCCGTCGCTGTTCGCGTCCGCGCTGCAGCGGCTGGAGCAGCGGGCGAGCGCGGGCGACGCCGGGGTACGCTCGCGGCTGGACGCGATCGGCGCGCAGCCGGTGGAGTCGCTGCTGCAGCTGCAAGGGGAGGGCGGCGGCGAGCTGCACCTGCGCGCGGGCCGGGATGGGCTGCGCGTGGTCGAGAGCGCGGTTCCCGCGGGCTTCGGCTACGCGCTCGGCTTGCCTACCGCGGCCGCACGCGACGCGCTCGCGCTGATCGAGGACGCGCGCGCGGCCGAGATCGAGGCGGCCGGGCGCGGGCTGGCGGCGCTGGCTTCGGCGACGGCGCGCGAGCTGTTCGGGGCGACGCCGTTCGAGCTCGCGCTGACCATCGCCCACGTGCCGGAGCTCGGCACGCTGCGGCTGCTGCTCGGCCTGGGTCGCGCGGCGTTGCCCGCGCGGCCCGAGTTCGAGCTGCTCGTGGACTACGACGATCTCGAGGACGCGTACGAGCAGGGCACCGCGCCGCACCAGCTGTTCTTGGCCGGCAAGATGCGGATCGAGGGCGACGTGGCCAAGGCGATGGTGCTGGGCATGGTGCTGGCGCAGCTCGAGTGAGACGGCCCCCTACGGCTCGAGCTCAGGACTCGAGCTCGTCCTGCCACAGCGCCTCGATCGGCTGGCGCCGCCGCGAGAGCCGCACGCGGCCGTCCTCGACCAGCAGCTCGGGCGCCAGCGGCCGCGCGTTGTAGTTGCTGGCCATTACCGCCGCGTAGGCGCCAGCGCCCCGCACCGCCAGCAGGTCGCCGCGCTGCAGCGGCGGCAGCATGCGGTCCCGCGCCAGGAAGTCGCTGGACTCGCACACCGGGCCGACTACGTCCGCAGGCGCGCGCGGCGCCTCCGCGCCGGGCTCCACCACCGGCACGATCGCGTGGTAGGCGCCGTAGAGCGCGGGCCGGATCAGCTCGGTCATCGCCGCGTCGACGATCACGAAGCGCTTGCCGGCCTGCTGCTTGACGTAGAGCACGCGCGTCAGCAGCACGCCCGCGTCGCCGACCAGCGCGCGGCCGGGCTCGACCAGCAGCGAGAGCCCGAGCTCACCGGCGCCGCCGCGCCGCGCCGCGTCGATGATCGCGTGGCCGAAGCGCGCGTGCGACGCGGCCTCGGCGTCTTCGTCGCCGTACATGATCGGCCAGCCGCCGCCGGCGTCGAGCAAGCGCAACTCCGCGCCGGCGGTGACGCACTCGCGGCCGAAGCGGGCCACGATCTGCACCGCCTCCGCGATCGGCTCGGGCGACTGCACCATCGAGCCGATGTGGCAGGCCAGGCATTCCAGCTTCAGGTGCGGGCTAGAGAGCAGGCGCGGCAGCAGGCGGCGAGCGCTGTCGAGGTCGAGCCCGAACTTGCTGCTGTGCAGGCCGGTCGCGATGTAGGGATGGGTGCCGGCGTCGACGTCGGGGTTGACGCGCAGGCCGACGCGCGCGCGTGTGCCGAGCACGGCGGCCTGGGCCTCGATTGCGTCGAGCTCCTGCTCGCTCTCGGCGTGGATCGAGCGCACGCCCAGCTCCAGCGCGGCGCGCAGCTCGGTGTCGGTCTTGCCCACTCCGCTGAACACGATGCGCTCGGGCGGAAAGCCCGCCTTGCGCACGCGCAGCAGCTCGCCGCCCGAGACGATGTCCGCGCCCGCGCCCGCCCGCGCCAGCCGCGACAGGATGCCGAGGTTGGCGTTGGCCTTGACCGCGTACGCCACCAGGTGCGGCATGTCCGCCAGCGCGGCGTCGATGCCGGCATAGGCGGCGTCGATCGAGGCCGCGCTGTACACGTAGCTCGGCGTGCCGAACTGCCGCGCGATCGCGTCGAGCGGCTGATCGTCGGCGCACAGCAGCCCGTCGCGGTAGCGGAAGTGGGGCGATGGCGGAATGCCGCCTGCTGCAGGTCGCTCGGGGTGCTCGCTCGCGCGTGTGGTGTCCGCCATCGTCTTCACTCCGTTGCGCCGAGCGCGCGCGCCACCTCGGTGGCGTCCAGGCCGCGCCGCAGCAAGCGCGCGCGCAGCGAGTCGATCTCGGCCTGCACCATGGCGCGGGCCGGCCCGCCCGGCAGCGCGCGGCGCTCGACCGCGGTCTCCGGATCGAGCGCCGCATACACGTCCTGCTCGAAGGCCGGCGCCTCGCACCGCAGCTCGTCCAGGGTCAGCTCGGGCAGCGTCTTGCCGTGCGCGATCGCGTAGCTGACCAGGCGCCCGGCCGCGTGGTGGGCGTCGCGGAACGGCACGCCCTTCGCGCTCAGGTAGTCGGCCAGCTCGGTCGCGTCCACGAAACCCTCGCGCAGCGCCGCCCGCATGCGCGCGCCGTCGAAGCGCGCGCTGGCCAGCGCGCCGCCGAGCACGCGCAGGCAGGCGTCGACGGTGTCGAAGGCGTCGAACACCGGCGGCTTGTCCTCTTGCAGATCGCGGTTGTAGGCCAGCGGCAGGCCCTTGAGCACGACCAGCAGCGTGACTAGGTCGCCTACCACCCGCCCGCTCTTGCCGCGCACCAGCTCGGCCATGTCGGGATTCTTCTTCTGCGGCATCATCGAGGAGCCGGTGGTGAAGGCGTCGCTCATCTGCACGAAGCCGAACTCCTGGCTGCTCCACAGCACCAGCTCCTCGCCGATGCGCGAGAGGTGGATCGCGCAGTTGGCGAGCGCCGCCACGGTCTCGACCAGGAAGTCGCGATCGGCTACGGCGTCGAGCGAGTTGCGCGCGATCTCGTCGAAGCCGAGCTCACGCGCGGTCGCGTCGCGGTCGAGCGCGAAGGTGGTGGAGGCGAGCGCGCCGGAGCCCAGCGGCGAGCGGTTCATGCGCCGCGCGGCGTCGAGCAGCCGCTCGCGGTCGCGCTCCAGCATCTCAGCCCAGGCCAGCAGGTGGTGCGAGAGGCGCACGGGCTGCGCGCGCTGCAGGTGGGTGTAGCCCGGCATCAGCAGCTCGAGCGCGCCGCCGGCGCGCGCGCAAAGCACGCATAGCAGCTCGTCGATACGCTGCACGCTGCCGCCGCAGGCCTCGCGCGTCCACAGCCGCATGTCGGTCGCCACCTGGTCGTTACGGCTGCGGCCGGTGTGCAGCCGTCCGCCCGCCTCGCCGATGCGCGCGGTGAGCGCGGCCTCGACGTTCATATGCACGTCTTCCTTGCTCGCGTCCCACTGGAAGCGCCCGGCCTCGATCTCTTGGGCAATCTGCTGCAGTCCGGCGATGATGCGCGCCGCGTCCTCTGCGCTCAGGATGCCGCGCGCGCCCAGCATGCGTGCGTGCGCGATCGAGCCGCGGATGTCCTGCGGCGCCAGGCGCTTGTCCACGTCGACGCTGGCGCTGAGCCCGAGCGCGGCCGCATCCAGCTCCTGCTCGAATCTGCCCCCCCAGCTCTTGTCGCTCATCGTGCTCGGCTCCCATTCGCGGGGGTGCGGGCCGCGGCGAGCCCTCGCGGGCCTGTGCGGGCGGCACCCGGCCGGCTAGCCTTAGCGCAATTTGGCCCCACAGTCGCGTGTCGGCCGACCTGGGTCTGCTCTCCACGCCGGCTCCCGCTGGCGCCGGCCCCCGCCGCCCGATCTTCGGCTCCGAGCGGCCGGCCGGCATGGCCAAAGCTTGGAGCGAAAGAAATCCCTCTTGTCCGTCGGGCGGCCGGTGCTCGACAAACGCGGGGCCACCATCGCGTACCTCGGCGCCACCGCGCCCGGGAGCAACGCCATGTCGACCACACCCACGACCACCGCCGTCCGCCCCAGCGCGCTCGCCAGGCCGCTCTCCTCCGGGATCAGGCCGTGGCTGATCTGGCTGGTGTTGTTCTACGCCACGTGGCTGGTGCTGGTCGTGGCGGGCGAACGCGCCCAGGTGCTTCCGCAGCACTGGGGCATTGCGCTGGCGATGGCGTTCGGATCGTACGCGGCAGGGGCGACCCCGATGGGCGGAGGTACGGTCGGCTTTCCAATCCTGGTGCTGTTGTTCCACGAGCCCGCGGTGCTGGGCCGCGATTTCAGCTTCGCCGTGCAGAGCATCGGCATGACCAGCGCCTCGATCCTGATCCTCTGCCGGCGTCAACCGCTCGAGTGGCCGATGCTGCGCTGGGCGCTGCTCGGCTCGCTGGTCGGCACGCCCTTCGGCATCATCTGCATCGCGCCTCACGTGCCGGAGCTGATGATCAAGCTGCTCTTTGCTGTGATCTGGGCCAGCTTCGGCGTGCTCCACCTCTATCGAGTCAAAGAGCTGGTGCGCCACGAGGGTCTGGCCGACGGCGCTCATCGCTTCGATCGCAACGCCGGGCTTCTGATCGGCCTGCTCGCCGGCGCCACGGTCGCGTCGATCACGGGGGTTGGTGTCGACATGGTGATCTACGCGGTGCTGGTTCTATTGTGTCAGGCCGACCTCAAGATCGCGATCCCAACCTCGGTCGTGATCATGGCCGCGACCTCGGTGATTGGAATCCTCACCAAGAATCTGGTGACCGGCGTGCAACCGGGCGTGTTCGACAACTGGCTGGCTGCTGCTCCGATCGTCGCGCTGGGTGCGCCGCTGGGCGCCGTCGTCGTGGACAAGATCGGACGCACGTCCACGCTGCTGTTCGTGTCGGTCCTGTGCATCGGCCAGTTCGTCTGGACGCTCTCGAACGAGTGGACAGCGCTCGGGTACGAGGGGCTCGTGTGCGCCGTGGCTGCCGTGCTCGGCTCCAACCTGGTGTTCGAGTGGCTCTATCGGCTGGGCGCCCGCCTGGACCGCCGGCGCAGCCTGCGGCCGGCGCCCCTCTCCGTGCTCGAGGGCGCGTAGGTCTCGAGGAGGATCCACACATGTTACTGCAGGACCTGGTTCGACGCGCTGCACAGCGAGCTCCCGATGCGCTGGCGGTCTGGGGCCCCGACGGCGAGCTCAGCTATGGGCAGCTAGGCGCGCTGGCGGACCGAATCGCCGGCGTGCTCGTCGGGCTCGGGGTCGAGCCGGGCGACCGCGTCGGGCTGTTTCACGAGAAGTCCACCAAGGTCGTCGCCGCGATGCAGGCCGTGCTCCGCGTGGGCGCGGCGTACGTCCCGCTCGACCCTACTTCGGCGATTGCCCGTGTGGCGCTGTGTCTGCGCGACTGTGGCTGTAAAGCGGTGGTCACCGGACGCCGCCAGGCCGCGTCTCTGCGCGCCGCTGGTGTGCGGCTGCCCTGCCTGCTGATCGATGTCGAGGAGCCGGCGGCACCCACAGCAGATGAGCCTGCGACGCGAACGCTCCACGACCTCGCGAGCAGCCTCCCCGCATCGCCCGTCGAGGTCGAGCGGCGCGAGGACGACCTCGCATACATTCTCTACACCTCGGGCAGCACCGGCACGCCCAAAGGGGTCTGCTTGAGCCACCGCAACGCGCTCGCCTATGTCCAATGGGCGGTCGACGCGTTGGGCATCGATGCGCGGGACCGGCTCGCCAACCATGCTCCGTTTCACTTCGACCTGTCGGTCTTCGACCTGTACGCCGCGTTTTGGGCCGGTGCCAGCGTGCACCTCATTCCGGAGCTCGCGTCGTACGCGCCGCGCAAGCTGGTCGAGCTGATGCATTCGCGTGCGATCTCGATCTGGTACTGCGTCCCGTCGGTGTTGACGCTGATGATGCGCGATGGCGGGCTGCTCGAGCGCGAGCAAATCGCGCCGCACACCGTCATCTTCGCCGGCGAGGTGTTCCCGATCGCGTCCCTGCGCAGGCTCCAGCGCGCGTTTCCCCGGGTACGACTCTACAACTTCTACGGTCCCACCGAAACCAACGTCTGCACGGCATATGCCGTGCCCGCGCTGAACGACGGCGATGCGCGCGAGATCCCGATCGGCAGCGCTTCCAGTGGAGACCACGTGTACGCGGTGCGAAGCGACGGTCAGCCGGCGGGCGCGGGCGAGGAGGGCGAGCTCTGGGTCGAGGGTCCGAGCGTAATGCTGGGATACTGGGGCAAGCCTCCGCAAGACGCACGCCCCTACCGTACCGGCGACCTGGTGCGAGTCGAAGCCGGCGGCTGCTTCCGCTACGTGGGCCGCGTGGATAACCAGGTCAAGGTGCGCGGCCATCGTATCGAGCTCGGGGAAATCGAGACGGCGCTGCGGTCGGCGCCGGAGATCGAGGATGCGGCGGTCGTGGTCGGTGGAAGCGGAGTGGAAGCGCGCCTGGTCGCGTTCGTGGTTGCGGCCGCGAGTGAGGCGCACCCATCGCTGGTGCGCGTCAAACGCATCTGCGCCGAGCGCCTCCCGCGCTACATGATCGTGGACGCGCTCCATGCCGTCCCGGCCCTACCGTTGACCCCCAACGGAAAGGCCGATCGGAAGCTGCTGCGAGCCTGGGCCGAGAGCCCACCGCCTCGCAGCTCGGTCGACCGCGTCAGTCCGGCGCGCGACTCATGAAGCCGCGCTGCGGCCGTTCTTGGGCGCGTGCTCCTGCGGTCGCAGCTCGTTGTCGCGCAGCTCGGCACGACCGCGAACGAAGTCTTGCAGAGCGTCCCGCAGGCTCCGGCGCGTCGTTACCCCATCCAGGCGCACGCCCATGTGCACGATGGTTTGTGCGATCGTCGGGCTGATCCCGGTGATCACGCAGCGAGCGCCGAGGAGGCGGATGGCTTTGGCCATGCGTATGAAATGGTCGGCCGTACCGGTGTCCATCACCTCGATACCCGTGATGTCGATGATCGTGCACTTGGCGTTCTTCTCCACCGTGGCACGCAGAATCGCCTCGGTCATCTCCGCGCTCCGCGCGGTATCCATCACGCCGACCACAGGCAAGCAGATCACGCCGTTCCAGATCTCGATCACCGGCGTCGAAAGCTCGCTGATAGCCGCCCGCTGGCGCTCGATCGTCTCGAGCTTCTCCTCGAGGTCCTTCTGGTAAGCCATCATGCGCGCGTGTGCGGCGGCAAGGGATGCGACCGTTTCGTTGATTCCCTTGTACAGCGCTGTGATCGGGTGATCGTCGGGCAGCGCGGTCTCGAGCCGTCCCGAATAGTCGTTGGCGGTGACCTCGGAGAGCACCATCAAGACGTCGACGATGTGCTCCAGAATGCTGTTTTCAAGCTCGGTTTCGTGAGTGTCTTGGTTGGTATCCATGTTCCCGCAGCGCTCCTGTGTGGCGACCAGTGCCCGACTCAGGGCAGCTAGCGCGCGCCTGGCTCGAGTGGTTCCTCCGCTTCCGCCAAGCAACGAAGGGTTCCGGTGTCTGCGTCGTCCTCGTCGTCGTCGTTGCCAGAGCGGTGCACCACGCCGAGCAGGCCGACGGCATCCTCCAGCGAGGGCACGGTAGCTACGTCCGGCATGTCCAGACCCATGGTTTGCAATGTGATGGCGATCTGCGGGCTCAGCCCACAGATCACGGTCTGGGTACCCATCAACGCCGCCGACGATGCGAGCACGGAGAGCACCGAGCAGAGATGGCTGTCCATCAACCATAGCCCGGTGACGTCGATCACGAGGCCCGTGGTGCGAGAGCGCTCGATGGCCCGCAGCACGTCGCTGCAGAGCGCCTCGCCTTGCAGGTCATCGACGTCGCCCTGCAGAGGAATCAGCAGAATATTCCACAGCCTCAGCGTAGGAATGCGATTCGCCTGGGTGGTCACGATCCGTCTCCCATGTCCGCGACGAGCACGCTGGCGTCGTCGTGGTCGCGGCGAAAGCGGGTCATCAGCGTAGCCAGCACCTGCCGCCGTTCCATGCTCTTGAAGTCGTGTGCTGCGAATCGGGTCGAGATTCCATCCGAGAACACCAGCAGGCGTGCGCCGGCCCGGAGCGCTCCGCGAAAGATCTTCGGATTGTTTACGCCGCGTCCGAGGATGCCCGGGGTCAGCACGGTTGGAATCTCGGCGCCTACGGTTCTCATCTCGACATTGCCGACCCCGCAGCTCTCCAGCATGCCGTTCTCGAAGCGACACACCATGGCCGCCGCCCCGCGCGTCGACCGCAGAGCAGCGTCCAGGCCCGAGATCAGATCCAGCACGGTCGTCGTGAGCGGTACGCTGCCCAGGTACTCGAGCGCGCTGCGCGAGGCCACGGCGGCCCCAGGCCCGTGTCCGAGCCCGTCCACGACCGCGAACAGCGTCACGCCGTCCTCGTGCCGCACGCACACCCCGTCGCCGTTGTCCGGCCCGTTGGCGGTAGCGAGAGTCTCGTATTCAATCGCGAGGCTCATAGCGCCAGCGCCGCTTCAATGGTCGTGCCGGCATGTCCGGTCCTGATTTGGAAGGAGCTCGAAAGGCGTTTGCTGCCGGCGATGCCGAGCCCGAGGCCCGTGGAGCTGCGGTATTCGCCCGCGAGAATTGCATCGAGATCGCGAATGCCCGGGCCAGCGTCTCGCGCACACACGAGGATCGACCGCTGCTCGCTGCGCGGCCGCAGCTCGATCGATCCACCACGCGTGTAGGAAACGATGTTGCGCGCGAGCTCGCTGACCACGGTCGCGACCTTGTGGGTCGCGCTCGGGCTTGCACCGATTGACTCGCAGATCGCGCGTGCCCGGCTGCGCGCCACGACGATGTCGCGTTCGTGCGTAATGGTGATCACCTCATCCCCCTGGCCACTGAGCGCGTCGCGCCGTGCGAACAGCGCCTCGATTCGTTCGAACATCTCGGCTTGCTGGTCTCGAGAGACAAACAAATGGCTAGCCGCGCGCAGACAAGCCAGCACCTCATTGCGGTTCTCCGGCGTGATGGTGCCCTCACGACCACTGCACTTTTCGAGCGCCCGCCGGACCAGCGAGCGTGCATTGATGCTCGACACGTAGTCCGTCATGATGTCCAGAAGTTGCGTGTGGACGGTCTTCATGTCGGCCGTTCGGTTTCGGCTTCCGGCCGGCGGCGCCGGTGCGTGCCTTGCGCTGGCGATCACCACACGATTTCGAACTCGTAGCGCGACGAATTGGGGCTCTCGCTGCGATTTAACTGCTTGACCCGTGCATCCGGCAGCCCCATCGCGTTCAGCGAGAAGGTGAGAAATCCGATTGCCGTGGGACCGATGTGCGTGTATCCGTCGACGTCCGCGAGGGTCATCTTGAGCAGACGGTCGGCCTCGAGCCTGCAGCGCATGTCTCCAAAGTTGTGGCTCTTCTTCCAGATGTCGGGCCACTTGGACGCCATGATCTTTGGCGTCATCAGCTTGATCAGCAATCGAACGTAGGTGCCCGCGGCGTAGTCCGCGATTGCCGCGCCGGCGTTGATGATCTGCTGATATCCGGTGTCAGGATCGCTTTGGGACTCGTAGACGGCGTGATTGATGTCCGCAACGAAAGAAACAGGTTTCCATTCGTCGCGAGAGACCGTCTTCAGCATCTCTCGAGTTTCGGGGGCCATGCGCTTGTAGATCGCGCTGCGCGTGTCGTCATCGTAGGTCTCGTTTATGAAATCTTGGAGGGGAAGGATGTGGATTCCCTTGACCAGTCGCTCCATGTCCATCTCCTGCTAGCGCGCTTCGACGCCCGCGCATCACGTGGCGAAAGACTATGATAGGCGAAATTTCCAGTGCGCAGAGAGCGAGTTTTTTCGCCCTCCTTTCTGGTCCTCGAGGGTGTGCTGGAGTGCGTGCGCGCACGACCAAGGGGCATACGATAGTTGCGTCCGGCCGGCATGCGATCGTGAGAGACCCGCAGAAGCGTCTTCCGCGCTAGGCTCGCTGCTGAGTGTCGGCGCGCCATTCAGACGAACGGACAAGGTTTTGCGTGCGGTCCGAGCTCGACGTGTTCGACGCGCGCCGTGCCGCCGACCGGATTGCGCGGGCAAGCGGCTTTTCCAGTGCGGATGCCGGCGTGCTGAGGCTCGTGGTTTCGGAGCTCGGCTACAACATCGTTCGGCACGCAGAGCACGGGCAAATCGGCTTTAGCGTGTTCAACGATCCCCAGCACGGCACAGCTGTGCAGATCGACGCATCGGATCACGGTCCACCGATCCCG
This sequence comes from uncultured delta proteobacterium, assembly GCA_963778655.1. Lineage (GTDB taxonomy): Bacteria > Myxococcota_A > Polyangia > Polyangiales > JAFGIB01 > CAVZVA01. The sequence continues at coordinate 1,005,141 of CAVZVA010000009.1, forward strand.
GATCTCGCGCTCGCCATCAGGGATGGTCATGATGGGCGCGGCCCACTGGACCCGGCGCGCCTACTGGAGCGCCAGGGCATCGGCAGCGGGCTCGGCGCGATCGTGCGGCTCAGTCACGACTTTCGGTACGAACGGACGGGCACCGGAAACCGGTTCGTGGTGGTTCGGTACAGGCGCGGGCCTCGAGCGGCGCCACCGAAAGGTCGCTGAAACGCTCTGCTGCAACCGCGTCCGTCCGCAAACGACGCGCCAGGTCGGGAGATCCGGCCAAAGCTCAGGGCGAAAAACCTCGCTCTTACGGGCGCGCGTTGGCGCGTGCTAAGCGGGCGGCTGAACGACTGGGTCGAGCGCATGGACTTCGAGTGGAGCGAGACACAGGAAGAGCTGTATCGCGGCCTCAAGAGGTTCGCGCGCGAGCAATTGGGTGAGCGCGGGGCGCGCCCAGGCGACGCGGCGGCGACCCGCGAAGAGGCGTGGCTCGCTTGCGGGCGCGTGGGCCTGCTCGGCCTGAGCGTGCCGGCGGCTCACGGCGGTGGAGGGCTGGATGCGTTGAGCAGCGCGCGAGCCATGGAGGCGTTCGGCGAGGGCTGCCAGGACATGGGACTGGTGTTTGCGGCAGCCGCGCACTTGAACGCGTGCGCGATGCCGCTCGCCGAATTCGGGGGCGAAGTGATCAAGAAGCGTTTGTTGCCCCGGATGTGCGAAGGAGCGCTGGTAGGAGCCAACGCGATTTCGGAGGCGGAGGCCGGATCGGATCTCGCGGCGATGACCACGCGCGCGGTACGGAACGGCGATGCATACATCATCGACGGCGAGAAGAGCTTCGTGACGAACGGGCCCTCGGCAGGTGTTTACACGCTATACGCGGTCACCAACCCGGGCGACGGCTTCATGGGAATCAGCGCGTTCTTGGTCGAGCGTTGCTTTCCCGGCATTCGAGTCGGCAGGCCGTTCGAGAAGATCGGATTGCACAGCGCGCAGACCTGCCCGGTGCTGTTCGAAGGCTGCCGCGTTCCGGCCGAAAACCTGCTCGGCGAAGAAGGCAAGGGGCTCGCGATCTTCAACCGCTCGATGGCGTGGGAACGCACCTGTCTGTTCGCGGGCTACTTGGGACAGATGCAGCGCCAGCTCGAGCGGACCATAGCCTACGCGCGCGAGCGGAAGCAATTTCGCAAGCCGATTGGGCGCAATCAGTCGGTTGCAAACCGCATCGTGGACATGAAGGTCAGGCTCGAGGCGGCGCGCCTGCTGCTCTACCGCGCGTGCTGGGCAATCGACCGAGGACGTTCGGCCGAGCTCGAGGTGTCGATGGCGAAGCTAGCGGTGAGCGAAGCCGCGGTGGCCTCGGGGCTCGATGCGATCCGGGTGCACGGCGGCCTCGGCGTCATGCTGGAGAGCGGCGTTCCGCAAGGCCTGGTTGATTCGGTGCCGTGCGCGATCTTTTCCGGGACCTCCGACCTGCAGCGAAACCTGATCGCGCGGGAGCTCGGCTTGTGACGCGAGAGCCGAGACGGGGCGCGTTCGCGATGCGCTGTGCGAATCGCGTCCGCAGCCTGCGGCCGTGCGCTCGCGCGGAGGGGGAGCAGCCGTGACCCGGAACATCGGCCGTATCGATGTGCATGCGCACGCATTTCCCGAAGATTTTTTGCGTGAGCTCCACCGGCTGTATCCGGATGAGGTCGCGCTCACGACGCTTGCCGGCACGCTTGTCGGGATCTGGAACAAGGCACCGCTGCCGGCGTTCGAGCCGGCCGCGCGGCTGGCCGCGATGGACGCCGATGGCGTCGAAATCGAGGTGTTGTCCGCACCCCCGCTGTACGGGCACTTCGACCGCCACACCGCCCGCCTGTGCCGGCAGATGAACGACTTCCAGCTCGCGCTGTCGACGGCGCATCCGGCGCGGTTTCGCGCATTCGTTCACCTGCCCTATCACGACCCGGAGGCGGCTGCCTGCGAGCTGGAGCGACTCCGGGCCGAGCCGCTGTGCGTGGGCGTGGTGATCGCGTCGAACATGAACGGCTGGTATCCGGGCGAGGAACGTCTGCGCTACTTGTGGCCGTTGCTGGTAGAGGCGCGCCTGCCCGTCTTCATTCATCCGGTGGCGCCCTGTGGCGTCCTGAGCCCGATCGCGCCGCCGGTCCTGCACTTCCCCAACGACACGGCGATTGCAGCCGCGTCGCTGATCTATGCCGGTGTGCTCGACAGCGAGCCGGGGCTGCGCATAGTGCTGCCGCACTACGGCGGCACGCTGCCGATGCTGCAGCCGCGTCTGGATATGGTCCGGCACCCGCACTTTCCGCAGCTGCCTGGCTCGCGGTTGGCGGCTCCGCCGAGCTCATACGTCACGCGCTTTCACGTGGACACGGCGCAGGGCTTTCACGCAGCCAGCTTCGAGTGCGCGCGTGCGGTGTTCGGCAGCGCCCACATGCTCTACGGCTCGGATTACTTCCTGTTGGACACGCCTTGGCGGGCGCAGCTCAATCGATTTCTGGACGAGGCGCTGCCCGACGAGCGCGAGCGCGAGGCCGTGCTGCGGGGTAATGCCAGTGCGCTGCTGCTGGCGGGCCGGGAGTCGGCCGAGCCATCGAGGCTCGCGCAGGGCGGTGCGAGGGAGCACCACGATGCATCCGCTTGAATCGAGTCATTGCGAAGTCGCGGGGTATCCCACCCACTTGCTCGAGGGAGGGGCTGGGAGCGACGCCCTGGTGTGGTTTCCGGCGTTGCTCGACTCGGCGGCCGGCTTCGGCCGCGTCATGCGCCTGCTGCTGCGGCGCCTCGCCGGCAACGTGCGGCTGATCGCGGTGGATCCGCCCGGTTATGGCGCCGCGGCGCTGCAGCCCGGGCGAGGCTTGCCGAGCTTCGCGGAATGGACGGCCTGGTGCGCCGGCTTGGCGGCGTTGCTAGAGCGCCGCTGTCCCGGGCGCATGGTCTTCGCCGGCAACAGCTCGGGCGGCGTCGCGGCCACCGCCGCCGCGGTGTCGAGCGCGCGCTGCGCCGGTCTCGCGCTCGTGTGCTGGTGCGACTGGCAGGGGGTGCCGGCGCCGGACGCCGGCGTGTTGTGTCCGCGCGACGCCGGCGCCGCTCGGCGCTTGCTCGCGCGTTCGTGGCATTGTCCTCCGCAGCTGCCCGAGAGCGCGCTCGCGGCGCTCGTGCGCGAGGCTGCCGCGCCGGCCTTTGTCGCCCACGTGGAGTCGTTCGATGCCGGTGCCTATCGCAGCTTGCTCCGCGGTTTCTCCGGCGGGCTGAGGCTGATCGGGGGCGACAGTGACGGGCTCGTGCCGGCCGCGGAGCTATATCGCACCGCCGCCGCGCACGGCGACGCGTCCGTGCACGTGCTCGCACGGTGCGGGCACTACCCACACCGCGAGCGCCCCATGGAGCTCGCAGGGTTGCTCGCAGCCTTGATCGAGACCCAGCTCGCGTGGAGCTCACTGCCGTTGGCTGCGCCGGCGACGAAGCGCACGGCGCTCGAGGGACAGCGTGGAACAGACTGCAATTCTTGAGGTCGTTTCTGAATACGTGGCCGAAACCTTCTTGGACGGCGACTCCGTTGATCTGGACGCCGCGTCCCCGTTGCTCGAATGGGGAATCCTGGACTCGATGGCAATGGTGAGCCTGGTCTCCTTCCTGGAAGACAGGTTTGCCATCCGTATCGGCGAGGACGCGATCACGCCGCAGAACTTTCGCAACCTCAGCGCCATTTCGGCGCTGGTCGAGGCCCATACCTCCAGACCGCCCGCGGTCGATCTCGGGGGCGAGGCGCCGGAGCAGGACGAGGAGCTGAGCGCATTGCTCGAGTACGGCGCCACCCGCGAGCGAGTGGCGCTCGACTCCGGCGCACAGGTGCACGCGGTCCGCATGCCGGGCGAGGGTCCGACCTGGGTGTTGTTGCCGGAGCTCGGACAGTCGAGCAGCCACTTCGCGCCCTTGCAGCGGACGCTGGAGAGCTTCCACGAGTCGCTGGCTGTCGACCTCGCCGGTTTCGGCCTGTCGCGCTGCCCCAACCCGGCGCCCAGCGTCTGGGACCACGTCGCGCTCATCTCCGAGGTGATCTCGAAGCAAGAGAAGGCACCTGTGGTGCTCGTGGCTCACGGGCCGACCGCGTTGGCGGCCAGCGAGCTGGCTCGCCGTCATCCGGAGCGCGTGCGAGCGCTGGTGGTGGTCGCCTTCGGGGAGGGGCAGGACATCTCCGGGTTCATCGACAGCCTGGTCGCGCTGGCCGACCGTGCGGAGGAGCTGCTTTCAGCCACCTACTACACGCAGCCACGGTTGAGCGCGCGGCAAAAGGAGGCTTGGCTCGCGCGTCTGCGCGCTCCAGCGATGCGGGCGTTCGTCGACCAGGACGCCGAGGAACTCGCGCCACGTATGTACCGAGAGCTCACCGTGCCGGTGCTGTTCGTGTGCGGCCAGGACGATCGCCTGGTTCCGCGCGAGAGCGTGGAGCGGGCGGCCGAGTTGCTGCGCGGCGCCGAGCTCAAGTGGCTGGCGCGAGCTGGGCACGCGGTGGCGCGCGAGCGCCCGGACGAGATCGTGTCGCTGATCGAGACTTTTCTCAGCGGGCTCTGACGAGCTCTTTGCCAGGAGGATGCCGATGGCCAGCGCGGACGCAACCACGTCGTATGACATTGGAATCGTCGGAGGGGGGCCGGGTGGCGCGGCCGCGGCGATCTTTGCCGCTGAGCGCGGGCTATCGGCGGTGCTGATCGAGAAGGACCGTTTCCCCCGCTATCACATCGGCGAATCGCTCACGGGCACCGCAGGCGAGCTGTTGCGCTCGCTCGGCCTCAAAGAAGTGATGGCCGAGCGGCGATTTCCCGTCAAGTCCGGGGTCAAGGTGATGGGACGCAACGGAAACGAGTACTTCGTGCCCGTGCTGGCTTCGACCTGGCAGGTGAAACGCGACGAGTTCGACCAGATCTTGCTGGATCGGGCGCTCCAGAGCGGTGCACGGCTCGTTCACGGACAGGCACGGCGGGTACTGATGGAAGGCGGGACCGTGACCGGAATCACCTACGCCGATGCCGACACGCGTGCCCTGAGCGAAGTGCGTTGCCGGGCTCTCATCGACGCGAGCGGAACGGGTTGCTTTCTTTCGCACGCCGGGGTGGCGGGGACGAAGCAATTCGACGAGTTCGGCGATCAGATCGCCGTGTTCTCCCAGGTCGAGGGAGCGCTGCGCGACCCCGGTGAGATGGGCGACAACACCTTCATCTTCTATTCCAAGCGGCACCACTGGGCGTGGTTCATCCCGCTGTCGCCTGAGGTGGTGAGCATCGGCGTCGTGGTACCGAGGGACGTGTTTGTCGAGCTCGGCAAGGATCGCGACAAAGTGTTCGCGTGGGGCATCGAGCACATCCACCCGGACCTATGCGAGCGCCTGCGCGGCAGGCCTCTGGTCGAGCCGGTGCGCGCGATCAAAGACTACTCATACCGCATCGCGCCGTTCGCCGGCCCCGGCTGGTTCTGCGTCGGCGATTCTCATCGCTTCGCAGATCCGATCTTCTCCTTCGGCGTCACGGCCAGCATGCAAGAGGCTCGGACGGCGGTCGATACCATCGCCGAGGGGCTGGCGTCGGGCGGCGCTTGGGGCCCGCTCGTGGAGCGCTACACCCGCTACAGCGACGGCGGGCAGGACGCGATCTTCGATTTCATCCGCTACTTCTGGAGCTTCCCTGGCTTCTTCGGCATTCAGATGCGAGGCAAGCTGCGCAAAGAAGTGATCCGATTGTTCGGCGGGGACCTGTTCGTTCCCAACGCGGTGGTCGATCACATCCGCGAGCTGATGGCAGGCGGGCTCGGGGAGCCCGAGCGGCTCGCCGCGGGTTGACGCGGGCTCGGCCGCGCAGGGGCCGTCAGCCGCCTTCCTGGTCGCCGGGCGGACGCGTGGCGGCGTCCGCGCCGGCCAGCTCAGAGGCCATGAGCTGAACGATCCGCCGATCCACACGCAGCAGCCGCGCCGCCGCGTGGCGATTGCCGCGTGTGCGGTCGAGCGCTTCCTGGAACATCGTCAGCTTCACGACTTGCTGGGCCTCGCGCGCGCCGAACCGGCCGACCTGCGCTCTGGCTACCCGGGCCAGCGGTGTCGCGGCACGCGCCGCTTGCGTCAGGCACGCGCGCAGATCCTCGAGGTTGAACGGCTTCTCCAGGTAGCCCGAGACGCCCCAGCACATCAGGTCGAAGACCTCGGCCCGCGCCGCACGGCCGCTGATGGCGATCATCGTCGGGGGCTTGGCCAGCGTGCTGGCCGCGGCAAACACGTCGTGACCACGCCTGTCGTTGAGGCAGAGATCGCATAGGACCAAATCGACCTCATCGGTGAGCTGAGCATGGGCCTCTTCGACGCTGTGCGCGATCCGCACGCCCGTGACGTCGAGAGCCCGGAGCGCGCGCGTCAGGCTCCGGATCATGATCGGCTCGTCATCCACCACCAGCGCGACGGAAAACGTCAATGAGAAGGCGCTCATGGGCAGGCTCCTGGCAGTCTAGGGGTCCGCCATGGGGCGAGTGCGGGTGCGAGGGCGCACACCTCACGGTCCGGGCTCCGGCCACTGCGGAGGCGGGATTGCTCGGAGCAGAACAGCGTTGGCGATGAGGTTGGAAGCGGTGTTGCCACGTGCTTCATCCAGGGCCGGCGAAGAGACCGCGAGCGACAAGTCATTATACGCACACTGGGCTCGCTGCGGAACCTAGAGACTGGCTGCCCGTCCGCAGCGCCAGGGATCTTGAATTTCTCCGACGGGTGAATTTCGAGCGCGCTGAGCTCAAACGCCACGGCTTGTGAAGCTCGGCCTATCCTGCTGTATCTCGAGGTCCGCCACGCAGCAAGGCCAAGATCGCTCGTGAGCCGGCCGGAGCCGGGGTCTCCATATACAGCTAGGACGGGCAGCCGACGCGAGCTGGTCAGCTCGCTCCGACCTCGGCCGCATTTCTTGGCTGGGCCGTATCAACTTCGTGGCGGTCACGTCTCGAATGCGTATCGCATCGGCACTTGGACGCGCGGTGCGCACGGGAGGCGCACGCCGACCCATCGGCCCGCGACCCCCTGCCCCGGGAGCGCTCCATAGCGCTCAAAAGCGCACAAGGTGCGCAACCCGGAGCAGAAAGCACCCCCGGGCGCTTCACCGCCATGATGACGGTCTAAGCTCCGCGCCGCCGCGGGTCGGTCGCTTTGCGGCGCAGCCGTGGACATGCGCGCGGCCGGTTTCCGCGGTCGGCTCCCGCTCCACTCAGCTCCGTTCGGGTAGCCTCAGCGCGATTCGGCGCAACAGTCGCGTGCCGGCGGGCAGGCAGTAGGCGTCGACCGCGACGGCGATCACCGCAGCGATGCCCGGCACGATCAGCCCGGCGGCGGCTGCGGCCACGACCAGCGCGAAGGCCGCGCCGGCGACCCCGGCCGCGCGCCAGGCGCTGTCGCGGGCCGCGCGCGCGATGAACAGGGCCGCGGCGGCGTCGCGCACATCGTCGCTGACCAGCGCCACCGCATGCTCGGTCGCGGCTCCGCCCGCGGCCGCGAGCACGATCGCGGCGTCGGCCGCGGCCAGCGCGGAGTCGTCCTCGCCCGGCCGTCCCAGGGCGACCACGGTGCCGCCGGCGTCGCGCAGGCTGCGCACCTCGTGGCCGCGCTCCTCGGGCAGCAGCTCGGCCTTGACGTGCTCGATGTCGAGCCCGGCGCCCAGCGCCTGCACCGCGCCGCGCTGATCGCCGGTCAGCAGCACCACCTCGAGCCCCAGGTCGTACATGCGCTGCACGGCCGGACGCGCGCCTACGCGCGGCTCGTAGTGCAGCGTCATCACCGCACGCACGCGCCCGTCGAGCGCGATGAAGATCGGCGTGCGCTCGCTGGCCTCGGCGCGCGCGGCCTCTGCGTCCGCCGCCGCCACGCTCACGCCTTCCTCGAGCAGCAGCCGCCGGCTGCCGATCACCAGCGGCTGGCCCTGGGGCGAGATCGCGGTCACGCCCTTGCCGGGGTGGTGCACCGGCCGCCGCACCTCGAGATCGGGCAGGCCGCGCTCGCCGGAGAAGCGCTCGAGCGCGCGCGCGATCGGGTGGTTTCCGGTCGCGCGCTCGGCCGCGGTCGCGACCGCGATCAGCGCGTCGCTGTCGACCAAGTCGAGCGCGTGCAGCTCCACCACCTCCGGGCGGCTTTCGGTCAGCACGCCGTGCGGCGACATCGCGACCACGCTGGCGCGCCCGGCCGCGTCCAGCGCGCCGGCGCTGTGGAACACGATGCCGCGCGCAGCGGCCATGGCAGCGGCGGCGCGCAGCGGCGCCTCGGCCGCGCGCCGCAGCGAGAGCAGCGGTGCGGCCAGCAGCACCGAGGCGGCAGCGGCGAGCGGCGAGGCCGGGCCGAGCAGCGCGACCGCGAGCGCCAGCGCCAGCGTCGCCACGCCGCCCCACTGCGCGACCGCGGCCGACAGCCGCGAGAGCGGCGCTCCATCGCGCTGGTGGCGGTCGCCGAAGCGCGTGATTCGCATCAGGCTGCGGTCGTCGCCGACGCGCGAGGCCAGCACGCGCAGCCCGCCCTCGACCACGATCGCGCCCGCCAGCACGCAGTCGCCCTCGGCGCGCCGCACCGGAGCCGTCGCGCCGGGGTAGGGCAGCACGCGCGCCTCGCCCGCCCGCACTACGCCGTCGACGGCCAGCGTCTCGCCGCGCATCGCGATCACTTCCTCGCCTGTGCGGATGCTCTCCACCTCGACCAGTTGCAGCGCCATCGCCAGCGGGTCGCTGGCGCTGGCCACCGGCACGTGCACGCGCGCCGGCAGCTTGAGCACCAGGCGGTGGACGGCGGCTTCGACCGGCTCGCGCGCCTGCTGGTCGAGCCAGGCGCGAGCCACCACCGCGAGCGCCGCCAGGGCGGCCCCTTCGAGGCCGAGCCAACCCGTGCTGCCGCTGTCGAGGCCGGCGCGCGCAGAGAGGGCGGCCAGCATCGCGCCCGCGGGCCCGAGCCCGAAGCTCAGCCAGCCGCCGCGCTTGAGCACGGGCGCGGCCGTCCACAGCGCGGCGCCCGCGGCCAGGCAGCTGCACACGGCCGAGCCGGTGGCGAGCGCAGGAGAGCCGGCGAAGAAGCCGAGCACCAGCGCCGCGCTCACACCGCCCAGGCCGAGCCACAGGCCGCGGCCCGGCTGGGCGTGCAGCGGCGGAAAGGCCAGCGGGACCACCCGCGCGCTGCCGGTCTTGGGTGTCTGATGCAGCGTCGCTGCGCGCTGCGAGACGGGCGTCGGCGCGCGACGCTGGCGCGCTCCCAGTCGAAAGTCGCGCTCGCACTCGGCGCTGCACAGGAAGCGGTAGCCGTCCTCGAACGCCAGCACGCGCGGCGCGCGCAGCGGGTCGAGCAGCGAGCCACAGCCTTCGCACGGCTCGCTCGGCGCACGCGGGCGACTCTCGGGCGGCGAGCTCAGCGGCGGAAGCTCGCGCCCGCGGCTGTCGTCGGCTGTTTCGGGGCTGGTCACCGGGTTTGCACCGCACCGCCGCCCGTGGGCTCGCGATCCCGGGCACGCCGGCGCCTGTGGGCGGCCCCGGCTGCGGCCGCAGCAGTCTTCTGGATTCCGGCCGGGGGCGCAACCGCCGCCGCGGCCCGGGCGTCAGTGGGTGGTGAGCGTCCAGATGCGCGCGGCCCGGCCCTGCAGGTCGAAGCCTACGATCAGCACCGGCAGCTGCCTGATCTTCGGCTCGTCGGTGTGGCCGATCTCGTAGTACCAGTCGCTGTCTTCGAAGCCGTGCTCGCTACACAGCGCAACGCGGCAGGCCTGGCCGGGGCCGAGCGCGGCGCGCACCTGGTCGCGATCGAGGTTGTGCAGGGCGCCCTCGTCGACCACGTGCGCGAGCAGCCTGCTGTTGTCGTCGCGCTCGGTCAGCGTGGAGACACGGCGGTTCATCGCGTCGCGCAGCTGTTGCCGCAGCTGCGTGGCCCGCAGCTGGCTCAGCCCTGCCCCGCACCCGACGGCCGCGAGCAGCGCGCACAGAACCAGGGCGGGCGTGGCGCGGTGCCGGCGGCGCTTTCCTTTCCAAACCATGACGCCAAAGCATGCCATGCCGCCCCAAGCCTGGCATAGTGAGCGGCATGGGACCGCTCGCGCGCGCGGGGCTGATCGCAGCCGCGGTGCTGGCGTGCTTGGCCGTGCTGGGGCGGGGCGGCTGGGTTCGCGCCGCGCCGCCGGCCGCAGCCACGGCCGCCGGGCCCGGAATCGCGGAGCTGCGCGCCCGGCTCGAGCACGCGCGCGGCGCGGCCGCGGGCAAGCTCCCCGAGGGGGTGCTGCTCAGCATCGAGTACACGATCGACGTGGCCGAGCGCATCGCGCACCGCTTCGGGCCGCAAGCCGACGCCTTGCGGCTGCGCGCCGCGCGCTGGCTCGCCCAGGTCGAGGCCGGCCACGACCCGCTGGTGGCTGCGCACGGCCAGCTGCTGATGCGCGGCTACCGCTCGCCGATCTCCGAGCGCCTGCAGGGCTACGCGATCTACACGCCGCCCGACTACGACCCGGCGCGCGCGTATCCGATGCTGATCATGCTCCACGGCGGCTCCGCCAACGGCAACCTGTTCCTGGGTGTGGTGCTCGGCAATCACATGAGCTGGAAGGCGTACCCGCAGCACCTGTGGGACGACTACCAGGCGCGCTTCACCCCGGAGTGGATCGTGGTGGCTCCGGACGGCTTCGGTCAGGTGATGTGGCGGTTCATGGGCGAGCAGGACGTGCTCGACGTGATCGACGACGTGGAGCGCAACTATCACGTCGACCAGGACCAGGTGGTGCTGGGCGGGCTGAGCAACGGCGGCGTCGGCGCCTACAACCTGGGCATGCGCTACGCCTACCGCTTCAGCCGGGTGCAGGCGATCGCCGGAGCGCCGAGCTGGCTGCAATACAGCGGGCCCGGCATCCCCGAGGCGCAGCAGCGCGCGATGGAGCCGCTCTCCGGGATGCAGCTGATCGAAAACGCGATCGACACCGATTTCCACTACTACCACGGGCACAAAGACACCGGGCCGATGCGCCCGCGCTACGTGGAGGAGCTGGGCAAGCTGATCCGCACGCTGGGCGTGCCCTTTCACGAGCACTGGTACGACGCCGGGCACGACCTGCTCGGGCTGGTGGAGCGGGGCGGCAAGATCTTCGATGAGCTCGCCAAGGCGCGCCGCAACCCGCACCCGAGCGAGGTGCGGGTGGTCACCGGCGACTACCGCGCCGCGCGCCAGCACTGGGTCACCGTCACGCGCATCGACAACTACCCGGCGCTGGCGCGGGTGCGCGCGGTGGTTGATGCCGACGCGCTGGCGATCGAAACCAAGAACACGCGAGCCCTCTCGCTCGACCTACGCGAGGCTCCGCTCGCGCCGGGCACCTCGGCGCGCATCGTGGTCGACGGCAAGCAAGTGTACTCGGGCCCGCGCGGCGCGCTGGGCGCCGTGGTGCAGCTGGTGCGCGACGAGCACGGCTTCCGGCTCGGCGCACCTTCCGCCGCCGCCAACGCGCTGGAGAAGAAGCCGGGCAGCTGCGGCCCGATCACCGACGCTTATTACGGCGCGATGGCGCACGTCTACGGCACCGCCGGCGACCAGAAGCTGACCGCGGCGCTCAAGAAGAGCGCGGAGCGCGGGGCGCACGGCTGGCCGCTGTGGCTGTGGGGCGTCGAGCAGAAGGTGGTGGCCGACAGCGAGGTTACCGACGCGCTGATGCGCAGCCACAACCTCGTGCTCTACGCCACGCCCGGCAGCAACCGCGTGCTCGAGCGCATCGCGCCCAACTTGCCGCTGCACATCGACGCCGGCGGCATCGACCTGGGCGGCAAGCACTTCGAGGGTCGAGGCGTGGGAGTGAAGCTGATCTTCCCCAATCCGCTCGCGCCCGGCCGCTACGTGATCGTGCAGGCCGCGCCCACCGTGGCCGGCGTGGACGGCGGCCACAACCTGCCCGACTTCCTGCCCGACTACGTGGTCTACGATGCGCACACCACCGCCAGCCGGCCGCGGCTGGTGTTCCCGCGCGGGCAGATGCCGCTGCTCATGGGCTACTTCGACGACCACTGGCAGCTGCCGCAGAGCGTGGCGGGCGAAGGCGGGGGTGAGCAGCCGGCCGACGACGCCAAGCACCGCGAAAAGACCAAGACCGCCCTGCTGCCGGTGCCGCACTCGCCCGCGCAGCCGCCTCCACCCCCGCAGTTCGCCGCCGGCCCGCAGACGCAGGCGGGCGAGGCGGCACGCCGCATCGCGCACCTGGTCACCACCTTCAGGAACTACCGGGCCACGATCCGCGGCGCCAGCTGGCGGGTGGACCCGAAGGCGAGCTGGTCGATCCGCGACAACGAGGCGTGCTTGCAGGCGCTGCGCGAACGCGGGGTGCCGTTCAAGTCGGTTTCGCCGCAGTTGTCGACTCCGGTGCCCACGCCGGTGGAGATCACCGGGAAGGTGGGCGGCGTGGAGTTCCGCATGATGCACGCGGACCGCACCCTGCTGATGAGCTGCGAGCTGGCCGTGCGCCTGCCGGAGATCGCCGCCGTGGTCGCGACTCACGGCGTCACCCGCGTCGAGGTGATCAGCACCTACCGCGAGAAGCCGTACGTGAGCTTCCACACCATGGGCCTGGCGATCGACATCTCGCGCTTCATCACCAGCGACGGCCCGCTCAGCGTGCTGGCGGACTTCGAGCGCACGCCCGGCTACGAGACCTGCGAAGCGCCGCCGCCCAAGAGCGAGCACGCGCGCGCGCTGCTCGACATCGCCTGCAAGCTGGGCGCGAGCGGCCTGTTCTCCTCGGTGCTCACGCCCAACTACAACGCCGGCCACCGCAATCACTTCCACCTGGACACACGTCCCGACGATCCCCGCATCTTCGTGCGTTGAGGGCGCTTGCCCCTCCCGCGACCCCTCAGAGTCAGCGTCAGAACCCGATCCCCAGCGAGACCGCGGTGGTCAGCCACAGGCCGTCGAGGGCGAGCACGGGGGTGGTGCCCGCCAGGGCCTTGGCTGGCAGCGTCGCCACGCCAGCCTCCAGCTCGAAGGCGAGCCGCAGCTGCTCGGTGGCCCGGAACTCGATGCGGTTCCACCAGATCGGCCCGCCGTACGGCGCGAAGAAGTGCTCACCGGGCGTCTGGCTGCGATCGCCGGGCTCGCCTTGCATGCGCGTGAAGCCGAGCCGCCCGCCCGGGCCGGTGAAGAACGACACGTTCTGCACCCGCACGTGCAGCGACAGCGCCAGGGCCACCGACGCGGTGACCACGCGCACCGTGCCCAGTGGCAGCTCGACCGAGGAAGTGGCGAAGTCGCCCGCGATGGTGAAGGCGAGGGTGGGCAGCGACAGGTGCACCAGGCGTGCGCCGGCTCCCAGCATCACGGCATCGTTGCCCGACCAGACCTGCAGCGTGAACGCGGCCGAAAGACTCTCCTTGCCCGTGCTCGAGGGCTGCGCAAGCGCGTTGCGCCGCGCCACGACGCGCTCGGCCAGCGCGCGCGCAGCTGGGCTGGGCTGGGGGCCTACCGGCTCGACCACGTGCGTGGGTTGTACGCGCAGCTCGATCCAGCTGGCGACCACGAACTCCGCGATCGCGAGCGCCAGCAGCCGCGTGCTCGACGCATCCTTGAACGAGGAGGCCGGCAGCACGCGCGCCATGGACTTGCGCGTGACCCCGTCTTCCAGGTGCAGCTCGACGCCGCGGTCGCTGCAGTTGACCCACACGCTGGTGGGGCTCGCGGAGACGTCGCTCTCGGCGGCCGAGGTGCCGAGCTCGATGGCCAGCAGTCGCTCGAGCTGGCTGCGGTCCACCGGCACGCACGGGTCCACGCGGACCGAGACCTGCGGCCCCTCCGCGCGCGCCCGCGCGGCTGAAAGCGCGATCAGCGCCAGCGCGAGCAGGCATCGGGTCGCCCAGCACACCGGGTGCCAGGGTAGCCGCTAGCCACGCGGCTAATCCAGCCCGCCGTAAAGCTGCACCGCGCGCAGGCGCCGGCCGCTCGGGTACAGCCTGAGGTACTCCTGAGCCCGCGCATAGGCTAGCCGCGCGTTCCCACCCTTGGACAGCGCCTCGACCTCGCGCGCCAGCGCGTCCTGGGCCAGCGAGCCGGTCGGCGCCAGCCGGCGCGCGGTCCCGAACGCCCGGGCCGCGCGATCGGGTTGTCCGAGCCGATCCAGGTACACCCGCCCCAGCGTGAACGCGGCCAGCGGCGCGATCGGGCTGTGCTGGTGGCTGCGGACCACCCGCGCCAGGTATTGCACCGCGTCCTGCGCGTGGCCGCTCAGGCGTGCTGCATCGGCCGCGTCCATCAGCGCCGCAGGATCGTCCTCCACCGGGCTGCTCCTGCGCAGCGACTCGAAGGCCGCGTCGTACTGGCCGCTCTGGCTCAAGCTGCGCCAGCTCGCAGCTGCACCGCCATGCCTGGCGTTCGTCGCGTGCGCATGACGCCGCGCCCGCTCCGCGCGCTCGGCGCTCAGCTCCGCGGCCGTGTCCTCGTCGCCCGCGGGCGATTCTTCCTCGAAGGGGGCCGGCGCCGCGGCCGCAGCCGCAGGCATCTCGCTCGCCGCGCTGCGCGCGAAGTGCTTGATCTGCCCCGCAACCAGATCTTCGGCGCCTTGCGGGCCGTACACCCGCACCTTGCCTCGCCCGACGCTGACTGCGACCTCGCGCGCATCGCGCTCGACGTCGAAGATCGTGCCGATCACCTCGACCCGATACGGCTGCGCCTCGACCACGAAGCTGCGCATCGGGTCGTGCACCGCCTCGAAGTGCGCGCGCCCGGAAACCAGCCGCAGCGCGATCCGGTCGCGCGTGTTGTCGAGCACCTCGAGCTCGCTGTGCTCGCCCACCAGCTCGGTGCGCGAGCCGTCCGCGAGCCGCAGCGTGTGCCCGCTGTGCACCTTGTCGCTGGCCAGCGCCGCCTGTGCCTTGCCGCCGGCGGCCCGCGCGCCGGCCGCGCGCGCGCTCGGATCCGGTGCGCCGCGCCGCAAGCCGACCAGCAACACCGCGGCCGCCGCCAGCACCCCGAGCGTCCCCAGCGCCGCGCGCCGGCGGGCGCGCCGCGGGCCGAACGCGCGCGCGCCTGCGAACAGCCGCGCGCTGCGCTCTGCCGACCACTGCGGCGTGAGCTCCTGGCGCGCCAGGTCGAGATCTCGTGCGAGCCTATCCATCTTCAAGCTCCGCCTGAATGCGCGCGTGGGCTGCGGCGATGCGGCGCTTGGCCGTGGCCAGCGAGCAGCCGCAGTGCTCGGCCACCTGCTCCAGCTTCTCGCCCTCCACGTAGCGCAGCGTCCACGCCAGCCGCTGCTCCACGCCGATTTGCTCGAGCGCCTGATACACGCGGGACAACAACGCGCGTCGCTCCGGCGACATCCCTTGCTCGCGCAGCTCGAGCGGCGGTGGCAGCGTGTCGAGGCCGACGAAGCCGCGCAGCCTGCGCTTGCGCAGGTGGCGGCGGGCGGTGCGCACCGCGATGATCGCGATCCAGCTCTTGAACGCGTGCGGATCGCGCACCTGGTGGCGCTGGCGGAAGGCCGCAAAAAAGACTTCCTGGATCAAGTCGTCCACGTCTGATTCCCGCCCCAAGAGCCGCAGCCCGATGCGCGCCACGTAAGGCGCGTAGCGCTCGAACAGCGCCTGGTCCGATTCCGGCAGGGCCTGCTCGGCCTCTGGGCCCCCTTCCACTACGCGCAGGTTCGGCTTGGACACGGACCCCACCGGCTCTCCATTCACGCTAGTGGCTTAGCACGCGACAAACGGCTCATTTTCGGATGGTTGGCCGCGGTGGAAAAAAGCCCGCCCGAGAACCGTACCGTGTACGGAAATTGCGCTCGGGTTGAGCTAGGTTAAGGCCCATGGCGTCCCGTGGGCCGATCCGGGCGAGGGGCTGGGCTCTGCGGGCCGGGCTGCTGCTGCTCGCGGCTGGGGCCTGCAGCGGGACCGAGCACGCGGTATTCGACCTGGGCGTGCCCATAAGCTCGGTGAACCCCCCCCAGACGCATGCCGACGCCGGGACCGAGCCACCCCCCCCGGACGCCGGTCCGCCCCCTGAGGAGCCGTCCCCAGACGAGGACGCCGGCGTGGGTCCAGACCCGGGGCTCGACCCGACCGTGGTGTTCGACTGGCAGGAGAGCCTGCCGGGTCAGGGCACCTGCAAGGCCGGCCTTTACGTGGGCAGCTTCACCTGTACGGTCCAAGTCGACGGCGGAACCGACTCGCAGCCGATCTATTTCGGCGCCGTCTCCTTCACCCTGGACGGCTCGCCCGAGGAGCAGCTGCTGTCGATCACGGACGGCAAGCTCTCCGGCCCGCTGTTCGGCGGGGACCTGAGCGGGCAGCTCGACTGTCTCACCAAGCACTTCACGGGCAAGACCGTCAATGGCATGGCGATCATCGGCCAGGCTGCGCAGAGCCCGCCCGGGCTGTTTCCGTCCTTCGACGCCGATCTGGATGGCTCCTTCGACGACCAGGCGCTCGTGATCGAAGGCACGATCAAGATGGTCAACGACGCCGGCCAGACCTGCGAGGGGCGCTTTCGCGCGAGCGCGACGCCATGAGCACCCGAGTCGCCTGGCTGTGCGCCGCCATCGCCTGCTGCGCCATGGGCTGGCTCGGCTGCGCCTCCGGCGACACCGGCGCGCGCGACTCCAACTCCACCGGCAGTGGTGGCCGCGGCGGTGACGGCGGCGGCGGCGGCGCGAGCGGCAGCGGCAGCGGCAGCGGCGGCCGGGAAGCGGGGGAGGGAGGGGCCGGGCCCGCGGATGGGGGCAGTGCCGATGCGGCGCAGGACGCCGGGCGCGCGGGGGTGCTGCCTGCGCCCAACGTACGCGCGATCTTCACCACCGGTTGCGCCAGCTCGAGCATGGAGTCGACCCTGCTGCCCTCCAACCTGCTGTTCGTGATCGATCGCAGCGCATCGATGGCCTGCAATCCGCCGCCCACCACCGACTCGATGGTGTGCGAGCAAGACCCCGTGGCCGTGGATGCGATGCTCCCAACCAAGTGGGAGATCACGCGCGGCGCGCTGCGCACCGCGATTCAGGCGCTGCCGTCGGACACCGTGGTGGGGATCTCGTACTTCAGCAACGACGACGCCTGCGGCGTACACGAAAACCCGAGCGTACCACTGGCCAAGCTCGACGACGCGCAGCGCACCGGCATCGAGGCCAGCCTGGCCAACGTCGAGCCAAGCGGCGCCACGCCACTGGTCGGCGCGACCATCCTCGCCTACAAGCACCTGCACGACCTCGCGCTCGCGGGGAAGATCCACGGCAAGCAGTTCGTGGTGCTGTTGACCGACGGCCAGCAGAGCGACGCGTGTTCCGATCCGCAACTGTGCAGCGGCCAGCAAGCGTGCACGGACCTGCTGGTGAACACCGAGGTGCCCAAGGCTGCGGGCTCCGGCGTGGGGATCAAGACCTTCGTGATCGGCGCACCCGGCAGCGAGCCGGCGCGCGGGGTGCTGTCGCAGATCGCGTTCAACGGGGGTACAGCCCTGCCCGGCTGCAGCGTGGCGCTGGGCAACTGCCATTTCGACATGACTACGCAGGCGAAGTTCGACCAGGCTCTGGCGGACGCGCTCACGCAGATCGCGGGGCGCGCGTTGAGCTGCGAGCTGCCGCTGCCTCAGCCGCCGTCGGGCACGCTGGATCGCACGCTGGTCAACGTCGTGTACTCGCCGGCCGACGGCAGCGATCCGCGGCTGATCCTGAAGGACGACCGCCCCTGCGACAGCGGCGCCGACGGCTGGCAGTACGCGCCGGACGAAACGAATATCCGCCTGTGCGGCCCGACCTGCGACAGCGTGCGCAAGGATCGCGGCGGCCGCATCGACGTCGTTCTCGGCTGCCCAGTTCGTGCGCCGGGTTAGAGCACCGAACAGCTTGAAGCGTGTGCGAAGTCGCGGTGATGGGGGATGCAGGGTGCGGGCAGGAGCCCGCAGGCGTAGTGAACCCTATGTCAAGCGGCGAGTGCTCGCGCCATGCGCCCGCCAGGGTCGTGAAATCGTGCGCGTTTCAAGCTGATCGGTGCTCTAGCAGGCAGCGGGAGGCAAATTGCGGGCACGAGCGTGGTCACGACCGCGACCATGATCCCGAAGGCATGGAGTCCGGCCAGAGGCTCGGGTGGTTGGGCGCGCCCCCTTTGCCGGTTTCTGGACCCGTGGACGCGCTGCGTGCAGATCCGAGGGATGGCGCAGGCATCGCAAGCGCGCGCTCGCCACGTAGCTCAAGCGGGGCTTGCGCTGCGCGTGTGGCTTGCACTGCTGCTGGGCGCGCTGTCGAGCTGCGCAGGGGTAGGGCCCGAGCTCGCGCGGCCCGCGCCGCCGCCGAGCGCGGCCGCCGTGACCGGGCCGCCGCCCGCGCACGTGGAGCGTCCGCGCCCGGCCGCGAAGCCGCTTCCTACGGCCGCGCCCGCGCCGGCTCCCGCACCGCCCGTTCCCGACGACGCGCTGGCCGAGCAGCTCGCCGGCGAGCGTGCCGTCGAGAGCGGCTACGACCAGCGCTTCCCGCTCTACGGCGTCGCGTTCCACGTGCTGGCCCAGGTGTTCGCCGAGCCCGACGCCCACGCCGAGGTGATCGGTTACCTGCGGCGCGGGAGCGTCTTCCGCGCTGCGGCCGGCCACAAGGGCTCGGGCTGCGCGCGGGCGTGGCACGAGCTCGCCAGCGGCGGCTTCGCGTGCGCTGGACGTGGCTTCGCGTTCGGCTCGAGCCCGCAGCGCTTCGAGCCAGCGCCGTTGCCGCCCGCGATGAGCGACCCGCTGCCCTACCGCTACGCCAAGAACAGCGGCAAGGTCGGGCTGCAGTACTGGCGCGTCCCCACGCCGGCTGAGCGCAGCGCGGCCCTGCGCCTGCTCGCGGCGGCGCCCCCGGGGTTGTTGCACGCCGCCGAGACCAGCGGCGATCCCGCGGCGACCGCGGCGCTCGGATTACCGGACTTCGTACGCGCACCGATGGAGCCCGGGTTCTACGTCAGCCTGGACGGCGGCGAGCCGACGGACGAGGACGGCTTCGCCCGCACGGTGCGCGGCGCCTACGTGGAGACCGCCGCGCTCGGCGAGGTCACGCTCGGGGCCGCGCCCGGCGTGGTGCTGCACGGGCCGGACGACCTGCCGCTCGGGATCGCGTATCGCGGCGAGACCACATTGCTGCGGCGCGACGCGCTCGATGGCGAGCTGCGTCCCGCTGCCACGCTACCGCGCTTCGGCAGCGTGCGCCTGACCGAGACGCGGGTGCAGAGCGGCAAGCGCAGCTACTTGCTGACGCGCGATGGCTTCTTCGTCGCCGAATCGCAGCTGCGCGTGGTGCGCGTGCCGGCGCGGCCTCCGCTGGTGCCCAGGCGCGCGCGCTTCATCCACGTCGACCTGGAGCAGCAGGCGTTGATCGCCTATGAGGGGCCGCGTCCGGTGTTTGCGACGCTGGTGTCGACGGGCAAGCCCGGCTACGACACCCCGCAGGGTATCTACCGCATCTACGCCAAGCACGTCTCGACCACGATGGACGGGCTGGTTCCGCTGCACAAGGACGCGCCGGCCGCGGGCGCGGCGGGTGGGTCCGGCAGCGCGGGCAAGGCTCAGGCGCAGGGCCCGGCTGCGGCCGGCGCGCGCCCGTCGCCGCTGGGCACCGCAGGGGGCGACGCCGAGGACGAGGCATACAGCATCGAGGACGTGCCCTGGACCATGTACTTCCAGGGCAGCTACGCCTTGCACGCCGCGTTCTGGCACGACCACTTCGGCCGCGTGCGCAGTCACGGCTGCGTCAATCTTGCCCCGGCCGATGCCCAGTGGCTGTTCCGCTGGAGCACCCCGACGCTGCCCTCGGGCTGGCACGGCGTCGTCGCCACCCGCGACAATCCAGGCACCTGGATCGGAATCGACTGAGCCCCCTCCCAGTCGCGGTCGCAGTCGCAGCCCCCGCCTCAGCGCGCGAGCAGCCCGTCGACCAGGCGGCGGACGGCGGCCACGTCGAAGGGCTTGTCGATGCGCGGATTGTCGACCTTCTGCAGGAAGCGATCGGCTTCGGGCAGAAAGGCGCCGCCGGACATGAACGCGAAGCGCGGCGCCAGCTCCGGTCGCGTGCGCCGCACGTGCTCGAACAGCTGCATCCCGGTCTCGCCCGGCATGACCAGATCGCACAACACGACGTCGAAATGCTCGCCGCTCTCGATCCGCTTGCGCGCGTCGGCGGCGTTGCCGAACGCGATCACCTCGTGGTCGTCGCCGAGCGCCGCCGCCAGCGAGTCGATCACCGCGCGCTCATCGTCGACGAGCAACACCCGCCCGCGGCGCGCGGCCGGAAAAGGCGCCGGCGTCGCCACCCGCACCGGGCGCGCCTCGCCGCTGCGCGCGCGCAGCACCACCGTTACGCAGGTGCCCGCCCCGGGCTCGCTCTCGATCTGAATGTCGCCGCCGGCGGCGCCCACGATGCCATGGCAGATCGGCAGCCCCAGCCCGGTCCCCACCCCGGTCGGCTTGGTGGTGAAGAAGGGGTCGAACACGCGCTTGAGCACGTCCTTGCTCATGCCGATGCCGTTGTCTTTCACCTTGGCCACCACCGTGTCCGCGGCGCCGCGTTGCAGCGAGACCTCGATCACGTTGCGCTGCGGGTCGAGATCCTGCACCGCGTGTGCCGCGTTGATCAGCAGGTTCAAGAACAGCTGCTCCAGGCGCGTGGCGTTGCCGTGCACCGGCGGTAGCGGCTCGATCTGCTTGTCGATGCGCGCGCGGTGACGGATCTCGTGGCGCGCCATGTGCAGCGCGGCCTCGACCGCGGCCTCGAGATCGACCGGGCCGTAGATGCCGTCGTGCTTGCGGGTAAAGGTCTGCAGGTCGCGCACGATGGTCTTGACGCGCTCTGCGCCCTGCTTGGTCTCGCGCAGGCGCTTGAGCATCGGGTCGAGCCGGCTGGGGTCGCCCACCAGCTTGGGCAGCTCCCGAATCAGGAACTCGAGGTTCAACATCAGGTAGGCCAGCGGGTTGTTGATCTCGTGCGCCACGCCGGCCGCCAGCGTCCCCACCGCGGCCAGCTTGTCGGCTTCCATCAGCTGCGCGAGCATCGCCTTGCGCTCGGTCACGTCGCGCGCGAACGCCAGCACCGCCGGCGCCCCTTCGTACTCGATCGGGATCGCCGAGATCTCCACGGTGAGCTCGCGCCCCTCGGTGTCGCGGCTGCGATACTCGGTCGATCCCAGACGCGCGCCGTGCATCCGCTGCTCCACGCGCTCGCTGGCGCGCTCCGCCTCGGTCGGCTCCAGGCGGCTCAGGATGCTGGCTCCGACCGCCTGTTGCGGCGACTTGAAGCCGAGCATGCGCGCGGCGGCCGGGTTGACGAACAGGATGGTGGGCCAGCGCATGATGGCCACGCCGTCGGGCGCGTTCTCGATCAGGGAGCGGAAGTTGGCCTCCGAGCGGCGCAACGCGTCCTCGGCGCTCCGGCGATGGCTGATGTCGAACAGAAAGGTGACGTTGGCCACGCGCCCTTCGATCGCGATCGGCGTGATCGAGATCTCGACCGGCACGCGCCGCCCATCGGTCCGCACGATCGCGCTCTCGAACGTCTGCGGCGAGGTGTCGCCGCGCAGGCGCTGCTCGTGAATCTGCATCAAGCGCGGCCGCTCCTCGGGTGGAAACGAAGCCCAGACCGAGCGTTCCATGATGGTCTCGAGGCTTTCGCCGAGCAGGCGCTCGGTGCCCTTGTTCAGGTAGACGACGTTGACGCGATTGGGTGAGGCCGGGTCCGCGTACGAAATGCAGACGCACATTCCGACGTTGTCCGCGGCCGCGGCCAGCGCCTCGAACACGAGAGCTGAGCGCGGACCGGCGGCCGCATCCTTGCCGCTGTCATCCACCAGTCGATGATAGTCCGAGCCACAACACCGTGGCCCTGAGCAGGCGTCCAGTACGCGGTCGCCGGAGCCCGTGATAGAGGGCAGGTCGCAAACCGCAAGCGGCGCTCCGTAGCCGCTGGCGCCCTCTGCGGCGGGGGCCTCGAAGCCCCCGGCACTGTTTTGGCCCTCGCGGCGCGGTCGAGGACGCCGCGACCGAAATCCGCACGCACGGGGGTGTGAGATGCGCTCAGGCAAGCAACAGGCGGGCGATCCCTGCCGATAGAGGGGGCACGATGCGCGCAGCTCGAGCCAAACACCCGATGCCCGTGGCCCGCCGTTGCGGCCGCGCCGGGGCATGGCTGCTGCTGGCGCTGCTGGTCGGCCTGCCCGTGCGCGCGCGTGCCGAGCCGGGCGCGTGGCTGCTGCTCTCGTCGGCCGTCGCCCACGAAGGCGCGGGCACGCCGATCGCCCGGCGCGCGGCCCAGCAGCTGGCCCGGGCGCTGGGCACCGGCTCGGTGCGGCTGGTCTCGCCGGCGCGCGCGCGCGCCGAATTCGAGCAGCGCGGCTCGACCGCCCCGCTGATGGTCAGCCACGGCGACCTCGACGCGCTGGCGCGCGACACGCAGATGGCGCTCTACCACGTGGCCAGCGGGTTGCCCGCCAAGGCGCGGCAGGACGTGGAACGGGCGCTGACGCGCGCCGACAAGGTGCTCGAGTCGCTCAATCGCGAATCGCTTGCCGCCCAGCAGCTGCTCGACGCCTGCCTCTACCTGGTGCGCGCCCAGCTGCAGAGCGGCCAGCGCCAGGCCGCGCGAGAGCAGGCGCTGCAGTGCCGGCGTCGCGTGCCCGACATCGAGCCCGACGGCACGATGCACCCGCCGGAGGTGATCGGCATCCTGGCCGAGGCCGAGGCCGAGCTGCGCCAGCGCGAGCCGGGCTCGCTGCGCGTGGAGAGCCTGCCCTCGGGTTGCGCGGTCTACGTCAACGGTCGCCATTTGGGCGAGGCGCCGCTGGAGCTGCCGCAGCTCGGGCCCGGCGAGTATCGGCTGCAGGCCGAGTGCCAGGAGGGCACCGCGGGCCGCGTGCACCGCGTAACCATCGGCAGCACGCGCGTGGTCAAGCGCATCGATACGCGCTTCGATGCCGCGGTGCAGACCTCGCTCGACCTGTCGCTGCGCTACGACTCGGCTGCGGCGCAGCACGGCCACGCGTACAGCGACGCGGTCGAGGTCGGACGCGTGGTCGGCGCGGGCGAGGTGCTGCTGCTGCTTCCGGTGATCGACGCCGCGGACAAGCCTACCGACGTGGTGCAGGTCGACCGCATCCGCGTGCTCGACGGGCATTTGCTGGGCGCGATTCGGTTGCGCGTGGACGGTGCGGGCGCGATCGACGCCAAGGCGCTGTCCGCGGCCGTGCGCGGGCTGCGGCGCGGCGAGCAGATAAGCTACGCGGGCGCAGGCGCCGCGCCGCTGGCTGAATTGCAGGTGCCCGCGCAGATCCCGGCAGAGGATGCGACCCCGGACAAGGGACGCGCTGCCAAGACGGCGGCCGCGAAGGCCGCGCCCGCCGCGCGCGCGGCGGGCACCTTGCCGCCGCCCCCGCCGGCAGGCGAGCCGGCGGCCGAGCCGCAGCCGCCATCCGTCGCCGGAGGCGCCACCCCGCCCAGGGACAAGGGCGGCTGGTCGCCCGAGCCGCTGGGCATTGGGCTGGGCGCCGCGGGCGCGGTGGCCACGCTGGTCGGCTGGGGCCTGTTCGCGCACCAATACGCCCTCGAGCTGCGCTACAGCTCGCAGAAGAACGCCGGGCTGAGCTACGCGAACACGTTGAGCGAGCTCAACGCGTTCGAGCCCGTGCCGCTGGCGGTGGAGGCGGGCGGCGCGGCCTTGCTCACCGCCTCGCTGCCCTGGCTGCTGCCGCCAGCGCCACCGCACCATGTGCCGACCTGGGGCATCGTCGCCGGCGGGGCAGGGGGCGCGCTGGCGATCGCCGGGACCGTATTTCTGGTGCGCGGCGCGCAGTGCGATCGCTTCGACATCGAAGGCCGCTGCAGCGATATTCTGGCGACCACGCGCTTCGGCGCGCTGCTGCTGACCGGCTCGCTGCCCTTTCTCGGCGTGCCGGTCGTCTATTTGTTGCGCGGCCCAGGGCAGGGGCGCGATACCAACGTCTCGCTGCAGCCAGCGCCAGGCGGGCGCGGCGCGCAGCTGATCTGGAGGGGCAACCTGTGACCCAAGCGCGTGGAGGCTCGAGCATGGCGGCGCGCCCGCGCGTCCGGGCGGCAGGCGCGGCGCTGCGGAAGGCGCGGGCGCGGTCGAGCGGCGCCGCCGCGGGGCTGGCGCTCGGCCTTGCGCTCGCGCTGGGGCCCGCGACGGTGCGCGCGGAGACGGCGGTGCTGCTACCCCACCGCGGCGACGACGGGCTGGTCGAGCAGCGCCAGCAGGCCCAGCAGGTGCTGTCGCAGACGCTGGCCGCGCAGGGCATCCGCGTGCTGAGCGTGACCGAGGCGGCGAGCCAGATCAGCGGCGGCGGCGCCGCCGCCGAGTGCACGACCCTGGACTGCGCGCCCGCGCTGCTGCAGGCCAGCGGCGCCGACTCGGCGGCCGTGCTCGCGCTTTGGGCCACTGGCTCGCCACCTGTGCCGGGTACGGTATTCGTCACGCTGGTCGATCGGCGCGGCGATCGCTATCCGGGCAAGGCCACCATCGACCACGGCGACTTCGCCGCCGCCACCAAGCAGGCGCTGCTCGACGCGCGCGCGCTGCAGCTGCTCGGGCCCGGGCCGTGGCTGCGCGTTCACGCCAAACCGGACGGCGCGCAGGTCGTGCTCAACGGCAAGCTGGTCGGCACCACGCCCTACCGCGCGGCGGTGGCCTCGGGTCGCTACACGCTCGAGGTGCGCGCGAAGGGCTCGCGCTCGTACGCGCAGACGGTCGACGTGCCGCCCAACGAGGCGCGTCAGGTGGAGGTCGACGTCGCGCTCAAGCCGCGCGCGGGCGAGGCCGCCGCGGCCGGTCCGGTCGGCCCCGACGCCTTCGACCTCGACGCGGACACCGGCGCCGAGCCGTCGCGGCCCGTGGTGGGCCCACTGATCCTGGGGGGCATGGGCGTGGCCGCGCTCACCTATGACGTGGTGGCGCTGGCCGGCAGCGGCTGCGATCACCGCGAGCCCAGCGGCGCGTGCACCAAGAAGACCGAGATCAACGCGGCTCCGGCGGCGATCTTCGGCGTGGTGGGCGTGGGCGCGATCGCGGGCGCCGCGCTGTGGTACTTGCTGGGCGAACAGGAGCCCGCGGGCGAAGCGCGGGTTTCCCTTGCGCCCGGCCCCGGCTCGCTCAATCTCAAGGGCAGCTTCTGAGGGACCTTTTCATGACGCTTCGCTTGCCCAAGCTCGCCACCGTTTGGCTGCTCTCCGCCTTCGCGCTGTCGATCGCGGCCTGTCGCGACATCGCCGCGGTCAAGACCGTGGACCTGTGCCAGGGCGCGACGTTCAGCGCCGACTGCGCGCAATGTCGCAGCACACCTCCCGATCCGAAGTGCGAGCAGTGCCAGGGCGATCATCCGGCAGCCGCGTGCAAGCAGGCCGGCGATGGCGGCAGCGGCGGTGCCGGTGCCGCTGGCGGCAAAGGCGGCGCGAGCGGCGGCAGCGGCGGCAGCGGTGGCATGGGCGGCACGGGCGGCACGGGCGGCGACGCCGCGGCCGACGGGGGCACAGGAGGCGACGCCGGCGACGCGCAAGTCGACGCCGGCCCGTGCGGGACGTGCCCGGCGGCCAAGCCGGCGTGCGTCGACAACCAGTGCCAGGAGTGCGGCGGCGACCGGGATTGCACCGGCGCGGCGCGCGCGCACTGCGATACCGACACGCACAGCTGCGTGGCCTGCCTGCAGCCCAGCGACTGCGGCGCGAGCAAGCCCGAGTGCGACACCGACACGCACAGCTGCGTGCAGTGCCTGACCAGCGCGGCCTGCCAGAGCGGCGGCAAGCCGCAGTGCGACACGGACACGCACAGCTGCGTGCGGTGCCTCGGCAACGGCGACTGCGATGCCGCGAGCCCGCAGTGCAGCACCGGCCACGTCTGCGGCGCCTGCGACGGCGACGGTGCCTGCAGCGACCGCAGCGACACCCCCCGCTGCGACACCGCGACCGGCTCGAGCACCCGCGGCCAGTGCGTGCAGTGCCTGAGCAGCGCCGACTGCCAGAGCCCGAGCACCCCGGAGTGCACCAACCGCACCTGCCAGGCCTGCACCAGCGACACCGCCTGCACCGGCCGCACCGGCACCGAAGTCTGCGAAACCACCGGCACCGCCCCCATGCACGGCCAGTGCGTGGAGTGCACGGCCACCAAACGCACCGCCTGCGCCAGCTCCGCCAACGCCTGCAAAGTCTCCACCGGCGCCTGCACGAGCACGGCCTACCAGTCGCTGCTCCCCTGCGCGCCGTGCGAGACGGACGGGGAGTGCCAGCCGGGCACCAAGTGCGTAGTGCAGGAGTTTGGCAGCCAGATGCTGGGACCGTATTGCTTCTACGAGCAGAGCCCCAATGGCTGCGCGGACACCAACCTGCAAGCGCGCCCCTACAGCAACCCCGTGGCCACGACCAGCATCGACGGCGCCAGCTCCACCTACTGCCTACCGCCCCCAACGACGACCTGCGCCGGGATCGCAGACGCGACGAACTGGGACGGCCAAGGTGGCGGTGCGAAGACTTGCAGCATGCCCGACGATTGCGGCGAGAACGACATCAGTGACGGGACCTGCGGGGCCAACGGCAAGTGTACGTACAGTTGCAACGCCGGCCCGGACTGCCCCGGGACCTTTCCGACGTGTCCCTCAAGCGGCACAAAGATCTGCCAATAGTTCCACTTCCCTACCGTCGAGCATGGCTGCCCGACCCTGCCGCTCGGACACTCCCAACTCTCCTTCGAGTGGCAACAAGTACTGCCAAGAGTTTCCAATGTTGCAGCGTTCCGCGTCCCTGCTCGCGCTCATGCTCGCTGCCTGCGTGCCGACTAAACACCCTGACCCGACCTCAGATGGCGGCGCGACTTTGATGGACAGCACACGTAAGGTTACGAACGGCGGCGGCGGCACCGGAGGCGACGCCGCGATCGAGGGCGGACACCTCACCGACGCCGGCGACGCGCAAGTCGACGCCGGCCCGTGCGGGACGTGCCCGGCGGCCAAGCCGGCGTGCGTCGACAACCAGTGCCAGGAGTGCGGCGGCGACCGGGATTGCACCGGCGCGGCGCGCGCGCACTGCGATACCGACACGCACAGCTGCGTGGCGTGCCTGCAGCCCAGCGACTGCGGCGCGAGCAAGCCCGAGTGCGACACCGACACGCACAGCTGCGTGCAGTGCCTGACCAGCGCGGCCTGCCAGAGCAGCGGCAAGCCGCAGTGCGACACGGACACGCACAGCTGCGTGCAGTGCCTCGACAACGGCGACTGCGATGCCGCGAGCCCGCAGTGCAGCACCGGCCACGTCTGCGGCGCCTGCGACGGCGACGGTGCCTGCAGCGACCGCAGCGACACCCCCCGCTGCGACACCGCGACCGGCTCGAGCACCCGCGGCCAGTGCGTGCAGTGCCTGAGCAGCGCCGACTGCCAGAGCCCGAGCACCCCGGAGTGCACCAACCGCACCTGCCAGGCCTGCACCAGCGACACCGCCTGCACCGGCCGCACCGGCACCGAAGTCTGCGAAACCACCGGCACCGCCCCCATGCACGGCCAGTGCGTGGAGTGCACGGCCACCAAACGCACCGCCTGCGCCAGCTCCGCCAACGCTTGCAAAGTCTCCACCGGCGCCTGCACCAGCACGGCCTACCAGTCGCTGCTCCCCTGCGCGCCGTGCGAGACGGACGGGGAGTGCGTCCAAGGCGCCAAGTGCGTGGTCGAAGATTTCGACAGCACCCACGCGCTGGGGCCGTATTGCTTCATCGACAGCGCTGTGCAGGGCGGGTGCGTGGACGCGACCCATACGCTCTACCAACGCCCCTACAGCAACCCCGTGGCCACGACCAGCATCGACGGCGCCAGCTCCACCTACTGCCTACCGCCCCCGACCACGACCTGCGCCGGGATCGCAGACGCGACCGCGCAGGGCACCTCGGGAGGGAAAACGTGTTCCGTGCCAGACGATTGCGGCGAGTCAGGACTGGCCGACGGGTTGTGCGGTGACGCCACCAGTGGCGCGGCGGATGGCAAGTGCACGTACACGTGCGACACCAATGCCGACTGCCCATCTAGTGGCTTCACGACGTGCGCCACCAGCGGCACCAAGCTTTGCAAGTGATTCACCTGCGGCGAGGCCACGCGCGGCGACCGCCAGGCCGGCGACCGCGTGCTCCGCGCGGGAGTCCCAGAGCGTTGCGAGGTTGATTTGCCTCGCCCTGAACGCTGGCGTCCTGCACGGATCGTGTCGGCGAGCGCGTCGGGGTTGGGCCTCGCGCGCAGTGGGCCACGCCAACGTGATCTAGGTGAGATCTAGGCGCGCTGTGCACTTTCGATCTCGCCAGCGTGACCATCGGCATCGTTTTCTTGATGCTGTTTCGTGACCAGCGTCACGCGCCGGAATGCACCACTGCGCATCGGCAGCCGCCCCGGCCCGGTCGCGTCCGGCTCAGTGGCGCCCTCGGCTCCGGCGGAGCGCCCATGACGCGACTTGGCCAGTTGGCCGTGTCGCACCGCGTCGCCCTTGCCGCACCGGCAAATTTGCAGAAATCCACCCACGAGGGATCGAGGGGCCCCGGCTTCGCGTCGCGTTGACCTTCTTGGCGCTCTTGCGCTAGGAGTCGCGCAATCGACGCAACTGCGCGGGGCCGGCGTTCGATAAGGTCGCAAAGCTCAATCGCTTGAAGGCCGCGAGGCCGGGGAGTCGCCATGTCCTATTGCCTGAACGAACCAGGTCGCCTCCGGCCCGGTGCAGCGGTGACTGCGCTCGTGCTCGTGCTTGCTGCCCAGGGCTGGGCCGGTTGTGTGTCGAAGGACTGCCCAGCGGGGTCCAAGCACGTCCAAGGCCAGTGCGTGGTCTCGCACGGTGACGATGCCGGATCAGGCGGTGGGTCCGGGACGACGGGCGGTCAGGGCGATGCGGGGGAGCCGGAACGGGACGCGGCCGATCAGGGTGGCGCGGGTGGCCAAGCTCCGCTGGGCGATGCGGGCATGGCACCTTGTGACGGCGGCGCATCAACGGCCTGCTGGCAAGATGATGACGGCGATGGCTTCGCGCCTTCGGGCGCGCAGCGCCAGATGCAGTGCAGGGCGAGCTGCGACAGCGGCTGGACCGCGACCGAGCCCACCGGCGATGCGATCGATTGCGACGATGGCGCTGCCGAAACGCACCCGATGCCTTGTTGGCCCGACGCCGATGGTGACGGCTTCGCCAGCGCAGCGATGGTTGTGCAGTGCGGCGCTTGCGACGCGGGATTCGTCGCCGAAGCCCCAGATGCCATGAGCGCGGACTGCGACGATGGATCCGCGACCGTGTATCCGGGTGCCGCTGAGGCGTGCGACGGGATCGACAATGACTGTGACGGTGATGTCGACGAGCAGGCGAGCAGCACGTGCAGCGCGGCGCACGCAACCGCCGAGTGCTCGAGCGAGGGCATGTGCAGCATCGCTACGTGCGACGCCAACTACGCCGATTGCGATGACGATGCGGTCAATGGCTGCGAGAAGTCGCTCGACTCCCCGAACGACTGCGGCGCCTGCGGCGCCGTCTGCGACCAACTCGCCACCTGCGACAGCTCCACCTCGACGCCCAGCTGCGTGTGCTCACCGCCCGCCTTCGGCCCAGGCACCGAATGCGCCGGACTGGGGCCGCTGGCCGCGGGTGGCTACGAGACCTGTGTCATCGGGGCAGACAGTATCGTCCAATGCATCGGGTTGTATCAAGTGCAGCAGAAATTCTCGACGATCCATCTCCAGCAAATCAGCGGCTCGACCATCGAAATGTGTGGGCTCGACTTTGACGGACTGCTCCACTGCAGCGTCACCCAGACACCACCCTCGGGCAGTTACCTTCAAGTGGTCGTCGGCAGCTATCACGACTGTGCGCTCAGACCCAACCTGACCGCTACGTGCTGGACTTCCAGCGGGAACCCGATTCAAAGCCCCTATGACGTAGGCCAGCTCAACGTTCCGACCACGGACACATTTCGCCAGCTCGCCGCCGGGACCTATCACACGTGTGGGATTCGGACAGACGGCACGGTTGCATGCTGGGGTGGTGGCAAGACCGCAGGGACCTGCGATTCCTATAACTGCGGCCAATCCCTTCCACCGTCCGGGAAGTTCATACAACTCGCCGCGGGTCAGTTGCACACCTGCGGGCTGCGCGAGGACGGCACCGTGGAGTGCTGGGGCGCGGGCCAGACGAATACCGACAAGCAGCCACAAGTCGGGCAGTCGCGAGCGCCGATTGATCCCATGACGTGGATCACCGCAGGCGCTTTCCACACCTGCGGAATCCGAAAGGCCGACGGCCAGGTCGAGTGCTGGGGCGCCGGGGACGGGGTGCACACCACTGACTTGGACCACGGACAATCCACCCCCCCCACCGGCGTGTTCACGCGACTGGCCGCCGGTTTCGACCACACCTGCGGCCTGACCAAGTCGGGCGATGTCCGCTGCTGGGGCGACAACGGATTCATGCAAACACCCGGCGAGCTCGCCGGCCCGTTTCCGCTCATCCCCAAAGCGCCGTAGAAAGCGCTCCGATGAGCGCATGCTTCGCCTGCGTCGACGTCCGCAATGCGGCCATTTCTTCCTTGTAGCGAGGTCGGGAACACGACCCGGGTGGCCGGCAGGTAGGCGTGCCATTTCGTGGATTAGACCCGTAATTGACAAGTGGTCAATTACTAGTCATATTGGCTCGCGATGGCTCGGCTCGCTCTCGACGCCAAGCGGATGCGCAGGGCGCTCGCGTTGCTCGATGCGCGCATGCAGCAGCCGGCGCGCTTGGTCGTCGGCGGGGGCGCGGCCATGGTGCTCGCCTATGACCATCCGCTCGCGACGCAGGACGTCGACGCCTTCGCGGCTCGCGGCGGGCTGCGGGTGGCCGAGCTCGACGCGCTGGCCAAGCAGGTGGCCGAGCAGCTCGGGATCGAGCCCGATTGGCTCAACGCGCATTTCGAGACCTTCACCGGGGTTCTGGCCGACGACTACGCCACGCGGCTGCGGTCCGTCTACCGCGGCCGCCAGCTGCAGGTCGACGCGCTCGGACCGGAGGACTTGCTGGTGATGAAGTGCTTTGCGGGCCGGGACAAGGACCGCCCCCACGCGCGTAAGCTGCTCCGGCTCGCCGCCGACCTGGGCATCGTCGACCGGCAGCTGGCCCAGTTGGTGAGCCGGCGCTACCCGGGCGCGCAGAAGGCGGCGGACTATTTCGACGACCTGCGCGACGAGGCCGATCTGTGAAGGGCCTGTTGCGCCACGCGCCCACGGAGGCCGAGCTCGCGCGCCTCTACTACGAGCTGGCCCGCATCGGCGCGCCCTCGGTCGGTCGCCGCAGCGCGTGGCCATACCGTCCCCGGGGGCGCGAAGCCCTGATCGTGCTCGCGGCGGAGATGCTGCGCTTCGACCCGCGGCTGTTGTCGATCCTGCTGCAGCTCGTGTTGCTGGGATGGCGCGAGCTCAATCCGCTGGCATTGCGAGCACAGATGCAGAGCATGCGCTGGCCGCAAGCCTTGCTGGTGGTGCTCGATTTCGCCAAGGCCGCGTCGAGCGATTCCGAGCTGCGCCATTTCTGCGACTACGTGGCGGCCGGCTGGCTGCGAGTCGAGCCAGCCGAGCGCTTCTTCATCGACGCGGCACGGCCGGGCAGCCGCATGGCCGCGCGCCAGCTGGGGCGCAATCTCGCGCCTTATGCTCGCTGGGGCTTCTCGGGCAGTGAGAAGCCCACCGCCGATGCCTTCACCAAGCGCACCGTGGGGCGTTACGACGCCGCCACCCGCCGGCGCATCCTCGAGCAACTGCTCGAGCGCGTGCCCGAGATCACCCTCGGCAACTATCTCGAAGCGGTCGACCACGCGATCAGCCGGCAGCAGGCCTTGCTCGACCTCAAGACTTGCCCGCGGCTCGCGCTCGAGGGCCACGGCCGCAGCGCTCGATGGCGCAAGCGCAGGCGGCGCGCGTAGGGCGCGGCGCGCGGCCCCGCAGCGTCGCGCGCCAGCTTGCGCCGGGGAGAAGGCGCACCCAACGAGATCGCCTTTGCCCGAGCGACCGCGGCGACCCCTCGGACGCCGCCAAGCTCGCATCCGCGCCGCCGCGAGGCACCCGGTCCAGGCTGCAGGCAGAAGCTTGCCTCGGGGGTGCCGGGTCGGGTAACGCTCGGCCGTGCATCGCGGCGTGTCTCATCGCTGGTGGACGGCTGTTCGAGCCCTTGGATTCGCGTGCACCGCGGGCGCGAGCGGGTTGCTGTTGCTGGCGCTGCTGCTTCCGGCGCCGGCGGCTGCCCAGGATGCGCTGTGGATACCCGAGCCGGCGCAGACTGGAACGGCTTGGTACGCGGCGGCGCGTACGGCGCTCGAGGGTGAAGACGTGGTGGTGCGGGAGGGCGACGAAACCGGCGGGGCGTGCGCGCTGCAAAGCTGCGCGCTCGAACGCGCGAAGCAGCTCGGACTGCAGGTCGCGCTGGCCGTGCAGATCGAGCCGGGCTCCGCGGGCGGCGCGGAGCGCGCGAGCGTGCGCGCCGAACGCGTCGACGGCCGCAGCGCACGGGGCGAGGCGACGATCGCGGGCGGGGACGTCGGGGCCGCGCTGCGCGCCGCCTACCGCCAGGCCGAGCTGGGGCTCGAGCTGGGCGAGCAAGGGCTGCTGCGGGTGGAGAGCACGCCGCAAGCCGCGCTGGTGGCGCTGGACGGCGAGCCGATCGGCAGCGCGCCGCTCGAGCAGCGGCTGTCGCCGGGCCAGCACCGGCTCGCGTTCTCGCTCGACGGCTTCGCCTCCCAGCAGCGAGAGGTCGAGGTGACACGCGGGCGCGCGACCGATCTGCGCGTGCAACTGGCGCGGGTCGCCGCTGCGCCCCCACCGGTGCGGCGGGCGCGCTCGGCGCTCAACTACATCGTGGGCGGCGCGCTCTTGCTGGGCGCGGCGCCGGCCCTGGCGGTCTCGATCTCGACCCTCGCCCTCGACGGTGACTGCGCGGTTGCGCGCGACAGCAGCGGGCACTGCGCGCAGGTGGTGCACTTCGGTGCGCCGAGCGCGGTGCTGCTCGGCCTCGGCTCGGCGGCGCTGATCGCGGGCGGCTACTTCCTGATCGCCGCGCCGATCAGGGTCGAGGTGCGAGCCGGCCCGCACGCGCTGCAGGTCGGCGCCCGCGTGCGCTTCTGAAGCCTGAGCGCCGCATCACAAGCGCAACCGCGCGCCGGACCAAGCCCGCACCTGCAAGCCCCGGCCGTCGGTGTTCACGATCGTGCCGCCGACCTGGTCCAGACGCAGCACGTGCGGCACCACGCGCAGCCGCGCAAGAACTTCGGCGTGCGGGTGGCCGAAGCGGTTGCCGGCGCCGTCGCTGATGATCGCGAGCCGCGGCGAGACCGCGCGCAAGAACGCGGCGCTGCTGGAGGTGCGCGAGCCGTGGTGGCCGACCTTGAGCACGTCGGCGTGTAGCTTCGCGTGCTCCGCGAGCAGCACGGACTCCGCGTGCGCTTCGGCATCGCCCGTAAACAGTAAGCTGCGGCGGCCGTAGTCGATGCGCAGCACGATCGAGTTGTCGTTGGGGTCGTAGCCCGGGTCGTAGCGCGGGCAGGGCGCGAGCACGCGGATGCGTGCAGCGCCGGCCGCGATCGCGCGCCCGCACAGCTCCGCCGGCCGCCGCACGCGAACACCGAGCGCGCGCGCGTGCTGCAGCAGGCGCGCGGCCTCGCCCGAGGACGCTTGCAGCTCGGCTTCGCCCTCGGCCTGGCCGTTGTCCCAGAGCTCGCCGATCTCGACCTGACCGAGCAACGCCGCGAGCCCTCCGTAGTGGTCCGGATGCGGATGCGTGAGCACCACGAGGTCCAGGCGCGCTCTGCGCCGCGCGCGCAGCAGCGGCAGCAGCACGCGGCTGCCGGGGTCCGGACCGCCGCCCGGGTTGCCGCCGGCGTCGATCAGCATGGCGCGGCCATCGGGCAGGTCGACCAGCGCGGCATCGCCCTGGCCCACGTCGAGGAAGGTCGCGCGCAGGCTGCCCACCGGTTGCTCCGCGCGCCGCAGACGCAGCTCGAGCGCGCCCAGGCCGAGCAGCGCCAGCGCCGCCAGCGCCAGCCGTGCGCGCGCGCTGCGCAGCACCAGCAAGGAGGCCGCGGCGAGCGCGAGCAACAACCCCTGCCAAACGTCCGGCGGCGGCCAGTCGAGCGGCGGCGCCAGCCGCGCGAACACCTCGCACGCCGCCACGAAGCCGTCGGCCACGAGCACCAGCGGCGCCGCGCTGGCCGCGGCGAACGGCGTGAGCGTGCACAGCAGCGCGTGCGCGAACGAGAGCGGCACCAGCACCAGCGCGGCAAGCGGCACCAGCAGCACGTTGGCCAGCAGCCCGAGCCACGGCACGCGCCCGAAGCACCACAACACGATCGGCGCGGTCGCCAGCGTGGTGCGCGCGCTCAGCGCCAGCGCCGCGCGCAGCCACGCGCGCAGATCGGATGCGGGCTGCAGACGCCCGCCGAGGATGGCCGCGGTGGCCGCGATCGAGAGCAGAAACGCGGGGCTCGCGGCCTCGGCGGGTGCGCACGCGCCGAGCAGCAGCGCCGCCAGCGCGGCCAGCGCAGTCGGGTCGGGCCGGTGACCGAGAGCGACCAGGGCGAAACCGAGCGCGGCGGTGACAGCGGCGCGCCAGGCGCTGGGCGCGCCGCCGGCGAACGCCGCGTACGCGAGCACCAGCGGCACGCCCAGCGCGCAGGCCGCGCGGCGCGCCTCGAAGCGCAGCGCCAAGGCCTCGCAGCGCAACCACGCGGTCTGCAGCAGGGCGAGCAGCAGCGCGGCCGCGAGCGCCACGTGCAGGCCCGACACCGCCAGCACGTGCAGCAGCCCGGCGTCGCGGATGGCGTCGTGGTCTTCGGGGTCGACCGCGCCGGCATCGCCCAGCACCAGCGCGCGCGCGATGCCCGCCACGCGCGCCGGCAAGCTCGCGTCGAGCGCGGCGCGCACGCGCGCGCGCACGGCTTCGAGCGCGGCGCGCGGCGGCGACAGCGCGAGCACGCGTACCGCGGCCGGGCTGGCGATCCACGCGCTGCCGCGTAGCGCGAAACGCTGCGGCGGAGGCGGGTGCGGCGTCGGGTTGCGGAACGGCAGTCGCGGCGCGAGCTTGGCCAGCACGCGCACGCGCGCGCCTTCGGGCAGCGCGACCGGGGCAGCCGACAACAGCGTGCCCGGCGCGATCGGCGCGCCGTCTTCGAGCCGAGCGCCGTGCAGCACCCGCAGCACCGAGCGCTGCCGTTGCCCGGGGCCCGGGCGGGTTTGCTCGACCCGCCCTTCGAAGCGCGCCATCCCTGCCGGAACCAGTGCGTCCGGCACCGCCGGCCGCTGGCCCGCGACCAGCCCGCAGCCGAAGCTCGCGGCCGCGAGTAGCGCGAGCAGGGCCGGCGCCGCGCGCGCCGGGCGCTGCCGCGCGACATCGCGCGCCGGAAGCAGCCCAAAGACCGCCACGAGCAGGGCCACGGCGAGCGCCGCACTGGCCACCGCCGGCGCCCACATGCCTGGAGAAGTTGCGGGTGCGCAGGTCAGGCCCGAGACCCAGGCGACAGCCAGTGGTACCAGCGGGCTCAGCGCGTGCGGCTCCAAAGGACGCATCGCCCAAGGCTGGAAGCACGCCGAGTGCCGCTCCTGCGGCCACGAAAACACAGGGGAATCCAGGCTGGGCGGCGGCGGACCGCCGGCGGGCGTCTTGACACCGCCGGGTGACGGTTCTATGAAACCGCATAACCAAAACCCTTACGCAAACGTGAGGGTTAGGGTTATTATCAGAATCATGCCGGTCCAACTCCCCGTTCTCAACGCCAGCCCGCCCGCCGACGAGCCGCTGGTGCGCCGCACGCTGCGGGTCGGCACGCTAGCGCGGCTCTGCGGCAAGACGGTGCGCGCGCTGCACCTGTATGAAGAGCTCGGCTTGCTCGAGCCGGTGGAGCGCAGCAAGGGCGGCTACCGCCTCTACGACGAGGACGCCGTCACCCGCGTGCGCTGGATCGGCAAGCTGCAGGAGATGGGCTTCTCACTCGGCGCGATTCAGACCATGGCGCGGCAGTGGGAGCACAGCGGCTCGGCGCCGGGCGCGATGGCCAAGGTCGAGCACCTGCTCAAGCAGAAGCTCGCGGAGACGCGCGAGCAGATCGCGCGCCTGCAGACGCTCGAGAGCGAGCTGCAGGCCAGCCTCGACTATTTGCGCACCTGCCCCAGCTGCGACCCCAAACAGATCATCGAAGCCTGCTCGGCCTGTGAGCTCCACGCCGAGCACGAGCACGCGCCGGAGCTGGTCGCCGGCTTCAGCGCGCACTGAGCGCGAGCTCTACACGAGGAACACCCGATGGCAGTCAAGCTTCCCATCTACATGGACAATGCGGCCACCACCGCCTGCGACCCGCGCGTGGTGCAAGCCATGCTGCCGTACTTTACCGAGAAGTTCGGCAACGCGGCCAGCCGCAGCCACAGCTTTGGCTGGGAAGCAGAGGAGGCCGTCGACTACGCGCGCGAGCAGGTCGCCAAGCTGATCGGCGCCAAGAGCGAGAAGGAAATTGCCTTCACCTCGGGCGCCACCGAGAGCGACAACCTCGCGATCAAGGGCGTGGCGAATTTCTATCGCAGCAAGGGCGACCACATCATCACCTGCAAGACCGAGCACAAGGCGGTGCTCGACACCTGCAAGCGCCTGGAGCGCTCCGGCTTTCGCGTGACCTACCTCGACCCCGCGCCGGACGGCTCGGTTTCGCCCGACGACGTCAAGCGCGCGCTGACCGACAAGACCATCCTGGTCAGCCTGATGCTGGCCAACAACGAGATCGGCACGCTGCACCCGATCGCCGAGATCGGTAAGGTCACGCGCGAGGCGGGCGTGCTGCTGCACTGCGACGCGGTGCAGGGTGTGGGCAAGGTCGAGTTCGACGTCGACTCGGCCAACGTGGACCTGTGCAGCATCTCGGCGCACAAGATGTACGGCCCCAAGGGCGTCGGCGCGCTGTATGTGCGGCGCAGCAAGCCGCGCGTGCGGATCGTGGCGGAGATGGACGGCGGCGGCCACGAGCGCGGCATGCGCTCGGGCACGCTCAACGTGCCGGGCATCGTCGGCTTCGGCAAGGCGTGCGAGCTGGCGTTGGCCGAGTGGCGGCAAGACGCGGCGCGCATCCTGGCGCTGCGGCACAGGCTGCAGCACAAGCTCACGGGCGAGCTGGAGGAGGTGGAGCTCAACGGCGCCGACGATCCGCGCCGCGTGCCCGGCAACCTCAACCTGTCGTTCGCCTTCGTCGAGGGCGAGGCCCTGATGATGGCGATCAAAGACGTTGCGGTCTCGTCGGGCAGCGCCTGCACCAGCGCCAGCCTCGAGCCCAGCTACGTGCTGCGCGCCCTGGGCGTGCACGGCGAGCTCGCGCACAGCTCGATCCGGTTCGGCCTGGGCAAGCTCAACACCGAAGAAGAAGTCGACTACGTGGGCGATCTCGTGGTCGAGCAAGTACGACGGCTACGCGAGATGTCGCCGCTTTACGAGATGCACAAGGAAGGCATCGACATCAACACCATCCAGTGGGAGGCCCACTGAGCCACGCGGCCCTGACCGCGCACGGGAGATTCCATGGCGTATTCGGACAAGGTCATCGAGCACTACGAGCAGCCCCGCAACGTCGGCACGCTGGACAAGGAAGACCCGAACGTGGGCACCGGCCTGGTGGGCGCGCCTGCCTGCGGTGACGTGATGCGGCTGCAGATCAAGGTCAATCCGGAGACCGGCGTGGTCGAGGACGCGAAGTTCAAGACCTTCGGCTGCGGCAGCGCGATCGCCTCCTCGTCGCTGGTGACCGAGTGGGTCAAGGGCAAGACCTTGGACGAAGCGATGGCGCTCAAGAACTCACAGATCGTCGAGGAGCTCAACCTGCCTCCGGTCAAGATCCACTGTTCGGTGTTGGCGGAGGACGCGATCAAGAGCGCCATCGCCGACTTCCGCAAGAAGCAGGGCAGCCGCAAATCGGCCGCCGAGTAAACGCGCACCGCAGCCCCGCCCACGAGCCAGCCATGAGCCTCGCACCTCGAAGATCAGCCCATCAGCCGGTGAACCCCGCCGAGC
Organism: uncultured delta proteobacterium; assembly: GCA_963778655.1. Classification (GTDB taxonomy): domain Bacteria; phylum Myxococcota_A; class Polyangia; order Polyangiales; family JAFGIB01; genus CAVZVA01. The sequence continues at coordinate 1,043,152 of CAVZVA010000009.1, forward strand.
ACGTGCCCGTCGATCCGCAGAGCTTCGCGGGCGATGGCGCCGAGGTTGTGCGCTTGACGCCCAAGGCGATCGAGATGGCCAAGCGCGCGCTGCAGAAGCGCGGCACGCCCGAGGGGGCGCTGCGGCTCGGCGTGCGTGGCGGCGGCTGCTCCGGCGTGAGCTACGCGATCGAGTTCGCCGACAAGATCCGCGAGCGCGACAACGTCTACGACTTCGACGGACTGAGTGTGGTGGTCGACCCCAAGAGCCTGGTCTACCTGCGCGGGTCGGTGCTGGACTACGAGATCCAGCTGATGCAGCACGGCTTCAAATTCCAGAATCCGAACGAGAAGAGCAGCTGCGGTTGCGGCGAGTCCTTCTCGGTCTGATCTGCTCTGGAAACCGCCATGGATCCTTTTTCCACGCTGGGCTTGCCCCGGCGCTACGAGATCGACGTGCAAGAGCTCGAACACCGCTACCGGGAGCTGCAGAGGGCGCTCCATCCCGACCGCCACGCAGGGGCGAGCGCGTCGGAGCGGCGCATGAGCCTGCAGAACGCGGTCAGCGTCAACGAGGCCTATCGCACGCTCAAGGACGATCTGCGGCGCGCCGAGTCGCTGCTCGCGTTGTGCGCATCCCCCGCCGACTCGGAGCCCGTGCCCGACCAGGAGTTTCTGCTCGAGGTGATGGAGCTGCGCGAGGCGCTGTCCGAGGCCAAGGCCGCAGGCGACCTGCCGCGAGCGCGCAAGCTGGCGGCCCAGGTGAGCGCGGCAAAGACGCGGGCGCAAGCGGCGCTGGCCGCGGCTTTTGCCAAGCTGCCCGAGCCGCCGTCGGCAGCGGAGCTTTCGGCCGCGCGCGCCCAGGTCGGCCGGCTCAAGTACTTCCGGCGCTTCCTCGACGAAGTGGGCGTGATGGAGGAGGAGGCGCTGGGCTGATGGCCTTGCTGCAGATCGACGACCCGAGCGCGGGGCCCAGGCCGATCGGCATCGACCTCGGCACCACCAACAGCCTGGTCGCGTATGTGCCGCCGGTCGGCTCGGCTGCGGTGATTCTCGACTGTGACAACGACGCCTTGCTGCCCTCGGCCGTGCACTACGGTGCGTCCGGCTCGGTGGTGGCCGGTCGCGCGGCGCTGGCGCTGGCGCGCGACTTTCCCCGCGACACCATCGTCAGTGTCAAGCGCTTCATGGGCCGTGGCGCCGATGATCCCGAGACGCGAAGGCTGGGGCCCTACCGCTTCGCCTCGCAGACCGGCCCGGTGGTGCGCTTCGAGGTGGCCGGCGAGCGCGTGGTGACGCCGGTCGAGGTCAGCGCCGAGATTCTGCGCGCGCTCAAGCAACGCGCGCAGGACGAGATCGGCCCGGTCGGCGGCGCTGTGATCACGGTGCCGGCCTATTTCGACGATGCGCAGCGTCAGGCCACCAAGGACGCGGGCAAGCTCGCTGGCCTGCAGGTGCTGCGCCTGCTCAACGAGCCCACGGCCGCGGCGTTGGCCTACGGCCTGGAGAGCCGCCGCAACGGCACGTTCGCGGTCTATGACCTCGGCGGCGGCACCTTCGATGTAACCGTGCTGGTGCTGGACGACGGCGTGTTTCAGGTGCGCTCGACCGGGGGCGACAGCCAGCTCGGCGGCGACGACATGGACCGGTTGCTCGCCGAGACGCTGCTGCGTGAGCTGGGCGAAGGCGCGCGAGCCGCGGCGGAACCCGAGCTGGTGCGGGTGATGCTGGACGCGGCGCGCGCGATCAAGCACGCGCTGAGCGAGCGCGACGTGGTCGAGGCCGAGATCGAGCTGCCCGGCGGTGGCACGCACCGAAGGGGCGTGAGCCGCGACGAGCTCGAGCGCATGGTGCAGCCGCTGCTGGACCGCACCGGCAACGCGTGCCGGCGCGCGCTGCGCGACGCGGGTCTGCAAGCCTCGGAGCTCGACGGGGTGATCCTGGTGGGGGGCGCCACGCGCATGCCGGGCGTCAGGCACTACGTGAGCGAGCTGTTCGGCCGGCCGCTGCTCGACGGCATCGATCCGGAGCAGGTGGTGGCGGTCGGCGCGGCGATTCAGGCCGACGTGCTGGCGGGCCAGGCGCCGAGCGAGCAGGTGCTGCTGCTCGACGTGCTGCCGCTCTCGCTCGGCATCGAAGCGATGGGCGGCGTGGTCGAGAAGATCCTGCCGCGCAACAGCGCCATTCCCGCGGCCGCGGCCCAGGTGTTCACCACCTACGCCGACAACCAGACCGGTTTCGAGCTGCACGTGGTGCAGGGCGAGCGCGAGACCGCGGAGGACTGCCGCTCGCTGGCGCGCTTCACCCTACGCGGCATCCCGCCCATGCCGGCGGGCATGGCGCGGTTGCAGGTGCGCTTCGAGGTCGACACCGACGCGCTCTTGCACGTGACCGCCAAGGAGCTGGTGACCGGCATCGAGCAGCAGGTCGAGGTCAAGCCCAGCTACGGCCTCGGCGACGAGGAGATCGAGCGCATGCTGCTCGACGCCTACGACCACGCCGAGGGCGACGTGACTGCGCGCGCGCTGCGCGAGGAGCGAGTCGAGGCCCGCCGCATGCTGGCGGCGACCGAAGGCGCATTGGATCGCGACGCAGCCCTGCTCGAACCCGGCGAACGCGCGCAGATCGAGCGCGCGATGCAGGCGCTGCGCGCGGCGGCCGCTGGCGAAGATCACCGCGCGATCCACGCGCGCGTGGACGACCTCGACCACATCTGCCGGCCCTTTGCCGGGCGCCGAATGGACGCGAGCATCCGCCGGGCGCTGTCGGGCCGCACCGTGGAGGACGTGGAACGCGAGACCGCGCACGCCCGGGGCATCGAGGGTCATCTCGGCTCGGGTCAGGAGTGAGCGATGCCGAAGGTGCGCTTTCTCAAGGAGAAGCTGGAGGTCGAGGTGCCGGACGGGACCAGCATCCTTGAGGCATCGCGGCTGTGTGGCGCGCCCGAGGGCGACCGCTGCGGCGGCGTGTGCGCGTGCTCGACCTGCCACGTGTACGTGGTGCGGGGGCTCGACGCGACCTCCGAGATCGAAGACGAGGAGGCGGACATCCTCGACAAGGCGTTCGACGTGCGCATGGAGTCGCGCTTGGGCTGCCAGGCCAAGATCCACGGCGACCTGGACGTGGTGATCAGCGACGAGAGCTTCAGCGCGTTTCTCGACGAGCACCCCGACCGCGCCGCGCACGCCAAAGAGGTGCGCGCCGCTGCCGAACGCACCGACGCGACGCCCGAGGCGGGCGCCGAGCGCGACTGAGCGCCGGCTATTTGGGCGCGGGCGGGGTAGGGCCGTCTCCCGCGGCCTTCTCGGCCGGGTCCTGCGTGCCGGCCGCATCCTGCTCGGCCTGCTTGGCGCGCAGCGCCTTGGCGATGTCGTGGCGGTGCGTCTCGAAGGTCTTGCGCATCGCCATGCCGGCCTTGCCCAGCAGCGCCTGCTTGTTGTCCGTGTACCAGGTGAGCGAGGCGTCGCGCCAGGCGTTGGTCTGATCGAGCACGGGCAGCACGTGGCGCGCGAACAGCTCGTAGCTCTTCTTGGTGCGTTCGAAGCTCGCCCAGTTGTGCGCAAGCAACAGATAACAGCCGAAGCCGCCGCTCTTTTCGCGCAGGCGCGCGAGCTGGCGCACCGCGTCCTCGGGCGTGCCGATCACCGCGCGACCCGACTCCACCATGGCCTGCGCGGGATTGCGCGCCGATAGGTCGTCGCCGGCCGCGGTCGGATTGACGCGGCCGAAGTAGTCGATCCACTTCTGCAGCCCGTATTCCACGTCGGCGAGCGCTTGCTCGCGTGTCTCGGCCAGGTGCATGGGCCCCACCAAGCGCAGCGCGCGCCGGTCCATGCGGTGGCCGTGCTCGCGTGCGACCTCGCAGGCGATGCGCCAGTTGGTGTCGAGCACGTCGTAGCCCTGCACTTGCGTGGCAGCCACGCACAGCAACCCGAGCTCGTGCTTGCCCGCGAGCTTGGCGCCCGAGGGCGTGATTGTGCTGGCCACCGCGAGCTCGGGCCGCGGCCACGTGAAGGGCCGCAGCTGGCAACGCGCGTTCTTGAGCGTGAACCACTCGCACTGGTAGTCGATGGTCTCACCCGCGAGCAGGCGCACGATGACGTCGAGGGCCTCGGCCATGCGCTCGCGCTGCGCGCTGACCGGGACGCCGAGCATTTCGGCGTCGGTGGGCAGCAGCCCGGGGCCCACGCCCACCATCACCCGGCCGCGCGTCATGTGATCCAGCTGGATGATGCGGTCGGCCACCATCAGCGGATGGTGATAGGGCAGCGAGATCACGCCGGTGCCGAGCCGGATGCGCCGCGTGCGCTCGGCCGCAGCGGCGATGAACAGCTCGGGCGAGGCGATGATCTCGTAGCCAGCGGAGTGGTGCTCGCCGATCCACGCCTCGTCGAACCCGAGCCGGTCGAGGTGCTCGACCAACTCGAGGTCGCGCTGGATCGCCAGGGTAGGGTCCTCGTCGACAGGGTGAAACGGCGCCAGAAAGATGCCGGCGCGTAATCGCCCGCCCGGCTGTGGGGCGGCCGGCGCGGGCGCCTGCTCGCGGTCACTGCTCTGTGATGGCTCGGACATCGGCTCTCCGGTTGACGAGGCGTGGTTTTGCGAGCGGGTCCCGGCGCGGACCATGCCACCGATCTCGAGTTTAATTCAAGTCGCAGGCATTCCGGCCCCGCGGCCGCGCGGTTGCCCCGGTGCCGGCAAGCGAGCTTCGGGGCGCCCTTGCGTTTGTCCGAATTGTCGGCTAAATCCCGGTGCTTACGAGCAGGCGGCTGCTTCTTCCGCCGGCTCGCACGGGCGGTTAGCTCAGCTGGATAGAGCGTCGGCCTCCGGAGCCGAAGGTCACGCGTTCGAATCGCGTACCGCCCGCGATTTCAATCGATCCGCTCAGCGCCGGGGGGCGGGGGCTGATCGCGCTCTGCCGCGAGCCACGCGCTCGCATGCGGGGCGTCTTGCACAAGACTCAAAATCCGTACCCGAGCCGCCGAGAGTCGGGAGTAATGGCGATTGCGATTTGTTTTCGCAGAACGGTGAGCAAAGCGCGCTCGGATCGAATTCAAAGGCCCTGGAACACCAGCTCGCCTTCCGCTAGATTCTTCGGGGTGGTTGGTCTCCATGCAATGGCGCTCGAGGTGTGCCCCTGTACGGGCTTGCGACCGGCTTCCGCGCGGTGTTATCAGACCGTGCGGTGCCGTCTGGGTGCTGGCCGCGAATGGATGGGGCCATGGGTGAGAGGGAGGGCCGGCCGCTCTGGATGATGACTCGAGGCGTGCCCGCGTGGACGCGCGCGTGGCTCTCGGACTGACGTGATGTTCGACGACTTCTGCCCCAGCAAGACGAGCCTCCAATCGCGCAAGCGGTTCCGTGGATCGATGGCCGCGGCCGTCGTCATCTACACCAGCTCGTTCGCGGCCGTAGTGGCCGCGACGGCCACCGTGCACAAGGTCGTCGAAGAGAAGCTGACCCAGGTCGAGTTCGCGCCTCCTCCGCCTCCTCCCCCTCCGCCTCCTCCGCCTCCGGTGCAGGCAGCGCCACCTCCGCCCCGGCCGCGACCCAAGGTGAAGCGACCGGAGCTCGCGCCGCCCGACGAGGTGCCGGAGGAGAAACCCGAGGAGTCGGACAAGCCGCTCGCGGACGTGGATCCCGCCGGTCCTGCCGACGGCTTTCTCGACGGCGTCGAGGGCGGCACTGGAACCGCTCCGGCTCCGCCTCCGCCTCCGCCTCCCCCGCCGCCCAAGATCGCGCCCCTCATGCCGGCACTTCCAATCGCCGGCAACAGCTACAAGCCCAAGTATTCAGCGAGCATCCGCCGCAAGGGGATCGAAGGCACCGTGGTGATCACATTCGACGTGTTGGAGGACGGGAGCGTCGCGAACGTCCAGGCGCTGAGCGGCCCCGAAGAGCTGCGCGAGGCCGTGGTCAAGGCAGCTCGTTCCTGGCGCTTTCAGCCCGCGCGCCGCGGCAACCAGCGCGTGCGCTATCGCATGAAGAAGACGGTGGTCTTTCGTCTGGAAGACGCGTGAGGACTTGATCGAACGCTGCACCGCGCTGCGGGCGGCAGAATGCCGTAAGGAGAAGGTCAGGGATGCAAATCAATCTCATCGAGCTTTGGCACACCATGGGCTTGCCCGTGCGCTGTGTCGTCGTCCTGCTCAGCATTCAGGCGGTCGCGTGCGTGGCGGTGGTGATCGACCGCTTGTTGGTGCTGGCCAGCTCCTCGACCCGGGCCCGCGGCTTCGCCGCTGCGGTGCAACCCGCGATGCAGGCCGGTGACTACGAGCGCGTGCTGGCGGAGGTCAGCGGGGTCAAGGCCAATCACCTCGCCGCCTACCTGGAGCTTGGCCTGCGCACGTTTCTCACGCGTCGTGCCGCGGGCGACGGTCTCGAGCGCGCCGCCGAGTTGACGCGCCGCGCGCTCGAGCGCAAGGGCGACGCGATCAGTCGCGACATGAACCGCGGCATGAACATCCTGGCGTCCACCGGCTCGACCGCTCCCTTCGTGGGCCTGCTCGGAACCGTGCTGGGCATCATCAACGCGTTCAAGCTGATCTCGGCCACCGGCTCAGGCGGCATCGGCACCATCGGCGCGGCCATCGCCGAAGCGCTGGTGGTGACCGGCTACGGATTGACCGTGGCCATCCCGTCGGTCTTGCTGTTCAACTGGATCTCCTATCGCATCTCGATCTACGAGGCCGGTCTGCTCAACGCCGGTAGCGAGCTGGTGGACCAGATGGAGACCGGCGGAGGCGCCACGGCCAGCCGCGGGCAGACAGCAGACGGGCGCTCGGTGGCCCGCGCAGCCGCGGTGACGGGCTGAGCATGCGCCAGCTGTCGCGCGCCGCGTTCCGGCCGGTGCCGGTCATGAACGTCACGCCGCTGGTCGACGTGGTGTTGGTGCTGCTCATCATCTTCATGGTGGTGATTCCGATGATGGAGAAGTCCCACGTGGTGCTGCCGAGCATCTTCAACGTCGATCCCGACGCCAAGAGCAAGACCGACCCCTTCACGCTGTCGCTCACCTCCGACGGCGGCATGTATTTCGAGCGCGACCGGCTGGAGCCGGACGAATTCATGGCCAAGCTGCGCGCGGCCAACCAGCGCGAGCCGCAACGGCGCCTGGTGCTACGCGCCGATCACGCCGCCCACTACGGTGACGTGCGCAAGCTGTTCAAGCTTTGCCAGGAGATCGGGTTTCCCGGCATCTCGCTGCGCGTCAACGAGCGCAAGGACGCCGCGCACCCGACGCATTGAACGGAGTGACCGATGGCGATGGATCTGGGACAGAAGGGCAGCAAGCCGGGGCGCGCGAAGCCGAATATGAACGTCACGCCGCTGGTCGACGTCGTGCTCGTCCTGCTGATCATCTTCATGGTGATCACGCCGCTGCTCGCCAAGCAGTTCTGGATCAATCTGCCCAACAAGGTGGAGAAGCAGCCGCCGGACACGCCCGACAAGGATCAGCCGATCGTGGTGAGCGTGACCAAGAGTGGCGACATCAAGATCAACCGCGAGGTGGTGGCCAAGGACCAGTTCTCCGCCAAGTTGCACCGGGTGCTGGCGGCGCGCCAGCAGCGTACGGTGTTCTTTGACGCCGACGACGACGCGGAGTTCGGGCCCGCGGTCGAAGCCATGGACCTCGCGCGCGGGGGCGGCGCCACCACCATCGCGGTGCTGACCGATGCGCTAGCCAAGCACTGAGCGCCGGCAGCGGCGGCGCTCACTTCTTCCAGTACGCCAGCTGCTCTTTGTCCGCGTACTTGAGGGCGATCTTCTCGGCCTTGTCCACCAGCGCCTGGGTGTAGATGCGCCCGACCAGACGGCGCCGCAGCTGGCGGCCAGCTTCCCACCACTCTCCCGGGTCCTCGGCCTTGACGGCGGTGTAGCCGCGCTTGAGCAGGCGACTGAAGATCTTGTCGTCTTCCTTGCGGATCTCGACCTGGTTGTCGTGCGCCTGCTCGCTCACGATTTGCGTCATGCCCTTCTTGCCCGACTCCGGCAGCGGCTCCCACGCGGGGCGCCGGATCACGACCGCGCCGTTGATGAAGCCCAGGCCCTGCGCCGAGACGAAGCTGGCGGTGCGGTGCCACTGCAGCGCGGCCGCCAGCGCAGAGGTCGACCAGAACGTGTCGATCATGCCCGTCTGCATGCCGCCGTACACCTCGGCGAGGCTGAGCGGCACGCCAGTGGCGCCGATCTCTCGGTAGAACTCCTTGAGCATCTCGCTGGCCGGGTAGAGCCAGGGCCGCGACGACTTGAGGTCGCTGACTTTCGAGATCTTGTGCTTCGAGAACAGCCGCAGCCGGCCGACGTCGCCCCACACCAGGGTCTTGAAGCCGTTGCGGTAGGCTTCCTCGTCGAACTGCGGTGTGAGCGCGGCGCGCACGGCATCGACCTGCTCGTAGTTGCGGAAGAGCCCGGGGGTCTGCAGCACCAGGCACTCGCGTACGAACTGACTGAGCACATCGAGCCCGAGCGGGCTGCCATCGATCTGGCCCATGCGCATCTTGCGCAAGACGTCCTGCTCGTCGCCGGCCGCGCCGCCCCAGTAGACGCGCACCTGGACCTGGTTGTCGGTCATTTCGGCCAGGCGCTTGTTGTATTTTTTTTCCTCGACTGCAAGCTTCGGGGTTCGAGGGACAATCAACGCGAACTTGAGCATGGTCCGCTCGCCGGCTGCGACCTTCCGCACGCCCGGCATCACGCCCAATGCGAGCGCGAGCACGCACATCCACAGCCACTGTCGCGTCGACACCACTCTCCTCATCGTTGAACCCTCCGAGCTTGGACGGCCAAGGGTATGGCCGATTCAGCGGCCTTGGGTATTTGGCACATCCGTAGGGGGTTGTACAGCGCGGCCGATCGCCGGTCGCTGGGGTGCTGCGCGCTACGCGGGCGTCGGGTGCCGAGGTTAGCGATATGCCCGCTGCTGTGCGCCGGCGTCCGCGTCTGGCGCGTGGCGCGTGTGCAGCGGCCGGGTGCCGCAGCGTCTCGTCACGCGCGCAAGCGCAGCGCGTTCATCGCTCACTGCCGCAGGTTGTACTTGAGGATGCAGTACAGCGCGCGCACGCCGTCCTTCCATCCGATCTTCTTGCCTTCGTCGTACGTGCGGCCGCTGTAGGATACGCCCACCTCGTACACGCGAAAGCCGCCTCGCGCCACTTTGGCGGTGATCTCTGGCTCGATGCCGAAGCGGCTCTCCTCGATTTCGAACGACTGCAGGACCTCGCGGCGGAAGAGCTTGTAGCCGACCTCCATGTCCGTGAGGTTGAGATTGGTGAAGGCGTTGGACAAGGTGGTCAGGACGCGGTTGCCCACCGAGTGCCAGTAATACAGCACCCTGTGCGATTGACCTCCGGCGAAGCGGCTTCCGTACACCACGTCGGCTTTGCCGTCGAGGATCGGCTGCAGCAGGTGGGGGTAGTCGGCAGGATCGTATTCCAGGTCGGCGTCCTGGATCAGCACGATGTCGCCGCGCGCCTCCCGAACCGCCCTACGGATCGCGGCGCCCTTGCCCTGGTTGGTTTCCTGGAAGAACACGCGTACCCGCGGGTCGCGCGCCAGATCGCGCAACACCTCGCGCGTGCCATCGATCGAGGCGTCGTCCACGATCACGATCTCGCAGTCGGCCGCAACGGCCTGCACGCGTTTGACCACCTTGGCGATGGTCTGCTCTTCGTTGAACACAGGAATCAAAACCGACAGAAGCATGATTGTGGTCTTGTACCGCGAACCGGCGCTCAGGTCGCGGGTAGCGCATGCTCCTTCTGCGTGTTCCAGACGGCGCCGGCGGCGTGCAGGGCCGCGCCTCGGGCAGCCGCATGCCGAGCCGCGACCGTACCAGGAAGGCACCTTCGTGCTGCGCTGCCGTAGCACCCCGCGCGCGTGACCTCGCCGCCCATCGCGGCGAGGAAGAACGGGTCGAGGTGCCCCATGGTCGGGGCCCCGAGCGCGCGCAACACGCGCGGGTGCACCTGACTCGGCCGGGCCCATCAACAGCCGGGCCCGGGAATCGAGCGGGGCAAGACGTTCGAGGTCGAGAGCCATCGCGCGCGGAGCTAGTCCAGCGGACTACGGGGCATCGAACACCTTGCCCGGATTCATGATGCCGTGCGGGTCGAAGGCGAGCTTGATGCGTTGCATGAGCGCGATCTTGGCCGGGCTCTCCCGCTGCACGAAGTACTTCTTCTTCGCCAGGCCGATGCCGTGCTCGGCCGACACCACGCCGCCCATGCGGGCTCCCAGGTCGAACAGCGCGCTCATCACCTTGGCGCGCAGGGCCTCGTCGGGCTGAAAGATACCCAGATGCACGTTGCCGTCTCCGGCGTGACCCGTACCCACGATCAGGGTGCCGGCCTCGCCCGCGATCCGGTGCGTCTCCCGCATGAAGTCGGACAGCCGCGCGCGCGGCACGACCACGTCCACCTGATCGTTCAGGCCCGCCTGTTTGCCGGCCCAGAAGCTCTCCTCGCGGCCTTTTATCAGCTTGCCTGCCTGGTTCCTCGGCAGCACGTACACGTCCATCGCGCCGCATTCGACGCACAGGCCGCCCAGCGTTTCGGCGTCCTCGAGATTGCGCGCGTCGCTCACGCTCTCTAGCTCGATCAATAGGTAGGCGAGCGCCTTGCTCTTGACCGCCTCGGGAATCCCGAGGTCGAGCTGCTGGCGCTGTAGCACGCCCGCCATCGACAGCGCGTCCAGGTACTCCACGAACAATGGCGCCAGGCCCGATTGGACCAGCTTCGGCACCGCGCGGGTCACCTGCTCCAGGCTTTCGAACGGGCACAGCAGGCTGGTGCGATGCGCGAGCCGGGGCACCAGCTTGAGGATGATGCGGGTGACCACCGCGAGCGTACCTTCCGAGCCCACGATCAGCTGCGTCAGGTCGTAGCCGCTCGAGGACTTCACGAACTTGCCGCCGCACTCGATCACCTCGCCCCCCGGCAGCACTGCTTGCAGCCCGAGCACCTGGTGGCGCGTGACGCCGTACTTGACCGCGCGCATACCGCCCGCGTTGGTCGCGATGTTGCCACCCAGCGTGGCGCTGGCCTCGCCCGGTTGAATCGGGTAGCAGAGCCCGAACGGAAGCGTCGCCTCGTCGAGCTCGCCCAGCGTGACCCCGGGCTCCACCACCGCGACGTGGTTTTCGACGTCGATTTCCAGCACCCGCTTCATGCGCTCGGTGGACAACAACAACCCGCCCTCGCTGGGGATGCACGCGCCCGACAGGCCGGTGCCGGCGCCGCGCACGGTCACCGGGACGCGCTGGGTCTGCGCAAGTCTCATCACGCCGGCCACTTGCTCGGTTGTGGCCGGCCGCACCACCAGGGCGGGCCGGTTGCCGTGCAAATTGAGGCATTCGTCGTGCGCGTAGTCGTCTTTGATCCGCTCGCCGAGCAGAACGTCGGCAGCGGGCAGCAGCTCGCGCAGCTGAGCGCAAAGGCTTTCGACGTTCATCCCACACCCCGAGCACAAAACATGGGCATATCATTGCACACTCGCGCGGGAGGAACGAGGCCGTCTGCTTGCGCTTCCGGGGCCGCGGCTCGTAGATTGGTCGGAGACAGGGGCCGATGCGGTGGACTACCGACGGGTGATGCGCGTGCTGGCATTCGGCGCTGCCGTGTTATCGGCGTGCGCCCGCGCAGGCGATACATCACTGCTCGATGCCGGGAGCGCGAAGTCCGATCCCGCCTTGACCCCGGACGCCGGCACGCACGGCCAAGACAGCGGTGCTCCGTCGGGATCGCCGACGCCGTTCAATCCGTTTTTCGACGGCGGTTTCGTGCCGGTGGCCGTGGTGCAGGTGCCGGAGTGTCCGCTGGCCGTTGGCGCCGAGTGCGACGGCAACGAGGACTGCGGCGACCAACAAGTGTGCTGCGGCCACTTCGATCAGCTGATGTTCAGCTACACGAGCATCCGCTGCGAGGCGGCTTGTACCGGCGCCGATGAGTTCCCGCTGTGTCACTCCGACGACGTCTGTGGCGGCGGCACGGTTTGCCGCTCCAGCCTGATCCTTCCGTACGATTTCATCCGCGTCTGCGCCACGCCGATTCAGGGGCAAGGGCCGAGCACCGATCGCGACGTGGCGGATGAGGTCGCCTGCGGCACGCGCAACTGCGAAGGCGGCAAGGAGCAGTGCTGTCTGACGGCACACTTCGACAACACCGCGCCGTATCCCACTCCGGTGGCCGAAGAACCCTACTGCGCTCCGCTAAGCGATGACTGTGTCTGTCACCACCAGAGCTCGGACGCGAACAACGGGCCGGCCGGCGACGGTGACGACGGAGGCATCTAGGCTCGCGCTTCGCGGCGCGCTTGCGGCACGCTGGCCGAGGTGCCTGGATCGGAGCTCGCGATTCGGGATGACCGATCGGCATGGCCGTCCCCGAATCGTGATCGGTCATTTAGCTGCGATCGGCTTGCCCGCCGACGGCGCGCCCGGCGCGCGCGCTCACTCGTCGGACGATATGCGTCCGCGCAGCTGCTTCTTGCGCGCTTGGTGCTGCTTGTTCTCGACGCGACGCCGTTGAGAGCTGCGCGTGGGCCGGGTGGGACGCCTGGGGGACGGAGGCTCCAGCGCCGCGCGCACCAGCGCCACCAGCTTGGCCCGTGCATCCTCCAGGTTGCGGATCTGATCGCGCGTGCGCTGGCTGACGATCCGCAACCGGCCTTCTGCGTCCAGGCGGTTTCGCGCCAGCGCGCGCAGCCTTGATTTCACGTCCGGGCCGAGCGCCCGGCTGCCGCGCAGGTCGAAACGAAGCTCGACCTTGCTGGCGACCTTGTTCACGTTCTGACCGCCCGGACCCGAGCTGCGCGCCGCGCTCCAGGACAGCTCGCCTGGTGGAATCACCAGCTCGGAGGTGATGCGCAAGGGCTCGACCACGGTGGCGAGCCTATACCACGGGCGCCTCCTGCCCCGGTTTCAGCGCCGGGGACGCACGGTGGTTCGCGGGCCGCGCGTGCCGCGCGTGCCGCCCGCCGGGGCACGACCTCCACCTCCGTAGGAGCGCGTGCGGTTTCCGCCTTCGCGGCGTGGCACCGCGCGCGGCCGGTTGTAACGGGGTGGCGGCGCATAACGCGAGCCGTCGCGTCGATGATTCGGATAGGGCTCTCGGGGCCGAACGTAGGGCCGGCGGTAGGGGCGATAGAACGGGCGGTAGGGGCGATAGGGCCGGTAGTACGGATGCAGGTAACGGTAGCGGTAGTCCGGATAGACCAGGCTGCCGCCCAGGCGCGCGCCCCATCCGCCTGGCACGAAGACCCAGCCGTCCGGGGTTAAGACCCAGCGCGCACCCCAGTATACGTAGCCATGGCGGGGGGGAAGCCACGCGCCGGGAATCCAAACGTAGCCGTCGTCGTACCAGTACCAGTACCCTGGCGCCCAGACGTAGCCGAGCGCGGGCGCGGGCGGCCGGTCTTCCTCCGGCGGAGGCGGCGGCGCCTCCGGGGCGACCACACGTGTATCGCTTTCCACCGTGGCAGCGGCCGGAGCCTGGGCGGCCTGGCCCGTGGCGGGCGGCGGCGCTGCTTGCGCGGGCGGCGCGGGCTCGCGGGGCGGTGGCGCCTGCTTGGGCGCTGCGCCCTCGGGCCGTGGGGGCGGCCGCTGCTCGGGGTAGAGCGACCTCGGCTCCGGGTGGGCGATGGGGTTGCGCTTGGCCGCCTCGATCGCCTCCTGCTCGGCACTCGGGGCCGCGCCGCCGGTGCCGCCGCTTGGCGCTGCTTGCGCGGGCGCCGCAGTTTGAGCCTGGCCGGCGGCGGCGCCGGCGAACGCCATGCACAGCGCCGCGCTCGTCAACAAGCATCTTTCCCCGAGGGTGGCCCGCATGCTGTTATCGTAGTCCCGCGTTTGGAGGCGACAAGGCCGGCCAAAATCGCGGCTTGGCCCGGCATGCGTTTCGCGATAAGAACACGCGCTGAGAATCCGCTCTGGCCGCCTGCCGTTTCGATCGCGGATCGCCCGGCATCCGGGCGCAACGATCTGGGCCCAACGGCGCGCCGCCCCCATGCGATGGAATCCTGCGTGAAGGCTCCAGCACCGCGCAACGCCGCAGCGTCCCGGCGCCGGGCCGCAGCGCCGCCTCCGGGCACGTGCTCTCCTCTGGGAGGCGCGGCCCCCCGGCGCCGGATGGGGAGGGCGGCGTGAGCGTCTTCCTGCACGGTATCGGGCACTTCCACCCCGAGAACGAGGTCAGCAACGCATTCCTGGAGGAGCTCGACATCGGGACCAACCAGGCGTGGATTCTGGACCGTGTGGGAATCCGATCGCGCAGGACGGTGCTGTCGCTCGACTACATCCGTCGCACGCGCAATGCCGACCCGCGCGCGGCCGCCGAGGCATCGCTCTATACCAATGCCCAGATGGCCGAGCGCGCCGCGCGTCTGGCGGTGCAGCGAGCCGGCATCGCGCTGAGCGACATCGGCATGGTGATCGCGGGCAGCTCCGCCCCGGACACGCTCTCACCGGCCGAGGCCTGCAACGTCGCACGCCGGCTCGAGCTCGAGGTTCCGGCCTTCGACATCAACTCGGCGTGCACCAGCTTCTTCATCCCGCTGCACTTGCTCGGCATGATGCAGCCCGGCTTGATGCCGCGTTTCGTCCTGCTGGTGGCGGCCGAGTCGTTGACCCGCACCGTCGACTACGCGGACCGGGCGACCGCCGTGCTGTGGGGCGACGGGGCGGCCGCAGCGGTGCTGTCGCTGAGCGAGCGCGGGCGCGCGGAGATCTCGGCCACCCTGCTCGACTCCAGCCCCTCGGGCAACGAGAAGGTGGTGGTGCCGCGCTACGGCTTCTTCCGCCAGGACGGCCAGGCGGTGCAGAAGTTCGCGGTCAAGCGCACGGCGGAGAGCTTGAAGCGGCTGCGGGCCGAGCACGGCGATCCTGGGCGCCGTTTCGGCTTCGTGGGGCACCAGGCCAACCTGCGCATGCTCGAGAGCGTGTGCCGGATGTGCGGCATCGCGCCCGAGCGCCACTTCAGCAACGTCGAGCATTTCGGCAATACGGCGGCCGCAGGCTCGCCGTCGGTCATCTCGATGCACTGGGAACGCTGGAGCGAGCAGGACGAGCTCGCCGTCGTGGGCGTCGGCTCCGGCCTCACCTGGGCGGGTTACATGTTGCGATTTTGATGCCGAACGATGGCGGGGCAGGGCGGTCCGGCTTGGCGCGAGTGGCGGCGAGGCCGGGGGGGAAGGGCCGGTGAACGGGATGCGACGGTTTCAGCTCGGGCTCGCGGCGCTGCTTTTGTGCGGCTGCGCGGGCAAGCTCGACCAGCCGAAGCGCTTCTCGGCTGTGCTCGCGCGGCTCGACGGGGGCGCTCCTGCCGCCGCCGCCGGCGGCGCAGGCGCTCCTGCCGGGGACGCCGGGCCGGCGATCGGCGAACCGCCGGCGTGCGCCACCCAGATCTTCCAAAAGACCTGCGGGCTGGCCGGTTGTCACGCGGCCGGATCGCCGCAAGTCGATCTGGCCTCGGCGGGGGTCGCGGCGCGCCTGGTCGATCGGAAGTCGACCAGCGCCACGTGCGGCGGCCGGACCTATATCGACACTTCGGGCGGCGCCAGCCTGCTGCTCGGCAAGCTCGGCAGCTCGCCGCCGTGCGGCGTGCAGATGCCGTTCGGCGGGGTGCTGTCCGCGACCGACACCAAGTGCCTGAGCGACTGGGTGCAGGCGCTGGGCGGAAGCGCCGCTGCTCCGAGCGACGGAGGCATGCAGTGAGGCGGCTGCGGATCGGGGCATGGGCGGGTTTGTTGTGGTGCGCGGCGGCCGCCGCGCAGGCTCAGGCGCCTGCGCGGGTGGTCGTGCTGCGCTTCGACGGCCCGGGCGCTGCGCGCGTCCGCAATGCGGTGGTCGACGCGCTCTCCAAGGACCCCGGCTTCGAGGCGGTTGGCGAGAAGGACGCTCGCAACAGCGCGGCATCGCAACACGTCGAGCTGTCGAGCGAGGCGGGTCGGGTGGCGGTGGCGCGCGAGCTCTCGCTGTCGGCGTTCGTAGAAGGCCACGTCGAGAAGCACGGCGCGAGGTCGGAGCTTAGCTTGCGCGTCTTCGGAGGCAGTGACGGCTCGCAACTCGGCGAGGCCAGCATCAGGGCCCGCTCGGCCGCGCTGCCCCGCCACGTCAAGAAAGGGCTGATCGACGAGATCGGCGAGGCGCTGTCTCGCGCGCGGCCACCGGCCGCGCAGCCCGAGCCCGAGCCGGAGCCGGAGCCGAAACCGAACCTGGAGCCTAAGCCAGCCCCGCCGCCCAAAGCGCAGCCGGTCGAGCCCGAGCCGGAGCCGGAGCAGGCGGCGGGACCGCGTCCGAAGGCGCTCGAGCTGAGCGCGGCCGTGCGGGTGGTGACCCGCAGCTACGCCTATCGCGATGCGTTGCTGCCGCTGGCCGAGCACACGCTCGACGCGACCGGCGCGATGCGCCTGGAGGCACGCTGGTATCCGGCCGCCCACTTCACCCGCAGCTTTGTCGCCAATCTCGGGCTGGACTTGCAGGCGCAGATGCTGTGGCCGGTCAACGCCACCGAGGGCAATCTGGCCTTCAAGACGAAAGGCTTCGCCTTCGGCGTCGCGGCTCGCCTGCGCGTGCCGCTCGGCAACCACGAGCTCGGCGTGCTGGTCGGCTACGGCGGCCAGAGCCTCAGCATTGCGGATGCGAAGGGGCAGGACCCTGGCGTGCCGAGCGTCTCGTATGGCTTCGTGCGTATGGGCGCCGATGGACGGATCGCCGTGCTGCGCCCGCTGTCGATTGGGCTGCGGGCGGCCTACCTGCTGCCGCTCGGCTACGGCGAGCTGGCCACGACGACCTGGTTCCCGCACGTGAGCGGCGGCGGCGTCGAGGCCGAGCTGTCGCTTCGCTACGCGTTTTCCGAGCTGCTGGCCGCCGACCTTGGAGGCGGCATGGCCCGCTACTTCTTCTCGCTCAATCCCAGTCCCCGCGATGCGGGCGTGCAGACGGCCGGGCGCATCGCCGGCGGCGCGACCGATCAGTACTTCTACGGCGTGGTCGGCCTGACGCTGCTGTTGTAGCGGCGCGAGCGTTTACCGGCCCGGCGTGCTGCGCAGGCCGTCGAGGGCGCGCCAGGCCGCGGTTGCGAGGTGCCGCTTGGCGGTCTCCAGGTCCACGTCGGCCTGGGCGGCCGTCCACTGGCGCGCGAAGTGCGCAGCCGGTCCGTAGAGAATGGCCCGCACGACGTCAGCCGGCAGGTTCGGCAGCTCGCCCCGAAGCATGCGCGCGCGAAACCACTCGGCGGCGCCTTCGACGCCCTCGCGCTGAATTCGCTCGAGGTCCGCTTCCACCGCCTGGACGAAGTCCGCCTGTTGCATCGCGTAGAGGAACGCCGCGAAGCGGGGATTGTCACGAACCCAGTCGAGGTACGCGTTGACCAGGGCGCGCACACCTTGCTCGGCGTTGTGCTCGTGCAGCAACGCTTCCAAGCCGTGTTGCTGCGCGCGCCGCACGCCTTCGAGATACAGCTCGGCCGCGAGCTGCTCCTTGCTCTTGAAGTGGTGATAGATGCTGCCGGTGCTCGCGCCTGCGCGCTCGCGGATGTCGGCCATCGTGGTCGCCGCAAACCCCTTGCCGGCAAAGCACTGCAATGCCGCGTCCAAGATCTCGCGCTTACGTTGCCGACTACCGGGATGGGTCATGGGAATTACCGTGCCCGCGCTGGGCGCGGACGCGAAGCTCCGGTCCAGAAGGGTTCAGGAGCGAGCGCGCCCGGAGCCCCGGATCGAGGAATGCTCCGAGTATTTCGCAGGTCCGGGGCGAGGACGTAGCCGCTCCTGGGCGCTTCTGGGCCGGAGCTAAGGCATCAGGTGGCCTAGCTTCTTTACCTTGGTCGCAAGGTAGTGGCGATTGTGCGGGTTGGTCCCGACCTGGATCGAGACGCGCTCCACGACGCGCATGCCGTAGCCCGCGATCGCCGCGATCTTGCGTGGATTGTTGGTCAGCAATCGCAGGTCGCGCACCCCCAGCTGCCACAGGATCTGCGCGCCCACGCCGTAGTCGCGCAGGTCCGGTGCAAAACCGAGCCGCTCGTTGGCCTCCACCGTGTCGGCGCCCTGGTCCTGCAGCTCGTATGCCTTGAGCTTGTTCAGCAGGCCGATGCCGCGGCCCTCTTGGCGCAGGTACACCAGCACGCCGCGACCCTCGCCGGCGATCATCTCGAGCGCGGCGTCGCGCTGCGCCCCGCAGTCGCAGCGCTGCGAGCCGAGCGAATCGCCGGTCAGACACTCCGAATGCATGCGTACCAGCACGGGCCGGCCGTCGCCCACGGCGCCGAGCGTCAGCGCCACGTGCTCGTTGCCCTGCAGCTCGTCGCGAAAGCCGTGCACCATGAACTCGGCCCAGCGCGTGGGCAGCTTCGCGTGTGCCACCGGCTTGACGAAGACGTCGCGCTCCAGCCGGTAGCCGATCAGGTCCGCGATCGAACCCACCTTGAGGCCGTGCTCGCGCGCGAAGCTCAGGATCGCCGGCAGCCGCATCATCGTGCCGTCGTCGTGCATGAGCTCGCTGATCGCACCCACCGGGGGCAGGCCCGCGAGCCGGCACAGGTCGACCGCCGCCTCGGTGTGGCCGGCGCGCCGCAGCACCCCTCCGTCGCGCGCGCGCAGCGGAAACACGTGGCCCGGTCGGACCAGATCGTCGGCGCTCACGCCGGGCTTGACCGTGGTGAGGATGGTGGTCGCGCGGTCCTTGGCCGAAATGCCGGAGCCGACCCCGCACTTGGCCTCGATCGACACGGTGTATGCGGTCTGCCGCGGCGCACTATTGTGCTCCACCATCGGCGGTAGCCGCAGGTGGTCGGCCAGCGCGTTGGGCATGGCCAGGCAGATGACGCCCCCGGTGTAACGGATCGTGAATGCGATCAGCTCGGCGCTGACCTTCGACGCGGGGATGATCAGATCGCCTTCGTTCTCGCGGTGCTCGTCGTCCACCATCACCACGGGGCGACCTTCGCGCAGCTCTTTGAGCAGGCTGTCCATGCTCGCGAGCTGCTGGTGCGGGTCGTGCTCGTCCATGAAATCGTGCCTCCGCCCCCTCGGCAGAACCTTATTCTAGAACAATGTTCGAGTCAAGCCAGCGCAACGGGTCGCAAACGGACGTTGCGCCCGCCAAAGCGCCCTGCTTATAT
Organism: uncultured delta proteobacterium; assembly: GCA_963778655.1. Lineage (GTDB taxonomy): Bacteria > Myxococcota_A > Polyangia > Polyangiales > JAFGIB01 > CAVZVA01. The sequence continues at coordinate 1,062,245 of CAVZVA010000009.1, forward strand.
CCGGCCCGCTGACTCGCGACGACCTCGACGTTTCGAGGGGAAGGAGCACGTTTCCGCCATGGCGACGACGCATCTGCCGGTGATCGGCGGCCACCCCACGGGTCCGGCCACGACCACGAGGACCGACAGCTGGTGGCTCGGTCCGACCGCGGTTTTCGTCTATCTCTCGGTGCTCGTGGTGTACCTGACCTGGGCGGCGTTCCAGGGCGAGTTCTACTTCGTTGCGCCGTACTTGAGCCCGGTCTACGCGCCGGTGCTGTTCTCGTCCGACTCGGCCCGCGCGGCGATGCCCGTCGCGGATGCCTGGTTCGGGGCCTGGCCCGCGTGGTGGCCCGGCTTCGTGCCTGCGAGCCCGGCGCTGCTCGCCTTGGTCGGGCCGGGCCTGCTGCGCTTCACCTGTTACTACTACCGCAAGGCGTACTACCGCAGCTTCGCCGGCTCGCCGCCAGGCTGTGCGGTCACGCCCATTGCCCGCCGTGGCTATCGCGGGGAGACCGCGCTGCTGTTGTTCCAGAACCTGCACCGCTACGCGATGTACATCGCGATCATCTACCTGCCGATTCTGACCTACGACGCACTGGCTTCGTTCGTGCGCGACGGTCAGCTCGGCATCGGCGTGGGCAGCATCGTGATCAGCGTGAACACCCTGCTGCTGGCCGGCTACACCTTCGGTTGTCACTCCTTCCGCCACTTGGTGGGCGGCGGTGACGACTGCATGTCGTGCGGTCAGAGCACCACCAAGCTCAAGCTGTGGAAGTTCTCGACCTGGTTCAACGAGCGCCACATGTGGTACGCGATGGTGAGCCTGTTCTGGGTCGCGTTCGCGGATTTCTACGTGCGCATGGTCGCCATGGGCGTGATCCACGACCCCAACACCTGGAACTAACAATGGATGTTTCGGAGATTCAGACCGTCGAGCTCGACGTGGTCGTCATCGGTGCCGGCGGCGCAGGGCTGCGCGCGGCCATCGGCTGCAGCGCGCACGGCCTCAAGACCGGCGTGTTGTCCAAGAGCCTGCTCGGCAAGGCGCACACCGTCATGGCCGAGGGCGGCATGGCCGCCGCGCTCGGCAACGTGGACAAGCGCGACAGCTGGAAGGTGCACTTCCGCGACACCATGCGCGGCGGCAAGTTTCACAACGTCTGGCGCATGGCCGAGCTGCACGCCAAGCAGGCTCCCGACCGCGTGATGGAGCTGGAGGAATGGGGCGCGGTCTTCGACCGCACCAAGGACGGGCTGATCAGCCAGCGCAACTTCGGCGGTCATCGCTACCCGCGGCTGGCGCACGTCGGCGACCGCACCGGGCTCGAGCTGATCCGCTCGCTGCAGGACCACGGCGTGCACCAGGGCATCGACTTCTTCATGGAGTGCACGGCGCTGCAGCTGCTCAAGGACGGCCAACGCGTCGCAGGCGTGGCTGCGTACCACCGCGACAGCGGACGCTTCCTGCTGCTGCGCTGCCGCGCGGTGATCCTGGCTTCGGGCGGCGGCGGCCGCTGCTGGCGCGTGACCAGCAACTCCTGGGAGTACACCGGAGACGGCCTGGCGCTGGCCTACGACGCGGGCGCCGAGCTGATGGACCTCGAATTCACCCAGTTCCACCCCACCGGCATGGTCTGGCCGCCCTCGGTGCGCGGGACGCTGGTGACCGAGGGCGTGCGCGGGGACGGCGGCATCTTGCTCAACAACAAGGGCGAGCGCTTCATGTTCAAGTACATCCCCGAACGCTTCGCTCCGGAAACCGCGGACACGGTCGAGGAGGCCAACGATTGGCTCGCCGGCAAGGAAGGCGCGCGGCGGCCGCCCGAGCTGCTCACGCGCGATGTGGTTGCGCGCGCGATCACCGCCGAGGTCAAGGCCGGCCGCGGCTCGCCGCACGGCGGCGCGTTGCTCGACATCGCTTCGCGCCGGCCGGCCGAGTTCATCCAGCGCAAGCTGCCCTCGATGTACCACCAGTTCAAGGAGCTGGCCGAGGTCGACATCACCAAGGAGCCGATGGAGGTCGGACCCACGCTGCACTACTTCATGGGCGGCATCCGGGTCGACGCCGACAGCCAGATGACCAGCGTGCCCGGCCTGTTCGCGTGCCGGCGAGTGCGCCGCCGGGCTGCACGGCGCCAACCGCCTGGGCGGCAACTCGCTTTCGGACCTGCTGGTGTTCGGCAAGCTCGCCGCCGACGGCGCCGCGAGCTACGCGCGCGCTCTCTCGACCACGCCCGAGGCCGACGACGCCCAGATCACGCTCGCCTTCCGCACCGCGACCGAGCCGCTCAACCGCGAGAGCGGCGAGAACCCCTACCTGCTGCAGGACGAGCTGCAGCAGATCATGGACTATCACTGCAACATCGTGCGCACGGGCGACGAGCTCAGGGCCGGCATCGACAAGCTGCAGCCGCTCAAGCAACGCGCGCAGCAGGTCAAGGCCCAGGGCGCGAGCCAGTACAACCCGGGCTGGCATCAAGCGCTTTCGGTGCGCTCCATGCTGATCACCGCGGAGGCGGTCACGCGCGCTGCGCTCACGCGGGAGGAGAGCCGCGGTGCGCACACCCGGCTCGACTTCGAGGGCGAGCGCGACGAGTGGCTCAAGTATCGCGTCGTGATCAAGAAGGGCGCGGATGAGACGATGCAAGTGGTCAAGGAAGAGAAGCCACCGGCGCCCAAGGCGCTCTCCGAGATCGCGTACTCCAAGATCGAGGATCTCGAGGCGGGCCGCGTCGGCGCGGAGGTGGAGTGATGGAGGATACCAAGCGCACCTTCCGCATCTGGCGCGGCGATGCCCAGGGCGGCGATTTCGTCACCTACGAGCCCGAGATCAGCGTGGGCATGGTGGTGCTCGACGTGTTGCACCAGATTCAGGCGAAGCAGGCCGGCGACCTCGCGATCCGCTGGAACTGCAAGGCTGGCAAGTGCGGCTCCTGCAGTATGGAGATCAACGGCATTCCGCGGCTCGCTTGCATGACCCGCATGAACAGCTTCGAGCCTCACCAGACCATCACCGTGCAGCCGCTGAAGAGCTTTCCGGTGATCAAGGATCTGGTCACCGACGTCTCCTGGAACTACAAGCAGAACCAGCGCATCGCGCCCTTCAAGCCCAAGCCGCCGGGGCCCGACGGCAAGCGGCGCATGTACCAGGAGGATGTCGACCGCGTTCAAGAGTTCCGCAAGTGCATCGAGTGCTACCTGTGCCAGAACACCTGCCACGTGCTGCGTGACCGCGGCGGCAAGGGCAAGTTCGTCGGGCCCGCGCTTCATGATCCGTCTGGCCGGGCCTGGAGATGAACCCGCTCGACGACGAGGATCGCATCCCCGAGGTGCGCAAGGAGTTCGGTTCCGGCTACTGCAACATCACCCGTTGCTGCACCGACGTGTGCCCCGAGCACATCAACATCACCGACAACGGCATCATCCCGATGAAAGAGCGCGTCGTCGACCGCTACTACGACCCGCTGCGCATCATCGGCCGCAAGCTGTTCGGCATCCGCAAGCGAAGTTAGTGAGCGGGGCGGGCACGCGCACGCCTACGGGCAACGCGCACTGCCGTGACTACCAGCCCCGTGCGGTCAGCGTTTGGCCCCCATGGCGATCCACTGCCGCACCGCGCAGCGCACGTCCTCGGGTAGCTGGGGCATGCCGGCCGGCATCCTGAAGCCCGGGTCATTCGACTCCAGCCGCTGCTCGAGCACGCTGCATTCGGGCTTGCCGGCGACGACCCGTGCCCGGCCGTCCACCTTGCCGAGCAAGTAGTCGTAGCCTTGCGCGTTGTCGGAGAGCACCAGCCCGTCCTGGGCGCCGTCGGGTCCGTGGCAAGAGACACCGGTCTCGGGGGCGCCGCAGGTTTTGCGCAGTAGGTTGGTGTAGAGGGCCTGATACGAGGGGTCGAACGCGGGGGTGCAATCCAGCGACAGGGGGGGCTCGAGGCAGTGCTGGTCGCCGGCGTCGCTGGGGCCGGCTTCGATCGGTCCGGCGTCCTGCGTTGCGGGGTTCGCTCCGCCACCGCACCCGCCAGCGATCGCCAGCAGCAGCGCGCAGCCAGCTGCGTAGCCATCGATTGCGCGTGTAGCGCGGCGCGCCGCGTAGCGTGCGGCCTGTGTGACGCCCGGGGGACACGAAAAGTGAGCCACGTCTCTCTTATTCGCGCACTTTCTTAGGAGAGCCGCGTCCGTTTGACCATCCGATGAGCAGTCTGTATCCCAGGATTCTTTGGGGATGGTACGCACCGCTTCGGCTCGGATAGGACGAGCCCGTGGGTTAGCAGGGTGAAGGGAGTCGATTCAAATGCAATCGTGGAAGGCGTGGATGCTGGCCGGCGCGCTGGCCTTCGTGGTGGTGGGGTGCGGCAGTAGCAAGAAGGCAACTCCTTGTCCGAAGGGGACCGCGGTAGGGGCGTCGGTCGCCTGCATGTGCGGGTCGATGACCGGCACGCAGGTGTGCCAGGCGACCATGACCCTGGGCGCTTGTGATTGCTCGGGCGGCGGTGGTGGCGGAGCCGACGGCGGCTCGGCCGGCACCGGGGGCATGAGCGCGAGCAGCGGGGGCACCACCGGCAGCAGCGGGGGCACCACCGGCAGCACCGGGGGCGCCAGCGGCAGCACCGGGGGTACCGGCGGCGGCGCCGGCGGCACGGCGGACGAGGACGGCGGCATGACCGCTGCGGATTCGGGCACGGGCGGTGGCAGCGGAGGCACGGTCACACCGCTGCCGAGCGACGGCAACCAGCTCTCGGTCTGCACCATGGCCCAGGGCGAGTGCAACCAGGGCTTTGCCTGCTTCTCGCCAGGGGGCGGCGGCCAGGGCTTCTGCAGCAAGGTCTGCAGCATGGACTCCGATTGCGCGGGGCTGGCGCCCAGCGGCACGACCTATACCTGTGGCGCAGCCAGTTTTGGCGGCACGACGCAGGTCTGCCAGATCCCCTGCACCGGCACCGACGACACCAGCTGTCCCACTGACATGGCGTGCATGGCGACGGGCTTCACCGGAGGCGGCCAGGGGGGAGGCGGCCAAGGGGGGGCGCGACCGCTACCTATTCGTGCAAGTACACGGCCGGCGCGGGGATGCCTCCGGGCACCGCCAAGGAGTGGGAGAGCTGCATGGCCAGCACCGAGTGCGCCGACAACATGCTCTGCATCGGCGGTACCCCGGCATACGGCATGAATGCGGCCCGGCCCGGTCACTGCTCCACCACCTGCATGATGAGCTCGGACTGCACCACCAAGCCCAGCAGCGGCAGCATCGATCCCACCTGCGTGCAGAGCGGTCCGGGTGGAGGCGGCCAGATGGTGTGCGCGCTCAACTGCGCGATGATGACGATGGGCTGTCCGACAGGGATGAGCTGCGTCGCCGCGTTCGGCGGCAACGCGTCCTACTGCCAGATCAACAACTAGGACGGTTCTCGGGCAGGGCCTGCCGGCCTTACGGCGTGATGCCGCGGGGCCGGCTCGCCAGCGCGCTCGAACGGGCTCTCGAATGCTTCTGACATGGGCGCTATAAATGCTGTCGTTATAATGAGTTGACAGACAAATCTCGACTCATTCTGGGCCGTGTTGGGGGCCCGACAGGGGGCCCCACATCTCCCAGAGCGGAACCGCGGCCATCACCAACATGCTCGCGGCAAGCAGCAGCCCGCTCACGCCGTAGAGCAGCGCCGCGCCGCCGGCTCCGCTGCGCACGACCCAGGGCGCGGCGATGTGGCCCGCGGTGCCGAGTGTGCCGAGCGTGATCCAGGCGAGCTTTGCGCGCTCGCTGCTGCGCGAGAGCATGAACAGGTGCGACAGTATCAATAGATATACCGGCATGGAGAAGAGGTGGAAGTGGGTAACCTCGAGCAGCTTGCGCAGCGGCATCGGCTCCGCGGCCGGCTGCGCGTCGGCCTCGGGGGGCAGCTCGAGCACGGGGCCGCCGCCGGCGGGCGGGGTGGCCGCGGCGGCCGGCCCGGGGCGAGCCGCGGTGCCCGCGTAGTAGCTGTCCAGGCGCTTCAGGTCGAGCCCCACCATCGCCTGCCCCAGCCATGCGGTGAGGGCCAGCGCGAGCAGCGTGAAGGCGAGGAACACGGAGTAGACGACGCGCGCGGCCAGCGGCAGGTTGCGCAGGCGACCGCGCGGACGCGTGAAGTCCTTCATCGGGCTCAGCGCGCTGCGAGCACCGCAGGGCTCTTGAGCACCGCCTCGTCGAGCAGCACGGCGGCGCGCTTGACGCCAACACACATCGATCGCGAGGAGATGCTCGCGCCGCTGACCGCGTCGATGTCCCGTTCCGCGGCAAAGCCGCTACGCGCGTTGCGCCCCACGAACTGGCGCCTGAACCGCTCGGCGCGAATCCCGTCGCCGTAGGGCTCGCGATAGGCGAGGATCTCCACCCGCGTCACGCGGCCCTGGGGATCGAAGAAGGTACCGAAGCTGATTAGCTCGTGCTGGCCCCGCTCTTCGTCGAACAGCGCATAGCCGTCCACGTGCCCGCCGCTGGTGGCGACGTAGAACGTGTACTCGGGCTTCTGCAGGCGGCGACCCAGGCGCCGCTCGATGCGCGCGCGTGCTTCGGCGCCGGGGCGGACCTGCAGATAGGTCACGCGCGCCGACGCGTGGAACTGGTCCGCAAGCAACTGGCGGACGGTGAAGAACTGCTCGGCGTGCGCGGAGCCGGGGACTGCCCAGGCCAGGGCGAGCACCCCCCAAGCGAGCAAGACGGTTCGGTTACTGATAATGCTTTTCAACATCGTTTGAGGCCCTGAAGTTGTATCCACGGGAGGCGGAAGATCAAGGCCGAAACCGACTCTCGGAAGGACAATTCTGGCCGGATTTTCCGGCCAGGTAGGGGTTCTCAGATCCTGAAAATGATAGTCGATTTCAAAAAAAGCGGCAACGGCGGCCGTCTTCGCATCGCGCGCCCCGCCATCAGAGGTCAAGCTCCTGCGGCGCCGCCGGGCGCCCGGGTGAGCTGGCATGAGCATTCGAATCGCGCTGCGGACGGTGAGCCTCGAGAGCCGCCGCAGCCAGGAGATGGCGCGCCTGCTGGAACGCCACGGCATGTCGGTGCTGTCGGCACCTTCGATGCGCGAGGTGCCGCTCGGCGACCAGGCCCAGGCCTTCGCGTTCGGGGTCGCGCTCGAGCGTGGCGAGTGCGACCTGCTGGTGCTGTTGACAGGGGTCGGGGTGCGCGCGCTGCTCGCAGCGCTGCGCACGCGCTGGCCCGAGGCCGAGCTACTTGCCGCGCTCGGCCGCCTGACCCTGGTCTGCCGCGGGCCCAAGCCCGCGGCCGCGCTCAAGGAGCTGGGGCTCAAGCCGAGCCTGGTCGCCTCCGAGCCCAACACCTGGCACGAGCTGGAGCGGGTCATGCAAGGCCTGGAGCTGGCGAGCAAGCGGGTGTGGGTCCAGGAGTACGGTCGGCCCAACCCCGCGCTGCTCGCGGCGCTGCGTGCGCGCGGCGCCCTGGTCCACAGCGCGGCGGTCTACGCCTGGCAGCTACCGGAAGACCTTGCGCCCTTGCGCCGCGCGATCGCCGCCCTGTGCGACGAGGGCGCGGACGCGGTGCTGTTCACCAGCGCGCACCAAATCGAGCACCTGCTGCAGGTGGCCGAGCAGCAGGGGCAGCGCGAGGCGCTGCTGTCCGCGCTGAGCCGGCGCGTGCTGGTCGCCTCGATCGGTCCGGTCACCAGCGAGGCCCTGCGCGAACGCGGCGTGCCCGCCGACCTCGAGCCCGAGCACCCGAAGATGGGTCATCTGATCAAGGCGTTGGCGCGCGACGGCCTGCGCCTGCTCGAGCGCAAGCGCGACTCGTGCTGAGCCAACTTGCCGGTGCCGGGTGTGCGCCCGCCATCGCTGCCGGGTGCGGCCGGGCTCAAGCTGCGGCCTGCGGCCTGCGCAACGCCAGCACGGTCGGCAGCGCGAGCAGCAGCGCTGCGACGGCTGAAAGCGCGTTGTAGTCGGCCAGCAGCGGCAGCGCCGCGGCGGCCGGCACCGCCGCGGCGGCTCCCAGCGTGATGGCGGCCAGCCCAGCGGTGGCGCGCCGGGCGCTCGGCTCCGGGGCCTCGCCCGCGACCAGCGCGCGCGCCGATTGGGCCAGCGTGAACCCGAGCGCGGCCGCGGCCGGCGCGCCCGCCACGACCCACAGCAGGGCGCCGCGGGCCGAGAGCACGGCCAGCACCGGCGCCAGCCCGGTGGTGAGCAAGGCGAGCACCACCAGGGCCATGGCTGCGTCCGCGAGCGTGCGCCTGGCGGCGGCCTGCGCCGCGGGGCGTCGCCGGGCCAGCGCAAAGGCCGCGCCGCCGAGCATTCCGAGGGCCGCCAGCACGAAGCCCCGCGCCGAAACGGCGGCGAAGATCGCGAGCAGGTGGCTCAGCAAGGCGAAGCCCAGCGTGAGGGCAGCGCCCGAGCACGCCAGCGATAGCAGCTCGCGCAGCCCCGGGCCCACGGCCGAGGCCCGGACCCGCAGCCCCAGCAACAAGAGCAAGCCAAGCGCCGCGATCGACCACAGCCCGGCCAGGCGCGGCAGAGCGGCACAGGCGGATTGCGCGCCGTAGGTGTCGGAGCGCGCGCAGCGCGTCAGCTCGAAGAACAGCGGCCGGTCGTCGCTGGCGACGCTGATGTCGAATACGTAGCCCTTCTGCATCGGCGGCACGCCCGGCCGGCTCGCGCGCGCGAACAGCTCGCCGAAGCGGTTCTGAAAGCCCGCGCCGGGCGTGTAGCGCAGCGCGGGAGAATCGAGCGGCCACTCGAACAGATCGAGCAGCAGCGGGTCGGTCTGCACGCTGCGGCGCTCCCGGTTGCGCTCGTGCAGCGCGAGCACTTCGTCGAGCTCGAGCGGCTTGCGCTTGATCAGCAGGGCGTAGGCGTTGCCGCTCTGGTGCACGACGATGTGGTTGTCGGGCTTGGGTTGGTCGAGCAAGCGCAACGCGGAGAAGGCCGTGCTGGCGAAGCGCAGCGCGGCCGGCTCCCCCTGCACGATGGCCGAGAGCACTCCGTCGGGTGCGAGCGCGCCGATCAGGTCGGCGAGCGCGGCGTCGGTCGGGAGCAGGGCTTCGGGCACAGGCAGCACGCCGGCCGAGAGCCGGTGCTTGTGGCCACGGGCCGCGATCAGCACCAGGTCGTAGCCGTGCGTGCGGCGCGCCAAGCTGCGCGCGGAGGCGGCGTGGATCTGCACCCGTGGATCCGTGGCCGCGCCGTGCAGCAGGCGATCGAGCTCGCCACCGATCGCGGCGCGCAACGCTGCGCTGGGCTCTGCCACGTCGACGTGTTGGGCGCCGCGGCGCAGCGCGCACTGCAGCTCGAGCCCCCCGCCGAAGCCCGCGAGCAGCACTCGCGGCCGGGGCCGCGCGTACGGCTCGCTCAGCAGCGTGCCCTCGCACAGCGCCTGCAGCGCATCCTCGGTCGAGTTCCCGTTGCCGCGCACGACACCCGAGAGCGGCGCGGAGTCGCGCGCCAGCAACCCGAGCCGGCCGGCGCCGGCAGGCTTGCCCGCCAGCGTGAAGACTTGGAGGTGACCATAACCATCCCAGCGGCTCGACTGAGGGATCAGACGGACTCCGCTCTGGCTGAGGTGCGCGCGCAGCGCGGCGAGCCGCCCCAGCGGCGGCCCTTGCTCGGGCAGCGGCAGCGCCTGATGCGCGTCCAGCGCCGCCAGCAGCGCCGCCAGAAACGCGACGCCGCTCAGGCTCCAGACCGGATCGCGGCGCTCGACGTGGGGCGCGCGCGCGCACAGCAGCGCCGCCAGCGCGGCGACCAGGCAGGCCTGCGCGAGCAGGGGCGCGGCGCCCAGCAGCTCGAGCGCGGGTAGGGCGAGCGCCGCACCGGCTGCCGCGCCCGCGAGCGCGGGCCAGATCGGCCCGGCCGCGGCCAGCGCGTAGCCGCCGACGCACAGCGGCAACGCGAGCAGCAGGCCCGCGCCGCCGCTGGCGCCGAACACCGGCGTCAACCCGTGCGCCAGGCGCACCCAGGTCGCGCTCGCGCCGAGCAGCAGCAGCGCGTACAGCGTCGTGGACCAGGCCAGCCTGCGCCGGGCAGCGCGCGGCTCTCGCGGCGGCGGCCGCAACGCCGCCAGCAGCGGTCCGAGCGCGAACCCGAGCGCGGCCACGGCGGCGCTCTGTTGCAGCTGCACGTCGTCGAGCGCCTGGGCGAGCACACGGCTGAACGCGCAGCTCCACGCCGAAAGCGACACGCCCAGCAGCAGCCGCGTCTCGCGCCCGCTCATGGCGCTTGGTATCAGGAACTGCCTACGCGCGACAACCGCCACGTCATCAGCGGCAGCAGCAGGTAGCAGCCCGCGCCGATCAGCAGCGTGGTCGGAATGCCCCACACCATCGACGTGCCCAGGGCCAGCCCGCTGGCGCACACGCCGAACGCGCCGTTGATACCCCACAGCCAGGGACCGAGGCGCGTCTGGGGGTGCACGCCCGCGGTTGTCAGCTCCATGCGCTCCGTCAGCCGCAGACCGAGCGGGAAGCACAGCCCCAGCCCCAGCGCCGGAGGGATCAGCAGCGCCACGCTGGCCGCGATGCGGATCGGGGTCGGAGCCGCCTGGAACGCGTGCATCATCGGCAGCAGCGCGAGCGCCGCGAGCAGCACCATCGCGGCGGGGATCAGCGGATAGAGGCGCGCCCAGCCCAGCCGGCTGACGTCGATCCGGGCGCTCAACATGCTGCCCAGGCCGGTGAAGAAGATCAGGCCGCCGAGCAGCACCGCGAGCGCCAGCGTGGGATGGCCGAGAAAAACGTTCAACGGCGAGAGCAGGCCCATCTCCACGAACATGAAGCCCAGCCCGATCAGCGCGAAGTAGCCGAGCGCCGCCAGCACGTCGCCGCGGCGGAAGGCGCGCAGCTCCCGCACCCGGCTCGCCATCGGAAGCGCCAGCGTCAGCAGCGACAGCAGCAAGCTGACCAGGGTGGCGTAGAGCAGCGTCTGGGTGGCCTGCAGGTTGCCGAGGAAGCTCAGGTCGAGCTGATTGACGCTGGCACGATTCCTGAGCCAGGCGCCCGGCTTGAGCATGTTGAAGAAGAAGGGCCGCGCATCGGTGGGCGGGACGAAGTCGAGCTCCTGCTGCGAGGCCCAGCGGTGCAGCGCCTCTCGGGTCGGCTGGGTGGCGATCTTCTTCAGCAGGGGATGGAAGGGCAGCTGGCGCGACGTCAGCAGTACGTTGAAGCCCTTCTCCACAGCCAGCCGCTGCACGCGATCGAGGTCGGTGTTCGAGAAGGGGGTGGGGCTGAGCAGCAGCGTGGCGACCAGGTCGTTCTGCAGCAGGATGATGTGCGTGCGGGGGTTCTTGGCGCCGAGCGACCAGGCCGTGTCCATCGCCAGCGCGAGCATGCGGCCGGTCTCGCCGGGGGAGTCGACAAAGTACCAGCGCGAGACGCTGAGAACGCCGTTCGGGTTGAGCCGGGCCAGGAAGGTGCGCCAGGCTTCCAGCGTGTACAGCCCGTTTTCGGACAAGCTGTAGGCCCCGGTGCCGGTCGAGGCCCAGGTGTCGATCAACGACATGGTGATGACGTCGTAGCGCTGGCGATCGCGCGCCAAGAAGCTTCGCGCCTCGTCCGACACCAGGCGCACGCCGGGCAGGCTCGCCAGCCCCGAGAAGTCGCGCATGTACTTCCGGTGCAGGCGCACGATCAGGTCGTTGAGCTCGATGCCGACTACGGGCCGGTGTCCGACGCGCACGGCTTCGAGCACGTCGCGGCCGCCGCCCACCCCGATCACCGCAGCCGGACCGTTGGGCCTGATGTAGTGCGCCGCGGCGGTGATGTCCCAGTCGAGGTAGGCGTGGCTCTGCGGCGATTTGCCGAGCCGCGCCATGGCCGTGCCCGCGGCGCCATCGATCTTGATGAAACGCTGCTCGATCGGCGCCATCACCGCGGCCGGTGTGTTTCGGCCCTTGGCCCAGAACCAGGGCGGCGCCGTCACCCCGAAGTCGACGGTCACGCGCGAGTAGGTGTTCCAGCGCATGAACATGTACGCCGCCGGGTTCTCAGGCGCGCCCTTGACCCATGCTGGCCGCAGCCTGGGCAGCGGCGCGAAGGCGTTGGCGAGGCTGAGCCCGGTGAGCAGCACCGCGACCACCGGCGCCGCGATCGCGCGTCGTCCACTCGCGCTCGCGAAGGCCCACCCGCCGGCGGCCGCCAGCGCGCCCGCAAGCACGGAAGCGCTCGGCGCATCGAGCAGCGCGAGCACGGGGATTACCAGGATGCAGCCGGTGGCAGCACCCAGCAGATCGACGCCATACGCGAAGCTCGCGGGCAAGCCCGCGCGCGTGAGCGCGAGCGTGAGCGTGATCCCGCCCAGGGTGAAGGGCGCCGCGAGGATGCAACCGTCCGCGGTCAGCGCCACGAAGCTCATGAAGTCGGTTACCGGCGAGAGCGGCACCACCAGCGCGATCGCCACGCTGACTGGAATCGCGACCGCGAAGCCGAGGGCGCTCTGGGCCAGGCGCGTTGGGATGTCGGCATCGAGGAACGCGGCCGGCCACAGGAATACGAGCACGGCGCCCGCGGTCATGCCCAGCATGCCGAGCGAAATCACGAAGAACGCGAGGTGGTACCAGGCGCTCACGCTGGTGATGCGCGTGAGCAGCACCTCCAACATCAGCGTTGCGAGCGCGACCAGGAAGATCCCGAGGTAGGTGCGGGCGCGCCCGCGTATCCTCGGCGCTGCGGCTGCGCCCGCCGGCGAGGTCGATTCAGATGCGGTCGCTATGGTATCGGCGCGGGCCATCAGCTTCAAAGCGGCGTCGAGCGAAGCGCATCGCGGGCGTGCGCGCAAGAGAAACCGGGCGCGCACGCGGCGATGGACCGGGTGAAGGCCCTGCGACAAAGGCCGCGCAACCTCTGGCTGCGCGGCCTGATCGGAGCCGTTCCGTGCGGCAAAGACTCAGTGACCAGCGCCACCCGCGCCCGAGGCGTTGGCCGCGACGCACATGCTCATGTTGAGCGTGCACGTCGGGGTGCAGGTCACTACGCCGGTTCCACCCACCATGTTCGCGCAGCTGGCGGTACCGATGTTGGCACCATCGCACTGCTCCGGCGCCTGGATCACACCGTCGCCGCAGCGGCCGGCACCCGTGCCCCCGGTCCCGGCGAGCGCGCCGTTGCCGGCCGTGCCCAGCGTCGACGCCAGCACACAGTCGCACATCAGGCTCCAGGTGCCGTTGGTCTGGCAGGTCGAAACCGCGACGTAACCTTGTGCTGCCGGGCAGTTGGGCGAGGTTTGCGGGCACGGATCCCCTGCAGCATGCGGCGTGCTGCGCGCCATCGGCGTGCATGCGGCCGCGTTGTTGCTGCCTTTGCTGCTGCCGCAGCCGAACGCAGCAAAGACCGCCACCAGAGTCACCACCACCAAACCAGATACACGTGAGTACATGGTGTCCCTTAATCGCACAAACTCACCGTGGCGTACAGGGGCACCGTTGAATAATTTCCTAACCCACCAGGATTGTTTGGCAATTAGTCACACCCCCGCTCACCTTCGGAGCTGCAGGCGCGCTCAGGCGGAGGGCGCAGGGTAGAAGGCCGCGCAAGGGTTTGGGCCGGCACGAGGCGGTCCCGGTTGCCGATTTGAACAGGATACAAATGTGGGCGCATCCCCCGACCGCAGGCTCCGCGCCCGTGCTCTGCGCCCAAACGCAACGACGCCAGGTCGGGCTCGACCTGGCGTCGTCGGATGAACGGCCGAACGCGAGCGCTACATCATGTCGTGACCGTGGGCATGCCCCGCGTGGGCCCCGCCCTTGTCCTCTTCCTTGGGCTTGTCCGCGATCAGCGCTTCGGTGGTCAGCATCAGGCCCGCCACCGAGGCCGCGTTCTGCAGTGCGCAGCGCACCACCTTGGCGGGGTCGATCACGCCGGCCGCCAGCAGATCCTCGTAGGTGTCGGTGGCGGCGTTGTAGCCGTGCGAGGCTTTCAGACCGCGCACCTTCTCCACCACGATCGCGCCCTCGACGCCCGCGTTGGCGGCGATCTGGCGCATCGGCTCTTCCATCGCGTGGCGCAGCACCCGCAGGCCGGTCGCTTCTTCCGGGTCGAGCTCCAGCGCGTCGAGCGCGGAGATGCAGCGCAGCAGCGCCACGCCGCCCCCGGGCACGATGCCTTCCTCGATCGCGGCGCGTGTGGCGTGCAGCGCGTCCTCCACGCGGGCCTTCTTCTCCTTCATCTCGACCTCGGTCGCGGCGCCGACGTGGACGACCGCCACCCCGCCGACCAGCTTGGCCAAGCGCTCCTGCAGCTTCTCGCGGTCGTAGTCGCTGGTGGTGTCCTCGATCTGGCGCCGGATGGTCTCGATGCGTCCCTTGATCTCGGCCTTCTTGCCCGCGCCGTCGACGATGGTGGAGTTGTCCTTGTCGATGTGCACGCGCTTGGCGCGGCCGAGCTGGTTCAGCGTGAGGCTCTCGAGCTTGATCCCGAGATCGTCGCTCACCACCTCGCCGCCGGTCAGCACCGCGATGTCCTTGAGCATCTCCTTGCGGCGATCGCCGAAGCCGGGCGCCTTGACGGCGACCGTATGCAGGGTACCCCGCAACTTGTTGACGACCAGCGTGGCCAGCGCCTCGCCCTCGATGTCCTCGGCGATGATCAGCAGCGGGCGCTGCGAGCGCGCGATCTGCTCGAGGATCGGGAGCAGGTCCTTCATGTTCGAGATCTTCTTCTCGCAGATCAGGATGTATGGGTCTTCGAGCTCGGCCAGCATGCGCTCGGGGTTGGTCACGAAGTAGGGTGAGAGGTAGCCGCGATCGAACTGCATACCCTCGACCACCTCGAGCGTGGTCTCGAGGCCCTTGGCCTCCTCGACCGTGATCACGCCTTCCTTGCCGACCTTCTCCATCGCCTCGGCGATGATCTTGCCGATGGTCGGGTCGTTGTTGGCGCTGATGGTGCCGACCTGCGCGATCTCGCGCGGATCCTTGGTCTGCTTGGCCAGCTTCTTGAGCGCTTCGACCACCGCGCCGACGCCGACCTCGATGCCGTGCTTGACCGCCATCGGGTTGTGGCCCGCGGCGACCAGCTTGCTGCCCTCGTGGAAGATCGCCTGGGCGAGCACGGTCGCGGTGGTGGTGCCGTCGCCGGCGACGTCCGAGGTCTTGGACGCGACCTCGCGCACCATCTGCGCGCCCATGTTCTCGAGCTTGTCCTCGAGCTCGATTTCCTTGGCGACGGTCACGCCGTCCTTGGTCACGACGGGGGCGCCGAAGCTCTTCTCGATCACGACGTTGCGGCCCTTGGGACCGAGCGTGACCTTGACGGCGTTGGCGAGCTGGTCGAGCCCGCTGCGGATCTTGTCGCGTGCGGCCGTCGAGTACGAAATTACCTTGGCGTTCATGGTTGTTCCTGGCGTTGGGGTTGAGATCTCGACGACCGGCTACTTTTCCAACACGGCGAGGATGTCCTCCTCGCGCATGATCAGGTGCTCGACGCCGTCGAGCTTGACGTCGCTGCCGCTGTACTTGCCGAACAGGATGCGGTCACCCTTCTTGACGCCGACCGGGCGCACCTTGCCGTCCTTCTGGACGTGCCCGCTGCCCACGGCAACCACCTCGCCTTCGGAGGGCTTCTCCTTGGCGGTGTCGGGAATGATGATCCCGCCCTTGGTCTTGGCTTCCTCGGCGACTCTTTTGACCAGCACTCGATCCTGTAGCGGACGAATCTTCATGGCGTGTTGCCTCCATCCTGTTTGCGCCCCAGCGCGCTGCGCGCGGGGCAAGACCCCTGCGGGCCCAGGCGGGCTCGCGGCGGCAAGGTAAGTCCGCGGGGACCGGAGTCAACCCCACGCCGCGGGCGCTCGGCTGGAGCCCCGTGGCGCCCGCGCGGCAATAATCCGCTTCAAACGGCCACCCGCCGCCGCCTGCGGGCGTGCGGTCGCCCCGCGACTGCCCTATATACTGACACCGCTAGGGGTGGCGTCGCTCCGGAGACGCCTGAGACAGACCCTTTGAACCTGATCCGGGTTGTGCCGGCGGAGGGAAGCATGAGTGAGTCGAACAAGAAATTGCGCATGGCTGCGGCGGGCGCGCAGTCGATCGGCGCGTCCGCGCCTCTGGCGGAGAGCTTTCCCGCCTCCCGCAAGCTGAGCGAGGGCGAGCTCGGGGTTCCCGTGCGACGGATCGAGCTCGGCGGGGACGAGCCCCCACTGGTGGTCTACGACACCAGCGGGCCCGAGGGCGTGGACCCTCGCGCGGGCTTGCCCAGGCGGCGGCAAGCGTGGATCGAGGCCCGCCTGCGTGACAGCGACGGCAACCTGTCGCAGATGCACTACGCGCGGCGCGGCCTGCTCACCGAAGAGATGCGCTTCGTGGCCGCGCGCGAGCAGGTGGAGCCCGAGCTGGTGCGCGCCGAGCTGGCCGCCGGGCGTGCGATCATCCCGGCGAACATCAAGCACCCTGAGCTCGAGCCGATGATCATCGGCCGCAAGTTCCTGGTGAAGATCAACGCCAACATCGGCAACTCCGCCCTGGCTTCGTCGATCGAGCAGGAGGTCGACAAGCTGCGCTGGGCCACGCGCTGGGGCGCGGACACGGTGATGGATCTCTCCACCGGCGACATGATCCACGAGACGCGCGAGTGGATCGTGCGCAACTCTCCTGTGCCGATCGGCACGGTGCCGATCTACCAGGCGCTGGAGAAGGTCAAGGGCAAAGCCGAGCGGCTCGACATCGACGTGTTCATGGAGACGCTGCAGGAGCAGGCCGAGCAGGGGGTCGATTACTTCACGATCCACGCCGGCGTGCTGTTGCGCTACATCCCGCTGACCCGCGACCGCATCACCGGCATCGTCTCGCGCGGCGGTTCGATCATGGCCAAGTGGTGTCTGCACCACCACCGCGAGAACTTCCTGTACACGGAGTTCGAGCGCATCTGCGAGCTGATGAAGAAGTACGACGTGTCGTTCTCGCTCGGCGACGGGCTGCGACCTGGCTGCATCGCCGACGCCAACGACGAGGCGCAGTTCGCGGAGCTGCGCACGCTGGGCGAGCTGACTCGGATCGCGTGGCAGCACGACGTGCAGGTGATGATCGAGGGCCCCGGCCACGTGCCGATGCACAAGATCGCCGAGAACATGCAGCGCCAGCTGGAGGACTGCCACGAGGCGCCGTTCTACACGCTGGGCCCGCTCACCACCGACATCGCGCCCGGCTACGACCACATCACCTCGGCGATCGGCGCGGCGATGATCGGCCAGCTCGGCTGCGCGCTGCTGTGCTACGTGACGCCCAAGGAGCACCTCGGCCTGCCCGATCGCGACGACGTCAAGGCCGGCGTGATCGCGTACAAGATCGCGGCGCACGCGGCCGACCTGGCCAAGGGGCACCCCGGCGCGCAGCGTCGCGACGACGCGCTGAGCAAGGCGCGCTTCGAGTTCCGCTGGCAGGACCAGTTCAACCTGTCGCTCGACCCCGAGACCGCGCACGCCTTCCATGATCAGACGCTGCCGGCCGACGCGGCCAAGAAGGCGCACTTCTGCTCGATGTGCGGACCGCACTTCTGTTCGATGAAGCTGACCCAGGATGTGCGCGAGCTGGCGCAGGTCGAGCAGGCGCAGGCCGAAGGGCTGGCGCAGAAGGCGCGCGAGTTCCAACAGGCGGGCGGCGAGCTGTACGTGGCCGCCGAGCCCGAGTAGCCGCGGGCCCGGAGCTAGAGCGGCAAGCCGGGAGGCACGAAATTAGCGTGCGATTTCCGCCTGCTGGGCCTTGCTTTGCCGTGAGTCGGGTTTACGAATTACGTAGGATATTGAATAAATAATACGAATATCGTAGGTTTGTGGTCATGATCGTCGGCATCCCGAAAGAGATCAAGAACCGCGAGTATCGCGTCGGCGCCACCCCCGATTGCGTGCGTGCGTACGTGCGGGCGGGACATGGCGTGCTGGTGCAGCGGGGCGCAGGCCTGGGCGCGGGCTTCGACGACGAGGCCTACCGGGTCGCGGGCGCGAGCCTGGTCGACGAGGCCGTGGAGCTCTATGCGCGGGCCGAGATGGTGGTGAAGGTCAAGGAGCCCTTGGCCTCGGAGTACGAGCTGCTGCAGCGAGGGCAGCTGCTGTTCACGTACCTGCATCTGGCGGCAGTGCCGGCGTTAGCCGAAGCGCTGATGCGGCGGCGCGTGACCGCTGTCGCGTACGAGACGATCCAGCTTCCGGACGGGAGCCTGCCGTGTCTGGCGCCGATGAGCGCGATCGCCGGAAGGCTTTCGGTGCAGGAAGGCGCCAAGTACCTCGAGCGCGCCTACGGCGGGCGCGGGGTGCTGCTCGGCGGCGTGCCTGGAGTCGAGCGGGGCAAGGTGGTGGTGCTGGGCGGCGGCGTGGTCGGCACCCATGCGACCAAGGTCGCGGTGGGCCTCGGCGCGGAGGTCACGCTGCTCGAGCTCTCACCGCGCAGGCTGGCCGAGCTAGACGACCTGTTCGGTGGCCGCGTCCAGACCCTGCACGCGAACGAGGCCAATCTCGGCCGCAGCCTGGCGCAGGCGGACCTGGTGATCGGCGCGGTGCTGGTGCCGGGCGCGGCGGCGCCCAAGCTGATCCGCCGCGAGCACCTGAGGCAGATGCAGCCCGGCGCGCTGATCGTCGACGTGGCCGTGGACCAGGGCGGCTGTGCCGAGACCACGCACGCGACCAGCCACGACGAGCCGCTGTACACGGTCGACGGGGTGTTGCACTACGCGGTGCCCAACATGCCGGCCGCGGTGGCCCGCACCTCGACGCTGGCGCTGACCAGCATCACCCTGCCGTACGCGCTGCTGCTCGCGGCGCACGGCTTCGAGGGCGCTGCCGCGCGCCGGCCCGAGCTGCGCGGGGGCCTCAACGTCGCCGATGGCCGCGTGGTGCACCCCACCGTCGCCGAGGCCCTGCGCCTGCCGCGGGCGGCCTGAGGGCGGGGGCGCCGATGCGCGTAGCCAAGCCGCCGCAGCAGGGTCGCGAGCCGCATCTGGATCCGCTCGATCGCGGCATCATCGAGGGCCTGCGCCGCGACGGCCGCGCGAGCAACTCTGCGCTCGCGGTCAAGCTCGGGGTGGCGGAAGGAACGGTGCGCCAGCGCATCAAGAAGCTGCTCGACGCCGGCGTGTTCAGGGTCAGCGGGGTGGTCAATCCCGAGTTCATCGCCGAGCACCAGCTGTGTGTGATCGGGCTCAAGGTGGACGAGAGCAAGCAGCTCGAGACCCGCGCGCGCGACGTCAGCCGGTTGCCGGAGGTGCGCAGCGTGGCGATCGTGACCGGGCGCTACGATCTGCTGGTAGAGGTGCTCACGACCTCCAACCAGGGCCTGATTCACTTCCTGTCGGAATCGCTCGCCAGCGTGCCGGGCATCACCAGCAGCGAGACCTTCCTGCTGCTCAAGACCTACGACAAATGGATCTAGCCCTGCGCTCGGGTGATGTTGGTCGATGATCGTGGCCGAGCTGGTGCCGAGCAGGCACCGGTGGACGAAGGAAGGGTAGCCCCCTTTCGAGGAAAGCGACGCCGCGGGGCGGTGCCAGATCGGGCGGCGTTTGAGATCGGCTCTTGAGTTAAACGCGAACGCCGGGGCGGTGACCCCGGCGTTCACGCGGTTGCTTCGACTCTCGGGCTACTGGCCGGAGGCGATCTTCATCACCTTGTCGAGCAACGCCTTGGGATAGGCGCGGCCGACCAGGTGCGCGCGCACGGTGGCGGTGAGCTGGTCGTATTCCTTCTTGCCTTCGGGCGAGAAGTTGGTCGCGTGGTAGCCGCGCTGCAGCAGCTTCTCGAAGGCCTTCTTGTCGTTGGCGCGGACGTCCTTGTTGTCGCCTTCGATGTTCTTCTTGATCTGCTCGAGCAGCGTCCCGCGCACGTCCTCGGGGATGCTGTTCCACTTGTCGTTGGTCATCATCATGGCGCCCAGCAGCACGCCGCTGGTCTGATTGGTGACGTAGCTCAGCTTGGTGTGCCACTGCAGGGCGACCACCGCGATCGCGGTGTTCCAGACCATGTCGATCATCCCGGTCTGCAGCGCGCCGTAGACCTCGGGCACCCCCAGCGGCACCGGGTTCGCACCGACGATCTTGTACGTCTCCTTCATCATGTAGCTCTCGGGCCAGAGCCAGGGACGCATGTCCTTGAGGTCGCTCGGCTTGGTGATCGGAGCCTTGGAGAAGAAGCGAACCTGCCCGACCTCGCCCCAGGCGATCAGCTTGAAGCCGGCCTTGTTGAACAGGTCCTGCCACTCCTGCTTCATCGCG
The DNA here is from genome assembly GCA_963778655.1 of uncultured delta proteobacterium. GTDB lineage: Bacteria > Myxococcota_A > Polyangia > Polyangiales > JAFGIB01 > CAVZVA01. Next base: position 1,082,397 of record CAVZVA010000009.1, read on the forward strand.
GCTTGGACTCTCTCGACGCGGTCGTAGCTGTCGATCACGCCGGGCACCGTCAGCACCGTCACGTCGCGCACGATCTGGCTGAGCCCGGTCGAGGTGATCAGCGAGCCGTCCATCTGGCCCACCTTCATCTTGCGGATGACGTCCTTCTCGTCGCCCGCGATGCCGCTCGGGTAGAGCTGGATGCCCCAGGCACCCTTGGTGGCCTGGCGCAGCCCGCGGTCGATACGAACAAATCCCCGGGTCAGGTCGGTGTCGCGCGGCGCCAGGGTGGCGATGCGGATCATGTTGCCGGCCTTGGCCATGGCGGGGCTAACGCTGCCTGGAATCGCCATCGCGAGCGCGAGCACCAGGGTGGAAGCGAGGGCCTTGCGCATTTCTCTTGTCTCCTCCGAAGAAGCCGTCCGTTTGGACGCGCGTAGCATGCGGCGATTCAACCGGCCGGGCAACACGGAATTCGGCCGAATCCCTGGGGCTTAGCACCCCGCCCGGCGCTCCGCCGGCGCCGTGCAGCGCGCCGCTCACTGCGATCCGGTGACGGTAGAATTCCCGGTGTCATTTCAATAGATTGTCGCGATGCGCGGGGCGAGGGCGGCTGTGTGGCGGAGCTGTGGCAGCCTGCTCTTATCCGGTGCGCTCAGCGTCGCCGCGGCGGCCGCTCACGCGCAACGCAGCGACGCGACCTACGAGGCGGAGCGTGCCGCGCGCGCGCTGCGCGAGCGCTCGCTGCAACCCGATCCGGCGCCCGAGGGCAAGCGCATCGAGTTCATCGAAGTCGTGCGCGAGGAGGTGTTGCAGAACGACGAGCTGCTGGTCCCGGTCGTGCTGCCGCGCTTCGCGCCCACCTGGCCCAACGCGTTCCACTGGCTGACGCGGGAGAGCGTGATCCGCAGGGAGCTGCTGTTCCAGCAGGGCGAGCCCTACCGCGCCGACCGTGTCGAGGAGAGCATGCGCAACCTGCGGGCGCTCGGCATCTTCGCGCTGGTGCGAATCGTGGCGGTGCGGGCCGGCGAGCCGGACCAGGTGGGCGTGCTGGTGTACACGCGCGACCTGTGGAGCTTGCGCCCGGAGACCGGCTTCTCCGGCGCGGGCAGCGCCTTTCAGCTCACCGGCCAGCTGGTGCAGCGCAATTTTCTCGGGCGCAACAAGGACCTCACCCTACGTTTCGACATCGATCCCAAGGCCTACAGCCTGGGCGAGGCTTATGACGACGCGCGGGTTCTAGGCGGCGAGCTGGCGCTCAGCGAGTCGTTCGATCTGATCTTCAACCGCGAGAGCGGCAAGACCGAGGGCAGTCAGGGCGCGCTGTGGCTGACGCGGCCGTTTCGCAAGCTGAGCCAGGCCTGGCAGTGGGGGCTCAGCGCGAGCTACGCCGCCTACGTGGCGCGCGCCCTCCGCGGCTCGGAGATCGTGAGCTTTCGACCGAAAGCGAGCGGCGGGCTGGAGGAGTGCCAGGCTCCCGATCCGGCGTGCATGCGCGCGGTCTGGGACCAGCACAGCTATTCCGCGAGCGCCTCGGCCAGCTACCGCAGGGGCGAAGCCTACAAGCAGACCTTCACGCTCGGCGCCGGGTTCGGCGAGATCCAGGTGGCGGCCAACCGTGAAACCGCGCTGCGTCCGGAGCAGAGCGCGATCTTCGAGAGCGAGCTGCTGCCCAAGGCGCGCCGGCAGGTCTACCCGTACGTGAGCTACGACCTGTGGCTGCCGGACTACGTGACGTTCCACGACCTCGGCACGTTCGGGCAGACCGAGACCGTGCGCGTCGGCCCCCGCGCGACCAGCAGCGTGTCGGTGCCGCTGAAGGCATTCGGCTCGTCCAGCAGCTCGGCGGTGTTCTCGAGCACGCTGGACTACGTGCTCGCCGGTGGCGGTGCGCTCGCGGAGGGCTCCGCGACGGGATCGACGCGGCTGGAGTCGTCGCGCGTGGTGGACCAGAGTCTCAGCCTGCTCGTGCGTGGGGCGACGCCGTTGTGGCTGGCCGGGCGGCTGGTCGCCTACGCGAGTTGGAGCGGTCGCCGCCACGACACGGCCCAGAGCCAGGTCACGCTGGGCGCCGATAATGGGCTGCGCGGTTATCAGGTTGGAGCGTTTCGCGTGGTCGGCGGCAACCGCTTGCGCGCCAACCTCGAGTACCGCACCCTGCCGCTGGTGTTCGAGTCGGTTCACATCGGGGCGGTGGCTTTTTACGACGCGGGCAGCGTCTACGGCGCGCTCGCGGATGCGCGCCTGCACCACGACCTCGGAGTCGGGCTGCGCGTGCTGTTTCCGCAGTTCAACCACACCCCATTTCGCGCCGACTTCGGGCTGCCGCTCGACCGCAATGGCTTCGCGCTGCTGGTCAGCTACGGCAGCGACCAGGCGGTGCCGATGACCGCGGCCGACGACGCCTCCGGCTCGACCGGCGTGCGGCCGCGCTGAGCGCAGCATGCGGGCGCTGGATGTCGCGCTGTGGGTGGTAGCTGCGCTGCTGGCGTACATGGCAGCGATCACGCTCGCGGTGACCGCCGGCGTGCTGTTCTCGACTTGGGTGCGGCGCCTCGAGCTCGGGGCGATGGACGCGGAGCAGGCGCAGGCATTCGGCGAGCTGCGCATCCCGGCGCTGCGGCGGGCGCGCGGCGTGCTGGTGGAGGGGTGGTTTCAGTCGCTGGCATTCGCGCTGCAGGGACTGCACGCGCTGCGGCTGCTACCGGCGCCGCGCGCGCATCCAGGACAGACGCCCGTGGTGGTGCTGCACGGCTACACCGAGAACGCCGGGACGATGTGGTGGATGGGCCGCCGGCTGGCGGCGGCCGGCTTCAATCCGATCTTGGTCGACTTTCCATCGACGTTGCGCCACATCGAGCACAACGCGCGCTTCTTGGGCGAGCGCATCAACGCGATCCGAGCGAGCCACGGCGGCGAGCCGGTCGCGGTGGTGGCGCACAGCATGGGCGGGCTGATCACGCGCACGCTGATCCACGAGCGCGAGGATCATGGCGTGCGGGTGCTGGTCGCGTTGGCTTCGCCATTTCGCGGCACGCGTATAGCGACGTTGTCGCGCTATCTGCCGCTCGGGCACAGCGCGCGGCAGATGCAACCGAGAGCCGAGTTCTTGGAGCGCTTTCCGCCCTCGCTGGCGCCGCCGCTGCCGGTGCTGTCGGTGGTGGCGCGGCAGGAGACGATCGTGGCGCCGGAGTGGTCGGTGGTGATCACGGGCGCCCAGGTGCGCGTGCTCGACGAGCCCTACGGGCACGTGGCGCCGCTGTTCCTGGCTTCGGTGTTCGGTCACATCGAGCGGTTCCTGCTCGAGCAGGGCGTGCGCCGCGAGCAGCCCGGGTGAAGCGGCCGAGAAGAAATGCAGCCGCCCTCGGACTCGGGGTCACAGCGCGCGCTGCAGCAGCGACTGCATGGCGGAAATCAGCAACAGGATGATGAGCGGGGAGAAGTCGAGGCCGCCGCTGCGCTCGGGGCGCAGCACGGCGCGGATCGGGGCGTAGAGCGGGTCGGTGATCTGGCGCGTGAAGCTGCGCGGGAAGCGGTCCGCGTCGGGCATCACCCAGCTCAGGACCACGTCCACGATGACTAGCACCTGCAGGGCTTTGAGGATCAACCAGAGAAGGGAGGCCATGACGGATGGAATGCGGGCTCAGCGCTGGCGCAGGGTGACGATGGAGAAGACTAGCAGCTTGTGCTCGAGGTCCTGCAGCAGCACTTCGACCAGGTGGGTCTTGCCGCGACTGCTGCGCACGCGGCTCTCCATCCGGAAGCGTGCGTCGGCCACGGGCTCGAAGTAGTCGATCCGCATGTTGACGGTGGCGACGCCGCGGGGACCCTCGTGGATCACGCTGTGCGCTGTGCGCACGGCCACCAGATCGATGTAGGTCGGGGTGAAGCCGCCGAACAGCTGTCCGCGGGGGTTCTTCACCTGCGGCGGGAGGTGGGCTTCGAGCGCGAAGTGACCAGGCTCGTGGGCGAGCACCGTCCAGTCGTAGGCTTCCAGAAAGTCGCCGACCGGGTGGCCGCGGCCCAGCAGCCTGCCCGGCGGCGGAGGCAGCCAGGGTCGCTCAATGTCCTGCGAGTCGTCGGCCATCGCGCCCGAGCTTCGGCCAAGGCGGGGCGCGGTTCAAGCCGCACCAGGCGCTCAGCCGCCGATCTGGTACATCTCGAGGCGGCGCCTGGGCCGGCCGGCCAGCTCGCCGCGCCGCTCGGAGTAGCGATCGTCGCGCGCGCGCCAAGCTGCGTGCAGCAGCTGCAGCAGCTCGGCGTCGGAGGCGCCCGCGCGCAGCAGGTCGCGCACGCTGGGGCCGGTGGCCGCGAACAGGCAGCCGAGGAAACGGCCGTCGGCCGAGAGCCGGCCGCGGTTGCAGCGCGCGCAGAATGGGCGCGTGACCGAGGCGATGATGCCGATCTCCCCGCGACCGTCGCAGTAGCGGAAGCGCTGCGCGACCTCGCCGTCCTGGCTCGGCGGCAGCGGCTCGAGCGGCGCGACGCGGCTCAGCCGGGCCACGATCTCTTCGGCCGGCACCACCGCGCCGGCGTTCCAGTCGTTGAGCGTGCCGACGTCCATGAATTCGATGAAGCGCAGCACGTACGGGCTGTCGCGGAAGCGCAGGGCGAGCGCTTCGATCGCGTGCTCGTTGACGCCGCGTTGCACCACGCAGTTGAGCTTGATCGGGAAGAGCCCGGCGGCTTCGGCCGCGGCGATGCCGGTCAGCACGCGCTCGAGCTGGCCGCGGCCGCCGCTCATGCGCGCGAAGGTCGGCGCGTCGAGCGCGTCGAGGCTGACGGTGACGCGCGAGAGCCCGGCGCGGGCCAGCGCCTGCGCGTGCTCGGCCAGCAGGTGGCCGTTGGTGGTGAGGGTGAGGTCGCGCAGGCCCTCGATGCCCGCGAGCATGCGTACCAGCTCGGGCAGCTCGCGGCGCAGCAGCGGCTCGCCCCCGGTCAGGCGGATCTTGGACACGCCCAGGCCTTGCACTGCGATGCGGGCGACACGCGTGATTTCCTCGAAGCGCAGGATGTCTTCGCGCGAAAGGTAGGCGTAGCCGTCATGGAAGACGTCGGCCGGCATGCAATAGCCGCAGCGGAAGTTGCAGCGATCGGTGACGGAGATGCGCAGGTCGCGCAGCGGGCGGCCGAGCCGGTCCCGCAGGTCGGGCGCGGAGGGCGGGCCGGAAGCGGGCGCGGGTGCCACCCGCGTTTCCTAGGGTACGCGCGCGCCGGCGGCAAGCGGTCTCGGGCCATCTGCGTCTCGAGCGTGCCGGAGCGGCGTGCTATGAAACCGCGCGCGCTGGCAGCGGAGGTGGCATGGGCGAGGCAGTGTTCGTGGCACGGTATGGCGGTCCCGAGGCGCTCGAGCCGCGGGCTCACGATCCCGGCGAGCCGGGGCCTGGGCAGGCGCGGGTGCGGGTCGAGGCCGCGGGGGTCAACTTCATCGATACCTACCAGCGCAGCGGGGCGTACGCGCGCAAGACGCCGTTTGTCGCCGGGCTCGAGGGCGCGGGCGTGGTCGAGCGCGTGGGGCAGGGGGTGACGGGGCTGCAGCCCGGCCAGCGCGTGGCGTGGGCGCAGGTGCCGGGCTCGTACGCGAGCGCGCTGCTGGCGCCGGCGGCGGCGCTGATCGCCATCCCCGACGGTCTCGGCAGCGAGCTGGCGGCCGCCGTGATGCTGCAAGGGATGACCGCCCACTACCTGGTGCACGCGGTGCGGGCCACGGCCGCGGGCGACCGCGCGTTGGTGCTGGCGGCCGCGGGAGGCACCGGAGGGCTGCTGGTGCAGCTGCTCAAGCAGGCGGGCGCGTACGTGATCGGCGCCTGCTCGAGCGAGCCCAAGGCGGCGCTGGTGCGCGAGGCGGGCGCGGACGAGGTGATCCGCTACGACCAGCTCGACTTCGCGCAGGAGGCGCGCCGCCTGAGCGCGGGGCGTGGCGTGGACGTGGTTTACGACTCGATCGGCCAGGCCACCTTCGATGCGAGCCTGCGCGCGCTGCGGCCGCGCGGGCTGTGCGTGCTGTTCGGACAGGCCAGCGGCGCGGTGGCGCCGTTCGACCTGCAGCGCCTGGCGCAGGGCGGCAGCTTGTTTCTGACGCGGCCCTCGCTCGCGCACTACGTGGCGACGCGCGCGGAGCTGGAGCTGCGCGCGCACGCCGTGCTCGATGCGGTGCGGAGCGGCGCGTTGCGGGTGCGCGTCGACTCACGGCTGCCGCTGCGCGAGGCCGCCGAAGCGCATCGCAGGCTCGAGGGGCGGCAGACCAGCGGTAAGGTGCTCCTGCTTCCGGCGTAGTCGCACATGCTCTGCGCCACACGCCGCGGAACGCGCGTGCGGTGATTGCGGTCGCGCGCGCGACGACCGAAGATCGGGCGCATGAGGGGATTCAAACGACTCTGGGCAGTGGTCGGTACGGTGGGCCTGGTCGCAGCGGGCTGCGGCGGCGGCGGCAGCGCTTGCGAGAACGTCGGAGCGTGCGGCGGCGACCTGGTGGGCGACTGGGACATCGTCTCGTATTGCGCGGCCACGAGCGTGTCGGGGGCCGGCGCGGGCCTGGACATGGCGGGTGCGGGCCTGGACAACTTCTGCAGCCAGGCGACGGTCGACACCTCGGGCATCCGGGTCACGGGCTCGATGTCGTTCAAGCCGGACATGACGTACACCGAAACCGAGACCCTTTCGGGAACGATGAGCATGACGCTGCCGGCAGCGTGTCTCAGGCAGGGCAACGTGACGGCGACCTGCGCGCAGGTGGAGCAGTCGGCCAATGCCGGGCTCAGCGGCGATCCCACGACGCGAGACGCGATCGGTCCGATCAAGTGCTCGGGCTCGGCGGGTGGCGGCTGCGCGTGCCGGATGCCGTTCTCACAACCTGCTGCCATGGGCACGGGCGTGTACAGTACCAGCGGGTCGGTCCTCACGCAGAGCGGCAGCGACCAAAGCGACTACTGCGTGAAGGGAACCACGCTGTACCTGAAGCCGCACCAGAGCATGACCATGAGCATGGGCTCGATGGGCAGCGTCGACGTCAACGAGCAGGTCGTGCTCGAAAAGAAGTAACACCCGCGGACCCGCGCGCTCACAGCAGCTTGCCGATCGCCTCGACCGCGTGGGCGACGTCCGGTTGCTCGTGCAGCATCCCGGCCATCGGATCGCCGTAACGCTGTACCCGTTCGGGCACCGTGAACATGGTGAAGACGCCCGGGTCGAGGCCGAAGCCGACCTCGTCCCAGCTCAGCGGGGTCGAAACGCGTGCGCCTGCGAAGGCGCGCACGCAGTAGGGCGCGACGATCGCGCGCGAGCGGCCGGTCTGGCCGGTGTCGATGTAGACGGCGTTGGGCCGCTTGGCGCGCATGCGCTCCACGGTGGAGATGTCGGGGCGGCGGGCGTGGACGATGCGACCGAGCAACTCGGCCAGCGTCTTGCCCAGCTTGAACGGCACCCCGCCCAGCGGAACCAGCACGTGCAGGCCGGTCTGGCCGGAGGTCTTCGGGTAGCCGCTGAGCTTCAGCTCGTCGAGCAGCTTGTGCAGCTCGCGCGCGAGCTCGATCGCGTGCGCCAGCGGCGCCTCGCCCAGATCGAAGTCGATGGTCAGGAAGTCGCAGCGCTCCAGATCGTCGGCGCGCGAGGCCAGGATGTGCAGCGGGATCGAGCCCAGGTTTGCGATGTAGAGCAGGGTATCGCGGTCGTCGACCAGGAACGACATCACCTCGCGGCCGTCGTGGTCGTCGGAGCGCAAGGGCAAAGCGCGCACCCAGTCGGGGGTGCCCTGGGGCAGGTTCCACTGGAAGAAGTGCTTGCCCTCGATGCCGTCGGGATAGCGCGTCATCAACACCGGGCGCCCGCGCAGGTAGGGCAGGATGGTGTCGGCGATCTCGGCGTAGTAACGGCACAGCTCGCCCTTGGTGTAGCCCTCGTCGGGCCAGAACACCTTGTCCTGGTTGGTGAGCTGAACGCGGCCGAGCGAGGCGGCGGAGGCGCTGCGGTGCGCGCGATCGGCCTCGTGCAGCGCGAGCTCCACGCGTTCTTGCTGCGGGGCCGCGGTGCACGCGCTGGGCGCGACGTCGTCGCGGATGCCCCGCAGGGTGGGGTGACGCAGGTGGCCGTCCGGGGTGAAGCCGGCGTGACGCACGCTCACCACCAGCTGCGGCCGCACGAAGCTGCGCCCGTGGGGCGCGTCCTCGAGCGGCCCTTCGAGCGGCGCCTGCTCGACCACGAGCGGCTGCAGGCGCGCGAGCAGCTGCTCGATGGTCGCGTCGCTGAAGCCGCTGCCGACGCGGCCGCGGTAGACCAGGCGCTCGCCCGCGTAGGTGGCCAGCTCGAGCGCGCCCAATTGCGCGCGGCTGCCCCCGCCGCGGGTGAAGCCGACCACGACCAGCTCGTCGTCGCGCTCGCGCTTGAGCTTGATCCAGTCGCCGCTGCGGCGTGGGCCCAGCGTGTACGGCGAGTCGGCGCGCTTGGCGACTACGCCCTCCAGGCCTTGCTGCGTGCAGAACTCCCACAGCGGCCGGCCGTCGTCCTGCAGATGGTCGAGCACGCGGATCACCCCCTTGCCGGGAACCGCGCGCGCGAGCAGGCGCTTGCGCGCGTGCAGCGGCAACGCGCGCAGATCGAGCTCGCCGAGCGCAAGCAGGTCGAACACCAAGTAGCTGACCGGCACCGCGCGCGCCGCGCGGCGCGCCTCGAGCGCGCGCGTGGCGTGAATGCGCGTGCCGAGGCGGTGGAAGTCGGGACGGCCGAGATCGTCGAACGCGACGACCTCGCCGTCGAGGATCACCCGCTCGCTGGCGAGCGCGCGCACGGCGCGTGCGACCTCGGGGTAGCTTTCGGTCGCGCTGCGTCCGGTGCGGTAGCGCAGCGACACGGTGGGACCGTCGCGGTGCGCGAGCACGCGCACGCCGTCGAGCTTGAGCTCGTACAGCATGCCCGGCTGCGCGAGCGCGCGCGACTGGGCGTGCGTTTCGGCCGATGCCGCGCACAGCATCGGTGTCCAGTTGCCGGCGGTCGCCGGTAGCGGCCGCGCACCCAGCGCGCGCGCGTCCTCCAGAATCGCGCCGGCGATCGCCGGCGCGTTGTCGAGCTCCTCCACCGTGAGCCCGGACAGCACGCTGCGCGGCTGCTCCTGTGCCACGTCGCTGTGCTCCCGCGCGAACGCGTCGGCCTTCTTGATCAGCAGCCACTCGGGTTGAGCGGGCTCCGGCTCGCCCTTGCGGCCCGAGAGCTTGACCAGCGCGAAACGGCCGCGGAGCTTGTAGCCGTGCAGGGTGAAGTCGAGCTTGCCGCGCTCGACGCCGTGCTCGGCGCTGCCCTCGAGGTAGCGGATGGCGCCGCGATCCCACAGGATCATCGCGCCGGCGCCGTAGTTGCCAGCGGGGATCACCGCCTCGAAATCCAGGTACTCGAGCGGGTGGTCCTCGGTGTTGATGGCCAGGCGTTTTTCCGCCGGGTCCAGGCTCGGCCCCCTAGGCACCGCGAAGCTCTTGAGCACCCCGCCCAGCTCGATGCGCAGATCGAAGTGGCGGCGCGTGGCGTCGTGCAGGTGCACCACGAAGGAGCCCGCCGTGGCCTGCTGCGAGCCGGACTCGGCGCTGCGCAGAGGTTCAGCGGAGAACGGCTCCTGGGTGGTTCCCGGATCGCGCTTGTCGCGGTAGCTCTGGAGCGATTTCGGCGCTTGCTTTTTCGCCAAGGCTCGTGCCCCAGGATATCCTTAGCCTTCGATGGCTGCGCGTCCCACCGGATCGACCGCGATTTCGTTCGGGTTGGTCTCGATTCCGGTGAAGATTTATACCGCGACCTCGGCTCAGGGCGTGCATTTCAATCAGCTGCACAAGAAGTGCGGCTCGCGGCTGAAGCAGCGCATGTACTGCCCGGTCTGCGACGAGCAGGTCGAGCGCGACGACATCGTCAAGGGCTACGAGGTCGCGAAGAACCAGTACGTGCAGTTCAGCGGCGAGGAGCTCAACGCGCTCGAGGCCGAGCGGTCGCACACTCTGGACCTGGTCGAGTTCGTCCCGGAAGACTTCGTCGACCTCATCTATGTGGACAAGAGCCAATATCTCGGGCCCGACAAGGGAGGTCACAAGGCCTTCAACCTGCTGGTGAAGGCGATGCGCCGCACCGGGCGCATCGGCGTCGGTAGATACCAGTCGCACGGCAAGGAGAAGCTGGTGCTGCTGCGCCCCTACAAGAAGGGGCTGATCCTGCACGAGGTCTATCACGCCAACGAGGTGCGCTCGTACGAGGACGTGGACCTGGGGCCCGACCAGCGCTTCAACGAATCGGAGGAGGCGCTGGCCGACCAGCTGATCGCCTCGCTCTCGAGTGAGACCTTCGAGCCCCAGAAATACCGCGACGACTACGTCGATCGGGTGCACAAGGCGGCCGAGCAGAAGGTGGCGGGTCAGGAGCTGACGATCGCCCCGGAGCAGCCAGCGGCCCAGATCATCGACCTGTTCGAGGCGCTCAAGGAGAGCCTGCGCGAGGCCCAGGCCAAGCGCGCCACCGGCACCGAGGGCGGCGAGCCGCCGCAGGCCCCCGCAGCAGCCGGGGCCGGCGATGAGGCGCCGGGCGGGGAGGCCAAAGCCTCGCGACGCGGCGTCACCAAGGGCCCGAGGAAGGCCTGAGGCGGGCTGGGCCCCGGGCTTCGCGGGTCATCGACGAGCGGCCCGATCCGCTAGCCTTCCCGTCTTCCCGCCTTCCTGTGAACCTTCGACTGGTGCGGTCTCGGCGTTTCCGGCTGCGGGCTCGGCCCGCAACCCGCTCGACGGCGCGCCCGAGTCGGTGTACTTGCTTGCGCGAAGGGAGCGGCGGTCATGGCGGAGCAGAGCAAAGGCGGCGAGCGGGGCGACGACCTGCCTGTGATCGACGTGGCAGAGCGCGCCGGCCACCACACCGGCAACCCGCAGGTGCTGCAGACGCGGCTATTCATGCAGCTGCTGGCGTTCGACTGCGCGCCCGATCTCGATCCCGTGCACGCCATCGACCGGGTCGGCAACGAGCTCGGCGAGCGCGACTGCTGCGCCGTCCTGTACGAGGACGTCCAGGTGCCGAGCGGCTTCGCGGTGCTGACCTGGAGCGAGGACCCGGCGCACTTCGTGACCAGAGTGCGCCCGGCCGTCGTTGCCGCGGGCCGGGGCATCGTGCTGCGGCCCGAGCTCGGCATGCTGGGCCGGACCTACGCCACCGGCTACGAGCCCGACCTGGGCTTCTGGTTGCTGGAGCGGCCGGTGGCGACCGTCAACAACGAGGCCTGGCCGTGGGCGGTGTGGTACCCGTTGCGCCGCAAGGGCGGGTTCAACCGGCTCGAGGGCCGCGAGCAGGCCGCGATCTTGAAGGAGCACGGGCTGATCGGACGCGCGTACGGGGCGCAGGACCTGGCGCACGACATCCGGCTGGCCTGCTTCGGGCTCGACGCCCACGACAACGACTTCGTGATCGGGCTGGTCGGGCAGGAGCTGCACCCGCTCTCGCACGTGGTGCAAGCCATGCGCAAGACCCGGCAGACCGCGGAGTTCATCGCGCAGATGGGGCCGTTCTTCATCGGCCACGTGGCCAGGCGTCTGACCTGAGCCCGGGTCGGGCAACGCGCGATGATCCGTCTCAGCGTCAACCTCAACAAGGTCGCCACGCTGCGTAACGCGCGCGGCGGCGCGTTGCCGAGCGTGCTCGAGGCGGCAGGTGTCTGTCTGGCGGCGGGCGCAGGCGGCATCACCGTGCATCCGCGCCTCGACCAGCGTCACATCCGACCCGATGACGTGCGCGAGCTGGCGGGCCTGTTGGCAGAGCCGCGCCGGCGCGGGATCGAATACAACATCGAGGGCGACCCGCGGCCCGACTGGTTGGCGCTCGTGCACGAGGTGCGTCCCGATCAAGCAACGCTGGTGCCGGTGCGGCCGGGCGAGATCACCAGCGAGGCGGGTTGGGGCGCCGGCACCGACGCGGCGCAGATACGGCGCGTGATCGCGGAGCTGCGCGCAGCCGGCGTCCGCGTGAGCCTGTTCGTGGAGGCCACGCCCGCAGCCGTGAGCTGGGCCAAGCAAATGGGCGCCGACCGCGTCGAGCTCTACACCGGGCCGTTCGCCGCGGCGTTCGCGCGCGGCGAGCAAGAGGGCAGGGCGGTGTTCGCGCGTCACGCGGAGGCTGCCGAGCAGGCGCACGCGCTGGGGCTCGGCATCAATGCCGGCCACGACCTCGACCTCGACAATCTGGTGCTGTATCGCGGTCTGCCGCAGCTGGTCGAGGTTTCGATCGGGCACGCCCTGATCGGGCGCGCGCTGTTCGTTGGGCTGGAGCGCGCGGTGCGCAAGTACCTTCGCGTGCTTGGCAGCGTGAGCTGAGCGCGGCTTCGGTTGCGGCGAGCGCGCCGCGGCAGGCGGAAGCGAGCGCAGGCGCGCGAGGTCACGCTCGGGTGCGCCGGCGGCGCGCGAACGCCGCCAGCGCGAGCACTGCCAGCCCGGTGCCTAGGCCGCGCGCGCCGCGCGCCAGGTTCGGCCCGCCGCCGCGGTGTGCCGCGGGCGTGCGCACCGCGTGCAGCGCGCGCTCGAAGGGGCCGCGGATGGCGAGGGTGAGTCCGTCGTCCTGGATGTTCACGAACAGCGTGCGGCCGTCCGGGCTGAAGCACGGTCCGGCGAACTCGCTGTCGCTCAAGGCATTGCGCGCGAAGGGCAGCACCGCGCCGTCAGGCTCGATGCGCCGGATGAAGTCGCCGCCCGGGCCGTCCTCGGCCACGTACAGCTGGCCCAGCGGCGAGACGCACAGGTTGTCGGGCATGTCGAGGCGCTCGGGGTCGGTCGACTCGGCCACCACCTCGAGCGCGGGCTGCGGGCCGAGCCCCAGGCGGAACACCTGCCCGCGACCGAGCGGGCCGCCGGCGGTGGCGGAGAAGTACGCCTCGTGGCCGGCCAGCCACAGCCCTTCGCCGCGGCACACCACCGCGGCGCCCTTGGCCACGGCCTGTGCGCGCACGCTGTCGTCCGCGGGGTCGGGCTGCGCGATGTCGACCCAGTCGACCGCAAGGCGGGCGCCCGGACGCTGCGCGCGCGTCTCGAAGCCGGGGCGGCCGGTGACGCGCAGCGCTTGCAGCGTGCCCGCGAATGGCTGCTGCCGGCTCGACGGCACGAAGCGGTAGAAGCAGCCGTCCGGCCGGTCCTCGGTCAGATAGGCGATCAGCGTGCGCGGATCGACCGCGGCCGCCTCGTGGCGCATGCGGCCGTAGCTGGCGATCCGCTGTGCCGGCTGCACGCGCTCGGCTGCGGTCGAGCACAGAAACACGTAGCCGTGGTGCGCGTAGTCCGCCGTTTCCTCGCAGCTCAACCAACCCCACGGGCTGAGCCCGCCCGCGCAATTCCAGTACGTGCCGCACAGCACGAGATTGGAGCGGTCGATCGCGAGCGTGCTCGCGTCGAGCACGATGCGGCTCACGCCGCCGCGTCCGGCGGGGTCGTAGGCTTCGGGTGGCGGCGCCTGTCCTGGCAGGAAGGGCCCGTGTCGCTCGTCGCCCGGCGTGACCTCGTGGTTGCGCATCAGAATCAGCCGCCCGCCTTGACCGGCGAAGCAGCCCATCGCGTCGGGCCGACCCGGCACGCGGTAGCCGTCGCTCATACGCTGGCCGAAGCGCTGCAGCACGCGGTAGCTGAAGCCGGGAGGCAGATCGAGGATGCCGTCCTTGTCGCGCAAGAGGCCGCCGGCGGCCTCGCCGGGCTGGTCCGAGGCGGCCGCCGCCTTGCCGGCGAGCGCCGACACCGCCGCGGCGCCGCCGGCTTGCAGCAAGCGGCGCCTCCGCAGCTTGGTCGGGCTCTGGGTCACGCTATCACCTTGCCGGTCGGCCTCGCGCCAGGCAAGCCGCTGCCGTCTTCTAATCCTCGGTGCCGCGCGCGGGACGGGTGCGGGTGTGGAACCAGGAGCGGTAGCGCAGCATGCGCGCGTGCTGGTCGGCGGGCGCGTGGCGCTTGCAGGTCGCGAGCTCGGCCGAGCCTTGGGGCGCGCCCCAGCGCAGCTCCACGCAGTCGTTCGGGTTGTAGGCCATCTCCAGCGCCGCGCTGCGGTCGACCACGTCCTGCAGGGTGAGCGTCTGACTGCTGCCGTCGCTGCGGGTGTAGCTGAAGCTGCGCTTCTTCAGCTCGCTTGCGAGCTCGACCTGCAGCTGCTCGGCCGCGCGCGCGACGACGGCGCCTTGCAGCTTGAAGCGGTCGGGATGCTTGCGCAGTTGGGCCGGCAGCGCCATGACGCCGTCGATCGAAATCAGCAGCCGCATGTCACGCGAGGGCGTGGAAAAGTCCTCCCACGGGCCCTCGGTCTCGAAGATGTCGTAGCCGGGCGGCATCTCGATCGGTCCGTGGTGGCCCTGCGCGAAGTACTGCTCGCCATTGTCGAGCGAGAGCACACGCCGCCGCACCGATTCCTCGAAGGTGTCGAGCTGGCTCTTGAGTCGTACGTGCGGATCGAGCGGCGCGGGGTCGATCAGGCGGTCCATTGCCTCGTAGAAGTCGTCCTTGCTGCCCTGGTACTGCTGCATGCTGAACGGCGCGAACTGGTCCTGGTGCTGCAGCGCGGCGTTGTCGAGCGCGCTCAGCGTGCGGGTGGCCGCGTCGTAGACCAGCGGGCGGAAGTGCTTGAAGCCCGAGCCCACGTCCTTGGTGCTGGGCTCGAACAGAAACGAGCCGGGAGAGAAGCGCCGCCGCCCTACCGTTCCGTCGGGCTGCGCCTCGGCCGCCAGCAGGATGCCGTAGTGGGTCGGGTCGAGGCCCTGCGGAAACCAGTGGACCAGGATCATCACGTGGCCGTACGGATCGGCGTAGACCGTGCCCGGCGGCAGCGAGGCGCGCGTCAGCGCGACCGGATACAGGTCGGTTTCCGAGTCCTGGGGCGCGGTGCGCCCGGTGGCGGAGTGCACGCCGTTGCGGACCTTGCGGTTGACGAAGAACGCGAACGCGGCGGTGTCGTCGGCATCCTCGCGCGGCATCAGGTTGGTCTGCAGAGGCCCGCAGCGCGGCGGTACGCCGCTCTTGCCACGCGAGCACTGCCGGTAGGCGAACGGCAGCCGCAGCTTCCAGGCGAAGTAGGCGCGCAGCGCGTAGGGCAGGTCCGCGCAGTCCGGCACCAGCGTGATGTGCGCCTCCTCGTCCTGCTCGAAGTGGTCGTAGAGCAAGTTGCGCTGCTCGTCGCGCAGCAGCGCGTGCAGGCTGCGCCAGGTCTGCTCATCGTCGGGCGGGCCCTCGAACAGCTGCTCCACGAACGCCGACCATAGGTTCTCGGTGTCCTGTTCCCAGCGGAAGTGCGGCGTCCACACCGGACCCTCGGCCTGGCTCTGCTTGGCGGCGGCGTCCTTGTGCACGAACAGCCGCCTGCAGCCGATGCTGCGCGCGCCGTTTGCGAACACCGCGGTGTAGTGCCCGACCGCGGGCAGCAGCCGCGCCCAGACCGTGGTCGGCGGCCCGTCGAGGGTATGGGTGTCGGCCTCCACCAGCTTGCCGTCGCCGTCGTAGATCCACAGCGCGGGCGCGGTCAGCGCCTGAGTGGCGGTCGCGATCACGCGCAGCGCGCGGTCCGCCGCCGGCCACTGCGGCGAGACGAACAGGCGCGCGTCGACGCTGTCGCTGCAGGCCTCGGGCGCGGGCGGGGAGGGTGGCGGCAAGGGGTGCACCGACGCGCGCGCGGCCAGCGATGCCGGCGGCGGCTGCGCGCCGAGCACCACCAGCGCGGTCAGCCGCTCCAGCAGCGAGCCGCGGGAGCTGCCCGCGCCGAGCTGCAGGTCGCTTACCACCGTGCGCTGCACGTCGACCACGGTCTCGCCGCCGCCGCTGCATGGCCGCGCGTACTCGCCGAGCGCGTGCAGCGCCATGGGCGTGCCGGCCTCGTTCTTGCCGAGGTAGAGCATGATGTGACCGGGCAGGCCGAGCAGCACCGCGGCGTGCGGCGCCACCGCGTCGAGCGCCGCGAGCTTCTCTTGCGGGCTCATGCCGTGCAGGTCCAGGTTGAACAGACCGGCCTGGGCCTGCCAGCCGCTGTGCCGCGGCAGCGCCAGGTCGAACGACTCGAACACGTCCATCTGCAGCCGCGAGCAGTCGCGGCCGCCGTTGGCGTCGCCGAAGCCGTAGGGCGAGCCGAGAAAGCTGAACGCGGTGGTCAGCAGGGCGCGGCGCGTGAGCGGCCGCCGCGCCGGCTCAAGCCCCTGGGATGGCAGCTCGTGAAAGCCGTCGCGCGCCGCGATCAGCAGCTTGCCGCCGGGCAGCAGCGGCACGCTGGCGTGCGCCGGCAGCGGGTACTTGCGGCCCTGCGCGTCCGAGAGCGTCACCGCTTGCGGCGCAACCGCGCGCGCGCCGTGCACGAACGCCTCGCGCTGCGGCGCCGGGATCGGCGGCGAGAGCCGGGCCTCGTCGGCGGCGTCGAGGAAGCCGAGTGCGTAGCGCGTGCGCACCAGCAGCATGCTGCCCGGCCACGGCGCGAGCACCTGCAGCACTTCCTGCTCGCGCACGGCGCTGCACGCGTTGCGGTCGTAGACCAGGTTGAGCGGCGCGCCCGGCTTGCGCTCGAACAGCGGCTGATCGAAAGGCCCGCAGCGGATCGGCAGCACGCCGAGCGCGACGCGCAGCGCAGGCGCGGCTTTGGGCACAGGGGCCTCGAATGCCTGCAGCGCCGCGGGCGGCAGCGCCTTGCCCTCGCGGTCCACGTAGCGCCCGTCGGCCAGGCGCTCGCGCAGGTAGCGCAGGCGCTGCTCGGTGTCGCGCTGCAGCTCGGCCGCCGGCAGCGGCTGCAGCAGGTCGCGTTGGCTGTAGAGCTGGTCGCCCGAACGGCCCACCCCGCGGTCGTACGCCTCGATCTGCTCGCCGGTGAGCAGCGGCACGTCGAGCTCGGCCTTGCTGTAACGGCCCAGCCAATAGCCGAGCAGCAGCTGCTCGGGTCGCGTACCCGGCATCAGCTCGGGCGCGGGCGCGCGCGCCGGGCAAGCCTGCGCGGGCGCGCTCTGGCTTCCGCGGGTAGGCGCAGGCTTGCGCTTCTCGCTGCACCCGCACGCGAGCAGGGCGACGAGCCACAGCGCAGCCAATTGGCGGGCACGAGCGCGCACGCAGCGGCCGATACTACACCGGGGCTCGCGCGAAGGGGCGCAGGCCTGCTCTTTTTGCCGGGCGATTTGCGCTTCGGCGCGCGCCGGGTTAACCACGCACATGCCCGAGACGGCCTTTCGCGCGGTGATCTTCGACCTGGGGGGCGTGGTGCTGGGCTCGCCCCTGCGCGCGTTCCTCGAATACGAGCGCGACAGCGACCTCCCGCCCGGCCTGCTGGGGCGGACGATCGCGTACAGCGGCGCCGGTGGCGCGTGGTCGCAGCTGGAGCGCGGTGAGCTCGATTCGGCGCGCTTTTGCGCCGCGCTCGAGGCCGAGGTCGCG
This sequence comes from uncultured delta proteobacterium, assembly GCA_963778655.1. GTDB lineage: Bacteria > Myxococcota_A > Polyangia > Polyangiales > JAFGIB01 > CAVZVA01. Next base: position 1,099,742 of record CAVZVA010000009.1, read on the forward strand.
GCGGCCGGCGCGCGCATCCGCGCCAATGAGCTCATGGAGCGCATCGCGCTGGCTTCGCCCGTGCTGGAGCCGATGCTGGCGGCGGTGCGGCGGGTGCGCGCTCACGGGCTGCTTGCCGGCGCGCTGACCAACAACTGGCGCTCCGACGACCAGCACCAGAAGGTGAGCCAGCTGCGGCCCGAGTTCGATGCCTTCGTCGAATCCTGGCGCGAGGGTATGCGCAAGCCCGAGCCGGGCATCTACCGCCTGGCGCTGCAGCGGCTCGCGGTGGAGCCGGAGCAGGTGGTGTTCCTGGACGACCTTGGCCAGAACCTCAAGCCCGCGCGCGCCATGGGCATGACCACCATCAAGGTGAGCGAGCCGCTGGACGCGCTGGGTGAGCTGGAACGCGTGCTCGGTCTGTCCTTGCGCTGAGTCTCGTGCTCAGTGCTTCAAGTCGTGGCAGCGCTCGTAGGCTGCCGACTCGAGCTGCTGGGCCTGTTTGAGCTGCGGATACTCGGGGTGCACGATCACCGCCGCGGCCGCGGTCCTGGCGGCCTGCGAATCGCCAGTGGCGGCGTCGCGCGCAGCCCGGGCCAGCACCAGGCGGTCGCTCAGATCCTCGATCGTGGCCTTCGCCTCCGCGTTCTTCTGGTTGAGCGCCGCACACTCCGCATCGCGCTCACACGCCTCGTGGTACGCGCTTTGGTAGGCGCGCAGCCAGGCGCCGCTGCTGCGGTCGTAGCGCGCGTCCGCCAGCTTCTGCGCCGCCGGCGCGAGCCGGTGCTCGACCTCGGAGCTGAGCTTGGCCTGGGCGGCGCTCTGCGCGGCAAGCGCCGCCGCGTGCGCGTGCTCGAGCGCCTGCACATAGCCGGTCCAGGCCTTCTCCGCCGCCGCCCGCGCGGTGTCGCACTTGTGCTGCGCGCTCTCGCAGCCCAGGCAGGCGAGCACGCACAGTCCGCACAGCAGGCTGACGCGCCGCCGCAGCATGCGCGGCTTCAGCCCTGCCCGCCCAGCAGGTGCGCGAAAGGAGAGGCGCCGCGGTCCATCACGATCTTGCCCGAGCGCACCAGCTCCTCCAGGTTGCACGCGCTCAGCTCGGACAGCAGCGCGTCAATCGCCGCGCTGCTGCCGTACATCGCCAGGATCACACGGCCGTCGCCGTCGCCCAGGATGCGCGCGCCGTGGCGCTCGGCCGCGGCCAGCGCCGACGCGCGCGACACGCCCTCGCAGCGCAGCTTGAACAGCGCCACCTCGGCCTCGAGCGGCTCAACGCCGCGGTGGTCGGTGACGAACACCACGTCCACCAGCTTGGCCAGCTGCTTGTTGATCTGTTCGACGTTTTCGGTGTCGCCGCGGCTCACGATCGTCATGCGCGCGAAGCCGCCGACCACGCCGGGGCTCACGGCCAGGCTCTCGATGTTGTAGCCGCGCCGCGCGAACACCAGTGCGATCCGCACCAGCACCCCCGGACGGTCTCGCGTGACCAGCGAGAAGGTGTGCATCCCCGGCTGCGCTGCTGGCTGGCCCATGACTTTCAGGTGGAGCCGGAGGGCTTGGCCAGCTTTTGCTTGGGGCGCTCGATGATCATGTCGCGCAACGGCGCACCTGCGGGGATCATCGGGAAGACGTTGTCTTCCTTTTCCACCACCGCCTCGACCACGCAGGGGCCGTCGCGATATTCGCGCGCCGCCCGCAGCACTCCGTCGACCTCGCTCGGCTTGCGGATGTGGAAGCCCTTGATTCCGTAGGCGCCCGCGAGCTTGACGAAGTCCGGGTTGCCCTCGAGGTCGACGCCCGACAGTCGGTTGTCGAAGAACAGCTCCTGCCACTGGCGAACCATGCCCAGGTAGTTGTTGTTGATGATCAACACCTTGACCGGCAGCTTGTGCACCGCCGCGGTGGCCAGCTCGCTCATCGTCATCTGGAAGCCGCCGTCGCCCACGACCGCCCAGACCTCCGCCTCCGGACGCGCGAACTGCGCGCCGATCGCCGCCGGAAAGCCGAAACCCATGGTCCCGGCGCCGCCCGAGCTCAGCCACATGCGGTTGGCGCGCGTGAGGCAGAACTGCGCCGCCCACATCTGGTGCTGGCCGACGTCGGTGGCGATCAGCGCGCGACCCTCGGTCACCGCGTTGAGCCGGTCGAGCACGTGCTGCGCACGCAGCCGATCGTCTTCAGGATAGCCGAGCGGAAACTCCCGGCGCCAGGCCTCGCACTGCGCGAGCCAGCCCGCGGTGTCGAGCTTGCCGCACAACGGCAGCAGCTCCTCGATCACCTTGCGCGCGTCGCCCAGCAGGTGCACGTCGCACTTGACGGTCTTGTCGAGCTCCGCCGGGTCGATGTCGACGTGGATGCGGCTGGCCTCGGTGCAGAACTCGCTGACCTTGCCGGTGATGCGGTCGTCCCAGCGCGCGCCGATCGCCATGATCAGGTCGCAGTGGATCACCGCCTTGTTGGCGTAGGCGGTGCCGTGCATGCCGAGCATCCCGAGGTGCAGCGGCGCGGTCTCGTCGACCGCACCCTTGCCGAGCAGGGTGTTGACCACCGGCGCCTGCAGCTTCTCGGCCAGCGCGGTGATCGCGGGACCCGCGCCGGCGATCACCGCGCCATGCCCCACGTACAGCACCGGGCGCTTGGACTTGGCCAGCAAGGCGGCGGCCCGCTCAAGCGCCCCGTGCTCGGCGCGTCCAGGCACCACGTAGCCCGGGATGTCGGGCGGCCCGGGGTCGGGTGCGGTGCAGCGCGCGGAGGTGACGTCCTTGGGCAGATCGATCAGCACCGGCCCGGGGCGCCCGGTGGTAGCCAGGTGGAAGGCCTCGCTGACCACGCGCGGGATGTCGTTGGCGTCGGTCACGAGGTAGCTGTGCTTGACCACCGGGTAGGTGATGCCAGTGACGTCCGCTTCCTGGAAGGCGTCCTTGCCCAGGTTGAAGGTCGGGGTCTGGCCGGTCAGCACCACGATCGGCACCGAGTCCATCAGCGCGGTCAACATCCCGGTCACGGTGTTGGTCGCGCCCGGGCCCGAGGTCACGAGCACCACGCCCGGCCGGCCCGTGGCGCGGGCGTAGCCGTCGGCCATGTGGGTGCCGCCCTGCTCGTGGCGGGTGAGCACGAGCTTGATCGTGCTGTCGACCAGCGCATCGAAGATCGGCATCGCCGCGCCGCCCGACAGGCCGAAGATGTGCTTGACCCCCTGGGCCTCCAGGCAGCGTACGAGCCGCTCCGCGCCGGTGAGGGTCGGGGTGCTCATGTTCGCCTGCGGGTTGGGTCTGGAGCCGTCCATGATACTTGCCGACGGCGCGGAGCCTTTGGCCAGGGCGCACACCGCGCGCGCCGAGACCCTCCGGCCGGACTCGAAACCATGCCAGAATGGGGCTGAATTGTCCAGCGATCCTGAGATCCTAGGGCCACGGGCTCACCATCAAAGGAGGCTTGGCGCGTGGGTCGCGCGCAGGCGCGGCAGCAACCCTTCTGCGGGTGCCGTCCGTCTGAGCGACCTTCCCGTAGTCCTGCTCCCGCGGGGAGCGGACGTCCACCTCTGGCTTGAGCGGAGAGCGCATGGCGGGGCCAACACTAGGGGGCTAATTGAGCGCGTGCGGCAACGCCAAGCTGAAAGGCGGGATCTCGGCCTCGAACACGCTTCCGTCGTCGCGCACCATCTCGTAGCTACCGTGCATGCTGCCATGTGGGGTGCTCAACACGCAGCCGCTGGTGTACTCGAAGCCGCTGCCCGGAGCGATCACCGGCTGCTTGCCCACCACGCCCGGGCCCCGCACCTCCTCCTCCTTGCCGTTGCCGTGGAGGATGTGCCAGTGGCGGGCGCGCAGTTGCACGGTGCGGCCCGACTCGTTGGCGATGCGAATCGTGTAGGCGAAGACGAAGCGGCTCGCCCGCACGTCCGACTGTTCCGGTAGATACTGGCTCCGCACCACGATGCGGATGCCCTGCGTGACCGCGACGTCCACGGTGTGCGGTGTAGTCCACGGCCCGACGCGACTCAAGCCTGCACGGCAGCGGCGCCTCGCGGTGCTCGTCCTACAGCGACCCCGCATGGTTGACACCGTGCGCAGTCACCGCCACTGTGTCGGTCGGGTGCAGGCGCTCGCGGGCGGACTTCGTCGGTGGCGCGTACCTCGCCTCGGAGACCCATGCAGGGCCGCAGCGACAACGAGATCCTCGCCTGGATCGACAGCGTCGGCGGTACAGAGGCTTTTTTGGAGCAGGCCTTCGCCGGCATGTGCGACGCGTTTCTGGCAGAACGCGCGGGCGACCGCAGCGCGGTAATCACCTGGGACATCCGCACGCCCGACCGCGGGGTCGTGAGCTACCAGGTGGTCGTGGACCGGGGCAGCTGTCGTGCTCAGCGCGGGGTGCTGCCGGGCTCGGGGGTCGTGCTCGACATCGCGATGCCGGACTTTCTGCGCCTGCTGGCGGGCGCGCTCGATACCACCGAAGCCGTCGAGCGGGGCAAGCTCGGCGTGTCCGGAGACCGGGTGCTCGCCCGCTCCGTGCGGGATTGGTTTCAGGGAAGCCACTGAGGGAAAGCATGCGGACTACAGCTCGGGCCGTTCTTGTGCTTGCGTTGGCCACGTTCTGCGGGTGCTCCTCCAGCACCTCCAGCAGCTCCAAAGGTGCGAAGGACGGGGGCGCCGAGGACGGCGGCGCCGGCTCCGGAGGGGGGGGCCAGGGCGGCAGCAACGCCGCGGGCGGCGCGCTGGGCGCAGCTTGCGAGAAGTCGAGCGACTGCGCCTCGGGGCTGTCGTGCGACCAAGAGGTGGACAACAGCTACCCCGCAGACAATTTGCCCCCGGGCGTGAAGGAGGTGCCCTCGAAGGCGTATCCCGGCGGCTCGTGCACGCCGGTGCCGGCCGGCGCCTACGACCCCAACGGCGTGCGTTCGTGCGATCCGCTGGCGGCGCAGCCCCAGCAGGGTTGCGGCAGCGACGGCGCGTGCGTGGCGGTCTCGGTGGGCCAACAGACCGAGGTGGCCTGTCGCCCGACCTGCAATCCGGCCGCCGCCAAGAACGACTGCGGCGGGCGTTTCGGGTACACCTGCGACTTCGAGCTGCGCGCGTGCGTGGAGGGCTGCCAGTCGGACGAGGAGTGCAGGCTTCAGCTTGCGGACTCGAACAACGACGGCCAGCCCGACGGGCTGGTTTACGACGACGGCTCCAAGGCTGTGTGCGACACCGACTCGTTTCGCTGCGTGGTCAAGTCGGGCGCGGCCAACGCGGACACCGGCGCACCCTGCCAGCGGCTCGACGACTGCGAAGCCGATGGCGTCTGCGTGCAGCCGCTGCAGACCTACGGCGGGATGCCGTTTCCCGACGGCTACTGCACCAAGCTCGGCTGCGACCTGAGCGGACGGGAGTGCAAGGGTGACGGGGCCGTATGCGCTCCGCTGCGCTCGTGGAGCCCCGGCACGGTCACGTCGTCCGCCTGCTTCCAGAGCTGCGAGGTCGGTGCGGAGCCCGAGGCCGACCAGCTCGGCAGCGGGGGCCACGGCAAGGGCTGCCGGGTCGGCTATCGCTGCCACTACAACGGCGGCAACGGCAGCGCGGCCGGATCGGCGCAGGGCGTGTGCGTCGGCGGCAACTATAACGACGTGACCGACAACAACCTGGGGCAGTCCTGCCAGTCGGACGCGGACTGCTATTCGCCGTTCGGGCTCGGCGTGTGCTTGCAGCTCGGCGTCGGCTCGGTGCAGGCGCCGACGGGCACCTGCAGCATCTTCGATTGCAAGGTGCCGGGGCTGCCGGACAACGTGTGCGGCGCGGGCGGCGAGTGCATCGGGTTGAACGGCGACGTCACCTTCTGCGTGAAGACCTGCAAAGACGCCAGTGAATGCGCGGACGGCTACGCCTGCGCCGACGACGACGGCGACGCCACCACCTCGAAGGTCTGCTACCCGGCGTGTTTCGGCGACGAGGATTGCCGCGCGGGCACGGAGCGCTGTACCTCGACTAGCGCGTCCACCGCCGGGAGCTGCGTGGCCTCCTAGTCCAAGGAGACCCGCCAGGCGCCGGGGCCGTCGCGGGCCGGTGGGCCGAAGCGTTGCGTTTGGAGCCGAACCCGGGTACACCTCCCCGACTCACCTGAGGTCCCCGTCATGTACATCTATTCGCCGCGTGGCCGTCGCGCCAAGGACCGCAGCCGCAGCAACCGCCTGCGCGCCAAGCTCAAGGCCAAGAACCGCCGGCGGGTCAACCGCATGGCTCGCCGCCGCCTCAGCGCCAAGTAGGCTCGGGCTCGGAAAGGTCCAGCGGGCTTCGTCCTCAGCCCGGTCTTGCGGGCGCGCTTGCTCCTGAGCGCTTCTGGACGCCTGCTTCTGTGCCGGCAAGCGCGTGCACGACACCGGGGCGTGGCGCAGGGGTCAGGGTGGGGGAGGGCGGCGGCTTTCCATCACGTAGTGCTGGGCGACGTTTTCCGCGGCGTTGGCGATCACGCGATCGGCGACGCGCAGCCGGCGGCTGAGCTCGCGCGCGATGTTCATCACCAACAATGCGTACTGCGCGATGTCGCGCTCGTAGAGCAGGCGCTTGACGTCGGCGGCGTTGATCCGCAGCAGCGCGCTCGGCGCGAGCGAGCGCACGCTGGCCGAGCGTGGCTGCACGTCCAGGATGGCCATCTCGCCCACCCAGTCGCCGGGCCCGAGCAGCGCCACGCGCACATCGTGATCCGCGCCGCCCTTGTGCAGCACCTCGACCTCCCCGGTCAACACCACGTACATGTGCGCGGCCATCTCGCCCTCGACCATCAGCAGCTCGCCCGGGGCCGCCCACTGCGACGGTAGCTCGTGCGCCAGCAGGTCCAGCATCGCCTCGCTGAAGCCGTCGAACAGCCGCGTCATGCGCAACGCGGCGGGCGTGACCTCCGGTGGATTCGAGTTGGCTCTGGCCATGACGCCACCATGGTAGCCACAGCGACGCCCAAACGCGAGGGTAGCTGGGTACGGGCGCCGTCTGCGCTTCCGGCGGCCTCAGAACAGGGTGTCGTGGCCGAGCACGGCGTTGTCGATCAGGCGCGTGCTGCCGATGCGCGCGGCTACCAGCATCACCGGGGGACGCGGCCCGAGCAGGGCGCCGCCGCCGGGCTTGGCCAGCGTCTCGAGCGACTCGGCGTCGGCCAGGGCCACGTAATCGATGGCGTCGAAGCGCGCCTCGATCGGCGCGCGCGCGATCGCTTCGAGCGCGAGCACGCCACGCTCGCCGTCGCGGTAGGCGGCGTCGGCGTCTCGCAGGCCCTCGACGATCGCGGTGGCGCGGCGCCGCTGCTCGGGATCGAGGTAGCGGTTGCGCGAAGACAGCGCGAGCCCGTCGCGCTCGCGGTGAATCGGGCAGCCGAGCACCTCGACCGGCATGCCCAGATCGCGCACCATGCGCTCGATCACGCGCCACTGCTGGTAGTCCTTGCGCCCGAACGCGGCCACGCAGGGCCCCACCGCGTTGAGCAGCTTGGTCACCACCGTGGTCACGCCCTGAAAGTGCGTGGGCCGCGCGGCGCCATCGAGGCCGGCGGTGAGCCGCTCGACCGCGACATGGGTCTGGAACCCCGCCGGGTACATCGCGTCGGCGTCGGGCAGGTACACGACGTCGACGCCATGCTCGCGACACAACGCGAGATCCTGCGCGAGCGTGCGCGGATAGCGCGCGAAGTCCTCCTGCGGTCCGAACTGCAGTGGATTGACGAAGATGCTGAGCGCGACGCGCTCGGCGCCGTGCTGGCGCGCGGCCTGCACCAGAGAGAGATGCCCGGCGTGCAGCGCGCCCATGGTCGGCACGAAGCCCACACGCAGGCCGTGCTCGCGCAGCTCGTCGCAGCTCCGCCGCAGCACGGCCGGCTCGCGGACCTCCTGCATCATCCGCGCACGGGCTCGCCGCCGGCGGAGGCGGCCTGCACTCCGTCGGGTGCGGGCGGCTCGCCCAGCGTCCCGGCGACCGGCGGCGTGGCCCGCTCCGGAATCATGCCGAAACTGTGCGCAGCAGCCGGGAACTGGCCCGCGCGCACCTCCGCCCGAAAGCGCGCCATCGCGTCCGCGCCGCGCTGGTAGAAGCTCTCGTACTGCTTGACGAAGCGCGGTACGCGCTCCGGGGTCAGGCCGAGCAGGTCGTAGCACACCAGCACCTGGCCGTCGCAGTGCGGTCCAGCGCCGATGCCGATCGTCGGCACCGGAAGCTCGGCGGTGATGCGCGAGGCGAGCTCGCTGGGAATGCCCTCGAGCACCACGGCGTAGGCCCCCGCCTCGGCCACCGCCCTGGCGTCGTGCAGCACGCGCAGCGCGTCTTCCTCGCGTTTGCCTTGCAGCTTGAACCCGCCGAGCGCGTGCACGCTCTGCGGGGTCAGGCCCACGTGGCCCATCACCGGAATGCCGGCCGCCACGATGCGGCGGATACTCGGCGCTTGATCGACGCCGCCCTCGAGCTTGACCGCGTGCATGCCGCCTTCGGCCAAGAAACGGCCCGCGGCGCGCAGGGCGTCTTCGGGCGAGACCTGGTAGCTCATGAACGGCATGTCGCCGACCAGGTGCGCGCGCTTGCTGCCGCGCGCGACCGCGCGGCAGTGATACAGCATTTCATCCAGGGTCACCGGCAGCGTGGTTTGCTGTCCCTGCACGACCATGCCGAGCGAGTCGCCGACCAGCAGGACGTCGGCGCCGCCTTCATCCAGCATGCGGGCAAAGGTGGCATCGTAGGCGGTGACCATCGTGATTGGCTCGGAGCGAGAGGTCATCGCTCGCAGCGTCTGCACGGTCACGCGCGCGTCGCTCGAAACGCTGTGTTTGGACACGGCTGCTCTGGTTGCGCCCGAGTCGCGGCCAGGTCCAATCCCGGTCCACGCTGTGCGAACACCGCCAGCTTAGCACGCCGCGGCGGATGCGGGGCAGAGGCCCGGTGGGTGTCGAATTGTCGAACGATCTTCTGTGCTCCCGCGCGCTGGCCGGCAGTCGCCGGGTCTGGTTCTCATCTGATCGCGCGGTGGTCGAGCGGAACGCTCAGACCCTGCGGCTTTCGCGAGGGGCGGTACGCCGGGCTTGCGGCCCCTCCCCGGCGGAGTGAATTCGCCGGGCCCCGTCCCCACGCGAGGCCGCGCTGCGCGGCGTCGTTGGCGACAAACCCTGTTCGTGCTCAGCACGAGATCCCCACCCCAGCCGCCCGACCCTCGACCCGCCGGCGCGGCAAGGATGGGCGTCCGGGCCGCCGCCGGTTCACGGCGATGAAACCGTGGCGAGACCGCGCGCTTACACGGGGATTGCAGACTGGGCCGGCGCGTGCATCCTGCGGCACGCGAGCTGTCATGTCGCTGCCAACGCCGCGCTCCCTACTCACTCTCGCCCGCAGCGAATTGCGGGATGCGCTGGTGCGCGTCGCGCGCCTGCCGTGGCCGGGCCCGGTGCAGCGCTACGCGCAGGACACCCTGGGGCGAGCGCTGCGTTACTTTCCCGTGCTGGCCGAGCTGCTGGGTTGGCCCGCGCAGCGCGTTCCGGCACCGGCTGCGCAGCCCGCGCCCGCGCAGCCCGCCGCGCAGCCGCCGTCCGCGCCCGCACGGCCTGCCGACTCGGGCGCGACCAACGGCGGCGGCTCGCGCCCCGCGCTGGACGTGGACGCAGCGCTGGCCGCGCTGCGCGGTCCGAGCGCGGAGGCCGCGGCCAGCGCGGCCGAGACGCTTGCGGCTTGCGTGGACCCGCGCGCGCGCGCCGCGCTGCTCGAGGTGGTGTACAACCTCGATGGCTACTTCCACCCCTTGCCGCGGGTGGCGGCGCTGCGCGCGCTGGCGCGCGAGCGCTCGGAGCCTGCGCTGCGCGCGATCGTCGCCGCGGTCGACAGTGTCTCGGCCGAGGTCAGCCTGGCCGCGATCGGGGCCCTGGTCGAGAGCGCGCCGGAGCACGCGCTGGCGCCCATCCGCCGCGTGGTGGAGGATCCCTCGAACTACTTCGCGGCCGAGGTGCGCGCCGCGGCCGAGCGCGCTCTGGCCCGGCTGAGCGCGCGCACCGGCGCGCCGAGCTGAAGCCCGGGCGGCGGGCCTATCCGCGGCGTCCCGTGGCAAGCGCGGTGGATAGGGGGCGATTGCGAACGCGGGTTTGAGCGCGCCGCGCACAGCGCGTCACGGGCCTTGCGTGTGCCTGGACGAGCGCCGATTATCGACGCCGCCCGCGCCGGACCGGATCGAGAGACCTGCATGAGGATCGGCATCTTCGCCTCGACTACGGGTTTCGTGCTGCCCGCGCACGAGTTCGCGCGAGCACTGCCAGCAGTGCGGCTTAGAGTCGTCCTGGGTGCCCGCGCACAGCCACAACTTCTTGGAGCGAGTGTGCGAGCTGGGCGCGGCGCGCGTGGTGCTGACCGTGCCCGCGACCAACGAGCGCGATCTCGCGCGACTCGACCGCTACGTCCATCTGACGCGGGCGGTGGTGTGAGCGCGCGTGCGCAGCTCTGCGGCCGTGCCGAGCTCCCGTCGGTCGACTCGGGCTGCTAACGTCGGGATGGTGGGCATGCGATTCTCGAGGGTGCCGGGCGCGGTCTCGACTCCGCGAGCAAGTGCCATCGGCATGGTGCTGCTGCTCGCGCTCGGGGGATGCAACGCCTACAATCGCTCGCTGCTGAAGGCGTCCGGCTCGCACCCGAGCCCCGGCAGCGGGGAAGACGCCGACGGCGGCTTCGACGCGGCGCTGCCGGGGCAGGACGCGCGCGTGCCGTCTGGGGGCGGCAGTGCTGACGCCCGCGTCGTGCCCGATGCCGCGTCCGAGGACGCCAGCGGGATCGCGAGCGGACAGCCCGACGCCTCGATGCCGGACAACGAAGCCGGGGCAGCCGGCAGTGGTCCGCGTGCGTGCATGGCGGCCGCGGTGGGCGACTACTGCGCGCAGCTGCCGAGCTTGCCCGCGGCACCCGAGATCGATGGCGTGCTCGACTGCGATCTCGGGCTGCAGAGGGTGACCCCAGAGGGATGGAACGGCGCGGGCTCCGTGCCCTCCGGCCTCAGCGCGCAGATCGCCGCGGCGTGGCGCAGCGACGGGCTCTACGTGTACGTGGAGGTTCGGGGCCAGGCGCCCATGCCGCACCCTTCCGGCAGCCGTATCGACTGTGGCGACGCGGTGGAGCTGTACGTGGATTCCGACGGGACCACCGGGAGCTCCTACGACACTCCGGGGACCATGCAGTTCATCGTGGCCGCGCCCTCGGCCAGCTCGCCCCAGACGATCGAAGCTGCGCGCTACAACGGCGGCCCCCACGGCGTGTGGAGCTCACAAGCGCTGCATACCATGGCCTTCGCCGACGGCTACGCAGTCGAGGCGTTCATCACGCCGGCGGACCTGGACCTCACCGCGTGGTCGCCTGCTTCGGGAGGATCGATCGGCCTGGACGTGGCGATCGACGTGTCAGCATCGGCCGCGCCCTACCGAAGCGGCAGCGGTTGCCCCTCGACCGGCGCTCAGCTGGGCCAGTACTTCCTGCGCGTCTCGGCCGAGTCCGACAGCTGCAACCATGAGCCCTACTGCGACCCCCGCGCTTTCTGCACGCCCGAGCTCCAACCCTGACCCAAGCTCCACGGTCGCAGCTGTAGCCGCGCTCGTCCTCGTCCTCGTAGTCTCGTACCCGTCCTCGTAGTCGCCGCTGCCGCCCCTACCTCAGCTCTTCCAGCTTGCTCTCGATCGCCGCCCGCGCCTCGGCGTCGTCCTTCGCCAGCTCGGCTGCGCGCTGAAGCATGCGTCGCGCGTCCTGCCGCCGATCGAGCTCGGCCAGCAAACGCGCCGCCTGCTGGTAATACTCGACGTGACGCGTCACGTCGCTGCCGGCGGAGAGCAAGTGGTAGAGGTCGAGCGCCCGCGCCTTGTTCCCGCGCTTCTCGTGCATGCGCGCGAGCGGGACCGCACACTCGGGCGGCAGGTCCAGGTGCTGGCGCGAGGTGAGGTAGACCACCACCTCTTCCAGCAGCGCGATCGCCTGCTCCTCGTCGCCGAGATCCGCGTGCGCCAGCCCGAGCTCGAGCGTGAGCCGAAACTCGCGCTGCACCTCGCTGTCGAGCGCGCCGCGGGCCGAGCTCAGCACCTCGATCGCCTCGGCCGGCATGCCCTCGCGGCGGAAGAAACCCGCCATCGCGAGGTAGGGTCGCGGATCGTCGGGCAGGGCCTCGACCGCGGCTTCGTACTCGGCGGTGGCGGCTTCGAAGTCGCCGCCGGCCTGGTGCAGCGCGGCCAGCTCCATGTGCGCGACCAGCCGTGCCTCGCCGCCTTCCTCGGCCGCGAGCCCCGACAGGAAGCGGCGCAGAGCTTCTTTTCCGCCTTCTGCCTCGCCGTCGAGTAGGCGCGCGCGTCCGAGCTCGAACCACAGGTAGCGCGGGCTGGCGGCCGCCTCCACCACCTGCTCCAGCGCCGGCCGCGCGCGCGCCGCGTCTCCCTCGTAAAGCGCGAGCAGCGCCGCGCGCAGCGCCTCGCCCTGCACGCTGTACTCCTCGTGCTGATCGTCCTCCCAGCTGCCGGCGATGATCTCGAAGCGCTCTTCCTCGCTCTGCTCGACCGCGCTGGCGTGCGCCCGCGCCTCGCGCCGTTCCGCGCTCTCCAGCTTGCTCTCCGCCTCGGCCAGCAGCTCGGGGCTGGCCGCCATCTCGATCGCGCTCAGCAGCTCGCTGGCCGCCAGCTCCGCGGCGCCCTCGCGCATCAACCGCTCAGCTTCCTCGATGTGCGCGCGGGCGAGCGCGTCGCGCGCAGCGGCTACCCTTGCGGCCAGCGCCTGCTTGGTCTCGTCAGGCTCGCCCTGCGCCAGCTCCAGCGCCCGCTCGAACGCCAGCTTGGCGAGCCCGATCTGGCCGCTCGCGAACAGCGCCTCCGCACGCTCGCGTTCCTCGGCGGCGCTACGGCGTCCGAATAGCTTGGAGATCAGCGACATGCACCCTCGCGCAGGCGCCGAACATGCCACCCTGGCGGCCGACTGCCAAGCCCGCGCGACCGTCTCGCGTCCGGAGCAGGCCGCGCGCGGGTACCGAGAGGACTCACAAGCAGGCGGGCAGACGGGAAGACCGAGATCTCAGAGTCCTTCCCGTTGCATTCCCCTGGATCCTCAGCCGCGCTCTTTGCGCGAGGCCCACTGCGACGCGAGCGAGCGGATCTGAGCGGACACGTTGCGGCTGCGCGCCAGCATACGCAGCTCGTCGGCGCGCATGTGGCCGAGGAACCTCAGCGAGATGCCGACCGGGCACTTGGGGTTGAACACCAGGTTGTGCTTGACCTCGGCGCTCTTGATCCACTCTTTCTTGTTGCCGATGTAGCGCAGGATCTCCTCGCTGACGTCCCTGCTCTTGGCGATCTCGACCGCTTCGGGCAGGGCGGTCTGCGGCGATGCGATGGCGGCGTAGGCCACCTGCCGGTTGTGGTCTCGCACGAGGATCGCCCGCGCGGCCTTGCTGCCGACCATCGCCATGCGCAGCTTTTCGGCCTTGCCCATATCCGCGATCTGCATGCTCAGCGGCTTGAACTGCTCCTTGACCGCCTCGACGCCGGTCGCGTCCTCCTCGAACACCTGGTCGTCGTCATGGCTCGAGTCGGCCACCAGTGTCTGCGCGAACATCCGGTCCTGGGGCAGTGCCTCGTCGGTCGGCTCCGGGATCAGCTGCTCCTGCAGCGCCTCGACGTGGGCCTTGAAGGCCGGGATGCCGGTCAGCTCGAGCCCGTTGCGCGCCGCCAGCTCGATCAGGCGATCGGCGGTGGACATGCGCATGTTGCGGTTCTTGTACAGCGCCTCGATGATGCGCGGTGCTGCCAGCAAGCGACGCTCGTTGACAGCGATGCGTTCGGCCAATATCTCGCTCGCGGAGTGCGCGATGCGCTCGATTGTGGCGTCGTGGGCGTTGGGGTTGCCGGCGATGCTCGCCAGCAGCTCCTGGTCGGCGATCAGCTGGCTCAGGAAGTCGAGCATCGGCGCCGGCAGCGGCGCCTCGCAGGCCGGTTGCAATACGTTGTGAGGCAGGTCCTTGAGGCTCCGGGTGGCGGCGTTGCGCACCTCGGCGACCTCGTCGGCGGCGAGCTGGATCAGCATCGTGATCTGGTCGTGCCCGCGGACCGGCACGAGCCCCTTGGCGGCCATCAGGCGGGCGGGAGGGGGGCCCTTGGGATCGCAGAAGCGCCGGATGCCCTGGGGCAACGCCTCGAGCGGAAGGGGCAGGCTCTGGATGGGCGCGGTCTCGGACATCGCAGCGGGCGGCTCCGAAGCATAGCGCCGGTCGGCGTGCATTTCAGTGCCGATCGATCGTCTCGCGTCTGACACCGCGGGTGCGGGTGCTGGCAAATCGGGCCGGCCTGCGCATAATTCGCGGGTGCGCGCCCCCCCTACCCATACGTCGCGTCGCCGCACGCGCGCGGCGGCCGGCGCGGCGCGGGCGCTGGCGCTAGCGATCCTGCTCGCGTGCTGCCACCGGGGCGCTCAGATCGATCTGCCGCCGCTGCCGCCGGAGCGGGACGCTGCGGTCGGAGCGCTGAGCATTCCGGACGGCGCGGTGCCCTGCAGCTCCGACGCCGACTGCGACGACGGGATCGCCTGCACCAAGGACTTCTGCCTGCCCGGCGGCTACTGCGTGCGCGCCGCCAACTCCAGCCTCTGCAGCAACGGCGTATTTTGCGACGGCGAGGAGGTGTGCGATCCGAGCTCCGGCTGCCGCTCGGGAACGCCAGAAAACTGCAATGACGACGACGTGTGCACGGTGGACTCGTGCGACGAGGCCAACAAGCGCTGCGCGCACGATCCGCGCGACTTCGACCACGATGGCGAGTCGGACTGGCACTGCCCGGGCGGCACCGATTGCGACGACCTCGACCCGATGCGCGGCAGCCAGCAGCCCGAGATCTGCGGCGACATGATCGACAACGATTGCGACGACCAGGTGGACGAGAGCGACTGCGTGTCGCCCTCGCACGACAGCTGCGAGGACGCGCTCGACGTGAGCGCCGGCGGCAGCTTCGCGGTCAGCCTCTCGGGCGCGGCGGCGGACTACGCGCTGAGCTGCGCCAATCCCAACGAGCGCGACGTGGCCTTCAGCTTCACTCTGAGCGAGCCGCGCGACGTCACGCTGGTTGCGCGCGGCCTGCTGCCCGACAACAGCGAGGAGACGGCTACGGTCGCGGTGCGCACGCGCTGCGACGACCCGAGCACCGAGGACAAGTGCAGCCACGGCTTTCCAGCGCAGGTCCGCATCCGCGCGCTGCCGGCGGGCAGCTACTTCGCGATCGTCAGCAGCGACCAGGCGGTTCAGGTGGTGCTCGAGGCCAGCTTCGATCCCCCCACGGCCCCGGCCACCAACACCACCTGCGACCATCCCATCGACATCGGCGCCGGCGGCCGCTTCGAGGGCAATTTTGTCGACGCCGGCGACGACCAGCGGCTGGCCTGCGGCTTCATGGGCGCCGAGGATCTGACCTACCGCTTCACGCTCGACAAGGAGCAGGACGTCGAGCTCTCGGCGTTGAGCCTCAGCGGCGGGCGCATGAGCTTCGAGGTGCGCGGCAGCTGCGACGACCCCGCGACCAGCGTGCGCTGCGTATCGGACGCGCCGGCAAGGGCACGGCTGTACCAGCTGCCGGCAGGCACGTACTACGTGGTGCTGGAGGGCCCGACCTCGCGCGAGGTCGACTTCAGCCTGGACGTCGCCTTCCTCGATCCCAGCAGCCCGCCGCCGGGCGACGGTTGCGGCGATCCGCTCGAGCTCGCGCTCGGCACGCAGCAGGCGGACACGCTCGCCGACCGGCAGGATCTGGTCAGCGTGGTGTGCGGCTGCAGCCAGACCCAGTCGCAGCAGGGGTGCAACCAGTTCCTGCCGGACATCGTCTACCACGTGCACGTCGACAAGCCGACGGATCTGGGCCTGCACATAGACGGGGGCAGCGCGCTGATGGTGTACGACTTCCGCAGCGACTGCGCGGACCCGAGCTCGCAGCTCGCCTGCGGCGACGGCGCGATGGTGGACGGCCGCCTGCGTAACGTGCAGGCGGGCGACTACTCCCTGGTGCTCGAGTCGCCCGCACCGGCCAACGATCCGGCTAGCTTCACGGTGGAGCTCGACAAGTTGCCGCGCACGGTGCCGGTGCCGGTCGACGGCAATGACACCTGCGCGAGCGCGTTCGACGTGCCGAGCGATGGCGGGCTGTTCGAGGGCGACACCCTCGGCATGATCGACGACTACCAGGCGGTCTGCGGCGGCGGCTCGAGCTCGGCGGACGCCGTGTTTCACCTCGCCCTGACCCGGCGCTCGCGCGTCACGGCCTCGCTGGAGGCGTCGTTCGACACCGTGCTGTACCGCTACTCGGACACCGGCAAGGGAGCCGACAGCTGTCAGCCCAAGGCGGAGGCCGCGTGCAACGACGACAGCGGGCAGGGCAGCACCAACAGCGCGCTGTCCGAGGTGCTGGCCACCGGCGACTACTACTACGTCGTCGACGGTTTCAACGACAGCAACTCGGGCAAGTACCTACTCGACATTTCGGTCACGCCCCAGTGACGGCGGATCGCCAGGGTCGGGCGCCCGCGGCGTCATACTCGGCAGCGCACCGCGGGTCGTGATACGATCGAAGTTGAGTGGCGCGTGGCTTTGCCCACCTCCTGCCACATCCCCGGCCCACGCGTGAGCTCAGCGCCGCCACCATTCGGCTCGGTCCAGATCGCGATGCCGCGCGCGACGTCGTGGCACCCGCGCGTGCCGTTGCTCACGGCGTACGTGCGCTCGCAGCTCTCCGCTGTGCTCGCCACCCTGGTCGACTTCGCCACCATGGTGGTGCTGGTCGAGCACGTCGGGCTGCACTACGTGCTCGCCACGGCGCTCGGCGCGCTGGCGGGCGGCGCCACCGCCTTCCTGGCCAACCGCCACTGGAGCTTTCTGGCGGCACACCGCGCCTGGGACGCGCAGGCCGCCCGCTACGGCCTGGTCTGGGCGGGCAGCGTGGGGTTGAACTGCGGCCTGGTCTACCTGCTGACCGAGCACGGCGGTCTGGCCTATACCGCCTCCAAGGCGGTGACCGCCATCCTGGTCGGCATCGGCTTCAACTTCCCGTTGCACCGTCACTTCGTGTTCCGCTGAGCGGACGCGCCCGCGCCCGGCTGCGATCATGCTCGACGACTCGCCCTGGCCGCTGCTCCTGCTCGCGCCGGCGTTGCTCTACTTCACGTTGCGCTTCGCAGCTTACTGGGCGCTGGTCTTGCTCGGCCGGGAGCTGCCCTTCGACGCCGAGATGCACCAGCGCGGCAAGTCGCTGTTGCTCGGCCACTCGCTGCGCCAGGTCTACGCCTGGTCGCTGCAGCCGCTGGCGCGGCTGCTGGCGCGCGCGCGGGTGCGGCCCAACCTGTTGAGCGTGCTGTGCTTCCTGCTGTCGCTGGCCGCCGGCGCCCTGATCGCGCTCGGTGCGGTCACGCTGGGCGGCGTGGTGGGGCTGTTCGGCTCGTCGCTCGACTACTTCGACGGGCGGGTCGCGCGCCTTTCGGGACAGGTGACGCGCGCGGGTGCCTTCCTCGACAGCACGCTCGACCGCTACTGCGAGGTCGCCTTCCTGGCGGGCGCGGCGCTGCTGTTCCGCGCCTCCCCGTGGACGCTCGGCGCCTGCCTGCTGGCGCTCGGCTCGGGCGGCATCGTCTCGTATACCCGCGCCAAGGCCGAGTCGCTCGGCGTCGAGCTCAAGTCCGGCCTGATGCAGCGCCCCGAGCGCGTGGTGCTGTTTTGCTTCGGCGCCAGCTTCGGCGCGCTGCTCGACGGCCTGCTGCCGCCGCCGCTGCAAGGACGGCGGTTGGTGTTCGGCACGCTGCTGTTCGTGCTGGCGGTGCTGACTACGCACACCGCGTGTGCACGCACGGCGAGTGGTCTTGCGGCGCTGCGGCGCGCCGAGCGGGGGCCGGACACAGGCGAGCGATGAGCGCGCGCTGGGCGGGATGCAGGCGTACGCCCGGGCGCAACGCGCGCAGCGCGTGCTCGGCCGCGTCGACGTCGGGCGCGTGCCCGCGCAACACCATCAGCGCCGCCACCAGCATCGCCGAGCGCCCGCGGCCCGCCCCGCAGTGCACGTAGATGGCGCCCGGCTCGTCGGCCAGCTCGTCCAGCAGCGCCGCGAGCGCGCGCTCGCCGGGCACGTGGCGGTTGAGCACCGGCAGGCAGCGATAGCGGCAGGCCGCGACCACCGCGCTGCTCTCGATGAACTCCGAGGTCAGGTCCACGACCAGCGCGCAGCCGGAGGGCAGCTCGAAGGCGCGCGGTCGCCGGCCCAGATACAGCCCCGGGGCCGCCGGGTGAAAGCACGGCTCGCCGCGGCGCAGGGCCGCGAGCTTGAGCCAGTGAAAGCCCCACACCAGCGCCAGGTATGGCAGCAGCAACAGCACCGCCCGCCAAGCAAGCGAGCCGTCGTGGCGCTTGCCGAGCAGGCCGACGTGGTTGCCGAGGTAGGCGTAGGCCAGTGCCAGGTTCGAGAGCGCCAGCCAGGCCGGCAGCCACAGCCAGCCGCGGGCGAAGGGCACGCCCGCCAGCGCGCACGCCGCGAAGCCGAGGTAGCGCAGCGCGAGCCGCGGGGCTGTGCGGCCGTGCCCCTCCCGCGTTTCGCCCAGGCCTTCGGAAAGCGACGCGTGCGCCGTCATCGATCACTGCAAGCGTAGCACAGGGCGCGCCCGGGCTCCGGACCGGCACGCCGGCCGGCGCTTCCAGCGCACAGCCAACCACACCGAGCATCGCTCGTAGCTGGCTGCGCGAGCGACGCGCGCGCTATTCTTGCTGCGCTGCATGGCCGCATCCTCCGAACGCGCGCTGCCGCGCCCGAGCTCCGACGCGCAAGACGCGCGCAACCTGCGGCGCGCCCGCGCGCTGTTCCTGGCGCTGGTGCTCGCCTACGCGGGCGCACTGGCCGTGCTCTACGCGCTCGGGCTGTTCGGCTTCGTGTGGAAGACCCTGGTCGTCCCATCCCTCTTCATCGTCGCCTACGCGGCGCGGCGTCTTCACGCCTTCGTGCGCGACTGGGCCGTGTTCCTGGGCGCGATCGTGCTGTTCGACAGCGCTCGCGGGCTGGTCTACGCGCTCGTGGTCAGGCTCTCGCTGCCCGTGTACATGCACTACGTCATCGGTCTCGAGCAGGGGCTGTTCGGGGCGCCGCCGCCCAGCGTGCGGTTGCAGCAGGCGCTGATCCCGGGCGGCGCGCTGGGGTGGCTGCCGAAGCTGTTGGTGACGCTGCACGCCTCGCACTTCCTGGCGTTCCTGTTCTTCGGCTTGCTGGTCTGGCTCGCGCGTCCGGCGGAGTTCGCCCGTTTCAAGCTCGCCATCGTGATCGTGATGTACACCGGCATCGCGGTGTACCTGGTGCTGCCCACCGTGCCGCCGTGGATGGCGGCAGGGCGCTTCTTCGTGCTCGATCACATCGAGCACGTGCCCGCGCACATCTACAACCTGGCGACCCCGGAGCTGGCCGCCTCGTTCGACGTGAACCCGATCGCCGCCATGCCCTCGCTGCACGCAGCCTTTCCGGTCTTGCTCGCGCTGGTCTGCTTCGAGCACTTCGGGCGCTGGGGCCTGGCGATGCTCGGCTACGCGCTGGCCGTGCTGTTCGCGGTGGTCGCGCTGGGCGAGCACTACGTGGTCGACGTGCTGGCCGGCTGCGCGCTGTCGCTGAGCGCGTACCTGGTTGCCTACAAGCTACCCTGGGTCTCGCGGCTGCTCGCGCGGGCGCGGCCGCCCGAGCCCGCGCCCGCCACGCCGCTCGCCGCGCTGGCTCGGCTGCGCCGCCCGCTGCTGCTGTCGGGTCTGCTGCTGGTGGCCGCGCAGGGCGCCGGGTTTCTGGCCATCGCGCTGCACCGGCCCGAGGTACCGAGCGAGGCGTTCGTGACGCGCGAGCTCGACGGTCAGAGCCCGATGGCCGCCTATTACCACGCGCTCAATGCCTATTACGCGGGCAACTTCAAGCGTGCGCAGCCGCTGTTCGCACGCGCGTTGCACGAGGTGCCCGACGTGGCCAAGCAGGCGCGTGCCTATCTGTTGCTGGGCGAGAGCGCGTTTCACAACCGCGATTGGAAGGCCGCGATCGAGGCGCTCGGCTCGCAGCCGCGGCTCGATTCCGAGCAGGCGCTGATGCTGGCGCAGTCGCGGCTCGAGCTCGGGCAGCGCGCGCTCGGCCTGCAGGTGCTCGAGGTCGTGGCGCGCTCCGCTCCGGCCGACCCGGTGGTCCGGGCGCACCTGCGCAAGCTGGAGCTCGAGTTCGGCCGCGCCGGCCGGTGAGCAGCCCGCGGCGACCGGCTGAACGTGGTAGATTGGTGGCCGTGATGCAGACGACGAGCGTGGCTCCCGCGGGGCCGGGCCCCGGTGGAGCGAGT
Organism: uncultured delta proteobacterium; assembly: GCA_963778655.1. Lineage (GTDB taxonomy): Bacteria > Myxococcota_A > Polyangia > Polyangiales > JAFGIB01 > CAVZVA01. Next base: position 1,120,039 of record CAVZVA010000009.1, read on the forward strand.
GCCGCGCCGCCGCCGCGCCGCGTCGCGCTCCGCCGAGCGATGCTGCTGCTGCGCATCGTGGTGCCGGTCGGCGCCATCGCTTACCTGCTGTCGATCGTGCCGCTGCGGGACGTGCTCGCCTCGGTCCGGTCGCTGCCGGCGCGCGCGGTCGCGGGCGCGCTGCTCGTGATCGTCGTAAACACCGCGATCGCGACGCTGCGCTGGCGCATCCTGTTCAGCGCGTGCGGCGTCAAGGCCAAGCCTGCTTTTCTGGAGCTGCTGCGGGCTTCCTGGATCGGCGCCTTCTACAACACCTACGTGCCCGGCGGGCTGGGCGGTGAGGTGGTGCGGGCCGTCGCCACCCGCCGCGTGGTCGGCGCGGGTGGCTTGCCGCTGGCGGCGGCGATCGTGTTCCTCGACCGCACGCTGGGCCTGGCGGCGCTGTTCATCCTGGTCGCGGTGAGCTTCTCGCTGTTTCCGCTGCCGGGGCTGCCCAACGTGATGCTGTGGAGCGCGCTGGGGCTGCCGGTGGCCGCGCTGGCGGTGGTGGCGATCGTGAGCGGCCCGCGCCTCGCGGCCTTCTTGCCGCAGCCGCTCGCGCGCGTGGCCGCCGCGCTGCCCACGATCGAATCGTTGCCCCTGTTCGGGGTGGCGCTGCTGATCTCGGTGGTCACCCAGCTCGGCGGGGTGCTGTGCGGGCACCTGGTCATCTCGGGCATCGACGCGCACGTCACGTTCACCGACTCGGTGGTCATCCTGCCGCTGATCAACGCCGCGCAGTACTTCCCGCTCACCGTGGGCGGCGCCGGCGTGCGCGAAGCTGGCTACGTGGTGCTGTTCGCGCTGGTGCACGTGCGCAAGGCCGACGCGTTGGCTGCGTCGCTGGTGATCGCCGCGCTGCTGTACGTGGCCAACGCCGCCGGCGGCGTGCTGCACGCGCTGCGCCCGCTCACGCTCGAGCAGGAGGCGGAAGGCGCCGCGCCCGGGGAGCCGATCGTGAAGGCCGCGCCCTCAGAGCCCTAGCCAGCCGCGCGGCTCGAGCGTGCGGGTGCCCTTGCGGACCTCGAAGAACAGCGCGGGAGGGGCGTAGTCGGTGCCGATGCTGCCGATGCGCGCCTGGCGTGAGAGATCGTCGCCCACCCGCACCTCGACCGAGCCCAGGCCGCCGTAGACGGTGTAGTAGCCGTCGCCGTGATCGAGGATCACCAGCCGTCCATAGCTGCCGTAGCGGTCGGAGAACGCCACCCGGCCCGCGGCCACCGCGTGCACCGGGGTGCCGACCGGCGCCTGGAACTCGAGGCCGGGGCCGTCGCTCTCGGCGCGGCGCCCGTTCACGATGCGCACATCGCCCGTGACCGGGCTGGCGAGGTTGCCGCGCTCGGACTCGAAGCTCTGCAGCGGCGCGGGGTCGACCAAGTGCAGGCCGTAGGCGCCGGCTTCGTCAGCCGGCCGATAGGCGGCCGTGCTGGCGCTGGCGTTGATGCCGGGCAAGCCGCGCGAGCCGCCCGCCGGCGTGCTCTGCAGCATCGCCAGTCGCGCGCGCGCGTCCTGCAGCTCCTTGGCCGCCTTGCCCGCTTCGGCGCGCAAACCATTGGCGCGGCTCTGCAGCGAGCTCAGGCTGAGCGCCTCCTGCCGCACCACGCGGCGCAGGCGCTTCATCCGCGCCACGTGCCGCAGCGCGGCGTCCATCCCGCCGATCAGCGGGGCCAGGCCGGCGCGGCTCATGCGGTAGAGCATGCGCACCCGCGCGCGCAGCTCGCGCCGCGTCTGCTGGCGTTTGGCGGAAAGGTCGGCGACCTCGCGCGCGCAGCGTTCCTTGCGCGCCGTGCTGGCCTCGATCTGGTCGAGCAGGCCCGCGATCTCCACGTCGGTGCTGATCCCGCCCGCGCTCTGTCCGTGCACGCGGCCGGCCTGACACAGCGCGGCCAGCAGCAGGACCGACAGCACGCGGCGCGCCGACCCTCCGACCGCCTTTGCTCGCTCGCCGTGGCGCTGCGTCATGCCGCTGCCTCTATACCTGCAGGTAGCGACGCAGCGATAGCGCGCTGCCGAGCGCGCCCATCATGCCGCCGCCGATGACGATGCACAGGGCCGAGAGCGGATCGAGAAACACCGTACGCACGTGGGTGACTGCGCCCAGCGCGCCCTCGACATAGCCGCGCATGCTCAGATACAGGATGAGCAGCAGCAGCAGCGAGGTCAGCGCCGCGGCCATCGCCTGCAGGCTGCCCTCGATCACGAACGGGCTGCGCACGAAGCCATCGGTCGCACCGCACAGCTTGAGCACCTCGATCTCGCCTTTGCGGTTCGCCACGGCGAGCCGGATGGTGTTGCCGATGATCGCCAGCACGCAGATCACGACCAGCATCGCCAGCATCGCCACCAGCGACTTGCCGGCGGACACCAGCGTGCCCATGCGCGCGAACCAGTCGTGATAGGTCTCGACGTCGTCGACCGCTCCGAAGCGACGCACGCGCTGGGCGATCTGGCCCACGCGCGCTGCGGCCACCTGCGGCCGCAGTGTGACCTCGAGCGAGGCGGGGAAGGCGTCCGCCGGAAGCGCTCCGGCCTGCGCGCCGAGGTCGGCCTGGTCGGCGAACTCCTTGCGCGCGTCGGCGGCGCTCACGTAGTGCACCTGCTGCGCGTCGGGCAGGCTCTCCAGCACCAGCTTGAGCTGGGACACGTCACCCTCGCGGGCGCCGTCCTTGAGGTAGATCGTCAGGTGCTGCGCGCCGCGCCAGCGCTCGGCCACGCGGCTCAGGTTGTGGACGCTGAGCAACGCGGCGCCCAGGCACAGGAAGGCCACGACCAGGCTCGCCACCGCGACCACGTGCAGCCGCAGGTCGTCCCGAAGGCCCCGTTTCGCTCGCGACACCGCAGTCCAGATGTCCATCGCTTCGTCCCTCAGGCGCTCAGCTGCGTGCGCGCGGACCAGGCGCGCAGCCCCTGGCTGGCTTCGATCAGCCGCCCATCGTCGATCACCACCAGCCGGTGCGGCGAGGTGGACAAGAGCGAGTGGTCGTGGGTGGCGAACAGCACGGTGGTGCCGGCCTCGTTGATCTCCTCGAACAGCGTGAGGATGTCGATCGCGAGCGTCGGGTCGAGGTTTCCGGTCGGCTCGTCGGCCAGCAGCAGCGCGGGCTCGGTCACGATCGCGCGTCCGATCGCGACTCGCTGCTGTTCGCCGCCCGAGAGGTGCTCGACGCGCTCGGGGCCGCGCCCGGCGAGGCCCACGCGCTCCAGCGCTTCGGCCACGCGCCCTCGCACCAGCCGTGGCGGCGTGCCGAGGATCTCGAGCGAGACGGCGACGTTCTCGTAGACGGTCCAGTGCGGCACGATCTTGAAGTCCTGAAACACGATCCCGAGATTGCGGCGCAGGAACGGCACCGAGCGATCGGTCAAACGCGAAATATCGCGACCGCTGAACTGGATGCGCCCGCCGTCGACCGTGTGCTGGCGATAGATCAGCTGCAGCAACGTGCTCTTGCCCGAGCCGCTCGGGCCGGTGACGAACACGAACTCGCCGCGCTCCACCACCAGGTTGACTGCGCGCAGCGTGGGGATGTCGCGGCGGAAGTACTTGTAGACGTCCTCCAGCACCAGCAGCGGGCGGTTTGCGCCCTCGCTGCGGATGCGGTGCTGGGACTGGGAGCGACGGCCGGCCGAGGAGGGGGGGCGCGGTAGCATGCGACAGAGGTACAGCGGGTCGACTCGGGCGGCAAAAAAACGGCGGTACCCGGCGGCGGCGCCCAAGCGCTGGCAACTTCGGGCAGTTGCGCGCCGTCCTGAGGCGGCGGAGCGCCCTTCGCACAAGCTCGCAGTCCGTGCTGAAGAGGCGGATAGCAGGGCACAGTGTCCGCCAAAAATGCAGCATTCTAGCTGCATTGCTCTTTTCAGCCAGGTGCGTTGTAGCTACAGTCTATTGTTACAGCCCATCGGGTGGTGGGTGCAGACGCTAGCTGCAGGGGTGCTGATCGTATGAAGTACGTACGGGAGTTGATTCACCAGGGCTGTCCGGGGGTTCTGTTCTGGCTCGCGCCGCTGGCGCTGGCCGCAGGTTGTTCGGGGGCCCCGGACAGCCAGGTTTCCGGTGAGCAAGCCGCGCTGGGTGGCTGGCACCACCATGGCGGGGGCGGATCAGGCGGCGCGTGCGTGGCGCGTGACTCGGCCGACACCACCTGCGACGGCGTCGACGACGACTGCGACGGCAAGATCGACGAGGATTGCGACTTCGGTCCGTCCGACTGTCCGGCGGGCTACAACATCATCACCGGGACCGCGCACGACGACTTCCTGGTCGGCACGCGCAAGAAGGACTGCATCCTCGGCTACGGCGGCCGCGACGTCATCTTCGGCCTTGCGGGCGATGACCTGCTGGTCGGCGGGCCCGGCGACGACCTGATCTACGGCTGGCAGGGCGACGACGTCATCCACGGCGGGCCCGGCGACGACCAGCTGTACGGCGGCGAGGGCAACGACACCATTTACGGTGACGACGGCAACGACACCATCGACGGTGGCGAGGGCCGTGACACGGTGCACGGCGGCGCCTGCCACGACACGCTGGTCGGCGACGGCGGCCCCGACGACCTGTTCGGTGACAGCGGCTCCGACCGTATCTACGGCGGGCGCGGTCACGACAACATCGACGGCGGCGACGGCGTGGACGCCTGCGAGGGCAGCTCGTGCGAGCTTTCCTCCCACGCGCACCGCTGCCGGCGCGACTCCGACTGCGCCTCCGGCACGCGCTGCGTCAAGGCCGTGGGCCTGTGCGTGTCGCCCTCGGACGTCGCCTTCGACGATACGACCTGCGACGGCGTCGACGACGACTGCGACGGCAAGATCGACGAGGACTGCACGCCCGGGACCGGCACCGACGAGACTTGCGACGGCGTCGACGACGACAACGACGGCCAGATCGACGAGGACTACGTCTCGGTCGCGACCAGCTGCGGCATGGGCGCGTGCGCGGCCACCGGCAGCACCAGCTGCGTCGGGGGCGCGGTCGTGGACAGCTGTGCGCCGGGAACGCCCGCGGCGGACGACGCCAGCTGCAATGGCGTCGACGACGACTGCGATGGCAACGTCGACGAAGAGTTCGCTCCGACCGTGACCAGCTGCGGCGTAGGCGCGTGCGCCAGCACCGGCAGCACCAGCTGCGTGGGCGGCGTGCTCAGCGACAGCTGCGCGCCGGGCACGCCGGCCGCGAGCGACACCACCTGCGACGGCATCGACGACAACTGCGACGGCACCGCGGACGAGGGCTATGCCCCGGTGGTGACGACCTGCGGCGTGGGCGCGTGCGCCAGCACCGGCAGCACCAGCTGCGTGGGTGGTGCCGTGGTGGACAGCTGCAGCCCGGGCACGCCCGGTGGCAGCGACACCACCTGCGACGGGATCGACGACAACTGCAACGGTCAGGTCGACGAAGGCTACGTCGGCACCACCACGACCTGCGGCGTGGGCGCGTGCCAGCGCGTGGGCAGCACCAGCTGCATGGGCGGCGCCGTGGTGGACAGCTGCACGCCGGGTACCCCCGCGCCGAACGACGCCACCTGCGACGGCGTGGACGACAACTGCAACGGCGTCAGCGACGAGGACTACGTCCCGACCTGCGTCGGCACCCAGAGCACGTTCTGCTCGGGTGGCAGCGTGCAGACGGTGGAGTGCAGTGACAACGACGTGTGCAACGGGCAGGAGACCTGCAGCGCGGGCCTGTGCCAGGCGGGCACGCCGCCGGTCATCGACGACGGCGAACCGTGCACCGTCGACAGCTGCGACCCGGTGCTCGGCGTGAGCCACGTGCACGCGTCGCCAGGCGCCTCGTGCAGCGATGGCAATGTGTGCAACGGTGCCGAGACGTGCCAGCCACCCCACGCGCAGATCTGCGCGCCCACGGTGGGCGGGGTGGTCGCGTGGTGGCCGGGCGATGGCAACGCCGACGACGTGATCGGCGGGCTCAACGGCACGCCGCAGAACGGCCTCACCTTCGCGGCTGCAGAGGTGGACCAGGGCTTCAGCTTCGATGGCGTGGACGACCAGGTCGACCTGTCGGCGCACGCCGCGGCGCTGAACCTCGCGGGTCAGGCGACGCTCGAGATGTGGGTACGCATTCCGACCGACACCTGCCGCACCATCTTCCACCTGAGCCAGGACGCGACCCACGAGCAGTACCTGCGCGTGGGCAACGGCTGCGGCGTCACCAACTCGCTGGTGATGTGGACCTACGTCAACGGCGGCACCACCCAGACCGCCACCGTGACTGCCTCCGGCTCGGGGCGCTCGGTCCTGATCGACCCGGGGCGCTTCCACCACCTGGCCCTCACCTTCAGCGGCAGCGGCGCTGTTCCGCTGGTCTACATCGATGGAATGCCGCGCACCGCCGGTGCGTCGCCGGGCACCACCGCCGCCGGCCAGTGGGGCGGTTTCCCGAGCCCGGTCACCGCGACCCTCGGCTCGCACTCCGGCACGCAGTACTTCCAGGGCATGATGGATGAGATCACGCTCTACGATCACGTGCTGACCCAGTCGCAGATCCAGCTCATCTACAACGTGTTCGGCGGCGGCAAGTGCAAGCCCACCGTGTGCACCGCCGGCTCGCCACCCGGAGCCGGCTATCCCTGCGGCAACGGCGGCCAGTGCGACGGCGCCAGCATGTGCATCGAGCCGTGACGTGGATCGGCTCCTGCGGGAGCCGACGGCGCGAGGACGGGAAGCAGCGGTGACGACCGCCTGCTGCTTCCCGGCTTCGCTTTTCAGGCCAGGAACGCGTCGAGCACCTTCTGCATCGAGCCGACGTCCGCGGTGGCGGCCATCTCGCGCACCGAGTGCATCGACAGCAGTGGGCTGCCGACGTCGACCGTGCGTAGGCCCACGCGTCCGGCGGTGATCGGTCCGATCGTGCTGCCGCAGGCCAGGTCCGAGCGGCTGACGAAGTACTGCGGCGTGACGCCCACCGAGCGGCACAGCAGCGCGAAGCGGCTGATCGTCTCTGCGTCGCTGGCGTAGGCCTGGGCCGCGTTGCTCTTGATCACTGGGCCCTTGCCTAGCAGCGGGCGGTGCCCGGGCTCGTGCTTCTCCGCGTAGTTGGGGTGCAGGGCGTGGGCCATGTCGGCGGAGATCAGCAGCGAGCGTGCGACCGCGCGCGCCAGCGCCTCGGGCGCGCCGGCGATCCTGCCGAGCAGGTCGTGCAAGAAGGGCGACATCGCGCCCTGCGCGCTCTGGCTGCCCACCTCCTCGTGGTCGTAGAGCACGATGCCGCGGGTCTCGGCGCGCGCGGCCGTCGCGCCGCACAGCGCCCGCACCGCGGCGTAGCAGCTGGCGAGGTTGTCGAGCCGCGGCGCCAGGATCAGCTCATCGTCAAGGCCCGCCAGGGTGGCCGGTTGGACGTCGTAAAGGCACAGGTCGAAGGCGACCACCCGCGCCGGATCGCAGTCGACTCCGGCCCGCTGCAGCTCGGCGCAGAGCAGCGACGCGAGTCTCGGCTCGCGCCCGGGCTGCTCGGCTTCGAGCCCGAGAATCGGCACCATGTGGGTCTGCGCATTGAGCTTGAGCCCTTCGCTGTTGACGCCGCGGTTGAGGTGAATCGCCAGGTTGGGAATCCGCAGCAAGGGCCGTCGGAAGTCGACCAGGTGGCTCCTACCACTCGCCGTGCCGTCGTCGATCACCACGCGGCCGGCGAGCGAGAGGTCGCGATCGAGCCAGGTGTGGAGCAGCAAGCCGCCGTAGGGCTCCACCGCGAGCTGGTGGTAGCCGCAGCTGGTGATCTCGGGCTGCGGCTTGACCCTCAGGTTGGGGGAGTCGGTGTGCGCGCCGATCAGCAGGAAGCCGGCCTCGGCCGGCGGCTTTTCGCCGAGCACGAAGGCTGCCAAGCTGGATCCCGCCCGGATCACGTAGAAGCGTCCGGGAACGCTCAGGGACCAGGAGTCGCTCTCGCGCAGGCGCACGAAGCCGTGCGCTTCCAGCCGGCGGGCCACCTCCGCCACCGCGTGATACGGGGTCGGCGAGGCGTCGATCAGCGCGAGCAGATCGTGAGCGGGATTCGACGGGCTGGTGTCGGGCATGGGGCGAGCATATGCGCTTCCGGCGTGCGCTTCGCGAGCCGGCGGCGCGCTGGGGTCCGCGCTGTAGCTTTTCGCCTCGGATGGGCGGTTCCTCACATGCGGCCTAGGGCCGGCGCGGTTTCTGGGTTATACAGAGCGCCCAATTCGAAGGAGTGATGCAATGCCCAGCTTGGCCGCCTTGCTTCTGGCCACGCCGGTGTTCGGCTTTGCGCTGCAGCCGCCGAGCATCCAGCCGATGCTCGACTTCGGCGTTCACGGGATCGCCGCTGATGTGCGCAGCGTCGCTGCGGCCAGCCTGCAGGCCGCGGACGCGACGGCCGCCGGTGCCTCGGCCGACGCAGACGCCGACGAAGACGCGTCCTCATCCGGCGACGCTGCGAAAGCGGACGACGCCAAGGGCGGCGATGCCAAGGCCGACGACGCCAAGGCCGAGCGCGCGCGCTACAAGGAGGAAGTCCACCGGCGCAACGCCCTGATCGCGATCCACCGGCCGCTCGGAATCGCCACCTGGGCTGCCATGACCGTAACCGAAGTGCTTGGATTCATTCAGTATTATAACTTGTACGGATTCTTCGCGAGCGAGGGCAGCAACCCCTGCGTACGCGGGACCGCGGTCTTCGGCCAGAGCCAGTGCACGGGCATACCGTGGCCGCACCTGCTGGCGGCCAGCGTGACCACGGGGTTGTACGCGACGACCTTCACCGTCTCGCTGATGATGCCCGACCCCGACGACCTCGCGCACGCCAAGGGCGAGTTCGCCAGCACCTTGCGCATGCACAAGCTGCTGCGCTGGGTCCACTTCGGTGGGATGGTGGCGCAGCTGCTGCTGGGCGTCGTGATCGCGAACGCCAACTGGTTCGGCCTGAGTCGGGCCAATGACTACAAGACGCTGCAGGCGCTCGCCACCGTTCACCTAGGCACCGGCCTGGTTACCTACGGCGCGCTGACGTGGGCCGGCGCGCTGATGACCTTCTGAGCCGCGAATCGGCCGCGCGAGCACCGCGCCGCGCCAGGTTTCTCGTGGACAATTCTCCGCTTGCCGCGCGCGTTTCGCGCCGGTACCATCGCCGAACGCCAAGCCGGCAAATCCATTGGGGATTGTCGCCGGGTTGAGACCTCGGGGAGCTGTGGCGAACTCGCCTTCGGACATGGGTGTGGTCGACGCGCGAGCCGCGAGTGAGAAGGGCCGGTCGAGCGAACCGCTCAAGCTCTCGAACTACCTCGGCATCCTGCGCGACGATCCCGAGGACGAATCGGCACACGAGGCGCTCAAGGCGCTGGCCGACACCCGCGATCCGGAGCGACTCGGCGATCAACCGGTACGCCTGCTCGAGGCCGCGCGCCAGGCGCACGAGGCCAAGGGCGAGCTGTCGGCGGTGGCGCGCCTGATCGAGGTCGAGGCGCTGCTGATCGACGGCGACCAGGCGTTTGCCACCAGCCTGTGGAAGGAGCTGGGGCGGCTGCGCGGTGACGAGTTGCTCGACGCCCAGGGCGCGCGCCAGGCCTACGATAACGCGTTGCGTCTGACGCCGGAGGACAGCGAGGCGCTCGAGGGACGCAAGCGGCTGGAGCAGGCCGAGAAGAGCTGGCGCAAGTTCGCCAAACGCTTCACCGAGGAGGCCGAGGGCGCGAGCGAGACCTCGCTCAAGGCGTCGCTCTTGCTGCGCGCCGCCGCGCTGGTGTGGCAGTACAGGAAGAAGGGGCGCGAGGAGGAGGCGGACAACCTGTTCCGCGCGGCGCTGCAAGCGGAGCCGGGCAACCGGCGCGCGGTTCTGCTGTACGAGCACTCGCTGCGCTTGCGCAAGAGCTGGGGCCCACTGGCGGAGCTGTTGCTCGAATCGGCCGAGCAGGCTCGCGACAAGAGCGATCAGGTGAGCCTCTACACACGCGCCGGTCGAGTCGCGCTCAGGCGCCTCGATGACGAGGCGCGCGCCGCGGCGTGTTACGAGCGCGTGCTCGACCTCGAGCCGAGCAACGCCGAGGCGATGGCGTTCCTGTCCGAGCACTACACCAAGCAGGCGCGCTGGGACGATCTGGTGGCGATGTACGAGCAGGCGCTGTCGGTGCGCCACAAGCTCGAGGTCGAGCAAGGCATCCTGCTGCAGATCGGCATGGTGCACTGGCGCATGCGCGAGCGCCCAAAAGACGCCGAGCTCTACTTCGCGCGCCTGCGCAAGCTCAACCCCGGCCACCCGGCGGTGCTCGACTTCTACCGCGAGTACTACGCGCGGCCCGACCGCGCCGAGAAGTGGCTCGCGGTGGTGGCCGACGCGCAGCGCGTGGCCGCCGACGACCGGCAGAAGCTGGAGCTCGCGCTGGTGCTGGCGCGCGCCGCGCAGGAGCAACCCGAGCTCAAGGACCGCGCGATCGACGCCTGGCGCCTGGTGCAACGGCTCGATCCGGGCAACCGCGAGGCGCTGTCCGCGCTCAAGGGCCTGTACCTGCGCTCGGAGAAGTGGAACGCGCTGGCCGACGTAACCAAGGCCGAGATCGAGGCGACGCCCGACGAGGACGTCGCCGACAAGGTGGCGCTGCTGCGCGAGCTGCTGGCGATCTACCGCGATCGCCTGCACATGGACGGCATGGTGATCAGCACGCTCGGGCGCATCGTCAAGCTCACGCCGGGCGACCGCGACGCGCTGGGCGAGCTCGCCACCAAGTACGAGAGCGCGGGCCGCTTCAACGACCTGATCAACGTGCTGACCGAGCGCGCCGACGCGCTCTCGGACCCGACCGAGAAGGTCGAGGCCTACCTGCGTGTCGCCCAGCTCTGGATCGAGCGCTTTGCCAACTACAGCCAGGCAACCACGCCGCTGGAGAAGGTGCTGCAGATCGATTCCAACAACCGCGAGGCGCTCTCGCAGCTGAAGGATATCTACGAAAAGAAGCGCGCGTGGAAGCAGCTCTACGAAGTGCTGCGCAAAGAGAAGGCGGTGGCCAGCGATCCCGGTGTGCGGTTGGCCAACACGATCGAGATGGCCAAGCTCGCCGCCGACCGTTTGCAGGGCTACGCCGAGGCGATCGCGCTGTGGAAGGAGGCGCTCGAGCTCGATCCGCGCGCGCCCGGCGCGGCCGAGGCGCTGGAGAAGTTGGCCGAAGGCGAGAAGGACTTCGACACGCTGGTGGCGGTGCTGGAGACCGAGCTGGCGCAGGCCGGCAACGACGAGACGCGTATCCGCGTGTTGCAGAAGCTCGCGCTGCTGCACGGCGAGCGGCTGGGGCAGACCGAGGAGGCGACCCAGTGCTGGCGCCGCATCCTGAAGCTCGAGCCCAAGCACGGCCGCGCGCTGCGCGCGGTGCGCGACGCGCTGCTCAAGGCGCAGGACTGGGACGAGCTCACCGATCTCTACGCAAGCGTGCGCGACTTCGAGGGCCTGGTGGACGTGCTCTCGCACGAGGCCGACGAGGCGATGGATTCGCGCTCCAAGATCGACCTCAGCTTCCGCGCGGCGCGCGTGTTCGAGCAGGACGTCGGCGACCCTTCGCGCGCGGCGCGCAGCTACGAGCGCGTGCTCTCGGTCGATCCCAGCAACGCCAAGGCCGCGGCGGCACTGGCGGCGATCTACGAGCAAGACGCCAAGTGGACCCGGCTGCGCGCGATGCTCGACGTGCTCTTGCAGGCGGCGGCCGACGAGGGCCAGCAGCTGGCCTTGCTCGGGCGGCTGCGCGAGCTGTGTCAGACGACGCTGCGTGACGGCGAGGCCACATTCGGCTACGCCGCGCGCGCTTACCGGCTCGCGCCCGGCTCCGAGCAGGTGCGCGGCGCGCTCGAGTCCGCGGCCGAGTCCGCCGCGGCATTCGATCGCGTGCTCGAGCTGTATCTGGAGCGTGCGGAGAAGGCGAGCGCGACCGAGGCGGGGCTGCTGCGCCGGCGAATCGCCGCGATTGCGCTCGACAGGCTGGGGCAGAACGCGATCGCCGTCGAGCAGCTGCGCAGGCTGCTCGAGGCCGAGCCGGAGGCGGCCGACATCGCCGCCCAGCTCGAGAAGATTTATCGCGGCGAGCAGCGGACCGCGGACCTGCACGGCCTGCTGCTGCACAGGCTCGAGCACGCGAGCGATCCCGCGCTGCGCTGGACCACGCTCAAGGAGCTGGCTCAGATCGAGGACGAGGTGCTTTCGGATGCGGCGGCGGCCGCCGCCCATTACCGGGCGATGTCGGAGATCGACCCGAGCGACCGCAACGTGCTGACGGCGCGCGATCGGCTGGCCAGCGCGGCCGAGCGCTGGGACGAGCTTTCGGAGGTGCTGCAGGCGCGGCTCGAGGTCGAGCAGGAAACGCCCGCGCGCATCGAGCTCGGCGCGCGCCTGGGGTTGCTGTTGCTCGACCGGCTCGATCAGCCGGAGCGGGCGCTGGCGGCGTTCGAGCAGGTGCTGGAGCAGGATGGTATGCACGGGCCGAGCGTGGCCGCGGTCGAGCGCCTGGCCGAGCAGCACGAGACGCTTTCGCCGCGCGCCGGACGCGTGCTCGAGCGCGTGTACGAGCAGAGCGGCCGCTACGACAAGTTGCTCAAGGTGCTGGAGAAGCGCCTCAAGGGCGAGAAGCAGGACGACGAGGTGCGGCGGCTGCGGCTGCGCGTGGCGGAGATCAGCGGCCAGAAGCTGGGCGACGCGATGGGCGCGTACGGCGCGCTGGAGGCGGCCTTCTTCGAGCAGCCGCAGGACCGCGAGCTGTGGGACCGCCTGAGCGACGCCGCCGAGAGCGCCGGCCAGCAGCGCGCGCTGGCCGCGGCCTACGCGACGGCGCTCGAGGCCGGTGACCTGGGCGAGGAGGATCGGCTGGAGCTGGCGATTCGCGCCGCGCGCTTGCACGACGAGGTGCTGGGCCAGCCCGAGGAGGCCGAGCCTTTCCACACCCGCATCCTGCGCGCCGACCCGCTCAACGACGCTTCGTTCGCCGCGCTCAAGGAGCTGTACACCGTCGGCGAGCGCTGGGAGGAGCTGCAGGCGCTCTACCGCAAGCGCATCGCGGACACGGTGGACGCCGACAGCAAGCTCGATCTGCTGCTGCAGCTGTGCTTCCTATTCGAGGAGATCCTCGACCGGCCCGACCAGGCGATCGAGTCGTACCAGCAGGTGTTGGCGCTGTCGCCCGACCACGGCGCGGCCCGCAGGACGCTGGAGCGGCTGTACGAGCGCACCGAGCGCTGGCGAGACCTGAGCGAGCTGCTGCGCGGCAACCTCGATCGCGCCGAGGGCCAGGAGCGCATCGACTTGATGCTGCGTTTGGGAGAGCTGTACGAGACGCGCCTGAGCGAGCCCGGCGACGCCGTCGACCAGTACGAGGGCGTGCTGGCCGAGCAGCCCCATCAGCTGCGCGCACAGGAAGCGCTCTCGCGCTTGCTGGGCGTGGAGACCCAGCGCCAGCGCATCGCCGCCATTCTCGAGCCCCTTTACGAGAAGCAGGGCGCCTACCGCGATCTGGCCAGCGTGCTCGAGATCCAGCTCGAGGATCGCGAGCGCGAGCGCTCGGCGGCCGCGGATCTGCTGCTGCGTATCGGCGAGCTCTACGAGCACAAGACCCGCGACATGGACGCTGCGTTCGCGGCCTATGCGCGCGCGGTCGAGGCGGAACCGGGCCACGACGCGGCGCGACAGGCGTTGGCTCGCGTGGCGAGCAGCCGCGAGACCTTCCGCCGCCAGCGCGCACAGGTGCTGCAGCGCGCGCTCGACGGGCTCAAGGACGAGATCGTGCTTCAGGTCGACCTGCTGCTCGAGCTGGCTTCGCTGCTCGACCAGTACCTCGGCGACAAGGACGGGGCCGAACGCGCCTACGAGCGCCTGATCGAGATCGACCCGGACAATCACGACGCGGTGCTGGTGGCGGCGCGGGCGCTCGAGGCCATCCACCTGGCCAAGCAGGATCACGGCCGGCTCGCGAATGACCTCAAGCTCCAGATCGAGATCGAGACCGACTCCGCGCTGCGCGGCCAGCTGTTGGTGCGGCTGGCGGAGCTGTGCGAGAGCACGCTCGATGCGCCGGATGAGGCGATCGCGGCGCACAAGAAGCGCCTGGAGATCGACCCTGGCGACATCGACGCGCTGCGCGCGCTGGAACGGCTGTACGAGCGCACTGAGCACTGGGCCGAGCTGGTGGACACGCTGCGCGCGCACGCCGACCACAGCACGGAGGAAGCCCAACGGCGCGCGCTTGCCCGGCGTGCGGCCAGCTTGCGAGACGAGCGGCTGAAGGACGTCGACGGCGCGATCGCGGGCTACAACGAAGTGCTGCAGAGCTTCGGCCCGGACCGCGACACGCTGCGGGCCGTCGGGGCCCTCTACGAGCGCACTGAACGCTACGCTGACCTGCTCGAGACACTGCTGCAGGAAGAGGGCCTGACCGAGGATGCCGCGGCACGCGCCCAGCTCCAGTTCCGCATGGCCGAGCTGATGCGGCTGCACACCGGAGACATCGAGCGCGCGCTCGATTGTTACGACGCGGTGCTGACCTTCGAGCCCGGTCACGCCGCCAGCCTGGCCGCGCTCGACTCGCTGATGAACGACACCACCTCCGAGCACCGGCTGGAGGCCGCGCGCCTAGCCGCGCCGCGCTACGAGGCCAGCGGCTCGTTCGAGCAGTTGCTCGGCGTGCTGGAGGTGCAGCAGGACGCCAGCGACCCGACCGACAAGCTGATCGCGTTGCGGCGCGCGGCCGAGGTCGCGGATCTGGGGCTGCGCGATTCGGGCCGAGCCTTCAGCTACATGGCGCGGGCGTTGCGCGTGGCCGCCGGGGAGCCGGCGCTGCACGAGCTGCTGCCCGAGCTCGACCGCCTGGCGGAGAGCTCGGGCCGCTTCGGCGACTACGTCGCGCTGCTGCGAGAGATCGTGCCCGAGGTCTACGACGGCGAGCTGCGGCCCGAGATCCAGCGCCGGATCGCCCGCGCCGCGCGCGCGCGCCTTCAGGACTCGGCGGCTGCGCTCGAGCACTATGGCAAGCTGCTCGAGGATCTGCCCGAGGACGCCGAGGCGCTGGACGCGGTCGAGGCCTTGAACGAGGCGGCCGGCGACTACCGCGGACTGATCGCGGTGCTCAAGCGCAAGGCGGAGCTCGCGCGTGAGCCGGCCACGCGCTGGCAACTGCTGGCGCGGCAGGCCGAGATCTACGAGCGCCGGCTCGAGCAACCCGACCTGGCGATCGAGGTGCTGCAGGAGCTTATCCTGGAGCACCCGACCGAGCAGGCCTACGCCGCGCTTGAGCGCCTGTTCACGACCGGCGCGCGCTGGGAGGAGCTGCGCTCGGTTTACGAGCAGCAGCTCGACCGGCAGCTCGGCGTGGCGGTGGAGCTGCGCTTCAAGCTCGCGCGCACCTGCCATCTGCATCTGGACGACACGCCGGGTGCGCTTTCCCATCTGCGTGACGCGCTCATCGACGATTCGGGACACCGCGCCTCGATCGTGCTGCTCGAGGACATCATGGCCGCGGAGGGCGAGCAGCGCGCGGCCGCCGCCGAGATCCTCGAGCCGATCTACCTCGCGCAGATGCAGTGGCCCAAGCTCACCGCGGCGCTCGAGGCTCGCATCGCGGGCGAGCAGGACGTCGACGAGCGCAAGCGGCTGCTGACCCGGCTGGCGCAGATCTACGAGGATCAGCTCGAGGACTTCGACGGCGCGATCGACGTCTACGCGCGGCTGTTTCGGGAGGATCCCCACGACGACGCCACCTGGGAGACGCTCACGCGGCTGGCCAAGGTCGGCGGCCAGTGGAACCGCCTGGGCAAGATCCTGAGCAAGCCGTTGGACGAGGAGCCGGCGCTGGACGGGGCGCTGGCACGCCTGGCCAAGTACACCGGGCGCATCTACGTCGAGCGCGTGGCGAACTACCACCGCGCCGCGCAGCTGTTCGAGAAGGCGCTGGCGTTCGATCCGGCCGACCTGGAGTCGTTCTCCGCGCTCGAGGCGGCCTATCGCCAAACCGCCTCGCACGAGAAGCTGCTGGCGCTGTACCGCGACCAGATCGACCGCGAGGACGGCGACGACCGGCGGGTACGCCTGCTGCACGAGCGGGCGCGTCTCTTTCGCGAGGTGCTCGAGCAATCTGCCGAGGCGATCGCGACCTATCGCGAGATCCTCGAGATCGATCCCGACGACCGCGAGGCGGCCACCGGTCTCGAGCTGCTGTTGACGCAGGCCGAGGACTGGCCCGCGCTGACCGATCAGCTGCGCGCGCGCATCGATCGCGCTGCCGGCAGCGAGGAGGAGATTCCGCTCAAGCTGCGGCTGGCGGAGCTGCTGGAGCAGCGACGCGACGATGTGGATGGCGCGATCGAGGTCTATGAGGACATCGCGCGCATGGATCCCAAGGAGCAGCGCGCGATGTGGGCGCTCGAGCGCCTGGTGCAGCAGCCCGAGCACACGCTGCACATCACGCGCATCCTCGAGCCGATCTACCGCAAGCTCGACCAGTGGAAGAAGCTGGTCGCCATCCTGGAAGCCCAGGTCCAGCTGCTCGACGACGAGCTCGAGCGCGTGCGCGTGCTGAGCGAGATCGGCGAGCTGCACGAGCGCCGGGGTCACGACGCGGCGCTGGCCTTGCACGCGTGGATGCGGGCCTTCACCACCGATCCGGGCAATGATCAGGCGCGCGGGCACGTCGACCGCCTGGCGGCCGAGATGGAGGCCTGGAACGAGCTGGTGCAGGCATACGAGACGGCGCTGAACAAGACCGAGGATCCGGTGGTCGTCACCAATCTGCTCACGATGATGGGCCGGGTGCATGACGAGAAGCGCGGCGATCCGCGGGCGGCGATCGCCGTCTACGAGCGACTCGCCAGCCACGAGCCCGACGATCCCGCACCGCTTGATTCGCTCGAGGCGCTGCACACCATGGTGGGCGATTGGCACGGGCTCACCAGTGTGCTCTCGCGCAAGGTCGACCAGGCCTACAATGCCCAGGAACGCAGCGAGCTGCTGCGGCGCCTGGGCTCGGTGACCGAGGAGCTGCTCGGCGACCGAGGCGCGGCAATCGAAGCGTACAAGCGCGCCGTGGCCGAGGACGACAGCGACGACCTCGCCTACGAGGCACTCGACCACCTGTACGGGCTCGAGCAGAAGTCCGACAAGTTGACCCAGGTGCTCGAGCGACGCATCGAGCTGGCGGCCGATCCGGCCACGCGCGTTGCGCACGGGCTGCGCCTGGGGGCGGTGCTGGACCGCCAGCTCCACCAGCCCGACCAGGCGATCGCGGCCTACCAGCGCGTGCTCGACGATGATCCGACCGAGCGCCAGGCGCTGGTTGCGCTGGCGGTGCTGTTCGAGCGCCAGGGCAGGTGGAGCGAGCTGCTCGAGAACCTGGCTCAGCAGGAGCGCCTGGCCGGCAACGCCACCGAGCGCGTGCGGCTGCTGCACCGTGCCGGCGAGATTCAGGAGCAACGCGTGGGCGACCTCGACGAGGCGATCGAGCGTCATCGCGAGGTGCTCGAGATCGATGCCGCGTTCGGGCCGTCGATCGACGCGTTGACGCGGATCGCGCGCGTGCCCGAGCACCGGGTGCGCGCCGCCGAGATCGTCGAGCCGCTGTTGCGCGCGCAGGGGCGCTTCGACGACCTGGTGCAGCTGATCGAGAGCGGGCTGCCCGGGCTCGACGATGCGCTCGGGCGGCGCGCGGAGCTGCAGCGTCTGGCCGAGCTGCACGAGCACGGGCGCGGCCGGCCCGCCGACGCGTTCGAGGCGCTGTGCCGCGCGCTGGGCGAAGACCCGGCCGACGACGTGGTGCTGGCCGATCTCGAGCGACTGGCGCGGCAGCTCGGCCTCTTCGACAAGCTCGCCTCTGTGCTCGCCCAGCAGGCGGAGGTGGTCGGCGACGGGTTGCAGGCCGCCGGGCTCTACCGCCGTCTGGCGCGCATCTGCGAGGAGGAGCTGCACGACGACGCGCGCGCAATCGACGCCTACGTGCGGGCCTCGGAGCGCGACGAGGCGAGCGAGACGCTGCTCGAGCTCGATCGCCTCTACGAGCGCACGCAAAGCTGGGACGGCTTGCTCGAGGTGCTCGAGCGGCGCATCGCGGCCAGCGCCGATCCCAAGGAGCGCACCGATCTGCTGGTGCGGCTGGGCGACCTGCGCGACCAGCGCTTCGAGGACGGACGCGGCGCGTTCGTGGCTTACAGGGAAGTGCTCGACGGCGAGCCAGCCGAGTCGCGCGCGCTCGCCGGCATGGAGCGGATCGGTCGCTACGACGCGCTCGCTCACGACGTGCTCGACGTGCTCGATCACTGCTACCGCGAGGTAGGCGCCACCGACAAGCTTGCCGGGCTCTACGACATTCGCATTCGGCTGGCCGAGTCCGATGCCGAACGGCTGCGACTGCTGGGCGAGGCGACGGGCATCTGGGAGCGCGAGCTCGGCGATCCGGCACGGGCGCTGCTCAACATGCGGCGCGCCTTCGAGATCGATCCCACGCGTGCCGACACGCTCGAGGAGATCGAGCGCCTGGCGGCCGCCGCTTCCAGCTGGGAGGGCGTGCGCGGGATGGTTGACGGATTGATCCAGCGTAGTGCGCTCGAGGGGCACACCAAGCAGGAGCTCGCGCTGCGTGCGGCCGACTGGTATCGGGAGCGGCTTTCGGATCCCGCCGCGGAGGAGCGCTGCCTGCGCTGGGCGCTCGAGGTCGACGCCGGTGTGATGCCGACGCACGAGCGTCTGCTCGGCCTGCTGGAAGGGCCGGGCCGCGAGGCCGATCGGGTGGCGGCGCTGCGCGCCTGCGCCGAGGCCGAGCACGATCAGCAACGCCGCAAGCAGCGGCTGCGGGAAGCGGCGCAGCTGAGCGAGCGCGCGCTGGGCGACCCGGCCCAGGCGGCCGCCTGCTACGAGGCGCTGCTCGAGGCGGACCCCGAAGACCGCGAGGCGCTGAGCGAGCTGGCCCAGATCCGCGGCCAGCAGAGGCGCTTCGACGCCGTGGTGACCCTGCTGGAACGTCGCTGTGCGCTCGAGGGCGACCCCGAGACGCGCACCGCGCTGCGGCTGCGGATCGCCGACATCCAGCAGCAGGAGCTGGGTCAGGCCGCCGACGCCATCGCCACCTATCGCGGCGTGCTGGAGGAAGCCCCGAGCCAGCCGCAGGCGCTGAACGCGCTCGAGCGCCTGTACGAGCAGGCCGCCCGCTGGGAAGATCTGCGCGCGCTGCTCTCGGAGCAACGCGAGCGAGCTGGAGATGCGCCCGCGCGCGCCGCGCTGGGGCTGCGCCTGGCGGCGCTTGCCGAACAGCACCTGGAAGATCGCGACGGCGCGGTCGACGAGCTGTTGCAGGTGCTGCGCGAGCAGCCCGATGACGCGCGCGCCCAGGACGAGCTCGAGCGGCTCTACGCGGCCTGCGAGCGCTGGTCCGAGCTGGTCGCCCTGCTCGAGCGCCGCGCCTCCCAGGCGGAGCCTGCGGCGGCGGTGGCGCTGCTGCGGCGTGCGGCCTCGGTGTACGAGACCAAGCTCGAGCAGCCGGACCGAGCGGTTGCCGCCTACCGCAAGATCCACGAGCGCGATGCCAGCGATCGCGAGGCGCTCGACGCGTTGCAACGCCTGCTGCTCGCCTCCGAGCGCTGGCAGGAAGCGGCGGAGGCCATGCGCTCGCTGCTCGACCTGCTCTCGGGCGAGCCGGCGCGCGAGCTGGGGCTGCGGCTTGCGGAGCTGGCATCGGCGCACCTCGGCGACTTCAGCCTGGCCGAGCAGGCCCTGCTCGCGGCGCAACAGGCGGACCCCGGCCACGCCGAGACGCGCAAGCGCTTGCTCGCGCTGTACGAGACCCACGCGGCGCACGACAAGCTTGTACACTTGCTCGACAAGGAGGAGCAGCGGACCGACGATCCCGCGCAGAAGGTGGTCCTGCTCAACCGCATCGCGGCGCTGTACCGCAGTCAGCTCGGCGACCCGCAGAGCGCGGTGTCCTACCTGGAGCGGGCGGTGGCGCTCGCGCCCGGCGACCGCGAAGCGCTGCTGCAGCTGTGTGACCTCTACGTCGCCGCCGACAAGGCACGCGACGCGATACCGGTGCTGGAGAAGGTCATCGAGTCGTACGGTGGGCGGCGCGCCAAGGAGGTTGCGCTGTACCACCACCGCCTGGGCCATGCGTACGAGGGGCTGGGCGACACCGAGGCCGCGCTCAAGCACTACGATGCGGCATTCAAATCGACCTGACCAGCGTGCCGATTCTACGCGACCTGGGCCGGTTGTGCCTGGCCAACGGCGACCTCGAGCGCGCGCAGAAAACCTACCGAGCGCTGCTGCTGCAGAAGCTAGGCCCGGACTCGGGCATAGCCAAGGCCGACGTGTATTGCCGGCTGGGTGAGATCTCCGCCAGGCAGGGCGAC
This sequence comes from uncultured delta proteobacterium, assembly GCA_963778655.1. Taxonomy (GTDB): domain Bacteria; phylum Myxococcota_A; class Polyangia; order Polyangiales; family JAFGIB01; genus CAVZVA01. The sequence goes on from CAVZVA010000009.1 coordinate 1,140,373, forward strand.
AAGATGAAGGCCAAGGCGATGCTGGAGCGGGCGATCGCGGAAGGTGGAGAGCACCCCGAAGCCAAGGCGCTGCTCGACGGCTTGGGCTGAGGCGAAGCGAGCTCCGACGCGGCGGCGAAGCGAGCATGCGTGAGCGACGCGCGGGCGAGGTGAGCCGATGATACCCGAGGGCGTGGTCGACATCGACGGCATCCTGCAACCTGCCGCCGAGGCCAGGTTGAGCGTATTCGATCGCGGGCTGCTCTACGGCGACAGCGCGTTCGAGGCCATGCGCACCTACGGCGGCGTGCCGTTTCGAGGACCCGAGCACCTTGCCCGGCTCGCGCGCTCCTGCGGCCGCCTGCGCATCGAGCTGGGACTCGCGCAGGACGAGCTTGCCGCGCGCGTCACGCGCGCGATCGCGCGCAGCGGGCTGCCCGAGTGCTATCTGCGCGTGTTGGTTACGCGCGGGGTGGCGCCGCTCGGCCTCGACCTCGCGCTCGCGGGCCGCCCGAGCGTGCTCGTCTATGGGCTCGCGCTCAAGCTGCCCGACCCCGCGATCTACGACGGCATCGCGGTGGGTCTGGTCAAGACGGCCCGCGCCACCGATGGCGGCGCCGCCGCCGGGGCCAAGGCCAGCCATTACCTCGCCGCCATGCTCGCGCTCGACGAGGTGAAGCGGCGCGGCTGCCACGAGGCGATCATCGTCGGCGCGCGCGGCGAGCTGATCGAGGGCACGACCAGCAACCTATTCATCGTCGACGAGCACGGCCTGGCGACGCCGCCGCCGGAAGCCGGCATCCTCGAAGGCATCACCCGTCGCGAGGTGCTCGAGCTCGCGGCCGAGCTGCACATCCCTTGCCGCGAGCAGACGCTGTTTCCTCCCGACCTGAAGGGTGCCCGCGAGGCGTTCATCACCAGCAGCATCCGCGAGATCGTGCCCGTGGTGCGTGCCGACGCTGCGGTGTTGGGCAACGGCAAGCCCGGCCCCATCGCGACCGCCCTGCTGGCGGCCTACCGCGCCCGAACGCAGCAGGCCCGCTGACGCCGTCGCTTGGGCTGACCGGTCTTTCGGATCACTGGAAGGCGGGAAGATGGGAAGATCGACTTGGGCTCAACCGGGCAGGGCGCCCCGCGTGATCGGGTCACCACCACCCTCTGCCCTTCGCATCTTCCCGCCTTCCCGTTTCACGGCCCACGCCTTGCCCGCAAAGGGCGCGAAATCGCACTCCCGGCGCTACAATCGTCGCGATGCAGCCCTCGGAGCGAGCGCGCGGGGCGCAGGCTGCGGCCGTGAGCGAGGCTCGCCTCGGGTGGCTCGCGTACGCGATCGCCGCCTTCGCGCTGGGGCTCGCCGGGCTGTTCGCGGTCGCCAATCCCGACACCTTCGGCCACTTGGCGCAGGGCCGGCAGATCGTCGAGCTCGGTCACGTGCCGCTGCGGGACAGCTTCTCGTTCTGGAAGCCGCAGCCCGCGCTCTGGCGCAACTACGAGTGGCTCAGCGATTGGCTGATGTTCGAGCTGTACCGGCTCGGCGGTTTCGACGCGCTGATCGCCGCCAAGTGCGCGCTGCTGGCGGCCAGCGCGGCGCTGCTCGTGCTGCTCTCGCGGCTGCTCGGCGGGGCGCGCGCGGGCTTGCTCACCTCCGCGCTGGTGGTGAGCGCGATTCCCGCGGCTCGCTTTCGTCTGACCGAGCGCCCGCACCTGTGCGCGCTGCCGCTCGGCTGCTTCTATCTGATCGCCTTCGCCTACCTGTTGCGCGGCTGGGGCCGCGGTCGCGCGCGGGCCGACGCGCTGTTCATCGCCGCGCTCGGCGCCGCCCATCTGCTATGGGTGAACCTGCACGGCAGCCATCTGCTCGGGCTTGCGCTCACGCTGCTGCACCTGTTGCTGGCTTCGGGCGTGCGCGGCGCGCGCGCCAAGCTGGCGCTGGTGCTCGGGCTGCAGCTGGCCGCTTCCTGCGTCTCGCCCTACGGCCCGGCGATTTTGCTCGACGCGATCGCGCACGTTGTCGATCCCGTCTATCGCCAGGTGGTCACCGAATGGTCGCCGTGGGAGCCGAGTGATCCGCTGTGGCTGCTGCTCGCGCCGATCCTTCAGACCCTGCTGCTCGCGGCGGCCGCCATGCCGCTGTTGCGGCGTGGGGCCTCTGGGCGGGCGCTGCTCGCGAGCGCGGTGCTGCTGGCGCTGGCTGCGTTTCGCTCGATTCGTTTCGTGGCGGATTACCTGCTGCTGAGCGCCCCAGTGCTCGCGCTGGGGCTCTGCGATTTGCTGCACGCGGTGCGCTGGCGCAGGCTGGCGCCCGCGCTCGGGCTGTGGCTCGCGGCGGCCGCGTTCGTGGTGCCGTGGGCCTCGTTGCGGCTGCCGCCCTTCCAAGGTCTGGGCCACGGGGACGACCGCATCAAGCTGCCGGCCGCGAGCGGGCAGTGGCTGCGCGATCACGCGCTCGCACCGCGCGTGCTGGCCGCGATCGAGGACTCCTGGTACCTGATGTTCGCGGTGCCACAGGCGCACTTTCTGGTCGACGGGCGCGTACCGTTCTACGGCCCTTCGCACATCGGCCGCGTGAACCTCGCGATCGCCAGCCCGCGCCATCTGGCCGTGCTGCTCGCCGACTACCGCGTCGACACGGTGGTGGTGCGCCACACCTTCAAGCCTCACCGCGTGCTGCTGGCCACGCTGCGCCGTTGGCCCGAGTGGAAGCTGAGACTGATCGAGGATCGCTACGCGCTGTACGTGCGCGACGGCACCGCCTTGCGGGGTCTCGACTCGCCCCGCCCGCTTTCGCTGCAGCCGGGCTATCAGCCCGACTGGTTGCTCGACGCCGACGCGACCGGCGCGCAGGCGATCGAAGCCGAGTTGCGGCGGTTGCCCGCGCACGAAAACACGCGCGGATACCGCGGCTGGGTGCAGGCCCTGTTGGCGCTGCGGCCGCTGCGGCGGCCGGGCGATGCCGGCCTGCGCGCGCCGGCGAATACCGCCGAGGTCGCGCTGCTACGCCGCGCCGAGGCCCTACTCTCGCGCGCGGTGCACGGCGCGCAAGGCGTACCGGTGGTCAGCGCCTACCACGCCCTGGTCGCGGCGGCGCTGTGCGATCTGGACACCGCGGAGCAGGCGCTCTCCGCTGCGCGCTGGGAAGGGGACTCGCGCGAGACCCTGCTCGGCGCGCAAGAGATCGCGCTGCGGCGCGGGCGCAAGGCCGAGGTCGAGCAGTTCCTGCAGCGCGCGCAGGCCATGCCCCAGGCAGCGCACGATGCCTGGCTCGCGGCGCTGCGCACGGAGCTGAGCTCGCCCCCGCTGTGCCCGCGGTGAGCCCGGGTCTGGCTCTCGCACTGATCACCACGCGCTGATTTGGCAGGGGCAGACCCTGCTTTCTTCACGAGGGGCGGCACGCCGGCCCTGCGGCCCCTCCCCGGCGGAGTCAATCCGCCGGGTCGCCTCCCCACGCGGGGCCGCGTTCCGCGGCAATTCTCGAACGAAACGTGATCGCTGCTCAGTATGAGATCCACACCTTGAAGCCCGGACCCGCGACTCTTTCGATCACAGGAAGGCGGGAAGACGGGAAGGGGACATGGTCGGACCGACCCTGCCTCGCTGCCTTCAGCCTTTCCGGCTTGCTGTTTGCTGTGGTCCGGCCGCCCACCGCCGGGACGCCCGCCGCGGCCGGATATGCTACGAACAGCGCCTGTGGACGCCGCCTACCGCAGCGAGCTCAACCGCGACGTGGCGCCGGCCGAGCCCGGTGAGCTCAAGCCGCTGCAGCTCGGACCCCTGCGGGTGTGGCCGCCGGTGGTGCTCGCGCCGATGGCCGGCGTCACCAACTACCCGTTTCGGGCGCTGTGCCGCGAGCACGGCGCCGGGCTCTACGTCAGCGAGATGATCACCGCGCGCCCGCTGGTCGAGGGGCACGGCAAGACGCTGCGCCTCGCGGGCTTCGGGCCGGAGGAGAGCCCGCGCAGCCTGCAGCTCTACGGCGTCGATCCGTACTACGTCGGCGAGGCGGTCGCGCGCCTGGTGGGCGAGGGGCAGGTCGATCACGTCGACCTCAACTTCGGTTGCCCGGTGCGCAAGGTGACGCGTCGTGGTGGCGGTGCCGCGATCCCGCTCAAGCCCCGGCTGCTGGCCGGGATCCTGCGCGCCGCCGTGCGCGCGGCGGGCTGCGTGCCGGTCACGATCAAGCTGCGCATGGGAATCGACGACGAGCACCTGACCTACCTGCGCTCGGGCGAGATCGCGGAGCAAGAAGGCGCGGCCGCCGTAGCGCTGCACGCGCGCACCGCGGCCCAGCTCTACGACGGGCACGCGCGCTGGGACGCGATCGCCGAGCTCAAGCGTCACGTGCGCGCCATCCCCGTGCTGGGCAACGGCGACATCTGGGAGGCAGAGGACGCCCTGCGCATGCTGCGCAGCACCGGTTGCGACGGGGTGGTGGTGGGCCGTGGCTGCCTGGGAAGGCCGTGGCTGTTTCGCGATCTGGCCGCGGTGTGCGAGGGGCACGAGCCGCCCGATCCGCCGCGGCTGGGCGCCGTGGTCGACCTGATGCTGCGCCACGCGCACAAGCTGGCCGCGTGGGCGGGCGAGGGTCCGGCGATGCGGGACTTCCGGCGCCAGGCCAGCTGGTACACCAAGGGCTTCCGCGGCAGCGCGCGCCAGCGCGGGCGTCTGATGCAGGTGTGCACGCTGGCCGAGCTGGAAGAGGTGCTGTGCGCGCTGGACCGCGAGGAGCCGTTTCCCGCCAGCTGCGTGCGGGTGCCGCGCGGCAAGACCGGCGGCACCCAGCGGGTGTCGCTGCCGGAGGGCTACCTCGAACAGCTCGACGACGCGACCCCGCCGCCGCCCGAGGCCGAGGACGCCACCTCCGGTGGTTGACCAGGGCACGCGCTTCCGTTACACAGCAGCCACCATGGCCTCCAACACGCAAGTCACCAAGAAGCGCCGCCGCCGCAAGCGCGCCTCCGTCGGGCGCGCCAAGAAGCGCGCGCGCGCCAAGACGGGCACGCCGAAGTTCCCGGTGCAGCCGGAGTAGCCAGCGCCCCGTGCGCCCGTCGTCGTGAGGTGGTCGCGTTCTTGTCAGGCCCTGCGCCTACTGCGAGCACAGCACGCGCACGGTGATGCGCCGCAGCGCGGGTGAGTCGTGTCGATCGTTGGAGCGCAGGGTGGCTTCCACCTCGATCAGGCGCTGCTGCGGCAAGGGGCCCGGCGCGGCCGACAGGTCGAGCTCCTGGCCGTCCCACGGCCCGAGCCAGCTGGCGGCTGACAGCTCGGCCTGGCTGGCCGCCGTGCGCAGCCGGATCTGAATGCGCGCGCCCTGCGGGATGTCGGCGTCGACGCTGAGGTGCTCCCACTGCGAGGGCCCGTTCTCGCAGCCGTCGAGCACGCCGCGGATGAAGCCGCTCGGTGCCGCAATCCGCCGCAGGGCGAAGCCGGTGAAGTCGGAGTAGGTGTAGGGCAGATTGCCGGCGCCGAAGTGCTTGACCTCGCCGCTGTCGGTGTCGACGCGCGTGGCCGAGCCGCTCTGCTGATTGATCAGCCAAGCACGCTCCTGCGAGTCGAGCCCGACGCCGATCGAGCCCTGGCCGGGTAGCGGGTCATCGGGGGTGCCGAACACGCGCACGTCGCCGCCGTCGTCCGCGCGAAACACCGTCAGCCGCGTGATCGCGTCGCTGGCGTCGATGAAGCCGAAGGTCGAGCTGGTGTCGATGTGGACCCACTCGTGCGAGGCGGCCACGAAGATCTGGCCGCGGTCGTCGGCGGCGATCCCGCGCGTCACGCCCGAGTCCGGCAGGTGCACGCTGGTGAAGCGCCCCGAGCGCGGGTCGTAGCCAAAGGCGTAGGGGCAGGTGAAGCCCGCGATCCAGACCCGGCCCTCGGGATCGACCGCGATACCGTACGAGCTGGGGCAGCCGTCCTCGGGCGCGGGCGCTTCGATCGAGCGACCGACCTCGCCGGTGGTGGTGTCGACCGACAGGATGTGGCCCGTGAGCGACTCGACCAGCCACATGCGACCCTTGGCGTCCATGGCCGCGCCGTAGGGGTGGAAGCCGGGCACGGCGAGCTCGCGCAGCACGTGGCCGTCGCTGGGGTCGAGCTGCACCACGCGGCTCTCGTGGTGCAAGCCGACCCATACGCTGCCGTCCTGCGCCACGGCGAGCGCGCGCGGTACCCCGTCGAAGGCGCCCACGTCGACCGTCCACAGCAGGCACTCGTCGCGCTGCCCCAGGAACTCGCCGTCGACGTAGTTGTCGATCTCGCCGTTGCCGTTGATGTCGTGCGAGGTCTCGATCGTGCCGTCGCCGTTGCGGTCGATGCAGTCCTGCTCGAAGCCGGCGATCTTGGTCACGGTGCCCTGCCGGCCGAACGCACGGTTGGCCACGTAGACCGCGCCCTGCAGGTCGACGCCGGTGCGCGAGGGACAGTTGCCCCCGGGATGCTGGTCGCCGAACAGCTGCTGGCATGCCTCGTCCGGCGGCTCGGCCCCGTTGTGGCCGTCGATCAGCACGCTGTCGTAGCGCGCGAGCTGCCGCCCGTCGCGGGTGTCGAGCCGCGTCACCTTGCCCTCGACGAAGTTCGAGATCCAGGCGTCGAAGCGCTGGTGCGTCTCGCCGCTCAGCACCAGCGCCCCGCCCTCGCCGTCGACCGCAACCGAGTCGCTGTTGTCCGCGGTCGGCTGCCACTCGGCGCCCAGCTCCGGCAGGTGCAGCAGCCGGCAACCGGGCCGGCAGTCCCCGCACGCCGAGAGCAGGCCCTCGTCGGTCTCGCCGTCACAGTCGTCGTCCACCTGGTTGCAGCGCTCCTCGGCGCCAGGGTGCACGGCCGCGTTGCCGTCGTTGCAATCGCCGCGGCAAGCGTCGAAGCCGTCGCCGTCCCGGTCGCGCGGCTGGGCCTGGTGCACGCAGCGGTCGAGCGCGGTGTCGCAGCGGTCGAGCGTGCACTCGTCGTGGTCGTCGCAGCTCGGCGTGGTTCCCGGCAGGCAGCCGCCCGTGATCGGGTCACAGCGCTCGACACCGTCGCAGAACACGCCATCGTTGCAGCGCGCGCAGGGCTGCGCGCCCGCGTCGCCGGCTTGGGCCGCGCCGCCGCCGAGCAGATCGGCGCCCCGTGTCCGCGAGCACGTCGTCAGTGCGTACAGGGCCATCGCGGCCAGCAGCGCGCGAGGGCCAATCTGCTGCCACAAGCCAGCCATCAGCCTCGGCTGTCACTGTAGGCCAGGATTCGCGCAGGCGAAACGCCGCGCCCCGCCCGCGGCCTCGGCGCAGGGCGCAGGCAGCGGCGAGTGAGCGCAGCGAGCCAAGCGGGAGGGTGGGTCCCGTCGGGCTTTGCCCAACGGGCGGGCGGGTCGCGTGACCCTCCCGATAACTCAATGCAGCGTGTAGCTGCGGCCCTCGTGGACGATCGTCGGCACGCCCGAGTCGCGCCGGCGCTGATCGCCCCACGCGTCGAGCACGTCGTCGGCGACGCTGCGTACCGGCGGGGGCGGCGCGGGCACGGCCGCCGGGGGGACCTCGATCGCGAGCAGCGGCGCTTCCTCGATCGCCCAGCGCTTCAACGTGATGCGCTGGCGCCGCCGCACTTGCACGTAACCGATCACGAGCAGCAGCGCGCCCGCCACCCACATCACCGTCAGCCCGCTGAGGATCGAAGGCCAACGCCCGAAGCGCTGCAGCAGTTGCGTGCGCCACTGCTGCTCCAGCTGCTCGATCGGCTGGTGGTACGCGGTCGAGACCACCTGCTCGAACGGCTTGCCCGCGCGCAGGCCCGCGATCAGGGCTGCAAAGCGCTCCGGACCCTGCCGCCCCTCGAGCATGTGCCCGACCAGATCGGCGGCCTCCGCGTAAGCCAGGTCCACCTGGTCGCGGTCGCTGGGAAAGCGCTGCGACAGCTCGCGCATCGGGATCAGATCGCCCCGCAGCGTGCCCTCCCACAGCGTGCGCACGCGCGACAGCGAATGCTCCCCGGCTTGGTGCATCGCCACCCCTTCGGAGAACCAGCGCGGCACGGGGTGCCCGTCGACCGCGCGCGAGAGCGCCACGTGCGACAGCTCGTGCACCAGCAGGTCGCGCATGTTCGGGCGCAGGAAGGTGCCCGGTTCGGCAAAGGTCAGCAGGATCAAGCCCTGCTCGGGAAAGGCGACCCCGCTGGCGTAGCCGGGCAGCCGCTGGCCTTTGGGCGCGAGCGCCTGCATCTGCTCGGGGTTGAGCGCCACGCGCACGTCGAGCTCGGGCGCGAGCGGCTGGCCGAGCTCACGGCCCAAGGCCTGCCAGGCCTTTTGCCGCGCCTGCTTGAGCTCCACGACTTCCGACTCCGCGCTGGTCGGATAGACCCAGCGCACCGCGCCCTCACGCTCGAGCGCGTAGCCGCCTGGCAGCGTGGACGGCAGCGGCGCGGGCTCTGCGCGAGCGGTCCCCGCGATCGCCACCAGCACCACCACGCCCAGCCACCCGAATCGCTCGAAGACACGCCTTGTCCAGGTGCTTCGCATGGGCGTCTTCCAGCGTGTCCATGGTAGCACTCCGGCAGCCGGGTCGACAGCCGGAGCCCCGGGATTTCGTGCTAAGTTTGCCTACACTACCCGGCACGGACCATGAGCTCGGGCTTTCTTCACGAATTCGTCGCGACCGGGGCGCGGCCCGCAGGGCCGCGGCTGCACGCGCGTCGTCGCTCGCGCCGGCGGCCGCTCGCAGGGCAGGGCACGCGCGCCGGCGGTCACGAGGCCTGGCGCTCCGACGCGGGCGCCGGGACCATCCGCGCCTGGGCGTTGGCGAACGTTTACGAGGACGACCTTTGCTGACGCTTCGCGGCTTCGTCAATTTGCTCTTCTTCGGAGTGTGGACCGCGTTCATGGTGACGGTCGCAGTCACGCTGGGCGTGCTGCGCCGCGACCCCAACCTGTTTCGCCGCATGCAGCTCGACTGGGCGCGCGGCCTGATCCGTTTCTGGGGCGTCGAGCTCGAGGTGCACGGTGCCGAGCACATGGACCCGAGCCGCAGCTACGTGGTGATGGCGAACCACTCGAGCTACGTGGACATCGTCGCGCTGTTTCTGGCGCTGCCGGTCATTCCGGGCTTTCTGGCCAAGCGCGAGCTGACGCGGGTGCCGTTCTTGGGCCAGGCGCTGCGCAGCGGCGGCCACGTGGTCGTCGACCGCGGCAAGCGTGCGCACGCCGTGCAGGCGATCGCAGAAGCGGCCGAGCAAGTGCGCGGCGGCAAGACCGTGCTGATCTTTCCCGAGGGCACGCGCGGGAGCTCGGACACCGTGGGTAGCTTCAAGAAGGGCGGCTTCTTCTTGGCCAAGGCCGCGGGCGTCGAGATCCTGCCGGTAGGCGTGCGCGGTAGCCGTGCGATCTTCCCGCGCGGCAGCCTGCTCGTGCGTCCGGGGCGAGTGCAGGTCTACATCGGTGAGCCGATTCCCGCCGCCGAGGTCGAGTCGCGCGAGGCCAACGAGATGGTCCCGCTGGTGCGCGCGAAGGTCATCGAGCTCAGCGGGATGCCGGCGCGCGAAGCCGACCGAGCGTCACCGCAACCAGCGTGAGGCCGCAGGCGGGCGCGGTCATGCCGGCGGCGCGGCGGTGGCCCGACGGCGACAGCAGCCGCGCGACGTCGTCGGGCGTGAGCCGGCCGCGGCCGACGTCGATCAAGGTGCCGGCGATGATGCGCACCATGTTCAACATGAAGGCGTTGCCCACCACCTGCAGCGCGAGCAAGTCCGTCCGTCCGCCATAGCCCTGCGTGAGCTCGACCCGCTCGAGCGTGCGCCGCGTATCGACGCGGCTGTCGGCGGCGGAGCGGAAGGCGCGAAAGTCGTGCGCGCCACAGAGCCGCTCGCAGGCTTCGCGCATCGCTTGGAGGTCCAGCACGGCGGGACCGAAGACCGCGCCGGCGTGCTCGGGCGCTGCATGACGTACGTGGCGGCCCAGGTGCCACACCCGATCGTGCAGCAGCGCATCGCGCGTGGCCCCCAGGTGAAACAAGTAGCGGTAGGTCTTGTCGCGCGCGTCGAAGCGCGGCTCGTAGTCCGGGTCGCAGGGCTCGGCGTTGCGTACCGAGACGTCGTCGGGCAGGTAGCGGTTGAGCGCCAGTACCCAGCGCCGCGGGCTCAGCTCGCGCTCGCCGGCGAAGACCGCCACCTGGCCTTCGGCGTGGACGCCGGAATCGGTGCGCGAGGCGCCCCGCACCGCGACCTCGTGCTGGCAGATGCGCTGCGCGGCGGCCGCGAGCACGCCCTGGACCGTGCGTTGGCCCGGCTGCGCCTGGAAGCCGGCGAAGCCGCTGCCGTCGTACGCGAGCGTCAGCCGGATGCCGTGCAGAGCCACGCTAAAATATGAAGCCGAGGCCCGCGGTCCAGGCGGTGGCCCCGATCGGCAGCGAGCGCGCGCTGGGCTTGAAGCCGAACAGCTCGAAGAACAGGAACGAGTGGTTGATGCCCCACTCCTCGTCCATGCCCCGGGCGGCCTTACGGTCGAAGGTGTCCAGGTCGAGCGCGACCTGGGCGGCCCAGCGCAGTCCCACGCTCCAGCCGGTGGTGGCCTTGGCGCTGCCGTCCTGCGCGCTCCAGTGCGCCCACTGGTAGCCGATCTTGCCCGTGAACACGAACGGCACCGACAGCTTGCGCGCGAGCGCGTCGACGCGCAGCACCGCCATTAGATCGAGCGGCATGAGCCCGAAGGTGGTCTTCTCGGCCGTGGCCACGCCGCTGGCGTCGATGGTGTGCCCCGAGTAGCTCGCGGTGCCGATGCCGGCGCCTCCGCTGAGGTAGAGCAGGTCCTTCAAACGGTAGCCGATCACGTCCAGCTCGACCGCGAGCAGCGGGCCGTCGTCGCTGCCGAAGAAGGTGTCGAAGGCGTTGTTGCCGCCGCCCATGTGCGGGTGGTAGGGGCCAATGCGCAGCTCCAGCGCGAAGCGCTCGGGCGAGCTGAAATCGGTCCGGGGCGGCTCGTCGTACATCTGCGCGGCCGCCCGGCGCGGCAGCAGCAGCGCGGTGAGCAGACAGCCGAGCGCGAGCGCGGCCCAGCCGAGCCGCAGCGGCTCGCGCAGCGCCGGCGCACGCAACGGCCCAATTCGGCTCGCCGAGATCGGTCTCACGAGCGCCTCCGGCGTCGCCGCGAGAGGCCGAGCATCCACACCGCAAGCGCGACCGGCCACGCGCTCGTCAGGTCGGCCGGTCCCATCGCGCTGCACGGGCAGCCGGCCTTGGCCGTGCCGCCGTTGGCGCGGTACTGGTCCAGAAAGCCCGAGGTCTGCACGAACTGCACGCACGACAGGTTCGACAGCGCCCCTTGGTTGCCTGCGAGGTCCACCGCGGCCACGGCGATGGTGGCCTCCGTGGCGCCGCCCAGGTCCGAGGGCTTGAGGCTCGTGCCGGTCGCGGTCGGCTCGTCGATCATCTTGACGCGCACGCCGTTCGGCACGTTCTCCGCGGTCTCGCCGCCCATCAGCTGGGTAGGGCCGCACGCGCCGCTGCTGTCGCCCGCCGTGCCGCCGTCGCCCACCGACACGCGCGTGCCGGCGTCCGTGCCGGCATCAGTGCCGCCATCGCCCGCGCCGCCTGCGTCCCCGGCGTCCGCGTTACCGGCGTCCGCGCCACCCGAACCGCTGCCGGCGCCGCCCGTATCCAGTGGGGGCGCAGCCATGCCGCTGGTGTCGATGAACACCACGAAGCCCTTGAGGTGGGTCTGGCCGCTCTTCCAGCTGATCGGCACCTCGCTCTCGCCCTTGCCGCTGGCCAGGGAGCTGGGCGCGCTCGGCGGCAGCGTGTCGACACCGAGTCGGTCGAACTCCGCGTAGTTGCTGCCGACGGCTTCGGTGCCGTTGGTCGTGTTGACCCATAGGAACCACAGCTTCGGCATCTCCTCGACGGCCGCGTTGCAGTCTTTGATCAGGTCGGTCGCGTGCAGCGTGACCATCAAGCCCTGGGTGATGCCGCCCGAAGCCACGCTGGTGAGGTAGGTGCAGGCGTTGGAGGTCGAGCTCTTGCGATCGGTGCCGGAGCAGCTGTCGCCAACCAAGATGTCGATTGACGGCTTGTCGGACGGTGCACCATCGAACCTGAACACCAGGGCCACATTGCCCTCGCAGTCGGGCTTGCTCAGATAGATCTGGCCGAGCGCGTTGACGGTCTCGCCGCCGATGCTGAGCAATTCGACGCGCACGCCGCCGGCCGAGGTGCTCCCGGTGCCCGCGGTGCCGCTTTGGGCGAGCGCGGCCGAGGGTAGCCAGCAGCCGAGCGCGATCAGCGCGGCCGTCCACAGACGTTGGGCGAACATGGGGCTCGGCATATGCAAGCTTCGTGCGCGCTCGGAAACCCGGAGATTCCCGCGGGATGTATCATCTTTTTGCTCGCGAGGGGACAAACTGACGCCGCCTCTCGAGGAGCGCGTGCCAAATTGGCAGGCGGGCGGCCCCGGGCCCGAGCCGCGCCCGGGGGCGGCGCGAGGGTTGCCGCAACCCCTTGCAGCCGCATCCCAGCGCTTGCAGGCTACCCGCCCACATGCCTCTGTGCTCGACGCGGAAGGCTGGCGCCCTTGCCGTGCGGCTGCTCAGGCCGCGCGGGCCAGCGCCCCCGGCGCGATCGTCTTGCTGCGTACGAGCGCTGCGCTTCGCCCGCTAGACCCATCCACGCAACGCTGCTTCGAGGAACCACCATGCCTACGCTGACGAATCGACCCTGGCCGGCGGCCCAGCGCCGTGACCACGCCCCGGCTCCGCCGTCCTGCGGCTTGAGCGGGGCGATCGGCTTGAGCTGCATCGTGCTGCTTTCGGCCGCGCCGGTGCTCGCGCAGGCGGCCGCGACCCCCGCCCCCGCGACGCCGGCTGCTCCTGCCGCAGCGCCCGCAGCGCCCGCCGCCCCGGTCGCGGCGCCTGCAAAGCCAGTCGCCCCTGCCGCGGCGCCTGCAAAGCCAGTCGCGACAGTGCCTGCGCCGGGCGCGGCTCCCGCCGCCCCCGCAGCAGCCGCTCCCACACCGGCGGCCGCCGCCCAGGCAGCCACGCCCGGCACCCAGATCGACAACGGCACCGACACCTTCGATCTCTCGCGCGCGCTGGCCGAGGGCGCCGAGTCCATGGACGCGGACCAGGCCGCCGCGCTCGCGGTCAAGACCGCGCCCAGCATCGCCAAGGCCGAAGCCGCGAGCGAGCAAGCGCGCAAGGCCGCGGCCCAGGCCGAGGTCGCGCTCTATCCGCGCCTCGACCTGATGGCGCAGTACACGCGCCTGAGCCCGCCGCCTCCCCTGAGCTTCCAGTTCACCGGTCCCAATCCGATGACCGGCATGCTGAGCACCACGACGATCACCGTGACCCCCGGGCTGGTCGATCAGTTCCTGTTGCAGGCGCGCGTGAGCTATCCGCTCACGGACCTGTTTTTCAAGATATTGCCGAGCTACAAGGCGGCCAAGGAGCGAACCAAGGCTCAGGAGCTCAACGCCCGTGCGCAAGCGCAGACCGTGGCGCTGCACGCGCGCGAAGCGTTCTACAACTACGCGCGCGCCCGGGCCGCGCTGCTGGTGGCGCGCTCGGGGCTGGGCCAGGCCGAGGCCCAGCAGCACGACACCGAGTCGCTGGTGCGGGCCGGCACGCTGGCGCGCGTGGAGCAGATGCGGGCCGAGGCCCAGGTCGCCTCGGCGCGGGTGGCCGTGGCCCGCGCGCAGGGCGCGGTCGCGGTGGCGCGCACCGCGTTGCGTTCGTTGCTGCACCGCGAGGGCGAGCAGGACATCGCGGTCGCCGAGGATTTGTCCCAGCCCCTGCCCGCGCTGACGGACACGAAGGACCAGTTGCTGCAGACCGCGTTCAAGAATCGCTCCGAGATTCGCGCGTTCGAGGCGATGACCGGTGCCTATGACAAGAGCCGCGACGCCGCCAACGCCGACAAGTTGCCCAAGCTCTCGGTGGCCTGGACAGGCGACTACGCGGATCCGAACCAGCGTGCCACCTCCTACGAAAAGAAGTTCACCCCCACGTGGATGGCCACCGCGATGCTCACGTGGTCGCCCAACGACTACTTCTCGTCCGACGCCAGTGCCAGTCAAGCCGAGGCCCAGCGCGCGCAGACGCAATCGGACATGGATGCGCTTGAGGACGCGCTGCGCCAGGAGGTGTCGCAGGCCTACGAGGATTACCTGGCAGCGCGCGAGGCGATGGATGCGGCGCAGGTGGGCATCTCTGCGGCCGAGGAGAGCTACCGCGTGCGCCGCGAGCAGTTCCGCGCCGGCGCGGCGGTCTCGACCGACGTGGTGATGGCCGAGGCGGACCTCACCCGTGCTCGCCTCGACCTGGTCAACGCTGCGATCGATCTGCGCATCGCGCGCGCGCGGCTGGACCGCGCGGTGGAGCGTGACAGCGCAGGCTGAGGCGGAAATCCGGGCGGCCAACGAGTCCCGCGCTGCCTTGACAGCGATTTCGGCCAAGCCTAATTAAGGCAGCCCTTTCGGGGATCGTCTAAAGGTAGGACGCCAGATTCTGGTTCTGGCTATCTAGGTTCGAATCCTAGTCCCCGAGCAAAATCCCCGAGACATGGCCCCATCGTCTAGTGGCCTAGGACATCGGCCTCTCACGCCGGTAACACGAGTTCGAATCTCGTTGGGGTCGCCAGTGGTTTCAGATAGTTAGCTGTGGTCGTGGGCAATCGCTGGGCAATCAGCCCGGGATTGCCCCGGCCAACGGCGCAAGTGAGCCCGACCGCAACTGCGCGGACGTGCGTGCCGTGCGCTTGTAGCGAGCGCTCATCACGATCGAGCGATGCCCCGTGCGGTCGCAGATCCACGCCCCGCTCTGGCCGTTCGCGAGCGACAGCGCGACCAAGGTTCTGCGAAGTTCGTGCATGCGAATGCGATAGCGTTCGACCGCTGTGGAGAACAGCGCGGGCTGCTCGTGTCAGGTGTGACGATGCACCCAAGTGCCGGCTCTCCTGACGCACGAGTGGGCGCGAGTTGCGTGACCGCCGAGCGGAAGGGCGGCTGAAAGGCGGGGGCTCCGAATCTTCGTCCGACCAATGGCTTTGGCGTTTCGGAGCTACATCGAGCTCAACGCCCGGCGGGCGAGCTCATGCGTGCTCGACGACTGCTGCGCGAAGCAGGTCGAGCAAGTCTCGATGAGCAGGTGGGAGCTCAGACGCACTGTCCCGAACGCGGATGAACCGCGTGCTACGTCGAGCTTGAAACCAAACGCCTTGCACGTCGTCGCTCAAGCGCGCGCCCGACTGAATTGGACCGAGGTGGCGCTCCAAGTGAGCGATCAGCGGAGGTGTGTTGGCTTTCATCTGGTCCGCCCAACCAGATCCTCACCTGCGTGACCGCAGTCTAAAGTTCTTCTGCGCGTGGCGGAAGCGCATCCACGCGGTGACGGCGACCACGAATGGGTGCATCGGTCCATTGCCGAACACCGGTGGTCGCGCTGAGCTCACCGGCCTGCAAGACGAAGCTGCGCCGGGATACGCCGCAGACGGCCGCTTGCGGATGCTGCGGCGGGGAGCCCACAATGGCTGTGACGCACCAGCCGTTTGAGGGAGGGAGGTCGTGCAAAGGATGAACGCTCGTCTGCTCGCGGGCCTGTGGTCCCTTGCGTTTCTCTGGGCCTGCGGTGGGGGGCGCGCTCTCGACTATGGCGGCTTTGCTGTTTGCAGTCATGACACGGATTGCAAGACCGACTTGGTCGACGGCCTTCGACTGGCCGGCGCGGCTCCGGCCGCGCTGGCGTCGAGCCAGCGTGTGCAACATGTCATCAGTCCGCCCAGCACGGACCCTATCTGCTGCAGCACGACGACGCACGAAGTTGGGGGACCGCTCTCCGCAGCGCTCGGTATGCAACCTCGGTCGGAGCCTCGGTCGGAGCCTCGGCAAGTTCGTCGGCCCTGGTAGAGGTCGGATACTTTGCCTTGGTCGTGGTGCGTGCGGGCGCAGGACCTGTTCTTCGCTATTCCGTCCCGCGCGCGCGCCGGGCAGCGGGCCGTTCCCGTGCTCGGTCACGGCGCCGGCGCGGAGAGCGCTCGCGTGAGCGCTGCCGGCGCAATGCCAGCAGGCCCAGCGCGAGCATCCAGAATCGCCCGCGTGCATGTGAACCGCGCGCGGCGCCCAACAGCGAGCAAGAGCAAGACGAAGGCTTGCTCGCGGTTGCGCCGGACGCGAGCGCACCGTTGTCGCCGCCGGACACGACGCCGACATCGCTGCCGCCCACGCCGTCCCTCAACCCAAGGCCCGTGACGCCGCCGGTCGCGCCCCGGCCGCCTCCCACGCCGGCGTCAGGCGTCTCACCGCTGCCCGTGCCGCCCGGGCCGCGCCCTCCACCCGCACCGGCGCTCGTCCCGCCGGGTGCGCCGCCGGTGCCCGCGAGGCTGACTGTACCGCCGCCATCGCCGCCCGTGCCGGGAGCGCCGCCGCTGCCTGCGCTGCTTCCCGAGCCGCCCGTGCCAGCCGTGCCGGGAGCGCCACCGAGCGGGGTCAGGCTCAGGCGGTAGCCGTCATTGCCGTTGGTGTTGCCGATCGAAATCGTGATCGCATCGTTGACGATCGCCACGTCCGCGCCCGAAAGCGTCTCGGTCGTGTTCACGACGGTGGAGCGATCGGCAAACGGCGTGCGCTCGACCACCGCGTGCACCCTCGAGCCGAAGAACGGAGCCGCGCTGAAGCCCTTCACCACGACCTCGACGCTCCCGTCGTTGACGCCGCCCAGGATTACGAAGGCGTCACCGGCGCTCGCGTCCAGGCTGGCGACGCCGTCCAGGTTCTTGCCGTTCACCGGCAGCGACGACGACGTCGCGACCATCTGGCCGGTCATCTCGCCGTACCACCGGTAGAAAAACCAGCCACCGTTACGCTCGGTATCGGTCGCGAGCAACGTGCCGAGCCGTCCGGGGTGCGGCACGTCCCAGTACGTGATGCAAGCGGTCTCCACGCCGGAGCGCTCGAGCTGAGCGATCAGCGGCGCGGACGCGCCGGGTCGGCCCTCGTCGTCGATGCGCCCCGAGCCGCTGTACTCGTTGATCGTGATCGGCAGCGGACCGATGCCGAGCTGCCGTTCGAGATCGCGATAGGACTTCACGTCGTTGCTGATGTATTCGCCCTCGTGCCAGCCCACGATGTCGGGCAGACACGCGTTGGTCTTGCAGAAGGAGAGGAAGTCCTTCATGAAGTTTCCGTCGTAACCGGCCAGCGACGGCCCGGTGATCTTCGCCTGCGGATCGAGCTGCCGCAGCTTGGCGAAGGACTGCCGCCACAGCTCGTTGAACGATATCGGCTTGTCGCTCTTCCAGGTCCCGTTGGGCTCGTTCCAGATCTCGTAGGCGTAGACGTTCTGCAGGTTCGCCGCCTGCTTGCGCGAGACCGTCTGGCCGATCTTGCCGAGCCAATCGTCGATGTTCGTGAACGAGTACCAACCCTTGAACCAGTCGGCCAAACGGATGGTCACCTTGGCTCCGGTCGGCGCCACGCGGCCGGCGACGACGATCGCGTCGCCCCACGGTTGTTGCTGGTCGGCCGCGGGACCGGTGAACATGTTCGGATGCAGCGGCGCGATCAGCGCGTCCACGTCCGCGGGCAGCGACTCGGTCACTCCGTACAACGAGCCGTTGCCCACGTGCGTCGCCGGTCTCACGGTCTGCGACAGGTCTACGGTCAGGGTCGTGAGCGCCGCCGCCGGCGCGGGCACGACGAGGCTACCGGCCGCGCCCAGCAACGCCGCGAGGGTCGCTGGCTGCTTGCGCCCGCGCGCAGCGACATGGCGACGCCTGCCGCGCACCGGCGCCTGCACGTTGCTTGGGAGCGCTTCGAGCACATTGCGCTCGAAGCGCAAACTCCGCAGGGCCTGGATCCGAGGACCGCGGGCGGGTGCCATACACCGGGCAGTGGCCGCAAGAACGGGGATCCGTCACGCGATCGGCGAGATCGCGCGGGCCCATCGCCCTGGCGTGTCCGACTCGCCAGAGTTCAGATCCAGATACCTCGGGTACGCCCACGATCGGTCGCGCTTCTTGCCGGTGGTCTCGACGAAAGCCCCCGCCCTTTCCAGGCGTCGGCGACACATGGTGCGCAGCCGGAATAGGCGGGCGCTTCCGTCGAAGATCAGGCGCAACACCTGCGACGGATGGAGCGGCGCTGGCGCCGAGGCGTCGAGTTGCGGCATGCTCTGGGCCGGCCGGAGCCTACACATGCGCGTGCTGATGTACCAGCGTTCCCACGATCGCCTCGCCTCGCGGCTGCGCGAGCGCGCGCCGAGCCTGCAGCCGGTGCTGATGGCGCAAGACGGATCGCTGAGCATGCAGGGGAGGTCGGTGACACTCGAGGAGGCCGCGCCGGTCGCAGCCTGGGCCAGCAGCGAGCTGTACAGCGGCGGCCCGGTCCGGGAGTTCATGATCGCGTGCCTGAAGAGCGAATCTCTGCGTTTCGTGCAGTCAGGCGCGGCCGGCTGCGACCACCCGGTGTTCTCCCTGCTGGTCGATCGCGGCATCGCGCTGGCCAACAGTGATGCCTCCGCGATCGCGATCGCCGAGTTCGTGCTCTCCGCGGTGCTCGACGTCTATCACCCCAACGTGCTGCGCCGCGAGTTGCAGGCCTCGCGGCGCTGGGAACGCACTCCGTTCCGCGAGGTGAACGGCAGCCGCTGGGTCGTCATCGGCATGGGCAGCATCGGCCGCGAGGTCGCCGTGCGCGCGCGTGCATTCGGTGCCGAGCTGATCGGCGTGCGCCGTACGCCACGCGGGGACGAGCCCGTCGATCGCATGATCAGGCCTGCGCAGCTGCCGTCGGTGTTGCCGACGGCGGACGTCGTCGTGCTGTGTGCGCCCGCCAATATCGACAGCCAGCACATGGTCGCCGCCGCGTTCCTGGGGGCGCTCGGCCCCGACGCGATTCTGGTCAACGTCAGCCGCGGCGCGCTCGTCGACGAGCGCGCATTGCTGGACAGCCTGCAGCGCGGACGCCCGGGCACCGCCATCCTCGACGTCTTCGAGGTCGAGCCGCTGCCGAAGGAGTCGCCGCTATGGTCGCATCCGCGCGTGCGCGTCAGCGGCCACAACGCGGCCGCCGGCTCAGGTTTTCTGGCGCGCAACGACGAGCTGTTCCTGCGTAACATGGCTCGGCTGAGCGCGGGCGAGACGCCCGAGCGCGTGCTCGCACCCGAGGTCGTGAGGGCCTCGGTGCAAGGCAATCGCTGAGGGCGGCCGACTCCCTGCTGCTGACCCAATCATGACCCTGGCTCCGCTCCGCCCGCTCCGGGATGCCGCGCCTGCGCACCGACCGCGCGGCGGGCAACGACTGCGGCCCTCCGGGGCGGATACGCAGCGAGCATTCCTCGGGCCAGTCCTCCGGGCGCGCTCGCGCCTACGGTGAAACACTCGAAACGCATACGGCTTCAACCTGTTCGGTGCTCTAGGAGATCGCGACGCCCACCGTCGAGAGTGATGGATGGGGCGTAAGCAATAGCAATCCGCGCTAGCCAGCGTCGCCATGGATTTGCGACGTTGCGGAGAGACGGCTGCGCCGAGGACCATCGGCGAGCCCATTGGTTCACGCGCAGATCCCCGCTGCGGGCGTTTGCTGGCGGATGTTTCGGCGCTGTCGCTTTCCGGGTCGCTACCAAGGGCTGCCGCCGGCCAGCCGCCACTACCGCGCCATCCGACAAGAACAAGGCCAATACCGCAAGCCAAAGCACGGCCCACACTATCGCACGAGCACACACGCCACGTGCCCGCGCCAGGACCGCAGGTATCGGCGCAGGTGGGTTCGGGTCGTTGGACGCCGCAGGCACGGTGGCTAGCAACGGACACGGGGGCACGGGCATAATTCCAGGATGCCCGTGGACTCCGAGCCGGCTCTGCCGGAGTCGTACAAGGCCAGCGATTCGGCGATGGCGACGGCCCGCTTCGAGGTGCTGCGCACGATCGGCGCCGGTGGAATGGGCAGCGTGTTCGAGGTCCGCGACGGCTCCAGCGGCAAGCGCCTGGCGCTCAAGCGCCTGCACGCGCACGTCGACGACAAGCGCAGGCGGCACATGCTCGACTTGTTCGAACGCGAGTTCTACACGCTTTCGCAGATCGCCCATCCCAACGTGGTCGAGGTCTACGACTACGGCGTCGACGACCAGGGCGCCTACTACACGATGGAGCTGCTCGACGGCGGCGAGCTGCACCAGCTCGCGCCGCTGCCGGCCGCCCAGGTCTGCCGCATCGGCCGTGAGCTGTGCTCCGCGCTCTCGCTCTTGCATTCGCGGCGCCTGCTGTTTCGCGACCTCAGCCCGCGCAACGTGCATTGCACCCCGGACGGAGTCGCGAAGCTGATCGACTTCGGTGCGGTGACGAGCATGGGGCTGCCGCGCAATGTCGTGGGCACGCCCGCCTGCTGCGCGCCCGAAGCGATCGATTTGCAAACGCTCGACGCGCGCTCCGATCTGTATTCGCTCGGCGCAACCCTGTACTCCGCCCTGACCGGAAGGCACGCGTTTCCGGCGCGCTCGTTCGCGCAGCTGCGGGCCTTGCTCAAGACGCAGCCGGCGCGGCCCTCGGAGATCATCGCCGATGTCCCTCCAGCGCTCGAAGCCTTGTTGCTCGAGCTCTTGCATGCCGATCCGCAGCTGCGTCCAGTCAGTGCGCACGAGGTGATGGAACGGCTGGCCGCGATCGAAGGCCGTCCGATCGAGGAATCGCTGCAGGTCAGCCATGCCTACCTGTCGACGCCCACCCTGATCGGACGCGACGACCAGCTGGAGCGCGTGCGCCGCAAGCTGCGGCGCGCCGTGCGCGGGCGCGGCTGCGCGCTGCTGATCGACGGTGCCTCGGGCCAGGGACGGACGCGCATGCTCGCGGCCTGCTCGCTCGAGGCCAAGGTGCTGGGCGCGCTCGTGGTCCAGGCCGACGCGGCGTCCGCCGACCAGGACTTTGGCGTGGCGCGCAGCCTGGCTTGCGCGCTGCTCGAGCAAGCCCCCGAGCTCTCACGCGAGACCGCTGCCAGCGACTTGCCGGTCCTCGGGCAGCTCCTGCCGGAGCTGCTCGACGAGCAACCCGCGCTCGTGCTGCAAACGTTCGCGGACGCGACCGAGCGTCGCGCCGCCCTGCTGGCCGCCCTTCGCGAATGGCTTCTCGCGATCGCGTGCAGGCGACCGTTGCTGATCGCCGTCGACGACCTCGACCGGGTGGACGAGCCTTCGGCCGCACTAGTCGCGCTGTGCGCACACTATGCCGGACGCCACGCGCTCGCCGTGCTCGCGACACGCGAGACGAGCTCGGCGGCGAGCATGTCCTCCGCGATCGGCTTGTTCGCGAGCGCTGGAATCGTCATTTCCTTGCCGGTCCTCAGCGCGCAGCACACCGAGGAGCTGTTGCGCTCGGTATTCGGCGTGGTGCCGAACCTTACGGTGGTGGCGCGCGAGCTTTACGCGATCTCCATGGGCAATCCGCGCGACGCGTTGCAGCTCGCCCAGTACCTGGTCGACAAAGGGCTCGCTCAATACCAGTCCGGCGCGTGGTCGCTGCCGGCGAGCTTCGAGGGCGCGGAGCTGCCTCCAGACATGGCGAACGCGCTCAGCCGCCAGGTGGAGGTGCTGAGCGGGGCCGCGCTAGGGCTCGCACGCCTGATCTCGCTGGCACAGGATCGATCGCTCGGCATCGGCGAGTGCGTGGCGGCGTTTTCCGAGCTGCCACCCCCAGCGGTGCACGAAGCCCTGACCGAGCTGACTCGCGCCCGGATCACCGACGGCTCGATCGACCGCTTCGCGGTCGCGCAGCGCGGCCTGCACGCAGCGTTGCGGCGCGGCCTTTTGCCCGTCGACCAGCGGCGCTTGCATCGCAAGCTCGCCGAGCTATTTGCGCGGCGCGGCGACGAAGAGTTCCGCCGCGGAACCCATCTATTGCGTGCCGGCGAGTCGGCCGCCGCGGTCGACGTGCTCGCGAGCTGGGCGATCGAGTCTCAGCGCGTCACCGATCCCAACCCGATCGAGTTTTTGAAGCTCGTCGCCTCCATGCCTCATGATTGGCTCCAGACGTTCATCGCCGCAGTCGAGCAGTGCGAGCAGCTGGAGCGCCCCGTCGAGCAGTTGCTCGGGCTGCGCGGCCGGCTCGCGGCCTTGTGCGACGTGCTGCGCGTGCCGAGCGCGATCACCCGCGCCCAGCTGTCCGCGCTGCTGCGCCAGCTCAGTCGGGACAGCGGTGTGGCCGACTATCACGGTCTCGACCCGGCGCTGCCTGCCGAAGAGCGGATGACGCGGGCGTTCCAGCTGGCGGCCGCGCGCCACCAGGCTGACCCCACGGGGGCCAAGACGTTCGAGCCTCTGCTGGCGCTCAAGCTGCTGGTCCGCAGCCAGTTTCTGTCGGCAGGCGTCGCGGTGATCTCCTTCGACCTCCCGTTCTGGTCGGAGCTGCCGTCGCTCACGGCCTATGCCCGGCTTTCGCCCGCAATCGGCGTGGTCGACCAGTTCGTCGCGGCCATCGGCACCCGGCTCACCGGACGCATCGAGCAGGCGTTGCAGCTGTACGGCGCGCTGATCGAGCGTCTCGACCAGCCGGACCACGGCGGGATGGAGGACTCGTACCATCGCTTCGTTCGCTATGGCCTGGCGTACGGCGTGGGGATCCTCGAGGTCGGGATGGGACGAGCCTCGTGTCTGGCATGGGCGGACGAGGTCGAGCCCGAACCGTTGTACCGCGTCAATGCGTTCCGGATCCGCATGCTGCATCGATTATGGCAAGGCCGTACGCGCGAGGCGGACGTCTTGCGCGATCGAATCGAGCTGCTGCGGATCGAGAGTTGCCCGCGCACATTCCAGGACGGCATGCATCTGTTTTCGCAGACCATCGTGCACGCCCTGAGCGATGACCTCACGCGTCTCAAGCACATCATCGACGAGGTCGAGGCGATGACGGAGTGGCGCCCGGCATGGCGTCCGGTTCTGGACTACGCCCTTGGCGAGTACCAGCGCATCCGCGGCGACCGAGAGAGCGCGGCACGGCACTTCGCCGCGGCGCTGGGCGCGACGACGGCCAGCACTCATCAAGTCTGGGCCTACGCCGCAGGCTCGTATGCGGGCGTTCTGCGCTCGCAGGGACGCGCCGCCGATGCGGTGGCGTTCGCAACCGAGAGCCTGCGCTCTGCCGAGCAGGCCCAGCTCGGTTACGCCATCCACTTCATCCGCCTGCCGCTCGCGCTGGCTCTTGCGGATACTGGCGCGTTCGATCGCGCTGCAGCGCTGGCAGACGAAGTCATCGCACAGGTGATCGCCTCCGGCAGCGAAGGGGTGGCGCGCGGCTTGGCCTTCGACGTGCGCGCGCGGATCGCGATTCGCGCTCAAGATACGCCAGCATACGAAGCGGTCTTGCGCCGCTACACCGAACACGCGCGCGAGCTCGACAGCCCGATGCTTCGCGCCAATTGCGCGCGGCTCGCACGCGTGGCCCGGCGTGCGATGCGCAGCTCGCGAGAGGTCGTCGAGGACCTCAACACGAGCAGCGCCGAGCTGAGCTCGTTCCTGGAGGGGTGCAGCGACGGATCCGACTACGCGGTGCGGGTGTTGCAGTTGCTCTTGCGCGCAAGTGGCGCGCGCTCCGGCTTTCTGTATTGGGTCTCCAATGGCGGCCCCACGCTCGCCGCGCAGGTCGGGGAACAGGCCGCGCCGGAAAGTCTCACGGGCTCGATCAGCGAATTCATCGACGCCGAGCTGCAGGCGAGCGAGCTGGAGACGAAGACCGAAGCCGCTGGCGGTGGCGCTTGCGGCAAGGGCACCACCGCGGATGCGCAATCCGCGATGGAGGAGAACCATCGGCTGGTCCTGCTGTGCCACCGCAGCCAGCACGGGCTCGTGGTGACGGGTGTGGCCGCGCTCTGCCCCGGAACCACTGCGCCGTTCGTCTATCCCGTCGAGATCGCGACGCGCTTGAGTGAGCTGTCGTTTGGAGCGGGCATGGCGCTTCCGATTACGATCAGCACCTAGCTCGACAGGCGAGACCTTCGATAGGAGGTCATCAATCACGGACGGATCTAGCGAAGACAGCCTACGAGGCTACCGCAATCGCGTCGATGGGCGACGATCGCGGTCCGGCGGGTGCAGCTTCCCGCGGGCTCTGAGTGCTTCCGGGACCTTGCTGCACCCCATCCTCGCTTTCGAATCTCGTTGGGGTCGCCAGGGTAGGGGAAGAGGCGCTCTCGGTCGTCGCAAGCACTGAGGGCGCTTCTCGCCTGGCACGCGTTCGCGGCTGTGGTGGCGGTGGCCACCCGGTTGGTGGCGCTGGCCGCGCCGCGCGCGGCGCCGGAGCCGTTTGGGGCCCCTGGTGCGCGTGCGCGCCCTGGCATGCCGGTTGCAGCCCATCGCTCGCATGCATGACACGAGCACGGGGTGCGACATGAAGCGACAAGCGATTCCACGGTGTGCGGGCGTCCTTCAGCGCCGCCCGAGCTGGCTGCTGTTGAGCGCGCTGGGATGCGCGGCGGTGCTTGCGCGCCCACTGCCCGCGGCCGCCGCCGAGCCCGACCTGCAGGCGCTGCGGCTCTCACTCGCGCACTACGACCTCACGCAGGGCGGCTCAGGCACGCTGCAGACCCTGCGTGCGCTCGGCGAAGCCAGCGAGCACAGCAGCGGGCGCAGCCGCGACGAGGCGCGCTTCCTGCGCGTGGCCGTGGCCAGCGATCTGGTGATCCTGTCGCAGCTCGACGGCGACAATGACCTTGCAGCCGGCGTGGCCGCCGCGCTCGGCGTGGCGCCCGCGGCGCTGCAGGGCCAGCTCTCGAGCGAGCTCAACGAGCTCGCGCGCGGCCAGTTCCGCGCGCCCGCGCTGGAGGCGCTGGAGACGCTCGCGCGCCTGCGCGCACCCGCGCTGGCGCCGTGGCAGGAGCCGCAGTCGGTGGGCTCGGCCAAGCGCGACCTGCTCTACTTGCGCGCCGCGGTCGCCCGGCTCGACCAAGACGATGCGGTGAGCGGCCTGGCCTCGCTGTCGGTCGATCCCTGTGCTGCCAAGCCCGCGTGCGCCGCGCCCTTCGCCGCGTTCGATGCACGCGGGCGGCGCGCGGTGGCGGCGCTGGCCGAGGCCGGGCGCGCCCTGGCTCGGCTGCGTGCGGCCGCCACCACGGGCGATCCGCTGGTGAGCGCGCTGGGCTCGCGTCTGGACGCCTTGGAGGTCGAGCTCCGGCTCGCCGCGCTACACCCGATGCCGCGGCTCGACGCCGCCGCGTCCGCGGACGCGAGCGGTACGAGCGCAGCCGGCACGCCCGACGTGGTGCTGTTTGTGGGTGCCACAGGGATTCGCTGGGGCTTCACCCCGCACGCGCGGCTCGGCGCCGATGGTGCGATCGCGCTGAGCGCGTTGGCGCAGCCCATGCTGCCCGCGACCGCCCCGCTGCCGCTGCCGCACAAGCTGCCGCCGTTCTGGCTGGTGCCGCTGCCCGGCGTGGTGCAGCCGCTGGGCGCCGCGCTCGCGCGCGAGCCCTCGCTGCGCGTGGGTCTGGCGGCCGAGGCGGCCGGCGATGGTGATCTGCTGGCGCGCGCGCTGGTGTCGGTGCGGCGCGTGGGCTGCCAGCAGATCACGCTGCTGGCAGCCGGCGAGCAAGGCCTCACCTCGGGCATGCCGCTGTCGCTGCTGTCGAAGCTGGAGGCGGACCAGACGCCGCCCGCGGCGCTGCGCGTGAGCCTGCGCCCGGGCCGCTCGGAGGCGCGCCTGTCCGGACGCGAGGTGGCGCTGCAGGATCTCGCGCTCGAGCCACAGGCGCAGCGCGTCGCCAGCGCGGACGTCAGCTTCGTGCCGCAGATGGAGCCGGCGGGGCTGGCCGCGGCGCTGTTCCAGGTGGCGCCCGCTGCCGGCTCGACCCGGCTGCTGCTGCCCGCGAGCGCGCTCGACCAGTGCACCGCGTTCAAGCGCGAGCTACTCGCCCTGCGCGGCGCCCCCAGCGGCCGCTGAGCGCGGTCGTTCAGCGCCGTGGCCGGTGGTGGAACTCCGAGAGGTGGGTGATGTACCAGTGGCCTTGCCACGCAATCATCACGCGCACCTCGAGGCTGTGCTCGCTGCCGCCCACGCGATAGACCAGCGTGTTGTGGCGCTGCGCCCAGTAGGGCAGGCGGTTGGCCTCTTCGCCCGGCAGCACCCAGCTCCTGCGCCGTGACAGCTGCAGCCGCACGAAGCTCGCGTGCTGCAGCTCCGGCGTGGCCGCGTGCAGCGCGCGGATGTCGCGCTGGTAGGCGCGCAGCAACCCGTCGTAGATGGCATCCGGATCGGCCGCGGCCTTGATCTTGCGGAACGCTCCGCGCGGCAGAAAGAAGTCGAGCGCGCTCGCCGGCTCACCGCTCACCAGCGCAGCGAACAACGCCCGCGCGCGCTCGGCCGCATCGCCTAGCGGCGGACGCGGCGGCGGCGCCGGCTCGCCTGCAGGCGCTTTCTGCGCACCGGCCGCGCGAGGTTCTGCCGGACCGCACAGCGCCATCACCACCCCGAGCCCGAGCAGGCTGCGTCTCACCCAGAGGTGGTAGCACGACCGCGACCACGCTTGGGCCGGCGATTGAAGGTCTGCGGGCGGCGTGTGAGCGAAGCGAGCCGAGCCCCCCTCCCGGTAACCTCAGCTCGCCCTGTCCCAGGCCGCCTTGACGCGTTTGAAGGTCTCGATCGCACGCTCGTTGAGCTCGAGCGCCTTCTCGCTCACCAGCCGTTCGTGCAGCTTCTTCGGATCCTTCTCCCAGCCGCGCGGCAGCTCGAACTGCACCGTGAACGGCACGCCCGAGAGCATGCCCTGCTCCTCCAGCGCCCACAGCGCCTCGGCCGCCAGGAACTGCCCCGCGATTGCGCGGTAGCGCGGATCGAGCTGGTTGGAGAGCGGGAACAGATCGTAGACCGTCACGCGTCCGTCATGGATCTGCAGGTGCTTCCGCAGCGCCGCGAACGCCGCGGGCGCAATCGGCAGCTCGACCAGGTCCAGGCCCTCGGTCTGCTCGCCCTCCGAGGCGCGCAGCGCGCGCTCCATCGCGTCGCCGTGGCCCAGCGTGATCGCGGCCGGTCGTGCCGAAGCGTCGCAGATAGCGGTCAAGATCAAGAAGGGGTGCTCGGAAGGGGTCATGGTGCTCGTGCGTGGGGGTGCGGAGAATCGGCCGCCAAAATTGGCGAATTCCCGGCGCGAGCGCAAGCCCACGGCGGGGGCGCGTGGAACCGGGCCAGCCGGCGTTGCACAGCCGGGGTTTTGCCCCATGATCTCGCCGCCGATGTTGCTGGCGATCAACAGCAGGAATCCGGAACCGCGCAAGATCGAGCGCGCGCTCGAGCTAATGCGCCGGGGGGGCGTGATCGCCTATCCGACCGACACCGTCTATGGCCTGGGCTGCGACATCACCGACAAGCGCGCGGTCGAACGCATCTACCGCATGAAGGGCATGCGCGACGATCAGCTGCTGTCGTTCGTCTGCCCCGATCTGAGCGAGGTGGCGCGCTACGGCGTCGTGCAGGACTCGGCCTACCGCATCATGCGGCGGCTGCTGCCCGGACCCTATACCTTCATCCTGCAGGCCACCCGCGAGGTGCCGAAGGTGTTGCGGCTCAAGCGCAAGACCGTGGGCATTCGCATGCCCGATCACCCGGTGGCGCTGGCGCTGGCGCGTGGGCTGGGCAGCCCGGTGGCGTCGACCAGCGCTTCGATCGACGGCGAGATCTTGATCGACCCGCGCGAGATCGAGGAGCGCTTTCGCGGGCTCGACCTGGTGCTCGACGCCGAAGGCGTGGGGCTGACCCCGTCGACCATCATCGACCTGTCGGGCGACGCCCCGGTGGTCGTGCGCGAGGGGGCGGGCAAGGTGGACTTCTTGCATTGAGGCGAGCAGGTCGATGCAACAGCAAGACGGAAGGCTGGGAGCCAAAGACTCCGGGATCTGAGCCGTGCTTCCCGTCTGCCCGTCGTGCTGGGATCCTCTGGATCGGAATGACGGGGATCCGGAGCCGGTTCAGATTCAGAGCAGGGGGACCACGCGGTCGAGGATGCGGTGGGCCAGGGCGAGCTTGGTCATCTGGGGGAGGGGCTCGTCGCCTTGGGGGCTGATCAGGATGGCCTGGGTGTCGTCACGGCCGAAGGCGACCGCGGCCTCGTTGGCCACGATCAGGTCGCACTTCTTCTGCTCGAGCTTGCGCCGTCCATAGGCCGCGAGGTCCTGCGTCTCCATGGCGAAGCCGACCAGCACCGGGCGCGAGCCCGTGCGCCGCGCGCCCAGCTCGGCGAGGATGTCGGGGTTCTTCACCAGCTCGAGCTGCGTGTGCTCGCCCTTCTTCTTGATCTTCGCGCTTTCGACACGGGCGGGCCGATAGTCCGCCACGGCGGCCGTCATCACCACCACGTCGGCGTCGCCGAGCGCGCCCTCGATCGCGGCCTGCATCTGCAGCGCCGAGCGCACGTCGATGATCTCGATCTGCGCCGGGCGTGGGGCCGAGGTCGGCCCGCACACCAGGATCACGCGTGCGCCGCGTGCTTGCGCTGCGGCCGCGAGCGCGAACCCCATACGCCCGCTCGAGCGGTTGCTGATGAAGCGCACCGGGTCGAGATCCTCGGCCGTGGGACCGGCGCTGACCAGCACGGTCTTGCCCTGCAGGTCGCGCGCGTGAGCCGGCTCGGCGCCGGCGTCTAGCGCGGCCTGCAGCGCGTCGGCGATCGCTTCGGGCTCGGCCATGCGCCCCATGCCCTGCTCGCCGCTGGCAAGCGCGCCCTGCACCGGCCCGACCATGGCCGCGCCGTCCTGCAGCAGCCGCTGCACGTTGCGTTGCGTCGCGGCCGCGCGCCACATCCGCTCGTGCATCGCGGGCGCGTACAGCACCGGGCAAGCGCTGCAGCACAGCGTGGCCAGCACTGCGTCGTCCGCCATCCCGGCTGCCGCCCGCGCCAGCAGGTTGGCGGTCGCGGGCGCCACCAGCAGCGCCTCGGCCCACTGCCCGAGCTCGACGTGGGCCTCGCCCGGGTGGCTCGGGTCCCACAGGTCGACCAGCGCGGGCCGGCCGCTCAGCCCGCTGAAGGTGACGGCGCCCACGAAGCGGGTGGCGCTGCGGGTCATCGCCACGCGCACCTCGGCGCCGCGCCGCTGCAGCTCGCGCAGCAGCGCCACCGCCTTGAAGGCCGCGATGCCGCCGCCCACGCCGAGCACCACGCGCTTGCCGGAAAGCCCCATCAGCGCTTCATCCTACTCCGTGCCGCCGCGGCGTCGACCCACGGTCACGGCTTGCCGGGCGCCACGCGCTTGCCGCGGATCATCCCCTCGCGCTCAGTCCAGCCGAAGGTGCCCGTGCGTCCGGGCGTGCTGGTGGTCTCGATGCCGTCGGTGTTCGGGCCCTGGGTCGCGGTCATGAACTCATCGGTCACGTATTCCGGGTGCGGGTCGTTCTTGGGGGGCCGGTAGTCGGGCCCCGGCACCGGGCCGCTGCCCACACGCCAGATCTGTGCGCTCGGCGGGTAGGTGTCGTTGCTGCGCTCGCGCCGGGCCACGCCGGTGCGTTCGTCGCGCACCACGCGGAAGCGCGTGATCTTGAAGCCGGGAATGCCGCGCTGCTCCAGCAGGCGCATGCCGCGCGGCAGCTCCGGGTCGCGCTCGAGCTTCTCGTCGAAGGGCGTGACCTCGTCGATGCGGCGCAGGAAGGTCACGGTGCGCGTGCGCTCCTTGCCCAGCAGCGCGGCGTGCACGAAGCCGTCGTCGACCGTCAGCTCGACCACCAGCGGGTAGGGCAGGTCGTTCTGGAAGCGCAGGTCGAGCGCGCCGTAGACCACGGTCGCGTCCAATCCGAGCTTGATGTAGAAGCTCGGGTGCGAGTGCGGCGCGCGCGTGAGGATCGGCAGTCCCGCGAAGAACGCCGCCGCGTACAGTGTGCTCGCGATCTGGCAGGTGCCGCCGCCCATGCCCTCGACCAGCTTCCCGTCCGCGATCACCTTCGCCATACGGAAGTCGTTGAGCTCGGTGCGGTCGCCGACCGCCTGGTTGAAGTCGAAGACCGCGCCCGGATCGATCACGAAGCCGTCGAGCTTGCCGGCGGCGATGCGCAGGTTGTGGGTGCGGTCGCGGGTGTCGCGGCCCCGGCTGTAGCGCGTGGTGAACTCGCCGACCACGGCGTTCATCTTCACGTCGACCAGGCTCTGGGCCTGGCGCCGCGCCGGGATCGCCATCGTCGCCAGCTCGACCGTCGCGTCGCCGCGCGCGAGCGCTCGATCGATGCGCGCGATCGAGGCGTCGACGTCGAGCGCGAGCCCGGGTTTGGACGGCAGCGCGCGCTTCTTGCGCGGGTCCACGTGCGCGTCGACCGGATCGCGGTCCACCTGGTCCTTGAGCCGGAGCAGCAACTCGGTCGCGCGCTCGACATCGAGCTCGGCCGGCATCGGCAGGCCGAGCGGGCCACTGGCGCGCAGCATTTGGTGGAGCCGCCGCAGCGGCGAGCGCGGGTCGCTGGCGCCGCGCAGCAGGGCCCGCAGGTGTGCGAGATCCACGCGCACGCCCAGGTCGGCGCGGCGCACGCGTTGCTCCACGTCCGCGGCGCGCAGCACCAGCGTGCCGCCGAGGTAGCGCTCGGCCAGCGCGGTGGCCTGCTGCTCGAGCGGCGTGGCCGGTGCCAGGGGCTGTCCCGCGACCGCGACCTCGACCGGCAGCGCGGCGTGCGCCTGCGGCTCGGGCATCAGAACCAGGGCGCTCAGCACGCCGATACCCGTCAGGGACGCGACCACCACGGCCCGCACGACGAAGCCTCCATAGGTAGGCGATCCGTCTACGTTATCCGACATCACCTACATACTCCGCCAGGCGCGCGAGCCAGGTCAACAAAAGCGTCCCGGCGAGCCTCCCAGGGGCTGCTGGCTGGCCGGACTGGCTGAGTCTGGTGTCTGGCCTCGCACCTGTGGGGGTGCTAGGTGGCGTGCCATGCCCGCAGCACAACCGGACTACGAGGGCTTCTTGCGGCAGGCCAGGCCCGGCACGGTGGTGCCTGTGGTGCGCGAGCTCATGGGCGACGCGCTTACCCCGGTCACCGCCTACGCCACGGTGGCCGGCGGCGACGGCAGCTACCTGCTCGAGAGCGTGGTCGGCGGCGAGAAGTGGGGGCGCTACAGCTTCGTCGGCTTCGAGCCGGACCTGCGGGTGCGCGGCGTGGCCGACCGTTACGAGATTGTACATGCCGACGGCCGCGAGGAATCCCGCAGCATGGCCGACCCGTGGCAGGGGCTGCGCGCAACGCTCAGCGGCTACCGCGGGGTGGACCGCAGCCTGCCGCGCTTCTGGGGCGGTGCGGTCGGCTACGTGGCCTACGACGCGGTGCGTCGCTTCGAGCCGACCATCGGCGCGAAGAACCCGCAGCCGCGCGGCGCCCTGGACTTCGCGTTTTCGATCGGCGGCACCCTGCTGATCTTCGACAACCTGCGGCAGACCCTGCGCGTCGTGGTGCCGTGCCGGCTGGTCGAGGGCGAGGACCCGGCGCGCGCGTATGCCGGCGCGCTGGAGCGCATCGAGCGCGCCGCGCAGCAACTCGCCACGCCTGCGTCGCTACACGCCATGGCGCCGCCGCAGCCCGGAGCCGAGGTCGCGCTGCCGGCTTCATCCTTCGAGCGCAGCGAGTTCTGCCGCGCGGTCGAGCGCTGCAAGGAGCACATCGCCGCCGGCGACATCTTCCAGGTGGTGTTGAGCCAGCGCTTCAGCGTGCCGCTTGGCGATGCCGACCCGTTCGACGTCTATCGCGCGCTGCGCGTGATCAATCCCTCGCCATACATGTACTTTCTGCGCTCCGGCGCGCTGCGCATCGCCGGCGCGAGTCCCGAGACGCTGGTGCGCTCCGAGGACGGCCTGGCGGAGGTGCGGCCGATCGCCGGCACGCGCCCGCGCGGGCGCACGCCGGAGGAGGACGCGCGTATCGAGCAGGAGATGTTCAACGACCCCAAGGAAGTCGCCGAGCACGTGATGCTGGTCGACCTGGGGCGCAACGATCTCGGACGCATCAGCACCCCCGGCAGCGTGCGCGTCACCGAGCGCATGATCACCGAACGCTTCTCGCACGTGATGCACATCACCTCCAACGTGCAGGGCCGACTGGCGCCGGGGCGCGACGCGATCGACGTGCTGCGCGCGACCTTTCCCGCGGGCACGCTCAGCGGTGCGCCCAAGGTGCGCGCGATGCAGATCATCGAGCAACTCGAGCCCGAGCGCCGCGGCATCTACGGCGGCGCTATCGGCTACATCGGCTTCGACGGCAACATGGACGTGGCGATCGCGATCCGCACCGTGGTCGAGCAGGACGGCAAGCTGCAGATCCAAGCCGGCGCCGGCATCGTCGAGGCCAGCCGCCCCGAGGCCGAGTACGAGGAGTGCCTCAACAAGGCTCGCGCCGCCCTGCTGGCGGTGGCTGCGGCGCGCTCGGCGCGGGGGTGAGGCCGGGGGCCTTGCGGACTCGGTCCGCGCGTGAGACCGCTGCCGTGCGAGAGGGGCACCCTACGCGAGAGACGCCGTCTCGCGCGAGGCTTAGCGGCCCTTCGCGCGGCTGGAAGCGCTTTGCTCGGCGCATAGCGCCCGCCCTACGGCGACGCCGCCTTTGACACACCGCTCGCGCTGCGCTAGAAGCCATCCTCCCGCGAGGGGCGGTAGTTGAGTTGGTTACAACGCCGGCCTGTCACGCCGGAGGTCGCGGGTTCAAGTCCCGTCCGTCCCGCCAGGAACCCGCAAGGGTTCCCGGTTTTTTTCGTGCGGTGCGATGCGGCGCCGCCGTGTCCCCAATGGGTGCGGCGCGTCGCCGCCTCTGGAGTCGCAGGCCGCAGGAGCTCCCCGGTCTCGCGCCTGTGCGCACGACGACATCGATGTGCGCGCGGTGAGGTGCGTTCCGCTTATGGACGCAGGCTGTTGCTGGTTCGCCCAGCGCCCTGCTACGCCACGCGTTTGGAGCGACCTCCGCGCGCCAAATTAGATTGCGTCGACAGCGCGTACCGGAGCGACACCCCGAACAGTGCCGTTACGAGTTTGTTCGCCGGACGCGCGCAAGCGCGTGCAACGACACCGTCATGATTTGGTTCGAACGAGCCTGCGTGGGCGCGTGTTATGGTCGCGATGTTCCACAAGAGGTGTTCAGTCTATGCGTCGATCAACAGCGCGGCCGCAGCGCGCTCCCGCAGAGCTCTTCCAGATACATCTCCCAAAGGGTTCGGTGCTGCTGCTCGTGCTCGCACTGTGTGCGGCCTGCCAGGGCACGATCACCGACTCCACTGATCCGGGCCGACAAACCACGTTGGGATTCGGTTCCGGTAGCGTCGGCCAAAATCAGGCCGTCTCTGCGACCTCGCAGCAGGCTGCTCCTTTGACGATGCCGGGTACCGCTGGTGCCGGGGCAGGCTCCGCAGGAGCTGCATCGATGGGGCGCGGCGCGGGAAGCGTAATCGGCCGCTCCTACGGCAACTCGGCTGATATGGGCGTCGCCGGTGCCGGCCCTTCTCCTGCCCCACTCGGCTCCGCTGGAGCGAGTGACAGCGCCGGAGATTCGGGAAATGGTCTTGGCGCTAGCGGGGGCGCAAGCGGAGCCGGAAGCAGCATGGGCGCCGCTGGCGCAGGCGGCAGCACCGGTGCGAGCAGCTCGGGCGGCAGCACGGGCGGGGGCGGCACCGGCGGCAGCATCAGCGGCTCGGGCGGCAGCACGGGCGCGGGCGGCACAGGCGGTCGCACGGGCGCAGGCGGCTCGGGCGGAACCGGCGGCAGCACGGGCGGGGGCGGCACCGGCGGCAATGCGGGCGCAGGTGGCGCGGGTGGCAGCGCGGGCGGAAGTGGCACAGGTGGCGGCGGCGGCACAGGTGGCGGCTCAGGAGCGGGCGGCAGCGCAGGCAGCTCGGGTGGCGGGGCGGGAAGCTCCGGCAGCGGAGACCTGATCTTCGTCGGCGATTTCGAGACCGGCGACCTCTCGCAGTGGTTCTACGTCGAGCGCTGCCAGCCCGACCGCATCACCGTGTATTCCGCCGCCAATGCTCCCGCCGGCGCACCTGCTCCGCGCGAGGGCAACTATGCTGCCTTGTTCCACGTGCTCGACACGGACGTGTCGCCGTGTACCTCGACCGGGGATCCGCGTGCTGAGCTGGAAACGCGGGAGTCGCTGTTGCATCCGGGCGACGACGTATGGGAGGCGTGGTCGATGTACGTGCCGTCGTCGCACCCGAGTTGCGGATCGTGCTCGAGTTGGTTCGCATTCCAAGAGGACTACGGCAGTCCGTGGGACGGCCCAGCCTCGATCGGCTGGTACCTGACCTTCTCCAAGTCGCCCAACCGGTTCAGCGTGGGGCGCGGGACCCAGTACAACGGGGATTGGCCTGCGTCCGTCCCGATAACCACGGACAAGTGGGTCGACTTTCTCGTGCACAAGAGATTCTCGAACAAAGATGACGGAACAGGTTTCATCGAGGCCTGGATCGACGGGACTCCGCTGACGTTCTCTCCCTGCAACTGCACGAAGCTCGTCATGCAGACGATGCATTCGACGCAGGCGAGCCTGGGTTTCTATCTGACCGCCTATCGAGCCAAAGGGCTATTCAGCTCCTTCGACCTCTATTATGACGGCGTTCGCATCGGTACGACGCGCGACGCCGTGGAGCTCAAGTAGCGCGCTGCCACTCCTCGCTCGCTACCGCGTGCACTCCTCGGGACGCACGCACTTGCCGTCCTTGCAGGTGACGCTGGCGCAGCCGTTGTCGCCTACGCAGGGTTGGCCCCGGCGGTTGACCGGGTGGCAGAGGAAGTCGGTGTCGCAGCTCAGGCCGGCGCCGCAGTCGGGGCTGCCGGCCGCAGCCGCGCAGGGTCCGCCTGCTTTGGGCTCGTCGCGGCCGGCGCCCATCACCACGCCGGCGCTGATGCTCGCATCGCAGTACTGGCCCTCGGGGCTCGCCGCTCCGACTCCGCCGCGCTACTGCGCGGCGTGCTCGAGCTCGGATACGCGCGACTGCAGCGCGCGCACGCGGGCGCGGTGGCCGCGGTCGCGATCGATCAGATAGCCGATCAGCGGACCGTGCAGCAGCAGGCCGCCGGCGCGCACCAGCACGTCCCAGGGGTTGTGGGTGCTGATGTCGAACAGCGCGATGTAGGCGATGAACGCCACCGCGGAGGCCACCGTGCCGGTGCGGAAGCCGAAGTAGAAGGCGGGCATCGCCACCCACAGGTAGAGCGCGCGGTAGAACGGGCTGGCCTGGCCGCCGGTCAGGTTCATCAGCACGATCACGAACACCAGATCGGCCGCGCCCAGCACGGCGTAGAAGCGCGGCCTGAGCCGGGACGAGCGCAGCCAGCCGAAGCCCGCGGAGTACAGCACTGCACCGTAGGCCGCGAACACCCCGAACGCGATCAGCACCTCGTCGCGGGTGCCCGAGCCGACGCGCGCCAGATACGGATAGCCGACTCCGACCAGCAGCGCCGCTGCGCGCAGCCCCGCGTACACCTGATCGATCGGGCCCAGGCCCTCCTTGTCCGTTCCCGCGTCCATGCGCTTGCTACGTACGCACCCAAGGCGATGCGCAAGGCCGGTCCGGTAGCCACATCTGTGTGGGCACGCGGCATGCCGCCGCGCGCCCGTGCTTCGGCCGTGCCGCTACGCTCCGCCGCCGCCCGCGCCGGAGCCCGCATCCGCGGCGCCCAGGCAGGAGTCGACCTCGGGCAGCGTCCCGCAGTCGGCGACTGCGCTCATGAGGTCGGCGGCGGTACAGGCGCCGCACCCGCTCATGCAGGTTGCCGCCGCCTGGTTGATCGCCTGTGTCTGGCAGCTGGCCGCGGTGCTCACGTCGCTGGCATTGGCGGCGTTGATCCCATCCTTGATGCACGTCACGGTGCTCGACGAAAAGGGCGCGTTCGCGCAGTAGGCGCCGCCGGCCATATCCGCCGCCGAGCCGCAGCCGCAGGCGGCGAGGTCGAACGCCGTGTACGCACCGCTCAGCAGTCCCCCGTAGCTGTTCACGCTCGCATCCCCGCCGCCGCTGCTGCCGCCCTTGCCGTTCGAGCTGCCGCTGTCGGTCTTGGTGCTGGTGCCCGCGTCCGACTTGCTGCTGCTCTTCTCGCACTTGCTCGAGTCGCCGTGCTCGGTGCAGTCGAGCGTAAAGTCGCGATTCAGCTTCTTGCTCACCTTGCCGCTCTTGAGCAGCACGGCCTGGAACATCCTGATCGTGAACTCCTGGTTGCACAGGTTGTCACAGGTCGAGCCGTCCAGGTCGAGCCTGGTCTTCAGCCGCGCCACGCCGGTCTGGCTGCCGGCGTCGGTGTCGCTCGGCCCAGCGTCGCCGCTCCCGCCATCGCCGGAGGCGCGCGGCACCTCGATGTGGCTGTCGCTGTCTTCGAACTGGATCAAGGTCGCGTCGACCGGATCGCTGTCCTCGTCCGGATTGTCCGCGTCGAGCGACATGATCACGCTGTCACCGGGCTTGAGCTTGATCGGCGGGTCGTTCTGGGCGAGCGAGACCTTGTCCGCGTCGGCCGCGGGAATCGCCCCCTTCTTGATCAGTCCGTCGGGGAAGTTGGCGCCTGTGGTCAGCGCTTCGGCGACCGCCTTGCCCGTGGGGGTAGCGGCTTGCTTGCCGCTGCTGGTGCAGCTCGCGCCCGCCGTCAGAATCGCCGCCGTGCCGAGCGGCGCAAGCCAAGTCCTAACCTTGAATCCCATTCCGTCCCTCCGAGCCCGTAACGAAGGGGCCCAGGGTAGCGCGCTTGAGCCCGCCCGTCACCAGGTACGGGTGGGGGTGCGGACATCTCACGGCTCTGCTTGACTCGGCCGGGCCGCTGCGAAAGGGTTCCGGGGCGGGACCGAGCCGGCCCGAACCACGATGATGCTGAGCTCAGCTCTCGAGCGCGCCGCAGCAGGCAAACCGCTGGCCGAGGAGGAGGCGCTGGCGCTCGCCGAGCCCGGCGCCGTGCCGCTCGACGCGTTGATGCAGGCTGCGGCCGGCGCGCGCGACCGGGCGTTCGGGCGGGTGGCGACCTTCTCGCCCAAGGTCTTTCTTCCGCTCACCAATCTGTGCCGCAATCGCTGCGACTACTGTTCGTTCCGCCGTTCGCCAGGCGATCCCGGCGCCTGGACCATGAGCCACGACGAGGTCGCCGGCGCGCTCGAGCGCGCGCGCGTGCAGGGCTGCGCCGAGGCGCTGTTCTGCCTGGGCGACAAGCCGGAGGGCGCGTTCGGCGCGTACCGCGCAGAGCTCGCGGGCCTGGGCCACGACGGCACCGTGGACTACCTCGACTGGGCGGGCCGCCGCGCGCTCGACGTGGGTCTGCTGCCGCACACCAACGCCGGCGTGCTGAGCGCCGGCGAGATGCAGCGGCTCAAGCGGGTCAACGTCAGCCTCGGACTGATGCTGGAGAACGTCAGCCCGCGCCTGTGCGAGCCGGGCATGCCGCACCACCGCGCGCCCGACAAGCGCCCGGCCGTGCGCCTGCGCATGCTGCGGGAGGCCGGTGAGCTCGAGATCCCGTTCACCACCGGGATCCTGGTCGGCATCGGCGAGACGCGCCTGGAGCGGGTGCAGAGCCTGCTCGCGATCGCCGCGCTGCACCGTCGCTTCGGCCACATCCAGGAGGTGATCGTGCAGAACTTCACGCCGCGCCCGAGCATCGCGCTCGCCGAGCGGCCCGCGCCCGGCGACGACGCGATGGCGCACGCGGTGGCGATGGCGCGCTTGATCCTGGATGCCGGCGTGAGCGTGCAGTCGCCGCCCAACCTCAACCCCGAGCGCACCGCGCTGCTGCTGCGCAGCGGCATCAACGACTTCGGCGGCATCTCGCCGGTCACGCCCGACTACATCAATCCGCGCCACCCCTGGCCGCAGCTCGAGACGCTTGGGCGCGCGTGTCAGGCCGAGGGCTTCGCGCTGCGGCCGCGACTGCCGATCTACCCGCAGTACGTCGAGCGCGCCGGCTTCCTCGAGCCGGCGCTGCGCGGCCGGGTGCAGCAGGCCGCGGCGCGTATGGGCGGCTTCGAGCGTTTCATGCGTCTGTCCGGGGCCGGCCCCGACGCGGGCCCGGGCGCCGAGCCGCTGGCCGTAGGTGAGGCTGCACGATGACACCGCTCGAGCAGCTGCTCGGCGGCGTGAGCGCGGAGGTTCGCGCGATCCTGGAGGCGTGCCTTGCGGGCGGGCGGCTCACGCTGGCGCAGGCGGTGCGGCTGTGCGGCGCGCGCGGCGCCGATCTGCACGCGCTCTTGCTGGCCGCAGACGCGCTGCGGCGGGAGCAAGCCGGCGACGTGGTCAGCTACGTCGTCAACCGCAACATCAACTTCACCAACGTGTGCGTGAAGGCCTGCAAGTTCTGCGCGTTCTCGCGCACCAGCCGTTCCGAGGAGGCATATTACCTCGACAGCGACGAGGTGGTGCGGCGCGCGTTGCAGGCACAGGAGGTGGGCGCGACCGAGGTCTGCATCCAGGCCGGGCTGCCGCCGCGTGCGCGGCCCGCGCTCTACCTGGACCTGCTGCGCGCGGTCAAAACGGCGGCGCCCGCGCTGCACGTGCACGCGTTCTCGCCCGAAGAGGTCAAGTACGGCGCGCAGCTCATGGGCCTGTCGCTGTACGACTACCTGCAGGCGCTCAAGGACAGCGGGCTCGGCTCGCTGCCGGGCACCTCGGCCGAGATCCTCGACGACGGCGTGCGCAAGCGGCTGGCCGGCGGCCGCATCAGCAGCGCGGAGTGGATCGAGGTGATCACCACCGCGCACCGCATCGGCCTGCCCACCACCGCGACCATCATGTACGGCCACATCGAGAGCGACGAGGAGCGCATGCGCCACCTCGAGCTGCTGCGCTCGTTGCAGGAGGACACCGGCGGCTTCACCGAGTTCGTGCCGCTGTCGTTCGTGCACGCCGAGGCACCGCTGCACGTCAAGGACATGCTGCCGGGCGTGCGCCCGGGGCCCAGCGGCGACGACGTGCTGCGGCTGATGGCGATCAGCCGGCTGATGTTGGGCCCGAGCTTCAAGAACCTGCAGACCTCGTGGGTCAAGGAGGGGCTGCGCCAGGCCCAGTTCCTGCTCTCGTGCGGCGCCAACGATCTCGGTGGCACCCTGATCAACGAGAGCATCTCCACCTCGGCCGGCGCGAGCCACGGCCAGCTGATGTCGCCGGCCAGGCTGCGGCGCGCGATCCGCGACGCCGGCCGGCAGCCGGCCGAGCGCAACACGCGCTACGCCATCCTGCGCGAGTTCTCGCTCGACGGCAGCGACGATCCGTCCCACCCGCTCGACTCGATCGACGATCCCGAGGCGCGCTTCGGCAGCTACCGCCAGCTCACCGAGCAGGCGCGGCGGCTGGGCGCCGAAGCGCGCCGTCACCTGGCGCTGGCGTAGCCCGCGGGCTGGGCCGAGACGCCATGCGCGCGAGATCTGCAGGCGAATCCAGATCGAAGGCCAGCTGCGGGTTGTAGATCAGCCTGCAGCGCGCGCCGATGCGCGCGGCCTCGCGCAGGTGGCGCTGCAGGCTGTCGGCGTGGCCGAAGCCGCTGTGCAGCGCGAGCCCCAGCCGCAGGCCCAGCGCGCCGGTGCCGCGGCGCAGCGCGTCGGGTGCGACCACCACGTCGGTCTCGCGCAGCTGGGCGAGCAGCTCGCGTAGGTCGCGCGGGCGCAACCGGGGCAGGTCCCCCATCACCACCAGCGCGTGCGAGGCGCCCAGCCCGCGCAGCGTGTCGAGCGCGCCGTCCACCACCCGTTCGAGGGGCTGCGCGGGCCCGCTCGGGTCGCGCACTACGCGCGCGCCGCGCCTGCGCGCCAGTCGCGCCGCGTCCTCTCCGTCGGTCGCGACCAGCACGCCGTGCAGCGGCGCGCAGCCGGCGCACGCCTCGAGCACCCGCGCGAACATGGCACGCGCGAGCGCGCGGCGCTCCGGCACCGGCAGCGCCTGGCCCAGGCGTGACTTGGCGCGGCCAAAGCCCTTGACCGTGATCACGGCCCAGGGCGCCCAACGCGGCTGCTCCGGCATCAGCGACACAGCGTCTCCGCGAAGGATAGTACCGCGCGCGCGAGCCGCATGCGATCGGCCGCGTCGCGCATCACGCTGTGCGCCGCCAGCGCCGGCACGCCCTGCACGCCGCCCTCGTCGCCGCGCTCCACCACCAGGCCCGAGAGCAGCGGTGCGTAGTGCGCCGCGATCGCCGCCGCGCTCGCCGCACGCCCCGATAGCGCAGGGATCATCTCGCCGAGCGGACCCTTGACCGCGCGCCCGCCCACGATCGGGCTGACCGCCACCACGGTCTTACCCGGCAACGCCTCGCGCACGCCGGGCAGCGAGAGGATCGGATCGATCGACACGTAGGGATTGCTCGGCCCGATCACCACCAGCTCGGCGTCGCGAAGCGCCTGCAGCACCTCGGCGGTCGGCCGCGCCGTGCCGCGAAAGCGCACCGCCGCGACCTGCGGCTCGGCCCGCCTGCGCACCAGCCAGTGCTGGAACGGCAGCACGCCCTCGTCCCGCGTCTCGATCTCGGTGCGCAGCGGTTCGTCGCTCATCGGCAGCACCGGGTGCTCGACCCCGAGCGCGTGCGAAAGCCGCGCGGTCACCTCGGTCAGGCGCTGGCCTTGCGCTAGCCACTGCGTGCGCATCAGGTGGGTGGCCAGATCGCGGTCGCCGAGCTGGAACCAACCCTCGCCGCCGTAGCGCACCACTCGTTGCAGCGCGTGGAAGGTCTCGCCGCGCAGGCCCCAGCCGCGCCGCAGGTCCGCCAGGCCCGAGAGCGTGTACAGCACGGTGTCGAGGTCGGGGCACACGTAGAGCCCGAAGTGCTCGAGGTCGTCGCCCACGTTGACAATCGCGCTCAGCGCGCGCGGCGGCAGCAGGCGTGCCATGCCCTGCAGCAGGCGCGCGCCCCCGACGCCGCCCGAGAGGTACGCCACGCGCGAGAAGCGCGCGCTCACGGGTCCTCGCGGGTGAAGGTGGCGCGGACCTGCGCCATGCGCAGCGCCGGCCTCATGCGTACAGATCCTGCTCGGGCGAGCGCAGCAGCGCCTGCACGCCGGCGTCGTCCTGGGGCGGATAGGACAGCCCGCGCGCCAGCAGCGCGGGCCGGCGCTCGGCGGCCTGTCCGGCCAGCAGGTCTGCGGCGGCCGCCAGCTGGTCGGCGAAAGCCGTGACCGTGGCCTCGAGCACGCGGCCGTTCAAATCGTGGCCGCCGCGCTGATCCCACAGCGGCGGCAGGCCGGCGAGGCCGACCGTCACGCCCACCGTGCCGAGCCGAAACGCGCGGCCGTGCGAGTCGGTGATCACCACGCCGATCTCGGCGCCGAAACGGGCCTTGAGCGCGGCGCGCAGCGCCCGCGCCGAGGCGTCGGGGTCGGCCGGCAGCAAGAGCACGCTCTGGCCCTGGTCGGCGCGCACGTTGCTGGCGTCGATGCCGGCGTTGGCGGATACGAAGCCCAGCCGGTGGCGCACGATCAGCACGCCCGGCGCCACGCGCGAGACCGCGCTCGACTCGCGCAGCACCAGCTCGGTCAGGCGCGGGTCCTTGTCCGTGGCCGCGGCCAGCTCGCGCGCGCGCGGGGAGGGCGTCACCTGATCCAGCTCGACGAAGCGGTTCTCGGCGCGCGAGACGATCTTGGAGCAAACCAGCAACACGTCGTGGCCGCTCTGCGGCTCGATCTCGGCGCGCACCAGCGCATCGCACAGCAGCGCGCCCAGGTCGTCGCCGGGCTCGACGATGGGGATACCCGGGAGCGCGATCAGCTCCAGGCGCGCGGCGACGCCGATGGCGGTGGGCTCGCTCATGCCGGCCTCGGCCTAGAGTCCCGTGAAGCGGATGCCCGCGCCGGGGCTCTTGTACCTGCGGTTGAGGTGCAGCAACACCGGCGTCAGCGACTCGAGAGCCACCGCGTTGGCCAGGGGCCCTGCATCGAGCGCCCGCGTACCGAGCTCCTCGATCAGGGTGAGCACCATGCGCAGCGCCTCGGCGTCGTCGGAGCAGGCCAGCACGTCGCACTCGATCGGGTGCTCGATGTCGCTGAGGTGCACGGCGCTGACGTGGTGCAACGCCGCCACCACGCGCGTGTCGGGGCCGAGCAAGGCCTGGGCTTCGAGCGCGGCGGCGCGCCCTTCGGGCAGATGGACGGTGCGCACCTGCGGTGGCTGCAGCGGCACCGTGATGTCGACCAAGATCTTGCCGCGCAGGGCCTGCCCCAGCGCGCGCAGCGTGGCGGCGTGCGCAGCGTAGGGCACGGCCAGCACCACCAGCTCGGCCTGGCTCACCGCCCAGGCGTTGTCGCCGCCGCGCACGCGGCCGCCGCTGCGCGCGGCCAGCGCCTCGGCCGCCTGCTGCGCCCGGCTTGCCTCGCGCGAGCCGATCACCACGGCATGACCGCGCTTGGCCCAGCGCAACGCCATGCCCTGGCCCTCTTTACCCGTGCCACCGACGATCGCGATGTCCATATTTCGCTCTCCACAAAGCCGACGCTTCCCTACTACACCTGACAGCGGCTGGCGAGCCGCGCCTGTGACCCCCGAGCGAGGCTCACGCCGGCTCCCCGAGCGCTCGTGTGTCGGAGCTGAAACACAGGCGCCCCCGGCGCGCGGGTCGAGCGCGTCCAGGCCGCGGCCCGGGCCGCGCGGTGGGTCGAGTCGATGGGCGCTGCGTCGCCACATTTGGGAACCACGGCCGGCGGGGTTAAGCTGCGGGAGCGCGCAAGCTGGCGCGCGCGTAGAGGACAGGCGCGATGAGCACGAGCGACGATGCCGACCCGCAGGAGACCCAGGACTGGCTGGACGCCCTGGACGGCGTCATGGCGCAGGAGGGGCTCGAGCGCGCCCACTTCCTGATCGAGGCGTTGATCGACAAGGCGCGCCGCGCAGGCGCGAACCTGCCGTACAAGACCACCACCGCGTATCTGAACACCATTCGTCCCAACGACGAGGCGCGCAATCCGGGCGACGAGGAGCTCGAGTACCGTGTGCGCTCCTACGTGCGCTGGAACGCGATGGCGATGGTGGTCAAGGCGAACAAGCGCAACGCCGGCATCGGCGGTCACATCTCGACCTTCGCGTCGGCCGCGACGCTCTACGACGTCGGCTACAACCACTTCTTCAAGGGGCCCGACCATCCCGACGGCGCGGACTTGATCTACTTCCAGGGGCACTCCGCGCCGGGGATGTACGCCCGCGCGTTCCTCGAGGGGCGCCTGAGCGAGGGCGAGCTCGATCGCTTCCGCCGCGAGACCGGCCCCGAGGGTGGGCTGTCGTCCTATCCGCACCCGCGGCTGATGCCCGGGCTGTGGCAGTTCCCCACGGTCTCGATGGGTCTGGGGCCGATGATGGCGATCTACCAGGCGCGCTTCATGCGCTACCTGCAACACCGCGGGCTGATTCCCGAGAACCGCGCGCGGGTGTGGGCGTTCCTCGGCGACGGCGAGATGGACGAGCCGGAATCGCTGGGCGCGATCTCGCTGGCCGCGCGCGAGCGGCTCGATAACCTGACCTTCGTCATCAACTGCAACCTGCAGCGCCTGGACGGCCCGGTACGCGGCAACGGCAAGGTGATCCAGGAGCTCGAGGGCGTGTTCCGTGGCGCCGGCTGGAACGTGTTCAAGGTGATCTGGGGCGACGCCTGGGATCCGCTGCTGGCCAAGGACCACAAGGGCCTGCTGCTCAAGCGCATGGAGGAAGCGGTCGACGGCGACTACCAGAACTACGTGGTGCGCGACGGCGCCTGGACGCGCGAGCACTTCTTCGGCCGCTACCCCGAGCTGCTGCGCATGGTTGCGAACCTGACCGACAACGACATCAAGAAGCTGAACCGAGGCGGGCACGATCCGCAGAAGGTCTACGCCGCGTATCACGCCGCGGTCAGCAGCAGCGGGCAGCCGACCTGCATCCTGGCCAAGACCGTCAAGGGCTACGGCATGGGCGAGGCGGGAGAGGGCAAGAACCCAACCCACCAGCTCAAGAAGCTGGGCGAGGACGCGCTCAAGGCCTATCGCGACCGCTATCGCATCCCGATCTCCGACGCGCAGATCAGCGACGCACCCTACTACAAGCCGGCCGACGACAGCCCGGAGCTGCGCTACCTGCACGAGCGCAGGCGAGCGCTCGGCGGTTACGTGCCCGAGCGGCGAGAGCGGGCCGCAGCGCTGCCCGCGCCTTCGCTGGAGGAGCTCGAGCCGCTGCTCAAGGGCTCGGGCGATCGCGAGATGTCGACCACGATGGCGTACGTGCGCCTGCTCGGCCTGCTGCTGCGCAACAAGGACCTTGCGGAGCGGCTGGTGCCGATCGTCCCCGACGAGGCGCGCACCTTCGGCATGGAGGGCCTGTTCCGGCAGCTCGGCATCTACGCCGCGCGCGGCCAGCTCTACGAGCCGGTCGACCACGATCAGGTGATGTACTACCGCGAGGATCAGAAGGGGCAGATCCTGCAGGAGGGCATCAACGAGGCCGGCGCGCTCTCCTCGTTCATCGCGGCCGGGACGGCCTACGCCAACTACGGCGTGAGCATGATTCCGTTCTACGCGTTCTATTCGATGTTCGGCTTCCAGCGCGTGGGCGACCTGATCTGGGCGGCAGCCGACAGCCGCGCGCGCGGCTTCCTGATCGGCGCGACCTCTGGTCG
Organism: uncultured delta proteobacterium; assembly: GCA_963778655.1. Classification (GTDB taxonomy): domain Bacteria; phylum Myxococcota_A; class Polyangia; order Polyangiales; family JAFGIB01; genus CAVZVA01. Next base: position 1,184,805 of record CAVZVA010000009.1, read on the forward strand.
CACCACGCTCGCGGGGGAGGGCCTGCAGCACTGCGACGGCCACAGCCACGTGCTCGCCAGCAACGTGCCGAGCTGCGTGGCTTACGACCCCACCTACGCCTATGAGCTCACGGTGATTGTGCAGGACGGGCTGCGCCGGATGCTGAGCGAGCAGCAGAGCATCTTCTACTACATCACCGTGACCAACGAGAACTACGTCATGCCGGAGATGCCGCAGGGCGCGGCCGAGGGCATCCTACGCGGCATGTACCTGCTGCGCGACGGCGGCTCGGTCAAGGGCCCGCGCGTGCAGCTGCTGGGCAGCGGCGCGATCTTGCGCGAGGTGCTGGCCGCCGCTGAGTTGCTGCTCGCCGACTTCGGCGTGGTCGCCGACGTGTGGAGCGTCACCAGCTTCACCGAGCTCGCCCGTGAGGGCGCGGCGGTGCGGCGCGACGACATGCTGCAGCCGCGCGAGCCGCGCACGAGCTACGTCGAGCAATGCCTGGGCCCGCGCAAGGGGCCGGTGATTGCGGCGACCGATTACGTCAAGCTCTATGCCGATCAGATCCGTGGGCTAGTGCCGCGGCGCTACAGCGTGCTCGGCACCGACGGCTTCGGCCGCAGCGATACGCGGGCGATGCTGAGGCGCTTCTTCGAGGTCGACCGCCATCACGTCGTGGTGGCCGCGCTTTCGGCGCTGGCACAGGACGGCGAGATCGATCGTGCCAAGCCCGACGCGGCGCTGGAGAAATACGGTATCGACCCGCGCAAGCCCGCGCCTCTCATCGCCGACCTCGACCACGGGGGCAAGCCATGAGTGAGACGCGGATCGAGGTTCCCGATATCGGCGACGCCAGCGACGTGGACGTGGTCGAGATCCTGGTGCAGCCCGGCACGCGCGTGGATGTGGACCAGGGCCTGATCGTGCTCGAGAGCGAGAAGGCTTCGATGGAGGTGCCGTCGCCGTTGCGGGGCGTGGTCAAGCAGGTCGCGCTCAAGGTCGGGGACAAGGTCTCCAAGGGCTCGCTGATCCTGATGCTCGAGGCCGAGCCGGGCGCAGCCAGCGAGGCCAAGCCCGCACCCACCGCGGCCGCCGAGCCGGCGCGCGCGCCCGCCGCGCAGGACGCGCCACGCGCCACGCCGCCCTCCAGGTCGTCGCCGCGACCCGCCGGCTTGCCCCCCGAGGCAGGCGCGGCGCCGGAGCGCGGGCCTTCGCGCACGATTCCTCCTCCGCAGTACGTGCCCGAGGTCGAGGGCGCAGCGGAATCGCCCGCGACGCGCGAGAAGAAGCCGCACGCCACTCCTGCGGTGCGCAGGCTCGCGCGCGAGCTCGCGGTGGACCTGGCCCAGGTGCCCGGCACCGGCCCGCACAGCCGCATCACGCGTGAGGACGTCCAGCGCTACGTCAAGCACGCGATGTCGGTGGCCGGCACCGCGACCGGCACCGGTTTCGCCGTGCCCGAGCTGCCCGAGGTCGACTTCAGCCAGTTCGGCGAGGTCTCGCTGCAGCCGCTGACCAAGATTCAGAAGATCTCCGGGCGCAATCTGCACCGCAGCTGGGTGACCATCCCGCACGTCACCCAGTTCGACGAGGCCGACATCAGCGAGCTCGAAGAGTTCCGCAAGAAGATGCGCGCGGAGCGGCCCGAGACCAAGCTTACGCTCACCTCGTTCTTCATGAAGGCGGTGGTGGTGCTGCTCAAGCAGATGCCGCGCTTCAATGCCTCACTCGACCGCTCGGGTGAGAACTTGGTGCTCAAGCACTACTTCCACCTCGGGGTCGCGGTCGACACCAAGAACGGGCTGGTGGTTCCCGTGATCCGCGACGTCGATCTCAAGGGCCTGCACGATCTGGCCGTGGAGCTCGGCGAGGTGAGCGAGCGCGCGCGCGCGCGCCGCCTCTCGCCGCAGGATCTGCAGGGCGCGTCGATGACGATCTCGAGCCTGGGCGGCATCGGCGGCACGCACTTCACCCCGATCATCAATCCGCCCGAGGTCGCGGTGCTGGGTGTCTCGCGCGCCGCGCTCAAGCCGGCCTATCTCAACGGCCAGCTGGCGCCGCGCCTGATGTGCGGGCTCTCGCTTTCCTATGACCACCGCGTGATCGACGGCGCGGACGCGGTGCGTTTCACCACCCGCTTGCGCGAGGTGCTCTCCGACATCCGCCAGATGCTGCTGTAAGTCGGCGATCGCGATAAGGAGAATCAGTGCCTGCGATTCGATCCCGAATCGCAAGCCCTGATTGGGGCACTGGCTGGCGAGCCGCGGGCGCGTATGCTGTAATCGCGGCGATGCGGCGCCGCCCGCGCGCCATGGAGGAGGATGCCCATGCGAGCTGCTGTCTCGGGTGTTGTCGCGCTGTGTTTTTGCGCTGCGGGGCTCGCCAGCGCGGCGCAGGCGCAAGCCGGCGCAGCCGCGGCGCCCGCTGCTGCGCCCAAGGCTGCCGCGCCCAAGGCTGCCGCCGCGCCCAAGGCCAGCACGCCGAAGGTGGCCGCGACCGCGGCGCCAGCGGCGCTGCCCGAGCCGCCGGCCGCCGCCGCGCCGGCCCAGGCCCCTGCCGCCGGCGAGCCGACTGGCGCGCAGCAAGCCACGTCGCCGGCCGCCCAGCCCCCCGAAGGGACGGCGCCGGCCGCGCCTCCGCCCCCGCCGGCCCCAGCCCCCGCCGCTCCCGCGTATGGCCCCGGCAATCCTCCACCGCCTCCGCCCCCACCGCCCCAGTACGAGCGGCTCGGCAAGCCCGAGCCCGAAGTCACCAGGGGCGACTGGGACCCCTGGGAGCACGCCACCCCGGAGACCCATCACCACGATGGGTTCTACTTGCGCCTGGCGGCCGGGCTCGGCGGCGGCAGCGTCTGGGGCAACGACCACATTCTACCGGGCGTGCAGGATCTCACGCTTTCCGGGATCGGCTTCGGCACCTCGATTGCGATCGGCGGCGCCGTGACCGACAACCTGATCCTGGACGGTGATCTGTTTCAGTCCACGGTGTTCAACCCGTCGGTGCGCCAGGACGGGCAGGGCCGCGGCCACGCTTCGGATCTCACCCGCGACTACGGTATCGGCGAGGACGTGGAGCTGGTCGGCGTCGGTCTCGGCGTGACCTACTACTTCATGCCGGTCAACGTGTACCTCGCGGGCTCGCTCGGCTTTGGACAGGCCGTGTTCGAGGACTCAGGCGGCAACCGCTCCGGCAGCGATTTCGGCTTCGGCGGCAACTTCATGCTCGGCAAGGAGTGGTGGGTCGGGTCGGATTGGGGCATCGGCGTGGCCGGCCAGCTGATCGTGATCGCGACCCACGACGACATCCTGGGCGGCCTGGCCGGCACGGCGTTCAACATCATGTTCAGCGCGACGTACAACTAGCGTTGGCCGTCCAGAAGCGCCCAGGAGCGGCTTTGTGTCTTGGATGCTTGCGATGACTAGCCGCGCCAGAGGACGGGGGCGGTAGGCCGCAGCGGGCTACGTCCTCGGTCCGGCCCTGCGGCGTTACCCAAGGTACGCCACGGTCCGGCCCTCCGGGCGCGCTCGTTCCTGAGCACTCCTGGACGGAAACGCGGTCTGCGCAATGCGCAACTCGGCGGTGGTGCGACAGCGCATCGGGGGGAGACAGCGCGCCACCGCACGCGGCCTACTTGCGGGCGACGCCGTCGGGGTCGACCTCGAGTAGCAGGCAGCCCTGGGGCTGGGCCTGGGTCTGCTCGTCGGGCAGCCAGTAGGTCGCGTCCAGCGTGCACATCTCGTCGCCGGCATTGACGCCGTAGCGCAGCTCCAGATCGGTCGTGTTGTGGTAGTCGCACTGGAAGCGCAGGCCCTCGCCCGGCTCGAGCCGCAGCGGCTCCGCCAGGGTCATGCGGTTCTCGCTCGGGCCGCGGCTGTACCACAGCGGCTGCCCGTCGCGCGGGCCGCCTGCGATCCACACGCCGAAGCCCGTACCGTAGCTCTGCGTCCTGCGCACCAGCTCGCCGATCACCAGCGCCTGGCTGACGTTGCACTCGGCCAGGTGCGAGCTGCGCCCGCCGGGCGGCGTGTAGATGGTGAGGTTGTCGAAGTCCGCGACGTGCGCCACGTGCTGCACGGCTGACGCGTCCACAAGGTGGAAATTGAGCCCGACCTTGGCCGGCAGCGGCTCCTCGCTATCGTTGACGAAGTGGTAGTCGATCGCAATCTTCTGCCCGCCGTAGAACACCTGGCCGACGCCCGCCGGGTAGCGCTCGTCGTGGTAGCTGCGCTGGGTCGAGATCACTTGGGCCAAGTCTTCCCCGAAGGCCTCGCCGGCCCGCGTGCAGGGCACCCGCGAGCCCACGTCCATGATCGACTCGGTGTCACTGCCGACCGGCGCGGCGCTCACGATCAGGTCCTGACCGTGGGCGGTCATCGCCGACTCGATGCGGTCGACGTAGTAGACGTTGCCGGGACCGCCGGGCAGCCGCAACGCCTCGCACCAGCGGATGTCGTCGCCTGGCTCGATCATCACGCCCAGCGACTGCACCTGGAACCCGCGTTCAGGCGGCTGCAGCCCGAGCTCGGCGCTCACGCCGGTGGCGTTGGTGCCTGCCCCGAACTTGGGTCCGGTCTGCGTGGCGCAGCCGGCTCCCAGGATCAGGATCGACACGGCCAGAGTCGTAAAGGAGCTGCGCATGGGGACGACGCGGGCAATACCTAGTCGCTTAAGATAGCCCGTCGCAAGGGGCGGACGCCAATCCCCGGTGGGTGCTCGCCACGGGTACCCTCCACGGACCCTCGAGCCGGTCTCAAGGACAGACTTAAATCCATTCAATATCATAGGCTTGCGGCGTGAATCTCAGCTCCGCCTGAAGGCTGCCCGGCGGGCTACGACAGCAGCGCCAGCAGGTCGTCGCGGGTGATGCCGCCGGCGGCCCGAGGATCGCCGGTGGCCGCGTGCGCCAGCGCCCGCTTCTTCTCTTGCAGCTCGAGCATCCGCTCCTCGACCGTGTCGGCCGCCACCAGCCGCTGCACCATCACCGGGCGGTCCTGACCGATGCGGTGCGCGCGGTCCGCGGCCTGATCCTCGACCGCGGGGTTCCACCACGGGTCGAGCAGGAACACGTGGTCGGCGGCGGTGAGGTTGAGGCCGGTGCCGCCGGCCTTGAGCGAGAGCAGCATCACTGGCGGCCCACCCGGGTCCTGGAAGCGGTCCACCACCGCGCCGCGGTCACGCGTGCTGCCGTCGAGGCGGCAGAACTCCACGCCCGCGCCGCGCAGCTCCGGCTCGACCAGGTCGAGCAGCGACGTCCACTGCGAGAACACCAGCGCCTTATGGCCCTCTGCCAGCGCCTCCTCGAGCGTGCGCAGCAGCAGCTCGAGCTTGGCCGAGCCCTCGCCGTGCTGGCCGGGCAGCAGGCTGGCGTGGCAGCGGCCTGGCGCAGCCGCAGCAGCGCCTCGAGCGCGGCCAGCACGCTGCCGCCCGCCTGCAGCTGCTGCAGCACCTCGCTCTGGGTCGCGGCGCGGATCGCGTCGTAGAGCGCGCGCTCGTGCTCGTCGAGGACGCAGCGCAGCACTGCCTCGGTGCGCGGCGGCAGCTCGCGCGCGACCTCGCGCTTGATCCGGCGCAGCACGAACGGCCGCATCCGCTCGCGCAGCCGCGCCGCCGCCAGCGGGTCGCCCTCGTTGATGGGCTTGGCGTAGCGCTCCTGGAAGTCGTGCCGGCCCCCCAGCAGGCCCGGGTTCATGAAATGCAGCTGGCTCCACAGCTCGTCGAGGCGGTTCTCGACCGGCGTGCCGGTCAGGGTCACGCGGAAGCGCGCACGCAGCTCGAACGCGGCGCGCGCGGCCTGGCTGTCGGCGTTCTTGATGTTCTGCGCCTCGTCGAGGATCACCATCGCCCACTGCTGCGCCGAGAGCGCGTCGATGTCGTTGCGCAAGGTTGCGTAGCTGGTCAGCGTGATGTCGGCCTCGGTGTCGAGGGCGCGCCCCGCGCCGCGGTAGAGGTTGACGCGCAGCGCCGGCCGAAAGCGCTCCACCTCGCGCTGCCAGTTGTAGAGCACGCCTGCCGGCGCCACCACCAGGCAGGGCGCCTGCACCACGCACAGCGCCTGCAGCGTCTTGCCCAGCCCCATATCATCGGCCAGCATCGCGCCCAGGCCGGCCTGCGACAGGAACGCCAGCCAGTCGACGCCGCGGTGCTGGTAGGGCCGCAGGGTGGCCGCCACGTCTTGCGGCAGCGCGTGGCTGGGGATCGCCTCGAAGCCGTCGACCAGCACGCGCAACCGCTCGAACGAGGGCGGCGGCGGGTGGTCGAGCGCTTCGCACAGCCGCGCCAGGTCTGGCAGCGCCGCGGCCGGCAGCTCTCCGTGCTCGCCCTTGGCCGCGACCAGATCCGCCACTAGGTGCCCGCAGCGCTCCAGAAACCCGCGCGGCAGCTCGGCCCAGCCGCCCTCGACCAGCGGCACCAGCGCCTCGCCGCGGCGGAACGCTCGCATCACCGCCTCGGCGCTGGCGTGGCGCACCTGCTCGCCGTCGTTCGAGCTGAACGCGAGGTCGAAACGCTCGCCTTCCATGCGTAGCTCAGGCTGCAGCGGCACGGTCACGAAGCACGCGTCCAGCCCGTTGCCCTCGACCACCGCCCCCTCGAAGGCGCGCAGCCGATTGGCCGCGTCCACCGCGCCCAGCCCGGCGAAGCGCTCGGCGCGGCCCACCCGCAGCCCCAGGCGCAGCTCGAGGTCGGCGATCAGGCGCTGCTCCTTGACCTCGTTGCGCAGCGGCAGCGCGCCGCCCAGGTAGTGCAGCTTGCCGGCGTCGACCCGCGCGCAGGGCGGGTCGCCGTACACGATCAGCGGCAGCACGCTGAGCGCGTCGCCGTCGTAGTCGGCCTTGAGCAGCAGCCGCGGCGGCATGGCGGTGGCGCTGGGCAGGATGCGGCTCTCGATCGACACCGGCACGCGCTCCTGCAGCGCCGGCAGCACGCGCCCGACCAGGTCCGCCACCTGCCCGAACTCGTACACGCGTCCCCTGCGCAGCTCCTCGATGTCGCGGCCGCTCAGGTCGAGCTCTCCCACCGGCCGCAGCACGCCGCCGTGCAGCACCGCGCCGTTGTCGAACAGCTCGCTGATTTCCGGATCCTGCGCCGCGTGCAGGCGGAAGCCGCCCTCGTGATCCTCGAGCCGGGCGCAGATCACCGGGCGCGGCGCGCCGATCGTGATCGGCTTGCCGTCGAGCTCGACGTCGACGCATTCGGCCAGCGCCGAGAGCACGCGCGCCATCAGCGGGCGCGGGATCTTGCCCGATACGATGCCGCCGAGCGCGAGGTCCACCGCCATGTCCGCCTGCGCGGTGGCGATCTCGTCGTCGCTGCCGCGGCGCTGTAGCTGGGTCAGCCGCACGTGCAGCGGCTTGAAGCCCTCGCCGCCCCGCAGCAGGCGCTCGATGCGCAGCCAGCCTTGGTCGCGCCGCAGGCGGTAGGCCAGCTTGGCGGTGGGCGTGGTCAGCCCGGGCAGCGTCTCGCCGCGCTCGAACGCGCGGCTGACCCACAGCGCGCTGGCCGCGACGTGGACGCAGGCGTCCTCGTCGCTCTCGCACTCGCACGACCAGTCGAGGTGACCGGGCGACAGGCACACCAGCGGCGAGGCCAGGCCGCCGCGCGTGATCACGCGCAGCTCGAGCTCCTCGTTGTGAGTGCGCTTGCCCGTGACCGTGGCGCTCTGCGCGAGCTGCTGGGCCCGCTGCCAGACCTGCGGCGAGCAGCTCTCTCGAATCGCGTCGACCAGGTCCTGCATCGGGGGGGCTGCGTAGTGTAGCAGACCGCGCCCGTTCAAGGGTGGCGCAGCGCTCCGTTTTGGGCGTTCCGGTTCCCGCAAGCGCGCTCTTGCGCCCATCGCAGCCAGGACGCGGCAGCGGTGCCCGTCGCGTCAGCCGTTCGCGGCCAGCTTGCGCCGGTACTCGATCGGCGTCTGGCCGGTCCAGCGGCGAAAGGCGCGGTAGAACGCCGGCGTGTGCGAGAAGCCGAGCATGAACGCCACCTCAGAAGGGCCGAGCTCGGGGTTGCCGAGGTGGCGCAGGGCCAGGCGCCGGCGCAGGTCGTCGAGCAGCGCACTGAAGGTGGTGGCTTCCGCCTCCAGCTTGCGGGCCAGCGTGCGCGGGCTCATGTGAAGGCGCCGCGCGATCTGAGCCGTGCTGGGATCGCCCCGGGCGAGCTCCTCGGTGAGCAGCCGGCGCACGCGCTCGCTCGTGCTCCAGCGCTCCGGGATATCGGTCAACATGCGCTCGACGTGCTTGCGCAGCACCGAGTGCAGGTTCGGATTGGCGCTCGACAGCGGCACCTCCAGCGAAGGCCGCGGCATCGCGAAGCCGCAGAACGGAGCCGCGAAGCGTACCGCGGCCGGGGCCAGCGCGGCCTGGTGCGCGCGCAGGTCAGCCGGCGCGGAGCGCAGCAGCCAGCACTCGAGCCCGGGTGCCGCGCGCAAGACGCTGCCGAAGCTGTGGTACATGGCGGCGACCAGGAAGTCCTGCGACACGTCGCTCATCACCACCTGGCTTTCGAGCGCGAAGCAGGCGCGCTCGCCTTCCAGCTCCAGCCTGGGCTCGAGCGCGTCGTTGAGCAGGTGCATGTAGCGCGCGACCACCGCCAGCGCCTCGCGTACGGTCGGCGCCGAGCTCGCCGCGAATTCGATCCCGCCGGCGTCGCCGCCGCACATCGCCGCGCCGGCCTTGAGCCCGAGCGCCTGGTCGCCGGTAAGGGCGATCGCGCGCTCGAGCCAGCGGTGGGCGCTGGCAACCGGAACGCGGTCGTCGGGGTCGCGCGCGGCCAGCCGCGCGAGCGCGCGCGTGCCGACCCCGCGCTCGCGCGCCAGCACCTCGAGAAACGGCCGGACCAGTCGCAGCGAGTACGAATGCGTTTGCGCCATGCGCGGCTTGCACCACCGGCCCGGCCGCGGCGCATCCTGCGAGCGTCCCAACCAAGGGCCTGCCCAACGATATAACGGTATACAGCGCTGCAGGCGGAACGCCAGCGCGGCTCAGGGCGCGCGGGCACCCTCGCAGCTCGGGTAGCGCAGAAAGCGCTGGCGCACGTGGAGGAAGCGCTCGAGCGCGGGCTGCCAGAGCGCCTCGATGCGGGCTACGGGCTCCCCGGCCAGCAGCGCCTGCAGGCTGGCCGCGTGCCCGAGCAGATCGATCAGCTTGTCGGTGTGCCAGCGGTCGCGGTGCAGCGCGAGCAGCGCGTGCGCGATTTCGAGCCCGGTGCGTACCGGCCGGAACGCGCGCGGGTCCTCGACCGTCAGGCGCAGCCCGAAGCAGCGCTGCCCCGCGTAGGGCGCGCGGCTGGGCGTGAACGCCGCGGCCTCGATGTGCACGCCCGGCAGCCCAGCCGCGGCCACCCTGGAGGCGAGCGCGCCGGCGTCGATCCACGGCGCGCCCAGCAGCCCGAACGGGCTCTGCGTGCCGCGTCCGACCGAGAGGTTGGTGCCCTCGAGCAGGCCGGTCGCCGGATACAGCAGGGCCGCGTCCGCGCTGGGCAGGTTGGGCGAGGGCGGGCTCCAGCGCAGCCCGGTTTGCGCGAACATCTGCTGCCGGCACCAACCCACGGCCGGCACGACCTGCAGCGCGCCGCCCAGGTGCTCCCCGTCGCTGATCAATGCCGCCAGCTCGCCCGCACTCATGCCGTGGCGGATCGGCAGCGGGTAGTGATTGACGAAGCTGTGGATGCCGGGGTCGAGCACGGGGCCCTCGACCGCGACGCCGCCCAGCGGGTCGGGACGGTCGAGCACCAGCACCGGAACGCCGCTGCCTGCGGCGGCCTCGAGCATCGCGTGCAGCGTCGACATGTAGGTGAAGAAACGCACGCCGACGTCGACCAGGTCGACCACGACCACGTCGAGCCCCTGCAGCATCTGCGCGCTCGGCCTCCGCGTCGCGCCGAACAGGCTGTAGACCGGCACGCCACGCGCGGGCCGCCTTCCGTCGCCCACCGGCCCCTCGTGGCTGACGTCCAGCCCGTGCTCCGGGCTGAACACCGCGCCGAGCCGCACGCCGGGAGCGTGCTCCAACAAGGCGAGCGTGGTCTGTCCGTCCGCGGCGCGCGCCGCCAGGTGCGTCAGCAGGCCGACGCGCTTGCCCTGCAGCCGTGCGTACCCGCTGGCGCGCAGCACGTCGATGCCTGCGCGGACGGGGGTTTTGTCACCGGGGAGGGCAGGCTCGCTCTCCGCAGTCGGGCTGGCTTCGCTCGCGCCGGGCTTGGCCGCCCTGTCGGCCGCGTCCCGCTGCAGCGCGCGCACCGCGGCGTCAGTGACCGCGGCCGCCAGCGAGATCACGCTGCCCTTGCCGTCGGGGTGCACGCGGTTGCTGAGCAGCACCACGAACAGATCGCGCTCGGGATCGATGAAGAGCGAGGTGCCGGTGAAGCCGCCGTGCCCGAAGGCGTGCGGCGACAGCAGCGTACCGCGCAGTCGTGAGTAGCGACTGTGGATGTCCCAGCCTAGCGCGCGCACGCTGTCGCCGAGTGCGTGCGGCCGCGTCATCGTCGCCACGCTCTGTGCGCTCAGCACGCGCACGCCATCGAGCGCCCCGCCGCCGAGCAGCATGCGCGCGAAGCGCGACAGGTCGCGCGCGGTGGAGAACAATCCCGCGTTGCCCGCGACCCCGCCGAGCCGGTACGCGCGCGGGTCGTGCACCACCCCGTGGATCAGCTTGAACGCACCTCCCGGGTGCCACGGCGAGTACGGCGTAGGGGGACGCTGATCGTCGGGCGCGCTGGCAGGCGGCGCCTCGGGTCGGTCGTCGGTGACCTCGGTCGGCGCGATCCGCGGCAACAGGGCGGGGTCGGGATTGAAGCCCGTATCCCGCATGCCCAGCGGTGCGAACAGCGTCTGTCGCGTGAACACGTCGAGCGGCTCGCCCGCGGCACGACGCACCAGCTCGCCGAGCCACAGGTAACCCAGATCACTGTAAGCGAAGCGGCCACGCGGGGTGACCGGGTCGTGTCGCAGCATCGCCGTGATTGCGGCCGCGGGTCCCTGCGTGAAGTCGCGCATCGGGTTCTCGATCGGCAGCCCGGCCGCGTGCAGCAACAGATCCTGCACCGTGATGCGGCGCGTGGCAGGGCGATCGAGCTCCGGCAGGACGCGCGCCGCGGGCGCCGTCAGCTCGAGCTTGCCGCGCTCGGCCAGCACCATGATCGCGCTCGCCGTCGCGATCGGCTTGGTCAGTGAGGCCAGATCGAAGATGGTGTCTTCGGTCATCGCTTCGCGCTCCGGCACCAGCGCACGCTGGCCGTACGCACGCAGGAAGCGCAGGCCGTCGTGGCGGCCGACCGCGATCACGCATCCAGGCATGCGGTGCGTCGCCAGCGCGTCGGCCACCAGCCCGTCGATCTCCGGGATCGCGAGCTGCGGCGCCGGCGGCCGCGCCGGCCGCGGCGCCGGCCTGGCAACGGGCGCGGGCGCCGCGTGCGCGTCAGGCTCTGGTGCCGCCACGGCCTGCGGCGTGCAGGCCAGCAGCGAGGTCGCGGCTGCGGCAGCCAGCAGCCAGGCGGAGCAAGACCCCATCGCCGCCAGCATAGCAGCCAGCGCGCGCGCGGCCGCGGCAGGGCGCGCGCCAGAATGGCTCCGAGAGGGCGTCCTGCGCGGGCGCGGTCGGGCAGTCACGCCCGCCTGGGAAGCGCGCAAAGAAAACTCGCCTCGGCGCTTCCCGTCTTCCCGCCTTCCTGTGATTCTCCTCGATGCGAAATGCACACGCCTCCACGCACGCACATGACTTCGAGGCGGGTTCAGCCGTGGGCCGGTTCCGGCGCATGATCGCGAATCTGATGGCATCGGGCTCGCCGCACATGCGCGAGCTGGGCATTCGTTTCCTGCACGCGGAGGCCGGTGTGGCGGTGGGGATGCTGCCCTATCGCGAGGATCTGGTCGGCGATCCGACCACCGGAGTGCTGCACGGCGGGCTGGTCACCACGCTGCTCGATTCGACTGCGGGCGCGGCGGTGATCAGCGCGCTGTCGCTGCCCGCGCCGATCGCCACGCTCGATCTGCGCATCGACTACCTGCGCCCCTCCACGCCGCACGCCCCGCTGCACGCCAGGGTCGAGTGCTACAAGCTCACGCACCACATCGCGTTCGCGCGCGGCACCGCATACAACGAAAATCCAGCAGATCCGGTGGCGTCGATGTCGGCTACCTTCATGCTGCGTACGCAGGCGCTGCCGCACGCCAGCAAGCCCGGAGGCACCTGATGTCGCGCGCGCTGAGCGAGGTCGTGCACGAGGCGCGCAAGGCCGGCGAGCTGGGGCAGCTGCTGGCTGCGATTCCCTACCTGCGCCTGCTGGGGCTGACGGCCGAGATCCGCGAGGGCGATCTGGTCGCGCGCATGCCGGGCGAGCCGCGCTTGATCGGCAATCCGGTGTTGCCCGCGCTTCACGGCGGCACCGTGGGCGCCCTGCTCGAGAGCACCGCGATTCTCAAGTTGCTGTGGGACAACGACAGCCTGGGCGTGCCCAAGACGATCACGCTGACCGTCGACTACCTGCGCTCGGGCCGGGTGGTCGAGACGTTCGCGCGCGCACACATCACGCGTCTGGGCCGGCGCGTGGCCAATGTCCAGATGCACGCCTGGCAGGACGGGGAAGATCGCCCGATCGCCATCGGGCACGCTCATTTTTTGCTGCGATCTCCAACACCTTAGCGCTGGACGCCCGTCCCCCCTTGATCGACGTGCAGAATTGGTACACGTTCCCACATGTAGGACGGTGGGACACTGGCCCAGCCGTGGCTCCACCCGATGACTTGCGAGGAGTGCCATGTCGGGCGAAGAAGGAACGGGACTGCACGCGTTCGATGACATCGACCCGATAAGCACCGTCAGTGCGCTGAACGTGATGCCGGACTCGGGCCCACTCTCGCTTCAGTTCGGGAGCCCCGACGACGCCGAGCTTCGGCTCGACGCCTCCGAGGTACAGCAAATCTCGCCTCGGTTGCCGCCCCCGCCCGGCGCGCGCCGGACCAGTGCGCCGCCCCCGCCGCCGCGCCGTGCAGGCGCCGCCAGCAGCCTGCCGCCGCCCCCGCCACGTCGGGCCGGCGCCTCCTCGCTGCCGCCGCCGGCGCTGCCGGGTCTGGGCGCGCGCTCCGCGCCGCCTCCCGTGCCGCCTGTCTCGGCGCAAGCGCCGAGCACGGCCGAGATGGAATCGAGCTCCGAGCTCGACCAGGACACCAAGGTGGTGCCCAACGCGTTCAGCCACGATCCCGAGTTCGCGCCGACCACGGCTTCGGCGCGCGCGAAGGCGGCGGCTGAGCGCGGGGAGGGCTTCGAGTCCTTCGACGACGCGGCCGGGGACGACAACGCTTCCACCTCGCTGCACGGGCAGCCGCCGTCGGCGCAGAGCGGGCAGGCGCGCGCGGGCATCGACGACACCGCGTTGCTCGAGCTGTCCGCGACCACCGTCGCGACCAACATGGACATGGAGTGGGACGAGGAGGAGGTCGAGACCAAGCTGCGCGACGAGTCGGGCGTGGAAGAGCTGCCTCGGCCGCTCGCGGCGCCACCTGGCGCGCGGCCGTCGCCGTTTCCGCCCCCTGCGTCCGCGCCTGTGTCCGCGTCCGGCCGCCCTTCGCCGTTCGCGGCCCCGCCGACTGGTTTTGCGCCGATGACCAGCCCGCAGGATGACTGGGAGGACGAAGACGACGCCATGACGCGCGTGATATCGCCTTCGGCCCGGCCCACGGCCTCCGCTCCGGTCGGGTGGCAACCGGCGCCCGCGGTGGGCCCGTCGACTTCGTCGATGCCGACCCTGGTCGGCGGCGAGCTGGCGCGGCGGCTGCTGGCGGGCAACCGTCTGGCCTGGCTTGGCTTCGCCGCGGTCGCACTGGCCGCCTTCGCGGTCGCGGCCTGGGCGTTTCGCGCCGGGCGGGCGACCACGATCACGCTGGTCACGAAGCCGACCGATGCAGCGGTGCTGATCGACGGCAACGCCCTCACCGGGCAGAGCAGCCCATTCACCGTGCAGGGGCTGGCACCCGGCAACCACACCGTCGAGGTGCGCCGGGAGGGCTTCACCTCGCAGACGCACCGCTTCCGGGTGGAGCCGGGCGAGGTCAAGGCGATGCCGAGCATCGAGCTCGTGCCGCAGCGCCTCGACACTGGCTTCAGCCTGGCCTCCGCCCCGCAGGGCGCCACCATCTACGTCGACGGGCACAAGCTCGATCAGGTCACCCCGGCGCGCGTGGTCGACCTGGCCCAGGGGCTGCACGTGGTGCGCTTGGAGGGCGGTACGGGTTACCAGCCGTGGGAGACCCAAGTCGCGCTGGCCAGCGGGCAGGTGATCGAGCTACCCACGGCGCGGCTCGCGCCGGCGGTGCCGAGCGCCGCTCCCAAGCCGCCGGCGGCCGAGCCCGAAGCGTCGCAGCCAACCGAGAGCTCGCACCACCATCACCACCACGCGAGCAGCGCATCGCCCGTGCAGTACCACAGCAGCGCAGCGTCTCGACCCGTGCGCGAGTCGGCCGCGGCCGCGAGCGGCGGCCAGGGCACGCTGCGTATCAACAGCCGGCCGTGGTCGCAGGTGTTCGTCGACGGCCGCATGATCGGCAACACACCGCAGCTCAACCTGCCGCTGTCCAGCGGCTCCCACCACATCAAGCTGGTCAACCCGCAGCTCGGCATGAGCAAGACGCTGAGCGTGCGCGTCGGCGCCGGCCAGGTCGTGACGAAGATCGTCCAGCTCGGCGATTAGACTCAGTCGTCACCGAAACGGATGCCCTGGGCCAGGGGCAGCTCGCGCGAGTAGTTGATGGTGTTGGTGGCGCGACGCATGTAGCTCTTCCAGGCGTCGGAGCCGGCTTCGCGCCCTCCGCCGGTGGCCTTTTCGCCGCCGAACGCGCCGCCGATCTCGGCGCCGCTCGGCCCGATGTTGACGTTGGCGATGCCGCAGTCGCTGCCGGCGGGCGACAGGAACAGCTCGGCCTCGCGCAAGTCCGAGGTGAAGATGCACGAGGACAGCCCCTGCTCGACCGCGTTGTGCATGGCGATCGCCTGCTCGAGCTCGCGGTAGCGCATCGCGTACAGGATCGGCGCGAAGGTCTCCTGCAGCACGATGCCGCGCTGCGCGGGCATCTCCGCGAGCGCCGGCCTGACGTAGAAGGCCTCGGGATAGACGTCGGCCAGCACGCGCTCGCCGAAGCTCACCTGCCCGCCCTCGGCGCGGGCCTGCTGCAGCGCGGCCTGCATGCGCTCGAAGGAGGCCCCGTCGATCAGCGGTCCGACCAGCGAGCCGGGCTCCAGCGGCGATCCGATCGGCAGCCGTGCATAGGCGCGCTTGAGCCGCTCGGTCAGCGCGTCGTACACGTCATCGTGCGCGATCAGGCGGCGCAGGCTGGTGCAGCGCTGGCCCGCGGTTCCCACGGCGCTGAACAGGATCGCGCGCGTTGCCAGCTCGAGGTCGGCGCTCGGGCCGACGATCATGGCGTTGTTGCCGCCGAGCTCGAGCAGGCAGCGGCCCAGACGCGCGGCGACGACCGGCGCGATCGCGCGTCCCATGCGGCAGCTGCCGGTCGCGCTGAGCAGCGGCACGCGCGCGTCGCGCGCCAGCGCCTCGCCCAGCTCGGCTCCGCCGATCATCACCTGCGACAGACCCGGCGGCAGCTCTGGCTGCCCCGCCAGCACCGATTCGAAGGTGCGCTGGCAGGCGAGCGCGCTGAGCGGGCACTTGTCGGAGGGCTTCCAGATCACCGGGTCGCCACACACCAGCGCCAGCGCGAAGTTCCAGGCCCAGACCGCGACCGGGAAGTTGAAGGCCGAGATCACCCCGACCGGCCCCAGCGGGTGCCAGACCTCCATCATGCGGTGGCCCGGGCGTTCCGAGGCCATGGTCAGCCCGTAGAGCTGACGCGAAAGCCCCACGGCGAAGTCGCAGATGTCGACCATCTCCTGCACCTCGCCCAGGCCCTCCTGCAGGATCTTGCCGGACTCGAGGCTCACCAGTGTGCCGAGCGCTTGCTTGCGCTCGCGCAGCGCTTGGCCGAAGAGACGGATCAGCTCGCCGCGCCGCGGTGCGGGCAAGAGCCGCAACGACGCGAACGCGGCTTCGGCGCGGCCGACCGAGGCCCGCACGGCGGTCGCGTCGTCGCGTCGCACGCGCGCCAGCGGCCGCCCGTCGAGCGGGGAGCGTACTTCGAGCTCGCCCTGCAGGTCGGCCGGCTGCAGCCCCAGCTGCGCAAACAGCTGAAGCGGGCTCGGGGCGCTCACGGCGTGCCCTCGCGCTCGTAGTAACGACCGAAGCGGTTGTGCAGGAAGTCGGCGAGCCCGACCTCCTCTTGCTTGAGGAAGCCGCGCGGCTTGAGTTTGCCTTCGCGTTGCAGGTCCATCACCGCGCAGACCGATGCGGCGGTGGTGATCTGGATCGCCGACAGCTCTCGGCCCGCCACCTCCCCGTGGTAGACCTTCTTGGTATAGGTGTCCTGCACCATGCGCCCGCCCCGCAGGCCGCTCACGGTCACGAAGACGAGCACGACGTCCTGCGTGGTGACCGGGACCGCGTTCTCGAGCACGTCGCGGAACAGCTCGCGCCGCTCGCACAGGCGTAGGTCGTTGCACAGCAGCCTCACCAGCTCGCAGTGGCCGGGATAGCGGATGGTCTTGTAGCTGACCTGATCGACCCTGCCGAGCAGGCTCTCGCACAGGGTGCCCAGGCCGCCCGAGGTATTGAACGCCTCGTAGGTCACGCCGTCGAGCGAGAACTGCTCCAGGCCCTCCAGCGGCAGCACCTCGCGCAGTGCGCCGTCGTGGATGACCTGGCAGGGATTGCAGTACTCGTTGATCAGCCCTGCCGTGCTCCAGGTCAGGTTGTACTTGAGCGCGTTGGCGGGGAAGAGCGGCAGCGCACCGACCCGCAGCCGCACGCGGTACGGCTTCTCGAAGCGCTGGGTGAGGTCGTGGGTGGCGATTGAGATGAAGCCCGGCGCCAGCCCGCATTGGGGCGCGAACACCGTCTCGGCGTCGGCGGCGAGCTTGCGGATCTCGCGCGCGGTGGCCACATCCTCGGTGAGGTCGAAGTAGTGCACGCCTCCAGCCCGCGCCGCGCGCGCGATCGGCAGGCTGTGATAGTAGGGCAGGGCGTTGATTACCGCGTCCATGCCCTGCAGCGCGGCGCTCAGCGCCGCCGCGTCACCCACGTCCACGGCGCGACGCGCCACCTGCGCGGGGATCGCCTCGAGCGCCTTTTCGTCGCGGTCGGCGACGCACAGCTCGAAGTCGCCCGCGCTCTTGAGCAGCTCGCTCACAGCGACCCCGATGTTGCCGGCACCCAGCAGCAAAACTCGCGTCATGCCTCGAATTCTAGCCAGGCCGCGGCCCGGACGCACGAGCCATCTGCCCCCAACGGAGCACGCTCACGTCGGCTACAGCTCGAGCGCCACGCGGTACACCAGCAGCGCACGGATTGGAGCGAAGTAGCTCTGCTGGCCGTAGTTGGGGTCTCCAGGGCGCGTAAGGAGGGTGAGGAAGAGCAAGTCGTTGCGCTCGAGCAAGCCCAGACGCATGACCGCATTGAAACCCACCGCCCACTGCGCCTGGTGCCGGCCGGCGCGCGGCAGATCGAGCAGCTGGAGGTAAGGTCCAATCCCACCCCAGCGCCGGTCCTTCAAGAAGATCTCGGTCTCCCAGCGGGTCATCCAGCCGCCGTCGTAGATGCTGGTGTAGAACCAGTCGAACGAACGGTCCTTGCGTCCTTCGTAGCGTGCGGCCAGCGTGGACTGGCCGACCAGGTGCTCGTTGAACGGAAGCAGCAGGCTGACTCGCCCTTCGCCGTAGGGAAAGCGCTCGCTGCCGCTGGTGCTGCCGAACAGCGGGTCCATGTGCCTGCGCGAGGCGCGGTCGCAGCGCACACAGTAGCTGTGCGGGCCGGCGTCGAAGACCAGGTCGCGCCAAACCGCGCGGTAGGCCACGGTCACGCCGAAGCTCAAGAACAGCACCCGCAGGTCGGCGCGGGCGAAGGCGTCTCCCTCGGGGTAGGCGGGCACCAAGCCGACTCCCAGTGTCAGATCGTTGGCCGAGCCGTAGATGCTTCGCCGATTCTCCAGCGTGAGCTGGGCTCCGGTCCCGAAGTAGTCGACCGCCAGGAAGGTGCCGTCGGGCTGGATCGAGAGCATGTAGTCGCGCCGCTGATCGGCGCGCGCGCTCCCGGGCGCGACGGTGCTCGCGGCCGTGACGAGAAACAGCCCGCCGAGCAGGATGCGCGTCGGAATCCGTGGGCTCCCAGCAGGTCGGCTCATCGAGGAGGCGGTGGGCGGGACAGGGGTCGAACCTGCGACATTCGCCTTGTAAGGGCGACGCTCTGCCACTGAGCTACCCGCCCGCTGGCCGACGCGTTCCGCTAGACTCCCCGACGTGGGCTGATCTGTCCAGGAGAGACCGGCGTACAACGCCCCGGGACGCGCTGGCGCGCGCAATTTTCATTCGAACAGGTCGAGCTGGCGGCGGCCGATCGCGGGCTCAGCAGCCGGTGGGTCGACGCACTCGGGGCCGTCGATCGCGGCGGTGTTGACGCGGCGGCCGACCTCCTGGGCACCCAGATGGGTCACGTCTTGCGCGCTCCTGGCCAGCGCGCGCAGCTCCGTCGCCGAGGGCGGATCCGCGCGCAGCCAGCGCTCGACGTCCACGCCGCGCAGCTCGAGCGGCATGCGGTCGTGGATCTCCTGCAGCACGCCGGCGGCCTGCGTGGTGACGATGGCGAAGGTGTCCAGCGCTTCGCCGTCCGCCGACACCCACGATTCGAACAAACCGGCCAGTGCCATGGCCCCGCCGCGCTTCGGCCGGATCCACAGCGGTTGCTTGCCCCCTCCGGCGGCTTGCTTGCGCCACTCGAAGTAGCCGGTGGCGGGCACCACGCAGCGGCGTACCGCAAAGGCTTCGCGAAAGCTGGGTCGGGTGGCCACCGTCTCCACGCGTGCATTGATCAGACGGCTCCCGACCCGTAGATCCTTGGCGCCGCGCGGGACCAGACCCCAGCGCAGCGCTTCGAGCGTACGCCCCTTCTCGCGCTGCAGCACCACCGGCGCCGGCTGACTTGGCGCGATGTTGTAGCGGGGGACCCAGCCGTGGATCAGCACGCGCTGGACGTCGAACAATCCTCGCAGCTCGCCGAGGTCGTCCAGGTGCAGCGTGTAGCGACCACACATGGCGACCGCGCCGGCCTACTGTTGCGCGCCGGGAGGCTCCACCGTGGGGGCCGGCACATCCGGCTCGCCTTCCTCGGTCTGCGACTCCTGCGTGGGCCGGCCGTGCGTGACCAGCTTGCCGCCGACGTACTCCAGCGGAGGTACCCGACTGCCGAAGATCGCCTCCGGATCGCTAAGGCACAGCGCCTCGCGCAGCACCTCGTCGGCGTGCTCGATCAGCACGATGCGGGTCGCGCTCAGCACGCGACGCGGGATTTCGCGCAAGTCCTTGCGGTTGTCCTTGGGGATCAGCACGGTGTCGATGCCCGCGCGGTGCGCGGCCAGCATCTTCTCCTTGAGCCCGCCGATCGGCATCACCCGCCCGCGCAGCGTGATCTCGCCCGTCATCGCCACGTTGCGCCGCACCGGAATGCGCATCAACGCGCTGGCGATACTGGTGGCGATGGTAACGCCCGCGCTCGGCCCGTCCTTGGGGATGAACTCGGGGAAGTGAATGTGAAAATCGCTGTTCTGGTAGAAGTCCTTGGGCAGACCGAGCAGCTTCTCGCGCGAGCGGATGTAGCTGACCGCGGCCTGCGCGGACTCCTGCATGCCCTTCTCGAGCAGGCCGGTGATCGCCAGCTTGCCCTTGCCCGGCACGACCGTGACCTCGCACTCCAGGGTGGCGCCTCCGAAGCTGGTGTAGGCCAGCCCGTTGGTCACGCCGACCTCGTCCTTGCCCTTGGCGGACTCCGGCCGGTACTTGGGCACGCCCAGGAACCTGGGCACGCTCTTGGCCGCGACGCGGTACTTCTCCTGCTTGCCGTGCTGCTGGTCCTTGACCACCTCGCGCGCGATCTTGCGGCAGATGCTGCCCACCTCGCGCTCGAGATTGCGCACGCCCGACTCGCGCGTGTAGTGGTGGATCACGGCGCGGATCGCGCTTTCCGTGATCTCCATGTCGATGTCCTTGAGGCCGGCTTCCTCGCGCTGGCGCGGGATCAGGTAGCGCACGGCGATGTTGAGCTTCTCGAACTCGGTGTAGCCGCTGAGCTGGATGATCTCCATGCGGTCTTGCAGCGGGATCGGGATGCCGTTGAGCTGGTTGGCGGTCGTGATGAACATCACGTCCGACAGGTCGTAGTCGAGGTCGAGGTAGTGGTCGTTGAAGTTGTGGTTCTGCTCCGGGTCCAGCACCTCGAGCAGCGCCGAGGCGGGGTCGCCCCGGAAGTCCGACGACATCTTGTCGACCTCGTCGAGCAGGAAGACCGGGTTGTTCGAGCCAGCCTTGCGCAACGACTGGATGATGCGCCCGGGCAGCGCTCCGATGTAGGTGCGGCGGTGGCCGCGAATCTCCGCCTCGTCACGCACGCCGCCGAGCGAGAGGCGCACGAACTTGCGGTTGGTCGCGCGGGCGATCGACTTGGCGAGCGAGGTCTTGCCCACGCCGGGCGGGCCCACCAGGCACAGCACCGGGCCGCGTAGCTTGCCGACTAGCGCCTGCACCGCGAGGTACTCGATGATGCGTTCCTTGACCTTCTTCAGACCGTAGTGGTCCTCGTCGAGGATCTTCTCGGCCAGCTCGATGTCGTAGTTTTCCTTGGTCTTGTCGTACCAGGGCAGCGCGAGCACCCAGTCGATGTAGTTGCGGACGACTGTGGCCTCCGCGCTCATCGGCTGCATCATCTTGAGCTTCTTCAGCTCCTTCTTGAGCTTGTCCGAGGCCTCCTCCGACAGCTCCTTGGTCTTGATCTTCTCCTCCAGCTCGGCGATCTCGTTCTTGAACTCGTCGCGCTCGCCGAGCTCCTTCTGGATCGCCTGCATCTGCTCGTTGAGGTAGTATTCCTTCTGCGTGCGCTCCATCTGCTTCTTCACACGCGTCCGGATCTTCTTCTCGACCTGCAGGATCTCGATCTCCGCGGTCATCAGCTCGTAGAGCCGGGACAGGCGCTTGGCGGAGTCGGTGGTCTCGAGGATCTCCTGGCGGTCGCTGAGCTTGATCGAGTTGAGGTGGACGACCACGGTGTCGGCGAGGCGCGCCGGGTCGTCGATCGTCTGCACTGAGACCAGCATCTCGGGCGGGATGCGCTTGTTGAGCTTGACGTAGCTCTCGAAGGTCGATTGCACCGAGCGCATCAGCGCCTCGACCTCGACCGAGGCCACCGACTCCTCGTCGATGACGGTGAGCTCGCACAGAAAGAAGCCGTCGTTGGGGATGAAGCGCTCGATGCGCGCGCGGCGCTTGCCCTCGACCAGAACCTTCACGGTACCGTCGGGCAAGCGCAGCAGCTGGATGATCGTACCGACCGTACCCATCGCGAAGATGTCCTCGGGAGAGGGGTCGTTGGTCTTCGCCAGCTTCTGGGCGGCCAGCAGGATCTCCTTGTCGTTGTTCATCGCCTCTTCGAGGGCGCTGATCGACTTCTCGCGTCCCACGAACAGGGGCACGACCATGTGCGGAAAGACGATGATGTCGCGGAGCGGCAATAGGGGCAGGACTTTGCCCTTGGGCTTCTGCATGGGGGGGTTACCGTTGTCGTTGCGATTGAAGAACATCGAGATACCAACCGGCGTCGGCCGCGGAAAGATTGCGCCCGAGCGGGTCGCGCGTGGGGCCCATGGGCCCCGATCCAGGCCCGCCCGAAAGCATACCCCAAATTCCGGCCCCGGCAGGACCTAACCCGCCCGATGGGATCGGGCCTGCGCATCCCATTTTCCGGATTTCCCAGGGTGGGCGCCGGATCCCCAGACTACGGAGGGCTACAAACTAGGGCGGCCGCGGCAAGGCCTGCGGCCGCGCGAGCTCAGGCGAGCTCGGCTTCTTTCTCGTACACCATCAGGGGACGCTCGCTCTTGTCGATCACGTCGTGGGTGATGATGACTTCCTTGATGCCCTTGTCGGAGGGCACCTCGTACATGATCTCGAGCATCGCGTTCTCGAGGATGGCGCGCAGCCCGCGCGCCCCGGCGTTACGCGCCAGCGCCTTGCGTGCCACGGCGCGCAAGGCGTCGTCCTGGAACTTGAGCTTGACGCCGTCCATCTCGAGCAGCTTGTGGAACTGCTTGACCAGCGCGTTGCGCGGCTTGGTCAGGATGTCCATCAGCGCATCCTCGTTGAGCTCGTGGAGCGTGGCGATCACCGGCAGGCGACCGATGAATTCGGGAATCATCCCGATCTTGAGCAGGTCTTCCGGTTGCACCTGCTCGAGCAACTCGCCGACCTTCTTGTCCTTGCGCGAAGAGATGTCAGCGCCGAAGCCGAGCGTCTTCTCGCCGATGCGGCGCTCGATGATCTGCTCGAGCCCCACGAAGGCGCCGCCGCAGATGAACAGGATGTTGGTGGTGTCGACCTGCAGGAAATCCTGCTGCGGGTGCTTGCGGCCGCCCTTGGGCGGTACGTTGGCCACCGTGCCCTCGATGATCTTGAGCAGCGCCTGCTGCACGCCTTCGCCGCTGACGTCGCGCGTGATCGACGGGTTGTCGCCCTTGCGCGCGATCTTGTCGATCTCGTCGATGTAGACGATTCCGCGTTGAGCGCGCTCCACGTCGTGATCGGCGTTCTGCAGCAGCTGGACGATGATGTTCTCGACGTCCTCGCCCACGTAGCCGGCTTCGGTCAGCGTGGTCGCGTCAGCGATCGCGAACGGCACGTTGAGGATCTTGGCGAGCGTCTGCGCCAGCAGCGTCTTGCCCGAGCCTGTCGGTCCGAGCAGCAGGATGTTCGACTTCTGCAGCTCCACATCCTCGGATGCGACCCGCGATTCGATCCGCTTGTAGTGGTTGTGTACCGCAACCGAGAGCACCTTTTTGGCGCGCTCCTGTCCGATCACGTACTCGTCGAGGATGGTCTTGATCTCCATCGGCTTGGGCAGCGGCCCGCTGCTGGAGAACGAGTCCTCGCGATCGACTTCCTCCGCGATGATGTCGTTGCAGAGCCCGATGCACTCGTCACAGATGTAGACGGTCGGGCCGGCAATGAGCTTCTTGACTTCCTTCTGCGATTTTCCGCAGAAGGAGCACTGCAAATTTCCGTGACCATCGTCCTTGCGTCGATCGACCAAGACTCTGCTCCGAGAACACCAGCCTACGACTGAGCTAGTCTACCAACCGTACATCGACCCAGCAAGGATTCACGGCCACGCGGCCGCAGAGTGCCGCGCCGCGCTCGGTGCGCCGAGCCAGGGCCGTGACCCCAAGCGAGGATAGGCCCGCGGCGCGCGGCGCCCGAGTCGACGCGACAGCATGACCAATTGCGGGAACGCGCCGGGCTCACGCCGGATCGCTTTTGCGCGACTGGATGACACCGTCGATGATCCCGTACTCCAGCGCCTGTTCGGCCGTCATGAAGCGGTCGCGCTCGGTGTCGTCCTTGATCTGCTCTTCCGGCTTGCCGGTGTGCTTGGCCAGGATCTCGTTCATGCGCTTGCGCAAGTAGATCACCTCGCGCGCGTGGATCTCGATATCGCTGACCTGACCGCGCACGCCGCTGCTCGGTTGGTGGATCATGATCCGGCTATTGGGCAGAGCGCGGCGCAGGCCCTTGGTGCCGGAGGCCAGGATCCACGCGCCCATCGAGGCGGCGAGCCCGATGCACACCGTCGCCACCGGTGCGCGCACGTATTGCATGGTGTCGTAGATGGCAAGGCCGGCCGTGATCGAGCCGCCGGGGCTGTTGATGTAGAGCGTGATCTCCTTGTCCGGGTCCTCGCTCTCCAGGTACAGCATCTGGGCGATGATGATGTTGGCCGCGTCGTCGTTGACCTCGCTGCCGAGGAACACGATGCGGTCGTTGAGCAGGCGGCTGAAGATGTCCCAGCTGCGCTCTCCGCGCGGCGTGGTCTCTACGACCTGCGGATAGGGGATGAAGCCAACCGGTCGTTCCACTTTCTTCATCGCTCGCCTCCTGCTCCCTGCGTCCCTCGATCGTCCGCCGCGCTTCAGCCTTCGTCTTCGGCCTTACCGCCCGCGTCCGGCGCCTTCTTGGTCCGGCCGCCCTTGCCGCTCTTGGCTTTGCTCTTGCTCGCGCTGTCCTGGCTCTTGCTCGCGCTGTCCTGCGCCTTGGCTTTGGGCTTGGTCTTCTTCTCGTCCGCTGCGGACGGCTCCGGCGGGGCTTCGGTGCCCTCCGCCGCGGCGGCAGGCACGCCCTCGGTGATCGTAGCCTGGGAGCGCAGATACTCAAGTAGCTTGTTCTGCAGCAGCTGGCTGTGCAGCCCCTCGCGCTGCTCGCCCTGGTACTCGGCCCGCACCTTGGCCACGTGCTTGCCGCTCTGCTCGGCGATCTCCTGGAGCTTGACCTCGACGTCCTCCTCGCTGACCGTCAGCTTCTGCTGCTCGGCGATCGCGCCGAACAGCAACCCGGCCCGGATCTTGCGCTCCGCCCGCGCGTGCATCTGGCCGTGCATCTCCTCGTCGAAGGGCAGCGGCCGCCCCAGCATCTGCTGCAGCTGATGCAGCTCCGCCAGCATCGCCCGCTCCTGCTGCTCGACCATGCTGTGCGGGACCGGCACCGGGTTTAGGTCCACCAGCTTGTCGACCAGCTGCTCGCGCAGCTGCGCTTCAGCCTGGCGCTCTGCCGCGTCTTGTAGGCGCTTGCGCACGTCGGCGCGTAGCGCTTGCAGCGACTCGTGCTCGAGGTCCTTGGCGAAGTCGTCGTCCGCGTCCGGCAGCACCTTCTGCTGCATCTGCTTGACCCGGAGCTTGAACACCGCGGCCTTGCCGCGCAGCGCTTCGCGGCCGTAGTCGTCGGGGAAGGTCATCTGGACCTCGCGCTCCTCGCCGACCGCCGCGCCCTGCAACCCGGCCTCGATCTCGGCCAACAGGCGCTCGGCCCCGAGCTCGGCGCGCGTATCGGTCGAGCCCAGCTCGGGTCGCAGCTCGCCGTCGACGCGGACCTCGATGTCGAGCAGCAGCAGGTCGCCGTCGCGCGCCGGGCGCGGCGGATCGGGCGCGACCAGCTCGGCATTCTGCTCGCGCAGGCGGTCGATTCTCACGCTCGATGTCGGCGTCCTCGACCGCCTCGAGCTTACGCTCGACGTTGAGCCCGCCCAGCTCGACCTGGTCGATCTTGGGGCGCACCTCGAGCTTGGCGGTGAAGCGCCAGGGCTGCCCCTCGGCCAGCGCTGGGCTGTCCATGTCGGCCACCGACACCGGCTCGAGCGCGTGCTCCTTGACCGCCGCGCCCAGTCCTTCCTCGGCCAGCTGTGAGGTCACGTCGCGCTCGATGCTCTTGCCCATCAGGCTCTTGACCACGTTGCGCGGGACCTTGCCGGGGCGGAAGCCGCGCACGCGCGCGGTGCGCTGCAGCTTGCGGTACGCGACCTCGAGGTTCTCGCTGACCTTGCTCCAAGGAACCTCGATTTTGACTTCCACCTCGGTGGGGCTGATCTTCTCGACCTGCGATTGCATGAGCGGGTTTGCCTCCAAGTGAGTGTCCCCGGAATCCGCCTCGAGCCGGCCCGGCGGCGGTGCAGCGCCCCCGGCAACCCCGGCAGTCATGGCCGGTCTTCAGGAAGCGGGGCCCCGCGCCTCGCGGGTCGAGGGGGCTGGCTACCATGCGGGTGGACAAGGTTCAATCGGCCGGCACGGCGGGCGCGCGCGCGCCATCGGCCTTGCGATCGGCCCAGCGGGCGAAGCGATCGCGCAGGCTCACCTGCAGCTCCTGCGGCACGTGGCGCAGCACCAACAGCGCGCGCCCGGAGCGCGCGACCAGCTGTTGCGCCTGCTCGGCGCCGGGGACTGCGGCAGCCGCGCGCTCCGCGGCGTGTGCGGCGCGCTCGGCGCCGGCCGCGTCCTCCCACAGGCTGACCCATACCACCGCCACCCGGTCCGCTCCGGCACGGTATGCGTACAGCCGGTCCCCGCGCCAGGCCTGGACCGCCCGTTGGGCTTCCGGCTCGGGCAGCCCCTGGCCGAAATACACGCCCATCTCGAGCTCGCCCAGCGTGTCCTGATACAGCAGCTCGTAGTCGCGGCCCAGCGCACGCGGCGCGC
The DNA here is from genome assembly GCA_963778655.1 of uncultured delta proteobacterium. Taxonomy (GTDB): domain Bacteria; phylum Myxococcota_A; class Polyangia; order Polyangiales; family JAFGIB01; genus CAVZVA01. The sequence goes on from CAVZVA010000009.1 coordinate 1,210,868, forward strand.
GCGGCAGCCGCACCGGCTCGGGTGCGACGCGCCGGACGAAGCGCTCGGGGTGCAGCACCTGGTCGGTCGACGCGGGTGGATCGGCGTGGGCGCGGTCGACGCGTCCCCAGCCGCCGTCGCCGTGCAGATAGGCCGCGAAGGTCAAGCCGTCGACGTACGAGGACAGCAGCGGCACGCGCACGATCGCAGGCGCGCTGCCGAGCTCGCTGCCGGTGAGCGGCGAGCCGCGCACCAGATCGGAGAGATTGCGCACCCGCGCCGGATCGCGCGTGAGCTGGGATAGCGGCAGCGCTTCGCCCTCCAGCGCGAACGCGATCATCGCCAGCGTGGCGTCGCCCTCGATCAGCGCGCGGAAGGCGTTGTCGGCATCGCTGTCGCGGTTGCGCGCGATGTTCGCCGACAGTCCCAGGCGCTGGTCCTGCAGCGCGTGGACCAGCTCGTGCACCAGCACTACGCGGGCCTCGGCGAGATCGACGCTCGATTCGCCGCCGCCGCCCCCGAAGGCGCGCATCACGTCGTCGCGCACGACCAGGTGGTGCGCTTCGACGTCGTAGTAGCCGACGATCTGCTCGCCCATCAGCCGCAGCAGCAGCGCGCGCACGTCGAGCCGGGGCGAGAGCAACCCGAGCGCAGTGTAGATGACGCGCGAGCGCTCGAGCTCGTCCTGTTTGATCTGACTGTCGACGTAGGCCGTGATCGCTTCTGGATCCTGGACCAGCACCGGCACCGTGTGCGCGAAGCGCAGGCCTCGCACGCGCTCGGCTGCGTCGATCAGCGGCTGGATCACCGCGAGCTCGCGCGGCGTGACCTCGCGCGTGTGGCCGGCCAGCTCGGCCGGCGCCGGCGGCGCGGGCGCTTCGGTGATCGGCTCGGCGGTGCTGCGCGGCGCCGGCTCGGCCGGCTTGCCGGCGGCCGGCGAGGCGGCGCAGCCCGCGGCCGCCGCGGCCAGCAGGATCGCGAGCAACGCGCCCGCCAGCCGGCACGCCGGCACGCGGCTCGGCGGGCGAAGCGCGCCACGCGCGGGTGCGCGCCTCATGAGCCCGACCGCCGGACCACGGCCTGCACGCTCGGGCGCCAGCCGATCGCGCCCCTGAAGACGCGGCGCGCCGCCCGCGCCGCCGTCTCCTCGATCGTCTCCAGCTCCGCGTGCGGCTCGAGCGCCCGCAGGGCGCGGTCGACCGCGAGCTGCACGGCTTCGCGCAGGCGCAGCTCCGCGAGCGAGAGCGCGTCGGTCACGCCGTGGACCGCGACTTCGGCCGGTACGGCCAGGCGGCCTTCGGCGTCGAGGTCGAGCAGCAGCACGACCATGCCGCCCTCGGCCATCAGCGCCCGCTGGCGCAACACCTCGCCCGTGACCTCAGCGCCGTGCTGGATGTGGACGCGCCCGGTGCGGACCTGCTCGGCCACGCGCATGCGCGCGATGTCGACCTCGACCAGCGCGCCGTTCTCTACCACCAGCGTCTCGGGCACGCCCAGCGACTGGGCCAGTGTGGCGTGGCGTTGCAGGTGCACGAAGGCGCCGTGAACGGGCACGAAGCCGCGCGGCTTGGTCAGCTCGATCATGCGCCGCTGCTCGGCGCGGCAGGCGTGGCCACTGACGTGCAGAGCGGCGTCGTCGCGCCGCGTGAGCACCCGCACGCCGCGCCGCTCGAGCGCGTCGATGGTGGCGTAGATCTGGCGCTCGCGGCCCGGGATCACCCGCGAGGAGAGCACCACCTGGTCGCCCGGCTCGAGCGTGAGCACGGGGTGGGTGCCGCGTGCCAGCCGGCGCAGCGCGGCGCGCGCTTCGCCTTGCGAGCCGGTGGCCACCACCAGCAGCTGCTGGCGCGGCACCGCCTGCGCCTCGCGCTCAGAGACCAGCAGCGAGCGATCATAGGACAGCCGCGCCAGCGCTTCGGCCACGCGCGCGTGCGTGTGCAGCGCGCGACCCAGGAACAGCACGCGCCGGCCGAGCGCGCGGGCGCGCTGCAGCACCCCGTCGAGCCGCTGCACGTTGGAGGCGAACATGCACAGCACCACACGGCCGGGCGCGCGGGCCAGGTGCGCCTCGATCGCCGCCACGACCGGGCGCTCGCCACCAGCGTGGCCTTCGACCTCGGCGTTGGTCGAGTCGCTCAGCAGCAGGCGCACGCCCTGCGCGCCGACCTCGGCCAACAAGGCCTCGTCGAAACGCTCGCCGTCCAGCGGGTCGTCGTCAATCTTGAAGTCGCCCGAATGCACCACGGTTGCACCCGGCATGCGCAGCACCAGGCCGGTCGAATCGGGGATCGAGTGCGTCACGCGAAAAGGCGTGACCTCGAATGGACCCAGCGACAACGGCTGGCGCGGGCAGGTCTCGGTCAGGCGCACCGAGCGTCCCAGGCTGGCTTCGCGCAGGCGTTCCTCGGCCAGCGCGAGCGCATAGGGTGTGCCGTACACCGGCACGTCGAGGTCGCGCAGCAGGTAGGGCAGGGCGCCGATGTGATCTTCATGGCCGTGGGTGAGCACGATCGCTTCGACCGCGTCGGGACGGTCCAGCAGATAGTCGAAGTCGGGGTGGATCACGTCGATGCCGGGCTCGGCGTCGGGGAAGGTCACGCCGCAGTCCACCACCAGCACGCGGCCGGCCACCTCGATCGCGAGGCAGTTCATGCCGACTTCGCCCAGCCCGCCCAGCGCCACCAGCCGAAAGCGCCCGTCGGCTGCGGCCGAATCGGCGCCTGGGGCGGCCTGCGGCGGTGGACGGGTGGGAGTCATCCGCGATGGGGGAGGCGCGCCCGCACGCAGGCCGCAGCGCGCTCGCTCGGCGGAGCGCGGTCTGGGCACGAGGCTGCGCTGGGGTAACCGCTCACGGGTCTTTCAATCCCGTGACGCGAAGCGCTTGGCGAGCGAGGCAAGCCTCGCGCGGGGGCCTCCACAATCCTCGGAATCGTGCGGGCACGATCGGCTCAGTCATCCCCAAGGCCTGTCCACGGGCTGGATCATCCCGGTGTCCCACAGGTTGCGGGTCCTGCTCGGCAGATGACCGTGCGCCGGTCGGGTATGAGTGCGCTCGCGCCACTTGCCTGAGACTTGTCCAAGCCTGCGGGCCCGAGTCAAGAGCCGTAGCGCTCCGGCAGTGGCGGAAAACCACCGATCGCGACGCTTTCCCGCGGACTTGCTCCGGAAGTTGGCATTTGACCGGCCGAAAGCTCCCGTGCTACCCAGCCTCCGCCCTCGGCCCCGCCCTCGCCGCTCCGTGCATCGTGCGAGAGGGCAGCCCGCTGTGCCGTAGGAGAACGATCATGCGTTGGCGTCTTTGGATCTGCCTCCTGGTTGCGCCGTGTTGGGCGATAAGCGCCAGCGTACTGGCGCAGGCGGGCGGTCCGCCCGCGGATAAGAGCGCGCCCAAGCCCAAGCCCAAGCCCGAGGACACGCCGAAGGCGAAGCCGGCCGCCGCGAAACCGCAGCCGGCCGAGACGAAGCCGCCGAGCGCGGCGCCCGCGTCGCCTTCACAAGGCGAGAGCAAGGCCGAGCCCGAGGCCGCGCCCGCCGCAGGGAGCGCAGCCGCGGCCCCGGTGGCCGCTGCAGCCGAGCCGGGCGCGCCGACCGAGCCCGCAGCTGGAGCCGAGCCGGCCCCCGAGGGAGAGGCGCCCGCCGCGCCCGGGCCCGGTGCGGGAGCCAGCGAGCCGGCAGCCGAGCCACCCGCGCTGAGCCCGCCCGAGGCCGCTCCACCGAGCGCACTGGCCGCGCCCGCTGCGCCCTCGAACGAGGTGCCCTCGCCGGGCGAGATGGAGAACATGCTGTCGCAGCAGCTGGCGGCCTCCTCGCAGCCCAGCCGCGACTGGACTGCGCCCGCGCCGGTGTTGACCTTGCACGGCTACATGCGCGTGCGCGGCGAGCTGATGGACACCTTCTGGCTCAATCGCCCGACCTCCGACGAGCTCACGACTCGGCTCATGGCCGAGAACAAGACCTACAACGGCGCGCTGAATCAGGGACCCAATCCGTTCACCCGCTTCCGTCCGATCGAGCGGCGCGTCGCCCAGGCCGACTGCGTGAGCGAGAGCCACACCGGCAACCTGTGCAACGTTAGCACGCTGCGTTTCGCGAACATGCGGCTGCGGCTTTCGCCCCAGCTCAACGTGAGCGAGGACGTACGCGTCAAGATGACCTTCGACGTGTTCGACAACCTGGTGCTCGGGCACCCGCCGGACTCGTTCTACGGCCCCGCCGCCGACGCCACCGGCAAGCCCACCGGCGCCGACACCGTGCTCAGTAACGGCGTGGCCACGCCCGACGGCTCTCCACAGCTCGGCAGCAGTATCAAGGCGCGCTACGCCTGGGGCGAGGTCCGTAACCGCGACCTCGGCGAGCTGCGCTTCGGGCGCATGCCGGAGAGCTGGGGCCTCGGGATGTACTACAACGCGGGCAATCGCCTGGACGACGATCGCTCGACCGACATCGACCGCGTGCTGGGCATCACCAAGCTGTTCGGCTTCTACCTCAGCGCGTCCTTCGATTTCGTCGGCGGCGGACCGCTGGCGGCGGGTTCCGACAATCGCCCGATCGAGCAGAGCCGGCTGACCTCGGTGCACCAGTACACCTTCTCGGCGGCGCGCCGCAGCAGCGACGAGGAGCTGGCCGCTGCGCGCGAGCGTGGCGACAACGTGGTCAACGGTGGCGTGCAATTCGCGGTGCGCAGCCAGGACTCGCTGGCCGAGCCTCCCACGACTACGACGACCTCGACCAGCGCGAGCGCGAAGGCGGCGGCCATGCTGCCCGCGCTGCAGCGGGTCAACGCCGCCACGCGTGTCACCGACGTCTGGGGGTTGTTCCGCAGCCGCCACCTGCGGCTCGAGGGCGAGTTCGCCTGGGTCAACGGCAGCATGGACCAGGTGGATCCGCAGAACGGCTCCAGCCCTGCGCGCTACACCATCAACGCGCTCGGCTACGCGCTCGAGAGCGAAATCCGCCTGGTCAATGACAAGCTCGGGATCTATTTCGACCACGGGCTGGCGACCGGCGACAGCGACGTCGAAGGCCTCTCGTCGGACTCGGACTTCATCAACCAGCTGGACAGCAACCGCACCATCAGCACGTTCCGCTTCCATCCCTCGTACCGCATCGACCTGATCCTGTGGCGCAACATCATGCAGCAGGTCACGGGGGCGTATTACTTCAAGCCCGGCATCAGCTACGATTTCATCCGCAGCGCGTTCGGCCAGCTCGCGGGCGCGCGCGTGGACTTCGTGTGGAGCCGGGCGACATCGTTCATCCAGAGCTGGGGCAACGCGCCCGACCTTGGTGTCGAGATCGACGGCAGCCTGTACTTTCGCAGCGAGGACGGCCCGGACCGCGATGACGGCTTTCACGCGATGCTACAGTACGGCGTGCTGTTTCCGATGCGCGGCCTGAACACCCTGCAGGAGACCACCAACCTCGGCACGGCGCAGACGCTGCGCCTGGTGCTGGGCGTGGCCTTCTGACTCGGGTTGCGGTCCCGACCCGCAACGCGCGCGAAACTGGCCGCCTGCGGGTCTCGGCCGCGTGCGCCTTGCAACTCGCCGCGCGGCCGGCCGATAACCGGGCATGGCTCGCAACGACAAGCTGACCTACGAGTGCAACGCCTGCGGCGCCCAGAGCCCCAAGTGGCTGGGGCGCTGCCCGGAATGCGGGGCGTGGAGCACGCTGGTCGAGGCGCGCGCGCGTCCTGCGCAGGCGCGGCGCGCCTCCGCGGGGCGGGCGCCACTCGAGCTCGACGCGGTGCTGGCCGAGCAGTCGCCGCGGCTGCAGACCGGCATCGGCGAGCTCGACCGCGTGCTCGGCGGCGGGCTGGTGTCCGGCGCGGTGGTGCTGCTCGGCGGCGATCCCGGCATCGGCAAGAGCACGCTCCTGATGCAAACCGTGATCGCGATGGCGCGGCGAGAGCTGCCGGTGCTGTACGTCACCGGCGAGGAATCGGCGTCGCAGGTGGCGCTGCGCGCGCGCAGGTTGCGCCCCGCCCAGCCGGACCCGTCCGCGGGCGGCGCGAAAGGCGCGCTGCTGCTGGCGACCACCGAGCTCGCCGACGTGCAGGCGGCGCTGGAGCAGCAGCGCTACGCCCTGGTCGTGATCGATTCGATCCAGACCCTGCGCAGCGGCGAGCTGCAGTCGCCGCCGGGAAGCGTGGGGCAGCTGCGCGAGGTGGCCTCGCAGCTCACCGACCTGGCCAAGCAGGGCGGGGCGGCCATGGTCCTGATCGGGCACGTGACCAAGGACGGCACGCTGGCCGGGCCCAAGACGCTCGAGCATCTGGTGGACGTGGTGCTCTCGTTCGAAGGCGACAGCACCCAGGCCTACCGCATCGTGCGCGGGCAAAAGAACCGCTTCGGCCCCACCCATGAGGTGGGCGTGTTCGAGATGGTTGACGCCGGCCTGCGCGAGATCGCGGATCCGAGCGCGCTGTTCCTCTCGGAGCGTCCCGAGCGCGCGGCCGGATTGGCCGTGGTGCCGACCGCCGAGGGCAGCCGGCCGATGCTGCTCGAGGTGCAGGCGCTGGTGGCGCCCGCGCAGTACGGCGCCCCGCGTCGCGTGGTCACGGGTCTGGACGCCAGCCGGCTGGCGGTGCTGCTGGCAGTGCTGCAGCGCAAGGCCGGCGTGCAGGTGCTGGACCACGACGTCTTCGCCGGCGTCGCGGGCGGGGCGCGCGTCGAGGAGCCGGCGATGGACCTGGCGTTGTGCGCCGCGATCGTCTCCGCGCTGCGCGAGCGGCCGCTCGCACCTTCGCTGCTCGCGTTCGGCGAGGTGGGCCTGACCGGCGAGCTGCGCGCGGTGCCGCGCGCCGCCGTGCGCGTCGCGGAGGCGCGCAAGCTCGGCTTCACCCGCCTGGTGCTGCCCAAGGCCAGCGCCGAGCGGCTGAGCGCCAGCGAGCGCGCGGGGGTCGAGCTGCTGCCGGCGAGCAGCCTGGAGCAGGCGCTCGGCTTGATGTTTTAGGTAACCGGGAGGGGCACGCGCCCCGCTCGCCCGTTGAGCAAGGCGTTGCGCGCGCTCGCCGCTGCCCCATTGGGCGGCCGAATCAGGGCTGCTTGGCGCGGTCTTCCGGCGCGCGCTTGGCCGCGCGGCTCGGGCGCGCGTCGTAGGGGCGCAGCAACGGCGGCACCGCGCGCTCGCCGGCCTCGTGGCGTACGCGCAGGCAGTCGTTGCGCAGCAGGCGCTTGGGCCCGTTGACCGTGCCGCGGTTGTTGTCGGAGTCCATCAGCAGCGTGGGGATGTCGGCGCCGACGTTGTCCGGGTGCAACGGCTGATTGAGCAGCACGTGGCCGAGCTCGTGGGCCATGGTCCAGGCCGTCTCCCGCTGGCGCAAGCCGTTGCGGTCGAGCAGCACGGCGTTGGTGATCGGGCCCACGCTGGCCGCGATGAAGGCTTCGCCCTGCCGGGTACCGTGGGTGAAGCGGTTGATGATGAACAGATCGATGCTGCTCGGATCGTCGTCGGCCAGCGCCTTGATCAGCGTGCGCTCTTCCAGGGTGCCGCCTTGGGCCGTCATGTTGTCGAACTCCTCGAGGCCGTCGCCGAGGTCGACGCGTCCGACGCTGATCGACTGCTGTTTGTCGGTCGTCAGCGGGACTCCCTCGATCGGATCGATCTGCACAAATCCTCCGTCGCGCCGGCGGATCAGCAGATCCGCGCTCGCGCCCGCGCCGAACACCGCGGGCGGGTTGAGCGTGACCACGGCGGTAAAGCCCGCGCCCCGCACCACCCGCGCGATGCGCAGCGCGGTGTCCTGCGCAGGCGCGCCGGCCGGCACCTCGATCGGGCCGATGTTCTGGCCGTCCACGCGGAAGCGCACGCTGCCGCCGCGTGCAGGCAGGCCGTCGCCGTCGGCGACCGACAGCAGTGTGCCGCCGGGCGGGTCCACGATCTCGATCGAGGTCTCCGAGGGTGGGCCGAAGGTGATGTCGCACTGCAACCAGATCTCGTTGGCCAGCGCCAGCTCCTCGCGCACGATGCGCAGCGCGGACATGTCGTCGACGCCGATCACCGGCGGGCCGCCGGGGTACGCGCGCAGCACGACCACGCGCAGCATGGCCTCGCGGGCCGCCCGCGGCGCGTCCTCATCGCCCGGCCGGCCGACGCGCAGGCTCTGGCGCACCTCGCCGAGCGGCGTCTGGTACACGATGCGCACCTGGTCTCGCAGCGCAACCTGCAGAACTTGGCCGGCAACGCCGCGCGCGAGCAGGTCGACCTGGTCGCCCACCAGCCGCACGAAGCGCGACCGGAACGGCTGGCCCACCTCCGGACGCACCAGGCTCAGGTCCACCGAGTCGCGCACGTGCTTGCCGTCGGCGCTCACCGCCTCGAGCCGCGCCGCCAGGCGCTTGCCCTGGGCGGAGGCATCCAGCACCTGCACGCGGATGTTCTCCGGGTCGGGGCTGACTGCCTCGTAGTCATTGCCGCGCGGCAGCGAGCGGTCGTTGGTCACGCGATGCGAGAGGCCGACCGCGTCGCGGGCGGCGCTGAGGCGGCGGTTGTTGCCGTCGAGCAGCGCGAGATCAACCGTCTGCACAGCAAGGCGGAAGGTCTGCTCGCCCTGGGTCGCCAGCAAGGCAGCCGGATGGCCGGCCAGCGAAGGTCGCGTGGCCTGCAGGGAGAGCGGCGTCGGCAGCTCGTCGGCGGAGAGCGTGAAGGGCGTCGCCAGCGGCTTGCCCATGCGCAGCACCCGAATGCCGCCGAGGGTGGAGATGCGCACGCCGCCGCCGGCGCCGGGCTGGATCACCACCTCGGCCAAATCGTCGGTCGGAACCCGCTCCGCCTGTCGGTTGTCGACCACACCGTCGTCGTCGTCGTCGTCGTCGTCGACCGCCAGCAGCAAGGGACGTGAGGTGTCGAGCACGGCGTTGGGGGCGGCGGGCTCGGCCGCTGCCGGCGCGCGCACCAGCAGCCAGAGGGCCAGCGGCCAGCAGGCGGCGCGCCGCAGGCGGCGCGGCAGAGTCAGCTCCGTTCGGCGTCGCGCGTGCGTAGCAACAGCTCCTCGGCCGCCATGGCCATGCGCGCCTTGCGCGAGCTCTCGGCCAGCACGATGCTGCGCAGCCGCTGCTTGGCGTCGTCGAGCCCATCATTGACGATCACGTAGTCGAACAGCCCGTAGTGCTCGATCTCGCGCTTGGCGTTGCGAAACCTGCGCTCGATGGTGGCCTCGTCGTCGGCGGCGCGCTTGCGCAGGCGCTGCTTGAGCGCCTCCATCGAGGGCGGCAGCACGAACACCCCCACGGCCTCAGGCCGTCGCGCCTTGATCTGGCGCGCGCCCTGGTAGTCAATGTCGAACAGGATACCGCGCTTGCCCAGGCTGCGGCAGCGCTCGATCTCACTGAGCGCGGTGCCGTAGAGGTTGCCGTGCACCTCGGCCCACTCGGCAAAGGCTCCTTCGGCGATCAGGCGCTCGAAAGCGGCCAGGTCCGTGAAGTGGTAGTCGTGGCCGTCGACCTCGTTCGGACGCGGCTTGCGCGTGGTATGCGAGACCGAGAACATCAGGCTCGGAAAGGTCTCCAGCAGGTCGCGCGTGAGGGTGGTCTTTCCGGCGCCGGACGGAGAGGAGATGATCAGTAGCAGCAGGTCGTCGCCCACAATTTCGAGCTTACACCAACTCAGGTGCGAATCGATCGACGCGCCACGCCCCGCGGCGCGCTTCCGGTCCGGCTCAGAGCACGTTCTGTGCTTGCTCGCGCATGCGCTCGAGCTCCGTCTTGAGGTCGAGGACGTGGGCGGTGACGTCCAGGTCGCCCACCTTGGAGCCCAGGGTGTTCACCTCGCGGCCCATCTCCTGCAACAGGAACTCGAGCCGCCTGCCGATCGGCTCCTGCTCTTGCTCCAGCAGCGCCCCGAACTGCGCGCAGTGGCTGCGGAGGCGGATCACCTCCTCGCTGACGTCGCCGCGATCCGCGAGCAGCGCCACCTCTTGCTCCACCCGTGCGGGATCGAGCGTGGCGGCGGTGCCTTCGAGCAGGGTCGCGATACGCGCGCGCAGGCGGTCGCGGTGCGCGTCGCGCAGCCCCTCGATGCGCGTATCGACCTGGTCGCACAGCGCCGAGATCCTCAGCAGGTGCGCGCGCAGGTCTGCCGCCAGGGCCTCGCCTTCGGCGCGGCGCATGGTGGCGAGCGACCGGCAGGCATCGTCGGTCGCGTGCTGCAGCGCGTCGCGCAGCATCTCGCGGTCGGTCAGGGCCGGCTCCCGAAACAGCCCAGGAACCACCGCGAGCAACGACAGCGGTACCGGTTCTTGCAGACCGAGCTCGGCGCGCAGGCCGTCGAGGGAGGCCAGCGCGGCCCGCGCGCGCTCGCGATCGAGCACGGGCGCGCCCGAAAGGGCCCCCTCGACGCGTGCGCTGAGCTCGATCCGGCCCCGCACGAGTTGCGTTCGCGCAACACGATCGACCACGCCCGCGTGGTCCGCCAGCAGGGCCGGCAGGTGCACCCGCACGTCAAGAAAGCGGTGGTTGAGCGCGCGCGCCTCGACCACCAGCGACGCGGCCGCGAGCGGCGCGCTGCCGGTGCCGTATCCCGTCATGCTGAGCATGCCGCCGCAGCATGCCACCGTCGCCTCGCGATCGGGCTGCGAAATTTTTCGGCCCGGAAGGCAGGCTGGGACTACGGACTCGCTGGGCTTTCCCCGCCTTCTGACGTTGCTTGGATCGGGGAGGGGAGCTCGGACACCCGCTAGCTGAGCTTCCGCTTCTGCTTGATCTGCTCCATCACCCGCGCGTACTCGATCTCGAAGTCGGACGTGCCTTCCTGCAGATTTTTGATCTTCGAGCGAACCTCGCGATCGAGGTCGTTCTCCACGTCCATGTGCTTGCGCAGGATCGGGGTGACCTTCTTTCGCAGCTCCGCGTCGTCGGCGTAGATCTCGGCGATGTTGGCGCTGTGAAACAGGATATTGAGGATCTGCTCCAGCAGGTACGGCAGGATGTCGTCCTGGGTCGGGCCCCCGCGCTCCTTGGCCACCTGGGTCTTGACCCGTCCAAGGTTGCTGTAGCCGAGGCCGCGGATCTCCATCCGATTCTTGGCTTCCTCGACGATCTCCTTGTCGAGCCGCAGGTACTCCTTGAGCACTGCTTCGATGTCCAGCCTGGCTTCGTTCTCGTCCTCGAGGTCGATGTCCCCAGCCTGCTTCAGGGTCTTCAGGATCTCCTCGGAGATGGTTTCGACTTTGCCTCGATATAGCCGCATGTCTCGACCGCCGCCTGAAGGGGGTCGAACGCTACTGCCGCCAAGGCCACCCGTCAATGGAAAGGACTTGAAAGCGACCGGCGGCGGACCCCAGCGCGCGCCGGATTGAGCTGCAAAGCCGGTCGCAATCCGCGCGCGATTGGTGTATCGAACACATCCGCTTCGCCGCACAGGGGTGCTCGAAGTGCGCGGGGAGAGGGGGGAAGATGAACGGTAATTTGGACAAGGGGCGTCCTGCAGCAGGCGCAGGACATCGGCTTGGCCGCCAGCAACAGCGCGGCGAGCTACTGCGCGCGGCGCTGGGTCGTTGCGCGCCGTTTGCTGCCTTGAACGAGAGCCTGTTCGAGGGGCTGATCAAGCTCTGCGTACTGCTGGTCTTTCCGCGCCGCGCGCTGCTGTTCGAGCAGGGCGGCGCGGCCGACAGCGTGTACGTGGTGGCGTCGGGACGCGTGCGCGTCGTTCGCGGCGAGCGCGAGAGTCGAACGCTGACCGTGGCCTACAGGCTGCCCGGCGAGCTCCTGGGTGAGACCGCGCTGCCGGGCGTGGACAGCTACAGGGCAACCGCGAGCGCGACCGAAGCGGTCGACGCCGTGAAGATACCGCTGCGTGCGGTGCAGGCGCTGCTGGCCGAGAGCCCCGCGTTCTCGCAGCGCATGCTGGCGCTGATGGTGGAGCGCAGGCTGGAGGCCGAACGCCGGGTCGAGAGCTTGTTGTCGCGCAGCGTGGAGTCACGCGTGGCAGAGTTCCTGCTGGACGCTGCGGACCGCAACGGGGTGCCCGACGCGCGCGGCGTGCTGATCGGTGTGCGCTACACGCATCAGGAGATCGCGGACTACGTCGGCTCCACCCGCGAGACCGTCACGCTGACGCTGGGGGAGCTGCGGCGCCAGGAGCTGCTGAGCTTCGATCACAGGCGGATCGTGATTACCCAGCCCGAGACCTTGGCCAAGCTGGTGTAGCCCGGCTGGAAAGGCTCGTGCGGCGCTTCGACGAGATTCACAGGAAGACCGCAACTCGGGAAAAGAGACCTGCGGTATCTGGGCTTCCCGCCTTCCCGTTGGTTTCTTGGGACGGGTGCTGGCTACCGTGGCAAATCGTCGCGGTCCTGGATCGCCGCCAGCAGCTCGGCCTCGGCGCACAGCACGTCGCCGACCATGGCAGTGCCCTGGCACTTCCAGATGTTGGATCGGCGCTGCGCCACCTCGACACCGATCAGCACCTGGTCGCCGGGTGTGATCGGGTGGCGAAACTTCGCCTTGTCGATCCCCGCGAACACGAACATCTGCAGGTTCGGGTCGATCGCCTCGGAGGCGTACGCCAGCACGCACATCAGTTGGGCCATCGCCTCCAGACACAGCACGGCGGGGAAGATCGGTGCCCCCGGGAAGTGCCCCGGAAAGAACGGCTCGTTGTAGGTCACGCACTTGACCGCACGCGCCGATTTGCGCGGTTCGAGGTCGAGGATGCGATCGATGAGCAGGAAGGGCGAGCGGTGGGGCAGAATGCGTAGGATCTTGGTGATATCCAAGCTCACGGCGATCACCGCACCTGCGTGAAGACGTTACTTGCCACCCTTGGTCGCCTTGGGGCTCTTGGCCGGCTTCGTGCTGGTCTGGGACGCCTCGCCCTTGCCCTCGCCCGCATTATAGCGCTGGATCAACACATCGGTCAGGTCGTAAGTCGACGGAACGTAGACGACGCCGGCTTCGTTGCGCTCGAGGATCAGCGAATAGCCCTCGGCCTGGCCGATGTGGCGCATGATGCGCTGCATCCTGTCCATGATCGGCTTGGTGAGCTCACCTTCCTTGGCGGCGAGCTCGCGCTGGAATTCGACGTAGGTGCTCTGCAGCTCGCCGAATGCCTTCTGATACTCCTCGAGCTTCTTGGCCAGCACCTCGCGGGAGAGCACGTCGCGCTGCTTTTCGACGTTCTCCTTGAGTGTCTTGATGTCGTCCTGCTGCTTGTCCAGCGTCTTCTGGCGTTGGTCGAACAGCTTCTTGAGCAGGTCCTTCGCCTTGCGTCCATCTTCGGTCTCGGCGAGCGCGCGCTGCATGTCCACCACCCCGATCTTGGTCTGCGCTGCAACCGGGTGGGCGTGGCTCACCGTGAACAGAACGGCCGCGAGCACGAGCGAGATTCTTCCGCTGGTCATCCGCATTCCTTTCGTGGCGGCTAGCTAGCAACCAAGGCCGCGTAGCGTCAAGCGCCCGCGGTTGGACGGCCGAGCCCGCTCGTGCTTCAGCTCGGTCCAGCGAAATGCAATGCTTTCGCCTAGATACGCTCGTTTTCGGGGCGCTCGGGCAAACCCGCGGCAAAAAACGCGTCCCCGGCCCGGCTCCCGCCGGGCGCTCCGGGGGGCGGGGCTCGCCTGGGTCGAGCACCCGCAAGCGCCGCGCTCAGAACGCGTTGCCCACGGTGAACTGGAAGGCGACGTTGTCCTCGTAGGGCTTGCGCGGGTTGAACGGGAAGCCCCACTCGAAGCGCAGCGGGCCGAGCGGGGAGAACCAGCGCACGCCGAAGCCCCAGGACTCGCGTAGCAGGAAGGGATTGACCTTGCAGGGGTCGGTCGCGGCGTCGCCCGAGCGCGGCGCGGGCCGGCACAGCGTCCGCTCCAGGTTCCAGGCGTTGCCGCCGTCCTGGAAGACCACGCCCTTGATGCCCACCGACTGGATGATCGGGAACTCCACCTCGAGGTTGTAATAAAAGCGCATGTTGCCCCCGATCGACGTGCCCCGGGGGTCCACCTGCAGGAAGGTCGGGTCGTTGTAGCTGCTGGGGCTCCCCAGCCGCGGGCCGACGCTCTGCAGCGGAAAGCCGCGGATGTCGAAGATGCCGCCGAGGAAGAAGCGCTCGAACACAGGCACGCCAGTGCCGCTGCGCGAGGTGATCAGCCCCCAATCGACGTTCATCTTGGCGACCAGCGGTCCGATCAGGGGGTGGTAAGCGCGGAAGTTGAGCAGATGCTCGATGAAGTTGCTCTGGGACAGCGTGGCCGTGTCGGAGAACTCGGTCGAGCCGGTGATATACAGGCCCTTGCTGGGGAACAGGCGGTTGTCGCGCGTGTCGTAGGTCAGCGACAGGCGGATGCTGCTGGTGCGCCCGCTGCGGAACAGGTTGCGCAGCGGCAGAAAGGCGAAGCGCGAGTACAGCGCCCCGGACGAACCGAAAGTGCCTCCGGTCGCGGGCGTGATGTTGACGTACTCGAGACGGTAGTTGACGAAGAGCCGCAGGTCGTCGCTGATGAAGTACAGCGGATGGCCGAAGGTCAGGTTGCCGCCGGTCGAGTCGCGGTTGAACGCGCTGAGCTGCAACAGGTTCTTGAACAGCTCGATCGCCATGGTCCAATCGGTGCTGTACAGATAGGGCTCGACGAAGCGGATCTGCGCCAGCTGGCGGATGCCCGAGAGCTGCAGGTTCAGGCCCAGCGACTGGCCGCGGCCGAACAAGTTCTCCTGTTGGATCTGGCCGGTCAGCAGGAAGGTCTCCTGCGAAGAGAAGCCCGCGCCGAGCTGGAAGGTGCCGGTGGCGCGTTCGGTGACCTCGAAATTGATCACGATGCGGTCGGGCGTGGCGCCATCTTCCTCCGCGACGTCGACCTTCTCGAAGTACCCGAGCGACATCATGCGCTCCTTGGAGCGCTCGACCAGCGTCTGGCTGTAGAGCTGACCCTCGACGATGCGCGCCTCGCGCCGCAGCACCTCGTCGCGGGTCTTCGTGTTGCCCTTGATATTAATGCGCTGGATGTAGACCAGCGGGCCGCGCCGGATCGAGATCACCATGTCGACGATGCGCGTGTCCATGTGCAGGTCGGTCTGCGGGTTGATCTCGACGTGCGCGTAGCCCTTGTCGCGATAGAAACGCGTGACTTCCTGCAGGTTCTTGGCCACCACCGAGCGGCTGAACCAGTCGCCGGGGTTCAGCTCGATGCTCTCGCGCAGCTTCTTGCGGCCCTGCAGCGGCTCGATCTCGTTGCCGGCCTGATCGACCTCCGTGGCTTTGACGCGGCCGAGCCTGAAGCGCGGCCCTTCCTTGATACTGAGCGTGATGTCGATGTGACGGCGGTCCGGCGTGAGGTCGATGCGGGGCTCGGCGATCTCCACCGTCAGGTAGCCGTAGTCGTAGTAGAGCGCCTGCAGGCGGTTGACGTCCTCGTCGATCACCTCCTTGCGATAGCGGTTGTTCGAGCTGAGAAACGACAGGAAGCCCGTCTCGCTGGTCTGCATCACGCCGCGCAGCTCGCTGTCGCTCAGGTTCTGGTTGCCGATGAAACGCAACCGGCGCACGGTCACCTGCTCTCCCTCGTCGATCACGAAGCGCACGGTGACCTCGTTGTGCGGCTTCGGCTCGAGCTTGTAGCTGACCTGCGCCAGGAAGAAGCCCTTCTCGGCATACAGCTTCTTGATCTTGTCGAGCTGCTCCCGCACCGCCGGCTCGGCGAGCACCGAGCCCTGCTCCAGCGTGACCTTCTCCTTGATGTCGCTGGTCTCGATTTCGTCGTTGCCCGAGTAGGCGACCTCCGCGATCGCGGGCCGCTCCTGGACCCGGTAGGTCAGCACGATGCCGCCCTTGGTCGGCGTGGCCTCGACCTGGATGTCCTTGAAGTAACCCATGTCCCAGAGCGCGTGGACGTCGCGGGTGACGTCGGCGTCGGCGCAGGGGGTGCCGGCCCGCTGGCGAATCGTCGCCAGGATGTCGTCCTTGGACACGCGTCCCTGTCCGCGGATCTCGAGCCGGACAATCTTCTTGCCGTCGCACATCGTGGTGGGCGCGCCGGGACCGGATGGGGGCTCGGACGCCGGCTGGCTCGGGCTCGGGCCGGGGCCTGCGTCGGGCTGGGCAGCGCCGCCCGCGTCGGGCTCGGCCGCCGCGGTTTGCGTCGCGGCTCCGGCGTCGGCGCCGCCGTTGCTCGCCCCTCCCGCGTCCGCGACGTTCGGAACCCCCCCGTCCTGCGGTGGCGCGACCGGCTCCACGCGCTGCGCGCTCGCCGGGACCGCACACGCCAGCACCAGCAGCCCCGCCAAGGCGCGGAGCTGGCTGCGGCGCAGTTTGCGGTCCAAGAGGAATGCGGCCATGTGACGCGAATGGCGGTGGGCCGCGTTAGTGCTCCGACCGGTTGGTATCGATCTCGGATGGTGTCCGAGCAGGGTTGGATGCGAAGCCGCCGGACCGCGGGATTCTGCGAGTCTTGCGCCCTATAGCTTTGCCGCTGCCAGGGGTCAAGCTCGGGGTGAGCCTCGAGGCGGCCTCACGCGCCGTTCTTGAGGTCGCTCTCGATGCGGCCATCGAGCATGTGCACGATCCGCGGCATCTGCTCGGCCAGATCGCGGCTGTGGGTCACCACCAAGAAGGTCGTGCCGCGGGACTCGTTGAGCCGGAACAGCAGCTCGTGCATGGTGCGGCCGGTGGCCGTGTCGAGGTTGCCGGTTGGTTCGTCGGCCAACACCAGCCGCGGGCTCATGATCAACGCGCGTGCCAGCGCCACGCGCTGCTGCTCGCCTCCCGACAGCTCCCCGGGACGATGGGTGAGCCGCTCGGCGAGCCCTACCTCGGCCAGCAGGTCCGTGGCGCGCTGGGCCAGCGGCTCAGGACGTTCGCCGCGGATGCGGCCCGGCATCATCACGTTTTCGAGCGCGGTGAACTCCGGCAGCAGGTGGTGGAACTGGAACACGAAACCGATGCAGCGGTTGCGAAATTCGGCCAGTCTCGCGCTCGAATAGCCGGTGACGTCGTCGCCGTCGTAGTAGATCTTGCCCTCGCTGGGCAGATCGAGCGTGCCCAGCAGGTGGAGCAGGGTGCTCTTACCGGCGCCCGAAGGGCCCACGATGCACAGCATCTCGCCTTCGTCGATCTGCAGGTCGATGCCGCGCAGGATCGGCACCGTGCGACCCTCATGCACGAAGGCCTTCTTCACGTTTTCGACCACGACCAGCGGTTTGGGGTCTGTGCTCATTTTCGCCAGGCGGCGCGTCCGGGCTGCTACTCGTAGCGCAGCGCGTCGACCGGGCGCAGCCGGCTTGCCAGCAGCGCCGGATAGATGGTGATCACCAGGCACACCACCACCGCCGCGATGCCGGTGAGGCTGAACTCGGTCGCATCGACGTGCACGGGAAGGCGATCGATATAGTACACTTCGGGATTCATGCGTATGCCGAAGTGCTCGGCGGCAAAGCACGCCAGGTAGCCCAGAAACAGCCCGAGCGCCGCGCCCAGCACCCCGATCAAGCCGCCTTCGATCACGAACACGGACACCACGGCGCGATCGGAGCTGCCCATCGCCTTGAGCACCGCCACCTCGCGCCCCTTCTCCTGGACCATCAGGGTGAGCGTGCCCGCGATGCAGAAGCTCGCCACCAGAATCGCGATCCCCAGCGCTACGAACATCGCCAGCTTCTCCAGCGCCAGCGCGCCGAACAGCCGGCTGTTGAGCTGTTCCCAGTCGCGCACGCGCAAGCCAAGGCCGGCCAGCGCCGTGCGGATCGCGGCCGCGCTCTCCGGTGCGCGCTCGACGTCGCGCACGCGCACCTCGACCCCGCTGACGGTGTCTCCGGTGTTCAGGAACTTCTGCGCGGTGCCGAGCGCGACGTAGGTGAACTTCATGTCGTACTCGTACATGCCGCTGTAGAAGATGCCGGCGACCCGGAACGGGCGCGACTTCGGCATCGGCCCCGAGGGCCCCAGCGCACCGAGCGGTGCGACCACGTTGACCTCGTCGCCCACGTACAGCCGCAGCGCGCGCGCTAGCTCCTGGCCGATCACGATGCCCGGCAGCAGCTCGCGGTGCTCGGGCTCGGCGTCGGCGGGCTTCGAATCGCGCAGAAAGGCCTCGAGCGACGCGAGCTTCTTCTCCAAGTCGAGCTTCGCGCCTGCAGCCGCCTTGCTCGCGCCGGCGCCGGGCCGAGCGCCCGCCGCGAGCAAAGGCGGTCCCGCGTCCGGGGCGGCCTCTGAGGTCGCCGTGGCCAGGGCGCCCGCATCCGCCGGGGCGCCCGCGTCCGCCGGCCCTGCGTCCGCCGGCGCACCGGCGTCCGCGCGCTCCAGTCGCGCTAGCTTGCCGTGGCCCAGGATCAGCGGGCCGCCACGCATCACGTCGGGCGGCAAGTCGAGCATGCGCTCCGGGTGCTCGAGGTATTCGAGCTTGCCGCTGGTCAGGTTGCGCGGCAGGTCGTTGACCTTGCCGATGCGTTGCGGATCGAATCCCGCGCAGCACTGCGGTGGCCAGGTTGCTCGCGCTCGAGAGCATCACCTCGCCGCTGACGAAAGGCGCGGCGCCGACCACGTCCCGGGCCTTGGCGATCTTCTGCACCAGCGGCCGCCAGTTGGGGATGCGCACCGGGTCGTGCGCGCGGTCGACCACGATGTGGGCGTTGTTGCCCAGGATCTTGCGCTTGAGATCGCTGCGAAACCCGCCCATCACCGACAGCGTCGTGGTCAGCGAGCAGCACGAGAGGCTCACCGCCAGCACCGACAGAATGCTGATCGCGGTTAGAAACCCACTCATCTTGGAGCGCAGGTGGCGCGCCGCCACCAGCGGCTCGAAGCCCGTGCGCTCGACCGCGTCGAGCCCGAACGGCAGCACGCGCACCATCAGCCTGGCCACGCCCAGCGCGATCAATGCCAGCCTGAGCACCGGCAGCGCGAGCGCCTGCGGCGCGTGCTCTGGCGGCCGCGCCGGCAGGGCCCACAGCGCGAAGCCCACGGCCAGCGTGAGCAAGACGTCGAATACCACCCAGGCGCGTGCGCGCAGCGGGCGCTGCACCAGAAACCACGCGCCGATGCTGCCGCCCAGGCAGCACAGCGCGCCGATCGCAGCGAGCAGCGCGGCCGGCCACAGCAGCGGCATGAAGCCCCTGGGCACGCTCAGCCCCAGCCCCGACTGCAATAGCCGCAGCGCTTCGGGCTGGGCGAACACCGTGACCACGCCGGCGCCGCCCAGCGCGTGGGCCACGCCGCCCAGCGAGAGCGCGAGCAGGCGTGCCCGGCCGTAGCTCTGGCGCGGCCTTCTGCGCTGGCGAAGCGCCAGCCAGAGCCCGAGGCCCAGCAGCAGGGCGCCGTCGATCGCCGCGGCCGCGATCAGCGCCCGGGCGATCTTGGCGTCGAGCAAGGCGCGCAGCAGCAGGTCCTCGTGCTGCAAGCCGAAGCCGACCTCGGCCAGCAGAGATCACCGGAGCCAGAGCGGCGTAGACGCCGGTCAGCAGCCCCGCGCGCTGTGGCGACCGCGTCATCGGGGCTCGGGCTTGAGCAATGGGAAGAGCAGGACGTCGCGGATCGAGCTCTGGTTGCACAGCAGCATCACCAGCCGATCGATGCCCACGCCCAGGCCCGCTGCCGGCGGCATGCCGTGCTGCAGCGCGCGCACGTAGTCGTGGTCGAAGTCCATCGCCTCCTCGTCGCCCCGCTGCTTGTTCTCGAGCTGGGCGGTGAAGCGTGCGGCCTGATCGTCTGGGTCGTTGAGCTCGCTGAAGGCGTTGCACACCTCGCGCTGCTCGATGAACAGCTCGAAGCGGTCCACGAAGCGCGGGTCGCCCTCATTGCGCCGTGCGAGCGGCGAAGCCTCGACCGGGTGCTCGGTGACAAACACAGGCAGCGCGTGCGAGCCGTCCGCGGTGCGATACAGCCGCGGCAGGCGCGGCTCGGCCACCAGCTCGAACAGCGCCAGCACGCGCTCGCCGTAGCTGCGGCAGGCGCCGAGCTGCTTGCGCGCGTCGGCCGACAGCTGGGGTAGCACGCGCTCGCAGGCGGCCGCTAGCTTGTGCTCGTCCTGCACGGTCTCGCGCGTGAGCACGCCGCGCCACGGCTCGGGCTCGTCGCCTGCAGCGAGCCCCGTGCTGGCGACGATCGCCTCGCGCATGGTGACCCGCACGAAAGCCGGCTCCAGGTCGAAGGGACGGTCCCTGCATAGCTCCGGGAACCCGACCGCCACCTGGGCGTCGACCTCGCGCAGCATCTGCTCGCACAGATCCAGCAGATCCTCGTAGGTGGCGTAGGCCATGTACAGCTCGAGCAGGGTGAACTCCGGATTGTGGCGCGTGCTCACGCCCTCGTTGCGGAAGGTGCGCGCAATCTCGTAGACGCGGTCGATGCCACCGACTACCAGGCGCTTGAGGTACAGCTCGGGCGCCACGCGCAAGAACAGCGGGATGTCGAGCGCGTTGTGGTGCGTGGTGAAGGGGCGGGCCGTGGCACCTCCGAGCAGCGGGTGCAGCACCGGCGTCTCCACCTCGAGAAAGCCGCGCGCCTCGAGAAAGCCGCGCAACGCGCGCACCAGCAGGCTGCGCGCCCTGAACACCTGCATCACCTCGGGATTGGCGAACAGGTCCACGTAGCGCTCGCGGTAGCGCTTCTCCACGTCCTGCAGGCCGTGCCACTTGTCGGGCGGAGGCAGCAGCGCCTTGGCCAGGTGGCGGTAGCGCTGCACCTTGACCGTGGCGGCCCCGGTCCGCGTGCGCAGCAGCGGCCCCCATACTGCGACGTGGTCGGCCAGGTCCAGCGCCTTGTACTGGTCGGCCTGTTCAGGCGGCAGCTCGTCGGGCCTGATCAGCGCCTGCGCGCTGCCGTAGGGCGTCTGGATCACGATGAAGGGCCCGCGCTTGGCCATCACCCGCCCGTAGAGGGGATACTGCGGCGCGTCCGCCGAGGCTTCACCTTCGCTCGGCAGCTCGGCGCAGCGCTGCGGGTCGCTCGCGATCGCCAGCAGCTCGCGCCGGGGCGCGTCGTCGCCCTGGAAGTCGTTGGGGTAGGGCGGTACCCCCACCTCCGCCAGCCGCTGCACATGCTTTCTGCGTGCCGCGATCAGCTCTTCCTCGCTGGCCATCTAGCTCTGCCCTCGCTCTGGGGTGCCGTGTTCGCCGGCGGCTTTCAGGAGATAGGCCTCGATGAAGTCGTCGAGGTCGCCGTCCAGCACGCCGTCCACGTCGCTGCTCTTGTAGTCCGTCCGTTCGTCCTTGACCATCGTGTAGGGCTGCAGGGTGTAGCTTCGGACCTGCGAGCCGAACGCGATCGCGAGCTGCTGATTGGTGTAGTTCTTGGCGAACGCCGCCTCGCGTTCCTGGCGCTGCTTCTCGTATAGACGACCGCGCAGCATCTTCATCGCGGTCGAGCGGTTCTTGTGCTGGGAGCGCTCGGCCTGGCATGCGACCACGATCCCGCTCGGCAGGTGGGTGAGGCGCACCGCAGACTCGGTGCGGTTGACGTGCTGGCCGCCGGCGCCGCTGCTGCGGTAGGTGTCGACGCGCAGATCCTCGGGCTTGATCTCGACGTCCTCCACGTCGTCGTCGCCCAGGTCGGGCACTACGAACACGCCGGCGAACGCGGTGTGCCGGCGCGCGTTGGCGTCGAAAGGACTGATGCGGATGAGGCGGTGGACGCCGTTTTCCGCGCGCAGGAAGCCGTAGGCATGGCGGCCCTGCACGGTGAACGAGGCGTCCTTGATGCCGGCTTCGTCGCCGGGCTGCAGGCTCACGAATCTCGGTCTTGAAGCCCTTGCGCTCGCACCAGCGCAGGTACATCCGCATCAGCATCTCGGCCCAGTCCTGGGCGTCCACCCCGCCCGCGCCGGGGCTGATCGAGACGATGGCGTCGGCCTGGTCGTGCGGGCCGGAGAGCATGCGCTC
This sequence comes from uncultured delta proteobacterium, assembly GCA_963778655.1. Classification (GTDB taxonomy): domain Bacteria; phylum Myxococcota_A; class Polyangia; order Polyangiales; family JAFGIB01; genus CAVZVA01. The sequence goes on from CAVZVA010000009.1 coordinate 1,232,641, forward strand.
GAGCTCCAGCTCTCGCATCTGTCGCTCGAGCTCCGCGACCTGGCCGCCGAGCTCCTCGACCAGGGCCGCATCGCCCTCGCCCTCGGCCAGCTCCAGCAACTCGGTGAGCTCGCTCAACTCGCGGCGGGCGCGATCGAAGCGCCCCAGCGTCTGCTCCACGCCCGCGCGCTCGTTCAGCAGCCGCTTGGCGGCGTCCGGGTCGTCCCAGAAGCCCTCGCGCAGCGTCTTGTTGTTCAGGCCGTCGAGCTCGCGGCGCAACCCGTCGACGTCAAAGATACCTCCCCAGCGTCTGCAGACGCTGCGTGAGGCTGCCGAGGTTGTCTCGGATCTCCGACGCGGACATGGTCATGCTGGGCGGCCCTGCTCGAGTGGCGCATGGGGTAGCCCGCTGGCCGAGCGCTGTCAACGCGAGCCAGCCGCCCCCCGGCCGAGTCGGCGCCAATGCGGAGCGAAGCGACCCCGCGGGAGGGGGGGCCCCGTTGGGCTTTGCCCAACCGGCGGGAGGGGACCGTGTCCCTCGCGGTCACAGAAGTCTCGCGAGGCCCGGCCTCAATGCGCGTAAATCGACTGTCTCGCGGGTCTGAGGCGCAGCGCTCGCTAGCGCTTGCGACCACCGACCAGCTTGGCGTAGAGCACCGGGCCAAGGCTCTCGACCATCAGCCTCTCGACCGTGGTCTCGACCTGCTCGCGCTCGAGCTCGGACTCGAACACGAAGCCGATGCCCATGCCGACGTCGCGCCCTTCGGCCTGTTCGGGGGTGACAATCCACTGTACCTTGCCCTTGAGCACTACCGGCTCGGGCAGGCCCGGCACACCCAGCTTGAACACGAAGTCGGTGCCGACCTCGAGCGGGCGGTCGGTGGAGATGAAGGTGCCGCCGCGGCTGATGTTCTTGGTGTAGTCCGCGAAGAACGAGTTGAGCCGCTTGTACTCGACCCGCAGCTCGATCGGCGCCCGCGGCGTGTTGCGACGGTCGCTCTCGTCCACCGATCAAGGGTAGGGCCGCGGCTGCCAGTCCGTCAAAAACCGGGGGTTATGTATCGAATGTGAATCTACCAGGGCTGCGCAGGACGACCGGATCCGAGCCCTATACCGTGCCCTGATTTGGGGGTACGGATCCTGTGCAAAGGCGAATGAAACCGTTTGCACAAGCTGGGCATGCCGGAACACATGCAGCCGAAGAGATCCGCTTGAGATTCCCCAAATCTGGACGGATCGCTCGTGGCACAACCTGTGCAAGCTAAGCCAGACATGAGCAAACCAGCCGCCGAGCTTGCCATCACCTCCAAGCCTGTGCCCGGACGCGACGACGACGGCAGTGGGCCGTTCCGCATCGCTGACCGCCTCAACGGCACCATGCTGCCACCCGCGGAGGCCGGCCGGGACGATGTGATCTCGCTCGAGGCACTGGGCGGAATGCTGGAGGCCGAGCCCGAGCCCGCCGGGCCGGTGGCCGTCCCCCCAATCCCCTCCGCCCTGCGCAGCGGCGTGTTCGAGCGCGAGCTGATCGAAGCCGCGCCCGGCAGCGAAGTCGCCGTTCAGGAGCCGGCGGATCTGGTCGGCTCGATGCGGCCGTATTACCGCGAGGGTGAGGGTCGCAGCGAGCGTGCCGAGCTCCAGATCGAGGACTTCAGCCTACGCCTCGACAATCCGTGGGTGGCGTCTTCGCTGGTGCCGCCGGCGCGACGGGCGGCGCCCCGCAGCTGGGCGATCGCGCTCGCCGCCGCGATGGGCGGCGCGCTCGTCGGGATCACGGTGTGGCAGCTCGCGCAGCCCGCCGCCCAGGTTCAGCCGCCTGCGCGTGTCTCCGCGCCGGTTGCGATACAGCCGCGCACGTCCGCCGCGCCGGGGGCCGAGACCCCCGCGCCCGTCCCCGCCGTGCAGCCGGCCGCGCCGCAGCCCAAGGTGCTCGCGGCGCAGCCGCCGGCGGCGGCTGCGCCCAAGGTCCAGCGGACCAAGCTCCAGCCTGCGCCGGTGGCGGCCAAGGTCGAGCGCGCGGCTGCGCCCGTGGAGCAAGGGGCCAACCCCACGCCTGCGGCTGAGCTGCCGGCGGCCACCAAGGTCGCGGCCGCCGTCGATCCCGCTCGGGCCGCGCTGGCCGCCGCGCTGAGCGCAGCACCCGCGGCCACCGCGCCCATCGGGAGCGCGCCGGCCGCCATTGCAGTTGCCACGACCGACCAGCCGGAGCAACTCGCTCCCGCGGCCGATGAGACCGCAGCGGTCGCGCTGCCGGAGACGCCCACGCGCGAGCAGGTCATGGCTGGCTTCGACGCGATTCGCGGCCAACTCGATGCGTGCGCCGCCGGCCAGCACGGCATCGTTCACATCGACGCCACGGTCGCCAACAGCGGCCGCGTCTCGTACGCCGTGCTCGAGGGCGCGTTCCAGGGCTCGCCCGAGGGCTCCTGCATGGCGCGCGCCGTGCGCGGCGCCCGCTTTCCGCGCTTCAGCCAGCCGAGCCTGAAGATAAGCTATCCCGTAGCTCTCTGACGGGCCGACGCGGGCCCTGGCCCGGGTTGACCGCGACCCGTGGTGGCTCTAGTCTGCCGACCCCCAGACTCGAGCCATTCCTCATGCCAGAAGCCTCCGAAGCCGAGGGCCCCGAGGGGGCCGACGCCAGCAGGTCCAGCGGCTCTTTGGCGGAGCCGGTGGCCGAGCCGGAGCCGCCGCAAGCGGCGCCGCCCGAGGCGCCGGTTGCCGCGGTCGAGGCTGCCGGCACCGGCGATGCCGGGGCTGCGAGCGCGGGCGATGCCGGACAAGACGCCGAGACCACCGGCGCGCAGAGCACGGACGAAGCTGCGGCGAGCGGCGCCGAATTCCAGGAAGGGTCGGAAGCGGGCGCGCTCGCAGGCGAAGAGCCGGGTAGGCCGCCGGAGACCGAGGTCGACGAGGCCGAGGCGGGGCCCGCGGGCGTCAAGCGCAAGCGTCGTCGGCGCAAGAAGCGCAAGGGTGACAGCGCGGGCGGTGAGCTCGAGGCCGAGCCGAGCGCCGAGCACGGCGAAGCGCGCGGCCGCCGACGCGACGCGCCTGCCCCGCTGGCGCGCTTCTTCCTGGGTGCGCACGCCGGCCGCAAGCACGGCTTTGCCGTGGGCGAGGTCGTCGCCGGTCGCGTCAAGGAGGTGGCCGCCGGTTGCATCACCGTCGACCTGTTCGGCAAGGCGCTCGCGTACGCCGATGAGTTCGAGCCGCGCGAGGCGCCGCCGCCCGTGCTCGAGCCGCCGCCGCGCGAGACGCTGGTGGGAGCCGACGCGGGGCGGGCCGGTGAGGCGGTGGGCGCTGCGGAAGCGGGCGCCGGTGCAGCCACGGCCGAGGCGGCCACGAACGAGCCCACCGAGGTTGCCGCGGAATCAGCAGCAGAGCCGAGCGCCCCGCCGCAGGACGCATCCGAGGCGGACAGCGCGTCCGTGGCCGAGCCGAGCGCGCAGGCCGATGCCGCAGCGCCGCACGAGCCGCCCGAGGCAGAGCCTGAGCCTTCCGCTGCTCCAATCGAGGCGCCCTTCAGCCTCGAGGCGGGAGGCGTGGCCGACGTGCCCGCGGGGCTCGATGGATCGAGCGAGGCCGGCGGGACGCTCGAAGGGGACGGAGCGAACGACCCGCAGGCGACGCTCGAAGCAGACGGCTCGAGCGACGCGGAGGCGTCGGCCGAGACCACGCTGAACGGCGAGGCCGCGCACGGCCCGCACGGCCCGCTGCCGGCCGCGCCGGTGGTACCGGACAGCTATCCTCGGCTCGAGCCGCCGGGCCTCGGTCAGGTCTTTCGCGGGCGGGTTGGCGCCGTCTCCGAGAGCGGCCACATCGCGATCGTGAACCGCGACGTGGATCGTGCAGCGGTGCTGGCGAGCCTGCAGCAATACCGTGACGAGCGCCGCCGCGTGCAAGGGTTGGTCTTCGGCTTCAACCGCGGCGGCTTCGACGTGCTGGTCGAAGGCGTGCGCGCGTTCTGCCCGGCCAGTGCGATGACCTTCGACGAGATCGAGGATCCGGCGGCGTTGCTGGGCCAGAAGCTCGAGTTTCTGCTGCCCGCTTCTCAACAGGTGTCGAAGGACATCGTGGTCAGCCGGCGCTCGATCCTGGAGCGGCTGCAGCGCAAGAAGGCCAAGGAGCTGGTGCGCTCGCTGGAGCCCGGCCAACGCCTCGAGGGCCGCGTCACGCAGGTGCGCGAGTTCGGCCTGTTCGTGGACATCGGCGGGGTCGAGGGCCTCGTGCACCAGAGCGAGCTGTCGTTTGCGCACGGCGTGAAGCCGGCCGACGTGGCTGCGGTTGGCGACGAGATCGAGGTGCAGGTGCTGCGGGTCGGCGGCGAGCCGCGGCGCGGCCCCGAGGGCGGCCGCAGGGATCGCGTAGAGCGGGTCAGCCTGTCGATCAAGGCGCTGCTGCCCAATCCGTGGGACGCGTACGCAGAGACGCTCAAAGAGGGCGGGGCCTTGCTCGGCAAGGTGACGCGCACCACCGAGTTCGGCGCCTTCGTGGAGCTCGCGCCGCAGGTCGAGGGCTTGCTGCACATCACCGAGCTCGGCCGCGACCTGAAGCATGCGAACCAGGCCGTGCGCGAGGGGGACGAGCTGCCGGTGGTGATCGAGCGCCTCGACAAGCGCGCGCGCCGCATCTCGCTGTCCAAGCTCACCGCGCAGGAGTACGAGGAGCACAAGGCGGGTGCGGCCGCCGGCGAGGAGGCGCCGCGCAACGTGCGTCCCGGCAGCCGGATCAAGGTCAAGGTCAGTCGCGTGGAGGGGCGCGGCCTGCTGGTCCGGGTGAGCGGCGTGCTGGGCAAGCGCGCTCGCGGCTACGTGCCGAGCAGCGAGCTGGTGGGAGAGCGCGGCGACTTGCGCAAGGCCTATCCGGTGGGCAGCGAGCTCGAGGTCAAAGTGGTGGGCCTGGACCGCGACGGCGGCCTTCGCTGCTCGCCCAAGGCGCTGCAGGTCGACGAGGAGCGGCGCGCGGTCAAGGACTACCGGCGCGAAGCGGCCAAACAGGGCTTCGGCACGTTCGGCGACCTGTTGCGCGCCAAGCTCGGACAGGCCGATTCCAACAAGTGACGGGACGTTGCGAGCGTCTCGCGGCGCTGGTAGAAAGCACGCTCACCGGGCGATTAACTCAGAGGTAGAGTGCCTTCTTCACACGGAGGAAGTCGCTGGTTCAATTCCAGCATCGCCCACCACTTGGACGGGGGGCCGGGCTCCAGGGAGCACGACCCAAGCAAGGCGGCTGCGCGGTGAGCGCCCGCTCGAGAGGCTGGGCATGTCGGGCGATCCAATCTTGCTGGCCCACGACGGGCCCATCAGCACGCTGACCATCAACCGGCCCGAGAAGTTCAACGCGCTCGATCGGCCGACGCTGGAGGCTCTCGCTGCGGCCATCGGCCAGGTGGCTGCGCGCAAGCAGACCCGCTGCCTGATCGTCACCGGCGCTGGTGAAAAGGCATTCGTCTCGGGCGCAGACATCGCCGCGATGCGCGACATGCTGCCTGAACAGGCGGAGGCCTTCGCCCGTCTGGGGCAGAGCGCGTTCGCGGCGCTCGAAGCCTTGCCGTTTCCCGTAATCGCGGCGGTCAATGGCCACGCGCTTGGCGGCGGCTGTGAGCTCGCTCTGGCATGCGACTTCATCTACGCGACGGACAACCCCAAGGCCATGCTCGGCCAGCCCGAGGTCACGCTCGGCATCGTGCCGGGCTTCGGCGGCACCCAGCGTCTGGCGCGGCGCGTCGGCCTGGGGGTGGCGCGCGAGCTCGTCTACACCGGTCGCAGGCTGGGCCCCGAGGAGGCGCTGCGCATCGGTCTGGTCAACGCGGTGGTGCCGCGCTCTGAGCTGATGAAGCACGTCCGGGACGTGGCGAACGAGGTGGCCAACGTGGGCCCGTGTGCCGTGGCGGCCGCCAAGCAAGTCATGAACGCCGGCGCAGACCTGCCGCTCGCGGTCGCGATCGAGCTGGAAGCCAAGGCTTTCGGCCGCCTGTTCGCCGAGCCCGAGCAACGCGAGGGCATGGGCGCCTTCCTCGACAAACGCAAGCCGGAGTTTCCGGACCGGGACTAGATCAGAGCTCAGATTGAAACGCGCACGATTTCACGGCCCTGGCGGGCGCATGGCACGAGCACTCGCCGCTTGACGTAGGGTTCATTACGCCTGCGGGCTCCTGCCTGCACCCTGCATACGCCCATCGCCGCGACTTCGCACAAGTTTCAACCTGTCGGTGCTCTAGCAACTACCGGAACTCCGCGATCACCGGCGCATGGTCCGAGGGCAGCTTGCCCTTGCGCTGCTCGCGGTCGATCGCGGCGGACACGCAGCGCTCGGCCAGCGGGCGCGTGGCCAGCACGTGGTCGATGCGCAGCCCGTTGTTCTTGGGAAAGCCGAGCTGGCGGTAGTCCCACCAGGAGTACAGCCCGCCCTCCGGGTGTTGCTGCCGGAAGCAGTCGATCAGCCCCCAGCGCAGCAGCTCGCCGAAGGCCGCGCGCACCTCGGGCAGGCACAGCACCGTGTCGTTCCACTCCTCGGGCCGCGCTACGTCGCGTTCGTCTGGCGCGACGTTGAGGTCGCCGCACAGCACGAGCGGCGCGTCGCGATCGCAATTGCGCTCGAGGTAGGCGCGCAAGCGCGCGAGCCACGCCAGCTTGTAGCGCAGCTTGTCGCTGCCTGGCGCGCCGCCGTTCGGCACATAAGCCGAAACCACGCGTACGCCTTGGATACGCGCAGCGATCAGCCGCGCCTGCGAGTCGTCCTCGCCGTCGTCGAGGCCCACGCATACTTCTTCGGCCGGGCTGCGGCTCAGGATCGCCACCCCGTTGTAGCTCTTCTGCCCGTGCGCGATCGCGTGGTATCCGGCTTGCTCGAGCTCGTCGTGCGGGAAGGCCGCGTCCGGCACCTTGGTCTCCTGCAGGCACACCACGTCGGGTGCCTGGCGCGGCAGCCACGCCAGCAGGCGCTCCTTGCGCGCCTTGATCGAGTTGACGTTCCAGCTCGCGATCTTCATCGTTGCTTCGCAGCATACACGCGGACGCGGGCAGCGGGCGCCCCCAGCGCGCCGGCCGCGACTTCGAGCGAGCCCAGGGAGGTGACGGCATGTCCAAGCGAGCGATTTCCACCGAGGCTGCACCCAAGGCGGTCGGACCCTACAGTCAGGCGATCGTGGCAGGCGGTTTCGTGTTCCTGTCGGGCCAGGTGCCGCTCGATCCGGCGACCGGCAAGCTGATCACGAGCGATGCGGTGGGCGACCACGTGCGCCGCGCGATGGACAACCTCAAGGCCGTGCTCGAGGCGGCGGGCAGCGGGCTCGAGCGCGCGGTCAAGGCCACCCTCTACCTGGCCGACATCGCCGACTTTCCCGAGGTCAACCGCGCCTATGCCGCCTACTTCGGCGCGGAGCCGCCCGCGCGGGCCACGCTGCAGGTCGGCGCGCTACCGCTCGGGGCGCGAGTCGAGATCGATCTGATCGCGCTGGCTTGAGCGCGGCCCGCTCCGGATTGCGGGATCACGGGAAGTCGCGAAGACGGGAAGAGGAGCTCAGTTCCCGTGGGTGGGGGCGACGCCAACCGCAAACCCTAATCCTTCCCGTCTTCCTGTCTCCGGTTCTCACTGCGCGGCGTCGGCGTCGTGATGGGTGGCGCCGTGATCGTGGGGGCGGGACAGCGTGCCGCCGCCGTGCTGCGGCTGGCCGCGGTGGCGGTGGAACAGGCGGTCCATCACCAGGAAGAAGACCGGCGTCACGAACAGCGTCAGCAGCTGCGAGAAAAGCAGCCCGCCCACGACCGCGAGACCGAGCGGTCTGCGAGACTCGGCGCCGGCGCCCAGCCCGAGCGCGATCGGAAGCGTGCCCACCAGCGCCGCCATGGTGGTCATGGTGATCGGGCGGAAGCGTACGCGGCACGCTTCGTAGATCGCCTGTTCGGCGTCCTTGCCCTCGTTGCGCTGCGCCTCGAGCGCGAAGTCGATCATCATGATGCCGTTCTTCTTGACCAGCCCGACCAGCATGATGATGCCCACGAAGGCGTAGATGCTGAGCTCCTCGTGAAACACCGCGAGCGTGGCCAGCGCGCCGAAGCCGGCGAAGGGCAGGGCCGACAGAATCGTGACCGGGTGGATGAAGCTCTCGTACAGGATCCCGAGCACCATGTAGATCACCAGGATCGCGAGCACGAGCAGCGCCCCCAGGCCGCCCTGCGAGGCCGCGAACGCCTGGGCCGTGCCCTGGAAGCTGGTGCTGACGGTGGCCGGCACCACGTGGCGCGCCAGGTCGTCGACGGCCGCGATCGCGTTTCCGAGCGAGGCGCCCTGGCGCAGGTTGAACGACACGGTGACGGCCGGGAGCTGGCCCAGATGGTTGATGGTCAGCGGCCCGAGCGTGCGGCGCAGCGTGGCCACCGCGTCGAGCGGCACCACCTTGCCGTCACTCGCGCGAACGTAGAGCTTGGAAAGCGCGTCGGGATTGCGCGCCGACTCGGGCAGAAGCTCGAGGATCACCTGATAGGTGTCGTTCGAAGCGTAGATGGTCGAGATCTGCCGGCTGGCGTACGCATTGAAGAGGGCGGTCTCGATCTGCAATGCGCTCAAGCCGTAGGAAGACGCCTTGTCACGGTCGATCACCACCTCGAGCCGCGGGTTGTTCACCTCCAGGTCGCTGGTCACGTCCTGCAGGCCCGCGATCCCGTGCATCTTCTGCTCGAGCTCTTGCGCCGCGCGATAGAGCTCGGCGGTGTCGGTGCCTTGCAGCGTGAACTGGTACTGGCTTTTGCTCAGCATGCCGCCCAGGCGGATCGCCGGTGGGTTTTGCAGGTAGGTCCGAATGCCCGGCACCTTGGCCAGTTTGGGGCGCAGCTCGGCGATGATGTCGTCGACGCCGAGCGCGCGCTCCGAGCGCGGCTTGAGGTGCATGAACACCACGCCGGTGTTCGAGCCGCCGGTGCCGCGAGAGCCGCAGCTCGAAAAGAACACCTTGATGTTGGGATCCTTGCCCACGATCGCCGCGACCGCGCGCTGGTGGCGAACCATGTCCTCGAACGAGGTGCCCTGGGCGGTCTCGGTCGCGCCGAAGATCATGTTTTGATCCTCGCTCGGAAACAGGCCCTTGGGGATGTGCTTGAACAGCACGAAGGTCGCCGCCAGCGTCGCCGCCGACAGCAACAGCACCGTGACGCGGTGGCGCAGCGACCAGCGCAGCCCGCGGTCGTAGGCGCGCAGCAGGGTGTCGAAGGCGCGCTCGCTGAGCGCGTGCAGACCGGCGCGGGAGCTGCGTTCGGAGGAGCCGCGCAGCATGCGGCTCGCCAGCATTGGGGTCAGCGTGAGCGAGATGAAGCCGGAGATCAGGATCGCCACGCCGATGGTGACCGCGAACTCGTGGAACAAGCGGCCCAACACCCCACCCATGAACAGAACGGGGATGAAGACGGCCGACAGCGACAGCGTCATCGAGACGATCGTGAAGCCGATTTCCTTGGCGCCGTCGACGGCCGCCTGGAACGGGCGCACACCGGCCTCCATGTGGCGCACGATGTTCTCGAGCATCACGATCGCGTCGTCGACGACGAAGCCCACCGAGAGCGTCAGCGCCATCAGCGAGAGGTTGTCGAGGTTGTAGCCGAGCAGGTACATCGCTGCGAAGGTGCCGATGGTCGACAGCGGCAGCGCCACGCTGGCGATGAAGGTGGCCGAGATGCTGCGCAGGAACAGGAAGATCACCAGCACCACCAGCACCAGCGCGCTCAGCAGAGTGAACTTGACGTCGCGGACCGACTCCTGGATCGTCTCGGAGTGGTCCGAAAGCACGTGCAGCGTGACCGAGGCCGGTAGCTGGGAGCGGAAGTGTGGTAACAGGGCCTTCACTGAGCGGGCCACTTCCACGGTGTTGGTACCGGGCTGGCGCTGGATCGCCAGCACCAGCGCGCGTTGGTCCTTGAACCAGGCTGCCGTCTTGTCGTTCTCTACGCTGTCGATGGCGCGGCCGATGTCCTGTAGGCGCACCGGCTTACCGTCGCGGTAGGCGACCACGATCGGAGCGTAGTCGGCCGCCCGGTCGAGCTGTCCCTTCGCCTGGACGGTGGTCGCCTGGTAGCGGCCCCAGATCACGCCAGACGGCAGATTGACGTTGGCGGCCTGGACGGCGCTGGCCACGTCATCCAGGCCGATGCCGCGGGTGGCCAGCGCGTGGGGGTCGAGCTGGATCCGCACCGCGTACTTCTGGGAGCCGTAGACCTGGACCTGAGCCACGCCGCGCACCATCGAGATGCGCTGGGCCATCAGCGTTTCACCGTACTCGTCCAAGGTGGACAACGGCAGGTCGGGGGAGGTGAGGGCGAGATACAGGATCGGCCGATCGGCCGGATTGACCTTGCGGTACGAGGGCGGCGTCGGCATGTTGGACGGCAGCTGCTTGGCCGCCGTCATGATCGCCGCCTGCACATCCTGTGCGGCGGAGTCGAGGTTGCGGGAGAGATCGAACTGCAGGGTGATCTCCGTGACCCCGAGCCCGCTGGACGAGCTCATCGAGTCCACGCCCGCGATGGTCGAGAACTGCTTCTCCAGCGGTGAGGCGACCGCCGAGGCCATGGTGTCGGGGTTGGCGCCGGGCAGGTTGGCCGTCACCAGGACGGTGGGAAAGTCGACGTTGGGTAGGTCGCTGACCGGCAGGCGCAGGTAGCCGAGGACGCCGAACACCACCACCGCCAGCATCACGAGCAGGGTCGCGACCGGACGGCGGATGAACAGGCCCGAGATGCTCACGGCGGCGCCTCCGCCGCCTCCGCAGAGCCGAGCCCAGGCTTGAGCTCGACCTTGGTGCCCTCCACGAGATTGAGCTGGCCGTCGGTCACGATGCGCTCGCCGGCCTTGAGCCCGCGATCGATCACCACCGTGTCGCCGGCCCGCAGGCCGCTGCCGACGCGGCGGGCGTGCGCCACGAGCTTGTCGTCGAGCACGAACACTTGGTCGCCGCGCTGCCCGGTGGTGACCGCGCGCGCGGGTACGACCACCACGTCGTGCAGGGTGGCAAGCCGCATCTTGACCTCGACGAACTGGCCGGGCCACAGCGCGTGGTCGTGGTTGGCGAAGGTGGCCTTGAGCGCGATTGTACCGGTGGCGGTGTCCACCGTGTTGTCGATGAAAGTGAGCGTGCCCTTGGCCGTGGTCGGGTCCGGCGGCACCCGCGCCTCGACCGCCAGCTGGGCCTGCGCCTGGTTCTTGCGGATCTGCGGCAGCTTGTCGGCCGGCACCGCGAACGAGACGTAGATCGGGCTGATCTGGCGGATGACGACCAGCGGCGTGTCCGCGTTGGCCTTGATCAGGTTGCCGGCGGTGATCTGCAGGCTGCCGGTGCGGCCGTCGATCGGCGCCAGGATCTTGGTGTAGCCGAGGTTGACTTTCGCGGTGTCGAGCGCGCCGCGGTCGGCCTGCAAGGTCGCGCGCAGGCTAGCGAGCTGAGTGTAGCTCTGGTCGTACTCTTGCTGCGAGACCAGGTTCTGCTTCAGCAGCTCCGCGGCGCGGTGCTCCTGCAGCTCGGCGTTGTGCTCCTGCACCTGGTCGCGCGCCAGGTTCGCCTGCGCCTGCTCGAGCGCGAGCCGAAACGGACGCGGATCGATCAAGAACAGCGGATGGCCTTTGGCGATGTCGTCGCCCTCGCGAAAGAACACCCGCTCGATCTGGCCGTCCACCCGAGACTTGACCGCGATGGTGGAGATCGGCACCACGTTGCCGTTGGCGTCGATCTCCAAAGGGACGTCCGCGCGGGTGGCGAGCTGGGCGGTGACCGGGACCACGCGGGGGCCCGGTTTGCTGGCCTTGGCGCCCTCGCACCCGGCGTGCAGCGCGAGCAGCAGCACACAGGCCAGCGGCGCTCGGTGCCGCGCTTGCCGCCCGGAAGTGTGCGCTCGCGTGCGCCCGCGTGGGACTGCAGAGCTCGACATCACCTGGCCTCGCAACGAGCTTCCCAGCTAAATCCCCGGCGGCGCTTCGTCAAGCAGACGCTTTGCGGAGGCAGAGACATAGCGAGGCGGGCTCGAGCGTGATTCCGCGGCGTCAGTCCATCATCGGGTTGCGGATCACGATGGTCTCTTCGCGATCCGGGCCCACACTGACCAGCCAGATCTTGCAGCCGACCGCCTGCTCGATCGCGCTCAGGTAGCGCCGTGCGTTGGCCGGCAGCTCCCCCAGGCTGCGACACGCCTCGAGCGGCTCGTCCCAGCCGGGAAAGCTCTCGTAGACCGGGACCACGCGCTCGAGATCGTCGTAGGGCGGCAGCGCGCGCAGCTCGCCGTCGACACGATAGCCGGTGCACAGTCGGATCTCGGGCATGCCGGTCAACACGTCGATCTTGGTCAGCGCTAATCCCGCCATGCCGTTGACCTGGACGGCGAAGCGCAGGGCCGGAATGTCGAGCCAGCCGCAGCGCCGCGGCCTCCCGGTGGTGGCGCCGAACTCGGCGCCGGCCTCGCGCAAGGCGTCGCCCTGTGCCGCGTCCATCTCGGTCGGGAACGGCCCCTTGCCCACCCGGGTCGCGTAGGCTTTGGCGATGCCGACCACGCAGCCGATGTCTGTGGGCCCGATGCCTGCGCCCACGCACGCGCCTCCAGCGACCGTGCTCGAGCTGGTCACGAACGGATAGGTGCCGCAGTCGATATCGAGCAGCGCGCCCTGGGCGCCTTCCATCAAGACCAGCTTGCCGGCGCGCAGCGCGTCGCGCACCGCGCTTCCCGCGTCGCCGATCGCGAAAGCCAGCGCCTCGCCGTAGGCCAGGTAGCGGTCCACGACCGGCTGCAGCGGCTCGGCGGCGCCCCCGAGCGCCTCGATCACCGGACGCCAGGCCTCGAGGTTCGCCTGCAGGCGCGCGCTCAGCTTGGCCGGCGAGCGCAGATCTCCGACGCGCAGCCCTCGGCGCGCGACCTTGTCCTCGTAGGCCGGGCCGATGCCGCGCTTGGTGGTGCCGAGCGAGCCGGCGCGCTGATCGCGCAGCTGGTCGATCAGGACGTGGTGCGGCAGCACCAGAAACGCGCGCTCCGACACCAGGAAACGCTCGCGCTCGAACAGGCCACGCTGCTCGAGCGAGGCGAACTCCTGCAGCAGAACGGCCGGGTCGACGACCGTGCCTTGCCCCAGCACGCACTGCTTGCCGCGGTGCAGCGCCCCGGAGGGAACCAGGTGGAACACGAGCTGCTCGCCGTCCACGACCAGGGTGTGGCCGGCATTGGCGCCGCCGCCGTAGCGCACCACCTGATCGGCGTGCTGGGCGAAGATATCCACGACCTTGCCCTTGCCCTCGTCGCCCCACTGGGCGCCTACGACCACAACGGCTGCCATTGCTCAACCTTCCATCGACCCGGGAGCCCGTCGCTTGGGAGCACGCAAGAGACGCCGTACGAGCGCGGGATCCGCTTCGGCCAGGGTTTGACTCGATCCGTCGGCCACGTGCAGCAGCCGGATCGCGCCGCGCGTGAGCGCAAGCACCGCATCGTAGCGCCAGGCACGGGCAAAGGCGAGGCAGCGCCGCGCGTCGTCGTCGGCCAGGGTCGCGACGGCGATTTCGGCCCGCCGCAGCGATTCGGCCACCGCCGCCACCCGGCGGGCGTCTCCGCCCGCGACCGTCACCCGCGGGCCGGCGTACGCCGGGAGCTCGACGCCAGCCACGCGCAACGTCCACTGCAGATTGCCGAGGTCGAGCGCAAACCCGGTCGCGGGCGCATCCAGGCCGAAACGCGCGAGCAGGTCGTCGTAGCGCCCGCCGCCGCCGAGCGCCTCGCCCGGACCGTGTGCCAGCAAGCTGAAGTGCATGCCGGTGTAGTAGGACAGACCGCGCGTCTCGCTCAGGTCGAAGCACAGGTGGTCCGCGAAGTCGAGCTCGCCCATTCGCTCCGCGATTTGCGACAAGCTGCGCAGCGCAACCTGAGCGGGCGCCGAGCGAAACACGCGCCGCGCGCTCTGCAGCACGTCGCGATCGCCGTAGTGGTCGAGCAGCGCCTCGAGCCGTTTGCACAGCGCAGGCTCGCGCACCAACGCGCGCAGTCGCGAGGCGTCCTTGTGGGCCATCGCGTCCGAGGCCGCGTCGCGCGCCGGCGCCGCGATCTGCTGCAGCAGCTCCCGCACCAGGCGGATGTCGCTGAGCTCGACCCGGAACTGCGAGAGCCCGGCGTCCCGGCAGGCGCGGATCGCGAGCGACAGCACCTCGGCGTCCGCGTCCGCCCCCGAAGGCCCCACGCACTCGACGCCGACCTGCGAGATCTGGCGGTGATTGCGCGCGCGGCCTCGCTGGCGCCGAAAGATGCGCCCCTCGTAACACAGCCTGTACGGCGGCGGCCGATTGTTCAGGCGCGTGCCGACGATGCGGGCGATCTGCGGCGTGATGTCGGGGCGAAGCACCGCGACCTCGCCGCTCTCCGGCTCGACGAAGCGCAGCAGCTCGTTGCTCTCGAGCGCTCCGTTGCCGCGCTCCAGCACCTCGGCGTGCTCGAACACAGGCGGTGTGACCAGCTCGTAGCCCGAGAGCTCGAAGCTGCGCAACACCCGCCGCGCGAGCTCCCGCCTCGCGGCCGCTTCCGGCGGCAACAGGTCCGCCATGCCCTTGGGCGTCACCAGCGGCGCGCTCGGCGCCGGGCTGCGCGCGGCGCGCAAGCTCTCGCCCTTGCGCGGGGACGCCTGCGGCGGCGCGCGCCACGCGGTGTGCGCCCGGCCCGAGCCCGGTGCGACTCCGGCCGGGGCGGACCTGCTCGGCGATCGCACGCGGCTCGCCATCACCGCGTCACATCTTCACGAGCAGCACGGAGCGCACGTTGGGCAGGGCGCGCAGCTCCTTGAGCGCATCCTCGGGGATGTCATGGTCGACGTTGTACAGCGCCAGGGCCTCACCGTCGGCAAGGCCGACTTGCATCCGCGACACGTTGATCTCGCGCCGGCCCAGAATGGTGCCGACTGCGCCGATCACCCCGGGCCGATCGACGTTCTGCATCAGCATCACGCGGCCCTCGAGCGCCGCGTCGATCTCGTAGCCGTCCAGGCCGACCAGCAGCGAGTGACCGGATGCGCTCAGGGTGCCTATGGCGGTGTGCAGCCCGGCCTCGCCCGAGACCGTCACGCGCATGCTGCTCATGAAGCGGCGCGGCGCCTCTTCCCGCACCTCGATCACGTGGATGCCGCGCTCCTTGGCCTCGTAAGGGGCGCTGATCGGATTGACCGGCCCCTCCAGGAAGCGCTCCAGGAAACCCGAGAGTGCGGCGTTCGCGATCGGACGCACGCCGAACTCACCCGCCTCGCCCGCGCAGATCACGCGCACCTCGCGCACGTCGATCGCCTCGAGCTGACCGAGCAGCTTCCCGAGCTTGCGCGCCAGCACCACGTACGGCGCCAGCTTCTCGGCTGCCTCGCCGGGCAGCGCCGGCACGTTGACCGCGTTGCGGATCGTCCCCTGGGTCAAGAAGTCGATCACCTGCTCGGCGATTTCCTTGGCCACCCGGTCCTGCGCTTCGGCGGTGGAGGCTCCGAGGTGCGGCGTGAGCACCACCTGCTCGAGCTTGAGCAGCGGGTTATCCTGCTCGACCGGCTCTTTGCTGAAGACATCGAGCGCAGCACCCGCGACCTGGCCTTCGGCGATCGCATTGGCGAGGGCGCGTTCGTCCACGATGCCGCCGCGCGCCGCGTTGACGATCATCACGCCCTTCTTCATCTTTTTCATCGCGTCGGCGTTGACCAGGTTCTTGGTCTCTGGCGTCAGCGGCGCGTGGATGGTGAGGAAGTCGGCACGCTCGAACAGCTCGTCGATCGACACCAGCTCGACGCCCATGCTGGCCGCCTTCTCCGAGCTCAGCACCGGGTCGAATGCGATCACCTGCAGCTTCAGGCCGAGCGCGCGATCGGCGACGATTCGCCCGATGTTGCCCATGCCGATCACGCCCAGCGTCTTGCCGGCGATCTCGGTGCCTTGGAACTTGTTCTTCTCCCACTTGCCGGCGCGGATCGACGCCGTCGCCTGGGGGATCTTGCGCGCCAGTGACATCAGCAGCGCGATCGCGTGCTCCGCAGTCGTGACCGCGTTGCCGGTCGGCGTGTTCATCACCACCACGCCCTTGCGGCTCGCGGCCGGCACGTCGACGTTGTCGACGCCGATGCCTGCGCGACCGATCACCTGCAGCTGCTCGGCCTTTTCCAGCACTTTGGCAGTGACCTTCGAGCCGCTGCGAATGATCAAACCGTCGTAGTCGCCGATCGCGTCGGCGAGCTCTTCTTCACTGAGGCCCGGCCGATAGTCGAAATGAATACCGGTGGCGGCGCGCAGGACGCTGAGGCCGGAGTCGCTGAGCTTGTCGGAAACGAGGACCTTGGCTGTCTTCATAATGGCTGCACCGTGGGTTGGGGTCGGGTCGCGAGCGGGACGCACGGCCGCGGGCGCCGCGGCGACCGCAACCAGCTGGAGCCGGACCTGCTCTCAGTGCTGGTGCGCGCAACCGTCGCCGGCAGTCGATCGCGGGCCATGTCGAGCTCGACAACCGTCGGAAAAAGGGCCCGGGAGGGCTAGCACTCCCGCCCGCTCAGCGTCAAGGAGAGCACGTGCTGTTGTGACGGAATATTCCAAGTCAGCCGGTCGTCGGCAGTCGACACGGAGAGGAATGGTGCCCGGTCGCCAGCCTTGGCACGCGGCGCGAACGCGCACGCCCACTGTTTCCAGAAGTCCCATCCGGGCGTGGCGAGAGCAAGCGCGGGCGGTTGCGTCGCGCATTGACGCAATGCGCCCTTGACCTGGCTTGGGGTTTCGCTTTTAAAGCGGGCGCCGAGTCGCACCCGGGTAGCGCCACGCGCCCCCAACGGCGGCTTGACACAACACCGAGCGCGACCCTAGCGGCCGGCTCGGAAGACGGAGAGAAGAGACACTCGGCCGAGCAGCTCAGGCGCCGGCGCATCGCCGATCTTGTATTTCGTCGGCCCCTCGGTCATAAAGCCGCCCGATTTCCAGCCTCGCCACGAGCACGAGCACGCTATGCAGCTATTCCCTCGCTCACTGAACTTCCTCCCGCTGGCGCTTGCCTTAGGTGCGGGCGGAGCCGGCACGGGAGTGACGTGGGTCTTCTGGTACTACTTCTCGCCGAAGAACCTGCAGGTCGGCTACGCGCCCGAGCAACCGATTCCGTACAGCCACAAGCTCCACGCGGGCGAGCTCGGGATCGATTGCCGCTACTGCCACGCCAACATCGAGCGCTCGCAGGAAGCGATGATCCCGCCGACCGACACTTGCATGGGTTGCCACGCGGTGGTCAAGAAGGACTCGCCCAAGCTCGCGGCCCTGCGCGACAGCTGGACCAGCGGTAATCCGGTGCAGTGGATCCGGGTGCACAAGCTGCCCGACCACGTCTATTTCGATCACAGCGTGCACTTGGCTGCGGGCGTGGGCTGCGTCAGTTGCCACGGGCGCATCGACCAGATGGATGTGGTGCGACTCGACAAGCCGATCGCGATGGGCTGGTGCCTGGACTGTCACCGCAACCCGACCCCGAACCTACGGCCCAAGGACCAGATCACGAACATGACCTGGCGCCCCGGTGAGGGCGGAGAACAGCTCGCCAAGGCCGAAGTCCACCCACCTCAGTACTGCTCGGGATGCCACCGATGAGTAGCGAAACCAGCAAGCAAGTGTCCGGCCGCAAGGTCTTCTGGCGCAGCCTGGAAGCGAAGGACGACCCCGAGACGGGGCGCGAGCAGGCGCGCGGCTCGGACGTCGTCAAACAGACCATCGGCTTGGTCGAGCTCGGCCGCCTCAAGCGCCGCCACTTCTTGACGCTGAGCGGCGCGATCTCGGCGCTGGCCGGAATCGAAGGCTGCATCCGGCGTCCGGTGGAGCGCATCCTGCCTTACACCCACATGCCCGAGGACGTGTCGCCGGGGGTGCCGGCGCACTACGCGAGCGTGATCAATCGCCGCGGCGAGGCGCTCGGCGTGCTGGTGCAGAGCTACGAGGGCCGTCCCACCAAGATCGAAGGCAACCCGGACCACCCGGCCAGCCGTGGCGCCACCGATCTGCAGACCCAGGGCTCGGTGCTCGATCTGTACGACACCGACCGCGCGCGCACGCCCTCGCGCGCGGGAATCACGAAGAGCTACGCCGACTTCGACGCGCAGCTCAAACCGCTGGTCGACGGCCTGATGAAGAGCGCGGGCAAGGGCCTGCACGTGTTAGCCGAGCCGACCAACTCGCCGAGCTTTCTGCGCCTGCGGGCGGCGATCAAGCAGCGGATGCCGCTGTCGCGCTTCTACAGCTACGCTCCGGTTAACGAGGCCAACGAGGTTGCGGGCACCAAGCTCGCGTTGGGGCGGCCGTTGCTCGCGCTGACGCAGCCGCGCGCGGCCAAGGTGATCGTCGCGCTCGATTCTGACTTCCTGCTGACCGAAGCGGGCCACGTACGCGCCGCGCGCGAGTTCTCGCAGGGCCGCTACCTGGAGTCCGCACACACGGGCAACATGAGCCGCCTGTATGTGGTGGAGCCGAGCATGACCGTGACGGGCTCCAACGCCGACCATCGCCTGCGCTTGCCCGCACAGGCGATCGGCGCCTACGCCAAGGCGCTGGCCGCAGAGCTGGGGAGTCACGGCGTGGCGCTCGGCGCCGTCGCCAGCGCGCTCGGGCCGGCGGAGATGCAGGGCGTGCCGCAACACTGGATCAAGGCGGTGGCCAAGGAGCTGGCGAGCCACCGCGGTGAATCGCTGGTGGTGGTGGGCTCGCGTCAGCCGCCCGCGGTCCACGCGCTCGCTCACGCGATCAACTCCGCGCTGCAAAATGCCGGCCGCACCGTGACCTACGTCGCGCCGGTCGATCCGCAGCAGAGCGATCCCTTCGAGGACATCAAGGCGCTGGCCGGTGAAATGGTCGCCGGCCACGTGCAGACCCTGATCGTGCTCGGCGGCAATCCGGTCTACGACGCGCCGGCCGACCTCGGCTTCAAGCAGGCCCTGGCCAAGGTTCCGCTCAGCATCTGCGCGACCTCCCGGCTCGACGAGACCGGCGAGGCGTGCACTTGGCACGTGCCACGCGCGCACGAGCTCGAGACCTGGGGCGATCAACAGTCGCGCGACGGCTTCTACGCGGTGCAGCAACCGCTGATCGCGCCGCTGTTCGACGCGCGCAGCGATCTGGAGCTGCTGGCGCCGCTGGCCGGCGAGCAGGACGGCAGCGGGCACGCGGTCGTGCGCGCGACCGCCAGCGCGCGCGGGCTTGGCGAGGAGCAGACCTGGCAGGCGCTGGTGCAGAAGGGCGTCTCCAACGCCAGCCAGGCTCAGGTGCTGGGCGGTTTGCCGATCCAGGAGCAAGCGGTCGCCGACGCAGTGCGTGCGATCGCGGCGGCGGCGCCGATCGGCGCCGACAACCTGGAGCTGGTGTTCGCACCCGACAACAAGCTGATGGATGGGCGCTACGCCAACAACACCTGGCTGCTCGAGCTGCCCGATCCGATCACGCGCATCACCTGGGACAACGTCGCGACCTTCGCACCCAGCACTGCCAAGGCGCTCGGGCTCAAGAACGGCGACATGATCAAGCTGCGCGCGGGCGATTCGGCGATCGAGATCGCCGCCTGGCTGCAGCCCGGACAGGCCGCCGGCACGGTCGGTGTCACGCTGGGCTGGGGCCGCACCCGCGCGGGTCACAACGCGGCTGAAGCCGGCTTCGATGTGTACCCGCTGCGCACGAGCACTGCCCCGCACTTCGTATCGGGGGTGAAGGTCGAGAAGCTGGGCCGCAGCTACCCGCTCTCGCAGACCCAGGATCACGACTCGATGGAGGGCCGCCCGCTGGCGCTCGATGCCACGCTCGAGGACTACCGCAAGCAACCGGACTTCGGGCAGTGGGAGTCTCCCGACCCGTCCACGCCGCCGCTATGGAAGGTCCAAGATTACAGCAAGGGTTACCAGTGGGGCATGGTCATCGACCTCAACACCTGCATCGGCTGCTCCGCCTGCGTGATTGCCTGCCAGGCCGAGAACAACATCCCGATCGTGGGTAAAGAGCAGATCGCGCGTGGCCGTGTGATGAGCTGGCTGCGCATCGACCGCTACTACGTCGGCGAGGACGCGGACGAGCCGGAGGTCGCCTACCAACCCGTCGCCTGCCAGCAGTGCGAGCAAGCGCCCTGCGAGAACGTGTGCCCGGTCGCCGCCACCTCGCACAGCCCCGAGGGGCTGAACGACATGGCGTACAACCGCTGCATCGGCACGCGCTACTGCATGAACAACTGTCCCTACAAGGTGCGGCGCTTCAACTTCTTCAACTTCAACCTCGACATTCCCGAGACGCAGAAGATGCAGTACAACCCGAGCGTCACCCTGCGTTTCCGCGGTGTGATGGAGAAGTGCACGTACTGCGTGCAGCGCATCGAGGCAGCCAAGATCGCCGCCATCCGCGAGGACCGGACGGTGCGCGACGGTGACATCGTCACCGCCTGCCAGCAGGCCTGTCCAGCGCAGGCGATTACCTTCGGCAACATCAACGATGCGAAGAGTGCCGTGACCAAGAAGCGGGAAATCGACCGCAGCTACGGGCTGCTCGCCAACGTCGGCACGCACCCGCGCACGCGCTTCCTCGGCAAGATCCGCAATCCGAACCCGGAGATGAAGGGATGAGTGCCGCTCGCCCAATCGCTGAAATCGGAGAAACTGCGTTGCTGCCGGCGCACATGACGCCGGCGCTGGTTTCCGAGCAGGTCAGTCGTGTCGTCGAGCAGCGCGCGCCGCTCGGCTGGTGGATCTATTTCGGGATCTCGCTGGTGTTTCTCGGCGTGCTCGGCATCTCGGTGTCGTACCTGTTCTGGGAAGGCATCGGGGTCTGGGGCAACAACAGCCCAGTCGGCTGGGCCTGGGACATCACCAACTTCGTCTGGTGGATCGGTATCGGTCACGCGGGCACCCTGATCAGCGCCATTCTCTTCCTGTTCAGGCAGCGCTGGCGGACCTCGGTCAACCGTTTCGCCGAGGCGATGACGATCTTCGCCGTCATCTGCGCCTTGTTGTTCCCTTCGATTCACGTGGGGCGGCCCTGGCACATCTACTACACGCTGCCGCTGCCCAATCAGATGTGGATGTGGCCGAACTTCAAGAGCCCGCTGCTGTGGGACGTGTTCGCGGTCAGCACCTACTTCACAGTCTCGCTGCTGTTCTGGTACGTCGGGCTGATCCCGGATCTCTCAACGCTGCGTGACCGGGCCAAGTCGCTGATCCCCAAGCGTGTCTACGGCGCGTTTGCGCTGGGCTGGCGCGGCAGCAGCCGCCACTGGCGCAACTACGAACGCGCCTACCTGATCCTGGCCGCGCTCTCGACCCCGCTGGTGCTCTCGGTCCACTCGGTGGTCAGCTTCGACTTCGCTACCAGCGTCGAGCCGGGCTGGCACACCACGATCTTCCCGCCGTACTTCGTCGCTGGCGCCGTCTTCTCCGGCTTCGCGATGGTCATGACGCTGATGATCATCGCGCGTCAGGTCTACGGACTGAAAGACCTGA
Organism: uncultured delta proteobacterium; assembly: GCA_963778655.1. GTDB lineage: Bacteria > Myxococcota_A > Polyangia > Polyangiales > JAFGIB01 > CAVZVA01. Next base: position 1,254,085 of record CAVZVA010000009.1, read on the forward strand.
TGACGATGAAGCACCTCGAGAACATGAACAAGATCATGCTCGTGACCGGCAGCCTGGTCGGTTACGCGTACTCGATCGAGTTCTTCACGGCCTGGTACTCGGGCAACGAGTACGAGCGCTACGTGTTCATCAACCGCGCCACCGGCCCCTACTGGTGGGCCTACTGGACGATGGTCACCTGCAACGTACTGTCACCCCAGATCTTCTGGTTCAAGCGGATGCGGACCAGCATCCCGGTGATGTTCCTGATCTCGATCCTGATCAACATCGGCATGTGGTTCGAGCGCTTCGTGATCATCGTGACCTCGCTCCACCGCGATTTCCTGCCATCGTCGTGGGGCTGGTTCCACCCGACCATCGTCGACATCGGCTGTTTCACCGGATCACTCGGGCTGTTCTTCACGCTGTTCGCCCTGTTCATCCGCTGGTTGCCGCAGATCGCGATGTTCGAGGTCAAGGCCATCGTCCCCGGCGCGCAACCGAGCCATCACCATGGGCCGGCTACGGCGCATCACGAGCATGCGCCGGCGGTGCCGGCGCTGGCGGTCAAGGAGGCCTGAGATGTCGGCGGCCAACGCAACCGGCAAACGCCCCGTCTTGTTCCTGGCGGAGTTCGACACCGCGGACGCCATCATCGGCGCAGCCGAAAAGGTGCGTGACGCGGGCTTCCAGAAGTGGGACGTGCACTCGCCGTATCCGGTCCACGGCATGGACGCGGCGATGGGCCTCTCCGACTCGCGCCTGGGCTGGATCGTGCTCGCTTCCGGGCTCACCGGGCTGAGCCTGGCGGTGTTGATGATGCAGTGGATGAACGGCTACGACTACCCGCTCGTCATCGGCGGCAAGCCACCCGACGCGTTTGCGTCGATGGTGCCCATCATGTTCGAGCTCACGGTGCTGATCTCGTCGTTCGGGGCGACCTTCGGCATGTTCGGGCTCAATCAGATCCCGCGTCACCATCACCCGGTGTTCTATTCGGACCGCTTCGAGTCGTTCTCCAACGATAAGTTCTTCGTCTCGATCGAGGCGGAGGACAAGCAGTTCGACGTCGCCAAGACCCGGGAGTTTCTCGAGTCGCTCCATCCGAGCTTCCTCGAGCTCGTGGAGGAGGAGTCGGCATGACGCGCCTACCACCACGTCGCCGGCTTGCCGCCGGCTGCGCGCTCGCGACGCTGGCGCTGCTCGCGGGCGCGGGATGTCGCGGCCAGACCAGCGTCGAGCCGCCGATCGTCCCCCTGCGCAACATGTACGACCAGGACCGCTACAACGCGCAGGCCTACTGCAACTTCTTTCCCGACCACCGCACGATGCGCACGCCGGTCGAGGGCACGGTGCCGCGCGAGCGGCAGATCGATCCCGAAATCGGCAGGGGCAGGCTACCCGACGACTCGGGCTACGTGCTGGAGATCCCCAAGCCGGTGGTGGACGGGTTCGGCGGGATGAGCGCGCTGGTCAACCGCGGCCACGATCGCTTCAACATCTATTGCCGGCCCTGCCACGACGGCACCGGCAGCGGTCACGGTACGGTGATCGAGCGCTCGGGCTGGCAACCGGCGCCGCCGAGCTTCCATCAAGATCGAATCCGCCAAATGCCGGACGGGCAGGTGTTCGCGACCATCACCCATGGAGTGCGTGTGATGCCGTCGTACGGCGCGCGCATTCCCGTCAACGACCGTTGGGCGATCGTGAGCTACGTGCGCGCGCTGGAGCTGTCGCAAGGAGAGTAGGCCGTGAGCGACGCCAAGGAACAGAGCAAGGACACTGCCGCGGCTCAGTACCGCATTCCGCCGCAGAACGTCTGGGCGCAAGCGTGGAAGATGGCGGCCGCGGTCGGCGCCGTGGGCCTGGTGGTCGCGGCCATCGGCTACAGCCTCGATCCGCGACGGTTCGCGTTCTCGTATCTGATGGGGTTTGCGACCGTGCTGACGATGGCCTTCGGGTCGATGTTCTTCGTCTTGATCCAGCACCTGACCGCGGCCGGTTGGAGCGTGACGGTGCGGCGCACCTCGGAGTTCTTCGTGGCCGGCGTGGTGGTGATTCCGCTGCTCGCGCTGCCGCATCTGTTCCTGAACGCCAACAAGCTCTACCCCTGGTGGCACGAGCAGAGCGCGGCGGTGGCGCATGCCCAGGAGCACGTGCAGGTGGGCGAGGCCAGGCACGAAGGGGCAGCTGCAGAGCAGGAGGGCGCCGAGGCGAGCGGTCCCGAGCACGCCGCCGAAGAAGCCACGCTGGACAAGAAGCTGCCTTTTCTGAATCCGGGCTTCTTCTATGGGCGCGCGGTGCTGTACCTGCTGCTCTGGTTGTGGCTCGCGGACAGGTTGTTCCGCTACTCGACGGAGCAAGACAAGAGCGGCGACCCGAAGTGGACCGTGAAGCTACAGAGCTTCGCGCCGGGCGCGATGTGGGTGTTCGCGCTGTCGCTGACCTTCGCCGGGTTCGACTGGGTCATGAGCCTCGAGCCCGACTGGTACTCGACCATGTTCGGAGTGCGCATCTTCGCGACCTCGGCCGTGCTGGGGCTCGCACTGAACATCCTGGTCTGTCTCGGCTTGCGGCGCGCCGGTGTGGTCAAGGACGAGATCAACGTCGAGCACTTCCACGACCTGGGCAAGCTGATGTTCGGTTTCCTGGTGTTCTGGGCGTACATCTCGTTCAGCGAGTTCATGCTGATCTGGTACGCCGCCCTCCCGGAAGAGACGATCTACTACCACCACCGCTGGGACTTTCAGTGGTGGAGGATGATCAGCGTCTCGATCGTGGTGGTGAAATTCATCATCCCGTTCTTCATGGTCATGTCGCGCAACGCCAAGCGCAACCTTGGTCTGCTCGGGCTCGGCGCGGGATGGATCGCCGCTCTGCACCTGGTCGAGATGTATTACTGGATCATGCCGTACTACAGCGGGTCGGAGGTGCCGTTCTCGCCCACCGGCTTCATGACCGACCTCGGCTGCGTGTTGGGCTGCGTGGGCATCTACCTGGCCGTGGTGTTCAGGCGCATGCTGAACCACCCGGTGATCGCGCTGCGCGACCCGCGTCTGGAGCGAGCGTTGGACTTCGTGCAGTTCTAGGCGAGGAAGCAGGCCAAACATGGACGCAAGACAAGAGCTCTTCGCTTACCTCGGCGCGGCGATCACCACGATCGCGGTCTTGTTCGGCGCTCAGCACTGGTACGCGAGCTACCTCGACGTGTCGGTGGTTCACGGGCTCGAGGTGGACGCTCCCATGAACGAGAAGCTTGCCGCGGTCCGCGCCCAGGAACAGCAGAAGCTCTCCTCGGGCAGAATGCCGATCGATCGGGCGATGCAGGCGCTGGCGCAGCGCGGGCGCATGGCCTTCCCGCTGGTCGCGCCGAAGCCATCCGAGGACCTCTCGCCGATGTCGGGATGGATCCACCAGCCGGGCTTCACCGCGTACGTTCCGCGCAAGCAGCCGGCTCCAGCGCCCGCGGCGCCGACTGCCGCACCGCAGGCCCAAGCGATTGCCGCTGGTGCCGAGGCCGGCGCCCCCGCCCCCGGCGCGCCCGCGCCCGCGGCCACGAAGCCAGTGGTGGCCAAGCCGGTGCCGCCCAAGGCTGCGCTAGCTGCGCCCGCGGCCACGCCGAAGCCGGCTCCCGCCGTGCGTCCGGTCGCGCCGCAGCCCACGGGCGCGCCGCACCCGACCGCTCCTGCCAAAGCGTCCGGCGCTGTGCCGGCTCACGAGGCCCCACGATGACCGACAAGAAAGCTGGACCAAGCCTGGTGGCGCCGCTGGGCGGTGTCGTGGTCGGGGTGGCCGTGTTTCTGGGTGTCAACATCACCACCGGCCACGCGGTGATCCCGACGCCCGAGTCGATCACGAGCCAGTCGGCCGGGCTGTCGCCGGTCGTGCGTCCGGCCGACGAGACCGCGAGCGCTGCGCCCAAGCTCACGGGGCCCTTTCAAACCGTGTGTGCCACCTGCCATCAGCAGAATGGAATGGGTTTGCCCGGCGCTTTTCCCCCGCTCGCAGGCTCGGAGTGGCTGCTCGGCAATCCCGAGATCCCGGTGCGGGTGGTGCTGCTCGGCCTGACCGGCCCGATCCAGGTCAAGGGCACGAAGTTCGCGTCGACCATGCCGCCTCCGCCAGGGCTGAGCGACGCGCAGATCGCCGAGGCGATCAGCTTTGCGCGCTCGCACTTCGGCAATCACGCCGGCGCTGTCGACGTCGGGCTGGTCAAGAAGGTGCGCTCGGAGCTGGCGGGCCGGACCAAGTCGTGGAGCGCGGACGAGCTAGCGGCGATTCAGACCGGCGCCGGGGCCGAGGCTGCGGGCGGCGCGGCGGGCGCCGGGGCAGGAGCGACGCCTCCAGCCGCGCCCGGCTCGGCTCCACCGGCGGCTGCGCACTAGCGGGAACGAACAGGCCATGACAGCCAACTCGCTGGAAAAGCTGGAGAACGAGACCAACACCGACCGGAAGCTGGCGATGCCGACGCTGAAATCGATGCTGCAACTCCCACTGCCTGTGCGCCACCTGCTGCTCGGGACCTGCCTGGCGATCTTCGTGGCCGGCTGCGACTACAAGATCCCGGCCGATCAACCCACCGCGAGCGGCCAGGAGATCTTTCAGCTCTGCAGCCAGTGTCACGGTGAAGCCGGCCTGGGCCATCGGGAGTACAATGCTCCCTCAATCGCCGGCCTGCCCCAATGGTACATCGAGGCGCAATTGAAGAAGTTCCGTGCCGGCGTGCGGGGCGCGCACCCCAAGGACACCACCGGCATGATGATGCGGCCCATGACCCGGAGCTTCCACAACGAAGCCGACCTCAAGGCCGTGGCCGCGTACGTCGCGAGCTTGCCGCGGCCGGCCGCGCCGCCGGCCCTGCAGGGCGGCGATGCCGTCCACGGCAAAGCGCTGTTCACGGTGTGCAGCGCCTGCCACCAGGCCGACGGCTCCGGCCAGCAGCTGGTCAAGGCGCCGCCCTTGAAGCACGCCAGCGACTGGTATTTGCTGGCTCAACTCAAGAAGTTCAAGGCAGGCATCCGAGGCGGTACCGCCAAGGACGTCGAAGGCTCTCAAATGCGGCCGCAGGCGCTCGCGCTCGCGAACGACCAGGCCATGAAGGATGTCGTGGCGTACATCGCGACGCTGAAGTAGAGGCAGGAGCAACAACATGGCGCACATGCATGACGACCCCGATGTCGAGGCGAAGAAGTGGTTCACGATCGTCATCGTGGGCGCGTTCCTGTACGTCTCGACCGTCGTCACCTTCGTGATCAGTCGCGACGTTCAACCTGACAACCCAGCACCCGAGGGCCAGCATGGGCAGTCTCACTGATCGCTATCTCGCCTCGGCCTCGTCCTTCGCGTCGGACATCGATGGCCTCATCATGCTGGTCGCGATCCTGGTCGGCTTCTGGGGCGTGCTGGCCGAGATGGTGCTGCTCGGCCTGGTGATCGCCTTTCGCGAAAAGGACGGGCGCAAGGCCCTGTACATCACCGGCGAGGACAAGCACCAGAAGGCCTGGGTGGCGTATCCGCACTACCTCGTGCTGGTCTGCGATGTGCTCATCATCGTCGCGGCGGTGCGCGTATGGTTCAATGTCGAGCAGACCGCGCCGCCCGCGGATGAGACCGTGCGCGTGATTGGCCAGCAATGGGCCTGGACCTTCGTCCACCCCGGCCCCGACGGGAAGCTGGACACCGCGGACGACATCCCCACCTCTGACGAGCTCCACGTCAAGGTCAACGACGTCTATCACTTCAAGCTGGAAGCCCGCGACGTGCTGCACAGCTTCAGTATCCCGGCGTTTCGCCTCAAGCACGATGCCATACCGGGCCGTGTAATAAGCGGCTGGTTCAAGCCGACCAAGGTCGGCGTGTACGACATTCAGTGCGCGGAAATGTGTGGCATCGGCCATGGCCTGATGCCCGCGCGCATCGTGGTCGAGACCGCGGCCGAGCACGCCGCCTGGATGGCCAACAACGCGCCCGCCCCCCTCGCCGCCGCGACGCACTAATGAGCACCCAGGAGACGCAGCATGGCTGAACCAGCACACGAAGCGGAGCCGCATGGCGAGCCAGCCCACGGGGATGCGCATGCGCATGCTGGGCATCACGAGGAGAGCTTCTTCATCAAGTACATGTGGTCGACGGACCACAAGATGATCGCGAAGCAGTACCTCTTCACCGGCATGTTCATGGCCATGATCGGTGGCTTCTTCGCCTACGTGTTTCGCATGAACCTGGCCTTTCCTGGCATCCACGTGCCCGGCTACGGCCAGGTCGGTCCCGGCGAGTACAACGAGCTGGTGACGAACCACGGCACGATCATGATCTTCTGGGTGGCGATGCCGGTGTTGATCGCGGCCTTCGGCAATTTCCTGATCCCGCTGATGATCGGTTGCGACGACATGGTGTTCCCGCGCGTCAACCGGCTCAGCTACCAGGTGTTTCTGCTCAGCGCGCTGGTGCTGCTGGCTGCGTTCTTCGTGCCGGGCGGCGCGTTCGGTGGTGCCTGGACGTCCTATCCGCCGCTCTCCGCCAGCTCGCACTTCAACATGACGCCGCTCGGGGCGCCGATGTGGCTGATCGCCGTCGCCCTCGAGTTCGTGGCCTTCCTGCTCGGCGGCATCAACTTCGTCACCACCGCGATGAACTCGCGCGCGCCCGGTATGAAGATGTTCGACATGCCGATCGTGGTCTGGATGATCGTGATCGCCAGCATCCTGTTCATGGCGTCGGTTGGCCCGCTGATCGCGGGCGCGATCATGCTCGGCTTCGACCAGACCATCGGCACCGGCTTCTTCGACCCGAAGCGCGGCGGCGACCCGATCCTGTGGCAGCACCTGTTCTGGTTCTTCGGCCACCCCGAGGTGTACGTGGTGCTGCTGCCCGCCCTGGGCATCGTGGCCGAGATCATCACGGTGTTCTCGCGCAAGAAGATGTTCGGCTACAAGACGGTGTTGTTCACCACCTTCGCCACGGGTCTGCTCAGCTTCTTCGTGTGGGCGCACCACCAGTTCATCGCCGGCATCGACCCGCGCATGGCCAACGTGTTCACGGTGACCACGGTGCTGATTTCGGTGCCGATCGCGGAGATGGTGTTCGTGTACATCGCCACTCTCTACGGGGGCTCCATCCGCCTGGCCACGCCGATGCTGTGGGCGCTTTCGTTCATCTTTGCCTTCATCATCGGCGGGGTGACCGGCATCTTCCTGGGCGCGAGCGGCGCGGACATCTACTTCCACGACACCTACTTTGTGCTCGCTCACTTCCACTACACCTTCGTGCCGATCGCGATTCTGGCCGTGTTTGCCGGCATCACGTACTGGTACCCGAAGATGTTCGGGCGCATGCTGAACGAGACCCTCGGCAAGATTCACTTCTGGGGTACGTTCGTGCCGTTCAACGGCATCTTCGTCCCGCTGTTCATGCTGGGGCTGGCCGGTCAGCACCGGCGCATCTGGAGCTACGAGAACTTCCCCGAGCTCGCGCGGCCCGAGCTCTATCACATGCGGCAGTTCGCCACGATCTCGCTGCTCGTGATGCTCGCGTCGCAGTTCTTCTTCTTGTTCAACTTCTTTTGGAGCCTCAAGCACGGCAAGCCGGCGGGCAAGAACCCGTGGCAGGCCAACACGCTGGAGTGGACCACCGAGTCGCCTCCAGGGCACGGCAACTGGGCCGAGCTGCCTAGCTGCTACCGTGGACCGTACGAGTACAGCGTTCCAGGCCGTGAAGAGGACTTCTGGCCGCAAGACGTCGAGACCTGATCGGCAGAACACACAGGAGTGAGCGCATGAAACCGATCGCAACCACCCGCAGCGCCACCGGCATTCCGACCGGCCGGCTGGCCGTGTGGTGGGTCATCGCCTCGGAGATCGTGATCTTCGGCGGGCTGCTGGCGTCCTATGTCATGCACCGCTTGGGGCACCCGGAGTTCGGCGACTACGCCGCGCACACCCGCACCGCGATCGGCGCAACCAACACGTTCGTGCTGTTGACCTCGAGCCTGTCGGCCGTGCTGGCCCACCAGGCCGCCCAGGCCGGCGACGGACCCAAGGCGTTCAAGTACCTGTGGGGCACGTTCCTCGGAGGCCTGACCTTCCTGTGCCTCAAGGGCTACGAGTGGACCGGCGAGATCAGCGAAGGCTACACCATCACCAAGAACGCGTTCTGGTCGTTCTACTACACGGCGGCCGGGCTGCATGCGTGCCACGTGATCGGCGGCATGGTGATCATGGCCATCATCTCCTTCGACGTCAGGAAGAACCGCGAGCTGCAACGGGTCGAGCTGATCGGCAACTACTGGCACTTCGTCGACATCGTCTGGATCTTCCTGTTCCCGCTGCTCTACATCGCGAAGTAGCGACAAGGCGTACCCATGGAAAACCCTGCCGAAGCAGCCCACGCAGACGCGCACGACGCGCACCACGTCAACTACTTCAAGGTTTACGCCGCCCTGGTCGTCTTGCTCCTGATGAGCGTCGCGGGTCCGATGATCGGCATCAAGCTGGTGACGCTGATCACCGCGTTCGGGATCGCGGTGATCAAGGCCTACATGGTTGCTGCGAATTTCATGCACCTGCGGATCGAGAAGCGCTACATCGCCTACCTGCTGCTGACCGCGCTGGCCTTGCTTTCGCTGTTCTACGCCGGTGTCTCGCCCGACGTCATGAAGCATCGCGGCCGGCAATGGGTAAACGTGGCGGCCCAGGATTGGTCGAAGCGCGCGTTGGCCGAAGACAAGGCAGAGCGTGAGCACGGCGAGCACGAAGGCGGGGAACACGAATAGGCGGAGGCGGCAGGAGCCATGGAAGCGACGGGCAAGGTCCTACATCTGAGCCGCAAGATGCCGGCCGCCCGGCGGCAGCAGATCGCTCCCAACGCCGTGATCGGGATGCTGATCTTCGTGATCGCGGAGACGATGTTCTTCAGCGGCCTGATCAGCGCCCATGCCATCGTGAAGACGACGGCGTTGGACGGCTGGCCGCCGCCTGGCCAGCCTCGGTTGCCGATCGAGGAGACGCTGATCAACACCGCGGCGCTGATCGCGAGCGGCTTCGTGCTGGCCGCGGCGCACCGCGCGTACCGCCGCGGCGGCAAGGATGCAGGCCGGTCGATGCTGATCGCGATCTTGCTCGGCGCGTTCTTTCTCGTGTTCCAGGGCGCAGAATGGGTTGCGCTGTTGCGCGAAGGCCTGACGATGACCTCGAGCACGCACGGCGGCTTCTTCTACTTGATCATCGGCGCCCACGGCCTGCACGCGATGGCGGGACTGGGTGTGCTGGTCTGGGCGTATCAGCGCTTGCGGCGCGGCAAGCTCGTGATGGGCGAGCTCGTGGCCACCGAGGTCCTGTGGTACTTCGTGGTCGGGCTGTGGCCCATCCTTTATTGGAGGGTGTACCTGTGACACGCCTACGGTCGATGCTGGCGCACACGGTGGGCCTGGCGGTCGCAATTTTGGAGCTCCCGGGTGTGGCGTTGGCGTGTCCGGTCTGCTTCGCCAGCAAGAACGAAGCCAATCGCGTTGCCTTCGTGGGCACGACGATTCTCATGACCTCGTTGCCGGTGGCGATGATCGGCGGCGCGATCTATTGGGTCGCGCGGCGCTCGCGTACGCTCGACGCGGAGCGGCGCAGGCAGGCGCGTGCGGCCAGGCGTGCCGCAGCACGGCTTGCCGCAGGCGCGCCGGCGCGCTCCAAGGTGCCGGCGGTCCAGCGCGGCGTCTGACCTCCCGCCTACCGGCTGCGCGCGTGGTCGGCTTACAGGCTGCTCGATCCGGCCGCAACTCGCTGGCGCTGCATGGCGCGGTGAACGGCCAGCGCGGTGAAGCCGATCACGACGGCAAACCACAGCGTAGCGATTCGCACCAGGATGGTCGTCGCCGTGGCGACCGGAGCGCGGAGCGCCGGGCCGCCCAGTGCCTGGAGCAGGGCGGTCATCCCGATCTCGGTCACGCCCAGGCCGCCAGGCATCATCGCCAGGGCGCCGACCATGGTCGAAGCCGAGTACGCGAACACGGCGGCATCCCAGCTCATGTGCACGCCCGGAAAGCCGTGCACGATGGCGTACAACGAGCAGCACTCGAGCCCCCAGGCCAGGAACGCGATGAACGATCCAACAAGCAATGGCAGAGGGCGCGTCATCTCTAGCAAGGAGTCATAGGCCTCATGCAACTTGTGACTGATGCGGTTGACCACGGGCACACGGTCGGTCCAGCCCAGCAACCAGCGGCCGAGCGGGCGATACGTGCAGACGACGATCAGGGCGGCGACGAACAGCGCGCTCATTGCGGCCAACACCACGCCGCCCTTGAACGACAGGGAGCCGACCGAGATCAACAGCACGAGCGCGATCAAGTCGGTGAGCCGTTCGGCGACGATGATGGGAGCTGTGCGGGCGATCGGCGTACGTCGCGCTTCGTACAGCAGAAGCGACTTGAAGACCTCGCCCACTTTGCCCGGCGTCACGCTCATGGAGAAGCCGGACAAGAAGATGGTCGAGCTCTCGCCGATCGGAATGCGGATGCCGATGTGCTTGAGATAGTATTGCCAGCGAAAGATCCGCAGGCCGTAGTTGCCGGTGGCGAGCGCGAGGCCCAGCACGAACGAGGCGGGGGCGAAGCTGCTGGCGGCGCCCCGGAGCTTCCGCAGGTCCCCGTACATCGCCATCGCGGCGTAAAGCAACGCTGCCAGGAGCACCGCCGCTAGAATCTTGCGGGCCATGCCGGCGGCGAGCTGGTTGGATGCATCGACGCCAGAAGGCTCGCCCGCAGGAGAGGCTTCGGGCGTTTCCACCGAGCTCATCGCGGGCCCCGCTTTCGTGCCAGCTGCCACAGCCGGTGCGCGGCCGCCAGCACCAGCGCCCCCGCGCCGAGCCACATCACCGTCTCCGGCACGCGCAACAGAGCAGTGGCCGAAGGCCCGTGTGGGGCGCCCGCGCGGGCCCCCCATGGCGCCGAGAGCAGGGCGGCCATCCGCGCCGAAGCCGGACCCGGGCGCGTCATTGGCCCAGGGTCCGCCACCAGGGTCGTCGTGGCGCTCTGTCGTCCATCCAAACCAGGCGCGGGGGCAGGATTCGTCGAGCGCTGCGCCGCACCGCGCCGCAGAGGATGACACGCGGAGTCGCGTTTCGCCACGCGTCGCATTGACGGGACCGCACAGGTCTCATACACCGGGCAGCGGTTGGGGCGCACGGCGATGACCGAGCCGAGCCAGAAGGCACAGCGGCGCAAGTCCCTGCGGGAGGATGCGCTTAACCTGCCGAACCTGCTGACGTTGGGGCGGATCGCGGCGATTCCCCTCGTCCTGTGGTTGATGTGGCAGGACACGCGTCACAGCAACTTCTGGGCGATGATGCTGTACTCGCTGGCCGCCATCACTGACTTCGTGGACGGCTATCTCGCCCGGCGGATGGGGCTGATAAGCGTGCTCGGGAAGTTCCTGGACCCCCTGGCCGACAAGCTGATCGTGTTGGCCACGTTGGTCTTGATGGTAGAGCTCGGCCGCGTGCCGGCGTGGGCGGTGATCGTCATCGCCGCTCGCGAGCTCTCGGTCACAGCGCTGCGCAGCATCGCGATGAGCGAAGGCGTGGTGATCGCCGCCAGCCGCGGAGGCAAGGACAAGACGGCCGTACAGATGGTCGCCGTGCTCACGTTGATTCTGCACAATACCTACTACCTCGACTTCGGCTTCTACGCGGGCTTCGTCGACATGAACGCGGTCGGGCTTGTGCTGCTGTACCTGAGCGTCTTCTTCACGGTGACCAGCGCCGGCGAGTACTTCGCGCTCTTCGTGGACGCTGTGGAAGCCAAGGAACGGCGCCTGTCCGAAGGCCCCAACGCCGAGGACTGAGAGCGGCGGCTGCGCCCGTGCCGGAGCCAGCGCTCGGAACGAGCGCGAGCCGCAGGTGTGCCCGAGGGCTGAGCTGTGCGGTTGCGATGGGATCGCTATCGCCTAGTAGCGATCTGCTTGCAGCTGGGATTCCGGACTGGCCGAGGGCGAATCGCTCAGGATAGCGATCGCTCCAACTGGTCTCAGATCGCAGCCTATACCCAGAAATCGCTGGTAAGACGCGCCAATCGAAGGCCCACAAGCGGATGGGGTAGCACCCAGCGCTCCGTCCAACCGACTGATCTTACAGGGCTAAATCGCGAATCTCGGGGCCGTCACAGCGACAGAAGTGTCCCCATTTGGGATTTTGCGTTGACAGCCTTATATTGAACAGAATATATTCAGTCTCAATCGATTAAAGGAATCCGGTGAGACGAACTAGTTCAGAGGTCGATAGCGCAAAGCCACGCTTGGGGTGGACCGAGCAGGAGTTGCTCGAGCTGGAGCAGGCGCACGCGGACGGTCTGTCGACCCAACAGGTGGTGGAGCTGTTCGCGGCCCGCGGGGAACCGCTCACCGAGGCGACCTTCCGCAAGTACGTGCAGCTTCGCCTGCTGCCGCGCAGCGTGCGCGTTGGGCGCAAGGGCAAGCACCGCGGGTCGCAGGGCTTGTACCCCCCCGGGGTGGTGCGTCAGGTCGAGCTGATCCGGCGGCTGATGGCCCAGGGCTATACGATCCAGGAGATCCAGCAACAGCTGCTGTTCCTGGGCGGCGAGATCGCCGGACTGGCGCGCCAGCTCGACCAAGTGCTGGCTCGGGTCGAGCACGCGGTCGAGGACGGCGAAGCCGAGCGCGTGGACGAGGTGCTCAAGCGCGCGCTGGCTGAAGCACGGGCGCTGGCCGCTGATCTGCTCGAGCGCCTGCGCGCGATCGAAGGACGTTTGGCCATGCGTGCGCGCATGGCCCGGGCGGCGGTGTGACGGGCGATCACCCGCGGACGGATTAGGGAGGCGACGATGGGCGACGAACAGGCGAGTCTGGAGCTGGAGGGGGACGCGGCGGAGCATTCCGCCGTCAATCCGATCGCGATCGGGGCGCTGGCGGCGAGCTTCATGGAGCTGGCTGAAGCGGACCCCGATTCCGACGAGCGAGGCAGGCGCAAGCGCAGGACGCGGGCACGTGCGCACACGATCTCGATCCGCCGTCTGAGCAAGACTGAGCTCAACCGCGGGCGCGAGCAATATCCGGAGCAGGATTACTGGCGTCCAACGACGCGCGGCGATTGCCTGGAAATGGAGCGGCCCTGTCCGTTCGTCGCGTGCAAGTATCACCTCTACATCGACGTCCACCCGGTGCGCGGCTCGATCAAGATCAACTTCCCGGACGTGGAGGTCTGGGAAATGACCGACACCTGCGCGCTCGACATCGCCGACCGCGGCGGCATCACGCTGGAAGAGGTGGGACAGATCATGAACCTGACCCGCGAGCGCGTGAGGCAGCTCGAGACCCAGGGCCTGGCCAAGCTGCAGCGCATCGAAAGCATGGACCGGCTGCGCGACTACGTTTCCTGATTCGACGTGGCTCGCCTGGACTTCGACCTGCTGGTCGTCGGCGGCGGATCGGGCGGAGTCCGAGCCGCCCGCGTCGCCGCCGGCCTCGGCGCGCGCGTGGGCCTGATCGAGAAGGCCAAGCTAGGAGGGACCTGCGTCAACGCGGGCTGCATTCCCAAGAAGCTGCTGTATTGCGGCGCCGAGACTGCTCAGGCGTTCCACGATGCGACGCCGTACGCCGAAGGGCTAGGGCGCGCGCGGGTCGATTGGTCACGGCTGGTCGCGCGCACCGACCGCGAGGTGTTGCGCCTCAACGGCGTCTACCGCGCGCTGCTCGAGCGTGCGGGTGTGATCGTGCTCGAGGGCGAGGCGAGGGTGGTCGAGCCGACTGAGATTCGGATCGGGCGGCGCCGACTGCGCTCGCGTTACCTGATCATCGCGACGGGGGGTGCCCCGCGCGTACCCAAAGTCGATGGTCGCGAGCTCGCGATCACCTCGGACCAGGCCTTTCACCTCGACCGCTTGCCGCGCCGCATCGTGATCGCGGGTGCGGGCTACGTGGCGCTGGAATTCGCCTCGATCTTCCGGCGGCTCGGCGTCGAGGTGCAGATCGTGTATCGCGCGGCTGAGATCCTGTCCGGCTTCGACGATGACGCGCGCCGGCACTTGGCCGGCGAGCTCCGCAAGCAGGGCATTGGGTTGCGGCCCGGCCAGCAGGTGCGGGCGCTGCGCCGGCACGGCGCGCGCCTCCGCGTCGAGCTGACTTCCGGAGGCGAGCTCGACACCGAGTGCTTTATGTTCGCGGTGGGGCGCGTGCCGACAACTACCGGGCTCGGCCTGGACCGGATCGGAGTCGCGCTCGGCGACGACGGCCGGGTGCTGGTCGACGAGCATAATCGCAGCTCGGTCGAGGGCATCTTCGCGATCGGCGACTGCACCGGCGGTCTGGGTCTCACGCCGCTGGCGATCGCGGAAGGGCAGGCGGTGGCGCGCGCGCTTTTCGGCGCGCCCGAGCCGCTGATCGATCGGGACCTGGTGCCGACTGCGGTCTTCTGCCAGCCCCAGCTCGCCAAGGTCGGGCTCTCGGAGACCACGGCTCGAGAGCGCGGCTTGGAGCCGGAGCTGTACCGCTCGGTCTTCGTGCCGCTCGAGCACCGCCTCAGCGGGCGGGACGAGCTGGCGCTGGTCAAGCTGGTCGTCGACCGCGACACGCAGCGCGTGCTCGGTTGTCACGTGGTGGCGCCGCACGCCGCCGAGATCATCCAGGGCTTTGCGGTCGCGTTGCGGTGCGGCGCGACCAAGGCTCAGCTCGATCGCACGCTCGGCGTGCACCCGACCGTGGCCGAGGAGCTGGTGACGATGCCGCAGCCGGCGGCTGCGGCCAAGTAGGGCGCGCGGCAGGCGCGCACGCTCACGGCAGCCGGCGGCGGCCGAGCTGCGCCGCCCGCCGCGCGTGGGACCAAAGCGCACGGACCAGCGCGGCTCCGCGCGCACCCACCCGCTCCAGCGTGGTGTTCTGCACGAACACCGGATAGCTTGCCACCGCGACCAGGAACTCCGGAATGACCAGCGCGAAGGTGTTGAACAGGTGGAAGCCCAGGCCCAGGGCGAGCGCTAGCGGGCGCGTGCGGCGCACGAGCAGCAACGGCGCGATCATCAACTCGAAGCCGATGATCGTCCACGACAACCAAGTCCAGGCGTGCTCGGAAAGACCGCTCTGAACCAGGGCAAAGGCCAGCGGCGAAGCCCACATCCCCTGCATGTTCGAGCGCAGCAACACGCCGGTGTGCCACTTGGGGTTGCACAGCTTCCACAAGCCCGAGCCGAAGTAGAGCAGCAGCGTCTGCATGGCCAGCACGCGCTCGCCCCACACGCTTGAGCCTTCGCTTTCGCGGCGCTGCGCGTCCAGGCCCCAGACCCGGCCCGCGTCGGCGAAGCAGAGCACCAGCAGGTCGATCACGATCAGGCGGTCGTAGGACGATTGCCTGACCGCGAGCTGCAGGAAATAGTGATACAGAAACAGTAGCAGCAGCAGGCGTGCTGCCAGCTCGCTGCGGTAGCCCACGATCAGGGCCAGGTCGATCGCGATCATGGCCCCAAGCAGCGCGCGCGCCGCCGCCGGCGGCGGTGCATAGTCGGGCACGAGGTAGGGCAGCTGGACGCCCTGGTTCGAGAACATCAGCACGGCATCGGGCCAGAGGTTGATCAGGTAAAAGAGTAGGTACAGGCCGAACAGGATGCGCACGGACGCGAGCCGGTAGCCGGGCGCCGGTGCGTGGAGGAATCGATCGAGCGCGCCCAGGGCGCTCATCGCTCCTCGGGCTCGGTGTACCAGGACTGCGTCTTGACCAGCGGTGCCCGCTTCAACGCGCGATAGCCCGCGGGGCTCTGCGGCCAGAATACGATGCCGAAGCTGACACGCGAGACCTTGTGCTGCGGATGCAGGCGGTTCTGATGCTCGCGAATCCGACGCGCGAGATCCTTCCAGGCGCGCTGCTGCGCCCGCAAGCCGTGGATGTCCCACTGGTGCGTGGCGAACATCTGCGTGAAGACGATGCCCTGTCGCTGCGCGAAGTGCTCGCGCACCGGCAGATCGATCCAGCGGCGGCGGTCCGCGATCAGGCCGTCGCGGGTGCGCTGGCCGGCGATGTACAGGTCGGTGTTGACGAGGCTGTACGAGTTGAACATGCCGGTGATCAGGAACGCGTCCAGCAGGAACAGCGGGCAGGGCAAATGCAGCCGCAGCTGTCGTATCGGCGGGGGCTGCAGGGCCACCGCCGCGTTGCCGTACAGCACGATCAGCGCGATCGCGTTCTGGGCCGTGCGCCGCCAGCGCCGCGCCCGCCCGCGCGGGGCGGGTGCATTTTCCGACTCTGGAGCCATGCGGGCCTTCGCGTGGCGGTCGAGCCGGCGCCTTCAGCGATAGTTGATCTCGACTCGCCCGTCGTCCCCGAAGCGTACCGTGCCGCCCTCGCCGCTGCAGCCGTAGCATGTGGTCCAGATCAATTGCTTCGGGTACCGGTCGGCGAATCCGATGGCGATTGAGGCGTCTGCTTCGTCGACGACCAGGCTCGCCGCGTGCTCGAGCCGGCCCCCGCCACGACGGTAGAGCAGGGCCATGACGGCGCGATCGCCTGAGCGGCCAGACAGCACCCACAGGTTGGTGCCCTGCTCCGGGCGCCAGGCGAATGCGGAGGGTTGAATGGCCCAGGGCTGCACGTGCCCGCGGCTGCGGCCGCCGCGGCGCAGTGCGGCATCCGCGTCGGCGTCGCTGAATGGTACGTAGGCCTTGGCTAGCCGCGCGAGCCCGGGCACGCCAGCGAGCGCGTCCCGCGCTGCGGCCAGACCGAGGCCGAGTGGCTCCACCCCGACCGTCGGTCCGGCCTGGGGTGGCTGCTGCGCGTGCGCGGGGCTCGCCGGCTCGCAGCCCGTGGTCGCCACCAGGCCGAGGCCTGCCAGCAGCACCGAGGCGATCAGACGCGGCATCGCCGTACCCTAACGAGCGTGCGCGGGGCGCGCCAAGTTTTCCGCCCGGCTGGCGGCGTCCCGCTTGCCAGGCGAGTCCTGGGGCCGTATTCAGTGGCTTGTCGGAGCGGCCCTGGCGGTCGCCGGCTGACCTCGCGTCAGCGGGAGGAAAGTCCGAGCTCCATAGGACGGGATGCCAGCCAACGGCTGGTGGGGGCGACCCCGAGGAAAGTGCCACAGAGAACAGACCGCCCCGTCGCCGCGAGGCCGCGGGGTAAGGGTGAAACGGCGAGGTAAGAGCTCACCGGACCGACGGCAACGTCGGTCGCACGGCAAACCCCATCCGGAGCAAGGCGGAATAGGAAGGCGTTCGAGGGTGGTCCGCCCGAGCCTTCGGGTTCGCCGCTCGAGGCGCGCGGCGACGCGTGTCCTAGATGAATGATCGCCACCCGTGTCCCGGCGACGGGACGCGGAGAACAGAACTCGGCTTACGGGCCCTCCGACCGCAAAACCCCGTGCTCACGCGCGGGGTTTTGTGCTTCCTTGCCAGTCGCGGCCGCCGCCGTGCGCTTGGAAGATTATCCATAAATTCCGAGTATAGCGGTAATTTTGGTGGGGGCCGGTCAACGTGCTATCTACGATCCTCCGTCCTGACGCAGCGCTGCGAGGGTTTGTCCTTGAACCCCGTGGTGGGGGGGATCTAAAAACCCATTCACTAGCTCATGGAGGTCCCTCGTGAGGGAACTGGTTCGCTACTTGCTCGAGAATGCGGTGATCGACTTTCGCGGCGAAATCTCCATGGAGAAAGTGCGCGAGTGCCTGCGCGAAGACGACAGCCGCGAAGCGCGCGCGTTGCTGTCGAAGCTGATCGATGACAAGGGCGTCGACGATCTGCTGATCACGATTGCGGACTGCCTCAAGGATCACATCCGGGTCGGCATTACCGAGGACACGCTGCGCGAGCAGCTCACGATGTACAGCGAGAGCTGAGCGCCGCGCGTGATGGCGAGGCGTATCGAGCGCGCGTTCGCGCGGCGGCGGTGTCCCCGGCCGTGAGCATTGCCCAATCGCGATCCTCGATTTAGCATCCGCCGCAATGCAGTCGGCGCGTTCGCATTTCCTGGCGCTCGCCGCGCTGTCCCTGGTCAGTCTGGGCGCGAGTTGCGACCGCGGCTCGAAAGCGGGCCCGGCAAGCGCGGCTGCCGCTGTGCGCGCGACCCCTGGCGAGCGCGTCGAGGAGGTTCCGGGTGTCGACACCTCGGAGCTGACCGATGCGGAGACCCGCATGTGGGTCGACCTGATCAACGAGCAGCTCTCGCCGTGCAAGGAGCCTCTCAGCGTTGGACGCTGCGCGGCCCAGAAGGGCAAGTGCGGGGCCTGCGTCACAGCTGCGCGCTACCTCGTGCGCCTGGTGATGGAGGGCTACGACAAGCAGACCATCGAGAAGGATTACACCGGTCGCTTCGATCCGCACAGCCGGGTCGAGCTGAAGGCCGACGCCAGCAAGGTTCGGGGTGCGCCGATGGCGCCGATCACGCTGGTCGAGTTCAGCGACTTCGAGTGCCCTTATTGCGGGGCGGCGCGCCCCGAGCTCGAGCGCCTGTTGCGCGAATTCGACGGGCAGGTAAAGCTCGTCTTCAAGTACTTCCCGCTCAGCGTCCACCAGCGCGCCATGCCTGCCGCGCGCGCCGCAGAGGCGGCGTCTCGGCAAGGGAAGTTCTGGGAGATGCATGATCTGCTGTTCGAGCACCAGCGCGAGCTGGAAGACGCCGATCTCCTTCGCTACGCCACGCAGCTCGGGCTCGACGTCGCCCGCTTCCAGGCGGACATGGCTTCGCCCGAGGTGCAGAAGGTGATCGATGCCGACCGCCAGGCGGGCGAGAAGCTCGGCATCGAGGGCACGCCCACGATTTACGTCGACGGTCATCTGTTTCGTGAGCCACTCAAGGCCCTGTCGGCCTATCTGAAGGAGGAGCTGGAGCTGTGAGAAATTGTAGGCAATCATTCGAGCAATCACGGTCCGTCGCGGCAGAGGATGAATCGCCTCGCTGGATCGTCCGTCGGAGCCCCATGCGTTTGCTCAAGTTGTGGCTGTCGTCGCTGCTGGTGATGGTTCCCCTCCTGGCAGGCGTCGCCGGGCACGCCCTTGCGCTCGATTCGGGCGCGCCGCTGCCCGAGATCGGGCTCACCGATCTGGCCGGCAAGCGCGTCGACCTGGCCTCGCTTCGCGGCAAGGTGGTGATCGTCGATTTCTGGGCTTCCTGGTGCGCGCCCTGCAAGCAGGAGATGCCCGTGCTCGAGCGTCTCTACAAGAAGTACAAGAGCCGCGGTTTGGTGGTCGTCGGCGTCAGCGTCGATCAAGAAGCCGCGAACGTGGGATCGTTCATCAAGCAGCTCAAGGTGACCTTTCCGATCGTCCACGACAAGGCACACAGTGTCGCCGACCGCTTCCATCCGCCCCGCATGCCATCTTCGTTTATCGTCGATCGCAATGGCGTGGTGCGCCACGTGCACGGTGGCTTTCGCGCGTCCGACGCCGTGTCGATCGAATCCGAGGTCACCGCGCTGCTCGGCGGATGACGCGACAACCCGCGGCGGGGCGTCACTCAGCTCGGTCCGCGGTGGCGCAGGCGTGCCGCGTGCAGGAAGTCGGCGAGCCGTTCGGCCACGTAGCTGATCACGCTCGCGTCCTGCGGGTTGAAAGCGACGCCGCCCCGGCGGTTGATCAGTTGCAGCACGCCGAGGAGTTGGTGCTCGTGGACAATCGGCCGGAGCAATAGGTCGCGTGCGTTCAGCCCGGGGCGACTGTCGATTGCCGGGGTGAAGGCCGCTTCGCGCGCGACGTCGTCGAACACACTGGCGTGGTGCTCGTCCCTCACCGCCACTGCGAACAGGCCCGCGGCTCGTGGCACCGCCTGGCCCTGCATCTCCGCTGCGGCCGTACCGGTGACGGCGACGAAGCGCAGCTCGTCGGTGTTGATGTCATACAGGCAGGCGCTGGTGGCCTCGGCTGGAATCGTGCGCTCGAGCAGCTGCACCGTGAAATCCATTCCCTCCGCAGCGGTGTGCAAGCCGGAGAGGCCTTCGAGGGCTTCGAACACGTCCGCCAGCACGTCGTCGTGCGGTGCGGGACCGGGTGGTACGGACGACACGCGCATGGTCGCGGGATAGTCGACCTCGACCTCGTCTCGCCAGTCGCGCCATTGCAGCACGATCAACGGCGGTCGCTCCGGGGCGGTCCGCCAGCGGTGATCGAAGACCGCAAGATTGACCAGCTTGCCGCGCGGCCTGCCGATCAGGGCCTGCTGCAGATCTGCGAGCTTGAAGCGCAATGCGGCCTCGGCTTCGGGAACCGTGACGCCTTTGGGCAGCAGGAAAGCCCGCTCGCGGTAACACAGGGGGTTGGCCGGCGTGGGCTCCTCGTCGCGCTCCAGCAGCAGCTCGAGGTTGAGCGGTGGGCGCGACGATCGGGTGGCCGCGGGCTGCGGGGACGCTTGGGGCGCGGCGGCCGCGCCCGATGAGCGGGCTTCGGGGCCGAGGTTGGCCGCCCTCGCCGCTGCCGCGCCATCGGCGAAGGTCATGGTTTCGAAGCGCTTCTTGGGTCGCGCGGGAGCTTGCGGACTTGCGGCGGCGGGCTCATGGGCAGGCGCTTGCGTCTGGGGTGCGCTCGGTTCCATGGCTTTCACGTGGTCGGCCGCGCCTGCTTCGGTCGGCGCGGCGATCGGAGCAGGCACCGGCGCTTGAGCCTGCTGCGGCGCCGGCTGCGTGACCGGCACCGCTGCCGGGGCAGCCGCTCGCTCGGGGATCATCGCGACGGTCTCGAAGCGCTTGGGCTTGCTCACGGGTGGGGGCTGCTGCTGCGCGGCGGCGCTCTCGACTGCGGGCGCAGCGGGTGCGGCTTGAGCTGGCGGTGCGACCGCCGTGGCCGCGACTTCGGACGCCGGCGCCGCGGCTTCGTCCAAGGCTTGGGGCGAGAGCACGAACTTGCGGCGTGAAGCCGCGTCCAGCACGGTGGCCACGCCGTTGGCATCGACGCTGCAGCTTGCGCCGGGCGGCAAGCTCGGCCGTTCGCCCATACCTTGCCGCGCAGCGCGCAGCGCGCTCATCCAATTGGTGGCCTCGACCTCGCCTTGGTGTAAAGCGTCCGACGCCCCCAGCCGGGCCACCAAGATTCTCCATTTTTGCGTCGGCACGGTTATCTGATCGCACAGGCTACGGGAGGCCGAATCGCCGGCCCGGGTTTTATCAATGGCCACATCCCAGGGCAAGCCGTCCTTGCGTAACCGTATGGAAACACCAGCCCACGTGTTGTGCGCTATCGTTGGCGCAGACTTCAGCAATCCGGCGCGCTGCTGAGCCGCTCGGAGGTTTCCAACCATGTGGATTCTGGTCGTTGGGTCGAGCAGTGTGTTGCACCGCAAAGATGGAGGCGCAGCGGCGCTGAGCGAGCTGGGCTGTCGCGTGAGATCCGCGGATTTGTGGGATTCGCTGGACACTGTGAGCCTCGATCCCGAGCCGCCCGCTGCAATCCTGGTCGAGGCGATGGACCAATATGATGCGGGCAAGGCCGCGCTGGTGCGCATTCGCGCGGTCGAGGCGCTGGCCGAGGTCCCGTGCCTGGTGGCGGTCGCAGTCGGCCAAACCCAGCGTCTCGACGGAAACGACGGCTTCGACGACTTCATCTTGCTGCCCTACATCCCCGCCGAGCTCTATATGCGTGTGCGGCGCGCCGAATGGCGCCGCAGCGAGTTCACCGGCAAGGAGCGCATCAAGATCGGCGCGATGTGCATCGACCTAGCCGGACACGAGGTGACGGTCGACGGGCGCAAGGTCGACCTCACCCACCAGGAGTTCGCGTTGCTCAAGTTCCTGAGTCAGAACCGCGGTCGCGTGTTCAGCCGCGAGCAACTGCTGAGCCGAGTCTGGGGAGTCAACTACTACGGCGGGAGCCGGACCGTGGACATCCACGTGCGCCGCCTGCGCATGAAGCTCGGCACCATGGCCGAGCCGATCGAAACCGTGCGTGGCGTCGGCTACAAGATGAAGCCGCCATGAGCTCGGGGCCGCTTGCCATTTCCACCGGCGATCCGGGCGGCGTGGGACCCGAGGTAGCGCTGAGGGCCGTGGCGAATCGTTGCCAGCACGATCGGGCGGTGCTCTTCGGGGATGCCCGCGCGTTGCGCGAGCGCAGCCTCGCGCTCGGCTTGCCCGCTTCGCGCTTGCACGCGCTGGAGCCCGGCGCGCCGCTGGAGCTTCCGCTTGGCGGCGTGGCTCTGGTCGACGCGGGCGTGCCCTGGGAAGGCGAGGCGTTGCGGCACGCGCCGAGCGCCAGCGGAGGCGCCGCACAGCTGGCTGCGCTCGACGCCGCGCTCCAGGCCGCGCTCGCCGGCAGCGCGCGCGCGATCGTGACCGCGCCGATGAGCAAGGAAGCGGTCAACCTCACCGGCCAGCGGTTCGTCGGTCACACCGAGCACATGGCGCGCGCGGCGGGCCTCGCCGATGACGACGTGACCATGATGTTCCTGGGACCTCGCCTGCGGGTGGCGCTGGTCACCACTCACCTCGCGATAGCGCAGCTGCCGCAGGCGATCACGCGCGCGCGCGTGAGCCGAACGCTGCGGCACATGCTGGAAGCGGTGTTGCGGCTCGCGACTCCCGACGGCGCAGAGGCGATTCCGACGGTCGCGGTGACCGGCCTCAACCCGCACGCCGGCGAGGCCGGTCTGTTCGGGCAGGAGGAGCAGCGCACGATCGCGCCAGCCGTGGCCGAAGCGCAGGCGCTCGCCGTCGTGCGCGAAGGACGCGTCCGGTTGCAAGGTCCGATCGGAGCCGAGACCGCCTTTCGCCTGGCGGCCGCGGGCGAGATCGCCGCGGTGGTGGCGATGATGCACGACCAGGCGACCATCGCGTCCAAGCTGCTCGACTGGACCGAGGCGGTGAACGTGACCTGGGGCTTGCCCTTCGTCCGCACCAGCGTCGACCACGGCGTTGCCTACGACGCGGCGGCCGCCGGCAGCGCCGATGCCCGCGGCATGGAATCGGCGATCGAGATGGCGCAGCGGCTGACCCGACGCGCACCGTGAGCCCCGCCGCCGCCCCGCGCTACGCGCGCGTTGACGCCGCGCATCCGCCTCACGTACGATCGCAAGCCGAGATGTCGTTCTGGGATGATCTCAGCCCTGGTGTGAAGCGCTACGCCGTGATTGGCGCGGCGTTGCTTGCGGTGCTGTTGTCGATGCGCCACTGCGGTGCCACCGGCACGGGTGGCACGCCTCCACCGCCACGCGGCGCGGCGCGCTAGCCCTTCTCGTCATCGGGCGGGGCCCGCGTCCCTCCCGCCCCGCCGGCAAAGCCGTTGGGGCCCACCCTCCCGCGTGGGTCGTTGCGCTCCTGCGTGGCCCGAACCCTGTTCGAGCTTCCGGGTCGTTGTCCTAGGTCTTGCTCAGGAACCAGTCTTTGCTCCAGGCGACGACGAGAGCGAACGCTCGAACGCGTCGGACACGCTCACGCACGCCTCCCGCACCTCGACCTGGCCGTCGAGCAGCAACGCCAGCGGGCGCATCTCGACCGCTTCGACTTCCGCGCGCCAGTCGTGCACGAAGGCCGCCAGCCGCAACAGCACGTCGCGCACGGCTTCGACCCGCACCTTGCGTTGCGCGGCCGTGCCGTGGAAAAGCAGCTCCGCGCCGCGCAGGCGCTTGAGGGCGCGCTCCACCGCGCTGATGGCGGCCGGCAGCACCGTGAGCGTGCGATCCGCCGCCGCGACGCCGTGCGCGTCGGCGAAGCCGATTTCGAGCGCCACGCGGCCGCGCGGCAGCGGCCATGCCCTCACGCCGAGCAGCGCGGCCGCCTGGCTGGTGGCCGTGACCATCACTCCCAGCAGCCGTTCGGCGGCGCCAGTCTTGCCGGGGCTCGCCTCCAGCCGGGCCCTGGCCAGGCCCATCAGCTGGCGGAAGGTGTCGCGCACGCGCGCGGCATTGTCGACCATGTCCACTGCGAGGTCCGGGTGATCCCAGATCCGCAGATCGGGCGAGGCCAGCGAGATTCGCACCGGGTAACGCAGCCGGTTGGCCTCGGCGGCCGCTCGCGAGGCGCTGGAGCACAGCTCTTCGTCCGGCACCGGAATGCCGTAGGGCTCCAGGGCCGACTTGCTGGTCGGATCGGAGAGCGCGCGGCGCGGGCCGAACAGCACGTCGGCCACGCTCGGCGCGTCGACGCTGAGCTCGGCCTGCAGCGGGGCCTTGCTGCGGTCGGTGTCGCGCAGGGCTGCGATCGCGTCGGCGACGTCCCGCGCGCGCCCCACGATGCGTCCGGGCAGGGCCGCATCGCCGCTCCACGCGAGCATCCCGGCCTCGACCTGCACCAGGTGCCCGCCGTGACGCGAGCCCGCCGCCAGCGCGGGCGTGAGGCGCAGCCGATCGGGCTTCGGCAGGCTGCGCACGGAAGCGGACCACGGCTGCTCCGCACCGGCCGAGAGCAGGCACAGCGCCGCGATCATCGGCTCGATCTCGCCCAGCGCAGTCAGACCGAGATCGAGCGCGGCTTCTCGTAAGCGGCGCGCTGTTTCGCCTTCGCCGAGGCTGGCGACCACGAGCGGCTGCGTGCGACGCGCGGCGTCTTCGGCCAGCTCGACCAGCTGCGGTAGGGTGGGCTCGCCCGCTATCGCGACGCCGCCCGCGCCGGACGCGGCGGTGGCCCAGTCCTCGGCCACGACCGGATCGATTTCGAGACCGACCACTTGCGATGCTTGCAGACATTCGACCGCAAGCTCCGCGCTGTCGCATATGATCCGGACTGCCATGCTCGACGATGCTCGGCCCCGACCCGCCAGGGGAAAGGGCGCCCGATGAGCCCCACCGTGGAATTGTACCCGTGCCCGCGGGAGGCGCGAATTTGCGTGCTGGTGGGGCCGGCCGCGGCGACGGGCCGGCGCGCGGCGGGCCCGCCAAGGCTGGGGCGGGGCAGGGCGCTGGCGCTGGCCGTGCTGCTCGGGCCGGCTGCGGCGCTCCACGCCCGAGGGGCGGCCGCGCAGGTCCCGGCCGCGGCGGCGCAGGCCGAGGTCGCGCCCGCTCCGCGGGAAAGCGCGAAGGAGCACTTCGAGGCCGGTCTGCAGCAGTATCGCGCGCGACATTACCGGGAGGCGATTCGCGAGCTCGAGCTGTCGGTGGCGCGGCTGCCGAGCGCCGAGGTGTGGTTCGACATCGCGCGCGCGCACGAGCAGCTCGGCGAATACGAGCTCGCGGCGCAGAGCTACCGCCGCTATCTGCGCGATCGCGTGGATGCCCCGGACGCGCGCCGCATTGCGCAACGGATCGAGGAGCTGAAGCGGCGGGCCGCGGCTTCCCGTAGCGCCACGCGCCAGGGCGCTGGCCCGTCCGCAGCGCTCGCGATCGACGCCGATCTGCCGGGCACGCTGCTGCTGCTGGACGGCCGGCCACTGGGGACCGCACCGATCGATCGTATCATCGATGTCGCGCCGGGCCGCCACCGCCTGGACGCCAGACGCGACGGCTACCTACCGTTTCGCGCCGAGGTGGAGGTGCCGCCACGCGGGCTGAGCGCCGCCTACGTCGACATGCAGCCCGCGACGCGCTTTCGCAGCGCCGCACACAGGCGGCCGTGGACCTGGATTGCGGGCTCGGCCGGCGCTGCCGCCTTGCTCGCGGCCGGCGCGTTCGGGATCGCGGCGCTCTCCGAGCGCGCCGACGGGGACGCGCGCTCCGCGCGGCACTGGGCGGTGGCCTCGGACGTTGCGCTCGGCGGCGCGCTCGGCCTCGCGGTGGCTGCGACCATTCTGTACTTCGGCGAAGCCCGGCACACAGAGCGCGTCGGCGTGCGGCCGCGTGCGGGAGCGACCCCGCCGTGAGCTGCCGCCCGAGCGTTGGGAACGACCTGCGCGAGACGCTATCGCCTGCGCAAGGTAGGTGGTTGGCGCCGCTGCACCCACCGCGGCGCAATGGCCAATCGCTTGACCCTTTTCAAGCCACGGTGATATCCCACCGGAGCACCAGAGTATCTCCAGCGGAGCTCGATTCCTCGACGCGGGCGTGCCAGGTGGTTTGAACGGGGCCTTGGCGCGAATTCGATAGGAGACGCCGACATGCGGCTGAAGATCATCGCGGGAAATCTGGCAGTGGTGTTGCTCCTGGGCCTCTCGGCCTGGCTGTTCGTGGGGGGTCAGCTGCGCTCCAACCTGCTCGCGCGCCTCGACAACAAGCTGGCCAGCGATCGCGAGCTGTTCGAGCGCTCCTTCCGCCTTTCGGCGCTCGAGTTCCTCGACTTGGTCACGCAGCGCGCCTCGCAACGACAGGTGCGGGACGTGTTCGGTGGCCTCGACCAGGACAGCCGGCGCACGCGCGCGTACGATGCGGCCGAGGCAACCGCAGCCTGGCTCGCGGACCCGGCGCGCGGCGAGCGCGGCGGGCCCGACATCGTCGTGGTGGTCGACGAGACCGGCAAGGCGCTGGCACGTAACGGCGCGCGCAACGTGATGTATGGGCAGGCCCTGCAGGGAGAGATCCCGGCGCTCGCGACCGTGCTCAACGAGGGCCGCCCGGTCCACGACGTCTGGCTCGAACAGCAGGAAAAGAAGGTGCTGCAGATGGCGGCCGCGCCGATCCGGGCCGACTCCGGCACGGTGCTCGGCGCGCTGGTCGTGGGCTACGACATCAGCAACGGCCTGGCCAAGCGCGAGGGAGGCATGCTGGCCAGAGACGTCGCGTTTCTGGTGGAGGGTAAGGTGTACAGCTCCTCGCTCGAGGGTGACGCGATGCGCGACCTGCGCGGCTACCTGTTCGGCCCGCAGGCGAGCAGCACGAACGCAGTGCTGGCGGGCCAGGGCGCGAGCCAGATGTGGCGCGCGACGCTGGGCGGCCAGGAGTACAGCGGTCTGACCGCGCGCTTGCCGATGGCTCCATCCTACCCGGTCGCGTTTGCCGTGCTGGGCAATCGCAGCGCTGAGCTCGACCTGGCCTCCGTGGTGAACGTGATCTTGATCCTGACCGTGCTCGGCGCCGTGCTGGTGATCCTCTATGGCTTCGTGATCGGCGGAACGATTATGGGACCGATCGAGGAGATCGAGGAGGGCGTGCTGGCGGTGATCAACGGCAAGACCGACCTGCGGCTGGAGATCGAAAGCCCCGAGCTCGGGGGGCTGGCCTTCCGGATCAATCAGTTGTTGAACGTGCTCACCGGCACCGAGGAGCAGACGGTGGACGAGCAGGGCAGGGTGTCGCTCGCGCCGTCGTCGAAGGACTGGGGCGACGCCGCGTTCGGCGACGCCGCGCCGTCGGCGGCAGGCAGGAGCACGGGCGCTGCCGGGGCGAATCCGGACGAGCCGATCGACGACGCCGCGCTCGGTGCTCAGTTGGGGGCGGAGGACCAGGCAGCCTACGAGCGGCGCGTGTACGCCGAATATGCCGCGGCCAAGCAGGCCCTCGGCGAGAACGTGTCGAATATCCCCCAGGATCG
Source organism: uncultured delta proteobacterium (assembly GCA_963778655.1). GTDB lineage: Bacteria > Myxococcota_A > Polyangia > Polyangiales > JAFGIB01 > CAVZVA01. The sequence goes on from CAVZVA010000009.1 coordinate 1,281,359, forward strand.
CTTCCACCAGCGGCTCAACGGGCGGGCCAGCGCGCTGGCCGAGAAGCACGGTTGCCGCCTGGTGCGCTTCCAGGTAGAAACCCGCAACGGCCAGGTGGTCTTGCGGCCCGTGCTCATCCGCTGACGAGCAGGTGCCGCCGGCCCGGCCGGCACACTGGTACCGCCCATGGCGCTCTTCGGTCTGCTAGGCAAGAAGTCGGAAGGATCGCAGCTCAAGAAGCTGATCGAGCGCGCTACCAACAGGCGCGCGCAGGCTGTCGACAGGTGGGAGGCGATCCAGGCCCTGACCCGAGTTGGGTCGGCCGAGGCGGTAGAGGGCCTAATGCCGCGGTTCACGTTCTACGTGGACCCCAGCATCACCGATCAAGAGGAGAAGGACGCGGCTTTCGAGGGCATCGTCGCCGCCGGTCCGATCGCGATCGCGCCCGTGGTCGCATTCCTGCGCAAGGCGGATTCGATCAGCTGGCCGCTCAAGATCCTCGACCGCGTGGCCGGCTCCAGCGTCGTGATTGAGAAGCTGCTGCAGATGCTCGCGGAGATGGACACCGAATACGAGCGCGATCCCCAGCGCAAGGTGCAGATCCTGGTGGTGCTGGAAGAACGCCCGGACAGCCGCACGGCGCAGGCCGTGGCGCGCTTCCTCGAGGACGCCAACGAGACCGTGCGCTTCCAGGCGGTCGGAGCGCTGCTGGCGCAGGCGGACGCCGCAGAGCACCGCGCAGCGCTGCTGGAGTGCTTCTGTTCCGAGGAGAGCGTGCGGGTCCGCAACCGCATCCTCGACGGCTTCTCGGCGGCGGGTTGGGATGTCGGAGAGATGGGGGATCGGGTCAAGCCGCGCCTCCCGGCGGGCTATACGCTCGACCGCCAAGGCGTGCCAAGGCGCGCCTGAGCCCGCCGCCGCGCAGGTAGAGGAGGGGGCCCCGCCGCGCGCGCGTCGTCTGCGCGTCTGACGCGTGCCGGCCTGCGGCGGCGCCCCGCCGGACCAGCGGGGCGTCACTTCTTCTTCTTCTTCTTGGTCCCGAGGTCGAGGGAGCCGCTGGCGGACGCCTTGCCGTGTGAGCTCGAAGCAGATCCGCTCGCTTCGTCTTCGCCGGCATGGCTGCGGTTCGGCTCGGTGGGCAGGTAGAAGGCGAAGCCGAGCGTCATCATGTGATTGAAATGGCTCAGCCGATCTTTCCCGTCGATGCGGTCGTCTGGGTAGTCGCCGCGCGAATCGCCGGATTCATCCGTGCCCGAGGTGTTCCAGGAGAACGGCATGCCGCGCCATTCGATCGTCATCGCGAGGAAGTCGGCCAGATACAGGGACAGGCCGACACCGAAGGTTGGTGCGATGGTCGAGCGCGACGTCCGGCTGGTCTGGCCGGTGGAGAAGCAGCGGATCTCCGCCCCCAGGTTGGCCCCGTTCGTGCCACCCATGTTCTTGCAGCCCGCATACTGGCTCGCCCCAACATCGGCGCGTTCTTCCAGCCCCACGAACGCGATGCCGCCCGTGATGTAGAGATCGGTGTCGACGAACAACTTCTCGAAGATGCCGAGCTTGCCGCGCAGCGGGATGAAGGCCACTTCGGGCGCGGCCATCCAATTGATGTGGGCGATCTGTTTGGGGAAGTTCTTGCGGTCGGGCAGGCTCAACACGTTGACGTCGTTGGTCTGACCCTTCGCGGTGATCTGGTCGGTCAGATCCGTGTCGATGTGCGCCAGCCCGAATCCGCCCCATATGCCGAGGCCCAGCCAGTCGGTCGGATGAAACATGAGCTGGCCGCCGCCGAGCACGGTGCGGGAATACTCGTCCTGCAGCGTCATGGTGGCGTGGAGCTGAATCTGGAAGCGCATTTGCCGGTAGGCGCGCAGCCCGATGACGGCCGGCGCCCCGGCCAGGGGCCCCTTGACCTGAACTTCCTGCGCGTGCGCCGAGGGTGCGAGCGGCGCGGCCAAGCCGAGCACGGCCACCGCCAACGTGATCATCAAACGCTTTGCTGTCCTCATCACTGTCGCATCCATCCGTCAAGCGGTCACTTGGGGTAGTGATATTCGAAGGTGAAGGGGAAGAAGAGCGTGATGCCCAGGTGCGCCATCACGTTGTTGGTCAGCGTCGAATTCTGGTCGATCCAGGTCGAAGGCTGCTCGCGGGGCTTGCCCAGCGAGACGTTCAAGTTCTCCAGCTTCTCGAGGTACATGTAGTCTCGCAGCTCGCCGAAGATCGCGAAGTAGCGGGTGACGAACACGCGGATGCCGAGCCCGACGTTGAAGGCGACGCGCCAGTCGAAATCGAAGGTGCGCACAGCCGGGTCGATGACTGCCACCGGTCGCGTGCGCATCATGCCGACGCCTCCCACCAGGTACGAGTCCCACTGGAAGATCGACGTATTGAACATCGAGAACTTGCCGTAGATGGGTACGTAGGTGAAGTTCAGGTGCGCGCCGAGCTGGTACTGCGTGATCGGCACCGCGAGCCGCGTCGAGCGGCGCACGCTGAAGTTCAGATCCGACTCGCTCTCGAAGCCCTGATACCAGAGGAAGCTCGCGCCCACCGCCAGCACGTTGGTGATCCAGTAGTTCAGCCCTACGGCGAGCGCATCGTGGGAGACATACTGGTCGTTGACCGTGAACGCGATCGAAGGCGCGAGCTCGAAACGGCCGTTGCGCAGCACGTACATGCGCTGCACCGCGTAGATCTCCTCGGCGACCTCTTTCTGCTTCTCCTCGCCTCCTTCGATCTTCTCCTGCTCGGGACCGCCGCCGGCGGTCAGCTCATCGAGCACGTCTTCGCTGCCGCCGCCCCCTCCGCCTGCGGCCGCTGCCCCTCCGCCTGCGGCCGCCGCCCCTCCGCCTGCTTCGGCCTTACCCTCGGTCCCGGCCTCTGCCTTGGGTTGCTCCTGGGTCTGCTCCGGCTTTTCTGCGCCCTTGTCTCCGCTGCCGGCTTGCTCCGCCTCGTTGAGATCAAAGCTCATGTCCTGCGCGGCGGCGAGGACGGGCGTTAGGCATACGCCGAGCGCCGCAAGCCAGGCAGCCAGCCAGGTTTTCGGCATCTTCTGCCTGTCCACTCCGTGCATGAATCCCAGGTTCATCCTTGGTCCCTCGCCTTGTGACCGGTCTCCCAAGCGCAAGTAAGTGCTTGAAATTACTCAGAAAAATGGCACTTGGCCAGAGTCCGGGCGACTATATCATGCAAGAACTGACACAATCAATCGGTAACGCTCCGCTCCCACAGTTCCTCATGCCGCCAGGATGGCGTCGGACGGTTTGGCAAAAAGCGCCTCGACGAAGGTGGCTGAATCGAACTCACGCAGGTCCTCGACGCGCTCGCCCAGCCCGATGAAACGCACCGGAATCTTGTGCTGTTCGACGATCCCGAGGACCACGCCGCCCTTGGCTGTGCCGTCCAGCTTGGTCAGCACCACACCGGTCACGTTCATCGCGTCGCGGAACAGCTTCATCTGCTGCACCGCGTTCTGTCCCGTGGTGGCGTCCAGCACGAGGAAGACCTCGTCGGGCGTGCGGCCGTCGGTCGCCTTGGCCACCGTGCGCTCGACCTTCTTCAGCTCCTCCATCAACGGGATCTTGGTGTGCAGCCGGCCTGCGGTGTCGGCGATCACCAGGTCGTAGCTCTCGTCGCGGGCCCGCTTGATCGCCTCGAAGATGACCGATCCGGGATCGGCGTTTTCCTTGCCCTTGACCACCGGGCAACCCACGCGCTTGCCCCACATCTCGAGCTGCAGCACGGCCGCGGCGCGGTAGGTGTCCCCGGCCGCGAGCAACACCTTCTTGCCCTGGGCCACGTAGCGGCTCGCGAGCTTGCCGATGGTTGTGGTCTTGCCCACGCCGTTGACCCCGATCATCAGCATCACCGCGGGCCGCTGGTCCAAGCGTAATGGCCCGGCCGGCACTTCCAGAATGGCCTCGGCCTGAGCGCGGATGCAGGTCCACACGCTCTGCTCGTCGCGCAGCTCGCCGCGCTGCATGCGAGCGCGCAGATCTTCGAGCACGCGTTCGGTCGTGCGCACCCCGAGGTCCGCGGTGATCAGGACCTCCTCGATCTCGTCGAGCAGACCCTTGTCGATTTCCTTTTTGCCGCCGAACAACTTGGCCAGACGCGCCACGAAGCCGCCGCGCGTGCTGGCCAGGCCCTGGCGGAACGCAGCCACGTTCTGTTCGTGCTCGGCGACGCCCGCATCGACGGCGGGCATTGCCTCGGCTGGTGACGGTACCTGCTCGGTCGCGGGAGCCTGAACCGCAGCCGTCTCGCCGCGGGCGACCGCCGGTTGCTCGGCCGGAGGCGGTGCGGCTGCTTCGGCCGGAAGCTTCTTTTCGGCCGGCGCGATGCCTTCACGCTTGGCCTGTTCCGGCTTGGCCTCGCGCGGCGGCTCAGCGGGTAAGCTCCGGCCGGGCTTCCGCGCCAGCAAGAAGAAGAGCAGCCCCAAAACCAGAACTGCTGCGATGACGGAAAGCGCGGTAGCCATGTTCCCGAGGCGCGGCGGCCGTGTGGGGAGCCACTATAGGAATGGCCCGCAGCCGCAGTCAACGACGATGTGGGATTCTTGCACGCAGCGACGCACGAGCCCCAAGCTTAGGAATCTACCTTGCCCCAGCGGGGCTGCCGCTCTTCACTGGCCGCGCGAGCGATCTCCTCGACCTCCGCGTCGGTCGGCGTCGCGCCGCCATAGGCAGCACGCTCTACGCGCTCAGTCAACTGAACGAACGACTCAGTAGCGCGCCCGCGTCGTCGCGCGTCGGCCAAGGTTTCGCGCGGGGTCCAACGGTCCCAAAGCGAGGGTGAAGGCAGAACGGTGACGGCGACCGGCTTGTAGGCCGCGACCGCGGCCGAGCGCAGACTCTGCAGCCTGATCTCCGAGCTGGACCAGGGGCCGCGATGCGGAATCGACAGACCGTCCTCGAGCCCCACGTACCCGGGGGCGCCGACGCGCAGCACCCAGTCGCCGGCCGCGAGCGGTGGGGAGCGGAACCTGCCAGAGGGATCGCTTGCAAGCTCGATCGTCGTGCCGCCATTACCCTGCAGGCGGAGCAGGGCGGCCGACACCGGCTCCGCGCTCATGGCGTCCAGCACCACGCCTTCGATCGCGAAGCGGTCGGCTCGCGCGCGCGCCGGTCGCGACGGGACGTGGATGCCTGCGCTGCGCGCGGTGGGCGCCGAGGCCACGGGCGCTGGCGGGCGCGGCTCGCGGCGCGAGACCCAGATCAGCGCGAGGACACACACGCAGACCGCGCCGACCAGCCATAGCGGGCTCGGCGTCGGCGCTGGCGCGAGCGTCACGTCGACCACGCGCGAGCGACTCGAGCCGAGCCACACCGCGTCGCTGTCGAAGCGCGCCTGCAGGTGAAAGGTTTGGCTGGAATGTCCGGGCGCGGGCAGCGGTAGTGCCGCATGGCGAAAGCGGCCGCCGGCGTCTGTTCGCAGCGTCGCCAGATGCTGCGGGCCGTCGAACAGCCCGATCGCCTCGCCGGCGACGGGGGCGTCCCGCGTGCGCAGCGCACCGCTGAGCACCAGCCGCTCGTGGTCGCGGTCCGCGTCAGCGCGCAGCGCGAGCGCGGTGTGGCGAAAGCGCAGCACGTTGAGCTCCACCCGCGCGTGGTTGCGCTGGGTGTCGCCGTCCGAGCTCGCCGCGATGCGGCCCATCGCCGCTGGGCCGAGCGCGTTCGAGGCGAGAACGACGCGGTACAAACCTTCTGCGTCGGTAGTTCCGCGCGCGAGCACGCGCCCGCGCTCGTCGGTGATGCCGATGTGCAGCCCCTCCCCGCCGCGCGCCGAGCTCGCGAGCACCGCGACGGCATGCGCGTCGGCGTCGAGATCGAGCCGCGGCTCGCGCGGCTCGACGAAGCGAAGCTCGACGTCGGCCTTGGTGAAGTCGAGCGGACGCGAGAGCTCGCTCGCGCCGGTATGCGCGTCGCCGTCGAAGCGAGCGTCCGCGGCGTAACGACCCGGCGGCAGCTCGAGCGTGGTGGCGAACCTGCCGTCCTCGCCGGTCTGCAGTGTTCGCTGCAGGGGGCTGCCCGCGGACGCCTCGGCGCGGATCGACAGCTCGACCCGACGATCGCTCAGCGCAGCGCCCAGCTCGTCGAGCAGCGACCCCCGCAGGGTCTGCGTGCCGCCGGGGTTCTGGGCCGCTTGCAGCTCGATCTCGCTACCGGCCCGGACGCGCACCATCGGCTGCGCGCGCGCCTGCGGCGCCCAGCATAGGCCGAGGATCACGCACGTCGCGCGGCGCCAAACGCGCACGGTAGGACTGGCGACCCTGCCTTGCACCATCCGCCTACCATTCCTCCATTGCGGCGTTGCCGGCAAGTCTGCGATAAAATTCCGGTGAGCTGCTGGCTCTTCCACGCTGAAGCAAGCCGGCGCCGCTCGCGTCCGACCCGAGCGTTGCAGCCCAACGAGATGGCCGCTTGACCTGGTCCCCCACAGCCCGCCTGCGCCGCTTCACGGCGTTGCTCGGACTGCTGCTTTCGTTCGCGCTCGCGCTGCCGGTACGTGTGTCCGCCGACGCGCGCAGTGAGTATCTAATCCGGCTGCTGGCCGGCTCGAGCCAGTTCCGCGTCCGCGCACAAGCCGCGATCTCGCTCGGCAGCGTGGAAGGGATTCCCGAGGTGGTCGATGCCCTGATGGCGGCGCTCTCCGACGAGCATCCCGCCGTGCGCGCTGCGGCCGCCAACTCGCTCGGCCGCCTGGCCGACGGGCGCGCGCTGAGCGCGCTGCGGGCCAAGGTCGACGATCCGGAACCGCCGGTGCGCGTAGCGGTTCAGAGCGCGATCACGAAGCTTGAAGCGGTGGCACGCCACCAGGGTCTCGAGATCGAGCAGCCGCACGCGCGTGCCGGGCCGCCCCGCTACTACGTGGCGATCGGAAAGCCGGGCTCGCGCGTGCCGGAGGTTTCCAGCGCCGACCTGGCGTTCGTGGAACAAGTCATGCGCGACCGCCTCGATCAGATGGACGGCGTAGTGATCGCCCCGAGAGACGAGAGCGCGAGCGCGGTTCGCAGCGTGCTGCGCAGCCGCAAGCTCAAGGGCTTCTACATCGACAGCGCGGTGACCAGCGTCTCGCGCAAGCCCGACGGCGGCGTCCGCGTCGCGGTCTCGGTGATCGTCGCGAGCTATCCCGACCGAGCCATGCGTGCCATCATGCAAGGGGCCGCTACCGCCACCGGGGGAGCCGACGCCCGAGCACAAGCCGTTGCCGGCGCGCTCAGTAGCGCGCTCAGACAGTTGCCTCAGGCCATGACCCGAGATTGAAGCGTGTCGACGATCGGTCCCGAATTGGGCACAAGCGAGGAGCCTATGCGACAATTCCCCGAGCGGGCGCGCGCCAGGAGTGAGCGATGACCGCGGAAGCCCAACGCCTGTCGCATTCGAGCCGTGCGCACCCGCCGCGCAAGCTGCGGAACTACCTGCTGGAGCCGAAGTTCCAGCTCAAGTACACGAGCATGGTGGTCGGTGTCACGGTGGTGGTCGCCTCGGTGCTCGGGTACTTCGCCTATCAGTACTCCACCGGGCAGACGCAACTGCTCAACATCGAGCGTATGGAGCAGAAGGGGAGCGCCGCGGACGCGCGCTTCATCGCGGACCTGGAGAGCTACGCGCGCGCCGCCGATCGCAAGGTGATGCTGGGCGTGCTCGGCGGGATCGCCGTGCTCGCGCTGGCTCTGGGCGCGACCGGGATCGTCGTCACCCACCGCCTGGTCGGTCCGGCCTATCGGCTCAAGCGCCTGCTGCGCCACGTGCGGGAAGGCCACATTCAGATCGAGGGCAGCCTGCGCAAGCACGACGAGCTGCAGGACGTGTTCGAGGCGTTTCAGCAGATGGTCACCAGCCTGCGCGAGGCGCGCGAACAGGACATCGGCGAGATCGAACGGGTGCTGGACGCGGCGCGCGAGCGCGGGCTACCCGAGGAAAGCCTCGCGTTGCTGCGGGCGGTTCGCGATCGGATGCGCGCGAGCTTAGACTGAGCGCGATGGGAGCGGCGAAGGCTGCGCTCAAAACGCGCCGGGCAGGTAGTTGAGCCGGCCCTCCGGTCGATCGAAGACCACCGAGGCGGCGTCGAAGCGCACTTGCGCGGCGCCGACGAGGCTGGCCTCGCGCAGCCAGCGCGCCGCGGCCTGACGCACGCGCGCCACCTTGCGTCGATCGATGCTCTGGGCAGGCGTCATCAGTCGGTCGCTGCGGCGCGAGCGCACCTCGCAGAACACGACCAGCGAGCCGCGGCGGGCGATCACGTCCAACTCGAGCCGGCCCACGCGCACGTTGCGTCCGACGATCGCGAAGCCCTCGCGCTCCAGGTGCGCGCACGCGAGCGCCTCGGCTCGCCTGCCCAGCGCGGCGCGCCCGTCGCGTGCGTCTCCGTCGTGCTCGCCTGGCTCGCTCACGGCCGGCGAAAGCCTTCCTCACATCGAGAAGGTGCCGTTCTTGACGCAATAGCCGCCGCGCACGCCGGGCCCACCCTGGTCGAGCACGTCGACACAGGTGAAGCCGTCGGGGCAGCTGCACTCCGCAAATCCCGTGCCGCCGGTGTCGCAGCGGCAGGTGCAGTAGATGCGGTTGGCCACGTCCTCCGCGCTCGCGCAGGTCTTACCCTCCGTTTGGCCGCCGGCGCCCCCTGTTCCGGTCGACCCGGTCGGCACGCAGCCTGCGCGCGGATCTCCCTTGAGGCGATAGACCATGCACACACGGGTCTGACACTGTACCGAGCTGGTCTCGATATACGCTTCGGTGTCGGCGAAGCCGGTCGACGGAACCTGTTCGGGTAGACACGGAGCGCCCACCGCGGGCGTCGAGCAAGCAGCCAGCAGACCCACGAAAAGCGCCGCCATCAGCAGCAGGAAACGCTTGGCATCGATCGGGGGAAGATTCACAGGAATTCCTCGTATTCCGTCAGTCCAGTGACGCCCGAGCCGGCGGGCTCGGAGCGCCCGGAGTGCTGCATCGCGCACGCTATGTTGGCGCGGGGCGCAGTGTCAAGCAGCGGAATAAGCGGGTGGGCGAAGCTTGCACATGTCGGAATTTCCGCTTGACAACGCGATCCTGGGCTCACTATGATGGCTCGCGCTTCGCCCTCTAAGCTATCGATTTTCCACTTCTTTTTGAGATGCTCAGCCGTGGGATCTGGGCGTCGGCTTCGTATCGCTGCCTCAACGGTCACCTGAGTCGTCAGCCGACGATGGAGAGATGACGGATGTGCAAGAGCCGAACACCTAGCTGGAACTGGATTGCTCACACCGCGCCGATGGTCGCCTTGGCGGCGCTGGCCGTGTGGGTATCCGACTCCGCCACCGCGCGCGCCCAGGACATGAAGTTCGGGCTTCAGGAGACTGGCGCCGCCGCTCCTGCGGGGCCCCCTGCGGAGGGGCCGCCGTCTGAGGCGCTGGCTAACGCGCTGCGCCTGTACCAGCAGGAGCAGTATCCGGAGGCCGCAGTGCAGTTCCAGCGCGTCGTCGAGGGCGAGACGCAGGACGCGCCGGCCAACGTGCAGAAGGCGCAGTTCTTCCTCGGCAAGTCGCTCTACCACCTGCACTACTATCAGTCGGCGCTGGCGGTGTTCGACGAGATCTCGGAGCAGGGGCGCAACAATCTGTTCTTCGATCAGACCCTGCAGTGGCTCGCGCAGCTGGGCTCGCAGCTGCCGGAGCCCGCGGGCATCATCGACAAGATCGGCCGCTTCGGCGTCGACCAGCTCGAGCAGTTCAACACGGCCGACAACGCGGACCTGTACAACCAGCTGCTCTACTTGATGGGGCGCTCGAAGTACAACCAGGGCGAGTTCGAGCAGGGCATCGAGCTGTTCAAGAAGGTGGACCGCACCAACAAGTGGTACGTGAAGGCGCGCTTCTTCGAGGGCATCTCCTACATCCGCATGCGCAAGGCCCAGCCCGCCGCCACGGCGTTTCGCGAGATCCTCGAGGCCATCGACTCCGGTGACGTCTCGGGCATCGAGGACCCGGAGCGCATGAAGGACCTGGCGTGGATCTCGCTCGCGCGGGTCTACTACACCGCCGCCAACAAGGTGAACGCGCAGGGCGAGCGCGAGGTCGACGGCAGGCTGCTCGGCAACGCGGTCGAAGCATGGAACAAGATCAACCCGGACAGCGAGTACTGGCTCGACGCGCTATTCGAGGAGTCGTGGGCGTTCTTCCTGGCCGACGAATATTCGCGCGCGCTTGGCAACGTACACACGTTGTTCTCCCCCTACTTCAAGTCCTCGTTCTATCCCGAGGCGCTGGTGCTGAAGGCGGTGGTGTTCTTCACCAACTGCCAGATGAAGAACGCCACCGCGATGGTGCAGCTCTTCCACGAGAAGTACGACCCGGTGAAAGACACGCTCGACGGGTTGCTGCAGAAGTACCAGGACAATGCCCAGTTCTTCGACTTTCTGAAGAAGGTCCGCGCCGGCGAGGCCAACCTGCCACCGGCGGCGCGTGCCATCATCAGCTCTGCGCTCTCCGATCGCGCGGTGCTGGCCAACCTCGAATACGTGTCGCTGCTCGAGCAGGAAGAGCAGACGCTCAACAAGGGACCCTCGCAGTTCAAGAGCTCCTCGCTGGGCGCCCGCATCCTGCAGGACATTCTGGTCGCAAAGTCCTTTGCGATCGACCAGGCCGGTGAGATCGCCAAGGCCCGTTACAACCGGCTGGTGGACGAGATGCAGGATCTCGCGAACCAGATCGACACGGTCGAGATCGAGGTCCTGAACTACGAGCGTGGCCAGCTCGCCCAGGGCCTGCAGGAGCAGATGACCGCGGCCGGCAGGTCCACAGGCGGCAAGGTGTACGTCTCGCCCGAGCACAATGTTTGGCCGTTCAACGGCGAGTACTGGCGCGACGAGTTGGGGTACTACCGGCAAGAGGTGACGTACAAGTGCGGAAGGTAACTGGGATGGCACGCATTCGATTCTCGATAGCAATTCTGTGCGCGCTTGCCGTCGGCGTTCCCGCGATCGCGCAGCGGGCCGGCAAGAAGACCTCCTCCGGCAAGGCCGGGAGCAGCGCCTCGGCCGGGAAGAAGGGCGGGGGCAAGGCAAGCTCGGTAAGCTCGGCCGACATGGGCGGCGCCAGCGGCGGTGTCTGCATTGCGCCCGAGGCGACCAAGACCGTCACGGAGTGCCCGTCCAACCTCGGCAAGGCCAAGCACAAGATGAGCGGGGCTCCCAAATCGGAGCTGCGGCAGGCCAAACGCAAGGTCGAGCAGCCCAAGGGCTTCAAGGCCAAGGGCCCGTCGGTCGAGCTCGACCTTGCGACCCTGCGCAACAAGGAGAACGTCGAGCACAAGGCCGAGTCCTTGCTGCGGCGCGAGATCGCCGTCACCCAGCGTCTGGTCAAGAACACGCGAACCAACGACGCCCGCCGGCCCGACTTCCTGCTGCGGTTGGCTGAAGGCTACTACGAGCTGGTGCAGGTCGCGAACCGCAACGTGCGCAAGCTGGACGATCCGATTCACGAGGCGTGTCAGGTCAAGAAGAACGCGGGCGACTGCAACAAGTATCGCAAGGCGCAGAAGAACGCCGAGAACGTGCTCAATCAGACTCGCGAGCAGAACATCAAGACGCTGGCGCTCCTGGTCAAGGACCATCCCGACTACAAGCGGATGGACGAGGTCTTGTTCGCGCTGGGCTTCTCTCTCGAGGAGATGAAGCAGTTCGACCGCGCGCGGCAGGTTTACCACCGCCTGATCAAGAGCTACCCACAGAGCGACTACATCCCCAACGCGTATCTGTCCTTCGCGGAATACTACTTCCAGCAAGGCGACATGCGTGCCGCCAAGCAGTTCTACCAGAAGGTCACCGAGATTCCGCCCGAACGGAACAAGGTCTACGGGTTCGCGATCTACAAGCAGGCCTGGTGTGACTACAACCTCGAGGACTTCAAGGGCTCGCTGCAGCACTTCGTCGAAACCATCGAGTTCGGCACGCAGCATCCCGAGGCCGCCAACGTACAGAATCTCGTCAAGCAGTCTCGCAAAGAGCTGATCATGCCCTACGCCCAGGTGGGCGATCCGGGTCGTGCGCTCGAGTTCTTTAGCCGCTACGCCAAGGACGACGAGCAGGCGTACGAGATGTTCGAGTCGCTGGGCGAGCTCTACTTCGACACCGGCCAATGGCCGCCGGTCATCGCCGTCTACCACAAGCTGATGGCGGAAAAGTCCGACAGCGAGAAGGTGTGCTACTGGCAGACGCGCGTCACGAACGCCGTCATCAGCAGCAAACCCAAGCCGCAGCAGGTCACGGAGATCGAGCGGATGCTCGACCTGTATGAGGCCTTCAAGGACAGCAAGCATAGCGAGGATTCCAAGAAGACTTGCAAGCAGGCGGCCGCCTCGGTCCTGATCGACCTGGCAACCGCGTGGCACCGTGAAGCGATCGGCACCGACACGCAGCCGGGCACCAATGATCGCGGCACGATGGAGCTCGCAGCCAAGCTGTACCGGCTGATTCTCAAGAGCTTCCCCGACATGGAGCAGATGGAGTTTCCGGACATCGACAAGCGGGATTGGCCGACCGAGTACAAGGTCAGCTACTACTATGCCGAGCTGCTCTGGAAGATGGAGAACTGGGCCCAGTGCGGTCCGGCGTTCGACCGCGTGCTGGAGGTCAACCCCCAGGGCGAGTTCACGGAGGACGCGGCCTACGCTTCGGTGCTCTGTTACAACAAGCAGTACCAGACAACCTTTGCCGAGAGCGAGAAGACGGTCAAACACCGCGAGAAGAAGGACGAAGACGGCAAGAAGAAGAAGAAGGGCAAAGGCGAGCCTTCTCACGACGAGCTGGTCGCGAAGTTCAAGCCGAAGGATTTCTCGCCTCTCGAGTCGGGGATGCTCAACGCCTACCAGCGTTACGTCTGCTTCGTGCCCGACAGCGAGGACTTGCCGACAATCAAGTACCGTCGCGCTCGCATCTACTACGAGACCAATCACTTCGAGGAGGCGGCAGTCCTGTTCAAGGACATCGCGTTCAACTACGTGAACAGCGATCTCTCCGTATTCGCTGCGAACCTGTACCTCGACTCGCTGAACGTGATCGGGACCTACAGCGACCCGGCGCGGCCTGCGTGCTACGACGAGATGAACGACGACATCGAGCCCCTGTACGGCTTGTACTGCAAGACCGATCAGGCGCGCGAGGATCACGCCGACCTGTGCCAGGTGCTCGAGCAGCTGCGCTGTGACCTGATGCGGAAGAAGGCCGAAGCATTTCAGTCGCAGCAGGAATACAAGAAGGCGGCGCAGCTCTACGTCCGGGTGTTCCGCAAGTACCGCGAGTGCGGCAAGCTGGACGAGGTGCTGTACAACGCCTCGATCAACTTCGAGGCGGCGCGTCTGTTGGGTCGCGCGATCAAGGTGAGGCGGGTGCTAATCGACCAGTACCCGAACAGCGAGTGGTCAAAACGTGCGATCTACCTGATCGGCGCGAACTTCCACGCGCTCGCAATGTACGATATGGCGGCGGACTACTACGAGAAGTTCGCGGACAAGTACCCCACCGAGCTGGGGGAGAAATGCACGGACGACGAGAAGAAAGCGGGCACCTGTACCAATGCCAAGGAGGCGCTGCAGAACGCGGTCTTCTTCCGGCTGGGCTTGGGTGACGAGGAGAAGGCGGTCGAAGACGCGAAGCTGTTCGACAAGAACTACCGTCGCAAATTTCCGCGCGAGACCTCGCAGGTCAACTTCTCGTTGGGCTCGATCTACGAACGGCAAGCCGACTGGAGCAAGGCGATCGCGCACTACACCAACTTCTTGAGGCAGTTCAAGAAGACGGCGCTGCCGCACGAGATCATCCAGGCGAACGTCAATGCCGGCCGCGCGTACCTGATGATGGAGCCGCCCGACAAGGCGAGCGACAAGGCCAAGGAAGCCTTCAAGGCGACCAACAAGGCCAAGGCCTCGCCCTACTTCGAAGCTGCGATCAAGGAGTGGCAAGCGAGCAAGGATCAGTTCGGGTCCTTGCCCGTGCCCGACGATCAGAAAGAGCGCTACCTCGCGTTCGCGAAAATCGGGGCGGCCGAGGCGCTCTATCACGAGGCCGATCGCGAGTTCGACAAGTACAAGGCGATCAGCTTTCCGATCTTCAAGGCGAAGGTCACCGCCAAGTCCAGCGCCGACAAGAAGAAAGAGATGCAAGAGAAGTTCCAGGCCTGGATGAAGGACGATTTCGTCAAATGGTTGGGCGAAAAGTCCAAGGCGTTGCAGACGGCGCAGAAGGCGTTCGAGTCGATCTCGGAGCTGAAGGTGCCGCAGTGGGACATCGCTTCGGCCACCCGCATCGGCGACATGTACGGTTCGTTGGTGGACGAGTTCCGCAGTGCTCCGGTGCCGCCGGCGCTCGAGGGCGATGACGAGCTGGTGTCCATTTACTATCAGGGCCTGGATGAAGCCAGCAAACCGTGGGTCGAGAAGGCCAAGAACGCGTACGAGTTCTGCCTGATCACGGCGACCAAGGTGCGCTGGTTCAACGAGTTCATGACGCGCTGCGAGCAGGAGCTGTTCAAGCTCGACCCGCGGCAGTATCCGCGCGCGGCCGAGCTCCGCGGCAGCGACACCTACACGCACAGCATGTATGCCGTACCGGGGCTGGTGGAGTTGGGCACCGGCAGCACCGACGAAGACGTCGAGGGAGGCGAGTGATGAAATCCTTGCAAGCAATGAGCTTAGCTCGGACCTGCACGCTGCTTTGCGGCATCTCCTTGGTCGCGGTCGGTTGTGGCGGCGGCGCGGCGGGCAGCGGCTCGTCGTCGGGCCTGGCGCGTACCCAGACCGGGACGGCCATCAAGACCGCGGGCGGGCAGACCGTGAATCTCGAGGCCCATAACCGGTGGAAGGAAGGCGTCGCGGCATTCAAAGCGGGTGAGGCCCAGGGCTGGAACGACCAGCGTTGCGATGCGGCCTCGTCCAAGTTCGAAGCGGCAGCGGATGCGCAGGCGAAGTTTGCGGAGGCGCTGTACATGGCGGGCGCATCGCAAGCCAGGTGCGACCACAAGCAGAAGGCGGTGGCGTTCTTCCAGAAGGCACTGCGACAGAATCCCAAGTTCTGCAAGGCGCGTGTCGGGATCGGTCTCGACGATATGGAGTCCGGACGCGATTCCTCTGCGCAGCAGAACTTCGAGATGGCCGTGCGCGACGATCCCCAGTGTACCGAGGGGTACGTCAATCTGGCGATTCTGCAGCGTCGCAAGGGCGACACCAAGGAAGCGCTCAACAACCTGCGTCGCTCGCTGGCGATTGACGCGCAGTACCTGCCGGCCTTCAACGAGATGGCGCTGCTCTACCTCCAGTTGGCGAAGGACAACGTGAAGGAGCTGGACCTCGCCGAGGTGGTCTGCAGTCAGGCTCAAAAGATCGACGCCAAGTTCGCCCCGATCTACAACACGTGGGGCCTGATCGACTTGCGCCGCAAGGAGATCATCAACGCCGCCGCTAAGTTCCAGAAAGCCTTCGACCTGGACCCGAAGATGTTCGAGGCCTACATGAACTTCGCGCAGATCACGATCGGCTTCCGCGGCTACGAGGATGCGCGCAACGCCTTCACCAAGGCGCTTGAGCTGCAGCCCAAGAGCTTTGATGCCACGGTGGGTCTCGGCGTGGCCTATCGCGGCTTGGGGCAGAAGGACAAGGCCGAGGAGTACTACAACAAGGCCAAGGACTTGAATCCGAACCGACCCGAGCCTTACTACGACCTCGGTGTGCTGTATCAGGACTTCAAGGATGGAACCGCGGACGACGTGAAGAAGGCACGCTCGTTCTACGAGCAGTTCCTGACCCGCGCCAGCAGCGACGACCGCTACCAGTCCACGGTCGACGACATCAAGCGCCGTTGCAAGAGGCAGAACGGCAAACGCAAGCGCTACGACAAGTGCATTTCGGGTCGCTTCCAGAACATCGAGGACTACCTCCAGGCCCTCAAGGACATGGAGGAGATGGCAAAGCTGCAGAAGGAGTCGGAGAAGCAGCAGGCCGAGCTCGAGAAGCAAGAGAAGGAAGAGGCAGCGCGCAACCCGAAGCCGGCGGCCCCGCCAGAAGGCAATGGCGGTCAGGCCGGTGCGGGCGACGCTGCAGGCGCACCTGCAAGTGGTGCCGGTGCGGCCGATGCCGGCGGCGGCAAGGACAAGGCTGCTCCGGCCGCTCCCGCAGGCAAGCCCGATGCCGCGGGCGGCAACAAGAAGAAGTGAAGCAAAGGTGGGCCGGCGCTGGAACCTCGGCGGGGCGCTGATGTCCAACCAGAGCTGTGAAGGAGTCGTACATAAAACCCTGTAAAATTGGAAAAGCAGGGTTGGTGTGCGTTGCCCCTTCGAGGGTCGGGCGGTAGGCTGGCGGACACTGTAGGAGATGTCGTCATGAACAAACTGCTATCCATCATCATGGTTGGGGCGCTGGGAGCGGTTGCCGTTCCTGTGAAAGCACAGCAGGCGGCTGGCGGCGGCGGCGGCGGTGCCGCAGACGCCACCAGCTACGACTTCGAGGATGACTTGGTGCAGGGCGATCTGGTGCGGCCTGACGGCGAGAACCTGATGGTTCGCCGGCGCGGTGCCCGCGAATCGCTGATACGGATTCGTGAGCACTTCATCAATGAGCTGCTCAAGTCCGTGGAGAATCTTTGAGAACCTGAGCTTGGGCTTGGTTGTCTGTTCCGGTGGCCGGGCGTGATGAGCGCACGTCCGGGGTCGGTGAGAGACCGACACAGAGGGTTTCGAGAATCGCGCGCGCTTTGCGAAGCGCTCCGGAGGCTGTGGTGCCAATTCCGATTACGTTTCACATCTATGAGGGCGACCAGCTCTCGCGAACCGAGACGTTTGCACAGGACGTCATCAAGATCGGCAAGCTCGACTCGAGCCACTTGCGTATCGATGACGCTGCCGTCTCACGGATGCACTCCGTGATCGAGGTGTCAGGACCGGGCGAGGTCTACATCATCGATCTCGGGTCGGCATCGGGCACCATTGTCAACGGCCAGCGCGTGAACAAGGCGAGGCTGGAATCTGGCGATCAGATTCAGTTCGGCGGCACGGTCGTGGTCGTTGAGCTCGGAGCCGAAGAGGCCGAGCAACCGGCCGCGGCAGAGCCGCCTCAGATGCCGGTGGCCGCTGCGACGCAACAAATGGCGGGCGGCTTCACACCGCCGGCACAGGCACAGGCACCGCTGCCCGCGCCCTTTAGCGGTGTGCCGCAGCCCGGCCCTGGCTATGCGCCGCAGACGCAGATCGGCCTTCCGCAACCGCCGGCCTATGCTCAGCCCCAGGCGCAGCCGCTGCAGGGCTACACGCAGCAGGGCTACGCGCAAGCGGCGCCCCAGGCGATGGCGCAGCCGATGGCCGCGGGCAGCATTGCAGCCGAGGCGGCCGCCGACTACGGCGAGCCGGTGACCTATCAGCTCGTGCCGACGGCGCCGCCGGTCAATCCGGCGGATATCGATTCGTCCGAGACCGCGGTGGAAGTGGTCTTGATGTGGGGCGACTTGAGCATCCTGCATGTCGAGCACATGTCCCCCCCGCGATCGTTCTACGTTGGCGAAGCGACCGACGCGAAGGGCAAGCCCGCTACCGACTTCTTGATCGGCAGCGAATCGCTTGGCACCGATCGGATGCCGGTCGCAATCGAATCGGGGGCGTCGGTTGCGGTCGTGCTGCCGCACGGCGCGACCGGCGACGTCACCATCAACAACCAGAGCATCACCTTCGAGGAGCTGGCCGCGCAGGGTCAGCTCCAGGCCTGCTCGGAGCTGGCGGGCGCCATGCAGTACCCGCTGCCGCCGGGCGCCACCGCGCGGGTGCAGTACCGCGGGTTCACGTTCATCGTGAAGCCGATGTCCGCCGCGCGCCGCGTTGGCATCGGCGGCTCTCCTTATCTCAATCTCAAGGACTACGTCTGGACCCTCGCTTCGATGGCGTTCCACATCGGCCTGCTGCTGTTGTTCTACTTCTTGCCGCCGAGGTCGTCTTCGCTCTCTCTGGACCTGCTCAACGCGGACTCGCGCCTGGTCAAGTACCTGATCGAGCCGCCCGAGACCGAGGAGCAGGAGACGCCGGAGTGGCTTGACGACAGCAAGATGGACGACGAGGAGGGCGGCAAGGGCAAGCGTCACAAAGACGAAGAAGGCCAGATGGGGAAGAAGGACGAGAAGAAGACCAAGAACAAGTTCGGCATCGAAGGTCCTGAGAACAACGAAGATCCCCACATGGCCCGCGAAGAGGCCAAGGAAATGGCCGCCAACGCGGGCATCATCGGCATCCTCAAGGCCAGCGTGGGCGCCTGGAATTCGCCCACCTCGCCGTATGGGCGCGACACCGCGCTGGGCAACGACGCGATGAGCGCGCTGGGCGCGTTGATGGGCGACCAGATCGGCTCGAACTTCGGCTTCGGTGGCCTCGGGCTGCGCGGCACCGGTCGCGGTGGCGGTGGCACGGGTGAGGGCACCATCGGCCTGGGCAATATTGGCACCATCGGCCACGGCGCCGGCGGCGGCACGGGCTCCGGCTACGGCCGTGGTGCGGGCGGCTTCCACGGTCGTTCGGCCAAGGTGCCGTTCATCCGCAGCGGCAAGGCGGACGTGCGCGGCTCGCTCTCCAAGGAGGTGATCCGGCGCATCATCCACCGCCACATCAACGAGGTTCGTTTCTGTTACGAGCAAGAGCTCAACCAGCGCCCGGACCTGCAGGGACGCGTGTCCGTGAAGTTCATCATCTCGCCGACGGGCGCCGTGCAGACGGCCGCGCTGGCGGCGTCGACGATGAGCAACGGCAAGGTCGAGCAGTGCATCGTGAGCGCGGTGCGCCGCTGGACGTTCCCCTCTCCCGAGGGCGGCGGCATCGTGGTCGTCACCTATCCGTTCGTGCTGGCGCAGACGGGCGGCTAGCCGACGAGGCGGGTTCCCGGCTGCGGCCGGGCCGGCGAGCGGACGCTTGTGAACAGGCGTCCGCTCGTTGCGTTTTGGCCGCTGCGACCGAGCGAAATCGCGCCATTCGGGCGACGGCTCGGCCCAGAGCCGGCCCGCGGCCGCGACAACAAGCGCTGAAGCAGGAAATTCAGGCTGCAAAATCGCGACTTTGCAGTTGAGTTGCTACCCTTTGCTCCCGTAACATGCCAGCGGATCCCTCTCCCCAAAGGAGCCGGCCATGAAGCGGTGTCAGGTGTTGTCAGTCGCGGTGCTCGCGGTGGTGGTGTGCGTTGGCGGCAACTGCTCGCGCGCTCGCGTCGAGTCGATGAACAAGATGAACGAGGGCGTGATCGCGGCGCAGCAGAAGCGTCACGTGGATGCGATCAAGCTGCTCGAGCAGGCGGCCGCGATCGATCCGCAGAACGATCAGGTGTTCTGGAACATGGCGATCGTGCACATGGAGATGCGTAAGTACGATCGGGCCAAGGACGACCTGCAGAAGGGCATTGCCGTCAATCCGAACTCCGCCGGGTACCAGGAGAAGCTGGGCACGGTGCTGATGGAGCTGCACGACTGGCAAGCGGCCAAGGCACCCCTGGAAAAGGCGATTCAGCTCGAGCCCGAGCTGTTCAAGGCCTACTACAAGCTGGCCCAGGTCGACGAGCAGCTCGATGATCAGCAGAGCGCGCTCAAGCACTACACGGAGGCGATCGAGAAGGGACCGCGCTTTCTGGAAGCGTATAGCGCGCTGGGTCGCCTCTACGCCGATCTCGGGTACCTGGAGCAGTCGGTGCAGGTGCTGAACGAGGCGCTCAAAGTGGCCCTGAAGGGGACCGAGGAAGAGGCGAACGTCCACCATCTTCTCGGCACCGTGCTGCAGCAGCAGAAGAAGTACGACCAGGCGATTGCCGAGTTCAAAGCGGCGCTCGACGTCGTGCCCGGCATGCGGGACGCTTTGTTTTCGCTCGGTTGGACCTATGATTTGAAGGGGAACAAGGATGAGGCCAAGCGCTACCTTCAGAAATTTCGTGGATGTCGCGGGGGCCGAGGCTCCGGCGCACTACGTGAAGGCGGCTCGGGACAAGCTGTCCGAGATGGCCGAAGGCTTCTAGCCACGTACGCCTACATCACGGTAACGGTTTTCCGGCAGCGAACGCCGGGCACGCTTGCGTGCCCGGCGTCGTGTCGTCCTAGAGGTCGTGAAATCAACGTGGCTCGAAGCTGTGAATGCTCAGGCTTGAGGGGATTTGCAGGAGGCTTACGTGTCGGACAACGACGTTCCCGTGACCACTGAGTCCGAGGAGGATGTGCGCGATTCGACCGATGCGGACGGTTCGCAGCGGAGGACCGGCAACGGCGGGGGCGGAACACCGAGAGAGCTGAGCGCCGATGAGCGCGCTCGGCTCGCGACCCTGGACGAGGCGCTCCAGAAGTTTCAAGCGCAGAAGCGCTGGTCGGACGTGATCAAGACCACGCTCGAGAAAGCGGAGCTGGTTCACGATCCAGACCGGAAAGTGGAGCTGTTCGCCGACGCCGGACGCATGTACCTGGAGCGGTCCTCGAACCAGGCCGAGGCGATCAAGTGTTTTCGTCGGGTGCTCGAAATCGCGCCGGACAACCGCGAGGCGATCGATCGCCTCAAGGAGATGTACGAGAAGCGCCGCGACTGGGAGCGCCTGATCGAGATCATGCGCGGCGAGTGCCTGCTGCTGGCGACGTCCGAGCAGACCGCGCGCCGTCTCGAGCTCGCGCGGCTCGCGACCGAGCGCCTGCGTAAGCCGGCGATCTGCATCGAGCTGTGGCAGGACGTGAGGGCGATCGACGCCGACAATCCGGAGGCGGTTGCGGCGCTGGCCAACCTGTACGAGCGGGCGCGAGAGTGGGCGCCGCTGGCGGAGGTGTTGGAGAAGCGGAGCCATCAGCTCAGCGACAAGACCGAAAGCGTTCACCTGCTGCAGAAGCTGGGCATGATCTACGCCGATCAGCTCAACGACGATCAGGGCGCGATCGAAGCGTTCAAGCGCCTGCTGCAGCTGGAGCCCGATGATCGCCGCGCGCAGGAGCAGCTCAAGAAGCGCTACGTGGCCGCCCACGCCTGGGACGACCTCGAGGCCTTCTATGATGCGACCGGCAAGTATGACGAGCTGATCCGTACGCTGGAGCGCGCCGCCGACGCCAAGGACGGCGAGCAGGACGAACGCATCACGCTGTTGTTCCGCGTCGCACGCCTGTGGAGCGATCGCATGAATGCGCCCGATCGCGCGGCCCGCGCCTACGAGAAGGTGCTGGCGCTCGACCCGGCCAACCTCGACGCGGCCGAAGCGTTGACGCCGATCTACGAGCGTTCGGGCGACGCCAAGAAGCTGGTCGGCATGTACGAGGTCCGCCTGCAGCATACCGAGGATCCCGACGAGCGCGTGCTGCTGCTGCGCGAGGCCGGGCTGCTGTACGAGGAGAAGCTGCGTAGCCCGCAGCAGGCCTTTGAGCGGATGGTGCAAGCCTTCGTGATCGATCCGTCACAGGACGTGCTGCGCGAGGATCTCGAGCGCCTGGCCGGCAAGACTAAGGACTGGCAGCCGGTGTTCGCGGCGTACGCCAAGGCGATCGAGGAGGCGACGCATCCCGACGACGCCAACGATCTACGCCTGCACTACGGGCGGATGCTCGGCGAAGCCGGCTTGCAGGAGGATGCGATCGAGCAGTATCGCGCGGTCTGGGACGACCGCCCCGACGACCAGGCCGCGATCGGTGCGCTCGAGGCGCTGTACCGGAGCACCGAGCGCTTTGCCGACCTGCTACGCGTGCTGGAGCGGCGCGTCGAGCTGGAGAGCGACCCGAGCGTGCGCAAGGAGCTCGCGTACGACATCGCCCGGCTCTATCGGGAGCAGCTCGACGATGCCGACCGCGCGATCGAGGCCTATCGGAACATCCCGCTGGAGTTCGGCGAGGAGGAGAACGAGGCCTATCGCGCCCTGGAACAGCTCTACGAGCAGCAGCAGCGCTGGCAGGATCTGGCCGAGACTCTGGAGCACCGCATCGATCTCGGGCCGGCCAGCGACGAGGAGCTCGCGGCGCTGAAGTTTCGCCTGGCCGAGGTGCTGCGCAATCGGCTCGCGGACGGCGCGCGCGCGCTCGAGCTGCTGTGCGAGGTGCTCACGATCATGCCCGAGCACGAGGGCGCGTTGAGCGCGCTCGAGAGCCTGCTGCGTGACGCCGAGCTGGGACCGCGGGCTGCCGCGATCCTCGAGCCGATCTACGAGGGCCGCAACGAGTGGGACAAGCTGATCCACGCGCTGGACGTGCTCGCCGCCTCGGTCGGGCCCGGGGACCAGCGCGTCGACCTCATCACCCGCGTGGGCGAGATCTACGCCGAGCGCTTGCAGGACCAGGCCAAGGCGCTCGAGGTGTATTGCCGCGCGCTGCGGGAGGCGCCGGACAGCCCGGGCATCTCCGCGCGGCTCGAGGAGCTGGCCAAGGCGCAGGGACAGCTCGGCATGATGGTCGAGCTGCTGAGCGAGCTGGCGGATCAGGCACAAGACCCGTTGCTGGGCAAGCAGCTGTGGGTGAAGGCGGCCACCCTGCACGAGGTCGAGCTCGAAGACGTCGATGGGGCGGTGGCCGCATACATGCACGCGCTCGAGCTCGACGAAGGCGACATGGAGATCCTCGGGGCACTCGAGGGCCTTTACCGGCGCACCGAGCGCTGGCGCGAGCTGCTCTCGGTGCTGCGGCGCAAGGTCGACGCCGTCATCGATCCGCGCGAGCAAGAGCAGCTGCTGGCGCAGATGGCGGCGATTCACGACGAGATGCTGCACGAGCCCAAGCAGGCGATCCGGATCTACAACGAGGTCCTGGAAGCGGACCCAGGAAGCGTCACGGCACTAAGCGCGCTCGATGCGCTGTACGAGCGGCAACAGATGTGGAGCGAGCTCGCGGATAATCTCAGTCGCCAGCTGTCGATGGCGGAGGAGGAGGGCGCGCGCACGGCGCTGATGTTGCGCCTGGCCGGCCTGCGCGAGGCGCGCATGGACGACGTGCTCGGCGCGATCGAGATTTATCGCGAGGTGCTCGATCGGGACCCGAGCTCCGCGGCGGCGTTGAGCGCGCTCGAGCGCTTGTTGCAGCAGCCGGAGCAGCAGGTCCGCGTGGCCGAGATCCTGGAGCCGCTGTACCGGGACTCGGGCGATGTGCGTAAGCTGATCGGCATCCACGAGATCCAGCTTCAGCACAGCGAGTCGACCGATCAGCGAGTCGATTTGCTGGGCCGGATGGCGGAGCTGTACGAGGTGCAGCTCGAGGACATCGAAGGTGCATTCCGTTGCCATGCGCGTGCTCTGCACGAGGATCCGGGCAATCCCGACACGCAGGAACAGCTCGAGCGGTTGGCGGCCTCGGCCGGCGCCTTCCAGGCGCTCGCCGAGACCTATGAGGCGCAGCTCGATGCGACCGAGGACGAACAGGTCCGCGCGGTTCTGCACACCAAGGTGGCCGAGATTCGCGAGACGCGTCTGGGGGACGTGGAGGGCGCGATCGCGCACTACCGTCGGGTCCTCGAGCTCAGCGAGAACAATCTCGACGCGGCCAGCGCGCTCGAGCGCCTGTACCAGATGTCGGAGCGCTACGAAGATCTGGGCCAGATCTTCCTAGCCAAAGCGGTGATGCTCGACGTGCCCGACGAGCAGCGCGACCACTACTTTCGCGCGGGTCAGATCTACGAGGAGATCCTGGACCGCCCCGAGCAGGCGATCGACGTCTATCAGCGGTCGTTGCAGGTCGAGCCCGACGATATCGAGGCGCTCGACAAGTTGATCGGATTGCTGCTGCGGCTGGAGCGCTGGGAAAGCCTGCTCGACGCCTACATGAGCAAGGCGGACATCGTCGAGGATGCGGAGCAGAAGAAGGCGCTCTACGCTGAGGTCGGCGCGGTCCACGAGGCCAAGCTCGGTCAGATCGACAAGGCGATCGAGACCTATCAGCGCATCCTCGAGATCGATCCCGACGACGCCACCGCGGTGGCGCGGCTGGATGCGCTGTATCATGCGGCCGGCAACTGGGAGGAACTGCTCTCGATCCTGGAGCGCGAGGCGGAGCTCGCCACTGACCCGGGCCAGGCGCTCGAGTTCCGCTACCGCATCGGCGGGCTGTTCGAGCAACGGCTCGCGGACCCCTACCGCGCGGTCGAGGTTTATGGCGAGGTCCTCGAAGCGCAGCCCGATCACGTGGCCGCGCAGGCCGCGCTCGAGCGCATGATCGCGGCCGGCAAGGAGCCGGTGGCCGCCGCACGCGTGCTGGAACCGATCTACCGCGCAGCGGCGGAGTCGCACAAGCTCGTCGCGGTGCTCGAGGTGTTGGTCGCGAATGAGGAAGACCCGCTGCGCAAGGTGGAGCTGCTGCACCAGATCGCGGAGCTGCACGACGTGCACCTGGACCAGCCGCGCGCGGCCTTCGAGGCCTACGCGCGCGCGTTGCACCACGACAACGGCAACGAGCGCACCCTGACGGCGATCGAGCGTCTGGCCGAGCGGCTTTCGAGCTGGGCGGAGCTGGCGCAGCTCTACGACGCGGAGATCGCGGGCTTGCGCGAGGAATCGCCGGACCTGGCCGTGGATCTGGCACTGCGTCTGGCGAGGATCTGCGAGGTGCAAATCGGCAGCGTGGACGCGGCGATCCAGCGCTACCGGATCGTGTACGAGATCGATCCGGGCCACCCCGAGGCCCTGGCATCGCTCGACCGCTTGTACGAGGTGGCCGAGCGCTGGCGGGACTTGGCCGAGGTGCTGGCCAAGGAGGCCGAGGTCGCGGGCAGCCCCGATGACGTGCTCGCCCTTCAGTTCCGTCTGGGCCAGTTGCAGCAGGTCAGGCTGGGCGACATAGAGCAGGCGATCGAGCAGTACCGCGAAATTTTGGCTGCGGCGCCCGAGCACGAAGGGGCACTGGCGGCGCTCGAAGGTCTGTTCGAGCAGGGCGTGCAGCCGGTCACGATCGGCGAGATTCTCGAGCCGCTCTACCGCATGCAGGACGCCTGGGAGAAGCTGATCGGCGTCCAGCACGCGCTGCTGCGGGTTCAGGGCTCGATCGACGATCGCATCGCGGCGATGCACCGTATCGCCGAGATCGCCGAGGAGCGTCTGGGCGACATCGCGCTCGCGTTCACGTGGATGCAGCGCGCGCTGATCGAGGATCCGCTGCACGATCACTCGCTGTCCGAAGCCGAGCGTCTGGCCGGAATGTCGGGAGAGTGGGCGGTGCTGGCGAGCACCTACGCGCAGATCATGGAGCGCGAGACGCGCAAAGAGGTCGTGGTGGCGATCGGCAAGCGCCTCGCCCGCGTGTATGAGGAAGAGCTCGCGGACGTCGTGCGTGC
The DNA here is from genome assembly GCA_963778655.1 of uncultured delta proteobacterium. Classification (GTDB taxonomy): domain Bacteria; phylum Myxococcota_A; class Polyangia; order Polyangiales; family JAFGIB01; genus CAVZVA01. Next base: position 1,306,588 of record CAVZVA010000009.1, read on the forward strand.
GGAGGAGGCGTTCCGCTACGCGGTCGCGGTCGACGATCGGGATCAGGACGTGCTCGAGGCGTTGGACCGCATCTACAGCGAGCACGGCGCCGGCCACGCGCTGGCCGAGGTGCTGCGCAAGCGGGTCGCGGCCGCCGACGATCCCGAGCAGAAGATCGATCTCATGCAGCGTTTGGGCAACGTGCTCTACAACGACGTGGGCAGCACGGCCGAGGCGATCGTCGTGTTCCAGGAGATCCTCGAGCAGGAGCCCGAACGCGAGGACACGCTGCGAGCGTTGCAGAACGTGTACCTGATCACCCAGAACTGGGAGCAACTCCAGCAGGTCTACGAGAAGGAGCTGGACGTCGTGGTCGGCGATACGGCGCAGGCGGAGATCCTGGGTCGCATGGCGATGCTGGCCTGGACCAAGCTCAACGACCTTGACGGCGCAGTTCAGCTCATGAAGCGCGTGCTCGATCTGCTTGGCGAGGATCCCGAGGCGCTGAACGCGCTCGGCAACATCTACGCGCTTCAGGAGAACTGGGCCGACCTGGTCGACGTGCTCGAGCGCGAGGTCGCAGTGTGCGACGACGACGCTCTGCGGGTACGCATCTATTCCGACCTGGGGCGCATCTGGTATGACAAGTTGCACCGCGATCGCAACGCGCTCGAGAGCTGGGAACGGGTGCTCGACCTCGATCCGAGCTATACCGACGCGCTATTCGCAATTGCCGAGATCCATCGGGCGGCGGGATCGTATTCCGACCTGGTCGACACGCTGCACCGCGTGATCGACGTCGGCGGCGCCACGCTCGACGACATGGTGATCGAGGGTGTCTACATGCAACTCGGGGCGGTCTTCGAGGAGCGCCTGGAGCAGCCGCAGGACGCGGTCGAGGCGTATGGCCGCGCGCTGGAGCTGAATCCTCGCAACTTCGGGGCGATGGACGCGCTCGAGCGGATCCATTCGGTCCACGAGCAGTGGGAAGACTGCATCGAGGTCATGACGCGCAGGGCGGACGCGCTCGAGGACCCTGCGCACAAGATCCAGGTGTTGCTCGAAGTTGCCAAGATGTGCGACGAGAAGCTCGGCGAACGCGAGCGCGCGATCAAACCCTTCACGCGGATTCTCGAAATCGACCGCCTGCACGATCAGGCGTTCGCGCAGCTCGAGGGCCTGTACCGGGAGCAGAGTCGCTTCGCAGAGCTGATCGACCTCTACGTCGCCCGCGTGGAGGCGACCGACGAGGTAGACGAGCGCGTGCGTCTGCTGCGCAAGGTGGCCCAGGTCAACGAGAAGGACCTGGGGGACAAGAATCAGGCCTTCGACGCGCTGCTGCTGGCCTGGACCCAGGACTTCAGCAACGAGGAGACGGCGCGCGAGCTCGAGCGCATGACGGGGTTGACCCAGCGCTGGAACGAGCTGCTGACGACGGCGAACAATTCGCTGCAGGAGGTGGCCGCCGAGGATCTCGTCACCAAGAACGCGATCTGTCTCAAGTGCGCGCGCTGGTACGCCCGCGAAGGCCACCCCGAGTATGCGATCCCCTACCTGCAACAGGTGCTGGCCAACGATCCGCTGAACCTGGCGGCGATGAAGCAGATGGCGGACCTGTACCAGCAGACCCAGCAGTGGCAGGTGTACGCCCAGGTGCTGCGCAAGCTTTCGGAAATGACCGAGGATCCACGCGAGCGCGCCGAGGTCTGCGTGCGGCTCGGTCAGCTCAACGAGGAGCAATTCCACTCGGCGGAGCAGGCGATCAAGCTCTACCGCGATGCGCTGCAGGCCGTGCCGACCCAGCTGGACGCGCTCAAGGCGCTCGAGCGAATTCACCGCAGCCGCTCGGAGTGGTCGGACCTGATCGACGTGCTCAAGCGCAAGGTCCAGGCGGTGGACGACTCGGAGCAGTCGCTGGCGGCCAAGCTCGAGCTGGCCGAGGCGTACGAGGACAGGGTCAGCGACAAGAGCCAGGCGATTGAGCAGTACCGCCGCGTGCTGGAGGAGGACGACGCAAACCTGCAGGCGCTCAAGGGGCTCGAGCGCCTGTATGCCCAGCAGGAGCGCTGGCAGGACTTGATGGGCGTGCTGGAGCGCCAGCTCCAGATCGTGCAGAACGAGCGCGACCAGATCACCTTGCTCACACGCGTCGCCTCGATGTGGGAGGAGGAGTTCCTCAAGCACGACAAGGCAGCCGAGCGGCTCGAGGAAGTGCTCAACATCGATCCGACCTTCGTCGAGGCGCTGGTCGGGTTGGAGCGCCTGTACAGGCAGCTCCGCAGGTGGCCCGACCTGATCAACGCCTACGAGCGGCACATCGAGAACACCGTCGGTCGCGCGGAGAAGGCCGGCCTGTTCCAGCGCATCGGCGAGGTCTACCGCGACGAGCTCAGCGACAGCGACCGGGCGGTCGAAGCCTTCATCGACGTCACCGGGATCGACGACGACAACACGGAGGCGCTGCGCGCGCTGTCGGCGCTCTACGAGGAGCGAAGCGAGCACAGCATGGCGCTCGACGCGATGGAGCGGCTTTCGCGGCTGGTCGAGGGCGTCGAGGACAAGGTGGCGTTGTTCCATCGCATGGGCCGGGTGTACAGCGCCGAGCTCGGCGACAACGCGGCTGCTCTCGATCAGTATCTGAAGGCGGTCGATCTCGACCCGCGCCACCTGCCTTCGCTCGAGGCGATGCGCGACCTCCATGTGCAGGAGGGCAACTGGCGTGCGGCGGCGAGGGTGCTCGAGCAGGCCGCCGAGATCGAGCAGAGCACGCGGCGTGGCGCGGAGCTGCGCGTGGAGCTGGGCCAGATCTACGAGCAGCATCTGGACGAGCACGAGCGCGCGATCGAGTGCTTCGAGGATGCGATCAAGCTCGATCCGGACAGCGCAGGCGCGGCGCGGCCCTTGCTCGACGAGTACGTCAAGCAAGGCCGCTTTCAGGATGCCGAGCCGCTGGTGCGGATGCTGGTGCGTAGCCCGGACGTAGCAGAGACCGAGGAGAAGCAGCGCTTCTGGTTTCTGTACGGTAAGGTCGCGGAGAACCTCGACGACGACGAGACGGCGGTCAAGGCATACGGCGAGGCATTCGGGCTCGACACCCAGGACCTGGCGTCGCTGATCGGGTTGGCCGCGGCGTCCTTTCGCCTGAAGGACTGGGAGAGCGCGCACAAGCACTATCAGATGTTACTGGTGCACAGGCGCGATGAGCTGGCCCCCGAGCAGATCACCGACGCGCTGTATCGGTTGGGAGTGATCAAGCGCGAGCAGGGCGAGATCAAGAAGGCCCTCAACATGTTCGACAAAGCCCTCGAGGAGGACGAGCTGCACCGTCCGACGCTCGAGGCGTTGATCGACCTGCACGGTCGCGAGAAAGAGTGGGAGCAGGTCATCCACTACAAGAAGCGGCTGCTCGAATGCGCGGCGGACGACCAGGAGCGCTTCAGGCTCTACGACGAGATCGGCGACCTGTGGCAGAAGGAGCTGAGCAATCCGGCCAAGGCGATCGAGGCGTTTGCCGAGGCGTCCGCGCTGGAGCCGCGCAACCACGTGATGCTGCACAAGCTACTGCAGCTCTACACCGAGACTGCCCAGTGGGAGCGCACGATCGAGACGATCGGCCGCATCAGCGACCTGGAAGAGCGGCCGGAGGCGAAAGCCAAGTACGCCAACGCCGTGGGCGTGATTCTGCGCGACGAGCTCAAGGACGCCGATGCGGCGCTGCAGCGCTTCGATCAGGCGCTGGACCTGGATCCGGTCGGCATGCTGAAGGCGTTCGAGGCGATCAACCGCGTGCTGACGCAGAAGAAGGATTGGAAGGGACTGGAGCGCGCGTTCCGCAAAATGCTGCACCGCGTCACGGGCAAGAGCGACCGCGCGCTCGAATTCAACCTGTGGCACAACCTCGGCGTCATTTACCGGGACCGGCTGCGAAGCTTCGAGAGCGCGGCCGAGGCCTTCGGGATGGCTTCACGCTTGCAGCCGGAGAACATGCAGGAGCACGTGATCCTGGCCGAGATCTACGCCTTGGTGCCGGAACGCATCAAGGACGCGGTTGCGGAGCACCAGACGCTGCTGCGCGAGGATCCCTATCGCGTCGACTCCTACCGGCAGCTCTACAAGCTGTACTTCGACGCGCGGGACTACGACGGGGCCTGGTGCGTGGCCGCGGCCTTGAGCTTCCTCAAGAAGGCGGAGCCCGAGCACGCCCAGTTCTACGAACAATACCGCCCGGAGGGGCCGATACGCCCCAAGGCGCGGCTGACCAACGAGCGCTGGGTCAAGGACCTGTTTCATCCGGAAGAGGAGTACGTCGTCGGCAAGTTGTTCGAGGCGGTGACGCCTGCGCTGTTGCGCATGCGCGCTCAGCCGGACAAGACGTGGCAGCTGCGCAAGAAGGACCTGATTCCTGACCTGATGAACACCACGGTGGCGTTTGCGCGCACCTTTGGCTTCGCGACGCAGGTCTTGAGCATGCCGCTGACGCCGCGGCTGTTCGTGTGCCCCGATCGCCAGGGCGGACTGGCGTATGCCACCACCTTGCCACCGGCCTCGGTGTGCGGCAGTGCGCTGCTCTCCGGCGTGAATCCGCTCGAAGTGATCTTCATCGTCGGCAAGCACCTGAGCTACTACCGCGGCGAGCACTATATCCGTGCGATGTTTCAGACCAAGGACGAGCTCAAGCTGGTGTTGGCCGCAGCGATGCAGATCGCCGGAGTGGAGATCAACGACCCTCACGTCGATCAGCTGGCCAAGCAGATCAGGGCCAACATGCAGCCGGCGGACCTGGAGCTGCTCAACAGTATCGGCAAGCGCTTCGTCGAGGCGGGGGCCCGCACCGACGTCAAGAAGTGGATGCGGATGGTCGAGCTCACCGGGTGCCGCGTGGGCTTCCTGCTGTGCAACAACCTCGAGATCGCCGCGCGCATGATCCAGGCGGAGCCGCCGATGGGCGCGGTGGAGCTGACGCCCAAGGAGAAGATCGAGGAGCTGCTGCTGTTCAGCATCTCGGACCAGTATTTCCGCCTGCGCGAGGCGCTCGGCATTCGTATCGCTGTGGCGTAGGCCCAGCGCACAGATAACCTGCTCAGTTGCGGCTCGGGGGCGGGCGCATTCGCGGCTTTCGTCCTCGAAAGCCTCCTCGAAATACATCGAGTATTCCTGTGGCCTTCTCTGCGGGCGCGCTCGCGATCGCACTCCGCCGACAAGCCGGTCGTGGTCAGGTCATTTGTGCTCGGGCCTCAGGCCTCAGGGCGGCGCGGCTTTCAGTTGCGACGCAGCATCCGCCGCTCGAGCGCCCAGGCGAGCCACAGCCCGCGCGCCCCGAGCGTGGCGAAGACCAGTGCTTGCTGGCAGGCGAGGGCGGGTAGGTCCCAGCGGGACGCGGGCAGACTCCGGCCCAGCGCTTCGGCCAGCAGCAGCAGCAGCGCCGCTGCGCCCGCGCTGAGCCCGCGCAGCAGCAGCGCCGGGGCTCCGAGCGCATGGCGCGCGCGGGCGAGGGCGCGCCATGGTCCGCCTGCGCCGGCGGCGAGCGCCGCGCGGGCGAGGTCGTGCAGCGTGGCCAAGTACAGCAGCACCAGCGCGCCCGTGCAGACGCCGGCGGCACGCAAGGCTTGCTGCGCGAGCTCGGCGGCAAACGGCAGGGCCGCGAGCAGAGCCGGCCCGATCGCGAAGACCAGGATCGTGCCGGCGCCGGTGATCCACGCGCAGCAAGTCAGCATCAGGCTGGACGGATAGCCGCGCAAGCCGTGTACCAGGCTCGCGCGTGCGCTGCCGGCGCCGTCCATCGCGTGCAACCACGACAGGCCGAGCCACGGGCCGAGCGCGGCATACAGGCCGCCCGCGGCCAACACGCGCCATGTGATCGCGGGCGCGTTGTGCGCGCCTAGCTGAGCGAGCGCGACGGCAGCCGCGCGCTCGGGAGCGACCGCCCGAGCGGCGTGGGCCAAGCCGGCGATCAGCTGCGCCGACAGCGGCCAGCTGATCGCCAGCGCCGCGGCGGTGCGACAGGCGTAGAGCAGCAGCATCATGCTGCCGGCACGCCGCAGCCTCGCCGGGCCGGCGCCGTTCACGGGCCCACCGTCGCGAGCAGCGCCTGCGCCCAAAGCAGCAGCCGTGAGAGCCAGCGGAAGCCGGCTGCGGACGCGCGTTCGGCCTGGCGCCGTGGCGGCGGCGGCGACGAGCGCGGGTGTGCGCGAGCCAGAGGATGCCAGGGGTCGAAGCGGCGCGCCGACAGCGCGGGGCGCAGGACGTCGCGCGCGAAGCCACGCCAGTAGCTGTGGTCGAAGGCCGACCACAGCGCGCCGAGGCCGGGATGGCCGAAGCGGTTGTCGCGCGCGTAGCGGCCCAACGCCGACCACAGGCGGGGGCGACCCCAGGTGCGCGCGACGGCGTCGAGGGTGAGCGCCGGGCGCACGTACACCGCGGCCGCGAGCTGATCGGGGCGATAGCGATAAGCGGGCTCGAGCGCGGAGCGCGGCGGGCGATCGGCGGCCAGTTGCGCGCGGCTCAGGTCGACGAGGTCGAGCGGTGCGCCGGCCCAGCGCTCGAAGAAGGCGCGGTCGTAGCGCGTGCGCAGCAGCTCGAGGCCGAGCCATTCGGCCAGCCCCTCGTCGAGCACGGGCGTGGCCAGCTCATTGCTGGCGACCGTGATGGGAAACCACTGGTGCGCCAGTTCGTGTGCGCTGGTCAGGTCCTGGGTCAGACGCGCGCTGGGATCGAGCTCGCTCCACGGCGCAAGCGGCCAGCCCAGGATCAGCGCGGGGTACTCCATGCCCGCGGCGCCCCAGCCGGCGAGCGGGGGCAGCACCAGCAGCAGGCTGCGGTATGGGTAGGGCCCGAGCCTGGGCTCGAGCCGCGCGATGCCGTCGCGCACCAGCGCGGCCTGCGCGCGCGCGATGCCCAGGTGGCCGCGCGGCGCGCAGACGTCGATCCGCACGCGGCCTGGCAGCCGTGTGCAGTACAGGTCAGGGTACGCCGTCCAGGCGATGTCGAGCGCGTGGGGCAGCGCGTAGCACTGTGCACGCGCGTCGTCCGTCGCGCCGAGCGGGCTGCGCGGGCAGGGCACCTGCGCGCCGGGCGCGGCCACCACGTAGCGCAGCGGGGCGCTCACGCGCAGCTCGTAGTCGGCGAAGTCAGCGTAGAACTCGCCCAGGCCGTGGTAGGGGAAGCTGACGAAGCGGCCGTCCGGATCGAGCTTGGCCAGCTTGGGGAACCACTGGGCCACCATGAAGAAGTCGCCGCTCGCGCCCATGCGCGCCACGATTTCGGGTAGTCGCACCCGGAAGTCGATCTCGAGCTGGATCTCGGCGCCGGGCGAAAGCGGGCTCGGCAGCTCGACGCGCATCTGGGTCGCGTCGTGCTCGACCAGGTCTGTGCGCGCGCGTGCGAGCAGGTCGTCACCGCGGGCATCGCGCAGGCTCAGCACGTCGATGCCGCCGGGGCGCTGCAGCCGCTCGCCGCGCAGGCGGAAGCCTTGCTCGCGCATGAACACCGTACGCGGGCCGGCGAATGCGTTCGGGTAGAGGTGGAAGATCAGAAACGACAGCGGCTGCCGGCTGCGATTGCGCCAGCGGATCCGAGCGTGCCCGCGCACGCTGCGCGCTTGCGGGTCGAGGCGCGCGTCCAGCCGATACAGGTCGGGCGCGGAGGGCTGCGCATGGCCCGGCCCCGGCGCGGCTGCGAGCCAGGCCGCGCAGCCGAGCCAGGCCGCGCGAGCAAGAAGGCGGCGGCGATCGCCCTGAGCAGCGCTGCCGCCAGCGTTCATGCCCGAGAGGCTTCGCGCGTCCTGCTTCTCGGTCAAGAGCTTCGTGGCCCGGATTAATCCAGCCTTACGGCACACGGGCATTCTCCGGGCCGGGTCGCGTGGTATGGATCGGCGCGCATGAACGAGCCCCTGGTGCTGGCCTTGCACAGCCGCGGCGACACGCGCCGCCTCGGGCACAGGCTGGCCGCGTGCCTGGCCGCGGGCGATCTGCTCGTGCTCGAGGGCGAGCTGGGCGCCGGCAAGACCTTTCTGGCGCGCGCCATTGCGCGCGGGCTCGGGGTGCCGGCGGAGGTACGGGTGACGAGCCCGACCTTCGAGCTGGTGCACGAGCTGCCTGCGCGCAGGCCGCTGTTGCACGTCGATCTGTACCGGCTCGACGACGCCGGCGCGCTGGGGGAGCTGGGCCTCGCCGACCGCATCGGCGCCGATGCGATCGTGCTGGTCGAGTGGGGGGAGCGATTTTTCGCCGCGCTGGGCGGCGAGGGGCTGCTGCTGTCGATCGCGCTCGACTCGGCGGGACGCCGCAGCTGTCGACTGCAGGCCCGCGGCGAGCGCGGCGATGCGCTGCTTTCTCGGCTGCGCGCAGAGCTCACGCACCGCGACGTACATGGGCCCGGCTGTGGCCCGCATTGATGCGGAGTCATCCCTCGGCTTGCGGCGGCCGGGCAGCTCTGCTAGCAAGTCGCCTCCGGGATGCCCCGCCGGAACGACATCCGCCGAATCCTGTTGATCGGATCCGGCCCGATCGTCATCGGCCAGGCTTGCGAGTTCGATTACTCCGGAACCCAGGGCACGAAGGCGCTCAAGCAAGAGGGTTACGAGGTGATCCTCGTCAACTCCAATCCGGCCACGGTGATGACCGACCCGGAGCTGGCGGACCGCACCTATGTCGAGCCGCTCGACCCGGATGTGGTCACCTCGATCGTGGCGCGCGAACGACCCGACGCGTTGCTGCCGACGTTGGGCGGTCAAACCGCGCTCAACGTCGCGCTCGCGTTGCACGATCGGGGGGTGCTCGAGCAACACGGCGTGGAGCTGATCGGCGCCAGCGTCCAGGCCATCCGCAAGGCCGAGGATCGCGAGCTGTTCAACGACGCGATGCGCAAGATCGGCCTGGAGGTCGCGCAATCGCGGCTCGCTCGCACGCTGGAGGAGGCGCGCGCGGCGACCGAGGAGCTCGGCTTCCCGGTGATCCTGCGGCCCTCGTTCACGCTCGGGGGCTCGGGCGGCGGCGTGGTCTACGAATCGCGCGCGTTCGACGCCGCGATCCGCTGGGCATTCAGCCAGAGCCCGACCCACGAGTGCCTGATCGAGGAGAGCCTGCTCGGCTGGAAGGAGTTCGAGCTGGAGGTGATCCGCGACCACGCGGATAACTTCTCGGTGATCTGCAGCATCGAGAACTTCGACCCGATGGGCGTGCACACCGGTGACTCGATCACGGTGGCGCCGGCGATGACGCTGACAGACAAGGAGTACCAGCGCCTGCGCGACGCCTCGCGCGCGATCATCACCGAGATCGGCGTGGACACCGGTGGCTCGAACATCCAGTTCGCGGTCAATCCCGAGAACGGGCGCGTGATCGTGATCGAGATGAACCCGCGGGTCTCGCGATCGAGCGCGCTGGCGTCGAAGGCGACGGGCTATCCGATCGCGAAGATCGCCGCCAAGCTCGCGGTCGGCTACCGCCTCGACGAGCTGCGCAACGACGTGACCGGAACCAGCGCGGCGTTCGAGCCGAGCATCGACTACGTGGTGACCAAAGTCCCTCGCTTCGCCTTCGAGAAGTTCGAGGGCGCCGACCAGCGGCTCACCACGCAGATGAAGTCGGTCGGCGAGGTGATGGCGATCGGCCGTACCTTCAAGCAATCGCTGCTCAAGGCGGCGCGGGCGCTGGAGAACGGCCGCGACGGATTGAGCTCGATGCTCGAGCGCATCGACTACGCCGCCTACGCGCGCAAGCTGGCAGAGCGCGGAGAGGACGGGGCGGTGTTGGGCAGCGCGCCGCGGCGTGAAGAGGGCGCGCCGCTGCCCCCCATCGACGAGCTGCGCGAGGCGCTGCTGGCGGTCATCCGCACGCCGCTAGGGGACCGGCTGTGGTACATCGCCGACGCGCTGCGCGTGGGCTGCAGCCCTGAGCAGGTGTGCCGGGCGACCTCGATCGACCCCTGGTTCGTGGCGCAGCTCGCGCAGATCATCGAGCAGGAGTCGGCGCTCAAGGCGACCGCCGAGCAGGATGCCGCAGGCGGCGTGGGGTCGCTGCGAGGGCCCAAGCTGGCCGGGTTTTCGGATGCCGCGCTGGCGAGGATATCGCACTGCAGCCTGGAGGCCTTGAGGGCGCGCCGGCTCGAGCAGGGGCTGCGCCCGATTTACGCGCGCGTCGACAGCTGCGCGGCCGAGTTCGTGGCGCTCACGCCCTACCTCTACTCCACCTGGGGCGAGCGCAGTGAGTCCAATCCCAGCGCGCTGCGCAAGGTGATGATCCTCGGCGGCGGCCCCAACCGCATCGGGCAGGGCATCGAATTCGATTACTGCTGCGTGCACGCCTCGTTTGCGCTGCGCGAGCTCGGGATCGAGACCATCATGGTCAACTGCAATCCCGAAACCGTCTCGACCGACTACGACACCTCGGACCGCCTGTACTTCGAGCCGCTCACGTTCGAGGACGTGATGAGCGTCGTGGACGAGGAGAACCCGGACGCGGTGATCGTTCAGTTCGGCGGGCAGACTCCGCTCAAGCTGGCGGTGCCGCTGGCGCGTCAGGGCGTGCGCCTGCTGGGTACGCCGGCCGAAGCCATCGATCGCGCGGAGGACCGCGAGAAGTTCGAGGCGCTGCTGGAGAAGCTCGGCCTGCAGCGGCCGCGCGGGGTGATCGCGCACGGCATGCAGGAGGCGCTGGAGGCGGCGCAGCGGCTGGGCTTTCCCGTGATGGTGCGGCCGAGCTACGTGCTCGGCGGGCGCGCGATGGAAATCGTCAGCTCGCAGAATGAGCTCACCGGCTATTTGCGGCGCGCGTTCGAGGCGATCGAGGACACCGAGCGTCCCACCATCCTGATCGACGAGTTCCTGCAGGATGCGATCGAGGTGGACGTCGACTGCCTGGCCGACGGCCGGGACGCGGTGATCGGCGGATTGCTACAGCACGTCGAGGAGGCGGGCGTGCATTCGGGCGATTCGACCATGGTGCTGCCGGCGCACACCCTGCCGGAGGGCGTGCTGGCGGAGATCCGCCGCGCCACGCGTGCCCTTGCGCTCGAGCTGGGCGTGTCGGGTCTGATGAACGTTCAGTTCGCGGTGCGGGGCCAGAGCGTATTCGTGATCGAGGTCAACCCGCGCGCGTCACGCACGGTGCCCTTCGTGAGCAAGGCGATCGGCAAACCGCTGGCGAAGATCGCGACCAAGGTGATGGCCGGCAAGAGCTTGCAAGAGCTGGGCCTGACCGAGGAGATCGTGCCGTCGCACGTGGCCGTCAAGGAGTCGGTGTTTCCGTTCGCCAAGCTGCCCGGCGTGGACACCATCCTCGGTCCGGAGATGCGCTCCACCGGTGAGGTGATGGGCATTGGCGCGACCTTTCCCGAGGCCTTCGACAAGGCGATGCTGGCGGCGGGCACGCGTTTGCCCGAGCAGGGCACGGTGTTCATCAGCGTGCGCGACGAGGACAAGGCCGCGGGCTGTCGCGTGGGCGCGCGTCTCTCGGGGCTGGGCTTCCGGCTGGTGGCGACCGACGGCACCGCGCGCGCGCTGGCCGACGCCGGCGTTGCTTGCGAGCGGATCAACAAGGTGCCGCAGGGCAGCCCGCATTGCGTGGACCTGGTTCGAGAGGGAGGAGTCGACATGGTGATCAACACCACCTCCAACGCCCAGGCGATTCGCGACAGCTATTCGATCCGACGTCAGACGCTGATGGCGGGCATCGCGTACTTCACCACGATCGCGGCCGCGGACGCGGCCACGGGGGCGATCGAAGCGACTCGGCAGCGCGGTGCACGCTTCGGCGTACGCACGTTGCAGGAGTACCACGACGGTATCGGCGGGCCCGCGTCGAGCTGAGGCCGCCGACCTCCGCCATGCGCGGCCTTACGATCTTGCCCGTGGCCGGGTCGAGGTGTACCACTAGCCCACCATGGATCGCTATCCGATGACGCCCGAGGGCTACCATGCGCTGACCGCGGAGCTCAAACACCTGCAGAGCGTCGAGCGTCCGAAGATCAGCAAGGAGATCGGCATCGCGCGCGAGCACGGCGATCTCAAGGAGAACGCCGAGTATCACGCCGCGCGCGACCGCCAGGGACACATCGAGGCGCGGATCGCGCACCTCGAGGGCATGCTCGCCCGGGCCGAGGTCGTCGAGCCCAGCCAGATGACCGGCGCGCGTGTCAAATTCGGTGCACGCGTGACGCTCGAGGACGTGGACAGCGGCGAAGCGAAGACGTTTCGCATCGTCGGCGCCGAAGAGGCCGACGTGCCCAAGGGCATGATCTCGGTCACCTCGCCGATGGCCCGGGCGTGCATCAACCACGAAGTCGGCGACGAGATCCGCGTCAATGCGCCGGGCGGCGCGCGCAACTACGAGATCGTCGACCTCCAGTGGAAGTGACGCAACGGTGCTCGCGACGGCCGATCGGCCGGCTAGCGCCGATTTGAAGGGGCAGGCCACCGATGCAGACCAGCGCCTTTCGCCTCGCCGCTGACGACGGCGTCGAGCTTCACGTCTACCGCTGGAAACCCGATGCGGGCGCTTCCAAGGCCGTGGTCCAGATCGCCCATGGGATGGCGGAGCACGCGGGTCGCTACGCGCGCACGGCGGAGCAGCTGACGGCGGCCGGCTACACGGTGTACGCGGATGACCACCGGGGTCACGGCCGGACCGCGCTGGCGCCGGGGGATCTGGGCTATCTGGCTGATCACGACGGCTTTGCGCGCGTGAGCGAGGATCTGTATCGGCTGAACCGGCGCATCACGGAAGACCACCCGGACCTGCCGCTGTACCTGCTCGGCCACAGCATGGGATCGCTGGTGACGCAGCGCTATCTGTTCACCCACGGCGAGAGCATCGCCGGCGCGATCCTCAGCGGGACCGGGGGCGGTACCGCGGCGGCGGCGCGCGCGGGTCTGGTGATCGCCAAGGTCGAGCGCCTGCGGCTCGGTCCGCGCGGGCGCAGCGCGCTGCTGCAGAAGCTTTCCTTCGGCAGCTACAACAAGCGCTTCCAGCCCGCGCGTACCGCCTTCGATTGGCTCTCGCGCGACGCGGCCGAGGTCGACAAGTACATCGCGGACCCCCTGTGCGGTTTCGATTTCACGGTGCAGGGCTGGATCGACGTGCTCGAGGGCGTGGTCGAGATCGAGCGCGCGGAGAACATCGCGCGCGTGCCGTTCGCGTTGCCGATCTACCTGTTCAGCGGCGCGCTGGACCCCGTGGGGCGCGAGACGGTGGGCGTGAAGTGGTGGATCGACGCATACGCCCGAGCCGGGGTGAAGGACGTGAGCCAGCGGTTCTATCCCGGCGGGCGTCACGAGATGCTGAACGAAGAGAATCGGGATGAGGTTCACCGCGATTTGATCGCGTGGCTCGACGCTGCGCTGGCCCGTCGATGACGGCGGACGAGATTGCGGCCGGGCTGCAGTCTTGTCTGGCCGAAGTCGTGCCCGGCGAGCGCGCGCGCAGCCAGCTCGCCGCGGGCCTGCGCGCGCAGGCCGCGGCGCTGGCGTTGTCCGAGGGCGAGCTGTCCGCGCTGTGCGTTGCGATCGAGCGCGGCGCGAGCCGGCGCGAGCTGGCGGTCGCGGCGGCCACAGCGATGCGCTTGCTGGCCAGCGCTCGCGCGCGCGAGGCCGACGCCCAAGCACCCGAGCCGCCCCCGCGCACGACGCGCGGGCGGGGCTGGCTGGAGCGGGCGCAGGCGCGCGCGCTGGCCGCGGACCCCAAGGCCCTGGCCGTGGAGCAGCGGCCGGTGGAGAGCCTGCCCGGCGTGGGGCCGGCGATCGGGCTCGCGCTGCGGGCGCGCGGGCTGTCCACGCTGGGCGAGCTCGCGTGGCTGCTGCCGCTCGGCTACCACGACGAGCGCGAGCTGGTTCCGATCGCCGAGCTCACGACCGGCGCGCGCCAGGTGACCGAGGGCCGCGTGGTGAGCGCGCAGGCGAGCCCGTTCGGGCGCGGCCGCAGGCGCGCCGAGGTGCTGTTCGAGCAGCCGGGCGGAGGTTCGGCCGGCGGCGCGCGCCTGCGCGCGGTGTGGTTTCGCGCGCCGCAGGGCCTGCTCGCGCGCTTTCGAGCGGGCGAGCGCTTTCGCCTGGCAGGCACGGTGGAGCGCTTCGGCGGCATGGCCTCGATGACGCATCCGCAGACAGAGCGCCTGGGCCGCGAGCCCGCGCGCCCGGGCGGGATCGTGCCGCGCTATTCGGCGGTTCCAGGGGTTGCGCCGCGCGTGCTCGCGCGTCTGGTCCGCACGGCCGCGGAACGCTGCGCGGCGGTGCTGCCGGAGGCGGTGCCGCACGCGCAGCGGCGCGAGCACGGCCTGAGCGAGGTGGCCGACGCGCTGCGCGCGCTGCACGCGCCGCCCGACGCGCTGCAGCCCGAGCAGCTGCTGCGCTGGAACGAGCAGCGCACCGAGCACCACGCACGGCTGGCGTTCGAGGAGTTCTTTTTGCTCGAGCTGGCCTTGAGCCGGCGGCGTGCGGAGGAGCGCAGCCTGCTGGCCGAGCCGCTGGACGCCCCGCCCGAGCCGCTGCAGCGCGCGCGGCGCGCGCTCGGTTTCGAGCTCACCCAAGCGCAACAGCGCGTGGTCGAGGAGATCGGCGCGGAGCTGCGCGGGCACAAGCCGATGCGCCGCCTGCTGCAGGGCGACGTGGGCTCGGGCAAGACCGCGGTCGCGTTGCTGGCCGCGGCCCAGGCCGTGGCTTGCTCGGCGCAGGTGGCGTTCATGGCGCCGACCGAAGTGCTGGCCGAGCAGCACTTCCGGGCGCTCGGCAAGCTGGCGCAGGCGATGGGTTTGCGCACCGCGCTGGCGCTGGGCGGGGAGCGCGCATCGCATCGCCGCAAGACGCGCAAGGCGCTCGAGGAGGGCCGCGTCGACCTGGTAGTGGGCACCCACGCGCTGCTCTCCGAGGGTGTGCGCTTTGCGCGCCTTCGACTGGTCGTGGTCGACGAGCAGCACCGCTTCGGAGTGGCGCAGCGTCTGCGCCTGTTGCACAAGGCGCAAGGACTGGCGCCCCACCTGCTGGTGATGACGGCGACACCGATTCCGCGCAGCCTCGCGCTCGCGCTGCACGGAGACCTTGCCGCCAGCGTGCTCGACGAGATGCCGCCCGGCCGCATCCCGCCCGTGACGCGAGCCTATACCAGCGCCGAACGGGACGAGGCGCTGCGGCAGCTGCGCCGCGGGCTGGACAAGGGGGGGCGCGCGTTCGTCGTGTGTCCCACGATCGAGCCCAACGAGGAGAGCGGCCTGCGCTCGGCGCTCGAGACCCACGAAGATCTGACGCAGCAGCTGGCGGGTGTGCCGGTCGCGCTGCTGCACGGCCGCCTGCCCGCCGAGGAGCGGCAGCGCGCGATGGAACGCTTCGCGAGCGGCGACGCGCGCGTGCTGGTCTCTACCACCATCGTCGAGGTCGGCGTGGACGTGCCGGAGGCC
This sequence comes from uncultured delta proteobacterium, assembly GCA_963778655.1. Classification (GTDB taxonomy): domain Bacteria; phylum Myxococcota_A; class Polyangia; order Polyangiales; family JAFGIB01; genus CAVZVA01. The sequence continues at coordinate 1,321,949 of CAVZVA010000009.1, forward strand.
AACGTGATGTTGATCGAGCAGGCGGAGCGCTTCGGCTTGGCCCAGCTGCACCAGCTGCGGGGGCGGGTGGGGCGCGGCGGCCAGCGTAGCGCGTGCCTGCTGGTGCACGAGGCGGCCGGCGAGGAGTCGCGCGCGCGGATTCGCATTCTGTGCGAGCAGAGCGACGGCTTTCGCATCGCGGAAGAAGACCTGCGCCTGCGCGGGCCGGGTGAGCTGTTCGGCCGAAAGCAGAGCGGGCTGCCGGGCTTTCGCTTCGGCGACCTGCGGCGCGACCTGCCGCTGCTCGCCCAGGCGCGGCAGCTGGCGGTTGCGCTGCTCGAGCGCGATCCGGAGCTTCTCGCGCCCGAGCACGACGACACCCGGCGGGCGCTTGCGATGTTGGCCGAGAGCGACCGCGCCCTGGTCAAGGAAGAGGCCGGCTGATGCCTGCTGCGGCCGGCATGTCCCGCTACCTGCTGGCGGGGCTTCTGCTCGCGTGCCTGGAGCTGGCTCTGGTGCTCGGCACCGCGCGCGGGCTGTTCGGATTCTGCGCGCGAGCTCGCGCTGTACGCGTGGCTGGCGCTGTCGGCGTTGCCCGCTTTGTGCTGCGCGCTGGGCCTGCTCGCGCACGGCGTGCTGGCCGCGCTCGGCCGCGGGGCGGAGCCGGGCGGGCCCGCTCACGTGCGTCGTGTGCGCCGATTCGTGTTTGCGCTTGGCTTGCCCTGCGCGGCGTGGATCGCGTGGGCGCTCAGCGCCGGCCGCCGTGCGCGCGCGGTGCCCGGGCGCGCGCTGTGGGTGGCACTCGCGGCGCTGCTGGCCGCCGGCGTGCTGGCGCTGGCCGCGGGCGCGCTGCTGCGGCTGCGCGTGCGGGCGCGGGCGCGCCGGCGCTGGGCGATCGCGGTCGCGCTGCTCGCGCTCTGTAGCGCCGCGCTGGCGTTCGACATGCACGTGTTGCAGCGGCTGTACCCGGCGTTTCACCTGACGCTGGCGGCGCTGGCCGCGGCCGCGGCGCTGGCCGCGGCGAGCCTGTGGGACGTGCCGGGCGGCGGCCGCGGCCGCGTGCCGTGGCTGCTGTGGATCGCGCTGCTAGTCGCGAGCGCGCTGAGTTGGCGCGCGCTCGCAGTCGCGCCCAACACGCGCTTCGCGATCGGTCAGAGCGCTCCGCTCAGCGGCAAGTTGCTGCGACTGAGCCGGCTGCGCGCTGCGCGCAAGCCGCGGCCCGCACCGCGACCGCCGCGGCCGGCCGCGCTGGCCGAACGGCGCGAGCAGCGCGGCGGCATCGACCTGCGCGGCCGCGATGTGCTGCTCATCACCATCGACGCGCTGCGCGCCGATCGCCTGCGCGCGTACGGCGGGCACGGGCTGACCCCCGGGCTCGACGCGCTGGCCGCGGAATCGGTGGTGTTCCTGCGCGCCTACACGCCCACGCCGCACACCTCGTACGCGCTCTCCAGCCTGATGACCGCCAAGTACATGCAGCCGCTGCTGTCGCTGGACGAGCGCAGCCACGACCACGCCACCTTGGCGCGCCTGTTGCGACAGCATGGCTACCGCACCGCGGCGTTCTTTCCGCCCGCGGTGTTCTTCGTCGACGGCGAGCGCTTCGACTGGTTGCGCCGAGATCGGCTCGGCTTCGAATACGTCAAGGCGATGTTCGTGACCGCCGCCGAGCGCGTGCGGCAGCTCGAGACCTACCTGGCGCTTGCCCCTCCCGACCATCCCTTGTTCGCCTGGGTGCACCTGTTCGAGCCGCACGAGCCCTACGAGCCGCCGGCCGAGTTCGCGCGCGGCGATTCGCCGCTCGAGCGCTACGACGGCGAGGTGGCGGCGGCCGACGCCAGCGTGCCGAAGCTGGTCGCAGCATTCCGGCGCGCGCGTCCGGGCGCGACCGTGATCGTCACCGCCGACCACGGCGAGGAGTTCGGCGAGCACGGCGGCAGCCACCACGGCACCACGTTGTTCGACGAGCAGGTGCGCGTGCCGCTGCTGTGGTCGTCACCCGGCCAGACCCATTCCGGCACGGTCTCAGCCGCGGTCGATCTGGTCGATCTCGGCACCACGCTGCTCTCCGCGCTGGGGATCGCGCGCGACGCGCGCATGCGCGGCGGCGATCTCGGCCCGTTGCTGGCGGGCGCGGCGGCACCGCCGGGGCGCCACGCCTTCGGCTTCATCGAGGGCGCGCGCATGGTGACCGACGGGCGCCTGAAGCTGATCTGTGGCGAGAGCGAGTGCCAGCTGTTCGACCTCGTGCGCGACGCGGCCGAGCGCAACGACCTCGCTGAGCGGCGCCCGCAGCAGGTGTCCGCCCTGCGCGAGCAGCTCGACGATTTCGTGGCGTCACTGCCGCGCGTGGAGGCGCTGCCGATGGGCGCGCGCGGCGGCTGGCCCGAGGCGTTGACCCGGGCGCGGCTGGGGGACGCCACCGCTGCGCCCGAGCTGGTGCCGCTGCTGTCGTCCGCGCGTCCGGAAGTGCGTGCCGCGGCGGCGCGCGCGTTGGGGGAGCTGGGGTCGGCGGCTGCGCGCAACGTGCTCTCCGGCATGCGCGCCGAGGACGGCGACGCAGCCGTGCGCGCGGAGGCCGCGATCGCGGCGCTGCGCCTGGGCGAGCATGAAGCGCAGGCGCAGGTGGCCGCGCTGCTGCCTGCGACCGCGTCGCCCGGGGAGCGCACGCTGCGCGCCGCGCTCGCGCTCGCGGGCGCGGGCGACGCCGCCGGGCAGGGCGTGCTGCTGGCGGTCGCGGCCGACTCGGGCGCGCAGCTGGAGGCGAGGGCCGCGGCCGTGCGCGCGCTGGGCGCGCTCGCTGCGCGCGGGGCGCTCGCGCCGGGCAGGGCGCGCGGGGTGCTCGCGAGCTTGCTGCAGGACGTGACGCTTCGCACGGATGCGGCCGACGCGCTGGGGCGCAGCGGCGACCGGCGGGCGGTCCCGGAGCTCGCGCGCGCGCTGCGGGTCGAGCGCTACCCGCTGGCGCGCGCGGCCGAGGCGCGCGCATTGCTCGTGCTCGGTGCGCGCCGCGCCGCGCTGCCGGCGATCAAGCGCTTTCTGGGCACCGAGAGCGGCCTGCCCGGCGGGGTGGGGCTGCTGCTGCAGGCCGGCGCGTTGCGGCCGCCCGGAGGCGGCGGCGCCGACCTGCGCGCCGCCCATGCGGTGCGGCGCGGCCCATGGCAGTGCAGCGCGGCCGGCTGCCGCCCGCTTGCAGGCGCTGCCATCGCGCTGCCGTTGGGCGGCGCGCCGCCGCCGGCCACGGCCCGCGCCGTGCTGCGCGTGAAGGTGGAGCAGGGCGGCTCACAGCTGCGCCTGGATGGCAGCCCGCGGCCGCTCGACGCGGGCGTCAGCGAGCTTCCGATCGCGCTGCCGCAAACCCGCGGCGCGCCGATCACGGTCGAGGCCGACCCCGGCGTGTGGCTGCAAGCGATCGCGGTCGTGCCCGCCCGCCCGGAGCCCGTTTCCACCCCCTGAGCCCGGCGCGAGCGCGGAGCAGAGGTTACAGCAACAGATTGCAGACCGCGGTGCGTAGGTCGTCGAGCTCGAACGGCTTGTCGAACACCGCAGCTGCGCCCAGGCGTCGCGCCTCGGCGTGCGTCTGGCGGTCGCCGAAGCCCGTGATCAGGATGACCGGCATCGCCCAGTCGGCCCAGCGCAACCCCGCCAGTACGTCCAGGCCGTTGCGGCCCGGCATGCGGATGTCGGAGATCAGCAGGTCGACCAGCTCGTCGCTATCGCTCTTGAGTCGGTGTGTGGCCAGGTACTGCAACAGCTGCCAGCCGTCGCGGACCTCGATCACCTCGTAGCCGTCCTTGCGCAGCGCCGAGGCGACCATCTTGCGCATTTCGTCGTCGTCCTCCGCGAGCAGGACGCGTGCCGGCGGTAGCTCTTGCTCGCTTTCGGCCTGCGGGTGCTCGCCTGTGCTCTGCATGTGCGTGCCCTCCTGGTGCATGGGCAGGCTGGTCGCCCGCTCTCACCAGACCGTTCCTGCATCCGCCGTGCCACATCCGGAACGCGGCACCTTTGCGCGTTTCGGCGTCGCGGCTCGCGGCCTTGGCCGTCGCGTTCTGCCCCGTGCCGAGGCAGCCTGGCACGAGGGCTGATGCGGTCGGCTCAGGCTTCGTCCTTCTTGGCGTCGGACGCGACCCCGTAGCGCTGCAGCTTGCGGTAGAGCGTCTTGCGGTCGAGCCCCAGCGTGCGGGCACTGAGCGTGCGATTGCCGCCCAGCGCCTCGAGCACGCGCAGGATGTAGCGGCGCTCGACCTCCTCGAGCGGGACCAGCTCCGAGGGATCGTCGCTGGCGAGCAGCACGTGCGAGCGGCGGTAGTCGCGGATCTTCTCCGGCAGATCCTCCACCACCAGCTGCTCGAAGCGGGTCAGCGCCACCGCGCGCTCGATCGCGTTCTGCAGCTCGCGCACGTTGCCGGGCCAGGCGTAGGCCATGAGTTTTTCGGCGACCGCGGTCGACAGCCCGCGGACCGGCTTGTTGAACTGGCCCGCGTAGCGGCCGATGAAGTGTTGAGCCAGCAGCAGCACGTCGCTGCCGCGCGCGCGCAGCGGCGGCAGCGCGATGTGGATCACGTTGATGCGGTAGAACAGGTCCTCGCGGAAGCGCTTGTCCTCGACCGCGGTTTCCAGGTCGCGATTGGTGGCGGCGATGATGCGCGCGTCGAACGAAACCTCGCCCTCCGCGCCGAGCGGGCGGACGGTGCGCTCCTGCAGCGCCCGCAGCAGCTTGGGCTGCAAGCTCAGCGCCATCTCGCCGATCTCGTCGAGGAACAGCGTGCCCGAGCTGGCCTGAACGAACAGGCCTGCATGCGCCGCCTTGGCGTCGGTGAACGCGCCGCGGGCGTGGCCGAACAGCTCGCTCTCGAGCAAGGTCTCCGGCATCGCCGCGCAGTTGATCGCCACGAACGGGCCGGCGGCGCGCTTGCTCCGCCCGTGCAGCGCGCGCGCCACCAGCTCCTTGCCGGTGCCGCTTTCGCCGGTGATCAGCACCGAAGCGTCGGTCTCACCGACCCGTTCGATCAGATCGTAGACCTGCTTCATCGCGGGGCTCGCGCCGATGATGTGGCCGAGGTGGCTCGAGTCGGTGACCGCGCGTTGCAGCCGCGAGACCTCCTGCCGCAACCTGCGGTGCTGCACCGCGCGTTCCAGCGTCAGCTGCAGGGCCTCGAGCTCGAACGGCTTGGTGATGAAGTCGTAGGCGCCCGCGCGGATCGCCGCCACCGCCGTCTCCAGGTTGCCGAACGCGGTGATCACCACCACCGGAACACCCGAGCCGTCCTCGACAATGCGCGCGCACAGATCGATGCCGCTCATCCCGCGCATGTTCAAGTCCGTGACGACGACGTCGATCTCGTCGCTCGAGAGCAGCCTGTAGGCCTCGTCGGCAGAGGTGCGCGAGGTCACCTCGAAACCGTGACGGCGCAGGCTCGATTCGAGCATCTCGCACATGCTCGGGTCATCGTCCACGACCAGGATGCGGCCCTTCATACGTTTGTCTCCGTGTTCGCCGGCGGCAGGTACACGGTGAACGTGCTGCCCTTTCCGGGCTGGCTCTCAAGGGTGATGAACCCGCCGTGCTCGCGTACGATGCCATATGCCACGGACAAGCCCAGCCCGGTGCCCTTACCCACATCCTTGGTGGTGAAGAACGGCTCGAACACGCGGCTGGCGGTCTCGGGGTCCATGCCGCAGCCGTCGTCCTTGACGCACACCCCGCGGAACGCGGCCTCCGGGCCCCCGTGATCGGCCGGGGGTATGACGCGCTCCGAGACGCAGCGCACCGACACGTGGCCTCCGCGATCGGTGGCCTGCAGCGCGTTGGCGACGATGTTCATCAGCACCTGCTGGATCTGGCCCTCGTCGGCCAGGGCCACGCAGGCACCCGTACCGCGGTCGAAGGTGAGCGCGATCCCACGCTCATCGGCCATCTGCGCGAGCAGGGCGACGGCGTGCTCGGCCATCGGGTGCAGGTCCGTGGTCACGCGCTCGGGTGCGCGCTTGCGCGCGAAGTCGAGCAGCTGGCGTATGATCTGCGTGATGCGCCGGGCCTGCTCGGTGATGATGCGCGCGCTGCTCGCGATCTCATCGCCGGTGGCTTCGCCCGAAGCGATCATCTGCGCGCGTCCGGCCACCACGTTGAGCGGTGTGCCGAGCTCGTGCGCCACGCCCGAGGCGAGCTTGCCCACGGTCGCGAGCCGGTCGGCGTGGCGCAGCTGCTCGAGCGCGGCGATGCGCGCCTCGGTCGCGATCCGCAGTCGCTCGTGGGCGGCGGCGAGCTGCTCGCACATGGCGTTGAGCTCGCGCGCCAACTCGCCCATCTCGTCGCGCTGGGTGAGCGTGAGCGGTCCGCTCAAGTCGCCGGCGCCGATGCGCCGGGTCTTCGCCACCAGCGCGCCGGCGGGCCGCCCGACGAAGAACACGCCGATGCCCGAGATCACTAGGATGCTGGTGCCCAGCAGCACCGCCGAGCGCAGCGCCGTGTCGCGCAGCGTGGTGCCGACGTAGGCGTGCTCGGCGGCCAGCGATTCGGTGATCTCGACCGCACCGCGGCGCGGCCCCGGCACGTCGACCGGTACATACGTCCGCATCGCCCCGATGCCGTCCGCGGCGTTGTCGACCCGCAACGTCACGGCATGACCCGCCAGCAGCCGGGCCGCTTCCTTGGCCGGGACGTGACGGCCCACCACGCCCCCGGGGTGCAGCCACACCCAGCGGATGTCGATGTCGCCGCGGCTGCTGTCGACCTCGCGGACGAACGCCAGCCCGACCTCGGCGCCTTGCGCCTGCCAGACCCGGCGGACGGCGTGGCCAAGCGCGCTGCCGGTGAAACGGGCGTCCTTGCGCATGTCGCTCTCGAACAGCGAGATCTCGCGGTGGACGCGGGCCAGGGCGTCTCCGGAGATGACTGCGATGATCACGAGCGTCAGCGCAAAGATCAGCTTGCGCGCCAGTTGCACGGCGGAGTTGTAGCCGATTTGGCTGCGCCCGACGAATCGCGAGTTAGGGCCGGCAAAGCCGGTGGCCCTACCGCGCACGCGCGCCTAGGGCAGCACGCCCTTGCGGTAGGCCTCGCCCAGGGCGACCACGACCTCTGCGGGCACGCCCAGCAGTGTCTCGGCGTAGTGGATCGGATCGCCGGCCTTGGGCTCGAGCACGAGCGTGCGGGCTTGCCTCGGGCCCTCCAGCACCGACCACACCGTGCGGCTCTGCAGCCGCAGCTTGCCCAGCTCGGTCCAGCGCAGCCGCCGCACGCCCGCGCGCGTTCGCAACAGCAGCTCGGCCGGGGTGAGGACCAGCGCGATGCCCTTGTGCGCAGCGTTCTCGCGCCTGCGCAGCAGCAGGAACAACCCCGGCACCAGCACCAGGCACAGCCCGATCACCGGGGCCACGGTCGGCGTCAGGCGCGCGCGCGCTGCGGCCGGCGTTCGCGCCAGCCCGTCGAGCAAGGCCAGGCCGAGCAGCAGTGTGGCGTTGGGCCCGCTGCGCAGCCAGGCGCGGCCGCGCTCGATCACCGCGGTGCCGCCGGGGCGCTCGCCTGCGGCGACCGCGTCGAACAGCTTGCTGGCGAGCTCGACCGGCTCGCGCTGCGGCGCATCCTGCGGCTGCGGGATGGCGCCGCGCCAGCGCATCAGGCGCTCGGCCAGCGCGCCCGGCGAGCGCGCGAACAGCGGCGGGATCGCGGTGTACAATCGGCCGCTGTCCGGACGCGTCACCACATACACGTCGGCCCAGCGCCCCGCCTCGTCGTGCTCTTGCCAGGCGCCGCGCTCGCAGATGTCGACCACATCGTGCTTGAGCAGCGCCAGGTCGCCGTGTGGCGTGCGCAACAGCAGGCCCTGCTCGCACAGCGCGAGCGCGTAACGCCTGCGCTGCAACGCGGTGCGCACGCGCTGCCACAGCCGCGCGCCGAGCCATAGCGCGCGCACGCTGAGCGCGAGCGCCAACAGGCGCAGCGCCAGCGCGAGCGGGTCGAGCGGCTGGGAGAGACCCTCGCGGAACACGGCTGCCGCCCACACGAACGCCGCGAGCAGCGGCGCAACCAGGGCCCGCCGGCCTCCGGCGTCGAGCACCACCGGCGGCAGTGGGGCAAGCAGCTCGACCTCTTCGGCCGGCTCGCCCCGCATCACCGCTTCCGCCCGTTCGAATCCAGCTCGCCATCGCGTGTGGGGTCCCCGGCGCCGGCTCAACGCGTGCAGGCGCAACGCCGTGCCGCCTGCGCGGCCAGGCCGCCGGCGCTGTGGCGGGCGTCGTGGCAGCGCGCGAGCGCGTCGGCGTCGGCGATTTGGGTTGCGATGCGGCAAATCCCGGCCTGCGCCCGGTCCGCGCCCGAGGCGGCCGAGCAGGCCTCGTCGCAGGGTGTGTCCGCGCGCGCGATCAGCGCGCGCGCACGCGCCACCGCAGCCTCGTGCACCTGAATCTGCGCAAAGGCCCGGTCCAGCGCGGCCTGCGTCGTGGCAGGCGCGCCCGCCCCCGCGCAGCCGGCCGCGCCGGCCAGCCAGAACAACCCGAATGCCAAGGCCTTGCCCATCTGACAAATGCGCCGCCGTCGGCGGCGTGAGGTATAACGCGGGTGAGGTATAACAGGTGTCGGCATGGGGCGTCCGCCCCGGCGCTGATCGCGGCGCAGGTGCGGGTGCGCTGGCGGTGGGCTCGGTGCGGCGCGTGTCGGCGGTTGCAGATTCCGATTAGCAGAGCTTTTGCGCGACCGAGCCGGCGGGTGAAGCGAGGGCCTGCCCGAGATCAAGAGGGCTGTACGGCATGCCGCACGTCGATCACGCCAACCGCGAGCTGCGCCTGAAGCTGGTCTACTACGGGCCCGGCTTGGGCGGGAAGACCACCAACCTCGAGCACATCCATCGCAAGGCCAGGCCGGACATGCGCGGCAAGCTGGTGGCGCTCAACGATGGCGCCGAGCGCACGCTGTTCTTCGATTTGCTGCCGGTGGACCTGGGGACGTTCAAGGGTTACAGCGTGCGCGTCCACCTGTGCACCGTGCCCGGCCAGATCGCGCACGATCGGGTGCGGCGCCTGGTGCTGCGCAACGTCGACGGGATCGTGATGGTCGTCGACAGCCAGATCGAGCGCGTCTACGAGAACATCGAGAGCATCCGCAATCTGGAGACCAACCTGCGCCTGCAGGGCGACGACGCCTCGCGGTTGCCGATGGTGGTGCAATACAACAAGCGCGACCTGCGCAGCGCGGTGGCGGTGCCCACGCTGCGCGACGTGCTGGGCGTGCCTGAGCAGGTCGCGCAGATCGAGGCGGTGGCAAGCCAGGGGATCGGGGTGCAGGAGACGCTCAAGGCGATCCTCAAGGCCAGCCTCTCGCTGGTCGAGGAGCCCTCGGCCGCGCCCGCCGGCCGCAGCCCCTCCATCCTGCCGGGCCGCCACGTGTCCATGTTCCCCGGTGCGATAGCCCCAGCCTTGGAGCAACAACGCCTGCGCCGAGCCCACGCCGCCTCCGAAGAGGAGTAGCGCCCAGCTCGGCGTCCCGACAGCAGGCTCACAGGAAGGCGGGAAGAATGGACCTGCTCATCCCTTCCGATTGCGCGTTTGGTCACCGCGTGCCTGGCAGCCGCAGCACCACGCCGGGGCTCTCCTGGCGCGGGTAGACGCGGACCGGGGTGGGGCGGGCGCTGGCTCCGGCCTGCGGGTGACGCGCGCTGAGCGTTCGCTCGCCGGGCGCCACGTCCTGCAGGCGGAAGACCCCGTGGCGGTCGCTCCGCACCGAGTGGCCCCAGGTCGGCGGATCGCCGAGCGCGACTTCGGCGTCGAACACCGGCGCGCCCAGCCGGTCGACCACGGCGCCGCTGACCAGTCCCGCCGGGTGCAAGGGCAAAGGGTCGAGCTCGCGCGTCTCGCCTTCGCCTGCGACGGCCTCGAAGCGCTCGGGCACGTAGCCCGAATGTCCGATAAATCCGCTGTATTTACCAGCGATTAGGTTCTTAAACTCGAATTTGCCTCGAGTGTCCGTGCGGCCCGCGTGGCGGGCGTGGCCCTTGCCTCGAAGGGTCACGCGGGCGTTGGCCACGCCCTCGTTCGTCATTGCGTCGATCACGGTGCCCCAGACGCGCGCGCCCGGCCGCAACTCGATCGAGACCTCCTGCTCCGGCCCGGGCGAGAGCGGGCCCATGCGGGTCGGGGCGTAGGCCTCGTGCTCGACCACGATCCGGTAGGGGGGCGCGGCGAGCCCCTCCACGCGGAAGCTGCCGTCCGCAACCGAGATCGCGCTGCGCTCGCCGGGGGAGCGCGGGCTGACCGCCTCGACCCGGATCCGCGCCCCTTCGATCGGAAAGCCGCGCGCGTCGTGCACGCGGCCCAGCAGAGGTCGGCCCGAGGACGCGAGCCGCAGCAGCAGCTCGCGCCGCTCACCGGAGCCGACCTGGGTCTGCTCGCGCAGCGCGGGGGCATCGGGCGCGAACGCGGTGACCACACACTTGCCGCGCACGGCTTCGAGCAGGAAGCGCCCGTCCTGGCCGCTGAGCGTGGTGCGCGCGGCGCGCTCGCCTTCCACCTCGATCTGCAGGCGCACGGCGGCGACCGGCTGCCCTTGGGCATCGAGCACGCGGCCGGCGAGCGTGCCGCCGCGCGGCAGCTCGATGCGCAGGCCCTCGAGCTGCTGGCCGGCGCGCACGCGGCGCGGCGCGCTGGTCCCGGGTGCGTACCCGGCCAGCCGCGCCACGACCTGCACGCGTCCGGCCGGCACGCCTTCGATACGGAAGCGGCCGTCCGCGTCGCTGGCAAAGCCTGGCACCGGCAGCGCCCCCGCTGTGGACCCCGGCGGGGCGAACACGGGCACCGGCGGCACCGCGCCGAAGGTCACGCCCAGGTTGTCCGAGGCGGGCGCCGCGGGGGCCTGGGCGCCCGGCGGGTGCGTGGCGGCCGCCGCTGTGGCCTGCGGCGGGCTCACGTGGATCGGTCCGCCCGCCTCCGCCGTGCCCGTGACCTCGAGCTCGGCACCGGCGATCGGCTCGCCGTGCTCGCCGACCACCTGGCCCGAGAGCACCGCGGCGCGCCGCAGCGTGATCTCCTGGCGTTCGGGGCGCGGCGTGTATAGCGCGCCCACGATCGCGACGTAGCCCGGCGCGCTCAGCCACAGCCGCTGCGGAAGGTGGCGCAGCGCCTCGACCGTGAACTCGCCGCGTGCATCGGTCTGGGTCGAGATCGGCGTGGCCGTCAGCGCGTCCTCGCCCACGACCACGCGCACGCCGCCCAGCGGATCGCCGCTTTCGGCGTCGACCACACGTCCGAGCAAGCGGGCGCCGGGCTCGAGCTCGAGCACCACGCGCGACTCGGCTGCGGGCTGCACCAGCACCCCTTCGCGCGGCGCCGAGGTCAAGGTGCCACGCGTGGCGCGCAGCTCGTAGACGCCGGCCGGGATCGGCGTCAGCTCGAAGCGGCCGCCGGCATCGCTGGTCAGCGCCTTGGGTGGCCATACCCCGCTGCCCGCGACCGTGACCGTGGCGCCGGCCGCGGGCTGCCCGCTGACATCGAGCACCTGCCCCGAGAGCGTGGCGGTGCGCTGCAGCACGATGCGCAGCGGTTGGGTCGCGGGTGCGACCACCGCCGGCAGCACGGCCAGCTCGTGGTGGGCCAGGCGCGCCTGGACCGCGTAGCGGCCCGCCGCGAGCTGCCCGAGCCGGAAGCGCCCACCTGCGTCGCTGCGCACCTGCGCCACCGGCTCCGGGCCGTCCTGGGTGCGCGCCTCGATCTGCACGCCGGGCAGCGGCGCGCCGCTGTCGTCGACCACCGCGCCGCCCAACGCAGCCTCGGGCTGCATGCGCAGGGCGAGCGTGTTGCGGCCCGGGCGCAGCCGCAGCGCGCGCGCCACGCGCGCGGCCCCAGCTGCGCTCAGCTGGAGCTGGGCGGGTCCGGGTACGAGCGGCTGCAGGCGCACCCGGCCCTGGGCGTCGGCCCGGGCTGTTCGCAGGGCGTGCCCGGCTTGGCGCACGGAGGCGGCGGCGCCCGCGGCCGGGCTGCCGTCGGGCGCCTGCACGGCCAGCTCCAGCCGCACCGCTGCGGGCTGCGGCGGGCCGCCGTGCCGCAGCGCCGGCCGCAGCGCGAGCACGCCGCCGAGGGCGGCGCCGGCGGCGAGCACGGCCACTCCTACGGCCGCCAGGGCCCTGCGCCTGGGCCTGCTCGGGTTCACGGCAGGGATCTAGCGGTTGCGGTCATGGCGGCCAAATTCGTGTGATACGGGGACCCACGGGACCACGCTGGGTATTCCCGGTGGGAGCCTGGCGCGCGCTTGCGGGCAAGCGCCACGGGTGCTACACCGCCGCCTCTGGCGAGGACGGAAATGGCATTTGCTTGCGATTTTTGCGGGAAGAAGCGGCAGAAGGCCCACAAGGTCAGCCACTCCAACATCAAGACGCGCAAGTGGCAGGAGCCCAACCTCCAGCTGGTGCGCGCGGTGGTTCAGGGTCGCGTGCAGCGCGCGCGGGCCTGCACCCGCTGCATCCGTTCCGGCCGGGTGGTGAAGGCGGCTTGAGCGGCCGCCGGGCCCAGCCGCGGGCGCTGCGCCGCGGGCGCCGGCCCCGGCCTCAGGCCGCGCCGCCACCGGGCTGCGATCAGGACGCGGTCGTGCTCACTTTCGAGGTGGCGCGCGACCATGCGGGGCTGCGCCTGGACCGCTTCGTGCAGCTGCGTATCCCGCGCCTGTCGCGCACGCGCGCGCAGGCCATCGTGCGCGCGTGCGCCTTTCGCAGCGATGGGCAGCGGCGGCGCCCGAGCGAGATCGTCAAGGCCGGCGAGGTGGTGCTGCTGGTGCGCGAGCGCTTCGTGGAGCCCGAGGTCCCGCTGTGCTTCGAGCTGCTGTGCGACGACGGAGCGGTGCTCGCGCTGGACAAGCCGGCGGGACTGCCGATGCACCCGAGCGCGACCTATCACAAGCACACCCTCAGCCATCTGCTGCGCGAGCGCTACGGCGGCGGAGCCGGGATGGTGCCTGCGATTGCGCACCGGCTCGATCGGGAGACCAGCGGGGTCGTGCTGTGCGGGCGCACGCGCGCGGCCGAGCGCGCGCTCAAGCAGGCCTTCGAGGCGCACCAGGTGAGCAAGACCTACCTGGCGATCGTGCGCGGCGAGATCGAGCGCGAGGCGTTGCGGGTCGAGCTGCCGCTGGCGCCGGCGCGCGAGGGCTTGCACGTGTTGATGCAGGTGCAGCCCGAGGGCGGAGCGCCGGCGCAGACCGAGCTGCGGGTGCTGGAGCGGCGCCGCGGCCACAGCCTGGTGGAGCTGCGGCCGCGCACCGGGCGCCAGCATCAGCTGCGCGTGCACCTGTCGGCGCTGGGCCACCCGATTGTCGGCGACAAGCTGTACGGGCCCGAGCGCGAGGCACCCTTTCTCGAGCACATCGAGCGCGGCATGACCCCGGAGCTGCTGGCCCGGCTCGGCCACCCGCGCCACGCCCTGCACGCGCACAGCGTGACGTTTGCGCACCCGCTGAGCGGCGAGCCGACCACCGTGCGCGCGCCGCTGGCCGCGGACCTAGTCGCCCTGTGGGAGCGGCTTTGACCCCCGCTGCACGCCGTGGCATAGGCAAGCTTCGCTTGCGAAGGGATCGCGCATGCTGACCCGCTCGACCTTGCTGCTGATCGTGCTGTCGTGCGCGGCGTGTGGCGCCCAGGGCGTGCAGGGTCCGCAGCCGAAGTCCGAGTTCAGCGTGCAGGACGCGGTGCTGTTCGAGGACGGAGTGGATCTGATCGAGGATCCCAATCAGCTCGAAGGCCAGTGGCGCACCGACTGGGACCGCCAGCTCGACCAGCGTATCGCGCAGAGCGATCTGATCGCGCTCGGGACCGTGACCACGCTGCGGGCCGACGTGGACCTGGAACAGCGCACCAGCTATCAAGTCGTGGTCGCGGTCGAGCGCACGCTCGAGGGCAAGGCCAGCGGCGGTGACCTCAACCTGGTGACACGCCAGGGCTCGGGCGGCTATGCCGGAATAGATTCGCACAGCGCCCAGTTGCTCAATCGCAAGGTCGTGGCCTTCGTGAAGTACGCGAGCGGTCCCGACAACGTGGTGATCGCGCACTTTCACCTGAGCGTGTCGTCGCAGCCGGTGCTGGACCGCGTCAACGCGTTCGAGGCCCGCAAGCGACCCAACCAGGTGAAGATCATCGAGCACCAGCAGTGACGCGCGGTGGCCCGAGCCCGAGCTAAGGTCCGGTGGCGTGCGGAATCGCCCCGCGCGCGGCCGCGGGGGGCAGCCGCGGCTTCGCGAGGCTTTCGCCCGCGGCCCGCCTGCGGTAGGGATCGGCTCTGGAGGTTTTGACATGCCACGAGCCACGCTCGCGATCTCGCTGCTCCTGTCCGCCGCCGCCTGCGGCGGCAACGGCAACGCCGCGCCCCCGAGCGCCCCGGTCACAGCGCCGGCCGCGCCAGCGGCCGAGCCAGCCAAGCCGGCCGCGGCTGCACCGGCCGCGGCCGCACCGGCCGCGCCTCCGAGCGATCACGTCGACGATCCCAGCTTCGAGCTGGCGGCCGTGCCCGCCGGGCCGTATGCGGTTGGCAAGCTGGGAAGCTTCGCCGTCTCACTCAAGCCGCGCGGCGTTTACCACGTCAACCAGGAGTACCCGGTCAGCATCTCGCTCAAGGGCGACGACGGGCTGAGCTTTCCCAAGGCGGAGTTGGCCAAGTCCGACGCGACCAAGTTCGACCTCAAGCTCGCGCGCTTCGAGGTGCCCTTCACACCCGCAAAGGCCGGCGACCACAAGGTCGAAGCCCACGTGCGCTTCGCGGTGTGCACGGACGAGAATTGCGTGCCCGATGAGCGCACGCTCGCGCTCGTGCTGGCGGTGAAGTAGCATTAGCCCCATCCATGGGCGGTATCTGGTCACCGGGGAAGGCACGCGCCGTTCCCGTCCTGCGCGCGATGCCGACGGGCTCGCTGCGCTCACGAGGGGGGTCGCTGCCAGGGGTCCGCTGACCCCGTGAACGGTTCCGATGGGCTCGGGTCAAAGCTCGCGCAATACGCTCGACCAGCTCGCCGCCTCGGTCAGGGAGCGCTTCCTGGCCGAGAAGCGGGTGCTCTCGTTCGAGGAGTACACCGCCGAGCTGCTGGCCCATCCCTGGCGCCACAGCCGTGATGCGGGGCGCTACCTGCGCGATTGCTTCGATCACTACGGCCACTACGAGGTGGCGCGGCCCTGGGGTCCGGTGCGGCGCTTTCGGCTGTTCGACCAGGAGCTCGCCGACGGCAAGGACGCGCAATCGCGGAGGCGGCTGGTCGGCCACGAGGAGCTGCAGAACGGTTTCTACCGCGCGCTTGGCAACTTCGTGCGCGAGGGCCGAGCCAACCGGCTGGTGCTGCTGCACGGGCCCAACGGCAGCGCCAAGAGCACCTTCGCCGAGTGCCTGATGACCGCGCTCGAGCACTACTCGACGCGGGACGACGGCGCGCTCTACCGCTTCTCCTGGGTGTTTTCGCGCAGCGTGGAGGAGCGTACGATCGGCTTCGGCGCCGGCGGACGCGGCGGGCCGCCGCTCGAGTCGTACGCCCACGTCGAGCACGAAAAGATCTCCGCTAAGCTCGGCAGCGAGCTGCGCGAGCATCCGTTGCTGCTGTTGCCGCTGGAGGAGCGCCGCAGTCTGCTGCGCCGGGCCTACGCGCAGGCTGGGATCGAGGAGGCGCCGCCCGACTGGCTGTGGAACGGCGAGCTCGGCCGCAAGAACGCGGCCGTGTTCGAGGCGCTGCTCTCGAGCTACGGCGGCGACCTTACGCGCGTGCTCGCGCACGTGCAGGTGGAACGCTTCTACGTGTCGCGGCGCTACCGCACCGGCGCGGTCACGATCGGACCGCAGATGTCGGTCGACGCGGCCGAGCGCCAGATCACCGCCGATCGCACTCTGGCCGAGCTGCCGGCATCCTTGAGCTCGGTCGCGCTGTACGAGACCCAGGGCGAGCTGGTCGACGGGCAGTGCGGGATCATCGAGTACAGCGATCTGCTCAAGCGCCCGCTCGACGCCTGGAAGTACCTGCTGCTGGCGATCGAGGAAGGCGAGGTGGCGCTGACGATGTCGATGCTCACGGTCAACTCCGTGCTCATCGCCAGCACCAACGAGATCCACCTCGAGGCCTTTCGCCAGCATCCGGAGTACAACTCGTTCCGCGCGCGCCTGCTGCCGCTGCGCGCGGGCTATCTGCTCGACTACCGGCGCGAGCAGGAGATCTACGATGCGCAGATCGTCACCCAGCTGCGCCAGCACGTCTCGCCCCACGCCACCCACGTGGCCGCCCTGTGGGCGGTGCTGACGCGCCTGTTGCCGTCCAAGAGCGATCACTATGACGATCCGGCGCTGGGCAAGGTGGCGGCGGACCTGTCGCCGATCGAGAAGGCGCGGCTCTACGCCGAAGGGCTGATCCCGCGCCGCTTCAGCACCGATCAGAGCAAGGTGCTGCGCGCCGGGCTGGCCGAGATCGCGCGCGAGTTCGAGACCCTGCCGGTGTACGAGGGGCTGACCGGCGCCTCGGCGCGCGAGATTCGCACCGTGCTGCTCGACGCCAGCCAGCACCCGCTGCACGCCTGTCTGTCCCCGCTGGCGGTGCTCGAAAACCTGGACGTGCTGTGCGATCGCGGCGACTACGAGTTCCTGCAGCGCAAGCCGGAGTCCGGCTACCACGACGCGCGCGGCTTCCTCAAGCAGGTGCGCAGCGCCTGGCTCGACCTGCTCGACAGCGAGGTGCGCATCGCCACGGGCCTGGTCGAAGAGTCGCGCTACGAGCAGCTCTTCGATCGCTACATCAACCACGTCTCGCTCTGGCTCAAGGGCGAGCGCTATCGCGATCCGGTCACCGGCGAGCAGCTGGACCCCGATCAGGCGCTGCTCAAGCGCATCGAGGCGATCCTCGAGGTCAAGAACGCCGACGAGTTTCGCCGCAACCTGATCAGTATGGTCGCGGCCCAGGCGATCGATCACCCCGACGAGCCGATCGACCACGCGCGCATCTTTCCCCGCTACCTGGCGCAGGTGAAGGAAGCCTACTTCGTGGAGCACCGCGGGCAGATCGGGGCGATCCTCGACGACGTGCTGGCGCTGCTTTCCGAGGGCGAGCAGCGGCTCGAGCCGGAGGCGCGGCGGCGCGCGCAGGAGAGCTTTGAGCGCCTCAAAGCCGTGGGTTACTGCGAGAAGTGCGCGCCGGCTGCGCTGGGGGAGCTGCGCCGGGAGCGCTACGCGTGATCCCGCTGCTCTCGCGACAGGCGGTGCGCGCGCTCGACCGGGACGCGGTGGAGCGGCTCGGCCTGCCCAGCCTGCTGCTGATGGAGAACGCCGGTCGCGGCGCGTTCGAGGCGATCATGGCCGAGCTGCCGCAGGCGCTGGCGCGGGTGGTGATCGTCGGCGGCACCGGCCAGAACGGCGGCGACGGCTGGGTGTTGGCGCGCCACCTGATCAATGCCGGCATCGGGCCGCGGGTGATCCTGCTCGGCGCTGCGGCGCGTGTCAGCGGCGACGCGGCGGTCAACCTGCGCGCGCTGCAGCGCATGGGCGTGGACGTGGCGCAGATCGAGGGCGAGGACTTGCGGGCTCTGGTCGCGGCGCTCGCCGAGGCCACGCTGGTGGTCGACGCGCTGTTCGGCACCGGGCTCGATCGCGAGCTGACCGGTCGCCACGCGGCCGTGGTCGAGCTGATCGACGCCTGCGCGGCCAAGGTGGTGGCGCTCGATCTGCCGAGCGGCGTGGACGCCGACAGCGGCGCGGTGCTGGGCGCGGCGGTGCGCGCGGACCTGAGCGTGACCTTCGCCGCGCACAAGCGCGGGCTACACCAGCATCCGGGCGCGGCGCTGGCAGGCAAGCTGTGGCTGGCCTCGATCGGCGTGCCGCCGCCGTGCGACGCCGAGGTGGGATTGATCGAGCGAAGCGACGTGGCCGCCTGGGTCGAGCCGCGCGCGCTCGACGCGCACAAGGGCTCGGCCGGCAAGCTGCTGGTGATCGCGGGTGCGCCGGGGCGTACCGGCGCGGCGCTGCTGTGCGGGCTGGGCGGGTTACGCGGGGGCGCGGGCCTGGTCACGCTGGCGGCGCGCGGCGAGGCGCGCGCGGCGCTCGATTCCAAGGTGGTCGAGCTGATGACCGAGAGCCTGCCGCAGGACGCACAGGCCGCGTTCGAGCGCGCGCGCGCGCTGAGCGAAGACAAGCAGGCCGCGGTGATCGGGCCGGGGCTGGGGCTCGACGAGGCTGGGCGCACGCTGAGCCGCAGGCTTGCGCTGGAGCTGGCGCTGCCGGCGGTGCTGGACGCGGACGCGCTCAGCGCGCTCGGCACCGATTGCGGGCTGCTGCGCGACGCGGCCGCGCCGCGCGTATTGACCCCGCACCCGGGCGAGGCCGCACGCTTGCTCGGTAGCAGCGGCGAGGCGGTGCAGGGGGACCGCTATCGGGCGGCGCGCGCGCTGGCGGAGCGCTGCGGCTGCGTGGTCGCGCTCAAGGGCGCGCGCACGATCGTGGCCGAGCCGTCGGGCCGCATGCGCGTGTGTCCCACCGGCACGCCGGCGATGGCGGTCGCGGGGACCGGAGACGTGCTGGGCGGCGCGATCGGCGCGCTGCTCGCGGTTGCCGAGCCGTTCGACGCGGCCGCGGCCGGGGTCTACCTGCACGGACTGGCGGGCGAGTTGGTGGCCCAGGGCGACCGCGGGCTGCTCGCCTCCGAGCTGGCGGCCGCGCTGCCGCGCGCGCTCGCGGCCTGCCGAGCGGGCGGATGATCGCGCCTGACACGCTGTCGCGGCCCTGACCCACGGCGAGACAAATTGGCAGGCGCGCGCAGGCGGTTTGCCGCGGAAAACCGCGCCCGTCGGCGGCTTCGCGCTTGGCCCGGCGATTGCAAGCTACGGCCTGCATGCACGCGCAAGCTCAACGGCAGACCGTGGACGCGCCCGCGCTGCGCTTCGAGCGCGGTGTGCTGCCGCTGCGTGAGGGTTTGCGCGCGGCGGCGTTGCGGCTCACGCGCGACCCCGACGAGGCCGACGACTTGCTGCAGGAGACGCTGCTGCGCGCGTGGCGCTTCTTTGCGCGCTACGAACCGAACAGCAACCTGCGCGCGTGGCTGCACCGCATCCTGCGCAACACTTTCATCAACCGCTACAGGCGCGTGCGGCGCGAGCGCGAGGTGATGGCGCAGGTGCGGGTCGCGGCCGAGGTCGACGCGCCTGCGCAGCCGGAGCTTCCCCCGCTGCCGGAGCAGCAGGCCTCGCTGAGCGAGCCGCTGGCGCGCGAGCTCGCCGCGCTGCCGCCGGAGTTTCGCGCCGTGGTTTGGGCGGTGGCGGTGGACGAGCTCAGCTATCGCGAGACCGCACAGACGCTGGGCTGCCCGATCGGCACGGTGATGTCGCGCCTGCACCGCGGCCGGCATGCATTGCAGCGCGCGCTCGATCCGGAAGCGCAGGCGCTCGGCCATCGCGCGGCGTGAAGCGGGCGGGTCGAGGACGACTTTGGGGCTGCGGCTGCGGGCGGGGGGGAGCTTGACGAGGCCGTTGGGCGCCACCATATTGCGGCCCCAGTCGTTGCGCCGGAGCGTTGTGGGGCGCAGCTTGAATCCAAGGAGGGCGGGTCGTCATGGCCAGGACCTACGCCGAGCTACTTCAGGACGTGCGATCGAAGATCCGCCTGGTGTCGCTCGACGAGTGCAAGCGCCGCTTCGACGCGCGCGGGGACTACGTCTTCGTGGACGTACGCGAGAAGGACGAGACGCGGCAGGGCTACATCCCGGGCGCGGTGCTGATTCCGCGCGCGCACCTGGAGCAGCAGTTCGAGCAGAAGCTGCCCGACCGCCAGGCCAACATCATCCTGTACTGCGCCAGCGGCATCCGCTCGGCATTCGCCGCCAAGCTGCTCGCGGACGTTGGCTACAGCCAGGTCGAATCGGCCAACCCCGGCTTCGTGCGCTGGAAGGACATGGGCTACCCGGTCGAGGCGCCCGCGCAGCTCACGCCGGCGCAGCTCGATCGCTACTCGCGTCACATCCTGCTGCCGGAGATCGGCGAGAAGGGTCAGGAGAAGCTGCTCAACGCGCGCGTGCTGCTGCTCGGCGCGGGCGGGTTGGGCTCGCCGGCGGCGTTGTATCTGGCGGCTGCGGGCGTCGGCACGCTCGGCCTGATCGACGCCGACACCGTGGACGCGTCGAACCTGCAGCGGCAGATCCTGCACGGCACCTCGACACTGGGCGTGCCCAAGGTCGAGAGCGCCGCCAACCGGTTGCAGGACCTCAACCCCGACGTGAAGGTGATCCCGTTCCAGGAGCGCTTGACCAGCGCGAACATCGACCGCGTGTTCGATCAGGGCTGGGACGTGGTGGTCGACGGCCTGGACAACTTCCCCACGCGCTACCTGGTCAACGACGCCTCGGTCTGGAAGAACATTCCGGTCGTGCACGGCTCGATCTTCCGCTTCGACGGGCAGGTCACGACCTTCGTCCCGCACAAGGGGCCGTGCTACCGCTGCCTGTATCCGGAGCCGCCGCCGGCGCACCTGGCGCCTTCGTGCGCGGAAGCCGGCGTGCTCGGCGTGCTGCCCGGCATCATCGGCACGATTCAGGCGACCGAGGCGGTCAAGCTCGTGCTGGGCAAGGGCGAGCCGCTGGTCGGCCGGCTGCTGATGTACGATTCGCTGCAGATGCAGTTCCGGCAGCTGCGGCTGCGGCGGGATCCCAACTGCCCGGTGTGCGGCGAGAAGCCGACCATCACCGAGTACATCGACTACGAAGGCTTCTGCGCGCGCTGAGTCAGGCGGCGACGGTGCGGCCGGTCAGAAGCGGCCCATCAGCGCCGGTCCCAGCGCAACCCCCGATGCGGACGGCAGCACGGCCAGGCTGAGCAGCACGCGGGGCGCCGCCTGCGAGCGCGGCGCGCCGCTGCCGGCAGGCCGAGGTGCGCTCGCCGGCGAGGGCAAGGACGGCGGGAGCGGTTGCGGTTGCGCCTCGCGCTCGCGCCGGCTCTGGGCGTTGATGCCCTCGACCACGCCGAACAGCGCGCCGACGCCGGCACCGGCGACCGTGCCGATCGCACCGCCCATCAAGACGTCCCTCGGGCGCCCCCCACCGGCCCAGAACAGTGCGCCGACCGCCGTGCCGGTGAGCACGCCGAGCAACGAGCCATAGCCCGTGTCGCGCAGCGCCAGCCAACCGATACCGGGCGTGGGCTTGCCGTTGTCGACCACCGCCAGCGCGACGCCACCTCCCACGCCGACCAGGGCGCCGACGCCGGCGCCGACCACCAGCTTGCGCCACTCGTGCGACTGCCATGAGGGGCCGGTGGTCACGTAGCCCGCAGCCAGACCCACGAAGGCTCCCGTCCACAGGCCCTTGAGCCCGTAGGCAAGCAACGTGGGCGCATCCCCGTCGGACGCGGGCTGCGCGCTCTGTGCCCGGCACAGCACTGGCGCCGAAAGGGTGCTGCACAGGACCAGCGTACACAGGATCTTGCGGCTCATGCGGTCACCTCGACAAGACGCTTCTGCGCGCGGGCGGCGGACGCGCCGGCGCCGCCGCTGCTCGTTCGGAGATGTACCCGCTGCGGGTCCATTCCAGGCTGGACGCGTCGCGTGGCCTCAGCGCACGCGCGAGAGCACCGCGAGATTGCGCTTGCGGTCGTGGCCGCGCTGCGCCAAGACGAAGTTGCCGCGCACCTCGCTCACCCCGAAACGGCCGGAGCGCAACAGCTTGTTCAGCTTGCGCCGCTCCTCGGGCAGCAGGCCGCGGATCTCGGACAGCAAATAGCGCGCGTTGTAGGCGCCGATGCGCAGCGTGTAGGCGTCGCGGCGGTTCGAGACGTGGGGGACGATGCGCTCGGAAGCGACGATCGGCGCGTCGGCGGGCACCTCGGCGATCAACGCGCGCAGGTCGCGGTAGTCGGTGCGCTGCGCGGGGGTGGTGCCGAAGTCGAAGCGGTTGTAGCCGGCGCGCGCGGTGCCGTGTTGCAGAATGGCGCCGAATTGGTGCGAGCACAGCGTCATGGCGAGCGCCAGCGCGACCAGCGCGCCGCGCTGGCGGGCGTCCCTTCGCCCGTCGCGCTCGGGCGCCAGCGCCTGCAGGTTCGCGACCAGCGCCATGAAAAGGTAGGTGGTCCAGTGGGGCGTGTATTGAAACGAGATCTCGTGCAGCGGCTGGGCGCTGGTGACCAGCAGACAGAAGAAGGTGCCCGGAATGCTGCACAGCCAGCCGATCGGCCGGATCCAAGGCAGGAACGCCAGCGGCGCGGCGATCTCGAGCGCGTACACCAGCTTGGTGCGGCTGAGCAGGGTGCCGAGCGCGAAGCTCGGATTGGCCACCACGGTCTGCAGCACGGCGCCCAGCCCCTTGCCTCCGTACGGCAAAAGCCCCTGGTAGAGCTCGATGAAGCTGCCGGACTGCGCGCCGGCGGGCATGATTACCAGCTTGATCACCAGCGTGTAGACGGTGCCGAGCACGCACAGCAGCAGCCCGGCGAGCGGGCGCTCGCGCTCGGCGATCGCGAACGCGCCGATCATCGCGACGCCGACCGCGGCGTCCTCGCGCACCAGCAGGCTCAAGATCACGAACAGCGCGGCCAGTCGATCGTGGCGCGCCTCGAACAGGTACAGGCTCGTCCACAGGAAGAACGGCGCCAGCATCAGGAAGTGGAAGTCGTACAGGTTCGGCCCGTGCACCGGCGGGTAGAGCAGGTACGCGCAGGCGACGCCGCACGCGATCCACGCGCCCACGCGGCGAGCGGCAAACAGGTACAGGGGCAGGGCGGCGAATCCGACCAGCACGGCTTGCAGCCAGAGCAGCGTCTCGGCGCGGGGCACGAGCGCGTAGATCGGGGTCAATACGAGCACGATCAACGTGGCGTGCTGGCCGAGGTGCCGGGTGTGGGGGCCGCCGAAGGGCGAGGCCGGCAGCGCCGGGTCGAAGCCGTGGCTGGCGTTCCAGAACAGGTTGTCGAAGATGCCGAGGTCGAAGCTGTTGGTGCCGAGGTTGTGGTGGTTCTGCACCGTGACCGTGCCGAAGAAGAGCGCGTAGCCGGCGGCGGCTGCCAGCACCAGCGCGAGCGGGGCGCGTTGCGAGCTGCGCAGGCGCGCGGCCAGGGCGCGGACGCGCGAGGCCGCGCCGGGTGCCGGCGGCGCGCTCCGGGGCTCCAGCTCCAGCGCTAGCGTGAAGGCGCGGCGCGCGCCGACCGCGAGGATCGAAACCAGCACCAGGAAGGGCAGGGGATGCTCGTCCCAGGGCTGGACGTGGAACAAAGGGGGCAGGAAGGCCCACAGCGAGAGTGGGGCGCAGCGACGGCAGAGCGTGTGCAAGGCGGCCGCGGGCTGGCCGCGGCGCCGCCCGAGCAGCCACCCGACCAGCGGCAGTGCGAGCGCGCCCGCGCACAGGCAAGGCAGGGCCGCGCCGAACGCGATGCCTTCGCGCGCGTTGTGCGCGGCGTAGGCGGAGAGCGCGCTGCCCTGGGCCAGCTCCCACGAGCCCAGGCCCAACGAGGCGCCCTCGAGCGCGAGCCACGCCGTCGAGAGCAACAGCTGGGCAAGCGCGGAGTCGCGGGCGTCGGGACCGGGATGCGGGCGCATGGCTGGAGCTCTGCAGGCGGCTCAACCCCGGCCGAGACTACACCATGGCAGGAGCGCGGGCTTGCGTGTAAGCTGCGCCAGCGGTGGCGAGCCGATCTCGATTCACGCGGTTGTGTCTGGCCTGCGTGCTCGCGTCGCTGGCGCTGTGCGCCTGCGAAAAGCGGGGCGCGGCCGAGGCGCGCAAGAAGATCCGCCTGGAGCACGCCCCGCGGGTGGCCGCAATCGTGCGCGACGATTTGCAGCGCCACCGGGCCGGGCTGCAGCACGCTGCCGACCGCGTCGCCGCCGGCTTCGTGAAGGTCAGCGGCGAGCAGCAAGAACGCGAGATGCGCCTGGTGCTCAAGCTGCTGCGCAGCCCCAAGAAGGGTGTGCAGGAGCTGGTGATCTCGCCGTTGAGCTTCATCGCGGCGGTCGACAAGAGCGGCGTGGTGATCGCCCGCGACAGCGAGCCCGACCACATGAAGGGGATGAACCTCGCGAGCATGTTCCCCACGGTGAAGGACGCGCTGGCGGGCAAGGAGGGCTTCGCGATCGGCCAGTTCGCGAGCCTGGAGCCCGGCGGCAAGCCGTCGGTGACCATCATCATGGCGGCGCCCGCCCACTACCACGGCGAGGTGGTCGGCGCGCTCGCGCTCGGTATCCCGCTGTGGCGCTTGCAGCAGCGCCTGAGCAAGCAGCTGCAGATGGAGGAAGGCGGCAAGAAGCCCGGGCTCGTGATCTGGGTCTACCTCTACCGGGGCGACGAGGTGTTTTCGCACGGCACGCCGCGCGACCTCGACCAGATCGTGCCCGACGCCAAGACCCGCAGCCAGGGGCTCGCACGCAGCCCGGGCGGCTTCACGGGGGAGGTCGCGCAGTACGGCTACTGGTATGGCTACGGGGTCAGACCCCTGCGCCTGCTGGGGGACGGGATCGGCGTGGTCATCTTCCGCATGGACCCGCGCTAACAGGCGGTCGATGCACCGCGCCTGGGTCAAGCTTCTGAGCTGTGGGCTCGTCGCCGTGGTGCTGGCGGTGGCCGGGTACCGCGCCTGGTCTAGCCACCCGGTGTTCTTCGACGACGCGTACATCACCTACCGCTACGCGCAGAACCTGGTAGCCGGTCACGGCCCGGTCTACAACGTCGACGAGCGCGTCGAGGGCTACACCAACTTCTCGTGGATGCTGCTGGTGGCCGCCGGCATGCGCGCCGGTTGGGATCCGCTGAGCGTGAGCCGCGCTGCGGGGCTGTTCTGCCACATGGCGATGCTGGCGCTGATCGGCTGGCTGGGCACGGCCTGGCTGTTGCGACAGGGCTGGTCGCGCGCGTGGCTGCTGCCGCCTGTGTTCGTGCTGCTGGTGCGCCCGCAGGCGTTCGCCGCGATGGCCGGCTGTGGGCTGGAAACCCCGCTGGTGACGGCGCTGCTGGTGGCCAACGCCGCCTTGCTCGCGTGCGGCGATTTTTCGCGCTGGCCGGCGCGCGCCGCGCTTGCAGTCGGGCTCAGCCTGGCGGTGCTCACTCGCATGGACTCGCTGATCGCGGTGGGTGCCGCGGTGCTGGCGTTGGCCTGGACGCCGTTGCGCGCCCACCAGGGCGTGCGCGCGGCCGTGCGCTCCGCGCTGTGGCCCACGCTGCCGGTGCTGGGCGTGCTCGCGATCTGGACCGTCTGGCGGCTGGTCTACTACGGCGACGTGCTGCCCAACACCTTCTACGCCAAGGCCGCGGCGGTCTCGCACACCGACGCGGGGCTGGCCTATTTCAAGGCCCTAAACGATAGCTATCCGGAGATGCTGCCGCTGCTCGTGCTGTGCGTGGCCGGGCTGGGCGTCAGCGACCCGAAGTTGCAGCGGATGGCGGTCTTCGCAAACATCACGCTGGCGATCGAGATCGCGTACACGGTGCGCGTCGGCGGCGACTTCATGGAGTACCGCTTCGCCTGGCAGCAGTACGGCCTGTTGGTGCTGGGGGCGCTGGTGGGCCTGTCGGCCGTCGCCACCAAAAGCTGGCTGTCCGGGATGGCGGTGGTGTGCGCGGCGCTTTCGGTCTCGGGCCAGACCGTGCGCTTCGAGCACGGCTTCGGTATGCAATCGCTCGATGAGATGGACGGCTACGCGCACACCGGGACGCAAGTCGGCAAGAAGCTGGGGCAGCTGCTTCCCCACGAGGTGATCGTGTCGACCACGCTGGCGGGCACGATCGCCTACTATTCGAAGCTCGAGGTCATCGACCAGTGGGGGCTCAACGACCACTTCGTGGCCCACGAACCGATGCGCGGCTTCATCCGCGGTCACGTCAAGTTCGCGCCGCTGGGCTACCTGCGCTCGCGCGGGGTGAACCTCTACATCGAGCATCCGGTCACCTGCAGCTGCAGCTCGCCCTGCCGCGAGCGCAAGCCCAACGTGTTCGTGCGGCTGGGCGACGGGCGCTGCCTGCGGACGTGGTACTTGGTGCAGCGCGAGAAGCTGACCCACTATTTCTGCGATCACCCGGAGTCGTTCGTGCTCAGCCGGGTGCGCTGCCCCAAGCCGCCTCCGCCTCCGCGCGCGGCCGCGCCGGCCGCTCCGCCTGCACGCGCAGCGGCTCCTGCGCCGCCGCCTCAGCCGCGCGCGCGGCGCTGAGCGCCGAGCGCGGCGAGCCGTTGCGCCGGCATTCGAGGGGCGCCTGCCGATCACCTGGGGATCGCGCCGGCGCGGGGATTCGCGTCAGCCGCGCTTGGCGGCGTCCAGGCGCTCCAGGCTCTGGGTCGGGCTCAGCTCGAAGCGCCAGGGCCCTTTGCGGGTGGGCTCGGCGACCGCCCGGCGCAGCGCGGTCAGAAAGCGCGCGCGCGGCCACTCCTGCGCGCCGAAGCGCGCCAGGTGATCCGTGTACACCTGACAATCGACGAAGTGAAACCCCCACTGGCACAGGTTGCCGAGCATCGAGACGGTCGCCACCTTCGAGGCGTCGGGCGCCAGCGAGAACATCGATTCGCCGCAGAAGCTCGCTCCGAGCGCGACGCCATAGAGCCCGCCCGCGAGATCTCCTCTTCGCCAGGCCTCGATGCTGTGAGCCAACCCGAGCTTGTGCAGCGAGTGGAAACCATGGCGGATCTCATCGGTGATCCAGGTCCCGTCCTGGCCTGGACGCTCGACCGTCGCACAGCGCTCGAGCACCTGATCGAATGCGCTGTCGGTGCGGATCTCGTATTCGTCGCTGCGGACCCGCTTGCGCAGAGAGCGGCCCACGTGAACGCTGTCGAAGCTGATCACGAAGCGCGGGTCGGGGCAAAACCACAGCAGCGGCAGCCCGTCGTGGGGCCAGGGGAAGATCCCCTGCGAATAGGCCAGGACCAGCCGCTCTGGCAGGGTATCACCACCGACCGCGAGCAAGCCCTCTGGGGATGCGCCCTCCGGCGGGGGGAATGTGAGCTCCTTGGTCAGCATGTACACGGGCACAGTCGCACAGTGTAGCATCGCGAGGCAGCAGACTCGCGCATCCCGGCCGGCGCGCCCGCTCCCGCCACCGGCGGCGCGACCTTGCGCCGGGCGCGCCTCGTATCTGTCGCCGTGGCACGCACGTCTGCTACCGTAGGGACCGGGCCGTAAGCACACGGTCGAGAGGGGCCATGGCGAGACACAGCGTGATGTGGTTGGCGGCGGCAGCCGCGCTCTGCGTCGGGTGTAGCCACTCCGACACCAACAATGCGGGCGACGTGCTGGCGTCATCGCTCACCAGCGCGGTGACGTTCACTCACGGGGTGCTGCTGAACGATCCTCTGCCCGAGACCACGGACCCGCGAGCGACCTTGCTGCCGCTCGGGCCGACCGTGGTGATGCAGCCCTCCCAGGGCAGCCTGATGGCGATCGAGGTGGACGACCCCGACCAGCGCGAGGTCGCCGCCACGCTGATCCAGTTCGAGGGCGAGGGCTCGCACACGCGGGTGCCCGATGACCAGAGCTCGATGAGCCCGGGCGTGGTCGAGAACGACTTCATCGTGGCCAAGAACCTGTGCAAGGGGCTGTGCAACGCGATCTTCACCGTACACGTTCAGGAGAAGGTCGAGCTCGCGGACGGCAAGATCAGCGATGGCACGACACGCGACGTGGTGGTCGATTGCCGCAAGAGCGGCGACCCGGCATCCTGCCCGCCCAAGGGGTCGAACGCGTCCGGCCGTGGAGTCCAGTCGCTGTGCGGCGACGTCACCATGGGCGAGATCGCGCTCAGCGGGGACCATCCGCTCGACGCATATCTGGACGCGGTGCGCCAGCTCAGCAAGGTCGCGGGCAGTGCCGATACGAAGATCAAGTCGGCGCTGTCGGCGATCGCGACCAATCTCAAGATCGACCCGCAGAGCAGCGCAGCGGACATCGCCAGCGCGCTGACCGCGCGCATCGATCAGGACACCGAGGGCGGCCTGACGTTGCTGCTGGGGCAGCCCGGCTGCGCGACCCGGCTGGAGCAGGTGTCGCTGGCGCTGCGCGTTTGCGATCCGACGCTGATGAGCCTGGGCGCGATGCAGTGCGAGGGCACCTGCGTGCCGACCTCGGACACCGCGGTCTGTGCGGGCGCGCCGAGCTCGGGCTGCCGGGGCGTGCTCGACGGCGCGCAGTGCGACGGCAGCTGCGTCGGGGCGTGCGAGAGCACGCTGGCGATGCCCGCTGTTTGCGACGGAACCTGCATCGGCAGCTGCGACGGGCCTTGCCCAGACGACGGTACGGGCGGCTGCGCTGGCCCGTGCACCGGCAACTGCACCGGCAAGTGCCGTACGGTCAACAGCGGCAGCTGCGATGGCGACTGCACCGGACTGTGCGACGTGATGCAGATGGGCGAGCCGAGCTGCGACGCTCCGCTCGCAGGCTACTGCGACAGCGGCATGGACAGTGGCCTGGCCTGTCCCGGCGACTGCTTCGGCGGGGCGAGCGTGGACCAGGGGCTCGACGTGTGTCGGGTGAGCGCGCTGTCGCTGGCGGCGAGCTACCCGCGCTGCGAGGCGCCGCTGGTGCAGCTCAGCTTCGCCTTCAAGTCGGGCCTCGACTCCGCCGAGCAGGCCGACTTCGCGACCTTCGTGCGCCAGGTCAACGTTCCGCTGGTCAAGCTGTATGACGCGCTGGGGCGCATCGGGCTGCTCTCGGCCGAAGCGATGGCGCTCTCGAGCGAAGGGCAGGGCGCGATCGCCGACGAGCTCAGCACAAAGCTCGCAAGCGCGCCCGAGGACTCGGGCCTCGGCTGTGCCAACCGGCGTTTGCCCGAGACCAGCAGCTGGCTCGACGACGAGCAGACCTTGCTGATGAGCTCGCAAGCGGACGCGGTGCTGGTGCTGTCCGCCTTCACGGTCACGCACTGAAGACGCACACCGAGCAGGACATGGAAGGTGGGAAGCCGGGAAGGACAGCCCAACGACCTTCTCTTGCCGCCTTCCCGTCTGGCTGTGGTTCCTGAAACCCGCTTGCTTCTGGATCGACGTGACTACCCGCGGCTCGCGCGGCGGTACTCCAGCGGCGTCTGCCCGGTCCAGCGGCGGAAGGCGCGATGAAAGGCCTCCGGTCGCGAAAAGCCCACCAGAAAGGCGACCTCCGCGATGCCCAGCCGGCCCTGGCTGAGGTAGCTCAACGCCAGCGAGCGCCGCAGCTCCTCGAGCAGGGCGCCGAACGACGTCCCCTCGTGCGCGAGCCGCCGCGACAGCGTGCGCTGGCTCATGTGCAGCTGGCCGGCGATGGTGGCGGCGGTCAGGTGACCCTGGGCCAGCCGCTCGCTCACCAGGCGGCGCACGGTCTCGGTGAAGGTGTGGCCGCGGGGCAGCTCGGCCAGGGCGCGCTCGGCGTGCTTGCGCACCACCGCGTGCAGCCGCGGATCGGCCCCCACGATCGGCGCCTGAAGCGCGCTCGCCGCGAACACGAACGCGCTGTAGGGAGCGCAAAAGCGCAGGCGTGCTTCGCCGAACGTGCGCCGGTGCTCCGAGAGGTCGGCCGGCGCGGGGTAGGTGAGCCAGCACTCCAC
Source organism: uncultured delta proteobacterium (assembly GCA_963778655.1). Taxonomy (GTDB): domain Bacteria; phylum Myxococcota_A; class Polyangia; order Polyangiales; family JAFGIB01; genus CAVZVA01. The sequence goes on from CAVZVA010000009.1 coordinate 1,351,386, forward strand.
TTCCGAGGGTTCCAGCGGCAGCCGCCGCACGTGAATCGTGAACAGGCCGCTGAGCATGAAGTCCTCGGCGGCCCGGGGCTGCGCGACATGGCTCTGCAGGCGCACGATGGCGCGGCCCGACTCCAGCTCGGTCCGGATCACGAGCGCGTCGTTGAGCAAGCGGATGTAGCGGCCCGCGTTCTCGATCGCGTTCTGCACCGTGCCCGGTGACTGCATGGCGTAGTCGACGACGCCGGCGTCTCCCAGAAACATCGCGCGGCCGGCCTTCAGACCGAGGCTCGGATCGCCGGAGAGCGACACGGCTGCCTGCAGCAACACGTGTGCCTGGGCAATCAGGATGCGCTCGTCGGGGTCGCGGTCCTTGAGCTCGTCGACCACGGCCGCGACGGCTGCGTCGGTGCGCGGCACCAGCGGCAGGAAGGCCTGGGCCAGGCGCAAGGCGTAGCAGGGCTCGACGGTTCCGGCTTGGTTCACGGCTGTTTCAGCGAGGCTTGCGGCGGGGGCGCCTCGCCAGGTCGCCGGCACCGCAGCGGGGGCGCGTCGTGCGCGCTTCGCGCGCACCGACCAACCAACCACGACACGTGACTATACCGATATAGGCTGCGCTCGACCACCAGCCGCGCACGCGTCATCGCCGCCGAAGTAGACCATCATCTCCGGGTGCGCCACGTTGAGCGCGGCGTAGGGCAGCAGCCGCGGGTAGAGCGCCTCGGCTGCGCGGCGGTCGCCTCGTGCTTCGGGACCAGCCGCTCGTTGTGCTGCACCAGGTACAGCAGCACGTCGAAGACTTTCGGACGCAGCTCCACCACGCGGCCCTGGTGCCGCAGCTGGTGGGGCGGGAAGCGCGGATGAAATTCGGGCTTTCCGCCTTCCTGTGAATCTTCTCTTGCCCGCTTCCCGGACGAGCTCGGCTACGGCCCGACGTGGAAGCAGTAGAGCGGCGCGCTGGCGCCGCAGGGCGCCGTCTGGGCGTTGGTCCAGGTCCCATCGGTGCCGGTCGGCAAGCCCACGCTGGCCGTCATCGTGCGGTCGTTGGTCGACCAGCCCCCGCAATCCGTGTTGGTCGCGAGCCCGGCGGCGTTCGTGCCGGTGAAGACGTACGGGGCCTGCGGCGTTCCGCCGCCTTCGTCGATGTTGATCGGAGCCTGCAACGGCGTGTTCACCGTGTTGAGCAGGTCCGCGAGGCTGGCCGCGACCAGCTTGCCGTCGGTGCGGTAGTAGGGGCCGTCCGTGATCCGCGTGTAGGCGGGCGTGCTCGAGGTGCTGAGCCAGGCCACGTATTTCCCGGGGAAGCCCGCGCCGTTGGCCATGCTCTGGCACATCTTGTCGGCCCCGTCCAAGCCGCCGGTGGCGCCGAACGGCTTGCTGGTGATGAACACGTGCTGCCCGCAGCGGCCCTGGACGCAGCCCAAGCTGGCGGCACAGGCGTGGCCGCAGGTTCCGCAGTTGGCAGGGTCGTTCATCAGGTCCACGCCCGGCGCGCCCGGGCAGCTGTCCTGGAAGCAGTAGAGCGCAAGCTTGGTGTCGCAGGTCGGTGGGGCGGCGACACTGGCGGTGTACGTCCAGGTGGCGTCCGCCTTGACGCTTTGGCCGATCGAGCCGGTCGCGCTGGCGATGTTCGAGGTCCAACTGTTGCAGGTCGAGGTCGAGCCGCTGCCATCGACCATGGTGCCGGTCCAGACCTGCGTATCGCGCACCTCGCCCCACTCGGTCAGGTCGATCGGAACCGGAGCGGAGTCGCTCCCCAGGACTCCGTCGGTCAGGTCGGCCTTGTCATTGGCCACGATGGTCGTGTCCACGCGCGCGTACGGCCCCTCGCTGATGCGGTCGACGGCGTTGGCGCCACCCGCCCCGGCGCTTCCGGTGCTGAGCCACGCCGTGAAGGTGCCCGCCAAGTTCGCGCTCGCGGCGATGTCGGTGCAGGCCTTGTCCGCGGCCACCGTGCCGCCGAACGCGCCGTCGTGCTGGTTGCCCGTCGAGGTCACGAACACCACCCACGGCGGCCCGGAGAAGCCGCAGCCCTTGGCGGTCGTCGAGTAGGTGGTGCCTCCCGGGCAACACAGGGCGCTGCTGCAGGTGCCCAGATCCTTGTGGCAGGGGGTGCCGTCCTTGGCCTTTGCGTCAGGCGGGCAAGTCTTGTTCAATCCGTCGCAAACCTCGGCGAGGTCACAGTCGTCGCTGGCGGCGCGGCAGGGCACGTTGGGACCGGCGACGGCGTCGTCGGGGCAGCTCTTGTTCGTCCCGTCGCAGCTCTCGGGGAGGTCGCAGACGCCGTTGGCGGCGCGGCAGGGCACGTTGGGACCGGCGACGGCGTCGGTGGGGCAGGTCTTGTTGCTGCCGTCGCAGTAGTCGTCGACGTCGCAGACGCCGTTTGCGGGCCGGCACAGCTTGGTCTTGGGCGCAGGCGCGTCGGTGGGGCAGGTCTTGTTGCTGCCGTCGCAGTAGTCGTCTGCGTCGCAAATGCCGTTTGCGGGCCGGCACAGCTTGGTCTTGGGCGCAGGCGCGTCGGCGGGGCAGGTCTTGTTGCTGCCGTCGCAGTAGTCGTCTGCGTCGCAGATGCCGTTTGCGGGCCGGCACACGGTGGTGCTTGGCTCGGGGACATCGGCAGGGCAAGTCTTGTTGCTGCCGTCGCAGTACTCGGGCTTGTCGCAAGCGCCGTTCGCGGCCCTGCACACGGTGGTGTTGGGCTCGGGGACATCGGCAGGGCAAGTCTTGTTGCTGCCGTCGCAGTACTCGGGCTTGTCGCAGGCGCCGTTCGCGGCCCTGCACACGGTGGTGTTGGGCTCGGGGACATCGGCGGGGCAAGTCTTGTTGCTGCCGTTGCAGTACTCGGGCTTGTCGCAGGCGCCGTTCGCGGCCCTGCACACGGTGGTGTTGGGCTCGGGGACATCGGCGGGGCAAGTCTTGTTGCTGCCGTTGCAGTACTCGGGCTTGTCGCAGGCGCCGTTCGCGGCCCTGCACACGGTGGTATTGGGCTCGGCGGCATCGGCTGGGCAGTCCTTGCTGCTGCCGTTGCAGCTCTCGGCCACGTCGCAGGCGCCGTTCTGCGCGCGACACACGGTACCGGCGAGCGCCACGCCGTCGCTCGGGCACGCCTTACCCACGCCGTCGCAGAAATCCGCCACGTCGCACAGTCGGCCGGCCTCTGCAGCCCGGCACTGCACGCTGCTGTCCTGCAATGCGTCTGCCGGGCACGCGGCGTCCGTACCCGTGCAGCTCTCCGCGCGATCGCACGGCCCGCCCGAGGCGCGGCACTCGGTGCCCGCGGTGACAAAGCCATCGCTCGGGCAAGCGGCCGAGCTGCCGGTGCAGGCCTCTGCCACGTCGCAGCTACCGGCCACCGGCCGGCATACGTGACCGGCCTGGGCGAGCACGTCGCTGGGGCAGTCCGTGGTCACGCCGTCGCAGGTCTCGGCTACATCGCAAGGCCCCGCAGGCTGACGGCAGATCGTGCCTTGCGCGGCGACCGCGTTGGTGGCCGGCGGGCAGTCCTTGCTGTCGCCGTCGCACACCTCGGGCGCGTCGCACGCTGCGGCGGGCAGACGGCACACCGTGCCGCTTGCGGCGGGTACGTCGGCCGGGCAGTCCTTGTCCACGCCGTCGCACAGCTCGGCCGCGTCGCAGGCCCCGGCCGCGGCGCGGCACTGCGTGTCGCTCGACGCGACCGCGTCCTTTGGGCAATCGGGGCCGGCGCCGCTGCAGCTCTCGGGCAGATCGCAATCACCGGCGCTCTGGCGGCAGAGCGTGGTCGCGGCCTTGAACGTGTCGAGTGGGCACCGCTTGTGGCTGCCGTCGCAGCGCTCGGCCACGTCGCAGTCTCCGGCAACCGGGCGGCACTCGGTGTCCTTCGCCACCAGGACGTCCTCGGGGCACTCCGCACTTTGGCCGTCGCACGCCTCGGCTACGTCGCACCCGCCTTCGGCAGAGCGACAGGTCACGTCCTTGGCTTGCACTCCATCGCAGCTGTCGTTGCAGCAGCCCTGCAGCCCGGGATCGCAGCGCTCTCCCGGATCGAGCACGCCGTTGCCGCAGTGCTGGCCGCCGTCGGGGGGCAGCGGCGTGATGATGATCTCGGGCGCGCTGGCGGAGGTGTTGCCCTGCGCGGGGTCTGCGGGCGGCGTGAAGGAGCCCTCGCCCTCGCTCGCCGACTTGTCGAGCTTGGGCGCGCTGCTCAGGCCGCAGCCCGCCGCGCCCAGCACCATCGCCGCCAATGACCCTACCCAGAGCCGCGAGAAATCGCGGTAGCCGGCGCTCACTGTGGATGAACCGCTACGCACACCTGATCCCCTCGCATCCGGCAAGAGATAGGGTGTATGCCAAACCCGAGGTGCCGTCCAGCGCCCACGCCCGCCGGGGCGAAAGCGGCCGAGTGATTTGGATCACCTCGCACCCGACCTGAGGTCGACTGCACGGGTCGCCGAGCGGAAATATGCATCGAGCACGCCCTGCGGTCGCTGCCGGGTGCTCGAAACGCTACCCGCCGCGCTCCGCCCCGTCCTGCCAGACGGCGGCCCACGGCATGCAGGCGGTGGAGCGGGCGAGCCCGAGGCTGCCGTCGCGTGCCACCACGATCACGCCGCCCTCTCCGTTGACGCGTTGGGCCAGCGTGGCGATCCCCGCGCGCGCTGCGGCCTCTGCGCCGAGGCCGGCTCCGGCCGCGGCAGCCACGCTCGCGCACAAGCTCACGCGGATGATGCCTTCGCCAGGTCCGGTGGCCGAGGCGGCGCAGCGCGTGTCGTCGGCATAGGTGCCCGCGCCGATCAGCGGCGAATCGCCGACGCGACCTGCGCGCTTGGCGGTCATGCCGCCTGTGCTGGTGGCCGCGGCCAGGTGGCCGTGGCGATCGCGCGCCACCGCGCCCACGGTGTTGCCGCCTCGGGGTTGGGCGCGGCCCGCCAGCACCTGTACGAGTTGCTCCTTGGAACGCGCCGTGATCATGCTCGCCGGATCGGCGGGCAAAAATCCGCTGCGCCGCGCAAACGCAGCGGCGCCCGCGGCCGCGTACAGCACGTGCCGTCCGTCCTCGAGCGCGGCGCGCGCAATCGCCACAGGGTGCCGGTACGGCGGCAAGCAGCAGACCGCGCCCGCGCGCAGGGCCGCACCCTCCATGATCGACGCGTCGAGCTCGAGCTCGCCTTGTTCGGTGAGCGAGCCGCCGGTGCCGGCGTTGAAGCAGGGGTCGTCCTCCAGCGCCTCCACCGCCCGCTGTACCGCGTCGAGCGCGCTGGCGCCGCCGCGCAAAATCGCCGCGGCCTGCTCGGAGGCCCGCGCGCAGCCTTCGATCTCGGCGGCGAGCGTCTCGGCCCCACGCGCTCCGGCCCCCCCGTGCACCAGCACGCAGGCAGCGGGCACCCGTTGCGAGAACCCCCAGCCGAAAGTCACCTCGACGCTCATCGTCTGCGCACGTCGCTCAGTTTTCGAAGCGCAGCTGCAATCCCTCGCCGCCGGGGTCCACGTGCACCGTGCCGCCGTCCGCGAGCTGGCCGAACAGCAGGGCCTCGGCCAGCGGGCGCTTGATGCGCTCCTCGACCAGACGCGCCATCGGGCGCGCGCCGAAGGTCGGATCGTAGCCGTGCTCGGCCAGCCACGCGCGCGCGGGCTCGCTGACCTGCAGCGTGACGCGCTTGTCGGCGAGCTGCGCCTGCAGCGCGTGCAGCTCCTTGTCCACCACCTTCAGGATGACCTCGCGCGAGAGCCCCGCGAACAGGATCCAGGCGTCCAGGCGGTTTCTGAACTCGGGCGAGAAGGTGCGCTCGATCGCGCCCTTGGCCTTGGTCTCGTCGACCTCGCGGCCGCTGACTCCGCCCTTGCCCTCGGCGAAGCCGATGTTGCCGCGCGCCATCTCGTGCGCGCCGGCGTTGGTGGTCATGATCACGATGGTGTTGCGGAAGTCGGCCTTGCGCCCGTTGTTGTCGGTCAGGGTGGCGTGGTCCATCACCTGCAGCAGGATGTTGAACAGCTCGGGGTGCGCTTTCTCGATCTCGTCGAGCACCAACACCGAGTGCGGGTGCTTGCGCACGGCGTCGGTCAGCAGACCGCCCTGGTCGAAGCCCACGTAGCCCGGCGGCGCGCCGATCAGGCGCGAGACCGTGTGGCGCTCGGAGTACTCGCTCATGTCGAAGCGCAGCAGCTCGATGCCCATCACCTTGGCGAGCTGGCGCGCGAGCTCTGTCTTGCCCACGCCGGTCGGGCCTGCGAACAGGAAGCAGCCGATCGGCTTGTCCGGCGCGCGCAGTCCGGAGCGGGCCAGGCGGATCGCGCTGGTCAGCTTGGCCACGGCCTCGTCCTGGCCGAAGATCACCTGCTGCAGCTCCTTGTCCAGGTCGCGCAGCCGGTCGCGGTCCGAGGAGGAGACCGACTTTTCGGGAATGCGCGCCATCTTGCTGACGACCTGCTCGACGTCCTTGCTGGTCACGCGGTGGCGCCGCTCGGCATGGGGGCGCAGGCGGTCGAGCGCGCCGGTCTCGTCCAGCACGTCGATCGCCTTGTCCGGCATGAAGCGCTCGTTGATGTGCTTCTGCGCGAGCGCGGCGGCAGCCTCCACCGCGTCCTCGTCGTACTTGACGTCGTGGTGCTCCTCGTAGCGGCTCTTGAGCCCCTTCAAGATCTCCACCGCCTCGCTCAGCGTGGGCTCGCCGACCTCGATCTTCTGGAAGCGCCGCGCCAGCGCGCGATCGCGCTCGATGTGCTTGTACTCCTGGTAGGTGGTCGAGCCGATGCAGCGCAGCTTGCCCGACGCGAGCGCGGGCTTGAGGATGTTGCTGGCGTCCATCGAGCCGCCGCTGGTGGCGCCTGCGCCGACGATGGTGTGGATCTCGTCGATGAACATGATCGCGTGCGGCTGTTCTTCGAGCCGTTTGATCACGCCCTTGAGCCGCTCCTCGAACTGGCCGCGGAACTTGGTGCCGGCGAGCAGTGCGCCCATGTCGAGCGAGTAGATGCGCGCTTCCTTCAGCACCTCGGGCACGCGACCCTCGTGGACGGCGAGCGCCAGACCCTCGGCGATCGCGGTCTTGCCCACGCCCGATTCGCCCACGTAGATGGGGTTGTTCTTACGGCGCCGGCACAACACCTGCATCGTGCGCTCGAGCTCCAGCGTGCGTCCGATCAGCGGGTCGATGTTGCCCTCCGCCGCCTGCGCCACCAGCTCGGTGGTGTAGGCCTCGAGCGGATCGCGGCGCGGCTCGCCGTCCTCGTCCAGGTCGCCGCGCTCCAGCTCGCGCCGCTTGCCCTCGCCCGGCTCGTCGGGCAGGCCGTCGGGGCGGATGCCGTGCGAGACGTAGCGCTTGAGGTCGAACTGCGACAAGCCCTCGCGCTCGAGCAAGTAGACCGCGTAGCTCTCCTCCTCGTTGAACATCTGCACCAGCACCGAGGTGCCCTTGATCACTTCTTGGTCGGAGGAGACCACGTGGATCGCGGCGCGCTGCAGCACGCGGCGCACGCCCAGCGTCTGCTGGACCTGGACGTCGACGTCCTCGGGCAGCTTCTCGATGCTCTGGTCGAGGAATTGGTACAGCTCCTTGCGGATGCGCTTGACGTCCGCGCCGCACGCGCCCAGCGCGTCTCCGACGCTGGGGTCGTCGAGCAGGCCGAGTAGCACGTGCTCGATCGTGACGTATTCGTGGCGTTGCTGTTGTGCTTCGCTGAAGGCGCGCCGCAGCGCCTCCTGCAGCTCGCGCGAAATGCTGGGTCCGGGGCTAGCCATCAGTCCTCCGGCTCGATCGAGAGCATCAGGGGGAACTCGCGCTGGCGGGCCAGGGTCTCGACCATGCCCACCTTCATCTCGGCAACCTCGTAGGTATAGACGCCCGCCACCCCCACGCCATTGTGGTGGACGTGGAGCATGATCTGGACCGCCTCCGGCTCGGGGCGGTGGAACACGGTCTTGAGCACCTCGACCACGAACTCGCGGGTGGTGTAGTCGTCGTTGTGCAGCAGCACCTTGAAGAGAGGCGGCTTCTTGAGCTTGCGCTCCGTCTTGGTGCGGCTGCGGGTGATGGTCCCGCTCTCGGACTGGTTCTCCTCAGCCATTCAGAAGCCCATTCTAGATCCTGGAACGCGCGACGGCACGCCCGCGCTGCCCGCGCGTTCATCCGGGGCCCCCTCCGGCCCGGGCGCGCGCCCGGGCCAGGGCCTGGTACACGGCCTGGCCGAGATCGTGCACACCCAGGCCCTGGTAGCGGGGCTCGAGCTCCAGCGGCGGCCCGCCGTCCCTGCGCGCGAGCGAGACCGTGAGCCGGTCCTCGTCCACGCGCACCGACTCGACCTCCTTCCAGGGCAGCACCTGCAGGCGCTCGCCCTCACGCAGCCGCAGCGCGTCCCGGTCGAGCTCGAGGTAGTGCTCGGCCTGCGCGCGGGTCAGCCTGCGCGCACGCAGCGCGCGCACGATCCACAGGCCCGCGAACGCGAAGCCCGAAAGCGCGAACAGGCGCAAGAAGGGGTAGGGCAGGGCGAGCAGCCACACGCTCGCCGGCAGCACCAGCAGGGCGGCGGCGATGCGCAGGCCGGCGGCCTCGCGCTCGGCGCGCACGTCGAGCGCGAAGCGCACGCGCTCGCTCGGGCTGGGATCGGGATCGGGATCGGCCATGCGGGGACCGCGCCGCACAATTTAGCACGCCGCGCGGACCGTGGTCGGGGGGCGCGATCCGTGTTACGAGGGCCCTCTGGAGGAGATCGCCATGAAGCTCGGCCTGGTCGTCGGTTACTCGGGACGGCACCTGACGCTGCCGATGGAGCAGGTGCTGCTGGCGGAGCGGCTGGGCTTCGACTCGTGCTGGACCGCCGAGGCGTACGGCTCGGATGCGGTCACCCCGGCCGCGTACATGCTGGCCAAGACCCAGAAGATCCGCGTCGGCACCGCGATCATGCAGATGCCGGCACGCGCGCCGACCATGGCCGCGATGACCGCGATCTCGCTCGACCATCTCTCGGGTGGCCGCTTCATCGTCGGCATCGGGCCGTCGGGGCCGCAGGTGGTGGAGGGGTGGTACGGCGCCAGCTACGCCAAGCCGCTGACGCGCCAGCGCGAGTACATCGAGATCATGCGCATGGTGTTCGCGCGCAAGGCGCCGGTGGAGTACTCGGGCTACCACTACCAGCTGCCCTACCGGGGCGAGGACGGCAGCGGGCTGGGCAAGCCGCTCAAGAGCATCCTGCACTGCGAGCACGAGATCCCGATCTACACCGCGAGCTTGCAGCCCAAGGCGGTGGCGATGGCCGCGGAGCTGTGCTCGGGCTTCTTCCCGGTGTGGATGAACCCGGAGCGCTTCGACATCTTCGCCGGCGCGATCGAAAAGGGGCTGGCCAAGGCCGGCGGCGGCAAGAGCCTGGCCGATTTCGACGTGGCGCCGTTCGTAACGGTGATCGTTGGCGACGACGTCGCGCAGTGCCGGATGCCGGTCAAGGCGATGCTCGCGCTGTACATCGGCGGGATGGGCGCGCGCGACAAGAACTTCTACAACACCTACGCCACGCAGCTGGGCTACGGCGGCGCAGCCAAGCAGATCCAGGATCTATACCTCGACGGCAAGAAGGCCGAAGCGGCGGCCGCCGTTCCGGACCAGCTGGTCGATGACATCGCGCTGGTGGGCCCCGAGGCGCGCATCCGCGAGCGCGCGCAGCGCTGGATCGAGGCGGGCAAGAAGCACCACGTGGGCTCGATGCTGCTGGGCAGCGGCCAGCCCGAAGCGCTGCAGCTGATGGCCGAGCTGGTGCTGTAGATAGCGCCTCGCTGCGGACCTCCGCGGTCACTACGAGGGGCCTTGCACCGGACAGCCCAGGACCACGTCCACGCGACCGCCCTGGTCGCCGCGCACCGTGTCGCAGATCGTTCCGCACAGCTCGATTCGACCGCCGTCGGGGCTGTACTGCCAGCCTTGTGCGCCTGCGTCGCAGGCAGCGCGCGCGTCTTGCGGGACGACCTTGGCGCCCGAGCCATCGCCCGGCGTATACACGACGTTGACCCGCTGCTTGTCGAGCCCGGCTTGTGGCGAGCTCGGCAGGGGTAGCTCGCAGATCGCTGCCTGGCCGGTGATCGCGGTGAGGGCGCTGCTGAGCGCGGCGGCGAAGTCGCTCTGCCGAGTCATGTCGAAGTGGCATTCTCCGGCCGCGGCATCACAACCTTTGGGCGCGGTTCCGCCTGCCAGCGCGATCTCGGAAAGCTCTTTACGAGCCGGCTCTGAGCCCGGCGCGCCGATCACGAAGGTGCGGATGTCGGCCCCCGGCGAGGCGGCCTTGGGCACCTCGCTGGTGATCAGCAAGTCGGTACACTGGGCGGCGTCGCTGCAACGGGCAGTATCCGAGCACTGCTCGCTCTGCTGGCCGTCTGTCAGCAGGACCACGAAGCTGTTGCCCGAGATCTTCTGGTCGAGCGCCAGCGCGTGCAAATGCTTGTAGGCCAGGATGGTGGCGCCGACCAGCGGGGTGCCTCCGTTCGGGGTCACGTTGTCGAGGCTTGCCTGCAGCGCCGCGAGCTGTGTCGCATCCAGCGGGTGAAGCGCCACGCTCGGGGTGGAGCTGACGCCGCAAGCGTCGTCGTTGCTGAAGTAGCTGATCCCGACGCTGGCGGTGGCCGGAAGCTGATGCACGGCGGCGATCAATGCGTCCTTGGTGATCTCCCACTTGCTGGGCTTGGCCGGATCGGCACGCTTGGGATCGCTCTCACAGGACGTCGAGTCCGTGATCGGGGGCGGGTTGCAGCTCATGCTGCCGCTGCGGTCGATCACGAACAGCAGGTTCGCCGGCAAGAGCGCGGATTGCGCGCTGGCCGTCGCACAGCTCCCCTGCAGAACGCTGTTGGCGTCGAGCCCCGTAGCCTTGGGCGCGCCCGCTTGGGGATTGCTCGCCCCGGACGGCTCCATCGTGGACGCATTGCCGAAGTCCGACGCCGCGGCCTTGGTTGCGGGCCCCGACGTGCCGGCCGCCATCGCGCCGGGGTCGCTGGGGCGGCTGTCCGTGTTCGAGCCGGCGCCGCAACCCGCGCAGACTCCACCCGCACACGCGCCCGCAAGCAGCAGCAACAGCTCGCTTGTGCGTCCGAGCTTCACGTCACGGCATCCAGGTCGCCGACCATGGCCCCACGCAAGCGCCGCCCGCGCCCAGGCCATCTGTGATCATCATGTTCCAGTCGCCGCTCAGCGTGACGCTGCTGCGGTCGAGGCTGCCGGAAAGCGTGCCCTCGAAGGCTCCGACCTGCAGCGCAGTAGCGTCGCCCAAGCCGTAGGCGCCCTCGGTCGCCATGCCCGTCAGCGTATTCGTCTTGCAGTCGAGCTCGCCGACGAGCTTGGCGGTGAAGTTGAAGACCACGTCGGCGTCGCCGTCGATATGGCCATCCACTATCTCGAGAAACTCGCCGTTCTGGGAAGGCTGCAGCGTGAACACGACAGGCCCGGTGGCCACGAAGGGCGCGCTGGGATCGATGCCGGGGCCGACGTAGTCGCAGGTGAAGGTGCCGCTGTAGGTACCGGGTTGGCAGCTCCCCATGCCGGGCTGGGTCTCGGCCCACTCGAACATGATGCTCGGGTCGGCGGGCGTCGGCTCGGCCTGCAGCATGCCTGGGGGCGAGCCTGCTGCAGGGCGGGGCGCCGCAGCGCTCGCGCCGGCATCGGTCTTGTGCGCGTCGCTCGCGTCGCTCGCGCCAGTGCCCGCGGCCCCCGCGTCAGTCATGGCCCCGCTGCCGCCGTGGCCTGCGGTCGCCGATTGCCTCGCCTCGTTGCCGCCTGCGCCGCCTCGGCCACCGCCACCGCCACCGCCACTGCAGCCAAGCGCGAGCGCCACCAACCACGCTGCCGCGCCACGACCGAGCGCCCGCTGACTGGTCATCGGCCGCACCCCACCAAACTCCCGAGCCACGGATTGGCACTAATTATCTGAGGAGTCAATAACCGGCAACGCCGTGAGCTTGGCCGCGCTCGCCAGCGGAATTTGCGCCATCTGCTTTATCGGCTACCGTCGCGGGCCCGAGGAGCTGGGTATGCCCAAGGCTCGACGCAAAGCGAGGCGCGGACCCGGCCGTCCGCCGGGCCATACCAGCCACGCGACCCGAGCGAGCATCTTGAGGGCCGCACGCGCCTGCTTTGCCGAACGGGGCTTTGCGCTCACGACCAACCGCGAAATCGCCGGATGCGCCGGGGTGACCGCGGCCGCCATCTATCAGTACTTCGATTCCAAGCTCGCGCTCTACCTCGCGACTGCGCGCGACGCGGTGGCAGACGTCGCAGCCCACATCCGCGCTCACGCCGCGACCGGAGACTCCACCGCGGGCGCGCTGCGCGAAGTCGTGCTCAGTCTGCTGGCCCTGCACGACGCCGATCCCTCGCTGACGCCCTTCTTCTCCGGCCTGCGCTTCGAGCTGCAGCGCAACCCCGAAATCGCCAAGGCGATCAAGGCGGACCGCGATGAGCTGTTGTTGGCCATGGTCGAGGTGGTTCAGCGCGGTGTTGCCAGGGGCGACCTCGACGCGGCCGACGTCCCTCGCGTATCGGCGATGTTCATCGCCTGCATAATCGGCTTGTCGCAGCTGGCCACCCTGATCGGGCGCGAGCCCTTCGCCGGTACCGTGCAGGCGTTCGCCCAGTTGCTCGACGGCAGCCTGCTGCCGCGCCCGAAGCCGCGCCGCAAGAGAGCCCGTGCCGGGCCTTGAGCTCGCCCCGGCTCACGCTCTGCAGCAGTTACCCCAGCGCGCGCGCGGCTTCCAGCGCGTGGTAGGTCAGGATCAGGTCTGCACCCGCGCGCTTGATCGAGGTCAGGATCTCCAGCATCACGCGCGTGCCGTCGAGCCAGCCGGCGCGCGCCGCGGCCTTCACCATCGCGTATTCGCCGCTCACGTTGTACGCGGCGACCGGCACGTCGGTCAGCGCCCGCACGCGCGTGATCACGTCGAGGTAGCTCAGCGCCGGCTTGACCATCACCATGTCCGCGCCCTCTTCGAGATCGAGCCGCACCTCGCGCAGTGCCTCGCGCGCGTTGGCCGGGTCCATCTGGTAGCCGCGCCGGTCGCCTTGCTGCGGCGCGCTGTCCGCGGCCTCGCGAAACGGGCCGTAGAAGGCGCTGGCGTACTTGGCCGCGTAGCTCAGGATGGCGACGTCGGGGAAGCCATCGTTGTCGAGCGCCTTGCGGATGGCGCGCACGCGGCCGTCCATCATGTCGCTGGGCGCGACCACGTCGGCGCCCGACTCGGCGTGGCACAACGCCTCGCGTACCAGCAGCTCCAGCGTAGCGTCGTTGTCGACCTCGACCTGGCCCCCGCGCCCCTGGACCAGCTTGCCGCAGTGGCCGTGGTCGGTGTACTCGCACATGCACACGTCGGTCATCACCACCAGCTCGGGCAGCGCATCCTTGATGGCGCGCACGCTGCGCGCGACCGGGCCCTGCATGTCCCAGCCCGAGCTGCCGAGCGCGTCCTTGTGCTCGGGCAGGCCGAACAGGATCACGCTCAATACGCCCGCCGCTGCCGCGGCCTTGGCTTCCACCACGATCTGGTCGACCGAGAGCTGGAACACGCCCGGCATCGAGGCCACCTCGCGCCGCTCGCCATGCCCCGGCATGGCGAACAGCGGCAGGATGAGGTCGCTGGGGCTGAGCTCGGTCTCGCGCACCAGCGCGCGCAGTCCCGCGCTGCGCCGTAACCTGCGCGGTCGTTGTTGGGGAAAGGTCATGGCTGCTCCTCGCTATAGTGGCGCTCGAGCGCCGCGATCAATCCCGGCACGGTGAAATCGCGCGCCTCGACGTCGACCCGCAGGCCGTGGCGCCGCAGCGTCGCGCTGGTGATGGGTCCGATCGAGGCGATGGTCAAGCCTTGCAGCAGCTGCCCGGCGTCGGCGCCCAGCGCCGAAAGCGTGTTGTCGACGGTGGAGCTCGAGCTGAAGGTGACCACATCGAGCTCGCGCGCGGCCAGCCGCTCGCGCATGCGTGTCCGCTCGCCCTCCGCGGCGGGCAGCGTGCGATAGGCCGCCACCACATCGACCCGCGCGCCGGCCGCGCGCAGCGCTTCGGGCAGCGCCTCGCGCGCCACCGCGGCGCGCGCCAGCAGCACCGCCTGCCCGTCCATGCGACCTGCGTGGCGCGCCAGGATCGCCTCGGCCACGGCCTCGCCCACGTGCTGCTCGGGCACGACGTCGGGCTCGATGCCGTGTGCGCGCACGCGCTCCGCGGTGGCCGGCCCGATCGCGGCTACGCGCACGCCGCCCAGGCGGCGCGCATCGCCGCCCTGCGCGCGCAGCTCGCCGAAGAACGCGTCCACGCCGTTGCTGCTGGTCAGCACCAGCCATCCGTAGCGTCCGACCTGCGCCACCGCCTCGCGCAGCGCCGCGGGGTCTTCGGGCTGCACGATGCGGATCGCCGGCGCGATCACCGGCTCGGCGCCGGCGTCGCGCAGCGCCTCGGCCATGCTCGCCGCCTGCGCCGCGGCGCGCGTCACCAGCACGCGCTTGCCGAACAGCGGCTTGACGTCGTACCAGCGCAGCTGCTCGCGCAGCCGCACCACCTCGCCCACCACGGTCAGCGCCGGCATGCCGATGGCGGCCTCGCGCGCGCGCTGCGCGATGTTCTCCACCGTGCCGACCACGGTGCGTTGCTGCGGCAGAGTCGCCGACTGGATCACCGCAGCCGGGCAGCCCGGCGCGCGGCCGTGCGCGATCAGCAGCCGCATCAGCGACTCCAGCTTGCGCGTACCCATGAAGATCACCAGGCTCTGGGTGGCGGTGGCGAGCTTGGCCCAGTCGTGCGCGCTGCCGTCCTTTTGCTCGGACTCGGTCGCGGTCACGTAGGCGATGCTGCTGGCGAGCTCGCGGTGGCTCAGTGAGATGCCGGCGTAGGCCGGCGCCGCCAGCGCCGAAGCCACGCCGGGCACCACCTCGAACTCGATACCCTCGGCGCGCAAATACTCGGCTTCCTCCGAGCCGCGGCCGAACAGATACGGGTCGCCGCCCTTGAGCCGCGCCACCACGCGGCCTTCGCGCGCGGCCTCGACCATGCGCCGGTTGATCACCGCCTGGCGCTCGGAGGCACGCCCCGCGCGCTTGCCCACGAACACGCGCTCGGCTTCGGGCCGGCAGTGGCGCAGCAGATCCGGGTGAACCAGCGCGTCGTAGAGCACCAAATCCGCCTCGGCCAGGCGGCGGCGCGCGCGCAGCGTGATCAGCTCGGGATCCCCGGGGCCCGCACCGAGCAGATAGACCTTGCCGGGCCTGGCCGCTTCCGAGGACACCGCGGCAGTGTAGCAGGCCGGCCAAAAACCCGCTCGATTGGGATCCCCTCGTCGCTCGATTGAGAGCGCCTCGCGCGGGCGCTATGCTGGCTGGCGGTGTCACGCATCATTGGCCAGACCATGCTCGGGGTCGCGGCCCTTTGTTGCCTGACCGGGCCGGTGCGCGCCCAGAGCCAGAGCATGCCGGGGGTGGTGCTGGAGCTCGACTTCACGCCCGCGCCGCGCGCCCAGCTCGCGGTCTGGTTGGAAGACGCCAGCGGGCATTTCATCCGCACCCTCCAGCTCACCGAGGCGGTCGCGTTCCACGGCATCGGCAACCGGCCCGGCGCGTCCGAGCTCAACAGCGGCTACCGCTGGCCCTACGGCAGGCGCGAGGGCGTGCTGCCGATCTGGGCCTCGCGCCGCGCCGCGGCTCCGGGGGCCAAGCAGTGGAAGCGGGTGATCTTCCAGAACCGCACCTCGGAGGGCCTGGCCTCGCGCACCAGCACCGACCAGAGCCCCGACGACTACTTCTGCCTCTCCTTCAACCAGGCCAAGAGCTCGCGCGACGCGCTCGACGCGATGAGCTGTGCGAGCCCGACCACGTTCAGCAGCGACAAGGGCCGCTTCATCACCGACGCCGACGTCGCCGCCGGCTACGCCGAGCCGTGGCAGGATCCGAGCACCCAGGCGGCGAGCATGCAGCCGCTTTCGCTGTTCTCGCTGTACCCGCCGCGCATGGACGTCACGCGCTGCACCGACTCCAGCTGTTACGACACGCAGGACGTGTCGGGCTACGCGGCGCACGCGCGCGAGGTGATGCCCGAGATCGACGCGGTCAGCATTGCCACCCTGCCGGGCAACACCGCGCAGAGCCTGCTGTACAGCCTGCCGCCGGACTGGCCGCAGGGACAGTACGCGCTGTGGCTGGAGATCGCGGTGGAGGGCGACTACGACGCGACCTACGACGCCACGACGCTGCCCACGCCCAGCATGCCCAGCGGCAAGTGGGACTCGTGGGCCATGACCTTCGGCTATCCCTACCGCGGCCAGCCCTCGATCGCGTTCGAGGTCCCGTTCGAGCTGGGCGCCCCGGGCGAGGCCGTGTACACCACCGCCGCTCCGGTCGGGCGTTCGTCGTGGGACGTGTGGTCGCAGGGCTACGGCGCGCTGCAGTCGCTCGACGGCATCGCCGACGATCCCGCGGGCGCGCCCGGAAGCGGCGCCGACCGCCTGCGGGCAGACGCCAGCGGGCAGCGCATCACGCTGCACGTGCGCACGCTCGCCGAGCTGGCACCGCCCGATCCCAACCACCCGTTTCCGACGCTGCCGACCGGCTCGCACGACGGCGCGGGCTCGGGCGGGGGCGACACCACCAGCCCGAGCTCGCCTGCGGATGGCGGCATGGCTGGCGCGGGCGGCGCGAGCGCGACCGAGGCGGACGCCGGCGCGAGCGCCGGCGGCGCGGGGCCGCCGGCGGCGCAGAGCCAGCGCGATCCGCAGACCGACGCCGTGATCTTGCTGCCGCAGGCAGCGCCCGAAGGTCCGGTGGGCGCGATCCACGGCCTGCGGCTCGGGCACCACCCGGATGTGCTGCACTCGCACGAGTGGATCACGCTGCGCTTCCTGGCGGCCAGCAGCGAGCAGCCGCTGCACCGCTACGAGGTGCGCGTCAGCGAGGAGCCGATCACCGACGAGGCGAGCTTCATCCAGAACGGCCGCGCCGCACGTACCGCGACCGCCGACGCCGAGGGCGCGGTGCTGCTCATGCTGCCGACCGACGTCGCCGCCGGCCAGCTGATCGAGAGCGCGATCGGCGGTCTGGTCGCGCTCACCCACTATTACGTCGCCGTGCGCGCGACCGACGAGCTCGATCGGCACGGGCCGATCAGCGTCGCCGAGATCAGCACCACCAAACGCAGCTTCGCCACGGTCACGCCGTGCTTCGTCGCCAGCGCCGCCTACGGCACGCCGCTGGCCGCGCAGGTGGGCGTGCTGCGGCGGATGCGTGACCGCCAGCTGCTGAGCAATGCGCCCGGCCGCGCGCTGGTGCATGCCTACTACGCGCACGGCGCCGCGGCGGCGCGCGTGCTACAGCGCCACCCGACGCTGCGGCACGCGGTGCGCTGGCTGCTCGAGCCGCTGGTCTCGGCGCTCCACCGGCTCGAGCGCTGAGCTGCCCGCGCTCGCCGCGCGCTTGGACGCTTCCCGCGGGTGTGCTAGTGCTGTGCCCGCGACGCATGCGCCAGAGGCTGCGATATCCGTGCCTGCTGCTCGCGCTCGCGCTGCTCGGTTGCCCGCGCGGCACGGCCCACAGCGAGCAGCAGGCCAAGCCCGCGCCCGCGGCACAGCCGAGCGCAAAGAGCGCGCCGGCCGCGAGCGCGGCGCGCGTGGTGCTGGCGCCCCCCGGCCAGGATCCGGTGACGGTTCGGGTCGAGGTCGCGCGCAACGAACAGCAGCGCAGGCGCGGGCTGATGTTCCGTACGCACATGGACCAGGACGCCGGGATGATCTTCCTGTTCGAGCAGCCCCAGCCGCTCACGTTCTGGATGCACAACACCTACATCCCGCTGGACATGATCTTCATCGACGCCTCTCTGCGCGTGCTCGGCGTGGTCGAGAACGCCGAGCCCCAGACCGACAGCGCCCGCGCGGTCCCGGGGCTGTCGCAGTACGTGCTCGAGGTCAACGCCGGCTTCAGCCGGCGCCACGGCCTGACGAAGGGCACGGCGGTGCGCTTCGAGGGCTTCGATTCGACTGCGGAGGCAGGGCGATGAAACTGATACGAAGCGCGCCTTTCAGCCTGCTCGGGTGCTGCTGTGCGGGCCTGCTGCTCGCCTGCGGGGCGCTCGGGTGCTCGCACAAACAGTCCGAGGAGCAAGCCGAGCCGGCTTCCACGCCTGAGCCGAAGCCGGCGCCGAGCCCGCCGAGCAGCCAGCCACAGGGCGCGCGGCCCAAAGACCCGGATCCGACCCCGGAGACGGTCGACGGCTACCGGCTGATCCGCGCGCGCACCAAGGACGGCGAGACCGCGGCGATTCGCATTCAGCCGCCGAAGGGCTGGGACGTGGTGCAGGCGCCGACCGAGCCTGATCCGCAGGGCGGCAAGTTCACGCTGGCCCAGGCGACCAAGGGTCTGCCCAAGCAGGGCACGCTCGCGGCGCACATCAAGACCAGCATGGGCAGCTTCTACTGCGATCTGTTCGCTGACAAGACGCCCAACACGGTTGCCAACTTCGTCGGCCTTGCGCGCGGTCTGCGCAAGTTCTGGGACTCCCAGAAGCTGGCGTGGGTGGCGCGTCACTACTACGACGGCACCACGTTTCACCGCGTGATCCCGGGGTTCATGATCCAGGGTGGCGACTACACCGGCACCGGCCGCGGCGGCATCGGCTACACCATTCCAGACGAGATGAGCCCGACCCTGCACCACGATCGTCCGGGTCAGTTGTGCATGGCCAACCGCGGCCCCAACACCAACGAAGCGCAGTTCTTCATCACCGAGGGCGCGGCGCCGCACCTGGAAGGCAGCTACACGATCTTCGGTCAGTGCGAGCCGGCCACGCTGGTGCAGCGCATCGCGCGCGTGCCGCAGTCGGGCGCGCCCGACAATCGCCCGCTCACCCCCGTCGTGATCGAGAAGGTGGAGATCAAGCGCGTGGTCGGCGGCGTCGCCAAGTGGATGCCGGCCAGCGCCAAGCTGCCTCCGATGCCGGGCGTGCCCCCGCCGCCGCGCGCGGTCCAGGTGCCGGCCCCGCACTGAGGATCAAAGCAGCACAGGAAGTCGGGAAGGCCGGAGGAAGTCTGTTCTGCTTCCCGTCTTCCCGTAGAATCGCTTGCGTCAGCTGCGCGGCTTGCGGCGCTCGCCGCCGCGCGCCTTGTCGTCGCCGCCCAGCTCGATGTCGAGCTCGGGCTTGAGTGATCCGTTCTCCCGCTCCTTGAAGCGCAGCCGCACCTGGGCCTCCACGTCGAGGCCCGTCAGCACCTTGCGGACTTCGGAGGCGATGTCCGCCTCGCGCAAGAAGCGACCGACCTCGAGCGCGACCGCCTTGACCATGCCGCTGCGCAGGTCGCCGAGCTGCGTGACGAATTGCGAGGCGATGTCTCGCGGGAAGATCGATTCGCTGACCCGCTCCAGCGGACCGCGCCCCGCCTCCAGCCCTCTGCGCAGCAGCTCGGGCAGGATGCGCTCGAGCGGCGTGCGCGCGTCGAACTCACGGCCGTCCGGCGCGGCCGAGCCGGGGCGCGGTATGGAGGCCTCACGCGCAGCCTCCTCGGCGGGTTCCGAGCTGGGAGGCCGCTGGGCCGAGCGCGAGGTCATGCCTGCTCATTGTGGAAAAGTCGAAGCCCGGTGTCAAAGCGGGCGCGGAAGGGATCACAGGAAGGCGGGAAGACAGGAGGACCGAGCCGCAAAGCCGGTCGACTGTGGCGCGCTCGATATGCGTCCGGCTGCGCGCGCCGATCCGGGTGTAGGCTCCCCGGCATGGCGCGGATCCTGATGGTGTCGAAGCCGGTGGCACCGCCGTGGAACGACAGCACCAAGAACCTGGTGCGCGATCTGGCGAGCGGGTTGCGCCGTCATCAGGCGGTGATCATGACGCGGCGGGGCGAGGATCCCGCGCTCGCCGGGGTCGAGCAGGAAGCGCTCTATCCCCGCTCGGCCGGCGGCTTCGCGCCCGCGTTGGCCGACAACGCGCGCGTGCTGCGGCGCCTGCTGCTGGGCCGGCCGCACGCGTTGTGGCATTTCTTCTTCGCCCCGAACAAACGCAGCAGCCGCGCGTCGTCGCTGGCCGCGCGCCTGCGCGGCGTGCCAACCGTGCAGACTATGTGCAGCGCGCCCGCGCCGGGAGCGGAGCTGCGCGCGTTGTTGTTCGCCGACCGCACCGTCGTGCTCTCGCGCCACACCGAGCAGCAGGCGCTCGAGGCCGGCGTGCAGGCCGCGCGCCTGCGCCGCATCGCGCCCGCAGTCGCTCCGCTGCAGCCCCGCGACGCTGAGGCATCTGCGCGCGTGCGCGCCGAGCTCGGCTTGCCGCCGCAACAGCCCCTGGTCGTCTACCCCGGCGACCTCGAGTTCTCCGCCGGTGCCGAGCGCACGCTACGTGCGTACGCCGCGCTGCGCCGCGAGCACGACGCGCGGCTGGTGCTCGCCTGCCGCGCCAAGACTCCGGCCGCGCGCGAGGTGGAGCAGCGCCTGCGCGCGCTCGCCGCCGAGTTGGGTGTGGACCGGGGCGTACACTGGGTGGGCGAGACACGTGCGATCCACGATCTACTGGCCGCCGCCGAGGTGGTGGCGCTGCCGGCCGAGAGCCTGTATGCGAAGATGGATCTGCCGCTGGTGCTGATCGAGGCGATGTGGTTGGAGCGGGCGGTGCTGGTGGCCGAGGGCACGGCCGCGGCCGAGCTGGCGCAGGGCGGCGCCGCGCTGGCGGCCGCCCCCGACGTCGACGCCGTCGCGGATGCGCTGCACTCGCTGCTGCGCGACGCAGAGGCACGCGCCACCCTCGGCCGGCGCGCTCGACAGGCTGCGCTCGAGCGCTACCATCCGGCCGTCGTCGCCGACGCCCATGACGCGCTGTACGACGAGCTGCTGCAATGACGGATGCTTCCGACAACAACAACCGCGCCTACTACGACGACTTCAGCAGTGGCTACGAGCGCGAGCGCGGCCTGGGCTACCACCGCCTGCTCGACGATCTCGAGCTGCAGGTGGTCGCACCGTTAGCGCGCGGGCGTCGCGTGCTCGAGGTGGGCTGCGGCACGGGGTTGATCCTCGGCCGTCTCGCGCAGCACGCCGCGCGCGCCTGCGGTGTCGATCTCTCCCCGGGCATGCTGCGCGCCGCACACCGCCGCGGCTTGCAGGTGGCACTCGCGAGCGCGACCCGATTGCCCTTTCCGGACGCAAGCTTCGACCTGGTGTGCAGCTTCAAGGTGCTCGCGCACGTTCCGGATATCAAGGGTGCGCTGGCGGAAATCGCGCGCGTGACGCGGCCCGGCGGCCAGTTGGTGTTGGAGTTCTACAACCCCTGGAGCTTGAGGTATCTGGCCAAGCGCGCGGCAGGTCCGCGTCCGATCAGCGAAGGCCGCACCGAGGCCGACGTGTTCACGCGCTGGGATTCGCCGCGCGCCGTGCGCGCGCTGCTTCCGTTCGACGTGGAGCTGCAAGGATTTCGCGGCGTGCGTGTGCTCACCCCGGCCGCGTTCGTCTACAAGGTGCCCGTATTGAGTCATGCGCTTGCGCTTCTGGAACGACGCGCGCTGGACTCCGCGCTGAGTCGCTTCGGTGGATTCCTGATCGTGCTTGCGCGCAAGCGTGACGCCGCGGGCGATTGACTTGCGAAGCCAAACTGGGCGAGATATAGCTGTCGAGCGCGCATGGCGGACAAAAGCAACAACAGCGCGAGCAGCTTGCGTCGATTGCGTAAACGCGTCGAGCGTGCGCTGGCCGACGGCGCGCGCGGGCTCGACGTGGTGCGCGACCTGGAAACAATCGCGCGCGAAGCCGGCGACGGAGACCGCGACGCGCTGTTCGCGCATCGCCAGCTGGCCGAGCTGCGGCTGGAGGAGTCGCCCTGGCGCGCTGCGCTTCACCTGCGCAGGCTGATCCTCGCGGATGCCGCCGACGATGGTGTCTACGCGCTGATGGGCTTGTGCCAGGCCATGCTCGGTAACTTCCGCGCCGCGATCTCGACCTATCAGCGCGCGATCGAGCTGGCGCCGCGCAACCCCTGGTACCACCACAACATCGGACACCTGTTGGACGTCGGCCTCGGTCACTCGCAGGCGGCGCTGCAGCACTTGCGGTTGGCCAATACGCTCGAGCCGCGCGAGGACGAGATCACGGCCTCGCTGGCGCACTGCTTGGGGCGGCTGGGTCAGCTGGTGGAGGCGCGCGCCCTGGCCGCGGACGCGGTCCGCAGCGCGCCGCACAACGCCGACCACCGCGCGTTGCTGGAATGGATCGACCGCGGTGCGCCGGGCATGCGGGTCACTCGCCGTGCGGGCGCGCCGGGCAAGGCCCGGGTGCAAGTGCCGGTGCGCGATCGGGCGCTCGAGTCGCGCGATCCGGTCGGCCGCATGCTGGCGGTGAGCATGCCGCAGGCCGGCTACTCACCTGGCCACGTGCACCGCGCTCACGCGTTATGGTCCGACTTCTGCGAGCGGCGCGCATTGCGCGTGGCCAAGCCGGCGGTGTACGCGGCGGCGATCGAATACGCGATCGCGATGGTGCACGGCGTGCGCGGCGTGACACAGGTGGTGCTGGCGCGCCGTTACGGCGTTGCGCCGGCGTCGATCTCGAGCCGCTACGCCGAGATTCGGACCGCGCTCGCGCTGGTGCCGGGCGACCCGCGCTACCGCGCCGTTCGCTGATAATTTGTCGCCGGCGCCGGCCATCGGTTAGCTCGTAGCCATGAGCTCCGTGGATGGCGCGGTGTCGCTCGGGCGGGCGCTGCTGTCGCTGCTGCGCGCCGAGCAGACGGGCGTGATGGACGTGCGCACCGAGCTGGGCGCGTGCCGCCTAGTGGTGGTGGACGGTGTGCCGCGAGGCGCGACCAGCTTGCCGAGCGCGGACCGCACGCTCGGCGATGCGCTGGTCAGCGCAGGCGAGCTCGACCGACTCGAGCATGCGCGTGCCCTGGCCGAGGCGGAACGGGACGCCTTCGGGCTGCCGATCGGGGCCTGGCTGGTCGCGTCGGGGCTCGCCAGCGAGCGCGCGGTCGCCAGTGCGCTGCGCCGCCAGCTGCGCGAGCGCATCGTCTGCGTGCTCGGCTGCGAGCGCATCGACTACCGCTTCGAGGCGCGGCCGATCGCGACCGCCGTCGCGCTGGTGCAAGAGGCGCCGAGCTTCGCCGATCTGGTGCTCGAGGCGCTGCGCGCGCGCGTGGGCGCGTGGTCGCAGGCGCAGGTGCTGGCCGCAATCCCGGACGGAGAGCTGCGCCTGAACGCGCGCGGGCGCGCGTGGATGCGGGCAGCGGCGCTGTGGCCCGAAGAGACGGTGGCGTTGGTCTTGCTGGAGCACGGCTCCACACTCTCGCGGGTGATGCAGGCCAGCCGCGGCAGCGCTCGTGCGAGCGTGTTGCTGGCGATCCTCGCGTTGTTCTCGGCCGTGGCCGGCGCGGAGCCGCGCGAGCGCGGCTTCTCGTTGCTCGCGCGCAAGCAGATGCAGCTGCGCAGGCGCGCGGCCGCGCACGCGCTGCTCGACCTGCCGGAGGGCGCGCCCCCGGCCGAGGGACGCCGCGCCCTGCGCCGGCTCGCGCGCAGCCTTCACCCCGACGCCTTGGGACCGCACGCCGGCCCTGCGCTGCGCGCGGCTTCGAGCGAGGTGATGGGCGCGCTGATCGCAGCCGAGCGCGAGCTGCGCGCCGCCTCGCGCTAGTAACTGGTGACACGGCACCGGTGCCTCGATAGAGAGCATCTCAGTGCGGCGCGGGCTCCACGGGAACCCACCACGCATCATCCGCCGCCGCTCGCTTCCCACCCTTCGCCCCCGTGCCCGCGGTCGTGCCCGCGCCCGCCCCCGCAGCCTCTCCCGCCGCATCCTCGCCGCCCTGCACCATCGACGCCATCGCCGCCAGCGGCTGCTGCGAGCGCCACCACGGCGTCGCACCGGCCGTCACGCGTTCGGGCTGCGCGCGCGCCGCGGCCGCGTCCCAGAAGTGCGCCGGCCCGGCTTGGGCGGGGCTGCCGGGCTGCGCGGGCGCCGGGCTCTCTGCGCGCACCGCGATCACGTAGCGCTCGACCTCGCGGCCTTTGCGGAAGCGCGGAAAGCGATAGGCGGCCACCTTCGAGTAGAGGCAGTCCTGCAGCTGCGGCGAGCCCGGCGCGAAGCTGAACGCGTGTGTGCTGCCGTCCGCCTCGGCGATGAACGCGATGCGCACTTGGCCCAGCTTGGGATTGCGGCCGAGCTCGTCGATGATGCAGGCGCGCAGCTCGTCGGCGTGCTCGGCGAAGGTGGCGTTGACCTGGCTCTGCGTCAGCTTGTCGGGCAGTGCAGGTTTGGGCTCGGGCGCGGGCTCGGCCGTGGCCAGCGCGGGCGCGCTCGCCGCGGCCCTGCGGTCGAGGATGGCGGCCACGCCGCGCGCCAGCGCCGGGCTGGCGCGCCCGTCGCCCGCGATCTCGCGCAGCAGCGCAGGTCCTCGCTCGCCGCCGTGGGCGAGGATGCCGCGCGCGGCCTCGAGCAGGGCCTGGGGGTCCGCCGCGAAGCTGCTGTCGGCGCGATACAAGCGCAGAAACCCGCTCAGCGGCGCCAGCACTGCGTCGTCGCCCAGGGTCGAGACCGCACGCACCACCAGCGGCAGCACGCCGATCGGCGTCTCGTGATCGAACATGCGCTCCACCAGGCGGGGCAGCGCGCGCGTCTCGTGGGCTTCGATCAACGGCGGCACGATCACGGCGAGCGGGGCAGGGCGCGTCTGCTCCAGAAAGTCGTAGCGCTGCCCCAGCGCGTCGATCAGGTACCCGAGCCCGTGGCGGCGCGTGCGCAGGGCGTCGGCGACGGCGCGCTTGAGCTCGGGCGGCGTGCTGCTCTGGTCGTAGATGTCGAGCAGGTCGCGCGTCACCTCCGGCTCGTCGAGCTCGGCCAGCCTCGCCACCGCGTACGCCCGCGCGGGCACCAGGCGATTGTCGCCGTCGAGCGCGATCTCGGCCAGCGAGCGGCGCAGCGGCTCGCCCGCGACCGCGGCGGCCGGGGCCGGCTGCAGGCCCGCGGCCTCGAGCGTGGCCGACGCAAGCTCCACGTCCAGCGCGCGCTTCAGGCGCGCTGCCCCGTCCTCGCCCGCGAGCAGCTCGAACGAGCCGTCCTCGAGCACCAGAGACAGCCCGGCGGGCACGGCCTGCCCGGCGATCGAGTCGCGCGGCAGCACGCGCGCCCAGCGCAGCGCACCGCCCGCGTCGAAGGCAAAGACGTAGCGGTAGAACACGAAGTAGTAGCGGTCGCGCGCAATCCGCAGCCCGTCTGGCCCGACCGCCTCGGGTTGCAGGTACAGCGCGATGCGCCCGCGCGCGCTGCGCCCGCCGGGCTGCGGCCAGAATGCGCTCGGCATGGCTGCAGGGTCTCCCGGCAGCGCGGCGTCCGGCAAGCGGATGAAGCTCGCGTCCTGGCGGCGGCCCCAGTAACCGTGCGCGCCCAGCCGGTATATGCTGCGCTCTCCGAAGAACACCCCGCCCTCGTCCGCACGCACCCAGTCGATCACGTCGTCGCGGCTGCGCAGTCGCTGCAGCTCGCGGCCGCTGCGCGCGTCCAGCACCGACAGGTTCTGGCGCTGCCAGGGCACGAACACCAGGCCGAAAGCCGCAGCCGGCCGCCCCAGCGCTCCGCTCGCCTCGCGCCGCCACAGCACGCGCCCGCTGCGCGCGTCCAGCGCGGTCAGGCGCGCGTTCGGCGGCGCACGCGGATCGATCGCGCCGGCCTGACAGGTGAAGAACACACGCTCGGTGTCGCGCGCGGCGCCGAGGTAGGTGCAAGCGCCGGTGGCTGCGGAGAAACGCGCTCGTCCGCTGCGCGCGTCGAATGCGAGCAAGCGTCCGCCCGAGGTGGTCAGCACCAGGTCGCCCAGCAGCTCCGGACGCGAGTCGGCGCGCACCGCCACGCGCCAGCGCAAGCTGCCGGTGCCGAGGTCATAGGCGATCAGCGCGGGCTGGTCACCGAAGCTGGCCGCCACCAGCAGGCTGCCCGCATGCGCGCGCGCCCGCGCCGGGGGCAGGCGTTGCAGCAGCGCCTCGGTGCGCGCGGCCTCGTTGTCGGCGAAGCGGCTGTCGAACGCCGGCGCGAGCGCGCCTGCGCAACCGCCCGCACCCAGCGCGAGCGCCGCCGCCGCGGCAATCCCGATGAAGCTCCGCGCCCGCTGCCCTCCGCGCGCGCTCATCTTTGCCTCGCTCGCGGTTCGGGCGCCGGCGGCCGCGGGCGCTCGTCGATGCGGCGCGCGGTGTCGACCAGCGAGCGCTGCAGCCGCGGCTGCTTCGACCAGTCGCGGTCGGCCTGCATGTGCTCGAGAAAGCGCTTGACGGTGACGCCCGCCACCTCGCCCAGCTGCGCCACGATCCCGAGCTTGACCTGCTCTGTGAGATCGTCGCGCACGAGCATCTGCTCGTAGCCACCCAGCATCACCTGGATCGGCGTGCGCCCGAGCTGGGCGCCGAAGCGCGCGACCCCCGCCGCATCGACCAGCTTGCCGAGCGCGGGGCCGGCCTCGGGCACGCCGCGCTCGAGCGCGCGAAACAGCGGCTCGAGCTGAGCGCGCGCGCCGCGCTCCCCGAGCAGGCGCGCGCACACGCCGCGCACGCCGGCATCAACGTCGCGCAGGCCTTGGGCCAGCAGCTCGTCGGCGGCCTCTCCGGCGATGCGCCCGATCGCCGTGTACGCCGCGGCCCGCGCGCTCGCGCGGCGGTGGTGGGTCATCTCGGCCAGCACCGGCAGCGCTTCGAGCGAGCGCGTTGCGCCCAGCGCCTGGATCGCGCGATCGGCCAGCGCATCGGGCTGGCCCTGGTGCAGCAGCTCGCCGAGCGCCTGCGTTGCGCCGGGCTCGGCGTGCTCCACCAGCACGTCGAGCGCACGCGCAATCCGGATCGGCTCGCCGCTGCGCAGGTCGGCCGTCAGCGCCGCCAGCGCCGGGCGCGCCGCCGAAGGGCCAGCCGCGCGCGCCGTGCTCGCTGCGACCAGCAGCATGGCGACAGCCCCCAGGGCGCACACCCTGCGAGCGCTCGAGAACCCGCAGCCTCTCTCGATCGGCATCCGCGCGCGTGCTCCAGCCGTGACGTCCTTCTGGCAGGTTGATCCGGGCAAGTGAAGCGAGCTCGCGGCAGAAAGGAATCGGGCCGCGGGGGCCGGCAAGGGCAGGGCGGGAGGAGCGCGTGCCTGCTCCCCGTAAGAAGACCGGGATGGCTCAATCTTGGCACGACCGAGGACCACATGCCCCCGCTCGTAGGCACCGGCGCACTCTGCCACTTTTCTGTGCCAGGACGTAAGCGATGTTATAATAGCGGGCTCCGGCTCCGAGCCGCTCGGAGCCCTGCAGGGCCAAGCTCACCGGGTTTGTCCGGTGGGTGCGAGAGGGTCGCGCGACCCTCCCGCGAGCTGCTGGCGGTTGTGCGCTATCTGTGGGACAGGCGAGAGACCGGCGCCGGTCGGCGCCTTAGGGACGACTCAGCCCCGATCCACGGGGAGAGGCCGAGATGGCCAGCTCGACGCTATCGCAGCGGTTCGCCGCGCCCGGGCGCGTGTGGGGACGCGGCTATGTGCGCATGCGTCTGGCCGCACTGTGCCTGCTCGCGCTCGCGGCGTTGCTGCTGCTGCGCGGCCCCAGCGTGGGGACCACGCGTGGAGACGCCGAAGGCTGGATCAACGCCTGGCTGGCGCGGCGCGGGCTCAGCATGCGGCCCGGACAGCTGGTGTGGCTGGCGCCGCCGCGCGGTCCGTTCGGCCTGCGGCCACTGCTGCTGGTGGCACACCGCGCGGGCGAGCTCGACGACATCTACTACGTCGAGCTGCGTACCGGCGACACCGGCGCGGTGCTCGACGCGTGGTGGTTGACCAACGTCACCCGTAGCTCGAGCGCTTCGGAGGGCAACCTCACGCAGCTGGGACCGTACGTAGCGTTTCTGACCCGGCTCGGCGAACAGACCGACGCCGTCGGCGTGCTGGATACGCGCGGTGAGGGCCGCCACGTGACCCGCGGGTGGCCGGCCTTTGCCCGCGCACAGAACGCGCTGACCAATTTGCAGGAGACCGGGCGGCTGCAGGGCTTTGGCCGGCGCTACTACCGGTTCGTCAGCCCACCGCAGTCGATCGCGCTGTCGGCACGCGACGGCCACTTCGTGGCGCGGGCCGACGGCGCCAAGATCGTGATCGATCCCGAGCGGCTGCGGCCTGCGCTCGGCGCGCCGCGAGTGCGGGTGCAGCAGGTGGAGAAAGGCCGGCCGGGCACCATCACCTGGCTGGTCGACGTGGTGCGCAACGTCTCCTGGATCGGCCCCGAGCCCGTGGCCTGGCTCGAGCACAGCGTATTCGGGCTCACCGACCGCCTGACCCGCGCCTATCACGGGTTGGTGCACGAGGATACGGGCGCCGAGATGCGCGACGCGCTCGCCGTGCCGCATGCCGCGCCGCGCCCGCGGCCGGCGGAAAAGCCGCCCGAGCCCGAGCCCAAATCGCTGCTGACCGAGCCCGACCCCGAGCTACGCTGGCCGCCCCCGCCGCTGCACCGCGTCATCAACGGACGCGTGCGCGGGGAGGGGCAGTGGCTCCCGCTCTCGGACGACCCGTTCGTCAACACCTACCCGAACGCGCCGCCGGCCTTCTATCAGACCTTCATCCGGGTCGACCCCGACCGGCCTTATACCAGCGTCTACATCACGCTGTGGGACCCGCGCCAGGTGCAGCTGCACGTGGCCATGGGCACCAAAGAGCCCGAGAGCGCCACCGGCGAGACCGGCAGTGGCGAGATCCCGCGCGAGCCGGACGTGCTGGCGCGGCTGGTGGGCGCCTTCAATGGCGGCTTTCAAGCCATGCACGGCGAGTTCGGGATGATGGCCGAGGGCAACGTCTACCTGCCGCCCAAGCCGTATGCGGCGACGGTGGCGGTGTTCGACGATGGCCGCGTGGGCATGGGCTCCTGGCCCGGGCCCGGCCGCGAGGGCTGGGACGAGGAGCGCGCGAACGCGCAGATCCCGCGCGACATGATCGCGATGCGCCAGAACCTCACCAGCGTGGTCGAGAACGGCGTCTACAACCCGTGGGACCGCTGGTGGTGGGGAGCGGCGCCGACCTTCGCGCAGGAGCAGACCTACATCGCGCGCTCTGGACTGTGCCTGACTTCCGAAGGCTACATGGCGTTCCTGTGGGGCGAGTCGATGGGCCCCGAGGAGCTGGGCAAGGCGATGCTGGCGCTGCGCTGCGTGCGCGGCATGCACCTCGACATGAACAGCAAGCACACCGGTTTCGAGCTGTACCACCCGACCGCGCCCGGGAAGGCGGAGCCCCCGCTCGGGCGCGCGCTGCGCGAGATGGAATACGACGGTCCGATCGAGCGCGGCCTGGGCTTCCGCTTTCGCGCGCGGCTTGCGGTCAAGACCATGAGCCCGCTGCGCTTTCCGCGCTACCTGCAGCGCGATCCGCGCGACTTCTTCTTCCTCACGCTCAAGGCCGTGTTGCCCGGGCCCGAGGTCCAGGTCGA
This sequence comes from uncultured delta proteobacterium, assembly GCA_963778655.1. Taxonomy (GTDB): domain Bacteria; phylum Myxococcota_A; class Polyangia; order Polyangiales; family JAFGIB01; genus CAVZVA01. The sequence goes on from CAVZVA010000009.1 coordinate 1,380,738, forward strand.
TGCCCACAAGGTGGCGTTCTCCAGCGCGGGGCTGCCCCAGGTGGGTTGGCCGGCCGCTTTTGCGCGAGCGCGGCTGGGCGAAGAGACGAAGCCGGGCACCTGGCTGCTGCGGATCGATCCGGCACGCGCCGTGCCCGCGCCGCTCGCGCCCGCGGAGCTCGAGCAACCGTTGGCGCGGCTTGCGGGCGTGGAGGCTGCGGGCGGCACGGGCGCGCTCGCGCTGTACGCGGTCCACGTCCACGGCCACCTGCGCTATTGCGTGGGCGAGCCGCCTGCGGATGCGACCATCGTGTTGCGCGGGCCGGAGCTCAAGCCAGGGGTGGCGGCGCTGCGTGCGCTCGGCGTCGATCACGAGGGCTTCCTGCTCTACGCCGAGACCACCCCCGAGCAGGCGCCGGGCCTGGGCCCGCGCTTGCGGCAGGCCGGCGTCGCGCGCGCATTGATGCTGCCCGACGAGAGCAGGCTGGCGTTTGCGGTGGGCGACAAGTCGGTGGCGGTCGATGGCCGCCATGAGGTCGCGCAGAAGGGCGGGTTGGCGCTGCTGGCCGAGACGCGGCCCGCGGCCCAGGTCATCTTCGCCGACGTCAAGCCCAGGCCGTACTACCGCTGGGGTGCGCTCCAGGGCCAGCGCGTGCGCTATTTCCCGACCGGCCAGCCGCGCTTCCGAGCGCCCGAGGAGGCGCTCAATCCCCCCGGCCAGCCGCCCCCCGACGCCGGCGTTCCGCGCGCCTCGCTGCGCTGAAAAAGCGCTGCAAGAACGTCGCAATTGCTTCCCATCGGCGGGGATGGCTAGTATGCGTCGCTGCGAGGGTCGGTTTGAGGCAGCCCATCCCGTTCGGTAAGTACTACCTGCTCGAACGCGTCAACGTCGGCGGTATGGCGGAGGTCTTCAAAGCGAAGGCCACCGGGGTGGAGGGGTTCGAGCGGATGGTCGCGGTGAAACGGATTCTTCCGTCCATAGCGGAGGACGAAGAGTTCATCACCATGTTCATCGACGAGGCCAAGATCGCGGTGCAGCTTACGCACGCGAACGTCGCGCAGATCTTCGACCTGGGAAAGGTCGATGACAGCTACTTCATCGCGCTCGAGTACGTCCACGGCAAGGACATGCGCGCGATCTTCAACCGCGCGCGCGCCCGGGGTGAGCAGATTCCGGTGCCGATGGCCTGCTACATCATCATGAAGTTGTGCGAGGGCCTGGACTACGCGCACAACAAGCGCGACGCGGCGGGTCAGTTCCTCAACCTCGTGCACCGCGACGTCTCGCCCCAGAACATCCTGGTTTCGTACGAGGGCGAGGTGAAGATCATCGACTTCGGCATTGCCAAGGCTGCGGGCAAGGCCGGGCGCACCCAGGCCGGCATCCTCAAGGGCAAGTTCGGCTACATGTCGCCGGAGCAGGTGCAGGGCCTCGAGATCGATCGCCGCAGCGACGTGTTCGGCGTCGGGATCTGTCTGTACGAGCTGCTCACCGGCGAGCGGCTGTTCGTGGGCGAGAGCGATTTCGCGACGCTGGAGAAGGTCCGCAACGTCGACATCATGCCGCCCAGCACCTACAACCGGCGGATCCCGGAAGAGCTCGAGCAGATCGTGCTCAAGGCGCTGGCGCGCGATCGTGACAACCGCCACCAGACCGCGATGCAACTGCACGACGAGCTGCAGGGCTTCATGTACGGCAGCGGCAACTTCTTCAGCCGCCGCGATCTCAGCATGTACATGCACCGCGTGTTCGCCGAGGAGATCGAGCGCGAGAGCACGCGCGACCAGGAGTACGCCGCGATGGGCGGCGGCGAGAGCGAGGACGTCACCGGCTTGACCGCTTTCGACGAGATCGAGCCGGTCAGCACGGTGAGCGCGCTGCACGGCCAGCAGGCGCCCGCGTCGCCGCGCCCGCGCACCCCCGCGCCCCAGGCCTCGCTCGCCTCCGATCCGGCGCTGGGTGGTGGCGGCGTGGGACCCGCGCCGCGGCCGCGCAAGGCCACTCTGCTCGGGCTGCCCGCGGCCGTGGTGCCCTCGCGCTCCCCCACCTTGCGTCCGGGCGCGCGCCCTCCGCCGGCCCGGCTTTCGGTGCCCCCGCTGGTGCCGCGCCCGCAGTCCATTCCGCCGAGCCACTCGCGACCGCCGGGGGCCGCGGCCGCCGGACCGCCCCGGCTCGACATGGATTGGGACGACGAGGAGCTGTCGACGCAGATCTACCGATCGGCCCGAGGACCAGACGCCGGCGCAAGTCGGGATGGCGACCGCGCCCGGCTATGCGACCCCGGCGCCGCTCGCCGGCGCCTCGCTGCCGGGGGCGATGGGGCAACCGGTCTCCGGCTCGTTCCCACCCGCGCTGCGCTCCGCGCCGCCTGGCGGGTTCAGCCCGGCCGCGACGGCGCCTGCCGGCACGGCGTCTCCGTTCGTACCCGGTGAGATGGCGCGCGCCGCCGCGAGCACGGCCGAGGTGGCCTGGCCGCCCTCTTCGCAGCAACGCCGCCCGATGCTGGCCGCGGTGGTCTCGGTGGTGGCGATCATCGCGGTGATCGTCGCCGCGCTGCTGATGTTCCGCCGGCCTGCGCCCGGCACCGTACACCTCAATACCAATCCGGCCGACGTGTCGGTGGCGATCGACGGCAAGCCGGTTCCGGGGTCGAGCCCCTTCGTGCTTGGTCAGATCCCGCCCGGCGTCCCGCACGAGATCGTGGTCAGCAAGCAGGGCTACCGTGCGTGGTCGTCAAAGTTCCAGCTGCAACCCGATGAGACCATGCAGCTTCCACCGATCAGCCTGGAGCCACTGGAGTCGGGTTTCGTGCTCGATTCGGTGCCCTCTGGAGCGGCCGTGTTCGTCGACGGCAAGCAGCTCGCGCAGGGTACCCCGGTGCGGGTCGTGGACCTCGGCGCTGGCGACCACCAGAATCCGGCTCGAATCTTCCGGCTACGCGCCCTGGGAGAGCTCGCTACACGTGACCCCCGGCACCGTGCTCGAGCTGCCGACAGCCCAGCTGATCGCGCGCGGCGCCCCGGAGGCCGAGGCCCCACCCGCGCAGCAAGGGACCACGAGCCCACAGCAGCACGAGACTCATGTCGCACCGCGGCCGCGCCCCGCGCCGCGGTCGCGGCCTGCGCCCGGGCCGGTAGCGGAGCCCGAGCCGCCGCCGCCCGCGCCGCCGCCCGCGCCAGCCCCGGAGCAGCAGGTACACGCCGCGGCCGCAGAGACGGGCACGCTACGCGTGCAGACCAGGCCCTGGTCCAAGGTGCTGGTGGACGGCCGCATGGTCGGGACCACGCCGCTCATGAACGTGCCGCTCAGCGCGGGCGCTCACACCTTGACGTTCGTCAACGACGACTTCGGAATCCACAAGACAGTCAAGGTGCAGATCGAGCCCGGGCAGACCCTGACCCAGGTGCTGACGCTGACCGACTGAGCGCGTTCTGTCCTCATCGGGAGAGGCACGCGCCCCTCCCGCGGGGGGCTCCCGCATCGCAGCGTGCGCCGGCAAACCCGGCCGCCCCGGCAAACCCGGCCGCCCTGGGACCAAGAAATCCACAGGAAGGCGGGAAGTCCCGAGTGTCTTGTTCTTCTCGCCTTCCCGTTGAAGCTTTCCGAAGAGCCATTCCTGGACGGGCAACTAGCCAGGGTCCATGGCGTCCGCGCGTCACTCGACTCGGTCGTGCACGATCAGCAAGGGGTCGAGCACGAGCTCGCCGTTCTCGACCGTGGCGGTGCGCTCGAACAGCGAGAGCACGCCGTCGCCGTCGAGGTCGCCTTCGGCGCGCAGGGTCAGCAAGTCGCCCCCGTCGTCGCGCCCACTGAGCCCGCAGCCGGAACGTGCGGGCAGTATTGAGTAACGGTAGCGGAGCGCCTCGTGGGGGTCATAGCCGAGCGCGCGCCAGATCGGCGCGCCCGGCGTGTCCGGCGCACCGAAGTTGACGGGAACCGGCTCGCGCGAGGGCTGGCTCGGCGTCGGTCCCGCAGCCGCGGGCAGGCAGCGGCCCGGCGTCATGGGCCCCGCTTGCACCGCCTGCGCCAGCGCGTCGGCGGCCGCGCCTTGTGCTGGCGACGCAGCGGGTGCGGGCGCGGCGTAATAGGCGGCCGCGGCCGCGTAGATGCGCTGCAGCTGCTCCGGCGCTTCGGCCATCTTGCTCGTGCGCAGGGCGCGCGCGAAGGCCGGGATGCCGACCGCCAGCACGATGCCGAGCAAGCACACGACCAGCGCTGCCTCGATCAGCGTCAGTCCTTGCGTCCTGCGGGGGTCTCGGCGTAGCACGGCCGCAGTCTGCGCCGCGGGACGCGAGCGCTCAAGGTGGCGGGCTGGACGGCTCGGTGAAGCGGTCGGCCTCCGGGTCGAAGTCGCGCAGCAGCAGCGCCGTTCCATCGAACGGAGGCCGCGGCCCGACCAGCAGGTAGAGGTCTGGGTCGAGATAGGGGAAGTCGCGCTTGCGCGCGCGCTCCAGCTCTTCGTCGGTGCGCCGCAGGGCCTCGGCGTAGGCACTGCTGCGCAGCAGCGCCAGCCGCGCTTCGATACCCGCCTTCATGGCTGGGTCGGAGACCTGGGCGTAGACTTCCTGCAGGTGCGAGATCTCCTGCTCGTGCTGGCCCAGGCGATCGAGCTCGGCCGCGGTGCTCAGCCCGAGCCAGGGCGGCCCGGCCCCGCGCAGCGCGGCCACCTTGAGGTGCTCGACGCCGCGCTGCCGGGCTTCGGTGATCTGCGCCGGGTCCTTCAGCATCGGTACCAACTCGTACAGGTAGTCCGCGCCCAGATTCCACGCGACCTCGCCGTCGTCGGGATAGAGCTGTGCGGCTTGTTCCAGGTAGTGGATCGCTTTGCGCGCGTCCTTGGCCGTCACGCTGCCGCTGCGATACAGGGCGCACGACGCCACCCAGCTGTAGACGCGTTTGAAATGGGGATCGAGCGCGAGCATGGCGTCGGCGTAGTTGTAGAGATTGCTGACTTGGCCACCGTGCAGCAGCTCGTCGCCGAAATAGATCAGGCTGCGCAGCCAGATCAGGTCGGCTAGGGCCTCCCGATGGCCGAGCGAGAACACCTGTAGCCACGCCGGCGGCGGTAAGTAGTAGATGTCCTCGTAGCGCTGAGTAGCCAGGAAGTGCGCTTGCCCGTTGCGGCGGGTGACACGCACAGCGCCGACGGCGACCACCAGCGCCAGCGCCAGGCCTCCCACGCTTGCGAGACGACGCACAGCGGGCAGTCTTTCGCCGCGCGCGCCCCGGCGTCCAGAAAAAAAAGCTCCCCGGCCACCGGCCGGGGAGCTTTCAGCCATCGAGGCTGCCCGTACGCTGCTACTCGATTTCGTTCGCGATGTAGAAGCCGCGCGCGTGGTACAGGGTGTTGTCGTTGTCGACGCGGACTGCGAGCTCGAACGTGCTGTTGATGTTGTCGCCGTCCAAGTCACCGTTCGCGAAGAAGGTGTAGACGTCGGTATTGGCGCTCTGGCTGCACGCGCCAGTCGGAGTGCCGGAGGTGATGCCGTAGCCGAAGTACACGTAATCGGCGATCTTGAAGCCCAACGCGGTCGCGTTGGTGCCCGCGGTGTACTGAACCTTGTCGGCGCCGGGGTTCGCGGGGTTGATTCCCTCGCTGCCGACGATGCAGTACGAGGAGTTGCCAGCGGTGACGCCGCGGCCGGTGCGCTCCTGGTTGAAGTACGAAGCGGCGGACTTGAACATCGAGTTCAGGTTGCCGGTCGCTTCGGACGTCTTGGAGCGGCGCACGTAACCGATGAACGCCGGAATCGCGAGGGCGGCCAAGATGCCCAAGATCGCGACGACGATCATCAGCTCGATGAGCGTGAAGCCTGACTTCTTTTTCAACAGTTTGGCCATGGTGGGTTGTTCTGTACCTTTCTGCGATGGGCTGCGCCCGCTGGTTTGGGCCCGCACCTGCGAGCCGCGTTGGCGATCGCACCAAGATGCACGGCGCGTGCCATTTTGGAAAAATGCGCTGTTGCCGCGAAGCGTCTCCATTCGTGGCTAGTCGCACGTCCCAGGCCGACGCGCAGCGTCACCGCGGCAGGCCGGCGGTGACAAAAAACGGCACACTTGCTTGTGGTGCCGAGAGGGCGCACGCGCGGCAATGCCGCACATCGCGCGGAGGGTCGCCGCGGTTGCCGCCCCAAAATTGAGTCCCCGGATTGCGGCCGCAGGCCGCGGCGGCTACTCCCAGCCTTGATCCGGCGAGTACCACACGCCGCGGGTGAAGCTGGTCAGCTCGAAGGTGCAATAGATGCCGTCGTCGTCCAGGTCGCCGAATGCCTGGGCCACAAAGTAGTGGTCGGTCGGCGCGAAGTAGGGGTCGGCGCCTACGTTGGCTGCTGCCACCGTCGGCAGGCCCGCCGCCACCCCATAGGAGAAGCGCACCGGTCCGTCCGGCCTGGCGCCGATCAGACTGAAGAACGCATCGGAAGCGGGGAAGGGCACGCTCGCGCTGTGGGGGCTCTTGCTCGTGGCGGGGACCGCTTGCGCGAACACGCCGTCCGGGCTCGGAGACGCGAGCCCGCCCTGCTGTGCGTACTGCCCGAACTCGGCGCGGTAGGCCTCTTCGCGCAGCTTGATCACGCCGAGAAATTCCGTGGCTTCGGAGGTGCGCGACTTCTGGATGTAGCCGGTGAAGGTCGGAATCGCGATCGCGGCGAGCACGCCGGTGATCACGACCACGATCATCAGCTCCATCAGGCTGTAGCCTGCGCGCGAAGGTGCGTTATCGGGGAAAGGTGGTTGTGCGTTCATGTGCGCGGTGGGTGGGCGGACGATCGAGGATCGCCCTGCAGTATAGGCGCTGATCGCGCGCCGCACCAACTGCGCGCGTGAGCGCGGTCAGTCCCCGGCTTGCTCGCGCTCGCCGTCCGCGGCGTCTTCATCCGTGTCCCCCAGCCCGTACTTGGCGAGGCGATAGCGTAACGAGCGAAACGTCATCCCCAACAGCCTGGCGGCGTCTTTGCGAACGCCGCCGGTCTTGTCCAGCGCCGTGAGCAACACCCGTCTTTCGATCTCCCCGAGGTAGGCGTCGAGATCCAGGCCCTGCTCCGGAATCTCCACCGGCTGGGCTCGCGGCGCGCCGTTCTGGCTGCTGGGGTCGTAGTCGAGATCGCTGAGCTCGACGCGCGGGCCCAATGAGAGCGTGACTGCGCGCTCGACCAGGTTCTCGAGCTCGCGTACGTTGCCACGGTAGCCGCGGCCCACCAGCCAGCGCAGGGCTTCGGGCGAGAACTGCAAGCGCTTGTTCTGTAGCGCACCGTGCTTGGTCAGGAAGTGCTCGGCCAGCAGCGGCACGTCCTCGGGGCGTTCGCGCAGCGGCGGTAGGTGCAGGTTGATGACGTTGATGCGGTAGTACAAGTCCTCGCGGAAGCGGCCCTCGGCGACCTCGTGGTCGACGTCGCGGTTGGTGGCCGCCACGACCCGGCATTGCACCGCGATCTCGTCGTGCCCGCCGACCGGCCGCACAGTTCGCTCCTGCAGCACACGCAGCAGCTTGACTTGAAGCGAAAGCGGCATCTCGGCCACCTCGTCCAAGAACAGCGTGCCCGCGCCAGCGGCGCGGAACAGTCCCTCCTTGCGGCCGTCGGCGCCGGTGAACGCGCCTTTCTCGTGGCCGAACAGCTCGCTCTCCAGCAGGGGCTCGGGAAGCGCGGCGCAGTTGACGGCGACGAACGGCTTGCCGGTGCGCTCTCCGCTCTCGTGCAGGGCACGCGCGATCAGCTCCTTGCCGGTGCCGCTCTCGCCCGTGATCAGCACGCTGGTGGGGGCGCCGGCGACGCGCTCGACCAGGCGCATGACGCGCTGCATGGCCTGGCTCCTGCCGACGATGTCACCGGTGCGGAAGCCCTCGTTGAGGCGTTGCCGCAGCGCGCGGTTCTGATCGACGATCGCGCGCTTCTCCAGCGCCTTTTCGATCACCGCCAGCAGCTCGTCGTTCTTGAACGGCTTCTTGATGTAGTCGTAGGCGCCCTCGCGCATGGCCTGCACGGCCTGGCCGGTGGTGGCGTACGCCGTGATCATGATCACCTGGGTCGACTCGTCCACCTGGCGTGCCTCGGCCAGCACGCCCATGCCCGAGCCGTCCGGCATCGCGAGATCGGTGACCACGATGTCGAAAGTGTGCGGCTTGCGCAGTAGCTCGACTGCGCGGCTTTGCCCCTCGGCGACCTCGACCGTATAGCCGTGCCGCTTGAGCAGCACGTGGAGCATTTCGCGCAGACCCGCCTCATCGTCGACGACGAGTATCCGTGCGCCCATCCTGCCTAGCCTACCACGCCCTCGATCGGGACCAATGCCCGCGCGACCCCGAGGTTCGCTGCATCCTCAGAAGCCGACCGAGCCGCCCGGGCTGCGACGGTCCTTGCGCCGTGCGTCCAGCAGCGCGTGCACTACCGCGTACTCGAGGTAGAAGGTCCCGCGGTCGCGCGCTTCGACTTCGAGATGGGCGTCCGCCAGCACCAGCGAGAGCACGTGGTCGATCGCGACGGCCCGACCCGGTTGTCCGAGATAGAGCGTCAGGTCGTGCTCCTCTTTGACCCGGTAGCGGTCGCCGTCGAGGCGCACCGCATCGGTGCGCTGCAAGATGGTCACCAGGGTTTCGCGCGACATGGCGGCGATGGTGGTCCGGGTAGGTGGTGGCGTCAAGCTGGAGATGGCAAGGCGTGAGGGGGAACACGGGTGGTCGCGAAAAGCGCGACGCCGGCAGGCTCCCGCGCGGCGCGGCCATGGAGCCGCGTCGATTTCGCAGGCATACTCGGGTCGAGCAGCAGTGACGTGCTGCGGGGGACCGATGGCACCCAAATCCGACGCGAGCAACGCGGACCGCGATGCGCGCATGCGCGCCCTGGTGGATCAGCTGCCCGCGGTAGTCTGGAGCACCGACGACGAGCTGCGCTTCACCTCGTCGCGTGGCGGCGGCCTGGCTACCCTGGGATTGCAGCCGGACCAGGTGGTCGGCATCACGCTGTACGAGTACTTTCAAACACGCGATGACGAGTTCGCGCCGATCAAGGCCCACCACCGCGCGCTGGCCGGCGAGTCGGTCAGCTACGAGGTGGAGTGGGCGGGGCGGCATTTCGAGACCTATACCGAGCCCTTTCGCGACGAGCGGGGCCGCCTCACCGGCACGCTCAGCATCGCGCTCGACGTGACCGAGCGAAAGCAGGCCGAGACGGCGCGGCGCGGTCTCGAGCTGAAGTTGCGCGAGCAGCACCGGCTCGAGGCCGTGGGTCAGCTCGCGGCCGGCCTGGCGCACGAGATCAACAACCCGCTGCAGAGCATCATGAACTTCGCGCAGTTGATCCGCTCGCGCGGGCAGATCGACCTGGTGCGCGAGTATGCCGAGGAGATCGTGAACGAGGTGCACGGGCTTGCGGCGATCGTACGCAACCTGCAGCGCCTGGTGCACGAGGATGGCGAGCTGCCGTCCGAGGTGCGCCTGCAGGACGTGGTCGAGGGCACCGTCTCGCTGTTTCGTGCCGCGCTGCGCAAGGAGCGCATCGACCTCCAGGTCGACGTGCCCGAGGATCTGCCGGCGGTCTGGTGCCGCGCGCGCAGCGTACAGCAGGCCCTGATCAACCTCGTGACCTCCGCCCGCGATGCGCTCAACCACCGCTACCCGCGCGGCGATGCGGACAAGCGCATGCGCATCCTCGCGCGGCCGAGCACGGCGCTCGGGCACGCCTCGCTGCGGCTCACGGTCGAGGATCGCGGTACGCCGATTCCGGAATCGACGATCGCGCGCCTGTTCGAGCCGTTCACCCTGGTGGCGGGGCGCGAGCAAGGCTCGGGGCTCGGGCTTTCGATCAGCCGCGCGATCGTGCGCGAGAACGGCGGCGAGCTGAGCGTCGAGGTGCAGGGCGAGTCGGGACAGACCACCTTTCACCTGGACCTGCCGCTGTCCGCCGAGCAGTGAGTCGCGCGGCGCAGCGCACAACGGGGGCAGTCTGCGCGGGTGTGCGCACGCTTGCGCAACGGCCGGCAGCGCAAGGTACAAAGCTTCGGGCCCCCGCGAGCCGTGGTACGATCTCGGCTCGCGCCGGAGGTTCCACTCTGTACGACCGGGAGTCTCGATCGGGTGGCGAGGAGCCCGAAGACAAGCAGCCGGAGCTCTTCGACCTCCATGTGATGATGTTCACGGATCGCTCGAGTGCCACGGCGTCCGCGTTGCAGCAGGCGTTCGCCATCGAGCACGAGGTCGCGCTGCGCTTGTTGTCGCAAGCGCCGGTCGTGGTCAAGCGCGCCGCGTCGCCAGATGTCGCGGCGGTGCTGCTGGACGCGTTGCAGAGCCTCGGCGCGCAGGTGGTCCTGCTGCCGTCCGCGGCGCAGGGCGCGCCCGCCGCGGTGGACGCCGGCGGCGCGCGCGAGACGCCGAAGTGGGGCGCGCTCGACCTGGAGCCCGCTCCCGCTCGTGCAGCGGGCGCGCGCGAGCCCGAGCCGCGCGCCGCCTCGATTCCGATCGCCGCGACAGGCGGCTGGCAGGAAGGCCTGGAGCTCGACCTCGGGTCCGATGCGGATGCGGCGGCTTCGTCCGCTCCGATCCAGCTGGACCGCCGCGAGAGCTGGGCCGATCGGGTGCTCGCGCCGAGCGAGCCGCCCGAGGAGCTCGAGTGGGAAGGGATGGAGGTCCCGGCGCTGGACGACGCGCCGTCGCAGCTACCGGGGCTGCAGGCGAGCTCGGGCGCAGATGCCGGCCCGGCGACGGCGCGCGCGCTGTTCGTGCCGCGCTCGCTCGCGCCCGAGCCGGCGATCGGAATGCGTCGCGTGGCGCCGGCCGAGATGGGCGATGACCTCGGCCTCGGCTCGGTGCCGCCGCTGCCCGAGGTCGGGGTCGCGCTGGGCCCGGCGACGGCGCGCGCGCGGCCCCCGGTGCCCGCGGCACCGCCTGCGCGCAGCCCTCCCGCGCGGGCCCCGCTCCGGGTCGCACCGCTGCCCGCGCCCGCGTCGCGCGCGGTGGCCGCGCCCCGGCCCAAGGCCGCCCCGCCCGCACGCGGCCCGGCGCCGCGCGTCGCGGATCGCACCAGTGGCGGGTTGCGCCTGCCCGAGATCGCGCCGCTGGGCGGCGCCTCGCCCTCCGGCCGCGGCGGAGCGGGCGAAGCGACGAGGGCGTCCGCGTTCCGGCCCGCCGAGGAGGCTGCGGCCATACACGCGGAGGCGCCGAGCTCGCTCTCCGCCCAGAGCGCGCCCGCGCCGTCGCAGGCGCCCCGGGCAAGCTCGCGCAGCCTGGCCATGCTCGAGCTGCTGGCCGGAGGCGCGCTGCTGTATCTGGGCGTGCGCATGGACAACTCGGTGCTGTACGGCAACGCGACCCATCTGTCGCTGCTGCTGCACGGCTTCGCGTTCTACGGGGTGGGGGCGGGGATTGCGGGGCTGTGGCGGTGAATCGCTGGCAGCCCCTATGGCTGCTGTTGTGCTTCGGTCTCGCGGTGGCTGTGAACCACCTGATGCGGCCGCGCGTGCCCTATACGCTGAGCCCCGGCGAGCGAACCATGGCCACCGGCACGCTCTGGCTCGACGACCACGGGCAGCGGCGGCGGGTCGAGCTGACCACCGTGCACGTGGTCGCCGTCGATCTGCGACGGCCCTTTGCCGACGCACTGGAGGTGCGCGAGCTGTGGTTGCGCAGCCCGGAGCAGGACGACCAGGTCGAGCCCGACTTCGAGCTCTTCGTCGACTTCGCCAAGAGCGAGCCCGACGGCGGCTGGCGCGAGCGCGGGCCCAAGGCGCTCGCAGGCAGCGATCTGCCGATCCTGACGGCCGCCGTCGGCAGCACGACGCGCTCGCGGATTCGGTTCGCGGGCGCGGAGCAGCCCAGCCTGGTGGACGCGGGCAGCCTGCGCATCCGCGAAGCGCTTCCCGTCGAAGCCGCGTCCATGTTTCGGATCGAGGGCGAGCTCGAGCTGGAGGTCCACGAACAGGGCGCCTCGCGCAGCGTGCACGGCTCCTTCAACGCACGCCTGCTCTGGGACTGATCGGAGCTCTCTGAGCGCGCGCACCCGAAGCTTGCGCTTTGCTACCCGCGGTTAGCGCATCGAAGCGCCGGTTTCCGCTCAGGGGCGTTCAGGAGCGAGCGCGCCCGGAGAACCGGACCGAGGCGTACTCTTGTACGCCGCAGGCCCGGGCCGAGGACGAAAGCCGCTCTTGGGCGCTCCTGAGCGGAAACCGCTAGGGCCAGCGCAGGCTCCAGAGCGTGGCCACCAGCCAGCCGGCGCCGGCGAGCAGCAGCGTGGGCGTGTGCAACACGGTGTCCACCGGCGAGCCGCCCGCGCGCTTGACGTGAGCCAGGCGCAGGTAGTCGAGCACGCCGAACACCACGAAGGGCAGGGCCGCGAACTTGCGACTGGGCAGCAGCACTGCGGCCTCCATCGAGTAGAGGGCGTAACCGATGATCGCCATGCCGGCGGCGATTCCGATCGCCTGATCGAGGAAGCTCTCGCTGTAGCCCTGCAACGCGGGGCGGTGCTCGGTTCCCGTGCCCTTGACCAGATCGGCGCGGCGCTTGGCCAGCGCGATGAACAGCGCCAGTGCATAGGACAACAGCAGCAACCAGTTCGAGGCGGCGACGTGGAGCAGCGCGCAGCCCAGCAGCACGCGCAGCACGTACAGTCCGGCGAGCAGGAACACGTCGAGCAGCGCCACGTGCTTGGCGCCCAAGCTGTAGGCCACGTTGACCGCCAGGTACAACGCGAACAGCAGCAGCGCCGCGTGGCTCGCGCTGGCCAGCGCCAGGCCCGCCCCCACCGCGGCCAGCGCGAGCGACCACAGGTACGCGGTGCGCTTGGAGATGCGGCCGGCGGCGATCGGGCGATTGCGCTTGTCGGCGTGCATCCGGTCGCGCTCGGCGTCCTGCGCGTCGTTGAAACCGTAGACCGCAGAGCTCGCCAGGCAGAACGACAAGAGGCCGAGGGCGAAGGTGAGCGGGTGCAGGCGGGCGCCGCTCGCCAGCGCGAACGGCACTGGCAAGAAGACGAAGACGTTCTTGATCCAGTGCGTGGGCCTCGAGAGCCGGATCAAATCTCGGAGCATGTCGTGCAACCAGAGAGAGCCAGGGCGCGAATCAAGACGCTTGCGAGGAGCGCGAAGCGTCCGCATCGCGCCGCAGGTCGCGAGCCGCCGCGCTCCCCCCGCCGCGCGCGCCCCGGCCGTGTCTCGCAAACGGCGCCGGCTGCGCGCCGATCCGCATCCCGTCACTCACGTCCGTTGATGTAGCATGGCGGGGGCAAGGCGCGCAGCAAATCTACGCCCCCCAGCCTCACCAGGGATACGCTCCAGACGCCATGGCAGAGCCGCAGCCAGGAGCGATCGCGCGCGCGCCCGGGCTGCCGATCTACCTCGCCGCCGCGCTCGTGCTGGGATGGCTCGCCGCCGCGGACGTCGGCTTTCGAGACTCGGGCGAGCTGGGAACCGCCGCCTTCGGTCTGGGCGTCGCCCATCCCACCGGCTTCGGCGTCGACCTGCTGATCTTGCGGGCATTCTCCTATCTGCCGCTGGGACACATCGCTTTTCGGCAGAACCTGGCGGTGGCGCTGGAGGCGGCGGGCGCCCTGACGCTGCTCGCCTTGCTGTGCGACCGGCTCGCGCTGCGTCTGGGCGTGCACACACCCTCCGCGCGCTGGGGCGGCGCGCTGCTCGCGTGCTGTGGGCTTGCGTGCTTTCGCACCTTCTTCGAGACCGCGACCTCGGTCGAGGTCTACTCCCTGGCGTTGCTCGCGGCGTTGCTCGCGGTCTACGGCGCGGTGGCCGGCGGGCGCGCGCGCGGACTGTGCTGCGTCGTGCTGGGGCTCGCGCCCGGCTTGCACGTCACCGCCGGTCTGTTCGCGGCGCTGGTGTTGCTCGGCCTGCTCGTTCGCCTCGGTCCGTCTTCGGGCCTGCGCTTCGTGCGCGCGCGCCTGCTACTGGTCGTCGCCGGCGCGCTCGTCATCGCCTATCTCCCGCTGGCGTCGCTGCGCAATCCCGCGCTCGACTGGGGCGATCCGGATACGTTCGGCCGCGTGCTCGCGCACCTCACCGCGGCGCGCATCCGCAGCGCCTATCACGGCGAAATGTTGAGCTCCGATCCCAATGCGTCGCTGGGCGTGCTCTCGCAGCTGTTCGAGCTGTGGCCGCTGCTGCCCGTTGCGCTGCTGGCGTTGCTGCTCGGCTGGTCGCGCAGCCCGCGCGCGCTGCTCTTGCCCTTGGCGTTGCTCACCGCGGATCTGGCGTACGCGGTGTGGATCAACCCGATGGGCGCCGCCGACCGCCAGGTCGGCCACATGGCGGGCGCCGCGCTGGCGCTGCTCGCGGGTCTGGGTGCCGCGCTGCTGCAGGCGGCGGCGCGGCGCGCGCGCTCGCGCGCGCTGTACGCGCTCGCGCTCGGCGCGGTGCTGGGGTTGCTGCTGTGGCGCTTCCCGCGCAGCGAGCTGGCCGACCGCTACGCTGCTGCGGAGCTGCTCGGCAGCGGCGGCCCGCTCTGCGCGCTGCCGCCGCGCACGGTGCTGTTGTGCTCGAGCGACGACGGCTGCGCGGGTGGCCTGTTCGCGCTCTACGTGGAAGCGGTGCGACCCGATGTCGACGTCGCGCCCGCGCAGCACCTGTGGGACGCCACCGTGCTGCGCCGGCTGCGCGGCCTGCAGCTGCCGCCGCAGAGCACGGGCGAGCTGTCGCCCGCGCAACGCGCGGCGGCTGCCAGCGACGTGTTGCGCTTTCTGGTCTCGCATCGCGCGCGGCGCCCGCTGCGGCTCGAATCGACCGCGCCGCTGCGCTGGTCGCGGCTGCGCGTGGTTACGCGCGCGGCCGACCCGCCTCCGTACCTGCGCGTGGGCACGGGCACGCAGTGGCCGGCGTTGAGCCCGCCGATCCTGGCGCAGCTGGACGCCCTGCGCGCCGCGCGCCTGCCCGGCGGTTTGGCGCGCGCCGAGCGCGCGCGCGAGGCGTGGTCGCGGGCCTACGGCGCGCTCGGAGAGCAGGCGCTTGGCAGCGCGAGCGCGGTGCGCGCGCTGCGCACCGCGGCGCAGCTCGCGCCCGAGCGCGCGGTGGCCTGGACCAACCTGGGCGTCGCGCTGGAGGCGGTGGGCGACGCAGACGGCGCGATTGCATGCGCGCGACGTGCGATCGCGCTCGCGCCCCGGCGCGCGACCGGCTGGCTGAACCTCGCGCGCCTGACCCTCGCGCGCCAGGGCCCAGAGGCGGCGCGGCGCGTGCTGCAGCTCGCCGCGAGCGCTGGCGTACACGACAGGCGGCTGTCACGCCTGCAGAGCCAGCTCGACCGGGCGGGCGTGCGCTGAGTCGCGCTCGCTCTCATGGCAGCTCGAACGGCAGCTCGGCGCGCGCCTGCTCGGCCTGCTGCCGCAGCGCGGGGCTCAGCCCCTCGTGGCTGAGGTGCCGCAGGTAGCACAGCGCCAGGCCCGGTCTGCGCTCGGCCAGCTGCACGCGCGCGGCGTGCTGCAACGCGTCGTCGGGAAAGGGCTGCAGCAGCAGCGAGCGATCCAGCGGCAGCTCGGGCAGACGCAGGTAGCCCACTTGCAGCAAGCGCGCGGCCAGCGCGCGCAGCGCGCCGGCGTCGTCGAGCGTATCGTAGTATTCCTTCGCGTACGCTTCCGCGCGCGAGGGTGCGAGCGCGCGCAGCTGCTCGTCGCGCAGCGCCACCGCCTCGAACAGCGCGGCGTGGCCCATCTTGGCCCCCGGGTCGACCCGCAGCAGCGTGCGGTACGCGCGGATCGCGCCGTACAGATCATGCGCCGCGCGCCGCACCTCGCCCAGCTTCATCCAGGCATAGTACGCGTCGGGCTGCGTGCTGGCGGCGTGACCCCACAGCCGGGTCTCGCTGCGCCACGCGCCCTGGTACTGCACGCAGCGCAGGGCCAGCGCGAGCACCAGCGCCGCGCCCAGCGGCAGGGCCGCGCGCGGTGCCACGCGCTCGAGCGCGTCCAGGGCAGCGCCCAGCCCGAAGCCGAGCGCCAGCAGCGGCAGCGAGAGGTAGCGATCCTGGTAGGGGAAGTACATCGGCACCGCGTTGCTGACCGGCGAAAGCAGCAGCGCGAACGCGCCCAGCGCGAACAGCGCTCGGCCCGCACGCAGCCGCCAGGCCGCGAACGCCGCCAGCACGAGCGCCGCACACAAGGCGAAGGCCCAAGGCGCGGGCTCGAGCACCGCGCGGGTCGAGTACATGGGAGAGGTTGCGCTCGGCCAGAGCGCGGTCGCGAGCTGGTGAGCGCTGGTCGCGACCACGCGCGCAAGTGGCCCGGCGCCCGCGTGCTGCCGCAACATGTGCTGCTCGCCCCACAGCCTGACCACGAACACCCCCGCGCCCGCTCCGAGCGCAAGGCTCGGCAGCTGGTGCAGCGCGGCCTCGCGCGGCGGTCGCCGCCGCAGCGCCACGTCCGCCAGCCACAATACCGCGGGCAGCGGCAGGGTCGTGGTCTTGGCCAGCGCCGCAAGCACGTAGGCGCCGCGCGCCAGCCAGGCGTCGCGATCGAGCCAGTGCCGGGCGCGCAGGTGCAACAGCATGCACGCGCACGCGAGCAGCAGCGCGAGCACGTCCTTGCGTCCTGTGGCCCAGCTCACCGCCTCGACCTGCACCGGGTGCAGCACGCAGGCCGCGCTGCCGAGCGCGGCGCTCGCGGGCGAAAGTCCCAGCGCGAGCATCACCCGCAGCAACAGGTTCGCCGCGATCACCCACAACACCAGACTGACCGCGTGCAGCACCGGCGCGCTGGCGCCCGACCACGGCACGTCGAGCCAGTAGCTCAGCAGGTGCAGCGGATGGTAGGCCTCGAAGCGCACGCCGCCGAAGATCGCGCCGAGCGCGTGCCACGAGGGGGCGCGCACGTCCGGGTTGTCGACGATGAAGCGGCCGTCGTCCCAGCGCAGCTGCAACGGATAGGGCACGGCCCGCGCGAACGTTGCCAGCGTGGCCAGCGACAGCAGCAGGTGGGCGCGCAGGCCGTGCGGCACGGCGGAGGGTAGGGCAGCGGGTTCGGGCGTGGGGGCGGAGAGCGAGGGGGCGCGTGGGATCGACCGCGCCCGTCGGCGCTGTGCGCGCGCAGCCATGCGCCCGCACGATCCCGCGCCCGGCGCGTGCTGTAAAGCGCGGCGTCGGCCGGCGGGAGCAGCATCCAGACGCGCGAACGTCGATGCCGAGAAATCAACAGGAAGGCGGGAAGGCAAGAGGAAGCGAATCGCTCTCCGCTTCCCGTGAATCTCATTC
The DNA here is from genome assembly GCA_963778655.1 of uncultured delta proteobacterium. Lineage (GTDB taxonomy): Bacteria > Myxococcota_A > Polyangia > Polyangiales > JAFGIB01 > CAVZVA01. The sequence continues at coordinate 1,397,894 of CAVZVA010000009.1, forward strand.
GTCTGAGACCCGACCCAGCGCCGCGGCGAGCGAGTCGCTCACAGCGGGAGCTGGGTCTTGGCGTAGTCGATGAAGTCCTTCAGGTCGCGGCGCAGGCGCTGCTCCACGTCGTTTTCGTCGGGCGCACCGTCCAGGGCCGCGCGCGCGTTCGCGCTGTAGCGGTAGCTCTCGTGGTCCAGCACCAGGACCAGCGCGCGCGGGTGGCCTGCGTGTGGATCGGCGGCGGCCAGCACCCGCAGCTGGCCGCCCGGGTCGGGGCGCGGCAGCAGATCGCCGTAGCGCGCCCGATCCCGCTCGCTGATCCACTCTACGCCGACCTCGCTGTCGCCCACGCGCAGGTCGACCGGCAGGGGGCTGTGCTCCGCCGGCAAGCGCACCTGCCAGCCGCGGGTGGGCTCGAGCCGGGCCTCGAGTAGCAGCTCGTCTATGAGCGCCAGGGCCCGCGTCTCGTCGAGCGAGCGCTCGCGAATCGCGCGGGCGTGCGGGGCGGCCGCGTGGGGAATGCGCGTGCCGGCGCATGCGGTCAAGAGCAGCGCTCCCAGCAACGGGAGCACCCGAAACAACCAGCTGAGCATCGATTTCTACTGCAAGGTCAAGGGGTAATGCACGAGCATGTCCGGCCCGTTGAAGGTCCGGAAGTGAATGCCTTGGGCCGCCTTGCGCAGGCAGCCGCCGGCCTCGCTCTTAGTGATAGCGCTGGGGCCTGAAAGATTCACGCGGGTCACGCCGCCGTGCCCCGTGATCCGCAGGCCGAACACGATCTTGCCGCTGAGCGGCTCGTCGCCGGCCGCCAGGATCAGGCAGCGCTTGACCTGCGGGAACACGCTGTCGAAGCCCTGCTCGATCTCGTGGCCCGTCAGCTGTTGCTCGCCGCCGGCCGCGTTCAGGTCGAGGTTGTGCGCCTCGGGACCCCCCAGATCGTCCCCGGTGGTGGCCTCGCCGCTGTAGCGGCGCTGCGAACGTGACGCGTGATGGCCGCGCGAACCGCGTCGCTTGCGGTGCGAGCCGGCTTTGGCGGGCTCGTCGGCTCGCTCCAGGCCGGCGTCCGGCTCCTCGCGGCGGGCGCTCGGTTCAAGATTGATATTCAGCAGGCCGTGCGAGTAGGCGAGCAGGAAGCCACCCCAGAGCAGCGATGCAGCCACAAATCCTGCTAGAAATCGCAACACGAGGCGCTTACACCGAGGATCGCTTCGAATGAGCCGACGTTCGCGAATGGATCCGCCGTGCGAGGGTGGATCAATTCAGGCGGTCCCCGGTGTATATCACGATGTGGAAAGCCTAGACCCTAGCGAGGCTGCGCCTCGGACCCACCAGTGATGGTCTACTCGCGTCAAGACAGGGCCCCGCTAGCCTTCTATAACCGCAAGGGGCACGCGCCCCTCCCGCCCGTTGGGCAAAGCCCAACGAGCCCCACCCTCCCGCGGGGTCGCTTCGCTCCGGTGCTCAAACCTTGACTCATCTGTGCAGATCCGCTGGTCCTAGGCAATCCAGATGCCCCTGCGCTCCTGTTTGAGGGCCTCGCTGCTCGCGGGCGCCGTGCTGTGCTGTGCCGCGCCGGGGAGGGCGGCGGCGCAAGCCCGCGAGGCCCAGCCCGCGCGCTACCTCGCCGCATGGTCGCTGGGCGTGCCGCTTCGCATCACGCGGCGGACCGAGCTGGCGCAAGATCGCTTCGCGCCCGCGTTCACCGATGCGCTCGGCGGCTACATCCTGCCCGGCGGCTCGCGCTTTCGTCACGGCGCGGGGCTGGGCCTCTCGCTGAACCTCGGCGCTGACGGGGGCTATACCGAGCCGGTCGACGCGTTCTCGCAGTGGGTAGTGATGCCGAGCTATCTGCTGTACTGCGATTTCGGTCGCGATCTGTTCGCGCTCGGGCACCTTGGAGTGCCGATCCTGGTGCACGGCGGCAAGAGCTTCGGCGGCGAGGTAGGCTTTCGGCTCGGCTACCGGCTGTTGGCGGGCTTGGGCACGTTCGCGCAGGGCAGCCTCGACATGTTCGCGGGCGCAAGCTCGTCGGTGAGCCTCGCCTTCAGCCTGTCGGCCGGCCTGTTCCTCGACTACGAGGTGCTGCCGTGAGCCGCGGCGGGGCGGGCGCGGGGGCGCGCGCGGCGCTGGCACGCGCGGCGGCGGCGGTGGCGTTGCTGCTGCTGCTGGGGGGACCGACCCCGGGCGCGATCGGCTCCTGCAGCGGGGAAGGCAAGCTGGAAGCACCCGCGGACCTGCAGACCTTCTGCAAGCTGAGCGAGCAGTACAAGTGCGTGCGGCGCGCGCTGCGCAAAGAGATCAGCAACCAAGCGCGCGACGACTGCCGCCGCGCCGCGATTACGCAGTGCGGGCTGCGCTCGTGGGCGCCCGGGTGCCATCCGACGCAGCGCCAGGCCAACGCCTGCTTGAACGCGCTGCGCTCGCTGGACACGCTGTCGACCAAGGAGGCCGACATCGCGGAGTGCAACACCGGCGCGCTGTGCGCTGCCAAGCTCAAGCCGTCCAGCAGCGGCGGCGCTGCAGGCGCGGGCGCCGACGCGGGCGCAGACGCGGGCACAGACGCGGGCGCAGACGCGGGCGCAGACGCGGGCATGGACGCGGGCATGGACGTGGCGGCGAGCGACGCGGGCGCCGACGCTGCTGCTCTGGACGGCGGGGCCGGGCGATGAGGGCGCGGGGCTGGCCGCTGGTCTGGGCATGCTTGCTGGCGTCGGGTTGCGCCGCGTTCGTGCAGAAGAGCGACTACCTCGACTACCGTGCGGTACGCATGGAGCGGCGCGACGCGCCCAGGTTGCTGGCGATGCAGCGCTACGTGGCGCACCATCCGCAGGGGCACTGGCACGACGAGGTGCAGCGCGAGCGCCAGCAGCGCGATCGTCCGGTGTTCGAAGCGGGCAAGGGCGATCGGGCCGGCCTCACCCTGTACCTCAAGGCGTTTCCGGACGGCGCGTTCGTGGCGCAGGCCAAGGCCAGGCTGTCGGCGATCGACGTGATCCGACAGCGCAAGCAGGAGGAGGCCGCGCGCGCCAAGCTGCTGGCCGAGCAGCGCAAACAGCGCGAGGCCGAGCTCAGCCGCACCTGGGTGACGCGCTTCTTCGGCTACTGGGTCAAGACCCTGCTCGCGCTCGACGGTTGGGGCGAGCCGATCGCCCAGCTGGCGCATCGGAACCCCGCGTTCTCGCGCGCGTTCGGGCGGCCGCCGCGGCCGCGCTGCACCGCCGACGAGTGCCTGAAGTACTACGAGAGCGCGTACGCGGTGCCGGTGCCGGGGGGCACCCGGCTCGAGCGCACGATGCGGTTGATCCTGCGCTTGCGGATGGAAGGCGGAAAGGTGGTGCGCGCCGAGCTGCTGTTGCCCGGGCTGGGATTTTCGCGCTGGGAGGAGCTGGAAGAGCGCCACCCGGTGGTGGACGGCGATCCCGAGGCCCGAGCCCAGGCCGTGCAGTGGGCGCTCTCGCGTATCTCGGGAGTGCTCGATGAGGCTGCGGCCGGGCGCCAGCCGCTTTCGGGCTACGCGCTCGGGCCGCTCCCAAAGCCCGCGCTCGGCCCGAGCGGCGAGCTGGTCGACACCACGGCCATGGATCCCGGCGCTCCGGCCAACCGCATTCAGGGCGCGGGCGCCCCCGAGCCTGCGTCGGGCATCGAGCAGCTGGTCAAGCCGGCCGCGCCCGAGCAGGCGCCCGACATGGAGATGGCGCCCTTGCGCGTGGGTCCCGATGGCCGCCCGCTGCCGGCGACCGGCGAGATGGTGCTCGAGCCGATGGTGGTGCCGAAGCAGGGCGCGGCCGGCGCGAGCGGCGGCACGATGGAGATGGCGCCGCTGACCGTGCCGCCGGCCCCCGGCGAGGGTGGGGTAGGCGCCGTGCAGGCGGGCGACAGCGCGCCGGCCGCGACGCCGGCGCAGCCGCCGGCTGGCGCGGCCGCGGCCCCGAGCGCGCCCGCGCCCGTGCAGCCGGCGCCCGCGCCCGTCGTGACCCAGGCGTTCCAGCAGGGTGGCCTGCGGCTGGTGGTGTTCGCGGCCGCTTCCGACGCAGCCGCGCCTGCCTACGACGGGCTCCTGATCGAGCAGGCCCAGGATGCGAGCAAGGGCAGGGGCAAGGGTAGGGGCAAGGGCGGGGGCAAGGGCGCAGCGGCTGCGGGGCATTGACCGGCCGCAGGCGGCCGCTCATAGTTTCACGCGATTTTGAACAATCCGACGGCTCCCGGCCGGGGCCGCTCGCCCGCGAGGCCGTAGGTCGATGATTCCAGCCGCTCCGTTCAAGGCCCTGCAGCAGGTCGCTCGGAGCCATTCATCGGCTCACAGCGCCGGCGAATACATGCGGGAAATCAGCGAGTTGCTCGCCGATTCTCTACCGCTCGTAGAGCGCGCCGTGGACGCGGCCACGCATGGGCCGCAGCCGGTGCGCGAGGCTTCGGCACAGCTGGTCGGCGCGGGCGGCAAGCGCGTGCGGCCGATCACCACGCTGCTGGTCAACCGCGCCTGCGCGGGCGACCCGCGCGCGGTGGTTCCGCTGGCCGCGGCCGTGGAGCTGATCCACTCGGCCACGCTGCTGCACGACGACGTGATGGACGAGGGCGAGGAGCGCCGGGGGCGGCCGGCCAGCCGCGTGCTGTGGGGGAACCTGGTCAGCGTGTTGTCCGGCGATCTGCTGCTGACCGCCGCGCTGGAGCTGGTGCAGGGCGCCGGCATCGAGGGGGCGATGGGCGACACGCTGAGCACCATGCGCGCGCTGATCGCGGGCGAGGTCGCGCAGCTCAAGGCGCGCGGGCGCGACGACCTCGGCATCGAGGGTTACCTCGAGATCGCGGCGGGCAAGACCGCGTCGCTGTTTTCGTGCGCGTGCCGCTTCGGGGCGCGCGGCGCTGGCGCGGCGCCGGCCCTGGTGGACGCCGCAGGGCGCTTCGGCGAGCGGGTCGGGATTGCGTTCCAGATCGTCGACGACGTGCTCGACCTGGAGGGCGTGCCGCACGAGGTGGGCAAGCGGCTCGGGCACGACCTGGCCGAGGGCAAGACCACGCTGCCGCTGGCGCTCGCGCTGCAGCACGCTGCGGTCGAGCTGCGGCCGCTGCTGGTCGACGCGCGCGCCGGTGACACGCTGGCGGCGGCCAAGGTCTCACGCGCGCCGGCCGTGCGCCGGGCGTGCACGGAGGCGCGGGCGTTCGCGCTGGAGCAGACCGAGCGCGGCCTGCAGGAGCTCGAGTCGCTGCCCGGCGGCCGCGAGCGGGACTTGCTGCGCGCGCTGGTGCGCGGGCTGATCGAGCGGCGCGCCTAGATGGGCGAGCGCAATTCGCAGGCGGAAGACGAGCGCGGGCAGGCCGGCGAGGGCGCCGACACGCTGTGGGAGAGCGAGCGCATCGTCAGCGACTCGATCGGGCGGCTGATGGAGCTGTGGGGCTTCAAGCGCAACATGGGCCGGGTCTGGACCGTGCTGTATCTGGCGGCCCAGCCGCTGAGCGCGGGCCAGCTGCGCGACCGCCTGCAGCTCTCCAGCGGCGCGGTCTCGATGACGCTCAACGAGCTCAGCCGCTGGGGAGTCGTGCGCAAGGTCTGGGTCCAGGGCGACCGGCGCGACTTCTACGAGGCCGAGGCCAACGTGTGGAAGATGATCTCGCGGGTGATGCGCGAGCGCGAGCGCGCGGAGATCGCGCAGGCGATCGAGACCTTCGAGGACGCGCTGGTTGCGCTCGAGCGCCGGGCCGAGCGCGAAGGTAAGGCCGCGCCGCGCGTGCGCGCCCAGCGCGAACGCATCGAGCGCCTGCTGGAGCTGGCGCGCATGGGCCGCTCCATGCTCGATGCGCTGATCAGCAACGCACGCCTCGATGCCAGCTGGCTGGCGCGCTTCCGTCTGAGCCGCCAGCGCTGAGCACTGCCTGGAGGGGCACTGATGAGCTCTTCAGCTCATCGGTCCTCCTCGCGCCTCGCGGCGCACGTAGAGTGGGCACGCGGCGCCTTACTCGGGTCGACCCCGAGCAGGTTTGCGCGTGCCCCTCACCGAACCCGGCGTGCGCCTTTCGTTACGCACCGGGCTCTCCGCAGATGACTCGCGACGCACGTAGAGTGGGCACGCGGCGCCTTACTCGGGTCGACCCCGAGCAGGTTTGCGCGTGCCCCTCACCGAACCCGGCGTGCGCCTTTCGTTACGCACCGGGCTCTCCGCAGATGTTGACGCAAAGTCGGGGGTCGTCTGCCAAGCGAACCGGCCTCACCGTGACCCGCGGTGCGCCGTCCGCGGTTGCGCTACGACGGCTCCGTCCCGCCTCCGAGACGTCGCCGGGCTTGGCGGCTTGCCAGAGACCGACCTCTGGCGCTCGGATGGCGGTTCCCGCGTTCACGAGGACAACCCGTGGTGTTGTAGGCGGTCGGCTTTACCCCTGGCAGCTCCGGTCGGCGTCGATTCGGGACCAGACGCACGACGCGCCGGGCGTGAGCCCGGGCGCTCCAGACCGCACGAAACAAACGGTCCAGATCGCGCTGCATCTCCCGCACGAGGCGGTTTTTTCTCCATACAGAGGCTTCCAACACCGGCTTCAACGTGAGCGCCAATGAGCGCGCGTGCTTCGCCATGACACCTGTGGTAACGAGCCACCGAGAGCGCGAGGCTTTCGTTGCCCGTAGTTGACGTCGTTCGGCTTTTGCAGCCCGCCATTCCAACCTAGGCGGGGTTCACGACGCCCTTAATGCCCGGCCCGACCCGGACAGTGATGAGGTCTTCAGCTCATCGGTCCTCCTCGCGCCTCGCGGCGCACACTTCGCAGAAGATAGATTATGTCAACTCACGGGGTGGTTCCGGCCGGGGGGCGGTCTGGGCTGACGGGACCCGCGGCCCCGGCCTGCGCGCTCGGCCACCTCGGAGCCTCGGGGCCGCCGTCGCTCGCTCAGTACGTGAACGCGTAGAGCCGGGTTCCGGCCGGGGGGCGGTCTGGGCTGACGGGACCCGCGGCCCCCGCGCTCGGCCACCTCGGAGCCTCGGGGCCGCCGTCGCTCGCTCAGTACGTGAACGCGTAGAGCCGGCCTGCGTTGCTGAAGGCGAAGCCGTCGCGGCCCTGGATTGTGAGCGGAGCGGTGATGCCGTGGCCGGTTTCGAGCCGTCCCACCTCGCGGCCGTCGGCCAGCGCGAGCGCCAGCATGCCGCCCAGCGATTCGGTCACGTACACGTTGGCGCCGCGCACCTCGGCCCGGCCCGGCGCGCCGCGCTCGATCGGGTGCCGCCAGCGCAGGCTCAGCTCCGGCAGGTCCAGGCACAGCACGCCGAGATTGGCCGAGGACACCAGGAGCGCGTCCGGCGTGGCCGTGATCGCGGTCACGCCGTGGAGCTCGGGCTCGTGCGAGCGGACGCTGCCACCCGCCAGCTCGAGCCCGAACAAGCCGGCGGAGAACGAGGCCACGTACGCCGTATCGCCGACCACCGCCGGCGTGGTGTCCACGTCGACGAAGCGCCGCGATTCGTCCCCTTCATCGAGGTCGGCCGTGGTGTCGACCTCCCACAGCACGTGTCCGTCGGCGGCGTCGAGCGCCACCACGGCGCCGTCGCCGAAGCCGGTCAGCAACTTGTTGCCGCTGCGAGCCAGGCCCGCGTGCCCGGCGATTGAGAAGCCCTCGTGTGGCTCTCGGTGATAGCGCCACAGCACGCTGCCGTCGGCTCGCGAGAACGCGGAGACCGAATCGCCGTCGGTGACGACGTAGAGCGCATCGTGGGCCAGCAGGCCGGGCTGCGAGATCGCCGCACCCGCCTGGGCCGTGAAGCGCACCGACAGGTCGCCGGGCCGCAGCGCCAGCACCTGGCCGCGCACCGTGCTCACGTACAGCTCCCCGCGCTCGGCATCCACCACCGGCTGCGCCTCGATCGATGCGCCCGCGTTGTAGTGCAGCAGCTTGCGGCCACGGGCGTTCAATGCCCACAGCACGCCGCGGGTCGAGCCCACGTAGATGCGCCCGCCCAGCTCGTCCACGCCCGGCGAGGCCTGCTCGACGGGGATGTAGTTGCCCGTCCACGGCGGCACGACGGCGAGCGACCAGCGCACCAGCACACCGGGTCCGGCGCTGCGCTGGGTCGAATCGAGCCAGCCGAAATCGCTGCGCTGGCTTCCGGCGCAGCCGCCTGCCGCGAGCAGCAGCGCCGCCACCAGCGCGCGCGCGGTGCGGCTCACTGCGGCTTGTCCTCGGGCTTGGCGGGCGCCGCCGGGGCCGGTACGGGAACGCGCGTGGTGGTCGCATTGGTGTGGCCGCTCTCCACCTGCTTCTCGAGCTGGTCCACGATCTCTTTGGTCAGGCCCTTGCCGCCCTTGCCTTGCGCGAGCTGCTTGCGCAGCGCGTCGACGATCTGCTTGGTCAGCACCGGTTTCTGCGCGCTGGCGCCCGGTCCTTGCTCGGTGGAGGCGCTGCCGGCACCCACCGCGGCTGGCAGGTCCACGCGCAGCTTGGGCGCGTCCAGCTCGACCGAGAGCTCGGCCAGCAAAGTCTCGGCGTCGGTCACGATGTCCTCGAAGCGTACGCCCTCGCCCGGCGGCCGCGCGCGCTCGGCCTTGACCATGGCCTGCAGGCGATCGGCGGCCTTCTGCTTCTGGCCCTGCGCGATCTCCATCCGTGCCACGTGGTAGTCGGAGACAGCCTTGTAAGCGCCGTGCTGCAGCCCGGCGATGCGCTCGAAGCGCTGCTGGGCATCGGCGTACTTGCCCTGCGCCTCGAGCGCGAAGCCCAGCCCTTCGAGCGCGCGCCACTCCAGGAACGGGTCGAGGCCCTTGTGCGCGACCAGCCCGGCGTACAGCTTTTGCGCGTCGGCGGGCTTGTGCAGCTCGAGCAACGCGTCCGCCTCGCCCAGGCTGCTCCAGAGCGCCGCCGGGGTGCTCGGATAACGTTTGACCACATTGCTGAATTCGGCGCGCGCCTTGCGCGCCCGCGCGTCCGCGCTGGCGTACGACTCCTCGGGCGCGGGCCCCTCGGGCTCGCTGCCAGGTGCGATCACCGGCGCGGTCGTCGTGGCGAGCGCGCCGTCCAGTAACTCGGTGGCCTTGTGTGCGCTGCGGTCGAGCTGGCTCGCGATCACGAAGGCGGCGATCACCCCAAGCACGCACGCGCCCACGCCGAGCCAGAGCGCGCGCTGGTGGCTCGTGTACCAGGACTGCGCCGCGCGCACGCCCTTGCTGATCTGCGAGGGCATGATCGGCGCCGTGCCACGCTTGGCGGCCTTGGCCGCGGCCTTGGCCGCGCGGCGCGCCGCCAGGCGGCTGGCGGCCGACGAGCGGGCCGCGGCTTCGCCTTTGTTTTCCTCGCCTTGCGCCACCGCCATGCTCCAGCGTACCTCGCGCTCCTGGGCTGCGCCCTGGAGTCAGCCGCCTTATACACTCGGCCGATCCCAAGTCAAATGCGGCAGGTTTCGACAAGCCCGCGCGCTGCGTGCTATCAGCGCCCGTGCGCTGCCGCCGTCGGAGATCGCAACCGCGGCGGCGGCGGGAGATCGCCGCTGTCGCGGCGCTGGCTTTGCTGCTGTGCGTGGCACCCGCCGGGCGGGCGCGTGCCTACGAGGATCAGTGGACGCTCGGGATGGGCGCCGGCTATGCCCACGCGCCGACCGCCAGCCTGCCGCGGCACGGCGCGCTGTTCGAGCTGTCGGGCAGCATGGGCCTGAGCGCGACGCTTTCGCTGCGGGCGCGGCTTTCGTATGCGTTCCATCCCGCCGATCGCCCGCTCCACGTCGGGCTCGCCGGGGCGGACCTGCTGTACCTGGTCGACGTGCTGGAGGTGGTGCCCTACTTCGGCGCGGGCCTGGACGGCGTGGGGCGCGCGCGCGGCGGCAGCCTGCGCATGGACGGAGCGGTCCACCTGGTGGCCGGGCTCGACTATCTGGCTTCGCGCCAGCTCGCGCTGGAGCTCGACCTGCGGCCTTATCTCCTGTTCACCGCGCTGCACCGAGCACCCGTGTACCTGACCGCGACGCTGTCCGTGGTGTGGATGTTCGAGCGCTGAGCGGCGCGCCGGGCGGCCCGGCCGGCGATGCGGCAGGCGCCCTGCCCTGCGCGCACGCTGCGACGCACACCAGCGCCCCCAGCCGCTGCAGCGTGCGCGGTCCGATGCCGCGCACGCGCGCCAGCTCCGGCACGCGCGCGAAGCGGCCGTGCAGGCGTCGATCGGCGACGATCCGACGTGCGAGCGTGGGCCCGATGCCAGGCAGCAGCTCGAGGTCGGCGGCGCTGGCGCGGTTGAGGTCGAGCTTCCGGCCGGCGCGCAGCGCGCGAACCGCCGCGGCGCCGGGCGCGCGCGCCGGATGCCTCGCCCCCGCATCGGGCTTGGCGAGCGCCGCTGCGGGCGGCGGTGGCTCGCGGCCGTGACGCAGCGCGCAGAGCGCCAGCGCTACCACCACACAGCCGAGCGCCCCGAGCGTGGCGCGATCGCGCATGATGCCGGTTATCGGTCCGGGATCGGGCCGGTTGCGCGCGCGGCGCGGCGAGCTACTTGGGCGCGCTCTGCGAAGGCTGGGGCGCAGGCTTGGCCTGCTGCTTGGGCTGGCCCGGCGCGGGTGTGCCGTCGTCGCCCGGCGCAGCCGAATCGGGCGGCGGCTCGGCCTCGCCCGGCGCCGGGGCCGGTTTGGGCGCCACCGGCTGCCCGTAGTCCTCGGCGAGCTTGCGCGTCAGGTGGTCGAGCAGCATCTGCTCGACGTAGCTGGGCATGGCCGGGATCTGCACCACCACGCGCGCGGTTTCGCGGCCTCGGGCGCTGCTCCGCACTACCTCGACGCTGCCCGGATAGGCCTTGCCGGAATCTGGATATTCGAACAGAAAGTATCCAGAATCCTTGTCTTTTTCTGTGATGGGACTCTCGAAGTCCACGCGCAGCATGCGGATCGCCGCGGTCCACACGCTGACATAGGGATAGGCGTAGGTCTGCTCGCGCCGCGCCTGGGCCCCCCCGGCCCAGAGCAGAACGACAGCCAAAGCCAAGCCAAGCGATCGCATCGCGCCTGGTTGTGCTCCCGCTCGGCCCCGAACGCCAAATTTTCAGCAGGTTCCGAGCCCCATCACAGCACCGGGGGGCGGTCCGTCTCGGGCAGGGTAATCAGGTCGCGCATGTGCAGCTTGAGCGCGTACAGCGGGATCACCCCAGCGAGGATCATCACGCTCGATTGCAGCAAGTACAGCAGGAAGATGAACACCGCGCCCTGTGCGCCGACCAGGCTCTCGGCCAGGTACATGCGCAGCGCGGCCGAGACCGCCAGCTGGAAGTTTCCGAACAGACCGGGTCCGGTCGGCAGCAGGATGCCGATCGCCAGCACCCCCATGATGGCGGCAGCGTGGCCGAGCCCGAGGGGCAGGCCGCAGCCGACCGCCAGCAGCCAAACGCCGGCCGCGTTGCAGCCCCAGTACAGCGCCGACTCGAACAGAAAGCCGAGCGCGAGCCTGGCGTCGGAGATGGAGCGGATGCCGTCGGCCACGTTGCCGACCTTGGTCGCGAGCGTCTCCGCGAGCGCCGGCGAGACCAGCCCCAGGCTGAGGCGCGTCAACCGCATCGCCAGCGTGCGCTGCCACAGAAACAGCGCGAGCGCGGCGAACGCGCAGGCGAACACCGCGAGCGCGGCATAGCCGTAGGTGGGCAGGTGCGCTGCGATCGGATCGGCGGTGTGCACGCGCGGCAGTGCGAGCAGCGCCCAGGCCACGCACAGGCTGGTGATCAGGCCGTCCAGCACGCGCTCGACAGCGACCGTGCCCAGGCCGACCGAGATCGGGATCGCGTGCCTGAGCTTGGTCAGCGCGGGCCGCGCGATCTCGCCCAGGCGCAGCGGCAGCGCGAAGATCGCGAAGAAGCCGATCCAGTTGAGCAGCAGCACGTCGCGAAACGGCACGTGCTTGACCGGCGCGATCAGGAAGCGCCAGCGGCTGGCGCGGAAGAAGTGCACCAGCAGCAGCGAGAGCAGGTAGACCGGCACGGTCCAGGGACGGATGGCGCGCAGGCGCTCGGGCGCGGGCAGCAGCGGCAGGCCGCCGCGCTCGGCCAGCCACGCGAACAGCGCGCCGAGCGCGATCGAGACCAACAGCTTGGGCAGGATGCGCGCGAGCAGCGAGCGCGGCTCGGGCGCGTGCCCCCCGGACCGCCGCCGCGCGTGCTGCTGCGGCGCGTGGTCGGACGCCGCGGCCTGTGGGCTGGACGCCGGCAAGCTCATCGCTCGACGTCGCCCTGCAGGATGGCGCGCGGCTGCCGGCACAGCAGCAGCTCGGCGCCGTCGGGGCCGACCAGCTCCAGCAGCCGCTCGATCGCCTCGGCCACGGTCTCGGCGTCCTGCGGGCGGTGGCAGTCGCTGCAGGCGGCGAAGTAGAGCTCCTCCTCCAGCATGCGCTCGGCGGTGCGGCGCGGGCGCCGCCCGTACTTGCCGGTCAGCGACATCAGGTCGAGCTGCGCCAGACAGCCGAGCTCCAGCACGCGCTCGATCGGGGCGCTCGAGCCGAACAGGGCCGGGTAGCGCTCGGGGTGCGCCAGCACAGGCCGCACCGCGCGCACCTGCATGCGGAACACGCGGTCGGCCAGCCCCAGCGGGATGTGGTCCGGCGGCAGCTCGATCAGCGCCGCCTTGCCGCCCGTATAGGGCAGCGCCTGGTCGCGCTCGAACAGGCTCCAGAACACGTCGTCGCAGAAGTGCTCGGCGCCCAGCAGCAGCTCCGGCAGGTCGGGTGCGCCGGCCGCCTGCTCGACGAAGCGCGCGAAGCGCTGCTCGAGGTCGTCGCGGCGGTTCTCGAACATTGCGGTACGGATGTGGGGCGTGGCCGCCAGCGTGGCGTAGCCGAGTCGGCCCAGCGCCTGGCACAGGGCCAGGCCTTCCTCGAAGCTGCGCACCCCGTCGTCGACCCCGGGCAGGTAATGGCAGTGCAGGTCGACCAGGCCTTGCATCAGCTCGGCTGCTCCCTTCCAATCTCGTCGATCGCGCGCAGCAGGTCGTCGCGCTGGTTGAGATCGGGGCGCTCGAGGACGCGTTGTAGCAGCTCTTCGAGCACTTTGCCGACGATCGGGCCCGGACGCACGTCCAGGCGCTGCATCACGTCGCGGCCGTCGACCGCCAGGTCCCTGATCCCGAAAGCCGCGCCCTGCTCGCGGGCCTGCTCGATGCGCTCGCGCAGCTCCTGCAGCGCGCGCAGCTCGCCTTCGACCGGCAGGCCCTTGGCCAACGCGTCGGCGCGCGCGAGCTGCAGCAGGTCGTCCACCCGCTCGAGCCCCACGCGGCGCACGAAGCGGCGCACGGCCGCGTCCGACCAGTCGCTCGAGTAGCAGACCAGGTGCTGGCGCACCAGGTGCACCACCTGCTCGCGCTCCTCGTTGGAGAAGCGGTAGCGCTTGAGCCACACGTCGGCCATGCCCGCGCCCACCACCTCGTGGTTGTAGAAGGTGAAGTCCGAGGTCTTCTCGGAGAGCGCGCGCGTACGCGGCTTGCCCAGATCGTGCAGCAAGCCCGCAAGCCGGTGCAGCGGCCCGAGCTCGCAGGCGTCCATGCACTTGAGCGAGTGCGTCCAGACGTCATAGGCGTGAAAGCGGTTCTGCGCGCAGCCGACCTGCTCCTGCAGCTCCGGGCAGGTCACTTCCAGCACCCCTGTCGTGCGCATCAGCTCGAAGCCACGCGAGGGCTCGCGGGCTTGCAGCGTGCGCAGCCATTCGTCGCGCACGCGCTCGGGCGAGACGCGCCGGAACGAGTCGAGCGCGGCGCTGATCGCGTCGCGGGTGTGGGGCTCGATCTGGAGCTCGAGCGTGGCGACGAAGCGCGCCGCCCGCAGCACCCGCAAGCCGTCCTCGGCGAAGCGCTCCTCGGGCCTGCCGACCGTGCGTAACAGCGCGGCGCGCATGTCGCCGAGCCCGCCGAAGGGGTCGATCAGGCGACCGGTCAGCGGGTCGTAGGCCAGCGCGTTGATGGTGAAGTCTCGCCGCGACAGGTCGCGCTCGATGTCGGTGATGAAGTGGACGCTGTCGGGGCGGCGCGCGTCGGAGTAGCCGCCCTCCCCTCGCAAGGTCGTGATCTCGTAGCCGGAGTCACGCCACAGCACGGTGACCGTGCCGTGCTCGATACCGGTCGGGATCACACGTTTGAACAGCCCCATGATCTGCCGAGGCGTCGCGCTGGTGGCCAGGTCCCAGTCCTTGGGCGTGCGCTCCATCAACAGGTCGCGCAGGCTGCCGCCCACCAGCCACGCGCGGTAGCCGCCCTGCTCGATGCGCCGGCACAGCTCCAGCACGGGCTCCGGAATCGCGCCGCTCTTGACCTGAGACACCACCATGGGAACCGCCGCAGCCCCGGCGTCCGCTTTTCGGCCGGGGCCGCGGGCAGGCCCGCATGCTGACGCTGCCGGGGCCGGGCGGCAACTGCGGCGGCTCCGGCCGGGGCGTTTCGGGGCACCCTGGGGCTCCTCTGGCCCGTTGAGAACATTGCGAAAAAGGCATGAAGCCGGAGCGAGCGGCCTGCTATGCTGCCTGAGCCGCCATGAACCGTTGGCTCCGACCGCTCCTCGTGCTGTTCGCCGTTAGCGCGGCGTTCTGCATCACGTTCGTCTGGCCGCAACACAACGGCCTCAATTTCGATATCGACACCTCGCCGCGGGCGCAGGCCGCCAAGACGCGCGTGCCCTATGACCTGTCGCAGGTGCGCGTCCTGAAGGCGGTGATCACCAAGATCAACCAGAACTACGTCGAGCCCGACCGCATCGACCACCGCAAGATGCTGCTTGCCGGGCTCAACGCGATTCAGGGCAGCGTGCCGCCGGTGATCGTTCACTACGAGCCGGGCGAGCCCACCTTCAAGGTCCAGGTCAACGACAAGTGGGGCGAGTTCCGCCTGGACGACGTCAACTCGCCGTGGTCCCTCACCTGGCGCTTCCAGGAGGTGTTTCGCTTTCTCCAGAAGCACCTCGAGCAGGACGAGGACATCAAACTGCGCGAGGTCGAGTACGCGGCGGTCAACGGCATGCTGCGCACGCTCGACCCGCACTCGGTGCTGCTCACGCCCGACGAGTACTCCGAGATGCAGCTCAGCACGCGCGGCGAGTTCGGCGGGCTCGGCATCGTGATCTCGATCCGCGACGACCAGCTCACCGTGATCCGGCCGATGCCGGGCACCCCCGCCACCCGCGCCGGGCTCAAGAGCAAGGACCGCATCGTCAAGATCGACGAGGAAGCCACGGTCAACATGCCGCTCGAGGAGGCCGTGCAGCGCCTGCGCGGCACGCCGGGCTCGAGCGTCGCGGTGTGGATCGTGCGCGAAGGCCCCAAGGGCTGGAAGACCCCCAAGCGCTTCGATCTGGTGCGCGCGGTGATCCACGTCGACTCGGTCGAGTCGCGCATGCTGAGCGGCGGCATCGGCTATCTGCGGGTCAGCAACTTCCAGTCCAACACCTGCGACGACATCGAGGCCGCGCTGGCCAAGCTGCACAAGGACAACCTCAAGGGCCTGGTGCTCGATCTGCGCGACAACCCGGGCGGCCTGCTGCAGCAGGCGGTCTGCGTGGCCGACATCTTCCTGTCGAGCGGTACGATCGTGACCACTTCGTCCAACGACCCCGAGAAGGCGGAGCGCAAGCTCGCGCGTGCCGAGGGCACCGAGCCAAACTATCCGATGGTGGTGCTGCAGAACGGCGGCAGCGCTTCGGCCAGCGAAATCGTCTCCGGCGCGCTGAAGAACCACGACCGCGCGTTGATCGTGGGCGAGCGCACCTTCGGCAAGGGCTCGGTCCAGGTCCTCTACAGCGACGACAACGACGGCTGGGCGCTCAAGCTGACCATCGCCCAGTACCTGACCCCCGGCGACATCTCGATCCAGGGCGTGGGTATCGTGCCCGACGTCGAGATCGAGCCGATGACCGTGGACGCCGACGACATGGACCTGTTCGTCGACACCGGATATCTGCGCGAGTCGGATCTGGCCGCGCACCTCACCCACAGCCGCGCGCACGGCGGCCAGAAGCCCGCGCACGTGGTGCGCTACTACCTGCCGGAGGAGACGCGCGAGCGGTTGCGCGAGGCGCGCCCCGAGGACCTCGAGGAGAACGAGCGCGAGGACGAGTTCCTCACCCGCTTCGCCGGCGAGCTGCTCGTGCAGGCCAAGCACTCGGCGCGCCGCGACCTGCTGCGCGACGCCGACCCGGTGATCGAGGCGACGCGTGCCAAGGAGATGGCGCGCGCCACGGCCGAGCTGCACAAGCTCGGCGTCGATTGGGCGGAAGGCCCCGACCAGGGGGCGAGCCCGGTCGCGGTCAGCGTCAGCACCGACCGCAAGGACAACGTGGGCGTCGCCGGCCAGCCCTTCGACCTCCAGGTCACGGTGGAGAACCAGGGCAAGGAACCGCTCTACCAGCTGCGCGCCACGACCAAGAGCGACAACCGTCTATTCAGCGAGCGCGAGTTGGTGTTCGGCAAGCTGATGCCCGGCGAAAAGCGCAGCTGGAGCACCACGCTCGGCATCTGCAAGACCGACCAGTCCAGCCAGAAGCGCGAGTGCCGCCTGCCCGAGACGCTGCGCGACCGCGCCGACGGCATCCGCATCAACTTCGACGAGGAGCACGGGCACACCCCGCCCAGCACCGAGATTCGCACCCGGGTCGACGCCGTCGAGGTGCCGCAGTTTGCCTACACCGTGCATGTCGCCGACGACGGGCGCGGCAACGGCGACGGACAGGTGCAGGTCGGCGAGCTGGCCACCGTGTACATGCGTATCCGTAACGTCGGCAAGGGCACCAGCAAGCAGACCGTGGCGAACCTGCGCAACCTGAGCGGTCCGGGGATTCTCATTCACGCCGGACGCTTCCAGCTCAACGAGCTGAAGCCGGGCCAGGAAGCGATGGTGGCGTTCAAGTTCGAGGTGCTGCCGGACTTCCACGAGAGCGAAGCCAAGCTGGAAGCCTCGGTGGTCGACGAGCTGCTGCGCGAGGCGGGCGGCCAGAAGCTGGTCATCCCGATCGCGAAGCCGGACTCGCATCCTGTGGAGCCAGGCTCTGGCACGGCCGTGGCGCGCGTCTCGGCCGAGGTGCTCGAGAGCCCGCACCCCGGCGCCAAGGTAATCGCGCAGGTCGAAGGCGGGCCGCTCAGCTTGCCGGTGCAGGCCAAGCTCGGAGACTTCGACCGCGTTGACCTGGGTCAGGGACGGCCAGGCTGGATCGCCGAGCGCGACTTGCGCGGCGGCGCCGGCAAGGGCGGGCATCTGGTCGACGTCCTGGCCCGCATGCCGCCACGGCTCGACGTGGACTATGGCGGTACGCTGGTGACCCGCGACCCGCTGCTACGGCTCAAGGGTCGCGCGGTGGACGACAGCATCGTGCGCGATCTCTACGTGTTCGTCGGGTCGCACAAGGTCTTCTACCAGTCCAATCGCAACGCTCCGGACCCCAAGCAGGTCACTTTTGATACGACGGTTCCCCTGCGGCCGGGCATCAACTACGTGACCGTGGTTGCGCGCGAGGACAACGAGGTAATCTCGCGCAAGACCTTCATCGTGCGCAGAGACGCGCCCGATGGCTCGCTGATGGAGACTCCCAAGGAGAGCGAGGAAGACTTCTACGACCTGATGGAAGGTGGTGGCGGCGAGGAGTGAGCGCCACCTGCGGGGCACCATGCGAATCGTCTGTCTGGACCTGGAAGGGGTTCTGATCCCCGAGGTGTGGATCAACGTGGCGGAGCGGACCGGGATAGCCGACCTGCGGCTGACCACCCGCGACATTCCGAGCTACGACGTGCTGATGCGGCGGCGGCTGGGGATCCTGGACCAGCACCGCCTCGGCCTGCCTGAGATCCAGCAGGTGATCGCGAGCATGGACTGTCTGGAAGGTGCCAAGGCGTTTCTGGACGCCCTACGCGAGCGCTACCAGGTGATCATCCTGTCGGACACCTTCTACGAGTTTGCGGCACCGTTCATGCGCAAGCTGGGCTGGCCCACCCTGTTCTGCCACTCGCTCGAGGTTGAGCCGGGCGGGCACATCTCCGGCTACCGGCTGCGGCAGCAGGACCCCAAGCGGCACGCGGTTCGGGCCCTGCGCGGGCTCAACTTCCGTGTGGTCGCGGCCGGGGACTCCTACAACGACACGGCCATGCTGGCCGAGGCCGACGCCGGGATCCTGTTCTGCGCGCCCGAGAAGGTGCGGGCGGAGTTCCCCCAGTTCCCCCATGTCACCAGCTACCCTGCGCTCGCTGCGGAGCTCGACGCCGCATTCGCACGGCTAAGTTAGCGAACCTGGGCGTGATTTTGCCCTACAGTTCCTACACTGTGTGCTTGCGGCAACTTTACACCTGAGGCAAAGGGTGGTAACGGCCGCTCCAGCGCGCCTGGGTGCTCGGGCCGCTCCGGGCGCCATCCAACCGACCCGCCGCTTTGGGGGAACATGCCCAGTCCATCGAGCAAGTTCAGTGCCAGCAAGACGAGCCCGCGATCGCCCAGCCACACGCGTCTGGTTGCGACCAAGACGGCCAAGCCCCAGAAGGTGGCTGCCGGCTCGAAGGCCCGCACCAACCCCCCGCCGAGCCTCCAGAAGAGCTCCCGCTGGCCCAAGGGCAAGGCCGCTTCGGTCTCCCCCCCGCCGGCCGGCGGGACGCGCGCGGCCGCGCCCGCCGAGGATCGGACCAGCCGAAGCGGTCTGTCCAAGACCGAGCTCAAGGCCCAGTTCGCCAAGCTCTCGGCCGCCGTCGCTCAGATCAACGCGCTCAAGCGCTCTCTGAACAAGAGCTTCTACGATATCGGCGTGCTGCTGAATCAAGTCCGCGACGAACGGATGTACGAGGTCAAGGGATACGGCTCCATGGAATCATTCGTGGAACGCGAGATCGATCTCAACAAGGCGGTGTGCCTGAAGACCGCACGCATTGCCGAGGTCATCCTGCGCGACCAGGCGCTCGCCGCTGGCCTCGATCGGGCCGCCGCCGCGGTTGCGGCGCTGGACGGCGAGACCGAGTCGTCTCCTCTGCTTCGACCCGCCGGCAGCCCGGCAGGTGGCGTTCCGCTGCACAAGCAGTAGTGGTTCCCGCAGGTGATGCGTATCCCCGCATGAGCCCGCAAGGCCGCCAGCCACGGCGTGTGTCCTGCAGCCGTTTCCACTCCTCGAAGCGCGCGGGGGCGCGCCGTCAACCGGAGGCTCGCCGCTGCTCGCGCTCCTAGCAGCCCTGCTGTGCGTGCTCGCGAATGCCTTCTTTGTCGCGGCCGAGTTCGCGTTCGCGCGTGTGCGGCCCAGCGCGCTCGAGGCCAGCATACGCGCCGGCGACGCGCGCGCCGCACGCGCGCTGGCGGTGACCCAGCGCCTGAGCGCCTACTTGCCTGCCACGCAGCTCGGCGTGACCGTGGCCTCGCTCGCGCTCGGTTGGCTCGGCGAGCCTGCGCTGGCCGCGCTGATCCACGCGCCGCTGGCCGGGCTCGGCCTGAGCGAGGGGGCGGTCCACGGCATCGCGGCCGCGGTCGGCTTCTCGGGCATCACCATGGTGCACATCGTGGTGGGCGAGCTGGTTCCCAAATCGCTGGCCATCTTTCGACCCGAGCAGGTCTCGCGGCTGACCGCGGGCCCGATGACGGTCTTCCTGTACGCGATGTATCCGGTGCTGTTCGTGCTCGCCCGGCTGTCGGCGTACCTGCTGCGCGGCGCCGGCCTCGAGGGCAACGGCGAGGCGGCGGGCAAGCTCACGGTCGACGAGATCGGAATCATCGTCGAGGCATCCCTGGGCGACACCGACAAGGAACGCCTCAAACGCGATTTGCTCGAGCGGGTGTTGCGGGCTACCGATCGGCCGGTGCGCGCGTTGATGGTGCCGCGCGTTGACATGTACACGCTGCCGCTGACCGAGGGGCTCGAGCAGTGGAGCGACAAGGTGCGCAAGAGCGGCTTCAGCCGCTACCCCGTGACCGAGGACGGCAACCCCGACCACGTGGTCGGCTACATCTACGTCAAGGACCTGCTGCTGGCGCAGAAGCCAGCCAAGGGCGGGCCGCGCGCGCTCACGCGTGACATCCTGTTCCTGCCGGAGTCGCTCTCGGTGGGCGCGGCGTTGACCCGCTTCCAGCGTACCAACATCCCGATCGCGATCGTGGTCGACGAGTACGGCGGCACCAGTGGGCTGGTGACGATCGAGGACGTGGTCGAGGAGCTGGTCGGCGACATCCAGGACGAGCTCGACGTATCCATGCCCGCGATCGAGCAGCGCGACGACGGCACGTTGATCGTGACCGGCGACCTGCCGGTGGGCGACCTGCCAATCGAGGCGTTCGAGCTCGACAGCCGCGCCCAGGGCGAGACTGTGGGCGGATTCATCATCGAGCAGCTCGGCCGCCTGGCCCACCCGGGCGACCGCGTTCAGATCGGCAAGTACGAGGCCACGGTCGAGGACGTGCGGCGGCGGCGAATCTGGCGCGTGGCGCTCAGACCGCACGAGCCGACGGTGCGCCCGCCGGCGACCAAGCCCGACCTCGCTTGAACCGCTTGCGGTGCGCTATTCGGGCTCGCTGCGCGAGGTGGCGGGCTCGAACAGGTCCGCGAAGCGGCCCGCGAGCTGCGGCAGCTCGCCATGCAGGCGCCGGTGCTGCCATAGCGCCGAGGCGATCACGTCCATCGCGAACGCCACCGGGATCTCCTCGAGCTCGGCGCTCCAGGGCAGGTTGTTGGCCTGGCGCTTGACGTCGTTGACGGTGGCCAGCGGTACGAACAGCGTGTGCACCACGCCCTCGTTGCGCGTCCAGCCCAGGCCGAGCAGCTCGACGAAGTGGCCATAGAGCGGGCGCGCCAGCAGCGCCGCGCCCTCCGCGGCGTCCCCGGCCAGCAGCGCGCGGCAGGTCGCGTCGCAGCGCAGGCCTTCGCCGCCGCTGGCGGAGATGGCCGAGGCGATGTCGCGCGCGAGCTCGACGTCTTCCTCCACCGCGAGCAAGGGCGCCAGCACCGTGGCCGGACACATGTCTGCGGCGCGCGTATCGACGAGCACGGCCTCGATCAGCAGCTGGCGCTGCGCGCGCTCGAGCGCCGCGTATGCCAGCGCCAGTCCCTGCGCGGCGGATGCATTCTCGGCCGCGGCGACGAGCAGCGCGCTGAAGCGCTCGGTCGTCTCGGCCTTGGCCTTTGCGAGTGGAGGACGTCCCGTACGTCCCGAGCCGGACATCGCCCGCGTATACACTCCGGGGGCCGCGAAGCAAACCAAAATCAGACGGCGATCGCAAACTTCGAGTTCTCGAATATCATACCGGTGACACAGGCGCGTGTCGCGCCCCGTGGATAACACGCTGATCGATCGTGGATAACACTTCGCACGACAGCGAATTCATTCGACAGTACGACGCGTTCGTGCGCGGCATCGTGAAGCACACGCGCGCACAGCTCGGCATCGAGGGGGACGCGGAGGATCTGTTGGCGTTCGCATACCAGGGCCTGCTCGAAGCGCGGCAGCGCTTCGACCCCGCGCGCGGCGTGCAGTTCAAGTCGTTCGCCTATTACCGCGTTCGCGGAGCGGTGATGGACGGCGTCAGACGCATGGCCTACTTGCCGCGGCGCGCGTATGCGCGGTTGCGTGCTTCGGAGGCGGTCGACCTCGAGGCCGAAGCATGCATGGACGCACGCGCGGGCTCGCCGGGCGCGCGGCACGACGTAGAGGGCGGCCTGCGCGCAATCGATGGCGTGTTGGGGCGCGTGGCAGCGGCCTACTGCACGGCTGCGGCAGCCGCCGAAGGCGAACCGGTCGAGGGCGACCCGGAGCACGCGCTGTTCGCGCGCGAGCGCAGCGCGCTGCTGATGGACGCGCTGCAGAGCTTGTCCGAGCAAGAGCGAGCGCTGGTGCGCGGCCACTACCTCGAGGGTCGCGATTTCGACGACATCGCGAAGGAGCTCGGCCTGAGCAAGTCGTGGGCCAGCCGCCTGCACGGCCGCGCGCTCGAGCGGCTGAGAAAGCTGCTGGTTTCCTCGAGCCTGGATCGATCCGCAACCATGAGCCGGGCACGGCCGAGCGCGGCGAGACGATGTGCGGCGGAGCGCCGGCGGCTTCCGGCCTGGGCTCGAGGCGCAGCCAGCGCGTTGCTCGAGTAGCGCGCGGTGCGTCTAGCGCCCTTCATTGCGTTCTTCTTCTCCGGGGCCTCCAGCCTGATCTTCCAGATGATCTGGAGTCGGCTGCTGCACCACGTGTTCGGCTCGTCCAGCGTGGCCATCTCGTCGGTGGTGAGCGTGTTCATGGGCGGCCTCGGTCTGGGCGCTTTTCTGTTCGGGCGTTACGCCGACCGCATCCGCCGGCCGCTGCTGCTCTACGCGTGGGCCGAGCTCGGGGTTGGCGCGTTTGCGCTCGCCGTGCCGCGGCTGGTGACGCAGGACGGCTGGCTCGCCGACGTCAACGCTATGCTGCGCACGCATCTCGATGCGCAGTCGCTCACCTTTGCGGTGGCGCGCTTCGTCTGCATCGTGCCGGTGCTGATCGTGCCCACCACGCTGATGGGCTCGACGTTGCCGCTGCTCTCGCGGCACTTCGTCGGCGCACGCGAGCACGCCGCCGAGGTCGGGCCGCGCGTGGGGGCGCTCTATGCGGTCAACACCGTGGGCGCCGTGCTCGGGGTGTTCCTGGCCGGCTTCGTGCTCATGCCTCGGATCGGCGTCGCTGCCACCAACTCGGTCGGCGTGAGCATGAACGTCGCGCTTTCGCTGGCCATCTTTGCGCTGCGCCGGCAGCTGGGCGAAGGCCGCGCGCCGCGCCCCGCCGCCGGCGAGGTCGCGCCGGCGGCGGCGGGCGAGTCCTCGGCCCCGGCCTTTCCGCCGCGCGTGCGGCAGGTCGCGGCGCTCGCGTTCGGGCTGTCGGGCTTCTGCTCCCTGCTCTACGAGGTGGTGTGGTCGCGCGCGCTGGTCAATACCATCGGGGGCTCGGTCTACGCGTTCGCGCTGATCCTGATGACCTTTCTGATCGGCATCGCCGGCGGCAGCGGGGTCGCCGCCGCGGTCGTGCGCGAGTCGCGCCGCCCGCTGCGCGCGCCGTTCGCGATCGCCGCCGGGCTGTGCCTGGTCGCGCCGCTGCCTGCGGGCATGCGGCTCGGGCTCGGTAGCTGGGCGCTGGAGAGCGCGGGCTGCCTGGCGCTGCTGCTGCTGGGGGCGCTCGGCGCCAGCCGCGCGCTACGCGAGCGCGCGTTGCTGGAACAACCCGCGGGCGGCCGCGGACTGTTGCTGCGCGCCGAGCACGCGTTGCTGCTGCCGGCGCTGGCGGCGGCGGCAGGCAACGCGCTGTGGTTTCACGGGCGTCTGGAGTGGATGGTGCTCTCGGCCTTGCTCGCGATCTCGGCGCTGCTTTCGTTGCTGCTGCTGCTCGAGCGCCGGCTGCTGTTGCTGCTGGCGATGGTGCAGATCTTCATCGCGGCCGCCACCTTCGTCAGCGACCTGTGGGCCGACCAGATCTCGCTGACCTTCGCGGCGATGGTGGCGCCGTTTTATCACACGCTGGGCGAGCACGTGGACCGCGTGATGGCGATGATGCTGACCACGGCGGCGCTGTGCGTGCTCCCGTCTGCTCTCGGCATGGGCGCCATGTTTCCGCTGACCATGCGCGTGTTCAGCGCGGGCGGCGCGCGCGTCGGGCGCGAGGTCTCGCTGGTCTACACGGCCAACACGCTCGGCTCGATCGTCGGCGCGTGGCTGCCCGGGTTCGTGCTGATGCCGAGCTTCGGGATGCAAGCGGCGCTGCACGTGGGCATCTCGATCAACCTGCTGCTCGGGGTGCTGGTGCTGCTGTTCGTGCGCGGCGCCGGCGAGCGCGGGCGCGGCGCCGCCTTCGCGGCCCTGCCGGTGGCGCTGGGGTTGATCGTTCTGCTGCGCTTCGCCGCCGAGCCGACCTCGCCGCTGGCCTGGAACCTGAGCAAGATGACGCTCGGGGTGTTCCGCATCTCGCTGGCCAAGGACGTGCTCGACCAGGAGACCTGGGGCGAGCCGGACCTGGTGTTCTACAAGGACGGGCTTTCCACCACCGTCTCGGTCGAGCGCTGGGGCCGCCACTACTCGCTCAAGAACAACGGCAAGGTCGAGGCCAGCAATGGCAACGACATGCCGACGCAGATCATGGTCGCGGCGCTGCCGCTGCTGCTGCACCCCAAGGGCGCGCGCGGGCTCGACGTCGCCATCATCGGGTTGGGCTCGGGCGTGACCGTGGGCGCGGCGCTGCAGTTTCCGGTGCGCGAGATCGACGACATCGAGCTGGAGCGCGCAGTGGTGCAGGCGTCGCGCTACTTCGCCGACGTCAACCACCTGCGCTACGGGCGCCCCGCTTTTCCCTATCTGGACACGCCGCGGTTGCGGCTGATCAACGACGATGGCCGGAATTACCTGGCGAGCACTCCGCGGCGCTACGACTTGATCGTGGGCGAGCCCAGCAACCCCTGGCTGACCGGCGTGGCCGATCTGTTCACCGCCGACCACTTCCGGCTGGCCAAGCGCAAGCTGCGCCCAGGCGGTCTGTATTGCGAATGGGTGCAGCTCTACGAGATGAGCCCGCAGAACGTGAAGACCCTGTACCGCACCTTCGCCTCGCAGTTCCGCTACGTGCTGGTGTTCTCGTCGGAGGACCTGTCGAGCGACACCATCCTGATCGGCTCCGATTCCCCGCTGCCGCTCGATCTCGGGCGCCTGCGCCGCGGCTTCGCCGACCCGGGCGTGGCCGCGGAGCTGGAGCGTGCGTACGTGCACTCGCCGTTCGACGTGCTGGCTCGGGTGCTGTTGTCGAGCCGACAGGAGGTGCTGCGCTACGCACAGATCGAGGAACGGCGCTACCACGGGCGCTTTCACCCGGTGGAGGCGTCGACCAACGTGGGGCGCTGCGCGCCGCCCGCCTGCCGGCGCCGGCCGGCGCCGATCAACACCGACGACAATGCGCGCATCGAGCTGGCCGCGCCGCGCGACCTGATCGGGTTCGAGCGCTACAAGGGCTATCTGCAGACCATCTACGCGGAGAGCTGGCCCTACGGCAGGCTGCGCGACCAGGTGCTCGGCATCGGTCGCGGCGTGGAAGCCTCGCGCAATCGGGCCGAGCTGGCGATGGCCCTGCTCGCGCACGGCCGCAAGCGGGAGGCCGGCGCGCTGCTTGCGCGCGCCGAGCGTGACGGTCCGAGCGACGCGCTGCGCCTGGCCAGCGCCATGCTGAACGCGCTCGGGCCTCGGCCGCACGAGCCGCCGCTGGGGCTGCTGCCGCCGCCGCTGGACTCCGCGATCGGCGCGCGTGCGAATCAGCGAATTCAACGCGGTTTCGCCGAGGTTTCGGATTGGCTCGCGCGCGGCGACGTCGCGCGCGCCAAGGCCACCATGCAGGCGATTCCCTCGTCGCTGGTGCGCTACGCTGGGGCGGGCATGCGCATGCTGCGCGCCTACACCCTGTACCGCACCGGGGACTTCGACATGGCCGTGGGCGAGCTCGAAGGCATTGCGCGCTCAGAGCCGGGTTTCACGCTCGATCATCCGCAGCTGTACTTTTTCTTGGGCCGTTCGCACGACGCGTTGTTGCACTTCGACAAAGCGGTGCGCAGCATTCGTGTGTATGTCGAAGCCATGGCTCCTAAGCCGCAGCCGTCCGCGCCCCCATCCGGGCCGGGCGCGATCACGGACGCCGCTGGCGAGCCCGACGCGCGCCGGCAGGCCGCGCGCGCGCCCTCGCCGTGAGCCCGCGCACAGTGCCGGGGCAGCCCGCGCTCAGCTTGCAAATAGGCCCTGAATCGCTACAGTTCGCAGCCCGCAAAACCACAGCATGCAGGAGCCCCGATGGGCACGAAAATCGCAATCAATGGCTTTGGACGCATCGGTCGCTGTGTCGCGCGGATCATGATCGAGCGAGGCGCAGGCGAGCTCGAGCTGGTCGGCATCAACGACCTCACCAACGCGGCCACCCTCGCCCACCTGTTGCAGTTCGACTCGGTGCACGGCGCGCTCGCGACCGAGGTCAGCGCGGTCGAAGGCGCGCTGATGATGGGCGGCCGCAAGGTGCCGATCACGGCGGAGCGGGATCCAGCCAAGCTGCCGTGGAAGAGTCTTGGCGCGGAGCTGGTGCTGGAGTGCACGGGGCTCTTCACCTCCAAGGAGAAGGCTTCGGCGCACCTGACGGCCGGCGCCAAGCGCGTGATCATCAGCGCCCCGGGTGGCGCCGACGTCGACGCCACGCTGTGTGTCGGAATCAATCTCGAGTCCTACGCTCCGGCCAAGCACCATGTGGTGTCGAACGCGTCCTGCACCACCAACTGCCTCGCGCCGGTCGCGAAGGTGCTGCACGAGCGCTTCGGCATCCTCAAGGGTCATATGGTGACCGTGCACTCGTATACCAACGACCAGAACATCCTCGACCTGCCGCACAAGGACATGCGTCGCGCGCGCGCCGCGGCGATGTCGATGATCCCGACCAGCACAGGCGCCGCCAAGGCGATCGGCCTGGTGCTGCCCGCGCTCAAGGGCAAGCTCGACGGCACCGCGATCCGCGTGCCCACGCCCGACGTGTCGATGGTCTGCCTCAGCGCGCACGTCGCCAAGAAGACCACGCGCGACGAGGTCAACCGAGCCTTCGAGGAAGCCGCGACTGGCGCGCTCAAGGGCGTGCTCGGCTACGAGACGCGGCCGCTGGTTTCGGTCGATTTCATCGGCAACCCACTCTCGTCGATCGTGGACGCGCCCCAAACCCAGGTGGTCGGCGAGGACCTGGTCGAGGTGCAGGCCTGGTACGACAACGAGTGGGGCTTCTCCAACCGTATGCTGGACCTCGCGCGCCACATGGCCGCCAAGGGATGACGCGCGACTGAGGGCTTCTGCGAGCAGCAGGACTCGACGGCCATGTCAGCAGGCACCCTTCGTTCCATTCGCGAGCTCGCCATCGAAGGCCGGCGCGTGTTCATGCGCGTGGACTTCAACGTGCCGATCGAAGACGGCAAGGTGCAGGACCTCAGCCGCATCCGCGCCACGCTCGAGACGATTCGCCACGCAGCCGGGCGCGGCGCGCGCATCGCGCTGGCCTCGCACATGGGCCGGCCCAAGGGCAAGCCCAACCCGGCCTACTCGCTAGAGCCGGTGGGCGCGGTGCTCGCGGAGTTGCTGCAACTCGAGGTGCTGTTCACCGACGATTGCCTGAGCGACGCCGCTGGCAAGATCATGGCCGACCTGCGCGAGGGGCAGATCGCGCTGCTCGAAAACCTGCGCTTCCATCCCGGCGAGGAAAAGAACGACGAAGCCTTCGCGCGTGCACTGGCCAAGCTCGCGGACGTGTACGTCAACGACGCGTTCGGTGCGGCTCACCGCGCGCACGCTTCGGTCAGCGCGCTGCCCAAGTTGTTCAAGGAGCGCGGCATCGGCCTGTTGATGGAGCGCGAGATCGAGGCGCTGGAGAAGTTGCGCAGCGGGGCGCCGCACCCGTTCGTCGCCGTGCTGGGTGGTGCCAAGGTGAGCGAGAAGCTCGGCGTGCTCGAGGCGCTGATCGAGCGCGTCGACGCGCTGCTGATCGGCGGTGCGATGGGCAACACCTTCCTCGCCGCCAAGGGCATGGCCATGGGCAAGAGCAAGATCGAGCAGGATCGGCTCGCGCTCGCGCGCAGCGTGATGCAGCGCGCCGCCGAGCGCGGGGTCAAGCTCTTGCTGCCCCAGGACGTGGTGGTGGCCGACGGCATCGACGCGCCGCGCGGGGAGATCGTGCCCGTCTCACAGGTGCCCGCGGAGGCGATGGCGCTCGACATCGGCCCGGCCACGGTCGAGGCCTACCGGCGGGTGATCCTGCAGGCCAAGGCTCTGTTCTGGAACGGGCCGATGGGCCTGTTCGAGCGGGCGCCGTTCGCAGCCGGCAGCCTCGGCATCGCGCAGGCGGGCGCCGACTGCGCCGGCTTCACCGTGGTGGGCGGCGGCGACAGCCTGTCGGCCGTGAACCACGCCGGGCTCGCCGACCGCTACGACCACGTCTCCACCGGCGGCGGCGCGTCCCTGGAATACCTGGAGGGACGGCCGATGCCGGGTATCGAGGCGGTGCGATCGTGAGACCAGCCGTGTCACGCATGGTCCTACAACGCTGCGGCGAGGCGCAGTCGTGAGCGCGGACGTACGCCGGCCCCTGGTGGTGGGCAACTGGAAGTTGCACAACACGGTAGCGGCGTCGCGCGCGCTGGTTGGAGCGCTGCAGGCACGACTCGGGCGCGGCGCGGGGGCGCCTCCGCGCGCGCAGGTCGCGGTGGCGCCCGTATTCACGGCGCTCGCGGCCGTCGGCGAGGCGCTCGCGGGCAGCGCGATCGGCCTGTGTGCGCAGGACGCGTACTGGGAGGCGCAGGGCGCGTTTACCGGGGAGGTCAGCGCGGCGCTGCTGCAGGACGCGGGCTGCAGCCACGTTATCGTCGGACATTCCGAGCGCAGGGCGCTGTTCGGCGAGCAAGACGGCGATGTCCGGCGCAAGGCAGCGGCCGTGCTGGCGGCCGGTATGGTGCCGATCGTGTGCGTGGGCGAGACGCTCGCGCAGCGCGAGGCCGGGCAGTCCGAGGCCCACGTGCTGCGCCAGGTCGCGGCCGCCCTCGATGGCCTGGATGCCGAGCAGGCCGCCCGCCTGGTCATCGCCTACGAGCCGATCTGGGCCATCGGCACGGGCCGGACCGCGAAGCCGTCCGACGCGCAGCGCGTGCACGCGCAGGTCCGGGCCGAGGTCGGCCGCCGCTTCGGGTCGGCCCTGGCCGCAGGGGTGCGGATCCTGTACGGTGGCAGCGTCAAGCCCGACAACGTGCGGGCACTGATGGCCGAGCCGGACATCGACGGCTCCCTCGTCGGCGGAGCGTCGCTGGACGCGGACTCATTCGCGGCCATCGTGGCCGCAGCCGAACCTGTGCAGTAGCCATGGTCACCTTTCTCACCATCCTGTACGTGCTCGTCTGTGTGTTCTTGATCCTGGTCGTGCTGCTGCAGGCCGGCCGCGGGGGGGGCATGGGCGCGGCCTTCGGCGGCACCAGCCAGAGCGTGTTCGGCGGGGCCGGAGCCGGGAACTTCCTGACGCGCCTGACCGTGATCATGGCCGCGCTGTTCATGCTGCTCTCCGCCACGCTGGCGTTCATCTCCTCGAGCAGCGACAAGGCGCTCGAGAACGCCTCGCGGGCAATCAAGGCGCGGGAGGAAGCGCGCAAGCTCGGACCCAAGGAGAAGGCAGCCTCTTCGCAGAAGGGCGCGCAGAGCTCCTCGAGCGCTCCCGAAGAGGCTGCGCCCACGACCACGGCGCCCGCGACGCCCGCAACCACGGCGCCTGCGCCGGACACCGGGGAGCCCGCGGCCGGTGGCAACACGCCTGCAGGCGAGCCATCCCACGGCGAGCAGCCGGCCGAGGACCAGCCGGTGCCGCACGAGGCCAATCCCCCCAAGCCGTGAGGCCCTGAGGCACGGGCAGTATGCCCGAAACAGTGCTGAAACGAACACCTCCGTCGGGCGTGCCCGAGACGGCGAGTCACGCCTCGAGCGAAGGGGCAAGCGCACCCTCGCCTTCGCTGTTGGCCCTCGCCCTGGGTGCGCTGGGCGTGGTCTACGGCGACATTGGCACCTCGCCGCTATACGCGGTGCGCGAGTGCTTCAACTCGGCGGACGGCGTTGCGCCGACGCCGGCCAACGTGATCGGGATCCTCTCGCTCATCACCTGGTCGCTGACCCTGGTGGTGTCGATCAAGTACCTGCTGATGGTCATGGAGGCGGATAACGAGGGCGAGGGCGGGATCCTCGCGTTGCTCGCGCTGGTGTCCAAGCCGGCGGGCCAATCCGAGCCGAGCTCCGTGCGCCGGGCGCTGGTGCTGGCTGGCCTGTTTGGCGCGGCGCTGCTCTATGGTGACTCGGTGATCACGCCCGCGATTTCGGTCCTGGGCGCGGTCGAGGGGCTAGAGGTGGCGACTCCGGTGCTCGAGCCATGGCTGGTGCCGCTGGCAGTGGCGATCCTCACCGGTCTGTTCATGTTCCAGAAGCGGGGCACCGCCGGCGTGGCCCGGATCTTCGGACCGGCGATGCTGATCTGGTTCAGCGCGCTGATCGTGATGGGCGTGCCGGCGATCTTCCACGAGCCGAGCGTGCTCAGGGCGCTCAACCCGCTGTACGCCATCGAGTTCATGCTGCGGCACGGCCATCACGGCTTCTTGCTGCTCGGCGCGGTGGTGCTGTGCATCACGGGGGCCGAGGCGGTCTACGCGGACATGGGGCACTTCGGCAAGCGGCCGATCCGTCTGGCGTGGTTCGCGCTCGCGTTTCCGGCCCTGCTGGTGAACTACTTCGGCCAGGGCGCGCTGTTGCTCTCGCGTGGCCGCGCAGTGGTCGCCAATCCGTTCTACGCGTTGGCTCCGGGCTGGACCGTGTATCCGGTGGTCGTGATCGCCACGGTCGCGGCCGTGGTCGCCTCGCAAGCGTTGATCTCGGGCGCATTCTCGCTGACCAATCAAGCGGTGCAGCTGGGCTACTGCCCGCGGCTGAAGGTGGTCCACACTTCCGGCCATCACGAGGGTCAGATCTACGTGCCGGAGGTCAACGCCTGGCTGGCGCTGGCCTGCGTGGCGCTGGTGCTGGCGTTTCGCGGCTCGTCGGCGCTGGCCGCCGCTTACGGCATCGCGGTGACCGGCACCATGTCGGTGACCTCGGTGTTGTTCTTTTCGGTGATGCGCCCGCGCTGGGGGCTGCCGCTGGGGATCTCGGTGCTGGCGCTATTCCTCACCGTCGACCTGTCGTTCTTCGGCGCCAACATGGTCAAGATCGAGAGCGGAGGGTGGCTACCGCTGGCGGTCGGCGTGATGCTGTTCGTGGTGTTCAGCACCTGGAAGCGCGGGCGCCGCATCCTGGGGGACAGGCTGCGCGCGTCCGCGCTGCCGATCGCGCCGTTCATCGCGGACCTGGCGAGCCACCCGCTGGTGCGGGTGCCCGGAACTGCCGTGTTCATGACCTCCAATCCCGAGAGCGTGCCGCCGGCGCTGCTGCACCACCTGAAGCACAACAAGTCGCTGCACGAGCGCGTGCTGCTGCTCTCGATCATCACCGAGCACGTGCCAATCCTGCGCCGGCGCGACCGCGTCGCCTGCCGCGAGCTCGGCCAGGGCATGTACCACGTGGTCGCCCACTACGGATTCATGCAGTCGCCGCGGGTGCCCGACGTGCTGCGCCAGGTACGGCGGATCGCGGGCATCGACATCGAGCTCAACGACACCAGCTTCTTTCTCGGGCGCGAGACCCTGCTCGCCACCGGACGCTCGGGGATGTGGCGCTGGCGCTCGGCGCTGTTCGCCTTCCTCTCGCGCAATGCCCACACCGCGACCGAGTTCTTCGGCCTGCCGCCCGGGCGGGTGGTGGAGCTCGGGATGCAGATCGAGGTGTGATCGGGTGCTCGAAGGCGGGAACGGAGCTCCGCAGCTCTTCCCTTCTTCCGGTGATCCGGACAACCGCGCTCAGCGCTGGCGGCGGTCGGCGCTGACCGAGAGCGCGAACGGCGTGAAGTTGGTGTCGCGGTCGTAGAAGTCCTCGCGCTCGGCGCGCTTGAGGGCGGAGACCA
The DNA here is from genome assembly GCA_963778655.1 of uncultured delta proteobacterium. Classification (GTDB taxonomy): domain Bacteria; phylum Myxococcota_A; class Polyangia; order Polyangiales; family JAFGIB01; genus CAVZVA01. The sequence continues at coordinate 1,429,317 of CAVZVA010000009.1, forward strand.
CTCGATAGGTGATCGGCGTCGCCACCACCTCCCACGAGACCTTGAGCACGTAGTTGGCGAGCATCACCTTGAGCAGCAGGTCATTCGACCAGGTGCCGAAGAACGCCAGCGGATAGAACACCGTCGTGTCGCAGGCCTCGCCCACGATGGTCGAGCCGATGGTGCGGGTCCACAGGAAGCGGCCCTGGGTCCAGATCTTCATCTTGGCCAGGGTGAACGAGTTGGTGAACTCACCGCAGAAGTACCCGACCAGCGAGGCCAGCGCGATGCGCCAGGTGGAGCCGAAGGCCTGCTCGATCACGGCCTGCCCAGTCCAGCCGTCGGCCGGGGGCAGGTGCACGACCACCGCGCTCATCACGGACGCGAACAGCAGCGCGCCGAAACCGGCCCACACCACGCGCCGCGAGCGCGCGTAGCCGTACACTTCGGTCAGGATGTCGCCGAACAGGTAGCTGAGGGGAAAGAACAGGTTGCCCGCGCCAAAGGCAGTGGGCCGCCCGAACAGCGAGACCTGGGCGACCTTGCTCACGCCGATCAGGTTCGCGCACAAGAGCACGCACACGAACGACGCCATGATCAGGTCGTAGTAGCGGTAGGTGCGTGGTGCGGCGGCGGCCACGGCGGGCGTGCTCATGACCGCGCAGTCTACAGCAAAACCCCAGCGTCGCCCCGCTCGCTCGCGTGCAGGCGCTGCGCACGCCGGAGCAAACAGGAAGGTGGGAAGCTCAAACGAATGTTCAGAGAGCCGCGTTCGCGCCTCGACCAAACGCTCTGCCTTCCCGTCATCCCGCCTTCCTGCTTCCCTCTCGCGGCGCCGGCCCTACATGCGCGGGGTGAAGTCGACCTTGCAGATGCGGTTGTCTTCGGTGAACGAGAACTTCATCTCCAGGCCCTTGATCGGTACCGGCAGCGGCAGCCCGGCAGGCAGGTCGGCGCTGGTGGTCACCATCCCGTCGGCCTCGACCGGCGTGCTCCACACCAGGCTGGACTGCATCTGGGCCATCGGACCGCTGCCGCCTTTGCGCATGCGGGACATGATCTTCTCTTTGCCCTGGGTGTTGCCCATCGGGCTGGCCATGACGATGTCGTCTGCGATCAGCGCGTCGATCGCGTCGAGCTTGGCGTCCTCGCGGGAGCGCTGCGCCTCGAGATAGAGGGTGACGATTTCGGTTCGGCTGGGCATGGCTCGCTCCTTGTGGGTGGAGCGGACTCTAGCAGCCCCTTTGAAGAAGCCTCAAGGCGAGCACGAGCGAACCCGGACCCCCGTGTTTTCCCCTTGCGATCCGAGGGGTTCCAACGGGCGGGAGGGTCGCGTGACCCTCCCGATATCCTAGCACGGCAGGTCGATGGTCTCGCCGGCGTCGATCTGGCGCAGCGCGCCTTCCGCGTCCTCGATGTAGTTGCGGTGGCCGTGTTGCGCCGCCAGGTTCAGCACCTCGCGCAGCCGCGCGCGCGCGTCCTCGGCGTCGTCCCGCTTCTGCTCGATCACCGCCAGGAAGAATTTGCCCTGAATCACGTCCCACACGAAGTCGTGCTTTTCCGCGTACTCGATCGCCTGCAGCACGCGCGCCCTTCCCTCGCTCGAGCCGAAGCGAGTCGCGTCGATGAAGCCGAGCGCGCGGATGTTCGACATCTGCAAGCGCACGTAGCCGTTTTCGACCGCCACCTCGTAGCTGCTGCGCAGCGCCGCGAACGCGCGCCGGTGATCGCCCAAGCGCAGGAAGGCCTCGCCCATGTTGTGCGCGTTGAGCGCCGCCTCGTGCTGCAGGCCCGCCTCGCGCGCAAGCTCCAGCGCCTTGGCCGCGGCCCTGGCCGAAGCTTCTTGATCGCGCGCGTGGTAGTGGATCTGCGACTCCAGCCGGTATAGCTGGCTCGAGGTCGCCGGGTCGCCGCGCTCCTCGCCCAGTCGCTTGACCTGCTCCAGCGTCGAGAGCGCCGAGTGCCGGTCGCCCATGCGCGCGTAGGTCAGCGCCAGCAGGGTCAAGCAGCGCAGCTCGGAGGCCCGATCGCCCGCCTCACGCGAGAGCTGCAGCGCCTCGCGCAGGAAGCCGACCGCCTTTTCGAACTCGCCGCCGCGCGCGTCGGCGTCGGCCGTGGCCAGGAACACGTCGCGCGACAGCTCCCAGTCGGTCAGTCCGCGCGCGACGTGCTGCGCCTGATCGAGCCAGCGTCGCCCCTCCTCGATGCGCGACGCGCCCACCAGCATGCGCCCGCGCCACATGCAGAAACGGGCGGCATGGGTCTGCGAGCGCGCGCTCTCGGCCGCCTTGAGCGCGCGCTCCATCAGCTCCGTGCCCTCGGCGAGCTGGCGGTTGCGGAAGCACAGCTCGGCCAGGCGCTCGTACTGGTCCAGCATCAGCACGCGGTGCTTGGGGTCGGCCGTGGCCAGGAAGTCCACCGCGCGCCGCAGCTCGAGGATCGCGCCCTCGAGCGCGCCTTCGTCTTCGAGCCGATCCGCGGCGCGCAGCAGGTACCCGACCGCGTGGTCGTCGTCGCCCGCTTCCTGATAGTGCCGCGCCAGGCGTTCGGCCATCTCGTCGATGCGGTCGGGGTGGAGACGCACGATCGCATCGGCGATCGCGGCGTGGATCTCCTTGCGTGCCTGCAGGGTCACGCTCTCCACCAGCACTTGCTGCACCAGACCGTGTGAGAACATGTGCTCGCTGGGGCCGCGCGCGGCGACGATACCCCGCATCTCCTTGGACTGCAGTGCCTCGGTCACCGTACGGATGTCCTCCTGGGAGGCCGCCGCGACGATGTCCGCCTGGAAGCGCTCGCCGACCATCGAAGCGACCTGCAGCAAGTAGCGCTGGGTCGGGTCGAGCTTGGCGATGCGCGAGGCGATGATGCCGCGCAAGGTCTTGGGCACGTCCATGCCGGCGGCGCGCCGGTCGTAGCGGACCTGCCCCTCGTCGAAGGTGATCGCGCCGGTCGCTTGCAGCGCCTTGAGGTATTCCTCGACGTAAAGCGGATTGCCGCCGCTCTTGGTCGTCACCTCGCGCAACAGCTCGAACGGCATCTCGTCGGCCCCCAGGCGCGTGGCCACCAGACGCGCGACGTCCTCGTCGCTCATCGGCGCCAGCCGCACCTCGGTGAAGTTGTCCGTGTTGGCCCAGCGCGGCGCGTGGCCCGGGCGGTAGCACAGGAACACGCCGATGCGGGCCTGCGACACGCCGCGCAGCATGTCCTCCACGATCGACAGCGAGTCCACGTCCATGTGTTCGGCGCCGTCGAAGGCGAAGATCGTGAGCTGATCTTCGGCCAGCTTGCGCACGATGCGCAGCAACGCGGCCTTCAGCGGGCGGTGGCCGGTGCGGCGCGGCGCATCGCGCTGCAACCCGAGCGCGGCCGCGACCGCGCTTTGCTCCACCGAGAGCAGCCCGAGCTCGCGCAGGCGCGTGGTGCGGCCGCGGACCAGCGCCTCGGGGTCGAATTCGTCGACGCCCAACACGCTGCGCAGCATCTCCTGGATGGCCGACAGCGGCGACTCCCGCATCTGTGGCGTCAGCGTCGCGACGTGCAGGCCCACGCTGTGCCCGGCCAGGCCCAGGCGCCGCATGGTCTCCGCCAGCAAACGCGACTTGCCCGCGCCGGCTTCGCCGTGCAGCCCGATCACCTGCAGCGCGCCCTGGTGGGCGCGCCCCAGCGCCTCGCCCACCTTGCGCAGCTCGGCGCGCCGACCGACGAAGCGGCCGGGCGCGTCCGCCATGCCGCGCTCGCTGGCGAGCAGGTGGGCGTCCTCGACCTGGCGTCCCGCCGCCACCAGCCTGAAGCGGTTACGCAGTGCCTTCTCGCAGGCGCTGTCGACCAGGATCTGGCCCTCGCCGGTGGCGCTGGCGAACTCGAGCGTGCGCGCCAGCAGCTTGGAGTAGCTGTCGTCCCGCAGCAGCGTGCCGCCGAGATCGATCAGCACGCGGCCGGAGCACAGCGCGATCGCCGCGCTGGTGGTCGTGCCGGCCTCGGCTGCCGCGGCGCTGGCCGAGCGCGCCAGCTTGAGCGCACAGCGCGCGGCGTTGTCCGCGTCCCTGCCGTCGGGGTCGAGCTCGCCGAACAGCGCGAGCAGCACGCGTTTTCCATCCGCCGCCTCGGGCAGCATGTCCTTGGCCACCACGCTGCCGCCGAAGCGCTCGACCACGTGCGCGATGGTCTGGTCGTGAATCGCGTCGCCCGGCTCCAGCCGCACCGCCAGCACCGTGACATCCCGCCACTCGGTGCGCTCGCGCGGGGTGGCCGCGCTCGGGGTCGAGCTGGGGGTCACCGGCTCCAGCCGCGGGCGGCGGCCGCGCTCCACCCGCGTGCGTTCCGGCATCGGCTCGTCGAACGCCGTCACCTCGAACACGGCCTCCAGGCGCTCGCCGGCGCGGCCGGTGTCGTCGGTGCTGCTGCGCAGCGCGGCCAAGTGGTCAATCAGGTCGCGCGCGCTCACGCGGCGTCCCGCGGTGTAGAGGTGCTGGATCAGGTCCTCGTACAGCTCGCCCGCGCTCTGGTAGCGCTCCTCGACCTGCGCGGCCATCGCGCGCCGCACGATGCGGCCGATCTCCTCGGGCAAGTCCGGTAGCAGCTCCTCGATCGGGGTGACGGCGCCTTTGCGGATGCGCTGCAGCGTGTCGTAGCTGGACGCGGCCTGGAACGGGTTCTGCCCGCACAGCACCTCGTAGAGCAATGTGCCGGCGCTGAAGATGTCGGTGCGCGCGTCGAGCTTCTGGCCCACCAGCTGCTCCGGGGACATGTAGGCGTACTTGCCCTTGATCACGCCCACTTCGGTCACGGCCTGGGCCACGCTGCGCGCCTTGGCGATGCCGAAGTCGGTCAGCTTCACCTCGCCCTCGAAGCTGAGCAGCACGTTCTGCGGCGAGACGTCGCGGTGCACGATGTTGAGCGGCTGCATCTCGGCGTCGCGGCGGCGGTGCAGATAGTCGAGCCCCTTGGCGAGCTCGCTGATCACGAACACCGCGAGCTCGGGCGAGAGCCTGCGCCTGGCCTGGTTTGCGCGCTTGAGCATGGCGGCCAAGTCCATGCCGGCCACGTACTCCATGGCGATGAAATAAGTGCCCTCGGCGTGGCCGAGGTCGAACACCTGGACGATGTTGGCGTGCGACAGCGTGACCGCAATCTTGGCCTCGTCGATGAACATGGAGACGAAGCGCGGGTTCTGGCTGAGCTCGGGCAGGATGCGCTTGATGACCAGGATCTTCTCGAAACCCTCGACGCCGTGGGCCTTGGCCTTGTACACCTCGGCCATGCCGCCGCGAGCGAGTTGCTCGAGTAGCTGGTACTTGCCGTAGAGCGTCGGAGCGTCGTTGGCCATTCAGTACGGCGGCACGAAGTGCGCGTTCGAGGGTATGGTGGCGCGTCGCGACAAAATCGGGCGCGCAACTTGGCGCGCGCGCAGGTCTGCGTGACTCCGGCCTGGCTCGATCCCTCGCGGTAGCTTGATCTGCTCGACGTTCCTCCCCGTGTAACGCGTCAGTATACGGCCGCTCGAGGGCGCCGCGCCACGCTTACGAAACGTGTCGGGTGAGCTGAGGCGAGGTATGACAATGCGGGTGCAACGCGCACTCGCGCCGCGGCCGGGCCGGCAGCGTCAGTAGGTTCGCAGCTCGAGCGCGTTCACGAGCGCGCCGACGCGCGCGTCGCGGCCCTGACACTGCGCGCCGGCCCATGCGACGTCACGTCCGGCGCCGATCAGGATGCGGCGAGTCTTGGGCGCATCGGCTTTGAGCGTGGTTTCGTCGCCCGAGCGGAGCAGCGCGTCCTTGCCCCGCACGCGCACCGCGACCGGCCGCAGGTAGGACCCACAGTCCGAGAGCGTGCCCACGCAGTCGACCGGCGTGACCGCCTGCAGCGCGCCGTCGCCGAAGCTCTGCGCGTCGTTCCAGATCACCAGCTGCAGCTTCGCGACCGCAGCGTCGAAACGCGTGATGCGCACGCTGCGGTCCCCGTCCGCTCCCAGTTCCTGGGTCACGGCCAGCCGTTCCCCCGTCTTGAACGGAAAGGCCCAGTCCGGCACGCACAGCCGCGCGGTGTCGACGCCGCCGTCGCCCTCCCCCGTCAGCCAGTCGCTCTCCAAGCAGCCGTCCGGGTCGCGGCGGATCTCGGACAGCTGCAGGAAGCCCTGGGCGTCGGCGAAGGCGGTCGCCTCGAGCGAGTACGCAGGCTGGTCCTCCGCGCAGGTGGAGTCAGGCGCCGTGCCACCCGGCTCGAAGCTCTTCAGATCGCTGCCGAGCGCGAGCTTGAAGCGGCCCGTCTTGCCGTTGACGACCACGCGCCGGGCCTTGCGCTGCGTGTCATCCGCGCCCACGAAATCGGCGATCTGGTCCAGGCCGCGCCAGAGCACGTAGTGTTGCTCGCCGTCGGGCAGCGCGATCGACGCGGCACCGCAGGGCGTGGTCTCCGGGTCGAGCGGGAGGGCCACGCGTGCGCCCGCGTCGAGCGTGACTTCACGGGTCGCGCTGAACGCGTCCGCGGTGAGCAGCGCGCTGCGGTCGTCACGGTAGAGGCTGCAGCCGCCGGCGCCCTCGGTGGAGGACAGCACCAGCGAGAGCGCGTCGCCGGTGTCGTTCTCGAGGTCGGGCGCGTCCTTGCGTCCGCTGTCGCCGTTGTGCGTCCCGGCGGTGGCCAAACAGGCGGCGGCCCCGAGCGCGACCGCGCCGCGTGCCGGCCACGGGCTGCCGGCGCGCGCGGGCACGGGCCGGGACAGCCAGGCCCCGAGCGGAAGCGCCAGCAGCGCCCACAGATCGCTCGGATCGATCCAGATGCGCGAGGGAAGGCCGAGCAAGCCCAACCCGTGCTCCGCGGCGTGCGCGAGCTGGGGCGTCAGCTTGATCAGCGCAAAGCCGCCGCCCACCAGGGCCGCCGCCGCCATGCGCCCCCAGGGCCGGCGCGCGCGCAGCAGCGCGACCAGCAGCGGCGGTGCGACCAGCATGCCGGCCAGGTCGCTGAGCTTGCCGGTGAGCGCTCCGGGCAGCAGGCCCGAGCCCTTGAGCACGTGATCGTTGAGCAGCAGCAACAGCAGCGCCGCCCACCACAGCGGGTGGGTGAACGCGCGCACGCGTTCGCCGGTCACGGCGGTCATGCTGGACCCGGGCGCTCGTGGGGCGTGCCGCATCGAGATGATCGCCCGATCGTCAGGGCTTCCCGCCTTCCCGTCATCCTGTTTCCTGGCTCTTGAGCCCCGCGCGCGTGAGCCCGCGCCAGAGCTGGTGGGCCTTGCCGGCAGCGGCGGTTTCGCCCAGCGCCTCGAGCAGGCCGGGCAGCACCAGCTGCACGCCGGGGTGGCGCCGCAAGCGCGCGTCCAGCTCGCGGCGGAATTCGCCGAGCGCGATCCCGCCGTCGATCACCAGCTTGCCGTACACCACGCGGTGCGCCTCGGGCGGACGGTGGCGGTGCTTGTGCATGTGCTCGCCGCTCGCGCAGCGGCTGCACAGCATCTCCACCCGCTCCTGGTGCACGAACGCGCGGCTGCCCTCGGGCAGATCGGCCGCGAGCGCGTCGAGCTGCCCCGGCTGCTGTTGCAGCGCCACGAAGCGCAGCCGCCGCTCGTCGCCGCGGCGCAGCACGGCCAGCAACGGGAAGCAGGGCGTGGGCCGGCCGTCGCGCTCGCTGAACGCCACCGGCGCGCCGTCCCACAGCACCACGTCGCCGTAATCGACGGAGGCCTCGCGGTAGCTGGCGCTGGCCACCACGCCGTGACACGGGCTGAGCGGGCTGACCCACAGCAGCTCGAAGCTCACCGAACGCTCGGGCACGGCCGACCCCGGCCCCAGGCCCGCGCCGACCGTGGCCGCGCGTACCAGAAACGGCGGCAGCTGCTCGACCTCGGGCATGCCGCTTTCGGCGCACCGCGCGTCGTGGCCGAGCTTGCGCAGCGCCTCGACCGCCAGCGCGCCTTCGCCCAGCGCGGTGGCGCAGATCGCGCTGTTCCACAGCACCGCCTTCTGATCGCCGAGCAGCGCACGGGCCCGCTGGTTGCAGGCCAGGCCCTGGCGAAAGTCGCCCCGCGCCTTGTGCAGCAGGCCGAGGTTGAACCAGAAGCTACCCCGCTCGGGCTCGGCCGCGAGCGCCTGCTCGAAGGCGGCCAGCGCCTCGTCCCAGGCGTGCGCCAGACGCAGCGCGTTGGCGCGGCCCATGCGCAGGTAAGAGAGCATGGCGGGCTCGCCTCCGCGGCGCTCGAGCGCGGTCAGGCAACGCGCGGCGGCTGCGGCGGCGCGTGCAGCCGGCCCCTGCGCAGCAGGCGGCTCGTCCGCGGGCGTGAGCTCGGCCGCGCGGATCAACGCATCGCACGCGCGCGTGACCAGGGCCGGGTCTTCGGGCCAGCGCGCGAGCACGCGTTCGACGTCGGCGAGCAACGTCGGCCGCGACGGGTCCGCGCGCAGCAGCTCGAGCCAGAGCGCCGCCCGCTCGGGCTGCTGCTCGGGCTCGAGCGCGCTCAGCGCCTCGAGCGCGGCGGCCACCTCGGCCGGCTCGCGCGCAGTGCGGGCGCGTTCGATCGTGCTGGCTGGGGTGATAGGCGTGCCCACGGAACTCACGGCTCCGGCGGCGAGTCCAGCTCGACGATCGTCTCGCCGGTTACGATGCCCGGGCCGACGGTCACCGTGATCAGAGCCTGCTCGCCGGGCAGATGGTGATCGAGCTGCTTCTGCAGCTCCGCCATGCTGTGCACCGGATGTGAGTCGAGCGCCAGGATGATGTGCCCGGTCCACGGCACGCCCAGCTGCGCGATGAAGGGCGGCGGCGGGTCGGAGGCGCTGAGTATGCCGGCGCGCGCCGCTGGGCTGCCGGGCACCACGCGGAGCACGCGCACGCCCCGGTAGCCCTGCGCCCGAAAGTCCGCGCCGTATACGCCCAGCCACACCCTGCGGGCCGGGTGCGCGTGGTGGTGCCCGCCTTCGCGGCGCTCGGAGCGGGCGTTGGGGCCGGCGGCTCGGGCTCCCGACCCGGTCAGCTCCTGTTCCACCTCCGCCAGCAGCTGCTTGACGTAGCGCGCCGGCACCGCGAAGCCGATGCCTGCGCTGGCCCCACTGCGCGAGAGGATCGCGGTGTTGACCCCGATGATCTCACCGTTCGTGTTGACCAGCGGGCCGCCCGAGTTGCCCGGGTTGATCGGCGCGTCGGTCTGGATCACACCGCGCACGTCGCCCTCGCCGATCGCGGCCAGATCGCGACGTGCGCTGACGATGCCCTGGGTGAGCGTGCCCTCGAGGCCGTAGGGGCTGCCGAACGCGAGCACGGTCTGGCCCACCTTGACCTGGTCGGAGTCGCCCAGCGGCAGCGGACGCACGTGCACGCGGCCGTCGACCTGCGCCACCGCCAGATCGTGGCGCGCGTCGTAGGCGATCAGGCTGGCCTCGCGCACGCTGCCGTCGCCGAAGCGCACCCGCAGCCGGCCGCTCCAGCGCGCCCCCGAGGCGACGTGGGCGTTGGTGACGATCCAGCCGTGCGCCGGAGCCACGAAGCCCGAGCCCGAGGACTCCCCCGCCACCACGGTGACGGTCACCTCCTTGAGGCGCTGGGCCAGCCGGATGCGCTGCTCGTCCGAGATTTCGGCGCGTGACACACCGGGCGCGCACAGCGTCATGGCGTTCAAGACCAGGGCGACTGCCTGGGGCAAGAAAGCGCCCCTGCCGAGGCCACGCGGGCGACAAGCTCCTGACATGTCGGTATAGATGGCCACTGTTTCGGCTGGATTCAACTGCAAACCGACGTGCCCGCGCTGGGCGCGTGCTCGTGCGTCCGCCCCGCCCGTCGGGCGGGCCTCGCGTGGCCGCTGGCCGGGGCCGGCCCCTCGCCTTGGTGGTGGGCAAGCGCGGCCGACAAATCTACAATGGGCGTGCGGGCCTGCGAGCCCGCTCCGAAGACGAGGAACCGTGAAGCGCGTTGCGTTTGGGGTCAGCGACATCGGACGGCGAAGGCTTTCCAACGAAGACGCCTTCCTGGCCGACGACGAGCTGGGCCTGTATGTCGTGGCCGACGGGATGGGCGGCCACAACGCCGGCGAGGTCGCCAGCGGCGAGGCCGTGGACGTGTTGCACAGCATGGTCAAGCGCGAGGGCCAGGCGCTGGCCGCGATCGACGACCTGCCGCCCGGCGACGCCCCGGCGGAGGCCATGCGCCGCACGCTGCGGCTGATCGAGAGCGCGGTGCAGGCCGCGACCTACATGGTGTTCGGCTTGGGCGAGGCCAACCCCGAGCGCAAGGGCATGGGCACCACCATCAGCGTGCTGCTGGCCCGCGGTGAGCACGCGATCATCGCGCAGGTCGGCGACAGCCGTATCTACCTCGTGCGCGACGGCAACGTCGAGCAGGTGACCGAAGATCACACGCTGGTGGCGTGGCAGCTGAAGAAGGGCCTGATCACCGCCGAGGAGGCGCGCCACTCCCGGCAGAAGAACGTGATCACGCGCGCGGTCGGCTCGCGCGAGTACGTGCAGGTCGACACACGCGCGCTGCCGGTGCGCAGCGGCGACCGCTTCCTGCTGTGCTCGGACGGGTTGCACAGCTACCTCGACGAGCCCGAAATCGCGGCGCTCGGCTCGGGCTCGGTCAAGGACGCGGCCAACCGCGCGGTGCAGCTCGCAAACCAGCGCGGCGGCCGCGACAACATCACCGCGGTGGTGGTCGAGCTGTCTTGAAGATCCAGGGACAGCCCCTAGAGCCTAGAGCACCGAACATATTGACACACGCACGACTTCGGGGCCCTCGCGGGCGTATGGCACGCGCGCTCCCCGCTCGACCTAGGATGTACTACGTACGCCTTCGGGCTCCCGCCCGCACCCTGCATCCCGCCATGACCCCGACTTCGCACACCGTTTCAATATGTTCGGTGCTCTAGTTTCTAGTGCGCCCGTGAGGGATCTGCGGTGGAGACCGATTCGGGCTCGGGGCGCGGGGCTTCGACCGCGGGGGGCGGCATGGAGGAGCTGCGGGGGACGCCCAGGAAGCGCTCGCGCAGGTAGAGGAAGAGCGTCTGGATGATGCTGAGCACCGGCACCGCCAGCAGCGCGCCGACGATGCCGGCCGCGTGCTCGCCGGCCAGCAGCGCGAACACCACCAGCACCGGGTGCACGCGCGCCGAGTCGCCCATGATCTTGGGATTGAGCACGTGCGCCTCGAGCTGGTGAATGCCGACGATCCAGGCCAGCACCAGCAGCGCCAGCCCGAAGTCCTGGGTCAGCGCCACCAGCACCGCGGGAATGCTGCTCAGGATCGAGCCGAAGATCGGAATGATGCTCATTACGGCGGCGAGCAGGGTCAGAAACGTCCAGTACTTGATGCCGAGCAGGTAGAAACCGATTCCCGACAGCACGCCGTTGATCGCGCAGATGATCAACTGCCCGCGCACGACGCCCGAGAGCCCGCGGTCGATGCGGCGCACTAGCTCGTCGAAATCCACGCGGCGCTCGGGCGGATATAACGAGCGCGCGAATACGAAGACGCGGTCGCTGGTGATGAGCAGATAGGCCGAGATCACGATCGTGAGCAGCAGCCCGAAGATGCCACGAACCAGCTTGGTGATGAGCTGCTGAGCGGCCTGCAGCAGCGCGAGCGCGGTCTGCTCGGTGTTGTCCATGGTGCGGGCCACCGCGGAGGTGATCGCCGCCGCCAGGTCGCCCTGGGTCTTGCCGCGCCGGCCCCCGGCCTCGATGCGGTAGGCGCGGTTGCTCTCCGGCACCACGCGCAGGCCGCCCTGCGGCAGCAGCACCTGGTAGCCTCCGCCGGGGCGCGGGCGCACCTCGATCGCGCCCGGCTCGGGCAGCCTCACCGGCGGCTTGACCGGTGCCACCGCGCGGCTCTCGGCCTCACCGCTCGGCTGCGCCAGGTAGGGCGCGCGGGCCTCGCGCAGGCGGCGGTCGATTTCCGGCAGCCACTGCTTGCGGAAGGTCGCGACCGCGCGCGGCGCGTCCCGGCTGAGCCTGCCCAGCTCGGCGGCGAGCCGCGGGCCGGAGAGCGAGACCAGCGCCACCAACATGCCGATCAGGGTTGCATACAGCACCAGCACGACGGACCAGCGGGGCGGCTTGATACGCCCGAGCGCGTGCTGAGCGAGACCCACCACGGGCGACAGCACGTAAGCCAGCACCAGGCCGAGCAGAAACGGCAGCAGAACCTCGCGGAACGCCACCACCACCGCCAGCAGCAGCAGCCCGCACACACCCAGAAACCAACCCCTGCGCCGCTTGGAGCCGGGGCCCGAAGGCGGCAGGACCAGCACGTCCCCTTCACCTTCACCCGGCTGGCTCATCGGGCAGGCTCCATCTGCTCACCATAGCGCAGCGCCGGGCGCGCGCCCAACCCGGGCGGCTGCGAGCCGTGACTCCCGCGGGTGGGCGCAAGCGCGCGGCTGCGCGGCTCAGTCCTTGGACAGGTCGCCGAGCTTCTGCTTGAGCACGTCGCCCAAGGTCGCGCCGCCGCTGCCGCTCGGACCCACGGCCCGGCCGCCGCCCTTGTCGCCGCGCGCGCGCTCCATGAACTTGAGCGCCTCGGCCGTCTCTTCGCGCTCGAAGGCGCGGCGGAACGAGAGCGCGATGCGGCGCTCTTCGGGGTCCATCGAGATGATCTCGGCCTTGACGATGTCGCCGTCCTTGACGTGTGAGGGGGCGTCGCCGCTCCAGCTCTCAGGGTACTCCGAGACGTGCACCAGGCCCTCGACGCCGCGCTCGATCTCCACGAACACGCCGAACTCCGCGATCGACTTGACCCGCACCTCGAGCACGGTGCCGACCGGGTAGTTCTCCGGCAGGCGCAACCAGGGATCCTCGTAGAGCTGCTTGATCCCGAGCGAGACCTTCTTTTCGGCGTGGTTGATCGAGAGGATGATCGCCTCGACCTCGTCGCCCTTCTTGTACAGGTCGGCCGGGTTGTTGATGCGCTGCGTCCAGCTCAGATCGGATTTGTGCACCATGCCGTCGACGCCGTCCGCGATGCCGACGAACACGCCGTAATCGGTCAGCGAGCGCACGGTGCCGCGGATGATGTCGCCCGGGTTGTACTTGGAGGCGAACTCCTGCCAGGGGTCCTGCAGCAGCTGCTTGAGACCCAGGCTGATGCGCTTGGCGGTGGGGTCGACCTCGAGCACCAGGCACTCGACCTCCTGGCCTTCCTTGAGCACCTTGGAGGGGTGCTTGGGCTTGCCCCAGCTCATCTCGCTGACGTGGATCAGGCCCTCGATGCCCTGATCCATCTCGACGAACGCGCCGTAGTCGGTCAGCGACATCACCTTGCCGCGGATGCGCGTGCCGACAGGGAACTTGCCCTGCGCCTGCTCCCAGGGGTCCTCCTGAGTCTGCTTGAGGCCCAGTGAGACGCGCTCGGTCTCGGCGTTGTAGCGCAGCACCTTGACCGTGACCTCGTCGCCGATCTTGAACACCTCGGACGGGTGGTTGACCCGGCCCCAGCTCATGTCGGTGATGTGCAGCAAGCCGTCGATGCCGCCCAGATCCACGAACGCCCCGTACTCGGTGATGTTCTTGATCGTGCCGGTGACGACCATGCCTTCTTCGAGCCGCTGCAGCGTCTGCGCCTTGAGCTCGTTGCGCTCCTTTTCGAGCAGCACGCGGCGCGAGAGCACGATGTTGCCGCGCTTCTTGTTGAACTTGATGACCTTGAACTCGTAGGTCTGGCCGATCAGGCGGTCGAGGTTGCGCACCGGCCGCAGGTCGACCTGCGAGCCCGGCAGGAAGGCCTTGACGCCGCCTCGGATCGAGACCTGCAGGCCGCCCTTCACCCGTGCGGTGATCGTGCCCTCGATCAGCTCGTCACGCTCGCAGGCGGCGCTGATCTCGTCCCAGACCTTGAGCTTGTCGGCCTTCTCCTTGGAGAGCGCAACCAGCCCCTGGTCGTTCTCCTTGGCCTCGACCAGCACGTCGACCTCGTCACCGGCATGGACGCTCACCTTGCCGCTGGTATCGATGAACTCGCTGGCGGGAATCACGCCCTCGGACTTGTATCCGATGTCCACGATCACCGTGTCGCGGTTGACCTTGATGACGTGTCCCTTGACGATCTCGCCCTCCTTGAGCGAGTCGGCATGCTGCATCGATGCGTCGAATAAGCTGGCGAACGACTCCTCCATGTTGCCGGAAGCGGTCGTGGCGTGGTCTGTGCTCGTCATACTTGCGGGGAACCCCTTTCCTCAGAGCCCATCTGGCCTTGCTCGAAGCCGGCGCCAAACGCCGATAGGCTTGTTCAGAATCAATCAAACCGCGGGAAAGACGCACCCGCGCGCGGTCGGCAAGGCACGCGGCAAGGCCGCGGAATCTTTGGGCGGGGTAGGCTAACCGCGAGGTCTGGGGCTGTCAACCAGACCTGTCCTTGACCACGTCCAGCAGCCGGGCCAGGGCCTGGTCGATGTCGAGGTCGGTGGTGTCGAGCACCACGCTGTCGGGCGCCGGGCGCAGTGGGGCGACCGGCCGATTCTGGTCCTGCTCGTCCCGCGCCCGCACCTCGCGCAGAGTGGTCTCGGGGTCGGCCGGCAGGCCGCGCGCCCGCAGTTCGTCGGCGCGGCGCGCCGCGCGTGTCTGCGCGGTCGCGGTCAAGAAGACTTTGACCTCCGCGTCCGGAAACACCACCGTCCCGATGTCGCGGCCTTCCAGCACGACCCCGCCCTGCCGTCCCAGCTCACGCTGGATGCCGAGCAGCGCGGCCCGCACCTCCGCGTGCTTCGAAACATCGCTTGCACCCATGGAGATTTCCGGGGTGCGGATGTCGCCGCTGCGGTCGCGGCCGTCGATCAGCAGGTGCTGGCCGCCTTCGTCACCCGCGCGAAACGCCAGGCGCAAGCCGCGCGCCAGCGCGCCCAGCGCGGGCCCCTGCTCGAACGAGAGCCCGGCTTCGCGCGCGGCCAGCGCCACGCCCCGGTACAGCGCGCCGGTGTCGACCAGCACGTAGCCCAGGCGCTGCGCCAGCATGCGCGCGAGCGTGCTCTTGCCCGCGCCGGCCGGGCCGTCGATCGCGACCACTGGACGCGCCCGCGTCATGCTTGGCCCCCGCTTGGGGCCGGCGCTTCACGTTCGATGCCGGCGCCGAGCCGCTGCAGCAGGTCCAGCAGACCGGGGTAGTCGTCGTCGATGCAAGCGGCATGGTCCACCACGGTCTCTCCCGGCGCTGCGAGCCCGAATAGCACGGCGCAGGCCGCCAGACGACGGTCCTCGCGGGCGTCGACCCGCGCCGGTAGCAGGCGCGGCGCCGGGCTCACGTGCAGCACGCCGTCTTCCAGCGCACAGCCGGCGCCGAACGCGCGCACCAGGCTGGCCAGAGCCCGCAGCAGGCTCGGTTCCGCCAGCGCGGGGCAGCCGGTGGGGTCGAGCTGCAGCCCGCGGGCGGAGCGCGCGCCGAGCAGGCACAACGCCGGCGCTTCGTCGCCGCAGCGCAGCAGCAGCTCGCCAGCCATCGCGCCGCCGCGCAGCGGGCTCGCGTGCGCCCGCAGCTCCGCCACCGGCTCGTGCCCGGCGCGGTCGCCCTTGGCGGTCCACGCGCAACGGCCGCCGAGCAGGCGCAGCGCGTCGAAGCAGCCCGTGCGCGAGGGGTTGACGCCCACATCGGGCAGCATGACGCGGCTGCCTTCCAGCACGGCGGCGGCGAGGGCCAAGAGCGCGGCCACGCTGGTGCTGCCCGGAAGCGAGAACGGCTGGGGCAGGCGCAGCTGGCCGTCCCACTGCTGCGGGTCGAATCCCGCCATCGGGCCGAGCCGGCGCAGCGGCACGCCGCACGCGGCCAGCATGCGCTCGCTGTGGTCGGCGGAGAGCAGCGGCTCGGACACGGCGGTCGAGCCTGCGGCGAACAGTCCCGACAGCAGTAGCGCGCCCTTGGCGTCGGCGTCGGGTCCGGGCAGCGCGCACTCGATGCCGAGCAGCTGCTCCTCTGGCAGCAGGGGCGCGATCGAGAATCGGCGCCCGCAGCGGCTCGCCCTCGGCGCCGCGGGCTGCGATCTGTGCGCCGCGCGCGCGCAGCGCGCCCACCAGGTGCTCGAGCGCGGGCGAGGCCGCTGCCGGCTCGAGCGTCAGGCGCGTGCCAAAGCGCTGCCCGCACAGCACGCCGGCGAGCAGCGCCAGCGTGGTGCCCGAGCGCCCACAGGCAAGCGGGGCGGAGGGCATGCGCAACCCGTGCAGCCCCACGCCCTCGATGCGCGTGGCCGCGGCAGCGACTTCGGCGCGCACGCCCAGCGCGCGCAGGGCTGCCAGCGCCGCACCCAGCGGCGCACCGGCGAGCGGTGCCTGCAACGTGGTCGAGCGCTCGGACAGCGCGGCGAGCACGAGCGCGCGCAGCGCCACCTGCGGGTCGGGCGGAGGCTCGACCACGCCGTGCAGCGGGCGCCCGCCCTGGATTCGCACGCGCATGGGCTAGTTGACGGGGAGGGCACGCGCCCTCCCCGCCCCGTCGGCAAAGCCGCCGGGGCCCCACCCCTGCGCGGGGTTCGCTGCGCTCACGGGATGCTGTGTCAGCTCATCATGGAGGGCACGCGCCCTCCCCGCCCCGTCGGCAAAGCCGCCGGGGCCCCACCCCTGCGCGGGGTTCGCTGCGCTCACGGGATGCTGTGTCAGCTCATCATGGAGGGCACGCGCCCTCCCCGCCCCGTCGGCAAAGCCGCCGGGGCCCCACCCCTGCGCGGGGTTCGCTGCGCTCACGGGATGCTGTGTCAGCTCATCATGGAGGGCACGCGCCCTCCCCGCCCCGTCGGCAAAGCCGCCGGGGCCCCACCCCTGCGCGGGGTTCGCTGCGCTCACGGGATGCTGTGTCAGCTCATCATGGAGGGCACGCGCCCTCCCCGCCCCGTCGGCAAAGCCGCCGGGGCCCCACCCCTGCGCGGGGTTCGCTGCGCTCACGGGATGCTGTGTCAGCTCATCATGGAGGGCACGCGCCCTCCCCGCCCCGTCGGCAAAGCCGCCGGGGCCCCACCCCTGCGCGGGGTTCGCTCGGGCATCGGCGCGTGGGCCGGCGGGTTGGCATTGGGCGGGCTTGCCCTGTAGCAGCATGCCCACGCGCTCGCGCAGGCTCTTGACGTCGTCCGCGGACAGCGCGAGCGAAAGCGTGAGCAGGCTGCCGCTGGTTTGGACCTGCATGCGCTCCAGCCATGGCGGCAGCCCCATCAGGCGCATCACCAGGCCGGCCTGCCCCGAAAGCGAGCGCACTGCGGCTGCGGTGCGCGCCGCGGTCTCGGCTTGCGGGTAGAGCACGCGCAGCTCCGCGCGCGCATCCTGCGCCAGCACCAGCGCGAGCGCGGCCGAGCCGTTGGCCAGGCCGCTGCCGAGCTCGGCGCCGCCCACGCTCGCGAGCTCGTCGCCGATGCGGCGCGCGCTGCGGTCGTCGAGCTGCGCGACCGCCGCCAGCGTGTGATCGAAGAGCCACCGGGTGGTGTCCAGGCCGCGCATCAGCGGGTCGCTGCCGGCCCAGCTCGGGCGCGCGCCGTCGGCCACCTCGAGCACGGCGCCGAGCAGCGGCCCGGTGCCGAGCGCGATCAGGTGCGGGCCCAGCTGCGCGGCCGCCAGCGGGCCGGCGTCGAGCAGCTCGAAGCGGCCGCGCTGCTCCGCCGACACCTGCGTGCAGGCTGCCGCCGACCACACGCACGCCTGGTCGAGCGCGGTGCGCGCGTCTGCGTCGGCGTAGTCGCCGCGCAGCAACAACAGCCCGCGCGCCGGCGCGCCCTTGCGCTCGCCGGCGAACAGCGCGAACGCCACGCGCTGCGTATGCTGCAGCAGCGCCTGGGCCGGCCTTCCGCTCACGCAGGCGTAGCGCTCCGCCCACTGCTGCAGCGTGGCGAAGTCCGGCGAGCTGCGCATCTGGTCGAGATCGGCCCGGCCCAGCACGCGCGCGCCCGCGGGCAGCAGCTGCAGCGGCTCGTCGGGCAGCGGCGGCGGAGATGGCGGTACGGGCGCCGCGGCGCTGGGCGCCCGCGGCCCGGGCGCGGCTTGCTGGGTCGCGCCTCCGCAGGCGACCAGCAGCGCGCAGGCCGCGAGCACGACCCGGCGTGCAGAGCTCGGCAGGCGATCGAACGAGGGCGCGTGCACGGCGGGCAGTTGAGCTCAGGCCAGCGTCGCGCGCAAGGCCGCGAGCAGGCGGTCGTTTTCCTCCGGCAGGCCGACGCTGATACGCAGGTGGCGCGGCAGCGTGGCGATGGGCCGCACGATCACGCCGTGGCCGAGCAGGCGCTGGCATAGCGGAGCGGCCTCGGCCGCGAAGCCGACGCACAGGAAATTGGCCTGGCTGGGCGCGACCTGCAGGCCGAGCTCGCGCAGCGCCTGGCCGAGCCGCGCGCGCTCGCCCTGGTTCAGCGCCACGCTGCGCGTGAGGTGCTCGACGTCGTCGAGCGCAGCCAGGGCGCCGGCCTGTGCCGCGCTCGAAAGGTTGAAGGGTATGCCCACGCGCGGCAGGTACGAGAGCAGGGCGGCCGGTCCGACGGCGTAACCGGCGCGCGCTGCGGCCAGCCCGAATACCTTGGAAAACGTGCGCAGCACGATCAGATTGGGACCAAGGCCGCGCAGCGTGAGCGCGCTGGCGTAGTCGCCGGCGTCGGCGAAGTGAAAATAGGCCTCGTCGATCACGGGGATCACGTGCGACGGCAGCTCCGACAGCAGGCGCGAGAGCGCTTCCTGGCCCAGATGGGTGCTGGTGGGATTGTTCGGGTTGTCGAGGAACAGCAGGCGCGTGCGCGGCTGCACCGCCTGCAGCAGGCGCTCGGGGTTCCAGTACAGGCCCTGGTCGAGCGGAACCTCGGTGAACGGCACGTCGGCGGCCAGCAGGCTCAGCCGATAACAGACGAAGCTCGGTGTGCCGATCACCGCGTGATCAGCCGGTCCCGCGAACGCGCGGCAGATCAAGTCGATCAGCTCGTTGCTGCCGTGGCCGAAGGCGAGCTCGGCCGGGTCGACGTCGTGCTGCCGCGCCAGACGCGCGCGCAGCTCGAAGGCGTTGGTGTCGGGATAGCGGTGCGCCTGCGCGAGCACGGCCTGCATCGCCTGCAGCGCCTTGGGCGAGGGGCCGAGCGGGTTCTCGTTGCTGGCGAGCTTGACCGCCTCGGCGATGCCGAGCTCGCGTTCGACCTCTTCCACCGGCTTGCCCGGCGTGTAGGGCTCGACGCGCTCGAGGTGCGGGCGCGCCAGCGGGTGGCGCAGGCGCATGGCGGGCTCAGGACTCCGTGACCGGGTAGCTGCCCAGCACCTTGACGTAGCGGCTCGAGGTCCGCAGCTCCTCGATCGCGGCCAGAATCGCGCGGTCCGTGATGTGGCCGTCGACCTCGAGCAGGATCAGATAGCGCCAGGCCCAGCCGCGCGCCGGGCGGGTTTCCAGGCGGTAGATGTTGAGCTTGCGATCCGCGAAGGGCTTGAGGCACTCGGCCAGCACACCGGGGGCGTCGTGCAGCGCGAGCGCGACCGCGGTGCGGTCGCGACCGCTGCGCGGCGGGAAGTCGTTGCCGACCGCCACGTAGCGCGTCTCGAGATCGCTCAGATCCTCGATCGAGCGCTCCACGTAGCGCAGTCCTGCCTGCTCCGCGACCAGCTCGGTGGTCAGCGCCGCCGCTTCGGCCTCGGTCTTGGCCTGCTGGGCCGCGACCACGCCGTTGCGCACGTCGATCACCACCGCGTCGGGGAAGCGCTGGCTGAGGTAGCTCTCGCAGGCGGCGATGGCGCTCGAGGAGGCGTAGATCTTCTTGACCTGCGCGCGCTCGCCGCTGAGCGAGCTCAGATGAAAGGCGCGGGGGATGCGCACCTCGGCGCAGATCTTGACGTCGCTGCGCGCCAGCAGGTTGAGGGTCGAGGTCACCGTGCCGTCGTGCGAGGTCTCGAACGGCAACATGGCGTAGGAGGCGTGTCCGCGCTCGACCGCCGACAGTGCTTCTTCCGCGCTGTCCACCCCGTGCAGCGTGGCGGAGCTGCCGAACTGGCGCAGCGCTGCCAGGTGACCGAAGCCGCCTTCCTGACCCAGGTAGGCGATCTCCAGCGGCGCGGTGAGGCGGCTGCAAGCCGAGAGGATTTCGGTGACCACCGGTCGCACCGCGTCCTTGGGGAACACCCGCACGCGCTCCACCATGCGCGCGATCGTCTCGTGATCGCGCGGCAGGGTGAAGTACGCCTCGGGCGAGCCGGCACGCAGCGCGGCAAACGCCTGCACCGCTTGTGCGCGCGCGTCCAGCGCCTCGGCCAGCGCGGCGTCGGCCGCCTCGAGCGCGGCCCGGATACGTTCGATCTCGTGCTTGTCGTCGGTCATGGCGCTGCAATTGATGATGAGCCATTCGTGCCGCCGGAGCAACGCGCGATACGCGCCAAGCCGGCGCGGGCCCGGCCCAAAGCGACTTACAGAAAGGCGGGAAGGATCAAAAAAACGTTCATGCTTCCCGCTTTCCTGTGTGCCGGGAGGCGCGAGCGTTGGAGCTCAGGAGCCCTTCGGCGGGAGCAGCTGTTTGAGACGGGCCAGCGCGTTGAGCGCGTCCAGCGGGGTCATGCGCTCGATCTCCAGCGCGCGCAGCGTGGCCTCGGCTTCGGACTCGGCCGCTGCGGCCGGCGGCGGGGCGAAGATCTCGAGCTGAGGACCGCCCGCGTCGTGGTCGCGGCCGCGCAGCGAGGCGGGGGCGCCCGAAGGCAGCGCACCCCCGCCCTCGAGATCGCGCAGCAGGGTTCGGGCGCGCGCGAGCACGATCTCGGGCACGCCCGCCAGTTGAGCCACGGCCACGCCATAGCTGCGGTTGGCGCCGCCTGGCACCAGCTTGTGCAGGAACACCACCTCCCCGCCGTACTGCTTGGCCGCGACGTTGAAGTTGACCACCGTGGGGCGGGTCTGGGCCAGCTCGCACAGCTCGTGGTAGTGGGTCGCGAACAGCGTGCGGCAGCCGATCGCGTCGTGCAGGTGCTCGGCCACCGCCCACGCGATCGCCAGCCCGTCATAGGTGCTGGTGCCGCGCCCGATCTCGTCGAGGATCACCAGCGACCGGCGCGACGCGCCGTGCAGGATGGCGGCGGTCTCGCGCATCTCCACCATGAACGTGCTCTGGCCCTGGGCCACGTTGTCGCTGGCGCCGACGCGTGTATAGATGCGGTCGGCCACTCCGATGCGCGCCGCGGCCGCGGGCACGAAGCCGCCCGCCTGGGCCATGATCACCGCCAGCGCCACCTGGCGCATGGCGGTGGACTTGCCGGCCATGTTGGGGCCGGTGATGATCATCAAGCGCGGCCCGTTCGCGTCGAGCAGCACATCGTTGGGTACGAAGCTGCCGGTCTCGACCATGCGTTCGACGATCGGGTGGCGCGCCTCGCGCAGCTCGAGCGTGCACGAATCGTCGACCTGCGGCCGCACGTAGTCGTGGCGCACCGCGATCTCGGCCAGCGCCGCGTGCACGTCGAGATCCGCGAGCGCGAGCGCCAGGCGCTTGAGCTGCGGCGACCAGCCGCCCACCTCCGCGCGCAGCGCCTCGAACAGCTCGGCCTCGAGCGCGCACACGCGCTCGTCTGCGTTGAGGATCTTGGCCTGCAGCTCGTCCAGCTCCGGGGTGGTGAAGCGCTCGCCCCCGGCGACCGTCTGCTTGCGCCGGTAGTGCTCCGGCACCGCGCCGAGCTTGGACTTGCTGATCTCGATATAGTAGCCGAACACCTTGGTGAAGCGCAGCTTGAGCGAGCTGATTCCGGTCTGCTCGCGCTCGCGCTGCTCGAGCGCCAACACCACGTCCTTGCCGTGATCGCTGAGCTGGCGCAGCTCGGCGATGCGCGGGTCGTGCTCGGCGCGGAAGATGCCGCCCTGGGTCGCGCTGAGCGGCAGCTCATCGCGCAGCGCGTCGCCGAGCCGCGCGCGCAGCGGCTCGCAGGCTTCGTCGGGCAGCAGCGCGCGCAGCGCGTCGTCGGTGCTGCGGGCGCAGGCCTGCAGCAGGCGCTCGCGCAGCTCGACCACCGCAGCGAGGCTCGCGCCGATCGCGCCGAGGTCGCGTGGCGTGGCCACCCCGAGCGCGGCGCGCGTCGACAGCCGCTCCAGATCCGCCACGCGCTGCAGCCCCTTTTGCAGCTGCTCGCGCAGCGGCGCGTCGTCGACCAGCGCCTCGACCGCATCGTGGCGCCGGCGGATGCGCGCGACGTCGGTCAGCGGCGCGAGCAGCCGGCGGCGCAGGGCGCGCGCGCCCATCGCGGTCTGCGTAAGGTCGAGCAGCTGCAGCAGCGAGCCCTTGCGCTCGCCGCCGAGCGTGCTCACCAGCTCGAGGTTGCGCACCGCGGCGTCGTCGAGCAACAGCTGGTCGCCCGGGTCGTAGGGCGCGATGCGCTGCACGTCGAGCTGTCTGCCGGGCTGCGAGGCCTGCGCATAGCGCAGCGCGCGCGCCGCGGCGCGCAACGGCAGCGGCCCGAAGCCGCCCTCCCCGGCCGCGCTCTGCAGCAGCGCCCGCAGCGCGTCCTGTTCGTCGCCGCCACCGTCTTCGGGCAGCACGCGAAAGGCGGCCCGCGGCAGCACCCGCTGCAGCGATCGCTGCAGCTCGGCGGCGGCCGGCTCGAGCAGGATCTCGCGCGCGTCGAGCCGCACCAGCTCGGCCAGCACCTCCGCCGAGCTGCGCAGCTCCGCGGCGCGTGCCTCGGCGGTGGACAGCTCGAGCACCCCCAGCCCGAAACGTTCGCCGTCGCTGCTCACGCAGGCCAGATAGTTGGGCGCTCGCGCGTCGAGCGCGTCCGGGTCCAACACCAGCCCGGGCGTGACCACGCGCACCACCTCGCGCGGCACCACGCCCTTGACCTTGCTCGGGTCCTCCATCTGCTCGCAGATCGCGACGCGCTGGCCCTGCTCGATCAGGCGCGCGACGTAGCCGGAGGCGGCATGGTGGGGCACGCCGGCCATCGGGATCGCGACGCCCTGGTCGTCGGTGCCGCGCGAGGTCAGGGTCAGGTCCAACAGCTCTGCGCCCAGCACCGCGTCCTCGAAGAACATCTCGTAGAAGTCGCCCAGTCGGAAGAACAGGATCGCGTCCGGGTACGCCTGCTTGGCGCGGAAGAATTGCTCCATCGCGGGCGAGCGTTTGCTGGCTTTGGCGCGTGTGCTCACGGTGCCCCCAGTAACATGGACCCGTCAGCTTAGCCGGCGCGGCTACGAGCTACCTGACCGCTCAGTCGAAGGTGCCGCTCGAATCGACCGCTGCGGGGAACGGATCCAACGGGATGGGTACCAGGCCGCGGTTCGCGATGTCCACCAGGTACAGCCACCCGTCGGCGTCGCTGTAGCGCAGCTCCGACGGAACCACCGTGGTCCCCCCCAGGCCCACGGCGTTGGCGTTGAGCAGCAGGTGCACGGCGGGGGTCACGGTTTGAATCAGCAGGGCCACGCCCGGGTCCAGCGTCTGCCCGGCGGAGGCCAGCGGGCGAATCCGGAAGGCGACGCTGCGGTTGCGGAAGGTGCAGCCGAAGCGCGCGCGCCCGCGCAGCAGCGCGTCTGCCCCCGGATCGACCACGCAGCGTCCCACCGCCGTCGCGTGCACGCGGTGCTGGAAGCCGCTCTGGCCACCGTGCACGCGGAACATGCCGCGGGTGTTCACCTCGAAGCTCAACGGATCGGGGCCCACGCAGCGCAGCACATCCTCGTAGCTGCGCAGCTTGCCGACCGGCTTCACCAACCTGTCGCTGATCACCAGCCGGTCGCGGTAGGCGCGCCGGATGCCGAACGCGAGCGCCAGCGTGGGGTCGTCCTCGAGCGCCTTGGCCGCGTCCGCGCACTTGGTGATGTCGGCCTTGCCGAGCCCGGGCTCGAGCAGGTCCAACCCCGCCTTGCCCAGGATCGGCGAACGGATCACCAGCTGGTCGCCCAGCGGGGGTTGTTGGGCGGCATCGGCGCTACAGTTCACCCCTTCGAAGGCCGCCCCGACATCGTCGTCGCCGAGCACGCCCGCTCCGCAGAAGTCCATCGCGGCGGCCTGCAGCTCCGGCGCACCGCTTATGTTGTCCGTGCTTCCGGGCAGGCTCGCTTGCCCGTCGCCGCCGAAGGTATTCGGGATCAAGCCCTCGTAGACGGCGTCCCAGCTCTCGCTCGCGTGCCAGGGGTTTTCGTCGCCGCACAGCAGCGCCCGCTGGTAGCAGGGATCGCTCTGATCGGTGGTCGCCAGATCCGCGCTGGGATAGGTCGCCACCAGATCCGAGTCGCACGCGATGCAATCCATCTCCGGCGCGTCGGGGCTGCCGTTGGAGCCGTCGACCTGTATCGGGAAGGAAAGACCGGCGACCTGGAACCCGAACGTGCTGACGCTGGGCGTCAGCGGCACCAGGTCCGTGCCCGCGGCCTGCACGAAGCTCACCGCGATCCGAGCCTGGTTGCGCACCACGGCGGGATAGTGCGGCTGGCACTGGCGGCAGGCGTCCTTGGCGCCCGCAGCGGGCTTGAGCTCGAGATCATGCACGTCGACCACGCGCACGGTCCCGTCGGTGAGCGCGACCGCGAGAAAGACCCCACGCAGGCGCGCCGGGTCCTCCACCTGGTCGGAGCTGTCGGTGCAATAGGTAATGCTCTCGGCGGCGGTCTGCGGTGGTTGATCCGGAGTCGGCCGCACATACTGCTGGTTGGAGGGGCGGGCTACGTCGAAGCCCGGGGTTAGCACGGCGAGCGCTGTGGCCGCCGGCTGCGCCGGTCCCACGCCCGCGACTTCGAGCCGATCGGGCCGTCCGCTGGGATCGGCGTTCACGTTGAGCAGCGTGCCGTGCTCCAGCGCCAGCACCGAGCCGTCGCCGGCATCCACGGCGTAGACGTATTGGGTCTCGGCCGAGCTGTCGAGGCTCACCGGCACGCGCGGCGTGACCGCCACCGCCCGCGTGGGCACGCCGGTCACGAGTGGAGCGAGCAGCGCCTCGCTGCCCTCGGTGCCGGGCGCGATCGCGTCGAGATCGATCACGTGAATCACCGGCCAGGTCGCGTCCGCGACCAGCAGCCTGCGCGTGCAGGGCTGGCCGTCGCGGCAATAGGCGTCGACCGCGAGCGCCTGGGGGCGCGGTGGGAGCGCGAAGGCATCGGCCGGCAGCTGCACCGGCTGCGGCGGCGGCGGGTCCTGCCAGTTGTAGTCGCACAGCAGCGAGTAGCTGGACGGAGGCTCGGTGCTGGCCGTCGGTGCCGAAACCCGATCGGCCGAGCCCTGCACCAGCACCGACGAGATCCCGGCCTCGTCGATGAACCCTTCCTGACAGCCGTTCGCGGTCTGCCCGTGGCAGCGCTGCAGCGGCAGCCGCAGCACGCGGCCGAGGTCGGGCACCGCCACCAGCAGCGCGTCCTCGTCGGGCGCGAGCACCATGTCTGTGGGCGCGGCGGGGACTTTGCCGCCGGCCGTGTCCACCATCAGCGCGACCACCTGTCCGGTCGGTTTACCGGTCCCGGGCGCGACCAGGTCGTGGGTCGCGATCGCGCGCACGTCGTGGCTGGCGAAATCGGCCACGTAGGTCAGCTCCGGGTGTTCCCGCGGCACCACGATCGCCGTCGGCTGCACGCCCACCGGCACGAAGGTGTAGCCGGGGATGTCGCGGCGGGTGTCGAGCACGGTCTGGCTGTCGAGGTCGACCGCGGCCACCTCACCGCGCGCGCTCTGCGTCACCAGTGCGTGCAACGCCACGCCGACGTTGGGGTTCGCCGCGAGGTCCAAGCCGTCGGTGCAGTGGTGCA
This sequence comes from uncultured delta proteobacterium, assembly GCA_963778655.1. Taxonomy (GTDB): domain Bacteria; phylum Myxococcota_A; class Polyangia; order Polyangiales; family JAFGIB01; genus CAVZVA01. The sequence goes on from CAVZVA010000009.1 coordinate 1,454,907, forward strand.
TCTTCACCGGGTAGCCGTTGGAGACGCACACGAAGTCCACGCGGTTGGGACGATCGAAGCGCGCGGGCGCCGGGATCGGCGCCTGGTTACCGCAGCCGAGCAGCAGCAACGCGGGCCACAGTCGTCGGCACAGGCGCCCGACGCTCATTGCAGCTCCTGCAGCACGTGCGGGTGACCGAGCGTGGCCACCACCCGCACGTTCGGATCGACCTCGCCGTCGAGCAACGGGGTCAGATCGATCACGCGGATCACCGAGGAGCGAAAATCGGCCACGTACAGCAACCTGCGCGACTCGTCGATCAACATCGCCAGCGGTCCGCTCAGATTGGGGATCACGACCCGGGTGAGCATGCTGGTCAGATCGATGATCGAGATCTCACGTGCGTCGAAGGCGGCCACCGCGGCCAGCGGATGTCCCGGAAACAAGCCCACCGCCAGCCGGCTGGCGCCCGCGCCCACCACCGTGGTGGCCTCCACGCGCGCCTGGTTGGGCGGGTTGCGCGCGGCATTGGCGTCGACGACCAGCAGGGCGTCCGGCGCCTGCGCCACCACCAGCGCGCGGTCCTGGGCCAGCGTCCCGCCGGCGGCGGCGACCTCAGGGATGAAGGCGACATCGCGCGTGTCGCTGGCGCGCTGCACCCCGGTCAGCGCCAGCGCTCCGGCCGCGTAGGGCAGTGGTCTCGGCTTGCCGCTGGGATCGAACGTCACCGAGACGCCGACTCGCTCGAGCAACTTGTCGCTACCGGCGGCGGCCGCGGTCAGGTACAGCAGCCGAGTCGCGGGGTCATAGGCGGCACGGGTCAGGGCGCCTGCCAGCCCCGGCATCACGCCTGTCATCCGCAGCCTGTCGGAGTCGCTCTTTGCCTGTGGATCGAACGCGAAGCTGGCGAGCTCGCCGCCGGCGTGTGCGGTCAGCACGTAGTCGCCCTGCACCGCGCTCGCAGCAGGCAGCCAGTCGGAGAGAGGGCCCGAAATGATCAGCTGCGGGTCCGCGGGCCACGCCAACTTCGCCGGCGTGTCCTGTGTGACGTCGTCGTCCGGCACGGCGTGCAGGCTGCAGCGCTTTTCCATGCCGTTGCAGCGCAGCACGGCGTCCTTGCTGGCGGAGGCGTTGACGTGAATGAAGGTCAGGTTGTCTTCGGTGCGCGATGCCGCGAACAGATACTCTCCGTCCGAGGACAGGCCCAGGGCGGTCGAGAAGGGGCCGATCCAGACCTCGTCCTCGAGGACTTTGCCTGGATCGATCTCGCACTCCGGAGTCGAGCGGCAGGCATCGACCTCGCTCGCCAGGCGCTCGAGCGAGTAGGCCTGCACGGTGCCGGCGTTGTAGCGCAGATCGAAGTCGCTGTTGGCGACGAACAGCAGGCGCGGCGCCTCGCCCGGATCGTGCTTGGAAAACGCCATCGCGTTGGGGAAATACAGCTCCCCGCGCGGAGGGTCGTCCCCGGGGTTATTGATGTTGCAACCGAGCGCCGCGACGACCGCGGCGCACAGCAAAGCTCGAGCGCCAGCCGGCATGGCGTGCGGACAGTAGTCGCTAGATCGCAGCGCTGCAAGCGAACGCGCACGCGCCGAGGCTCGGCACCAAAGGCACGCCGGAGACGCTCCGGCTGCGGGGGCGCGCGCCGGCGCCGCGCGCTCAGCCCCAGGGGTCGAGCACCTCGGTGTCGACGCCGTGATGCTGCGGCTTGGGTTTGGGCTTGGGCTTGTTCTCGACCGGCGCCGGCTGCGGCCGCGAGGGCGGCTTCGAGTGCGTGCTGGTCGCGCGCTTGCTCAGCGTCACCTTCAGCTCGTCCTCGGTCATCTTCGTGATCGAGAAGCTCTTGCTCTGGTAGCCGCTGAGCCGCAGCTCGAGCTCCACGTGCTCGCCCGCCTTCGGCTTGTCGAGCGTGACCGGCGTGTTGCCCAGCAGCGCGTCGTCACGATAGACCTCGGCGCCGGCCGGGCTGCTGCTGATGGTCACCTGGGCCGGCGGCGCGACCGGCGGTGCTGCGGGCGGCTCGGGCTGCGGGGCCGGCGCAGGTGCCGGTGCCGGAGCGGCGGGCTGCGGCGCCGCCGCGCCCTGATCGGCGGGCTTGACCACGTTGGCGTCGCTCGAGCTCGAGCGCCCGAGCAGCGCGAAGCCCCCGATGCCGAGACCGAGCACCACCAGCGCACCGATCGCCAGCGGCAGCAGCGGCTTGCGTCCGGGAATGGTCGGTTGCCCCAGGCCCACGGTGACGCGTCCCGGCGCGTCGAGCTCCAGCCCCGTGCCGCCGCCCTGCGCGGCCATCGTGTTGCGCGCCACGTGGTCCACCACCGCCTTGGGCGTGAGCCCGCGCTCCAGTGCGTCGAGATCTTCGAGCAGCTCGGACATCGACGCGTAGCGTTGCTCGGGCTTCTTCGCCAGGCACTTCAGGATCACCGCTTCGAGCGCCGGCGGGACGTTGACCGGGGGCGGCAGCTCGTGGGGCGGGATCGGATTCTCGTACAGGTGCTTGGTCAGGATGCCCATCAGGTGATCGGCATCGAAGGGAACTTTGCCGGTGGCCATCTCGTACAGGATCACGCCGACCGCGTAGATGTCGGTGCGGTGATCGACCGCGGTGCCGGCGCACTGCTCGGGCGACATGTAGTGGGGCGTTCCGAACACCTGCCCCGCCTGGGTCAGCTTGCTCTGCGTGCCGCCGACCTTGGCGATGCCGAAGTCGAGCACCTTGACGAAGTCGTCGTCGTCGCCGCGCTCGACCAGCTGCACGTTGTCGGGCTTCATGTCGCGGTGGACGATGCCGATCTCGTGGGCGGCCCCCAGGGCTTTGCACAGCTGCTTGGCGATGTGAATGGTGCGCTCCGGGGTGAAGCGCTCCTGCTCCAGCGCGGCCGTCAGCGAGCGGCCGTTGAGGAACTCCATCACGAAGTAGGTCGAGCCGTCCGGCAGCATGCCGAAGTCGCTGATGTCGATGATGTGCTGGTTGCCGATCTGCGAGGCGCTCTGCGCTTCCTGTTTGAAGCGCGCCACGATCTGTTCGTTCTTCGAGACCTCGGAGCGCAGCACCTTGATTGCGAGCGGCTTGTTGAGCGCCGTGTGCACCGCCTTGTAGACGATACCCATGCCGCCCTCGCCCAGGACCGAATCGATCCGGTAGCGTGCGTCCAGAACCTGCCCGATTAGAGGGTCTTGCCGCTGCACCGCGGATTCCATCGCAGGCTCTGTTTGGCCCGTCCCGCCGACCCCATTTCCGCCCTGGTCGGACATGCGAGAGTGGGTCCCTATCCTAGTTCCCGTCCAGAGCCGTGCGGGAACGGCTCTGGGCCCGAGCCGGGATCGACAAAATGCCAGTGGCATTTCCCGACCCGGAGCCGCAAGCGCGCTCGCTCCTGAGCGCTTCTGGACGTGAGCTGGGCATTTCCGGGTAGCAAATAGTCTAAATAGGCCGACCGAGCGCGCACCGTGCGCGGGGGCCGCCGAGAGGGCTCGCCCCACGTGTAGCGATCATTGGCCATCGGCCTGCGGCGGTCAAGCTCATGCGCCGTCGCCTACATCCCCCTCCGCCTCGAGCGACGAAAGCGGGTCCTTTTCCGCCTGCTCGTCGACGTCGGCTTCGGCCGCGAGCGCCGCCAGGTCCTCGTCCGAAATGTGGGCGTCGCTGTGCTCGTCCTGGCGCGCGGCTTCCTCGGCGGCGGCCAGCAGCGCCTCGGCGTCCTCGACCTCTTCGCCGGTCTTGCGCTTGAACAGGGCGCGGTTCTCGTCGCTGAGCTCGGTGAACTCGTGCAGCGTCGGCAGGTCCTTGAGACTCTGCATGCCGAAGAATTCCAGGAAGTGCGAGGTCGTCCCGTACAGCAGCGGGCGGCCGGGCTCGTCCTTGCGCCCGATCATGCGGATCAAGCCCCGCTCGAGCAGCACGCGCATCGCCGATCCGCTGTCCACCCCGCGCACCTCGTCGATCTCCGGGCGCGTGATCGGCTGCCGGTAGCTCACCAGCGCCAGCGTCTCGAGCTGCGCGCGCGTGAGGCGGACCGGCTTTTGTGCCACGAAGTCACGCACCCACGGGGCGCAGGCCGGTGCCGAGCGGAACTGATAGCCGCCCGCGACTTCCAGCAGCTCGATGCCGCGCGCTGCGTACTCGCCGATCAGCTCCGCCACCAGCTCGCGCACCTGCGCGGCGCGGACCTTGAGCGAGCGCGCGAGCTGTGCCGGAGTCACGGTGCGGTCGCTGACGAAGATCAAGCTCTCGAGCGCCTGCTTGAGCTGCTCGCGGCTCGGTTCCGGCCGCGGGGCGGGCGTTTGCTCGCCCGCCGGCGCCGGCTCGGCCTGCGGCTCGGCCGGCTGCTGCTGCGCGTCGGCGTCACCAGTGGCTTCGGCCGCGGCGGTCTCCGTGCTGCTGTCCTCGATCGGGATCGGCTCCGCGTGGGGCTCGGCGCTCACGCCGACCACCTCGCCGCTGTCGGCCCTCTTGCGTCGCTTGGCGCCCGCGCTCATCGCTCCTCCTGGTTGTCAGCCGCGCCGGTACCCTGCTCGAGCGGAGCCTCATCCGGGGGCGGGGGCACGGTCGGCGCGTCGGGATCCAGCAGCGCGTAGTGCACGTGGATCGGGCTGTGGTAGTCGGACTGGTAGATGCGCGCGACGTGCATCTTGGTCATCTCGAGCAACGCCAGGAAGGTCACCACCACCTCGTACCTGCTGACGTCTTGCTCGAATAGCTCCTCGAAGCGGCAGTCGCGCCGCTCGCGCAGCAGCTCCGTGATCTGGCTGATGCGCTCGTTGATCGAGACGCGCTCGGCGGTGATCTCGAACGCGAGCTTGCCCTTGGCGCGCGCCAGGATCGCTTGAAACGCGTCGAGCAGGCGGAATAGCCCGACTTCGGCCAGCGGAATCGGCCCCTGCAGCTCGGCGCTGCTGGTGCCGCGCGCGAACACATCGCGGCCCGCGACCGGGCGCGCGCCTAGCTCCTCGGCCACGGCCTTGTACTTCTGGTACTCGAGCAGGCGGTGGATCAACTCGAGGCGCGGATCGAGCTCCTCGTCGGAGGCGTCCTCGTCGTGCTGGTCCTCGGGCGCGCGCGGCAACAGCATCTTGGACTTGATGTGCGCGAGGGTGGCGGCCATCAGCAGGTACTCGGCGGCCATGTCCAGGTCCACTGTCTGCATCACCCGCAGGTATTCCAGGTAGCGCTCAGTCACGAACGCGATCGGCAGGTCCAGGATGTCGAGCTCGTGCTTCTTGATCAGGTGCAGCAGCAGGTCGAGCGGCCCTTCGAACGCCGGCAGCTGGACGCGAAATACCCCTTGTTGGGGGATCGTTTCGGCGAGCGTTTCCTGGTCCTCCATGGGGTGGTGTTCCTGGCTGGGCGCGCCCGATAGCGCAATTGCGCGGATGCTACCAGCCTCGCAGCGCGCAAGCGCCCGATTTGTGCTCGGGCGCGCGCGTGGGAACGCGGTGGGTGCGGCGGCTACCCCTGCTCCAGTGGAGCACTTCACATCGACGCGATTGCTTGGCGAGCCCTTGCCGACATTGAGATCGTTCGAATCTTGCTGGTAAATTCCAGATGGTATGTTGCCGAGGCCACGGTGAGCCCGCACTGCGGGCGCTGCGGAAGCATTCTTGGCGCCGGAGCGACTCGTTGCTCGCGGTGCGGGCACGCGCAGGCCACGCCCGCCGCGGCAGGCGATCTTCAGTACGGGATGCTCGATCTGTCCGATGCACCCGATCTGCCGGCTCTCCCCTCGCTCGAAACCGATGACCCCACGGGCCCGGCTCGCGCTGCCCAGCCCGCGGCTGCCCGCGGCGTGGGGCGGCGCGCCTCGGGCGCGGGAACCGCGCGCACCGGGTCGGGCTCGCGCGCCCAGCCTGCCGGCGCACGCGCGTCGGCGGCTTCGCGCGGCAGGAAATCGACGCGTGGCAGCGGCACGCACCCGGCCGCGCAGGTCGCAGGTGGGCGCGCTTCAGCAGCGTCGCGCAGCGGCGCACTGCCGGGCGCGGCTCGCGCCCAGCAGCCCAGCGACAGCGCCACGTCCTACGGCCGGGGCATGATGATCGACGACGATCTGCTGAATCAAGGCTTCGGTGGCGGCGGTGGCGCCGGCGCGGCGCTCGAGCTCGACGAGGCGGCCGTGCCCTTTGCCGCGCCGCGCCGCTCGGCCGAGATCGGTCCGGTTGCCGAGGACCCGCTGGCCGGCGCGCAGGTGCCTTCGGTGCGGCCGGAAAGCCCCGAACGGCAGCGGGCGGCCAAGCTGGCGCAGATCGCGGGCTACGGGCCCGTGCCCCAGAAGCCGATCGCTACGCCGCTCTACTGGGTACGCGTGGTGCTGCGCAAGCGGGTCTTGACCGAGGAGCTGGCCGCGCTCTCGGCGCAGCGCAAGCGCGCAGACGACGCCGCCGGCGACGCCCTGGTCAAGCTCGGCGAAACGATCTTCGAGCTGCGCGACGACCCGCGAACCGAAGGCCTGGAAAGGTTGTTCCGCGCAGTCGGCGATGCCGACAATCAGGTCGGGCAAGTGCAGGCGCAAGCCGAGAAGCGCAAGCAGCAGGCTTCGACCGAGCTGGCGCGGCTCGACCGCGAGTTGCAGCGTGTGGAGCGCCAGGCCACCCCGCTGCGCCAGCGCGAAGCAGAGCTGGCGGCGGAGGTCGAACGGCTCAAGGGCGAGGCACGCCTGCTCGAGATGCAGCGGCGCAAGCTCGACGTCGAGATCGAGGCGCTCGGGCGGCAGAAAGGCGGCGCGGACCCCGAACGGCTCGCGGCGCTGCGGGCGGAGCGCGACGCGCGCCACGGCCAGGTGCAGACGCTTGGCATCCAGGTGCGCCCGATCGAGGAGGACCTCAGCGTCGCGCGCAAGGAGCTCGCGCTGCGCATGCGCAAGATCGCTGGGCTCCAGGACGAGAAGCAGCTCTCGATCGCGGGGCTCGAGCGGGCCCAACAGGCGCAACGGGTGTCGCAGGGCAGCGCGCGCGGCGCGCGCGCGCAGGCGCTGACGGCGCTGGCGCAAACCGCCCTGCGGCAGAGCCTGGGTGAGCTGGCGCCGGAGCACGAGAACAACGTTCGGATCAGCGCGCAGCGCGCCGAGCAGCGGCGCCAGCAGGAAGAGCTGCACCGCGCCGCCCTCGCCAGCTACGACCACCGCGCCTACGGCCGCGGCATGAGCCTGCTACTCGGCAGCAGCCTGCTGTTCTTTCTGACCCTGGCCGCGCTGATCTTCTTCTGAGAGGCCGACCGGCGTAGCGCACAGTCGCGATGTCTGCGACCTACGCGCGCCCTACTCTTTCGCTTCCTTGAGCGCGGCCAACACGGCGTCGACGTGGCCGGCGACCTTGACCCTGGGGAAGACCTTCTTCACCTTGCCGTCGGGGCCGACGATCACGGTCGAGCGGATGATGCCCATGCTCTTCTTGCCGTACATGTTCTTCTCGCCCCACGCGCCGTACTTCTCGATCACCTTGGCGTCCGGGTCGCTGGCCAGGGTCACGCGCAGGCGGTGCTTGTCGCGGAACTTGCAGTGCGATTCGACTGAGTCCTTGCTCACGCCCACCACGACCGCCCCCAGCTTGTCCAGGCGAGCGCGCGCCTTGCTGAAATCCTGCGCCTCGAGCGTGCAGCCGGGCGTGTCGTCTTTCGGATAGAAGTACAGCACCAACTGCTTGCCCTTGAAGCTCGCGAGCGAGATCTTCTCACCCTGATCGGTGGTCAGCGTGAACGCGGGCGCCTGTTTGCCTTCCTGAATCATGGAACGGCCTCCTGTGTCCACCCTGCGTGCCCAACCAGGCGCCGTCTGTCAACGCCGTGCCGTGCAGCAGGCCGCCTGCGTGCGGCGATGGATCCATTCGTGTAGAACCCGGGGATGTCGGTACGGGGCGCGCGAGTGCTGCTGGTCGGCGCCTGTTCCGAGCGCGGGCGGCGGCTGGTCGAGGGCCTGCTCGCGCTCGGCGCGCACGTGATCGCGGCCGACCGCCTGCGCACGCGGCTCGAGGAGCTGCGCGCCGAGATGCGGCAGCACGAACGGCTGTGGGTCGCGGAGAGCGACGCGCTCGACCCGCAGTCGATGGCCACGCTGTGCGCAGACGTGGCGCACGACGATCCGATCGACGCGGCGTTGCTGTTGCTGGACGCCGGCCCCGGGCCGCCCGCCCGGACGAGCGCCGCGGCCGCCTCCGTCTTCGAGGGCTTCGTCGCCGCGGCCCTGCGCCACATGGGCGACCGCGGCCGGGGCCGCGTGCTGCTGTTGGTCGAGCCGGAGCCGGACGCGCTCGGCGCCGCCCTGTCCCGGCCGTGTACGCGCGCCGCAGAGCAAGCCCGCGCGCACGGCCTTTCGATCGCCGGCACCAGCGCGCCCCTCGGCGTCGCACAGGTGCTGCGCTGGATCGACCCCGCTCAACCCGCGCCCGAAGGCTGGCTCGACAATCCAGCGCACGAGTGAGCGCAACGAAGTGGAACGAGCCCCGCAGGCGCATGGGCCCCGCGTGCCGTTGGGCGGGAGGGTTGCGCGACCCTCCCGGTGACAAAAACCGCGCTATTATGACCAGGGTGCGGCCCACCCTCGTCATCGGCGACGTGCACGGCTGCCTCGACGAGCTCGAGCGCTTGCTGCAGGCCGCCGGATACGCTCGGGGGGACGGGCTGGTACTGGTCGGCGACCTGGTCGCCAAGGGGCCGGACTCGCGCGGCGTGCTGGCGCTGGTGCGTGAGCTCGACGCGCGCGCGGTGTGCGGCAACCACGACGCCCACGTGCTGCGCTACAAGCGGGCGCTCGACGCTGGCCGGACCCCGCCGCGGTTGGGCAGCGACCACCGTGCCCTGGCGGAGGCCCTGGACGCGCGCGACTGGGCCCTGCTGGAGTCGTTGCCGTTGTTCCTGCGCCTGCCCGAGCACGGCGCGATCGTGGTGCACGCGGGCCTGCTGCCGGGCGTGCCGCTCGAGGCGCAAGATCCGCAGCTGCTGCTCAACATGCGCACCATCCGGCCCGACGGCAGCGGCTCGAGCCGGCCAGAAGACGGCGTGCTGTGGGGAAGCCTGTGGCCTGGGCCGGAGCTGGTGCTGTTCGGGCACCACGCCAGCGCCGGCCTGCAAGAGCACCCGTTCGCGCTGGGGCTGGACACCGGCTGCGTGTACGGCGGGCGCCTGACCGGGTGCGTGCTGCCCGAGCGCCGCCTGGTCTCTGTCGCGGCGCGCCGAGCTTATGCGCCAATCGAACGACGGGAGCGTGCATGACGCGCGCTCCGGCCGCACGGGTGGCCGCCGGATGCGTGCACGACCTGGTCGCCGGCCAGGTGCGCGTGGTGCGGCTGCCGGCGGACGCCTCGGGCATGCCGCGGGAGGCGCTGCTGCTGCGCGACGCGCGCGGGCGGTTGCGCGCCTACCTCAACCGCTGCCGGCACCTGCCGGTGCCGCTCGATGCCGGCGGGCGCAGCTTCTTCTCTGCCGACGGCAGCGAGCTGGAGTGCAGGACCCACGGCGCGCGCTATCGCCTGGACGACGGGCGCTGCGTCGAGGGCCCGTGCAAGGGCGCCGCGCTGCAGGCGTTCGCGATCGAGCTCGAGGGCGACCTGGTCCACGTGCTGCTGTGAGCGCCGGCCGCGGGCTTGGTGCGGGGCCGCGCGTCAGCGCGCCGCCGCGGGGGCCGGCTCGGAGCGGCGCAGCAGCGATGCCGGGCACGAGCGCGGCCCGAGCACGGTCCACGGCAGGTCCTCGCTGCCATGCAGCAGCTCACTGCGCGCGGTCAGCACCTCGCAGCCGCCCTCGGTCACCAGCACCGTGTGCTCGAACTGGGCGGACAGCGAGCGGTCGGCGGTGACCACTGTCCAGTCGTCCTCCAGCACCTCGCAGGCGTAGTGACCGAGATTGATCATCGGCTCGATGGTGAACACCATGCCCGGCTTGAGCCGCTTGCCGGTATCGCGCTTGCCGTAGTGCGGCACTTGCGGCGCGGTGTGGAACTCGCGGCCGATGCCGTGACCCACGTAGTCGCGCACCACCGAGCAGCCCTGGGCTTCGGCGTAGCGCTGAATCGCGGCGCCGATGTCGCCAATGCGCTTGCCGGGCGCGACCTCCGCGATGCCGAGCTCCAGGCAGTGCCGCGAGACCTCCACCACGTGCTTGGCCTCCGCGCTGGGAGTGCCAACGTAGAAGGTAGCGCTGGTATCGCCGTGGAAGCCGTCGACCCGCGGCAGGTAGCTGGTGACGTCGACGTTGACGATGTCGCCGTCGCGCAACACCCGCTTGCCCGGGATCCCGTGGCAGACCACCTCGTTGACGCTGGTGCAGACGCTCTTGGGGAAGCCCTTGTAGTTCAGCGGCGAAGGCCAGGCGTCGTGCTCGATGGTGTAGTCGTGAACCAGGGTGTTCACGTCGTCGGTGGTCATGCCCGGCCGCAGGTGGCGGCCGACCCACAACAGGGTGTCGGCCGCGAGCTGGCAGGCCGCACGCATGCGCTCCACCATCGGCGGGCTCATGATTTCGATGGCGGACACGCGTTGACTCCTCGACTGCTGAACGTAGGGCGCGCCCGCACTGCGGGCAAGCCCGGTGCCGGCGGGCGCGCTGCCGCGCTCTAGACGCTCGCCGTCGAGAACGCGAGCGTGGCCATCGCGTAGATGAGCACCAGGCACAGGCCCAGGAACACGATACCCGCCCTGAACAAGCGCGGTGCGGTCCAGTACTCTTCCTCGCGCTTGATGCGCTGCTCTTCTCCTTCGGTCACGACGAATCTCCTGCTGGGTCGCGTAGATAGCCGCTCGGGCCGGCCCCGTCAATCGCCCCCCTTCCCGCCTGCCTGTCTTGCTGGTGACTGACTAAAGAAAAGGCCCGGCGGGGGCGTCCGCCGGGCCTTGCGGCGCTCGACCAGGCGATGAATCGAGCGCCCTAAGCGTGTTCGCCTCAGTTGACCTAACCGAAGTCGAGCTCGTCGCCGTCTGTCTCGACCTGCTCGTCGAAGGACTTGAAGACCGCCTCGACCTCCAAGTCGTCGACCGTGAACCCGACCTTGTTCATGGGCCGCAGCTCTTCGCGCTCGAAGTCAGCGAACGACCCGTAGTTCTTGGGACCACCGTCGCGTTTCATTCGAATCAAGCCTCCAAGTAAACCTACATTCAACGACACCTTACTACCCCCACTTACAACTACACAAAAAACGGCGAGATTGAATCGCCTCGGACACCTTGGTAAGAACCGGCCCGAAGCCGATGAGCCGCGTCTTCGCGATTTCCAACCAGAAAGGCGGGGTCGGTAAGACGACCACGGCGGTCAATCTGGCTGCAAGCATGGCGGTCGCCGAGCAGAGGGTGCTGCTGATCGACCTCGATCCTCAGGGCAACGCCAGCAGCGGCGTGGGTATCACCGACCGCGATGGTGCGCGTTCGCTCTACCCGGTCATGTTCGGCGAGGCGACGCTGGCCGAAGTCACGCAGCCCACCGAGTTGCCCTATCTGGAGATCGTCCCGGCCGTGCGTGACCTGGCCGGGGTCGAGGTCGAGATGGCGGGGGTCGACGATCGGGCCACCCGCCTGCGCGACGCCCTGCTGCCGGTTCGCGACCGTTACGACTTCATCTTCCTCGATTGTCCGCCCTCGCTCGGCATCCTGACCATCAACGCCCTGGTGGCCGCCGACGTGGTGCTGGTGCCGATGCAAGCCGAGTTCTACGCGCTGCAGGGGCTCTCGGATCTGGCGAGCACGATCGAGCGCGTGCGCGCGACGCTCAACCCAGCGCTTGAGATCTACGGCGTGCTGCTGACCATGTTCGACGCGCGCAGCAACCTCTCCAACCAGGTGGCCGAGGAGGTGCGCAAGCACTTCCACGTGTTCGACACGGTGATTCCGCGCAACGTGCGCCTGGCCGAGGCACCGTCCTACGGCCGGCCGGTGATCCTGTACGATGCCGGCTCGCGGGGCTCGCACGGCTACCTGAGCCTCGCGCGTGAAATCCTCGAACGGCAGCCCGCGGTCGCGTGAAGACGAGGCAGAACGAGAGCGAAGCGAACCCCGCGGCGGGGTGGGCCCCTGACGGCTTTGCCGGCAGGGCGAGGAGGGCGCGTGCCCTTCCCGGTAACGGGCAAGCGTGATGGCTGTTCATGGTTGATTCTAGCAAGCGGCGCGGGCTGGGCCGCGGTTTGGATGCGCTGCTGCCGGCGGCCCCGGCCTCGCCCGCGGCGGGCGGGCGCGGCCCCGAGGCCTTCTACGCGCCAATCGAGGGCCTGCACCCCAGCCGCTCGCAGCCGCGCACGCGCTTCGACGACGCGGCGCTCGACGAGCTAGCGGCCTCGCTGCGCGCGGTCGGCATGCTCGAGCCGATTCTGGTGCGGCGCCGCGCGCAGGGCGGCCACGAGATCGTCGCCGGGGAGCGACGCTGGCGTGCGGCGCAGCGCGCGGGCCTGCACGAGGTGCCGGTGTTCGTGCGCGAGCTGAGCGAGGGCAAGGCCTTCGAGGCGGCGCTGATCGAGAACCTGCAGCGCGAAGACCTCAATCCGCTCGAGACCGCGCGCGCCTATCAGCGGCTGGTCGACGAGCACGGGCACTCGGTGGAGTCGGTGGCGCGCTTGATCGGCAAGGACCGCTCGACCGTGGCCAATGCGGTGCGGCTGCTCAAGCTGCCCGAGTCGGTGGTCGACCGCATCGAGGCCGGCGAGCTGAGCGAGGGCCACGGCCGCGCCCTGCTCGGCGCGGCCGACGTGGGCGCGATGGAGCGGCTGGCACGCGAGGCCGTGGCCAAGGCCTGGAGCGTGCGCGAGACCGAGCGTCGCGCCCGCAGCGAGGCGCAGAAGAAGCGCCCCGGCGGCACGCAGCAAAAGAACGCCAACACCCGCGACCTGGAAGAGCGGCTGAGCAAGCGGCTGGGCACGCGGGTGACCCTCGCCGACCGCAAGGGCAAGGGCCACCTCAGCGTGGCGTTCTCGAGCTACGACGAGCTCGACCGCCTGATCGAGCAGCTGCTCGCGGAGTGAGTCGCTCGCGTCCGGGCTTCTGCATTCTCGACTGCGTTTGCGAATGGTGCAGGCCGCGCGGCGGCTTCCCAGCTGCCCGGCGTGGTGGTACCAACAGCGCATGACTGCGCAGCTGATCGACGGCAAGGGCATCGCGAAGAAGGTGCGGGCCGAGGCGCAGCAGCGCGCCGCAGCCTTCGCCACACAGCACGGGCGCAAGCCGGGGCTCGAGGTGGTGCTGGTGGGTGAGGACCCGGCGTCGCAGGTCTACGTGCGCAACAAAGAGAAGGCGAGCAACGAGATCGGCATTCGCGGCGCGGTCCATCGTCTGCCCGCCGACAGCTCCCAGGCCAAGGTGGTGGAGCTGGTGCAGCGCCTGAACGCCGACGATGGTGTGGACGGCATCCTGGTGCAGCTTCCCCTACCCTCGCAGATCGATCCCGACGCGGTGATCGCGCACATCGACGCCGCCAAAGATGTCGACGGCCTGACCGCGGTCAACGCCGGGCTGCTCTTGCTGGGGCGACCGGGCCTGCGCCCCTGCACCCCGCACGGCTGCATGCGGTTGCTGGACGAGATCGGCTGCGACCCGCGCGGCAAGCGCGCGGTGGTGGTCGGGCGCAGCAACCTGGTGGGCAAGCCGATCGCGCACATGCTGCTGGCGCGCCACGCCACCGTGACCATCGCGCACTCGCGCACCTCGGATCTCGGCGCGGTGGTGGCCGAGGCCGACATCCTGGTGGCGGCGGTGGGCAGGCGCGACCTGATCCGCGGCGCGTGGATCAAGCCGGGCGCGGTGGTGATCGACGTAGGCATGAACCGCAACGACGCCGGCAAGCTGTGCGGCGACGTCGAATTCGAGCCGGCCCGCGAACGGGCGAGCTTCATCACCCCGGTCCCCGGCGGCGTGGGCCCGATGACCATCGCGATGCTGCTCAGCAACAGCGTCGACGCGGCGTACGCACGGGTGGGCTGAGGGCCTACGCGGCCGAGGGCACGCGCGCGGCGTGGCGGGCGAGACGGTGCCACAGGGCCGCGACTGCGGCCAGCACCAGCAGGCCGATCAGCTGCGAGGTGGACAGCCCGAGCAGACCGCCGCGGTCGTCGTCGCGCAGGTACTCGAGGGCGAAGCGCAGCACCGCGTAGAGCCCCAAGAACGCCAGCATGACCTGGCCGTCGAAGCGCTTGCGCGCCTGCAACCACGCCAGGAAGAACGCAATCGCGAGGCAGCCGGCCGCTTCGTAAAGCTGGGTCGGGTGCACCGGCAGGGAGGGCAAGGCCTTGGTCGCGAGCAGACCCTCGCGGAACTGCTTTTCGCTGGCGGCGGAGTAGCGCGGAAAGGACAGCCCGAAGCGGCTGTCGGTCACGATCCCGAAGCAGCAGCCGGCGAAGAAGCAGCCCAGCCGGCCGAAGAACAGACCCACGGGCAGCACGGCGCCCACCGCGTCGCAGGTCTTGGCCAGCGGGAAGCCCTCGCGGCGCAGGAACCACAGCCCGGTCGCGCTCGCGCTGACCAACCCGCCGTAGTACGCCAACCCACCGTTCCAGAACTCGGCCCAGGCGAAGCAATCGCGCTCGGCCGCATGGCACAGGCTGCGCGCGCCGTCCCACGCGCCGCGCAGCTCGCTGCACTCGGCGCGGCTGGTCACGGTGCGCCAGATCACGCGGCTGGGGTCGGTGCACAGGTGGACGTAGTCCCAGAAGTAGCCGTCCGCGATCACGTGCAGCACGCGCGCGCCGGCCACCCCCGAGAGCACCGAGATCAGCCCGAGGTCGATGATCACGTCTGGGTCGAGGCCCGAGCGCTTGGCCCAGCGCGCGCACAGCAGCGTGGCGGTGACGAAGCCGAGCGTGAGCAGCGCGAAGTACGCGGGGATGGGCTCGCCGAAGATCCGCCCGAAGGTCGGGATCATGCCTTCTCCGGGCGCGCTCCTTCGGCCGCGCTCTCCGGGGGGCGTGGGGCCGGGCGGCGCAAGCCATCGAGCAGCAGCAACGCGACCCCGACCGTGATGGTGGAGTCAGCGATGTTGAACGTGGGCCACTCGAACACGTCGTGAATGTGGAAGTGGATGAAGTCCACCACGTAGCCCAGCCGCACGCGGTCGATCAGGTTGCCGACGGCGCCCGAGACCACCAGTGGCACGCTCCAGGCGAATAGCGCGCCGCCGCTGCCGTGGATGAACATCCACAGCAGCGCGAAGATCGCGGCGGCGCCAGCGGTCATGAACACCCCGACGCGCAGCCAGCGCGGCGACTGGTCGAGCAGGCCGAACGCGGCGCCGCAATTCTCCGCGTAGCGCAGCTCGAGATAGCCGGCGAGCAGCACGATCGGCTCGCCGCGCAGCCGCTGCATGTAGTAGCGGCCCCCGGAGTCGGCGCTGCACGGCGCGGGCGGGGGCGAGCTCTGCGCGTGGGAGAGCGCGCCTTCGGCCCAGGACTTGCTCAGCAGGTCTCCCGCGGTCAGCACCGCGATGGCGATCACGCACAGCACGAGCGAGCGAAGGGTACGCGGCGTTGACATGGTGTTGGTCGGCCTCGTCAGTCAGAGCGCAGGCTCCCGGCGGGTGCGTCCCCGACCGGCGGCAGGGGCCCGTGGCCCTCCCGGTTGAGTAGCCCATCGAGCGCGAGCAAGAGCAGGCCGAGCGTGATGAACACGTCGGCGGCGTTGAAGGTCGCCCACTGCAGCACCGGGCCCACGTGCGCGTGCACGAAGTCCACCACCTCGCCCACCCGAACGCGGTCGATCAGGTTGCCGATCGCCCCGGCCGCCAGCAGCGCGAGCGCGAAGCGCAGCCGGCCCTGGCGCGGGGCGCTCCTGTGGTACAGCGCGAGGATCAGCACCAGCACCACCAGGCTGCTGAAGACCAGCAGGGCGCGGCGCGGTCCGGCCGCCAGCGCGGCGCCCAGGCTGAAGAACGCGCCCGGGTTGCGCACGCAGCGCAGGTCCAGATAACCCGGCACCAGCGTCACGATGCCGCGCGGAAGCACGTACGCCTCCGCCCAGCGCTTGCTGAGCTGATCGAGCAGCGTACACGCCGCCAGCACGAGTCCCAGCGATACCCAGCGCGCTCTCACGGCTTCCAACCGGATAGCACGGCTGCGCAGCGGGCGCACAGATCCGAGTGTCCGGGGTCGGAGCCGACGTCCGGGCGGTGGCGCCAGCAGCGCTGGCACTGCGCCGCGCCGGTGCGCGCGACCTGCACCGCCAGCGCGGCGGCGTCGCCGGGCTCGAGCTCGACCGAAGCCACGGCCAGCGCCTCGGCCAGGTCCGGGGCGACGCTCGCGAGCTGCGCGCGCTGCGTCGCGGGCAGCGCGAGCCGCACCGCGACCTCGCGCCGGTGGCCGATCTCGCGCGCCTTCACCTTGGGCTCGAGCACGAGGTTCACGGCGTCGCGCACCGCAAGCAGCGCCTGGCCCGCCGCCAGCAACGCGGCGTCCTCGGCCGCGGCCCCGGGCGCCTGCAGGTGCGCGTCCAGGAACACCGAGCCCTCGGCCTCACCCGGCAGGTGGCGCCAGGCTTCGTCGGCGGTGAACGAGGTGATAGGCGCGAGCGCCGCGATCGTGCCGCGCGCGATCAGCTCGAGCGTGGCCTGACAGGAGCGGCGGCGCGGCGCGTCGCGCGCGTCGCAGTACAGCCTGTCCTTGACCACGTCGAGATAGAACGACGACCAGTCGCCCGCGCACAGCTCGACGGTGCGGTGATACACGCTGCGAAAGTCGTAGCGCTCGTAGGCCTGCACCACTTCGCGCAGGTAACGCCGCATGCGCGCCTGCGCCCAGCGGTCGAGCGGGTCGAGCTCGGCCGGTGCGGCGCCCTTGCGGTGGTCGTGCAGATTGCCCAGCACGAAACGCAGCGTGTTGCGGATCTTGAAGTACGCGTCGGAGACCTGCTTGATGTGGTCGCTCGAGTAGCGCACGTCGTTGCGGAAGTCCTCGTAGGCGACCCACAGCCGAAACAGCTCCGCGCCCTGCTGCTTGATGACCACCTCGGGATCGACGTATTCGACGTCCTCGCCCCCTTCCTTGCGCCGGAGTAGATCGCTCTTGCTGTAAGGACGGCCCTGCTCGTCGCACACGAAGCCATGGGTGAGCACGCGCTTGTAGGGCGCGCGGCCGAGCACGGCACAGCCCACCAGCAGCGAGCTGTGGAACCAGCCGCGGTGCTGGTCGGAGCCCTCGAGATAGAGGTCGACCGGCAGCCCGAAGCCCTCCTCGACGCTGCGCATGGTGGCCCAGAACGAGGCGCCCGAGTCGAACCAGACGTCGAGGATGCTATCGTCCTTGTCGAACGCCTGGCCGCCGCAGCCGGCGCAGCGAAAGCCGGGCGGCGCCAGCTCCGCGGCCTGGCGTCGATACCAGGCATCGCTGCCCTCGCGGCCCACGATCTCGGCCACGTGCTCCACCAGCGCCAGGTCGAGCGACACATGGCGACAGTCGCGGCAGTGCAGCGCGGGGATCGGCACGCCCCACACGCGCTGGCGCGAGAGGCACCAGTCGGGGCGCTCGGCCAGCATGCCGTGAATGCGCTCGCGCCCCCAGGCGGGAATCCAGCCGCTCTGCACGCCTTCGCCGCCGAGATCGCGTCCGGCGGCGATGGCGTCGATTTCCGAAAGCGCCAGCTGGCGCAGCGTCTTGCCGTCGTCGCGCCCGTGCATCGGCTGGTCGAGCGCGATGAACCATTGGGTGGTGGCCCGAAACACGATCGGGCTCTTGCAGCGCCAGCAGCACGGATAGCTGTGGCGGACGCTCTCGCCCTCGCGGTTGGCGAGCACGCCGCGCTGGGCCAGGAAGCGGACGATCTTCGGGTTGGCCTCCAACACGTGCAGCCCGCGCCATGGCTCGTGCACCTCGTCGGTGAAGCGCGCGCCGTCGTCGACCGGCGCGAACGCCGGAAGGCCGTGCTCCTGCCCCAGCCGGTAGTCGTCGGCCCCGTGGCCGGGCGCGGTGTGCACCAGCCCGGTGCCGGCCTCGAGCGTGACGTGCTCGGCCGCGAGCAGCGGCGAGGCGCGATCCTCGAAGGGATGGCGCGCCTGCGCTCCGGCCAGCGCGGCGCCTTCGGGCTCGCGCGCGCCGCGGCCTTGCTCGCTGCGTAAGGTGGCTGTGAGCACCGCGGCGGCGAGCTCGCTCGCGACGATCCACAGCTCGCCGCCCACGTCGATGGCGGCGTAGCGGTGGCGCGGGTGCACGGCGATCGCCAGGTTCGCCGGCAGCGTCCAGGGCGTGGTGGTCCAGATCAACGCGTGCAGCGGCAGCGCGCACTGGCGCGCGTCGAGCCCGAACGCCGCGCCCAGGCGCGCCGCGTCATCGCCCAGCACGGGGAACTTGACGTAGATGCTGGGCGAGACGTGGTCGTAGTACTCGACTTCGGCCTCGGCCAACGCAGTGTGGCAGTGGCCGCACCAGTGCACCGGCTTCTTGCCGCGGTACACCAGCTCGTGGCGCACGAACGCGGCCAGCGCCTGCAGAATCCCGCGCTCGTAGCCGGGGTCGAGCGTGAGGTAGGGCTGCTCCCAGGTCCCGAATACGCCCAGGCGCTCGAAGCCCTTGCGCTGCACCGCCACCCACTTGAGCGCCTCGCGGCGGCAGGCGGCGCGCAGCGCAAGCGGATCGAGCTGCCCCTTCTTTTCGCCCAGCGCGCGCTCGACGTTGAGCTCGATCGGTAAGCCGTGGCAATCCCAGCCCGGCACGAAGCGCGTCAGGCGGCCCGCCAGCGTCTGGTACTTGACCACGATGTCCTTGAGCACCCGGTTGAGGACGTGGCCGTAGTGGATGTTGCCGTTGGCGTAGGGCGGTCCGTCGTGGAACACGTAGCGCGGCGCGTGCGCGCGGGCCTGCAGCGCCCGTTCGTAGACGCGCTGCTCGCTCCAGCGTGCCAGCACCTGCGGCTCGCGCTGCGCCAGGTTGGCCCGCATCGGGAAGTCCGTCTGCGGAAGCAGAATCGTGCGTTTATAGTCCGCCGCGTCGCCCAAAGCTCGGCCCCGCGCTGCTGGTCGTGCGTCCGCCGGCTTCTAGCACGCCGCGCCCTCAGGTCAAAAGCGCCAGGCTGCTCACCCGAATCAGCCTACAGCCCGGCGCGTGCCCGGCGTCGCTCGCGTTCGAGCACCGGCTCCATCTCGCGCTGGGCCGCGGCCGCCTCGAGCAGGATCAGCTCGTCGTGCTCCTCGCGATGCGAGGAGACTGCGACGAAGGCTTCCATCGCGCGGGCCGGCGCGACCTGTCCGGCGCTGCGGCCCGGCAGCACCAGCGCCGTGCTGCGCACGCGCGCGCGCGCCAGCGTGTCGAGCATGTGCGTGATCGCGGATTGCAGCAACGCGTCGCCGAACTGTGCGCGCGGCCCCAGCCCGATCAGGAACAGCTTGTCCATGCTGAGCTTGGGCCGCCCGGGGATCAGCACGGTCTCCAGCTCTGCGCCCTCGACCCGTCCGCTGCGCAGCAGCCGCGAGACGAAACCGCACATGCGCCAGTCGAGCAGCCCCAGCGCGCCCCGCAGCGGCCGCTCGTCACGAAAGAAGGGCAGCGCCAGCGCCTCGCAGCGCAAGGCGTCGATCTGCGGCAGCTCCGGCGCGGCGAAGCGGATGTGCATGGCTCAGGGCTTGGCCAGCTCGGCCGCGATACGGTCGAGCACGCCGTTGACGAAGGCGGAGCTGTCCTCGTTGCCGAAGCGCTTGGCCAGCTCCACCGCCTCGTTCAGCGTAACCCGCGCCGGCACCTGCGGCAGCCGCATCAGCTCGAAGGTCGCCAGGCGTAGGATGTTGCGGTCGACGCGCGCCATTCGCTCCAGGCGCCAGTGCCGGCTGACCTCGCGGATCTTGGCGTCGATCTCGGGCAGCGCGCCCGCGCAGCCGCGCACCAGCGTGACCACGAACTCGTCGGTGTCGTCGTCCTGGCCCAGGTGCTCGCGATAGAGCTCGATCGCGCGCTCGGCGTCCTCGCCGCTCAGATCCATCTGGTAGAGGATCTGCAAGGCTGCTTCGCGGGCTTTGCGGCGCGATCCCATAGGGAGAGACTCACAGGAAGACGAGAAGACGGGAAGCGCGGAACCGCCTGGTTCTGCCCCTCTTCCCGTCTTCCTGTGTCTGTAAAGAAGGCATTTCCGCTTCTGCGACCGGTCCGGCCGTGCAGCTGCAGGCCCGGCCGGTCGAGCCGCGCATCAGTAGCCGAGCTCGCCCAGCGCGCGCCCCAGGCTCACCATCTCGATCGCGGCCATGGCCGCGTCGGCACCCTTGTTGCCGGCCTTGGTGCCGGCGCGCTCGATCGCCTGCTCGATGCTCTCGGTGGTGAGCACGCCGAAGGCCACCGGCACTCCGGTGCTGGTGGCGACCGCGCCGCAGCCCTTGGCCGCCTCGCCGGCGACGAAGTCGAAGTGCGGGGTGGCGCCACGGATCACGCAGCCGAGCGCGATCACCGCCTCGACCTTGCCGCTGGCCGCGATGCGCTGGCACAGCAGCGGGAGCTCGAACGCGCCCGGCGCTTTGGCCAGCAGGATGTTGCCTTCGGCCACGCCGTGCCGGCGCAGCGCGTCGATCGCGCCTTCCACCAGGCGGTCCACGATCAGCTCGTTGAAACGCGCAGCTACGATCGCGAAGCGCGCGCCCTGCGGCGCCGCCAGCGTGCCCACGATGCGCTTGATCTCGTCGCCCATGACTCCCTCGGTGCTGCCGGCGTGTATACCATGACTACCGACTCGCCAGCCCGCCCTCGATCAGCACGTCGGGCCCGAAGCGGCGCACGCGCGGCTGCTCCAGCACGAAGGCTTGGTCGATGCGGCTGCGCGGCCGGCCGTCCGCCAGCGAGCGGCCCTGGGCATCGCCCAGGATCTTGGGTGCCACGAACACCGCTGCCGCGTCGGCCAGTCCCTGGTCGAGGAACGCGGCGTGCACGCGGCTGCCGCCCTCGACCAGCAGCCGCATCACGTCGCGGCGGCCGAGCTCGCGCAGCACGCTGCGCAGGCGCAGCCGGCCGTGGCGGTCGAGCGGGACCTCCGCCAGCATCACGCCGCGCGCGAGCAGCGCGTTGCGGCGCCGCGCGGCAGCCTCCGGCCCGTGAAAGATCAGCGTCGTCAGTCCGTTCCCGACCCGCGCGAGCTGGCTGCCCGGCGGAGTGCGCAGGGCACTGTCGAGCACCACGCGCAGCGGCTGCGGCCCGCGCACCGCCCGCACGCTGAGCGCCGGGTCATCCGCCAGTGCCGTGCCCACCCCGACCAGCACCGCGTCGGCCTGCGCGCGCATGCGGTGTGCCTGACGCCGCGCCGCCGCCGAGGTGATCCACCTGGAGTCGCCGCGGCGCGTGGCCAGCTTGCCGTCCAGCGTGACCGCGGCCTTGAGCGTGACGTAGGGCATGCCCGTCAGCGCCAGCTTGGCGAAGTCCGCGATCACCGCCTCGGCCTGCGCCCGGTGCACGCTGCCCACCTCGACCTGGATGCCGGCCGCGCGCAGCTTGGCGCGCCCGCCGGCGACGTGCGGGGACGGATCGGCGCAGCCTGCCACCACGCGCCGCACGCCGGCCGCGATCACGGCGTCGGTGCAGGGGCCGGTGCGGCCGTGATGGTTGCAGGGCTCGAGCGTCACGTAGAGCGTGGCGCCGCGCGCGCGCGCACCGGCGCGCGCCAGCGCGACCGCTTCGGCGTGCGGCCCACCGCAGCGGGCGTGATGACCCACCGCGACGATCCGCGCGCCCTGGGCCACCACCGCGCCCACGTGCGGGTTGGGGCTGGTGCGGCCCTTGCGCGCCTCGCGCAGCGCGCGTGCCATCAACGCGGCGTCCAGCGTGGCCTGCCGCTCGCGCTTCATTCCTCACCCTGCTGGCTCTTGCTGGTCAGCAGCTGGGAGAGCTCGGACATGAACTCGTGGATGTCGCGAAAGCTGCGGTACACGCTGGCGAAGCGCACGTACGCCACCTGATCGATCTCGCGCAGGTGCTGCATTACCTGCTCGCCGATGGCCGACGATTCGACCTCCTTGTCGCCGGACTCGACCAGCGCGCGCTCGATGTGGTCGACCAGGGCGTCGAGCGCTTCGGTCGCCACCGGTCGCTTCTCGCAGGCGCGCCGCAGCCCGGCCAGCACCTTGAGCCGGTCGAAGACCTCGCGACGCCCGTCCTTTTTGACCACCATCGGCAGCACCAGCTCGATGCGTTCGTAGGTGGTGAAGCGGCGCGCGCAGCCTTCGCACTCACGCCGGCGCCGGATCACCTCGTCGCCTTGCGAAAGGCGCGAGTCGGTCACCTTGTTGTCGACGCTGCCGCAGAACGGGCATTTCATGACGGTATCGTGGGGGCTTCTAATACAATGAGCCCAGATTTCAACCGCAACCCTGTGGTTTTCCTCAGGTCTCGCGCGTATCGAAGCCGACCCGCTCGGCTCAGGTCCGCACCAGCCGCACCACGCTCTCGAGGTGGGCGGTCATCGGGAACATGTCGAACAGCGCGGCCGCGTCGGCCCGGTAGCCGCTGCGCGCCAGCTCGCCGAGATCGCGACCGAGCGTGGTCAGCTCGCAGGACACGTACACGATGCGTGCGGGCTTGCGTCCCACGATGGCCGGCAGCGCCGCGCGCGCGCCCGCGCGCGGCGGGTCGAGCACCACCACGTCGACCGCGCCCTTGCCGAGCGCGCCGTGGGCCGCGTCGTCGCACACCACCTTGGCGCGCGTGAGACCGCGCTCGCGCAGATTCTGCCGGCAGGCCTCGGCGGCGGCGCGGTCGCTCTCGACCGCGCGCAGCTCGGCGCAGTCCCGCGCCAGCCCCACGCTCAGGTTGCCGTGGCCGGCGTACAGCTCGAGCACGCGCGCGCCCTGCGGCTGGGCCAGCGCGAGCACCTGCGCGGCGAGCCGCGCGTTGACCTCCGGATTGGCCTGGGTGAACGCACCGGCCGGCGCCCACAGCGGCTCGCCGTCGCTGCCCGGCGCCTGCAGCCGCCCGTCACCGAACACGGCCGCCACGCCCTCGCCCACACGCAGCGCGAGCCCGCGCAGGCCGCCGCCCGCGACCAGCGCCTCGGCCGCGGCGTAGGCCGCCGGCGGCTGCGGCTCGGCGCTGCTCAGCTCGGCGACGCAGCCTTGCTGCGTACCGACCCCGAGCGCGATCTCGCCGCGTCCGTGCAGCGCGGGCGCGAGGCGCGCGCGCAGCGCGGCGTAGCCGCCGGCCAGCACCGGCCCGAGCACGGCGCAGCTGTCCACCTCGAGCAACCGGCGGCTGCCGGGCGCGTGGTAGCCGACGCAGATCGCGCCGCGCTCGCCGTCGCGCTGCCAGGCCAGGCGCGCGCGCGTCCGGTAGCCGAGCGCGTGCGGGCTCGCGAACAGCGCGGGCTGCAGCGTCCAGCCCAGGCGCGACAACAGCCGGCTCAGCCGCTCCTGTTTGAAGCGCAGCGCGGCCGGCTCCGCCAGCGTCATCAGCGGACAGCCGCCGCAGCGCGGCTGCAGCGGACAGGGCGCCTCGACCCGCTCGGCGCTGCGCTCGAGCAGCGCCAGCACGCTGCCGCGCTGCGCCCCGCCGCCGCGCCCGCCCAAGCGCACGCGCACGCGCTCGCCCGGCAACGCGCCGCGCGCGAGCACGATCCCGCGCGCGGTCTCGACCACGGCCTCGCCGCCTGCGGTCAGGTCGCGCACCCGCCCCTCGAGCTCGAAGTCCGCCCGCTGCCGCGCTGCCATGTCGGCAAAGGTGTCATGGTGCAGCTGCGCCAACCACCCGTGCCCGCCCGAGCGCGGGGCACGCGCGCGACTGCGCGGCGCGCGATCGGTCGCTTTGTTCCCCGTTCGCTGGCGTGCGGAGGCAAGATCGGTTGTCGATCTGGACACCCTTTGTCACGATCAGAGAGAGTGGACGACGAGCCCCCACGCAAGCCGGCCGCGGCCGACGAAAACGTCGACAAGGCGCGGCGCCGGCTGCTGCGCACGATGGTCTACGCCGCGCCGCTGGTGGTGAGCACCGTGATCATCAAGCCCGCGCACGCCCAGCTGCTTTCGTGCGGTCCGTCGTCGTGTCCCCCCAATGGCGGCGCTTGTCCTCCCAACGGCGGCGGCTGCCCCCCCAACGGCGGGCCTTGCGGCCCCTCCAACTGCAAGCCGAGGAACTGACGTGGAGGCCTCGCCGGGTCCGGTTCTTCCACTGATCGCGCTGCGTATGATCAGGGCGGCCAGACCCCGCTTTATTGACAAGGGGCGGCACGCGCCGCCCCTCCCCGGCGGAGGAAATCCGCCGGGGCCCCTCCTCACGCGGGGCCGCGCTTCGCGGCCTTTCTTGCGCACACGCGGTCCGTGCTCAGCATGAGAATCCGGGCTCGGCGGCGCCCGCGCGCTCTACCTTCCGCCGGGCTGGCTGGCGCTCGACCGCGGCGACCGGCTGGAGCTGCTCGAGTGCGCGGGCGGCAGCCGGCTCGAGCTGACCGGCAGCCTGCGCGAGGAGTTGCTCGCGGGCAGGCGGCCCCGGGTGCTCGCCAGCATGGCGCGCTTCGACCCCGCGCTCGCACGCTTCGAGGCCGCGCTGCAGACCTCGGTGCTCTACCCGCTGGACCGTGCCCGGCTGCTGCGCGGGGCGGGTTTCAGCCAGTTGTTCGTGGAGCTGACCGCGCGCTGCAACGAGCGCTGCGTGCACTGCTACGCCGAGTCCAGCCCCGAGCGTGGCGAAGCGCTTTCGCAGCCGGCGCTGCGCGCGGTGCTCGAGGACGCGCGCGCGCTCGGCTTCGAGAACGTGCAGCTCACCGGCGGCGATCCGCTGGTCAGCCCGCTGTGCGCGTGGGCGGTCCAGCACGCCGCGGGGCTGGGCATCGCGCGGATCGAGCTCTACACCAACGGCCTCGGGCTCCACGATCGGCTCTACGCCCAGCTCAGGCCCTACCCGGTGGCATTCGCGTTCTCGTTCTACGCGGCCGACCCCCAGGTCCACGATGCCATCACCGGCACCCGCGGCAGCCAGCGCCGCACCCTGGCCGCGATCACGCGCGTGCTGGCAGACGGGTTGCCGCTGCGCGTGAGCGTGATCGTGATGGATCAGAACCGCACGCAGCTCGAGGCCACGCGCGCGCTGCTGCTCGGGCTCGGCCTGCCCGAGGACGCGCTCGGCATGGACGTGCAGCGCAGCGTGGGCCGCGGTCTGATGACCATCCGGCCCAAGCAGTCGGGTATCACGGGGACGCCCGGGGGCCACAAGGCGAACGAGGCCGCATGGCTGAGCGGGCGGGCCGCGGTCAGCTATGACGGCACGGTCTATCCCTGCATCTTCAGCCGCGGCTTCGCGCTCGGCAGCGTGTACGAGCGGCCGCTGCGCGAGATCTTGACCGATTCGCAGCCGTTGGTGCTCGATCCGGAGGCGATGGCGGCCGAGTACGGACGGCGAGAGGAGCAGCTGGCGTGTTGGGACTGCCGGCTGCGCGCGGCCCTGCTCGCGACCCAGCCGGTCGCGGAGACGGCGCCGTGAGCACGCAGGCCAAGATCCCCATCCCCGTGGCCAGGGTGGCCCACGAGGTGCAGGACGGCGGCGATGTGGTGCTATTCGACGCCAAGGGCAACCGCTTGCTGCTGCTCAACGACGTCGGCGCGGCGGTCTGGCTGCTGCTCGATGGCGCGCGCTCGGTGGCCGAGATCGCGCGCCTGGTCACCGAATCGCTGCCCGCCGACAGCGTGCGGGTGCAGCGGGACGTGCAGGCGTTCGTGGACGAGTTGGTCTCCCACGGCGTGGTCGAGCTGCGGTGAGGCGGAACGCAGCCGCCGGCGGGCAGTCGCTGCGCTTCTTCGTCTCGCACGTGCGGGTCCGCGTGCGCGCGCAGCTGCCGGAGGTGATGGACGGCATGTCGGCGGTATGGGGCGCGTGCAGTCGCCCGCTGGTTCCGGTCACGGCCAACGCCGAGCTGGCGGTAGCGGGCGCCGGCGGTGGCTATGCCGTGACCGGCCCCGACGGCCGGCGCTCCCCCTGCGAGCGCCGCGAGGACGCGCTGCCGCTGCTCGAGAGCGCGCTCTACGCGGCGCTGCCGCAATGGCACGCGGGGCTGGTGCAGCTGCACGCGGCGTGCCTGTGCCGCGGCCAGACCAGCGTGCTGCTGCTGGGTCGCTCGGGCGCGGGCAAGAGCAGCCTGGCGCTCGCGGCGCTGCGGCGCGGCTATGCGTACTTCGGCGACGAGTTGGCGCTCACCGACGGCACGCGGCTGTGGGGCGTGCCGCGCGCGATCCAGTTCTCGCCCGTGGGCGCGCAGGATGCGCCGCCGCCCTGGGCGCGCGATGCCGACCTCTCGCACTACCGGATGCGGCTTCCGGGCGACCGGCCGGGCGCAGTGCCGCTGGTGTGCCCGCGCCCGGAGCAGATCCCGGCGCAGGCGGTTACCGCCGCCGGCACGCACGTGTACGCGATCGCGCGCGGCACGCCCGCACGGCTGCAGGCGTGCTCGCCGCTGCAGGCCCTGGCGCTGCTGCACGAGGCCGCGTTCAGCGCGCCCGGCCTCAGCCTGGGCGCGCTGGTGGGCGCGGGCCGCTGCGGACGGCTGACCTGGGACGAGCCCGAGCGCGGGCTGGATCTGCTGGATGCGGAGTTGGCACGCGCCTGACGGCGCGCGCCCGGCATTGAAAGCAATTCAAGCCGTGGTAATCAGGACCTCATGGAACAGCGACGTCTGGGAGGCTCCGGCCTCAAGGTTTCGGCGGTCGGCCTGGGCTGCAACAACTTCGGCATGCGTTGCGACGCCGAGCAGACGCGCGTGGTGGTGCACAAGGCGCTGGATCTCGGCGTCACGCTGTTCGACACCGCCGACGTCTACGGCCGTGGCGCCTCGGAGACGCTGCTCGGCAAGGCGCTGGGCGAGCGGCGCAAGCGCATCGTGCTCGCCACCAAGTTCGGCGGCCCGATGGGCGAGTCGCCGCTCGAGCGCGGCGCCTCGCGCCGCTACGTGATGCAGGCGCTCGAGGCCAGCTTGCGGCGCCTCGGCACCGAGTGGATCGACCTGTACCAGCTTCACTTCCCCGACGCGGAGACCCCGATCGAGGAGACGCTGGCCGCGCTCGACGACGCCGTCCGCCAGGGCAAGGTGCGCTACGTCGGATGCTCCAATTTCGCGTCGTACCAGCTGGTCGACGCGCTCTGGATCTCGAAGACGGGCGGGCTGGCGGCCTTCGCCTCCGCGCAGAACCACTACAATCTGCTCGAACGGACGATCCGGCACGAGCTGATCCCCGCGTGCGCGCAGCATGGCATCGGCATCCTGCCGTACTTCCCGCTGGCGAGCGGGCTGCTCACCGGCAAGTACAGGCGGGGCGAGAAGCCGGGCGCGGACACGCGCCTGGGGTTGTGGGGCCAGCGCGCCGCGCGCCTGCTCGACGATGCCAACTTCGACAGGCTCGAGCGCATGCAGGGCTTCGTGCAGGAGCGCGGCAAGAGCCTGCTCGAGCTGGCTTTCGGCTGGCTGCTCTCGCAGCCGCAGATCGCCAGCGTGATCGCGGGCGCGACCAAGCCCGAGCAGGTCGAGGCCAACGTCAAGGCCGCCGAGTGGCGCCTGCCCCCGGGCGACCTGATGGCCCTCGCCCCGCTGCTTTGACTCGGAAGACGAGCTTGCTTCCTGTCTTCCTGTGATCCGATTCAGCCGCTGCGGCTGACCGCCAGGAAACGGTGCCAGCAGTCCAGGCAGCGGTAGGGACGCACGCCCAGCCAGCGCCGCGCCACGTGTCCGAAGGGGCCGCGGATGCGCGAGCGCGCGACCGAGCGGCTTTCGCACCGGGGGCACTCTCGAGCGCGGCTACGCCCGCCCGGCGGACGCTGCCGGTCGAGTGCAGGGTCGTCGAGAAGGAGCAATTTGTCGGTGGAAAACAGCAAGATCGAAACTCCCGGCCAGGCGGAGGCTCGTCCAAAATTCTCTCTACACGACAATATTACAGTATGTATAGTCGATTACAAGGCACAGGCGCATGAAATCGTGCGCCCGCCTCTTCCTGCCGTCGCTCAGCCGGCAAGTGAGCGGGTGATGAAACCGCCTCCGACCACCGACTCGCCCTGGTAGATCACGGCGGCCTGCCCGGGGGCGATCGCGCGCTGGGGCTGGGCGAAGCGGGCTTCGAACCCGCCCGCGGTCGGGGTCACGCGCGCGGCCGCGGCCTGGTGCCGGTAACGGATGCGGACTTCGGCGTCGAATGGGCCCGCCGGCACCGCGTCCAGCCAGGTTGCACGGCTGGCGGCCAGACCCGGTCGCTCGAGGGCCTCCGCCGGGCCCACGACCACGGCATCGCGCTCAGGTATCACCTCCAGAACGTAGTGGGGGCGGGCGCCGCTCACCCCGATCCCACGGCGCTGGCCCACCGTGAAACCCTCGATACCCGAGTGGTGGCCGAGCAGCTCGCCACCCGCGCTCATGATCGGGCCCGGGCGCGCCGCGTGCGGCCGCTGGCGCGCGATGAACCCGCGCACGTCGCGATCGGGCACGAAGCACAGCTCCTGCGAGTCGGGCTTGTCCCAGTTGGGCAGGCCGAAGCGCCGTGCCTGCTCCCGGGCTTGCGCCTTGGTCAGCGCGCCCAGCGGGAACACCAGCCGCTGCAACAGCGCCTGCGACAGCCCGAACAGGAAGTAGCTCTGATCCTTGTGCGCGTCGGCCCCGCGCAGCAGGCGCATGCGACCGCCGGGCGTGCGCTCGAGCCGCGCGTAGTGCCCGGTGGCGATGCGCGAGGCGCCCAGGGTGCGCGCCAGCTCGGCAAGCCGTCCGAGCTTGACCTGCTGGTTGCAGCCCACGCACGGCACCGGCGTGTGCCCAGCCAGGTTCTCGTCGAGGAATGGCTCCACCACCTGGGCGCGAAACGCCGCGCGCTCGTCCATCACGTAATGCGGCACGCCCAGCAGGCTGCAAGTGCGGGCGGCGTCCTCGCGGTCCTCCGGCGCGCAGCAGCGGCCGACCTGGTCGCTGCCCTGGGCGTCCCACAGGTGCAGGGTCACCCCCACCACCGCGTGGCCCGCGGCGTGCAGCCGGGCCGCCGCCAGCGAGGAGTCCACCCCGCCGCTCATCGCAACCAGCACGCGCTCCCGCTGTTCCGACATGGCCGATGCTCGCGGACGCGTAGCCATGCGGCACGCCGCGCAAGCGGTCAAGGCCGTTCCATTCAAGCGAGCGCGGCCGCGCCCGCGGCCGGCCGCGCCGTTGCGCAGCGAGCGCGCGGGGTTGCGCGGCCAAGCTCGAGCGCTGCGCAGAAAATCGGGGCCAAGCTCGAGCCCGTCTCAAGCCGCTTGCCGCGCGAGCACGCGCTGCAGCGCCTGCAGCGC
Source organism: uncultured delta proteobacterium (assembly GCA_963778655.1). Lineage (GTDB taxonomy): Bacteria > Myxococcota_A > Polyangia > Polyangiales > JAFGIB01 > CAVZVA01. The sequence goes on from CAVZVA010000009.1 coordinate 1,484,010, forward strand.
GCTTTGCGCTTCGGTTTCCGTCGTTTCCGGGCCGAAGCTGAGGCGTAGCGCAGCCTCCGCGCGCCAGCGTTCGTGGGGGTACATCGCCAGCAGCACCGGCGAGGGCTGACTCAACCCCGAGGAGCAGGCCGCGCCGCTGGCCGCGCATACGCCTTCGAGATCGAGCGCGGCCACCAGAGCTTCGCCGCGCAGCCCCACGAAGCTCGCGCTCGCGACGCTCGCCACGCGCGGCGCGGCCGTCGCGTTGAGCGCGCCGCCCAGCCGCGCGAGCCCGGCCTCGACGCCGGCGCGCAGGCGCTCGAGCCGCGGCTGCTGCGCCAGCCGGCTGTCCAGGCCCGCGCAGGCCGCGCCGAAGCCGACCGCGCCCAGCACGTCGGGGCTGCCCGCGCGCCGCCCGCGCTCCTGTGCGCCGCCCGCCAGCAGCGGCTCGAGATCGAGCCCGCGGCGCACGTACAGCGCGCCGGCACCGGCCGGGCCACCCAGCTTGTGCGAGGCCAGTGCCAGCAGATCGACGCCCAGCGAGCCCAGGTCGATCGGCAGCTTGCCCGCGGCCTGGGTGGCGTCGACGAACAGCGGCACGCCCGCGTCGCGGCAGACCCGCGCGTACCCGGGCACGGGCAGCACGCTGCCAGTCTCGTGATTGACCCACTGCAGCGCGACCAGTCGTGTATCGGGCCTGAGCGCGGCCGCGAGCTGCTCGGCCAGCGGCGGCTGGCCTTCAGGCAGGGCGAGCCGGCTGAGCGTGATACCAGCGCTGGCCTGCAGGGCCTCCAGCGTGCGCGCGACCGCCGGGTGCTCGACCTCGGTGGTCACCACGTGCCCGCCGGCCAGCCCCGGCAGCCCGCGCAGCGCGAGGTTGCAGGCCTCGCTGCCGCCCGAGGTCAGCACCATGTCGGCGGCCTGCGCGCACCCGATCGCGGCCGCCACCTGCGCGCGCGCCCGCTCCAGCCGCGCGCGCGCCGCGCGCCCGGCCGCGTGCACGCTGGACGGGTTGGCCCAGGCCTCGCCGCGGGCCGCGTCCATGGCCTCGCGGGCCGCGGCACACAGCGGTGTGGCGGCGTGATGGTCGAGGTAGATCACGTTGCGCTGTTTCGCTTGGGCCCCTCGGGATCCACGCTCAGCACGAACGCCGTGCCCGGCAGCTTGCGTCCGGCCACTTCGAGCTCGGGCGGGCTCGTCACTTCGATGCCGCCGCCCATCGCCTCGGCCACGTGGCGCGAAAACGCCAGCCCCAACCCCACCCCGCCGTAGCTGCGGGTGCGCGTGCCGTCGACCTGGAAGAACGGCTGCAGGATGCGCTCGCGGTCGCGCGCCGAGATACCCGGGCCGCTGTCGACCACCACCAGCTCGTAGCGCGTGGTGCCGGTGGCGGGGTCGGGCGCGGCGGCGCGCTGTACCGCGACCGCGACCTCGGAGCCGCGCGGGGTGAACTTGGCGGCGTTGTCCAGGATGTGGATCATCGCGCGCCGCAGCTTGTCGGGATCGCCGCGCGCCGGCATCTCGCCCGGCGGCTGCTCGCGCACCACCGTGGTGCCGGCCTCGGCGAACAAGTCGCGGGTCTCGGCCAGCGCGCGGTCGGCGACCTCGCCGAAGTCGTAGTCGCGCTCGTAGATGTGCAGCCGACCGCTCTCGAGGTGGCTGACGTCGAGCAGCGTATCGATCAGCGTGCGCAGCTTCTTGGTCGAGTTGTTGATCGACTCCACGGTCTTGCGCTGCAGCGGCGCCAGCGGGCCCAGCTCCTCGTTGAGCAGCAGCCGCAGGTAGCCGACCACCGGGGTCATCGGGGTGGCGAACTCGTGGCTGAGGTTTTGCAGGAACTCGCGCCGCAGCCGCGCCAGCTCTTCGAGCCGGTTATTGGCTTCGGACAGCTCCACCACCTTGCGTTCCAGCCGCTCCACGATCTTTTGCGAGCGCGAGCGCAGCACATCGTCGCCGGGGTCGCTCGGACGCCTGCGCTCCGAGTGCCCGGAGAGGAAGCGCTGCACCGTGGCCGGGAACTTGCGCGCGTCGATCGGCTTCTCGATGAAGCCGTCCGCGCCCACCGCCAAGCTGGTCTCGCGGTCGCCTTCGGCGGTGATCGCCACGATCGGCGTGCCCTGCATGGCGGGCATGCCGCGCAGGCGCAGCGTGACCTCGTAGCCGTCGAGGTCGGGCACGTCGATGTCGACCAGCACGATATCGGGCTTGCGCGCCTCGGCCAGGCGGATGCCCTCGAGCCCGCTCTCGGCGTCCACCACTTCGTGGCCGGCGGCGGCCAGCAGCTTGCGCACCAGCAGGCGGTTCGCGGGGTCGTCCTCGATGTGCAGCACCGTAGCCACGGCCTGAGAATCTATCATCGGCCCGCGGCCCGATCGATTAACCGGCTGCAACCAGCCGTCTCGGCGGTCCTCGCCCCCGGTGCGGGCTTGCAGACGAGCGCCGCTGCCGCTATCTGGCGGGCAGTGCGAGCCGGACCATGAAACAGGAACACGGGAAGACGGGAAGATTGGACGAGCCCTGACTGCCGGGCGGGTCTGCGTCTGATCCACCGGCCCTTCTTCCCACCTTCCTGTGATTCTCGAAAGAACCAGCCGTATCAGGTTTCAACCGCGATGCCCAAAGTCGAGCTACACGCGCTACACACATTCCCCGAGGTGAGCTACGCGACCTGGCGCCAGCAAGTGGAGCGCGGGCTGCAGGGCGGCGACATCGCTCGGCTCTCGACCCGCACGCTGGAGGGCATCGAGGTCGCGCCGCTGTACACCGCGGACGACTGGCCGTGGGCGCAGGACGCGGGGGGCTTTGCGGGCGCGCCGCCGTATCGGCGCGGCGGCGAGCCGCTCGGCCGCCACGCCGCGCGCTGGGACATGCGCCCGCACTACGACAACCCCGACCCCAGCGCGCTCGCGCGCGAGATCGCCGACGACCTGGGGCGCGGCGCGCGCTCGCTGTGGCTGTGCTTCGACCGCCAGGTGCGCGGCGGCCAGGCGCGGCCCGAGCCGCCGGCCGGGCCGCGCGAGCGCGGCGTGCCGTGTCTGAGCGCGACCCAGCTGGGCCAGTTGCTGCAGAACGTCCCGCTTCAGGAAGTGACGCTCTCGCTCGACGCCGGCGCCAACGGCCTGCCGGTTGCCGCGTGCTTCGTCCACGCGCTGCAGGCGCGCGGCCTGCGCCCCGAGCAGACCCGCGCCTGGCTCAATCTCGATCCGCTGGGCGCGCTCGCGCGCGACGGCGCGCTGCCCTACACCCTGGAAGTCGCGAGCCAGCAGCTGTGCGCGCTCGCGCGCTTTGCCGTGCAGCACTCGCCGCGCTGGCGCAGTGCGACGGTCTCCGTGGTGCCGTACCACGATGCGGGCGCGCATGCGGCCCAGGAGCTGGCCTACGCGCTCGCCACCGCGGTCCAGTACCTGCGCTGGCTGACCGAGGCCGGGCTGAGCCTGCCGCAAGCGTCGGCGCAGGTCGCGTTCAGCGTGGCGGTGGGCTCGGACTTCTTCATGGAGATCGCCAAGCTGCGCGCGCTGCGCCAGTGCTGGGCCGGCGTGATCGCGGCCTGCGGCGGCGACGCCGAGGCGCAGCGCTGCGCGCTGCATGCGCTTTGCTCCTCGCGCACCAAGAGCGCGCGCGATCCGTGGGTGAACCTGCTGCGCGAGACCACCGAAGCGTTTGCGGCCGCGGCCGGCGGCGCCGACGCGATCACCAGCGGTGGCTTCGACCGCGCGGTCGGCCTCTCCGACGCATTCGCGCGCCGCATCGCGGGCAACGCCCAGGTGATCCTCGATCAGGAGGCGCACGTCACGGAGGTCGCCGATCCGGCGGGCGGCGCGTGGTACGTCGAGCAGCTCAGCGACGGGCTGGCCGAGCGCGCGTGGGCGTTGTTTCAGGCGCTCGAGGCCGAGGGCGGGATGGCCGCCGCGCTGCTCGCGGGCAGCGTGGGCGCGCAGATTGCCGAGGTCGCGCAGGCGCGCGCCGCGCGCGTGGCCACGCGCAAGGCGCCGATCACGGGCGTCAGCGAGTTTGCCAATGTCGACGAGCGGCCGCTCGTGCGGCCGGAGCCCGACTGGCAGGCGATCGCGGGCGCGCGCCGCGGCACGCTCGAGGCCGGCTCGCGCGACGAGGCGGTCGCCGCGCCGCTGCTGCGCGCGGCCGCGAGCGGGGGCGAGCTGGTGGCGGCGGCGGTGCTGGTGGCGGCGGCCGGCGCCAACCTGGGCCAGCTCAGCTGCGCGCTCGCCGGTCCGGGCGAGCCGGCGCGGGCTCGCGCGCTGCCGCCGCGGCGTCCGGCCGAGCCCTACGAGCAGCTGCGTGACGCCTGCGACGCGCACGCGCGCGCGCACGGCAAGCGCCCGAGCGTGTTCTCGTGCAACCTCGGGCCGATCTCCGAGCACAAGGCGCGCGCGCAGTTCGCCGCCGGCTTCCTGGCCGCGGGCGGGCTTTCGGTGATCGACAACGATGGCTTCGAGACGCCCGAGGCCGCGGCCGAGGGCTACGCGCGCTCGGGCGCGGAGCTGGTGGTGATCTGCGGCAGCGACGACGCGTACGCACGCGCGCTGCCGGCGCTCGGGCCGCTGTTGCGCGCGCGGGGCGCGCGCCGCGTGATCGTGGCGGGCAAGCCCGGCGAGCAAGCTCAGGCGTTCGGCGCCGCGGGCGTGACCGACTACATCTACCTGGGCTGCGACGTGGTGCAGGCGTTGCGCGCGTTGCTGGCCGCGATCGGAGTCACCCCATGACCGCCCTACCCGACTTCAGCAAGATCCCGCTGGCGCAGGCGCTCGCGCTGCGCGGCGACGACGACCGCGCGGCCTGGGCGCGCCGCGCCGAGCGCGCGCAGGAGGGGGGCGACCCGGTCTGGCACACGCCCGAGCAGATCGATGTGGCGGCGCTGTACAGCGCCTGCGACCTCGAGCCGGTTGCGCACCTGCGCAGCATGCCGGGCTTCGCGCCGTTCGTGCGCGGCCCCTACGCCACCATGTACGTGCAGCAGCCGTGGACCATCCGGCAGTACGCCGGCTTCTCCACCGCCGAGGAGAGCAACGCCTTCTACCGGCGCAACCTGGCGATGGGCCAGAAGGGCCTGTCGATCGCCTTCGATCTGGCGACCCACCGCGGCTACGACTCGGACAACCCGCGCGTGCGCGGCGACGTGGGCATGGCCGGGGTCGCGATCGATTCGATCCTCGACATGCGCATCCTGTTCGACCGCATCCCGCTCGATCAAATGAGCGTGTCGATGACCATGAACGGCGCGGTGCTGCCGGTGCTCGCGCTCTACATCGTGGCGGGCGAGGAGCAGGGCGTGCCGATGTCCAAGCTCAGCGGGACCATCCAGAACGACATCCTCAAGGAGTTCATGGTCCGCAACACGTACATCTACCCGCCCGGGCCGTCGATGCGCATCATCGGCGATATCTTCGCCTTCACCTCGCAGCACATGCCGAAGTTCAACAGCATCAGCATCTCCGGCTATCACATGCAGGAGGCCGGCGCGACCGCAGACATCGAGCTCGCCTACACGCTGGCCGATGGGCTCGAGTACCTGCGCACGGGCCTGGCCGCCGGGCTCGACGTGGACAGCTTCGCGCCGCGGCTGTCGTTCTTCTGGGCGATCGGCATGAACTACTTCATGGAGGTCGCGAAGCTGCGCGCCGGGCGCATGCTGTGGGCGCAGATCGTGCATGGCTTCGGCGCCAAGAACCCCAAGAGCCTGTCGCTGCGCACCCACTGCCAGACCTCGGGCTGGAGCCTGACCGCGCAGGATCCCTACAACAACGTGGCCCGCACCTGCATCGAGGCGATGGCCGCGGTGCAGGGCCACACCCAATCGCTGCACACCAACGCGCTGGACGAGGCGCTGGCGCTGCCGACCGACTTCAGTGCGCGCATCGCGCGCAACACCCAGCTCTACATCCAGCAGGAGACCGGGGTCTGCCGCAGCATCGACCCGTGGGGCGGCAGCTACTACGTCGAGCGCCTCACCCATGAGCTGGCGGGCCGCGCGCGCGCGCTGATCACGGAGGTCGAAGAGCTCGGGGGGATGGCCAAGGCGATCGAGGCCGGCCTGCCCAAGCTGCGCATCGAGGAAGCGGCGGCCCGCACCCAGGCGCGCATCGATTCGGGCCAGCAGACGATCGTCGGGGTCAACAAGCTGCGCTGCGAGCAGGAAGAGGAGCTGGCGATCCTGAAGGTCGACAACCGCGAGGTGCTGGCCGCGCAGATCGCGCGGCTGCAGCAGCTGCGGCGCGAGCGCGACGAGGGCAAGCTGCGTGCGGCGCTGCAGGCGCTGACCCAGGCCGCGGGCCGCGGCGAGGGCAACCTGCTCGCGCTCGCGATCGAGGCCGCGCGCGCCCGCGCCAGCGTGGGCGAGATCAGCGACGCGCTGGAGAAGGTGTGGGGCCGCCACGAGGCGGTCATCCGCTCGGTCTCGGGCGTGTATAGTAGGGAGGTGGGCGAGAGCTCGTCTACGCTGCAGGCGGTGCGCGCGCTGGCCGACGCGTTTGCCGAGTCGCAAGGCCGGCGGCCGCGCATCCTGATCGCGAAGATGGGCCAGGACGGCCACGACCGCGGCGCCAAGGTGATCGCCACCGCGTTCGCCGACATGGGCTTCGACGTGGACGTCGGCCCGCTGTTCCAGACGCCGGAGGAGACCGCGCGCCAGGCGGTGGAGAACGACGTGCACATCGTGGGCGCCAGCTCGCTCGCCGCCGGGCACCTCACCCTGGTGCCGGAGCTGCGCAAGGCGCTCGATGCGCGCGGCCGCGAAGACATCATGATCGCGGTCGGCGGCGTGATCCCCAAGCAGGACTACGAAGCGCTGTACCGCGCGGGCGCCGCCTGCATCTTCGGCCCGGGCACGGTCATTACCGAGGCCGCGAGCCAGCTGCTGACCGATCTCAAGGGGCGGCTCGAGGCCGAGGCTCGGGCGTGAGCGCGGCGCCGCGCCGGCTGACGCTCGAGCAATACGCCGACGGTGTTCGCGCCTGCGACCGCACCGTGCTCGGGCGCGCGATCACGTTGGTCGAGAGCAACGCCGCCGCCGACCAGGAGCTCGCCCAGGAGCTGCTGGTCGCGCTGCTGCCACACACCGGCAAGGCGCAGCGCATCGGCATCAGCGGCGTGCCGGGCGTGGGCAAGAGCACGTTCATCGACGCCTTCGGCACGCAGCGCACTGCGGCCGGCCAGCGCGTCGCGGTGCTCGCGGTCGATCCGACCAGCGGTGTCACCGCCGGCAGCATCCTCGGCGACAAGACGCGCATGGCGCGTCTGGGGCGCGACGAGCATGCGTTCATCCGGCCCTCGCCCTCGGGCGGCTCGCTGGGCGGGGTGACGCGCAAGACGCGCGAGAGCATGCTGGTGTGCGAGGCCGCAGGCTTCGACCTGATCCTGGTGGAGACGGTGGGCGTGGGCCAGAGCGAGACCGTGGTTGCCGACATGGTCGACGCCTTCGTGGTGCTCATGCTGCCGGGCGGCGGCGACGAGCTGCAGGGCATCAAGCGCGGCATCCTCGAGCTCGCCGACCTGATCGCGGTCAACAAGGCCGACCAGAGCCCGGAGGCCGCGCGCGTGGCCAAACGCGACTACATGAGCGCGCTGCGCGTCACCCGTCCCGCGGGACACGGAGATACGTGGAGCGTGCCCGTGCTCACCATCAGCGCGCAGACCGGCCAGGGGCTCGAGCTGCTGTGGGACAAGCTGGGCGCGCACCGCGCCTATCTCGAGCAAGACGATCGGCTCGCGCACAAGCGCCGCGAGCAGCTGCGGCGCTGGATGTGGAGCATGGTCGAGGACCGCGTGCTGCAGGCGCTGCGCGCGCACCCCGAGGTTCAGAAGCGCGCGCCCGGGCTGGAAGCCGCCGTGCTCGAGGGCAAGCTCACGCCGACGCTGGGCGCGCTATCGCTGCTCGAGGCTTTCGGGATGCCCAAGCAGCTCCCGTCCAGAAATGGCGCTTCGTAGGATTCAACAGGAAGACGGGAAGAACAAAACCCTCGAGACTTCCCGTCTTCCTCTGGATCTCTTGGGCCAACGGGGCCCACGCTCCCGCGAGGGTCGCTTCGCTCCCGCGTCGCTGCACGCGCTCCCTGTCGGGGCACGCCTGCGGGTTCGTTCAGCTGGCTTCTTCGGCGGCTTCGGGGCCGCTTTCGAGAATCCCCGTCGTCGGCGTCACCGTCGCCAGACGGCGCGCCAGTGGTCGGCGCGGCTCCGGCGGCGTCCTCGGCTTCGTCGTCCAGGGTCACTTCGCCCGCGGCTCGTAGCGTGGGGCGGCCTTCCAACTCGTCTTCGCCGTTCTCGCCGGGCGCGTCCCACGGATCGCGTTCGACCACCAGGCGGCTGGCTTCCGCAGCTTCCGGATCGAGCAGGTCGAGCGGGTCGGCCTGGTCCGGCGCTGCCGCGGCCGGCTCGGTCTCACCTTCTTCGCCGGTCTCCGGCCTGGCCGGTGCGCCGCGATCGGCCCCGCCCTGCGGGCCTCCGCGACCGCGCGCGCGCGGTTGGCGCTCATGGCGCTCGCGCGGTCCGTCCTCGCGCTCGCGCCGCGCCTGTCCGCTGTCGCCGAGCGATTCCAGCAGATCGAAGTCGATGTCGCACAGCGGCACGTAGTGCTCGCGCAGGCCAATCCCGAGCCGCTCCATCGCGCGCGCCAGGTCCGCGCCGCCGAACAGCGCGCACGGCGCCGCACCCTCGGCGGCCGCCTCCTCGCGCGCCGCGCCGTGGATGCGGCCGGTAGTCACCAGCCAGGCGCCCGAGGCCGAGCCGTAGTGGTGCAACGAGCCGCGCGCCTCGATCACCGCCTCGCGGTCGAGATCGCGCCCCGCGCGCAGCACCACGAACGCCAGCCGGTTCTCCTCGGCGCCGCGCCGCAACGTGCCCGCGAAGTGAAACTCGCGGCCCGAGCTGCCCGGCCTGCGCACCGCGCGTAGCGCAGTCACGCCCTCCGCGTTGAGCCAGGTGGCGACCAGCTCTGCGAAGCCGGCGGCCGGCAAATCGTTGAGCCGGCCCACGAACGCGCGCCGCACCTGGTCGCGCTGCGCCTCGGCGTTGTGCTCCACCGCCTCGCTGCTGCGCACCGCCTCTCGGGGCAGCAGCCACTCGCTCAGGCTCACGCGCTGGCCGGCGATGCGAAAGCGCGGGCGTCCGTGCGCGCGATCGGCACGCGCCGCGTCCGCGCGCAGCGCCGCCGCCACGGTCGGCGCCAGCGCGTCCGGCGATCCGCTCAGCCGTCCCTTGCGCACCAGCAGGTCGGCCACGCGCGCGAAGCTCGCGGGGCTGCGATCGCCGCGCGAGAGCACGTGGTATGCCGCGTCGGCCAGATCCTTGCCCAGCAGATCGCCCTCGGCCGGCTGGCGCGAGAAGTCGAGCTCGGGTTGCATCGGCTCGCGCTCACGCTCGCGGCGCATCGGCTCGCGCTCGCGGCGCGCCTCGCGCTCGTGGCGCATCGGCTCGCGCTCGTGACGCATCGGCTCGCGCTCGTGGCGCACGGGCTCGCGCTCGTGACGCATCGGCTCGCGCTCGTGACGCATCGGCTCGCGCGCGCCGTTGCGACGCTCGCCGCCACCCGGCTGTCCTGCGCCCTCGGGCGCAGCCAGGTCGGCGCCGCCCTTGCCGCCGCGCCGCCGCCGCCGGCGCCGCCGCCTTCCGCGGTCCTCTCCCGCAGCGGCTTCCTCCTCCAGGCCAGCGAGGATCGGGAAGTCGTCGTCAGCCTCCTCCGGAAAGACGTCCGCGCCCGGCATTGCGGGGCGCTCCGCCGGTGCGGCATTCGCTTCCGATTCGGTCGGGCCCGGCTCTTCGGAGGCGGGTGGGTTCGAAGCTTCCTTGTCTGTGTGCATAGTCGCCTCCCGCAGCGCGAACACGCCGGGTCTGACCTTGATGATTGGAGACTGCCCCCAATCCTTTTTCACCAGAGTCGCGAGTCGCGAGCTCATGGTTACCTCGGGGGTTTTCCCGACATGGGAAAGAAGATTTCCTGCGATTGCTAGCTCTGTGATCTTCTTGTAGTGGAGCGGTTCACCGGCGCTGCGGAGTACCTCCAGCGCCGCTTCCGTGAATGTCATCGAATGTTCTCGCAAAGTGGGGATGGGAAACCCTTGTGCTCGGGCGGCAAACCGCGGCGTGTGCCGGGCGATGACCCCAATCATCGACCACGGCGTGCGTATCGCGGGCTCCTGGCATGGACCACCGCGCGTACACCGCGCGGCCCATCGTGCTCGGTTCGAGGCTCACGAGGATTTCCAGGACTTGACCGTACCCAAACGTCCGAGGCCGCGTCTGAATCGACGGGAGCTCGGACAGCCCCCTAAGGGCGTACAGCCAGAATGTAACACCGCCGGGGGGCCGGGGCAATTGCCGCGGCTTTGCGCGGCGTTCGGGGCCGGGGCGCGGACCTCGCGCCCGGCACAAGCGGCCGGTTCGCGAAAAGGAGCCGCGGAACGCGGCCCCGCGTGGGGAGCGGCCGCGCGTGCCGCCCCTCGTAAATGATCAGGCACCCCCCCCAGGTTTTTTGACCGAGATCAGCCGCTCCTGTACTCGGAAATGAGGCCTGAAAAGCCGCGTATCGGGCCGACCGCTGCGCGTCCGACGAAGGGAACAGCATGAGGCACAAGCGCGTTGGAATCCTGATGGGGGGCATGAGCGCAGAACACGAAGTCTCGATCGCCAGCGGGGAGGCGATCTACGCCGCCCTGACCGGACGTGGCTATGGCGCCACCCGCGTCTTCGTCGATCGCGACATCGACCGCGTGCTGCGCCAGGAGGAGATCGACGTGGCGTTCCTCGCGCTGCATGGCTCGTACGGCGAGGACGGCTGCATCCAAGGGCTGCTCGAAGTGCTGGAGATCCCGTACACCGGACCGGGCGTGACCGAGAGCGCGCTGGCGATGGACAAGCTCAAGTCCAAGGAGCTGTTCCGGCTGCACAACGTGCCCACGCCTCCGTACTACGCGCTCGACGCCGATCTGCTCGAGAAGCTCGAGGAGATTCACGGCTCGTTCGGCTACCCGGCTTTCGTCAAGCCGCGCAGGCAGGGCTCCAGCATCGGCGCGGGCCGCGCCGACGACGCGGCCGCGCTGCGCGAGCGTTGCGAGGAGGCGCTGCGTTTCGATCGGCACGTGATCGTCGAACGCCACGTCGAAGGCCGCGAGGTTGCGGTCGGCTTGCTCGACGGGCGGGCGCTGGGGGCGATCGAGATCGCGCCCAAGCGCGGGTTCTACGATTACAGGGCCAAGTACCAGCCCGGCCACAGCGAGTACTTCGCGCCGCCGCGCATCGGCGCCACCCGGTTGCAGAACGTGCTGCGCATCGCCGAGCGCGCGGCCCACGCCCTGGGCGTGGACGGTGCGGTGCGCGCGGACATGCTGGTGACCGAGGGCGAAAACGAGTACGTGCTGGAGCTCAACACGCTGCCGGGCATGACCCCGACCTCGCTGCTGCCCAAGATCGCCCGCCCCGCCGGCTACGACTTCGGCGACCTGTGCGAGCTGATCCTGGCGCGCGCTGCGCTCAAGAGCCCCCGCGGAATCGAAGCCCCGCAGGCTCTCGAACGCGAGCCGCAGGCGCTCAACGCCCGCGACCCCGCCGCCTTCATCACCAGCGCCGGCTGAAGCGCGCTTGCGCCTGTTCCCTCCCGCGATCGGCTGTTTCGCAACGAGAAGGCGGGAAGAACGGGGACCCCGGAAGCTCGTTCCGTGAAGAGAAGAGCCGCGAAGCGGCCTCGCGTGGGGGTGGGCCCCGGCGAGCTTTGCTCGACGGGCGGGGGCGGCGCGTGCCGCTCCCGATATGAGAAGAAGCTAGGGTTCATCGGTTCGGAAGGCCGGAACGGACTTACGAGCTGATGTGCTAGCGCGACATCACCATGAGCCAGGCGTCCGCTTGCTGCGCGTCGCTGGTCACGCGTAGCTCGAGGGGGCCCGTGAGGTGGGCTTGCGCGTCCTGCGCGCACACGCGCGCGGGCTCGCCCTCCTCGACCGTCGTCTCGCGCTGCTTGCCGGCGAACAACACCTGGCCGTGCGCGCTCGGCTCGCTCGAGAGCAGGTAAAGCCGTACGCAGTGCGCCTGCTCCGGCGCCAGCTCGAGCGAGACGGCATGGTCGCGCCGCAGCTCCAGATGGCGCGGCCACGCCTTGGCCGGCGTATAGCCGAGGTCGCGCGCCTGGCGCAGCGCCTGCAGCATGGCGGCGGTTACCACGTCGTCCGCGCCGGCGGGCGCCAGCGCCGCGAGCGAGGCCTCGTGCACGCGCAGCGCGTATGGGCCTGCGCCCGCCTCGGCGCGCGCCTGCAAGCTGAGCTCGCGCCCGGCGGCGCTGCACACGTGCACATAGGTGGTGTCGCTCGCGCCCTCGGCGCGCGCCAGGGTGCGGCCGGCGCCGTCGGTCGCGAGCAGCTCGAGCCGGCGCACGCCGGGGCCGCCCACGGCGTCGATGCGCGCGCACTTGCGGGCGCCCAGGTTGAAGGCCTGCTCGACCACCTCGCTCTGCGTGAGCCGGCCCTGGCGCAGCGTGCGTCCTGGCTTGTAGCCGTCTTGCAGCGCGCGCTGGCTGAGCTCGGCGACCACCTCGCCCAGCGGGCGCGCCGAGGCGTTGGCCAGCGGGCGCTCGCCCAGCCACAGCCCGCTCTGCCCGCCGATGATCGCTGCGTCCACGTGGAACATCAGCAGCAACGCGTTGCCAGCGCCCTTGACCGCGCGCAGCTCGGCTGCGAACTCCGCGCTGCGGTCGGCGCAAAACTGGACGCCGGCGTCCTGCTCCTTGGAGGCGTCACGCGCAATCTCGCTGCCCTCCTCATCCAGCACGCGCAGGTCCACGTTGCCGAGCCCGTCGAGCGCAAAGCCGGCGGCCGTGTAGCACTGCCCGGGCTGCACCACGAGCGGCACGCGCACCGCCTGCTTCTGCGCCAGCGTCACCTGCAGCGGCGCCTCGAGCGGCTGGAAGCCGCGGCGCTGCAGCCCGTCGCGGAAGGCCGAAACGCGTCCGGGCCCATCCGGCTCGGCGTGTCCCAGTCGCGCCACGGCCGCGCGTGCACCGAGCAGCTTGGCCGCGGTCTCGAGCGTCGACTGCTGGCCCAGGAAGCCGGCCATCAGGAAGCTGCCCGCGCCCTCGTAGACCTGCAGCGCGTAGTACAGCGTATGCGGCTCGCCGCCGGTGCAGACCTGGAGCGTCGGATGCGCGTCGGGTTGCGAGTCGACCGCCAGCAGGTCGCCGTCGGGGCTGTACAGCGCGGCGTCCATGTCGTGCACGCCGGGCGAGGCGATCGCGATCAGCGTGAAGCAGCTGCGCGCCGGCAGCTCGAGTGCGTGCGTGGCGCGCGCGCCCGCGGTCAGAAAGCCGCGGAACACCTCCTGTCCGGGCTTGAGCCCCGCGCCCTCGAGCTGTTGCGCGATCGCGCGCATCGAGCGCGACAGCACGTCGTCGCTGCCGCGCCAGGGGTTGTCCTCGGCCGCGACGTCGCGCAGGTGCAGCGTGGCCGCGCGCGGAGGCGCCGCGGCGCAGCCTGCGCCGAGCAGCGCCAGGGTGAGCCACAGGCGGTGGTGCGCGCGAGGGCTCATCGGGCCGCCTCGGCCAGCGCCGCGCCCGGCGCTTCCTGGGCGAGCAACAGCAGAAAGCGCGCGGGTCGCCGGATCTCGTGCGCCTGCATCACGGCCCGCGCGCGCTCGTCGCGTTGCGCGCAGTGAAACACCAGCGGGTCGGGATTGGGGCCGATTTCGGCGGCCAGCAGCCGGCCTTCGCCGTCGACCAGGCTCATGTCGAGGTCCCCGCCGGAGAAATCGGCGCTGGCGATCGCACCCACCGCGTAGCAGCGGCCCGCGCGCAGTTGCAGCGGCACCGACTGCGTGCCTTCCGGCTGCAGCAGCCCCCAGGTCACCGGCGTGGCACGCATGCCGCGCGCGTCGAGCCGCGCCCGCATCTCGGCGTATGGGATGCGGGTGTCGTTGTCGATGCCCGCGGGCAGCGGTCCTGGCGGCTCGGTCAGCTCGAAGCTCTGCACCACGTAGCTGCCGGCACCGCGGTACATGCGCACGTCGAGCACGTAGGTCGACGTGCGGTCGGGGCAAATCTTGACCACGGCGTCGCGCACGCGCGTCACGTCGGCCGCCACCAGCGAAGCCGAGTCGGAGATCGACAGCAGGCGCATGTCGATGTCCTCCACGTCGCCGTCGCCGACCGCGGCCAGCGCGTAGCAGTGGCTGCCGTCGAGCGCGACGCGCCGCACCTCCCGCCGGCGCTCGGGCAGCCCGCCGAACAGCACGCCGCCCTCGAGCCGATAGCCGAGCGTCGAGAGCTGCTTGACGACCGAGGTCATCTCTACGTCGATCGGCGGGCCCAGCGGCTCGGGGCCAACGTCGATCAAGTCGGGCCGGGGGTCGCCGGTGCTCATGCAAGTGGCCATGATCGACTCGAGCGCGTCCAGTTTCGGCGGCGCGTTCCACAGCGGCACCAGCTGGAACTCGCCGTCGCCGTCGAGCATGCGCACCTGCGCCACGAAGCGCCGGCCGCCCTTGCCGCAGAAGCGCGCATAAGCGTGCGCGCCGCGCGCCTCGTCCTCTGCCAGCACGCGCCCGCTGGGCGCGTACAGCGAGAGGCCCAGGCGCTGCACCTCGCGGTGCCCCACCGCCAGCACACCGAGACACCCGTCCTCGGGCAGCGCGAACGGATAGCTGCGCTCGTCGCCAGTCAGCATGAAGTCGACCGCGGGCGTGCCCGAGGGTCGAGCGCCCTGCGTGCGCGCGGCGTTGATCGCGCGCTCGACGCATGCTCGCAGCGTGCCCTGGGCCTGGGCCGCAGCGCTCGCGGGCGCGAGCGCCAACAGCAGCGCAGGCAATGCGCCCCGCGCCCAACGTTCGGCGCGGGTTTGCGAGGCGCGGAGCTCCATGTTCGTGCGGCGCGGGGAGTGGATCCCCTGACTCCAAGGGTAGCGCCAAATGGGGCCTGCTGGGGGCCGAAGCGTGAGATCGGGTCGTGCGGACCCGGACCTACAGAGGGGCCCGAGTTCTTGCAATTTCCGATAGGATAATGTAGATTTAGCTCCCCTGATGAAGCTTTCCAGCAAGGGCCGCTACGCGGTGCAGGCGGTGTTCGATCTCGCCTACCACGCGGAGGGCAAGGCCGCGCAGATCAGGGACATCTGCGCCCGCCAGAGCATTCCCTCCCGCTTCTTGGAGCAGGTGTTCCGCGATCTCAAGCGGGCCGGCATCGTGCGCTCGAAACGCGGCCCGCGCGGCGGCTACGAGCTGGCCCGACCGGTGACCGAGCTGGGGCTGGGCGACGTGGTGCGCGCCATCGAAGGCCCCACCGTGCTCGGCAGCGCGGAGCTGCGCGGGCGCGGCAGCAGCCACGAGCTTCTGCGCGACGTGCTGGGCACGGTGGCCAAGCGCATCGAAGCCTGCCTGGACGAGGTCACGGTCGCGGACCTGTGCGCCCGCGCGGAGCAACTGGGGGTGGCGCACGGCACCGCCACTCGCTACGTCTACGCGATCTGAGTGCCCCATGGCCGCTGAACCCTCAGCCAGAGTGGTCGAGAGCGTGCTCGAGCTGATCGGCGACACCCCGCTGGTACGGCTGGGCGCGCTCGGTGGCGAGCGCGGCGCCACGGTGTGGGCCAAATGCGAGCAGCTCAACCCGGGCGGCTCGGTCAAGGACCGCATCTGCCTGGCGATGCTGGAGGCCGCCGAGCGCGACGGGCGCATCGGGCCCGGCTCGACGCTGGTGGAGTCGACCTCCGGCAACACCGGCATCGGCCTGGCGCTGGTGTGCGCGGTCAAGGGCTACCAGCTGGTGCTGACCATGCCCGAGAGCATGTCGCTCGAGCGGCGCGCGCTGCTCGAGGCGTACGGCGCGGAGATCGTGCTGACGCCGGCCGAGCAGGTGATGGACGGCGCGATCGAGGCGGCCGAGGAGATCGCGCGCGCGCGCGGCGCGTTCATGCCCATGCAGTTCGACAATCCCGCCAACCCCGAAGTGCACCGCGCGCGCACCGCGGGCGAGATCCTCGAGGCCATGGGCGACGAGCGGGTGGCGGCGTTCGTGGCCGCGGTGGGAACGGGCGGCACCGCGAGCGGCGTGGGCGCGCGGCTCAAGGCGCACGACCGGCGCACGCGCGTGATCGCGGTCGAGCCGGAGAGCAGCCCGGTGCTCTCGGGCGGCGAGCCGGGTCCCACCAAGATCCAGGGCATCGGTGCCGGCTTCGTGCCGCGCAATTTCGATCGCGCGGTGGTCGACGAGATCCGCCAGGTCAAGGACCGCGACGCCTACGAGATGAAGCGACGTCTGGCGCGCGAGCAAGGCTTGCTGGTCGGCATCAGCGCCGGCGCCAACGCGCACGTGGCGGCCGAGGTCGCGCGCGAGCTCGGCCCCGACGAGCACGTGGTCACCGTGCTGTGCGACACGGGCGAGCGCTACTTCAGCCTCGACGAGTACTTCTGATGAGCTTGCGCGAGACACACGCGCTGATCGTGGGCGCCGGCGGCCTGGGCTGCCCGGCCGCACGCGTGCTGGTGCGCGCCGGGGTCGGCCGGCTCACGCTGCTCGATGACGAGCGCGTGGACGAGAGCAACCTGCACCGGCAGACGCTCTACGAGCCGTCCGACGTGGGCCGGGCCAAGACCGAGGCGGCGCGGGCGCGGCTGCTGCAGGAGGCCGCCGCGCGCGGCCGGACCTGCGAGGTCGTTGCACGTGAAATCCGGGTCACCCCGGAGCATGCCGTGCAGCTCGTCGGGGGCCACGACGTGGTGCTCGACGGGACCGACAATTTCGCCAGCAAATTCCTGCTCGCTGACGCCTGTGCCCTGGCCGGCGTGCCACTGGTGCAAGCTGGCGCCGTGCGCTGGGTGGGCTGGGTCATGGGCGCCCTGCCCGGCCGCAGCGCGTGCCTGCGCTGCGTGTTCGAGGACGTCCCGCGCGGGCGCGAGGACACCTGCGCCGCGTCCGGCGTGGTCGGCCCCGTGGTGGGGGTGATCGCCGCGCAGCAGGCACTGATCGCACTGCGGCTGCTGCGCGGGGAGGCGGCCGCCGCGGGCGTGCTCTACAGCTACGACGGGCTGGCGGGCGCGTTCCGCGGAAGGTCGGTATCGCGACAACCACGCTGCCCGCTGTGCAGCGGAATCATCAAGGATACGGAGCTTGCGCGTTACGCGACTCCGGAGCACGCGGCGTAAGCGAGCACGACGAAAACGAGGAGAGGAGCCGAGCGATGGCAGTCAAAGTCAGAGTCCCCACGCCCCTGCGAACCCTGACCGGGGGCAAGGACGAAATCGAAGCCAAGGGCAGCACCGTGCGCGAGGTGATCGACGACCTCGAGCGCAACTACCCGGGCATGAAGGATCGCCTGTGCGACGAGAAGGGCGTGCGGCGCTTCGTCAACATCTACCAGAACGAGGAAGACATCCGTTTCCTCGACAGTCTGGAGACCGCGGTCAAGGACGGCGATTCGATCAGCATCGTGCCCGCGATCGCAGGAGGCTGAACGCAGCATGCTGTCTCCCGCCGCGCGCCGCCGCTACACCCGCCACTTGCTGCTCTCCGAGATCGGCGAGGCCGGACAGGAGCGTCTGTGCGCGGCTCAGGTGCGCGCCGCGCCTGCGGCCGACGCGCGCGCGGCCGAGGTCGCGCTCGATTACCTGGCGCGCGCGGGGCTAGGCGTGAGCGCGGATGGCGCGCAAACAGCAACCGCGATCGCGCTCTTGCTGCCCTCGCCCGAGCAGCTGCGCGGGCTTGCGGGCGATGCCGCGCTCGAGGAAGCGGCGGCCGCGCTGAGCGGCGCGTTCGCGGCGGTCGAAGCGATCAAGCAGGCGCTCGGAGTCGGTTCGCCCGCGGCGCTGCCAGTGATGCTTGCTCCTCCTGCAGGGAAGGCGAAGCCATGACGGTGACGCGCGAGCGCAGCGACGCGCAGCGAGCCCTGCGGAAGGGGCGCGTGACCTTGCCGGTAACAAAGCCATGACGGCACGCAGCAGGCGGATCGATTCGATCGTCGATGCGGTGGGCAACACGCCGATGGTGCGACTGCGCAACATCGGGCGCGAGACCCCAGACGTGAAGCTCTACCTGAAGCTCGAGTACTGCAATCCCGGCGGCTCGGTGAAGGACCGCCCTGCCCTGCAGATGATGCGCGACGCGATCGAGGACGGTCGCCTGACCAAGGACAAGATCCTGATCGACGCCACCAGCGGCAACACCGGCGTCGCGTACTCGATCTTCGGCGCGGCGCTGGGCCAGCGCGTGCGGCTGGTGATGCCGTCCAACGTCTCGCAGGCGCGCAAGGACATCACGCAGGCGTTCGGCACCGAGCTGGTGCTCAGCGACCCGATGGAAGGCTCGGACGGCGCCATTCGGCTGTGCCGCGAGCTGGTCGACAAGGAGCCGGAACACTACTTCTACGCTGACCAGTACCGCAATCCGAGCAATCCGCGCGCCCACTACCTCGGCACCGGGCGCGAGATCCTGGAGCAGGTGGGCGGCGAGATCACCCACTTCGTGGCGGGCTTGGGGACCAGTGGTACGGCCATGGGCACTACGCGCAGGCTGCACGAGCACACGCGCAAGATCGTGTGCGTGGCGGCCCACCCGGCCGAGGCGCTGCACGGTCTCGAAGGGCTCAAGCACATGGCCAGCTCGATCGTACCCGAGATCTACGACCCGGCCGTGCCCGACGAGCACATGGCGATCGCCACCGAGGACGGCTGGGACATGGCCGACCGGCTGGCGCAGGAAGAAGGGCTGCACGTGGGCCACTCGACCGGCGCGAACGTGTTCGCCGCCCTGCAGATCGCCAAGCGCATCGGCAAGGGCTGCGTGGTCACGGTCGCGTGCGATCGCGGCGACCGCTACTTCGCGCCGATGCGCTGGGAGAAGCACTATGAGTGGTGAACGCCCCTGGATCGCCGGCGAGCTGGTGATCGCGCGCGCCGTGCTCGAGCAGATCCAAGCCCACGCGCTGCAGGACTATCCCGGCGAGGCGTGCGGCTTCGGCTCGGGACCGGCGGCAGAGGCGGCGAGCGTGGACGCCTGCGCCCGCCAGCAGAACGAGGCGGACAAGTACCACGCGCTGGACCCGGTCACCTTCCCGCGCACCTCGCGCATGTACTTCAAGATGAACGAGCTGCGCGCGGCGCGCGCGTTCGAGGACGGCGAGCGCGCGGGCCGCCCGATCAAGTTGATCTACCACTCGCACTGCGACGCGGGCGCGTACTTCTCGAGCGAGGACGCGGCGACGTTCGCGGCCGGCGGCCAGTTGATGTGGCCGTGCGCGTTCCTGGTCGTCAGCGTGATGCAGGGCGCGCTGGCCGACACCAAGCTCTGGGTTCACGTCCCCGGCACCAACGACTTCCGCGAGTCGAGCTTCACGCTGCGATGAGCGCGCACCCGCACGCGCCTCGGCCAGGGGAACATGAAACAGGAAGGCGCGCAGGCTTCCCGTCTTCCCGTCTTGCTGTGACTCCGAGGAACCGCTTGGCAGCAGGCACGCCCGTGATCGGAGGCCGATGAGCGATCTGGCCGAGCGCGCGTGCGATCTGCTGATCGTCGGGGGCGGGGCTGCCGGCTGCGTGGCTGCGGTCGAGGCGCGCGAGCGTGCGCCCGAGCTCGACGTGATCGTGATGGAGAAGGCTCACGTGTACCGCAGCGGCTGTCTGGCCGCCGGCATCAGCGCGCTCAACGCCTACCTGCACCAGGGCGAGAGCCCCGAGTCGTTCCTGCGCTACGTGCTGCGCGACACGCTGGGCGTGGTGCGCGACGATCTCACGCTGAGCATGGCGGCCGAGCTCAACGAGCAGGTGCGCCGCGTGGAGTCCTGGGGGCTGCCGATTCCCAAGGACGAGCGCGAGCGGCCGCTCAGGCGCGGGCGGGCGTCGATCAAGATCTTCGGCGAGCGCCTCAAGCCGATCCTGGGCAAGCGCGCCGAGGCCTCGGGCGCGACCATCCTGAACCGCGTCAACGCCACCGGGCTCGCGCTGCGCGACGGCCGTGTGGTGGGCGCGTTCGGCGTGGGCACGCGCGACGGCCGCTTTTACTTCGTGCGCGCCAAGTGCGTGCTGGTCTGCACCGGCGGTGCCGCCGGCCTGTACCGCCCCAGCAATCCCGGGGAGGCCGCGCACCGCATGTGGTACTCGCCGTTCAACACCGGCGCCGGGCTGGCGATGGGGATCCGCGCGGGCGCGGAGATGACCTCGTTCGAGTTTCGCTTCATCCCGCTGCGCATCAAGGACGCGATCGCACCGACCGGCGAGATCGCGCAGTGGCTGGGCGCACCGCAGATCAACGCGCTGGGCGAGCCCTACCTCGAGAAGCACTACGCGCACCTGGGCGGGCGCTCGATGACCACGCAGGATCGGCTCTACGCCACGCTGTTGGAACGGCGTGCGGGCCGCGGGCCGTGCTACCTCGACCTGCGCGGCATCAGCCCCAAGCGGCTGGAGGGCACGGTGGCCGCGTACCTGTCGATGGCGCCGGCCGGGGCGCTGATCATGAGCGACGAGGCGTACTACGCGCGCCACGGCGGGGAGCTGGCGCCGGTCGAGATCACCGGCGGCGAGCCGCACGTGGTCGGCGGCCACGGGCTGAGCGGCTACTGGATCGACGCGGCGCGCAAGACCAGCCTGCCGGGGCTGTGGGCCGCGGGCGACGTGGCGGGCGGCTCGCCCAAGAAGTACGCCTCGGGGGCTTGGGCCGAGGCGGTGCTCGCCGTGCGCGACATGATCGAGCAGGCGCGACAGACGCCCGAGCCGGCCGGCGACCCCGAGCAGCTGCAGCGCGAGCGGGCGCGCGCGCTCGCGCCCGTCGCGCAGCAGGACGGAGTCGCGCCGGGCGCGCTCGAGGAACGCCTGCAAAAGGTGATGGACGAGTACGCGGGCGGGATCAGCAGCGGCTACGGCTACAGCGAGGGCGAGCTGCGCATCGCGCGCCTGCACCTCGCGCGGCTGGAGCAAGAGCTGTCGCGGCTGCAGGCGCCCACGCCCTTCGAGTTGATGCAGTGCCACGAGGTGGTCGACCGGGTCGAGGTCGCGCGCGCGCTGGTCGAGCACATGGCGTACCGGCGCGAGACGCGCTGGCACTGCTACCAAGAGCGGCTCGACTACCCCGAGCGCGATGACGCGCGCTGGATGGTATTCGTC
Organism: uncultured delta proteobacterium; assembly: GCA_963778655.1. Lineage (GTDB taxonomy): Bacteria > Myxococcota_A > Polyangia > Polyangiales > JAFGIB01 > CAVZVA01. The sequence continues at coordinate 1,505,064 of CAVZVA010000009.1, forward strand.
AACAGCGTGCGCGGCGCCGACGGCACCTTCAGCATGGTCGAGCGCCCGGTGGAGCGAGCCAAGATCGAGGTCCACCTGCCGCCGCTGGCGGACGGCGCGGTGATCCGCGGCGGCCCGCGCGGGCGCTGAAGGGAGCGCGGCTGGCATGGACGCGTCGAGCCAATGCAACAGGAAGGCGGCAAGAGGGGGCTTCCTCCGGGCTTCCCGCCTTCCCGTCTTCCTGTGATCTCCGCCGAGCCTGGGGAACCACGCACATGGGAATCTACGTCGACGAGCAGGTCTGCAATCGCTGTGGCACAGCCGAGGAGCCGATGTGCGTGCGCGACTGTCCGGGCGATCTGATGCTGATCAAGCCCAATCAAAAGGCGGCCATCATCGACAACCGCGAGTGCTGGGACTGCGCGGCGTGCGTGAAGGTCTGTCCCACCCAGGCGATCGAGTTGCGGCTGGCGCCCAGCCTGCTGCCCCACGGGGTGAGCCTGCGGGGGCGCGCGCTCAAGCACAAGACCGAGTGGCGTATCCGCCTGCGCGACGGCGAGGAGCGCAGCTACGAGACGCCCAGCACCGGACGGCCGCCGTTCGCGCCCAGCCTATAGGCGGCAGGAGATCCGAGCCCAGACCCGCGTGCTGGCACGCGCGGGGGTGCGGTGATACACCGGTGCAGATGGCCGTGGTGGAGGACAAGCTCGAGCGCCTGCGCGCGTTGTTGGGCGAGCTGGGCTCGGTCGTAGTGGCCTACAGCGGCGGGCTCGACAGCGCCTTCGTGCTCGCAGTGGCCAGCGCGGTGCTGGGCGAGAAGGCGCTCGGCTTCACCGCCGTGAGCCCCTCGCTGCCGGAGCGCGAGCGCCAGGACGCCGAGCGCATCGCCCGCGTGCTCGGCGCGCGCCACGAGTGCGTGGCCTCGGACGAGATCCACAACGCCAGCTATGCCAGCAACCCCGTCGATCGCTGCTTCCACTGCAAGAGCGAGCTCTACACCCTGACCGAGCGCAGGCGCGCCGAGCTCGGCTTCGCCCACGTGGTCAACGGCACCAACATAGACGACCTGGGCGACTACCGCCCGGGGCTGCGCGCCGCCGAGCAGGCCGGCGTGCGCAGCCCGCTGGTCGAGGCGGGATTGCACAAGCACGAGGTGCGCGCGCTGGCGCGCGGGCTCGGGCTCGCGTTCTGGGATAAGCCCGCGGCCGCGTGTCTGAGCTCACGCATCCCCTACGGCACCGCCGTCACGCCGGATCGGCTGCGCCAGATCGAGCAGCTCGAGGACGCGCTGCACGCGCTGGGCCTGCGCCAGCTGCGAGTGCGCTACCACGGCGAGCTGGCGCGCATCGAGGTGGGCAAGGACGAGCTCGAGCGTGCGTTTGCCGCGCGCGAGGCGATCATGGCCGCCGGCAAGGCCGCCGGATTCACCTTCGTCACGCTCGATCTGGCCGGCTACCGCAGCGGATCGCTCAACGAGCTGCTGCGCGTGCTGCAGTAGCGGGCCAGGCCGCGCGCGGATTGACCGTAGGCGGCGCCGGACCGGGCTCAACAGCAAGCCGGGAAGCACGACTTCCGCAGGAGATCTACTCCGACTCGGTCTCGCCGGCGTCCGGCGGCGCCTCGCTCTTGCCGCCGCGGCTGCGGGTGTCGTTCTCGCGGGTCGAGCGCAGCCGAGCCGCCTTGCCCTGCAGCTCGCGCAGGTAGAACAGCCGCGCGCGCCGCACGCGGCCGTGGCTGACCACCTCGAGCTTCTCGATGCGGGGCGAGTGATACGGGAACAGTCGCTCGACGCCGACGCCACTGCTGCGCTTGCGCACGCAGAAGGTGCGGCCGATACCTCCGCCCGACTTGCGGATCACCGTGCCTTGAAACACCTGGATGCGTTCCTTATCGCCCTCGGTGATCCGATAGTGGACCCGCACCGTGTCGCCGACCCGGAAGCTCGGCAGCTCGCGCTGGGCGGCCTTGGCAAGGGCTTCGATTTGCGGAACGAACTGACCCATCGTGCGCTCTCCGGGCTGGTTACAGGGCTGCGTACGCTGCCACGCGTGCCGCGCTCCGTCAACGTTCTCCGCCACTGGGAAGCGCGAGCAGCCGGTCGAGCACGATCGCAGCGGCCGCACGCACCGACAGGTGATTGTAGTCGCCCGGGCCCGCGATCGGCTCGAGCAGCAGATCGGCCTGCGCCAGCACCGGATCGGCCAGCCCGTGCCCGGTGCCGAAAAGTATCAAAAACGCTTCATCCTCGGTGGCGAGCCGCGCGCGGAGCGCGGAGAACGAGGTGGACGCCCGGCCGGGCTCGGACCGCGCCGAGGTCGCGACCAAGAGCGGCCGGCGCCCCTCGCGCGCCTCGAGCTCGGCCAGCACCTGCTGCAGGCTCGCAACCGGCTGACACAGCGCAAGTGCCACCTGCCGCTCGGGGATGCGCCGGCGTCCGGCCCCGGTGCTCCAGTGCTCGATGATGCGCTGCACCAGCAGGTGCTGCGCCTCGATCGGCGTGACCACGTAGTAGCGCTCCACGCCGTAGGTGCGCGCGCTGCGCGCGATGTCGTGCACGTCGAGGTTGGTGACGGCCGTGGTCACGCACTGCCCGTCGCGGTCGCGCACCGGGTAGTGCAGCAGCGCGCAATACACGCGGCTCACTCGGGCTCCTCGAGCAGCGCGCGGTCGGCCGCGGCGAGCTGCAGGCGCGCGAACAGGTCAGGCCGCAGCGCGCGCGTGCGCAGCAGCGCTTGCTTGCGCCGCCAGCGCGCGATCGCGGCGTGGTTGCCCGAGAGCAGCACCGCCGGCACCTCCAGCCCGCGGAAGCTGCGCGGGCGCGTGTACTGCGGGTACTCGAGCAGACCGGAGGCGTGCGACTCCTCGGCCAGCGAGCCGGCGTTGCCCAGCACGCCGGGCAGCAGGCGCGCCACCGCCTCGATGATCGCCATCGCCGCGACCTCGCCGCCGTTGAGCACGAAGTCGCCCAGCGAGAGCTGCTCGTCGCACAGCCCGCTCACCCGCTCGTCCACACCCTCGTAGCGGCCGCACACCAGCATCACGCCGGCCAGCGCGCTCAGGCGCTGCGCGTCGGCCTGTGCAAACGGCTTGCCCTGCGGGCTGAGCAGGATGCGGCGGCAGCGCGCCTCGCCCGCCTGTTCCCGCTCGCGATCGCGCGCGTCCATCGCCAGCGCCAGCGGCTCGGGCAGCATGACCATGCCGCTGCCCCCGCCGTAGGGCGCGTCGTCGACGCTGTTGTGCTTGTCGGCGGTGAACGCGCGCGGCGAGCTGGCCTGCACGCGCAGCACGCCCGCCTGCACCGCCTTGGCCAGTAGCCCGACGCCCGCGAACGCGTCGATCAGCTCGGGGAAGATCGTGATGACATCAAAGCGCATGGTCAGCGGGACGCTCGGCTCGCCGGCAGCAACTCGAGGTCTTCCAGGTGATCCACGATCACGCGCCCCTCGTCGAGCCGAACCTCGACCAGATAGGGCTCGCACAGTGGAATCTCGAGCGCGCCACCCTCCACCCGCACCCGCAGCACCTGGGAAGCGGGGTACGCGATCGCCTCCTCCACCGTGCCCACCTCCTGCCCGCCGGCGCGCTCGGCGCGCAGGCCGATCAGGTCGACGAGATAGTGCTCGCCGGACGGCAGCGGCGGGAGGCTGGCTCGCGCCACGCACAGCTCGACCCCGCGCAGGGCCGCGGCCGCATCGCGATCGCGGCAGCCCTCGATCGCGATCAGCCACTGCCCGCGGCCGTGCGGCCGCGCGGCTCGTACGCGTGCGGGGCTCGCGCCCGCACCCTCGCCGGGCCGCCGCAACACCAGCTGCGGCCGCCCCGAGAGCAGCTCCGAGCTGGGGTTGTAGAGCTTCACCTTTAGCTCGCCGCGCAGCCCGTGCGCCCCGGTCACCACCGCCAGCGCGACCAGCTTGTCCCCCACGTCCACCCGGGGACGCTCTTCCCCCATCAGCCTCCCCTTGCCCGGCCTATTCGAGGATCTCGAGCACCGCCCGCTTGCTCTGCTTGGCCGAGGTCGCGGCCAGCAGCGTGCGCATGGCGCGCGCGGTGCGGCCGTCCTTGCCGATCACTTTGCCCAGGTCTCCCTCGCCCACCGTCAGCTCGAGGATGATGGTCTTCTCCCCCTCGATCGCCCGCACCTGAACCGCGTCCGGGTCGTCGACCAGAGCCTTGGCGATGAATGCGATGAGCTCCTTGAGGTCGTCCATCCGCGTGCTCAGCCGGCCGTGGCCGGCGCCTTGGCCTGCTCGCGGATGACCTTCTTGAGCGGCACGCTGATCTGCGCGCCCACGCCGACCCAGTGCTGTAAGCGATCGCGATCGATACGGGCTTCGGCCATCGGCCGCGCCGGATCGTAGGTGCCGATGTGCTCGATGAAGCGCCCGTCGCGCGCGTTTTCGGAGTCGGTCACGACGATGTGATAGAAGGGGTGCTTTTTCGCGCCGCGGCGCGCAAAACGAATCGTTACCATGGGTTGCGACGTTCCTTCGGAGTCGGCCGGGGCCCGTCCGGGGCCCTCGCGGGTGCAGCAAGCTACCCGCGACGCCTGTGGGCGTCAAGTCGCGTGCGCGCGCGCACCTGCGCGCTCGCCCGCGCGTGTCGGGCGGTATACCAAGGGCGGCATGATCACCACCTGCCGCACGCGCGCGCTCGGCCTGCTGCTGGCGATCGCGCTGCCCGCGCTCGCGGCCGGCTGCGGCGACGGGGAGCGCCCGCCCAGCACGCGCACACCCGCACGGCCCTCGCGGCCGAGCTTGCGACTGGTCGCGATCACCGATTCTCAGCGGCTTTCTCGAGCCCTGTGGCTGTCAGAGCCGGCCGCTCGGCGGCATCGACAAGGCGGCCGCGCAGCTGCGGGCGCTGCGCGCCGACGGCGTGCCCACGCTGTTCGTGTCCGCCGGCAATCTGCTGTTCGCCTCCGAGTCCACGGGCGAGCCGCGCCTCGATGGCGACGCCGAGGAGGTGGCACTGCAGCAGCGCTGGCAGGCCGAGACGCTGGCCACGATCCTCGGCCGGCAGTCGCTGCTGGCGGCGGTGCCGGGCCCCGCGGATCTGCGTAACGGCGCGCCCGCGCTGCTGGCGCTGGCCAAGCGCGGCGGGCTGCACCTGCTCGACGCGGCCCGCGCGCCCGCGCAGCCCGCCGCGGCAAGCACGCCGGGCACGCAGCCGGCCGCGGCCCCGGCGCAGGGCTTCGGCGACAGCCTGCTGGTGACGTTGGGCGGCGTGCGAGTGGGCGTATGGGGGCTGCGCGACCCGAGCCTGGACGCGAGCGGCGCGGCGGCGCCGAGCGATCTGCGCGCGCAGGCCGCGGCGCTCACGAAGCAGCTGCGCGCGCGGGGCGCGCAGCTGGTGGTGGGCCTGATCACGGCCGATGCGCGCGCGGCGCGGCGGGTGGCCGGCGCGGTCTCGGGGCTCGACTTTCTGGTCCAGGGCGGCAGCGATCGGGCCGAGGTGCCGCCACCCGAGCGCATCGGAACGACCACACTGTTGCGCGCGGCGCATCGCGGCCACGGCTTGCTGGTGGTCGACCTCACGCGCGTGGGCGACGGCCCGTTCGCCGACCAGAGCGCGTGGACGCGGCAGGCGCAGCGGCAGGCGCTGCAGCGCGAAGCGGCCGAGCTTGCGTCGCGGATCGAGGAGTGGCAACGCGATCCGAGCGTGGACCGCACGCTGCTCGCGCAGCAGCAGGCGCGGCTGGCGCAGATGCGCGCGCGGCTGGCGGACGGCGAGCCGCCGCAGGCCGTAGCGGGCAATGCGTTCTCGGCTCGCTTCGTGGAGCTCGGCCCGGGCGAGCGCGAAGATCCCGAGACGCGCAAGCTGCTCGACGCGTACAACAAGCGCATCAACGAGCACAACCGCGAGGCGCTCGCGCATCTGTTGCCGCGGCCGGCGCCGCCCGGCACAGCGAGCTACATCGGCTCGGAGCGCTGCGGCAGCTGCCACGCCGCGGCGCTGGCTTGGTGGAAAGGCCAGGCGCACGGACACGCCTACGCCACGCTGGTGGGGCGCGATTCGCAGTACAACCTGAGCTGCGTCGGCTGTCACGTCACCGGCTACAACCAGCCCGGCGGCTCCACCGTGGTGCACAACCAGGGCCTGACCAACGTGGGCTGCGAGAGCTGTCACGGGCCGGGCAGCCTGCACGCAGCCGATCCACACGACAAGGGCAGCCACGACGTGCGCAGGCAGGTGCCCGAAGAGGTGTGCCGCCACTGCCACAACCCCGAGCACAGCGATCGCTTCTCGTACGCGGTCTACGAGCCGCGCCTGCTCGCGCCCGGGCACGGGCTGCCGGCCAAGGGCACGGCGTCGCCCGCGGCTCCGGCGGCCGGTGCCAAGGCGGCCGCGCCATGAGCGGCCGCGCGATCGCGGGCGCGGCCGTGCTCGCCGCGCTGCTGCTCGCGGCCGCCGGTTGCGGCGGCAGCGCGCCGCTGCGGGCGCAGGGCGCGCGCTTCTCGCGCGAGCCCGACCCGGTGGCCTCGGATTACGACGGGCGCAAGCCGGTGGTGGTGCTGCAGGGCGAGGCCACGTACTACAGCGACGCGCTCGCGGGCAACCACACCGCCAGCGGCGATCGCTACGATCCGGCGCGGCTGACCGCGGCCAGCCGCGACCTGCCGTTCGGCAGCATCGTGCGCGTGACCCGCCGCGACACCGGCGCGCAGGTGGTGGTCCGCATCAACGACCGCGGCCCCTTCGGCAAGCGCCGTCGCATCCTGGACCTCTCGCGCGCGGCAGCCCGACAGCTCGGCATCCTGCACCGCGGCGTGTGCGAAGTCCGCGCCGAAGTGCTGGTCCTCGGCCCGATGCACAAACGCAAACACTGATCCCGCCCACCGGTGAGCGCCTCGAGCCGCAGACGCAACAGCTCCCGTCCAGAACCGTTCAGGAGCGAGCGCCTCCGGAGCCCCGGACCGGGGCGTACTCTTGTGCGCCGCAGGGCAGGGGCGAGGAGGTGAGCCGCTCCTGGGCGGTTCTGGACGGGAGCTACGCCAGCATGTCGCGGGCGATCAGCATGCGCTGGATCTCGCTGGTGCCTTCGCCGATGCGGGTCATGCGTACGTCGCGCACGTAGCGCTCGACTGGGAACTCGTTGACGTAGCCGTAGCCGCCGTGGATCTGCAGCGCGCGGTCGCACACCCGGGAGGCTGCCTCCGAGGCGAACAGCTTGGCCATGCTGGCCTCGGCCGAGAACGGCTTGCCCTCGTCGGCCAGGGTGGCGGCGCGCCAGACCAGCAGGCGCGCGGCGTCGAGCTCGGTGCGCGAGTCCGCGAGCATCCACTGGATGGCCTGGAACTCGCTCAGCTCCTTGCCGAACTGGCGGCGCTCGCGCGCGTAGGCCAGCGCCGCTTCCAGTCCGGCTTCGCCGATGCCCAGCGCCATGGCGGCGATGCTGATGCGTCCCTTGTCGAGGATGCTCATCGCGTCGCTGAAGCCGGCGCCCTCCTTGCCCACGCGCTGCTCGTCGCTCACGCGCACGTCGCGCAGCGCGATCTCCGCGGTGTCGCTGGCGCGGCAGCCCATCTTGCCGCCGATCTTGCGCGCCTCGAAGCCGGGCGTGCCGCGCTCGATCGCGAACGCCGTGATGCCGCGGTGGCGCTGCGAGAAGTCGGTGCTTGCGAGCACCACGCACACGCCGCACACCGTGCCCTGGGTGATGAAGGTCTTGCTGCCGTTGAGCACCCAGCCGCCTTTGTCGCGCACGGCGCGCGTGCGCAGCGCGGCCGCGTCCGAGCCGGAGCCGGGCTCGGTCAGCGCCCAGGCGCCGAGCCACTCGCCGGTCGCGAGCTTGGGCAGGCAGCGCTGTTTGAGCGCCTCGTTGCCGAAGCGGGCAATGTGCGAGGAGCCGAGGCCATTGTGGGAGGCCACGGTCAGGCCGAGCGAGCCGTCGGCGCGCGAGATCTCTTCGACCACGATGGCGTAGGCCCGCACGTCGAGCTGCGAGCCGCCGTAGACCTCGGCGATGTTGATGCCGAGGAAGCCGAGCTTGCCGAGCTCGGGGATGATCTCGGAGGGGAAGCGCTGCTCGTCGTCCCAGGCCCGGGCGCGCGGCGCGATCTGCTCGCGCGCGAACGCTCGGGCCGTGTCGCGAATCGCGCGGTGCGCGGAGTCGAGCTCGAAGTTCATGTCCGGCAGCGGTGCGTTCAGGTGTTCAGGGCGGTCACCTGAACGCGCGACCGCTCGTCTGATACGATGGCGTCCGCGCGCGATGCGGTCAAGCGCGCCGGCCGGCACCGGCGTGCTACCGTTGCTGTATGCCGGAGCGCCAGGCGAGCCCAGCGGTCTCGCGCGCGAGGCGGTTGCTGCAGGGGGTGCGGGGCACGGCGCTCTCGGACCAGGCGCTCGAGGCGAGCTCGCTCGAGCTGGCCGCGTTGCTGGCTGAAGAAGCACAGCGGCTGACGCGGCGCGTCGATCGCGCGCGCGCCGAGCTGCTGTCGCGCCTGATGCAGGACGAGCAAGGGCAGATCTTCACCATCCTGCTCACCGATCGCGTGTACCGCAGCCGCGATCCGGCACGCGTGGTGGACGCCGCGCGCACGCTGATCCGCGGCCTGGGCGTGCCGCGCTACCTGCCGGGCGCGGCGCGCGCGCAGCTGCGCGCGTTGCTGCGGCTGGGCCCGTTTGTGCCGGGGCTCGGGGCGCGCGGCCTACTCGCGCGCCTGCAGCGGGAGGCCGAGCCGATGGTGCTGCCGGCCGAGGAGCCGGCGCTGACGCGCTACCTGGCGCTGCGCAGGCGCGAGGGCGCGCGCGTCAACCTCAACCACCTGGGCGAGGCGGTGCTGGGCGAGGCCGAGGCCAAGGCGCGCGTCGCGGGCTACGTCGCGCTGCTGTCGCGGCCGGACGTGGAGTCGATCTCGGTCAAGCTGTCGTCGATCTTCAGCCAGGTGGACCTGCTGGCGTGGGACGCGAGCCTGGATCACCTGGCCGAGCGGCTGCGCACCATCTACCGCGCCGCGCTCGCACATAGCTACGCGCCGCCCCAAGGGCCGGAGACGTTCAAGCTGGTGCACCTCGATATGGAAGCCTACCGGGATCTGGCGCTCACGCTGGCGCTGTTCCGGCGCGTGCTGGACGAGCCCGAGCTGATGCCGCTGTGCGCGGGCATGGTGTTGCAGGCCTACCTGCCCGAGTCGGCGCCGCTGCAGCGCGAGCTGACCGATTGGGCGCGTGCGCGGGTGCAGCGCGGCGGCGCACCGATCAGGTTGCGCGTGGTCAAGGGCGCCAACCTGCTGACCGAGCGCGCCGAGGCCGCGCTGCGCGGCTGGGCCGTCCCGCTGCTGCCCGGCAAGCACCAGGTCGACGCCAGCTACAAGCAGATGCTCGAGTACGGCTGCCGGCCCGAGCACGCGGCCGCGGTCCGGCTCGGAATCGCCAGCCACAACGTGTTCGACCTGGCGTTCGGGATGGTGCTGCGGGCCGCGCACGGAGTCGAGCACGCGGTCGGCTTCGAGCTGCTCGAGGGCATGGCCGACCCGCTGCGGCGCGCGGTGCACGCCGTGGCCGGCGACGTGCTGCTGTACGCACCGGTGTGCGAGCGGGACTCGATGCAGACCGCGATCGCGTATCTGATGCGGCGGCTGGACGAGAACACGGCCGAGGAGAACTTCCTGCGCCACAGCTTTGGCATGCGTCCGGGCGACGCCAGCTGGCAGGCGCAACAGCAGCGCTTCAGCGCTGCGCTGCACGCGCGCCACGCGCTCGACCACACGCCGCGGCGCAGGCAGGACCGTCGCGATCCGCCGCCCGCGGCCGAGGCGCTGCAGCGGGGCTTCGAGAACGAGCCCGACACCGACTTCAGCCTGGCGCACAACCGCGCCTGGCTGGGCGCGGCGCTGGCGCGCGCGCGCGACGCGGGCCCGTTCGAGGTGCCGCTGCAGATCGCGGGCGCGGAGCGCCGCGGCGAGCCGTCGATCGACGGCTTCGACCCTTCGCGCCCGGGCGTGGTGCCCTACCGCTGCGCGCTGGCCACCGCCGAGGAGCTGGAACGCGCCCTGTGCTGTGCGACCGAGGCCGCGCCGCGCTTCGGGGCCATGGCGCTGGCCGAGCGGCGCGCGTTGCTGGCGGAGGTGGCCCGCTGCTTGCGCGCGCGGCGCGCCGAGCTGATCGCGGCCATGGTGCTCGACGCGGGCAAGCGCGCGGAGCAAGCGGACGCCGAGGTCTCCGAGGCGATCGACTTCGCGTGCTACTACGGCCGCAGCTTCGAAGCGCTGGCGCGCGCGCACCCCGAGCTGACGCTGCGGTCCAGGGGCGTGGTGCTGGTCACGCCGCCCTGGAACTTCCCGCTGGCGATTCCGGCCGGGGGAACGCTGGCCGCGCTGATGGCCGGTAACGCCGTGATCCTCAAGCCGGCGCTGGAGACCGTGCACGTGGCCGAGCGGCTGGCGCGCGCGTGCTGGGACGCCGGCGTGCCCAAGCGCGCGCTGCAGCTGGTGATCTGCGAGGACGCGCTGGGCAGCACGCTGGTCTCGGATGCGCGCGTGGACCAGGTGGTGCTCACCGGCGCGACCGCCACCGCGCGCCGCTTCTTCGAGCTGCGGCCCGGGCTTGCGCTCGCGGCCGAGACCGGCGGCAAGAACGCGATCATCGTGAGCGCGCTGGCGGACCGCGACGAGGCGATCAAGGACGTGCTGGCCTCCGCGTTCGGGCACGCGGGCCAGAAGTGCAGCGCCTGCAGCCTGCTGATCTGCGAGGCCGAGGTCTACGACGACGCGCGCTTCATGCAGACCCTGGCCGACGCGGCGGCGAGCCTGCCGGTGGGCTCGAGCTGGGACCCGTGCAGCGTGGTCACCCCGCTGATCCGCCCGCCCGAAGGGCCGCTGCTGCGCGGGCTGACCGCGCTCGAGCCGGACGAGCGCTGGCTGCTGCCGCCGCGCGCGCACGCGGACAACCCTCGGCTGTGGAGCCCGGGCATCAAGCTGGGCGTGCGCGAGGGCGGCTTCACCCAAAAGACCGAGCTGTTCGGGCCGGTGCTGGCGGTGATGCGGGCCGATGACTTGGATCACGCGCTGCGGCTGGCCAACAGCACGCCCTACGGGCTGACCGCGGGACTGCACAGCCTGGACGAGCGCGAGCAGCAACGCTGGTGCGCGCGCATGCAGGCCGGCAACCTGTACGTGAACCGCGGCATCACCGGCGCGATCGTGCGGCGCCAGCCTTTCGGCGGCTACAAGGCCTCGTCGGTGGGCGCGGGCATCAAAGCCGGCGGGCCGTTCTACGTGGCCCAGCTCGCGCGCGCCGAGCAGCGCGAGCCGCCGCCCGTGCTGTGCCCGCCCGAGCCGGCTGCCGCCGAGCTGATCGTGGCGGCGCGGCCACACCTGGACGAGCCCACCCGCGAGCGCCTCGGCATCGGCGCTTGCAGCTACGCGCACGCGCACAAGAACCACTTCGCGCTCGATCACGATCCGAGCGCGCTGCCGGGCGAGCGCAACGTGCTGCGCTACCTTCCGTGCGATCCGATGCTGCTGCGCGCCGCGGCCACGGCTTCCGCCGAGAGCGTGCTGCTCGCCTGCGCGGCCGCGCTTACCTCGGGCGCGGGCTTCGAGCTCAGCGTGTGCCCGCGCCTGGCCTCCGCCCTGCCCTACCTCGCACGCCTGCCCCGCGTGCGCCTGCAGGTCGAGGACGCGGCCGCGTGCGCCGCGCGCTTGCAGCCGAGCCTGCTGCGCGTGCGTGCCGTGGGCAAGCCCGAGCCCGAGCTGCTGGCTGCGGCCGAAGCCGCGCTCGTCCACGTCTCCCCCGAGCCCGTGCTGCTCACCGGCATGCTCGAGCTCGCCCGCTACCACCGCGAGCAAAGCGTGAGCCACCGCTACCACCGCTACGGCAACCTGGCCGCGGCGGCGCTGCTGCGCCCACTACGCACCGCCGACCCGTCGTAGTCAGTCGTGGTCGTCCTCGTGGCCGCACTTGCCCCGGCGATCATGCGGGGCAGGGGCAGCGGGCACGGGCGCGGGGCAAGGGGCACGGACGGGGGCACGGGCGGCTCACGGAGATCTTCCCCCGAAGGGGCGCAGGGGGCACTGCCTCTTGCCCTCTGCCCCGCCTCGCCCGCGCACCAGCGCAGCGAAACTCCGCCTTCACATCGGCATGACCATGTGCTTGCGCTCGGCTGCGGGGACCACCTCACGCTGCGCGAGGCGGCTGCAGATCTCCTCGCGCAGGCGGTCGCCGGGCACGACCGCGTCGATCACCAGCTCGCTGGCGAGCTTGTAGACGTCGATCTCCTCGCGGTACTCGGCGCGCAGCGTTTGCACGTAGGCGTCGCGCTCGGGTCCGGCCGGCTTTTCCTTTATCTTGTTGTAGTAGACCGCATTGATTGCGGCGTCCGGGCCCATCACCGCGATCGAGGCTTGCGGCAGCGCGATGCAGGCGTCTGGGTCGAAGGCCGGTCCCGACATCGCGTACAGCCCGGCGCCGTACGCCTTGCGCACGATTACGCTGAGCTTGGGCACGCTGGCCTGGCTGACCGCTGCGACCATCTTGGCGCCCGCGCGAATGATGCCCTGCTTCTCCACCTTGCTGCCGATCATGAAACCCGGCACGTCGGCCAGAAACAGCAGCGGGATGTTGAACGCGTCGCACAGCTGGATGAAGCGTGCGGCCTTGTCCGCGCTGTCCACGAACAGCACGCCGCCCAACCACTTGGGCTGGCTCGCGATCACGCCGACCACGCGGCCTTCGATCCGCGAAAGGCCCGTGAGCAGCTCGCGCGCGAACAGCGGCTTGAGCTCGAGCCAGCTGCCTTCGTCGATCAGCTCGCGCACCACCGTCATCATGTCGAAGGCTTTGTTTTCATCGGGCGGGATCAGCGCCTCGAGCGGCTTGCCACTGCGCGCCGGCTCGCGCGCCGCGGCCGGCGGCGGCAGCGCGCGGTGGTTTTGCGGCATGTAGCCGAGGTAGCGCCGCGCCAGCGCGATCGCCTGCGGCTCGTCGTCGCACAGCACATCGCCGCAGCCCGAGACGCTGCAGTGCATCTTGGCGCCGCCCATCTCCTCCAGGCTCACCTTCTCGCCGATCACCATCTCGGCCATGCGCGGGGAGCCGAGGTACATCGAGGCGTTGCCCTTGACCATCAGCACCACGTCGCAGAACGCGGGGATGTACGCCCCGCCGGCGGCGCTCGGCCCGAACAGCACGCACAGTTGCGGCACCCGCCCGCTCAGCTGCACCTCATTGTAGAAGATGCGGCCGGCGCCGCGCCGTCCCGGGAACATCTCCACCTGGTCGGTGATGCGAGCGCCCGCGGAGTCCACCAGGTAGACCAGCGGGCACTGCAGCCGCGCCGCCTGCTCCTGCACGCGCAGGATCTTCTCCACCGTGCGCTTGCCCCACGAGCCGGCCTTGACTGTGGAGTCGTTGGCCATCACCGCCACGCAGCGGCCGTCCACGCGCCCCACGCCGGTGATCACCCCGTCGGCCGGCAGCTCGCCGGCCTCGCAGTTGGCCAGCGCCGCGTCCTCCACGAAGCTGTCTGGATCGAGCAGCCGCCCGATGCGTTCGCGCGCGAACAGCTTGCCCTGCTCGGCGTTCTTCTGGTGATAGCGCGCGTCGCCGCCGCTCTCGATCCCGCGCAGCGTCTGTTTGAGCTTTTCATCCAGCGACATGCGGTCCCTCAGCGCCGCGAGCATAGCGGCGCGGGGGCCAAAACACGAGTCGGGAGGATGCAACAGGAAGGCGGGAAGACGGGGAGATCACAGCTGGACGTGACGCAAGCGCCCGTGCTGGCGCACCAGCAGCGCCAGCGGCAGCAGCCCCAGCAAGCCGCCGTGCTCGATCACGCGCCCCACCGCCAGCAGTAGCTCGGCGTTCACGATCAGCGCGCGAAAGCACAACGAGACCGCGGGCCGTCCCGGCGCGACCACCGGCAGCAAGTTGCCCGCGCCGTCGATCAACGCCGGCTCGCCTTCCTGCGCCACGCCCGCGGGCGCGAGCAGCGCCACCGGCTCGGCCAGCCCGCCATACGCGCGCAGCGTCTCGCGCTGGCTCGACAGCAGCGCCTCGAAGTCGCGCTCGGCGTGGCGCGCCAGCTGTTCCCACTGCGCCGGCTCGATCGCCGGGCTGACCGCGTACTGCAGTAGGCGCACGCGCCGCGGCGGCGTGGTCTCCTCGACCTCCGCCAGCCACACCGTCAGCTGCCGCGGGCACGGCCCGAGCGAGGCGGGCGCGGTGCTGGCGCGCTCCTCCCGGTACAGCCGGCCGTCGCCCGGGTCCACCAGGTAACGCCGCTCGATGCCCGCGCGCTCGATGCCCGGCACGCGCTCGCGCGCCAGCTCGACCAGGCTCAGCTCGCTCACGCGCGAGCGCCCGCCCGCTGCTGCGCCGCCCAGCCGCACGTCGAGCAGCGAGAGCACCCGGCAGCGTGCCTCGGCCGACGGCGCCGCCGCCGCGAGGTCGTCGATCACCCGGCTCGCGGTCTGCAGCACACGCGCCGCCTCGCCTGCGTCGCCCTCCCCGAGCGCCTGCTTGAGCCTTCCGATCAAGCGGCTCACCCCGAGCGGCATCGGCGCCGGCGCCGCGCGCTGCAGGCGCTGCAGCGCGTCCTCCACCGACGGCGACAGGCCGCCTGATACGCCCGAGCGCACCAGCGCCAGGATCAGGTCACGCAGCACCTCTGCCATGGCCGCGTGGTCGACCGGCGCAGGCGGCTCGGAGTGCGCCACCACGCGCCGCTCGGTCCCCGCGGGCGCCGGATCCCAGAGCTCGGTGATGCGCTCCTCGCCCCCGCGCGCGTCGCTCTCCTCCACGAACGAAAGCGCGCAGCGCGCGTGGTCGCAGCGGGCCTGCCCGCAGGTACACGACCACGACAGCTCGCCCTCGCGCAGCAGCAAGGAGACCACCTCGCGCCGGCCCTCCAGCTCGACGTCCACGCTCATGCGCTCGATCCGCGCCGCCGGGCCGGGCTCCGCCGCGTAGGCGCGCTGCAGCGCGCTGCGGGCCGCGCGCTTGAACGATCCCATCAGCTCGCCTTGATCCGCAGCGCGCGCAAGCGCTGCTGCAACGCGGCGCGCAGGTGCGCGGGCGCACGCCGCAAGTCGATGCTCAACGCTTCCTCGATCAGCCCGCGCGCAATGTCGTCGCGTCCGTCCTGCGCCACCGCCTGCGCGCGGCGCAGAAAAGCCTGCGCCAGCATGCGCACAGCCGGCGCATTGTCCTCGATCGCCGCGCGCTCGATGCCGAGCACGCGCCGGAAGCTGGCCAGCGCCTGCGCGTTCTCGCCGCGCCGCGCGTGGCTGATCGCCACCCGCAACACCGGCGCGGGCCAGTCCGGCCGCAGCGCCGCCGCCGCCTCGAGCCGCGCCACCGCGCGGCTGCGCGCGCCCAGCGCCAGCCAAAGGTAACCGACCCACAGGTTCAGGCGCGCGCGCAGCCGCACGCCCGCCGGATCCTTGCGCTTGACCAGCGCCGCGCGCTTGGCGGTATCGAAGGTGTGGGCGGCCACTTTGAGCGCCGGCGCCTCCTCGCCGAGCAGCTCCATGCGCGCGTCGATCGCGCGCCGCGCCTCCTCGATCTCCAGCCGCAGCGCCGCCGAGCCGGCGTCCCGCTCCAGCTCTGAAAGCGGCATCAGCGCGCGGCTATCGCCGATGCGCGCCAGCGCCTGCAGCACCGCCCGCGTCAGCAGCGGATCATCGAGGTCGAGCAGCTCGGTGACCGCCTGCGCGTCGTCGCGCACGCCAATCTCGCCCAGCGCTTCGAGCGCGTAGGGCAGCAGCCGCTCATCGCCCGCCGCCAGCACCTCGCGCGCGTAGGGCAGCCCGCGGCTGTCGCCGGCGGCGCCCAGCGCCGCGGCCAGGGTGAGCCGCTCCTCGGCCGCGGCCGTGCGCTCGTAGGCGTTCTTGAGGATCGAGTGCACGCGCACGTCCTCGATGCGGCCGAGCGCGCGCGCCGCCGGGATCGCCAGCTCGCCCTCACCGCCCTCGACCACCGCGCGCAGCGCCGGCAGCAGGCGCACGTCGCCGGCGTCGAGCAGCGCGCCCAGCAGCATCGCACGCGCCCTGCGCGAGCTCACGCCGTCGCAGCCGCTGATCACCGCGGCCAGGTGCAGCACGGCCTCGTCAGAGAGGTCGCGGGTGCGCGCCAGCAGCCGCACGCGCTGCTCGTCCTCGAGCGCGAGCGCCGGCTCTTCGACCGCCGCGCCGTCCCAGAACGCGCGCACCGCCTGATCGAACCTGCCGGCCAGCGCTTGCCAGCGCTCGCCGGCCGCGCGCGCGCGCCGCCCCTCGGCGCCGGGCAGCGGCGCCAGCACGTGCCACAGCTCGTAGGCGATCGCGGGCGCCTGCAGTGCGCGCAGCGCGTCCACCGCGCCGCGCGCGGCGTCGGAGGCGAGCCTGCCGCCACCGCCACTGAGCAGCTCGCCGATGCGCAGCACGGCCGCGCGGCGCTGGCGCAGGCTGCCCGCGCGAACCACGGCCAGCAGCGTGCGCAGATCGGCCATGCGCCCCAGGTCGATGCTGGCCTGGTCGCCGCCGCTGGTCAGGCGCATCAGAAACGAGGCGCGGCCCTCGACCACGCGGCTGTCTTCGGGACGGTGCGGGCCGGTCTCGCCCGAGCCCGCGGGCAAGCGCAGCGCATCGGCCTGCCGTTCCACGATCGCGGCCACCAGCGCGCGCGCGCAGCCCAGCTCGCCCTGGTCGGCCGCCAGGCCGAGCGCGCCGGCCAGCGCGGCGAACTCCTCGGCGCGCACTCCGGCGTGGAGCGTGCGCTCGAGCTCGGACTGCCCTGAAGACCGCGCTGGCGGCGCTTCAGACACGCCCCGCACCGTCGGGGTGCAGGCTCACCCGATACCAGCCCCGCTCGGTGCCTATCTGCAGCGTGGTCCGCCCCTGGCGGTGGCAGCCGGCCAGCTGCAGCGGCGCGCCCGCCGAGCCCGGCAGCTCGGCGACCGCCTGCAGCGGCCCGGCCTGTGCGCCCAGCGCGCGCCGCAACAGCAGCGCGCCCGCGGGCCGCGCCAGGCAGAAATACGCGTACACCACGCCGTCCTGGTCGAGCAGCGCTGCCGGCGGCGCCGCCGGCTCCGGCAGCGCCACGAACGGCGCGTCTCCGCGCTGCCATAGCAGCTGCGGCGACGGCGCGCGGCGGCTGCACAGCGCGACGCCCGCACACGCGTGCAGGGCCTGCACCCGCTCGAGCTCAGCGTCGCCGAGCGCGAGCGGCTCGAAGCTGTCGCCGCCGTCGCGCGAGCGCAGCGCGCGCGCGCCCCCCTCCGCAGCGCGGCCCAGCAGGATCAGGTCGCGCTGGCCGTCGCTCGCCAGCCGCAGCGCGCGCAGACCGTCGCGCACGCGGCGAAAGCTGCCGCCGAGATCGTCGCTGGCGAACAGCGCGCCGGCGGGCGTGGCCGCCCACAGCCGCAGCGCGCCCGGCTCACCGGTGATCGCCAGCGACGCGACCGGGCTGTGCTCGCCCTGCGGCTGGCGCGGCGGCGCGAAGCTGCGCCCGCCGTCGAGCGAGCAGCACACGCCCTCGGGCGTCGCGCAGGCGATCAGGAAGGTGTCGCCGGCTTGCGCGGCCGCCAGCGCGAGCAGGCCGGAGCCGCCCGGTTGCGCGCGCAGCGCGCGGCTCGCGTCGCTCGGCAGCAGCAGCAGGCCCGCGTCCCAGCCCACGCCCACCTCGCCTGCGGCCAGCAATGCCTGCAGCGGATGCCCCAGCTGCAGCACCGGCTCGAGCCGAACCTGCGCCGCGGGCAAGCGCGCGCCGCGCAGGCCGGGCGCAAGCTCGAGCTGCGCCTCGTCGTCGTCGTCGCGCGCCAGGTCGCCGCTCAGCGCCTCGAGCAGCTCGGCGGCAAACGCCTCGTTGTCGGCGTCGCCGCCGGAACCGTCGTCGAGCGGAGGCAGCCGATCGAGATCCAGCCCGAGCGGCCCGCCCTCGTCGTCGAAGCCTTCCTCGCCGCCGTCCCCGCTGGGCGATGGTGGCTCGTCCAGCTCGAGCGGGTCGTCCTCCCACTCTTCCTGCAGCGCGTCGTCCGGCCCGTCGCCAGCGAGCTGATCGTCGGCCTCGTCCTCCTCGAAGTCGTCGTCGGAAAGAGAGGCGTCATCGCGCGGCGTGCCGTCGTCGAGCCAGCTCTCCTCGTCCTCTTCGCCGTCGATCAGGTCGCCCTCGCCGCTCTCCTCGAGGCCGGTGTCGACCGCGTCCAGGCCGTCCTGGTCGTCGTCGTCGCCCAGGCCCAGGTCGTCGTCCTGGTCGGGCTGCCAGCTCTCTTCCTCGCGCGCCTGATCGCGCACGCGGCCGAGCGCGGGCGGCAGCTCGAGGTCGTCGTCATCGAGATCGAATGCCGGCTTGTGCGGGAGCGCCATGGCCACCGCAAAAGGTAGCCGCCCGCTCTCGCTCTGCCAACCGGACCCTACTTGCGCCCAGCCGGCGTGCGGCCCAGGCGCTGCATCACCTGCTGCAGGTCTTCCCAGACCACGCGCTTGTGCTCGGGGCTGCGCAGCAGATAGGCCGGGTGGTAGGTCGGCATCACCGTGAACCCGTGCCAGCTGCCGAAGCGGCCGCGCCAGGGGCTGCCAGGGCGTGCCAGCCCGAGGTTCTCGGCAGCGCAGCGGCCGAGCGCCACGATCAGCTTGGGCGCCACCAGCTCGAGCTGCGGCACGAGGAAGCGCGCGCAGGCCTGCGCCTCGTCCGGCGCCGGCGTGCGGTTGTCGGGCGGGCGGCACTTGACCACGTTGCAGATGTAGACCTCGTCGCGGCCGTAGCCCATGGCGGCGATCATCTTGTCGAGCAGCTGGCCCGCCGCGCCCACGAACGGCAGCCCCTGCAGATCCTCGTCATGGCCCGGCCCTTCGCCCACGAAGGCCAGCTCGGCGTGCGGATTGCCGCGCGCAAACACGCTGCGGGTGCGCTTCTGGTGCAGCACGCACGCGGTGCAGCCGGCGGCCTCGGCCGCGAGCTGGGCGAGCCGGCGCTCCCTGGGCACGCCGTCCGCTGCTGCGCCGGCGCCGGGCTCACTCGCAGCGGCCGCGGCCTGCGCCGGCGGGCCGGCCGGCGCGGGCTCGAGCCCTTGCCAGGGCGAAAGCCCCACCCCGCCCAGCTCTTGCTCGACCTCGAGATGCGCCTTGAGCGCCCCGGCCAGCGCCGCGAGCTCGGCGCGCGCGTCCTCGTCCATCGCCTGCGAACTACTTGATCGGGACGCCAAGTCAACGGCCCCGTGCCGACCCAGCAGCTTGCACCCGCCGCCCGCCCGCAGCGCAGCGGCGCTGCGATTCGGTTGACCCCTCGATTCCGCACTGATAGTGTTTTCGACTACTTCGGAGGATCTCTATCCGTGCCGGGCCAAGCGCGTGTCCTTGCCGCCGGGGTGACCGACGTTGGACGGAAGCGCACCCACAACGAAGACAGTTTTGCCATCGTTGATGGCGAGCATCTGTTTCTCGTAGCCGATGGCATGGGTGGCCACTCCTCGGGTGAGGTCGCCAGCCGCATGGCGATCGAGACCATGAGCGAGTTCTTCCAGGCCACGTCCGCCGATCCCGAGGCGACCTGGCCGTACAAGATGGACAAGACCCGCGGCTACGAGGAAAACCGCCTGGTTACCGGGATTAAGCTGGCGAATCGCCGGATCTTCGAGGCCGCGCAGCGAGAGACGCGGCTGCACGGCATGGGCACCACGATGGTGGCGCTGCTGGCGGTCGGCGACGCCTGCCTGATCGGCCACGTCGGCGACTCGCGCGCCTACCGCTTGCGCGGCAGCTCGCTCGAGCAGCTGACCGAGGACCACTCGCTGCTCAACGACTACATCAAGATGAAGTCGATGACGCAGGAGGAGATCGAGAACTTCCCGCACAAGAATGTGATCGTGCGCGCGCTCGGCATGAAGGAGACCGTCAAGGTCGACGCCATCTACGACAAGCCGCGACCCGGCGACCTGTATCTGCTGTGCTCGGATGGCCTGTGCGGCCCCGCCGGCGACGAGGAGATCCGCGAGATCGCGCTCAAGCACAAGGACCTGCGCGAGTGCGCCCAGGCGCTGGTCGACCGGGCCAACGAAAAGGGTGGCCCCGACAACATCACGGTGGTCCTGTGCCGCTGGGTCGGCGCCTCCTGAGGCCTTTCGACCGAGAAACGTCCAGGAGCGGCTCACCTCCTCGGTCCGACCCTGCGGCGTGCTCGAAGTACGCCTCGGTCCGGCCCTGCAGGGGCGCTCGCTCCTGAATGCTTCTCGACCGAAATGGGGTCGGCCGGAGAGGGATCAGGGACGAGGCGCTGCGGGGTGTCAGAGTTGAATCATGCGGCCTGCGGTGGTGACCACGGCGTCTTGCAGGCTCCGGGTGATACGGGCACCGGGCCAGGCCACCACCCGGGTCAGGCTGGCGCCGGGGGCGATTTCGGCGGCGCTGCCCACCACCACCTGCCGCAGCTGGCAGCCGGCGCCCAGGCGTGCGTCCGGGGCGCATAGCAGGCCGCCCGCACCTGGGGTGATACCCGGCCACGCCAGGCGGCCGCTGGCGAGCGCGAGGTTCGCGTCCAGGTAAGCGCGCAGGTCGACGCCGATGTCGAGCCAAGGGCTCTCGTCGATCACCGCGGCGACCGGCTCGCCCCGCGCCAGCCACGGCAGGTAGGCGTGCTCGATGATGTCGCCCTGCTGGGGCAGGTCGCGCCAGGCCCGCGCGCTGAGGATCTGCACCCCGGTGTACATGTACGGGCCGCCGCTGGCGGCCGCAGCGGGCTGCTGCGGCAGGCCGCGGATGCGCCGCACGCGCCGCTCGGCGTCGAGCTCGACCGGGGCAAAGCCCGTGCCCGGCGGGCTCGGCCGCAGCACCATGGTGGCGATCGCGCCCCGCGCGCGGTGCTCCGCCAGCGCGCGCGCCAGGTCGGGCGCGAACAGCAGCTTGGCGTTGACCACCACCAGGTCCTCGCCGTCCTGCGGCTGCCAGGCGTTGCGCACGCCGCCCCCGGTGCCGAGGATCACCGGCTCGTGCACGAAGCGCAGCCGCAGCGCGGGTGGACAGCAGCGCTCGAGCTCCGCGCGCAGCCGTTCGGCCAGGTGGTGGGTGTTGACCAGCGCCTCCGTGAAGCCGGCGCGCACCAGGTGGTCGCAGGCGAACCAGGCCACCGGCCGGTTGCCCACAGGTAGCGCAGGCTTGGGCAGCTCGCGCGTGAGCGGATCGAGCCGCGTTCCCAGCCCGGCCGCCACCAGCATCGCCCGCATGGACCCAGAGCACCGAACAGATTGAAACCTGTGCGAAGTCGGGGTCATGGCGGGATGCAGGGTGCGGGCGGGAGCCCGAAGGCGTAGTTCATCCTACGTCGAGCGGGGAGCGCGCGTGCCCTGCGCCCGCCAGGGCCCCGAAATCGTGCGTGTTTCAATCTGTTCGGTGCTCTAGCATAGCGGGTTCCCGATAATGGGCGTGGGAAGCGAATCTGCTATATCCCGGCCCTGGGCCGGCGGCCGCGTCCGGCTGTCCATGGGCCCAGCAACACGGAGCGAGGATCATGAGGGTTTGCGTCATTGGGTCGGGCTACGTCGGGTTGGTCACGGGTACGGGGTTTGCGGAAACCGGCAACGACGTGACCTGCGCCGACCTCGACGAGGGCAAGATCGCCCGCCTGGAGAAGGGCGAGGTGCCGATCTTCGAGCCCGGCCTGCAGCCAATGGTCGAGCGCAACCTGGAGCAGGGCACGCTGCGCTTCACCACCGACGTGCCGGGCGCGGTGGCCGAGGCCGAGGTGATCTTCATCGCCGTGGGCACGCCCCAGCGCTCCGACGGCGCGGCCAATCTATCCCAGGTCGACGCGGTGGCCGAGACCGTGGCCAAGGCCTCCCGGCGCGAGTGCGTGCTGGTGCTCAAGAGCACGGTGCCGGTGGGCGCCAACGCGCGCGTGCGCCGCATCATCAAGGGCGCCGGCGGCGACAAGAAGATCCACGTGGTCAGCAATCCCGAGTTCCTCAAGGAAGGCGACGCCGTCAACGACTTCCTGCGCCCGGATCGCGTCGTGATCGGCGCCGATCCCGACGACGACTTCGCGCGCGAGACCATGCGCCGGCTCTACCACCCGCTCACGCTCAACCAGGAGCGCATCCTGTGGATGGAGCCGGCCAGCGCGGAGCTAACCAAGTACGTGGCCAACACCATGCTGGCGATGCGCATTTCGTTCATGAACGAGATCGCGGGCCTGTGCGAGAAGGTCGGCGCGGACGTCAACGACGTGCGCGTGGGCGTGGGGCTCGACGCCCGCATCGGTCGCAAGTTCCTGTACGCCGGCCCCGGCTACGGCGGTTCGTGCTTTCCCAAGGACGTGGTGGCGCTGGTCCACGTGGCGCGCGAGTACGGCGTGCCGCTCGAGCTTGCGGTCGCGACCGATCAGGTCAACCAGCGCCAGAAAGGCGTGATGCTGCGCAAGCTGCGGCAGCACTTCGAGGGCGACCTGCGCGGCAAGAAGATCGCGGTCTGGGGCATCGCGTTCAAGCCGCGCACCGACGATATCCGCGAGTCGGCGGCGCTCACGCTGATCGACAACCTGCTGGCGGAGGGCGCGCAGGTCAGCGCGCACGATCCCGAGGCGGCGGCGAATGCCCGCGAGCGCTTCGGCGACAGCGTCGAGATCGTGGAGCAGCAGTACGACGCGGTGAAAGGCGCCGACGCGCTGGTGCTGGTGACCGAGTGGCGCCAGTACCAGAACCCGGACTTCGGCCGCATCAAGAGCAGCATGCGCACGCCGGTGCTGCTCGACGCACGCAACATCTGGAGCACCTACGGCCTCCGCAAGCAGGGCTTCGCGTACATGGGCATCGGCGTCAAGGGATAACGCGTGCCCAAACGCGTGCTGGTGACCGGCGCTGCAGGCTTCATCGGCAGCCATGTGATTGAAGCGCTGGCGCGGCGCGGCGACCGTGTGGTGGGGCTGGATGCGTTCGACGACTACTACGCGCAGGAGCTCAAGCGCCGCAACGTGGCGGAGCTGCGCGCGGCCCTGAGCTCGCCCGAGGCCTTCGAGCTGGTAGAGGGCGACGTGCGCGACCGCGCGCTGTTGCAGCGGCTGTTCGCGCAGCAGGGCTTCGACGCCGTGGTGCACCTGGCCGCGCTGCCGGGCGTGCGCGCGTCGATCGGCCAGGCAGCGCGCTACTTCGAGGTCAACGTCGGCGGCACCATAGCGTTGCTCGATGCCGCCGTGGAACGGGATGTGCCTCACTTCGTTCTCGCCTCGACCTCGTCGGCGTACGGCAACAGCAGCCGGCTGCCGTTCGTGGAGGATGACCCCTGCGACCGCCCGCTCGCGCCCTACCCCGCCAGCAAGCGCAGCGCCGAGCTGCTCGGCCACAGCTATCACAACCTGCACGGCTTGAGCTTCAGCGCGCTGCGCTTCTTCACCGTGTACGGCCCGCGCAACCGGCCCGACATGATGGCGCACAAGCTGCTCGACAGCATCGCGCACGGGCGTGAGGTGGCGGTCTACGAGGGCGGCCAGCTCAAGCGCGACTGGACCTACGTCGGCGACATCGTGCAGGGCGTGCTGGCCGCGGTCGACAAGCCGCTGGGCTACGAGATCATCAACCTCGGCCGCGGCGAGCCGATCTTGCTGGCGGACTTCGTGCGGACAGTCGAGCAGCTCGCCGGCAAGCCAGCGGTCACCCGGGACGCCCCGATGCCGCTCGCCGACGTGCGCCAGAACGCAGCCGACATCGGCAAGGCTCGCCGCCTGCTCGGCTACGACCCGCAAACCTCGGTGCGCGAAGGCGTGGAGAAGCTGTGGGCGTGGTACCAGGCGCTGGCCCGTCCGTAACGCGCCAGCCGCCTCTGCCTTCGAGCGCTCGCCGCCGCCCGGCCGCGCGCGAGAGCCTCGGGCGCAACCCCCTCGAGGGTGATCGCAGACGCGGACACCGGCTGTAAGCACAAGCATTGTTGGTGCCATTCACGCATGGCATGTTTTCTGCCATGGGGGGCACCGCTCGCAACTTCCACGTTCCGCTGCCCAAAGAAGTCCACGACGCCCTCCGCGGCGAGGCCGAACGGACCGGCAGACCCGCGACCGCGCTCGCGCGCGAAGCGATCGAGGCCTTCCTGCGACGCAGGCGCAGGAAGGCGTTGCATGAAGCCATCACTGCCTACGCGAGCTCACGGGCCGGGACTGACGACGACCTAAGATCCCATGCTTGAGCGCGCCGCGATCGAGCACCTGGTCGACGATGAGGAGCTCGGCACGCTACCAGCTCCGCTGCTGGGTGCGCTGGCCGAGGGGATCAAGGCGGCGCTGGACCTGCCGTGAGCTCGGTAAGGGCGGGTCGAGATTGCGTAGAAATCACGGTTCCAGAGGGCTAGAGTGAGCACATGGCCACCGCCGTGTACGCTCGCCCGCCGCTGACCTACCAGGAGTACCGGCTGCTGCCGGAAGACGGCAAGCGCTACGAGCTGATGGAGGGAGATCTGTTCGTGTCGCCCGCGCCTTCGCCCTGGCATCAAACCGTTTCCGGCCGGATGCTGCACATGCTCATGACGCAGCTCCAGGACTCGGGCCTTGCCCGAGTCTTTCCGGCGCCGATCGACCTGGTGCTGGAGCCCGAGTCGGTGGTGCAGCCGGATCTCGTGCAGGTCGGCAGGGCCCGCAAGCACATCGTGACCGAGCGCGCGATCGAAGGCGCTCCCGACGTCGTGGTCGAGATCCTCTCCCCGGGCTCGCGCGATCGCGACAAGCACATCAAGCGCCGCCTCTACGAGCGCTTCGCCATCCCCGAGTACTGGGTCGTCGACCCCGACCTCGGTCGCATCGAGATCTGGCGCATCGAAGCCGGCCGCTACGGCATCCGCGCCCAGCTCGACCGCGCCTCCACGCTCACCTCCCCCGACTTCCCCGAGCTCTCCATCCCCCTGCTGCCGCTGTTCCAGCAGGCGTGAAGCGCTGAGAGCACATGGACCTTCGAGATCGGCGCGTCGTAGTCACGGGCGGGGCGGGCTTCGTGGGCTCGCACCTGGTCGCTCTTCTTCACCAGCGCGGCTGCGCGGAGGTCTTCGTCCCGCGCAGCCGCGACTACGACTTGGTCGAGCGCGAGGCGGTGCGCCGGCTCTACCGCGACACGCGCCCGGACCTGGTGGTGCACCTGGCCGCGCGCGTGGGCGGCATCGGGGCCAACCAGCGCAATCCGGGAGCGTATTTCCACGACAACCTGCAGATGGGCGTGCACGTGCTCGAAGAGGCGCGGCGCGCCGAGATTCCAAAGGTCGTGCTGGCCGGGACCATCTGCTCCTACCCGAAGTTTGCGCCGGTTCCGTTCCGCGAAGAGACGCTCTGGGATGGCTATCCGGAGGAGACCAACGCGCCCTACGGTATCGCCAAGAAGGCCCTTCTGGTCATGGCTCAAGCCTACCGCCAGCAGTACGGAACCAACGCGGTCGTGCTGCTGCCGGTGAACCTCTACGGCCCGCGAGACAACTTCGACCTGGAAAGCAGCCACGTCATCCCGGCCATGATCCGCAAGTGCATCGACGCCAGCGCCGCAGGCCGCGACGAGATCGTCCTGTGGGGAGACGGCACGCCGACCCGCGAGTTTCTCTACGTCGAAGACTGCGCGCGCGGCTTCGTGCAGGCCGCCGAGCGCTACGACGGCAGCGAGCCCGTCAACCTCGGCGCGGGCTTCGAGATCAGCATGGCCGAGCTGGCCAGCAAGATCGCCGGGCTCACCGGCTACCAGGGCCGGATCGTCTGGGACCGCAGCCGTCCCAACGGCCAGCCCCGTCGCAGCCTCGACACCAGTCGCGCCGAACGCTTCTTCGGGTTCAAGGCCAGCACCTCGTTCGAGCAGGGGTTGCGCAAGACGATCGACTGGTACCGCGGGCACAAGGAGAGCGTGCGTGTCGCCACAAGCTGACAAGGTCGCGCTGATCACCGGCATCACCGGCCAGGACGGCAGCTACCTGGCCGAGCTGCTGCTCAACAAGGGCTACACCGTACACGGCGTGGTGCGCCGGTCGTCGTCGTTCAACACGCAACGCATCGATCACCTGTACGTCGACCCGCACAACACCAAGGCGCGTCTGTTTCTGCACCACGGCGATCTCGGCGACGGCTCCGCGCTGGCGCGGCTGCTGCGCGAGCTCGAGCCCGACGAGATCTACAACCTCGGCGCGCAGAGCCACGTTCGCGTCAGCTTCGACCTTCCCGAATACACCGGCGACGTCAGCGGGCTCGCCAGCGTGCGCCTGCTCGAGGCCATTCGCGACGCGCACATTCGCCCGCGCTACTACCAGGCGTCTTCCTCCGAGCTGTACGGGGGCCTGGGCAACGCGCCGCAGAACGAGAACACGCCCTTCAATCCCCGCAGCCCGTACGCGGCGGCCAAGGCGTACGCGTTCTACATCACCAAGAACTATCGCGAAGCCTACGGGCTGTTCGCGGTCAACGGCATCTTGTTCAACCACGAGAGCCCGCGGCGCGGCGAGACCTTCGTCACGCGCAAGATCACGCGCGCGATCGCGCGCATGAAGTACGGCCTGCAGGACAAGCTCTTCCTCGGCAATCTCGAGTCCCGCCGCGACTGGGGCTTCGCCGGCGATTACGTGGAAGCGATGTGGCTGATGCTGCAGGCCAGCGAGCCGGAGGACTACGTGATCGCCATGGGCGAGACCCACACGGTTCGCGAGTTTCTCGAGGCGGCCGCCGCGGTTGCCGCTGTCAACGTCGACGGGCGCGTCGAGCTCGACCCGCGTTACCTGCGTCCCACCGAGGTGGATCTCCTGCAGGGAGACGCGAGCAAGGCGCGCGCCAAGCTCGGCTGGAAGCCCACGGTCGACTTCGAGGGGCTGGTTCGCATGATGGTCGACGCCGATTTGGAGCTCGCCGAGCGCGAGCACTTCCTCACCCAGCGCAAGTGAGCCGGTCGGGCAACGGGCGCCCGACGCGGTCGCCTGAATGTTCGCGCGAGCGCCACGGCACCGGGCGAGCTCGATGGCGCCGTTCGGGCTGACAACGCCTTGACCGGCGTGCGCCCAGAAAGCTGTGGGGGGGTATCGCGGGCGAGAGGGCCGGTAGGCGGCAGGCCCCTGTTCGCCCACCGTGGCGAGTCGATGTAGTCTCTGAGCTGCGAGCCAGACAGTTCTTCTCCGCCCTTGTACTGCAGGTGTATGCTTCCCGTTTCGCTCGAGGCGCCGACATGGGTCTGCTCGACATCGTGCGCTTCGTCGTCACCCATCCGGTGGGCAAGCGTGCTCCGCTGCGTGCGCTCGGCCGGGTCGCTGCGTGGCAAATAGCAAGTCGCGCGAGTCCCGGAGCCATCGCGGTTCCCTTTATAGGTGGTGCGCGCCTGCTCGTGGAGCGCGGCATGACGGGGGCTACCGGCAACGTCTACGTCGGGCTGCACGAATTCGAGGGCATGGCATTCGTGCTGCATGCGTTGCGTCCAAGCGATCTGTTTCTCGACGTTGGCGCCAACGTCGGCTCGTATACGGTGCTCGCCGCCAAGGGCGTCGGCTGCCGCTGCGTCACGGTCGAGCCGATCGCCGCGACGGTACAGAAGCTCCGCGACAATATTGCGCTCAATCACGTCACCGATCGGGTGGACCTGTATGAGTGCGCGGTCGGGGAGAGCGAAGGCGTCGTTCGCATGACGATGCAAAACGACACGGTCAATCATGTCGTGACGTCGTACGACGTTGGCACGGCCGAGGTGCCCTGCCGTACTCTCGATGGGTTGCTCGGCGACCGTGCGCCTCTGTTGTTCAAGATGGACATCGAGGGTCATGAGCTCGCCGCGTTGCGCGGTGGCCGCGGGCTGTTGTCTAATCCGGCGCTCGCTGGGTGCATCGTCGAAACTCTGGGTGCCGGCGGCAGCGACAACCCGGAGCTAGCGGAAGTCGCGGTTCTACTCGGAGAGCACGGGTTTCAGCCCGCGTCCTACGACCCATGGCAGCGCAAGCTGATGCCGATCGCGCGGCTCAACCTCGGCGGCAATACGCTGTTCGTGCGCGACTGGGAGGCGCTTTCCGCGCGTATTCGTTCTGCGCCGGCGTTCGAGGTTCTTGGGCAACGCTGCTGAGTTGGAGCTGCGGCCACGGCTGTTCGTGACGCGGCCTGCGCTCCCCTGAGGCGTCGTCCTCAGCGTGCGAGCCGGCCGGTCAGTGGCGGCTGCGCGTCCACCGTCGTCGGTGCACGGCGCCCGGCTGCGCGCCGCGCCTGCCGCAAGATCAGCACCATTGGCACGACGCCGAGCAGGAAGCGATACAGCATCGCCTCGAGCGTCTGCATGACCAGGTACAGCGAAAGGCTTGCCGCCAGGCAGTAGACCGGAACCCACGCCCCGCGGTTCGTGACCGCCCTTCGCCATGCATAGGCGTAGAACCAGCCCAGCCCGAACAGCGGGACCAGCATGCCCCAGCTGAACTCGCGCCACATGTCGCCCACGATGCCTGGGGCGGCGCCGATGGCGGCAGTCCATCCCAGGACGTTTCGGAACGAGTCGACGTCCACACCCAAGTTCTCCTCCAGCACCGGTCGACCGAAGAACCTCGCAGCGTCTTCATATTTCGTCGGCCAGATCTCCTTCGGAATCGGCCGTACGAACAGCGTCGTGGCGTAGGCCGCGCCCCAGTCGAAGTCGTGGGTCTCGTCGGTCACGATCACCAGCCCGGCGCCGTAGATGAAGTCGTTGCCGGTTCCGGGCTGGAAGTAAGCGGACGGATCCCGCTCCAGGTCGAGCTCGCCCCAGTAGACCGAGCCCCGGTTGGCCACCAGCGCCAGCATCAGCGTGCCGAGCAACCCACCGCTGACTACAAGCGTCAACAGCCGGGGTCGCTTGTCCCGGGCCATATAGAACACCATCGCGGGTCCGGCCAGGCCCATGAACGTTGGACCTCGCCGTGCGCCGAGCAGGCCGTGGATCAGAAACGGGCTACCAAACGCGAGTGCGATCAGCGCGTCGCGCGTGGTCAAGCGCCGGCCCTGATGGCTGATGGTGAACAGAAGCAGCGCGGGCAAGCAGAGCAGCATCAGCTCGCGCACCCAGCCCGACTCGGCAGAGCCTCCACCGTAGGCCCGGCCGTACGCCTCCGAAAAACCGCCTATGTGGATGATGCCGTAGACGAAGCCCGCAATGCCGGTCACCGCCAGGAAGGTCGAGCCTCGCACGAGCGTCGCGGTGTCGAGCAGGGCGCCAAGGCGCGGCGCAGGGGCCGCAGGCGGCCGCGCGCCCCGAGATCCCGACAGGAGCCCCGCGCACATCGCGAAAACCCCGGCCAGGTGGACCCACTGGGCACGCGCGACGTGCTCGTCCCAGAGATAGCCATAGAACCCATCGGTCGCTTCGAGTTGGAGCGGGGAGTAGAAGTAGTGGAACGCCAGCATCGGGCCGATCACCAGGGACGGGTGAAACGTGTCGCGATACCGGGTCAGCGCCACGCCGATGGTCAATGCGATAGTCGCGCCGATCAGCATCGTCGGAGTCAACATCGCCAGCCGCCTTGGTGCGAGCTTGGCTCCGGGAACGCTCCAGGGTGGCATCTCGAGATGGCATGCTGGGCCCGCCTCCCGGCGCAGGGAATGGCGACGCGTTGCGGCGGCTCTTCCACGATGCGCCTACTTTAGCTCAGATTCGGGAGCCTGACGCGACCCGCATGGCATCGTGGGTGGCCGCGAGGAGCCGCTCGCCAAAGTGGCTCCAGGTCAGCTCCCCAGCGTGCTTGCGCGCCGCTCGCGACATCGATTCGCGCAGCCGCCGATCGGTGATCAGCTGCTCCAAGCGGTCCGCGAGCGCGCTCGCGTCGCGGACCGGAACGATGAAGCCCTCCTCCCCGTCACGCACCTTGCTACCGGAATTCGGCGTGGTCACGATCGGCAGGCCACAGGCCAGTGCCTCCAGGTGCACGATCGCGAAGCCCTCCGCCAGCGTGGGCAGCACGAACACGTCTGCTCGCGCGAACTCGTCGCGGACCAGCCCGCGAGGGACCTGGCCGACGTAGGTCGGACCCTGGAATTCCGGGCGAGCGATCACGGCCGGGTTGTAGGGGCCGACCACACGGACTTCGCACCGGACTCCACGTGCCTTGAGCAGCCGCGTGGCTTCCGCGAGATAGTGATTTCCCTTCCTCAAACCCACGCTTCCAACGAACAGGATTCGACCGGGTACGGGTGATGGCGAGACATCGAGCCACTCCGAGCTCACACCATAGGGAACCAGGGCGGTGCGAGCAGCCGGTCCTGCCAAGGACGCGACGTCCTGCTGGACGAACATGGACGCGCAGATCACCGCGTGCGCGAGCTTGAAGACCTCGATGTCACGCGCGATGCCCCCTTCCACGATCTCCTCCGGGTCTTGCGGCTCGATTCCAGGGAAGCGGTAGCGCTCTTCGCGCATGATGCGGCCGACACTGGGGCAGATCACCTGTTCGTACACCACTGCGAGCCCGGCCTCGGCCGCCGTCCTCATCAAGTCGAGATCGCTGTTGTCGACGCAATACAGGCAATTGGCGCCCGCGAACCCTTCTCGCAAGATGCGGCGCCGCAGTCGCGCGTGGGCCGATACGAGCGCCCGGTGCTGGCCAGCGTTCGGGAATCGGAGGCGGTCCGCAAGGGCCGCGAGCGTCTCCACCCGCACGCGCTTTGGATCGATGTCCGGCGGCAAGGTTCGCCCGAGCAGCCGCATGAGCACGGGGTTGCGATACCGCGTGGGCACGAGCCGGCGCGCCAGCGACAACGCGCCGACGCTGGCACAGGCGTCGGTATACAGCGCCTGCAGCGCATTGGCTCTGGCGTAGACCGCGGGTACGCCGTAGTGCAGGCGGGCCCCGACCTGTAGCACCAGCACGCGAGGCTCGAATTCGGGACGAGTAGAATTGAGGTGCATGACAGTTGATCAGCGATTAGAACGCCGATGGCACCGCTCCGCGGCAGACGCGGGCCTCTCGGGTGGCCGTTCTCGGGAGCGACCGCCAGCATCGCGCCGGCACTGACGATGACCCTACTGCGCACCAAGCTTCGAAGCCCGAGCTCACTCACTACTCCGATCGGGGCAGCGTGCGTGCGGCCCGTGAACGCCAGGATTGCTCGAGCATCAGCGTGCTCACCGGCCTTCTAGGCCTTTGTCCGAGAAATCGAGGCAGGCTCACCTGCAGGCTACTGCTCGACCTAGGATGCAACGATTGCCGCCCGCGCAGCACCGTCGGACTCGACGTCTGCTAGCATGCCCGCCAACGGCCGCCCGGACCAGGCGAGCTTGTATCCCAGGGATGACATCTTCTCGAGCAGGAGCTCGACGCTCTTTCCCCGTTCGCGCAGCTTGTTGACATGGAGCTCAAGCGATATGTGCGGCTTCAAGTCTCCGATAAATTCCAGCGAGGACATGACCATTTCGAACTCGAAGCCCTCGATGTCCACCTTGATTAGATCTGGCAGGAAATCATGATCGGCGCAGATCGTAGAAAGTCGATCAACTGTCGCGGAACGCACCTCAAAGTCAACGTGGTTCAGAGAGGCGAACTGCTTGGCGCGGTCAACCTCAATCGCGCTCATTGCGTATTCACCACCGTAGCCAGATGAAGCTATGGCGACTGTCCCTGGAGCGTCCGAGATGCCCCGCGAGTCAATCACCCACGTCGATCCAGGCCGCTGGTTCCGCTCGCGCATTTGGGCCAGAACTTCCAGACTGGGGCTGTCGAACTCGATGGAAAGGATATCGCTGTTGGGACGCGAGCACGCGAACAACGCTGAAAAGAACCCGCCAGAGGCCCCAACATCGCACAATCTCGTACGGTCCTCCGCTAACCTCAAGAACGCCTTCAATTCGCGCCGGCTGCTGGCTTCGAATGCCATCGATCGGAAGACCGAGTTTGCAATAGCATGATCCGGCGCACGCATCTGGATCCCGTCCGCAATGAACATGGTCCCGTGTCCAAGTCCTTGCTCGGCGCATAGTTGGTAAGAGATGTCGCTCCTGTAGTGGACTGGTAACCGATACAGGAACCGCGCGAGCCTCCTCGCTGCTGTAGGGAGGCCTCTTGCCAATTCACGCAGAGCACTCATTCGGCGGAAGTATTGCACCTCGGCGCTGGAGCGGGCAAGGCTGTGTTGCCAGGGTAGACAACGGACGACGCTCGGCCGCCCCGTATTTCGCCAGAGTTGCTGCAACTCGGAGGCTTGGGCTGGCCCGCAGGTCCGCGTGAACATCGTCCCCTACCGACAGAGCGCTTGTCCGTCACCGGGGCTATATGCAGGATCCCCGACCTGTCCGCGCCGCTGGCGTCCGCAGGCGAAACGCGGCGTCGACCCCTGGCGTCCGATTGCGCGACGTGCGTCCACAGGGCCTTCCGATGCCGCGCCCCACCCGCCTGAGCTATCGACCAGACGTGGACGGTCTCCGCGCCGTCGCCGTGCTCGCGGCGTGTTGTACCACGCCGGCTTGTTGCATGTCTGCGGCGGGTTCGTGGGCGTCGACGTGTTCTTCGTGATCTCGGGCTTCCTGATCTCGCGCATCCTGCTGGCAGACATCGAGCGGGGGCAGTTCTCCTTGATTCGGTTCTATGTCCGCCGCATCCGCCGGATCATGCGCGCGTTCGGTTTCATGGCGATTGCGACCTCACTCGCTGCCGTGACGATACTCACACCGCTCGACCTCGAGCAGTTCGGGAAATCGTTGATCGCGGCTGCGTTGTTCTCTTTCAATATGTGGTTCTGGCAAGGCGCGAACTACTTTGCCGCGTCGTCGCAGACGCAGATCATCCTTCACGCTTGGTCGCTCGCGGTCGAGGATCAGTTCTGCATCGTGTGGCCGTTCGTCACGTGGGTGCTTTCGAAGTGCCTCACTCGCATGTGCGTCCAGTTGGTCATCGCCGGTTCGCTGGTCCTTTTGATCGTGTCGCAGTACGCGGCTCTGTATATGCCGGCAGCCGCGTTCTACGTATTGCTGTCTCGCCATGGGAGCTCGCGTTGGGTGCGCTGTTGGCAAGTCGGTCCGCGCACACAGGGCTGGCTCGTCGTTCGTCCGCGAAGCCGAGTCGGTGACGGGGCTACTCCTGGTTCTCGATGCGGTCTTCACCTATGATGCGGCCGCGCCGTTCCAGGTGCCTTCACGCGCTGGCGCCGACTGTGGGCACGGCAGCTGCTGCTGCACTCTGGCCAGCACACGCGCATCGGCAAGCTCCTCTCGGTAAAGCCGCTGCGCTTTCGCGGGGTTCGTGTCGTAGCCTTGCGTCTCTGGCGCTGGCCCGTGCTGTCATTGAGCCAGGAATACACGGGGCATGCGCTCGAGCCGGCCGAGACTGCAACCGCGCTCGTGGCTTGCAGCCCCCTCGCGGTCGTTTCGTGGCGTTTTGTCGGGCAACCGTTCCGTCACGCGCAGGCCGGTCCTGTCGTCCCGACGCCTTGGCAATCGATGCGCGGTGCGGCGGTCCTCATCACGGTGCTTGTAGCGTCGGGCGCAACCTTCTGCCTCACCCGAGGACTTCCCGCACGCGGACCCTCGGCTGCCATCGAGGCCGAAGCCGCTGTGCGGGAGGCAGATGACTCCGCGGTGTACCGCGCCCAGTACGAGCTAGGCAGACGCGTGGCAGACATGACCGAGTGTCGGTCCGGCCGTACATCACCGGGGGTGACCCTTGGGGAGAACTTCCACGCCGGACATCTGGCGCCCGCGCCGGCCGCGCAGATGCGCGCGCCCGGTCGTTCCCTGCTGACTCTCAACCACGGAGGTTGCCCGCCGGGCATCGGCGAGGATCGGGTCTGTGGTCGCGTCAAGGATCCGACGCACAGAGAGGCAAGTGCGCGCGCGATGAGTCTCATCCGCGGCTACAAGACCGTGTCCGCGGTCGTTCTGGCGGCACCCTGGTCCAGCTACGCGGAGAGCTCGCTTTCGTCGGGAGAGGAGGGGCTGCCGACCCATCTGACCGACGATGCGAGCGCCGAGCTCGGCACGCCGACTTCGCGCCACGTACTGCGCGAAGTGTTGGGCCGATCCGTCTCGATGCTTCGACATGCTGGGATTGCGCTCTTCATCATGGGCCAGGTATCGGAGTTTGGCGTCGACACTGCCAGATGTGTCACGCACGCGTTGTGGCGCGGCCTTCCCGAGGACAGATGCTTCGCACCCGCGCGCCGAGTGCGAGGCCGCGCCGGCGAAATTGCGGCCTTTGGATCGGCACTGGTCCCGCCTTGACAGGGTCACGCTGGTCAGTCGATCCAGAACGGTGCGGTTCAAAAGCGAGAACGCGGCGTTTGCGCTCGCGACGACATGGCGCTGAGGCCTGGTTGCGGTGCAAGCCATGCTGACTCGGCGGCATCGGAAGGCGTGCGGGATTCGTCATCACCACGCCGCCAAGGCCACCCGTCCAGTGTGAGGTGCGGGCTCGGTCGGAAGGCGGTCCGACTCCAAGCCGACGACGGCGCTCCGTGTCAGGCCGGGGTCAGTAGCTTTTTGGCTTGCTGCCACGCGAGGTCGAGCGTCTGCCGCAGGAGCTCGATGTCGCCCGGCTGCGGCCTCACCAGCTCCGCGATCGAGAGCCCGCTCAAGCGTCGCACGCCGACGAGCATGGTGACGACCACGGCGAGATAGCTGACTAAGGACGCCATAGCCGCCGCCATCAGCTTCCAGCGCGTCAGGGTGGTGCCCAGAATGACCAACGTGATCGGCAGCGCAACGAGTTGCGCGTACATAGACCACGCCGGCCCGCCAAGGCCACGGGTGCACTCGTCGAGGACCGTATTGAAGCTCAGGGCCGACGCTGCCGCGATCAGCACCAGCGTGGGGGCGACCGCGGGAGCGAAGCGTGGACCGAAGACAAGAGGAAGCGCTAGCGGTGTGATCGCCGCAAGGCCCGCGCCGAGAACGAGTGCCAACAGCGCTCCGAGCCGAAGCGTCTGCCCGAGAAGCCGCCTTCTGGTGTGATCGTCGTCGGTGGAGGCGAGGGCCGGAAACATCGTCGATCCAAGCGCGCCGAAGACAGGTGCCATGACACTGCTCCACGACACGCCCACAGCATAGAGGCCGAGCAGGTTCGGTGCGAGCAGCGCGGCCATCAGCATCTGATCAAGCCGCAGGTTGAGCGAGAAGGGGAGGACGGACGCGGCCGTGGGCGCACCGTACCGAAGCATCGCACTGATTCGCTCGGGGGCGAAACGGGAAGGACCGCGCGTCGAACGCCAGAGGGTTCCGGCCGCCACCGGGATTGTCAACGCGTAGGCAACGAGGTAGGCGCGGGAGAGCCAGCCGGCTATGCCTCGGTGTAGCCACCAGCCGAGTGCCAGGATGGTGAGCCAGCACAGCGGCGGCGCCAGGCGAAGGAGGTTCCACGTGCGAAATCGACCAAGGCCCTGGAGGGCGAGGTAGGGTCCGACTTGAAGCGCCTGCAACAAGATGAAGACGAGATAGATCCGGGCGTCGCCAATGGTGGTCGCGGATTGCTGCTGAAGCGCCCAGGGCATGAGCATGTAGCCCGCGCCCATGACCACCATCGCGGTGAGCGATTCGAGGGTGGTCGCGGTCAACGTCAACGACCGGGCGGCCTGCGGATCCTTAGCGCTGAAGTATGCGACTGCGTTGGGCAGCCCGAGCAGTGCCAACAAGCCCAAAAAGGAGGGAATGGTTTGAATGGCCGACAGCTCCCCACGACCGGTGGGTCCCAAGATGCGCGCGGAAATGCTCCCCGTGGCCAGGCCGAGGATGGCGATGGCGACGTTAGTCGCAAGCGTCATGCTGAAGTTGCGCCGATGGGAGGTGCGGGCTCCGGAAGGCGACCCCTCGGGTGGCACGTCCGCCGCAGAATTGGTATCAGACATGGCTCCGAGGCTGCCCCTTCGAGTCTTGGCCTGAGAGATTCGAGCCCCGAGTCCGCTGGCGGCGGACGCTATGGCGCGTCCTGCGAGCCTGCGGCTCGACCGCGATCACGAAACCGCCGGGCAGAGGAGAACTGCAACGAGCGTAGCCACGCGTAGCAGCGGCGACGAGAGCCCAGCAGGACGCACGAGCGCGAGCAGTCCGTACCGGCCGGCCAGGTGCTGCGGCACTTGCAAGGCTGACTCGGCCGGGGCCCCCGTCTCTTCACGCCTGTCCATGGCAGCTCAGAGTGACGATACCGTCACCCGAGCCCCGAGTCGATGGTGGCGCGAAGGTGGCGTACCGTATGCTCCCAGGTCGCCTCGTGGCGTCGGTGCCAGGCGGCATGCCGCAGGCGCTGGAGCCGATCGCGGTCGTGGCCAAGCGCCAGCAGTTGCGCGGCGATCTCCTCGTCCGAAGCTTCCGCCGGTACGGTGACCGCCGCCTCCGGAAACATGAAATCGGGCATTCCGCCGGCGTCTGTGGCCAGCGCGGCAAGGCCCAGGGCATGGTACTCGCGCAGAACCGAGCCGCCGGCTTCGCGCCGCGCCAGGATGCAGCCCACGTCGGCATTGGCCACGGCGTCGAGGAATCGGGCCGCGTCCGTGTTCTTGTTGATGCGCCCTAGCCACTCGATCCCGGGCTGTCCCATCAGCTCGGACGGCAGGCCCCGCGGCTGGTCGCCCACTACCCTGAGGGTGGCGCGCAGACCTTCCCGGCGCGCGAGAGCCAGGGCGCGCAGCAATCGGTCGAGCCCCTTGCGCTTCCAGTCGGTCGAGACCATCACCAGCCGGAGTGCGTCCTGGGGACGCGCGGAAGGCGGCGCGGCGCTCGCTTCCCAACGGCGATAGACCTCCGGATCGAGGTTGGCACCCGGGACGATCACGTGGATCCGCTCTTCGGCCACGCCGTAATCCTCTCGAACGCTCCGCCCCGCAAAATGGCTCATGACCACGATCCCGCGAGCGCGAGCGTAACCCTCGCGTTCGCGCTCGACGGCCTCGAGGGCGATCCGGCGTCCGACCCGGGGGCGCAAGTTGTAGTAATCGAACAACTGCGTCAGCGTGAGATCGATGAAGAACCACCTTTCGATCGACCGGTCATGGACCACCGAGGGGGCATAGAGCTGGAAACAGTTGAGCACGCGAGCGCCGCCCAGATTCCGCTTCACCGGCCGCCATAGACGCTCCAGGAACACCGTCGAGTACTGGTAGCCGCCGCGCCGGTCACCCGTGGCCACGCGGCCCAGGTTCCACGCGCTGCGGCGCACGAGCCAGCTCAAGCCCTTCGTGCCGAACGGCAAGCCCGAGGTGACGAAGCCCGCGGCTCGGCCTGCTTCGGTCAGGTGGAATGGAATGCCGCTCCAGGTCAACGGATCGCCGACGTCGCCGACGGCGGCCACATACAGGCGCTGCGCGCCCGAATCGTAGGATCGCGCTGGCGCCGCCGCAGGGAACATCTACGCCGTCTCGATCACTGCCCGCGCCGCGAGCTTGTCCACGATGGCATTCACACGCGCGGATAGACCGAGCGCCCCTCGAGCCCGTCCCCCGTCCGATCCAGTTCTCTGCCATTCCCCGATTTGCTTGAGGAAGTCGGTCAGGACCCCGTCGAGGGGCCCGCCGGCATCGACCGCGAGCGGTGTGTCGTTTTCGACCAGCTTGTATGGATG
This sequence comes from uncultured delta proteobacterium, assembly GCA_963778655.1. Lineage (GTDB taxonomy): Bacteria > Myxococcota_A > Polyangia > Polyangiales > JAFGIB01 > CAVZVA01. The sequence goes on from CAVZVA010000009.1 coordinate 1,542,425, forward strand.
GGGCCGGGTGTCGTCGTAAGCCAGCGTTCGCCCGTCGCGTAGCGTGACCGTGAAGCCACGCGCCTTGTGGTCCGCGCCGTTGCCCACGCGCATGTGAACTGGCACGCCCCCGAGATCGAAACGCGCATCGTACAGCTCGTAGCCGGGGCCGGTGGTCGTGCGTCCGACATCGTGCAACCGAAACTCCGCGTCGGTGCCGAGCAGGTCGAGCGCCATCGTAAGGTCGTGCGGAGCGTAGTCGTGGAGCGACGAGTACACGCGAATAGGCCCGCGGTTGAAGCCTTGGGTCGTGATTCGGAGCACGCTACCGGCGCCGCCCGCCTCACCTACGCGCGCTTTGAGGCGCACGAACGCGGCGGACCACAAGTGAATGTAGTCGACCACGAGCGGTGCTTTGCGCTCGCTGGCGTCAAAGCGCTCGCGCACGCTGGCGACGTCCGCAAGCGATAGCCCCAGTGGCTTTTCGACGAGCAGAGGTACACCCAGCGCCGCGCACGCTGCCGCCACCTCGGCCTGGTGCAGCGGTGCGGTCGCGGCAATCACGCCATCCAGCTCGCCCGCCGCTGCTCGTCGCAGCAGGGTTTGCCAGCTTTCGCATGGCGTGGCGCCGGGGACGGTGTGCGCCTGCACCATAGAGGCGCGCGCCACCATCGAGATGCGGCAATCCTCGCGCTCACCGATCCTGTCGACGTACCTGCGCCCCCACGGGCCGACGCCGATCAGTCCCAGGCGCTTCATGCGTAGGCGGTCTTGGCCCAGCGAAAGAACCGCTGCAGCCCGTCATCGAGCCCGACTGTGGGCTCGTACCCGACCTGGAGGCGCGCTTTGGTCAGGTCGGGACACCGGCGCTGCGGCTCGTCGGCCGGGTAAGTGTCAGGATGCTCGATCAGCCGGTACTCGACATTGAGCTCCGGCATGAGGCGCGCGACCGTCTGCACGAGCTCCAACATCGAGATCTCCGGCTTGGGATTGCCGATGTTGTAGGGCTCGCCCGATTGGCCATTCACCAGCACGTTGAGGAAACCGACGATTGCGTCGGTGACGTAGCAAAACGTCCGGGTCTGCTTGCCCGTTCCGTACACGCTGACGGGCTCGCCGGCCAGGATCTTCGCCGCGAAGTTTGGCAGCACGCGGTAATCGAGCTTCTGCATGCCCGGCCCATACACGTTGAACGGGCGCACGATCGTGCCCTTGACGCCGAAGTGCGTGTGGTAGATGCGCACCAGCGTCTCGCCCAGGCGTTTCGACTCGTCATAGCAAGCCCGCGCGCCGAGGGACGACACATTGCCGTGATAGCTCTCCTTGGTAGGCACGTGGTTTGGGTCGGGATCGCCGTAGATTTCACTCGACGAGAAGAACAACAAGCGCGCGGAGCTGGCCTTGGCGAGCTCGAGCACGTTCTTGAGGCCAGCGGTCGCAACCTCCAGGGTTTCTAGCGGCCACTTCCGGTAGTAGTAGGGGCTGGCGATGCCAGCGAGGTGCATCACGAAGTCGACCGGTCTTTCGGGATAGAAGGGCTTGACGATGTCGTGATTGACGAAGGCGAAGCTGCGATTGCGCGGCAATTCGGCACCGAGCTGTCCGGAGGTGACCAGGTTGTCGATCGCGATGATCTCGCACGGCTCACCGGTACCTGAAGCATTGAGCTTGAGCAGCACCTCGGTGAAGTACCGGCCCAGGAACCCGCGCGCGCCCGTGATCAGGATGCGTTTGCCAGCAAATTCACCTGCCGTCTCTCCGATCCGCCCGCAGATCTCATCAATGTCGCTGTCCAGCAGAAAGCCCATCAGACCTCTCGCAGCTCCGGAAGTGGAACGATGAAGTGACCGCCCTGGTCGGTGTATGCCGAATGCTTTGCGATGATCGCGTCGGCGAAGTTCCAGGCAAAAATCACGCAGTAGTCGGGCCGGCGCTCATAGAGCGCGGCCGAAGGTACCACCGGGATGTGCATGCCAGGCGTGTAGAGGCCCTGCTTCCACGGCGAATCGTCGACGATGAAGTCGACGCTGGAGCCCTCGATACCGAAGGCGTACATCAACGTGGTCAGCTTCGCCGGCGCGCCGAAACCGGCGAAGCGCTTGCCCTCTTTTCGCAGCGCGGCCAGGCGTTGGCGCACCTGGGCGCCGCGTTCCTGGATGCGCCGACCGAAATGTTCGTAGACATGAGGGGCAAACAGGCCGAGATCGCGCTCGACTTGGAGCAGCGCGGACAACCGCTCGGTTTCGCGATGGCGCGATCCGGGGGCGCCGACGTAGCAACGGATCGAGCCGCCATGGCTGTCGATACGTTCGGCGTCGAACAGCCGCATCTCGAGGGCGGCGAAGAAGCGAGCCAGCGGACCCAGCGCGTGGTACGCGAGGTGCTCGTGATAGATGGTGTCGAACAGCAGCTTCTGGACGACATCCACGAGGTACGAGACCTCGAACGTGAAGACGCCGTCGTCGGCAAGCAACGTGCGCACTCCTTCGGCGAATCCACGCAAGTCTTCGGCGTGGGCGAAGACATTGTTCGCACACACGAATGCCGCCGGCCCGCGTTCACGACGAATCCGGTCGGCGAGATCGGTGGTGAAGAATCCCTCGAGGGTTGGAACGCCCGCAGCCTGGGCGGCCTTTACAATCTCTGCGGCCGGGTCGATGCCCAGAACGTTCGACACCCCCTGAGCCTGGAACTGCTTGAGCAAAGTCCCGTCGTTAGAGCCAACCTCGACTACGAGCGAGCTCGGATCGAGGCCGAACCTCGCAACCGCGTCCGAGGCATATCGCCGGAAGTGCTCCACGAACACCGGCGAAGTGCCCGACACGTACACGTAGCGTCGAAACAAGCGTTCGGGATCCACGATTTCCGCAAGCTGCAGGTGGCCGCACTCCCGACACAGGAGCAGCGTGAGGGGGACCGTATCCTGCTGCACGGCTGGAATCCGGCACGAACTCGTTCGCCGGCGGCGTGGGAGCGAGACGCAGGACCTCCTGGAGTTGCTGCTCGCCAGCGGCGCACAGCGCGCATGACCGTCGCCGTCTGTAGGAGCTGTTCATTTCGTCACGGGAAACGTGACGTCCCAGCCAGCCTTGGCGCGCGCGTTGGCCTTGACCTCGACCAGCGTGACCCTGACGAGGTCCGCCTCGTGGTGCTCGTGGTCCCGCACGTTCTTCGCAAAGGTCAAGAACGCCGTCTCCTCCGGGAACACCATCGCGTGCTCCACCATGGGTGGAGTGAAGAACATCGTGCCTGCAGGAAAGTCCTGGCGCTGCGGCTGCTCGCGTGAGTCTGCCGGCCGCCAGTAGTACCAGACGGTCCCAGTGAGCACGTACGAGTAGTGCCAGTCGGTCTTGTGATAGTGATTGGCACGAACGGCGCCAGCCACGGACTTGATCAGCGCTGCGCTGGTGAAACGCTCGAGTAGCAGATTTTGGATCTCGCCGTTGGCGTTCACGAACGGCGCCTCGAGCGGTACTGCCACTTGCTCGGGGAATGTGCCCTGCTCTACAAGCGCAGAAAACTTGCGGTTCGAAAGCATTCGCGCCTCGACTTTTTTGATGGGCTGGGATGATAGCGGGTCCGTTCTGAGGCTGCAAGCTCGCTGACGACGCACACCTGCTGCTGTCCTCGGTACCGCAGGAACAGAGCACAGCGCCCGGCGGCTCCCGCTTGTGTGGACCGGCATCCCGGGATAAAGACAGCGTGCCTCGGCCACCCCGCAATGCGCATCACGTTCATTGCCGACCCCGTACTTCCCGTGCCCCCGCTCGGCTACGGGGGCGCTGAACGCAATGCCGCCTTGATTTGTGCGGAGATGGCGCGGCGGGGCCATCACGTACGCCTGCTGGCTGGCGTCGGGTCTCGGAACTTCGGCGAGCTGTGGACTCACCGGCCACCGAGCAGGCGCTTTCGTTCGCGCGCTTATCGCAAGCTCCTGTTTCAGGTCACCAGCCTGCGCGCCGCGCTAGACGCTGATGTCGTTCACAACATTGGCCGCACCGACTACCTCTGGGCGCTACTTCGCACAAAGCTGCCAATCGTAATCACCCTTCAGAACAAGATTGCGGCCGAGTCGGTCTCGGACTTGGCGAGTGGTCGCGATCGGCTCGCCCTCGTGAGCCCTAGCGATTCGTATCGTCGAGGCCTTCCGTCGGCTGATTGGTGGACCGTGTACAACGCGGTCAACGCCGAGGAAATTCGGTTTAGAGAGCGCCCGGGTGGTGACTACCTCGCATTCCTCGGCCGGCTGACTCCCTATAAGGGGGTGCACGTGGCGATCGATGTTGCCCAGGCACTGGGGTTGCCGCTCAAGATCGCGGGCAATATCCCGAACGAGCCCGGTGTGGCGGAGTTCTTCGCACGCGAAGTGCGCCCGCGCCTCGGCGGAAAGATTGAGTGGATTGGGGAGATCAATGATGCGCAGAAGACCGACTTTCTGGGCAATGCGCGTGCGCTGTTGTTTCCGATTCAGTGGGAGGAACCGTTCGGCATGGTCGTAGCCGAAAGCATGGCGGCCGGGACCCCGGTGCTTGCGATGCGACGGGGCGCCATGCCCGAGGTAATCGACCACGGCCGAAACGGCTTTCTGTGCGATAGTCCCGACGAGATGGTGTCGTTTGCCAAGCGGATAGACGAGCTGGATCGGGCTGCGTGCCGGCGCACCTGTGAGCAGCGCTTCTCTCCGCGCGTGATCGCGGATCGATATCTGGAGATCTATCGGGCTCTGCTGGAGCGATGACCTTGTCCCAGTCCATGTCCGGCGAGCCCGAACGCTTGCTCATCGTACTGAAGTCGCTGTGCGCGGAAGGCACGCCCGTGCTTGTGCTGGACCTTTGCCGCAGATTCAGGGCGATGGGCATCGAGCCGGCGGTTCTCACGTTGTCATCGTCTCCCAAAGACCTGGCGCCGGAGTTCGAGCGCGAGCACATCGCCGTTCGCGACCTCGGTCTTCCGCAATCGGGACGCGCGCGTTATGCGCGCATGGTCGCGGACATCTACGCCGCATGCCGCGAGCAGCGTCCGCATGCCGTGTTGTCGATGCTCTTTGGTTGGCACGCGTTCTTGGCGCTCGGGGCGCGGCTTGCGGGAGTGCCTGTGGTCGCGGCCCATGTCGGCAACTATCCGTCCCTGGGCTTGAGCGCGAGGCTGTCCAAGTTTCGCCTGCTGGTGCAGGCTGGACGGCCCATGACGAGCACACTCGTCTGTTGCAGCGCCTACGTGCAGCGCGGGGTCGTGACCCGCCTTGCGGTGCCGGAGTCGGCAACGGTCGTGATCTACAACGGGGTCGATGTCGACGCGATTGCACGGCGCGCGACGGCAGCGCGCGTGGGTAGAGGCGCTTCCCGCGGCAGCGTGGTGGGCATGGTGGCGCGCTTCGAGGTCCACAAGGACCAGCCGACGTTGATCCGCGCGGTCAAGATGCTGCGAGACTCCGGGCGCGCGCTCGAGCTGTGGCTGATCGGCGATGGTAGCCGCCGTTCGGGGTATGAGGCGTTGATCGCCGAGCTCGGGCTGGCCGACGCCGTGAAACTGCTTGGCGTGCGGCGTGATGTCCCCGAGTTGCTGGGTCAGCTCGACGTGTTCGCGTTCGCCGCCACGCCCGACGAGGGCCAGGGCGTCGCGCTGGTGGAAGCGATGGCAGCGGGCGTTCCGATCGCCGCCGCCGACGTGGGCGCCTGTCGCGAGGTGCTCGATCAGGGCCGCCTGGGCCGCCTGGTGGAGCCGGCTGACCCTGCGGCGCTCGCCGCTGCGATCGAAGGCATCCTGGACGACCCCGAGCAAGCGCAGGCTATGGTCGCTGAGGCCCGTGCAAGGGCGCAACGTCTATTCACGATCGAGGCGATGGCGGAGGCGTACGCAAGATGTCTCGATCTCGCGGCCTGACGATGTCCGAGCGTCCTCTCGTGATCGCGCACGTAGTGAATGGGCTGAGGTTCGGCGGCATCGAGAGCTTTTGTCTGCTGCTCATCAGGAGTTCACCGCCCGGGCTCCGGCACGTGGTGGTCAACCTCGATCCGGCGCGAACCGAGATGCGCGGTGTGTTCGAAGCCTGCCCCGCCCTGAGCTTGATCGATCGGGCGTACACGCGGCACAGCCGCGTGTCTTTCGTGCTGGGTCTGGCGCGCGACCTGCGCAGGATCGGAGCCGATGCGGTCTTGGTCTATCCTTTCGGGTTGCACCTTCTGGTCGCGGTCGCGGCGTTCGCGGCCGGGATTCGCAACGTGCTCGTGCACGCCGGCAACCCTCCCCCCCTCGACGCCAAGCAACGGCAACTCTGGAAGCGCATCGTGATCGCATCCCGGCTCCTGCACGTGCCCATCAAGTCCTGTTCGGCGATGGTCGATCGCGAGCTGCGTGCTCTGGCGGGTCCCCTGCCGGCTGGATCCGAGCCGGTGCTCAACGGGGTCGACGTGGAAGGAGTGCATGCGCTGGCGGCCGCCGCGCGGGCGAAGCGCGCTCCGGGCGGCCCGCATGTGATCGGCATGGTCGCGCGCTTGAACGCGATCAAGGATCACGAAACCTTGCTGCGGGCGTTCGCGCGCGTGCAGAGCGAGCTCGGCAACTGCGAGCTCTGGCTGATCGGCGACGGCGAGCGCCGGCAGGCTCTCGAAGCACTTGCGGCGGAGCTCGGCATTACGGAGTGGGTGCGGTTCTGGGGTGAGCGGACGGACGTGCCTGCCTTGCTCGGGGGCATGGACGTATTCGCGTTCTCGACCACGCGCGACGAGGGCTTTGGGATCGTCCTGGCGGAAGCCATGGCGGCAGGGACTCCCATCGTCGCCTCCGACGTCGAGGCGTGCCGGGAGGTGCTGGCGGCAGGCGAAGCCGGTCGCTTGGTGAGACCCCAGGACCCGGACGCGCTCGCAGTGGGGTTGTCCGAGCTCTTGACCCGGCCCGACCTCGCGCGCGCGTTGGCCAATCGCGCGTTCGCTCGCGCGCGGGAGCACCTCGGCGCAAAGGCTTGCGCGGAGCGGTACTTCGGTACGCTGACTCGGTCGCGGAGGCCTCCCTTTCGTGGTTGACGTCGCCCTGCTGCACTACCAATACGGCCCGTATCACGTGGCCCGGGCCCGTGCGCTCGAGCAGCGGCTGGAAGGCCGTGTGTGTTTCGTTCAGCTCGCATCGGCCGAAGGGCAGCGGGAGTGGCAGGTGCGCGGTCCCGCGCCAAGCATCGTGACCCTCGCCGCCGGCACGCTGGAGCAGCTCCCCGAGCGCCGGCTCGCGAGGCTGATGGACGAGACGCTCGACCGGGTGCGGCCTGGCGCGGTGGCGATCGCGGGCTATGCGCACGGCGCGATGCGCGCGGCGGCGCGCTGGTGCCGGCGCAATCGTGCCGCATCCATTCTGCTCTCTGACTCGCACCAGGCAGATCGACCCAGGCATCGGGCAAAGGAGTGGGCCAAGCGCGCCTGGGTGTCTCACCACTTCGACGCGGCGTTCACGGCGGGCGCCGCGTCCGCCGCCTATGCCCGGACGCTGGGCTTCGCCGCGTCGCGGATCTGGCGCGGCTATGACGTGGTCGACAACGCGGCGTTCGCGCAAGGCGCGGCGCTGGCGCGGGACCGCGGTTGCTCGCTGCCGCGCGAGCTCGGTCTGCCGGAGCACAGCTTCTTGTACGTCGGCCGCTTCAGCCCCGAGAAGAACCTGCACGCGTTGCTGGACGCGATGGCGGAGTACCGGCGGCAGGCGGGCGGGGGCGCGTGGGGGCTGCTGTTGGTCGGCGGCGGCCCCGAGGCGGCGTCGCTCGAGCGCCGAGCGGCGGCAATGCGCGGCAGCGTGGCCGTGACCGGCTTCCGCCAAGCCGATCGGCTGGTCGAAGCCTACGCGGCGGCCGCGGCACTGATCCTCCCGAGCACCAGCGAGCCCTGGGGCCTGGTCGTCAACGAGGCCATGGCGTGCGGGCTTCCAATCCTCGTGTCGGATCGCGCCGGTGTGGCCCGCGATCTCGTCTTCCCTGGCGTCAACGGCTATGTGTTCGATCCGGAAGACCGGCAAGACATGGTCGACGCCATGCTCCGCCTCTCCTCGGAGCGAGTCGATCGGCGCGCCATGGGAGTCGCCTCGGAGCGCATCATCGCCAACTTCACGCCCGAGACATGGGCCGCGGCGTTGAGCGATTGCATCGAGGTCACGCTCGGTCGCCGGGCACGGGGTTACTGACGTGCGGGTGCTGCACGTGTTGCCGACGCGCTCGCAGGCCTACGGGGGCCCGGTCCGGGTCGCGGAAGCCCTTGGCGCGCAGCTCGCTCGCAGCGGACACGGCGTGACGATTTCTCCCGCTGCCGGGGCGCCGGCTTCGATCGGGACCCGGGTGGCGTACTGGCCCGGCTTGGGCGCATTGCGTGCACTGGGAGCCCAGGTGCGCAGTGCCGATCTGGTGCACGTTCACGGGCTTTGGACGGTGCCGACGAGCGGCGCCGCTGCGTGGGCCCGTGCGCTCGGACGCCCTTACGTGATCACGCCCCACGGCATGCTGGACCGCTGGTCGCTCGGCCACAATGCCGGTCGCAAGAAACTCTATGCGGCGCTGATCGAGCGAGCCAACTTGGACGCGGCCGCGGCACTGCACTTCTTCAACGAGGAGGAGCGCGAAGAGGCGCGCGCCTTTGGCCTCAAGGCACCGACCTTCTTGCTTCCCAACGGAGTCGACCTCGAGGCGTTCGCCGACTTGCCGGGCCGAGAGGCGCTCGACCTCCGCTACCCCGAAGCGCGCGGCAAACAGGTGATCTTGTTCCTGGGCAGGCTTCACGCCAAGAAGGGTCTGCCCTTGCTGGTGCAGGCCATGGCTCGGATCGCGCCGGCACGACCCGACACACTGCTGGTAATCGCCGGTCCGCAAGAGGGCGGCCACGGGGCCGAGATCGAAGCACTGGTCGCGCGAGAGCGGCTGCAAGGGCGCGTGATCTTCACCGGACCGGTGGCCGGAGAGAACAAGCGCGTGCTGCTTGGCGGCTCAGATCTTTTCGTGCTCGCGTCGCACCAGGAGGGCGATTCGGTGGCCGTGAAGGAAGCCCTCGCCGCAGGTTTGCCGGTCGTGATCACCCATGCTTGTCACTTTCCCGAGGTGGCGCGGGAGCCCGCGGGCCTGATCGTCAATCCCTCCGTGGACGAGGTGAGGCAGGCGCTGCAGCGATTGCTCGGCGATGACAAGCTGCGCGCGCGACTCTCAACCAATGCGCGGGCGCTGATCGAGCGAGAATATCGCTGGGACCGGCTGGGCGCTCGCCTCGCGGAGCAATACGAGGAGCTGCTGGCACGCCGCCGCAGCCGCATTGCAGCGTAAGGGCTCGCACACCGCTCGTGGTGACTGAATCCCCGGTTGCACGGCCTGGCCACTTCGACTACCCCGCTTTGTCGGGCCTGAACATCGAGCCGCCGGCCACCAAGACTGCGCGTGCCCGGCTTCGCGGCTTGCTTGGACCCACAGCTTCAACCCAGCTGAGCTGGGCGGAGCGATGCTCTATGTGGTGCCTTGGTTCGTTGGTCTGCTCCGCCCAGCTCAGCTGGGTTGAAGCTGTGGGTCCAAGCAAGCCGCAAAGCCGGGCACGCGCAGTCTTGGTGGCCGGCGGCTCGATGTTCAGGCCCGACAAAGCGGGGTAGTCGGAGTGGCCAGGCCGTGCAACCGCGGAATCGCCGCCCGAGCGGTGCGAGCCCTACGCTGCAATGCGGCTGCGGCAGCATGCCAGCAGCTCCTGGTATTCTTCCGCGAGGCGAGCGCCCAGCCGGTCCCGGCGATATGTTCGCTCGATCAGCGCCCGCGCATTGGTTGAGCATCGCGCGCAGCTGCTAATCGCCGAGCAATGGCTGCAGCGCCTGCCTCGCCTCGTCCACGGAGGAGATTGAGCGATCAGGCCCGCGAGCTACGGCGCCACCTCGGGAAAGTGGCAAGCATCGGTGATCACGACCGGCGACCTGCGGCGAGGGCTTACTTCACGGCCACCGAATCGCCCTCCTGGTGCGACGCGGCACGAAAATCTGAGCCAGCAAGCAGCTCGCGCTTGTTCTCTCCGGCCACCGGTCCAGTGAAGATCACGCGCCCTTGCAGCCGCTCTCGCGCGACCAGTGCTTGGATCTCGGCCCCATGGCCGCCCTTTTGCGACCGGCGATTACCGGCGGTGCTGTAGGTCGTGCCGGCGCGATCGCGAGCCATGGCCTGCACCAGCAAGGGCAGACCCTTCTTCGCATGAAGCCTCCCCAGGAACAGAGATCACCTGTTTGCGCGCGCTTCGGGGTAGCGGAGGTCGAGCGCCTCTCGGCCCGGCAAGTCGGCGAACGCCTCGAGGTCGACTCCGTTGGGAAGCAAGAAGGTCGGTGCCTTGAGGCCAAAGGCGCGCGCCTCTTCGCGCTCCTCCTCGTTGAAGAAGTGCAGTGCCGCGGCCGCGTCCAAGTTGGCTGGCTCGATCAGCGCCGCATAGAGTTTCTTGCGACCGGCATTGTGGCCGAGCGACCAGCGGTCCAGCATGCCGTGGGGCGTGATCACGTAAGGGCGTCCGAGCGCACGGGCCCACGCAGCGGCGCCGCTCGTCGGCACCGTCCAAAGCCCGTGAACGTGCACCAGATCGGCACTGCGCACCTGGGCTCCCAGTGCACGCAATGCGCCCAAGCCGGGCCAGTACGCCACCCGGGTCCCGATCGAAGCCGGCGCCCCGGCAGCGGGAGAAATCGTCACGCCGTGTCCGCTGCGAGCGAGCTGCGCGCCAAGGGCTTCCGCGACCCGGACCGGGCCCCCGTAGGCCTGCGAGCGCGTCGGCAACACGTGCAGCACCCGCACGTCAGTAACCCCGTGCCCGGCGACCGAGCGTGACCTCGATGCAATCGCTCAACGCCGCGGCCCATGTCTCGGGCGTGAAGTTGGCGATGATGCGCTCCGAGGCGACTCCCATGGCGCGCCAATCGACTCGCTCCGAGGAGAGGCGGAGCATGGCGTCGACCATGTCTTGCCGGTCTTCCGGATCGAACACATAGCCGTTGACGCCAGGGAAGACGAGGATGAGGCCACACCGGCGCAATCCGACACGAGGATTGGAACCCGCACGCCATGGCCTCGTTGACGACCAGGCCCCAGGGCTCGCTGGTGCTCGGGAGGATCAGTGCCGCGGCCGCCGCGTAGGCTTCGACCAGCCAATCGGCTTGGCGGAAGCCGGTCACGGCCACGCTGCCGCGCATTGCCGCCGCTCGGCGCTCGAGCGACGCCGCCTCGGGGCGCCGCCAGCAACAGCAGCCCCCACGCGCCCCGCCCGCCTGCCGCCGGTACTCCGCCATCGCGTCCAGCAACGCGTGCAGGTTCTTCTCGGGGCTGAAGCGGCCGACGTCAAGGAGCTGTGCTCCGGCAGACCGAGCTCGCGCGGCAGCGAGCAACCGCGGTCCCGCGCCAGCGCCGCGCCTTGCGCGAACGCCGCGTTGTCGGCCAGCATAGACGCGCCAATGCAGGACGCGGCGAAGCCCAGCGTCCGGGCATAGGCGGCGGACGCGGCGCCCGCCGTGAACGCCCATCGAAGTGGTGAGACACCCAGGCGCGCTTGGCCCACTCCTTTGCCCGATGCCTGGGTCGAGATGCCTGGTGCGAGTCAGAGAGCAGAATGGATGCGGCACGATTGCGCCGGCACCAGCGCGCCGCCGCGCGCATCGCGCCGTGCGCATAGCCCGCGATCGCCACCGCGCCAGGCCGCACCCGGTCGAGCGTCTCGTCCATCAGCCTCGCGAGCCGGCGCTCGGGGAGCTGCTCCAGCGTGCCGGCGGCGAGGGTCACGATGCTTGGCGCGGGACCGCGCACCTGCCACTCCCGCTGCCCTTCGGCCGATGCGAGCTGAACGAAACACACCGGCCTTCCAGCCGCTGCTCGAGCGCACGGGCCCGGGCCACGTGATACGGGCCGTATTGGTAGTGCAGCAGGGCGACGTCAACCACGAAAGGGAGGCCTCCGCGACCGAGTCAGCGTACCGAAGTACCGCTCCGCGCAAGCCTTTGCGCCGAGGTGCTCCCGCGCGCGAGCGAACGCGCAATCGGCCAACGCGCGCGCGAGGTCGGGCCGGGTCAAGAGCTCGGACAACCCCACTGCGAGCGCGTCCGGGTCCTGGGGTCTCACCAAGCGACCGGCTTCGCCTGCCGCCAGCACCTCCCGGCACGCCTCGACGTCGGAGGCGACGATGGGAGTCCCTGCCGCCATGGCTTCCGCCAGGACAATCCCAAAGCCCTCGTCGCGCGTGGTCGAGAACGCGAATACGTCCATGCCCCCGAGCAAGGCAGGCACGTCCGTCCGCTCACCCCAGAACCGCACCCACTCCGTAATGCCGAGCTCCGCCGCAAGTGCTTCGAGAGCCTGCCGGCGCTCGCCGTCGCCAATCAGCCAGAGCTCGCAGTTGCCGAGCTCGCTCTGCACGCGCGCGAACGCCCGCAGCAAGGTTTCGTAATCCTCTGATCGCGTTCAAGCGCGCGACCATGCCAATCACATGCGGGCCGCCCGGAGCGCGCTTCGCCCGCGCGGCGGCCGCCAGCGCATGCACTCCTTCCACGTCGACCCCGTTGAGCACCGGCTCGGATCCAGCCGGCAGGGGACCCGCCAGAGCACGCAGCTCGCGATCGACCATCGCCGAACAGGACTTGATGGGCACGTGCAGGAGCCGGGATGCGATCACGATGCGCTTCCAGAGTTGCCGTTGCTTGGCGTCGAGGGGGGGAGGGTTGCCGGCGTGCACGAGCACGTTGCGAATCCCGGCCGCGAACGCCGCGACCGCGACCAGAAGGTGCAACCCGAAAGGATAGACCAAGACCGCATCGGCTCCAATCCTGCGCAGGTCGCGCGCCAGACCCAGCACGAAAGACACGCGGCTGTGCCGCGTGTACGCCAAATCATCAAGCTCAGGGCGGGGCAGGCTTCGAACACACCGCGCATCTCGGTTCGCGCCGGATCGAGGTTGACCACCACGTGCCGGAGCCCGGGCGGTGAACTCCTGATGAGCAGCAGACAAAAGCTCTCGATGCCGCCGAACCTCAGCCCATTCACTACATGCGCGATCACGAGAGGACGCTCGGACATCGTCAGGCCGCGAGATCGAGACATCTTGCGTACGCCTCCGCCATCGCCTCGATCGTGAATCGACGTTGCGCCCTTGCACGGGCCTCAGCGACCATAGCCTGCGCTTGCTCGGGGTCGTCCAGGATGCCTTCGATCGCAGCGGCGAGCGCCGCAGGGTCAGCCGGCTCCACCAGGCGGCCCAGGCAGCCCTGATCGAGCACCTCGCGACAGGCGCCCACGTCGGCGGCGGCGATCGGAACGCCCGCTGCCATCGCTTCCACCAGCGCGACGCCCTGGCCCTCGTCGGGCGTGGCGGCGAACGCGAACACGTCGAGCTGACCCAGCAACTCGGGGACATCACGCCGCACGCCAAGCAGTTTCACGGCGTCGGCCAGCCCGAGCTCGGCGATCAACGCCTCATACCCCGAACGGCGGCTACCATCGCCAATCAGCCACAGCTCGAGCGCGCGCCCGGAGTCTCGCAGCATCTTGACCGCGCGGATCAACGTCGGCTGGTCCTTGTGGACCATCGAAGCGCGCCACCATGCCCACCACGCTGCCGCGGGAAGCGCCTCTACCCACGCGCGCTGCCGTCGCGCGCCGTGCAATCGCGTCGACATCGACCCCGTTGTAGATCACGACCGTTGCCGACTCCGGCACCGCAAGGCGGGTCACGACCCCGCGCTGCACGTAGGCGCTGCAACAGACGAGTGTGCTCGTCATGGGCCGTCCAGCCTGCACCAGCAGGCGAAACTTGGACAGCCTCGCGCTCAAGCCCAGGGACGGATCGTTGCCGACATGGGCCGCGACCACAGGCACTCCCGCAAGCCGCGCCCCGAGCGCCAAGAACGCGTGCCAACCAAAGAGCATCGACAACACGGCATGCGGACGCTGCTCGCGGCATGCGGCGTAGATGTCCGCGACCATGCGCGCATAACGCGCGCGTCCCGATTGCGGAAGACCGAGGTCGCGAACGGCGATGTGCTCGCGCTCGAACTCCGGCGCCAGGTCTTTGGGAGACGATGACAACGTGAGAACCGCCGGCTCGATGCCCATCGCCCTGAATCTGCGGCAAAGGTCCAGCACAAGCACGGGCGTGCCTTCCGCGCACAGCGACTTCAGTACGATGAGCAAGCGTCGGGCTCGCCGGACATGGACTGGGACAAGGTCATCGCTCCAGCAGAGCCCGATAGATCTCCAGATATCGATCCGCGATCACGCGCGGAGAGAAGCGCTGCTCACAGGTGCGCCGGCACGCAGCCCGAATCCAGCTCGTCTATCCGCTTGGCAAACGACACCATCTCGTCGGGACTATCGCACAGAAAGCCGTTTCGGCCGTGGTCGATTACCTCGGGCATGGCGCCCCGTCGCATCGCAAGCACCGGGGTCCCGGCCGCCATGCTTTCGGCTACGACCATGCCGAACGGTTCCTCCCACTGAATCGGAAACAACAGCGCACGCGCATTGCCCAGAAAGTCGGTCTTCTGCGCATCATTGATCTCCCCAATCCACTCAATCTTTCCGCCGAGGCGCGGGCGCACTTCGCGTGCGAAGAACTCCGCCACACCGGGCTCGTTCGGGATATTGCCGCGATCTTGAGCGGCAACCCCAGTGCCTGGGCAACATCGATCGCCACGTGCACCCCCTTATAGGGAGTCAGCCGGCCGAGGAATGCGAGGTAGTCGCCACCCGGGCGCTCTCTAAACCGAAATTCCTCGGCGTTGACCGCGTTGTACACCGTCCACCAATCAGCCGACGGAAGGCCTCGACGATACGAATCGCTAGGGCTCACGAGGGCGAGCCGATCGCGACCACTCGCCAAGTCCGAGACCGACTCGGCCGCAATCTTGTTCTGAAGGGTGATTACGATTGGCAGCTTTGTGCGAAGTAGCGCCCAGAGGTAGTCGGTGCGGCCAATGTTGTGAACGACATCAGCGTCTAGCGCGGCGCGCAGGCTGGTGACCTGAAACAGGAGCTTGCGATAAGCGCGCGAACGAAAGCGCCTGCTCGGTGGCCGGTGAGTCCACAGCTCGCCGAAGTTCCGAGACCCGACGCCAGCCAGCAGGCGTACGTGATGGCCCCGCCGCGCCATCTCCGCACAAATCAAGGCGGCATTGCGTTCAGCGCCCCCGTAGCCGAGCGGGGCACGGGAAGTACGGGGTCGGCAATGAACGTGATGCGCATTGCGGGGTGGCCGAGGCACGCTGTCTTTATCCCGGGATGCCGGTCCACACAAGCGGGAGCCGCCGGGCGCTGTGCTCTGTTCCTGCGGTACCGAGGACAGCAGCAGGTGTGCGTCGTCAGCGAGCTTGCAGCCTAGAACGGACCCGCTATCATCCCAGCCCATCAAAAAAGTCGAGGCGCGAATGCTTTCGAACCGCAAGTTTTCTGCGCTTGTAGAGCAGGGCACATTCCCGAGCAAGTGGCAGTACCGCTCGAGGCGCCGTTCGTGAACGCCAACGGCGAGATCCAAAATCTGCTACTCGAGCGTTTCACCAGCGCAGCGCTGATCAAGTCCGTGGCTGGCGCCGTTCGTGCCAATCACTATCACAAGACCGACTGGCACTACTCGTACGTGCTCACTGGGACCGTCTGGTACTACTGGCGGCCGGCAAACTCACGCGAGCAGCCGCAGCGCCAGGACTTTCCTGCAGGCACGATGTTCTTCACTCCACCCATGGTGGAGCACGCGATGGTGTTCCCGGAGGAGACGGCGTTCTTGACCTTTGCGAAGAACGTGCGGGACCACGAGCACCACGAGGCGGACCTCGTCAGGGTCACGCTGGTCGAGGTCAAGGCCAACGCGCGCGCCAAGGCTGGCTGGGACGTCACGTTTCCCGTGACGAAATGAACAGCTCCTACAGACGGCGACGGTCATGCGCGCTGTGCGCCGCTGGCGAGCAGCAACTCCAGGAGGTCCTGCGTCTCGCTCCCACGCCGCCGGCGAACGAGTTCGTGCCGGATCCAGCCGTGCAGCAGGATACGGTCCCCCTCACGCTGCTCCTGTGTCGGGAGTGCGGCCACCTGCAGCTTGCGGAAATCGTCGATCCCGAACGCTTGTTTCGACGCTACGTGTACGTGTCGGGCACTTCGCCGGTGTTCGTGGAGCACTTCCGGCGATATGCCTCGGACGCGGTTGCGAGGTTCGGCCTGGAATCCGAGCTCGCTCGTAGTCGAGGTTGGCTCTAACGACGGGACTTTGCTCAAGCAGTTCCAGGCTCAGGGGGTGTCGAACGTTCTGGGCATCGACCCGGCCGCAGAGATGGTCAAGGCCGCCCAGGCTGCGGGCGTTCCAACCCTCGAGGGATTCTTCACCACCGATCTCGCCGACCGGATTCGTCGTGAACGCGGGCCGGCGGCATTCGTGTGTGCGAACAATGTCTTCGCCCACGCCGAAGACTTGCGTGGATTCGCCGAAGGAGTGCGCACGTTGCTTGCCGACGACGGCGTCTTCACGTTCGAGGTCTCGTACCTCGTGGATGTCGTCCAGAAGCTGCTGTTCGACACCATCTATCACGAGCACCTCGCGTACCACGCGCTGGGTCCGCTGGCTCGCTTCTTCGCCGCCCTCGAGATGCGGCTGTTCGACGCCGAACAAATCGACAGCCATGGCGGCTCGATCCGTTGCTACGTCGGCGCCCCCGGATCGCGCCATCGCGAAACCGAGCGGTTGTCCGCGCTGCTCCAAGTCGAGCGCGATCTCGGCCTGTTTGCCCCTCATGTCTACGAACATTTCGGTCGGCGCATCCAGGAACGCGGCGCCCAGGTGCGCCAACGCCTGGCCGCGCTGCGAAAAGAGGGCAAGCGCTTCGCCGGTTTCGGCACGCCGGCGAAGCTGGCCGCGTTGATGTACGCCTTCGGTATCGAGGGCTCCAGCGTCGACTTCATCGTCGACGATTCGCCGTGGAAGCAGGGCCTCTACACGCCTGGCATGCACATCCCGGTGGTACCTTCGGCCGCGCTCTATGAGCGCCGGCCCGACTACTGCGTGATTTTTGCCTGGAACTTCGCCGACGCGATCATCGCAAAGCATTCGGCATACACCGACCAGGGCGGTCACTTCATCGTTCCACTTCCGGAGCTGCGAGAGGTCTGATGGGCTTTCTGCTGGACAGCGACATTGATGAGATCTGCGGGCGGATCGGAGAGACGGCAGGTGAATTTGCTGGCAAACGCATCCTGATCACGGGCGCGCGCGGGTTCCTGGGCCGGTACTTCACCGAGGTGCTGCTCAAGCTCAATGCTTCAGGTACCGGTGAGCCGTGCGAGATCATCGCGATCGACAACCTGGTCACCTCCGGACAGCTCGGTGCCGAATTGCCGCGCAATCGCAGCTTCGCCTTCGTCAATCACGACATCGTCAAGCCCTTCTATCCCGAAAGACCGGTCGACTTCGTGATGCACCTCGCTGGCATCGCCAGCCCCTACTACTACCGGAAGTGGCCGCTAGAAACCCTGGAGGTTGCGACCGCTGGCCTCAAGAACGTGCTCGAGCTCGCCAAGGCCAGCTCCGCGCGCTTGTTGTTCTTCTCGTCGAGTGAAATCTACGGCGATCCCGACCCAAACCACGTGCCTACCAAGGAGAGCTATCACGGCAATGTGTCGTCCCTCGGCGCGCGGGCTTGCTATGACGAGTCGAAACGCCTGGGCGAGACGCTGGTGCGCATCTACCACACGCACTTCGGCGTCAAGGGCACGATCGTGCGCCCGTTCAACGTGTATGGGCCGGGCATGCAGAAGCTCGATTACCGCGTGCTGCCAAACTTCGCGGCGAAGATCCTGGCCGGCGAGCCCGTCAGCGTGTACGGAACGGGCAAGCAGACCCGGACGTTTTGCTACGTCACCGACGCAATCGTCGGTTTCCTCAACGTGCTGGTGAATGGCCAATCGGGCGAGCCCTACAACATCGGCAATCCCAAGCCGGAGATCTCGATGTTGGAGCTCGTGCAGACGGTCGCGCGCCTCATGCCGGAGCTCAATGTCGAGTACCGGCTGATCGAGCATCCTGACACTTACCCGGCCGACGAGCCGCAGCGCCGGTGTCCCGACCTGACCAAAGCGCGCCTCCAGGTCGGGTACGAGCCCACAGTCGGGCTCGATGACGGGCTGCAGCGGTTCTTTCGCTGGGCCAAGACCGCCTACGCATGAAGCGCCTGGGACTGATCGGCGTCGGCCCGTGGGGGCGCAGGTACGTCGACAGGATCGGTGAGCGCGAGGATTGCCGCATCTCGATGGTGGCGCGCGCCTCTATGGTGCAGGCGCACACCGTCCCCGGCGCCACGCCATGCGAAAGCTGGCAAACCCTGCTGCGACGAGCAGCGGCGGGCGAGCTGGATGGCGTGATTGCCGCGACCGCACCGCTGCACCAGGCCGAGGTGGCGGCAGCGTGCGCGGCGCTGGGTGTACCTCTGCTCGTCGAAAAGCCACTGGGGCTATCGCTTGCGGACGTCGCCAGCGTGCGCGAGCGCTTTGACGCCAGCGAGCGCAAAGCACCGCTCGTGGTCGACTACATTCACTTGTGGTCCGCCGCGTTCGTGCGCCTCAAAGCGCGCGTAGGTGAGGCGGGCGGCGCCGGTAGCGTGCTCCGAATCACGACCCAAGGCTTCAACCGCGGGCCTATTCGCGTGTACTCGTCGCTCCACGACTACGCTCCGCACGACCTTACGATGGCGCTCGACCTGCTCGGCACCGACGCGGAGTTTCGGTTGCACGATGTCGGACGCACGACCACCGGCCCCGGCTACGAGCTGTACGATGCGCGTTTCAATCTCGGGGGCGTGCCAGTTCACATGCGCGTGGGCAACGGCGCGGACCACAAGGCGCGTGGCTTCACGGTCACGCTACGCGACGGGCGAACGCTGGCTTACGACGACACCCGGCCCCATCCATACAAGCTGGTCGAAAACGACACACCGCTCGCGGTCGATGCCGGCGGGCCCCTCGACGGGGTCCTGACCGACTTCCTCAAGCAAATCGGGGAATGGCAGAGAACTGGATCGGACGGGGGACGGGCTCGAGGGGCGCTCGGTCTATCCGCGCGTGTGAATGCCATCGTGGACAAGCTCGCGGCGCGGGCAGTGATCGAGACGGCGTAGATGTTCCCTGCGGCGGCGCCAGCGCGATCCTACGATTCGGGCGCGCAGCGCCTGTATGTGGCCGCCGTCGGCGACGTCGGCGATCCGTTGACCTGGAGCGGCATTCCATTCCACCTGACCGAAGCAGGCCGAGCCGCGGGCTTCGTCACCTCGGGCTTGCCGTTCGGCACGAAGGGCTTGAGCTGGCTCGTGCGCCGCAGCGCGTGGAACCTGGGCCGCGTGGCCACGGGTGACCGGCGCGGCGGCTACCAGTACTCGACGGTGTTCCTGGAGCGTCTATGGCGGCCGGTGAAGCGGAATCTGGGCGGCGCTCGCGTGCTCAACTGTTTCCAGCTCTATGCCCCCTCGGTGGTCCATGACCGGTCGATCGAAAGGTGGTTCTTCATCGATCTCACGCTGACGCAGTTGTTCGATTACTACAACTTGCGCCCCCGGGTCGGACGCCGGATCGCCCTCGAGGCCGTCGAGCGCGAACGCGAGGGTTACGCTCGCGCTCGCGGGATCGTGGTCATGAGCCATTTTGCGGGGCGGAGCGTTCGAGAGGATTACGGCGTGGCCGAAGAGCGGATCCACGTGATCGTCCCGGGTGCCAACCTCGATCCGGAGGTCTATCGCCGTTGGGAAGCGAGCGCCGCGCCGCCTTCCGCGCGTCCCCAGGACGCACTCCGGCTGGTGATGGTCTCGACCGACTGGAAGCGCAAGGGGCTCGACCGATTGCTGCGCGCCCTGGCTCTCGCGCGCCGGGAAGGTCTGCGCGCCACCCTCAGGGTAGTGGGCGACCAGCCGCGGGGCCTGCCGTCCGAGCTGATGGGACAGCCCGGGATCGAGTGGCTAGGGCGCATCAACAAGAACACGGACGCGGCCCGATTCCTCGACGCCGTGGCCAATGCCGACGTGGGCTGCATCCTGGCGCGGCGCGAAGCCGGCGGCTCGGTTCTGCGCGAGTACCATGCCCTGGGCCTTGCCGCGCTGGCCACAGACGCCGGCGGAATGCCCGATTTCATGTTTCCGGAGGCGGCGGTCACCGTACCGGCGGAAGCTTCGGACGAGGAGATCGCCGCGCAACTGCTGGCGCTTGGCCACGACCGCGAT
>CAVZVA010000010.1:0-1776425 GCA_963778655.1 uncultured delta proteobacterium
GGCATGGCCTGCGGCAACACCACGCGAAACAGCGTGGTGCGCGGGCTCAGCCCCAGCACGGCGCTCGCTTCCCACTGCCCGCGCGGGACGGCCGCGATCGCCCCGCGCACGATCTCAGCGCCGTAGGCGCCCGCGTTCAGCCCCAGCGCCAGGATGCCCGTCAGCTCGGCGGAGAGCTCGATCCCGAGCAGGGGCAGCGCGAAGTAAGCCCAGAACAGCTGGACCAGCGCCGATGTGCCGCGGAACAGCTCGACGTAGCTGGCGGCCAGCACGCGAAGCGCGCGTCGCTTCGAGCGGCGGCCGAGCGCGGCGCATAGCGACGCGAACAACGCCAGCAGCGCGGCGCCAGCGGTCAGCTCGAGCGTGACCTGCAGTCCCTGCAGCAGCGGCGGAACCAGCTCGCTCAGGCCGCGCATGACTAGCTCACTGCGGCGCGCCGCCGCACAGCGCGGCGCGCGTCACGCCGCCCACGCGGGTCCGCGGGCCGAAGCCGAACGGCGCCACCAGCGCCGCGTGACGGGGACTCTTCAGCAGCTTGGCCAGCTGCTTGTCGAACGCGTCGCGCAACGCGCGGTCCTGCTTGCGGAACGCGAACGCACCGCAACCGTGGACCGGCTGCCCGTCGATCACCGGGTCCGCGAAGTCGGCCGCGGCTTGCAGCGCGGCGCCGCCGGTCTTGCGCAGCAGGTCGGCCACGGTGAGCGCGGTGGCGGCGAGCGCGTCGACGCGGCCTGCGGCGAGCCCCGAGACCGCGCTGGGGGCGTCCGGGAACACCTGCAGGCGCGCGCTCGGGATGCCGAGCGTCTGGGCATAGCCGAGCTCCACCGTGCCGGCGACTACGCCGATGCGAGCCGAGCCGCGCGCTGCGTCCGCGTAGCTGTGCAGCCCGAGCGGGTTGTCACGGCGGACCATCATCGCCTCGTGCACGCAGTAGCTCGGCTCGGAGAACAGCACCTGGGTGCAGCGCGGCTTGGTGATGTACATACCGGCGGCGATCAGGTCGAAGCGCCCGGCCTTGAGCCCGGGGATCAACGCGCCGAACTCGGTCAGCACGCCCTGCACTTTGGGCACGCCGAGCGCGGCCATCACCGCGCGCGCGACCGCCGGCGCCTCGCCCTGCAGCCGGCCGCTCTGCGGATCGCGGTAGCCGAACGGGGCTTCGTTGGCGAAGCCGACGCGGATGGCGCCGCTGCGGCGGGCGCGCGCCAGCGGGTCGCCCTCATCCGCTGAGCGCTTCGCGCACGCGCTGCAGAGCAGCGCGGCCAGCAACAGGCAAAGTGCGACCTTCATGAGCCGGGGCTGGCGGGCCGCGCGGCCGGGCGGCTGGCGATGTAGCGCGGCCGCGGCGACACCTCGGCGAAGGGCTCGCGCAGCGCGTTGTCCACGCTGTTGAAGACCACGAACAGATTCTCGCGCGGCCACGGCGTCAGGTTTCCGCTCGAGCCGTGCATCATGTTGCACTCGAACAGCACGGCCGAGCCCACCGGACCGGTCGGGGCGACGATCCCGCCCTCCTCGGTCAGCCGCGCGAGCAGCTCGCGCGGCGGCACCCCGTACTGCTGTTTGCGCAGCGACTCGCGGTGGTGCTCGGGCGGCGTACGCCCCGGACAGCACACGTAGCGCTGGTGCGAGCCTGGAATCAGCATCAGCGGACCGTTGAGCGGCGTGTTCTCGGTCAGGTTGATCGACACGCTTAGCGCGCGCATTCGCGGCATGCCGTCCTCCACGTGCCAGGTCTCGAAGTCGGAATGCCAGTAGAACTCGCGGCCGTCGAAGCCGGGCTTGAAGTTGACGCGGCTCTGATGGATATAGCTCTCGCCACCGAGCAGCTCGTGCACCATGTCCAGCAGCGCCGGATCGCTCACCAGCCGCGCGACCTGGGCGCTGAGCTCGTGGACCGCGAAGATCGAGCGGACCACATCGCTGTCGGGCTCGAGCACGATCTCCTCGCGCCCGTGCAGCGCAGGGTCGCGGCGCATGGCGTCGAGCTCTTCGCGCAGCGCGACGGCCCGAGCCGTGTCGAGCAGCTCGGGCAGGAACAGGTAGCCCTCGCGCTGGTAGCGATCGCGTTGTGCTGGCTGCAGCGCGCCGCTCGGCGGTCCGTGCACAACGGGGTCGAGGCGCTCGCGCAACGCCGCGGGCGCGCCTGTGCGCGAGGGGTAGAGATCAGGCTCGCCGTTCATCGTGCTACTCCGCCACTTCGTAGGAGCCGTCAGGACCATGCACCTCGCCGCCGACCACCGGCGGGCGAAACACGCACACCAGCCGCAGCGTGGTCTCCGCGCGCAGCACGTGCTTGTCGTGGCGGTCGAGCGCGTAAAGCGTGCCGGGCTCGATCGTCCACAATCGCCCGTCCTCGAGGCCTTCGAGGGTGCCGCGTCCCTCGATGCAGTACACCGCCTCCAGATGGTTGCGGTACCACATGCGGGTGATGGTGCCGGCGTGGATCACGGTATCGTGCAGGGAGAAACCCATCCCATCGGCTTTCAGCAACAGCCGGCGCGAGCGCCAGTTGTCGGCCTTCACGTCGGCCGGCGAGTTCTCGATCTGCTTGAGCGTGCGGACCAGCACGGGGTCAGCCTCCTTCGACGTTGGCGTCCTGCTCGGGCGCGGCGCCGCCGCGGGCGCGGCCGGCGTGCGGGCGGTTAGCGGTGTGCGCGAGCGCGAGCGCGAGGCAGCGGTCGATGATGTCGAGCCCGCGGTCGAGCTCGGCGGTCTCGATCGTGAGCGGCGGCAGCAGCTTGAGCACCTGGTCCTCGGGGCCCGCGGTCTCGATGATCAGCCCGCTCTCGAAGGCGGCGCGCGCGGCGCGCGTGGCCACCCCGTCGGGGCAAGCGATGCCGCGGATCAGCCCCAGGCCCTTGGGCTCGAGGAGTCCCGCGTAGCGGCACGCGAGCGCGGTCAGGCGCTGCTCCACGCGCGCACCCAGCGCTTCGACCCGGCTGCTGATCTCGCCGCTGCGCCACAGCTCGAGCGCCGCGGTCGCAGTGACGAAGGCGGGATTGTGCCCGCGGAACGTGCCGTTGTGCTCGCCCGGATCCCACTGGTCGAGCTCGGGCTTGATCAGCACCACCGCAAGCGGCAAGCCGTAACCGCTCAGTGACTTCGACAGGCACACCATGTCCGGCTCGATCCCGGCGCGCTCGAAGGAGAAGAACGGCCCGGTGCGGCCGCAGCCGACCTGGATGTCATCGACGATCAGGACGATGCCATGGCGTTGCGTCAGCTCGCGCAGCCCGCGCAACCACGCGCTCCCGGCTACGTTGACGCCGCCCTCGGCCTGCACCGTCTCCAGAATCACCGCGGCCGGCAGGTCGACGCCGCTGCCCCCGTCGGCCAGCGTGCGCTCGAAGTATTCGAGCGTGTCGGCGTCGGGCCCGAGATAGCCGTCGAAGGGCATCACCGCCGAGTAGTTCAGCGGCACGCCAGCGCCCGCGCGCTTCTGGCCGTTGCCGGTGACGGCCAGCGAGCCGAGCGTCATACCGTGGAAGCTGTTGGTGAACGAGACCACGGTCTGCCGGCCCGTGACCTTGCGTGCCAGCTTCAGCGCCGCCTCGACCGCATTGGTCCCGGTCGGCCCCGGAAACTGGAGCTTGTAGCGCAGTCCGCGCGGTGCGAGCACCAGCTGCTCGAAGCGCTCGAGCAACGCGCGCTTGGCGCTGGTCGCCATGTCGAGCGAGTGCACGACGCCGCCGCGCTCGAGGTATGCGACCAGCGCACGCTTGAGCGCGGGGTGGTTGTGGCCGTAGTTGAGCGCACCGGCTCCGGCGAAGAAGTCGAGGTAGCGGCGGCCCTGCTCGTCGATCAGCCATGCGCCCTGCCCGCGCTCGAACACGGTGGGGAAGGCCCGGCAGTATCCGCGCACATTCGATTCGAGTCGTTCGAAAACCTTCATGAAGCTCCTTGGACCGCATGGCGGACCTGCAGTCGGGTGGGCCCGCGCGGTTAGGAGCGCGCCTGGCTCGGCGCGGGCCGCCGCGCGGCGACGAAACAAAATGGACCGATGCGAAACAGGCGTTCGGGTGCGTGCGGCGTGGGGAAATCGCTTGCCGCGTAGCCCTGGCGCAGCTCGAGCCTGGCCGCGGCCGCGCGGGCGAAGGCGCGAAACAGCGCCTCCGACGCGGCGTTATCGGGACCGACGTGCGCTTCGAGGTAGCTAATGCCGGCGCAGCCCCGCGCGCGCGCCAGCGCCGACAACATCGCCAGCCCCAGCCCGCTGCGGCGCGCGCGCGGCGCCACCGCGACCTGCCACACGAACAGCGTGTCGGGTTGGGTTGGGAGACGCAGGCCGAGCACTGCGCCGGCCAGACCTTGGCCGTCGCGCGCGACCAGGCTGGTGGCCGCGAAACGCTCGCACAACAGCAGGTAGGCGTAGGGCGAGTTCAGGTCCAGGCCACCCGCGTCGCGAATCAGCGCCCAGACCGCGGCACCGTCTCGCAAAGTCGGCGCCTCGAGCACCAGCTCGGTGCGGGCCGTCGCTGCGCCTGCCTGGGTCGAGAGCGTTTGCATCGTAGCGAAATTATTAGTACACAAATAATGTGTATTCAAGACATCTTGCCGAAAAGCACCGCTTCGCGCCAAATGCGGGCATTCAACCGAACCGTGAGCTATTCTGGTAACTTAGGGTTCGGAACGGCGGTCGTGGTCGACGATCGTAAAGAGGCCGACCGACTCGGCAATGAGGTCCTGAGGGCGCTGCGCCGCATCCTGCGCCGCGTGACGCTGCACTCGCGCCAGCTGTCCAAGGACGCGGGCCTGACGCTGCCGCAGGTGCTGTGCCTGCGCGCGCTCGGTGAGCTGCCGGGAGCGCGCGCAAGCCTGGTCGACGTCAGCCGCGCGGTGCAGCTCACCGCGCCCACCGTCACCGGCATCATCGACCGCCTGGAGCAAGGCGGTCTGGTGCAGCGGGAGCGCAGCACCACCGATCGACGCAAGATCTACGTCTCGCTCACCGAGCGCGGCCGCGCACGGCTGTCCGGGCTGCCGGTGCCGCTGCAGGCGCGTTTCCTGGCTCGGCTGGGCGAGCTCAGCCCGGCCGAGCAGGCCGACTTGCTGCGCGGCCTCAACCGCATCGTGGAGCTGATGGAAGCCGAGTCGATCGACGCCTCGCCGATCCTGCTCTCGGACGCGGAGGTCAAGCCTCACTGACTATATCGGGAGGGGCACGCGCCCCTCCCGCCCCACCGGCAAAGCCGTTGGGGCCCCTCCCCGGTCTATCATCGGGAGGGGCACGCGCCCCGCCCGCCCCACCGGCAAAGCCGTTGGGGCCCCTCCCCGGTCTATCATCGGGAGGGGCACGCGCCCCTCCCGCCCCACCGGCAAAGCCGTTGGGGCCCCTCCCTCCCGCGGGGTTCGCTCCACTGCGTTGCGCTCACTCGCACGCACCACGCTGCTCGCTCCGGGCACGCGCCCCGCCCGCCCCACCGGCAAAGCCGTTGGGGCCCCTCCCTCCCGCGGGGTTCGCTCCACTGCGTTGCGCTCACTCGCACGCACCACGCTGCTCGCTCCGGGCACGCGCCCCGCCCGCCCCAGGTCGAGCCTCAGCTGGGTAGCGTGAAGTAGAAGGCTGCGCCTCCGCCCGGGGCGCCCTCGGCCCAGATTCGACCGCCGTGACGCTCGACCACCCGCCGCGCGGTGACCAGGCCGATGCCCGTGCCGGAGAAGTCGTCCTCGGAGTGGAGGCGCTCGAAGGGAAGGAACAGCTTGTGCGCGTGCTCCATATCGAATCCGGCGCCGTTGTCCCGGACCACGAAGACACGCTCGCCGCGCAGCTCGATCGCCATAAATTCGAGCTTCGCATTGGCGCGCTTGCGCGTGAACTTCCAGGCATTGCCGAGCAGGTTCTCGAGCAGCACCCGCACCAGCCCGGTGTCCGCATGGCAGCGCAGGCCCCGCTGCACGGAGATCTCGAGCTCGCGCCCGGGCTCCGCTACCTGGAGGTCCGAAAGCGTGAGCCGGGCCAGCGCCGAAACGTTCACGTCTTCCAAGTTGAGGTCCGCCTTGACCACGCGCGAGAGGCGCAGCAGGTCGTCGATGATCTGCCGCATCCGCTGCGCGGCGGCGGCCACGCGCTCGAGATCCTGCTTGGCCTGCACGCCGAGCCGATCGCCTGCGTCGGCGATCACGGAGCGCGAAAAGCCGTCGATCGCGCGCAGCGGAGCGCCCAGATCGTGCGCGACCGAGTAGCTGAAGGCTTCCAGCTCGCGATTGGCTTGGCGCAGGCTCTCCTGGCTCGCGTGCAGCTCGCGGTGCTTGCGCACCACGTCCTCGAAGGTGGAGACGAGCAGATCGAGGATCTGCTCGCGCTGGGAGTCGATGCTGAACCTCCGCCCGAGGAAGAGGATCTCCACGGCATCGCTCGGCCGGCTATGTGCGCGCAGCTCGCGGTGCTCGAGCATGCTCTTCACGCGCGCCAGCAGCAGCTCGGGCTCGCACGGCTTGGACACGAAGTTGTCGGCGCCGCACTCCAGCGCCTGTACCACGTCCAGCGGGTCGCTGAGCGAGGTCAGCAGCAACACCGGAATCGCCTTCAGCGCCGGATCGCTCTTGATCGCGCGACACAGCGAATAGCCGTCGAGGCCCGGCATCAGGACATCCGAGACCACCATGTCGTATGGCTCGGCGCGCAAGCGCTCGAGGCCGGCCTGGCCGTCCTTGGCGGTCTGCACCTGGTAGCCCGCGCTGTGCAGCACGAAGCGTGATTCCTCGGCTTGCGTCGGGCTGTCCTCGACCACGAGGATGCGAGTCACGAATGCCTCCGCTGCGTCGCAGAGCAGCGCTGCCGTCGTGCGATCATGGTGTCTTGCTCCCCTTGTTGATCCAGGACGGAAGGCGCTCCGCGATGACTTGGAGCGGAAGCGTGAGATCGGCAAGGCCTGCGGCCACGGCCGCACCCGGCATGCCGAACACCACCGAGCTCGCCTCGTCCTGAGCCACGATCTTGCCGCCCGCCTGACGTACCGAGGTTAGCCCTGCCACGCCGTCCTCACCCATTCCAGTCAAGATCAAGGCCAGGGTAGATGCGCCAAACGCCTGCGCCACGGATTGAAAGAGCAGCGTCGCCGAAGGCCGAAAGCCCCCGACAGGGGCCGCGTCCGTGATCCGGATCAATGCACGGTCTGCGGAAACGCCCATATGTCTGCCGTCCGGCGCCAAGTATACCGTGCGGGGCGCGAGCGCCTCGCCCTGCTCACCGACCTTCACGCGAAGCGCGCTCGAGGCGTTCAGCCAGCTGGCCAGGCCCTGCGTGAACCCGCGGGCGATGTGCTGGACCACCAACACCGGCACCGCCAAGTCGCCGGGAATGTCCGACAGAATGCGCGCCAGCGCGGCAGGCCCGCCGGTTGAGGCCCCGATCGCCACCACCTGCACGCGCCCGCCCTGGCGCAGCGCCTGCGGGCGCGCCGGCGCCGGCGGCTCGGTATGCGCCCAGCGGCGTACCACCTTCACCTGCGACATGGCCTTGATGGTGTCGGCGAAGCGCCGCGCGTGCTCATCGAAGCGCGGCGACTCGGGGCCCGGCGGCTTGGCCAGCACGGTCAGCGCGCCCAGCCGCAGCGCGTCCATCGAGACCTGCACCTCGCGGGCGTCCACACTCGCAGAGACCACGACGATCGGGGTCGGGATCTGCGCCATGATCTGGCGGGTGGCCTCGAAGCCGTCCATGCGCGGCATGCGGATGTCCATGGTGACGACGTCGGGCCGCAACCGCCGCGTCATCTCGACCGCCTCGATGCCGTCTTTGGCCTCGCCGACCACCTGCAGCTCGGGGTCGGCACCCAGGATCGCGACCAGCAGCTCGCGGGTGGTCTGGGAATCCTCGGCGATCAGCGCTCGAATCATCGCGCGCACCTCATAGTAGCTGGGCGATGGTGGCGAGCAGTTGCTGCTGGTCGAAGGCGCTCTTGGCCAGGTACGCGTCCGCTCCGGCCTCGAGCCCGCGCGCTCGATCGCGCTCGCTTTGCAGCGCGGTCACCAGCACCACGGGCAGGTCGCGGAAGCGCTTGGAGTCGCGGATCGCCTCGGTCAGCGAGAAGCCGTCCATGCGCGGCATCTCGACATCGGCCACCACCAGGTCGGCGCCCTGATCCTGCAGCAGCTGCCAGGCGTCGAGCCCGTCGGCGGCCGCCACCACTTCGTAGCCCGCAGCCTCGAGAATGCTCTTCTCCAGGCTGCGCGTGGTGACCGAGTCGTCGGCCACGAGCAAGCGCTTCCTGACGCTTGCGGCGGCCGGTTGCAGCGCATCGGCGAAGCCCATGCGGGTCGCTCGCCTGCGGGCGGTCTGCACCAGCTCGCCGGCGGTGAGGATGAGCGCCAGCCTGCCGTCCTGCAGCACGGTCGCGCCGGCCACGTGCCGCAGCCGGCGCAGCCGCTTGCCCAGGCTCTTGACCACCACCTCCTGCTCGGTCAGCAGCGCGTCGACCGCGAAGGCCAGCTCCTGTTCGGCGGCCGCCACCACCACCAGCGGCAACTTGGCGCAGCTGCGCGCGGGCTCCTGCGCGCGCAGGCCCAGCGTGGCCGCCAGCGATGCGATCGGCAGCGGGGTGCCGCCGGTGAGCGCCACCTCGCGCCCGTCGATCGAGCCGAGCTCGGCAGCGCCGATGCGCAACAACCTCCGCACGCTGGTCGTCGGCAGCGCGAACAGCTCGCCGGCGGCGACCACGATCACGGCCCGCAGCGTGGTCAGGGTGAGCGGAAGCAGCAGGGCGAAACGCGTTCCACGCCCCGGCTCGGAGCTGACCTCGACGCTGCCGTGCAAGCTCTCGGCCCTGTGCCTGACCACGTCCAGGCCCACACCCCGGCCCGAGAGCTCGGTGACGACCGCGGCGGTGGAGAAGCCCTGCTGGAAGATCAAGCGTTGCAGCTCGCGCGGGTCGCTGGGCGGCGCGCTCTGGCCCTTGGCGGCGCGCGCGTGGATCGCCTGCAGGTCCAGGCCCGCGCCATCGTCGGCGACCACCACCTCGACCCCGTCGCCGCGCAGCGAGGCCGCCACGCTCACCCGCCCGCGGCCGGGCTTGCCCGCAGCCGCACGCTGCGCCGGCGGCTCGATGCCGTGATCGATCGCATTGCGCACCAGGTGCAGAAGCGGATCCTTGAGCCGCTCGAGGATCGCGCGATCGAGCTCGACCTCGGCGCCTTCGATCACCAGCTCCACGTCCTTGCCCGCGGCCTTGGCCAGATCGCGGGCGGCGCGATCGAGCTCCTCACAGGCCTCGGCAAAGGGCAACATGCGCAAGCGGCGCACCTCTTGCTCGAGCGCGGAGGCCGCCAGGTCGAGCGCGTGCTGATCGGCGCGCAGGTCGCGCGCCAGCCGCTCCAGGCTCTGCTCGAGCCGGCGGACGTTCTCCTTGGTGCGACCGAGGGCGACGAGCGCGCGGCGCGGCAGGACTGCGGGCGCGGGCGCAGCAGCGAGCGCAGCCGCAGCGGGCAGGGGCAGGGGCAGGGGCAGCGAAGCATCGCCGCCCTTGCGCGGCGCGCTGAGCGTGCGCAAGGGCTTCTCCAGCCGGCGCCACTCCACTACCAGCCGCCGCGCCATCTCGCGCAGCTGAGCCATGTCCTCTTGGCGCGCCGAGAGCCGGCGCCGCGTCAGCAGCAGCTCGCTGCCGAGCGCCGCGAGCGCATCGAGCTTGGCCGCGGCGACGCGCAGCGATCCGTCCTCGTCCGGCGCGCGCGAGGCAGGCATCGAGAGCACCGCCTTGGGCGGCGGCGGCGCGGTCTCGGCGCGCGCCTGCAGCGCCGGATCCAGCTGAGGAAGCACCTGCTGCAACGCGGATCCCCGCAGATCCTGCTGCGCCCGCAAGCGGCCCGCCGCGTCCTGCAAGGCGTCGGCCGCCGACAGCAACAGCTCAAGCAGCTCCGGTGTCAGCGGACGCATCCCGTCGCGCAGCGCGCCGAGCGTCGCCTCCAGGCGATGACATGCGCTCTCCACCGGCTCCACGCCCGCGGAGCGTGCCGCACCTTTGATGCTGTGCGCGGTGCGAAACAGCCGCTTGATCAGCTCGCCGTGCTCTTGCTCGGGCTGCTGCTCGAGCGCGAGCAGGTCGCGGTTGAGCGCCCGGACGTGGTCCTCCAGCTCCTCGACGAAGATCCCGACCAGCCGTTCTCTGAGCCTGAGCTTATCCATCGCTGCCCTCTACGCGCGTCGGGCCGCTGCCGGCCGGAGCTCGGGTCAGGGCGCAGCGCCCGGCATGCCACCGTGGCCGGCCAGCAGATCCTTGAGCTTCGCGCCCAGCGCGTGCAGATCCTGGGCCGCGCGCTCCTGTTGCTTGGTCGAGGCCAGGCTCTGGTTGGTGGCCTGAGTGATCTGGCGCATGGCCTGGTGGATCTGCGCCATGCCCGCGGCTTGCTGACCTGCGGAGGCGGAGATCTGCATGGCAGCCTGAGTCGCCTCGGCGATGGTGTCCGCGAGCGATTTGATGGTGTCGCCGGACTGCGCCATCAGCTTGATCGCGGCGTTGACGCTCTTGGTGCCCTCCTCGGTCGCCATCACCGCGCCGTTGGTCGCGCGCTGAATGTCACCGAGGATTTGCCGCACCTGCGCGGTCGCTTTCTTGGCTTGATCGGCCAGCACCTTGACCTCGCCGGCCACTACCGAAAAGCCCCGGCCGTGCTCGCCCGCGCGCGAGGCCTCGATCGCGGCGTTGAGGGCGAGCAGGTTGGTCTGCTCGGCGATCTCCGCCACGGTGGCGATGATCTCGCCGATCGCCTGGGCCTGCTCCGCGAGCGCCAGGATGCTCTCGGCGATGCCCTCGACCTGCTCCTTGACCACGCCCATGCCGGCCACGGTCTCGTCCACCGCCTTGCGCCCTGCGCGCGAGATCTCGACCGAGCGCTGCGAGGTCTCGGCCACGGTCTTGGCGCGCTGCGCAGCCTGGTCCGAGGTCTGCGCCACCTCGTCGACGGTGGTCGCGGTCTGCGTGACGGCTGCAGCCTGTTGCTGCGCGCCAGACGCCTGCTGGGTGGTCGCGGCCAGGATCTCGGACGAGGCGGCCGCCAGCTGCGAAGCGGTCTCGGCGACCGCCAGCAGCAGCTGGGTCTTGGCCTCCTCGGAGCGCTTGCGCTCGCTGATGTCGATGATGGAGGCCAGCACGAAGGTGCCCTGCTCGGTGACCAGCGGGGAGAGCCCGATCTCGACCGGCACCTCGCGCCCGTCCTTGCGTAGTGCGTACAGGTCGCGGCCTGCCCCCATCGTGCGCGGGCTCGGATTGGCCAGAAAGCCCGTGCGCTGCTGCGGGTGGGTGTAGCGCACGTGCTCCGGCACCAGCGTGTCAACCGCAATCCCGAGCAGCTCTGCACGGGTGTAACCGAAGATGCGTTGCGCGAGCGCGTTGGCCAGCACGACCTTACCCGCGCCGTCCACCATCAGGATGCCCACGGGCGCGGCCTCGAGCGCGTGCCCGAAGCGCTCCTCGGCGCGACGGTCCACGCGGCTGCCGGCCTGCGCCGGCCGGCGCGTGCGCCCGTTGCCGCTCTTGGATTTGGGACGACTCTGCACCTTCTGTGTCATGATTCGGTGGCTCCTGATTCAGGCCCCGGGGTCTTCGCGCGTGCCCTGGTCGACGACCAGACGAGTATCGGCGAGCAGCGCGCCGGCGTCGATGATGATCAGCGCGTCCGCGGTAACGCCGCGCAGGTAGCCGCGCCCGATGCCGCCCGCAAGCTCGGGCGGCGCGAGCACGCGGGCCAGCGGCAGGCGCTCGACGGTGTCGGCGCTGTCCACGACGATGCCGAGCTCGCTCGCGGCCTGGCCCAGCACGATCAGGCGAGAGAGATCGGTCAAGTCGTGCTCCGCGATCGAGAAGAAGCGCCGCAGATCGACCAGCGCCAGCATCTCGCCGCGCAACGCGGTGATGCCGAGAATCGGGTCGGGGGCCCCCGGAACCCGCGTGAAGTCGAGCAGCCGGGTGACCTCGCGCACGAAGCGGGTTTCGACCGCGTAGCGCTCGCGCCCCAGGCCGAACACCAGCAACTCGAGCAGGTCGGCCGGCGCCTCGGCCTGCGGTCGCGCCCGCGCCAGTGCTCGGGCGCGCGCTTCCATGATCGCGTGCGCAGCCTCGGCCGAGGGTGCGAGCGCTTGCTCCATCGCGGCTTGCACGCGCGCGAGCCGCGCGTGCGCCTGCGGCCAGTCGATCGCCCCGCTCGCAGCCCGCCGCGGTCGCGCCCGCGCGGTCATCGCGCCTCCAGCTGCAGCTCGAGCCGCGCGAGCTGTGCGTCCGCCGCCGCCGCAAGTCCTGAGGCGCGCTCGCCGTCGCCGAGCGACAGCAAGGTATCGGCGGGCAGGGAACGCGCGAGCTCGGCCGCGTTGCGGTAGGCGCGCTGCGCACCGGCGCGATCGCCCTGGCGGGCGAGCAGCGTGCCGAGCACGAAGTGGGCCATGGCGAGCGTGCGGTCGAGGTAGACCGCGCGGCGCATGCTGGCGGTCGCCTCGGCCAGGCTGCCGAGCTCGAGCAGCAACACGGCGTGCAGAAAGTGCAGCTCGGCGCTCAAGGGGTAGCGCCGCACGGATTCGGCGGCGGGCTCGAGCGCGCGCGCGGCCCCGTCGCGGTTCGCACGCGCGCGCAGCGCCACGGTCGCTGCAGCGGCATTGCCGATCTCGGCGGTGAGCCGCATCGCACCGTCGTAGTCGCCAGCCGCCAGCGCGGCGCGCGCGCGCGCCAGCGGGTCGGGCTCGGCCCGCGGCTGTTCTGCCGGGGGAGCGGCCGCGGGCTCGGCCGCGGCGAGCGTCGCGGCGGCGCCCGCGCGTTCTACTACCGGCGCCGCGGCGCTCGGCAGCGCAAACGGCTGCGCCGGTCTCAGGCTGACCGCGGCCGTCATCATCGGCCGGCGATGCAGCAACCCGGCCGGGGTCTTGACCATCTCGAAGGGCGCGTGATCGAAGAGCAAGGGATCGGAAGGCCCCGTGATTAACCAGCCGCCGGGGGCCAGCGCCTCGAACAGCCGCGCGGCGACGCGCGCGATGGTTGGCCGGTCGAGATAGATGAGGACATTGCGGCAAAGCACCAGGTCCAGCCCCCAGATAGCGTGCTCGAGCGACGGGTACGCAGCGTGCGCGAGGTTCAGCTGGACGAATGCGACCCGGCGCGTGATCCGCTCGTCCAGCGCGAGCGTGCGGCCGCTCGCGCGGAAGTAGGAGGCCACCAGCGCGGGCTCCAGCCCGCGCAGCGACCACGGCCGGTAGCGCCCCGCCCGCGCTCTCGCCAGCGCCGGCCGCGAGATGTCCGACCCGACGATCCGCACGCGTTCGCCCAGGCCGAGCTGGTCGGCGATGATCGCCAGCGAATATGGCTCCTCGCCCGAAGCGCAGCCGGCGCTCCAGGCGCGCAGCACGTGATCCGGACCGCGGCGCGCCAGCACCTCGGCCATGATCTCGCTGCGAACGAAGTCGAGCTGATCGCGCTCGCGAAAGAAGTACGTCTCGCCGACCGTGAGCTCGGCGACCAGGTCGTCGAGCGCGACCGGCTGCGCTTGAAGGCGCTCGAGGTACTGTTCGACATCGAGCAGCTTGGCGCGCGTCATGACACGCCGAATGCCCGCCACCGCGTCGTCGAAACGACGCGCGTCGAACGCGAGCCCGGTGTGTGCGCCCACCAGGCGGACGACGGCGCTGAAGGCCGAGTCCTCCGGCAGCGGCACGCTCATCGCGTTCCCCGCGCAGCGGCGGGCGCGACCGCGGCCTCGAGCTGCGAAGCCTCGCCGGGCGTGAGGAAGGTCTGCAAGTCGTGTATCAGCGCGAGCCCCTCGGGCAGCTTGGCCACGCCGGACACGTAGCATACCCCCGGAACCGCATGCTGCACGTCTTCGAGCTGGCCTCGCTGGATGTGGGCCAGATCGAGCGCACGGTCGACGCGCAGCGCCACGCGCCTGTCCCCGGCTCGCGCGATCACGAAGTGGTCGGTGTGGGCCAGCGGCTTGTGCGCGAGCTCGAAGCGGCTGCGGATGTCGAGCACGGGGACCAGGCTGCCGCGCAGGTCGATCACGCCTTCGACGATGGGCGGCGCCTTCGGCAGCGGCCGCACGCTCACGGCGCGGACGACCTCCAACACCGAGGGCGAGGGCAGCGCGTAGAGCTGGCCCTCGAGCTCGAACAGCAACACCTCGGACAGCGCGTCGAGCGCACCCGGGTCACGCTCCGCCGCCGGCTGCTCGGTAACAGCCGGGCCCGCTCCGCCACGCGTCCTTCGAGCCACCCCGGTATAGTAGATCAAGACCCGGCCCTTACGGACCGACCGCCGGGCAGGTTTTTCGGCCCGGATTGTGCGGACCCATCCAGCGGGGGCCGGGGCAGCGCATCGATCGCGCGCAGGTCGAAAATCGCGAACGAGCCGGCCACCACCTCGAGTGGCTTGGCGCGCACGAAGACCGAGGCGCGCGGCATGCGCAACAGCAGGTGCAGGCTCGCCGCGTACAGCGCGCGGTAGGGGTGCAGGGACTCGATCGGCTGGGCATCGGTCGCGCGCTCCATGTACGCATGCAGCGGGATCTGAATGAACTGGAAGACGCGGATCGGCGTACCGGGAAACCGCCGGTCGCGATAGGCGTCGAGCGCGGGTAGCGCCTGGCCCCAGTCCACATTCGAGTCGTCCAAGCACGCCGGCACTGTCCCGGTGCGGCAAGGCAAGCCGTTGAACCACGCGATCGGACTGGCCTGCAACGCCTGCGTCAACGCGAGCAGCTCGAGCGCGCAGGCGAGCCCCAGCGCGACGCGCGCCTTGGGCGACGACCAGAGCTGCGCGACCGCGATGCCGGCGGTGACGAACGCGAACGGGACCACCGGCAGCACGTAGCGCACGCCGATGGCCGGGGCGAACAGCGACATGGTCGCCAGATACGCGCCGGGCACGATCGCCAGGCACGCCAGATCGGTGACGGCGTCGGCACGCGCGCCCGCATCGGGCGCGCTGCGCAGGACGCGCGACAGCAAGCGCCACAGCCCGAGCAGGCCCAGCGCGATCAGCGGCCACTCGAGCTTGACCATCAGCGCCCGCGCGAAGTACAGCGGCTGCGACCCCCTGCCGACGAAGAACTCGCCGAAGGCGTAGAACGGATAGTTCGGCATGTGGTTGAAGCCGACGCTACGCACGCCGTCGAGGTAGGCTGCGACGCTGGGCGGCCAGCCCCACGCCAGCGCGCATCCGAGCGAGCCGCCGAGAGCCAGCGCGGCCCAGGCCAGCAGCATCGGGCGCCAGCTTCGCGCGGGCAGCGCGCTCAGCAACGCAGTCAGACCGAGCGCGATCACCGAGACTGCCATCGAGTACTTGGAGGCCATGCCCAGCGCGACGCTCAGCGCGAGCAGGCCGAGCCACACGCCCGCGCGCCGGGGCCGGCTTGCGTGCTGCGGCCGCATTACGCCGTGCAGGCACAGCGCCCCGGCCAGGCTGAACGCGCTGACCGCGGCGTCGGTCGTGACCAGGGTGGCGTGCGCGTACCACAACGGGCAGCACGCGGCGAAGAACGCGGCCGCCAGCGCCGCCAGCGGGCCCGCGAGCCGGTATGCGAAGAGCGCGGCCATCAACAGGACGAGGCTGGAGAGCAGAATCACCGGGATGCGCGCCCGGCCGATCAGCGCAAGCGCCTGGCCGGGGCGACCCTGGTGCAGCACCTCGTGGCCGAACGTCCATTCCGTGCTGCGGTCGATCTGGGCGGGCGGCTTCGGCGGTGAGGGCAGCCCGAGCGCCAGCGCAGCCAGCAGCTTGACCAGCGGCGGATGCTCGCGGTTGAGACGCATGTCGCCCTGGAGGTAGCCGACGCCAGCGCCTACGTGCGCGACCTCGTCACCGGTGGCCGACTGCCGGTATGCGATCCGCACGGCGATGCCGACGAAGGCCAGCCAGCACAGCGCGACCGCGGCGAACATCGTGCGCGCACCCATAGGCGCGCTCGAGTGAATCACAGATCACGCTGGGGGACATGAAAGCGCGCGCAATCGCCGCGCGGCTGCGGCTCGCCACGCCTGCGCAGGCATGGGCCGGCAGCGGCACGGATTTTGCTCAATGCCGAATGGCGCACGGGGCTTGAAAGCGGGCGGCGGTTGTGCGGCGGTGTGCCAACCATGGATGCCACCCACGCGCGCACGCCGCCGCGCCGAGCTCGGCAGCCTTGGTACCGCCGCGCGCGAGCGTGCGGGCGGCGCGCGCGCGTGCCCGCCACGCTGGCCCGGCTGGGGCTCGCGCTGAGCTGGATGCTGGCCGCCTGCGGCGCGTGCGGGCCCGTGGCTCTGGCGCACGCAGAGCCGGCGGCTGGCGGCCAGGCTGCCGTCGATGCGCAGGTCTGGGCCGGCTGGAACGCGTTGCACGCCAAGCGCTACGCGCAGGCGCGGGTCGAGCTCGAGCGTGCGGTGGACAGCGCGCCGCAACGGGTCGATGCCCAGCTCGGTCTGGGCGAGGCGCTGTTCTGGCTGCACCACTACCGTGCCGCACTGGCGCGCTACGAACGGGCCGTCGCGCTCGCTCCAAAGCTGGCGCACGCCCACAGCGGCATCGGCCATGCCTGCCTCAACCTCGCGATCCAGGCCACCGATCACCCGCGCACGCGCGCTGGGCTGCTCTCGCGTGCGGCCTCCGAGTTTGCCCGGGCGCTGGCGCTGGACCCGAGCCACGGCGGGGCGCGCTACGGCGCCCGGGTGGTGGCGCGGATGCGCTCG
The DNA here is from genome assembly GCA_963778655.1 of uncultured delta proteobacterium. Taxonomy (GTDB): domain Bacteria; phylum Myxococcota_A; class Polyangia; order Polyangiales; family JAFGIB01; genus CAVZVA01. The sequence goes on from CAVZVA010000010.1 coordinate 16,640, forward strand.
CCGCGCGGCCATTCGCTGGCGCCGCTGGGATGGCTGGTGGCCGCGCTGCTGCTCGTGCTCGGAGGCGCCGCGGCGCGGCGCCTGTGTCGGCGCGGCATGCCCGCGCTCCGGGGCCTCGCCATCCCGATCGCGTTGTTCGCGGCCACGCGCGCGTTGGTATTCGCTGCGTTCGCGCTCTCCCCGCTGCTGCTCGGCGAGGCGCAGCCTCACCCATGGCCGCTGTTGCCCGCTTCCGATTTGCCCCTGCTCGACGCCGTGGCCGCTCGCTGGGACGCCAATCTGTACGCAGCCACGACGCTGCACGGCTACTCCGTGGGCCCGGACGCGCCCGCCGCGGGCAGCTGGAGCACGGTCGGCGAGTTCCCGTTGCTTCCTGTGCTGCTGCGCGGGCTCGGCTATGCCTTGGACGACTATCGGTTGGCGGCGCTGGTCATCCCGAATCTGGCCTTGTTGCTGGCGACCGTGTTGTTCTTCGTCTGGGTCCGCGACCGGCTCGGCAGGCGCGTCGCCGTGGCGGCGCTGTGCGCGCTGCTGCTGCACCCGGGCTCGCTGTTCGGATCGGTGCTCTATGCCGAGCCGCTGGCGCTGCTCTGCCTGGTCGGCGTGGTGTGGAGCCAAGAGCGCGGCCGTGAGCTGAGCGCAGGCGCATTCGGCGTGCTCGCGGGCCTGGCGCGCGTCAACAGCCTCGCCGTCGTGCCATGGCTGCTGCTCGACTGGTGGCGGCAAGGCCCGCGGCGCGGCGGCCTGTTGCTGGTCGCGCTCTCGCCGTTGCTCGGCGCCGGCGCGTTCCTGCTGTACCTGCAGCTGGCGCTGGGCGATGCGCTGGCGTACGTGCACGAGCTGCGCCACACGCGCTTCGCCGGACAGCCGCTCTTGGTCGCGCTCTCGGAGGCCCGCCACCTGCTCGCCCGCGGGCTCGGCCTGCGCCCGCCCGAGCCACCCGACGCCCGCCTGGGCGCGATGGTGATCGCGCTGCTGTGCCTGATGCTCGCTACGGTCGCCCTGGTCTGGCTGATCCGTACCCGCGACTACGGCCCGGCGCTGTTCGTCGGCTGCGGGATCCTGCTCGGGCTCGCCTCCAGCCTGGCCGCGCAGACGCGCTATCTGTGGCTGCTGTTTCCCTGCTTCGTCCCGCTCGGGCGGGCAGCCGACCGTCGCGTGCTGCGCCCGATCGCGCTGCTGCTGGCCGCCTCCGTGCTATTCGGCACCGCGGCCGCGTTCGCGCGCTGGTACTACGTTACCTGAGCGCGCTCTCTGGCGCCGTCAGAACGTCACCACCGTGCGGATCGATTCGCCCTTGTGCATCAACTCGAAGGCGTCGTTGATGCGGGCGAGCGGCAGCACGTGCGTGATCAGGTCGTCGACGTTGATCTTGCGCTCCATGTACCAGTCGACGATCTTCGGCACGTCGCTGCGCCCGCGCGCGCCGCCGAAGGCGGTGCCCTTCCAGACCCGACCGGTGACCAACTGGAATGGCCGGGTGGCGATCTCCTGGCCGGCACCGGCCACGCCGATGATGACGGACACGCCCCAGCCGCGGTGGCAGCACTCCAGCGCCTGGCGCATCAGCTCGACGTTGCCCACGCACTCGAAGCTGTAGTCGGCGCCGCCGCCGGTGAGCGCGACCAGCTGCTGCACCAGATCGCCGCCCACCTCGCGCGGGTTGACGAAATGGGTGAGGCCCAGCTTCTCGGCCAGCGGCTTGCGCGCCGGGTTGATATCGACGCCGATGATCTTGTCGGCACCGACCATGCGCGCGGCCTGCACCACGTTGAGCCCGATGCCGCCGAGGCCGAACACGACCACGTTCGCGCCCGGCTCGACCTTGGCGGTGTTGATCACGGCGCCGATGCCCGTGGTTACTCCGCAGCCGATGTAACACACCTTGTCGAAGGGCGCGTCCTTGCGGATCTTGGCCACGGCGATCTCGGGCAGCACGGTGTGGTGCGCGAAGGTCGAACAGCCCATGTAGTGGTGCAGCTTCTGGCTGCCCAGCGAGAAGCGGCTGGTGCCGTCCGGCATCACGCCCTTGCCCTGGGTGGCGCGGATCGCCGTGCACAGGTTGGTCTTGCGCGACAGGCACGATTTGCACTGGCGACACTCGGGCGTGTAGAGCGGGATCACGTGATCGCCCTTGGCGACCGAGCTCACCCCGGGTCCCACGTCGACCACCACGCCCGCGCCTTCGTGCCCGAGCACGACTGGGAACAGGCCCTCGGGGTCGGCGCCCGAGCGGGTGAATTCGTCGGTGTGGCAGACGCCGGTCGCCTTGATCTCGATCAGCACCTCACCGGCCTTCGGCCCCTCGAGCTCGACGCTCGCGATCTCAAGCGGCTTGCCCGCGGCGTGGCACACGGCGGCTTGGGTCTTCATGCAACCCGGGATACGACGCACAGGACGCGCCTGGCAAGGGGTGCGCGGCGGGGGAACGCCCACGACCACGACCAGGAGGGGTCCACGTTGCGGCCACGTCGCCGACTACGAGCTGCAGCGTCCGCTCACTCGAGCTGCGCGCTGGGGGTGGAGCGCGAGATCGCCAGCTCCTCGTCGTTCATGTCGGCGGCGACGTCCGCGAACAGCGGCGTCGACAGATAGCGCTCGCCTGTGTCCGGCAGCATGCACAGCACGCGGCTGCCGGAAGCGGCGCGACGCGCCACCTGCAGCGCGCCGGCCAGGGTGGCGCCAGCGGAGATGCCGACGAAGATGCCCTCCTTGCGCGCCAGCTCGCGCGAGCAACGCATGCCGTCCTCGCCGGCGATCGACAGCAGCTCGTCCACCAGCGGGCGCGCGTCCTGCGCCAGCTTCGGCACGAAGTCCGGCGTCCAGCCCTGGATCGGGTGCGGATTGAACGCCGGATGGCTTGCCTGCGGCAGGCCGTCATCGGGCCACGGGATGCGGGTCTCGCTGGCGTAGAGCTGGGCGTTCTGCGGCTCGCACAGCACCACCTTGGTGCGCGGCGAACGCGCCTTGAGCACGCGCGCCACGCCCTTGAGCGTGCCGCCGGTGCCGAACCCGGTCACCCAGTAGTCGAGCCCCTCGGGGAAGTCCTCCAGGATCTCGACCGCGGTGGTGCGGCTGTGCATGTCGGCGTTGGCCTCGTTGTCGAACTGCCGGGTCAGATACCAGCCGTGCTTCTGCGCCAGCTCGGTCGCCTTGCGCATCATACCGACGCCGCGCTCGGCGGCGGGCGTCAGCACCACCTTGGCGCCCAGATAGCGCATGATGCGCCGGCGCTCCACGCTGAAGCTCTCCGCCATCACCACCACCAGCGGGTAGCCGCGCTGCGCGCAGACCAGCGCGAGCCCGATGCCGGTATTGCCGCTGGTGGCCTCGATCACGGTTTGCCCCGGCTTGAGCGCGCCGCTCTGCTCCGCGGCCTCGATCACCCCCTTGGCGAGCCGGTCCTTGACCGATCCGCCCGGATTGGCCGCCTCGAGCTTGACGTACAGCTCCACGCCCTGGGGCGCCAGCGCGTGCAGGCGTATGATCGGCGTGCGCCCGATGGTCTCGACGATGTTTTCGTAGCGTGCCATGACCGGCCCCCTCGCGTCGCAGGCATCGTCCTCCTTGGCGAGCGCCGGCGCAACGGAGTCGCGGAGGTACGAATCGAGCGGCTCGGGTCGGCCGGCATGGGTCGCAATGAGCGAGCGTTGCGACCGGAAGCCCAGCGGTCGCCAACGGCCGGCCTGCACGGCACGGCCGGCCGCTTGTCCCGAGGCCCCAAGCCGGGGCGGGCGCGATTCCGCTGGCAGCCTTGATGTAGGACGGTGGCCTGCCGGGCATAGGCGCAAAAACCTGCGCATTGTCCAATCCACTCAAAGATTGGCTGGCCGCGCTCCGGCGATTGCTCGGGGGTGCGCCGCACTCTACCTTGGCGACGTTGGCGGTGCGGAGGGTGATATGACTACATGGAGTCTGGGACGGGGGCTTGGCAGCCTCGCGCTGCTGGGTGCGTGCGTGGGCTGCAGCGCGAATAATCAGGACACCGCGGGCATGACCGGCCAACCGGGCGTGACCGGGACGGGCACCGGGGGCACGACCGGAATGAATGCAGTCGTGGGACAGACCGGCGGCACCAGCGGCGCCCCGGTCGGCAACGGCAACGTGGGCGCGGGGGGCAATACCGGCGGCACTGGCACGACGCCAGGTGCGGGCGGCGCGGGCATGATGCCGGGCACGGGCGGCGCGGGCGCCGCAGGCATGATGGCCGCGGCCACCGGCGGCATGGGCGCCGCGGGCATGGATGGGACCGGGGGGATGGGCGCCGCGGGCATGGGCGCTGCGGGCGCAGACGACACCCCGACCGGTCCGATGATGCCGTGTCTCACGGCGGGCAGCGACCTGCTGTTGATCGGCGACTCGTACATCGACGCCCCGACTTATCTCACGCCCGCGCTCGAAGCGAAGGCGACTGCGGACGGCCAGCTTCCGGCGGGCCAGTACTACAACAGCCAGGCGGTCGCCGGCACCGTGAGCACCCAGATCAAGAATCAATGGGACGCCAACAAGAGCCCCGCGCCCAAGTTCGTGGTCATGGACGGCGGCGGCAACGACATCCTGATCGGCGCGCCGCAGTGCATCACGGCATCGGGCGATGACCCGACGTGCCAGGGGATCGTGGACATGGCGAACGCGACCATGCTGAGCATCTTGCAGGACGAGAAGGCGAGCGGCGTCAAGGGCGTGGTCTACTTCTTCTATCCCCACACGCCCATCGCCAGCGGCGGCACCGTGGTCGACTACTCGCTGCCCAAGGCCAAGGCCAACTGCGACTCGGTCAGCGACGACACCTTCCAGTGCGTGTTCGTCAACACCCAGCCGGCGTTGGACGATCCCGGCTACTACCTCGATCGGATTCACCCCACGGCCAATGGCGGGCCGGACGTCCTCGCAGGCCTAGTCTGGGATGCGATGAAGAGCCATTGCATCGGTCAGACCAGCGGCTGCTGCGCGCCTTGATCCGGACGCGGTCGTAGACGGCCCAACCACCCCGGTATTGGGGTCGGACGCAAAGATCCCGCGCTCCCGGTCTCCGGTATCCGGGCAGAGCATCCGCAGACGGATCGGCGGAATATCTCAATTTCGCTGCAACCAACTCCGGGTGAGGCCGCTCGGGCGCGGCTTCGACCGGCGTCGCGCATGCGCGCCAGGCCATGGTAGACCGAGTTGTGGCGACTCCGGATAACGCCAGCACGCCGGTACGGTTCCCGAGGTCCGACGCGGTGGTCCCGCTCGACGATCCATCGTTTCTGCGGGCCGTTCTGGAAGCCATCCCGGCGTTCGTGGTGCGCCTCGACCCCGAGCGCCGAATTACCTACATCAACCACCTGCGGGCGGGGCTGAGCCTGCAAGAGGTGGTCGGGCGTCCGGTGCGCGATTTCATCGCGCCCGAGGATCTGGAACGCTACGAGCGGGCGGTCGAGCACGCGTTGCGTACCGGCGAAGCGTGTACCTACCTGGTAAAAGGCGCGCGCCCGGTCACGCCCGGCGGCGCTGCGTACTACGAAGGGCACGCCGTCCCGATCGAACACGGCGACGGCCGGCGCGACGTCTGTATCGTGGCCGCCGATGTCACCGAGCATGTGGCGCGCGCCGAGGAGCTGCGGCAAAGCGAAGAGAAGCTGCGGGTCGCGCTCGACGCTTCCGGACTCGGGCTGTGGACCTGGGACATCACCAGCGACCAGGTCGAGTACGACCCGCGCCTGATCGAGATCATGGGCTGCAGGCCGGCGGGCGCGCGCGACTACGTGGCGCGCCTGGTCCATCCCGACGATCGCACGCGCATGTCGAACGGGATCGACAACATCAACGCCGGCCGGCCGAACTTCTTCGATCATCGCATCATTCGCCCGGACGGCGAGATCCGCTGGCTGCTGCCGTGCGGCCAGGTCAGCCGCGACGAAGCAGGCCGTGTCGTGCGCATGACCGGCGGCATGCTCGACGTGACCGCACAGCACAAGACCGAAGAGCACTTGCGCAACATGCAGAAGCTGGATGCGATCGGCAGCCTCACGGCTGGCGTGGCACACAACTTCAACAACATGCTCGCCGTGATCGTTCCGGCGCTCGAGCTTGCGCGGCGCGACACCAGCCCGGAGCTGGCGCAGACCTTCGAGGATGCGCTGTACGCCGCGCGGCGGGCCGCGGAGCTGGTGGCGCAGCTGATGACGTTCGCGGGCAGGCGCGGCACGCCTTCCAGGATGCCGGCCGATCTCGCCCCCGTGCTCGAGCGCGCCGTGTCGATGTGCCGGCGCACGTTCGAGCGGCGCGTGCTGGTCGAGACGGCGTTCGACCCGAGCTGTGACGCGGTCGCCTGCGATCCGATAGCGATCGAGCAAGTCGTGGTCAACCTGCTGATCAACGCCCGCGACGCCCTGGGCGACGCCTACCGGTCCGAGCCGCGCATCGCGGTACGCCTCTCGCGGCTGGAGACCTCCCGCCCGGGCGCGCCGGAGCGCGACGTGGAGCCCTTCGTGTGCATCGCCGTGGAAGACAACGGCACCGGCATGAGCGAGGCCGTGCAGCAGCGGCTGTTCGAGCCGTTCTTCTCCACCAAGGGGCCGGGCAAGGGCACCGGCCTCGGGCTCGCGACGAGCTACGGCATCGTGCGCGACCACGGAGGGTTCATCCTGCTCGAGTCGCGGCCCGGCGCGGGCACCCTCGCGCGGGTCTTCCTGCCGGCCGCCCTCTCGCCGGCGCCCGAAAGCGCACACCCCGCCGTCGAGCAGCCTGCTGCCTCGGCCTCGCGCGGCGCGGTTCTCGTGGTGGACGACGAGCCCGCCGTCGGGCGTGTGCTGGAGCTGCTGCTGCGCGAGTGGGGTCACGAGGTGCGCGTGGCCACCGACGGGCGCGGCGCGGTCGCCGCGCTCGATGCAGGCTGGCTGCCCGACCTGATCTTGCTCGATCGCTCGATGCCCGGCTGGCCGGTGCAACGCACGCTCGACGAGATCCGCAAGCGAGCTCCGAGCGTGCCGGTGCTGTTCCTGACCGGGCAGGACGTGAGCAGCGAGGAACGCGGCCAGGTGCAAGACGTGCTCTACAAGCCGCTCTCCACCGACGAGCTCAAGCGCTCGGTCGACCTCTGGCTGGCAGACGAGGTCGCCACGAGCTGAGGGCTCGGAGCTCGGGGTTGCGCGGGCTGGCACGGTTGCACCCCTGGCCGCGCGCGAGAGCTGGACACATTGGCGCGCGGTCCGGCTCGAGCCGGCGCCGCACGACCCGCTATAGAGACCGCCCTTCGCCCTGCTCGCTCAGCTTGCGCGCGAGCAGGGCGAAGAGCGCAGCCGGCTCGAACGGCTTCTGCAGATGGGCGTTTTCGACCGAGGCGAGGAACTCGGCGGCTGCGGGCGAAAACGCTCCGCCCGTCATGAAGACGATCGCCGGCACCAGCTGCGGCCAGCGCCGCTCGATTTCGCGCATCAGCTCCTGGCCACCCACTTGCGGCATCATCAGGTCGCACAGGATCACATCGAAGCGCGGATCGCGCTCCAGCTCTGCCAGCGCGGCCCGCGCGCCATCGCGCGCTACCACCTCGTGCTCGCCTCCGATCATGGCGCGCAGCATGCGCAGAACGCCGGGCTCGTCGTCGACCACCAGCACGCGCCCGCGATGTGCGGCACGCCCCTCCGGCTCGGGAAGGGCTGGGACCTGCGGCCTGGTCGCGCCGGGCAAGCGCAGCTCGAAGCAGGTCCCGTGCTCGGGGCTGCTCTGCACGGTCAGGTCGCCTCCGAAAGAGGCCACGATGCGCGAACAGATGGTCAGACCCAGACCGGTACCCTGCCCGGGCAGCTTCGTCGAGAAGAACGGATCGAAGATCCGCGGCATGACGTCGGGGGGGATGCTCGGTCCGGTATTGTGCACCGCGACTCGGGCCCAGCCGCGCGGATCGGTGCCGGTGACCACGCGAATCACCTGCTCGGAGGCCTGTCCTTCGGGCACCGCCTGGATCGCGTTGACGAGCAGATTCACGAACACCTGTCCGAGCTCGCTCTCGCGCCCCAGCACCGGCGGCATCGGGCCCAGCTCGGTGACGAGCTCGGCGCGGTGACGTGCCTGGCTCGCGGTCACGCGCAGGGCCCATTCCACGGTCGCGCACAGATCCAGCAAGGTCGGCGGATCGATCGAGGAGGCCCCGAACAGGCTCATGTCCGCCACGACGCGCTGAATGCGGCGCGCGCCCTGCCGCAGATCGGCGACGGCATCGCGTATATCATTCAACGTTTCGGCCTCGCCGTGCTCGCACAGCAGCGATTCCCAGCGCGAGAGCCCACGCTCGAGATAGTCCGTGTTGCCGACCACGAAGGTGAGTGGATTGTTGATCTCGTGCGCCGTGCCCGCCGCCAGCATTCCGAGCGACGCGAGGCGGTCGCTGACCATGGCGCGCTCTTGCGCCTCCCGCTGGTCGGTGACGTCCCGCAGCACTACGACGGCGCCGAGCAGGATGCCCTCGTGGACGATCGCCGCCACCGACTCCTGCACGCTGAGCAGGCGCTCGCCGCTGCGTGCCAAGAGCTGCGAGGTCGCAGCCGGTACGTGCCCGGCACGGCGGAGTGCGAGGACCTCCGCGAGCTCTCGACGCAGGCTCGGGCGGTCCGCACGCAGGATCTTGACCACCTCGTCGAGCTCGCGCCCGCGCGCCTCGGCGAGCGACCAGCCCGTCAGCCGCTCGGCGGCGGGATTCATGAACGCGACGCATTGCTGCGGATCACAGGCGACCACCGCATCGCCGATGGAGAAGAGCATGGTCGAGAACCAGCGTTCACGCTGGGCCACTCTGCGGTCGACCTCGTGCCTGCGGCAGGCCACTTCGATCGCGCTTCGCACTTCTCGACCGGTGAAAGGCTTGACGATGTAGCCGTAGGGCGAGCTGCGCACGGCGCGCGAGATGGTGGCGGCGTCCGAGTAAGCGGTCATGTAGATCACCGGCACCTGATGGCGCTGCTGCAACGCGGTTCCTGTGTCGATCCCGTCCTGGTCCCCCGCGATACGGATGTCCATCAATACGACGTCCGGCACGCGCTCCCTGCTCGCGCGCAGCGCCTCGGCGCCGGAGCTGACCGCGGCCAGAACCTCGTAGCCCATGTCGTCGAGGCTTTGCTGCAGGTCACGGGCCACGATGACCTCGTCCTCCACCACCAGCACGGACAGCGGTCTCGGCGGAGGAGTGCTCGAAGGCCTTGCGTTGGCTTCATTGACTTGCATGGTCGGTCCTCCAGCGCTCGAGCTCGAGCGCAAACTTGGTCCCCGAGGTACGGTCGACGCGCAGCTCGCCGTGGAGCTGGCGCGCGAGCGTCGCCACCAAGTCGAGGCCGAGCGTGCTCGGGCGTGCGACGTCGACGTGGTCCGGCAGTCCGACCCCGTCGTCGCTGACGCACAGGCGAAGACGCCCGCCGTCGAGCGGCCGGACTTGCACCGTCACCGAGCCGCGGCGCGGCGGGGGAAACGCGTGCTTGAGCGCGTTCGTGACCAGCTCGTTGATCACGAGCCCGCACGGGACGGCCTGGTCGATCGCCACCGTGAGCGGTACCGCCTCCAGCTGTACGTCGACCTTCGAGGCGCCCTCCACGGAGCACCGCAGGAAGGCAATGAGGTCGCCGAGGTACTGCCCGAGCTCGATGTCGCTGAGCGTCTCGGACGAGCACAGCTTCTCGTGGACGAGCGCGATGGAGCGCACGCGCAGCTGACCCTCTTCGAGCACCGATCGCGCTTGCCCGGAGAGCAGGCGCGCCTGCAGACTGAGGATGCTCGAGATCAGCTGCAGGTTGTTCTTCACGCGGTGGTGAATTTCGCGCAGCAGCACCTCGCGTTCGCGCAGACGCTGGCGCAGCGCCGCGTTGAGCTCGGCGTTGCGCCGGTTGGCCTCACGAATCTCGGTTACGTCGACGCACGAGCCGATATAGCCCTCGAATGCGCCATCCACTGCGAATCGAGGCACGCCGTGGTCGAGGATCCAGCGGTACGCTCCGTCCGCGCGGCGCAGCCGATACTCCATGCGGAAGGACTCGCGCGCCACGTACGCGCTCATGTAGATGTTCATGCACGGCTCGAAGTCTTCCGGGTGCACGCCTGCGGTCCAACCGATGCCGCTCTCCTCTGCCAGCGAGCGCCCGGTGAACTCCAGCCAGCCGCGATTGAAGAAGTCGCACTCCGCGCTGCGATCCGACTTCCACAGCATGACCGGAGCGCAGTCCGCCATCACGCGGAAGCGCTCCTCGCTCTGCTTGAGCGCGGCGGCCGCGAGAATGCGCGCGCGCACGTCGCGCACGCACGCGAGCAGTGTCCCGCTCGGGCTGCGGCCCAGCTTGACTTCGAGGTGGTGCGAGCCCAGGGCGCCCTCGACGCTGTAGTCGAACGAGCGCGGAATGCCGTCGTCCAGCACCGCGGCTGCGCTCGCGCCGGCGAGCTCCGAGGCGACCGGCAACAGCTGCTTGAGCGTCATCCCGGCCAGCCCTGCGTCCTCGATTCCGAGCAGCGAAGCGGGCCCCTGCGCGCGCAGACACACCTGCTGTCGATCGAGCTCGAGCAGCAGGTCACCGACCGCCTCCGCGACCGCGCCCGCCAGCGCCGTGTCGACCGGCTGGCTCACGGGCGCTCTCCCTCGCAGCTAGCGGAATCTGCGGTTTGGGCGAGCCATTCCGGGACGGCGCGCAACTGGTCGCTCAGCCGCTGTCCGGGCACGAAGCCCGGCTCGCACGCGGCGCAGGCCGCACCCTGCTCGAGCACCGGCAGCAGGGCCTGCAGCGCGGCGGACACCCGCGGGCGCCAGCGCAGGAACCAGACCTCGAGCAGGCGCCGATTCGCTTGCGACTCGCTCGCGAGCAGCGACAACAGCGCGCCCGACCATTGTGCGTGCCAAAGGCAATCCTCGTGCAGCGAGTGCAGCAGCTTGTGCAGCCCATCGTCGTGGCATGCCCGCGCCAGCTCGGCCAGATCGCGCATGAACAGCACGTCGAGGCAGGGCTTGACCAGGCCGTCGAGCACGACCAGCGCCTCGCCCCATTCATAGGTCACGAGCAGGCGCTCGATCAGCTCGCGCAGCGGCTGCCAATGCGGTGCATCCACCCAGCTGGCTTTCGCCTCGGCGCCGAGACGCCCGCGCGCGCCCCTCAGCCACAGGTGTTGGGTCAGGCGCTGGATGCGACGCACCTCGTCGGCGGCCTGAAACGCCGCCGCGATGGCGATCTTGCCGCTCGGGGCGAGCGCACCGACGTAAGCCGCGACCATCTGCAGCCCGTGCAGCGGGTAGCGCAAGGGCGCGAGCAGCTGCTCGACGGTGCGCTGCCAGTCCGAGTGCGTGGCCGCAGCCCCGCCGTCGAGCTCCGCGGCCGCAAACAGCTTGTCCACGAAGACTTCCTTGTCGCGTTGCAGGGCGACGTACCGCGCATAGGTCGTCGCGCGAGGATCGCGGAAGCGCTCCCAGTCGCGGCAGCGCAGCTCGCCGCGGAGCTGATGTCGCTCGATCCATGCGCTGACCGGCGTACGGATCTCGAAGCCGCGCCGCGCATGATACAGTAGCTCCGAGCTCGCGATCTCGTAAGGCGAGGGCTTGTGCCCCAGGTGAGCGAGGTGCCAGTAGGTGCGCAGCGCGCTCATTGGCCACCTGCCTCCCACACCGCCTCGTCGGGCGTCACGTGCAGACGCCCGGCGAACGCCGGCATCACCAGCTCGAGGTCGCCGGGCAGACGAAAGGCTCGACCCAGGACGCGCTCGACCGCGCGCCGCTCGAGCAGGCAGCGGCGTGGCGCGCTCACCCGCAAGTAGGCACCGCGGTCGAGCACCTGAACGTCGTGGTTGCGTTCGCGAATGGCCGCGATCACCGCCTGCGCGACCTCCCCGGCCTCCAGCACCGGACCGACCGCGTCGCGCCCGCTGCTCATCGGCACTGCTCCAGCTCGACGGCAATCAGCCCGCCTTCGATGGCGACCGGCAGCGGCTGCAAGCTGACGGTCTTGGGGTTGACCCCGCGCCCGGTGCGCGCGTCGTAGCGATAGTGATGCGCCCTGCACACGATCACGTCGCCCACCAGCTCGCCCTCGCTCAGCGCGACCCCTAGGTGGGCGCAGCGATCGCTGTATGCACACACCTGGCCGTCGAGCTTGACCAGCAGAATCTTGTGACCGTCCACCACCCGACCTTGCATCTCGCCGTCCCACAGCTCGCATAGCGGCATGACCGTTGCCAGCCGCCTAGGCATCGGTCGCCGCCTCCCGCGGCACCAGCTCGATGCGATCGAGCGGCGTCAGGCCGGCCTCGCTCACCGTGAGCTCGGGCGAAAGACGCCTGTTCCCCAGATACACGTCCGCGGACGCGGCCGGCGCGACCCGCACCGCGGCCGCGCGCTGCGTGCGCAAGCACAGCTCCGCGATGGTGTGGTCCGCGTCGGCCAGCACGATCAGAACCATGCTGTCTCCGCGGACGAATGCATAAAGCGGGATGGTCATGGCTTCAACCATGGGTAGTGTCCCCGTTGCAGGTCCTTGCCCCAGCTGTCCTTGCTCAGCCCGAAGTAGCCGGTCAGCAGCTGCGTCAGGTTGCCGGGTGCCTCCCCGGCGACGATGCGCTGGGCGACGTCCTTGTGGCCCGCGTAGCGCTCGGTTTCGCTGCGGAAGATCCACTCGCACGGCTCGGAGCAGAAGATGCGTTTGCGCCCGTCGTGGATCAGAGTGCGGGCGCTGTTGTGCTGCGGCGTGCCGCCGCAGAGCACCAGCTGACACATACTGCAGAAGCCAACCGGCGTGGCGCCATGCGTGTGCCACTCCACGCCCGGGCCGGATTGCCGCCAGCGCGCGCTGACCTGTTCCCAGATCGGCTCGAACGCGGGCCAGCTCTCGGGGTACTTGCGCGCAAGCCAGGCGCGCTCCTGCGGACCGGGCAGCCCCAGGTCGAACCACACCGTCGCCCGATACGAATAGGCGCTCGCGTAGACCATGTGGTGGTAGCTGTCGACCGCCGCGAGAAACTGCTCCCAGTACCACGGCCGGCGCAAGCCCACGCGCGCCAGCGAGGCGTCGAACTGCTCGATCACCCATTCCTGCACGAATTCTTTGAACGAGCCGGACCGGTGCGCGAGCGGGGTGAGGTAATCCATGGCGAAGCCTGTGATGACTGCGAACAGCAGCCAGCTGCGCCAGAACCACTTGTCGACCAGGTACTGGGCACGCTCCGGATCGTGAGCCAACACGGTCTGCAGCACGGGCTCGCCGATCTGAGCGTGCCGGGCCTCGTCGGTCTGGATGCTCTGCACCAGCTTCTCGAACATGCGATCGCCCGCGCGCCGGGCCATCGAGGACAGACCGACGAACTGCAGGTTGGTGAAGCCGGTCTCGAATACGAAATTGGTGCCGATGGCGAGCTCGATCGGGTCGGAGCCGAGCAGCAGCTCGCCGACGAAGTGGCGCGCAGCGACCGCAACCCACTGATCGGTGTGAAGCAGCTTGTGGGTCCAATCGAGCTGAGCATCCGCGCTGACCAGGTCGTGGAACGCGAGCAGCGGAAGCTGCGTGTGGCGGAGCTCGTCGAGCGCGCCCAACGTGGCGGTGGTGCGCCACGCGCTGTCGCGTCCGAAACGCGCCGCCCGCAGGTTGCCCATCACGGCGGCGAATTCCGCCAGCGGCAAGGTGGCCGCGTGCAGCTTCACCGCGCTGCGCCAGCCCGCGTCGAGCTCGACCAGATCCTCGACGCGGCCGACCGCTTCACGCACCGCGGCGACGGAGGCTTCCTTGGCGCTCTGGTTGTCGACGTACTCGGCGTAGGACGTGCGGTAGGGCTCGTCCCAAGCGGTCCACTCCGCCGCCGAAAGCCACGGCCGGCCGCTCATCGCTTCGGGGAACACCTCGCCCTCGGTGGCATAGGTGAAGTCCCAGTCGAGCTTGCGCGCAAGATCGAGCCATTCGTCGCGGTCCATCACCGGCCCTGCCCCCTTCCCGTCGCGCCACGGGTCGTCAGGCGCGATGGACGAACGAGAATCGTAGGAAGCCGTCGCTGCGTTGGCAATAGCGCGCATCGCTGCGGAGGTCTCACGACAGCGCTCACATGGTAGCAGGCCCGCGGCCATGCATGCACAACACCGCTCGCAAGCGCGGCGCGCACGCCGCGAGCCGCGAACGCGATCAGAACCGCGGCTAGCTGATTTCGGTTAGGACACGCTGACCGTCGATGTGGTCGGGGTGCACTCGATGCCGCTTCATGCGGCCGGGATCGTGAAGCTCGCGCGCAGGCCGCAACCATGGCGGCTTTCGATCTCGACGCGGCCGTGATGCAGCGCGGCGATCTCCTTGACGAAGTTGAGGCCCAGGCCGGTGCTCCTGCGCCCGGTGTCGGGGCGCTCGAGCGAGTAGAAGCGCTCGAAGATGCGTGCCTTGGCGTACTCGGGAATGCCAGGCCCTTCGTCCTCGAACGAGATCCGCACCAGACCGGCCCCGCGCGCGCAGCACAGGCGGATGCAGCCCCGCTTCGGGCTGAACTCGACCGCGTTCTTGAGCAGGTTCGAAAGCGCGAGGTGCAGCAGGAACGCGTCGCCCTGGACCTCCAGGTCCTCGGCCACCTCGAGCTCGGTACGCAAGGCCTTGTGCGCAAGCATGGGCTCCTGCGCCTCGAGCAAGGTGCGCAGGATCGGACCGAGCGCAACCTTGCCGCGCTCCGGCAACGCGCGTCGCACCTCGAGCTCGGAGAGCTCCAGCATGCGATCGACCAGGTCTTCGATGCGGCGGGTCTCGTCGTTGAGGTTGCGCAGGAAGCGCGCGCGTTCCCGCTCGTCGAGACTCGGGGTCTCGAGGATCTCCGCCGCGCCGCGGATCGCCGAGATCGGGCTCTTGATCTCGTGGGTCAGCGCGCGCACGTACTGTTCCACGTAGCTGTGGCCCGCGAGCGACGCGCGCATGCGCTCGAACGCGAGCCCCATCGTACGCAGCTCGGTGGGTGCGAGCTTGGGGAACTGCACGCGCTGGCCCTCTCGCACGTCGTCAGCATAGCGGGTGAGCCGGCCGACCTGCTGCGCGACCCACAGCGAGACCAGCAGCGCGAGCACGATGGCGGCCCCCGTGGCGAGCGCCGCCAGCGCGAGCAGGCGCGGCTTCACCGAGTGCAGGAAGGTCTTCACCGACGTCGTGGGCTTGACCACGGTCAGGACCCCGGCGAGCTTGCCGCCCACGAGGATCGGCGCCGCCACGTACAGGGCGTGCGGCAGCGACGGATCGGCGGCGCTGTGGCTCACGCGCGCGCCGTACTTGCCCGCGAGCGTCCGGTTGACATCGTGCCAGCGCGAGAAGTCGCGGCCCAGCGTGCCGGCGCCGCGGGAGTCGAACAGCACCGTACCCCGTGCGTCGGTCACGTAGACATCGAGATCGACGCTTTGCTTCGTGATCTCGTAGATGCGTGCGTTCAGCTTGCGCGCCTCCACCCGCTTGAACAGCGCGTCGAGACGTTGCACGGGCAAGCGATCGTTTGCCGCGTCCTGCCCCACAACCTCGGCCAGAATGTTGGCCGCGTCGACCAGCGGCTCCTCCGCGCTCTCCAAATACACGATGCGCAGCCGATCGACGATCACCGAGAGCGGGTACGCGAAGCATAGCGCCAGGGTCGCGACGTATGCGCCGAACAGCAGCATCCCGAGCCTCATAGATCCTCGCGCAGGGAGTAGCCGCTACCGCGGTGCGTCACGATCGGGTCGAGGTCGGGACGAATCGCGCGCAGCTTGGCGCGCAGGTTCTTGATGTGCGCGTCGACCGTGCGATCCAGGCTCTGTTCCGGCTGCTCCCACACCCGGGTCATGAGCTGTTCGCGCGTGAACACCTGTCCCGGACGCCCGATGAAGACCGTCAGGATGTCGTATTCGTACCTGGAGAGCGAAAGCGGCTCGCCGAAGTACTTGACCTGACGTTTCTCGTGGATGACCACGAGCGCTCCCTCCGGCTCCGGGCCCAGTGCCTGCTGCGGCGCTCGGGCCGGCCCTTGCGCGCGGCGCAGCACCGCCTTGACGCGCGCCGACAGCTCGCGCGGACTGAACGGCTTGACCACGTAGTCGTCGGCTCCGATCTCTAGCCCGAGCACGCGGTCCAGCTCCGCGTTGCGCGCGGTCAGCATGATGACGGGCGTGCGATGAAGCTTGCGGATCTCCTTGAGCAGGTCGAAGCCGCTGATGTCCGGCAGCCCGACGTCGAGCACCACCAGGTCCACGCCGCGCCGCTCCAGCATATCGAGCACGTCGCCACCGGTCGCGAGCTGCAACGTGTCGAGACCTTCACTCTCGAGCGCGAAGCGAATGTTGTCTCGTATCGCCGGCTCGTCGTCGACGATGAGGACCGTGGGCTTGTTCATCTGTCGCACCGAAAGCTAGTCGGGCACCCGCGCAGAGGATAGCCGATTGCGCGCGCCTCGATACAGCCACCCGAGCACGGCGACGGCGCAAGCGAGCGAAGGTGTGAGCAGCGCGTGCTCCGCGAAGGCGCCCGGGTGCTGCAGCCAGGCGCCGTGGGCGAACGGCAAGAGCAACACCACGCCCAGGTACCACAGCAAGGGCGCGACTTTTGCGCGGGGCGACGAGGTCGAGGCGCAGGTGCAGCGCTGGATCAGCCCGCAGCTCGCAAACAGCGTGCTGCAATACAGCACCACGCCCAGCGCTCGATGCAGGCGCGCTCTGGTGAGCAGGCCGGCGTAGATGTCGGCGTCGTAGAGCTGCGCGGCCAGGGCGATGCGTAGCCCATTGGTCGCCAGCGTCGCGAGGTACGCCGCCAGCGCGCTCGCACACAGCCAGGCGAGCTTGCGGCGCGTCCCTGCGAAGCTCGCTTGAGCGCAGAAGTAGAACGCGAGCCAGGCCACCACCAGAAAGGTCACCCCTGCGCAAGGCGGTCCGACCACCATGCGGGGCGCGTGGCTGATGAAGCCGGCGCCGGGCTCGCGCACGAGCCGGAGCCCGCCGGCGTGGCCGGCCAGCCAACAGCTGGGCGCCAGCAGCCAGCCGAGCGCGTCGGCCCCAGCGCTGCTGCACGCGCGCTTGAGCGCGCAGGCGCACGCCAGCGCCAGGATCCCGACTGCGATGCCGGCGCGACCCGAGGCCCGCGGCAAGCGCGTGGCGTAAGCCCGGGCCACACGCGTCATGTCCGCCCTGCGCAAAGCTTGACCCTCCGGCGGCGCTCGGCCAGCAGCAGGAACGCGAGCACCGGCACGAGCACCCAGAGCAGCTCCGGCTCGGCTCCCGATGCGTATTGCCCGCCGTCGCCGACCGCGAGATCCGACACGCCGAGCGGGAGCGGCAGCGGTTGGTCGACGTGGCTCGCAGGCTGCTTGCGGTTACGGATCTGCTCCAGCACGGCGATGAACGAGGTGTATTTCGTCAGCAGCGCGTAGCTGAGCCCGAGCGAGGTGACCTCGCGGGCGACCTCGGCGTCGCTTCCGTCGACGTCGAAGTCCGACAGGCGTGCGATGCGGCTGCGCGCCCACAGCTGCGGAAGGGCCGCGTTCTCGGCTCGCGGGATGCTGTCGGCCACCGGAACGGTCGCCGCGAATGGGCCGGTGGCGGCGCGGCCGCGCACCTCGATCACCCCGGCGGGCTGACCGCGAAACTTGCCGAACACCAGGATCGGGCGCTGCGCGAACAGATCCGGCTGCTGTGGCGGCTCCACGCCGTATGCATCGAAGCCGTCGAAGCTCACCGACACCTCGGTCAGCAATGGCGACTCGATGTAGCGCCGGAAGCGCCGGGCGGTGGCGGCCGCCTGCTGCGGCTTGGTGACCACGAACGGCTCGCCCTGACCGGCGCGGGCAAGCCCTTCGATCAAGTAACGGTTGACACTCGAGCCGATGCCGAACGCGAACACGTTGGTGTCGTGCAGGTGCTGCGCGATCAGCTCGAACGCGCCGCGCTCCTGCGCGATGTAGCCGTCTGTGAGCACGACCACCGAGCGCGACACGTGCTGGCCCCGGGGCAGCGCGTAGACGCGGCGCAGCGCGCCTTCGAGCTCGGTACCGCCGCCTCCGCGCTCGTGCGAGATCAGCTCGAGCGCGCGCGCCACGTTGGCCTCGGTCGCCGGCAACGAGCGCGGCGAGAGCGTGTATGCGTCGCCCGAGAACAGGACCACGTTGAAACTGTCGGTCGGCCGCAGATGCGAGATCAGGTCCTCGATCAAGGCCTTCGCGGTGTCGAGCGGAAAGCCGTACATCGAGCCCGATACGTCGAGCACGAACACGTATTCGCGCGGCGGGATTGCGGACTGCTCCACGCGCGCAGGCGGCTGCAGCATGAGCAAGAAGTGGTTCTCCCGCTCGCCCTGGTACAGCAAGAGGCCGCTCTCGATCTGCGCGCCGGACAGCCGATAGTCGAGAATGAAATCCCGATCGCCGCCGAAGCTCTTCGGATCGCGCAGGGAAACGTGCGCCAGGCTCGGGGCGTCCCAGGCGACGCTGACGTCGTGCGAGGGGCAGCGCAGGTCGGAAAGCGGCACGCCCGACGACAGGTTCACCCGGATCGAGAAGCTGGTGGGCGGGACGTCGCCCTGGTGCAGGTAAGGGCTGTGCACGAAGGCGTCCGTGGCCGCCGCGTCGGCGGCGGGGCTGCTGGCGTAGCGCGGCCCGACCACGGTCGGATACACGAGCTGGTAGACTCCCTCCTCGGGAACCAGCAGCTCGCTGTAGCGCAACTCGACCTCCACACGGTCTCCCGGCATGATGTTCGCCACCGACATGGTGAAGACATTCGGCCGCTCCTGCTCGAGCAAGGACGCGCTCTTGCCGGCGGCGGTGGCCTGGCGAAACGCCTGGGTCGCCTGGTCGCGGGGTTTGATCTTCGCGATCACGCGCTTGTCGCCGATGCGCAGCTGCAGGCCGTGCACGGCCGCGCGCGTCGAGGCCGGAAACACGTAGCGCGCATTGATGGGAACGGTGCCGTCGTTGCGATAGGTCTGCTTGACGGTGACGTCCGCGATCACGCCGCTGACGTTCGCGACCACGTCCGTGGCCTCGAGCGGAAAGCGCTCGACCGCGTCGTGCGCCCCCTCGACGAAGAAATAGGGTGAAAGTGTGCGCTCCGGGTCTTGTGTCTGCCAGTCCTGCGCCTGCGCGCGCGCCGCGTTCCCGAAGATCCCTAAGAGGCCGAGCACAACCATAAAGCGTCCTGCGTTCATGTCCCTGCGTCCTTGGTTTGAGCTTGGGTGCTTCAGCCAAGCTACGGGACGAGCATGAAGCGCATGCGTGCGGTGGATGAAAAGCGCGTGAAAGCGCCATCACCAGACGTCCTCGCGGACGCCCGGCGGGCGACGCCGGCCGATGCGCGACGTCGGCGGCAATTCTTTGGGCGCTATAGGTAAGTGCGCGAGACCGCGTCCGGGACCCAATTGGTCCGCGATCCGCAAGCAGCGAAGTGGCGATGCTCCCGGGTCGCGCGCGCCGCGCGCTCTGGCCAAGCGGCGCACGGCAAGGCATAGTACGCCGTACGGCTAACGCTGTACGGGTAACGGTGTCCAAGTAAGGGTGTCAAGGTAACGGCGCGCAACCGCAGATGCTCGGACGCGAGCCTGCGCTCATGCCGTGGAGGTCGCTCCATGCGTCTGCAACGATTGATCCTTTTCGCCGTGCTCTATGCGCTCGCCGGCTGCGGCGCGGACACGGGCGGAAGCGACCGCACAGGAGGGGGCAACCCGTTCGGCAATGCGTCGGCAGCGAAGACGAGCAATTCCTCGGGTGCAATCCCCGGCGGCTCGACCACGCAGCTCATCCCGTCGGGCTCGAGTTCGCCGCAAGCAACGCCGAACGGCTCGAGCCCGGGCTCGAACGCGCAACCCAAGATGCCTGTCTCGATCGACCAGACCGGCGCGGACAATCCAGCGGGCCTGAGCGCCCAGGACGTGGCGACGCTGATGGCGGGCGGGCCGACCGGCGCGCTGAGGCTGCTCTACCCGTACGACGGAACCGTGTTCCCTCGAGGCCTGCTCGCACCGCTGTTGATGTGGGACGGCGGCTCGCCGGACGCCGTATATGTGCACATCCAGGCACAGAGCTTCGAATACAAGGCCGTGCTCAAGCCGGACACCGACCCGACCACCGGCGCGCCGCAGCTTCAGATCCCGCAGGACGTGTGGGTCAAAGCCGGCCAGCAGACCAACGGCAAGACCGACCCTTTCACGCTCGAGCTCACGGCGCGCGTCGGCGGCGCCGCAGCCGGACCGATCACGCTTCACTTCGTCATCGCGCAAGCGACCGTCAAGGGCTCGATCTACTACAACAGCTACGCGTCGCAGCTTGCGGGCGCGGCCGTCGGCGGCAACGTGCTACGCATCCCCGCTGGCGGCCAGGTCGAGCTGTTCAACTCGACCGAGTGCAATGGTTGCCACGCCGTATCCGCCGACGGTTCGACCATGTTGTCGCAGATCGATCTCGTCAGCGGCGGCGAGTCGTATCAGCTCACCCCCGGCGGCGCCCCCAATCCGACCGGCAGCCCAGCCGGTGATCGCGTCTCGTTCGGCGCGCTCTACCCCGACGGCTCGAAGTACCTCTCCACCTCCACCGCCGCGCCGGTCGGGCATGCAGACATCGCGCAGGCGCCGGGGACACCCGCGGACTCGGCGCTCTACGACACTGCCACGGGTGAAGTAGTGCCGAACACCGGCGTGCCCACCGGCGCGATCATGCCGATGTTCTCTCCCGACGGCACGCGGCTTGCGTTCAACGACTTCGCAATCGACAGCGCGCACGGTCTGGCCGTGATGGACTACGACGTCCACACCGACAAGGCGATCAACTACCGGGCGCTGACCCACGAGGACGGCAACATCCGGCCGGGCTGGCCGTTCTTTCTTCCGGACGACAGGGCGATCGTGTTCGTGCGCACAGACAGTGGGGACTTCTCCGGAAACGGGGCCTTCATCGGCGCGGGCATGTTCGCCCAGCTCGCGGGGCCATTCGCGTCTCTGGCCAGCGCACCCGTCGCTGGACCGTTCTCCGACCTGAACATCGTCGACGTCGAGAGCGGCACGGTCACGGTGCTCGCCAAGGCCATGGGCTTCGATACGCCGGACGACGCAGCCAATGACAAGTCGTACCTGCCGTTCCCGGACGAGCTCCACCAGGCGTACTTTCCGACCGTCGCGCCGATCGCAGCGGGCGGCTATTTCTGGCTGTTCTTCGACTCGATCCGGCACTACGGCAACCTGGGCATGCAGCGCCAGCTGTGGGGCGCCGCGATCGACATTGCGCCCGACGGCAACTACGCCTACGACCCGAGCCATCCCGCGTTCTACCTGCCGGGCCAGGAGTTCGGCGCCGGCAACCATCGCGCCTTCGCCGCTCTCGACCCTTGCAAACAAGACGGCGACTCGTGCACGAGCGGGATCGATTGCTGTGGCGGAACCTGCAGCTTGCCCGAGGACACGGGTGAATTCTCGGACCCGGTCGGTACCTGCGCACCGCCGAAGATGAACACCTGCGCCAAACGCGACGAGCGCTGCGCCACGACCGCGGACTGCTGCCCGCCCGCGCCCGGAGAGACCAGCAACGTCTGCATCGCGGGTTTCTGCGCGTTCATCTCCGTGAAGTGACCGCCCGGCAGATCGCGTGCCGTGCGCGGCCGTCACGGGGGCAGCACTCGGGCCGCTTGCAGGTCGGGTCCAACCGCGGCTACAACTCTTGGCCAGCTCGCAGGACGCCTTCACCGTTCGAACGACAAGCGCAGTCTCAATGAGGACCTGGAGCTTCTCGGTTGGCTGTGCGCACCCGAGCGCGGCTGCCGGCCCGGCCGCGAGGCCTGCCTCGGTGCCGGTCGAAGCACGACCCGCCGCGGTCACCGAATCTGCCACGGCAGCGGCCCTCGAGCGGGTTTGGGGCCCGCGCTGACACTCGGCCATGCCGGCCGCTGCTCGGTGCTCGCGCCCTTGCTGTTGCGCGATCAGGTAGAATTGTCGCGGCGGTATGGCCAATGCCCGTTGTGGCTGGTACCCGAGACCGCGCGGCGCGAGCTGGAGCAGATCAGCGGTAGAGGAGCTGCGGCCTGAAGACCGCCGGGCCAGGGAGGCGGGCGGCTACCTCGACTTGATGAAGGTGCCCTGCTCGAGCTCGCGGAACGCCGTTCGCAGCTCCTGTGCGGTGTTCATCACGATTGGCCCCTGCCACGCGATCGGCTCGCGAATCGGCTTGCCGGAGATCAACAGGAAGCGCAATGCCTCGCCGGCGGTCGAGGCCTCGACCTGGTCCCCGTCGCCGAACAGGACCAAGTGCCGGTCCCCGATCGCGCGATCCCGAGCCGCGTCGAGGTAGCCGCTGCCCCCGATCACGTAGGCAAACACGGTGTGGCCGCGCGGAGTCGCGTGCAGAAAGCTGCCGTTCGCGGGCACGCTCACGTCGAGATACTCGGGTTGGATGGCGACGTCCCGGACGGGTCCGACCACACCGGCGACCTCGCCGGCGACGATCTTGATCGCGGCGCCGCCGGAGGCCGTGACCGTGGGAATCTCCGACGCGGTGATCCCCTGGTAGCGGGGCGCGCTCATCTTCTTGGCGGCGGGCAGGTTGGCCCACAGCTGGAAGCCGTACATCGCGCCCCCGGCGTCTCCCTTCGGCATCTCCTGGTGGATGATCCCGCTTCCAGCGCTCATCCACTGCACGTCCCCCGGCGTGATCACGCCGCGATTGCCAAGGCTGTCGCGGTGCTCGACCTCGCCACGCAGCACGTAGGTGATCGTTTCCATGCCCCGGTGTGGATGCCAGGGAAAGCCGGCGGAGTATGCGTCCGGCTGGTCGGAGCGAAAGTCGTCCAGCAGCAGAAATGGATCGTGCTGCTCCGGATCGCCGAACCCGATCGCGCGATGCAGGTGAACGCCTGCGCCCTCGACGGTCGCGCGGCTCTTGCTGACATGGCGGATAGGCCGAGTCTCGGTCATGGCGATCCAGTCCTTTGTGAGTCTCGTGTTCGCGGGGCGCGGCGCCTGTGACGAGAATGTGAGGCCGCGACGCGGACAGGCAAGGCCCAGGCATGGCCGGCGGCCGAGCCAGTCGCGCGTCCATCCTCTTCATGCCACAACCTGCGGCGCTCGGCGGCGGCCGAAGTCCGACAATCGCCCGGGCGCGGGCGCTCGCTGGCGGCCGGTGGCACGTCGCCCCGCGAGCAACACCGGCAAGCCTCTGCCGCTCGCGCGGCAGCTTGCCGTGCCAACTGGAACCGTCCGCCTAACTCGAGACTAAATGACCGATCACGATTCGGGAACGGCCATCCCGATCGGTCATTTAGCGCTGCGGCGGATGCCGCACCGCCGCGAGAGGGTGAGTGCGCAAGGCTTTGCCTCGCGCACAGGGAGTCGGCGCGACTCCCTGACAATCAAAGGAGAAAATCAGAGTTTGTGATTCGATCCCGAATCGCGAGCTCTGATTTAGCCCAGCATCCCGCCCATCATCTGCTCGAAGTTCGCGCGGTAGAACAGCTCCTTGGCTGCTTCGTCGATGTCGTCCATCGTCCGCTCGAACCGTCCCAGCGGGTCGGTCGTCCCCTCCGGGTGCGGATAGTCGCTCGAAAACATGAACAGGTCGGCGCCACCGTCTTTGATCATGCGGCCGACGTCCTCGCCGGGGAACGGCGTGAACTTCATGGCGCGACGGATGTACTCCGAAGGCTTGAGCGAGAGCTGCCGCAGGTAGGGGTCGGTTTTCACGAACGCCTTGTGGGCGAAGTCGAGCTGCCGCAGAAACTCCGGAACCCAGCCCGCGCCCGACTCGATCACGCCGCCGCGCAGCTCCGGGAAGCGTTCGAACACGCCATCGTAGACCATGGCGGTGAGGAAGATCTGCGGCGCGACGTTGAGCAGCATGTAGTCGGCGAAGCGGAGGTTTTCGCCACCGCCGTGCAGGTCGGGCGCGCGCTCGCGACCGTTGTTGTGGAAGGTCCTCGGTTGGGTCTTGGTGCCGGGCCCGATGTGCAGCATGAACGGCGTGTCGCGCTCGCAAAGCCGGGCCCAGAACGGATCGAGATCGGGGTGCCCCGGCGAGCGCTCGCCCGCCGGACCAGCGGACACCTGGATGGCACGGCACCCGGCGTCGAGTGCCGCGTCGAGCTCTTCGAGCGCACGCCGCGGGTCGTTCAGCGGCACGTAGCCCACGCCGATGAGCCGTCGATCCTCCGAGCAAAACGCACCCATCGCGCGATTGTGGGCCCGGACGCCCCGGTACATGAGGTCTGGGTCCTTGGCGGCGAGCGCCGGTCCCAGCGAAGCGGTCGGAAACACGAGCTGGCTCGTGAACCCGAGCTGGTCGAGCACGGCCTTGCGCTCCGCGCCGTCGAAGGCGCCGAACGCGGTCCAACCCTTGGGGCCGGCGATCGGATTCTCCGCGGCCTTCGCGCGTGCGACGGGATCGTGCCGGCGCTGCTTCGCCTCGTCCAGCAGCCGATCGATGCGGTTGGGCGCGCGCCCGTAGAGCGGTCGCAACTTCTCGGTGAGCTCGACATCCAAGTAGGGATCGAGCCACTCGCGCGTTTCCATGACGTGGCTATCCGCGTCGTGACAGATGCGGCCGCTGACGTAGGGCATCCCGACCTCCCTCGGCGCTGAACGCCGGCTCCACAGCTGCCAGCCGCCGCGCAGCCGAAGCGCGCGCTGGAGGCTGTCAGTAATTTGCGCATACCCCAATTACTGAAGCCGGTCAACGACGGCGAGGGCGCGCGCCCGCGGAAAGGCCGAATGCGCCAGAATCCACCAAGCGCGCCGGGTCGAGGCCGAATCGGGCCTCGCCCCCGCGTCAGCGCCGGCGTTTGCCGCGCTCGAGTCGGTCCCCGATGCTGCGTAGCTGGCCGGACCGGCCGAGGGCGCCAGAGGCCCAGATCCCGATCGCGCTGCGCAGCGCGTCACGCCGCGATACGTGTAACCGCTCGGCAAAGTCCGGCTCGAGCACCAACGCGAAGATGTGGTTGAGTAGCGCGAACGCGACCCCTTCGTCGACCTGCGGCTTGAGCAGCGGGCGCAGCAGCCTCGCTCCGCGCTGCTTGCGCTCTTCCATCACCGCTCGATAGCGCCGCCAGACGGCAGGGTAGTCGCTCTTCAAGTCGCGCACGAAGGCGGGGGAAAGCGTGGCGTTGGCGTCGGCCCAAGCGTCGATCCAGTGCATGTACTGATCGAAGTCGTCGCGCGACGCCTCGGGATCGCGCCTGGCGGCCTCCGCCGCGCCCAGCTCGTCCGCCCAGCGATCCACGCAAGCCATGGCCAGCGCTTGCTTGGACGGATACAGCTTGTAGAGCGTCGCGGCGCTGATCCGCAGCTCGGTGGCCAGCTCGGTCATGATCAGGGCACGAAGGCCGAAACGCTTGGCCTTGGCCGAGAACACATCGAGGATCTGGGTACCTATCTGCTCAGGATCATGGCGAATTCGCCGTGTCGCATGCCGGCGCGCGCTGGAGGGCATGCCCGGTGCTTACGATACTCTGCGATTACCCGCAATGCCTGCGGCTTCCGAGCCCGGTCAGCCACTCCGGCCGCGCGGCGACGCAACCGAAGCGGCCTCGAAAGGCGGCAGCTCGGCGCGCGGCCGAGTCAGTTCCAGGCGTTCGCCGGCATGTTCGCCATCACCGCCTGAATCATCATCATCTTGCCATCGATGACTTTGAACAGCTCGCCGACGACCAGCGTGCTCGGATCGTGGGTGAACGGGAACATGCCCCACAAGCGATCTTGGTGACGTCGAGCTTGTGGTAGTAGATGCTGTCCGGCGCGTCGTTTTGCGCGATCAGCCAATCCACGATCATCTTGTGCTCGTTGCCATCGCCGTTGGACACGTGCGCTTCGACCACGAACCCGTGCGAAGCCCAGCGTTGCAGGTGATCCATGTACTGAAACGGCTGCGAGCCGCCGCCGCAGCCCCAGCTGAAGATCGGGTGCAGCTCGCCGTTCGCGCCGAGCTCGGTCGGATGCGCGATCCAGCCCATGTTCGGTCCGACGTTCTGGTCGATCGTGACGTCGTATGGACCCATGGCGTCGACGTTGTCCGCGGGCAGCAGCTTGCCGGCCGTGCTGGTCGTGCCGGCGTCGGCCACCGCGGCGCTGCCGGCGTCGACCGGCGGCGGCGCGACGCCGCCCCCGGTGGCGGCGTTGCCCATGGCCGGCGACATGGCCGAGCCCGCCGTTCCCATGGGCGAGCTGCCCGCGGTCATCGGCGTGGCCCCCGAGCCGCCGGTCGCGAGCATCGTCATGCCGCCGCTGCCCGTCGCCGGTAAGCCGCCGGTCCCAGGCACGCCGGGCGTGTGGGCTGCGCCGGACGCTGGCGTCTTTGCGTTGCCCGAACAGCCCAGGCTGAGCGCTGCTGCGGCCGCCACCATGAGGCTCTGCCATGCTGCCCTCTTCATCCGCGTGGCCTCCTGCGACACGCGCGCACGTGCGCGCACCCGATTACCCGTACTGCGGGTCGCGACCGCAAACCTGTCTGGACGCCTAAGAGAAGCCTACTCAAGTGCTACGTTTCGGCCTTCCTGGTGCCTCGACCCAGAGGACTCGGCCGGTGCCTGCCTCGTCCTCCGAACCCGCGGCGCGGTTGCGGTGCATCGCGCCTCTCGCCGTGATCGTCCCAGGTCGCGGACACCGCACGAAGTAGGTGCGCAGGTCTTGGCGCGCTCGGAATTGAATGCAAGGATGACGCCGTCGCGCGCCGCGAAGGGTGTCACACGCGCGACGAGGTGGTGTGTGATGCGTTGTCTGAAACGCGCACGGATTGGTGCGTGTGTCCTGGCGTGGGTTGTGACGGCGTGCGGCGGCGGCAGCAAGACGCACCAAGAGGATGCCGCCGTGGTGGTCTCGCCGCCGGCGGGGGACCTGCCGTGCGACGTCGCGGCGGTCGTCGAGCAACACTGCGTCATGTGCCACGGCACCATGCTGCAAGCCGGAGCTCCGGTGCATTTGCAGCATGCGAGCGACTTCGCGGCGGAGCGGGAAGGCACGACCGTGGGCCAGATCGCGCTCATGCTCGTACGCAGCCCGGTGCGAACGATGCCCCCGCCGCCCAATCCGCGCATCAGCGACGCCGAGCTCGCGACGCTGCAGGCGTTCGTCAGCGGCGGCGCGCTGCCGGTCGAGAACGGCTGCGCCGTACCGGACCTGCCGCCAGACACCACGACGATGACGCCAGGCACCACGACCATGGCGCCCGGCACGATGATGACGCCGGGCACCACGATGACGCCGGGAGCGATGACGACGCCCGATATGAAGGCTGACGGCGGGTCGGTCGCCACGCAGATGCCGGACTCCGGCGCGGACACCGCCGGCGCGAGCTGGAGCATGTTCGGCTACGACCTGACGAATTCGCGCAACAATGCGGCCGAGCACACGCTCTCGCCCGAGAACGTGAGCACCCTGCACATGGTCTGGCAGTGGACCGGAGCGGCTACGACCAGCACGCCGGCGATCGTCGACGGCGTCGTGTACCTGCCGGCCTGGGATGGCAAGGTGTACGCCCTTCACGCGCAGGACGGCTCACCGGTATGGACCGCCACCCTGCCGAACCTGATCGATTCTTCGCCGTCGGTCAGCGCCGACCTGGTGTTCGTCTCGGACAACAAGGGCTGGGTGCACGCGATCGATCGCGCCACCGGGGACGTGAAGTGGTCAGTCCAAGTCGACAAGCACGCCGAGGCGCACGTGTGGAGCTCGCCGGCGTTCATCGCCGACCCTGGTATCGTCGTGGTCGGCGTCGCGTCGGGCGAGGAAGCGCTCTCGGCGCCCTACACCTTCCGCGGCAGCGTGGTCGCGCTCAACGCGAGCGACGGTACGGAGAAGTGGCGCTTCTACACCACCGACAACGACAGCAAATCGGGGCCTGGCATCTCGGTCTGGGGCACGGTGGCGGTGGATACCACGCGCAAGGTGCTGTACGTCGGCACCGGCAACAACTATTCCGAACCGGCGGGCCCCTACGAGGACTCGATGCTCGCGATCGACTACACCACGGGCCAGCTCGTGTGGTCGCACCAGTTCGCCACCAACGACATCTTTACCGTGTCCAACTTCGGCGGCGGCCCCGACTCCGACATCGGCGCGAGCGCCAACCTGTTCTCGCTCGATGGCGAGGACTACATCGGCATCGGCGTCAAGAACGGCCAGTACTACGTGCTCGACCGCGATACCGGCATGATCGAGCACATGTCGCCGCTGACCGACGGCTCCGTGCTCGGCGGCGTGATCAGCGCGAGCGCCTACGCCGACGGGGTCGCCTTCGTCGCGTCGAACCGCTACTCGGAAGGCCTGACCGACACCTGCGCGGTCGACGTGCGGGACGGTCACGTGATTTGGCGCCAGACGACCACGAACATCACGTATGGCGCGGTCGCGCACGCAAACGGCGTGGTCTACGTCGGCACCACGGACAAGACGGTGTACGCGCTCGACGGCACCAGCGGCGACGTGCTGTGGATGACCGATGCGCCCGATTCGATCGCCGGCGGCCCCGCGGTCTCGGGCGGCCGGTTGTTCGTGCCGTGGGGCTATCAGTGGACGCTCGGCCGTGGTGAAGCCGGCAGCGGTGGCCTATTGGTCTTCGGCTTGTGAGATACCACGCGCCCCGGTTGCATCGCGGCTTCCAGCCCCCGCACGGCTTGCCTCTACGCCGGCATTCCCATTGTCGCCCGTCGATTGTTTCGGCTTCGCATCCAAGCGCGGGTGCGCGCCAGCGGCGGCAATCCCGCCCCGTTCACGGCGCGGGCTCGGCACGCGCGAGCGCGATCGCGCGTTCCGGGCATGCGCTGACGCACAAGCCGCAGGCGTGACATTGATCCGCGCGCACCGCGAACGCCTGCTTGTAGCCGTGAAAGAACGCCTTGATCCCCCCGGCGAACGATAGCTGCGCGCGCTCTTGAGGGTCGAGCTTCCGGAGCTCGAACACCTGATACGGGCACACCCGCACGCAGTCCTGCTTGCCCTCGCAGCAGTTGCGATCGATCACCGGCGAAAGGGCGCCGGCTCGCTTGCAGCTGGAAAGGTCGGTCATGGGAGGGCGCGTCAGCGCTCGTCGCCGTTTAGGATCGTTTCGATCTGCCGAATGGCCTCGTCGAGGATCTGGTGGACCTGTGCTTGGCTCTTGGCCGAGAGTTGCCCGCGGCGCGCGGCGCGCTTGAACGTCCTGATCAGATGAGCACCACGACGCATCAGCTCGCCGAAATCCTCCATCTGTCGCGGCCACGCGTCGTCCCCGAGGCGCTCGTAGAACTCCTTGACCTCGGGTTGATGCTCGGCCAGATCGCGCCGGCCCTGCTCGGTGATCGCATAGACCTTGCGCGTGTCCTGTTCCTCGACTTGGGCGTGACCAAGCTCGTGCAGCATCTGCAGGGTCGGATAGACGACGCCGGGGCTGGGTCGATACGTACCCCCGCTACGGGCCTCGATCGACTGGATGACTTCGTAGCCGTGGCGCGGCTGCTCGGAAATCGCGTCGAGCACCAGATAGCGCACTCCACCGCGCTCTGCCCGCGGAGGCGGATCGAAGTCGCCGAACCAGCCGAACCCAGGCTGGCCGGGACGTCCCGGTCCGCCCCAAGGCCCTCGCCCCCACCGGGGCCGGCGCCCAGCCGCGTGCCACCCTCGCGGGGACCCTCCGGGTCCCCGACCACGGCCAGAATCCCAAAATATTTCAAACATATATATGCGTCCCTGGGGCCTCGGGCCCAGTATATAGATATGTCTAGAAGACATATCTATATACTGCCGCGAGCCGGCTTGGTCAAGTCCCGGCTTTGTCGCGCTGGGCCTTTAGCCGCCAGCGTCCGGCTCAGCCGTCGCGCGTTTGCGGCAGGCTCACGCGGTGACGACCGACTCGACCTTGACGCCGCTCACATCACCATGGACGAGCAAAGCCTCGGCGAGCGTGTGTAAGAACGCCCGATCGGAGACCTGCGTGTCAGGTGCATCTTGATGAACGAAGACGGCCGCGAGGAGCTCCGTGCCATCTCTGGTTCCGAACAAGAGCACGGGCTCGAAGATCCGGCCTTGCTGGTCGGTGTAGCGGCGCGCAGGGGCCTGGCTTGAAGCGGCGTCTGCTTGCACCTCTGGGCCGCACTCGGCGAGCACATGCCCGTGAACCCAGGCATCGATGCCTGCGTCGGCCGAGTCGTCGGGCAGTGCCGCGATCAGCTTGACCCCGCCGTCGTAGACTCCGTACAGATAGCCGGAGAAGCCTCGCACATGCTCGAGCAGCAGTGTCAGCGCGCAGCGGGCACGGTCGCCCGTGTCGAAGCACTCGTCCAAGCGGCTCTGCAGCGTCACGTACGCCGACTGCACCGACGCCATGTCGAGAAGCTCTTGCACGTGGGGCGAGCGGAGCTCGGAAGCCAGCTCCAGCCGAACAGCTTCTTGCAGCAGGCGCTCGAGCTTTGCGGTCATCGACGGATTCTTGGTGCGCTTGAACTCATCGGCGCATAGGTCGGCGAAGCGCTCGAAGTCGGCGCGTTCGGACATGGCGATCGCAAGGCGCGCGCGCGCGTAGTACAGCAATCCGAGCGTGATACCCTTGCGACCGATCTGGCAGCCGTGTGCGATCGCGTTGTCGAGCAGACGCACTGCGCGATCGCGCTCCCCGCCCCTCGACAGCGCGATCGCTGCCGCCGCGCTGAGCTCGGTATCGCTGCCACCGCGTTCCTGAGGATCGCACCGCTCGAGATAGTATCGAGCGCGGTTCAACGCTTCGTCATCACGGCCGAGCGCGTTCAGGAGACTGAGGTGCGCTCCTGCGATGGGAGTGAAGTACAAGCTGCCACGCGATTGGACCAGCGCCAGCGCCTCCTCGACCTGCACGAGCGCGCCCTCCAAATCGCCCTGCAGCCTGCGCTGATGGCTCCGGCCGAGCAGCAACACCGGCTGCCAGCCCCGGTGCTCGCGCGCCACGACCGCGAGATCGTCGACCGCGCTCTTGACCCCGAGCAGGTTGCCGAGTCGTGCATGCGCGAGCAGCTGAATGCCGGCTCCGAGGGTCGCGGGCGGACCTTGCAACCCCAACTGCAAGCGATGCAGGTCAGCGCGACGCAAGCACCTGCGCGCCTCCGTTACGTCGCCCTGATTGAGGGCGAGCACGTGTCTGAGCATCCATGCGATCCCCCGCGTCTGCGGCAGACTTTCCAGCAGCTGCGCACGCTTCTCCGCCTTCATGCTGCCCCGCGCGGCTTCAATCGCGCCGAGCCCATAGTTGAGACCGAAGACGAGCTCGGCGAGCTTGACCTCGTCGAGCCCGCAACGGTCGGACTGCGAAATGCGCTCCAAGATCTGTTCCTGGAGCTGAATGCAGCGCTCCGTATCTCCATGAACCCAGGCCCGTGCGATCTCGATTCGCTTGCGGATCAAGTCGAGCCCAGGCGACAGCGCGAACAGCGGTTCCAGCTCGGACAGGCGTTCGATCGGCCCGACGTCCAGCCCACCCATACCCATCGCACAGAACGCGTTGACGACGCGCGCGAGCTCTTGGAATGCTTCGGACACAGCATACCCCCGAGCTGTCGGCTCGGTCCGCTCGTAGCGTTGCTGCGTCTCTTGGAGCGCCTGAAGCAGCCGTACGGATTCCGCGACGTGGGTGAGCTCGCGATAGCGGGCGAGACCGCAATCGTTTTCGACCTGCGTCAGCAGAGCCGGCGCATGACGCCAGAAGCTATCCCTCGCCAAGACGTACGAGGCCTTGGTGACGATGGCCGTGCGCAAACGCAGCACGGTCCGCGTGTCGAGCCCGTGGCGCAGAGCCTGCTCGACCGCGCGCTCGAGCAACGGAAGAGGCAGCGTCGTCCTCGGCTCGAGTGTGCGCAGCAGCTCGATGGCCTCGAGCTCCCGACCAGCCTCGAACAGGTGATGAGCCCGGCCGCCGATTTCCCCGCCTCCCTTCGACGCCAGCCAGTCCGCGAGTCGCGAGTGAATCGGCCGGCCGCGCTCCGCCGGCATCTCGTCGCACAGCACGGCGACGTAGGCTCGTTGACTGAAACAGTATCGCTCGCCGTCGGCGGAAAACACGCGCTCGGCGATCAGCTCGTCCAGGGCGGCGAAGGTGCGGGTTTCGTCGCCATGCGACGTGAGCATCACGTAGTCCGGTATCGTGGCACCGTCCCCGTCGGCAAGCGCCAGCGCGTCGCATAGCTCGCGCGCGTCCTGACTCAGAGTCGAAAGGCGCAGTGAAAGCGACGCCGAGAGCGTCGGGGGCAAGTCTCTCTCGGCGATATAAGTGGGCAAAGACCATCGGCCGGCCTCGTAGCGCGCGAGATTGGAGTCGACGAGGTGCTGCGCCAAGGTCATCGCGGCACGCGGATTCCCATGAGAAAGCCCATGAATGTGGGTCGCTACCAGCCCCAGGTGTGGCACGTCGCCGAACACCGACCGCATCAGCAGCTCGGCATGCTCGGCCGAGAGCTCCTCGATCTCCACTTGCACCGCTCCGGCGTACAGCATGCGAAGCGCCGGGGACCGCAAGGCTCTTTCGTTGCGGTCGACGGAGAACACGAGCAGCAGGCGGTTGCGCTGCGCCCTATGGCCAAGCGAGGCAAGCAGAGCGGCCGAGCGCTCGTCGATGCGGTCGGCATCGTCGACCGCTATCACCATGCGCTGGCTACCGCACAGGGTGAGGATGAAATCCCGCAGCTCCCTCACCATCACGGCCTCGTCGCGCGCCGAGGGTGGGAGCGTCGTGCGTCCTTGCTCGGGTAGCTCCTCCGGCAAGAAGCCACCGAGCGTCGTCGAGAGCCGGATGGCTTCGGCGGCCGGCTGCGGCAAGAGTCTACACAGCTGGTGATACAGCGCACGGGCCACTCCGAAGTGACCGATCGCGGCATCTCGAGCGTCCGCGCGCACGACCACGGCGCCGGCGAGCTTGGCCTCGATGGCGGTGGCATCGAGCATGCGCGAGCGCCCCGAACCCGGCACGCCATCAACGCACAGAGTGCCCCCCTCTCCGCGCGCTAGCGCAAGCATCCGCTTGCGTATCGCGATCAATGCAGCGTCGCGGCCAACAAGGCTCGGCAGCCTGAGATACGCGTGTGAGACCGCGTCGTGTTCGTCACTCGGCAGGGACGCGATTGCACACAGGCGCGACATCACCTCAGCCGCGTGTTCGGGCCGGGCGTTGCGGTCCAACGCAAGCATCTCGATGACCAGCGCATCCAGCGCGGAAGGGATGTCCGCCACGAAGCGCGCAGGCCGCACCAACTGCGAGCGCCACATGTCCCGCAACTCGGCGATCGACCGCGCGGGATACGCGTGCCGGCCGCTGAGCAAGAAGTACGCAAGGGCTCCGAGCGAAAACAGGTCCACGCGCGAGTCGAGCGGTTGAAGCTGTAGCACTTCGGGAGCGACAAACGGTGGCGTACCGACCACGTCGACCGAGACTCCGTGCGAAGTCATCGCACCGAAGTCGATCAGCTTGGCGCGGCCGTCCGCGGTGCGGCGCACATTGCGGGGAGAGACATCTCGGTGCAGCAAGCCGCGGGAGTGCAGAATTGCGAGCGAAGATGCCACGTCGCGAAGCACCGCGCACGCTTCTCGCCAAGGCAGGCGCCCGCCGGAGTCGAGGTCGGCGCCGCCGAGCAGCTCCATCGTGTAGTACGGACCCGAGGCGTCGACGCCATAGTCGTAGACCTCGATGATGCGCGGATGTCGCAGTTGCTCCAGGGTGTGATACTCACGCTGCAGAAGCAGACGCCCTCTCGCCGCTTTCGGAGTATCACCGCTCAACCCTCGCTTGAGTGCGACGGCCATGCCGGTCCGCGTATCGCGTACCTTGTACACGGTCGCCATCCCACCCCGGCCGACCAGTCCTTCGACCAGATAGCGATCAGCAATCGTCTGCCCCAGCTCGCTCGTCTGCTGGCTCGCTACGACCACCTCACGATCGTCGCACTTTTTTCGGCAGATTTCAGGGGGCATTCACCGCCGCTAAGGCTCGGCGGCACGCTCCAACTGCTCTCGCTGAGGCCGGCGAGGGCACACCGCGTCATACAGGTGTACGCGCCTGGCAGCGAAGTCCTTACATGCGACCAGTGAGGCTGGCGCACGGCGCCAAACGCACCGAAGCGCGCTTTACAAAGGAATTTTGGCGCCGCCGGGCCAACGGCCAATTGCCAACGCCAGCCCAGGTGATTGATTATCAAAGACCGCGCGCCTCGATGCAGCCCAAAACTCAGAACCACGCCAGCGACCGCGCACCGGACGGCGCCGAGGCAAGCGCCCCGAGCCCTGCGCTGCGCGGACCCGAGGCCGGCCCGCTTCCCGACCGTATCGCGGGACGCTATGTCGTGCAGCGCGAGCTCGGCCGCGGAGGAATGGCGGTCGTCTATTCCGTCGTGGACGCTGTGAGCGCTCGAAGGCTCGCCCTGAAGCAGCTCGCCATGGCCAGCTCCAACCGCCATTTTGGGGAGCAGGCAGCGGCCTTCGAACGCGAGTTTCACACCCTGGTTCAGCTCTCGCATCCGCGCATCATCGAAGTCTACGACTTCGGCGTCGATGACGGCGGCCGCTACTACACGATGGAGCTGCTCGAGGGCGGGGACCTCAAGGAGCGTTCGCCTCTACCTTGGCGCGAAGCGTGCTCTTTACTCTACGAGGTCTGCTCTTCGCTTGCGCTGATTCATTCGCGGGGCTTGGTGCATCGCGATATCAGCCCGCGAAATATTCGCACCACCCGTGACGGTTCGGCAAAGCTGCTCGATTTCGGCGCGCTCGTTCCGATCGGTGCCACCGGTCAGATCGTTGGCACGCCGGCCTTTATGCCCCCCGAGGTCTTGCACCGTTCGACCTTGGACGGGCGAACCGATCTGTTTTCACTGGGGGCCACGCTCTACTACGCGTTGACCGGGCGCTCTGCATTTCCCGTTCGAGAGTTTTCGCAGTTGCAGGACGCGTGGAGGGTTCGGCCGGTTCCGCCGTCGGCCTTGGCCGCCGACGTTCCACCGGCTCTCGACGCGCTCGTACTATCTCTGATCGGACTCGATCCCCAGCTCCGGCCGCGCACCGCGTTCGAGGTAATGCAGCGTTTGGCCGTAATTGCGGGCATCAAGAGTAGCGAAGCAGACACTGTCACTCAGGCATATATTTCGAGCCCGGTGATGGTGGGCCGCGAAAGCGCGCTCGCCGCTCTGCGCGAGCGCATTGCGCTGGCGATCGCCGGCGGCACGAGCGGGGCGCTGATCAGCGGTTCGGCGGGAATTGGTCGTTCGCGCGTGCTCGACGTGTGCGCGCTGGAGGCGAAGATTGCGGGCGCCGCGGTCGTGCGTGTCAATGCGAGCGGCGAAAATGATCAGAGCTTTGTAGTGGCGCACGCGCTCGCAACGCAGATCGTCGAAACGCTGCCGGCGCTCGCGCTATCGAGCGCCCGGCGAGAGCGGGTGGTCCAGACCTTGTTCGATTCGGCACCGGCGGGGGATGTCGACGAACGCGACGGCACGCCGAGACTCAGGAACCTCGTTGGCCGCACCGGAGATCGCCCCGCGATTCTGGCCGCGCTCATGCGCTGGTTGTCGCGCGTGGCGAAGGAGCATCCGATTGCGATTCTGATCGACGATGCGCAGCGAGTCGACGAGACGTCGCTCGCGCTGCTCGCGGCTCTCATCCTCGGAGAGAGTGGACGGCGGCTGGCGCTGCTTGCGACCGTGGAGACTTCCTCGCCTCGGGTCGCCGAGGGTTTGAGCGTCCTCAAGCGCGAGTGTATGCAGCTCGAGCTGGACGCGTTGAGCCTCGAGGATACGCAGGTGTTGCTGAGCTCGATCTTCGGCGACGTGCCGAACCTGGCCTTGATTACCGATCGCTTGTATGCGGCGGCCGCGGGCAATCCACGTGAAACCATGGAGCTCGTGCAGTCCCTGATCGCACGTGGCTTCGCGCGCTACGCCGACGGACGATGGTCGCTGCCCGAACGACTCGAGGCCTCGGATTTGCCGGCTACAGCGGCCGAAGCGTGCATGCGGACGGTCGAAGAGCTCTCGCCGCTGGCACGGCTGCTCGCGGAGGTGCACGCGCTCGCGATTCAACAGACGTTGAGCCGCGAAGACTATGCACTCGCCGTGAGCGAGGCAACGTCTGCAGAGCTGGACGACGCGATCACCGAGTTGCTCACGCGGCACGTGCTCGCAAGCGACGGGCGGGCCTATGTGCTCGGACGACGCGAGTGGTCGACAGCGCTGATTTCGCGGCTCGATACGGCAACGCTCAATCAGCGGCATCGTATGCTCGCGGCTGTCTATGCCAAGGACGACGCGTTTGCGCTCGAGCGCGTACATCATTTGCTGAGCGGGGATCTCGAACAGCCCGCCCTCGACTTACTGGTCGTGGTCCTGTTGCTGACCGATGCAGAGAGCGATGGGGTCTTGACGCTCACGGCCATGGGCGTCGAGCGGATCGCGACCCTTCTGGACCGCGCTCTGACGAGCGCGGAGCGACTGCAGCGAGCGCCAAGGGAGATCAACCTGATTCGCCGCGCTCTGTTTGCGGCCAGTATCTACACAGATGAGGGGAACTACTACCGCACCGCGCCGGACTGGCTGGCGCAGCTCAAGCGGGATTCCGGCTTGCTCGACTACGAGGCGATCAACGACGCCGGAAGTCCTGGCGAGCGTTTGATGCGAGCCTTGACGCTTGCGGCCGAGCGTCACGCGGCGGCGCCCGAGCAGGACCGCGTCTACGATCCGGAGCAGGCGATCAAGCATCTTGTGTTCTATGCAGCGATTTCGATTGCGATCGGATCGCGCACCCAGGACTGCGCACTGCTTCAGTCGTTGCCGGCGGTTCTCGAGCCCTTCGCGGTCTTGTCACCCCTGATTCACGCCATGTGGCAGAACGCGATTGCGACGCGCGAGTCCGTCAAAGACAGCAGACCGGAGCGCGCGCGTCAGCTCTGGTTGGACGTAGATTCAGCGCTTTCGAAGCTCAGCGCGACCGAGGTCACCTACATCAACGCTTTGCGCGGCGCAATTGCGTACGGGATCGGATTGGTCGAGGCCCGCCTTGGGATGAGCTCGGCGGAACAGCGCGCGCGGGCGCTGGAGGACGACCCGATCCAGAGGGTCAGCGGGACCTCGTTGCGGAGGGTCGCGCGCCTGCATCAGGGCGACTTTGAGGGCGCAGAGCGCTTTCGCAGGCAAGCCGAGCTGCTCGCGCTACAAGCCAATCAGCGCCAGATGTTCGTGAGCACGCTGTCTGCGGAGCTGGTCGCGTATGCGCTCGCAAGTGACTTGACTGGAATTCGCCAGTTGAACGAAGCGATCGAGCCGCTTGCAGCGCGCTTCCCGGGCTGGCTGGGGTATAAGCACTTGGGGGACGGCTACTTCGAACAGGCGCGAGGTCAATTCGAAGCGGCCTGCACGGCGTTCGAGCGGGGGTTGGCGGTCGCCGAGCCGGATCCAGGCCACCCGGAGCGATGTTTTGGGAGCTGGCCGCGACTGGCGGGCGGTTACATCGAGGCGCTCGTCAGCCTCGACCGTGCAGCGGAGGCCAAAGCCTTTGGCGAACGCGCGCTGCGGGTTTGCCGCGATCATGGCATTGATGCTTCGGCCGTCGTCATTCGCCGCGCGCTCGCGCTCGCCGAGGCAAAGCTCGGCGAATACGAGAAGGCCAGTGGGCGCCTCGAGGATGCCGTCCTCGACCTAAAGGCGTTGGACATTACCGGCCTGGAGCTCGGCGCCACGTTCGAGGCCCGGGCGAGGATCGCGATCTGGGCGGGCGACGAGCCCGCGATCGAGCGCTACGGCCGGCTCGCCGCCAAGGTGTACAGGCACGGCGAGCGCTCAACGCTCGGAGCGCGCTACGAACGTTTGATGGATGAAGCGCATCGATTGGGCGTCTTTGTGTTGCCCGAGCTCACAGAGCTCCATTCCAATGTGACAACGTCGCACTGGCGAGCCCCGGAGAGCACGCGTATCAAGATCAAGCGATCTCTAGCCGAAGTGCGGACTGCGAGTGAGCGCGCGGAGCGGGTGTTGGATCTGATTTGTGAGGCATGTGGTGCGCGGTCCGGGCACCTGTATCTGTACCAGGAGGGTTGTTTCGAAGCCGTTGCGTCGCGGGGGCAGCGTGCTCCCGAGGCGGAGCTTCGGGAAGTCGTGCAGAGGTACGTTTCGCAACAACTCAGCTCGGATGATTTCGCTACGACGATCGAGACCGAGACCACGCCAGAGGCGTCGACCACGGCGCGGTGGCGCGATCAGGGGGGAGCGCTCTATCAGCTCATTCTCATGAGCACCGAGCGCGGGCGCGACAGGTTGTGCGCTGGGGTCGCGGTGCTCGAAACGAGCGGTGAGGTGATGACCAACCCAGGTGCTCGGCCATTGGTGACTGCGCTCACCGACGAGCTACTGCGGATGGGCGACGCCAGCGGCGTTACAGACGTCGACTTCTAGGCGGCTGGCCGGCGCCCGCCGGAATCGACCCGAGCAACCCGGATGACCGGTTTCCCCTACCGCGTCGCCCTCTGCGGCTTCCATGGCGGCCCACGCGGCGCTGCTTGCCGCATGGACAAGCGGGGAATTGCCAGTTAGAACGCGCGTCACCCCGGCTGCAGGACGGGAAGGAGCTCCAGGGCAACCGAATCTAGGCCGAAACAAGCATCACGGAGCGTCGTTCACGTGACAGCCAACACGGTACCATCGCTCCCCGCAGGCGACCCCAGCGGCGCAACGACGCCCGCTTCAGGCATCGCGCGCGCAGTCGAGCACGCGGCCCACCACCTGCCCGCACAGGGGCCGATCAGCGAGTTCATTCACCACAACACGCTCCACGCGTTCGAGGACGCGCCATTCGAAGACGCAGTCATTCACGCTGGTCGGCGTCTGGGCTGCGAGCCATTCCTGACGGAAGACGCTTACCGAGGCGAGCTGCGGCGTGGTCGCATCTCGCACCAGGATCTCGACGCCGTTCTGACGACAGAGCTCGGGGCTCGCGCCGAAGAGGCGGTGGTCGCGCAGGTGTCGCGCTTCACGCTGTGGCGCCGGATTCTGCTACACGGGATTCCAGAAGCGCGAGGCGCCAGCCTGCAGTGGCTGTTCGACGAGAGCAGCGCAGGCAGCCGCTTTCGCGAGGATCTGCCCGGTGACGCGCGGCAGCGGCTGTGCCCGGGCCAGGCCCACCCTCTGCATGAGGAGCGCCGACTCGTCGCCGCGCTCTGGGCAGCGTGCGTGAACGCCGTCGAACGCTTGCCGGTGCCCGCAGCCCCGGCTCCGACGGGTAGCGTGCGCCACCGGGACCTCCTGATCGCCGTCTCGGACTTGGATCCGGACGAATGGACTCGGCCCGTGCTGATCCGCTTCATCGGTGCCTACCTCGACCAGGGCCTGGCTCACTGGCCGATGCCCGGGCGAGAGCGGGGAATCCATGCCTGCTTTCTGGACGTGTACGGGCGAGCTACCGCGCGACTGTGCGGAGCGTGGGCGTCGGGCCTGGTCGATCTGATTGCCGACGATCAGGCGTCCGGGCGAGATGGCGGCGCATCGCTCGTCCACTCGCTGCGGCAGCTGGGTGTGGAAGACCAAGAGTGGCAGGAGTTCCTCGTCACCGAAGCCCTCTGGCTGCGCGGTTGGGCGGGAATGGTGTGGCAGTTCGAGACGCGACCCGATCGCGGGCCGGTATTCGCGGTGCCTGCCCGCCTCGTGGACTATCTCGCCGTACAGCTTCTGCTGTCCCGCGCAGCGCTGCGCCACGCGGCGCACAACGCACGCATCGACGTTCCGCTGGCCGAGCTGCGGGCGACCTTGAGAGCGAAACTTCCCCCGCCGGTCGCGCCCAGCGCGATCGAACGAGCATGGCCGATCTTCCAACTGTCTCAGCTCTGCGGGCTTCCTGCCGCGCTGGTGGCTGCGCTCAGTACGGTCGACACGGCGAAGCTGGAGCTGGAGTTGGCCGCGATCGACGGCTTGACGCGGCGGCGCTTGCTTCACCTCGCCTACGAGAGACAGCTCCGCCACCGCTTCTACGACGCCCTCGCCGCCGACGGCCCGGAGCAGCCAGCGCGGTCTGCGAGCTTCCAGGTCATCTGCTGCATCGACGACCGCGAGGAATCCCTGCGCAGGCATTTGGAGGAGGTGGAACCCAGCGTGGAGACCTTCGGTGCGGCCGGGTTCTTCGGGGTTGCCATGTACTACAGGGGTGCGCGTGCCGCCCATGCTCGGCCGTTGTGCCCCGTGACGATCACGGCCGAGAGCTACATCACCGAAAGCGACGACGACCGCAGCGTGCCGGAGCTCGCGGGTCGCCTGCGCAGCGCGCGCAGGCGGGTTGCGGCAAGGGTGGACAGGGATATCCACGTCGGGAGTCGTACCTTCGGCCGCGGAGCGCTGATCACCGCGCTCCTGGGCGCCCTGTGGATCGTCCCCCTGGTCTTGCGCGTGTTGTTTCCTTGGTCCCGCCGTGGCCTGTCGCGCTTGCAACGTGCGCGCTCGAGAGGCGCCCCGGCCCGGCTGCGGCTCGATCGCGTTTCCGGCTCGCCACCGCTGGGACAGCGCTTCGGCTTCACGGTGGAGGAGATGGCGGACATCGTTTGGGGCCAGCTCCGTCCGTTGGGGATCCTCGATCGGATCGCGCCGCTGGTGATCGTGCTCGGACACGGGTCGAGCAGCCTCAACAACCCGCACGAGTCCGCGCACGACTGCGGGGCTTGCGGTGGCGGTCGCGGTGGGCCGAACGCTCGCGCGTTCGCGCAAATGGCCAACGATCCGCGCGTTCGCGCCCGGCTGGCCGAGCTCGGCCTGAGCCTTGGCCAGGAGACCTGGTTTGTCGGTGGGCAACGCAACAGCGCC
This sequence comes from uncultured delta proteobacterium, assembly GCA_963778655.1. Taxonomy (GTDB): domain Bacteria; phylum Myxococcota_A; class Polyangia; order Polyangiales; family JAFGIB01; genus CAVZVA01. The sequence continues at coordinate 57,330 of CAVZVA010000010.1, forward strand.
AATAGTGACGTCGAGCTCTACGATACCGATCTCGTGCCGGATGCCCTGCTGCCGCTGCTCCAGCACGCGCGCGCGACACTTGAAGTCGCGCGGCGACGCGAGGCGCATGAACGCTGCCGAAGGTTCGAGGCGGCTCCCCCTTCCTGGCTTCCCGACCAGGCTTCGCTGTTGCACGTGCAGACGCGCGCGGTGGACTTGGCGCAACCGCGCCCCGAATACGGACACGCTACCAACGCGGTGTGCGTGATCGGACGGCGCACGCGCACGAGGGGGCTGTTCTTCGATCGGCGGGCGTTTCTCGTCTCCTACGACCCGGTGCGCGATGCGGACGGGGCGGACCTTGCCCGCTTGCTCGCCGCCGTGGTGCCTGTCGTCGCAGGAATCAGCCTCGAGTACCTCTTCGGCTATGTCGATCCGACCGGATACGGCTGCGGCACCAAGCTGCCTCACAACGTCACCGGCCTGATCGGAGTCATGGACGGCGCTCAGAGCGACCTGCGCGCTGGCCTGCCGTGGCAGATGCTGGAGATCCACGAGCCCGTGCGGCTCGTGATCGCGGTCGAGACCTCGCCGCAACGGCTGCTGCGTATCCTGGAACAAGACTCGCAGCTGCGGCGGCTCGTGCAGGGACGCTGGATTTTCCTCGCCGCCCTCGACCCCGCGGCCAACCGGATCTCCGAGCTCGACGCCTCGGGCTTCAGACCGTACGTTCCCGAGCAGGCCGTCCCGGTCGTCGCCGGGAGCTCGCGCACACACTACGCTGGCCATCGCGGGCACCTCTCCTTCGTGCGGATCAGCCGGCCGGCCACGCCGAGCCAAGAGGCACCGTGACCGCGCCTTCGCCGCTGCTGCAGGCCTCGGTGCTCGTGATGTTGCTCGCGCCCCTGTCGCTGCTGGGCGTGCTCTCGGTCTCCGCGCTCTTCGGCCGTCGCCTGAACGAGACGGCCGTGGGGGTCCTGACGCGGCTGACGTTCGTAGCCGCCCTGCTCGCGGCGGTCATCGCGCTCGGTGATCGGCTCGCCCACCCGTCGTCGTCGTCGCTGTTGTCGTATGGCGAATGGCTCTCCTTCGACGAGCACGCGTTCGCTCTGGACTTCGTGGTGGATGGCCTGTCGCTAGGCTTTGCCACGCTCGCGGTGGGGATCTGCGGCACCGTGGCGGCCTTTTCGTTCCGCTACTTGCACAGGGAGGCGGGCTTCCATCGCTACTTCGTGCAGCTGGCGATGTTCACGCTCGGAATGGAGTTGGTTGCGATCGCGGGCAGTATCGAAGTCCTGGTTGCTGGATGGGAGCTCTTGGGCCTGAGCTCGGTCTTGCTGGTGGCCTTCTTCCACGACCGACCTGCGCCGGTCACCAACGCGTTTCGCGTCCTGGCCGTTTATCGCGTCGGGGACGCAGCGATGCTGAGCGCGGCCGTGCTGCTGCACCATTGGGCCGGCAGCGGCAGCCTATCGCTGTTGTTTTCGAAATGGACGGTCTCCCCGGTCGAGCTCGCGCCGGGACAGGCGCTGGCGATCGCGCTGCTGATCCTGGTGGCGGTGGCCGCCAAAAGCGCGCTGCTGCCGTTCTCCGGCTGGCTGCCTCGAGCCATGGAGGGCCCCACGCCGTCCAGCGCCGTGTATTATGGCGCACTCTCCATCCACGCAGGCTGCTTCCTGCTGCTGCGTGCCGAGCCCTTGCTGGCAGGCTCCTGGCTGGCTCGACTGCTGGCCGCCCTCGCAGGCGTCACCACGGCCTTGTACGCCACGCTGACGGCGCGCGCGCAGACCGATGCCAAGTCGGCCCTCTGCTATGCTGCGCTCACGCAGGTCGGACTGATCGTGCTGGAGATCTCGATCGGGTGGACCACGCTAGCATTCGTCCACATCGTTGGAAACGCTTCGTTCCGCCTGCTGCAGTTTCTCAGCGCGCCCAACGTCTTGCACGATCTCCACGAGCTCGAAGACCGCGTCGGGGATCGCGTCGTCGCAAGCTCCGGGGGCCGCCGGCCGTGGCCGACAACGCCGGGGCTCTACCTCTTCGCGCTCGAGCGAGGTTTCGCAGACGCGCTACTCGACCGGCTCGTGGTCCACCCGTTCCAGTGGGTCGTCGGGTGGCTCGACCGCCTGGATCGGTGGCTGGTGGCCGCGCCGACCTCCCACAAGGGAGGGCCAAAGTGAGCGTGGCGCTGACATGGCTCGCGATGATCGCAGCCCTCCCGTTGCTGTTCGTGCTGCTGGCGCGCACCGGCCTGGAGCTAGAGCGCCTGCGCGCGGTCGCGGTCGCCTGCGCGTGCGGTACGCTCGCCGTGTGTGCCGCCGTCCTGGTGGCTCCCGCTCTTGGCTCTCTACGCATCGCGTGGCCGTGGCCGGATCATCGCCTGCTGGGAGGCTCGCTGGTGCGCGTCTCGGGCTTCTCGGCCCCCCTTCTCCTGCTGCCCGCTTCGCTCTGGCTCGTGACCATCGCGGTGACACCGCGTTCTCGACTCGACGGCGCCGGCCTGCAGCGAACGGCGCTCGCGACCCTGACCGCGACGCTGGCCTTTCTGACGGAGAGCCCGGCTCTGCTGATCGGGTTCTGGACGCTGTCGAACCTGCTGTTCGTCAGAGGCCTCTCGAGAACACTGCACCCGCGCGCGCACCGCGTGGCAAGCCTGTACCTGTGGACGAGCGCGGGCTTGATGGGCACAGGCGTGGCGCTGTGGGCCCTGGCACCCGGACACATGGCGGGCACTGTCGGGCTCTGGCTCGTGGTCGTCGCAATCCTCATTCGCAAGGGCATCTTTCCGTTTCATGCGTGGATTCCGGAAGTCTTCGACAGTGGACGGATCGGACCGACGGTCCGCTTCAGTGCGCCGCAGCTCGGATCCTACGTTGCGGTCGTGCTCCTGGTGCCACACGCGAGCGCCGGCATGTTGCGAACCCTCGCCATCCTGTCGCTCGTGACCGCCGTCTATGGCGCCGCGCTTGCCGTGGTGCAACGAGACGCGCGTCGCGCTTGCGGATACCTGTTCGTGAGCCAGTCGGCGCTCGTGCTGGCCGGATTGGACTGCGCTTCCCCGCGGGCGCTTGCGGGCTCGCTGGTGCTCTGGCTCTCCTCTGCTCTCGCCTTCACGGGCTTGGCGAGGGCAGTCCTGTCTCTGGAGACACGACGGGGGCGGCTCGACCTGAACAGGCACCACGGCGGCTACGAGCAGATGCCGCAGCTCGCGGTGAGCTTCTTGATCCTCGGCCTGGCCTGCACCGGGTTCCCGGGCACACTGGGCTTCATCGGTCAGGAGATGTTGGTCGAAGGCGCCGTGCACGAATTCCCCGCGCTCGGGTTCCTCGTTGTGGCAGCTGCCGCCCTGACCGGGCTCGCAGTGCTGCGGATGTACTTCTCCCTATTCTGCGGGACCCACGTGGTTTCTCTCCGCCTGGCACTGTTGCGCCGCGAGGTCGTGGTCTTCGGCGCCCTGGCCGCGGCGCTGGTCGCGGGTGGTCTACTGCCACCGCCGATCATCGCCTCGCGGTTGCACGCGAGTCGCACGCTTCTGAGCGAACGCGCCAAGCCATCGACGCTTTCCTCGCCCCCCGATGGGGCGCGGGGGGACGGCACGCCGCCGAGGTAGCGCGCGCCGTTCGGGGGAGGCAATCGCTTCGCTGCCCCCGTTCGATTCCTGTCTCATTTCAGCCGGCGTGCAATCTGAAGAGCACGCTTCCAGTACGTGACAGCCGCGAAGATGCCTCCAATCGCAGCGACCGCGATCAGCGCATCGGTTCGCGGCGCCCGAAATAGTGCCGCGCTCACCGCCGCGAACTGCAGCACGGTTGCGACCTTTCCCGGCACGTTCGCGGCGGGCTGCTCGGCACGCACGCCGCGCGCGCGATCGTTCAGGGCGAGCCAAACGACCAGCGGGAGCTCGCCGATCTCGCGGGTGCTCAGGAGTAGAACGGCGCCCGCGGAGAGCTTGCGCTGCGTCACCAGGGCGACGGCGACGGTAAGGACGAACAGCTTGTCGGTAAGTGGGTCGACGGCGCAGCCCGTGGGCGTCACCTGCCGAAAGCGACGCGCGTACCAGCCGTCGAGCACGTCGCTGACGGCGGCCGCGCACAGCAGCGCAAAAGCAAAGCGCGGCTGGTCAACCACCCACGGAAAGCAGGCGGCCATGGGAACACGCGCCAGGCTCAGCAGTCCCGGGACCGTCAGGAGGTCGCGCGCCCGGTAGCGCCCGTTTGGCATAGTTCCTCCTGCAGCGCATTGGCGCCGACCACGGCGAGCATGCTACGCGAGGGCTCGACTAGCCGCCTTTGAGCTCCTTGGTGATGCTCTGCAGCACCTTCTTGGCATCGCCGAAGATCATGGTCGCGTTGGCGTACTCGAACAGCACGTTCTTCACGCCAGCGTAGCCCGCGCCGAGGCCGCGCTTGACGATGAACACCGCACGCGCCTCGTGCACGTTCAGGATCGGCATGCCGTAGATCGGGCTGCTCTTGTCGTGCAGCGCAACCGGGTTAACCACGTCGTTAGCGCCAAGCACGAACACCACGTCGGTGCTCTTGAACTCGGGATTGATCTCCTCCATCTCCCTCATGTGCTCGTGCGGCACGTCGGCCTCGGCCAGCAACACGTTCATGTGGCCGGGCATCCGCCCCGCCACCGGATGAACGGCGTAGCTGACGCGGCAGTTGCGCTTCTCGAGCTCGTCGGCCAGCTCACGCACCGCGTGCTGCGCCTGTGCCACAGCCAGACCGTAGCCGGGAACGAAGATCACTGACTCAGCGCTCTCCAGCATCATCGCGGCCTCCTCGGGGCCGCAAGAGGTGACGTTCTGGTACTCGCTGTCGCCTGCGCTCACGCCAGCGTCTCCGAAGCCGCCGACCAGCACGTTCAGCAGGGAGCGGTTCATGGCTACGCACATGATTTGGCACAAGATGATGCCCGACGAGCCCACGAGCGCCCCCGCGATGATCAACAGGTTGTTGCCAAGGATGAAGCCCGTAGCAGTCGCAGCCATGCCCGAATAGCTATTGAGCAGGCAAACCACCACCGGCATGTCCGCGCCGCCGATTGGAATCACCAGCAGCACACCCAGCAGTGAGCTCACGATCGCGAGCGCGAAGACTTCGTCCACCGCGACCCCGACGTCCGCCACCATGATGTGCGCGATCAGCGCCAGCGACGCTAGACCGAGGACCGCGTTGATGGCGTGGCGGCCCGGCAGCAGAATCGGCTGGCCTTTCCTCAACCTGCCGCTCAGCTTCAAGTACGCCACCACGCTGCCGGCCAGCGTGACCGCCCCGATTAGCACCGACAGGCCGACGGTGAAGGCCTGCGAGCCACCCAGTACGGACGAGGGTGTGCCCAGCGGCGCCTCCTCGACCAGCTTGAGCCATACGAACGCCAGCGCGACCAGCGTCGAAGCGGCGCCGCCAAAGCCGTTGAACAGAGCGACCATCTCTGGCATCGAGGTCATCGGCACGCGCACTGCCGCGACCACACCGATCACGCCGCCGACGGCAACACCGCCGGCGATCCAGCGGTAGTCGATGGTGCCGAGCTCGAGCAGCGTGCCGACCACGGCGAGCAGCATGCCGGCCGCGGCGACACTGTTACCGGTGCGCGCGGACCGGACCCGGCCGAGCAGCTTGAGCCCGTAGATGAAGAGCACCGACGAGACCAGGTAGATCGCTGGGACGATCAGCCTGTGCATGAGATCGCTCACTTCTTCTTCCCGAACATCTTGAGCATGCGGTCGGTGACGACGAAGCCGCCGACCACATTGATGGTGGCCAGCGCGATCGCAAGAAAGCCGAGCACGTTGCTGCCGGTGACCGCGGCCGTGGTCGCCGTGGTGAGCGCACCGACGATGGTGATGCCGCTGATCGCGTTCGAGCCGCTGGTCAACGGCGTGTGCAGCAGCGGCGGCACCTTGGTGATGACTTCGAAACCCACAAAAGTTGCGAGCACTAGCACGTAGATGCCGACCAGCAAGGGTCCCATGACCATGACGCCGTTCCTCCGTCCTTTGCGGCACGCCGTGGCCGCTTCCGCCCGGTTTCGCGCGTTCGGCTCGACGCCGCGACCGAGCAGCGTCCGTAGCGCGCTGCCGGGCTCTCGTCCATCCGGCTGTGCCGCGACCCCGCGCCCGGAGCATAGCAAGGCCGGCGCCGCGTGGCGTGGCCCGCAGCCCGGAGGCGATGCGCCCGCCCCGGCCCAGAGGACGGCGATCTGCTCTGCCCAGCTCGGTTGCGCGAGGTCAAGTCATCGGTGGGCCACCGACGCACCACGCCCATCCGGCGCCGTCGTGGCGTCCCCCCGCGTTTCGAGAATCAAAGATGCCGGAGACATCTCAGACATTGCGCCTGGCACCGGTGCAACTCCGTTCCATCCCATCGAAGCGCGAAGGGAGTCCCGCACACTGTGTCCTGCACCGTACTGCACCGTGCCATCGATCACGGAGTGACTGGGAGCCATGGCGCGCCGACCTTCGAAATGCGCAACCGGCTGGAGCTACTCCACAACGGTGGGGGAGCAGGGGCTCCAGGCGCAGGTGCGAGAAACAGCCCGCTCTACATGCAGTTGTTGACGCCGTGAATTGCGGCCGCCAGCGGGTCGCTGCTGGTCAGCGACATCGGCGGGTAATAGAGCGTAAACAAATAGCACATCTCATCTGTCGTCTTCGAGCCATACGTCGCCGGCGCGCTGTAGTAGCAGGTCGTGGCAAGGCTGTCGCCTGGGTTGATGACGGCGTTCTCCGGATAGGAGTGTTGGTAGTTGAAGTCGAAGGGTTGGTCGTGCAGGGTTTCCTGCGTTCCGTCCGCACGCGTGATGATGACCGTCATGCGATTGCCCTTCAGATGCATGTGCGGCATGGTCGAGATGATGTGAGCGGGCACGCCGCTCGTGGGCGTGCAGGTCCCCGTGGCCACGGTGCCGTTGATCGCGTCGGTGCCGAGAAAGGCGATCGAGGCCACGTTGGCGGGCTTGGTCGGCGTCACGCATAGCTCGACCCCCGAGGCGTCGGGCGCGGGCGCACCGGTGGTGTTGTTGTGGTGGGTCTCGAGCGTATAGCCGACGTCGGAGGGCAGCTCGACACCCACGTCCGGATCGAGATAGATGTCCGAGGCGCCCGGCGCCCAGCCGGTCACAAACTGCCCATCGGGGTGGGCTCCGGTCGAGCTCGAGATCGCGCCATCGGTGACCGCGGCGTTGTCCTTGTAGAGGATCCAGTGGTGAATCGCCGCCATGTTGCCGATGACGGTCTTGAACGAGCGGCCATACATGATGCCTTGCCACGGCGCCATGAAGTCGAAGTTGTTGTAGAGGTCCGGGGTGGTGGGCGTGGTGAACGGCTGTGTCTTGTCCCCGGGGTCGTGCGAGAGAAACTGGTAGCACTTCATCAGCGGGTCGTTGTACTCGATCGGGTCCGGCGACTCGCCGCCCATATGCGTGGCGGGCATCGCGCCCCCCCCCGCTCCCGCGGCGCCGGAGGCGCCGGTGCTGCCGCTGCCCGCAGGCGTGATCGCGCAGGGCTGTGCGCTCGGCAGGGCGCCTCCGTTGACCCAGTCGTTGAGCGCTTGCAGCTCGTTCGCGCTCAGCGCCGTGCCCGAAGCCGGGGGCATGCGCCTGCTCACCTCGGTCGCGTTGATGCGCGCGGGAATCATCTGGTAGACGAGCTTGCTCGCGTCGCTCTTGGCTGGCGCGTGGAAATCCGCATAGGTCATCAGCGACATCGGCGCGCCGAACGCGGGTGGATTGGTGTGACAGGTGGTGCAGTGCGTGCTGACGACCGTTGCCACCTCGCAGGGCACGCCGCCGCTGATCGGCGCGCCGGCCCCGGCGCCGCCGGTTACGGTCGGAGCGGTGGTCGGGGCGGACATCGGCCCCGCGCCGGAGCCTGCCGCGATCCCGCCGGCGGCCGGCGCGCCGCTGGGCTGCCCAACCACGGCCGTGCCCGGGTTACCTTGCCCCATGCTTTGGCCGCGCCCCGCGCCGCCATCGCTGGCGCCACAACCGCAAAGCAACGCGATCAGCACGATCAGCGGCCATGATGGCCACGGGCTGAGCCTATCGGTTCCGCGCATGGGCCGTCTCCATCAAGCGGTGTGCGAGGCGCGCGCCAACTGATCTACAGACAGAAGCAGCAAGACAAAGACAAGCGAGCCACGAGACGCGCCCACCTCGGCCGCAAATCCGCTATTCACCTCGTCGCGCGGCCTTCGCACACTGACACTGCGGCCGATTCGAGCTCGCATGGCGCACCTAACCCGCCGTGCCGACCGCCTCATTGCTGCAAGGGTACAACCATCGCGCGCAACAGCAAGAACGAATCCACCTTGCAGCGTCGGCGAAGGAGGCCTCGAGCAAGCCCTGGCGCTCAAAGGGGGCATTGGGGGACGCTCGCGGGCCACACGCGCGGCCAACCGGGGTACAGGCGCGCAGCGCGCAGGCCGCGCGGTGCGGCGCTTAAACCGATCACGTATAAGCTAATGGGAGCTCGGCTCGCGCGCGGGGCGAGGATCTGTTCGGCAAAGCGCGCGGCGAGAGGCTCGCCGTTCACACCAGCAGCACGTTGCCCTCGCGCCGCAAGCGCACGTCCATCGGAGCGCTGATCGTGGACAGCCCTCCGGTGGCCTGCAGCAACGCTCGCGCCGACGTCAGCGCGTCGCCCTCGAGCGCGCGAAAGCAATCGTAGGGCCGTTGCCAGCGCCAGAGATTGAAAGGATAGATGCGCCGGGTTCCGGTAACACCCTCGACGGTAAAGCTGTGCTCGCCGATCGTCCGCCGCAGGCGCCCGGTCTGGGTCTGCGCGAGCTGGGACAGGGCGTGCATCGTGCTGAGCAGCACGGGCCCTTGCTCGCGAAACATCCTTGCCAGGACGGGCTCGAGCGTCTGGGGCACCTGGTCGCCGGACAAGAAATCGCCGGAGCGCGGTGCGGGCCGAATCATGCGCTCGACCCAAGCCGCCACGCGTGGGGCGCGCTGGCGCATGAGCCGGCCGGAATAAGGATCGCGATAGAGATGCGCGTAGAGCGGGCCGATCAGACCGAAGTCCCCGATCGAAGGGCGCCCACCGAGCAGGTATGGATGTTGCGCGAAGTGCGCATCGAGCTCGCCCAGCAGCCCGAGGTAGCTCTGCTCGATGGCCGCGGCAGTGGCTTCGGTGACCCCGAGCATGGGTAGCGCGCCCGCAAACGGCTTCGCGACCATCTCTCCGATCGCGAGTTGCTGTTCCGGCGTTGCGTCGGACCCGGCGAGCGCGCCGAATTCCCGGACGGCAAAGGCGCGGTTTTCAGGGAAGCTCCAGCGGTAGTGCATCGCCGGGATCACCAGCCATTCGTCGCCGTAGACTTCGAGCAGCAGCGCGACCAGTCGCTGCAGCGGTCCGCTCGGATAGACGCTCGCTTCCGGCTCGCGCTCTTCCAAGAAGTCGATGATGGCGGTCGAGTCCTGCACCGCGACGTCGTCGTCGGAGATCAAGACCGGGATGAAACGCACACCGGTACGGGGCACGATGACGTTCGCGTACACCTCCGGCGTGGCCAGGACCTCGTCGAACTCGATGCCTTTGAAGCGCAGGTAGGCGCGCACTTTTCCGGTGTAAAGCGAGACCTCGGCGCCGATCAGCTGCTGTCTTGACATGGCTCTCACGCGGCTCGATTCGCTCAGTGTACGTCGGGCAGGCTGCCGTCGGCGTTGCGCTGCGCCGCAATCGCAGCGCTGGCCGACATGGTCACCGTGAGCGCACCCGTGCTCGAGAGCGAGCAGAACGTGCCCTTTCCGTTGCCCTGACCGCCGCACATCGAGAGCTGCGGAACGTCCGGGTTGTTGTTGCGCACGAAGCCGCACGCGAGGTTCGAGATCGACGCGCAGTCTGTGACCATGTGCACGGCGCCGCCCTCATTGGGGTCGCCCAACGCAGGCGCGCCGCCCAGCTTGAATCCGTTGCCGTCGCCGTTGGGGTTGCTCTGCGTGGAGCTGATCTTGCCGTTCTCGATCGCCCAGCAGTGATCGATCACCACCACGTCGTCTGCGGCGAACAGGTCCCAGCCGTCGTCCGCGTTGTGCCAAGCCCGACAACCGCGGAACACGTTGCCCGCGCCGATGTGGAGCTTGGCCGCAAACCCGTCGGCGTTCTCGCCGCCGTTGGCGGCGTCGTAGTTCTCGTAGGAGTCGCAGTTCAGGACTGTGTTGTGCGCGGCCCGCGTGGGGTCGCTGGCCTCCGAGCCGTCGGCGGTGATCTGCAGCCCGGTGTCGTCGCAGCCGTGGATCACGACCTGCTCGACGGTATTGTGCGAGCCCGAGATGTGGACGCAGTTGTCACCGGCGTTCTCGAGCTCGAGCCCGCGCAGATGCCAGTACTGGCCGGAAAGCTCGAGCCCGCGCGCCGAGCTCGTGTCGCGCGGCTCCTCGGAAAAGTCGAAGACCGGCCGAGCGCCGGGCGCGGCGAACAGGTTGAAGGGGCTCTGCTCGCCGCCGGTCTTCTGGAGGTTCACGGTCTTGTCGAACGCGTAGGTTCCTGCCTTCACCCAGATGGTCGTGCCGGCCGTCGCGCGGTCGTGCGCCGCTGCCAGCCCGCGCAGCGGGGCGCTCTCGGTGCCGGGATTGGCGTCGTCGCCATCGGGTGCGATCCACAACGCGGGCCCGCTCTGCCCGGCATCGACCGCAGCGGCGGCATCACCCTGGCCGGTGACGGCGGCGTCGCCCGGGTTGCCGGGCGGGACACTGGCGTCGGAACGGCTGCCTGCGCCCGCGGCGCCGTTGGTACCCGCATCGGGCCCGGCGAATCCGTCCGCGCCTCCGGTGACTGCGCCCCCGCCGGCCCCGCCCGCGCTGTCACCGGCCATCGCGCCGCCCGTCCCTGCTGCCGGGGTGCCGCCGGTGCCTGCGGCTGTGCTCGGCGGTACACCTGCGCCCTGAGCCGTTTGGTCGGGCGTCGTCCCCAGCCGGTTCGAGGACCCGGGATTGGCGCTACACGCCGCAGCCATCACGCCGACGGCCAGCCCGAGCCCGAAGTGAAGGCTGAAGGGCGACCGATTGTTGCCTGCAGTCATGGCGATGACTCCTCGCGACAGTCGTGCTGCAGTCCACTACAAACGGGTCACGAGCGAGACCGCTTACCCCGGCGGTTGAGCGCGCCGCCCGCCCAGATCGAGACCGCGCTGCGAGTCGCCTGGTGCCGCGAGATGCGCCGGCGGTCAGCGAGCTCGGAATGCCCAACCGGGGAAGCGGCCCACTCGTCGACCGAGCATTCGACGCAGGCCGAGGTGAGCGCTTCCTTTGACGAGTAGCTAGTCATGGATCTGATTACTGTCAATACTCCCCAAGGGCACCGGGGCCGATCCGCTTGCGCGCGTAGAGAACGGCCGCCCCTGGGTCGTTCCTGCGGGCTCGAACACGTATGCGGCACCGCCGTTGGTGAGGACGTCGCTGCTCGTTGCCGGGTCGACGCCCGCAGCGGCGCTGTTTTCGCCCGGCGCGCCGACCGCGGCCACGAAAGCGCCGATGCAGGCGACGTTTCGACCAGGGCGTGCTACCCAGATGTAAGGTGGGACGTTCGCCGGGGCGCGGCGGCCCCTTGTGAGCCCGGGCCATGGTCGGAGACGTCAAGCGAGCGATCGGAGCGGCATGCATGCTCGCGTGCCTGGTCGGGTGCGGGGCCGACCCCCAAGGCGCCTCGCAACGCGGTGGGCCCGCGACCGCCACTGGCGGTGCTCCTGCAAGCGGAAGCGGCCCGGCTGTCGGCGGCGGTTCGGACGCGTTCGGAAACGCAACCGCGGCGACCGGCGGCGGCGGCGCGAGCGGCAGCGGCGACGGCGCCGGACCGGTCGTCGCCCCGGGTGACCCCCAGTGCGGCGGCGACACCTACGACGCCCAGGCGCGACCGCTCGATATCTACGTGATGATGGACGAATCGCTGTCGATGGTCGTTCCCACCGACTTGTGGACCCCTGTTACCACGGCGCTCAACCAGTTCTTCACCAATCCCCAGACCGCTGGCATCGGCGTCGGCATCCAGTTCTTCTCCGGCGGTTGCGACGTCGCGCCGTACCAGACGCCGCTGGTGGACGTGGCGGATCTGCCCGGCAATGCGGCCGCCTTGCAGTCCGCGATGGCGGCGCAGGTGCCGTCGCTCGGCACGGCGACCACGGCCGCCCTGCAAGGTGCGATCGCGTTCGCGCGAGCACGCCAGATGCAGATGCCGGACCGCAAACAGGCCGTGCTGCTGGTCACCGACGGCGAGCCCGCAGGGTGCGGCTCCACGCTCGACAACGCGTCGGCCGCGGCAGCCGACGGTTTGAACGGAATCCCGTCGATCCCGACCTACGTCCTCGGCATCGGCAACGTGGACGGGCTCAACCAAATGGCGGCGGCGGGTGGCACCGGCGACGCGTTTCTCGTGGACGACCCTACACAGGTTCAGGGCGTGGTCGACGCGATCAACCAGATCCGCTCCCAGGCCTTGCCGTGCGAGTACGCGATCCCCGAAAGCAGCGGCGGCTTCGACAAGACGCTCGTGAACTTGAGCTGGTCGCACGACGGCAGCACGACGCTCGTGCCGTACGTGGGCGACGCTATGAAGTGCGATGCGGCGCAGGGCGGCTGGTACTACGACCATCCCGATGTGCCGATGGAGCTCGTGGCCTGCTCGCAGACATGCGACCAGCTGCGCGCGGGCGGCAGCGTGAGCGTGGTGCTCGGCTGCCCGCGGGTCGTGCCCGAGTGACGAGCGGACACGCTTCGCTCGGAGGTCGCGCTCGAGGACGCGGATACGGCGCTCCAAAACGCCAACTCTCCCGCCACGCGCTCGCTTCACCGTAGAGCCGATCTCAATACCCGGCGTGGCCGGATTTCGGAGCGCGACGGTGCTGGATGCAAGGCGCGCGACCGATGCAATACTTCTTGACATTTCGAGTGTCGCGCAACGCCGCAGGCGGCGCTGTCCCGCCCGGAAGGCGGTCGCGGAGGGTTTTGAGCGCCGCTGCGGCGAGAGCACAAATTGCATCCCCGACCGCGCGCCACAGAACCGACCTCGGCGCGACGGATGGCCGCTTCAGTCGAGCTCGCCCATTGCAACCATGGCGAAGTCGCCTCCCGCGGTCGGGACACCCCTCGGTCACCAAAGGTCATCAACGGTTACCGCTTTAGGGCCGCAGCCCGCCGTAGAGTCCCCGTCGAGTGGCGCGTCCGCGGGCCGCGCGGACGCGCGCGACATTGCTTGGACATCATGTTCGGACACGGAATTCGGGGCCCACAGCGACCTGCTCGAGAGTCCTACGTCCTCGTCACGAGGGTCGCAGCGCCGTTCCCGCCGTCCATTGCGATCTCGAGAGCGCGATGAAAGATCCAGCCGGAGCCAGTCATATCGTGACCTTGACCAGCGTGGCCGAGCTGCGCACGCCGGCCGCGGCGGCCAGCGCCGCCGCTATGCGCGACCGCGGCAACGACCAGAGCGAGGTCATAATTCGCGACCCCGCCATGCAGAGGCTGTACGCAGACGCGGCTCGCGCGGCACGAGGCCGGCTGCCGGTCCTCGTGCTCGGCGAAACCGGTGTCGGCAAAGAACACGTCGCACAGGCGGTTCATCGCGCCTCGTCGCGTGCCAACCGGCCGCTGGTCGCGGTCAATTGCGCCGCCATAGCACCGTCCCTACTCGAAAGCACGCTGTTCGGGCACGAACGGGGCGCGTTCACCAGCGCAAACCAACGTAGCATCGGCGTCTTCGAGCGCGCGTGTGGTGGAACTCTGTTTCTCGATGAGGTCGGAGAGCTGAGCGCCAGCGCCCAGAGCGCGCTGCTCCGCGCAATCGAGACCCAGAAAGTCACGCGTCTCGGGTCTGCTTCGGAGGTCGAGGTGGACGCGCACGTAATCGCCGCAACTCATTGCGATCTCGAAGCCATGGTCGACCGTGGCAGCTTCCGCCAGGACCTGTTCTTCAGGCTCAATGGGATCCGCCTCGATGTGCCGCCCCTGCGGGAGCGGCCCGACGAGATCGAGCCGCTTGCGCGATCGTTCTTGGATCGGGCCTGTCGTGACTCGGAGCTGGCGGCGCGCGAGCTCTCCGCCGAAGCGCTGGCCGTCTTGCGGCGCTACCCCTGGCCCGGCAACGTTCGCGAGCTGCGCTACGCAATCGAGCGCGCGGCCCTGCTCGCAAGCGGCGTGCGAATCATGCCCGCTGATTTCCCGGGCTACCTGACCGGCAATCGCGTACCGGCGGGCTGCGCGCCGGTGCTCTCGGTCCTGGACGGGGAGCTCGGGTTGAGATGCCAGCTGCGACGCTACGAACGCGCGCTGGTGGACGAAGCGCTGCGCCGCGCCGGCGGCGACCGACAAGCTGCAGCGAAGTTGTTGCGCATACCGCTGCGCACCCTGTTTCGCAAGCTGCGTGCGTATGCGCCTCCGGGTGGCGGCCGGCGGGACAGCCAAGACGAGGTCGCTTCTGCCCCTGGCAAGGCGACAAGGACACTTCAGCCCGTGTCTCCAGAACCGCTTGATCGAGCGCTCGGACGACTATGGGACGGCCACCGGGCGCGTTCTACGCCGTAGGCGTCTCGGCGGCAGGTTCAATTTCTACTATCGGGCGGCCGCACGAGCGCACGATCCAGGGTTGGCACACCACGGGGGGCTTGGCTTTACGAGCCTGCGCGAAACGTTCCCTGCGAGGTCGCGGCTTCCGCGGTTGTGCCCGGGGCCTTCAGGAAGGTCTGATTCCTTCCGTGCTTCCGCGTCAGCGCTCCAGGATATGGATGCACATCGCGGCTTCTTCGTTACCGAGCGCCCCGCCGCCGTTTTCGGCCAGTGCTAGCCGAACGCCCTGTACCTGGCGCGGGCCAGCCTCGCCCCGCAGCTGCGTGACCAGCTCGTGAATCTGAGAAAGCCCGGAGGCGCCAATCGGGTGGCCGCGCGAGAGCAGGCCGCCCGACGGGTTGACCGGTAGCTTGCCGCCCAGACGGGTGTCGCCGCGCTCCGCTGCGACGCCGCCCTGCCCTTTGGGGAAGAAGCCGAGCGCTTCGGTCTGATGCAGCTCGCCGAAGGCGGTGGCATCGTGGACTTCTGCACAACCGATGTCACCGGGACCGACACTCGCCCGGTCGTAGGCGAGCTTGGCAAGCCGCCCGCCGATGTCCGGCTCGTCCGGCAGCCGGTCGTGGCCGGAGCCGAGCACCGAGGCGCGCACGCGCACCGCGCGCTGCCGCAGCCCGAAGCGGTCAACGGCATGCTCGCTCATCAAGATCGCCGCCGCAGAGCCGTCGCCGATCGGCGCGCACATCGCACGCGTCAGCGGCGGCGCGACCACACGGTCGGCCAGCACCTCTTCAGGCGTGACCTCGAAGCAATACTGCGCGTTCGGATTCATCGAGGAGTGCCAGTGGTTCTTCGAGGCGATCACCGCCAGCTGGCGCGCCGTGCTGCCGTACTTGCGCATGTGCTCGCGCGCGACGAAGGCGTAGATGTCCATGAAGGGCGAGTGATCGCCGCGGCCCCCCTTGCCGCGGCGCGAGCCGCTGCCGCCCCGACCTGCAGAGAACAGCGCCCGCAGCTGGCCGTAGCCGAGCGCCTCGCCGAGCTGGATGCCGACCACGGCTTGATCACGCAGGGTCTGCAGCCGCGCCCCAAACAGCTGGCGCGTACGCTGCTTGCGCTTGCGCGAAGCCTCGCTGGAAGGCCCGGCGTCGCGTGCGGGCGGCTCGACCGCATTGCCCTCTGCCGTGACGCGCGCAACACGTGCGGCCTCGGAGGCGGCCGCTTCGACGTCCGTTCCGGCGAGAAATCCGGCGAAGACGGCGTACTTGTTGCGCTGATAGAGCTTCTCGGCCCCGAGCGCGAGCGAGACGTCGTACAGCCCACACGCCACGTCTTTCCAGGCGCCATGCAGCGCGGTCGAGCCGCTGGCGCAGGCGTTTTCGACGTTGGTGATCGGAATCCCGTCGATGCCGATCGGGCGCAGCGCAACCTGGCCGCGAATGCAGTGTTGGTAGCCGTTCAGGCCCCACGCCGAGTTCGAAAACCACACTGATTGAAGCGCCTGTTTGTTCAGAGCGGCGTCCTCGAGCACGCCGTGCGCAGCTTCGGCCGCCAGCTGCTTCACGCTCAGCACCGGGTGCTTGCCGAACTTGCTGGTATAGACGCCGACGATGAATACGTCTCGCACCGTGCCCTCCTGCTCACAATCCTTGCAGTCGAATCGTATGCTCACCCGCGCCGCGCCTCTTCAGCTCGGTCTTGATCACGCGGTGGGTGCCGGTTTTGGGCAGCTCGCTCAACACGTCCAGATACGCCGGTAGCGCGTACTTCGGCAGGCGCTCTTTGAGAAACGAGAGCAGCCCCTGCGGGTCGAGTGTTCGCCCGTCGACCGGGACCACGGCGATCATGATGTCGTCCTCACCCACTTCCGACGGCACGCCGAAAGCCGCGCTCTCGAGCACGTCGGGGTGACTGTCGACCACCTTTTCGACCTCGTAGGCCGAAACGTTTTCGCCGCGGCGACGCATCGAGTCGGTATTGCGGCCGACGAAGTACAAAAACCCGGCGGCGTCCTTCTGCATCAAGTCGCCGGTGTGAAGCCAGCCGTCGACCACCTTCTCGTTGCTTGCGCGCTCGTTCTTGAAGTAAAGGACCTTGGATTCGTCGCGCTGTCCGACATGCACCATCAGCTCACCCGGCTCGCCGGCGGCCGCGTCGCCGCCGTCGGCCTTGACCAGGCGCCACTGGACCGCGCGGGACGGTCGCCCGAGCGAGCCGACCGGCGCGTTACCCATGTTGAAGATGGTGACGCCGGCGCCATCGACCGCACCGTAGGCCTCCCACAGCGTGACGCCGAAGCGCCGCTCGAACGCTTCCCAGGCGTCCTTGGGACAAGCCGCGCTGATCACGCGTTTGACCTGGTGCGCCCGGTCGAACGGCGTCGGCGGCGTCTTGAGCAGGATCGGAATCATACCCCCGACGGTATTGAACTGGGTCGCGCCGCACTGCGCGAGCTCTTGCCAGAAGCGCGAGGCGCTGAAGCGCTTGCCCAGAACCAGCGGGATACCCAGCCACAGCGACTGCATCACGCTCAAGAGCAGTGCATTGGCGTGCACCAGCGGCAAGCAGGTGTAGAGCTTGTCGCTCGGCTCGTAGACGAGGTTGGCCAGCAAGCCGATGCTTTTGACACGCAGATTGCCGTACGGGCTCACCACCGCCTTCGGCAGCCCGGTCGTGCCTGAGGTGTAGAGCAGCAGGCTCGGTGCGCCGAGTGTCGGCTGTACGCCGAGATTTTCGCCGTCCTCTTCCCGCGCGTGGCAAAGCTCGTCGAACGGACGCATGCCGGCGGGCAGCTGAAAGTCATCGGGCGCCTCCGCCGCGTTCACCCAGATCTGTGCAATGCGCGGCAGGCGCTCGCGCACGACAACGATCTGCGCCGCAGTCACGTGATCGCATACCACCGCAACCGACTCCGAGTGGTTCAGAATGTACTGTAGCCCCTCACCGACCAGCGCTGTGTTGACCGGCACGGCGTAGGCACCGAGCTTCTGGATCGCGAAGAACGTGTCCAGGAAGCGCGGGTGGTTGGATAGCATCAGCACCACACCCTGGTCGCGCCGAATGCCGGCGGCACGCAGGTTGCGCGCGATCCGGTTGGCGCGGCGGTTGTGCTCCTCGAAGGTGATGCGCTCGCTGCCGTACTCGAGGGCGGTGCGTGTCCCGTAGCGTTCGGCAGCCCACTCCAAGAGCTCGGCAAACGTGAAGTCGCGAGCGAAGCTCGGCGCACGCTGCGAAACGATCAGCGAAAGCGTGCGGGCGAGGGTCCCCTCGCGACGCTCGACGCGGATCAAGTGCCGCGCCACGCGCAGCGCGCCGCGCCGGAGGTCCTTACGCGACTGCTTGAGGCGAGCCGGGTCGATCACCGCGGTGCCCTCACCGACCGTCATCAGCCGCCCCGCCTGGTCAGAAGCCCGCGCGCCACGTGCAGCCGGTTGATCTGGTTGGTGCCTTCGAATATCTGCCCGAGCTTGGCGTCACGCATGCACTTCTCAACGCCCCACTGTGGATCGTTGGCGTCCGGGCCCAAGATCTCCATCGCCTGCATCGCCGTGCGTACGGACAAGTCGCTGCAGGCGAACTTCGCGATCGACGAGTGCGCCACCAAACGTTGCAGCACGTCGGGGCCAGTCAGGCGGTCGACCAGCGCCTGCGAGCGACCGAGCGAAAGGGCTTTGTCGACGAGCGCTCGGTAGCCCTGCGAGCGCGCGACCCAGCCGGGGATCTTGCTCGGCATCCCACGCAATGCGGCGCCTATGCCGAAGTAGTCGACGGCCAACGCGGCGTCGGTGTACAGCCCGCGGCCGGCCTGCAATGCCGCCAGCATCTCCCCCAGCCGCAGCTGCACGTGTTGCTGCTCGAACAACCACTGGCCGCGCACGCGCTTGTGCTGCAAGTAGCGTAGCGTGCGCTCGAGCGTACCGCGCACGATGCCGGTCGCCATCGCGCCGACCGGACCTCGCGTCAACACCAGCGTACCGTCGATAGTGCGGCCGCCGTCGTTCATGCGCACTGCGTCGCGTTCGGGCACGAACACGTCCTCGCACACCACCTCGGCCGCGGTCGAAAGACGCTGGCCGAGCTTGTGCTCGATGCGTCCGATCGACAACCCCGGTGCGCCCTTCGGCACCAGAAACGAGCGCATCGTCTGCAGCGGGCGGTGCAGGTCCTCGAAGGCCGTCACCACGCTGTAGTGGGCGACCGAGCCGTTGGAGATGAAGACCTTGCGTGCGTTGAGCCGGTAACCGCCGGGCACACGGGTGAATCGCGAGCCGACCTTGGCTCGCCCGATGTCGTCCACGTCCTCGACGTCGCTGCCTCCGCCTGGCTCGGTGTGCGCGAGCGCGAGTACCATCGGCTCGCCACGGCTTTCGGCCGCGATCAGCTCGCCGGCCAGGCGGTTGAGCATACGCATATCGCCCGAGGCGATGATCAGCGACAGCGCCAGAGCGTGCGCGCCGAACAGCACGAACACTCCCGCGTCGGCGGCAGCGATCTCCTCGGCAAACAGCGCGGTGGGCATTGAACCAAGGCCCATTCCGCCCAGCACCCCCGGGATGTTGAGGCTGTAGAAGCGGTAGGGCACCGCCGCTTGGAGCACGGGCCACGGAATCAGGTCGTGGTCGTTGCCAATGCGCTCGTCCCAGTCCTCGACGCGCCCGAGTAGTTCCTGCTCGGCGAACGCGCGCGTCAACCGGCAGGTCCGTTGGCACTGCTCGTAGACACCGGCGTTCGCGGCACGCAAGAGCGGCGCGATCGGCCGGTGCTCGAAGTCGCGCAGCGCGTAGTCGAGCTCGAAGGGGTCCAGACGCTCGCCGCGGGCGACCTTTGCACTCGAGGCCAGCTGAGGTGTGCGGTCGCTTGCCGCCCCGACCGCGGCGGGCGCGTGCGTAGACTCCTGTGCCGCGCGCCCGGGATGGGTCGGAGGCGATCTCTTTGGGCTAGGTTGTTCGTGCAGCATCGGGTTGGCTCCTCAGCTCGCCATGCGGGCGATGTCGATGCGCGCGATCGCTCGGCGACGGTCGGCCGCATGAATCCAAAACGTCTCCAGAGTGTTGGCGTCGCGCAAATAGCGCTCCACCCGGTAGTCGCGCATGTAGCCATAGCCGCCCAACGTCTGCACGGCGTCCAGGCCCGCCTGACGACCAAGCTCGATCGCGAACGCGCTTGCTCCCCCGTCGCCTGGGGGCTGCCGCCGCAACGCGCTGTGCGCCAGCGCGGGCAGCACGCGCCGGCACAGGGCGATAGGGCCGAGCAGCTCCTGCACCGCGTCGTGCTCGTGGATCATCTTGCCGCCCTGGTAACGTTGCAGCGCGTAGCTCGCGGCGCGCTCCCACAGCTCCTCATTGAGCCCGCTCAAGAGCGAGGTCAGCAGCCCGTCCGCGAGCGCGGCGCTCTTGCCCGCGCTCGGCCAGGGGAAGCACTGGTCCATGGGCAGCGCGACCGAATCGAGCGTCAACGTGCCGAACGGTAGCAGCGTCAAGCCATGACTCGAAGCCAGCGGCGAGAACGACACACCCGGCGCGCCGGCCTCGAGCACGCACAGCTGCAAGCCGCGCACCGAGCACGCGGGCACGAGCAGCCAGTGGGGGTGCGGCCACAGCACGCGCGCCTGCCCGTGCAGCAACGCCGGCTCATCGCCCGACAGCTCGAAGCCCGATTCGGGCAGGGCATCGAGCGGCGAGGCCACCAGCGTCATACGCGCCTCCGACACCACGCCGGCGAGCGCCGGCGGCAGCGTTGGCGCTGCGCTCTCGCACAACAACGCGTGGGCGCAGACGTGCGCGATCAGCGCCGCAGCCAGCGAGGGGCAGGCAGCACCCAGTGCGCTCAAGATCTCGAACTGATCGTCGGGCTCGAGCGCGAGACCACCGTGCCGCTCGAGCAGACCGAAGCCGGTCAATCCCACCTCCGACAAGCTCCTCCACAGACTCCGAAAGCGCTCGCGGTCGGCCAGCTCGAGCGCCTCCCAGGCGGGCTCGATCTCTCGGCGCCGGAAGGCGCGCAGTGTGTCACGGAGCATATTGTCGGTGCTCATGTCGATCGCCCCGTCATGCCGGTTGGAGGTTGGGCTGCGCGGCGTTGAATGTCCGTGCGCCCTCGCCGGTCGAGACGCGGGCGGTCGTGCCGATCTCTTCCAGTCGCTGCAGCAGGTGACGCGCGCCCAGCGTCTGCGCCAGCGACACGTAGCCAAAGCGGCGCGCGTGACCGGCGAGCAGCTCCTGGGCGCCCATCGCGGCCATGAACCCGGTAAAGAGGTAGGGTGAGTCGCCGTCGAGCTGCACCTGCACGCGCGCGGCACGCCCGGTACCTTTGGCGAGCACGACGAAGCGACTGGCGGATCGATCTTCGCGCGGGGGGTCTTGCTTCCAGCGCAACACCGCGGCATCGCTCCAAGCGTCGACCGTGTCGCCGTCGACGAAGCGACCGAGCAGACGGTTGGCGGTCAAGCTCCAAAGCCGAAAGACACCCGCGGCGCGCACCAGGGTGTCCGAGGCAAAATACGTCTTGCAGTTGTGAACGCGCGCGTCGCCGGCAAAGAAGCTGGCCTCACCCGCGCCCACGCACAGTGCTCCCACCCGGCCGCGACCGGGAACCTCGACCTGGTGCACCTCTGTCGGATCGACCGCGACCCGCTGGCCGTCCTGCAACACTTCGCTCCGGCGTCGCACGCTGCGCATCATCGACTGCAGCGAGGCCACGGTCTGGAGCGAAGGCGGTGCATAGATGACTTCGATCGTGTCGATGCCCGGCGTCTCCAGGCACAGCTGGGCCGCGGCGGTACCCGGACCCCAGAGGAACGCCGAAGACAGGCCGAGCACCAGCTTCTGCTGCGCAAAGCGGGCGTCGTAGTCGCGCCGTACGTCGAACATGAAATCCTGCTCGCCGGTGATATCGAGGTAATGCACGCCGGCGGCCAGTGCCGCTCGCACCACCGGCAGCCCCAGCAGTGAGAACGGTCCCGATGTGTTGATCACCACGCGCGTGCCTGACAGCAGCTCGCTCAGCGCGTCCTGCTCGTGTGGTACGGCGATCGTCTGACAGACGGCGCCGCTGGCCGACAGCTCCCTCGCCACGGCGTCCAGCCGGTCGTGACTACGGCCGGCGGCAATGAACGGAATCCCGAAGCGGGTCAGGGCTTCGCAGGTCAGGCGACCGGTGTAACCGCTTGCGCCATAGACGACGACGGGTTGCTTCATGGGGAGGACTCCTTGTCGGGATCGGAGGTTCGACCGGCATCGCGTGCAGGCATCGGCCCGCGGGCCTGTTGCTTGCGCGCGCTCTGCTATTGAACCATTGTTAATAGCAATTGAGACACGTTCAACAAGAGTCTGCTGGAGCTCGATCTCCCAGTTGCGCCAGGCCAAGCCAGGCGCACAGCGGGAGCCGGGGCCGGCTTGGGCAGGCCGCGAGGCTGCCGCCGCCGAGCGCTTGCAAGCACTTGAAATCAGACCATAATCAGCGTCGCCCTCGGGACCCCGGGGCACTGGTGGCGGCGAACCGGACGGCGGGTGTCGTATGAGGTCTGGCCAACTAGGCGGAGCCGGCGCGCGAGGCCTCGCGAACGCACGCAAGGCGCGCGCCAAGGCCACTCAGGAGAAAGGCGCCGGATCCTCCGGCGATCGGCGCAAGGCAAGCCCCGGCAAGCCGAAGCCCTCCACGACGGCCAGCGCGGCGCCGCGGCGACTGCCGCCGGAGGCGCGGCGCGCGCAGATCCTGCAGGTGGCCGCCGCGCTATTTGTCGAGCGCCCCTACGACGCGATCGGCATCGCCGACGTCGCCAACGGCGCGGGCATCACGCAGGGCCTGCTGTACCACTACTTCGAGAGCAAGGAGCGACTGTTCGCCGCTGCGGTCGAGGCCAGTGCGCGAGAGCTGTTGCGCGCCTGCCTGC
This sequence comes from uncultured delta proteobacterium, assembly GCA_963778655.1. Classification (GTDB taxonomy): domain Bacteria; phylum Myxococcota_A; class Polyangia; order Polyangiales; family JAFGIB01; genus CAVZVA01. The sequence continues at coordinate 79,708 of CAVZVA010000010.1, forward strand.
CGGACCAGAGCCTGCCATTGCCCGAGCAATTCGAGCTCGGTGTACGCGGCTATCTCGACTTCGTCGAGGCGCACCGGGTCGCCTACTCGAACCTCTTTCACGGACCGGCGGCGACCGAGCCCGAGCTGCAGCGCGTCGCCGATGGCACACGCCAGGCGATCATCGAGCACGTGGTCGGCGTGATGGGCCTGTCCGAGCACGAGATCCCCGCCACGCGCCTATCGCTGCGCGGCTACATCGGCTACGCCGAAAGCGCGATCCTGCAGTGGGTCGACACCGAAAGCGTGCCGCGCGCCACGTTGGAGCGGCTGATCTTCGCCGTTATCATCACCGCGCTACGCATGGGGCTGCAGAGCGACCCGGACGTGCCGCTGCGCCCGGACGAGCTGGCCGAGTTCGAACACGCCTACAAGCGGCACTTCCACCTGCCGTAGCGTGCGCGGGTCAGCACACCCATCTCGAAAGCGTTCGTGATGTTGCCGCGCGCCGAGGCGCCTGACGCGAGCGCCGCGACGCGTAACGGTGAGACTCAGGCGCGCGCGTGCTCGTGGCTGCTGGCGCGGTAGTGGGTGACGCGCGTCGGCGGCATCCACTGGCTCTCGGTCTGCTGCGCCCGCCGCTCGAGCCTGCGTATGCCCAGCGCGACGACCTCACCCGCGATACGGCGGTACAGTCCCCGCACCACGAAGTCGGAAGCCAGTAGCGCGCGTGCCTGCGAAAGCAGTTGCTCGGTGCGCTCTGCAACCTGCGGGGATGGCGCGTTGCGCAGCAGGCCGACGATCACAGGGTAGAGCGTGCGGATCTGCTTCAGCTCGAGCTTGGCCTGATGGCGCAAGAACTCGCTGTCATCTCCGTGCAGCTGTTCGTACGACAGCAAATGACTCTCGAAGATCTGCAGCACGGGCGAGCCATTTTGCAGCCTCAAGCGATCATGCGCGAAGTCGAACCAGTGTCGAATTTCATCGGCGCTGAAGTGCTCGAAGTGATGGGTGCCCGACTCCCAGAGGTGAAAATCCTCCCAGCCGTAGTTCTGCTTCACCCGCGCGTTCCTGCTCATAAGATGATAGAGCTTGGTGCCTGGACACGGCCGCATTGGGCCGATCTGGTAGAAGGTCGGGCGTAGCTTCACGAAGTGCTCGATGTCGCGTTCGATGTTCTCTGGCGTGTGGAAGTCGAAACCGAGGATCATCGAGCCGATGGTGAAGATGCCGAAGCGCCGCAAATCGTCGAACAGTTGTTGCGGCGAGCGGGCAGTCTTGCGCTTGGCGTAGGTGGCCTTGTTGGTCGAGCCGTCGGTCAGGCCCGACTCGACGCCGATCCAGATGCCCTCGACGCCGTTGTCGCGCAGCTCGCGCGGCGTGAAGCTCGCGAGCGCACGCATCGAGCCGAAGGAAATCCAGCGGAAGCCCCAGGTCTCGGGGTTGGAGCGGATCAGGCGGCCGAGCGCACGCACGAACGGCGGATCGAGGAAGATGTCCTCGTCGAACAAGATGAACGTGAGCTCGTCCTTGCCTAGCTTGCGCGCTTGGTGCTTCATGCAGTCGTAGACCTCCTCGGGCGTGAAGACCTGCACCTTCTTGTAATGGAAGAACGCGGAGGTGTTGCAGAAGTCGCACGCCGAGGGGCAGCCGAGCGAGACCAGGATCGCCGGCAACTGAAGCACCGTGCGCGGACCGTCGTAGGGGCGTACCGTCGCCGGTGGCAGAGTGTACTGCGTGATCGGGCGGTCGAACGGCTCGTCGCCGAGCAACTCCCGCATGAAGCGGATGCCCTCGGTGCGGCAGAAGTAGTCGACGTGCGAGAGCAGATAGCCGCGATGGCCCTCGGGATCGTTGGGCACGCCCTCGTGCAGGGTCGAGACGCCGTAGCCACCGAGCACCACGATCGCATCCGGCCGCTGGCTGCGGATCTGCTTGACCATCCGTGCCACGCGCGGAACGTGGATGGTCTTGGTTTCGATGCAGATGACGTCGTAGCCATCGTTCAGCGCACGCGTGAACTGTTCCTGGCTCGGATACTCGAGCACCGTGGCCGTGTTGCTGATGTTCTCCGCGATCAGGTACATCGACCAGGTGGGCAGCACCGCCGCACGCTCCAGCATGGCATGACCGCGTGCCAGCCGAGCCCCGAGCAGATCGCTCGGCGATTGCCCCCATTTCAGATCGTAGGGACCGCAGGCGTTGGTGATCAGCACGCGTTTGTTGCGGCCGTCGGGGATGGCTGCGGTCGCGCAGGGACTAAAGCGACTCGGTGCCGGGGTGGATAGGGTTCCGTCCATGGCCATCGTTCTCTCCGTCGGGTACGTGCCATTCGAGCCGCCGAGTCAGACCGCGTGCGGCAGCGGATGCGCGCGGCCCTGGTCGTTCTGCGCTCGAGTTAGAAAGGCTGAAATCGCATCCACGATGCGCTCGGGTTGGTCCTCCTGCAGGAAGTGACTGGCGTCCTCGATCCGGACGGTTGGCGCTCGGTTGGGCAGGCGGCGCTCAAACTCTTCGAGAAACCACGGCATGAACACAGGATCGCGCATGCCCCAGATCAGCTGCGTGGGCACGTCCCAGCCATCGAGCTCAGCGCCCGTCTCGCGCAGTAACTGCCAAGCCGAATCTGTCTTGCGTATCGGCACCTGGCGCACGCTTGCCAGCTGGGCACGCCGCGAGGCCCAGGTCGGGTATGGCGCCAGGTATGCGCGGCGCACCGCGGACGTGAGGCGATCACGGTGATGAGTACCGAGCGGCAGCAGCAGGCGTACGAAGCCGCCCATGCCCTGCACGAACAGCTCGCCGAACAAAGGCAGCCGCAACGACCACAGCAGCGGAAAGCCCCACGCTCGTGGGCGCTGGCGGGCGAGCTGCCACGGACTCTCCGGTACGAAGCCTGCGGTGTTGAGCACCACCAGCCGCTTGACGAGCGCTTTGTGACGCGCCGCCCAGGACAAGCCGATCACGCCGCCCCAGTCCTGCACCACGAGCGTGACGTCGCGCAGCTGCAGTGCCTGAACGAACGCTTCCAACCGCATCACGTGAGCCCGCATCGAATAGTCGGCGCCAGCCGGCTTGTCCGACAGCCCGAAGCCAAGGTGGTCGGGCGCGATGCAGCGTGCCTGCGAAGACAGGCCGGTGATGATGTGCCGGTACAGATACGACCAAGTCGGATTGCCGTGCAACAGCAGGATGGTCTCGCCGTGCCCTTCGTCGACGTAGTGGACGCGATGCCCACAGACTTGGCGGTAGCGCGACTCGAAAGGGTAGGCCGGCAGCTCCATCGGGCTCGCTCCACTTCACATAAGCGTTAGTATGTCACGCTGAGCGATCGGGGTGGTCTCAGCAACATCAAACACTGTCACACTCGATAGTGAATTGATGCTACGCATAGGGCGTACGCGACTTGCGAAATCGCAATCCGAGCAGGGAACCATCGAGACTCGGGTCGAGACGGGTCGAGACGACCTCACGCCGTCGTGTCCCGGAAGGGATTGGGGTCAGTAGGGCTAATTCCGCGCGGCAGAATGGGAGCGATGCGATGTCCTAAATGACCGATCACGATTGGGGAACGGCCATGCCGATCGGTCACTTAGTGGGGAGCGACCACGATGCTGCTATCGATGTTCACCGCCGTCTGCGCAAGCAGCCTGCCGTTGATCGACGCGCCGGTTCTCAGCGTGCCCGCCGTTTTGGTCAGAACGATTCCCTCGCAGTGCGCGGTCGTGCCGAGATCGACGAGGCCGGCCACCTGCCAGAAGACGTTCTTGGCCAGTGCCCCCCGGCCAGTAGCACCTTCGCGCCGCTGCTCATGGTGAAGTCCTGGGCGACCTGGAAGATCCAGACGTCGGTGGCGCTCCCGCTGAGAGTCACGTCCGCCGGATCTGAAGACCGGTGCCCCATTTGTATGCGCCCGGAGCAAGGGTCATCCCGCCAATGCCTCCAGCGCCCAGCTCGGTGACGCTCGCGATGAGCGAGAACAACAGGAACGCGCCTCCTGGTTTCCAAAGACACGACTTCGAATGGATCATCTCGCTGATCTCCTTGAATCGCCACTTGCGATAGGAGACACGGACTCTCAGGTGACCCGACGGCCCATGATCACCCGAACGAGGACCGCGATGATCGCCAGCACGAGCAACACGTGGATCAGCCCGCCCGCCGTAAAATGCAACGCGAAGCCGAGCACCCACATGAGGAAGAAAATGACGGCGATGGCCCAAAGCAAATTCAACATGACTCGCTCCCCCCTTCGGTGGTTGAGAAGCCCCATCGATCCTACTGCCACCTTGAAGTAAGCATGATGTGTGCGGCGGCAACTGGATTCGGATACGGCAACGCAGATCGAGCACGAAGGAGCGAAATCCGTCGCCTGGGCCCGGTGGTTTGTGGGATAAGAGGAGCCGATGCTCCTCGCTCGCCGGCCCACCTGTATTGAGGGTATTGCATTCGCGCTCGCTTTCTTCGCAGCGCTCGCCGCGCACGCGCAGGAGAGAGCCGGCGTGGCAGCGCAGAACGATGTGGGCGGCGGGCCCGACGCTCCCGGAGCGACGACGTCCCCGGAAACGCCGTCAGGCCAAGCCAACACCCAAGCGCAGCCCAGCAATTCGACCAAGCCCGAGGGGGCGGACGCGGAGCAGGCGGTGAAGCGGGTGAAGCAGGTGAAGCAGGCGGAGCTGACTCCGATCGTGGCGAGCCCGCAGGGCGCCACCAAGCCTGCCTACCAGCTCTTCACTCAGACGGACCTGCCGGTTCTCGGCATCGGGCTCGTGCTCGCGGGCTCGCGCCTGGTCCGCACCCAAGCCGCCTACTGCGCGCCGCTGTGCAACCGCAACGATCTCAACGCGTTCGATCGCACGACGGCGGGTTTTTGGAACACTGGTTGGTCGACTGCGTCCGACGTGGGCATCTATTCGCTGATGGGCGGCGCCGCCATCGTGCTCGCCATCGATGAAAGCCCGTGGCCAGCGCTGAACGACGCGGTCGTCATCACCGAGTCGGCGCTGATGGCCACCGGATTCTCGGCAGTCCTCGGGCTGGCAGCCGGCCGCCCGCGCCCGTTCCTCTACGGCACGAAGGCACCGCTCGACGAACGCAACAGCCCAAACGGGGGGCTTTCGTTCACGAGCAGCCATGCCTCGGTGAGCTTTGCGCTCGTCATGTCGCTGTTCGTGACCGAACAGCGGCTGCATCCAGGAGAGGCGTTCCCCTACGTCGTCTTGGGCGGCGGGTTGGCAGTCGCGTCCTTCGTCGCTACTGCGCGAGTCATGGCCGGTAGGCACTTTATCACGGACGCGATCGGCGGAGCCGTCATCGGCACGTCGGCCGGCATCCTCGTGCCGGCGCTTCACGGCTCGCCGGTCAAGGTCGTGCCCACGGTGACGCCGGAGGCGGGCGTCGTGAGCGTCGTCGGCACGTTCTGACCAAGCTCACCCGGTATAGATCTCGAGCCCGATGGTCGTCCGGTACTGGGGATAGACCAAAGGCACACCCCTGAGCTGCGGTACCGGAAGAGCGATGTTGACGGGGTTGATGATGAAATAGAAGATGCGCGAGAGTTTCCACTCGACCGAGAGCGGGCTCGCGCCGATATACAGACCCAGGCTTCCCGAAGGTGCACCGTAGAGGTCCATCAGCAAGTACGAAGCCCCGGCGCTGAGGCTCATGCGAAGGTTGAAGTTCTCATAGGCGAGCGGGAATCGCAGCATCGCCGTTCCGTAGACGTTCACGACGCCTTTCCTGACCGTGGTGCCGTTGAAGGCAATCCATGGATTCCACTCCCCGTCCAAGCCGAAGGTCCATGCCTCGGTCGCACGCAAGCGCAGGCCGAAGGTGCCCGCGAGCGCGGCCTTTTCGACCGAGCCCGACAACCCCGCGTAGGCACCAACGGCGACCTGCGATTGATCGACAGGCCCGGGCTGCTTGACGGGAACGACCGTTGGCGGCGGCGGAGCTTGACCGGCCTCCACGGTCGGGGTCGTGATCGTCGTGGTCGTCGTCGTGGGCGTGGTCTTGACGGTCGCGGTCGTCGGAGCCGTGCCCGGCTCTTCCGACGGGGTCGTTGTGGTCGTGGTGGTCGTCTCCGTCGGCGGCTCCGCCCGGGCTGCGGCCGCACCGAGACACAGCGCGCCCAGGACGCCCAGCGCCGCAACGCCGCGGCCCGTTCGCCGTCGCCGCCGCCTTGCGCGCCAGGCCATCGCGAAAACGAGGAGCACGGCGCCCCCGAACATGAAGCCCCGACCTCCGCGGCCGGCCGCCACTCTGCAGCCGCACCCGGCCGCGTTCCTGTACTGATTCTCTGGTGCGTCGCACCAATCGTTGTCGTACGTGCAGCCGGGCGAGTAGCTCAGATAGGTGTCGAGCACTGCGTCGACTGCGGCCATTTTCTCATCCTTCGTCTTGTTCGGGTCGAGGGTGGCGCGAAGAAAGGCAGTAGCGGCCTCCATCGCGAGCAGATGCCGAGTCTTCCGCAGCTCATCGGGATCGTCGCAACGGTCCATCGCGGTCGCGTGTCCAGGCCCATCGCGTGATTCGACGAGGGTGCCGTTCACTTGATCGAGCCAATTCAACACCACCGTGATCTTCTTCGAGTCAGCGCTTCGGTAGGTGTGCGAAAAGCTGTCCTCGATCGCATGAATCGCCTGACCTGCGGCGACGTAATAGGTGGGAAGAGGCGCATGCACTTGACCGCGGATCGAGAGGTGAATGCTCATTGTCGTGCGCTTGCTCACATCGGGCATGCCTTCGCCGTCGAGGCCTCCGATCGCGGTCGACGCTCGCTCGCGAATGAACGCACGGCACCTGTCGACTGCCGCCTTCGAGCCGTCCGGCTCTTTGTCGTTCTGCCCTCGCAGGCAGTGCTCCTGCTGGGCGTTGGGGTCGCCATGAACCTCGGCAAGCTCGCTAAGATCGTCCGACGAGCGCCCCTTCAAGTCGTTGTCTCTAACCGCGACGATGAGCGTGGCGCCACCGAGATCCCGCATGTCATCGTCCAGCGTGAACTGCACGTCATCGATCAGCGCGCGCTCATCCCTTGTCGCCTCGAGTGGAGCGGCCGTTGCGAGATCTTTTCGCACCGTGCGGAGCGCAGCGGAGGTCATCGCCTCGTGGCACCCGGGCGAGAGCTCGTTCGAGATCGTGTACGCGTCGGCGGTGCTCGGGATGACTCCGAGCACGACCGAGGCGAGCAACGCGCCAAGTCGGCGTCGCCTTCGGCGCCCATCTTCAGGGTTGGTCATTCGCGTTCCTCGCTCGTTCATGGTCCCGCACATATTCGCCGCAGCGCGGCGGAGCTCGGGCTCAGTGGCGATCATCGTCGTGGTGCTCTTGCTGATCCCAGCCGTGATGATCTTGGTCGTGACGACCTTGATCGTGATGCTCGTGGTCTCGGTCCCCACGCCCGTGCTCCGAGTGCTCGCGATGCTCGCGGTATTGCCCGTGGCGCGGACGCTGGGGCGGTGAGCGCACCCACAAGCCGCAGCCGGCAGTCGAGAGAACGAGACACGTAACGAGTACCAGCCAATCGGGGCGGATCATGCGCAGCGCCTTCCTTGCCACTAGGTAGTCACCGTACCCACCGCCGCCAAATCCGACGATGCGCGAGCTCGGCCGCCCGCTTGCAGGATGGCTGCTCACCCAGGGCATCACCGAAGACGTCTGCGGTACCGACATCGCCGGCGCGTGGAAGCTGTGAATCGATCAGAGCTGCATCGCCCTTGCGGGAGGCGCGCAGTCACTCGTGGCCGTGGTCCGAGTGTCCGGCGGGCGGCCCTGGGCGGCCCCTTGCGTCGTTACGGGACGAATCGGGGCGGCCCCGTGAGTCGGGGCGCGGTGAATCCAAGCGCCCGCGCGAGTCGGGGCGCCCGCGCGAGCCGCGGGCGGGCGAGTCGGGGCGCCCCCGTGAGTCGGGGCGCGGTGAATCGGGACGCCTGCGTGAATCGTGGCGTCCGCGTGAATCGCGGCGCTCTTGCGGTGCCCGATAGGAGGGGCCCGGACGTTCCCGCGCCTGAGGGTGCGCGCGTGGTGCCCAGTGGCGCTGCACCCGATACCGACGCAGCGGCTCCGGCTCCTGATGCCAATAGACCCAGGTCGTGCCACGCCGGTAGTACCAACGATCATTGACGAAGTAGACCACGCGTCCATCATAGACCGTGTGAGGGTAGCGCTCGATACCCTCTGGCACGTACTGCACTTCTACGTAAGCCGGCTCGCTGCTCCAAAAACCGCAGCCAGCGACCGTGAGCCATAGGCTCAAGCCTAGAGCGCGCGGAAACCGGAGCGAAACAAGCACGAGTCTCCTACTTGTTAGCCTGGCGGCGCGCGGCGCCCTTCAGCTTCTTGAGCGTGCCTTCGGCCTGCATCTGCTCGTTGTCGATGAGGGCACCTACGCGCTTCTTCACCGAGCCAGAAACCTCTTCGATTTTACCTCGGGCACGTTCGCTCCCCTTGGCAAGCTCTTGCTTGGCCTTGCCCTTGATCGCTCTAAAACGGCCCTCGACCTCCATCTGCTGGTTGCCGATCGCCTTGCCGAAGCTGGCCTTCGCCTTACCGGTCAGCTCTTCCACTTTGCCCTTGGTGCGGTCGCTTGTGTTGCCCATGATGGTGCCTCCGGTTTTGTCGCGTGCGATGCAAACAAAGAGATAGACGCCGTCTCGAAGGCCGTCAACGCGGAGTCAAGGCTGCTGCGGGCGGACGTCAGGCTCGGCGACGTTGAAAGACCTGCATGAGCACGACGACGATCGCGAGGATGAGCAGCACGTGGATGAATCCACCCATGGTATACGCGCTCACTAGACCGAGTGCCCACAGCACGAGAAGAATGACGGCGATGGTCCAAAGCATGGCTGCCTCCACTCAGGAGCGGTAATCCGCTGTCCCGGTGTAGCTTAGGTACGTCCCGCGGCACGCCTGTCAAGCGGAGCCGGAGGCCTCCGACTCGCCTATCCGCGGCGCCCGTGTCCACACGTCATTCGCCACGCGGCATTGCCCTCGAGCAAGATGCACAGGCTCTGGGGCTTTCGGATCCACACAAGGCCATGATGCAGATGGCCATGTTCATGAAGAACGTGTCCATGCTCCCGAGCTCATGGGTCGCGGCTCGGTCGGCGATTGCGGTCGTGCCTGGCGTGTCTATTGCATCTGTCAGGGCCCACGATGAGCTCGAATGCATTTCAGCGCTTTTTCGCCCATCGCCCGTGGCTTGGGCGTCTCGGGCTCGGCGTGATCCTGGGCCTACTCGGGCTCGAGCTCGTCTACGTGGCCACGGCCAATACCATCCTCGGCACGAGGAGCCTCGACCGCTGGGTGACCGGTGCGACCCCAGGTCTGAGCCTGAAGGTCGAATCGGGTTGGACGCTGTGGCCTGGACGCGTGCACCTCCGGCGCTTGGAGCTTCACTTCGAGGACCACAACCTTCAAATTCTCGGTGTCGATGGACACCGCCGTGGTCGACATTCGGCTCTGGCAGCTGCCTGGCAAGACCTTTCATCTGACCCGCGTGCGCGCCGAAGGGGTGCGCTATCTCTTTCGACACAAGGTCGCTGACACCGAAGGCATCGAACGCAGGCTCGCCCTCTATCCGAAGATCGCCGGCTTCTCGGATCCCCCGCTGTTCACAGAGCCGAAGCGTCCACCGCTGAGCGATGAACAGTACGATCTGTGGACGATTCAGCTGGAAGACGTCGACGCGGATGTCAAAGAGCTGTGGTTTCTCGAGTATAGGTTTACCGGCACGGGTCGTGCGAAGGGCGGCTTTCGACTCCAGCCGGAGCGTGACGCGCGTACCGATTGGTGTTCTCTCACGCTCGACGGAGCGTTGCATGTGGGCAAGCAGGCCGTGGCGTCGCGGCTCACCGGCCGCATCCAAGCTCAGCTCGACCGACACGATCCACGTGTGGTTTTCGGAGCACAAATCTTCACGAAGCTTTCGTTCGACGCCGACCTGCGCGCGGCGATTGCCGGTCTCGAGCCGACTGAGCTCTACGCCAGCGCGGACGGCCCGCACTTGAGCCGCGGCATGGGCACGCTGCGCGTGCTCGCCAAGCTCAGGCATGGCGCATGGATGAAGACCACCGAGCTTCGCTACAACACAGCGGGAGTGACCCTGTCACAGGGCCACCTGGTCGTCGCGGGCGCGCTGAGCTCGAGTGTAGACCTCATCAAGGCGGGAAGAGCGGCGCTGTTCGAGCTGTCGGCCAGCTCGGCGCGGCTGAAGCTATCCTTCAAGGGTTCGCCCAAAGCGCTCGAGGGCCCGACCGCTCACGATGTTCACGTGAGCACCGAGGTGTCTGCGGATCTGGCCGGCGAGATTCGCCAGACTTCCATGAATGCTAGCGCCAAGGCGCAGCTCCCAGAGCTCGCCTGGCTCAACTATGCGTTCAGCAGCAGCAAGTTGCTTACGGGCGGCAGCGGCCAGGCAAACGCAACGCTCGAGTGGAACGCGGGCAAAAGTGCAAAGGTCCAGGCTGCGCTCGAGGTGAAGAACGCCGGCTTCAATCTCGGAACAATACCGATGCTGCTCTCCGGATCCGCGGGGGCAGCGGTCAGGTACGACCCAAAGACCAAGCAAGGTCATGCCAGCCGATTCGGGCTCGAGCTTCCGCAGCTCGCCGCTCTGGTCAAGAACAAATGGACCCCACTTCCTGGCGGATTCCAGGCGCACGCTGAACGACTCAGTTGGCACGGCCTGCCTCCCCGGCGCTCGCGGGGTCGCTTCGAGCTGCACAGCGGGACCATCAAACCGTGGGTGCCTCTCCTGATCCGGTCGGGCTTCACCCGCAGCATTGCCATGGCGCTGGTCAACTTGGGCAAAGCGCACGCAATTGTGGAATTCGACCGCACGCCCGCCGCGCTGGTGCTGCGGCTAGAGGAATTTCAAAGCGGCGACGTGCGAGGCACCGGCATTCTCAGGGACCAGACGGACCAAGAGCATCCGTGCGGCAGGTTCTTCGTGAGCTCTCCGAAGCTGGGCGTGGGCATCGTGCTGTACAACGGAGCCACCTCGGTCAGGCCCTTCGTGTCGGGCAACTGGTGGCGCGAGCGGCCGCCCATCGAGAGCTGTGGCCCCGAGGTTGCAGACAATCGCAGGATTTTCGCCAGCAGCACGCCAAATCCGCGACCCGAGGCGCCAGAACACCAGTGATCTACCAGATCGCCCCTCCTCGCTAGGAAGCGGTTTCAGCAGCCGCGCGGCGTCGCCTACGCGGCTGCCCCATCGGCCGGAGCTCGGCGTGCGGCGCGGGGTCGGGATCCCGGCCGGCGCGAGCGCAGAGCACCCGCGTCAGTGACGCGCCGAGCAGGAGCACCTGCGCCTCGTAATAGCACCAGAACAAGAATGCGGCGATCGAACCCACGGCACCCGCGACCCATGCGGGCGCGATGCGTGAAAAATACAGACCGAGTAGCCAGCTGCCGAGCAACATCATCGCCGCGGTCAATGCGGCGGCGCGCCATACGTCGCGCCAGCGAACGCTCGCGTCGGGTAGCAACTTGTAGATGAGAGTGACGACTACGCTCAGCAGCAGGAAGGACAGCAGAGACTGCTCCAGAAAGATCAAGCGACCCGCCTGCGATTTCAAGTGGAGCCACTGCAGCACGGATCCGCGCACGTCCGACAGCGCGGTCTGCACCACCAGAACGATCAGAAGCAGCGCGCCGCAGCCAGTCACCATCGCGAATGAAATCAGCCGTTTGACGGCCACGCGCTTGGCCGTCGCAAGCATGCTCTCGGCCAGCACCACCTGCACCCCCCAGATCGCATTGAGCGCCTCTTGTAGGACCATGAACAAGCGGCTGGCCGCCCAGATCAAAAACACGGTTGCGAGCACCGTGGCCCAACCGCTGCCCTGCCGCCGCGTCGAGTCGAGCAGCTCGAGCACCAGCCTCGAGATGCCGTGGCTCGAGCCGCGCTCCACGCTCGAGAGCAGGGCACGACGCGCGTGGTCGGGGTCGACCACCAGGCCTGCGATGCCGACGGCGATCACGAACAGCGGCGCGAGCGCGAGCAGCGAATAGAGCGAAAAGGCGGCCGCGAGGAGATGCCCGTGCTCGTCGCTGTAGCGCTCCCAGGTTGCGGTCAGCACTGCCCAAAGCCGCTTCATCGCTCACCTCGCCGGTCCCCAGCTACGCCCGAACGATGAAGCGAATCACGTCCTGCCACAAGCGTTCGAAACCGCTGCGATCGAAACGACATCCACTGGCAAGCCAATCATAGTGCGGCGGCACTTGCTCCGGACCCGCGAAATGACCGATCGCGTCAAAGTGATCGGCTTTGGCCAAGTGGATCATCTCGCCCCATACCTGGGAGAGCGACGGCACGATTCCGTCGTTGTCTTGCGCCGTCGGCACGGCGCCGAAGGCGTGCTCGAGCTGCGCGATCTGGACAGGGGTCAGGACCGGCAGATATTGATCGTTCATCGCACCCGTGACTTTGCGCAAAGCGCCAAACAGGAAGTGCGCGGCCTGAGCGTAGGGATCGAGGCCCACGCGCAACACGCCCCCGAGCGACATCGGTTCCGTGCTCGTGACCACGGAGCCGCAGCGGATACCTGCTCGGTTCTCCACCGCCGCGTCGAAAATGTCCATCGAGTCGGGCATCAGCTGGGGCATGAGTGCCTGGTCCTGCGCGATGTCTTTGAACAGTCCTGCCAGCTCGTCGCGCCGATCAGCCGAAAAATCGCCGAGCATCTGATTGAACAATTGGTCGGCAAGCGTGTGCTCGAAGCGACCCAGGCGACCGTGCAGGTGCACGAACAGTGTCGCGAGTCGGATCACGACCGAGAGCGGAAGCCTGCCGAAGCGCAGGACGTAGAGCGTGCCGAGCGACAGCAGACTGAGCAACTGCTCTCCGAAGCGCGTGGTGAAAAAGCTCGCCAGCGGCGTGCCTCGATGGGGGGTAGCGATAGTCACGATTGAGCGTACGCGGCGTGCCATCTGCTCGACGTTCTCGGCGGCACCCAGACTGGTTCCGGGCGTGCAGAGCAGTCTGGCGTCGAGCCCGCCGGTGGAGTGCCCGATTAGGTGCAGCGGTTCGTCGCCGAGGCCCGCCTCCTTCGCAATCGTCTCCGCCAAACGAAGGGTGCGCTTGCGCACGGACGACGTTGCATAATTGCGCACGGGATGAATCCGTACATCGATGCCAAGCTCCTCGAACGAGCGCGCGAGCAGCTCGCGCACGTGCCCGAAGTAGACGACCTCTCCGAGGTTCTCGATCCCCAGAAACCCCGGTATCAAGAAGATGTGTTGCGTTCGGCTGGTCATGGCACCACCTCGTGACTGAACCACGAACCCTTGCGCTTGCCAATCTCGGCGACCACGGGCGACCACGGGCATGACTTCGCGCAACCGAGTGAGCTTGCACTCAGGGCGCAGGCACGCCCCCGAAATGGCCCAGTAGACCAACGCCCGATCGCGCCAGGCGCAGTCAGACCGATCCGATCTCGCAGACAGCTTGCTCACGGCTGCGAACGTCGCCCGAGCTTTGTTGCAAATGGCTCCTGGCAGCGGGCCCCAAACCGAGTGCTGTTGACACGATAGCAAGCGTGTCTAAATGACTGGGCATCACGCGACCAACCGTGTCCTTTTGGACGCGAACTAGGGAGGTTGACCATGCTCGTCAGACGTGTCTGGCCCTCGAGGCCGACTTTCGAGAGCTCCGCCGGCGATTACGATCCAGTGCGGCGCGAGTTGCTTCGCATGCTCGGATCCGTCGCGAGGGACACGTCCGGCCAGGTCGAGCCGGCGATGTTCCCCCCGATCAACGTCACTCAAGACAACGACCACTTCTACGTGCGCGCTGAAATTCCTGGGATCAAGGCGACCGAGCTTTCGATCTCCGCTCTCAGGAACCGGCTCTCGATCTCGGGCAAACGGGAGATCCCCGGGGAGCACGAGCGCGTCAGCTACCACCGCAAGGAGCGAGCGGAGGGTACTTTCAGTCGCATGGTGACGCTGCCGACGGAGGTGGACGCGGAGCGCGTCGAGGCGCGCTACACCGACGGTATCCTCACAGTCATGCTCGCAAAGGCAGAAGCCGCAAAGCCGCGCCAGATCAAGGTGAAGACATGACCACGCCAAGCCCCAAGGAGGGAACTGTCATGGCAAAGGAAGTCAAAGCTGAGGTTCGGAAGGGCGAGAGACCGGGCGTGCCGGCCATTGTCGAACAGACGCATGCGGGGACTGTCTACACGCCCGCGGTCGACATCTTCGAGAGCGATGACGCGATCACGGTCCTGGCCGACATGCCGGGCGTGAAGGCTCAGGATCTCAAGATCGATCTGCGCGAGGACGTGCTCACGCTCAGCGGTCGTGTCATGCCCGACGCGTCGACCGCAACGGAGGTCCTCCGTGAGTACGAGTCGGGTACGTTCTTCCGTCAGTTCGTGCTGGCCGAGTCGATCGACCAGGCCAAGATCGACGCGAAGCTTGCTGACGGGGTGCTGCGGCTAGAGCTGGCCAAGGTCGAACGGGCCAAACCGCGGCAAATCACGATCAAGACCAGCTGAGGTCGGCTTCGTCCCAACATATGTGGGTCGCAACCTGAGGCGATTACGCAGGCCTCGGTGGCGACCGCGAGTCGCCCAAGCAGCTGCAGGCCGGGCCGCACGTCCTCCAAGAAGCGCTTCATGGCCCGCTGCACGACGGGTTCGTCGTTGCGCCTCCGCGCGCCCGTGGGACTACGTTTGCCAGCAGCTGATGAAGGCCACCCACGTCTCTTCCGGGGCGCTCTGGATCAGTCGCCAGCGGCGATTTCGTGACTATGTATGATGGCGCGGCCTTCGGAGGCTTTCGGAGGCCAATTTGCTTGGTCGGAGGGGCACCCATGAATCCCGCACGCTCAGTAGCCGACATCATGACGCGCGAAGTTGCGGTCCTGCACGAAGAGGACAACGTCGAGCACATCTTGCAGCAAATGCACCGGCTGAAGCTCAGGCACGTGCCGGTGGTCGACCGAGGGCGTCTGGTGGGGCTGATCAGTCATCACGACATGCTGCGCTTCACGATTGGCCAACTGCTGCTCGACGTCCCGGTCCCCCGCACCCGAGAGGAGTACCTGGAGCAATTGGAGGAAAACACCTTTGTGGCCGGTGTGATGACGCCCGACCCCGTCACGGTGACTCCCCAGACGCCGATCGCCAAGGCCGCGGAAATGTTGTTCCGTGCAAACATCGGCTGTCTGCCGGTCGTAGAAGGCGGCCAGCTCGTGGGCATCGTGACCGAGACCGATCTTGTCGGGCTCCTGGTGCGGCTCTTGAAGGTCAAAACGGACGTGAGCGCTGCGTGATTGCGGACCCTCCAAGCGGCTTCCAGACGGACTTGTGAGGTAAGCTGGTCTGCTGTGGAAGCCGTCTTGGATGACTCGGAGGACCGGCTCGCGGACGACGCCGGCCCACACGGCGCACGGCCCGCGCCGTCGGGCGCGGGCATGGACCTCGGCGCAATCGCCGTCGCGCTGCGCGCCCTCGAGGACCGGCTGATCGAGCTTCAGACGGCGATGCGCGAAGCGCTCGAGCGCGTCCCGGCCGATCGTCGCGCGAGTGCGGAGAACCTCGTGCACTACGTCGCACTCCGGCAGCACGACCTGCGCGAGCTGCAGGAGCAGCTCGCGCAGCACGGGCTTTCGTCGCTCGGCCGCGCCGAGAGCGCGGTGCTGGCGGGCGTGCTCAGTGCCTCGCTGCGCGCCCACGAATCGCTCGCGCTACACGGCGACGCCGAGGCCGCGCGCGAGCTGCCCAGCATCGAGGCGCGCCGCGCAAGTGCCATGTCGTGGCAGGACGCGAAGCAAAGGCTACACCAGCACACACGCGACGTTCTCGGACCGCGGCCCGGCGATCGCCACATCGCCATCATGGTGACGGCGCCATCCGCCGCGGAAGCCGATCGCGCCTGGATGGTGAAGATGCTGCAGGCCGGCATGAACGTGTTGCGCATCAACGCCGCGCACGAGGGCGCCCTCGAATGGAAGAGCCTCGTCGAGGCGCTCGCTGCGGCGCGTCGCGAGACCGGAAAGACCTGCCGCATGCTCATGGATCTGCCCGGCCCGAAGATCCGCACCGGCCCGATCGCGGGGGGCGGTCACGTGGCGACCTGGAAGCCCGAACGCGACGAGATCGGGCGGCCGGTCGCGGCCGCCCGCGTCGTCCTCGGGCGCGCGTCCGCGCCGCAGGAGGGGGCCGGCGCGCTGCTCCGGGTGAGCGACGAGGCATTCGCAAGGCTCCGCGGCGGCGATGTGCTGCGCTTTCACGACGCGCGCGGCAAGAAGCGCATGCTCCGGGTCGACGAGGTCACCGCCGACCACGCGCTCGCGAGCACGATGGAGCGCGCCTACGTCCAAGACCGCGTCGAGGCGCGCGTGCACCGCGACGGAGCGCACGCGTTCGACCTCGTGATCGAGGTCGAACACGCCGAGGGCCCCGCCATCGACGTCGAGACCGGCGATGCGCTCGTCCTTTCGCTGCGCGCGTCGCACGGTAGGCCGCCTCTGCGCGATGCGGGCGGGCGGCTCGAGACGCCTGGCGTGGTTTCGTGCACCTTGCCGCCAGCCTTCGAGCACCTCGGCGAAGGGCAACGCGTGCTGTTCGACGACGGAAAGATCTGTGCCGTCGTGGAGCACGGCAGCGCGAAGGACGGCGCGTTCTCGCTGCGGGTTACGCGCACCCAGAAGCGTATCCAGAAGCTACGGGCCCAGAAGGGCATCAACCTGCCCGATACGCGCGTCACCGTGCCCAGCCTCGCCGAGGACGACTTGCGGGCGCTGGCGTTCGTGGCCGAGCACGGCGAAGTCGACGCGGTCGGGCTCTCGTTCGTGCGCTCGACCGACGACGTTCGAAAGCTGCACGCCGAGCTCGACCGCATCGGGCGGCCCCACATCGGCGTCGTCCTCAAGATCGAAACGGCCGCCGGCTTCGAGAACCTGCCGCGTTTGCTGCTCGAGGGCCTGACTCGGCCGCCGCTCGCCGTGATGATCGCGCGCGGGGATCTGGCCGTCGAGGTCGGGTTCGAGCGCCTCGCCGAGCTGCAGGAAGAAATCCTGTGGCTGTGCGAGGCGAGCCACGTGCCGGCGATCTGGGCGACGCAGGTGCTCGACACCCTCGCTCGCACCGGCGTGCCTTCGCGCGCCGAAGTCACCGACGCGGCGGCCAGCGTTGCGGCCGAGTGCGTGATGCTGAACAAGGGGCCGTTTGTGGGCGATGCGGTGACCGCGCTTGCGAACATCCTGCGCCGTATGGAGAAGCACCACTACAAGAAGCGCAGCCTGTTTCGAAAGCTGCGCGTCTCGACGTTCACCGAGCGCTGAGGGGCCAGTGGATAGTCGGTATGAAGCGCCGATTCGAGCACGGCGCTGTTGCGGGCGAGTTGACATATTCCGTTCAACTGCACAGTAGAGCCTACCTTCTCCAGGCGGCAGCTACTCGGAAATGCTGCAGGCCGGCATCGCGCCCCGCGGCATCGCCGCATCCCACACGACACGCGGCCGCGTGGCGGCGGCGGCGCTGCCGGCGCGCGCCGCCGCCGCCGCTCAGTCGCCGTTGCCGTTGTCGTACTGTGGGCCGAGCTTGATCACGCGGAAGTCGCTCAGGTCGATCTTGTGCCTGAGCGCGTCCCGCGCGCGGGCCGTGCGACGTGTACCAGGTGGGGTTGCCCTCGGCCAGCGGCCGCACGCCGCTGCCGCTCAGGTCCATGGTGGCGCCCAGCCCGCAGTGCCACTGCCCGCCGTTGTCGACCACGTTCCACATCCCCCATTCGGTCATGGTCGAGCGATCGATGATCAGCAGGTGGTGATCGCTCTGTGGATCGGGCGTGGCGCCGGCGGGCCACGGCACCATGGCGCTGGCGTTCATGCCGTTGTTGCCCGGAAAGCCGAGGCCGCCGAGGTCGCAGCTCACCATGACCTTGGGCGTGCTGGCGTCGGCCTCGAACAGCGGGATGGAATAGCCCGCGATGTTTGACGTCGAGGTGCGAGCCGTACTCCAGGCTGATCCAGCGGTGCGATCGGCTCGCCTGCACGCGGCTGCCGGAGGGTGATGATGTCCCGTCCGCCACGCCACGCACGAGGCGGCGGCCGCTGGGACGCTCACACCCCCTTGGGAATCAGGGGGGCAAGCTCCCGTCCACGGTCGGAAGCTCTCGGCCGCTGCGCAGCACGTACATGATCGAACGAACGCCGCGGCCGTCGGGCGATGGCACGCTGTCGCCGAAGAGCGCAGCGGCGAATCCTAGTGGGTGCGTAGGATCGGGCATGGCGAGCGCACTGAGAAAGGCGAGCCGGCCATCGCTGTCCAGATGCGACGTCTCGACGCGACACAGCGAGCTCCTGCATTCGATCGCGTCCAGGGCCGAGCCGGCGGGTAGGGTGTGCGCAAAGAGCGCGCGAAAGGCGGCCTCGGGATGCCAGGCTGGATCGGGGACCTCAGCTGCGAATGCCTGCTCCACGCGGTGCCAGCGCTGCTGGCTCGTGACCTGGTTGCTCGGCACAGGTGCCGGCCCCGTCGCCTGCTCGTTCGGCGTGGGAGTGCCCGGCACCGGTCGTGGGGGCGCGGGCAGCGGTGTAGCGCGCTGAGCGGGCGCGCTGCCCGGGCTGCTCGCGGCGCGCTCCGTTGCTTGGGCTGGTCTGAGCTTCGCGCCGGGGTCCGCGTGGCTGCTCACCGCGGTGTGCACGCGCTCGGGGCGCGCGCCGTGCCACAAGGCGGCGCACCACAGCGCCGCCATTGCGAGCGCTCCAAATGCCAGCAGCTTGGCCGTGGTTGCGCTCGCCGGCACGCGTTCAGTAGTCGACCGAGAGGACGCGTGCATCGCCGATCCGGGAGTCCTGTGAGTTGAACCCGCAGACCACGCTCAAGCTGTCGCCGGTCGCGACCGTGAGCGATTTGGCGACCGTCGCGTAGCCGCCCACCGGAAATGCACCATAGCTGACGAGCTGCACGATCGTGCCGCTCGGGTTGTATTCGAGCGCGAGGCACTGCAGCTGGCTCGACGTGGTTTGCTTGACGGTGAGCGAAACCGTCTTGGCGCCGGTGCTGTCGAGCGCGATCGGGATCACCCAAGCCGGTGGAAGGTAGCCGTTCGGGCATGACGGGCCCGGCAGGAACCCGACACCCGCGGTGCCACTGAAGTAGTCGAAATTAAAGCACGGTGTATAGCTCGGGAACGCCGACTGGCCGACCGCCAACGCTCGACGTGCCGACGCGCCGCTCGCGCCTACGCCGGTCATCAAGATCGCCGCCAGCGCCGCGAGTGCAGGGGTTTTCATGCCGATTGCCTTTCTCATACGTTTTCCTCCTGAAGCCGCTCCGCGGATGACCCGGACCCGTGGCGGGACGTTGCAGGGCCCGTGCCAGGACCGAAAGTGCGGTCTTTCGCCGGGTTCGAAGCGGCGCATGCGACGCCCCGCGCCGATTGCGGCACGCCTGCTGCCACTTCGGGCACTGGTACCGCTCGCAGCGGGTCCGCTACACCACCTCGGTTCTCTTTCTCGGGGGCGCGAGACGCAACTCGTTCTCAGCCGAAAGCCCGTGTGCGGCCGACGACTTAGGCGCCGTTGATGGCGGCGACCGAAGAACGCTACCCCACTCGAAGTGCGCACCCACGACGCTACCGCGCCCAGGCGCGCCAGCGTGGTCTCACTCGAGCGCACCACGTTGGTCTTGCGTGCCAACCGCCGGATCGCGCTCGGCACGGGCGAGGGCGTGCTCGTGGTCTACCGATCGGCGGCAGCTGGCGCGGCTCGCCAACCATCGCGCCGGGCCTCACGGACCGGTAAAGAGGCCCGAGATATGCACCTTCACGATCGGATCGTTGGCTTCGTCATAGACAACATCGCTTTGGCCGTCGACGCTGCGGCGAACGACGGCGTCCCGCAAAACGGCGTTCCCGCTCGTGTAACGAGAGAGCTCGTATAGCCGACCCGAAGCGTCCAGCCGTGGGGTGCCCCCCACGGAATGCCCGGCCGGAAGCGGCGGATATGCGCCTCGCATGGTGGCGTTGCCGTCGAGCCCGACGAACCACAGCTCCCGCGCTGTCGGATCGGCGTCGCTCGCCAGCACGAGGCGGTAACCATCCGGGTCCGCGCGCGCGGTGAGGGGCTTGGTCGCCGGAAGACCTGAGAATGGGACCACTGTCAGGCTGGCGAGGTCGAGCACGCCGTCGTCCTCCAGCGCAGTGCCCGAAGCACCGAGCGAATAAAGCGGTCTCTCCGTGATCTTCCGCCCCTGCTCGTCGTACCAGGCCGCGCCGCAGTAGTGAAGGATCGCGCCGTCGGGCGAGACCAACAGCCCGCTGGTCGAGGCCGGGTAGCTGTCGCAGCTTGGCATTGGAATCGGATCGTCGTTGGCTTGCGGATCCTTCGGATATGCAATGCCCGGGCGCGCATACCGGCACCCGTCGCAGCGGAACACGAAGCCCCCGCCGTTGGCTGTGTATAGAAGGCGGCCATCTGTGGGGCGGATCTGTCCCGACTCCTCGTCCGCGCCGCAGTCGAACCCCACCACGGCCTCGTCGGGCGCGAGCACGGGAGCAACTGCGTCCAAATAACAAGCACCTTCGCTCAACGTGCCGAATAGGTAGACCTCGTCCAGATCGAAGATCTCCAGGTGCGGGTCGGGTGGCATCACGCCCGCATCGTCGTCGGCGGTCACGGCCGCATCGTAGAACAGTCCGTTCCAGCGAGGGTCTGGCGCGCCGGCATCGTAGGCAGGACTCTGCGTGCGCCCGGCGTCGGAGGTGACGGCGGTGACGCCGGCAGGTGGGTTCGGCTGGCCGGTGACCGGAATCGGCCACAGCGAGATGGCGGCGTCGGGATCGCCGCGATCTCGAACCTTGTCCTCCGAGCAGGCCGTGCACAGCGCGCAGCAGACGCTCGCCCAGCAGGCGAGCGCCGCCCACGCCCGGCGTGCGGCCCATGCAGGCCTCGTTGATCTAGCGGCCATGGCTCATCAGCAGCGGTGGCAGTCGCACGTGACAGCCCAGTGCGTGCCTGACCAGCATCACGGGTGGAGGGCTGACGATGGCGCTCGCTCCAGCGGCGGACGTCATCTCGTCGTCGGTCGCGCGCCACGCGAGCTCCCCAAGCGGGACGGGCAACGCCGCTTCGGAGGCTACGAGGTAGGCTTCCCCGAGCCCGGGATCGAACGCCGCTTCGATCGCGTCCCGGTCCCTTCCCGGCCAGACCGCGGGCGAGATGCCGTCGACGATGCTCGCACGCCACGCGGCTACGACCGTGTCCGACGAGGGATCGACCTGGACGGAGAACACGTCCGCGGCCAACGCGCTCGCAGTCCCCAGTCTGGCACCGACGGACACGTTCATGCGTGCGGCGTAGATGCGACCGATCCACGCGCCCAGCGCCGTCGCGGCCACGTCTTCGAAGCCGCCGGGCAGGCTCGGCTCCGCGCGCTCGTGCAGGGCAGCATGCTTCTTCGCGGCATCGGGCGCGGGACCAAACATGATCTCGCGAGTCGTGAGCGGTGGCTTGTCGAAGAGCGCGTCGACACCGGCGCGACCGCGTGCCAGCCAGTATTGGGTCACGAAGCCACCTCCGAACGCGTAGGGAAACCGCTCGTCCCCTCGCGCCACCGGCGCGGCGTCTTTTTCGGCCTCGTCGAGCGTGTCGGAGCGCCATTGCGCGAAGTAAGCCTCCCAGTCGACGTCGTCCGGGGAGAGCCCCGCGAGCTGGATGTCCACCAAGGCCTGGTAGAGCACCGCTTCGCCTTCGATCACACTGTCCACAGCCAGCGAGGCGTCGTACGACGTGCCCCATTTCTGCTGAAAGCGTTCGAGGCCGTAGTCCGCGTCTTGCAAGGCATGCACGATCTCGTGCGCGAGCGTCTCGACCGCGGTCTCGTCGTCGAGCCGCTCACCGTGGTCGACGACCAAGATGCGCTTTTCCTGGTTGAGGTAGACGGCGGCAATGTCGGCTACCGAGTCTGCCAGGGATTGGTCGATCTGGTAGTCGGGCGGCGCGAGCCGGAAAAGGGCGAGGCCCCGACTCCAGCGCGCGTACGCAGCCCTGGTGTCCTCGTCGAAGGCGTTGTTGGCTTGCAGCTTGGCGAGCAGGGCGTCTTCGCTGACGACCTTGACCGGCGGCAGCTTCGCTTGGCCGCCCCGCATGCACGACACCGCCGCCATGACCGCGCGCTGGCAAGCCTGCTCCCGGATGTCGCACGCCGACAGCGTCGGGCAATTCGCGCCATTGCTGCAGGCGCTCAGCACGGCCGCCAGCAAGGTCGAAACGGCGGACAGACGCAGCGCGACCGGTCCGGCTCGACCCCCACTGCTGGCCTCGCTTGCCCCTCCCGCCGTCATGGCCTAGCGATGTTTGTACTTCCTCGCGCGGCCGATTGGAAGTGGAGCATGGGAGCGCCATCTGGGTTCGCGGGCGCTCGGGCCCAGAGCTCGCGGTCGGCCTCGACCTCCGGGATCAACTCGAGGGCACGATCTCGAACGTCCACCGGGGCAGCGTGGGCGACTGGCGTTGAACAGCGGCACAACCGCCTCGCATCAGCGCCGCGTCTCGGCCATGCGCGCCGCGAGCAGCTTGCGAACGAGCGCAACGGGGAGCGGCTTTGCAAGCGTGAAGTGCAACGCCGACTTGGTGTGATCATAGCCCTCGAGCTCGCCAGCGAGCGTCTGAAGGGTCGTGCCGCTGAACGGGTAGTAGGAGCCGCCGTTCGCTCTGGCGGCGAAACCCGCGACCACGCGGCCGCCCACCCGGAAGGCCGGGATCGCGTAGCTGATGCACTCCTGAGCCTCGGGGACGATCCGCCGGATCGTCCGGCGCAACCGCTCGAGGGCGCGCCGTGTCTCGCCGCTCGCGCCCCCGAGGTACTCGTCGATGGTCGCGGCCTTGTGGGGCGCCGCCGCTCTCAGCGCCGCCGGCAGCGGGCGGCAGCCGCAGGCCTTCGCATGTGCCTTATGCCAGGCGATCCGTTGCGCGGTCGTCGGCGTCTTTGGCATCGGATGACCGTCGTGCCACGCCCGATTCACCGTGGTTGTCTACCACGGGGCGCCCGTCGTGTGCCAACCGAGGATCCCGGGCTCACGCGGCCGTCGCGGTAGTCGAAGTTGAGCATGGCGCCCAGACGCGCTATCTGCCGCCCTGGCTTTCCTCGTTGTCCGGATCGCCGCTCTGCGGATCGCCGCTTTGCTGATCGCCGTCCTGGTGGTCGCCGTCGCCGCACTCGCATTCGTGGTGGCGCGCGCCGCTGTCAGCCTTGGCGCGCTCGTCGACTTCATACTCCTTGTCCGCGACGGCGCCGAGAATCGGCGGGCGAAGCCGGCAAGCAGCGCGGGTATTCATCATAAGGGCTTGTCCGTGAAGATCAGCAGCCGCGCACTCGCCGAATCCACGACGTAGACGTTTCCATCCGCGTCGGCCACGGCGTTGCGAGCGTGCTCCCCCGTCGCGCCGGTTGCTACGACCGAAAGCTGGCCATTGTCCTCGACGCGAACCAAGGTCAAGCGCTGCGCCTTCGCAGCGGCAACGTACAGCAGCCTCTTCGACGCATCGTACGCGATGTCGTCCACACCATCGCCGGTGTCGAGCTTGGCGAGCGTCGCGCCGTCATGCGCGCCGTCCAAGACGCGCACACCATCGGAGCACGCCACGAACACGAAGTTGCTCGCCGCATCGACCGCGACCCCGTGCGGCTCCCCACCGCCGCAACCGGAGCTCCAGGTCGCCTTGATCGCGTGGGATTCGAGCTCGATGGCCAGGGTCTGATTCTTGTCCTCCAGGTTCGTGTAGAACAAACCGTGCTCGGCATCGAGCGCGGAGCCTTCCACGGATCCAGGCGCCTTGATCTCCAGCTTCGCCTTCAACACGGCAGGCGCGCTCGCATCGAGCACCGTGAGGGATTGAGCTTTCGGCGTCGTGACCCAAACTTCCTTGGCCGACGACACGTAGGAAACGAAATCGGGTGGGGACGAGAGCTTCAAGCACGAGCCGAGCTTCAGCGACGCTTCGTCGATGGCGCACACCTCGTCCGTCGAGCGGGTGCCCACATAGGCGAAGCCGTCACCGATCGTCACCGAGCTCGGTCCCATCGCACGCATGTGTCCGTGTATCTCGCGCTGTTCCGTCTTGAAGCCGTCGACGCGTTGGAACGTGCCGTCCCGGATGTCGAACACGTCGACACTGCCGGTATCTCCGACGGGAACCCAAACGCGTCGGTGAGCGCGATCGCAGGCGATCAGGTCGAGCGACACCGGGCCCACGGCACCGGGAAGCCCCACGCTCTGGACACTGAGTTCCCGCGGCGCGGACGATGCTGCGCCAACCACCGCCGCCGGCGCGCGCGGCGCGGACTGACAAGCGGACAAGACCACCATCAAGACGCTTCCAGCTGGAAATCGCACGCGGGCAGAGTACGACGTTAGCAGTTCGTTGGCCAAGCCTTGACGGGTGCGCTGGAGGTGTCGAATCGTCGTGCGTCCGACGAAGCAACCGAGCTCCTTGAGCGCACCGTAGATCCACGCAATCCTTGCAACGCTGCCGATAGTCGCGCCGGAAGCGCGGTGTGCTGGTAGCGCACGTCCCGATCGCGAGCTATGCCGAAGAAACCCTGCGAGCGCGGCCTGATTCAGCGGATCCTTTGTTGTCGGCACGATTGTTGCTGCTTTGCCGCGTGGGAAGTCCGATGGCACGAGCACAGATTCTGATCTTGGTCGCCCTTGCCGCTTGCGGCGACACGAGGGTCAAGCCGGAAACTAGCGGCGGTGCATCGAACGCGGAAAGCCGGTCTGACGCAGGCACCGGCAGTCGTTTGGATGGTGGCAGGGCTTCCGGCGAGGTGTGCCACACCGATGCGAGCCAACGCTTGATTTGCGATCCTTCGAAGACGGCCGGCGTGGCGTGGGGACCGAGCATCACGGTTCGGCAAGGCACGGGTTCGCCGCCGGCGCCCGAAGGCGGAACGATCGTGCCCGGCGCGTACCAGCTCGTGGCCGAGACCTTGTACGGCAGTGTCCCAGAGAACTACGAATGGCCGCGACCCGGCGATAGCGTAAAGCGAATTCTGGGAGTCCACTGCGATATCGCCGAGGAGTTGGTCCAATCCACGAGTGCCAGCACGCGCCGCGGATTGGGCGCTTGGAACGCTTGCCACAGGCTCGTTCCGCAGTCGCTCACTCCGCTCGAAACCGGGAACTACTTTGACAGCGCAACGGGCCAACCGCTGTACCCCGAGTTGCAGGGTGCTGTCTCGTATACAGCCGGCCCCCAATCGCTGCGCTTGATCGAGTTGTTCCCGTACATGGGTCGCGACGGAATTCTCGGCTCATATGCATCGCTCGAGGAGTATGTGCTCGTCACTGGAGCTGGCGTCGATGCTGCTGTCGCCACCGTCACAGACGCCAAACCGCCGGCTGCGCCCACCGAGCGCGATCCGCGTTGCCCCGCGGCGCCGCCGGCGATGGGTGATCCGTGCTCGCCCGATCCAGCTCCGCTCGAGTGCGAATACGGCGGCGATACGTTGCGGTACTGCACCACATTTGCCGAATGCATGCTCGACGTCCGCAGCGGCAATTACAATTTCCACGTCGACCCGCCCGGCGATTGCACGCCGCCCAATCCGGCGGAATGTCCGGAGAGCTTTGCCGCGGCGCTGGCGCTCGAAGGCACGCGGCTCTCTCCGGCGCCCGCGCCGAGCGATGCCGGCGCGTACATCGACATCTGGTCGTACGGCGTGACCTGCAGCTACGCCGAGGGCGTGTGCGGATGCCGACCCTCTCAGACTGGACTCTGCTCCGCTCCGGTCACTTGCACATGGAGCTGCCGCGCCGGCGCAGCGGTCGTAGACGAAGCAACCTCGACGCCGTGCCCTTGGCCAAGACCATTGGCGGGGGATCCGTGCCAGCCGGGCATGCAATGTGATTACCTCAGACGTTGTGGAGACAGAACCTCGCTTGGCCCGTCGATGACATGCCAGAACGGCTACTGGGCCCAGGATGACGGCACCGGCAGCTGCCCGGCGGATATCGCGTGCCCGACGATGACGCAGTAGCCCTCGGCCAAGGAGCGGCGCCAGCTTGGAACGCAGGATGGTTGGTTTCGGCGCATCGTCCTTGGGCCTGGCTCGCCGCGCTCGCCTGCGACGCCGGGCGGACCGGCTCGCAGGGAGCGGCCGGCGGCAGGAGCCGCGATGTCTCCGCAAGCGTCTCGGACGGAAGGGATGCCGCGCGGCGCTGTGACAGCAAGAGTCAGCGCCGACATGCGGCAAAAGAGATCGCCTGCCCGTCTCTTTCTTCGTCACAGTCATCGGCGAGTCGTCCCTGGCGCTCGGCCGTGGAACGCCAATAGAGGGCAGGTCCCGCGGAGCGACCATGAATCACGAGTCGGCCATGATACCTGATACCACGCCATGAACGGCGCCGACGCTGCTGCGAAAAAGCGATCCACGGCGCGCGCCGCTGAGGTCCTCGAGCAGCAGGATGAACTCGCCGCTCGCCTCGTCCACTTCGGCGGCGCACGCCCTGGGCACGGGCAGCGCACGCTTGCCGCAAAGCTCGCCGTAGAAGCGCACCTCGTTCTGGTAGGAGTCGTGCTCGCGAGCAACCTCGCGCGCGCCGGCGAAGTCAGGGTACTGCCCGACCCGAGACCTGGCCATAAGGGACTGGCCCATTGCACCAAGGTCGCACTTGGGTCCGGCCTGTTGACAACTACCACACGCGTAGTAGGTATGGCCTCGTGGCTGCCAAGGACGGGTTCGGGCTGGGGCCGTTGGAGATGCAGGTGCTCGGCCTGCTCGAAGGTCACGAGCCGTTGAGCGTCTCGGCGCTTCAAGAGCGCCTGCTTCGATCCCACAACGATCTCGCCTACACCACGGTGATGACCGTGCTGTCGCGCCTACATGAAAAGGGCCTGGTCACGCGAAAGCGTGACGGCAAGCGCTATCTCTACGCCGTGGCGGGGCGCGCGTCCGAGCTCACCAGCGGCGTCGTGCAGCGCGTTCACCGCGCCCTTTTCAAGACCGCGCGTCTGGGTCCGATTGCCGCGTTGCTCGACGAGGACGAGCTTTCGACCGATGAGCTGCGCGCGCTGCGGACGCTGGTCAACGCCAAGCTCAAGGAGCGCGGCCGATGAACGCGCTGGCGCCGATCGCTTTCAATCTGCTGGTCAACGCGATCGGGTCATTCGTGCTCGCGCTCGGGCTGGTCTACGCCGCGTTGTGGTTGTTCCGCATCGGCCCCGGCACAGGCCGGCTCTCGCTGCTCTTGCTGCCGTGGCTGAAGGTGGTGTGGGATCTGAGCCACGGCATCCCGACCAATTCCTTCTTTTGGCTGAAGCTGCATGGCGCCGTGCAGAACCTCGGGTCTTTGCGGATAGGTTTCGGGGTGTCCGGTACCGGTCCCTGCATCCAGGCCGTGCTCGGCGGCCGCTTGGGCTCGACGTGGCATCCGCAGAGCGCAGCCGAGCTGCTCTCCACCTTGCTTTCGCGCAAGCTCTCGCCCGCGGCGCCGCACGCAATCGCGTGTGGGTGGGTCGGCATCGCGCTGCTGCTATTGCTGGCGCGCGCTGTGGCAGCGGTGCGCTTTGCATTGCGCATGCGGCGCGTGCGAGCCGCGGCCAGCTTGGTCGAGGTACGGCGCAGCGGAGCGCGCGCTGTATGCGTCTACGTCAGCGGCGAGCACTGCGCCGTGCCGTTCGCCGCGGGCGTGCTCGAGCCGTACGTGATGTTCAGCCGCAGCGTGTACGACGCGCTCACTCCTGCCGCACGCGAAGCCGCGCTGCAGCACGAGCTGGCGCACGTGGCGCATCACGATGCCGCGCTGATCGCGCTGCTTCACGTGCTGTCCGACCTGCTGTGGTTCTTGCCTGGCCTGCGCCAGCTTCTCGCGCGCACGCGGGAAGAGATGGAGTTGCGGGCCGACGCGCGCGCAATCGCGCGCGGGGCTGCACCCGAGGCACTGGCGCATGCGCTGGTGTCGGTGGGCGAGATGCTGCATGCCCACGGTGCGCACGCCGGGCTCGGCCTGTTGCGCAGACGGCGCTTGCTCGCGCAGCGGGTCGAGCGCTTGGTCGGCGCAGGCACCGCCGACCCTGCGCCGCGCTTCGGCTACGGCGGCCGCGTCGGGCGCGTTCTGATCCTCGCATGCACGGTAGCACTCGTGCTGTCGTCACTGCTGCTCGGCAACCACGCCTGACCTGAGCGGAGGCCGCGATGGTGCGACTTCCTCAGCTCGCTTTTGGACGCATCTACTACCTATGTAGTAAAAAAGACGGAAGAATCCGATGCACCGAGACCATCCATCCTGTGCCGTCGCTTGCCGACAGCGTATGCAGCCGGCGGAGTCGGAACCGACTCGCGTCTGCGCTACTGCCACGAGCTTGCGCTTGCTCGCGGCGGCTCTCGCGCTCGCGCCGCTCGGCTGTGCCGCGCATTCGCCGCCCGCAGAGCGCGTCCGCTACGCGACCCTGCAACACGCGCCCCAACGCGGCCGCCTCAGGCTTCCGGTGATCTTGGAGTTCCAGCCCGGTGATCGCCTGGCGGTCGCGCTCAGCTTCAATGGCCAGATGTTCCGGCTCGAGCCGAGCGAGCCACCGCTCGAGCTGGTCGCCACACGTCACTGCTACGTGCGCATCGACCAGGACGGCTTCCGCACCAGCTTCGACGGCCGTGACTTCGACGCCAAGCCCGAGGCTCCCGGACGTTTCTTCGCCGGCTTCTCGAACACGCGGGATGGGACCCGCTTCGTGGTCACGGTGACCTCCCCCCGTCGGCGCGAGCCGAAGTGAGAGCACGCCGACACCTGATCGCGGAAAGGTCGAGTCCAGCGCGGGCGTAGCGCGCTGCAGCGTTGCACCGTCGCCCTCGCACCCGGCCTCCCCTTGGCGTCGTGCCCCATGGGCCCCACAGTCACCTCATGCCCTTCGCGTTCGACCACAGCTACGCACGGCTACCGGAGCGCTTCTATGCGCGTGTCCGCCCCACGCCGGTGTCCGACCCCCGGCTGCTCGCCTACAACGCGCCCCTGGCGCACCTGCTCGGGCTCAGGGGCGAGGAGCTCTCTGCCGTCGACCGGGTGCAGGCGCTCGCAGGCAACCAGCTGCCCGAGGGCGCCGAGCCACTCGCGCTCGCCTATGCGGGCCACCAGTTCGGCGGCTTCGTGCCGCAGCTCGGGGACGGCCGCGCGATCCTGCTGGGCGAAGTGGTAGGCCGCGACGGCGTGCGCCGCGACCTCCAGCTGAAAGGCGCGGGCCGAACACCCTTCTCGCGCGGCGGTGACGGCCGCGCGGCGCTGGGCCCGGTGCTGCGCGAGTACCTGGTGAGCGAGGCGATGGCGGCGCTCGGCGTCCCCACCACGCGCGCGCTCGCGGCGGTCGCCACGGGCGACTGGGTGCATCGCGAGCAGCCGCTGCCCGGAGCGGTTCTCACGCGCGTGGCGAGCAGCCACCTGCGCGTCGGAAGCTTCGAGTACTTCGCCGCGCGCGACGACCACGACGCGCTCGCGCGGCTCACCGACTACGCGCTCGCGCGCCACTATCCCGACGCCCCACGCCCGCACGGCGCCGCGCTTGCGCTGCTCGACTCGGTGATGAACGCGCAGGCCCGGCTCGTCGCGCGCTGGCTCGCGCTCGGCTTCGTCCACGGAGTGATGAACACCGACAACACCTCGATCGCCGGCGAGACGCTCGACTACGGTCCCTGCGCGTTCCTCGACGCGTTCGACCCCACGCGGACCTTCAGCTCGATCGACGAGGGCGGCCGCTACGCGTTCGGCAATCAGCCGCGCATCGCGCTGTGGAACCTCGCTCGCCTCGGCGAAGCGCTGCTGCCGCTGATCGACACCCAGCAGACGCGCGCGATCGAGGCCGCGACCGCCGTGCTCGACGGCTTTCCGGCGCGCTTCGAGGCCGCCTACGCGGCGCTGCAGCGAAAGAAGCTCGGTCTCCGCAACGAGCAGAGCGGCGACGACGCGCTCGCGCAGGGACTGCTGTCGTGCATGGCGGAGCAGCGCGCCGACTACACGCTGTGCTTCCGCCGCCTCGCCGACGTCGCCGGCGGTGCCGACCCGGCGCTGCTCGCCACGCTGTTCGCCGACGACACGGGCTTGACGCGCTGGCTCGCAAGCTGGCACGCGCGACTGCGCGACGAGCCCGGCACGCGGGGCGAGCGCGCGGCGGCGATGCGTGCGGCGAGCCCGGCGTTCATCCCACGCAACCACCGCGTCGAGCAGATGATCGCGGCCGCGCTCGCGGGCGATCTCGGCCCCTTCGAGCACCTGCAGCGCGTGCTCTCGCGCCCCTACGAAGATCAGCCCGACGCCGCCGATCTGGCCGAGCCCCCGGGCGAGGAGCAGTGGCACTACCGCACGTTCTGCGGGACCTAAATCAGAGCTCGCGATTCGGGATCGAAGCACAAACTCTGATTTCTGCTTTGATTGTCAGGGAGTCGCGCCGACTCCCTGTGCGCGAGCCAAAGCCTCGCGCATTCACCCTCTCGCGGTGGTGCCGCATCCGCCGCACCGCTAAATGACCGATCGGCGCGCAGCGACAGCGCCTCGACCAGGACCAAAGGAGGAGGCGCCGGTGGCGGAAATCGACGGCGCTCGCTCGAGCCCGCCGACTCACGACAATCAGAGACACCGGCGCCACTCAAGCCGGATCGAGGCTGACAATTCTACGGAATCGTGTCATGACCTCGGTGCGATGAAGGAAGCGGCCCGGAAGCCCGGCGGCGCGCGAGGAGGCGATGACATGTCCGCGATGGGTAGTGTCTCGAAACCCGTGAAGATCCCCGCGCAGAACGTCGCTCGAATGCGCGAGTTCCTGCAGCGGAGTGTCGAGGATGGCTACTTCGCGGGAGTTACGTCCTGCGCGGTACAACACGGCGAGCTGCTGCAGCGCGACGCCTTCGGAATGCGCGACGTCGCGGACGGCCTCCCGATGACGACCGACACGATCTTTCGCATCGCCTCATCGACCAAGCCGATCATCGCCGCCGCGATGCTTGCGCTCCACGAAGAGGGGCGCTGGAAGCTCGACGACCCGCTCGTGAAGTTCATTCCCGAATTCGCCGACCTCAAGGTGCGGCTGAAGGACGGATCGCTTGTCCCGCCGTCACAGCCGATGCTGATGCGCCACCTGATGAGCCACGGCATCGGCTTTTCACTCGCGGCTCGCCGCGCAGAAGGCGCCCAGGGGCCTGCGGCCGAAGGTGGCACGCCAACGGGACGGGCGCTGCTGAGTCGCATGCGCGGGGATCTTCAGACGCTCATCTCCAGCCTGAGCGACGAGCCGCTGCTGTTCCACCCAGGCAAGCGCTTCCTCTACGGCATGTGCTGCGACGTGCAGGGCTACGTCATCGAGAAGCTCTCCGGCCAGACGCTCGATCGCTTCCTCGACGAGCGCATCTTCACGCCGCTCGGCATGCGCGACACCGGCTTCTGGGTCCCACGCGAGAAGTGCGACCGGATGGCTTCGCTGTACCAGTACGAGGGCGGCGCGCTCACCCTCGTCAACAAGCCCGACCCGGAGCGCTCTTCGCGGCGGCCGAGCTTCCTTTCCGGTGGCGGCGGGCTGTGGTCGACGCCCGACGACTACGAGCGCTTCTGTCGGATGCTGCTGGACGAGGGGGCGAGCCCTGGCGGACGCGTATTGCGGCCAGAGAGCGTGCGGCTGATGCGCAGCGACCTGCTCGAGCCGCAGGTCTACGTTCAGGTCGTGCGCGGCTACAAGCTTCCGGGCGCGCGCTTCGGCATGAACGTGTCGGTGATCACCGAGCCGCAGGGGGACAACACGATGTACGGCGAAAACAGCTACAGCTGGGGCGGCGCGTTCGGCACGTATTTCTGGATCGACCCGACCAATCAGCTGTTCGTCTCCGGCATGATGCAGATCATGAACGGCGGCTCCCAGCACCTTGGCGCCGAGGTCGAGTATCCGGACCTCAAGAAGGTCTCGGCGCAGCTGCTCTACCAGGGCGCCGAGCGCGCGTGAGCCAGCGGGACCGGGATAGTGACGGGACCGCACGGCGCACGGACGCGCTCGCTCGTGTTATGTCAGGGGCATGACCGAATACCGCGTGCAAGTCGCAGACGGCGTGAGCCTGCGGGCCGCGCTGGACGGCAACCCGGACAGCCCGCCGCTCGCGCTCGTCAACGGCGCGTTCTTGAACCTGCATTCGTGGACCCCAGTGATCGAGGCTCTCAGCGCGCGCTTCCGCGTGCTGCGCCACGACTGGCGCGGCACGGGCGCTTCCGACAAGGGCCCGCGTGCAAGCTACGGCTTTCCACAATACGCCGACGACCTGCTCGCGCTGCTCGGTCACTTCGGCATGAAGCGGCCGCTCGTGTGTGGCATGGCCTACGGCGCGCGCACGGCGGCGCGCTTCGCGCTGCGGCACCCGGAACGCTTGTCCTTGCTCGCACTCTACGACGTCTCGCTCGATCAGCCGGTCGACCAAGCGCTGCAGGCCAGGGGCAATCAGGAGGCGTACCGCCTGCGCGAGCAGGCCGGGCTCGTCTCGCCACGCAGCGACCCCGCATGGCGAGAACACGCCGACCCGCGCGAAGCGCTGCGCACGATGACGGCCCACCGCGATCAGCCGGACCCGACGCCCGAGCTCGCGCAGGTCACGCAGCCCACGCTCGTCGCATGCGGCCGCCAGGACGTCAACCTCGGCGAGGCCCAACGCATCGCGTCCATCTTGCCGCACGCCGAGCTGCGCATCATGGAGATGACCGGCCACGGCTCGGTGCTGAGCCGACCCGACCTCCTCGTCGAGCTGCTCGTAGACTTCGCGGAGCGGCACGGGTACCTGGCGGCTCCACGCTAGCCTGCTCGGCCGCTTGCTCCTTCGCCGCGTACCGGCTAGCCGCGGTTGGCACGGGGTGCGGTCGTGCTCGCCGACACACTCAGCGGGCTCTTTCCGGCATCGCAACGCTCGCAATATTGCGAGCTCGCACTTAGCATCACGGGTGAGCGAGGAGGCGTAGCATGTCGCAAGTTCAGAGTGACCCGGCATACCGTGAAGCCGTCAGGACCGGGACGTACGTGGGGTATTGGGCAGCGCGCTCGCCCAACGTACCTGCTGTGATCGGCAAACAAGGCCGCCTGAGCTTTGGCGAGCTCAATGCGCGCAGCAACCGCTTCGCCCGACTGCTGCGCGACCGCGGCATGAAGCCGGGCGACAACTTGGCGCTGCTTTGCCACAACTGCTTCGAGTTCGTCGAAACAGCGATGGCGACACGTCGCATCGGCGTGCGGCTGACGCCGATCAACTTTCACCTTGGTGCGGACGAGGTGGCGTACATCCTGCGGGATTGCGACGCCAAGGTGTTCGTGTCCGCAGCGCGCTTTGCTGATGTGGCCGCGCGCGCGTCGCAAGGCATTGCCGAGCTCCACACGCGCATCGCGCTGGACGGCGACATCGCCGGGTTCGAACGCTTTGGGCCGCTGCTCGAAACGTACTCCAGCGCCGACCTTCCCGATCCCGTGCTCGGCGTCAGCATGCTGTATACGTCGGGCTCGACCGGCAAGCCCAAGGGTGTCGCGCGTCCGTCTGCGCCGCCTGGCGCCGTGACGTCGCGGATCTCCCGCGGGGAGTATCGCGCCGGCGAGGATCTGCACCTGTGCACCGGGCCGCTCTATCACGCTGCGCCGCTCGCCTACTCGCTGATCATGCCGCTGCTGGCCGGCGCCGGTGTCGTGTTGATGGACGGCTGGGATCCCGAGCGTTCGCTTGCTCTGATCGAAGAACACGGCATCACCCACACGCACATGGTGCCAACCATGTTCCATCGGCTGCTCGCATTGCCTGAAGAGCGACGCAAAGCTTTCAAAACATCGAGCTTGCGGTACCTGCTGCACGGCGCAGCGCCGTGTCCCGTCGACGTGAAGCGTGCGCTGATCGAATGGTTGGGTCCCGTCGTGGTCGAATACTACGGGGCGACCGAGGGCACCGGCACGTTCGTCGACAGCGAGACCTGGCTCCGCAAACCGGGCACGGTGGGACGGCCCGAACCCCGAGATCAGATCAAGATCCTGGACGATAGTGGCGCGGAGCTGCCGCCGGACGCAGTGGGAACCGTGTATCTGAAGTCCCCTGCCGCGACGCGCTTCACCTATCACAAGGATGCCGAGAAGACCCAAGGGGCGTTTCGCGGCGACTACTTCACCGTGGGCGACGTCGGCTATCTGGATGCCGATGGCTATCTGTTCCTTACGGACCGCAGCGCGAATCTCATCATCTCGGGCGGAGTCAACATTTACCCGGCTGAATGTGACGCGGTGCTGCTAACCCACCCTGCGGTGCACGACGTCGCGGTCATCGGAGTGCCCAACCCGGAGTGGGGCGAAGAGGTCAAAGCAGTCGTCGAGCTCAGGCCTGGCTATGCGCCCGGCACCGAGCTCGAGCACGAGCTGATCGAGCACTGTCGAGCCCGGCTCGCGCACTACAAGTGTCCTCGCAGCGTGGACTTCGTCACGAACCTTCCGCGTTATGACAGCGGGAAGCTGTCAAAGCACGCCCTGCGCGAGAGCTACCGCCGCGTCACGCAATCGTGAGGCTTTGCTAACTGACCGATCACGATTCGGGAACGGCCATGCCGACTTCCTCTTCGGCTTCCTGCGCAGCTTTTTTCGAGGCCGCCAGGCCCTGTTGCTGGGGGCCTCGCGCTGCGTCAGCAACTCGCCGCACAAAGCTCTTCGCTTGCGACTTCATGACGCAGTACACCGCACTGTTTACGACCGTGTATGTGTTCATCGTGATGGAGGTCAGCACGCGTCGCATCGCGCACTTCAACGTGACGACCAACCCGACGATGGACTGGGTGAAGAACCAGATTCGCGATATCGCTGCCTTCGATCGCAAGCCGCGATTTCTTCTCCACGACAACGACGGCATCTTCGGGCAATTCGGCCGGCTGCGAGACGGCTTCCGCTGTCAGCTCGACCGCTGGCTCGCGACGACGATGGCCATCGAAGGCCTGCCCACACCGTACGGCGATCCGAATGCGAATCCGCACATCGAGAGATTTCATCGCACGCTGCCTCAGGATGCGCTCAACCATTTCATTTTCCTGAACGCCGGACACGTTGGGCGGGTTTCATGGCCTTTGGACAGCTCTCAGCCGGCCTACGGGAGGCCGTGTGAGTCTTCAGTTGGGCTGCATTGGCGAGGCTGCAAGCTCGGGTTGGTAGCGGCGCGATGGCGACCAGCCGGCCCTGTTGGTGACACCTCATCCCATCTGGGTCCGGCGCCCTCGACGTGAGCATGTGCTCACGCACCAAAATTGACACTGCTACGGGTGGGCCTCGGCTGGCTATCCATAAGCTAGAGCCGATGAACGCAGCCCTCCTGATCCACGCCATCGTGCGCCAGACCACTGTGCTGATCGCGGTGCTGGCTACCGCATCGGGTCAACGCGCACAGCTCTCCTCGATTGCGAGCCTGGTGTTCGCGGATCTGGTGCGCGAGCTGCGCGAGCAAGGTCTCGCCAACACGGTGATCGCCGACATGTTCGGGATGGCGCTGCGCACCTATCAGCGCAAGGTCGCGCGCTTGAGCACGAGCCACACGCCCAGGGCCGGTCACTGTGGGAGGCGGTGCTTACACACATCCAGCACAACGGGCCGCTGCAACGCAGCGAGCTGCTCCGGCGCTACGCGCGCGACGACGAAGCCACGCTGCGCGCGGTCATCCTGGACCTCGCGGACTCTGGGCTGGTGCGCATCGAGGGAAGCGACGACGCCACCCGCCTCGTCGCCGTGGAAGCCGTGCAGCCGGACATGGACCCCAGAACGCTCGACGCCATGCTGCTCGTAGCGCCGTAGCGCAGTGGGCCGTTCGACCCGGCAGCGCTGGCCGAGCTACTGCGGGCGGAGCCAGGCGAGCTCGAAGCGGCGCTTGCGCGCCTGGTGCGCGAGGGCCTGGCGACGGAGCAAACCCGTGACGGCGTCACGCGCTATGGTTGCGAGCGCTGCGTAATCGAGTTTGGCGACGAGGCCGGTTGGGAGGCGGCCGTCTTCGATCACTACCAGGCCATGGTCGTGGCGCTCGCGAGCAAGTTGCACGCGGGGACGCGTCGCGCCGATCTGGGCGACAGCGTCGGTGGTAGCACGTTCGTGTTTGACCTCTGGCGTGGACGCCCCATG
This sequence comes from uncultured delta proteobacterium, assembly GCA_963778655.1. Lineage (GTDB taxonomy): Bacteria > Myxococcota_A > Polyangia > Polyangiales > JAFGIB01 > CAVZVA01. The sequence continues at coordinate 115,774 of CAVZVA010000010.1, forward strand.
CAGGCCGAGGTGCTCGGGTACCTCAGGTCCGTGCGCGAGCACGGAATCGCGCTGCGCAAGGCGCTCGAGCTGCACAACGCGCGCTCACCGATGCCCCGAGGTGCCGCGGCGCTCCGCGTCCCCGCCTGCGTGGGGCAAGGGGTGACCGAATCGGAAGGAGACGAAGATGCGCAAACGCTGGAGTGAGCTGCTCGCCTTCTGCGCCCTGGCGGTGGCCGGAGCGAGCTGCTCGGCCAACCGCTCGTCGGAATCGGAATTCGGAGGCGAAACCCATTGGCTTGCGGCCTGCGCCGCGGACGACGAGTGCCAGAGCGCGGACCTGAGCTGCACCTGCGGCACGTGCACGCGCGCGTGCTCGGGCGATGCGGCTGGCGCAGGCGGCGGCGGGGCGGCGTGCGTCGACACGAGCTCGCCGCTGTTGGTGCAGCGCTGCAAAGGCCGCGGCGCGAGCAGCCTGCCTGCGGTGTGCCTGGCGAGCTGCACCGGCAACGCCGACTGCGGCCGCGGCCGCGCGTGCGTGCAGCACACGTGCGTGCCCGCGGCGGTGCCGGACGCGGGGGCTGCGAGCCCGGGCGCGGACGCGGACGCGGGATTGAGCATCAGCGATTTCAACAGCGTGAGCGACAGCCTGTCCTGGGCCGATGCGGTCACCGTGCCCGCGCCGCAGCTAGCGATCGCGGGCGCGGACGACCGCATCATCGGCACTTGGAACGAGGTGAACTGCGATGTGACGCAGGCGAGCAGCGACCCAGCTCCACAAGAGCGCCTGGATGCCCTACACGGCTGCCTGAGCCTTTCGATCGAGCGCGCCGCCTCCGGCGAGGTGACAGGCAGCGTGGCCGTGCACCGGCCGGCCTTCGATCCGACCAGGAGTCCCCAATTCGTGAACGGACCGTTTAGCCCTCCGGATCCGGACGTCGGCTACCCGATTGGGGTCGATCCCGCGGACTACGAGCAGGTCATGGCGGACATGGCGGGCGAAGCTCGCTATCGCATGCTCGACGCCCACTTCGATGGCGTCACGCTGACGCTTGCCTGGTCCGGGTACGACCTGTGGCACGACTGGTGTCAGCTGCAAAAGTCTTACCCCTGGGAGGTTGGAGGCCACTCACTCTTCTTTTGCGCGCCCCAAGACGAGGCCGGGCAGGCCGCCATAGACAGGGGCAAGCTTGCGCTCTGCACCTCGCCTGCCTTTTTGCCCCAGTCCTGTCCGAGACGCTGGAGCCCGCTGGAGCCCCGGGTGGTGGGCTGCGGTGGCAAGACGCGTGTTGTCATTTTGAAGTACGAAATCGACGGCGCGTCTGGACGGGCCACGCTCGTGGCCGTGGCTCCGAAACCGCACGAGGGTGATGACTGCCTCCGCAACGCCGTGAGGCGTCTGTGCTTTCGGCCCTTCCGGGCACCGCGCTTCATGGTGATGTTCCCTTACAAGGCGAGTCACGGGCGACCGACAACAGTCAAGGCCGAAGGAACCATCACGCCCTCGACTCCCGAGGCTGCGGACTGCCTCTTGTGGGACGGAACCATGACGCCGGTGCTCCAAGAAGCCGCGGCAACCCGACGTTGTGCTGGCTGCCTTGGGGGAAGCGGCGCTGATGCGGTGCACACGGGACCGGAAGCCCTCGGGTCGGCTGTCGCTTCGGCTCACGTTCGATAGCGCTGGCGTCGTGGTTTCCGCGGAGCTTTGAACGGCGTCCTGTTCGACGCCGTACGCGATTGTCTGCTGCGTGAAGCGCAGACCTGGAGATGGCCCGGCAAACGTGGGGGGAACATTGACGTGATCATCGACATTTCCCGTCCTCGAGGGCGGATCCGTGGTTTCCGCTTTACGGACCCTTGAGGGCCCGACTGCAGAGCTCGACGAGCAAGCGAGCGCGCTGACCGCGCTGCTCTCTGGTCGCCGCCGCCCACGTCCGCGCACCAAGACCAAGGCCAGGGCCGATGCGCTACCGGTGCGGTATCATGTGGACGTGCAGGAGACCTGACGCGTGCTGGCGAGGGCATGGAGCGGAAGCGAGAAACGTAGGTTATCGAAGTATCGCGGACCCCATTTGCCGGAGGGTCCGATGCCCGAAAGCTCGATCACCACCCCGCGGCTCGTGTTGCCGGCTTTCGCCGGGGCCAATACCTCAGCCCGACGAACAATCCGTGCCAGCGCTACACCCGAGCCAGCGCTCGTCGCCGCAAGCCCCTTGCGCCGAAGGTAGCTCGACCACCACACCAGATTCTTCGCCGAGTAGCCCTTGCCCTCGCAGAACTCCCGCGACCGCTGGCCGCTCGCACGCCACTGCCGCACCCGATTCGCCCACTCTACTGCTTTCGTCATGCACCACAGCGTGTGGCGTGAACGACGCCGCAGCTACACGGAGGCGTGAAGCGGATACACCATCCCAAGGGATGGCGCTCACGGCGCGTGCCCATGACGAACCGACTCGCAGCGGCGCTGCGGGACAACCGCCACCTGCGCGGCGAGCGCGTGCTCTACCGTAACGATGGCAAGCCGTTCACGCGGCAGACGCTGCGCAAGCTCCTGATGCAGGCGGAGCCCCGCGCGGACCTCGCGCCCAAGGGCGCGGTCCACAAGCTGCGCCACACGTTTTGCAGCCAACGATGCGGGACGCACCCGCTCGCGCCATCCAGGAGCTCGCCGGTCATCGCGACCTGGCGACGACCCAACGCTACATGCACCTGTCGCCAGCGGCGACGCAGAGCGCAATCCGGTTGCTCGAAGACCCGGCCGCGCTACCTGGCCGTGGAGACATTCTGGAGACGGGCGGAGTCGCCCGAGAAAGCTGAGGCAAATCGGCTAGATAGCAGAGCGGGAGAAGGGATTCGAACCCTCGACGTCAACCTTGGCAATAGCATTAGGTTCCCGGAATCATTCGCAAAACCAGCAATATCAACGCGGCTCGCACACGGATGGGCCACGTACGGGAACACAAGATCACGAAGCCAGGAGTCGAGCCGTTGGGCTGCGTTGGGTCCGGGAACGGGGAGCAAGCCACCGCGTCCTGACGACGGCACGCGCTCTGGTGCTACCATGTGAGTCATGGCGGAGGAACGTACGCGGGAGCAGCGGCGAGCTGCACGGGCTTCGTGGCCGGTGAACGCGCATCCGCTCGGCGAGGAGCCCGGCGACACGCTCCTGGCGGCCACGACGGTGCAGCAACGGCTGGCCATGGTCTGGAGGCTCACGCAGGATGCCTGGGCGTCCGCCGGCCGTCGCATCCCCGAGTACCGTCGAAGCGAAGCACCCGGGCGCGTGATCCGCTCTGGCGATGTCTGAGGGGCCCGACCTCAACGAGGACTTCCGCGACATGCTGGAAGCGCTCGTCGACGCCAAGGTGCAGTTCTTGATTGTGGGCGCCCATGCATTGGCCGTCCACGGTCTGCCTCGCGCAACGGGCGACATCGACCTGCTAGTCAAGCCCACGCCCGACAACGCGACACGCGTCATCGAAGCGCTTCGGGCCTTCGGCGCACCGATCGATGCCCACGGTCTGTCGAGCGCGGACTTCACGACACCCGGAACCGTTTACCAGGTCGGCTTGCCTCCACGGCGAATCGATCTACTCACGGAAATCACTGGCGTGCCCTTCGATGAGGCCTGGCGCGACCGCGTGCACACCACCATCGCGGGACTCGAGATCGACGTGCTCGGGCGGCAGTCCCTGTTGCGCAACAAGCGCGCGACGGGCCGGCCCAAGGACTTGGTTGACGTCGCTGCACTGAGCGAGGACGACGAAGGGTAGCGAGCCGCGCGGCCGCGGCTACGGCGCTGAGGATCGCGTATTGGTGCCATGTGGCTGACCACTCTGATCCGAGGAACACGCGCGACGTGCTCACCACGGCGGCCGCCGGCCTCGTCGTGTCCCACTATTCGATCGAGGGTCCGCGGCGGACGGTAAGAAGCATTGACGCCCCCCTCGGGTGGTCATCATAACGCTACTTCTGCGACACCCCCCCACGGCTGCGCGGCGATACCCCCCCACGGCTGCGGCGACGTCTCACGTCACGCCCGTCGCTTGCTTGCCGAGCGCGAGCGTCCGCTTCACCGTGGCCACGCTCGGCTTGGTGGCCCGCCAGCCTGCGGGTCGCCAGCGGCAGCAACAGGTAGCAAGCCGCGCCGACCCCCAGCGTCACGGGCACGCCCCACACCATCGAGCACGCCAGCGCGAGACCGCTCGCGCACACGCCGAAGGCCCCGTTGATCCCCCACAGCCACGGCCCCAGCCGCGGCGCGGCCCCCGTGCGCGCTGACTCCATCTGCTCGCACAGGCGCAGCCCCAACGGGAAGCACAACCCCATCGCCAGCGACGGCAGCAGCAGGATGCCCAGGCTCACCGCAATCCGCACCGGCACCGCGGCGTCCTGAAACGGCCGCATCGCCGGCAGCGCCAGCAGCGACGCGAGCGCGACCAGGAGCGCCGGCAGCAGCGGGTACAGGCGCGCCCAGAGCGGATCGGCCAGCGGCACCCGCGCGCTGAGCAGGCTGCCCACGCCGGTGAACGAGATCAGCCCGCCGAGCAGCACCGCGAGCGCCAGGGTGGGATGACCGAGGAACACGCTCAGCCGCGAGAGCAGGCCGATCTCCACGAACATGAAGCCGAGCCCGATCAGCGCGAAGTAGCCGAGCGCCGCGGCCACGTCGCCCCTCGGCAGCGCGCACAGCTCGGACCATCGCGCGCGCATCGGCCACAGCAGCGCCAGCCCGGTCAGCAGTAGGCTCACCAGCATCGTGTACAGGAGCGACTGGGAGGCGGCGAGGTTGCCGAGGAAGCGCAGGTCGAGCTTGTCGATCTCCTCGCGTCCGAGCAACCAGCTGCGCGGCCGCAGCATGTTGAAGAAGAACGGGCGGTCGTCGCTGGGCGGCGAGAGATCGAGTAGCTGCGCGTCGGCGAACTGCGCGAGCGCCTGGGGCGACGGCTGCGCGAGCAGCTCGCGCAGCAGCGGCTGATCGGGCAGCGCGCGCGGCGTCGCCAGCAGGCCGAAGCCACGCTGCGCGGCGACGCGCTCGATCAAGTCGAGGTCGGCCGCCGAGTACGGGCTGCGGCACAACAGCAGCGTCGCCACCAGACCGTTCTGCAGCACCACAATGTGCGCGCGCGGATCCTTCGCCCCGCTCTCCCACAGCGTGGCGAGCGCGAGCGAGAGCATGCGCGCGGTCTCGCCCGGATTCTCGGCGTAGTAAAAGCGCGATACCGAGAAGATGCCGCGCTTGGTCAGCCGCCGCATGAACGTGTGCCACGCCTCGAGCGTGTAGAGCCCGTTCTCGGAGAGGCTGTAGGCGCCGGTGCCGGTGGCCGCCCAGGTGTCGGTCAGCGACATCGCGATCGCGGTGTAATGCCGACGATCATGGGCGAGGAAGCTGCGCGCTTCGTCGTGGACCAGGGTCACGCCGGGCAGATCGGCGAGGCCCGAGAAGCTGCGCAGGAAGCCGGTGTGCGCATCGACGATCAGCCCGTTCAGCTCGACGCCCACGACCGGTTGGTGACCGGCGCGCGCGGCCGCGAGCACGTCGCGGCCGCCGCCCACGCCGATCACCGCCGCAGGGCCGTGCGGCCGGATCTGGTGCACCGCCGCGGTCAACTCATAGTCGAGATAGGCGTGCGCTTTGAGCCCCGACCCGAGCTCGCCCATCACCGTGCCGGCGATGCCGTCGATCACCAACTGGCGCTGCCTGAGCGGCGCCATCACCGTGCGGGGCGCGTTCCGGCCCATCGCCCAAAAAAAGGGCGGACCGGTGACCACCTTTTCGATGCTGACGCGTGAGTAGCTGTTCCAGCGTATCGAGTCGAAGTGCGCGACGTCTTCGTGCATGCCCTTCACCCACGCGGGCCGTAGCGGCGGGAAGGGCTGGCTCGCGTTGGCGAGCGTGAGGCCGAGCAGGCCGAGTCCGACCCAGACCGGCGCGCGCAGCTTGCGGCCCGCCGCGCCGGCGAAGAGCGCGGCGGCGAGCGCGGCGAGCGCGGCCGCCAGCAGCGCCGCGCTTGGCGCGTCGAGCAGCGCGAGCACCGGGATCACCAGCGCGCAGCCGCTGGCAGCGCCGAGCAGATCGACGCCGTACGCGCGGCCGGCCGGCAGCCCCGCCCGGGTCAGGGCGAGGGTCAGCGCGACCCCGGCCATCGCGAACGGCAGCGCCAGCGCGAGCCCGTTGCCCATCAGCGCGACGAAGTCCATCAGGCTCGCCCCCTGCACGAGCGGGTACGCGAGCGCGAGCGCGAGGCAGAGGGGGATCACCAGCGCGAAGCCCAGCGCGCTCTCCGCCAGCCGGCGCGGGACGTCGGCGGCGGTGAACCAGCCGGGCTGCAGGAACACCAGCACCGCCCCTGCCGTCAGCCCGAGCATGGCGAGCGAGATCACGAAGAAGGCCAGGTAATACCAGGCCATCACGCTGGTGATGCGAGTGAGCAAGACCTCCAGCATCAAGGTGGCGAGCGCGAGCACGAAGATGCCCGCATAAGTGAGCGCACTGCCACGACCGGACGCCTGCGAAGGAAGCGACATCGATGGGGCGGAACGCTAGCCGCGATCGAGGCAGCCTGGCAATCATCGTTGCAGGTTGCGTGGGCGATGAAGGCGCGTTGAACATTCCGCCGCGACGGAAAGGGGCCGGAAAAGGGCCGCCAGGCCGAGCTGTCAGCGGGTGAGCGAGGTCGACGGGGGTGGAAAGTGGTGCTTCGTACCGGCTATGCGCCACCCTGGGACAGGAACCCGGTGCCCAATCACCCCTTCATCAGCGACGCGTTCCCGGGTAAGCGGATGTCGCGCACCGTCATCCCGCGTGCATACATCGAGAGGATCTTGTCGTCGAACCCGTCGAAGTGGCGCTGGTGTTTGGGGATCAGCTGCGGCTCGAAACTGCCGTCCCCCTGGGAGATGCGCCGCGTTTCGCCCGCGCCCAAACCGATGCATTCCCGAATGCCTTCGTTCCCTCGACAGAGGGGGCCCGTTCGCTTCTGGCGCTTGTCCCCGCACTCACACGCGAAACAGGCGTACCGCCGGGAAGCAGCGCCGCAGGCGTTCGAGGTCTTCGATGTCGGAGGTGAAGACAGCGTCCCCGCGTTGCGCGGCCGAGGCCATGACGATGGCGTCGATCGCAGTCGCTCCTGTGACGGAGGCGAGCGCCTCGCCCGCGATCTTCGCGAGCCGCGCGTCGACGGGCTCCACGCTGATGCGCGCCAGAAGCAGACGTGAGCGCTTGGTGTCGGCGCGCCACCACTCCGTGATGACGGGCGCTGGCACGGTGATGACGGCGCGTCGCTCCTGTGCGGCGAGCAGGACGGTGCGCATTCGCTTCTCGCCGCGCTCGAGAGCGATCAGCGCGCCCGTATCGAAGGTGAGCGCAGCCAAAGGTCAGCCCGCGGACTTCCGGCGCGTCGCTTTGCGTCTGGACGTCCAGCCAAGCTCGGCGTGTACGGCTTCGACGTCCGCCGCGGTGATGTCACCCGTGCCCAGCTCCGCGAGGAGCCTCATGCCGGCCTCGGCCTGCCGCTGCCGCAGCAGCGCTTCGGAGACCACGGCCGACAGGCTCGTGCCCCGCAGCCGAGCGCGCTTGCGCGCCCAGGCCAGGTCTTCCCGGCTGACCGAGACGCTGACCTTCTCCGCCATCGACATCGTGATCTTCCTACCATGGTAGGAATCGACGGGCAAGCTGCTCGCGGAGATGCTCGCCCCCGCGCTGAAAGCGCTCGCGTGGTTCCGCGGCAATCCGATTCCGGATCGCGGATACGAAGCCGACGTCGAAGCACCGGCAATCACCCGAATACGTCTGCGCCAGCACGTGAACGCGACGCCGCGCTTCTGCTCGAGCGTGTCCACCGAGACCATCCGTCCATGCTGCCATCGCCGGCCACCGTGAAGTTGTCCATGGTGACGCACTGGCGGGCCAGGCGGTGGTGGGCCGGCGTGAGGCGGCAGCATTGAGCTCGCCGCCCGGCCGCACGGATGTGCAACGTTCCATCTGAATTGACGAGTTATGCCCTGTACTTCGACTGGGCCGGTGAGCGCCTCGACGACGCCGAGCGTGAGCGTCTGGCGCAGGTCGCGCTGGCGGCGCTCGAGAGTTGCGCGCCGCTGTAGCGCCGGTTCATGCGCCCGACCCAGCCCACGCCGGACGTCGAGGCGGACGCTCCGAGCTCCTTGGGCATACGAGCAACCCCTGGCAGTCGCGCGGCAGCCGGCAACCACCGCGCCGTTGCGCCGAAGGGCGGGAACGCCGTAGCTGATGCACTCCGTCGCATCGGGGACGATGGCATGAATCTGCGCGCGGAGATCCTCGAGCGCTCTTCGTCGGTCCGACGGAACACCAACGCGGCGCGGGTGCCAGGTCGCGCGCCCACCGGCGGCGAAGACTCTGCACGAGCCCGGCTGAAGACCAGCGACAGCGGCGGCCCATCCTTCATCATCGAGGGGCCCTCGTCCGACTCATAGCTGTGCACAGCGCTGGCGCTCCGAATCCGAGGGAGGGCTCGCTTGCCGGCGAAATGCCGCGCCGGCGGGAACCCGGTCCTGCGAGGACTCGTCGCGTGCGGGAGCGTCCGCTGAGCTGCCAGAACCGCCGCCGCCTGGCGCGCCATTGGGTGGATTCCGCCACCATGGCGCGTGCAGGAGCGGAGCCAACTCGGGAGGCCACGCGATGACCCGGCAAGCAAGCACTCTTCTCGTCCGCCGCGCGGTCGTGCGCGCGTGCGCAGCCACGACGATCCTCGTGGCGCTTTTCGGATGTTCGTCGACCCGCTCCGGTGGCAGCAACGGCAGCGGTTCCAGCTTCGGCAACGCGCCGGTAAGCGCGAACGCGGGCCAGGGCTCCGGGTCGGGCGCAGGCAACGGGCTCACCGGGTCGGGCGGGGGCGGTGCTTCGTGCTCGACTCTTGGGGCGGTGCGAAGCTGCTGCGGGTCCGGCACGCAAACCTGCTCGGGTCAGGTCGAATTCGCGAGTTGGGGGCCGTGCCTCAGTCGCGTGGGCGTGGTGCTGAGCTGTGCCGACACCTGCGCGCAGAGTGAATTCGGCTGCGCCAACACCCCGCGGCCCGACGGCGGAAGCGGCTGCGCGCCTGGCGAGTTCGGCCCTGGCTGCGACGGCGGCGGCCCGCCTCCGCCTTCGTTGTGCAGCGACAAGAGCATCAACACCGAGCCCGAAATCCTCGCCGCGTACTCCCCCGCCAGCGGCCAGTCCGTTGGACAGCAGGGCGAGATCAAGGCTTGGATCACGGACGAAGCTCCTGCGATCATCGGCGCCGGCGAGCAAGTCGATCCGAGCAACGGTCTGATCACGGCACCAGGCGATCGCGCTTCGACGGCACCCGACGGCTACCTGTGGGAGCCGGCGCTGTACATCGCTCCGGCGACCGCGGAGCGTGGCGGGCAGCCCCACTTCCCGACGTTCATCCGCGGCTGGTACAACAACATAATGCCTGCCGCGGGAATGAAGCCCATGAAGGGCACGGGGATCGAAGGCCCCGCAATCGAGTCGCCGCCGGCCGGTACCGTGCTCTCCGACAAGTTCAACAGCGAGGACATCTGGGAGGTCGGCGACCTCGGCCTCGCTCCCGGCGTCTACCAAGGCGAGTTCGTGATCCACGACGGCGACCTCGACCGCGCGATCGGCTGCGTGACGATCGTGATCGCGCCCTGAGCCTGGCGCGAGGCCGGCCGCGCGCGGTGCATTCGAGCCTCGACAAGCGGCCGGCGGGCACGCAGTGCATCATCTCGCCAATATGAAGTGATCCGACTTGCGTGCGAGCATGATCAATGACCGCGCTGGTGGCCAATTCGAGGTATGCGGCTTCTACAATACCTGAATGCCCTGATGGTGCTGTCTGCGACAGCGTGCGGGATGGACGGCGGTTCGCCCAACCCGAGCTCGGACTCCGGCGCGCCCGTCTCGATCGGCACGACGACCACGCAGCTCGGCACGGTCCTCGTGGGCACGGACGGGATGTCCCTCTATACGAGAGCCGGCGACAGCGCAACGTTGTCCACGTGCACCGGCTCGTGCGCAATGGCGTGGCCGCCGCTGACTCTTCCGAAAGGCCAGCAGGCCGTCGGCGCGCCTGGTGTGAACGGGACGTTCGGCGCCCTCGCGCGGCCCGAGGGCACGATCCAAGCCACGTACGATGACCACCCGCTCTACTACTCGCAGGGTGACACGAGCGCGGGCGACGTGACCGGCAACGGGGTCGACGGCTTCTCCGTCGCCACCCCGTAGGATTGCAAGCTACGGAAGCGCGATGCCGTCACGCGCAGCGCTCGCAGGCGAGGCCGCGCCATCGAGCATCCGGAGCCGCTTCCTGCAGCGCAACGCAGCCGAGCGCGGTCGTCGACGCCTTCTACCGGCATGGCTTCTCGATGCTGTAGATTTCGTGATCAAGCAACCCCGAGGTGGCCATATATTAGGGGCATGGCGAGGAGAAGGAGCTCGAAGCTGGCTCTCTTGGGGTGCGGCCTGGTCCTCGCGGTCGCCGGCCGCGCGAGCGCGCAGACGGGCGAGCTCCCCGTCATCGTGCGCTACGCGGCGCCGACGGAGTGTGCGACGGCCGACGCATTTCAGCAGCTGGTTGCGACCCAGCTGGCTCGCGAACGCAATCCCGGCCGACCGTGGCGCTTCTCGGTGACCATTCGACGCGAGCGCGATTACATCGGGACGCTCGAGACCGAAGGTGGAACACGCGAGCTTCGTGCCTCGACCTGCGCTGAGGTCACCGCAGCCCTTGCCACGATCATCGCGGTGACACAGCTGCGGCTTGCCGCCGCACCACCACCGCCACCACCCCCTGCGCCCCGAGCGCACGTCGCAGCCTCTGTGGCGCCCTCGGTCGTAGCCGTCCCTTCCGCTCCTCCGACTCCGACTCCGACGCAGCGCGACGAGACCCGGATGGCGAGCCCAACGCTTCTTGGCGTGGGCATCGGGACGGCGACCGTCGGTGTTGCCGCCATCCTCTTCGGAGTGCGTCATATCGCCACGGCGGACGCCGCGACCTCAGCTTGTCCGGCCACCGCCAGCTGCCAGCCCCGGGGCGCCGACGACACCGGGATTGCAATCATCGGCGCCGGCGCGGGCCTCGCGGTGGGCGGTCTGGTCATGTCGGTGCTGGGGCTCCAGCGCAAGCGCGTCTCCATCGAGAGGGGGCCCATCGGCTCGACGGGCGCCACCGTCACGGTGACGTTCTGAGCGCGGTGGCCGCGATCGCGCCCGAGATGCCACTCGCTGCGGCCGAGACCGGACGGCTGCGCGCGTGCATCGAAGCGCACACCCCCGCCGTGTGGCGCGTGGTTCGTCGCAACGGCGTCCCCGCGTCCGAGGCGGACGACGCCGTGCAGCGCGTCTTCGTGATTCTGTCGAGACGTCTGTCGTCGGTCGACCAGGGTAGGGAGCTTCCGTTCTTGCTCCGGACCGCCACGCTCATTGCGTCCGAAACGCGACGGTCCATCCGACGGCGACACGAGAGCCCCGGCGCCGTCCCCGAGCTACTGGTCGATGCCGCACCGCCGGACGAGGCGTACGCCCGGCGCGAAGCCGTCGATCAGCTCGATCGATTGCTGGACGCCATGGACGAGTCGCTCCGCGCGGTGTTCGTGCTCTACGAGATCGAGGAGCAAACCATGGCGCAGATCGCCGAGACGCTCGAGCTCGCCCCCGGCACCGTCGCATCGCGTTTGCGGCGGGCACGCGCCCGCTTCGAAGAGCTTTGCGCCGCGCTACGGCAGGGAGGCTCATGAAGGACCCCAAACGCCTGCTCACCAGCGGATCACCCACTGCGCGGTCGCTGCTTCGCGGAGCGCAGCGTGACGCCCCACCCGCATCGCTCGTTCCAGCGTTGATGGTGTCGCTCGGGGTCGTGACGGCAGGGACATCGGTCAGTGCCAAGCTCGCCATGGCGATCCGGCACGCGGCGTTCTCGAAGATCAGCGTCGCGGTCGTGGCGGTGGTAGCGGCGAGCGGATCCGCATACGTCATCAGCCGGATGCACGACCGCGCCCCGCACGCCGACGTCGGGCAACGACCGATCGCGACTCTCGGGAACGCCGACGCGGTGCCGGTGCTCGCTGTGCAGCGACCGCGCGCGGTCGCACGAGCCGCCGAGGCCGTCCCGTCCGCTCCGTCGTCGGCCGCGACGGCTCGGCCGACGCCACGGGTCGAGCAACTACGGCGAGCCGCCGGCGCTCCACACCCCGCGGTCGCAGCAAGTGCGACGCCATCGATCGTTGGCGAGCTCAGCGAGATCCGACACGTGCGGGCGCTCGTCGTGGCCGGAGACGGCAAGCGGGCGCTCGACGCCCTCGATGCGTACATGGCGTCACACCCAGGGGGAATCTTCGAGGAAGAAGCGCTCGCGTTGCGAGCTCGTGCACTGCACCTGACCGGCGATCGCATCGGTGCCGAGCGCTGTTTGCACACACTCGAGGCCCGCTTTCCGAACAGCATCTACCGGGCGTCGCTCGGGATCGCAGGCAACATCAGCGAGCGTAGGTAACATCAGCGCCCGTCAACGCGATCACCTCGGCGGGGCGGCGCAGACCCAAGAGGCAAGTGAACAAAGTCGCCGAGTTGGCGTGGCCACGGTTGTCGAGGCGGTCGTGGGGTTCAAACCGTCGACGGGCTGGTGGCACTCGTCTTTAGTTCTCACCGATTCGAATCCATCGAGTGTAGATTCACCCGCTCCCGCAACCGGGCTCACGCAGTCAGCTTCCCTCGAATTTGAACGAGACCTTGAGCTTGGCTCGATACGCTTCGATCTTGCCGTCCTTCAACTGAAGATCGAGATTGGAAACTTCCGCGATGCGCAGGTCGCGCAGGCTCTTGGATGCTCGCTCCAGGGCCCCAGCCGCGGCCTTCTCCCACGACTCGCTGCTCGTCCCGATGATCTCGATGACCTTGTATACGCTGTCGCTCATGACGCCTCCTGTTCACGTTGGAAAACCAACACCTATGCACCTCGGCGTCCTGTGCAAGAGCCAGCTGATCGGTTTTCGAGACGACTATGCGGCGTGGTTCGGGAGCGTTCCAGCCCTTCATTGCGAGGAGCCTGATCGCAGGTCGCGTCCGCCCGAGAGCTCGAGCATCCAGTCGCGAGCCTGCGCACGCAAGACCATGGCCGCTTGCCAGCTGGCTTCCGTTGCCATGATCGGTGGGCACTGGGCTGCGATCGCAGCCATGGACTTCTTCACGGTCGAGGTGCTCACCCTGGTCGGCCTGGTCCGATACCACGTGCTTGTCGTCATCGATCTGGCCAGCCGCCGTGTGGAGATCGCGGGCATCGTTCGCGAACCCTACGATGGATGGATGCGGCAGCTCGCGCGCAACCTGACCGACGGCTTTCCGATCGGTCACCGCCACCTGATCATGGACCGCGCCCCGATGTTCACTGTCGGGTTCCGCGCGCTGCTTGCCGGCTCCGCCCTCAAGAGCAGAAGGCGCCTAACCGGCGGGAATCTGAAGGAAAATCACAGAGCCGGAGAAGGGCTTCGAACGCTCGACGTCGACCTTGGCAAGCGTCCCCATCCCTCGGAGATCACGCGCGAGGCGCTATCTTTCGAGCAACCCGAGCGCACGCACGAGCACGCAGGATCCCCGAGGCGCAGGTGGTTGCAGTCAACGTGAAGTCAGCCGGCAGGGCCTCGATGCGCGGGAAGGACGTCTCAAAGCAGGGTGGCGCGCGCCCGAAGGCGCTCGAGCTCAGGGTGGCAGGCGGGTTCGATGCGACGACCCCAAGACCGGCGGCGCGCCTGCGGACCGTCGCCAGGGCGCGCGTGCTGCGCTACGATGGGCAACATGGCCTCGGACGGTACTCGTCACGAATCGATGGCGGAGCGCTACGAGCGCACGCTGGCCGTGCACGGGCCGGAGCCGGCGTTCGACGATCAGGGCGTCGATCTCACCCAGATTCGGGCGGCGCTCGCCCGCACTCCCGACGAGCGGCTCTCGCACCTCGAGGCCAGCGCCAACAGCCTTCACTGGTTGCTGCAGGCGGCGCACGCTTCGCGTACCGATGTCGAAGCCGTCTGACTACCGCACGCTCTTTCGCGAGCTGGCTGCGGAACGGGTCGAGTTCATCGTCGTCGGCGCCCTCGCGGCGGTGCTCCAAGGCGCGCCAATCGTCACGTTCGATCTCGACATCCTGCGCAGGCGCACGCCCGAGAACGTCGAGCGCCTCTTGCGTGTGCTCGACCGCCTGAAGGCCGTGGCGCGCAACGATCCACGACGCATCGCGCCGAACGCCTCTCACCTCGGTGGTCCTGGCCATCTGCTGCTGGACACCACCTCCGGCGATCTCGACATTCTCGGCACGATCGAGGAGTCCCTGGGCTACGAGGAGCTGTTGGACGAGACGATCGAGATCGAACTGGAAGGCGCCCGTGTCCGCGTGCTTCGGCTCGAGCGCGTGATTCGGGCCAAGGAGGCCGCGGGGCGGCCCAAGGACCTCGCCGTACTGCCGGTGCTGCGTGCGACGCTCGAGCAGATCCGCCGCGGAAAGCGGTGACGCCAACAAGCATTCTGCGCCGCAAGGGCCTTGGCGGACCGCTCAACTTCCACTATCGGGCCGCCGCGTGAGGCCACGATCCCCGGCGTGACTCGATCGCCGCAGGTCACGGCCGAGCGCCTGGTCGCCGACGCGAAGCCCGTCGATGCTTGTTGGCGGGCGGTCCTGAAGTGACCGGCCGACACCGTGCTCACCTACCATGATCCCACAGGCCACGGATTTCACGGCGGTGGGCGTGCGGCGATCGAAGCTGCGGCGCGAGCGAACGGGCAACTTCTCGCCCGACTCAGCCCGCACGGCAGCATTCGTCGTGGTTCGTTGCGACGGCTATAGCGGCAGATCACCCGTCGAGTGATTCACCGAGCCCGTCTCGTTGTAGGAGCGCATGGCCATCTCGGCGACGCGCATCTTGTGGACTTCGTCCGCGCCGTCCGCGATCCGCGACCAGCGTGCGCCGATCAGCATCCGCGCCAGCGGCGAGTCATTGGAGTAGCCCAGCGCGCCGTGCACCTGGACCGCGCGGTCGACCGTGCGCCACAGCGTGTTGGCCACGTGATGCTTCGCCATCGAGACCTCGGCGCGATAGTCGAGGTTCTTTTCAATCTTGTAGGCGGCGTGGAGCACCATCAGCTTGGCCGCGTAGAGCTCCATGTTGCTCTCCGCGATCAGCCACTGGATGCCCTGCTTCTCGGAGAGCAGCGAGCCGTGGGCGAAGCGCTTCTGGGCGCGGTCGATCATCATCTCGAGCGCGGTCTCGATCTGTCCGAGCCAGCGCATGCAATGCGCCAGACGCGCAGGGCCGAGCCGCACCTGGCCGAGCAGGTGACCGCCGCCCTCTTGGCCGAGAATGTTTTCGTGCGGCACGCGCACGTCGGTGTAGCTGCATTCGGGGTGTCCGCCGCCGCCGCCCATGGTCTCGACGTCGCGCACGATCTTGAAGCCCGGCGACTTGGTAGGGACGATGAACGCGGTGTTACGGGCCTGCGGCGGGTCCGCGGCGGGGTTGGTCTGCGCGATCAAGATGATGAAGTGTGCGCGTCCAGCGCCCGAGGCGAACCACTTCCGCCCGTTGATCACCCAGTCGTTTCCGTCGCGCACCGCGCGCGTCTTGATCTGCGTGGGATCCGAGCCGGCCGTGTCGGGCTCGGTCATGGAGAACGCCGAGCGCATGGTTCCGTCGCAAAGCGGTCTCAGCCACTTCTCCTTCTGCGCGTCGGTGCCGAAGTGCAGCAGCGTGTGCATGTTGCCTTCGTCGGGCGCCGAGCAATTGATGACGTACGGACCGAAGTTCGTCTTCACGGCCTCGGCCGACACCGCGGCCACGGCGGTGGGACCGAGATCCATCCCGCCATACTCCTTGGGCATGTGCGGCAGCCACACGCCCCACTCGCGGGCCTTCTGGCGCAGCTCGACCAACGCTGGCCGCCATGCGGCGGGGTCTCGCTGACCGCGCACTTCGCGCATACGCGGTTTGACGACGTCTTTCATGAAGCTCGCGACCTTCAAACGGGCACTCTCTACTTCCTCGGGAAACGTGAAATCGATGGCCATGTGCTGACTCCTTCCGGGCGACACCAGCTTCGGGGCGAGCCCGGAATGGGACTGCGATCTCCCCGAAGCAACCGCACGATAGTGAGGTCGCCGCGCATCTGGAAGAGGAATTCCCGAGACGATGGTGTGCGGGGCGGTCGAGCAGAGCCCCACGCAACGACCTCAGCCGAGCGCTAGCTCCTGCGAACGGTGCCAAATTGCGCCCAGCGCGCTTCGGCCATGCCGGGTCGTGGCGGAGTCGCCGCTCGCGTGCGGGACCACGTCGCCCGCCCCGATCAGCGCCGCCGCGACGACGCGCCCGATCTCGCTCGGGAGCCGAACGGGCTCTCATCACGCGCCATCGGCACCTCCACGTGCGTGCCGAGCTGGCTCTGGCCGGGCGTCCACGGACAATAGGGTCGAGGTAGGGACGGGCCCGAACGCCATGGGGGTCGGCCCGGCCCCCGCAGAGATTCCGACATCGCCAACCATGCAACTATGCAGGACCGTCCCTATATCGCTGCGGTCCCTAAGCGAGCTTCACCAGCATCTTGCCGATGTTGCGGCCCTGCATCAGGCCAATCATGGCCTCCGGAGCCGCCTCGATACCGTTCACGATGGTCTCGCGGTACTTGATCCGGCCCTCCTTCAGCCACCCGGTCATCTTCTGCATGAACTCGCCCGCGAGATGCATGTATTCGGGGCCTGAAAAGCCGCGGATGGTGATACCGCCATAGATGATGTTGGAGAGGTTGCGCACGACCGTGCGCGAGCCCGCTTCGTTGTAGCCCGAGATCATGCCGCAGACCGCGACGCGGCCCCCGTGCTTGAGCACGTTGAGTGCCGCGTCGAGGTGATCGCCGCCGACATTGTCGAAGTAGACGTCGAGGCCCTCCGGTGCCGCTGCGCGCAGCGCCTTGTTGATGGGCCCGGCCTTGTAGTTGATCACGGCGTCGAGCCCGAGCTCATCCTTCAGCCATCGGGCCTTCTCCTCGGAACCGGTCGAGCCAATCACGTAGCAGTCATGGATCTTGCCGATCTGCACAGCCACTTGCCCGACGGCCCCGGCGGCCGTCGAGACGAACAGCTTCTCGCCGCGCTGCAGATTCGCCACCGCGAACAGACCACCGTACGCGGTCAGACCCGGATTGCCCAGGACGCTGAGATAGGCCGTGAGCGAGACCTCAGGGTCAGGATCGAGGGTACGCAGGCCCCGGCCCTTCGAGAGGAAGTATTCGCGGAACCCAAGCCCGCTCTGCACGAGCTGGTTCTCTCCGAGCTGGGCGTTGCGCGACTTGATGACGCGGCCGATGGCGCCGCCGAGCATCGCCTTGTTCAGCTCGTAGCCCTGGCTCATGCGCGGCCGCATCGCCGGGTCGACCGACATGTAAAGGTTCTGCACGAGCACCTCGCCATCGCCGGGTTCCGCGAGCTCGGATTCGACGAGCGCGAAGTCGTCGGGCCTGGGCAAACCTTCGGGGCGCTTCACGAGATGGACTTCACGGTTTCGCATTCGGACCTCCTCCCTCACCCACTTGCCCCGTGCTCCACCACGACCGTGCCGAGCTTCGTGCCACTCTCGACCAGCTCGTGGGCAGCCGCGCTCTGCTCGAGGGTGAAGCGGCCCGCGATGTTGTGGACCGCGCCCTCGGTCTCGGCGAAGGCGGTCACCTCGCGTTGCGCGCGCTTGCGGATGTCGTGGGGCAGGCTGTTGAGCACCATGAACTGCAGGTTCACGTTCCTGACCATCAGGGCGGGAACCGAGATCGTCGGCGAGCGCTGGCCCGAGCTGGCGTAGGCCGCCCAGCTGCCGTTGAGGGCGAGCGCACGAATGCAGGCGTCGTAGTTGCCGCCGAAGTCGACGTCGACGATGTGGTCGACCCCGCGGCCATCCGTGAGCTCGCGCACCCGCGCGGCCACGTCCTCCTCGCGGTAGTTGATCGTGTGCTCGGCGCCGCCGCCCACCGCGACCTCGGCCTTCCGGGCGGAGCTCACCGTCGCGATCGTCCGCGCCGCACCGCCCCAGCGTGAGAGCTGCAGCGCGTAGTGGCCCACGGCCCCGGCCCCACCGGTGACGAGCACGCTCTTGCCCTCGATCGGCCCGTGCGAGAACAGGCAGCAGTGCGCCGTCATGGCGGGTATCCCCAGCGTCGCTCCCTCGGCGAAGCTGGTTTGCGCGGGCAGCTCGCAAACCAGGTCCTCGGATAGGCAGATGTAGTCCGCGGCGTTGCCGAAGCACCGCCCCGCTCGGGCACCGTTGTAGATCCAGACACGCTTCCCGAGCCACGCGGGATCGACGTCGGGCCCGACCTGATCGACCACACCCGCCCCGTCGCTGTGCGGAATGACGCGGGGAAACTGCATCGGCCGCCCGGGCATACCCCTGCGCAGTCCCACGTCGGAAGGATTGACGCCGGAAGCCCGGATCTCCACCCGAACCTCGCCCGCGCCCGGCTGGGGCGTCGGCATCTCGCCCAGCTCGAGCACGTCTCGCGCCGCGCCCTGCCTCTCGTACCAAAGTGCCTTCATCGGAGCTCCTGGCGCCGGGTGCAGCCAGCCTAGCAACTGAAGCGGGCTCCGGATACCGTTAGGCGGCATGGCGAAGGCGACCGTGTTGGTGGCGAGTTGGTCCGACGGTCTGTTCGTATGCGGGCCCGATGGGCCGAGCCATGAGCTGGCGGGGCGCACAGTCCAGTGCCTGTCGCCCGGTGGGCGCGGCGCAGCCCTGGCGGTGGTCGGCAAGCACACGCTCCAACACCGGTCCCCCGACGGGAACTGGACCACCCTGGCGACCTCGGACGCGGACCTGTCCTGCTGCCTGGCCACTCCGAACGACATCTTCGTGGGCACGGACGCCGCGCGCGTGATGCGTCTGAGAATGCCGGCGCCAGCTGGTCCGCGCGCGCTCGGGGGCTCCCGACAGCCAGCGGCGCCCTGATTCTCTGAGCCGAGATCGCCCGCCCCGTGGGATCCATGTGCCAAGGGACGCTAGCGAGGACCTCGGTTCGAGAAGCGCCGTGGCCCCATCGGGCGGCTCGCGGGCGTCGGCCGCCGATGATTCGACCGACCTCGGCGCGGCTCGTGCCCATCGCGAACAAAGCGCGCATGAGCAAGTCGATCGAGACGGAAGGGTCACCGCCCTCGATCTTGGCGATTCTGGCTTGGCTTGATCCGAGCCGCGTCGCGAGCTCGCCTCGCGAGAGTCCGCGGCGGGAGCGCGGGAAGCGCTAGCAATTTGCCTCAGCGAAGCCTGCTTCCTGCTGGAGACCGGCTACCTCCGCAAACGCCTCTACGCGCTCTTGGAGCGTCTGCCCGTGGCTTCAGTCGAGCCGGATCCGCCGTGGTGGTCGGAAGCCTTTGCCTGGTCGCACAGGTACGCGGACCAGTCTCCCGACTTCGGCGATGCGATGCCCGTTCTGCTCGCCCAGCGCGCTGGCGCCCGCCTGTGGACCTACGACTCGGAGCTCGAGAAGATCTGGCGGCTACCCAACGGGCGCAAGGTCCGGCTCGTGCCCGCCGCACGGGGCGCGCCATGAGCGTGCTCGAACGCTCGACTCCTGGCCGACTCCTGACTTCGTGATTCTGTGTTCGCGTGATGTCGCGGCCGGCGCCGATGACCGAGTCTGCCGCCTTCGTGCAAGTCTTTCCGGCCGCGCACCTGTTTGGACAGAGCTCGACGCTTCGGTTTGCGACGAGCTTTGCAACCGCCGCTACACGATCGCGATGGAGGCGGCGAGCCAGCTGCAGAGCGACGGGATCGGCGCGCTGTATAAGACCGAAGTGGTGCTCGACTGTCGCGAGCGCGGGCGCAAGGAGCGGTGCGTGCAGGGCGAGCACAGCGAGGCGCCCGAATCCGCCGACATGAACGCCAGTCCATCGGTCGCGCACTCACGCGGCCGCGCCGATAGTAGAAGCTGAGCACGCCGCCGAGACGCCTACGACACAGAACGCGCCCGGTGGGAGTCGCGTCGCGGTCCAGGCTCCCGATCGACCGATTGTCGAGCCCTTGATGATTGCGTTCTCCGTGATGATGGACGACGAATGGCTCGCGAACGATTCCCGCTATGTGCACGCGTCTACTGGCGAATGCGCTCGTCGTCATCGACCTTGGTATCGGACCAGACCGACCAGCGTCAGCAGCTTGGAGACGCATAGGCCTGCCCAAGCCGTAGCCGGCGTGCGTTTACTGCACCATGATGACTTGGCTCTGGCAGCCGAGCAGGATGTCGAGCTTGGCACCGGTGTCTTCGCTCACCGCAGCGCAGCTCGCGTCGCACAGCTTGATGCTCTTGGGCGCCTTGGGATCGTCGTAGTACCAGCCGCCGCTCTGGGCATCGCACGCGCTCGGGTCGGGCGCCCGCAGGATGACGACCGGCTGCCCGGCTTGCGCGCCCGTGCTCGGGGTCGACGTCACGTTGACCTCGTCGAAGTCGACGGCCGTGGCGCCGGTGGGCGCGGGCAACGCATACTCGCACGGCAGCGTGGCCCGCATCCGGATCTTGTCCAGGGCATCGATCAGCTGCTGCGTCGTGTCCTGCCCGTCGTCGACGATGAACGCCTGGTCGGTACCCCCACTCTGCGCCACCTGATCGAGCGCCGTGAGCCCGCTGCCCACGCCGATCACGAAGCTGCGGATCGAGGGCATGGCCGCGAGCCCGTCGGCTGCGGTCTGCGCCACGCTGTCGGTCGTGCTGCCGCAGGTGTCCGGCTCGCCGTCGGTGGCGAGCACCACGGCCACGACGTGATCCGGGTGCGCCATCTGCCACTGGCTCGCGTGATCGATCGCACCTTCGAGCGCCGGGCCGGTGGGCGTCACGGCGATCGGAAGGTGCGATGCGATCGAGTCCGAGATCGCTTGCGCGTTGTCCGGCAAGGGCGCGATCTCGACCTCGGGCAGCGCGTAATCGGGAGCGTCGCACGAAATTCCGAGCCCAAAGTACTGGATGCCCACGCCCACGCCTTCGGCCTCGGGTCGCGTCACGAAGGTCTGCAAGGCATCGGTAATCGAAGACCAACGTGTACCGCTGCCGGCCGGCAGAATCATCGAAGCCGATTGATCCATCATGATGTAGAGATCGACCGGAACCGACTTCGCGCTCTGCGACTCTGCCGCGCAGGTGGTCGAGGCGTCCGCGCCGACTTCCTGCACGGGTAGCTTCGCGGTCTTCAGTCCGGCATCCGCCGCGTTGCCGTAGCTTCCTGGCGTCCCGGGCGCGGAGCTGCCGGCCGATGCGTGCGGCGGCGGCACGGAGCTCGAATCGGCCGCGCGTTCCGCGCCACTGGGGGCTCCGCTCCCGCTGCAGCCCGCGCCCACAGCCGCACACACGAGCGCCATGACGCCGAGCGCCAGTGCGCTTCCTCCCCGGGTGCCGAATGACGTCTCTCGCACAGCCCTCCGTCCCGCTGTGAGCGGGTGCGACCATTTCGGCTCAGCTCGAGCCGAGCTCCGTCGCCGAAGCGAGCGGGCGCTCAGCGTCGTCTCGCCGCTCCCTGGGCGCAGCCGCAGCCATCGCCGTAGTGTGCCATCCGTGGATCGCGCGCTCAGGCGGCCTCCCGATAGTACCGACGAACGCGGTGCAGGACGTCGCGCGGCGCGGCAAGATCGCGTAGCGACCAAACCGTGCTGCGGCCTGCTCTGCACGTTTACCCGCCGCACCTGCCCCCTACAAGGATGTTGGCGCGTGAGGGACGAGTGCTGCCGGATGCGGCTGCGTCATCGCGCCTACAGAATGTTCGACGCCGCAGCCATGGCAAGGCGCCGCGCGCCCATTCTACAGCCTTGGGGCGTTGACGACACACGCTAGTGCTCTGACCGAGCGCTTTTGAACCGAGATCGGGTCTGAGGTGATGCTGAGCGGGGCGCCGGTTGACGAAGGAAGGGTAGCCCCCCTTTCGAGGAGAGCGGCGCCGTGGGTAGCGTCAGATCGAGCGCGAGGTCGGATCCAAACCGCTCGGTCAGAGCACTAGATGCTCGGATAGACGGCTCAACCATTTCCGATCGCATAGTGCACTTTGGTATTGCCTAGACCAAGGTGTCAGTTGGGGCGGTGCTGGCTTCAGCACACTCCAGCGCGAAGCCCGAAGCTCTCGGTGCGGCATTGGCAGCTGACATGCCTCGCGATCCGAGTCCCAGATGCGAAGTTGCCGACACCATCGTCTGATTGCCGTACCTGCGCTTGTGACGACATTGCTCTCATGTAACCGAGCGTGTCGTGCCGTCGTTGGGCGAGACGCGAACAAGCACCCTCTACGGAGCCGTATCGATATGAGATCTCATCTACCAGAACGACACCCCATCGAGCCGCCAGGCACAGTTGGCGGGAGATCGGCCGAAGGCCTTCAAAGTGAGCTCGGCCCCCCCGTTGGCGCTACACTGGCCAACTTCCGACTCACAGCTTTGGACGCTCCGCGACAACGCCGCGACAACGCATCGATCGAGACGCATGATCCGGAAGAACTGCGAACGCGCCTGGATCTTCTGGATGCAACGCCCGCGGCCGGAACGATCGAGCTCCCTACGTTCAAGCGTATCGATTCTCGAGAGAAGGCTTTGAACGTGGTCAGACGCGAGGCGGATCAGGACGGTTCCCCGGCAACGATCGATGCGGGAGTCTGGTTCGTCTGCTTCGTACCAGGCGTCCGGAGGCAGTGGTGGCATCCGCTCGTGCACAGAAGTCACAAGCACGTATTCGCGATGCGACCCGAGCGCGACGGCAAATGGACTCTGTTCGAGCCCTGGTGGTGTCGCCTGCTCGCCGCTTCGCTCGATCCTGGCCAGGCCCGCAAGTTCCTCACGTGGGCAGCCGCGGGTGACGTGGTGGCCGTGCGCGAACACATCCCCGGCAGGGGCAGCCAGCTGCGCGGCTGGATGACCTGCGCCGGGTTGGTGTCCTACTTGCTCGGGCGGCCGTACTGGGTCTGGACGCCGCACCGCTTCTACAGACTGTTGCTGCGTGAGCTGAACGTCTGGCGCGTGGACGTATTCGCCCTGCTGGCGCTCGGCGCGGCCGAGTTGTCGACCGCAGCGCAGATGATCGCCGAACGCCAAAATGTCGCGCCAAGAAGGCTACTTTGCAGAAGTAGTGATCGGTGAACAAGGGCACGCTCGAAGCGATTCGGCAGCAGCACGCTCGAACGCGCTTGCGATCGTAGAGTCGAGTCGATGTTCCACGCCATGCTCGCCGCAGTCGTGTTTGTCCTGCTCGCGCTCAACGCGATAGCGTACTGGCACGCGCGCGCGCTGCTGCGCTTCGAGGCCGCGGGCACCAAGACCAAGGACCCCGAGCAACTCAGCACGCTGGAGAAGCTCGGCGTCCTGGTCATGGGCGCGCACGTGCCCAAGCCGACCGACGCCCGGACGCCGAGCGCACACGGCCTGGCTTACGAGTCACACATGATCACAGTCGGTGCGCGCGTGAAGCTGGGCGCGTGGTGGATCCCGAGCGCTGCTCAGGCGGAGCCGGGCGCCGGCGCGGGCGCGCCACCGCGCACGGTGATCTTCTTTCACGGCTTCATCGATTCGAAGGCGCAGCTGCTCGACGAAGCGCTGGCGTTTCACACGCGCGGCTTTGCCGCGTTGATGGTCGACTTTCGCGGCAGCGGCGACTCCAGCGAGCGCTACACCACCGTCGGTCACGACGAAGCCGACGACGTGCTCGCCGCAGTGCGGTACACGAGCAAGCGGCTGGGTGTACCCGCACCCGTGCTGTACGGCTGCTCGATGGGCGCGGCGGCGGTGCTGCGCGCATTCACGCTGGGACTGCGCAGCGACGAAGTCTCGGGCGTGGTGCTCGAGGGCGTGTTCGACCGTATGCTCGGCACGGTCAAGGCACGCTTTCACATCATGCACCTGCCCGCGAGCCCCTTCGCCGAGCTCTTGGTGTTGTGGGGCGGCGTGCAGAGCGGCTTCTGGGGCTTCGGTCACAACCCGGTCGACTACGCGCCATCGTGCCACGTGCGCGCGTTGATGCTGCACGGCGGCGCCGATCAAAGCGCGACGCTGCCGCAAGCCGAGCACGTTTACGAGGCGCTGGCGGGAGACAAGACGCTTTGCGTGTTTCCAGGCGCGCAGCACGAGCCGCTGTTGGCGTACGATGCGAAGCGCTGGAACGATGCGATCGACAAGTGGTTGGCGGCGATGCGCTGAGCAGCCCGCGGAACCCGCGCACGCACACTGCGCGAACGCCGCCGCTAGGCGAAACAACGCGCGCACGCTCCGCAGTCGCTTGTGGGAAACAGGGGGCGCCTCGGGGAGCCCGCTGGACGGTCCTCGTCGTCAGCGCCGCCGCCATGCTCAACGACCTCTGCCGCGCTGAGCCGCACGGCTAGGCGCGCGGGCTCGCCGCGGCGTCGAACGAGCCCCCTGCTATCGATGACCATCAGCATCTCGCACACCGGCCGGCCATCGGGTCCACGCGCGTACGCGCGCCCTTACGTCGGCAAACAAATGCCGTGGAGCTCCACTGTGTTCATGCCGAGTCCATCGATGCCGCCGCGAAGCCGTGAGCGTGGCTAGCGCTCGCCATGAGCTTGCAAGCGCGGGTCGTCGTGCCTGTCGACGTATTCAAGACCGAGCGGGCCA
This sequence comes from uncultured delta proteobacterium, assembly GCA_963778655.1. GTDB lineage: Bacteria > Myxococcota_A > Polyangia > Polyangiales > JAFGIB01 > CAVZVA01. Next base: position 140,368 of record CAVZVA010000010.1, read on the forward strand.
ATCGCCGTCACCTGCGTCACGTACTCGCCCGACTTCGCCCAGTGAAAGTGGGATGTGCCACCGGGAAGCACGACAACACTGCCAGGCGGAAAAGCCTGCACCCTTCCGCCATCGAACTTGTCGCCCAACCCAATGTAGAAGACGCCCGAAATTACGGTATAGACCCGGTCCTCTGGATGCTTGTGCGGCATCAGCTTGACCCCGTCCGGCACTTTGACCCTGATCACATAAGGACCGACCTGAAAGGGCCTCCCGACCACCACCGCGAGGCGGACAGAAGGAGGAAAAGCCGCAAAGGACCTCCAATCAATGCTCTCAGGCAGAACCCACCTGAATTCAGCTTCACCTGGCTGATGGCTCGGCATCTCGTGTGTCCCTTCATGCAAGTAATGCCGTTCTGTAGGTGCTGGCCGATCAACTCGGTCAAGTCACCCTCGCGCGCGCGCGGCGGTAGCAGCTCGGGGGTAAACACGCCGAGACGGTAGAACAGGTCGGCGCGAAAGCGCCCGTCTGCAGCGCCTCGACGTAGATCCCGATTGGTGGAGGCGATGATTCGCACGTCGGCCTCGAGCATCGAAGTCCCGTGACGTCTTGAGCCGCGACACGGCCCATTGCTTTGTATACCAGCATCGCCGAATTCTCCTCTCTTTGGCGAATCGTCCTTCTTGAGCAGAGCTTCGTTCATCCTTGCACGTCGCCTGCTCCAGAGAACTTCATGCGCTCAGAACGCGTGCGAATCCATTGGACGATCGTATCGATGTCGAGGATGAGACAGTCCGCCGCCATCCCGACAGGTGAGGAGAGGAAGTCAAGGGCGGAGGAAAGCGCGCACGCCTCGAGCTGACAAGCAGCAACGGCGGCAGGGATTCGCGCACGGAGCTCGCCGTCGTCGACGACGGCAACCAGGGGCAGGGGGGGGCAGGGGCGCATGGCGCTTGGAAGTCTCGTCGCTCATCTCGGTGCGACGCGGCTTCGGTCTGGACCGCTCCCAGACTGCCTCATTCCGCCGCAACGCAACGTGATACTTGGTAGCAGCGCGCGTTCTTGCGTGCTGGCAAGGCGACCGACGACGACCTAACAATCCAAGCCTCGCGCCGCCCTGCATGGGCGTCAGTCGTTCGACTCGACGCTGCGGCGTCACAAATCGATCACGAGCTCTCGAGTCGGTCGAGCGCAGCAAACCAAGAGATTGCCCTGCGCAGGGGCGTCGAGCGGCGCGGGCTCGTACGCCACCGTGCCGGAAATCAATCCGGCCTCGCAGGTGTGACACACCCCGGCGCGGCAAGACCAGCGAGCGCGGACGCCACACGCTTCGGCCAGCTCCAGGATGCTTCCATAGGCCGACGCCTTCCAGTGTGCGGCCACGCCACTGCGGGCGAAGGACACAAGTGGACCGGTGTCGGCGTCCCCCGCAGGCGGATGCGGTGCTCGCGTTGCCGTACCGACCACACCCGGGGTCATCGACTCGCCACCATCGAAGACTTCGGCATGGATGCGCGCGGGCTCCACGCCAATCACCGCAAGGGACCCTTTCGTCTCTTCCATAAAGCGAGTCGGCCCGCACAAGTAGACCTCCGAGTCACGCGAGAGAGCGACCTCTTCGAAAACCGATCGCGACAGGTGACCGACGGCGTCGAAACCTTCACCTCTGACGTCGCCCGCGCCCGGCCTGCTGTAGCAAATGAAGCTGCGGCCCTGCGGGAGCGCGCGCATGAGGCGGCGGACCTCGGCAGCAAAGGGATGATGCTGTCCATCGCGAGCACCATGAAGCCACAAGACCTGCCGCGGCGAGCGGACGTCCGCGAGCGCGTGCAACATTGCCAGAACAGGCGTCGCGCCGATCCCTGCGCTGAGCAGCACCACCGGCCGCTCTCCGGATTGAAGGATGAAGCTGCCGCGCGGCGAGCTGACGTCGATCTCGTCACCCACCCGAACGTGGTCGCGCACGTAGGCGCCAGCCGCCCCGTTCTGCTCGATCTTCACGCTGATCCGGTAGCGTTCCGTCGAGCTGGGCCCGGAGAGCGAGTAGCTGCGAAAGAGCTGCGGGCGGCCCGGGGCTCCTCGAAAGCGCAAGACCACGTACTGTCCCGGCAGGGCGGCCAGCAGTGATCGATGGTCTGCGCTTCGGATCGTCAGCGAGACGACGTCTGCGGATTCGCGATCGACCGCTGTGACCGCGACGGGCCGGAACCCTGGCGCAGCCGGATGCGCAGCAGCTGCCGGCACGAGTCCGGCATTGCCGCTCGCTTCACTCTGCAACAATGCCTCGAACGAGGCACGCCACCCAGGCGGCAGCGCTTCGATGCGCAGTGCACGCTCCAGCCGATCACGCTCGTGGTCGGGCGAATACAACAGCGCGTTGATCTCAGAGACAGTCATCCGCACCTTCGCCTCGCCCACCTTCACGATCTCGTCTCCTGCGCCCACGTCGCCCTCTCCAAGGACACGCAGGTAGAACCCCGGCCGCCCGCTGGAGGTCAACAGCGCTGGCATGCGCGGTTCGTTCAGGCGAAATCCGACGCGGTAGCATGTGACGCGAGGCTGGGTGACCTCGAACAGGGCGCTGCCGATCTGGTAGCGATCCCCGATGCATGCGGCGTCGTCAGGTAGTCCTTCGATCGTGAAGTTCTCGCCGAACTGACCATAGGCGAAGTCATGTCTGCCGAGGTGTTTTTCCCAGTATCGATAGGATTCGATCTGATAGACGAGCACCGCGCGATGCTCACCGCCGTGCCCGGTGAGGTCGCCTTGGCCGTCTGCCTCGAGATTCGTTCTGCCGACGCGACACCGGTCATGCACCGGAGCCTTCCATACGCCGGTGTGGACGGTTCGCCCGTTCCAGGCAACGTCGCGTGGAAGGCCCACGTTCACAGAAAGCAGTCGCGCCATATTCGCTTCTCCAGCACCGGCGAAGCAGACGCATGCGCCCGCCCGGGGGTTCGCAATACCGCAGCCTCCGGTCGCTCGTCCTGCATGAGGAACCCGCCGATCGCCTTTGGTGTGAACGGGTTTCCCCGCCGACACGTTTCCATCTCGACCTAATGCGCAATTAGAACCGACCAGCGATGATGGCAATGATACGAAGGTCCTCCCAGTTCAAGCCAAGGATTGGTACGGCCGGTGCCGGGCGCTCGATCGTCCACGATCACGTCTGCGTCACGAGCGAAGCGTGGCTAGCGCCTCATACGAACGGCCCTGTATGCGGTACAGCCGAACCAAGCAGCATGTGGTCGCGCGCGTCTTGGCCGACGGAGCGGTGGATTGCTTGGTCAAGCCGTTCAATGAAGATTCCCTGCTGAAGGCGATCGGTCAGGCGTTATCTGGCTAGACCGAACGCCGCCCGCCCACGTCCCGAGGCTCTGCAATGAACGAGCTAGCAAGTTCGCCTCAACGGACATCAGCGACGAGCGCATCAACACCGCTCAGGACTGGCTTCGATTGCACGTAACGCGGATCAGCTGGCTCTGCTCTCGACTGTGCGGAAAAGAGGGGGATTGGCCGGGGACGGTACCTTGGTCAGGCGATACCAAAGTCCACTATGCAGGCGAGAACAGTGGATCCATCTATTTGGAGCATCCAACGTGTGTCGCAACACGAGGGGCTCTCATGGGCTTTGCAACGAAGATCGCGCAGGTACGGTCGAATCGGGCTTCGCGCAGCTGCTGGCGAATCACACTCGACAACCCTTGGTCAGCAGCGCCGCCGGCCGCAGAGCCGACGTCGAACGTCACTTGGAGCACACACAATGACCAGTGAACACATGCCACTAGAAATCGTGCATACGAGCAATTTGCTTCCGACACGCGCTGTCGATGCAGTCCTTGGCCCGTCCGGCCTCCAGGTACTGCCTACGTGGCAGACCGTGGTCGTCGGCGGCGCTACGCGAGAGCCACCAGTCGCCGGCGCGCCTTCCGACTCACTATTGGGCGCATTCGATCTGATCGCGCGCAGAGGTGAAGGCCCAGCCAGCTGGGCGGCACCATTGGGCGGGGATCCGATCGCCTTTCTGTTGGACAGTATGAGCGATGCGGCGAACCTGTGGCGGGCGGACGGCACGCTCTGCTACCGCAACCGGGCTTCGCTCGCGCTCGGGACAATCGCTAGCGCACCAGCCGACCTCGGCGAAACCGCAAGCGCCATCGAGGCGTTCTACGTGCAGGGTCAAGGTTTCGAACGCCGTTGCATGCGCTGCCGAATGTGCGCGACGCCCTATGTCCTCGAGGTGATTCGTGAGCTCGCGCGGCCCGAAGCGAATGACGAAGCGACAACGGGAGGCGCCTGGCCGAACATCTCCGCCGACGCAGGGTCGGTCGCGGTGAGCCACGAGTTGCGCGGCCGGCGAAACGTTCTCACCTTGAACAGCGACGGATTGCTGTGCGCTGCGCGCTCGAGCGGAACCGAGTTGTCGCGCGCATCGCTACTCAGGCGTTTGGAGCGGCTCGATCGCGCGTTGCGCTCGATGCGCGAGCTCATGGGAAGGGTGCTCGAGCTCCAGCGGAGGCAGCTGGCCGCCGTGTCTCGCCCGCAGGTCGACCTGTGTGCGGTCGTCCTGGAGGTGCTGGATTCCGAACACAAAGCGCTACGCTCCGCGGGCTGCGCGTGGACACTCGTCACGCCAAAAGCGGTCACGGGCCATTGGGACGCGCGGCTGCTGCGCGTCGCGATCGGCAACCTTGTGAACAATGCGCTCAAGTTCGGTGCAGGCCGGCCAATCGCGATCAACGTCGGAGAGCGCGACGCCGCGGCGTTCGTACGTGTCGCCGACCAGGGCAGCGGCGTGCGACCGGAAGATTACCAGTCCATTTTCGAGCGTACGAGCGGACGGGCGCGCGTGAATGGGTGGGGCCCGGGGCTGTGGCTGGTGCGCAACATCGCTCGGGCCCACGGCGGCGACGTGACTGTACGCAGCGCGCCGGGCGAAGGCGCAGCGTTCACCTTGAGCTTGCCGCGCCAGCTCACCGGCACACGGTAGTCCGCGAAAACACACTGGCGAACTGGTCCCGTTTCAACCGACTCTACATGGGACCAGCTCACACCTTCATAGATTGTGGCCTACGCTTAGCTAGTACCATGCCCACGGCTTCGCAAGGGCGTCCATGATCCTTTGGTATCGGTCCAAACCCGAGCGTTGCGAGCTGCACCGCGGGCGCGGAGCGCATGCGCGACGCCCCTCAGCGCCGATGCGCCGTTACGCGTGGTCAACGAGGCACTGGCGCGTTGCCAGCGCCCACGGTTGGCACGCCGCCGTCGGCGGCAGTGCCCTTACAGGCGACATCGACGACCTGGCGCTGCGCGTCGGTGAGCCATGCGATGGGATTGAGTTCCGCGGCTGCCAACAGCTCCGACACCCGCGTCTCGGAATACTTGCAGGAGACTTCCGTGCGGATGGCCGCCCACGGCCCCAGCTCGAGTCTGTAACCGGCCAGAGTCACGGTCTGCTGCTAACCAAATCCCCGATGGCGTCGCCGGGATCTGCGAGGATCGACCGTCGATCTGCGCCAGGTAATATTTGGGCAAGCGCGTGATCTCATTGAACAGCTCACTGCCACCATCGTCGCACGCTGGCCGAGTTGCAAAGAGACGAGTCGCCGGAGTACACCGATCCCGAGCACAACCCCATGATTCCTCACACGCTCGTGCTGGAGCGCGGCTTGCGCGTCTACAAGATCCACAACGGTCACTGGTTCTTGGGGCGGCCGACGGTGGAGAAGCTGCGGCTCTACGCGCCGTGTTACTGCGTTGCTGTCCCGACTGGGACATCAACAGCGCGGGGCAGCGAAGTGCTTGGGCGAATGGCGACGAGACGAGGTTCTTCCCGTACGGAATACCGTAGGCGCAACTGTTGGCCGAAGAGGACTGACGCGGAGTTGTCGTGAAACAGTACGACGCGATTATCATCGGTGCTGGACAGGCAGGCCCGCCGCTCGCCGGCCGCTTGACTCGCGCGGGCATGAAGGTCGCGCTGATCGAACGCAAACAGCTCGGCGGGACCTGCCTGAACACGGGATGCACGCCCACCAAGACGCTGGTCGCGAGCGCGTATGCCGCGCACCTCGCGCGCCGCGCTGCGGACTACGGCATCATGGCCGGCGACATCCGCATCGACATGCCGCGCGTCAAGGCGCGGGCCGACAGCGTCGTAACGAATTCGCGCGAGGGCCTCGAAGGCTGGTTGCGCAGCATGCAGCATTGCACGCTGATCAATGGCCACGCTCGCCTCGAAGGTCCGACACGCGTCCGCGTCGGTGACGTGCAGCTGACTGCGTCGCGCATTTTTATCAACGTCGGCGCGCGCGCGCTGGTTCCGGAGCTGCCCGGCGTCGATCTCGTGCCGTACCTCCTGAACACTTCGATCCTCGCGCTCGATCGCGTGCCGGAGCACCTGGCTGTGATCGGCGGCAGCTACATTGGGCTGGAGTTCGCGCAGATCTTTCGTCGCTTCGGCGCGCAGGTCACGGTGATCGAGAAGGCGCCGCGGCTGATCGCGCGCGAAGACGAAGACGTCTCAGAGGCGATTCGCGACATCTTCCTGCGTGAAGGCATCGGCGTACGCACCTCGGCCGAGTGCATCCGCTTGGCTGCGCACGAACGTGGCGTGGCGGTCGGGCTCGAGTGCCAGGAGGGGCCGCCAGAGACGATCGCGACAGACGTACTCCTTGCCGTGGGTCGCGTGCCCAACACCGCTGATCTAGGACTGGAGCTCGCTGGCGTCGAGACAGACGCGCGCGGCTACATCGTGGTCGATGACTCGCTCGCGACGAACGTGCCTGGAATCTGGGCGCTGGGTGATTGTAACGGCCGCGGCGCGTTCACGCACACGTCTTGGAACGACTATGAGATAGTCGCAGCGAATCTGCTCGATGGCGCGCACCGACGAGTGAGCGACCGCATCGTCGCTTATGCGCTATACATCGATCCGCCACTCGGACGCGTCGGGAAGACCGAAGCGCAAGTGCGCGAGAGTGGCGTCCCATACTCCGTCGCCGTGCGACCGATGACGCACGTCGGCCGTGCGATCGAGAAAGGCGAGACGCTCGGCTTGATGAAAGTCATCGTCGACCCCGAAACGCAGGCCATCCTGGGTGCCGCGATCCTCGGGACCGGTGGCGACGAAGCGATCCACGGTGTCATCGACATGATGAACGCGCACGCGAAGTACCCCGTGCTGCAGTGGGCGGTGCCGATCCACCCGACGGTGTCGGAGCTAGTCCCGACGCTGCTCACAGAGTTGCGTCCGACTCGCTGACTGAACCGAGCGCAGCGCGCTCGAAGATGCTCTGGAAATGCTGAGGCCTCACGCCTTCGGGTGCGCTTGCGTCCAGTCGCCCTCGAGCTGCAGCTCGGGCTGGTGGGGGCCACGGCGCGCGTTCCCATGCCGGCCGCTCGGTGTCGCGGTTGCGGTCCAACGGGTCGGAAAACCTACTGGCAGAAACTGGCAGATGATCGCAACGACGACAATACGATCGTCCAATGGCATCGGGCTTTCGCAGGACGCAAGCTCTGTGCGAAGACGGGCCGCTTCTACGCGCCCGCAGATTCAGACACAAAAGGAGCGTTGTCATGGCAAAGATACTTTTCATCGTGAGCGGAGCTACGTACTGGGTGCTCAAGGACGGCACGCGGTACGCCACGGGTTACTGGGCCGAAGAGTTCGCGAAACCCTACAGGATCATCACCGACGCCGGTCACGAGGTCGTGGTCGCGACGCCCAACGGCGTGGTGCCGAACGTCGACATGATGAGCTTGCGGCCAGAAATGGCTGGCGGCATCCAGGGGGCCCTCGAGCTGGAGGCAATCATCCGATCTGCCGAGGTGTTGCGTAGACCGTTGAAGCTGTCGGACGTTCGCCTCGAGGACTATGACGCAGTCTACCTGCCAGGCGGCCATGGGCCGATGGCGGACCTGGCTTTCGACGCCGACGTTGGACGGTTGCTGACCGCACAGCTCGCCTCGGGCAATCCACTCTTCATCGTATGCCACGGTCCGGCCGCGATGCTTGCCACCAGAATCCACGGCGTGTCGCCCTTCAAAGGCTATCGCGTCACGGGCTTTACCAACGAGGAGGAGGAGGCGGTCGGGGTCGCTTCCATGTCCACGTGGCTCTTGGAGACGGACCTCAAGAAAAAGGTCGGCGTCGAGTTCAGCCGCGGCCAGATCTGGGCACCTTACATGGTCGAGGATCGGAACCTGGTCACAGGGCAGAATCCTGCGTCCGCCGCCGTCCTGGCGAAGCGGCTGCTCGATGTCCTCGAGTCCAGAGAGCCTCGAGTGAAGAACGTCGCGTGAAGACCGGCGGGGCGCGTGCACGGCCGTGAGCCCGCTCGATGACGAGCGAGCCCGTTCGCGCACGCGTCCCCGTCGCGTCAGCGTAAACCTCGACGATAGCCAGGCCGACAGGAGCATGCCCGTCAGGTACCAATCTTGGCGTTGGGGCCGCGGGTGCACGGCACCCGCGCTCGCCGCGTTTGCCGTCACGGGCTTGTGTCGAACCCCCGTGTCCATCGTGGGAGACGCCTCGTGATCTTGCCCTTCGACCGCGTCGCCACTTACACCCGCAGTCTCGTCCGGGGCGTTGACCGGAAGAAGTTGAGCATGCCACCAAGACGCTTGCGGCGCAGAACGCGTCCGGTCGCCGCCAGCTCGTGCTCCGGCGGCTCGATCAGGCGGTTGTCGAGCCCTTGATGATTTCGTTCTGCGTGAGAGTGCGCGACGTATTCATAGACGAGCTCCCGAAGATGCCGCGCGCCGCGCGCCGGCAGCCGCACGCTCTTGACACCGGAGCCGACAAGCAGCGCGGAACCCGACAGTGAACACCGGGGTGCGGTCCGTGATCAGGTAGCGGTGACCCGTCAGACAGCCGTCGAAGGCGTCGGTCAAGTTGCGCGCGATCTGTCGCATCCATCCATCGTAGGTTCGCGAACGATGCCCGCGATCTCCACCCTTCGGCGGGCCAGATCCATGACGACAAGCACGTGGTATCGGACCAAGCCGACCAGCGTGAGCACCTCGACCGTGAAGAAGTCCATGGCCGCGATCGCATTCCAGTGAGCGCGCAGGAACGTGCTCCGACGCGTCTGCTTGCCGCGTTCGGGTGCGGGCTCGGTCCCATGTGCGCGCCTACGGCTTTCACAGCGCCCAGAGCCTCATCGCGTTGCTCTTCCTTTTGATGGCTGAGTTGAAGCAATACCAGGCGATTCGCTCGAGGTTCGGATCGGGGTAACAGTCCTTCTGGGGGTAACGCGTGATGTCGCCGTCGTAGAAGGCCGTGCGCGTGCCTGCGCGGGCGGCGTATTCCCATTCTGCATCGGTGAGCAGGCGATAGCCGGTGCATTCGTAGACGCTCGGAGCCGTCAGCGTCACCGAGGCACAGGTCATTCCCTCGCCGACCGTGCCGGTGCAGTCGTTGAGTACGTAGCAAGAATCAAACCCCGTGGTCTCCGAGAGTTTGTTCGCATACGCAAGTGCTTCGTACCAGGTCACGTGACCGACCGGGCATTCAGCTTCCAGACAGTCCACCACACCGTGGGCGGTATCCTGCTCGCTCGGGTTGCCGAACCCGAGGGCTATCCATTCGCTCTGGGTAGTTTCGTGTTGCCGGACCTCGAAGGCATGAGTCAGAGTCACGGCTGCTTCATCCTCGACCTGCAGGGGGTGACCCCATTCCGATGTATCCGGGCATATGGGGACGGTCCTCGATATATCGATTGTTGTATTGGTGGAGGGGACCGTGGTAGGCGAGGTGCTCGATGCCGCGAACTGCGCGCGTGAGGTTGGCTGGAGGGGTGTCCCACGTGGTGTCGCGGTTTGCGCGGGGGGTGGTGAGCAGGTGGTGAGCTACCACTACGGTCAGGCGATGACGACTCCAGCAGAGCTCGACGAGCCAGCGCGCACGCTGGGACGGGCATATGGGGACGGTCCTCGATATATCGATTGTTGTATTGGTGGAGGGGACCGTGGTAGGCGAGGTGCTCGATGCCGCGAACTGCGCGCGTGAGGTTGGCTGGAGGGGTGTCCCACGTGGTGTCGCGGTTTGCGCGGGGGGTGGTGAGCTACCACTACGGTCAGGCGATGACGACTCCAGCAGAGCTCGACGAGCCAGCGCGCACGCTGACGGCGCTGCTCTCTGGTCGCCGCCGCCCACGTCCGCGCACCAAGACCAAGGCCACGGCCGATGCGCTGCCGGTGCGGTATCATGTGGACGTGCAGGAGACCTGACCTGTGCTGCGAGGGGATGGAGTGGAAGCGAGAAACGTAGGTTATCGAAGTATCGCGGACCGTCCCCATTTGCACTGGTCGCCGCCGCCCACGTCCGCGCACCAAGACCAAGGCCACGGCCGATGCGCTGCCGGTGCGGTATCATGTGGACGTGCAGGAGACCTGACCTGTGCTGCGAGGGGATGGAGTGGAAGCGAGAAACGTAGGTTATCGAAGTATCGCGGACCGTCCCCATTTGCCCCCCATTTGCCCCTCCGACGGCTGGTAGCGAGTCCGTCCCCATTTGCCCCCATTTGCCTCCGGCAATTGCCCGGCCGAGTCCTGGTACAGGACGGGCATCGCAGGTAGCATGCGAGGCGCGGGCACATCCCGTCGTGGCGAGCTCGCCGACGCGTGCGCTGCCTCGGGAGGCATTCGATGTCTGCTTGCTCGAGTTGGATCCGAAACGGACTGGGACTGTCGTTGCTGTGCGCGGCGTTCGGCTGCGGAGGCGGCGGCGATCAGACCAGGGGCGCAAAGCTCGACCTGCCTCCGAACGCGAAGCTGGCGAGCCTGACGCCGGCCGACGGCATGAAGGTGTGCGCGTTTCTGCTCGAGTCAGCCAAGCAGATCACCGACGCAGACCAGGCGCGTTACACCTGCGTGATCACGGGAGGAATCGCGAGCTCACAGATCGGCCCGGACGGCAGGGACGTGATCGACAGGGCCAAATGCCAACAGGCCATGAACGAGTGTCTGGCCGTCGAAACACCCGCGCACGTGGACACCAGTTGCGGCGGTAGCAGCTACTATGCGCGCCTCTCCGCTTGCAGCGCCACGGCGGCCGAGCTGCAGGACTGCATCAATGCAGCTTTCGCCGAGCAGCATCGCATCTACAGCACGCTCTCCTGCGCCGAGCTCACCCCGGGCTCGGGCGCGGTGCCCTTCATGCTCCCCGACCCCGACGCGCAATCGCTGCCCGAGTGCCAGGCGCTCACCACGCAGTGCCCCGCCGTGCTCCAAGGCATGTACTCTCCCACCGGCTCGACCCCGATGTCCTCGCCGACCGGCTGCGACGACAGCTGCGTCCATGCCAACGACGGCTTCTGCGACGATGGCGGCCCTGGCGCCATCCGCGTGGCCAGCTGTGCCCTCGGCACCGATTGCAGCGACTGCGGCCCGCGCTGAGGCGCGGCTGGGAGGACGCGGACCGCCTCAGTGTGCTCTTGCGCCCGCCTGACCAGGCGCTCGCACTGGCGCGGTCACGTCGGCACGACGAAGACCAAGCGCACGCGGACCGTGCCCGTCGTATCCCACTATTCGATCGAGGTTCATGCAGCGGCTCGGTAGTATTCGAGGCGAGATAGCGCTCGATGCGGTCAATCGCTGCATCGTCTTGTTCGAGCGCCAGGCCCCAGTTTGTGAGGCGGTGCTCTCGGTCGACTTTTTGAAGTGGCAGCATCTGCGGGGCCTGGGCCAGGCGCTCGGTCAGATGGAAGCGGTCGATGACGCTGTCCCAGGCTTGCAGGCCGAGGTTACCAAGTGCGACCTCCAGAAGTGACCACAACTCGGGTGCCGCATCCTGCACGGTGCCAATCGGCAACGCAGAACGACGCTTTCGCCGTCGAGATTACTGGGCGTGCTCGAGGTCAGCCATCATGCTGCCAAAGACAGTCTTGGGGCCTTCATCGGCCGAAGCGCTGTAGCGAAATGTGGCAAGCGCGTCACCTTGCGCGTCGGTCACCGTGACGGTACCTACGTACGCCATGCGGTAGTTGACATCGATCGGCTCCGGCTTTTTGCGGTATGCGCTGTGGATTTGGGCCTACGCGCTCGCATGGTTTCTGTTCAACGACGTCGTCAAGTGGGCGGCATACCGCATGCTGCGGGGACGCGCCACTGTATGACGACTGGGCTCAGCGGCTCGCGCGGGATCGACAGGGTGCCAAGCGGTTTGCGAGCCAGCGCAACCAAGGTGCGCGAGATCGCGCCGGCGCAGCGCGAAAAAGGCGAGCTCCACGACCGCAGGACCCGTCCGGCGGCCTGCGACCTACGATCCGGCCTCACTCACTATTGGGCGAGGTCCACAACGACCGAACCGATCTGACTCAAGTCGGGCGCGTCGTTGGTAATGCCGACGTCCATGACATGGTAGCTCTGCGCGTCGACGGTGAGCGTGAGAACGCGGCCCTGCGGGGCGGATACCCCGGGTGGGCTACTTCCGGCCGTAAACGGACCGCCCGTGAGCTCGATGACGTACACCGGCGAATGATCGCCAACGATATCACCGCTGATGATCTTTTCGGCGGCCTGATGGTCCGGGGAGGCCGCGGCAATCATGGTCTGCGGCAAAGACGCCCCGGCAGCCTGCAACGCCAAAGCGCGGAGCTTGGCCCTCACCTTCGGGTCTCCCAAGGAAGCCTGCAGTGCTTCCGCGCTGACCACCCCTACACCCGCGTCGGCACCGCCACGATCACTCGACTGTCCGCACGCACCTGTGGCAGCGAGCGCAAGGAGCATTGCGAAAGCGATGCGCATACAGCCAGCATACGGCCGGTGGGAAACGGTCGCAAGCCTTGGCGCGCCGGCGTCTTCGTCGTTGCACAGCTCTCGAATGTGCTCGCTCACACAGGCCGTGAGGTCGCTGGCCCGGCAGCGCGGCACGGCGGGGCGCCCTCGAGCACCTGGTTCGTGAGCGCCCGCAACCCGGTCTCGGCGGGCTGAGCCCGCGGCAGAGCCGGCTCGCGCGCCTACGGCAAGTTGGCCGAGGCGGTTTCCCAGGCGCTGTCCTGGCACAACGCGCAGCTGCTGCCGACGAGGAAACCCTTGCCGGTGGCGGTCTCGTCGCCCTTCAGCCACCAGTTCAGCCAGGCCAGGTCGAGCTTGGTGAAGTCCCCGCCGTTCTTCTGGAATAGATCGCCGCCGTGGCCGAGATCCTTGCTGAACAGCATGATCGGAATGCCCAGGGCGCTGATGTTGTCGTAGTCGCGCTTGCCGTTCTGGTATGCGATGTCGCCGCTGCCACCGAGCGCGATCAGCACGGGCGTGTGGATGGACTTGTAGAGCATCTGATCCGCGGCGAACAGCCCGCTGCTGTTGAGCATCCAGGTCGTGAGGCGGGGATCGCCCGCTGTGCCCTCGGCCATCAATCCGCCGCAGGAGAACCCCGCGGTGGCGATCTTGGTCGTATCGAGGCTCTGGTAATACGCGCTGCAGGGCTTCTCGTTCTCGGCAACGGCCCAATCGATGTACGCGATCATGGGCTTCCCCATCGACACGGTGTCGCCCATGCTGCGATTGCCGCTTCCCATGCCGCTCGGTGGGCCGTCGGTGATGACGAAGTAGCCGTGGGACGCGATCTCGCCCATGGCCGTGGAGTTCGACAATCCCTGCTGCGCGCAGCCGCCCTCTCCCCAGACGAGGATCGGGTACTTCTCGACTCCGCCCAGGTCCATGGGTCGGATGATGGTCCCCTCATTGATGCCGGGGTCGGAATTGGACTCGACGACCACCTGGTGCGGCCCGCTGCCCGATACCTTCGCGCTCGCCGGCTGCGACGCGGTGCAGGTGCCACTGCCCATGGTTCCGCCGGCTCCGCCTGTGCCCGCGCCGGCCATGCCGGCCGCGCCGGCGCCGGCCGCGCTCCCGGCCGCTCCGGTCATGGACGTGGCTCCGCCGGTCCCTGTGCCTACGCCGCCGGTTCCTGCAGGGGCGCGCTGACCTCCCGTCGCAGAGCCGAAGGTGCCGCCGGTCGCCCCAGGCGTATTGGCGGAAGGTGTCGACGTCATGTCACCGCTTCCGCCGCTCGCCTGGCCGGAAAACCCTCCGGTGTTGGCCAGCGAGCCGCCCGAGCCGCCAGTCCCCGTTGCCGGAAACATGGCGTCCGTGCCGGTCTTCTTCGACTCGCAGGCAAGCACGAGAAGCGCCGACCCGATGATGGAAATGGTCATCGCGCTCAATCGAGCGCGCCGCACGAGCGCGAGCGGCAGCGCGGCGTGCGCTTGCCCCGCGCGACGCGAGATCTCGGATCCTGCCCATGACCAGCTCCTTGTTCCTTGGCGGAGGCGCCGCGGTCCAAGCACCTCCGCCGCGGTTCAGTCGATCCCGATGAGCAGTGGCGGGCGCACGGTGGGTCCGTCACGCGAAACCTCGCCGGCTTTCAATCACCTGGTTGCCTGCAAGCTTTGCAGACGGGCGGCTGCAAGCGTGATCGGGCGGTCGATTCTCGCGGCGGGGACAGGTTGCGCCGCTGGGACGGCCCTCGAACCCGGTCCCTCAGGCTGCTGGCACGATGCGTGCGAGACACCAGGGCGTGCTCCTTCGGGACGGAGGTGAGCCATGGATCTGCAACCGCGCATCTTGGTGGCCGAGGATGACGTCGATGTCCGCGGCGCTCTGGTCGATTGCTTGCGCCAGGGCGGCAACGACGTCGTGGACGTTCCGGACGGGGATCACGTCAGAGAGTATATCGACGAATGCATGCTCTACGACGTGCCTCACAAGCGCGGGGGATAGTCGGGATGAAGAGCCGATTCGAGGGGGCCAGTCGGGATGAAGAGCCGAATGGAGCGCGGTGCAGTTGCAGGCGAGTTGACATATTGTGTTGACTGCGAAGCGTGCGCCGCGAGGCGCGAGGCGCGAGGAGGACCGATGAGCTGAAGACCTCATCACTGTCCGGGTCGGGCCGGGCATTAAGGGCGTCGTGAACCCCGCCTAGGTTGGAATGGCGGGCTGCAAAAGCCGAACGACGTCAACTTTGTGCGCTCTCCGAGCGGCTCACCGCAAGGAGGGATTCTTTCTCCCCTACTCGCCAACATCGCGCTGAGCACCATCGACGAGCGGTACGAACGCCATGCTTGGCCACGTGGGCTCGCCACCCGGCGCTCTCACGTGGGCCGACCGAGCAAAGCGCTCACCGAGCCCGACGACATTGCCCAGCGCGCGCTCGTCAATCGCGCCAACGACAGACGGCGCGGTTTTCCGGTCTTGATGCCGATTCGGTACGCCGATGACTTCATCATCTTGGTCAGCGAACCCGCCGGCGCCCCCGCTGGCGGGCAACTCGCGAACCAAGAGAAGGCCGCCTTGGCGGGGGGTCGACCCGAGTAAGGCGCCGCGTGCCCACTCTACAGAGCCTACCTTCCCCCGGCGGCAGCGTGGATCGACACCGAGGCGTAAATCTGCGTCGTGTTCACGTCTTGGTGCCCGAGAATCGCCTGGATGTACCGGATGTCAGCACCGCCTTCGAGTAGCGCCGTCGCACAGGCGTGTCGGAACTGACGCACTACGCTTGCCGAGCTTCGCTTGATCGACGTAGCCGCCCACAAGGTCGGTGGCCCTCGCGAGCGTCTATCGCCAGCTGCCAACGATGTCACTTGGTTCCAGCCCGAAGCGACCCTGTCCCTCGAACTTATTCGCGCAGCAAGTCCCCATCGAGGGATAGCCGGTCGCCGCAGGACTCGCGTAATAGCCTGGCGCAATGCTGCAGTCTGCTCCCGGTGCAAGGGGTCTGCCACTCCTCGGTCACGTTCCCTGGATGATTCGAGATCCGATGCGCTTCCTCGCCGAGCTGTCGCGTCGCTACGGCGACGTGGCGGCGTTTCGCGTCGGCGCGCGGCCGCACGTGCTGATCAATCACCCGGAGCTGATCAGCCGCGTGCTGTGCAATCGCAGCTGCTCGAGAAGCGACGAGAGCCGCAAGGCGATGCGGTCGTTCCTCGGCGACGGACTACTCACGACCGAGGGGCCGCTGCACCTCCAGCGCCGGCGCATGATGGCGCCCGCCTTTCATCGCGAACGCATTCGCGGCTACACCGAGCTGATGTGCGCCGAGACCTACGCCGACATCGCGGGCTGGCGACCCGACGAGAAGCGCGACCTGCACAAGGACATGATGCGCATCACGTTCACGATCGTTACGCGGGCGCTGTTCAGCGCCGACAGGCGCGACGACGCGCGGGAGGTCGAAAAAGCGCTCGCGGTGATCATGCCGTGGGCGATCCTCGGCGCCGCCATGGCGAACGTGCTTCCGTCGCTGCCGGTGATCTACCCGCTGCGCGCCAAGGCGGCGATCGCGCGGCTCAACCGCCTGGTGCTGGAGATCGTGGCGCACCGGCGCGCGGAGGGCGGCGACCGCGGCGACCTGCTCTCGATGCTGCTCGCGACACGCGACGAGGACGGAAGCGCGCTCACCGACCAGGACATCTGCGACGAAGCGCTCACGCTCATATTCGCCGGCCACGACACGACCGCCAACACGCTGACCTGGGCGTGGCACCTGCTGACGGAGAATCCGGAGGTGCAGGAGGCGCTGTACCAGGAAGTGCAGCGCGTGGTCGGCGAGCGCGCGCTGACCCCCGAGGACCTGCCCAAACTTCCGCTCGCGGAGCAAGTCATCCACGAGACACTGCGCTTGTACCCGGTCATATGGATCGGCGACCGCGTGCCGGAACAAGACATCGAGCTCGGCGGCTATGCGATACCCAAGGGCATCGGAGTCGTATTCTCGATGTACCTCATACAGCGCGACGAGCGCTTCTTCCCCGATCCGGAACGCTTCGACCCGGCGCGGTTCAGTCCCGCGCGCATCGGCAGCATCCCCGACGGCGCCTATTTCCCATTCGGCGCAGGCGTTCACAAGTGCATCGGCAGCACCTTCGCCCTGATGGAGGCGCGCATCATCCTGGCAGCGATGGTGCAGCGCTTCGCCATCTCCGCTATCCCCGGACACAAGGTGCGCAAAACCCGCGAACTCGTCATGACCCCTGTCGGCGGCTTCCCTGTCAGGCTCAGCGCGCGCAAGACTGGCGTCATGCGTTCGGCGTGAGCCCGTGCTTGGCGTGGCACTGGTGGATGCGCGGGTGGCGCTTCAGGTCCGCGAACTGCCGCGCTCTTCGATCTCGCGATCGTATTCCGGACGTACTCACTCGCCGGACCGGGGTCCGGCATCGTGCGCAGTCGATACCTCGCGGGGCGCGGGAGCGAGGCGCCGCCTACGCTCGGCTTGCCGCCCGCGCGGTGGAACACCAGCTGCGCGCGATCGCGCGGTCCTTGTGATGCCGGCTTCGAACTTGTGCACGGTGTACACGGTCTGCGTGGAGCCTGAGGTCCACGAACCTGCATCCCCGGTGGAAAGCCGCTGGCGAATAAGGCGTTGTTATCCGGTGCGCCGTCGGCCGAGTACGTCATCGCGGCCGGGTCCAGGTTCGTCGTTCGCACCGCATTGTTGAGCGTCACGAGCACGCCGGCGCCGATGCAGTCGTGGTTCGCCATGCTGGTCGAGGCCACGACCATCACCGGGTCCGACGCGTAGAACAGCTCGGCTACAAGCACGCCGCTGCGCCTCATTCGATTTCAACAATCAGGCGCTCCGGGACAGTGACACAATCATCATGCCCGGCGATACGATCAAGACCACGTGCACGTACTCCAAGCCCTCCATCTACGGCTTGGAGACCCAAGATGAGATGTGCTACGACGCCGTTCTCGCTTACTCACCGGGCTCCCTCACCCAACCTGGAATCGGTTCGGGGTTCTCGAGCAACCAGTGCACGAACTGATTAGATCAGCGCGCGGCCGGCTTGTCGGCGCTGATGATCAGGTAGTCCGTATTCATGCCCAGCTTATCGCCAGCCGCCTGCCAGGCATCCTGTTCCGCGGTGGACATCGGCTCGACGATGGCTTCTTCCATGGACTTACCGGCGCGGCGCAGCTTGGCGTAGCGTTGATGCTGCGGATTCACGAAGTGGCCGATGGAGCGCATTTGTACGTTGACGAAGCCGACTCCCTCGAGCTTGCGCTTGAATTCGTTGCGGTCGTAATAGTTCTCGATCGGCTCGGCGAAGTGGTGGAGCGCCCAGCGTGCAGCGAGCCCTGGCTTCCCAGTCGGAGCGCCTTCTTTAGGACCAGCGTCCGCGATCGCCAAACGCCCGCCGGGTTTCAAGACGCGGAAAGCTTCTTGGAAGAATGCTTCGCGGGTGCGGAAGTGAAACGCACATTCGAGCGCGGTCACCTTGGTGAATGTCTCGCGGCGAAACGGGATTTGCGTCGCGGAGCCCATCCCCAACGTGATGCGGCTCTCTAGCCCGCGTTCCTTCACGCGCTGGCGCGCGCGTTCGACTTGCATCGGCATGATGTTGAGACCGGTGATGTGACCGACGGCGTATTTCTCGAGCCAGAAGAAGTCTTGTTCGGCCAAGCCGTAACCGACATCGAGCTGCTCATCCTTCGAGTTTAGATCGGCGGCATCCCCAAGCAGTGTCGCCAACGCGCGACACGCTTCCGGATAGGTTTTCGCGTTCTCCCAATACCCGAGGTTCAACCACAGCGGCTTATCGACCTTGGCGAAGCCGTCCGATGTGCCTTCGACTACGTCGTCGCCGAGATACTCGTAGTAATCCTGGACAGTGCCGCGCAGAAAAAGGCTACGGAAGGTTATGCTGCCAACCGTCTTAAATGATTTCAGCATCGTGAGTCGATTTATGCTGGATACTGCGCCTCGTCCACCAATAAGCGCATTCAGGATCCAGATAATCCGCTGTCACAAGTCGTCACAAGTTGTCTGAGCGAGATGACGACTCACATGCTCACCCAAAGGTTGGGACCCTTTGCATGATGCGTCGTCGGTTGTACTCACTGCGGCTCGTGGCCTCAAGCCCTAGCGGCGTGTGCGGTCGCGGAGTCGGGCGGGACGATAGGAAAGACAAACGCCGTCGGCTCTAGGCGACACTAACGCTCCCCCCCGATCCCTGGTCCAGCGCAGCGGATCCCAGATCCGGCGCGGCGGATCCCAAATCGGCGCGGCGGGCTCCAGGCGACATTAACGCTCCCCCCGATCCCTGGTCCAGCGCGGCGGATCCCAGATCCGGCGCGGCGGGGCGCATTACCGGAGGGTGGTGCCGTGCCACAGGGGGATTTATCTCGCATCCCAATACTGGGACTTTCCCGGCGCAGGACGAGCCTCGCCCGCCAGGGCACCCGCAAGGACAACCCTCTTGGGCCCCAGTGTCGCCACCCAGTCGGGCGCTGAACAGAACGTGGCTCGCCGAACGCTTACCGTGCAACCAATCTTTCGATCTCTCATCGCCGGCTACATTGGACGAAAGTATCGTCCGATACCTTCGTATACCGTCGGGGTTTACTGGCGCGTAGGGGCGCTCAGCCCCAGTTGCCCGCCCATGTTGACCAGCTCGGCGAACGATGGTGCCTTGGTCTTGCGCATGACCTGACCACGATGCGCTTTGACCGTGATTTCGCTGATCCCGAGCCTGGCGTCGACTTGTTTGTACAGAAGGCCCACGGGGCCTGGGTCCCCGAAAAGTGGTTCAGCCGAGGTCACGTTTTGACACGGGGGGCCCGGGTCCCAAAACTGATCCGCTCCAGAGCCTCAGTTAGCCGTCGCCTCAGAATCTCCGGCGGCTCGAACACGAATACTCGCTGGCGGCCGACCTCGATGCGGCATGGGCAGTTCAGCCGCTCACGCTGACCCGTTACCCGGGGAGACCGGCCCTAATTCTGAAGGATCCCGGCGCTGAGCCCCTGGACCTCGTCATGCGAGCGTACGAAGGATCCGCGATCGATCTGACCCGCTTCCTGCGCATTGCCATTGGTTTGGCAACATCCCTTGGCCATTCCCACCGGCGTGGCCTCATCCACAAGGACGTCAAGCCTGCGAACGCGCTGGTCGACGAGTCCGGGCACGCGTGGCTCACGGGATTCGGCATCGCGTCCCGGCTTCCCCGCGAGCGCCTGACGCCCGCCCCGCCCGAGGTCATTGCCGGCACCCTCGCCTATATGTCTCCCGAACAGACCGGGCGCATGAACGGCTCCATCGATTCCCGGAGCGATCTCTACTCGTTGGGCGTCACGTTGTACCAATTGCTGACCGGCGCGCTCCCGTTCGCCGCCGACGATCCTCTGGAGTGGGTCCACTGCCACATCGCGCGTCAGCCGGTGCCGCCCGCGAAGGGCCTCGCGGTCCCGGAACCGCTGTCTGCCATTGTCATGAAACTTCTCGCCAAGAATGCAGAGGAGCGTTATCAGACGGCGGCAGGCCTCGAAGCCGATCTTCGGCGATGTCTCGCCGAACAGCAATCCCGTGGTCGCATCGATCCGATGCCTCTGGGCACCGACGACTCCTCGGATCAATTGCTCATGCCGGAGAAACTGTACGGAAGGGAGCGCGAGGTCGGCACGCTGCTCGCGGCCTTCGATCGGGTGGTGGCGGAGGGCACGGCCGAACTCGTGTTGGTCTCCGGGTATTCCGGTGTCGGCAAGTCCTCGGTGGTAAATGAGCTGCACAAGGCGTTGGTTCCGCCGCGCGGACTCTTCGCTGCAGGCAAAGTCGACCAGTACAAGCGCGACATACCGTACGCGACGCTGGCGCAGGCCTTCCAGAAGCTGATGCGCGAGATTCTGGCCAAGAGCGAAGCCGAGGTGGACCGGTGGCGGCACGCCCTTCTGGAGGCGGTGGGCGCGAACGGCCAACTGATGGTCAACCTGATACCCGAAGTCGAATTCGTGATCGGCAAGCAACCGCCCGTGGCCGATCTGCCCCCGCAAGAAGCGCAGGGACGGTTCCAGTTGGTATTCCGGCGATTCCTCGGCGTCTTCGCCCGCCCGGAGCATCCCCTGGCGTTGTTCCTCGACGACCTGCAATGGCTGGACGCGGCAACCCTGGAACTGCTGGAGCGCCTGATCACCGATCCGGACGTGCGGCACCTGATGCTCATCGGCGCCTACCGCGACAACGAAGTCAATGCATCTCACCCGCTCGTGCGGACACTGGCCACAATCCGCGACGCTGGCGCACGGACGCGGGACATCGTACTTGCGCCGCTCTGTCTTGACGACGTCGTCCGACTCACCGCCGAGTCCCTGCGTTGTGGGCCGAACTCCGCTCGTCCTCTGGCAGAGCTGGTTCACGGGAAGACCGGCGGCAATCCCTTCTTCACCATCCAGTTCATCACCCGAGGCAGAGGCCACCACCGGCCACGGCAGAGTCGATGTCCAGGTTCGACAGGCGGACATCTCCGCATCCGATCTTCCCAAGTCCGCGCTTCATTATGTGATGCGAACGAAGGAACGCGTGGTCCTCGATGATGCGTCGGCCCGTAACGCGTATTCGGATGACGAGTACTTTAGGCAGAGGAAAGCCAAATCTGTCCTCTGCCTGCCAATCGTTAAACAAGCCAAGCTGGTCGGCGTTCTGTATCTGGAAAACAATCTGGCTCCGCGCGTCTTCACGGCCGGCCGGGTGGCCGTCCTGGACATGCTGGCCTCGCAAGCCGCGATTTCAAGCTCACGATTCGGCATCTCGTTGGTCAGTCCGATGCGTGCATTCGCGTTGCAGAGTCGGATTCGACACTCGTTGGCTACTGTCTCGGATTCGAGCACCTCGCCTTTTACGCAAACGGACGCGTCGCCTGGCTCGAGGAAGTCATGGTTGCAGAACGCTCGCGTCGTCTCGGAGTCGGTCGGGCGCTCATGGCTTCCTTCGAAGAATGGGCGAAGGGTCGTGGCGCCGTTCTTGTCGGTCTGGCTACCCGGCGAGCCGCACCCTTCTACGACGCGCTCGGCTACGAGCAGTCGGCGACCTTCTTCCGTCGCATCCTCTGACCTGCACAAAAGCGCGCGAGTCATGAGCGTCGGAACGAACGCCCGAGTGCTTGGCAAGTGGGCCGCCTAACTTGGCATTGCAGCTGACTAGCCCCGCCGGTGCTGCTCTGCAGCGCACAGCGTTCGCGGGCCCGTCGACGCCATTTTGAAACTGCCGCGATGTCGCCGGGCCCGCGGTCGCGCTACGCTCACAGCTCAGGGGCGGGGCTTGCAGCTGAACGCCAAATTTTGGTGTCAGTCCGCGCAGCGACAGGCACGCGGATTTGAGCGCGGTTTGCGGCGGCTCGGCGCGCCTCGTCCGTGGAGTGCGCTCTACCAGCGGGCGCAGGGCGAGGAACGCGCCACGATACCCGCCGCGGGCCGGGCCCTGCGCGTGCCCCAGGAAGCGCTTGGCCATGTGCGCCATGAAGGCCGTCGCATCAGCATCCGAATCTGCCATCGTTCCACCCTCCAAAGCCGTTTCAATACTTAATGGCAGAATCGACACACGAGCGTCGCCTCGACGACGGCCGAACACGACCTGCACGCTGTTCATGAATCGGCGCCCTGATCGTAGAGCCCGCGAATCGCGATGAAAAATTGTCACCGGTGGCGCCCGGTGCGCACACGCACGCATGATCACAAATCGGTCAGGCGCCGATGTGGCACGGCGCCGTTTCCGGCGATGGCTGCGCGCCAGCCCGCCCGTACGTCGTCACGGGCGTTCGAGCAGCGCCTTGAGCGCCGCCAAGTCCTTCTCGGTCGCGCGGCGCATCGCGGCCGCCGCCGCGATTGTCCCAAAATGCCCCACCAGTTCGACCCCTCGCCCTCATCCCTACGAACGTCAGGGGCGTCAGGGGATTGCCTTGTGCGCCCTGTCGCACGCAGTCTGCCGAATGGGGTCGCGCTCCGAGCAAGCCTTCGCTCCGAGCACGCCTTGAAGAACGGAGACGTGACGTGGTAGCAACCGTGCGCGAAGCGCGGTTGCGTTCGGGGGCTCGGATGCGTCGGGTTGTGTTGGGGCTGGCTTTCTTGATCGCGGGGCAAACCGCCATACGGGGGCTTGCGCAGCCCACCGCGGCAACACCACCGCCGGGCGTTTCGCAGGCCAACGACGACACGGCCCGGGGCCTCTATCAGGCCGGCAAGGCCGCGTACGAGGCCGGCAACTTCAAGGAAGCGCTGGGGTTCTTCGAGCAAGCCTACCAGCACAGTCCGCGACCGGGCTTCTTGTTCAACATCGGACAGGTCGCGGACCGGCTGCGCCAGGACGACAAAGCGATCACGGCCTTCAAGGCGTATCTCGACCAGGTGCCGCGCGCTGACAACCGCGCTGAAGTGCAGCAGCGATTGAGTGCGCTCGAAGAAGCAAAACGCCAGCGAGAAGCCGCTGCGGCGGCGCCCGCTGCACCCACGACGACCCGGGCCCCCGCGCCGGCCTCCGCTCCAAGTCCGACCACCGTAGCCGCGAGTGCGTCGTCAGCACCGAACGACGCCGCGTTGACCCATCCTGAGCCCCAAGACGAGACGCCACCGGGCAAGCCGGTGACCAAGCAGTGGTGGTTCTGGACGGGCCTTGGTGCGGTGGTGGTCGGTGGAGCAGCCGTTGCGCTTGCGGTCGCCCTCGGCGGCGGCAGCGCCGGACAGCCAGCTCCATTCCAAGGGAGCGCCAGGGCCGTACGGGGGCCGTAGGCAGGGGGCCGGAGATGAAGCTCGTGCGGTCAGCGATCCTGGTTTCGACGCTCTGCGTGCTCGCCTCGGCCTGTGCAAAGTCCAAGCAAACGCCGCTCACCCAGATCGTGGTGGCGATCACGAGCGACTTGGCGCCCGTGGCTGAGCTTTCGCGGATCGAGGTGAAGATCAGCAAGCGCGACGGAAGCGACGTCGTGTCGATGCGAGATTTCACGTTGGTGGTGAAGAACCCCAAGGCCGGCGAGCAGGCGCTGCCGGTGACTTTTGCGGTCACCAAGGGAACGCAGTCGTCCTTCTTGCTTGTGGTGACCGGCTATGGACCGCTTGGGGCGGGCGGTGCCGAGGAAGCGATCGTCGAGGAGCGTTACATCGCCACGTTTCAAGAACACGAGACCCGACTGCTCCAAGTCTTCCTCGGGCGCGTATGTCTGAACCAGCTTTGCGGCGGCACCGGCGTGCAGGTCTGCTATCCGGCGGACAACGGCACCGTGAAGGCTGGGGAGTGCGGGCAGATCCTCTCGCTTGGCAGCGGCGACCTGAAGCAGGTGGACCCGAGCAAGCTGCCGAACCTGGCTCAACTGCCTATGGGGGTCACGGTGCTCGACGCCGGTGCTGGTGACGCTCAAGGGCAGGGTGGCGACGCGGCGATGGATGCCGGCTCTGCCGACGCAGGCGTGGGTGGGACGGGTGGGGTTGGTGGTCTCGGCGGTCAGGGAGGGAGCGACAGCGGTGGCAGCGGCGAGGCGGGATCGGACTGCGACCGCGGAGGCCCTACAGGCTGCACTGAAATATGCGGCGATGGACGGCTCGTGGGGAACGAGGCCAAGGCGGGCGGCTGCGACGACAAGAACACGATGTCCGGCGACGGTTGCAGCGCGTCGTGCCGGGTAGAGGCCGGCTACACGTGCACTGGCGAGCCTTCGACGTGCTCGGACATCGACGAGTGTAGCGAAGGGACGAACGACTGCAGCGCAAACGCCAAGTGCACGAATACGCCCGGGAGCTTCACCTGCGCGTGCAACGCAGGCTACTCCGGGGATGGCGTCAACTGCACTCTGCCATCCTGCACGGGGATGACGGGCACGGAGTGCCAGGGCGGGGACTGCTGCGCCAGCCTCCCGGTCTCAGGCGGCGCATTCTACCAGCGCTACGATGGCGTGACCTCCGGATACACCAGCGAAGCCAACCCAGCCACAATCAGCGACTTTCGCTTGGACAAGTACGACATCACCGTCGGGAGGTTTCGGAACTTCGTGACGGCGTGGGACGGCGGCTGGCGACCGAACGACGGCGCCGGCAAGCACGCGTACCTCAACGGGGGCAGCGGGCTCGTCGCGACCGGGGGCGCGTACGAGCCCGGTTGGGACGCCGCGAACTGGACCTCATTGCTCGCGACGACACCGAGCGAGTGGGACGCGAATCTCGCCTGCAGCTCCACTTTTGCGACGTGGACGAGCTCCTCGGCGGACCACGAGGAACGAGCGATCACTTGCATCACGTGGTACGAGGCCTATGCGTTCTGCATCTGGGACGGCGGCTTCTTGCCCAGCGCCGCTGAGTGGAACTACGCGGCCGCCGGCGGCGATGAGCAGCGGGTGTACCCGTGGTCGAGTCCACCGAGCTCGGCGAGCATCGATTGTAGCCATGCGAACTACAAGGGTGCGTCGGGTGGAATGGACTATTGCACTTTGCCGGGGGTTGGGGGTGTGACCGACGTCGGAGCAGAATCGCCGAACGGTGACGGTCGCTATGGCCAGGCGGACCTGGTCGGCAACGTGTGGCAATGGGATCTGGACTACAGCGGCTCACTGTCCGCGACCTGCAACGACTGTACCGACCTGACCCCTGCCTCGCAGCGCATCTTCGTGGGTGGAAGCTTCGGCTACGACGCGTCTGCTCTGGTGTCGTCCTATCGCTGGGCCGCCTCCCCATCGCTTCGTGGCGGCGACGTCGGGGCCCGTTGCGCGAGGGCTCCCTAGTCCGTCGCCCCGCCCGCGCAAACGGCCGACACGCCCAGGCACTTCCATCACGAGCGCGTGCCGAACAGGAAGGAAATCTACGGCTGACCCGGACCCCAGCGACGTTCTAGTTTGCTGTTTAGTGAATAACATGGCATAAATGATCGCGCGTCTCGTTGGTCGTGGCTGCCGGCTTCGGACCGCGAGAGGGCCCAGGCCCTAGCATGAACGTCACGCTCGAGGACACGCTGGCTGCACTTCGCGCGCTCCGAGGGCTGGGTGTTTCCGAACGGAGCTGGCAAGCCGTGCGCGAACGGCTCGCTGCATGCAGCAAACAAGCGGGTGCTGGCTCACGCCAAGATCACCAAGCGCGTCACGATCCATGGCCTGCGGCGCACGGCGACGGACCTGCTCCGGCGCGCCGCGGTTGACCCGGTCGCGGCCAAGGCGATCATCGGGCACACCACCGACCGCATGCGCGAGCACTACTCGACCGTGGGCGCCGACGAGGCCCGCGGCAGCGGGCAGCGCACCATCTCGCTCGTGCCTGCGGTGCAGCGCACCCCAAGTGGTTGATCGAGTGGTTGATCGACCCTCTGGGGCCCGGCTCGCCAGCTCGACCACTCCGCTAAGTGCTGGCAGCGCTTGACCAAATCGTAGAGCGGGAGAAGGGATTCGAACCCGTTCGCAAGCGTTCTTCTAACCTGGCGACATCGCACGTCTTTCTGGCCTACAGGTTCGTAATCGCTCCGTCTTTCACCCTCCCACGAATCCACTGCAGTCCACCCGTGTCGACAGCAATCGACCCTGGTTTTGGAGACGTTTTGGAGACGGTGGCACCCCCGATTGTGCATCTCGGGGATCGTGCTCGGCCGAAGCTCACTTCGAGGGTGAAGGCTTCGCTGCCGCCGCGTACTGCGCGGAGGTTCCAGTCCAGCCCCACGTTGGTGTGGCTGCACCAGCAAGCTGTGGAACCCCGCGCGCCCACTCCTCATGAAGCAGCGACTTGTCGACCTGTTGGTAGAACGCGGAGTCAACGAGGCCACGGAGCGCTCGGGCTATGCCCGCGACGTCCCACCGCTTCTCTTGTGGCAAACTGTGCGACGTACAGGGATCGTGGAGACGTCTTCTCATCCGAAGCGCCGGTCATGCGCAGCAGACAATGGGCCGGCAGCTCTCCCGCGGCGCGTGCGCCTGCGTTCTCCTCGTTCTTTTGGCACCGAAGGCGCCGAGGTGGCCGAGGCACGCGGCCGAATCGGCGTAGCGCTCCAGCACGTGCATGGTCTTGCCGTCCTGCGAGATGCTGAAGCGGTAGTCGAGCGCGCCCGGCTCGGCCCGTGTGGACTCCACCATCGCGTTCATCAGCTGCTCGAGGGCCACGCGTTGCCCGTCATTGATTCGCACTTCCAGCACCCAGCAGACGTTCTGCTTGTCGGTCATGGTGATTGATTTGCTCCTGGTGGCTTGCCGCGCCCGCGTCCCTCGCGGGTCGGTCGTGATGCTTTCAGCTAGCCAGCAGGCGCTTCCGAGCACATGGGTAGAACCACCCAGAAGCCGCCAAATGGGCGGGCCGATTGCTCCGGGCCAGGGGCCGGAATGGCCCGAGCCGGGCGCGGTTTCGCCACGCGCCGGACCGTGTTATCCAGGTCCATGCGCTGCGCGTCGTTGCTCGCGCTCTCGCTCTTCGTCGCGGGCGTCGCCGCTGCGTGCAGCGGCGGCAGAGCGAGCGAAGGCGGCGGCGCATCGGGCGCGGGCGGGCAAGGCGGCGGCGCTCCGGGCGCAAGCGGGGGCGCGAGTGCCGTGGGCGGTCAGGGCGGCACCGGCGCGACCGGTGGGACGGGAGGCGGCGGCGCGGCGGGCAGCGCCGGCAACACGGGCGGCAGCGCGGGACCGGACGCCGCGACCGACGCCGGCCCCGCGGACGGCGGCGTGACGAACGGCGACGCCGGCGGCGGCGCGTTGCCCGAAGGCAATACCGGCATCGCTGCCAACCATCCGGGCGACCTGGGCATCGCGAGCGATCCCGATGTGATCTTCGCCGACGATTTCGAAAGCTACGCGCCGACCGCGATGGGGCAGGACTTCACGACGCGCTGGGACTCGGTCTACCAGAACCAGTACGTGAGCATCGCGACCGACGCGGCCAACGTGCACGCCGGCAAGCAGGCGCTCGAGCTCACGCTGCCGCAGCAGACCGCCGAGCTCAGCGACGGCACCGACAAGGTCCTGACGCAGGAACGCGACACGCTGTACCTGCGCTACTACGGCAAGTTCCAACCGCCGTTCGACGTGGTGGGCTCGAGTCACAACGGGTCGAGCATCTCCGCCCACTACTTCGACGGCAACATGGCCACGCCCGGCGTGCCGGCAGACGGCACCAACAAGTTCCTCGTCAATCTCGAGAGCTGGCGCGGCGACGCCTCGACCATGTCGCCCGGCCTGCTCAACGTCTACGTCTATCACCCCGAGCAGCGCACGCAGTACGGCGACCACTTCTACCCGACCGGGCTCGTCGATCCGAACACCAGCATCCCGTTCGACTTCGGCCCGGATTTCGTGCCCCGCCCCGACGTGATTCCGGAGCTCGGGCGCTGGTATTGCTACGAGTACATGGTGCACGCCAACACCCCGGGCCAACGCGACGGGCGCATCGCGATCTGGCTCGACGGCAAGCTGGTGGCCGATTTCGGCAACCTGCGCTTCCGCGACATCGCCAGCTTGAAGATCGACCGCTTCGGCCTGTCGTTCCACATCAAGAGCAACCCGAACGGCGAGGCCAAGAAGTGGTACGACGACGTGGTCGCCGCCACCCGCTACATCGGCCCGATGGTGCAGTGAAGCCCGAAGCGCCGCCCGCGACCCGTGGCCCGGCGCAGCCCGGTGTCTACGTGAGTGGGCAGCCGCACGCCGGCCCACCGGAGGTGACGCGATGGCAGCCCCCAGACAGCTCCTGATCGAAGGCGCGGTGGCCAAGGCCTTCGAGCCCGTGCGCGAGGCGTTCATCGAGAATTTCGCGCGCCGCCGCGAGCTGGGCGGCGCGTGCTGCATCTACCAGCACGGCGAAAAGGTGGTGGACCTGTGGGGCGGCCTGCGCGATCGGGTAAGCGGCGAGCCGTGGCGGGCCGACACCATGGTCGTCGTCCACTCGACCACCAAGGGCTTGTCGGCGCTGGCCATGGCGCTCGCCTGTTCGCGCGGCCTGCTCGACTACGACGAGCGCGTCTGCGCGTACTGGCCGGAGTTCGCGCAGGCCGGCAAGGAGCGCATCACCGTGCGTCAGCTGCTCGCCCACCAGGCGGGGCTATTCGGGTTCGACGACCCGGTCGACCGCGAGGTGGTGGCCGACCTCGGTCGTCTGGCCGCGGTCATGGCGCGCCAGCGCCCCGCGTGGGAGCCGGGCGAGCGGCAGGCGTACCACGCGATCACGCTCGGCTTCTACGAGAGCGAGCTGATCCGCCGGGTCGATCCGGCGCACCGCAGCCTGGGTCGCTTCTTCGCCGACGAGCTCGCAGCGCCGCTCGGCCTCGAGTTCTACATCGGCCTGCCCGACGCGATCCCCGAAAGCCGCGTGGCGCCGCTCGAGCCGCCGCGCCTGCGCGAGCGCCTGGTCGGGATGCCGCTGCCGGTCGTGCTGGCGTCGATGAGCAAGCACTCGGTGCTCTACCGTTCGCTGATCGCCAACCCCGGCACGGGGTTCTACGTCGATGCCCAGCGCCGCGTGGTGCGAAACCTGGAGGTCCCCTCAGGAGGCGGCGTCGGCACTGCGCGCGCGATCGCCAAGGCCTACGGCGTGTTCGCGGCCGGCGGACGCGAGCTCGGGCTGCGCCCGGAAACCCTCGAAGCGCTGAAGGCGCCGGCGGTTCCGCCGCGCCGCGGCTTCTTCGACGAGTGTCTGCGCGGAGCCGCGCGCTTCTCGCTGGGCTTCATGAAGCCCAGCGAAGGGTTCCCCTTCGGTCATCCGGGCGCATACGGCGCGCCCGGCGCCGGCGGCTCGATGGGCTACGCCGACCCGGAGCTGGGCATCGGCTACGGCTATGTGACGAACACGATGGGCATGAGCCTGTCGGGCGATCCGCGCGACGTGGCGCTGCGCGCCGCGATCCCGGAAAGCGCCCGGCGCGCCGCGTAGCGGGCGCGGGCCGCCTCGCTACGAGCGCTGCCCGTCGCGAAAGCGCGCGTGCGCGCGCCAGCCGAGCACGCCGACGACGGTCAGCAAGCCGCCGGTCCCGATTGCGATCGCCGCCGCGTCGGCCAACTCCCACAGCCGCACCGCGCGACGCAGCGCGCTGTGCTCGGGGTGGCGGTGGCCCGACGAGCCAGCCGCCGCGGAGTGCGCGCGCGGATGGGTTTTCGATCGCACCCGCTTGGGCTGGACCGGACCGTGAACGGCGGACGGCTGCACGGCGGCAGCGGCGACGCTCGCGGGCTCCTCGGCCTGCGCCTCGCCGGCAGGTTCGGCGGTCTCTTCGTCCGTGGCCTGCGCTGCTTGCTCGGCACCAGGCTCGGGCGCAGCTCGCTCCTCCTGCGGGGGCTGCGCCGTAGGCGCGGGTGGCTGCTCGGCGTCGGCAGCAGCGGGCTGCGGCGCAGTCGCGGCTTCGGGCGCGCTCGCCACCGGCGCCGCTTGGACCGGCACCGTCGCGGGCACGTTCCACAGATCGGCGCCACCGTGGAAGTACGCGCCGCCAGGTTGCCCCTGGGCAGGGATGCTGGTCGCTTCCGCGCCATTCGAGAAGAGCTCGGCGCCCGGTCGACCTGCCGCGGGCACGCTCGTGGCGTCGGCGCCACGCGAGAACAACGGATTGGGCGGCTGGCCGGGCGGCGCCACGCTGGTCACCTCGGCACCGCTGGAGAAGTAGGGATTGGACAGCGCGCCCGGCGACACGACGGTGGTCGACTGGGCGCCCTGCGAGAAATACAGGCTACCCGGCGGGACGGTGGTGGCTTCGGCGCCGTTGGAGAAGTACTGGCCGCCGGGCTGGCTCGGCCCCGGCACGCTGGTCGCTTCCGCGCCGTTCGACATGTACTGCTGGGCAGGGTCCGGGCTCGATTGCGCCCGGGCCGTCGCGGCTCCGATCAGGGAAAGACACGCAACCACCGCACAGTCGCGCGCCGCCATCCTGAAACCTGAGCTACCCATCGCGCCCTCCACGGACCGAGGCTCGCTGCAGCGTACCCTGGAAAAGCCACGGGCGCCGCGGCCCCAGCATGGGGGGTGAGCGGCGGGCGCGCGGCCGGGCATACTGGTCCAAGCCGTGAGGATCGCCTGCCACGCGATTGCGTTCGGTGCGCTCGCCGCGCTGCTGGGCTGCGCAGGCAAGGGCGCGGGCGCAGGCGGCTCGCCGGCCACCAGCGCGGCCGACGGCGGAAGCGGCACGGGCGGCGGAAGCGGTGCAGGCGACGGCAGCGCAGCCGTGGCCAGCGGCGGCACGGGTGCGGCGCAAGGCGTGGCGGGCACCGGGGGCGCCAGCGGCGGCGCGGGATCGGCCGCCGGCGGCATGGGCGCGAGCCCCGGTACCGGGGGCGGCGCACAGGCCGGGAGCCCGGGCGGCGCTGTGGACGGCGGCGGCGTGGCGGGCAGCGGGGGCACGGGCGGCGCCGCCGCCGGCACCGGGGGCTCGACGGCGGCCGCGCAGACCTGCGCGAACCCCTCCCACGTGCTGCCGCTCAATCCCCAGAATCCCCAGGACGGCATCACGCTCGGCGGCTTCTACGTCGACACCGACACCTGGAACGCGGCGGGCTACCAGGTGTCACAGACCATGTACATCTGCGACTACGACGACTGGTACGTGATCGCCAACATGGACGACAGCGCCCACGACGGCGCCGTGAAGACGTACCCGAACGTCCACCAGGATTTCAACGCCGCGCCGCTGATCAGCTCGTTCGGCACCATCTCGAGCAGCTTCGCGCACACCGGGCCGCACGTCGGCATCTACGAATTTGCGTACGACATCTGGCTGAACGGGGTGGCCGGCAGCGGCTCCACCGAGGTGATGATCTGGACCGACAACTACAACCAGGTTCCCTCGGGCTCCGCGCTCGACAGCGTGACCTACGACGGACAGGGTTACGACGTGTACAAGCTGGGGAGCTACATCGCGTTCGTCGCGACCCAGAACCGGAGCTCGGGCACGCTCAACCTGCTGTCGTTCTTCGACTACGTGATCGCCAAGGGTTGGATTGCGTCGACCTCCACCCTCGGCGCGATCGACTACGGGGGCGAGCTGGTGTCGACCGACGGCATGGACGCGACGTTCGCGGTCACCGGCTTCTCGCTCGTAGCCAATTGACGAGCGGGCGCGGCCGGCTGCCGGTACTGGGCTTGGCTCACCCAAGTCCTCGAATGGACGATGCTTTCAGCTAACGACCGGGCCCGGGCGGAGAATTTTCGCAGCGCCGGTCGATCCAGCCCGACCTCGTTCGTCGCCTGGTCGCAACCCCAACCCGGAGACAAGACATGAAATACCTCAGTTTCATCCGTGCCTCGGAGCAGCAGCGCGAGGCCCAGCCGCCCGCCGCCCTGATGGAGGCGATGGGCGCGCTGATCGAGAAATTCACCAAGGAAGGCGCGCTCGTCGACACCGGCGGCCTGGCCCCGAGCCGGGACGGATTCCGGATCCGGCTGGCCAACGGCAAGCTCACCACGACGGACGGCCCGTTCATCGAGAGCAAGGAAGTCATCGGCGGATGGGCGATCCTGGAGGCGAGCTCCAAGGCCGACGTCCTGCGGCTCGCGACCGAGTTCATGGAGCTGCACCGCGTGCACTGGCCCGAGTTCGAGGGCGAGAGCGAGGTCAGGCCGATCGAGTTCCTGGCGAGCGACGCGCGCGGCGCGAAGTAGCGAGCGCACCCGAGACCACCAAGGAAAAAGGAGCAAAGCCATGCGAGTGATGGTGATCATCAAGGCGACCAAGAGCTCCGAAGCCGGAGCGATGCCCGACGAACGGCTGCTGGCCGCAATGGGCAAGTTCAACGAAGAGCTGGTCAAGGCGGGCGTCATGCTTGGCGGCGAGGGGCTGCAGCCCAGCGCCAGGGGCAAGCGCGTCGTGTTCGCCGGCAGCCACAAGACCGTGCTCGACGGTCCCTTCGCCGAGACCAAGGAGCTGATTGCCGGCTTTTGGCTATGGCAGGTGAAGAGCCTGGACGAGGCGCTGGAGTGGGCGCGACGCTGCCCGGACCCGATGCCCGGCGAGGAAGCGACCCTCGAGATCCGGCCGGTCTTCGAGGCCGACGACTTCGGCGAGGAGTTCACACCGGAGCTGCGCGCCCGCGAGCAACGCCTGCGGGCGCAAATCGAAGAACGGCGAAAGTCGTGAAGGCAGCGCAGCGCTCGTGAGCGACAAAATGGCGGCAGGCGCCACGCACGCGGCCATCGATGCGGTCTGGCGGATCGAATCCGCCCGACTGATCGGTGGCCTCGTGCGCGTGGTCCGCGATGTGGGCCTGGCCGAGGACCTGGCGCAGGAGGCGCTCGTCACCGCGCTCGAGCGCTGGCCGCAGACGGGCATTCCGGACAACCCGGGAGCGTGGCTGATGGCGACCGCGAAGAACCGCGCCATCGATCAGCTTCGCCACCGCCAGCTGCTCGAGCGCAAGCGCTACTCCGTGCAGGACGCGGCCGCGGCCGGCCCGGCACGACCGCCCGACATCGAGACGGCGATCGACGAGAACGTCGGCGACGACCTGCTGCGACTCGTGCTCATCGCATGTCACCCGGTGCTGTCGACCGAGGCGCGCGTCGCGCTCACCTTGCGGCTGCTCGGCGGGCTCACGACCGAGGAGATCGCGCGCGCGTTCCTGGTCCCGGAGCCCACGATCGCCCAGCGCATCGTCCGGGCGAAGCGCACGCTGGCCGTGGCCCGCGTGCCCTTCGAGGTTCCGCGCGGCGCCGAGCTCTCCGCGCGCTTGCCTTCGGTGCTCGAGGTCGTCTACCTCGTCTTCAACGAGGGCTACGCCGCCACGCGCGGCGACGACTGGATGCGCACCGAGCTGTGCGATGACGCCCTGCGGCTCGGGCGAATTCTCGCCGGGCTCGTGCCCGATGCGGCGGAGGTCCACGGCCTGCTCGCCTTGATGGAGCTGCACGCCTCGCGCGCCCGCGCGCGGCTGAGTCCCGCGGGCGAGCCGATCCTGTTGCTCGACCAGGACCGCGCGCGCTGGGATCGCCTGCTCGTCCAGCGCGGGCTCGCGGCGCTCTCGCGGGCGGAAGCGCTGGCGCAGCCGCTCGGCCCCTATGCGTTGCAGGCGGCGATCGCGGCCTGCCATGCGCGCGCGCGCACGGCCGCCGAAACGGACTGGAAGAAGATCGTGGCCCTATACGACGCGCTCGCCGAGCTGACGGGGTCGCCGGTCGTCGAGCTCAACCGCGCGGTCGCGGTGTCGATGGCGTTCGGCCCGGCCGCCGGCCTGGAGCTGGTCGACGCGTTGCTGGAAGAGCCGGGATTGCGGTCGTACCACCTGTTGCCGAGCGTCCGCGGCGACCTGCTCGCGAAGCTGGGCCGCACCCGCGAAGCCCGCACGGAGCTCGAGCGCGCCGCGTCGCTCGCGCAGAACGCGCGGGAGCGGGCGTTGCTGCTGGCTCGCGCGCAGGCGTGCATCGAGCCGCCGAACGCCAAGCACGAGCCGTCCTGACCGCCGGCGCGCGGCCGCGCTCCGCTACGCCCGCCAGACCACCGGAAAGCGGTCGTCGTCGGCGGGGTGCTGGCCGGGCGACACCGAGACTTCGGCGGGACGCACGGCGCTGTGGACGTTCGTGACCCACGAGGATTCGAACCCTCGACGTCAACCTTGGCAATCATGCGAAGGCCCGCGAAGCGACTGCTGAATTCGAACCATTTCAACAACCTACACAAGCAGACGCCCACGCTCGTTCACCCGAATTCACGGGCAAGTGGTTGATGAAGTGGTTGATCGATTCGGGGTCTCCGCAGCGTCGCCGGTCCAGGCTTGATCAAGGGGTCTGGAGCCATCCCCGTGCCGACAGCCCGGCCATCGTGCTATTCAATTCGGGATGACGAGCTACACGGCGGTCTTCGAGCGCGAAGAAGACGGGGGCTACTCGGTTTGGGTGCCCGATCTGCCCGGCTGCGCGTCGCAGGGCGACACCTACGGCGAGGCGATGGCCAACATCCGCGAAGCGATCGAGTCCTACCTCGAAGCGCACAAGAAGCTCGGCCGTCCCATTCCAGCGCCGCGAACCGAAATCAAGGTCGTCGAGATCCCCGCGGCGTGACTCGACCGCCGCAGGTCACTGCCGAGCGCCTCTTGCGCGCGCTCGCGCGCGCCGGTTTCACCGAGGTGCATCGTAAGGGCAGCCACGCGACGTTGGTGCACGAAGCCGATCCGTCACGCGTCGCCGTCGTCCCTGTGCACAAAGGCAAAGACATCCGACCCGGGACGCTGCGCAGGATCCTGAAGGGTGCGCGCCTCTCGATCGATGAGCTCCGAGAGTTGCATGACCGAGGCGCCGCTGCCGCCGACGCTCTAACCCGGCTTGCGTCGCGGCCGCTTGTTGAGCTGCGCCATGACCTCCCGAGCCGTGCTCGACGGCGCCTCGATCAAGTGCTCCCGGTAGCGACCCGCGCCCACTCAGGTGAGACGTCGGCGTGCTCCGACAGCACCTCGGTACTGCCCTTGGCGGCTTGCAGAAACGCTACGCGTCCGGTGAGAACGAGATCGTCGAGCTGGTAGGCGCGCGACAGGCTCAGTCCGCCGATGAACGTGTGCCACGCCTGCACGGCCGTCCGCTGGGACATGCGCTGCTGGCTGCCGTGGTGGTGCATCGAGATCCACAGCGGCCCGACCAGGCGCTCCCCCTTGGCCAGCCAGCCGTCGGCACGCGCCGCCATCAGGTAGCCCGCGGTCGCGTCCCGCGTCCGGTCGCTGAGCAGAAATCGCCTCTCGCGGTAGTTGTTGCCTTCGCAGGCCCGCTCGACCGCCTCCTGGACCACGTGGACGCGTCCGGCGGCGGGGCCCTTGACCACCTCCTCGGCATTGAGCCAAACGGCCGCCTTGGTGCGCAGGGCGCCGTCCCAGAGCAAGTAGACGAAGGCCCGCGTCCGCAACGCGACGAAGTCGCCGGTCGAGGCCCAACGTTCGAGCGCCGCGCCAATCCGGCTCTGATCGCGCGGCTCGATGACGACGCTCTTTCTGACCCGCGACGGCGTACCCATCGGACGCCACTATGCCATATCATCCTGGCGTCGCATACCGAGAGCGCAGGTGCCAAGGACCTCGGGTCGGCGTGCCGCCCTTGCATCGGGCAACGAAGGCCGAGTCCGGAATCAGGCAGCTTCGATCTCGACCTTGTATTTCAGCCCAGCCGCGTCCAGCTCGCCCTGAATGGCGAGCTTGACAAGCACGGGCTCGGGGTACCCGAGAACCCGAGCCCACTTGGCTGCGCGTTCGGGGCTCACGACCTTGCGGCCCTTCTCGACGTCGCACAGATGCGACTTCGAGACCCCAAGCTTTTTGGCACACTCATCTTGGGAGAGCTCATCGCTCTTGCGGATCGACTCTATGGCCCGACCCAGGGTGAGCGGGCCGCCGGCAATCTTCTCCAGCGTCTTGATCGCCTCGGACTTCTTGGCCTTGCGCATGGGCACCTCCATCAATACTCGTGCTTGTTGACTTCCTCGACCGACACGAACTTCGCCGTGTCCTCCTTGATCTCGTAGATGGCGCGGTACGCCTTGCTCGAGCGGATGGACCGCTGACCGGCCCGGTCGCCTTTCAGAGGCTCGTCGTGGTAGCCGGGCACCTTGCGTACTTCCTCCAGGCCATCGTGCTCGACCGCCGCCACCCAGATCATCGAGTTGTCCACGATGTGGCGAGGCAGCTTCCGAAGCTGCTTGGCCGCGAGCCTCGTGATCTCGACCCGCCGGACCATCGGTTCCAGCGGTACACCCGTGAGGTGAACCTGTCAACGTGTGCGGTTCGAGCGCACGTTCACGAGCACGCTCAAGTCGGCCGCGGGTACGATTGGAGGCAGTCGCGGATGGGCCGGACAAGGGCGCTGGGCGGGGGCCGGACGTGGACGTCCAGCGCCCGAATGGAGCGCGGTGCAGTTGCAGGCGAGTTGACATATTGTGTTGACTGCGAAGCGTGCGCCGCGAGGCGCGAGGAGGACCGATGAGCTGAAGACCTCATCACTGTCCGGGTCGGGCCGGGCATTAAGGGCGTCGTGAACCCCGCCTAGGTTGGAACGGCGGGCTGCAAAAGCCGAACGACGTCAACTTTGTGCGCTCTCCGAGCGGCTCACCGCAAGGAGGGATTCTTTCTCCCCTACTCGCCAACATCGCGCTGAGCACCATCGACGAGCGGTACGAACGCCATGCTTGGCCACGTGGGCTCGCCACCCGGCGCTCTCACGTGGGCCGACCGAGCAAAGCGCTCACCGAGCCCGACGACATTGCCCAGCGCGCGCTCGTCAATCGCGCCAACGACAGACGGCGCGGTTTTCCGATCTTGATGCCGATTCGGTACGCCGATGACTTCATCATCTTGGTCAGCGAACCCGCCGGCGCCCCCGCTGGCGGGCAATGCTCAGATGGCGCGATGGGGCGACCCGTCCTTTCATCATGGCAAGCATTCGGGTCCGGCCCTACCGGTTCGCTTGGCAGACGACCCCCGACTTTGCGTCAACATCTGCGGAGAGCCCGGTGCGTAACGAATGGCGCACGCCGGGTTCGGTGAGGGGCACGCGCAAACCTGCTCGGGGTCGACCCGAGTAAGGCGCCGCGTGCCCACTCTACAGAGCCTACCTTCCCCCGGCGGCAGGATCGGAGCGACTCGTGCTGCTGTGCAGGTGAGGCATGAGACTGGTCGTTGCGACGCTGTTGTTGGCATGGGTGGTCGGCTGCAAGC
The DNA here is from genome assembly GCA_963778655.1 of uncultured delta proteobacterium. GTDB lineage: Bacteria > Myxococcota_A > Polyangia > Polyangiales > JAFGIB01 > CAVZVA01. Next base: position 177,675 of record CAVZVA010000010.1, read on the forward strand.
TCGATAGCGCCCCGCTAATCAGCAAGTCCAAGACGCATCCCGCCAGCAAGAGCGGCGCTGCAGCCCAATCCGCGATGGACGCAGGTGCCGATTCGGCTCCGGCTCCGAGCACGGACAAGGACGCGGCGAGCGCGCCGAGCGGCCTCAAGGACGCATCGAGCGCGGGCTCGCTCGATGGGGCCGCCGCCGACGGCGGACAGTTCGGCACCAATCCGGTTCCGCACGATCCGCCGCCGCCGCCAAAGAACGGCGGGCTGCAGTGCGGCGGCGTTGCGTGCCCGTACGCGGCCGTCCCGATTCAGCAGTGCTGCACCGGCCAAGACGACGTGGACCAGGGCGCCGCCAGGGCCAAAGACCGCTGCGGCCTGGACTTCAGCGCGACCGGCTCGGACTTCTTCGGCACCATGTGCTGGCAGCGCGATCAGCTGGGCGTCGTCGACAGCGCTTGCCCGGGGGTGCAGGTCGACATCCATTCCCATGAGCTGGGTTGCTGCAGTGACGAGGGCCGCTGCGGCGGCGTCAACTCCGATTATGCGCTCGGCTGTCACTACGATCCCGATGCGCCGGTACAGCCCTGCGGCGCCGTGGGCGACGAGGCCGACGCGGGCACGAGCTGCGACCCGCTCGGCGTCTTTGGCATCCGCATGCGCGTGGACATGGACTGGGTCTGCGCGTGGGCGCTCGGGCGGGCTCGTAGGCCTCACCGACGACGGCCGGGGCACGCTCGTGGTGGACATGCTCCTGAACGTCGACGGCTTCGATCCGGATACACGCGCGCTGCACGGCACGATGCAGCCCTGCAACGTCGAGCTGCCCACCTTCTACAGCACCACGCTGTGCGAGGCGTACCGGCCGGTCTTCCCGACCTCGCTGTGGGACAGCAGCGCGATGCCCCACTTCGCCTTCAGCGGCCACATGCAGTGCCTGCAGCCCGGCTGCATCGATAGCATCGACGCGCAGACCGTGCTGATCGGCATCGAGCTGTCCAACCCCGAAGCAACCTGGCCCACAGCCAACCAGACCGCCCAGCTCAGCTGCCCCAGCGGTAGCGGCACGCAGTGCTTTCCCGACCACGACGGCGACGGGCTGCCCGGGGTGACGGTGCACGTCGCGACCTCGGGCGTGTCCACGGGCGGGACCGGCTGCTCGGGCAAGTATCAGAACCAGGGCGCGCCGCTAAGCGCGAGCCCGGCGGCTATCATCGACGGCGTACGCCGCACCGATCGGATCGCGATCGGCGTGCGGAGGAAAGTCGGCGGCTCGATCACGCTCGGCGACGACTGCAACCAAGGCCACGGCTCGAGAATCGCGGAGTTCGTCAACTCCCGGGCCGCCGCCTGTCTGGTCGAGCCAGGGACCTTCAACTTCCCGTTCGGGCTGGCCGCAGGCCAAAACGACGCGTGCCAGCCATCCGAGGCGTCCTTCATGGACGCCAACCTCCCGCTCTACAACATCCTGGCCGTGGGCCAGACGCCGGATGCCAAGCTCAATCTCGCCGACACCTCGACCAGCGCAGGCCCGCAGGTCAGCCTGGTGCGCCTGGGCCCGCCCGGCGCGCAGGTGAGCTGCGCCGACGTACGCGACGCGAGCTATCCATAGCGGGGCTGCGCCTCGGATTCAGACCCACAGCCGTCTCCCGCCCCGCCAACAGAGCCGGGTGACTTGCACCGGCCCACTTCACAGCGCCCGCGTCGAGCGGTATGAGCGATGCTTCACGCTGTCAAGGAGGAGGATCGAGCTCATGAACAGGATCGGTATCTTCGGCGTCACCGCCGCGTTGATGCTCGCGGCGGGATCCCCGGCGCTGGCACGGACTACGGTGTATCCAGCGTCGATCTGCAAACCGGGCAACCCCACCACGGCGGTCACGATTCCGTACAGCAGCGGAGGGCTGCGCTTCGCGACCAACGGCGTGCTGATCTGCCCGATCCCCAAGACCGGGACGACCCCAGGGCACGTACAAAACGTCTGGATTCGCGTGCGCCGAGGCGGCTACTTCGGGCCGATCATGCTGACGCTGTGGAGCTTCGACTCGATGGGCAACCTCGTCGACTCCAGTCAGTCCCGCATCAACCAGGACGACCGCAACACGATCAGGAGCTACCGGCTGCCGATTGGCTCGGCGGGCGTGCGCGGCGCGACGGTTGGCTACTACCTGGTGAACGTGGCCATGAACCAGGGCGACGAGCTGGTCTCGATCCGCGTGGACGACAGCGAGTAGCGAAGCTGCGCCTCGGAGCCACGAGGCACATTGCTTGAAATCGCCGCAAGACGGGGCCTCGCTGGCTTGTCACCGGAGGGCCACGCGCCCCACCAGCAAAGCTGGCGGGGCCCCCTGCTCGTGCACGGCAAGGGCGACCCGGACGGGCAGCACCGAGCGCCGCGCCGTCTGGGCCGGGGCCAAGCGCTCAGGCCGGCGCGAGCGACGCGGCGGGCGGCGCAGGCGGCGGGCCGTTCGCGCCCTCGAGCGCAGGCACGAGCCCGCAGCACGGCGGGGCGGACGGTCATGCAGGGCGGCCTCGACTGGCAGCTCACGCGGCCCAACGGGGTGCTCGAGATTGAAGCGGCGGCGATCCTGACCACGGACGACGGCGCAGTGATCCAGCTGACGCCGGACGGCAGTCTCGACCTGTAGCTCGACGCCCGCTACACGCTACGCACCGACGACGGCGAGCTGATCGTGGTCCGCAACTGCGGAATCTTCTCTGGCACCAGGCTCTACTCCGAGACGCGCAGCGACGGTCCGTACGCGTGGCTCGACGGCGCTCGCTTCACGAGCTCGGTGGGCCTCGCGCCCGGCGGCATCGCGATCAGCATCTACGACGCGCAATAGCTGCGGTGCGAGCACACGCGCGAAGTCGGGATTTCGTAACACTTGAGTAGGGTTCTTCTCGCCCTCCCGACAGGTTCGCGGACGCCGATCGAAGTACTGCGTCGCCGGTGGCTCGTTCGACGGCAACGGCTACATGAGCCTGCACACGCCGACGCTGATGGTGGACGGCGAGAACGACACCCTGGCCTTGTCCAACACGCAGCGGGATTACGAAGCGGCCACCGTGCCGGTCTTCCTGATCGTGATCCAGGGCTCCGACCACATCTACGCGGCGCGCAATGGCCTCGGCGTGATCGTGGCCTGGCTGCGAGGTCATCGTCCCGTTGGTGAGCTTCACGGTTGGGTAGACGTAGAAGCAGTCGAAAGCGGAATCTTTCGCGGTGACGCGCGGCTCGATCTTGCGCGAGCCATCCGGCAGCAGCTCGGTGGCGTCCAATAGGTGAACTCCGAGCGCCCGCGGACGTTGGGTGCACGCGACCGCGGGCGCCCGGAGCTATTGGACCCAGTGGGAGTAGAGGACCACCGGAACCGCCGGACGTACTACTGGGTTGGGAGATGCGTGCTCACAAGTGGGTCGTTTTGTTAAGGGACATGAGACACGCAACTGCACGGGCTCACGCTAGGCGGTCGATGTCGCACGAATCCTTTCGAGTTTGCGACAAGAGCGCTACGCCAACGGCCTGGCGCCCGTCGCGAGCGCGCCCTGCCCGCGACACGCAGCCATCGGGGCCGGCCATATCGCCAGGGTCGCGGCCGGCTCGGTCGCACAGCGGACGGGCCCGGTCCACCCGCGCGGGCTCGCGTCGGCGGCAGCGTGCGCGGCCCACAGCCCTCAGCCGACCGCGGGCCCCGCACGCCGGGCGCGGAGTGAACACCGCCAGGGCGATGCGCGCGATGCCGGTCAACGAGGCGCGGGCCCGTGTGGAGTCTGCTGCCCGAGCAGCAGCTACGGGCACAGGGCGGCTTGAACGGTCTGGCAGGTTGCGGCCAGGCCTTGCTGCACGACCATCTGGCACGGTGAGCGACGCGGCGGCGGCAAGCTTCCGCAGCACGCGGTCAACGACGTGCATGCGCTCGGGTCGCCGCCGGGCGGACACAGCGCAGCCGTGAGCTGCTCGCACTCGAGCGGTGTTCCGCTCATCGCCGTGGATGCGCAGGCGACGCGGACCGCGCCCCGGGGCAAAGAATCGCAACATTGGCTCAGCGTCCCGCACGCGAGCGTCCCCGCGTCGCCGCCCGCCGACGTGCACGCTACCTGCTTGAACTGGTCGCAGCTCGCGTCATCGGCGTTGCCCGCGATCAGCTCGCAGCTCATGCGGTCGGCGTCTGCCAACGACGCGCAGCACTGCATCAGCCCTGCGCAGCCCGGGCCCGGTGCAGCCACCTGGCCTGCGTCACTCGGCCCAGCGTCCAGCGCCTTGCCGGCGTCGGTGACGGCACCTCCGCCGCCGGCGTCACCGCCCGTTCCTTCACTGCCCGCGCCGCCGTCTTCGTCCGGGAGCGCGCCCGTGTCCCCGCCCGAGCCGCCCGTAGAGCCGTGCCCTCCGCCGCTCTTGCCGCCTCCGCCGGCGGCCTTGCCGCCGTCAAGGCTCGGCTCCGCGCCCGCATCCAGGCCCCCATCTTTGGTGATGAACACGTGCCGGTCGCTGCAGCCAGCGATCAACGCGAGCGCAAGCACACCCGCGCTTGTGATCGTTCCCCGCATGCTCAGGTCCCTTCGTTGGGCGCGCGCAGCCCTTGCGCACCGCCTCTCGCCACGTCCACCTGGGCGCACCCTGTCCCTCACTGTCGGCGCGGGCCTCGCTGCGGTTGAAAAAAATGCCACGTAGCTCGAGTCGGTGCAGGCGATGGTGGCCGAAGCGCAAGCGGCGCCCGTGCCGAAGTGAGGGACGTCGGATTTTCGGCCGGCCGGGGTCCACCGGCCGTAGGTAGCTTGTCTTGACAAGCGTGGCTGGGCTTGGCTGAGTGGAGTCGCATGCAGCTCGACGCCGCGATCCCAGGCGCGCCGCTCGACGAATGCGGCAGAGCCGCAGCACAGGCCGAGGAGATCGGTTTCTCCGCGGTCTGGAGCTCCGAGACCAACCACGATCCGTTTCTGCCGCTGGTGCTCGCCGCGCAACGCACCGCGCGCGTGACGCTCGGCACCTCGAACGCCGTGGCGTTCCCGCGTAGTCCCTTGGTGCTGGCGCAGCTGGCGTGGGATCTGCAGTCATACAGCAAGGGTCGTTTCGTGCTCGGGCTCGGCACGCAGGTCAAAGCCCACAACGAGCGCCGCTTCGGCGTGCCGTGGGGCGAGCCTGGGCCAAGGCTGCGCGAGATGCTGCAGATGATTCACGCGGTCTGGGACACGTGGCAAGACGGCAAGCGCCCGGCAATGCGGGTCTTGCGCACATCCGCTGGCGTGGGACGCGGACCCGGGGGCGCCCGCGGGTCACCTCGGGCTGGCTCGGTCGGCACGTGCGCGTCGTCCAGCGCCTCGATCCCGTTCCCGTGTTGTCCGGGCATAGCGAGCTGCTGGTGCAACTGGTGGTAAACCTCCGAGGGCCGGGTCGGCCAACTGCGTTGGCGGCAGGCCCCGAACGCGGCAGTGAAGCTCCCACAGAGCAACCCGGTTGCTGTCCCAGCTAAGGCGTCGATGTGCCTCGAGGAACGGAAGCCACGCGTGCTCGCAGTGCTCGGCCGAGAGTCGCAGCGCCGTGTCGTGAACCGCCACGCCGAAGGCGTGCTCGGGAACGACAAAGACATCGCTAGGCCAGTGCTCGGTCCCCGCGAAGACCGACGCCGGTATGGATGCCCGCGCATCCAGTTGTACCCAACGTTCGACAGCTACAATTTGGGTCTCCTCGGACGTCTCGCGGACCGCTGCTTCGTATGGTGTCTCCAGGCCCTCGCCGCCGCCCGAGATTGCCTGCCACATCGTCCGAATCTTGCTGCGCCGGAAGATCGCGTAGAGCGGTTCGCCACCTGGCGGCTCGAAGAAAGGAAGTACGATGACCTGAAACGGGGCACGCGCCATTTTCGTTCTGCCTTGGTCAGGTGGCCTGGGGCGCGGACAATGCAGAAGCACTCGCAGCTCTTGCGAGCAAGACGCGCTCGAACGGCTGGAGCGGCTGTTTGAGCGCTTCGGTCATCGAACGAAATGCGCCGCCGCGTTCGTATCCGTCGGGGTCCCGTGCCTTCGGGTCAAACTGGGCCGGCTCGGCCAGGAATACTTGCCACAAGAAATCGGGATAGATGACGCGCCCGACGCTGACTGGTGCCGGGGTCTCGTAGCGAAAGTGGATGACGCTGAATGCGGACGGGTTGCAGATCGACCAGGCCGTCTCTTCGACAACCTCGCGGCGCGCTGCATCCAGTGCGGTCTCGCCCGGCTTCCGCCTCCCACCGGGAATCACGTGCTTACCGTCCTGGTTCTCTCCCACCAGCACGCGACCACGTTTGAGCACGAGAGCTCGACCCGCGAGCACAAATGCATCCGGAGGGGCATCGGCCGTGAAGTAGCCCCGAAGCGCCAATCGGTGCTCACGCCATGCGATCGACTGGCCAAAGTCAGGGGCCCGGTGCTCCAGAAACGCCGCCAGCTCACGATCCATCGCCGCTCGTCAACCCAATGAACCTGGGGCTCAGCTCTGCAAACCCGCACCTTTCGGCACAGGCAGCCGCGCATGAATGGTCGCGCCAACTACGCCGAACATCAAGGCGAGATAGCGCTGGTATGCGCCGGCCGTCTGGTATGCGTCGGCGGTCCGACGTAGGATTGCCCGCGCGGGAGGCATCATGTCCTACGAGACGATTCTGTACGGCGTGGCAGACGGTGTCGCGACCATCACCCTGAACCGACCCGATCGCATGAACGCGTGGAACGCGAAGATCGCCTCCGAGCTCAGCGAAGGGCTTTCGGCGGCCAATCAGGACGACACGGTCCGAGCCGTCGTCATCACCGGCGCGGGCAAGGCGTTTTGCGCGGGAGCCGATCTGGGTCGTGGCGGCGACACCTGGTCGGCTCCACCGCGTTCGAGCCCGAGTCCGAGCCCGGAGCGTCCCAAGGCGGTCTTCCCCTGGGAGATCGACAAGCCCGTGGTGGCCGCGATCAACGGTCACGCCATCGGCGTGGGCATCACCTACGCCATGATGTGCGATGTGCGCTTCGTCGCCGAAGACGCCAAGATCCAGTTTGCGTTCGTTCGCCGCGGAATCATCCCTGAGCTCGCCTCGCACTTGATCGTGCCCCGTGTGATCGGCTTCTCGAAGGCGGCGGACCTGCTGATGACCGGCCGCACGATTCGCGGACGTGAGGCCGCCGATCTCGGCCTGGCCACGAAGGCACTTCCCGCCGACGAGGTGCTGGCCGCCGCGCGCGAGCACGCGCGCGAATACGCGAGCGCCGCACCCGTGTCGGTCGCGATCAGCAAGCGGCTGCTTTGGGATGGGATGTCGCTCACGGTTCCCGAGATGCGCAAGCGCGAGGATCCGCTGTTCGCGTGGTCCGGACGACAAGCCGACGCGCGCGAAGGCGTGGTGTCGTTCCTCGAGAAGCGCGCACCGGCTTGGAAGCTTTCGGCGAGCAGCGACAAGCCTGAAGGCCTTTGACGGAGTTCTGCCCGGAGCACTTCGCCCTGAGCCCAACGCTCGTGCGCACGGGCTTGCGTTGGTGCGCGACCGCGTCGCCACGGCGCGCGGCATCGTGCCCGAGCTTCCCCACGTCAATCGCGTGCATGTGCGCGCCCGGAAACTGACGCTCGCGGAGAAGCTGTCGGTGGCCGCTGGCCGTGCTCAACAGGCCGGATGAGCAGCGCGGTTCGGAACTCCTACGATCATCGACTTCGACAAGCCATCGTGGAAACAGGCGACCCCGACCTCTTTCCCGAGCTGCTCATTCCCGATTCCACACGCAGAACCTGGATGCGCCGCGGTGTCGCGAACGTTGTCAGCTTTGATCGGGCCGACGCACACATCCTCGCATTGCAGGTGCACAACGCCAAGCTCCGCAAGCGAATGACGATCTTGGTCGCGCTCGTTCGATTGCTCGTCACCTTGGTTCGCGTACGAGGTCTGTCCATCGAGCACGCGCGCGTTCCTACGACTGCCGCCAAGGACAAGCTCCTGCGAGCGGTCGCAGCCGCAGAGCCAGTACTCGGCCGTGCCGCTGCTTTGAAGATCTTGGGGTTGAGCGACGGCCGGTTGCGTAGCTGGACGCAACGACAGACGCTTTGCATGCTTGACGACGCGCCCCCCTGCCCTCGGACGACGCCGGGACGCCTCACTCGAGACGAGGTCAGTACCATGCGTGACCTCGTCGAGTCCGACGACTTCAAGCACTTCTCGCTTCGTTCGCTGTCGCTCGATGCCCAGCGTCTTGGCACCGTCTTCGCCAGCTACGGAACCTGGTGCCGAATGCTGCGCGTGTATGGCTGGCGCCGACCTCGCAAACGACTCTACCCCGCCAAACCCAAGGTCGGAATTCGCGCCACTCGACCAAACGAGTGGTTTCATATCGATGTCACGATCATTCGCCTCCTCGACGGCGCCCGCTGCTATCTGCATGCCGTGATGGACGGCTTCTCCAGGCGCGTGCTCGCATGGACTCTGCGACCCAGGCTGTCGGCAGAGGGCACCCGGCGTGTCCTGGGCGACGCACTCGCGCGGGTACCCGGCGCCCGGGTCAACGTGCTCACCGACGGCGGCTGTGAAAACACAATCGTCGGCACCGACCAAGAGCTCAGCGCCGTCGCGGACCACGTGGTCGCCCAGGTCGATATCACCCAGTCCAATTCGATGATCGAATCGCTGTGGTCTCAGCTCCGTCATCGCTGGCTCTACCTGCATTCGCTCGACTCTTTTGCGCGGCTCGAACATCTCATCGCTGTTTATATTGTCGATCACAACTCCAGGATCCCGACCATGGCCCTGGGCGGCCGCACGCCAGATGAAGCCTATTTCGGTCGCGAGACCAACCTCCCTCGACAACTCAGGGACCAGCATCTCGAAGCCCAACGCCTGCGTGTCGAGACTAACCGGCGGACGACTTGCTTGAGCTGTAGCTCCGTTGAGGCGCAGCATACGACTCCGGGATCGCCGCCGGGACTGGTTGCGTAATCGGCAGAACCCGTTTCGTCCGGCGGAAACGGGTTCGCGCAAATGCGCGCCGGACTTCTTGGAATGCTCGGGCACAATGCTGTGCTCCATGACGGGCCACGTCACCGAGCGCATGACCGAGCACTACTCGCACGTGGAGGACTACGAGAAGCGCAAGGCCGTCAGCACGGTCTTGCAACTCGTCTCCACCGCACAAAGTGGAACATCCGGTGGAAGGTCGGTGGACTAGGCCGCCAGGGCCGAATCGGAACGGCGACTAACTAGCCGAACTTCCTAGACAATCACGGAGCGGGAGAAGGGATTCGAACCCTCGACGTCAACCTTGGCAATAGGCCCAAAGTTCCCAACTCGTGAGCGAAATTCAGCAATAACAACGCGGTCGCACGCACACGTGAGCACGCAAGGGAACACAGAAGCACGAGGGCAGGAGTCAAGGAGGGGTCGAGAGTTTGGTGGCTGCACTATGCCACGTGGACTCTCTCGCGATCACGCCCCTCGCGCGCGCACTGACCGTCAACGTTGACCACCTCCGCCAGGGCGGCATACGTTCCGGCGCGTCCCGCTGCTCATGGGCTTGTCGTTTGCTGTGATCCGCTAGGTGCGGTCGGGCCAGGCCTTCGCATCATCTCTTTTGCGTCGACAACCCTTTGCGGAACGCGTTCAGTCGCCCGCGGAGCGCTTCGCGGGGTTCCGGGTGACCGCTAATCGATGCGCGTGCGAGTCGTTCGAATGGCGCGGAGTCGGGCAGGTCAACCGCACGCAGAAATGCGTCGATGAGCGCGCGGTGGCTCGGCTCAGCGATTTCGGCGATGTCGATGCCGAGCGCCAGCGCGGGCTGGTCCCCGAAGTCCGGTACTTCCGAAAGCCGGGGATCTTCCCAACGACGCGTGTCGTCCACTGGAAGGTAATCAGACAGGACGTAGCCGAGATCTTCGAGGTCGCGATCGCGTTCGGTTGGGCGATCGAGCCAGGCGACCATCTTCAGCACCACGATGACCGGAAGGGTCGCCACGGCGATCGATACGTCGGGCTCTAGACGGATCTCCCGAGTGTGCCGAAACGCGAGGTCGAACGCGGCCAAGTTCATCACGTGTCCGCTATCGGCAAAGACGAGACGTCCGCTCGCAAGCTCGGCGTGCGAGGCGGGAAGGATGTCGAGACGAACGTTGGTGCCGGGCACCTGCCACCGGTGCTCCACCTTCGGATGGCGCTCGAGCCCGAGGTGTTGCAGGTCGACTGCGACACTCGCGGAGTCGGCCACCACAGTGAGGTCCAGGTCCGCGGTTCGACGCCAGGTCATCGGCAGATGCGCCCCGAGCGCTGCGGCGCCTATCAGCACAACCTGTCGGTCCGGCCACGCGCGACGCAGTCGGGCGAGCACTTGCACTTGCTCGGGTGAAAGAGCGGAGTTCACCTGTAGCGCTCCTCGCTCAACCAGCGCTCTGCGATTTCGCGCGCGGCTTCACGTGCCCGCTCGTTGCGCTCGAACAGCAGCTCCGAATACACGAGCAAGGGATGCGCCGTGTCGTCCGTCACGCCCTGTTGTGCCAGCAGCCCAGGGTACGCGACGAGCTCGAGCGGCCCCGAGCGATCCGGGATGGCTCGCAGTCTGCGGACGATATCCGGCGACAGCTCGGCGGTATGGACGATCGTGTGAGCACCTCGGTAGTGGCCGGTCAGCCGGTGCGCAGCGGCACCGCCGCCCCAGCGGAAGTCCTCCCGCTTGCCGAGCAGCGCCCCAAGGCGCTCCTCGAGCGCGGCCGGATCTGGGTCAGGTGTGCGGAATCGGCCCAACACCAGGCGCGGTCGAAGCGCCGTGAAGTAGCCTGTCACGAACGTGTCGAGCGCACCTTTGTGTCGCCCAGGTACCCACCGGAAAGTTCGTCCTGTTTGGACGAGGGTTCCGAGCTCAACAAGTCTGTGGCGCATGTCGAGAGCGGCCTGCCGGCTCACGCCCGCGGCCTCCGCCAGAGCCCGCACGGAAGCCCCGGCCAGCGACGGCTCGGCCAGAAGTGCGAAAAGGGCGCGGTAGGCCGGCGCGCGCAGAGCCTTGCCGCCAGCGACGGGAGTGGGGCCCCTGCGGCCCTGAATGCGCGCGACATACTTGCCGCCGAGATTGAGGTAGCAGTTGCCAGCCAGATCCATGAAGGCAACACGCTCGCGTTCGAGTAGGTCCCCGAGCTCACGCCCAACCGACGGCGCGAGCAGCAACAGGCGCGCTCGATCGCGAGCGCGCGCCGAGGCACGAAGCGAGAGGAGCTGCTCTGCCATGGCAGGAGACCAATGGCTCTTCTTCACTTCGGCCAACAGCCGCTGTTTGCCAGACTCGGTACGAAGCTCCAGCTCGTAGTCGAAGACCTGATCCACCTCGGACCGCATCACGCGAACGTCTCGCACGAACGGCAGCGCACGAAGGCGAGCCAGGTACGGTTGGAGCTCGCTAGGCCCAGCCTGCATGCTGGTCTGGTAGCATGTCATTTACTAAGTGACAAACGATTATAAATGACATCGCGGCGCTTGGCTTACAGCGGGGTACGCCGGTCCACGCTCCGGCAGGCCACGACCGGCGAAGTTGGCCACTCGATGACGGGTCACGTCACTTAGCGCATGACCGAGCACTACTCGCACGTGGGCACGGACGTGAAACGCACCGCCGTGCTGCGAGCCCTGGCCCCGCTTTCAGCCGCTCAGGTGGGGACAAGTGCCGCGGCGACGAACGACGCCAGCAGCACTGTCCCCTAAGTGTCTCAAAACTCAGCCAAAAACGGAGCGGGAGAAGGGATTCGAACCCTCGACGTCAACCTTGGCAATCGTCCTCGTCCTCCGAGATCGCACGCGAAGCGCTACTTTCCCGGCAACCCGAGCGCACGCACGAGCACGCAGGATCTCCGAGGCGCAGGTGGTTGCAGTCAACGCGAAGTCAACCGGCATGGCGTCGAGGCGCGGGAAGTGTCGCCAGCGCGGGGCGCCGCGTGGTGGCTGCGCCCGTGCTGCGCTACGATGCGCACCATGGCTGCGGACGGCACTCGTGACGAATCGACGGCGGAGCGCTGCGAGCGCACGCTGGCCGTGCGCGGTCCGGAGCCGGCCTTCGATGATCAGGGCGTCGATCTCACCCAGATCCGGGCGGCGCTCGCTCGCACGCCCGACGAGCGGCTCTCGCACCTCGAGGCCAGCGCCAACAGCCTTCGCTGGTTGCTGAAGGCGGCGCACGCTCCGCGTACCGATGTCGACGCCGTCTGACTATCGTAGGCTCTTTCGCGAGCTCGCTGCGGAACGCGTCGAGTTCATCGTCGTGGGCGCCCTCGCGGCGGTGCTCCAGGGTGCGCCGATCGTCACCTTCGATCTCGACATTCTGCGCAGGCGCACGCCCGAGAACATCGAGCGCCTGTTACGTGTGCTCGAGCGCCTGAAGGCCGTCGCGCGCAACGACCCACGACGCATCCCGCCCAACGCCTCCCACCTTGGTGGTCCTGGCCATCTGCTGCTGGACACCACCGCCGGCGACCTCGACATTCTCGGCACGATCGAGGAGTCCACGGGCTACGACGAGCTCTTGGACGAGACCATCGAGATCGAGCTGGAGGGCGCCCGCGTCCGCGTGCTCCGACTCGAGCGCGTGATTCGAGCCAAGGAGGCCGCGGGGAGGCCCAAGGACCTCGCCGTACTGCCGGTGCTGCGCGCGACGCTCGAGCAAATCCGCCGCCGACAGCGGTGAGCGCCTAGTCAGCATGAAGAGGGTGTCTTGCCCGTCCGGGAAGTGAACCCATAATCCTTTCTGCGAAGCAGGCTCCCCCAATGTATCGGGAGGCCTGCTTAATTCCGCGCGGCAGAAGCGACGTGGTCGTGCGGCTCACTGCCGCAGAGGCATCCTCTACGAAGAAGGCGCGTTGCCGGGCGTGAAGGTCTCCGCCGCCGAGGTCATCTCGAGGGTCGCGCCTGCAGTGGATCACGTGCTCGCTCATCACGCGTCAGATCGCACCGAGCGGCTTCAAGCTCACCGAGCTTCCTCAGCACGGCGATGGGTGATAGCCGGGGTGGTGTACGGCCTACTCGGGGCGACGCTCGAGCGCGTGCTCGAGCTCGATGATCGAGATGAGCGTGAGGTCGGGTACCTCATCGGGTCCGCGCGCAACCTGGTGGCGGGCGAAGCCTTGCAGGACGCGCACCGTGCTCCAGCCCAAACGCTTGGCGGGCGCGATGTCGTTCTCCAGGCGATCGCCGATCATGGTCGCGTCCGCCGGCGAGCAGCCGGCAGTCCGGGCTGCCTGCTGGAAGATGCGTGGGTCGGGCTTCGCGATCCCGAGTTCGGCGGAGGCTGCGACCACTGAGAAGGCATCGCGGATGCCGAGTCGTCGCAACCGCTCCTCGGTCCCAGTCGATTGGTTCGCGATCACGCCCAGCCGATGCGACTTGCTGAGCCGCCCGAGCAGGGCCTCGACGCCAGGGTAGAGGCGCTCGCGGCCGTGGTCGTAGGCGATGTCGCGCCGGATCGCTTGCACCAACGCCTCGGGGAGACCGAGGCGCGACGTGATCGTGGCGAAGAAGGGGCTGGCCGCGAAGTCGGTCGCTGCGCGCTCCAAGAGCTGCCACAGCTCATCGACCGCGCAATGAACGCCGTGCCCTTCGAGCAGTTCGACGGTGAGCTGGCAGCGCGCGCGGTGGGCATTGGTTTCGTCGATCAGCGTCCAGCCCAGATCGAAGAAGAGCCACTTTGTAGCATCGGTCATGCGGGCCGGTGCCTCCGACGCTTCACGCCAAGGAGCGGGTGGCTACCATGAAGCACCTGCCCAGTCTGCCAGCGCCCCGGCGCCGCGTCATTCGCCGACCTCGGTTGCCAGCGCGCCGGCAGCTCCGACAGCTGGGAACTCATGACCAACCGCTTCGAGTGAACCCAAGAGACCGAGCGGCGGCCTCGAGAGCTGGTGGCGGCGTCCGAGCACGAGGACCGCGTGTCGAGGCGCCTACATTTCCGCGTCCTTCATCTCGCGCCGCTTCTTCAACCAGGCGTGAACGAGGGCTCCCGCGACCATGAGAGCCGGAACCAACAGCATGCCGGTCTGGACCCCGCGGAGATCGATCGGCACTCCAAGCTCGTTCAGGGGCTTCACCGAGGTAGCAGTTGCCAGCCAGATCCATGAAGGCAACACGCTCGCGTTCGAGTAGGTCCCCGAGCTCACGCCCAACCGACGGCGCGAGCAGCAACAGGCGCGCTCGATCGCGAGCGCGCGCCGAGGCACGAAGCGAGAGGAGCTGCTCTGCCATGGCAGGAGACCAATGGCTCTTCTTCACTTCGGCCAACAGCCGCTGTTTGCCAGACTCGGTACGAAGCTCCAGCTCGTAGTCGAAGACCTGATCCACCTCGGACCGCATCACGCGAACGTCTCGCACGAACGGCAGCGCACGAAGGCGAGCCAGGTACGGTTGGAGCTCGCTAGGCCCAGCCTGCATGCTGGTCTGGTAGCATGTCATTTACTAAGTGACAAACGATTATAAATGACATCGCGGCGCTTGGCTTACAGCGGGGTACGCCGGTCCACGCTCCGGCAGGCCACGACCGGCGAAGTTGGCCACTCGATGACGGGTCACGTCACTTAGCGCATGACCGAGCACTACTCGCACGTGGGCACGGACGTGAAACGCACCGCCGTGCTGCGAGCCCTGGCCCCGCTTTCAGCCGCTCAGGTGGGGACAAGTGCCGCGGCGACGAACGACGCCAGCAGCACTGTCCCCTAAGTGTCTCAAAACTCAGCCAAAAACGGAGCGGGAGAAGGGATTCGAACCCTCGACGTCAACCTTGGCAAGGTTGCACTCTACCACTGAGTTACTCCCGCAAGTGGGCGGAATAGATAGGCAAATCGGAACCGCCTGTCAAGGCGAATCCGGGGTCCCCACCGCCGTCCCCACCAGGGGGGCCGAAAGCGGGGCCAGGGCGCGCACCACGGCGGTGCGCTTCTCGTCCGTGTGGACGTGCGAGTAGTGCTCGGTCATGCGCTCGGTGACGTGGCCCGTCATCGAGCGGACGACCTCGCCGGTCGTAGCCTGCCGGAGCAGGTTGTTGAAGGTGCGCCGGAAGCCGTGGAGGGTGAACCGCTGGTCGATGCCTGCGGCCGCCAGCGCGGCCGCCAGCGGCTTCTGTGGGGTGGCCTGGCTCATCAGCCCTCCCACTTTCGAGGGGAATACCCAACCCGCCGCGAGGCCCGGCGCCTGAGCACTGAGCATACGCCTGCGGTGCTCTGCGAGCACCTGGGCGAGCCCAGGCATCATCGGCACCGTACGCGTGCGGTTGGTCTTGGTCGTTCCGACGTGACCACGCCAGTGGGAGCGCCGGATCGTGATGACCCCGCGCCGCTCGTCGATGTCCTCCCAGCGCAGCGACGTGGCCTCGCTGATGCGCATGCCGGTCTCGGCCAGGAGTCGGAACAACGGGTAGTGTCGCGGGGTGGTCCGCTGCACGGCGTCGAGCAGTCGCGCGAGCTGCTCGCCCGTCAGGCAGTTGGGATCGCCGTCCGCTCGCGCTTCGGTCATGGCCTTCGTGCGCGCCGTTGGGTCGCGTGGAAGGTCGAGCTCGACGACCGCGTCCCCGAACATCGTTCGAAGAACACGGAGCGCGCTGTTGACGGTTGCCGGCGCCAAGCGCTCGGCTAGCCGATCGCGCAAACCGACAATGTCCGCGTGCTCGACGGCGTCCATGTACATGTCCCCGATGCACGGCAGCGCGTGCACGTCAAGCGCCGTCGCGTACCGGTTCGCGGTCGACGGCTTCAGTGTGGGCAGCTTGGTATTCAGCCACGAGTGCGCGTAGTCCTGCACGCGCATCCGAGCCCTGGCTTCCAGCTCCCCGGCTTCGAGCCGCGCCCGAAGCTCCTCGCGTCGACCGTTTGCCTCTGCGGGGCTTGCGAGCCCCTCGAAGGTTCGGTCGATCTCCTTGAACTTGCCGGTCTTGGGGTCGCGCCACTTCACGCGCACGCGATAGCTCCCCGCGCCCAGCGATTGAATGCCCGGATATCGAGTCTTCTTGCCCTTCTTCCTCATCTGCGACTCCATCACCGGGCGCTGCATGCCGCTGGGCAGCATAGCGCGTCGCCCCTGTTTCGAGAAACCGGTCCAAGGTCCGCAGACGGAACATGTGCGTGCCGCGAGGCCCGCGGCCGTCCGGCACGAGCCGGCCGCGGTGGACGAGCGTTCGGACGGCTGAAGGCGACCGCTTGAGATAGCGCGCAGCCTCCAACGCCGTTAGCCACGCGTGCGGTGACCGGCACGGGTACCCACATTCAGCGCAGCATTGAGACCGGCGCGCCGAACCAGGAGCACTGGCACGCTCCTCCCCGCTCCAAGCAGGGGCCGGCTCCTCACAGCCATCAAGACCCGGACCTATGCCCCCGCCTGGCGTGTCCGCCGGCCAGTGTTCGTCGAGCGCAACGCGAAGCGCGTGAAGTGCAGCCAGCGTGTCCTCGAGCGTGACGTTCATGGCAGGGCCTGGGCCCTCTCGCGGTCCGAAGCCGGCAGCCACGGCCAAAGGGAACGCACGGTCGTTTATGCCATGTTGTCTTCTAAACAGCAAACTAGAACGTCGCTGGCACCCGAATCAGCCGTAGATTTCCTTCCTGTTCGGCACGCGCTCGTGATGGAAGTGCCTGGGCTTGTCGGCCGTTTGCGCGGGCGGGGCGACGGACCGCGTCGCGTGATGGACGGGCCGGTGGCGATCTTGCTCGGAGGAGATAAGGGTCGCGACGTGCCGCCGGAAGGCGTGGTAGCCGACCTGCACTGAGCCCTCCGCCCGCAGCGTTTGCCAGACCGCTTTCACGGACCAGCCGTCGTCCAGCGCTTTGCGGATCTCCTCGCGAAGGGCAAGCACCACAACGCGTCCCTTGCCGCTTCGCCGTGCCGGCTGGTCCTGCATGAACTGCGCAACTCGCTTGGTCAACGATTCGCTCATATCAGCTCACCAACGCTCTGCCTTCCATCACGGCGTGCCCATAAACGATCCCATAGCCCATGAACGCTCCCGCTTGGAGTCTATTTGTTCAGATCCGTCTCAAATTCCGCAATCGAGCGATCCGTGAGCCTTTGTGGACCTCGTGTGAGCTGACGAGAGCGCTGAAGTAGGAGGGCAAGATGTGGGAAGTTAGCCAACTTCCCGTCGAGTCCATTCGCGCGAAGCGCTCAAGGGCGGGGTTATTCGCGCCTGCCGGCGCTCAATGGCTGGACGCCAGGCCAGAACGCGGTGCGCACGAAGGCGACCGCACGGTTACCCGTGCTGTGACTGCCGCCCAGGATCCGGCGCCCACGAGCCAGTCGTGAAGAGCTCGACGATCGCGGCGGCCCGTTCTGGCGGCCACTGCCACGTTCCGCTCGTGGCGTTCAAGGGCATCCTGTCTTGCTGTTTGGCCACCTCGGGGATGGCACCGCGGTGGTGTGCCATGCGCCAGGAAGAAGCAAAGGCGCGTGCCCGAACAGATCGCCACACCGCTCAGCACAGCGGGGCCCCCGGTCAAGGCGCCGTGATCGGAAGCCTTCGGGAAGCACAGCGGCCGGCGTTCGGAGAATGAGCAGGAAGCGGCCGGTGAACAAGCTCGAAAGCGTTCGGGCCACGGGGACGCGCGCGGCGCCAGCGGCACAGAGACCCATCTGGCGGCCGCCGCCGGTCATGGGCGCCCACCGCCACAGGCGTGGCAACAATTCCGCGAGGTCTCGGTGTGATCTGCCGGCACGCAAGTTGCGCGTGCCGCGCCCGTGCCCCGAGACCCAGCCCGTGCGTCGCTGCCCCGCGCGACTGCGGTGTGCGGCCCGGCTCGCCCGCCCGCACCGTACGAGCCCGCAGGCCCGAAGACAGCGTCCTGTACCACGTGCTGCAGCAGCACCTCACCACCTTTCTGCACCAAGCAAGCGAATCTCACGACGGCACCGGAATTCCCCGCTTCGTCGAGAAGGAGCTGCGAGCCTTCTTGAAATGTGGCGTGCTCGCGCACGGCTTCTGTCGCTTTCGCTGCACCGCCTGCAGCTTCGAGCGCTTGGTCCCGCTCTCCTGCAAGGGCCGCGGCTTCTGTCCGAGCTGCGGCGGTAGACGCATGACCGAGATCAGCGCGAACTTGACCGATCACGTGATTCCCCTCGTGCCCGTGCGCCAGATCGTGTTGAGCTTCCCGCACAGGTTGCGCTACTTGCTGGCCTACGATCACGACCGTTGCACCGGCGTGCTGCGCATCTTCCTCCGGGCCGTGCTCGGTTTCTATCGCAGGCGCGCCCGGGCGCGGGGCACCTCGGGTGGGCGCACCGGCTCCGTGACGTTCATTCAGCGCTTCGGTTCCGCCGCGAATCTGAACTTGCACGCCCACGTGGTCGTGCTCGATGGCGTGTTCGCCGAGGACGACACCGGCGAGCTGCGCTTCCACCAGGCCGAGGCGCCGCGCGATGAGGAGATCGCGGCGCTGCTCGCCAAAATCCGCACCCGCATCCTCCGCCACCTCGACAAGCAGGGCCTGCTCGACGACGACCAGGGCCGCGTCGACCCGCTCAGCGACGAAGCGCCGCTGCTTGCAAGCTGCTACGCCACCTCGATCGGTCAGCGCCAGACCGTGGGCAGTCGCCCGGGCGCCTCGCTGCCGCGCATTGGCCAAGACCCCGACGCGCCGTGGATTGAGCATCGAGGACCGTTGCAAGCGCATCTCGACGGCTTCGATCTGCACGCGAGCGTGACTATGGCCGCGCAACATCCCGAAGGCCGGTTGCCGCTCGAAAGGCTGCTGCGCTACTGCGCCCGGCCGCCGATCGCGCAGGACCGCTTGAAGGAGCTACCCGACGGTCGCATCGCGCTGGAGCTCAAGACCCCCTGGTCGGACGGCAGCACCCACGTGGTGTACGAGCCATTGGATCTGATCGCCAAGCTCGCCGCGCTCGTACCGCGACCCCGCAAGAACCTCGTGCTCTATCATGGCGTCCTGGCCGCCAACGCGGCCTGGCGCGAGCGCGTCGTACGCTACGGCCGCGACGCTGCGGCGAGCGGCAGGACCACCGGCGATGCTGACGCCGGGAGCGCAACCGAGCCTGCCGAGTCACGCCGCCGATGCAACCAATGGGCCGAGCTCATGCGTCGGGCCTTCGGCTACGACCTGCTCGTGTGCCCCGATTGCGGCGGCAAGATGGCGCTGATCGCCTGCATCCTAGAACGGGCCGCGGTCCGCAAGATCCTAGCCCACCTCGGCCTGCCCCAAGAACCCCCGGTCGTAACCAACGCCCGCGCTTCGCCCGGTCACGAGCCCCTCTTCGACGACGTCGCGTGATGGCACAGACCGGCCGCGCTAAGACCGCGTCTCGATGGGCAGGTGCACCCGCCGGTCAGAAAGAAGGCTCTCCTGACGCATGAGTGGGCGCGCGTTGCGTGAGTGGGGCGCGGGAAGTGGCTTGAAAAGCAGGGGGCTGCGAGGGGCACGAGCCCGTCGGCGGGGCCGGATTTCAGGCGCATGGCGAGGGCGGGGTACCTTCGGGTTGCGACACCAACGGAGGTCCGCCACCCGCCATGCAATTGACGAAGGTACTGACGATCATCCTGGGAATGAAGTGCGTTCGAGCCCGAGGTTGCCAATTCGAGGAGGACACCCTGGTGATCCAGGTCGCGCCCACCACGCGGGTCGCCCGGTGCGGCGGCTGCGGGTGCCGCTGCCGGCGGCTGTACGATCGTCGGCCCGATCGTCGCTGGCGGCACCTGGACCTCGGAGGCATGCGGGTCGAGCTGAGCTACGACCTGCGCCGTGTGGACTGCACCCGCTGCGGCGTGTGCACCGAGCTCGTGCCCTGGGCCGAGCCCGACTCGGCGTTCACGCGCCCCTTCGAGCAGCAGGTCGCCTACCTGGCGCAACGCATGGACAAGAGCGCGGTCGTCGAGAGCATCGTCGAGCGCGTGGTCAAGCGGCTCAGTCCCGATGACCGGCTCAGCGGACTGCGCACGATGCGCATACCGCGCATCGTGATCACCTGGATCGGCGCATCGTGACCGCCGCGATCGGGCATCGTGATCGGGTCGGAGCGAAGCGACGGGTTGTGGGTTCAGGCGGCGGTTTGAGCTTTCTCCTTTCGACGTGAGGGACCCTTCATCTTGATCTTGTGTGCGTTGTGGACGAGGCGGTCGAGGACGGCGTCGGCGATGGTGGGATGGGCGATGTAGTCGTGCCAGTTTTCGACGGGAAGTTGGCTGGTCACGATGGTGGAGCGAGCGCCATGGCGGTCCTCGAGAATCTCCAGGACGTCGCGGCGTTGCTGGTCGGCCAGCGGTGCCAGGCCCCAGTCGTCGAGGATGAGGACATCGACCTTGGCGAGCCGGGCGAGCAGGCGGACGTAGGTGCCGTCGGCGTGAGCCAGACCGAGCTCCTCGAAGAGCCGCGGGACGCGCTTGTAGGCGACGCGGAAGCCCAAGCGGCAGGCCAGCTGGCCGAGCGCACAGCCGAGATAGCTTTTGCCCACGCCGGTCATCCCGGTGATGAGCAAGTTGGTGTGCTCGCCGATCCAGCGCCCGGTCGCGAGCTGGCGCAAGAGCGGCTTGTCGAGCTCGCGCTTGGGGCTGAGGTCGACGTCCTCCATGCAGGCGCCGGGAATGCGGAGCTTGGCGTCGTGCAGCAGCTTCTGCAGGCGCTTGTTGTCGCGGGCGAGCGTCTCGGCCTCGACCAGCAGCGCCAGCCGCTCGTCGAAGCTGAGCTCGGCCGCTGAAGGGTCCTCGCGCTGGGCGATCCAGGCGGTGGCCATGGTGTAGAGCTTGAGGGTGCGGAGTTTGTCGAGCGTGGGTTCGGTCATCATCGTGGCTGTTGTCCTTTCTCGATTCAGTTCACGAAGTAATCGGGGCCGCGCACGTTGTCGTGCTCGACCGGAGCCTGCGCCACGTCGGCCTCGAGCGTCGGCTGCGAGTCCAGGCCCAGCCGCAGCACGGACTCGACGCTGCGGTAGGAGCGGGCGTGAGCCGCGAAGCAGCGCGCGCAGGCGTTCTCGACGCGGCCATCGCCGTACTTCTTGGCCAGGCGCAGAATGCCCAGGCACGAGCGAAAGCCCTGCTCGGGGTGCGGCCGGTCGGCCAAGATCGCGCTGCAGAGGGCGTGCGTCGAGGGGCCCAGCGTTTCTGCCCACGACAGAATGCGCGACGGCGTCCACTCTGCGTGCTGGCGGTGAGCGCTCGGCATGTGCGCGGGGACCGTCGCGTAGCGGTCGCGACCCTGGCGCTGGTGCAACGCGACGCGGCGGCCGCGCAACTGGACCTCGACCATGGTGGCCGTCGCGCACAGCCAGACCTCTTCGCCGACGTAGCGATGCGGCACCGAGTACAAGCGCTCGCCGAAGGCGACGTGGTAGTCGATGTTGACCGTGGCCTTCTTCCACTCGGTGATCTCGTAGCGGTCGACCGGCAGCGGCAGCAGCTGCGCTCGCTCCGTCGCCTCGAACAACTCGAGCCGGCTCTTGCCGTACTCGCGCATCGTTCGCCGGTTGAGGTCGTGCAGGCACTGCGCGATCGCTTCGTTGAGCGCCGCCAGGGTGTGAAACACCCGGTTGCGCAGCCGCGCCAGGATCCAGCGCTGCGCGACCTGCACCCCGACCTCGACCTTGGCCTTGTGCCGAGGCTTGCCCTTGTGCGCCGGCAGCACCGCGGTGCCGTAGTGCAGCGCCATGTGCTCGTAGCTACGCTGCACCGTCGGTTCGTAGAAGCACGCCCGGGTCACCCCGCTCTTGAGGTTGTCGGGAACGAGCGCGCGGGCGACGCCGCCGAAGAACGAGAACGCCCGAACGTGGCTGCCCACGAAGTCGGTCACCTGCTGGCTGTACGTCGCCTCCGCGTATGTGTAGCTCGATGCCCCCAGCACCGCGACGAACAGCTCGACCTCGATCACTTCGCCCGTCACCGGGTCGACCAGCGTCGGCTTCTTGCCCGAGTAGTCGACGAACATCTTGTCGCCGGCGATGTGGTGCTGGCGCATCACCAGCCCGCGACGCTTGAGAAACTCCCGGTAGCGGTCACAGAACGCCGTGTACTGGTAGCCGCCGGGGTTGGCCTCCAGGTACTCCAGGTGCAGCAGTTGCAGCGTCACCCCCGGCCGCGCGCGCTCGCGGTGGATCCACGCGCAGTCCGGCTCCGGCCGCGCGATCAGCGCCGCCGCTGCGCTCTCGGGGTACAGCGCCGCCTCGAGCTCAGCCTCGCCAAGCTGCCGCGCCTGGCCGTACGTGCTCAGCCCGGCGGTCGCCGCGCGCCGCAGCACGTTGACCACCGTCGCCGGGCTGACTCCAGCGCTGCGCGCCACCCGCCGGTTCGACAGCCGCAGCTCCCACTTCAGTCGTAGAATCTCCAGTACCTTGCGCATGGGCAGTCGCTCGTTCGCCATCCCGCTCCTCCTTCGAAGACGGGACCTGCTCGAGCCCTTCTGCCGTCGCCTGCTCCGCCTCGCCGGCCGCGAGTCTGCACGCTCCGCGACCCGTCCCTACCTGGGAGCGATCACGATGCCGCGATCTGGCCGATCACGACCCCGATCTGGGCGATCACGATGCCGATCTGGGCGATCACGATGCCGCGATCCGGCCGATCACGATGCCGCGATCTGGCCGATCACGATGCCGCGATCTGAGCGATCACGATGCCGCGATCTGAGCGATCACGATCGCGCGGTGCGCGCAGCAAGCTCCGGGTGGCGTTCAAGAAGCCCTGGCGTGACGGCACCCAGGCCGTCGTGCTCACACCGATGGACTTCATCGCGCGGCTGTGCGCGATCGTGCCCCCGCCTCGCATGCACTTGACCAGGTTCCACGGCGTGCTCGCGCCAGCTGCCAGGCTCCGGGCCGAGGTGGTGCCGGTCCCCGCCCACGACCCCGAGCTCGACACGCCACAGCAGCTGTCGCTGTTCGATGCCAAAGGGCACAGGCCCGCGCCGCCCGCGGAGGCCGAGCCGCCGGCGCGACAACCGGGACGTCGCCCGTGGGCGTGGCTCTTGCGTCACGTGTTCGCGCTCGACCTCACCGTCTGCGATCGCTGCCAGGGGCGCATGCGCATCGTCGAGATCGCCCTCAGCAGCGACGCCATCGCCCGCGTGCTCGCCCGTCACGGCCTCGGTCCCCAGCCGCCGCCGGTGCCGCAAACGCCCATGCCCGGACAGCTGGGGTTACCGGGCGTGCCCATGCACTGACACCAGCCCCACCGTTGCGCTCGCCTCACCCGAGCCGAGGGTTCGCTGCGCCCGAGCACCGCCACAACGACCGCCGATGTCTCTTCACCCTCATCCAAGTGCCCCGGGCTCCGACGCCAAGCAGCCGACCGCCTCCCCCCCGACCCCTCGCCACGGCTCCACCCGCTCCCCCACCCTGCCGTTTTCCAGCATTGTTTGTCCTTGGACGGGTGCCACCTGTGGCCTCGGTTGCATACCTATATAGCCACATCGCTTGATATCTGTATGCCCCGTTTTGCTCCCACGACTGGTCCTTCTTGCCACCCGCGACATGTTCGGTTGGATCCGATTCTAGGAATCCCGAGTTGACCCATCCTTCCCAATGCCGGGCCTCGTGTACCAGTGTTGCAGCTCGGTCTGATACGGTGGAAAAGAAGAACTTCGGGACGTAGGTCTCAACTCTCTTGGTGCCCCCTGTCTTAGGCTATGCCCCCTCGGAGCATCTACTTGGAGCCATGGCCCATCGAGGCCCAGCTAGGAGAATGGTGCCCGCTTCCTCAAGCGGGATGCCGAACACGGCTCCTCCTTGCCATCAGCACGGACTCGTCCACAGCAATCAGCAAGACGCCGCGCATCGCTCGGTCGCCGCATCCAACACGCGTGTCGCGGGCCGGACCGAGCCGCAACGCCAAGCTGTGACTGGAAACCGACCGCCCGATGTCGGGGCGGCATCGGAAACGCGGACGTCCGCCCTCGACTTCTCCCCCGCTAGGAGGAGATCACGATCGGATCGCCATGTCGATCCGTCTACCGCGAAAAAATGCCGGGGGCTGAACGGTTACAATGAGCCGGTCTGAGACTTAGGAATCTCCAGTCCTCTACTCTTGAGCCCGTTGGTGTCAAAGCAAATGTTGCTGCCGATGCGAGCCCACCAGAGACAAACTTGGGTGCCCTGTGGACCCGGGACGCACGAACTCGCACCCGCGTCCTTCGGCGGCGGACAACATTCCGCATCAGTACGACAAGAAAAGCAAACGTGATCCATGCAGACGAATCCGTTGCATATGTTGTTGAACTTTGGGTCCATCTGAGGCAGGGGGTCTCCGGGTTCGTAACAGAACTGACCGAGCATTCCACCAACGTAGGCTGTTCCGCCTCGACCCTTGTTCACGCACCGGTCGCGATCGCAGAACGCGTCGCCACCGCAGTTACCGCAGCCCTCATCGAACATGCGCGGAGGACCTAGCTCATCTTGAGTTGGCGGCTGATTAAACTGGATGATGTCTGGCCCCGAGAAGTCGAATGCCGCATCTGGTTGGGTCGGCTGGATGACAGAACCATCCATACATCCGGGCGCCTGCGTGAGTCCGCGAGCCTTGTCTCCGACGCATCCGTCCTTCGACTCGGCCGCCGCGTCCTTTTGGCTATTGGCGGAATGCGCCGCCGTTCCACTTGCCCCAGAGCAACTGACGGCGATTACGGCGAGGACGGATGCGGCCCCAATTTGCGCTGGACGATTCCGCTGTATAATCCCCCGGATCCCCACGCTTAGTTGTCCGTGGTGCAATTTGGCCAATTATAGCCAGGTCCGCCTAGGGCGAACCAGTCATTCCAAACACCATCATTCTGCCGTCCGTAGGTGTTGTCATAGCACGAAAAATTCGAGGTGAGGAAATTGTACGAGTTGTTGTAGAAAGGGTCCCAAGTCGATGCATCGGGGCTCGTCACGAGATCTCGGATGTAGGCAGCGGAACCAACCCCAGCCGCAACAAACTGCCCACTCCCCATGTCGGTGGCGGTCATGACGTGGGACGCGTCTTGGGCATCGGCCACCTCACCGTACCAGCTCGCCGTGGCGATTCCACCTGCGAGACCATCAAATGTCGTCCCAGCGTTTGGATCATAGTATGTCGCCGGCACAGCGCCGATCCATTCATCGCCCCACCACACGTAATACCAGCCGGGCTGGGCGAGAACGCCAGTGAGCGCTTCTACCTGGTTTCCCCCAAGAACGCTTGCAGGCAATACCATGCCTGGCGCTTTAGTTGAGGAGATCTGATACCAGCCGTTGCATCCGCTGTTCCAACAAGAGGTCTGGTAGCCGTCTGGGGTTAAAAACAAAAAGAGGTGGGTCGAGGAGTCCTGGAAGAGCTGAGGCTGTACCATCCAGCCGACCTCCAACGTGTCCTTCAGGCCGTCTGCACCGACGTTTGCCGCGGCGAACTGCATCAGCGACATTCGGCCCGGTTCGGTGGCATCAAGCACGGGATTCCAGATGTTTAGGAATGCGGCCGTGCCCCAGAATGATCCGAAGGCGGTCACCTGCTGGTAGTGTCTGCAGTATCCGGGTGAATTGGGCGGGCAAATTGCGGGATCGGGATTGTTCACAGACGCGAAGAAGTCGTTGAGCGTCGTCGCTTTGGTCGAAACGTAGTCGGCATCAGGCCGCCAACGTGGAACGGTACCGTTGGGTCCCGTGAGTTGGGCATTGACTCCCATGAGCAACCGTTCCATTTCCGGTGTCATAACTTCAGCGCGGGTCTTCCCCTCGAGTTCCCACAACGGCGGTGGCAGTGGAGGCGGCGTGACCCCGTCGGGAAGCTGCGATTCCGGCTTTACCCAGTCGAACAACTGGCCGCGACTTCGTTGCTTGCCGGCGACGATGTCCAGGTTCGCGCGATCGGCGTCGATGGCGGCTTCAATGCGTGCGCCACGCGAACTCTGCGATCCAGAAATCGTTAGCGCCTCTGCCTGCGCCTGCGGTGGCGCCTGATCTTGTGCGTTTTCACGCTCCATTACACATCCTGCACACCCTGGAATTCCCCCGATTTCTTGGACAAGTTCAATGAGGCACTATGCGTCCAGAAATCATGCCAAAGAAGCGACAAGGAAAACGCCGGAAGTTCACCAGCGAGTACAAGGCGGAGGTGGTTCGGCTGTGCCAGCAGCCGGGCAGCACGCCGTTCGCGGTTGCCCGAGAGCTTGGCCTGACGGCAAGCGCGGTGACCAACTGGGTTCGTCAAGCGACCGTGGATGCCGGCGGCGGCGGCTCGGGTCCGCTGACGACGGCGGAGCGAGAGGAGCTGGCGGCGCTTCGGCGTGAAAACCGAGTGCTGCGACAGGAACGCGAGATTCTGAAACGGGCCACCGCTTTTTTCGCCAAGGAGGGCACGTCGTGACCGCAGACGTGTACCGTTTGGCCGACGAGTCCAAGACGTCGGTCGCCGCGGTCTGTCGTGCGCTGCAGTTGCCACGCAGCACGGTGTATGCGCAACGGTCGCGCCCTGTGAGCGCACGGGCCCAGGAGACCGCACAGCTCGACGTCGAGATCACCGCGACCCATCTGCAAAGCAAGCGGCGCTACGGGAGCCCGCGCATTCACCGACACCTGCGGCGGCAAGGAAGACGCGTCAGCCGAAAACGCATCGAAGCGCGAATGAGGGCGCTGGGCTTGCGTGCCCGGTGTCCCAAGCGCTTCCGGCGCACGACCCAGGCCGACAGCTCGCACGTCCCGGCGCCCAACCTGCTCGATCGCCGCTTCCGCTGGGACAGCCCCAATCGAGCATGGGTCGGCGATATCACCTACGTGTGGACCGCCCAGGGATGGAGCTACCTGGCGATCCTGGTGGACCTGTGCACGCGAGCCATCGTCGGCTGGGCCGTCAGCGACCGTTGCGACACGGCCCTGGCGCTGCGGGCTCTGCGGGCCGCCGTGGCTCGCCAGCGTCCTAGCCCAGGTCTGCTTCACCACACCGACCGCGGCTCGACGTACACGGCCGCGGACTACCGCGCGTGCCTTCGCAAGCTCGGCATGCAGGTCAGCATGAGTCGGAAAGGCAACTGCTGGGACAACGCCGTGGCGGAGTCGACCATTGGCACCATCAAAGCCGAGCTCTTTGGAGACCGGGTTCCGGGGAGCATCGACGAAGTCCGCTCCCTGCTGTTCCCGTATATCGAGGGCTTCTACAACCGATCCCGTCTTCATTCTTCAATCGACTACATGACACCTGCGGAGAAAGAAGACATGACCTGTCACAGCGGAGCTGTGGCATAACAAAGCTGTCTACGAAATCGGGGGAGGCTCACCCGAACGAAGGAAGAACCAACGTAGTGCAATAGAGAAAAGTTCTTGCAAGAGGCATGAGGCGCTCCTTAGTAGTGAGGTTGGGATTGGGTTGATCAGATTCGACACGCTCGGGCACGTTTCTGTCGTGTACCTCAGGGCCTACAAATGGCATTTTTTTCCAGTGGAGGCGGATGAATCGCGGTGGAGTGCAGGATGCTCTTGCGCGTGGTGCGACGAAGTGAAAGACCGATCGTGTGCGGGTTGCGCGCGGGTGGGAGTGCGTTTTGCCGTGGCTTCGACCGACCGCCTTGTGATGGTGGTGGAAGACGATCCCCTCGTGGCACGGGCCATCGCGCGTCGGCTTCGCCCTAGGGTTCAGGTGGAAGTGAGCGAACGCACAGGGTCGGCCCTTGCTCGTTTGTGTCAGCTAGGCGCTGCGCTGATCGTCGACGTCAACCTTCCTGATGGCTGTGGCCTCTCGGTGGCCGAGCATGCGCGGTCCCGTGCTGCCGGCTTGCCCATCCTCGTGGTGACGGGCGCTCCTGACGCGCGGGTCGCCGCCTCGGCGTTCGCGCTCGACGCTCCCCTCTTGATCAAGCCATTTGCTCCCCAAAATCTCGATCGTTTCATTGCGCGAGTTGTCTCCTGCCAGGAGTGCGCAGCGCATGACTCGGCGGCCCATCTTGATTGGTATCTAGACAGGTCAGCGGTTAAGGTCACGGCGCGGGAGAGAGAGATCCTTTCCCTCGCGATCCTGGGCCTCGAACGGCGCGAGATCGCACGGTCTCTCGGGCTTGCGGAAGGCACGATCAAGACGTTCATCAACCGGCTGCTCCGCAAGACGGGTGAGAGAAATCTGGCGAGAATGGCGATGCGGATTTGGACCGCGCGCAGCGGACCGCCAGGAACCCGTCGTTCTTAACACTACTGATCCCCCGCGCGAACAAGTAGCGAGAGCGGAAGGTCCGGCCATCCGCTCACAACAACGCCCTGTTGACCTGAGGGCGAGTCACCGTGAAGATCGGCACTGCGGGGCGAGTTCGGGGTCGGGAGGCGGGCTTGGCGATCGGTCGGCGGCTGGCGGCGTGGCTCACGGCGGGGTTGGTGGCGAGCGGATGCAGCGATGCAGCGCAGCCGCCGTGCGGCGGCAAGGACACCTGTCCGTCGGGGTATAGCTGTCAGGATCGCGGGCAAGGCTATCGCTGCTGGCGGAATGGCGCCGACGGTGGCGCATACGCGGCGACGCCGGCCGACGATGCAGGCGGCGGGGGCGAGCACGATGCCGGCACGCTCGGGCCCGTGGGTGGCTCGGTGGGTGGCTCGAGCGATGCAGTCACGGACGCGGGACCTGCGGACGGCAGCTCGTCCGGTACGGGCCGCGACGCCGGCGCAACGCCGCCGGCCGGTAGCTGTTCGGCGCCGGCGATCCTGTTCTTGATCGACGGATCGAGCAGCATGTGTGCGCCGTTCGACGGGTTGACGCGCTGGACGGCGGTGCGCGCGGCGCTGCTCGATGACGAGGGGGTGCTGCGGCGCTCGCAAGCGCAGGCCGATCTCGGCGTGACGCTGTTCGACGGCTCGATCGACAGCGGGCTGGTCTTGGTGTCAGGGAATGTGTCATCCGGCGTGGCGTGCGACTCGTTGTCCAACGCGGCGGTGACCAGCGAGTGTCCGCACCTGATCGTCGTCCAGCCCGCGGCAAACAACGCCGACGCCATCGATGCGATGTATCCCACTGCCGAGCTCGGCGGCTCGACACCGACCGACAAGGCGATGGCCGTCGCCGAGACCGAGCTGGAACACGCTGGCCTCGGCGCAGATCCCAGGCATCCTGCTGCGATCGTGTTGGTCACAGACGGTACGCCCAACGATTTCTGCGTCGGTGGCGCTGGTGGCGACGGCAGCGCGCAACGCGCCGGCGCGATCGCCCAGGTCGATCGCGCTGCGAGCATGGGCATCCGTACCTTCGCGATCAATCTGGCCTCGGGCACTCAGAGGATCCGTCCGAGGTACGCGCCGTCGGAGGGGCATCTGCGGGCGCCAGGACCGCTGTCACGAGGCCTCGGAGAGCTGGCCTGGGATGGCGGCGACGGGCTGCGCGACGCGACAGGTGCCACCTTGGTGGCATTGGGGCGGCTGAAACGGCAGTGCGGGCGCACGAAGACAGCCCGGGGGCCGTGACCCCGGTGCGCACGCCGGCGAGGGCGCTCTGCGGTTAGGCAGGTGGATCGGTGCCGTGGCGCGATGTGCGGGGGCGACCGAGGCGGCGGTCGCGCAGCGTGATGATGCGGCGCGCATCGCGATCGCCGCCGACGGTGCTGCGTTTGTCGAAGCGGTGCCGGACGATCACCGGCGCACGCTCGTGAACGACGTCGTGATCGATGCGCTCGTGACCGTCGCGGCGAGCCTGGCCCGGCCGAAGCCGGGCGGCCGGCGCGCTCCCGGTCGGGGTCCGCTGCGGGTGTTGGAAGTCCATGCCGTCGGAGGCGTGCTCGCAGATGACCTCGACCTCGTCGAGCAGCGCCTCACGCGCCCGGTCCATCAGCTCGAAGCGTGCTTCAGCGCTGGCCGCGGGCTGAGCGCGAGCCGCGCGCTGCTCGAGCAGCCACTGCACCTGCCGCAACGTCGGCCCTGGGCGCGTGACGACGCCGGTGCCGAAGTCGGGCTCGGCCACCGGTGCCCCATGCTGCACGCGCATCTGATACGTCCCGTAAGGGAACTCTTGTGCGAAATCGCCACCGTTGCGAGCGAGCCGTGCGCGCTCGTGGCCATGCCGAAAGCCTCGCGTCTCGAGCGCCGCCTCGATGTGCGCCTGCTGCCCCACGATGCCGCGCGCACCGATGCGGAACGTCGGCACCGAGCGTCCCCGACTCTCGCGCAGGGTGCGCGGCTCGCTCCAGGGGTGCAGCCGCGTGATCGCCCGGGCGCCCAGCGGAGCGCGCTTCTGCCGCGCGCGCAGCTCGCGCGCGCTGTGCTCGGCCAGGCGCTTCATCGCGTGCACGAGCTTGTCCAGATCACTGCCGAAGGCCAGGTACAGCAGCGGGGGCGGCGTCACGTCCAGCCGCAGCACCTCCGGCTGGCTGTCGCTGAAGTAGAAGTCGGGGCGGCGGACATCGAGGTAGCCCTTGCGCCAGAGCTCGAAGTCGAAGACGAAGCCGGGCATGTGCTCGGGACGCCAGAGCAGGCCCGCGGCCACCGGGTTGAGGTACTCGTAGATGAGCTGCGTGCTCTGGGCGGCGTCGTCGCACAGCCGCATCATGTGGGTGGCGCGGCCGTCGAACAGCTCGCCGGGCTGGTCGTAGCGCTGCTGGGCCAGCAGGGTGTTGAGCGCGCAGCTGAGCTCGTGGTGGAACATCCGAGTGAAGCACGGCAGGTTGTCGCGCTCGGGCGTGACGGTCAGGTGGTTGTGGGTGATGACGCGCGTGGCGTGATGGACGGCCACGCCGGTGTGCCTCTGTGCCAGCGCCAGGCTGTAGAGCCAGGCCTGCTCCACGCCCGGGTGCCACGGCGCCAGGAATGCCTTGCGTAGGGTCGTGCGCCGTGTGATGGCGGTGGTCGCACCGGGGACGATGATGCGCGGAGCCGTCACGCCCGGCCGCGGGTGCGAGAACTGGGCCGGGCGGCCGCAAGGCAAAATCGGGCACTTAGGCGCCGAGCCCCGGCGAATCTGGCCGCCACCGCCGGCGGCCGCCACCACGCAACGCCCGGCACTGGACAGACTTTCGGCTATCTGGGATCGATCTTCTGAGGACCGTGCGCTTGAGGTGCTCGAGCTTCTGCTTGTTCGCGGTCTTCACGGTGCGGTACAGCTGCACCAAGCACGGCAGCGAAAAGGTCTTGCCCCACGGCAACGTGACCGCCACGGCGAGCACGACCCAGTTGTGCCCGAAGTGGAAGAAGGGCTTGTTGCCCGTCGACAGCAACGGGTCCCGGTGCATTCCAGCCGAGGCGATGTGCTTTCCGGTGTGACGAGCTAGCGTATCGTCCAGCGTCAGCTTCACCCGCTCTTGCGGCGGCACCAGCCTCAGCGCCAGCTGCAGTACGACCCGGCCAACACGCTCCGGCGACCACGCCCCGCGGCTGAAGAACCGGTGGTAGCCGCTGGCGTCATCGCGCTCGGCTCCGGCTGCGCGCACCACGCCCGTGACGGTATGCTTGGCGATACATAGCAGCCAGCCCGTCATCAGCGTCACGAAGCGACTGAAGCTCGGGGCCGTGAAGCACGGCTCAAATGCGTACAAGCACTCAACAAGGCTCTGAGGTAGCATCGGGCGGGGCTTTCATTGGTCAGGTTGCCGTCTAGACAACCGCGACTCTGATCCCGATGACGGCCCCACTCAATCTCTTTGCCCTCAGGCTCGCGCGTCTGCGCGCGAACCTGAGCGCCCTACAAAACCGCCGAAGTCGAGTCTAGGGACAGGACGTGCGTGAGTCGACCCTGACCATCATGCAGGGATCCCCATTCGCAGATGTCGAGCCGTCGCTGGGGAACGTCATGCCGCTCAGCGCCTGTCGATACTCCTCGGTCGTCAATGGCGCGAGCTGCCTATTCTCGACCTTGAAGAACCTGCGGTCTCCGAAGCCAGCGGGCTGGGCAAACGTGTCGCCCTGCCGGACAAAGCCTGGCGGCACCCCGTCCTGGCTCGTGACGGCAAGGTCTGTTCCCTCGACACGCTCAGCATAGATTCCGTCCGGTAGGGTTTCGTCATGAACCAACGGTATCTCGATGTCGTCCCCTGCCTGCGCCACGAACGTCCACTTATCTGACGGACCGGTCTGCTCGCTCGCGATTTTGATACAAGCACCGATGCAGGTTGAGACTTGCCTCTCCACCGCGAACAAGGTGCTGTCCAGCAGAAATGACTGCAATAGGGAGCTGTCCAGATGCACCGTGATGCCGTCCGGCACCGTGGCGCTGCCCGCGTTCACGGGTCCAACGCTAGCCATCGGTGCAGGCGCGGGCATTCCGCGCGGATGTGACGACCCCGGCTGCGAGGATCCGCCGCAGCCCGCGGTGCCCAGAATGCCGACAATAGCAACGAAAATCGACTTGCACATGGTAAACCTCCTGTGTGCGTCACCTCGGTCAGTAGGTAAGGGTGAAGGTTCGCCCGGAACGGCTCGCGCCATACCAGCACTGGGGCGTCGATGACGTGAATCCCCATATGAACCCGAGCGAGTTTGCTACCTCGATGTAGTTGTTCGGATTCGGCCCGGGCTCGTAGAGATACGTGTTGGAGAATCGCTCCGGCGACGACGGATACTGGTTACAACTGTTTAGGTTGTACGGCTCCATCACAGCGGGGAAGGCTGCCTGCATCGGGACCGATATCCATATCCAAAGGGAGGTCGATGTTCCGTCCTGCCGTCTCGACTGGATTTGCCACTCGCAACCACCTGCGGAGTTGCAGCTGGTGCCGGCCATCACCCCGGTAACGGTGTCGCCGGGATAGACGTTAATCGACGGACTGGACCAGAATGCATTCCCAGACCAGTCGACAACCCACGAGTCCATCAGCCAATAGTTGCCGCCACCGTTATGAGCAGGGCCCCACTGCAAGACAGGCTGTATGAGTATCCAGCCTGAACCCAGGTTCTCCATGCCGTTCCAGAGGAAGATGGTCTGCCCCGACTGCGAGGTCGGGGTAGCAGGCACGGTCCACTGTCCGTCCATATAGTTGTACCAGTTGAAGCCATAGGCATTGGTTGGTGGCGGGAGGGGATAGAAATAGGTGTAAACCGCCCAGCCGGAGACGGTGGGTACCACCGAATCGGGAACCGGGGCAGATGCGGCCTGAACCTGAGTCGCGGCGAAGGACGAGGACACCTTGGGAGCATAGCGGCACCGCGGGTAACGTGCCACGACGTTGCCCCCGTTGCCCCCTACACTAACAACCACGTCGGACTCTTCGTAAGAGATCGTCGCACCTTCCGGCACCGCGTGAGCACACGAGCGGTGCGTCCTCAACACAGGCGTGGTCACGTACTCACTATCGTCTGCGGTCAGCAGTTGTGGTGATGCCTCTGACGCACCGGCCCCGCCTTGGTTGGTGTCGGCGGTCAACGGCTCTGGCGATGCCGCCACTGCATCCGCACTCTGTTTGCCATCTTGGCCTGGGGCCTCGCGCCCAGCCGGGCCTACGCACCCTGCAAGTTGCAGCGCGAGGAGCCCGGCCCCGCAAATCGCTACCGCGTGTCCCATGTCTTCCCCCTTTTCGTCCTTGCTGTAGGAGTGTTTGATCACATTCGACACGTCCGGGCGCGCCTCTGTCGTGCGCCTCAAGGCGTACAGGCAGCGCTTTTATTTCAGCACGACCAATAAATTCGCGACTGGCTGCATGGGTTGCCTTGCGCGGAGTGCCACGGAGTGAGACAGCGAGCATGAGCGCACTGCGCGGGGCGGAGGGCTTCCGTGGCTTCGACAGAACGCGTCGCGATGGTGGTGGAGGACGATGCGCTCGTGGCACGGGCCATCGCGCGTCGTCTGCGCTCTACAGTTCGGGTGGAAGTGAGCGGTCGCGCAGGGTCTGCGCTCGCTCGCGTGTGTCAGCTAGGCGCTGCGCTAGCGGCGTTGATCGTGGACGTCAAGCTTCCCGACGGGTGTGGCCTCTCGGTGGCCGAGCAAGCACGCGCCCGTGCGCCCAGCTTGCCCATCCTCGTGGTGACCGGCGCCGCTGATGCCAGGGTCGCCGACTTGGCATTCGCGCTCGACGCTCCTCTCTTGATCAAGCCATTTGCTCCCCAGAGTCTCGATCGTTTCATCGCGCGAGTTGTCTACTGCCAGGGGTGTACAACGCATGACCCAGCAGCCCATATCGACCGGTACTTGGAGAGATCGGCAGTGGATCTCACGGGGCGGGAGAGAGAGATCTTGTCCTTTGCGATGACGGGCCTCGAACGGCGCGAGATCGCACGCTCTCTTGGGCTGGCGGAAGGCACGGTCAAGACCTTGATCAGCCGGCTGCTCCACAAGACAGGCGAGAGGAGTCTGTCTGGCATAGCGCTGAGGATTTGGACCGCTCGCAGCGCACAATGAGCACTGCAACCCGAGCTCGCGCCCGTAACCGTTCAGCCACCGTCTTGAGCGCGGGATCGCGTTGTGCGACTTCGGGCGCATCACGACACGCATCCAGGACCTGAGCGAGCAGATCGAGAAGTTGGTGCGCGAGCACATCGAGGCGAGCCGTCGAGCGGCGGCATCAGCCGTGGAGCGTGCGTTCGCGTCGACCGCAACGAAGCCGCGGGCGCAGCCCGCGCACGCGGCGCCGCGCGCGACCGGACGCCGTCGACCGGGGACGGAGCTGGCAGCGCTGAGCGAGCGCTTGTACGAGTCGGTGTGCGCGCAGCCCGGCGAGACGATGGCGGTGCTCGGGCCCGAGCTCGGCAAGAGGCCGCGCGAGCTACATCGCCCGATGGCAGTGCTCAAGCACGCGGGTCGTGTGCGCAGCGTCGGTCAGCGCCACCAGACGCGCTACTACCCCGGCGTGCGGTCCGCGTGAGCGGACGCTGATCAGGCCGGCGCGTCCGCGCCGATGAGTCGCGGCGCCGGCGTACCGTCGATGTGTGCCGTCACGCTGGCGACCATGAAGTCGAGCACGTCCTTGCGCTGCTTGCGCGCGGTGCGTACGGCGGTCATCACGCGCTCGGCACAGCGCCTCGCGGTGCGCGAGGATGTCGGCACACGAGCCCGACAGCCGTTCGATATCGGCTGCCGCGCCACGCGTAAGGAGCCGCTCGATGTCGCGTTGCACGGGGCGAAGCCAGAATTGCAGCTCCTGTCGGGTCAGCACGCCATCCTTGAAGCCGTGCCAGTACTCGAACATCAACGCGGTCAGCTCGAGCAGCTCGCGGCCGATCGCGCCAGCCGGACCATCGCGCTCAGAAAAGGCAACGAACTTGCGAAGCAGGTGCGCATGGCAGATTTGCCGTAGCGACATCACCCAGAAGTCGAAGACCGTGGCGCGGTCGCTGACGAGGATGCCCAGCCGCGGACCGAACATCGGCCCAATGGTGTCGCGGCAGCCGTCAGCAAAGATTTGATAGACCGTCGCCGCTGCCGTGGCCAGCGTCCACAGCGACATCAGCTTGCCGCTGCGCGTCCAGCTCGTGGCGTCGGTGTGCTTGACCTCGGCGTACTGCACCTCGCGCAACGCTTCTTCGTGCGCGGACTTCAGCGCTTCGCTGGCACGCTGCTCCATCGCGCTGATGGCGCCGAGCGAGACCGAGATCCCGAACAACTCGGCGAGCAACTTCTGCGTCTTGCGCCGGCTCAGATGGTAGACGCCGGTGAGCATCGCGACCACGGCGGTCAGGCAGGGCCCGAACGCCGAGCTGGGGATCTGCGCGCGCTCGCAGGCCGCTCGAGTACAGGCGTCGCAGCGTTCGCAGTCGACCTCGTGCAGGCGCCACTCGGTCACGTGCGGGCGATGATCACGCAGATCGATCTGCTGGTAGCGGCACGCGGCGATATCGGCGAGCCGCGGCAGCGGGTGCGCGCAGCCCAGGCACACGTCCGGGAACAGGTCGACGAACGTGTCGACGCGCTCGGGCGGGAGCAGCTCGCGATACGACCCACGGTGGCCCTTCTGGCCGCCGCGTTTGCGCCCCGACTTCGGCCGGCTGCTCGCCGCCACGCCACCGCCCGAGCCAGGCCCGTCGCTCGACGGCGGCAGGTGCGAGTTCTTCGAGTTGCGGTTCAGCAGCTCCGTCAGCACCTCGATCTGCGCCGCTTGCCTCGCGACCTGCTCGCTCAGCGCGGCGAGCTTCGCCTCCTGCGCGGCGAGCTTCGCGTCGCGCTCGGCAAGCTTCGCGTCGCGCTCGGCGAGCTGCGCATCGCGCTCGGCGAGGGCCGCCCCGAGCAACGCGACACGCTCCCCCGGTTCGGTAGCCCGCCGATCGTCTCCCTCGCCAACCGCCACAGCCAGCTTAGATCATGATCGGATCGGCATGTCCATCCGTCTCGCGCAAGAAAATGTCGAGGGCTGAACAGTTACACCGGAGTGTCGCAGCGAACGCTTGCCTCCTGGCTCGCTGACTCGTCCTGCTACGTCCAGACATCGCGATGCGAGGGGTTTGGGATGCCGGTGGTCGAAGCCATGGCATGTGGGGTCCCCGTCATCGCAGTGAACTTCGGTGGGCACCTGGAGATGTGCAATCGCGACACCTCGTACCTCGTGAACTGTACGGTGACCAAGCCCCCACCCGGGGCCATCGCCGAGGGGCTCGGGATGATCAGGCGTTGGGCCGAGACTGAGGTCAGCCACCTGCGCTATCAGATGCGCCGTGCGTTCACGGATCGCGACGAAGCGAAGCAACGCGGGCGGGCCGCGCAACAGTATGTCAGCCAGAGGTTCACGTGGGAACACACAGCATTAGCTATCGTTCAGGCGGTCAACGCGATCTCGCTATCGCAGGCGACGAGTTCCTCCTCTCCGCAGCACGGCGGGGACTGGAAGCCGAGTGTAGTGGACGGCCCTTCTGTGCAGGACTGATCCTGAGCCATCGAGGTCAGCTCGTATTGACGTTGACCAAGTCAAGTCGATGGGTGACGTCCGACGGCCGCACGCGCATCTCGGTCTCCTGCGTCGGCGGCGGCCAGGAGTCGGGGGAGACCCCCCGGAACCCGGTCTCCAAAGAGCTCGGCTTTGATGGTGCCAATGGTCGACTCCGCCACGGCGTTGTCCCAGCAGTTGCCTTTCCGACTCATGCTGACCTGCATGCCGAGCTTGCGAAGGCACGCGCGGTAGTCCGCGGCCGTGTACGTCGAGCCGCGGTCGGTGTGGTGAAGCAGACCTGGGCTAGGACGCTGGCGAGCCACGGCGGCCCGCAGAGCCCGCAGCGCCAGGGCCGTGTCGCAACGGTCGCTGACGGCCCAGCCGACGATGGCTCGCGTGCACAGGTCCACCAGGATCGCCAGGTAGCTCCATCCCTGGGCGGTCCACACGTAGGTGATATCGCCGACCCATGCTCGATTGGGGCTGTCCCAGCGGAAGCGGCGATCGAGCAGGTTGGGCGCCGGGACGTGCGAGCTGTCGGCCTGGGTCGTGCGCCGGAAGCGCTTGGGACACCGGGCACGCAAGCCCAGCGCCCTCATTCGCGCTTCGATGCGTTTTCGGCTGACGCGTCTTCCTTGCCGCCGCAGGTGTCGGTGAATGCGCGGGCTCCCGTAGCGCCGCTTGCTTTGCAGATGGGTCGCGGTGATCTCGACGTCGAGCTGTGCGGTCTCCTGGGCCCGTGCGCTCACAGGGCGCGACCGTTGCGCATACACCGTGCTGCGTGGCAACTGCAGCGCACGACAGACCGCGGCGACCGACGTCTTGGACTCGTCGGCCAAACGGTACACGTCTGCGGTCACGACGTGCCCTCCTTGGCGAAAAAAGCGGTGGCCCGTTTCAGAATCTCGCGTTCCTGTCGCAGCACTCGGTTTTCACGCCGAAGCGCCGCCAGCTCCTCTCGCTCCGCCGTCGTCAGCGGACCCGAGCCGCCGCCGCCGGCATCCACGGTCGCTTGACGAACCCAGTTGGTCACCGCGCTTGCCGTCAGGCCAAGCTCTCGGGCAACCGCGAACGGCGTGCTGCCCGGCTGCTGGCACAGCCGAACCACCTCCGCCTTGTACTCGCTGGTGAACTTCCGGCGTTTTCCTTGTCGCTTCTTTGGCATGATTTCTGGACGCATAGTGCCTCATTGAACTTGTCCAAGAAATCGGGGGAATTCCACCACCGAGCCCGCGCGTGTCCAGACGCGTGGGCTCACTCCTTTGCGCGCGCATGCTCAATCAGATGCCGCCGTCACGCTCAATTACCGGCAGACACCGCCGGATTGACCCAACCTCTCAGGCGTTCCAACGCGCACGCACACCGGGCCCAGGCTGCCGGTCGATCACGAGCCGCCGCGAGCCTCTACACACGTGTGCGGCACGAGGTCGCACAGCCAGGCGTCTGCTCTCGTGATCCCGAGTGGCCCGAGGAAGTCAGCGTCGAGGCTTCGCCCCGACGGGCCGTTGGACATCGCATCCGCAGGCTTCATGTGCCCCGCCTCCGCGCCTCGCGGCGCACGCTTCGCAGTCAACACAATATGTCAACTCGCCTGCAACTGCACCGCGCTCCATTCGGCTCTTCGTCCCGACTATCCGCGGCCGCTGGCCGTGCTCGCCGCCTGCGGGCTGCCTTGGGTGGCGTTCGCGAGCGTGTATTACGGCACGCCGATTCCCCACAGCGCGGTGGAGAAGTGCCAGCGCACGCCCTTGCCGCGCTACCTTGAGCACACGCTGTCGCACGTGGGCCAGAGCGTGCTGCCGTACTGGCCCGCAGCGTGGTCGTGGTCGTTGCCGGCCTGGCTGCTCGCGCTCGCCGGTGCGCTGTGGCTGGCGCGGCGCGAGCGCAGGCTGGCGATGCTCGGACTGTACGGCGCGGCCGAGCTCGCGGCCTATCTGGTGATGCGGCCCTTCGCCGGCCACGACTGGCACCTGTACCCGATCGTGCTGGTCGCGGTGTTGTGCAGCGCCGCGGCGCTTGCGCAGCTCGCGCTGCACGCGGGCCGCAGGGCCACGCGCGCCGGCGCTGCCGCCGTGCTGCTCGTCGCCATGCTGCTGGTTGCGGCGCGCACGGCGCAGGGCGCGCGCGACTACGCCCACGGGCACTGGACCGGGGAGCGCGACGCCACCTACCGCCGGATCGCGCGCTTCCTGCGCGCGCGCGCTCGCCCCGGCGAGCAATTCGCGTCGATCGAAGTCGGCACGCTGGCGTATTACTCGGATCTCTCCGCCTACGACCTGGGCGGTATCGTCACCGACTTGCGGCGGACGGCGATGATCGATCGCCCGGTACGCTACCTCGTGCTCGACACCAAGTACCTTGCGAGCGCGCCGCCCTGGCCGCCGCTGTTCCACGCGGCCGAAGGCGACTTCGAGGCCTTCGTGTACTACATGCCGCGGACGCCGCACGGGCGTTGACGCGCCGCCTGCGCGGTTTCACTCCAGCGGCGCCCGAGATCCATCGTCGCCCAGCGGACGTTCCCGAGGTGCTCGACTAGGCAGCGTGCGCGGGCCACGTGGGGAGTTTCGCCCCATCTGAATCTGACTATGATGACCCGCCTTGGTCAAATCCTGGCAGCGTCGTTGGCTCGGCGGGATCACATTCTCGATCGACATCAAGCAAAAGTCGACGAGAGCCTTCCCAACGTCCTTTCTTACGCCCAGAGTGGGCCCCAACGGGCTCTCTCACACGGGTCCGGGGGAGGAAACATGAGAAACGGAATGCGAGCACCCCAACGGGGGGGGCGAATCACTGCTGCTACCGCATGCGGCGAACACATGCGTGGCTGGTGCTTTCGGCCGCGCTCGGTTTCGCTCTGGGCTGTTCGAGCGAAACGGGGAGCGATGAGAACGTAGCCGCGACGAGCGCAGCACTTACAGCGGGAGCAGCGGGTACGGCAGGAGCAGGGGGAAGCGCCTCGAACGCAGCGCCCGCCGCGTCGCTGCAGGAGATCACGATCGCGAGCCTTCCGTTTTCCGCATGCACGCTGACTTGCGACGCGCTTGCGGGGGACAACATGCCGGTCTGGGCCGATGACGAGGGCCTGGTCCATTTGTGGGCCGCGCCACAGAGTGCCTCGGATACCTACACGCTCGACTGCAACGAGTCCGGCACGAGCGTGCCCTACCACTTCGACCTCTCCGATCGCGCGACCTTCGTCCCCGCGATCGCGCGTGCGAAGGCGACCGATCGCAAGGTGCGGCCGGCGCTGGCCGATCCGACGAGCATGAGCCAGGGCGAGCTCGCTCGAGCCGGATACGGGCTGCGGCCGGATCCGAGCTCTCCGCTGTACGCGGTGTGGCTCGAGGGCGTCTCGAAGCCGGTCACGCTGATCACCCCGCCTGGCGTAGAACGGCCGGATCTGAGCTTCGACCCGGAATCATATACCACCGACGCAAGATGGTGCGGTCCGTCGCTTAGCAACTCCTTTACCCACTTCTCAGGGGTGATCGCGGCTTTCACCACGCCCACCAGTTTCTTCTACAACGGGTCCGGATCGGAGACGGCTTTTTGGACCGGGGTTGGAGGCCTCAACCGCACTCAGCTCATCCAGGAT
This sequence comes from uncultured delta proteobacterium, assembly GCA_963778655.1. Lineage (GTDB taxonomy): Bacteria > Myxococcota_A > Polyangia > Polyangiales > JAFGIB01 > CAVZVA01. The sequence continues at coordinate 217,891 of CAVZVA010000010.1, forward strand.
GGGGTCGATCAGAAATGGATCAACAACGTGGGCACCTTGCAAGCCTGGTGGGAGTGGGTCGGTGTTGCTGGTCCGTTCTTTCCCGCGGGGTGGGTCATTGCACCCGGCGACAACGTGGCGTTCTGGGCATGGGAGTGCGACGCCTATAACAACTTAGTTCAGGGTGGCGGCCATGCCTGTTTTATGTGGCAAGACAACACCAATCCCCACCCCACCGCATTCACCTGGAACCAATCGACGACGCAGTTTCACAACACCTTTCCGGGTTTCGGTTGCGAAGCAATCACGGAGCGCCAGCCAAACCAGCCCCTCGCAGGATGGTCACCCTGGCTCAATATGGAATTCGATTGTGCAGACGGCTCCGGCGGGTGGCACAATCTGGACACCGATCAATTTTTGAACTTCACCATGATCAACCCTAGCAACAATCATACGCTATGTGCGTCGGAGAAGACGGGGCCCGACACCGCCGTGTACGGGTATATTCAAGGGCTGTAGATGTGCCGGGCTGAAGCGCTGGAGTGCGGACGGACCGGTGGCGGACACTCCACCACCGGTTCGTCGCTGTCGTATGCGGCACGCGCGCTGGTGGCGGGTGTGCTTGGCCTCACTGCCGCGTGCGGCGGCGCGTCGTCCAGGGGCGCTTCGTCCATGGATGGCGGCGTCGCATCCACGGGCGGCAAGTGCGGCCCCACGGCCAAGTTGTTGGTCGACTATATGGCGATCTCGTCGGACCTGGATGCAGGTGTCGCGGTGCCTGAAGTCGAAGTCAATGACACCCACCTCTATTTCAATCTGAACTTGATCTACGGGACCGCGACCACGACGATGCTTCGCGATGCCTATATCATGCGGGTCCCGTTGCGCGGAGGGGAAGCCGAGCGCGTGGCGCATATCCCCAATGGCATGGACGGCACGGTGCAGTCCTTCGCGCTCACCAAGGATGCGGTGATCTCCGGCCAGGCGGCGCCACTAGGGACAGAGAATGGCTTGGGTGCCGTGTTGCGCATCCCGCTCGCCGGCGGCGAGCCTACGATGCTGGCCCCAGCGAAGCTGGGGATGGGAGCGCTGGTCGTCGACGACAAGAACGTCTACTTTGTCGATGCCGAAGGCACCGAGAGCGTATCGTTGGCGGGCGGAGCGGTTCGCACGCTCTCACAGCCCGGCACGCCGATCTCGCTCGCGTTGATCGGCGACACGCTGTACATGGCCGACATCAAGGATGGCCTCCAAGATGGCACGATCTCGTCTGTGCCCACCGCGGGCGGGGACGTGACGGTGCTCGCCCAGGGCCTGTCGAACCCCTGGCCGATGACCGCGTGCGGGACTGACCTGTGCTGGTTCGAAGGCGTGTCACAGTCTTCGTTCGCAGCCAGGCTCGTGCGCATGGCCGCTGATGGCGGGACGCCGAAGATGCTCGCTCAAGGCTTCCTCGAGCCGCATGCGATCGTGTTCGATGGTAAGTACTTCTTCATCACCGACGGCAGTATTGGGATCGACATCCTGCGAGTACCTGCTGCGGGCGGCGAGCCCGTTCGCGTCACTAGTAACGCAGCGTTCGACCTCGCGCTCGACGATGAGTGTTTGTACTGGTCGAATGCCGCCGGCATCTGGAGCATGTCGCTCGCAGCGGCCCGCGTTAAAGGACCGAACGACGACTGATCGCTGCCGCGAAGGCCCCGCAACTGCACCCGTTTCAATCTGATCGGGGCTCTATCTAGGAGTGCACGGGGGGCGCGTGGCGCACCTGGGAGCGGCCGTGGCGGTTGAGGCTCCACTTCAACGCGGGCGGGGTCACCATGGTGGTCACGATCACCATCACCACCACCGCCGAGTACGCCGCCGAGTCGACCACGCGCTCGCCCTTCACGGTCAGCGTCATGCCGATGTTGGCGAAGATCAGGCCGACCTCGCCCCGCGGGATCATGCCGATGCCGACGCTCAGCCGGTCGATGCCCTTGCCGATCACCCCGAAGTAGCAAGCCTGCTTGCCCACCACGGCGGCCACGATCAGCGCCGCAGCCAGGCCGAGCACGCCGGGCTTGCCGAACGAGGCCAGCTCGGTGCGCATGCCCATCAGCACGAAGAACACCGGCACCAGAAACGACGAGATCGGCTGGATCAGCTCCTCCAGCTCGTGCTCTCCGCGATCGGTGAAGTCGCGGTAGTGCACGTGCTCAAGGATCAGCCCTTGCACGCCCGACGCAATGCCCGCGACGGGTTTCGACGATCAGGAGGTCTACCTGGGAACCGCCGACAGCGAGTGCGGCGGCGGCGTCTGTCTGGCGTACCACCTGCGCGGCGACCCGAGCCCGAGCTGCGTGCCCAGCGCCGGAGCCACGCCCGGCGACACGCATCTGTGCGCCTCACCGACCGACGTGCAAGAGCGCATGTACTGCAGCTGTCGCTGCAACGCCCCCGACGGCTACGCCGAGTGCGGCTGTCCCGACGGCTTCACCTGCGTGGACGGGCTCGACCAGGGCAGCCCCGAGCTCCAAGGCGGCTACTGCGTGAGAAACGGCACGTTCACAGCGCCGTGAGGGCTTCGGTTCGAAGGCGACCTGGACCCACCCGCGGCGATCGGCTATGTGATCTGCAGGCGCGTCTCGTGCAAGGTCTTCCGCGGAACCCCATCGCCAAAGTGGGCATCCTGATCGGCCTCTGGGCTGTCATCTTCGCGAGCTACGCCTGGGGCATGCACGGCGCTCCCCTCGTCGCGTGCGGCGTCTTTGCCACGCTCGACATGGGCATTCAGATTCTCGTCATCGAATCGAGCACCTCATTGATATGCCCCTCTTGCAAGAGGCACATCCCGAAGGGCTCCAACTGCTGCGCGCGATGCACGGCGTGACGCTGTAGACGCTGCGTGCTCGACGCGGTTCGAGCGCTAGCTTGTCTCAATCGATGATTCGCGTTCGAGATTGCGGAACCTCGCTCCGAAACGTCGGGTCCGGAGGCTCGGTGTCGGAGCGGGCTCACAGGGTCGCGGTGTTGGCCTCGAGGCCGAGCAGCAGCTTGCCCACGGTCTCGAGCGTGTCGCTCGACACCGTGATGTGCTGCGACGCGACGTGAACGTCGCGCAGATGCCGCTGCAGCGGCGAGTTGTCGAACACCGCGCTGCCGCCGGCAAGCGTGTACATCGCATCGACGACGGCAATCGCAGCGCCGATCGCGTGCGTGGCGGCGAGCCGCATGTCACGGCGCGCGTCCAGCGGCATCGGTCCGCCTGCAACGGCGAGCGACCAAGCGCGCTCGATCGTCTCGTAGAAGAACGCGCGCGCCGCACGCAAACGCGCCTCCGCGAGCGCGACCTCCATCTGCGCGTGCGGGCTGTTGGCCAGGCTGGCGGTGGCACCGTAGCGCTTCTTCTTGCCTGCGAGCTCGATCAAGCAATCGATGCTCGCACGGGCGATGCCAAGCGCGACTGCGGAGACGCCCTGCGTGAGCAGCGCGAACTGGGGAAAGCGGAACAGCGGCCGGTCCGGCACGTTCTTGATCAGGTAGCCCGAGACGTGCGCTTCGGGCACCAGCAGATCGTACACCTCGAACTCGTTGCTTCCGGTACCGCGCAGGCCCGACGTGAACCAGGTGTCGAGCAGGCGCACTTCCGAAGCGCGAAACAGCACCATGTGGTTGCGCGGCACGCCGGCGCTGCTCGTGGCGAGCTTGCCGTCGACGGTCAACGTGCAGCCGCCGCCGATCCAGTCCGCGTTGGGCGAGCCCGAGGCCCACTGCCAGTGACCGTTGACACGAAAGCCGCGTTCGACCTTGACCGCGTTGCCCGACGCCGCGAACACACCGGCGATCAAGGTGTCGGGTGTCGCGAGCACCTCGCCGCAGACCTCGTCGGTCATCCGGCACAAGGCGAGCCCGGTCGTGGCGCCGATGAACGCGACCCAGCCGCACGCGGCGTCACCACGGGCGAGGGCTTCGTATACGCGGGTAGCCACCAGCGGCGAGAGCTCGAGCCCGCCCACCCGCTCGGCGATGAACATGCGATAGAAGCCGGCGGCGCCCATCTGCTTGGCGACGTCGGAGGGGAGGCGGCGGTTCGCTTCGATCTCTTCGCTGCGTCGCGCGAACGTGCGGGCCAGCGACTCGGCTTGCTGCACAATCGCGTGTTGATGGGACATGGCGCACGGAGCTTGCCAGCGCTGCCCACGCGAGATCAAGCTGCCCCTCGTCGTCTGCCCGCTAGGGCTGTACGGTGGGGCCGGCGAGCTCGGTCTTCAGCTCCCCGCTTTCTTCATCGTCGACAACTCGATGATCTGGGTGGCGGCGGTCGAGCACGATGGCCTGGAGGAAGCACGCAAGGTGCCCGGCTACCACGACGAGCCTCTGAAAGGCGACCGGGCCGGTCCGCGGTCCATCCGCTCGAGCAAGGCGTACGGCGCCATCTACGAGATCAAGGAGGACACGGCGAAGCTCGTGTCGGGCGAGGAAGTCAACAAGCACGAGTATTGATGGAGGTGCCCATGCGCAAGGCCAAGAAGTCCGAGGCGATCAAGACGCTGGAGAAGATTGCCGGCGGCCCGCTCACCCTGGGTCGGGCCATAGAGTCGATCCGCAAGAGCGATGAGCTCTCCCAAGATGAGTGTGCCAAAAAGCTTGGGGTCTCGAAGTCGCATCTGTGCGACGTCGAGAAGGGCCGCAAGGTCGTGAGCCCCGAACGCGCAGCCAAGTGGGCTCGGGTTCTCGGGTACCCCGAGTCCGTGCTTGTCAAGCTCGCCATTCAGGGCGAGCTGGACGCGGCTGGGCTGAAATACAAGGTCGAGATCGAAGCTGCCTGATTCCGGACTCGGCCTTCGTTGCCCGATGCAAGGGCGGCACGCCGACCCGAGGTCCTTGGCACCTGCGCTCTCGGTATGCGACGCCAGGATGATATGGCATAGTGGCGTCCGATGGGTACGCCGTCGCGGGTCAGAAAGAGCGTCGTCATCGAGCCGCGCGATCAGAGCCGGATTGGCGCGGCGCTCGAACGTTGGGCCTCGACCGGCGACTTCGTCGCGTTGCGGACGCGGGCCTTCGTCTACTTGCTCTGGGACGGCGCCCTGCGCACCAAGGCGGCCGTTTGGCTCAATGCCGAGGAGGTGGTCAAGGGCCCCGCCGCCGGACGCGTCCACGTGGTCCAGGAGGCGGTCGAGCGGGCCTGCGAAGGCAACAACTACCGCGAGAGGCGATTTCTGCTCAGCGACCGGACGCGGGACGCGACCGCGGGCTACCTGATGGCGGCGCGTGCCGACGGCTGGCTGGCCAAGGGGGAGCGCCTGGTCGGGCCGCTGTGGATCTCGATGCACCACCACGGCAGCCAGCAGCGCATGTCCCAGCGGACGGCCGTGCAGGCGTGGCACACGTTCATCGGCGGACTGAGCCTGTCGCGCGACTACCAGCTCGACGATCTGGTCTTCACCGGGCGCGTGGCGTTCTTGCAGGCGGCGAAGGGCAGCACCGACGTTCTGTCCGAGCACGCCGGCGTCTCGCCTGAGTGGGCGGGTCGCTACCGCGATCACCTGGTCGAAGCGTCCTCGAGCACGGCTCGGGAGGTCATGGCGGAGCTCAACAAGCGGCCGCGACGCAAGCCAGGTTAAAAGGCTCGGCGGCGGCGGCACCTCGGCCAAAGCAACTCTCGGAGCTCAAAAGGCGGGCATCCTTCAGGATCATGCGCAGCGCACGCGCAGGACTCCGGCGCCTTCGGCAGCCTCGATGTCCTCCCACTTGAGCGCGGTCGCCTCGCCCCAACGCAAGCCCGTCAGTACGAGCGTTGCGATGAGCGCGAAGTGCTCGGGGTAGAGCTCACGCCAACAATTGCAGATAACCTCGACGGGCTACGCGCCTTTCAGAGCCGGGCCAAACGCTGGCTGCGAGACTCCGACCCTTACAAGCCCGTACCCGAGGGATTCTCGATGCGGCTTTTCGTCGCGTGCGACCGCACTGAGAGTCCCTCCTCTCGGGTTTAGTGGGCGTTGGAAGGCTCCACGACGCGCGCGCCCGCTAGCCGCGCCGCGCAGTTGCGGGGGCGGCGCGGACTGTCCCAGCGTCCCCACCTCCGTCCCCACTTCGGCGGCAACGACACGGGACGGCATGCAACGCCCGGACGCGTTAAGGTCCCGTTATCGTTGAATTTCGTGAATGGTCTCGCGGGGGGGCAGTGGCTTGGCAAGGTTGCACTCTACCACTGAGTTACTCCCGCAAGTGGGCGGAATAGATAGGCAAAGAGCGGGGCGCTGTCAAGGCGGGCGGTGGGCAGCGGATGGGCCGGGGGTGGGGGCGAACCGAGGGGGGCGGGCGCGCTGGTTGGCCGCGCCACCGGCGGGCGCAAAATCGGATGCTCGCGGGGCGGCGATCAATCGGGGAGCGTCGAGACAGGCCGTTGGGCTTGCGCCGCTTTGATCCGGCGCGGGCATCGAAACACTGCCTGGAACGTCGGCGCCTGCCGCACCTCATCGCGCAGCGCCGACGACGTGGGCCTTGCGCGCGTGCCGGCCGCAAGGCTGCAGACGCAAGCCTGCATGCGCCGGCGTCGGGGTCGCGTTGTGTGCCAATCAAGGCGGCGGCCACGAGGTCGGCGACCCCAACGTAAACGCAGCTTGGGACACGCTGTCGCGTTTTACGCTACCCTGGCGCCCGCATCCATGGCGCGCCCGAAATCCACCAAGCCCAAGGCCAAATCGCGACCAAGGCCGCCGCTCGAGCTGGGCCCGCTCGGCTCGCTGGTCGGCTTCCATCTCCGCCTCGCGCAGGTCGCGGTCTACGACGACTTCATGCGCGGTGCGCCGATACGCGGGCTTACACCGGGCCAGCTCGCGATCCTGGTGCTGGTGGACTCGAACCCTGGCATCACGCAGCAGCGCCTGAGCGACGGCATCCGCGTGGAGAAGTCCACGCTGGTGGTGCGCCTGCACCGGCTGGCGGATCGCGGGCTGCTGCAGCGCGTGCGCTCGCAGCAAGACCGGCGTCAGAACGCGCTGGTGCTGACCAAGAAAGGCCACGCCGCGGTGCGCTCGATGCTCGCGTTCGTGGCTCGACACGAGCGCAAGCTCACGGCCAGGCTATCCAGCCAGGAGCGGGCGCAGCTGATCGGCATGCTGGTTCGCATTCGCTGAGCGCCCGGCGACAGCCCGCGGCGTGCGGCGCGCAAGACGCCGGGCGCCCGCTCGATCCCTGGGCTGCGTCCGCGCGTGCCGACCTTCGCGGCGCGCCGATCAGCGGCAGACGTCGACGCAGTTGTTGACGCGACACTGGTCGGCGACGTACGCGCGACCGAGCGGGTTATTGGTGCTCATCGCTGCCGCGTTGACGGCGAACACGTCGCCCGGGAGCGCGCCGGCCGCGCTTTCGATCTCGTGCACGCACGGCCCCTGCGGTCCTGTCGTGCCGTACCCGCAGGTGCCGGTCGTGTCGTTGCCGCAGTAGCACGGGCCGCCCACGCAGTTGTTCGCGCGGGAGCATATCAGCACGGCGTTGCACTTCGAGTCGTCGTTCTGATTGCTGTTGTCCCGGCACGCGAGGTACTCGCTGGTACAGCTCAAGCACGTACACATCTCGCAGTCGTCCGCCGCAAAGTTCTCCAGGCAGTGCACCTGGTCCGGGGTCATCGTCAGCTTGCACTGCGAATCGCAGCCCATGGTGCCGTCGCAGGCCTCGCCGGTCTCCTTGACCCCGTTGCCGCACACCGGCGTGCAGTCGGTGTCGGTGTTGGCGTTGGCGCCTTTGGGACAGCACATGTCACCGCTGGCAACACTGGTGATTTCGGTGTGCTCGCACTGCGCGTTGCAGTTGCTCGCGCTGCCCATCAGCGTGTCCGTGGTGCACGGGTCGTTGTCGTTGCAGTCCGCCTCGGTCGGGCAGGGCGTCGAGGAGCCGTCTTCACAGGTCTCGCCCATGTCGCTCTGCACCACGCCGTCGCCGCAGCTGCCCGAGCAATCGCTGTCGGTGTCGTGCGTGCAAGTTCCCGGACAGCAACCGTCGCCGCTCATGCAGCTCACCTGCAGCAGCACGCACTCGGCCTGACAGCCGCTGCCGTTGAGCGCGCGCGGCGTGCAAGGTCCGAGCGCGTCGCAACTGGTCGGGCAGGCGCCAGGCATGCCGGGAAGGATGCCGATGTCGCACTTCTCGCTGCCGGTGACCTGACCGTCGCCGCAACGGGTCTGGCTCGGAAACTCGTTGGTGCTTCCGCCGTCGTTGTCACTGACACTGCCGCCCGTGCCGCCGCTCCCGCCAAAACCGCTGACGCCGCCCGTGCCGCCGGTCCCCCCGCTGCCGCCGGTCGCCTGACCGCCGGTGCCGCCCAGGCTGCTCTGGCTCTGGGCCGGCTTGAGCAGGTGTGGGTTGTACGCGCTGCACGCGCTCAGCACGCAGCACAGGCCAAGCCAGCGCCCGCAGCGCCACTGTTGCTGCCCTCTCACCCGCTGCATTGCCGCACGCCTCTGCAGACCCTCACACAGCATAGCCGTGTGTCGGCTCGATGCCCAGTCCCACGTAGGTAACCCGTTGGCTAACAAGACACATGGTTAGCTCGACTAATGAATGTGCTTGAGCTTGTCGGATAAGTCGGGATCCTCCACGAAGGCGGCCATCTGGGCGCTAGGGGTCCAAAGCCATGGACTGCGGGTAGCCCATCGCGGGTCGCCGTGTGGGCTGTGCCACCCTTCCGGTACCGGCGGTCAAAGCGCTCGCGCCCGGCCGGAGCCGGTCTGCCGCGCTCCCGATCGAGGCCGTGAAGCGTGCTGCGCAGCCTGCCGCAGCCCTCACTGCGGGCGGATGCCGTCGGCGGGCAGCAAGCGCGCCGCCCAGTAGCTCGGGATCAGCGTGGCCGTGACGCAGATCGACAGCGCGATCGCGATCGTAAACAGGAACTCGCTCGGGCTCACGCGCACCGGCAGGTGGTTGATCAGATACACCTTGGGATCGAGCGGAAAGCGAAAGACGCTCAGGTACGCGCACACCACGCCGCCCAGTACCAGCCCGACCAGCGTGCCCACCACGCCGATCGCGGCGCCCTGGATCATGAACATCTGCAGCACCGCGCTGTCCTTGGCGCCCATGGCCTTGAGAATCGCCACCTCGCGCCGCTTCTCCAGCACGATCATGATGAGCGTGGCGATCACGTTGAACGCAGCCACCAAGATGATGGTGGCGATCACCAAGCTCAGCATCACCTTCTGCACCTCGAGCGCGGTGAACAGGTTGTGGTTGAGCTCCTTCCAATCCATGGTGTGGAAGGGGCCGCCGCCCAGCTCGCGCTCCAAGCGCAGCGCCACCTGGCTCGCCTTGTCGATGTCCTTGAGCCGGATCTCGACGCCGACCACGGTGTCGCCCTGGTCCTGGAAGATCTGCGCTTCGTACAGGTCCATATAGACCAGCCGGCTGTCGTACTCCTGAAAGCCGGCCTGGAAGATCCCGATCACGCGGAAGTCGCGCGAGGTCGGCTTGCCGCCGTCGGCCTTCCACAATGCGGTGTCCAGACCGGTGAGTGGCGAGACGATCTTGACCCGATCGCCCACCTTGATGCCGAGGCTTTGGGCCAGGGTCACGCCCACCACCACGCCGGGCAGCTCGTGCTCGGGCTCGCTCGGCGTCTCCGGCGCGCTCTGCTCGAGCAGCCGCGCTTCTTCCTCGTCGCTCGGCAGCGCGCCGAGCTCGCCCTGCGCCAACGCCGCCTGCGCCTCGGCCGGCGTCGGCACGTGAACCGCCGGCGCGCCGCCACCGCCACCGCCGGCCACCGCCGCGGCCGCGGTCCCGGCCGGGCCGCCGCTGCTTGCGGCTCGCGGAGCGGGCCCGGCATCGCCCGGCGGCGGACCCGCGTCGGCCGCGCCCGCGGCGAGCTTGCTCAGGTACGCGTCGAGGTCCTGATCCTCGCCGGGCCCGACCTGCGCCTCTAGGTCCTGGGCCCGGGTGGCTGGCCGCGCGCCGGGCAGGCGCAGGCCTTTGAGCGAGCCGGCCACCAGCTGGCTGGGCAGGTCGAGCACCCCGCGCATCTGCTGCGGGTCCACGCCCTTGATCAACACGCCGCTGAGACGGTCGCCCTTGGCGAGCATCATCTCGTTGATGATGAAAGGTGCGGCGCCCACGACCTCGGGCATCTTGCGCGCACGCGCCACCACGTCTCGGTACTCGTCGAAGTCGAGCCCGTACTTGAGCACCAGCACGTGGGCATTGACCCCCAGCACCTTGTTGCGGAACTCCTCTTGAAAGCCGGAGGTAATGGAGACGACGGATAAAAGCGCCGCCACGCCCAGCGCCACGCCCGTCACGGCGATCACGGAGATCACCGAGACAGTGGCCCGCTTCTTGGAGCGCAGGTAGCGCAGGCCGACGTCGAACGCGTAGGACATGCGCGCCCTGTAACACGGCCGTCCCAGCGCAGCCAGCGGCGGCGTCGCGTGCCTGAAGCTGGCCGCGGCTACCCCCCGACGCTATGCTTCCTACATGGGTCTTCGCTTGCTTCGCGGGCAGCCTGAGGCTGCGCTGGCGGTGCTGGCAGCGCTCGGCTGTGGCTGTGCGGCGAGCCAGAGCCCCGCCAACCCCCAGAGCGCCCCCGCGGGCACGGAGTTCAGCTCACCGCGCGCGAGCGGGCCCGCGCCGGGAAGCGCCCAGCTCACGCTGAAGACCGACACGCCGGTGCGGCTCGGTTTCAAGGAGCAGAGCACGATCGACGTGCTGCTCACCAATGCCGACGACACGCCGGTCACCGGCGGCCACGTCAGCTTCGCGCTGGTCGGCCGCGCGCAGGACTCGAGCCTGGCGAAGCTCGACGCCGACGTGGACGAGAACGGCATCGCCGAAAACACCCTGATCGCCGGCAAGATGACGGCCACCTTCCGCGTGCGCATCTCCGCGCCGGGCGCCTACGACACCTTCGTCGACGTCGCGGTCAGCGACGCCGGCTTCGGCACGCTGAGCGTCGACGCGCCCTATACTGGCCAGCGCCCGGTGGCCCAGCGCATCGTCTTCGCCCAGGCCAACATGCGCTGCATGCAATCGGCGCGCATGGCCGGCGACCCGATGGTCGCGCTCAGCGGCAGCGACGCGGTGGCGCGCTTCCTGGCGCTGCCCGCGGCCGTGAGCTACGCGGTCACGGTCGAGGCGCAGAGCAAGGACGGCACGGTGGTGGCCCGCGGCTGCACCGATCAGGTGATGGTGAAGGCCGACAGCGAGGTGATGGTCAGCATCGATTACAAGGACGAGCCGCTGCAGCTCTCCGGGCAGTACGCGCTGCAGGCGGACCTCGACTCGAGCGCGCCGGCCATCACGCTCTCGAACACGCTGCGCAGCGCCGCCGAGTCGGCGGTCAACAACGACGCGCAGGGTCAGCCCGCGCCCACCGACGCCGAGGGCCGCTTCCTGCTGGACTCGCTCGACGGCACGCTGCGCAGCGACGCCTACGCCTCGCTGCCGGGCATCGCCGCGCTGACCACGGCGCTGTCGCAGGCGCGCATGGACGCCTCCAACGCCGCGACAACCTCGCCCGAGCACTCGCTGCAAGCGCTGCTCGCGGTCAACGGCGAAGGGCCGCTGTCGGCGGCGGCGCGCATGTCCGAGCTCACCGACCGCAGTCTGAGCACCACCCACCTGGTGGCCACGGTGACGCTTTCGGGCAAGGACAGCGCGAACCCGCTGAGCTGGCGCGCGCAGCGCATCGACGCCTCGCCCATCGCCACCGGCGCCGGTGCGCCCTCGGTGGACCTGTCGGCGCTGCCGCAGAGCGCGGTCACCGACGCGAGCTTCATGTCCGACAGCGACTCGATCGAGCTGAGCTCGGTGCGCTTCGACGCGCAGCTCGGCGCGCTTTCGGTGCAGGCCTTGAACAAAGTGGTCTCCTCGGACAAGGGTGGCGACGGCGACGAGATTCGCGCCATGGTCGGCTGCGCCACGCTCTCGGAATGGCTCGGGGGGCAGAGCTACGGCCAGGCGGGCGCCTGCGACGCCGACTGCGTGCAGGCGGCGTGCGACCGCGCGATCGCACGTCTGGTCGGCGCGGCCCAGACGGCGCTCGGCGCGCTCGACGACACGCGCCCCACGCTCACCCTGAGCGGAGAGCTCTCGCTGAGCGACGAAAATGGCGACCTGGTGCCGGAACGGTTGAGCGCGCAGATGCTGACCGGGCAGTGGGATCCGGCGCCCACCGCGAGCCAGGGCGATGCGGTGTCGGGCGCGGCGGACGCCACCGCGACGCCCTGACGCGGCTCTCATGAGCCGCCCCGGGCCTGACGGGGACGGAAAGCCGGCAAGCACGGCTACATTCCTTCTTCCCTACTGCCCGTCTTCCTGTGACTCTCCCGGCAGAGCGGGCGAGCCATGGCCGGACAGCGTTACAGATGGGAGGCGGTGCAGAGCTTGCGGCAAAGCGAGCGCGCCGGCGCCCAGCGCGGCCTGGCGCAAGCCCGCGCCGACGAGCAGCGCGCCGCCGCCGAGCTCGCAGAGCTGGAGCACGCGCTGCACGCGCACCTCGCGAGCGCGCCGCACGTGCAGCCGGCGAGCCAGCAACGGCTGAGCGCGCGCGAGCTGCAACGCGAGGCGGCCTTTGCACGGCGGCACGCCGAGCGCGCGCGGCAGCTGCGCGAGCACCTGGCGCAGGCCCACGACCGCGTGCAGACCGCGCAAGCCACGAGCCAGCACGCGCAAGCCGCGCTCGCGCAGGCGCGCGCGGGCGAGCACGTGGTCGAGCGCGACCGCGAGCGCTGGCAGAGCGAGCGCCGTCGCGAGCGCGAGCAGGACGAGCAGGGCGAGCAGGACGAGCGCACGCGCGTGCGCAGCGGTTCGTAGCCCGGTCCGGGCTGCGAGCCGCCGCGCTCGCTGCTCTTGTTACCGGGAGGATCACGCGACCCTCCCGCCCCACCGGCCAAGCCGTTGGGCCCCCTCCCTCCCGCGAGGGTCGCTGCGCTTCCGCGTGGCCCCAACCACGCTTGTTACCGCGAGGGTCACGCGACCCTCCCGCCCCACCGGCCAAGCCGTTGGGGCCCCTCCCTCCCGCGAGGGTCGCTGCGCTTCCGCGTGGCCCCAACCACGCTTGTTACCGCGAGGGTCACGCGACCCTCCCGCCCCACCGGCCAAGCCGTTGGGGCCCCACCTTCCCGCGAGGGTCGCTGCGCTTCCGCGTGGCCCCAACCACGCTCAGTCGTGCGAATCGATGCGTTCGAGGCCGCTCGCGCAGGCGAGCTGGACGGTCCCGCCAACTTGCGTCGCGGGGGCGTCTTACCTAGTCTGACGGCGATGCGGGCGAAGAGGGCGAGGGTGCTCGGCCTGCTCGCGGCGGCGGTGTTGCTGGCGCCGCGCGCGCAGCGCTCGGGTGCGTTCGCCGAAGCAGACGCGCCGCCCGAGCCGCCCCCGGCCCCGTCGCCGCCGCCCGCGCGGCCGCCGCCGCCGCTCGGCGATGCGGCCAGCGGGTACGACCCGGCGTGCGTGCAGCTCGACCCGGCGAGCCCCGAGCAGCGCATGCGCGACGCGCTGGCTGAGGGCGACAAGGAGCAGGCGCGCGTGCTGGGCGAGGCCGCGCTGGCAGGCGCGGATCCCGAAGCGCGCGGGCGACTGCTGTGGCTGCTCTCGCAGGCCGAGCCGAGCGAGGAGGCCAGCGAGAGCCAGCTCGCGGCGCTGTCGGTCAGCGCGCACCAGCTCGCGCGCTGGGCAGCGCTGCGCTTGGGGGAGAGCCTGCTGGCGGCGAAGCCAGCCGAAGCGGCCAAGACCGCGGCCAACCTGACCGCGGGCTGGCCGGGCGCGCACGAGGCCCGCGTGCTGCTGGCGCGCGCCTATCACATGAGCGGCCAGGACGCCGCCGCCGAGCCGCTGTTGCGCGCGCTGCTGGCGCAGGCCTCGGATCACGCCGCGGCCGCCGCGGTGGCGTTGCCGCTGGCCGACATCATGGCCGACCGCGGGACCAAGGACAGCCTGCGTGAGGCGCTGCAGCTCTACCGCCGCGTGGGCGCGCGTGCAGCCGGCACCACGCTGGGCGAGCGGGCCGACGCGCTCGCGAGCAAGCTCTGGAAGCGCATGCCGCGACGCGCGCGCGCGGGGCTGTGGGCGCCCGATCCGGACGACGAGCTGGCGCGCGGCCAAGCGTTGATGCACCGCCACCGTTACGCGCAGGCGCAGCGCGTGTACGAGAAGCTGGCGGCTCGCGCCGGACGCGATGCGGCGCTGCGCTGCCAGGCGGGCCTGCAGGTGGGGCGCGCGCTGTACTCGGGGCGCGAGCGCGAGCAAGCGGCCAAGCGCCTCGACCGGCTGGCGCGCCGCTGCAAGGACCCCGAGATCAAGGCCTGGGCGCGCTACTACGCCGGCAGCGCGCGCCAGCGCACCGCCGACCCCAAGGGCGCGATCGCCGAGTACGAAGCGCTGGTGCGCGAGGTGCCGCAGCACTCGCTCGCGGACGACGCGCTGCTGCGCGAGGCCGACGCGCTGCGCGACGCCGATGACGCGCCGGCGGCGCGCCGCACGCTGGAGCGGCTGCTCGACCGCTATCCGCACGGCGACATGCACGCGCAGGCACGCTTCGCACTGGCGCTTGACGCACACGACCGCGGCGACCACAGCGCGGCGCTGGAGCAGCTGGAGCAGCTGCGCGGCGACGACGACGACGCCTCGGTGGAGGGCCGCGAGGGACGCAGCGACTACTGGCGCGCGCGCACGCTGCAGGCGCTCGGGCGGCTCGACCAGGCCAAGGCCGCGTACACCGAGCTGGTGCGCGCGTGGCCGCTCAGCTACCACGCGCAGCAGGCGCTGGCGCGGCTGCACGAGCTCGACCCCGCGGCGGAGGCCGCGCTGCTCGGCGAGCTCGCGGACGCGGATGCGCCCGAGCAGCCGCTGCGCTTCGCCTGGCGCGCGGAGCTGGAAGCGCCGGGCTTCCGCACCGCGGTGGAGCTACTGCGCGTGGGCGAGGCCGACCTGGCGCAGCGCGAGCTGAACGCGCTCGGCCTGCTCAAGCGCGGCGCGGACCCCGAGCTGCTGTGGCTGGTGGCCGCAACCCTGCACGAGGCGCGCGCGTACACGGACGCCAGCCGGCTGGTGCGCGGCCGGCTGCGCTCGTTCCGCACGCAGCTGCCGCGGGGGCGCGAGCACCAGCTGTGGCGCATCGCCTATCCGCTGGCGTTCAGCCCGCTGATCGAGCAGGTCGCGGGCGAGGCCCACGTGCCGCCGGAGCTGGTGCGCGCGATCGCGCGCGAGGAGAGCGACTTCAATCCCGAGGCGGTGAGCCCGGCGCTGGCCTACGGCCTGATCCAGGTGATCGTGCCGACCGCGCGCGTGCACGCCAAGCCGCTCGGGCTGCCGAGCGATCCCGACTCGCTCAAGCGCCCCGAGGTCAACCTGCGCATCGGAGCCCACTTCATCGAGGATCTGCTGCAGCGCTACGGCTCCGACGCGGCGATCGTGCCGGCCGCCTACAACGCCGGCCACTTGGCGGCCGACCGCTGGCTGCGCGAAGGCCAGCAGCGGCAGCTAGACGAGTGGATCGAGCACATTCCCTACCGCGAGACGCGGCGCTACACGCGACGCGTGCTGCAGTCCTACGGCATCTACTGCTGGCTCGACCACGGCAAGCTGAAGCCGCTACCGGCGGCGCTGCCTGCGGCCGCGATGTAAGGCAGCGCAGTCGGCGGCTCTTGCCGTCTTCTCGCTTTCCTGTTGTCTTGAAATTCGGTGGGCGGCGATCAGCCCGACTTGTCATGCGACTTGTCGTGCAGCTCTTCGGCCAGCTCTTCGAGCAGCTTGCGCGCCTTGCGCGAGAGCTTCTTGGGCACGGCGAGCTGCACCAGCACGATCAGATCACCACGGCCGCCCGAGTTGAGGTGCGGCACGCCCTTGCCGCGAACGCGCACGCTGTCGCCGGGCTGCACGCCGGCCGGCACCTTGACCTCGACCGGGCCCTCGTCGTCGAGGCTCGGCACCTCCAGCGCGGCGCCGAGCGCGGCTTGCACGAAGCTCAAGGTCAACGCGTGCAGGAGGTCGGAGCCTTCGCGCTCGAAACGCGGATCGGGCTCGACCTGCACGTCGACGTAGAGATGGCCCGCCGGGCCGCCCTGCATCCCGGAAAGACCTTGACCGGGCACGCGCAGGGTCTGGCCGTCGTCGATCCCCGCCGGGAAGGTGACCTTCACGCTGCGCTCGATTTCCACCTGGCCAGTGCCGTGGCAGCTCTTGCAGGGATGCTCGGCCACGCTGCCTACGCCGTGGCAACCGGGACAGGTGGTCTGCAGCAGGAACGGCCCGCGCGAGTGCGCGACCTGGCCGGCGCCCTTGCAGCGCGGGCACACGCTGCGCTGCCCGCCCTCGGCGCCGGTGCCGTTGCAGCTCTCGCACGGGCCCGGGTGGTGCAACGGCAGCTCGCGCTTGGTGCCGAACGCCGCGTCCTTGAGCGGTAGCCGCACCACCGTGCGCAGGTCCGCGCCGCGCTGCGGGCCGCCGCGGCGCGCGCCGCGAAAGCCGCCGCCGCCGAAGAAGTCGCTGAAGATGTCGCTGAACTGGCTGAAGATGTCCTGGATGTCGCCGAACCCCTGGCCCGCGCCGGAGACGCCGGCGTGCCCGAAGCGGTCGTAGCTGGCGCGCTTGTCGCCATCGCACAACACGGCGTAGGCCTCGGAGGCTTCCTTGAAGCACTCCTCGGCGTGGGCGTTGCCGGGATTGCGGTCGGGGTGCAGCTCCAGCGCGAGCTTGCGATACGCGCGCTTGATCTCGCTCTCGGACGCCGAACGCTCGACGCCGAGCACCTCGTAGTAATCGCGTTTTGCCATGTCAGCCCGGGGAGCCCGGCGGCTCTGCGCAGGCCGAGCACGCAGGCCGACCGCGCAGGCCGACCGCGCCGGCCAAAGCGCCGGCAGCAAGATAAGTCGCGGCCGGCATGGGTCAAGGTTCTGCTCCGGCTGCGCACCTGTGCACATGATCAGCTCGGCCCGCGAGCGCCGGCGGCCGGGGCGGCGCATACTCGGCCCGTCGTGTCGACCTCGGTGTACGTGCACTTCCCGTGGTGCCTGCAGAAATGCCCGTACTGCGACTTCGCCTCGGCGACCATCCGCCGCCCCGAAGTCCCGCACCAGGCCTATGCCGACGCGGTGCTGGCGGAGCTCGGCTGGCGGGCACCCGCGCTCGGGAGCGAGACCCTGTCGTCGGTGTTCTTCGGCGGCGGCACCCCGTCGCTGTGGGCGCCGGAGCAGCTTGGCCGGGTGCTGGACGCGGTGCGGCGCGCATTCGGGCGCGAGGCCGATGCGCTCGAGGTGAGCGTCGAGTGCAACCCCTCCTCGCTCGATCGCGCGCGGGCGCGCGCGCTGCGAGAGACCGGCGTGAACCGGCTGTCGATCGGGGTGCAGGCGCTCGACGACGCACAGCTGCGCTTTCTCGGTCGCGTGCACGACGCGCAAGCCGCCCTGCGCGCGGTGCAGGACGCGCTGCTCGAGCTGCCGCGGGTGAGCGCGGATCTGATCTTCGGGCTGCCCGGCCAAGCGCCCGAGGACGCGGCGGCGCAGGCGCGCACGCTGGTCGGGCTCGGCCTCGCGCACCTGTCGGTCTACTCGCTCACGATCGAGCCGGACACCCAGTTCGGCCAGCTGCACCGCAAGGGGCGGCTGCCGCTGGCGCGGGAGGACGACGTCGCCGCGGCCTTCGACGCCATCTCGGCGCTGCTGCGCGAGCAGGGCTTCGAGCACTACGAGGTCTCCAACTATGCGCGCGCGGGCGAGCGCGCGCGCCACAACGAGCACTACTGGCGAGGCGGCGCGTACCTGGGGCTGGGCGCCGGCGCGGTCGGCTGTCTGCACGCGGAGCCGGGTCGCGCGCGCCGCTACCGCAACCAGCCGCGCCCCGAGGGCTACCTCGCGCAGAGCGCGAGCGCCGCGGTCGAGGTGTTCGAGGAGCAGCTCGGCCCAAAGGAGCTGGCGCGCGAGCAGCTGATGCTCGGCCTGCGCACGGCCGACGGCGTCGACCTGGCGCGCGCGCGGGCACACAGCGGCGTAGACATCGCGCACGGCCGGCAGCAGGCGCTGCGCCGCGGCGCCGAGCGCGGCGAGCTGTTGATCGAGGCGGGCGCGCTGCGCGTGCCGCGCGCGCGCTGGCTGCACCTGGACTCGATCATCGCCAACGTGTTCTGACTCGGGCCGCTACTTGCGCTCTAGCGTCACCCAGGTCAGACCCTCGCCGCGGCGGCGCTCGACTTCCCGCCACTCGCCCTTGTCGATCTCGGGGAAGTAGCAGTCGCCTTCGTGCTCGTCGTCGAGGTAGGTCAGCAGCAGGCGCGTGGCCAGCGGCAGCGCGGCGGCGTAGATCTGCGCGCCCCCCAGCACGCGCGGCTCCTCATCCTGCTCGCGCGCCAGCTCGATCGCGCGCGCCAAGCTATCCACCACCTCGCAGCCGGGCAGCTGCAGCGCGGGATTGCGGCTGATCACGATGTTGCGGCGTTTGGCCAGCGGCTTGCCGATCGAGTCGTAGGTGGCGCGGCCCATGATCACGGCATGGCCCTTGGTCACGCGGCGGAAGTGCTGCATGTCCTCGGCAAAGTGCCAGGGAATGCCTCCGTCGCGCCCGATCACCCGGTTGGGGGTCAACGCAGCAACGAGAGCTAGCGGCTTGCGGGAGGACGCGGTGGTCATTGCAGTCGGAGCGACAAATCTCGCGGCAGGGGCGCGCGCGCGTTTCGGTCACACCGCGACCTCGGCCTTGATGCGCGGGTGCGGCTGGTAGCCCTCCAGCTTGAAGTCCTCATAGCCGAAGGTGAACAGGTCCCGCACCTCGGGGTTGAGGCGCAGCGTGGGCAGCGGGCGCGGCTCGCGCGACAGCTGCAGCCGCGCCTGCTCCAGGTGGTTGTTGTACAGGTGCGCGTCGCCGAAGGTGTGGACGAATTCGCCGGGCTGCAGCCCGCTCACCTGCGCCAGCATCAAGGTCAGCAGGGCGTAGCTCGCGACGTTGAACGGCACGCCCAGAAAGATGTCAGCACTGCGCTGGTAGAGCTGGCAGCTCAGCGCACCGTCCTGCACGTAGAGCTGGAACAGCGTGTGGCAGGGCGGCAGCTCCACCTGCTCGGCCTCCTTGGGGTTCCAGCCGCTCACGATCAGACGGCGGCTGCTGGGGTTTTCGCGCAGCTGCTGCAGCACGCTGGCGATCTGGTCGACTCCGTCGCGGGCATAGCTGCCGTCGAGCCGCAGGCTGGCGCCGAAGTTGCGCCACTGGTGGCCGTAGACGGGCCCGAGATCGCCGGGGGCGCGGCCGAACTTCGCGCACTGCTCGGGCGTGGCCCACTCGTCCCAGATCGTGACCTTGTGCTGGTGCAGGTAGTCGACGTGGGTGTCGCCGCGCAGAAACCACAGCAGCTCGTAGATGATCGAGCGCAGGTGCAGCTTCTTGGTGGTCAGCAGCGGAAACCCGTCGCGCAGGTCCAGCCGCAGCTGGTAGCCGAAGATGCCGCGGGTGCCGACGCCGGTGCGGTCGGGGCGCTCGCGTCCGTGCTCGAGCGCAGTCCTGAGCAGATCGAGATAGGCCTTCACGTCGCGTCCTGGGCGGGAGCATACCCGCGCACGTGCCATAGCTTAACCCCGGGAGGGTCGAGCGACCCTCCCGCCCCACCCTGGTTTGATGACGGGAGGGGCACTGAGGGGCGCGCGCCCCGCCCGTCGGGCAAAGCTCGCCGGGGCCCACCCTCCTGCGCGGTTCGCTTCGCTCAGCTGCGTCGCGGCGACGGGTTGCGCCGACCGGGCGCTTAGCATTCGTGGAAAATTCCCCCAAAGGGGGGGCGCTGGCATTAATCTCGGCCACGGTGACGCTCGACTTCGACCGGATCGAGGTGCGGGACCTGGTCAAGCTCTACGGGCCGACCCGGGCGCTGGCGGGTGTGCGCCTGACGCTGGCCGCGGGCGAGATCACCGCGATCGAGGGTCCCAACGGCTCGGGCAAGAGCACGCTGCTCAACGTGCTGGCGCTGCTCAGCCGGCCCACCCGCGGCGAGCTGCGCTTCGGGCAGCACGATCCGCAGCGGGCCACCGCGCTGCGCGCGCGGATCGGATTGGTGGCGCACGCGGCCATGGTCTATCCGGACCTGACGGGTCACGAGAACCTCGCGCTCACCGCGCAGCTCTACGGCCTGGGCGGCAGCGCGCCCGCGCAGCGGCTCGAGCAGCGCTTCGAGCTGGGCGCGTTCATGCAGCGTCCGGCGCGCACCTACTCGCGCGGCCAGCTGCAGCGGCTGTCGCTGGCGCGCGCGCTGCTGCCCGCACCGCGCCTGCTGCTGCTGGACGAGCCCTCGACCGGGCTGGACGCGCGCGGGCTCGAGCGCCTGGTCGAGGCGATGCGGGCCGAGCGCGCGCGCGGCGCGATCGTGGCCCTCGTCACCCACGACGCGGCGCTGGCCGCAGCCGTCGCCGATCGGCGCGTGCTGCTGGAGCGCGGGCGCATGGTGGCCGAGGGCCCGTCGTGAGAGCGCTGCTGCGAGCAAGCTTCTGGCTGCTGCGCAAGGAGCTGCGCGTGGAGCTGCGAACCGGCGAGATCGTGGTGACCACGGCGCTGTTTGCCACGCTGGTGGCGGTGCTGGCGTCGCTGTCGTTCTACATCGACCCGCACAGCGGACCGCTGGTGGCGCCGGGCGTGCTGTGGATCGCGATCACCTTCGCGGGTGTGTTGGCGATGGGGCGCAGCTGGAACCGCGAGCGCGAGCACGAAGTGTTCCGCGCGCTGCTGCTGGCGCCGGTGCCGCGCGCCGCGCTCTACCTGAGCAAGGTGCTGGCAAGCGTGGTGTTCCTGCTGGTGGTCGAGAGCGTGCTGGTGCTCGAAGTCGCGGTGCTGTTCGATCTCGCGCTCTTTCCGGTGTTCGGCCCGCTGTGCGCGCTGCTGCTGCTGGGCACGCTGGGCTTCGCCGTCACCGGCAACCTGTTTGCCGCGCTCGGCCTGCGCACGCGCGCCCGCGAGATGATGCTCGCGGTGGTGGTGCTGCCGGTGGTGGCGCCCGCGCTGCTGTGCGGGGTGGTGGCCACGCGCGAGCTGCTCGCCGGCGCGCCGTTCTCCGAGCTCTACGGCTGGCTCGCGCTGCTGGGCGCCTTCGACCTCGGCTTCGCCGCGGCCGGCGTGGCGCTGTTCGAGCCGCTGATCTCCGACTGAGCGCTTCGGCTAGATGCTCGAACGCGGGGCGAGACCGGGCCGCCCTACTGGTAGGTGGCCGAGAACAGAATCGCCCAGTCGAACGAATTGTAGCGCACGCCGCTGTCGCTGACGTGGGTGTACCAGAAGCGAACCGCAGGCCCCAGGCCCCAGTCGTCGCCGACCCAGAATTCCTTGCCCAGATCGAAGTTGAGGCCGAGGCCGCTGTGGGTGTCGCGGGCGTTCTTGCCGTCGGTGAACGAAATGCTCGACAACCCGATCGCCGCGGTCAGGTAGAGATCGACCGGCATGAAATAATAGGTGAGCGCGGGCCCGAACAGGGTCAGCGCGACGCTCGAGTCCTTGCGCTTGCCGATGTTCCTGCCGTCCAGGCTGGGGTTGATCTCGCCGGTCGCGTTGGCGGCCAGGCGCGCATGAATCACCAGGTTGTCGATCGGCGAGGCCCCGATATCGAGGCTGAAGTGCCCCGCGCCCGACGAGATCTCGAGCGAGTGCCCGGTGCTGCCGTAGAGCTCGAACGCCGCGCCGTCGGTCTTGCCCGTCAGGTGGTCGCCGCCGAAGCCGAGCGTGAGCCGTAGCATGAAGCCGTCGTGGCGTTGCGCGCCGGGCGGGGGTGGCGGCGGCGGGCGCCCTGCGAACAGCGACATCTGGGCGGCTTCGCACTCGCCGTGGACATTGCAGCGCTCGCCCGCGCCGCAAGCCGGGTTGCACAGCGACAGGCAGCGGCCCTCGAAGCAGCCGAAGCCCTCGCGACAGGCGGGCGTACAGCTCGCAGCCACGACCGGCGGCGGCGGCGCGATGGTCGCCGCGACGGGGGGCGCGGGTGCAGGCGTCTCGGGCGCCGCAGCGGGCAATTGCGACGCGCTGCTGACGCTGGCGGGCGGCGCGGCCGCCGCAGCGGGACTCGCAACCGGCGCCGCCGCGGGGGTGGCTGCGGGCTGCGCGGGTGCGGGCGCGGGCTGCGCGGCCGCGGCCGCAGCGGGCGGCGGGGGCGGCGGCAGGGCCGGCAGATCATCGCCGGGCGGCGCTTGGGCAGCGGCGCGGGCCGACGACGCGACGATCAATACCGCGGCCAGCGTGCAGACGCGAGCTGGCGAGCCCGAGCGCGTCCTTTCGATGGGGTCGCCAACACGTGTGCGCATGCGATCCGCTCCTGCCGCGGCCGCCGGCTGCCGCGGCACGGGCGCTGCAGACCGTACTGCGAAACCGCGGCCCGAGGAAACCGCCCCTTCGCGCCGTGCTCAGGGAGCGGGCGTCGCGCTGAACGGTCCGTCGCAATTCGCCTCGATCACGCCGAGCTCCAGCGAGCAAGCGCGCGTCGAGGCGGCGCGCTTCTTCGAACGCTATCCGGAGATGCCGTATGGCGCGCGCATCCGCCGCGCGCTGCAGGCTCCCGGCGCAACGGCGGCGTCCCAGTGCTTGGCGGCCGCACGCGTGCGGCGCGACCTCAGCGGCTCAGCGCAGGCCAAGCAGCCGGCGCCCGCGCGTCGTCCTGCGGCGCGCGCGCCGGGGCAAGGCGAAACGCGTGCTTGGCCAACGCGTGCTCGAGCGTGTCCTCGATGTCGACGGGTAGGCCCATCGCCGTGACCAGACGCGCAGAGACTTCGACCACGCGCACGTAGTCGCTTCCCATGTGCCGGGAGGGAACCAGCACCACGCGGCCGACGCGCGGCAGCACACGCGTCGCGTTGGCGATCAGCAGCGCGCGCGCGGTGGCGGCTCGGCCCGTCATGTTGCGCATGTCGAGCACCACGCGCAGGCCGCGCTGCGCGGGGAAGCGCCGGATCAAGCGCTCGAAGACGGGCCCGACCATCCACTCGACCATGCGCGTCGTGCCGCGCGCCTCGTGCGCAAACTGCAGCAGCATGCCCGCCGGCTCGACGAACCAACCGACCAGCGATCCCGAGTCGTCGACAACGTGCGGTGGCACGGCGAACGCGGGCGCGGGCGCGGGCGGATTATCGGGCGAATCGATCATGGCGGTAGGCGCGCTGTCGCCTCCGTGGAGATATCAATCCATTCGCCGCCACCGCGCAAGCCCCCGCGTGTCACGGGGCTTGGTGAGCACCGTGGTGGTTTGCTTGTCGTCGCGATCGCGCTGTTGGACCTTGTTGGCGTGTGCTTGGCTGGAGTTGGGCACTGGAGTTGGGCACTGGAGTTGGGCACTGCGCTGGCTTTGCCCGCGGACGGCACGGCGGCGGCCTTGGCGCGGTGCCCGAGCGGACAGATCGGATCGCGCGCGGCGCTGACCCGAAGCCGAACCGCCCCGAGGCGCCGAGAATCCAGTGAAATCGGCCACGTGGCGGGCTGCTCGGCACGCCTTCCGGCGGGGGTCTTCGCTTCAATCAAGTAGTGGTAGGGTATGCGCTGGGAACCACGAGCTGACGAGGACCGGCCATGAGCTACGCACAGGGTGGAACGTTCTACGATTCGGACAGCCATCTGATGGAAACCACGGACTGGCTGCGCAGCCACGCCACCACGGAGGAAGCCGCGCTGATCGGCGAGCTGAGCCCGGGCAACGCCGGGCTCGGCGTGCACAAGGCGATCGCGAAGGCCGAAGCGCGGCGCGGCGATCCCGAAGCCACCGCCAAGCTGTTGCAGGAGCCGATCATCTCAGGACCCAAGGGTTGGTTCGCCTATGGGGCGAGCACACCCGACGAGCGCAGCAAGGCGCTCGACCTGCTCGGCTTTCAGCGCCAGCTGGTGTTCCCCACCTTCGCGCTCGGCCAGTTCGTGCGCTCCAGCAAAGACGACGTGCTCTACGCCGGCGCCAACGCGCTCAACCGCGGCATGGCGCGCTTCTGCGCCAACGACGCGCGCATGCTCGCGGTCGGCTTTCTGCCGCTGCGCGATCCGGCGCGAGCGATGGCGACGCTGCGAGCCGGGATCGCCGAGGGCGTGAAGGCGTTCTGGGTCAGCGCCGATCCGGCCGGCGATCGCTCACCGGCGCACGTCGATCACGAGTCGCTGTGGGCCGAGCTCGCGGCGGCCAACGTGCCGATCGTGCTGCACATCGGTGCCGGGCGCCTGCTGCAGCCGGCCTATCACAACAACGGCCGCCCGCGGCCCAGCGACTGGCTGGGCGGCGGCGAGAACCTGCGCGCCAAAGACTGGCCGGCGGCCGCGCACGCCGCGCAGAACTTCCTGACTGCGTTCGTGCTTGACGGCGTGTTCGAGCGCCATCCCGCCCTGCGCTGCGGCGTGATCGAGCTGGGAGGCACGTGGGTGCCGAGCTTCATGCAACTGCTCGACCAGGCCGCCAACAGCTTCAAGAAGAGCGAGCCGCTCCTGGGCGAGCTCACGCGCAAGCCCTCCGAGTACCTGCGCCGCCAAGTGCGCGTGAGCCTGTTTGCGTTCGAGGACGCGGGCGCGCTGATCGAGCAGGCGGGCGATGAGCTGTTCATGTTCGCGTCGGACTACCCGCATCCCGAGGGCGGCCGCGATCCGCTTGGACGCTTCCAGGCCTCGCTCGATGCGCGCGGCATCGGACAGGCGGCGCGCGAGCGCTTCTACCACCGGAACTTCGCGGAGCTGATGGGCCTGCACTGAGCGGGCGCGGAGGCCCGCGCGCGCCCGAACGCCCGATTTGCGCGCGCGCCGCTCTGTGCTCAGGCGCGTGCTCGGGCGCGGTAGCGCCTGCGCGCCGCTCGGCCGGACAGCGCGAACGCCGGGATCAGCCATGGCCAGACGCTGGCCGGCGAAGACGCGGCCCCCAGCGCGCTGCAGCCCGACCCCCCCGACCCCGCCATGGACCCGGGGGTGAGGTGCGCGCCGCCCTGGCCGCCGCCGGTCGCACAGCTGAGCTGCACGTCGGTCGCGTCGGTCTGCAGCGTGCCGTCCACGCCTGCCAGCTCGGCCTCGACCCGCAGCGCGTGCTTGCCCTCACTCAACCCCTCGTGCATCGCATACATGTCGATGGGCTGGCCGGAGGCGAGCGGCCGATCCGGGCATTCAGCGAACACCTTGGTCTGGGCCGCGCTGAAGTCGTAGGGCGGCTCACCCAGGGACCAGGTCGGGCTCCATTCGCTGCCGTCCACCAGCGTGCGGTACGACAACAAGCTGGCCCAGGGCGCGGCCTGCTCGGAAAGCGCTACGTCCACGTCCACGATCACCGCGGGCAGCGGTGTGTCGCACGAGCCGCTGACGGTCCCGACCCGGATTTCTCCGGCGGCGGGCGCGCTCACCACCAGCGTCCCCAGGCTGTCGGGGAAGTCGCTCGCTTCTGCAGTCTGCAGCTCGACCGCGGGCGTGGCGCACTCGCCGTCGACCTCCATCCGGTAGCGGGCTCCGGCGGCGAGCGGCGCGGCGGGCCTTATCCACTGCAGCCCCGAGCTCTGGGCCTCGAGCGTGAACGCCACCGGCTCGGCGGCGCCGCCATCCAGGCGCAGGAACCGCAGCGCGGGCAGGGTGTTGCCGGGCTGGGGTTGGGTGTAGTCCTTGGGTGGCAGCCAAACCAGCACCGGGGCATTGGCGGGTATCACCTCTCCGTCGCCCGGCATGAACCAACCCTCGAAGCACGGGAGCGGCGAGCACGCGCGGGCCGGCGCGCAATGCAGCAAGGCGACACCCAACGCAGCCCACGCCGTGGCACCAGCGCAGCCCCGACGCCACCGTCGCTTGCTCGATCGTGCGTGCATGCAGCCCCGGCGAACTCTGGCGCGGGGCGTAAATCGGCGCAACCCGCCCGCAGGCCGCCGCCGGCCGAGCTTGCTCGGTAGCGCGGAAGCGGCAACCCGGCGGCGCGCCGCCCAGATGGCGGTCGCCCGCTGCGGCTGTTACGGCGGCGCCATCGAGGGCGACCTGCAGGCTCCCGCCACGTCACCGTGGTCGAGCAGCTCGGCGGCCAGGCGCGAAAGCAGATCTCCGCGAGCCACCTGTTCGGCGCCTTCGACTTGGAGCGCGAGGACCGCGGCCAGGCAGCGCTCCGGCTGCATGCTGAACAGCGCGATCGCCTTGAAGCGCCGCCCGTCGCGATCGGTGTGGCGGGAGGGCACCGCGCTCTGCGAATCCGTTTCGGAGCAGGTCGTCTCGGCCGTGGATAGCCCCGCATCGGCTTCGCTCAGGAAGGCGGCGACCTCGGCAGCGGCCCAGCGCCGCAACCAGTCGTCGAGGCCGGGCTCCGGCATCGGGTCGGGCAACCCCGCCATCAACATCAAGCCGTCTGCATCCACGCCGTACAGGTAGCCGGCGAAGCTCTCCATGTGCTGCAGCAGGACTGTCAGGGCACAGCGCGCGCGATCGGCGCGGTCGGCGCACTCCTCCATGCGGCTGTAGATCGTGGCGTACTCGCTCTCGCTGTGCTCGGAGCTCAACGCTTCGAGCTGCGCCGTCGGCACGATCGGGGCCTCGCTGGCGCTGCGCGCATCGTCGAGCAGGCGAGCGAACCTCGCCGCCAGCGCGGGATTCTTGCGCAGCTTGTACACGCTGCCGCAGAGCCCCGCGAAGTGCTCGAACGCGGCGGCATCGCCCAACTCGAATGCAATCCGAGCTCGGGTTTCGTACGCGAATCCAACCAGGACGGTGCCCGACTCCTGCTGCAGCAAGCCCGCGATCATCCGCTCGGCGAGCGCGACGCCTTCGGCGCCTCGTCCGTCGCGCGTGAGCGCGACCGCCAGCGCCAGCCCGAGCTGCCGTCCAAACGAAGCTGTGGCCAGCTCTTCGCGCTCGCACAGCGCCAGGTGCTCGCGGCCGACCTCGCAGGCCTCTGCCACGCGCCCGAGGTCGGTCAGCAGCGCGACCTGGGCGGCGGCGAAGGGAACGAAGCACCAGTGCCGGCCGGCCGGCGCGAGCTCGCGCGCGGCCAACAGCTGCTCGAGCGCGCCTTGGAAGTCGCCCTGGAGCTGGCGCAGGCGAACCTCGCCATAGACCTGCACCGGCCGCCACCCCGGCTGGCGCTCGGCCAGCAGCGCGACGCGCTCGAGCGCGGTCCGCAGGCCCACCAGGTCGCCGCTGAGGGCGGGCGTCATCAGCTCGATCGCGAAGGTCGAGCCGATCGCGTACTGCTCGCCTCCGACCTGCAGCTGCAGCGCCTCCGCGCGCCGCATGCAGCGCCGCGCCTCATCCACGTCGCCGCGGCTCAGGTGCATGAGCTGGCGCACGCGCCACGCACTCACCCGAAAGATGCGATCGCCATCCAGCACGGCGGCGTGCGTTTCCGCCTCTTCGCTGCCGTTGACCCCGCAGCGCATCCCCAGCAAGAGGTGCAGGCCGGCGCGGACGCGCACGTGATGCGCCTCGGGCAGCCCGGCGCGGTCGGGTTGCTCGACGCGCGCCAGCAGCTCCTCGTAGATCATGGCCGAGCGCTCGAAACGACCCTGCACCCAGGCCTTGCTCGCGTCACCCATGCGCTCGATCACGCTCAGCGCCGGGGAGAGCGGGGCGAGCGGCGCGAGCGACGGAAGCTCGTTCCAGACGTCGAGCTCGAAGCTCGCGAGACCGACCGAATGAAAGACCGAGGCGAGCCGAACCAGCTCGGGGATTGCCTCGGTGACGGAGTATCCGCGAGCCTGTTCGGGCGTGGCCAGGTACTGCTCCTGGGCCTTGGTGAGCGCCTGGGCCAGCCGCTCCTGCGGGGGTAGCTGCTCGAGCGTGCGGTACAGCGCGAGACCGGTGTCGCGATCGAGCTGATCGAGCAGCGGCTGCACGTTGGCCAAGAAACAAGGGAAGTCGGGCACCGCCTGGGCTTCGATCACAAGCGCCATGCGCAAGCGCTGAACCGTGCGCACGCTCAGGCCGAGCCGCTCGGCGCTGGCGACCGCCCGCTCGAGCAACGACAGCGGGGTGTGGTGGCCGCTGAGGCTCGTGCTCGACAGCAATTCGATCGCCTCGAGGTCATGGCCACCTCCGCACCCGAGCAGATGGTGGACGCGACGCATGACGTCGCCGCCGGTCTCTGCGAGCCAGCGCGCGACCCGCTCGTGCACGGCCACCGCGACCGCCGGGGTCATGGCCGACGCCACCACCGCGAAGAAGCCGCGCTGGCTGAAGCGATAGCGGTCGCCGTCGGCGGCGATCACGCGCATGGCGACCAGCTCGTCGAGCGCCGCGTACACGCGCGGCGGGGTGCGATGCTGGGTAAAGCTCGGGTAGCTGCCGACTGGCGGCGCATCGCCGTCGCTGATGCACAATACGTCGCACAGCTCGCGCGCGTCGGGAGACAGCGCGTCGAGGCGCTGCTGCAACGACGTCAGGAAGCTGGCGGGAAGCTCGCGCTCGCTCAGGCTCGCCGGCAGCGCGAAGCCCCCCGCGCGGTAGCGGACGATCCCGGTGCTGACCAAGTGCTGTGCCAGCTCCATGGTGGCGCGCGGATTGCCCTGCGCCAGCCCGTAGATGCGCGCGGCGACCAGCTGCAGGTGGGGCACGTCGCCGAACACCGCGCGGGTCAAGCTCTCGGACTGCGCCTGGGTCAGGGGCTCGAGCGCAACTTGGGAGCCAACCGAGCGCAACAGGCGTTGCGCCGGTGAAATCGCGGAGTTGCTGTCGCGGTCGATCGCCAGCGCCACGACCAGCGGATGGCGTTCGGCCTTGTACGCCAGCGCGGCGAGCACGGCCATGGACGGCTCGTCGATGCGCTCGAAGTCGTCGATCGCGATCAGCAGGCGCTGCTTGCGCGTCAGCGCGAGCACGAAATCCCGCAGCTCGCGGACCAGCAGCTCGCGCTCCGGGACGACCACCGAAGTCGAGCCGCTGCCTTCATAGGGCAGATCGTCCAGCACCGGAGCGAGCACCTTGCGCGACAGGCGGGCGGCTTGGGCGGCCTGCTTGGGCATCAGCGCGAACAACTGGCGTCCGAGCGCACGCACCACGCCGAAGTCACCCTGCGCGCCATCGCCGGCGTCCGCACGCAACACCGCGGCCCCGAGCAGCTTGGCTTCGATGGCGCAGGCGTCGAGCAAGCGCGAGCGGCCGGAGCCGGCCACGCCTTCGATCAAGAGCACGCCGCCGTCGCCGCGCCCGAGCGAGAGCAACTGCTTGCGCACGGCGACCAGCGCGCGATCGCGCCCGATCAGCGTCGGAGCGATCAGGTAGGCGTGCGAGACCGCGACCTGCTCCTCGAGCGGAAGCTCCGCGATCGCGCACAGCCGGCTCAGCACCTCGGCCGCGCTATGGGGCCGGGCGTTGCGGTCGAGCGCCAGCAGGTTCAGGATGAGGTCGCTGAGCGAGCCGGGGATTTCCGGGACGAGCCGCGACGGGGGCTGCGGGCGCGAGCGCCAGGCGTCGCGAAGGTTGCGAATGCTGCGCGCGTGATATGGGTAGCGGTCGGTCAGCAGGCGGTAGCCGAGCGCGCCCAGCGAGAACAGGTCGGCGCGCCCGTCGAGGGTCTGCATCTGCAGCACCTCCGGCGCCATGAACGCGGGCGTGCCCACGATCTCCTTGGGCGCGCCCATCGAGGTCATCGCGCCGAAGTCGAGCAGCTTGGCGCGCCCGTCCGGCGTGCGCCGCACGTTGCGCGTCGAGACGTCGCGGTGCAGCAGGCCGCGCGCGTGCAGGATCGCCAGCGAGGAGGCGACGTCGCGGAGCAAGGCGCAAACTTCCCGCCAGGGCAGCTTGCCGCTGCTCTCGAGGTCGTTGCCCCCGAGCAGCTCCATGACGTAGTAGGGCCCGTGCTCGTCGACCCCGTAGTCGTAGACCTCGATGATGCTCGGATGCGCCAATTCGCACAGGGTGTGATATTCGCGCGCGAGCAACGCCTGGTAGCGCCGCTGCTTCCTGCTGTCTGCGGCCACGCCGCGCTTGAGGGCGAGGCTCTTGCCGGTTTGGGTGTCTCGCACCCGGTAGACGATCGCCATGCCGCCCCGGCCCAGGGCCTCCTCCAGCAGGTAGTGCCCGCCGACGACGACGCCGGATGGAGCGGAGGGCGCTTGCGCGTCGTCCATGGCTCATCATCGCACGCAACGGCGCAGCGGCGAAGGTAGTCAGCGGTGCGCCTTCGGAGAGGCCGCGGCGGGGCCGGGGCGCGGGCGACGGGCCAGCACCAAGAGCAGCGCGCCCAGCCCCAGCGCGAGCGCGCTCAACGCCAGCGCGAGCCCGGTCGCGAGCG
The DNA here is from genome assembly GCA_963778655.1 of uncultured delta proteobacterium. Classification (GTDB taxonomy): domain Bacteria; phylum Myxococcota_A; class Polyangia; order Polyangiales; family JAFGIB01; genus CAVZVA01. The sequence goes on from CAVZVA010000010.1 coordinate 247,997, forward strand.
GGCCGCCTTGGCTGAGCCACAGGTCGAGCGTCTTGGGAGTCGGGTCGTGGCGCGGCCGCCAGGCGGGGATGCCGAGGTTCCGCCAGGGATAGTACGAGCGCTGAGTCCAGGGGCGCTTGTGCAGATAGCGCTCGAGCAACCACTGCTGGCCCACGATCGGATTGAGCTCGGGGATGAAATGCAGCGCGAGCAGCTCGTCGCGCACGGCGCTTCTGTCCCGAGGGTGGCCGATCACGGTGCTGCTGGCGGCGGTCGAGGCGATGATGAGCTGCGAGGGCGCGATCAGCACGGCGAGCAGCTGCACGTACAGTCCGGCCACACCGAGCGCGAGCACGAGCGCGCGTGCCGCGCCGCCGTGCCGCAACGGCCACAGCGCAGGCACGCAGGCCAGTGGCACGACCGGCAGCAGCAGCCGCGGGCCCCACGCCCAGTCGCCGTTCCAGGCCCACCACTTGGAGACCGCGAGCAGCGTCACCAGGGTCGGGATGCCGAGCAGCCACAGCTCGCGGCGCCGTTCACGCAGCATGCGAGGAAAGCCCCACAGGCTCGCGAGCAACAGCGGCGAGTACAGAAAGACGCTCTTGCCCGAGCTGAACAGCAGGCCGTACAGGCCGGATGCGAGCGGCACGCCGAAGCTGATCGATCCGTCGCGCTCGACGCCGTAGCCCTGGGCGAGGAGGCTGCCGTAGCGCGCGTAGTTGTACCCGAGCCAGGCGAGCGCGCCCGGCAGCGCACCCAGGCAGAACACAGCGGCGCTGCGCCAGCGCGCGCGGTCCCAGCGCTCGTGCAGCTGGTCGGCCAGCATCGCCAGAGGCAGCACGGCCAGCAGGATCTTGGCGTTGATCGCGAGCCCTGCCAGCAGACCGGCCGCGAAGAATGCGCCCCGCGCGCGCGCATCGCGGGCGCGCAGCGTGGCGAGCACGGCCCACACCAGCAACAGCGCCTGCAGCGTCTCGCTGTAGAGGCTGCGGCCGGCTGGAAGGATGGGCGTCGTGAACGTGACCAGCAGGGCGAAGGCGAGCGCGATTTGTGGGCTTGCCTCGAACGCCAGCGCGAGCTGGAACAGGCCGACCGCAAGCAGGCCGGTCACGGCGTGCGGCGGAACCCCGAGCGCGAAACCGGCGAGCCCAGGCTCGTGCGGCCAGTGCGCGCCCACCACGTGGCGCAGCGCAACCGCCGGCACGCACTGCAACACGTCGAGCAAGGGGTACTTCGCGTAGCGCCTGTTGCCGCGCGGCCGGATGTCGATGCCGCCGTGGTCGACGATCGAATCGGCCACCTGACACATCAACGACGCGTCGCCGGCATACGGGTTGGCGCGCGCCACCACCCCCAGCAGCGTGAACACGAAACAGAACAACACGAGCTGCAAAGCCCAGGTCGAGCTCGGTGGTGCTTTGGCGGCGGTCATGGAGCGCGAGGGGTGCTGGGCTCGGCGTGCCTGGTGCGCGCGCGCTTGTCGAGCCCCAAACGTCGCAGCTCTTGCGCGCCGGCTGCGGGCACTGCCCTGGCCGCGCCGCGCTCCACCCGCGGGTCAGTTCTGCTGCGCGCCGGCGGCGATCCAGTCGTGGACCGCGGCGATCGATGCGTCGTCCCACTGGCGCAGCGCCGGGGGCATGCGCTGCCCGCCGGTCGTGGGCTCGTCCTCGCTGATCTTGATGTAGAGGATGCTCTGCTCCGGGGCGCCAGGCGAAAGATAAGGCCGCACCGCAATGTAGGCCGCGGCCGCAGCGTCGACCGCGAACTTGCCCGGGGCGTCGCTGCCGCCCTCGACGCCGGGCAGACCCGGCAGACCGGGCCGCGGCCCGCCCGCGTCATCGCCGCTGCCCGCCAGGCCGTGACAGTTGCCACACGAGTCGACCAGGCGCGGATAGATGTCCAGCGTCCAACGCGGACCGCCGGCGTCCGGCGAGCCGGCGTCGATCGGACCGGCATCGTGGCTCTGGTGTTGCGAAGCGTCGGGCGTGTCCTTGGTCGCCGATGCGTCGTGCCCGGCGTCGAGCGCCTGCCGGCCGGCGTCCACGCCGGGCGAGGCCTCGGGTGCGCCGGCGCTGGCGTCGCGCGCGCCCGCGTCTTGCAGCTTGTGCCCATCCGTCTGGCAGGCGCCGAGCCCGCCTAGAATTGCCAGGGTCGCGGCGATGGCCGGGGCCCGGCTCGCTGGTTTCGGTGTCGTCATGGTCGTGGTCCTCCGAGCGCCCGCCCTGGGCAGCTCAGGGACCCGATAGAGCAACTTCCGTGCCGCTATAGGAATTTGACTTCCTAAATCACCTTCCGGAATTTTGGCGGTTAAATGGGCTAGATCCGAGGGATTCTGCGACACACCCTGGCACAGATCGGATATTTATTTCCTACCCACGGGTGCGATGGCCAGCCCCAACGAGAAGCGGGCGTCGGTACGGCCGGCGAACTCGGCTTCCTCCTCCAGGGTCGCGATCTCGCGCCGCAGCTCACCCTCGAAGCGGGTCAGGAAGGCCTGCAGCGACTCGGGCAGCGCGCAGAAGGTGATCGTCTTGATCATCACCCCCTCGCGCTCGTCGAACACCAGCCGGTGCAGCACCGCGCTGTAGACGCCGTCGAGGAAGTGATTGAGCGCGTCGATCCGGTGGTGGAACTGGTCGGAGGCCAACACGTGGTAGCGAGCCGGCGCCTGCAGCCTACCGTCGGCGGCGAGCTCGGCGCGGCCCTCGGCGCGCAGCCGCTGCACCGCGTGCTCGATCTCGGCCTCCGTGGCGCCGGGAAAACGCGCTGCGAGCTGTTCGGGGTGCGGGCGCGCGGCGGCGATCGCGTCCTCGACCTCGCGCACCAAGCCCACGTCGCGCTCGGCCGCGAAGAAGTCGCTGCGTAGCTTGCGCGCGAGCGAGCGCATGTGCCGATCGGTCTGCCCGAGGCGGCGGCCGGCGGCGGCCTGGGTCAGGCCCTCGTGACGCAGATGCTCGAAATAGGACAGCCGCAGCAGCTCGGCCAGGGTGCGCATCGGGACGTGGAAGCGTGCCGCCGCCCGCACCACCGGCTTGAGCAGCGAGTACACGAGCCGGAGCTGGGCCTCGCGGAGCTGCGCCACCCCGGGACGGTAGCACCCCGAGCCGGAGCGGAACAAGACTTCCTATTTGAAGGGACAGCGCTCTACCAGCCAGCCAGGGCAGAAAAAGCTTCGCCATCCCCTGGGGTTAGGGTGGCGGTGGACAGCACCGTTCTGGAAGAAAAGTTCCTGTATGGTAAGCTCCGCGGGTCCTTGCTTTGGAGGTCGTCGTGAACCCCTGCCCTCGGACCGCCCGCGCCGGCATACGCGGTCGCGCGCGCTTGCTGGCATGCCTGCTGGCCGCGGGCGCGGCGAGCGCGTGCACCGACAGCGGTGCGATGCAAATTGCCGGCGGCCAGGGCGGCGGCGGCTCCTCCGCGACCGAGACCAACGTCGCGCCGTTGCACTGCAATGCCAGCAGCGATTGCCCCAGCGGCGCGCAGTGCGTCGACAGCGCCTGCAGCACGGCAGCGAGCGACAGCGACGGCGGCGCCGAGCTCCCGCCGTGAGGCCACGACGCTGCTCGTCCTCGCAGTCGTGCGCGTCCTCTGCGACCACGCGCGGGCCAGCTACAGGCTGGACGGGACCCACGGGCCGACGCCTGCGATGCGGGTGGGCGCGATGCGGGTGATGAAGCCGGGGTTGCGGCGGAAGGGCTCGGGCGGGAACACCACGCTCGGCCCCAGGTACACGTGCGCCAGCCGCTGCAGCAAGTCCGCGGCGCCGCCCTCGGTGATGCGCGCGTTGCCATAGACGACCAGGTATTCGAGCAGCCCCATCGCGTTCTTCTTGTGGCCGAGCATCGAGAGGCCCACGCGCGGGTCACGGCGCACGTTCTTGACCTTCTGCCAGACGCCCATGTGCCCGCACACGAATTCGTCGTTCTCGATCCCGATCCACACCACCGACACCTGCGGGCTGCCGTCGCGGTTGAGCGTGGTCAGGTGGGCGTAGGGTCCGGTGGCAATCAGGTCGCGCATCGGTTGCGAAATCACGCTCATCTTCGCCCTCCCGGCTCAGTCTGACTGAGCCTACCGTGGAACCCCGCTGCGGCAAACCGGCGCACCCGCGCGCGCCGCGTCAGTGAACGACAGCCGTCAGCCCCAAGCCACCCTCGGCGGCAGTGTCGGGTGCCGCCGCTGAGCGCCGGCCGCACACCCCTGCTGCATCAGGGTGAAGCACCGGCTCATGAGCACGACCTGGCTCACCCGGCCCGGCCCACGATCTCCTCGACCAGCTCCGCGGGGAGCTGACCGCTGCGCTGCAGCTCGCGCATGCGCACGATCGACTTGCCGCCGAGCTCGGCGATGCCGTGGCCCTCGAGCGTCTCGGTATACTGCTTGGGCGCGTAGGCGGCGAGCGCGCGCGGGTCCGAGCCTTGCAGCGCGTGCAGCAAGTCGAGCAGCGCGTCGAGCGAGTTCATCTTCATGAACGGGCAGCTCGCGCAGCCGCCGGCGGTCGAGCAACCCTCGCCCGCCAGCACCCCGGGCACGATCGGCAGCTCGCGCTCGCCGGTGCGCGCCACCGCCTCGGCCGCCACCGGAAACACGATCTCGACCACGATCTCGGGCCCGCCCGCGTCGCGCAGCGCGCGCAGCTGCTGCTGCACCTTGCGCGCGACCGGCGTGATCATGCCCGACTCGGTGCCCAGGATGAAACGCAGCTCCGCCGGCGCGCGCGCCGTCACCGCCGCGCTCACCTTGGCGTTGATGAAGTCGAGAATGTTCGAGGTCGAGCCCACCACCCCGCGGCCCCGCCGCTGCGCCTCAAAGCCGAGCGCAAACATCTCGCCCGGCACCTCGAGGTGCGCGGTCACGAACGCGTCCTGGTAGTCGCGGCGCACCTGCGCCACCACCGCCTCTCCGAACATGTGGTGCACGATGCACACGCCCTGCTCGAAGTAGTGGAAGCGCTCGCGCGCCGCGGCCAGGCTCGCCGGGGTGTGCGCCGGGTGCAACTTTGCCACGCCAGCCGCGTCGAGGCCGGACAGCGCCTGCAGCATGTCCGCGAGGTTGCGGCCCATGTACGTGTCCGGCCCGAACCACACGTGCAGGTCCGGCACCTGCGCGTAGGCCTGCAGCAGCAGCGACAGCACGTTCGACGAGGTGCAGGTCAGCGTCGGCAGCAGGCTCTGCGCGCGCGCCTTCACCTTCAAGCTGGTGTTGACGTAGATGACGTGCAGCGAGCGCGGCGTGCGCGCGGCCTTGCTCAGATACGCGCCGTAAGCGGGCGCTTCGGCCGACTCCGCCAGCGAGCAGCCGATCGGATCCTTGGCCACGCGGAACACCGGCAGCTGGCCGTAACCCGCGGCGTCGAGCACGGCGCGCACGTTCTCGCTCATGAAGTCGACGCCGAGCACCACGATCGCGCGCGCGCCCTGCTGCGCCATGCGCAGCGCCTCGTCGGCCATCTTCAGCGAGTCGGCGATGCAAATGCGCGCCCCGTCGCAGGCCGACAGCACGCCCTGCAGCTCCGCGTCCATGTAGAAGTGCGCGACCACGCCCGCGCCGGTGCTCGCCAGCAGCTCCGAGAGCGCGGCCACCGCTTCCTCATCGGGATCGAGAAAGCTCGCCTGCGCCTGCGCGAAGCTGCCGCGCGGCTCGAAGCGATCGGCGTGGATGCGCAGCGCCGGAAAGGGCGCGGCCCCGATCGGCCGGCCGCTCACGCCGGATGCGCCCGGCTGCATGCCGCTGGCTTGCATGCCACTGCTCTTACCAGAGCCGACAGGTCGCGTCACGCCGGCGCCGGCGCGCCAGCACGAGCGAAAGCACTCCGAACGCCGCAAGCGCAGCAGGCCAGTCACGCGCGCGACCCACACTGCAGCCACAGCCGGCTCGCGCGCGCACGGGCGGCGACGCCTGCTTCGCCCGGGTCCCGGCCACCACCACGGCGGCCCCAGGTCCACTCACCCCTGGTGCGCTGCCAGCGGGCGCGTCCGCCGAGCCTCCTGGCACGCCGTGTCCGAACAGCGTCACGACACCGTATCCGGGCACCGCAAGACGCAGCGAGGCGTCCGCGACCACCGGCGTAGAGGGCTTGAGATAGCTGCCGTCGTGCGAGGTGACAGCCTCGAACGCGCCGAAGGCGCGCGGGGAGGTCGGCAGCACGACTGTCACGGAGGCGTCGCGTGGCGACGTATTGACGAGCACAACCGTCAAGCTGGCGTCGCGGTCGTGGAGATAGGCGCTGGCGAGCAACGCATCGTCTCCCCTCACGCGCGCCAGCACGCGCACCGCCCCCGGTCTGATGTAGCGGAAGAAGTGCTTGACGGCGACGTACTTCGGCGATGCGCCCCGCAGGTCTGCATCGGTCAGCGTTTCGCCACGGACGGGCTTGCCGTCGGTCAGTTGCCAGTACAGCCACGCGCTTTCCCGCCCTGCAGTCAGCGCTTGATGGATCTTCAGGGCGATGCCGAACGCGCCTTCGGAGGGAAAGCCGCCGGCCGGGGCCAGCCAGCTCGCCGCCTCACCCGAGGTTTCGGTCATCCACGACTTCTTGTGGTAGGCGGTGAAGCCCTTGGCGAACGTGGGCAAGCCTCGCGCCGGCTCCCATGTCCAGCCCTCGGCCCACGCTTGCCACAGCGCCGGGCTCGCGCCGGCCGCCGTGACCCCATCCGCGGCATAGCCGTGGATGCAGAAAAAGTCGAGCGCGCGCGCTGCGGCCGGATCGGCAGCGACTGCCTGCAGCAGCTGCAGATTCCTGTGCCGCATGCTGCTTCCGCTGCCGGATTGCCACAGGCCGTATAGGTCTGCGCTCAGCAGATCCTCAGGGCCCATGATGCGAATCGCCCGCAGATCGTCGTAGCGATTGAGCTCGGCCCGAGCTGCCTCCAGCGCGGCGACATAGCCCGCGGCCCGCGGATAAGAGCAGCTGTTGTAGTATTCCTCGAAGCTGAGCTCGTTCTGGAGGCTGATCGCATACAGGCGGACGCTATACTTGCGCTGAAACCCCCGCAGGTACGCGGCAAGCCCACGCGCGAATTGGGTCAGCGCGCTGGTCGGCCCGGTGCCGCCGAGGCTGCTGTCATCGAGCTCCACGCGCGGGATACCCGAGGTGTCCAGGACGCCGCCCGCGAAGTTCCCGTTCCAGATGAAGGGCCAGGGCGCGCCGTCGAGCGGCTTGCTGCCGCGCAGGCCGGCGATCGCGCGACCCGACGAAAGCTTGAGCCACGGCGCGGGTGACCAGAGCGAAGCGACCAGCTTGAAATCGCCCAGGGAGTGCAGCCGCTGCGCAGCAGCCTGGGCTGCGAGCCCCGCGCTCCTCGCCATCTCCGCGTCGAAGTCGAAGTACTCGAGGTTGCGGTCGATATCGGGTCCCATCACCGCGATCTTCGCGCTGTGACCGCCCCAGGGTCGCGCGTAGCTCGCCGCGTCCGTATAGGCACGAACGTTGTCGTGATCTGGCCCCGGCAGCGCGGCGGCACCCGGGAACCCAGGCGAGTTGTAGGCGAAGTCGGAGTACGGCGACTTGAAGCGCGGGGTGAGATCGAAGCGCAAGATCGAGGCGCGCAGATCGTCGAAGTACAGCGCCTTCCACCATGACTGCTGCGCCTCGCCGCCACTCAGACAGGTGCCGAAGCCGTCGATGGTCTGAGCCCGCCCCGCGGCCGAGGTGTCGATCTCGACCGTCTGCGCACGCGCCGGCGCGATGAACGCTGTTGCGCCGAGCAACACGGCGGCCGCCGCACGTGGCCACAGGCGGCCGATCCGGGGGTCGAACATGGTCGGCAGCTTGCCCGCGATTCGACGGCCCTTCAAACCGGGCTGCGCGCGCGGCGCACACCAACCCGCGTTGACAGCTCTGCGCGCAGGTCGCATTGTCGCGCCCTTCACCTGCGAGGTGTCGTCGTGATCGAGGTCGGGGCACGCGCACAGGGTCGGATCGTACTGATCGGCGGCGGAGTGCGCTCGGGCAAGAGTCGCTTCGCGCTCGCGCGAGCGCGCCAGCTCGGCCCGCGCCGTGCCTTCATCGCCACCGCGCAGCCAAGCGACGCCGAGATGCGGGCGCGCATCGAAGCGCACGCACGCGAGCGCAGCGGCGAATTCACGACGCTGGAAGCGCCGCGCGCGCTGGTCGCTGCGCTGCGCGCGCTGGATCCGGGCGCGACCGACGTGGTGGTGGTCGATTGCCTGACCCTGTGGCTGTCGAACCTGCTGCTCGACGGCCGCCCGCCCGAGGCCGCGCTCGGCGAGGTCGACGCGCTGTGCGATGTGCTGGCGACCCGCCGTGTGCACGCCGTGCTGGTCACCAACGAGGTGGGCATGGGCGTGGTGCCCGAGTCCGCGCTCGGGCGCACGTTTCGCGATCTCAGCGGCCGCGCTCACCAGCGCCTGGCGCAGATCGCGGACGAGATCCACTTCGCGCTGCTCGGCGTGATGCTGCGCATCCGTCCCGAGCCCATTAGCGCAAACCCCACAGGAGAGCCGCCATGCAGCGATTGACCGAAGCGGTCGCCCAGATCCGTCCTGTGCCGCGCGCGATCGCCGAGCAGGCGCAACGCAAGCTCGACTTCAAGACCAAGCCGCGCGGCAGCCTGGGGCGGCTGGAAACGCTGGCCTGCCGGCTGTGCGCGATCTACGGCAGCCTCGAGCCGGGGTTGCCGGACAAGGCGATCGTGGTGATGGGCGCCGACCACGGCGTGGCCGCCGAGGGGGTGAGCGCGTATCCGCAGGAGGTCACCGCGCAGATGCTGCTGAACTTCGCGCGCGGCGGCGCCGCGATCAACGTGCTGGCGCGGCACGCGGGCGCGCGCGTGGTGGTGGTCGACATCGGCGTCAAAGAAACTCTGCCCTCGCTGCCCGAGATCCGCAGCGCGCGCATCGCCGCCGGCACTCACAGCTTCACCCGCGGGCCGGCGATGACGCGCGCACAGGCGCTCGACGCGATCGCCACCGGCGTGGCGCTGTCGGCGGAGCTGACCGGCGCGGGCACCAAGCTGCTCGGCATCGGCGACATGGGCATCGGCAACACCACCGCCTCGAGCGCGCTGACCGCGGCCCTGCTCGGCGTGGCCCCCGAAGAGGTGACCGGGCGCGGCACCGGGATCGACGACGCCACCCACCTGCGCAAGATCGAGGTCATCCGCCAGGGGCTCGCGCACAATCAGCCCGACCCGAGCGACGCGCTCGACGTGCTGCACAAGCTCGGCGGTTTCGAGATCGCGGGCCTGTGCGGGGTGGTGCTGGGCGCGGCGGCGCGCGGCGCGGCGGTGGTGGTGGACGGCTTCATCGCCAGCGTGGCCGCGCTGTGCGCGGTGCGGCTTTCGCCGGCCGCCGCCGACTACCTGATCGCCTCGCACCGCTCGGTCGAGGCGGGTCATCGCCTGGTGTTGCAAGCGCTCGGCCGCGAGCCGCTGCTCGACCTCGAGCTGCGCCTGGGCGAGGGCACCGGCGCGGCGCTGGCGATGACGCTGTGCGACGCGGCGCTGCGGGTGCTGCGCGAGATGGCCACCTTCGAATCCGCGGGCGTCACCGACGCCGGAGCCTGAGCGCCGCATGCGGGCCGGCCTGATCGCGCTCGCGTTTCTCACCCGCTTGCCGCTGCGCACGGGCGCGGTGGAGCCGGCGGAGCTGGGTCGCGCTGCCGGCTTCTTCCCGCTGGTCGGGCTGCTGCTCGGCGCGTTGCTCGCGGCTGCGCAACTGGGGCTCGCGCGCGTGCTGCCGCCGCAGCTCGCCGCGCTGCTGCTCGTCACCGCGTGGGCGCTGCTCAGCGGCGGCCTGCACCTGGACGGCGTGGCCGATCTGTTCGACGCGCTCGGCGGCGGGCGCGGCGACCGCGAGCGCATGCTCGCGCTGATGCGCGACAGCCGCATCGGCGCGCACGGCGCGAGCGCGCTCGTGCTGTTGCTGCTCGGCAAGGTGCTGGCCCTGGCCGAGCTCTTGCACGGCGGCGGGCTGTGGCCGCTGCTGCTGGCGCCCGTGGTGGCGCGCTTCGCGGTGGTGCCGCCGCTGGCGCTGATGCGCTACGCGCGCGAGGAAGGTCTGGGCAAGGCCTTTCACCAGCACATCCGCCGCCGCGATCTCGCTTTCGCTGCGGCGTGCCTGGTCGCCAGCGTCGCGGCCGCGGGCGCGCCCGCGCTTGCGCCCGCGTTGCTCGCGCTCGCGCTCGCATTCGTGCTCGCCGCCCTGGTCGCGCGCAAGCTCGGTGGCTTGACCGGCGACGTGTGCGGCGCGGTGATCGAGCTCAGCGAGCTGGCGTTTCTGCTGGCGTGCAACGCGACCGCGTGGTGACTGCGCGACGCGCGGCGGCGGCTCTTGACACCGTGCAACCCGCGGCGCATCGTCCTGCCGTCTGAGGCGCTGGCGCGCATGGTGCTCGCCGGTGGTCGGGGCAAAGCCCCGATAGGGAAGCCGGTTCAAAGCCGGCGCGAACCCGTCACGGTAGGCGGTCGAACGCTCCCTCACTGGAGCCACTGGCGCAGCGGCGCTGGGAAGGCGAGGGAGCCTAGGATCGCGAGCCCGGAAACCTGCTCAGGCCGTCGTTTTCCTTTCGCCTCGGGGATGGTGGATGGATCGGGCCAAGCACGCCTTTCGCGCTCGCCGCAGATCCGGATTCCGTTCGCCGCAGGTTGAACGGAGCCGGTGCACGTGGCCTCCCGCCTGACCGCGCTCGCGCTGAGCGGCGTGATTTCGCTGTGTGCGCACGCGGCGGCCCAGACGCCGGGTGATCGCGGGCAGCCGGCGCGCGAGGGCGCGTACGCGGCCACCGCGCTGGTGGTGCGCCCGCTTTCGGCGACCAACGGCGAGGATCCGAGCGCCGCCGGCACCGAGGTCGACGCGCGTGCGCCGCTTGCGGCGCAGGCCAGCGTTAGCGATGTGCTGCTGCAGGTGCCGGGCGCCAAGCCACTGCGGACCGGCGCCACGGGCAGCTTCGCCGGCGCCTCGCTGCGCGGCGCCGAGCTCGAGCACACCGCGGTGTTATTCGGCGAGATCCCGCTGTCCTCGGCCGACGCCGCGGCCTTCGACCTGAGCACGGTTCCGCTGTGGCTGCTCGATCGCGTCACCGTGTATCGCGGCGGCGCGCCCGCCTGGCTCAGTCAAGGCGCGATCGGCGGCGTGTTGCAGCTGCAGGCGCGCAGCGCGCAGGGCGAGGCGCTCGCGGCCACCGCCCTGGCCGGCTCGTTCGGCAGTTACGGGCTTTCGGCCGAAAGCGCGGTCGTGCCCGAGGACGCGCACGCGCCTTCGTTGCTGGCCTCCGTCGGCGTGCTCAGCTCGCGCGGCGACTTCAAGTACGTCTACGACAACAAGACCGTCTTCGATCCGAGCGACGACTACACCGTCGCGCGCAAGAACGCCGACCTGGTCGACGGGCACGCCTTGCTGCACGCGCGCCAGCCCGTCGGTCCCGGTGCGTTCGAGCTGCTGCTGCTCGGCTTCGAGCGCGCCGCGGGCGAGCCCGGCCCGCCCGCCGATCCGGTCTCCGCCGCGCGCCGGAATCTGACACGCGGGCTGTTCGGCCTGAGCTACGGGCTAACACGCCAAGACTCGCGCGGGGGGCGGCTGCTGCGGCTGCAGGCGCTGGTCTCGGGCAGCTTCGAGCGCGCGCGCGTGAGCGACCGCTTCGGCGAGATAAACCGAACGAGCGCCACGCTCAGCGATGACCTCGGGCTGCGCGGCTTCGGCCGCCTCGCCGGCAGCGCGGCGCTGGCGCGTTTCTTGGAGCTGACCGTGGTCGGCACGCTGGCGCGCGACGCGCGCATGCCGGAGGACCGCCTGCGGCGCGTCCAGATCCCCGACTCGGGACGCACCAGCCTGGCCGGCGTGGCCGAGCTCAACCTGCACGCAGCGCTGGGGCAGCACCGCTTCGAGCTGCGACCGTCGCTGCGGATCGAGCACACCTTCGCCAGACTCTACGCGGACAGCTTCGGCACGCCGGGCGCAAACCACGCCGGCGACACGCTGGCGACCTATCGACTGGCGCTCGCGCTCGGGCTGCTGGGCGGGCTCACGCTGAGCGCGTCGGCCGCCAGCGGCGCGCGCGTGCCGAGCATGCTCGAGCTGTTCGGCGATGGCGTGCTGCTGCTGGGCAACGTCGCGCTGCAGCCCGAGCGCAGCCGCAGCTACGACCTGGGCCTTACCGAGCTCGCGCGCAGCGGGCCACTTTCGCTGCGCGCCGAGCTGCGCGGCTTCGCGCTCGACATCGATGACCAGATCATCTTGGTGCGCAACTCGTTTTCCCAGCTGGTGCCGCAGAACCTCGCGCGCAGCCGCATCCGCGGGCTCGAGCTCGGCGCGCGCGCCGACTTCGGCCCGACGCTGTGGCTCAACGCCGCCGCCACCCTGCTCGACACCGAGGGCAAGCCAGGGCGCAGGCTGCCGAACCGCCCGCCGCTGATCCTGTACGCACAGCCGGGCGTGAGCTGGCGTCCGGGCCGCGTGCTCGACGCGCTGCACGCCTTCGTGGAGATGAGCCTGGTCGGACATCGCTACAGCGATCCCGACAACCAGACGCCGCTGGAGCCGAGCCAGATCTTTTTCGGCGCGGGCGTCGCGCTCGCATTCCTGGGCTCGCACGCGGAGCTGCGCGCGACGCTCGGCGACGCGCTCGACCGCGGCGGCCACGACCTACTGGGCTACCCCCTGCCGGGGCGCAGCCTGATGACGTCACTGACCTACAGAGAGGGCAAACCATGAGCTACGGCGAGCTGGGATTGGGATTGTGCGCGCTGCTGTGCGCCTGCGCGGGCCAGAGCGGAACGGGGGTGGGCGGCGCCCAGCACGACGGCTACTTCGCCACCGTCTCCAGCAACTACACGGGCGCCAGCAGCATTTCGCTGCTGGGCAAGGACGGCAAGGTGGTGGACGCGCAGTGGGTCGGCTCCAAGGCCGCCAACCCGGAGCTGCGCAACCCGCTCTCCGATGACGTGGTGCTGCCGACGGTCTCGTATTCGCGGCGCTACCTCACCACCATCGAGCGCGGCCTGGGCGTGATCACGCGCTTCGATCTCGACCAGGGCCAGGTGCTCGGCCAGCTGCGCAGCGACGACTCGGCGCCGGACGACATGGCCGCCTATCACAGCAACCCGCAGGACGTGTTCTACGTCGACGACCACAGCGCCTGGGTCAGCCGCTGGACGCCCAACCCGGATGCGAGCGCGGAGCCGCGCGATCGCGGCGACGACCTGATCGAATTCGATCCGGGCAAGATGAAGCGCGGCGCGCGCCGCATCGATCTGTCGTCGCTGGACGAGATGGTCGACGAGCAGCAATTCGACGACCAGGGCAACCCCGCACAGACCGTGAGCGCGGTCGCGTACGCACGACCCGCGGGCCTGGTGCCGGCGGGCGACTTTCTGGTCGTGGGCCTGGTGCGCGCCACCGACGCCTTCACCTACGCCGGCGGTATGCTCGCGATCGTCGATCCGGCAGCGGGCAAGCTGGTGGGCAGCGTGGCGATCGACGGTCTCAGCAACTGCGGCAGCGTGTACCCGGCGCAGGACGACGCGAGCCACGTGCTGGTCGCGTGCAGCGGCTCGTGGAGCGACGGCGGGGCCAGCGCCGGCATCGCCGAGGTCGCGGTGGACAGCGACGGCAAGGGCAAGCTGGTCGAGCGCTTCAAGCCCGCCGACCACGAAGGCGCGGCCGTGAGCTCCGGGCCGCTGGTCTCGATCGGCGCGCACGTGGTGGTGGCGATCGCCGCAGGCTCGCTCGACGCGGCGAGCATGCAGGTGAGCGCGCCCGACGCCGCCTATCGCGTCGACCTGGACAGCGGAGAGCAGAAGCTGCTCTACCAGAGCGAAGGCGCATTTGCGCTCGGCGTGCCTGCGTTCGAGCCGGACACCGGCGTGCTGCTGCTGCCGGACGCCGGCTCCAGCGACAAGCCGCTCTACGGCGTGCGCCGCTTCGTGCTCTCGAGCGACGGAACGCTCACCGACAAGGGCTTCGTGAAGGTGGCCGCGGACACCACGCTCGCGGTGCGCCAGGTGCAGCTGCTTTGACGCGCACGCGGGGGACGCCGTGCTGATCCCTGCCTCGGTGTCGTCTTCGCTCTGGTGCCCCGAGTCACTACCCCTCGAGCTCGGCCAGGAAGCTGTCGGCCTCGGTCAGGCCCTCGTCCAGCGACTTGGCCTTGCGCGCCCAGTGCTGCGCGCGCCGCGGATCGCCGCGCAGCTGCGCGATCTGCGCTTGCTTGAGGAACGCCTTCGCGCGCGTGATCGGATGCGGGTCGTCCATCATGGTGATGGCCCGTAGCGCCTTCATCGCCACGTCGTAGTTGGCGGCCGCGAGCGCGGCCTCGGCCAGCTCGGCGGCGATCTCGCCGCTCTTGCGATCGATCTCGATCGCCTGGTTGAGCCACTTGAGCTGCTCCTCCTGATCGCCGCGCGCCGCGCTCAGACGCGCCATGCGCTGATACAACGCTGCCAGCTCGGGCGAGCGGCGGCGCTTCTGCGCCCCGATCGCCAGCTCCAGCATGTTCTCGGCCTCCTGCAGGCTGCCCTGCTGCACCGAGATGTCGATCATCAGCATCTGCGTCTGGGCGTCCTCGGGCTGCAGCTTGGCCGCCTCGCCCAGCGGCCCGAGCGCCGCGCCGGAGTCGCCGAGCTCCAGATACAGGCGCGCGGCCTGCTGGTACAACGCCACCCGCTCGGCGGCGTCTTGCTGGGCCTCGGCGTCCGCGAGCAGGATCGCCGCCAGCTCGGCCCTGGCACCAATCTCCTCGTACAGCGCGCGCAAGCGGGCTCGCAGCTGCGCGTCGCCGGGGTCGCCATAGTGCGCGCGCTCCAAGCCAGCGCGCGCCGCCTGCGGTCTGCCGGCCTTGGCGCAGGCGTCCGCCAGCGCGATCGCCGTTTGCGCGCGCGCCGCCCCGCTCTCCACGTCCAACAACCGCTCGCAGCTGCGCACCACGTCGTCCCAGCGTCCCTGTGCCTCGTCCCGTGCCCGCAACGCGCGCAACGCCTCGATGTCGTCGGGTGCCTGCTCGACCCAACCGCTGAGCATCTCGCGCGCGGCCTCGGCGTTACCGGCGGCCTCGTGCAGCTGGCACAGCCGCATCACGCTCTTGCGTTCGGTCGCCGCGTCGCCGGCGGTGAACGCCGCGGTCTTCTGGCGTTCGAGCGCGTCGATCAGCGCGCCGCTGGCCAGGCCCGGCGAAATCGCGCACGCCTCCTCGAGGTCGCTGACCGCGCCGGCCACGTCCTCGGTCTCCAGGCGCAGCTCGGCGCGCACCTTGAGCAGGTCCACACGCCCAGCGTCCTGCTGCGAGTGCTTCTCGAGCAGCCCGGTGACATCGGCGATCGCCGTCTCGTGCTGGCCGCCGGCAGCGAGATTGCGCGCCAGCTCGCCCAGCAGCGACAGGTCGTCGGGCGCGATCGCGAGCGCACGGCGTAGCGCTTCGGCGGCCGCGTCGAGATCGTCGAGCCGCTCGCGATAGAGCGAGGCCGCGTTCTTGAGCCGCGCCAGCGCCACTCCGCCCTCACCCAGGCGCGCGGCTTCGCGCTCGAGCAGCTCGGCCAGCGGCCGCCACATCTCACGCTCGGCGTAGAAGCCCTCCAGCTTGTCGCGCACGCCGTCGTGCTCGGGAGAGGCCGCGAGGCCGAGCTCCAGGGCCTGCTGCGCTTGCTCGAAGTCGTAGAGCTCGCTCCACATCTCGCACAACTGCAGCGCCAAGGCCGCGGCCTCGGAGCCGCTCTGCTCCTGCCTGAGCAGCGCGTGCATCACCTCGGCGCGCTCGCGCAGCTCGGCATCGGGCCCCAGCCGCTCGAGCAGCGCGCGCAGCAGACCGGCGTGCTCGGGCACCCACTGCAGCGCAGAGCGATAGGCGTCGAGCGCGGCCTCGGGCTGACGCTCGCCGTACAGCTCGCCGATGCGCAGGCCCAGCTCCACGATCGCGTGTAGGTTCTGCTCGTCGCGCGCGCGGTCGAAATGGCCCTGCAGCAGCTCCGCCAGCTGCTCGTTCATGCCGTGCTTCTGCAGGATGGTGGTGAGCAAGTCGGTGGCTTCGGCATGGCCCGGGTCGTCTTCCAGCAGCGCCTGCAGCGCCGGCACCGCCGCGCGCTCATCGCGCACCACCTCCAGCAGGAGCTTCGCGCGCGCCATGTGCACGAGCACGCGATCGACGGGCGAGAGCAAGTCGCGCAGGCACTGCTCGGCGAAGCCCTCGAAGCGCGCCCGGTCGTTCATCATGCGGTAGACCTCGAGCAGGGGCAGCCACAGCTCGCGATCGGTCGGGTCGTGCTCGAGCAGGCTTGTGTAGACCGCAGCCGCCACCTCGAGGTCGCCGCCCGGGCCGGCCGCCAGCTCCGCCAGCTCGCGGCACAGCGCGTCGGCTTCTTCGGGCTCGGCGTGGTCGACCGCCTGCTGCAAGCGCGCGAGCGCGCCCTTGACGTCGCCCGCCCGCTTGCGGCACTCGGCCCAGCGCGAGAGCAGCCACACCTGTTGCCCGCGGTCGCCGTCGCGCTCGGCGAGCGCGGCCGCCCGCTTGAGCAGCGCCTCGGCGCGCGCCGGCTCGGACAGACGCAGCGCGAGCTCCACGCCCTCGCGCAGCTCCTCGACGCCGGCCGCGTCGCTTTCTGCGCGCCGTTCGAAGTGCTCGAGCAACATCGCCTGGTCGCGCGCGCTACGCGCCACGCGCTCGAACAGCCCGCCCAGCCGCTTGTGCCCCGGCGCGCGCGCGATCGCCGCGCGCAGCACACTCTTGGCGTGCTGCAGATCCGTCAGCCCCGAGAGCGCGCGCTCGAGCGAGCTCACGCCCGCGTCGCGCCAGGCGTCGCTCTGCAGCTCGAGCTCGGCCAGCGCAAACAGCGCCCCGCGCCGCTGCTCAACGGAGATCTGCTCGTCGCCGAGCTCGCCCACGCGCGAGAGCACCCTGCGCTGCTCGCTGTGATCGCCGCGCGCTCCGGCGACGCGCGCCATCGCCATCCAGGCCTCGATCACCTGGTGCCCGGAGGACTCCACCCTGGCGTAGAGCCCGGCTGCACGATCGAGGTCGCCCAGCTCCTGCTCGATCGCCTCGCCCAGACGCAACGTCAGCCGGGCCGCCACGTCCTGACTCTGCTCGTCCTTCTTGCGCGAGGCCTCGTCGGCCAGCTCGTTCAAGCGCTTGAGGTAGCGGTCGAGCTCCGAGAGCGCCACCGCAAGCGCGCGTGCCTGCCGGTGCAGCTCCGCGTTGTCGGGCGCCAGCCCCAGCGCGTGCAGCAAGGCCTCGAACGCCTTGCCGCGCGTGGCCGGCTGCTCGGCCAGCACCTCGGCCTTGAGCCCGAGGATCTCGGCTTCTACCTCGGGTCCCTGGGCGAGCTTGAGCCGCGCCTCGAGCAGGCGCATCAGCAGCTCCTGCTTGCCGCGTGCGCGCAGCAGCTGCTGGAAGCGCCGCGCTTCGGCGTCGCTCTGGGTGGCCGCTTCCATCGCCGACTCGAGCAGCTCTTCGGCCTGCTCGTGCTGGCCGCGCTGCTCGGCGATCACCGACAGCGCGTAGAAGATCTCGCTCGGGCCGATGTCGGCGATCTCGTCCGGCTTCTGCCTGCGCACCAGCATCAGCAGACCGCGATAAGTGCGCTCGGCGCGATCGAGGTCGCCCTGCTCGCGGCTCAGCTCCGCCAGCGTGTGCATGGCCGCGACGTTGCCCGGATCCATCTTGCTCGCGGTCTCGAGCTCCTCGAACGCGCGCGGCAGATCGCCCTCGGTCTTGAGCACGCAGCCGAGCCGATAGTGCAGCTCCGCCCGCTCGGGCGAACGCCGGCGCCCGAAGCCCTCGATCAGGCGCTCGAGCACCGCGCGCGCCTCGGCGAAGCGGCCGCACCCGGCCAGCGCCTCGCCCAGCTTGACCTGCAGCTCGCGATCGTCCTCGGCCAGCGCGCAGGCGCTCTGCAGCGGAGCGACCGCGCGCTCGGGCGTGTGCAGCGTATCGCAATACAGCGAGGCGGCCTCGCGCAGCAGCGCGAGCTTCTGCGGGCCGTCCGGCTCGCGCGCCGACGCGTCGATCAACAACCCGGCCAGCGGCTCGAAGGCATGGTCCGCGCGATACTCGGTCGCCAGCAGCTCGCGCGCGGCGCGCAGCGAAGGGTCTTCGCGCAGCGCCTGCTCCAGACAGGCGCGGGCGCGTGCCCGCTCGCCGGCCTCGAGCAGCGCCTGCGCCAGCTCCACCGAGGTGACGGCGCGCGTGTCGGGCGGCGCCGTACCCAAGCGTAGCTCGAGCCAGCGCGCGGCCTCCGCGTGCTGCCCCTGGGCCGCGTACAGCCGCGCCAGCGCCGCGCTGGCCTCGCCGGCCGGATCGAGCTGGTGCAGCTCGGTGTAGATCGCCACCGCCGTGTCCAGGTCCGACAGCTCGTGCTCGTACAGACCCGCCGCCTGCGCCAGCAGCTCCGCGGCGCGCGCGCTCTCGCTCTGGCGCACGAGCTGCTTGGCCTGCTTGCGCAGCAGCTCGGCGAGCTGCGCGTGGCGACCCTGCGCGGAGAGCAGCTGCCGCAGCGCCTCGAGCGTCGCCGCGTGGCCGGGCCGCGCGCGCAGGTTGTCCTGCAGCACCTGCAGCCGCCCGCCGCGCGCCTCGAGCTCCCCGAGGATCGCCGCGATCTCCAAGCGCAGCGCCAACTGGCGCTCGCCGTCGCGTTCCAGCGTCAGCTCGTGGCGCTTGAGCGCGAGCAGCTCGGGAAGCCGGTCGCCCGACTGGTACAGCCGGCCGAGCGCGGCCAGCGCGACGCGGTCGCTCGGGTCGGACTGCAGCAGATCCCGGTAGAGCGTGATCGAGCGCGCGCTGTCCGCCAGCGGCCCGCCCGCGAGGCGCGCTGCCCGGTGCATGTCTTCACGCTTCTGCTCGGGCTCGAACGACAGCGTGGCCGCGCCCGTCAGTAGGCGTAGCGCGCGCTCGGGGTCGTGCTGCGCCTCGGAGGCGAACGCCGCCAGCAGCTGCTCGAGCGCGAAACGCGCGCACTGCAGCGCGCTGGCCTGGCCGCGCGCCTGCACCCCGCCGCGCAGCATGTCCGCGGCGCGGTCGTAAAGCCGCTGCCAGATCGCGAGCCGCGCCTGGCCGTCGCCGAGCGCCGCGCGCGCGACATCGGCCGCCTCCAGCAGCGGATCGAGATCGTCGCGGTCGAGCTCCGCCAGCGCGAGCAGCGTACGGCACAGCGCCTCGCCCGGCGCACGGCGCTGCAGCTCCGCCAGCGCGCGCAGCGTGTCGGCGTGCTGGCCGTCGGCGGCGACCGCGCGCAGCAGCGCGGCCTCGGCCGCGTCCTCGTCCTTGCAGCGGCCGCCCTGCCAGCCCGCGACGCGCGCGTGCAGCTCGCGCGCCAGCTTGCCCTCGAGCCCGCGCGCCGCGCCCAGTGCCCGGGTCAGTGCCTCGCACAGCGCGCCGAAGCCGCGCCCGGCCTCGGCCGCCTGCTCCAGCACCGCGAGCAGCTCGGGCACGAGCTCGCCCCGGCCGGCCATGCACGTCACCACGTGCGTGGCCGCCGCGCCCCACTGCCCGAGCTCGGCCGCGACGCCCGCGGCCGCCGCCGCCAGCTCCACGCGCTCGGGCGCGATCGCCAGCGCCTGGGCATAGGCCTGCAGCGCACCCTCGCGATCCTGCATCCGCTCGAGCAGCGTGCAGCCCTCGTCGAAGTGCAGCTCCGCCACGCGCGGCGTGGGCTTGGGAAAGCTGGCGATGGTCTCGCGATAGGCCGCGATCACCGCGTCCCACGCGCCCAGCCGCTCCGCCAGCCGTCTGATCTCCCTCTCGGTCGCGCGATCGTCGGGCTGCAGCGCGAACGCGCGCCGCAGGCAGTCGAGCGCCGCGCGCGGATCCTCGGCGCGTTGCTCGTGCAGCTCCGCGGCTTCACGCAGGATCTGGGCCTGCCCGGCCTCGGAACGCACGACCGACAACCGTGGCTCGAGCAGCTCGAGCGTCTTCTTCCACTCGCCGGTGCGCGCGTAGGCCTCGACCAGCGACTCGATCGCGGTCTTGCGGCAGCGCTCGTCGGACAGCAACGCGTGCTGCCCGCGCAGGGCCGCGGGGTCGCTGGGATCGACCTGCAGCGCGGAGCGATAGCGCTGCGCGGCCAGCTCCGCCTGGTCGAGCCGCGCGCGGTAGGCGTCACCCAGCCGCGTCTGCAGCTCGGTGAAGCGCTCGATCTGGCGCGCCGCGGCCTGGCTCAGCACGTCCGCGAGATCGCGCCAGCGCTCGGCGCGGCTGAGCAGATCGGTCAGCGCCGCAAGCGATTCGGAGTCCTCGCCGAAGGCGCTCACGATCTCGCGCCAGACGTCGATCGCGGCGCCCGGATCGCCGAGCTGGTCGGCGTGGATGCTCGCCAGCCACTCCATGTCCTTGCGCTTACGCGCCCCGGCGCCGGGAGCCGCGATGCGCTGCTTGACCAGGCTCGCCAGCTCGGTCCAGCTCTGCTGCTGCTCCGCGCTCGCGATCAACGCATCGAGCGCCTCGATGTCGCCTTCGTCGGCGCGCAGCCGTGCCTGCCACGCACGGGCCGCGCGCGCCTTGTCGCCTAGCTTCTCGGCCAGCTTGGCGGTGCGCCCTAGCAGCTGGCGCTGCAACTGCGGATCGCCTTCCAGCTCGCCCATGCGCCCGAGCGCCTCGAGCGTCTCGGCCTCGCGGCCGGCGCGCTCCAACAGCGGGATCAGGCGGCGGCCCGCGTGCGCGAGCAGCTCCACCGGCGCCTCGGAGCGGAACACGCGCTCGTACAACGCGCTGGCACGCGACTCGTCGCCGAGCACCTCCTGTTGCGTGCGCGCGGCTTCCAGCAGCAACTCGGTCGCGGTCACGACCTCCTTGCAGCTCTCGGCAGCGGCGACCAGCGCGGAGGCGAACAGCTCGTGATCGCGGGTACGCTCGGCCAGCGTGTGCAGCAGCTCGCGCTCGCGCGGCAGCGGCTCGAGCACGAGCAGCGCGGCCTGGTGCTTCATCGCCCGCGCGTCGTCGCCGAGATCGATCAGACACTCGACCAGCTCGCGCAGCAACGCGCGGCGCTCCGCGTCCTCGACGTGCTGCAGGCCCAGCTCCAGCACGCGCACGACCTCGGCCGGCTTGTTGGTGTCGAGGTAGCGCTGCTTGAGCAGGTGTTGCGCCTCCCGGCGTTCGGCCGCGCCCGTACGCTCGGCGCGCAGCACGCGTTCGAGCAACGCATACGCGGGCGCGTGCTCGGGCGCCTCCGCCAGCACCAGCTTGGCCTGTGCCAGCGCGTCGGCGTGGCGGCCGAGCTTGTCGAGGTAGCAGCCGGCCATGCGCAGCCGCGCCTCGCGCGCCTGCTTGGCCGATTGCAGTTGCAGCCGCGATTCCCACAAGCCGACCAGGTCTTCCCAGCGCTCCTGGCGCTCGAGCAAGCGCTCGAGCCCGGAGGCGAGCGTGGCATTGTCGGGGTCGAGCGCGTACAGCTTCAGCATGTAGCCGATCGCGCGCTCGGGCAGGTTGGCGAAATCCTTGGCGACCTGCGCGGATTCCTCGAGCAAGCGCATGCGGCGCGAGGTTTGATCGGCGGCGGCAATCGCGCGGTCGTAAGCGTCGAGCAGATCGGCCCAGCGTTCGGCAACCGTGTACGCAACGGTGAGGCGCTCGAACGCCCATTGCGCGCCGGGCTCCGCGTGCAGCACGCGCTCGAGCCAGTCGCGCAGCTCCTGGCTGTCTTCACCGAACCAGGTTTCGTAGAAGCGCACGCCGCGCTGACCGATCTCGGTCAGCAGCTCACCGGAGAGACGCTTGCCGATCACGTGGCGAAACAATTCGCTGACATCAGCCGGTCGCTGCACGTCTTCGAGCAGCTCCTCGACCCGATCCCAGCGCGCACTCTGCTTGGGGTGTTGCTTGGCCAGTGCGATCGCGGACGCAAGCTCGTCCGTGTTTTCGCTCTGGGCTTGGTCGTCGGCCATGAGTCCTCGCGAGTTGGCAGGAGGCTGAAGGAAATCGGGGCGAAAGCCGAGTATAGGGGTCCACCCGCGCGCGATCGACAGCGGGATCGCGCGTGTTTGCGCGTGTCGATCGAACGCCACGGTGCCACATGCACGCCGCTTGGATCACCTGTGCAGGCGCTCACCGGACGCAGCCTGCAATGCGCGCGCCGGCATCGGCCCCTGGCGCTCCCGCCTCGGCGCGACCCGATTCAGGGACAGCCGCTCTTGCTGGGCGCGGGGCTGAAACCGCCGCTCACGCTGCAAGCGCCCGCGGACGTCAGGACGACGACGCCGGCACTGCCGCCGCCGCCACCGCCACCCGCGCCATAGCTCCCCGCATAGGTGAAACAGTAGAAGCCGCTGCAGCTGCCATCGCCGGGAGCCGCCCCGGCGCTGCCCGCGTCGCCACCGCCGCTTGCGCCGCTGCCCCCGGCCGCGTCGGTGCTGCTCGGCTTGATGCCGTCGGCACCGGGCGCGCCGTTGGCCGCGCTCGAGCCATTGCCGCTGGCGCCGCTGCCGCCGTTGGCCGTGATCCACGCCCCGCTCGCCACCGAGACGACGCCGGCTTCGAGCACCAGCTCGGCCCCCACTGCCCCCGCCGCCGCCGCCATCCTCGGCGCCCGCAGCGATCCCACCACCGCCGCCGGCCGCCGCGATCACCGTGCCCGCGCCCAGCGTCAGGTCTCCCGCGATCGAGAGCTGCAGCGCGCCGCCGCCCCGGCCGGTGCCACTGTCACTCAAGTCGGCCCCCGTCGTACCGCCCGCAGCGCCCGAGCCGCCGCCGGCAGAGGCCGAGCCGCCGGCGTCCCCGGAGTCCTGCATGCCGGCCCCGCCGCCGGCCCGCGCGCGCCCATCCAGCCCGTGCCCGCCGTCGCCCGCGCCCTCGGCACCGCCCCCATCGAGGGCCGCGGGCCGAGCCGCGTCGCCGGCGGATCCAGCAGCACTTCCGCCGGCTTGTGCGGTCGCCTGGATGCCGCGGCCGCGCCTGGCGGCGGGGGCGCGCGCCGCCGGCGCAGCCGGCCCAGCCGGCGGTCGCCAGCGCGAGCAGCGTGCCGAGCCGGGCACCGCACGCGGCCGAGCAGCGGAAATTGGGGCCCGTGCGACAGCCTCCCCGGTGCCCGCGGTGTCAACGCGTGCGCTGCCCCATCTCAACCACGGTTTGCCTATACTTGTACCCGATTTGGTGGGGTTCATGCAGCCCGCCCCTCCTCCCCAAGGAGCCGGGCTTGGGGTATGTTTGTGTACGTAGTGTCCAGAAGCCCCGCCAGAGCAGCCCAGCGCACCGCGAACAACAAGCTGCTGTGGCCGGTGCTGGAAGGGCTGCGCTTCGCGGGCGCCGACGTGGGCGCCGTGCTGCGCAAAGTCGGGCTCGACGAGGAGACCGCGTTCGCGCTCGATACCCGCGTCGATCTGGAGCAGCTGTTTGGGCTGTGGCGCGAGGCGGTCGAGATCACGCACGAGCCCGCGCTCGGCGTACGCGTGGCGGCCTTCACCGAGCCGTCCAACACCATATCGTGGCCCATGCCGCTGTCGCTGTTCGAGCACCTGGGCATGGTGAGCCCGTCGCTGGCCGACGCGGTTCCGATTCAGAACCGCTTTTTGCGCTTGCTGCGCGACGGCCTTCAGCTGGCGCTGGAGCTGGACGGCGAGCGCGCGATCCTACGGCTCGATCCTTTGCCGGAAGCCCCCGCCGCGGTGGTCGAGCACGATTTCGCGGTGACGGTCAACGTCGCGCGACGCGCCGCCAAACGCGACGTGCCGCTGCTCGAGGTGTGGTTTGCGCACCGTGCGCCGCCACACGCGCACGCGCACGCGAAGCTGTTCAAAGCGCCTGTGCGTTTCGGCGCGCCCTTCAACGCGGTGATCGCGCGCGCCGACGAGCTCACCCGCCCGCTCGCAACCGCGAACGAGACCTTCCGCGCGCGGATCGTGCGCCAGGCCGAGCGGCTGCTGGCCGCGCTGCCCTGCGTCGACCTGTTCGAGGACAAGGTGTGCGTACGGATCGAAGCGGAGCTACCCGACGGCAACACCAACGCGAGCGCGGTGGCCGAAACGCTGGGCGTGTCCTCGCGCACGCTGCACCGGCGCCTGCAGCACGAGGGCGCGAGCTACCAGGAGCTGCTGGATCGCGTGCGCCTGCGCCTCGCGGTGCGTCACCTTTCGGCGGGCAAGGCGATCGCCGAGGTCGCCTCGCTGGTCGGCTTCGCCCAGGCCAGCACCTTCCACCGCGCCTTCAAGAGCTGGACCGGCGAGACCCCAGCCGACTACCAGCTGCGCAGCCGGCACCCGGCGGGCGTCGCGTCCCAGCACTAGAAACTAGAGTGCATTTCATAAATCCGAAATGCTCGATTTCGGAGCGCGACGGGTCCGCCGGCAAGGCGCGCGACCGCTGGAATGCTCGGTGTATTTCAAGGTCGCGCAACGCAGCCGCCGGGCTCGTCCCGCCCGAAAGGGGGCGTTGAGCGGTTTATGAAATGCACGCTAACCGATCGACGCTACCCGAGCTTGGCCTTGACCGCCGCGCTGACCGCCTTGCCGTCGGCGGCCGGCCCCAGGCGCTCCATGGCCGCCTTCATCACCCGGCCCATGTCCTTCATCGACCCGGCCGCCAGCTCCATCACCAGCGCGGCCACCACCCGCTCGATCTCCGCCCCATCCGGCGCCGCCGGCAAGTAGCTCTGCAGGACCGCCTTCTCCGCGCTCTCGCGCTCCACCAGATCGGCGCGACCTCCCTCCCGGTACTGCGCGATCGACTCCTCGCGTTGCTTGAGCAAGCCGCGGATCAGCTTCAGGATCTCGTCGGTCGTCAGCGCGCTGCCGCCGTCGATCTCGCGGGAGCGGATCGCGCCGCGGATGTTGCGCACCGTCTCCAGACGAACCGCGTCCTTGGCCCGCATCGCCTGCTTGAGGTCGTCGTCCAGTCGTTGTCGCAAGTCCATTGCGCCCCCAGTATGACACGGACAGGGGCTGGGGGCGGTGTGACCGCCGCGCAAAAAACCGCCGCCTGCGGACGACTCAAGGAAACGGGATTGCACCACGTGAGAGGCCTGATGCGGGTGACTGTGGCGCTAGCTTGGGCGGCGTTGTGCGGGTGCAGCCGCAGCGGTCTGCTTGCGCCTGCGGCCCCGGCCGCGTGCGTGCCCCTCGATCCCAACCACGCCAGCTCGCTGCAGGTCTCGGCCGATGTGGTGCTGCGCAGCACCGATATCCTGTTCCTGGTCGACAACAGCAGCTCCATGAGCGAGGAAATCCACGCCATCCGCGATCGCCTCAGCAGCGTGATCGCTCCCGACATCCGCGCGCGCGTGCCCGACTCGGATCTGGGCGTGGCGGTCTTCGCGGACTTCGGCGAGCGCGTGCTCGGTCAGCCCAGCCATCCATATCGCTTGCTGCAGCCGATCACCGACGACGTCGACACGGTGGTGAACGCGACCAAGCAGATCAAGCTGGAGTTCGGCGGCGACGACCCCGAGAGCCAGCTCGAGGCGCTCTATCAGGTGGCGACCGGCGAGGGCTACGGCACGTACATCGAGGCGAAAAAGGATTGCCCCGAAGGCACCCACGCCGGCGTGTGCTTTCGCGAGGACGCCTTCCCGATTGTGATGCTCTTCACCGACGCGCCCATGCGCAACGTGGCGGCGCTGCGCGCTGACGGCTCCACCGGCCCCGTGGGCAAGTACGATCCGAACGCGCCCGACGCGCCCTACATCCCGTACGTACGCGGCTACGACGAGACGATCAGCGCGCTGCTGGCGCAGAACATCCACGTGCTCGGCCTGTGGTCAGGCACGGGCGACGGCGAAGACGACCTGCGGCGCGTCGCGAACGACACCGGAGCGCTCGACAGCGCCGGTAACCCGATCGTGTTCGACATCGGCGACGACGGCCACGCGCTGGGCGAAGGCGTGGTGCAGACGCTCGAGTCGCTGGCCGAGGCGCTGCGCGTCGACGTGCGGCTGGTGCTCGCGGATGGCGATCCGGCCGACGACCTCGATCCACGCTCGCTGGTGACCGCGGTCCGCGCGCTACAGGCCGTGCCACAGGGGGGCGCGCAGCTGGATGGTCCGCAGTTCCGCCAGGTCAGCCCGGGCACGCGCGTATCGTTCGAGCTCGACATCGATCCCACGCGACTGCCGTCCGCTTCGTATGACCGGCGCTACCCGCTGGCCCTGCGCATCGAAACCGCCGACGGCCGCCCGCTGCTCGAGCAAACGCTCGACTTATTGGTCCAAAAGCGGACGCAGTGTCCTTGAGGCCAACCCGCGACGCGACCGATCACGAGTGAGCGCAGCGCAGCGGGCCCCGCAGGAGGGGGTCCCGACGGGCTCTGCCCGGCGGGCGGGAGGGGCGCGTGCCCCTCCCGGTCACATCACGAGTGCACGCCGCCGTTTTCCAGCCGGCGGCGGAACTGCGTCACATGCGCCCGCGTGGTGTCGCTCATCGAAAGCGGCGGCTCCTCGCCGGCGTACTCGAGCAGGCGGCGCAGGTATGCGTGCTTGGTACGCACACCCGTTCGCCGGCGGAGCTCGTCCTGGTATTCCTGAATCGTGTGACGGCTCAGGCCCATCGCGTCCGCGATCTCCTGGTCCGAATACGACCACAGGTTGAAGTACAGCAGCCGCGAGAGCTGCCGCGGCAGGTTCCACAGCTTGCTCGCGTTGGCGGCCAGCCGCCGCATGCTGGGCACCGCCAGGTTGGTCGCGTTCTTCAGCCTGAACAGGAAGTCAGCCTCGGTTGCCGATCGCGACACGAAGTCCGCGCGCAAGGCCGAGACCGCGTCCAGCATCTCCTGGTCGGCGCGCTCGCTGACCACCAGCAGCCCGCACGATCGTGGAAGGTCGCGGGCCAGCTCCGCCCATCCAGTGCCCGGCCAATCGGCATCGAGCACGATGGCGTCGACCGCATTCGCGTCTTCCACGGTCGCCGCGCGCGCGTCGTCGCCGCGCTCGAAGCGCGTCACGCGCGCTCCCGCGGCGGACAACCACCCAAGCTGGGGGGACTTGGAGTCGCCCACGTAGAGCACGCCCATCGATTTCAACCAGCCCTCGTAATGGCTCACGTCTCTACCTCCCTGCACTTACAACTACATATAGCCGTACCAGGAGGGCAATTGAGCCGTCAAGCTGGGGGCCGCACAGGCCCATATCCCCGTCGGAGGGGGGGCCCCATCATTGGGGCCAAGCTGGCGGGAAGACTCGTTGTTCATGTTCTCGTAAGACGCCAGCCCGGCCGCTGGCTGGCCGCTAGAGCCCCCCGGCGCGCCTCGTGGCCCCGCGCGCACGGGGTCACGAGCACACCCCGAACGCGCGTGGGCAGCGCGCGGTCGCGCGCGTTCACGCGTCGTGCGGCAGGCTTCCGCGCGGCGCGCGCAGGTACCCGAACGGCGTGAGGTACAACAGGTTCGAGACGCGCGAGGTGTACACGTCCGCGTGGCGCTCGATCTGGCGCGCGAGCCGACTCTTGTCGTTGCCGGCGCGCATCAGCGGTCCCCAGCGCGCGTTGCCGATCTCGCCTGCCGCCTTGGCCAGCGCCGTCACGCGCGGGTCCAGCGCGCCGAGCTCGGTGCGCAGCTCGCGCAGTCGCTCCTGCGCCCCGCGCAGCTCGAGCGGCAGCGGTGGCGCATAGCCGAGCTGCACGCGCTGTAGACACAGCCGCAGCTGCGCCTGCTCGCGCTCGAGCCGCTGCTTGTCGGCCATCAGCCGCCGCAGCTCGGCGTGGCTGGACGCGAAGGCCTGCTCCGCGGCCACCTCGTGCTCGAGCTCGCGCAGCACCAGCGCCGTGCGCCAGCGCCGGATCTGGCTCGAGACGTGCACGTCCGCGTAGACGTGATCGCCCACGTACAGGATCTCCTCGCCGTCGAGCCCGAACGCTTGCTCGAGCAGCCGCGCGTGACCACCGAGATAGGCGCGGCCCGGCTCCAGCTTGTCGGGCGAGGGGCGCAGCAGGCCGCTCTCGTCGACCACCTCATAGAGCGGCGCGCGCCCCTCGAAGAAGCCGGGCTTGCCGGCCTGCACGATGACCACGTCGAACAGCTCGCGCCAGCGCATCCCCGCGGGCAGGAAGCGATCGAAGCCGTAGCTCATCATCGCGACCGTGTAGCTCCACTCCGAATTGGTCACCAGCAGCAGGCGCTTGCCCGCGTGCTTGAGGTCGAGCAGCGCGACCGGCAGCTCTGGATCGAGCGTGACGAAACGCTCCGGGTCGGCCGCAACCTCGGCCTTGAGCTCGCCTTCGAGGTGCGCGGCGTTCATGGTGTCGCGCACCACCCGGTACAGGCCGGCGTAGCCGAGCGCTCCAGCGGCCTCGCCCGCGCCCCGATCCACCAGGTCGACCAGCTGCGCGTACAGGCACACCTCGGAGAGCGAAAACAGCGTGTTGAGGAATACCCAGCGCGACTCGCTCAGGTCGACCCAGACCTGCGAATACGTCCGGCGTTGCTCCTCGTGCGTGAGCATGCGGGTACCGTGCGAGGCCCGCGTGACGTAGCCGAAACGGTTCGCCTTGAGCACGTTGCCCAGCTCGACGTCGAGGATCAGCCCGCGGGTGAACAGCTGCGGCTCGAAGCCCGGCCCCCCCAACGCGAATCCACGCGCCGCCAGGCGCTGGCGCACGTGCTCGTAGGCCCGACGCTCCCACGCCTCGGCGTCGTAGTCGATCAGCGTGTAATCCATGTCGCAACCGACCGCGCGAATCGAGCGCATGTTCAGCGTGCGATTGCAGAACACGCCCCGGCCAGCGCCCGGATCCACGTAGCTACGGCTGCTGCCCACGGCCGCGGTTGTAGCAGTCTTTGGCTTCGGGCGGACCTCGTCCGGCCGGAGCCGCACACGGGCCGGGCAGCGGCCGCACGCCGGCCCATTCGCGTCGGACCTGCACCCGGCCGCGCGCTGGAGCGTACCCGCCACGCGGCCCGGTCGGTTCACACAGCGTTCGGGGGCGGCGCTCGACCCGGACCCGCGCGCCCGAAGGGGGCGGCGCAAAGTTCTTTGCTTCGGCGCTTTGAGTCGGCTGCGACGCGCTGTACCATCGACGCAAACCGAGCAGGAAGAGCACAGGCATGGCGACCAAGAAGAAGGCTGCAAAGACGAAGTCGGCAAAGAAGTCGGCAAAGCCCGCGGCGGCCAAGAAGAAGGCCAAGAAGGCGAAGAAGGCTGCGCCGAAGAAGGCCAAGAAGGCCGCGCCCAAGAGAGCCAAGAAAGCTGCGCCCAAGAAGGCTGCGCCCAAGAGAGCCAAGAAGGCTGCGCCCAAGAGAGCCAAGAAAGCTGCGCCCAAGAAGGCTGCGCCCAAGAGAGCCAAGAAGGCCGCGCCCAAGAAAGCTGCGCCCAAGAAGGCTGCGCCCAAGAAGGCCGCGCCCAAGAAGGCCGCGCCCAAGAAGGCCGCGCCCAAAGCTCCGACTGCCAAGCCGAAGGCTGCGCCCAAGCCGAAGCCCGCGGCCAAGCCGCAGACCAACGGCAGGGAAGCCAGCCCGTTGCTCATCGCGCCGGCGGTGAACGTACCGGCGCGGCCCGCAATCATGCCGATGGACGAGCCCGGTGACGACATGGCGCTCGACGAGCTCGGGCTCGACGACGGCCCCGAGCTCGGCACCGAGCCCGAGCTCGACGACGACGTGCTCGACGACGACATGTCGCCCGAGGAAGACTCGATCGAGCCCGAAGACTGGTAGCCCCACCGCGGGCGCCGGCGGTTGAGCAGACCCAGCAAGACGGGAAGACGCGAAGAAACCCGTCCAAGCTTCCCGCTGAATCTCGAAGGCGAGCTGTTGCGCGCACTGGCACGCGTAGCTTGCGTTCAGAAGTGCTCAGGAGCGAGCGCGCCGGCAGGACCGGACCGAGGCGTACTGCTTGTACGCCGCAGGGCCGGGCCGAGGACACAAAGCCGCTCCTGGACGCTTCTGAACGCAAGTTAGTCGCGGTGGACCGTGGCGGGGCTGAAGGCGGGCAAGCACACCGCCAGGTAGCGCGCGCCTTCGGGCGTGCTGTAGCGCACCCACTCGCCGGGACGGGCATGCACCGCCTGGCCCGCGCGCACCAGCATGCTTCCGCCCTCATGCTCGACCTGCAGCGCGCCCTCGAGCACGACCGTGTACTCGTCGAACTCGGGGCGCTGGCCGGGCTCGACCCAGCCGGCCGGGCTGTTCATCAAGGCGATGCTCACGCCCTGGTCGCCGCTGTTGACGCGCCCGATCAGCTCGTCGATCGCCTTGGGCTTGGTTCCGGCCGCTTGTACCCGCGTGGGCTTCTCGATCAAGCGTGGCATGTGCATTGCTCGCTTTCGACGCGGCAAGATACCAAGCTCACGCCCGACCGTACACCGGCAGCAGGGCACCGCTGGTCAGGCTGTTGTCGGTGCCGGCGAGAAACGCGATCGCCTCGGCAACCTGATCGAGCTTGGGCCAGCGCCCGAAGTCGACGTCGGGCATCGCCCGGCGGTTGGCGGGCGTGTCCATGGTGGAAGGGACCACCGCGTTGACCAGGATGCCGTCGGCGAGCACCTCACTCGCGAGCGCGCGGGTCAGCGCCGCGACCGCGGCCTTGGCCGTGCCGTAGGCGACCATGCCGGCGGCCGGCTCGAGCGCGGGGCGTGCCGCCACGTTGACGATGCGGCCTCCGCCCGGACGCATGCGCGCGATCGCCTCGCGACAGCACAGGAACGCGGTCACGGCATTCATGCGCAGCATCGCCTCGAAGCCCGCGAGCGAGGTCGCGCTGATCTCCGCCTTGGCGAAGCCACCCACCAGGTGGATCGAGGCGTCGAGCTTGGGCAGGCCGGCGTAGAACGCGCGCACCTCGGCCTCATCGCCGCAGTCGACGCGTTGCAACGTCACCTCCCCGGCGTGTGCGAAGCGCGTGCGCTCGCGCTCCTCGACGTAGGTCACGTGACAGCGCGCGCCGTCGCGCAGCAGCCGCGCGACCACCGCGCTGCCCAACGCGCCGGTCCCGCCCGTCACCACGATGTGTCTGGCCTCGGCCATCGCCGTCTCAACCCAGCGCCTCGGCAGCGCGCGCGCAGTGCTCCCGGACGGCCTGGTGCAGCGCGCCGCGATCCGGCCCGTGGCGCAGCACATCGCGCGATGAGGCCGGCAGCACGCGCGCGGCCGCGCCGCCGAAACGTGCGGCGACTTGCTCGAAGGTCCCGCCCTGCGCGCCGAGCCCGGGCACCAGCAGCAGGCTGCGCGGCAGCCGCGACGCGATCTCGGTTGCGCCCTCCGCGGTCAGCCCGACCACCGCGCCGGCCGGACCCACCTCCTCGGTAGAGGCTTCCGCGTTGTGCGCGGTGATCTCCGCGCACAACTGCTGGGCCACGCTCACGCCTTCGGACACCTGGGCGTTCTGGATCGCACGGCCCTCGGGGTTGGAGGAGAGCACCACCGCGAACACCGCGCAGCCGGTCTGCTGGGCACGGCTGAGGAAGGGCTCGAGCGCACCGAAACCGAGGTAGGGATGGACCGTGATCGCATCGGCGCCGAGCGCGCTGTCGGGCCCGAGCAACGCGCTCGCGTATGCGGCGTTTGTCGCCCCGATGTCGCCGCGTTTGACGTCCAGCAGCGCCAGGCTGCCGAGCGCGTGGATCGAGCCGATGATGTCCGATAGCACCTCGAAGCCGGCGGCACCGAAGCGCTCGAAATATGCCGATTGGGGCTTGATCACGCTGACCTGCTGGGCGGCTGCGTCGATCACGCGGTTGCAGAAGTCGCGCAGGCCCCAGATGTCGTCCTTGGAGCCGAAGCTCGCGAGCAGCTCGGGGCTGGGGTCGAGCCCGAGACAGAACGGGCCGCGCCGCGCGCGTAGCGCGGCGAAGCGCCGGGCAAAGCTGGTAGGCCGAGCCGTGGTCATGCTCGCTGGCTCATAGGACGTGAGCCGGGCCGGAGTCAACGCGATACCGCGCTCGGGCGGAGAGCCGATCGAGCCCGCGATGACAGGTCCGGCCGGGGCCGGCGAGCGGCCGGGCCAACGCAAAAAGCAGCTGCCGGCCCTGGCGCACGTCCGCCGCCGCCGCAGCTCTTGCGCGGCCACCTCCCGCCGGGCCTCGATACGCCCGCAAGCAGGGACATTCTTTGAACCCGGGACCGCGGTAGGCTATGCTGCAGCCGCCCCCGGGAGGCCTCGATGAGCACGGACAAGCGCAAGCAGAGCCTGTATTTTCCGGAGACGATGCTGAAAGAGATCCAGCGCGAAGCCGACCGGCTCGATCGCTCCCTCTCGTGGATCGTGCAGCGATGCATCCGCGTCGGGTTGCCCGAGCTGCGCAAGCTGCCGTCGACGGACTCGCCCGCGGTGCCTACGCCCGAGCCCGAAGCCTGAGCGCTCCGCCAGTCGAAGCGGGGTGACGCGGCCGCTCACTGATAGGTGAAGCGCAGCTCGTAGTCGCACATGCGGAAGGTGTCGCCTTCCTCGATGTGCTTGCTGTCGAAGCGCCGCCCCTGGTACTCGATGCCGTTGGTGCTGCCGAGATCCTTCATGTAGTAGGCGCCGTTATGGAACACGACGGCGGCGTGACGACGCGAGATGTTGCCGTCCTTGATCGCCAGATCGGCGCTCTTGGAGCCTCGGCCGATGATGAACTCGTCCTTGGTCACCGGGATCTTCTGGCCATTGAAGATCACGTAGAGTTGCGCGCGCGAAGGCATCTGGGGAGCAACCGCGCGGCCGGCGCCGGGCAGCGGCGGCGGCATCGAGGCGGCGCTCTGGCGCGTCACGCGCGGCGGCGGCGGCATGGATGCGGGCAGGCGTGCGCCGAGTCCGGGCATCGAGGGGCGCGAAGGGCGCGGAGGCGGCAGCGGTCCGGACGGACGCGCCGGCAGGCTCTCGCGCAGGGAGGGGATGGTGCCGCTGGGGTTGCCTCCGCCCATCCCCATGTGGCTCGGCGGCGGCTGCGTGGAGGCGGCGTTGCCGCGGCGACTGGTGCCGTAGTTGCGCGAGCGCGCGTACTGGCGCATGGCCTCGTTGATCAGATAGTCGGTCGAACACTCGAGCTCAGCGCTCATCTGCTCGAAGATGTCCCACAGGTAATCCCGACACTGGAAGTGCCGGAGGGTTTTCTTGTTCTGATCCTGCGTCGTCATGGTGGTCACGCTACTGCATCGGCTGCGGGGGTGGCTTCGCTCCGTTTGCCCAGACTTGGCTCATGTGCAACTGCGCCGGCCTCGAGGCTTCAGCCCTGGGGTTTGCCCAGACGCTCTCGTAACCCGTCGATCGCTTGCTTCGCAACCTGGCCGACGGTCGTGCCCGGTGCCCAGTTCTTGCCCTTGACGGCGGTCTTGTCCTGAAGGAGCCGACTCATCTGCGCGATGTCGGCGTCGGTGCCCTTGCGCTGGAAGAAGCGCAGCGCGATCACCCTGTCCCACCAGTTGGGGGAGCTGAGCTCCGACCTGGCGATCGCGGTGGGCAGCGGAATCATCTGACCCATCCGTCCGGCGTAGCCTTCGAGCTCCTCGGGCTCGTAGCGTACATCCGCCCCCCGCGGCAGCTTGGCGAAGAACTCCGAGAGCACCCCGCTGCCCCCGATCGCCAGCACCAGCTCGCCCGCGCGCCAGCGCTCGCGCTGCTTGGCGGCGTCCTGTACCAGCGGCCACATCGGCGGGATCGCCTTGGGACTGCGGATGTCGCCCACGCGGTCGAATGCGTAGTCCTGGACCGAGGCCGGCGAGCTGGGGTCGAGGGCCAGCGCGAGCAGCGGCTGCAGCTGGCTCTCGTTGACCTTGCCCTCGAGGGCCTGCAGCGCGCGCGTGCGCCGCTCGGTCAGTGCGGGGTTCTTGTCGGAGGCGATCGCCAGCAGCCGCGCGCCGACCTCCGGTTGATCGGCTAGGTAGGCCATCGCCGGAATCGCCCCGTCGTCGATGAACTTCTCGCGGTTGAGCTCGGCTGTCTTTTCGATGCGGGCGGCGTCGCCGGCCCCGCCCGCGCTGCCGAGCTGCTTGGCGATCTCGCCCTTCAGCCAGTTGAGAAAGTCGGGACCGCGCATCTCGGCTTCGATCGCCACCAGCTTCTGCCCGGCGCGCTGCTTGGCGTCGGCATCGCCGAGCTGGCCGATCAGCTCCGCGAGCTTGGCCAGCGCCTGCTGCGGCAAGCGCGCCGACAGCCCGTCGACCAGCATCTTGGCCGCGGGCGAGCCGAGCGCGCGCACCACCTGCTCGGCGCTGTAATTGCCTGACAAGCTGCGGCCGTTGAAGTCAGCCATGTACCAGTGCATCACGGCTTCGGTCAGCGCCTTGCGGCTGTCGGGCGAGGCGTCGGCGATCAGCGCAAACGCCGCGTCCTTGGCGCGGACCTGGCGCGCGGGCGGGCCATCGCTCGGATTGGAGGTCGGGTCCGGGGCCTGCATCTGCTTGATCAGCCCCGGCACCAGCGCGGCGATCATCTTGTCGCGCGTGGCGGAGTCGACCTTTTGAATCGCGTCGAGCAGCTCGGCGACGCCATCGACGTCGTGGCGGTCCATGTCCACCAGCCCGAGCGCCGCATAGGCCCGTAGATCGAGGTCGTATTTGTCGGCCAGCATGACCGCGACCATCTTGCCCGGGCCCTTGACGGTGCCCTTCCAGGTGTCGACGTCGCTCTGACTGACCTTGCAGCCGGCGGCCGCGATGGCGGCGAGGAGCACGGGTCCGAAGATGAATTTGCGCAGCCGAGGTGGTCGCATCGCCCCTCCCCACGCAGGCTGGTCCGGCTCGTGGTGCAGCCCCGTGAAGGTGTCCTAGTCGCCTACATTGAACCGTGCCGTTTGGCCCTGACGATACTAGAGAATTCCGCAGTGCAATCAAGCGCGAGCACGCCTGGCTCGACGTTCTGCGGCCATCCGAGGCCGAAGCGGGCGCAAGCGGACGCCGGGACTGCCGAAAATCCCCGCGCCTGGCATCAACTTGGCCGAATTGTTGACGATTTCGAAGCGCTCTCGGTAGCCTGTGAGTGGGCACACGTGCGCTCGACAGCCACAGCTCCTACATCGGCCAACGAGGTCGGCCGCAGGCACGAAGTCCTCGGGATCTGCGGTGCGGCCGCGACCCTGCTGCTGACGCTCGCGCTGTGGTCGTACGACCGGCGCGGCGGCGAGAACTGGGTCGGCCCGGTGGGCGAGGCGGTGGCGCGCTTCTTCGTCAGCGCATTCGGACTGGGCGTGTTGTGGCTGCCGCTCGAGCTCGCCATGCTGACGGCAACGCTGTTCCGCGCCACGCGCATGCACGCCGAGGCGTGGGTCGCGCGCGTGGCTTCGCTGCTGGTCGTGCTGCTGCTCGGCTGCGCGCTGCTGCACCTGCTGCTCTCGCCGCGCGACTTCTTCGGCGGCCACCAGGCCGGCGGCTTGACCGGAGAGATGCTGGCGGAGGTGATGCGCTCGCTGCTCGGCACTGCGGGCGCCTACGTGATCTGCGTCTCGAGCCTGCTCGTCAATCTGGTGCTGCGCACGCGGCTGTCGGTGGTGGCGCTCGCGCGCAGGCTGCGCGGCTCGTTGCGGCGGGCGGCGTTCGGGCTGTACCGCTCGGCGCGCGACACGGGCGCGTCGCTGTCGCAAGCCTGGCGCGAGGCCAAGGCGATCGAGGCCGAGGAGCGCGCCGCGGCGCTGGCGGCGGCGCAGCCGCGCATCACACTGGCCGATGGCGAGCAGGCGGCCCCACAGGGCGCCGTCGAGCCGGGCGCCCGGCGCTCGAGCGCGGCCGGCGCGCTCGACGCCGCCGCGCGCAGCACTGCCGGCGAGCACGAGTCGCCCGACGACGACGATGACGATGACGACGAGCAGCAGGACGAGGATCTCGACGACGATGACGGCGACGATGACGACGCCGCGCGTGCCGTCTCCGCCGCGGGCGGGACGGGCGCGCCGAAGCACGGCAGCGGCCGCCGGCCCAAGAACAAGCAGGGCCCGGTGATCGTCGCGCCGCGCATGGAGCCGCAGAAGCGCAGCGCGCGCGGCGATCACGGGCTCGCCACCCACACCGGCAGCGACGGCCGTACCTACATGCTGCCGCCCTCCACGCTGCTGGCGGAGCCGGCCGAGAGCGTGCTGCGCATCGACGAGCAGACGCTCAAGGACAACGCCGTGCGCCTTGTGGACAAGCTCGCGGCCTACGGCGTGCGCGGCCGCGTCGACGAGATCCACCCGGGTCCAGTGGTCACGATGTACGAGTTCGAGCCGCAGAGCGGCACCAAGATCTCGAAGATGGCCAGCCTCTCGGACGACCTGGCGATGGCACTGGCGGCGGAGAAGGTGCGGATCGTGGCGCCGATCCTGGGCAAGGCGCGGGTCGGCTTCGAGCTGCCGAACAAGCTGCGCCAGACGGTGCAGCTGCGCGAGCTGCTCGAGGACGAACGCTGGCGCCACCAGGAGGGCCTGCTGCCCGTGGCGTTCGGCAAGGACATCGTGGGCCAGCCGGTCTACGGCGACTTGAGCAAGATGCCCCACCTGCTGGTCGCGGGCGCGACCGGATCGGGCAAGAGCGTCGGCCTGAACGTGATGCTGACCTCGCTGCTGATGAAGAAGACGCCCGAGCAGGTGCGGCTGTTGATGATCGACCCCAAGGTGGTCGAGCTGGCGGTCTTCGACGGTATCCCCCACATGCTGCTGCCGGTCGTCACCGACATGAAGAAGGCCTCGCTCGCGCTGCGCTGGGCGGTCGACGAGATGGAGCGTCGTTATCAGTTGTTCGCGGACGCCGGGGCGCGCAACCTGGTGTCGTACAACGCGCGGGTGGAGCGCGTGCTGCGCGGCGAGCTGAGCGTCGAGCAGTTCATGCCCAGGCGCGCGGGCAAGCTGCGCGCGCAGGGCGTGCACGGCGAGGAGGTGCTGCTCGACCTCGATCTGGGCGAGCAGCCGGACGCCTGCGACGAGCCGCCCGAGAAGCTGCCCAGCGTGGTGGTGGTGGTCGACGAGTTCGCGGACCTGATGATGGTGGCGGCCAAGGACGTGGAGGCGGCGATCGCGCGGCTGGCGCAGAAGGCACGCGCCGCGGGCATCCACGTGATCCTCGCCACCCAGCGACCCAGCGTCGACGTCATCACCGGCATGATCAAGGCGAACTTCCCCTCGCGCATCGCGTTCAAGGTGAGCCAGCGCGAAGACAGCAAGACCATTCTCGGGCGCAACGGCGCCGAGCACCTGCTGGGCAACGGCGACATGCTGACGCTGATGCCGGGCAGCAACGACCTCAAGCGCGTCCACTGCGCGTTCATCAGCGAGGACGAGGTCAAGTCGGTGTGCGACTTCCTGCGCCTGCAGGGCGAGCCGATCTACGACGACAACATCCTGAGGCCTCGCGAGGACGACGACGACGCGGGACTCGGTCTGGGTTCGAGCTCGGACGATCCGCTCTACGATCGCGCCGTGGCGCTGGTGGCGCAGGCCGGCTACTGCTCCATCAGCCACATCCAGCGCAACCTCAGCATCGGCTACAACAAGGCCGCCAAGCTGGTCGAGCGTATGGAAAAGGAGGGCGTGGTAGGTCCCCCCAGCGCCAAGGCCGGCGGGCGGCGCGACGTGCTGATCGAAGCGCGTTGATCGTGCATCATGATAAAGACGGCGGCTCGGTGTAGCTAGGAGCCATCGGGGCCGCGATTGCGCTTGCGCCGGCAACCCGTGTTAGACTTGGAAACAAGGTGGATTCGGTGACTACAGGACAATCGCTTCTGGACCTGCTGGCTTGCCCCAAGTGCCACGGCTCGCTGCTGCGGGTGGAGCAGCCGCTGGGTTTCGCCTGCGGAAAGTGCGGGCTGTTCTTCGCCGAAGAGGACGGCCTGCCCAACATGCTCGTCGAGGACGCCAGGCCTTGGCCCCTAGTCGAGCCGGAGGCTCGCTGATGCAGCGCTCGCTCGTGCAGATCAACCGGCCTTCCGGGCCCTAGGAAAGCGCCATGGCGATCGATCCAGTCACAGGCCAAGTCCTTCCCAAGATCCTGGTGGTCGAGGACGACGCCGACCTGCTGCTGATGATGAAGACGATGCTCAAGAGCGTGGGCGAGGTGACCCTGGCCAAGGACGGCCAGGAGGCCTACGACCTGCTCAAGCAAGGCTTCAAGCCCGACGTGATCGTGACCGACGTGATGATGCCGCGGATGGACGGCGTCACGCTGGCCAAGACGCTCAAGAACGACCCGGCGATCGGCAACATCCCGTTGGTCATGCTGACGGCCAAGAGCGGGCCGCTCGACATGATCACCGGGATCAACGCCGGCGCACGCCACTACATCACCAAGCCGTTCAAGGCCTCCGACCTGATCGACAAGGTCAAGAAGGCCCTGCAACACCGCCGAGCTTGAAGCCGGCTTGCCGCGGGCCGGTGAGCACGGGCGCGGGCCGGCGGTCGCGCACGCCGCGGGCCGCCAGACCACGGCCCTGTCGCTTTTTGGGCATCGAAGCCCATCGCCGATGGTTATCGAGACAAGCGCGGTGCCGGATGGCATGCTGCGCCGCGCCGTGATGGCCCGCCTCCGCCTCCCGCCCTGGCCCAGCATTCGGCTGCCGAGCGCCTGCGCGCTCGCGCTGCTGCTGAGCTGCGCGCTCGACGTGATCTTCGGCGGTGGCCCCTTCGGCGTGCACTTCGCGCTGTGCCTGGCGGGGCTCGCGGCCGGCGTCGGCGTGCTGTATGGGCTGATGTGGCAGCTGGCGTTCTTCCTGGTCGGGCTGTTGCCGCGCCGCCTGGGCTACCTGCTGTGGCCGCTGCTCTCGCTCGGGGCGGGCGCGCGCCTGGCCTTCCTGCTGGGCGCGACGCGGCGCCTGCAGGGCGCCTACAGCAAGCTCGCGATCGCCGTGCTCGGCGTGTGCGCCCTGGGCTCGTTGCTGCTCGGCGGGCTGCTGTGCGCGCTGCAGCCGGTGGGGCCCGAGGGCAGCTCCCTGCTGGGGGCGCGCCGGCCGGCGACGCGCAACGCGGTCGCCGCCGTGCTGATCGGGTGCGCGGCCGTGCTCAACGTCGCCGACCGCGTGCTCTACGTCGGCCTGTACCCGATCGGACACTTCGCGCTGCGCATGGCGGCGCTCTACGTGGCGATGTTCGGCCTGGCCGTGATTGGCCAGCGCCTGCGGCTGCCGCGGCTCTCGCGCAAGGTGGTGCTGGCGCTGCTGTTGCTGGCGGCGGTGCCGCTGCTCACGCTCGGCGAGAGCGCGCCGCGCACGCTGCAGGCCTTCGCCGCGCGGCCCTGGCCCGCGACCGTGCTCTCGGCCTCGCGCGATCTGCTCGACATCGACCGCGACGGCTACGCCTCGCTGCTCGGCGGCGGAGACTGCGCGCCGCTCGACCCGCGCGTGCATCCGGGCGCGCCCGAGATCCCGGACAACGGCATCGACGACAACTGCGCCATGGGCGACGCCCATCGCAAGACGACCGCGGACGCGCAAGCGGCGCTGCCGACCGACCCCTCGCCGCTGGACGTGGTCCTGATCACCATCGACTCGCTGCGGCGAGACCGCGTGGGGATCTACGATCCGCCGGGCTCGCGCAAGCGCCGCCTGACGCCGAGCCTGGACGCTTGGGCGCGCCGCGCCACGGTGTTCACCCACGCGTACACGTCGGGGGCGTGGACCAGCCTGGCGCTACCGTCGCTGATGCGAGGGGTCTACCCGCGGCGGCTGCGTTGGACGCGTTTCTACGAGACCAGCCAGCACCGGCTGCTGCGCAATCCGCTCGCGCCGCAGCTACGGCCCGGCGAGACGCCGGCCTGGCTGTTCGCCTTTCCTACCACCGACCCGCACGTCCCGCTAGCGCGGTGGCTGGCGCGCCGCGGCATGCGCACGCTTGCCGTGATCGACGACGGGCAGTCCGAGATCCTGCGGCCGGGCACCGGCATCGAGGACGGCTTCGATAGCTATCATCAGGTCAATCCCGGGGCCACCGTGCTGCACGACGACGCCGACACCGCCTCGACCGCGATCTGGGAGCTGGCCCACGCGCCCCACGACAAGCGCCTGTTCCTGTGGGTGCACTTCTTCGGCGTGCACAGCCCGGACACCCAGCACCTGGGCACGCCGGTGTACGGAACCTCGGTCGCCGATCGCTACGATCACGAGGTGCGCTACATGGACAGCCAGCTGGGACGCTTGCTCGCGGTGCTCGCCCGGCGGCCGCGCACCGCCGTGTTCGTGACCGCGGACCACGGCGAGGAGCTGGACCGCGGGATCCGCCATCACGGCTACTCGCTGGTCGAGCAGCTGATCCGGATCCCGCTGATCGCCTACGTGCCCGGCTGGCCGGTGGGGCCGGTCGATCCCCTGGTCAGCTTGGTCGACCTGATGCCGACGATCCTGGCGCTCACCGACACTCCGGCTCCGGGCGACCTCGACGGCCTCGATCTGCAGGAAGTGCTCGCACACCCGTCGGGCAAGCCGCGCATCCTGCTCAGCGACACCTGGCGCTTCGACGTCAACGAGCACTTGATCGCCGACCTGGTCACGGCCTATGACGGCCGGCGCAAGGTGCTGTTCGACGAGCTGGGTCACGCCTTCTCGCAGTTCGACCAGACCGGACAGGTGCCCGGGGCGAAACCGCTGCTGACGCCCGCGACCGATCCGCTGGCGCGGCTCGCGTTGGCCTACCTGGAAGACACGGGCGGCATGCCCTCGCCGAGCGACTGAGAGCAGGCGGCTGCGGGCAGGGCGCGGCCCAAGCAGGCTTGCGCTCAGTGGCGGCGGGGCCAGCGATCGTTGCGCAGATAGACGTGCACCAGGCCCGTCGAGAACCGCTCGCGGTAGCGCCGGCGCAGCAGGGTGCGGAGCTGCGGCATGCACGTCAGCAGCTCGTCCAGGGCGTGCACGGGGTGAAAGATCGGCGCGCGGTCGATCAGCACCAGGGCCGCAGGGCTCGCGTGTTGCAGCCTGTGGACGAAATCGGCGGCGTTGCGCTGCGCTCGGGCCGCCCCCTCGGCGGCCGCTTGGGGCGAGCCACCCGACGCCCGGACGCCGGCGGCGATCGCGTTCGGATTGAGCTCGGTGGCATACAGGTAAGGCGTCGCGCTGCGCCGCTCGGCCAGCGCGAGCAGGTAGGGGTCCATGCCGTAGATCTGGATGCGATCCTTGGGACGGGTGTGGCGCCGGACAAAGGCGCCAGCCTCGACCAGGCCGACGGAGGCGAAGTCGGCGGTATCGTAGTGACGCAGGTAGACCGGCGCAGTCCGGGCCTCGGGCCTGCGGCCGTCCAGGACTGCAAAGTCGGCGTGCAGGTACGGCGAGCCCAACAGAGCCTGGGCCGCGCGATAGCCGAGCAGCGCCGCCAGCAGCAGCGGCCACAGCACCGGCACGGGCGCCGCAGCGCGCTCGCTGCCGTCGGACCGAGCCGGAGCCTCGCCGCAGACGTGGCAGCAGAGCGCGAGCACGAGCAGCGCCAGGCCCGAGCTGAGCGAATGGATGTGCGCGCCGAGCCGGCGGCCCGGCGTCAGGTCGAGCGCGAGCGCGAACGGCGGAAATAGCGCGAACGCCAGCATGTGGCGTCCCAGGCGCCGCAGCGCGATCAGCGCGCAGGCGCACAGCGCGAGCGTGACCGCCAGCAGCACGGGCTCGAGGCTATGGCGCAGGGCTTCGGCGGCCTGCTGTCCGTGCGCGGCCAGCACGCGATAGTAGCCGGTATCGAGCAGAACCACCTGCAACAGCTCGCCTGCTCCGCAGCAGGCGGCGACGAAGACCGCCTGCAGCGCCAGCCCCAGCAGCGCGCCGGCGCCGAACGCCGCGAGCCGCCGGCGCGGCCCGAGCTCGGCGGCGCAAGCGCCAGCACCGAGCGCGAGCAGGTGCAGCGCGCTGTAGGCCAAAGACAGCGGCTCGCCCAGCCAGGCCGTGACGCTGGCCGCGCCCGCCAATGCGGACCAGCGGCGGGCAGCCGCCGGACGCGTGCTGGCGAGCGCACGCAGCACGCAAGCGAAGGCCGCCAGCACGAACCAGTCGAGCAGGCTCTCGGGCACCGTCAGCTCGCTGGCGTCGTAGAAGCTGAGGTACTGCGCGAGCAGCACCACGGCGCCAGCGGCGGCCCAGGCCGCGCGCTCGCGCAGGGCGCGGCGCTCGGGCCGCAGCCCGGTGGCGCCGGGCAGCGAGCCGCCGAGCCAGGCGAACAGCAGCGTCGACACGCCCAGATCGAGACTGCGCAGGCGGTGCGGATCGGCGCCGCCCAGCAGCCGGGCCAGCAGGTAGAGCTCGTGCACCAGCGGGCCGCTGCTCTCGCGCAGGTCGCGGTAGAGGCGCGCGCCGTGCGCGATCGCCCAGGCCGTGCCCTCGTAGATGCCCTGCTCGCGGCTCAGCCCGGCGAAGCTGGCGTTGCGCAGGGCGAACCACAGCCACGGCAAGGGCACCAGGCTGACCACGAGCGCGCTGGCCACGCAGACCCCGATGCGCGCTCGGTCACGGCCAGAGCCGGCGTCCACACTGCTGCTCCCATTCTCTCGGGGTTGGATTTCTGCGCGCGACGGGTTCGTGCGCTACGGCTTCTCGGGCTTCGCCCTGCGATGCCGGCACGACTGCAGGAATACTCAGTGTATTTCAAAGGAGCGCAACCGCTTCGCGGCGAGCGAGCTCGTCCCGCGTGGAAAGGCGACCGCGATGGGATTGGGACCAGCAGTGTCCATGGGGGGCGCTGTAGCACCGCGCCGGCGCGCGGAGCAAGCCCGTGAAGGGGCTTGCCATTTCGGCGAGCGGCCGGCGCCGGCAAACAGGCATGTCCGCGGCGGCACCGCGTGCGCTAGGCTCGGCCCGGGGTTGATCCGAAGGCCGGACTTACCTACAAGATTGAATTCGCTTCAAGCCAAGCAAACGGAAGGGCAGCGCGATGGAATACCGGATCTTGGGCAGAACAGGGATGAGCGTCAGCCGCTACTGCCTGGGCGCGATGATGTTCGGAGGGATGGGCAACCGCGACCACGACGACTGCGTGCGCATCATCCACCGCGCGCTCGACGCGGGGATCAACTTCATCGACACGGCCGATGTGTACTCGGTCGGCGAGTCGGAGCAGATCGTGGGCAAGGCGCTCAAGGATCGCCGCAGCAAGGTGATCCTGGCGACCAAGTTCTACGCGCCGATGGGCCAGGACCCCAACATGATGGGAGGCTCGCGCCGCTGGATCATGCGCGAGGTGGAAGCCAGCTTGAAGCGCCTGGGCACCGACTACATCGACCTGTACCAGATCCACCGCTTCGACGACAACACCGACCTGGAAGAGACCATGTCGGCGCTGTCGGACCTGACCCACCAGGGCAAGATTCGCAGCTTCGGCTCGTCGATGTTTCCCCCGACCGCATCGTCGAATCGCACTTCGTCGCCGAAAAGCGCGGACTGCTGCGTTTCCGCTGCGAGCAGCCCTGGTACTCGATCTTCTCCCGCGAGATCGAGCGCTTCGTGCTGCCGGTGTGCCAGCGCTACGGCATGGGCGTGATCTGCTGGAGCCCGCTCGACGGCGGCTGGCTGACGGGCCGCTACCTCAAGCGCGAGGATCTCAAGGACGGCTCGCGCGTGGTGCTCTCGGCGCGCCGCCGCGGCGGCACCTTCAGCCCTGAAAGCGAGCTGATCCAGCGCAAGCTCGAGCTAGCCAACGCGCTTAACGGGCTGGCCGGCGAAGCGGGGATCTCGCTCACGCACATGGCGATGGGGTTCGTGCTGGAGCATCCAGGGCTGACCTCGGCGATCATCGGCCCGCGCACCTCCGAGCAGCTCGAGGACCTGCTGGCGTGCGCCGACCTGCGCCTGGACAGCGTGGTGCTCGATCGTATCGACGACCTGGTCCCGCCCGGTACCAACGTCAACGGCATCGACCTGACCTCGCGGCCGGCCGGCCTGCGCAAGAGCGCTCGGCGCAGGGGGAAATGAGCAATCACGGGAAGCCGGGAGGCTCGGATGTGCTTTCCTCTCTTCCCGCCTTCGCCTCTTCCTGTGGCGTCTTCGAAGCTGCCTTTTCCGGGGCGCTTGCGCCGGCTGCGCGCTATG
Source organism: uncultured delta proteobacterium (assembly GCA_963778655.1). Lineage (GTDB taxonomy): Bacteria > Myxococcota_A > Polyangia > Polyangiales > JAFGIB01 > CAVZVA01. The sequence goes on from CAVZVA010000010.1 coordinate 291,700, forward strand.
TAGCGGCGTGGCCGTCTATGCGCTGGCCGCCCTCTCGGGCGTGCTCTACGTGCTCGCATTTCCAGGCATCGGGCTGTGGCCGCTCGCGTTCGTGGCGCTGGTGCCGGTGCTGTGGCTGCTCGACGCGCGACCGCTGCGCGGGCGCCAAGCGCTGGGCGCGGGGCTGTGCTTCGGTGCGGTCACGCAGCTGCTCGGCTTCCGCTGGCTGTTGCCGACGCTGCGCGCGTTTTCGGCCTTGCCGCCAGTTCCGTGCGCGCTGATCTTCGTGCTCATCTGCCTGCTGCACGCCGGCCAGCAGGCGTTGTTCGTCGGGTTGCTGTGGCGCGCCAAGCGAGCGGGCCTTTCGCCGCTGTGGCTGGCACCGTTCTGCCAGGCCGCGCTCGAGCTGGTCTATCCGCAGCTCTTCCCCAACTACTTCGCCGCCAGCCTGCACCCGGTCCCGCTGCTCGCGCAGCACGCCGAGCTGGGTGGCCCGATCCTGCTTTCGGCCTGGCTGGTGGCGCTGAACGCCGCGCTTTGTTCCGCCCTGCGCGGCCGTGGCGCGCGCCTGCCCGCGCTCGCGACCTTCGCCGTGCTACTCGGCGCCGCCGCAGGCTACGGCGCGCTGCGCGTGCACGCGCTGCAAGCCGTGATCGAGCGTGCGCCCAAGCTGCGGGTGGGCATCGTGCAGGCCAATATGGGCACGCGCCAGAAGCTCGCCGACCGCGCCGAGGGCCGCCGCCGCTACCTGGAACAATCGCGCCGCCTGGAGCGCGCAGCGCAGCGGCCCGAGCTGCTGGTGTGGCCCGAGACCGCGGTCAAGTACCTGCTGCCCGAGGGTACCAAGAACGCCAGCCAGGTGCTCGGGCCCTTGACCACACCGGTGTTGTTCGGCGGGCTCGGGCACCGCGTCGAGCACGGCAAGGCCCGGCTCTACAACAGCGCCTTCCTGACCGACGCCGCCGGGCACGTGCTCGGGCGCGAAGACAAGATGCACCTGATCCCCTTCGCGGAGTTCATCCCGCTCGGCGATCGCATCCCGCGCCTCTATGACCTGCTGCCCAACAGCGGCGAGTTCACTCCCGGCGCTGGACCGCGCGCGCTGCCATTCCGCGGCCGCCGCATCGCCGCGCTGATCTGCTACGAGGACGTGCTGCCGGGTTTCGTGCGCGAGGTGGTGCGGGCCACGCAGCCGAACCTGCTGGTCAACCTCAGCAACGACGCCTGGTTCGGTCCCAGCGCCGAACCGCCCATTCACCTCGCGCTCGGCGCTCTGCGCGCGATCGAGCACCGGCTGTACTTCGTGCGCGCGAGCAACAGCGGGATCAGCGCGTTTGTTGACCCGATGGGGCGGGTGATCGCACGCACCAACCTGTTCGTGCGCGCCAACCTGGTCGGCGAGGTGGCCTGGCTGCCGGGCGGCACCTTGTACGACAGCCTGGGCGACTGGCCGGGCTATCTCGGGCTGCTGGTGATCGGGCTCGCCTTGCTGCGCAGGTCGCCGCGGACGAGCCGCTGAGCTCCATCCCATGGGGAAGCGCGGTCGAAGCTTGACAGCAAGGCGGGAAGACGGGGAGCACTCGACTTTCTCTCTTCCCGCCTTCCCGTCTTGCTGTCGATTCTCGACCTCGTTCACACGCGCTCGAGCGTCTGTTCGATCGCCTCGCACAGCGTGCGAAGCACCTTGATCCGCGCGAAGTACTTGTTGTTGGCCTCGACCAGCGTCCAGGGCGCCACGTCGGTCGAGGTGCGCTCCACCATGTCGCAGACCGCGCGCTCGTAGGCGCCCCACTTCTTGCGGTTGCGCCAGTCCTCCTGCGTGATCTTGAACTGCTTGAAGCTGACCTTCTCGCGCTGCTCGAAGCGTCGCAGCTGCTCGTCGCGGTCGAGCGCGAGCCACAGCTTGGCGACCACCACGTGGCTCTGGGCGAGCTGGGCTTCGAAGTCGTTGATCTCCGAGTACGCGCGCTCCCAGTCCGCGTCGGGGCACAGCCTCTCCACGCGCTCCACCAGCACGCGCCCGTACCACGAGCGATCGAACAGCGCCAAGCGCCCCAGCCGCGGCACGTGTCGCCAGAAGCGCCACAGGTACGGCTGCGCGCGTTCCTCCTCGCTCGGCGCCGCGATCGGAATCACCTGGTACTGGCGGGCGTCGAGCGCTGCCGTTACGCGGCGGATCGCGCCGCCCTTGCCGGCGGCGTCGTTGCCCTCGAACACGGCGGTCACGGCGATCCGCCGGAACCTCTTGTCGCGCGAGAGCAGGTTGAGCCGGCCCTGCCAGTGCTCGAGCTCCTTGTCGTAGCGCTTGCGGCTGAGCGGCTGGTCGAGCTTGAGCGCGCGTAGCACGTCGAGATTGTCGAGCGGCGACAGCAGCGGCGGGGTACGGTCGGGCGGCTTGCCCGAGGGGCGGTCGTCCAGGCGCTCCCGCATCGCAGCCAGCAGCTGCCGGCCCACGGTCAGGCTGCGGTAGCGCGGATCGGCGCCGGGCACGACCAGCCACGGCGCCTCGGCGGTGGAAGTGCGGCGGATGAAGTGCTCCGACACGCGCCGGAAGTCGTCGTAGCGCTCGAAGCGCTCCCAGTCCTGCGGTGTCACCCGCCAGCGCGTGTCGGAGTCCTTCTCCAGGCTCTTGAGCCGCTTGCGTTGCTGGGGCTTGGACAGGTGAAACCACAGCTTGAGCAGCAGCACGCCCTCGGCCGTCAACATCTGCTCGAAGCGCACCACCTCGGCGATCGCCGCGTCGAGCTCGGCCTTGCTGGCCTGCTTCATCACCCGGTTCACGATCGGGTCGGTATGCCAAGCGCCGAACAGGATGCCGATCGTGCCCTTGGGCGGCAGCGCGCGCCAGAAGCGCCACATCCGGGGCCGCTCGCGCTCCTCGTCCGAGGGCGGCGGGAAGGCGGTGGTGCGGATGTGCCGCGGGTCCATCCACGCATTGAGCAGATTCACCGTCTCGCCCTTGCCGGCGCCGTCAACGCCGCCGATGACGAGCAGCACCGGAAACTCGGAGCGCGCGCGCAGCTCGCTCTGCACAGCGAGCAGGGCCGCGCGCAGCTTGGGCTCGGCCCTGTGGTAGTGCGCCTTGTCGATGCGATGCGCCAGATCGGCCGATTCGAACATGCCCGCAAGCCTCCGCGCCGCGCGCCTGCGAGCGTAGCACGGCCGCTCCCCGCCTCCGGCGCCGATTCCCGGCGGCCCCGACGCCCGGGCGGCCCGATCGCCGCGACGCGAGCGGGGAACGGGCGGCTACCAGCCGCGGTGCGTCGAGGGGGGCAGCAGCAGCATGAAGTGGCCGGTGGCGTCGGCCACGGTCTTGCCGACCTGGATCGCACGCACGCCGTCGGCCTGCACGTCGATCACGGCGTAGGCGTCGATCTGCGCGCCGCTCAAGCTGGCGCTGCCTCCGCTGCCGCCGCGCGCCAACGCGAGTGTGCCGTCGAGCGGCACCGGCGAGAGCATGTCGATCACGGTCGCGAACTCGACCCCGCGCGCGCCGATGTCCACGTCGTGGCGCACCTGCCAGGGGAAGCCGCTATCCGGAGGCGGGCGGATCACCACGTCGTAGCTGCCCAGGTCCACCGGCAGCTTGAACTCGCCGGTGGCGGTGGTGCTGGTCTGCTGCGAGCGGTTGTAGCGGGTGACGCTGTGGTCGCCCATCGACAGCTCGATGTCGCCGCTGCGGCCGAGCGCCGCCGCTTCCACCGTGGCGCCCTGCAGCGGCGCCAGGTCCGTGGTCTGCAGCGTGCCCTTGAGGTAGGCGGGCGAGGGCAGCTCGAGCAGCGCGCCGCTCGCGTCCATGCCGTCCGGCCCCTGGATCAGCCGCTCCTCGGCGAAGAGCGCGCAGCGCACGCTCGACGGCGGCGTGACCAGCACGTCGTAGTCGCCCGGCATCACCAGCACACAGAAGCGAAGTTGCCCGCTCTGCTGGTCGTAGCTCGCGTCGGTGGTGGCGTCGAAGGACGCGCTCACGGGTCCCGCCGAGTCGAGCAGCAGCGAGCGCGAGTGCAGCGTGACGGGCAGCTTGCTCAGGTCCGAGCCGTCGCCGCCCTGCTCCTTGCACAGGTCCACCGAGCCTTCGTAGCGAATGCGCTGCGGAGTCTGCGGCAGCGCGATGTGCGTGACGCCGTTGGTGGCTGGCGGCAGCTCGGCCTGCGCGACGCTGAACACCGGAATTACCGGCGTGTCGCCATCGCAAGCGCCGCCGCTGGAGCTCGTGCTCAGGGCCTGCGCGGCGTCGTAGCTCTCCATCGCGCGGAGCTCGAGACGCGCGTCGGGCGGATCGGGCCCGAACGTCAGCGTGGCCGTGCCGTCCTTGCCCACCATCGCAGTCGACGAGATGCGCTCGCCGCTGGCGCGATCGAAAGCGGTCAGCGTCAGCGGGCGATCGAGCGAGACGCCGTCGACGGAGAACACCTGCTGCTGGGTCTGCAGCGTCTCGTAGTCGACCTCGGGCGAGGGGTCTGCGCCCGCCGTGAAGGTGGTGTGATAGGGCGGCAGCGTGCCGCTGGTCGGCAACACCAGCATCCGATACTGGACACCTGAGAGCAGCTGGACCGCGTAGTCGTTCCCGTCGCTGGTGCTGCCGCTGCTGACCGCCACGCTGACCGCGCTCGGTCGAATGCCCGCCACCCCGGCCGCCGGCGTAAAGCTGAGCTGCGCGTCGACCACGTTGCCGCCGCTGCGCACGGTGCCGCGCACGCTGGTGCGCGCGGGCAGGGTGAAGGTGCGCGTGTCGGCGCCCTTGAGCGTGAACGAATCGAGCGTGACCGGCAACGGATCGCTGCCGTCGGAGAGCCGCTGCGGGGTGACCTGCAGGGCGATCGTCAGCGGCACGTCGGCCTTGCGCGCCACGCACAGGCCCTGCTGGCAGTCGCTGCCCGCCGCGCAGTCGCTGCTCACGCTGCAGGTGTTGAGCGTGCCCGTGCCGGAGGCGTTTTTGCCCTGGAAGCTGCAGCCCCCCACCAGGACCAGCAGCACGAGCGACCCGCGTGGACGACCGCCGCCCATGCTATGGCCCCATCGCCGAGCTCGTCGTGGTCGCCGCCATCGACGGGGTCAACAGCTTCGCTTGGCAACTCGCGAGCAGGCGCGCGCTGTCACCCGTGGCCGGATCGCACTTGCCCTCCCACACCCACCACGACGCTTCGGCCAGGTCGTCGATGTTAGAAGGGAAATCGAAGTAGCGGGGGTCGTCGAAGCGGGGGTCGGTGTGATCGAAGAAGCTCCCGCTGACCGCCAGCTGCAGGTGATGGCACTTGCCCTCCTGCAGCGTGTCGCTCTGGACTTTGAAGGTGAAGTCGCGCCCGAGCTGGCCGACCGCCGGCAGCGGAACCATGTCCTTCTCGAACGGGGGCGTGGGGTCATTATCGCCGACCACGCGCCAGTGGGCCCACAGCTCTTGCTGTGGATTCTGGTCGCGCACCTTGACCGTGAGCGACCACTCCGGCGTGGCGGGCTTGTCGATGCAGAAGATGGCGCCGATTTTGGGCGTCTGCGTGCCCGGCTCGTCGAGGATTGTCGGCGGGATGTCGGGGTCTACCGGGAACACGATCTTGTCGGTGACCAGGCAGCCGCCGCAGCACAACGCCAGCAGCCCGGCCACCACCGTCCAGAGCCAAGGCGAAGCAAGTCCTGCGCCAGCTCCGGCACAGCATCGCAAGATCTTGGAATTGCGTGGCTTTTTTTTCTGCTCGCGGTGCGGGCCGAAGGCGTGGCGTGACATCGATGTCAGCATTCCGCAGCGCCGATCAGGGGTTCGCAGGGTGGGCTCAGTTGACCTTGGTCGGCTTGACGCTGGGCTCGCGCTCCAGATAGCGAAAGATCGTGCGCGGGTCGACGCCCAAATCCTGGGCCGTCTTGGTCCGGTTGCCATTGTTGCGCTCGAGCACCTCGAGGATGTAGCGGCGCTGGAAGTCCTCGCGCGCCTGCGCGAGCGTCGTGATCGGCGAGCTGGCCTCAGGCAGCATGTCGAGATCCTCGACGCCGATCAGCGTCTTGTCGCACATCACGATCGCCTTCTTGATGCGGTTCTCGAGCTGCCGCACGTTGCCCGGCCAGTCGTACTTGCGGATCGCGATCAAGGCGTTGGGCGTGAAGCCCTTGACTTTGCTGCCGTACTCCTCGCTGAGCTTGGCGAGCAGATATTTCGCCAGCACCAGCACGTCATCGCCGCGATCGCGCAGCGGTGGCAGGTGGATGTTGATCACGTTGAGCCGATAGAACAGGTCCTCGCGGAAGGCGCCGCGCTTCATCTCCTGCTCGAGGTCGCGGTTGGTGGCCGCCACGATGCGGATGTCGACGTGCTCGGACTTGGTGTCGCCGACCTTCATCACCACCTTTTCCTGCAGCGCGCGCAGCAGCTTGACCTGCAGCGCCAGCGGCAGCTCACCCACCTCGTCCAGGAACAGCGTGCCGCCGTGGGCCTGCTGGAACTTGCCCGGGCGGGTGGCGACCGCACCGGTGAAGGCGCCGCGCACGTGCCCGAACAGCTCCGACTCGATCAGGTTCTCGGGGATCGCGCCGCAGTTGACCACCACGAAGGGCTCGTCCTTGCGCGGGCTGCCCTGGTGCAGGGCGCGGGCGATCAGCTCCTTGCCGGTGCCGGTCTCGCCGGTGACGAGCACGCTGATGTCGGCCCCAGACACCTTTTCCACCGTGCGAAACACCTCGCGCATCGAGGGGCACGCGCCGATGATGTCGCCGAAGCGGTTGGCCTCGAGCTGCTGCTTGAGCGCGTCGAAGTCGCTCTTGATGCTGTCGACCAGCAAGGCGTTCTGCAGGATCAGTGAGGCCTGACCGGCGAAGATCGACAGCACGTCGAGCGAGCTCTCCTCGAACAGATTGACCACGTTGTCGTTGCCCACGTACAGAATGCCGAGCAGCTCGCCCTGAGCCATCAGAGGCGCGCACATCACCGAGCACAGCTTGAGGTTCATCACGCTCTCGCTGGTCTTGAACTGCTCGTCGTGCAGCGCGTCACTGACGATCAACGGACGCCGGGTCTGCATCACGCGCTGCAGCACGCTGTCGGAGAGGTGGCGCACGCCGTTGGGCAGGTTCTGCTGATTGAGGTTGCGCGCCACGGCCACACGCGGGTCGCCCTCGTCGACCAAGATCAAGAAGCCCTTGTCGGCGCTGGTCACCTCGATCACCGAGTCCATCAGCTCTTCGAGCAGACCCGAGACACTCTTGACCTCCATCAGCCGCTGGCTGAACTCGTAGAGCTTGCGCAGGCCTCCGATCTCGGTGGCGGCCTCGCCGCCGGGAGGCTCGACCGCAGCCTCGTCGTAGAGCGAAAAGGTCAGCTCGACCTCGCCCAGCGTCAGCCGATCGTTGTGGATCAGCTTGCTGCGGCGCTTCTTCTTGCCGTTGACCAGGATCTTGCCCTGGGTGTCGACCTCGGAGAGGTTGAAGTCGCGTCCGTCGAAGATCACCTGCGCGTGGTAGTCGGCCAGGCCCGCGTTTTCGATCGCGACGTCGTTGCCGCCTGCGCTGCCGATCGAGGTGATTTTCTTGAAGATCGGAAACGCGCGCGGCTTTCCCACCGGAGCCGACCACTTCAGACAGGGCATGGCGGCCAGTCTAGCAGAAGCCGTGCCAAAATCCTCGAACCCGCGGAGGCCGCGGCACAAGCTGGGATGTCACTGGAAGTTGCCCTCGCCGGTAAGCATCGCGCCGGCAATGCTCGAAGCGGCGGCGGGTCAGCCCGCCCGAGCACGATCGCGCGCCGCCGCCGCGCACGGCAGCGGCGCCCGGATCGCATCCTCTCAGCTGCAGCCCATGCTCGAGCCGCAGTTCAGGCACTTGTAGCAGGCACCGTTGCGCACGGTGATGTGGCCGCAGTTGTCGCACATCGGCGCATCGCCCATCATCTCGCCCAGCTGCTCGTCGAGCGAGTTGGTGCCCGCAACCTGCTCGAACAGGCCGCGCTGGGCGTCGTGGTCGGGCGGCGGCAGCACCAAGTTCCTGGCGGCTTGCTCCGCGTGCTTGGCGGCGCTCACATCGGTCGGGTTCGAGATCTCTTCCCGCAGCTCGTCGGGCGGCACGTGCGCCAGATCGTAGCGCCGCAGGTACTCGACCCCGAGCACGCGGAAGATGTAGTCGATCATGGAGGTCGCGAACTTGATGTTCGGGTGACCCATGACCGGCCCCTGCGGCTCGAAGCGGGTGAAGGTGAACTGCTCGACGTAGGACTCGAGCGGCACCCCGTGCTGCAACCCCATCGACACGCTGATCGCGAAGCAGTTCATCAGCGAGCGGAAGGCGGCGCCCTCCTTGTGCATGTCGATGAAGATCTCGCCGAGCGAGCCGTCGTCGTACTCGCCGGTGCGCAGGAACACCTTGTGTCCGGCGACGCTCGCCTCCTGGGTGAAACCGCGGCGCTTCTTGGGCAGCCGGTGGCGCACCGATTCCGGCGGCCGCGCGCCTTCCTCCACGTGCGGCGCGCGCATCGACGGCGTGCTCCTGAGCACCTGCGCGGGCGCCTCGCCCTCGCCCAGGGCCTCGGGTTCCTCCTCGTTGGACTTATCGCGATCGCTGGTCGAAAGCGGTTGCGAGGACTTGCACCCATCGCGATACAACGCCACCGCCTTCAGGCCGAGCTTCCAGCCCTGCAGGTAGATGTTCGCGATGTCGTCGACGCTGGCCTCGTTGGGCAGATTGACCGTCTTGGAGATGGCGCCCGACAGAAACGGTTGCGCCGCCGCCATCATCTTGACGTGCGCCATCGGCGCCAGGAAGCGCTCGCCGATGGTGCCGCAGCGGTTGGCGCAGTCGAACACCGGCAGGTGCTCTTCCTTCAGGTGCGGCGCGCCCTCGACCGTCATGCGGCCGATGATCCAGTCGTTGACCTCGTCGACCTCCTTCTTGGTGAGACCGAGCTTGGTGAGCAGGTTGAAGCCGGGCTTCTCGTATTCCTGCCTGGCGATCCCCAGCCGCTCGTAGGCCTCGCTGCCGAGCACCCAGGGCGCCAGCGCCTGCGCGACATTGAACACGCCGGGCAGCACCTTCTCCGAGCGCTCGATCTCCGCGGCCTGCAAGCCGTGCTTGAGTAGGAACTGGCGCGAGGCGTGCGGCGCGCCGGCGAAGGTGTTGGTGCCGCTCACATACGAGACGATCTCGCGGATCTGGGCCTCGCTGTAGCGCAGGCGTCGAAGCGCGTCCGGCACGCACTGGTTGACGATCTTGAAGTAGCCGCCGCCCGCCAGCTTCTTGAACTTCACCAGCGAGAAGTCCGGCTCGATGCCCGTGGTATCGCAGTCCATCAACAGGCCGATGGTGCCGGTGGGCGCTAGCACGCTCGCCTGTGCGTTGCGGTACCCGTGCCGCTCGCCCATCGCTAGCGCGTCGTTCCACGCCTGCTGCGCCGCCTCCAGCAGCTCCGCCGGCATGCGCTGCATGCGCCCGTCCTCGAAGCCGGCGCGCTCGCCGATCTGCTGCACGGCGTCGCGGTGCTTGCGCATCACGCGCAGCATCGGCTGCTCGTTCTTGGCATAGCCCGGGAAGGGGCCCTTGGCCTTGGCGATCTCGGCACTGCTCCGATACGCCTCGCCGGTCATGATCGCGGTCAGCGCCCCGCAATAGGCGCGGCCCTCCGCGCTGTCGTAGGGAATGCCGAGCCGCATCAGCAGGGTGCCCAGGTTGGCGTAGCCCAAGCCGAGCGGGCGGTAGTCGTGGCTGTTTTGCGCGATCGACTCGGTCGGATAGCTCGAGTAGTCGACCAGGATCTCCTGGGCCTGGATCAGAATGCGGATGGTGTGGCGGTATGCCTCGACGTCGAAGTTGCCGTCCGCGTCGAGATACTTGGTCAAGTTGATCGACGCCAGGTTGCAGGCCGAGTCGTCGAGAAACATGTACTCGGAGCACGGGTTGCTGGCGTTGATGCGGTCGGTGTTGGCGCTGGTGTGCCAGTCGTTGATCGTGCTGTCGTACTGCATGCCCGGGTCGGCGCAGGCCCAGGCGCTCTCGCAGATCATCTGCCACAGCTCGCGCGCCCTGTAGGTCGCGCTCACCTTGCCGGAGGTGCGGAAATACGTGCGCCACTCCCCGTCTTGCTCCACCGCACGCATGAAAGCGTCGGTGACGCGCACCGAGTTGTTCGAGTTCTGGCCGGAGATGGTGTGGTAGGCGTCGCCGTTGAAGTCGGAGCTGTAGCCCGATGAGATCAGCGCCTGCGCCTTCTTCTCCTCCTTCATCTTCCACTGGATGAAGTCGACGATCTCCGGGTGGTCCATGTCGAGGCAGACCATCTTGGCGGCGCGCCGCGTGGTGCCACCGCTCTTGGTCGCGCCGGCAGCGCGGTCGAGCACCTCGAGAAAGCTCATCAACCCCGACGAGGTGCCGCCGCCCGAGAGCTTCTCCTGGTGGCCGCGGATCGAGCTGAAGTTGCTGCCGGTGCCGGAGCCGTACTTGAACAGGCGCGCCTCGTTCTTGACGAGATCGTAGATGCTCATCAGGTCGTCCTGGACCTTCTGGATGAAGCAGGCCGAGCACTGCGGGTGCTCGTAGGCGGTGCGCGTCTCCACGATACGGCCGGCGTCGGGCGACCAGGCGTAGTTGCCCCCGCTGCCGTCGATGCCGTAGCGCTGGTAGAGACCGCAGTTGAACCACACCGGCGAGTTGAACGCGGCGTGCTGGTTGACGAGGATGTAGCTGAGCTCGGCTTCGAAGCTCTCGGCGTCGGCGACCGACGCGAAGTAGCCGCCCAGGCGCTCGCCCGCCTCTCGGATCGAGTGCGCCACGCGATAGACGAGCTCTTTGACGCTGCGCTCGCCGCGCGCGGGGTCGCCGTTGATGCCGGCCTTGCGGAAGTACTTGGAGGCAGCGATGTCGGTGGCGAGCTGCGACCAGGCCGCCGGGACCTCGGCGTTGCGCAGCTCGAACACGATCGAGCCGTCCGAATTGGTGATCACGCAGTCGCGTGTCGCGTACTCGATGACGTCCAGCGGGTTGACGCCGGGCCGCGTAAACCGCCGACTAAATTCCAGGCCCTTCGGTTTGACCGTGTTCGCCGCATTTTGCGAGCTCGATCTGGGCAAGTTGATAACCGCCGCGCCCGTTTCCGCCTCTACCTGAGTTTGTACGCTCACTTAGAACCTCCCGCCATCTCGAGTCGGGTCCCGTGGTCCACGGTCCGTCCCCCGTTAATTCACGCCCTGTCCAGCCGCCAGTACGCCACTTACCCACAATATGTAGTGAAGAGTGACCCTGATCACTACAAGTTGTTGTGGGTAGAGCCGTTCTTAAGGCTCTCGCCATCGTCCCGTCAACAAAAAAGCAGGCGCCTGATCAATGAAGCGCGGACGCCCTGATCGACGTGAACGAAGTGCACGGCCCGGCCTTGACATTCCCCGAGATGCTGGCCCGCCCCCGAGCCCCCGTGTGCCCCCAGCAATCCCAGCTACAAGCCGTGACGTGACACATAGTGCTAGCGTGAACAGACTAGCAGCCCCACGTTTGCGCGCAAGCCCTGCACACCGGGCTTTTCGCCCCGCGGTTCCGGCCCTGGCCACGACGCGGCTCGTCCCCGTTGCGGGACGCTTCAGGGATGGGAAGCCGCGCCCGCGAGCGCGCGCCGCAGCCGCGACCGGGGTCGCCCGAGTCGCGCAGATCGGCGCGGACGGATCCGTCCGGCCGCCGGGCCGCGTGCCGCCCCGATCGCGCGCGACGGATCCGTCTCCGCCGCGCGCGCGTCGTGGCGATCTGCGCGCGCGCCGCTCAGTCGCCCTCGGGCACCAACCCGAACTGCATGCGCAGCCCGCCGGTCGAGCTCAGCTTGGCGATCAGCCGCTGGCCGCCCTGATCGTACTCCGCGTCGTGTAGCTCGAAGCCGGAGCACAGACCGCCCTTGAGCTTGTACGCCTTGTTGGGCCCGTCGCAGAAGCTGCCGACCTCCATCGCGACCACGAGCTTCATGCCCGACTTGCTGGGATCGTGCTTCATGCTGAGCGCCAGCACGATCGGCTTGCCCGAGGTGTTGAACGCGCCGGTGAAATCGACCGCCGGACCGATCGGCCTGAACTTCGCGTGCACCAGCTTCGCCGGCAGGGCGCGCGCCCGCTGCAGGGTCACCAGCCGAGAGCGCCCGACCGGAAGCCCCTTGGGAAAGGTCAGCGTGAGACCGCCGCCGATGTCGAAGATCGCGCCCGTGTCCATGTTGATGGCCTCGGTCACCTTGCCCCTGCCGGTGAAGGTCGGCATCGGCGCGGGCGCATCCTTCTGCGCGTGCAGGACCGGCGTGGCGCAGACCAACGCCGCCGTCATCAGGGTTGCTAGCTTCGAGCGCGACATGACACCTCCTCGGATCGACGCACCTGGGGTAGGAGTACAACGCCGCCGCGTGCGGCTCTATTCAGCCGGGCCGCTGGCGCGCGCGTAGGAGCGCGGGGGCGACGCCATTGTCCGGGGGCGCGCGGCCCCAATCAACCCGTACCAGGAGGGGGCCGTGGGTGGTCAGCGCAGAGCCCCACCGTCTTCGTCGGTCATGCCGGCATCGGTGGGGACCATGCCTGCATCCGCCGACCCTGCGCCGGACGCGCCCCCACCGCCGCCGGTGCCGAAGCCCGACCCGGAGCCCGACGTGCCGGCCGCTCCCGAGCTTGCCTCGGTTCCTCCCGTGCCCCCCGCAAGGCCGCCGCCCTTGGTGCCGGCATCCGACACATTGCCCCTCGGCACGCCCGGGGTCCCGACGTCGGCGGCCGGACCCGAGCTGCCAGTGGCGCCCGGTGGCTCGAGGCCCGGCCCGGTGCAGCCGGCAGCCGTGCACAGCAACGCGAGCGCGAGCAGCCGCCACGGGCCATTCGTCCCCTGCGTGGTGCCGCACCCGCGACTCCGCACCCGCCTCCACATCCACATCCGCATTGAGAATGGCAGCGGGCCGCGCCTGCGGCAACCCGCTCGCGGCAAGACCACGCCAGCGTTGCCGCGATTGACAGCGCCGCCCGTGGCTCCAATACTCCGCCCGCTTCGCCGATGTAGCTCAGTTGGTCAGAGCGGGCGTTTCATACGCGCTAGGTCAGTGGTTCGAATCCACTCATCGGCACCGGGCGGCTCACAGGGCTGCGGCCGTGCGCGCGCGGCAGCGCTCACGGCCATGCTACCCTGACGTGCGCAATGCGTGCGGTCGCGCTCTACTCGTTGGCACTCGCGCTCCTGGCTGGCTGCTCCCCGGTCTGCAATTGCGTGGTCGATGCCGGCAGCCCCAACGAAGCAGGAGGCGCTGACGCCGGCAGCGCGCCCGAGCCCGAGGTGCAGATCGGCACGCCCGATCCGCAGACCGGCCTCGACTTCGTGCCCTTGATGGACGGCGGCGACATCCCGCTCGAGACCTTCGGGCAGGGCGGCACCCATGCCACGGTCGCGGTGCGCTGTATCGGTTTCGGTGACCGCGCCTTCGTGGACGTGATCGTGGAGAACCTCGACAGCGGCGCGCGGGTGATGACCGTGCCCTCGACGCGAGCCCAGTTGCTGCTGTGTCGCGACAAGGCGATGCAGACCTGCGACATGCTGCCGATCCACGTGATGACGGGCGGGCTGGCCGACCCCTCGCAGAAGAACGGGCTGGCCGTGCGTGTGACCGCCAACGTGCACAACGACGCCGGTGTAATGGCGAGCGGCAGCCAGAACGGCGTGCTGCGTCAGAACTTCTGATGTGACCGGGGGGCACGCGATCCCCGCCGGGGGTCGCTCCGATTGCGCGTCAGCGTGGGGCTTCGGCGCCAGCGAAGTAGCGCCGCGGGTTTTCCACCAGCATGGTCGTGACGTGCGCGTCGGTGATGCCGCGCTCGCGCAGCTTGGGCAGGATGCGCTTGAACAGGTGGGTTGGCTCCCAGTTGGGCATCGCAGCCGCGATTTGCTCCGGACGCACGGCGAAGCGGCCACCGAACACGGGGCGCCCCAGCCATGCGCCGCAGGTCGCGTCGTGCGAGAGACACAGCGAGCGCGTGTAGCCGGCCTCGACCATCTTGATCACGCTCTGCATGCGCTTCTCGTCGCTGATGAACGACTCGATGCCGAAGCGATCGAAGCCGACGTAGGCGCCGCGATCGGCGAGCGAGCGGTGGTAGTCGTGATCGTCGCGCCCGTCGGAGTGGCCGACCAGGATGCGATGCGCCGGCATGCCCTGCGCGGTCAGCAGCTCGATCTGCTCGATGCCCTGACTGGCCTCGTCGGTGTGGGTGATCACCGGGCAGCCGACCTTGGCCGCGGCGCGCCCGGCCGCGGTCAGCAGCTTGCGCTCGTAGTCGGTGATGCCGTGGGCGCCGGTCGCGCACTTGATCAGGCCGGCCACGATGCCGGTGCCGCCGATGCCCTCGGTCAGCTCCTTGACGTAGATCGCCTCGATCTCCTCCACCGGCAGCGCGCCGAAGGTATAGGTGAGGCCCTCGTTCTGCTTGTAGGCGCCGGTGGTGCACACGATGCGCATGCCCGAACGCTGCGCCACCTCGGCCATGAACTCCACGTCGCGGCCGAGATCCATGGGGCACGGATCGAGGAAGGTGCGCACGCCGAGCGAGAGCAGCTCCTGCATGCGGTCGACCGCGCGCGCGAGCACGTCGGCGCGCACGAAGCGCGGCGCCAGCGCGTCCATGAACCAGCCGGGGAAGCCGATCAGCAGGTGCTCGTGGATCAGGGTGGTGCCGAGCTCATCGGGACGCACCCGTCCGGTAACGGTGTTGATCCATTCCATCGTGCCGCGAGCCTACACCAACGGCCGGCGCGAGACAGTGACCCCGATCGGGGACTCAGGCCGAGGCTGCGGCCGACGGCTCGGCCGGCTCGGCCGGCTCGCGGCGCAACACGTACTGGCCGTTTGCGGCTTCCCAGTCGCGGATGTGCTGGGAGGTGTCGGCCTTCCACGGGTGGAAGCCCGGGCGAAAGTAAGCGAAGAACGCGGGCAGCATGGCGCTGACCAGACCGCGCCTGCCGAACAGGTAGCGGTAGCCCCGCAGCGTGTCGCGCGTGAACAGCTGCTTGTCGTGCCACAGCAGCAAATGCGTGTTGAGCAGCGACAGCCACAGAATCAGCGCCCAGGCGCCGATCATGATCGTGACCCGCTGCAGATAGCCGCCGTCGAGCTCGCGGTAGATGTCGAAGCAGGTGGCCTTGTGCTCGGTCTCCTCGGCCGCGTGCCAGGCCCACAGCGCGTGCACGCCGGGGTCGGCGCCGGCGGCCAGCTGCGGCTTCTGGAAATACTGCTCGGCGAAGCCCGCGGTGAAGTGCTCGAGCGCCACGGTGGCGGCCAGCATGCCCATCGGGTCGAGCTTGGCGCGCGCGCGGTCGAGCACGCGGCGGTAGCGCGCGCGACAGCCCTCGACGTCGATGCCGTGCGCGGCGTTGATGGCGTCGAACTTCAGGTGCTGCGCGGTGTGGTGGCCCTCCTGGCGGCAGAACTCCGCGATCTCCGCGACCAGCGCCGGGTCGTCGAGGCGGGACTTGAGCGCACGCGCCGAGTCGATGAAGAACTTCTCCCCGGGCTCGAACGCTGTCGACAGCTGCGTCCAGAACAGGCTTCGGAACGCGCTGCCCCCGTGCCAGTAGCGCGGGAAGCCGTCCTCGAATGGGAGCTTCACTCGCCGGTAGGTCACCTTGAGCCCGTCCGGTCTGTGGATCGCCGCCTTGCCCATGGGTATCGCCCCGCTCCTTTGGCCCGCGAGCCTGGAAAACCGTAGCACGTCAATACGATTACACTATATACTGTAACATCGTTAAGTGTAATGTCAAGCGTGGCGCGCCGGCTCGCGGGGCCGGCGCGGGCGACTTTCGTCTTGACCGGCCGCTGCCCGGGCTCCACGTTTCGCAGCTCCAGGACGGGCCTCGAGGCGCGCGATGAAACGGAACCGGTGAACATGCCCAACTATCAGGCATCCCCTACCGCCGTTCCGCTCGCGCGCATCGGCCTGCGCACGTCGCCCGCAGCGGCGCGCTGACAGCCCTGCGCGACTGCCCCCGAGCCAAGTGGCGCCCCCCAGGGCCCCTGGGAGCCCCGCGGCCGCGGGCCACCCGCTCGCCGCCGCTTCGGAGCTCAGCCGCGCGGCGGCGCGCGCCCGCGCGGCCGCCTTCGACTTGCCTTCGACCGCAACTCTCGACCCGAGCCCCCGACATGCCCAGACCGACATCACTGACCGACCAGGAGCTGATCGCGCGCTACGCCGACCAGCCCGCGTGCTTGCCCCAGCCCGTGCGCGAGCGCGTCGCGCGTGCGTTCGGCCCGCAGCCGATCCGCCTGTATGCGCTGTGCGATCTCGACGACGCGCTGCGACTCGCGACGCGCTGGCTGGTGCTGACGGACACGCACGTGTGCATCGTCGGCGAGCACGACGTGCGCGGCTTCGCGCGCAGCGAGATCGCGGCGGTGCAGAGCGAGAGCGGGCTGAGTAGCCTCGGGCTGCGGCTGTCGGCGCGCGGCGCAGGCGAGGCGCCGCTCGCGCTTTTGCGCTACACGCGCAGGCAACAGCGCGCCGTGGAAAACCTCGCGTTCGTGCTCGAGCAGGCGTTGCAGGGCCGGGGCGTGGAGCTCGGCGATCCCGACCGACTCTACGTCGAGAGCATCGTGCGTCCAATCCGCGACGCGCAGGCGATGGTGTCGACGCAGCGGCTGGCCGTGCTGTGGCGGTTGCTCGCGTACCTGTCCCCATACCGGACGCGCGTGGCGATGGGCATGAGCGCCGCAACCGTGATCACCGTGCTCGCCCTGGTGCCGCCCTACCTGAGCGGCTACCTGATCGACCGCGTGGTCGGCCCGGTGCAGGCAGGCAAGCTTGTCGCCGCGGACGTCGCGCGCGTGGCCTGGCTCGCGGTGGCGGGGATCGCGGCCACCTACGTGCTGCGCCAGCTGTGCCAGTTCGTGCGGCTGCGGCTGATGGCCGTGCTGGGCGAGCTGGTGGCGCACGACCTGCGCAACGACCTCTACCGGCACCTGCACCAGCTCAGCATGGGCTTCTTCTCGCGCAAGAAGACCGGCAGCCTGATCACGCGCGTGAGCGCCGACACCGACCGGCTGTGGGAGTTTCTCGCGCTCGGCGTGGTCGACGTGTCGCTCTCGGTGATCATGCTGCTCGGGCTGTCGGCGGTGCTGCTGCACCTCGACTTCCGGCTCGGGCTGGTGATGATCGCGCCGCTGCCATTCGTGTTTCTGGCCATCCGCCTGCACGGCAAGCGGCTGGAGCAGCTCTTCCTGCGCGCTTGGCGGCGCTGGTCGAACCTGACCGACGTGCTGAGCGACACCATCCCCGGCATGCGCGTGGTCAAGGCGTTCAGCCAGGAGGCACGCGAGGTCGCGCGCTTCGGGCGCCACAACCGCCAGGCCCTTGCGGAATTCGTGCGCATCCACACCGTCTGGACCGTGTTCTGGCCGGCGCTGATGTTCGTGGTGCAGCTCACCGCAGTGGCCGTGTGGGTGTTCGCGCTGCCGCGCCTGCTCGGTCAGCCGAGCTGGCTGGGACCACCTCTCTCGATCGGCACCTTCGTGTCGTTTCTGCTCTACACCACGATGTTCACCGCGCCGGTTGAGATCATCGGGCAGATGACGCGCATCATGAACCGCGCGACCAGCTCGGCGCACCGGGTGTTCGAGGTGCTCGACAGCCGGCCCGAGGTGACGCAGGTGGCCGAGCCGGTGCGGCTCTCGCCGCTGCGCGGCAAGGTCGAGTTCCAGGACGTGAGCTTCGGCTACGATGGCGTGCGCCAGGTGCTGCGCGGGGTGTGCTTCACCGTGCAGCCCGGCGAGCTGATCGGGCTGGTCGGACCGTCGGGCGGTGGCAAGAGCACGCTGGTCAGCTTGATCACGCGCTTCTACGACGTGACCTCGGGGTGCGTCCTGATCGACGGCGTGGATCTGCGCACGCTCGACCTCGACCACTACCGGCGCCAGGTCGGGGTGGTGCTGCAGGACCCGTACCTGTTTCACGGCAGCGTGCTCGACAACATACGCTACGGGCTCGAGGGGGCGACGCTCTCGCAGGTGGTGCAAGCCGCGCGCGTGGCGAACGCGCACGACTTCATCTGCAAGCTGCCCCACGGCTACGACACGCAGGTGGGCGAGCGCGGGCACACCCTGTCGGGCGGCGAGCGCCAGCGCATCTCGATCGCGCGCGCGGTGCTAGCCGACCCCAAGCTGTTGATCCTGGACGAGGCCACCAGCGCGGTCGACACCGAGACCGAGCGCAAGATCCAGGAGGCGATGGACCGGCTGGTGCGCGGCCGCACCGTGTTCGCGATCGCGCACCGGCTGTCGACGGTGCGGCGGGCGTCCCGGCTGTTCGTGATCGAGGACGGCCAGATTAGCGAGCAGGGCACGCACGCCGAGCTGCTGCGAATCGCGGGCGGCCGCTACCGCCTGCAGCACGAGCTGCAACAAGAGCTACGACACGCGGTTTGAGGAGGACGAGGTCATGCTGAGCAGAGAACAGCAACGAGCGGAAGCGGCTGCCGACGGCGCACAGGCCGGCACGCCCGAGCCCGGCGAGCCAGCGGCGGCGCTCGCGCTGCAGGCGCGCGCCGACGGCAGGCTGTGGCTGCTGCAGGGCGGCAAGGCGACGCCCGTGCAACCTGTGCGCTGCTTTCCGTGGTCGGAGCCCGATCAGCACATCTCGCTGCGCGACGCCGAAGGCGAGGAGCATGGCTACGTGCAGGAGCTGCGCGCGCTCGACGCGGACAGCCGCGCCGCGCTCGAGCATGCCTTGCGGCGTGCGGGGCTGGTGCTGGAGGTGCTCGCGATCGACGACATCGACGAGGACCAGGAGATGCGCTGCTATGCGGTGCAGACGCGGCAGGGCCCGCGGCGCTTCCAGACGCGGCTCGAGACCTGGCCGCGGCCGGTACCGGGCGGCGGGCTGTTGATCGAGGACGTGGCCGGCGACCTGTTCCTGATCGCGCAACCGAACGCGCTCGACGCGGCCAGCCGCCGCCGGCTGTGGCCGTACGTGGACTAAATGACCGATCGTGATTCCGGAACACCCGAACGACCATCGGTCATCGGCGTGCGGCGCAGCCGCACCCCGCAAGAGGGTGAATGCGCGAGGCTTTGCCTTGCGCACAGGGAGTCGGCGCGACTCCCTCGTAGCTAAAGGAGAAGTCAGAGCTCGCGATTCGATTCCGAATCGCGAGCTCCGATTTGGGGCGACGGGTCGCTCGCGCTGCGTGAGGCGAGCGCGTTGTTGTCGGGCGCGTTGGAACACAACCCGAGCTTCGCGCCCGCATACGTCGAACGCGCCCTGACATGGCCGGTCATGCCACGACGGCTTGCAGCGAACGGCGTGGGCTGTGGTGCACGCTCACCTGCGGGTAGCCGATGCGGAACAGCATCTGGGCGTGGCGGTCTGGGCCGACGAAGGTGGCGAGCTTCTTGCCGAAGACGGGCGTTAGCGACTGCTGGTGCTCGCGGTCGCGGCGCTCGGCGGCCTGGTTGAGCGGCTGCATGCCGAGGCCGAGGCGCGTGGCCTGCAGGTGTAGTCGCTGGTATGCGCGGCCCACCGCGAGCTGCTGCGCCGGATCGTCGAGCCGCTCGCTCGAGAGCAGCCCGAACGCGGCCACCGCCTTGCACTGCCGGTCGCGGGTGCTGCCGATCCAGTAGTCGTCCGAGCGCTCGCGGCTCGGACGCGGCAGCAGCTTGGCCGCGGCCGTGGTCAGCCCGCCGAGCGCCTGCGCGTCGAGCGTGAGGCCGTCGCGATGCGTGTCGATCTCGGCGCGCGTGTGCCGGTACCAGCGGTAGCTGGCGCGCGACATGCCGAGGTCGGCGACGATCGCGCGAGTCGCCTCCAGCGTCATCTGCGCGAAGCGCGCCTTGTCGGCCGCACTGGTGAGCCAGCGTAGCTGGCGCCCGGGCGCGTCCTGCGCAAGCGCCGAGAGTTGCGCGAGCTGGGCCTGCGGCAGCGCGCGATCCGCGTAGGCGCCGCGGTTGGTGCAACGCTTGGCCAGGACCGCGTAGCACGGGTCGACGGCGGGGCCGCCTCCGGGCAGCGCGACGCGGGCCACGTGCGTGGGATCGGCGGGGTCGGGCAGCAGCGTGAGCTGGGGGCGCTGCCCGTGCTGGCGCGCCGCCACCAGCAGGTTCTCGAGCGCGCAGCCGAGCCCGACCATGAGCTCGCGCTCGATCGGGTCCATGTCGCCCAGGCGCCGGCTGCGGTCGGCGAACAGCGAGATACCCGCCGCGTCGACTTTGAAGCGCCACGGCTGGGTGTTGTGCGGATTGGCCGCCAGGATCGCGGCGTGCACCAGCTCGAGCCTGGGATCGGGATAGCTCGCAGCCGGAAAGCGCCAGGGCGCGTAGCCGGGGCCGCTCTCGGGCGCGTAGCCGCCGCAGCCGTCGACCAGCAACATGCTGCCCCCGGCGCCGCACACCACCAGAAATTCGCGTCTGTTCAGCATTCGCCCCGGAGCCGCGCAGGCTGCTCCGCTGCCATACGACGGCCGCGTGGCGGTTGGCAAGCGCGGTTGGCAAGACGCGCCCGTCAGCTCACCGATCACGCAAACGGCAGATGGCGCTTGAGCGCGCGCAGCAGGCCGTGGCGCGCGGGGGCCGCCTGCGCCGGGGCCATACAGGCGTTCCACACCTGCAGCGCGTAGAGCAGCGGCGCGTGATCGGAGAGCGCGTCGAAGGGCAGCTCGCCGAACGATCCGTCGAGCAGGTGCATCAGTGCTTGCAGCGGCCGCGCCAGCTCGCCTTGCAGGTGGAGCTGGTAGGCGAGCGCACCGCGCACGCCGTCGGCGAGCCGCTCCCGCGGCGAGAGCTGCGCGTGCAAGACGCCGTCGCGGTCGAGGTATTGCAGCGCACCGAGGTGGCAGTAGCGATCGAGCGAAGGCGGCAAGGGCAGCGGCGGCGGCAGCCACGGCACGAGGTCGTTGTTGTTGACGAAGCGAAAGGCGGACACCCGCAAGGTCCGGCGAAAGCGCGCGTCGCCCGGACGTGGCGAGCCGAAGGTGTAGAGTGCGGCGACGTCTGCGATGCGCTGCGCGGCGAGCGTCGCCACCGCGGCCCCCAGGCTGTGGCCGGTCAGAAACAGCGGACGCGCGGGCCGCTCTGCGCGCAACGCGCGCAGGTATTCGGCGAGGCCGTCCGAGCCGCTCCACAGCGCGTCGAGGTAGCGCTTGGCGCCAGCATGCACTCTGCCGCCGAAACCCGACTCGACCAGCTCGAGATCGAGATCGGTGCACAGGTCGCGAACCGCATCGGCCGATTTGATCTCGGTGCCGCGAAAGGCGGCGATCGCGAACGCGTCGTTGTGCGCCACGAAGCACTGGCTGCCGCCGGCATCGAACGCCTGAAAGCCAGCGAGCCCGGCGGCTGCCAGGCGAGGACGGGCGAAATCGGGCGCAGCGTAGGCCAATAGCGCGGCGTCCACCAGCCAGAACGCCTGCACCGGGCTCGGCGTCGCGCGCGCGGGGTCGACGCGCGGGTCGAAGGGATAGCGCTCGGCGTGCTCGAAGTAGGCGTAGCTCAGGCTCGGTGGGAAGAGATTGGCGCCGTCTACCTGCGGCAAGGGCTTGCGCTGCGTGTTCACGCGTTCTCCGTGGCTGCTGGACCGACCGCAAGCGTCGGCGATGCGCGCGGCGTTGTCGAGAGCGCGGAGCGGTGCGACCTCCCGGAGCTCGCGCAACTTGGCTATGCTCCGCCCCATGCAAGACCAGCTCATCGTGATCCTCGGGGCCGAGACCCCGCCACCCTTCGGGTTCCGCCCGCCGCAGCCGTGAGCGCCGCCTTCGCCCCAAAGCGCCGCGGCTTGCGCGACTTCACGCGGACCGCGCTCGCGCTCGCGGCCGCCGCGGCGACTGCGCCAGGCTGCAGCGGCGCGGGCGGCGCCGTGCCGCGCGTCGCGCGCACAACCGGTGCGGAGCAAGCCCGCGCGTCGCAGGTGCCGCCGGCGTACGCGCCGAGGATCGTGGCGTACGTCAACTGCCTGTGCGGTTTCGGCGTCGGGAGCAGCGGCGGCGCGTGCCTGCAGCAGCCCGACCCCACGGTCAATCAGGTCAAAGCCTGGGAAGAGGCCGGCCGGAGCCCGATCACGCACTACGCGATCGCCTTCCTGTCGTTCCGCGGTGCGCGGATCACGACCGACGACGCCTCGGTGTGGAACGCTGGCCCCGGCAGCAGCGAGGACTTCGCGCTCGACGACCGCCTGCGCGCTGCGCTGCAGGCGGCCGAGCGCAACGGCAAGCGGGTGCTGCTCTCGATCGGCGGCGAGGCCGGCTCCGAGCGCTTTCTGGCGTTCTGGCGGGCGTTCGGTGCGGGCAGCGCAGAGCGCGTGCCGCGCATGCGCGCCGAGCTGCTACGCGTGGCGCAGCGCTTCTCCGCGCAGAACGGGCTGCGCGTGGACGGCTACGACGTCGACCTCGAGCTGGGGGCGCGCTACGCGCCCGACTCGCCGCAATATCTGTCCACGCGCGACCTGATCAACGCCGTGCCCGAGCCGTACCAGGTCAGCTTTGCGCCGCAGGTGGCCAACGGGCTGTGCGCCGCGCCCGCGCCCGGCGACGCGCTGGGTCCGGAGGTGGCGCTCGGCGGCGCCTGCGACGCGCAAGCGGGCAGCGGGGAAGCCTGGTCGCTCGCGCAGCTCGATCGCGACTGCACGCGCGCGGACGGCTCACCCAAGCTCGCGTACTTCGGTGTCCAGTACTACAACGCCGAGCAGGACCAGTGCTGCGGCGGCGGGCAGGGCGCGGGCGCGATGGTGCGCGGCACGGCGCAGCACTACGTGAACCTCGCGAACGGCTGGCCGGCCGGCGCGTGGCCCGCCTTCGCAGGCGTCGGCGCCAACCGGCTGGTGCTGGGCAAGCCTGCATGCAGCGGCTGCGCGTTCAGCAACTACCTCGCGCTCGAGGACATGCACGCGCTGCTCGCCGCGCTGGACCGACGGCTGAGCCGCCCCATGGGCGGCCTGCTGTTCTGGGATCTATGCCGCATGCTCGGGCGCGGCGGCAGCCTGTGCGTGGGCGGCCACTGCCAGCCGAGTTGGGGAGGCGAGCACGCGCTGCAAAACCTGCAGTCGCTGCAGCAAGGCATGGCCGCCCTCAACCCCGCCCCTGACCCCAGCCCCCGGTAGTCGTGTGCGTGCTCGTGCGCGTCGCTGGTCCTCCCCGCGCTCAGTGGGTGGCGCGGCGCATGGCCAGGAACGCCCCCTGGGGGAGCTTTTGGGGATCGTGCGTCACGCGGCCCTTTTCGCTCATCGCGAGCCAGATCGGCTCGTGGCCGCGCCGGGCCTCGAAGTACAACACCAGCACGCGGTGCCGGTGGCGTTTGGTGAGCCAGAGGTCGAAGGCGTGGGCCTCGTCGTTCTTGTAGAAGCCGGTTAGCGCCGCGTGCGCTGCGTCCAGCGCCTCGCCCATCACCTTTCCGTCGCTGTCCACGTCGTCGGCCTCGACGGGCAGCACCTTCCAGGCCGCCTGCAGGGCGCTGTTCTGGGCGGCCTCGGCGGCGGTCGCGCGCGCTGCGCTGCGCAGGCGCACGCGGCTGCGCGTTGCGAACGAGACGATCGGATCGCGCCTGCGCTCGAGGCGCGCGCCGGCAAAGCCGACCGAGATCAGACCCGCGAGCAGCAGCAGGGCCAGGCGCCGGGGTGCGTTCTTCTTCTGGAAGTGCACGGCGGTGGTCACGATCGGCATCAGGAACATCAGCACCACGATCGCCTCGACGCCCAGCGTACCGGCGGCGATCGGCAGGAAGTCGCGCGGCGTGAGCTCGGGTGGAAATGCGTGCCAGTACTGCACCGCGAGCGAGACCAGCAGCAATCCGAAGCTGGCCAGGGTGTAGCCCTTGTAGAGCAGGAACTCGCGGCGAGCCTCGGCAACCGCGAGCCAGTAGGGCAACAGCAGCGGGTAGAACACGTAGTACAGGAACGGCCGCGGAGGCCGCTCGCGGTAATACGCCTCGAACTTGAGCTGATGCGCGAGCAACGCGGCTGCGAGGCGCGAGCGGCTGGCGAGGCGGCGTGCGGGCTCGCCCGCGAAGAACACCACGAGCGCGAGGCCTACCTGCGCCATCGCGCCGCCGACCGGAAACAGCAGCGCGATGAACACCAGCAGAAACGGCGCAAAGGCGAAGAACGCGGCGCGCAGCGCGAAGTCTGCGACGGCTGTGACCCGGGAGCGCATCCGGCGAACGTTCCGGTCGCTGCGCACGGTAGCCCAAGCCAGGGCTCTGCTCAACGCCACCTGGGACTTGCGCGTCTACTCGTGCTGGAAGTCGCCGACCAGCGGGACCTTGCTCCCCCTTGCTCCCCAGGCTCGAAAACACCGCGCTGCGGTCCTTGCACTGCAAGGTTTCCTCGAGCGCCGCGGTGCTGACGTAGCTCACGGCCCGCACGCCGGCCTGCCAGTCGAAGCCGGGAGCGCCGCAATCGAACAGCGCCGGCAGCCCGATGATTACCGCGCTGTCGACGCCGCACACGCCGTCCGCCTCGGCCTCCTGGATTGCGTTGCGGCCGATGGCGTTGGTCTGGCACAGGTCGGTCGGCAGCAGGTGCCCGCCGCCGGTGATGCCGACCAGCCGCTTGGTCACGTCGGGCGCCCCGGGCGAGGCGTTGTAGGCGTCGGTGTCGGTGGTCGCGGGCAGCGGATTGGGCGGGCAGACGATCGGATCGCGCCCAGCTCCACGGCGTCGTAGCCGATGACTTGATCGTCGATGCCCGCGATGCCAGCCCCGGGTAGTCGCAGGCAGGCACTGTCCATACCGACGCCCGCGCGCGCAAGGCGCGTGGGCGCGCGTGTCGCCTCTGGGCGACGTGTCGGCGGCGCCGGCTACAGGTAGCGCGTCCAGCCGTCGGGATGGGCTCGTTTGTAGGCGCCGTAACGCACGCACGCCGGATACAACAGCGCCACGATTGCCGCCCCGCCGAGGTATGCGCCCGCGACCCCGAGCTTGCCGTGCAGGCCGAGCGCGAAGGCGATCAGCTCCAGCAGGTGCACGTGCAGCACGTAGTAGAACAGCGCGGTCTGGCCCAGCACGCGCAGCAGCCCCGCGCCGGGAAAGCGCAGGCCGCGGCGCGCGAGCACGAAGAAGCCCGCGAGCGCGAGCGCCATCAACCCCAGCTCGAGCGCGTCGTAACTGAGGCTCGGCGGGTACTTGCTCACGTGCAGCCACTGCACGAGCGAGCCATCGTCGCGCAGCAGCTGCATGTTGCCGTAGCCGTTGGCCCCGCGCACCAGCGCAAACAGCAGCAGCGCGGCGACGCCTGCCCAGAGCAGCGCCCGCTCGGGCGCGCGCGGCTGCCCGAACGCGAGCCAGCGCCCGCAGGCCCAACCGAGCATCATGATCGCGAGCCAGGGCAGCGTCGGGTAGGCGATGATCAGCTTGCCGAGCTGCGCGCCGCTGAGCAGGAACGCCAAAGGCAGCGGCGGCTGCGCGCCGTTGCCCGCGAGCGCGAGCAGGCCGCCCGTGAGCGCCTCGCCGCCCAGCATCAGCGCCAGCGCAGAGCCCGCGAGCCAGGGCGTGGACAACCGCCGCAGCAGCGCCATCGCGATCATGCTGGTGCCGATGCCGTACATCACTTGCAGCAGCACGAAGCGCCCGCCGGTGAAGGCCCAGGTCATCCACAGCGGATCGAGCGCGACGATGATCAGCCCGCGCTGCAGCAAGTAGCGGTCGATCGAACGCGCCGACTCACCGCGCGCGAGCCTGCGCTCGAGGCTGAGCGCGACCGCGGTGCCCGCCAGGAACACGAACGAGGGCGCGCACAGGTGCGTGATCCAGCGCGTGAGGAACTGCGCCGCGGGCAACACCGTGCCGGCCTTGTACATGCGCGCCGAGTCCGAGAACACGCGCCCGCCGTTGAACGCGCCGGAGGCGTGATCGATCGACATCAGCACCATCACCAGCCCGCGCATCAGGTCGAGCGGGGCGATGCGCGCGGCCGCGGCGCTGGCGCTCGCGCCGGGGGCGGCGGCGGGTTGGCTGAGGGCGGCGGTCGGCACGGCGGGGTGATAGCAGGTTTGCAAGACGCAAAGAACGGCGAGCAGGGGCTGGCGCCGGATCGGAGCCGGGCGGCTCGCGGTGGCGTCGGGTGTGGCTGCGGGCGCGATTTCGCGCGGGCGTTGGGAGCGGCTATGCTGCCGTCCATGAGCTTGCGAGCCAAAGAGGCGGCGCCCGCGCGGCGGATGCTGCTCTTGTCGATGACGTGCGCGGCGGCGATCGGCTGGATGGCCGGTTGCGATTCGCAAGGCGCGTCGCCGCCGGCAGCGCAGAGCCCGGCGGCCAAGGCCACGGTCGCACCCCCGACCCCGCCCGTGAGCCCGCTGGTGTTGCCCTATGGGGCGGTCGCGGCGCGCATCGAAAAGGAGACGCGCGGCAGCGGGCGCGCGTACGCGCTGCTGCAGGAGCTGACCGACGACGTGGGCGCGCGCATCAGCGGCAGCCCGGCGCTCGAGCAGGCGATCGCCTGGGCGGTGGAACGCCTGCGGGAAGCCGGCCACGAGGTGCAGGTCGAGCCGGTCAAGGTCGACAAGTGGGTGCGCGGCGCGGAGTCGCTGCAGCTGCTGGAGCCGCGGCCGCGGCGCATGCCCATGCTCGGGCTGGGCGGCTCGGTCGGCACCCCGAGCGGCGGCATCACCGCAGAGGTGGTGGTGGTGCACAGCAAAGAGGAGCTGAGCACGCTCGGCGACAAGGCTCGCGGCAAGATCGTGCTGTTCGACGTGGTGATGCCGCCCTACGACCCCAAGACCGGCGATCCCGGCTACGGCAAGGTGGTGGGCATTCGCGTGGGCGCCGCGCGCATGGCCGCCGAGGTCGGCGCGGTGGCCGCGCTGGTGCGCTCGCTGACCGCGAACAGCCTGGGCGCGCCGCACGCCGGCGCGATGCGCTATGGCGACGCCAAGCGCCGCATTCCGGCCGCGGCGATCACAGTCGAGGACGCGGCGCTGCTCTCGCGGCTGCAGGCCCGCGGCAAGAAGATCGTGGTCAAGCTCACGATGGGCGCCTCCGACCAGGGCATGGTGGGCTCTGCCAACGTGGTCGCGCAGCTCGACGGGCACGAGCACCCGGAGCAGGTGGTGCTGATGGGCGGGCACCTGGACTCATGGGACGTGGGGCAGGGCGCCCAGGACGACGGCGCGGGCGTGGTGACCGCGATCGAGGCGCTCAACGTGTTGCGCCGGTTGCAGCTCACGCCGCGGCGCAGCGTGCGCGTGGTGCTGTGGACCAACGAGGAGACCGCGCTGGCCGGCGCCAAGCAATACGCGCTCGATCACGCGGCCGAGCTCGGCACACACGTGGCCGGCATCGAGACCGACAGCGGCGGCGCGCCGGTGGTGCGGCTGATGCTCGAGCTCGCGGACAAGAGCAAGCAAGCGCAGGCGCACGCCAAGCTGGCCGAGCTCGAGCCCCTGCTGCAGCCCCTGCACGTGGGAGAGGTCAAGGACGGCTACTCCGGCGCGGACCTCGATCCGCTGCGCGAGGCAGGCGTGCCCGGCATCGGCCTGCTGCACGACATGTCTCACTACTTCGACATCCATCACTCCGAGGCCGACACGCTGGACAAGGTGCGCCCCGAAGCGCTCGACCAGAGCGTCGCAACGCTCGCGATCACCGCCTTCGTGCTCGCGGACATGCCGCAGACGCTGCGCTAACCCATTTGCTCGCCCTGGCCCGTCCGTGTCCGAGCCGGGGCGGCCGAGGCGCGGCGGCCATGCTATATCTGGTGCGGGATGCGCCGGGGGAGCTTCGGCTGGCTGTTGCTGTGGTTGTGCGCGAGCTGCTACCGCGCGCACTGGCCTCCGCTCGGCGGTGGCGGCGGCGCGCCGGGCGCGAGCACGGGCGCGTCGCCCGCCGCAGCGGCCGGCCACTCCGCACCGCCGGACACGCCCTCGCCCGCGAGCGCCGGCGCTGCGGCGCCCCCGCCGCCCCCGGCTTGCACGCGCTTCGTGCAGGTGTCAACCACCGTTAGCAAGGCCGATCTGCTGTTCGTGGTCGACAACTCGAGCTCCATGAAGGAGGAGCAGGCCTCACTGCGAGAGGCCTTTCCCGCGCTGATCCATGCCTTGGTCAGCGGCGACCGCGACAGCGACGGCGTGCCGGACTTCCCGCCGGTGAAGGACCTGCACCTAGGCGTGGTCAGCACCGACATGGGCCTGCCCGGCGTGCAAGGCATCAGCAACTGCAACGGCCTGGGCGAGGACGGCGTGCTGCTGAATCGGCCAGGCGCGTCGACGATCGGCTGTCAGGCGAGCTACCCGCCCTTTCTGTCCTTCCAGTCCGGCGCGAGCGACCCCGAGCAAATCGGCACGGACTTCGCCTGCATCGCGACGCTCGGCACCGCGGGCTGCGGCTTCGAGCAGCCGCTCGAAGCGGCGCTCAAGGCGCTGTGGCCGTCCAGCGACCCGCGCATGACGTTTCTGCCCGAGCCGATCACGGGACTCGGCAGGCTCGGACACGGAGACAAGGAAAACGCCGGCTTCCTGCGCGACGACCCCAGCGACCCATCGTTGCTCGCCATCGTCGTGCTCACGGACGAGGACGACTGTTCGGTCGCCGACACGCACCCCTTCACGCCGCCGCAATACCTCGATCCGGTCGACCCGCTGGTGCAGGAGAGCATGAACCTACGCTGCCATTACCACCCGCAAGCTCTGTATCCGGTCGAACGCTACGTGAACGGCCTGCAGGATCTGCGCCCCGGCGACGAAGACCTGGTCGTGTTCGCGGCGATCACCGGCGTGCCGCCGGACCAGGTCAGCCAGGACGCCCTCGCCAGCGTCGACTTCAGCGACTCCACCCAGCGCGAGCGTTTCTACCAACGGCTCTTGGCCGACCCGCGCATGCAGGAAGTCGTCGACGACAAGGGCACCGACGACCCTGCCGATGACGCCTTGAACCACTCCTGCATCAGCGCAGGCGGAACCGCCGACCCCCCGATCCGGATCGTCCAAGTAGCCCAAGGCTTCGGCGCCAACGGCCTGGTCCAATCGATCTGCCAAGAGGACTTCCGTCCGGCGCTCGACGCGATCGTGGCGAAGCTGGGCGAACGGCTGGTCAAGCGCTGCGGTGAGTGACGGGGCGTCCGGGCCGGACACGCCGATCAGTCCGCGGGCAGCAGCGACACGTAGCTCTGGTCCGCGCAACCGTCGTCGCCCGCGTCGACCGGCGCCGTCGTCACGCCGCCATCCGGTTGCAACGCCAGCTCGCGCTCGCTGCCGGGCACGGTGAGGGTGGGCACGCGCGAGCGCAGGTTCGCGTCCTGGTAACCGTTGTTGAGGATGCGCTGACTGATCGGCAGCTCGATGCCCTGGAAATCGTCGAGCACGTCGAGCCCGATCGATTGCAACTGCAGCCGCGCGGTCACGCGCGCCGCGGGCGCGGGCAGCGCGTAGCGGAACACGCGCGTCGCGGCCGCTCCGTCGGGCGCGGGCGCGGGCACGAGATCGCTCTCGTAGCCCTGCGGGTGCGCGTCGGAGGGCGCGGCCTTCCAGAACATGTGCACCGGCTGCGCGCTCTCGTCGTAGAGCCGGTCGCGCAGCACCTCGAGCTCGGGCTCGGCCTCGCCCACGACCTCGCCGCTGGCGACCACGCCGCGTTGAAAGATCACGTTGTCGCCGGCGTCGTAGGCGACCAGCTCGACCCAGGCCCTGCGGTCCTGGGTGGCCCCGCTCGGCCACGCGTGCCCCACGGCGCGATTGGTGAGCGTGACCTCGAAGGTATCGAACGCGGCGCCGTCGGCCGGCGTGAGCGTGAGCTCGATCGCGCCGGCGAGCTTGCAGGCGATCGCCGCGGTCTGCGCGTCGACGCCAGGGAAACCCTTCTCGAGCGCGATATCGACGCCCGCCCACAGGTGGCGGTGCAACCTGCGCTCGGGCGCGCCTGCGGCCGCGTGCCCGTCATAGCCGTCCATGTGGCAATCGGCACAGGTCTGCTGCCCCGCGCCTTCGTGATCGAAGCGGCTGCCGCGCCACTCCGCGAAGGTGCGCTCGAGCGCGACGCCATTGGTGTTGACGATGTCGTGGCAGGCCCCGCACAGCGCGGCCGAGTCGAGCCGGCTGCCGTCGTGCAGCGCGGAGTACTTGCTGCGGTGGGCGCTGTTGGCGAGCGCCGCGCTCGCGTTGCGCGGGTCGGCCGCGTCCTTGCCGCCGCCCAGGCCGCCGCGCATGGTCGCATCGTGCGCCAGCGAGAGCGCCCGGTTGTGGTCGCCGTCCACCGCGCGCGCGTCGTGACAGAAGTAGCAGGTCACGCCGCGCGCGTTGGGATCGGTGAGATCGGGCAGGTTGAGCCCGTCCTGGGTCAAGCCCAGCTCGAGCGCCATCGGCGCGTGACACTTGACGCAGAAGCCGCCGAGCGCGCCGCCGGTTTCGATCTGTCCGCGCTCGTTCATCGCGATGAACACCGGGTCGGTGGCCGCGTACGCGTGCATGCTGGTCTGCCACTCCCGATAGTGCTCGGCGTGGCAGCCCTTGCAGGTCTCCGGGTCCTGCAGCGCCTCGATCGAGGCGCTGGGCTGCACCGATTGCGCCGGCGCGGCCGCCTGGCCGCAGCCCAGCAGCGTGAGCATCAGCACGACCGCTCGGCCTTCCGCGCGCATGCCGCACCCGCGCGCTCAGCCCGGGATCTTGAGGTACTCGCGCAGTCGCCCCAGGCGCGCGAACTCGCGCCGCGTGGTGGGGCCGAGCGGCCTGCCTCCGAGCCAGTACAGCGGCCCCAGCTCGCCCTCGACCTCGCGCTTGAGCTGCGCCATCGCGCCCTGCTGGATCTCGCAGCGGCGCGCCTGAACGTCGATGTTGAACAGCTTGGCCGAGTTCAGGCCGAGGATCTTGCGCTTGAGGTCCTGGGTCAGCTCCGGGTAGCCGTACTGCGACTGAAACTGCGATGTGATGTTGAAATTCCAGAACGCGTCGACGTAGGGCTGGGGCTTGGAGGTCCAGATCGCGTCGCTGCCCCACAGCAGGTTGTCCTCGCCCACGTACAGCAGCAGCTTGCCGATCACGTGCGCGGCCTGCGTGGGGTCGTTCATGATCTGGTTCCAGACGCCGCCCACCTCGGCGTAGATGTTCTGGTTGGGCCCGATGCCGCTGCCCTTCATCACGGTGATCAGCGCGTCGACGCCGGTCATCGAGCCGTCTTGATAGGCGCCCTCGGCGGCGCCAAACACGCTGCCGTTGAAGCCGTAGCTCGAGTGGTAGACCACCCAGTTGGTGTCCGGGTAGGCCTTGGCCACGGGGCCGATGTCGCGCGGCGAGCAGTGATCGGAGTTGAACAGCGGCGCGGGCAGACCTTTGTGACAGCAGAAGGTCTTGATACCGGTCTGCCTCGCCTTCTCGATGAAGGGGATCCCCACCGCCATGTCGTCGAGCCAGAAACCGTCGGGCGCGTTGCCCCACACGTTGGAAGGCCCCCACTCGGTATGCACCTTCCAGCAGATGACCTTCTGCTCCTGGACCAGCTTGTCCATGCCGTCGAGCTGCGCCTGCAGGTTGTTGTTCGGCAGCACCTGGCCCTGGATCACCACGCGCTGCGAGTGCGCCAGCATGTTGATGTAGTCGCGCGAGGCGGCCATCTCGGGATTGGTGATTGGCAGCTCGCTCTCCACCGCGGGCACGGCCGAGAGCATGGCCAGGGTGGTGTGGCTCTGCACGAACATCAGATCGATGTACTCATCCTGCAGAAAGCACCCCGGCAGCCCCTTGCCGCAGCTCGCCTGGGCCGGATAGCCGAGGTTGAAGAACTGCGTGTAGGAGTCGTTGCCCACGCGATCGATGTGGTGGGTCTGCAGATCGAAAACGAACTCCTGGGTGGGGTCGAGCATGTTGGCCGCGGTGCAGGCGGGGTCCATCGGATCGCCGACGCTGTAGCTGCCGCCGACGCCGCCCGCGTCGGCGCCGCCCGTCCCGCCCGTCCCGCCGCTCATGCCGGCGCTGCCCGTGCCGCCGCTGCCGCTACCGCCCGCGCCGCCGGAGCTGCCGCCCGTGCCGCTCGCGCTGCTGCCGCCGCTGCCGGTGCCGGCGCCCATGCCGCTGCTCTGGCCGGCCGCTCCACTGCCGCCCGTCCCCGGCGAGCCCGCGCCGCCCCTTCCCGTAACCAAAGGACCGCCGCTGCCGCTGCCGCTGCCGCCGCCGCCCTGGGCGCGCTTGGCGCTGCACCCCGCCACGTAGTTGATCACCGCCAGCGTGGTCGCCATGCCCATGCTGCTGGCCAGAAACTGGCGGCGCTCGATGCCGTGCTTGCGCGCGCCTTCGTCCGCGCGCTCGAGGATCAACTGGCGGATCAGCCGCTCACGCGGTGTCTGCGCGTGAAAGTACTCCCCATTGCTGTGGTTGCCGAACCAGATCGGAGGCTCGAGCTCGGGTTCGGGTCGCGACTTCTTGATCAGCTTCAACCATGGATAACGGCGCACGCTTCACTCCCACTGACCCACCCCGTCCAACCACGCTCCCGCTGCGTACTGTAGACCAGTGCCTGGCGCTCGGCACCCCGAGTCGGGCCTCTTGCGGCAGCCCCTGCTCCGCAACCTACAGCCCGTGAGCGCATTCTATAAGCAGGCCAAATGGAACGCGCCCGGCGCCGCGCATGTCGCCTGCACGGAGACACCCGCCCCAAGCTGGGGTCGCGGACAACGGCAACGTCGAGACACGCGCGGGACCGCTCGGCGTGCGTAACCGGCGCGAAACGCGGGCGCACGGGGGCGGAGCGCGTTGCCTCACGCCGGCCGAAGTGCCGCGAGCGCTGTACTCGGCGCCCGCTCCGGGACATGGTTGATGCAAGCCGTGCGTTCTTCACCGTCAGCTCGACGCTCCTGGCTCACCCACACGCTGTTGCTCTGCTCGGCGCTGGCGTGCTGCTCGAGCACGGTCCCGGCGGAGTCCGAGCCGGCCACCGCCCCGGCCGGCGCGAGGAGCGCCGGCGGGGAAGGCGCGGCCGTGGCTTCCCCGGCCTCGGCGCCGCGCGCCGGCTGCCGCGTGCGTCAGGCCCAGCGCACGTTCGTCGGTTTTGCCGAGCACCAGTCGCTGGACGACTTCGAAGCCACCGCGCTCGAAGCCGAGCGCGTGCTGCACATGCTCAAGGCCGAGCTCTGCCGGCCGCACGCCGCTTCGTCCTCGGATCCGAAGCTCCGCGCCGCCATCGGCGCGGGCCTGCTGGAGATCACCGCGGTTCGCTTCACGCGGGCGGATCTGAGCGCGGCCACTGCCGAGCTCCGCGAGCCCGAGCCTGCCACGCAAGCGCGCTGGCTGCTGCAATGCGCACGCACCGACACCGGCTGGCAGATCGTCTCGACGCAGCCCTGAAGGCGCGCTGCGCTGGGACCGCGGCCGCCAAGCCGACCGGCTCCGCGCCTGCCGCGCCGCCATGACGCTTGCGCACAAGAGCAGCGCGACCTCGAGCTCGCGGCGGAGGCGCCCGGCTGGCTCGTACGCCGCCGCGCACCGCCCGTTCGGCGTCCCGCTACGGCGCGGCGCACATCAGCGGGCCCGCGCAGGTGCCGTCGCTGCCGCAGCTTCCACTGTAGCACTCCGCGGAATCGCCGCAGGCGCCGCCGACCTGCTGTAGTGCACGACAGGTGTCGCTGATGCAGATCGAATCGGGCGCGCACACCGGGGCGCGATTGGCGCTCAGGCAGGCTTGGCCGTCGCCCGGGCGGTCGCTGCAGACTCCGTCCGCGCCCGGCGCGGTCGCGTCGCAGTACTGCGAGGCCGGACACGGGTCGGGTTGGCCGCGCTTGCAGCCCGCGCCCGCGCCCACCGGCGGCTGGCAGGTGCCGTTGCTGGCGTCGACGCTGGTGCACACCAGCCCCGGCACGCACAGCGCGCTCACCGGATCGCAGCTCTCGTCCTGCTGCTTGCTGTACAGGGTGTCGAGCGTCGCACACTGCGGACCCGAGCCCTGATCCAAACACACAAGGCCCGGCTTGCACTTGGGCGTGGTGTCGTCGCAGGTCTGGCCCACGTTGCCGAGCGGCGCGCAGGTGCCGCGGAAGCAGATCAGGCCGTCCTGGCATTGCGCGTCGTCATTGTTGTCGCAAGGCATGTCCTGGCTCTGCAGCGGCGCGCAAACGCCCGGACAAGTCGCGAGCATGCCCTTGGCGCAAAACGCGTCGGACTGACAGTCGAGGTCGATCGTGCACTCGTCGGCGG
Source organism: uncultured delta proteobacterium (assembly GCA_963778655.1). GTDB lineage: Bacteria > Myxococcota_A > Polyangia > Polyangiales > JAFGIB01 > CAVZVA01. The sequence continues at coordinate 325,717 of CAVZVA010000010.1, forward strand.
TGAGCTTGGTGCCGGTGAGCAGCCGGCGGCAGCTCTCGGGCAGGCGGCTCGCGCGCACGTCGCAGCCGAGCGCGCGCACGTCACTCAAGCAGCCCTGCAGTTCCGAGGGCTTGTACACCACCAGCCCCGCCTTCACCGAATCGGGCAGATAGCGCAGCTCCCCGTTGCGCAGCAGGTTCTCGTTGAGGGTCACGCAATCACGGCCCCCGAGCGTGTCGGTGAGCAACTCGGCGTTGCCGTAGCACTGCATCAGCGCGTCGCAGGTCGCCGCCGCCAGCTGCGCCGGCCAGGCCTCCGCCCCGGCCATCGGCCCGCCCGCGTCGCCCGCGCCGCCCGCATCCATGCTCGCGTCGGGCGCCACGCCGCCATCCTCGTCGGCGCCCATCCCGCCGCCGTCGGGCATGCTGCCCATGGGGCCGGCGTCGGCGTGCGCGTCCGGGCCGCCGCCGTCCTGGTCGAAGAACGAGGCGTCGAAATCCTTGCCGAAGTGCACATTCGTCCCGCAGCCCGCAGCCGCGAGCATGGCGGCCCCAAGCACGAGCGCTGCGCGCGTTGTTCCGTCTTGCCTCATCTCGATACCCTCGCTCCTTGCGCGCAGGATACGGCGCGACGGCCGCGCTCGAAAGCATTTGCCGCCCGGGAAGGTCACATCCCAGGCAACCCCGGGCCCGAGGCACCCGCCTCCGCCGGGTTTCCTGCGCTCCTCCCAAGCGGTGGGAAGCCTTCCAAGTCCGACGGCCGCGCCGCGACAAGCTTCACCCGTGCGCCATGTCCGGCCGGCCCGCACGGCGGCCGGCTCGAAGGGCCCGGCGTTCAGAGGCGGCTACCGAGCAGGCGCGTTGCCCAAAGCGCCGGTCGCGCCGAGCGCCTCCAGGTAGTACCAGCCGATGCCCGCGAACAGCAGCGCGGTCGAGCTCTGAAAGTGACGCCCGAGATCGGGGTCGAGCACGGTCCAGTACTGCGCGACGCACACCGCGAGCCAGGGCAAGGCCGCCCGTGCGAGCGAAGGCGAGGCGGCCTCAGACGCGGGCGCCGCCAGCGGCTCCCGCCCGGCCGCGGTGCCCAGCAGCGGCAGCAGGCACACGAAGTGGTCGTAGTAGTTCGAGGGATTGGCGAGCACCGGGATCAACGGCAGCGCGAGCACCGCGGCCTGGTCGAGCCGGCGGCCGCGGCCGGCGAAGAGCGCAACCGCAACGCACACAAGCAGCGCGCACAAGTACAGTGGCAGCCGCGCGCGCAGCGTCTTGTCGGTCGACTCCAGGCCCCCGATCAGCGCCTTGAGGCTCTCGTCGTTGACCGCGAGCTGACTGTTGAGCAGCGTGACCTTGTGCCACCAGGCGATCCACGCGCCCGGCGAGTACAGCGCGGTCGTGAGCAACAGCAGCACCAGCATGCAGCCGGCCGCGCCGGCCAGCACCAGCAGCGCGGGCCGCTGCTGCGCGAGCAGCGCCCGCAACGCGGGCGGCCGGCCCTCGCGCCGCCACTGCTCGACCACCCAGAAGCCGAGCGTGGCCGTGACGCCGATCAACGCGGCGCCGGGAAACGCGCGGATCATCACGCTCAGCCCGAACAACACGCCGGCGAGCACAAAACGCCGCGCGTGCAGCGCGCAGACGCCGAAGCCGAGGTACACCAGCCAGTCGTGGCGCAGAGTCGCGCCGCCCCAGTTGGTACCGAACATGTAGAAGTCGTTGGCGCCGAACACCACCATCGAGACCAGCATCGGGCGCAGGCCGAAGCTACGCCACACCACCGCGAACATCAGCGCGAACAGCATCAAGTCGAGCAGCCCGCCCATCAGCAGCACCTGCTCGCTGGCGAGGCGGGAGCCGAAGAAGAGCCGGGCGAACAGCACCCACACCGGCGTGGCGTTGGCCCCATGATCGGACAAGGTCGCGAGGTAGTCGGGTCCCATCACCTCGCGGAAGTAGCGCATGTCGCGCTTGAACGAACGCCAGCGCGGCGCGCTGAAGCGCGCGCGCACCTGCCGCAACGGCTCGGCGAGCTCGCGCAGGCGGTGGATGCTGTGGTCGTTGAGATCGCGCACCACCGTGTTGCCGACCGAGGCGAGCGTCGCGCCGGGAACGTCCTCGAGGTAGGCCTGCGCGCTCGCCAGGTAGACGCCGTCGTATCCGAGCTCCTCGAAGTACTTGGCGAACGGGTAGTACACCCGCATGTCGGTGGTGTGGACGAACTCGGGCCGACCCTCGAGCGAGTTCCAAAACTGCGACCGGCCGAGGTTGTAGAAGGACGCGAACGCCAGCCCGCCGCACAGCGCGAGCACCCCCAGCACCACGCCGCGATGGGCGGCAAAGCGCGGGCGAAACCAGCCCTCGCGCAACAGCGCCAGCCCCGCCACCGCCGCAGTCAGCGCGCGCAGCAACGACAGCTCGCGCGCCTGCACCGGCCAGGCCCCGACCAGCGCGTGCCACAGCACGTAGCCGCTCGCCAGCGGCGCGAGCGCGGCCAGCGCGAGCCACAGCGGCCCGCTGCGGCGGCCGGTCGCGAACAGCATGATCACCAGGCCGAGGCCGAAGCCGAGCAGCGCGTTGCGCAACCTCGGCCCGTAGCCCACGCCCTCCCTCACCTCCAGCTCGGGCGGCAGGTGCGACGGCCGGCTCGAATACAGCGCCAGCTCGGCGAGCGAGTAGTTGCCGTCGCCCTTGCGCGGGGACACGCGCACGAAGCGCGCCGAGCCGTGCAGGGTCGAGACGCTACGGCCGCGCAGGCCGGGCGCCCCGAGCGACGCCGCCAGCCATAGATCGGTGAAGTGCTTGCCGTCGCCGGAGACCTGCACTAGGTAGGCGTCGTTATTGTCGCCCTGCAGGTAACCGGCCTCGATCGGCTGCACGCGTCCGAGGTCGTACTCCACGTACGCCGAGCTGGAGAGGAAGACCGCGGTGACGTCCGTGCTCCAATCGTCGCCCTCGGGCGCGACCACGCCGTCGGTGAGCACGCGCGCGTTGCGCACCCCGTTCAGCCGCGAGGGCGCGCGCCCCGCCAGCAGGTCGGGCGGCTCCGCCCGCGCCTGCGCCGCCACCAGCAACAAGAGCGGCAGCAGCAGCACGGACACGCGCGTGTGAGTGGCAAGCATGGAAGCGGCCTGGGTGCGGCGGGCGCCGCATCATCGCTCCGAACGCCGCTTCCAGGAAGGGGCTTAGGGCGCGGGGAACAGGCAGCGCTCAGCGCAGCGTGCCGCGGGGACGCAGCGCCTCCTGACGCTCGGGCGAGAGCCCGGAGCGCGCGAGGTCGCTGGCGCTGGCGATGCCGGTGATGCCCACCAGATCCATCACCACGATGTGGCCGACGTGCAGCGCGACGCCCTGGCTGGCAGCGCGGTGCACGGGAAACGCGGGCGGAAGGCACAACAGTCGCGGGTCGTACCAGTCCTCCACCCGCGAAGGCGCAGGCCCGCGCTCCGCGCTCAGGGCATCGATCTGCCCGAAGACGCCGATGGGAAGATCGCCGTCGGTCACGACCAGCGCATGAACGCCGGCGGTGCTCAGGCGCTCGAGCGCAACCTCGACCGGATCGACGCAGCGCACCGTCGCGACCGACTTGGTCATCACCGCGGCCAGTGGCTCGGGCACGCGATCGTCGGCCACAGCCCGCATGGCGTCGTGCAGGCTGAAGATGCCGACCAGCCGGCCATCCTCGATCACGCACAGCCGGTGCACGCGCTCGCCCAGCATGTGGTCGACCGCCTGCTCGACACGCGCCGCCGCAGTGGTGGCCAGCGGGTTGCGGGTCATGATCTCGCGCGCCGGCTGCTCCGGCAGCTCCAGCTGTGGCCGCTGCCAGCGCGCACCCTTGCGCACGACGCCCACCTGCAACAGATCGGCGAGCGAGATCAAGCCGACCAGCGCACCGCCGTCGCCGAGCACCGGCGCCGCCGACACGCCGTGCCGCTGCAGCTCGCTCAGCACCTGCGGCAGCGGGGTGTGCTCCTGCACGCAGCACACTTGCGTGGCCATGTACTCGCGCACCGCACGCTGGAAGTATCGCACGGCCGAACAGGTACGCGCGCGGCCGGCTGCGGCAACACTGGCCGCCGGAGCGCGCGCGACTACTTCCCAATTGCGGCTAACACCGGACGCGAACGCAGTGATGTCGACCCAGGCCACGCCAGCTGCCCGAGGGGCGCAACGCGCGGCCCGCCTGGTGCTCGCGCTGGGTTTGCTCGCGGCGGGCTGCGCGCCGCCGGCCATGCTGCGCCCGCTCGCGAGTCTGCCCGAGGGACGCAACGCGGAAGTCGGCGGCGCGTTCGCGGCGGTCAGCCCGCGGCCTTACGCGACCGAAGCCTGGCACTACGTGGGCCAGGCCTGGGGCAGCTTCCGGTTGACCCGCGCGCTCGACCTGTCAGCGATCACCGCGTTCGACAGCTCGGGCTTCGCGCTCGGCGGCGCGCTGAGGCTTGAGGCGTTTCACAGCTCGCACCTCTCGCTCGGCCCGGAGGTCGAGGGCGGCTGGCTGTGGGGTGCGTTCGCGGTACACGCAAGCTTACGGCTGGTGGACGAGCTGCGCGTCTACACCGCGCCGCGCATCGGCAACTGGGGTGGCGCCTGGACTCCGGGGGTGCCGGTCGGGTTGAGCGTGCCGCTGTATGGCGGCTTCCAGCTGCGCGGCGAGGGCCAGCTCAGCTGGGCCGATTTCAAGTACTACAACCGCCGCTTCATCGGCGCCGGCGCGCTGGTCTATCAGTGGTAGACGCAGCCGTCGACGCGCGCGTGGCGGCCGCTGGTCTTTGGCCCGGCCGCTCTTACCGCGCGAGCTCGAGCTGGGCGACGACCGGGATGTGATCGGATTCGCCCTGCACCAGCGCCCACGCGTTGAGCGGCGAAAGCCGCGGGTCGAACAGGATGTGATCGATGGTCGCGTCGAACTGCCCGGCCAGCGAGGCGTGGCGCCAGGTCTGCTGGCCGGGCCGAAACAGCGGCAGCGCATTGCTGAAACCGTGATCCTCGAGCCAGCGCACGGCGTCGCCGTTTACACCCTCGTTGAAGTCGCCCAGCACGACCGTGATCGGCTCGGTCTGATCGTTCGCCGTGAAAGCCTGGATCTCGGTGACGTGGTCGGTGCCGAGCTCCAGATACGAGGCCACCGGATTGCTCTGGCCGCTGAAGGTCGGCCGCAGGTGCAGGTTGAGGATCTGCAGCGGGCCAACCGGGCTGTCGACCAGCAGGTGCCAGGCCGGGTGCCAGCCGCTCGGTGCGTCCTGCACTCCGAGGTCGGTCAGCGGATAGCGCGAGAGCACGGCCATCGAGCCGGTCGGGTGCGCGTCATTGTTGTAGAGCTGGTAGGGGTAGCGCCCGTCGTACGCGGCGTGCAGCGCGTCGGGCCAGCCGCCGCCCGTTTCCTGCAGGCACACGATGTCGGCGTCGGCCGCGCCCACCGCGTCGACCGTGGCGGCGTTGCCGTCCTTGCCGTACTCGACGTTGTACGAAACGATCGTGAAGTGGGGCACGCCCGGGGTGGGCTGCCGCGGCTGCATCGGCGGCTGGCCACAGCCCAGAACCGCCAGCACGGGCCACCACCACATCCACTGCAACCGCACCGGCACAGCTTGGTGTCGCCAATGCGATCAGTCAAGGAGCGCAGTTGACGCGCCTCAAAACGCCAACGCCAGCTCCACCGAGCCCAAGCGCTCCCAGCGCTGCACGTCGAGAGCGCCGAGCGAGCCGCGGTGCAGTCGCGATTCGAAAGCGAGCCGCGCCTCCAGCGGCAAGCTCGAAGGCTTGCAGCCGATGAAGCTGCGGAACGCCACCAAGTCCTCGGTGGACGGCGTCTTGCGCGTGATGCGCTCCTGGTAGCGATCGAGGCCCTGGATCGAGGCGTAGCGGCCGTACTCGAAGCGCAAGCCGAGCTCGAGGTCGCGATAGGAAAGGGACAGCTGCAGCCGTCCTGAGCCGCCCCAGTCGTAGTCGTAGCCGTACTGCTCGAGCACGGACTTGGTAGTGCCGCCGGGGTTCTCCGCGCGCCAGTCGGCATAGGCGACAGGGCGAATTGCGCCGAGGTCGAACGAGCCGTCGAGCAGGGCGTGAAAGCGCAGCTCCTCGGCCACCAGCCAGCTCTCCCACGCCGGACCCAGCAAGTGGAGCAAGGCGATGTCGTCGCGATGGTCGAGCAGCCAGCGCTGATGGTACTCGAACGCAGTCGCACCGCCGATCGCCATGGCATGACCGCGCCGCGGCGCGTGGGCGACGTCCTGGGTGTAGTAGCCGAACAGCATCGCGCGAAACCACAGATCGATCTCGGCCAGGCCGATGCTGGAGAAGCCCGCGCGCCCGCTCATCTCGCTGAAGTTTCCTTCGGAGAACACCAGGTGGAAGCGACCGGTGCGCAGAAACCCCGGGATCGCCACCAGCGAGGTCTCCGCGATCACGCTCTGCATGTAGGTGGTGGAGCCGTGGTCGTTCTCCGCGTAGGCGAGCTGATAGCCCAGACGGAAGCGGTGCCAGTACGCGGAGCTGAAGCCGAGCTCGTCGTTGGGCAGCGGATCCTCGCGCTGGGGCTCGCCGTGAATCGCGCGGTGCACCAGACCCGCGAGCCCGACGGTGTAGCGCGCCGCGCGGCGGCCGAAGGAATCCTCGGGCGTGCCCAGGTTGAGGTAGTCGTTGAGGCGCAAGAAGCACTCGCCCATCGCGATACCTCCGAGCGGGGTCAGCAGCACGTCGTTGATGCTGACCTTCTCCCTCCACTCGAGCACGAATTCCCACAGCGTGGACGCGGTAATCGCGTAGGCGGTGGCCTGCGCGATGCTCAGGTGCTCGACTCGCGCCAGCCCGTAGTAGCCGGAGCCGGCCAGCGGATGCAGGAAGTTGTTGGTGGAGAACTTGTTGTCATCGAAACGGATGTTGGCCGGTTTGAACTTGGCGGTGAGCGTACGCAGCTCCCAGTCCGCCGAGTTGGCGTCAGGGTTGGCCCAGTACAGCAGGGTGCCGACCGCCAGCAGGCCGGCCGACGCCACCGCCGCGTGCACGTAGTGCGGCTTGCCGCGGCCCTTCCCGAAGTACAAATGATAGACGGGGCGGAACGGGCGCTCGTGACCTTCGAGGTCCTCGAACCAGCCGGCGGTGGCGCCTGCGGGCCGCGGCTGACTCTGCGCGTGAACGCGCGCCGCGCCTAGCCCCACCAGCACGGCGCAGCTCGCGGCCAGCCAGGCTCGGGGCGCACGCGAGCGCCGGCCCCAACCGCTGCGGGTAGCGCGGTCGACGAACGCTGCGCCGACAATCAGGGCAACCACCGCTCGGAGGCTTCCTACGGCTGGCGCGCTCGCGCCCGCGGCAGGGGGGCACGCACCCCGCTCTCGGGCTGGATCGATAGGATCTCCATAGTCGCCACCGTGTGGTGATCGATCATGTAGGCACGCCGCAAGAGCCAGCCAGCGGGCACGGAAGCACTTGCACGCGGCGGCGCGCTGCTCGCGCTGGCCGGCGCCTGGCCGTGATGCGCCGGCGCGTTGAGGCCAGCGCCCGCACGGCGCCTTGACACGGCCACCGGTCAGACCTTTACTGGGCAGCGGGGAGCGTGGGAGCAGGCGCAGTTGGCTTGAGCAGTCCCGCAGGCCGTCGGCGCGCGAGCGTGCTGCCTCGCCGCGCACGTGCGCAGGGCTGCTTCCCGACAACTACGGCAGTGACAGCGCCGAGCACGTCGTGACCGACCTCTCTGCGTTCGACGGCTGCACCGCCGTCGCCGGCGACTTGGTGGTCAACCAGTACGCCGGCCCCGACCTGCAGCCGCTGCACTGCATGGAGCTGGTCAGCGGCAAGCTGGTGGTGCTCAACAGCCCCGGGCTGACCAGCCTCGACGGCCTCGACTCGCTGCAAAAGGTCGGCGGCAACCTCGGCATCGGCTTCGCCGAGCAGTTGATCGAGACCAACGACAGCATGACGCGGATCGACGCGCTGCAAGTGGTCGGCGGCAACCTCTCGCTGTTCTTGAAACAGGTCCACACACTCGACGGGCTGCAGGCGCTGCGGGTGATCGGCGGCGGGCTGAATCTGTCGGGCTACTATCTGGCGGCCGCCACCGACAACGGCGGGACGCCCGCCGGCGTTCCCATCGACGACATCTCGGGCCTGGCGAATCTGTGGCTGGTCGGCGGCACGCTCGACATCGGCCAGGGCGTGCGCAGCACTGCGGGGCTCGATACGCTGGCGGAAATCGGTGGCGATCTGTCGGTGCGGGACGCCAACGCGCTGAGCGAGGTCTCGGGCTTTCCGGCGCTCACCTGCATCGGCCGCACGTTCCAGGTCGGCGGCCCCGAGTCGTGGGAGCGCAACGATGTAGTGCAGGGCGTCGCAGGCTTTCCCTTGCTCGCCAGCATCGGGTAAGACGTGCGGATCGAGGACAACGCGGTGCTGCAGAGCGTGAGCGCGCTGCAGCAGCTGCAGAGTCTGGATGGCTCGCTGCACGTGAACCGCAATCACCAGCTCACCAGCCTCGACCTGCCAGAGGTCGGGCTCGGCCCGGGCGCGACGGTGGAGCTCACGGACAACCCCGCGTTGCTGCAATGCCCACTGCAGACATGGGCCACGGCGCGCGCCGCGATGGGCTGGCCGGGCACGCCGCAGCTCTCGGGCAACCTCGGGTGCGGCTTCGGGCAGCTCTGTCAGGCAAGCGCATGCGCGGCGCACTGAGCCGGTGCGCGCGCAGCGCGCCGGCGCTGCTGCTATTGGCGGCCTGCGCACACAACCCGGATGGCGGGGCGGCGCAACCGGGCACCGCGCAGGTGGGGGCGCCCGATGCGGGAGCCGACGCGGGCGGCGGCCAAACACCCGGCACCGCGGCGGCAGCGCCAGCGATTGGAGCACGCTCAGCACCAGCAGCTATCACAGCTGCGGGATCCGCGGCGGAGCGCTGTATTGCTGGGGACTGAACGACTACCGACAGCTCGGGCTGGACCCGATGCAGACGGAAACGCAGCCTTCGCCCGCGCAAGTGGGCAGCGATCAGGACTGGCAGGCGGTCGCCGCCAGCGAGCAGAGCACGTGCGGGCTGCGCGCGGACACGTTGTACTGCTGGGGTCGCAGCGAAAGCGACACGCTCGGCGTGCCCGGCAGCCAGCTCGGTTACATGGACCAGCCCAGCCCGCTGCGGGTCAGCGCGGGCTGGCAGGCGATCAGCATGCGCGGCGGCAGGGGCTGCGGGCTGCAAGCCGGCGCGCTGCTCTGCTGGGGCGCCACCTGGAACGCGTCGTACGACGACTACTCGACCCTGCAGACGCCCACGCGCGTCGGGAGCGAGGCGGACTGGAGCGCGATCTCGCTGGGCGACGAGCACGCCTGCGGGCTGCGCGGTGGAACGCTCTACTGCTGGGGCTCGGACAATGGAGCGTCGCGCGGCGTGCTGGGTCTGGGCAGCACCGCGATCAGCGAGCTGCCGGCACGCGTGGGCGACGCCGCGGACTGGGCTGTGGTGTCGGCCGGCGTGGTGCACAGCTGCGGCATCCGGCTCGGTGCGCTGTACTGCTGGGGCGAGAACGACTTCGGTCAGCTCGGCACGGGCGACCTCTCGATACGCACCAGCGCCGCGGCCGTGCTCGAGCCTTGAGGCGGGGGCTTAGAGCCGATCTCAAAACCCTCCGCGACCGCCTTCCGGGCGGGACAGCGCCGCCTGCGGCGTTGCGCGACACTCGAAATATCAAGAAGTATTCCATCGGTCGCGCGCCTTGCATCCAGCACCGTCGCGCTCCGAAATCCGGCCACGCCGGGTATTGAGATCGGCTCTTAGGCGCTGGGCTTGCGCGGCCGCGCGCGGTGCACACTTCCCAAGCGGTCGAAGCCACCATCCTGAGCACAGGAGATCGCATTGTCGCGCAGATCGCTGGTGATTCGTTCGCTGTTCGCGCTCTGCGCAGCAGTGCTGCTGGCCCAGCTCGTTCCCTACGGGCGGGACCATCGCAATCCCAAGGTGATCCGCGAGCCGAGCTGGGACAGCCCGGCGACCCGCGCGCTCGCGCGTCGCGCGTGCTTCGACTGCCACAGCAACGAAACACGCTGGCCGTGGTATGCGAGCGTGGCGCCGGTGTCCTGGCTGGTCGCGCGCGATGTGGCCCGCGCCCGGCGCATGCTCGACTTCAGCGAATTCGATCGAGCTCAGCGTAAGGCGCACGACGCCGCCGACGAGGTGCGCGGGGGCGACATGCCGCTGTGGTACTACGCGCTGATGCACCCGGCGGCACGCCTCTCGAGCCAGGAGCGCACGGATCTGGCCGCGGGCCTGGAGCGCACCCTGGGCGCAAGCGGGCGAGGGCAGTAGCGGGCTCGCGACGACGAGTGAGCGACGCGCGGGCGCGGCGCCCGGCAACGGCCGTGGTGGTCGCAGGTCGGATATTTCCGACCCTGTAGGGGCTCCTCGATCGAAGCCGGCAAGAACGCTCGGCGGAGCCTTTGTCTTTACCGGGCCGCGCGGCGCGAGCTAAAGTCTGCTGTCCTGTGTCGTCCTGCCGCGGGCGGCCGGAGACCTCACGCGGGCCGGGCTGGCCCGGCCTTCTTGTGATTCTGCTTGGGATGGAGACCGCGATGGTTCGTTGCATAAGCGCTGGGTTGGTGCTCGTCGCTTTACTCTCACCGGCTGCCGGGCTTGCGCAGCAGAGCGCCTCCGACGAGGAAGCGCGCGCCTTGTTCGATGCCGGCCGTGTGGCGTATTCCAACGGCCGCTACGACGAGGCGTTGCAGTACTTCCAGAAGGCCTACGACCTCAGCAAGCGGGCGCCGCTGCTGTACAACATCGCGACCACGCTCGACCGCCTGCGGCGCGACGAGGAAGCCCTGCGCAACTTCGAAGAGTTCGTCAAGCAGGTCCCCAACAGCGATTACGTGCCGGCGGCCAGAGAGCGCATCGATTTTCTGCGCGCGGCGATCGCGGCGCGCCAGCAAAAGGCGCAAACCCCCGCAGCCACACCCGCGCCTGCAGCGGGCGCGCCGACCCCGGCGGAGACCGCGCTGGCGGGCGCCGCGCCCGCGACCCAACCCGCCGCGGCCCCGCCGCCGCAGACAGGCCCGGTCGACCAGGGAGAAGGCGATCAAAGCGTGACCAAGAAATGGTGGTTCTGGACCGCGGTCGGCGTGGTCGCCGCGGGCGCGATCGTCGGCATCGCGCTGGCCGCGAGCAGCGGCGGCAGCAAGGCGGCCGCGCCGCTGCCCTTCGACGGCAACACCCGGGACGTGCGCCTGTGAGCCGCCGCTACACAACCCTGCTCTGCGGCTGTCTGGCGCTGCTCAGCGCGTGCGCCAAGACCACCTCGCCGCGCACCCAGACCACGCTGGTGGTGCGCGCGGATCCCGGCGTGCAGCAGGACGCGGTCACGCTCTCGGTCGCATTCCAGACCGGCAAGAGCGAGGGCTCGCTGAGCGACGCACACGCCAAGCAGAGCTTCGGCAACGGCAAGCCGGGCTCGATCAAGTGGCCGGTGTCGCTGGCCCTGCTGGGACAGAGCGGCACGACCCGCTTCTCGGCCACGATCGAGGCGCGCGACGACGCCGACGCGCTGGTGGCGCGTCAAGTGGTGCTGAGCGGGTTCGTCGAGGGCAAGACCAAGCTGCTCGAGGTGGTGCTGCACCGGTTGAGCGCGGGGTGCGCGGACGCGGGCTGCAGCGATGGCCAGAACTGCATCACCGACAACGGGAGCGCCAGCTGTACCGATCCCGCGCTGCTCGATCCGAACAAGCTGCCCACCTTCACCGGCGGCAGCGGCGCGAGCGGTCCGTGCAAAGGCAGCGGCGCGCCCGATTGCGGGGCGCACGGCACTTGTGTCGCGAACACGGGAACGGCCTCCTGCGAATGCGAGGCCAACTACGAAGGCGACCTCTGCGACGGCTGCGCGCTCGGCAACGTAGACGAAGGCGGCGACTGCGTGCCGGCCTGCGAGGCCAAGGACGCGCCCAAGTGCAAGAGCGGCGAGACCTGCCTGGTCGACGCCAAGGGCAAGGCCATGTGCGGGAGCAGCTGCGGCAGCGGGCAGGGCCCGGACAGCAACGGCGACTGCGTACCGTTGTGCGAGTCGGTGCTGGCGCCGAGCTGCGATTCGCACGGCACTTGCGATCCCACGACCATGCCGCTGCGCTGCAAGTGCGATTCCGGTTACCAGGACAACGACCACGACGGCAGCTGCCAGCCCGATTGCGGCAAGAGCGCGCTCTCCTGTGGCGCGCACAGCGCGTGCGACGACGGCAGCGGTACCGCGCAGTGCGCGTGCGACTCCGGCTACCAGGACAACGACGGCAACGGCGACTGCGCGGCCAACTGCGCCACCGCCGGGCTCACCTGCGGCAAGCACTCGGCCTGTGACGACGGCAGCGGCACGGCGCAATGCGCCTGTGACTCCGGCTACCAGGACAACGACGGCAACGGCGACTGCTCGCCCGACTGCGCCAGCGCGGGGCTGAGCTGTCCTGCGAATGCGACCTGTCAGGACGGCAGCGGTACCGCGCAGTGCGTGTGCAACACCGGCTACGCCGGTGGCAGCTGCGACCACTGCGACATGGGTTATCAGGACAAGGACGGCGACGGCAGCTGTCTGCCCTCGTGCGCAATGGTCGACTGCTCGAACGCCGGGACCTGCGACGACTCCAGCGGCACCGCGATCTGCGACTGCGACCCGGGCAACGTGGGCGACAACTGCGAGAGCTGCACCACCGGCTACGTGCAGAACGGCAGCGCCTGTGACTGGCAGGACGTGGTCGTGGGCGGCGACTTCAGCAGCAGCGGCGACTGGACCACCACCGGGACCGCATCGATCATCTCCGGCCTCAACGTCGCACAGCTCGACCAGTCGGCCGAGTGCTTCGGTGGCTCGATCAGCCAGACGGTCGACATGCCCGCGTACGCGGACAGCGAGCCTCTGGTGCTCACCTTCCGCGCGCGGCCCGGCGCGACCATGAACGGCACCATCCCGACCGCCGTCTACCTCAACGGCGTTCCCCACCCGATCGACGTCGGCTACAGCACGACCTGGGTCAACAACACGGTCTGCCTGGGCGAGAACGACTACGGCGGCCCGCTCACCATCGCGTTCCAGCGCGCCGCGGCCGCGAGCGGTTGCACGTACGACCCCGTGCAGCTGGACGACGTAGCCATTGGAGTGGCCGCATCGGGACAGTGTCCGCTCCCCGGGCAGGTCAACAACGGCGACTTCTCCGCCGGCGGTGCCGGCTGGACCGCGGATGTCCCAAGCTCGACCTATGGGTCTGCGATTACCTTCACCTCCGGGCCGACGGGCAACGCGGTGCTCACCGGAGCGCGCTGCGGCAACGCGACCCTGCACGGTTGGGTCTCGTTGCCGACGGCGACGGAGCTGCCGAACGCCGCGCTCTCGCTCAAATACAGCACAACCGGCACCGGGGTGCTCCAGCTCAGCCTCCAGGGGCAGATGCTCACAACGCTCCCGTCGGGACCGACGACGACCGTCCATCTATGCGTGCCGCAGTGGACGAAGGGCGGCGCTGCACGGCTGGACATCAGCACGTACCTCCCCGGGGGCGGCCCGTGCAACGATACGTTCACCGCGACCTTGGACGACGTGCAGGTGGTCACCGACCCCGGGTGCGAGGATGCGCCCTTGCTCGACGCTGGATTCGAAGGCCTCCCGGCCAGCGACATCGAGCCCTGGACGTTGACGCTCAACAACAACAACAACGCCGTGCCGGGGCCGGCCATCGTGATGGACGCCTCCAAGGCCCATGACGGGACCGGCTATCTGCAAATGTCCTTGAGCTATGCTTGCACCTCCGTGAGCGCGAGCCAGATGATCGCGGCGCCCGGACCCGACTCGGGCGGTGGACCCGCGCTCAAGTACTGGTACTACTTGCCGGCGCTCAGCACGGCCTCGTACCAGGTGTGCGTCGCCAATTCATGCGACATGCCGCCGGCGATGGGCGCCACGTGGACACAGAGAACGCTCTGTATCGATCCCACGCTGGCCGGCGTCCCCGTGCAGGTGCAGGTCAGTGGATATGGCGGCAGCGGCGCCTGTGCCAACAACTACACGGCTGAAACCATTCGGGTCGACACACTCGAGCTCACAACCGACCCGAGCTGCCCGGCGAGCTGACGCCGCCAGGCGCCGCAAAGGCAGCGCAACCCGGAACGGGCCGCCACGGGCGGGCGCCGCCTGCTCGCACGCGCCGCTCGCTCAACCCGCCTGCGGGCGCTCGCGCCGCCACGCCAGGTAGTCGGCGAGAATCCGCGCATGGTCGAACGCGAGCGCTTGCGGCCACGCGCCAGGCGCGAACACGGAGAGCGCCTTGGCGTCGTCCATGGCGTGCGGCGTGCCGGTCGCGTGCGCCACGTACACGATCGACACGGTGTGGCCGCGCGGGTCACGCGCCGGGTCCGAGTACACGCCGAGCAGCGCGTCGAGGCTGACCGAGAGCCCGGTCTCCTCCGCGGCTTCGCGCACGGCCGCTGCTTCCACCGTCTCGCCGACATCGACGAAGCCGCCGGGCAGCGCCCAGCCGTACGGGGGATTGGCGCGCTCGATCAGGACGATCGGCCGCCCCGGCCGATCCGAGAGCTCGATCACGGTGTCGGCAGCGAGCAGCGGCGTACGGGGCGCAGGCATGCCCGAGTCTTGCACCGCGCAACGCGCGAAGCGAGAGCCAGCCTCGCCGAGGCCGCGGGCAGTCAAAGAAAAGCCCGCGGCCTCGGAGTCTCCCGAGGCCGCGGGCCAGCTGCGCTAGAACGCGCTCAGCGTGCGCCCGATGCTCAGGCGCTGCTGCCGCTCGGCGCCATCGCGCCCGCAGGCGCGGCAGCCACGGTGGAAGCGGCCACGGTCGCCGGCGACTCGGTCCTGCCAGCTTCGCCCGGGTAGCCCTCGATGCCCATCTCCGGCACGTCGAGGCCCGCGATCTCGTCTTCGAGGCTGACGCGGTTGCCCACGATCCCGTCGATGACCTTGAGCGCGACGTAGGTGACCCCGGCGGTCCAGGCGAAGCACACGATCACACCGATGCAGGAGGCCACGAACTGCCCCGCGTCACCGTAGAACAGGCCCTTCACCGTGCCGGGCACGCCGTTCCAGCCGTCGCCGTAGCGGCCGTCGGAGAGCAGCCCGAGCGCGAGAATGCCCCACGCGCCGTTGACGCCGTGAACCGCGATCGCGCCGACCGGATCGTCGATCTTCATCGAGTTCTCGATGTACATCGCCGAAACGATCACCAGCACGCCGGCAATCAAGCCGATCAGCATGGACGCGGGTGCAGTCACGAATGCGCACGGGGCGGTGATGGCGACCAGGCCCGCCAGCATGCCGTTGCACAGCAACGTCACATCGGGCTTGCCGTAGCGGATCTTCATGTACAGGTAGGCACCGAAGGCGCCCGAGGCGGACGCGAGCAGGGTGTTGGTCGCGATCACCGCGATGCGGGTATCCATGCCGGCCAACGTGGAGCCGGGGTTGAAGCCGAACCAGCCGAAGGCCAGGATGAACGTGCCGATGGCGACCATCGCCACGTTGTGGCCCGGGATCGGCTTGGCCTTGCCGTCCTTGTCGAACTTGCCGTGCCGGGCCCCGAGCATCTTGGCGCCGACGAACGCGGCCACGCCGCCGACCATGTGCACGACCGAGCTGCCGGCGAAGTCGACGTGACCGTGGCCGAGCCCGTAGTTGCGGCCGAGCGCGGACAGCCAGCCGCCGCCCCACACCCAGTTGGCGAAGATCGGATAGGTGAAGCCGGTGATGACGAAGCTGAAGATCACGAACGAGCTGAACTTCCAGCGCTCGGCCATCGCGCCGGTGGGGATGGTGGCCGTGGTGTCCATGAACACCATCTGAAACAGGAACAGGGCCGCGATCGGCGCCGTGTACACGGCTGGGGACAGGAAGAAGCCCGACATGCCGAACAGGCCGAATTCCTTGCCACCCAGATGGATGATGAATTCGCTGTTCAAGCTGGCGTCGTTGCCGAAGGTGCCGAGCGCGCCCACGCCGCCCATCTGCAGCCCGAAGCCCAGCGCCCAGTAGGCGCAGATGCCGATGCTGTAGACGAGGAAGTTCATCCCCATGGTGTGCGCGACGTTCTTGCCCCGGGTCAGGCCGGTCTCGACCATCGCGAAACCCGCCTGCATGAACATGACCAGGAACCCTGCGAGCAGGGTCCACATGATGTTGATGGCGACCTGGATGTCGCCAACGGCCTTGGCGTTGTCGGCGAGCTGTTTCGCCATATCTGCTGCAGTGGGCATGGAGCAATCTCCTTCTTCCTTCGAAATCCTTGGATGGCCTCGTTGAGCCAGAGTCTAGCTACCCCGCCCACATTTCCGGTCGATGTCGTATCCGAGATCGGCGCGTAAATTTCGGTCAGGGTGTGATCCCCGAGCGGTGCGACAGCCCAGTCTCGGAACACCGGATGCGCGCGGGGGTTTGGCACATTCCGGCACGCTGGCGGCAGGCCATGGACCTGGCACGCGACGTGCGTATGTAGCGGGAGGCGCTCGCAAAACCGGGCGCGAAGGAGCGGACTATGCCCGCAGCACCTCCCTGTCCCAGACCCCGGCCGCGGCGGCTGACGGCGGCGTCTGCCGAAACCACCCCGTTCCGGCTGCCGGCGACGGCGTTGGCCATGCTCTGGATCGCCGTGGCGGCGGGCTCGGCGCGCGCGCAGACCTGCGTGGACGACACGGACTGCCCGGATCGCTTCACCTGCGAAAAAGTCGGCTCCATCCCGTGCTCCGACGTCAAACCGTGCCCGCAGGGGCAAACCTGTCCTGAGCAACCGGCATGCGCGCCGATGGACTTGCTGGAGTGCAGGTCCCCGGACTGCAGCACCGACGCCGACTGCCCCACGGACATGGTGTGCTGGGAGCAGACCAGCACCGCGTGCACGGACCAGTCCGCGCCTGCGTGCAAGCCGGGCGCAGACTGTCCCGATGCTGGTGACGGCGGCTCGGCTACCGATGCCGGACAGCCCGACTGCACCACCACCACCAGCCGCAGCTGCGTGCCGCGCTACGTGCCCCCCTGCAAGACCGACGCGGACTGCGGCGCGGGGTTCACCTGCAAGGCGCAGCAACGGTGCGCGTGCTCGGGCGGCGCCGGCATCTTGCCGGACGGCGGGGTGGCGATGTCCCAGCCCGATCAGTGTACGTGCGAGCCGAGCGGAACTTCGTATTGCGAGCTGCAGCGGACCGAGTGCAGCAGCGCGGGCGATTGCCCGAGCGGTTTCAGCTGCGGCGCAGACCCGAACGCGGCGGTGTGCAGCAGCGCGGGCGGCAGCGGCACCAGCAGCGGGAGCAGCGGCGGCGCCGCGGGCGCGGCTGCAGTCGAGCAGGATGGTGGTCAGCCGGCGGATCTGGGCGGTGGTGCGTGCCCGGACGCGGGTGCGCCGGCCATGCTCTGCCTGCCGCCCTACTACGAGCTCGGGTTCAACCGCAGCGGCGGCGCAACGGCCGCCGACGCGGAGCAGGCGGGCAAGGGCGGCGGCGCCGATGGCGGCGCCGGCTCGGCGACCTCGGACGCAGGCACCACGCACACCGCGGTCAAGACCAAGAGCAAGTCCCACGGCTGCGCGGTCGCAGCCGACGACACGCAGGCGAGCCTGCTGCAGCTGTTGGGCCTACTTGGCCTAGCCGTGCTGCGACGGCGCCGCGCGCACGACTGATCTTCGAAGCTCGCAGCCCTATTTCCCGCTCCAGCGCACGTTGGAGAGCGCGCCGGAGAGCACCTTGTTCTGGTTGAGGCCTTCGGGATTGGAGATGAAGATGCCGCCGCGCGAGGAGGCGAACGCCACCATCCGGCAGTCGGGCGAGAAGGCCGGATCCTGGTTGCTGCCCTGACCCTGGGTCAGGCGCGTGTATTCGCCGGTCTTCAGGTTGACGGTGAAGATGTCGAAGGCGCCGCCGTCGCGACCGGTGAACGCGATCAGGGGAGAGTCGGGGTCCATGCACCAGGAGGGCGTCTGGTTGTACTCGCCCTTGTAGGTGACGCGCTTGGCGTCGCCGCCGCCCGCGCCCATCACGAACACCTGCGGTCCGCCGTGACGCGTGGACACGAACGCGATCTGCCCGCCCGGGCCGCAGGCGGGGCTGATGTCGATCGCGGGGTTGTTGGTGATGCGGCGGACGTCGCCGCCGTCGAGATTCGCGCTGTAGATCTCGCTGTTGCCGTCGCGGGAAGAGCTGAAGTACACCCGGCCGTTGCACACCGTCACGCCCATGTTCAGGCCGCTGCTGCTGATCACCGGCGCCTCGCGATGCTTGGTGTTGGTGATGAACATGCCGCTCGAGCTGAGGATCGAGTACCAGATGCCGTGCAGGGCGCCGAACGCCGACAACATCGCGAGGCCCCGGCCGCGGTTGATGCGGCCCTGGTTCTGCCCGTCGAAGTCCGAGACGTAGACGTCCTTGCGCCCGGGGCCGAGCTTGCGCGTGAAGCTGAGCCGAGTGTTGAAGGCGCCCGGCTTACCGGTCAGCACGCGCAGGATCTCGTTGGCGAAGTCGTGCATGAACCCGCGTAGCTCGCCCGTGCCGCCCCGGTAGCTCTTGCTCAGGATCGGGGTTTCGCCGCGCGCGATCTCGTACAGGCGCATCTCCAGGTGCAGCGCGCTGCCGGCGACCGCCATCTGGCCCTTGACCACGCCCTGCGCACCTACGCTCGACCAGGGCGGCTTGGTGACGCCCAGTCCCTCCTGCTGCATGTTGGCGATGAAGGAGCGCGGGTCGAGCACGTTGAACAGCGAGACCAAGCGCAGATCGTTGCGGATCACGCCCGACCCCTGGGCGCCCAGGGTCGCATCACCGAGCAGGTCGGGCACGGCGATGCGGTAGAGGTCGCGCGCCGGCGCGTTGACGTCGATCACGATGCGCGTGGGCAGCGGTTGCTCGGGCGTGCCCGTGGCGACGCCGTCCTGCGAGGCGCCCGGCAGGGGCCAGCCGAGCGCGCACGCGAGCGCGCCGGCGGCGCCGAGCGCCAGCGCGGCGCGGAGGGGTTTGGGGCGGTGAAAGGCGTTCATGTGTCCTCGGACGGGCCGCACCGGGGCCGCCTTCACGGCCCGGGCCAGAGGGCTTGTTCTACACCAGACCTGCGCGTGTGCCGGACGAAATACGCTCCTGCGCTCGGCGGCCAGGCGAGCGCGTGCGCGCCCATACCGCGCGCGCCACCCTACTCCGCACCCTCGCCACTGAAGCGCACGCCGATCGTCTTGCCAACGAAGCGGTACGCCACGTCCGGCGGCGGCTCGGGCAGGGTGGCGCCCGAGTCGTGCAGCTGCTGCAGGCGGTCCTCCACCGACTGGTCGAACAGCGGCTCTCCGCTCGACTTGTCGAGCTTGAAGTCGCCTACCTTCAAGTCGCGCGTGATCTCGAAGCTCGCCGCCGCCACCAGCTTGCTGGTGTCGCCCAGGGTGGTGGGGATGGTCCAGCCGCGCTTGAGAAACGACACCAGCTTGCCGAGGTAGATGTCGCCGACCTGGGCTTCCTTTTCGGTGCCCTCGGCGATGCCCTCGGGATCGCCTTCTTTCTCGCGTTCCTCGGCGATCTCCGCGAAGGCCTGGGCACGGTCGCCCAGACGCGTGAGCAGGTCGGGGGTCGGGTTCTCCGGGCGCGGGCCCGCGTCGGGCTTGTCCGGAGGAGGCGGGTTCATGTTCTTGGAGACGACCTTCTCCTTGTCGGGCGCAGTGCTCTTGCGCGGCACGATGCGATTGGGGAGCTTCTTGGGGTCGAGCTTCTTGCCCAAGCGCACGAAGCGCGCCTCGACCACGTGCTGCTCGACGAAGCTGTCCGGACGCGTAGCGCTGGCGGCAGCCAGCGCCGAGGTCACCAGCACCACCAGCAGCGGCAGCGCCACGTGCGCGCCGAGCGCGAACAGCGCGCCGCCGACCAACACCTCGCGGCTTTCGGGCCGGGGCTCGAGCATGGTGGGCGGGCGGTTGTCGTAGCGCTCGAGGTGCATGGTCAGGAGGTCGACCGCAAGCGCGCGCTCGCGGCAGTCATTCGGAGCTCAACGGATCGGTCACCAGACCGACCTTCTCGATCCCGCCCTGTCGCACCAGGGCCATCACCTTGGCCACGAAGCCGTAGGGCACGGTCTCGTCGGCCTGGATGTAGATCTCCTTGTCGTGCTGCAGGCGGTCGTTGGTGGTCAGCGCTTGTTCCAGCCGGTCGTAGGGCACCTCGGCCTCACCCAGGAACACCTTCTGTTCCTTGGTGATGGTCAGCAGCAGCTTCTCGTCCTCGCGATCCATGCGCGGGGCACGCGTCTTGGGCAGGTCGATCTCCATGCCGGTGGTCATCATCGGCGCGCTGACCATGAAGATGATGAGCAGCACCAACATCACGTCGACCAACGGCGTGACGTTGATCTCGCTGAGAGGTCCCTTGCCGCCGCTGCTGAAGGCCATGCTGCCGTCAACCCGCCAGGAAGTGCCGGCGCACGATGTTGAGCATGTCGCTCGAGAAGCTCTCCATCTCGCTGGCCAGCACGTTGATGCGACGCACGAAGTAATTGTACGCCATCACCGCGGGGATCGCCGCCGCCAGGCCGATCGCGGTGGCGATCAGGGCCTCGGCGATGCCGGGTGCGACCACGTCGAGGCTGGCGTTCTTGCGCGCGCCGATCGCGATGAACGAGCTCATGATGCCCCAGACCGTGCCGAACAAGCCGACGAATGGCGCGGTGGAGCCGGTGGTGGCCAAGAAAGGCACCATCGCCTCCAGGCTGGTGACCTCGTTGGAGCTGGCGCGGCGCAGCGCGCGCGCGATGTTGTCGATGTCGCCGCCGTAGTGCTTCTGGCCGACCTGGCTGGCGCGGTCGGCGCCGAGCACACGCGCCAGCTCCACGTAGCCCGCGTGGAAGACGTTGGCCAGCGGCGAGCGCGCGCGGCTCTGGATGTTGGCGTAGAGCGACTCGAGCCGCTGCACGCTCCACACGTTGCCCTGTTCCGGGTCCCAGAACTGGCGCAGGAACAGCGCGCTCTGGCGCGTCGCCTGCGACAACCGTACCAGCTTGGAGCCGATCACGAACCAGCACACCAGCGACATGCCGGCCAGCAGCAACAGCACCATCATCACCACCGGTGAAGCGCTGACGACCAGCGCCCACGGGTCGAGCTTGGGGGCCGTGTCCGGCGGAACGCCGGCGGCCAACGTCACCAGCCGTGCGAGCATCACGTGGTGCATAACGGTCCTTCTCCTCTCGACTGCAGGCGGTGTTTCAACACGCGCCTTCGAGGCTGTCAATCCGCGCAGTCATTCCCGCAAACTGCCGGGGACACGCCCAACCGGTCCACAGCAAGACGAGAAGGCGGGAAGAACAACGTTCGTCCAGGCGCCCCGCCTTCCCGTCGTGCCGTGAATCGCTCAGCGCGCCTGCTCGGCCCGGGCGACCAAGGCGCTCAGCTCGTCGTATTCGACCGCGCCGTGCTCGACCTTCGCCACCGCGCCGTCCTTGCCGACCACGCAGGTCCACGGCACGGCCTGGATTCCCAGCCGGTCGGTCAACCCCGGCTCGCCCTTGCCGACCGGATAGTCGATGCCGAGCTGGTGCGCCTTTTGGGTGAGGGCGGGCAGCGGCAGGTCGTCGATCGCGAGGCCGATCACGGTCTTGCCCTCGTGTCGCAGCCGGCTGAGCACGGGGATCTCGTGGCGGCAGGGAATGCACCAGGTCGCCCAGAAGCTCAGCACCACCACGTGCCCGCGCTCGTCTTTCAGCCGGAACACGCTGCCGTCACCGAGCTCGGCTCGCACCCGTCCCAGCGGGTGACCGGGCTCGAGCGCGCCGCTGCCCTGCAGCGAGTTGATCCAGAACAGCAGGCCCGCGCCCAGCGCCAGCAGCATCGCGCCGCGGCGGATGCCCGCGCGCAAGGCTGGATCGAGCCGCGGGGCGGGTTCTCCGGTGTCGGGCGCGCCGGGCTCGATGGGCTCAGGCATTGGGCCAAGCCTACAGCCCCGAGCGCGGCGCGCCACAAGCATACGCGCAGAGCCCGCAGTTACGTTCCGGGCCCGGGCGCCGGCTGCGCAGCGGCCCCGCTGGCGAGCCCCGCGCGGCCGTGCCATGTCTTGCCGGTCCAGCGGCCCGCGGCCAGGGCGTACATACGACCATGCGCGATGACGACGAGCTGACCGACGATGCGCTCGCCGGACCCTACCGGGTGTGGCAGCGCAGGCGCGGCCACCGCTATTCGCTCGACGACGTGGCCACGGCCTGGGTGGCGGCGCGCGCGGCGCCGGGGGCCGAGCTCGCGCTCGATCTCGGCGCGGGGCTGGGCTCGGTGCTGTTGATGCTCGCGTACAAGCTGCCACGGGCATGGCTGTGGGGCGTGGAAGCTCAGGACGAATCGTTCGCGCTACTCGAGCGCAACTGCGCGCGCAACCGCGTGCGGTCGCGCGTGCGGCTTCTGCGAGCCGACTTGCGCGGCCCGGCGTGCGCGCAACAGCTGCTGGGCGAGGCGGCTGCGCGCGGCGCGCGCGGCTTCGCGCTGGTCACCGGCACGCCGCCGTACCAGCCGCCCGGCCGCGGCAGCGTCTCGCCCGACCCGCAGCGCGCGCACGCGCGGGTGGAGCTGCGCGGCGGGGTGGAGGCCTACCTGCAGGCGGGCGGAGAGCTGCTCGCGGCCGACGGCGTGATGGTGGTGTGCGCGGACGCGCGCGCGCCGGAGCGCGTGGAGCAGGGTGCGCGCACGGCGGGGCTGTGGCCGTGCAGCCGGCTCGACGTGGTGCCGAGCGCGCACAAGCCGGCGTTGTTTTCGGTCTTCACACTGCGCCGCGCCGGAGCTGCGGGCGCGGGCGTGCTGCGCCACGAGCCGCCGCTGTTCGCACGCGACGCGCACGGCGCGCGCACCGAGCAGGCGCTGGCGCTGCGCCGCTTCTTCGATCTGCCCGTGGCTGCAGACGAGGCGCCGAGCCCGCGGCGGCGCGCGCGAGGCCGGCAGGCCGGCGGCGGCGCGCGCGAGGCAGGTTGAGATGGGACCGCGCCCGCGTCCCCGGCGCGCGCTCTCCAATCGCGGCGGGCCGATCGCGCTGCGCGGCGATTCCGACGCCGCGCGACTGCTGCAAGCGGCCTGGCGCGCAGCCGAAGCCGAGCCCTTTGCCGAGGACGCGCTCACGCACGGCTTTCACAGCTATCCGGCGCGCATGCACCCGGCGCTCGCCCGCGCGCTGATCGCAGGCTTGAGCCAGCCAGGCGGGCGCGTGCTCGATCCGTTCTGCGGCAGCGGGACGGTGTTGATCGAGGCCATGCGGCTGGGGCGCACGGCGGTGGGCGTGGACCTGAGCCCGCTCGCGGTGCGCGTGGCCGAGGTCGGCTGTGAGCTGCGCAGCCCGGCCGAACGGCAGCGCTTCGAGCTGGCGCTGCAGCAAGTGGCGGCAGCCTCGCTTTCACGGGTGCGGGCGCGGACCAAGGCGCGCGCACCGCTCTCCGCCGCGCAGCGCGCCACTTACGAGCCGCACGTGTTGCTCGAGCTGGCCGGCCTGCTGGAGGAGATCCGCCGCGTGCAGCCTGAAGCCGACGCGCGCGCGCTCGAGCTGGTGTTTTCGACGCTGCTGGTGAAGTTCTCGCGCACCCGTGCGGACACCGCCGCGCGGCCGGCCGACAAACGCATTCGCAAGGGGCTGGCCAGCGAGTTCTTTCTGCGCAAGGGCCAGGAGCTGGTGCACCGCTGGGAGGCGTTGGTGGCGGCCTTGCCCGGCGCCGGGCGAGGGTCGGGGCCCGATGCGGGGCCGCGCACGCCGCGGGCCGTTCTCGGCGACGCGCGCGAGCTGCCGCGCCTGCTTGCGGGCGAGCCGCCCTTCGCGCTGGTGGTCAGCTCGCCGCCGTACGGCGGCACCTACGACTACCAGGCCCACCACGCCTTGCGTTGCGCGTGGCTGGGGCTGCCCACGCGCGCGGCCGAGCGCGGCGAGATCGGCGCGCGCAGGCATCTGAGCCGCGGCGCGGGTCCCGCGCGTGCGGCGCTGGCGCGCTGGGATCGCGAGCTCGGCGCCGCGCTGCGCGCGATCGGGGCGGTGTGCGAGCCGGACGCCTCGATCGCGCTGGTGATGGGCGACGCGCAGATCGCGGGCGTGCGCATCGACGCCGCCGAGCAGCTGGCACGACTCGCGCCGCAGGCGGGCCTGCGCCCGCTGGCCGTAGCCTCGCAGCCCCGAGCGGACTACCACCGCGGCCCTGCACGCATGGAGCACATCGTGCTGATGCAGCCGTGCCATGACCGAGCAGGCTGGCATCCGGAGACTGGTCTTTCGGATTGACAGGGAGGCGGGCAGTCGGATCAGAGGTTCTTCGATCTTCCCGTCTTGCCGCCTTCCTGTTGAATCTTCAGAACAGCCACTCTCGATCGGAACGGCGACGCGCAGGCGATCGTGACGGCGTCAAATTTCTCGCGCCGCAGCGGCTTTTTTGACCCTGATTGCGGTAGCCCCGATCGTTGCTGCGTGAGCGCGGATGAGCGTGGGGAGCTGCGGGGGCAAGTGCTGGACGGGCGCTACCGCATCGGCCGTCGCGTGGGCCTGGGCGGCACCGGCGTGGTGTTCGAAGCGCTGTGCCTGCAGGACGGCGGGCGTCTGGCAGTCAAGACGCTGCGGCCCTGCTTCGTGAGCCATCCCGACCTCGGGCGGCGGTTGCGGCGCGAGGCCGAGGTCGCGCGGCGGGTACGCCATCCGGGCATCGTGCCGGTGCTCGACGAAGGTCTGATCGGGGACGGAACGCCCTACCTGGTGATGCCGCTGCTGCAAGGCGAGAGCCTGGCGCGCGTGCTGCTGCGGGCGCGGACCCTGCCTGCCGGTCAGGTGCACGCGATCGCCAGCCGCGTGGCGGCGATCTTGCACAGCGCCCATTGCGCCGGCTACGTGCACCGCGACGTCAAGCCCGAGCACGTGCTGCTCGACCTGAGCCCGAGCGGCGAGCTGCTGGTCTCGCTGCTCGACTTCGGCGTGTGCAGCGCCAAGGACGCGCCGCCCGAGGAGCGCCAGCGCGAGAAGGGCAAGGTGTTCGGCACGCCGAGCTACGTCTCGCCCGAGCAGGCCGCGGGCGAGACCGACGTGGACGCGCGCGCAGACCTGTTCTCGCTGGGGGTGCTGATGTTCGAGGCGCTCACCGGCAGACTGCCGTTCAGCGCGCCGAGCGTGTCGAAGCTGCTGCTGCGCATCATCCGCGAGGACGCACCGCGCGTGCGCGACGCCCTGCCCGAGATCGACCAAGCCACCGACGACCTGGTCGCACGCCTGCTCGCCCGCCACAAGCAGGACCGCTTCCCGTCCGCACGCGCGCTGGCACGAGCGCTCGCGCCCCATGTCGGCGAACGTGCGCTGATCGAGGCGCGCGTAGCACGCGAATTGCGGGTGGCCATCCCCAGCCGCGACGCTTCGATCTCCGACATGCCGACGAAGGTGCCGGTCCCGCGGGTGGCTTAAGTTAACGGGAGGGTCACGCGACCCTCCCGCCCCGCCGGCAAAGCCGTCGGGGCCCCACCCTCCCGCGTGGGTCGCTGCGCTCCCGCATCCTCGCTCCCGCGTGCGCTCACGTCGGGGCCCCACCCTCCCGCGTGGGTCGCTGCGCTCCCGCATCCTCGCTCCCGCGTGCGCTCACGTCGGGGCCCCACCCTCCCGCGTGGGTCGCTGCGCTCCCGCATCCTCGCTCCCGCGTGCGCTCACGTCGGGGCCCCACCCTCCCGCGTGGGTCGCTTGCTTGCGCTCTCTGCGCGGCAGACGGTACGATTGCGAACGCCCTCGCAGTCGACGGCGCGCCGAGCATGCTCAACGACCTCCTGCAGAGCAAGAACGCGCCGGCCGCGTTGATCCTGGCGCTCGTCGGCGTCCTGCTGGCGGTGGTGCTGCCGGCGCTCACCCCCTTTCCGGGCTGGGCCGCGGGCTTCGTCGGGCTGACGATGGGCGCGATCGCGGGGGTGCTGGGCATGCAGGGACGCGGCGCCAACCGCGACGAGCTGCTGGCGATCCGCACCGGGGTCAAGGCCGCGCAGCGCGGCGAGCGCGCCTCCCGCCCGGCCGGCATCTCGCATGACGTGGCCGAGGTGTTCAACGCCAGCGACGACCTGGCGGCCGAGATCGAGGGCCGCCATCAGCGAGCCAAGGAGACCGAGGCTGCAGTCGAACGGCTCAAGCTTGAGCTCGAGCAGCGCACCGACCAGCTCGGCGGACTGAGCCAGGAGCTCGGGCGGGTGATGGACGCGCTGGCGTCGGGGCTGGTCGATCAGGCCGCCTCGATCGAACAGGTGGCCGGCTCGATGCAGAAGACGGCGAGCGTGCTGGCGTCGGTGTCGGAGAGCGTGGAGCAGCTCGCGAACAGCTCGGAGGAGAGCTCGTCCTCGATCCTGCAGATGAAGACCACCAGCGACGAGGTGGCGACCAACATGAGCACGCTGGCCGCGAGCGTGCGCGACACGGTGTCCTCGATCGAGGAGATGGCTTACAGCATCAAGGAGGTCGCGCGCAACGTCGACGCGTTGTCGTTGATGGCCGAGGAGACCTCCTCCTCGATGACCGAGATGGACGTCTCCATCGACCAGGTGCAGAGCAACGCCAACCAGACGGCGCGTCTGTCGGAGCAGGTCGCGGTGGACGCCGAGCGCGGCGCGGACGCGATCAGCCGCACGATTCACGAGATCAACCGCATCAAGGAGTCCTCGTCGGACGCGGTGCAGGCGATCATGTCGCTGGGCACGCGGATCGAGGCGATCGGCGAGATCCTCAACGTGATCGACGACGTGGCCGAGCAGACCAATCTGCTGGCGCTAAACGCTGCGATCATCGCCGCCCAGGCCGGCGAGTACGGCAAGGGCTTCGCGGTGGTGGCCGACGAGATCAAGGAGCTGGCGGAGCGCTCGGCAACCTCGACCAAGGAGATCGCGGCGCTGATCAAGACCATCCAGACCCAGACCAAGGATGCGATCCAGGCGGTGGAGCGCGGCGCCTCGACCGTCGATCGCGGGGTGGAGGTCTCGGCGGAGGCCGAGCTGGCGCTCAAGAAGATCCTGGATTCGTCGCAGAAATCGACCACCATGGTGGGCGCGATCGCGCGCGCGACGGTGGAGCAGGCCAAGGGCAGCAAGCAGGTGACGGACGCGATCGGGCGCATCGCGCAGACCGTACAGCAGATCGCGTCGGCCACCGCGGAGCAGGCGCGCGGCTCGGAGCTGATCATGACGAGCGCCGAGAAGATGCGTGTGGTGACCCAACAGGTCGAGCGCAGCCAGCAGGAGCAGTCGCACGGCAGCCGCCACATCTCGGCCGCGATGGAGAACATCTCGCGCATGGTGCAGACGCTGCACAAGGCGCAGCGCAGCCAGACCCACGCCACCGAGGAGACGGCCCGCGTGGTCGAGCGGCTGCGCGAGCAGATGCGCGAGCACGAGCGGCGCCTGACCGCGGCGACCGCGGTCGCCGACCGCCTGCAGCGCCAGAGCCACCGCGGCGGCGACAGCGGCTGACGCGGACCGATCAGCGCCCCGAACAAGGACCGGGAAGAGGGTAAGCACCAAGTGCCCTTCCTTCCCGTGTTCCTTTGATTCTTCTTCTGGACAGCTCTCCGAACCGGCGCTGACTTACCGCGCGCGCGGCAGCACCAGCTCCAGCACGGCCTTGGCGAAGCCCTCCTCGGTGTTGGGCGCGGTGACGTGGTGCGCCCGCTGCTGCACCTCGGGGCCGGCGTTGCCCATCGCGATGCTCAACCCGCTGGCTTCGAACATCATCACGTCGTTCTGCATGTCGCCGATGGTGGCGATCTGCCCGGGCGGCACCGCGAGCGAGCGCGCCAGGTGCTCGACCACCGCGCCCTTGTTGGCGTCGCGGTGCGTGACATCCAGATAGTAGGGCTGCGAGCGGGCCGCGGAGATCGGAAAGTCCAGCGCTTGCGCGTCCGCCTCGCAGCGCTCCATGGCCTCGGGGTCATCGCTCACGCCCACGATCTTGACCGCCTGCTTGAGCAACTCGCTCAGGTCGCGTACCACGCGTGGCGCGAACTCGACCGTGTCCGCCTCGTGCGCGACGTGCGGCGCACGAGGGTCCCGCACGTACCATTCGGTACCGTGATACACCCACACGTCGAGGCCGTGACCGTGCAACAACTCAGCCGCGGCCGAGGCGGCCTCGGGCGCGATGCAGAGCTGCTCGAGCACGCCCAGATCGGGGCGCACGAACATGCCGCCGTTGAAGGCAGCCAGCGGCGTGGTCAGCTCGAGCGGTTCGACCAGCATGCGCATGCCGCGTGGCGGCCGGCCACTGGTGAGCGCGATCTGCACGCCGGCGGCGCGCAGGCGCGCCACGGCGTCCACCGCGCGCGGCGTCAGCTGCTTGTCGGGAGTCAGCAGGGTTCCATCGACATCGGCGATCAGCAGTCGGACCGGCGCGCCGCTCATTCGAGCGCCTCGCGCAGCGCGAGCAGCAGAGCGTCGAGCCCCGCGGCGGGGTCTGCGCCCAGGTGCACCCCCAGCACGCGCCGCCCGCGCTCGGCGAGCACGCGAAAGTCGCCGCGCGCCTGCGCCTGTTTGACCACGCCGAAGGTGGACTTGCGCCCGGGCACGGCCAAGTCCTCGGGGTTGTCGCCGACCATGTGCAGAAACACGCCGCTGGCCGGCCCGCCCTTGTAGGCCTGGCCCGTGGAGTGTAGGAAGCGCGGTCCGAAGCCCACGCAGGTGGCCACGTGAAGGCGGTCGCGCAGCAGGCTGCGCATGGCGGCGAGCCGCTCCTCGTGGGGCGCGCTGCGGGCGATCCAACCGAGCAGCCCCATGTAGTCTCCGGGCTTCACCTGCTTGATCCAGGCTCGCAGGCAGCCGCGCAGCGTGCGATCGCCCGCCAGATCCCGCTCGATACGCGCGCGGTTGGGCTCATCCGCGAACAGGTCGATCGGAGCCTGCTGCAGGAAATAGCTCTCGGGCTCCAGCCTGCCGCTCTGCTCGTACTCGTCGGTGAGCTTGCGGGCCTGCACCTTGCTGGCCTCCACGTCGGGCTGGTCGAAGGGATTGAGGCCCAGGATCGCCCCGGCCACGGCCGTGGCGATCTCCCAGCGGAATAGCTCCTGCCCGAGGTCATAGGCCTCGCCCAGCTGCAACTGCACCACCGGATGGCCGGCCTGGGCGAGCGCCTCGAGCGCGGCGTCCTGCGCCGCATCGACCGCGCCGTCCAGGCGCAGGTACGCGAACACCCGATCGCCACCGTACACCGTGGGCGCGCCCAGCGGCTCGCCGTCGACCGGGATCAAGCCCTTGCCGTGCTTGCCGGTGGACTCCGCGAGCAGTTGCTCGAGCCAGGCGCCGAGCGGGCGCAGCGGCGGCGAGGCGACCAGCGT
Source organism: uncultured delta proteobacterium (assembly GCA_963778655.1). GTDB lineage: Bacteria > Myxococcota_A > Polyangia > Polyangiales > JAFGIB01 > CAVZVA01. The sequence goes on from CAVZVA010000010.1 coordinate 354,947, forward strand.
GACCTTGTCGCGGCCGTGCTTGGCGCACACGCCCAGCAGCGTGCCGAGCACCACGCCCGGATTCAGCTCGGGCGGCACGCACGGGCCGCAGGCGTGCACCATGCGCAGCGTGCGCTCGAGAAAGCCGCGCACGTCGAGCTGCGCGGCGGCCGCGGGCCCGAGGCCGAAGGGCGAGAGCGCGGAATAACGTCCGCCGATGCCGGGCACGCCGAGAAGCACGCGCGCGTAGCCGCGCTCGCGGGCCACGCGCTCCAGTGCCGAGCCCGGATCGGTGATCGCGATGAAGCTCGCCGCGGCCTGCTGCGCGCCGACGCGCGCGGACAGGCGTCCGAAGAAGTAGTCGGCGAACAGGTTTGGCTCGAGCGTCGAGCCCGACTTGCTCGAGACGATGAACAGCGTGCGCTCGAGCTCGAGCCCGGCTTCGAAGGCGCGCACCTCGTCGGGGTCGGTCGAGTCCAGCACCACCAGCCGCGGCGCTCCGCGCGGGGGCGCGAAGACCTGCGACAGCACATCGGGGAACAGGCTCGAGCCGCCCATCCCGAGCACCGCCACGTGCGTCGGCGCGCGCTCGCGCACGCTCCTGGCGAACGCCAGCAGGTCGTCGAGGTCGGACAGCTCGGCGTCCGCCACCTGTAGCCAGTCGAGCCAGCGGCCCTCGTCCTTCGACGTCCACAGCGTGGCGTCGCGCTCCCACAGCCGGCGCGCCTTGCCTTGCTCGCGCCACTCTCGCAGGGTCGCGTCGAGCTCGCCCGCGATCGGCGAAGGGGCGCGCACCTGGGTGCGGTCGAGCAACGCCCCCAGCAAACCGCGACGCCGGCGCTCGAGCGCAGCCATCAGCTTGTCGTAGGAGCCGGCGAACTTCGCCACGCCCTCTTCGAGCAGGCGATCGGTCACCGCGTCGAGCGAGATCCCGGAGGCATCGAGCTCTGCGAGCACGCGCTCGGCCTCGTCCATGTGCTCGTCCAGCGTGGGACGCACGCGGCCGTGGTCCTTGAACGCCGCCAGCGTCGCGGGGGGCACGGTGTCGACGGTGTCGGCGCCGATCAACGACTCGACGTAGAGCACGTCGCTCATGCGCGGGTCCTTCACGCTGGTGCTGGCAAACAGGATGCGCTGGGGCCGCGCGCCGGCCTGGGCCAGCCGTTGGAAGCGAGCGCCCGCGCAGAGCTCGCGAAACGCGCGGTAGATGCGCTTGGCGTTGGCGATGCCGACCTTGCCGCGCAGGCCGAGCAGCTGCTCGCGGCGCTCTTGCGGCTCGTCCTTGGCGCGGGACTCGAGCATGGGGTCGACCAGCACGTCGAAGCGGCTGACGAAGATGCTGGCCACGCTGGCCAGCCCTCGCAGCTCGCCGCCCTGCTTGCGAAAGGCCTCGAGGCCGCCCAGGTACGCCTCGGCCACCTGCTCGTAGGAGCTCCTGGCGAACATCAGCGTGACGTTGACGTTGATGCCCTCGCCGAGCAGCTGGCGAATCGCCGGGATGCCCTCGGGCGTTGCCGGCACCTTGATCATCACGTTCGGGCGGCCGAGCAGCTTCCACAGCCGGCGCGCCTCGGCGATCGTGGCTTGGGTGTCGTGCGCGAGCGCGGGCGAGACCTCGAGGGAGGCGTAGCCGTCGGCCTGCTCGCTGGCCTGGTAGACCGCACGCAGCGCGTCGGCCGCGCCTTGGATGTCCTCGACCGCCAACGTCTCGTACAGCTCGGAGGCGCTGCGGTCCTGTTGCTGCTCGAGCGCGCGCAACGCTTCGTCGTAGTCGCTCGAGCCACCGATCGCGTGCTCGAAGATGGTCGGGTTGGAGGTCACCCCGCGAACGCCGTCTTCGCGGATCAGCCGTGCGAGCTCCCCGCTCGTCAGCAGTTGGCGCCGCATGTAGTCGAGCCACAGAGATTGACCGAGGTCGTGCAGGGCGGGCATGGCTTGCTTGCTCCTTGTTTGGCTTCAGGTTGCGAGAGCACCGAATAGCTGCTCAACCTGCTTGGTGCTCTAAGACGTCCCGCGCACGCTGCGCCACGTGCTCGGGGGTAAAGCCCAGCTCGCGCATCACCACCTCGCCGGGCGCCGAGGCGCCGAAGCGGTCGATCGCGATGATCGCGCCGCGGGGACCCGCGTAGCGATCCCAGCCCAGCGGCGAGGCGGCCTCGACCGCGACGCGTGCGGTGACTCGTGCGGGCAACACGCTCTCACGGTAATCCGCGCCTTGCTCCTCGAACAGACGAAAGCACGGCATCGAGACCACGCGCACGCGCGTACCCGAGGCGCGCAGCTCGCGGGTGGCGGCGAGCACCAGGCTCAGCTCCGAGCCGGTCGCCATCAGGATCACGTCCGGATCGGAGCCGTCGGTGGCATCGAGCACGTAGGCGCCGCGGCGCAGGCCCTCGGCGGAGGCCAGGGTCTCGCGCTGCAGCGTGGGCAGGCTCTGACGCGAGAGCACCAGCACGGTAGGGCGCTGTCGCTGCTCGATCGCGACCTGCCACGCCACGCGCGTCTCGTTGGCGTCACAGGGCCTGATCACCAGCAGCTCGGGAAGCGCGCGCAGCGAGGCGAGCTGCGCGATCGGCTGGTGCGTCGGGCCATCCTCGCCCAGCCCGATGCTGTCGTGGGTGAACACGAAGATCGCGCCCAGGTGGGCCAGCGCGGCTAGCCGGATCGGCGGCCGCATGTAATCGCAGAACGCCAGGAATGTGGCGCCGAAGGGGATGAAGCCGCCGTGGTAGCACAGGCCGTTGACGATGCAGCCCATGGCGTGCTCGCGCACGCCGAAGTGCAGGTTGCGCCCGGCGTGGCCCCACACCCCGCCGACCGCGCCCTGGACCGGCTCGCGCGCGTGCGCCGGCGCCTCGAAATCGCCCTCGCCTTCGAGCTTGGTGAAGGTCGAGGGGTCGAGGTCAGCCGAGCCGCCCATCAGCTCCGGCAGCGCGTGCGCGAGCTGCGTCAGCACCTTTCCGGAAGCCTTGCGCGTGGCGAGCCCCTTGGCGTCGGCCGCGAACGCGGGCAGCGCGCGCGCCCAGCCCTCGGGCAGCCTGCCCTGCAGCCGCCGCTCCAGCTCGGCCGCGAGCGCGGGAAAGCTCTCCTGGTAGGCGGCAAAGCGCGCGCGCGCCTGCTCCGAGAGCTGCGCGCCGCGCTCGAGCGCCGTGCGAAAGTGGGCGCGCGCCTGCTCCGGCACCAGGAAGTCGGCGTCCGCGGGCCAGCCCAGGTTGCGCTTGGTCCTGGCCACCTCCTCGGCGCCGAGCGGCGAGCCGTGCGCCGCGAACGTGCCCTGCTTGTCGGGCGCGCCATAGCCGATGATCGTGCGCACCATGATCAGCGAGGGCTGCTGGGTCACGTCGAGCGCGTTGCGGATGGCGGCCTCGATCGCCGCCGGATCGTTGCCGTCCGTGACGCGCTGCACGTGCCAGCCGAGCGCCGCGTAGCGCTTGCCCACGTCCTCGCTGAAGGTGATCGGCGTCGAGCCCGAAAGCGTGACGTGGTTGTCGTCGTAGAGCACCAGCAGCCGCCCCAGGCCACAGTGCGCTGCCAGCGAGCTGGCCTCCTCGGAGACGCCCTCCATCAGATCGCCGTCGCTGGCCAGCACGAAGGTGCGGTGGTGCACGATCTCGTGGCCGGGCCGATTGTAGCGCGCCGCCAGGTGCGCCTCGGCCACGGCCATGCCGACCGCGTTGGCGATGCCCTGGCCGAGCGGACCGGTGGTCGCCTCGACTCCGGGCGTGAGCCCGTGCTCGGGGTGGCCGGGCGTGCGGCTGCCCCACTGCCGAAAGCGCTTGAGCTGCTCCAGCGGCAGGTCGTAGCCGGTCACGTGCAGCAGCGCGTAGAGCAATGCCGAGCCATGGCCTGCGGACAGCACGAAGCGATCGCGATCCCACAAGCCGGGGTCGCGCGGGTCGTGGCGCAGGAACTTGGTCCACAGCACGTACGCCATCGGCGCAGCGCCGAGCGGAAGCCCGGGATGCCCGGAATTCGCACGCTCGACGGCGTCGACGGCGAGAAATCGCAGCGTGTTGATGCACAGGCGATCGAGAGCGTCTTGACTCATGCGGTCCTCCTGCCAGCCGGCGGCGCGCGCTGGCTCGATCGGCTAGCCCCCGCCCACCGAGGGCGCGGGGTCGTGCCACGCGCCGAAACCGTCGAGCAGGGGGGCCGCTTCCTCCGGGCCCCAGGTTCCGGGCTCGTAGACGTGCAACGGTGGCGAGCTCGCCAGCACCTCGTCGACCACATTCCACTCGGCTTCGACCCCGTCCTCGGTGGCGAACAGATCGTTGTCGCCTTCCAGCGCGGCGCCGATCAGGCGCTCGTACGCCATCATGTGGGTGTGCGAATCGCTGTGCGCGAGCAGCTCGATCGGCATGCCCTTCATCTGCTCGCCGGGCTGCTTGGCGCGCATACCGAGCGCGATCTCGACGTCGGGCCCGAGTCGCGAGCGCAGGTAGGTGGCGCCCTCGGGCACCACATCGCCGAGCGCCGGGCGCGCCGCGCGCGTGAAGATCACCCGCGCCTCAGTGGCGGTGACCGGCATGCACTTGCCGGCACGGATGAAGAACGGCACGCCGGCCCAGCGCGCGTTGTCGATGAAGAGCCGCACCGCGCAATAGGTCTCGACGCCCGAGCCCGGCTTCACGCCCGGCTCGTCGCGATAACCGCGGAACTGGCCGCGCACCAAGTCCTCGGCGCGCAGCGGCATGATGGCGCGGATCACGCGCGAGCGCTCCTCGCGCAGCGGCACGCCGCGCGAGGGCGGGTCCATCGCCAGCGTGGCCACCACCTGCAGCAGGTGGTTCTGCAGCACGTCGCGCACTGCGCCCACCTGATCGTAGAACGCGCCGCGCCCCTGTACGCCGAACGACTCGGCCATGGTGATCTGCACGCTCCGCACGAAGTGGCGGTGCCATAGCGGCTCAAAGATGGAATTGGCGAAGCGAAAGTAGCTCAGGTTCTCGACCGCCTCCTTGCCCAAGAAGTGATCGATGCGGAACACGGCTTGCTCGTCGAACACCTCGAGGATGGTGCGGTTGAGCGCGCGCGCCGATTCGAGATCGCGGCCGAAGGGCTTCTCCACCACCAGCCGCCCGCCCTTGGCGCACGCGGTGTGGCTCAGCGAGCGCACCACGTTCGCGAACAGCACGGGCGGAATCGCCATATAGTAGAGCGGGTGCTGGGCCGTGCCGAGCGCGCTGCGCAGGCGCTCGAAGGTGCTCATGTCCTGGTAGTCGCCGCCGACGTAGCCCATCAGCGAACAGAGCCTGTCGGCCGTGGCGGCATCGCCGTCGCCGTGCTCGCGCAGGCTGGCGCGCGCGCGCTCGGTCAGCCGCTGCAGGTTCCAGCCCTCGCGGGCCACGCCGATGATGGGGACCTGCAGCAGTCCGCTGCCGACCAGCCGGCCCAGCGCCGGAAAGATCTTCTTGTAGGCCAGGTCTCCGGTGGCGCCGAAGAAAACGAACGCGTCGGCAGGAGTCATGATTTCTTTTCCACGTGTCCGCCGAACTCCCCGCGCATCGCCGACAGCAGCTTGTCGGCAAACTGCTGCTGCCCGCGCGAGGCGAAGCGCTGGGCCAACGCCACGCTCAGCACCGGCGCCGGCACGCCCTCGTCGATCGCGGCCGCCAGCGTCCAGCGCCCCTCGCCGGAGTCCGAGACCCGGCCGGCGAAGCCCGCGAGCTCGGGGTCCGCGAGCAGAGCGTGCGCGGTCAGATCGAGCAGCCACGACTGCACCACGCTGCCGCGGCGCCACAGCTCGCTGATCGCGGCCAGATCGAGCTCGTATTGATACAGCTCGGGCCTCCGCAGCGGGGTGGTCTCCGCGTCGATCTCGCGATCGCGTTTGCCCTCACCGGCGTGGCGCAGGATGTTCAGGCCCTCGGCGTACGCGGCCATCAGCCCGTACTCGATGCCGTTGTGAACCATCTTGACGAAGTGGCCCGCACCCGGCGGCCCGCAGTGCAGGTAGCCCTTCTCGGCCGTGGACGCGCGCTGCTCGCGGCCCTGCGTGCGCGGCGCCGCGGCGATTCCCGGTGCCAGCGTCTCGAAGATCGGGTCGAGCCGACCGACCGCCTGCTCGGCGCCGCCGATCATCAGGCAGTAGCCGCGCTCACGCCCCCACACGCCGCCGGAGACGCCGGCGTCGAGGTAGTGGATGCCGTGCTCGGCGAGCGCGCGCGCGCGGGCGATATCGTCGTGGTAGTACGAGTTGCCGCCGTCCACGACCACGTCATCGGCCTCGAGCAGCGGAACCAGCTCGTCGAGCGCGCGCTGCACCACGGCCGCGGGCAGCATCAGCCACACCGCGCGCGGCTTGTGCAGCTGCTTGACCAGGTCCGCCAGCGAGCGCGCGCCGATCGCGCCCTCTTTCTCCATCGCGGCAACCGCGTCGTGCGAGACGTCGTGCACCACGCAGGCGTGCCCGCCGGCGATCAGCCGCCGCGCCATATTGGCCCCCATCCTGCCCATTCCGACCATGCCGATGCGCATCTGCATTCCTTTCTGCCCGGGTCAGCCCGCGGCCCCGCTGTGGCTCGAGCACGCGAGCGCGAGCGCGTTCACGCGTGCCCCCGCATGGTTTGGATGTGGCGGACCTCGGCGTCGTCGCCCACGAACAGGTCGGTCGCCAGCCCGAGAAAGAGCCCGTGCGCGGCGATGCCGGCGCGGGCGTCGAGCACCGCGGCCAGTGAGGGAGCATCCGCCAGCGGGCCGAAGTGACAGTCGAAGATCAGGTTGCCGCCATCGCTGCGGAAAGGCTCCGCTCCGGCCAGGCGCAGCTCGGGCTCGGCGCCCAACCCGCGCAGGAAGCGCTCCTGCGCGCGCCAGCCGAACGGCAGCACCTCCACCGGCAGCGCGCTATGGGTGCCGAGCTTGGGCGAGAGCTTGCTGGCGTCCACCACGATCACCTCGCGCTGGCTCGCCTGCGCGACCATCTTCTCGCGCAGCAGCGCGCCGCCGCGCCCCTTGATCAGATCGAGCTCCGGATCGACCTCGTCCGCGCCGTCGATGGTGATGTCGATGGCGGGCGCGTCGCTGAGCGCAACCGGACGCAGCCCGAGCGCGCGCGCCAGCTCGGCCACCGCCTCGGCGCAGGGAACGAACTCGCAGCCGGCGAGCCTGCCTGCGCGCGCCAGCTCGCCGATGCGCGCCACGGCCAGGGCAGCCGTGCTGCCGGCCCCGAGCCCCACCACCATGCCGGGCTCCACCAGCTCCACCGCACGCTCGGCTGCCTGGCGTTTGGCCGCCTGACGCGGGTCCAGACCGGCACCGGGCACCGAGGTCACAGGTGCACCTCGATGGTGAAGCGATCGGCGCGCAAGCGCTCGGGCGGCAGGTCCAGCAGGGCCGCGGCGGCGGCGCGATCGAGCATCCAGGTCAGCGCGCCATCAGCCGGGTGGATGCGCTGCGCGGGCAGGGCGTGCGGGCGCAGTGTACCTTGCAACACGTCGGCCACGCGCGCGCTCTTCTCGACGCCGCTGACCAAGAAGCACACCGCACGCGCCGCATCGAAGACCTGAGGCAGCAAGCTCACGCGAAAGCGCTCGCCGCCGGGGTCCTTGCGCGCCGACGCCCAGCGCTCGGGCTCGTCGACCGAGCCGGGAAACAGCGACGCGGTGTGGCCATCATCGCCCATGCCGAGCAACACCAGGTCGAAGCCGCGGGCGGGCGAGCCCACGGAGGTGACGCCCAGGCGCTCGCGCAGCGCCCGCTCGTAGGCGGCCGCAGCCTGGGTCGGCGGCAGCTCGCCCGCGATGCGCAGCACGTTGGCCTCCGGCACCGGCACGCGCGAGAGCAGAGCTTGCTGGACCATGCGGTAGTTGCTCGCGTCATCGGTCGGCGGCACGCAGCGCTCGTCGCCGAAGAACAGCTGGGTCTGGCCCCAGGGCAGCCGCCACGCGAGCGCTTCGCCAGCGAGCAGCTCGTAGAGCGGGCGCGGGGTGTTGCCTCCAGCCAGGCAGAGCAGGAAGCCGCCGCGCTGGCGTACCGCCTCCTGCGCCGCCTCGAGCACCGCCTGGGCAGCGGCCCGCGTGAGCGCCTCGGCACTGGGAAACACCTCGACCCGAGTCATCTGCGTTTCCATCCTTCCCTGCGCGCCAGGGCCTTTGCCTCGTGTGCCCACCTACGCACCAGGAGACCTCACGGCAAGGCGGGAAGCCCAGACAGGTTTCATGGGAGAACACCTCGTAGCAGCAAAAAAGTCCATGTCGTCCGCCCGATAGCTACATGCGCGGCAAGTAGGCGTCCATATTGCGCAGCAGCTCGTCCGAGGGCGCGGAGCTCATGGGGATTCTCCTTGCGGCAGCAAGTCGAGCATCTGCCGAGCGATCACCAGCTCTTCGTCGGTGGCGATCACCCGCACCACGCACGGGCCGGCCGCGTTCGAGATGACTCGCGCGTCTTCGGCATTGCGCCCCGCGTCGAGCTGCACGCCCAGGTGTTGCAGCCCGTCCGCGATGCGCGCGCGGATGAGCGGGGCGTGCTCGCCGATGCCGCCTGCGAACACCAGCGTGTCGAGCCCGCCGAGCACAGCGCACAGCGCGCCGATCGCCTTCTTGACTTGATGGCAGTACAGGGCCACCGCCTCGGCGGCGCGCAGGTCGGTCCCCTCGAGGGCGAGCAGCTCGCGCAGCGAACCGGTGGTCTCGGAGACGCCGAGCAGGCCACAGCGGCGATTGACGAGATTGTCGAGCGCGGCGGCGTCCATGCGCTCGGTGCGCGCGAGGTGGATCAGCACGCCGGGATCGAGGTCGCCGGTGCGCGTGGCCATCATGACACCCGAAGTCGGGGTGAATCCCATGGTGGTGTCGACGGGTTGGCCGGCGCGCACCGCAGCCAGGCTCGAGCCGGCCCCGAGATGGGCCAGCACCACGCGCCCCAGCGCCGCCTGACGGCCGGCCACCCGCTCGAGCTCGGCCAGCAAGAACGTGTACGACAAACCGTGAAACCCGTAGCGGCGCACACCGGCGGCGTCGTAGCGGCGCGGTAGAGCAAGCATGCGCGCTACCCGCGGCATGCCGCGGTGGAACGCGGTGTCGTAACACGCGACCTGTGGAAGACGCGGCCAACGCGCGCGCGCCGCGCGCACCAGCCCCAGCTCGGAGGGCATGTGATCGGGATCGATCGCGGCCAGCTGCTGCAGCTCGGCAAGCGCCTCATCGGTGATGCACTCGGCCTGCTGGTGGCGCGTGCCGCCGTAGACGATGCGGTGACCCACGGCGCGCAGCCCGCGCAGCAACCCGCGTTGCTCGAGCGCGGCGACCAGCGCCGCGAAGGCCTCGCTGTGATCGGCGGCGGCGAGCGGTTGCGCCGCGCCCGCTGCCGAAAGGCTCAGCTCGGCCTGGTCCGAGCCGATCGCACGCACCTCGCCGCGCACCACCGCGGCGGGGGGCGGAGAGGGCAGCGCCGGAAACAGGGCCAGCTTGAGACTGGACGAGCCCGCGTTCAGGGCGAGAAGGGTGTCCTGGCTCTCCATGCGTGCGCTCTCCGCGGGTTGTGTCCGTACGATTTCTTGGCAGCGCTCGGAGTGTCTGAGTCGCCAGCGATTCGCATTCCGGCGCGGGCAACGGCGAGCCCCCTTCTGTTAAGCACGGCTCGCCGCGGCGCGAGCCCGGCTTCGCTCGAAGTGCCGCGACGCGCTGTCGCGGGGGGGCCTGCGGCGCCGCAAGCGGCTGGAGCAGAAGCACGCGCAGATCGACCACGGAACGGCGCGAGCTGCTACGCGCGCGCGCCGCGTCCTTCGCCGCCAAGGACGCACGGCGGGATTGACCTCCGCAACCGTTGAAGGGAACGCTGCGCTGGCGGACAATGGCGTGCGCGCCACCTGCGCGCCGCACCGCATGCAAGATCCGCTGCAGTGGATGACCGCTTGGACGCGCGATCCGGTCGCGCGACAGCTCGCATCCGCGCTGCTCGCGGTGGCCATCGTGATCGCGCTCGTGCGCGTGCTGCAGCGCGCGACCACGCGCTACATCGTCGATCCGACCAGCCGCTACCGTGCGCGCAAGGCGGTGGGCACGCTCGGCTACGTCGCGGGCTTGCTGCTGGTGGCGAGCGTGTTCAGCGACCGGCTCGGCCGGCTCACGGTCGTGCTGGGTGTGGCGGGCGCCGGCGTCGCCTTCGCGCTGCAGGAAGTGATCGCCAGCGTCGCGGGATGGCTGGCGCTGTCGTTCGGCGGCTTCTACAAGGTCGGCGACCGGGTGCAGCTCGGCGGCGTTCGCGGCGACGTGATCGACATCACGCTGCTGCGCACCACACTGATGGAAGTCGGCCAGTGGGTCGCAGGCGAGCTGTACAACGGGCGCGTGGTGCGCGTGGCCAACAGCTTCGTGTTCAAGGAGCCGGTCGTGAACTACTCCGGCGACTTCCCCTTCCTGTGGGACGAGCTCATCGCCACGGTGCGCTTCGATAGCGACCTCGTGCTCATGCAGCGCGTGTTGGAGGAGGTCGGCCGCGAGGTGTGCAGCGAGTACGAGCGCGAGGCCGCGCAGATCTGGCGAGGCCTGCAGAACCGCTACTCGCTCGAGGCGGCGACGACCGAACCGCTGGTCACGCTGGGGTTCGACGCCAACGGCGTGACCTTCACGCTGCGCTACACCGTGCGCTACGACATGCGGCGCACGACCAAGGATCGGCTCTGCCGCAAGATCCTCGATGCGGTCGCGAGCAGCCAGGGCCGCATCACACTGACCGCCGCCACGCTCGAGCTCTACCCCAAGACGCCCTTCGACGTGCGCGTGACACAGCCCGAGCGCGGCGGAACGGGTTGAAGGGGCAAGGGCGAAGCCGCGGAGCCCGCGCTCGCCAGGACGCCAAGACGCTGTGGTGTTGGGGCCAAGGCTCGAAGACCTCGGCCGGCAACCTCGGGGTGACCAATGTGGTAGCGCTGGGCGGGGTCTTTTCGCCCAGCCAGCCCGCGTTTCTCACCAGCGACGGGGTTTACCACCTCGGCACCAACGACACCCGCAGCCCCAACTGCAATACGTTGTGATCGGGCAGGTGCGAGGCGCGGCCATGCTCCGGCAATGCGCTCACCTGGGATGGTCTACAGCCCTGGTGTCGTGAACGCGAACACGCTTGCCCCCGAAGACCTGTGCCGCCGGCGTGGCGCACCGGGCGGGTGTGCGAGGCGGGCTACGGCGCGACCCAGATCGCGCAGGCGTCGGGCGCCAGCAAGACGCCCTCTGCGCGGGCAGCGGGCGGTTCCGGGTAGGCGAGCACGCAACGGCCGGGCGGCGCGGGCAGGGTGCAGGGCTCAGCGCCGAGGTTGGCTTGCAGGGTGACTGCGCCGCGGCGCACGACCAGCCAGCCCTGGCGCTCGTCGTAGCTGGCTTCGACGCGCTCGCGGCGGCCGTCGAGCAGGTCGGACGTGGTGGCACGCAGGCGCGCGAGCGCGCGGTAGAACGCGAGCATGGAGGCGTGCGGCTCGCGGCTGCGCTCGTCCCAATCGAGCACCGAGGCGCGGAAGGTGGCCTCGGCCTGCGGGTCGGGGATCTGCTCGGGCGCCCAACCGAACGCTTCGAACTCGCGCCGCCGCCCGCGCCGCACCGCCTCGGCAAGCCGCGGATTGCGGTGGTCGGTAAAGTAGTAGAAGGGCGTGCTGGCGGCCCACTCCTCGCCTTGAAACAGCATCGGCACGCCGGGCGCCATGAACACCAGCGCCGCGCCGATGCGCACGCGGCCGGGTGTGGTGAGCGCGCCGATGCGCTCGCCACGCGCGCGGTTGCCGACCTGGTCGTGGGTCTGCAGGTAGCCGATCAGGTGCTCTCCGGAAAGCGCGCCGAGCGCGCGACCATGGTGGCGGCCGCGGAACGTCGAGTAGCGATCGGCGTACACGAAGCCCTCGCGCAGCGCGGTCGCGACGTCAGCGAGCGCACCGAAGTCGCCGTAGTAGCCGCTGCGCTCGGAGGTGAGCACGGCGTGCAGCGCGTGGTGCAGGTCGTCGCTCCACTGCGCGTCGAGCCCGAAGCCATGGGCCTCGCGCGGCCATAGCAGGCGCGGATCGTTGAGATCGCTCTCGGCGATCACGACCAGCCTGCGGCCGAGCTGCGCGCCGAGCGCGTGCACCTCCTCAGCGAGCTGTTCGAGGAAGGGGTGGGCCGACTCGTCGTGCAGCGCGTGCACAGCGTCCAGGCGCAGCCCATCGAAATGGTAGTCGCGCAGCCACATGCAGGCGTTGTCGCAGAAGAAGCGCCGCACCTGGTCGCTCCCGGCGCCGTCGAGGTTGACCGCGGCGCCCCAGGGCGTGCCGTAACGATCGGTGAAGTACGGACCGAATTCCGCCAGGTAGTTCCCGTCGGGGCCGAGGTGGTTGTAGACGACGTCGAGCAGCACCGCGAGCCCCAGCGCGTGCGCGCGCGCGACCAGCGTCTTGAGCGCGTCCGGCTCGCCATAGGGTGCGTGCGGAGCCCACAGGCACACGCCGTCGTAGCCCCAGCCGTGGCGCCCGGGAAACGCCGCCACCGGCATCAGCTCCACGTGCGTCACGCCCAGCTCGACCAGCTGCTCGAGCTTGCGCGCAGCGCCGGCGAACGTGCCCTCGGGACTGAAGGTCCCGATGTGCAGCTCGCAGACCAGCCCGGTGCGCAAGGGGGGCGCCTGAAAGCCCTGATCGGTCCAGGCGAAGTCGGCGGCCAGCTGCTGCGACGGGCCATGGACACCGCCCGGTTGGCACGGCGAGCGCGGGTCGGGGCGCTCGCGCCCATCGATCACCACGACATACGGCACGCCGGGCGGCGGCGCGGGCAGGCTGAAGCAGCCGCGCTCCAGCGGCTGCGCCGGCAGCGTGCGCCCGCTGAAGCGAATCGCCAACTCGCGCGCGCGCGGCGCCCAGAGCTCCAGCGAGGCTGCGTTTCCTTCACTCGAGACGTGCTGGTTGGAATGCGACAAGACTGGGCCTCGCTGGCCTGCTGTTACCGGGAGGGGCACGCGCCCCTCCCGCCCTGCCGGCTAAGCCGTCAGGGTTGCACTCTCCCTCGGGATCGCTTTGCTCCGGTTTCTGGGGCCACGCTCACGCCGGCCTCCGCAACAGCGCCACCGGAAAGCGCGCCCACAGCGCCGTGACAGGCACGCCGCCGGCTTCGGCCCGCACGCGCTCGCCGCACAGCGCGTCCTGCCAATCGCCGGGCGGCAGCTCCACGCGCGTGCGCTCGGTGAGGCGGCTCGCGCGCAGCGGCCAGCGCGGCACCACCGTGACCAGCGCGTCGCCGCGCGCGAACGCCAGCACCGCGTCGCCGTCCGGGCCGCCCACCGCGAGCGGCCGGTATGCACCGGCGAACAGCTCGGGCGCGCGCGCGCGCAGTCCGAGCACGCGCGCGATCAGCCACAGCTTGGGCGTGCCGGCCTCGAGCTCGCGTAGCGCGTCCTCGGGCGCAAGCCCCGGCACGCGCTGCAGCAGCGCGCGCCGCTGCCCGAAGTCGACCGGCCCGCGGTTATCCGGGTCCACCAGCCGCAGGTCCCACAGCTCGGCACCCTGATACAGATCGGGCACGCCCGGCGCGCTCAACTTGACCAGCGTCTTGCCCAGCGACGCGATGAACCCGGGCCGCGCGAGCTGCCGCGCGACGCGCTCGACGTCCTGCATTAGCTCGATGTCGCGCATCACCGCGAGCACGAACGCCTCGAGCGCCGCCTCGTAGTCCGCGTCGGGCGCGGTCCACGAAGTGTGCAGCTTGGCCTCGCGTGCCGCCTTGCGCATGTAGCCAAGCGCGCGCTCCTCGCTCAGCGGAAACGCGCCCACCAGCGTCTGATAGAAGAAGTACTGCATGGCCCCATCGAGCTGCGGGCCACCGCGCAGCGCGACGCGCGCGGCCCAGCGTCCCACCGCATCGCGCCATAGCTCCGCATCCTCGCTCAGCACCAGCAGCCGCGCCCGCACGTCCTCTCCGCGCTTGGCGTCGTGGGTGCCGCTGGCCAGCATCGAGTCGCTGCCCGAGCGCGCCTGCAGCTCGCGGTGCAGGTCCTGCAGCGACAACCCGAAGCGATCCGGGCTACCGCCCACCTCGTTGAGCGCGATCAAGCGCAGGTGGCGATAGAACAGCGTGTCCTCGACCGCCTTGGCCATCACCGCGCCGGTGAGCTGCTGCACGCGCAGCGCCAGCTCGACCGCGGCCTCGTCCGTGCCGGGCGCCAGCAGCAGCGCATCGTGCAGCTCCACGAAGATGCGCGGATGAGCCTCGGGCTGGTGGCGCGCGGCGACGGCCAGCGCGCCTTGCACCAGGGCGCGGTCGGCCGCTGTGGGTGCGTCGCCAGGACGCAGGTACGAGCGGTACGCGCCGTAGCCGGCCAGCAGCTCGGTGATCGCGGCGCGCACCTCGTGGCGCGTGCAGTCGCGCAGGGCGATGCGCGCGCGCAGCACGCGGTGCGCGAGCTCGACCACGCGCTCCAGCTCGCTGCCCAGCACCTGCTCGAGCACCTGTAGCTTGGCCGCGCGCTCCATCTGCCCGTAGTCCTGCGGGTCGCCCGCGAAGCGTGCCGCCAGCGCGTCGAGCACCGCCTGTCCTGCGGGATCGACCTGGGCCTGATCGAGCAAGCGCATGAAGTCGTAGCCGGTGCTGCCGTCGACCGGCCAGGGCGCAGGCAGCGCCTCGTCCGGCTGCAGGATCTTCTCGACCACGATGTACGCGTCTGGCGCGGCCGCGCGCAGCCGCTCGAGGTAGCGCCGCGGATCGTACAGCCCGTCGACGTGATCCACGCGCACGCCATCGATCGCGCCCTCACGCAGCCAGCGCAGCACCAGCGCGTGGGTGCGCGCGAACACCTGCTCGTCCTCGACCCGCAGGCCGGCCAGCGAGTGGATGTCGAAAAAGCGGCGGTAGCCGAGCTCGGTCGCCGCCGACTTCCAGTACGCGAGCCGCCAGCTCTGGTGCTCGAGCCAGGCATCGAGCGCGTGCAGCTCGGCGCCGAGCCTCCCGACCTCGCGGTCGACCGCGCGCGCGAGCTCCGGTTGCTGCTCGAGCAGCTGCTGCAACTGCGCGAACAGCACGCGCTTGTCGCGTAGCCGCCTTTCGCTGGCGGCGCGGTCGGTGGTCCAGGGGTGGGGCAGCGAGGCGAGCGTGTCGCCGAAGAAGCCGAGCGCATCGGAGCCCGTGGCCTTCGCGGCCGAAAGCAGCAGCGGGCCGAGCGAGCGCGGCGCGGCCGGCAGCCGGTGCTCGTGGTAGACGACCACGAAGCGCGCGCCCTCGCGCGAGAGCCGCACGCTGCCGCTCTCGAGCGCCTCGATGTAGCGCTCGCCCAGGATCGGCAGCAACACGCGGTTGTCGGCCGCGGCGTCCCAGTCCACGTCGAAGAACACCGCGTAGGGGCTGGAGGGGCCATTCTCGAGCACATCCCACCACAGCGCGTTTTCGGGCGTGCCGATCGCCATGTGATTGGGCACGATGTCGAGCAGGATCTGCAGCCCGTGCGCCTGCTTCGCGGCGCCCAGCGCCGCGAAACCGCTCGCGCCGCCCAGCGCCTCGCTCACCCTGTCGTGGTCGACCACATCGTAGCCATGCTCGCTGCCGGGCGCGGCCTGCAGGCAAGGCGAGGCGTACAGGTGGCTCGCCCCCAGCTGCTGCAGGTAGTCGGCGAGCGCAGCCGCCGCGCGAAAGTCGAGCGCGGGGCCGAGCTGCAGCCTGTAGGTGGCTCTGGGCGCCCGCACGCTCACGGCGCGTGCCTCCACACCGCGAGCGTGCGCGGGCCGATATCGACGGCCGATCGCGCCGCCCGCAGGTGCTCGCGTCCGGCCACGAATCCGCGCTGGGTATCCATCGCCAGCGTCCAGGAGGCGCCCCAGCGCGCTTCGGGGAAACGAAAACGCTTATGCTGATAGTGCGCGTTGAGCATCAAGTAGAAGCTGTCGTCGACGATGCGGTTGCCGTGGTCGTCCGGCCGCGCGATGCCCTGCCCGTTGAGGAAGATACCGATCACGTTGGCCGAGGCGTTGGCCCAGTCCTCGTCGCGCATCTCGACCCCGCCCGCGTTGAACCACGCGATGTCGTGAAAGCTCTGCCCGCTGTGGGCGTGCACCGCGCGGCCCTGGAACCAGCCGCGGCGGCGAAACACCGGGTGCGCGCGGTAGAAGTGGATCAGCTTGCGCGTGAAATCGAGCAGCTCCTTGTCGACGTGCGCCCAGTCGAACCATGAGATCTCGTTGTCCTGGCAGTAGGCGTTGTTGTTGCCGCCCTGGGTGCGGCCGAGCTCGTCGCCGCCGAGCAGCATCGGCACCCCTTGGGAGAAGAACAGCGTGGCCAGCAGGTTGCGCTGCTGGCGCCTGCGCAGATCCAGCACCGCGGGGTCGTCGGTCTCGCCCTCGACGCCGCAGTTCCACGAGCGGTTGTGCGACTCTCCGTCGCGGCTGTCCTCGCCGTTGTCGACGTTGTGCTTCTCGTTGTACGAGACCAGGTCGCGCAGGGTGAAGCCGTCGTGGCAGGTCACGTAGTTGATGCTGGCGTGCGGCGTGCGCGCGCTGTTCTCGTACAGATCGGAGCTGCCGGTGAAGCGGTAGCCGAATTCGCCCAGCATCGGGCTGGCGTGGCGCCAGTAGTCGCGGATGCAGTCGCGGTACTTGCCGTTCCACTCCGACCACAGCGGAGGGAAGTTGCCGACCTGGTAGCCGCCCGCGCCGAGGTCCCAGGGCTCGGCGATCAGCTTGACGCGATTGATCACCGGGTCCTGCTGCACCAGATCGAAGAAGGCCGAGAGCCGGTCGACGTCGTGCAGCGAGCGCGCCAGCGTCGCGGCCAGGTCGAAGCGAAAGCCGTCCACGTGCATCTCCTGCACCCAGTAGCGCAGCGAGTCCATGATCAGCTGCAGCACGTGGGGGTGGCGCATGTTCAGCGAGTTGCCGGTGCCGGTGTAATCGACGTAATGCGCGAGCGATTCCGGCGACAGCCGGTAATACGCCGCGTTGTCGAGCCCGCGCAGCGAGAACATGGGGCCGTCGTGGTTGCCCTCGGCGGTGTGGTTGTAGACCACGTCGAGGATCACCTCGATTCCGGCCTGGTGCAGGCGCCGTACCATGTTCTTGAATTCGGCGGCCACGCCGCTCGGCCGCTTGCTGGAGGCGTATTCGTTGTGCGGCGCGAAGTAGCTGACCGAGTGATAGCCCCAGTAGTTGCGCAGCCCTCGCTCGAGCAGGAAGCCGTCGTGGAAGGACTGGTGAATCGGCAGCAGCTCCACCGTGGTCACGCCCAACCGCAACAGGTGCTCAATCGCGGCCGGATGCGCGAAGCCCGCGTAGGTGCCGCGCAGCGCTTCGGGGATGCCGGGATGCTTGAAGGTGAAGCCCTTGACGTGAACCTCGTAGATCACGGTCTGGTTCCACGGGATCTGCAGCTGCCGATCGCCGCGCCAGTCGAAGTAGGGAGAGATCACCACGCTCTTGAGCGCATGCGGCGCGCTGTCTACGGGGTCGGCGGGGCCATCGGCCGGACCGGGCGCGTGCCCGACCAGCGACCGGTGCCATTGGGGCTCCCCGCTCAGCTCTCGCGCATAGGGATCGACCAGCAGCTTGCTCGGGTTACAGCGCAGACCGCGCGCCGGATCCCAAGGCCCGTGCACGCGCAGGCCGTAGCGCTGGCCCGGCACGATTTCGGGCAGGTACGCGTGAAACACGTTGCCGGTGCCGCGGGTGAGCTCCACGCGCCGCTCCCGCTCGCCCTCGAACAGGCACAGCTCGATGCGCTCGGCCACGTCCGAGAAGACCGCGAAGTTCGTGCCGTAGCCGTCGAAGCTCGCCCCCAGCGGCTGGGGGCGTCCGGTCCACACCCGGTTGCCGTTCATGGCCGCGAGCTTACCACCCCCGGCGTCCCAAGCGGCCGCAACAGAGCGCCGGCGCACAGCCTCGGGCGGGCCCGCGCGCCGATGTGTGGTACACCAGGCCCAGCGCGCCATGTTCAACCTGGGGTTCGGCGAGATCCTCCTCATTTGCGTCGTGCTCATCATCGTGGTGGGCCCCGAGCGGCTGCCCTCGTTGATGAAGAACGTGGGCAAGGCGGTCCGCACGGTGCGACAAGCCAGTCGCGAGCTCCAGGCCACGGTCGGGCTCGACGAGCTGATGCGCGAGGACGTGTTGGAACCGCCGCCGCCACGCAGGCCGCCGCCGCCCGCGACCGTCAGCCGCGATCCGGTTTCGGCACAGCCGCCGCAGCCTCCCGCAGCGGGCGCGCCCGAAGCCGCCGCGGCGCCCGAGGCCGGCGCGGGGGCCGCGACCACGCCCGAAGTCGCCGCGCTGCCGCCGGCCACATCCGCAGCCCCGCTAGCTGCCGCTGCGAATGCCGCTGAAATTGCGAGCGCACCCTCGCCCGCCGCTGCAGCCGCAGCCCCACCGGCGGCTGCCGCCAGCCCGCCCGAGCCGGCGGGCGCTGCCGCAGCGCCGAGCGCCGGCACCCCCCCACCGCCGGCCGCAGTCGAGCCTGGAGGCAGCAAGGGAGAGGGCTGATGTCCGGGCAGGACGAGCGGCGCGCCGAGCCGGAGCTTCCGCGCGACGTGCCGATGACGGTCTGGGAGCACCTGACCGAGCTGCGCACGCGCCTGATCCGCGCCCTGCTCGGCACGATTCCCGGCATCGCGGCCGCGTGGATACTGCGGGAGCGGCTGCTCGACTTCATGGTGGCACCGCTGGCCAAGGCCTGGGTGCGGCTGGGCCTGGGCGAGCCCACCTTGCACTTCTCGAACCCGGTCGACCCGTTCGTCGCCTACCTGCGAATCGCGATCGTGGTCGGGCTGATCTTCACCAGCCCCTGGATCGCGTATCAGGTCTGGGCCTTCATCTCGCCTGGGCTGTACTCGCGCGAGAAGGCCTATGCGATTCCGTTCGCGCTCGCCTCGGCCGTGTTCTTCGCGGGCGGCGCGTTCTTCGGCTACGCGGTGGTGTTCCCGGTCGGCTTCGAGAGCCTGCTCGGCATGTCGGGCATGCTGCCGTCGCGTCTGGTCAAGGTCGCGCCCACGATCATGATCGACGAATACCTGAGCTTCGCGACCCAGATGCTGCTCGGATTCGGCGTGGTGTTCGAGGTGCCGGTGGTGGTCGCGTTCCTGGCGCTGGCGGGCATCGTCAACTGGAAGCAGCTGCTGAAGTTCGGCCGCTGGTGGGTGCTGCTGGCCTCGATCCTCGCCGGCGTGCTCACGCCTTCGCCCGACGTCGGCTCGCAGATGATGATGCTGACGCCGCTGGTGGTGCTGTACTTCGCGGCGGTCGGCATCGCCTACCTGATCGGGCCCAAGGTCGAGGCCAAAAAGCCCGAGCAGGACACGCACGAGGCATGACGCGGCCGCCACGGCTGGGTGCCAGCCTGCGCGACAGCGCACGGCTGCTGTACGCGCGCCCCGTGGCTGCGCTCGCGCTCGGCGCCGGGATCGTGCTCGGGCTGCTGTCTTTGTGCTTCGGCATCGGCGTGCTGCTGGTGCCGTGGCTGGCCTGCGAGCTGCTCGCGCTGCTGCTCGGCGAGACGCTGCAAGCGCCGCCCGCGCGCGGCCGGCGCTGGGTCGCCGCTGGCGTGGTGCTGCTCGGCGCGGTGCTGCTGACCTCGTCGGTCGCGTGGCTGAGCTGGCTCGGCCTGGACGACCCGTCCGCGCCTGCGGCGGCGCAGAGCCGCGTCCACCTGGGCGCGCTGCTCGCGCCGGCCAGCGCGGTGGTCTCGCTGGCGTTCGTGCTGCCCTTCCTGTACGCGCCGCTAATCTTGATCGAAGGTCGCGCCGGCCTGGGCGGTGCCGTGCTGGAGAGCGCACGCCTGGTCGCGCGCGGCGGCGTGCTGCGGCACTTCGCCTTTTCGCTGGTGGTCAACCTGGTGCAAGCCGCACCAATCGGGCTGGCCGCGCTGGCCGCCGTCTCGCTGTCCGAAAGCGAGTTAGTCCCGCTTTGGGCGGTGCTCGGCTCCCCGCTGCTGGCGATCACGGTGCCGCTCGGCCAGGGCATGCTGGTGAGCGCGTACGCGGAGCGCCGCGACGCGCTGGCCGACGAGCGCCGCACGCGGCTGGCCGGGCGCCCGCCGCGGGCGCTGGTGCTGCTGTGGGCCGCGCTGGTGGCGGCGCCGGTGCTGTCGTTCAGCTTGCTCGGCGCGGTCTTCGTGCGACCTTCTCGGCTTTCGCCCGGCCGCTTGCCCGAGGCCTCCGAGCCGATCGCCGCGTTTGCGCCGCTGCGCGGCGAGCCGCGCGTGCTCCTGCCCGGCACCGGGCTGGAGATCCGCGCCAGCCGGCGGGCGGTGCGGGTCGAGGCGGGCGACGGCGGCGGCGTCGGCCGGCTACCGCTGCGCAGCGCCGCGCCGATCGACGCGCTGCGCGTGGCGCGCGTGCGCGACCGCTACGGCATCGAGCTGGTGCAGGCGGGTCGCACCTACCTGACCTGGATCGACCGCGCCGGGGTGCGCCTCGACGACGACTTGCACGCGCGCCTGCTCGACCGGGTGCCGAGCTGGGCGCTGCTGCTGATGCTGCTCTCGCTGCTGTCCACGGCTGGCAGCCTGCTGCCGGTGCTGTTCGCGCTGGCCGAGCTGCGCCGGCTGTACGCGCTCGAGCCCGGGCTGCGACCCGCGCCGCGCGAGCTCTCGCTGCAGCGCGGGCGCACGCTGCTACGCGCGCTGGCGGTGGCGCTGCTGCTGGTGCCGCTGGCCGTGTTCTCGCTGTACTGGGGCGTGCGGGCAGCGTTCGGCTGAGCGCACCACACGCGCCTCGACTTTGACCGCCTACGCGCGGACCGCTACCGTGTTCAGAGCGCCACCTGCGCCGCCCGCATCCGCGATGGAACAGCCCGAAAATCCCGCGCAATCCTCCGAGCGCACGCCGGCATCCGCCGGCGCGGCACAGACCCGGCTGCACAACGCGCAACGGGCGTTCGAGCTCGGCGCATACGCGCAGCTCGAGCGCCTGCTGCCGGGGCTGCAAGCCCAGCCCGACAGCGAGCTCGGGCAGCAGGCGCGGCGGCTGCTGCGCGCACGCCAGGTCGATCGGGTGCAGCTCGCGGTGCTGGCCGGCTGCGCGCTGCTGCTGGCCGGCGTGATCGTCTCTTACATGTCCCCATGACCGCGTTCGCCTGCAGCCCCGATCGACCGCGCCCGGCGCCCCGGCTCCGCGGCCTGGCCGCCTTGATCCTCGGCTGCGGCTGGTTGGCCTGCGGCGGCTGCGCCTCCGGGCCGCGCGCCGCGCCCGCGCCGAGCTCACCGCTCACGCCGCAGCGGCTGTACCCACTGATCGCCGGCAGCGCGTGGTCGTACGACGTAGACACCGGGGACGGCGCACCGGTGTTGGCGATCGCGCGCGTCACCGAGGCCAGCGCGGACCGGGCCACGGTGCAGGGCGGAGAGGGCGCCACGCACTATTCCATCCGGCCGGACGGCTTGTTTCGTGAGGAGCGCGGCGGCTACCTGCTCAAGGCACCGATCCACGAGGGCGCTCATTGGCCCTCGGGGGGCGGGATGCAAGCCCGGGTCGAGCACATGCACGTGGCGCTGGACACCCCGGCCGGCCATTTCAGCGGTTGCGTCGAGGTGGTGGAGCAAGGCTCGACCAGCGGCGCCGTGATCGCGACCACCTACTGCCCCGACGTGGGGCCGGTGCAGGTGATCTCGAGCATGCGGCTGCAGCTCGGCCAGCAAACCGTGCAGGTGGTGGGCCGCCTGCGCGGCTACCGCGTGGGCACGGAACCGGCCCCCGCCACCCCGGCCAAACCCGCGTCCCCCTGACCGTATGGGTCCGTCGTGTAGGCGGGCGCCTTCCAGCGCGGGCGGCAGGTGCCGCTGTGCATCGATTCTGATCGCAAAAATACTTTCTTTGTGCACGGCCTCGGCTTGCGATTGGCGTGAGTTTCCCCTAAATTAACTTGTATCTAGAAGCCTTGCGCCGGTGCGAGTGGAGGTTGGTCGCGCGGGCTTCGGAACGGGCCGTTGAGCCAGGCCAGGGCCGCGATGCCGGCGCCCTGGCCAATGGCCGGCGGTTGGAGTTGGCCGATTATGTCCGTACCGCCGCCCTCGCTTTCTGCTCCTGTTCCCAGCGCCCCCACGAACTACTTGCTGTTCTCGGACGTGCACCTGGGTGCCGACCTGGTGCAACACGCCCGCCCCTGGACGATCTCACGGCTGCGCCAGGTGCTGCGCGTGGACCGTGAGCTGTCCGCGATGCTCGACCACTACCGCGCGCAGCGCGATGCCGAACGGCCCTGGACGCTGATCATCGCCGGCGACCTAGTGGACTTCATGGGCATGTCGATCGCGCCGGCGGTCGGCACCGAGCTCGAGACGCCGCTGACCGCAGAGGAGCGCAGCCACGGCCTGGGCAGCGCGCGCGATCACGCGGTGCACAAGATGCGCGCGGTGGCCGAGCGGCACGACCTGGTGTTCCGCAAGCTCGCGCAGTTCGTTGCGGCGGGCCACTCGCTGGTGCTGATCCGCGGCAACCACGACGTCGAGTTCTACTGGGAGACGGCGCGCCACGCGTTCGTGCAGGCGCTGCTCGAGCGCGCGCCCGAGGCGTTGAGCGATGCCGATGCGCGCGCCGCGTTTCAGGCGCGGATCGAGTTCCGCCACTGGTTCTACTACGTCGAGGGCTTGCTCTACGTCGAGCACGGCCACCAGTACGACGAGACCTGCAGCTACCAGCACGTGCTGATGCCGCTCTCGCCCAACGACCCGCGGCGCATCGCCTACTCGTTTTCCGACATCCTGATGCGCTACGTGGTGCGGCCTACGCGCGGGCTGGGCATGTCCGGCCACGACGGCAAGAACATGGGGTACTACCTGCACATGGCTTTCTCGCTCGGGCTGCAGGGCGCTTTGCGCCTGGGCTATCGCTATGGCCGCGCGGTGGTTGCCATGCTGCGCAGCTGGCGCGAGCACGTCAGCGCGCGCGCCCGCGATCTGCGGCACGAGCACGAGCGTCACATGCACCAGGTCGCCGAGCGCGTGCGCATCAGCCGCGAGCGCCTGCACGCGCTGGCCGCGCTCTCGGCCGCGCCGGTTAACGGTCGATTCTTCGCCATCCTGCGCAGCGTGTTTCTCGATTTGGCCGCGGCGATGGCCGCCTCGACGCTGCTGCTGGCGGTGCTGCTGGCGACCGGCGTGGTGCCGCTGGCCTGGGTCGCCCCTGCCGCGGGGCTGCTCGGCGCCGGCATCTACCTGTGGATGAAGTCCTCGCGCGTGATCGACCAGTGCGCGGCGCTGCGCCTGGGCGCGGCCCGCGTGGCCGAGCTGATGCCGGCGCGCTTCGTGGTGATGGGCCACACCCACGCGCCGGTGATGGAAGCCATCGGCGGAGGCGTCACCTACGTCAACCTCGGCGGCTGGGCCGTCGACGACCTCGACATCGCCGAGGGCGCGGTGGCCGAGGCGCCCTGCACGCACCTGGTGATCCACCACGTCGACGGTCAGCCGCACGCCGAGCTACGGCGCTGGAGCAGCGAAGGCGGCGCTTCGCTGGTGCAGTCGAGCGCGGCCACGCCTACCGACCTGCCGGCCGAGTCGGGGGTGCACGCGCGGCCGCAGCGCGCGCACGAACGCACGGGCTGAGCGGCGCTTTTGCGAGGGACGGCCGCGCGCGCCGATCGGGGTCCGCACGGGGTCTGTGGCGGGGCCGCCCCGGCGCGGCATTTCCCCGGTGTTTTCAGCGGTTAGATGCCGCATTCCTGGTTGCCGGAGCAGGTAGGAAAAGGTACCATTCCGGGCGCATTTGAGAGGGCGTTGGGACCCGCTTCCGGTCGCGGCCAAGCACCCCTCCGGAGCGAGCCCAGGCACACCGCAACCGGTCGCACCTCGGCCTCGAAACCAACCGCAACGCTCTCGAGCTCCAGGCATGGCATCTGAGTACGGAGAGGGATCGATCCAGGTCCTGGAGGGGCTGGAGGCGGTCCGCAAACGCCCCGGGATGTACATCGGGGACGTGCACGACGGCACCGGCCTGCACCACCTGGTGTGGGAGGCGGTCGACAACGCGGTCGACGAGCACCTGGCGGGTTTCTGCAAGACGCTGACGGTGACGGTGCACCCGGACGGCTCGGTCACCTGCGAGGACGACGGGCGCGGCATCCCGGTCGGCATCATGCAGGACCGCGGCGTGAGCGCGGCCGAGGTGGTGATGACCGTGCTGCACGCGGGCGGCAAGTTCGATAACGAGAGCTACAAGGTCTCGGCCGGGCTGCACGGCGTGGGCGTGAGCGCAGTCAACGCCGTCAGCGAGTGGCTCAAGATGGAGATCTACCGCGAGGGCCGCGTGTGGTTCCAGGAGTACCGGCGCGGCGTCCCGCTGGCCCCGCTCAAGACGCTGGGCGTCACCGACCGCACCGGCACCAAGATCACCTTCAGGCCGGATCCGTCGATTTTCACCGACCCCGAGCTGTCCTACGACATCCTGAACAACCGCCTGCGCGAGATCTCGTTTCTCAACGCCGGGCTGCAGATCCGCTTCGAGGACCAGCGCAGCGGACGCAACGAGCACTATCACTTCGAGGGCGGCATCCGCGAGTTCGTCAAGCTGCTCAACAAGAGCAAGGTGCCGCTGCACGAAGACGTGATCTACATCGACGCCGAGCGCGAAGGGATCCGCGTCGAGGTGGCGATGCAGTGGAACGACTCGTTCAACGAGCAGATCTACCCCTACACCAACAACGTCCACAACAAGGACGGCGGCACCCACCTGACCGGCTTCCGCGCCGCGCTGACCAAGACCATCAACACCTATGGCTCGGCCTCGAATCTGCTCAAGGACCTCAAGCAGGGCCTGAGCGGCGAGGACGTGCGCGAGGGGCTGACCGCGGTGCTCTCGATCAAGCACCCCGACCCCAGCTTCGATTCACAGACCAAGAGCAAGCTGGTCTCGAGCGAGGTCAAAGGCATCGTCGAGCAGGTGATCAACGATCACCTGGCCAGGCACCTGGAAGAGAACCCCGACACGGCCAAGCGCATCGTCGAAAAGGCGGTGGTCGCCGCGCGCGCGCGGGACGCCGCGCGCAAGGCGCGCGAGATGGTGCAGCGCAAGGGCGCGCTGGACCTGAGCAATCTGCCGGGCAAGCTGGCGGATTGCCAGGAGAAGGACCCGGCGCAGAGCGAGATCTACATCGTCGAGGGCGACAGCGCCGGCGGCAGCGCCAAGCAGGGCCGCGACCGCAAGAACCAGGCCATCCTGCCGCTGCGCGGCAAGATCCTCAACGTCGAGCGCGCCAGGCTGGACAAGATGCTCGGCAGCGATCAGATCGGCACGCTGATCACGGCGCTCGGCTGCGGGGTCGACGGCGGGGGCAACTTCGAGATCGACAAGCTGCGCTACCACCGCATCATCATCATGACGGATGCGGACGTCGACGGTTCCCACATCCGCACGCTGCTGCTCACCTTCTTCTATCGTCAAATGGGCGAGGTGATCCGGCGCGGCTATCTCTACATCGCGCAACCGCCGCTGTACAAAGTCACGCGGCAGAAGAAAGAGCGCTTCCTCAAGGACGATGACGCGCTGGCCGAATACCTGCTCGACGTCGGCACCGACGGCCTGCTGGTGAGCTCCAAGGCGAACACCGGCCTGCTGTCGGGCGCGCCGCTGCGCCGGCTGCTCGAGCAGCTGCTGCGCGCGCGCAAGCTGCTCGTGCGCCTGGAACGCCAGCTCGAGCCGGCGGTGCTGCAAGCGCTGGTCCGCCACACCTCGCTGCGCGTGGAGAGCCTGTCCAGCCGCGACGAGGTCGAGCGCGCGATCGCGTCGGTGCGGGAAGTGCTGGCGGACAGCCACCCCGACATGAGCTTGAGCGCGGCGCTCCAGGACGACGCCGAGCACGGCTGCCTGAAGATCGTGCTGGACGTGCGCACCGGCGTGGCGGCCCGCGGCTTCACCATCGACTTCGGCCTGCTCAGCCGCAGCGACTACCTGCAGCTGCGCGAGATCGACGAGACGGTGCGCGCGACGCTGGGCGAGCCGCCGCTGGTCGCTGTGGAGCTCGACAAGGGCGGCAAGGAGACGGGCGCGCAGATCGAGCTGGACGGGGTCGACGCGCTGTGGCGCTTCGTCGACGGGCGCGCGCGCCAGGGCCTGCACATCCAGCGCTACAAGGGCCTGGGCGAGATGAACCCCGAGACGCTGTGGGAGACCACGATGAACCCGGAGACTCGGGTGCTGCTCCAGGTGCGCATCGACGACGCCGTGCGCGCCGAGGAGATGTTCAGCATCCTGATGGGCGACGAGGTCGAACCGCGCCGCGAGTTCATCGACGCTAACGCGATGAACGTGCGCAACCTCGACGTGTGAGCAGGCCATCCGTGCATGCGCGCTCGGGTGATGGGGATTCACAAAGAAGGCGGGAAGACGAGAAGCTCGGAGCAAGCCCTTTCTTCCCGTCTTCCTGTTGCATCTTCCGGAAGCCATTGCCGAACGCCCGCGGCCTGGGCTAGCTAGGGAGCCATGCGGGAATTGCTGCGCGATGGGCCTGCCGGTGCCGAGCATCGGGTGGTGCTGGCCCATGGCGCGGGCGCCGGCATGCGCTCGCCCTTCATGCAAGCCGTGGCCGAAGGGCTCGGCGCGCGCGGGCTCTCCGTGGTGCGCTTCGAGTTCCCGTACATGGCCGAGCGCAGCACCGGGCGATCTCGGCGTGGCCCCGGGCGCGCCGAGCTGCTGACCGGGAGCTTCATGCAGGTGCTGGCGCAACTCGGCGGCGCCGAACGATTCGTGATCGGCGGCAAGTCGATGGGTGGGCGTATCGCCAGCATGATCGCCGACGAGGTCGGCGCCCGCGGCCTGCTCTGCTTCGGCTACCCGTTCCACCCACCGGGCAAGCCCGCGGCGCTGCGCACCGCGCACCTGCGCGCGCTGCGCGCTCCGGCGCTGATCGTGCAGGGAACACGCGACAGCATGGGCACGCGCGAGGACGTCAGCAGCTACGCGCTGGCCAGCTCGATCCGCGTGCTCTGGATCGAGGACGGCGACCATTCGCTGCGGCCGCGGCGGCGCGCCGGCCAGAGTCCCGAGCAAGCGCTGCAGACGGCGATCGACGCGGCCGCCGACTTCGTACGCGCGCTGTGAGCCGGCTGTCCCGGAGATTCAACAGGAAGCCCGAAAGACGGGAGGAACGACAACTTCCATCCGGACTTCCCGTCTTCCCGCCTTCCTGCGGTTGTCTCCTTCTCTACGACGCAACGCGGCGATCCGTGCAGCGCGAAATACGCTCGGCTCGAGTGTGGCCTCGGGCGTCACGTCCGCGGCGGCGATTGCAAACGGCTCTCCATCACTGCGATGGCCAGGCGGGCGAGCAGCTTCGCGTGGATCTGCCCGAAGGCGCCGTTGGACATCGCGACCACCGTGTCACCGGGCTGAGCCAGCGCTGCGATCCGCTCCACGATCGCATCGACCCCGTCCGGAGTCTCGGCGCTGCCGCCGCGCGCACGGATCTCAGCCGCGACCGCGGCGATGTCGAGCTTCTCTGCGTCCGCGATCTCCGCGCGTCCGACCGGCGCGAGCAGCACCACGTCGGCGGCGCGAAACGCGGGCGCGTACTGCGCCTGGTGGAGCCTGCGCGACGCAGTCGCGCTGCGCGGCTCGAACACCGCGAACAGCTTGCCCTGCGGGTGGCGGCCTCGCAGCGCGTCGAGTGTCTCGGCGACTGCGGTCGGATGGTGCGCAAAGTCGTCGTAGACGCGCACGCCGCGCGCCACGCCGCGCAGCTCCTGCCGCCTGCGCACGCCCGAGAAGCGCGGCAGCGCACCCGTGAGCGCGTGCACCGGCGCGCCCGCGCCCTCCGCTCCCATTGCGATCGCGGCCAGCGCGTTCTTGACGTTGTGACGGCCCGGCAGTGGCGACAGCACGCGCCCGCAGCTGCTGCCGCCGAAAAACAGGTCGAACGGCTGAAATCCCGGTTCCGGGCGCGCGGGCGCCGCGAGCCATTCGGGCGCGATGCCGGCGGTGTCCTCACCTTCGAGTGCGAAGTAGCGTACCGGACAGGGCGCCCGCGCCGCGACCGCTCGCACTTCCGGGTCGGCGGCATTGGCGATCAGCAGCCCGTCCGCAGGCAGCAGCGCCACCAGCTCGACGAACGCGGCGCGATAGGCCTCGAGCTGAGGGTAGATGTCGATGTGGTCGTGCTCGATCGCGTGGATCAGCGCCACCTTGGGGACGTATTGCAGGAATTTGGGCGACTTTTCGAAAAACGCGCTGTCGTATTCGTCGCCCTCGATCACGAACGGCCCGCCGGCTGCGCCGGCGCGGAAGCTCTCGGCGAAATCGCCTGCAATCCCGCCGATCAGGAAGCCCGGAGCGAGCCCCACCGCGTCCAGCAGGAAGGCAAGCAAGGCGGAGGTCGTGGTCTTGCCGTGGGTGCCGGCGATGACGAAGCTGCGGCGCTGCTGCAGGAACATGGCGCGCATCGCGCCGGGAAACGACCTGTACGGGAGGCCGCGTTCGATCGCCGCCCGGGCCTCGGGATTGTCGGGACGGCACACGTTGCCGATGACCACCAGATCCGGCGCCGGCGTCAGGTGCGCAGGGTCGAAGCCGGAGCGCGTCTCGATACCCCAGCGTGCCAGTGCCTCGCCCATCGGCGGATAGAACGCGCTGTCGCTGCCGGTGACGCGGTGGCCGGCTTGTTTGAGCAAGCCGGCGAAAGCCCCCATGCCGGTGCCCGCCACGCCGATCAGATGAATGTGAATCGCAGTCCCTCCGCGCTCCGGCCGTAACCGGTGTGGGTGGAAGCATACCAGAGCGCGAGGCCTAGGTTGACTTGCAGGGCGCGGTGTCCATACTGAGTTACAGGCGTCGAGATGAGCAGGCAGCAGCGCAGCAAGAGACCTTTCGCAGAGCGCATCAAGGACAAGATCAAGACCTTGCTCGACGATCTGGTCGAAGCGCTGGACGGCATCTTGGAGCCCGAGCCGCAGCCGGTTCCGGTGCGCGTCCCGCGCCCGTGAGTCTCAGCTTTCGGCGGGCACGGCGCGCAGCGCGCTGAACGTCAAGACCGAGCCGCAGCGCGCGAGCGCCTGCCGCAAGCGCGGCCCTGCCGGCGTCTCTGATCTAGCGCGCGCCGCATTCGACCAGCACCTGCTGAGCGGTTGCATGCACAGATGCGGAGCGCCGAGGCGCTCAGCGCATCCTCGGCGCTCAGCGAGCTGGAGCGCTCCTCGCCTTGTTGGTGAAGCGCATCCGCAGGTCGAACAGCACCTGGTGCAACAGCCGCTCTTCCTCGCCGGTGAGGTTACCGCGCGTCTTCTCCTCCAGAATGCACAGCATGTCGATGGTGTGGCGCGCCATCGGCAGATTGGGCTCACCTTGGCCGCCCGCTTCGGGCGTCTCGCCCAGGTGCATCAGGGCCGAGGTGTTCAGAGACAGCACCAGGATGTTGAAATCGATCGGCGCGATCCGGCTCGCCGCCGACTCGAAAGCGGCCTCGTCGGGGTCGCGCTCGCTGGGGTTGTCTTCGTCCTGGCTCACGGCTGGGAGCTCCATCGTCGCGGCGCGACGTTCACAGCGACGGCAGCGGGGCCTCCTCCGCATCCACGCGCGGGGCCTCCTCCGCATCCACGCGCGGGGCCTCTGCCGCGTCCGCGCGCGGAGCCGCTGCCGCGTCCACGCGCGGGGCCTCTGCCGCGTCCACGCGCGGGGCCTCTGCCGTCTCCAGCCGCGGAGCGCCGGAGCGCAGCCCGCTGGAGGCCGCGGCTACCACCGTGCCGTCGCCGGAGGCTCGCGCGATCGACCCGCTCAAGTCGGGAAGCGCATCCAGCCTGCGCCGATACTCGGCGGCACCGAGCTTCCCGTTCTTGATATTCCTTTCCACCACGCGCTTGTCGATTAGGAAGTCGTCCAACGTCATCAGCCAACTCCTCCGACCGCCAGAGTGTAGGTAAGCACGGTCCTCTGTCAACGCGCCCCGCCCGACGCGCATGTCGCCGCGCTCCGCCGTGCTCGAGGACGCGGCCCCGCAGCTTTGCTCCTCGCACGCCTCGCGCTCTGCCGCAAGCGCAGCGAGCCCCACGCGCGGATGGGCCGGTTGGCACTACTGTTCCCAGTCCCATCGCAGTCGCCTTTCCACGCGGGACGGGCGCGTGCCCCCTCGCGTTCAAAACAACCCGATCGAAAAATGCACGGCGTTGCTTCGCTCCAGGAGCGCCTTGCGCGGGCTCAGGTTGAAACCCCAGTCGAGCGCAAGCGGCCCGACCGGGGTGCTCAGCCGCAGGCCGAAGCCGGCGGTGGGCCGCAGCTTGAACGGGTCCAGATTCGCGGCATCGGCCCATAAGTTACCGAGGTCGCTGAACACGCCGCCGTGTAGCTCGTGGTAGATCGGAAAGCGCAACTCGCCGCGCACCAACACGAACGCGTCGCCGCTGCGCACGATTGCGTTGGGGTCGAGCTTGGGGTCCTTTGCGATCTGGTCGGCGACGTCCTGTGGGATCATCTCGTCTTCCAGATAGCCGCGCACCGTCTCCACGCCGCCCAGGAAGAACGCGCGGTTGGGGTAAGTCTGCGAATCGCTGGTCAGGTGGAAGATGCGGCCCACGCGCACCTGGCCGGCCAGCACCAGGTCGCGGCCGAGCGGCACATAGCCGCTGCTGGTCACGCTGAGCTTCAGAAAGCGGCTGACGAAGTCCTTCATCGTTTCCTCGCTCTGCTGCCCGTTGAGCGTGCGCGCCAGCTCGAGGCCGGTGGAGAGGAAGTAGCCCCGGGTGGGCGTGAAGGGGCTGTCCCGCCGGTCGTAGCTCACGGTGGAGCGCGCCCCGATCAAGGTGGAGGCGCCTTGTGGAACGCGCAGCAGCCGGCGCAGGCGCGGGCTGGTCACGGTCTTGAGGTAGTCCGCCAGCGCCCCGGCCACGAACAGATCGACGTTGTTGTTCTCGAGATCACCGCCCAGGGTGACGGTCAGGTTGCGCAACGGGGTGTGGGCAAAGGTCAGACCAATCGCGTTCTGATCGAGCCCGAAATCGCGCTCGTTGTCGCGCACATGCACCAAATCGAGCGAGGTGCGGACACGGCCGAAGCCCGGCAGGCGCGGAATCGTGGTGTTGAGCGAGACGCGACGCTCGAGCCGGTCCTGCACGTCGAGCTGGGCGTAGCGCTCGGCCACCACCGGGTCGACGAAAAACACCTGATAGGCGAACTGCACCCGCAGCGTGAGCCCGACCGCCTGGCCGAACAGGTCGCGATAGCCGTACTCGAAACCGCTGCGGATGCCCTGTCCCGAGCTGAGGCCGGCGCTGAAGCCCAAGAACTGGCTGCGCCGCTCGCTCACCGTCACCAGCACCGATTTGACCCGCGCGGGCAACTCGGGATCCTGTAGCGCGACCGACACGCCGGTGAACACGCCGAGCGTGCCGAGCTCGCGCTCGCTCTCGCGCGCCAGCGAAGGCCGGAACAGGTCACCCGGCTCGAGCTTGAGCGTGCGGCGGATCAGAGTCGGGCTGGTGCGGTCGGCCCCCTGGATCACGATGCGGTCGATGTAGACGGGAAAGCTCTCCACCACCTGCAGATCGACCTTGGCGCGCGTGCGGTCGCCGCTGAGCTCCACTTTGGGCTCGACTTTGGCGAACGCGTAGCCCTTCTCACGGTAGGCATCGAGCATGCGTCGGCGCGCTTCCTCGAGCGCGACGTAGCTGAACGGCTGGTTGCTCTGCAAGCCGGCCGCGAGCAGCAGCTCGCGCGGCGAGATCGCCTCGGCGCCGCGGATCGAGACCTCGTAGAGCAGGGTGCGCGGCCCCTCCACCACCGAGATCAGCACCGCGGCGCGATCCTTGCCGATCAGCTGCAGCTCGGGCGGGTCCACCTGGACCGAGAGATAGCCGTCGGTGTGGTAGAGCTCGACGATGTGGTCGATCGCCTTCTTGTACGCGGGCTCGTAGTAGAACTGCTCGGGGTTGGTGAGCGGCGGGCGTGGCACGTCGCGCTTGCGCCCCGCGGGCTGGCCCTGCAGCATGCGGTCGACGACCTCGGAGTCGACCGGCGCGGCCAGGGTCGATCCGGGCAGGTCCTCAGACAGGTAGGAGAAGAGCTGGTCGCGCAGGAAGTCGCGGCTGAAGTGGCGCGCGCCCGCGAAGCTGACCGCGACCACCCGCAGCTGCTTGCCGGCATCGATGCCGATGAACAGCACCGCAGTGCCGGGCTTGCGGCCGCGGTAGGTCTCAATCTGGGCCTTGGTTCCGCGGTAGCCGTGGCGCGCGTAGAAGTCCAGCAAGCGCTCGGCCAGGCTGTGGCGCAGCAGCGTCGGGGTGAGCCGCTCGCGCTCGACCCCGAGCAGATCCACAATCTCGCTGCGCGAAAACGGCTCGTTGCCGGCAACCACCACGCGGTAGCGCGGCCCCAGCCGCGACGGGATGGCTACGAACGCGGACTCGCCGCGCACGGTGACCAGGGGCGCGCCGAGCGCCGCGGCCAGGTAGCCGCGCTGGCGCAGGAACGCCTCGGCCTTGGTCACGTCGTCGGTCAGCTTGTGGCGGTCGAGCACCGAGCCCTCGGCGCTGTCCATCGCCCCGAGCACCGCGACCGGATCGAGCGGTTGGTCGCCTTCGAACCGGATCGCGGCGATACGGGTGGGCGCGCCTTCCTCGATGCGCACCATCAGCACCTTGCGCGCGGGGTCGTCGGTGTCGCGCAGGGAAACGTCGACCTGCGCCTGCAGGTAGCCGTGCTCGGCGTACAGCCCGGCCACCGCGCGCGAGAGCTGTGGCAGCTGCTGGGTCGACACCTCCGAGCCCGCCGACAGGCCCAGCGCCTCTCGGATCGCCTGCTCGTCCAGGCGTCGATTGCCCGCTATGTCGAGCCGGTGCAGCACGATGCGCGGGGTCAGCCACACCACCAACTTGACCCCTCCCGGAACCGCCGCGCCGTCGACCTGCACGTCGGTCCAGCGCCCGCTCGCGAGCAGGCGACGAATCGCCGCACGCACCACCGCGCGGTTGAGCGGCGCGCCGAGCGGGACGCCGGCATCGCGCGCCGGGGCGATGGCGGCGGCCTCGCCCGCGATCTGCACCTCGACGATCGGCTGTCCCAGCAGCTCCCGCGGCACGTCGGCGCGCGCCGCCGGCGCAAGCCAGAGCGCGGCCGCCAGCAGCGACCCGCAGAGCACGGGCAGACGCAACGCTCTGGACACTCGCGCCGAAGCCTATACCACGACGCGCGCCGGCGTGGACGTACCACGCAACCCGCTACCGGGTCGTCCGACAGCCGCCGTCGGCCGCAGCTCGAGTCGTACCAGCAGAAGCGCCGCCACCCGGGCATGTTCGCGCGCCTGCTACGCGAGCAACTGCTTTCTCGGATTTAGTCGAATTCCAGCCGCCACTTCAGATCCACGCCGACGTCGCCGAGCTGGGAGGCGCTGGTGGTGTTCTGGTTGTTGTAGACGGCCTGCACGCTGGTCTTGTCGTTGAGCTCGAGCTCGAGGCCGGTCTTGAAGTCGCGCGATTCGGCGATCCCGGTCGAGGCGCTCAGGCGCACGTTTTCGGCGATGCGCTTGCCGATCACGAGCTGCGGCTCGGTGCGGTTGGTGCGCTCGGAGTAGGCGCTGGCGATGTGGAAGTCGTCGATCTGCGGCAGCGCGCGGTGCACCTCCCCGCTGACCCCGGTCACCGTGGCCAGCGCCTCCAGCGCGGCGGTGCTGGCGAGCTCGCTGGTCTGCAGCTGCGCCAGCTCGGCGTGAGTCATGCCCACGGTCAGCAGCAGCGCGATGTCGTCCTCCGACAGGTAGGGATCGCTCGAGAGCTCGAACTGGAAGTGATCGCGGCTGCCGAAGGCGTGGATCTCGATGCGCCAGTCGGAACGGTCGGCGGTGCGCCGCACCTCGGTCGTGGCGCGCAGGTCGAAGCGCGGATCGATACGCGTCTCGTCGTCGAAGTGCACGTCACCCTGGCGGATGTCGAAGGTGCGCTCGCGGAAGCGGATCTTGCCCTTGCGCACGCTCATGCTGCCGACCACGCCCAGGCGTTGGTCGGTGCCGACCAGCCGGAACGGCAGCTTGTCGGTCTCCAGGCGCAGCTCGGCGTCGATCAGGTTGTTGTTGATGCGCAGCGGCTTGGCCTGCTCGACCTCGAAGTCCACCGCCAGCATGTCCAAGCGCGGGTCGTAGCTCGTCGTGGCCGCACGCTCGGGGGCGGCGATCTCGCCGATCGTGCGCTCCATCTTGATCGGACGCTTGTAGGTCAGCTCGTCCAGACGCAGCTTGCCGCCCAGCAGCGGCAGGCGGTCGCCCTGCTTCCAGCTCAGCCGCCCGCGGCCGCCGAGCTTGAGGTCGATGCCATCGCGCGGGCTGAACGCCATGCCCGTGGCGTTGATGTCGATCGCGTAACTGCCGATGCTGCGGCCTGCAAGCTCGGCCGCGCCGCTCCACTCCACCTTGCCGCCCGCCACCTTGGCCGAGAAGTCCTCGAGCAGCACCCGCCGCTCGCTGAAGGTCACCTTGCCGCTGACCTCGCGCACCGCCTCCGGGAAGGACGCCACGCGCAGCGCGGCGTCGCGCACCACGGCCTGCCCGTAGACCGCCGGCTGCTCCAGCGGCCCGCTCACGCGGAAGCTCGCCGCCAGCGTGCCGGAGGCCTCGGTCACGGTGCGCGACAGGGTCGAGAGCAGGCCCAGGTCGACGCTGCCGTCGAAGCTCAGCGCGAGCCCGCCCGAGAGCGAGCCGCCGCCGCTGATGTCGAGCTCGGACGAGGGCCCGGCCAACTTCGCGCTCACCACCTCGAAGCTGCCGTGGTCGAAGCGCACGTCGAGCGGCCCCTCGTTGCGCAGCTCGACGTCGGTCTCGCCCACGCGCAGCTGCCGCAGGCGCAGCTCGCCTGCGAGTGTCTCGAGCTGGCCGAGCGAGCCGTCGCGCAGCGTGAGCGAGCCGCTGGCGGTGCCGTGCAGCGGCTGGTGCGCGCGCGCGCGCGGCAGAAAGCGCCCGAAGCTCAGGCCGCGCAGGCCGATGCGGCCGCGCAGCGGGTGCTGCTCGGTGCGGCCGATCGCCAGGTCCACCTCCAGCTTGTCGTCGAGCGCGTGCCCGCACACCACGAACGCCATCGGCTGATCGAGCCGCGGCTGCGGGCCCTCGCTGGTGTGCAGCGGCGGGTCCTCGGGCCAGACCCCGCGCGCCAGGCCCTCGCGCGCGTGGCCGCAGGGCGCGTCGGCCGGCGGCGCGCCCTCCTTCCAGCGTAACGCCTCGGCGATCCACGGGTCGTTCTTGTCGGTCAGGCGCACGTAGGCGCGGCCGTCGCCGATCGGCTCGCCCGAGAGCCGCAGCCCGGTGCCGGTGAGCTCGAGGTCGGCGCGCGGGTCGGCGGCGGTACCCTTGAGCGTGCCGGTCACCGCCAGCGAGCCGTCGAGCGCGGGCAAGCGGTCGCGCAGGCCCTCGGTGTCGTGGACCGCGAGCTGGTCGCCGAGCACGACGAAGTCGAGCAGCCCGCCCGGGCGCATGCGGCCGGACAGGTTGAGCGTGCCCTTGCCCTTGCGCAGAGACAGCCGCTGCACTTGCAGGTCGCCGCTCTTGTAGCCGAGGGTATGGTCCAGCCAGGTGAAGCTGCCCGCGAAGCGACCGTTCTCGAACGCGTAGCCATCGAGCGTGGCCTCCGGGATGGCGAGGTCGAGGGCGGCGTGCATGGTTCCGTTCTTGGAATCGCCCGGGTAGCCCATGGTGTAGCCGATCGCGACATCGCCGCTCACCACACCCTGATAAGGCTCGTAGCGCTCGTCGCCGTCGTAGTGGAAGATGCGGTAGAAGTCGGCCAGCTCCAGCCGTTGCAGCGAGAGCGCGCCGCCGGTGCGGAACGCGTCCTTGCGGAAGTCGAGGAAGCCGCCGTCGATGGCGTAGCGGCTCTGGTTCTTGGTGGCGTCGATGTGCGGGAAGCGCACGCCCATCAGATCGCGATCGACCTCGAACGCCGTCTGCACGTCGCCGAAGTCGAAGCCGCCGAAGCTGTAGTCGGCGACCTTGACCTGGCCACGCACCACCGGGTCGGAGAAGGTGCCGGAGACGTCGGTGGTGAAGCCGCCGTGCCCGCCGATCGGCAGGTCGATCAACGGCGAGCAATCGGCGAGGTTCCAGTCGAGCCCCTGGGCGTGAACGCGCAACACGTTGTCGAAGCCGAGCAGCACGGTGGCATTGAGCCGAGAGCGCGGCAGCTCGATGTCGATGTCCTGCAGGTGGATCCCGTCCGGGCGCACCATCACGCCGCCCACCAGCTTGGCGCTGCTGACGCCGAGGATGCGTCGCTCGGGCGGCGGCGCGTGCCAGGCGTGGCGCAGCACCTTGAAGTCGCGCGTGGGCATGCGCAGCGGCCCCGAGAGGGCCAGCGGATGAAGGGTCCCGCTGAGGTCGAAATTGCCGGCCAGGGTCCAGTCGACGATCGCGTTGGGTGAGACGCCCAGCTGCTCCATCAGCTTGGCGAAGCTGACGTCGTGCACGCTGGCTCGCAGCTGCAGCGGCAGGCCCTTGCGCAGCCCCAGGCTGCCGTCGAGATCGACGCTTCCGCCGTCACGGATCAGGCGCGAGACCCCCTGGAACGCGATCTTGGTCGGGTCGACGCGCAAGTCGAGCGTGACGCGCTCGCCCAGGCCGAACTGCTTGACCACCGCGCGTTCGAGCACCAGCTGGCCGCTGCCGCGGGGGCCGCGCCGGCCGCCCTCGAGCTTGGCATTGAGCTGCAGCTCGCCCTCGAGGTGGGGCAGCGTGAAGCCGTGCGGCCAGCGTTCCAGCTGCGGCAAAAACAGGCTCAATGCGAGACGC
This sequence comes from uncultured delta proteobacterium, assembly GCA_963778655.1. Lineage (GTDB taxonomy): Bacteria > Myxococcota_A > Polyangia > Polyangiales > JAFGIB01 > CAVZVA01. The sequence goes on from CAVZVA010000010.1 coordinate 391,524, forward strand.
CCGCGGTAGTAGTCGAGACCCGGCAGCGCCAGCTCGGCCTCGCGCAACCCCAGCTTGAGCTCGGGCGTCTCCAGGCGGAACACATCGACGTTGAGCGCGTGCGGCGAATAGGTGCCGAGCAGCTTGAGGCGCGACAGCACGTCGCGGCCGGTGGCGTGGCGCACGAAGCCGCCGGAGGCCTGCAGGCGCAGGTTGAGCAGGCGCGGGCTCACCACGGTGAAGGCGATGTCGATGTCGCGCACCTCGCCGTGCGCGATCGGGTCTGCGTCGACCACCAGTCGCCCCTGCTCGATCAACAACGCGTGAAAGGGCAGGTCGAGCTGGTCGCCGCTGGGCCGCGCGCTGGTGTGGAGCCGCGGCAGGTTCTGGATGCGGCCGTTGCGAACCTTGAGCCAGACGGTGGCGTGCTCGATCGTGATCTTGTGCAGGTCCAGCTTGCCGTGCAGCAGCGCCCACCAGGAGGGCCGGATCTCCAGCCAGGCGGCCTTGGCGAAGCGCCCATACTTGGGGTGGATCAGCACGATGCCGTCCGCGACCACGGTCAGGCGCTCGGGGTCGACGCGCACCTGGTCGATCTGGGCGATCAGCCCGAGCTGCTCGCGTAGGGCGGCGGCGGCCTGCCGGCCGGCGTACGCGCGCACGAAGTCGGTCTGCGCCAGCGAGGCGGCCGCGACCGGCACCCCCAGCAGCAGCAGCCCGATCCCGAGCAGCCACTTCAGCCATCGCCTACGCGCTCGCGGAGCGGGCTCGACCACACACTACCTCGGCTTACAAATTACCACGCGACTGCCCGGCACGCCGCTTTGTAGCGGGACGGCCGCCGGCGGCTCGGCATTCTCGGGCGTGAGGCACATCTCCCGTAGACTTTAGGGGCCCGCGGTGTGCTAGGACACGGGCCATGGAACCGGGCGAGCTGCTGCAGGGCCGGACGCGCGAGACGACCATCGTGCGCGACGCGCAAGGTCGCTGGTTCCACGATGGCCAGCCGCTCGAGCACCCCAACCTCACGCGCGCTTTCGACCGCTGGATCGAGCGCGCCGGGGACGGCCGCTACTGCCTCAAGAACGGGATCAACTGGGCGTACTTCACGCTGCAGGGCCCGCCCTTCTTCGTGCGCTCGCTGCGCGTTCAGCCGGGGGGCCGGGTCGAGCTGCTGCTCTCCAACGACGCGCGCGAGCTGCTGCGCGCCGACAGCCTGCGCCTGGGTCCGGACGGAGCGCTCCACTGCGACGTGGGCGACGGCAGCATGGTCGCGCGCTTCGACCGCCATGCCGCCGCCCAGCTCGAGGCGCTGATCGGCGAGGACGGCCAGGGCGTGTACATCGAGCTCGAGGGCCGCCGGGTGCGTCCGCCGCAAGTGGCCGACCCACTACAGCCGCGGGCCGCAACCGGAGGCACGCCATGAGCAAGCCCACGCCCCCGACGCCGACACCCGCGGCCAGCCCGGCCGAACGGCTGACCCGCAACAAGCGCCGCGAGCTGATCGCGACCTTGATCGTGGCGTTGCTGGGCACCCCACTGGTGTTCATGTATGCGCGCGCGATGGCTTCGAGCGAGGCGCGGCGGCGTGAGACGCCGCTGCGCGCGCTGCTGGGCGACGACAGCTACGAGCGGCTCGCGCGCGGCGAGCGCACCGAAGAGAACTACCTGGGAGATCAGCTGCTGGCCCCCGATTTCACGCTGCTCGATCGCAACGGCAAGCCGTGGCGGCTGCGCGACCACCGCGGCAAGGTGGTGGTGATGAACTTCTGGACCATGACCTGCGGGCCGTGCGTCCAGGAGCTGCCGAGCATCCTCGAGCTGGCCGACATGGCCAAGCACTCGGGCGACTTCGAGGTGGTGGCGGTCAGCACCGACAAGAGCTGGAACGAGGTCGCCGCGCTCTTCCCGCCGCAGTTCTCGCTGCGCGTGCTGTTCGATCCCGAGCGCAAGATCGTCAGCGGCAAGTTCGGCACGCGGCTGTTTCCGGAAACCTGGGTGATCGACCCGCGCGGGGTGATCCGACTGCGCGTCGACGGCCGCCGCGACTGGTCGGAGGCGCTCGCGGTCGACGTGATCGAGAGCTTCATGTAGCTGGCGCAGGCCGATCCGAGGATTTCACAGGAAGACGGGAGGCGGGCAGCAGTCCAGCTCGAGCTTCCGCTCGTTCTTCCCGCCTTCCCGCTTTGCTGTTTTTCACGCCCGGGCGCTGCCGAGCGCTACAGGCCGGCCGCCGTGGGGCGCAGCACGCGCTCGAGTTGCTGTGCGCGCTCGCGCAGCGCGTGCAGCACGCGAACCTCGGCTGGCAGCGGCTCGTGCTGCCGCCACCACTGCTCGAAACGCTCGTCGAGCGCCGACAGCGCGGCGGCGGTGAGCGTGGCCGCGGCCGAGCTGCCGAGCGCGAACGACCAGCCGAGAGGGCCGATCGGCCGGCAGCCGAACAGCTGGCTCAGGCCCGGCGTCTGCACGATCCCGAACAGGACCGCGAACGAGCCGAGCGCGGTCACGGTCACGCGCCGGCCGGTGCCGCGTGACAGCAGAGTCTGGCCAAGCTGGCTGCCGACCAGCGCCGCCAGCGCCATCGTGCTGGCGCGCGAGCGGGTGCCGGTGAGCCGGCCCAGGCCCCACGCCCAGCTCGCGCCGAGCGTGGTGCTGACCGCTCTGACCGCGATCGCACGGTTCAAACGCGCCCGCAGCAGCTCGTCGGGACGCCCATGCCCGAGCTGCTCGTAGGCGCTGCGCGGCGGTCGCCGCAGCGCCACGGCCATCGCCGGCGCGATGTCGGTGAGGAAGTTCACCAGCAAGAGCTGGCGCGGATTGAGCGGCGGCTTACCGGAGACCAGGCCTGCGGCCACGCAGAAGCCGATCTCGCCTAGGTTGCCCCCGAGCAGGATCGAGACCGCGTCGCGCACCGAGAACAACATCGCGCGCGCCTCGAGAATGCAGTCGAGCAGCTTCTCGAGCCCGACCTCGGTGAGCACGATGTCGGCGGCCGCGCGCGCGGCCGCCGCGCAACCCTGCCCCAGCGCCACGCCCACCTCGGCCGCGCGCAGGGCCGGCGCGTCGTTGGCGCCGTCGCCCACCATCGCCACCACGTGACCGCGCCGCTGCAGCGCGTGCACGATGCGCACCTTCTGGCTGGGCGTGACCCGCGCGAACACCCCGTAGCGGTCCGCGCGCTCGGCGATCTCGGCGTCGCTGAGCTGGTTGAGCGCGCCGCCGCCGAGGCACTCGCGCCCGCGCAGCAGATCGATCTCGCTGGCGATCGTGCGCGCGGTGTTGATGTGGTCCCCGGTCAGCATCACCACCTCGACGCCCGCGCCGCGCAGGCGCTGCAGGGTCTGGGCGATCTGCGCGCGCGCCGGATCGCGGAACGCGAGCAGCCCGACGAAGCACAGCCGCTCGAGCCCCGCCTCGCCCGGGGCCTGCTCGCTCTCCGCCACCGCCAGCACGCGCAGCCCCTGGGCCGCGAGCTCGGCAGCCTTGGCCACCAGCGCGTCGCGCGCCTCCGAGCCCAGCGGGGCCGGCGCGCCGTCGAGCAGCTGCTCGCGACAGCGCGCAAGCAGCGTCTCGGGCGCGCCCTTGACGCTCACCAGCACGCCGGACTCGGTCCGCGCGAACACCGCGTGGTAGCCGCGCGCGGACTCGAAGGGGTGCTCGGCGTGCGGGCGCAGGCTCGAGCGTCCTTCGGTGCGCTCCACCCCGGCGGCCGCAGCCGCACGCGCCAGCGCGGCGTCGGTCGCGGAGCTGTGGATGCCGCCGGCCTCGAGCGCGGTCGCGCGCAGCGCGGCGGCCAGCACGCGGCGGTGCGAGGGCTCGAGCGCGTCGAGGCGCGCGGCGCGATTGGCGTCGCTGACCAGGTGCAGCTCGAGCCGGCCTTCGGTGAGCGTACCGGTCTTGTCCAGACAGATCACATCGACGCGGCCGAGCGCCTCGATGCAGCGCGCGTTGCGCACCAGCGCGCCCCGGCGCGAGAGCCGCTCGGCCGTCGACAGCTGGGCCGCGCTGGCCAGCAGCGGCAGGCCTTCGGGAATCGCGGCGACCGCCATGCTCACGCCGGTCTCCACCATTTCGGCGGCGCTGCGCCCGCGCAGCATGCCCGCGAGCACCACCGCGACCCCGCCGGCGGTCGCGATCGGCCCGGTCAGCTGCATCAGCTCGCGCAGGCGCGCCTCGACCCCGCTGCGCTGGGCGGCCTCGCTCTTGGCGTGCGCGCCGCGCCGCGCCTCGACCTGCTCGCCCACCGCCACCACCACCGCGGTCGCGCTGCCCGCCACCACGCGCGTGCCCGCGTACAGCATGCAGCTGCGGTCCGCGAGCGCGGCCTCGAACGAGGGCGCGGCGTCCTTGTGGCTGGGCAGCGACTCGCCGGTGAGGATCGAGGTGTCGACCTCGAGCGCGTTGTGCTCGAGGATGCGGCAGTCCGCGGGGACTTCCTCGCCGGGGGTGAGCAGCACGATGTCCCCCGCCACCAGCTCCTCGGAGGCGAGCAGGCGGGTGGCACCGCCGCGCCGCACCCGCACGTGCAGCCGCGCCGGGCGCACCATGCGACGCAGCGCGCGCTCGGTGCGGTAGCGCTGCACGCCGCCCACCACCGCGTTGATGCCGCCGACGCCGGCGACCAGGCCCGCGTCGAGCGTCGAGCCCACCAGCGCGCTCAGGCCGGCGCCGGCGGCGAGCAACGGCGCCAGCGGGTTGAGCAGCTCCTGCGCGATCGCCGCGCCCAGCTCGCGCGGCGCCGAGGGCGTGCGCGAAGGCTGCACGAGCGCGCGCTCGGCCACGCGCTCAGCGTCGAGCCCGGCCGGGCCGCTGCCCAGGCGCGCCAGCACCGCGGGCGCCTCCAGCGCATGCCAGGGCGTCATGTCGACCAGCACCGCGCGCGCGCGGTTGCGCAACGGCGCGGCGCGGCGCAACGCGTTGAGCATCGAGACCACGCTGGCGACGTTGACCACCAGCATCACGCGCTGGCTCGGCCCGTCCTTGCCGCCGGCGGAGGCCAGCGTACCGACGGCCGCGGCGCCCAGCGCCAGGTTGACGCTCTGGCGTGAGACCTGGCGCGCGAGCAGGGCAGCGCGCAGCAGCGTGTGCAGCCCCTCGAGATCGGGCTCGCAGATCACGTGCGCGGCCCACGGCGGCCGCTGCGCCGGGTCGCGTACGCCGATCGCGCAGTCGGCGTGCGCCAGCCCCGCCGCCGGCCCCAGCCCCAGGTAGCACACCATCTGACCCTCGCCCTGAAGGCGCCGGATGCCCTCGACCAGGTGCGCGCCGCCGGCGATCACCTCGAGCGGCTCGGTGCCGAGGTGGCTCCACACCTGCTCGCGCTCGGCCGCCACCAGCACGCGCAGCCCGCCCTGCTGCGCCAGCTCGACCAGATCGTCGATCCCGCCGCCGCCGCCGATGCGCACCTCGACCACCGCCCACAGCTCGGGCCCGCGCGCGAGCCCGAGCACCAGCGAGCCGGCCTCGCTCAGCGCGCGCGCGCGATCGTGCGCCTCGTCGTCGGCGCGCGCGCGCAGCAGCGGCAGCGGGCCGAGCTCGAACGACTCGGCCTGGCGCAGCTCGGTTGGCGCGCGCGGGTCGAACAGGCCGCACGCGCGCGCCTCCACTGTGGCCGGGTCGCGGCCGCCGCACGGCTCGATGCGGCCCAGCGTGAAGCGCATGCGGCTCATCAGCGCGGCATCGATCACCAGGCAGTCGACCCGGTCCAGACGCCGCAGCGTGTCGGGCGCGAGCACCAGCGTGCCGCGCTCGGCGAGCACGCGCCCCACCTCGTTGGCGAAGATCTCGCGTCCCAGGTGCGCCGGCTTGGGCAGCGCGGAGAGCAGCGCCGCGCTCGCGCGCCGCAGGCTGCGGCTCGTCAACAGGCCAAAGCCGAAGGCGCCGGCAGCCGTGACCCAAGCGCGCTCCGCGTACAGCTCGAGCGGGCCGCGCGGCGCGGGCACGGGGCGCGCGGCGCGCAGCGCTTCGGGGCTCAGATCACAGCCCGCGGGCTCGGCGAAGAGCTGCGCGCGGCGGCGCGCGAACAGCCGCGCCCGCGCGTTGTGCTCGCGCAGCGCGCTGACCCGGTGCCCGACCTCCACCAGGGAGCTCAGCGGGCGCTGCGACAGACCTTGCACGAACGCCAGCGTCACCCCGAGCAGCAGATCGGCGCGGTCCTTGCCAAGACGGCGGTCGAGCGGCGCGCGCAGCCGTGCCTGACTGCGCACCAGGGTCAGCAGCGCGGCCGCGTTGGTGGCCGCGCCCCCGGGCAGCAGCGGCAACAGCCGCAGCATGCTGCCGAGCCCCAGGCCGGCGCAGTCGGCCGCCAGCTCGACCCAGCGCTGCAGCGCCAGCAGCTCGTCGTCGGGCAGCGTGCGCTCCTGCGGCAGCTCGGCGCCGGGCGCGAGGCACGCGAGCTCGGCCTGCACGACCAGCGCCTCTAGCCGATCGAGGCCCACGCTTCCGGGCGCGAAGGCGAAGCGCGCCCGGCGTAGGAAGGGGTTGACCTCGACCGAGCGCAGCTGCGGCAGGGGCTCGCACAGCGCCTGCAGCTGCTCTTGCAGCTTGCCCAGCGCCTCGAGCGGCACCCCACGCAGCTCGACGCTGGCCACTCCGCCTTCGAGATGCCGGGCGCGCGGGCGGGCGCGCGGCAGCGCGAGCAGGCGGCGCACCAGCGAAGCGCGCCGGGGGCCGCGGCCCGCGGGCGCGACGGAGAAGCTCGGCCTCGAAAGCGAAGGCAAACGCATGCGTACGGGGGCTCCGCCCACGGCGGGCGGCGCAATCTCCCCAGCCTACCATGCGGCGTCGCCCCCGGCCGCTTAGGACCCGGGCCCTTACAGCGCGGCGCGCCGCAGCCGCAGCGCGTTGCCGATCACCGACACGGAGCTGAAGCTCATCGCCGCCGCCGCCAGCATCGGGCTCAGCAGCACGTGAAGCAGCGGGTACAGCGCCCCAGCGGCGACCGGCACCCCGATCGCGTTGTAGACGAACGCGAAGAACAGATTCTGGCGAATGTTACGCACTGTGGCACGGCTCAGCCGGCGAGCACGCACGATGCCGCGCAGGTCGCCCCGCACCAGGGTCACCCCCGCGCTCTGCATCGCCACGTCGGTGCCGGTGCCCATCGCAATCCCGACCTGCGCCTGCGCCAGCGCCGGGGCGTCGTTGATGCCGTCGCCTGCCATCGCGACCACGCAGCCCGCCTGCTGCAGGCGCCGCACCTCGGCCGCCTTCTGGTCGGGCAGCACCTCGGCCACCACCTGGTCGATGCCGAGCCTGCGCGCCACCGCCTGCGCGGTGGTGTTGCCATCGCCGGTCAGCATTACGATGCGCACGCCCTCGGCATGCAGCGCCGCGATCGCCTCGGGCGTGCTCGACTTGATCGGGTCGGCGACCGCGAGCACGCCGGCCGCCTTGCCGTCGAGCGCCAGCAGCAGCGCGGTCGCGCCGTCCTTGCGCAGCGCCTCGGCGCGCGCGGCCAGCGCGTCCGGGTCGACGCCGTGCTCGCGCAGCAGGGCCGCGGTGCCGATCAGCAGCGCGTGGCCTGCCACGCGCCCACTCGCGCCCTTGCCCGCGTGCGCCACGAAGTCCTGGGCGGCCTGCAATGACAGCCCGCGCCGCTGCGCGCCGGCCACGATCGCCGCCGCCAGCGGATGCTCGCTACCGCGCTCCAGGCTCGCGCCCAGCGCGAGCAGCCGGTCGGCGTCTACGCCCGCGGCCGGCTCGACCGCGCTGAGCTCGGGCTTGCCCTCGGTCAGCGTTCCGGTCTTGTCCACCACCAGGGTGTCGACCGTTCGCAGCACCTCGATCGCCTCCGCGTTCTTGAACAGCACGCCGAGCGTCGCGCCGCGCCCCATCGCCACCATGATCGACATCGGCGTGGCCAGCCCGAGCGCGCACGGGCAAGCGATGATCAGCACGGCCACCGCGTTGACCAGCGCGTGCGCCAGCGCCGGCTCGGGCCCCAGCCACAGCCACAACGCGAAGGTCAGCACCGCAGCCGCGATCACGGCGGGCACGAAGTAGCCGGCGGCCACGTCCGCGAGCCGCTGGATCGGCGCGCGGCTGCGCTGCGCCTGCGCCACCAGCGCGACGATGCGCGAGAGCAGGGTGTCGGCGCCCACGCGCTCGGCCCGCATCACCAGCGAGCCGCTGCCGTTGAGCGTGGCGCCGATCACGCGGTCGCCGGGTGCCTTGGCGACCGGCAGCGGCTCGCCCGTGATCATCGCCTCGTCGAGCGTGCTCTGTCCTTCGAGCACGACGCCGTCGACCGGCACCTTCTCGCCCGGCCGCACGCGCAGCCGATCGCCCGGGTGCAGCGCGGCGAGATCCACGTCGTGCTCGCTGCCGTCGTCTTCGATGCGGCGCGCGCTGCGCGGCGAGAGCTTGAGCAGCGCGCGGATCGCACCCGCGGTCTTGCCGCGCGCGCGTAGCTCGAGCACCTGGCCGAGCAGCACCAGCGTGGTGATGGTTGCAGCGGCCTCGAAGTACACGCCCACGTGACCGTCGGGCGCACGCATCGCCGGCGGAAACCAGCCCGGAAACAGCACCGCAACCAGGCTGTAGCCGTAGCTCACCAGCACGCCGAGCCCGATCAGCGTGAACATGTTGAGGTTGCCGGTGCGCAGCGACCGCGCCGCGCGCACGAAGAACGGAAAGCCACCCCACAGCACGACTGGCGTGCCGAGCGCGAGCTCGCCCCACACCCGCGCCGCGTGGGAGCCGAGCGCGGCCAGCGGATCGCCCGGCAGCATCGAGCCCATGGCGAGCGCGAGCAACGGCACGCTCAGCACCAGGCTGCCCCAGAAGCGGCGGCGCATGTCGCGCAGCTCGGGATTGTCCTGCTCGAGCTCCACCGTACGCGGCTCGAGTGCCATCCCGCAGATCGGGCAGTTGCCCGGCTGATCGCGCACCACCTCGGGATGCATGGGACACACCCACTGCCGCGTTTCTTGCGCCTGCAGCAGCACCTCCGCCTCGAGCGCCATCCCACAGCGCGGACAAGCCCCCGGCCCTCCGGCCACCACCTCGGGATCCATCGGGCACAGGTACCTCGCCCCTCCCACCGCATCGTGCCCGTGCCCGTGCGCGTCCTCGTGCGCGTGGCCCACGGCCTCTGCGTCCGCGCCGCCACCCGCCTGCAGATACCGCCCCGGATCGCCCGCGAACTTGCCCTTGCACCCCGCGCAGCAGAACAGGTATTGGCGGCCCTCGTACACCAGCCGGTGCGGCGTCTCGGGCTTGGGTGTCATGCCGCACACCACGTCCCGGGCCACGACCTCCGACCGGACCGGCGCGCCCGCCTCGGGTGAAGCTCCGCCGTGCGTGTGCGCGCTCATCGCCACCGCCCTCCCGCGCGTAGCCTACTGCGCGCAGCCGAGCAACGCCACGTCCTCAGCGCGGTGCCGGTAGCCGTTCGCAGCCGCGCGCCCGGCAATGATACGACCAGTGCCCATCACACGCCTCGAAGCGGAACAGCGACTCGCTCTCCTGGACCACGCGCAGCTCGGAATCGGGGCAGCGCGCGCGGGCAGCCTGGCGCAACAGCGCCTCGGCACGCGCCAGCGCCGCGTGCGTTTCCGGCCACGGCAACGCCGCCAGCTCCCGCTCGCAGCGCCGCGTCTGGCGCGAGCAGAGGTAGATCTGCTCCTGCTCGCACCCGCTCGCCTCGAACAGCTCGATCTCGTGGCGCGCCCGCGAGCCCACCTGCAACACGCCGACCGCCCGCACTCGCAGCGCCGGCTCGACGCAGCGCAGCTCGCGCTCGGCCCGCAGCCGCGCGCTCTTTGCGAGACTCGGCGCACAACCCGCCCCGAGCCCGAGCAGCGCCAGCCCACCCGCAATCGCCCGCTTCATTCCGCGAGCGTGCCACAGAACCCACCCGCCTCAAGACAGGACGCGCCTCGCCGCTGAGACCGTGAAACAGTGCTCCGCTCTTGCTGTCTTCCCGTGACCCGAAGAGCGCTTGCGCCTCGAGGCGCGCTACTTCTTGGGCTGCAGGCTCGGGGTGTTGGCGACCGGCTGACCGCGCGACTCGCAGGTGATCGGATCGGTCACCTCCTCTGGCTGCACCACGCCATCCTGATTGGTGTCCGTGAAGCGGTGGTTGTCGTTGCAGCGCAGGTTATCGCCCGAGATCGCCTGATCGCCGGCGACCAGATTGGAAACGAAGACGGCGTTCTGGCCCTCGATCGTGACGTCGCCCCAGATCTGACACAACGCGACGCTCACGTTGTTGCCGGTGATTGTGAGGTTCCCCTCGATCACGCAGTCGATCAGCGAGGCGTTGTTCTTGCTGATGGTGACGTCGCCGCCGATCGACACGCCGCGCACGATCGCGTTGTTCTTGGCGATGCTGAGGTTGCCGCCGATGCGCGAGACGTCGGGGCCTTGGCCGTAGACGATCACGTTGTTGCCCGTGATCTCCAGATCGCCGAGCACGTCGTCGCCGTCGACCTTGTCGTCGAGCACGACCACGTTGTTGTTGCCGAGTGGCGGGCTCGTCACCGGCGCGTCGCCCAGCACCTGCACCGTATAGTCTCGGTTCGGGTAGCAGATGGTCGAGAGCACTTCTCCGTCGGGCCCGACGATCACGTCCGCGGTCGCGTCGGCGCCGCAGCTGTCCTGGGGCTTGAGGCATTGGCCCTGCACGTCGATGCAATCGCCACCCGTGGGCGTGGCGACCGAGTAGGTCGAGACCGGCGAGACGCCGACACTGGAGCCCGAGCCGGCCGCGCCAGCTCCCGTCGCGCCGCCGTCGCCGGCGCTGGCCGAGCCGCCCCCGGAAGAGGCGCCGATCACATTGGTCTGGCCCGGTTGGTACGGGTAGGGCGACGCGGAACCATGCTGGCTGGAGCAGCCCCAGCTCAAACAGCCGAGCAGCAACAGGGTGGCAGCATGTCGGAGATTGCGGGTGCTTGCGCGCATGGGGCTCCTCGTCTTGCGGATACCCAATCGATGCAGCCCGCGCCAGCGCGGTTGAAACAAAGCTCGCGCCTCAGTCGAACCGCAGCCCTCCGGTCAGGCCCAAGAACACGGCCGAGACGCCATTGCTGCTCGGCACCAGCAGCGCGCGCGCGTCGGCTCCGATGAAGAACTCGCCGATCGGATCGATCAACGTGAAACCCGGGCCGAACATCAAGCGGGTGACGGTGGTGGTGGCGCCGTTCGCCGAGTTGTCGGTCAGAGCCATCGCCACGCCGATCTGCAGCGAAGGCCGCAAGATGATCGAGCCGATCCAGGCGTCGTAGCCGGCCTCCACGCCGTATTGCATGTAGCTCGCCGCGTGCTTCATCGCCGGCACGTTGAGCAGCGCGCTGGTGCCGGTCTGGCTGCTGCCGAGGTAGTAGTTGAAGTAGACCCCGGTGTAGAGCTTGAAGTCGAAGCTGTAACCGCCACGCAGGCCCATACCCAGGCCATACGGATCAGCACCCAGGTCTCCGGCGCGCCAATCGGTCTTGAAGGCCCAGCCGACCACCAGGCCCGCGCTCCAGTGCTTGCCGTCGCCGGCGGGCTTCTCGGCAGGCTTGGGCGCCGGACCGAGCGCCTTCTCCTGCTCGACCGGCGGCTTCTCCCAGGTGTCGCCAATCTCGCCGGACGGCGGCTGCTCCGCGTTCGAGCCGCCTTCGGCCGCTGCGCCGGTGTCGGCTGCGGGCTTACTGCCCTTCTTGGTCATCAGCGTGTCGAGGTCCTCCGAAGAGGCGTCGCTCGAGCCCTTGTCGTCGTCGGAGGCTTCGTCTTGGTTGCCTTCGTCCTTCTTGGACTTTGTCTTCTTCGCCCCGAGCTCGGCGCTTGCGCCGGCGTGCGGTCGCGGCGAATCGGCCAGGGCTGGACGCGCGACGGCGAGCGCAAGCACCAAGGTACCCAAAATGGAACACAAACGCAGCGGCATGAGCTCTCCCCTTCGACCCGGAAGCCCGCCCTGTGTACTGCATGCCCGTGTGGAAGGGAAGGGCTCGGGCGATCGGGGCCGGGTCTGCAAATGAAAGCGGGTCCGGCGGTGTGCCGGACCCGTCGTCAGCAACGCGCGGCAGGAACGCGGACGGCGCGCGCTCAGAAGCGCATGCCGCCGTTGGCCAGAAAGATCAGGCCTTCCGCGGTGGAGCTTGCGAGGATGATCTGGAAGCGGGCGTCCAACCCCACGAAGAAGGTGTCGTTCACGTCGTAGAGCAAGGCCGCGCCCGGCGCGAGGTACAGCTTGGTGACGGAGCTCGAGCCGGTTCCTCCAACATTGGGAATGCCCGAGACCGTGACATCGGCCACGAGGCTGGCGATGCCGAGATTCAATAGCGGTCGCACCACCAGCCCTTGGGCGACATCGAAGTCATAGCCGCCCTCGAGGCCGAGCTCCCAAACGTTGAGCGACGTCTTGAAGCCTGCAGTGCTCTGCGACTCGCCCAGATAGAACGCGAAGCGCGCGCCCAGGTAGATCTTGTCGAGGTTGTAGCCGCCGCGCGCACCGAAGCCGAATCCCCACGGGTTGGGTCCGCTCTTCAAGCTCACGCCGTACCCGAGCAGCAGCGAGACGCTGATCGGCTTGGCGGGCCCGCTCGAGTCGGCGGGCGCGGCACTCGGTGCCGCCGCGGTGGAAGCCTCGCCTCCGCTCGCTGCAACCGAGCTGGTGGTGTCGCCGCTTTCGGGATTGGCGGGGGCGCCGCCCTCGTCTTGAGCGAAGGCGCTACCGGCGAAAGCCAGCAACGCTGAAGTCACTAGCACGGTCAACAGGCAAGCTTGTTTCATCGCAATCACCTCGAGTCGTGAAGCAGGTCCGCAGCCGTCCGGGCGTCCGCGCCCGAAACACTCGCGCCGAGGGTAACCTCTACGCGCAGGTTTCGGGAGGTTTTCGAGCAACCCCGAGCGGCCGCGTGGAAATAGAACGCCCCCAGCGGATGTAGATCAAAGAGCGCACGCCAAACGTCCCTGCCACGGTGGAAAGGCCCTTTGCATGCGTGGTTCCAAGCTTAAGTTGTCAGCGTCATGACCAGAACCCGAAGCGGTATCATGCCCATTGCCCGCCCGCCCGATGAAGGCGACGAGGTCGGTGGGTCTGCGCGCGAGCGCGCCGCCATCGCACACGCTCCTGCACCCGACGGGGGCGCGGCGGGCGCGGACCCCCTGCTCGAGGGGCTGTGCCGCCTGGCGCGCGCCCAGGGCGGACGCGAGGCACGCCGCGCCGCAATCGCGCTCGCCGAGCAGGTCGGGCAGGACGCCGAGCGTCTGCAGCCGCTGCTGCAGGCGCTGATCGAGCGCGCGCGCGAGCTGGAGCAGCTGCGCCGCCTCTCGGGTACCGACGAGCTCACCGGCATCGCCAACCGCCGCAGCTTCCAGCGGGCGCTGCAGCGCGAGCTCGCGCGCACCGAGCGCGAGCGACAGCCGCTCGCCTTGCTGCTGCTCGACGTCGACGGGCTCAAGCAGGTCAACGATGCTTTCGGACATCCCGAAGGAGACCGCGCGCTGCGGGCGGTGGCCGCGTGCGCCGGCCGCGTGGTGCGCCACGGCGACCTGCTGGCCCGCATCGGTGGCGACGAGTTCGCGATCGTGCTGCCCGCGACCGACGTCGAGGAGGCGCGCGCGGTGGGCCAGCGCATCCGCGAGCAGCTGCGACGCAGCCAGCTGGGCCCGGCCGCGGTCGGGGTCAGCGTCGGGGTCGCGATCACACGTGTAGATCACGGAGACGAGGGCCGCGGCTTGCTCGCCGAGGCCGACGCGGACCTCTATCGCGACAAGGTCGTGCGCAGATCGCTGCGGCCGGCGGGGTAATGCTCATCGGGAGGGCCGATCCCGCGGGGCTCGCCTTGATGGTATGCTTACGCGGTTGGCTGCGCGGGCTCCATTGTCGCTTGAGGACGTGCGCGACCTCGAGATCCTGGTCCGCGCCAACCATCCGCTGATCGCGCTCGAAACCGAGGAGCCCGAGCGCGCCGAGCCGCTCGCGCGCTGGGTCGCCGACCGGCTCTGCCTGCCGTTGCTCGGCTGGAGCCCGGACCGAGGGCTGTTCCGGCCCGACGTGCCGAGCTTCTCGGTCGAGGGCAGCCATGATGCCGGCAGGTGCCTCGACTACGTGCTGCAGGGCAAGGCCGAGAGCTTGTACTACTTCGACGACTTCGTGCCCAAGCTGCAGGACGAGCTGGTGGTGTACAAGCTGGCCGAGGTGGCGCAGCGCTTCTTCGAGAACCGCAGCGCCGTGCTGATGACCGCGGCAGCGGCCGATCTGCCTCTGCCGCTGCAGCGGCTGGCGACCGGCCTACGGCTGTCGCCCCCGAGCCCGGAGCAATACTACGACTTCGTGCGCGAGTTGCTGCGCGATCTGCGCCGGCGCATGCCGATCAAGGTCAAGCTCTCGGGGGAGGAGGTGGCCCAGCTGCTGGCCCAGCTGCAGGGTCTGACGCTGTTCGAGGTCAAGAAGATCCTGACCAAGGTGATCGTCGAGGACGGCCGCTTCACCGCGCAGGACATCCCGCGCATCGCCGAAGCCAAGAAGCAGATCATCGAGCGCTCGGGTGTGCTCGAGTACTTCGCCGCCGACGAGCGCATGTCGGAGGTGGCCGGTCTGCGCAATCTCAAGGACTGGCTGGCCAAGCGCAAACCTGCGTTCACCGAACCGCTGCGGGCCAAGAAGTTCGGCTTGCTGCCGCCGCGCGGCGTGCTGCTGATCGGCGTGCAGGGCTGCGGCAAGAGCATGTGCGCCAAGGCGATCGCCAAGGAGTGGGGCCTGCCGCTGATCCGCCTCGACCCCTCGAATCTGTACAACAAGTTCTTCGGAGAGAGCGAAAAGAACCTCAAGCGCGCGACGCGCACGGCCGAGGCGATGGCGCCGATCGTGCTGTGGATCGACGAGATGGAAAAGGCCTTCGCGCAAGGCGGACAGGACGACTCCGGCACCAGCTCGCGGATCTTCGCCACCTTCCTGAGCTGGATGCAGGAGAAGAAAGCCAGCGTCTTCGTGGTCGCCACCTGCAACGACATCTCGAAGCTGCCTCCCGAGCTGGTGCGCAAGGGGCGCTTCGACGAGATCTTCTTCGTCGACCTGCCCGACCAGCCGACCCGCGCCGCGATCCTCGCGGTCCACCTCGCTCGGCGCGGGCGCGATCCGAACGCCTTCGACTTGCAGGAGCTGGCCCGGCGCATGGAGGGCTTCAGCGGCGCGGAGATCGAGCAGGTGGTGGTGTCGGCGCTGTACAGCGCGTTTTCCCAGGGCCCCGAGCTGCACACCGAGCACCTGGCGCAGGAGATCGCGCGCACCGTGCCGCTGTCCACGACCATGGCCGAGCGCATCGCCGAGCTACGCGCCTGGGCCAAGGGCCGGACGGTCCCCGCCGACTGAGCAACGCACCGCCGGGCCCAGCCGGTGTGTGAGCGGCGCGTCAGATCACAGGAAGGCGGCAAGACAGGGAAGGCGCGCAGCGGATCAAAATCCTTCCCGTCTTCGCGCTTTCCTGTTTCGTGGCTTTTTGCGGGCGCGCGAGGCCGGCTGTAACGCAGGCGGGCGCTGCGGCGTCCTAGCTAGCAGAAGCCCGCCACCGGCTAGCCACTCAGGAGCCCCCTCTCCAGCGCGCGGCGACCCCGGTGGCGGGTTTTGTCTCCAGCTCAGGCCGGAAGAAGCGGCTCCATCCGTTCGTACGCGGCTGCGGGCGGCGCGCCCGACGACGGCGCCGCGGCTAGTGGCGCGGCCGGCTCGCGGGGCGCGGCGGGCGAAACGGTCGCCGCCAGATCGAGGCGCGGGCCGCCGGCCGCAGGCCCCACGCGCACCGCGGTCGCCAACCCCAGCATGGTGAGCCGGGCACGTGATGCATCGACCAGGCCTGCGTGCTCCAACGCGACCAGCGCAGCGGCAACGCGCGTGGGCGTCAGCGAGAGCGCGGCCGCCAGCGTCGCCGCGCTGATGCGGCGCGTGTCGCGCGAGAAGCAGTACAGAGCGTAGAGGGTTTGTTGCTGCGTGCTGTCGATCATGGCCTCAGCCTGCATGACAGCTGAAAGCTTGTCCAGTTTCCGACGTTCAGCATGCGTTTCGGAGCTGCGTGGCTACCATAACACGCGCTGGCGCAAGGACTGGTGTCCGCCATGAAGCTCCCCCCCTGCGGCTTGTATCGGACCACGGGCCAGGTCGGCTCGATTCCAGCCGGACGCCTGGTCTACTTCCATAACCACGGCGAGCCCGGCCCGGGGCTGTACCTGCCTGCTGGCTGGACCGGCAACCGCATGCGGACCCAGGAGCGGGGCTCGCTGCTGCCCAGCCCGCAGGACGTGCGCTGGCTCGAGCCGTTGCCACCCGAGGGCTTTTATCGCGTGCTCGAGCCGTTCTACTGCTGCGAGCAGCACTGTCGCCAGTTCGAGCCTGACCTGATGGTGCAGCTCGGCTACGACGCTTCGGGCCAGGCGATCCTGTTCGTCCCCGAAATCGTGGAGGGCATGCTCGCGGTGCCGGAGCGCGGCAGCCAGATCGATCACCGCGCGCTCTCGCAGCTCAAGCTGCTCAAGGTCGCCGTGAACGAGCACGACGCGGGCCGCGTGCACTAGTACCGCGCCCGCGACCGACCGAAGACACAGGAAGCCTCTTGGCCTTCCTATTGAATCCTCCCGGAACCCCACCACTGCGGGGCGGGCGGCACGCTCACAGCGCGACGCGCACCAGCACGAACTTGTTGTTGTCGCGCTCGGTGGTGAGCTGCTTCATGCGCCGGCCTCCGATCAACGACTTGAAGCGCGGGAGCCGCGCGTGCTCGAGCACGAAGTACGCGGTCGTGCCCTTGTTCTTCGCGATCCAGTCGAGCATCGCCTTGTTGTTGAGGTCGACGAACACGGCCACGCGATTGCCGGTGTAGAAGTTTTCGCCCTTCCAGTTCATCTGCCACGCGACCAGCGGCTCGCTCGGGCCTTTGCGCTCCTTGTAGTAACGCGCGACCAGCTCGCGTTGGCTCCAGTGCGGGCTCAGATCGATCATGTAGAGATCGAGGTAGAACAGGCTGAACCACAAGCACAGCCCGACCAGCCCCAAGGTGAGCAGCGGCCGCAGCGTGCGCACCGCGGCCAGCGCGATCAGCAAGCTCGCCACCACGGCGAAGCCGGTGAAGGCCGCCCGGAAGTCGAGGTACGCGGGAAACGGCCGCGTGTAGTTGTAGATGAAGAGATCGATCAGTCGCTCGCTTCCGGCCGGGCGCTGCGGCGTGGTCCACGAAAGGTCGCGCCCGGCGAATGCGCACAGCACGGAGGCGGCGATCAGCCCGGCCCCTAACCCGCGCGGTCCGAGGCCTTCGGCGACCGGAGCAGGTCCACTCGGCCGGCCGTACAGCCGGAACGCGGCCCCGAAGCAGAGCAGCCCGAGCAGGAGCAGCCCCACGCACGCGCCGCTGTTCCACGGGTGCTGCAGCACCCAGACCGCTTCCTTGGCGGGGGGCAGATTGACCGGGATCACGCCGCGCACGTCGCCGCGCAAGCCGGCGACCCCGAGCACCAGCGGCAACGGCGCGAGCAGCGCGAGCGCGAGCGCGCACAGACGGCGCGTATCGAGCGGCCGCTCGGGCGGCCCGACCAGCATGCGGTCGAGCAGCACGCCGATCAGCAGGGCCATCGGCGGCGAGGAGGGAAAGACGTAGTGGTGGAACTTCGTGATCATCGCGCTGTACAGCGTGAACGAAGCCGCGAACCACAGCCCCAGCAGCACCACCGTCTCGCGCCTGCGCTTCTCGATCGGCGAGAGCGTGACTCCGCTCGGCCGCAGGCGCAGGAAACCGGCGAACGCGAGCGGGGCGAGCGCGAACCACGGGTAGGTGCCGTAGCCGAGTTGCTGGATGAAGTACTGGATCGAGCCGGTATCGCCGTGCACGCCGGCCGCCAGACGGTCCAGGTGGTCGTGAATCACCAGCCGATCGGTGAAGCCTGTGCCGTGACGGATGTACATCGCCACGAACCAGGGCATGCTCGCGGTCAGCAAGGCCAGCGAGCCCAGCGCCACCCGCAGTCGGCCGGCGAGCAGCAGCGACCAGCGATTGCTGCTCCACAAAAAGAGCAGCGCGATCAGGCCCGGCAGCGCGAAGCCGGGCGCGCCCTTGGCCATGAACGAGAGGCCGCAAAACAGGTAGAACGCCAGCATGTACAGCGACTGCGCGCGCCGTTCCCTGCGGTAGCGCCACACCACGAAGGCGGTGCACGCGGCCCACAGCAGCGCCTGACACAACGGCTCGAACGCCAGCCCGGAGACCTGCGCGCGCTCCTCGTGGATGCCGAAGTTGCCGGGCACGTCCGGGTTGTGGCCCGAGCCGAACATGAACTCGTCGCGGTGCCAGGCGAACAGGCCGTGGATGAACGTGATGTTGCGGCTGGCGAGGTAAAGGATCTGCGGCAGGCACACCAGCAGGAACCCGCCGAGCACGAGCTCCTGCGCCGAGATCGAGAGCGGACCGATGCGGTAGCTCTTGACCTTGCGCTCGGGATCCTCGTGAACCGCGAGCAGCAGCAGCATCACCGCCGTGACCATGGTGCCCACGCACGGCATGTCGGTGATCGCCTGGTGCGTCAGCATGGCGTAGTAGGGCATGGTCGCGAGCACCAGCGCGCCGAGCAGCGCGGCGCGGCGGCCGAAGCACGCGGCCATCGCGAAATAGGCGGCCAGCAGCCCGCACAACGAATAGAAGTAGGTGGGCAGCCGTAGCACCCATTCGACGTGGACGCGGCTGGTGTCGGGCAAGAAGGGCAGCCCGCTGGCGCTCCAGACCAGCGCCTCCGACCAGAAGATGCCGATCGGCTTGGACCAGAACCAGCGGTCTTGCGCCCACCACAGGCTGATCCAGTCGTCGCGCGAGAGGATCTCGCGCGTGACCTCGCCGTAGTGCGTCTCCCACGGATCCCACAGCCCGAAGCGGCCGAGCAGCGGCAGATACAGCGCCGAGGCGACCACGAACACGAGCAGCCCCGGGCGCCGCAGCGCCGCGGGCAGCAAGACCGCGAGCGCCACCGCGATCGCATACGGCAGGCCGTGCCCGCCCAGCACCACCCACAGCAGCGCCAGCACCAGCAGAGAGGCGGGCAGCAGCACGCGCGGCGCGCACCACGAAGGCTCGCCCGGCAGCGGATAGTACGCGGTTTGCGCAAAAGCGATGCTCGGCTCGTCCTGCGCGTGGAACATGCCGAGCAGCCGGAGCAGACCGCCGATGCCCAACAGCAGCAGACCCAGCCCGTAGAGCGCCCCGTGGGGAACCTGCTCCTGGTTCGACATCAGCACGAACGTGCCGCCGCCGCCCAGGACTGCCAGCAGCGCGGCCCGCCATGGGCGAGGACCGGACTGGGGCGCGACGTGCCCGCTTGAGCTCTGGTCCAACATCGGGGGGCCGAGCATAGAGAAGCGCGAGCCGGCCGCCAAGCATGCGTTACTGCGTCGCTTTGACAAAACGCGGCACGCAGAAAACGAAAACCTGGATTTCGACGCCCGCGGCGGCGCCGAGCAGGGCCTCGCTGCTCCGGCCTCGCGCCGACCGCCAAGGGTTGCTACGCTTGAAGGCCGGCTGTGTCGCTTCCCAGCCCCAAGCCCGAAAGCCACGATGCGCCCTCACTCGAGGGGCGTGACGTATTGCTCGTCGACGACGACCCAGTCTTGTTGCGCACTTGGTCGCGCACACTGACCCGGCGCGGGATGAGCGTGCGGGCGGTCTCCAGGATTTCGGATGCGCGGCGCGTGATCGCAGGCTGGAGCCGCCGCGCCTTCGACTACGCACTGATCGATGATCGCCTGCCGGACGGATTCGGGCTCGATCTGGTGCCGGCGCTGGTCGAGCTGCGGCCCTTGCCCGGCTTCGCGGTCATCAGCGCCCTGCCCAGCACCGAGCGCGCGCTGCGCGCCTGGCAGCGCTCGGTGGTGATCGTGCCGAAACCGGCCTCGCCCTCGGGTCTGATCGAGCTGCTCGGGTTCCTCGACTCGCGCCGGCGCAAGACGCGCAAGCGTCGTTACAAGGCGCAGGCCCGGGTGGTCGAGGCGGTCCGCTTCGGGCGCTTCGTGCTCGACGCCGACGGGCTGCTCGGCCCGCACGGGCGCACCCACCTGACCGCCGTCGGGCGCGGGTTGCTGGCGCTGCTGGCCGAGCACCGCGGCGCGTGGGTGCCGACCCCGCAGCTCGCGCGCGACTTCTACGAGCTGGAAGGCGCGCACGGCGAGATGCTGGTGCGGCGGCAGGTCTCGCTGCTGCGCCGCGCGCTCGGCGACGAGCACTGGATCGTCGAGAGCGCCCTGCAGCGCGGCTACCGCGTCGCGCCCGAAGCGCTGGATTCGGACTAGCGGTTCGCAAGCTCGATCAGGGTTCATTGGCGCATGCCGCGACGCGGGAGCGTGGCGCCAGCCGCGCGCAGCTACTTCACCCCGTGGCGGGTCGCGAGCTTGTGCAGGTACTTGCGGTCCATGCCGGCCTCGCGCGCCGCCGCCGAGACGTTGCCGGCGTGACGGCCGAGCAGCCAGCGCACGTAGCGGCGCTCGAACTCGGCTTCGAAACGCGCGCGGTTCTCGCGGTAGCTCTGGGACGGGTCGAGATCGGGGCCGGCGGCCGGCGCCGAGCCCTGCGCCGCCGGTGGTGGCGTGCTGGGCGCCGGCGTGCCGAGCGCGAGCGAAACTCCGAGCGGCGCGAGCCCCACCTCTTGGCCCTCGGCGCCCTGCTGCAGCAGCGCCGCGCGCTCGAGCACGTTGCGCAACTCGCGCACGTTGCCCGGCCAGTCGTGGGCCGCCAGCGCCTGCAGCGCCTCGGCGCCGAGCTGCAGCGCGGGCGCACGCGGATCGTGCTCGGCGCAGATGCGCGCGAGCAGATGCGGCGCCAGCAGCCCGATGTCGCCGCGCCGCGCGCGCAGCGGCGGCAGGTGCAAGGGCACCACCGCGAGGCGAAAGTACAGGTCCTTGCGAAATTTGCCGCGCTCGACCTCGAGCAGCAGGTTGCGGTTGCTGGCGGCGATCACGCGCAGGTCGACCGGAATCTCGCTGCCGCCGCCGACGCGGCGAATGCGCCGCGTCTCCAGCGCGCGTAGCAGCGTCGGCTGCAGCGAGAGCGGCAGCTCGCCCACCTCGTCGAGAAAAAGCGTGCCGCGCTGGGCCAGCTCGAACGCGCCCTGCCTGCGCTCGACCGCCCCGGTGAAGGCGCCCTTCTCATGGCCGAACAGCTCGCTCTCGATCAGCGAGCCCACCAGCGCACCGCAGTCGACCGCGACGAAGGGACCGGCGCTGCGCTTGCTCGCGGCGTGCACCGAGCGCGCCAGCACGTCCTTGCCGGTGCCGGTCTCGCCGCCGATCAGCAGCGTGGCGTCGGTCGCCGCAACGCGCTCGAGCAGGCCGAAGATCTCACGCATCGCGGGATCTTCGCCCACCAGCTCGCCGAAGCGGTCGCGCGCGCTGGGGGTGAGCTCGATGCGCTCGGCGTAGGTGCGCACCTGCAGCTCGATGCGGCCGACCGTGATCAGCACCCCCGGACGCAGATAGCCCTCGCGCACCTCGGCGCCCTCGAGCAGCGTGCCGTTGGTCGAACCGAGATCGCGCAGCAGAAAGCCCTTGTCGTCGCGCACGATCTCGCAGTGCTCGCGGCTGACCGTGGTGTCGGTCAGCACCAGGTCGTTGTCGGGGTTCTTGCCGATGCGCAGCAGGTCGCCCTCGAGCACGCGCTGCTCGCCCTTCTGCTCGCCGCTGACCACCAGTAGCGCGCAGCGCGAGAGCGTCAGCGCGCGACCCGGACCGCGGCTCTCGTGGGCCTGGGTCACCGAGCTCACGACGGGCTCTCCGGATGGCCGCGCGATTCGGGTCCGAGCGCGATCCGCACCACGCCCGAGGCCGGCGTGTGCAGAGTGCGCGTGAAACGTCGGGCGGCGCCCCCGCGCGAGCGCAGCTCGAGCTGCAGCTCGAGCTCGCCAGGCGGCAGGCTCACGCTGTGGTGGACGATCGCGGGGGCGCCTTGCGGGAAGGCGAAGCTCACCCCGTGCAGCTCCTCGCCGTGGTCGAGGTAAGCCACGCGCAGCTCCACCACCTGAGCGTGGTCGGGACCCAGCTGGAACTCGAGCTCGGTCTGCCGCGGCCAGTGCGGCCACAGATCGCGCACCACGAAGATCAAGCCGAGCCCCAGCACCAGCCGGGCCAGCCGGCGCCGGTGGCGCAGAAACAGCCCCGAGAGCACTTGCATCACCGCAAGAGCATACACCCGCGCGCAACCCGTGGCGGCGCAACGGGAATCGGGCGAACCACGGCTCCGGCCGCGGATGCGGCCTTTTGCCGGATTTTCGCGCGGCCTGTCGTGCTCTTGACCGGCGGGCGCGGGGCTGGTTGTGTTGTGGGGCTCGCGCCTTCGCTTTGCCCAAGTTGTTACTGACACCGCGCGGTGTTAAGTTGACCGTTAGGGCTGTAGTGGCTGATTTTCGATGGTTCCTCTCACCGAGATTCTCGACAAGGTCAGAACCTACTACGAGCACGCCGACACGGAGCTGATCAACCGCGCCTACGTGTACTCGGCGCGGATGCACCAGGGCCAGCTGCGTCGCTCGGGCGACCCCTACTTCATCCACCCGGTCAGCGTCGCAGACATCATCGCGCAGCTGCACCTGGACACGGCCAGCATCTGCGCGGCCCTGCTCCACGACGTGATCGAGGACACCCAGATCACGCCCGAGGAGCTGAGCCGCGAGTTCGGCAAAGAGATCACGTTCCTGGTCGAGGGCGTGACCAAGCTCGGCAAGGTCAACTTCGGCTCCCGCGAGGACCGCGAGGCCGAGAGCTTCCGCAAGATGCTGCTGGCGATGTCGCGCGACATTCGCGTGCTGCTGGTCAAGCTCGCCGACCGGCTCGACAACATGCGCACGCTCCACTACATGACGGTCGAGGCGCAGGAGCGAATCGCGCGCGAGACGCTCGACGTGTACGCGCCGCTGGCCGGCCGCCTCGGCATCCAGTGGATCAAAGACGAGCTCGAGGACTTAGCTTTCAAGTACCTCTACCCGGAAGCCTACGCCCAGCTCGCGCGCAAGCTGGAGAAGGCCAGCCGCGACTCCGGCAAGTACATCGAACGCGTGGTGCGGCAGCTCAGACAACTGATGACCGAGGCGGGCGTGACCGAGGTCGAGCTCAACGGCCGGCTCAAGCACCTGTTCTCGATCTACCGCAAGATGCGCCAACAGAAGTGCGACTTCGAGCGCGTCCACGACCTGATGGCGTTTCGCGTGGTCGTGCCGCGTCTCTCCGACTGCTATGGCGTGCTGGGCTTGGTCCACTCTCATTGGACGCCGGTGCCGGGGCGCTTCAAGGATTACATCGCGCTGCCCAAGAGCAACATGTACCAGTCACTCCACACCACGGTGATCGGCCCGGAGCACCGGCGCATCGAGATCCAGATCCGTACCGAGGACATGCATCGCACGGCCGAGATGGGCATCGCCGCCCACTGGAATTACAAGGAAGGCGGCGCGCTCGGCGAAGGCGACGCGGGCCGTTTCCGCTGGCTGCGCGAGCTGATGGAGTACCAGAAGGACGTCAAGGACCCCGAGGAGTTCTTCGATGGCATCAAGGTCGATCTGTTTGCCGACGAGGTCTACGTCTTCACCCCGAAGGGCGACGTGCGGGTCTTTCCGCGGGGCTCGACCCCGGTGGATTTCGCGTACGCGATCCACTCCGAGATCGGCGACCACTGCACCGGCGCGCGCATCAACGGCTCGCTGGTTCCGCTGCGCTACAAGCTGCACAACGGCGACACGGTCGAGATCCTCACCACGCAGTCGCAGCAGCCGACCAAGGATTGGCTGTCGTTCGTGCGCACCGCACGCGCGCGCGTGCGCATCCGCGCCCACATCCGCAGCGATGAGCGCCAGCGCAGCCTGCAGCTCGGCCGCGACCTGGTGGAACGCCAGCTCCATCGCCGCGACCTCTCGTACAACCGCCTGATGAAGAGCGGCGAGGTCGAGCGCGCGGCCAAGACGCTCCATCTGTCGGGTCCCGACGAGCTGTTCCAGCAGGTCGGATACGGCCACGTCAGCCCCACCCAGGTGCTCGACGCCATCCTCCCGACCGAGAACCCCGACGCCGAGAAGTCGCTCAAGCCCGGGCTACTCGAGAAGACCGTGCGCAAGGTCACGGGCAAAGACGGCAAGGACGGCATCGTCATCGGCGGCGTCAACGACGTGCTGGTGCGTTTTGCCAAGTGCTGTAGCCCGCTGCCCGGCGATCCGGTGACGGGCTGGATCACGCGTGGCCGCGGGGTGACCGTGCACCGGCGCGGCTGCAAGCGCGCGCTCGAGCTCGAACCCGAGCGCCGCGTCGAGTGCCACTGGTCGCGCGATCCCAAGATGGAGCTGCCGGTGGCGATCCGCGTGGTCACCGCCGATCGGCCCGGCATCCTCGCCAGCCTGTCGCGCCAGTTCAACGAAAGCGGCGTCAACATCACCGAAGCCACCTGCCGCGCGTCGGTCGAGGGCCGCGCGCTCAACACCTTTCAGTTCTCCGTGGGCGATGTCGGCAAGCTGCGTGGGCTGATGCGCAAGCTCTCCAAGGTCGACGGGGTCTACGAGGTCGAGCGGGTCTAACCACCGCGCGGCCGAGCAGCCATGCCAGCCGAGGCCACGCCGCGCATCCCGCTGTGCGCCCACTTCATCTGGTTCGGCCAGCAGTTCCCCTGGGTCAACCTGCTGGCGGTGCGCTCGGCGGCGCTGCGCGGCGGATTCGAGCGCGTCGTGCTCCACCACGACTCGGACCTCTCGAGCACGCCGTGGTATCGCGAGCTGACCGACACGCCGCGGGTGACGCTGCAGCGGCTCGATCTCGCAGGACTGCTCGAGCGCTGCGCGCCGCACGGCGCCGGCCTGCGCGCGGTCTACGATCGGCTGCGCACGCCGGCCACTCGCTCGGATCTGGTGCGCTTCGCGCTGCTGCTCAGCCAGGGCGGCGTGTACCTCGACATCGACACCGTCACGCTGGGCAGCTTCGAGCCGCTGTGCCGCACCGCGGCCGCGTTCTGCGGACAGGAGCGCATCGTCTATCCGTTCGGGGTGCGGGAGTCCTTCAATCCCGCCCTGCGGCTGCCGGCCGAAGCGCGCTCGGGCCTGCGCGACCTGCTGCGGCGGATACCGCACGGCTGGGCGCTCTTCCGCAAGCTCGAAGGCCTCTATCCGCTGGCCGAGAATCCGGCGATTCTAGGCAGTGCGCCGGGCTCGCCCTTCATCACCGACGCCGTGCAGCGCATGCTGGCGATCGCGCCCGAGCGGCAGCCGCGTCCCAACGCGATAGGTCCCCACCTGCTACAGCAGACCGCCGCCGCCCACCGCGGCGATGGCCAGCTTACGGTGCATCCCCCCGAGGTCTTCTTCCCGCTCGGCCCCGAGATCAGCGAGCACTGGTTCCGCACGGTGCACCATGCCGATCTCGACGCGGTGCTCTCGCCCGCCACGCGTCTGGTGCACTGGTACGGGTCGGTGCGCACCAAGCAGCTCGTACCGCGTATCGACCCCGCGTACGTGCAGCGGCACGCCCGCACCCAACTGTTCAGCGCGCTGGCGCTGCCGTTCGTCGGCGAGCGATAGGAAAGGCACAGGAATGCCGGAAGACGGGAAGTCAGAAACTCTGCCTTGCCGTCTTCCCGTCTTGCCGTGAATCTTCTTGATCCCGTCAGTGCTGACCGAGCGCCGCAATCAGAAGCGGGACGTCATCGGTGATCAGGCCGTCGATGCCGGCGGCGGCGAGCGCACGCGCTCGCTCGGCGTCGTTGACGGTCCACGCGTTGACCAGGAGGCCGGCGGCGTGCCAGCTCGCGATCGCATCGGGGTGGGCGAGCGCGTGGTGGGGATGGATCAGGCGCGTCCCGGGCGGCGCCGGCTGCGGCTCGCGCTCGAACAGCAGCGCCACCGCCAGCTCTGGCAAGGCCGCGCACAGCGCCTGGCAGATCGCCGCGTCGAAGCTCGACAGCAGCACGCGCGCCAGCTCCGCGGCAGGCCGCGCGCGCAGCTCGGCCGCCACCGCCTGCACCAGCGCATGGCGCGAAGGCACGTCGGCCTTGAGCTCCACATTGAGCAGCCGCCCGCGCCCGAGCACCAGCTCGAGCGCCTGCTGCAGCCGCGGCACGCGTTCGCC
Organism: uncultured delta proteobacterium; assembly: GCA_963778655.1. Classification (GTDB taxonomy): domain Bacteria; phylum Myxococcota_A; class Polyangia; order Polyangiales; family JAFGIB01; genus CAVZVA01. Next base: position 417,544 of record CAVZVA010000010.1, read on the forward strand.
CGCGCCGAGGTCGTGGCGCTGCAGCTCGGCCAGCGTGCTGTCGGCTGCGCGTGCGCCCACACCCGCCACGCGCGCGAGGTCCGGATCGTGCAGCACGACCACCTCGCCGCTGCCGCACAGGCGCACGTCGAGCTCGACCCCGTCGGCGCCCTGATCGAGCGCGCGCCGCAACGCCAGCAGCGTGTTCTCGGGCGTGCCGCGCCGCGTGCCGCGGTGCCCGTACAGCAGCGGCCGCGTGCGCGCCCCGCGCGCAAACGGCGCGCCCTCGCCATGGCCGCCCGGCGCGTCTTCCGACACCACCTTCGGGCTCTCGCTCAACCCGCGACCTTGAGCCCCTGCGCCTGCAGCGCCTGGGCCAGCGACGAATCGGGCTCGCTCAGCCGGCGCACGGTTGCGGTGTAGCCGTCCTGCAGGATCGCGCGGCGCGCCGCGAAGTTCATCGGCGAGTACATGAACAGCGTGGCGTCGGTCTGCTTGGGCTCCAGCACCAGCACTGCGGTCTCGGGGTGCTGTGCGCGGAAGCGCTCGAGCCCGAGCATGAAACGCGCCTCCATCCAGATGCGCATGGCCTGGTTGTAGACCCAGATCGCGCCCTTATCGCGCACGCGGCGCTTCTTGCCGTGACCGGTCGGCACGTCGCGCCCATCCGTGCCCGCATGCACGGGCACCATCGGGTTGATGACCACGATCAACCCGCACCCCTCCTGCGCGGCCAGATCGATGTGCGCGGCGTCGCCGATGCCACCGTCGATATAATCCCGGCCGCCGATCTCGACCGGCGCGTACAGCAGCGGGATCGCGCTCGAGGCCGCCACCGCGCGCGCCACCGGAACCTCCAGCAGCTCGTCCCGTCCAAACACCGCGCGGCGCCCTGCGTCGAGCTCGCTCGCCACCACCAGCAAGCGCCGGGGCAGATCGGCGAAGCGCGCCGGAATGCTGCGCCGCTGCATGAAGTCGGTGAGGAAGCGCTCGTAGGTGTCCAGCGTGAACACGCCGGCGGGCAGCGAGTCGACGAAACGCTCGAGCTCGTCCCACACGTTGACGTCCAGCGGGCTGCTCGCCGCCGAGGACACCACGCGCCGCGCAGCCGCCATGGCCGAGCCGAAAACCCTCAAGATCTCGCCCATATCGATGCGCAGCAGGTGATTGCGCTGGAGCGGAAAGAAGTCGTCGGCGGGGTCGAGCAGCGCGCGGTACATGCGCTGCACGTTGAGCCCGCCGGCCAGGGCCATGGCCACGGTGGCGCCCGAGCCGGTCCCGACCAACACGTCAAAACCGCCGGCCGCCAGCCCCTCGATGCGGTCCTCGAGCGCGGCCAGGCAGCCCACCTGGTACATCGCACCGGTGACGCCGCCACCGCACAGGCACAATCCAAGCTTGGAACGGGCGTCGACCATCCTGACTTCCGGCAGCTCGGCCCGGCCGTGGCGCGCCGTGCCGGCCGATGCTACACGGTGCCACGCCCGATGCGGTAGCCCGCGCCTCCGCGGGAGCCGCGAAAAACGCAAAATCACGCCACAAAGTCGCCGCCGATCGAGCGGATTGTGGTCGCGGTCGCGACGCGGCTGCTACCCTTGATGGGCTCTGCCGCGACCCCCGGTTGCTCATGCGCCGCTACTCATTCCATCACCGGGGAGGGCACGCGCCCTCCCCGCCCTGCCGGCAAAGCCGTCAGGGTCCCACCCCTCCGCGAGGCTCGCTTCGCTCGCGCTGCCCATCGCGCGCCAATCTGCGCTCACCGCCTTGCGTTCACCCCGTCCACCGGGGAGGGCACGCGCCCTCCCCGCCCTGCCGGCAAAGCCGTCAGGGTCCCACCCCTCCGCGAGGCTCGCTTCGCTCGCGCTGCCCATCGCGCGCCAATCTGCGCTCACCGCCTTGCGTTCACCCCGTCCACCGGGGAGGGCACGCGCCCTCCCCGCCCTGCCGGCAAAGCCGTCAGGGTCCCACCCCTCCGCGAGGCTCGCTTCGCTCGCGCTGCCCATCGCGCGCCAATCTGCGCTCACCGCCTTGCGTTCACCCCGTCCACCGGGGAGGGCACGCGCCCTCCCCGCCCTGCCGGCAAAGCCGTCAGGGTCCCACCCCTCCGCGAGGCTCGCTTCGCTCAGCGCTCCCTGCCTGGCTGCTCTCGGTCGTGCTCGGCTGCGGCGGCCTCGCGCTCGGGCTGGCCGACGGCGGCTGCGGGGCCGGCGCGCAGCACGGACCGACGATCGCGCCGCCCAGGCCGGTGCCGAGCGTCGTGACCGACGCCACCTTCGACGACGCGCTGCGCCACTACTGGCAGCTCGATCTCGACGATCCGGCGCGCGCGCCGCTGCGGCAGCAGCTGGTCGATCACCTGCTGCAGAAGGGCGCGGCCGACGGCGGCTACGATGCGGCGATCGCCCAGCTGGCGCAGGTGACCGAGCTCTACACCCCCAGCGAGATCGAGGCCGGCAAGCTGCCCGCGGAGCTCGAGCCGATCGCCCGATTGTTGGTCGCCAAGGGCTCGCCGCGCGGCGACGAAGCGCGCGTGCTCTCGGCGCTGCTGGTGCTGCAGGGCATCCATCCCGACGACAAGGGCCTGGCCGAGCAGTACCGCCGCATCAAGGAGTGGGGCTTCGACGCGCGTGCGGCACTCAGCGGACCGCTCGAGCGCTTCGAGGAAGGCATCGTCGAGGTGTGGGAGGAGCACGCGCGGCTGACGCCGACGCCGGAAGTACTGGCGACGCTGGCGCGGCTCTACGTCGAGCGCCGCAACGCGTTGATCACGCTGTTTCAGTCGAGCGAGCGGCGAGTCCCGCTGAGCGCCGCGATCTTCGAGGGCGTGCAGCGCACCGCGATGAGCGTCGCGGCCGTGTACCTGCGCCACGGCGACATCGCCTCGGCGCTGAGCAACGTGCAGGCGATGAACGCCTCGGGCGGGGTCGAGCAGCGCATGATCGAGATCCTGCAGCTCGCGCGCAAGGACGGCCCCGAAGGCGCCGGCGCCCTGCTCGACCTGGCGCGCGCATACCTGGAGGACGGGCGCCCCGACGTCTCGCGCGCGCTATGCGTGACCGGCCTGCGCGAGCAGCGGCAGGACGCCCGCTTTCCGCAGTGCCTGGCGCGCATCGCCGCCACCAAGAGCGACTTCGGCGGCGCGATGGCTTGGTATTCGGAGGCCGTGCGCCTGATGCCCGAGGAGCGTGCGCTGTACGACGAGATCCTCGAGGTGCTCAACAGCCTGATGGAACAGGGTCTGTTCGGCAGCGACACCGCACAGACCCGCGCCATCGCCAAGCGCGCCTCCGAAATCCTGGAGGAGCGGCTCAAGCGCTGGCCCAATTCGACGCCCGCGGTCAAGCCGGAAGACCTGTACCTGGCGATCGCGGTGGCGGAGATGAACGCGGGCAACGCGCGCGAGGCCGAAGCCGACCTACGCAAGAGCCTGGCCGCCAAGGAGACGGTGCCGGCGCTGCTGCAGCTCGGATTGCTGCTCGAGCGCATGAGCCGCGACAGCGAGGCGGCCGAGATCTATCGCCACGCGCTGCAATTGCAGAACGGCGGTCACGGCAACGACGAGCCCAAGCGCGCCGAGATCTTCGAGCGCCTGGGAGACGCCCTGCGCATGCTCGGCAAGGGGCAGGAAGCCAGCAAGATGTACCAGCAGGGGCTGGCGCTGTGGGATCAGAACCTCTCGCGCGAAAAGGGCCAGCGCATCGGCCTGGCGCACCTGCGCCGCGGGATCCTGCTGGGGCGGCTCTCGCGCCGAAGCGATTCGCTGTCGGCCTTCGAGAAGGCGATGGCGCTCGCGCCCGAGGTGCGCGAGACGTACGCCACGATTCTGGCCTACCTGGCGGTCAGCGATCCGGACAGCCACTTCGCGCACCAGGTGTTCCACAACGCGCTCAACCAGCTCAGCCTCGAGCCCGAATGGAAGGTCTACTTCGCGCTGTGGCTGCGGATGATCGCCGGGCGCGACGGGGTGAAGCTCGACAGCGACGTCAACGCGGTGTTCGAGGACATGAGCCAGGGTGACGACTGGTGGGCGAAGCTCGCGCAGTTCGCGGCGGGCAAGCTGGCCTTCGAAGATCTGCTGAGCGAGGCCTCGGATCTCGGCGAGCGCACGGAGGCCTATTTCTACGAGGGCGCACGCCGACTGGCCGCGGGCAACGCTCAGGGCGCGCGCGAGATGTTCCAGCACGTGGTCGACAGCAACATGGTCAACTTCTACGAGTTCGCCATGGCGCAGGAGCTGATGGCGCAGACCGGGCCCAGCCCGGCCCAGGCGACCACGCAGGCGCAGAACCGGCCCTCGCTCGAGCAGGCGCCGCCGCCGCCGGCCAATCGCTGAAGCGCAGAGCGCGACGCCCGCGGCCGCAGCGCACAGCGTTTGAGCCGCGTCCGGCGCCACGATAAGCTGTGCGCCGGAGGCGGGCGTCCGCGTGGCTTTCTTCGGCAGCGATACCCTGCGCACGGCGCTGCAGATGCCGGCCCGCAATCCGGGCCGCAGCGCGTTGACCACGCTCGGGCTGGCGATCGGCGTCGGCGCGTTCATCGCCATGGTCAGCTTCGGCCGCGGGGCGCGCAGCGCCGTCGTCTCGCAGTTCGAAACGCTGGGCACGAACTTGCTGCGGATCAAGACCCGCTACGGCGCCACTACCGAGAGCCCGCACCTGCTCACGCAGGAAGACGTCGCCGCGCTGCAACGCGAATCGACCACGTTCGCCTACGTGGTCCCTCACGCCTTCAGCCCGATGGACGTGACCTATGCGGGCCGGCGCATCCGCACCAGCGTGCTCGGCGCGCTGCCGGACATCGTCCACACCGAAGACTGGCGCATGAGCGCAGGCGGCATGTTCGATCAGGCGGACGTACAACAGCGCAGCAAGGTGTGCGTGATCGGGGCCACCGCGCTGGCCAACCTGTTCGGTCCCGCCGACCCGCTCGGTCAGGTGATCACGATCGGCGGCCGCCTGCCGTGTCGCGTGATCGGCGTGCTCGGCCAGCGCGGCTCGAACATCGGCGGCAGCGACATGGACGACCGCGTCATGCTGCCGCTGAGCACATACGAGGCGTATCTCGGCCTACCCAACGGCTACTGGGTCGTGGAGGTGCGTCCCAAGAGCCGCGCCTTGCTCGACGCAGCCAAGGCCGAGGTCACGCAGATCCTGCGCCGCAGCCACCGCATCGAGCCCGGCGACGACGACGACTTCCAGATCTTGAGCCCCGACGATCTGACCCAGGTGGCGCAGCAGATCAGCGGTACGTTGACCGGCCTGCTGGCGGCGATCGCCGCCGTGTCGCTGCTGGTCGGCGGCATCGGCATCATGAACATCCAGCTGGTGTCGGTGGCCGAGCGCACGCACGAGATCGGCATCCGCGCCGCGATCGGCGCATCGCCCGCGCAGATCATGACTCAGTTCGTAGCCGAAGCGGTCACGCTCGCAGCGCTGGGCAGCGCGGCCGGGGTCGCGCTCGGCATCGGTGCATCGATGCTGGTGGCCAAGCAGTTCCACTGGGAGCAGGCCACCAGCGCCGACGTCGTGCTCGGCTCGGCGCTGTTCGGGATCGCGGTCGGCACGCTGTTCGGCTACATCCCGGCGCGGCGCGCAGCGCGGCTCGACCCGATCGACGCCTTGCGCCGCGAGTAGGCTCGCGCTCGCTCAGCGCGGGCTTGCCGGCACCAGCACGTAATAGGTGCCGGCGGTGCTGTCGTGAATGCGCACGGGCCGCGCGCCCAGCGCGAGCGCCCAACCGGGCAGCCGGGCCCGCGCGCGCAGCGCGGTGCGATAGCCCGGCAGCGTGTCACCGACCAGCGCGCGGAAGTAGGCCACCTGCGCGCGGTCGGCCTGGGCGGCAAGCCATTGCGCGGACGGGATCTCGCCGGGGCGGAGGTTGCGCGGCAGAAAGCGCTCGGCGTATTCGCTCGCCACCACGATCGCGTCCGGCCGGCGCGCGCCCACCGCGGCCGGCTCGGCTTGCAGCTCGCGCAGGCCCGGCAGACGCGCGCGCGCGCCGGGCGGCTCCAGACCGACCCGCTGCACCCGATAGGGCGCCGCGGTCGAGCTGTCGAAGCGCGGCTGGAACACGTCGAAGCCATAGATCTCCACCACGCTGCCGCGCGGCAGCCGCAAGAGAAAGCGCTCGACCTCTCGGCGCGGATCCCCCCACTGCGTCAGCGCGAGCAGCACGCACGAATACGCCGACAGCAGCAGCGCCGCGCCAGCGGCCCATGCCAGCGGGCGGGTCGCGGCGCGCCGCCACAGCGCGACCAGCGCGAAGCCGCCGTAGACGCACAGCCAGACCCCGAGCGGCAGCAAGAAGCGGTGCTCGCAGCGCGCCACGGGCAGCGTGAACGCGACCACGCTCGACAGGCCGGCGCAGATCGGCAGCAGGCGTTGGGCGCGGTCGGGCTCGCCGGGCTCCGGCCGCAGCAGCAGCGCGAGCGCGACCCCGCCCCAGCACAGCGCGACGACGCCCCAGCTCCACAGGAAGCTCGCCTGGGCAAACCACAGGTCGCGCAGGTTGAGCCACAGCCCTTGGACGCTGCGCGCGTAGTTGCGCCAATCCTGGCTGTTGGTCCCGAGCAGCATCCGCACGCGCGCGATGAACCCGGTCGGGTTGACGATCACGCCGGCGAGCGCGGCATAGCCGAGCGCGCCCCACAGCAACATGCGCCTGAGCAGGCGGAAGTGCGCCTCGCCCGCCCCGAGCCGCCCGGGCGCGACCAGCGGCAGCACGCCGAGGTAGAGCGGCACCGGCAGCACGTACGCGGCGTAGGCCTGATCCTTGGTCGCGACCGAAGCCGCAGCGAACAGCCCAGTCAGCGCATAGTCGTTTGCATGCCCGCGCTGAAGCACGCTGAGCAGCCGGTCAATCGCAAGCGCGGTCCAGAACATGTAAGGACCATCGAGATTGCTGGCTCGCGCGTAGTAGCCGAAGGTCAGGCAGGTGACGGCGCAAAGCGCGGCGCACCGGCCCGCGGCCACGCCGAACAGCCGCCGCGCGATGCGCGCGATCAGCAGCAGCAAGCCGCAGCCCATCGCCACGTGGGCCAGCTTGATCAGCAGTGACACGGCCGTCATGCACGCGACCGACTGCACCCGCGCCGAGATCGCCCCGGCTGACCAGGGTCCTGCGACCACGAACGGCAGCAGCACCGGCAGGCAGATCAGCAGCAGAACCAGGTTGTGAAACAGGGGATAGCGGTGCGCGTGGCCCCACAGCAGATTGCCGGCGACCCCGCGCAGGAAGTCGCGCGGCGCAACCCCGTCGTTCTCCCAGCCGAACGCGCTGGGCTGATCCCAGCCGATGATCAGGAGCTGAGCCACCGCGAACGCAAGCGCGAGCCGCGCGAGCAGCGGATCCTCGCCCGCGCAGTCGCGCGCGGCAGCCAGCCACGCGCGCGGCGCGAGCGAGGCTGCCGCTCGCTGGATTCCACGGTCCATCCTCGCACGCGTCACCGCCTCCGAGATTGAGCGCGGAGGATAACGCTCTGAGCGCGACGGCGCGAGCAGAACGCCCGCCGGCCGGCTACCCGCGCGCGGGCTGCTTGTCCGGGTGCTCCTTCACGATCTTCTCCACGCGGTCGAAGATCTCTCGGCTGTAGCTGCGGCCGATCAGACCTTCGGCGATCTTGCGGCCCACGTCACGCCAGACCTTGGGGTCGTCGAAGTCGATCGCCTGGTAGCCGCGGTGCAGCAGCCGGTCGTATACGCGGACGTCGTCCTGGCGCGAGTCCTTGCGATTCTTCTCGAACTGCTCGCCCATCACCTTGGCGACTGCGTCCTGATCGGCCTTGCTGAAGCCATCCCACATCGGACGCCGCAGCAGGAACGCCCCCTGAATCACCGCGACCGGCATCGAAGAGACGAACTTGGTCTTGCTGGCCCACATCAGCTGCGCGCCGAGCACGGGCGAGATCCAGACCACGTCGAGCATGTTGGTGGTGAGGCCGCTGTAGACCTCGCTCAGATCCACCGGGATGCCGGTGGCGTGGATCATCTTGTAGAACTCGCGCAGGGGCGCGTTCTCCGGGTACAGCCAGGGGCGCGCGTGGCGCAGGTCCTCGAAGTTGCGGATCGGCTTCTTGCTGAAGATGCGGGCTTGGCCGAGATCCCACCAGCCGAGAACCTTGAAGCCGTTGTTGTAAGCCTCGGGGTCGAACTCGGGCGCCAGCGCAGCGCGCACCGCGTCGACCTGCTCCCAGTTGGTGAACGTCTGAGGCATCATCAACACGGTGCACTGATGCACGACCTGGGTCACCACGTCGACGCCCAGCGGCGCGGCGTCGATCTGGCCGGCGCGCATCTTGCGCATCGCGGTCTTGTCGTCACCCGCGGTGCCGCCGTAGTAGAAGCGCAGCTGAATGCGGCCGTTGGTCTCCTCGGCCAGGCGCTTGTTGGTGCGCTTTTCTTGCAGGCTTAGCTGCGGGGTTCGGGTCTGAATGGTCGAGATCTTGATCACGACCTTGGACTGATCTTCGGCCCGGAGCTTCGCGCTGCCGGGCATCGCCAGCAGAAACGCGGACATCAGGATTGTGCACAGCGACGCTCGCATCGACTCCTCCTTAAAGGCACTACCGGATGAAACTCCCTGGGACCGCAGAGACTCGGCTCCGACCCGCCGTGTACCCGATCCCCGAATACCTGCCAACACCTTAGAGGCAAAAGACCGACACTGCCACCTGAGAGCTCGGTCGTCGGCGGTAGGTCCTGGGGCCACAGACGCGGCCGGGTCGCGATCGATTCACCGGGCGTGCTTCCCGGCTTCCCCAAAAACCCAGCTTTGGCGCCCGCGCGCGCATTCAGCTTTCGGCCGCTGCGCTGACCTCGTACCCGTCCAGCTCCTCTGAAAACGTGGCGTAGATGCGATTGGGCCGGCAGCATACCGGACAGTCCTCGATGTACTGCTGCGTCAGACCCCCGCCCGGATCGGGATCGGTGTCGACTTCTTCACCGCAGTGCGGACAGCGGTAGAACGAGGCCATGGCTCCGCAGCAAGCATAGAGCGCATTGCGCGAAGCGCTCAATGCGGCATCCGCGGGCAAACACGCAGCTGGACGTCCCGGGCGCCGTTCTGCGACTTCGCTCACACTTGAGCGGGCCTCGGCTCTATGTTGCGACGGCTCGAATTCGGAGCAGTATTGCCTCGTAGTACCTAGCGGCGAGCTTCGGACATGGGCCACTCCCAGCCACGCGATGAGCCGCACGCGCGCGGCGTACACGAGGCGCTACAGCGGGGCCGCGCCGACTACGCGGCGCAGCGCTGGGTCAGCGCCTACGAGGCGTTCAGCTGCGCGGACGCCGCGGACCCGCTCGCGCGCCCCGACCTCGAGCAGCTGGCCTGGTCTGCGGCCTTGTCGGGCCGCGACCGAGAGATGCTCAAGCTGCTCGAGCGCCTCTATCATGCGCAGCTCGCGGCAACCGAGCAGCTGCCCGCCGCGCGTTCGGCATTTTGGCTCGGCATGCGGCTGTCCGCGCTCGGCGACCTGGGGCGTGCCAGCGGTTGGCTGGCGCGCGCGCAGCGACTGGTCGCGGGCGCGGGAAGCGAATGCGTGGAGCAGGGCTATCTGCTGTTGCCCGTGGTGCATCGGCAGCTGGCGGCCGGCGAGCACGACGCGGCCTGCGCAACGGCGGCCGAAGCGGCCACGATCGGCCTGCGCTTCGGCGAGACCGACTTGATCGCGCTGGCGCGCAACCTGAACGGACGCGCCCTGCTCAAGCGAGGGGATGTGGAGCGCGGCCTCGCGCTGCTCGATGAGGCCATGCTGGCCGTGACCGCGGGCGAGCTGTCGCCGCTCGTCACGGGCCTGATCTATTGCAACACGATCGCCGGTTGCCACCAGGTCTACGCGCTGGAGCGCGCGCGCGAGTGGACATCGGCGCTCAGCGACTGGTGCGCGGAGCGGCCCGAGCTGCTGACCTTCGCGGGAACGTGCCTGGTCCACCGCGCGGAGATCATGCAGCTCGGCGGCGACTGGCGTGAGGCGATCGAGACCGCGCAGGCTGTGAGCCACCCGGAGGCGCGTGCAGACGGACTGTACCAGCAGGCGGAGATCCATCGCCTGCGCGGCCAGCTCGCGCAGGCCGAACGCGCCTACCGCAGCGCGAGCGAGCACGGGCGCGAGCCGCAACCCGGGCTCGCGCTGCTGCGTCTCGCGCAGGGACGCGTGGACGCGGCCGCGGCCGCGATCCGCCGCGTCCTCGGCACCACCTCGGATCGACTCAAACGCGTGTGCTTCTTACCGGCCTGCCTCGAGATCATGCTCGCGGCCGGCTCTCCGGACGAAGCGCGGGCAGCCTGTCTGGAGCTGGAAGAGGTCGCGGCCTGCTACGGCACCGACGTGCTGGGTGCGCTCGCCGGCCACGCGCGTGGTGCCCTGCTGCTTTCGGAAGGCGACGCGCAAGCCGCGCTGCGCCCGTTGCGGGAGGCGTTCGTGGTGTGGCAGCGGGTGGGCGCGCCGTACCTCGCGGCACGGCTGCGGGTGACGCTTGCGCGGGCCAACCGCGCGTTGGGCGACCAGGACGGCTGCGCGCTCGAGCTCGAAGCCGCGCGCGCGGTGTTCGAGCGGCTCGGCGCGACGCCCGATGTCGCACGCATCGACGCAGAGCGTGCGGGCGGCGCGGGACGCGCACACGGCCTGAGCGCGCGCGAGCTGCAAGTGCTGAAGCTCGTGGCCGCCGGCAAGACCAACAAGGCGATCGCCAGCGAGCTTCACCTGAGCGAAAAGACGGTGGACCGCCATCTGAGCAACATCTTCACCAAGCTCGACGTCGCCTCGCGCACGGCCGCCACGGCGTACGCCTACGAGCGGGGATTGGTCTGACCCGACTCCGAAGCCACCGGCGCCCGCGTGGGTGAAACCACCCATGCCCGCGCGCCGTGAAATTGGGGAATTGCCCTGAAGCGCGAGCGGGCTCCGGGGCGCCAGGCTCTTCTTCGAACGCCCCCGCTGCGGGCGGGGAAACCCACGAGGAGGAGCGATGACCAAGCAAGCACGAATCCAGTCCCCCACCGGGCCGCTGATCGAGGAGGGCACCGCGTTCATGCGACTGGCCGGCTTCGACGGGAGCCTACACGCGGGGGCGGCGGCCGCCGCCTCCGACGCCTCCGCGCGTTCTGCGCAGCCGCAGCCCGAGCACGCGCGCTACGACGTGATCGTGATCGGGGGCGGCCAGGCCGGGCTGTCGGTCGGCTACTACCTGGCGCGGCGCGGCCTGCGCTTCGTGATCCTCGACGCGTGCGCGCGCATCGGCGACAGCTGGCGCTCGCGCTGGGACTCGTTGCGCCTGTTCACGCCGGCGCGCTTCGATGCGTTGGTGGGGCTGCCCTTCCCGGCGCCGCCCGACTCGTTTCCGACCAAGGACCAGATGGGCGACTACCTGGAGCGCTACGCTGCGCACTTTCGCCTGCCGGTGCGCAGCGGCGTGCGGGTCGAGCGCCTGTTCATGCGGGACGGACGCTACGTGGTGCGGGCCGGCGAGCTCGAGCTGCAGGCCGACCAGGTGGTGGTCGCGATGGCCAGCTACCAGCAGCGTCGCGTGCCGGCATTCGCCGCGCAGCTGCGCCCGGACATCGCGCAGCTGCACTCGAGCCAGTACCGCAACCCGGCGCAGCTGCGGCCCGGCGCGGTGCTGCTCGCGGGCGCCGGCAACTCGGGCGCCGAGATCGCGGTGGAGCTGGCGAGCGCGCATCCGACCTGGCTCGCGGGCAGAGACACCGGCCACGTTCCGTTCCGCATCAGCAGCTGGCTGGGGCGCACGTTGCTGGTGCGACTGGTGCTGCGGGTGCTGTTCCACCGGGTGATGACCGTACGCACGCCCATCGGCCGCAAGCTGCGAGCCAACGCGCTCGCGCACGGTGGTCCGCTGATCCGCACCAGGCCCCAGGAGCTCGCGGCCGCCGGCGTCCAGCGAGCACCGCGCGTCGAAGGCGTACGCGACGGGCTGCCGCTGCTCGAGGACGGCCGCACGCTCGAGGTGAGCAACGTCGTCTGGTGCACCGGCTTCGACCCGGGATTCTCGTGGATCGAGCTGCCGATCTTCGACGCTCACGGCGAGCCCTTGCACGACTCAGGCGTGGCCATGCGCGCGCCGGGCCTGTACTTCGTCGGCCTGCACTTTCTCTATGCGATGTCGTCGACGATGATCCACGGCGTCGGCAGGGACGCCGAGCGCATCGTCGACGCGCTCGCACACCGGGTGCGGAAGCCGGCCGGGCAACCGCGATGACCGACGGCGGGACGCGCGCGCCTTGCGGCGGGCGCGTCCCGGAAGGTCACATGCCGGCGTCCATGTCCATGTTTTCGATCGGCGTGCCGTCGCAGTGCATGGGATCGGGGATCGTGAAGGCGCCGCCGCCGCCGCCGAAGTTACCGAACATCATCTTGATCGTGCCGAGATCGATGCAGCCGCCGCCCTGCAACGCGCCGCTGATGCCGCACAGGTTGTCCGCGGTGCAGCATGGCGCGGCGATGCCGCCGAAGGCGCTCGGGCAACGGTTGTCGACCGGAGGCGGCGCTTGGCACTGCATCGTCGACGTCGAGATGGTGCCGCAGGTGCTGGTCGTTTCGTCGGCGCAGCAGACCTGCGCGAACATGGGTCCGAAGCCGCCCATCATCGAGCCCGCGACCGCGCCCGCACACATGGTGTCGCCGCAGGGCACGTTCATCACGACCGCACCCGTCATGCCGCCGGTGCCCATGGTGGTGCCGCCGGTGCCCATGGTGGTGCCGCCGGTGCCGCCCGTGCTCATGTCCGTACCGCCAGTGCCGGCCGTATCCCCGGTCGGGCCCGTGTCCTTGCTCTTGCTGCAGCCCGCCAGGCTCAAACCAATCGCCACGACTGCAACGCACCAGATTCGCTTATCCATCACGACCATCCTCTTGAGAGTGCACCCTTTGTGCGGGCGGCAGGTACGCGAGCTACCTACGCGCGCCCATTCTTGGGCGACTTTCGGCTGATTGTAGACGAAAACGCAAGTGGGCAGGCGGGCGAATCCGGTGGGGGCGAAGGCGCGCAGCTTGTGACTCTTCCCCAGACAGGGACATCACGCGGATGCGAGCAAACACGCGCATTGCTTTGTCTCAGTAGGCGATGGTAGGTTCCGGAAGGTTTTTGCCGGAGGACGATGGTGATGGTGGTTTTGCGGAGGAATTCTGCTTTCGCGGTCGCGCTGCTCGGCGCCGCGCTGTGTGCGTGTGCGAGCAAGTCGAACGGCGGCAGCACCGACAACGGTGGTGCGGGTACATCCGGCACGGCCGGCACCGGCACGCCGCCTGCGGGCGGCGCTTCGAACGTCAACGACACCAACCCGGTAGGGACGGATCTGCAGATCGCGTTCAACCCGATGTACTCGGGCTACGACGGGGTCCGTACCTTCAAGATCCCGGCGATCGTGCCCGGGCTGACCAACGTGAGCTGGTCGGCGTCGGACGTGTCGTACGTCTCGCTCGAGAACGATCCCACCACTGGCGGCGTGCTGATCACCACCAAGAAGGCGGGCACGGTCAAGATCATCGCGCGCAACAACGGCCTGAGCGGCTCGGCCGATCTGACCATCACCGCGTACGACCCGGCGGACTGCCAGGCGGGCGACGACCGCTACAACAACGACAAGGGTCTCGACGGCGGCTCGTTCTTCCAGGTGTTCAGCGCCGACACGCCCAAGGACGTGTCCTGCCACAGCTGCCACGGCGACAGCGCCCAGTTCCTCTCGGTGCAGCACACGCCCCAGCAGACCGGCGGCTGGACCGACGATGACCTGATCAACATCTTCACCAAGGGCTTCAAGCCCAACGGCAGCGTGTTCGTGACCATGACGCCGCCGCAGCTCTATCAGATGTTCCATCAGTGGCAGGTGACCGAACAGGAGAAGACCGGCATCGTCTGCTACCTGCGCTCGCTCGAGCCCAAGACCCAGGGCGCGCTCGACTTCCAGGGCCTGATGCCGGGCGGCACGGCAGCCGGCCACTGAGCCGGCCGGGACTGTGTCGCAGGCTGCCCGCTCGGCGCAGCCGGGGGCTGACTTTGGCCGCCCGGCCGCGTTGACGGGGCGCGCCCGCTGTCCTATTGCAAATGGCGAGTATGACACGGCGGCTAGGCACCCTGCTCTTCGTGGCATTGCCCCTGCTAGGCTGCGCTGTTGCGCACGACGTCGATGGCGCCGGCGGGAGCACGACCAGCGGCGCTGTGGTCAACGCGAAGCAGGAGCTCGCGTGCGAGCACGACGGCGTGGATTCGCTGACCGGGCTGCCCGACCATCTCGAGTGCACGGGCCTGTACGCCGACATCGTGAGCAAGACGCCCGCCGAGGGCGTCGAGCCGTACAGCCCGGCGGTGTGGCTGTGGTCCGACGGCGCGGACAAGCACCGCTGGATCTCGCTGCCCGAGGGCACCAAGATCGACGCCTCCTCGCCCAACGACTGGGTCTTCCCGGTGGGCACGAAGCTCTTCAAGGAGTTCGCTGTCGCCGGGCACCGCATCGAGACGCGCTTGTTCGAAAAGCAGAGCGATCGCTGGGTGCGCACGACCTACGCATGGAACGCGGACGAGACCAGCGCCACGCGCTCGGACGGCGGCGACATCACCATCGCAGGCGGCCAGCCCTATCACCTGCCGACGGCCAAGGAATGCGACGAGTGCCACCAGGGGCGCAAGGATCGCGCGCTCGGCTTCGAGCAGATCCTGCTCGGACTAGACGGCGCAACCGGCATGAACCTGGCCAAGCTCGCGCAGAAGAAGCTGATCGAGCCGGTGCCCGCTCAGCTGAACCTGCAAGTCGCCGACGACGGCACCGGCAATGCGGTGGAAGTGCTCAGCTGGATGCACGTCAACTGCGGCGTGAGCTGCCACAACGCAAATCCCAATGCCGCGGGCCACTCGACCAAGCTGCACCTGAAGCTCGACGTCGACCAGCTCGACGGTAGCTCCGCGACCGAGTACGAGACGCTGACCACGACCATCAACGTGGCGGCTACCACCCCGCGCTGGGGCGGCAAGATCCGCATCGTCCCGGGCTCGCCCGAGAACAGCCTGCTCTACCAGCTGGCGAGCAACCGCGGCGGCGGCGAGAACGATCAGATGCCCCCGATCGCCACCACCATCGTCGATCCGACGATCATCAGCAAGCTGGCGACCTGGATCCGCAGCCTCCCCACCCAGTAGCCGCCGCGAGTTGCGCTCGTAGTTTCGGCGCAGCAGGGTCCAGGAGCGAGCGCCCCCGCAGGGCCGGACCGAGGAGGTAAGTCGCTCCTGGACGCCGCAGGGCCGGACCGAGGAGGTAAGTCGCTCCTGGACGCTGCTGCGCCGAAGCTAATTGCAGCCGCAGCCGCCGCCGGATGCGCCGACCGCGCCGCCCGAGCCTTCGCGGTACTCGGTGGCGTGCTCCTCGCCGGCGGCGAGGTCGCCGTTACGCTCCAGCTGCATGTCGGGGCGCGCCAGTGTCTCGCGCTGGTAAGGCGCCACCGTCGCGCACGCGCTGCAACCGAGCACCACGACGACGAGGACGGTCCAGATGCGCATGGCAGGCTCCTTTCAGTGGCCGGTGCTCGCGGCCGGCGCGGTGCTGCCGCCGAGCACCCAGCGCGCGATCACGAGGTAACCTTGGTCGTTGACCGTGCGGTAGAGGTTGCGGCCGAAGCTGTCGGCGCCCAGATGCCCGGCGCCGCCGGCCTCGACCGCGAGCGGCTTGCGCAACAGCAGCGAGCGGCTCGGGTCGTGCGGGTCGATCATGGACAGCGCGGACTGAAAGCTGTGCGTGGCCTCATCCGCGGTGAGCCCGTCGAATTCGCGCGTGGTCGTTGGATCGAAGCGCACCCGCCCCGGGCCCCACACGCGCAGGAAGCGCTGGCTCGAGCCGTGGCAGGTCGGAAAGCCGCAGTCGCGGATCAACACGGGCAGCACATCGGCGCGGAACTCTGTGAAGTTACGCGAGGGCTTCTGCCAGCCCTCATCCTTGTGATCGCAGCCGGCACCGGCACAACCGAGCGCGGACACGAGCAGCAGCATGTGGAAGCGCCTGCTCATAGGGCCCCCGAGACGCGCAGCGTGGCGAAGCGCTCGACGTCGGTGAAGATGGGACCCGCGTTCTCGCTGGAGGCGAAGGCGTGGGATTCGCGGTAGCAGAGCTCGAGCCTGAATACGGGCCCGAGCCGGGCCTGCAGCCGGGCTTCGCCGCCGACCGCGGCGCCCTGCGCGGCCACGCCTTCGACCCGTAGCGCGTGATCCACGGCCACGATCCATTGCAGCTCCGGGCCGAAACGCAAGCGCAGCACGCCAGCCAGCGGCAGCACCAGCTCGGCGCGCAGCTGGGGGCCGAGCAAGCTGTAGCCGACCAGCGGTTGCTCGTGCACGGTGGGCCAGAAGGTCCGGACGCCCACCCCGATCGGAAACGCGAGCGACGGGGCCGACTCGCCATCGCCCAAGCGAAACGCCGGCGCCGCGCTCAGCTCCGCGCGCTCGGCGCGCGCGCTCACCTGATTCGGCAAGGCGAACGGCGGCAGCTGGCGTACGTGCAGCCCGATCGAGCTCTGATAGCGCAGCAGCAGCTCCAGCGAGAAGCGCCGCGCAGGCCAGACCGAGACGCCCAACCCGACCTCCGCCGCGGGGAAGAACGCGGTGGGCAGCTGCTGGCCGGTGGCCATCTGGGTCGGCCTGCGGAAGGCGCGCGTGCCGAAGCCGAAGCCCACGAACGGCTCGACCACCACCTGCGGCCCCGGCGCGACAGCCGGCGGCGCGGATTCGGCCGGCGCCTGCGGCGGGGCCGGGGTGGGCTCGGCGGCTGGCGCGGATTCGGGCTGCTCGTCCGTGGACGCCGTCGCGTCGCCCTCTTCGTCGGCGCGGTCGGCCGCCGCGGACGCCGCGGCGCGCTGCGCCCAGACGCTGCCCGGCGCCAGCCCCAGCAGCAGCGGCAGCAGCAGCCAGGCCGCGAGCGGCCCGCGCTCGAGGCTCCGCCGGCCGCGCAGCAGGACGGGCCCGCGGGGAACGTCCCCGCCGGAGCGTTGCTGGAGGCCCGCGCTCATAGCTGCAGCACCGTAGCCAGGCTGACCTCGAGTGCCCGGATCTGGCTCAAAGGGATGAAGTCGCTGTAGAGATAGAGCGAAGGCGCGACCGAGAGCATCAGCCGCAAGCGCTTGGTGGGGTCGAGCTGGAACACATGCTCTAGGTCCAGGGCCACGTGGTGGGCCATGAAGGGCGAGAGCTTCTTGTCGTTGGTGTAGAAAGTCAGCGTGTCGGATTGATAGCGGGAAGCATACTGGGAGGCCGCGCTCTGCAGGTAGAAGCGATAGCGCAGCGACAGCACGGTGTCGGGCTCGGGCAAGAACGACACCTCCGCCATCGCCGTGTGCGATATCAGGCTCCAGTCGTCGATGTAGAAGCGGTAGCCCAGGCCGACCGAGAAGTGCTTGCCGAGCGCGCGCCTGCCGCGCAGCGCGGCGGCGTGGCGCAGCCGCGACTCCGGATTGGCCTCCGGGATACAGTACATCGCGCTCGCCGGCGTGTCGGCATGGCAGAAGTTGTCAGTGCCCTGGATGCCGACGAAGCGGTAGGGGCTCGACAGGTACCCGTGGGCCTGGCTCAGCTCGTAGATCCCCTGCACCAGCGTTCGTTGGTCGAGGATCTGGGTGAAGGCCAGCCGTGCGCTGAGGTTGCGGGCGGCGCGGGCGAAGCCCGGATCGCCGGCGCGGCCGACGGTGTCGAACAAGGCGTTGAGCTCGAGGTTCGCGGTGGCGCTCTTGTCGGCGAAGTCGCGCGACACGCTGAGCGTCCCGCCGTGCGACTCGTAGTCGGGCTCCTTGGAGTAGCGGTAGGCGCCGCTGAGGCTCATCGCGTCCCAGTCGTGCGCGACCTGCACGTGCATCTCGTCGCGCTGCTCGGTGATCGGCTTGGACGCGGAGGCGCGAATGTCGATCGACGCGCTGGTCCACACGTCCATGGTGTAGACGACGTCGACGCGGGTGGCGTCGGCAACGGGTGCGGCCACGTGCAGGCGCGGCGCGATCACCGTGGTGCTGTCCGAATCGGTACGTACGTAGACGGCGGTGCCGGCTTCCGTGCCGACTTCCTGCGCGGCCGCCCGCAGCGGCAGCAGCGCGACGCAGACCAGCGCGAGCCAAGCCACGGCCCGTGGCGCGCAGCACGTCCAAGCGGACAGGCGCAGCTCGGGCGCGCGCCCCGCGCGCCTGCGGTCCGAGCGCGCGCTCGAGCTCGCCGCAAAAGCGCGCGGCGCGTTGCGTGAAACGCTCGCCACTACGATCCTTGAGGCCGGCTGATCTGCACGATGAGTCGTCCGAGGCGCGGCCCCGCTAGAGCACCGAACAGGTTGAAGCCGCAAGAGCTCCGAGCATTTCGCCGCAGGCGCGCGCGCGCCCGGACGACCGACCCGAGCAATGCTCGATGCATTTCGCACGGTCGGGCCGAGGACGAAAGCCGCGTAGGTGGGAAAAGACGAAGGAAATCATAGGCACTCGACCTGATCGGTGCTCTAGGTCATGGCTGGCCGGAGGGCATGTAGCTGATCTTCAGCCCCGCGTGCGGCGGTTTGTCCGGTGGCGCGAGCATCTCCGGCTTGGGCCCCTTGTGGAACTCGTACATCGCCAGAGGGCCATAGTTCAGCTCGGTCTCGGTCACCTCGATGAAGAGCTCGTAGGTTCCGTCCGGCGCGAGCGTGCCTTTGAAGTCCTTGCCGTTCCAGACGTCGTGGTGCGGCGTGCCGTGGGTAGCCAGGGTCGCGCCGGTCATGGCGTCCATCTCCGGCCAGGCCGAGGTGCACGCGTGCGCTTTCCAGCGATACAGCGAGCCCGCGCGCAGCGCCGCCCAGCGCTCGAGCGTCTCGACGTACACGCCCGAGGCGTCCTCGATCCAGACGGCACCCACGTTCGCCGGGCCCCAGCGCTCGCCGATCGGGGTGGTGGTGAAGTCGACAGTCAGCGTGCCGGGCGTGCCGGCGTCCGCGCTGACGCCCACGCAACGATCGCCGGTCGGGTCCTCGACCGACGCGTCGACGCCGGCGTCGGGCGTGGTGAGCTGAGTCGCGCCGAGCGTGCTGCCGGGCGTGTACAGCCCGACGTTCAGGTCCTGCGCGGCGCCCGTGTTGGGATAGAGGGGCATGCCGGTATCGGCGCTGCACGCTGCAGCGGCGAAGAGCAGCCCGCCACACAGGACCTGCAGCACGCGCCGCCACGGCGAGCAATCGCCCGGCAGCGGCCCCCGCGGCACATCAGGGCCGCGACCGAGGCGCCAAAGCGGCGGGGGCCCTGCGCAGTACCCAGATCCGTTTCGGCGCGCCGCGCTCATCGCGACACCCCCGCACGACGGCGCATCAGCACCAACCAGAGCAAGATCGCGGCGACTGGCGGCAGCGTCCTGTGCGCCGGCACCCCGGGCGTGGTGCCCGCGCTGCAACCGCCCTGCAGCTTGGATTCGTACAGCGCCGCGCCCGACGTCGCCGGCATCAGGGGCAGCTTCACCTCGCGCACCGAATCGTTCTCCGGCGTGCCGGAAAGCTGATCGGTGGCCACGAAGCCCGCGGAGAACCAGATCGGGCCCTGCCACTGTGCAGGCGCGGTCCAGCGAAAGTCGAGCTCCCGCGCACCGCACGAGCGCACGGTCAGCAGACAGCGAAAGCCCAGGTGATTCGCGTCGCAGTGGGTGACGCTGGGCGGCATGGTGGCTTGGGTCGAGCCCGGCGCAGGTCCGGGCTTGACGCTGTACAGGTCCATCGCCAGCATGCCCGCGGGCAGCTCGCAGATCTCGCCCGGCACGGCGTTCTTGCGGTCGATGTCGATCGTGCCCGAGGCCGTCCCCTGCTCGGCCAAGAGCTCGGCCACCACGCCCATGCTGGGCGCGAGCATGGCCTGGCGCAGCGCGGCGGCGTTGCTCGCGAACTCGGGCCAGGTGAGACGCACGTCATACGTGGCGCCCGGCACGTAGCCCGCAGCGGGCAGGCCTTCGACGTAGAGCGGATACTGCTGCTGCGTGGGAGAACCAGTGTGGCACACGCTGCAGCCGTAGCCTTCGGCGGGCGAGCCGGTGAACCAACGGCCGCCGCCGCCCCCACCGGCTGGATCGGACGGATAGTAGGCCGGCTCGGAGAATGCGAGCACACGGCTGGCGCCGAACGCGATGATCCAGAAACACGCGGCCGCGGCACACGCTCGCCCGAACGATTCAAGACACCACACCGGCAGACCTACAGCGCTATTCGACACGTGCGCTCGGCACACGCCGAACCGTGTCTCCTTGCAATAGTCCGGGGGGCCCTCGCAGGTCAACGGGGTGGGGAACGGAAAGCGCGGCAACGACACGCCCGTACCCGCGGGAAATGTCCCCAAAATGGATGCGCTTGACGAGCTCGAGGGCCGCGGCTACCCGCCGGTGGCGCGCAGCACGCCGCTGCGGCGCGCCGGGATGCCGTCGAGGCAGCCGGAGAGCCCCTCCAGCACCTTCTTGGCTGCGCGCGGGTCGGCGATCGGGTTGATCACGCAGACGTCAACCCCTTGCTCGCCGTAGGCACGCACGCGCGCGCGCACGGTGTCAGCGTCGCCGATCACGGCCATGGCCTCGCACAGCCCGTCGCTGACGGCCGCGGCCACGCCCGCGCGGTCGCCCTTGGCGTAGCGCTCGCGGATCTCGCGCGCCTCCTGCTGATAGCCCATCCACTCGAAGGCGCGGTTGTAGCCGGGCGTCGCGGCGTAAGCGCCGAACACGTTGCGGATCAGGTTTCGGCCGACCGCAGCGTCGTCGACCATCACCACGTGAAGGCGGCTGACCACCTCGATCGCGCCTGGATCGCGGCCCGCAGCCTCGGCGCCCGCGCGTACCGCGCCGAGCAGCTGGGGCAGCGCCTTTTCCGGCACCATGTTCAGGATCACGCCATCGCACAGCGCACCGGCCATGCGCAGCATCTGCTCGTTGAGGGCGCCGAGGTAGATCGGCACCGTGCCTTGTACGGCCCCGCCCAGCTTGAAGCGTTTGACGTGCAAGGTCTGTCCGTCGTAGTCGACGCGCTCGCCGCTGAGCGCTTTGCGCAGCACCTCCACGTGCTCGCGCATGCGCGTGAGCGGCTTGTCAAAGGGTTGGCCGGCCCAGTCGCGCACGATGTTCGGCGAGGAGAGGCCCAGGCCGAGCACGAATTTGCCGCCTGTCAGCTGGCTCAGCGTCATCGCCGCCATCGCGTGCACCATGGGCGTGCGCGTCTGCGCCGGCACCACGGCGGTCCCGATGCGCATCCCAGGCAGGCCCACGGCGAGCGCGCCGGCCAGGGCGTAGGCGTCGCCCCCGCTGACCTCGGCCAGCCACAACTCCTCGTAGCCACGCTCGCGCGCCGCCCGTGCCATCTCCACCGCCCCCTGCGCGCCGCCCAACGGCAGCGTCAGACCCAACCGCGGACTGTTCGTCGCTTCCATGGCGGCGAAGGTAGTCGCTTTCGTCGGCGAGGTGAACCGGTGAAACGGGAAGGGATTCACTCCGTTGGGGCGGGGCCGCGTTGCGGCGTGCCGACCATCGCACCGCGCTGCGCTCAGGTCCGCCGGGGTGAATCGCGGCTTCGCCCCGAGAGGGGGGCGCAGCTCCCCTGCGCGTGGGGTGGGGCCCCAACGGATTCACTCCGTTGGGGCGGGGCGGCGCGTGCCGCCCCGTGCAATTCGCGGATCGAGCAGGTCGCGCAGGTAGTCGCCGGCCAGGTTGAAGCCGAGCACCGTGACCGCGATCGTGCCGCCGGCGATCAGCGCAACGTGGGGGAAGCGCAGCAGCACCGCGCTGCCCTGGTCGAGCAGCGCGCCCCACGAAGCCGCCGCACCGGGGCCCAAGCCCAAGAACGACAGCGTCGCTTCGGCCAGCACCGCACCACCGAGCGCCGAGGTCGCCTGCACCAGCAGCGGGCCCAGGGTGTTGGGCGTGATATGGCGCCACAGGATCTGCGCCTCCGACGCGCCCAGCAGGCGCGCGGCGGCCACGAACTCGGTTTCGCGCAGTACCAGGGTCTGCGCCCGGGCGATGCGCGCGAACAGCACCCAACCGTTGGCGCTCAGCGCGAGGATCACGTGCGGGACCCCGGGCCGCGCGACCAGCGCAAGGATCGCGATGTTGAGCACCACCGCGGGAAAGGCTTGCACCAGGTCCGCGAGGCCGCTGATCACATGGTCAGTGCGGCCGCCCCGATAGCCGGCCAGCGCGCCCAGCGTCGCCCCGAGCAGCAGCGAGAGCCCGACCGAGCACAGCGCGATCTCACCGGAAAGCCGCGCGCCGTACAGCAGCACGCTGAGCACGTCGACACCGTTGTCGCCCGTGCCGAGCCAATGGCGCGCGCTGGGCGAGCCGTACTGGGCGTGCAGGTCGATCTGGGCGGGCGAATAGGGTGCCAGCGCCGGACCGAACAGCGCGAGCAGCGCGAACGCCGCCACCACCCAGACCGCCGGCGGCGGGGCCGCGCGCCTCACGTCAGCCTCACACGCGGATCGATCACGCCGTACAGCAGATCGAGCAGCAGGTTGACGCCGACGTAGATCACCGCGATCACCAGCACGCAGCCCTGCACCACCGGGATGTCGCGGTCGAAGAACGCCTGCAGGAACAGCGTGCCGAGGCCCGGGCGCTCGAAGATCTTCTCCGCGATCACCGCACCGGAGAGCAGCGCGCCGAGCTGCGCGGCGGCCACTGTCAGCACCGGCAGCAGGGCGTTGCGCAGCGCGTGCACGAATAGCAGCGACAGGGAGGGCACGCCGCGCGCACGCGCCGCCAGGATGTAGGGCTCCGACAGCACGTCGATCAGCGCGGCCCGGGTCTGGCGGGTCAGCACCGCGCACAGCGCAGTGCCCACCGTGAACGCAGGCAGCAACAGGGCGAGCGGTTGCGTGGGATCGTCGCCGGGCAGCGGCAGCAGGCGCAGCTCCACGCCGAACGCGAGCACCAGCAGCGGGCCGAGCCAGATGTGGGGAATGGCGATGCCGAGCATGGCGAAGCCGCTGGCGGCCTTGTCCCAGCCGCGGCCGCGGCGCACGGCGGCGAGCACGCCGAGCGGCAGCGCCAGCGCCAGCGCAAACAGCAGCGATGCGCTCGCCAGCGTCACGGTATAGGGCAGCGCCTCGCCCACCAGCTCGGCCACGGTGCGCTGGCGGGCGCGAAACGAGTGGCCGAGGGTTCCGTTCAGCACGTCGGCGCTGAACGCCGCGTACTGCTCCAGCAGCGGGCGGTCGAGCCGCAGCGCGGCGCGCAGCGCCACCCGATCCTCGGGCGCGGCCTGATCGCCGAGGATGGCGTCGACCGGATCGCCCGGCAGCAGGTGCACCAGCAGGAAGACCAGCGTGACCACGCCCCAGACGGTGGCGGCGGCACGCCCGGCCCGAAGCACCAGGTAGCGCAGGAAGCCCGACGGCATCGAGCGCATTGTAGTGAATAACGTCGCGATCAGCCCGCGGCGGGCTGGGGCGTCTCGACCGCGGCCCGCGGCTGCTCGCCCGCGAGCGGCGCGGCGGCGGGCGTCCGGCGCTCGCGCAGCGCGTGCTGGATCTCGGCGTGGCGGCGCCGGTCGATGCGGTAGCGAGCGTAGAAGAACACAGCGAGCAGTGCCGGCAGCGAACCGAGCGGACCGTCGAGCAGGCCGAGCTTGAAGAGCACGTCGGCGGCGACGTGGCCGGGCTTGGCGGCATGCGGAAAGTGGATCAGATCGATGGCCAGCCCGGCGAGCACCGTTCCGAACGCCGAGGTCATCTTGGCCAAGAAGGTGCGCGCGGCGAAGAAGATCCCCTCCTGGCGCTGCCCGGCTTCCAGCTCGTACTCGTCGGCGACATCGGCGAGCGCCGAGAGCACGCTGATCTGCAGCACCGCGACCGCGCCGTAGAACAGGAACGTGAACAGGAACAACACGCCCACCAGGGCCGGGCTGCCGTTGGGCGGCATATGGCCGAGCATGCGCGCCACGATCGGGAAGGTGGCCGCGAACACCATGCCGAGGGCGGCGCCGACGATGGCAGCGCGCTTGTCGAAACGCGCGTGCAGGTGCGCGGTCACCACGAAGGCGATCAGGAAGGCCGGCGGCGAAGCCAGGCCGAACACGCGGATCTTGTCCTCGGGCAGCCCCCAGTAGAACAGGCTCATGTAGGAGCTGATGGTCTCGCGGGTGCCGAGAGTAGCGCCCAGCAGGATGAGCCCGAGCAGCAGCGCCAGGTAGTTACGGTTGCTGAACGAAGCCGTGGTGGCGGAAAGCAGCTCGCGCAGTGTGAAGCGGCGTGGTCCGGGCGGTGCTTGCACCAGCCGGGGGATCTGGTCGCGCGTGAAGTGGGCGCAAAGCAAGATGGTGGCGGCCGCAAACAGGCCGACACCGATGCCGATGCCGGGATAGGCGGCTCGTGCGCCGGTGCCTCCGTGGACGTGGCCGAACCAGGTCCAGCCGTAGAAGAACGTCCCGGCGCCGCCGATGACCCCGAAGATGCTGTTGTAGCTCATCACCACCGAGCGCTCGCGGTAGTCGGTGGACAGCTCGGCACCGAGCGCCAAGTGCGGCACCTGGTACAGCGTGAGCGACTGGCGGAACAGCACGGAGAACAGCGTGAATCACAGGAACAGCGGCACGCCGTGCAAGCTGCTGGGCGGCGCATAGATCAGGTAGAACGAGGCGGCCAGGGGCAACGCGGCCACATACAAGAAGGGGTGCCGCCGCCCCAACGACGAGCGCCAGCGATCGGAAATGAAGCCGACTACCGGATCGACGATCGCGTCGAGCACCAGCGAGGAGGTGACCGCCAGCCCGCACAGCGTGCCCGAGAGCCCGAGCACGTTGTTGTAATAGAGGAACGCCCAGGTGTTGAAAGCGATCCAGACCGCCGCCTCGGCCGATGCGCCCACGCCGAAGGCGAGCTTGGTGCGCATCCGGAGCCGGTCGGCGGTGCTCATGTCACGGCGCCCGGCTCAGCTCAGTGGCCGGCGTCGGGCGTACCCCCGTCAGGCGTGCCGCCGCCGCCTCCGCAGTCGCTTGCGCACATCGCCACGCAGCCGCCGGCCGCCGTCGCGCCGGTGCCACCCTTGGCGAGGAAGTCGTTGCAGTTGGTCGTGAGGCAGCTGATGTTCATGTCCATCACGAAGGTGGGGCACTTGAGCGCGATGCACTGGATCAGGCCCCAGCAATTCTCGTCGCACACGCTCATCACGACGTTCTTTCGGCAGTCGTCGCTGATGTTGCAGACGCAGGTCTTGCAGGAATCGGGAACACCTGAGTAGACGTTGTCGGCGCACATCTTGACGGCCGGGTTGTCGAGCGGATTCGGGTTGCCGATCGTGATCGTCACCGTGCTCGGATCGCTCACCCCGCCCCGGTCGTCGATCACCCACAGCACGAAGGTCCACGTGCCCTCTCCCAGCTTGACCGTCGGCTTGGCCACGTCGTCCGGCCAGTTGGGCATCTCACCGTCGGGAACGTAGCGGCCACCGGCGTTCGTGACCTTCACGCTCCCGTCCGGCAGGGTCTTCTCGGTGGAAAGGTTGCCCAGGCCGCCGTCCGGCGGCACCGGATTGCCGCTGAGCCAGCGGTAGGTGACGATCGCGCCGTCCATGTCATCCGAGCCGCTACCGTCCAGGGTGACCTCGACGTCCTGACCGCTGTAGTCGAACTGCGCCGACCTGGCGGCTTTGCCGTCGGGGCCGATCACCTGCGCAAGGGCGGTCGGCGTGCGGTTGGGCGTCATCACCAGGCGGCTCTCGCGGCACGCCGTAGCAAAGCCGAGGGCAAGGGCCAGGACGAGCAGTCTCTTGGGGCTCATGGCGGTCTCCTGAATGCGCGAGCGAGCGGTCATGGTGGCCTCAGAACTGCGAGATCAGCTTGGCGTAGACGATGCGCCCACGCGGGTCGTGCAGCGACGGATCGAACCCGGACAGGGCGATCTGCCCCGGCTCCGCATAGGGCGGGTCGCTATCGAGAAGGTTGTACACGCCGAGCCGCATCGTGAGCTCCTTGCCGATGAAGTCCTTGAGCGTGTAGCTGTATTGCAGGTCGACGGTGGTGAAGCTTCCGATGACGGGAAGATTCCACAGCACGCCAGGATGGTTCGCGGCGGCCTGATCGTCGACCACGCTACTGATGAAGTGGGTGATCACCGCCGCGTGATGGCCCTTGAACCCCCAGGTCACCGGGAAGTTGGCCCTCCAACGCGGGATCGCGGGCAGGGCCGCGGTCGAGTTGCGGACGCCTGCCAGATGACAGGTCGAGGTGGGGCTGGTGCCGTCGCACTTGACGCCGTCCTTGACCGCATCGGCGAGCATCTCGGCGTAAGGAATGTTGTAGCTCAGCGTGTAGGTGCCGATGGCACCGAAGCTGATCGTGCCGAAGTCCTCTTTGTCGCCGCCGAACGTCGCGCCCGTGAGGTTGATGGTGGCCCCGAAGTCGATGCCGTCGGTGACAAGCGAGCCCTTGGTATTGATGGTGTCGGCGTTGACCGCGGTGACCTTGCACGTTGCGCTCGTGCCCGAGGTGATCAGGTGCGGATCAGCGGGACAGGTCATATTGCCCGGCGCATCGCGCTCCGTGAAGAAGTTGCTCAGGATCTGGCTGTAGTTCTCCTGCTTGATCCGATCTTTGTAGTTGTAGAACCAGAACTCGCCGAGCAGCCCGAGCTCGTCGATCGGCGACCACGCCAGCCCGCCGCTGACCGCGGTGGCATACTCGGGCTTGAGATTCTGATTGCCGAAGTAGTGAATTCCGACCAGGGACGGCAGCCCTCCGCCCTTGGGGTCGACGATGGCGGCCGGCAGCACGACGCTTCCAGGAAACGAGTTGTAGAGCGAGGGCCCGCGAAACGCGTAGGTGGCGTGGCCGCGGATCTGCAGCCTGCGCAGCGCGGGCGCGACGTTGTCGCGGCCGGCGATCTCGGAGGGCGTGATCGTGATGCCGACCGACGGGCTGGGCGCGCTCTTGTTGATGTCGTCGTAGTACTCGATGCGACCCGCCGTCTGCAGCTCGATGCCGTCGTAGAAGGGCCAGCGCAGCTCCAGATAGCCGCTGTACACGTTGCGCCTGGCCACCGCGTTGGTGTCGCCCAACAGCAGGCCGAAGTTGGTCTGGGTGGCGTCGTGGTCGTTGATGCTCTGGCGCCACTCGTGCCGCAGCTCGCCGCCGAAGGCCAGGCCCACGTCGCCGCCGGGCAGCTCGAACAGGTTGCCGGTCATCCCCGCATTGTAGGTCTGCATGGAATGATCGGTCTGGGTGATCAGCGGGCCGCGAATCGCTGCCTGAACGCTGTCGGAGTTGGGCGTGCCGGTTCCCAGCACCGAGGAATAGAACGGGTTGTAGCAATTCTGAAGGTGCGCGGGATCACTGCACGCGCTGAGCCCGTTGAGGATCTCCGACTGCAGCGTGTCGTTGATGATGCTGTGGTAGCGATCCTGCGAGTAGGTCGAGTAGACGTCCCACTCCCAGCTCTCGAAGATGGTATCGGCGGCCGCATCCTCGAGGTCGCCCTTGAGGCCGGCCACGATGCGCAGCGTGTCATCGTCCGCGTTGCTGTAGGTCGGTCCTGCATCGAGCCCGAAGGGCCGCCCGATGAAATCCGCCTCTACGCCGAAGGGGTTGTCCACGTGGCTGGCGGGCACCGGCGGAAAGCCGGTTCCGCTGCCGTAGCGAACCGCGGGCGCGATCGGGAAGGTGTTGAAGGTTTGGTCGCCGCGCGAGCGCGAGACCAGCAGCTCGCTGTAGAGCGTGGTGTGGTTGGTAAGGTCGTAATCGGCGCTGCCGAACGCGTTGACGCGCTCTCCGGCCGGGATCAGCGAGGTGAACGAGCGGGTGTTGAGCACGCACAGGTGGCTGGCCTGGTCGATCTGCGAGCCCGGCGCCCGGGTGCAATCCGGGTCGGGCATGGACCCGGCTCCGACCACATAGGATCCCGGGAACCCTTGCGACGCCCGTACCAGCGTGTCCGACCTCGCGGTCCAATCGCGCTGAGTGTCCAGCAACTCGTTGTTGCGGGTGTATTGCATCGACAACATCACGCGACCTTTGTCGCTGTGCGCGCCGAGCGCGGCGCTGACCGTGCCGTCGCGCTCGTCGAAGCTGTGGGTGGTGCCCTCGCCGTCGATCTCCACCCGCGCGCCGTCGAAGTTCTTGCGGGTGATGATGTTGACCACGCCGCCGACGGCGTCGGATCCGTAGATCGACGACGCGCCGCCCTTCAGAATCTCGATCCGCTCCACCGCAGCGAGCGGGATCGTGCCGAGGTCTCCGTATTGGGCCGCGATCCCGCCGCCGCTGGGGGCGACGCGCCGGCCGTTGATCAGGACCAGGGTGTTGCTGACGCCCAGGCCGCGCAGGTTGATGGCGACGGTGCCCGGAGACGAGCCGAGCGCATAGCCGCCCGGAAAGCCCGAGCTCTGCGCGACCGTGAGGTATTGGACGACGTCGGCCAGGTTGGTCGCGCCGCTGTACTCGAGCTGTTTGCGGTCGATGATCTGCACGGGCGCGGACGCCACGAAGGCGGCCGAGCGCTTGATGCGCGAGCCGGTGACGACGATCTCTCCGCCTTCACCCTGCGCAGCGGGTGCGGGCGCCTCCGCAGGTGGGGCCTCGGCTTCCGGCGCGGCTTCGGCGGGCGGCGCGGCCTCGGCGGCCTCGCCCGGTGTCGGCGCGCTGGGCTCGGCTTGCTCGGGCGCGGATGGAGCCGCGGGCTCTTCGGTCGGCGGAGCGGCAGGCGCGGCCTCGTCCGGCGCGGGCTCAGCGGGCGCGGCCTCCTCGGGCGCTGGCGGCGCAGCGGCAGGTGGCTGCTGAGCGACTGCAAGCGAGCTCGAGCCGAGCACCAGCAACATCGCTACGAAATCGATTCGCTGCTTCACGCTTCGTCTCCACCACTCGATGTGTTGTCTGCAATCGGCCGCGGCGCCGACCCTGTCCCCGGCTTCTCTTGCAGGCTGCTGCCCACGCAGCGGCGACAGCGCAGCGGAGCCTAGTCGAGCCCGATGCGTACAATCAAGCGCATCTCAAGCGAGCGATGGATAACGGCGCTTACCTGCGCTTTCCGGAAGCCGGGCTCGAGCAAGGCGCCCGCGCGAGTGTGTTTGAATACTGCTCAAGCGTTGCGATGGGCGAACCCGGCGTCACACCTCCCCGCCTGGTGCCATGAGGCGTCGCCGTGTGCAGCGCCGCAAACAGGGACACCTGCGACTAGTCCTCGCTACGCGCGCGCTGCGCGCCGCTTAGGCCGGATAGACTCCCGTCCAGACCTAGCTCTTCGAAGCATTCAACAGGAAGACGGGAAGGCGAGAAGAACAAACCCTCGGAACTTCCCGGCTTCCCGCCTTCCTGTGGATCTCTTGGTCCCGGGGCGGCCACATTCCGGAACGAGAACTCGGCCTAGGGTGCAAGCACGCTGCCTGCGTCTTGTTGCGCCCCGGCGTCCTCGGAGCCCTTGGCGGATGGCGCGCTCATCACCGACGGCGGCAGCGCCGGTATGCTGCAAAAGCGTTGCGCCGGGTTGCCGAGCACCAAGGCATCACCCGCGTCGGGCTCGCCGAAATCGGTCTCGCTGGTGCAGCGGTAGCCCTCGCTCGTGCGGCAGTCACTGTTGCTCGAGCACTTGAGCATGCAATAGGTCACCGCCAGGCGCTCGAGCTGGGGGCGAAACTTCACGCACACCGCTTCGCTCGGGCAGGTGCCTTCCTCGCAGCCCTGGATGGTGCAGTAGCCGCCGGGTTGGGTGCGGTCGCACGGGCGACTGCCCTGGGCGGAGCAGTCGAGGGCGTTGCTGCACTTGTCGCCAATCGCGGGTGCGCAGCCGGCGCCCACGAGTAGCAGGCAAGCGAAGGCGAGCGGGGGTCCGAGCCAAGGGCGCGACATGGGCGCCGGAGCATAGACGCTCGGCCCGGGGTGGGCCAGGGAAAGGGGCGGGCGCCGGCGGGGCGGGCTGCCCCGCCGGCCGGGACGGCCGGGCGTCGGGGCCGGTCCGCGGCTCGCGGTTTCCCCCAGTGATTACAGCGCTGATGAAAGTAGTACACGGCGGCGGCAAGAGGCGGCTATACTGGAACCAGCCGCTCAGCTCACGGTACATCGGAGCTCGAAGGCAACCGCACCCAGGTGATCTCCCCGCCTACCAGCACGACCTCCGGGAGCACGCGACCAGGACGAATGCGCATCACAGCAGCAGGGCTGACCGATGTGGGACTGCAGCGCGACCATAACGAGGACACGTTCGGGTGCCTCGCGGATCACCGGCTGTACCTGGTCGCGGACGGTATGGGCGGCCACCAGAGCGGTGAGGTCGCCAGCTCGATGGCCGCCGAGCGCATGCGCGCGTTCTTCGAGGCCACCGAGAAGGAAGACGCCACCTGGCCCTTCCCCATCGATCCCAATCTGACGCTGGCCGAGAACCGCCTCTCGGCCGCGATCAAAATGGCCAACAAGCAGATCTTCGAGCGCTCGGTGACCGAGCACTCCCTGCAGGGCATGGGTACGACCGTCGTGGGTCTGTTGCTTTGCCCGGAGCGGCGGGTCGCGTACATCGCGCACGTCGGCGACAGCCGCGCCTACCGCATCCGCGACGGGCAGATCACCCAGATCACTCGCGACCACTCGCTGATCAACGACTACCTGATGATGATGCCCGACATGCCCAAAGAAGCGATGGAGGTGCTGCCGAAGAACGTGATCACGCGCGCGCTCGGCATGCAGGACTCGGTGGTGGTGGACCTGGCGACCGAGGACGTGCAGGAGGGCGATCGCTTCCTGCTGTGCTCCGACGGCTTGAGCGGCCAGGTCAGCGACGAGCGCATCTGCGAGATCGTGAGCCAGCACGCAGCCGACTTGGAGGAGGCCGCGCGCATTCTGGTGCAGGAGTCCAACGACGCCGGCGGCGAGGACAACGTCACCGTGGTTCTGATCGGGGTGGACCCCGACTGAGCGGCTGCGCGCCGCGCCCGCGGCCCCCGCGCCCAACCGCGCTGATGGCGCGGCTTCGGTTATGCGCTAGAGTCCCCGGCGCCGTGCGCTACACCATCACCCATACCTTCAACACCGACGTCGACACGTTCTGGGACAAGTTGTTCTTCGACCCAGAGTACAACCAGGCGCTGTTCCAGGAGCACCTCCGCTTCAATCTCTACCGCGTGCTGGAGCTCGACCGCCGTGCAGACGGCTCGATCCACCGCCGCGTCGAGTGTGCGCCCCCGATCGAGCTGCCGGCGGTCGCCAAGAAGGTGGTGGGCGACAGCACCAGCTATGTCGAGGACGGCGTGTTCGACCCCAAGAGCCGCCGCTTCACGATCGAGGTGACGCCCAAAGTCGGCGCCGACAAGATCCAAACCCACCTGGTGCTGTGGGCGGAGCCGCGCGGCGACAAGAGGCTCGAGCGTATCGTGGAAGTGGACAACAGCGTCAAGGTGTTCGGCGTCGGCAAGGTGCTCGAGCTGTTCATCGAGAAGCAATCGCGCGCGACCTATGACTCGGCGGCCGAGTTCACCAATCGCTGGATCGCGGACAAGGGCTTGTAACCGAAGACGAGCGGGGCACGACGTGCGTTTCGTGGTGATCATGGATCCTCCCTCGACCGTGAAGGTCGACGAGGACACCTCGTTCGCGCTCATGTTGGAGGCGCAGGCGCGCGGTCACCGCGTGGACCATTGCCTGCAGCGCGACCTCTACCTGGACGGCGGCAAGCTGTTCGCGACGGTGCGTCGGGCCACCCTGCAGCGCGTGGCCGCGCAGCCGATCACGCTGGACGCGGCCGAGGAGCTGTGCCTGCACGACGCAGACGCGATCTTCGTACGCACCGACCCGCCCTTCGACAGCGACTACCTGTGGTGCACGTTGATGCTCGACCGGGTGAAGGCCGACACCCTGGTGGTCAACGATCCGCACGGCCTGCGCCAGGCCAACGAGAAGCTCTACGCCTGCTACTTCCCGGAGCTGATGCCACGCACGCTGGTCAGCAGCGACAAGGCCAAGATCAAGCAGTTCGTCGCGGCGGTCGGCGGCAAGGCGGTGATCAAGCCGCTCGGCGGCGCCGGTGGCGAAGGCGTGCTCGCGCTCAGCTTGGGCGACCTCAACCTCAACACGCTGATCGAGCTGAGCACCCTCAACGGCAGGCGCGTGGCCATGGCCCAGGAGTTCCTGCCGGCTGTGCGTGAGGGCGACAAGCGCATCCTGCTGCTGCGCGGCGAGCCGCTCGGCGCGATCCTGCGGGTGCCGCAGAAGGACGACGTGCGCAGCAACATCCACGTAGGCGGCTCGGTGGTCGGGGCCAGCGTCACCGCCGAAGAACGCGTGATCATCGACACCCTCCGGCCACGCCTACTGCAGGACGGCTTGCACTTCGTCGGCCTGGACGTGATCGGCGGCAAGCTGACCGAGATCAACGTGACCAGCCCGACCGGAATCCAGCAAATGTCACACCTGGACGGCGTCAACCACTGCGAGCCGGTGCTGCGCTGGGTCGAGCAGCAGGTCGAAGAGCGAGAACAGGCTCGCTGAGCGCTCTACTACTGCGCCGGCGGCGGCGCGCTGCTGGCGGGGAGGCGCAGCTCGGAGAGCACCCCGCGCGCCGCGTCGAGCGAGACGTCGCCGGCGGCGTGGATGCGCGCCGCCACGCGCTCGACCTCGGGGCCGATCGCGCCGGCCGCGGTCGCGACCGAGCGCGCGTGCAGCGCCATGTGCCCGCGCTGGATGCCCTCGGTGGCGAGCGCGCGCAGCGCCGCGAGATTGCTGGCCATGCCGATGCTGGCCGCGACCATCGCGAGCTCGGTGGCCGAGCCCACGCTGACGATGCGTAGACCCATGCGCGCGCCGTCGTGCACGCGCGACGGACCGCCCACCGTGCCGAGCGAGAGCGGCAGCTCGAGCTCACCGGCGAGGTCTTCGCCCTGGCGCTTCCACACACACAGCGGCTCGTAGCGGCCGTTGCGCGCGGCGTACGCATGCGCTCCGGACTCGACCGCGCGCCAATCGTTGCCGGTGGCGATCACGACCGCGTCGAGCCCATTCATGAAGCCCTTGTTGTGGGTGGTGGCGCGGTAGGGGTCGCGCTCCGCGAAGCGCGAGGCGCGCACGATGCCGTCGCGCACCTCGGCCCCGCTGAAGCCGTTGCCGGCGAGCGCGGCTGCCGGCACGCGGCAGCGCACGCGGACCCGGCGCTGGTCGCACAGGTTCGAGAGGATGCGCAGCCCCAGCGTTCCGCCGCACAGCTCCACAATCCGCTCGGCCAGGCCCTCGGCCACGGTGTTGACCAGGTTCGCGCCCATCGCATCGCGGCAGTCGACGTAGAGGTGCACCACCAGCATGCCGTCGCCGAGATCGCGCGGCTCGATGCCGCGCATGCCGCCGCCGCGGCGCACCAGGTTGGGTACTTGGGCGTCACCCAGCGCGCACAGCTCGCCCTGGTGCTTGCGCAGCAGGTCGCAGGCGCGGGCGGCGTCGGGCACGTCGTCGAGCTGGACCTGGGCGGTCATGACCGGCGCGTCGGCCTCGGCCTCGAAGCCGCCGCCTTCGCGGATCATGCGTGCGGCATTGGAGGCCGCGGCGACGACCGACGGCTCCTCGACCACCATCGGCACGATGTAGTCGGTGCCGTTGACCTTGACGTTGAGCGCCAGGGCGAACGGCAGCGAGAAGGTGCCGACCACGTTCTCGATGATCTTGTCGGCTTGCTCGCTGAGCAGCCCGCCTTCGAGGGCCGCGCCGAGCTCGTCGGGGTGGATGCCAAGGGTGTCTGCGGCGACCTTGCGCCGCTCTTCAATCGATAGCTTGTAGAATCCGGGCCACCTCGAATTGCGCTGCATTACGCCGACTCCTCATCGCGTTCCCCTGTGACCCCAAGCTCCAACGATAGTACTTCGAAACCAGCAGCCGCACACCCCACCCGGAAGCTATCGGCTGCATTAGCATTGGAAAACGCGGCAATCACGATGTCTCCGCCGCCCGCGCCGGAGGGCTTGGCAGCCCCGCCGTGCGCGCGCGCGAGCGCCCGCAGGCGAGCGGTTGTGTCATCTACGATACTGATCCCGGCGGCCTCACCCAGCTCAGCCATGGCGCTTCCGCACTCGTGGACGCTGTCCAGGGCCGCTTCGATTTCGCCAGCAATCAAGGCCGATACGAGCTGCTCCGACTGTTCGGCCAGCGCCCGCATGCGCGCGCGATAGCCGGCCGGGTCGCCCGCTTCGAGCGCCCGGACCCGCTGCAACATGTCGCTGGTACGGACCTCCTTGCGCGTCCAGACCGGGACCAGCAGCAGGCCCTCGGGCCAGCGCAGCGCGTGGGTCTCCACGCCCACGGCGCCGAGCCTGCGGAAGCGCACGAACCCACCCAGCACCGCAGCCGCCACATCGGCGCCGCTGCCATCGGGCGCAACCGCCCGGTGCCCTTCGAGCGCCACTTGCAGCAGCCGCTCGCGTACCTCGGGCGCATTCGTGTCGAGCCCGCGCGCCGCGAACACCACCCCGGCCGCCGCCGCGGACGCCGCCGCGGACGAGCCCAGCCCGAGCTTCTTGTCGCCTTGCCGCAACTCGCGCACGTCGAGCGAGAGCGCGAGCCCCGCGGATAGCGCGCCCGCGCTGCGCTCGGCCGCCGCGCGCGCGGCCAGCGCCTCCTTCGGCAGCTCGCCCTGCGCACCCGGCTCGAGGCGCGCGTACGCGCGGCGTCCTACCGCCGCGACCACCGCCTCGGCGCCGTCGAGCACCGCGTACTCGCCCGCGATCATCATCTTGCCCGGGGCGCTGGCGGCAACGCGGCGCATGCTCAGCTCGCGATCTCGACGCCCGCACCCGGCTCGCACACCAGCGTGCGCAGCACCCCCTCGGTCTGCTCGAGCGCGCGCTGCACGCGCTCGGCGTCGCCGGCGTGGCACAGCGCCTTGACGTGGGGACCGGCGTCAGCGGTCGCCCAGACCGCCACCTGCTGCTGGTCGCGTAGCGCGCGCACGCGCTCGAGCACCGCCAGCGTGGCCGGGCGAAAGTAGACGATCGCCGGCGCCGCCGCCATCGCGCAGGCATGCATCGCCAGCGTGCTCTGTTCCATGGCGGCGCCCAGGCGCGGCAGATCGCGCGCCAGGATCGCCTCGCGCACCTCGGCCGCGAGCCGCGGCGAGACCTCGACCCAGGCGGCGTAGTACGGCGAGGTGCGCGCGGTATGCAGCATGCCGGTGGTCGAGCCGACCTGCTTGCGGCCCTCGCTGGTCACCGCCACCACCACGCGCAGCGGCCAGTGCTCGGGCGGGGCGATCTGCTGGGCTGCAAGCTCCACCTGCCCGCGCGAGGCCAGCGGCAGCTCCACGTAGCCGCCGAACGCGGAGCGCGCTGCCGACACCGAGGCTGCGCGCGCCAGCGCGCTGATCGCCGCGCGGTCGAACGGCAGCCCGGCTGCGGCGCGCGCCGCAGCCGCCAGCGCGGCAAAACCAGAAGCGCTCGAGGCCAGGCCGGAAGCGGTCGGGAAGTCATTGCTGCTTTCGACCTGTGCGTGCAGCGTCAACCCGGCCTTGCGTCGCACCGCATCGAGCAGCTTGCACACGCGCGCGGTCTCCTTGGGATCGGCGGGCTTGCCGTCGAGCTCGAAGCTGTCGGCGTGCAAGCCCGTCGAAAAGCGCACGCGGGTGCGCGTGGTCAGCGGATCGAGCGTGATCGACACGCTCGGCACCGCCGGCAGGTTGAGCTTCTCGTCCGCCTTGCCCCAGTACTTGGCCAGCGCGATGTTGGCGCGGGCGAGCGCGCGCGCCTCGAGCTGTGCTCCATCGCTCATCGCGCCTGATCCTGTCCGGGCAAAGCCCGCGTACGGCTCCGCTTCATGGCCCCACCTCGGCTACGAAGCTGCTGCGGCCCAGCGCGGCAAGTGCCTCCTGCACGCGCTGCGCCTGCTCCGCGTTCTCGCACAGCGCGATCATGCACCCGCCGCCGCCACCGCCGGTGAGCTTGGCGCCGAGCGCGCCGGCCTTTTCCGCGGCCTGGCACATCTCCTCCAGTCGCGTGGTCGACAGCATCAGGCCGACCAACAGCTTCTGGTTGAGCACCATCAACTGGCCGAGCCGCCACAGCTCGCCGGCAGCGAGCGCGCTCTTGGCGTTGACCACGATGGCTTCCATCCCGTCGAAGATCTGCTCGACCCTGGCCAGGTTCTGCAGGTGCTGGCGGCCGACCGAGGCCACGGTCGAGGCCGTGTCGCCGGCCTGCGCGCTGTCGCCCACCACCAGCGTGAGCTTGCGCCCGACTTTGAGCGGCTCAAGTGGGCTGCCCTTGCGGAACAACGCCACGCCGCCGTGACTGGCCAACGCGGTGTCGATGCCCGAAGGGTTGCCGTGGAACACGCGCTCGGCGCTCAGCGCGGCCTCGGCCACCTGCGCCGGCTCGCGCGCGATGCCCAGCGCCTGGTCGAGCGCGCGCACGATCGCCACGCTGAGCGCAGCCGAGCTGCCGAGGCCGGCGGAGCTGGGCAGGGAAACACGCGCCTGCACGCACAGCGCGGGCCGCTGCCCGTAGAGATCGAGCAGCGCGCAGAACGCTTCGCGCAGCATCTCGCCGGGCCGGTCGGCCTGCTTTGCGTCCGCGTCGAAGGCCACGCCCCAGGGCTCGATCTCGAGCCGCGGGCGCGGGGCGGGGCGGGCCTCGGCCTCGACCCCGCGCGGCAGCGCCGCGGCAATCGCCGGCCGGCCGTGCACCACGCCGTGCTCGCCGAACAGGATCAGCTTGCCGTGCCCAAAGGCCATCGCGCAGTCTTAGCCAGCCCCGGGCCGGGAGCGCAAGGCCACGGCTCGGGACGGTCGGCGCCCTGCACAACGGACGCGCGGCTGCGCCCGCACTTGACCCGGGGGGCGGCGGTGGCTAGAGGGCGGCCATGGCCCAGGGTCTCGCCGCCAGGTTGATGCTGCCCGAAGGCGCGCCGACCAGCAGCGTCGAGTATCGCGTCCCGTTCTACGACACCGACGCGATGGGCGTGGTGCACCACGCCAACTACGTGCGCTACCTCGAGCTGGCGCGCGTACGCTTCCTGCAGGAGCACGACCAGCCCTACGGCCGCTACGTCGAGCAGGGCATCCACGTGGTGGTAACGCGGGTCGAGATCCAGCTGCGCAGGGCCACGCGCTTCGACGAGCTGCTCAGCGTCACCGGCTGGCTCGAACGCGTGCGTCACGCCTCCTTCGGCTTCGGCTACCAGATCCGGTGCGGCCAGGAGCTTGCCGCCGTCGCGACCACCCAGCACGCCGTGGTCGACCTGCAAGGCAACCTCCAGCGCATGAGCGCGGAGCACCGCGCGAGGTTGCTGGCGCTGGTCGCGGGCTGAGCGTCGCGCCCGCCGGCCAAAACGTCCAACCCAGTTGTCGCCCGTCGCCTGGTAGCGCGCGGCGAACGGGCCGCGTCTCGGTGTGGTTTCTGCCGTTTTCCAGGGAAGCGAGGTGTGTCGCCTCAGCTTCACTTTTGCACCTGACTGACCTACGCTCGCGCCGCAGTTGGCTTCGAGCTTGGTGTTGAGCACAAAGCGTCCCATCAAGGTAGCAATTGTCGGAGGCGGCTGCGCCGGCGTGACAGCGGCGTTCGAGCTGACTCGCCCCGAGCATGCCGGCAAGTATCAGATCACGCTCTACCAGCAAGGTTGGCGCTTGGGGGGCAAGGGAGCTTCAGGGCGCGGGCCTGCCGACCGGATCGAGGAGCATGGGCTCCATCTCTGGTTCGGGTTCTACGAAAATGCCTTCCGTCTGGTGCGCGAGTGCTACGAAGAGCTTGCCCGCAATCCCGAGCGCTGCCGGATCGCGGGATGGCAAGACGCGTTCAAGCCCGATCCGTTCTGCGGCGTGATGGAACGCTCTGCTAGCGGCACTTGGTCACCGTGGATCGTGCAGTTCCCGCCGGTACCCGGCCTTCCTGGGGATCGCGACGGCTCGCCGGCCCGCTGGACGGTTGCGGATTATCTACAGCGCGCGATCGCACTGGTCCGAGCGCTGCTCGAAACGATTCGGGCGGGTGTCGAGGACGAAGCCGCCAGGGTTGCCCCGAGGACCAGCAGCTCGGTCGGGGCCGCGCCGGGTCAGCTGGCGCAGACGATGGAACGGCTCATGCGCTATGGCGGCCTGACCGGGCTCGCGGGCCTAATTCAAGGGCTGGACGTGTTGGACGAGGTGGCGCGTCTGCTGCCTCGCTTTCCGAGCGACGCCATCTTGAGCTTCCACGCCGCGCTTGCAGACTCCGCGCGTGCCGAAATCGAGCGGATGACGGACCGGGACCAAGGGTTAGGGCGTCTCTGGGAAGTCATGGATGTGGTGCTCGCTACAATTCGCGGCATCATTCGCCACCGACTTGTCATCGATCCGAAAGGTTTCGACGCGATCGACCACTTCGAGTGTCGCGAATGGTTGACGCTGAACGGCGCCTCCGAGCGGTCGGTGCAAGGCTCGTTTTTGCGCGCCCACTACGACCTCGCGTTTGCTTACGAGGACGGCGACGTGACGCGCCCGCGCATGGCGGCGGGGCAAGCCGTTCGCGCGGCGCTGCGCGCGTTCTTCACCTACCGCGGCTCGTTCTTCTGGAAGATGCAGGCCGGGATGGGAGATGTCGTCTTTGCCCCGTTCTACGAGGTGCTGGAACGACGCGGCGTGAAATTCGAATTCTTTCACCGGCTGCGCAACCTGGGTCTGAGGTCGTCCCGTTCGGATGGGCCGCACATCGCGACCCTGGATTTCGACGTACAGGCCAAGGTCAGGACGCAGAAGTACGAGCCGCTCGTCGATGTCCGGGGCTTGCCCTGTTGGCCGGCGCAGCCGGACTGGCGGCAGCTCGCCGACGGTGAGCGCCTGAGACGCGAGGGCAGGCGTTTCGAGTCGCACTGGGATTCGCGCAACTCGGGGACCAAGGTTCTACACGTTGGCCGCGACTTCGACTTGGTCGTGCTTGCGGTCGGTCTTGGCGCCGTGCCGTACGTGTGCCGCGAGATCATCGCGCGTGACAAGCGCTGGCAACGGATGGTATCGAAAGTCCAATCGGTTCCAACCCAGGCTCTGCAGCTCTGGCTCAGCAAGGACGTCCATCAGCTCGGCTGGAAGGGACCCTCGCTCAACATTTCCTGCTACGTTGAGCCTTTCGATACCTGGGCCGACATGCCGCAGCTAGTTGCAGAGGAACACTTCCCCCGCCCCGTCCGGGCGGTCGCGTACTTCTGCAGTGTGCTCGGCGACGCCCCAGCGGAAGAGATCCGTCGCCCCGACTACCCGGAGACCCGTCGTAAGGAGGTGCGACAGAACGCCATCGAGTATCTGCAACGCGATGTCTCCGCATTGTGGCCCAGAGCGATCGACGGTCGAGGGCGATTTCGCTGGAATCTGTTGGTATCTCCCGAAGCTTCGGCTTCAGGGAAAGCCGACGAATCGCGAATCGACTCGCAATATTGGACGGCTAACGTGGAGCCATCCGACCGCTACTGCTTGAGCTTGCCGGACAGCAGTCGGTTCAGAATCTCACCTCTGGATCGAACCTACGACAATCTTACGGTAGCTGGTGATTGGACGAGCTGCGGCTTCAACGAGGGCTGCGTCGAAGCCGCGGTAATGTCTGGGCGGTTGGCAGCACACGCGCTCTCGCAATCTCCTCCGCTCGAAGAGATCGTCGGCTTCGATCATCCATGAACCCGCAGGTAAAGGAGCTATGAACCGCACCAACTCGCGCTCGCGGAAGCGATCCGCAAGGGTGAAGCGGCCGGAGCTGCCCCGAACCGAACCGCTGCGTTCCTGGTCTGGCATCTTCGGAGCGGATGCGGCCCGCGCTGGCGCGCAGAGCGAGCAAGCTCCGGCCGGACGAAGTAGGTCCGCGGACCCGGTCCAGCGCGGCGTGGAGCTCGGATATCGCGTGATCGACGAATACATGAAGCAAGGTGCCGCGGTCGCGAATGCCTTCGGAGGTCCTCGCGCGAAACACGTGGCATCCGGCGACGACCTTCCGAAAATGACCCAACGCATGATGCAGTACGCCTCCGACTTCACCGCATTGTGGTTCGATGCGATGGGCCTGATGATGAACGCCGCGGAGCGGCAGTCGGGGCCGAGCACGGGCGCACCGGGGTCCGGAGCCGGCAAAGCCGGCTCTGCTTCACGCGCATCGCAGCGCGTGGCTACGGGTGCAGGCCGATCGCGCCTTGTGCTCGAGGTGCGGTCGCCGAAAGCGGCCGAGATCATCGTGGCGCTCGACGAGCCGTTGGACGGCCCCCTGCGGGTCGAGCCTCTTCGTGCGCGCTCCGGCTCCCAGAAGATCACAGAGGTTTCGGTCGAACCGCGCTCGGACCCTGCCGGGCCGTTGAAAGTGCGTGTGCACGTGCCGGATCGCTTACGACCGGACCGCTACACGGG
This sequence comes from uncultured delta proteobacterium, assembly GCA_963778655.1. GTDB lineage: Bacteria > Myxococcota_A > Polyangia > Polyangiales > JAFGIB01 > CAVZVA01. The sequence goes on from CAVZVA010000010.1 coordinate 457,787, forward strand.
CGTGATTCTGGATGCCGCGACCGGGCATCCAAGGGGACGCCTTACGGTCACGGTCGCCAAATGAGGATCGAGCGCTGAGCTATGTCGCGACCCGGAGTCGCAGCCAAGCTGCTCGCAGAATACGGGGCGGTGAGTAGGAACGCGCTCCGCAAGTATCTTCAGGTGCGAGGAGCGCGCGGAGCGGAGTACCTCGGCGATGCGGTTCGCGACTACCCTGAGCGGGCGGGGCGCTCGCTTCGCTCGAGCTTGTGCATTGCCGTGGCGCGCGCGTACGGCGCCACTACCGACGATGCGCTCAATTCGGCGGTTGCGCTCGAGCTGCTGCACAACGCGTTCCTGGTTCACGACGACATCGAGGACGACAGCGAGGAGCGCCGTGGTCAGCCCACACTGCACGTTCTTCACGGCGCACCGATCGCGATCAACGTCGGGGACGCGTTGAGCGTTCTGAGCTTGCAGCCTCTGTTGGACAACCGCAAAACCCTCGGCGTGAGGGTGTCACTGCGGATCATGGAGGAAGCCGAGCACATGGCGCGCGAGACCGTCGAAGGGCAGGCCATCGAGCTCGGATGGCGGGAGAACAACACCGTCGATCTCGGAGAAGAAGACTACCTGCGCATGGTGCTGAAGAAGACCTGCTGGTACTCGACGGTGTTCCCAATCCGGATCGGGGCATTGATCGGTACGCGGGACGGTATCGACCTCGAGCAATTTCTACGTTTTGGCTTCTTCGTAGGCGCGGCCTTCCAGATTCAGGACGACATGCTGAATCTCGTCGGCAACAGTCGGCGGTACGGCAAGGAGCTGGAAGGCGACCTGTGGGAAGGCAAGCGGACGCTGATGATCGTGCACCTGCTCAATCAGGTCGACCCTGAAGAGCGTACCCGCCTTCGCGCGTTTCTCGGCCAAACGCGCAGGCAGAAGCGCGCTCAGGACGTGAGGTGGGTCCGAGGGCTGATGGATCGCTACGGCAGCCTCACCTATGCGAGCCAGCTGGCACACGCTCTGGCCGGCGCGGCGGATTGGGAGTTTCGTCGGACCTTTGCTGGCCTGCCGAAGTCGAGGGACCTGCAGTTTATCCGGGAGCTTCCGGCGTGGGCGATCCATCGGGCCTGAGCGGGATCGCGGCCGCGAGCTCGCGCGCCTGGTCCAAGACCGGTGCGTCGCCGTTGGCGATCGATCGGCAGCCAGCGTCGAGAATCTGCGCCGCGCGCGCCGGCTCTCCGCGCTCGAGCAACCAGGTCGCGTAGCTCGTGGCCGTGCGCAGCTCCCACAGAGCGCCACCGCTGGCATGCGCGACTTCGATCGACTCCAGAAAGCAGGCTTCGGCCTGGGCTTCGGTGCGCGGCTCCTGCAGCAGCAGTTGTGCTTTGAGCCTCAGCAGCTCGGGAACCGAGAGTCGATCGAGGTTCTTGTCGCTCAACGCCAATCCTTCTTCGACGGTCGCCAGGCCCTTCTCGGTTGCGCCTGAACGGTGGCAAGCGTCGGCACGTTTCGTAAGCGCGTTGGGCAGGCCGGTGAAGGCGCCGATCGAACGGTACAACTGGACCCCCTGCTCGATCAGCTTCATCCCTTCCTCGAGCTTCGAACGATCGCACAGGGCCGCGCCGTGTTGGACCTGACAGCTCGCCTGCCAGAACACAAGCTGATGCTCCGTGGCGAGCGCCATCCCCTGTTCAGAAAGCGCGAGGGCTCGATCGGTATCGCCGATGTCATTCGCGATCGACGCGCCGAAGGAGAGCGCCATGACCGTGAGGTAGGGCGTGTTGGCTCGCTCGGTGAGGGTCCAGAGCCCGTTCCAGGTGGTTTGAGCGTCCTCGAAGCGCCCCGCGACGTACTCTGCCCAGCTCAAGTACAGATGAGGATAGAGGGCATTGTCGTAGCCATGGTCGCGCGGCAACGTGAGCAGCATCTCGGGCTCGAATTCGCGGGCTGCGCCCTGCAGCGCGGAAATCGCCTTGGCGATCCGGCCGCACCAGAACGCGTGGCTGCCGACGGCGGCCAGCAAGATCAGCCGCTCGCAAGGATTGCGCCCGCTTTCGGCGATCTGCTCGAAGCGCGCGGCCATGCGCTCGGTACTTGCGCGATCGCCACGCGTGATCTGCACGCCCCAGATCCCGAACAGCACGCGCAGTGGTGGATCGACCTCGGTGCACAACGCGAGCGCCCTGTCGTAGACCTTCTCGACCTCTGTCGCCGCGTAGCCCTTGGTCATCAACAGCGGCAAACCGAGCGCAGTCAACAGGCCCAGCTCTCGGCTATTGCGGGCCTTGCCTTCGGGGAGCTCCCGCAGCTGTGCCAGTGCGCTCTGAAAGTGGTTGATGGATTCCGCGTAGGCCTGAGAGCTGAACGCCAGGTTGCCAGCGCGTTCGAAGTAGTCGATGGCCAACTCCGGAAGATTCGCCCGCGCGTGGTGGAGCGCGATCAGATGCGGTTGAGTCTCCGCAACCTCGGGAAACAGATCGCGGAGCACGCTCGCGGCTCGATGGTGGTACTGACGCCGTCTGCTCTTCAGAAGCGATTGGTAGGCGGTTTCCTGGATCAGGGCGTGCTTGAAACGGTAGACGCGACCGCCGCGCTCCTCGCCTGGCAGAATCAGCTCAGCGTCTATCAGTCGGCGTAGGCCCGCGTTGAGAGCGGCATCGTCCATGAGCGACACCGCGCGCAGCACGCGCTCGGAGAATTCACGCCCTAGCACGGCCGCGAGCTGGGCGACTGTCTTGCTATCGCCGGTTCGATCGAGGCGGGCCATCAACGAGTCCTGCACGGTCGCTGGGACCACGGACTCGGGGAGCGCGCCCGAGAGCTCATAGTGGTCGTTGACCGGGAGCAGGGCCTTCGACTCCAGAATCGCCTTGGTGACCTCTTCGAGGTAAAGCGGTATGCCGTCCGTCAACTCGATGACGCGGTCGAGCACCGCGCGCGGAAGCTTCCGATTTTGCGCGCTGCGGTCGATCAAGCGCTCCGCGAAGTCACGAGGCAGCCGTCGCAGTGTGATGAACTTCGTGCAAGCTGCAGGCCAGTCCGGAACGAACTCGGGACGGCCGGTTGCAAGAAGTAGAATGGGCCCGCTGTCGGCGGCGCCGACGTAGCTCCCGAGCAGCTCGAGCGTGGAGGGGTCTGCCCACTGCAAATCCTCGATCAAGAGCAGCACCGGGGCGTGCCGCGCCAGGGAACGCAGCCACGCCATGAGGCTCTGCATCGTCCGCTGGCGCCTGACCTGAGGCGTGAGCGTGGCCTGGGCCAGGTGCTCGGGTATCGGGATTGACAAGACCGACGCCAAAAATGGCACGACGTCGGCGTTGAGCTCGAGCTCCTCGCCGTATCGGCGCAAGCCTTCGAATCGCTGCGTCGGATCCGAGACCCCGGTCAGCTGTGCTGCGGACTCCAGCGCGCTCGCGATGGGGCGAAGAACGGCGTTCTGGTCGAGCACGGAGCAATAGCTTTCAACCACCGTGCAACGGCCCGAGAGCCGCTGCTTGAGGGCCTGTGCCTGGTGGGATTTTCCGATGCCCGGTTCCCCGCAGAGCACGACGGCGCGCAGAGAGCCGGTTTGGAGCACGCTTTCCCACTGCTGCTCGAGCTCCGTTGTTTCGGAGTCGCGGCCCACCAATGGAGCAAGGCTCAGGCTGGCTGCGCGGAGCCTGCTCTGAGCGCCCGTGGCGCCCAGCACCTTATGCACCGCAACCGGCTGGTCGAAGCCCTTGACCGTAAGCTCTCCGAGCGGCTGAGTCTCGAAATAGCCGGCGATCCGTTTGTGGGTCGCTTCGCTGACGACGACGGTGCTCGGTTCCGCAAGCTGTTGGAGTCGAGCCGCGAGGTTCGGCGCTTCTCCTAGCGCCAGGGGATCGTGGCTCGCCCCGGTTTGCGACACGACCACGATGCCGGTATGGATGCCGATGCGAGCTTGAAGCGTCACGGGCACCTTGATGGTCAGGCGAGCGCCGAGTGACTTCATGCCTTCGTGAATGGCGAGCGCCGCTTGGGTCGCGCGGCGCGGATCGTCCTCGTGGGCCTCGGGGTATCCGAAGTAGACCAGGACCCCGTCGCCCAGATATTGGGCGACGATGCCTCCGAGCTCGGTGACGATACCGCTGCAGAGCGCCTGGTACTCGTTCAGCAGGTCGCGATAATCCTCCGTGTCGAGCGCGCGCGACATCGCGGTCGAGCCCACGAGGTCGCTGAACATCACCGTCAGCTGGCGACGCTCGGCCTCGCCTCGCGCCATTCTGATCGCAACGCTCGCCGCCAAGGCCGCGCCGCACTGATTGCAGAACCGGGCGTTGCCGGGGTTCTGCGCGGCGCAGCTGTGGCAGCCCACGTGCCTCCCGGGCCGTGCCTCCTCCATGCCGAGGAGTCGTGTACCATGCATCGGCCAATTATGCGCTTCACGTCCGTTGGGTTTTCTCGGGAGGGGGCGGTTCGTGCGCGATCGGTTGCTGATCTACGGGGCCTGCGGCTACACGGGCCGGCTGATCGTGCAGGAGGCCTTGGCGCGCGGCTTGCGGCCCGTGGTCGGGGGCCGAACGGGGGCCCGGCTCGCCGCGCTGGCCGCCCCGAATCAGCTCGGCTACAGGGTCGCCGCGCTCGAGGACCGAGCTGCGGTCGACGCGCTGCTCGACGATGTGGACGTGGTGCTGAACGCCGCCGGACCGTTTCGCGCAACCGCGTTGCCCCTGGCTAGAGCGTGCATCGAGCGCGGTCTTCACTATCTCGACATCTGTGGCGAATTCACCGTGTTCGAAGCCCTGGCCTCGCTCGATCGCGAGGCGCGTCGAAGCGCCGCAATGCTCCTTCCCGGCGTCGGCTTCGACATCGTCTTGACCGACTCTGCTGCGACCCTGGCCACCCGGCGCCTGCCGCGCGCCAAGAGCCTGGCGATCGGATTGACCGGGCTCAACGCAATTTCGCGGGGCTCGGCCGAAACCGTGCTCGACCAGTTCGCAGAGCCGGTAACGGTCCGCAGGGGCGGGCAACTGGTCCAGGTTGCGCCGGGTGACTTGATGCGCGATTTCGATTTTGGCGAAGGTCCGAAGCGCGCCACTGCGTTGAGTTGGGCCGACGTGTCCTCCGCGTACTACTCGACCGGGATCCGGGACATCACCGTCTACTACGAGGTTACCCCCATCGTGGAGCTCGGGCTGAGCCTCAAGCGAAATGCGGGTTGGGTCCTGAAGACACCGTCGGCACGACTACTACAAGGGACGATGGCTCGGCTCTTGCCCGACGGTCCCTCCGGCGAAGCCCGTGCGCGCGGCGCTGCTGCGATCGTCGCAGAAGTGGCTGACTCGCGCGGCCGCTCCGCGGCAATCCGCGTCCACAGCCCGGAAGTGTATTCGTTTACTGCTTTGGCATCGATCGCGATTGCCGATCGGGTATTGAGTGGGGACTACACGGCGGGGTTTCAGACGCCGGCCCTGGCCTTCGGACCGGAATACGGTTTGTCGCTGCCCGGAGTGCGCATTGTTGAAACGGCGTGCGATCGTTGACTCGAAACCTTCCGGAAGATAATGGCGGCTCACGCACGCTGGCGAGCAACCCATCCGCTGAGCGCACGGACGAGCCAGCGCGGTTGGTGGCGAACGATCTCCGCGAACATCTGGTTAGCCGCCCCGCTCACGTACACCGGCATGCCGCTCATGCAGGCGCGGTAACCGTCGCAAGCAACCTGCTCGGCGGAGCTGACCGCGAAGGACGGGAGCCAGGAAGCGTCCCCGGCCGTGGACATCATGTCCGTGTCCGTGAAGCCCGGACAGAGCGCGGTTGCGGTCACGCCGGTGCCCTTGAGCTCTTCGCACAACGCTTCTGTGAAGTGCAACACATACGCTTTGCTGCCCGCATAGGCGGCAAGCCGCGCCAGCGGTTGAAAGGCCGCGATCGACGCAACATTCAAGATTCGCCCGCGGCCACGTTCGAGCATCGGCCCCAGGCAGAGCTGCGTTAGCACGGTAGGCACGATCACGTTGAGCTGCAGCAGGGCCCGGTGGGAGCGCAGCGCGATGTCCTTGAAATCTCCAGCGAACAGCACACCGGCGTTGTTGACCAACACGTCCACGTGAAGCCTGCGCCGCCGGAGCGCGCTCAGCAACGCTTGTGGGGCACCGGAACGGGCAAGATCATTAGTGAGCGGAATCACACGAACGCCATGTTGACGCGAAAGCTCCCGCGCGAGGAGCTGTAGTTTGTCGCGACTGCGCGCAACGACCACGAGGTCGTGTCCCTCTTCGGCAAACACCCGCGCCAGGGCAAGCCCGATCCCGCTCGATGCCCCGGTGATGAGCGCGACGTCCTTGAGCATCAAATGGCTTCCCGTTCAGCGAGGGGCGAGAGAGAGACAGTCCATGACATGACTCATTCACGCCAACAGACGAGTGGACTATAGCTCGCTAGCGCTTCCATCGGTATTGTCACCATGGTTCGTGTGGAGTACGAAGCAGGGCTGGGGGCAGCAGTCATGCATCAGCTCGAGGCCTTGTTCAATCTCGACTACCACTTGGCCGTGCTGCGTGCGCGGACGGGTGATCCGCGCTACCGGGAGTGGCTCAAGCGCCGTCCCGCCGAGGGTTCGGATGAAGCGCGCAGCTTGGGTCTAGCGGTCAAGCCGCTTGAAGCGTTGGCTACAAGCTTGGGCAAGTTGGACGACAGGCACCTCCGCCATGCCCTCGGAACCAGCGCAAGCGCGATCGCCATAGCGCATCGTGCCAAGGATAAAGAGCTCAAGCTTTGGTCGGCTCTCGGGCAGCAACTGCCTCAGTTCAAGCGCCGTTGGTTGGACCTGGAAGCCGACCTGAAGAAGCTCGAACCGGCGGAAGCTTATCTCACGGCCGCGTTCACTTCCGGCTGCAATGTGTCAAACGTACGCTGTGATTTCAGCTTCGACTCGTTCGAAGTGACGACGATCTCGGTGTCGTTCGACGTCAACCGTCCGATCAGAGACTTCGTCAAGAGTTATGACCCCAGAATGTGGCACATAGAGGCTCCCGAGTGTTTCAGGGTTAGTGCTCGAATTGCCGATGCGGACTGCACGAAGCTGATCCCGGGCTCTACCAAGGCCCCACCGCCGCCCCAGCTTCCCAGCCCTCAACAAGCGAAGGCCGAGGCGGGGAAGCCGGGGCGATTTCGACTCTATGAGAACGCGGTGACTGCAGCCGGCGGTGGCGGTGCAAGCGTGCCCGCGCTCGCCGACTTCAGGAATGTCCTCTCGATCGCCTATTGTGTCGTGCCCAAATCCGGTGAAAGCGCAGAGCCTGCCGAGATTAGGCTCACCTACGCGTTGTCCGAGGCGATCACCATGAGTGTCACAGGAACAGCAACCGCTGGCGGATTGGATGTGGACAGCGGGCACGCCTGCATTACCAGACTATCGGATAGCGCAGTCCACATCGAGGCGAGCAAGAGCGTCCGAATTGCCCGGCCGCCTTGGCTTCGTGACTGGCTGAACTTCAACATGGCCGCCATCTTGCCTTTCTGGTTCCTGAATCTGGTATTACTCGGTGCCTGCAGGAATCAGGGCGCCTAGTGAGCAAGGAGGATACATGGCACCACGTCACGAGCGAGCGAAGGCCAATCTAGCCTCCATCAGGGCGAGACCGGTGGATTTTGTCAAAGCCTGCCAGGGCCACGTCGCCGATGTCCGCGATGTCTATGCTGACGCCTTGAGCGGAAAGTCCACGGCTGCCCAGAGCTTCGCCGATGCTGCCGCGCTCTGGATCAACGGCGTGGCCCTGATAGGAGCATTCTACGGGTTCCCGGTAGCGACCGGCGGCTGTGAGGCGGCGGCCGAAGACTCTACACCCGTGGCTGAGAGCGCCCGTGCGGCTGGGGGTGCTGGTGACGGCTCCGGGGTAGCGGCTGGAGACTCCACACCGGCGGCTGAGAACGCCACTGTGACCAGGAGCACCGCACGAACCGTGGCTACGAAAGCCAGACGCACGGCCAAGAGGAGAGGCGGGTAGTCCGATGGCGGTGGGCTCGGGCAGCGGCGGGGATCGGCGACGGCGGGCCACGCGTACGCTCGTGCGCGCTACCACGCACCTGGAGCAGTATCTCGACCATCTGGTGACGCTGACTCAAGACTCGGCGGCAGTCGCGGGCGAGATGCTCGAGTCGGAAGACTACTCCTTCAGCCGCTGGGTGGCGGACGTGCTTGCGTTGTCGATCAACGCCTGGGCGCCGGTCATTCGCTGCCTCGACCGTGGTGGCCAGGACGATCCAGGCTCGTCGTTGACGCTCTGGTTCGACATCAGGAGCGAAATGGCGGGGCCGCGGTTCGTCAGCCTGCCCGCGGCCGGAATGAAGGTGGTGGGCAAGACGGATCTGATGGGCGGGGCCGGAGGCAAGATCTTGAAGTCTCAAGTGGTGCTGCGGATCACCGGCGACCAGCAGCTGATCGTCAGCCTGCGCGACCTACGGGGGCAGGCACCTGGCATATATCAGGGCACGGTGACCCTGGCGGACTCCGCCGGTCAGCGCGTCAAGTGGCCAATCGTTGCGATCTGCAAGGAGACGCTGTGGTGGCAGTAACGAGGTCGCCTGTCGCCTAGAGCACCGAACATATTGAAACACGCACGATTTCGGGGCCCTCGCGGGCGCATGGCACGCGCGCTCCCCGCTCGACGTAGGATGGACTACGCCTTCGGGCTCCCGCCCGCACCCTGCATCCCGCCATGACCCCGACTTCGCACACGTTTCAATATGTTCGGTGCTCTAGCGTAATCGGCGTGGACCGAGCGGGACGCGCTTGACCCCACCCTGACTCGACCGGCATGGTCTGGGCGGTGCGCGCGGGCAGCCTGATTTTCGATCTCGACGGGACGCTGTGGGACACCAACGCGACCTGCGCGCTGGCGTGGAACCGCGTGCTGCAACGGCTGGGCGTGCCCTGGCGCACGCTGACCGAAGCCGACATTCGGCCGGCTTGCGGACGCTCGCACCGCGAGGCGGTGGCCAGCGTGCTGCAGGGCCTCGGCGACGCACTGCTCGACCGCATCAGCGCCGAGACCGCGCTCGCGGACAACCAGCTGCTGGCGGAGGCGGGCGGACAGCTTTTCGAGGGCGTGCAGAGTGGGATCCCCGAGCTCGCGCGGCGCTACCCGCTGATGATCGTGAGCAACTGTCAGGCGGGTTACATCGAGGTCTTCCGCTCCACCAGCGGCCTGGACGCGTGCTTTCGCGACCACGAATGCTGGGGCAACACCGGCAAGAGCAAGGCGGAGAACCTCGCGGCGATCATGGCGCGCAATCACGCGCCCGCGCCGATCTTCATCGGCGACACCGAGGGCGATCAGCAGGCCGCGCGCGAGAACGGCGTGCCGTTCGTGCATGCCCGCTACGGGTTCGGCACAGTCAGTGGCGCCGACGCGGTGATCGACAGCTTCGACCAACTGCTGTCGCTGTTTGCGGGTTGAGCCCGCGCCGGGGGCGGCCTCCGGCGCGGCGGCCCGTGACCGTGAGCGGCGAGCACGACTGAATGCGGCGCCGGCGCGGTGCAACGCATGGGTGCGGGCTTGCTGACGGCGGAAAGCCCCGAGGTCGGGGTCCGGTCGGGACTCCGGGAGGCTCGGCCATGCGAAGCGACTGGAAAGCCTTGTTGTTCCTGCTGGCTCTCGCCACGCCCGCAGCCGCTCAACAGCAGCCCGCGCGATCGCCGCTGGCGGCGGCACCCGCGAGCCCAAGCGCAACGGGCCCCGCGCAGCCCGCACAAGACCTGACCGCGCAGGGCGAAGCCGTGGTCCGGCGCGCTAGCGCGCTGAGCCAGGACGTGCTGAGCATGCTGCAGGACGCCCGCAAAGCCGCGGACATCATCAAGGTCAACTGCCTCGACGACAAGCTCGCGCAGATCAACGCCAACTTGCGCACGGCGCAAGCGCGGCTCGATCTGCTCAAGAAGGCGGTCGACCCGGATCTGCGCGCGCACGAGCACACCGTGCTGACGGTGCTCGCCCAGAAGCTCCAGGTGCTGGATCAGGAAGCGCACCAGTGCGTGGGCCAGGCGCTGTACGAGACCGGAGCGACCAAGGTCGTGACCGAGGTCGACACCAGCAAGCTGCCGGCCGAGGGCAATCCTTCGGTCTTCCCGTCCAGCCCGGTCACCGGTCCGATCATCTACCCGCCGATCGCGAGCTCGACCAAATAGGCTGCGCACGGGCCGGCCGCGGCGGGCCACCGCTCGGTAGTGCGATTCGCCGTGGACCAGGCCACCCGTCCTGGAAACCCCTGTGATGGCTATCGATGTCGCGGTCCGTTCGCGGTCGTGCTGCATTGAGGCGAACGCGCGCGGGCGCGCGGCAACGTGCAGCATCGCGCGTACCTATCAGCGCGTGCGGTGGGCGAGTTGCTCGGCAAGCCCCATCAGCATGGCGGTGCCCTCGGCGCCGAAGGGCCCGCGCTCTAGCGCCTCGCGCGCCTGCTCCAACAACTCGGCGATGCGCTGCTCCAGCCGCTCGCGCGCCCCCGAGCCGAGCAGCGCCTCGGTCGCGCGGGCGAGCGCCTTCTCGCTCGCGCTCGCGTTGCCGAGGACCGCGTCGATGGCGGCGGTCTGCTCGGCCGAGAGCAGCGCGCGCGCTTCCTCGAGCAGCGCGGTACGCTTGCCGCTGCGCAGGTCGTTGCCGACCGGCTTGCCCAGCGCGACCTTGCTGCCGAAGGCGCCGAGCAAGTCGTCGCGCAGCTGAAACGCCAGCCCGACCGGCGCGCCGAAGCGCTCGAGCGCGGCCAGCTGCTCGGCGCTGGCGTCACCGAGCAGCGCGCCCAGCCGCAGCGGCCCGCGCACGGTGTAGCTGCCGGTCTTGAGCTGGTGCACGAGCGCGACATCGTCGTGGCCGAGCAGGTCGAGCTGTTGGCCGCACACCACCTCGAAGTGCATGTGCCCGAACGCCTCGAGCGCGTCGCGCAGCCGGGCGGGCGGCAGCGGTGCCGCGGCCACCAGCTCCCAAGCGAAACCACAGGCCAGATCGCCCGCCAGAATCGCCAGGTTCGCGCCGAGCTGCGGGTCGCCGCGGCGCCGTCCCAGCGCGACGTGAACCGACGGTCCCCCGCGCCGCTGCTCGTCGTCGTCCATCCAGTCGTCCTGGATCAGGAAATACGTCTGCAGCAGCTCGAGCGCGGCCGAGACTTCCAGCGTGCAGCTCGGATCACCGTCGGGCTTGACCGCGACGAAGCCGGCGTGCAGCGCAGCCGGCCGCAGCCGCTTGCCGCCGCGCATGGTCAGCTCGGCCACGGCGTCGACCAGCTCGCCGGCCTCAGGCGAGGTACGCTGGGCCAGCACGCGTTTGTGCGCGAAGAGCACCGAGAGCCGCGCGTTCACACGCTCGACCACGCGCTGCACCCACCCGTCCTCGTGTGACGCGACGGCCACGAGCGCTGGTCTAGACCGGATCGCGTCGCGAAGCCAGACGCTTTTGACCCTTGCGTCGGCTGGCCCGCAGCACCCGGCGCCCGGCCGGGCCCCGCGTCTTGGCCTGGATGCGCGGTTCGTGCTTCACTGCCGACTGAGGGATGTCGGAGATCGGAAAGCGCAAGGTCGACCACCTGGAGCTGTGCGCCACCGACCAGGTGGCGTTCCGGGGGCGCAGCACGTTGCTCGAACAGGTGCAGCTGCTGCACCAGTCGCTGCCGGAGCTGAGCTGGGACGAGGTCGACCCTTCGGTCAGCCTGCTCGGCAAGCGCCTGCGCGCTCCCCTGATCATCGCGGCCATGACCGGCGGCAGTGAGCCCTCGGCTGAGGTCAACCGCGAGCTGTCCGCGATCGCCGAGGCGCGCGGCTACGGCTTCGGGCTGGGCTCGCAGCGCGCGATGCAGCGCTCGCCCGAGACCGCGTGGACCTACGAGGTTCGCACACTCGCGCCGACCACGCTGGTGCTGGGCAACGTGGGCGTGGTGCAGGCGCGGGCCTGCTCGAGCGAGGCGCTGGCCCAGCTCGCGGCCGACATCGGGGCCGACGCGCTGTGCGTGCACATGAACCCCGCGATGGAGCTGATCCAGCAGGAGGGCGACCGCGACTTCCGCGGCTGCGTGGAGACCTTTGCACGGCTGGTGCGCGAGCTGCCTATCCCGGTGGTCGCCAAGGAGACCGGCAACGGCATCAGCCGGCAGACCGCCGCGCAGCTGCGCGCGGTGGGCGTCGAGGTGATCGATGTCTCGGGCGCTGGCGGCACCAGCTGGGTCGGGGTGGAGACGCTGCGCGCGGGCGAGCAGACGCGCCCGGTCGGCGAGCTCTTGTGGGACTGGGGCGTGCCGACCGCGGTATCGGTGGCCTATGCGAAGCAGGCCGGCCTCGTGCCGATCGCGACCGGCGGGGTGCGCAGCGGGCTGGACGTGGCGCGCGCGCTGGCGCTGGGGGCGAGCGCGGCGGGGGTGGCGCGGCCGCTGCTACAGGCCCTGCGCGAGCAGGGGCGCGCGGGCGCCGAGCGCTATCTCGAGCGCGTGGAGCGCGAGCTGCGGACGGTAATGCTGCTGTGCGGAGCGCGCAGCGTGGCCGATCTGCAGCGCGCGCCGCGGGTGCTGACCGGCGAGCTCAAGGACTGGCTCGCAGGCGGCTAGTACCTCCACATCCGTTCGCGCCGGAGCCCACCCCCGCACGAGCCCGCTTCGCGGGGCCTTATCCTGACGGAACGAGCTTCCGAGCTGGGGGGCTCGCCAGCTCGAAGCGAGCTGATCAGGGGCCAAGCGGAGCGGCCTTGACGCGCCTGGCAAATGCGAGGGGAACGCGAAGACGCCCCCACACTTGGCGGCAAATGCGTCAGTGTTACCTACAGTTTCGCTACTGATACCGGTCCCGAGCTGCGGAACGGCTATACTTCATGATATGGAGTTGAGTTAGTGACTTCGGCGACGCGGCCGCGGCAGCAAGCTGACCGAATCGGGCGCGGCGAGCAAACGATGGCTCTGGCGGAACGCAAACCGGCCTGGTTGAAGGTCCCGCTCGCCGGCGGCGAGCGGCACGCGGAGCTCAAGCGCCTGTTTCGCCAGCTCGGCCTGAGCACGGTGTGCGAGGAAGCCCGCTGCCCCAACGTCGGCGAGTGCTGGCGCGAGGGCACGGCCACCCTGATGCTGCTCGGCGACACCTGCACGCGCGGCTGTCGCTTTTGCGCGGTCAAGAGCGGCAACCCGGGTGGCGTCGTCGACGCCCGCGAGCCGGAGCACGTGGCGCAGGCGCTCGGCCGACTCGACCTGGCCTACGTGGTGCTGACGATGGTGGATCGCGACGACCTGCCCGACGGGGGCGCGGGTCACGTAGCGCAGACCGTGCAGCGGATTCGCGCGCACAGCCCGGGTACGCTGGTCGAAACCCTGGTCGGCGACTTCGCCGGCAAGCAGGACGACGTGGTGACGCTGGTGGAGCAGGGTCGCCCCGACGTGCTCGCGCACAACGTCGAGGTAGTGCCGCGGCTGCAGCGCGCGATGCGCGACGCGCGCTGCTCGTGGGAGCGCTCGCTGCAGGTGCTGCGCTGGGCGCGCGAAGCTGGCGCCAACGTGACCAAGAGCTCGCTGATGGTGGGTTGCGGCGAGCAGCCGGCCGAGGTGCTCGAAGCGCTGGCTGCGCTGCGAGAGGCGGAGGTCGACGTGCTGACGATCGGCCAGTATTTGCGTCCAACCGAGAAGCACGCCAGGGTCGCGCGCTACGTGCCGCCCGAAGAGCTCGACGGCTACGCGCGCGCCGGCCGTGCGCTGGGCTTCAAGTACGTGGCCGCGGGCCCGCTCGTACGCTCGAGCTACCGCGCGGCCGAAGGCTTTCTGACCGGGATCCTGCGGGGACACGACGCCCCCTTCAGCGACCGTTACGGCAAGAGGCGTCTGGAGATCGTGAGCTGATGGAAGTGTTAGAGAGCTATCCCCCGAGCGCGCTGCCCTGGGCCGCCGACAAGGAGGTCGTGGTGGTGCTGGACCTCGAGGGCCGCGCCGACCCCGGCCATGATCCGCGGCTGTCGCTCGAGCTCGCGAGCCAGATCTACAAGGCCATGCTGCGCACGCGCCTGATCGATCAGCGCCTGACCAAGCTGCAGCGCCAGGGCCGGATCGGGTTCCACGTGGGCGCCGAGGGCGAGGAAGCAGCGATCGTGGCCTCGGCCGCGGCGATGCGGCCGCAGGACTGGCTGTTCCCGTGCTACCGCGAGGTGGGCGCGGCGCTGTACCGCGGCTTCCCTCTGCAGGCGTATATCGACAACATGTACGGCAACGCCAACGACATACCCGAGGGCCGCCAGATGCCCGATCACATCACCGCCCGCGACGTGCACTTCGGCTCGGTCACGGCGCCGATCGGCACCCAGATCACGCAGGCGGTGGGTTTCGCCTGGGCCGCCAAGCTCAAGCGCGAGGACCTGGTGGTGGGCGTCTACTTCGGCGACGGCGCGACCAGCAGCAACGACTTCCACAGCGGCATGACCTTCGCGGGTGTCTACCGCGTGCCCGCGCTGTTCCTGCTGCGCAACAACGGCTGGGCGATCAGCATGCCCGCCGAGCACCAGACCGCGGCGCGGACCTATGCCGACAAGGGGCTCGGCTACGGTGTGCCGGCCGTGCGCTGCGATGGCAACGACGCGCTGGCGGTCTACGCCACGGTCAAGCGCGCGGTGGAGCACGCCGCCGCGGGTGGCGGTCCGACATTGGTCGAGCTGATCACCTACCGCGCGGGCGCCCACTCGACCAGCGACGATCCGACGGCCTATCGCGACAAGGCCGAGGTCGAGCGCCAGCTCAAGCGCGACCCGCTGCGCCGCATGCGCAAGTACCTCGAGCAGAAGGGTGCGTGGTCGGAGCAGGACGAGAAGCGCTTCGGCGAAGAGGTGCAGGCGGAGCTGCAGACCTGCATCGATCGCGCGGAGAACGCGCCGCCGCCGTCGATCGGCAGCATGTTCGAGCAGGTCTTCGAGCACATGCCCCCGCACCTGCAGCAGCAGCAGCGCGAGTGCGAAAGCGGCCCGCGCGCCCGCAAGAACCACTGAGGCCAGCCGTGACGCGAGCGTCCAGCACAGCAGGCGGAGCGGAACGCAGTGCGGCGACCCCGCCCCAGGCCCGTGGTACGCGTGGCGTTCCGCCCGACGGGCGGGAGGATCGCGCGATCCTCGTAGTGGAAAGCCCATGACCCAGATGAACATGGTCGGCGCGCTCAACGACGCGCTGCGGGTCGAGATGCGCAACGATGAGCGCGTGGTCGTGCTGGGCGAGGACGTGGGCAAGCTCGGCGGGGTGTTCCGCGTGACCGCCGGGCTGCAGAAGGAGTTCGGCGACGAGCGCGTGATCGACACGCCGCTAGCCGAGACCGGCATTATCGGCAGCGCGATCGGCATGGCGCTCGGCGGCCTGCGCCCGGTGCCGGAGATCCAGTTCGGCGACTTCATCTATCCCGCCGTCGACCAGCTGGTCAACGAGGCGGCCAAGTACCGCTACCGCTCGGGCGGCGAGTTCCCCTGCCCGATGGTGGTGCGCGTGCCAGTGGGCGGCGGCATCCGCGGCGGCCACTACCACTCGCAGACGCCGGAGTCCCTGTTCATCAACGCCTCGGGCCTGAAGATCGTCTGTCCCAGCAACCCCTACGACGCCAAGGGCCTGCTGATCAGCGCGATCCGCGACAATGATCCGGTGCTGTTCTTCGAGCCCAAGCGCGTGTACCGGGCGCTCAAGATGGACGTGCCCGACGGCGAGTACACCGTCGAGCTGAGCCAGGCCAAGGTCGCGCGCGAAGGGGAGCACGTGACCTGCGTGGCGTGGGGCGCGATGTTGTTCGAGGCGATCGCCGCGGCCGAAGAGGTTCGCGCGCAAGGCATCGAGGTCGAGGTGATCGACCTGCGCACCCTGTGGCCGGTCGATCTCGACACCGTGGTGCAGAGCGTCAAGAAGACGGGCCGGCTGCTGGTGGTCCACGAGGCGCCCAAGGCGTGCGGCTTCGGCGCCGAGATGATCGCGCAGATCTGCGAGACGGCGTTCCTGCACCTGGAGGCCCCGCCGCGGCGCGTCACCGGCTGGGACACCCCCTTTCCGTACACCCTCGAGAACGAGTACCTTCCGCTGGCTCATCGCATCGTGCCGGCGCTGATCGACACCGTGCGCTTCTGAAATGGCCCGCTTCGAATTCAAGCTACCGGACATCGGCGAAGGTGTGACCGAGGGCGAGATCGTCGCCTGGCACGTCAAGGAAGGCGATCGCGTGGCCGAGGACCAGGTGATGGTCGAGGTCATGACCGACAAGGCTACCGTGACGATCGGCGCGCCGCGCGCGGGCAAGATCGACGCGCTGATGGCGAGCGTCGGCAACATCGTCAAGGTGGGCGACGTGCTGCTGGTGATCCAGACCGGCAACGGCTCGCGCACCGCGTCCGGGCTGCCGGCCGCGACCGCAGTGGGTGACATCCGCGAATCGCTGCCGGGTACCGGCTACTTCGCGGAGAAACGCGCCGCGCTGGGCGCTGACCAGGTGTCCGAGGCCGGGGTTGAGGCCTCTGCGCTCGAGGCGCGCTCCAACGGCGAGAAGCCGCTGGCCACGCCGGCCACGCGCAAGCTCGCCCGCGACCTCAAGGTGGACCTGCGCCGCGTCACCGGTAGTGGACCACGCGGGCGCGTGACCAAAGAGGACGTGCTGGCGCACAGCAGCGCGGGCGCTGCGCCCGCCCGGCGCGCCGAGCCGGCGCCACCGCGCGGCGCACCCGGGCGTCCGGCGCAGCCGGCGCCCGCGGCCGGGACGCGCGTGCCGTTCGTGGGGCTGCGGCGGCGCATCGCCGAGCACATGCACGCCGCCAAGAGCAATGCGGCGCACTTCACCTTCGTGGAGGAGTGCGAGGCAGACCGCCTGCTCGAGCTGCGCGAGCGCCTGCGCCCCGAGGTCGAAGCCCGCGGGCTCTCGCTCACCTTCCTGCCCTTCGTGATCAAGGCGGTGGTGGCCGCCCTCAAGAAGCACCCGCTGCTCAACAGCAGCCTCGACGTCGAGAAGAACGAGCTGGTGCTGCACGACCGCTATCACATCGGAATCGCCGCCGCGACCGACCAGGGCCTGGTGGTGCCGGTCGTGCACGACGCCGAGCAGCGCAGCCTGCTCGAGCTGGCCGCCGAGCTGCAGCGGCTGGCGGACGCGGCACGCGCAGGCACCCTGAGCTTGCACGAGCTTTCGGGCTCCACCTTCACCGTCACCTCGCTCGGCAAGCAGAGCGGCCTGTTCGCCGTGCCGATCATCAACTACCCCAACGTCGGAATCCTCGGCATCCACAAGATCAAGCAGCGGCCGGTGGTGCGCGGAGGGCAGATCGCGATCGGCCAGGTGATGCTGCTGTCGCTCTCGCTCGACCACCGCATCGTCGACGGCCACGTGGGCGCCGCCTTCGCCTACGACGTCATCCACTACCTCGAGGATCCGGCGCGGCTGCTGCTCGAGAGCTGATCGTCATGGGCCGCGCGGCACCTTTCGCGGCGGCCTCGCGCTGCCCTGCAATGCAGGAAGTCCGAAACAGGAAGACGGAAAGCTTCTAATTCGGAGCTCGGACGAGACCCTCGCCGCCCTGCCGCCTTGTCTTGATCCGCAACAGCGATGAGCCAGCCCCCACGAGACTCCCGCGCCCCCGAGGGCGCGCACTGCGCCCAGCATCCCGACCGTGCTGCGCACTTCACCTGCCCGCGCTGCGGCAGCTTCGCCTGCCTGAGCTGCTGGCACCCCTCGGTGGAGCGCTGCCAGCAGTGTTTGACCCGCGATCCGACCGAGGCGGCTCCGCCGCTGCCCTGGGAGCGCGAGAACGCGCCGGCGCTGTTGCGTTTCGTGTCCACGCTGGGGACCGCGCTGCGACCGGTGCGCTCGGCGCCTGCGTTCGCGCGCGAAGAGCTGGGGCCGGCACTGCGCTTCATGTACTGGTCGGCGCTGCCGCTGGCGCTGCTCGCCGGAATCATCCCGCACACGCGCACCCTGCTATTCGAAGGGGACTTTCGCGTGCGTGTGGTCGGCCATCCCGATCAGGTCGCGATCGCGCTCGACGTGGCGCGCGCCGCGCTGTGCGAGTTGGGGCTGACGGCCCTGCAGCTCGGCTGCCTGCTGCTGCCGTTCGCCAGCCTGGTGCGCGCCTACGCGCCGCCGCAGCGCAGACACGCGGCGCTGCGCGTGCTCTTCTACCGCATCTGGCTGTTGCCGGCGGCGATGCTGTTCTACTACCTCGCGGCCTGGGCACTGCCGGCGCCTGATCCCGCGACGATGCAGGCAGTGCCCGTCAGCTGGGCGCTGGTGGTGGCGGTGCGCCTGCTCGCCTCGGTGCTGCTGATGCTGGCGATGGGAGCGACCGCCCGTCTGGCTTGCGGGCTCGGTCCCTTCATGTCGATGCTGGTGGTGATGGTGCCCGTGGCGTTGATGATGGTGGTGGCACCGCTGGCGACGCTGGGCGTCGAACGCCTGCTGCCGGCGGAGCCGGCGGCCCAGACCGCCAGCGGATGAACACGCGCCGCGAAGAACCGCTGACCTATGCGATCATCCGCCGCAAAAGGGCGAAACCCGGGTCAGAGGCCGAGCAGCTTGGTGCCGCCCCACAGCAGCGCGAGCAGCGCGGCCATGATGCCGAGCATCAAGCCAACGTCAGGCACCACGTAGGGATAGACCAGCATCACCAAACCGATCGCGGCGTGCGGCATGCGCCGGCACTTGCGCCCGTAGTTGAGCAGCGCGAAGCCGATGCCGCTCACGAACATCGAGGCCAGCAGGCTTCCGGGATCCAGGCTCACGCGATCCTCCTAGATTTCAACCGTAGATCAACGGTCGGGCGCGCGGGCTTTGTTCCGAGGAAACAGAGACAAAAGAGCGCGCCTGAGGTGGTTGTGCGCGCCTGAGGTGCGTGGCCGCCCACGCTGTCAACGCAGCTCGTAGTCGAAATTCAGGTGCCTGCCGCGGCGCACTAGCGCGAGGGTGACGCGGTCCGCGTGTCGAGGCACGGAGAGCGCGCTGATCACGCCCGCCGGCGTCCCCAGCGAAAATCCGTTGAGGCTGCGCACCACGTCGCCGCGGCGAATTCCCAGCCGTGCGAGCACGCCGGCGCGATCCAGCCTGTCCACCCGCGTCCCGAATGCGCGCCCGCGGTGACGCACGGTCCTGGTGCGTATCGAGCGCGCGAGCACGGCCGATTGCTGCACCGCTTTGGCCAGCAGGCCGCGATCGACCCGGAAGCGGCGCTTACCGATCGGGTGGATCCCGCGCTCGAGCTCACCTGGCTTGAATGCAGCCGCCGCGCGTTTCGCGCGCCGGGCGCCGGCCTTGGCGCGGGCCTTCTGCTGCTGCGCGATCTTCTCTTGTGAGCGCGCCGTAAATAGCCCGAGCCAGCAGCTGGTGTCGCCCTCCGCGAGCAGCACCGCTTCCGGATAGATCTCGGCGAGCGTCTGGGTGCCCACCTCCATGCCCGCGTGGTAGGCGCGCCGCGGGCCGAGCTGCGAGCCGCTCAGCACGGCCACCGAGCGCTCGGGACTGCGGTGGTTGTATACGGTCGCCTCGAGCCGTAGATCGCCTTCGCAGGCGACCGGGCCTTCAGGCTCGGGCTCGACCTCGGGCTCGATCTCGTCGGCCGCGGGCTTGGGCGGCCACAGCGCACCGGTGCTCGGGTCGAACACGTTGCGAGCCAGGATGCGCTTGGGATCGGGCGCCTGACTGCCCGGCGGCGGGGGCGGCTCCGCAATCGGCGCGCGCGCGCGCTGCTCGCTCAGCTGGTGCCGCCGTGCCTTGGCCAGGCTGCCGGCAACCAGCGTGCTGGTGCCCAGGGCCCCGAAAAGGGCACTGGTCGCAAGGGTGCCGAGGACACAGAGGGCTCGCAGTTGGCGCGATCGCATGGCGGGTCAGAGGCCGGGGTGGCCGCGAGCCGGGCTCGCAACCGAAGCACGCGGCGGCGCGGGCCGTCGCTGCGAAGCCGCGCGCCGCCCAAGGGGACGCCCAGACACGACATCGCGCGCACACGCCCCACAGCGCCTACTGAGACTAGCAGCCCACGGCCGGCGACGCGAGCATGCGCCGGCCGGCGCGATGCGCTGTCAGTGTAAGCTCGACACGGCCTCCCCCGGCGCGCGCGCGGACGTGGCTTCCAACTTCCCCGCCCGCGCCACGCCCCGATTGCAGAGACGTGTCCCACCTGCACGGATCGCACGCCCCCGAGGACGCCGCCCGGCGCGCGCGACGCGTCGCCTTTGCGCTGAGTTGGCTCGCGTACGCGTCGTACTATGTCGGCCGCAAGGGCTTCAGCGTCACCAAGTCCGCGATCGCGAGCGCGCTCGGGCTGGGTACCCCGATGCTCGCCCTGATCGACACCGCGTTCCTGGGCGCGTACGCGGCGGGTCAGGTGCCGAGCGGGCTCGCTGCCGATCGTATCGGGGCGCGACGCCTGTTGGCGCTGGGCATGCTGGGTTCGGCCGCAGCTTGCGCCGGATTCGGCTCGGCCAGCTCGGCTGCTGCGCTGCTGCTCGCGTTCGGGTGCAACGGCCTGGCCCAGTCGACGGGTTGGCCCGGCACGACCAAGGCAATGGCCGAGCACACCTCGCTGCTCGAGCGCGGGCGCGTGATGGGGCTGTGGTCCACCTGCTACCAGATCGGCGGCATCGCGGCGACCACACTGGCTGCGTTCCTGCTGGCACGCTTCGGCTGGCGCGCGGCCTTTCGCGTGCCGGCGATGTGGCTGGCCGCGGTCGCGCTCGTGATCTTCGCGTGGCTGCCGGGTCCGCCGGGAGGGACGGGCACGAGCACGAGCGGCGGGGACGGCGAGGCGCGGAAACGGGCACGCAGGGCGTTACTGCGCAGCCGGCTGATGTACGGGTACTGCGCCTGCTACTTCTGTCTGAAGCTGATCCGCTACAGCTTGCTGTTCTGGCTGCCCTTCTACCTGCACACCGCAGTCGGCTTCGGGGAGGTAGAGAGCGGTTACCTGTCGACCTCATTCGAAATCGGCGGCGTCGCCGGCAGCATGGGCCTGGGCTACCTCTCCGATCGCTTCGGCGGCTCGCGCTCAAGCGCGGCGCTGCTGTCGTTGCTCGGGCTGGCGGGCGCGCTGCTGCTGTACGCGCGTCTGGGCGCCGCAGCCGCGCCGTTGCACTTCGCGTCGATGGCGCTGGTCGGCGCGCTGCTCTACGGGCCAGACTCGCTGCTCTCGGGCGCGGCCGCGCAGGATGCCGGCGGACCGCACGCAGCTGCGACCGCGGTCGGGTTGGTCAACGGCGTGGGCTCGGTGGGCGCGCTGATGCAGGGCGCGCTGATGGTCCTGGTGCAGCGGGTGCTGGGCTGGAACGCGCTGTTCTACGTGTTCTTCGGCCTGGCCTTGCTCGCGGCCGCGTGCCTCGTCCCCACCCTGACCCCCCGCCGCGAAGGCCCGGTCTAGAGCACCGAACAGTTTGAAACGTGTGCGAAGTCGCGGTGATGGGGGGATGCAGGGTGCGGGCAGGAGCCCGCAGGCGTAGTGAACCCTACGTCAAGCGGCGAGTGCTCGTGCCATGCGCCCGCCAGGGCCGTGAAATCGTGCGTGTTTCAATATGTTCGGTGCTCCAGTTTCTAGTCCTCCGCATAGATCGATGGCCGTTCACCCTCTCGCGGTGGTGCGGCATCCGCTGCACCGCTAAATGACCGATCGGCATGGCCGTTCCCGAATCGTGATCGGTCATTTAGCTCGACGACAGGATCCGCTCGGCGACGCGCGCCAGCAGCTCCTGGGCCGCAAACGGCTTGTCCAGACGCGCGTTGGAAACCCGGTCCAGGAAGGCCTGGGCGGCGCCGGTAAACGCGCCCCCGGTCAGAAAGATCACCTGATCGGCCAGCGCGGGATGCGCCGCCGAGAGCCGGGCGTGAAACTCCATCCCGCTCATGCCGGGCATCATCAGATCGCACAGCACCGCGTCGAAGCGCTCGCCCGCCAGCAGCCGTTGCAGCGCGGCGCGGGCGTTGGTCATGGTTTCGACCTCATGCTGATCGCCGAGCACCAGCGCCATCGAGGCCACCAGCGCCTCGTCGTCGTCGATCACCAGCACGCGACCCCGCCCGACCACCGGGGGGAAGGCGTGCGGCGGCGTCCGTTTGACGCGCTCCACCGGCTCGGCCACGGGCAACAACACGCGAAACACGCTGCCGCGCGTCGGCTCGCTCTCGACCTCGATGCGACCGCCCAGACCGCTCACGATGCGGTGGCAGATCGCCAGGCCCAGACCGGTCCCGACGTTCTGCGGCTTGGTGGTGAAGAACGGATCGAAGATGCGCTCGAGCACCTCGGACGCGATCCCCGCGCCGCTGTCGTGCACCTCGACCGCCACCATGTCCGCACCGGCGGCGTGCGCGCTCAGGCGCACCTCGTGATCGTCGGCCTCGCCCTCGGGGATCGCCTGGGCCGCGTTGATCAGGAGGTTGAGGAACACCTGCCCGAGCCGTGCCTCGCCGCCGTGGACGTAGGGCAGCTCGTCGTAGTCGCGCACCAGCCGCGCGCGATGGCGCAGCTCGTGCCAGGCCATACGCGCCGCCGAGTCGAGCACCCGCTTGAGCTCGGCGGGCTCCTGCTCGCGCTGGTCAGGACGCGAGAAGAGCTTGAGGTCTCGCATGATCAAGCGCACGCGCTGGGCCGCGTCGTGCGCGTCGCGCAGCGGATCCTGCAGCTCGCGCAAGCGCTGCAACACCTCGGGCTGGCACAGACCGGGGGCGGCCTCGGCCGGGGGCTCGCTCGGGCGCTCGCAGCGCTCGATCAGCGTGGCGAGCCGCGCATTGGCCCACTCGAGGTTGCCGAGCGCGGCCGCCAGCGGCGTGTTCACCTCGTGCGCCACGCCCGCGGCGAGCGTGCCGACCGAGGCCAGACGCGCAGCCACCACCAGCTGCGCTTTCAGCTCACGCTGCTCGGTGATGTCTTCGATGGTGCCCACGTAGCCGAGCAACGAGGCGCCCTCGCGCATGGGCGCGGCGTGCAGCTGCGTCCACACCAGCCTGTGGCGGTCACGCATGTAGCGCGCGGCCACGCTTAACGACGTGGCTTTTTCGTACGCGCGCCTGCGCTCGGAAAGCACCTGCGGCAGATCATCGGGGTGGACGGTCTGCTGCCAGCCCGTGCCGGCCAGCTGTTGCTGGCTGCGGCCGAGGATCCGCTGCATCGCGGGATTGACGTAGACCACGCCGCGCCCGATCTCGCTGACGTAGATCCCGAGCGGCGCGCACTCGCAGATCGCTCGGAAGCGAGCTTCGCTCCCCCGCAGCACGTCGACCAGGTCGCGCGCGTCGGGCGCGCGCTCCCCTGGTTGCGCCGACTTCCCCATGCCCGGGATCAAAGCGGGGACTCCAGCCGAGGTCAAGCCGCCCGCTGCGCAAGCTCGAACGCAGCGGCCCCTAGATCCTAGCGCCGGCCGCGCACGACGCTACGGCCAGGCCGCTCCGGGTGCACGATGATGACGTGCCGGTACGCCGGATACGGATAGGGAGAGTAGTAGGGTCCCGGATAGAAGCAGTAGGGGTCGAACGGGTCGCAATAGTAGCGATAATAGGCGTAGGGAGGCCCGTAGTAGTAGGCAGCACGCTGTTCCACGAACGGCGTGTGCTGTACGTAGCTCTGGTCTGCGCTGGTCATGCCCCAGCGAGCCCGGAACGCGCTCACGTCGTCGGGCGCAATGCCTGCAGGCAGCACGAAATGGAAGCGCAACTCGAGGATGCCCGCGGGCGCCACCTGGTAGGTGGCGTGCTCCGCCGGCGCGACCTCGGTCAGCAAGCCCTCGCCGGTGCGCACACGGTCGAGCACCACGTCGCCCGGACGCACCACGATCGGAGTGCCGCCGGTGTTGTGAAGCTCCAGCCCCAGATGGATCACGGTGCGGTCGCCGGGTCCGCGGTAGGCGCCGCGCGACCAGATCTTGGCCTCGCCGAAGCGCCCCTTGGCACCGGTGAGGTCATACATCGATTCGCGAAAGCCCTGCTCGGTGATGCCGTGGACACGCTCGGTCGGCTGGAAGTACTGGCGCGTCGCGGCACAACCGCCCAGCAACAACGCGCTGACCAGAACGAATCGAAGCATAGCTCGTCCTCCTCGGCGCCCCGCTGGAAACAAGCATACCCCTGCCGCGTGCACCTGCCAGTGGCTCCGCGCTCCGGGGCGCGCGGAGCTGCGGGCGCGCCCAAGGTCGACCCCGGGCGTGGGCTGCGAAAGGCTTGCAACTCGAGCCGGGCTAGGCCGATATAGCGGACGTGCACGACGCGATCGATCTGGACGGCGGGCTGCAGCGGATGGGCTATGCCCAATTTCGCCCCGGCCAGCGCGAGGCGATCGAAACGCTCTTGCGCGGACGCAAGCTTCTACTCGTGGCGCCAACCGGCGAGGGCAAGAGCCTCAGCTATCAGCTGCCGGCGAGCCTGCTGTCCGGCACCACGCTGGTGGTCTCCCCTCTCATCTCGCTGATGGCCGACCAGGTGCAGGCATTGCGCGGGCGTGGCGTCGCGGCCACCTATCTGGCCTCGACGCTCGGCGCCGAGGAAGCGCGGGTACGCATGGCCCGCATCGCGCAGGGCGCCTACAAGCTGGTGTACGTGGCGCCCGAGCGGCTCGCGCTGGCCGGCTCGGCGCGGCTGCTGGGCGAGCTGCGCTGCCCGCTGCTGGTGGTCGACGAGGCGCACTGCATCAGCGAGTGGGGCCACGACTTCCGCCCCGAGTACATGCAGATCGGCGCGCTGATCGCGAAGCTGCCGCAGGCGATGGTGCTGGCCTGCACGGCGACCGCCACGCCGGTGGTGCGCGACGAGATCCTGGCGCGCCTGGGGCTGCCGGCCGACACGCCCCAAGTCCTGCGCGGCTTCGCGCGTCCGAACCTGGCGCTGCGCGCGCTCGAGGTGGGCTCCGCACGCGAAGCCCAGCAGCGGCTCGAAGCCATGCTGGCCGAGGCGATCGGCTTTCCGGAGGCGCGCGGGCGCGGCGCGGCCATCGTGTACGCGCCGACGCGCAGGCGCGTGGAGGAGACAGCGCAGCGCCTGCGCGCGCACAGCCCGCGCGTCGGCATGTACCACGCCGGCCTCGGCGCAGAGGCGCGCGACGCCGCGCAGCGAGGCTTCACCACAGGCGAGCTCGACGTGCTGGTGGCGACCAACGCCTTCGGCATGGGCGTAGACCGCGCCGACGTGCGCGCGGTGGTGCACCTGGCGCCGCCTGGCTCGATCGAGGCGTACTATCAAGAGGTCGGGCGCGCTGGCCGCGACGGGCTGCCGGCCTTCGGTCTGCTGCTGGCCTCCGCCCAGGATCTGCCGCTGCGCCGGCGGCTGCTGGAGCGCCCGCTCGACGAGATCGCGCCGCGCCCCGAGCTGGTGGAGCACAAGTGGCAGCTGTTTCTCGAGCTGATGCGCTGGGTCGAGGGCGGAAGCTGCCGCCACGACGCCATCCTGCGTTACTTCGGCGACGAGCAGGAAACACTCGCAGGCTGCGGGCGCTGCGACGTGTGCCAGCAGATGGACAGCCCCGAGCCGGAGGCCGGCGAAGAGGTTTCGCTCGCGGTGCGCAAGGCGCTCAGCGGCATCGCGCGCGTGCATGGCCGCTTCGGCTTGGTGCTGGCGGCCAAGCTGCTGGTAGGGGCGACCGACCCGCGGCTCGCGCGCAGCGGGCTCGACGCGGTGCGCACCTTCGGCTCACTGCGCGGCTGGTCGGAGGCGCGCGTGGTGCGGCTGCTGCGACGCTGCGTCACCGCCGGCTGGGTCTCGTTCAGCGGCGACGAGCGGCCGGTCGTGCTGCTGACCGAGAGCGGCGCGGCAGCCATGCGCGGCGAGCGGCCGATTCGGCTGCTGCTGCCGCCCGAGCCGGGCACGGGGCGCACGCCCGCGGAGCCGGGCACGCGCGCGCGCCGCGCCCCGCCGGCCGCCGCGCAGACCGAGCTCGACGCGGACGCACAGAGGCTGTTCGAGGCCTTGCGCGCCCACCGCCTGGCGCTTGCGCGCAGCGAGGGCGTTCCGCCGTTCATGATCGCCAGCGACCGCAGCCTGCGCGACCTGTGCCTGCTGCGGCCACGCGACGAGCACGAGCTGCTGGCCGTGCACGGCATCGGTCCGGCCAAGGTCGCGCGCTACGGCGCCGGCCTGCTGCAAGTGGTGGCGATCGAGCGCACCCGCGCGCGCCCGAGCCCGCCCTGAGCGCAGCAGCACCGCTGTCGGGCATGACGCGGTCACTGGCGGGAATCGGCGACGCGGCCGCGTTAGCCGGCGCCGGCGGCTTTAGACGCGACGGGCCAACAAGGGTACTGTTAAGCAAAGCATGTCACCTTCAAGTAGCGCTCGGGTTTCTTCTTCATGATCTTGAGCTCCACTCAGGAAGCCATTCGCGACGCCATCAGTGCCTTCGCGCGCGAGGAGATCGCGCCGCGCTCACGGGCGTTCGAGGCGGCCGGCGGCTATCCGCAAGAGTTGTTCTCGCGCATGGCAGCGCTGGGCCTGATGGGCATGACGGCGCCCGAGAATTTCGGCGGCGCGGCTGCGGACTATGTGTCCTACGCGCTTGCGCTGATCGAGATCGCCGCAGCGGACGGCGCCCTGTCCACCGTCTTATCAGTGCAAAACAGCCTCATCGTCTCAGGCCTTCTGAAGGACGGGACCCCCGCCCAGCAGAAGCGATTCCTACCAGATTTGATCGCGGGTCGCATGATCGGCGCCTTCGCTTTGACGGAGGCGGACGCCGGATCGGACGCGGCGGCTATCCGCACGCGAGCATCGAAGACCAACGGGGGCTATGTTCTGAACGGCGCGAAGCAATTCATCACTTCGGGCCAGATCGCCGGCCTTGCGATCGTGATCGCCGTCACCGATCCCGAGGCAGGAAAGAAGGGCATGTCCGCCTTCCTCGTCCCGACGGACCGGCGCGGCTACATCGTGGAGAAGGTCGAGCACAAGCTCGGGCAAGTCGCCTCCGACACCTGCGCGATCCGCTTCGATGATTTGCTCCTGCAGGACGATTTGCGTCTTGGCGCCGAGGGTCATGGCTATCGCATCGCGCTTTCCAACCTCGAGGCTGGGCGGATCGGCATCGGCGCACAGTGCGTGGGTATGGCACGTGCCGCCCTGGACATTGCGGTCGCGTACGCGAAGGAGCGCCGATCGATGGGCAAGCCGATCATCGAGCACCAAGCGGTCGGCTTCCGTTTGGCCGACCTCGCCACGCGGCTGCAAGCGGCGCGCCAAATGGTCCTCCATGCCGCCGCCTGCAAGGATGATGGGCGACCTTGTCTGACCGAAGCGTCAATGGCCAAGCTCTTTGCATCCGAAGTTGCCGAGGCCGTTTGTTCGGGCGCGATACAAACGCTGGGCGGCTACGGCTATTTGGAGGACTTCGGAGTGGCGAAGATCTATCGGGATGTGCGGGTCTGCCAGATCTATGAAGGCACATCGGATATTCAACGCATGGTCATCGCGCGGGCGTTATAGGAGCTCATCGTGTCAAGTGATCCAATCGTCATCGTTTCGTACGCCCGCACTCCCATGGGCGGCTTGTCAGGCGTCCTCGGAAGCGTCAAGAGCACGGAGCTCGGCGCAACCGCGGTGCGCGCCGCGTGCGAGCGCGCCGGCGTTTCCGGAGATCGAATAGAGAAGATCTACATGGGCTGCGTGTTGGCGGCCGGGCTTGGACAGGCACCGGCGCGCCAAGCGGCGCTTGGTGCCGGGCTTCCGCTTTCGGTTGAGGCCACGACCATCAACAAGATGTGCGGAATCGGGCATGCAGGCCGCCATCATGGCGTATGACTCGCTCGCGACCGGTTCGGCGGACGTCGTCGTGGCAGGAGGCATGGAGAGCATGTCCAACGCGCCGTATCTGTTGGCCAAGCATCGCGGCGGCGCGCGCATCGGTCACGACGTTGTGAAGGACTCCATGTATCTCGACGGCCTCGAGGACGCCTACACGCAAGGCAAGCTGATGGGCGCATTCGCAGAGGATTCGGCGCGCGCCTATGGGCTCACGCGGGAAGCTCAGGACGCCTTCGCGGTTCAATCGTTGACGCGCGCGCAGACAGCCATCAAGACCGGCGCCTTCAAGCGCGAGATCGTGCCTGTCATGGTCCGGGGCCGCGGCGGCGACGTTACGGTCGTGGAGGACGAGCAACCGGGAAAGGCGCGGTTCGACAAGATTCCGCAGCTCAAGCCCGCTTTCGCCAAGGACGGTACGATCACGGCCGCAAATTCTTCGTCGATTTCCGACGGCGCCGCTGCCCTGGTGCTGGCGCGTGCGAGCATCGCCGAGAAGCTGGGTCGGAAACCAATTGCACGCTTCGTGGCGCAAGCCTCGCACGCCCACGAGCCCGGTCTGTTCACCACCGCCCCGGTTCCTGCGATCCGCAAGCTTCTGGGGAAGGCCGGCTGGTCCAAAGAGGACGTGGATCTCTGGGAAGTGAACGAAGCTTTCGCGGCGGTCGCGATGATCGCCATGCGCGATCTGGACATCCCGCACCAGAAGTTGAACGTGAATGGTGGGGCTTGCGCGCTCGGTCATCCGATCGGCGCCAGCGGCGCTCGCATCGTCGCCACCCTGCTGAGCGCGATGGAAGCACGAGGCGCAAAGCGTGGCGTGGCGAGTCTGTGTATCGGCGGCGGCGAGGCGACCGCCATGGCCGTGGAGCTAATCTAGAGCACCGAACATAGTGAAACACGCACGATTTCGGGGCCCTCGCGGGCGCGTGGCACGCGCGCTCCCCGCTCGACGTAGGATGGACTACGCCTTCGGGCTCCCGCCCGCACCCTGCATCCCGCCATGACCCCGACTTCGCACACGTTTCAATATGTTCGGTGCTCTAGCGGACATGCACGACACGCTCGATCTGGACGGCGGGCTGCGGCGCGCGGCCTCGCGCAACGCCGCAAACGCACCTGTCGCGCGCCAAAGACGCCGGGAACGGGTTTTGAGATCGGCTCTAATGGCTTTGCCTCGCGCACAGGGAGTCGGCGCGACTCCCTGACAATCAAAGGAGAGATCAGCGTGTGTGATTCGATCCCGAATCGCGAGCTCTGATTTAGCATGCCGGAGCCGCCCACCTGCCGCTGGCCGGAGCCGCTCGACGCGGTGCTGCGCGAGCCGGCTGCGCGCGTGCTGCAACGCGCCTGGCCGGCGCTGCAGCCGTGGCTCGCGCAGCAGGCGTTCGGCGACACCCTGCGCGAGGCGCTCGAGCCGCTCTACGTGCCGCTGGCCGGCTGGCTCGCCACCCGCAGGCAGCGCCAGGGCACCCCGCTGATCGCCGCGATCGCGGGCGCGCAGGGCTCGGGCAAGTCGTCACTGGCCGCGCTGCTGCAGCCGCTGCTGCGCGAGGGGCTCGGGCTGCGGGCGACGGCACTTTCGCTCGACGACCTGTACCTCACGCGCGCGCAGCGTGCGCGGCTCGCGCGCGAGGTCCACCCGCTGCTGGCCACGCGCGGGTTGCCGGGCACCCACGACGTGGCGCTCGGCCTGCGCGTGCTCGATGCGCTGCGCGATGCCGCCCCGGGCGAGCGCGTGCGCGTGCCGCGTTTCGACAAAGCGCGCGACGAGCGCGTCGAGCAAGCGCGCTGGCCGGTGTGGCGCGGGCCGACCGACCTGGTGCTGTTCGAGGGCTGGTGTCTGGGCGCCGAGCCAGAGCCGGAAGCCGCCCTGCAGCAGCCACTCAACGCCTTCGAGCGCGAGCAGGATGTGGACGGCCGCTTCCGGCGCCACGTCAACGCCCAGCTCGCCTCGTCCTACCGGCCGCTCTTCGCGCGGCTCGACGCGCTGATCTTCCTGGCGGTGCCCGATATGGCCTGCGTGCGGCGCTGGCGGGGGCGGCAGGAGCAGCAACTGGCTGCGCGCGCGCCCGACGCGCCGGGGTTGATGGACGCGCAGCAGCTGGAGAGCTTCGTGCAGAGCTTCGAACGCATCAGCCTGCGCATGCTCGAGCAGACGCCGGCGCACGCGCAAATCGTGCTGCGGCTCAACCACGCGCACCACTTCGGCGCGCTCGAGCTCCACGGGTAGCACAA
Organism: uncultured delta proteobacterium; assembly: GCA_963778655.1. Classification (GTDB taxonomy): domain Bacteria; phylum Myxococcota_A; class Polyangia; order Polyangiales; family JAFGIB01; genus CAVZVA01. The sequence continues at coordinate 487,683 of CAVZVA010000010.1, forward strand.
TCCTCCCGATCGGAGCGCCACGGCCGTGCCTCGTTGCTTTGGCTTTGCACCGAGGGCGATTCCCCGGTTTAATCGGGCAGCAGCTTCTGTTCGAACCCGAGCCCGGGAGGAGAACGATGTGGATAGCGATTGGATTCATCGCAGCGCTGGTTTTACTGGCGCTGTTCGTGGTCGGCACCTACAACGGCCTGGTCGGCAAGCGCAATCGCTACAAGAACGCGTATGCCCAGATCGACGTGCAGCTCAAGCGCCGCTACGACCTGATCCCGAATCTGGTCGAGACGGTCAAGGGCTACATGAAGCACGAGCGTGAGACGCTCGAGAACGTGATCAAGGCGCGCAACATGGCCTATACCGCGGCCCAGGGCGCGGCCCAGAACCCCGGTGACCCGACCGCGATGAAATCACTGGCCAGCGCCGAGGGGCAGCTGTCGGCGGGTCTGGGCCGGCTGCTGGCGCTGAGCGAGTCCTATCCGGACTTGAAGGCGAGTCAGAACATGCGCGACCTGACCGAGGAGTTGACCTCGACGGAGAACAAGGTCGCCTTCGCGCGCCAGGCCTACAACGACGCGGTCACGAGCTTCAACACCGCAATCCAGGTGTTTCCCGCGGTGATGTTCGCCGCGATGTTCGGTTTCAGCTCGGCCGCGCTACTGGAAGCGACCGAAAGCGCCGAGGAGCGCAAGGCGCCCAAGGTGGCCTTCAGCTGAGCTTGGGCTCCGCGCGGGCATGACCAGCTTCTTCGAGCACCAAGATCGCGCGCGCCGCAACACGCGCGCGCTCGTCCTGCTGATGGCGGCCGGCATCGTCGCCATGGGCAGCGCGATCTACCTGCTGCTGGCGCTGCTGGAGCAGCACAGCCTGTCGCGCATGACCAGCATGGGCGCGCTGGAGCGGCCCCCGCTGTTTCAGCCGGAGCTGCTGCTGGCATGCATCTTCGGCACCGCGGCCACGGTGGCGCTGGCCAGCGGCGGGCGCGTGCTGTCGCTACGCGGAGGCGGCGCGCAGATCGCGGAGATGATGGGCGGCCGACTGGCGAGCGGAAGCCCCCGCGACGGGCTGGAGAAGCGTCTGCTCAACGTGGTCGAGGAGATGGCGATCGCGGCGGGCGTACCGGTGCCGATGGTGTTCGTGCTGGAGCAGGAACAGGGCATCAATGCGTTCGCGGCGGGCTTTTCCCCCGAGGATGCCGCGATCGCGGTCACGCGCGGCTGTCTGGAGAAGCTCACGCGCGACGAGCTGCAGGGCGTGATTGGTCACGAGTTCAGCCACGTGCTCAACGGCGACATGAAGCTGAACATCCGGCTGATGGGAATCGTGTTCGGCATCGTGTGCCTGGGACTGCTAGGGCGGCTGCTGATACGTCTGGGCAGCGCCAGCGGCTACTACGCCTCGTCGCGTCGCGAGCGCGGTGGCTCGCCGGGCGCGGCGCTGTTCGTGGTCGGCCTCGGCGTGGTGGCGATCGGCGCCATCGGCGAGCTGTGCGGTAAGTTGATCAAGGCCGCGGTGAGCCGCCAGCGCGAGTTTCTGGCGGATGCCTCGGCGGTGCAGTTCACGCGCAATCCCGACGGCATCGCCGGCGCGCTGAAGAAGATCGGCGGCTGGCCCGCGGGGGCGCAGATGCAGGCCGCACACGCCGACGAGGCGAGTCACTTCTTCTTCGGCGACATCCACAAGCGCCTGTTCGACGGCAGCATGCTCGCCACGCATCCGCCGCTGGCGGAGCGCATCAAGCGCATCGATCCGAGCTTCCGCGGCGAGTTCCCGGAGCTCGGCGAAGGCGTGGCCCAGCCGGAGGACGACGCGCAGCTAAGCGGTTTCGCGGCAGCCGCGCCGGGCGCGGGGTCGCACGACGCGGAGTCGGTGGTGGCGCGCATCGGCACCACCAGCGCCCAGGGCCTGCAAGACGGCCGGCGCCTGCTCGCGGCGTTGCCGGACGCGCTGCGCGCGGCGGCACAGAGCCCGTTTGCCGCCTGTGCCATGGTGTTCGCGCTGCTGCTCGACGACACACCCGAGGTGCGGCGCGTCCAGGACGAGGCGATCGAGACGCTGGCCGGTCCTTCGCTGCTGCGCGAGACCGGGCGGCTTTTGCCGGCGCTCGCCGCGCTTTCGCGGAGCGATCGGCTGCCGCTGCTGGCGCTGCTGGCGCCTTCGCTGCGCTCGCTCAGCCCCGATCAGCGGGCGGCGTTCTCGCGCACGGTCGACGCCCTGATCGACGCCGACGCGCAGGTATCGGTGTTCGAGTACGTGCTGGGTCAGACGCTGCGCGAGCGGCTCTCGGTGGACAGCTCGGCGAAGCAGCGCGCCCGCGTGCGCTATCGCTCGCTGCAGGCGGTGCGGAGCGAGCTGCAGCTGCTGCTGTCGTTGCTCTCGCGCGCCGGTGACGTCGACGGTGCCAGCGCCGAGGCCGCGTTTGCCGCGGCGGCGGCGCGGCTCGACGGCATGCAGCTCTCGCTGCTGCCTGCGAGCGAGCGGTTGCTGTTCGGCCTGGGGCCTGCGCTGACCGAGCTGCGCGCGCTCAGCCCACGGCTGTGCGCGCAGGTGGTCGATGCCTGCGCGCACGCGGTGCTCGCCGATCGCCGCGTCACCGAAGACGAGGACACGCTGCTGCGCGCGGTGTGCGACGCACTGGGTTGCCCGCTACCTCCGCTGGAAGCGACGTGAGCCGCGCGGGCTGCTCGCGTCTGTACGGATCGCGGCCGGTTCGTTAGACTGCTGCAAACCCGCTTGGCTGGTGTGCATGGCTCGATCGAAGCTGCCTTCGTCTTGGCTCGTTCTCTGGTTGTGCTCGCTGGCCGCCAGCGCGGGGGCTCAGCCCGCGCCCGACGCAGAGCTGCCGCCGGCCCCGCCACCGCCTCCTGCGGCCGCGCCCGCGGCGCCTGTGCCCGAAGGCGCGGCCTCTGCGCCCGCGTTGTCCGGAGCGGTGAGCACGCAGCCAGCGCCGGCCCCGACGCCTGCGCCCACTGCTCCGGCCGCCGCTGCGCCCGCCTGCGTGCCCGCCTGCCGCAGCGGCTACCTGTGCGAGCGCGGACAGTGCCTGTCGGCCTGCAATCCCCCGTGCCCGCAGGGCCAGCACTGCAACGGGCACGGCGAGTGCGTGGCCGAGCCCGCTGCGCCCGCGCTGCCGCCCAGCATCTTCCCGTCCGGGCCGGTCGCGCCGATCCCGCGCCCGCCCGGCGCCGAGCGCCACGACGGCTTCATGCTACGGCTGGCGCTGGGCTTCGGCGGCGCGAGCCTGAAGGAGAAGGTCAGCGGCTCGACGCTGGGCATCTCGAACGAGCAGTTCTCGGGCCTCAGCGGCAGCTTCAGCCTGGACGTGGGCGGAGCGCTCAGCGACGAGATCGTGCTGCACGGGCGGCTATCGGACTTCGTGATGGTCGACCCGAACGTGAAGGTCGACGGCGTCAGCACCGGCACCGCCACCGACAGCTCGCTGGCGGCACTGCTGCTCGCGCCCGCGGTCAGCTATTACTTCATGCCGGTCAACGTCTACCTGACGGGCGCGGTTGGTCTGTCCTGGCTCAGCATCAAGGACCCGAGCGGGGATTCGGCGTCCACCTCGGCCGGCTTCGGGCTCAACTTCGACGTCGGCAAGGAGTGGTGGGTCAGCGACGATTGGGGCCTGGGCGTGGCGGGTCGCTTCTGGTTCAGCCACGTCGCCACCAAGAACAACTCGAGTCCGACGGCCACGGTCAAGTACACCGACGACTTCATCGCCGCGGGCGTGCTGTTTTCGGCGACCTATCAGTGAACGCGGCGACGCTCACAGCGTGATCGGCAGCCGACCGAGCACCCGGAACAGCGATTCGCCCCATTCCGGGCGCTCGCTCTGCAGCTGCATGCGGGGAAAGCGCCGCACCAGCGCGCCGATCGCGACCTGGGTCTCGAGGCGCGCCAGGTGCGCGCCGAGGCAGAAGTGAATGCCACCGCCGAAGGCCAGGTGGGAAGCTTGCCCGCGCTCGATGTCGAAGCGGTCGGGGTCCTGATAGAGCGCCGGATCGCGGTGCGCGGACGCGATGCACAGCAGCAGCTCGCTGTTCTTGGGGATATGCACGCCGCCTAGCTCGACATCCTCGTGCAGCACGCGTCGGGTCGCTGGGATCGGGCCGTCGAAGCGCAGGCATTCCTCCACCGCGCCGGCGATCAGCTCGGGCCGCGCCTGCAGCTTGCGCAGCTCGTCGGGGTGCAGCAGCAGCTGGCGCACGCCATTGCCGATCAGGCCGATGGTGGTCTCGAAGCCCGCCACCAGCAGCCCGACCGACTGGGTCAGCAGCTCCTCGGCGCTGAGCTTGTCGCCGTCCTCCTCGGCCCGGACCAGCACGCTCAACATGTCCTCGCCGGGACGCTTGCGGCGCTCTTCGATCAGCGCCGTCATGTAGCTCGCGAGCCCCATCGCGGCCTGGCCCGCGATCGTGCGCATGGCCGGGCTGAGCGTCTGCGGCGCCAGCAGGTGCGTGATGTGCGCAGTCCAGTCGGTGAACTTGGGTCGATCGGACAGCGGAACGCCCAACATCTCGCAGATGATGGTCGAGGGCAGCGGCCGCGCCAGATCGGCGATCACGTCCAGCTCCCCGCGCGCCTCTACCGCGTCCAGCATGCCGTCGACAAGCTCGCGTGCGTGCGGCCGCAGCCGCTCGATCGCGGGCGGCGTGAACGCGCGGCTGACCAGGCGCCGCAAGCGGCTGTGGTTGGGCGGATCCTGCATCAGCATGAAGCGCCGCGGCATCGCGCTCTCGTCGACCCCGGGCAGCACGCCCTCGGTGGTGCGCACGCCGACCTTGAGCTCCTTGAGCACCCGCTGCACGTCGGCGTGGCGCATCACGCGGTAGTAGCCGAGTGGCGTCTTGTGGACCGGGTATTGCTCGCGGATGCGGTTGAACGTCGGGTACGGGTTGTCGCGAAACCCGGGCTCGCCCCCGAACGGGCTCCAGCCGTGCCACTCCTCGGACGACTGCAGCACCACGGACACGTCGGCGTCTAGGTCTCGGGCCGGAGCGATCGATACGTGCGACATCGGTCGAGTATACCCGATGCGCGCGCGGCGCCCGCCGGACCGTGCCCGGCGCGCGGCGCGGCGCTCACCGGGACCTACGTCGTCGCACGAGTGCCGCAAGCCCCAGCAGCCCGAACGCGCCGAGCCAACCCGCACCCGATCCCTGCGCCCCGGGCATGGCCGAGCACCCGCTCTTCTTCGCCGGAGCGCCGGTCGCACCGGTACCCGCGGCACCGATGGTGACGCCGGGGCTCGCGCCCCCGGTACCGACGGCGCCGGTCCCGCCGACACCCCCGGTTCCCGACCCGACACCGCCGGTGCTGACACCGGGCGTTCCGCCCACGCTGCCACCGGCCCCGCCGGCAGCCGCCGCGCCCGTCCCGCCGCTGCCCCCGCTACCAATCATCTCGGCCGCCAACGGACCGCAATTCGGATCGCTGTAAGCGCCGCACACCGGCGCTTGTGCGAAGTGCCCGAAGCCGCAATACGCGTTGCATAGCTGCGGCTTGCAGGTCATGGCCATATCCACGCCGGGACAGCTCACGAAGTCGGCGACGTCGGTCACCTTCATCATGGAGTTGAACGCGCCCGTGGTCTGATCGACCGGCCCGAACCACCAGTGCTGGCACGCGTACAGCGTGTTGTTCGCATTCTGATAGGCCAGGCACTGGACCGGGTAGTCCGCCATCGGCAGCTTGGTAGCCTGCTGGTCGAGGCTCTGGGCGAACCACAGTCCGCGCGGCAGCGTGTTGTCCGAAGTGCTGCCCGAGTCGGCGATCCACACGCGACCGTCGGGCGCAAACGCGACGCCGGGCGTCGGAGTCGACGACGATCCGACCGGGGCCCCCCCGATCTCGGTGACCTGCAGGTAGTCGGTGAACGTGGCGCCCTGATCGCTGCTGACCCGGACCGTGTCGGTGAGGTCGGCGCCGGTGGTGCTGCTGCCCTCGGGCTTGTTGATCGCAATCACGATGCGGTCGGGGTTGCTGGGGTCGACGGCCTGCAGGCGGAGCTGGCCGTCGGTGGTGCCGTACATGTGCTCGGTCCAGGTGGTGCCGTTGTCGTCCGAGACGCGGATGACGTAGTTCGGCTTGTACGAGCCGTCCGCGGTCATCACCTGGCCGGCGACCGCGGCTTCATAGAAGCGCACGCCGCCGGCGTGCGCGACGGCGAGCAGGCGCGTGATCAAGATCGGATCCTTGGTGCCCAGATCGGACCATGTACCGCTGGCATCGCGCTTCAGAATCCCGTTGACCTTGCCGTCGCCGCCGGTCGAGGTCACCGCGTAGGTGACGTTCGGGTCATTCGGATCGGTGGCGAAATCCGCCACCCACTGTTTGTCGACGATCGGCTCGGTGGTCCAGCCACACGAATTCTTTTGGTCGTGCCACATCCCGGTGAACACGCCCATCATCATCGTTCCGTCGCCCGCAATCGCGATCGGACCGCTGTGGGTTTGCACCGGATCGAACAGGGCTTGGTCGCACAGCAGGCTCCACGTCTTGCCCGCGTCGCGCGTCACGAACAACCCGTCGCCGCCGTTGATGTAGCGAACGACCATGACGTTGGGATCGCTCGGCTGCACGGCAAGCTGCACCAGCTGCTCGACGGGCCCGGCGTGAGCCACGTCCGCGAATTGGAGTACCAACAAGAGCGCTACCAGCGCCCCGATTCTAATCCCATGGCGACACCACATGCTCCTGGGAGTATAGCCCTCGAGCACGAGGTGCAAGGGTCCAGTGCGGTCCCCGCGGGAGCCTTGCGTGCCAAGCACCGCCAAAGCCGCCCCCGTGTGGGGCAAAGGGCCCCGAAATTACGCCGCTATCGCGCACGCACGCCGCGCTACCATGGGCAGTCATGAAGGCAGCGGGCGAGCCGCGCGCGGCGCTGCTGCGCTGGTACGACGCGAACGCGCGCGACCTGCCGTGGCGGCGCAGCCGCGATCCATATGCGATCTGGGTCTCGGAGATCATGCTGCAGCAGACCCGCGTCGACACCGTGCTGCGCTACTACGAGCCCTTCCTGGCACGCTTTCCCACCACGCACGCGCTGGCGAGCGCCAGCGAGGACGCGGTGATGGCGGCCTGGAGCGGGCTCGGCTACTACCGCCGCGCTCGGCTACTGCACCAGGGTGTGCGCGAGGTGGTCGAGCGCTACGGCGGCGGCGTGCCCGAGCCGCGGGAGGCGCGCAGCGCGCTGCCGGGCGTGGGCCGCTACACCGCAGGCGCGATCGGCTCGATCGCGTTCGGCAAACAGGAACCGGTGGTGGACGGCAACGTGGCGCGCGTGCTGTGCCGGGTGCTCGCGATCGACGAGCCGCCCGAGCGCGGCGCCACGCGCGCGCGGCTGTGGCAGCAGGCCGAGCGCCTGGTGCAGGGCCCGCGCCCGGGCGCGCTCAACCAGGCGCTGATGGAGCTCGGGGCGACGCTGTGCAGCAAGCGCGCGCCGCGCTGCGCGGCTTGCCCGCTGCGGCCTTGGTGTCGCGCGCACGCGCAAGGGCGGGCCGAAGTGCTGCCCGCAACGCAGCCCAAGCGCGCGCCGCGCCCGCAGGCGCTGGTCGGGCTGCTCGCAGCCGAAGGCCGCGGCACGACGCGCGCGCTGTGGCTCGATCGCGGCCAGGGCAGCTTGTTCGGCGGGCTATGGAACCTGCCCATGGCCGAAGGCCGCGGGCGCAAGGCCGCCGCCGCGCTGCTCGCGCACAGCGGGCTGCAGGGCCGGCTCGCGCCGCGGCCGGCCGGTTCGCTCGAGCACGTGCTCACGCACCGCCGCCTGCAGCTGCAGCTCTGGCGGGTGAGCACGGCGCGCGCGGCCCCAGCCTGCGCGCTGCGCGCGGTGCCGCTGCACGCGCTGCACGAGCTCGGCGTCTCGCGCCTCACCCACAAGGCGCTCGCCTGGCTCACAGCCGAAAGCCCGGCGCGAAGCCCAGCAGCACGGGCTCGGGGCTGAGCTCGACGCCGAAGCGCGCGCGCACGCGGTCGCGGATCTCGCGCGCGAACGCGATCAGCTCGGCGCTGCTGCCGCCCCCGTGGTGCACCAGCGCCAGCGCATGCCGGCTGCTGAGCCCCACTGCACCCCGGCGTTCGCCCTTGCGCAGCCCGGCGCGCTCGATCAGCCAGGCGGCCGCGAGCTTGACCCGGCCCTCACCCGCAGCGTAGCGCGGCAGCTCCTCGGCGGCGGCGATCAAGCCCTCCTCCAAGGCCTGCCGCGCGAGCCGCTCGGCGGCCTCGGCACTGACGACCGGGTTGGTGAAGAACGAGCCCGCGCTGCGGCCGTTCTCGTCGGCCGGGTCGAGCAACATCGACTTGGCGCGCCGCAGCGCGAGCACCGCCTGCCGCACCTGCTGCAGCGTCGGCTCCGGGTGTCGAGCCTGCACGGCCGCGCGCAGCTCGGCGTAGCGCAGCGCGGGCTCGCCGCCCGAGCGCAATTCGAAGCGCACCGAGAGCACCACGAAGCGCTCCGGGTCGCGTTTGAACGCGCTATCGCGGTAAGCGAAACCGCAGCCGGCAGGCTCGAGCGTGAGGATCTGCAGCGTGCGCCGGTCGAGCACCCGCACCGCCGCGATCGTCTCCGCCACCTCCTGGCCGTACGCGCCCACGTTCTGGATCGGCGTGGCGCCGACCAGGCCGGGGATGCCGGACAGGCATTCGATGCCCGCCAGCTCGCGCGCGACCGCCAGCTCCACCAACGCGTCCCACGGCTCGCCCGCGGCCGCTTCCACGCTCGCGACCGCGCCGCGCAGCGAGATCGCGATGCCGCGCAGCTTCATCTGCACCACCAGGCCGTCGAAGCCTGCGTCGCTCACCACCAGGTTGCTGCCGGCGCCCAAGATCGCGACCGGCAGCTCCCGCTCGGCGGCCCAGCGTAGCGCCTCGATCACGCCAGCCTCGTCCTCTGCGCGCAAGCCGTAGCGCGCGCGGCCGCCCAGCTGCAGCGTGGTGCGCTCGCCGAGCGGCGCGTCGCGTTCGAGCGACGGCGGGCTCGTCTGCCCCGCGCTCAGCGGATCACCTCGGTGCCGGCCATGTACGGCACCAGCGCGGCCGGCACGCGCACGCTGCCGTCGGCCTGCTGGTATTGCTCCAGGATCGCGACCAGCGTGCGGCCGATCGCCAGGCCCGAGCCGTTGAGCGTGTGCAGCGGCTGCGGCTTTTCGCCCTTGTGGGGCCGGAAGCGGATCTTCGCGCGCCGCGCCTGGAAATCTCCGAACCACGAGCAGCTCGAGATCTCGCGGTAGGCGTTCTGGCCCGGTAGCCACACCTCGAGATCGTAACCGCGGCGCGCGCTGGCGTTGAGGTCGCCGGTGCACAGCTCCATCACCCGGTAGTGCAGCCCCAGGCGCTTGAGCACCGCTTCGGCGTGGCGCGTCAGCTCCTCGAGCGCGTCCTCGGCGCGCTCCGGGCGCTCGAAGCGCACCAGCTCCACCTTGTCGAACTGGTGGACCCGGATCATGCCGCGCGTGTCCTTGCCGTAGCTGCCGGCCTCGCTGCGGAAGCACGGCGTGTACGCGCAGTACTTGATCGGCAACGCGTCGCCCTCGACGATCTCGTCGCGGTGCAGGTTGGTGAGCGGCACCTCGGCGGTGGGGATCAAGTACAGCTCGTGCTTCTCGTCCGGCTCGCCGCCTGCGCGGTCGGCCGAGTCGTCCCAGTCCGAAGCCAGACGGAACAAGTCGGCAGAGAACTTCGGCAGCTGGCCGGTGCCGCGCAGGCTGCGCGCGTTGACCAACACGGGCGGCCAGATCTCGGTGTAGCCGTGCTCGCGCGTGTGCAGGTCGAGCATGAAGGCCATCAGCGCACGCGTCAGGCGCGCGCCTTCGCCGCGCAGCAGCACGAAGCGCGTGCCGCTGATCTTGGCTGCGCGCTCGAGGTCGAGGATGCCGAGCGCGGTCGCGAGATCGACGTGGTCACGGGCGGCGCGCGCCAGCACCGGCTTGTCGCCGTACTCGCGCATGAGCACATTGTCGCCGTCGTCCTTGCCGCTCGGCGCGTGCTCCGAGGGCAGGTTCGGCACCAGCAGCAGCGCCTGCTCGAGCTCGGCTTCGACCTCGCGCTGCGCGGCCTCGAGCGGCTTGGCCTCGGCGGCGATGTGCTTGAGCGCGTCGCGCCGGGCGTGGAATTGCTCGCTCTGCTTGTCGAGCGCGGCCATCGCCTGGTTGGCCTCGTTCTGCTGCTGGCGCAGCGCCTCGAGCCGCTGGATCACCTGCTTGCGGCGCTCGGCCAGCACGGCGATGGCATCGAGGCTGTGCGCCGCGGCTGGACCGCGCCGTAGCAACGCCACGCGCACTTCGTGCAGATGGTCGACCACGTAACGCAAATCGAGCATGCCGCCGATGTACACCGAGAACGCTTGGCGGGCCAATCGTCGCAAGGGGATCCACAGAAGTCGGGAAGACGGGAAGTACCGCGTATTGCCCTCTTCCCGCCTTCCGGTCGTTCTGAGGACGCCGCTGCGCGGGCGCTGCGGGCGTCCAGAGGTCGCGCGGGCGGCGTGATTGCGGTACACAGCGACGCCATGCGGATCGGAGCCAGCGGCAAAGCGACGGTACGCCTGGGCGTGGTCGTGTTGATGGTCGCAGCCTGCAGCGGGGTGTGGGAATTGCTCGCCGCGCAATCGCCGGGCACGCCGCTGTACATCGATACGCTGGCCGGGCCGATCGCGGCGCTGCGCGAGCTGGCCACCGTGTTCGGCCTGCTGCTGCTCGGCGCGGGGCTGCTGATGCCGTGGGCGAGCCAGGGCCGCGAGCCCCGGCGGCTGGTGGCGGCGCTCTACGCCGGGACCGCGCTCGCCCTGGGCGCCCAGCTGTATGCCGCGACCCAGGGCATGTACGGGGTGCAGCTCAGCGACCTGCGGCCGGACGCGCTGCCGTTGTTCGTGGCCAAGCAAACCGGGCTGCTATTGCTGGTGGGAGGCCTGCTCGAGCTGGGCCGCCGCGTGTTGTTGCGGCCACCGCCGGGGGAGGAGGCGCGGCCGCTGCAGCCCCCACACGACCCGTCAACTTGATTCACGCCCCGGGCGCCACTAAGGTTGGTGTTCTCGAGAAATATCGAGGGGTTGGCAGCCGCCATGGCGGCTGTATTCGTTTCCAACTAGATACCCCAGGCAAGCGCCGTGACTGTAGTCCTGTACGATACCAGCCTGCGCGACGGAACCCAGGGCGAGGGCATCCAGCTCTCGGTCAGCGATAAGCTGATGATCGCGCAACTGATTGACGGGCTTGGTATTTCCTATATCGAGGGCGGCCACCCTGGGTCGAATCCACGCGACGAGAGCTTCTTCGAGCAGGCGCGCCGGCTCAAGCTCAACAACGCCAAGCTGGTCGCCTTTGGCTCGACGCGCCGAGCCGGTATCAACTGCGAACAGGACGCCAACCTGCAGGCCCTGCTGCGGGCCGAAGTCTCCTGCCTGACGATTTTCGGCAAGAGCTGGCGCTTCCAGGCGACCGAAGCACTGCGCATCAGCCCGGAGCAGAACCTGGAGCTGATCGAGGACTCGGTGCGCTACCTCAAGCAGCACGTCGACGAGGTGATCTTCGACGCCGAGCACTTCTTCGACGGTTTCAAGGACGATCCGCAGTACGCGCTTGCGTCGCTACAGGCGGCGGCACGCGCAGGCGCCGCGTATCTCGCACTGTGCGACACCAACGGCGGTTGCCTGCCCGAGGAGATCGAGGCCGGCGTACGCGCCGCGCTGCAGGCAGTGGGCTCGGTGCCGGTGGGCATCCACACCCACAACGACAGCGAGCTCGCGGTGGCCAACACGCTGCGCGCGGTGCGCGCGGGCGCGCGCATGGTCCAGGGCACGATCAACGGTTATGGCGAGCGCTGCGGCAATGCCAACCTGGTCTCGATCATCCCGGCGCTGCGCTTGAAGATGGCCCTGCCGTGCGTGAGTGACGAGCAGCTCAAGACCTTGCGCCAGGTCGCGCGCACGGTCGACGAGATCAGCAACCGCGCACCCTGGTCGGCGCAGCCGTACGTGGGGCAGAGCGCGTTCGCGCACAAGGGCGGCATGCACGTCGACGCGATCAAGAAAAACAGCCGCACCTACGAGCACGTCGATCCGGAGCTGGTGGGCAACCACCGCCGCATTCTGCTCTCCGACCTGTCGGGCCGCGCCAACGTCGAGCTCAAGGCCAAGGAGCTTGGCATCGAGCTCGACCCGAAGTCGCCCGAGGCGCGCAAGATCCTCGAGCGACTCAAGCAGCTCGAAGCCGACGGCTATCAGTTCGAGAGCGCGGGTGCCTCGTTCAAGCTGTTCATGATGGAGTGCCTGGGACGGCGGCCGAAGTACTTCAGCCTGCGCGACCTGGAGGTGCAGATCGCGTTCGGCGACGAGGGCAACGGGCACGGCGGCGGCGAAAAAGACGCGACGCGCGTACGGATCGAGATCGGCGTCGGCGACGAGGCCGCGTACACCTCCGCGCGCGGCGACGGTCCCGTGCACGCGATGGACGTGGGGCTGCGCAGCTTGATCGACCGCTTCTACCCGCAGCTCGAAGCGGTGAGGCTGGTCGATTACAAAGTGCGCGTGCTCTCCAGCGGCGAGGGCACGGGCTCGGTCGTGCGCGTGCTGATCGAGTCGAGCGACGGCGACGAGACCTGGGGCACGGTCGGCGTGAGCCCCAACATCATCCACGCCAGCTGGAACGCGATGGTGGACGCGCTCGACTACAAGCTGGTCAAGGACGGCGTGGCGCCCTATGCCGCCACGCCCGCGCCGGCGACGGCGCGACCCGCGGCGCGAGCGCGGGTGGCCGAAGAGGCAAAGCGCTGAGTCCGTGCAGCGACGGCGGACGGGGAGCACTGAAAGGACTGACGGTGATGGCTGCGAGCAACGACAACCACGTACGCATCTTCGACACCACTTTGCGCGATGGAGAGCAGTCGCCCGGCGCCACCATGACGCTCGAGGAGAAGCTCCGTATCGCAAAGCGGCTCGAAGACCTCGGCGTGGACGTGATCGAAGCCGGTTTCCCGGCCGCCTCGCCTGGCGAGCTGGAATCGGTGCGCGAGATCGCCGCCGTGGTGGAGCGCAGCGAGGTGGCCGCGCTGTGCCGCACGCGCGAGCCCGACATCGAGGCGGGCTTCAAGGCGGTCTCGGCGGCGAAGCTGCCGCGCCTGCACGTGTTCATCGCGACCAGCAAGCTGCACATGGAGCACAAGCTCAAGCTCGCTCCCGATCAGGTGCTGGAAGAGGTGCGGCGCGGCGTCGCGCACTGCGCCTCGTTGTGCAACAGCGTGGAGTTCTCGGCCGAGGACGCCACGCGTACCGAGCTCTCGTTCCTGAAGGAAGTGTTCGCTTGCGCGGTGGAGAACGGCGCGAGCGTGGTCAACATCCCGGACACGGTCGGCTACACCATGCCGCAGGAGTACACGCGCATCGTGCAGGAGATCCGCGCGGTGGTCGGCCCCAGCGTGGTGATCTCCACGCACTGCCACAACGACCTGGGGCTGGCGGTGGCGAACTCGCTGGCGGCCGTGGCGGCGGGCGCGCGCCAGGTGGAGTGCTGCATCAACGGCATCGGCGAACGCGCGGGCAACGCGGCGCTCGAGGAGATCGTGATGGCGTTGCGGGTGCGCCGTGACCTGCTCGGTTGCGACACGCGCATCGACACCCGCCAGCTGATGACCACCAGTCGTCTGGTCAGCCAGATCACCGGCTTGCACGTGCAGGCGAGCAAGCCGATCGTGGGGCGCAACGCCTTCGCGCACGAGGCGGGCATCCACCAGCACGGCGTGCTCAAGGACCGCCGCACCTACGAGATCATGCGGCCAGAGGACGTGGGTCTGACCGAGTCGAAGATCGTGCTCGGCAAGCACAGCGGGCGGCACGCGCTGCAGAAGCGGCTGGAGGAGCTGGGCTTCGCGATGAGCAAGACTCAGCTCGACAAGGTGTTCGAGCGCTTCAAGCAGCTCGCCGACAAGAAGAAGAACATCTACGACGAGGATCTGACCGCGCTGGTGGCCGACGACGTGTTCGACATGCCATTGTGCTACGAGCTGAAGTCGGTCGAGGTGCGAGCCGGCACCGCCACCGTGCCTTGGGCCAGGGTCTGCTTGACCTACGAGGGCGCGGACCACGTGTGCGAGGCCACCGGCAACGGGCCAGTCAACGCGGCGATCGAGGCGCTCAAGCAATGCGCCGGCAACCCGGACATCAAGCTCGAGGAGTTTCACATCGACGCGATCAGCGGCGGCTCCGACGCCCAGGGCAGCGTGCGCTTGAGCATCGAGGACGGCGGCGTTGTCTCGCACGGACGCGCCACGCACATGGACGTGGTGATGGCGAGCGCGCAGGCCTTCGTGGCCGCGCTCAACCACCGCGCATTCCAGCTCGAGCTCCATAGGCGGCAGGCAGCCAGCGCCTAGATGAGTCGAAGTTTTCCTCGCTTGCGACTGGCACGCATCTACGCCCCGCGGACCCCGGACCCGGCAAGCCTGAGCTCGGTGGTGGTCCCTGGCGCAGCTGCTACCCGCCGGGCCGAGGTCGGGGGTACGGATGAAGCGCGCGCGCATCGGGTTCTTTGCCGGGCTCGGATATCCGTTGCGCGGGGCGCGCTTCGTGTACCGCGAGCATCGAGGGCTCGCGCGGCTGTGGGTGCCGCCGATCGTGCTCACCGCTGCGGCGCTCGCGGGCGCGGCCTGGGCGGGGTGGCACTTTCGCGCACAAGCCGTCGACGCGCTGTGGGCGCCGCCCCAAGGCACCGGCTGGCTGGCGAGCTTCGAGCGCGAGCTGCACAGCCTGCTCGAGTGGGTGATGGCGGTGGTGCTCTGGGTCACGGGGTTGGTGGCAGTAGCGCTGGGCACCAGCGTGATCGCGGCGCCGTTCAACGACGGGCTCAGCGCAGCCGTGGAACGGCTGTATTTCAATGACCGGGAGGATCACGCGACCCTCCCGCCCGCCGGCCAAGCCCCGGCGGGACCCACCCTCCCGCGGAGCTCGCTGCGCCCGCGCGCGCGCGGCGAACCTTCGCACGCCGGGCACCCGACGCCCCCGCCCGTCGGTGTGCTGCGCAGCGTGGCGCAGGGCGTAGGCCTCGAGCTGCGCAAGCTCGCGCTGTACGCCGTGGTGATGGGACCGCTGTTCGTGCTCAGCCTGGCGTTGCCCAGCGTGCTCACCCTGGTCGACTCCGCGGTGGGGTTTGGCTTCACGGCGCTGTTTCTCGCGCTCGACTACACGGACTGGCCGGCCTCGCGCCGCGGGCTGCCGCCGCGCGTGCGGCTCGGCATGGCGCGAGCGCACCCGCGGGCCCTGCTGGGCCTGGGGCTCGGCATTTGGGTGCTGCTGTTCGTGCCGCTGCTCAACCTGCTATTCATGCCGGCGGCCGTGGCCGGCGCCACCCTGTTGTTCTGCGATCTGTACGGGCCCGCAAAGCCGCCCTCGCGCTAGCCAGGCCGCGCGGTTGCCCTCGCGCGTCGTTTTGGGGGACACTCGTCCGATCTCATGGCGAGTCCGATCGAGGCAGCCGCAGCACCGAGGCGGCAGTGGCTGCAGATCATTGGGCGGGCGATCGCGAGCCCGGCCTGCGTGGGCGCGTGCTTTTTCGCCCTGTACTTGAGCAGCGGCGCGCTCGTTCCCGGCGACGACATGCGGCCGACGGTCTTCGTGCCGCGCGCATGGATGCGAGATCACGCGCTCACCTTCTCGCCGGCCGACTATCCCTTCATGTTCCGCTGGCTACGGCTCGGGCCCGCAGGTCCCGAGCGCTTTTCACCGCTCGACCGCGCACAGCTCGCGGGCGCTGTCAGCGAAGGGCCGGTGCGCCTGGTCGGTCCGAAGTACTACGTGGTACCGACCCACGTCGCGGGCGCATACGCCAGCATCTTCGGGCCGCTGCCGGGATTGCTCGCGGTGCCGTCGGTGGCCCTGCTCGCGCTATTCGATCCGGCCGGCGCGTTTGCACCCGAGCGCCTCGCCCAGTGTGCGCGCTGGACCGCCGCGCTGCTGGCAGCCGCCACGGTGATGTTGGTGTACATGCTGGCGGCGGCGCGCCTGTCACGTGGGCGCGCGCTGCTGGCGGCGCTGGTGCTGGGCGCCGGAACTTCGCTGTGGAGCACGACCAGTCAGGGGCTGCTGCAGCACGGCCCGTGCACGCTGGGCATCGTGCTGGCGATCTTCGCGCTGTGGACCCCCACGCCCTCGCTCTCCACCGCGCGCTTGATCGGGGCCGGCGCCGCGCTCGGTCTGGCGGTGTGCGCGCGACCCACCGCCCTCGTGCTGGCGCTCGCCTTGCTCGGCTACACAGGCGTGCGGTATCGCGGGCGCGTGCTCGCGCTCGTGCTGGGTGCGCTGCCCTTCGCGCTCGCGCTGGGCGTCTACAACGATGTGCTGTTCGGCGCCCCCTGGACCAGCGCCCAGACATTGGTCGACCGCGAGCTGTTGCTCCACACGGTGCGGACCACGGAGCTCTGGAGCACCCCGCTGGCGCTCGGAGCCGCTGGTCTGATCGCCAGCCCGGGCCGTGGCCTGCTGGTGTATTCGCCCTGCGTCGCATGGGCTGCGGTCGGGCTGGCAGCTTCGCGCGGCGAGGAGCGCGTGCGCCTGGGCGTGCTGGCGTGCGCCACGCTCGGCATGTGGGGCCTTGCGTTCAAGTGGTACGACTGGTGGGGCGGCTGGTGTTACGGATATCGGCCACTGGTCGACACGCTGCCGCTGCTCTTGCTGTGCATGCTACCGGCCCTGGAGAAGCTGCGCTTACGCAGTGTTCAGGCCACGGTCTTCGGCGTGGCGCTGGCGTGGTCGATCGGCGTTCAGGCGCTCGGCGCCTTCGCCTACGAGCCGCTGGGCTGGAACGCCAAGCACGGCCAGGACATCAACGCACCCGAGCACCGCAAGCGCTTGTGGGACTGGAGCGATGGCCCGATCATCCATTACGCCAGGCACTTCTCCGCCGCGCGCGCGCTGCGGCTGCGGCTGGCCGGGCTGTGGGTGAAGGATCCGCGGATTTGATTCCGAGAGGATGCCGCCTTGGCACATCGACCCGGCATCAGCCGGCACGCGGGCAGCCCAAGCCGGGCAGCGACCCCCGATTGCGCGCCGGGCGTGGGCCTGATAAGCGGCAGGGCACAGTCAAGGAGGAGCCTCACGTGAGCAAGCTCGACGTACTGGTGTTGCCGGGAGACGGGATCGGACCCGAGGTGACGGCCCAGGGCATCCGGGTGCTCGAGCTGACCTGCAAGCGGGGCGCGATCGCCCTCGGCCTGGAGCAGGGCCCGTTCGGCGGCGCCAGCATCGACCAGCACGGCGAGCCGATCACCACCGCGATGCTCGACCGTGCGCGCCAGGCCGACGGCGTGCTGCTGGGCGCCTGCGGCGGGCCCAAGTGGGACGCGCTCCCGACCGAGCGACGGCCCGAGAAAGGCCTGCTCGCGCTGCGCGAGCACATGGAGGTGTTCGCCAACCTGCGGCCGGCCAAGCTGTTCGCTGCGCTGGCCGAGGCCAGCCCGCTCAAGGCCGAGCGCGCCCAGGGCTTCGATTTCGTGGTGGTGCGGGAGCTGGTGGGCGGGCTGTACTTCGGCAAGCCGCGCTTCATCGAGGGCGACAAGGGCAAGCGCAGGGGCGTCAACACGCTCACCTATACCGAGGACGAGATCCGGCGCATCGGCCGCGTCGCGTTCGAGACCGCACGCGGCCGCAACAAGAAGCTCACCAGCGTGGACAAGGCCAACGTGCTCGAGGTGATGGCGCTGTGGCGCGAGGTGATGACGGAGCTCGGCAAGGAATACCCAGACGTCAAGCTCGAGCACCTGTACGTGGACAACTGCGCGATGCAGCTGATCCTGCGGCCCACGGAGTTCGACGTGCTGGTCACCGAGAACATGTTCGGCGACATCCTCTCGGACCTGGCGGCCGCAGCGACCGGGTCGATCGGTTTGCTGCCCTCGGCTGCGCTGGGCGAGAAGTGCGCGCTGTACGAGCCGGTGCACGGCTCGGCACCCGACATCGCAGGCCAGGACAAGGCCAACCCGCTGGCCGCCATCATGACCATCGCGATGCTGCTCGAGCACAGCGCCAAGCGCGGCGATCTCGCGCGCGCGGTGTACGAGGCGGTGGAAGCCGTGCTCGCGGCCGGCCTGCGCACCGCCGACCTGGCGCGCCCGGGCGAGCGCGCCATCGGCACCCGTGCGATGGGCGATGCAGTGCTGGCCGAGGTCGAGCGCCGCCTGGGCTGATCGCCCCGCTCGGATTCAGGCCTGCCGTGGGATTCAGCCCTACGGGGGCGGCAGCGTGAGCATGGGCGTGAGCCGCACGATCTGCTTGTGGCCCTCGGCGTCGATGATGGACAGGCTGCACAGCCGGCCGTGCTCTTCCTCGATCTGGATCTCCGACGGCGCGGCAATGCGGTGGTGCAAGTCCTCCGAGCTGATGGTCAGCACGTCGTCGTGTGGGTCGTAGCTGATCGCCGCTAGGCTCAGATGCTCGGCCTCGAGCTGCGAGCCGAGGTCGAGACCGGTCACGCCGATCTCGGCCCGGGTCGCAACCAGATGCTTGGACAGGCGGTCGAAATACTCCCGCCATGTGCTGCGATCGAGCATGCGGGTGGGCATGAGACGCATCCTCGCAGAACCGTTACACCCTGCCTAGAGCACCGAACATATTGAAACGTGTGCGAAGTCGGGGTCATGGCGGGATGCAGGGTACGGGCGGGAGCCCGAAGGCGTAGTCCATCCTACGTCGAGCGGGCAGCGCGCGTGCCCTGCGCCCGCGAGGGCGCCGAAATCGTGCGTGTTTCAATATGTTCGGTACTCTAGGAGCTAAGCACGGTCGAGGCCGCAGCAAGCCCGTAGCGTACGGCTCAGTCGTTCGTCGCCCCGGCCGAGATCCAGGCCCGAATGGTGGCGGTGCCGCTGAGCGCGGCCTTGCCCTGAGGCATGGCCGGGGCGCAGCCACCGCTGTGCTCGAGCGCCTGCACCAGCACGCTCGCATCCAGATTGCCTGCAACCACGCGCTGTTGCCCGCGGCAGTTGCGTGAGCTCGCACCCACGAGGTTGGTGTAGGCGGTCGCCTCGCGAGCACGCACCTTTGCTGCCACGTGCTCGAGCTGGAAACGCCGCTGCGCAGCCGTGCTGCACAGCGCGTGGCGAATGATCAGGCGAACGTCATCTTGCCCTGATCGAGCACCACGTCCCCGCGATCATTGGTGGTCTGGAAGATGCACACCGAGCCGTCGACCCACATCGAGATGGTCAGCGTCTCACCCGGAAACACGGGCTTGGAAAAGCGCCCCTCCATCGACTTGAAGCGCGCCGGGTCGGAGCCGCACAGCGTGTGCAGCAACGCGCGGCCGGTGAAGCCGTAGGTACAGAGCCCGTGCAGAATGGGCCGTGGAAAGCCCGCCATCTTCGCGAACTCCGGATCGCTGTGGAGCGGATTGCGATCGCCGCTGAGCCGGTAGAGCAGCGCCTGCTCGGGCGCGGTCTTGTAGCTCACGCTGTGGTCGGGCTTGCGGTCGGGCGGCACGTTGACCGGACCGGAAGGCCCGCGCTCGCCGCCGAACCCGCCGGCGCCACGGATGAACGCCGCCGAGCGCGTCTTGAACAGCGGCTCGCCGCTCTTGGCGTCGACTGCGGTGCTCTCGGTGACCACAACCGCGCCCTTGCCCTTGTCGTAGACGGCGACGATCTTGCCCGTCGCCTTGAGTGTGCCCTCGGCCGGCAGGGGGCGCGCCAGCTCCACCGCCTGTTCGCCGTGCACCAGCATCGCGGGGTTGAAGCTGCCGATCTTCTGCATCGGCACCGCGCCCCGTGCGCCCAGCACCACCGGCATGGTGGGCAGCACCTGCTGCTTCTTTTCGGTGGTGAACTGCAGCTCGTCCAGGCCGGCGCCCACGCCCAGCGCGTACAAGAGGCAGTCCTTGCTGGTCCAACTCCGCTCGACCGGTCCGCCGGTCGCGCCCACTGCACTCGGATCGATCGCCATTGCGTCCTCCTCCTGGCCAGGCTCAGGTAGGCAGGCAAAATGCGCCAGCCTTGAATCCAATTCAACCCCCGGGAACGCCCCCAGCGTTTATCGGCGCACGCTGCGATGCTGGAGCGTAGCGACCCCCGGGAGGGTGGGGCCCCAACGGGCTCGCCGGTGGGGCGGGAGGGGCGCGTGCCCCTCCCGGTAACCAAATCAGAGCTCGCGGTTCGGGATCGAATCACAAACTCTGATTTCTCCTTTGATTGTCAGGGAGTCGCGCCGACTCCCTGTGCGCGGGGCAAAGCCTCGCGCATTCACCCTCTCGCGGTGGTGCGGCATCCGCCGCACCACCAAATGACCGATCGGCATGGCCGTTCCCGAATCGTGATCGGTCATTTAGAGCTCAAAACAGGCCAGTGTCTCGAGATGTCCCGTAAACGGGAGCAGCTCGTAGGCGAAAAGCGCCCTCAGGCGCAGGCGGCCGGCGAGCAGCACCCCCGTGTCGGCCAGAAACGAGTCGAGCCCGCAGCTGAGGTACAGCACGCGCGCTGGCGGCCGCGCGGCCAGCGCCACGCGCAGCGCCGGGTCGAGCCCCTTGCGCGGCGGGTCGGCAATCACCACCTCGGCACCGTCGAGCAGCCCGAGCTGCTCGGCGACCGGGCCCGCGCACACCAAGGCGCGCGCTCGCAACCCGGGCGAAAGCGCGTCGATGCCCATGCGCAGCCCGCGCAGCGAGCCCTCGGCCAGCTCGTTGAAACGCACGCGCCGGGCGCGCGGCAGCAGCGAGAGCCCAATCGCGCCGGTGCCCGCGTACAGCTCGAGCAGCTCCGCGCCGTCCGGAACCAGCTGTCCGATCTGCTCGACGATGCGCTCGTAGAGCGCGAGGTTGCCCTGTGCGAAGGCATCGGGCGGAAAGAACACCTCGGCGCCTGCTATGCGCTCGTGCAGTGCGTCCGGACCGCTCACCTTCTCGCAGCGCGGGCCGAGGATGGTGTTGGTGCGCGCGGTGTTGGCACTAAAGAACAGGCCGTTCAGGCGCGTCCCCAGCAGCGCCTGCACCCGCGAGAACAGCGGCAGCAGCGGTGTCACCGTCTCGCAATTGGCGGCCAGCACCAGCTGCGCGGTGCCCGTCGCGCGCTCGACCGCCACCTGCGCGTAGCGCAGCAGCCCGCGGTGGGGGCCCTCGGCGTAAGGCTCGACGTGGAGCTCGCGCACGGCCTGCTTGAGCACGGCCGCCACCTCGTTGATCAGCGGATGGTGCACCAGACAACTCGGGATGTCGGCAATGCGGTGGCTGCCCAGCTGGAAGATGCCGAGCTTGGGCGAGCTCGAGCGCCCGCGCAGCGCCAGCCGCGCGCGCAGTCTGTAGCCGCGCGCCTCGGGCGCCGGCACGGCCTGCAGCGCCACGCCGTGCTGCGCCGCGAAGCGCGCCAGCGCCGCGTACGCGGGGCCCGCCTGCAGCGGCTCGCCGAAGCGCGGGCAGCCGGGGCACGGCGGCCGGTGCGGGCAGCGCAGGCTCATCGCGGCTGAGCCCGCTGCGGAAACAGCAGCACCACCTGCGCGATCATGCTCGCGCCGAAGAACCACACGTTGACCGCCAGCGCCGCGAAACCGTGGATGCCCAGCGCCAGCGCGATCGCCAGCGGCCGGCCGCGCCGCAGCAACAGCAGCAGCCCGAGCGTCATCTCTCCGCCGACCGCGAGCCACGACAGCGCGCGGTTGAAGGGCAGCGAGCGCAGCAAGGGCAGCAGCGCCGACGGGTAGGGCCAGTGCGCCTGGGCCAGGTACGCGTGGCGCACCAGGAAGTGGCCGCCCGATAGAAACGCCGGGTTGAGCTTGAGCGTGGCGGTCGCGACGTAGATCCAGCCGGTCTGGAACACCAGCGCGGCGCGCACCCAGGCCGGCACGCGCGGGGCCCCGCCGGGCTCGGCCGCGGGCTCGGGCGCGCAGAACACCAGGTAGCTGCAGGTCGCCACGAAGTAAAAGAAGTCGTTGAGCCCGAAGTAGCCGAAGGCCTCGACCGCGCGCAGCGAGACCGCGCCGAGCGCGCACGGCACGATCGCGCGACCCAGCAGCAACCCGAGCTCGCACGCCACGAGCC
The DNA here is from genome assembly GCA_963778655.1 of uncultured delta proteobacterium. Taxonomy (GTDB): domain Bacteria; phylum Myxococcota_A; class Polyangia; order Polyangiales; family JAFGIB01; genus CAVZVA01. Next base: position 509,675 of record CAVZVA010000010.1, read on the forward strand.
CGAGCTGCAGCGCGACCAGGCCGTGGGGTGCGCCGTGCTGGAGCGTACCGAGCCAGTCCGCACAGAACGCGGTCCCGCTCCACAGCAGGTCGCACAGGTCGTAGCACAGCCAGATCAGCGCGAAGGCGCAGCGGAAGCGCGACAGGCACGCGGCCGGTTCGTCGCGCGCGATCCAGGCGGTGAAGCGCTCACGGGCAGTCGAAGCCATGCTGGAAGCTTCCTCGGGGCGTCATGCAGGTGATGCTCACGCGGGTCGCGGCCTTGCGCAGGCGACAGCCCATCAGCGCCGCGTACACGTACCCGCCCGGCGCGTTGTAGACCGGGTCCCACTCGAAGGGCGCGCCGAAATCGCGGAAGTGATGATAGCCGCGGCCCACCGGCAGCGCCGGATCCCATTGCACGTCGCAGCGCGCGATCGGAATCGAGAACATGTCCCAGGAAAACGGCACGCGCACCGGCACTGCCGTGAAGGGCCGATATCCCTGCCGCACCTGGCCGAGCATCGCGTGCGCCTGGACCAGCACGAAGCTCAGCAGAAAGAGCGCGACGAACAGCGGATTTCGGCGCAGCGTGTTCATGCCGCCGCCACTCCCACTCTTCAGGCGAGCTCGCGCGCCCAGGCGGAGCCGGTCTCCATTCCCATCGCCTGCGCCTCGGCCGCGTGCGACGGGTCCATCAGATTGCCCCCCAGACGCGCGCCCTCTTGCGCGCTCGGCGTCTTGATCGAGACCTCGCAGCCCAGCGCGTGCAGCGCCCGGACCTCGGCGGCCAGCATGCGCTCGGCGTGGCGCCCGATGCCGCGCGCGGTCGCCGCGTTGGTGGGCATCGCGATCAGCACCCGCGCGGGGCGGTCAGGCAGCAGCAGGTCGGCGTTGGTCGAGCTGTGGACCTGGCCGTCCATGTACAGCCGGCCCTTGATCGACACCGAGGGGAACATGCCCGGCACCGCCGAGGAGGCTGCGACCGCGCGGCTCAGCGGCACGCCGGCGTGGCGATCGAAGACGCGTCGCTGCCCGGTTTCCGTGTCCACCGCCACGATCAGCATGCGCAGCTCCGGCCAGTCATCCCCCCCGATCGTGCGGCCGATGCTCGCAACCCAGGCCTGCTCGCCCTGGCGGTTGATCCCGCGCGCGAGCTGCCCGATCGCGGCGGCCTGCTCGGGGGTCGTGAGCTCCATCCCGCGCCAGAGCTTGAACACCTGACCCAGCACGACCGGGTCGAGCTTGGAGAAGCTCAACGGCGGGCCCGGCTCGACCGCCGCTGCGCCGGCATCCACGCCGTCGCGCAGCGGCAGTCTGCCGGCGGCGAGCTGGGCGCCGATGATCGCGCCCGCGGAGGTGCCCACGATCGCGTCGACCCCGCGCGGGTCGAACCCGGCTTCGGCCAGTCCCAGCGCGATCCCGAGCTCCCAGGCGACGCCGATCACTCCACCGCCGCCCAACACCAGGACGCTGGTCATCGCTTTGAAGGCTCCAGGCGGCTCAGCCCAACCGCTCGATAATGGTGCAGTTCGCGGTGCCGCCGCCCTCGCAGATCGCGAGCAGGCCGAAACGCCCGTCGCGGCGCTCCAGCTCGTGCAACAGCGTGGTCATGAGCTTGGCGCCGGTCGCGCCCAGCGGATGGCCCAGGGCCATCGCCCCACCGTTGACGTTGAGCTTGTTCTTGTCGGCGCCGAGCGCCTTGGCCCACGCCAGCGGCACAGGCGCGAACGCCTCGTTGATCTCGTAGACGTCGAAGTCCTCGAGCTTCATGCCGGCTTTGGCCAGCGCCTTGCGCGTTGCGGGAATCGGTCCTTCGAGCATGATCACCGGATCGTCTCCGACCACGCTGAGGGTGTGGAAGCGCGCGCGCGGCACCAGCTTGTTCTCGCGCAGACCGTATTCGTTAGCGATCAGGACCGCCGCGGCGCCGTCGCAGATCTGGCTGCTGGTGGCCGCGGTGATCAGCCCGCCCGGGGTGAGCGGCTCGAGCGCCTTGGTCTTTTCGAGCGACGGCTTGAGCCGGACGCCCTCGTCGACCTCGTGCACCGTGCGCGTGCCGTCCTCGAGCGTGACCTCGAGCGGCACGATCTCGCGGCTGAAGAAGCCTTCCTTGATGGCGCGTCCGGCCTTGACGTGGCTCAGGTAGGCGAACTCGTCGAGCTCGTCGCGGCTGAGCTCGTGCTTCTTGGCCAGCAGCTCGGCGCCGGTGAACTGACTGAAGCGCACGCCCGGGTAGCGCTTGGCGATGCCCTCGCCGTCATAGGGTTGGCCGTGGCCTTGCTTGAGGCCGTCGATGATGTTGGAGCCGATCGGCACGCGCGTCATGCTCTCCACGCCGCCGGCCACGACCACGTCCTGGGTCTCGCTCATCACCGCCTGGACAGCGAAATGGATCGCCTGCTGGCCCGAGCCGCACTGGCGATCGACGCTGGTACCCGGCACGCTCTCGGGCAGGCCCGAGGACAGCACGCAGTTGCGCGCGATGTTGGCGGCCTGCGCGCCGCTCTGACCTACGCAGCCAAAGATCACGTCCTCGATCTTGCCCGGGTCGATGCCGGTGCGCGCGACCAGAGCGTCGAGCACCTTGCCGCCGAGGTCGGCCGGGTGCAGGCCGCTCAGCCGCCCTTTGTTACGGCCGCCGGCCGTGCGGACCGCGCCTACGATATACGCCGATGCCATGCTCAACCTCCCCTGCTGCAAGGGATCCGCCGAGAGCTGGGCAAGCTAGCCGACGCACCGAAAACAGTCAAGGCTGACCGTTTCTTGCGGTGCGCAGGCGTGGCGCCCCGTGCCGCCGGTTCGCGGCTCGGCCGATCGCGCAAGAAGACGCCAGCCTTCCCCGGCGAACGACCGCTCAAGCGCCGAGCTTGAACGGGAACTTCACCTCGAAGCTGCTCTTCTGGAACTTTGGGAAGGGCGTGCTGCGCACCGCGCGCTCGACGCAGCTCTTGGCGGCGGCGTCGACGCCGGAGACCGAGACACTGGTCGCGCGACCGCGGCTGCCCGAGATGCTGATGGCCGCGGTCGCGATGCCGCTGCCCTTGCAGCCCGCCACCTTGGCCTTGGCCCTGGTCAGCGCCGCCAGCATGGCGTCGCGGCTGGGCGTCGCCGGCAAGTCGCTCTTGGGCGCGGGCTCGCTCTTGGGCGGCGCCTTCTTGCCGCTGACCGCTCCGTCGAGCAGCTCGTCGAGGGTCGGGCTGCCGCCCTTCTTGTGCTCGGGCGGCGACGCCTTGGCGAACAGATCCTCGTCGCTGCCTTTGGCTTTGCTCTTGCTCGAGCTGTCCCTGAGCGGGATGCCCTCGTCGCGGCTGACGTGGTGACTGGCCACCGCCGCCGCGCGCTCGTGCCTGACGTGATGGCTGATGCCGCGGTGTGCATGGCTGGAGCGCCGCGGCCTGTGCTCAGCGGCTTGTTCGGGCTCGGCCTGCGCGGTTTCGTCTGCTTGCGCGGCTTCGTCTTGTTGCGCGGCTTCGGGCGGCGCCGCTTGCTCGGGCTCGGCCACCGGCTGGGGATCGGGCGCAGCAGCGGGGACCGCGGGCGCGGCGACCGGCACCGCAGCGGGCGCCGCCACCGGCTGCGCCAGCGCGACCACCGGCGGCGGCGGCGGCCTGCGCGTGAGCGCGAGCACGGCGATGCCGGACGCCAGCACGAAGCCGAGCGCCGCCAGGCTGGCGAACACCTTGGTGCGCAGATCGATCCCGCTGGCGGCGCGCGACGCGGGCAGCGACACCGGCGCCAGCGTGTCGAGCGGCGAGATCTCGGCGCCCATAATCGGGCGGTACGCTTCGTCGGCTTGGCCGCCTGCGAGCGATGCAACGTCGATCAGGCCCGAGCCTTCGCCCGACGCGTAGCCGGGGCGCACCGAGGGCGCGGCGGCGGCCGGGTTCGGCAGCGACGCGGCGCTCAGCGCGCGGATCTGATCGAAGGAGAACTGCACCGTGCCCTCGTGCTGCGCTCCAGGCGTCGTCATCTCGGCCGCGCTCACGCGCGGGCCCTGGGCGGGCGGCGCCTCCGCGAACGGGTCGTTGCCCATCTGCACCTCGGGTGCGCGCGAAAGCGCGCGCGGCACCGGTGCCGGCCGCGGGGGTGCCGCGGAGCGCCGCGGTGCGGCCGCGTGCTCGAGCTCGGGCACCTGGGCCGCCAGCCGCCAGTCCGACCAGCCTTGCCGGTAGACCAACGTGTCCGCGCCAATCGTGCCATCGGCGCGGTAGCCCGCAAGCTCGTCCAGGGTGTAGGGCCCCTGGCTGGCGTCTCCCACGGCGACGTGCCAGGCAGCGTCCGGCTCCGAGGCGACGATGGGTTGCGGCGCCCGCACCGGCTCGCGGGCGGCAGGCGCCTCGACCGCATCAGGCTCGTCAGGCGGCGCGGCCGCGCTGGCCAGGACGGCGCCGTCAACCACAATCGGCTCGCCGCACTTCTTGCACCGCAGTTTCAGGCGCCGGCCGGCGACCTTCTCATCGGCGACGGAATACGCGGCCCCACAATGCTCGCATCCTACCCTCATGCTACCACCTCACTGCCGCCGGACAGCATTCTGCTGTACGGACGCGTCCTAGCCCGGCGGCCATCAGCCTACCCTAGCGCCCCCAACGAGAATACCACCGTTTAGGGAGTGCAAAACCCCCCACTGTGCAGGGTCGGTACACGTATCGCGCGCGTCCGGGAAGAGCCCCACGGCTGACCGCTGAGAGCCGCCATGAGGCCTGATTTGGCCGGTTCCGGGGGGTTTTCGGGCGCGGCTCAGCGGCGGCCCCGGGACTATCTGGCAGGCGTTGGCGGCCTCACGCGCGATCCGCCGTGATGACACGCGTGCGCCACGCGCCCGACACCGACGGCGCGCAAGCTGCCCGGCTCGGCGATGAAGATCGCGCGCAGAACGCTGGTGAAGCAATTGGGCGCCGCGGCATCGCTGGCGGCCGGCACCGCCCTGCTCCGCAGCGCGCGCTGCGGCCCGCGGCAGGCCGCCAACCCCGGGCCGCAAACGCCGCCGGGCGCCGCGCAACGCCGCGGCACCCGATCGCGTCCCGCCGCCGCCGGGCCGGAACACCTGCCCTTGCACCTCGATCGGCTCGCACGCTTCGTGGATGCCTTGCCGATCCCGCCAGTGCTGGCGCCCGAGGGCACGCTCGGGGACCCGCGCCGGCCTCGCGCCGACCTCTATCGCGTCGCGATGCGGGAAGCGGAGCTGCGCATTCACCGCGACCTGCCGCCCGCGCGGATGTGGGGTTTCGAGGGCAGCGTGCCCGGACCGACGTTCGAGACGCGCAGCGGACGGGCCCTGGCGGTGCAGTGGCGCAACCAGCTGCCGCAGCGTCATCTGCTGCCCATCGATCACACGCTGTGCGGCGCGGCGGCAGGCCAGCCCGAGGTGCGCACCGTCGTCCATGTGCACGGTGCGCGCGTGCCGGCGGACAGCGACGGGTATCCGACCGACTGGTATCCGCCGGGGCGCTCTGCGTTGCTGCACTATCCGAACCGGCAGGACGCGACCATGCTCTGGTACCACGACCACGCGATGGGGATCGAACGGCTCAATCAGTACGCGGGGCTGTTCGGGCTGTTTCTGATCCGCGACGAGGTCGAGGACGCGCTCGCGCTTCCACGCGGCCCCTACGAAGTGCCGCTGGTGCTGTGCGACCGCATCTTCGGCGCGGACGCACAGCTGCGCTACCCCACCTCGGGCGACGCCCATGCGCCCTGGGTGCCGGAGGTCTACGGCGACGCCCAGCTGGTCAACGGCAAGCTCTTCCCCTACCTGGATGTCGAGCCACGCCGTTATCGCTTCCGCGTGCTGAATGCGGCCAACGGACGCTTCTATTATCTGTCGCTGTCCAACGGCATGACATTCCACCAGATCGGCAGCGACCAGGGACTGTTGCCCGCGCCGGTGGAGCTGCGCAGCGTGACCCTGGCGCCCGCGGAGCGCGCCGATCTGATCGTGGATTTCAGCGGCTATGCCGGCAGCGAGCTGCTGCTCAAGAGCCAGGCGTTCGAGTTGATGCAGCTGCGCGTCGCGGCCGGCGCGCGCGCGGCGGAGGCGGCGCTGCCGGCGCGGCTGCGCCCGCTGCCGAGGACGCCCGTGACCGCGGCGGTGAAGACGCGCACGCTGACGCTCGACGAGTACCAGGATCCGAAGACGCACCGCATGCTGATGCTGCTCAACGGCACCTATTGGCGCGAGCCGGTGAGCGAGCAGCCTGAGCTGGGCAGCGTCGAGGTGTGGAACCTGGTCAATCTGACCGAGGACACGCACCCGATCCACCTCCATCTGGTGCGCTTCCAGATCTTGAATCGACAGCGCTTCGACGCCGACGAGTACAACACCTCGGGCACGATGCGCCTGCTGGGAGATCCGATTGCACCCGATCCGAACGAGGCCGGCTGGAAGGACACGGTGCGCGCCGGGCCCGGGCTGATCACGCGCATCATCACGCGCTTCGAAGGCTACGCCGGTCGCTACGTGTGGCACTGCCACGTGCTGGAGCACGCCGCCAACGAGATGATGCGGCCGTTCGAGGTGGTGGCGCCGCGCGCCGCGCGCAGGGGCTGACGCGGGGCGGGCGCCCGACACTGGAGCGCCGTGCCCCGGTTTGTCGCGCGTACCGCGCTGGCTTGCACGCGATCGCTACGCACTCGTCACGCGACTCTTGGTCAAGCGTCACGCGCGACAGGTAGATGCAACCGGTCCCAGCCAATCTCAGCCAATCACTCAAGCGAGGTATGCGATGAACGTTCAGAGCTCAACACGCGCGCGGCTGCTGCTGGCAGGCGGTCTGGTGCTCGCCTGCGGCGCGGCGCCGCCCGACGGCTGCGCCGGAGGCTTGCCCGGCCTACCTGGCGGCGGCAGCGGCGGTAGCGGTCAGCACGGACACCCGGGCGACGCCGCGACGCGCTACGCGACCAAGACCCCGATCAAGCACTTGGTGGTGATCTTCGGAGAGAACGTCTCGTTCGATCACTACTTCGGCACCTACCCCAAGGCCGAGAACAACCCCGGCGAGACGCCCTTCCACGCCGCGGCTCGCACGCCCGAGGCCAACACGCTGCTCACGCCTCTGGATCCGACCCACGGCTTCGCCCCCGTCGCGGGTGTCGATCTGCTGGGCGCGAACCCGAACTTCACCAACAGCGACAACGGCAGCGACGCGGCCAACCCGTTCCGCCTGGGCCCCGCGCAAGGCGCCACGCAAGACATGGGGCACAACTACAAGCCGGAGCAGCAGGCGTCGAACGCAGGCGCCATGGACCTTTTCCCGAAGTACACCGGCACCGCCGGCCCACCGCCCGACTCGCCCGCCGCAGCGACCACCAAGGGCGCGGTCATGGCCTATTACGACGGCAACACGGTCAGCGCGCTGTGGCACTACGCGCAGCAGTACGCGATGAACGACAACTCGTGGAGCACGACCTTCGGCCCGTCGACGCCGGGCGCGATCAACCTGGTCGCGGGCCAGACCGCGGGCGTCGACCAGACCAACAAGGATCCGGCGACGATGTCGGCCAGCCACGTGACTCCGGACGGCAACGGCGGCTACGCCCTGATCGGCGACACCGACCCGCTCGGCGACGTGTGCTCGACCGGCTCCGACCAGAACAACTTCAGCGGCCGCAACATCGGCGACCTGCTGAACGCCAAGGGCATCACCTGGGGCTGGTTCGAGGGCGGCTTCGACCTGACCATCGCCAACGCGAACGGCACCACCGGCTGCAACCGGCAGACCGATCAGACCATCGCCAACGCGCCCTACAACTCCAGGGACTACATCCCGCATCACCAGCCGTTCCAGTACTACCCATCCACCGCCAATCTCGAGCACATGCGGCCGAGCAGCGTGTCGGCGATCGGCCGCAGCCTGCAGGACGACGGCAAGACCCCGGACCCCGCGAATCACCAGTACGATTCGCACGACTTCTTCGACGCGCTGGCTGCGGGCAACTTCCCCGCGGTCAGCTACCTCAAGGCGCCGGCCTATCAGGACGGTCATGCGGGCTATTCGAACCCGATTGACGAGCAGGACTTCATCACCGAGGTGGTCGATGCGGTCAAGCAGAGCCCGTACTGGGGCAGCACCGCGATCGTGATCGCGTACGACGACTCCGATGGCTGGTACGACCACCAGGCGCCGCCGATCGTGAACCCATCGACCGGCGTGGCGGACGCGCTCAACGGCGCGGGCGTGTGCAACCAGGGCGCGCAGCAGGGCGGTCGGGCGCCTGCAACGCCGCTGCTCGGCGTCGACGGCAAGCCGGCCCAGGGCCGCTGCGGCTACGGCACGCGCATGCCGTTCCTGATCGTCTCGCCATGGGCGAAGAAAAACTACGTCGACCACACGCTGACCGACCAGTCCTCGGTGCTGAAGTTCATCGAGGACAACTGGTTGCACGGCGAGCGCATCCAGCCCGGCGGCTCGTATGACGAGATCGCGGGCACGCTCGAGCACATGTTTACCTTCTGAGTCCGAGACCGACAGCTTCCCAGCGCCCAAGGGGCGGCCGCGCGGTTTCCCGTACCGCCCGGCCGCCCCGCTTTTCTTCTGCCGCCTCGCGCCGAGGCGCCGCAGCTGCTCACTTACCGCACGAGCAGAGGCGCACGGCCCAGCACCAGCGCGGCGACCGCTGCCACCACCGCGCCCAGCACGAAGATGGTGGGAAAGCCGGCGCGCTCCGCGATCCAGCCGAACGCCAGCACCGAGAGCGTGTAGCCGAGCTGAAAGGCGCCGTTGACGTAAGTCATCACCAACCCGCGCTTTCGCAGGTCGGTGCCCTCGAGCGCGAGCGCGTTGAGCGCTGGATAGAAGAAGCCGTGGGCGCAGCCGAGCAGGGCGCCGTACAACACCAGGGTGCCGGGCGCGAGCCGGCTCATGCCGAGCTCGACTGCGGCGTAGAGCACGAGCGAGGCGACCGCAGTGCGCTTGCGTCCCACGCGATCGGGCAGCCAGCCAAGCGCCACGCGCGCCACCACCACGCTGCTGGCGAAACCCAGGAAGAAGCCGCGCACCTGGTGGATGCCGAGGCTGAGCGCGAACGGCTGATAGAAGGCGACCGCCACCGCGAACGCCACGCCCACGGCGCACATCGAGAGCGCGCACAGCAGCAGGCCGCCGGAAAGCGATGCGTGCGCCGGCGGCGCGCTGTCCAGCGGACGCTCGACGTCACGGATGCGCAGCGCGAACAGGCACGCGAGCACCGCGGCCGCTCCGGCGCTGGCGAACACCGGCTGCCAGCCCACAGCGCTGGCGAGCGGCTCGCCGACCGCAGGCGCGATCGCGTTCATGGCGACGTTGGACGCGCCGAACACGCCGAGCACCTGGGTGAGCCGCTCCGGCGGCGCGAGATCCGCGGCCTGCGTGCCGGCGGCGTTGAACACGATCACGAACGACACGCCGTAGCACAGCTGCAGCAGCAGCAGCAGCGGACCGATGCGGTCCACGCCCATGAATGCGAACGCCTGCAGCGCGGCGAGCGCGCTGCCGGCGAGGATCAGCGGCCGGCGCCCGACCCGATCGACCAAGCGCCCCACGAACGGCACCGCGAGCGCGGCCGAGAGGCTGGGAACCGCGGCCACCAGCCCGATCTCGCTGGGGCTGGCGTGCAGCTCGGTGGTCAGGAACTTGGGCAGCAGCAGGAACATCGACCAGCAAAAGCCGTAGGAGAGCTGCATCGCGATCACCACGGACAGCTCGCGGCGCGGCAGCGGCGATGCCTCGGGAAGGGCCAGCGTCGGGGTGCTCATGCTCACGTCCTTTCGGACGGCGGCGCAGGGCTATGAAGACCCTCTGCCGCCCGGTTGCGGAAGAGGGTGTGGTGCCGTGGTCAGCGAAGCACGCGCGCACCCTCGTCCGCCTCTACGAGGCAAATGCGGACAAGATGCTTGCGCCAGGCCTTCGACACGCGCGCCAAGCTAGCGCGCCGGCGGCGCGCCGTCAAAGCGAAGCGACGCGGCCGGCTACGGATCGCAGTCGGCGGGCTTCGCCCACTGCGCGACCGCGTCGGCGTCGTCGCCGGCCGTGATCAGCACGTCGCGGCCCTGCTGGTCCACGCTCAGATCCGTCTCCGGCTTGCGCGCGGCGGCCGAGGCGACCACCTCGGCGTCGGAGCTGGAGGCCATGCGGATCTTCCAGGCCACGGTAGTCTGCTGGCTCGAATCGTCGAAGTAGACCCAGATGAGGTCGTCACGCCAGCGCAGCGCGCGCGCGAACGCGTCGTGCTCGCCGAGCTCGGTGCCGACCAGGAACGCGTAAAGCTGCATGGCGCCGAAGCGGTCGAACCCGGCCGCCTTGTAGCCGTCCGCCGGCGGCTCGCTGCGGCACGAAAGCGCGGGGCTGGTGCCGGCCCGGCCGTGCCCGAAGGCCGCCATCAGGTCCACGCCGCGCCCAGGGAAATCGGTACCCAGGCGGCGCACCGCGGCGTTGCCGCCGGTCAGCCAGGCGCGCGTGAGGTAATCGGCGCCGAGCGGATACTCGAACCACGAAACCGAGTAGTAGGGCGAATCGGCGGACGCCATCGAGTCTTGCAGCCCGTTCTCCCAGTTGCCGTAATAGCGGTCCCAGTTCACGGCGTGTGCCTCGATGCCTTCGATCTCCGCCTGTGCGAGGTGCTCGTAGAGCGTGGCCTCGCCTTCGATGAAGGCTTGATTGGCGAAGAAGCCGTCGCTGCTCGCGCTGACGCGCTCGCCGGCGCGCTCGCGCCCCTGGAACGCGTGCACCAGCTCGTGCGCCAGCAGCGTGGTGTCGGAGGCCTCGTTGCTGTCCTGACCGCGGTCGAGCACCGTGACTTGACCGGTGACCGAAGAATAGAACGCCGCGACGTTGCGCACGCGATCGTCGATCGAGGCCTGGGAAGCGGACGTGGCCGTGGTCACCAGGCCGAGCTCCTGCAACGCGACGGTCCACGGATTGACGCTGGGCTCGCCCTGGGCCTTGGCGGCCTTCTTCTGTGCCGCGTCCGCCGCCACCAGCTCCTGGCGATACTGGTCGAGGGTGATGGTGTGAATCGGCGGGATGCCGCCGAACGGATCGTAGCCGTCTCCGCGCAGGCGGACCACGCCGTAGAAGACGTCCTCCTGACACGCGCGCTGTGCGATGTTGCAGGGCTCGAGCTTCGGATTGGCGGTGCACGCCCCGAGCCCGAGCACAAGCCCGAGCGCAGCCGCCGCCCGCGGCACTCGGCTCACAGCACGCCTCCGCCGGCCAGGTGTAGGCCCCACACGTGCGGCCCGCGCGCGCCCGCCAGTGGCTCGTCCACGTTGCCAGTGTAGCGCGCCTCCAGGAAGGCGCGCCCCAGCTCCACCCGCAGCCAGGGCTCGAGCGACAGCTGCAGCATGTCGAGCCCATTGGTCGGCATCACCACCGCCTTGAGCCGCAGCCCGAAGCGGCACGGCCCCTTGTGCGAGCCCAGCCCGAGCAGCGTGGGCACGAAGACGGAGACCGGATCGCGGCGGTAGGCCTCGTAGGCCGGGAACAGCACGGCCGGCGCCGCGGCCAGCTCGAGCCGCAGCTCGGGGTCGAGATCGAGCTCGACCCGGCCGTACGCGATCGCGGCCGCGCGCTCGGGTGCGTACAGCCACACCTCCCACAATCCGTCCATGCCCTGAGCGTAGTTGAACGCGGTGTGCTGCAGCCGGCCCTGACCGGCGCTGTCGATACGCGCGATCGGCACCGTGCCGCCCAGACCCACCCGGTAGCGCATGCCGAGCCAGGTTCCGCGCAGCAGCCCGAACAGCGTCGGATTGCCCAGGCGCAGCAGGTCTTCGCTGGGACCTTGCTCCGGGTTGGAGTCGATCCCGATGATCCCGAAGTCCGCGGCCAGCGAGTAGCGCGGCCCGAACGCATACTGAGCCGAAGCTCGCAGCGTGGGCACGTGCAAGCTGGAGTTGTCTTCGGTCGTGGCGAAGTAGCCCAGCTCGCCGGCCAGGCTCAGGTGCCACGGCTCGACCGGCAGCTGCACGGCCTGCGCCTGCGCCCGCGCGCACCATAGCGGCAACGCCAGCCACACTGCGAAGAGCGCTCGCCTGCCGCGCCGCACGCGTTGACACTAGTTGAGCGATTGCGGTTTGGGAACCACGCCGGCGTGCAGAACGGCGACCCCGAGCGCGCGCGGGCGAGCGCGCAGGCAGCGCCGGCCGCCCGGGTCTCCCAAACCAGCCGACCCGCAGAGGGCTCGTGCTGCGAGCAAAGCCGTGGCCGGAGTCGCTTCGGAGTCGGTGCCAAGCGCGGCATTGACTCGCGTGCGTGCGCACTTGCTGCTATGAGCAGCTTGCGCGGAGACGCCGGCCGCCGGCGCGCGCGGCTCGCGATGCCCACACCCTTTCAAGGTTTTGCCAAGCGCCTGCTCGGCACCGGCATGATCGGCGAGCTGTTCGGTCTGCTGCCCGAGCCGGCGCGCGAGGCGCTGGCCGACGTACGCCAATACCTGGCCGATCACGGCCACTGGCCCAAGCTCGAGCTGCTACGGCACGCGCCAGCCGGCCCGGTCCCGCTGCAGGCCGTGGGCGTGTTTCTCGGCTCGCTGTACGTCGGCGAGGAGCTCAGCATCGTCAACCTGTTCAAGGGCACGCTCGAGGGTGGCGAGCTGCGGGCAACCAATGTCGCGCTCGGCAACGTTCAGGCGGGCCGGGCCGAGGGGCTGAACCTGCTGGTGGGGGACGTGCACGGCGGCCAGGTGGAGCGGGTCAACCTGTTGGTCGGCGACGTGCACGGCGGTCAGGTGCGCACGGTCAACGTCTTGATCGGAGACGTCCGCGGTGGGCGCGTGCAGTGCAACACGCTGATCGGGGACGTGCACGGCGGTGAGCTAGACGCTCGCGCCATGCACGGCAGCATCCACGCAGGCACCGCGCGCGTCACGCGCACGATTTGAGCCGCGCCCCTCGCCCACAATGTGCCCCGTGCTGCGACGGCAGCCCGCGCGGGCAGACAACGATTGACAGCCAGGCACGGCGCCCGGGACAATTGCACTGTCTCCGGCTCGGGGAATCAACGGGGTATCGCGCGATATGACTGCACGGCGCCAGAGGGCGAGCGCCATCCTTGCCTTGGTCTTGCTGGTCGGCGCCGGGTGCGCCAAGACGGAGCGCGCTCCGTACGCACCGCTCGGCCACGTGAGCGACGACGGCGGGGCGGGACAGGCGACCCCCGACGGCTCCCTCACGGGCGGTCTGCAGACCACCAGCTCCACCGCCAGCCCGCAAGAGCAGGCCGATATGCTCGCGGGCTGGGGCGCGGGCATCATGGACCCGGACAAGATCTGCGCCGGTTCCGACCACAGCTGCGCGATCGACAGGCAGGGCGGTGTGCACTGCTGGGGCGCGTATCCGGACACCCCGGGCGGATTGCCGCCCATGGCTCAAATCGCGTGCGGCAACGCTCACACCTGCGCGCTCGCGACCGACGGCACGCTGTGGTGCTGGGGGGCCGGCTCCGATCAATCGCTGGTAGACATGGCGCTGGCTCACCCCGAAGACACCTCGCTGCTGGTCCACCAGGGTCAAGCCATTCCACCTGCAGGCCACTTCAAGCGGATCGCAGCCGGCGGCGTGCACAGCTGCGCAATCGACATGAACGATCAGGTGGTGTGCTGGGGCGGGGGCACCGGCGACAAGGACAACGAGCGGCAGCCGAACTACGGCCAATCGATTGCGCCGAGCGGCAAGTTCATCTCCATCGCCTGCGGCCAGGCACACAGCTGCGCGGTCGACGACAAGGGCGGGGTGGTGTGTTGGGGCGCGGGCGGGACCTCCGACAACTGCTTTCCGCCGAGGGCCTACGACTGCGGGCAAAGCAACTCGCCGCCCGGGGCGTTCCTGGAGGTGAGCGCCGGCGATGAGCACAGCTGCGGGCTGCGCGAAGACGGCACCATCAGGTGTTGGGGCGCAGGCCAGCACGACGACCAGTGCGCGCCGCTGGCGGGCACCAATGCGCTCGAGTGCGGTCAGTCGATGCCGCCTACGCCTGCGATGGATGCGCCCTTCGTGCGCCTGCGCTCGGGCTGGGAATTCACCTGCGGCGTCACGCAGGACTTCAAGCTGCAGTGCTGGGGCTGGGACGACTACCGCATGGCCACGCCCAAGAGCGGCAAGTACACGCAGGTCGCCGTCGGCGACACGCACGCCTGCGGAATCCAGCTCTCGGGTCGGATCGTGTGCTGGGGCGCGGACGACTCGGGCAAGGCCAGCGTACCGCCCGGCGTGCCCTGAGCGCGGCGGCGGAGCGGACAGGCCGCCGCGCTGCCGGTGGCAGCGAGCTTGGGGGTCCGGCTGCGCTTGACCCGGGCGGGTGGGTGCAGGGCACTTCCGATGCAGTGGTCATCAAGCCGCATACGTGGTTGCTGATCATGGGCGCGGCCCTGGCGGTCGCGGCCGCCGCCTGGCTCGAGCTGCGCGCCCCGCAGCCCACGGCGCCGCGCGCGCGCGGCGCGACGACCGCTCGCGCGCCCCAATCGCCGGCGGCAGGCGCCGGCGGGGCCGCAGCCGCGCAACCGAGCACGGCGAACGCGAGCCGGACGGGCGGCCAGGCTCCGCGACCGGCGAGCACAGCCGAGCCGCGGACGGCGGCGGCCGAGCCGAGCCCGTCCCAGGCGCTGCGCGAGGTTCGGGCCCTGGTCGACCAGGGCAAGATCGGCGCAGCGCGCGATCTGGCCGAGGCGTACCTGAAGCGGATCCCGGACTCACCCGAGGCCGCGCAGATCGAGTCGCTGACCGGCGTGCATCCGCACCGTTGAGCCCAGCTTGCAGGGAACCCCATGCCACCATCGACCGCTCGCCTCGTCCACGCCCTGAGCGCGCTGCTGGCGCTGGCGGCGGCCGCCTGCGCCGGCCGGGACGCGACCCCGGCAGCAGGCGGCGACGCGGGTTTCACGGCGAGAGGCACTGGCGGCGCGCTTGGCGTGGGCGCGGGCGGCGCGCTGGCGATGACCGGTAGCGCGGGCCAGGGCCCGAGCGGCGCGGGCGCGGGCCAGGGCCCGAGCGGCGCCGCTGGGACGGGGCTCGGCGGAAGCGGGGCGGCGGGCGGCGCGGCCGCTGGCGGCGGGGCGACGGGCGGCGCGAGCGGACAGGCCGGCGCGGCGAGCGGCGGCGCGACCGACGCCGGCGGCCTGGCGGGCAGCTCCGGCAGCTGCGGCAGCGATGCGTGTCCGGCCAGCGCCGGCGTCACGATCGGGTGCGAGAA
Organism: uncultured delta proteobacterium; assembly: GCA_963778655.1. GTDB lineage: Bacteria > Myxococcota_A > Polyangia > Polyangiales > JAFGIB01 > CAVZVA01. Next base: position 524,820 of record CAVZVA010000010.1, read on the forward strand.
GCGCTTCATGTTCGGCGTGAACTTCGCATGGGTGAGCTTCGGCTCCGACTTCGGCGGGGGCGCCCAGGGCGTGGCGCAGAACCAGTCGCTCATCCGGAAGGACATGAAAGAGATGAAGGACAACGGCGTCGACGTGATCCGCTGGTGGATGCATCCGTCGATGTTCGACGGCGGCGGCGTGAGCTTCGACGGCAGCGGAACGCCGAGCGGGCTTGGCGGCAGCGAGCTCGCGGACATCGACGCCGCGCTCGCGCTCGCCGCCGAGCAGGGCGTGCACCTGAAGCTCACGCTGTTCTCGTTCGACAACTTCAAGCCCGACGCCAGCTCCGGGCACAGCCTGGGCCCCGTGATCGGCGACGGCGCCAAGCGCAAGGCGCTGATCGACAACGTGGTGCGGCCGATCGCGCGCGCGGTCGCGGGCAGCACCCACGCCGCAAGCGTGGTCTCCTGGGACGTGATCAACGAGCCCGAGTGGGCGGTGCAGGGAAACGACGGCTACGGCGACCAGGACTTCGACGCGATGAGCTCGCTGCAGCAGGTGGATTTCCCCACCATGGAGACCTTCGTGCGCGAGGTGGTCACGGCGCTGCACGCCGAGAGCACGGCGTTGGTCACCGTGGGTCAGGCCGCGGTCAAGTGGTCGCACGCGTTCACCAAGGTGGGGCTCGACTACTACGACATGCACTACTACGGCTGGGTCGATCAGTACTTTCCGCTGGGCGGCAAGTCGCTGCAGGACTACGGCATCGGCGACCGCCCGGTCGTGGTCGGCGAGTTTCCGCTCGACGGCTGGACCAACCCCAACGGTACGCTCAGCGCCAACCAGATCGTGAGCAAGCTCTACGACCTCGGCTACGCAGGCGCCAAGGCCTGGGCCTTCACCCAGGACGGCAACTGGTCCGGCAACAAGGGCGAGCTCGCCTCCTTCGCCAGCCTCCACCCCTGCGAGACGCTGTACTGAGCCCTCGCTGCGCGCGCGCCCCTGCTCTGGCGCTCAGCGCGGCGCGAACGAGATCGGCAGCACGGTCGGGCCGTTGATCCCGAGCGGCGGCGCGAACACCGCGCCCGGCTCGAGCTTGGGGCAATGCATGCGCCGTGTGAGGGCGATCAGCGACTCCTGCAGCTCCGCACGCGCCAGTGCCGCGCCCAGACAGTGATGGGCGCCCTGGCCGAACGCCACCTGCACGCCGGCGCGGTTGTCGTCCACCGCGAACTCGTCGGGCCGCGGGAACTCGCGCCGGTCGCGATTGGCCGACCAGATCGAGCCGACGATCGAGCTGCCGGCCGGCACTCGCTCGCCGAACAGCTCGAGATCCTCGAGCGCGCGCCGCCCGAAACCGGTGGCGGTGGAGCGGAAGCGCAGCACCTCTTCGATCACGTCGCGCGCGCGTTCCGGCTCCTGCGCCACGCGGTCCCATTCCCGCGGCACCTCGGACAGCACCGTGATCATCCAGCCCAGCTGGTTCTTGGTGGTCTCGTGCCCGGCGAAAACCAGACCGGCGATCGAGCCCCGAATCAGGTCTTCGTCGATGCCCGATTCCTCGTCCATGGCGGCCGCGATCCGTGTCACCAGGTCGTCCTTGGGGTCGGCACGGCGCTGCGCGACCAGCTCGTCGGCGTACGCCAGCAGGTGCGCCAGCGCCCGATCGACGTCCGCGATCTTGGCCGGCAGCAGCACGAAGTTGAAGCCCAGCCCGATCGTGTCCGCCCAGCCGCTGAAGCGGTCGCGATCGGCAGCCGGCACGCCGATCAGCTCGCACAGCCCGAGCGCCGGCAGCTGGCGCGCGAACGCGTGTACGAAGTCGCAGCGCCCGAGCGGCAGCAGGGCGTCGGTCAAGCGCGCGGCCTCGGCGCTCAAGAACGGTCGCAGGCGCTCCACGCTGCGCGGCGTGAACGCGCGCGCCATCAGTTGGCGCCACATCCGATGCGTATCGCCTTCCATGTCGAGCGGCGACTTGCTCATCCAGTCGTAGAACGGCCCCGAGCTGACCCCGAATTGCTCCATCACCTGCGTAAACGCGGGGCGCAGCTTGTCGCTCTGCCCGAGAGCGCGCACCTCCGCGTGCCGCACGACCATCGGCCCGACCTCGGTCTCCATCACCGGACCCGCCTCGCGCGCGGCTTTGAGCGTCGCGTCGGGGTCGGCCAGAAAGTCCGCCAGAGGAACCATCGATTTGCTCATGACATCAAGGGGACGCTGGGGCCCAAGCGCTGTCAAGCCGGCCGTGGACGCCACCGCTTCGGCCACGTCGCCGCGCACGGCCGCCCTGCTATCCTCGGCGTCATGGCGCTCGTGCTGCACATCACGCACCGGGCGGCGTGGGCCGAGGCCCAGCGCGCCGGGGTCTACGCGCCGGCGTCGCTGCGCAGCGAGGGCTTCATCCACTGCTCGACCGCCGAGCAGACCGCGCAAACCGCGGCCGCGTTCTTCGCGGGCCAGCGCGAGCTGGTGCTGTTGGTGATCGACGCGGCGCGCGTGCGCGCCCCGTTGCGCTACGAGCCGGCCGCGGGCGATCCCGGCGCGCAGCGCGATGGGCTGTTTCCGCACCTCTACGGCGCGCTCGAGCTCGACGCGGTGCTCGACGCGCTCGACTTCCCCGAGGATCCGGGCGGCGGCTTCAGCCTGCCAGCGCGCGTGCGCGTGCTGCAGGATGCGGCAGGCAAGACGCCGGCCTGACGCGCGTCAGGTGCGCCGGCGCCAGAAGCGCGCGGTGACGTGCACCGGCAGCGCGGCCCGGTAGTCCTTGGGCGTGACGCCGAACCAGCGGCGGAAGGCGCGGTGAAACGCGGGCGGATGCGCAAAGCCGAGCTGGTGCCCGATCTCGGCCACGCTGAGCTGGGACTGGCGCAGCGCGCGCTGGGCGTGGTCGCGGCGCAGGCGGTCGAGCAGCGCGCTGTAGGTGGTGCCGTGCTGGCGCAGGCGCGAGCGCAGCGCGCCCGGGCTCATGTGCAGGCGCGCGGCCACGCGCTCGAGCGCCGCGCCGCGATCGAGCTCGCGCTCGATCGCCTCGCGCACCTTGGCTGGAAACAGGCTCTGACCCGCGAGCGCGGCCAGCTCCTGGTCGGCCAGGCGCGTGAGCACCGCGTGCAACACCGGGTCGGCCGTGCGCAGGGGATGGGCGAGCATGCTGCCCGGAAACACGATCGCGTTGTGCTCGCAGTCGAAGCGCACGGGTGCGCCGAAGATCTCGGGGAACACCGCGGCGTGCGCAGGGGCCGCATGCGCGAAGCGGATCTCGATCGGCGGCTGCACCCCCTCGAGCTGCAAGTGCAGGATCGACATGGCGAAGTTGCTCGCCAGGCCGAACTCGTGAATCGCGTCGGGCGCTTCGAGCCCGGGCGCGATGCGAAAGCGCGACTCGGCGCGGTCGCCCTCGACGTGCAGCTCTAGCTCGGCCGAAATCAACAGCGGGTAGTAGTGGCTGAGGCACGCGCTCGACTCGGCCAGCGTGTTGCAGCTGCCACACAGGTACTCGAGCAGCTCGTAGTCGCCGCGTTGCAGCCTCATCCCGGCGCGCAGGGGAGCCGACGGATCACCGAAGACCTCGATGAACTCGAGCAGAAGCTCGATCACGAGCCCGTGCGGCAAGCGCAGCGTGGGGTCGGGCTCGATCTCCGCGAACGAGAGGCCCCAGCGCTCGCAGGCCCGCTCGCTGCGGTCGAGGGCGCTGTTGATCTTGTCCGGGCCGGCCTCTTCGAGCAGGCGCATAAAGGGCGCGAGCGCCGTCAGGCTCACCGTCGCGTGCGGCGGGGTCGGAGCGTCTGCGTCGGTCATCACATCGCCTGGGCGTTACCCCTGGCGCCGAGAATCCTACCAGATGTTCGTCTGCTCGTGACGCGGTCAGGGCGGCGGCCTCGGCCGTCCTTCGCAGATCGCCACGCAGATGTCGAAGGACCGCTGGCACTGCGCTCTGTTCGCCGCAGTGGCTGCATGGACGGTGCACCCCGATCGATCTTGGTCGCACGCCTGTTCGCAGGTCGTGTCGGCACACGCCGACCCCACGACGATGAGCGCAACCGACGCAGCGGCTTTCAGCCAAGCGCGACGTTCCATCGCGAATGAAGAGAGCAAGGACGGTGCCAGGAGCAATGGCCCGGAGTCGCCGTATGCTGGCAAGCAAGCTCACGCTCCCAGTGTGAACGCCGGACAACACCTGTAGCGCCGGCGCTTCACCTGCCGGGCGTGCTCACCTCATCGCTCGGGCGAGCTGACCCGTGCGAGGGCGGAAGCGCAACTGTGTCGTGGTTGCTCGCTGGTGAGCTTTCGGCGCATGACCTCCGCTTCGAAGCCGTGCCTCGTTGCGCTCCTCGCCCTGCTGGCCGCGGCCTGCGCGCGTGATGCCGGCAAGTCGGCGGCCGGCGCCGGCGGCACGGGCGGCATCCTTGTGCCAGGCGCCGGCGGGGGGCCGGCGAGGGCCAACGTCGGCGCGGCGCCCGGCGCGGCGCTGCCGGGGCAAGGCGGGGAATCGCCCGCGGCCGGCACTGGGGGTGCCGGGACTGCACCGGCGGGCGGAGCGGGCGGAACGGGGGGATACGGTGGAACGGGCGGTCTCGCGGCGACCGGCGGCGATGCGGCGGGAACGGCGGGGCTGGGCGGCGCCGGGGGGGCCGGCGGAATGTCGGGCGACGGCACGACGGGCGGCGCCGGGCCAAGCACCGGCAACGCTGGCACAGCCGGCGCGGCGCCGTGCACGCCGCCGCTGGCGGGCTCGCACGGGATGAACCCGCTCTTCACCGATCAATACACGGCCGACCCGGCGCCGTTCGTACACGGCTGCACGTTCTACATCACCTGCGGGCACGACGAGGGAACCACCGGCTTCGTGATGAAGGAATGGTTTCTGCTGGCGTCGACCGACATGGTCCACTTCACGAAGAAGGTGGCGCTCTCGCTGCAGGAGTTTGCCTGGGCCAACGCCAACGCCTGGGCCGGACAGATGGTTGCGAAGAACGGCAAGTTCTACTGGTTCGTGCCCGTCAACGAGAACGGCGGGGGCATGGCGATCGGGGTCGCCGTGTCCGATAGCCCGACGGGCCCCTTCAAGGACGCGATCGGCAAGCCCCTGATCAACGACGCCTTCGAGATGTCGAACATGGGATTCAAGACCCCGTCCGATACCCCCTACACCATCGATCCCAGCGTGTTCGTCGACGACGACGGGCAGGCCTACCTCCACTACGGCGGCTTCTCGCGCATGGTCGAGGCGAAGCTCGGCGACGACATGATCTCGATCAGCGGCAAGATGCAGGAGAGCACGCCGCGCGGGTACTTCGAGGCCGCGTATCTGACCAAACACGCGGGCACCTACTACGAGATCTACGCCGCCGGCGCGAACCCGGCGACCATCGACTACGCGACCTCGAGCAGCCCGCTGGGGCCGTGGACGTACGGTGGCCGCATCCTGGATGCGCTGCCCGGCGTACCAGGACAGGACGCGCCGACCAACCACGCCGGAGTCGCGGAGCTCGCCGGACAGTGGTACTTCGTCTATCACCTGAGCAACGGCCCGAACGGCGGCGGCACCTATCGCCGCGAAGTCGCGATCGAGAAGCTCACGTTCGACGCGGACGGCTCGATCCAGAAGCTGACCCCGACTTCGGGGTTGAGCTTTTAGAACGCGCCAGCGGCCGCCGTTGCAGAGCGGCCCCGCCCCGGCGTAGTCGTTTTGGCAGTCCGGCGCGCACACACGCCGCGGCGTGCATCACCGAGTGGGCGCCGCGCCCCCGACCGCTACGCGTCGTTCCAGAACGTAGAACGTGAAAGGCGCGGGCCGAGACTGATTTCACGACCCCGCCGGTACTTACCCGCAAGCTACGCGTGCCGCTGAAGCGGCGAGCCCCGCCACGGGCCGGGCCGCTGTGCCCCGAGAAATCGCAGCGGCAGCAGGAACACCAGGACGCACGCCCGCGCGCGACCGGGCTCTGCCCCGCCGCACGGACGACCTCGCGGATGAAGCGACAAATGCCTTGGCCCCTGAAACCGCGCGCATCGTTCGGTCAGCCTTGGATCGGTTTGAGCGCGCGCAGCTTGCGCTGGCTGGTCGGGGCGCTCGCCGTTGCGCTCGCGCTGACGGCCCTGGAGGGCTGCGCGCACGTGCAGCCCTCGCAGCGCGAAAGACTGGCGAGCCCGGCGATGCGCTTCGAGATGGATCCGGTTGCCGATGGGCAACGCGATTCGGTCCACGAGATCACCGAGGGCGGAACCTTCCCAAGCGCCGGCCCGGGCAACGCCGGCGCTGGCTGTGGCTGCAATTGAGACGTTTCACGGCCATCGCAGTGTTGCTGTTGATCGGCCTGCGCAGCAGCACGACGCGCGCCGATCCTGCGCTCAGCCCGTCGAGCGCCGAGCAGGCGCCCTCCGCCGAGCAGGCAGCCCCAGAGACCCCGCCGCCCGCCGGCGCGGGCTCACAGGCACCGGCGCCGGAACCGACACCGGCGCCGAGCATCGACTGGCAGCACGCGTGGAGACCACCGCCCCCCGTCGATGCGCCGAGCCCACCGACCACGCAAGCCCCCACGGGCGCCTCGGCCGACTCCATGGGCGCCTCGGCCGACTCACAGCGCGATCAAGAGCGACCCGACGCGGTTCCGGAAGGCGAAGCGCCCGAGGACGACGGCCAGCCCGTCACCGGCACGCTCCGAGGCGGCGTCTACGCCGACAGCGATCGGACGACCGTTCTGCGCGCGCTGGGGGTGGTGGCGCACAGTTGGGAGCACTGGGCGCTGAGCGGAAGCCTCGGCGTCGACTCGGTGACCAGCGCCTCGGTCGACGTGCGCTCGTCGCCGGCGCTGAGCAAAGTCGATGTGATCACCAGCGCGTCCGGCCGCAGCTCGACCTCCGGGGGCAAGATGACCGACACGCGTTTCCAGGCCACCGGTACGATCGGCTGGAAGGGCGGCTCGGGTGCCGCCGTGAACCTCACGACCGCGGCGGCCAAGGAGCGTGACTACGCCAGCGTCAGCGGCGGGCTCAACGGATCGGTCGACGTGCTCGACCGATCGATTACGCTGCTCGGCGGCGCCGCGCTCACGGACAACTGGGTTTCGAGCGTCCTCGATGCGAGCCTACATCGCAAGATGCTTGCGCCAGCGTGGTCGGCCGGGGCTGCGTTCGTGCTGACGCCCGACGACGCGCTGCGGCTGCGCTACGACGGCAAGGCCTCGGAAGGCTACCAATCGTCACCCTACCGCAGCGTGCGTTTCGGCGACTGGACGGCGCGTCTGGGAACGCAACAGATCACCTTCATGAACACGATCGGATCCGCCGCGGGGCTGCCGGAACATGTGCCCGAGAGCCGGGTGAGTCACGCCGCGGTGTTGGAGTGGCTGCACTCACTGGGGCCCGACTTAGGGCTTCATCCGGAGCTGCGAGTCTCACGGGACACCTGGAGCATCGAGAGCTTGAGCGCCGGCGTCGACTTGCGGGTCGCAGCCCACGCGTGGCGCCTGCAGGCCGGCTACCGATTCTACCTGCAGTCGAAGGCCTACTTCTTCCAAGACAAGTACATCGACGCGCCGGCCGCCTACCCATACTACAGCTCCGACAAGGAGCTCGGAGACGAGGTCGGTCACCTGGTGCGGCTGGACCTGGCATTCGTGCTGAGCGACGCCTACGGCCCCAACGAGTCGCGCGCACTGCTGAACCTCCAGCTCGAAGGCGCTCACTACAAGTACCCGGGCTTCGTGCTGCTGCCGTCGCGCGACAGCATCTTCGCGGGGTTAGGGATCACGTGGGAGCTCTGAGCCTAAGGAGCACGGCCTTGAGATCGACCAGATGGTGCGCGCTGAGCCCATGCAGAACGCCCGATCCTGCGGGTGCCGGCAGCGCTCCTCCTCCGCCGTGACGCGGCAGCACATCCCCGCGCTATCGTCGCGCCACCGAGCGCGATCCGCACGCAGCACGCCCCTGCATCGGCATGACTTGATCGCGCCCGACACGGGCGCTATCCCGCGCTGATGGGCCAGCACCAGAGCTCGGCGGCCCCGACGACCGCGCGGCCTCCCAGGCTCGGGCACAGGACGCGGGAACCCAGAGGCGCGGGCGGGCGATCGCACGGCGCCCGGCTGGGTCGGGGACACTTGGCCGCGGGTGAGCCTACGTGGTAGAGGCGAGGACTCGCGGCCATGTGGGGAACCTTCGCTTTCACGCTCGAGGGGGCACGTTTTTTGCTGGCGGACGCGTTCGAGGGGGACGCGCTGGGCGCAGAGTGGTCGCGGATGGAGCCGGGCGCGGCGCTCGCGGTCTTCGATGCGCTGATCCGGCGCTCCAGCGACGCCGATGGCGTGCTCGCACGCATCTTGAGCGAGGTCGACGGCCGTCCGACCGATGACGCGACCACCGCGGTCGGCGCGAGAGCGAGACGCGAGCGGGTCATGCGGGAGCTGGGCGATCCGGTGGGCCGTATCGCGCTGTTCGAACGCCAGCCGCCCTCGCTCTCCGGCCCCGCCCCGCGCGACCTCGAGCCGGTGGTGCTGGCCGAGCCCGAGCCGGAGCAGGACGAAGCCACGTTCATCACCTTCGAGCTGTTCGACCAGACGGGCGAGCGCCTGCAGGGCTTGCCGTTCGAGCTCGAGATCGACGGCGACGTGGTCCAGACCGGCACGCTGCAGCTCGGGCACGTGCACCGCGAGGATTCGGATCCCGGCGCGAGCGGTACGCTGCGGCTGCCAGAAGAAGAGTCCGTCACCGACCAGAGCCTGACCATTCGCCTCACCGGCACGGACGGCAAGCCGGTCGCGGCCGCGGCCTTCGAGCTGGTGCTAGCCGACGGTACGCGGCGCACGGGCACGCTCGACGACGCGGGCAGCACCACGCTGTCTCAGTTGGCTGCGGGCAAGGCCTTGCTCTCGTTCAGCGATCCCCCACCGGCGGCGTTCTTGCTCGGCGCCCGACCGGTCGACGGCCGGCGCATCGAGGTCGCTGTCGGCGGCACGGCCGAGATCACGCTCGGGCCGCGCGAGCTGCCGGTGCTGGAGCTCGGCGACATCAACTTCCGGCTGGACCGCGCGGTGTTCGCGCCGCCGCTGTCCGAGGCAGAAATCGCGCGCACCTCGGGCAAGGACCCGCAGGCCGAGCCGGTCGGACCGCCCGCGCCCGAGCAGCGCGCGCTCGCAGCCGAGGCGGTGCTCGCCCGTGCGTTCCGCTTCCTGGCGCAGAACCCGCACAAGCTGGTGTGCCTGGCGGGCCATACCGACAAGAGCGGATCCTCGTCACACAACGACAAGTTGTCGGAGGACCGTGCGCTCAGCGTCGCGCTCTACCTCAAGGCCGGCGCCCGCGCCGAGTGGGCCGAGCACGCATTCAAGAACGCGCAGGCCGACGATTACCAGCAAGCGCTGACGCTCGCGCACCTGGTGCGCGGCTACTACTGCAACCCGCGCGGCATCGACGGCGACTTCGGCGACAAGAGCAAACAGGCGCTGAAGAGCTTCAAGCTCGCCTACAACGCGGACTTCGCAGGCTCGCTGAAGGTGGACGACCAGCGTCGCGAGGAAGACTGGCTCGCGTTCTACGACATCTACGACGGCGTGCTCGCGCCGTGTCTGGGGTTGACGCCCGAGCAGCTCGCGCTGGAGCGCGAGCGCGTGGTGCTCACCGAGCCGGCGGTGCTCGGCTGCGGCGAGCGCTTCCCGCTCGGCGACGCCGGCGACCCCGACGCTCCGCCGGCGCAGTACGCCCCACGCGACCGCCGCGTCGACATCCTGTTCCTCGACGCCGACGATCGCGCCGACCTGCGCGCGCAGCCGCCGGGGGACGCGATCTACGGAAAAGGCGCGTTCGTGCTGCAGGGCATCCCCGTCACCGACTTCCCACCGCGTCCCGAGCGGCCGGTGATCGAGGTGCTCGAGGTGAGCGATGCCAACTTCGACAGCGGCCATTGCGTGCTGTTGCCCTCCACCATCCCCGGCGTCGACGCGCCCGGGATCAGCGCGAAACACACCTTTGGCAAGCTGTTCAAGACGCTGTCGGCCAACAACGACCAGCGCCTGCTCTGCATCGCCGGCCACACCGACAGTCAGGGCAGCGACGCCGACAATGACGCGCTCTCCGCGGACCGCGCCGAGAACGTGCTGCGCTACCTCACGGGCGATCTCGATGGCTGGGCCGAGCACGCGTTCGCGCGCCACAAGGATTCCGACTACCAGCGCATCTTGCGGTGGATCTCGATGCAGCAGGGCTGGAGCGACGCCGACCCCGGGGAGATCGACGGCAAGCTCGGCAGCAAGTCCAAGGCCGCGCTGAAGGCGTTCCGCCGGCACTTCAATCAGAGCTTCGCCGGCCAAGCCGGATTCGCGCTCGACGAGGACGCCGATCCGTTCGAGGGCGACTTTCACGGCTTCTTCTTCCTGTATGATCTGGCGCTCGCGCAGGAGCTGAAGACCGACGACGCGGGCTTGGCCGAGGCGCGCGGCAACCTGCGCTTCGCCCCGATCGGCGCGCTCGGCTGCGGCGAGCACTGGACGATCGAGGCGATCGGCGAGGACGATCATCCGAGCAAGCGCAACCGCCGCGTCGACATCCTGCTGCTCGATCCCGACAACCTGCCTGAGCTGCACGTGCTGCCGCTGGGCTTGATCGTGTACGGCCTGGGGCGCTTCGAGCTGAAGTACATCAACCAGAAGATCCGCGTACCGGTGCTCGACTTGGCGGACACGCACTTCAGGACCAACCGCGCGGTGCTGGCACCCGCCCCGAGGGCGCCCGCTTCCGCGAACAGCACGCAGAGCACCGCCGCCCCTGAACCAGCTTTCGAGCGCCGTTTCGCCGACCTGTTCAAGGTCCTCGAGCGCTTTCCGAACAAGCAGTTGCTGGTCGCCGGCCATACCGACTCGGTCGGCAGCGAGCAGAGCAACGACGAGCTGTCCGCGGACCGCGCCGAGAGCGTGCTGTTCTACGTCGCCGGCAAGAAGGACGCCTGGGCTGACCACGCCCAGAAGCACTCGGCCGCGGAAGACTACCAACAGGCGCTGACCTGGGTCGCCCAGCAGAAGCCGCAGTACGGCTGCGATCCGAACGGCATCGACAACGACTTCGGTGGCGGCAGCAAGCGCGCGCTGGTCGCGTTCAAGCGCGGGTACAACGCCGAATTCGGCAAGAAGCTACCCGAGGACGACACGCGCAGAAAGGACGACTGGGGCGCGTTCTATGACCTTTACGACGACGTAATTTCGAGCCTGCTGGGGCTCGAGGGCAGGTTTGCCGAGCGACAGAAGGCGCTCGACGAACGACGGGCCAAGATCACGTTCACCGATCCCGCCGCTGTCGGCTGCGGCGAGCACTTCACGATCGAGCGTGCCGGTGAGGATGCCGTGCCCAGCAAGCGCAACCGGCGCGTCGACGTGCTGCTGTTCGACCCGGGCGAGCTGCCTCCGATCGAGACCGATCCGCCGGGCGAAGCGATCTACGCGATGGGTCGATTCTCGATGCTGGACGCCTCGTGGATGGCGAGCGCGCAGTCGCTGCGGCTGTCGGTGTTGCAGGATCTCACCCAGCCGGCGCTGGTCGGCCGCGCGTATCGCCTGACCATGCGCCAACAGCAGTTCGAGGACGTGATCCCGGAGGACGGCATCATCGAGCAGCCGATTCCGCCGGGGGCGACGCAGGCCGTGCTGGCGGTGCGGGTCTTCGACGGGGTGGACACCGAGTACCGCTGGAGGCTGTCGATCGAACCGGTGCCTCCGGCTGCGAGCTCGGACGGGTGTCGCAAGCGCCTCTCCAATCTCGGCCTCGAGCCCGGAGCGGGCGCGACCGAGTCCGATCCGCGCTCGGAGCTCGCAATGCAGCACTTCCTGGAACGCCGCGGGCTCGACCCCGCGCAACTGAGCGATGCGGAGCGGACGGACGAGCTGAAGAAAGTATTTGCCTGAGGGGGCCAAGGCTCGAGGAGCTCGGGATTGACCATGTACGGATGCCACGATTTGAGGCGGGACGACATCGACCGCGATCCCAGCAACGGCAATGCACCCAAATGGGGCGGCATCGCTGGCGCCCCGAATGCCACGCCCGGTTGCCCGGCTCCGCCGCTGGCGGCAGCGCCGGGGAGCGCGGCGGTGGTGGCGGTGCCGCAGCACGTGCGCAAGCTGCAGGAGGATCTGCGCTCGCTCGGCTTCAGCGTGGTCGGCGCTCCGAGCGGGACCTTTGACCTGCACACCGAGTGGGCGGTGCGCGAGCTGCAGATCTACGCCAAGATGCCGCACGTGGCGCGGGTGAGCCCGACCGCGCCGGCGAACGCCCAGCAGGGCGCGCACCTGGTCACCGCGCTCGGGCAGCATGCGACGCAGCTACTCTCGATCTACGTGGCGTCGCTCGAGCAGGCGGGCAACGGCGCGATCTACGCGGGCGCGATCACGGGCGTGGTCGACGGAGCCACGCGCGACGTCATCGAGCACTGGCTCGCGCACAACTTTCGCTGTCCGGTAATCGTCGAGGCATGGAGCATCCGGGCAGGCGCGCGCTCGAGCTTGACCCAGTCGAACATCTGGAGACACGACGACCTCGCATCCAGTGCGCCGCGCATGTTCGTTCGCGACTTCAGCGACCACTACGCCTTCCCCCCGACCAAGAGCTCCACCGACATGCAACCACTCGGCGAGTTCGTAACCTTCGGGGCTCACAGCGGGCCCCGCTCCGAGCCGCCGCACCACACCTGGCCCGAGGCGGAGGTCACGCCCGACGCGCTGATCGGTCGCGCCGCCCTCAGCGCCGCCGAGACCTCGACCTTCAAGGTTGTGCGCTCGGTGTCCGAGGTCGAGTGCATCGGTTTCCTGGACTGCGTCAACAGCTACGACAACGCATTCCTGTCGATGGGGCCGTGCCATTGGACCCTGGGCATCGAATCGCCGAGCCCGCCCCTGCCCAACGTCGCGCCCGGCGAGCTCTGCGGCTATCTCTCCTATCTGCGCCAGATCGACCCAGCCGCCTTCAGCGCTGCGATCGAGTTCTTCGGTGTGCGGGCGACCCCGGATTGGGCTCACGGCGGCGTGGCGAACGGGGCCGCGCTGTTTGTGAGCACCCAGCGCAAGTACGCGGGGCGGATGGCGCGGGTCACCGCGGCCGGCGCAGCGGTCACCATGCCGGACTCGATCAACGAGTGGCTCTATTTCAAGACCTGGCACTGGTTCTATCGCTTCGTGATGGCCGGCCGCACCAACACCGGATACCGGCGCCGCATCTGGGACATGGCGCGGATCCGCCTGCGCGACATCCGAAACACGCCCTGGGGTCGCGCCGGCGTGGCGAACGTGGGGACGCCCCCTCATGCCCGGCCCGCCACGATCGGGGACGTCTTCACCTCGGAGAAGGCGAGCGCGATCATACTGCGCTGGCACGTTCGCTTTCCCGCGCACGTGGTCTCGGCGCTGGGCGCCGCCGCGGTGACCCCGTTCACGCACAGCAGCGCCGGCGCCGGCAGCCATCTCGACAGTGCGCTCGGGCGGGCGCGCAGCGCCGCCTCGACGCTGACGTGGACCGGGGATCCGAGCCTGTGGACCGACGACCACGAGCGCGCGCTAGTCCAGGGGCTACTCGACGAAGTCGCCGCGGTCGGTAACGCAGAGCTGCAGCGCAGCGTCGGCGTGGCCGCGGGCTTTCCGGTCTGGAGCGCGGGACACAATCCGCGCGGATTTCGGCTGACCGCTCCACTCACTCCGCATTCCGACCATCGCAACTCGTTCGACTTCGACGCCGCGGGCTTGCCCCCAGCTCCGCCGTAGAGCCGGTCGAGCAATCGACGAGCATTGACCCTGCGATTGCCTCTGGACACCATGCGTCGAGATGTTCCGGCCAACCTTTGCGGTGCTCGCGCTCTGTGCGCTCGCTTGCGGCTGTCGCACCCGGCCCGAGCGACCGGCGCCCGCGTACGCTCGCCACGCGGAGCCAGCGAGCGCCGCGGCCCCGGCGCCCGTGCGCGCGAGACCTGCCGCGGTCGCCCCCGGCGCACCGGCGCCCCCAGCCGGCCGCCTGTGCCAGGGCGCGACGGTCGCGCCGCAGTGGCTCGACCCGGTGGGCACGCCGCGCCGCCGCTTGGTGCTGGCGCACGAAGTGCCGCAGCGGCCCCAGGACATCGGCGTCGAGCGATGGCGCGGAGATCTCGACGGCGATGGCGCGCAAGACTCGATCGTACGCCTGGGCTTTCCCGATTTCGCGGCGAGCTGGCACGACCTCGCAATGGCAGTGCTGATCGATTGCGGCGGCGGGCGCATGGCGTACGCGCTGCCGGCCACGCCTGCGGTCGACGTGGTGCCCGGCGAGGGCTCGCACGCGGGCTTTCGTGATCTGCTGCAGCTCGACCTGCAGCAACAGCAGCCGCTGCGCTTCGATGGCCACGGCTACGTGGCGGCGGGCGCTCCCGTGCCGATCAGCGTCAGCGGCGAAACAGCCGAGGCGCAGACGCAGCGCCCGCCGGATCCGCCTGCGGTTCGAGACTTGTGCGCCCACGGCAGGCCGCTGCGCGTGCACTGGTTGGAACCGGACGCGGTGGAGGGCCGCTGCTTCGTTGCGCTCGACGAGTGGGAAGACGGCGCCGGCCCGCAGGGTAGGCGGTGGCGCGGCGACCTCGACGGCGACGGCGCGCAAGACGACGCGATCCTGGACTTCCACATGTGCGGCAACGAGGGCGAGTGCGTGTTCGCGCCGGTGATCGGCTGCGCAGACGGGCACAGCGTCTTCGCCGCCGAGCCCGACTATGCAGTGGACCTCGCGCCCCGGGCCGATGGCGCGCGTCACGGGGGCGTGCGTGACCTGACGATAACCCTGCGCACGACTGTCACCGATCGCGGCGGCGTCTCGACCAAGGCGGTGGCCATACCGAAGACGATGCGCTTCACAAACGGGCGCTATCGTAGGCCTGCCGTCCCCTGACCCATGCGCTGGCGCCGAGGACTGGCTGCGACGCAGCGCCAAGTCCTTCGGCCTACAACTCTTCGACGCCTCGGTTCTGGTACTGATCACCACGCGCTGATTTGGCGGGGCCACACCCTGCTTTCTTCACGAGGGGCGGCACGCCGGCCTGCGGCCTGTCCCCGGCGGAGTGAATCGGCCGGGGCCCCTCCCCACGCGGGGCCGCGTTCCGCTGCACTTTCGCGAGAGGAGAAGGCGCGTCTGCTCAGCACGAGCTCCACACCCGCCGCACCGACGCCGCCGTCAGCTCGCCTTCTTGCGGTTTCGCCACTCGGGCGATTCCACCAGCGCCATGCCCACCAGCCGCATCGCCTCGCTCAGCTGCACACCCAGCTTGCGCGTGAGATCCGGGCTCGCCACGCCCACGTCCGGGTAACCCTTACCCTCGGGGTCCGTCTTCACGTTGCCCCAGTTCGCGAACAGCCGCCCCCACTCGCTGTCGAGCACCTTCGTCATCTGTTCCTTGGCATACATCGGGTACCAGAACGCGTCGTGATAGGCCACCGACGCAATGTACGCCCAGGGCGCGAGCCACGTCTTGAGCGACCACTCCAGCGGCGCCTTCAGCGGGCCCCAGTAGATCCGGTGCTGGTTGCGCGACGCGAACGTCATCTTCTTGAACGGTCCGTCGAACTGCCAGCTCTCGTCCATCAGGAACGGATCGCCCACGATCTCGATGTCGCGCACGTCCCCGCAGCCCAGCCCGCGCTCGTGCGCCAGGCGCACGAACTTCAGATCCTTGAGCGGGTCCATTCCCATCAGCTTCGCGGCCACCGCGTCGATCGCTACCTGGTCCGAAGACGCCAGGATCACGTTCTTGACGTGCGGGATCATGCAGCGCGGCCCCGGTCCGTCGCCCGCGAACGTGCCGTCCATCACCGCGAACACCCCGCGGTGGATCTTCTTCTGGATCATCAGCAGATCCACCAGCGTCTCGTGGATCACCGGATGCGTCCAGTGACGGTGCTCGTTGAGCAAACCGCCGAATGCGTTCTTCATCGCGCCGGTGGTGGTGGTGAAGATGTGCGTCTTGACCGTGGGCAGGTGGATGATGTTCTCACCGATGAAGCGCTTGGGAATCGAGAACCCCTTGGGGTAGACCTCGTTCAGGCAGAGGAAGTCCTTGGTCAGGTCCCCGACCGCGTCGCGGATGTTGATCCACTCCTCGCCCTCGTAAAGGTGCACGTTGCGCAGCCCGTGCGCACGCACCACGTCGATCTGCTTGTTCTCGCGCTCACCCAGGTGCGCGTCGATCACCACCGTGCGGTTGTGACAGGCATGGATCAGATCGCTGTTGTAGCCGTCGCCCTTCATGGCGCGGATCACGCCCTCGAGCTGCCAGGGCGTGGTCGACGAGGCCGGGTAGAAAAAGTGCCAGGAGATGTTGACCTTGAGCGCGGTATCCGCGTCCTTGGCCACGACCGACTGGTAGTCCGCCAGGTTCATCAGGCGGCGGTAGTCGTCGAGGACAGTCTTGGCCGAGGTGCGAAGAATGGCGACTTTGGCTTTGCTCACGGACTCAAAAAAGCATGAAACCCGGGTCCCGTCCAGCCTCCGGCGCCGCCGGCACAGCCGCGGCCGCCGGGCCTTTGCGTTGAAAAGGCCGCGCCGTGCGCAAGCCTCAGCGCGGGCTGGCCGCGATGTTGCCGCCGTCGACCGTGAGCACGGCGCCGCTGGTGCTCTGTGCCAATGCCAGGCTCACGAAGGCCTGGGCCACATCGCCGGCCGTCACCTCGCGCCGCAGCAGATTGGCGCGGTAGTAGTCGTCCGCCTCGAGCCCCCTGGCCCGCGCGCGCGCCTCCACCTCGCGGGCGTCGAGCAGCCCGGTGCGCACCCGGTCGGCGTTGACCGCGTTGCTGCGGATGCCGTGCTCGCCGAGCTCGAGCGCATACTGCTTGACCAGCGCGATCAGCGCGGCCTTGGGGATCGCATACGGCCCGAAGCCGGCGCCCGGATTGAACGCGGCCTTGGACGCGTTGAACAGCAAGAAGCCTCCGCGCCCCTGGCGCTTCATGACGTCGGCCGCTTCCGAGGCGACCCAATGGTGGGCGTAGAAGTTGATCGCAAAGCTCTGCGCGAGCGCTTCGGTGCTGGCGTGCTCGATTGGCGCCTGCGGCGCCACGCCCGCGTTCGACACCACGCCGTCGACCCCGCCGTACAGCTGCACCGCGTGCTGGACGCTGCGCCGCACCGCGCGCTCGTCGGTCAGCTCGAGCACCTCGTAGCCGCAGCCGAGCTCGCGGCCGAGCGTGCCCAGCGCCTCGGCCTCGCGGTCGACCAGGTACAGCGCCGCACCTTCGCGCGCGAAGCGCCGCGCGGTGGCGGCGCCGATGCCGCTCGCGGCGCCCGTCACGTACACCACCTGGCCCTGCAGCGGCTTGGGCTGCGACTTGCCGAGCTTGGCCTGCTCGAGCGACCAGTACTCCATGTCGAAGATGTCGCCCTCGGGCAGGGCCTGATACTGGCCCACCGCCTGCGCGTTGCGGATCACGCTGATGGTGTGCTCGTAGATGTCGGCGGCGATCCGCGCTGCCGCTAGCGTGGTGCCCGCGGTGACCACCCCGAGCCCCGGCACCAGCACCACGCGCGGGTCGGGATCGATCGGCTTGACCACGATGCCCTTGGCGCTCATCTGGCGCTGTACGTAGCTCTCGTAGTCGGCGCGGTAGCGCGCGAGTCGCTCGCTCAACCGCTCGCGCAGCCCGACCTCGCCGTGGCCCTGCTCCACGCGCGCCAGCAGCGGAAAGCGCTTGGTGCGGATCACGTGGTCGGGCGTGGCGCAGCCGATCTGCGACAGCGTCTCGAGCTGCGGGTCGGCCAGGAGCTCCTGGATCTCGGAGCTGCTGCGCAGGTGCAGCACGTAGCGCCGCCCGCCCTCGCACAGCAGCCCGCGCAACACCGGCGCGAGCTCGCCGTATGCCAGCGGCGCGACCGGCGCGACCGAGGGACGCCGCGCCGACCAGTAGCGCCGCTTGCCGCAGAACTCCTCGGCCTCGTGCACCGCACGGATGTGCCGCTCGTATGACTCGCGCGAGCTCGCGCCGAAGGTGAACAGCCCGTGTTGCAGCAGCAGCAAGCCATCGACCGCAGGATTGGCCTCGTAGACCTCGGCGGCGCGCTTGGCCAGCGCGAAGCCGGGCATGATGTACGCCACGATGCCCAAGCGCTCGCCGAAGCGCTCGCGGCATATGCGCTCGGCCTCGGGCTGGTCGACGAGGCTGAGGATAGCATCGGCGTGCGAGTGGTCGATCACCTTGTGCGGCAGAAACGCGTGCAGCAGCGTCTCCACCGAAGGGTTCGGCGCCGAGGCGTCGAGCATGCGCGTACGCTGGGCGTTGACCATGTCCTCGTCGCTCAGCTTGTCGAGGTGGCGCAGCGCCTTGAGCGGCTCGAGCCGCAGCGCCGGCAGCCCCTCGGGCTCGATCTCGGCAAGGTCCCAACCGCTGCCCTTGACGCACAGCACCTCGGTGTCGCGCCCGAGGTCATCCTTGACCACGGTCTTGACCGAGGTGTTGCCGCCGCCGTGCAGCACCAGCGTGGGGTCCGCGCCGATCAACCGCGAGCTGTACACGCGCAGCGCCACGTCGGCGTTGCAGCGCTGGCGGTAGCGCTCGACCATGGCTTGCGCCTCGGCTTCGGACCACTTGCTCTCCATGAATGCTGGCTTCTATTACGTCCGCCGCGCGCGCTCAAGCGGCGGCCCGCGCCAGCCGGGCTTGTGCGAGCCCGCGGTCCCGGGTCAAGCTGGGCGCAGCTCTGCCCGAGGTAAGCCATGCCACGCCGATTCGTCGACCTGTCGATGTACCTGGAGAACGACGTGATCTCGGATCCACCACCGTTCGGACCGCGCATCACGTACATGAAGCACGAGGACACCTTCTCGCAAATCGCGCCGTTCTTTCCCGGCCTACAGCAGCAGGAGCTGCCCGACGGGCAGGGCTGGGCGGTGGAGGCGGTGCAGCTCATCACCCACAACGGCACGCACCTGGACGCGCCCTATCACTTCCATCCCACGATGAACCGCGGCGAGCGCGCGATCACCATCGACGAGGTGCCGCTGCAGTGGTGCTTCCAGCCCGGGGTCAAGCTCGACTTCCGGCATTTTGCGGACGGCTACGTGGTCAGCGCCAGCGACGTCGAGCAGGAGCTGCAGCGCATCGGCCACGCGCTGCAGCCGTTCGAGATCGTGATGGTCAACACGCGCGCCGGCTCGCGCTACGGCTGCGACGACTACGTGGAGTCGGGCTGCGGCATGGGCTACGAGGCCACCATGTACCTGCTCGAGCGCGGCGTGCGGCTGACCGGCACCGACGCCTGGAGCTGGGACGCGCCGTTCAAGCACACCGCCGAGCGCTATGCGGAGACGCGCGACGCGTCGCTGATCTGGGAAGGCCACAAGGCCGGCCGGCACATCGGCTACTGCCACCTCGAGAAGCTGCACAACCTCGAGGCGCTGCCGGGCGACGGCTTCACCGTGGCGTGCTTCCCGGTGAAGATCCGCGGCGCCTCGGCGGGCTGGACGCGCGCGGTCGCGATCTTCGAGGATTGAGCCGCGCTCGCGCTCACAGCACGCCCGCCAGCAGCAGCCCGCCTACCGCAACCGCGGCCGCGAGCCGCCACCAGCCGAACAGCGCGAGCCCGTGTTGCGACAACCAGCGCACCATGAAGCGCACCGACACCACCGCCGCCAGCCACGCCATCACGAAGCCAGCCAGCACCGGCAGCCAGCCGTAGGCCTGCACCATGGCGTGGCCGTGCTGCAGCATCTTGTAGGCGGTGGCCGCGCCCAGCGTGAGCAGCCCGAGCAGAAACGAGAACTCCACCGCCGCCGCCAGCGTGAGCCCGGCGCCGAGCGCGCCCAGGATGGTGGCCAGGCTGCGGCTGGTGCCGGGCCACAGCGCGGCGCACTGCGCCACGCCGATGATGAGCGCAGCGCGCAGCGGCAGCGTGTCGACATCGTAGCGGCCGCCGCGGCGCGTGTGCGGGTCGAGCACCAGCACGAGCAATCCGCCCACGGCCCAGGCGATCACGATCGGCCAGGGCCCGAACAGCACGCGCTCGATCGTGCGGTCGAAGGCGAGCCCGAGCACCGCCGCGGGCACGAACGCCAGCGCCAGCCGCACGCCCAGGCGCAGCCCGCCCGGGTTGCGGCCGAGCGCGCCCTCTGCGATCTCGCCGCAGCGGCGCCGGTACAGCCCCAGCACCGCCACGATCGCGCCGGCCTGAATTGCGATCGCGTAGGCGTTGGCGGCCTCGCTGGGCGCGATCCCGAGGAGCCGCTGAGTCACCAGCAGGTGCCCGGTCGAGCTCACCGGCAGGTACTCGGTGAAGCCTTCGACCAGGCCGAGCAGCAGCGCTTGCAGGAGCGTCATGGCGGAAGGTGTCCCCAAGCAGTCGCGGCGGCGGGCTTAGCAGAAGCGCGCGCAACCCACCAGGGCTCCGGGCGCGAGCGGGCGCAGCGTAGCAAGCCACGCCGGGGGAGGGGGGGCCAATGGCTTTGCCGCTGGGGCGCGAGCGGCGCGTGCCCCTGCCCGGTGGACGACTCCCGCGCGCGCGTTGCTGGCGCATGCAGTAAGCTCGCTCGGTGAGCGGACGGATCGTGCTGCATGCCGACATGGACGCGTTCTACGCGTCGATCGAGCAGCGCGACCGGCCCGAGCTGCGCGGCAAGCCGGTGATCGTGGGCGCGACCTCGCCGCGCGGCGTGGTGGCCGCCGCCTCGTACGAGGCACGCACGTTCGGCGTGCGCAGCGCCATGCCGGGCTTTCGCGCGCGCGAGCTGTGTCCCGACGGCGTCTACTTGCCCTCCGACATGGGCAAGTACGTGGCGGTCTCGGAACAAGTGCGGCACGTGTTCGAGGAGCTCACGCCAATCGTGGAGCCGCTCGCGCTGGACGAAGCGTTTCTCGACGTGACCGCGTCGGTCTCACTGTTCGGCGGGCCGGTCGAGATCGCGCGCCGGCTCAAGCAGCGCGTGCGCGAGGTGGTGCAGCTGCCGGTCTCGTGCGGCATCGCGAGCAACAAGCTGGTGGCCAAGATCGCCTGCACGCTGGGCAAGCCAGACGGCCTGTTGTGGGTGCCACCCGAACAGACGCGCGCGTTGCTCGACCCGCTACCGATCCGCTGGCTGTGGGGCATCGGCCCGGTGGCGGAGAAGGCGCTGCGGCAGGCAGGCTATCAGCGCTTGGCGGACGTGGCCGGCGCCGAGCCGCACGCGCTTGGCCAGGTGGTCGGCACCGAACGTGCTCGGGCGCTGATCGCGCTGGCGCGCGGCGAGGACGAGCGCGAGGTGGAAGCGCAGCGCGAGGCCAAGAGCTACGGCGAGGAGAACACCTTCGAGCGCGACGTGAGCGCGCGCGAGCAGGTGACGCAGGCGCTCAGCAGCCACGCGCAGGCGGTGGCGCGGCGACTGCGCCACGACGGGCTGCGCGCGCGCACCATCACGCTCAAGCTCAAGCTCGGGCGCGCGCGCGGCCAGCGCACGGCGCGCAGCGATGCGGACGGCTTCGAGCCGCTCTATCCGCTGCTCACGCGCAGCCGTAGCCTGCGCCAGCCCACCGACGACGGCGCGGTGATCCGGCGTGTCGCGATCGAGCTGTGGGACGCGGCCGCGGTGGGCGAGCCGGTCCGACTGCTCGGGGTGAGCGTGAGTAACCTCGACGCCTCGACTGAACAGCAGCTCGAGCTGTTCGGCGGAGCCCAGGCGCGGCGCGGCAAGCGGCTCGGCCCCGCGCTCGACGCGATCCGCGAGCGCTTCGGGCCGGACGCCATCCGCGTGGGCCAGGAGGCACCCCCCAAGCTCACCCCGAGCGGTCGCCGCAAGCGCGGGCAGTAAGAACCAGCGCAACCGGGAAGGCGGCAATGCGCGTGCTGGAACGACCTCCCCAGCCCGGCGTCGCCCGCCCGACCGGGTCGCCCCAGGCTCCGAAATCGCTCATACTTCGAAGCTACGCCCAGGACGCGGCGCCCATGGCCGACGATCCACAAACGACCGAAGACACCGTCCAGCAGGTGCAACGCCTGCGTGCACGCATCGCCGAGCTGGAACGGGCCGAGGAACGCCTGCGCGAGAGCGAGCAGCGCTTTCGGACGCTGGTGGAGGGCTCGTTCGAAGGCTTGATGGTCTCGATGGACGGCAAGGTGATCGAGACCAACGCGAGCTGCGCCGCGCTGGTGGGCCTGACGCGCGAGCAGATGCTAGGCAAGACGGTCGCCGACTTCGCCACGCCCGCATCGGCGGCGTTGATTCTGGAGCGCATCCGCCAGGGCACCGAGGCGCCGTACGAAGCGGTCGGCGTGCGTCACGACGGCAGCACGTTTCCGTGCGAGATCCTCGGCCGCAACATCCTCTACCAGGGACAGCAGGCGCGCATCACCGCGATCCGCGACCTGACCGAACGCAAGCGCGGCGAGGACGAGAAGAAGCGACTGCAAGAGCAGATGCTGCACGCCCAGAAGCTGGAGACGCTGGGCGTGCTCGCCGGCGGCGTGGCCCACGACTTCAACAACCTGCTGCTGGTGGTGCTCGGCCACGCCGAGCTGGCGCTGGCGGGCGCCCAGGATGACTCAGCTATCCACGCGCACCTTTCGCAGATCCGCGCCGCGGCGCTGCGCGCGAGCGAGCTCACCTCGCAGATGCTGACCTATGCGGGACGGACCACCGGACAGCCCGAGCCGCTCGATCTCGGCGAGCTAGTGCGCGAGATGAACGAGCTGCTGCGGGTGTCGGTATCCAAGCGCGCGCACGTGGTGCTCGAGCTGGCCAGCGGCTTGCCCGCGATCGACGCCGATCCGGGCCAGCTGCGGCAAGTCGTGATGAACCTGATCACCAACGCGTCCGACGCGCTCGGCGACGAGCCCGGCGAGATCCATCTGCGCACCGCGCTTGTCTCGCTGGACCAGAGCCGACTCGATCACGCGGTGCTCAACACCACCGACGGGCCGGGGCGCTACGTGTGCCTCGAGGTCCGCGACCAGGGTTGCGGCATGGACCGCGCCACGCTCGGGCGCATCTTCGATCCGTTCTTCAGCACCAAGTTCGCGGGCCGCGGGCTGGGGCTGGCGTCGCTGCTCGGCGTGGTGCGCGCGCACCGCGGCGCAATCGAGGTCGAAAGCGAGCCTGGACGCGGCGCGCGCTTTACCGTGTGCTTGCCGCCCAGCAGGCTCGCCGCGCGCCCTAGCGAGCGACCGCCGCGCGCGCCCGAGCCGGCCAGCCCCCAGCGCGGGCTGGCGCTGCTGGCCGACGACGAGCCGATGCTGCGCCGGGTGGGTGCCGAGATCCTCGGCTCGCTCGGCTTCGAGGTGCTAACCGCCGAGGACGGACGGCAGGCGGTCGACATCTTCCGCAACCTCAGCCACGAGATCGGGCTGGTGGTGTTGGACGCGACCATGCCGCGGATGGGCGGCGCCGAGGCGCTGCAGGCGATCCGTGCGCTGGCGCCGGCCACGCCGGTGATCATGGTCAGCGGCTTCCAGGAGCGCACGCCCGAGCCCAGCGCGGACCCGCACCTGGCGTTCCTGGCCAAGCCCTTCGAGATCAGCGTGCTGGTCTCGACCGTCGACGCGCTGACGCGACCCGATTAGGGCCACGAGGCCTGCCGCGCGAGCACCGCCGCCGAGAGCGGCGTGCCGGCCGGCAGCGCGGGGTCGGGCACGGGTGCACCGAGCTGCAGCCGCAGCGGCAGCTCGCCGGCCCAGCACGGGTGCGCGAGATCGGCGCCGGAGTCGAGCGGCGGGCCGCTGCGGATCTTGGCCGAGGCCTCGGCGATCTGCAGCTCGAGCACCAGGGTGGCGCGCAGCTCCTCGTCGCTCGGCGCGCGCGTCTCGCGCGAGCGGCCCGGGGCGATGTGCTCGACCAGCGCGTCGAGCGCGGCGCGCTGGTCGGCCGGTTCCAGCAGCTCTCGCGCGTGCGAGAACAGCGTGACGCAGCGGAAGTTCATCGAGTGGTGGAACGCGGTGCGTGCCAGCACCAGGCCGTCGAGCAAGGTGAAGGTCACCGCCGCCTCGCGCCCATCGGCGAGCGCACGGAACATGCGGTTGGCGCGCGCGCCGTGCACGTACAAGCGGTCGCCTGCGCGCGCGTGCGCGGTCGGCAGCACGAAGGGGCGCCCCTCCAGCTCGAAGCCGACGTGGCAGCACAGAGCCTCGTCGATGATGGCGTATATGGTCGCGCGCTCGTGGCTGCCGCGCTCGGCATGGCGCTTGAGCGTGGTGCGCGGAGTCTGCGGCAGGCTGGCCGCGGGCTTGGCGTCGGGACTCGTCATGGGCTAGAAGTGGTCTGCGGCTGGTCTATGAAAAAGTACCGGATTCGAGATAATGGCTAGACCACTTCAACACTGGGACCTGAGCCTGCGGCTGGAGCACGATGCCTCAGGCCAACCGCTGTTCGTGCGGATTTCGCGCGCGATCGCCGATGACATCCGCGCCGGCCGACTGGCCGCGGGCGCGCGCCTGCCGGGTAGCCGGGCGCTCGCGCGCGGGCTCGCGGTGCACCGCAACACCGTGCTGGCCGCCTATCGCGAGCTGCTCGCGGAGGGCTTCCTGCAGGGGCGCGCGGGCAGCGGCACCTTCGTCGCGAGCGCGCTTCCCGAGCGCCCGGCGCGACGCCTGACACGCGCGCACAAGAGCCCGGCGCGGCCCGCGCGCGCGGGCTTCGAGCTGCCGCCGGCACGGCTGCCCGCCGCCGTCCCGTCCCAGGCCCCGCCGCCGGGCACGCTCGCGCTATACGGTGGTCTGCCGGACGTGCGCCTTTCGCCCGGGCAGGCGCTGGCACGCGCGTATCGCCGCGCGCTGCGCCAGCGAGCGCCGCTCGGCTACGGCGATCCGCGCGGGCACCCGCGGCTGCGCGCAGCGCTGGCGCTGATGCTGAACGCGACCCGCGGGCTCGCGCTCGGCCCCGACGATCTGCTGATCACGGCCGGCAGCCAGATGGCGCTGGCGCTCGCTGCCAAGGTCGCTCTGGTGCCGGGCGACCTGGTCGCGGTCGAGCAATACGGCTACCGCCCGGCGTGGGAAGCGCTGCGCGCAGCCGGCGCCGAGCTGCTGCCCTTGCCGCTGGACCAGCACGGGTTGCGCGTGGATGCGCTCGATGCGCTGTGCCGCAGCCGGCGCGTGCGCGGGGTCTACCTCACGCCACACCACCAGTATCCGACCACGGCTACGCTCTCGGCACCGCGCCGGCTCGCACTGCTTGCGCTGGCCGAGCGCGAACGGCTGTTCGTGCTCGAAGACGACTACGACCACGAGTTTCACTACCAGGGCCGCCCGGTGCTGCCACTCGCGAGCAGCGACCAGGCCGGCGTCGTGATCTACGTGGGCACGCTCTCCAAGGTGCTGGCGCCCTCGCTGCGCATCGGCTACCTGGTCGCGCCGCACGCGCTGTTGGAGCGGGCCACGGCCGAGCGCTTCTACCTCGACCGCCAGGGCGACCACGCGCTCGAGCTCGCACTCTCGGAGCTGTTCGAGGACGGCGAGATCCAGCGCCACCTGCGGCGCACGCGACGCATCTACCACGCGCGACGCGATCACTTCGTCGCGCTGCTGCAGCAGACCTTCGGCGAGCGCTTGCAGTTCCAGGTGCCGGCTGGCGGCATGGCGCTGTGGGCCAAGCTCTCGCCGCGCGTGCGGGTCGAGCGCTGGCTGGAGCGCGGCGCGGCCCAGGGCGTGTTGTTCCAGCCCGGACGCCAATTCGATTTCGCCGGACGCGCCCTGCCGCACGTGCGCCTGGGCTACGCGGGTCTGGCCGAGGACGAGCTGAGCGAGGCGGTCGGACGCCTGCAGCGGGCATGGCCGGGGCCGGCGTAGCGCGGCCGGCGCAGCATGGGGTAGGCTGCGGGCGCCGTTCCGCGGGTCTGCTGGCGAAGCACTGAGCACGAGACCTCATCGATGAGCCGTTTGGTCGTTGTGGGCGCGCGCGAGCCGCTGGCGCTGCGCGTGGTGGCGTACCTGGCCGAGCAGGGACTTGAGCCGAGCGGTCCGGTGCACCCCGACGTCGGCCGCGTGCAGGGCGACGCCAGCGCGTTTCTGGGACAGGCGAGCCACGTCGTCTACCTGCCGATGCGCGCGCGCGACGGGCGTGCGGGGCCCGATCTCGAGCAGGCGCGCGCGGCATTCACCGCCTGCGCGCGGCTGCGACCCGCGCATTTCGTGCTGGTCTCGAGCGCGGAGGCCTACGGCGCGAGCCCGCGCAACCCGGGTCTGATCGCAGAGTCGCGCGCGCTCTCGCGCGGCGCCAAGAACGCCGTCAGCACGGCCTGGCGGCAGCTCGAAGCGGCCGCGCGCGAGCAGCTCGGCGCGCCCAGCGGCACCGCGCTCACGATTCTGCGGCCGTGCGCGGTGCCGATGCGCGGCCGCGACGACTTCTACAGCCGCCTGCTGTGCGGACGGGTAGCGCTGACGCTGGCGGGTCACGATCCCTCGATCCAGGTGCTGAGCCCGATCGATCTCGCGGCCGCGATCGCGTGCGCGCTGGCGCGCAGCAAGGGCGGCGTCTACAACGTCGCCCCCGACGCGGTGATCCCCCTGCATACGGCGCTGCAGCGCGTACACGCCGCGCGCCTGCCCGTTCCGCGCGAGCTGCAGCGCGGTGCGCGGCGCCTGCTGCACGGGCTGGGCCTGAGCAAGCCCGAGCCGGTCGAGCAGCTCGAGTACCTGCGCTACTCGTGGACCGTCTCCAACCGCAAGATCAAGCGCGAGCTGGGCTTTGCGCCCAGCCGCGACAGCGCGCGGGCGCTGCAGGAGCTGCTGCACGGCGAAGCGGTCTCACCCGCGCCGGCCACGCCCGCTGCGGCGCGCTTCGACGATTTCGGCCTGGACAAGGACTTCGTGGAGCGATCGGGTCCGCTGCTGGACTTTCTGGCACAGCGCTATTGGCGGATCGAGGTCGAGGGCCTGGAGCACGTGCCCGCCTCGGGCAAGGGCGTGCTGGTCGGCGTGCACCGCGGCCTGATCGCGTGGGACGGCGCGATGATCGTGCACCTGCTGGCGACGCGCATGCAGCGCTACCCGCGCTTTCTGGTGCACCCGACGGGCTTTCGCTTTCCCTTCGCGTTCGACCTCACCACCAAGATCGGCGGCATGGTCGCGTGCCAGGAGAACGCCGACTACGTGCTCGAGCACGGCGAGCTGCTCGGCATCTTTCCCGAGGGCCTGCGCGGCGTGTTCACGCTGTACCATGAGGCCTATCGGCTGAGGAAGTTCGGCCGACACGACTTCGTGAAGATCGCGCTGCGTCACGGCGCGCCGATCATCCCCTTCGTGATCGTAGGCAGCGCCGAGACCTATCCGATCGTGGGCAAGCTCGACTGGGACTGGTTGACGCGCAAGACCGACTGGCCGTACGTGCCGATCACCGCGACGCTGCTGCCCCTGCCCCTGCCGTCCAAGTGGTACGTGCGCTTCCTGCCCCCGCTCGAGCTGGGCCAGCAGTACGGGCGGGAAGCCGCCCGCGACTCGGCGCTGGTGCGCCGGCTCAGCGATCAGGTCAAGCAGCAGATGGAAGCCGCGATCGAGGAGCTGTCCAGCCGCCGCAAGTCGGTGTTTCTGGGCTGAAGGGTCGCGCAGGCTCGACGCCAGGCATCAAAGCCCGCCCCAGCCCGGCGCGGTCGCCCGCGGATCGGGTAGGCTCGGCCCGTGCTGCGAACCTGCGTGCTGGCCGGCGTGTTTGTGCTCTCGGGGGCGAGCGCGCTGGTGTTCGAGACGCTGTGGTTTCACCAGGCCGCGCTGCTGGTCGGGAGCACGCTGTGGGCGGCGAGCTTGGTGCTCTCGGCGTTCATGGCCGGCATGGCGGCCGGCAACCTCGGCGCCGCGCTGCGCGGCGACCGGGCCCAAGACGGTATCCGCGTGTACGCCGGGCTGGAGCTGGTGGTGGCGATCTCGGGGGTCGCGCTGGTGTACCTGTTGCCCGCGCTCGGCCCGGTGCTGGCGCCGCTGGCCGAGCCGCTCGCGGGGAGGCCTGCGCTGCTGCAGCTGCTGCGCTTCTGCACCGCGTTCGCGCTGCTGCTGCTGCCCGCGGCAGCCATGGGTATGAGCCTGCCCTTGCTGGTGCGCGCGGCCGGCGCCTGGGATGCGAGCTTCGGCCGCGTGCTCGGGCTGTTGTACGGCGCGAACACGCTCGGCGCCGTGGCCGGAGCGATCTTGAGCGAGCTCTTGCTGCTGCCGTTGCTCGGGATTCGCGGCAGCGCGCTGTGCGCCGGGGCGCTGAGCGGGCTTGCGGCCGTGCTGGCGCTGGGATTTCGGGCGCGCGCTCCCGCGCCGGCGCCGGCGGCCACCTCGGGCGCCGTGCTGCCGCGCGGGCGGGCGGCTGCCCTGCTGCTCGCCGCGGCCTGCGGCGCCGGTCTGCTGCTGCTGGCGCTGGAAGTGGTGTGGCTGCGCTTCCTGGTGCTGTTCCTCAACGACACCCCGCTGGCCTTCGCGGTGGTGCTCGCGCTGGTGCTGGCGGGCATCGCGCTCGGCAGCCTGCTGGCCTCACTGTGGGCGAGCCTTTCCGCGCGCGCCGGCCAATTCGCCTGGCTCGCGGCCTACGCGGGCGGGCTGTTCGGGTTGGGCGGCTATCTGTTGTATCCGCTATTCCTGCGCGGCTCGTTTCCGCCCTATCAGCCGCTGTCCACGATCGTCGCGCTGGCCGCTCCGCTGGTCTTGCCCACCTCGCTCGCGTCCGGCGCGCTGTTCACCTTGCTGGGCGCGCGGCTGCGCCGGTTTGCGGGCTCGGATGCCGCGACGGCAGGCGCGCTGAGCTTCGCCAATACCATCGGCGCGGGCATCGGACCCCTGCTCGCGGGCTTCGTGCTGCTGCCGCAGATCGGGATGGAGCGCGCGCTGCTGGGAGCGTTCGTCAGCTACGGGCTGCTGGGTCTGGCGCTGAGCTTCGGCGGCAAGCTCGACGCGCGCGTCCGCTACGGCAGCGTGCTGCTGTTCGCGGCGGGGCTCGCGTTCTTTCCGCTGGGGCTGGTGCGTGCGCGCTACATCCGCATCTGCGCCAGTCGCTGGACGCGCGACGCCGGCGAGCTCGTGGGCGTGCGCGAGAGCGCCAGCTCGACCCTGCTGCACGTGGTGCACCGCGAGCACGGGGCGCCGCTGTTCGACCAGGTCGCGACCAACGCCTACTCGATGTCGGTCAACGGTTTCTACGGGCGCCGCTACATGAAGCTGTTCGTCTATCTGCCGGTGGCGCTGCACCCCAAGCCCGAGCGCGCGCTGCTGATCGGCTTTGGCATCGGCAACACCGCCAAGGCCCTGACCGACACCGCCGCGCTGCGTCGCATCGACGTGGTCGACGTGTCGCGCGACATGCTCGACGCCAGCCGGCAGCTGCGCGTGTCCCAGGGCCGCTCGCCGCTCGACGACCCGCGCGTCCACGTGCGGATCGAGGACGGCCGCTTCTTTCTGCAGTCGACCTCCGCGCGCTACGACCTGATCACGGGCGAGCCGCCGCCGCCGATCATCGCCGGCGTGGTCAACTTGTACACCACCGAGTACTTTCGGCTGGTGCACGACCGGCTGGCGCAGGGCGGCATCGCGACCTACTGGCTGCCGGTGATGAACATCTCCGCGACCGCCGCCAAGTCGGTCATCCACGGCTTCTGCGACGCGTTTGCCGACTGCTCGCTGTGGCACGGCTCCGGAGCCAACTTCATGTTGATGGGCACGCGCGGCGCGCGCGGGCCGGGCAGCGATGCCGCTTTCGAGCGGCAGTGGCAGCAGCCCGCGGTGCTGCGCGAGCTGGTGGACCTGGGCTTCGAGGTGCCGGCCCAGCTCGCCGCGACCTTCATCGGCGACGCACGCTACCTGCGCGCGCTGTCGGCGGACTCCAAGCCGCTCACCGACGACCGGCCCAAGCGCCTGCAGCACTTCATCGGCCAAGCGGACCTCGAGCCGCTGATCGCACAGTGGCACGACCCGCGCGCGGCGGCCGAGCGCTTCCACGACAGCGCGTGGGTCGCGGCGCTGTTCCCGGCAGGCATTCGCGCGCAGGCGCCAGACCTATTCCAGGTGCAGTGGCTGATCGACGAGCTGCTGTCCTCGGACGCCAGCGCGTTGCACAACTCGCGCCTGCTTCACCAGCTGCTGTTCCGCACCCGGCTCAAGCTGCCTTTGCTGCTGCTGCTGGGCAGCAGCCCCGATCTGCAGGACGCGCTCGCGCGCATGCCGCCCGCGCAGCGCGAGGAGCCGGCGTGGCTGCTGCACCGGGCGGCCGGCAAGCTCGCCGATCGCGACCTGCCTGCGGCGCTCGCGCTGCTGCAGCAAGTTCCGCGCGAGCAGCTTCCGATCAAAGACTTGCGCGAATACCTCGCATACGCCGTACGCCGCACCTCCGCGGCAGCCGCCGCGCCTTGATCGCAGCTGGGCCCGGGGACACGCGCAGGGGGGCACGCGGCCATGGGCAAGATCCTGCCTACGCAATGATCGGGGAGCCCGCGCACAATCGTGGTGTGCGCGGTGATCGAAGCGGCCTGTGCGACTGGACTCGGAGGCACCCTCGGAGCGAGGCTCCGGACATGGGGCGAAGCAGCGCACGCACGCATCGCGGCCTCGTCATCGCCGGCCTGGCGCTGGTGGCGGCGTGCTCGCAACACCGATCAGGTACCGGTAGCCAGGGCAGCAGCCCGGGCGCAACCCAGGCCAGCGGCGGCGAAACCGGCGGCAGCGGAGCGACAGCGAGCGCGGGCAGCAGCGCGGACGCGGGCGGCGCGGACGCGGACGCAACCGGCGGCATGGGCGCGGGCAGCGGCAACGCAGGCACGGGCGGCGCGACTGCAGGCGCGGGCGGCACGGGCACGGGCGGCATAAGCGGCAGCGCGGGCGCCGGCAGCGCGGGCGCCGGCAGCGGTGGCGGTGGCGGTGGCGGTGGCGGCGGCATGAGCGGCAGCGCGGGCGCCGGGGCACCTGCACAGAATGCGCTGCCGAGCGCCGGCTGCGGCGCGGCGAGCCCACCCGACAGCGGCCGCTTCATGCTCGAGGTGTCGGGCACCACGCGCGAGTACATCTTGAAGCTGCCCGCCGGCTACGATCCCAGCACGCCGTATCCTCTGATCTTCGCCTGGCACGGGGGCAGGTACAACGCGGACTGGGTCGCCAACGGCGATCCGCCGCAGACCGGCCCCTACTTCGGGATCGAAAGCGAGGCAGCCGGCCGCGCCATCTTCGTGGCTCCGCAGGCCTTGTCCTCGAGCTGGACCAACCAGAACGGCCGCGACATCGCCTTCGCCGACGCCATGCGGACGCAGCTCGAAAGCGTGCTGTGCATCGACCAGGGACGCATCTTCTCGGTCGGCTTCAGCATGGGAGCCCTGATGACGATCGCGATCGGCTGCGAGGAAGGCGACCTGTTCCGCGCGATCGCGCCGATGTCGGGCTCGCTGGCCGACGGCTGCCCGGCCAAGGACCAGCCCATCGCCTACTGGGGCTCGCACGGCAACAACGACACCACGATCGCACCCGCGGACGGCCAGGCCGCGCGCGACGAGTTCCTCAAGCGCAACCACTGCGGCACCGGCACGGTACCGATCGGCAGCAACGGCTGTCTCAGCTACCAGGGCTGCGACCCCGGCTACCCCGTCACGTGGTGCCCCTTCGACGGCGTGCACGAGCCACCCAAGTTCGCCGGCCCCGAGATCTGGAGCTTCCTCTCGCAGCTGTGAAGCACGCGCAGGAGCGCGGCGCCGGTCAGCTGCGGTCCGCGCGTTCGAGCGCCTCGACGTCCGCGAGGTCTCGCGCTCTGACGCGGCCCACGGGCTCGCCGGCGCAGACGCGCTCCTCACACATGTCCGTCCGCCGCAAGCCTGCACGGTGCCGGGGCGTCGGGGGGCTCGACTTGCAGCGTGGGGTGGGCGATGTGGAAGCGTTCGTGGAGCTCGTGGCAGACGTCACCGAGGAACGCGGGGCGGCAGGAGTCGCCGGCCATGATCAGATGGGCGGTGAGCGCGGTCTCGGTGGTGCTCACCGCCCAGATGTGTAGGTCGTGGACCTCGAGCACGCCGGGTAACCCGCACAGGAAAGCCTTGACCTCGGTCGAGTCGATGCCCGCGGGCACGGCGGCGAGCACCAGGTCGAGCGATTCCTTGAGCAGCGACCAGGTGCTCGCCAGGATCGTGAGCGAGAGCAGGATACTCGCCACGGCATCCAGCCAGTAGAGCCCGGTCGCCAGCACGATCGCGCCCACCACCGCCACGCCCAGCGAGAGTGCGGCGTCCGAGGCCATGTGCAGGAACGCGCTGCGCACGTTCAGATCACGCTTGCGATCGCGCAGGAACAGCACCGACGACAGCGTGTTGACCACCACGCCGACCAGCGCGACCACGATCACGGTCTTGCCGGCGACCGCCTCGGGCGCGAGCAGCCTGCGCACCGACTCCCAGGCGATGCCGCCGGTCACGAACAGCAGCAGCAGCGCGTTCGCCAGCGAGGCGATAATGGTGGTGTTGTGAAAACCGTAGGTGCGGCGCGCGGTGGGCCGCCGGCCCGCGAGCACGGCCGCGCCCCAGGACAGACCCAACGCCAGCACGTCGCCCAGGTTGTGACCGGCGTCGGCCACCAGCGCCATCGAGCGCGAGAGCAAGCCGTAGACCGTTTCCACGGCGATGAACGCGACGTTGAGCGCGATGGCGATGGCGAACGCGCGGCCAGCCGTGGTGCGCGGGTGGGCGCCGGTGTGCGAGTGAGCGTGCGCGTGATCGTGAGCCATCAGCCCCTGTCCATGATCTACGAGCCGCGGGCCGAAGCGCAAACCCCCCACGGAAAACAGCGGGCTCGGGGGTGTGCGCGGCGCGCAGCAGCAGGCTCTGTGCCCGTCCAAACTCTGGCCCCCGGGGCTATAGTCGCCGCATGCCGGCCTCGCGCACCCGTGCGTCTCGCAGCGCCTCGTGTTCGGGCTGGAGGAAGCGCGCTTCACGCAGAGCGCCACCAAATGGCCGTTCCGGGGCTGAGCGCGTGCGGGCGGCGCGCGAGCGGCTCAGCGCACACCCTGCGCCCGCAGCAGCAGCAGCGGCCGTACCTCGAACGCGCCCGCGGAGCTGCTGGCGCGAGCCAGAATCCTTGGCGGTCTCGATCGCCTGCTCGAGCGAGCCGCAGTCGACGATGAAAAAGCCGAGCAGCTGCTCCTTGGTCTCGGCAAAGGGTCCGTCGAGCACGATCGGCTCCTTGCCCTTGCGGATGGTGGTCGCCGTGGTGGTGGGCATCAGGCGCGCGACCGGGCCGAGCCGCCCCTGCTCGGCCAGCTTCTTCTCGACCACGCCGAGCTTGGCAATCGCGGCGTCGTCCTGCTCCTTGGTCCAAGCGCTGACGACCTCTTCGGAGTCGTAGCAAAGAATCGCGTAGTGCATGCGCGGGCATCTCCTCGACTGCAATGGGCGCAGTATGCCGGCCCGGACGGCGCGGCGAAAGCGCCGCCGGCTGGCTCAGGCCTGCTCGTGCGCGCGCTTCAAGCCCGCGATGTCGAGCTTGCGCATCCCCAGCATCGCCCGGCCGTTTCGATGACACGACGCATGGAGCGCCGCATTGCCGACAGCGAGGCCGTCTTTTAGAGTGAGCCCGGGCGATCCGCACGGATCGCCCGAAATTCGTCGCGGGGGTGTCGGATCGCAGCACGCGCGTACGTCCTCCGCGCCGAAGGGAGAAAACACCATGGCCGATCGCAAGCAACTACCGGGAAAATTCACCTGGTTCGAGCACATTTCAACGGACGCCAAGAAGGCGCAAGCCTTCTATGGGGAGGTGCTGGGCTGGAAGGTTGCGAGCCTCCCGATGGGCGACTTCACCTATGAAATGATCCAGACGGGCGACGCGCCCGACACCATGATCGGGGGCTACGCCACGCCCAAAGTCGCGGGCCAGCCGGCGCACTTCATCTCGTACGTCTCGGTGGAGGACGTCGACGCCACCGCGGCGGCCGTGGTGAAGCACGGCGGCAAGCTGGTGGAGCCGGCGTACGACGTCCCGACCGTCGGCCGGATGGCGCGGGTCGCGGACCCGACCGGGGCCGAGCTCTCGTTGTTCAAGAACACCCAGGGCGATCCGCCGGATGTGCAGGTCACCCCCTCGGGCGGCTGGCTGTGGAACGAGCTGCACAGCAGCGACGTGCCCAAAGCGCTGCGGTTCTACGAAAAGGTGCTGGGCTACACGGCGCGCGCGATGGACACGGGCGGCGGCGAGATCTACCACTTACTGGCGCGGGGCGGCGTCGACCGCGGCGGCGTGACCGGCCACGTGCCGCCCGGGGTGCCCTCGCACTGGCTGCCCTACGTGGCGGTCGGCGACGTCGATGCCACGATTGCGCGCGCCAAGCGCATGGGCGGGTCGATTCAAATGGCAGGCACCGACATCCCGAACATCGGGCGCTTCGGCGTCCTGCAAGACCCGACCGGCGCTGCGCTCGCCGTCATGAAGCCGCTGCCCGGGACGCAGAGCTAGATGACCGCTCACGATTCGGGAACGGCCATGCCGATCGGTCATGCAGCGGTGCGGCGGATGCCGCACCACCGCCAGAGGGTGAATGCGCGAGGCTTTGCCTCGCGCACAGGGAGTCGGCGCGACTCCGCGACAATCAAAGGAGAAATCAGAGTTTGTGATTCGATCCCGAATCGCGAGACTCTGATTTAGCGAGCAAGCCGGTGAGCGACGTGCTCGACGGCGCGTGGCTCGACACCACGCTGCGCGCAGCGCGCCCGCGCACGATGGGGGCGCTGCTGCGCTACTTCGGCAACCTCGACGCCGCGGAGGAAGCCTTCCAGGAAGCCTGCCTCAAGGCGCTCGAGCGCTGGCCGCAGCAGGGGCCGCCGCGCGATCCGGCGGCGTGGCTGATCCTGGTCGGGCGCAACAGCGGCATCGACGCGGTGCGGCGCAAGCGCAAGCAGCGCGAGCTGCCGCGCGAGGAGCAGCTCTCGGACACGGACGACGCCGAACCCCGGCTGGCCGAGCAGCTCGACGACGCGCATTACCGCGACGACATCCTGCGGCTGCTGTTCGTGTGCTGCCACCCCGAGCTGCCCGCCACCCAGCAGCTCGCGCTCGCGCTGCGCCTGGTGTGCGGGCTGACGGTCCCGCAGATCGCGCGGGCGTTCCTGGTGCGCGAGGTGGCGATGGAACAGCGCATCACGCGCGCCAAGGGCCGCGTGGCGGCCGAGCAGCTGCGCTTCGAGACACCGGACGCGGCGCAGCGCGCGGAGCGACTGGCGGCAGTGGCGACCGTGATCTACGTGATGTTCAACGAGGGCTACTCCGCAACCGGTGCCGAGGTGCCGCTCAAGGCCCAGCTGTGCGAGGAGGCGATCCGGCTCGCGCGCCTGCTGCTGCGGCTGTTTCCGGGCCCACCCGGGCTGATGGGGCTGCTCTCGCTGATGCTGCTGCAGCACGCGCGCGCGCCGGCGCGGCTCGACGCGGACGGCCATGTCGTGCTGCTGCAGGACCAGGACCGCACGCGCTGGGACGCGGAGCTGATCGCCGAAGGGCTCGCGCTGCTCGACAAGGCGCTGCGCCACGGGCAGCCCGATCCCTACCAGCTGCAGGCGGCGATCGCCGCGCTGCACGCGCGCGCCACGCGGCCCGAGGACACCGACTGGGCCGGGATCGAGCGGCTGTACGCCGCGCTCGAGCGGCTGCAGCCCTCACCCGTGATCACGCTCAACCGCGCGGTGGCGGTCTCCAAGCTGCGCGGCCCGGCCGAGGCGCTCGCGCTGATCGAGCCGCTGGACGCGCAGCTCGGCAACTACTTCTATTTCTTCGGGCTCAAGGGCGCGCTGCTGCTGCAGCTGCAACGGCCGGACCAAGCCCGGGCCGCGTTCGACCGCGCAATCGCGCTGGCCAACACCACCGCCGAAGCGGAGCACATCCGCATGCAGCTCGACCGCCTGATGAAGGACGCAGAGCGGGGCACGTAACCCCGGGAAGCGCGGCCGGGCCAGCTTGACTAGCCAGTCATGAACCGCTATTCATGACCCAGGAGTCACGTCCGACCATGGCCCGGCGCGCACCCCCGAGCACCAAGCACGACCTACTGCAGGCGGCCGGAGCCTGCTTCGCCGAGCACGGGCTCGAGGCGACCAAGGTCGAGGACATCACCGGACGCGCCGGCATCGCCAAGGGCGCCTTCTACTCGTACTTCGCGAGCAAAGAGGCGTGCTGGAAGCAGATCGTCGAGGCCTTCGTCGCGAGGCTGGAACAGGCGGTGCAGCCGCCGCAGCCGCTGCTCGACGCGTCGCTGCCGCTGGCCGAACGCTTCGAGCGCTGGCTCGCGCACGACCGCTCGGTGCTCGCGTTCTGCTGGCGCGAGCGCACGCTGCTCGGCATGTTGATGAACGGCGCGGGCGGCGCCGCCTACGCGCACCTGCTCGACGAGTTCGCCGCGCGCGCAGCCAAGAACGCCGAGACCCACATCCGCGCCCTGGTGGCCGAGGGCGTGTACCGCGACGACATCGACCCGGCGCTGGTGGCCTCGCTGCTGGGGGGCGCTTACGACCGGCTGGTGCGCGGTATGCTGAAGGGCCCGGCGCAACCCGACATCGACGCGCTCGCGCGCCAAACCCAGCACGTGTTCACGCGCGGGTTGTTCACCGACGACGCGCGCGCCATGCTGCAGCGCCCCGCGGCCAAGGCTGCGCGCGAGGCGAGCCCGGCGCGCGCACCGCTGCTGCGCGCCGCTGCGACCAGGAGGAGCAAGTGAGCACGACCGATACGCAACCGCGCAGGCGCCTGCGCCCCGGGCTGTTGCTCGCCGTCGCCAGCACGGTCGGGCTGCTGCTGCTGGTCGGCGCCCGCTATAAAGAGGCCGTGGCCGAGCGCGCGGCGTTTGCCGCCAGCGCGCCCGCCGCCAAACGCGCCCCCAGCAGCGGTGCCGCCGCGCTCGCAACGGCGCACGGCCAAGAGGCGCGCTGGCAGCCGCGCGTCGAGCTCACCGGCACGCTCTCGCCACTTCACGAATCGAGCGTGGGCTTCAAGGTGACCGGCCGCCTGGCCGCAGTGCTGGCAAAGGTCGGCGACCGCGTCAAGGCCGGGCAGCGCCTGGCGAGGCTTGACCCGGCCGAGGCCAAGGCTCAGCTCGCGGCGGCCAACGCACAGGTGCACGCGGCCGAGGTCGAGCTGGCGATCGCGCGCGACAACGCGCAACGCTCGCAGGCGTTGCTCGCGCAGGGCGCGATCAGCGAGACCCAGCACCTCGGAGACAGCCAGCGCGCCGAGCTGGCGCAGGCGCGCCTCGAGCAAGCGCGCGCCCAGACCCAAACCGCCTCGACCGCGCTGCACAACACCGAGTTGCTGGCACCCTTCGCCGGCCTCGTCACTCAGGCGCCGAGCGCGCCCGGCGCGATCGTCACCCCTGCGAGCCCGTTGTTCCGGCTCGAGGACACCTCCTCGCTGCGGCTCGAGGCCAGCGTCTCGGCCGATGAGGCCGCGCTGCTGCGGGTGGGCCAGCCGGTGCAGCTGGAAAGCGGGCGCAGCGGGCACATCACCGCGTTGCTGCCCTCGGTCGACCAGAAGACGCGCCGCGTACCGCTGCTGGCGCAGATCGACAACCGCGGCCCGGACCCGTTGCTGGCCGGAGTGCTGGTGCGCGCGCACGTGATCGCGGGCGAGCCGCGCTCGGTGCTGCGCCTGCCCGCGAGCGCGCTGCGACCGGGCTCGCAGGACGAGGTGGTGCTCGCCCGGGGCGGCAAGGCGCAGCTGCAACACGTGGTATTCGCGCGCGCCGCCGACGGCTCGCTGCTGGTGCGCGCGGGGCTCTCGGCGGGCGACCAAGTGTTGCTCGCGCCGAGCGCGGAAGTGCACGACGGCGACGCGCTTGGCTCTGCGAGCGCGGGAGCACCTCCGCCGCGCTGAGCCCTCCCGGTCACGGAGCACTCCATGAATCTCTCTGCCATCGCCGTGCGCCGGCCCGTGTTCACCGTGATGGTGACGCTCGCCCTGGTGGTGCTGGGGCTGAGCGGGCTCGCTCGCCTCGGAACCGATCTGTT
Source organism: uncultured delta proteobacterium (assembly GCA_963778655.1). Lineage (GTDB taxonomy): Bacteria > Myxococcota_A > Polyangia > Polyangiales > JAFGIB01 > CAVZVA01. The sequence continues at coordinate 562,656 of CAVZVA010000010.1, forward strand.
CCCCGACGTGTCGATCCCGGTGGTCTCGGTGACCATCGCCTACCCGGGCGCCGCCCCGGGCGAGGTCGAAAGCCTGGTGACCAAGCCGGTCGAGGACCAGGTGGTCTCGCTCAACGGCATCGACCGCGTGCAGAGCACCTCGCGTGAGGGCGTCTCCACCGTGGCGGTGATCTTCAAGCTGGGCGTCGACGTGCAGGAGGCGGCGACCGAGGTGCGCGAGCGCATCGCGCAGGTGCGTCCGCTGCTGCCGCCCGAGGTCAAGGAGCCGGCGGTCAGCCGCATCGACGCGGGCGCGATTCCGGTGGTGGTCTACTCGCTGCACGGCAACCGGCCGCTGTACGAGCTGCGCAAGTTCGCCGACGACGCGGTGCGACCCGCGCTCGAGCAGGTCGACGGCGTGGCGCAGGTGGAAGTCTACGGCGGCTCCGAGCGCGAGGTGCACGTCGACCTGGACCAGGCCAAGCTCGACGCGCTCGGCATCACGCCGGGCGCCATCACCGCAGCGCTCAAGGCCGGCGGCGTGACCGTGCCGGCCGGACGCCTGACCCAGGGCAAGAACGAGGTCAGCGTGCGCACGGTGGGCGAGCTGCAGTCGGTCGACGCGGTGCGCGAGCTGGTGATCGCCAGCGCCGCCGACGGCTCGCCGGTGCGGCTGCGCGACGTGGCTCGGGTCGAAGACGGCTTCGCCGAGGTGCGCACGCGCATGTCGCTCAACGGCGAGGAGGCGGTCACCTTCGAGGTCGTCAAGCAGTCGGGCCGCAACACGGTGGCGGTAGCCGACGGGGTACGCGCGCGCATCGCCAAGGCCGAGCGCGACTGGCCCAAGGACATCCGACCGACCCTGCTCCTCGACCAGAGCCAGTACATCCGCGAGAACGCGCGCGAGGTCGAGATCTCGATCTTCTACGGCGGCGCGATGGCGATCCTGATCATCCTGGTGTTCATGCTGGACGTGCGCTCCACGGTGATCAGCGCGCTGGCGCTGCCCACCAGCGTGATCGCCACCTTCTTCTTGATGTACGTGCTGGGCTTCACGCTCAACAACATGACGCTGATGGCGCTCTCGCTGGCGATCGGGCTGCTGATCGACGACGCGGTGGTGGTGCGCGAGAACATCTTCAAACACCTCGAGCGCGGCGAGCCGCCGATGCAGGCCGCGCTCAACGGCACCAAGGAGATCGCGCTGGCGGTGCTCGCCACCACCATGACGATCGTCGCGGTGTTCGTGCCGGTGGCGTTCATGGAAGGCATGATCGGGCAGTTCTTCAAGCAGTTCGGCCTGACCGTGACCGCGGCGGTGCTGGTCTCGTTGTTCGTGGCCTTCACCCTCGACCCCATGCTGTCCTCGCGCTTCTCCAAGACGGTGCGGCACGGCGAGCACGAGAGGTTCACCCGGCTCAAGCGGCCCTTCCTGCGCTTCTTCGCTGGGCTCGACGCCAGCTACCGCGAGCTGCTCGGCTGGTCGGTGCGGCACAAGGCACTGGTGGCGCTGGCCGCGGTGCTCTCGCTTCTGGGCATGGGGCGCGTGATGAAGGTGATGGGCGCGGACTTCGTGCCGCCCCAGGACCGCAGCCAGTTCAACCTCGACATCGAGCTGCCGGCCGGCACCTCTCTCGCGGAGAGCGCGCGTCAAAGCGCGAAAGCCAGCGCGGAGCTGCTGCGCGACCCACTGATCACGACGCTGCTGGCCACGGTCGGCCCGGGCGGCGACGCCAACAAGATCAGCTGGCGCGTGATGACGGTGCCCAAGGAGGAGCGCAGCACCCCGATCGCCACCATCCAGGACCACGCGCGTGCGATCGCCTCGGCGCTGCCCGGCGCGAAGGTGGCAGTGACCGACGTGCAGCTGATCGAGGGCGCGGGCTTCCGGGCGCCGATCATGATCAACGTGCGCGGCAAGTCCTACGCCAAGCTCGAGGACCTCGCGCAGCAGGTGGTGACCCAGCTGCGCGGCATCGTCGGCGTGACCGACGTCGACACCCGCTACACGCCCGGCAAGCCCGAGCTGCACATCGCCATCGACCGCGCGCGTGTCGCCGACCAGGGGCTGAGCGTGGCGCAAGTGGCCTCGGCGCTGCACACCGCGGTCGAGGGCGACGACAGCGCGCGCCTGCGCCTGGACGGCGACGAGGTGCCGATCCGCGTGCGCCTGCGCGAGCGCGATCGCGAAAGCGCCGCCGACGTGCTGCGCGTGACGCTGGCCTCACCCAAGGGCACGGTGACGCTGGCCGACGTCGCGCACCTCGAGCCGGGCACCGGCCCGCAGCTGATCCAGCGCGAGGACCGCATGCGCCAGATCTCGATCTGGGCTGCGCCGCACGGGCGCTCGCTCGGCGACATCGTGGCGGAGATGAAGCCCAAGCTCGCCGCGATTGACTTCCCACCCGGCTACGCGCTGCGCTACGACGGCCAGGTCAAGCAGATGACCGAGACCAACAGCTCCGCCGGCGGCGCGCTGCTGCTCGGGGTGATCTTCATCTACATCGTGCTGGCCTCGCAGTTCGAGAGCTTCGTGCACCCGCTCACCATCATGACGACCTTGCCGCTGGCCCTGGTCGGCGCGGTGCTGGGGCTGTTTCTGACCAAGAACACGATGTCGATGGGCGCGCTGATCGGGATCATCTTGCTGATGGGGCTGGTGACCAAGAACGCGATCTTACTGGTGGACCGCGCGATCGAACGCGTGCGAGTGCGCGGCGAGCCGCCGCTGCAAGCGATTCTCGAGGCCGGCCCTGAGCGGCTGCGGCCGATCCTGATGACCAGCGCCGCGATCATCCTCGGCATGCTGCCGACCGCGCTTTCGCACGGCGAGGGCAGCGAATTCCGGGCGCCGATGGCGATCGCGGTGATCGGCGGCGTGATCAGCTCCACGCTGCTATCGCTGGTGGTGGTACCTGCGCTCTACCTCGCGATCGAAAACCTCAAGGCGCGCCTGAGCCGCCGCCGCCCGCACGCCACCAGCAGTGCGCCCGCCGCCGCCGAGTAGGGCAGCGGCAAAGACGAGAAGCGGGAAGACGGGAAGTCGAGATAGGTTCGGAGGGGCTACTCGTACACCACCAGGTCGCGGACGTCGGTGGTCTCGGCGAAGCGCACCTGCCAGCGGCAATCGGGGTCGCCAAGGCCGCGGCAGCTCAGGCGCTCGACCCAGGTACCGGGGCTAGTCGAGCGCAGCACGTGGGTGAGGTAGCCGGTGCTCACGGCGCACAGCTCGGCACACGCGGGAAACTCCTGCAGCGTGACCTCGAGCGTGCGCTCGCCGCGCCGCTTGACCGTATAATAGCCGCGCGAGTAGTAGCGCTCGCGCAGATGCAGCGCGCGTCGCACCAGGCTCGCCAGCCCGGTCACGCCTTTGAACGCGCCCTGAAGCGTGCCGGTGACGGTCGGCCGCTGCTCGCGCGGGACGTTGGGCAGCTCGCCGAACACATCGCGCTGCGCCGCGATCACCCCGAACGCGCGGTACACATCGCCCTTGGCCTTGGCCGGGTCGATGGTCGACGCCAGCACCTTCAGCAGCGCCAGGTAGTCCTCGAACGGATACCAGGCCTCCAGGTCGATCGCGACGCGCAGATAGTGCCGCAACGGCTCGGGCACCAGCGAATTGGACTTCGCGAAGCTCGGCCGGAGGGCAGCTAGGGCGCCTTCGAGCGCAATGCCTTTGACCTTGACTTGGCCGGCGGCGGACAACGCATTTAGGATACCAAGTGGCTCAGCCCGCAACCACCCGAGTTGTAGGCTAGCTCACCACACACAGGGGTTGAGCGCCGCCTACAGCGGCCCCTGCACCGGAGCATCACGTCGACGCGCGCCCCGCGATCGCCGCGCAGCCGCAGCGATCTCAAGCTTCGTAGAACATCGGGTCACGCACGGTCAGGAAGCGCCGCACCGCTTCGGTCTGCTCCGCGTCGAGGGCGTGAAACTGCACGCCCATGCCCGGCTGCGTGTCGCTCTCGAGATCGCGCGGGTCGCGCACCCAGCGCACCACCGCCGTGGCGCGGAACTCGTAGCCATCCGGCAGCGTGAGCGTGAGCGCAAGCTCGCTGCCGATCTCCTGCAGCTTGTAGGTCGCCACGAACAGCCCGCCCTCGGAGATGTCCTCGGTCAAGCCGGTGTAGAAGTTGGTGTCGCTCTGCAATCCCACCTCGACGCACAGGCCGACACGGGGGCTCAGGCGGCGCTCCGCGGGATGGGGGAGGCGCTCGGTGTGGTTGCTTGGGGTGGCTTCGGACATGGGGTGTTTCTCTCCTCGGCCGGGAGAGCCTTGCAGGGATCGGGCCAAGCGCGCTCACGCCCAGCGATCCACGCATTTTGCGGCCGCACGCACGCGGGCGGGTCCGGCGGCGGGAAATCGCAGGTCGCGCAGCCCACAGCCGGTGGTGAAAAGCGCGCCCGGCCGAATCACTCTGCGCCGGGGTCGTCGTCCAGCGAATCCGGCTGGCCCTCGGAGTCGGGCTGATCCTGCGATTCGGAGCCCGGCTGCGCCGCTGAGCCCGGCTGCGCCGCTGAGCCCGGCTGCGCCGCTGAGCCCGGCTGCGCCTCCGAGCCCGGCTGCGCTTCCGGCACCGGCTGCTCCGCTGGCGCGGGCTGCGCCGCCGCATCGCGCGGCTTGATGAAGCGCAGCGTCATGCGGTCGCTCTCGCCGATCGCGAGATACTTGTCGCGGTCCTTGTCACCGAGCCGCAAGGTCGGCGGCAAGGTCCACACGCCTTCGGGATAGTCCTTGGTGTCCTTGGGATTGGCGTTGACCTCGGAGCGCGCGTCGAGCTTGAAGCCTGCCATCTGCGCCATCGCCATCACGTACGACTCCGGCAGGTAGCCGGTCTTGGCGCTCTCCACCGGATCGACATGCTCCTTGCCGCGGTGCTCGACCACGCCCAGCACGCCGCCCGGCTTGAGCACCTCGAAGGCAGCGCGGAACACGTCGTCGAGCGCGCCGCGGGCCGCCCAGTTGTGCGCATTGCGGAACGTCAGCACCATGTCGGCGGAGCCGGGCGCACCGAGCTCGATCTTGTCGGGCGGCTCGAGCGTGGCGGCCTCGGGGTGGCCGTAGTAGTCGGCGTGCTCGCCCAGCCGCGCGAGGAGCTCGCCCAGCGGGTGCTCGCCCTTGGTGCTGCCCGCGACCACCAGCTTGCCGTGATCGCGCAGCACAGGCGCCAGCACCTCGGTGTACCAGCCGCCTCCGGGCGAGAGCTCCACCACGGTCATGTCCGGCCGCAAGCCGAAGAAGCTCAGCGTCTCGACCGGATGGCGATAGCGGTTGCGCGCGATGTTCTCGGGCAGGCGGTGGCTGTCTTGCATCGCCGCCGTGACCGCGACGCGCAGCTGCGCGTCGGCATCGTTGGCGGCGCTGGTACCCGCCGGAGCAGTGGCTGCCGGAGGCGCCTGGGTACCGGCCGTCGCACACGCCGGCGCCAGCCAACACAACACCACGGCAATCGCTCGATTCCTTGGGAAGCTCGACATGGCTGCTGTCGTGGCACGACGGGCCGTCCGGAGCAAGCGCCGACGGGGCAGGCGGTAGGCGCGCGCCGCGCCGGCGGGCTATCCTGGCTGCGTGCCCGAAGCGCTTTGGGTGGTCGGCTTGCTGCTGCTGTTCGGCGCAGTGGGCGCCGCGCGCCTGGTGGCGTGGACCACCCTGCTGGCCGCCGGCAACTCGCTCATGCTCGGCAGCGCCGCGCTCGGCGTACCGCTCGAGCTCTTGTACTACGCCCTGCTGGCGGCAACGCTGAGCTGGAACGGCACGCGGCCGCGAGGCTGGTACTGGCGGCCGTTCGAGCACCACCACCTGCTCGGCCGCGGGCAGAAGTTGCTGGTGCTGCCGTGGTTCTTCGCCGGCGCGCTGAGCTTTCTGGCCATCGTGCTCGGCATCGCCGTCACCCTGCTCGGCATGGTCGCCGCCGCCATCCAGCATTGAGGTGTGGCTTGCGGAGCGGCAGCGACGCGCGCCATGCTCCGTGCGTGCGACTCGACGCCGAACGCAGCGCGCTCACCATCCGCACCCGCGCCGAGGGACTGCTGGCCCGGGTGGCGCACGACCTCGAGCTGCGCGCGGGCACGCTGGCTGGCGACTTCGAAGGCGACAGCGGCCGGGTGCGGGTGCCGATCGCGGGCCTGCGCGTGGTGGGCGCGGTCAAGCGCGGCGCGCTGCACGAGGGTGCGCTGTCGGCGAGCGACAAGGCCGAGATCGAGCGCCGCATCCGCGAGGTGGTGCTGGCCGGCAGCGACGAGGTCCACGTGGACGTGACACTGACCGGCACGCGCGCGAGCTTGCGCGTGCACGCGCCGCGCGGGACGCAGCAGCTCGAGTGCGAGGTGCAGCGCGAGGACGCGGGTTCGGCGGACCGCGGCGGCGTGCGCGTGCGCGGGCGCTGTGCGCTCTCGCTCGCAGCGCTCGGCGTCGCTCCGATCAAGCTGCCGCTCGGGGCCGGCCGCGTGGCCGACGCGGTGGAGGTGCGCTTCGAGGCGCAGCTCGTGCCGTAGCGGCGGCGGCGCGCGCGCTGGCGGCCTCCAGCTTGCTCCGTTGCGCGCGCCATTCCATCATAGCCGCCTGCTCGGGTCGGTCGCTCGGATGTCTGTCCACAAGAAGTTGCCCGTCGGACGCCTCGGCCGCCTGGCGAAGCTGGCGCGGGTCGGTGCGCGCACCGGCGCCAGCCTGCTGCTGTCGCGCGACGGCTCGGGTGCGGCGGACCAGGCGGCCGAGATCTTGGGCTCGCTGCGGGGGCTGGCGGCCAAGGTCGGCCAGATGGCGAGCTACGTCGACGGCGTGGTGCCGGAGGAGCACCGCGAGGCGTACGAGACCGCGCTGCGCGGGCTGCGCGCGGCGGCGCCCACCTCCTCGCCCGAGGCGATCGCGAGCGTGGTCGAGCGCGAGCTGGGCGCGAAGGTCGAGCAGCTGTTTGCGGCCTGGGAGTCGCAACCGATGGCCAGCGCGTCGATCGGCCAGGTACACCGCGCACGCCTGCACGACGGGCGCGAGGTAGCGGTCAAGGTGCAGCACCCCGGCATCGAGCGCGCGATCGACAGCGACCTGCGCAACGCCGGCGTGCTCGAGGCGATGATCGGCGCGCTCGGCCCGCGCGCGCTCAACTCCAAACAGATGTACGACGAGGTCGCGGCCCGCTTCCGCGAGGAGCTCGATTACCAGCTCGAGGCCGAGCGCCAGCGCCTGTTCGGCGAGCTGCACCGCGGCGATCCGCAAATCCGTATTCCTCAGGTGATCACCGAGCACAGCAGCCGCCGTGTGCTCACCACCGAGTTGGTGCACGGGCGGAGCCTGGAGCAGGCGGTGCTCGCGGACGAGGCGCTGCGGCGCAGCTACTGCGAGGTGCTGTGGCGCTTCGTGTACAAGGGCAACCTGGTGGGCGGCATGTTCAACGCCGACCCGCACCCGGGCAACTACCTGTTCGGCGAGGACGGCACGATCGCGTTTCTGGACTTCGGCTGCGTGCAACCGATCGCGGAGCCTCGGCTCGGCCACGCGCGCGCAATGCATCGCGCCGCGCGGCGGCGCGACGAGCAGGCGTTCCAGACCAGCACGATCGCGCTGACGCAGACCCGCGGCGGCGCGTACGAGGCGACCGTGCTGCGCTACGTGCGACGCTGCTTCGAGCCGCTGTTCGGCGCGCCGTTCCGCGTCACGCGCCCGTACGTGACCGAGCTGGTGCAAGGCGTCAAGGAGCTCAAGGCACACGTGCTGCCGGGCAGCGACGGCAGCCTGCAGCCGATGCCGGCAGGCATGGTGTTCATGAACCGGTTGCAGTTTGGCTTCTTCTCGGTGCTGGCGCGGCTCGACGTGGAGGCCGACTACGCCGCGGTCGAGGAGCACTTCTTGCGCGAGGCGGGGTTGGGCTGAGGGGTCGTGCCAGGCAGCGTGTTGCGGCGAGGGCCGCGCTCAGGTGCGGCCGGCGGCCGCTTGCCGCAGCACCTCGAGCGTGGCGGCGTCGTACGCGATCAGCACGACGCGCGAAGCGGATTGCGCGGCTTCCAGATGCCGGCGCACCTGCTGCACGGCGATCGAGGCGGCCCGATCCACGGGAAAGCCGTACACGCCGCAGCTGATCGCCGGAAACGCGATCGACTGCAGCGCGTGCGCCTCGGCGAGCTCGAGGCAGGCGCGGTAGCAGGCGGCGAGCAACGCGTCCTCGCGCGCGCCGCCGCCCCGCCACACCGGACCGACGGTGTGGATCACGTGCTTGGCCGGCAGCTCGAAGCCAGGCGTGATGTGCGCCTCGCCGGTGGGACAGCGCACGCCGGGTCGGATCTCGGGCAGCGCGCGGCAGGCCGCGAGCAGCTGCGGCCCGGCCGCGCGGTGAATCGCGCCGTCGACGCCGCCCCCGCCGAGCATGCGCTCGTTGGCGGCGTTGACGATCGCGTCGAGCTGAAGGCGCGTGATGTCGCCGTGCTGAACGCTCAAGCCGGGTGTTGCGATCTCGGTCGCGGGCATGGCTACTTCAAGCCGAGCGGCGCTGGCCGAGGCCGGCGCGCTGCTCCGCCAGGGTCACTGCGTTCTGCAGCAGCATCGCCACCGTGGTCACGCCCACTCCGCCCAGTCGGGGCGTGATCCACCCTGCCACCTCGCCGACCGCCTCGCAAACGTCGGGCAACAGCGTGCGACCACGCCAGGAGATACCGCCGCTGATGACGACGGCGCCCGGGGCAACCATATCGGGCGCCACGATGTCAGGGCGGCCGGCGGCCGCGATCACCACGTCGGCTGCGCGCGTGTATGCCGCGAGGTCGGGCACGGCTGAATGAACCACCGTGACCGCGGCGTTGCCCCCCGCGCGCTTCAGCGTGAGCAGCAGCGCGAGCGGTCGCCCCAGCGTTGGCCCGCGGCCGATGATGACCACACGGCGACCCCCGATGTTGATGCCGTAGTGCTGCAACATCGCGCAGATGCCGGCAGGCGTAGCCGGGATCGGCCCTGGCTCCTGCAGCACCAGCCGGCCGAGGCTCATCGGGTGCAGCCCGTCGGCGTCCTTGGCGGAGTCCATGCGCAGCATCGCCTGGTTGAAGTCGAAGCCCGCCGGAAGCGGGTGCTGGATCAGGTAACCATCCACGGCGTTGTCTGCGTTGAACCGGTCGACGGCGTCGAGCAGCACCGCCTGGGTGGCGTCCGCCGGCACCTGGCAGTGGTGAGAGACCATGCCGACTGATTCGCAGGCTTCGTGCTTCTTGCGCACGTAGCCGGCGCTGGGCTTGTCGTCACCCACCAAGATCGTGCCGAGCCCGACGGACTTTCCGCGCTCGGCCAGCGCCGCGACGCGCTGCTCGACATCACGCAGGACCGCGTCGGCGACGGGCCCGCCTTGAAGTAGCTTGGCAACCATGGGCACCTCCATTGCGGTTGGATGCCCAGGCGCACGGCGGTTGTGAACGCCTTCGGCTCCCCGGTGGTTCTCCACCTGCAAGCGCCAGTCACCGAAAGCGCGAGGAAGCTAGCACAGCGGTCTGGCGCCGTCGACGCGCCCGCGAACGTCGCGCCCGCCCGCACCGGGGTCGTCGCCGATCTCGAAGGTACCCAGCGCGGGGGCATCGCATCTTCCAGTCCTCCTCCACCGCAGTGCCTGGTCGCACTATGAGGGCAACCGCCTCCCGGGGGCCGCCGGCTCGGGGGTCCGGGACGAGGCGATCGTTCATGTTGGGGAGGCGGGCCCTGGCGCGATTCGCCACCGGTCCCATGGACCAGCCGTGGCACTTTCGACAGGCCATGCACCACGGTGCAAGGTTCGGGGTAGGCGCGAGAGTTTGCGCGCAGTAGGGTCGTATCCGGACGAGGTGGGACCTATGTCGTGGAATCGTGGTTGGGTTGCTGTATTTCCACATGCGATCGCGGCGGGCGCCCTTGCGGCGTTGTGCACGTCCTTGACAGCATGCGCCGCGGACGCAGCTTCGTCTGATCCCAGCATGAGAGGGATCGTCGGTTCGCCGATTGCTGGCGGGTCGGGCGGCGCACCCGGGGGAACGGGCGGCCAGGAAGCGGCCTTGCTTCCGATGGCGACCGGCGGCGGCGCGTCGCCGGGCACCGGCGGCAACGCGCCAACCGCGATGATGATGAATGGCGGCTCGGGTGGCGCGACGACCAACGGAATTGCGGGTCAGCCTGGTCCGATGACCGGAGCGGGCGGTACTGGCGGCATGATGAGCAGCGGCGGCACGGGTGGAAGCATGTCGCCCGCGCCCATGGGTGACATCTGCGCGCGATGGAAGTCCGACCGTGCGGATCTCTCTGAAGGCACGTGGAGCGGCAACGCCGCTTCGTGCGACGCGGGTGACATGACCGCTGCGGCACGCCAGAACGCGTACCGACTCCACAGCTTGTATCGCTTCATGGCAGGGCTCGAGCCGGTGCAAATGACCGACGAATACAACCGACTCGCGCAAGACTGTGCGCTGCTCATGACTGCCAACGGCATGATCTCGCACATGCCCGACTCATCATGGAAGTGCTACACGGCCGAAGCGGCCATGACGGCAAACAGCTCGAGCTTGTCGGGCGGCGGTGGAGCCGTCTCCAGCGTCGACGGCTACATGATCGATCCCGGCAATCCGACCTCGCTCGGTCACCGCCGCTGGATCCTCTCGAACATGCTTGCGGGCGTCGGGTTCGGCTCCACGGGCATGTTCTCGTGCCAGTATCAGCCGCCCACGCGACCGGCGGCCGGCGCGAAACCATGGACCGCCTGGCCTCCGCCGGGAGAGATCCCGATCCAAGCCTTCAGCTCGGGCTTCTTCGCCATGCTCGACCAAACCGGCTGGAGCGTGCAGAGCGACACCATCGACCTCACCAACGCGCAGGTCAAAGTCACGCTCGACGGCATGGACCAAGCCGTCAGCGTGACGCAGCTAGGTAGCGGATATGGTTCGGTCTTCGCGATGCGCTTCAACCCGATGGGCTGGACTACCGCGGCCGGGAAGACCTATCACGTCGCGATCACTGGCTCGTCGATGCCGATCGAGTACGACGTGCAAGTGGTCGACTGTCCGTAGCGCCCGGCGCACGCAGCTCAACGGGTCGCGCCGCAGCGACCACTCGCGCTTGATGGTCATGGTGTCGCGGGTCGCCGCGCGCCGAAGCCAGGTCATCGCCGGCCGCCTGCCGACGACTGGCGTCGCGTTCACGGACGAGACGCCTTAGTTTAGTTAACCCGCCTCTACTGTCGACGTGTGAGCTCAGGTTGGAGACGATCGCGAGGTTCCGCGGGATTCCAGCCGCGCGGCGCGCGGCCGAACGCCGCCGCCGAGGTCGCAGCGTTTCAACCACCGCGCGGGATCCGGTAGAGTGCGGCAGTGAACGGGGGTCCGGGGCTTGCGTCAGGTTCCGCCAAAGTGATGAACAAGAGACACACTATTGCGGCGATAGTCGCGGTCCTACTTGCGTTCGGTTGCGGCAACGAAAACCCACACCGAAGGGGCAAAGGCGGCGACGCCTCCGACAGCGGCAATCCTGACGCTTCCGACAGCGGCAATCCTCCCGACGTCCCTTCGCGCCAAACCGTCACGATCGAGGTCCACAACGATTTATCGCTGAAAGACGCGCTCTTGAACACGGCCGGCAACAATTGCACGCCCTTTGAGATAGAACAGCATGTAGGAGCGGATTGGAAGCCGCTGGTGCTCGAAGTCAAGTATGTGGTCTGGACCTGCGGTGGCACGTTGAGTCCGGACATATCGAACACGTGCCCGGCGCTTGTGGCTCGTCTGACGCCCGGAGGCATTGCTCGGCTTACCTGGGATGCACGGGCGGCATCGGTCTACGAAGTTCCGATATGCGATTCGAGTGCCCAGACCAACCTCCGAACTTCCTTGTCTCCGGTCTCGGCGGGTGAATTTCGCGTAGGCGTGGGTTTCTATCCGCGCCCGGCAGGCTCGGATCTATTGTATTGCGACTATATTTGGCTCTCCTGACGCACCTCGAACGCGAGCTCGACCGAGCCTGCGCGCATACCGGTCGAACCCGCAGCGAGCTCGCAAGGGAAGCTCTCCGCAGGCAACTCGCCTCGCTTCGATTCGAGCGGCTGCGCAAGAAGGTTCTGCCTCTCGCGGAAGCGCAGGGCTACGTGACGGACGAAGACGTCTTTCGCGACGTTTCGTGAAGGTCTTTTTCGACACCAACGTGCTGATCGCAGCGTTCGCGACCCGGGGTCTTTGCGCGGATCTGTTCTCGCACGTCCTGCGTGAGCACGAGGTGCTCGTCGGAGAGGTCGTGCTCCACGAGCTGCGCGACAAGCTGCGAACGAAGTTCAAGCTCCCGAGGAAGTCCATTGACGAAATCGAGGCGCTGCTTCGCGACTGCACCGTCGTACGACGGCCGAGGAAGCAGCTCGCGCTGAAGATCACGGACCCGGACGACGAATGGGTCGTCGCATCGGCGGTCGAGGGAGGCGCAGATGCCCTCGTGACGGGCGACGCCGCCGTCCCGAAGGTCGCAAAGCGAGCACCGCTCCGAATCGTGAACCCGCGAGGACTCTGGGAGATCCTGAGAGGTTCGACAACGAAGCGTTGACGCCAGTCGGCCCAACGGACATGGCGTTCAGCTGCAAGGCCGCGCCACCCCAACCTGAGCCTGCGGGCCCCAGTCCGCGGGCGGCAGAGCGCCGAGAGTCGCCGGGAGCTCTCCGAACATCAAGACGCCACCTGCGCGGTCTTGACAGGCAGCCGGTTGTTGGGCATCCGCGGGCAAGCCCTCACAGCTATCGAATTCGGCTCGAGCGCGCGCTACAAGGTAGAAGTTGTGAGCGCCAACGTCGCCACCGAGATGACCGATGCGGACTTCCCGTGGGCCGCACAGTTGATGCAGCGCCGCCGGGAGCGCTACGCGCAGTATTCACCGGTTTTCTGGCGACCGAGACAGGGAGTCGGCGAGTTGCATGCGCAGTTCCTCCGATTCAGCGGTACGCGTCCAGGCGCGGTAGCACTGCGCACCGAGCATGGATTCATCATAGCCGGCCCGAACCAGAGCCGCTGCTTCGTCGACGACTTCGCGGTCGACGACGACACGTTCTGGGCCAGCGAAGGCCGAGAGCTGTTGTTGTCCGCCTGGCGGCGCGCCCGCTCGGATGTCCAGAACGCGCTGCGCGTGGTGGTTGCGCGACGCGATGTGCCGAAACGCCAAATGCTGGTTGACCTGGGTTTCACTACCAACGCGCGCTGGTGGATCAAGGAACTCGCCCCGAGAGCAGAGGTCCAACCGCTGGGAGCGATTTCGGTTGCGGGCAACGCCGGTTTGCTGCTCGCCGCGCCGCCTGTCTACGACCCGGGCGGGCCGGTCTGCCTGCTCAGCGGACTCGTTCCAGGCACGGCGACAACCGCAGGCGAGCAAGCCGCGCGCGCAGGCGCCGTGCTCATCATCGTGCAACGGGAAGGCGGCGAGGAGGCGGTTCCTTCTTCCGAGCCGGAGCTCGAGGCGGCCGGCTACCATAATCCCTCCGAGTTCTACCAGGGACGGCCGTAGCGTAAGGAATACACCTCCCGCTCCGCGTCGCGCATCAGGGCCACGGGCAAGGCGAGTCTTCGGCATGCCCAACGGCCCTCGGCTTCAGCTGCGAGGCCCGCGGTGAGCTTGCCCCCGCCGAGGCCGCGGGCCCGCGATTTCCATGCAGTTTATCACGCCGTCATGGGCCCGCGTACGCCAACCTCTCCGCACACCACATGGCGGGGCTCGTCAGCTGCAAGCCGTAGTTAGCCCGCCCTCTTGCGCCGACGTGCGAGACGCGCTGGCATCTGGTCCTGCTTCTGGGGTTCAACGTCGGGAACCTTGGCTAGTACTGCTTTCAGTTTCCGGCGCGACCCGCGCGACCCGCGTTTCTCCAGATAGTCTTCGGTCATGAGCGCGGCCAGCTTCTCCGCGACAGCGGAGTTGATGAGCTGGTTGATCGAAATGCCCTCGCGCTCGGCCAGCGCCTTGAGGTTGCGATGAATCGACTCGGGAAGGCGCAGACTGAGAGTGCTCATTTCACACCTCGCAAACGGTGAAGCAGCTTGGCCGGGGTGAGCACGGCGACACCGAAAGCGTCGAGGGCACCGAAGTCGCGGACATTGTGCGTGACAATGGCCGAGCACCCGGCCGCGATGGCGAGCTCAGCAACCATGTCGTCCTTGGGATCGGGCAAGAGAGGTCGCCAGAGGAAGAAGATAGCTTGCCGGTGAGCAAGCGAGCAGATGGCGTCGATGAAGTCCCGCACGTCCTGCGGTTTGAATGGGCCTGCGACCTCGCGCAGCAGCACATCCTCGTACTCAAGGACGAGTGGCACGGAGACGGCAGCCTCGAAATCGCCTCCTTCGAGGTGCTCAAGCAAGGTGAACGAAGCCCCGCGTCGCGACCGGAGAGCCGAGACAAGGATGTTGGTGTCCAGGACGATCCGAAGCACGATCGCATGGTATTGCCGATAATACCACGAAGTCCAGCGCGATGCACGCGGTCACCCGACGCGCTTCGGTCGGGCTAGTCAAAATGGAACGACCGGCTCCATCACGAGACCGTAGGTTACGCTCGGTCCGTTGAAGAGCCAAGACGCAGAGCTACACGTGAAAGGAGCCGGTCATGGGCAAGACTACACGATACGTGGGAATGGATGTACACGCCGCGACGATCGCGGTCGCAGTGGTCGAGGGACGCGGGGTTCGCGAACACCTTCGAGACCGCCAAACAGTCGGAGTTGCTCCTCGTGGAGGAGCTCCACGTCCTCGACGGTCAAGAACTCGATGGGCGCGGTCACTTCGCAAGCTTGCGAAAGGCTCCGCTCGTGCTTGCGCACGACCCTGGACTGAACCTTCGCGAGTCGCCGCGCGCGCTGGGCTGGCTCTCGGACCGGCGTGATGATGAGCCGCTCGCCGTCGGTCTTGAGATCGAGCTCCGTTTCCGGAGTGATGCCGAGCAAATCGAGAATCGGCTTGTCGATGATTATCCCGGCGCTGTTGCCGATTGCCTGGAGACGCTTGGTCACCCGATGTTCATAACACCGTTGGCAACGCGCCGCAAGCCGCATCTCTTCTCGGGGCACAACGCCCAGTCCGCCCAACGGACTTGGGTTTCAGCTGCGAGGCCGTGCGAGCGCAACCGTAGTCCGCGCACGCGCAGCGGGCGCGGACGGCGCTACTCCCGATGTTCTCGCCGACCTCACGGCAGCGCAACACCTCTCCACGCGCGGTCTTGTCTGCTGCAACCCCGAGTTAGCCAGCCCTCAAGCACTGCGGCCGAGAGTACGAACCGAGATCAGGTCCTCGTCCCGTATTGCTCGGACATCACGCGTCGTGAGCTCAACGAGCGCCTGAGTTCGACCCGATGCACGCACGAACTCGACATCGAGCCCATCCGGCTCGTACACCTCAACCACCGCACCGAGATCGCCGCGCCGAAGTCCATGCTCGGGCACATCACGTTCAAGCACTACGGTATCGAGCGGCTCGAAGTTCATGGTGCTTCTCCTGGCATCGCCGTCACAAGTCTCGGGATCTCTTCGCCGTGTCGAACAATCCAGATCGTCAGTACAGCCGCCGATCGCCCAGACGGCCCCTTCAGGATAGCAGCAATCTCGTACTTGTTCCCGAACCGGCTGAGCTTCCCGTGCACGGCCTCGCCTTGCGCAGCGATCCGAAGCAAGGCCCGCTGCAATTCAGGCCACTTCTCCTCGGAGTACCCAAGCTCCGCGAAGAACGCAGCCTTGAACCGGCCCACCGCGTGCGTGGGCGAGAGCAAGTATCCGCGAACCTTTTCCGGTTCAACGACCGCGCGGTCTGCAAATGGAAGCTTCACGTGTCCGCCTTCGAGGTCTGGCTAACGGACCTGGGTTCAGCTGCGAGGCCGCGCGCCCCGCTACGCTAGTCCGCGCACGCGAAGCGCGCGCGGACGCCCTACTCGCGATAGTCGCGCCGACGCGACGGCAGCGCAACTCGATCCCGCGCGCGGCGTCGTCAGTCAGCTATAGGCCGTTCGTAGAAATCAGTGGGGATGCCTCGGGGTGAACCTCGAGTCGACAAGGTCGCCCATGGTTCGTGCAGGAGGTCATCCCCATGAAGAAGCGTATCTATCGTCGAGTACGGGTCAAGGACGTCGCCGCCGAGGGGCTACTGGAGAAGCTGCCGGAGCCAGTGGTGATCGTGGCTCTGGACGTGGCCAAGCACGCGCAGGTGGCGGCGTTCGCGGGAGCGGAGTCGGGCGTGGCGGCGACGGTGAGCTTCCGCCATCCCGAGGAGAGCCCGGCGTGGCTCGCGCTGGTGGCCGGCTTGGTGGCACGCGGTAAGCGGGTAGCATGCTGGCGCTCTTGTCACGTATGGGCGGCCCGTCGGAGGTCGCGTCGTCGCAGCCGCAGGCTCGCGCGCTGCTGCACGGCATGAGCCGCGGGCTGATGAAGCCCGAGCGCATCGCGGCGGCGGTCGGCTCGGCGGCGACGACGTTGGGAGCACCGATGTTGGCGGCGGAGCGGGAGCGGATGTCGCACCTGGCCGAGGAGCTTCACCGCACGCTCAAGGCTTGTAAGCACGCTCGGCAGCGCGTGGTGGAGCTCGGCAAGAGCGTGCCCGAGGTCGCGCAGCTCGGCGCCGTGGTCGGAATGACGACCGCGGCGGTGTTGTTCGCAGAGGTGGGCAGCCCCAGGGACTTCTGCTGCGCGCAGGCGTACGTGAAAGCGTTCGGCCTGAACCTGCGCGAGAAGAGCAGCGGCGCGCACCAAGGCCGGCCGTCGCTGACCAAGCGCGGCTCGTCGCGAGCACGCATGATGTTGTGGCTGGCGGTGCTGCGCTGGGTGCAGAGCGATGCGGTCGCTGCCGCCTGGTACCAGCGCAAGGTCGAGCGCGATGGTGGCCGCAAGATGCCCGCGCTCGGCGCGCTGATGCGCAAGCTCGCCAAGGCGCTGTACCACGTCGGCCGCGGCGAGGCGTTCGACGTGCACAGGCTCTTCGACTGCGCGCGGCTGGGCGTCGAGGACGTCGCTGCGGTGCAGTCGACGCCCTCGCTCGAGGCGATGGAGGTCACCAGGTAGCCACGACCTGTTCGTGCATCGCCCGCAAGGCTTCCGACGGGGTGACCTTCAGTTGCAACTCCTGGTCCGCGCTCGTGAGACCCCTTGTCAGTCCCGAGGCGCCCCGGCGGTCGTGTCGCGCAACGCAATGCCCAACGAAGCTGATTCGGCGCCGCAGAGCGGACGTCCCACGTAAGAGCTTTGGCCTACCTGCCCCGCACGACCCGGAACGCATTGCCGGCGAGCACTCACTCACCTCGCTCGAGATCGCCCCGACCCTCGTTCCCGGCGACGGCGCACTCGTGCGAGAAGCGGGGTCTCGATCGATACGATCGTTTGCGCTTGCACGAGCTACAAGAGCTGCAACCCCGAGTTAGACATCCCTCTTGCACTACACATGCTCGTGTGTAAACTTCCACGCATGCCCACGAATCTCGCGATTGACGACCAACTTCTCGACGAGGCCCAACGAGTCGGCGGTCATCGTACGAAGAAGGACACGGTCAACGAAGCACTGCGCGAATACATTCAGCGACGACGCCAGGCCAAGATCGTCAAGCTGTTCGGGACCGTCGAGTTCGAGTCTGCCTACGACTACAAGAAGCAGCGGCGCCGCTCGTGAATGTGCTGGTCGACACGTCGGTGTGGTGGCTGGCGCTACGACGCACACGACGCGTTGACGACAACGTGCCGCGCGAGTTGGCCGAGCTCATCCAGGAGGGACGCGTTGTCGTCATCGGTCCGGTACGACAGGAACTCCTCTCCGGAGTCAAGACGAAGCCGCAGTTCGAGCAACTCCGCGAGCACTTGCGAGCATTCCCTGATCTCGAACTGGAGTCGACTGACTACGAGGAGGCAGCGGCCTTCTTCAACCGATGCCAGGAACGCGGCGTTCAGGGTTCGAACACGGACTTCCTGATCTGCGCGGTAGCCATGCGGCGCAACCTCTCGATCTTCACGACCGACAACGACTTCAATCACTTTGCCCGCGTGCTCAAGATAGATCTTCATGCGCGCCGACCGTAGCTGCGTGCACCGGGTATGCCCAACGGAATGGGGTTCAGCTGCAAGGCCGCGCGCCACCGCAACCGTAGTCGCGCACGCGCAGCGGGCGCCGATGTTCCCGATTCCCGATGGTCGCGCCGACCCAACGGCTGCGCAATACGCTCCCAGCGCGTGGCCTTGTCTGCTGCAACCCTGAGTTGGGCAGCCTAACCTCGGCACCTTCTCAGTCGACCAGGACTTCGACTTCGATCGGTTCACCGGGTGCCCCGTGTCGGATGTAGCCCGCAACGATTTCCGCCAACGACAGCGGAGTAAGGCGCTCGGAGGTGATCGCTAGCTCGTGGACAGACCACCAGCGGAACTGGTCGAGGACCTGTGATTCAACGGGGTCGGACATCCTGGGCAGAAACTTCTGGACCGCGACGACATGGTACCGCTCGCGTTGTCGTATCCGTCGCTCACCCCAGTTGAACGTGTGCTGGCGACGCCACACCAAAGGACCGATAGCGAACTGCTCCAAACCCAGCTCTTCCCGAAGTTCGCGACGGAGGCAGTCCGTTAGGTCCTCGCCCGGATTTGCACCGCCGCCTGGGGTGATCCAAAACGGAGCGCCCCCGCCGGGCGGACGAATGCGCATCAAGAGAATATCGTGCTCCGGCGTTAGCAGGATTGCTCGGACCGCATCACGTTCTACGATCTGCACCACGCTCTCCGGCTTCTGGACGTCAGGCCTCGGTCTGCCCAACGGACCCGGGTTGAGCTGCGAGGACCGCCTCGCTAACGCAAGCCTGCGGGCACCGGCGCCCGCAGGCGCCCAGCACGAATGGTCGCGCCGACCATACCGAACATCAAGACGTCGCCCGCGCGGCCTTGTCAGATACAACGGCTAGTTGGGCAGCCCAATTTGCGGAGCCCGCTCTTCGTGTTACAATGTCTTACATGAAGTCCTCGACCATCACCATCCGGCTCGACGACGACCTCGAACGCGAGCTCGACCGAGCCTGCGCGCATACCGGTCGAACCCGCAGCGAGCTCGCAAGGGAAGCTCTCCGCAGGCAACTCGCCTCGCTTCGATTCGAGCGGCTGCGCAAGAAGGTTCTGCCTCTCGCGGAAGCGCAGGGCTACGTGACGGACGAAGACGTCTTTCGCGACGTTTCGTGAAGGTCTTTTTCGACACCAACGTGCTGATCGCAGCGTTCGCGACCCGGGGTCTTTGCGCGGATCTGTTTTCGCACGTCCTGCGTGAGCACGAGGTGCTCGTCGGAGAGGTCGTGCTCCACGAGCTGCGCGACAAGCTGCGAACGAAGTTCAAGCTCCCGAGGAAGTCCATTGACGAAATCGAGGCGCTGCTTCGCGACTGCACCGTCGTACGACGGCCGAGGAAGCATCTCGCGCTGAAGATCACGGACCCGGACGACGAATGGGTCGTCGCATCGGCGGTCGAGGGAGGCGCAGATGCCCTCGTGACGGGCGACGCCGCCGTCCTGAAGGTCGCAAAGCGAGCGCCGCTCCGAATCGTGAACCCGCGAGGACTCTGGGAGATCCTGAGAGGTTCGACAACGAAGCGTTGACGCCAGTCTGCCCAACGGACCCGGGTTGAGCTGCGAGGACCGCCTCGCTAACGCAAGCCTGCGGGGCCCGGCGCCCGCAGGCGCCCAGCACAAAGAGTCGCGCTGACTTCCCCGTTCTGCAAGGCGTCACCCGCGGGCGTCCGTCAGCTGCAAGCCCTGGTTGGGCAGCCCCCCGGCGCGCGCTTCCTCGCAGACGATTCATGCGACACAATACTGCGCGTGGAGACCTGTCCATTCTGCGCGCTTGCCGCGGGCGGAGCCGACGACGACCTGATTGCCGTACGCACGCGAAGCGCGTTCGCCTTGCCGGCGCCGAAGCAGCGCCCACGCAATCGTGGGCACATCCTCATCATTCCGAACGCCCACGTCACGGCGTTGGCGGACGTCGAGCCTCCGCTACTGCAGGAGATCTACTCGCTAACGGGACGAGTGAGCATTGCGGTGCGGAGTGCCTTCGGTGGTACCGGTGCAATGATCTTCCAAAACGAGAATTTGGCCGACCAAGTCTTGCATCACCTTCACATCCACGTCGTGCCGCGCAGCGCAGGTGACGACTTCAAGCTGCCTGACCCGATCAAAGACGAACTCAGTCGTGACGAGCGCGTTCACCAGGCAGTTGCGCTTCGACGCGGGCTCGCCGAGTCGGCGCGCGGACAACGCGTCTGACTCCGCCGGTCGGCCCAACGGACCACGGGTTCAGCTGCGAAGGCTTCCGTTGAGGTTGCAGCCACCTCGGCCGCGGGCCCGCGCCCGTCCTTGCTGTTTACCACGATGGATGCGGGCCCACGTAGCACCTCCGCCCAGAGCAGCACTGGCGGGCCTCGTCAGTCAGCTGCAACTCGAAGTTAGGTGGCCCTTCGCTGCTCGGCGCGCGGGACCGCGCGTTCTGGTTCACGGGATCCGTGTCGTGTACGCTGCCGAAGCCGTGTTCGAGATCGTCGGAACAGTTGTCGACGTCGAGACCATCGCGACTGGTCGTGAGATTCGCGAGCTCCGCCGCCTGCAGAGAGCGTACGGCCGAGGTCGGTGGCGGAAACGGAAAGGTCGTTGCTAGGATCCGGCTCAACGATGGCAGCCTCCACACAGCGGAAGTCCACTGGTACGAAGCGCACGGCACCGGCCGCAAAGCGTACAAGATCAAGCGGATCCTCTCGTGACGGTCGCCGCAAGTTCGTCGTGTGCCTGTCGAACGAGGGCTACGCAGCATCGCTCGAGGTCCGGAAGATCTACGTGACCGTGCCCGACGCCACCGCACTCAAGCTCGGCATGCTGCGCGTAATCGACGGTCGCTGACGAGGATGCCACGGCGTGGTCCGAACATCGGCCGGATGGTGTCGCGGCAGCCATCGGCGAAGATCTGGTAGACCGTCGCTGCGGTCGAGGCCAGCGTCCACAGCGACATCAGCTTGCCGGCGCGTGTCCAGCTCGTGGCGTCGGTGTGCTTGACCCCGGCGTACTGGACCTCGCGCAACGCTTCCTCGTGTGCTGACGCGAGCGCTTCGCTGGCCCGCTGCTCCATCGCGCTGATGGCGCCGAGCGAGACCTCGATTCCGAACAGTGCGCATACCGCGCATCGTGATCACCTGGATCGGCGCATCGTGACCGCCGCGATCGGGCATCGTGATCGGGTCGGAGCGAAGCGACGGGTTGTGGGTTCAGGCGGCGGTTTGAGCTTTCTCCTTTCGACGTGAGGGACCCTTCATCTTGATCTTGTGTGCGTTGTGGACGAGGCGGTCGAGGACGGCGTCGGCGATGGTGGGATGGGCGATGTAGTCGTGCCAGTTTTCGACGGGAAGTTGGCTGGTCACGATGGTGGAGCGAGCGCCATGGCGGTCCTCGAGAATCTCCAGGACGTCGCGGCGTTGCTGGTCGGCCAGCGGTGCCAGGCCCCAGTCGTCGAGGATGAGGACATCGACCTTGGCGAGCCGGGCGAGCAGGCGGACGTAGGTGCCGTCGGCGTGAGCCAGACCGAGCTCCTCGAAGAGCCGCGGGACGCGCTTGTAGGCGACGCGGAAGCCCAAGCGGCAGGCCAGCTGGCCGAGCGCACAGCCGAGATAGCTTTTGCCCACGCCGGTCATCCCGGTGATGAGCAAGTTGGTGTGCTCGCCGATCCAGCGCCCGGTCGCGAGCTGGCGCAAGAGCGGCTTGTCGAGCTCGCGCTTGGGGCTGAGGTCGACGTCCTCCATGCAGGCGCCGGGAATGCGGAGCTTGGCGTCGTGCAGCAGCTTCTGCAGGCGCTTGTTGTCGCGGGCGAGCGTCTCGGCCTCGACCAGCAGCGCCAGCCGCTCGTCGAAGCTGAGCTCGGCCGCTGAAGGGTCCTCGCGCTGGGCGATCCAGGCGGTGGCCATGGTGTAGAGCTTGAGGGTGCGGAGTTTGTCGAGCGTGGGTTCGGTCATCATCGTGGCTGTTGTCCTTTCTCGATTCAGTTCACGAAGTAATCGGGGCCGCGCACGTTGTCGTGCTCGACCGGAGCCTGCGCCACGTCGGCCTCGAGCGTCGGCTGCGAGTCCAGGCCCAGCCGCAGCACGGACTCGACGCTGCGGTAGGAGCGGGCGTGAGCCGCGAAGCAGCGCGCGCAGGCGTTCTCGACGCGGCCATCGCCGTACTTCTTGGCCAGGCGCAGAATGCCCAGGCACGAGCGAAAGCCCTGCTCGGGGTGCGGCCGGTCGGCCAAGATCGCGCTGCAGAGGGCGTGCGTCGAGGGGCCCAGCGTTTCTGCCCACGACAGAATGCGCGACGGCGTCCACTCTGCGTGCTGGCGGTGAGCGCTCGGCATGTGCGCGGGGACCGTCGCGTAGCGGTCGCGACCCTGGCGCTGGTGCAACGCGACGCGGCGGCCGCGCAACTGGACCTCGACCATGGTGGCCGTCGCGCACAGCCAGACCTCTTCGCCGACGTAGCGATGCGGCACCGAGTACAAGCGCTCGCCGAAGGCGACGTGGTAGTCGATGTTGACCGTGGCCTTCTTCCACTCGGTGATCTCGTAGCGGTCGACCGGCAGCGGCAGCAGCTGCGCTCGCTCCGTCGCCTCGAACAACTCGAGCCGGCTCTTGCCGTACTCGCGCATCGTTCGCCGGTTGAGGTCGTGCAGGCACTGCGCGATCGCTTCGTTGAGCGCCGCCAGGGTGTGAAACACCCGGTTGCGCAGCCGCGCCAGGATCCAGCGCTGCGCGACCTGCACCCCGACCTCGACCTTGGCCTTGTGCCGAGGCTTGCCCTTGTGCGCCGGCAGCACCGCGGTGCCGTAGTGCAGCGCCATGTGCTCGTAGCTACGCTGCACCGTCGGTTCGTAGAAGCACGCCCGGGTCACCCCGCTCTTGAGGTTGTCGGGAACGAGCGCGCGGGCGACGCCGCCGAAGAACGAGAACGCCCGAACGTGGCTGCCCACGAAGTCGGTCACCTGCTGGCTGTACGTCGCCTCCGCGTATGTGTAGCTCGATGCCCCCAGCACCGCGACGAACAGCTCGACCTCGATCACTTCGCCCGTCACCGGGTCGACCAGCGTCGGCTTCTTGCCCGAGTAGTCGACGAACATCTTGTCGCCGGCGATGTGGTGCTGGCGCATCACCAGCCCGCGACGCTTGAGAAACTCCCGGTAGCGGTCACAGAACGCCGTGTACTGGTAGCCGCCGGGGTTGGCCTCCAGGTACTCCAGGTGCAGCAGTTGCAGCGTCACCCCCGGCCGCGCGCGCTCGCGGTGGATCCACGCGCAGTCCGGCTCCGGCCGCGCGATCAGCGCCGCCGCTGCGCTCTCGGGGTACAGCGCCGCCTCGAGCTCAGCCTCGCCAAGCTGCCGCGCCTGGCCGTACGTGCTCAGCCCGGCGGTCGCCGCGCGCCGCAGCACGTTGACCACCGTCGCCGGGCTGACTCCAGCGCTGCGCGCCACCCGCCGGTTCGACAGCCGCAGCTCCCACTTCAGTCGTAGAATCTCCAGTACCTTGCGCATGGGCAGTCGCTCGTTCGCCATCCGTTCCTCCTTCGAGGACGGGACCTGCTCGAGCCCTTCTGCCGTCGCCTGCTCCGCCTCGCGGCCCGCGAGTCTGCGCGCTCCGCGACCAGTCCCTAGCTGGGAGTGATCACGATGCCCCGATCTGGCCGATCACGACCCCGATCTCGGCGATCACGATGCCGATCTCGGCGATCACCATGCCGCGATCTCAGCGATCACGATGCCGCGATCTCGGCGATCACGATCGCGCGGTGCGCGCACGAACAGCTCGGAAAGCAGCCTCTGCGTCTTGCGCCGGCTCAGATGGTAGGCGCCCGTGAGCATCGCGACCACGGCGGTCAGGCAGGGCCCGAACGCCGAGCTGGGGATCTGCGCGCTGTCGTACGCCGCTCGGGTGCAGGCGCCACAGCGCTCGCACTTGCCTTCGTGCCGGCGCCACTCGGTCAGGTGCGGGCGGTGGTCGCGCAGCTCGAGCTGCTGGTAGCGGCACGCAGCGACATCGACGACCTGCGGCAGCCGGCACGCGCAGCCAAGGCACACGTCCGGGAACAGGTCGATGAACGTGTCGACGCGCTCGACCGGCAGCAGCTCGCGGTACGACCCGCGGTGACCCTTCTGGCCGCCGCGCTTGCGCCCCGACTTTGGCCGCCGCCTGCCCGCCGCCGCCCCACCGCCCGAGCCCGGCCCGTCGCTTGACGGCGGCAGGTGTGAATTTTTCGAGTTGCGGTTGAGCAGCTCGGTCAGAACCTCGATCTGCGCCGCCTGCTTGGCGACCAACGCGGTCAGCTCGGCCACCTTCGCGCGTTGCTCCCCCACGACGACTTCGAGCTCTGCGACACGCGCTTCGGTCGCCCCCTGCTCAGCCTCGTCCCCGACCGCCACACCGAGCTTAGATCACGCCCCGATCGCCATGTCCATCCGTCTGGCGCAGAAAAATGCCGGGGCTGAACGGTTACGCTCAACCGGTACGACGCCGTGCGACACGGAGCTCCTCCCGTACGACGCGACGCACGACGGCCTCGAGAGGCTCCGTGCGGCTCGCAATGAACGAGCGCAGAGCGTCGTTGATCAAAGACTGGTAGTTCCCACCGCCAGCGGCGTGCACCTGGCCTCGAAACCAGTCGAGAACGTCGTCATCGAGACGGATGGTAATTCGAGTCTTGCCCTTCGGAACGGGCACAACCGGGCCGCGCTTCGCGCGGGTGAAGTCGTATTGCTTTCGCATCCTACGTCTCCTCTTCGTACTGACGCCGCTCGCGACGCGTGGCCTTGCGCGCAGAGACCAGCCTAATGTCGTCGCGACGACCAGTCCAGGCGACGACGAGCACACGCCCTGCCGAATCCATCGCGAGCGTCACGAAGCGTTCTTCGTCGGGGTGGGGATCAGGCATCGTGAGCGCACGCGGATCACCGAACACGGTCGCAGCATCCGCGAAGTCGATGCCGTGCTTGGCGAGGTTGGACCCCGCCTTCCGCGGATCCCACTGGAACGCCATTCCCTAGTGTATGCACATTTGTGCACGACCGCAAGTCGTCCTGTTTCCCGGGCTCGCGACGCAGGCATGCCCACCCAACGGACCTGGCGGTCAGCTGCAAGGCCGCGCGAACGGCCCCTGGTTCAGCTGCAAGGCCCGCGTTGGGCGTTCAGCGATGGAGACCGCGGGCCCTCGACGACGATCACTATCACAGAGTCGAGGGCCCGCGTAAGCCACCCGTTCGGTCATCGATGGCGGGCCTTGTCAGCTGCAACCAGTTGTTAGCCGGCGTCCTTGCCAGCGAGTCGGGGCGCAGCTTCGTCCATCGCATAGTGCACGAACTGGCCTCCGAGCTCGGTCAGCTCGTACGGCTCCTTGTCATCGAATGCAGACTTCATGGTCCGACCGGTTCGAGCTGGTCGCTTTGCTCCGCGAGGCTTCTGAATGAAGTTTCCCGCGTAGTCGGTGTCGCGATGCTGTCGAATCACGCTGCCGGTGCTGAGGTCGCGGATGAGAAGCTTGAACAGGTCTGCCTCTGCCGAGTTCTCGGGAACATCGACGCCGTGAATCTCCTCCCAGATCTCGGCTCGGGTAACGCGCGGGCTGTGGTAGACGACCCGGATGACCAGGAAGTGTGCCTCATCGTAGGTGTCGATCCAGTCGAGAAAGAGCCGCACGACGTCATCGGAGCACTGTCGAGTGGCTCCGGCGTTTGTCAATGTCCTGCGAACGCGCTCTCTCTTCTCCGTCGTGTTCGCATGATCCCACGTTCGGAATCCTTGCCGCACGAGCGCAAGGTAGCGTTCGTCGGTCAGACGCTTGTCGACCATCTCACCTAGCTCAGTAAGGCGACCGATCATCTGGCGCAGCGTGCGCTCAAGGTCTCGGATCTTCGCCTGATGTTCCTCGAGCCAACGATGAGAAAGGTCGTTGACGCGAGCTTGCTCTGTTTCAGCGTGAATTGCGGCGCTGGCGGCGAGAACACCGCCGATCCAGGGGATGCTCCCCATGGCAGCGACGACGAAGCGGCCAAATTTTGAATAGCCCGGTCCACCGAGGACCGATGGAAGCGCCACATCGGGATCGGATGCGAGTTCGCCATCAGCGACTACGATGTCGTCGGTCATGCTCTCTCGTCCGGCTAACGAGAATGGCGTTCAGCTGCAAGGCCGCGCCACCTCGACCTGAGCCTGCGGGCCCCGGCGCCCGCAGGCGGCTGAGCACCGATAGTCGCGCTGAGTTCACCGAACATCAAGACGCCCGCCGCGCGGCCTTGTCGGCTGCAACGCCTAGTTAGCCGGCCTCTTCGGTACGGGGTCTTCGAGTTCAAGTGCGAGCTCAAATTTGTTGCTTGGGTCTCCGACTCCGGTCACATGGAGCACCCACGTTCCTTCCGCCACTCCGCTCGGCGGTGGATTCGTTTGGGAAGTCTGGACCTCGTAGGTGCATGCGGGATCGCGTGTGATGAACTCGGCCTTCCAACCAGTGCTCGATCGCCGAAGGGCAACGGGCGTCGTTCCAGTTGCGCAGGCTGC
The DNA here is from genome assembly GCA_963778655.1 of uncultured delta proteobacterium. Classification (GTDB taxonomy): domain Bacteria; phylum Myxococcota_A; class Polyangia; order Polyangiales; family JAFGIB01; genus CAVZVA01. The sequence continues at coordinate 589,146 of CAVZVA010000010.1, forward strand.
TACCAGCGCACCCGCGACGTACGATCGGTGATCGCTGATGACGGCGCGAAGGGCGACGGTGAACCTTGGGCCACGCGGTGCAATGAGCCGGACCTTCTTGTTCAGGACGTCGGAAGGAGCGAGTCGAATAGGACCGCGGATTTCAGCATCTCTGACGGTTCCGACGACAGTGTACGGGCGTGGCTCTGGCACGCCGACGTACGCGACGAACATCGCGAGGAGGAGACCAAACGCGCCGAGGCAAACCTTCCAGGTCGTCTTTCGATCTCGGGACACGTGCGAAGTGTGGTTCGTCTTCCTTCCGGTCCGGCTAACGGACCACGAGTTCAGCTGCGAAGCCCCCGTTGAGCTCCCCATCCAGCACGACCGCGGGCCCGCCCGGTCCTTGCTGTTTACCACGATGGGCGCCGGCCCGCGTAGCACCACGCCCCCCGAACGCCGACAGGGGGCCTTCGTCAGTCAGCTATAGGCCGTTCGTAGAAATCAGTGGGGATGCCTCGGGGTGAACCTCGAGTCGACAAAGTCGCCCATGGTTCGTGCAGGAGGTCATCCCCATGAAGAAGCGTATCTATCGTCGAGTACGGGTCAAGGACGTCGCCGCCGAGGGGCTACTGGAGAAGCTGCCGGAGCCAGTGGTGATCGTGGCTCTGGACGTGGCCAAGCACGCGCAGGTGGCGGCGTTCGCGGGAGCAGAGTCGGGCGTGGCGGCGACGGTGAGCTTCCGCCATCCCGAGGAGAGCCCGGCGTGGCTCGCGCTGGTAGCCGGCTTGGTGGCACGCGGTAAGCGGGTGGAAGCGGTGATGGAGCCCTCGGGCAGCTATGGCGATGCGCTTCGCCACCGGCTGCGCGAGCTCGGCGCATCGGTGTACCGCGTCGGCAGCAAGCGCACGCACGACGCGGCCGAGCTGTTCGACGCGGTGCCGTCGATGCACGATGCCAAGGCGGCGGCGGTGCTGGTACGGCTGCACCTGTCGGGGTTGAGCACGCCGTGGGAGGAGCCCGGCGAGCAGCTTCGGGAGCTGTCGGCGGCGCTGTCGACGATGTTGCTGCACCAGGAGCACTACCTTCGCAACCTCAACGTGCTCGAATCGCTGTTGGCGCGCCACTGGCCGGAGTTGCTGACGCACGTGGACCTGACGAGCGCGAGCATGCTGGCGCTCTTGTCACGTATGGGCGGCCCGTCGGAGGTCGCGTCGTCGCAGCCGCAGGCTCGCGCGCTGCTGCACGGCATGAGCCGCGGGCTGATGAAGCCCGAGCGCATCGCGGCGGCGGTCGGCTCGGCGGCGACGACGTTGGGAGCACCGATGTTGGCGGCGGAGCGGGAGCGGATGTCGCACCTGGCCGAGGAGCTTCACCGCACGCTCAAGGCTTGTAAGCACGCTCGGCGGCGCGCGGTGGAGCTCGGCAAGAGCGTGCCCGAGGTCGCGCAGCTCGGCGCCGTGGTCGGGATGACGACCGCGGCGGTGTTGTTCGCAGAGGTGGGCAGCCCCAAGAACTTCTGCTGCGCGCAGGCGTACGTGAAAGCGTTCGGCCTGAACCTGCGCGAGAAGAGCAGCGGCGCGCACCAAGGCCGGCCGTCGCTGACCAAGCGCGGCTCGTCGCGAGCACGCATGATGTTGTGGCTGGCGGTGCTGCGCTGGGTACAGAGCGATGCGGTCGCTGCCGCCTGGTACCAGCGCAAGGTCGAGCGCGATGGTGGCCGCAAGATGCCCGCGCTCGGCGCGCTGATGCGCAAGCTCGCCAAGGCGCTGTACCACGTCGGCCGCGGCGAGGCGTTCGACGTGCACAGGCTCTTCGACTGCGCGCGGCTGGGCGTCGAGGACGCCGCTGCGGTGCAGTCGACGCCCACGCTCGAGGCGATGGAGGTCACCATGTAGCCACGACCTGTTCTTGCATCGCCCGCAAGGCTTCCGACGGGGTGACCTTCAGTTGCAACTCCTGGTCCGCGCTCGTGAGACCCTTTGTCAGTCCCGAGGCGCCCCGGCGGTCGTGTCGCGCAACGCAATGCCCAACGAAGCTGATTCGGCGCCGCAGAGCGGACGTCCCACGTAAGAGCTTTGGCCTACCTGCCCCGCACGACCCGGAACGCATTGCCGGCGAGCACTCACTCACCTCGCTCGAGATCGCCCCGACCCTCCTTCCCGGCGACGGCGCACTCGTGCGAGAAGCGGGGTCTCGATCGATACGATCGCTTGCGCTTGCACGGGCTACAAGAGCTGCAACGCCTAGTTAGCCGGTGCTCCTACTCCACCTCGTCCACGAGGTATCGGATGTCCCGGAGGAGAAAGGACTTTGGTTCTTCTTGAACAAGGACTAGTTCGTAATCTTTGCAGATCGTGATGAGTTCCTGTGTGGGCTGCACCTTCAAATCGACTCTGCAATACGGATCCTTCATCCGAAACCCCGCGTGGACGAGTTGCGTGTAGTACGGTCCGGATCGCGAACGGATAGCCCGCTCAAGCTCGTCACGCGAGAGCTCGCCGACCGCGACTTCGTTCACGTCAGCGAAGCGAATACCACGTTTGGAGACGAGCCGTACGAACTGTGTGCCATCGAAGGGGCCGGCCTTGGAAATCTCAAACGGATAGGCAAGACCAGTCACGTGACCGGAAGGGGCAATGCCCCAAGCGTGGGCTGGCGGTGCGGCGCGCTCCAGTAAGTCCAGGACGGTTGCGTTGGCAGGCTCCGGATCAGCATGAGGGACGGCAGGCCCTGCCACCGATTCCGGAGGTTTCGCAACATCGTGCTGAGCGCGATCACTCGATGGTGGCTGGGCCGAGGTCTGAAGTTCGCGTTTCGGGCCAGACGAGCAACTGAGCAGAAGCGCTAACGGAAGCGATCGAAGAATGGCAACCGCGCAGTGTAGGTGGTTCTGCATCCGGCTAACGGACCTGGCGTTCAGCTGCAAGGCCCGCGCGGCCACAACCCAGCCTGCGGGCCCCGGCGCCCGCAGGCGTCCGAGCACCGGTAGTCGCGCCGAGTTCACCGAACATCAAGACGCCACCCGCGCGGCCTTGTCAGCTGCAACGCCTAGTTAGCCGGTGCTCCTACTCCACCTCGTCCACGAGGTATCGGATGTCCCGGAGGAGAAAGGACTTTGGTTCTTCTTGAACAAGGACTAGTTCGTAATCTTTGCAGATCGTGATGAGTTCCTGTGTGGGCTGCACCTTCAAATCGACTCTGCAATACGGATCCTTCATCCGAAACCCCGCGTGGACGAGTTGCGTGTAGTACGGTCCGGATCGCGAACGGATAGCCCGCTCAAGCTCGTCACGCGAGAGCTCGCCGACCGCGACTTCGTTCACGTCAGCGAAGCGAATACCACGTTTGGAGACGAGCCGTACGAACTGTGTGCCATCGAAGGGGCCGGCCTTGGAAATCTCAAACGGATAGGCAAGACCAGTCACGTGACCGGAAGGGGCAATGCCCCAAGCGTGGGCTGGCGGTGCGGCGCGCTCCAGTAAGTCCAGGACGGTTGCGTTGGCAGGCTCCGGATCAGCATGAGGGACGGCAGGCCCTGCCACCGATTCCGGAGGTTTCGCAACATCGTGCTGAGCGCGATCACTCGATGGTGGCTGGGCCGAGGTCTGAAGTTCGCGTTTCGGGCCAGACGAGCAACTGAGCAGAAGCGCTAACGGAAGCGATCGAAGAATGGCAACCGCGCAGTGTAGGTGGTTCTGCATCCGGCTAACGGCCCTGGCGTTGAGCTGCAAGCCCCGCCCCCGAGCTAGCAGCGAAGCGCGACCGCGGGCCTGACGACGTCGCGGCAGTTTCAGATGATGTCGGCAGGCCCGCGTGCGATCAAGCGTGCAGAGCAGCACCAGCGGGGCTTGTCAGCTCCAATGCCAAGTTAGGCGGTGCCCGGGGACGGGTTCTTATTCGTCTCGAAGCCAGGACGGAGGAGGAACGAGACGTAGTCCGGGCTGCATTCGTTGCTCAAGGACGCGGATGAAGTCTCTGTAGCCGGAGGCAAACGCAAGGATGCCCAGCTGCGTGCCATCGTGCAGCGTTAGGATCGCGCTAGCTTCGAGACCCGAGAGTCCACTCCAGTCGAGCGTGGTGTCGCAGACCGTGGCTGCTGCGACTCCGGACCAGGAGACGTGCGCAACGTCGGTGCCCACGGCGAGTTGGAAGCCGTCCTGCGTGGGGATGACGCTCCATGAGGAACTCGGGCCCAGAACGAACCCAGCGCGAACTAGCCCGAAGTGAGGCCAAGCGAGCGCGACCGCGAAGAAGGATCCCGGAAGTGCAAAGGAAGAGGTACCAGAGCGACCTCGGAAAGAGCACAACGGCAAACGCCAGTATCGCGGCGACTACGCTCCAGTGAAGGAGCCACGTTCGTCGGCGTAGCCCGCGCCACGCGGATACGACTCTGCTGCGTTCGCGATCGTGCATCTGGCGCAGGGAAGACACCTAACAGACCAGGAGCGTCGAGTATACGCTCTCCTCGCGGCGCTACCGGCCTTCGCGCTAAGTGCGCTTGCATCCGCCTAACGGGATTGGGCTTCAGCTGCGAAGACCCGCCCGAGGTTAGCGGGTCGCGCGGCCGCGGGCCCGCGACTCCGCTTGCAGCTTACCACAACCGTCGCGGGCCCGCGTGCGGTGACGCTTCTGCCGGGCAGTAGGCGGGTCTTCGTCAGCTGCAAGCCCTAGTTGGGCGGCACTACGCCTAAGTAAGCTCCAAGAGATCGTACATGATCGTGTCGACGTAGCGTCGAATCTGCTCTACTTCACGCTTGCTTTCATGTACGTGCGCGGCGACGGACGCCCGGTTGTAGATAGCTCGAGTAATCTCCCCGCTCAGCTCTTCCACAAGTGAGGCGCTCTTCTCTGTTGACTCCCGCTGGGTCTTGTTCTTGCCGCGCGATGTGAGAACGAATTTCACCTTCTGTTTCATGGTGGGTTTCGTTTGAGCTTGCTCGAGCTTGAAGCCAGGTTGCGCGGCCACCTTGTCGTCGGGAGCCAGGTGGTCGAGCACCTCGCGGAGCGCTTCTCGGAACTCCGCCGCGGTTCCACGGTAAGAAAGCCTGCTCTGCGACCGTAAGTCTAGGAGACCCTGCCGGTAGGAGATCGCGGCGCTCGGGACGAGACGCTCCAGCGTGTCGATGAGCATCTTTTCGGTCGCGGTCAAGGGAGGCGTGTCTGCCGGATTCGTGTGCGCAACCAGGGTGGCTACATTGAACGCCGCGAGTTCTCGGCGCAGACCCTTGACCGTCTTCACATACGTTCGTCGAGCGTTGTTTCCGTGCGCAAGCCGGATGAGATGCTGCCACTTCTCGTCGTGCGCGGCGATGACAGTGGGGTCCCCAGCACTGTTCACGATGCTCGGTCGAAGCTCGGCAAAATATGTCTTTGCGAGTGTGATCGCGACTTGTTTCGAATCCTGGTCATTGACGTTGACCGAGGTTCCGCGCCGCAGCTGGGCGGCTAACCCGTCCAGCCGCGTCAGCATATCCTGGATCATTTGCGAGTCCGGCGGGCCTGAGACCGAGGCTTGCGAGCGCGAGTCTTTGGCGCTGCTTTATCGCCGCGCGGCAAACTATGAGCGACGAGATTGTGCCCCACTGCGTTGAGTTGATATGCGCCCGCGCCTGCCGAGTCCAGGTAACCAGCGTTTCTCGCGTTCGTCAGGGTGAATTTCGCCTGCGCAGGCAGTGGGAAGCCAGCGATCTGAAACTGGTCCTCGATGTCCTTCGCGTTGATCGATTTCTTCTTCTCTGGTGAGATGTGCGCGAGGTAGTAGGCCACAACTGCGGCCATTTCGTTGGCGGAATGAGGTTGCTTTTGTTCCTTGAACTGCCGGATGTGAATCGGGCCGCCAGCCGGCTGCTCGCGCTCGGCGCGCGGGGCGGTCTGGAGCGCTTCGTTGGCCGGTGCATCGACCCCTGCAACGCTCGCCGATGGATTCACTATGCCGAGTCGTTTTAGGACGTACTCCAGCACATTGTTACGCACGGCAGGGCTGAGCGGCGCGAGCGCCGAGAGAATGGCCTTTATCGCGTCGATCTCGTTTTCGACATCGAGGTTCTCAGGATCATTTTGCTGGGGCATGGGCTGGTCTCATTCCGGTTCGGCGCGGCAGATGGACGCGCTGGTCATTCGCCGATCACGCTACATGTCATGGTGCGTCCGTCAATAACGTGCGTCGTCTGTGGGAGCGTGACCGGCCTGGCGCTCCTTGGGTGGTTTGACCGAAACTGCTTGGATCTAATGGCGATCTCAGGCGGCGCCATGATGTGGAGCGGCGGTCCTGTGATACTCCGAATTGCGTGATAGGAGCGCGATCGGGCGATCGTCTCTTTCCTGTCCGCCCAACTATAGGTAGCCTGTCGGGGGCGGACTGGCTAGATCGGTTGGGGGCGGGGGTTATTTGTTGGGATGTCGCGGGGTTGGGGGGTGATCTTGTTGGGGTGTTAGGCTGTCGAGGTTGGACAGCCTAGATCCTGGAGGGAAACGGGGCGAGGGGAGCCGGAGGGTGTCGAGAGGGCTCTGGACGCCCAAGGGGCCTCGGTTGAGGACGTGGGTGTAGATCATCGTGGTACTGACATCCTTGTGGCCCAGGAGCTCCTGGATGGTGCGTATGTCGTAGCCCTGCTCAAGCAGGTGGGTGGCGAAGGAATGCCGGAGGGTGTGACAACTCGCAGGCTTGGAGAGCTTCGCCGCGCGGGCGGCGCGCTTTACCGCGCGCTGCAACGCCGTTTCGTGAAAGTGGTGGCGATATCGCAGACCGTCGGCGGGATCGACATATGTCCGGGTGGCGGGGAACACCCATTGCCACGGCCACTCGCGTGCGGCGTTCGGATACTTCCGCTTGAGCGCGTCTGGAAGCCTGACGTAGCCACGCTTGTGCTCGGGCAAGCGCTCCATCTCCGCTCGAAACCGCTCCACGTGCTGGCGGAGCGGCGCGATCAAACCGGCTGGAAGCATCGTGATCCGATCCTTGCGACCCTTGCCGTCGCGAACGACCACTTCGCCTCGGTCGAGGGCGAGGTCCTTGATCCGAAGCCGGCAGCATTCGAGCAAGCGCAGCCCCGACCCGTACAGCAGCCCTGCCATCAGCTGTGGCGTGTCCTGGAGCTGACCGAGCAACGCAGCGACTTCGGCTCGCGACAGCACTACGGGCAAGCGCTCGGGCCGCTTGGCCTTGACCAGGCCGTCGAGCCACTCGAAGGGCAGCTCGAGCACGCGCCGGTACAGGAAGATCAACGCACTGAGAGTTTCCTCCCCCGGTACGACGTTCTCACGCAAGCGCCGGTCTGCGTGGCGGAAGGTCGCAAGAACGGCTGCGGCCGCACGAGCGCCGTGGTAGACGCCTCGGGTGGCCGGGTCCAATAGAGGCACGCGCGGCGACTCGGACGAAGCCGTCGCGGCCGGCGACTCCATCGTGTTCGACCGCGCCGCCGGCTACTACGACCGGACGCGCGGGTATCCGGCAGGCGTGGGCGAGCAGGTGGCGGAGCTGCTTTGCCGCGCGGGCGGGCTCGGGCCCGGCAGCCGGGTGCTCGAGGTAGGCGTGGGCACGGGGCGGATTGCGCTTCCGCTCGCTGCGCGTGTGGGGTGCGTGGCTGGCGTCGACCGCTCGCGGCCGATGCTGGGGCGGCTGCAGGCGAAGCAATGCGGCGAGCCCGCGTTGCCCGTGATCGCCGATGCGCTGCAGCTGCCGTTCGCAAACGCTTGCTTCGATGCCGTGGTCGCCGTGCACGTGTTTCATCTGCTGCCCGGCTGGCGGCAGGCCCTGCGGGAAATCAGCCGCGTGCTCGTAGCCGGCGGACGCCTGCTCGAAGCCGAAGACAGCCAGCTCTTGCCCGAGCTGTGGACCGAGGCGAGCGCGAGCGCGAGCGCGCCCACGCCGCAGAACGTGGGCGTGGCGCGCGGCGTGCTCGACTTTCCGCTGCGGGCAGGGTTCGTCAGGGTCGCGGAAACGCTCACGCTGCGCTACCCCGTGCGACTCGAGCTGTCGACCTTCCTGCGCGAGATCGAGCAACGCGTGTGGTCTGCGACCTGGCGCCTGAGCGACGCGGACCACGCGCGCCTGCTCGACGCCATGCGCGCCGCGGTCGGCGCGCGCTACGGCAGCCTCGATGCGGTGCTCGAGCTCGAGCGCGAGCTCTCGGTGCGGGTGTATGCGCCGAGCTGAGCAGCGCCAGCGCAGCCAGCGGTCGCCGCTGGCTTTGGCCCTCGCCCGCGCGCCGCGCGCGCCCGGTGATGGCTCGGCGGCGGGCGCCGCCAGCCGCACGCCGCATTCGCGCACGAGCCCCAACCGATTGACGGCCCCTGGGCTTTGCGCGAGACCCTCAGAGGCTCGCGCCTCCGCCACCTGATAAAGGCGCCGGCCACGCGAGCCGCCGACCCGAGGAAGCCATGCCCACCCTTCATCACTTGAAGACCCTGGCCAACGAGCCGCTGCTGCACGTGGCGGGCGGCCCGATCACGCTGTTCTCGCTGCTCACCGGAGTGCTGATCATCGTCGTCTCCTACGTGGTGGCGACGTTCGCCGGCCGAGGGGTGACGCGCCTGCTCGCGCAACGCGAGGTGGCGCACGGGGCGCGCTTCGCGCTGGCGAAGATCACCCGGTACTTCATTCTGTTGCTCGGCACGCTGATCTCGCTGATGTCGCTCGGCATCCGGCTCGACGCGTTGCTGGCGGCCTCGACCGTGGTGCTGGTCGGCATCGGCTTCGGGCTGCAGAACATCGCGCAGAACTTCATCTCGGGCCTGATCCTGTTGGTCGAGCGCCCTGTCGCGCGTGGCGACTTCGTGCGGATCGGTGACGCGCTGGGCTCGGTGACCGACGTGGGCATGCGCGCGACGCACGTGGTCACCCGCGATGAGGTCACCATCATCGTGCCCAACAGCGAGCTCATCTCCGGGCAGGTGGTCAACCACTCGGTGCCCACCACCAACCTCCGCATCGCGGTGCACGTGGGCGTGGCCTACGGCACGGACACGGCGCTGGTGCGCGACACCTTGCTGGCGGTCGCGCGCGCGGACTCCGCCCTGCTCCAGAGCCCCGACCCCGAGGTGCGCTTCGACGACTTTGGCGACTCGAGCCTCGACTTCACGCTGCTGGCGTGGATCGCCAACCCGCGCGAGGATCTGCGGAGCGCGTCACGCTTGCGTTTCGCGATCGACGCGGCGTTCCGCACCGCCGATATCCAGATCCCCTTCCCGCAGCGCGATGTTCACGTGCGCACGCTGCCCGAGGACGCCCCTGCTGTGCCCCTCGTGGTCGGCCAGCGCTCGAAGAGCCGCTCGGCCTGACGCCGCGCGTTCTGCGCGCCCGCGGCGGCCTTGACCCGCGGCCCTCCCCGGCCCATGCAAAGCGGTCGCGGCCGCCACGCCTGCGCGGCCCATGGAGGACCATGTCTGAGATCTATCCGTTCATCGTGCAGTACACCAAGATGCTCAAGAATCTGGAGCGCTGGCTGGACAAGGGCGTGGCGCACGCCAAGGCCAAGGGCTACGACCCGGCGGTGCTGTTGCAGTCGCGGCTGGCGCCCGACATGTTCCCGCTGATCCACCAGATCCAGTCGGCGTGCGACGGGCCCAAGCTGCTGGCCGCGCGCCTGGCGGGCCGCGAGCCGCCCAAGCACCCCGACACCGAGGAGACGCTCGAGCAGATCCGCGCGCGCATCAAGACCGTGCTGCAGTATCTGGGCACGTTCAGCGCCAAGGACTTCGAAGGCGCGGACAAGCGCATGGTCCCGCTCGGCTTCATGCCCGGCAAGGGCATGACCGCGAGCGACTTCCTGCTGGAGATGAGTCTGCCCAACACGTATTTCCACATCGTCACGGCCTACGCGATCCTGCGCCACAACGGGGTGGAGCTGGGCAAGACCGACTACATCGGCTCGCTCAACCTGCGCGACCTGTAGCTCGGACCGGCGTGCCGGGCGCCGCAGGCCGCGGGCCACGGTTGCCTGCGCACGCCCAGCCGTCGCATAGTGGCGGCCATGAGCTCATCGTTTCGCACGCTGCGCGCGTTGCTGCCGTTTTTGCTCGCGTCGGTCTGGCTGCCGGGGGCGCTTGCGCTGCACGGCTGCGGCTACAACGAGGTGATCGAGCGCGACGAGGACGTGAAGGCGGCCTGGGCCGAGGTGCAGAACCAGTACAAGCGCCGCGCCGATCTGGTACCGAACCTGGTCAAGGTGGTTCAGGGGTCCGCCAACTTCGAGCGCGACACGCTCAAGCAGGTGGTGCAGGCGCGGGCCAGCGTGGCCGGCGTCAAGGTGGACGCCTCGACCATCGACGACCCCAAGAAGCTGGCGGCGTTCGAGGCGGCACAGGCCAAGCTCAGCTCCGCGCTCTCGCGCCTGCTGGTGGTCTCGGAAAACTACCCCGACCTGAAGGCGAGCGCGTCCTTCCGCGACTTGCAGGCGCAGCTCGAAGGCACCGAGAACCGCATCGCGGTGGCGCGGCGCCGCTACATCGAGTCGGTGGCCGAATACAACAAGGTGGTGCTGCGCTTCCCCTCCAGCATCGGCGCCTCGATGCGCGGCAAGCGCGAGCGACCCACCTTCACCGGCTCGGCGGCTGACGAAAAGCCGCCCGAGATCAAGCTGTAAATGGTGACCGCGCTGCGGCGGCCGTTGCGCGCGCGTGCGCCGGGGCTCGGCCTGCTGCTGGGGGTGGCCCTGGCGCTCGGGCTGACGCATGCCGCGCGCGCCAGCGACGTACCGGCGCTGCACGGCCACGTCAACGACTACGCGCACGTGCTGGCAGCGGACCGCGCGGCCTCGCTCGAGACGCGCCTCAGCGACTACGAGCAGCAGACCGGACACCAGCTCGCGCTGCTGACCGTGCAGAGCCTGCGGGGCGAAAGCATCGAGGGCTTCAGCATGGCCGTGGCCGAGCACTGGAAGCTCGGCCACAAAGGCAAGGACGACGGTCTGATCCTGCTGGTGGTGCCGGCCGAGCACAAGATGCGCATCGAGGTCGGCTACGGGCTCGAGGGCGTGATCCCGGACGCGGTGGCTGCACGCGTGATCCGCGAGCAGCTCGCGCCCGCGTTTCGCCGCGGCGACTTCGCCGGCGGCATCGACGCAGCGTTCGGCGTGTTGATGCACGCCGCGAGCGGCGAAGGCCTCCCGGCCGGCACGCCTGCGCACAAGCCGAGGCTGCACACGCCCGGCGCCGGCACCGCGCTTTCGCTGCTGCTGCCGCTGTTCTTCCCTCTGGTGATCTTCGTGCTGCTGGCCCTGCTCTCGCGCGGCGGCGGCAGAAAGCGGCGGCGCCTGGGCGGTGGCTATTTTATCGGGCCGAGCTGGGGCGGCGGTTTGGGCGGCGGCGGCGGGTTCAGTGGCGGGGGCGGCGGCGGCGGCTTCGGCGGCGGCGGGGGCGGCTTCGGCGGCGGCGGCGCGTCGGGAGGCTGGTGAGGCGATGGCGCTCTTCGACGCTGCGGCCCGGGCCCGCATCGAGGCCACCATCGCCGAGACCGAGCGCGGCACCGCGGGCGAGATCGTGGTGCTGGCGGTGCCGGCGAGCGACGACTACCACGACCTGCGCCTGCTCTACGCCGGCGCGCTGGCGCTGGCCGCGGCGGCGGTCGCGCACCTGCTTTCGCCAGCGCTCGGCGTCAGCACTTTGCTGTGGCTGCAAATCGCGGTTGCCGTGCTCGCCTTCTTCGCGCTCGGGCTGCGGCCGCTGCTGCGCGCGATCGTGCCGGGCCCGCGCGCGCTGCACGCGGTGGAGCGCCGCGCGCACGAGGAGTTCCTGATTCGCGAAATCTTCGCCACCCGCGATCGCACCGGCGTGCTGCTGCTGCTCTCGGAGCTGGAGCAGAAGGTGGTGATCCTGGGTGACGCCGGCATCCACGCGCGCGTACAGAGCGCCGGCTGGCAGCAGCACGTGAGCCACATCGTCAGCGCGATCCGCGCCGGCCGCCCTGCGGACGGGGTGTGCGAGGTGATCGAGGCGCTGGGCGCGACCTTCGCCGTCGCGCTCCCGCCCCGCCCCGACGACCGGAACGAGCTGCCCAACACGGTGGAGGAAGAGCCGCGCTGAATCAGAGCTCGCGATTCGGGATCGAATCACAGTCGCCGTTTTCGAATCGTAGTCGGTCACTGGGACCGGCAGCGCCCGTCCCGCGCACGCTGGGTGCAGATCCACAGCAACACGGGAGGACGGCAAGACCAGCTCGATCTCTGCGCTTCCCGCCTTGGGGCCTGCCTGTTGCGTCTCCGCAGAAGGCCGGCTCTGGGCACACGCTCGCGAGCAAGCCTTGCTGCGCGCGCTACTTCTCGACCAGCTTGCCGTACAGCTCGGGCCGGCGGTCGCGCAGCAGCCCCATCCAGTCGCGCTCCTGCCGCCACGCCTGCAAGTCGAGCCGCGCCAGCGCCACGCCTTCTTGCTCGCGGTCGAGCTCGGCCACGATCTCGCCGCGCCCGTCGGCGATGAAGCTGCTGCCGTAGAAGCGCTGCCCGCCCTCGACGCCGACGCGGTTGCTGGCCGCGAGCGGCAGCGTGTTCGCGACCGCATGGCCCAGCATCACGCGCCGCCAGGCGGGCTGGGTGTCGACCTCGGGCCGCAGCGGCTCGCTGCCGATCGCACTGGGATACAGCAGCAGGTCGGCGCCCAGCAGCGCCAGCGCGCGCGCGCACTCGGGAAACCACTGGTCCCAGCAGATGCCCACCCCGATCCGCCCATAGCGCGTGGCGAACACGCGAAAGCCGGTGTCGCCGGGCGCGAAGAAATGCTTCTCCTCGTAGCCGGCGCCGTCCGGGATGTGGCTCTTGCGGTAGCGCCCGAGCTCGCGGCCGTCGGCGTCGAGCACCAGCACGCTGTTGTAGCAGCGCTGGCCCGCCCGCTCGAAGTAGCTCACCGGAATCACCAGCTCGTGCACGCGCGCGAGCAGGCGCATCGCCTCGACCACGCGGCTGCGCTCGGCCGGCTCGGCCAGCGCGAACGCCGCGTCATCGGTCACGCGCGGGAAGTAGCGCGAGGCGAACAGCTCCGGCAGCAGCACGACCTGCGCGCCGCGCGCCGCGGCCTCGGCCACCTGCTCGCCGGCACGGCCGAGGTTTCGATCGACGTCGTCGCCGAGCGCCAGCTGCACCACCGCCACGCAGACCGCCTCGCTCGCGCCGGCGCTGGCGCCGCCGCCGCTCATCGCGCCGCCTGCTGCGCCAGCGGCTGCTGGCGCGTCATGCAGTGAAATGTGCCGCCGCCGCCCTCGAGGATCGCGCGTGCGCTGCACAGCACGACGCGCCGTCCTGGAAACCCGCTGGCGATCGTCAGGCGCGCGACTTCATCCTGCGCGCTGCCGAACGCGGGCACGATCACCACGCGATTGCCGACGTAGAAGTTCATGTAGCTGGCAGGCTGCGGATCACCGGCCGCATCGAGCACGGGCCCGGGCGAGGGTACCGGCAACAAGCGCAAGCGACGTCCATCAGCCGCGCGCGCCTGCGCGAGCACCCGCGCGTTCTCGTGGAGCGTCTCGGCGTTCGGGTCGTCGGGACTGCTCGCCGTCGCGTACATCACCACGCCCGGCGCCACGAAGCGCGCCAGGTTGTCGATGTGCCCGTCGGTGTGGTCGCCGGCAAGCCCCGCGCGCAGCCACACCACGTGCTCGACCGCGAGCAACTCGCGCAGCAGCGCCTCGAGCGCGCGGCGCGTCAGCCCCGGCCCGCGGTTTTCGTTGAGCAGACAGCTCTCGGTCGTGAGGCACGTGCCGTGCCCGTCGAGCTCCAGCGCGCCGCCCTCGATCACCGCCTGCGCGGCGAAGCTCGGCAGCCCGAGCGCGTCGCACAGCCCCGCTGCGAGCTCCGCGTCGCCCGGATAGCGATACTTGCCGCCCCAGCCGTTGAACGCGAAGCGCACGCAGCCGAGGCCCTGCGGGCCGCGCACGAACAGCGGCGCGGTGTCGCGCAGCCACACGTCGCCGTAGGCCATGCGGTGATAGCGCACGCGCGCGCCCAGCCCCGCGAGCGCGGCGCGGGCCTCGGTCTCGGCGGCCTGGTCGGGCACCAGCAGCTGCAGCGGCTCGGCCTCGGCGTCGGCCAGCAGCGCGTGGCAAAACGCGGTGAACTCACGCTGCGCGTCGGCCAAGAACGCGCCCCACGCGTAGCCGTGCGCGGGCCAAGCGCTCCACACCGCCGCGTTGGGCTCCCACTCGGCCACCGGGCGGTAGCCGAGCGCGCGCGGGCTCGAAGCAAGCGGCTGCATGGCGGCCCGATCTACCACGAAGCGCGAGCCCACGCCGGCTTGCCGTGGAGAATGCGCCCGGCCGCTGTTACGCTGCGTCCAGTCCACAGGGAGCTCCGCGATGCGCCTGCCGCCTGCTTTGCCATGGCCCGTGCTCGTGCTCGCGCTGCTCGGTCCGGTCGCTTGCGGCGACGGCGGCGGCGGCGGCGGCGGGGCCTGCGACACGCCGGACGCGTGCGGCGGTGACGTGGTGGGCAGCTGGACGCTGCAGAGCCTGTGCTTCGCGAACGCAGAGGTGCTGTTCACCGCGGCGCTCGACGAGCCCATGTGCGAGGGCGCGATCGAGAGCAGCCAGGTGCATGCCTCGGGCACGTACGTCTACGGCAAGGACGGCAGCGCCAGCGCCGACGTCGTCTACAGCATCGAGTTCAGCACGCTGTGGAGCGCCGCGTGCCTGAACGCGCTGGACGGCCAGAACCGGACCTTGGACGCGGCGCGCTGCGCCGATCTGCAGCGGCAGTACGAGGCTCTGCCGGAGATCGACAAGGCTCCCTGCAGCCTGAAAGGCAGCGCCTGCGCTTGCTCGATCTTCACCGGCCAGAACCTGACCACGACGCCGGGCTCGTACCAAGTGAAGGGCAACACCTTGCAGCAGGGTGACGACGACAGCCCCTACTGCGTGAGGGGTGACACGCTCACCATCCTGCGCACCAGCGGCGGGCTCACCGGCACGCTGGTGCTCAAGCGCAAGTGAGCAGTCGCGCCGCGGCGGCGCCCGGGCTCAGGCTCGGGTTTCGCCCTTTTCCGACGGCGCTCGCTTGTCCAGCGCGATCATCCGCCGCAAAAGGGCGCGTAGCCCGAGTCAGAAGTACACGCCGGCGTTGAGCGCGAGCTGCTCGAGCGTGTAGTCGGCGCTGGCGCTGGCAGAGATGCCGGCAATGGGAGTCTGGACTTTGATCGTGTGCGAGAAGTCGTGCAGCGTGTATCCGATCTCGGCCAGCAGCCCAACGCTCTTGGACAGGGCGAAGCGCGCGCCGAACAACAGCGCGAGGTTGAAGCCCACGCCCGTGCCTGCGCTCACGTTGACCCCCGCCGCGCTGGCGCTGGCGTTGTTCAGGAAGTCCAGCGTCAGCCCCACCGGCAGGCCCAGGAACAGCTCGACATCGGGCGTGACAGGAAAGCGGCCCTGCGGCACCAGCGACAAATCGAGCATCAGGTTGCGGCTGCCGCCGCCGCTGGTCTGCCACGAGTGAATGCCGAACAAGCCGCCGAGCACGAAGTAGCGGTGCAGTGGATGCATGTACTCGAAGCCCCCGCCGAAGGTGGGGTGCAGGTCCGTGCTGCCGCTGGCGTTGAACGTGGTGCCGCCCACGCTCACGTTGCCCGCGCTCGCGCTGCCCGCCAGCCCGAGCATGAGCTTGAGCGCGAAGTAGGGGTCGTCCTGATTGGACGCGTTCCCATTGTCCTGCTCCTGTGCGTGCGCCTGCCCGCACAACAGCGCCGCGAGCACGACGACCAGCGCGATGGGGGTGAGCCGTCCTGACATGCCCGCTCCTCCTGCCAACAGAAGCGGGCACCGTCCCACGGGGCGGCGACCGGCGTCAAAGCTTGTGTCACCGCCGCGCCCGGCCTGTGGCTCCGGACCGGCGCGCGGGCGCGCTGTGCAAAAACAGAACCCATGCCCCCCCAAGAATGGGGATTTGCGGGCGAAAGCTTGCCTATTAGGGTCGAGATTTGGGCGGTGGTGCGCCTCGGTGAGCCATGGACCAGCAAACCCTGGAGTTACTTCGCGTTCTGCAGTCGGATGAGCGCGACGCCGGGGCGCTGCAACAGATCCAGAGCTTGCTTCCCCGCGCCCGGTTGGGCGCTGGCGACGACCGCGCGGCCCTGGCCGACATCAGCGAGCTGCTGGAGGTCTGGGCCGAGACCGCGCCACCCGAGCTGGCCGCTGCGGTGACGGTCGAGGCCGCCCAGATCGCCGACGAGGACCTCGAGCAAGCGGAGCGTGCGCTGCAGCTGTACATGCAGAGCCTGAGCCGCGCGCCGAGCGAGCTCGAGCCGCTGCGCAAGCTGGACGCGCTGCTGCTCAAGCGCGGCGAGCGCGAGCAGCTGGAGGCGATCCTGGTGGCGCACGCCGAAGCGCTGTGCGCAGTCAAGGACGTGGACCCGGCGCTCTGCGCCCGCGTGTATCAACACCTGGGCCAGGTGCGCGCCGAGCGTGGGATCGACCTCGATGCGGCGATCGAAGCCTACGAGCGCTCGCTTGATCTCGCGCCGGAGCCCGGCGTGATCGCCGAGCTGGCCGAGCTCTACGCGCGCCGCGGCAGCAACGGCGACGCGGCACAAGCTGCCGATCTGCTGTGCACGCTGGGCGATGTGCTGGGTGCGGAGCAGGGCGCGCCGATGTTGGAGCGCTCGCTCGACCTGGTGCCCGGCCACGAGGCGGCCCTCGAGCTGCTCGAGACCTACGTGCCGGCAGGCGAGCAGGCCACCCGGCTCTGGACGCGCTGGGCGGCGTATATCGACGCCACCGGCGACGAGGCCAGCGCGGACAAGCGCCGCATGCTGCTCGCGCACGCGTACGCCGAGCTCGGCCGCCCCCGCGACGCGCTGATCAGCCTGGGCCCTCTGATCGACAAGAGCGACCCCGAAGCGCTGCGACTGCAGGCCGCATACCTGGCCAGCCTGCAAGAGGGCAAGCAGCGCGAGTCGGCCGCGGCGCAGCCGGCCGCCAAACCGGGCAAGGGCAACGGCGCGGCGGTGCGCCCGCCCACGCTGGTCGGCTTCCGCGTGCCGGCACCCGGCAACCCCTCGAGCGCGGCGGGCCCCCGGAGCGAGCCGCCGGGCCCGATCGCCGCCGCAGCGGAGCCGGCAGAACAACCGAGCCCCGAGACCGGCGCGCCCGTGGAGCCGGCCGGGCCACAAGAGCCGGGCGCGGGCGCGCTGGCCGTGCCAGTGCAACAACGCGTCGCCGGCTCCACGCGCGCCAAGGCTGCCGGCGGTCTGGCGCGCAAGCGTCCGGCACGCAGCGGCGAGACCCTGGTCGGCTTCCGCATCCCGCTCGAGCTGGCCGGCGACGGGGCGGCCGCCAATGCCGCGGCTGCCCTGCAGACAGGCAAGGCTGCGCAGCCGTCGCGCAGCGCAAAGCCTCGGGACCCACGAGCCAGCGCAGCCTCGGGCGCGGCCGCGGGCGCGCGCCCGGCCGGCGCCGCGGCGCGCGCCACCGACAAGAAGCCCGCGAAGACGTTACCCGCAGCCGCCAAGACGCCCGCGGGCCAAGCCCGCGCCGCGCAGCCGGCAGCGGCCATGAGCCCGCCGGCGCAGAGCCCGGTGCCGCAGGCGCCGCCCGCCACGCTCAGCGGCGCGGCAGCCAAGGCCGCGGCGCTCAAGGCGCGCCGCTCGGCGGCACCACCCGCCGCCGGCCGCAGCAGCGCGCCTTCGGCGCCGCCCGCGCTGGGCGCCGCGGCCGCGCGCGCGTCCAGGCCCTCGGGGCAACCAGCCATCGCGCGCGGCCGTGCGCCTTCGGCGCCGCCCGCGCTCGCGCGCGCCTCCGCAGCGCCGGCGCTGGTGCAAGCCGGGGACGCGCCGCCCTTTGTCGCCAGCGCCGCGCCGCCGCCGTTTCCAAGCGCGCGCGCGTCGGCTGCAGCCCAGGCAGCGCTGCCGGCCGAGGTGGCACCCGCGGCAGCCGAGGCCGCCTCCATGCCCGGCGGCAACGCTGTCGCCGCGGCCGAGCTCGAAGCGCCGCTACCCGGCGCGCTCTCCTCGCTGCGCGCGCGCTTCCCGCTGCTGCGCGGCAAGGGCGGGCTGATCGCGGCCGGCGCCGGCCTGGCGCTGCTCGGGCTGATCGCCGCGTTCGCGCTCGGCGGTCGCAAGCGACCTCCGCCGCCTGTGCTGCGCCGTCACGACGCGGTAGCCGCCGAGCCGACTGCCGCCAAGCCCGAAGCACCGGCGCCCAAGCCGGTGGCGGCGGCGCCCGCGCCCAAGCCGGTGGAGCCGCCTGCGGTCAAGCACGAAGCACCCGCGCCCAAGAAAGCCTCGCGCGCCGAGCCGGAGGTCAAGATCACTGCCGGTCGCCCGCACGTGAAGGGCGGTGGGCTGAGCGCGCAGCAGATCTCGCTGGTGCTCGAGGACACCCTGCCGGCGATCGAGCACTGCTACCGCAGCGCGCTCGCGCATCAGTCGCACTTGCACGGGCGGGTGGTCTTCGGCTGGACCATCACCCGCCACGGCGCCACCACCCACGTGCGCAAGCTCCACGCCACGCTCAAGGACCGCAAGCTGCAGCGCTGCGCGATCGAGGCGATCGACAAGGCCCACTTCCCCCGGCCCAAGAAGAAGACCTCCGAAGTCACCTGGCCGGTCGAGTTCCACAAAGGTTGAGCGGGAAGCCGGACGCGAGCGCTCCCCTTGTCGGCCTGCGCCCGCGGCTCTACGCTCGCCCGCCGTGACGCAAGCTACGAGCGGAGCGCTGGCCGGCCGGGTCGCGCTGGTGACGGGCGCCAACACCGGCATCGGCCTGGTGACGGCGCGCGAGCTGGCAGCGCGGGGCGCTGAGGTCATGATCGCCTGCCGCTCGGCCGAGCGCGCACAGGCCGCCAGGGCCGAGATCGCGCGCAGCGTGCCGGGCGCCCGGATCGAGCTACTCGCGCTCGACCTCTCCGACTTCGACTCGGTGCGCGCCTGCGCGCAAGGCGTGCTTGCCGGCGGCAAGCCGCTGCACCTGCTGATCAACAACGCAGGCATCGCCGGCGCCCGCGGCCTGACCGCGTCGGGCTTCGAGCTCGCGTTCGGCATCAACCACATGGGGCACTTCCTGCTCACGCAGCTGCTGCTGGAGCGCATCGTGCAGAGCGCGCCCGCGCGCATCGTCACGGTCGCCAGCCGCGGGCACTACCGCGCGGGCGGCATCGACTGGCAAGCCGTGCGCAAGCGCACCGCGACCGCAACCGGGCTACACGAGTACAACGTGTCCAAGCTCGCCAACGTGCTGTTCTCCGCGGAGCTTTCGCGCCGGCTTTCGGGCAGCGGCGTGACCACGTACGCGCTGCACCCGGGCGTGGTGGCTTCCGACGTGTGGCGCTCGGTGCCTTGGCCGGCGCGCGCGCTGATCAAGCTGTTCATGCTCAGCAACGAGCAGGGCGCACGGACGTCACTGTACTGCGCGACCGCGAGCGAGGTCGCGCAGCAGAGCGGACAGTATTACGACAGCTGCGCGCCGCGCCGGCCGAGCCGCCTCGCGCAGGACGAAGCGCTCGCCGCCGAGCTGTGGGCGCGCAGCGAAGGCTGGCTGCGCTGAGCGCACGCTCCGCCGCAACGCCTCGCCGCCTCCTGCTCAGCCGCCGGGGCTGAAGATCGGCGGGATGACCGGGATGGCGTCGTCGGCCAGCGCGGGCATGCGCTGCTTGCGCGCGAGCGCGGCCTCGATGAACGGCGCCAGCTGCGCCTGCTTGCGCGCCTCGCGCTCGGGCTCGCGCGCCTGAAACGCGGGCATCACCTCGGCGGCGAACTTGCGCAGCGATTCGCAGATGTCCTGGTGCCGGTTGTTGCCGGCCTGCTGCAGGAAGATCACCTGATCGACGCCCGCCGCTTCGAACTGCTCGAGGTCTCGGGTGACCTGCGCCGGGGTGCCGATGCCGGCGGCGCCGCGCAGCGCGGGCGAGGAGAGCTGCTGGGCCGCGCGCTGGCGCTGGAAGTCCTGCCACAGCGTGGTGCGGCCCGGCGTGCTCGGCCGCAGCACCAGGCTCTGCAACGCGTAGCCGAAGAACTGGAAGCCCTCGAGGCCCCGCCGCACCGCCTCGTCGGCGTCGTCGTGCACCGAAAAGCCCGACACCATCGCGATGTTGGCGTTGACGCTGTGGCCGAGCGGGACGCACGCGTCGCTCTTGATGATGCCGTAGTAGGTCTGCGCCCAACCGCGCGCTTCTTCCGGGTCGACGAAGGAGAACGCCAGCGCGCCCAAGCCGAGCTGCGCGGCGAGCTTGATCGTGTCGCGGTTGGT
Organism: uncultured delta proteobacterium; assembly: GCA_963778655.1. Lineage (GTDB taxonomy): Bacteria > Myxococcota_A > Polyangia > Polyangiales > JAFGIB01 > CAVZVA01. Next base: position 609,289 of record CAVZVA010000010.1, read on the forward strand.
GCAGGCGATCCACATCGGCGGGTGCGGCTTCTGCAGCGGCTTGGGGATCACGTTGCGACAAGCCATGCGGAAGCCCGCGCCCTCGAAGCCCGGGTAGGGCGTCATCACCATCATGTTCGCGATCTGCTCGGCGGCCTCGAGGCAGAGCGCGCGCTTCTGTTTGGGCGGGATGTTGAAGCCGTGGATCTCGTGGCGTGTCGCGCCCTCGCCGATGCCGAATTCGACGCGACCATCGGACAGCAGGTCGAGCGTCGCCAGCGCCTCGGCCACCCGCGCCGGGTGGTTGTAGTTGGGGATCACCTGGCGGATGCCGTGCCCGAGCCGGATACGCCGGGTGCGCGCGGCGGCGGCGGCCAGGAACACCTCGGGCGCCGAGGAGTGCGAGTACTCCTCGAGGAAGTGGTGCTCCACCTCCCAGGCGAAGTCGATGCCGAGCTGGTCGGCCAGCACCACCTGCTCCAGCGCCTCGTGCAACAGGCGATGCTCCTGGCCTTCGCTCCACGGCCGCGGCAGCTGATGCTCGTAGAACACACCGAATTTCATGACCTCGACCTCGGATCGCGGGCCGGCGCCCCGGCAGCCTTCCGGCACCATAGCGCAGATCAGCTGCGGTCGCCGAGGCGCGGGCTACTGCAGCGGCTCGGAGTCGCCTGTCGTGCTGCTGCCGGAGAAGCACTCCTCGGTGGCCGGATCGATGCGCGGCCAGTACATGCCGTGCAGGATGCACATCTCGTTGGTGGATGCGCTCTGGCCCGCCACCACGGTCTGATCGCTCTCGTTCACGTAGGTACACGAGTAGGTCAAGCTCGAGCCTGCGTGCAGCGTGACCGGGGGATCGAAGGGGAACTGCCGCGCGGGCGGCTCGTCCCACTGCGTGGTGGTGTACAGCGCGGGCTCGGCGTCCTGCGTGGCCGGATCGTCGCTGCTGGCGACGAAATCGACCCCACGCCAGTGCATGTGGGACCAGAGCAGCGCGAGGTGAATGTCGCTGGTGATGGGGCAGGTACGCGTGACGGTCACGCGCGACGAGGGCGGAATCGAGATCAGCGGGTTGTAGAAGAAGATCGAGCCTGCTTCCTGCTGGACGTCGGCCGCGTCCATGGTGTGCAGGGTGAAGCTGACATGACAGTCGAGGTCATCCTCGGTGGTGTTCAAGTAGTGCGACGTCAGCAGCAGCACTTCTCCCGGCTGAAACAAGTGCGCGATTCCAGGCGGCAGGTCGCGACGGGAGTCGGGGGCCTGCACTTCGTAGAAGGTGCCGTCGAAGTGGATGGCCTCCTCGGCGGGGGTGCACTCGTGCGGCACGTCTTCGCCCTGGTTCAGGGCTTGGCGGCCGGTGCGGTAGACCAGGAAGTGATGGCTGCCGGGCGTGAAATGCGACTCCGCGCTGTGGACCGCGATCACGCCGCGATCGCTGGGCAGCTGCACCGAGAGGCAGTTCTGCAGCTCCTGGCCGGCGTCGACATGCCCGCTCAGCTCGAAGGTGATGTCGGCCGGCGGGGCGCCCGCGGTCGCGCTGCCGTCCGGAGCAGCAGCCGGAGCCGGCGCTGCACCGGCGGTGCCGGAAAGACCGGGTGCGCCGGAGGCGGTGTGCCGCCCATCGGCGACAGCCCCGCCGGGCGTCCCGCTGCTCGCGTCGTCGGGTACGTCGTGGGCCGCTGCGCAGGCCTGGATCAGCGAAAAACCCAGGGCAGCGGCCCGGATCCTGGCGTTACCCCTCATCATGATCTCCCCCCAATGACGTGGCCGAAAGGTCTAAGGTGTGTGCGCAACATCCTGCGCGGTGGGAAGATACCGACTCGGGGGCCCGGCTTCAAGACGTTTGGGGGCCAGCGGACAGCGGGCCCGGCCAACGGCCCTCGAGCGCGTGATGAGCCCTCGGAACCCTTCGGCCGGCGCACTACCATCTTCAAGTGCCCGCGTACCGGCCGAAATCTGGAGCGCCGCCCGCCGCTGCGACCCTCGGCCTGCTGTGCGGGCTGCTGCTGTGCGCCGGCTGCGACGCGGCAGCGCCCTTTGCCCCGCAAGCCACCAGCTGTTCCACGGACGCGACGCGTTGCGGGGGCGCCAGCGACTGTTTCGCGACCTGCATGTGCGAGCGCGCGGACCCGAGCGCGTGCGACGACCAGTGCGGCGCGCCCGCCGCGCCACGCGTGACCGACCTCGACGAAAGCAGCTGGCAGCCGGACTGGGCCGCATTCGAGGACCAGGTGCTGGCGCTCACCAACCGCGCGCGCGCGCAGGCCGGCTGCTGCGGCAGCGACGGCTGCTTCGAGCCCGCGGGCGCGCTGGCGCTCGATCCCGACCTGCGCCGCGCGGCCCGCGCGCACGCGCTGGACATGGCCACGCGCGACTACTTCGCGCATGACACGCCCGAAGGCCTGTCGCCTTTCGATCGCATGCGTGAGGCCGGCTTTCACGGCTGCGCCATGGGCGAGAACATCGCCGCGGGTCAGCCCAGCCCAGAGAGCGTAGTCGACGGCTGGCTGCAGAGCCCGGGCCACTGCGCGAACATTCGCGACCCGAGCTACACCCAGCTGGGCGTCGGCTACCACCCGAGCAGCGGCGACGCGCTGGGGCACTTCTGGGTGCAGAGCTTCGGCGGCTGAAGCACGCACGCAGGCGCGCCGCGCCGGTTGGCATGCATTCTGCTGCATCCCTGCCGAGAGGGGTGTCGCATGTGCCAGGTTGTGCCGATCGGCTTGGAGCTCGGGAAATCTTCGCGCAGCTGGCGCACGCGCGCGGCCACGCTGCTCGGCCTCGCGCTGCTGAGCGTGGTCGCTCTACCGCGCGCGGTGCGCGCGTGCGGAGGACTGTTCTGCTCGGGAGGAGGCGGCTCGAGCACCACCACCACGCAAGGCGGCATCGTCAATCAGACCGCCGAGCGCATCGCCTTCATCGAGAACGACGACGCCACCATCAGTGCCGTGATCCAGATTCTGTACGAGGGCCCGAGTGAGAAGTTTGCGTGGATCATCCCGGTCAGTGGGGTGCCCGATGTCGCTGTCTCCTCGGGTGTGGTGCTCGACGCGCTGCAGAAGCAAACCAATCCGAGCTACCAGATCAACATCACGCGCAACTGCCCGCAGAGCTTTCCCAGCGGGGGCGACTCGTTCGGCGGCGATTGCGGCTGCGGCTGCACGGCAGCGGCGCCGAGCGGCGCCAGCCAGGAGCCGGGCTCCTGGCAGTTGCAGGCGGGCGGGCCGGTGGTCACGGTCGAGGCGGCGGGCGCAATCGGGCCTTACGACTACACCGTGATCGCGGTGCAGCCGTTCGCGTTCGACCCGGCGCAGGTCGCGCTGCAGTGGCTGACCGACAACGGCTTCGACGCGGGCACGACCGCGGCCGATGCGCTGCGGCCGTACTTGCAGAGCGGTCAGAACCTGCTGGCGTTCCGGCTGCACAAGGACGCCGAGGTGGGCTCGATCCGGCCGGTGATGATCACCTACGCCGGCGACACCCCGTCGATTCCGATCGGCCCGACCGCGGTGGCCGCCGACGACGACATGGGCGTGATGGTGTGGATCGCGGCCAAGGCGCGCGCGGTGCCGCTCAACTACAAGACGGTGGTGCTCGACGAGGCGCGCATCAACTGGTTGAGCCCCGGCCAGAGCTACGACGCCGTGGTCGGAGCCGCGGCCGACGAGGCCGGCGGCCAGGCCTTCGTGACCGAAAGCGCGGGCCCGTTTTCGATGCTGTCGAGCGATCCCGCCTTCGCCACGCTCAAGAGCGACTTCGCGAGCTACACGCAGAGCGCGTACACCGACTGGCTGCCGGCGCTGCGCGACGCCTGGCGCTGGCAGCGCTGGGACGGCTTCGACGATGCGCTCGCTGCCGCGGCCACGCTGCCCGCGGAGCTGAGCTTCGCGAGCTTCCGCGCGTGTCTGGATCCGGCGGCCTCGCAGAGCGCTGCGGCCGCGGCGGACGGCGCGTTGCAGGACTGCTTGCAGCAAGCTGCCGCGGGCGGCGCGAGCGGCGTCAGCGTGGATGTGGCGATGTTCCGGCAGAAGCTCGACGAGCTGGTCATCTCGCCGGTGGTCGGCACGCTCGACAAGCTCGACCTGCAACCCTATCTGACCCGGCTCTACACCAAGCTCAGCCCCGAGGAGATGACGGTCGACCCGGCGTTCGTGCTCAATCCTGACGCCGAGCCGGTGAGCAGCCTGCACGTCGCGCAGGGCACGGTGCCGTGCTCGGGCACGCTCGCGACCGTGCCGCTACCGCAGGGCGCCAGCGTGGGCGTGGAGACCAACGGCGTGACCTGGCCGGTGGCGGCAGACGCGGCGCCGGCCGCGCTGCAGATCCTGCAGTACGGCAGCAGCGGGCCGCCGCTGGTGCTCGACGATCAAAGCGCGAGCCTGATGGGCGCCAAGTTCGGGCTGGCGGCGTGCGGGCCGTACGGCAGCGGCGGAACGGGCGGCGGCGGCTACGTGGTCACGCCGGCCGGCTCGGGCTCGGGTAACGGCGGGGGCTCGGCGCAAGCCGGTGGCGCCGCGGGCAGCGGCGCCCGAGACGAGCGCACCAGCGTGGGCGGGGACGCCGGCGCCACCCGCGGCGGCTGCAGCGCGCTCGCCGCGGGCGCAGCGGGGTCGGGCTGGCTCCTGCCCTTTGCGCTGTGCGGGCTCGGGCTGTGGCGCAGGCGCCGCCAGCGGCCTCACCGCCGCCGCGCGTAGCCGGGAGCCCGCGCGCGTACAGCCGGGCGTTTCGCAGGACGGGCCCGCGCCCGCGTATGCTATGGGCTGAGCATGACGCTTGCCGATCTCGGCCTGATCGGAAACTGCCAGCTCTCGGCGTTGGTGCGGCGCGACGGCGCGATCGTGTGGTCGTGCATGCCGCGCTTCGATTCGCCGCCGCTGTTCGGGGCCTTGCTCGACGAAGGCGAGGGCGGCTCCTTCGTGATCACGCCGGCCACTCCCCAGCAGGGCGCCCAGCGCTACCTGCCCAACACCAACATCCTCGAGACGCGCTTCGACGCCCCCGACGGCTCGTTCCGCGTGCTCGACTTCGCGCCGCGCTTCGTGCAGTACGGGCGTAGCTTCCGCCCGACCAAGATCGTGCGCATCGTCGAGCCGCTCTCGGGCACGCCGCGGCTGCGCGTGGCCTGCGACCCGGTGCTGGGCTGGTCGCGCACCCAGCCCGGGCGCGAGCACGGCTCGCACCACATCCGCTATCGCGGGTACGACGCCGAGGTGCGCCTCACCACCGACGCGCCGCTGTCCTATGTGGACGCCGAGCCCTTCGCGCTGACCGAACGCAAGCACTTCGTGCTGGCCTGGGGCGAGCCGGTCGAGGAACCGCTCGAGCCGCTGTGCGACCGCTTCCTGCGCGAGACCACCCGCTACTGGCAGCACTGGGTCAAGCACCTGGACGTGCCGACCCTGTACCAGGAAGACGTGATCCGCTCGGCGCTGGCGCTCAAGCTGCACTGCTTCGAGGACACGGGCGCGATCGTGGCCGCGCTCACCACCTCGATTCCCGAAGCGCCCGGCTCCGGCCGCACCTGGGACTATCGCTACTGCTGGCTGCGCGACGCCTATTACACGCTCGGCGCCTTTCGCCTGCTCGGCCACTTCGAGGAGCGCGAGCAGTTTCTGCACTTCCTGCTCAACGTGGCCGGTTCCTCGCCTGATCTCGACCTGGCGCCGCTCTACCGCATCGACGGCCGCACCGATCTCGACGAACGCACACTCGACGACTGGCCCGGCTTCGCCGGCGAGAAGCCGGTGCGGGTCGGCAACGCCGCGGCCGTGCACCGGCAGCACGACGTGTTCGGCGAAATGGTGCTGGCGCTGACGCCGCTGTTCGTCGACGCGCGCTTTCGCGAGCAGGTCACGCCGGCCGTGCTCGACCTGGTCACGCGCCTGGCGCGCAAGGCCGTGGCGGTCGCGGGCCAGCCGGATGCAGGCATCTGGGAGTACCGCTCGGAGTGGCGGCCGCAGAGCTTCAGCTCGCTGATGTGCTGGGCCGCCGCCGATCGGATGAGCCGCATCGCCGAGCGCCATCGGCCGGGGGACGCCGCGGAGTTCGAGCGCGCCGCCAAGCAGATAAGGCTCGAGCTGCTGCGCGAGGGGGTGGATCCGGCGCGCGGCTGCCTGGTGGCCGACTACGGGGGCAAGGAGGTCGACGCCGCGCTGCTGCAAGCGGTCACGCTGCGCGTGCTGCCACCCGAGGACCCGCGCATGCACGCAACGGTCGACGCCATCTGGGCCGACCTGCAGCACCACGGTTGGTTGAAGCGCTATCGCGGTAACGACGGCTTCGGCACGCCCACGGTCGCGTTCACGCTGTGCACGTTCTGGCTGGTGGAGGCGCTGGCGCGGCTCGGACGCGCGGAGCAGGCGCGCGAGCTGATGGAGCGCACGCTGCAAGCGAGCTCGCCGCTGGGCTTGCTCTCGGAGGACTTCGATCCGATCTCGCGCGTGATGTGGGGTAACTTTCCGCAGGCGTACTCGCACGTCGGCCTGATCCACGCGGCGTTCGCCGCCGCCCCGCGCTGGTCGGAGCTCGACTGATGGGCGTCCCGCCGCGCGAGCATGAGGGGCAGCCGGCCGCGCCGCCCGAGTCCTGGGAGCCGCTGCGCAAGCTGGCCCGAATCGCGGGTCGTCCGCTCGAGCGCTTTCTGCAGATCGAGGCTGCCAGCGGGATCGTGCTGCTGGTCGCCGCCGCGGTCGCGCTGCTGTGGGCGAGCTCGGCCTGGGCGGAGAGCTACCGGGCGCTGTGGGAGACGCCGATCGGTGTGCGCCTGGGCCCGCTCGCCTTCGAGCGCAACCTGCTCTTCCTGGTCAACGACGGCTTGATGGTGATCTTCTTCTTCGTGGTCGGGCTGGAGATCCGCCGCGAGGTCGATCACGGCGAGCTGTCCAGATGGCGCAGCGCCGCGCTGCCGGCCGCAGCCGCGCTCGGCGGCATGGTGGTGCCAGCGCTGGTCTATCTGGGCATCGCGGGCGGCGCCCAGACGCGCGCGGGCTGGGGCGTGCCGATGGCCACCGACATCGCATTCGCGGTGGGCGTGCTGATGCTGCTCGGCCCGCGCGTACCGGCGGCGCTGCGCGTCATGCTGCTGGCGCTGGCGGTGATCGACGACCTCGGCGCGATCGTGGTGATCGCACTGTTCTACTCCGCCGGGCTGAGCGCCTGGGGGCTGTTGGTCGCAGCGGTGGGGGTGGCCGGCATCTTCCTGCTGCAGGGCCTGGGCGTGCGGCGCCGGCTCGCCTACGTGGTGCCGGGGGTCGTGATCTGGGGCGGCGTGTACGCCGCCGGGATTCATCCCACCATCGCCGGCGTGATCATCGGCGTGCTGACCCCGGTGCGCGCGTGGCTGGGCGAGGAAGGCTTCAAGCGCGGGGTACACCGCGAGCTGGACCGACTCGCCCCGGAGGTCGCGGACGAGCGCTCGACCCACGAGCTGGCGCAGACGCTACGCTCGGTCGACGCGGCGCGGCGCGAGGCGCTGTCGCCGGCCGAGGGCTTGATCGATGATCTGCACCCCTGGGTGGCCTACGGCATCATGCCGATCTTCGCCCTGGCCAACGCCGGGGTGACGGTGAAGTGGGCGAGCATCGACGTTCAGGCCACGGCGGTGGCGACCGCGGTCGCCCTCGGGCTGGTCTTGGGCAAGCCGCTCGGCGTCCTGCTCGCGAGCGCCGTGGCGCTGCGGCTGGGCATTGCCAGGCTGCCGCGCGGCCTGGGCGCGCGCCACCTGCTGGTGCTCGGGCTGGTGGCCGGGATCGGCTTCACGATGGCGTTGTTCATCGCGGAGCTCGCCTTCGTCGATGCCCGGCTGCTCGACGCGGCCAAGCTCGGCGTGCTGGCGGCCAGCGGCGCCGCCGCCGTGCTGGCACTGCTGGCGGGTCGCTTGCTGCCGCTCGCCGCCACCCAGGCGGGCGAGCCCAGCAGCGCAGACGAAGCGGAACGCTGCTCGGAGGCGTAAGGCCGCACGCCCGCGTCAGCCTCGGCCTTCGCGCGTGCGCAGGCGAGCGGGCGCCGCGACGATGTCGAGCACCTCCTGAGTGGTGGCCTCGCGCCGGCTCGCGGCCAGCTGGCGCTGCACCCCGCCCGCGCTCTTCTGCAGCCAGTTGCGCGCCGATTCGCTCGCCAACAGACGCATGCCGTGCTCGGCGGCCAACGCGTCGAGCAGCAGCTCGTAGAGCGTGATGTAGAGTAGCTCGCGCACGGCCACCGCGAACAGGTGGCGTTCGGACTGATACGCGGTGGGACGCAGCGGCGACTGCGCGCCCGCGGGCGCGATCGGCAGCACCTGAGTGCGCACCGCCTCGAAGCGCCCCACGCCCTCGAAACGAGCCGAGACCACGTACAGTGGGCCGAATGCGCCGCGCACGTGGTCGTCGAGTAGGTCCTGCGCCAGGCTGAGCAGCGTGCTCGACACCCCATCAAGGCTCGCAGGCGAGGGGTAGAGGCGGGTGACCTCGACGCCCGCGCGCGCGAGCCCGGCGTGCGCCCTGCGGCCGATGCAATAGGTGGGACCGGGTGGCGCCGCCGCACGCTCGCGCAGCAGCAGCGCGCGCAGCCGCGCGTTGTAGTCCGCGCACAGGCCGAGATCCGAGGCCACCACCAGCAGCCCGGTCGCGCTCGGCGCTGGCGGCGGCTGGTGCAGGCCGGCCTCCAGCGCAGCGCGCTCGACTTGCGTGCGGTACGCGCGCGCCGGGGCGAGCGCGTTGCGGCACAGCCGGAAATGGTGCGCCGAGAGCGACTTCATCGCGGAGACCGCCTCGTGCAGCGTGTTCAGCGTGCGCAGCCGGCGCTCGAGCTGGCGCGCGGGCTTCACGCGGCGGGCTCCGCGAAGCGCGCGCGCAGTGCGGCGGCGAGCGGGGCGATGGTCGGCTGCCACGGCTCCGCCGGCACTTCCCCCGTCTGCAGACGCGCGCACAGCTCGGGCTGCTCGTGGCGCGCAGCCTCGAGCAGCGCCGCCATGAACGCGCGCGCGCGTTCGGGCGGCAGCTGCGAAAGCCAGTCCTGGCCCACCGCCGTCAGCGTTAGCACCTGCTCGAGCAGCCCGCGCCGCGCGAAGCGCGGCTGGCGCAGCAGCTCGCGCAGCAAGCGCCCGCGCCGCAGCGAGGTTTCCATCGCGACGTCCATCTCCAGGCCCACGCGCGTCAGCGCCTCCAGCGATTCGAAGCGCGCGATCTCGATGCGCAGGCGCCTGGCAGCCTTTCGCAGCAGCGGCCGCTGCACCACGGTGCCGATGCGGGACACGCTGCGGCCGACGTCGATCGCGGGGCGCTGGTCGCGCTCGAAGCGCGCGGCGTCGAGGTAGATCTGGCCGTCCGTGATCGAGATCAGGTTGGTGGGGATGTACGAGGAGATGTCTCCGTCCGTGGTCTCGACCAGCGGCAGCGCGGTCACCGAGCCGCCGCCGGCCTCGGGACGGCGCGCGGCCGCGCGCTCCAGCAGCTCGCCGTGAATGTAGAAGATGTCGCCCGGATAGGCCTCGCGACCCGGCGGGCGGTCCAGCAGCAGCGCCAGCTCACGGTAGGCGTCGGCATGCTTGGTGAGGTCGTCGTAGACCACCAGCGCGTCGCGGCCCTGGTCGCGGAAGTGCTCGGCGAGCGAGGCCCCGGCGTTGGGCGCGAGATAGCGCAGCCCGGGCGAAGCGGAGGCGTCCGCGGCCACGATCGCGGTGTTGTCGAGGCAACCTTGGCGCCGCAGCGCCTCGCGCAGCGACAGCACGCGCGACATCGGCTGGCCGATCACCACGTACACGCAGGCCACGTCGCCGCGCTGCTGGGCGCTCACGATGTCGATCGCCAGTGCGGTCTTGCCCACGTTGCGATCGCCGACGATCAGCTCGCGTTGGCCGCGGCCGATCGGGATCGCGGCGTCGATCGCCATCACGCCCGTCCACAGCGCGCGTTCGACCGACTCGCGCTCGACGATCTCCGGCGCGGGCCGAAACAGCGGCAGTCGCGGGCCGGGCGGCAGCGTCGGACCGTCATCGAGCACGTTGCCGAGCGGATCGAGCACGCGTCCCAGCGCCTCTACGCCGGCGGCCATGTCGGGGGCGTGCCCCAGGCCGCGTGCTCCATCGCCTTCGCCCACGCGCTCGGCGCCGAGCAGCAGAATCGCGCCGATTGTCCCCGGCGCGAGGTCATAGGCCATGCCGAGCGCACCCGAGTCGAACGCGAGCAGCTCCTCGTAGCCGATCTCGGGCAGCCCACCGAGCCGCGCGACGCCGTCGCCAACGCTGCGGACGATGCCACGCGGCTGCAGCGCGCGCTCCAGCTGCAGCGCGCCGCCGCTGTCGCGCAGGCGTTCGGCCAGGGCGCGCACGTCAGGCATCGCCCGGGCTCTCCTGGCCGTCCGCGTGCAGCGCGGCCCGCAGGCTCAGCGCCGCGTAGCGCGCAAGGCCGAGCGCCGAGGCGTCGATCAGGCCCGCGGCGGTGCCGATGCGGATGCCGGACAGCAAGGCCGGGTCGACGCGCAGCTCGGTGCGCGGCAGCACCTCGCCGAGCGCGGCGGCGAGCGCCGCGCGCTGCGCCTCCGACAGCGGGGTCGCACTGCTGATGGCAATCGGCTCCAGCGGCGCGCCATCGCCGAGCGCGCGCAGCTCGCGGCAGGCGGCCGCGGTCAACGCCAACTCGAGGTCGGGGCCGGCGATCTGCTGCAACAGCGCGCGCACTGCTTCGCTCGCGGCGGTGGCGGCGGCAGCCGAGAGCTCGGCGAGCTGGCTCTGCCCGAGCCGGGTCGCCTCCTGCAGCAACGCCGCGCGCTCGGCCTCGCCGCGGCGACGCGCCTCGTTCAGGATGCTTTCGCGCTCCTGCTTGGCCAGCTCGCGCTCGTGGCTGCGCATCTGCTCCAGCTCGCCGGCGAGCGCGCGCCGCGCAGCCTCGGCCTGCTCGCGCGACTGCTTCGCCTCGGCCAGCGCTGCGGCCGCATCCGCCAGCTGTTTGCGCGTGCGCTCGCGTTGCGCCTGCAAGGCCGCGCGCACGGGCTTGAAGAACAACCAACCGAGCGCCGCGGCCAGCGCGACGAAGTTGGCGGTCTCGAACAGGAAGGTGGTGAGGCTGGGCGACACGGTGCGCGTCAGCCCGCGGCCACCGCCGCAAACGGATTGGCGAACAACAAGATCAGCGCCACCACCAGACAGAAGATCGCGGTGGATTCGACCATGGCGAGATTGACGAACAGCGTACGCGTGATCGAGGGCGCTTCGTCCGGCTGGCGCGCCAGCGCGTCCATAGCGGCGGCACCCACCCGGCTTTCGCCCAGCGCCGCGCCGAAGGCGCCGATCGCCATGGTCAGCGCGGCGGCCGCGATCGACACGCTCGCGATCAAGGCCTGGCTCGTCATGGTTGGTCCTCGCTCGTGACTCTCATGCTTCCTCCACGACGCCCAGCGCGGCGCCGACGTAGACCGTGGCCAGCACGGTGAAGATGTAGGCCTGAAGCAGCCCGATCAACAGATCGAGCGCCATGAAGGGCATCGGGACCAGGAAGCCGGCGAGCGCGACCAGCAGCGCGACCACCAGGTGTCCCGACATGATGTTGCCGAACAGACGCACCGACAGCGCGAGCGTGCGCGAGAGCTCGGCGATGAGGTGCAGCGGAAACAGCAAAGGATTGGGCTCGAAGTAGTGGCGCAGGTAGCCCCACGGCCCCTGGCGCGCGATACCCATCGTGGGTACCGCGAAGAACACCAACACCGCCAGCGCCGAAGTGGTGCTGAGGCTGGCGGTGGCGGGGTGCACGCCGGGCAGCTGGCCCGAGAGGTTGCTCGCGGCGATGAACAGAAAGAGGCTCCCGGCCAAGGTGCAGAGCCGGGGCTCGGGCCGGCCGACGATGTCGCTGACGGTCTGGTCGAGCCACCGCACGGTAAGGCGCGCGAGCGCCGCCAGCGTGGAGTCGGGCCGGCGCGTGACCAGCGAGCCGAGCAGCGCGCCCAGCAGCAGTAACAGCAGGCTCACCGCGAGCGAGCTGAGCATGGTCTCGGTGAGCGGCAGCCCGCCGAGCTGCCCGACCACCGGATCGCCAAAGATACGAGGCTTCATCGCGAGCTCCCGTGGCGATCAGGCGTGATGGAGGTCGCTTTGCTCCCGTTGCGGCGCAAGGTCGTCACGACGCCGGCAACTAGGCCGAGCGCCCAGCCGAGCGCGGCGGGCAGCAGGTGGCCGGCGATGGCGGCTGCGGCCAGCACCAGGCCGACGCCCAGCACGCGCGCCACGGCGAGCGCGGCCAGCCACGGCTGCGGCCTGTGCGCGCTGTGCCAGGTCAGCGCGGCCTGGGCTGCGCCCGCCGCGATGCCGGCGCACACCCACGCGAGCAGCGCAGCGCTCATGGCTTGCGCTCCCGCAGCGTGGACCAGGCCACGTAGCTGCCGAGCGCGGTGCCGGCGGTTAGCAGCATCAGCGTGAAGTGCAGTCCGCTGTCGAAGCGCCGGTCCAGCCAGCGGCCGAGCAGCGCGCCGCCGACCGAGCCGAGCGCGATCGGCCAGCCCACCATCCCGATCACCGAGAGCGCGCGAAAGAAGCTGCGGTGGCCCGGCTCGCGCCGCGCGCGCCGCGCGAGGTCGCGCTGCAGCGAGCGGCGCAGATCGCCGCGCTCGTGCTCCGCGCTCATGCTTGCTCCTCGCTGCTCACGGCGCGCTCCGCGTCGCGTCGGCGCTGCGCAGATCGCGCACGATGCGGGTCTGCAGGCGCTCGAGCGCGGCGCGCGCCTGCAGCTCGCTGCCGGGCGTGGACAGGGCCGCTTCCAGCGCCGCGCCCACCTGCTCCGGGCTCTGTCCCGCGACCGCGAGCGGGGTCAGCAGCTCGGCGCTGCGCCCGTCGCAGCGCAGCAGCCCGCCGGCGCTGCCGATGTAGCGCAGGCCCTCGGCCGCCCGCGCCAGCACCAGCCCCGGCTCGACCGCGAGCACCAGCGGCTCGACCCGCGGGCGAAGGCCCACCTGTCCGCTGCGGGTGGGCACGCGCACCCCCAGCACCTCGAGCTGCAGCACCACTTGCCACGGCGTGCGCACGCACAGCGCGAGGTTGGGGTTGGGCGCGCTCATGCTGCGCCGCCTGCGCGCGCTTCTTCGAGCGCGCCGATCATGAACAGCTTCTCCTCGGGCAGGTCGTCGCAGCGGCCATCCAGGATCGCGGCCACCCCTTCGACGGTCTGCTCTGGGGTGACGCGCCGGCCGGGCATGCCGGTGAAGGACTCGGCCACGAAGAACGGCTGCGTCATGAAGTTGCGCAGGCGCCGCGCGCGGCCGACCAGGCGGCGGTCCTGTTCGGACAGCTCGTCCATGCCCAGCATCGCGATCAGGTCGCGCAGCTCCTCGTAGCGCGCGAGCACGCGCAACGCCTGCTCGGCCGTCTCGTAGTGGCGCTCGCCCACGATCGCCGGGTCGAGCGCCTTGGACGAGCACGACAACGGTGCCACCGCCGGATACAAGCCCTCGGTGGCCACGTCGCGCGAGAGCACCAGCGCGCTGTCCATGTACCAGAACGCGTGCGTGATGGCAGGGTCGGAGTAATCGTCGGCCGGCACGTACACCGCCTGCACCGAGACCATGCCGCCGTGGCGCGTGGCTGTGATGCGCTCCTCGAGCGCGGCGAGGTCAGCCGCCAGGGTGGGCTGGTAGCCCACGCGCGAGGGCAGGCGGCCGAGCAGGCCCGAGACCTCCATGCCTGCTTGCACGTGCCGGTAGACGTTGTCGACCACGAACATCACGTCCTTGCCGCGGCGGTCTCGGAAGTACTCGGCGACGCTGAGCGCAGCCGGGCCGACCAGGAAGCGCGCGCCGGGCGGCTCCTTCATCTGGCCGAAGACCATCACAGTGCGGTCCATGAAGCCGCGCCGCGAAAGCTCCTGCCACAGCTCGAGGCCCTCGCGCGAGCGCTCGCCGATGCCCGCGAACACCGCCACCCCTTGCAGGCTCTCGACTGCGTTGTGCAGAAACTCGGTGAGCACCACGGTCTTGCCCACGCCGGCGCCGCCGAACACCGCCACCCGGCTGCCGTGCGCGAACGGACAGAACAGGTCGATCACCTTGATCCCGGTGGCGTAGATGCGGCCCTCGGACCGGCGCTCGCCGGGCTCGGGCGGGTGGCGCTGCAACGGCAAGCGCTCGGCCGGGTGCAGCGCGGGCCCACCGTCGAGCGGCTGTCCGCGCAGATCGATCACGCGGCCGAGCAACTCGTCGCCCACGCCGATCGACAGCGGCTTGCCGTCGCTCTGCACCGCGCCGCCACGCCGCAGCCCGCGCGTCGCGTCGACCGCGATCGCGCGCACCGTGCCCTGGCCGAGGTGCGCGTGGACCGCCGCCAGCACCTCGGACCCCGACTCACTCGCGCAATGCAGCCCGGCGCCGATGCCGGGCACGGGCCCGTCGAAGCGCACGTCGAGCACGGTGCCGCGCACCGCGCTCACGCGACCGTGGAAGCAGCTCGTATCGCTCGCTGCGCGCACCGCCACCAGGGCACAGTAATCCCGCGGCCCGCCGCGGCCAATACCCTCGGCGGCTGCGCTCCGGTACGCCACGCCGTCGGCGCGCGAAACGCTGCCATCGGCCGAATCAGTCGAGGCCGAGCTCGCGGAGTCGCTTCAAGAAAGTCGGATAGGAGATGCCGAGGCTCTGCGCCGCCTGCATGCGCTTGCCCCCGAAGTGCTCCAGCACGCGGGCGACGTACGCCCTCTCGATCGACTCGAGCGCGGGCGGCTGGTCGCCCGAGTAGCGCACCGTGAAGAAAGCATTGGACGCCGCAACCGGCGCCGCGCTCGGGCGGCTGGGCAAGACGATATCGTGCTCGGTCAGCTCGGACGACTGTGCCAAGATTACCGCGCGCTCGATGATGTTACGCAGCTCGCGGATGTTGCCCGGGTAGTCGTAGCCGCTGAGCAACGCGACCGCGCCCGGCGAGGCCCCGCGGATGCGCTTCTTCACCCGATCGGCGAAGTGGCGCACGAAGCCGTCGACCAGGTTCGGGATGTCCTCGCGCCGATCCTTGAGCGCCGGCACCTCGATCGTGAACACGCTGAGGCGATGATAGAGATCGGCGCGCAGCCTGCCTTCCTCGACCAGGCGCGCGATGTCCTGATTGGACGCGGCTACCACACGCAGCCGCACCTCCATCTCGCGCTGGCCGCCGACGCGGCGAAACCGCATGGTGTCGAGGAACTTGAGCAGCTTGGCCTGCGAATCGGCGCCAAGCTCCGTGACCTCGTCCAGAAACAGCGTGCCGCCGTCGGCGAGCTCGACCAACCCGCGGCGCGGGACGCGGGCGTCGGTGAAGGCGCCCTTCTCGTGGCCGAACAGCTCGCTCTCGAACAGGTCGCGCGGCACGGCCGCGCAGTTGATCTCGACGAACGGCGCCGCGGGCGTCTGGGGGTACGTCATCGCGTGCAGCAATTCGGCCGCGCACTGCTTGCCGGCCCCCGAAGGGCCGACCAGCAACACCGGCGTGAGCGGGCTTGCCGCCACGCTCGATAGCCGCTGTCGAAGCAAGCGCTCGGCCTGCCCCCCGCACTCCGTGATCGGCGGCCGTGGCGCGTTGTTCTTGGCCAGCGCGAGCTGATCGCGCAACCCGCGCGCCTCGAGCGCCTTGTTGAGCTTGAACAACAGGTCGGGCAGCTGGATCGGCTTGGTCAGGTAGTCGGTCGCGCCCGCGCGCAGCGCCTGCACCGCATTCTCCACGTCGCCGTAGGCCGTCACCACGATGACCAGCGGCGCCGATGCACCATGCTCGCGCGCGGCCTCGATCAGGTCGAGGCCGTCGCCGTCGGGCAGGCGGCGGTCGAGCACGATCACATCGGGCGTGAAGCGCTCGAGCGCACTGCGGGCGCGCGCCAGCGTCGCTGCCGTCTTGACCTCGAAGCCCTCGCGCAACAGGGCCTCCTCCGCCATCACGCGGAATACCCGCTCATCATCGACCACCAACACGCTGCGTCTCATCTCGCACCCGCCGTTGTTGCTGCCGTCGCGGCGGCCTTCAACGTCAGCACGAAGCTCGCACCGCGCGGCGTCCGTTCGAGCTGCAGATCACCGCCGTGCGCGCGCGCCACCTTGCGCGCGAGCGCCAGCCCGATGCCGACTCCACTCGGCTTCGAGGTCACGAACGGCTCGAACAGCGTACGCGAGACCTCGGCCGATATGCCCGGCCCGTTGTCTCGCACGCGCACCCGGCGCACGTCCCCGTCGCGCTCGACCGCCACGGTCAGGCACGGCGGCTCGGCCGGGCTTTGCATGGTCGAGAGCGCGTCCAGGGAATTGGCGATCAGGTTCGAGATCGCGATCCGGACCAGCGTGGCGTCGACCTCGACCGGGTCGCGGGTGTCGTTGCCGCACACCTCCACCCGCACCCCGAGCTCGTCGGCCAGGTCGCGGGTGAGGTGGAGCGCGTTGGACACGATTTCGGAGAGGTCGGCGGGCGCGGGACGCGGCGCCGGATCTTTGGCAAACAGCATGAGCTGGTGGGTGAAGCTGCTCAAGCGCTCGATCTCCGCGCGCAGCTCGTTCACCACGCGCTCATGGCGCGCATCCTTGCCGTGTTTGGGGTCGAGCACCAGGTCGAACCCGACGCGTAGGCCGTTGAGGGAGTTGCGTACCTCGTGCGCGATCAGGTTCGAGGCCTCGCCCAGCCGGCGCAGCCGATCCTCGCGCACCGCCGCCTCCTCGGAGCGACGGAACGCCAGCAAGGAGCGCCGGAATAGATACAGCAGCCCGATCAGGGGCGAAACCGCCAGCACGAACCCGACCAACAGGCGCGTGCGCAGCCGCAGCCACGCCGGCTCGAACAGCGCCGCGCGGCCGGCGACCGTGAGCAGGGTGAAACCGGCCAGACCGAGCGGTGCCATCGCGACGACGGTCGGCCGGCTCGACAACATGGTCTCCTTGATCGGCTCTGCCAGCGGCGTGCGGGGGAACAGCGACTTCCACTCCGTGCTGCCGGCGTACGCTGGCGGCCGCGCCGGGTAAATCACGCTGCCTCGGCTGGTCGCCAGCACAGTCTGCCCGATGTGAGGAGCGTCGCGACTCTCGATCGGCCGGCCGCTCGCGAGGTCGACGCCTCCGACCAGCGCGCCGGTGAACACGCCGCCTCGTACGATCGGCGATAGCACGTACACGATCGCGGTCTTGTCCTCGGGATCGACCGCGACGATGTTCACCCGCGGCTGCACGCGGATGTCGCCGAACCAGGCGGTGTGGCCGAGGCTGTGCGTGGTGCCGAGGAAGTCGCGAGGCTGAGCCCAGAGCACGGCGCCGCTCGCGTCGACCACGGCGACGCCGAGGTCGAAGAAGGCGCTGTCCTCGTGCTCCAGCGCGAGCAGGCTGCGCTCCGGATCGAGGTTGTGGTCGAGCAGGTTCACCTCCGAGCGCAGGCCCAACCGATGCAGCTCCTCGGATAGCAGACGCAGGTGGTGGGCGAAGTAGCGCGCGCGCGCTTGCGTCTCGAGCAGCAGGCGCTGCTCGGAGCGCTCCTCGTCGTAGCGGCGGTCGGCAACCAGCCCCGCCACCAGCACCGTGATGGAGACAGTGGTCGCGCCGATATACAGCCACAGCACCGCACGCGCAAAGCGCTGGTGGGCGGCGGCGAGCGCGCCTGTGGTGGCAGTGTTGAGCTCCAACGTCGCTAGCTTAGCTCATCGGCGCAGGCGGCGGCGCGACGTCGGGGCGTCTCACCGCGCCGCCCCCAACACCCTGAGACCCGCCGCGCGCCGGGCTGCGATCGCGCGCTTCAGCCGCAGGGAGTAATAGTAGCTGACCGGCAGCACGATCAGCGTCAGCGCCGCGGCGGTGATCGTCCCTCCCACCACCACGACCGCGATCGGCCGCTGCGTTTCGCTGCCGATGGCGTGCGACATCGCCGCCGGCAGCAGCCCGAGGGATGCGAGCAGCGCGGTCATCAGAATCGCGCGCAGGCGGTCGCTGGCGCCGCCCATGGTCGCGGCATAGTCGCTCTCGCCGCGCTCGAGCCGGCTGTTGATGGCAGCGACGACGAGCACGCCGTTGAGCACCGCCTGACCGAGCAGGGCGATGAAGCCGACCGCCGCCGACACCGAAAGCGTCATTCCCGCCACCGCAAGGCCGAGCACGCCCCCGATCAGCGCGAAGGGCGTGTTCAGCAGAATGAGCAACGCAGTCCACACGCTCTCGAATGCCGAGAACAACAGGAAGAACGTGATCAGCAGGGCCAGCGGTATCACCACGCGCAGCCGCGCCATCGCGCGCTGCTGGTTCTCGAACTCGCCTCCCCAGGTCAACTGGTAGCCGGCGGGCAGTTTCAGCGCCGCGTCGACCTTCTTCTGCGCTTCGGCCACGAAGGAGCCCATGTCACGGTTGCGAACGTTCATGCGTACGCCGATGTAGCGGTGCCCGTTCTCGCGCGTGATGGCCGCGCGTCCGGTCGCCATGCGCACGTCGGCCACGGCCGACAGCGGGATCACCTGTCCGTCCTTGAGCGGCAGGCGCACCTCGCGGATCGCCGGCACGTCCTGGCGCGTCACCCGCGGCAGGCGCACGGTGACGTCGAAACGCTTCTCGCCATCCCACAGCTCGCTCGCCACATGGCCGCCCATGGCGGTTTCGATGTAGTCCTGCACGTCCGCGAGGTCGAGGTCGAAGCGCGCGAGCGCGTCGCGATCGAGCTTGACCGCCACCTGTGGTGACTCGCCCGACTTGACGATGCCGAGGTCTGCCACGCCGGGCACGTCGGCGATCGCGTCCTTGGCCTTCTCGGCAGCCTGCTGGAGCACGTCGAGGTCGTCGCCGTAGATCTTGAGCGCGATCTGGCCAAATTGCCCCGAGATGTTCTCGGCCACGTTGTCGCGGATCGGCTGCGAGAAGTTGTACTCGAGCCCGGGGATCTCGCCGAGGTTGCTCGCCATTTCCGAGACCAGCGAGTTCAGTGTGCGCTTGTTCGGCCGCCACCGATCCGGCGGCTTGAGCTTGACGAAGATCTCGAGATTGTTCGGCAGCGTGGCGTCTGTGCCATCCTCCGGGCGCCCGAGCTGCGACATCAACGACACCACCTCCGGCGTGCGCCGCAGCAGCTTCTCGATGCGCGGCGTGAGCCTGCGACCCTCGGTGGGGCTGGTGGTGTCGGGCAAGGTGAAGGTCACGTACAGCGCGCCCTCGTTGAGCTCCGGCAAGAACTCGGAGCCGAGCCGCGGGAGCAGCACGAACGACGCGATTAGCGCGCCGAGCGCCAGGATCGCCAGCATCGCGGGCCGCGCCATGGCATACGCGAGCGACGGTGCATACGCCTTGCGCGACCATGCCAGCAGGGGTGACTCGCGCAGGGGCTTCTGCCTGCGTAGCGCGGTCATCGCCAGCACCGGGACCACGGTGAAGCTGACAAGCAGCGCACCGATCAACGCGCTGACCACGGTGTTGGCCATGGGCGAGAAGATGCGGCCCTCGACGCGCTGCATGGAGAAGATCGGGATGTAGGCGGCGATGATGATCAAGAGTGAAAACAGCGTCGGGCGCGCCACTTCGCCAGCGGCACGCAGGATGCTGTCCTTCAGCGACTGCGTGTCGTGGGGTCCGTCTTCGGGCACGCGGTGGAACAGGTGCTCGACCAGGATCACCGCGCCATCGACGATGATGCCGAAGTCGATCGCGCCCATGGACAACAGGTTTGCGCTCATGCCGCGCATGTGCAGGTACGCGAACGACGCCGCAAGCGACAACGGGATCACCGTGGCTACGATCAGCGACGCGCGCAGGCTGAGCGTGAACGCGAACAGCACCAGGGTGACCAGGATCGCGCCCTCGGCCAGGTTGTGGAACACCGTGTGCAGCGTGGTGTTCACCAGATCGGTGCGATCGTAGAACGGGTTGACCTTGATTCCGTCCGGCAGGATGCGCGTGTTCAGCTCCTTGAGGCGGTCGCGCAGCCCGGCCAGCACCACGGACGGATTCTCGCCGCGCCGCATCAGCACGATGCCTTCGACGGCGTCCTGATTGTCGTCGCGCGTAACCACGCCCTGACGTGGCGCGTAGCCCTCGACCACCTGGGCCACGTCGCTGAGCAACACAGGGACGCCGTCGTGGTAGGCCACGCGCGTCTTCTTGATGTCGTCGATTCCGGTGAAGATGCCGAGGCTGCGGATCACGAACGCCTCGGCACCGCGCTCGACGTAGCCGCCGCTGGCGTTGCTGCTGGCTTTGCTCAGCGCTTGGAACACGTCGTCGAGCCCCACGCCCAAGCTCGCCATCGTTTCCGGCTGGGGCTCGACGTGGATCTCACGCACCAGCCCGCCGTAAGACACCACGTCGGCGACGCCGGCCGCGCGCAAGATCTGCGGGCGAACCACCCAATCCTGCAGCGTGCGGAGCGTCATCGGGTCGGCGCCGGGACCGTCGAGCGTGTAGCGGTACACCTCTCCGATCGGCGTCGCCATCGGGCCGAGCTGGGGATCGATCCCCTGGGGCAGGTCGGCGTCGCGCAGGCGCTCGAGCACCAGCTGCCGCGCGGGTTGCATGTCCACCCCATCGTCGAAGGTAGCGGTGATGAAGGAGAGACCAAACAGCGAGATGCTACGCAGCCTGAACAGGTGCGGCGTGCCGTTGAGCACGCGCTCGAGCGGGATCGACACCCGGCGCTCGACCTCCTCCGTGGGCTGCCCCGGGAATAACGTGATCACCTGGACCTGGGTGTCGGTCGGGTCGGGGAACGCCTCAATCGTGAGGTCCTGGTAGGCGAACCAACCGACCGCCGCCAAGGTGACGGCGAACAGAATCGCCGCGAGCCGCGTGTTGAGCGAATGCCTCAGGAGTGCTTCGAGCATGGCGGCTGGGGCTCTACTGGTCGAGCGAGATCTGGTTGTCGAGCAAGGCGGCACCGGTTTCGGCCACCGTCTCGCCAGCCTTCAGGCCCGACAACAGGGTAACCTTGCCACCGTGCACCCGGCCGGCGACCACGTCGCGGCGGGAGAAGCTGCCGTCCTGCGCGCGCACGTAGACATATTGCTGCGCTCCGTCGGTCACCAGCGCGGTGGATTCCACCTCGACCACACCGGGCACGGGCTTGGTCAAAAACTGCATGCGCGCGTAGGTGTTCGGCTTCAGCTCGCCGCTGGGGTTGGTCAGCTGTACCCGGACCGGGATGGTGTGGCGCTCGGGATCGACGACCGCGCTGACGAGGTCCACCACGCCGCCGTACTGCTTGCCGGGGTTCGTCGCGACCTCGATGCGCGCCGCCGTGCCCTTGGTGATGGCGGCCGCGTTCGCCTCGAACAGCTCGGCGACCACCCATACCGAGGACAGGTCGGCGATCGTCATCAGGGCGCTGTTCGAGTCCGGGCTGATCTCCTGGCCGGGGAGCACGTCCTTGGCCACGACGTAGCCGGCGCGCGGCGACTTGACCACGAATTCGTTACTCGAGCTCGACGACACCTTGAGCGCCGCCAGCTTCGAGCGCGCGGTGCCGTACGCCAGCTCGGCCTGGTGGAGCGTGAGGGCGGCTTCGATCTCCTCCTTGCCGGGCAGCGCGCGCGCGTCGACCATCGCCTTGATGCGGTCGTGCTGCGCACGCGAGGCGTCGAGAGAGGCCTTCGCGCTGTCGACCTCCTGGGTCAGGGCGGCCATGTCGGGGCTCGCGGTCGAGAACAGCGGGTCGCCCCGGTTGACTGACTGTCCGAGCTCGACAAAGACGCGGCCAACGCGGCCTTTGAGCGGTGCGCCGATGCGCGCGGCAGTGGTCTCGTCGACCTTCACGGATGCCGGCACCGCGTCCGTCCACTGCTCCGTGCTCGGTTCGGCCGTGCCCAACTTCACCAGCTGCCACTGGGGCGCGCCCGGCGCGAGCGACACCGATTTGCCATGCACCTTCACGTCGGGGTTGTCCTGCGGTGGAGGCGGTGCAGGACGCTCGAAGCGCGACGCGGCCCAGATGAGCAGCGTGCTCGCGAGCGCGGCGGCCGCAGCGGTGATGATCCGGCTGCGGCGGGGCGGCATGATCGGTTCCGGCGCGACGCGGGCGGCGGATGAAAGCGGGCTGTGATCGAGGGACGACATATGGCTCACCCTTGGTTCATGGAGAGACGAGGCGTGCATCGAGACCCAGCACGCGCCGCAACTGATTGCGAACGCTGAACGAGGCGTAACGCGTATCGATGCGGTCGAGGAGCAGGGCGCTGTAGTCGCGCCGTGCCAGCAGGAAATCGGTAAGGCTGAGCTGGCCGGCGTTGAATGCCAACTCGGCGGACTTCACCACCGAGCTCGAGAGCGGCAACAGCGTGCGCTCGAGCCGCTGCAGCGTCTGGTCGAGCGTCACCTTGCGCGCAAGCAGCGCGCGCGCGTCGGCGCGAAACCGGTTCTCGAGGGCGACGGCCTGCTCGTGCGCTTGCAACGCCTGCGCGGTGGAGGCGTCGGCCTGAGGGCCGCCGGTGTCGAAGAACGGCAGCGGAATCGAGGCGAAGACGCCGAGCGTGTCCCCTTGCGCGCCCGAGGCCTTGTAGAAGTCGCGGGTGTACGAGACGCCGACCGTGGGATCGGGGATAACGTGATGGCGCCACAGCCTGGCATCTTCCAAGGCGGCGTCGTGCTCCAGCTCGAACGCGCGCACTGCCGGCTGCTGCGCGGCGGTGAGCTCGCCTCGGGGAAGCTGCGCGGGCAGCTGGGCCGCGGCATCGAGCACGCTTTCATCGCCCCGCGTGCTGCATGGCGCGGCCAGCGCGGTCGAACAGTCGCCCAGCGCCGCATCGCGGTCGGCGCGGTTGTCGGCCGCCGCACGCTCCACCGCAGCCGTGTCGAGCCGCAGCCGATCGAGATCGGTGCCGCTGATGTCGCCGTGTTGCAAGCGCACGCTCTCGAGGGCGATCATCTGGTGCGCCGCCCGCACGCGCTCCTCGAGAATCGACTGGCGCTGCTCGAGGTACAGGACTCGTGCCAGCGCGTCACGCGCGTCAGCCACGCGCTGCAAGAGCACGTCCCCGCGGCTCGCCCCTGCTTCCTCGGCGCGCAGGTCGGCCGCGGCGCTGCGTGGCCCGCGCTTACCGATCTCGAAGGTTTCCTGCAAGCCGGCGCCGAGGTTGATCGGATCGAGGTAGCTGGCGGCCGGCGGTTGCACCCGCCCGGGCACGAACCCGTTGGCGTTGAGCACGAGCTGCGGGTTCGGATACACGCGGCTCACGCGGCGCTCCGCATGCGCGGCACGCACCGCGGCGTCGGCCGCCAGCGCATCGGGGTGATGCGTACGAACCCATTGCACCAGCGCAGCGGGCCGGAGCAGCAAAGCCTGTGTGTCGACTGCGCCGGGCGGAACGGGGGAGGCGGGCGCGGGCGGGGCGAGCTGGTGGGCCGCACCGTCGGACCCAGGCGCCACGGCCGGCGCCGCGGACGGCGGCGCGGGGGCCGGCGCAGCGCCGCCCGCAGTGGTCACCGCGCCCGAGGTGGAGAGGGCCGGCGATTGGGTGATCGCCGAGGCGGGGCCACCCTGGATTGCTCCCTGGGCCCGAGCAAGCACAGGTATGCTGGCGCCAGCCAGGAGCCACGCAGTAAAGACGGCGGCCGCGGTACAGAAGCGGGATGGCAAGCGCATGAGGCTCGCCCCCGCTCATGCACTACCCATGCCGAGCCCAAGTCGGCCAAAATCACGCGAGAGAGCCGGCCTGCCGGGCCAGCATCGCTCGTGAAGCTGAAGACTCCTTTCAGTTTCGCGCCTGAGGCACGAAAGGTTCTTTCATTCGGGCGCGCGCGGGCCGACTCATAGCGTGCTCACGTCGACCGAGACCCCCAGCCGATGCCGGCCGCCGCCCAGGATCACGCCGCGGATCGGGGTCACGTCGGAGAAGTCGCGGCCGAAGGCCACCGTGATGTGCTCGTCGGAGGGCAGCATGTCGTTGGTGGGGTCGAAGTCGACCCAGCCGAGCTCGGGCACGAAGGCGGCGAACCAGGCGTGCGAGGCGTCCGCGCCGACCAGCTTGGGCTTGCCTGGCGGAGGCAGCGTGAGCAGGTAGCCGCTGACGTAGCGCGCGGCCAGCCCCTGCGAGCGCAGACACCCGATCGCGAGGTGCGCGAAGTCCTGGCACACGCCGCGGCGCAGCCGCAGCACCTCGTCGAGCGGAGTCGACACGTCGGTGGCGCGCGGATCATAGCTGAAGTCGGTGCGGATGCGCGCCACCAGGTCACGCACAGCCTCCAGCACGGGCCGTTCCGCGCCGAAGGAGCGTACCGCGTAATCCGACAGCTCCGCCGAACGCTTCACCTGCTCGGACTCGAGCGCCATCGCGTAGGCGTCGAGCATGTCGCGCTTGCGGTCGCTGCACAGACGGTCGCGCACGCGCTCCCAAGGCGGCGAGGCCTCGAGCACCGGCTGGCGCAGCGGATTGACCTCGACCACGCTGTGCGCCAGCACCTCGAGCTCGCGGTGCGGCTCGCTCAGGCTGAAGTGCACCGCGCGGTTGCCGAAGTAGTCGAAGCGGCGGCGGCGCGCCTCGGGCGGCGGGCGAACCTGGAGCTCGTGCGAGAACAGGCGCTGATTGTGGGTGTCACGTGGTGTGATGCGCGCCTCGTGGTGTGAGGTCGTGACCGCCTCCCCGTAGTAGTACGTCGTCTTGTGCACGACCTTGAGCTTCATGGCGAGCCCCGTCCTGATTGCGTGCGCGTCGCTTCGTCGATGTTCTCGTCCTGCGTGAGATGGCGCGAAACGGTGGCGTGCGCCAGATAGCGATCGGAGAGCGAGTCCGAGAGCGCCGGGATGCGCATGGCCAGGTCGAGCAGCAGCGTCTCCAGCCGCGGCCGGTTGCCCTGCTCGTCGGGCGCACAGGCGCGATCGACGTCGGTCAGCTTGAGGTCGGTCAGCACCGACAGCGCGATGCGCTGCTGCTGCGTGCGCGGGCCATGTCCGCTGACCGGCAGCGCCTCGATGTGCCGCATCAGCTCTTCCACCTGGTACAGCACCGAGCGCGGGTTGGTCTCGTCGGTGAGCAGCAGATCCACGACCGGCGCGACCTGCAGCGTGGTCAGATAGCGGCGGCGGTAGGTCATGCTGCTGTCGGCGGTCTCGAGCAGCGCCTCGAGCAGCGGCGCCTCACGGTCGCAGCGCGTGGTCAGGCTACCGCGCAGCAGCGTGACCAGTCCCATCGCACGCTCCAGGCGCCGGCCCATCTCCAGAAAGCGCCAGGCCTGCCCGCGCGTCATGCTGTCCATCACCAGGCCGCTGAACGCGACCAGCCGCAGCACCAGGCGGTTGAGCACTTCCTGGGTGGAGCCGAGCGGATCGTGCTCGAGGTCGCGCTCGGCGGCGTGCAGCTCGTCGTCGAGCGCGGCCAGCACGCGCCAGGTGTCGGTGGAGATGCGGTCGCGCACCAGCCGCCCCGAGCGCAGCGTGGCGCGCAGCACGACCTTGAGCGTGCCGCCGCCATCCTCGCCGAAGACCGAGAACCGCAGCTGTTCCTCGGCGGCCCGCAGGCTCACGGCGGTGTCGGCCAGCGGCGCCGTGTACGACAGCGCGGTCTGCGCGCTGAGCGCGCGCAGCAGCGGCGCCAGCTCCGAGCTGCGGTCGATCTCGGCCTGGGCCACCAGCTCGTACAGGCGCGAGCAGGCCACGCGCGCCAGGCGCGCGACCGCCTCGGCGCGCTCGGCATAGCGCCCGAGCCAATACAGGTTGTCGGCCGCGCGGCTCGGCAGGTCGCCGCCGCCGCGCGACAGCTCCACCGGGCGGTTGCTGGGCGGCAGCAGGCTGAAGCTGGTAACCGAGCCGCGCGACAGCACCCAGGTGTCCTTGCTGCCGGCGCCGAGCTGCATCGACAGCTCCGTACCCTCCTCGGCAGCGGCTACGCGCGACAGCGCGCCGGGCATCGCCGCGTAGCCGCCGCGTCCGGCGACCGCGAAGCAACGCATCACCAGGGCGCGAGGGATCAGCGCGCGCTCGGAGAGCGAGGGCGTGGTGGAGGCGCGCACGTGCTCCTGGATCACGTAGCGGGTGGGACGCTTGTGGATCTCCGCCAGCAGCGCGGCGCGCTGGTTGGCATCGAGCTGGGCCGTGAACACCGGCTGCGCGAAGGCCTGTCCGAACGCGGCCTTCACCGCCACGTCGTCGAAGCTGCTCTCGGCCTGGCGCAGCGCGCTGGCGTCGCCGCACCAGAAAGTGCGCACCGACTCGAGCTGCAGCTCCTCGCCGAGCAGCGCGCGGCAGAGCCCGCCCAGGTAGGGCAGGATGGCGTGGGACTGCAGCAGCCCGGTGCCAAGCGGGTTGGCGAGCGCGACGTTGCCCGCGCGCACGGCCTGGGTCAGCCCGGGAACGCCGAGCACCGACTCGGGCCGCAGCTCCAGCGGGTCGCAGTAGTCGTCGTTGACGCGGCGCAGGATCACGTCGACCGGCTGCAGGCCGCTGAGGGTCTTGAGGAACACGCGATCGGCGCGCACCGTGAGGTCGCCGCCGTTGACCAGGGTGTAGCCGAGGTACTGCGCCAGGTAGGCCTGCTCGAAATAGGTCGCGTTGTACGGCCCCGGCGTGAGCAGCACGATGCGCGGGTTGTCGCGGTTGTGCGGAGCGAGCGCCTGCAGCATGTCGCGCAGCGTGCGAAAGAAAGGCGCCAGCCGCTCGACCCCGCACTGGCGAAAGGCATCGGGCAGCACGTTGGAGATGACGATGCGGTTCTCGAGCGCGTAGCCCGCGCCCGAGGGCGCCTGGGTGCGATCCTCGAGCACCACGAACTGCCCCGAGGGCAGGCGCACCAGGTCGGCCGCGTATAGCGGCAGCCAGGCGTTGTCCGGCAAGCTCATGTCGTGGCACGCGCGCAGGAAGCGCGGATTCTCGAACACCAGCTCCGGCGGCAGTAGATCCTCGAGCAGCACCCGCTGCGGGCCGTACAGATCTTGCAGCAGCGCCTCGAGCAGGCGCGCCCGTTGCACCAGACCGCTCTCGATGCGCTGCCACTCGTCGGCCGAGACCACAGCCGGGATCAACGACACGTTCCACGGCCGCTCCATGCCCTGCGGATCGCCGTAGACGTTGTAGCTGACGCCGTTCTCGTGCAGCAGGTGGCGCGCCTTGTCCCAGCGTCGAGCCAGCTCGGGTGAGCCCAGCGGGTCGAGCAGCGAGAAGAGCTTCAGCCAGTGCGGCCGCAGCCTGCCCTGCTCGTCCTTGAGCTCGTCGTAGACGCCGGGCGGCGGCTGATAGGACTGCGCCAGCGCGGACGCGGGCCTCGACATCGGGTTCTCGGACATGCCGGCCGCATCCTATCAGGCGGCAGGGGCCCGGCGCAGGTCGAGTGTCAGAGGCAACTCGTCGCTGCGCTCCTGTGGCGGGAGCGGATGGCGGCCGGGGGTGTGTCCGAAGGGGATGTAGCGCGTGCGGCGGCGGGCTTCGGCTTCCAAGGCGTTGTGGGGGAAGGTCTCGTAAGCGAGCCCACCGGGATGGGCCACGTAATACGTGCAGCCGCCGAGCGCGCGCTCCGACCAGGCGTCCAGCAAGTCGAACACCAGCGGCGCGTGCACGCCGATCGTCGGGTGCAGCGCGGTCGGCGGCTGCCAAGCGCGATAGCGCACCCCGGCAACGTACTCGCCGCTGGTGCCGGTCGGGTGCAGGGGAACTCGGCGGCCGTTGCACGCCACCACGTGGCGCGGATCGGTCATGTTGCTGACTTTGACCTGCACGCGCTCGACCGAGGAGTCCACGTAGCGCACGGTGCCGGCCTGCGCGTGCTGCTCGCCAAGCACGTGCCAGGGCTCGAGCGCCTGGCGCAGCTCCAGCTCGAGCCCCGAGACCGCGACCCGCCCGAGCAGCGGAAAGTGAAACTCGATGTGCGGCTCGAACCAGCGGCGGTCGAAGGCGAAGCCCGCACGGCCGAGATCATCGAGCACGTCGTAGAAATCGCTGACCAGGAATTCCGGCAGCATGAAGCGGTCGAGCAGGGTGGTGCCCCAGCGTACGATCTCGCGCTGGTACGGCTCACGCCAGAACCACGCCAGCAAGCCTCGCACCAGCAGCTGCGCCGCGCAGCTCATCTTCGAGTCGGGCGGCATCTCGAACGCGCGCATCTCGATCAGGCCCTGGCGGCCCGCCGCGCTGTCCGGGCTGTACAGCTTGTCGATGCACAGCTCGGTGCGGTGGGTGTTGCCGGTAACGTCGACCAGGAGGTGGCGGAACACCCGATCGACCAGCCACGGCGGCGCGTGATCCGCTCCCGCTTGCAGGGCCCCGAAGGCGATGTCGAGCTCGTACAGGCTGTCGTGGCGCGCCTCGTCGATGCGCGGTGCCTGGCTGGTCGGCCCGATGAACAGGCCGGAGAACAGGTACGACAGCGAGGGGTGATTGAGCCAGTAGCCGAGCATGCTGCGCAGCAGGTCGGGGCGGCGCAGAAACGGGCTGTCGGGCGCGGTCGGACCGCCCAGCGTGATGTGGTTGCCGCCGCCAGTGCCCACGTGGCGGCCGTCGAGCATGAACTTCTCGCTGGCCAGCCGGCAGGCCTTGGCCTCCTCGTAGAGGATCGTGGTGGTGTCCACGAGCTCGGACCACGACGCCGCAGGGTGGATGTTGACCTCGATCACGCCCGGGTCGGGCGTGACCTGGATGCGCTGCACGCGCGGATCGCCCGGCGGGTGATAGCCCTCGATGCGCACCGGCAGCGCCAGCTGCGTGGCCGTGTCCTCGATCGCAGAGATCAGGTCGAGGTACTCCTCGAGCAGCTCCAGCGGCGGCATGAACACGTGCAGCATCCCGTTGCGCGGCTCCACGCACAGCGCGGTGCGCGCGAGCCCGCCGGCCGACTGCCCGGAGCGCGGCCGCGCAAGCCCGTACGCGCCCGCACCCACCGCGGCCGCCTCGCGCGGCGATAGCGGGGCCGGCGCTCGCCGCGAGAGCTGCGCCCGCACAGGCAGCGGGGGCCGCGCCGCCATCGGATCGCGCTCGAACACCGGCACGCGGTCGCCCTCCGCCTGCCAGGGCAGCGAATCGAGCGGCAGCCGCCAGCCCATCGGCGAATCGCCCGGAATCAGATACATGCGCTCGTCGCGCAGGAACCACGGGCCGCTCTGCCATGACAGCTGGCCGTGCTCCCAGCTGGGCTGCAGCGGCAGCGCGTAACCGATCACCTGGCTGAGCCCGTTGCTGAAGATGCGGCGCAGCCGCTCCCGCTCCAGCGGGTCTTCCAGCCTGGACTCCAAGGGATCGACGTTGACCGGCAGCCGCCGCTCGCGCCACAGGTAGTAGAACGTGTCCTCGAAGCCGGGCTGGATATGGCTGCCCCCGACGCCCAGCCGCTCGGCCAGCGCGCGCACGAAGCCGTCGGCGTCGGGCGCGCCGTGGTTGCGCACGCCGGGCTGCGCGAACAGCTCGGGCTCGCGCCAGATCGGCTCGCGATCCTTGCGGAAATAGCACGAGTACGCGAAGCGCGGCAGCTGCTCGCCCGGGTACCACTTGCCCTGGCCGTGGTGCAGCAGGCCGCCCGGCGCGAAGCGGCGCTGCAGCCGCCGAACCAGCTGGTCGGCGTACTTCTCCTTGGTCGGCCCGACCGCGGTGGTGTTCCACTCGTCGCCGTCCGGATCGTCGATCGCGACGAAGGTGGGCTCGCCGCCCATCGTCAGCCGCATGTCCTGCGCGGCCAGCACGGCATCCACCTGCTGCCCGCAGGAGCGCAGCGCCTGCCACTGCGCCTCGTCGTAGGGCTTGGTCGGACGCGGGCGGTCCTCGATGCGGGTGACCCGCATCGTGACCTCGAAGTGCTCCTCGACCTCGTCCTGCTCGTGCCCCTTGTCCCAAGCATATGAGCCGCTGATCGGCGCGGCGGTGTCGGGCTCGGCCGTGCACGCCAGCGGAATGTGCCCTTCGCCGCACAACAGGCCGCTGGTCGCGTCGAGCCCGATCCAGCCGGCGCCGGGCAGGTACACCTCGGCCCAGGCGTGCAGATCGGTGCAGTCGTGCTCGACCCCGGGCGGGCCGTCGATCGCGAGCTGGTCGGCCCTGAGCTGGATCGAGTAACCGGAGACGAAGCGGGCGGCAAAGCCGGTGTTGCGCAGCACGTGCACCAGCAGCCAGGCGAAGTCGCGGCACGAGCCGTGGCCGCGCTGCAGCGACTCCTCGGGCGAGAACACCCCCGGCTCCATGCGGATGTCGTAGCGCAGCGAGCGCTGGATCAGCTGGTTGATGTCGACCAGCACGTCGACGCTGCGGCGACCGGGCCGCACCATGTCATCGGCGACCCGACGCACCAGCTGCATCAGCCGCGGCCCGCTCTGGCTCAGCTCGAGGTAGGGGCGCAGCTCGCGCGCGACCGCGCCCTCGTAGCGGAACGGAACCTTCTCGGCGTGCTCCTCGACGAAGAAGTCGAACGGGTTGATGGTCGCCAGATCGGCGATCAGCTCGACCTCGACGCTGAGCTCGCGCGCCAGCGGCTTGGGAAAGACCAGCCGGGCCTGCCAGTTGCCGAACGGGTCCTGCTGCCAGTTCAGCCAGTGGTCCTCGGGCGTGATGCGCAGCGAGTACGCGCTGATCGGCGTGCGGGTGTGCGGCGCGGGCCGCAACCGAACGACGTGCGGTGCCAGCCGCACCAGCCGGTCGTAACGGTAGCGAGAGAGGTGATGGAGAGCGACGCGGATGGCCATAGGCGGCCTTTAGCAGTTAGTCGTGCGCGTGTATCGGGATTGTTTCGGACCGGTCAAAACCGCGAAAATTCTCGGTCTTCCCGCTGTTTCTGCCCCTTTCACGGTGCTTAGATGGCAAGGTGTTACACCTGGTTTCCTCGCGGTCCATGGGCGTTTTCGACTCCTACCAAGCGCTGGCTGGCAGCTTTGACGAGATGTTCGCCGCGGACAGCTCGGTGCGCCCGCACACGGCCCGGTTGCACGCGCTGCTGAACCGGCTCTCCACCGCCGACTTCGCCCGCCACCAGGGCCTGGCCGAGCTCTCGCTCTTCAACCAGGGCGTCACCTTCTCGGTCTATTCGGACCGGCAGGGCACCGAGAAGATCTTCCCCATCTGCCTGGTGCCGCGTGTGATCGCCGCGCGCGAGTGGGCGCTGGTGGAACGCGGCCTGGTGCAGCGCGTCGCCGCGCTCAACGCCTTCCTCGACGACATCTACGGCCGCCAGGCAATCCTGCGCGACAAGGCGGTCCCGGGGGACCTGGTGCTGGCGGCCAAGACCTACGAGCCGAAGCTGCGCGGCATCGCGCCTCCGGGTGGGGTGCGCATCCTGATCGGGGGCATCGACCTGATCCGCAGTCCCGACGGCGTGTTCCGCGTGCTCGAGGACAACGTGCGCACGCCCTCGGGTGTGTCGTACGTGCTCGAGAACCGGCTGGTCACCAAGCGCCTGTTCCACGAGGCGCTGGAGATGACGCGGGTGCGCCAGATCGAGCAGTACCCGGCCGAGCTCGCCCACGCCATGCGCTCGATCGCGCCCGACGGCGACGACGAGGTGAGCATGGTCGTGCTGACGCCGGGCATCTACAACTCGGCTTACTTCGAGCACTCCTTTCTGGCCCGCCACATGGGCATCGACCTGGTCGAGCCCGCCGATCTGTTCGTCGACGACGACACCGTGTTCGTGCGCACCACGCATGGCCCCAAGCGCGTGCACGTGATCTACCGCCGCGTCGACGACGCCTACCTCGATCCGGAGTTCTTTCGCCCCGACAGCTTGCTGGGTGTGCCCGGGTTGATGCGCGCGTACGCGGCCGGCCGCGTCAGCTTGGTCAATGCGCCGGGCAACGGCTGCGCCGACGACAAGGCCGTCTACCCCTTCGTACCGGACATGATCCGCTACTACCTCAAGCAAGAGCCGCTGCTGGCGCAGGTCGACACCTACGTGTGCGCGCGTCCCGCCGACAAGAAGTACGTGCTCGAGCACCTTGCCGAGCTGGTGGTCAAGGCGGTCGACGAGGCGGGCGG
The DNA here is from genome assembly GCA_963778655.1 of uncultured delta proteobacterium. GTDB lineage: Bacteria > Myxococcota_A > Polyangia > Polyangiales > JAFGIB01 > CAVZVA01. Next base: position 641,063 of record CAVZVA010000010.1, read on the forward strand.
CTACGGCATGCTGATGGGCCCGCAATCGACCGCCGCGCAGCGCGAGGAGTTCCGCGCGCGCATCGAGGCCGAGCCTCGCAAGTACATCGCGCAGCACCGCATCGAGCTCTCCACCTGTCCCACATGGGACCCCGAGCACGAGCGCTTCGCCCCGCGCCGCGTCGACCTGCGGCCGTTCGTCGTCAGCAGCAAGACGGGCACCTGGGTGCTGCCCGGCGGCCTGACCCGCGTCGCGCTGGTCGAAGGCTCGTACGTGGTCAACTCCAGCCAGGGCGGCGGCTCCAAGGACACCTGGGTGGAGCGCGAGGGCAACCCATGATCTCGCGCGTCGCCGACTACTGCTTCTGGTTCGGACGCTACCTCGATCGCGCCGAGAGCAGCGCGCGCCTGCTGCAGGCGACACGCTCGCTGGTGTTCGACGCCGACATCCCGGTCACCCAGTGCTGGCAACCGCTGGTGATCGTGTCCGGCGAGGAGGGCCCCTTCGTCGCGCGCCACGGACGCGAGGCGCTCGGTCAGGGCGAGCTGGTCCAGGACTACATGACCTGGACCCGCGAGAACATGATCAGCCTGGCGAGCTCGGTGCGCTTCGCCCGCGAGTGCGCGCGCGCGATTCGCGATCAGCTCTCGCTCGACGCCTGGGAAGAGGTCAACGAGCTGTACCTGTGGCTCGGGCGCGAGAGCACCAGGGAGCTGTACGAAGAAAACCGCGAGGAGTTCTACCGCACCGTGCGTCGCAGCACGCAGCTCACGCTGGGACTGGTGCGCAGCACCATGCTGCACGACGAGCCGATCAGCTTTCTGTGGCTCGGCGTGATGCTGGAGCGCGCCGGCCAGACCGCGCGCATCCTCGACATGCACCACCACACCATGGAGCGCGAGTCGGCCCACGACATCGTGCGGGCGGCTCTGTGGATGTCGCTGCTGCGCGCGTGCTCGGGCGCCGAAGCCTTCATGAAGAAGAAGCAGGGCCGCGTCACCGCGCAGAACATGATCGAGTTTCTGCTGTTCGAGCCCGACTTTCCGCGCTCGCTGCGCTATTGCCTGCGTTCGGCGCACGGCTTGCTCGAGCGCATCTGGGGCAGCAGCCCGCCCGGCTCGCACAAGCGCCCCTCGATCGCGCGGCTCGATCACTTGCTCGAGTGGCTCGACGAGGAGGCCTCGCACCTCGAGGTCAAGGAGATCCACAAGCTGCTCACGACCGTGGTCGACGAGACCATCGCGATCTGCAGCCACGTCTCGCGCGAGATCCAGGGTCCCGCGCACGCGGGTATGACCTCGATGTCGGCGGAACGTCCACAATAGCACAGGCAGGGGCGCGATTGCGCCGCGGCGGCGGGTTGGCTATCGTGAAGGACGGGCGGGCGCTCGTCTCGCCGGCAGCGGTACAGCGAGCCGCCAGCACGGGGAGCCAAGCATGAGCCACGGTCCCAAGCACAAGGACCCGCCGGGCAGCCAGCCGCCGCACGGCGGGGCGTCTCAGCCGGCGCTCGTGCTCGCGCGTCCACCCGAGGCGGAGCCGGCGGCCGGCGATCCGCGCCCGGTGCATCCGACCGAGAAGGAGATGGGCCTGGTGCCGCTGGTGCTCGACAAAGGCATCCGCACCACCGCAATCGGCGTGCTCTACGGGCTCGACTTCGAGATCGCGGCCAAGGGCTTCAGCGCGCGGGTGTTCTTCGATCACTACAACCGCCGTCTCAAGGTGCTCGACTACCAGGCCGAACAGTATCGGCCGCTGGTGGAGCGGCTCGGCTGGCTGGCGGACCAGAACGGCTTCGACAAGGTGTTCCTGAAGGCCACCCGCGACGACTGGCAGCGCTTCCTCAGCCTTGGCTTCGTGCTCGAGGGCATTCTGAAGTACTACTTCCACGGGCAGGACGCGTTCGTGATGAGCCGCTTCGGCTCGCTGCAACGCGCGCAGAGCGCACACATCATCGAGGAAAACAGCCTGATCGAGGCGGTAATGCGCAAGCCGCCCGACGCTCGGCCGGCCACGCTTCCCGCCGGCTACACGCAGCTGCTGTGCGGCGAGCAGCACATCCCCGCGCTGGTGCGGCTCTACCGCCAGGTGTTCAGGAGCTACCCGAGCCCGCTCACCCATCCCGACTACATTCAGCAGACCATGCGCCGCAACGTGGTGTATCGGGCTGTGCTGACGCCGGACGGGCGCGCCGCGAGCGCGGCCAGCGCCGAGATCGACGACAAGCACGCCACCGCCGAGCTGACCGACTGCGCGACCCGGCACTCCGAGCGCGCCAAGGGCCTGATGCAGGTGCTGCTCTCCGAGCTCGAGCGCGATCTGCGCGAGCGCGGCATGGTCTCTGGATATTCGTTTGCGCGTGCTCGCTCGCGCGGTATGAACCAGGTCTTCTATCGGCTGGGCTACGAGTACAGCGGCCGGCTGGTCAACAGCTGCGACATTCAAGGACAGATGGAAGACATGAACCTGTGGGTCAAGGCGCTCGCCCCGAGCGCGCTAGAGAACCGACCGTGAGCGACGCGCCCGTTTTGTTCACCAATGCGCGCTTCGTCACGCTGGACGACCACCGCCCGCGCGCCGAGTGGCTGGTGGTGCTCGACGAGCGCGTGCAGCGCATCGGCTGCGGCCCCGCGCCGGCCGACATCAAGCAGCGCGTGGACCTCAGAGGCCGCACCGTGGTGCCCGGCTTCGTCGACGCCCATGCTCACTTCTTCCAGACCGGCCTCGACATGCTGTTCGTCGACGTCGGCGACGCCACCACCCACGACGCGCTGATCGCCAAGCTGCGCGCCGCCCCGGGCGGGCCGCGCACCTGGTTGTTCGCCCACGGCTACGAGGAGGACAAGCTCACCGACGTCGACCGCATCACGCGCGTCGATCTCGATCCCTGCTTTCCCGAACGGCCGGTGTGGATCAACCGCGTCGACTACCACTCGGCGGTGGTCAACAGCTCGGCCTTGCGACGACTGAGCCTGCCGCAGGGCACGGCCGGGCTGCTGCTCGACGCCGCAGGCGTCCCCGACGGGCGGCTGCGCTCGGAAGCGTATCTGCTGGCCAAGGCGCACGTCGCACGCATGGTGCCGATCGAGACACGCAACCGCGCGGTCAAGACCGCAGCCACGGCCTGCATAGCCAACGGCGTGACCGCGCTGCACGCGCTCGAGGGTGGCCGCATCTTCGGCGACGAGGGCGTGGCCACCGTGCTCAAGCGCGCGCACCTGCTGCCGCTCGACATCACGCTGTTCCTGCAGGAGAAGAACGTCCACCTGACCACCCGCTTCGGCTTCGAGCACCTGGGTGGGTGCATCCTGATCGACGGCTCGCTCGGCTCTTTCACCGCCGCGCTCGACGAGGACTACCTGGGCCTGCCGGGCGAGCGCGGCACCGTCTACGAGAAGAAGCGCGAGTTCACCGCCTTCGTCGAGGAGGCGCACGTGGCGGGCGTGCAGCTGGCGTTCCACGCCATCGGTCCGCGTGCGATCGAGCTGGTGCTCGAAGCCTACGAGCGTGCGCTGCGGCGCGCCCCGCGCTACGACCACCGCCACCGCATCGAGCACTTCGAGCTGGCGACCGACGATCAGATCAAGCGCGCGGCCGATCTCGGGCTCGTGGCCGGCATGCAGCCGGCGTTCGAGCTGTTCTGGGGCGGCCCGCAGGGCATGTATGCCTCGCGCATCGGCGAGCGCTGGCGGCGTACCAACCGCCTGCGAACGATTCTCGACGCCGGGATCGTGATCGCGGGCGGCTCGGACACCAACGTCACGCCCGCGCAGCCCCTGCTCGGCATCCACGCCGCGGTCAATCACCCCAACGAGGAGCAGCGCGTGAGCGTCGAGGAAGCGCTGCGCATGATGACCCTAAATGCAGCCTACGGCGGCTTCAACGAGCGCCGCCACGGCTCGCTCTCGCCCGGCAAGGACGCGAGCTTCGTGGTGCTGGACCGCGACCTGATGAGCGTGCCGTCCGAGCGCATCCGCGACGTGCGCGTGCTCGAGACCTGGTACCGCGGCCGCTGCTCCTACCGCGACGGCGCCGCGCACCTCGTGGACGACGATGCTCTCTAATCAGAGCTCGCGATTCGAGCTCGAATCACGAGCTCTGATTTAGCCTAGCTATACACTCGGGACTTCCCGCCTTCCCGTGTCTCTTCGTCGAGCGCGCCACCCGCTACAGCGACGCTTGCTCGCTGCGCTTGCGCATCACGCCTTCTTGCGCGATCGAGGCCACGCGGCGGCCGTCGCGGCTGTAGACGGCGCCCTGGTTGAAACCGCGGCCGCCTGCGACCGAGACGCTCTCGAACACGAACAGCAGCCACTCGTCAAAGCGGAATGGCCGGTGAAACCACAGCGCGTGGTCGAGGCTAGCCACCTGCATCGAGCTGTCGCCGAAAGCCGCGCCGAGCGCGCGCATGCTGGGCTCGAGCGCGCCCATGTCCGAGGCGTACGCCAGGGCGCAGCGGTGGAGGTTGGGGTCGTCCAGCAGACGCCCGCGGACCCGCATCCAGCGGCGTATCGGGGCGGTGCTGGGCGCCTCGCCCATCGCGCGCTCGTCGACGTGGATCATCTCGATCGGCCGCTTCTGCCGCACCAGCTCGTGCAGCTCGGGCGGCGCCTGCTCGAGCGCGCGCGCCAGGCGCTCCTCCTCGCCCGGAAAGCTCTCGGGCAACGGCGTCTCGGGCATCGCGGCTTGGTGCTCGCGGCCCGGATCGTCGTGCGCGAACGAGCCCACCAGCTCGAGAATCACCTCGTCGCGCTGCAGCGCCACCACCTTGCGCGTGGTGAAGCTCTGCCCGTCGCGCATCGCCAACACCTCGTACTCGATCGGGCGGCCCGGCTTGCCCGGCCGCAAGAAGTACGCGTGCAGCGAATGACAGGGCAGGCCTTCGACGCTGAAGCAAGCCGCCGCCAGCGCCTGGGCCAGCACGTGGCCGCCGAACACACGCGCCCGCATGTCCTGCGCCGGCGGTCCCACGAACACGCCCTGGGCGACAGACTGGAGATCCAACAGCTCGAGCAGCTCGCTCGCCGGCGCATCCATGCTCCCGGCTTGTACCACGTGCGGTAGCCCTGCGGCGCACACGCGCCCGCGGTGCGGGTGCAGCGTGGACAAACAACTACATCAAAAGTTCACGCCGCAAATGCAATAATGGAAGGGTGGCGGAGCAAGATCGCGCCGGGGACGCGGCCCGTCCGATCGCGGGACGGTTCTGGGTCGAGGACGTCCTCGGCCGCGGGGGCATGGGCCGCGTGTACAGCGTGCGCGACGCGCGCAGCGGCCGCCGGGTCGCGCTCAAGCGCGGCTACGCCCGCGACCGGCTCAAGGCGCAGAAACGCCAGGCCCTGCTCGAGCGCGAGTACCACACCCTGGCCCAGCTGGCGCACCCGCGGATCATCGAGGTCTACGACTACGGCATCGACGAGCAGGGCCCCTACTACACGATGGAGCTGCTCGATGGCGCCGACCTCGACCAGCGCGGCAAGCTGGCCTGGCAGCAGGCCTGCGGGCTGCTGCGCGACGTGGCCTCGTCGCTGGCGATCCTGCACTCGCGCGGCCTGCTGCACCGCGACGTCTCGACGCGCAACGTGCGCTGCACGGCGGACGGCCGCGCCAAGCTGATCGACTTCGGCGCCATGACCTGCATGGGCGTGGCCAAGGAGGTGGCCGGCACCCCCCCCTTCGTCGCGCCCGAAGCGCTGCAGATGCAAGCGCTCGACGCGCGCGCCGACCTGTTCTCGCTGGGGGCGCTGGCTTATCACCTGCTGTGCGGGCGCCACGCCTATCCAGCCCGGCGCCTTGCCGATCTGCGCGACGTGTGGCGCTCGCCACCACCTGCGCCCGCGCGGCTGTGCCCCGAGCTGCCCGCCGCGCTCAGCGACCTGGTGATGCAGCTGCTGGCGCTCGATCGCGGCGCGCGCCCGCAGAGCGCGGCCGAGGTGATGGAGCGCGTGTGCGCGATCGCCGGGCTCGCGCTGGAGGAGCGCGGCGAGGTTTCGCGCGCCTACCTCTCCACCCCGATGCTGGTGGGCCGCGAGCAGGCCCTGTTGGTCATGCGCAAGCGCATGTTGTCGCTGGTGCGCGGCGACGGCGGCACGCTGTTGTGCGAGGGCGTGGCCGGCTCGGGCCGCTCGCGCCTGTTGGACGCGTGCGTGCTCGAGGGCAAGCTGCTCGGTGCCACCGTGCTGCGCGCGGACGCCAGCGACGGTGCGGCCGGCGACTGGGGCGTGGCGCGCGCGCTGGGCGCCCAGCTGCTGGAGCTGATGCCCGAGCAGGCGATCGAGGCCGCGCGCCTGTCGCGCCACGTGTTGGCGCACGTGCTCGAGGGGCTGCGCGGCGGCGACGCGGGTCGCAGCTCGATGGCCGCGCCCGAGCGCGGCCTGGTGCTGCGCGAGCTCCGCGATTTCGTGCTCGCGCTGTGCCAGGGCCAGCGGCTGCTGCTGGTCGTGGACGACGCTGAACGCATCGACGAGCCGTCGCTGGCGCTGCTCGCCGCGCTCGCGCACAAGGCCGAGCGGCACGGTCTGCTGCTGGCGCTGGCCATCAACCGCGAAGGCGCTGTGGAGCGGGCGACCTCGGTCGCCCTGCTGCGCTCGCTGGGCGACTCGATCGTGCTCGAGCAGCTCGAGCCCGAGCAGAGCCAAGCCCTGGTGCGCTCGGTGTTCGGCGAGGTGGCCAATCTGCAGCTGGTGGCCGGGCGCATTCATGCGCTCTCGCATGGCAATCCTCGCGACACCATGGAGCTGGCCCAGCACCTGGTCGACCGCGGCCTGGCACGCTACGAGGCCGGCAGCTGGTCGCTGCCGCGCGCGCTCGACGAGGGCGAGCTGCCGAGCTCACTTTCGGCCTCGCTGGCACAAAGGCTGAGCGCGCTTTCTCCCGACGCGCGCGAGCTGTGCGAGCTGCTGGCGCTAGGCGACGGCGACGCGCTGGAGCTCGGCGACTACCCCGCGCTGACCCAGCACGCCGACGGCGCACGCGTGTTTCACGCGCTCGACGAGCTGGTCGCCGCGCGCGTGCTGGTCGCGGACGCCGAACGCTATCGCTTCCGCCAGCGCGGCTTCGTCCCGGTGCTTCAGGACGGCCTGTCGCCGCAGCGGCGGCGCGCGCTGCACGATCGGCTGGCGTGCTTGCTGGGCAAGCGGGCCGGTAGCCCGGTGCGGCTCGCCTACCACCTGCTGCACGCCGGTCGCGAGCGCGAAGGCGTGGAGCTTCTGGCCGCCTGCGAGCTGCACACGCGAGCGCCGGAAGTGGCGCTTGCGGAGCTCGCGTTGGAGGCCGCCGAGCGGCTGCAGATGCCGGCGCGCGTCTGCTATCAGCTGCGCCAGGCAGTGGTGTTCAGGGCACCGCTGGTGATGGCGGTCGCAAGCTTCCAGCGCCAGGTGCCGGAAGTGCTCGCGCGGCTCGAGCACGACAGCGGGCTCGCGTTCTGGCGCGAGCTTGCGCAGCTCTCGCCGGGCGAGCGCCTGGGACAGGCGCTGACGCGCGCACAGGAGCGTTACGAAGCCACGCCCGAGCGCGAGCGCGTGTATTCGCCGATGGACGCGATCCGCGAGCTGGCGCGCTTCTGCGCCAGCTCCTGTGCGCTCGGCATGCAGCTGTTCGACCTCGCGTTTCTCGAGTCGCTTCCCTCGCTCGAGCCGCTGCGCGCGCTGAGCCCGGCGCTGGCCGCAGTCGCGCAGCTGGTGCAGGCCTGCAAGGACACGCTGGGCGGGCGCACGCTGCTGGCCCAGACGGCTCACGAGCAGGTGCTGCGGCGCCTGGCCGAGCCTGATCGCGGCGGGTTCGACCAGACCTACCACCGCGGCATCCACCTTGCGATCCACTACCTGATCGGCTTGCTCAAGGCGTCGATGGGCATCGCGGGCGCCGAGGAGCACGCCCAGCTGCTCGAGGCCGATCGCGAGCACCGCGTCAATGCCTGGCGCGTGCGCGTGTCGCTGCACCTCAACCAAGGCAACGCCGAGGAAGCGCGCAAGGCACAGCGGCGCGCGGAGCTGTTGCAGTTGCAGGAGGGCGCGGCACAGCGCTACATCGGAACCAGCGTCGGCTTCGAGCTGGTGGCCCACGCGGTCGCCTCCGACCTGCTTGGCGTCAAGAGCGCGCTCGACGGGGTGGCGGAGCTGGCACAGCACTATCCGGGCTGGCGCCCGACCTGGCTGCTCGGCCAGGCCTACTACCGGAGGCTGCAAGGCGATCTCGAAGGCGCGCTCGAGCCGCTGTTGCAAGGGTTGCAGCTGGCGCCGGCCGGCCGCCATCCCCATTTCTGTTACCTCGCCGCCGCGCACGTCGAAGTGCTAAGCGAGCTCGGGCGCCACGAGCAGGCGATCGCGATCGGGGGCGCCTACCTCGAGCTCTGCCGCAGCGAGCGCCTGGCGGCCAGCGACCGCTGGGTTCAGCAAGCCGCGGCGCGGGCGCTGGCACGCGGCGGCGAGCACGCGGCCGCGCTGGTGCTGATGGACGAGGCCATCGCCAGCAGCGAGGCCCTGGGCATCGGCGGGCTGTCGCTCGGCTCGCTGTACGAGACCCGCGCGCGGATCGCGATCTGGACCGGCGACCGCGAGAGCTTCGAGCGCTGCGCCGAGCGCTGCGCGGCCGAGTACAAGAAGGGCCGCAACCCCGCGTTGAGCGCCAAGTTCGCGCGCCTGATGGACGAGGCGCGCGCGCGCGACGTCGAGCCTGTGGGACCAGTGCCCGAGGCCAGCGCCCTGCTGGCGATGTCGCAGACCGAGTCCGGCTTCGAGACCGTCCAGAGCCGCATGCTCGAATGCCTGGATCCCGACGATCGCGCGCGCTGCGCGCTCACCATCCTGCTGCAGAGCATGGACAGCCACGCCGGACACCTTTACGGGGTGCACGCTGGCGGCCAGCTCAAGGCGCTCGCCTCGCTGCCCGAAAGCGATGCGGATCCGCAGCTCGGACGCTGGCTCGAGGCCTCGCTCTGGCTCGAGCTCGAATCGCAGGTGAGCGCGACCGCGGACGGCGAGGACGACGGGCGTGGCGCGGGCGTGCCCACGCGCTACACCGACGGCGAGGGCCGCAGCTTCGAGCCGATCTTTCTCAGCACGCGCGACCGCGAGGGTGAGCGCATCGCCGCCGTGCTCGCGCTGCAGGTCGCCTCTGGCCTGCGCGGTCCGCGCCCCAAGCAGCTGATCGCCGAAATCGCGGCGCAGCTGCTGGAGCACGGCGATGTCGCCGGCGTCGTGCTCTGAGATCGCGCGGCGGGTTTCCGCGAACGCTGGCCGCGCTCAGTTGGCCTGACGGAAGCGCTGCATGAGCTCGGCCAGTTTCTGCGCGGCCTCGACCGGGACCGCGTTGTAGATCGAGGCGCGGATGCCGCCGACCAGACGATGGCCCTTGAGCCCGACCAGCCCGGCCTTGGCCGCCTCGGCCACGAACTTGGCGTCGAGCTCCTCGTTGGGCAAGCGGAACACCACGTTCATGACCGAGCGCGAGGCCTTCTCGGCCGGGCCGGTGTAGTAGCCGTCCGAGCCGTCGATCGCCGCGTACAGGATCTCCGCCTTCTTGCGGTTGCGCTTCTCCATCTCCACGACGCCGCCTTGCTCCTTCACCCAGCTCAGCACGTTGCGGATCATGTACACGGTGAAGGTGGTGATGGTGTTCTGCAGGCTGTTGTTCTTGGCGATTTCCGCGTAGCGGAAGATGTTGGGCAGATCGGTGCGCCCCTTCTCGATCAGATCTTTGCGAATGATGACCGCGGTGATGCCGGCCGGGCCCATGTTCTTCTGGGCGCCGGCGTAGATCAGGCCGAGCTTGGACACGTCGGTCGGGCGCGACAAGATGTCGCTCGACATGTCGACCACCAGCGGCACGCTGCCGGTATTGGGGTACTCGACGAATTGCGTACCCATGATGGTGTTGTTGCTGGTGATGTGCACGTAGGGGGCGTCAGCGCTCAGCTTGAGCTCGCTCTGCTTGGGCACGCGCGTCCAGCGGCCGTCCTTGCTCTCGTCCCAGGCCACGTGGGGCTTGCCCACGATCTTCGCCTCGGCGTAGGCCTTCTTGCCCCAGCTGTCGGTGATCACGTAGTCGCCGGCGTGGCTGTCGGTACGCAGGTTCATCGGCACCAGCGCGAACTGCGCGGTGGCGCCGCCCTGCATGAACAGCACCTGATGGCTGTCGGGAATAGCCAGCAGCTCGGTCAGCAACGAGATCGCCTCGTTGTGCACCTTCTCGTAAGCCTTGCCGCGGTGGCTGTGCTCGAGGATCGACATGCCGGTGCCTTCGAAATCGAGCAGCTCCTTCTGCGCGCGCTCGAGCACAGGCAAGGGCAGCGCGGAGGGACCGGCGTTGAAATTCATGTGCCTGGTGACCATGGGCGCGCAGCGTAGCGATCTTCGGGCGAGGAGCAAGTCCAAGCGCGCGGACGTCACCGCTGCGGCTTTGCTCCAAGGCTGAAACCACCCGGCCGGTCGGGACTTTTCGCCCCACAAGCGGCTGCGGCCGCGCTTCAGCTGGGCGGCTTGGGTGGCGGCAGCGGCGGCAGGTCCACGCAGCCGAAGGCGATAGCGATCTTGTCGTACTCGCCTTGCTTGGCCAGGTCGCAGAACACGCCCTGCAGCACGATCTCGCTCAGGTCCGGCGTCAGCGTCCAGCCGCCGCCCGAGCCGAGGTCGCGCCCCACGTCTTGCTTGACGCCACCCTGCACGACCACCAAGTGGACGTCGTCGGGATTGGGCGGCGCCATCGGCAGCCCGATCGTGCAGCTGTCGAAGTTGGTCGTGACCTGTTCGCTCACGATCTTGGCGATCTCGGCCTGCAGGGCCATCGGATCACTCGGGTCCACGTAGTTGAATGTGCCGCCCGAGGTGGCAATGGCGTTGAGGCGGTCGGTGGCGCCAGCAACTCCCGGCAGGCCGAGCACGTGGGTCTGCACGCCCATCGTCAGCCAGCTGGCGACCGTCTGGTTGACCTGCGTGTCGTCGGTGTTGCAGTTGGGATCGCCGTCGGTGATCAGCACGACCGTGGTGTTGCCGACCAACGTCGGCAGCGCGGCCATCAACGCGGCGTCCGCGACCATGGTGGCGGTGCCGGTGGGCGTGCGGCCGTTCGGTCCGTTGGCCATCGTGAAGGTGTTCCACGCGCTGATGAAGTCCGGGCCGGGCATGAACGCGATCTGCAGCGTGCTGTCGATCGGGTCGACAGCGCACTGGTCCGCGCCGTTGGGGAAGAAGATCGCACCGGCGGTGATCTGATCCTGCAGCGGCGTCAGCGCCTGGATCAGCGCCTGCGTGGCCACAGTCCACTTCGACTGACCGGTCGTCCAGGGGTCGTTCATGCTGCCCGACTTGTCGAAGACCACCAGCACGTTGCCGGGCACGGTCGTCATCTTGATCTCCGGCTCGACCTCGACCGAGCCGCACTGGTTCTGATCGGGCGGCAGCCCGCCCGCGTCGACGACGGCGGCGTCGGGATGCGTGCTGAGCTGCGGTTGCGCGTCGGTGTTGCCGAAGCCCGTGCCCTGGCCCCCTCCGCCCGAACCGGCGTCTTTGTTGCTCGAGCCAACCTTGGGCACGATGGTGCCGCTCTTGGTGTCCCGCCCGGCATCACCCGAGGCTCCGCTGCAGCCGGCCAGCGCCAGCAACAGCACGCCCGTCCCCAGTGTCCCCGAAATCCGCATCCGCCGTCCTCCGTCCCGCGCCGCGCGCTCGGCCTGATCCCGCCTTGTTAGCGTAGTACCCGCGCGACGCGCAGGCGAGTCACCCCGCGCCGGGCGGGCCCGGCCTCGCGCGCGTTCAACTCGGAGGCTTCGGTGGAGGCAGCGGCGGCAGGTCCGTGCAGCCGAACACGACCGAAAGCTTTTCGTAGGTCCCCTGCCTAGCCAGGTCGCAGAACAGCCCCTGCAGCACGATCTGCGTGCCGGCTGAATCGATCGTCCAGCCGCCGCCGGCTCCGAGATCGCGAGCGACCGCTTGCTTAACGCCGGCCTGGGTCGCGACCAACGTCACGTCGTCGGGGCTCGGAGGCGCCTGCGGCAGCGAGATCTGACACGAGTCGAAGCTGGTCGTGACCGACTCGCCCACGATCTTCGCGATCGCGCTCTGCAGCGCGCTCGGATCGTCGGGCGTGATGTAGCTGCCTGTGCCGCCGGACACGGCCAGGGCGTTGAGGCGGCTCTGCGCGGTACCGATTCCGGGCAGACCGAACACATGGGTCTGGATCCCCTTGGCCAGCCAGCTTGCGGCCAGCCGATTGACGTCGGCGTCGTTGGTGCCGCAGTTGGGATCACCGTCGGTGATCAGCACCACAGCGGTGGTGCCGGTGAGCGTCGCGGATGCGAGCGCGGCGTCGGCCATCTGCATTGCGGCGCCCGTGGGCGTCAAGCCGCTCGGGCCGTGCGTCCCCATGTATGTGTTCCAGTCGTCGAGGAACTGAGCGCCCGGCTGGAAGTCGATTTGAGAGCCGCTGTCGATCGCAGTGACGCCGCACAGGCCGGGCTGCGGGAAGAAGATGGTCGCCGCGTTGATCTGGTCTTGAAGCGGGCCGATCGCCTGCGCCACGGCCTGACTGGCCACCGCCCACTTGGACTGGCCGGCGGTGCCCCAGGGCTCGTTCATGCTGAGCGACTCGTCGAAGATCACCAGCAGGTTGCCGGGCACGACGGTGGTTGCGATGGTGGGCTCGACCTCGACGCCGCCGCAGTTGGTGGGCTGGTCGGGGGCGGGCCCGGCATCGGGTGCGGGGCGGCCCGGCGCGGGCAGCGCGGGCGCGGTGGGGGCGCCGACGGTGTTGGCAAAAGGGTCGCTCGGAGCGGCAGCGCCGGCGGCGCCGCCGTAGGGCACGCCGACGCTGGGTCCGTCAGCACGGTTGGTCGCGCTCGGTGGGGAATCGGCAGCGCAGCCGAACCAGCCAGCCATAGCGGCTAAGAGTGCGATCCGGATCAGGAGACGAAGCGACGCGCGGTGCGTTGAAGGCCCACAAAAGCTGTACTTACACGGCATAGGTGTAGCTTGATGATCGGCCAAAACAGGGGAGGCCGCCACCACCCAGGACGACTTAGGTATCAGGTATGAGCAGTAACCCCGACTTTGCGCAGGGCCTGCTCACTTGGACGACACCAAAGCCGCGCCAAGCTGGGGCCGCGCTCCGGCCCCAGGCGCTGCGGGCGGGTATCCCCCCCTCCCGCGCGATTGGGCGCGTGTGCTGGGCTCGATCAGGACGATGGACGGGCGGGTGGAGCTGAGGGGGATCGAACCCCTGACCTCCGCATTGCGAACGCGGCGCTCTCCCAGCTGAGCTACAGCCCCGCCGGCTTGGGCCCGCGGACTATACACGCTGCCAGCCAATGGGCAAAGACCAAGCGTCGCGCCCTTGCAGGAGCGCCGCCGGCGTGCGAAGCGAGCGAACGGTCGCGGCGCGACTCAACGCCCGACGACATGAGGAGCCGATGGCATTTCGAGGAGTCGACTTCTACGCGCTCGACGAGGAGTTGAGCGAGGAAGAGCGCATGGTGCGGGGCAGCGTGCGCCGCATGGTGGACGAGGAGCTGATCCCGATCATCGCCGAGCACTACCGGCAGGGGAGCTTCCCGATGCACCTGATCCCGCGTTTCGCGGAGATGGGTCTGCTGGGGGCGAACCTGCAGGGTTACGGCTGCGCCGGCATGGGCCACACCGCCTACGGGCTGATCTGTCAGGAGCTCGAGCGCGGCGATTCCGGCATCCGTTCGTTCTGCTCGGTGCAAGGCTCATTGTGCATGTATCCGATCCACGCCTTCGGCACCGAGGCGCAGAAGCAAAAGTGGCTGCCGAAGATGGCGGCCGGCGAGGTGATCGGCTGCTTTGGTCTGACCGAGCCCGACTTCGGCAGCAACCCCAGCGGGATGCTCACGCGCGCCGACAAGATCGACGGCGGCTATCGGCTGAGCGGACGCAAGCGCTGGATCACCAACGGCAACATCGCCCAGCTCGCGATCGTGTGGGCCAAGCTGGACGGCGTGATCCGCGGCTTCCTGGTGCCCACCGACACCAAGGGCTTTACGGCGCAAAAGATCGAGGACAAGTTCTCGCTGCGCGCGAGCGTCACCAGCGAGCTGATCCTGGAGGACGTCGAGGTGGGCGAGGACGCGATCCTCCCCGGCGTGCAGGGGCTCAAGGGCCCACTCTCGTGCTTGACGCAGGCGCGCAGCGGGATCGCCTTCGGGGTGATCGGCGCGGCCATGGCCTGCTACGAGTGCGCGCTCGACTACGCCAAGGAACGCGTGCAGTTCAGCCGGCCGATTGCGGGCTACCAGCTGGTGCAGCAGAAGCTGGTACACATGGTAACGGAGATAACCAAGGGCCAGCTGCTCGCGCTACGCCTGATGCGACTGAAGGAGCAGAAGAAGATGTCGCCGGTTCAGGTGTCGCTGGCCAAGCGCAACAACTGTTTCCACGCGCTCGAGATCGCGCGCATGGCGCGCGACATCCTGGGCGGCAACGGCATCATGTACGAGTACCCGATCAGCCGGCATCTGCTGAACCTCGAGACCGTCTATACCTACGAGGGCACCCACGACATCCACACGCTGATCATCGGGCAGCAGCTGACAGGCATCGCGGCCTTCGAGTGAGCGCCGATCTCGAGCGAGTCTGGCTCACTCCTCGATCTTGTCCCACCACTGGCACCACCAGCTCTCGCCCACCAGGATGCGCAGCTTCATGTGCCAGCAGTAGCTGACCTTCTTGTCGACCTCGGAGTAGTAGTAACAGTTGCCGCAGCGCTCGTCGCCGTAGGGCTCACCACGCAGCACCGCGTCGTCGGCCAGGTGTCGCAGCTCGAGCGAAAGCTTCTCGTCGATCTCCTTGGGCTCGGGGCGAGGCATGTCGTCGGGCAGCTCGGGGAGCTTGGTGGTCATCGCGGGCCTCCGTGGTCGCGGCGTGGAGTGCGTATCGCAAACTTGCACGCGATATCCGTCGCGGCAACCCCGTGCTCGGCGAGCGCCTCGCTAGCGGTGGGAGCGCGGCGGAGCCAGCGGCGGAGGCAGCCAGCTTTCGACCAGCGTGCGCTCGCCCTGCTGGAAGCGAATCGAGGGCCAGGCGCTCGGCTGGCGGCTGTTGCGAGGCGAGAGCTGGTCACCCGCCAGCGGGTTGTGCGGCGGGACCAGCGGACGGGGCCGTTGCACAGCGAAGGCACCGAGCTTGGAGTTGCGGGCAGTCATGGCGCTCGACCGAGTTAATGTGGCCCGGTGAGCAATCCGTTGCGCTGGACGCCGGCGCTCTACGTTGGGCACGCGTTTGTCACGTTTCGCCCACATTTTGGCGGCGTGTGGTTGGCCGCGAGCACGCGAGCGCGGGCGTTCAGTGGACGAGTGGAACCCCGGCGAGCTTGGTCGCGGGCGGCACCAGCAAGTAGCTCTCGCGGCGAGCGAGCTCGGTGCAGCCTTGTCCTACAACCCGCAGGGGAATTGTCGCTCGAGTCCCACGACGACCAGTGCGTGCAGGAAGTGCTACTTCGCGTCCGGCCGTCACGAGGCCAAGTGCGGCCGCGCCGGTAAGGACCCGAGCACAGATAACCTGCTCAGTTGCGACTCGCGGGCGGGCGCGTTTGCGGCTTCTGTCCTCGAAAGAATCCTCGAAATACATCGAGTATTCCTGTGGCTTTTGCTGCGGGCGCGATCGCGCTCCGCCGGCAAGCCGGCCGTGATCAGGTTGTTGCGCTTGGGCCCTGAGCGTACGCGGCCGCGCGTCAACGAGTGCGATTGCACGGCGGCGTTCGACGTGTGCGAAGACGGCCTGTGCGCGTGCGTGGGCTGCGGGACCCACGCGGAGTGCCGCAGGGCGCTGGGCCCGCGCAGCGCGCCGGAGATCGGGACGGCGGTCTGCCGCTGAGCACGGTCGGGACGCGGGCTGCAGGCGCCGCGAGCGGCGTGGCCGGCCAGCGGGAGTCGCGGCCGGTTGGGGCGGGCTCAGGTCGCGAGCGCGAGCAGGCCGCAGCACTCGGCTGCGCGCGCCAGCGCATCGTCGTCATCGTCGCAGCGCGGGAAGCGGAGCACGGGCATGCGGAGGCGCTGCTGCAAGATGCGGTGGTTGGTGCGGGTGCTGGGGTCGGCGCTCGAGTTGCCGTGATCGGTGAGCACGACCGCAGCGATGCGTAGCTCGCGGCTGTGCGCCGCCTCTACACAGGTCAGCACGCTGGAGAGAACGCCCAGCTGGTCAGGGGCCACGATTAGCAGCGGTAGCCCGAGCAGGACGGCCAGGTCTGCGATGCTGCTGGACGGACCCAGCGGAACCAGCAGCCCGCCAGCGCCCTCAACCAAGAGGGGGTCGGCGCCGGCGCCGAGCTCGCGCACCCGGGCGGCAAGCATCGCGGGCTCGGGCGGGATGGCGCCGGCCTCAAGGCAGGCCGCATACGGGGCCAGCGGCAGCGCAGCGCGGAACAGACCGGGGGCGCGTGCCAGCTCCGGGCGGGCACAGGCGCGAGCCAAGGCGAGCGCATCGAGCGGGTCGGGTTCGGCGCCGGTTTCGAGCGGTTTGAGAGCGGCGGGGTGCTGGTGATGCGCTCGCGCTAGGCGCGCAAGTGCGCGTGTAATAAAGGTTTTTCCGGCGTTGGTGGCGGGCCCCGTGATGAAGAGCGAAGGTATCATAAGAGATTCCTTACGTCCTTGAAGGCGTGTAGGGACCGCTCGATTTGCTCGCGGGTATGGGTTGCGATGGCGGTGGCGCGAAGGCGGCTGGTGCCGGACGGCACGGTGGGTGGCCGGATGCCGTGGACGAAGACTCCACGCTCGAGCAGAGCGGCGGACAGCGCCATGGCGGTTTGCGCCGGACCGATCAGCACGGGGATGATCGGCGCCTGGTCGTCTCCCTGAGCGTCGTAGCCGAGCGCCTGCAGGCCCTTGCGGAGCGCGCGGGCATGGGCCAGGAGCGTGACCCGGCGGTCGTCGGCGGACTCGACCAGGTCGGCGGCCGCGATTGCGGTGGCAGCGAGCAGGGGTGGAGGTGCGGTCGAAAAGACGTAGCTGCGCGCACGGTTTTCGACGAGGGCGAGGGTTGGACGGCTGGAGGCGACGAACGCTCCGCTGCAACCGAACGCCTTGCCCAGGGTGCCGATCAGCAGGTCGGGAAGCACACCGGTGGCGCGGCAGAGCCCGGAGCCCGAGGGCCCCAGGACCCCGAGAGCGTGAGCCTCATCGACGAGCAGACCACTCTCGTAGCGTTGGGAAAGGCTGCGCAGCGCGGGGAGGGGGGCGAGATCCCCGTCCATGGAGAAGAGGCTTTCGGTGATAACCAGGGCGTTGCGGTGTTCTCGCCGGTGGCGCTCCAGCAGGAAGGCCAGGTGGTCGGGGTCGCGGTGGCGATAGATGTAGACCTGGGCGCGGCTTAGGCGTGCCCCGTCGATCAAGCTGGCGTGGTTGAGCGCGTCGCTGAATAGGGCGTCGCCGGAGCCGGCGATGGCCTGGATGGCGCCGAGGTTGGCGGCGTAGCCACTGGTGAAGAGCAGGGCGGCGGGAAGATCAACCAGCTGGGCGAGGCGCTGTTCGGCTTGCCTGTGGACAATGCTGGTTCCGGAGATGTGGCGGGAGGCCGCCGCACCGACGCCCAGGCGGCCCAAGGCCTCGGTGGCGGCGGCCACGATATGAGGGTGATCGGCGAGCCCGAGGTAATTGTTGGAGCAGAGACCCAGGACCGGTCGGCCATCAATCGAGATCTCCGGACCCTGTGGACCCGAAAGGGCGCGCGGGTGGCGAAGAAGGCCTGCGCGCTCCAGATCATCAAGAGCTTGTTGGATGTGGGTATCGAAGGTCACGCGGGTTGCTGCTGGGCTCTCGTTTCACGTGAAACGCAAGCACTGCATGACAATACATGTCTGCCGTTGTGTTTCACGTGCAACAGGCGGGCCTCCAAGTCGGTCGCGCCGCCCCTCTTCTAGAGCACGATGTCTTTGCGCACAGGGCCATCATAGGCTGCTTCGACGCTCTTCACCGCATCGTCGAGCCCCGCGGCCTCCGGCAGCACGATCTGCACCTGCACAATCAGGTCCCCGACCGACGAACCGTGCCTGACACCTTTGCCCCGCAACCGCAATTTCGTCCCGCCCCGCACACCCTTCGGCACCTTCACACTCACCGCTCCTTCCGGCGTCGGGACCTGCACTTTCGCCCCGTGATAGGCCTCACCCACGGTCACCGGCAGCTCTAGGCGCAGGTCATCACCTTCGCGGGTGAAGAAAGGGTGCTCCTTGACGTGGACGTGCAGCACCAGGTCGCCACCCTCGTGCCCCTGCCCCCGTAGCCGGATCTTCCCCCCATCCCGCACCCCAGGAGGAATCCGGACCTTGATCGTGCGCGCTGCTTCGCCCGGCATCTGCAGGCCGATTTCGCGCTCGCTGCCGCGCACCGCGTCGGCAAACTCCAGTGCCACCTCCGACACCACATCGCGGGGCCGCGCCCGCCCTCGGCCCCGCGCGTTCCTGCCGAAAACCGTCTCGCCACCCTGCTCCCCGAACAGATCTTCCACGGAGCCCACACGCCCCCGCCCGCCCCGCACTCCCATCTGGCTCAGCAGGTCCTCCAGGCTCACGAAACCAGAGAAACCGCCGACCCGCTCGCCGTCCCGGGCCCCCTGCTGGTATCGCCGATAGGCTTCGGGATTGAACCCCTCGCGCAGCCCAACTTCGCCAAACTCGTCATATAATTTTCTTTTTTCTGTCTTTCCTAGTATTTCGTTCGCATATCCGGCCTCCTTGAACCGCTCCTCCGCCGCTTTGTCCCCGGGATTCCGGTCGGGATGATACTTGCGCGCGAGCTCTCGATACGCCTTGCGAATCTCTTTCTCACTCGCGCCGCGCGCGACACCCAGGATCTCGTAAAGGTCCCGCTCAGCCATGCTCGCTCCCGCGGTGCCGGTGCTAGGCCAGCCCGCATCACTGCAAACGTAACCATTTTTTCTCCGCTGCCGAACCGTCCCCAGCTCCCGTTGCCCCTCAACCGCAATCGTCCCGCCTTCCGCGCCCCCGCCGCCTCTGCCTCACGCCCCACCACCAGCACGCTTGCTTGCCCGACCCGCGGCGCTTGAACCACGCCCGCGCCGCATGCTAGTCGGCGACTTCCCGCCCTTGAACCGCCAGCCGCCACGCAATGGCTGACTCTCCACGGCCCCGGAACAACCTCGCGCTGCGACTGTTGACCGCCGGCGTCTGGGTGCCGTTCCTCATCTACCTGTTGTATTGGGCGCCGCTCTGGCTCTTTCCGGCTGTCGCCGGCACCGTGTGCGTGCTCGGCGCACGCGAGCTGTTCCTGATGGTCGCCCCCGACCATTTGCTGCTTCGCCTCTGGGGCGTGCTTGCCAGTTCCGGTGTGTTTGCCCTGATCGGCCTGGACCTGCCGCCGCGCGCCTACTCTCTGGGCATCGTCGCGCTCACCTCCGCCGGCATGCTGGCCGCGCTCGCACGGCCCGCGCCGCTCGAACAAGCCGCCGCCCGCATGGGCTGGGCGCTGGCCGGTCCCCTCTACCTGGGTTCCTTGTTCGGCGCGATCGTGCAGCTGTTTCGCCACCCACACGGCGGCTCCTGGGTCATGCTCGCCCTGCTGTGCGGATTCCTGAGCGACACCGGCGGATACTTCGTGGGACGCCGCTTCGGACGCCACCCCCTGGCCCCGCTGGTCTCGCCCAAGAAGACGGTCGAAGGCTCCCTCGGCGGGCTCGCCGCCGGCTTGGCCGGCGGCCTCACCGCCCACTTCTGGTTTCTGCCAGAGCTCGGCCTCCCGCACGCGGTCGGGCTGTCGCTGATCGCCACCGGGCTGGGCCAGGCCGGCGATCTCTGCGAATCCCTGGTCAAGCGCAGTGTGGGCGTGAAGGACAGCGGCACGCTGCTGCCCGGTCACGGCGGCATCCTCGACCGCAGCGACGCGATGCTGTTCAGCGCTGCCGCGGTGTGGGCGTACGTGGTGCTCATGTCGCACTGATCGGCCGTCCACGCGCCGTTCCAGCGCGCAGACAGTCCCGCATGGGGTTGGTCTCCCCGGCCGTATTGCCGCAGAATTGGTCCGAGCCCTTCCTCCCGCTTCAACCCCGCGTATCCGAGGTGCTGTTTTGAGCGAGCCCAGCGCATTCAACGCCGACAGTGCTTCGCAAAGCACCCGTCCCTCTCGCTTCCCGCCCGAGCCGAGCTTGTTCTTGGTCGCCGTGCAGCAGCAGCTGGAGCGCTCCGCGCGCCTGGCTCGGCTGCCCGATCACGTCAGCGCAATCCTCGCGCAGCCCAAGAACGAGCTGATCGTGAATTTCCCGGTGCGCATGGACGACGGCGGCTTTCGCGTGTTCAAGGGCTACCGCATCCAGCACAACAACCTGCTCGGCCCCTACAAGGGCGGCCTGCGCTTCCACGAGGACACGCGTCTGGACGACCTCAAAGCGCTAGCCATGAACATGACGTTCAAGTGCGCGCTGATGGACTTGCCTTTCGGCGGCGCCAAGGGCGGGGTGAAGTGCGACACGCACAAGCTCTCGTCCGATGAGCTGATGCGGGTGTCGCGCCGCTTCACCCACGCGCTCGGCGCAAACATCGGACCGGAGTACGACATCCCCGCGCCCGACGTCGGCACCGACTCTCAGGTCATGGTGTGGATCATGGACACCTACATGAATTCCGCCGGCTACACCGAGCGCAGCGCCCAGCAGCGCGTGGTCACGGGCAAGACGCTCGAATGCGGCGGCAGCGTCGGCCGTGACAAGGCGACCGGCCAGGGCCTGGTGCACTGCTTGATCGAGTGGGCGCGCGACCACGATTGCGATCTGGAAGGCAAGAGCGCGCTAGTTCAGGGCTACGGTAAGGTCGGCTCTCACGCCTCGATGATCCTCTCGCGCCTGGGCGTCTCGATCGTCGGCGTGGGCGATCACACCGGCTACCGCCTCAATCCCGAAGGCTTCAACGCCCACCGCCTCGCCGAGTACGTCAAGAAGCACGGCTCGCTCCAGGGCTACGAGGGTGGAGAGGCCTGCTCGCGTGCGGACTTCTTCGCCGCCAAGGCCGACTTCCTGATCCCGGCCGCGCTGCAGAGCCAAATCGGCGAGGGCGAGGCCAAGGTGATCAGCGCGCGCGTGATCCTGGAGGGCGCCAACGGTCCGGTGATGGCCGATGGGGAGGCCGTGCTGCGCGATCGCGGCATCGACATCGTCCCCGACATCCTGGCCAACGCCGGCGGGGTCACGGTCAGCTACTACGAATGGGTGCAGAACGGCCGCCAGGAGAGTTGGGAGCTGGACGAGGTCGACGCTCGACTGGAGAAGGCGATGCGCCGCGCGTACCGTCGCGCCGTCGAGTTTGCGCGCGAGCACGAATGCTCGCTGCGCGATGCCGCCTACGGCCTGGCGTTGAACCGCCTCGCCGTGGTCTACAAGCAACGCCAGATCTTCCCTTGAGCCCGGCGCTCGCGGCGGGCACCGCCACCTGAATCGCGCCCCGACCCCGGCGTCGAAGCGGCGTGGTCGCCGCTGGTCTCTGGCAGGGCCCGTCGGCGCGGGCAGGCGCGCTGCGCAGGGGCCGTCCCAGGCTCCTGCGCGGCTGGGTCAAGCGCCTCGAAGCCTCGCGCATTCGCCCTCTTGCGGAGCGCGGCAGCCGCCGCACCCTGGTTGGGCGCAAACGCTTCGCGTTCCCGAATCGTGATCAGCCATGTAGTCTCGGCGCCGTGGAAATGCTGCGCATCACGGGCCTCAGCGCGCTGCTTTCCGTGCTCGTGGCGCTGAGCACCCGCAGCGCGGCCGCGCAGCCGAGCGCCGCTGCACCCGCCGCACCCGTCGAACCGGCGCGCGCGCCCGACGCGGCCCAAGCGCCCCCCGCCCCGCCCGAGCCGAGCCCGCCCCCACCGGCCGCGCGCACCTCCGCGAGCGTGCCGCCGCCGACCGCCGGCACCGCACCGGCTGAGCCGGCACCCGCCCCAGCGGCGTCCCCCGCGGCCGAGGCCACCGCGCCTGCGCCCGCCGCGGCCGCGACCCTCGCACCCGCCGCGCCAGCACCCGCCGTGGCCGAGCCTGCAGCCGGCACATCCGCCGCCGCGCTCCCGGCGGCGGCCGCGGCCGCTTCCAGCAAAGCCGCCAGCAATCGCATCGTCTACGTGCTCGAGCGCATCGTGGTCGAAGGCAACACCACGCGGGCGTCGGTGATCCGCCGTTTCGTGCCTCTGCATCCGGGCGACCCGCTCGACGTCGACGACCCCGCGATCGAGCAGATCCGCTTCCGCCTGATGGGCACCGGCTGGTTCGACGAGGTTCACCTGCGACTGCAGCGCGGCAGCCGGCATGGCCACGTCGTGCTCGTCGTGCAGGTGGTGGAGCGCAACACGCTGGTCATCTCGCGCGTGGTCGCGGGCCTGTCCAGAGTGGTCAAGCGCAGCACCAGCAGCAAGGACACGCTGCAGCCCTATGCCGGCCTCGGCCTGACCGAGAGCAACTTGCTCGGGCTCGGCATCGGGGTCGGCGCCAGCGCGGTGGTGAGCAACTCCCAGTTCGGCTTCGACCTGCGCTATCACGACTCCATGCTGTTCGGGTCGAGCTTCGATCTGAGCGGCCGCGCGTTCTACAACCACGCGCGCGAGTACTTCGGCCGCCACCCGCTGGTGACCATCGACTGCCCCGTCCCCGACCCGGTCAATCCCCAGCCGTGCGATCCGGACGTGCTCGCCAAGCGAGCGGTGGTGATCTACAACCGCGGCGGCTTCGGCTTCGGAACCGGTCACGACATCACCAGCGCGCTGCGCTACGAGGTCGACTGGCTCGGCGAGCTCGTGGACGTCTCGGCCAAACCGCAAGCGGCCCGCAGCTTGTACGGCGCGCAGAACCAAGAGCATGTGCCGATCGACTTCCACATCGACGACGGCGTGAGCCGCGTCTCGAGCCTGCACCTGGGCCTGATCCTCGACCGTCGCGACGATCCCGCGCTGCCATCGCAGGGACAGCTGCTGCGGCTCGACGCGCGCATCGGCTCCGGCCTGATCGGCAGCACCTACGACTTCGCTCGGCTCGAGGCCAGCTTCCGGCACTACCAACCCCTGCCCTGGCACCACGTCATCAGCCTGGGTGCGTACCTGGGCACGGTCTTCGGGCGGGCGCCGTTCTTCTATCTGTTCTACGCCGCCGACCTTAGCGACCTGTTGCCCTCGCGCGCGCTCGAGCTCAACCTCGACAACCGCCGCACCCACAACCTGCTCGACACCAGCATCCGCGAGTTCGACAAGGAAGACCTCGCGTCGCGGCTCGACTTCGAATACGACCTGCCATTGCACCGCGGCAGCGGTGACATTCGCGCGGTGCACGCGTATGCCGGCGCCGGCGTGTTCCTGCTGGCGGACCGCAGCTCGCTGCGGCTCGGGATCCCCGGCTACAGCGGGCTCTCGCGCATCCCCGTGGACCTCACCTTCGACCTCGGGGTGCAGGCCGATACGGTGATCGGCGTGTTCAAGGTCGGCTTCTCCAGCTTGATCGGCTTCCTCCCCGATCTCGGACCGGGCCAGTGATCCACGCGCTGCGTCGCCTGGCCCTGCTGTTCGCGCTGCTGCTGGCCGCCCAGGCCGTGCGCGCGGACCCACCGGTGGCGCTGCGCGCGATGCGCGTCCGCTGGTCCGGCCAGGTTCCGCACGTGAGCTTCGAAACCGCCGACTTCGTCGACGCCAACGTGGCCGACAAGCTCGGCAGCGGGTTGCCGCAACGCATCGTCACCCGTGTCTACGCCTATCCGGAGCGGGGCGAGCAGCCGATCACCGTATCCGTGCTCTCCTGCCGCGTGGTCTACGACCTGTGGGAGGGCGTCTACCGTGTCCAGGCCCAGAGCGACACCAGCGATCGCGCCCTGTCCGCCCCCGACTTGCCCGCAGTGGTCCGCAGCTGCCTGGACGTACGCGGACTGGCGCTCGGGGACGCCAAGACGTTCGAGCACCTGCGCGGCCGGCGCGTCTACTTCGCGGCGCTGATCGAGCTCAACCCGCTCTCGCCGGACACCGTGCAGCGCATCCGCCGCTGGCTCAGCAAGTCGGGCGGCGGCCAGCTGCGCGGGGATGCCTTCTTCGGTTCGTTCGTGAGCATCTTCGTGAGCCGGCGCATGGGCTCCGCCGAGCACAGCCTGGCCTTTCGCTCCCCGCTGTTCAGCGTCCCGCCATGAGACTCAGTCGCTTCGAACGCAAGATTCTGCTCGCCATCGCAGCGGTCGCCTTCGTCCCGTTGCTGGGCGCGCTCTTGCTCGGCCAGCGCGCGTTGCGCGAGGCCTACGAGGTGGGCGTCAACCCGCGCGTACGCCGCGAGCTCGAGAAGGACCTCGAGCTCTATCGCGAGCACTTCGCGCTGCTCAAGGGCAGCGCCAATCAGCTCGCCGACGCGCTGGCCGCGGACTACACGCTGTGCACTGCGGTCGGGGCAGGCGACAGCGGGGCCGCGCGCGCCAGACTCGAGCAGCTGCTCTCGCGCTACCCGACGCTGGCGCGCGTGCGCTTGCTCTCGTCCCACGGCGACGAGCTGATCCACGTCGAGCGCGCGGAGCGGCTCGGGCCCACCCAGCGGCTGCTCCAGCTTCAACGCGCGCTTGCCGGTCCACCGAAGGGACCACAACTGCAGGTAACCGTGGCCGCGCCCAACGCGCCGTTCACGGCGTATCAGCGCGCCGGCGAGCTGGTCGAGGTGTTCTCGCGGCTGCAGAGCTCGACCGCGCTCGTCTCCAGCTTCTACCTGGTGGTGTACATGGCCTTTCTGCTCAGCGTGATCGTGGCCGCGCTGGCGGTCGGCGTCACGCTCTCGCGACGGGTCACGCGGCGCGTGGCGCTGGTGGCCGAGGCCACGGAACGGGTGGGCGCCGGCGACCTCGACGTGCAGGTCCCGAGCGAGGTCGACGACGAGATCGGCGACCTCACCAAGGCGTTCAACGCCATGGTGCAGGACCTGCGGGAATCGCGCGGCCGCATCGAGTATTTGCAGCGAATCAGCGCCTGGCAGGACTTCGCGCGGCGGCTGGCGCACGAGATCAAGAATCCGCTGACCCCGATCCAGCTCGCGGTGCAGGAAGTGCACCGCAGCTACCGCGGCGACGACGCGGTCTATCGCACCCGGCTCGACGACGCGCTGGCGATCGTCGAAGAGGAGGTGGCCACGCTGCGCCGGCTGGTCGGCGAGTTCAGCGCCTTCGCCAAGCTGCCGCAGGCGAGCCTGGAGCCGGCCGACCTGGGCGAGCTGCTCCGCGAGATGGCGCGCCCGTTGCAGAGCCTGCCCGACGAGCTGCCGGGCGCGGCGGGGGTGCGCGTGGAGTGCGACGCCGGCTCGGCCGAGCTGCCGGTGCGAATCGACGCGATGATGCTGCGGCGCGCCATCGACAACTTGGTTCGCAACGCGGTTCAGGCGGTCGCCTCCGGCAGCGCGCCGGGCGGCGGGGTGGTGCGCGTGGTGGCGCGACGCGAGGATCGCGAGGCCGTGCTCGAGGTGCTGGACAGCGGGCCGGGCGTGCCCCCGGAGCTGCGCATGCGCGTGTTCGACCCGTACTACACCAACAAGAGCGACGGCACCGGGCTGGGCCTGGCGATCGTCAAGAAGGTGGTACTGGAGCATCAGGGCGAGATCGCCTGCACCGCCGGCACCCTGGGCGGAGCCGCGTTCATCATTCGCCTGCCGCTGCGGAGCTCGTAACGACGCCATACCCGGGCCCTGCGATGACCGCATAAACTCATTGAATTTCATCGTGTTAGATGGTATTTTGACGACCCGGACGTAATCTTGCTAGCGTGCGAACCGCCCCCCTGAGCCGGCGGTCTTCCAAGGGAGCGCTGCTTGCTACGGGTCAAACCCGGAACCATTGAAGAAAAAGTCCAGAGGCTACGGGAGCTCGAGGCCCAGGCCAGCCCGGAGCAGCTCGCCGAGTACAATTTCCACTTCGACATGTCGTGGATTCACCACGACAACGCACTCGAAGGGGTGGTCTACGAGCCGAACGAGCTGATCACGGCGCTGCAGGAAGCTGCGCCGGGTGAAGGCGCCGTGGTGCCCGTCTACGACGAGATCCGCCAGTACAAGGCTGCGATCACGTTGATACGGGACCTCGCGACCAAGAAGAAGCAGGAGATTACTCTCGATACTATCAAGGCGATCTACACGACCCTCGCCCCGGAGGAGGCCGAGGGTAAAGGGCCACCCAAGTATCGCAAGGACGTGCCGCTGCACCGGGTCTACTTCCACGAGATCGCCCCGCCGGACAAGATCCCCCAGCGCATGAGGAATCTGCTGCACTGGCTGACCGCCGAGAGTACCAAGCGCACCACTCATCCCACGCGTATCGCCGGTCGCGCTCACTATCAATTCTTACACATTTTCCCCTTCCCGAAGCACAGCGGAAAGGTTGCGCGGCTGTTGATGAACTTGATTCTGCTGCGGGAAGGGTATCCTCCTGCTATCCTCCATGCTACCGACCGCCAGCGTTACTACGATGCGCTGAAGACCTCGTCGGATGCGGTGGCCGCGCTGATCAACGAAGCGCTGGACAACGCGGTGGACAGCGCCATCCGTTACTGGCACCGCGTGCTCGGCATCGTCGAGGACGAGACCGAATAGCCAAGCGTCACTGCACGCCGGGCACGGGGGGAATCTTGAACTCGTCCCAGGCCGGCGTGAGGTTGCTGGTGCTCGGATCCTGGTTCCACAGGTACAGCGCCGGATAGGTGATCAGCGTCCCGGTCGCCTCATCGCGCACCACCGCGGTCACGTAGAGCTGCGAAGAGCGCCGGTCCTGTGGGCTGTACTGGGTCGCCGGCAGCTGGAACTGGCCTGGATAGGAGCGCGCCGACGAGAAGATCACCCAGTAGTACGTGCGCTTGCCGAACTCTGCGTTGCCGCTCATCGTCACGCGCGCGACCTGAGGCGACCACTTGGGCCAGCTGTTGATCAGGCCCGGGCTGGTGTCGCCGCTGCAGGCGGGCGGATCGTTGGCCGCCAGGCGAACCGCTTTGCCCCCGTCGGATGGAATCACGTAGATCTCGCCATCAGGACGATAGTAGAGCGGGCCGCCGTCGGGGTGATCGACGCGCGTGAAAGCGACCAGGCTGTCGTCGGCCGAGAACGCCGGGTAATACTCCGCGATGCCCGGCTCCGCTGCGCCCTGCAGATCCTGCACCGCGCCGCCCTGGCGGTCGTTATAGGGCACGATGTGCAGGTCGGCTTCGTGGCCCGCGGAGAGCCTGCCGTCCTGGGTGGCTTCGGCGGAGGTGTAGACGATGCGCGTGCCGTCGTGGCTGAAGCTCGGCGTGGCCGCCGAGCGCATTTCGCCCTGCAACTGTAGCAGACCGAACGCGCGGCCTTCCTGCGCCTGGATCTCTTGGTTGAGCTGCTGCTGCACGTCACCCTTGGTCTGATCGGTGCTGAAGGTGGCCTGCGTCTCCAGGTCGATCCAGGCCAGCACGTCACCGTGACTCGGATAGGGCGGCGAATCCGAGAAGCCCACTCCGCCCTGTCCTTGGTTGCGCGGCGAATAGGATGTGACGACCACGCGATCGCCGGGTTGAAAGTGCGCAGCCGAGAACGTCTGCATGCCTAGCCATGGCTGGTTGAGCAGGCGCTCGGCGCCCGGCGTCAGGTAGTCGGGCGCGCTGCCCACGCTCGAAGCCTCGACCGAGGCCAGCACGCCGTTCCAGGGCCAGTGGTCGGTGAACGCGACCGCGGCGCCATCCGGGGTCGAGACGTGGCAGCCGATGCACTCGACGTGGCCCGCCGGCACCCCGTGCGGATCGTCGTAGGTGCCACGCAGGTCGCGGCCGCCCTCGGCCAACACGCCGCGATCGCCCACCTCCGGCACGGTGAGCGCGTCGATCACGCCTTCGTCGCCCACGTCGAAGCCCACCAGCTTGCTGGTGTCGGGGGCGACCTCCGACGAGGTGGTGGCCCAGTAGACCATCTTGCCGCGCGCCTCCACCGGCGCGATCCCGAATGTGCCGCGCGTGCCCGACGGGCGCTTGGGCGATGCGGCGTCGAGGCCGCGGATGGTCACGGTGATGTCCGCGCCCGCGCCGTGGCGCGCGAGCGCCAGCCAGATGTCTCGCGGCAGCGTCCAGGTGGTGTCCGTGGTGTATGCCACCAGGTCGTTGGCCTGCCCTAGCGCCGACAGCCGGATCTCCCACAGGTTCTCGCCGGTCAGCGCCAGGAAACGAAAGCGCGGGCGCAGCCAGTTCTTCGGCAGCAGCGCCCCGGGCAGCTTGTCGGTCGAGAGCTGCGGCTCGAGCACGCACGCGCCCGGCGTGTCGAAGTCGTCGGGGCCGCCGAACAGCTCCGGCGCGTTGGTCGGCGCGCCCGCCTCGAAGATCGGCGCTGCGGGAAAGTCCTGACACGGCCCGTTGCAGCCCTCCGGCATCGTGCCGTTCGCCGCCTGCGGCTGTGTGGCGCCGTTGGGAATCAGCGGGCCGTTGCTCCCGCTGCCGGCGGAG
Organism: uncultured delta proteobacterium; assembly: GCA_963778655.1. Lineage (GTDB taxonomy): Bacteria > Myxococcota_A > Polyangia > Polyangiales > JAFGIB01 > CAVZVA01. The sequence continues at coordinate 669,415 of CAVZVA010000010.1, forward strand.
CCACCCGAGTCGTCCCTCGAGCTTCCCGCCGCGCCCGCCGCGCAGCCGCTGGCGAGTAGCAACGCCACCGCCCCGATTCGCAGTCGAATGGACACGTGGCCTGTGCTCCTTCCGCAGGGAGCAGTAGGGGGTGCGCCGCGGATCGGGTCACGGCGGGGCTCGCGCGCGCCTCGAGGCAAGCTGCGCGTAGCCCCGCGGATCGCGCGCCTGGTGCCGGGACGCCAGTGCGCGCGCCCTGGCCCGCCCCACGCCCCGACCGCCTGTGCGTTTTCACACACCCGCCGGAAGATGGGGCCCTGAACCCGGCCCCGGCCGGCCGGTCCGGACCGTCGATCGCAATAACCATTGGTGCGACCATCGTCTTGTGAGTCAAGCGCCGGCCAGGGTCGAGGTCGCAGCGCGTATCGCTCAGCTCGAAGCCGAGCTCGCGTCCGCCCGCGCCAAGCTCGCGCAGAGCGAGCAGCGACGCGCGCAGGCAACGCAACCCGCGCCGGCCGCGCCGCGGCGGTTGGCGATGAGCGAGCTGCTGCTGCGGCAAGCCGAGCACATCGCAGGACTGGGCGTGTGGTCCTGGGACCCCGCAAGCGACCAGGTGCAGTGGTCCGACGGGATGTACGCGCTGTTCGGGGTGCCGCTGCACGTCACGCCCACGGCCGAGCTCTACTTCTCGAGCATCCACCCCGATGACCGCGAGCGCGTGCGGCGCGGCGCGACGATCACGCTCGGGAGCGACAAGCCGGCCAACGCGGACTACCGGCTGCTGCGGGCCGACGGCAGCGTGCGTCACGTCACGATGCGGGTGGAGCCGATGCGCAGCCCCGACGGACCGGTGGTCGCGTTCATCGGCACCGTGCTCGACATCTCCGAACGCGTGCAGACGGAGCTCGCGCTGCGCGAGAGCGAGGCGCGCTGGCGCTCGATCGCGATCAACCCGTTCCATTTCGTGTCGATCGTCGATCGCCAGGGCGTGTTCCAGTGGGTCAACTACGCCACTCCGCCGCTGCACGAGAAGGATCTCGTGGGCAAGGCGAGCGTGTTCGACTTCCTGCGCGCCGAGGACCACGCGGCCGCGCGTGCGGCCCTCGCCCGCGCCTTCGAACAGCAGGCTCCCGCGTACTACGACGCGTACTCGCCGTTCTTCGAGCGCTGGTACTCGACCGCCGTCGGACCGCTGGTGCGCGACGGCACGGTGGTCGCGGCCTCCACTCACTCGCGTGACATCACCGATGCCAAGCGGGCGGAGGTCGAGCTGCGAAAGCGCGAGCGCATGCTGGCCGAGGCGCAGCGCATCGCCGGGGTCGGCAGCTGGGTCTGGGACAAGGCCAGCGGCAAGCTGCAGTGGTCCGACGAGATGTATCGCATCTGCGGCGTGGCACCCGAGGTGGAGCCGACCGACGCGCTGTACTACTCGCTCGTGCATCCAGACGATCGCGAGCGAGCGCGCGCGGCGGCGGCTCGTGCCCTCCAGACGCGAGTCTCAAACGCTCGGGAGCACCGGATCCTGCGTGCTTCCGATCAGAGCGTGCGCCACGTTCTGGTCGCCAGCGAGGTCACCACCGGCGACGATGGCGAGATCACCGGCTCTCTAGGCACCACGCTGGACGTGACCGAGCGCCGCACGCTGGAAGCCCAGCTCCTGCACAGCATGAAGCTCGAGGCCGTGGGCAGACTGGCCGGCGGCGTCGCCCACGACTTCAACAACGTGCTCACGGTGATCATGGGCAACGTGTCCGTGGTCGAGAGGGCATTGGGCGAACGCTCGGAGAGCCGCGAGCACCTGCAGGAGATCCGCGCGGCCGCGCAGCGCGCCTCCGGGCTCACGCGCCAGCTGTTGGCCTTCGCCCGCAAGCAGATCATCGCGCCCGAGGCGCTCAGTCCCAACGCGATCATCGAGAATCTGGTGCGCCTGCTCCGACCCGTGCTCGGGGAGGACATCCAGCTGAGCTTGCAGCTGGCCGGCGACGTCTGGCCGGTGCTGATCGATCGGGGACAGTTCGAGCAGCTGCTGCTGAACCTGGCGGTAAACGCGCGCGACGCGATGCCGCGCGGCGGCGCGCTTTCGATCGAGACCCGCAACGCGCAGGCGCATGAGCGCAGGCTGCACCCCGAGCTCGAGCCGGGCTCCTACGTCTGCGTGCAGGTCCGCGACACCGGCCACGGCATCCCCAGGGAGCTCCTGCAACAGGTGTTCGAGCCGTTCTTCACCACCAAAGGCGCGGGCCAGGGCACGGGTCTAGGGCTGGCGCAATGCCACGGAATCGTGAAGCAGCACGGCGGCCACATCTGGGTGACGAGCGAGCCGGGCGCCGGGGCCACCTTCACTATTCATCTGCCCCGAGCGCAGAGCGCGCCCAAGCCGGCCCTGGCGAGCAGCGAGCCGCCCGCCCGCCGCCACGGCTCGGAGACCGTGCTGCTGGTCGAGGACGAGGCGATGGTGCGCAAGCTGTGCGTCGACGCGCTGGGCGAGCTCGGCTATCAGGTGTTGCCGGCCGGCAGCGCCGCGGAGGCGCTGCGCGTCGCGGCCGACCACAGCGGCCCGATCGACTTGCTGCTGACCGACCTGGTGCTGCCCGACCAGCGCGGCAACGAGGTCGCTGCAGCGCTCGCGGCCCGCTCTCCTTCGCCGCGCGTGCTGTACATGTCGGGTTACGCCGAGGGCTCGATCGCCCAGGCCGGCGTGCTCCAGGCCGGCGCCCGCTTCCTGCACAAGCCGTACACCCTGCAGGCGCTGGCGGCCGCGGTGCGCAAGGCGCTCGACGAATAACCGCGGGGCCAGGACGGACGAGCACGACTGCGCGGCCTCATGTTCGTGTCCGTGTTCGTCCGCGTGTTCGTAGTCGTGCCCGTGCTCGACCCGTGCTGTCCGGTCTGCTCCTCGGCGACAGGTCCAAGGACGCGCACGACTGTGACTGTGGCCACGGCTATGACTACGCGCTGCGGGAGGGGCGCGTCGTCCTTCCGGTCATGACGGCCACTCTACGCGGGTGCCGAGGCGTTGGGCCAGGCGGTGGAAGTCACTGCCGCGCTCGATGAAGCGCATGGCGATGCCGAGCGTGTCGGGATCCACCAGGGTGGAGAAGGGCACGTAGCGCAGCTCCAGCTGTCCGGCGATGCTCACCATGTGGCCGTCGAGCCCCTGCTCGGCAAGCGCGCGGTAGGCGCCCAGGCCGAGCTGGCTGCCGAGCAGCACGTCGAACGCGTGCGGCGCCGCGCAGCGCGACTCGTAGCCGAGCTGCACGCCGGTGAGCTTGAGCGTGCGGCCGCTGCGGGCGCGGTAACGCGCGGCCGCGCTCTCCGCCACCAGCTTGCCCAGATCGAGCTTGGCGAACGAAATGTGCCCATAATCGTCGCGCGGGATGCCGCCCACCACGCGCTCGGGCAGCAGCTCGGTCAGGCCCTCGGCCAGCACCACCACGCCGTAGCGCTTGCCGCGCGCCTCGCGGGTCGCGATCAGGTCCACGACGTGCTCGACCAGAGCCTCCAGATCGAGCTTGCCGTCGGCGCTGCGCAGCGCGCCCTGCACGTCCTCGACGCCCAGCACGAGGTGCGCCTCGCCCGCGATCGCGACGCCGTAGGCCAGCCAGCCGGCCCGGCGGCCCATGGTCGAGGCGATGTAGTAGCTCTGGGTCGCGATCGCGTCCGCGCGCAGGTTGAGCAGCTCCTTGGCGATCACGTCGACCGCGGTGAAGAAGCCGAAGGTGAAGTCGATGCCCGCGTAGTCGTTGTCGATCGTCTTGGGGACGTGCACCACGCGCACGCGGCGCGCCGCGGTCGGCAGCCGCCGCTGATATTCGTAGAGCAGGTTCGCAGTGCGCAATGTGCCGTCGCCGCCAATCGAGATCAGCGCGTCCAGCTCGAGCGCGCACAGCGCGGCGTACACGCTGGCCAGGCCCTGCGTCTTGGCCGGATCGTCGAGGTCGGCCAGGCACGTTACCTGCTTGCCTGGATTGGTGCGCGCGGTGCCGATCAGCACGCCGCGCGCGTTGCGCAGCCCGCGCAGGTCGCGATCCTGGATCAGGCGGTAGTGCACGCCCTCCTGCAGGCCGCTGCCGTCGAGTGCCGCTTCCGCGACCCGCGAGTAACCGTGGAGCAGCCCGACCACCTCGCTGCCAGAGCGCCTCAACGAGCTGGCGGCGGCGGCGATCACCGCGTTGGCCGCGGGTGCGGGTCCACCCGAGAACACGATGCCCACGCGCTGCAACGCGTGCGCCCCTGAGACCGCTTGTGCTTCTGCCATCGACGCCTCCTGCTCGCCCCTCGCGCCCACGGTCGGGCCGTGGCTCCACAGTACACCGGGCAGCTGCCCGCTGCTTGCAATCGACACGGCCGGTTGCCATTGTGTTTCCCCGCCTCGCCGGCACCCAGCGAGCCAAGGAGCATGTCATGACCGAACAAACTCAAGCGTCCGAGCAGAGACCCCGGCTGGAGCTCAACGGACCCGCTCCGGATTTCACCGCCAACACCACGCACGGCCCGCTCACCCTCTCCAAGTGGGCGGCGGGCAAGTGGGTCATCTTGTTCTCGCACCCGGCCGATTTTACGCCGGTGTGCACCACCGAGTTCATCGAGTTCGCCAAGCGCGCCGGCGACTTCGAGAAGAAGGGCGTCAAGCTGATCGGCAATTCGATCGACAGCGTGTACAGCCACATCGCCTGGACCCGAAATATCGAGCAGCACTTCGGCGTCGAGATCCCGTTCCCGGTGATCGCCGACCTCGACATGCGCGTGTCGCAGCTCTACGGCATGCTGCACCAAGCCAGCTCGGCGACGGCCACCGTGCGCTGCGTGTTCTTCATCGACCCGAAGATGACGCTGCGCGCGATGATCTACTACCCGCTCAACGTGGGCCGCAATTTCGACGAGGTCACGCGCGTGATCGACGCGCTGCAAACCGTCGACAAGAACGGCGTCGCCTGCCCCGCCAACTGGCGCCCGGGCGAAGACGTAATCGTGCCACCGCCGGTGACCTCCAGCGCCGCCAAGGAACGGGTCGCCGACAAATCGCTCAAGGTCACCGACTGGTACTTCTCCAAGAAGAAGTTGTGAGAGAGGCGAAAGCGCGGTCAGCGCCTCATTCTGAGATCAACAGGAAGACAGAAAGGAGAACCCTCGCTCAGATCTTCTCGTCTTCCTGTTTCCTGCCCCGGTACGCGGGCGTGTGCAGCGCCGCAAGCGACCGCACGAATTGCAGGCGCGGGCTCATGGCGCTCAGAACATCTGGAGCAGCGCGTCCGGGTCGCTGAGGTCGGCCACCACGCGGCTGGCGCCGGCCGCGCGCAGCTCGTCCATCGAATGGCCTCCGGTAGCCACGGCCAGGCACGCGCAGCCGTTGGCACGGGCGCACTCCACGTCGCGCGGCGTGTCGCCGATCACGATCGCGTCCTCGGGCGGGATGCGGCGCGGCGAGCGCCCGAGCGCCAGCCGCACCAGCCCGGCGCGCGTGGGCGCCTCGTCGCCGAACGCGCCCAGCGCGAAGGCCTCGTGGCGCAACCCCACCGACTGCAGCTTGATCGGCGCCGCGCGGCGGTAGTTGCCGGTGACCAGCCCGATCACCACGTCGCTGCGCGCGGCGAGCAGCGACAGCAGCGCGCGCACCCCGGGCAGCGCCTGCGGCTTGCGCTCGGCCGCCGCCAGCTCCGCTTGTAGCTCCAGCAGGTAGCGCTCGCGAAACGCGTCGTGCAGACGCTCGGGATCCTCGAGCCCCATATTGCGCGCCGCGCCGGCGTAGATCAGCGGGTCGAGCCCGCCGCTGATCAGCACGCCCCGCAAGCTGAATGCCTCGCCGCAGACGGCCTTGCCCGCGCGCGTCATCGCGCGCGAGCCCGCGCCGTGCCCGATGAGCAACGTACCGTCGATGTCGAAAAGCAGGAGCTTCACGCGCGGGCCGGGCCTCGTCGGTGTGCGCGGCGCATCGTAGCACGCGAGCCGGCATGGGCTGGCGCAACCGGCGGGCCTGCGGGCGCGCGCTAAACTTAGACTAGACTAGCTCTGGCCCAGCAGGGCGTCGTGCAAGCGGCGCGCGGCGGCGCGCGGATCATCCGCGCCGCATAACGCGGAGATCGCCGCCCCCATGGCCGCGCCGCTGGCTGCGATCTCGGCGGCGTTATCCGGGCCGATGCCGCCGATCGCGACCACGGGCAAGGCAATCTCGGCGCACGCCGCGCGCAGCCCCGCCAGGCCCACCACCGGGTCGGGGTCGCGCTTGCTGCGCGTGGCGAACACCGGGCCGAAGCCGATCAGGTCCGCGCCGGCCTCGCCTGCGGCGCGGGCCTGCGCGAGGTCGTGGGTGGACAGGCCGATCGCGACCTCGGCGCCGAGCTGGGCGCGAGCCTGCGGCAGCGGGGTATCGCCCTGGCCGAGGTGCAGCCCGTCGGCGCCCACACGCAGCGCCAGCTCGACGTAATCGTTGATCACGAAGGCGGTCCCAGCCTGCCGGCACAGCGCGCGAAGCTGCAGCGCCAGGCTTTCCCGCACCCGCGCGTCGCCGCGCTTGTCTCTGAGCTGCAGCACGGCGCAACCGCCTTCGAGGATGGCCCCGGCGACCGCCAGCGCATCGCGACCGCGGCAAGCCGCCGGATCCACGATGGCGTAGAGCCCGCGCCAGGCGCGCATCGCCGTGCTGCCCACGCCCGAGCTGTACTACGCTCGGCCGCCATGTCGAGCGGAGCCCGCACGGACGCCCCGCCTGCACGCCTGGCCCGCGCGGGCGTGGCAGCTGCAATGCTGGGCTTCGCGCTGCTCACCGCCTGGCTCGCGCTAGCGCGCTATGGCGCGGTGCACAACCGCACCTTCGACCTCGCGCTGTACGCGCGCACGGCCTGGGGCCTCGTGCACATGGAGGCGTGGGACCCGATCGTGGGCGGCAACTTCCTGGGCGGGCACGTGCCGCTGGTCTTGCTGCCGCTGGGCGCGCTCGGCGCACTGCTGGGCACGGTGCCGGTACTGCTCGTCTGTCAGAGCGTCGCGGTCGCGCTGGTGGCCGTACCGATCGCGCGCTTCGGGGCGCGGCGGCTGGGCGCCACGGGCGGGCTGGTGGGTGCGCTCGCGTGGCTGCTCTACCCGAACCTCGGCCACGCCACCACTTACGAGTTTCACCCCGGCATGCTGGGGCTGCTGCCGATGGCGCTCGCGCTCGACGCGCTCGACCGCCGCGAGCCACGCGCGCTGCTCGGCCTGTGCGCGGCCACGGTCGCGTGCCGAGCCAGCCTCGCGTTGCAGACGCTGATGATCGGACTGCTCGCGTTGCTCGGCGGGCCCGAGTTGCGGCAGAGCGGCAAGCGCATCGCGCTCGGCTCGCTGGCGTATTTCCTACTCTGGCAGGCGGTGCTGGTGCCGCTGTTCGGCGAGGCCGCGCTGCGCTCGGCCGATCTGCACTTTGGCAAGTGGGGCGGCAGCCCGCTGGGCGTGCTGGGCGTGCTGGTGCGCCACCCGGGCGTGGTGCTGGCGCACTTCAGCGCGCCCGAGCGCCTGAGCTATCCGCTGCGCCTGCTGGCGCCGCTGTGCCTGCTGCCACTACTACGGCCGCGCTGGCTGCTGGTGGCGCTACCGCCGGTCGCGCTCAACCTGCTGAGCCAGTTCCCGACCGCGACCACGCTCGCCGAGCACTACTCGAGCTTCGCCGTGCCGCCGCTGCTGATGGGGGCGCTCGACGGGCTGCACGCGCTGCTCGCGCTACCTCGGTTCGCCAGGGAGGGCACGCGCCCTCTCGGTGCCGCCGGCAACGCCGTCGGAGCCGAGAGCCCTGAGCGATCCCACGGATTACCCGGGCCCGACCGCGGGATTCGCTCCGCCCACGACACTGCCCGCTTCAGGGCCTCGGCGTGGCGCGCGCTCGGGTTGGCCGCGCTGCTCGGCGCCGCAGTCAGCGCGAGCGTGCTCGGCGGCGGGCTGCCCTGGTCGCGCGACTTCCAGCCGGCCGAGTTTCGCCCCGATGCCTACACCCGCAGCGCGCGCAAGGTGCTCGCGCTGGTGGGCGCGGCCTCGGTGCAGGCCCCCGATCCGCTGCTGCCGCACCTGGCGGAGCGCAGGCTGGTGTGCCGCGTGCCGCCACCCGAGCGCGAGGCGGACTTCGTGGTGTTCGACATCGGCTATCGCCGCCGCTTCCTGCACAACGAGGATCTGCTGCGCACCACCGAAGAGCCGCTGCTACGCCGCTGGCTCGCGCGCGACGACCACGGCGTCGCGTTCGCCGACGATCAGCTCGTGGTGCTGCGCCGCGGCCAGCGCCCGCGCTCGGGTCTGGTCAACCGGTACTTCGTCGGCTATGCGCCGCCCGACTCGGGCGTGAGGTTGACCGACTGTCTGGCGGTGCGCGGCGCCGAGCTGCACGGCGATCTGCTCTCGCTCGAGCTGATCGCGCGCAAGCCGTGCCCGGGCGATCTCGCGATTCACCTGGGCGCCGACCACAAGCCCAAGCGCACCGACCTGCTGTTCGACGGCGTGCTCTCGCCCGCACACCTGGCGCGCGGCGACCTGCTGCGCTCGCAGCACCGACTGAGCGACGCCGAGCGCCGCGCGATCGTGCGGCGCGGCCTCAACGTCGGCGCCCTGCGCTCGAGCGGCGCCCGCCCGCATCCCTACGATCCGATCAGCGTCGAGGTCCCCCTGCACCTGGTCCGCTAACCCAACCCGTCCTGGTCCCAACTCATGGTCCCAAGTCGTGGTCGTAGTCGTCCGCGTAGTCGTGCCCGACTCTCCTCCTCCCGCTGCCTGCACCCGCGCCAGCCTCTTTATGGCCCCGGCGTTTTTCGTTATGGTGCCTTCCGCGCCGAGGGGCGGCGCCACGTCTTCCGCACGGAGCCGACCCGCATGCGCCACGCCACCACCCTGTTCGCGCTGCTGTCCTCGTTCGCGCTCGCCGCGTGTACCCACCCCCAACCCGCCGCGACCACGACCCCTCAAGCGGCCGCGCCGCCGCGCGGGCCCGCAGAGGTCGACGCCGCGCGGCTGGTCGCGGCCGACAGCGACCGTGACAACTGGATGACCCACGGCCGCACCTACGACGAGCAACGCTTCTCGCCGCTGCAACAGATCGACAAGTCCAACGTGCGCACGCTCGGGCTCGCCTGGTCACTCGACCTCGACACCGACCGCGGCCAGGAGGCCACCCCGCTCGTGATCGACGGCGTGATGTACTCGACCAGCGCCTGGAGCAAGGTGCAGGCGATCGACGCGCAGAGCGGCAAGCTGCTGTGGCAATACGATCCCAAGGTGCCGGGCGAGACCGGGATCAAGGCCTGCTGCGACGTGGTCAACCGCGGCGTGGCCGCGTGGAAGGGGCGCCTCTACCTCGGCACCCTCGACGGCCGCCTGGTCGCGCTCGACGCCCGGACCGGCAAGGAGGTCTGGTCTGTCGTCACCGTGGATCAGACCAAGAAGTACACCATCACGGGCGCGCCGCGCATCGTGAAGGGCAAGGTACTGATCGGCAACGGCGGTGCCGAGTTCATGGTGCGCGGCTACATCTCGGCCTACGACGCCGACACCGGCAAGCTCGCGTGGCGCTTCTACACCGTGCCCGGCGATCCCAGTAAGCCGTTCGAGCAGCCCGTGCTCGAGCAGGCCGCGCAGACCTGGAAGGGAGAATGGTGGAAGGTCGGCGGCGGCGGCACGGTCTGGGATTCGATGGCCTACGATCCCGCGCTCGACCTGCTCTACATCGGCGTCGGCAATGGCTCGCCCTGGAACCAGCGCGTACGCAGCCCGGGCGGCGGCGACAACCTGTTTCTGTCTTCGATCGTCGCGCTGCGCCCGGACACCGGCGAGTACGTCTGGCACTACCAGACCACGCCCGGCGAGTCGTGGGACTACACCGCGACCCAGCACATCATCCTGGCCGACCTGGTCATCGACGGGCAGCCGCGCAAGGTGCTGATGCAGGCACCCAAGAACGGCTTCTTCTACGTGCTCGACCGCGCTACCGGCAAGCTGATCTCGGCCAAGCCGTTCAGCACCGTCAACTGGGCCAGCGGGGTAGACCCGGCCAGTGGGCGGCCGATCATGAACCCGGACGCGCTGTACGGCCAGACCGGCAAGCCGTGGTTTGCGATGCCGGGACCGCTCGGCGCGCACAACTGGCAGCCGATGTCGTACAGCCAGCAGACGCACTGGGTCTACATCCCGGCCCAGGACATCCCGTTCGCGTACGCGGACGACAAGAACTTCGCCCCCAACCCGATGACCTTCAACCTGGCGATCGACATCAGCGCCGCGGCCTTGCCCCAAGAACCCAAGGCCAAGGCGCAGGTGCTGGCGAGCGTGCGCGGCTATCTCAAGGCCTGGGACCCGGCCACCAACAAGGAAGTCTGGCGCGTGGAGCAACCCGGCGCGTGGAACGGCGGTGTGCTCTCGACCGCCGGCGGGCTGGTGTTCCAGGGCAACGCGGCCGGCTTCTTCAACGCCTACGCCGCTGACACCGGCGCGGCGCTGTGGTCGTTTGCGGCGCAGACCGGCATCATCGCGGCGCCGATCTCGTATTCCGTCGGCGGCCAGCAGTACGTGGCTGTGGTAGCCGGCTGGGGTGGCGCCTATCCGCTCACCGCCGGAGAGATCGCGCACAAGGGCTCGCTGCCGCAGAACCACAGCCGCGTGCTGGCGTTCCGCCTCGGTGGCAGCGCGCAGCTGCCGCCGCTGCCGCCGCTGCCGCCGCCGCCCAAGCCGCCCGCGCGCTTCGGCGATCCCGCGCAGGCGCCGATGGGCAAGCTGCTGTACGCCGGCTACTGCAGCGTGTGTCACGGCGAGGCCGCGGTGGCCGCAGGCGTGCTTCCCGACCTGCGCTGGTCGCCCGTGCTCCCCAAGCCCGACGCGTGGAAGCGCGTGGTGCTCGAAGGCTCGCGCGCCAAGAACGGCATGGTGAGCTTCGCGCAGGTGCTCACCCCCGAGCTCGCCGAGCTAATCCGCGCCTACGTGGTGGGCCGCGCCAACGACACCTACGCGCAGCCGCCCGCGCCCTGAGCGCAGGTCCGGCGGCGTGTGTCGAAAATCAGCCGCATAGGCGACGACATACGAGACCAAGGCGTGGTGCGAGAGGTGGTTGGGGGTGCGTGCCGTAGCGCTCGAGCCGGCGTTCGCTGTCATGCTGCTGGCCGCGTGCTCCGGCGCGGACCGCCCGGGCGGGGCCGAGCGCCTTTGCGGCGGGGCTGCTGGTGCACGACCGACCCTGAGGTGCGGCGGCGTCCCACAGCGCCCGCCCCCGCCGCGCAGCCCGTCTCGTGCAATCCGGATCGGCCGCCCCGCGCGCCCGCGCGCGTCGCCGGAATAGGCCCCGGCGTGCAGCGGTTGGTTAGTGAGACGAGAGGAAGCGCCGCGCCGGGTCACCGCAGCTTGCAGGCGCGGTGATGAGCCGCGGTCTCGCGCCAGATTTCAGCATCACAGGGTTTGGGCGGCGGCGGAAGCACGCGCGGTGCGTTCTCGAGCTGTCGCTCGCAGCGAGGAGAAGTGAATCCATGCGATGGCTTAGCAAGCTCAGCGTCACGTCGATGATCGCAGCCGCCCTGGCGATGCCGGCGCTCGCCCATGCCGAGGCCGCGCACAAGAAGCCGCCTGCCGCGCACAAGCCCGCGATGAGCGCCGGGGCCAAGGCGCACAGGCCCGCTGCCAAGACGGGCAAGATGGGCAAAATGGCGAAGCCCAAGCCGCGCGCCAAGGCCGGCAAGAAGCCCTGACGCACGGCCCGCCATGGGCACATGATGGCTGGGGCTCGGCGGCTGCGGGCCCGGCGCGGTGTCCTCCGCGTGCCGGCCTGCCGCCGCCGAGCCTCGTAAGCCGCGCGCGCTATTCCGCGGCCGCGCGCAGCGGTGGCTCGCGCCGCCGCACGCGCATCGGCACGCTGCCCTCCGGCCGCAGCGTGACCACCGGCGCTAGGCGCAGCTCGAAGCCGGGCTCGGCCTGCAGCTCGACCTGCTGTGCGATCACCGCGAGCAGCAGTTGCGCTTCCATCATCGCGAAGTGGTTGCCGATGCACACGCGCGGCCCGCCCCGAACGGAAAGTAGGCGAAACGCGGCAAGCTCTTGGCGCTCGGCTCGAGCCAGCGCTCGGGCTTGAAGCGGATCGGCTCGGGGAAGTAGCGCGCATCGCGTTGCATCACGTACGGGCTCATCATCACCTGGTCGCCCGCCGGCAGGGTGTAGCCACCCAGCTCGAACGAGCTCACGATCTCACGGCCGAGCAGGTAGGCCGGCGGATACAGCCGCAGGCTCTCCTTCACCACCGCCTCGAGGAAAGGCAGCTCGGCGAGGTCATCGACGCCGGGCGTGCGCCCGCCGAGCCGCTGGTCGAGCTCGTCGTGCAGGCGCGCGACCGCGGCCGGATGGCGCGCCAGCAAGTACAGCGCGTAGGTGAGCGTGAGCGCGGTGGTCTCGTGGCCCGCGAGCAGCATGGTCACCGCCTCGTCGCGGAGCTGCACGTCGGTCATCGCCTCGCCCTGCTCGTCGCGCGCTTGTACCAGGCGCGCCAGCAGGTGGTCGGCTTGCGAGTCCTGCGCGCGGCAGCGCGCGATGATGTGATACACGATCGCGTCGAGCTCGCGTACCCCCTTGCGAAAGCGGTAGCGGTCGGGCGTCAGCACCCACTTCGGCAGCACGCCCTGCGGCGAGTTCATCTGCTTGTCCATGTAGACCATCGCCGCGTCGACGATGCGCGAGATGCGTTCGGCCTCGCCGCGCGCGTCGAAGCCGAGCAGTGTCTTGCCCACGATCTCGAGCGTCAGGCGCATCATGTCGACGTGCACGTCGCGCAGCTCGCCCTCTCGTAAGGCCGCTGCCTCGCGCTCGGCGCACTCGACCATGGTCCGGGCATAGGACGCGATGCGCTTGGGCTGCAGCGGCGGCGCGGCCAGCTTGCGCTGGCGCCGCCACAGCTCGCCCTCGCTGGTCAGCAGGCCGTGGCCGACCAACGGGATCAGCTCGCGGGTGCCGAGATCCTTGATGCAATCGCGGTGCCGGCCGATCAGCACCTCCTCGATCAACTCCGGTTCGTTGATCATGTAGATGTTGGCCAGGCCCACGCGCGCGAACGACACCGGGCCGTGGCGGCGGCCGAGCCCGAGCACGAAACCCAGGATGTCGCGCGCCAGGTCGCGGGCCGAGCCGATCAGGGGGAGGCCGCGCGGGCCCGGGGGTCTCGAAATCGTTTGCGGCATGTCCCTTTCACATAGCGGCTGCCCGCTGGGGGAGCAAATCTGCACGCCCGCCCCGCAGCCGGCCGTCCCGGGGGGCGTGGGAAGGGGCGCTCGGGGCGCGGGACTTGACGTGCGGGCAGCGCTCTGGCACACGCCTGGCCCATGGGCGTACCTCAAGACTCCAAAGCGCGTCGCGTTCAGAAGAAGAAGCGCACCAAGAAGCTCGCACAGTGGCGTGCCAAGCAGCAGGCCGAGGCCGCCAGCACCACCACCACCCCGGCCAAGAAACGCGCCTGAGCAGCGCGCGCGGCCCGCTGCCGCGCGTTCGCCGTTCGGTCCCCTCAACCGAGGGCGGCGATCACCTCGGGCGGCGCCTGCACCAACTCCAGCAGCACGCCCTCTCCGCCGAGCGGCGCGTCGGCCCCACCCTTGGGGTGGATGAAGCACACCTCGTGGCCCGCGGCCCCCTTGCGGACGCCGCCCGGCGTGAAGCGCACGCCCTGTTGGCTCAGCCATTGCACCGCGGCCTGCAAGTCGTCGACCCACAGGCCGATGTGATTGAGCGCGGGCTCGTGCACCGCCGGACGCTTGCTCGGGTCGATCGGCTGCATCAGGTCGAGCTCGACCTGGGCTGCGCCCTTGCCCATCACCGCGATGTCCTCGTCGACGTTCTCGCGCTCGCTGCGGTAGTTGGACTTGAGCTCGAGCCCCAGCAGCTCGACCCAGAGCTTGCGCAGCCTCGCCTTGTCGGTGGCCCCGATCGCGACTTGCTGCAGCCCCAGAATGCGAAACGGTCGTTGCATGACGGCTCCGGCGCGGCGTGGCGCGCAGGGGCGATGTAGCGGATTGTCCCGCTGCAAGCAACCGCGCCAGCTTCCGACGTGGCTTGGCGCGGCGCGCACGTGCGTGGCATGCTGCCGCGCGTTCGCATGGTTGAGGCGCCCAAACCGGTCTCACTCACGGGAATCCAGCCCACCGGCAGCAGAGCCGATCCGAGCGCGGGCGGCGCCGTGCACCTGGGCAACTACCTGGGCGCGATCCGGCCAGCGCTGCGACTCACCGACCGCTACCAGAGCCGCTACTTCATCGCGGACTACCACGCGCTCACCAGCCAGCGCGATCCGGCTGCGCTGCGCCACAACGTCCACGACGTCGCGGCGACCTGGCTCGCGTGCGGGCTCGACCCGCGCAAGACGCTGCTGTTCCGCCAGTCGGCTGTGATCGAGGTGTTCGAGCTGGCCTGGGTGCTCGGCTGCGTCACCGCCACCGGCCAGCTGGAGCGCGGCGTGGCCTACAAGGACGCGCTGGGGCGCGGCGAAGCGCCCAACGCGGGTGTGTTCAACTACCCACTGTTGATGGCGGCCGACATCCTGCTCTACGACGCCGACGTGGTGCCGATCGGCGCCGACCAGCGCCAGCACCTGGAGCTGGCGCGCGACATCGCCACCCGCCTGAACCACGTGTACGGCGAGGGCACGGTGGTCGTGCCGCAGGCGCTGGTGACCGAAGCGCCGGTGGTGCCTGGCACCGACGGCCGCAAGATGAGCAAGAGCTACGGCAACACCCTGCCGCTATTCGCGCCGGCCAAGGCGCTGCAGGATGCGGTGATGAAGCTCAAATCGGATTCGGTCCCGCTCGAGGACAGCAAGGAGCCGGAGGGCGCGCTGGTCTACGAGCTGTACAAGCTGGTAGCCGACGGACCGCAGGTGCAGCAGATGGCCGCCAAGCTGCGGGCCGGCGGCTACGGCTGGGGGCACGCCAAGCAGGAGCTCGCCGCGGTGCTGGAAGCGCAGCTCGGGCCGCTGCGCGCGCGCTATCTGGAGCTGCGCGCCGACGAGCCCGCGCTGGACGCGCTGCTCGAGGCCGGCGCAGGCGACGCGCGCACGCTCGCCCGTCAAACCATGCAGCGCGTGCGCACCGCGGTAGGCATCGCCTGAAGCCGCCCGCAGCGCGGCCCGCGACCTCAGTCCTCAGTCCGCCAGGCCGAGCGACTCGGGTTGGGCTGCCGATGCGCCGGGTACGGGGCCCTTGATATGAAACAGCCGCGGGTCGCCCTGCACGATCGCTTCCGACAGCAGCGCGTAGTCGCCGCCACGGCCGCGCACCCAGTGCTGGCGCACCACGCTCTGGTGCAGGGTCATTGCGTCCGTGAGGTACCAGGAGTAGCTCAGCAGCGCGACGGCGCTCTCGGAGTCGGGCGCCATCTCGACGTGCACCACCTCGCTGTCGCCGAGCTGGATCTCCTGCCCCCAGTCGGAGTGGCGTGCCATGAACTGGGCGCGATAGGCCGGCACCGCGAGCCGCGCGGCGTCCGCCACCTGACCCCAGCGCGTGGTCTTGTCCATCTCGTTGACGGTGTCGGTCAGGCGCTTGCCCGCCCCCGCGTTCTGCAACAGACAGCCCCCGAGCAGCAGGCACCCCAGCAATAGCCAGCCACGTGTCATGCAGCGAGGCTAAAAGAGCGGGCTGCCGGCACCAAGAAATCGGCGGGCGCGGGGGCCTCTCCCGCAGGCCAGGGGTGCTTCGAAATCACAGGAAGACGGGAGACGGGAAGGAAGGACGTGTTTCGTGTGAGACCGGGTACCGGCTCGCCGCAGGTGCCTCACGCGAGCACGTCGAATCTTCCCGACTTCCCGCCCTCCCGTTTCATGTCCGTGACCGCGGATCGCGCACGGCGACGGCTCGCATCACAGGCCCAGGCGGCGCTTGATCTGTGGGTCGCCGGGCTTGAGCGCGAGCGCCTCCTGCCATTGCGCCTTGGCGCCCGCGCTGTCGCCCACCATCAGCAGGATGTCTCCCAGCAGCAAGCGATACGACACGCGGCGCGAGCGGCGTTTCACGATCTTGCGCGCGTAAGCCAACGCCTCCTGGCCGCGGTCTTGATCCATCAGGGCACGCGCGAGCACTTCCATCGCGTGGTGGTCCTGCGGATCGTGCGCGAGCACCTCGCGCATCATCGCTTCGGCTTCCTTGGGCTCGTCTTCGGCGAGCTTGTGGCGCGCGATTACGATGGCCTTGCGAGTCGAGTCCTCGTCGCCGTCGGCCGCGACAGGCTTGGCGGGCGGCTTGGCCCCCTGCGCGGCAGCAGTCGCAGCCTTGTCCGGCGGCGCGCTCGGGGGCGGCGCGGCCATGGGCTTGGGATGAGGCTGGGGCACCGCAACAGCCGCAGGCGCAGCCGGTTGGCTTGGCCGCGCAGCCGCTCGGGTGGCCGCAGCGGCCGACGCGGGCGCAGCGGCCGGCGCGGGCGCAGCGGCCGGCGCGGGCGCAGCGGCCGGCGCGGGCGCAGCGGCCGGCGCGGGCGCAGCGGCCGGCGCGGGCGCAGCGGCCGGCGGGTTGCCGGCGGGCTTGATCGCGGCGCGCGCGGCCGTGGCCGCCACCCGCGCAGGCGGCGGCGCCGGCCGGGCCCACGGATTGGGCAAGAGCCCAAGCAGCATGCCCGCGGCTGCAGCCGCGCCCGCGACGATCAGCGTGACCACGCTGGCGGCCAGCCGCAGCCGCGACCGGCCAGCTGCAGCGGGCGCGGGCGCAGCGGCCTGTTTCAGGGCCCTGCCACGCCGGCCGGCTTTCGCGTGTTTGCCCCGGCTCGCGGCCGCGGGCGGCGGCGCGGCCGCGGGCTTGGCCGCAGTGGGCGCTTCCGCAGCATCGGGCGGGCCGCCCGCGTCGGCCTCGCGGAGCTCGCTCGGGGGCGGCTCGTCCGCACTGCGCGCGGCCGCGGCGCCCAGTGGGGGAGGCGGCGGGGGATCGCGCACCAAGTCATCGAACAGCGAAGTGCGGCCCGTGGCCTGCCAGCGGCCGAGCTCGGCCTCGCTGGGCGCCGGCGGAATGCTCGGCGCGGGCAGCGTGGTCTCGGCGTTGAACAGCGAGGCGACCGGCTCGATGTCGACCGACACCTGGCGCGCGCGCAGGCGCGAGCCACGCCCGGGCGGGTTGGGCTCGGGCGGCGGCGCGGCCGGGACCTGCGCCGAGCCGGCAGGCGGCGGCGCCGGACCGCCGAACAGCCCCTCGAGCACGCGATCCTCGTCGCTGCGTCCCGCCGCCACGGGCGCGGGCTTGCGCCCCGGCCGACCGAAACCGAGGCCCGCGGGGGCGGCATCCCCCTCGTCACGCGGGGCGGGCTCTGGGTCGAGGTCGTCGTTGATGGGCGCGGCCATGGCCGAGGTTTGCGTCCCAGGCGGCTGCGCAGGCGAGCCGCCCGCGGAACCATCTGTTCTTTATAGAAGTTTACAGGATTGAGCCGGAGCCTCCAAGGGCCTGGCTCAGGCGACCTCCACGCGGTTGCGGCCCCCGTGCTTGGCTTTGTAGAGCGCGCGGTCGGCGGCCTCGAACAGCCCGTCGCGGCTGCCGGCTTGCTCCGGGTAGGTGGCCACCCCCAGCGAGCAGGTGACCTTGAGCTTGCCCAGCTCGGTCTCGAACACGGTGTGCTCGAGCTCCTGGCGCACGCGCTCGGCCAGCTGGATCGCACCGCCCGCGTCGGTCTCCTCGCACAGCAGGCAGAACTCCTCGCCGCCGAAGCGCGCCACGATGTCGGTCTCGCGCTTGAGCCGGCCCAGCACCGCGCCGAGCTCCTTGATCACGACATCGCCGGTGGCGTGGCCGTAGGTGTCGTTGACGACCTTGAAGTGATCGATGTCGGTGATGATCAGCGAGAGCTTGCGCGAGAAGCGCTCGGCCGCGCTGATTTTGGCCTTGAGCTGCTCGTTGAAGTAGCGCTTGTTGAAGCAACCGGTCAGCCCGTCGGTGGTGGCCAGCGCTTCCAGCCGCCGAACCGAATCGGCGTTGGACAGCGCGACCGCGAGCTGGCTCGACAGCGCCGCGAGCGCGGGCCGCACCTGCGCGCCGAAGGCCTCGCGGCGGCGCGCGGCCAGCGCCAGCGTGCCGATCGCGGTGTCGCGCACCAGCAGCGGCAGGATGAGCAGCGACTGCATGCCGGTGAGATTGGTCTTGCGCGTATAGACCACCTGGCTGCCGGCGTCGAACTCGCCGCGGTACGGCAAGTAGTGGCGGTTCTTGACCGCCATCGCGGTTAGCGAGGTGTTGTCGCGGAAGCTCAAGCTCTGCAGCCCGTCGGCGCCCTCGCCCACCGCCTTGCGCACCACGTGCAGGCGGGTTTCGGCGTCATACTGGGTGACCGACGCGAAATCGTAGGGCGCGATCTCCGCGGCCGCAGTGAGCGCCGCATCCAGCACCGCCTGCTCGCTCAGCGCGGCCCCGAGCGCCTGCGAGGCGCGGCGCAGCACGGCGTGCTCGCGTTTGCTGCGCTCGAGCTGCATGAACACGCGCTCGTTCTCCAGCCCGCGCAGAATGTGCTCGATCGCGCTCTTGAGCACCTGCTCCTCGGCCGGCGAAAACACCGCGTCCTGCAGGCGGTCCGCGCACAGCACCCCGCGCACCACGCCGGCCTCGCGCACCGGCAGCGCGATGAACGCGCGCACCTCGGCCGCCTTGCGGTAGTAGCAGATCCCGGTGTAGCCGGGCCGCATGTGCTCGAGGTTCATGACCAGCCCGCGCTGGAACGCTGCACCGACCGCCCCCACCGCCGGCTCGAACGGCCCCTGCGCGATGTCCTCGCTGTCGGTCACCAGCTCCACCACGCGCAGCGCGCGCGCGGGCTCGTGCTCGTCGGCCATCAGCAGCACGCAGGAGTGCAGCTGCAGCACGCGCTTGAGCAGGTCGAGGCTGAAGAACAGCGCCTGGTGCACCTCCTCGACGCTGGAGCGCGTGAGCCGCTCGGCGTCCGGCGCCGCCGACTCGGTGGGCGTGGCGATCAGACGGAACAGCCGCGCGTCGGCGCGCACCCGCTCGCGCTCGCCCTCCAGCTCGCGCCGGTTGTGCAGCCGCACGCGGCTGACCTCGGCCTGCGTCAGCAGCTGGTGCAGTAGCGCGAACAGCGCCAGCCACAGCGCGTGCAGCGCGAATCCACTCGGATCGTGATGGCCCTCGGTCAGAAACCACAGCGGGGCCTCGAACGCGACCGCGCACAACACGAACGCGGCGACGAGGCGGCGCTCGGCGAACGCGCCCACGAACGCGCACAACACGTACAGCACCGGGTAGAAGGGGCTCTGCAGCCCACCCGCGAGCTGCAGGCCAGCGTGCGCGGCCACCAGCAGCAACAGGCCGAGCTCCAGGTCGACGACGCCGTCGGCGGCGCGGCCGCGCTCGGCGCGCAGCCGCGCGGAGGCGCGCGCCGCCAGCACCACGAGCCAGGCTACGCCCACCACCAGATGCTCGGGGCCGAGCGTCCTGCGGTCGCGGAACAGCCCGAGCAGCACCAGCAGCCCCAACCCAAAGGCCGCGAAATACCCGTACGCGACGCGGGCGCCGCGCCGAACGCTCAGAGCCGCCTGCACCAATGCCGTCATCGCCGCCTCTCTTCACCGGGTTGGGCACGCGTCCTTCCCGGCCTGCCGGCCAAGCCGTCAGGGTCCCACCCCGCTTGCATGTCGGGCTGGGCTCGCGCCCTCCCCGCCCTGCCGGCCAAGCCGTCAGCGTCCCACCCCGCTTGCATGTCGGGCTGGGCTCGCGCCCTCCCCACCCCGCCGGCCAAGCCGTCAGGGTCCCACCCCTCCGCGAGGTTCGCTTCGCTCACGACGTGCCTTGTTGCGAGGGATCTGCAGATCGCGCGAGCATCGCCAAGCCTGCGCAATCCACCACGCTCTCAGCTACACGGCCCCAGCCGGCGGCGTCAAAAAAGCGGCGGCAGCCGCGGGAGGGGCGCCTGACCCAACAGGAAGCGCGCGCAGTCACGTGGGAGCGAAGCGACCCGCGCGGGTGGGTGGGCCCCGGTGGGCTTTGCCCAACGGGCGCGAGGGTCGCGTGACCCTCCCGGTATTCAGTCTGGAAATTGGAACAGGATTTCGTCGCGGCGCAGCATGCCCAGCTCGTCGCGGGCGATACGCTCGAGCGCACGCGGGTCGCTGCGCAGGCGCTCGACCTGGCGCTTGAGCGCCGCTACCTCGCGCCGCATCCGTTCGTTGGTCTGCTGCGTCTGCCGCAGCTCGGCGCGCAGCGCCCGATAGCGCGGCAGCCCCTCGCTCTCCAGGATGTGGACCGGCACCGACACGATCGCGAACAGCAGCAGGCAAAGTGGCAGCAGCCAGGCCGCCGGCGAGGTCTTGTCGCGCACGCCTTGCACTCTGGCGCAGGCCGAGCGATGTAGTCCAAATACCGACAGCGTGTAGGCTCACTGTAGCCGGCCGGCGCGCGACCGAGCGGTCGGACGTCTCGCGCGGGACGGCGGCCCGGAGCACGGTGTACACGGGTGTATACGAGTTGTTTGGGCAACCCCGGCTGGTTATCCTGAGGTGGCGTGCCAAGGCGTTGCCCGTCTCTGAGACACGACGAACCATGACCATGGAAAGCGACAGCACCGGGCCCAAGCCCGGAGAAGGCAACGGCGCGGTTGTGAGCTCGGCCTCGCCCCCGGCCGCCGGCGGCGAGGCAGCCGCGGGCGATCCCCCGGGAGACAAGGCCGCCCCGGCCGGCGGGCCGGCCGCGCCCAGCGAGCTGCAGAGCGCACAGGCCGAGCGCGACAAGCTGCGCGAGCAGTTACTGCGTACCGCCGCCGACTTCGACAACTTCCGCAAGCGCACCAAACGCGATCTCGACGACGCGCGCCAGCGCGCCAAGGACGAGCTGATACGCGATCTGCTTCCGATCTTCGACAACCTCGAGCGCGCGCTGCAAACCGCCGGCGGAGCCAGCGACATGAGCTCGGTGATCGAGGGCGTGCGCATGGTGCTCAAGCTGTTCGAGGACACCGCCGAGCGCGTCGGCTTGACGCGCGTGCCAGCGGTGGGCGAGCGCTTCGATCCAGCGGTGCACGAGGCGATCCAGCAACGCGAGACCGACGAGCAGCCGCCGGGAACGGTGATCGCCGAGGTCGTGGCAGGCTATCGCTTCGGCGAGCGGCTGGTGCGGCCCGCGATGGTGGTGGTGGCTCGCAAGCCGGCGGCAGCCGCGCGCGCGTCGCAGCCACCCGATGGCGGCGGCGACGGCCAGGACGGCGGGGCAGCGGGTCCGCCCCGGGAAAAGGCTGAATGAGCAAGATCGTCGGCATCGACCTCGGCACGACCAACAGCTGTGTCGCGGTGTTGGAGAATGGCGAGCCGATCGTCATTCCCAACGCCGAAGGCGCACGCACCACGCCCTCGATCGTCGGCTTCACCGAAGCGGGCGAGCGGCGCGTGGGCCAAGTGGCCAAGCGGCAGGCCGTCACCAACGCGCGCAACACCATCTACGGCATCAAGCGCCTGATGGGGCGGCCGTTCGATTCCGACGCGACCCGGCGGCAGATGGACCACGTGCCCTACGAGCTGGTCGGCAGCGAGCGCGGCGACGCGGCAGTCAAGGTGTTCGACACGGTGTACTCGCCGCCGGAGATCTCGGCGATGGTGCTGGAGACGATGCGCGCGATCGCGGAGAGCTACGTCGGCAGCACCATCACCGAGGCGGTGATCACGGTGCCTGCGTACTTCGACGACGCCCAGCGTCAGGCCACCAAGGCCGCGGGCAAGATCGCCGGGCTCGACGTCAAGCGCATCATCAACGAGCCCACGGCCGCGGCGATCGCCTACGGTTTCGACCGCAAGGGCCGCAACGAGCGCATCGTGGTTTACGACCTCGGCGGCGGCACCTTCGACGTGTCGATCCTGGAGCTGTCGGACGGCGTGTTCAGCGTGCGCGCGGTGGGCGGCGACACCTATCTCGGCGGCGAGGACTTCGACGACGCGGTGATCGACTACCTGGCGCAAAAATTCCAGGAGCAGACCGGGATCGACCTGCTGGAAGACCGCATCGCGCTACAGCGGCTCAAAGAACAGAGCGAGCGAGCGCGCCACGAGCTCTCCTCTTCGCTCGAGACTGAGATCAACCTGCCGTTCATCGCCTCCGACGCCAGCGGCCCCAAGCACCTGGTGATGACCTTCAAGCGCCACGAGCTCGAGCTGCTGGTCGAGGATCTGGTCGATCGCACGCTCGGACCGTGCGATCAGGCGCTCAAGGACGCCGGGCTGGCGGTCAAGGACATCGACGAGGTGATCCTGGTCGGCGGCATGACGCGCATGCCGCTGGTGCAGAAGCGGGTCGAGGACTTCTTCGGCAAGAAGCCGCACAAGGGCGTCAACCCCGACGAGGTGGTGGCGGTGGGCGCCGCGCTGCAGGGCGCCGCGCTCTCGGGCGAGGTGCAGGAGGTGCTGCTGCTCGACGTCACGCCGCTGTCGCTGGGCGTCGAGACCGGCGGCGGCGTGTTCACCAAGCTGATCCCGCGCAACACCACGATTCCCACGCACAAGAGCGAGATCTTCACCACCAGCGTCGATAACCAGCCGTTCGTGCCGATCCACGTGCTGCAGGGCGAGCGCGAAATGTCGGCGGACAACAAGTCACTGGCGCGCTTCGAGCTGGCGGGCATCCCGCCGGCGCCGCGCGGGGTGCCGCAGATCGAGGTCAACTTCGAGATCGACGCCGAGGGCATCCTGCACGTCTCGGCCAAGGATCTGGGAACCGGACGCAACCAGAAGGTCAGCGTGGTGCCCTCGAGCGGCCTGAGCGAGGAAGAAGTCGACCGCATCGTGCTGCAGGCCGAGCAGTACCGGCAGAGTGACGAGAAGCGCAAGGAGCTGGCGGAGCTCAAGAACAACGCCGAGGCCTTGCTCTACACCAGCGAGCGCGCGTGCGACGAGTGCGCCGAGATCGTGGACGGCGCGATCATCAAGCAGGTGCGCGAGGATATCGCGTACCTGCGCGACCTGATCAACGGCAGCGGCGACGCGATCTCGATCCGCGATGCGCTGCAGCAGCTGGAGCTGAGCGCGTACAAGATCGCCGAGGCCATGTACGGCTCGGCCGAGGCCCAACCCGAGGCCGGCGGCGAGGTGCCGCCCGACGAGGGCGTCGCCGCGCCCAAGACCGACGCCAGCTGAGCGCTCGGGCCTCCGAGCTTGCGCGCCTCGCGACACAAGCTCGCGCTTGAGGCGCCACCCGGGTGCGCTTGATCGCGTGCAAACCGTGCAAGCGCGATCACGCGTTGCAGCCGTCGGAAGGTCTGGTGGCACGGCGGGCCGTGATCCAAGCTGTGCGCAGGGGCCCATTTAGCGCCGATCGCGCGCGTGTGCGCGCGCTTCGGTCGCGCTCGCAAGGAGGAACGTCATGCTCGAGTCATTGCAAGATCTGCCGCCCGGAGTGCAGGGCGTGAAGGCCGTCGGCAAGGTATCCAGAGAGGACTACGAGCGGGTGCTCGAGCCGATGCTGGAACAGGCACAGCGCGAGCACCGGCGCGTGCGCTTCCTGTACGAGCTCGGCCCGCAATTCGAGGCCTTCACGCCCAGCGCGGCGTGGGAGGACGCGAAGGCCGGCGTTCGCTTCCTGCGCCTGTTCGAAGGCTGCGCCGTGGTGACCGACCTCGGCTGGGTCAAGGAGTCGACGCGCTTCTTCGCCTTCATGATGCCCTGCCCGATGCGTGTGTTCGGCAGCCAAGAGCGCGACCAGGCGAGCGCGTGGCTGGCCGCGCTGCCCGAGCCGGCGGCGGTCGCACACCGGCTGTTGCCGGAGTCAGGCGTGATCGTCGTCGAGGTCACGGCCGCGCTGCGCGCGCAGGACTTCGACGCGATGGCCGTCACCGCAGACCAGTGGATCGCAAGCCACGGCGAGCTGCGGGGCCTGGTGATCCACGCCCGCGAGTTTCCCGGCTGGGAGAACCTCGGCAGCCTGCTGCGGCACGTGCGCTTCGTGCGTGACCACCACCGCAAGGTCGGCAGGATCGCGCTCGCGGCCGGCAGCAAGCTGGCCGTGCTCGTCCCGCGGGTGGCCGAGCACTTCCTGAAGGCCGAGGTGAAGGCCTTCGGCTACGACGCGCTGGAAGACGCGATCGCCTGGGCCGCGGGCTCTCCCGCCCAGGGCACGGCCTCACCGCAGGTGCACGCGTCGTAACCAGGCGCGCATCCGACAAAGGCTGGTTCCTGGAGTCAGACCCGGGGAGCCGGGAAGCCGAAAGGTCAAACCCTCTGTGCTGCCCGTTTTCCTGTAGCTCCCCTTGATCTGGCCGTGGGCCGGCGGCGGCGCGTCCTGCGCACGCGGCGTTGACAGGCGCGCGCGCTGCCGCCAGGGTAGGCGGCCGAGGAGATCACCATGCGCGTGCGACTGGGTTCGGTGGCGTTGGCTTTGGGGCTGGCGACGGCGTGCGGCGCCAGCCAGCACCCGTCCGCAGCCGCCACCGAGCCGACCGCGCCGGCCGCGCAAGCCAGCGCGGCGACCGCGGCCGCGCCGGCTGCAGCTGCGCCGGCGCCGGCGCCCTCAGCCGCCCCGCCAGACCCCGAGCTCGCGCGCTATCAGGCGCTGGTCGACGCCCCCGATCGCAGTAGCGACGACCGCGCGCTCGACGCCGGTCGCCATCCCGCGCAGACGCTCGCCTTCTTCGGCATCGCGCCCGGCATGCGGGTGGCCGAGCTGGCCGCCGGCACCGGCTACACCAGCGAGCTGCTGGCGCGCGCCGTGGGCCCCAGCGGCAGCGTGTACGCCGAGAACCCCAAATTCATCCTCACGCAGTTCGCGGAGAGCCCCTGGAGCGTGCGGCTGCAAAAGCCGGTGATGGGCAACGTCACGCGGCTCGACCGCGAGCTCGACGATCCGTTTCCGGCGAACGTGCACGACCTCGACGCGGTGCTGCTGGTGCTGGTCTACCACGACACGGTGTGGCTCAAGGTCGATCGCGACAAGATGAACCGCGCGATCTTCGCCGCGCTCAAGCCCGGCGGCATCTACGGCATCGTCGACCACAGCAGCCGGCCCGGTGCCGGGCTGCAGGACGTCAAGAGCTTGCACCGCATCGACGAGCAGACGCTGCGCGCCGAGGTCGAGCGCGCCGGCTTCAAGCTCGCTGCCGAAGGAGACTTCCTGCGCAACCCGAGCGACCCACGCGACTGGAACGCCTCGCCGCGCGCGGCCGGCGCGCGCCGCGGGAGCAGCGACCGCTTCGTGCTCAAGTTCGTCAAACCCTGAGCGCGCACGCCTCTGTCCTCGACCATGCCCAGCTACGTCGCCCTGCTGCGCGCCGTCAACGTCGGAGGCACTGGCAAGCTCCCGATGACGGAGCTGCGCGCGTTGTGCCAAGAGGCGGGCTTCGCGGGCGTGCGCACCTACATCCAGAGCGGCAACGTGGTGTTCGCCTCGCGCCTGCCCGAAGCCAAGGTCAAGCACGCACTGCAAGCCGCGCTGCAGGCCCACATGGGCAAACCGGTCGGGGTGATGGTGCGCAGCGCCGCCGAAATGGCGGCCGTCGTGCAGCGCAACCCGTTTCGCGCGCAGCCGGCCAACCGCGTGGTCGCAGTGTTCCTCGACGCCCCCGCCGCCAAGACCGCGCTCGCCCAGCTGGTCGCGCCCGACGGCGAGCAGGTCCGGCTCTCGGGCCGCGAGATATTCATCTACTACCCCGACGGCCAGGGCCGCTCCAAGCTCAAGCTGCCCGCGGCCGCCACCGGCACCGCGCGCAACCTCAACACCATCGCCAAGCTCGCGCAGATGGCCGCCGAAGGCTGAGGCGCGGGCGCCGTGTCGCGCGCTGGCCGGGCCGCGCGCTGCGCCGTTGCGCGCCGGGCTCCAGCGCCTTTCAGCGCGCGGCCACGCCCCCGGCGAGCGCGTCCGCACGCGCGCGTGGCAGCAGGCGTGCCAGGCGCTCGGCCCAGGTGCTCTGCCCGGCAGCGTCCGCAATCAGATCCTGGCGGACCTCGATCTCCACGTGCATCAAGCCGCGGCGCTCGGCGTGGGTGACGATGGTGTAGTCGGTGGCGTCGCCGAGCGCGTAGGGCTGGTTGTCGCCGACCACCAGGCCCTCGCTGCGCAGCGACGCGAGCAGCGCGCGCCCGAGCCGCGGGTCGCGGTTGTACAGCACGCCCGCCTGCCACGGGCGCTCGAAGTCCATGAAGCGGGGGGTGAAGCTGTGCAGCGCCAGCACCACCGCCGGCGTTCCGGCCTGCGCGCGCCGCTCGAGCTCGCCGCCGATCGCCTCGTGGTACGGGTGAAACACCTCGCGCGCGCGCGCCTCGATCTGCGCGGGGGAGAGCCCTTCGTTGCCGGGCACGCGCGTGCGCTCGCTCAGCGCGAGGATCGACTGCGGCGAGCCGGGCGGGCGGTTGGCGTCGATCACGAGCCGCGAGTAGCTCTGCAGGATCGCGAACGCATCGAGCCGCTCCGACAGCGCGCGCACGACCCCTGCGATGCCGATGTCCCAGGCCACGTGGGTTTGAAGCTCCTCCGCGCGCATGCCCAGATCGCCCAACTTGCGCGGCAACGCGCGGCCGGCGTGGTCGCTGACAATCACGAACTCCGAACGGCCGCCGGCTCGCTCGATGCGGTAGGGCGGCGGATCACCCGCGGTCAGAAGCGCGTCCATGCGTGCCAAGGTAGCCGCACCCGGGCCGCGCGCGCCCGTCGGCCGGCCCGCGGCATCACCGCATCCTACACGACGCCCCCCATTACACCCGACCCCGCCTCGGTGCTCGGGGATGGCTACGCAACCCTATCAAGCTCAGCCGAGCGACGGCCGCCACGATTCCAACTTCCGCGCCTCGGCCGGATCCGTCACACTGCCTGCATGACCTCCTGTCCATTCTCGTTTGCGCGAGTATCGCAGCCCTTCACGTGAGCTCTCCGTCCGGTGCGTGCTCGTGTGCGACCGCGTGCTCGCGAAAACCGTTCGCGATCCTGAACGCAGCGCTACTGCGGCGCGCGGCCGATCCACACCGCCTTGGCGTAGGCGCAGAGCGCGCCTTGCTGATCGAACAGCGCGGTGCCGGCGTAGAACTTGCGGCCTTCGTGGCCCATGGTCCAGCCGATCACCACGCAGCGCTCGCCGGCGCGGACCGGCCGCTCGACGCGGGCGGTGAGCCGGCCGAGCAGGCCGGTGCGCGTGCCCTCCGCCAGCCACGCGAATTGGCCCGGGCAGTCGAGCGCCGCGCACACGATCTCGGGCGGCAGCGTTCCGTCCGGACCGGCGAACGCGGTATCGCAGACCCAGGCCGCGGCCACCTGGCGGCGTTCCGGGATCGGTGCCGCGTATACGTGGAGCCCCTCGCTCGGCGCGAGCTCGGCGCCGCAACAGACGCAAATCGGGTGGAAGCCCTTGCGCGTGCCGCCGAATATGTGCGGCCCGACGTGCAGCGAGGCCGAGTGCGCGCGCACCGACAGCGCCTGCTCGAAGCTCGCCGGCTCCGGCACCTCGAGCTCGAGCGTGCCGAGCACGGCCTCGGCGATCAGCGTCTCGCCATGGTGCGCGCGCAGCGTCTCACCCGCGAGCTCGACCGCGAGCGGCTGATCGAGCGGCACCGGCGCGCGCAACGTGACCTCGACCGCCCGCTGCTCGGGCAAGTCATAGCGCCCCTGCGTCAGCAGCCCACCGAACAGCCCGCACGCATACCCCCCATTGCCGGAGCGCGGCGGCCCCCGAAACCGAGCTGGGACGACGACCGTCGTGCTGGGCATCGCCCGGTACTACAACAAGCGACCGCCCGCGCAAGCCGACACGCTCGCGCTCGCGCGCAAAGCACGTATCATCGCCCCACGGCTGCGCTCGGTCGGGGGAGCTGGCTCGATATCCCGATCCCAGGCGCGCGCCGCACCACCAGTGCTATGCGGATGCGCAGCCCATCGCCGCTGTTCGTGATCGCGCTGGGCTGCCTCGCGCCCGCGGCGGCCGCCGCCGGCTGTAGCCGCAGCGAGGCAAGCGACCCCAGCGTGGTCACCATCCGCTTGCTCTCCGCGCCCGACATCGGGCACGCCATGGCGGAGATCGTCGCGCGCTTCGAGCGCGGCCACTCGAAGATCCGCGTCGAGCTGGTGCAGGGGCCGGCCTCCACCGACGCGCGCCAGAACATGTACACCACCGCGTTCATGGCCGGGCAGAGCCCGTACGACGTGGTGCACATGGACGTGGTCTGGGTGCCGATGTTCGCGGCGCAGGGCTGGTTGCGGGCGCTCGACGACCTGTGGAGCCCCGCCGCGCGGCGCGCGTTCATCCCCAGCGGGCTCGAGGGCTCGCGCTACGCGGGCAAGCTCTACCGCGTGCCGAGCCAATCCGACGCCGGCATGCTCTACTTCCGCAAGGACCTGCTCGACGCCGCCGGCCTGCAGCCGCCGCGCACCTTCGCCGAGCTGAGCGCGCAGGCCCAGGCCCTGCAAGATCCGCCGGCGCGCTACGGCTTCGTGTTCGAAGGCAAACAGTACGAGGGTCTGGTGTGCACCTTCTTGGAGCTGGCGTGGGGCAGCGGCGCGCAGCTGCTCGACGCGAGCGGCCACGTCGCCATCGACTCCCCACAGGCGATCGCCGCGCTGCGCTGGCTGGTCGGCGCGGTGCAGGTGCAGCACATCGCGCCGCCCGGCGTGCTCGCCTTCCAGGAAGAAGAGGCGCGCCACACCTTCCAGCAAGGCCACGCCGTGTTCATGCGCAACTGGCCCTACGCCTTCAACCTGGCGCAGGCGCCCGATTCGCCCGTGCGCGGCAAAGTCGGCATCGAGCCGATGGTGCACGGCCCGGGCGGTACGTCTGCGGCCACGCTGGGCGGCTGGGGCTTCGGCATCGCCGCCTCGTCGCCGCATCCGCGGCAGGCCTGGCAATTCATCGACTTCGCGACCGGCGCCGAGTCTCAGAAGCTGGCGTTCTTGCGCGCCGGCATCATCCCCACCCGCCAGGCGCTGTTCAGCGACCCCGAGCTGATCGCGCGCGCGCCCTACCTGCCGCGCCTGCTGCCGATCCTCGAGCGCGCGCGGCCGCGCCCCGTGCACCCGGCCTACGCGCGGCTCTCCGATACGTTGCAGGTCCACCTCAGCGCCGCGCTCTCCCAGCAGGAGACCCCCGAGCAGGCCCTGCACGCGGCCGCCGCCGAGATGCGCGCGTTCCTGGTGTCGCGATGAGCGCCGCCGCCGCCACCCGCCGCGAGCACGCGCTCGACTGGGCCTACGCAACGCCGGCGCTGCTGCTGATGGGCGCGGTGCAGGTGCTGCCGATCGGGCAGGCCGTGGCCTCCGCGCGGCGCGTGAGCTTCGTGTGGCACGACGGCAGGCTGCTGATCGCGCTGCGCAACACCTTGGTCTTCACCGTCAGCACGGTCGCGATCGAGCTGCTGCTGGGTCTGCTGATCGCGCTCGCGCTGCTGCGGCCGTTCGCCGGCCGCACGCTGCTGCGCGCCGCGGTGCTGCTGCCGTGGGCGCTGCCGACCGCGGTAATGGCGCTGTGCTGGCAGTGGATCTTCAACGCCGAGTACGGCGTGCTCGGCGATCTGCTGTTCCGCGCCGGGCTCTCGTCCACGCCGCACATCGCCTGGCTCAGCTCGCCCGGGCTGGCGATGAGCGCGTGCGTAATCGCCGACGTGTGGAAGACCACGCCGTTCATGGCGTTGCTGCTGATGAGCGGGCTCGCGACCATTCCGGACGACCTGTACGAGGCCGCCGCCCTCGACGGCGCCGGGCCGTTGCGCCAGTTGTTCGTGATCACCTTGCCGCTGCTTCGCCCCACCATCGCGCTGGCGGTGATCTTTCGCGCGATCCAGTCGTTCGGCGTGTTCGACCTGATCTGGGTGCTCACCGGCGGCGGTCCCGGCGGCGCCACCCAGACCATTGCGCTCTACGTCTACGACAACGTGTTTCGCTACCTCGACTTCGGCTACGGCTGCACGCTCACGCTGGTGATGGCGGCGTGCCTGGGCGCGCTGGCCGCCTGCGTGGGCCTGGTGGGCGGGAGAGACCCCGCATGAGACCCGCGGCAACCAAAGTAGCGCCCGCCGCATCCGGCGCGGGCCGAATCGCGGTCCGCGCCGGCTTTTCGCTGCTGTTGTGCGGCCTCGCGGCCTGGAGCCTGGCGCCGTTCGCCTGGCAGCTCGTCACCTCGCTCAAGCCCGCAGCCGAGGTGGTGGCGATCCCGCCGCGCTACTGGCCCTCGCACCCCACCATCGCCAGCTACTTCGCGATCTTCCAAGCCCACCCGTTCGCGACCTTCATCGCCAACAGCACGCTGGTCGCCAGCGGCACTACCCTGCTGTGCACGCTGCTGGCGCTCCCGGCGGCGTACGCGCTGAGCGGCCCACTGCCGGGCGGCCGCCTCGCGCTGCGCGCGGTGCTGGGCGTAGCGATCTTCCCGCCCGCCGTGCTGATCATCCCCCTGTACCAGAGTATGCGCTGGCTCGGCCTGCTGGGCAGCCCGCTCGCGCTGGTGTTGCCGTACACCGCGCTCAACCTGCCGCTGTCGATCTGGCTGCTGGCCGCGTTTCTGCGCCAGGTGCCGCGCGAGATCATGGAAGCGGCGGCGATCGACGGGCTCTCGCGCTTCGCCACGCTGTGGCGCATCGTATTGCCGCTCGCGCTGCCCGCGGTGGCGGCCAGCGCGGTGCTGGTGTTCATCTTCTCGTGGAACGAGTTCCTGCTGGCGCTCACCTTCATGTCGCGCGCCGACGCCTGGACCGTGCCGGTGGGGATCGCGTTGCTGGCCGGCATCTCGCCCTACGAGTTTCCCTGGGATCAGATCTCGGCGGCGGTGGTGCTGACCACGATCCCGGTGGTGTTGCTGGTGGCGGTCTTCTCGCGCCGTATCATCAGCGGGCTGACCGCGGGCGCGGTCAAGGGTTGAGGGGAGCGAAATGGCGAGCCTCGAAGTGATCGATGTGGGCAAGCGCTTCGGCGACGGCGAGGTGCTGCGCGCGATCGGCTTTGCGGCGCAGGACGGCGAGCTGGTGTCGCTGCTCGGCCCCTCGGGCTGCGGCAAGACCACGCTGCTGCGCATCGTCGCGGGGCTCGAACGCGCCGACGCCGGCACGGTGCGCCTGGGCGGCAAGGACGTGACCCAAAGCCCGCCCAAGCAGCGCGACGTCGCGATGGTGTTCCAGAGCTACGCGCTGTACCCGCACCTCTCGGTGGAGCAGAACCTCGCGCTGGGGCTGCGCCTGCACGGAGTGCCGGCCGCCGAGCGCGCCCGGCGCATCGCCGAGACCGCCGCCATGCTCGAGCTCTCGCCACTGCTCAAGCGCAAGCCCGCGGCGCTCAGCGGCGGCCAGCGCCAGCGCGTGGCGCTGGGGCGCGCGCTGGTGCGGCGACCCCAACTCACCTTGCTCGACGAGCCGCTCAGCAACCTCGACGCGGTGCTGCGCGAGCGCACCCGCGCCGAGCTCAAGCTGCTGTTCAAGCGCGTGGGCGCCACCGCACTCTACGTCACCCACGACCAGGTCGAGGCGATGACGCTCTCGGACCGCATCGTGGTGCTCGATCGTGGCTGCATCCAGCAGATCGGCACCCCGGAGCAGATCTACCGCGAGCCCGCCAACGCATTCGTCGCCGCGTTCGTTGGGGCGCCCGCGATGAACCTGATCCCGCTGCCCCACGCGGTCGCGGCCGGATTGGTCGCCCCGCCCGCGCCGGGCGCGAGCACGGACGGCCTGGTGGGCGTGCGTCCCGAGGAGCTCGAGCTCTGTGCGCAAACGCGCGGCGGCTTCACCGAGTACGCGGTGCGCCTGCGCGAGCCGACCGGCGCGCAGACTGTGCTCACGCTGCAGGCGGGCGGCGTGAGCCTGCGCGCGACCGTGCCCACCCAGTGGAGCGAGCAGCACGCCCGGCTGTTCGTACGCGCCCCGCCCGAACGCCTGCACTTCTTCGACGCCGCGGGCCGCCGCACGCAGCCCGAGCGCGAGCCACCCCGCTGAGGCCCCTACCGCTCGGCGACCTGGCCCGTCACGGCAGCGCGCAACGTGAAGTAGATGGTGGCTCCCACGCCCAGCTCGGATTCGGCCCACACCCGGCCGCCGTGGCGATCGACGATGCGCGCCACGGTGGCCAGGCCGACTCCGGTTCCGGGATACTCGCTCTCGGCGTGCAAGCGCTGAAACGGGCGAAACAGCTTGGCCGCGTAGCGCATGTCGAAGCCGACACCGTTGTCGCGCACGAAGCAGGTCAGCATGCCCTCGGCATCGGCCTCGAGCGCCCCCAGCTCGATCCGCGATTCGGGTCGCAGGCGGGTGAACTTCCAGGCGTTGCCCAGCAGGTTCTCGAGCACGATGCGAATCAAGCGGGCGTCGGCCTCCACCCACAGGCCCGGCCGCACCACCGCGCTCAGCAGACGCTCGGGCTCGTGCTTGGACAGCGCAACCAACACGCTTTGCGCCAGCGCCGATAGATCCATCGGGCGCCATTTCAGCTCCGCCCTGCCCACGCGCGAGAGGTCGAGCAGATCGTCGATCAGCTCGCCCATGCGTTGGGCGGCCGCGCGCACCCGCCACAGGTAGTCCTGCCCCCTGGGGTCGAGCGCCGCCGCGTGATCCTCGAGCAGCGCCTGGCTGAAGCCATCGATAGCCCGCAGCGGTGCGCGCAGGTCGTGCGAAACCGAATAGCTGAAGGCCTCGAGCTCGCGGTTCTTGCGCTCGAGCTGCTCGATCAGCGCCGCGCGCGTCTCGGCCAGCTCGCGCGCGGCGCGCGCCTCGGCAGCCTCGAGCTTCTCCCGCATGAGCTCGTCGCGAATGCGCCGCGTCTCGTCCTCGAATTGCTTGCGGCGGATCTGGGCGCGCACGCGCGCCTTGAGCACTTCCAGATCGCTGGACTTCTGGATGTAGTCGTCGGCGCCGGCGACGAGTCCCGCGATCATCGCGTCGCGATCCTCCAGCGCGGTCATCATGATCAGCGGGGTGTCGCGCGTCGCGGCCACCGACTTGAGGCGCCTGCAGGTCTCCTCTCCGCCGATCCCCGGCATCAGCAGATCGAGCAGAATGCAATCGACCGGCTGAATCGACAGCAGCTCGAGCGCCTCCTCGCCCGAACGCGCCTGCACCACGTCGTAGCCCTCACCGCGCAGTGCCGACGAAAGCGCCCCGAGATAGGTCAGGCTGTCGTCGACGGTGAGGATCTTCTTGGGGCCGAGCGCGCTGACTACACGGGCCGGGCTCGACAGCGACCCGCCGCGCCGGATCGCCGCGCCGACCTGGGCCAGCAGCAGGCGCAGGTCATCGTGCTTGCGCACGAACGCATCAGCGCCGGCGTCCAGGGCCTGCAGCTCCGCGTTCTGCTCCTGCGAGGCCGTCAGCAGCACGCACGGCAGGTTCTGCAAAGCCGGGTCGAGGCGAATGCGCCGGATCACCGTGGGCCCGTCGACGCCGGGCAGCACTCCGTCGACGACCACGGCGCTGGGCCGCGCGCTGGCGGCCACCCGCAAGCCTTCTTCGCCGCTGGCCGCGGTCAGCACCTCGTAACCGGCGCCCACCAGCGCCTCCCGCAGCGCCTCCCTGAAGGTCGCGCTGTCGTCGATCACCAGCACGCTGCTCGCGCCGGATGCGCGTGTGGCCTCGCGCCCGCGCAGCAGCTCCTGGGCCCGCGCCACCACGTAGCTCGTGTCGTAGGGCTTGCCCACGTACTCGTCGGCGCCGGTGCGCAGGCCGCGAACGCGGTCGCGCACCTCGACCTCGGTCGAGAGCAGCAGCACGGTGGCCGCGGCGGCGTTTGGCCGCGTGCGCAGCTCCGCCAGCAGCTCGATCCCGTCACCGTCGGGCAGCAGCACGTCCAGGATGATGAGCGCCACCGCCTCGCGCGCGATCGCCTCGCGCGCCTCGGCCAGCGACGCGCACAGCACGGTGCGCAGCCCGACCGCGCCGAGCGCCTGCGCGAGGTCCATGCGGACCGTCAGGCTGTCGTCGACGATCAAGACCGGTGCGCTCATGCCGGCTCCCCGTTCGCGTGTGACTGCGGCCGCGCCAGCGCGCCCAGCACCGGACCGATCTGCGGCAGCGGCAGCACCTGTTCTGCCGCGCCCAACAGAGCGGCCTCGCGCGGCATGCCGTAGACGACGCAGGTGCTCTCGTCCTGTGCGATGGTGAGGCCGCCCGCGCGCCGCACTGCGAGCAGGCCAGCAGCGCCGTCACGTCCCATGCCGGTTAGCAAGCAGGCCGCGCTGCTCGCGCCGTACTCGGCCGCGACCGATTCGAACAGCACGTCGACCGAGGGACGGCAGGAGTGGCGCTCGGGGTCGTCGCCGAGCTGAAGGCGGTCGCCGCGCACCCGCAGGTGGCGGCCGGGCGGGGCCATGATCACCTGGCCGCGGCCCTGCTCCACGCTCTCCGCGTGCCTGGCATAACGCACCCTTCGCGCGCTCTGGCCATCGAGCCAGTCGGCCAGCGCCGGCGCGAACGGCTCCCCAATGTGGAGCACCAGCAGCACGGGCAGAGGAAACTCGCGGGGCAGCGCGCGCAGGATCTGGACGAGCGCGCCCGGACCACCGGTCGACGCACCCAGCGCCACCAGCCGGCAGGGCGGGCGCTGTGGCCACGGCCAGGGCGGTGCCGTCGCAGCGGGCCGCAGGCTGGCCGGCGCGCGTCCGAGCGCGCCCAGCCGCGCGCGCGGATGGGTGATGACGCGGATGCGCGAGACCAGCTTGACCGCCGCGACCAACCTGCGATCCCAGGCCTCGTCGGGCTCGCGGCCGTCGGGCTTGTCCAGCACGTCGACCGCGCCGGCGGCCAGCGCCTCGTAAGTCTTGAACAGCTCGCCGCGGTTGGTCGACGCCGACACCACCAGGATCGGCGTGGGCACGTGGGCCATGATGTACTCGGTCGCGGCCAGGCCGCTCATCACCGGCAGCATCATGTCGAGCGTGACCACGTCGGGCTTGAGCGCCAGGCACTGCTCGATCGCCTGCTTGCCGTCGACGGCCTCGCCTGCAATTTCGATCTCGGGGTCCTTGGCGAGCGCATCGCGCAGCCGGCCGCGCACCGTGGCGGAGTCCTCGACGATCAGCACGCGAATTCTCGCCATGGTCAGCCCAGCAGCTCCTTGATCCGGCGCATCAGCTGCGCCTGATCGAATTCGCTCTTCACGATGTAGCCGCGCGCGCCCACCGCCTGCCCGCGGCGCCGATCCTCGGGCGCGTTGCGCGAGGTCACCAGCACCGATGGAACCCCGCGCAGCTCGGGTTCGCGCCCGGCGCGCTCCACGAACTCGAACCCATCCATGCCGGGCATCTCGACGTCGACCAAGAACAGGCCATAGCGACGCGCGCGCGCCTTCTGCAGCGCCTCTTCGGCCGAGATCGCCAGCTCGACCTCGTAGCCAGCCGACTCCAGGATGCTCTGCTCCAGCATGCGGGTGGTGAGCGAGTCGTCGATCACCAGGATCGGCAACCGTTGCGGCGCGGCCGGCGCAGCCTCGGGCTGCGCGACCTGCGCCGCGCGCACCAGGCCCTCGGGGTCGAGCACGGGCTGCGGGTTGCCCTCCTCGTCGAGCGTGCTGCCGGCGACCACCGCGCTGGCAGCCGCCAGCGCGGGCAGCGGCCGCAGCACCACGGTCTCCACGCCGAGCAGGCGCTCGACGCCGATCGCCGCCTGCCCGCTCGGCGCCGCGACCACCACCGCCGAGCGCGGGTGTGCGTGATCCGAGCTCGGGCGCGACAGCCCGAGCGCGTCGCGCAGCGACAGCAGCGGGATGACCTGGCCCTCGAACAGCAGCGCGCTGCCGCGATCGCTGTGCGCGAGATCGCCGGCCGCGATGCGCTGCGCGCGCCGCACCGCCTCGAGCGGTATCGCTGCGGCCACGCCGGCCGTCTCGAGCACCAGCGCCTCGATCGCCGCCAGCGACACCGGAACGCGCAGCTCCACCGTGGTGCCCGTCCCGG
Source organism: uncultured delta proteobacterium (assembly GCA_963778655.1). Taxonomy (GTDB): domain Bacteria; phylum Myxococcota_A; class Polyangia; order Polyangiales; family JAFGIB01; genus CAVZVA01. The sequence continues at coordinate 705,157 of CAVZVA010000010.1, forward strand.
CCCGCGTCCGCATGCGCGCCTCGCCGCCGACCCGTTCGGCCGCCGCCCGCACCACGTCGAGCCCGACCCCACGGCCCGACACCTCGGTCACGTGCGACGACGTGCTGATGCCGCCCGCCAGCAGCAAGCGCAGCAGCTCCGCCTCGTCCGGCGCGCCCGCGCTGGCGGGCAGCGCGCCCCGCTGCTCGGCGGCGCGTCGGACCGCGCCGAGGTCTACGCCCCGACCGTCGTCCTGGCAGGCGAAGCCCACGCGGTTGCCGTGCCTGACCACGTCGAAACGCACGTGGCCCGCGCCCGGCTTGCCCGCGCGCACGCGCTCGGCCTCGGGCTCGATGCCGTGCGCCACGGCGTTGCGCGCGAGCTGCACCAGCGCGGGCTGCACCTGCGCGAGCACCTGCGCGTCGAGCCGGATCTCACCGCCGCGCGCCTCGAAGCGCACCCTGCGCCCCAGCGTCTGGGCCGCGTCGCGCACGGCTCGCTCCAGCACCGTGAACAGCGCGGCGGCGGGCAGCAGGCGCAGGCCCTCGGCAGCCCCGCGCACCTGGCGCAGCTCGCGATCGGTCTGCTCCATCGCGCTCGAAAGGCCGCGACCGGCGGAGCCGACGGTGGCGCGCAGCTCTTCGGCGAGCGAAAGCGCGCGGGCGCCGGCCAGCGCCTGCGCGCGCGTCCTGCCGTCGCGCGTGCTGGGCGCGGCGATCTGCGCCAGCAGCAGCTCCGCGAGCTGCTGGGCGCGGTCCACCTCGCCCAAGCTCTTGCGCATCGACGCCAGCTGCGCCTGGGTCTCGGCGACCCCGTCGAGCAACGCATCCATCTCCGCGATCCCGGCGCGCGCGATCCGCAGCCCGTCCTCGCGCGGCGCGGGCCGCGCCGCCGCCGCGCCCGCCGGCGCCGGCGCGTCGAGCGCACTCACCAGCGCCGAGATCTGATCGGTCAGACGCAGGAGCGCATCGTGCGCGGCCGGCACCAGCGGCTGCGCGCCCTCGCGCAGCGGGCTGAGCGCGTCCTCGAGCGCGTGCGCCAGGTCGGCGATCTCGCGCAGCCGGACCACCCGCGCCGCGCCCTTGAGCGTGTGCGCCACGCGGAACAGCCGGCTCACCCCGTCGGCGCCGCCCGTGCCCTTCTCCAGCTCGAGAATGCCCTTGGCGAGCTGCTCGCACAGCTCGCGCGCCTCGATCCGGAAGTAGCGGTACGGGTCCTCAGCCATGCTGCGCCTGCGGCTGCACCAGCCGCGACAACCCTCGTGAAAGCCCCGCCAGCTCCGAAGCCGTCTGCAGCGTCTGACCGGAGATCGTCTCGGTCTCGCGCGTGGCCTGCGCGGTGTTGGCGATCGCCACGTTGACCTGTTCGACGGCCGTGCTCTGCTGCTTGGTCGAGAGCTCGATCTCGCGCGCGGCCTCCGTGGTGGTCGAGACCAACCCGGCGATCTGCTTGAACGCGATCGCCACCTCGCCGAACAGCTTCAGACCATTGTCGACCGCTTTGGAGCCGCCCTCGGTGGTCATCACCGTGGTGTTCACGGCGCTGCGCACGTCGTCGATCAGCGCGCGGATCTCCTTGGTCGATCCGCCGACGCGATCGGCGAGCTTGCGGATCTCGTCGGCCACCACCGCGAAACGGCGCCCGCTCTCGCCCGCGCCCGCGGCCTCGATGGTGGCGTTGATCGCCAGGATGTTGGTCTGCTCGGCCAGCTCCGACACGATGTCGAGGACGGCGCCGATCTGTTGCGACTTCTTGCCTAGCTCGAGCATGTTGGTGACGATTAGGTCGACCTGGCGGCGGATGCTCTCCATGCCTTCGCGCCCGCGCTCCACGGTGTCGTCCCCGGACGCGGCCGAGGCCGCGGTCTGCTCGGCGATCTGCGCCACGCGCCGGGCGCTGTCCGCGATCTGGCGCGAGGTGGCGAGCAGCTCGCTGATCGTGGTCGTGATCTCGCTCATCGCGGTGGCCTGTTCCTTGGCGCCGGTGGCCTGCTGGTTCGCCGCCGCCTGGAGCTCGGCTGACGAGCTCTGCACCTGGCCGACGGCCGAGCCGATCTGGCGCCCGATCAGCCGCGTGAGCAAGAGAGCGATCAGGATCGCGACCACCACCAGCACCAACGCGATCACGGCCACCAGATCGGTGGCAGACGAGGCCGCCTGGGTCGAGGCGGCGCTGGCGCGCGCGAGCGCGGCGTGCTCGTAGCTGATGAAGGCCCGCGTCTTCTGGTCGAGCACATTGGCCTTGGGGGTCACCTCCCGGTCGAAGTCGCGCGCGCAGTCTTCCAGCGCCGCCCCCTTCCGGCGCAGCGCCAGCACGGGATCGAGCGCCCGCTGGTGCTCCAGCTCGGCGCGCTCCACCGGCGTGACCCAGCGCTGCCCCTCCTCGGCCGTGAGGTCCTTCTTGAGCTCGGCGAGGATCTCACTGAATTGCTCGCGCGCAGCGCTGTTCTCGTCGAGATAGCGCTGGTCGCCGCTCAGGAGGAAGCCTCGCGCGGCCGCCGCCTTGCGCTGGCCGAGCCCCAGCACGCGTTCGGCATCGACCAGCGCCTGCGCGTTGGCGTGGATCACGCGATCCTTGGTGTCGACCACGTGCCCCAGCGCGTAGACAGCCACAAGGCCGATCGCCATCGCCATCGCCACGACGGCCGCAAAACCGGCGCCGATTCTCTGACCGAAGGTCCAGTTCGAAGCCATGCTCATCCTTCCTTGGGGGAAACCACGGACCGCAAACGTCGCGCAAGCGCGTCGATCAGCGCGGTGGTCCGCACAACCGGGTAGATGGTGTCGCCCGCTCGCAACACCTGGCTCAGCGCCCCGTCATCGCCCAGCGCCTGGCCGGAGGCCGGCGCCAGCGCGTCGAGCGCCACCCGCGCATGGCGTTCGAGCGCGTCGAAGGCCAGCGCCAGCGGAGGCGTCGATGCGGTGACCGCCAGCCAGCGCGGCGCGGACGCGCGCGCGCGGCCGAGCAGCGCGCCGAGGTCGTAGACCGGCAAGATCGCGCCGCGCACCGCGGTCAACCCGAGCTGCTCGCCCAGCGTGCTCGGAAGCGGCACGATCTTGCGGCCGGCGAACACCCCGGCGATCTCGGAGAGGCGTAGCGCGTAGCCGGTTGCATCGATCCGCACCAGCAGGAAGCCCTCGCTCGCGGTCTCTACGGAGGCAACCGTCGGCTGCGCAAACGCGGCGTCGAACGCGTGCCGCAGCTCCGCGGCGCGGCGGCTCGGCGCCGGTTCGGGATCGCTCACGGGCACGCCTCCTCAAGCGCGGCGCGCGCGGCGCCGGCAAGAGCGCCGCGACACACGCGTGCAAGCGCGGCGGACGCCCTCATGACTCCGCTCCGACAGCGACCAGCTCAGCGCGACACAGCGCGACCAGCGCGGCGCGGGTGAACCCGCCGCCAAACAGCAATAGCCGCGCCGTGTCCTCGCGCTGCAGCAGCAAGAGCGCGTCGGCCAGCTCCCTGCGGGCGCCATCCCGATCCCCGGTCCTGCGCAGCAGCAGGCCCAGGTGCAGGCGCGCCATGGCGAAGCCCGCGTCCAGATAAATGGCGATCCGGTCGTGCTCGCGGGCGCGACCGAGCTCGCCGCGACCCTCGCAGCACAGCGCCAGCAGGTAGTGCGCGCCGGCATTGAGCTCGTCCAGGCGCAGCAGCTCGGCGCAGGCCTGCTCGGCGCCCGCCAGCTCGCCGGCCTGGGTCAGCAGCAGCGCGCGCAGCTGCAGCACGTCCGGGTCGCGGCTCGAGGCCGCGGGCAGCGCGCAGACCAATGCCAGCGCCTCGCCGAAGCGCTCCTTGCGCAACAGCTCGAGCGCGGGCGCGAGGTCCCATGCGGGCAGCGCCGTCCCCGGCGCGGCGTTCGCGCTCGGCGCGCTGGAGAGCGCGCGGATGCGGTCGCTGGCGGCGGAAATCGCGGCGACCCAGCCGTCGGCCACGAGCGCCTCCGGCGCGCTCTCCTTTGGCTCGCTCGGCACCGGCCCCTGGCGCTGCGGCGCCAGCGAATCGCCGGTGCCCTTGAGCTGGTAGTAGAACGCGCCGTGGGTGTGACGCAGGTGAAACGCCTGCGACAGCCCGCGCAGCGTTTCCGCGTAACCCAGAAACAGGTAGCCGCCGGGCACGAGCGCACGCGCCATGCGCGCCACCAGGGCGTGCGCGCAATCCGGCGTCATGTACATCAGGACGTTGCGGCAGAACACCACATCGTAGCGCTCCTGCGGCCAGTGCTCCGCGCAGTCGTCAGCGAGATTGCACTGCTCGAACACCACCGCATCGCGGATCGAACGCGCCAGCACCCGCTCGCGTCCCTGCAGCGTGAACCAGGTCTGGCCGATCTCTACGGGGGTGTCGCGCAGGGACCACGCGCTGTAGCGGCCGGCGCGCGCGCGCTGGAGCATGGCCGGGTTGACGTCGATGCCGCGCACCACCACGCGCCAGCCGGAATCGCACAGTCCGTGCAGCAAGATGGCGAGCGAGTAGGGCTCCTCGCCGGAGGCGCATCCGGCCGACAGCACGCACAGCTCGCGGGTCGCACCGCGCTCCTGCATGCGCGCGGGGACAGCGAGATCGCGGAAGGCATCGAGCTGCTCGTGGTGCCGGAAGAAGTACGTCTCGTTCACGGTCAGCTCGTCGGCCAGCGCCCCGAGCTCGGCCGCGGGGCCATGCCGCCGCTCGAGCCGCTCGAGATACGCGGCGCCGGCGCCGCCCTGGAGCTCGAGGCGGCGCTGCAGCACGCCCTCGAGAAACGGCAGCCTGGTGTCGTCGAAACGCAAGCCGAGCCTGTGCGCGATCGCGTTGCGAAACCGCTCGACGTCGATCCGCGAGGGGTCGTTCATGCAGGCTCAATCTGGCCGACGGCCTGCAGCAACTCGTCCGGAACCAGCCGCGCGCTCTGCAGCACGAGCAGCAGCTCCGCGTCGAGCGTGCCGATCGCGGAGACGGCAAGCGGGCTCGCGCCGCGCAGCAGCGGCGGAAGCTCCTGCACGCGCGCGGGCAAGCGGCGCACGCCGATCACCGCCTCCACCGCGAGCGCGACGCGGCGCTCGCCAGCCTTGAGGTGAAGGTAGCGCCCGGCGCCACCGCCGGCCTGGTCGGTGAACAGCGCGCCGGCGTCGACCACGGGTGTCGGCTCGCCGCGGATCAGCGCGACACCCAACACGAAGCTCGGCGCTCCGGCCAGCGGCACGACGGGCAACGGGCGCATGATCTCGATCACGAAGCGCAGCGCGAGCGCGCACGCTCGGCCCTGGACGAGACACATCAAGCAGCTCGCGTCCGCCTCCTTGTCGCCGTCGCCGTGCATCGCCCTCTCCCCCGAACCTGCCCACGTTCGGGGCGTGCGTGCAGAATAGCGCGTGCGCTAGAAAACGTTGCGCGAGCGACAATCCATCCGCCGCTTCGGGAGCGCGTGTTCAGGCCAAATGGGGTGGTGCGCGCGCCCACCACCGGTGCGCTCTGGCCGCTTCGCGCCCGCCGATTGCGCTCGCCTACAGGCAACGACATGGCGGTCGCGCCTCGCACAGCAGGCTGCGCGCGCACTTGACCCGCACGCGAGGCCCGCCGCTCACAGCAAGCGCGCCAGCAGCGCGCGCAGCTCGAAGGGCGTGGCCACGCGAAAGCGTGCGCGCGTGTTGCCGGCTCCCACGCGCACCGAGAGATCCTCGGGCCCGAGCGCGCCGAACATATCCTCGTCGGTGCGGTCGTCGCCCGCCGCGAACAACAGCGGGCGCGAGCCCGGACCATCTGCGATCAGCTCGACCACGCGTGCCTTGTCGATGCCCACCGCCCGCACCTCGAGCACCTTGTGACCATCGAGCAGCTCGACGCCCGGACCGAGCGCCGCGCCGAGCTCGGCGCGCAACGCGCGCACGCGCGCCTCAGCCAGGTGCGGATCGGCGCCGCGGTAGTGAAACGCCGCCGACGCGGTCTTCGGCTCGACCAGCGCCCCGGGCGTGCCGCGCGCGTGGCGCCGCATGATCTCGAGCGCCTGCGCCAGAGCGGCAGGCGCGCTGCCGCGCGCCAACCAGCTCTGCGCCGGCGCCCGCGACCAGAAGCCGTGCTCGGCGTGCAGCCATACCGGCAGTGGACCGAGCCATGCATCGAGCGTGTCGCGGGACCGCCCGGACACGACGTGGACCTCGGTGCCCGGCAGCCCGGAAAGCTGCCTGAGCAGGATCAACAGCTCGGGATCGGGGTGCGCCAGGTCGGGCAGCGGCGCCAGCGGCACCAGTGTGCCGTCGTAGTCCAGCAGCAGCGCCCGCCGCGGCGCCGCGACCAGCTGCTCGATCACGCCGTCGAGCACGCGGCGCGGAGTCATCACGGCGCGCTCCACCAGCGGCGTCTGCACCAGCTCGTCGACGAAGCTGCGCCACCAGGCGTCCACCGGCATGCCCCGCACCACGTCCCGCAAGCGGTGCATGCGCAGCGCCTGCTCCTCGGGCGTCATGAACAACGCGCGGCGCATCGCCGCGGCCAGCGCGCCGAGGTCGTAGGGGTTCACGATCAGCGCCGCGTCGAGCTCGGCGGCCGCGCCCGCGAATTCGCTCAAAACCAGCACGCCGCTGTCGCTGGTCCTGGACGCCACGTATTCCTTGGCCACTAGGTTCATGCCGTCGCGCAGGGGCGTGACCAGCATCACGTCGGCCGCGCGATAGAGCGCCAGCAAGTCGTCGCTGCTCACGCTGCGATACAGCAACTGCACCGGGCTACCGGTGGGCGAGCCATATTGCGAGTTGATCCGGCCCACCAGCTCGTTGACGCTGCGCCGCAGCTCCGTGTACGCATCGACCTTCTCGCGCGTGGGGACGGCCACCTGGATGAAGTGCAACTGGCCGCGCAGCTGCGGCTCGCGCTCCAGCAGCTGCGCCAGCGCGAGCAGCCGCCGCGGCAACCCCTTGGTGTAGTCCAGACGATCTACGCCGAGCGCCCGCTTCTTGCCGGGTGTTCCAGCCAGGATGTCGCGCACGCCGCGATCGACGACGTGACTCTCGCGCTCGAAGCTCGCCACGTCGATGCCGATCGGATAGACCCCGATGCGGACGGTGCGGTCCTGCCATTCGAGCGAATCCACCCCCAGACCGACGCCGAGCACCTTGGCCGCGGAGTGAATGAAGTTGTGGCGGTAGCCCTCGGTATGAAAGCCCACGACGTCGCACGAGAGCAAGCTCTCGAGAATCTCCTCCCTGTGCGGGAGGATTCTGAACACGTCGGAGCTCGGCCACGGCACGTGGAGGAAGAAGCCTATCCGCGTATCTTCGCGTCGGGCGCGCACCAGGCCCGGCACCAGCATCAGATGGTAGTCGTGCACCCAGACCGCGTCGCCCGGCCGCAGCACGGCCGCGATCGCGTCCGCGAAGTGCTCGTTGACTGCCTTGTACGCGCGCCACTCGTTGGCGGTGTCGATGCGGACCTTCTCGAGCAGGTAATGGAACAACGGCCACAGCACCGCGTTGGAAAATCCGTCGTAGTAGAGCGAGACCTCGCTCGCGGACAGGCTGACCGGCACCAGCCTGCGCTCCTGCAACTCGCCAGCGAGCCGCTCACGCCCCTCGGGGCGTAGCTTCCCGGTGTCGCCGACGTATCCAATCCAGAGCGAGTCGTTGCTGGAGTGGACGCCGGTCATCGCCGTCGCGAGCCCTCCGGTCGACGGCCTCAGCGCCACCTGGTCGCCGCGCACCGAAAGCGTGACGGGCAGGCGGTTCGACACGATGATGAGACGGGTCAACCTCGTTCTCCCTCCGCACAGGCTGCGACGACCCCCGCCGCAGCCACCGGACTCGCCCTCGGAATAGCACCGGATACCCCTCGGGTCCCGTTTCTTGTGCTCTTCGGGCCCACGCGCGGCTGACCCGACGCGGGTGGCGCCGGCTACTGAGCGGAGGTGACCCACGCCGCGCCACGCTCGAGCTCGACGCGCTGGCTGACTTTGATCGGCTGCTGCGTGTTGATCGCGTGCGGCGGCGCCGGAGCCCCGAAGACCGCGCTCGGGCCGCCAGGCGGCGCGGCCGCGGGCGGCCCGGGCACGACGACGGCGATGGGCGTCGCGGCGATGGCGATCGCGGACGCGGGGCTCGCGCCGGTACCGTCGCCGGACGCCGGCACCGGCGGCCCGCCCGACGCTGGCAAACCGCGCCCGGACGCGGCTGCGCTCACGCAGGCCGTGGACGCCGGCATCTTCGGCTCGCCTCGCTGCGCGGGCGCAGGGCTCGCCCTGTGCGACGACTTCGAGAACCCCGCCGCGGGCGGCGCCCCCGATCCCGGCACCTGGCGCGTGATCACCAGCTACAGCGGCCAGCCTTCGACGCAGAACCGCGTGACAATCGACGCCGAGCACGTCGCACGCGGCAGCCACGCGCTGCACGTGCACACCGAAACCCAGGATCCGGTGTACCTCGAGACGCTGCAGCTCCCCAGCCGCGACAACGGCTTTTACGGCCGCGTGCTCGCGTATTTTGCGCAAGACCCCGGGGCGCGCAGCAAGGGGCACTGGGGCGCGTTCGTGGGGCTCGGCAAGCAGGACACGCAAGGCCAGGACATCGAAGTGCGCATCGGCGGCCAGTTCGACATCCTGGTGGTCAACTATTCACCCACGGACGCGCTGCAGCTCAGCTCCAGCCGCGACGGCTACTACGACGACGGCGTGAAGCTGCCGGTCGGCGCCTGGACCTGCTTCGAGTTTCAATTCGCCGGCGCGAGCGACGAGCTGCGGGTGTGGATGGACGGCTCGGAGATCGAGCGCCTGCACGTCACGGACTGGAACCAGTTCGGCCACGGGCTGGTCGCCAATTGGTCGCCCACCTACGATCGACTGCGCATCGGCTACCAGTCCTGGAACGCCGACACCCCACTCGACGTCTGGTACGACTCGGTCGCAATCGACACCGCGCGCATCGGCTGCCAGCGCTGAGCCGCGTTACGAAACGCGCGCGTGTCTAATGGCTGCAGTCCGGGAACTGGGCGTGGCCTTGCGCGTCGCCGTTGACCACCAGCGACACCCCGTCGTCCTCCAGCACCTGGCCGTTGACGTCGGTGACCTGAAAGTCGTAGCTCGTGGTGCCGGGGTTATTGGCCACGAAGTAGTCGAGGTCGACCGTGCGCGCGCTCATGCTCTGCCAGGCGCCGCCGTTCTTGCGGTAGCTCAGCGAGGCGATGCCGTAGCGGCTGTTGCGGACCTGGACCGCGAGCCAGTTGACGCTAGTGCCGTCCTTGAAGTGATAGACGATCGGCCCGCTCACGTTGCACGGCACGTAGCGCCAGGAGACCGGCGAGGAGTTCGGGATCTCGCCGCCGTAGTTGCCCGGCACAATCGCGTTGTACGCGCTGTGGCTGAGGTCGATGTGCCCGGCCACGCACTTGGGGTTGGACGCGACCGGACACTGATCGAGCACGTGAATGGTGGTCTTGAGCCCGCTCGGCCCCGTGACCTCGGCACACATCCCGCACACGTCCGAGCTGCCGTAGTCCGCGGTCGCCATCGCCCCATACAGGTCGTCCGAGGGCCACGGCATCGCGCAGTTGCCCAACGCGGTCTGGTCGTACTGGGTCAGCCCGCCCATGTGCGTGGCCTCGCTGCGACAGCTGCCGCCGCCTCCCCCACCCGCGGACCCCGCGCTGCCACCCGCGCCCGAGCTCCCGGCCGCACCCGATACACCGCCACTCCCTGATGCTCCGCCTGATACACCCCCGGCACCTGATACCCCGCCGGCCGCACCCGATGGGCCACCAGCCCCTGACATGCCGCCGCTGCCGCTGGCGCCGCTCAGCCCCGCACCGCCGGCGCCGCCCGTGCCGGGCGCAATTCCCCCGGTTCCCGCACCTCCGGTCACGCCTCCAGTGCTGGGATCGATCGTGGACCCGGACGCGGCCGCAGCGCCCGACGGCAGCCCGCCGCCCATCCCGCCGGTCGCAGGCGCCCCGACCGTGGCCCCTGTAGTTCGTCCGATACTGCCTGTCCCGGAGCCACCCTCTGTGCCGCTCGCTTGGGTGCAGCCGACGCAGATCGCGCATGCGAGCAGCCACCACGCGCTCGCCCCTCGCGGCAACCACTGCAAGCCCATCGTCGACACAGTGAGGCCGGAGCCTGCCAGCGGGTCATTGCGGCCCGGCCATTGCGGCCCAAGACCGCCTGCATTTGGCGGTGGCACGCCGGGCTGCGCGCAAGTAGCCTCTGCCGCGCATGCCCACCCCAGCCACGCCCCCCACGATTGAGGATGCCAGCACGGTGATCGAGGCCGCCTGCGAGCTGACCGGCGCAGCTGTAGCCAGCGCATCCGAGCTGACCCGCCGCGGCGAGGCGATCGACGACCACCAGGTTCTGGTCGATCGTGTCGCCTACGCCGCCACCGAGACCCGCGCCGCGACCGAGCTGCTGGCGGCTGCGCGCGCGCACACGGTCCTGCACCCGCTGGCGATCGCCGCCGCGGCCGATCTGGCGCGCAGCGCCCGCGACCGGCTCGAGCCGAGCGCCGAGGAGCTCGCGCTCGACCCCGCGCTCGCGGCCTTTTCCGCGAGCACCCAGGGCGTGCTGCGGCGCGCGGGCCGCGAGACGCTGGTGCGCGCCAACGGGCGCGCGGTGGCGCAGAGCGCGGGCCGCAACGCGTGGCCGCTCGACACCACGCTCTCCGAGGTGCGCGGCGCGGTGCGCCAGTTCGCCGAGCGCGAGGTCGCGCCGCAGGCCGAGCACATCCACCGCGACGACTTGCTGATCCCCGAGCGCTTCATCACCGCGATGGGCGAGCTCGGCTACTTCGGGCTTTCGGTGCCGGAGCAGTACGGCGGCCACGAGCTCGGCAACCTGGCCATGATCCTGACCACCGAGGAGCTGTCGCGCGCCTCGCTGGCGGCAGCCGGCTCGCTGATCACGCGGCCCGAGATCCTCGCCAAGGCACTGCTCGCCGGCGGCACCGAAGAGCAGAAGCGACTGTGGTTGCCGCGCATTGCCAGCGGCGAGCGCATGGTCGCCATCTCGGTGACCGAGCCGAACATCGGCAGCGACGTGGCTGCGGTGAGCTGCCGCGCCACGCACGCGACGCAGGACGGCGTCGAGGGCTTCCTGATCGAAGGCGCCAAGGCTTGGTGCACGTTCGCCGGCCGCGCCGACGTGATCGCGCTGCTGGCGCGCACCGACCCCGACGCCAAGCGCGGCGCGCGCGGGCTCTCGCTGTTCATCGTGGAAAAGCCGTCGTTTCCCGGCCACGAGTTCGTCGCCACCCAGGCGCACGGCGGCAAGCTCGACGGCAAGGCCGATCGCACGCCGGGCTACCGCGGCATGCACAGCTACACGCTGGCCTTCGACCGCTGGTTCGTACCCGCGAGCAACCTGGTCGGCGGCAAAGAAGGCGAAGGCAAGGGCTTCTATCTGCAGATGGCGGGCTTTGCAGCTGGCCGGTTGCAGACCGGCGGCCGCGCCTGCGGCGTGGCCCAGGCGGCGCTGGAGAAGACCGCCGAGTACGTGACGCAGCGCAGCCAGTTCGGCCACCCGATCATCGAGTTCCCGCTGACGCAGTATCACCTGGGTCGCATGGCGCATCGGCTCGCGGCCGCTCGCGCCATCACTTACGCAGCAGCGCGGGCGATGGACGAGGACGAGCGCAAGGCCGCGCCGCTCGCGGCCCAGGCCAAGCTGTTCGCCTGCGACGTCGCCGTGGAGGTCACCCAGCTCGGCCAGCTGCTGCACGGCGGCTGGGGTTACGCCGAGGAGTACGCGATCAGCCGCTACGTGGTCGACGCGCAGGTGCTGCCGATCTTCGAGGGGGTCAAGCCGATCCTCGCGCTCAAGGTGGTGGGCCGCGCGCTGCTGAGCGGCGCGGCGTAGCCCACTTCCCGCGGGGCGCGCCACGCCCGCGCGTGCTCGAGCGACGACCTGCGTCGGGGCGCGCGCCCCTTGCGCGCAAGCCGCTACGCTTTCGCGCGCGTCTTCGCGCTTGCTATCACTTCTTGGGAGCCGGCGCAGCCGCAGTCGTGGGCCTGGCAGGCGGGGCGACCGCGGCCGCCGGCTTGGCGCCGGCCGCGAGCGCAGCCGCCGGCTTCACGGCGCTCACAGCCGGAGTCGCCTTGGGCGCGGCCGCCACCTTCGTGGCCTTGGGCGCGGCCGTGGCCACCGCCGCCGGCTTGGCCGAAACCGCCTTCGCCGCGGCTGCGGCGGCCTTCGCGGCCTGGGCCTGTTGCTTCTTCACCGCCACCGCCGTCGCGGCCGCCGCCTTCTTGGCATTCCTGACCAGTCGGTCCACGTCGCGGTCGAACGCCTTCTCGTCGGTCTGCATGCCGTTGAGCCAGGTGCTCCAGTGGCGCGTGATCGCCGCCATCGCCACCGCCTCGTTGATCTCGCGCTCGGAGGCGCCCTGCAAACGCGCAAACGCGGTGTCGGAGACGATGCAGTAGCGACATGGAATCTGCGAGGCCACGCCCAGGCTGATCAGGCTCTTGTACTTGCCGGAGATCGCGGTCGAAGGGCTCATCTCGACGTCGCGCTCTTCCTTCCACGCGCCGGCCAGCCCCTCGGCCGGAAACTTCTTGATGAAGTCGGGCACGCTGCCGAACGACTGCTGGGCTTCCCGCATGGCGCTGGCCGCATCGGTGACGTTGATCGGCTTGGGCGGCGCGGCCCCCGCCTGCTTGGCGTGCTCCACCCACTGCGCCACCTCGGCCCTGAACTTGATCAAATTCGTGTCCGTGCCCTGGATGAACGCGCTCCAGTGCCGCGTGAGCGCCGCCATCACCACGGCCTCCTTGATCTCGGTCTCGCTCGCGCCGTTGAGCTTGGCGAGCTCGGTATGGGCGTACGCGCAGTACTTGCACGGCACCTGCGCCGCCACGCCCAGGCCGATCAGCTCCTTGATCTTGGCCGGCAGCGCGGTGTTGGGATTCAGCTGCAGGTTCTTCATCTCTTCCCAAGCGCCCGGCAGCGCCACATCGGGCAGCGCGCTCAGAAAGCCCGGCACGAAGCCGAGGCTCGCCTTGATGTCGGCGCGCGCCGCATCGGCGGCCGCCTTGGGGTCCTGGGCCCAACCGGTGACCGGCAACAGGACGAGCCACAGCGCACACGCCAAACCTCTTCGGTTCATCGGGGGGTCCCTCCTCCAAGAATGGGGGCGTCCATGAAAGCAACGAATGGGGGCGTGCGCAACGCCCATCACGCCGCGGCTCGGCAGGGCCGAGGCGTGTCCACGGGCTGCCGGCCGCCGCCCCTGCGCCCTCGGCAGCGAGGGGGACGCGGGATGCGTGACCGCGTGGAATCGGCTAGGACGAAGCGCTCGATGGCGCAGCGCTTCCAGATCAGTAGCAAGTTCGAGCCCAGCGGCGACCAGCCTCAGGCGATCGCAGAGCTGAGCGCCGGTCTCGAGCGCGGCGACAAATACCAGACGCTGCTCGGCATCACCGGCAGCGGCAAGACCTTTTCCATCGCCCACGTGATCGCACGCACCGGGCGCCCGACCCTGATCATCGCGCCCAACAAGACGCTGGCCGCGCAGCTCTACGGCGAGATGAAGGAGCTCTTCCCGGACAACGCGGTCGAGTACTTCGTCAGCTACTACGACTACTACCAGCCCGAGGCCTACATCCCGACAAGCGACACGTACATCGAGAAGGACGCGATCTTGAACGAGCGCATCGACCGCATGCGCCACAGCACCACGCGTTCGCTGCTCTCGCGTCGAGACGTGATCATCGTCGCCTCGGTCTCGTGCATCTACGGCATCGGCTCGGCCGAGTGGTACGCGGGCATGATCGTGCACGTGGCGCGCGGCGAATCGCTGCCGCGCGACGTCCTGCTGCGCCGTCTGGTCGACATCCAGTACGAGCGCAACGACGTCGACTTCCACCGCGGCAGCTTCCGCGTGCGCGGCGACGTGGTCGAAGTGTTCCCCGCGGCCGAGGAGAACCTGGCGGTGCGGATCGAGTACTTCGGCGACGAGATCGAGCGCATCAGCGAGATCGATCCGATGCGCGGCAAGGCCCTGCGCGAGCTCGAGCGCTACGGCATCTATCCGAGCTCGCACTACGTCACGCCCGAGGACCAGCGCAGGCGCGCGATCGAGTCGATCCGAGCCGAGCTGGGCGAGCGGCTCGCGCAGCTGGAGGGCGAGCACAAGCTGCTCGAGCGCCAGCGGCTGGAGCAACGCACGCTCTACGATCTGGAGATGCTCGAGCAGATGGGCTTCTGCCACGGCATCGAGAACTACGCGCGCCATCTGGCCAACCGCAAGGCCGGCGATCCGCCGCCGTGTCTGGTCGACTACATGCCGAGCGACTACCTGCTGGTGATGGATGAGTCGCACCTGTCGGTGCCGCAGGTCGCGGCGATGTACCGTGGCGACCGCTCGCGCAAGGAAACCCTGGTGGAGCACGGCTTCCGGCTACCCAGCGCGCTCGACAACCGCCCGCTCAAATTCGAGGAGTTCGAGGCCAAGATCAATCAGGTGATCTTCGTCAGCGCCACGCCCGCCGAGCACGAGCTCGAGCGCTGCAGCGGCGTGGTCGTCCAGCAGGTCGTACGGCCCACCGGGCTGATGGATCCCGTGGTGCACGTGCGGCCGGTGCGCGAGCAGGTCGACGATCTGCTGGGCGAGATCCGCGCGCGGGTGGCGCGCGGCGAGCGCGTGCTGGTGACGACGCTGACCAAGCGCATGGCCGAAGACTTGGCCGAGTACTACGGCGAGCTCGACGTGCGCTGCCGCTACCTGCACAGCGACATCGACACGCTCGAGCGGGTCGAGCTGCTGCGCGACCTGCGGCGCGGCGAGATCGATGTTTTGATCGGCATCAACCTGCTGCGCGAGGGGCTTGACCTGCCGGAGGTCTCACTGGTGGCGATCCTGGACGCCGACAAGGAGGGTTTCCTGCGCTCGCCGCGCTCGCTGATCCAGACCATCGGCCGCGCCGCCCGCAACGCCCGAGGCGAGGTCATCATGTACGCGGACAAGGTCACCGCCGCGATGCGGCGCGCCCTGGACGAGACCGCCCGCCGGCGTGCGCTGCAGGGAGCGTACAACGACCAGCACGGTATCACTCCAGAAACTATCCGTCGAGAGATCACCGATTTCCTGCGTGATCCCTCGGAGTCGGACTACGTCGCCATCCCGATTCTGCGCCCCGGCGAAACCGACCCGGTCCGTATCAATCAGACTATCGAAGAGCTGCGCAGCGAGATGCTCCTGGCCGCCGAGCAGTTGGACTTCGAGCGCGCGGCGAGCCTGCGCGACCAAATCCAATCTCTGCAGAGCAAGGCGGCCCCGCCCGCGCAGGTGGGCGCGCGGCGCGCGCGCTCGACGCGTCCAGCCCGACGCCGGCGCTGAGACCCGTCGGGAACGCGCACCGGACCGTGGCTGCCGGCCCCGAAGGACGGCGCCAAGCCGAGCACAGCACCAGACCCCGGCTTGAGCACGCCTACACCGCAAGCTAGGCTGACCGCGATGCGAGGGTTGCTGTGCGGTGCGGCGGCGATGCTGGCCGTGTGCGTGGTCGTGGCCCCCGCTGCATCGCAGGACGCCGGCTCGTCGCTCGGCCTGATCGAGCTCCACTTTACCCCGGTTCGCTACGCCCAGCTTGCGCTGTGGATCGAGCAGAACGACCAGCTACTGGCCACCGTGCGCCTGACCGAAGCGGTCGCCTACCGCGGGATCGGCAACCGGCCCGGCGCCTCGGAGATGAACAGCGGCTTTCGCTGGCCGTACGGGCGGCGCGAAGGTGCGCTGCCGATCTGGGCCACCCGGCGCGCCGCCGCGCCCGGCGCCAAGCAGTTCCGGCGCGTGATCTTTCAGGACCGCCGCAGCGAGGGCTACGCCTCGCGCACCAGCACCGACTATTCTCCCGACGATTACTACTGCTTGTCGTTCGATCGCACGCACTCCACCAAGGACGCGCTCGACGCCGTGAGCTGCGCCAGCGCGTTCAACAGCGACAAGGGTCGCTTCGTCACCGACGCCGACGTGGCCGCGGGGTACGCCGAGCCCTATGAGCACCCGGGCACGCGCACCGGCGAGATGCGCCCGCTGTCGCTGTTCTCGCTGTATCCGCCGCGCCGCGACCTGACGCCCTGCGGCAGTAGCTCCGGCTGCTATGAGCACGCGGACGTCGCCAGCTTCGCCGCCGAGGCGGCGGAGGTGATGCCGGACCTCGACGCGGTGACGATGGCGACCCCGCCCGGCGGAATCGAGCAACAGATCCTGTTCTCGGCGCCTGCCAACTGGCAGCCGGGTGACTACCGCGCGTGCATCGAGGCCAACGTCGAGGGCGATTACAACGACACCTTCAACGACAAGACCCTGCCCACGCCCACCGGCCCGGGGCAGAGCCAGAGCTGGGACAGCTGGGCGACCGGCTACGGCTATCCGTACCGCGGCCAGCCGTCGGTCGTGTACTGCACCGACTTCCACCTGGGCAACCAGACGCAGCAGACCTTCAGCACCGACACGCCCGCGGGCAGCGCCGGCGGCTGGGAGGTGATGGACCCCACCTACGGCACGCTGCAGCCGATGACGGGCATGACCGACGATCCGGTGAACGCGCCCGGCAGCGGGGCGGACCGCTTGCAGCTGATGGACGACGGCTATCGCTTCAAGGTGGTGGTCAAGCCCTCGCTCGCCTGCATGCACGACCAGCCGCCCTCGGCCGTCCACGATCTGCGCGTGAGCCCGTACTCCGACAAGCTGCACGCGCACGAATGGGCGCATCTGAGCTTCCGCGCGGCCTCCGATGACCAGGGCATCTTCCGCTACGACGTGCGCGTCGCAGCCGATCCCGAGCAGATCACCGACGACGCCTCGTTCACCGCCGCGATGTCGGCCAAGCAGGCCACGCTCGACGCCCCCGCGCTGGTGGTCCCCGTCAACGCGGCGCCCGGCGGCAACGTGGAGGTCGACTTCGGCGGGCTCAACCAGCTCACGCGCTACACGGTGGCCGTGCGCGCGATCGACGGCTGCAATGGCGCCGGACCGATCAGCACCGCCGAGATCACCACGCCCCAGCGCGTGTTCGCCACCGTCACCCCCTGCTTCGTGGCAACCGCGGCCTATGGCAGCGCGCTGGCCAAGGATGTCGGGGTGCTGCGCCGCTTCCGCGACCGCCAGCTGCAGAACGACCGGCTCGGCCGCGCGCTGGTTTCCACGTACTACCGGGTGGGTCCGGCGCTGGCCGACCTGATCCGCGACCGCGACGGGCTGCGCGCCGCGGTCCGCGCGGCGCTGCGGCCGGCGGTTGCGCTCGCTCGCTGGCTCGATCCTTAGGCACCCGCAGCGCAGCTCATCTCTGTTAGAGTGCGCGGCGAGCACGGCCGCCCCTGAACCCAGCGATCGCCCATGTTGACACCGATTCCACTCAAACGCGCGTTGCTCGGCGCGTGGCTCGCGGCCTGCATCGCCGCGCTGTCCGGCTGCACCCATGTGGCCCCGTACCAGCGCGAGTACCTCGCCCGGCCCGGCATGGACGTCAAGGAGCGCGAGGCGCTGCGCTCGCAGTTCTACGCCCACGTGTTCGAAGCCCGCGAGGGCGCGATGCCCACCTCCGAGCACGCAGGCGGCGGATGCGGCTGCAACTAGGTGTTAACGGGAGGGGCACGCGCCCCTCCCGCCCCACCGGCAAAGCCGTTGGGGCCCCTCCCTCCCCCGAGGCTCGCTGCGCTCGCGCGCGCTCGGATTACTGTTCGCCTTCAGGCACGCGCCCCTCCCGCCCCACCGGCAAAGCCGTTGGGGCCCCTCCCTCCCCCGAGGCTCGCTGCGCTCGCGCGCGCTCGGATTACTGTTCGCCTTCAGGCACGCGCCCCTCCCGCCCCACCGGCAAAGCCGTTGGGGCCCCTCCCTCCCCCGGGGCTCGCTGCGCTCGCGCGCGCTCGGATTACTGTTCGCCTTCAGGCACGCGCCCCTCCCGCCCCACCGGCAAAGCCGTTGGGGCCCCTCCCTCCCCCGAGGCTCGCTGCGCTCGCGCGCGCTCGGATTACTGTTCGCCTTCAGGCACGCGCCCCTCCCGCCCGTGGAGGCGCGCAGCTCGCCTCGGCTGGGCAGTGGTGCTCGGCTGCGTGGGGTTGCTCGCGGCATTGCCTGCTCGTGCGGACGAGAGCAGCGGCACCTGGTCGGGCTCGGTCGAGGGGCGCGGCAACTACTACTGGGAGCGCTCCACGCGCGTGGTGGTGCCCGACGTCAAAGTGAAGATCGTCTCGCCCAACGGGGTACGCGTGGGAGTGGGCTACCTGATCGACGCCATCACCAGCGCCAGCATCGCCGCCGCGGTGACCAGCGACCAGGTCAAGACCGAGCTGCGCCACGGCGTTCACGCCGACGTGGGCAAGGAATTCGACCTCGGCGGATCGCAGCTCGATCTCTCGCTCAACGGCGCCTACAGCACCGAAAACGACTACAAGTCGTTCATCTACGGCCTGATCGCGAGCCTGACCTGGAACGAGAAGAACACCCGTGTCTCGCTGGCGGCCTCGCGCGTGCAGGACCGCGTGCTGAGCAACGCCGACAAGAGCTTCGAGCGCCCACTGACCGGCCTCATGCTCAGCCCGAGCCTGGAGCAGGTGATCTCGCCGGTGCTGGTGGTGTCGCTTTCCTACCAGCTCGGCTATCTGCAGGGCTACCTCGGCAATCCGTATCGCCGCGCGGTGTTCGACGCCCACGCGCCCGACCGGGAATCCCCGCCCGAAACGCGCTTCCGACACGCGGTCAGCGGACGCTTGATGTGGCACCTGCCCAGCAGCAACACCTCGCTGCACTTGATCTACACCGCCTACGGCGATTCCTGGGACATCGCCGCGATCAGCCCGGAGCTGCGCATCTACCAACAGATCGGTCGCGACCTGCTGCTGCGACCGCGCTATCGCTTCTATGTCCAGACTGCGGCGTATTTCGCGCCACCCCCGAGTGGCAAGTACCCGGCGAGCTACAAGGACGGGGACCCCACCACCAACGACCCGAAGCTGGTCGCGATGCACACGCACACGCTCGGGCTCGCGGTCGAGTACCGCTTGGGTTTTCTGGCCGGCGGCGTGCTCGACTTTGCCAAGGACGCGTGGCTCGACATCGGCTTCGACCGCTACTGGTCGAGCACGGCCTTCGGCAACGGCATCATCGGCAGCGCCGGCGGCCGGCTGACGTTCTGACTC
This sequence comes from uncultured delta proteobacterium, assembly GCA_963778655.1. Lineage (GTDB taxonomy): Bacteria > Myxococcota_A > Polyangia > Polyangiales > JAFGIB01 > CAVZVA01. The sequence goes on from CAVZVA010000010.1 coordinate 724,223, forward strand.
GAGCCTGCACGCTCACATGCGAAACACGCTGAAGCGCTGGCGTACCAGCGGCTCGAATTCTTGCAGCGGCAGCACGGGATAGCTCGGGTCGAACGCAGCCTGATCCCACTCGTCGGTGAACCGCTCGGCCAGCGCGTACCAGGGCTCGTGCCGGTAGCGCTCGCGCAAGTTGCTCGGCTGCCCGAAGTGCGCGTAGTAATGACGTCCCTGGAAGTCCTGGTGTGTGAGCACCACCTGGTAGACGTCGTCCGAGACGTACTTGCGCAGGATCGCGGCGGAGATCTCCGCGTGATTCGGGATCGAGATCGCCTTACCGAGGTCATGGCAGAGCGCAGCCAGCACCACCTCGTCGGAGGCATTCGCGCGCCGCGCCATGGTCGCGGTCTGCAGCGCGTGGTGAAGCTGGCTCACGCCGAATCCGCCGTACAGATCGCCGAGCTGACGCAGCAACTGCAGGATGCCTTCTGGCACGTCCTGCTGCGCCTTCTGGGTCTCGAGCGCGATGTGCGACCACTGCTCGAGATTGCTCTCGTCCATACGGGTGAAATGTTGCGGTGCCATTGGCTCTCCTCCGTGGTTCCCAGTATGGCACGTGTCCGGGCCCTTGCATCCGCGGCGGCCCTTGCATCGTGGCCGGGACGATACACATTGAGTGTGTGCGGCCGCACGCGTCACGCGTCTGCGTGTGACAGCAGAGACGGCCGCATCGTGGCCGGGGCGCGGCGGTCGCAAGGGCACCCCCTCCCAACGACTGCCGCCCCCGCGCCACCTATTTCTGGCGCGCGAGCCAAGCGCGCGCCGGCGGTGTAGACTGCCGCTTCCGGGCGCGGCGCGGCCGTGCAACGAAGGCCCGGTGTCGAGCTCTCGTCACGGCCGTCCCTTGCGGCCCCCAACCACGTAGGAAGCGAGCCAAGCATGACCCAAACGCAAACGATCGCCGCCGGCAAGGTGGTGGCGCTGCACTACACCTTGCACGACGAAGCCGGCGCGTTGATCGACGGCTCGCAGGGCGAGGATCCGCTCTACTACCTGCACGGCGCCGACAACCTGGTGCCGGGGCTGGAGGCCGCGCTCGAGGGCCGGGCGGTGGGCGAAAAGCTCAGCGTGACGGTGCCGCCCGAAGAGGGCTACGGCCCCCGCCAGGGCCCGGGACCGCAGGCGGTGCCGCGCGAGGCCTTTCCCAAGGACGCCGAGATCGAGCAGGGCATGCCCTTCTGCGTCGAGAACGAGCAGGGCGAGGAGATAGACCTGTGGGTCGCGCGGGTGGAAGGCGATCAGGTTTTCGTCGACGTCAATCACCCGCTGGCCGGCGTCACCCTGTGCTTCGACGTCGAGGTGGTGGAGGTCCGCGATGCCACCGCGGCCGAGCAACTGCACGGCCATCCCCACGGTCCAGGTAGCGATCAGCACCACGACTGAGCCCCGCGGCTGCTCGATCGCCTCAAACCCGCTCGAGCACTTGCTGCAGCTCGGGCGGCAGCTCCGCGCGCACGTGCAGCTCGGCGCCGCCGTGTGGGTGCGGCAGCCGTAGCTCGGCGGCGTGCAGGAAGTGCCGCTGCAAGCCCTCGAGCTCGGGGCCGCCGTACAGCGCGTCGCCCGCCAGCGCGTGGCCGAGCGCGGCCAGGTGGGCGCGGATCTGATGGCGCCCGGCGCGCGGCACCCGTGCCTGCACCAGCGAAAACCTGCCGTGCGGGCGCGCCTCGATCAGCTCGGTCTGCACCGCGCGCGCGCGCCCGAACGCTCGCTCGCGCACGCTTACGCGCCGTCCGTGCGCCGAGAGCCACGCGGCGTGCAGCGCGGGCGCCGCCACCTGGCCCGCGCACAGCGCCAGGTAGCGCTTGTCGATCGCGCTTGCCTCGAGCAACGCGCGCAGCGCCGCGAAGGTGCCCGCGTCGCGCGCGACCAGCATCAGGCCCGAGGTGTCCTGGTCGAGGCGGTGGACCAGCCCGGGCTCGCGCGGCGAGTAGCCGACCCCGGCTAGCTCCGGATAGCGGGCGAGCAGCGCCGACGCGAGCGTGCCGCGCTCGCCGGCGCGCAGCGGGTGCGCGGCCATGCCCGCCGGCTTGTCCACCACGAGCAGGAACCGGTCCTCGAAGCACACCCGCAGCCGCTGCGCGGCGGCCGCGTCGGGCACGGCAGCCGCGCTCGCAGGCAGCTCGGCCGCGGTGACCCGATCGCCTTGACGCAGGCGCATCCCTGCCGGCACCCTGCGGCCGTTGACGCGCACCATGCCCGCCTCGATCAGCCTTCGAAGCGCAGCCCGGCCCAGCCCCGCGAACCGCTCGCGCATGAAGAGGTCGAGCCGTTGGCCTTCGGCCTCGGGTCCTGCCACGATTTCCTGCGCGCTCATCGGGGTCGGCTACTCCGCTGACCCTCGAGGGTGTAGGAGTGACTGAGCCGATGCGAGCGGCAAAGCGCGACTATTATGAGCTTCTGGGCGTGGCCCGCTCCGCCACGGAGGTGGAGGTCAAGGCGGCGTATCGCAGGCTCGCGATAAAGTATCACCCCGATCACAACCCCGACAATACCGAGGCCGAAGACGCTTTCAAGGACGTCACCGAGGCTTATGCCGTGCTCAGCGACGCCGAAAAGCGGCGTCGCTACGACCAGCTGGGCCACGCCGGCTTCGGGGGTATCGAGGGCTTCGGGAGCCCGGATCTAGGTAGCATCGGCGATATGTTGGAGGGCTTCTTCGACGAGGTGTTCGGTCGCCGCGGCTCGGACCGCATGCCCAAGGACCTGCGCTACAACCTCGAGCTCTGCTTCGAGGAGGCTGCGCTCGGGGTCGAGAAGGTGATCGAGTACCGGCGCCAGGAGCTGTGCGACCGCTGCCAGGGCCGGCGCGCGGACCCGAGCGCCGCCATGCCCGAGTGCCCGGCCTGCCGCGGGCGGGGCGAGGTGCGCTTCCAGCGTGGCTTCTTCGTCGCCTCGCGGCCCTGCAGCAGCTGCGAGGGCACGGGCGTGCGCGCCGAGGCCCGCTGCAGCCAGTGTCGGGGCATCGGCAGCCTAGCCAAGCAACAGCGCCTCACGGTCAAGGTGCCTGCGGGTGTGGAGGACGGCGCGGTGCGGAGCTTGCGCGGCGCCGGCGAGCAGACGTCCAACGGCAGCGGCGATCTGCACGTGCACATCCGCGTCCACCCGCACCCGCTGTTCACCCGCGACGGCGCCGACATCCACTGCGAGGTACCGGTCAGCTTCCCGCAGGCCGCGCTCGGCGCGCAGATCGAGGTGCCCACGCTCGAGGGCAAGGTGACGATGAAGCTCCCGCAAGGCACGCAGTCGGGCAAGCAGTTCCGCCTGCGCGGCAAGGGGCTGCCGGTGTTCGGCGGCTACGGCAAGGGCGACCTGCTGGTCACCGTCTCGGTGGAGGTGCCGCAGCAGCTCAGCGAACGGCAGCGCGCCTTGATGGAACAGCTGGCCGAGGCGATGGAGAGCGAGGCGCCGCTGCCGCAGCGGCAGGGCTTCCTCGACAAGCTCAAACACCTGTTCGAGTGAGGCGATGCGCGCGAAAGCCGAGCACGCTGCACGCAGCGAGCGAATTGCGGAGCACGGCCCCGGGCGCCACCCGGCGCGGCGGCCATGACGCTCGACCTGACGCGACTCTCGGACACGCTGGCCGGCACCGAGACGGTCGCCACGCTGGGCCGGTTGCGCTCGGTGGTGGGTCTGGCGATCGAGGCCGACATTCCCGGCATCCGCCTGGGTGAGCTGTGCGAGATCGAGCGCCAGCACGGCGCACCGCTGCTGGCCGAGGTGGTCGGCTTCCGAGACCAGGCGGCCACCTTGCTGCCGCTGGGACGCGCGGAGGGCCTGGGCGCCGACGACCTGGTGCGGCCGTGCGAGCGCCGCCTGAGCGTGGCGTTCGGGCCCGGGCTGCTGGGGCGCGTGCTGGACGGTCTGGGCGAGCCGATGGACGGCGGACCGCCGATCGAAGGCGCGCGGCTGGAGGTGATGGCCGCAGCCCCGAGCCCGATCAGCCGCCCGCGGGTGCAGCACCGGCTCACCACCGGCGTGCGCGTGCTCGACGCGTTCGTGGCGCTGGCCGAAGGGCAGCGCATCGGACTGTTCGCAGGCAGTGGTGTAGGCAAGAGCAGCCTGCTCGGGCAGATTGCGCGCCAGGCCGACACCGACGTGTTCGTGGCTTGCCTGGTGGGCGAGCGCGGGCGCGAGCTCAACGATTTCCTGCAGGACGCGTTGGGCGAGCGCGGCCGCCGCCGCGGCGTGGTGGTGTGCGCCGGAGCCGATAGCCCGCCGCTGGTGCGCATGAAGTGCCCGTACGTGGCCACCGCCATCGCCGAGGGCTTCCGCGATCAGGGCAAGCGCGTGCTGCTGCTGATGGACAGCGTGACGCGCTTTGCACGCGCGGCGCGCGACGTGGGGCTGGCCGCGGGCGAGGCCCCGGTGCGGCGCGGCTACCCGCCGAGCGTGTTCGCAGCGCTGCCTGCGCTGGTCGAGCGCGCCGGCACGGCGCCGGCCGGTTCCATCACCGCGCTCTACAGCGTGCTGGTCGAAGGCGAGGACCTCGACGAGCCGATCGCCGATGAGCTGCGCGGCGTGCTCGACGGCCACATCGTGCTGCGGCGCGCGCTGGCCAGCCGCGGCCATTACCCGGCGGTCGACGTGCCGGCCAGCCTGTCGCGGCTAATGGAGCGCGTGGCCGGTGAGCGCGAGCGCGCGGCCGCCACCGCGGTGCGGGCGCATATCGCGGTCTACGAGCAGAAGCGGGATTTGCTGTCGCTCGGCGCCTACGCACCGGGTAGCGACGCGCAGCTCGACGCCGCGCTGCAGCGCATCGAGCGGATCGAGCGCTTCCTGCGGCAGGACGCCCGCGAGCCCTGCCCGCTCGAGCGCACGCTCGGCGACCTGCACGCGCTGGTCTGAGCCCACGTGCTATCGGCGGAGCCTTGCCCGACGGGCGGGAGGGTCGCGTGACCCTCCCGTCAACTGACAGCCCGCACCAGGCCCGCCTCGACGTGGAAATCGCGCCGGTCGCGCTCCAGCAAGATCAGCTCCGGTTGGGTGGTGGTCAGGAAGACCTGACCGCCGAGCTCGGCCAGCACGCCGAATAGCCGCCGGTTACGTGCCTTGTCGAGCTCGCTGGAGACGTCGTCGAGCAGCAGCACCGGAATGCGGCCCACGCGCCGGCTCAGCTCGTGCAGCTCAGCGACCTTGAGCGCCAGCACGATTGCGCGGTGCTGGCCCTGCGAGCCGAAACGCTTGGCGCCCTCCCCGTCGAGCGTGAACGAGAGCTCGTCGGCGTGCGGCCCCTCGGCGGTGAAGCCGCGAGCGAGATCCTTGTCCAGGCTCGACTCGAGCGCGGCGCGCAGCGCGGAGAGCTCGGGCGCCACGCGCGGCTGGTAGCGAATGCCCAGCGCGAGCTGATCGCCGCTGATCGCCTTGAAGGTGTCGACCACCAGCTCGCCGAGCTCAGCGCACAGGCGCGTGCGCGCCTGCCCGATCACCGTGCCCGCAGAGGCCAGCACCTCGTGATAGGACGCGATCGCGCGGCGGTTGGGAGCCTCGGCGCGTAACAGCCGATTGCGGCTGCGCAGCGCCCGCTCGTAGGCGGCCAGCATCGCGGCGTAGGTGGCGTCGAAGTGCTCGAGGATGCGATCGAGCCAGGCCCGGCGTAGCTCGGGCGCGCCGGCCACCAGCTGCAAGTCGCCCGGATGAAACAGCACAGTCTGGATCGCTCCCAGGTAGCTCGCGCGCGTACGCGGCCGCTTGCCGTCCAGCTGCAGCTCCCGTGCCCCGCGGCGGTGCAGGCGCACGCGGTAGCGCCGCGGCGCCGCCTCGCCCTCGACCAGCGCCGAGAGCTCGGCCTGCGGCTTGCCGCGCGCGATCATCTCCGCCGCGCTGGCACCGCGGAAGCTGCGCAGACTGCCGAGGTAGTCGATCGCTTCGAGCAGATTGGACTTGCCCTGGCCGTTGTCGCCGTAGATGACGTTGAAGCACGGGCCAGGCCCCAGCTCCAGGTCGCGCAGGTTGCGAAAACCGCTCACCATCAGCGCGGCGACGCGCAGCGCTTCAGTCACGCGCTAAGGACCCCTCGCAACGCGGCGGATCGAACGAGGCCGGCGAATACGAGCGAGCGCAGCGAGCCCCGCGGAGGGGTGGGCTCCCGACAGCTTGGCTACGGACCCTGCGGGTCCTGGGGCGGGGAGGGCGCGTGCTCTCCCGAGCAACGAAAGCCAGCGAGGCCCGGTTTGGACGCGCGTAGACCAGCATGTCTCGTGGCTCCTGCCTGCCTGCCTCGCTTGCTCAAATCCGCATCGGCATGACCACGCCGATGAAATCAGTCGGCCCCACCGGCTTGATCACCCCTGGATCGAGCTGACCGCCGAGCTCGAGGGCGACCTCGTCCTCGCTCAGCGCCGACAGCACATCGAGCAGGTAGCGCACGTTGAATCCGATCTCTACCGCCTCGCCGGCGAAGTCCACGTCCAGCTCCTCGCTGCCCTCGCCGATGTCCGGGTTCTCGCTGGTGATGCGCACGATGCCGGGCTCGACGCCGAAGCGCACCGCCCCGCTCTTGTCGTTGGCGACCAGGCTGATGCGTTTGAGCGCATCGACCAGCAGCAGCCGGCTCACCACCACTCTGCGCTGCTGGGTCTTGGGGATCACCTTGCCGTAGGGCGGGAACTGCTCCTCGGCGAGCTTCACGCTTAGCATCATGTCATCGTGGCGGAAGAACGCGTTGCCGCCCGTGGTCGCCACGTTCAGCATGGCCGCGCCCTCTTCGCTCTTGGCCTTGCCTGCACGCGCTTCCTCGATCATGCGCCGCAGCTCGCTGACGCCCTTGCTCGGCACCAGCATCTGAAAGTTCAGCAACTTCCCGCCCTCACGCTGCTTGTACTCGGCCTTGGACAGGCGGTGCCCGTCGGTCGTCACCATGCGCACCGTCTTGCCGTCGCCCTCCAGCAACGCGCCCGAGAGGTGCGGCCGCGTCTCGTCCGATGACATCGAGTAGTGCGTGAGCGCGATCAGCCGCCCCAGCTCCTCGGCCGACAGCTCGCTCATCTCCACGCCGCCCGGGCTCGGCAGTGCTGGAAAGTCGTTGCCCGGCATGCCCGGGATCTTGAAGCGCACGCGACCTGAGCGAATCTCGGTGGCAAAGTTGTCGAGCACCTTCAGGCTCACATCGCCCTCGGGCAGGCTCTTGACGATTTCGAACAGCGTGCGCGCAGCGACCGCGATCGTGCCGCCGCTCTGAATGCTCGCCGGCGTGCTGGAGCTGACCGCGAGGTAGAGGTCGGTTGCAGCGAAGCGCAGCGTCTTCCGATCTTCGGCGGTGAGCAGAATGTTCGAGAGAATCGGCATCGAGCTCTTGCGGTCCGCAACGGAGTGCGTTCGCGCCAAGCCGCGCATGAATTCCTTCTTGCTGATGGTCAGTTCCATGCCTGCTGTCCCTCGGTCTGGGCGAGAGGTTTCCCATGCCGGACGGTCCGAGTAAACCCTGATCCGGGCTCAGGCCGACCGAGTCGTGAGCGCGGCTGTCCGAGCGCGCGCGTGCGGTGAAGCTCCGATCGGGATCTGAATTTTAAGAACGTCTCCGTCATCTATCTTGTGGATTGTGGGATCAGGACTCTAACCCGGCGACACTCAAGGGGATTGTGCCAAAGCCCAGGGGGGACGAGGAGGTGCGTTCGCGGTGCTTTCGGCAAACCACAGCCAATCCACAGCGAAGCACATGGCGCTTGTCCAGATCCCATGCACAGCACAAAAAGTCGGCGGCGGCGGGGTCGCGGGCTCGCGCGTGCCGGCGCAGGGGAGATCGATTTCGGGCTCAAGTCCGCGCGTGTCGGCGCGCTCGTGCTGGGCGCCGCCGCACGCGTGCAGCCATTCCAAGACGAGCAGCAAGCCGGGACGCGCTCGTGCTGGGCGCCGCCGCTTGCGGGCAGCCACTCCAACAGGAGCAGCAAGCGGCGCCGCGCTCAGCTCTTCTTGAGCTTGAGCTTGAGCATGATCGCCTCGACGCAGTCGAGCAGCTCGCGATCCGCGCTCTCGATGCGGCTCTCGATCTTGCGCACCGCGCTCATGACCGTGGTGTGGTCCTTACCGCCGAAGCGCTCGCCAAGCTCGGTGTAGCTCGTCTTCAGACGCTGGCGGCACAGGTACATCGCGATCATGCGCGGCTGCGCGACCGAGCGGTGGCGCCGCGGCGAGCGCAGGTCGGACATGCGGATGTTGAAGTACTCGCAGACCGCGCGCTGGATGTCCTCCACGCTGGCGATGCTCTCGGGCCTGGGCGCGGGCACGTGCAGCGTCTCGCGCGCGAAGCTGAGCTCGATCGGCCGCTTGAGCAGCTCGGCCTTGACCGCGAGCCGCAGCAGCGTGCCTTCCAGCTCGCGCACGTTGCTCTTGATCATCTGCGCCAGAAACGTGGCGACCTCGTGCGGCAGCTCGATGCCTTCCTGCTCCGCCTTCTTTTTCACGATCGCCATGCGGGTGTCGAGCTCCGGCGCCTGGATGTCGGCCACCATGCCCCACTGGAAGCGGCTGATCAGCCGTTCTTCCATCTTGCCGATCTGTTGCGGGAAGACGTCGCTCGAGACCACGATCTGCTTGTCGGAGTGGTAGAGCGCATTGAAGGTGTGGAAGAACTCTTCCTGCGTCTGCTCGCGCGTCGCCAGGAACTGGATGTCGTCCATCAACAGCACGTCGCACTGATTGCGATAGCGGCTGCGAAACTCGTTGATGCGGTGGTTCTGCAGCGCCCAGATGAACTCATTGGTGAAGCGTTCGGCCGAGACGTAGAGGATGCGCGCGTCGGGTCGATCGCGCAGCACGCGGTGGCCGACTGCGTTGACCAGGTGCGTCTTGCCGAGCCCTACACCGCCGTAGATGAAGAGCGGATTGTAGCGCGTGCCCGGGCTGGAGGCGGCCGCGATCGCAGCCGCTTGCGCGAGCTGATTGGAAGGCCCCACCACGAATGTTTCGAACCGATACTTGGGGTTGAGATTGGTGGGCAGACGCGGCGGCTCGGCCGGACGCGGCGGCGCGCTCGACTCCCGCTTTTCCGTGCGGCGGTCGGGCTCGCTCAACGCTTCGTCGACTTTCCACTCCACTTCGATGTTCTCGATGCAGGCGCGCGCGCGCAGCGACTCGAGCAGCAAGTCTAGATAGTGTGCGCGGATCCAGTCCGCATAGAAGCGATTCGGGCAGGCGATGCGCAGACGATTTCCTTCGAAGCCATCGAAGCGAATCGCGCCCAGCCAGGTCTCGAAGTGCTCAGCGGAGAGCTTGTCCCGCAGGTCGGCGAGCGCGGATTCCCAATGATCCTTCATGGACGGACGTCCCTGCTCATCAGCCACGAGCCAGCCCTCTCACAACAGCCATCCGCCGCTGTCAGCGGCCCGACAGCGAGGCTTCCCCTTCGACCTCGACGCCTTCTTTCCTGCATCAGGTGAACGCGTCGTTCGGTCTACCCTCGTGCGCGTGGATGGAGGGCAGAAGCTAGCAAACGGGTGCCAGGTCGTCTACCGGGATCACGCGCGGTCCGCGAAAAAAAAGTGCGGCGGCGCCGATCTTTTTCGAGCGTTGCGCGCGCGCCGTGTGCTTACGCGCGCAACCTGCGCAGAGCCGACCACCGAGTCGCGTACGTGAGTCTGCGTGTCAACGTGTGCACCGAGCCGTGGCGGCCTAGCGAACGGCCGAGCGTGTCGCGGCGGCGCGTGTGAAGCCACCGCCGGTCGGTCAACAATTTGGTGCGACTCGCGCAGCGCTGCTAGCTTGCGGGCAGGTCGGAATGCTGACTTCGGAATCGCGCTCGAACCGTTTCGTGCTGCGCCCCGACCGAGCGGCGCGCGTGGCTTGCGCCTTGCTGGGGTGCGTTGCGTTACTTTGGGCTGCGCCCGCGGCGGCGCTGGATTGCAAGGGCATCAGCAAACGCGATTGCCCGCAGGCAGTGGCCGCGGAGACTCCGCGCGGGCTCTCGCTGGGGACCGGCGTGCGGGCGTCGTCGATCTCGACGTCCGCGCTCGCGTACAGTCCGGCGGCGCTCGCGCTTGGCAATCTGTACCACATCGAAGGCAACGTCGATTACATGACCGCCGTGAAGACCGCCGCATTGGGCGGCGCGGTGGTCGACTCGTCGACCAGTAAGCTGGGCGCGGGCATCGGGCTGCGAGGCTTCCTTTCCGGTACGAATGGTTACGGGGGCCTCGACGGCCGACTGGGGCTGGCGTTTCCGCTTTCTGACGCGTTTGCCGTGGGCCTGGCCGGCCGATACATCTCGTTGACCCAGGCCGGAACCAAGCTCGCGCGCGGCTTCACCATGGACGCGTCTTTGCGGATCGCGCCGGTCAGCGGTCTCCAGATCGACATCGGTGCGTTGAACTTCATCGACATCAGCTCCCCGTACGTGCCGGTCACCGTCACCAGTGGCGTCGCGGTCGCGCTGATGCCCTCGCTCAGCGTAGGCGCGGACGTGCTGATGGATCTGTCGAGCTTTTCCACCGTGCAACTCACCGCCGGGGGAGGACTGGAGTTCCTGGCGGGCGAATCGGTGCCCCTGCGCATCGGATACAGCGCCGATCTCGCACGCGGCGTGCACGCGCTCGGCGTCGGCGTCGGTTACACCGATCAACGCGTGGGTCTGGACCTGGGCTTGAAGCAGGAGCTCTCCCGCGGCCACGACACGCGGATCATGGGCGCGATCCGCTACTACGTGAACTGAGCCGCGGCGAATGCCGGCAGCCGGGCTGTGTGCTCGTGCGCGCACCTTGTAGCATCGTGCGCGCAGGTTGTTCGTTTGCGGGAACGGAACCCGGCTTGCCCCGCGGTGTCGAACCCGGAGAGATCGACTCCCACCATTCCAGCATGGCTTCCGACGAACGGCGCCTGGTCGAGCGGCTCAAGCGCAGGGACGAGGCGGCGTTCAATCAGCTCGTGCGGGAACACCAGGACGCGGTCTTTCGCCTGCTGCTGCGTATGCTCGGTGACGCCGCCGAAGCCGAGGACGTGGCGCAGGAAGTCTTCGTGAGCGTGTTCAAGGCGATCGACGGCTTTCGCGGAGACTCCGCGCTCGCCACCTGGCTGCACCGCATCGCCGCCAACCAGGCCAAGAACCGGCTCAAGTACCTGGCGCGGCGCGAGCATGACGCGCAGCGACCGCTCGACGAGCGCAGCGAACGTCGCGTCACGACCGGATCGGCGCTAGCGGCCCGGCCGGCGACGCCCGCGGAGCTGGCCGAAAGCCAGCAGGCCGAGCACCACGTGCGTCAGGCGCTGCTCGCGCTGGACCAGGAGCAGCGCCTGCTGGTGACGCTGCGCGATCTCGAGGACATGAGCTACGAGGACATAAGGCAGATCACCGGATTGCCGATCGGGACCGTCAAGAGCAAGCTGCACCGCGCGCGCCTGGCGCTGCACCAGCGCTTCGATGCGCTGCAACGGGGCACCCGATGACCGCGGACGAAGCGCGCGAGCTGTTCAGCGATGCGCTCGAAGGCGAGCTCGACCCGGCTCGCCTGGGCGAGCTGCAGGCCGCGCTGGCCCGCGATCCTGCGCTGGCCCGCGAGTACGAGGCCTTCGTGCAGACGCTGCGTCGCGTGCGCGGCGCGGAGGCGCCCCCGGCCGGCGCGCCCGACTTGCTGCCGGGCGTGCAGCGACGCCTGCGCGAGCGCAGCCGCGGGCGCTTCTATGCCGACCGCTTTGCCGAGCGCCGCGGCCGTGGGCTCGCACAGCCGCTGCTGCTCGGGCTGGTGCTGCTCTTGCTGCTGGGCTTGAGCTGGCTCGGCCTGTCGTTGCTGCAGCACGTCACGCTTGCGCCCTGAGCCGGAGCTGGGTTTCCAGCTCCGCGCTGGCTTGAACTCGAGCCGGGCCACGGCCAAGCTAGATCTCACCGATTCGAATCGGAAGTGATCATGCGCTGCGCTGTGTGCCTGGTGCTGATGAGCTTGTGGGGCTGCGCCGGGTCGGACGCGGCGGCCGCCGGCACCTCCCAGACGGACACGGGTGGGATGGGCGACGCCGGTGTAAGCGATAGTGACCACGATGGCCTGTGCGACGTGACCGAGGAGCAGCTCGGCACCGACCCGCACGCGGCCGATACGGATGGCGACGGGCTGCCGGACCTGATCGAGGTGGGCAACAACTTCGATCCCACCGATCCCCAGTCGCCGCAGAGCGGGCGCGTGGCGTACCTGCAGGCAGAGCCAAGCGCGGTCGTCGACTTTCAGGTGCGCTTCACCGTCAATGGCGATGGACAAGGCGTGAGCGGCGGCTTCGAAACCATCACCTCGATCTACGGCGACGGGGTGACCGCGGGCGACTTCTTCACCGGCGCGCAGGCGGTCTCGGCCGATCCGACCGACGGCGTGCGCAGCATCGACGGGGCCGCGGCCCGCTTTGCCTCGGTGCTGGGCCGAGCCCGGCTAGGGTTCAGCTTGCGCTTCGAGTACCCGGGCGACGGCCCGCAGCGGACCTGCGCCCGCGCGTATCCGTTCAGATACAGCGTCAAGGCTGACGACGGCACCACGCTGGCGCAGCAGCAGCTGCTGCTCGCGCTCACGCCCGATGCCAAAGTCGGCAAGCAGGTCGATTACTGTCTGCCCAGCGACTGCCAGTAGCAGCCTTGCGCAGCAGTCTCGTGGCTACTCCATGCCGCTCATCTGGCGGGCGCGCTTGCGGCGGCGGCGGGCGGCCTCCGCCTCCTTCTTGCGGCGCTTGACCGAGGGCTTCATGTAGTGCCGGCGCCGCTTGAGCTCGCGCAGGATGCCCTCGTTGGCCATTTTGCGCTTGAGGTGCTTGATCGCACGGTCGAGGCCGCGGTCACCCACGACCACCTCGACGGGCTTGCACTGAACGGCATCTCCAATCGGCGCTTGCATTCGCTCCCTCGGTCTCGGCCCGGCCTGCGGGCGGGGCGCCGTACACTACACCAGCCGGGCGCCGGCGCAAGTCCCGGGCGTCCCGGCCGACGCGCTCCCCCGGAATCACCGGAAGACGGCAGGCGGGAAGACGTTCTGTCCGACTTCCCGTCTTCTCGCCTTCCTGTTGCAGCTTCCTACTGCGCCGCGGCCGCCGGACGCGCCGTAGCTGCCTCCGCGGCCGCGCCCGGCTTGCGCTCGAGGCGGAACTGGCCTTCGCCCGCGGGCTCGACCCGCACCGTGTCGCCGGGCTGGAAGCGGCCGGCGAGGATGGCCTCGGCCAGCGGGTTCTCCAGTGTGCGCTGCAGCACGCGCTTGAGCGGACGCGCGCCGTAGGTCGGGTCGTAGCCGAGGTTGCCGAGCAGATCCTTGGCCTCGTCGCTGACCTCCAGCGTGAGCTCGCGCTCGCGCAGCCGCTTGGCAAAGCGCGCGAGCTGGATGTCGACGATCGCGCGTAGCTGCTCGCGGCCGAGCTGGTGGAAGACCACCGTCTCGTCCAGCCGGTTCAGGAACTCGGGCCGGAAGTGGGCGCGCAGCTCCTCCATCACCGCACTGCGGATTTCCTCGTCGCTCTTGGCGCGGCTGATGAACTGCGAGCCCACGTTGCTGGTGAGGATGATCACGGTGTTGGTGAAGTCCACGGTGCGGCCCTGCGAGTCGGTCAGACGCCCGTCGTCGAGCACCTGCAGCAGCACGTTCCACACGTCCGGGTGTGCCTTCTCGATCTCGTCGAACAGGATGATGCTGTAGGGCCTGCGTCGCACCGGCTCGGTGAGCTGGCCGCCTTCGTCGTGGCCGATGTAGCCCGGAGGCGCACCGATCAGCCGCGAGACCGAGTGCTTCTCCATGTACTCGCTCATGTCGATGCGGATCATCGCGCTCTCGTCGTCGAACAAGAACTCCGCCAGCGCGCGCGCCAGCTCGGTCTTGCCCACGCCGGTCGGTCCCAGGAACAGGAACGAGCCCATCGGCTTGTTCTGGTCCGACAGCCCGGCGCGGCTGCGGCGCACCGCGTTCGACACTGCAACCAGCGCCTCTTCCTGGCCCACCACACGCGTGCGCAGCCGGCTCTCCATTTCGAGCAGCTTGCTCTTCTCGCTCTCGAGCATCTTGCTCACGGGAATGCCGGTCCAGCGCGAGACCACGCGCGCGATGTCCTCCTCGGTGACCTCTTCCTTCAGGAAGCTGCCGTCCTTCTGCACCGCGGCAAGCGCTTGCTGCTGCTCCACGACCGCCTTCTCCGCGGCCGGGATCTCGCCGTAGCGCAGCCGCGCCGCGGCCTCGAGGTCGGCCACGCGCTGCGCGCGCTCGAGGTCGAGGCGCAGCTTCTCGACGGCTTCCTTCTTGTCGCGGATCTGCGCGATCAGCTCCTTCTCGCGCAGCCACTTGGCGCGCATGCCGGCCTTCTTCTCGTTGAGCTCCGACAGCTCGCGTCCGATCTCGTCCAGGCGCTTCTTGCTGGCCGCGTCGTTCTCCTTCTTGAGCGCCTGCTGCTCGATCGAGAGCTGCATCACGCGCCGCTCCACTGCCTCGATCTCGTGCGGCATGGAGTCGATCTGCATCTTCAGCTCGGCCGCGGCCTCGTCGACCAGATCGATCGCCTTGTCGGGCAGGAAACGATCGCTGATGTAGCGGTCGGAGAGCACCGCCGCGGCGACCAGCGCCGGGTCCTGGATGCGGATACCGTGGTGCACCTCGTAGCGCTCGCGCAGCCCGCGCAGGATGTTGACCGTGTCCTCCACCGAGGGCTCGCCGGTGTAGACCGGCTGAAAGCGGCGCGCGAAGGCGGCGTCCTTCTCGATGTGCTTGCGATACTCGTTGAGCGTGGTGGCGCCGATGCAGCGCAGCTCGCCGCGCGCGAGCGCAGGCTTGAGCATGTTGCTGGCGTCCATCGCGCCTTCGGCGCCGCCGGCGCCCATGATGGTGTGCAGCTCGTCGATGAACAGGATGATCTGGCCCTGCGCGGCCTCGATCTCCTTGAGCACGGCCTTGAGCCGGTCCTCGAACTCGCCGCGGTACTTGGTGCCGGCGATCAGCGCGCCCAGGTCGAGCGCGAGCAGGCGCTTGTCGCGCAGGCTGTCGGGTACGTCGCCCTGCGCGATGCGCTGGCCGATGCCTTCGACGATGGCGGTCTTGCCCACGCCCGGGTCGCCGATCAGCACCGGGTTGTTCTTGGTGCGGCGCGCCAGCACCTGCATCACGCGGCGGATCTCTTCGTCGCGGCCGATTACCGGGTCGATCTTGCCGGCTCGCGCCATCGCGGTGATGTCGCGCGTGTACTTCGCCAGCGCCTCGTACTTGCCCTCGGGCTCGGGGTCGGTCACGCGTTGGGCGCCGCGCACCTGTTGCAGCGCCTCGAGCAGCTTCTTGCGGTCGAGCCCGCGCTGCTCGAGCAGCTTGCCGAGCTCGTCCTTGCTGCCGAGCAGCGCCAGCAGCACGTGCTCGGCCGAAGAGTACTCGTCCTTGAGCTCCTCGGTCTCCTTCCAGGTGCGGGTCAACAGATCGCGCAGGCGACGCGACAGCCCGGGCTCGGCGCCGCCGCTCACGCGCGGCAGCCCTTCGACCTTCTTGCGCACTTCGGCGCCGAGCGCGCGGCTGTCGGCGCCGGCCTTGTCGAAGATCGGCTTGGCCACGCCGCCGTCCTGCTCCAGCAAGGCAAGCATGAAGTGCTCGGGCAGCAGCTCCGGGTTGCCGCGCGCGACCGCGTCGTTCTGCGCGGCCTGTAGGGCCTCGCGGGTCTTGTGGGTGAGCCGGTCCAGTCGCATCGTAAAACGTGCCTCCACGGTGCAACCTAACCACCGACCGGGGGTGATCAAGGGCGCGGGTCGGGCGCGCTTGCGGCGCCAGTGACCCCGCCGGGGACGCGGGCACGGGCACGCGCGGCGTCCTCGGGGTCGCCGGCGGCGTCATAATAGGCGGCGCTTGCCAGCAGGCGCGCGCGCACCAGCGCGGAGGCGCCGGGGTCCAGGCCTGCGGGGTCGAACGCGTGCAACAGCCGGTCCCAGCGCTGCCAGGCCTCGGCGGCCGCGACGCGCACGTCGCTCTTGAGCGGCGGGCTGGTCGCGACCTGCGCGTAAGGTCCGAACGGCAGCAGCGCCGCGGAGGCCCCGGGCTCGT
Organism: uncultured delta proteobacterium; assembly: GCA_963778655.1. Classification (GTDB taxonomy): domain Bacteria; phylum Myxococcota_A; class Polyangia; order Polyangiales; family JAFGIB01; genus CAVZVA01. The sequence continues at coordinate 740,212 of CAVZVA010000010.1, forward strand.
GCGCCGGATCGAGCTCGACCAGCACGCTGCGCCGGCTCGCCAGCGCCTTGAGCTCGGTCAACGGCACCCCGCCCTGGAGCAGGTGTGCGCGCAGCAGCGGCCGCAGCTCCGGCTGCACCGCGGCCAGCGCCTCGGCCCCGGGCAGCGCCAGCGCCCATGGCTTGCGCGCCAGCACGCAGTCGGGCCTCACCTGCTCCTCGGCACGCGCGTCGCGCAGGGCGAGCGCGAGATCGGTCTCGACCAGCACTACGCTTCGCGGCGGCAGCGCGCGCAGCAGCGCCTCCCGCAGCAGGTCGGCGCCAGCGCCGGGCTGCGCGCGCGCGCGCAGCGTGGCCGCGTGCAGCCCGGCCAGGCCGAGAGGCACCGACAGCACGCTGAGCACCAGCGCGAGCGCGCTCGACTCGCGGGTTTGCAGCAGCGCACCAAACGCCGCGGCCAGCAGCGCAAGCGCCGCGCAGCCGGCGAGCGCGGGCGCGGCCCCGGGCTGCTGGAGCAGGCGGCTGCCGAGCAGGCTCGCGGCGGCGATGGCGAGCCAGGTGCCGTGCAGGCGGCGCGCGCCGGGCCGCAGCAGCACGAGCAACAGGCCGGCCAGCAGCGCGAGCCCGAGCAGCACCGCGGGCGCATCGGCTGCGCGCGCGCCCGCATTCCAGCCCGCGGCGCCGCGCCAGGCCGAAAGCGGCAGCCTCAGCTCGGGCGCGAGCGCGGCGTGCGCGCGGCGCGCGAGCAGCCACGGCAGCAGCGCCGCGGGGACCGCAGCCGCCAGCGGCCACAGTGCGGCCGCCGCGCGCAGCTGCACGCGCAGCAGCCGCTGCAGCACGGGCGCGCAGGCCAGCAGCAGCAGCAGCGCCAGCGGCGGCTGCTCGACTAGCAGCAGCGCCCACCAGAACACGGCCGCACGCAGCGCGGCGGGCGCGCGCCGCGGCCAGCGCGCCAGCGCCGCGCACAGCCGTTCCAGCCACAGGCAGCCGAGCGCCAGCGCGACCGCGTGCGCGTGCGGCCGCGAATCGAACAGCTGGGGCAAACCGAACGCCAACAGCGTCGCGCCGAGCGCGAGCGGAGAGGCGAGCACGGCGCGCGACAGCCCCTGCGCGCGCAGGCTGGTGTCGAGCGCGCGGTAGAGCGCCGCGGCCGCCGCAGCGTTGCAAAGACCCATCGCGAGCGCCACGCGCAGCGGCAGCGGGCCCAGCGGAAGCAGCGTACACAGCCGCGCGAGCAGCACAGCGAGCAGATGGCCGGGCGCGGCCGCCGGCTGGAGCGCGAGCGCGGCCGACAGCAGCCCGTCGCCGCCTGTTGCCGGCCCGTATGGAGATACGCATGCGAGCCACGCCAGCAAGGGCGTGAGCGCGGCGATCAGCGCGCCCAGCACCTGCGCGTCGCGTTCGGACTGCGCTTTGGCCGGCGGGCTCATGGCGCCGCAGCCTATAGCAAATCGCGGCACCCTTGCGCGCGCAGGCCGCGGCGGCCATCGGCCCGCCAGCCCGGCACAGACCGATGTGCGGATTCGAGGGCCGGCGTTCGATGCCGCCGTTACTGCCACGCCGCCTCGGCGAGCTCCGCCGCCGGCTCACGCGGCCCGATCGCTTCGACGCCGGTACCGAACGCCGGGCGCGCACGCATCGAAGGCACGCTCGGCGCGATCATGCGCTGCGAGCTCAGTGCGAGCGCGCGTCGGGCCGAGCGTCCGCATCCGCGCTGCACACGAACAGCGCCGTATCGAGCACGTACAGGGGCGTGGTGGCGTCGCCGCGGCACAGGTAGGGCGCGCGGCTCAGCTGCAGCACGCGCAGGCCCGCAGGCGCGAGCAGCCCGCGCGCGATGCCGGCGGCGCCGGCCTCCCAGCTCGGTGCGGCCGGCGGCAGTGGCTCGTCGGGGTCGCTGGTGCTCGCGCCGCGCTGCACGTGCGGTGACAGCGGCAGCGGAACCGAGAGCAGCAGCCGGGCTCCGGGCGCCAGCGCCGCGCGCAGGTGGCGCAGCAGCGTGCGCGGGCGCGTGCAGCGGTCGAGCACATTGAGGCAGAGCATGGCGTGCGCGCGCAGCGCGGGCGGCGGCGGCTGCTGTGCGAGGTCGAGCGGCAGCACGCGAAAGCCGCGGGCGCGCAGCCGCTGCCGCATCACGGCCGAGGCCTCGGTCACCAGCACCTGGTCGAAACGCGGCGCGGCCAGCGCGGTGATGTCGCCATTGCCTGCGCCCACGTCGAGCAGCCGCCACGGCCGAGGTCCCGGCGGTGCGCCCAGCAGCGGCTCGAGCTGCTGCGCGCTGAGCAGGTGCATCGGATACATGCGCAACAGGCCGTAGGCGTCGTAGTCCGAGAGCGCGCGCCGCAACAACGCATAGAGCGCGGTCTTGACACGGCCGTGCGGCGCCGCGCGCGCCTGCGCGACGAAACGCTGTGCGGCGGCGTCGTGCGCCAGCGCCACGAAGGCAGCGGCCAGCTCGGGCGGCAGCGCGCCCTTGGCGCAGTCGTAGCGCAGCGCCAGCTCGTGAAGGCCGTGCTCGGCCTCGCCCCGTCCGTTGCTCACCTTTCGCCCGCAGACCAATCGATGCGCTGGAACAGGAGGATAGACGCTGCGTACGTGCAGGATTCACCCGCGCGTTGTGTGCGTCGCGAGCGAAGCTTGGCCTCGAGCGCGCTCATGCCGTGTGCATGATCGGGTGCAGGCGGGTGCGGGCGGGCGTGTGGCGGCCGGCGGGGGGCAGGCTGCGCCGCTCGCCGGGGTGGCGCGCGATCAGGCTCTCGAGCGCGCCCATGGCGAGCAGGGGCAGCGCCAGCGCGAGCGGGGTCAGGTCGGCGCTGTCGCCGCGATACAGCGCCGCGGCCAGCAGCACGAGCGCCAGGGGCGCGACCAGCAGAGCGACGGCGGCTGCGCGGATCGACCGGGTCGGGGGGTTGAGGTGGCTCATGACCGTTCTCCTTGTGCCGGCTCCCGGGGCTCGATCCGGAAGCGATAGACACTGTCTAGCTCGCGGACTTGACAGTGTCAAGTAGCTCCTGCAAGCTTTTGGGGTGACCCCGAAGCGCAAGCCCCAAACCAACCCTTCCCGCGCCGCCCGTGGTGCGCTTGCGTCCAGAGCCCAGCCCGCGGCGTCCGACCTGCGCGCGCGCATCCTGCAGGCCAGCGTGGCGCTGATCGAAGGCGAGGGGCTGGGCGCGCTCAGCATGCGCGAGGTCGCGCGCCGCGCCGGGGTGAGCCACCAGGCGCCCTACCACCACTTCGCCGACCGCGAGGCGATTCTCGGCGCGATCGCCGAGGAAGGCTTTCGCGTGTTGCGTGCCGCGCTCGAGCGTGCGGTGGCGCGCGACGGCGGCCGGCGCTCGGCTGCAGACTGCCTGGCCGCGTGCGGGCAGGCATACGTCGAGTTCGCCTGCGCGCACCCGGCGCACTTCCGGGTGATGTTCCGGCCGGAGCTGGTGAACCTCGAGAACTGCCCTGGCGCGCGCGCCGAGGGCGACGGCGCGTTCGGCTGTCTGACCAGGATGGTGCACGCGGCCGTCGAGCAAGGCCTGCCCGCCGAGCCGTCCGAGGATGCGCTGATCGTGCTGGCCTGGTCGGTGGCGCACGGGCTGGCGTGCCTGATCCTCGACGGCCCGCTGGCCAAGAAGCTGCCGGGCGCCGAGCGCGGCGCTCAGATCCGTGGGGTCACCGGCGCGTTCGGCGCGATGCTGGCGGCCAGGATGGGCGATGCGCAGCCCTCGCCGGCACGGCGCGGGGCGCGCAAGGCTTAGGACCCGGGCGCAAATGACCTGCTCGAGTGCTGGGCTGGCCGCGCCACGGCGCGGAGCAATGCGGGCGCGCTGGGCGGGCTGTATCCGCACAGCGCGCGCAGCGAGCGCCGCGAGCCTGGCTCGTGCGCGGCGGCCGCGCTAGCGTGCGGCCCATGTGGCAGGCGGGGCCGTTGCCGGAGGATGACGGCGCGCTGGTGCGCGCGTTGCAGCACGCCAACTTGCCTACGCTGCTGATGGTGATGGTCCAGCTCACCGGCGATCGCGCGCTGATGCGCGGCGCGATCCGGCCGCGGCGCGCCACGCCGCAGCGTCCCGGCGGCGGGCTCGACCAGGCCCAAGCCCAGGCGATCCGCGCTCAGGCGCTGCAGCTGCTGCGCGAGCTGCGCGAGGGCCGGCGCGTGTTGCCGCCGCCACCCGAGCCGAGCTTGCTGCACGAGATGATGCGCTTCTCGCTTGGGCAGGAGGTGCCGGCCGAATACGTGCCCATGATGATGCAGGACCTGGGCTGGCAGCCGGCCGCCGCGATCGAGCCGCTGCCCGCGGCGCGCGCGCGCGACTTCCATGTGCTGGTGATCGGCGCCGGGATGAGCGGCATCCTGGCGGCGCTGCAGCTGCAGCAGCTGGGCGTGCGCTACACCGTGATCGAGAAGAACCCGGAGGTGGGCGGTACCTGGCACGAGAACCGCTACCCCGGCTGTCGCGTCGACCTGCCCAGCCACTTCTACTGCTATTCGTTCGCGCCCAACCCCGACTGGTCCGCGTGCTTCGCGCCGCAGGACGAGCTGGCGGCGTATTTTCGCGGTATCGCCGAGCGATCGGGCGTGCGCGAGGCGATCCGCTTCGGCAGCGAGGTGCGGCAAGCGCGCTGGGAGCCGGACGCGGCCTGCTGGCAGGTCACGCTGCGCGGGCCCGACGGCCGCGAGCAGCAGATGCGCGCGCACGCCATCGTCAGCGCGGTGGGGCAGCTCAACCGTCCCGCCATCCCGGCGATAGCGGGCCTCTCCGATTTCGGCGGGCCGGTCTTCCACACCGCCGCCTGGCAGCGCGACGTCGCGCTCTCAGGCAAGCGCGTGGGCGTGATCGGCACCGGCGCGAGCGCGATGCAGGTCGTGCCCCGCATCGCGCCCGAGGTCGAGCGCTTGAGCATCTTCCAGCGCTCGCCGCAGTGGGCCGTGCCCAACCCCGACTACCTCCGCGCCATCGACGAGGGCGAGAAGTGGCTGCTGCGGCACGTGCCCTACTACGCGGCCTTCTATCGCTTGCGCCTGTTCTACGTGTACGGCGACGGCGTGCACGAAAGCCTCCAGGTCGATCCCGCGTGGCCGCATCCGGAGCGAGCGCTCAACGCTGCCAACGATCGCGTCCGCGAGCAGCTCACCGCCTACATCGAGCACGAGCTGGGCGCGCGCCGCGATCTGCTGCCCAAGGCGCTGCCCGGCTATCCGCCCTTTGCCAAGCGCATGTTGCTCGACAACCACTGGTTTCGCACGCTCACCCGCGACAACGTCGAGCTGGTCACCGGCGCGATCGAGCGCGTCGTGCCCGGCGCGGTGGTGACGGGCGACGGCAGCCGCCGCGAGCTCGACGTGCTGGTGCTGGCCACCGGGTTTCAAGCCAATCGCTTTCTGTGGCCGATGCTGCTGCGCGGCAGCAGCGGCGAGCTGCTGAGCGAGCGCTGGGGCGACGATCCGCGCGCCTACCTCGGCATCACCGTGCCAGGTTTTCCAAACCTGTTCATGCTCTACGGCCCCAACACCAACCTCGCGCACGGCGGCAGCATCATCTTCCACAGCGAGTGCCAGATGCGTTACATCCGCGGCTGCCTCGAGCTGCTGCTGCGCGGCGGCCACGCGGCGATGGACTGCAAGCAAGCCGTGCACGACGCCTACAACGCGCGCGTCGACGCCCTGCACGCGCGCATGGTCTGGACCCACCCGCAGGTGAGCAACTGGTACCGCAACGCGCGCGGCCGCGTCACCACCAACTCCCCGTTCCGCCTGGTCGACTACTGGGAGCTCACCTCCGAGGTGAGCCCCGCCGACTACGTGCTCACGTAGCCTTGCGGTTTTCCGCGCGCCGCCGAGGTGCTATCGGGTCGCCATGGCGTCTTCTTGGCTCGAGCGTGCGTCCGTTGCGACGGAGCTGCCGCTGCTCGGCGTGCTCGCGGGCGGCCGGGGGCGGCGCATGGGCGGGCGCGACAAGGCGCGGTTGCAGGCGCCGGGGGGGATGGAGACGCTGGTCGGGCGCTTGCTGCGACTCGGGCGCGAGCAGGGCTTGCCCTGCGTGGGGGTCGGCGGCGATGCGCTGCCCGGGGTGGCGTGGATCGCGGACGAGCCGGCGGGGGTGGGGCCGATCGGGGGGCTGTGCGCATTGCTGGCGCACGCGGGTAGCCGGCCGGCGCTCGCGCTCGCGTGCGACCTGCCGTTCGTGACCAGCGAGCTGATCGGGCGGCTCGCGCGCGAGGCCTGCGCGGCCGCGGTGCTGGCGCCGCGCGATCCGGTCACGGGCAAGTGGGAGCCGCTATTCGCGCGCTACGATGCGCCGCGCGTGCTGCCGCCGCTGCGCGCGGCGATCGCGGCCGGCACGCGCTCGTTTCAAACCTTCTTGCGGGAGCTCGAGGTGGCCGAGCTGGTGCTTTCGGTCGAGCAGCGGGCGTTGCTGCGCGACTGGGACGAGCCGGGGGACGTGGGGTGAGGGGGACCGCGGGGCCGGCCACGACCACGACCACGCGTGGGGGGGCGGTCCGCCGCTACTTCACGGTGGTGATGTGCAGCTCGAGCAGTTGATCGGGCTGGATCGGGGCCGGGGCACCGGTCATCAGGTCGTTGCCGCGCTGGGTCTTGGGGAAGGCGATCACGTCGCGGATCGAGGCCGTCTCGGTCAGCAACATGGCGATGCGGTCGACGCCCATCGCGATGCCGCCGTGCGGCGGCGCGCCCATGCGCAGCGCTTCGAGCAGGAAGCCGAACTTCTCCTGTGCCTCTTGCTCGCCGATGCCGATCGCAGCAAACACCCGCTGCTGCACCGCCGGATCGTGCAGGCGCACCGAGCCGCCGCCGATCTCGAAGCCGTTGAGCACCACGTCATAGCGGTGGCACAGCACCAGGCCCGGGTCGCGCTCCAGCAGGTCCAGGCAGTCGTCGTGCGGCCGCGTGAACGGGTGGTGCGCGGCGGCCCAGTGCTTGCCGTCCTCGCTGCGCTCGAACAACGGCGGGTCGACGATCCACAGCAGCTTGAAATCGCCGCCGCTGCCGTGCTCTGGGATCAGCCCGAGCTTCTTGGCCACGTGCACGCGCAGGTTGGCCATCAGCGTGTGCACGCGCTCGGTCGGGCCGGTCTGGAAGCAGATCACGTCGCCCGGCTTGGCGTCGCAGGCCTGGTTGATCGCCGCGCGCATGGCGTCGCTCACCAGCTTGGTCAGCGGGCTCTGCGTCCACTCGCCGCTCTCGCCCACGCGCGCGCGCGCCAGGCCCTTGCCGCCCATGCTCTTGACGTAGGCCTCGAGCTTCTCGCCGTCGGCGCGCGTCAGGTTCGCGCTGGCCGGCACCACCAGCGCCTTGATGATCTCCTCGGGCAGGTCCTTGCGGTACTGGCCGGAGCCGAACTTGTCGGCGATGTCTTTGAAGAACGGGATGCCGCCGCCGCCGTGCGCGCACACCAGCTCGGTCAGATCCACGTGCTCGAGGCCGAAGCGCAGGTCCGGCTTGTCGTTGCCGAAGCGCCGCATCGCCTCCGCGAACGTCATCCGCGGCAGCCGTCCGCCCGGGTACTGCGCCGTGATGTCCACGCCGGCCACGTCCGCGAACAGCTTGACCAGCAGGCGCTCGATCACGGCGAAGATGTCGTCCTGGTTGACGAAGCTCATCTCCACGTCGATCTGGGTGAACTCGGGCTGGCGATCGAGGCGCGGGTCCTCGTCGCGGAAGCAACGCACGATCTGGAAGTAGCGGTCGAAGCCCGCCACCATCAGCAGCTGCTTGAACAGCTGAGGGCTCTCGGCCAACGCGTAGAAGCTGCCCGGATAGAGCCGCGCCGGCACCAGGAAGTTGCGCGCACCGCCCGGCGTGTACTTGAGCAGGTACGGTGTCTCGACCTCGAAGAAGCCCTCCGCCACGAAGTGTGCGCGCGTGCTGGTCAGCAGCCGGTGGCGCGCCAGGATCGCCTTCTGCAGCGGCGGGCGCCGCAGGTCGAGATAGCGGTACTGCAGGCGCTTGTCCTCGCCGGTCTCGATCTGCTCCTCGATCTCGAACGGCGGGGTCTCGGCCTTGTTGAAGACCGTCGCCTCCAGCGCCAGCACCTCGACCGCGCCGGTCGGCAGGCGCGGGTTGCGCATCTGGCCGCGGTCGCGCACCCGCCCGCGCACCCCGAGCACCCACTCCGGGCGCGCCGCTTCGGCGAGCTCGAAGGCTTGCTTGTCCTCGGTGGGATCGAAGATCACCTGCACCAGGCCGCCGACGTCGCGCAGGTCGAGGAAGATGCAGCCGCCGTGATCGCGCCGATTCTGGACCCACCCGAACAGAACCACTTCGGCTCCGATGTGCTGCTCGCGCAGCTCCCCGCAGCGGTGCGTCCGTTTGAGCTCGTCGATGAACCGGGCCACGATGTCCTCTCTGGAAACAGGGGCCGTTACCCCGCCCCCCTCATCAGATCCCCGGCCCGCAAAGTCAACTGTCGGGGCGGCTGCCGGACGCGGGGGTGGCGCGGGCACAGGGGGAAGCGCGACCACGTCCATGACTGCGACTTGGGTGAGGATTCAAAGAGTGGGTGGTTTCGGGGTGGATGTGCAAAGCTTGACCGGGTCCCGGGTGTAGGTCGGCTGGGTTGACCTGCAGCGAGCCCTGCGGCGAGAATGCAAGGGCCGGACGCGCCCGGCGTGCGCTGCTGCACGTCCTGGAACAAGGGGTAGTCGATGGCTGCTCAGGAAGAGATCACGTGTCCGATGTGCGGGTTCAAGAACCCCGCCGACCAGGAGCGCTGCCGTTCCTGCGGCGCCAAGGTTGAGATCCTCGCCGCCAGCTACACCGCCGAAGAGGAATACGCGCGCCGCTACCAGCAAGAGGACTTCGAGTGGAAGTGGGCGCTGATCGGCGCCGGGCTGTTCACCGGCTTGCAGCTCCTGGCGCTGGCGCTGCTGCCGTTGTTGATCGGGAGCTTCGACCCGCAGGGCCTGGCTGGGCTGTTGCTCAGCGTGCCGATCTTCTTCCTCGGGGGCATCGCGCTGGGCATCGTCTCGCCCGGCAAGACCTTCGTCGAGCCGGCGGTCGGCGCGATGCTCGCTGCGGTGCCGACCCTGGCGATCGTGTCGTGGCGCACGCCTGGCGGGTTTCAGCCTACGCTGCTGGCCTATATCGTGTGCGCGATCATGGGCGTGATGACCGCGCTGTTCGGCGCCTTCGTGGGCGAGCGCTGGCAGATGGGCACCGCCAAGACGCACCACCACCACTCCAAGTCGCGCTGAGCGCGGCGCCGTGCCGAGTTGCACGAGCAGTCCCGAGCGAAGCGAGGCTCGCGGGAGGCTGGGGCGAGAGGGTCGCGTGACCCTCCCGTGACTTAGCGCCCGTCCGGAAGTGGCGCTTCAAAGCATTCAACAGGAACGCGGCAAGGCGAGAAGAACAACATACTCCGGGCTTCCCGCCTTCCTGTGGTCTCTGGCCCCAGGGTCACTTCGTTTCTGGACGAGAGCTACTTGGCCCGGAAGCGGGAGGGGAACTCGTTCTTGGCGGCGCGCGCCTTGAGCTCGTTGTCATCGGGGTGGAGCTTGAGCGCGCGCTGCAACAGCTCGGGCTCTTCTTCGCGCCGGTTGGGGTCGGGCAGGCAGCACTCGACCGGGCACACCGCCTGGCAGGCCTCGTGATCGTAGAAGCCGACGCACTCCGTGCAGAGCTCAGGATTGATCACGTAGATCTCGTCGCCCTCGCTGATGGCCTGGTTGGGGCACTCGGGCTCGCACGCGCCGCAGTTGATGCAATCGGAGGTGATATGGGTCGCCATCGGCTATCTCTCTGAAACGTCCTACAAAAGCCCGCCGGGGGCCGCCCCTTGCGGGTGTGCGGCGGAGGTATAGTGCCCGCCCCGGGCAGCGTCAACACACCGGCGGCGCGTACGCCGCGGGCCGCCGCTGGCTTTTGACCCGCCGTGCGGGCTGCTGATACGCTCGCCGAGCGGCCGCAAGCACTGCGATTTCAGTGCGTGCCACCGCATGGTGACAGGCGAGAGCGTGCGGACCGGCCCCCCGGGCCGCGGGACGGTCGCCGACAAGGGACGGGCCTCACCCCGATGGATCTCAAGGTTCTCGGTTGCCACGGCGGGGAGTCCCCAAAGCATCAGTGCCCGGCCTTCATGTTGGACGGTCGGGTGTGCCTGGACGCCGGCTCGATCACCAACATGCTGACGCTCAAGGAGCAGCAGCGGGTCGAGGCCGTGGTGGTTAGCCACGCGCACATCGACCACGTCCGCGATCTGGCGATGCTCGCCGACACCCGCACACAGCAGGGCGGGCCGCCGCTGACGATCGCGTCCACGCCGGGCACGATCCGGGTGCTCAAGCGCCACTTCTTCAACGACCTGCTGTGGCCCGACTTCAGCCGCATCCCCGAGCAGAACGGCGCGACCATCATCTTCCAGCCGCTGCGCGCCGGCAAGGCGACCGAAGTGGCTGGCTTGCAGGTGGAGCCGGTGCTGGTCGACCACACCGTCGAGGCCTCCGCGTATCTGATCGGGGACGGTGAGGCCACGCTCGCGTACAGCGGCGACACCGGCCCGACCGAGCGGCTGTGGCAGGTGCTGCGCAGGCAGCGCAAGCTGAGCGCGCTCATCATGGAAGTGGCGTTTCCCAACGAGCAGCAGAAGGTGGCGCGCGATTCGGGGCACCACACGCCGCACAGCCTCGAGCTCGAGCTGCGCAAGCTCGGCGCACACCAGCGCGATCTCCCGGTGCTGCTGTTCCACATCAAGCCGGTGTTCCAGCGTACGGTCGAGCGTGAGCTGGCGAAGATCCGCACCCGCAACACCACCATCCTGCAGATCGGCGACGAGTACGTCTTGTAGCGTGTGCTGGCCTGCGTGCGGCGGGCCCCGGGTGTAGGCTGTGGCGCGTGACGCGCGACGCTGCGATCTTTCTCGCGCTCGTGATCGTAGGCGCGGGCTGGCTGCTCGTGCACCTGTTGCTGCTGTTGCGGATCGCGCGCGCGCGGCAGGTCGGCTGGCCGCTACGGTTGCTCGCCGTGCTGCCGCCGGCCACCCCGATCGTGGGCTTCGTGGCGCGCGCGCGCGGGCTCAGCCTGCTGTGGGCGCTGCAGGGCCTCGGCTACCTCGTGCTGCGCAGCCTGAGTTGAGCGCGCGCGTCATTCTAGAAAGCGCGCGCTCAGCTCGGGCGTGGGCACGCGGCACTGCGCCGCCCTGCCGAACAGGCGGTAGCGGTTGCGCGCGAAGGCGCGGTAGAGCGGGTCGCGCAACGCACGCGGCAAGAGCAGCAGCGGCGCCAGCAGTGTGAACGCGCCGCCCAGCAGCAGCGCGGTGCGCAGCACGCCCTCGCTGTCGAGATAGGCCTTGCCGCCGTCGAGTAGCACCATGGTGCTGAGCGGCAGCTCGCCCAGATCGTGCGCGCGCAGCAAGGCCTGACCGGCCTCCGACTGCAGCGCGGCGAAGCGGAAACGCGCGTCGGGGTCGTGGTCGATGACGAAGTTGACGCTGGCGTTGCAGAAGTTGCACACCCCGTCGAACAGCAGAATCGGCCCGCGCGCATCCATCCGATCCTCTCCTCCAGCTAGGGTCCTGCGCCCCGTGCGTCAAGCGGCGTGCTAGCGGGCGCTGGCCGTCTGAGTCACGAAGTCGATCACGCGCTGCGACAGCCGCGCCGGATCGTCGATGTGCGGGCAGTGGCCGAAGCCTTCGGGCTGCTCGATCAGCGCGTGCACGGGCAAGTGCTTGCGGAAGTAGTCCAGGGAGCTCGCCGGCAACAGGCGCTCGGAACGGCCCCACAGCAACAGCACCGGCATGCTGAGCGCGCGCAGGCGCTCGGGCCCGGGCAAGTCGGCCTGGCGCGCGGACTGCAGCAGATCGGTTACGACCCGGCGTTGCAAGGATTGCTTCAGCCCGGCGGCGAAGGCGGGCATGTAGATCGGCATGCGGTGATAGAGGCGCTCGAGCAAACGCCGGGCATCCTCGGTCGACTGCACGCGGAAGCTCTCGAGCAGGGCTTGCCATTCGGCGGCTTCCATCTGCGCGCCGGCAGGCGATACCAGCACCAGCCCGTGCACGCGCTGCGGGTGCTCGACCGCGTAGCGCAGCGCGAGCGCGCCGCCGAGCGAGTTGCCCACCAGCACCAGCGGCTCCGAGGAGAGCGGCTCCAACAGCTCGCACAGCGCGTCGAAGAACGCGCCGGCGGACATCGGGCCCTCGGGCGCGGCGCTGAAACCGTGTCCCGGTAGGTCGGGCGCCAGCACGCGCCGGGTGTGCCGGCGCAGGCGCGTGAGCACGCCCGCGAAGGGCGTGGCCGCCGAGCCGATGCCATGCAGCACCACCGTCGTTGGCAGCTCGCCTCGACCCGCGGCGTCGTATACGTGCAGTGTGGCGGCGCGAGTCGGCTGCGCGCGGCTCTCGAAGCCGCGCAGATTGAGGGCAAGCCGGCCCACTCGCTCCGCGACCGGCAATAGCCGAGCGCCCATGTCCGGGAAGTTAAGCATGGTTTGCCGGGCTGGGAAGGTAGGCCCGCAGGCAAGCCTCGAACTCCCGCACCAGCGGCTCGGGCGGAAGCTGCAGCGCCGCGTCGGTTTCGACCCCCAGCCGCAGCTCGCCGGCGTAGCCGAACAGCGTGAAGCTGATGCCGATCGCGCCCGAAGCCGGCGCGAACACCACCATCGAGCGCACCGCGTGCCCCATCAGGTGCACGCGCTCGGCGGGTCCCGGCACGTTGCTGAAGACCAGGCTCGCCTGCCGGGACAGCCGATCGACGGCGCGGTGCATCAAAGGCGGAGCGAGCAAGCCCGCGCCGGCCACCAAGGCAAGGGCGAGCCGGGTCTGGGTCGGGTCGCGCAGCTTGCGCGTCTCGGCCGCGACGCGCTCCAGCCGCCGCCACCGATCGGGCTCGTTAAGGGGCAGCTCGACGAACAGCGAGGCGAAGTGATTGCCGAGCTCGGAGTGGCCCAGTCCGCCGCCGAACGGGACCAGCGCGCGCAGCGAGGCGGGCACGGGGGCGGCGGCTGCGCGCAGCCCGCTCGCCACGGCCGCCGCGGTCGCGCTCAGCAGCAGGTCGCTGGCGTGGCAAGCGCGCTGCGCGGCGAGGTCGGTGATGGACGCGAGGTCGAGCGCGGATGACCACGCCACGCGTTTGACTCCGCTGAGGCTGTGCAGTGCGGCGGCGCGATCGGCTGGCGGCGTGGCGAAGCGCAGCAGGCTCGCCCCGAGCTGGCGCGCCCGAGCGCACGGGCCCGCAGGCGCGGGATGCGCGCGCGGGGCCGGCGGCGCCGGGGGCAGCTGGCGCGCCGGCGGCGGCGCATCCGCCAGCGCGCACAGCAGCGCCACCAGCGAAGCACCGTCCGCGATGCAATGGTGCACGCGAAACAGCAAGGCGCTGGCGCCGCCCGCGAGCGGCAGCAGCTCCAAGCTCCAGGGCGAGCGTGCAAACGAGAGCGGCTGCGACAGCCGCTGCGCGACCCGCTGCGCCAGGGCTGCTGGAGAGAGCGCGGGCTCGGGACCGGCGGCGTACACATGCTCGCTCAGGGCCGCACCGTGCTCGGCGCGCCAGCGCGGCCTGCGCGGGGCCAAGACCGATTCGACCACGGTGTGCGTGAAGCGCGGGTGCGACAGCAGACGCTGTGCGGCGAACTGCTGCAACACGGGCAGCGGCATCTCGTCGGCGAGCTGCAGCAACACGCCGATCTGCATCGGATTGCGCGCGGTGCTCATCCGAAAGCGGAGCGCATCTGCGGGCGTGAGAGCGGCGCCGTGCATGCTTGCAAACGTACGCGCGCGCCGGTGGCGTGCACGCGCGGCGGTTGCGCTCGGAGCGCGGGCATCGCCTGCGGCTGACCCGTCGCCGCCCCGCGGGCGCACTGTGTAGCGTATGCTCATGCCGGCCGAGCCTGCGCGCGCGTTTCGAGCCTGGCTGCGCGTCCTTTCGGGGGGCGTGCTGAGCGGATGGCTCGCGCTTGCGGGCTGTTCCCGCTCCGGCCCGCCGGACGCCGGCCCGGCCATGGGCCCTGCGGTGGTGGGCACGCAGCTGGCGGACGCGGGCGTGCTCCCGGCGCAGGTGCGGCCGGATGGCGGCCCCGCGGCGCCCAGCACAGCGGACGCGGGCGGCGGGGCCGGCGCAGGCGCGGGGTCAGCGGCCGGCGCCGCGCCGGCACCCGCGGATGCCGCTGCGCCGGCTATGGACGCGGGCGCGCCGGCCATGGATGCGGGCCCGGGCGCGAGCGCGGACGCGGGCGGCGATGCCGGCGCCGGGGCCGGCGACGCGTGCGAGCGGCTCGACCCGGCGCAGCCGCCCCAGGCCCTGATGCTGAGCGGCAACCTCGGCACCCATGATCCCAGCATCATCGCGGCCGGCGGGCGTTATTACGTGTTCCAGACCGGGCCGGGCATTCCCACCAAGAGCTCGAGCGACCTGCTGAGCTGGAGCGCCGGGCCCGCCGTGTTCAGCAGCAATCCGGCGTGGATCGCGCAGCAGGTGCCGGGCGCGAGTGATCTGTGGGCGCCCGACATCTCGTTCTTCGGCGGCCAGTACCACCTGTACTACGCGGCCTCGACCTTCGGCAGCAATCACTCGTGCATCGGCCACGCCACGCGCACGAGCCTGAGCAGCGGAAGCTGGAGTGATCACGGCGCGGTGATCTGCTCCAACGCCTCCGGCCAGAACGACAATTGGAACGCGATCGATCCGAACGCCGCGCTCGACCAGAGCGGCACGCCGTGGCTGGTGTTCGGCAGCTTCTGGAGCGGAATCAAGGCGGTGCGCCTCGACACGAGCGGCGCGCGCGCCGACGATCAGCTGCACGCGCTGGCCACACGCCAGAGCGCCAGCGGCGCGATCGAAGCGCCCTACGTGGTGCACCACTGCGGTTACTACTACCTGTTCACCTCGTTCGACCAGTGCTGCAAGGGCGCCGACAGCACCTACAACATCCGGGTGGGGCGCGCGAGCTCGATCCTCGGGCCCTACGTTGACCGCGACGGCACCGCCATGTTGCAGGGCGGCGGCACGCTAGTGCTGCAGGGCGGCACGCGCTGGCGCGGGCCGGGCCACAACGCCGTGCTGCTGACCGACCACGGCGCGTTCAACGTCTATCACTCGTACGACGCCAACAACGGCGGGCAGTCGGTTCTGCGCATCTCCGAGCTGGTCTGGGACGACCAGGGCTGGCCCGTCTCGGGCGGGCCGTAGCAGCCGCGCGCCAGCCGGCCTTGCTCGCACCGCGCCGGCTGGCTGCTGGCCCTGGCATGCGCGATACTTGTGGCCTGGGTCCGTGCGCCGGGAGCGCGCAAGGGTGAGGTCGCAGCGGGTGCTGCTCTCGTTCGACGAATTCGAGCTCGACACCGGGCGCCGCGAGCTGCGCTGCCGTGGCGAGCGCGTCAGGGTCGACCCGCAGGTGGTGGACCTGCTGGCGTGCCTGGCCGCGCGCGCGGGCCAGATCGTCACCAACGAAGACCTGATCGCCGAGGTCTGGCAGGGGCGCGCGGTGGCCGACAACGTGGTCAGCGTGTCGATGGCCAAGCTGCGCAAGGCGCTCCGGGCGCGCGGCGGTGCCGAGCCCTACATCGTGAACGTGTACGGCCGCGGCTACCGCTTCGTGCGCGCGGCGCGCAGCCAGGCCGCTGCCGGCGGCGAAAGGCCGGCGCTGCCGCGCTGTCGGGATGGCGTGCGGCCCGTGCCGTTCGTGGGGCGAGACACGGTGCTCGAGCGGTTGCGCGCGGCGCTCGAGCGGGCCCGCGATGGCCAGGGCGGCCTGCTTTCGCTGATCGGCGAGCCGGGCATCGGCAAGACGTGTACGCTCGAAGCGCTGGAGCGCACGCAGCGGTCGCACGGCTCGGGCTTCGCTTGGGGCCGCGTGCGCGAGCTCGAGGGCGCGCCGCCGTTGTGGCCGCTGGTGCAGGTGCTGCGCGACGTGCTCGGCCGGGTCGGGCGCGAGCGCGCGCAGGCGCACCTGGGAGCGAGCTTCGCCGAGCTGGGCCGAGTGCTGCCCGAGCTCGGACCGGCGCCCCCCGAGGCCCACGGCCCGCAGGCCCGCCACCGCACCTACGACGCGTTGCTGCGCCTGCTCGCGCTGGCGGGCGAGGCCGAGCCCTGCGTGATCGTGCTCGACGATCTGCACGAAAGTGACGACGGCACGCTCGAGCTGCTTGCGTACCTCACGCCTGAGCTCTCGCGGCTGCCCCTGCTGGTGCTGGCCACGCTGCGCGCGGCCGAGCGCCCGCGCTCGGAGACCGCCGCCGCCCGGCTCGGCTACGTGCTCGGCCACCGCAACTGCGAGCGGATCGAGCTCGCGCGCTTGTCCGAAGGCGAGGTGAGCGCGTACACGGAGCAGGTGCTCGGCCGCGGCGAGCCGGGGCTCGGCCGTGCGGTGTTCGAGCGCAGCGAGGGCAATCCGTTCTTCATGGTCGAGCTGGTGCGAAGCGCAGCAGAGCACGACGGCGCGGAGCGCCTGGCGCTCACGCTGCCCGAGCCGGCGCTGGAGCTGATGCGGCAGCGGGTGCGCAAGCTCGACCTGCAGGCGCGCGGCCTGCTCTCGTGCGCGGCGGTGATCGGCCGCAGCTTCGACCTCGGCCTGCTGGGCGCGGTCACCGGCCAACCGCTCGGCGCGCTGCTCGAGCAGCTGGACGAGGCGCTGGCCGGCGACGTCTTGGTGGCCTCGAGCGAGGACCCCAACCGCTTCGCGTTCGGACACGAGCTGATGCGCGAGGTGCTGTGCGAGGCGCTGCCCCAGAGCGAGCAACGTAAGCTGCGGCTGCGCGTTGGTGAGGCGCTCGAGCAGCGAGGGCGGAGCGGGGCGCAGACCAGCGCCGCCGAGATCGCGCATCACTTTCTGGCCGCGCTGCCCGAGGGCGAGCTGCTGCGCGCGGTGCGCTACGCGCGGCAAGCCTCGGACGAGGCCAGCGCGGCGATCGCCTACGCGGACGCCGCGAGCTTGTTGCGGCGCGCGCTGTCGGCGCTCGAGCTCGCGCCGCAGCCGCAGCCGCGGTTACGCTGCGAGCTGCTGCTGCAGCTCTCGATCAACCTGCGCCCGTTCGACGTGCCAGGGGCGCTGTCGGCGCTCGAGCAAGGCGCCGCGACCGCGCGCGAGCACCGCTTCGGCGACGTGCTCACGCGGGTTGGCGCGATCATGGCGCCGGCGCCCGGCGTGGTGACCGATCGCAACGCGGGGCAGGTGTTGCGGGACGCGCTGCGCTGCTTGCCGGCGAGCGAGATCGCCACGCGCGCGATCGCGCTCGCGCATCAGAGCTGGACCGGGCCGTACTGCTTCGACCGCGAGCAGAGCGCGCGCCCGGCCGGCGAAGCGCTGGCTTGCGCGCAGGCCGCAAGCGAGCCCGGCGCGCTTGCCAATGCGCTGTGGGCGCAGCTCTATCTGGGCGGCGGCCCACAGCGGCCCGCAGCCCAGACCGAACGGCTGGTCTCCGAGCTGCAGCGCGTGAGCGCGCGCGAGCCGCACCACGCGCGCGTGCGCACCGGCTACGAGCTGGGCATGTTCCAGATGATCTATGCGACGCAGCGCGGCGACCGCGCCGGCTTCGAGCGCGCGCTCGCGGCGCTCGATGCCACGGTGCAGCAGTTCGGCTTCACCGAGCTCAAGTGGCATCACCGCCGCATGCAGCTGGCGGCGCGCATGAACCGCGGCGAGCTGGCGGACGCCTATCCAGAGCTGCAGGCGCTGCACCGCGACGCCGAGCGCTACGGGTTCTTCGCGCACGAGATGATCTGCGGCCACGACCTGTTGGTGTGGGCGCTCGACAGCGTGGTCATCGACCCGGTGCCCGACGCGGCGCTGATCCCGGCGCGACCCGATCCGAACGACCCGCCCAACGTGCTGGCGCTCAAGCTGCGCACACACCTGGACCTCGGGCAGCCCGAGGTCGCGCGCGCGATCCTCGCGGACTTCAGCGCGCGCGGGATCGAGCGCCTGCCCTGCGACCGCGACTATCTGGGCACGCTCGGCCACCTGGCCGCCGCGGCCGCGGCGCTGGGCGAGCGGCCCGCGGCACAGGCGCTGCACGACTTGCTGGCGCCGTATGCCGAGTACTTCGCTACGGACGTCTCGCTGCACTGCCGCGGCTCGATCGCGCACTTTCTGGGCGTGCTGGCGCGCGCGCTCGGGCGGCTGCCCGAGGCCGTCGCGCGCTTCGAGCACGCGGTCGCCCGCAACGACGCCTTCGGGCTGCGCCTGCGCGCGGCCGACAGTCGTTACGAGCTGGCCGTGAGCCTGAGCGAGCTGGGCGGCGCGGACGCGCTGCACCGCGCAGCCGAGCGCTGCGCCGAGGCGACTGCTGCGGCGCGCACCCTCGGCATGCGGCCGCTGCTCGCGCGCGCCGAGCGCCTCGCCGCGCGCCTGAGGGCCAGCACGCCCTGACGCTCGTGCCGATGGGGCGGGAGGGGCGCGTGCCCCTCCCGGTTACCTACTGCATGCAGCAGCCGCTGCTGGCTTTCTGGGCGATGCAGTTGTCCTTCATCAGCTGCCACACCGCCTTGGCCATGGCCGCCGAGCCCATCGAGTTCTCGTGCACGTCGAGCGCCGCGAAGTACTCCGGATGGCCGTCGAAGATCGGGATCAGATCGAGGAAGTGGCAGCGCAGCTTGCCGCCGCTCTTCTGCTCGGCTCCGTCACAGGACGCCTTGGTCATCGGTAGCGCGTAGTCGAGCATCGCGTTGGGATGATCGCCGCCCAGCGCAGTGCCGTCCGGCACGTGCGGATAGAACAGATAGACCACGTCGCTCACGCCCGAGTCAGCCATGTGCATCATCAACTGTTCCGCCGCGGCGATCGCGGTCTGTACCACCATCTGACACGCGGGCATCGAGGCGGAGTCCAGGCTGTTCTTGCACGCATCGCTGCCCGGAAACATGAGCGTGTCGGGGATCAGAATGTCATTGCCGCCGCCGTCCATCACCACCGCCTTGATGTCGGGGTTCGCCGCCAGCGCCTGATCGAACTGAGGCGGGATCAGCCCGATGCCGCCGCTGCCCATCGAGTAGCCACCGACCGCGTACATCGGCCAGGTCTCGCCCGCTTCGTTGGCCAGATCTTGACCGAAGGTGTGGGTGGCCCAGTTGATGTACGAGTCGCCCATCACGATCACCTGGTTGGCGTTGGTGGTGCAGGGCGGCATGACCACGGGGCCGCCGCTCGCGCCCGCGGCGCCCGAGCCCGCGCTGCCCATGACACTGCCGCTGCCCGCGCTGCCGCTGCCCGCGTTGCCGCTGCCCATACCCGCGCCCGCCGCTGCCATGCCCGCAGAGCCGACGCCGCCCGTCCCCGGGTTGGCGGGGCTGCCCGCGCCGCCCACGCCCGAAACGCCGGTGCCGGGGCTGGCCGCTCCAGTCCCACCCGTGCCGCCCGTGTTCCCGGCGGGCACGCCGGTCCCGTTCAAATCGGTCGTGCCCCCGGTTCCGGTCGCTCCCGCGCCCGGCGCGCCGTTGTTCGGCGTGCCGCCGCCCCCATTGTTGGCAGCCGAGCACGCGGCCACTGCAAAGGCCCCGGCCACGACGGAAACTCGCAATAAATACTGTATCATACCAACCCTCTTCGAAAGCGCCGCGGGCTTCGCGGCAGACTTCGCCGCTCGCGGCCCGACCCTGTTTGGCGACCGCACACCTGCTCGGCCTCACCCTCTCTCACAGGGTAGGAAGCAGCCGCTGGGCTGTCTCGCTAACAACCGCTAACAAGCGCTAATCCCGGACCCTGGCGGCCTCGGCTTTGCGCCCGCGCTTGACTTTGCGCCTGCGAAAGGGGACGCCAGGCGCCGGAGCATGGGCGAGCGCTTCGACGGACTGTACTGGGAAGCGAGCGTGCACCTGCTGCGATGAGCGCGGAGTCGCGGCGCGAAGCGAAGGCCCAACGGGCGTGGCGGGCGGCGTGGCTCACGGCGACCGCCCTCGGGCTCGGGCTGACCGCCGGGCACGCGCGCGCGCAGTGGACCGAGCGCGTGCAGGTGGCGCACGCCGCGTATGCGGCCGCCAGCGCGCCCAGCGCGCTGGTGCATGCGGGCGCCGCGTTCGACCCGCACGCGCCGCTGCGGCTGGTGGTGTACCTGCACGGGCTGATGGGCTGCGCCGAGGTGTTGATGGGCGAGGGCAGCGTGGCGTGCCGGCCCGGCTACCGGCCGCTGCGCGGCTGGAACCTGGCGCGCGCGCACGACGACGCGGGTGACGGCAGCCTGTTCGTGATTCCGCAGCTCGCGTTCATGCGCCGCGACGGCAGGCCTGGGTGCTTCGGCCGCACGGGCTGCTTTCGCGCGTTCCTGCGCGAGCTGCTGCGGGCGCTGCCGGCCGCGCGCCTGGGCGGGCGCAAGACACTGCGCGACGTGGCGTCGATCACGTTGGTCGCGCACAGCGCCGGCTATCACGCGGCCGCCGCGATCGTGAGCCGTGGCGGGGTGGGCGCGCTGGTGCACGACGTGGTGCTGTTCGACGCGCTGTATGGCGAGACCGATACCTTCCTGCGCTGGATCCGCGGCGCGCCCGCGGGCGCGCACCTGCTCTCGCTCGAAACCGGCGTCGGCTTGCCGGCACGGCACAGCGCGACGCTGCTGCGCGCCGCGCGCCGCCACTTCGGCGCCGCGCGCGTCGGCAAGCTCGACGCACAGATCGACGGCGCAGGCCTGCGCGAAGCGCTGCAACCCTTACGCGTCGCGATCGCACGCGTGAAGGTCCCGCACCGCCAGGTGCCCGCGGCCTACCTGGCGATCGTGCTGCGCGCCTTGCTGCAACCCGCACCGCCCTAGGAGGGGACGGTCCATGGATCTTTGGATCTTGCGATTGCTCGATGGGCTTGGTAGAGGGGACCGATGCCGCGAACGGCTCGGGTTGGCTACGCCGGAAGCGTGCTGCACGTGATCAGCCGCTTCGCGGGCGGTCGTTGGGAGCTGGACAAGCGGGGGGGCCGTGTTCGGTATCTGGAGTTGGTGGGGCGCGCGGTTGAGCGGACGGATGCTCGTGTTCTGGCGTACTGCCTGATGAGCAACCACGTTCACCTGGTTGTCGTACGAGGGCATGAGCCGCTGGAACGGCTGGTGAAACCAGTGCACACAGGCTTTGCGGGATGGGTGAACGGGGGGCGACGCAAGGCGCAGGGCCCTGTGTTCGCGGGTCGGCCGCGGATGGTTCTCGTGGAGGAGGAGGCGTACCTGCTGGAGCTGGTTCGGTACGTGCACAACAATCCCGTGCGCGCCGGGGTGGTGCAATGGTCCCGGCAGAGCGACTGGTCGAGTCACGGAGCCTATGTCGGCACGCGGGAGGCGCCGGAGTGGCTATCTCTAGGCTACGTGCTTGACCGGTTCGGCAAGCAGGCGCGGCCTCGCGCGCAGCGTTTCGAGGATTTCGTGAATGAAGGTCGGGGCGAAGGGCGTCGAGCGGACCTGTCGGGGGATGGTTCGTCGGACGCCATCTCGAAGGCTCGGGCGGCTGTTGGGGACGGCTTCTATGTGAGCGATGGGATTCTGGGCAGCGAGGAGTTCGCGCGGAAGGTTCAGCGGGACGTGAAGCGAGTGCAGCAAACGCTGGCTGCGGCATGGGTGGACCGGGGCCAGGGCCATCGCGAACGTCCCATGCTGTCGGCGGTGATCGACGAGGTTTGCGGGATGCTCGGTCTCGAGCCATGGGCGTTCGAGTCGCAGCCGAAGCGTCGCAGCCCCGCCCAAGCTCGTCGGCTAATCACGTGGTTGTGGGTGCATCACTACGGTGGGAAGCAGGTGGAAGTGGCGCGTGCGTTGAAAGCGAGCACGGGAACGGTAGCGAGTTGGTACGGTTTGGCGGTAGCAAACGCGGCGGAGATGGACGAGCAAGGATCCGCGATCATCCAGGCGCTCGCGCGACGGCGCCAGCGGAAGGCGGCTGCAAAGACGCCGCAAGCGCTCCGGTTTCACGTCGACGTGGACGAGTAATCGAAATAAACGATGATCCGAGGATCCGTGGACCGTCCCCCAGTCCGCCGTCGTCCCCCAGTCCGCCGAATCCGTGGACCGTCCCCCAGTCCGCCGAATCCCCCGAGCGTGTGCCTACTGCAGGCTCGGCGGCGTCCAGTCCATCCAGCTGGCGAGGTCGGCGTTCGCGTTCTCGGCCCGCAGCATGTTGGTGTCGTCGGTGCCGGTGCCGACCAAGAACTTCTTGACGTAGGCTTCGAGGATGGCGCGCTGCTGGGATGGGAACTGGCAGTGGGTGTGGGCGTCGCTCTGCCAGTAGCCCATGTGGTCGGTCAGGCCGAACGCTTCCCAGATCGCGTGCGCGATCGAGCCGGCCGTGAAGGTGCTGTCGATGCCCAGCCAGTCGATGGGGTTGTCGATTACCAGCAGCGCGCGCGGCGCCACCAGGCCCATGACCATGTGATGGTCGAAGGGCAGCTTGGGCACGTTGCTGCCGCCGAAACTCTGGCCGAAATCCGCTCGGAACCAGGGTTGCTCGTTGGCGGCATTGGACAGGGTTTGGACGTTTTCCCCCATCGCGCTCTGCGCCTCCGACACGCGCCAGCTCGCCGAGCCGCCGGCGCCCGATTCCTGCGGGATGGTCAGCACGATGCGCTCGTCGAGCGCCCCGGCGAGCAGCGCGCCCTTGCCGTAGCGCGAGCAGCCGGTCACCGCGATCCGCTTCGGGTCGATGTGCGCTTCGGGAGTCTTCTCCAGGGCGTCGATGATGCGGCTGACGCCCCATGCCCAGGCGGCCAGGTCGCCGGCAGGATGATCGTGGCCGTACAGATCGTAGAAGGCCCCGGTGCCGCGCGAGCCGCCGCCCGCCTCTGCGGCCATGGAGTCGTTGTCGTAGATCAGGGTCGCGACGCCATTCTGCGAGAAGACGGTTTCGTCGAGCGTGCTGAAGCTGTACTCGATCACCAGCGGAATGGGATCGGAGCCGGCGCCCGCGGGCCGGTTGATGCTCACCGAGAAGGAGACGCTCTTGCCGCCGCTGCTCACGGTGATTGCCAGGCTGTTGCCTGAGAGCTGAGCGCTGACGCCGCCGGGCTCGACGGCCGGCTTGGGGCCGGTTTCGTACCGCTCGACCTGGGCCTCGATTTCGGCGCGCCGGCAGCGCCACTGCGCCTTCTGGGTGATGCGCGAGCCGTCCAGCATCGTGAACGGATCCTGGTGCTTCGCGTAGGGGGTCAACTGCGAGGCCGCCGGCAGGCTGGGGACGTGACAATCCGCGCCGCTGTCTTCGACCGTGCCCAGCGCGGGCGCGCCGCCGCCCGGGCTCGTGCTGCCGCCGGCGTCGGGCGTGACACCGGCGTCCGCGACGCTGCCCGTGCCTGCGGTTCCCGGCCTGCCCGCATCGCCCGGGGTGCCGCCGGCGCCCGGCGTGCCGCCCGTGCCCGCCGCCATCGCGCCGCCCGTTGCGCTGCTTGCACCCGTGCCGAGCGCACCCCCCGTGCCCGTGCCCTGGCCCCCGCTGCCGGCGCCCGCGCCGGTTCCGCCCAGGTTGCTCGGCACGAAGGCCCCCTGCGCGCCGGCTGCGGCGGTGCCCCCCGTGTTGCCCTGCCCGCCACCGGAAGAGGCGCCAGTGCTGCAGGACGCCAGCACCAGCGAGGCCGTGGCGGCGACGGAGTGACGGACAATCGAGCGAAGAACCACGATTCCTCCCAGACGCAAGTCTTCCGGTCGCCTCGCCGGAGCCGCCGGCTCTGGACGTTGGACTCCAAAGCCATCCAGGTACGTCCGCCTGCCCAGTGGCGGGTCGCTCACCCAGCGGGTCAAACAGGCTCGAATCCGATGGCACAAGATGCTGGCACTGGAGGGATCCCACTGGAGGGATCCGTCCGAGGTAACGCGCCGTCGGAGGGGCATCGGCGGGCGCGGGGACCGCTGTCACGAGGCCTCGGAGAGCTGGCCTGGATGGCGGCGCCCGCGGCCACGGGGTTGAGGTGCTCGTAGATGAGCTGCGTGCTCTGGGCGGCGTCGGCGCACAGCCGCATCATGTGGGCGCGGCCGTCGAACAGCTCGCCGGGCTGGTCGTAGCGCTGCCGGGCCAGCAGGGTGTTGAGCGCGCAGCTGAGCTCGTGGTGGAACATCCGAGTGAAGCACGGCAAGTTGTCGCGCTCGGGCGTGACGGTGAGGTGGTTGTGGGTGATGACGCGCGTGGCGTGATGGACGGCCACGCCGGTGTGCCTCTGTGCCAGCGCCAGGCTGTAGAGCCAGGCCTGCTCGACGCCCGGGTGCCACGGCGCCAGGAATGCCTTGCGTAGGGTCGTGCGCCGTGTGATGGCGGTGGTCGCACCGGGGACGATGATGCGCGGGGCCGTCACGCCCGGCCGCGGGTGCGAGAACTGGGCCGGGCGGCCGCAAGGCGAAATCGGGTATTTAGGCGTCGAGCCCTGGCGAATCTGGCCGCCACCGCCGGCGGCCGCCACCACGCAGCGCCCGGCACTGGACAGCCTTTCGGCTATCTGGGATCGATCTTCTCCGGGCGGGACTGGACAGCCTTTCGGCTATCTGGGATCGATCTTCTCCGGGGAACAGCGGGAGCCGGGGCTTACGGATGGCGGAGGCGCTGGCAGATGTCGGAGCAGCTCTCCGCCATCTCATGGGACGCAGTGATGCCCTGCTTGCAGACGGGCACCGCCGAAGGGACACGCTTGCGTCGCAGCTCGCCTGCTACGCCGACGATGCCAGAGCGGTGGAGAAACTCCGCAAAGAGCTCCCCGCAAACGCTCAGGCATCATTGGCGACCCGATTCTTGATCGAGCTAGCAGCGGAAAGTCCAGAGGGCAGCGGCCGCATCAGCGATGCGCTCTTCGACCAATGGCTGGCGGCAGCGTGTGAGATCATTTCGTTGGGCATGGCGTGCGACGTCCAGCACCTGCAACTCGCCGAAGTGACGCTGCACCTTCACCCAAACGGCTATGTGATCGGTCGTGGTGCCTATGGCGAAGGAGCCCATGCTGTTCAAGAAGCAGCGGTGGCCTCTGCGATCGAGATTGTGACTGAGCCGGACCATGAGTTCGATCCATCGACGTGGCCGTTCCCCACCAAGGAGCAGATTGACGAGGCCTCCGAGGCGGAGCTCGGCTGTAGCCTCAGTGAAATTGATCGTCTCCCGGCACACGTCTCCCATATCGTGGGCGAGCGAGACGAGTCGGTAGTGGAAATGCCGGTGCAGGAACTGATTCCTCAGCTTTGCAGCCGGCTTGCGTGGGACGAGGACAAGGTCAACGCGGTACTCCAGTCGCTGACACTAGAAGCGCGCACCGAGTTCACCAAGGCCGCGAGTCCCTACTCGGCATCGGACGTGCTTCCCTGGAGGTTCAACCGTGCGCTCTCCTACTTGCGCCGACCGCTGATTCGGGTCATTCGAGGCGATCACCCGCACCTGTTCCTTGCTGCTGGTGCTCCAGTCGCCTCGGCCGAGCACCTGGTCGAGAGAGCTCGCGTCCAGGCTTCGGGCCCTTTGGTCTGTGGCCGGCTGAGCTGCCCAGCGAGCGGCGTAGCCGGCCCAGGCTGCACCCGTCCGCAGCCACCGGTGCTGGTCAGCAGCGCGAACGGCAGTGTGGAAGCAAGGAGCGAAGTGCCGCGCTGCTAGGCGGCCAGCAGGATGGGCGGCGGGTAGGTGCCCGCGGGGAACTGCAGGGCGCGCTCGCCTGCGCGGTAGCGCTCGGAGAGCTCGGCGTGGGCCTGCATGATGGCGACGACGCCGTGGGTGTACTGCGCGCGCGCCTCGGGCATCCCGAACACGTAGGGCCGGTTGCTCTGTGCCGGGGCCTTGGGCCTGGTCTGGAAGTCGGCGAAGATGACCTCGTCGACGCCGAGGGGTCGCTGAAAGCGTGCGCGCTGCTGCTCGGTCATCCCGGCGAGGTGCTTGCCGCGGGCGACCCAGGTACGGACGGACCGGCGGCAGAGCTCGCGCGTCATGCCGTCGCAGCAGGGCAAGGGGGACAGGATGAGGGTGGCGGAGCGGAAGAAGGGCTCGAGGTCGTCGGGTCGCCCGGCGTGATGCCAGGCCGTGCGGTCGAGGTACTCGAAGCTGGGGTGATCGTCATCGCCGAGGCCGTAGGCGAGGTTGAGGCCGGGCCAGTGCTCGGGGTCGCTGACGAGGTTGGCTTTGCGGGGGTTGTCGAGCAGGTATCCGGCGCGCTCACCGCAGCCCGCGTCATCGACGGCGGGCTGGGGGTTTGTGGCGCCTACGCTCCTGACCGGAGGGCCACTTTACCCGCGCGCGATCGTTTTTGGCGGCCCGCACGTATCAGGGGGCAGGTTCGGCGTGCGCGTGGCGCGACCGACGGCGCAGGGAGTTTTCGATGTCCCGGAAAGCGATCGTGTTGGTGCGATGCGTGCTGTGCGTCACGGCCTGGGCGTGCGGCGGCTCGGGCTCCGAGCCCGGCGAGTCGATGAATATGGATCATGCGACGGGCATGACGCCGATCACGGGGGGCGCGCAGGCTTCGGGCGCGGGCGGAACATCGGACAGCGCTCACGACTCGAGCAGGGGCGGCGCTTCGATGACACCGGCCACGTTGGCAGGCTCGGGCGGCAACGGCGGAACCGCCAGCGCCGGAACGAGCGGCGGCGGTGACGCAGGTATCGGCGGCCAAGCTCCGATCGATCCGGCCCACTACGACTACACAGCGCAAGCGGTGACGCTGACCGAGACGCTGACGATCCCCGCGGGTCAAACCGTGCGCGTCGGTCCGGGCACGACCTTCACTGCGGGCATGGGAATGCAGGTGTTGATCAACGGCACGCTGATCGTCGATGGCACGGCCGACGCGCCGGTCGAGTTCGCCGGCGCCGGTACGCCGCGCTCGTGGGAGGGGATCGTGATCGCCAGCGGCGGCTCGCTCACGATGACGCACGCCAAGATCGGCGGTGCCACGTATGGCATTCTGGCTCAGGTCGGCTCGAGCTATCAGGTCGCGTATTCGGAGATCGGCACCAGCTTCAAGGTCGCCGTCTTGTACGCGGACGGCTCGTTCGATCACATGCGCTTCCACGCGTCGGGCGACGACACGTTTTCACCGGTCAACGAGGTGTCGATGGACGACGTCAACGGCTCGCTCACCATCATCGACGCTTCGCCGACCGTCACCGACTCCAGCTTCGACAACAGTTCGCCGCTGGTCGATATGATCCGCATCGGCGGCAAGGCCTCGCCGGTGTTCGACCACGTGTCCATCGTCGGCGCGCACTGCGGCCTGCACACTAACGGCGGCGTCAACACCATGCCGACGATCAAGAACTCGGTGCTGCAAGGCCTGTCGTACGGCATCATGGCGTACACCGCCAAGCCGACGTTCGAGAACTGCAACTTCATCGACAACGGTTCGGACATCGGCTTTTGTTTCGACGCCACGGCGGACAACGCGCCGACGCTGATCGGCAACTACTACTCGTCGGGCAGCGCGTCGTTCGATGCCAGTTGCTTCGATATCGGCAAGGCGGATTCGGCGCCGGCGGCCGCGCCGCTGGATGGCGTCGGCCCGGTCGGGCTGTAGCTGGGCAACGCATGCAGCGCGCCGCGCGCATGACGTTGTTGATGGCCGCGCTGTGCGCGGGCGCGAGTCATGCGCGCGCCCACGTGCCCCTGCCGCGCGGCCTCGCGATCGAGCCGGGCGATGCGGGCGGCATCGCCGTGCGCATGCCGGGCTTTGGCTGGTTGCTGCGCGCGCCGGGCGCGAGCGACGGCGCGTTCGCCTACGCGTGCGACGCGTTGCTCGATGTCAGCCCGCTGGAAGAGCAGGTGCCGATGGTGTATCGCAGCGACGGCACGCTGATCGCCGGCACCGCGCACGGCATTCGTTTCTTGACCGGCGACGGCTGCCCGATCGAGACGACGCCGCTGCTCGAGCACGCGATCAGCGCGCTCGCGCTGCGCCCGAACGCCGACGGCCCCGACCTCGTGTACGCGATCAGCGCCGGCGCCGATGCGGCGCCGATCGTGCAGCGCAGCGACGATGGCGGCGAACACTGGACAGCGCGCGCCACGCTCGATCAACGGCCGGTCAGTGCGCTCGTGCTCGACCCGCGCGATCCGGACACGCTCTACGTGAGCCAGGCGATGTCGACCGACGCCGCAGCCGAGGGCGCATCCGAGGGCGCGTCGATCGCGGTGTCGAGCGACGGCGGCGCGACCTTCGCAACGGTTGCGCAGCAGCGCGCGCTCACGCTGCTCCACGTGCAGGACGAACCGGCGCGAATCTGGGCGCGCGCGCGCGTCGCCACCAGCGGCGTCGGTGTGGATATCCTGCGCGCCGAGCGCGTGCAGGGTCCGTGGCAAGTCGTGCTCAGCGTCAACTTCTTCGGCGGCTTCGCCGTCGATCCGAACGACGCCGACGTGATCTGGGTCGGCGACGAAGCGCGCGGCGTGTACCGCTCGAGCGACGGCGGCGACAGCTTCGACAAGTCGCAACCCGACATCGCCGCCTCGTGCCTCGCGTACGGTGACGGGGCGCTGTGGGCCTGCACGCCCGGCTTGCCTCAGCGCACCGCGCTCGCGCGCTCGCCCGACGCGCTGGCCGCGTTCGCGCCGATCATGGCGTTCGCCGACGTGCAGCAGTTGGTGGCGTGTTCGCCGCAGGCGAACGTGGTCGATCGATGTGCCGCCGCATGGGTCGAATGGCAGCGCGACGTGCTGATGACGCTGCCGGCGGAACAGGCGCCCGCGATGGGGGCGCCGGACGCCGGCGCGCACGAGATGACGCGCGCGCCCGATGCAGCCGCCGCGCCCGAGGAGGTGCGCAGCCCGGACCAGGCGGCACAGGCGTCGGGTTGCACGGTCAGAATGCAGCAGCGCGCAACATCCGGCGCGGCCTGCGTATGGTGCGCCTGCGTGCTGTTGGCGTTCGTCTTGGGCGCAAGCCGCTGGGGCTCGCGCCAGCGCCGCGCTCTCGACACGGCGCCGTGGTTTTGCGATGGTGCGAGGTCGTTTCGGATGCAGAGCGATCTCGAGTTGATGCAGCGCGCAGCGTCGGGCGATCCCGACGCCTTTGCCGCCATCTACGATCGACATGCCGCGACCTTGCTCGCGCTCGCCCGGCGCATGCTGCGCCGGTCCGACGATGCGCGCGACCTGTTGCACGACGTCTTTCTCGAGGCCTGGCAGCACGTGCGCGAGTACGATCCGACGCGCGCGACGCCGCGCACCTGGCTGATCGTTCGCCTGCGCTCGCGCGCGCTCGATCGCCGCGCGCATGCCGCGCGTGGTACGCGCGTGGCCCAAACGCTCGATGCCTTGCCCGAACTGGCGCCGGCCAGCACGGCGCACAGCGAGGCGCGTGCGGACGAGCGGCGCGAGATCACACGCTCGCTCGCGGAGCTCGATTGCGACCTGCGGCGCGTGCTCGAGCTAACCTATTACGAAGGTCTGACCGCGCTCGAGATCAGCGAACGCGACGGCACGCCGGTCGGCACGGTTCGATCGCGGCTGGCGCGCGGCTTGGACCAACTGCGCGCGCTGCTGGCGCAGGTAACGGAGCAGGGCGATGGCTGACGCGAACGACGACGACGGCGATCTCGAGGCGATGTCGCTGCTGGCGGCGGCGCTGCCGCCGATCGAGCCTTCGCCTGCGGACCGCTCGCGCTTCCAGCAGGCATTGCAACGCGCGCGGTTTGCGCCGTTTGCACGCGAGATCGCCGAGAAGCTCGCGATCGCGCCCGAGTTGCTGCTGACGGCGCTCGAGCGCGTCGATGACGACGACGCGTGGATCGGCCCGCCAACGCTGGCGCTGCGCATCCTGCCGGTGCGCGGCCGCGTCGTCATCTCGCGCCTGCGGGCCGGCACGATCATTCCGCATCACCGCCACGCGACGCGCGAGTTTACGTACGTGCTCGACGGCGTGTTGATCTCGGCCGGGACCGAGCACGGGCGCGCGGCGTGCCTCGACATGGCGCCCGGTACCGAGCACGAGCTGCGCGTGTCGGCGGACAGCGATTGCCTGGTGGTGTTCGCCACGTTCTGAACGCAGGGGACACTGCGGGGACACCGCGCGGCACCGGGGGGGGCACATAGCGCTTGTCGGGTAGAGGGGAGGGATGCCGCGTACGGCGCGTGTTCAATGCCCTGGGGGTGTGTTTCATGTGGTGTCGCGGTTTGCGCGCGATGAGTGGTGGCTCGATCGGGCTGGGGCTCGCACGTAGACGAAGCCGTCGGCGTACGCGAGCGAGGCGCTGCCCGTGATGTCGTCTCGCATCCAGAGCTGTGTGCCGTGTTCGAGGTCGATGGCGTAGGTGCCCCCGCTCGCCATCGCGAAGACTTTGCCTTCGGCCACGACTGGCGAGCCGATCGGAAAGCCGGAGACGGTAAAGCGCCACTGCTCCGTTAGCTGACTCGCGTTCTGAACCGAGAGCGTCGTCTCGCTGGGATTGAAGTACCAGTTCTTCGCGTCGTAACCCATCATCCTCCATGGGTTCGACGCCCCACTCGTGCTTGCGCCGGTCGTTCCCCCGTCGGGTGAGGCGGCGTCCGCGACTGCGCGCGATCCGTCCTGCGCCCCAGCGCCGAGCCCCGAGGCGTCGGCCGCCCGTGCATCTGGGCCTGCGATCGGAACGCTCGTGCTCCCGGAGGGCCCCCCGGCGCCGTCGCCGCTCCCAGCTCCCGCCTGTACGCCCGGCCCGCGTTGCGAGCAACCGGCGACGATCAACAGCGCGCACAGCGCGGCGCGTGCGTTGGGTCGAACGGCGTGCGGCCGTTCGCGCTCGCGTTCGTGCACTGGGCGGACGACGGCAGCCTCGTGCTCGAAGCGTTGCAGGTGCCGGGCTCGCTCCCGGATACGGCGCGCGCGTTGTCGAAGATGACCGGTGGCAACGCGCTCTTCGTGCACGAGCTCGTGCGCCACGTGCTCGCGACTGGAGTCGGGCTCGATGCGGCGCTGCCGCCGAGTCTGCAGCACATCGTCCGCGCGCGGGTCACGAGCTTGCCCGAGGTCAGCGTGGAGCGCCTCGGTCAAGCGGCCGTGCTCGGGGACGAGCTCACGCTCGCTGCGCTCGCCGCGCTCGCTGGCGTATCGGCTCCGGAGCTCGACCGTGATCTCGAGCCGGTCCTGCGGAGCGGGCTCTTGCAACGCAGCCCGCGCGAACCGAGCCTTGATCCAAGACGGCGGGCGCACAAGCCTGAGAACCGCTGGTTCGGCGCGTTGTGGAAAGCGCAGTTTGCGCTCGAGCAAGGCGATCGCGCGCGGGCCGTCGAGCACTTTGCGATCTTGCGCGAAACGAGCTTGAGTCCCGTGCTTGGCGAGCGCAGGTTGCTCGTCCGACCCGAAACGCTGATGCGCCTCGCCGATGTATGCGCCGAGATCGGGACGCCGGCGGAGATGGAGCAACTCTACGCTGCCCTCTTGCCACGCGCCGAGTACTGCATCAACGATGGTGTGCTGATCACTTGGGGCTCGTGCTCGCGCGTGCTCGGAGCGCTCGCCTTTGCGCTCGAGCGTTTTGCGGACGCCGAGCGGCGCTTCGAGAACGCGCTCGCCATGAACCAGCGCATCGGCCATCGCCCCGAGATCGCGAGAACCCAGCTCCAGCTCGCGCGCTTGCGCCTTCGGACGGGAGCCAGCGGAGCGGCGCGCGCGCTGCTATCCGACGTCGTGCACGACGCGGCCGATATGGGGATGGTCAAGCTGCTCGAGCGCGCGCGAACATTGGCCGCCGACTGATCCTGAATCACGAGCCCAGCTTGGCTGCGCGCAAACGAAGTAACCCAAGATTCGATCGTGGCCGATAGACCGGCGATCGAGCCTTGCGAGTCGCTCACGCGTCGGCTCGTCTGCCGGGGCGCAGGGGGACGGTCCGGACCGTCCCCTCATTCTCGGGCGTACAGCTCGTCCCAGAGCTCGCGTAGCTCGTGCAGGGGGTCGTTCTCGAGCCGGACCTCGTTGTCGAAGATCATCGTAGGCCGCGTCTGGCTGTCGTAGGCCGGCCAGTGCGGGATTTCGGAGGTGTTGGGATCGCCGGTCTTGGCGAACGCGACCCAGGCTGCCGCGAAGCGTCCCGCCAATGCGCGCGCTTCCGGGGTGTTGCCGGTGAGCCCGCCACCTGCGCTGTTGAAGGCGAGCCCGACATCGACGCCGTGGACCGCGCCGAACTTGCCGCCCAGCGCCGGCGAGGGCCAGGTGAACAAGTACAAGTACGCGGGGGCTTTGCCCAGGGCCGCCTTGCGCTCGGCCATGGTCGTGGCGGCGCGGCGTCCCCCGCGGTCGGTCTGCATCCTGGCCAGCAACAGGAACGGCGATGTGTCGGGATAGCGCCGGCGATACAGCTCGAAGATGCGA
The DNA here is from genome assembly GCA_963778655.1 of uncultured delta proteobacterium. GTDB lineage: Bacteria > Myxococcota_A > Polyangia > Polyangiales > JAFGIB01 > CAVZVA01. The sequence goes on from CAVZVA010000010.1 coordinate 772,324, forward strand.
TCGACATGCTGAGCTGAGCGCCTGCGCTTGCGCAGCGCCTCCTTCACGCCGGCATCGTCGATGTCGAAGCGCCCACCCATGGCTGCATCGTCGAGCGTGGTGCCGACGATGAGCGGGACGTCGGCGGTGATCTCGGGTGCAGTCGGATCGAAGGGATGGCGCGGAATGGCACTGCCGTCGACGACCGGCGCAAAGCCCATCGACCGCGTCTCGGTTGCGATCGTGCGCTCCGCCGCGAGCAGTCGGTCGAAGGGCAGCGCCTGCAAGTCGGCGATCTTGGTCTTGTCGAGGTCGAGCTTGGCCAGCAGTCGCTCCGCCATCTGGGTCGCGAAGTCGCGCGTCATCAGCCGCAGCGCCGAGCCGCTCTGCACGGCGGCGCGACGGAACAGCCCCTTGGCCGAGGGCATCGCCATCAGCGTGCTGGTCTTGGCGCCGCCGCCCGATTGGCCGAAGACCATCACGGTCTGCGGATCGCCGCCGAAACGCTCGATGTTGTCGCGTACCCATTCCAGCGCGGCCACCAAGTCGAGCATGCCGGCCGTGCCCGACTGCGCGAATTCCGGACCCGCGAGGTCGCCCAGGTGCAGGTAGCCGAGCGCGCCCAGCCGGTGATTGACGGTCACCACCACGACATCGCCGAAGCGCGCCAGCGACTTGCCGTTGTAGCCCGGCGTGGAGCCCGAGCCGCTGGTGAAGCCACCGCCGTGAATCGAGAGCATGACGGCGCGTTTGCGACCGTCGAGGCCCGGCGTCCACACATTGAGAACCAGACAGTCCTCGCCCATGCCTCCCGGGTGGTTGTCCCAGCCGATCACCCTGCCGTACTCGCTGGTCGCGCCCACCGGTTGCGGCGCCACCGACCCGAACTCGAGCGCGTCGCGCACGCCCGTCCACGGCATGGGCCTGCTGGGCGGCATGAACCGGTTCTTGCCCGCGGTGCTGCCTCCATAAGGGATGCCCTTGAAGACTTTGATGCCGCTCACGTCGCATCCGCGAAGACGTCCGTAACGGGTCTCGACCTCCACCAGGTTTGGGCTCTCGTTCGAGTCGGTTCGAGGATCGGTGTCTGAACGGGGTTCGGTGTTCGCCATGGCGAGTCTCCCTTGCGGCGCCGGGTTTGGCCGTGATGCTGCACGCTACCAGTAAATCGACTGCTTTGCGCGAAGGGAACCGAGGTCTGCGAGCCCAAAGAACTGTCTTCTGGGCTCGCCATGGAGCGAGTTGTTTGCGCCGAACAAGTCTGACTCGGGCGTACGTGAGCAGACCGGAGGGCTCTCAAAACCGGCCTGCACGCCAGCCGATTGGCATGACCCTGGCGCGGTTCCCAATCCACCCCAATCCAGCTTCCGCGCGTACGACGCGGCGGTTGGCTGGCTGAACCGGTGGTGGACAAAGGGAGGGAGCTGAACCTGCCTACTGGGGCATGCCGGTCCAGACCGTCTTTTCGAGCATCGCGGCCTCGACCGCGGCCTGGGCGTCGGCGCCAGTCGAGCTCTCGGTCAGCGCGAGCATCGCGGTGTCGAGCGCGTACAGGCGGTACTCGTAGCTGCCGGCAAAGCTGCCGCTGCTGCAGGGGCCGTAGTACGCATGGGGGTCGCTGCCCATGCTCGCGACCTGGTGCGCGCCCGCCGGAGCGGTGAGCGCATAGCCCGAGGGCAAGCCTTCGGGCAGCGTGTGGACGTTCGCGGGGATGTCCCAGAGCACCCAGTGCAGCATGTTGTAGCGCGTGTCGTAGAGCACGATCGCGAAGCTCTTGGTCTCCGCCGGCCCGCCGGTCCACGACAGCGCAGGCGACTTGTTCTCGCCGCTGCCCCCGCCGATGGCATCCATGGGACACTTGTTGCGCGCGGGCACGCTGCTGCCCATCGTGAACGCCCCCGTGTACATCAGCGGTCCGCCGAGGCTGCCGCCCGCGTCGCTGTTCGCCGCCGCGTCCGGCGTCCCCGCGTCGCTGGTCATGCCGCTTGCGCCGGCGCCGGCTGCGCTGCTCATTCCGCCGGTGCCGATCGTGCCGATCGTGCCGGCCGCGCCGGTCGTCCCGCCGGTGCTGATCGTGCCGCCCGTCCCGATCACGCCGCCCTCGCCGCTGATCGGAGTCGCGGCCGCGCTACCGCCGCCGCCTGCGGGGACGCCGGTGCCACCGGTCGCCGCCTGGCCCGCGGCTGGAGAGCCGCCGCCCTTGTTACTGCAGCCGCCCAGCAGCGACAGCGAAAGAGACAACGATAGCAACGCCCAGCAGAAGCGGTTGGAGGGACTCCAATCCATCGCACGACCTCGCAAAGCCTGACCCGGCACCACACCGGCGTCACCCACCGGCCAGCCATGTACCCCGAGCCGCGCACAAGGCGCAACCAAACCCGCCGCGCGCCGGGCCAAAGCGGCCTGGTGGCGGGACCCTATGCTCACGGTTGCGCGAAACAGGTGCTCGGCAGCTGCGCGCGCATGCACGCCGCGCTGTCGAGCTGGCTGCGCAGCCACGAGGTCAGGCACACGTCGGCGTCGTCGCCTGCATGGATCAGGGTGCCGCCCTTGTGGTGCTCGAGCCCGCGCGCCTTGCGGATCAGCGACAGCCGCTCAGGGCGCGCGCCGCCGCCGGCGATCACCGCGCTCATCGCCGCGGGCTCGAGCGCGACCACCGACTCGTAGTCCTGATCGATCTCGCCGGCAGTGGTGCAGGCGGGCGAGAGCGGGCGGTCGCTCGGTGCCCAGCGCAGGCCTTCGTTGCCGTAGAGCCGCAGGTTACGCCCGACCTGGCCGTGGCAGTCGAGCGTGCCGCAGTGGTGGTCCAAGAGCTGCGCCACCAGCGGGAACGAGGCGCTGTCGGGCAGCAGCTCGTGCACCCGCGCGTCGGCCGCCGGCACCGTGCACGCCCACGGCCCCAGCGCCAGCACCAAGAGCAGTGCCGCGCGCAAGCGGCTCATGGTGGCACGCTCCCGTCGTCGAGCCGCACGTACACATGGCCCGGCGAGGCGGGTCCGGCCGGGTCGACGTGACAGCCGGCGCAGGAGCCGTCGCGGCCGATATTGGTGTGCATCAACGTGCGTTGGCCCTGAAAGCTCACGCTGGTCTGCAGCGGATACACTGGGCGATACTGATCCGGGTAGACGTAGAAGTTGCCCGCCCGGTTGGTCACCACCTCGAACGGCGCGCCGTCCGCGCCCTGCAGCTCGACGGTGGCGCCCTCGGCCGGCTGCGTGCCGCTCGGCTGCAGATAGACCGTACCGGCTACGCTGAACGCCTCCGGATCGCCGAGCGCGCCGTCGTGGCACAGCAAGCAGGGCTGGCCCGGCCGGTGCTCCGGCCCGCGGCGCACGCCGCGTGCTTCGCCGCCGAGCGCGGCGATCGCGTTGTCGTGCACGGGGTCACAGGCCGCGAGCGGCGCGCAGGCGAGCCACAGCAACAGCAACGAGCGTGGGAGCGTTGTGCGCATGCTCATAGCTGGGCCTGCAGCGACAGCGCGGTCAGCGCGGACAGCCTTGAGCTCAGGTACAGGTCGTCGAGATAGCGCGTGTCGGTGAGATTGACGTCCCATCCCAGCTGCCAGCGCATCGGGTCGCCGGCCGGCCCCAGGCCGAGCCGCACGCTCGCGCCTGCGGTGACGCCCACCAGCGGTCCCAGCTCGCGATCGCCGGTGCGCAGCGCCGGCAGATCGAAGCCCGGCTGCAGCACGTACGCGCGCTGCCAGAAGCTGACCGCGTTCTGGGCGTGCACGCGCAGGTGCGGGCCGAGCTCCCAGCGCCGCCCCAGATCGAGCAGATAGCGCGCGTCGGTCGAGCTCGCCAGCAGCGCCCACGAGTCCGCGTACAGGCGCTCGTCGGCGCGCAGTGTCGAGCGCGCGAAGCGATGGGCCAGCCGCAGGCTGAGCGCGAAGCGATCGCGCGACAGCGGCAGCTGCTCGAGCGGGCGCGCGGAGACGCGCAGCTGGTTGACCAGCTCGACCGAGGCGCCGGCCGGCACCGCCGTGCCCGGCGCAAACAGCGGCACGTAGCGATAGGGCTTGGAGGGATCGCCGTGCTCGATCACCGCGTCCGCCAGCACCGACCCGATCGTGGCCTGGTCGAGAACCAGCGTGAGCCCGGCCTTGATGCTCTCGCGGTCGAGCCTGCGCGAGAACACCGAGAACGGCGTGCCCGAGCGGCCGGCGATGTCGTGGCCGTGGCTGAAGCCGAGCAGCAGGGTGGCGTTCTGATCGGCCAGGTCCTGGCTCAGCGTGCCGCCCGCGGCCCACGACAGGTAGTCCGGCTCGCTCGAGACCACACCGGTAGCCGCCACGCCGAACGCGCCCGGCTTGTACGACGCGTCGAGCGTGCCGGCGTGACGCATCTCGACCCAGCGCCGCGACGCGGTCGAGACGATGTCGACCGAGGCGGCCGACACCACGTCGAGCAAGTACTGCCCGCCCGCGCTCCAGCCCGCGACCGGGTTGGAGACGCTGCCGGAGAGCGACGGCGTGAGCACGTACACGTGGTCCGAGTCGGCGTAGCCGGCGATCTCGGTTCGGGCGTCGACGCGCAGCGACGAGGGCGCAGCGACGTCGGGCTCGGCGCCGGTGTTGCCGGCGCGCGCCGGCGGCGTCGCGTCCGCCGATTCGCCGCCGGCCAGTGCACCCGCCGCCGCGCTGGTCGGCGGCGGCGGGCTCGCCTGCTGCCCGCGCGCGGTGCCAAGCAAGGCGAAGCCGGTCAGCGCGGCTGCGGCCAGCCCATATCGCGGGTGCCGCGTTCTCAATTGCATCCGCAGCCACCGCCTGCGGAGTCGCCGCCGCCAACCGCGCCTTCCTGCACCGAGCGCACGTGCTGCTCGCTCGGCCCGGCCAGATCCGAGATCGCCATGCTGGGGTGGGCGAGCCGCTCGCGCTGGTACGGAGCGACGTGCGCGCAGCCCGCGAGCACGAAGGCGAGCACGAGCGCGAGCCACCAGCACGCGGCCCGCGCGTGGCCGGCGCGCGCGAGGCGGCAGCTGAGCCGGGCGTGGTCGCGCTGGGGGGACCGCATGGTGCCAAGGGTGGCGTGCCGCGCGCGTGCCCGCGTCGCCGCACAGACCAGTACCACGAGCGTGATCGCGCCAGTCAGCAGCGCGGTCTTTTTTCGCGCCGCCGCCCGCCGCCGGGGCCCGCGATTGGGCTACAGTCCGGCCATGCTCGAGTTGCAACGAGACGACGGTGTGTGGGTCCTGCACATGCGGGGCGGCGAGAACCGTTTTAACCTCGACTCGCTTCAGGCGATCCACCGCGCGCTGGACGAGGTTGAAGCCTCGACCGAGGCGGGCGCGCTGGTCACGGTCGGCGAGGGCAAGTTCTACTCCAACGGGCTCGACCTCGAGTGGATGTCCGCCGCGGGGCGCGAGCGCGCCGAGGCCAACATCGATCAAGTGCACGCGCTGCTCGGCCGCCTGCTTGCGTTTCCACTGATCACCGTGGCCGCGCTCAACGGCCACACCTTCGCGGCCGGCGCGATGCTGGCGCTGGCGCACGACTTTCGCGTCATGCGTACCGAGCGTGGCTACTTCTGCCTGCCCGAGGTCGACATCCGCATCCCGTTCACGCCGGCGATGAGCGCGATGATCCAGGCGCGGCTGTCCAAGGCGACCGCGCACGAAGCCATGGTCACGGGCCGGCGCTACAGCGCCGAGCAGGCGCTGCAGGCGGGCATCGTGCAGCAGATCGCCGCCGAGCAGCAGGTGCTGCCGGCTGCGCTCGCGCTCGCCAAGAGCCTTTCGGGCAAGGACCGCGCGACGCTCGCCACGATCAAGCAGACCGCCTACCGCTCCGCGCTCGACGCGCTGGCCGCGGCGCGCGCGAAATGAGCGCTCGCGCTCACGACTGACGCTCCAAATCAGAGCTCGCGATCAGGGGTCGGGCGCGTCCGGGTTGGGGCGGCGCTCGGCGTCGCGCACGATCGGGCGCGACAGCGTGCCGAGCGCGGGCCGCACCGAGATCACGCGCAGGAACAGCCGCGGGAGCTCGCGCCGCAGGCGCGCGCGCACCCCGCCCGCCATGAAGCCCAGCGCCAGCGCGCGCCCGCCCGCGGACAGCAGGAACAGCGTCTTGTACGGCAGCAGCACCTCGCCCCGCAGGTAGCCGCCGGCGAGCCCGCCGACCAGCTGGCCCGAGCTGCCCATGGTGCTCGCCAGCGACAGGAACTCCACCCGGCACTCCGGGCGCGCGCTGATCAGCAGCAGCTGGAAGCTCGCGTACTCCAGCCCGCCCCAGCCCAGGCCGCTCAGCACCTGCACCAGCGAGAGCCCGAGCACGCCGTCGAACACCACCCACAGCGCCGGCAGAAACACCACCACTACTCCGCTCGCCAGCAGCACCTTGCGCATGCCGAAGCGCTCCGACAGCGGATGCACCAGCGGCAGAAAGAGCGCCTTGACCACGATCGGAATCGCGATCAGGCCGGCGTAGCTGGCGTAGTCCAGCTTGAGCACGCGCAACATGTAGGGCGTGAAGAACGGCACCGCGATGTTCGCCCCGAGCATCAGCGCGGCCAGATAGGTCGCCACGCGGAAATCGGCGCTGTCGGCCGCGACGCGCACCGCCTGCAGGCTCTGGCGCACGCTGCGGGTGTGGGTCTCGATGTCCGGCTGCAACGCGAGCATTGCCGTGCTGGCCACGCGAAAGCCGAAGCCGCACAGCTGCAGCCAGGCGAAGGCGTGCAGCTTGGCGCTCTCGCTGGCGCCGGCCGCCTGCAACACCGCGCCGGCCGCGCCGAAGCCGCACAGCAGCGCCGCCTGCACCAGCGCCGCCCGGCGCGCGAAGTAGCGCTCGCGCTGCCGGCCCTCGGTCAGGTCGGCCATCCACGAGCTCCAGGGCGGGCCTACGATCAGCGCGCACACGTAATAGACGCATTGCATCGCCAGCAGCGGCCCGAGCGCGCGAACGCCGCGCGCGGAGATCAGCGCGAGCCCGAGCAAGCTCAGCGCCTGCAGCCCCGCGCCCAGCACCACCACGCGCTTGCGCCGGCCTAGCCACGCGCCCAGCGGTCCGGCCAGCAGCTGGGTGGCCGAGCCCAGCAGCACCGGGACCGTGAGCAGCAGCGCCAGCGCGGTGTCGCGGTGGCCCAGCTCGACCGCCAGCGCGCCGAAGTAGCTCTCGCTCACCCCGACCATCAGCGCGTACAGGCCGCCGTCCAGGTTGGAGATCGACAGCGCGCGGCGCGCCCGCAGCTCGTGCTCGCTCGCTCGCAGGGCCGCTTGGTCGACGGTCATGACTGGAGCGCTTGAACGCGGGGCGGCTCAAGCTTGCCACGCCTTGGGGCGCTGATTCACTCGTCCAGCCGCGGGCCGTGCCCCGCTCTGCGCTATCTCTTCGCAGGGGCTCGCTTTTTCGTGGGAGCCCGCGCCGGCTTGGAGCCTCTACCTGTACATAGTTTCAGGTAGCGCATAGGCTCATCGCATGCGCGCGCGCAGCAATCCCAAGAACCGCTTCGAGGCCGCCGAGATCGCCTGGGACGAGGGCGAGGCGCCGCTCGCCTCGCTGCACGTACACGAGGAGCAGGCCAAGAGCATCATCAGCCAGAACGACAGCCCCGACCTGCCGTTCCGCTTCAGCATCAACCCCTACCGCGGCTGCCAGCACGCGTGCGCGTACTGCTACGCGCGGCCGAGCCACCAGTACTGGGGCTTCGGCGCAGGCACCGACTTCGAGCGCGAGATCATCGTCAAGCGCAACGCCCCCGAGCTGCTGCGGCAGGCGTTCGCCCGCCTGAGCTGGAAAGGCGAAGCGCTCACCTTCTCCGGCAACACCGACTGCTACCAGCCGCTCGAGGGGCGCTACCGCCTGACCCGCGCGTTGCTGTCGATCTGCCTCGAGCACAAGAACCCGGTCGCGGTGATCACCAAGAGCGCGCTGGTGTGCCGCGACCTGGAGCTGTTGTGCGCGCTCGCGCGCGTGGCCCGCGTCGCGGTCTTCATCAGCATCCCGTTCGCGGACGACGCGGGCGCGCGCGCGATCGAGCCGGGCGCGCCCGCGATCCACCGCCGCTTCGAGACGCTGCAGACCCTGTCCGAAGCGGGCCTGGTGACCGGCGTGGCGGTCGCGCCGATCATCGCCGGGCTCAACGACGGCCAGGTCACCCAGGTGCTGCAGCGCGCCCGTGACGCGGGCGCGCGCCACGCGTTTCACACCCTGCTGCGCCTGCCTGCCGAGGTGCAGCCGGTGTTTCTCACGCGCCTGCGCGAGGCGCTGCCCGCGCGCGCCGACCGGGTGGAGCACGCGCAGCGCGAGCTGCGAGGCGGCAAGCTCAACGACCCGCGCTTCGGCGCGCGCATGCGCGGAGCCGGCCCGCGCTGGCAAGCGATCGCAGAGCTGTTCGCGCTGCAGTGCAAGCGGCTCGGGCTCAACGCCGAGCCCCTCGCGGACGCTCCCAGCACGTTCGAGCGTCCCACTGCCCAGCTGCGCCTGTTTTGAGGCGCGAGCTCGGGCCCGCGCGCTTCAGCGCAGGTACACGCGGCTGTAGTCGAGCTCGTAGCTTAGCGGAAAGCTCGAGGCCGGCAGCGAGATGTCGACGGACGCCACGTCGGTGTGGCCCCAGCCGAGGTCGAACAGAAAGCTCAAGTCGAGCGCCTGTCCGCCCTGCGCACCGCCCAGCGTCCAGTGGATCGAGCCGCTCTGCACGACAATGCCGTCGTAGTACACCACGTAGGTGTCGTCGGCCCGGTACAGCCAGCTGAAGGTGTGCCACTGCCGCAGATCGCGCGCGCTCTCCGGCACGCCGGCGTCCGAGAGCCCGCCGGGCCAGCTGCTGTAGTCGATGCTCTGACTGCCGCCGACCGTGTCTGCGTGAAAGGCGTTCGGCGGCGGATAGATGTTGGGCGAGCCGAACGACTGCATCACGTCCATCTCGGCGCCGTTGTTCCACTGGTTGCCCGCGCTCCAGAAGGCGTACCAGTAGCCCGGCTGCGGCACCGGCATGCGCGCGCGGGTCTCCCACAGCAGATCCTTGCCGAGCAGCGCGCCGCCGTTGGGCAGCTTCCATCTTGCCACCAGGCTGCCGCAGCCGGCATTGTGCGCCGAGACCGAGATCGTGCTGTCCGCGCTGGAGAGCGGGCGCACGTAGGTCTTGAGCGAATCGGCCGTCCACTCGCGCATGGGCCGCGCCGGGTCCTCCACCGGCTGCATGTCGCCGGGCAACCCCAGCCCGCTCTGCGAGATCGCCGTGTCCGCCGTGGGCGCGACGATCACCGCGCCGTAGTGCGTGCCATTGGCGATGGTGTTGAACTGGTCGTGAAACTGAAACTCCGCGCTCAACGAGGCCACGTCGGTGATCGTGCCGTTTGTGCCGAAATCCCAGTTCTTCACCAGCACGAATGGCGCGCCGCCGGCGTTGTCGGCTTCGGAAGGCGCGGGGCCGACCGCGGGCATCGCGACGTCGCCGGTGCCGATGGTCTGCCCGCCAGGCGGCACCGCGGCATCGGACTGGCTGGTACTGCCGATGGTGAGCGCCAGCGCGACCGATGCGCTGTGCATGTACGCCTGGCCGGGCGGGCTGTCCCAGCCCCACACCGTCCAGGTGGTCGCGCCCGGCGTGAGGCTCGCGGTGTCGATGTCGAGGCTGAACGAGCCGTCGCTGGTGGGCGAGGTCTGCGCCAGCGGAGGCATTTGATGGGTCGCGTCCCACACCTCGATGTTCTGGAAGGCTGCCGAGCGCCCGCGTACGGTCACGATGCCGTCGATGCGATCGCCGTCGCCGGGCGCGTCGACCTCCAGGGTGTAGTCCGGCAGCGGCGGTCGCGCAGGGCCGGCATCGCTCGCGGCATCGCCGCCCGCCGCGCTCGTGCCGCCCCCGTCGCGCGGCAGGCCGCTGCCGATGCCGCCGCCGGCCGTGCGCGCCTCGCTCGACCCGGCATCGGTCGCCGCTGGCGTCGCCGCGTCCGCGCAGTCGCCGCGGCGGCAGTCGGTCGCCTCCACCGCGGTCGCATCCTGGCGCGCGCAGGCCACGAGCCCAGCCGGTGCCGCCAGCGCCCCGAGCAGCGCCAGCGCCATGCCCGACCTCGCGCGCAGCCAGCGCTCGCCCAGCGTGCCCACCGAATCCTCTCTCGGCATATGCCACAGTAGGCGCCGGCCTGCCCGATCGCGGCTCAAGAACGCAACGGGGCGCTCGCCCCCGGCTGCCCGCGCTCGCGCGCGGCGGCCGCGCTCAGCTCGGCACGTGCTCGAAGCGGATGCCCGCGGTCTGCAGCCGCGCGATCAGCGGCTCGCCCATTGCGACCGCGCTGGGGATGACCCCGTAGCGCTCCGGCAGCGCAGGCTCCAGCGCCAGGCACAGCGCGCACTCGGCCAGCATCTTGGCGGTCTCGCCGTATCCCGGGTCGCCGCCGCGCACCAGGCAAGAGACCCGCTGCTCGCCCGCCCGCGCCAGCACGCGCACCTCGAACCAGCCCTTGGCCCGCTTGCTCGCGTCCGGGCCCTCGCCCGGCTGCCTGATCCGCGAGAGCAGCGCGCGCGTCGGCTGCCATTGCGCCAGGGCGAACAGCGCGCCCAGGCCGCCCAGGCCGAGCACCAGCGTCGGCAGCCGTCGCACCGCCGCGTAGTGTCCGTACTCGAAGTCGCGCCCGTACTCCGGCAGCAGCCTCGCCGAGCGGCACACCACCTCCGGGTCGATGGTCGGCATCGGCACCGCCCAGGCCGCGATCTCCCTGCGGTAGGCGATCCGCAGCGGCGCCTGCCGGATCGTACGCCCTTCGCCCTCGGCCGCCCGCGCCGCCGCGCGCCGCTTGTGCGCGCGCGCGTGCTGCCGCTGCGTGCCCATGATCGACAGCGCCGACTGCCAGGTGCCGCCCGAGAAGTCGCCGCTCGCGCGCACGAACGCCTCGACCTTGACCGGCTCGCGTTCCAGCGTCCCGGGCGCAACCACGCGCGCGAGCTGGTGCATGGCGAAGCACACGCCGAGGTCGTGGGGCACGGAGTCGAAGCCGCACGCGTTCACGATCTTCGCGCGGCTCTGCTGCGCGGCCTGATGATGGCGCTCGATCATCGCGTCGACGAACTCCGGCTCGCCCGTGAGATCGACGTAGTGCGTGCCATTGTGCGCGCAGGCCTGCAGCAGCGGCTCGCCGTGCGCGGCGTAGGGCCCGACCGTGGTGGCGATCACGCGCGTGCTGCGCGCCAGCTGCTGCAGCGCCTGCGCGTCGTGCGCGTCGGCCAGCACGATCTCGATGCGCGCGGCCTCGGGGCTCAGCGTCGCGAGCCGCTCGCGCACGGCCAGCAGCTTGTCGCGGTTCCTGCCCGCCAGCGCCCAGCGCAGCGACCCGGCGGCCGCGCAGCGCGCCAGATACTCGGCGGTCAGCCCGCCGGTGAAGCCGCTCGCCCCGAACAACACCAAGTCGTGTGCGCGCGAATCGCCGTTCATGGGATCAGCCGGCGCCGACGATAGGGGCGCTGCGCGCGAAAGTCGAGCACGACGCGTGCCCGCGCAGAGCCCAAGCGCGCGCTCAGTCGAAGGCCACGCCGAGCGAGAAGCGGCCCACCACGTAGATCGGATGGAAGCCGCCGTTGAGGTCGGCCACCTGCGACCCGGTGCGATCGAGCAGGATCTGCAGCTCGCTGCCGTCCGGGCAGCCCGAGGTCGCCGCCATCACACTGGCGCTGTCGCGGTTCACGAAGCAGCGCTCTTGCTGGTTGAGCTCGTAGCCCAGACCGATGCCGCCCGAGAGCGTGAAAAACCCGATGCGGGTGTGCGAGCCGATGAACAGGACCAGCTGGCGCTCGGTGTGCTTGACCCGATCGAACACGCCGCTGCCGTCCGAGGCCTTGTAGGTCAGCCCGTAGTTGGTGAAGTACGCGCGCAGCACGTAGCCCTGCAGCGGCTTGCCCGAAAGCCAGAAGCCGGCGCCCAGGCTGGTGCCCGCGATCGGACCCAGGCCGTTGCTGTGCTGCGAGATCGGATCGGAGCGGCCTTCGAAATTGAACGCCGGCGGCCGCGCGTTGGCGATGAACACCGGAACCGCCTCGATGCTGATGAACTTCCAGGCCACCACCTCGAGCTCGAGCCCGAGCCGCCCCTCGATCAGCCAGTTGAAGGGATCGATGCGGATCGAGAACGGGGGATAGGGCTTGTGCTCGGGCTTAGGCCAGGCCTTGCTGGCGAAGTCCGGCTCGCTCGGCTCGCTCGGCTCGCCGGTCTCGCCGGTCTCGCCGGTCTCGCCTCCCGCTTCCACCTGTCCTTCGAAGTGCGGCAGCGCCTCGGACGCCGGCGGCGGTTGTGTGGGGGCCGGTGGCGGCGGCGGCTGAGATGGCGCCGGCACGGCCGTGCCGGCTGTCTCGGCCGGCGCGCCGGCGGCGGGGGCCGCGCCCGGTTCACCCCCCGCGGGCCCTGGCTCGACCTGCGCAGGTGGCGGCGGCGGCTCGGCCTGGGCGGGCGGCGGCGGCTCGGCCTGGGCGGGCGGCGGCTCGGCCTGGGCGGGCGGCGGCGGGGGGCTCTGCGCAGCGCTCGGTGCGGGCGGCGGCTCGCCCTGCGCGCGGGCTGCAGGCGCGCTCGCGCTTGCGGCCGCCAGCCAGACCAGCGCTACGACCGTGCTGCGGCGAAACATGCCGCGAGCATAGGCCCAAGCGCGCGCCCGTTGCGAGTTCCGCGTACGCCCGTAGGCCGCCGCTTAGAGCGCCGAGGCGAGCATCCAGGCGGCGATCGCGAGCAGCCCGCCCGCGAGCACCACCCAGAGCACGGCGTCGACGCGCGGCCCCGGCGGGGTGCTGCTGGAGCTGATCGGCCCGCCGGCTTTCGGCAGCTCTGCCCGCGGTTGCGGCGGCGGCGGCTGCCGCCGGTCGAGCTCGGCCAGCACCTCTTGCGCGCGGCTCAGCACCCGCGTGTCGTCGTCGCGGCGAATCGAGACGTCCGCGGTTTCGAACAGGGCCTTCATCGCGTGGCCCACGAAGCGGCCGTCCGGCCTGGCTTGCGCTGCGGGCGCGGCCCGCGTCGCCGGAGGCGCCCCGCTCGAGGGGATCGGCTCTTCGCCGACGGCCTGCGGGCTCGGCCGCGCGTGCGTGGGCTTGTCCATCACGATCGCTCGACATCATGTCCGAACAGCCGTGGTTTGCAATCGTTGCGGGGGACGAGATCCGTCCCGAAACATGGCAGTCCCGCGTCTCGTTCTCCCAATCTTGGTGGATCGACACCTACACGGCCCTTTACTTTCGCCCTTACTTGCGCAATGCGTGGACTCGGGGCCCGCGAGGGGCCGTCGCAATCCCAGCCGGTCGGGCGGGGGTTGGTTGCTGAGTCGCGACGGTGTGCGTGAAGTACCAAGATGATGTCGAGCACCTCTCTCCCCGCAGCGGGGCGCACTGCGGCGGCGGGCATGCATCGCTCGGTCGGGTTGCGCGCGCGGGGGGCCGGGTCATGGATGCCGAGTCGGGTCTGAGGTTAGCGAGGTACTAGAGGTGACGACCGGGATCTTGATCATCCACACCGACGCGCAACTCGAGGAAGCCAGCAGCCTGGTCGATCTGCTCGAGGCATCGCTATCGCTGCCTTCGGGTGCTATCCGCTGCAGCTCGCTTCCGGGCTACGCGTGGCCCAATCGCAACGGCGGCCAGCCTCATCCAGATAGCTTCGCCGCGACGCTCGACGAGATCGGCGCGGCGATCGCGCTGGTCGATCGCGCGGCGCTGGCCGAGCCGCAGCTGATGTTCGATTTGGCGGCGGCCTGGGCGCGCGGCAAGCGCATCGCGTTGCTCGCGGACCATGCCGAGCGGCGCCGCGAGCTGCCGCCGCAGCTCAGCAAGGCCACGCTGGTGGCACGCCTCGACCGCGCGGCGCTGGCCGATCTGGTCGAGGATCTCGCCTTCGACCTCGGCCTCAACCCGCGCCTGGGCAAGGACGCCCAGCGTGCGCTCAATGCGCTCAGCTCGGCACCGCCGCCCCCGCCTGCGAACGCCACGCCGGCGCCGAGCGAGGCGCCTGCGCGCGTACCAGCGCCTGCGGCCGCGCCAGCGCGTGTGCCGGCGCCCCCGACCAGGCCCGCGGCCGCGCCGATACCGGCGCGCACGCCCGCAGTCGCAACCATGCCCACGGCCGCGAGCGTGGCTGCCAGCATCGAGGACACCCCGCTGGAGCCGGCACCGGCGGTGGTCATTGCCGCGGCCATGCGCGACGACGATACCTTCGAGGAGGCCGAGCTGGAGCCGGCCGACGAGGCGTACGAGCCGTTGCGCAGCGAGCCGCCTCCGGCCGCGCCAGCGAGCGTGCCTGCGCTTGACCTCGAGGACGCCGCCGCCGACGACGCGGTCGAGCTGAGCGACGACGACGTCGAGCCGCTGCGCGAGCCGGCCGCGGAGAGCAACGGGATCTCCTGCGGGCTATCGTTCGAGGCCGGCCGCGCGATCAGCGAGTGCTCATTTCACCGCGACGAAGGCGGCGACTTCGGGGCGCAGCTGGAAGCCTCGTTCGGCCGCTTCATCGACCTCGTCGGCGGCGACTGGGGCGAGCTCAGGCGCCTCAGCGATCTCGACGTGTGGTTGGGCGCGACCGACAACCTGCTCGAGTCGCTGCCGCCCGCAACCAAGCACCTCTCCGAGTGGTACGAAATGGGCTTCCAGTTTTCGACGCTGCGCAGCATCGCCGAGCAGGGCCTGCCGGCCGATCCCGAGGAGCGCGCGATCTACGAGGAGCTCTGGGGCCAGTCGATGAGCGCCTTCCTGGAGTCGGCCGACAGCGCGCAGATCGCCGCGAGCGAAGCGGGCGAGCTTCGCTCCTCGCTCGAGAACCTGATCGGGCCCGAGCCGCAGCGCGACTACGCCAACCTCGCCCGCTCGCTGCAGCAGCTGCGCGCCCTGGCCGAGGCGGCCGACCGCGGCTGAGCGCCCGACCGCGGTGCAGCGACCCCGGGCCGGTGCCCCTGGCGCGCGGGGATCGGCCTTCCCACATTGGTCTACATCGACTGTGCGTTAGCGAACGTACTATAATCTTACCGTGAGCCTGGCAGAAAACTTGGATCAGCTCCTTCGCGTCAACCTGGGCCCCAGTCGCGTGCTCGACGAAGCCGCGGGCTCGGAGGACACGTTCCTCACGCGCTACGGCGACACGCAGCTGCTGCTGGTCAAGCTGCAGGCGGGGCACGAGGCGCTCGAGTACGGGCTCGACACCAGCCAGCGCGTCGCCGCGCAACCGGTGCAGCCGAGCGTCCGCGTGATGGGCTTCGAGACGCAGATCCTCACCGACCAGCAGATGATCGAGCTGGATCTGAGCGAAGCCTCCGACAGCGTGCGCGTCGATCGGCTGCGCTGGCTGTTCAGCCACGATCGCTACTTCGTGATCGCGCTGCGCAAACGTACCGACGACCCGACCTTCCTCGATCGACTCTCGATCGGCCGCTCGCCCAACAAGGACGTCGTGCTGCGCCATCCCAACGTCTCCAAGTTCCACGCCTGGTGCGAGATGGACGACCAGGGCACGTTGTACGTGGCCGACGCCGAGAGCACCAACGGCACCTCGCTCAACGGCCGCAAGTTGTCGCCGCGCGAGCTCACCCGCGTCAGCTCGGGCGACCACCTGCGCTTCGGCTCGGTCGAGTGCGTGGCCAGCGATCCGAGCGAATTCTGGCGCGCGGTCCGAGCGTAGCCAGCGCTGCGACCGAGGAATCACAGCAAGGCGGGAAGGCGCGAAGACGGAGGGCTCTGATTGGAGCCCCGCCCGGCGGGGCGTTCATGTTCGGCCGCGCGTTCGCGTTCGAGCGCGCAACCGCGAGCGGCGCCCGGCCGATGCAGGGGGCATGGCTCCGGCATCCCTTCGCGCTGCGGCTCCGATCGCGCTTTGCCTCGAACTGACTGTGGCCGCCTGCGGCCCGCCAGGCAGGCCCGAGCTGCTGGCGGCGGGCGCGGGCTGCGATGCGGGCAGCCGCGCAGTGGCCGCGCTCCGTGGCGACGCCGCGGCACCGGAAGAAGGCGTCACGCTCGCTACGCGGGCGACCGGCCTGGCGCTTGCGCCCGCGCGGGTGGACGCGGATGCCGGTTCCGCCGGAGGTGCGGCGCTGCAGGTGATGACCTGGAACCTCGACTGGCTCGGCGATCCAGAGCAAGGCCCGAGCGACGATGCGCTGCAGCAAGCGGCGGTGCGCGATGTGCTGGCGCGCTCCCAGATGCAGCTGATCGCATTGCAGGAGGTCGCGTCCGAGCCGGCCTTTGATGATCTGCTGCGCGCGCTGCCGCGCTACGCTGGCCTGCTCTCTGGTTACGCCTGGACGCAGCGGACGGCGCTGCTGTGGGACGCCCGTCGCTTCGAGCTCGGCTCGGCGCGCGCGCTCTCCGGGCTCGACGACGCGGGCCGGCCGCCGCTGCTGGTGTGTCTGCGCGCCAAGCCTGACGGCGTGCCGCTGCGCGTGCTGGTGGTGCACGCCAAGGCCCAGGCGGACGCCGCGAGCTACGACCGCCGCGCGCGCTTTGCCGAGGGCTTGAAGGCCTTCGCCGACGGCGAGCCGCTCGACGCGCCGCTGCTCGTGCTCGGCGACTTCAACGATCTGCTGCTAGGCTCGATCAGCGAGGGCGAGGACACGCCCTACCGCGCGTTCCTGGACGACCCGAGCTACGACGCGCCCACGCGAGCGCTCGACGAGCCCGGCGCCAGCGAAGCCTCCTACGCGCACGGCAGGACGATCGACCACGTCCTGCTGCGCAGCGCAGGCCTGCTCGCGGTGCGCACCGGCTCGGTCGACGTGCTGCAAGACGAGCTGCTCGCCCGCTACCCCGACTACATCACCACCGTCTCCGATCACTTCCCGGTCACGCTGACCTTGCAGCCCTGAGCCAGCCTGCGTGGTCCCGTGCGCCGCGCGGTAGTCGAGGTCGTGATCGTGCGCTGCGCTCAGGCCCGCCCCAGCTTCGCTACTTCTGCATGCCGATGGCACGTCACCAGGTGATCGTTGACCAGACCTGCGGCCTGCATGAACGCGTACACGATGGTGGAGCCCACGAAGCTGAAGCCGCGGCGCTTGAGATCCTTGGAAAGCGCGTCGGACAGCTCCGTGCGCGCCGGCACCTGACGCATGCTGCGGAAGCGATTCTGTACCGGCTTGCCCGCCACCGCCTGCCACACGTACGCGTCGAAGCTGCCGTGCTCCTGCTGCAGCAGCAGGAACGCGCGCGCGTTCTTGATCGCGGATTCGACCTTGAGTCGGTTGCGTACGATGCCCGGATCGCGCAGCAAGCGGCGCACGTCGCGCGCGCCGAAGCGCGCGACCTGCTCCGGATCGAAGTCGCAAAACGCCTGGCGGTAGGCCTCGCGCTTCTTGAGGATGGTGAGCCACGAGAGCCCGGCCTGGGCTCCGTCGAGCAAGATCTTCTCGTACCACTTGACGTCATCGTGCACGGGCACGCCCCACTCGCGGTCGTGGTACTCGGCCATCAACGGGTGTGCGCTGGCCCATGCGCAGCGGCGGGGCTCGGATGGGGAGGGACGGGCGGGCATGGGCGCCCAGCGTAGCGCATGCCGCGGCGCTCGCAGCGCCGGCCCCTCGCGCGCCGCGTCGCGACCAAAGCGTAACGGAGCTGCCACGCGTTTGTACCAATCCGTATGCCAGAGTCGCGACCGCGCGTTCGAACCGGGCCGTGCTCGGGCGCGCGCGCCCAGCTTGTCTGTGTTGTCGCGAGACCGTGGTCCAGCGTGTGCGCTCGGACGCGGTCGAGGGTCGTTTGGAGGCGCCAACGGCCGCGGCGGCCGGCGCTGCGGGCGCTGCCGAATTCCCAAGAGACTTGGGGATCGGAGCACACCCTGGACCGAGCGCGAGGTGGTCCCGATAGCCCCGCAGATCGTCCCCATGCAAGGTCGCGACCCGAGTCCCCGGCGGGGCTCGGTCTCGAGCTTCAACTATAGGATATTACTATAGATATTCGATCATCCCCGACATGCCCTCGGACTCCCCGAGCCGTTCGCGATCCCCGCCTTTGACCAAATCCCCAATCATTTCCAATGGTCACAAAAGGGATGAGTTTCGCGGCGATCTCTTGCGTCTGAAGCCTGGCTCGACTACTAATCGCCGGCCATGAGCTGGCGACCGGCGCAGGCCGGGCTTTCTTTTGGGAGGATCGAGATGAAACGACCTTTTTCGACTGTAGGATACGGCCTGCTTGTCGTGGCTTTGTGTGGCTTCGGCGCGGCTTGTAAGAGCAAGAGCGGCGGCGCGGCCGGCGATGGCGGTGTCGATAGCGGCGCCGGCACGGGCGGCGGCAGCGGCGGCGGCGGCACCGGCGGCACCGGCGGCACCGGCGGTACGGGCGGCAGCGGCGGGGACGCCGGTGGGCTGACCGAGACTCAGTGCACGGACATGACCGTGGGGCTGGGCCTGGGCGTGTCCATGAAGTGCGCCGCATGCGGCTGCAAGCAGGATCTGGCGATGGCGTCTCAGTGCGTCAAGAACTCGGACTGCTGGAAGCTGATTGTCTGTGCCACGGCGAATTGTGCCGACCCGACCAATGTGAGCTGCCTGTCGACGAATTGCGCGTCCACGCTTAGCACCGGTGGCGCCGACGCGACGGGCTTCGGCATGGTGCTCAGCGGTCCGTGTGCGGCTGACTGTCCGACGACGCCTCCGGGCGACGGCGGCGCCGAGGACGGCGGCCACTGACGCGAGCGAGACGCGCGACAGCGCGCGACTGACACCACGAGCGCCCGGGCCATTTGGCTCGGGCGTTCGCGTTTAAGCTACGTGGTCCTGGGATGCACGTCGCCGATCGTCGCGCTGCACCATTGGGCGACGCCGTCGAGACGCGCGAGGTAGCGCAGCTCGGTGTAGCCGGCGGCGGCGATCGCGTGCATGCACGCGTGCAGGCCCACGCCCACGTCGTGGGCGCCGTGGCCGTCGTCGCCCAGGGTGACACCGATGCCCAGCGCGCGGGCGCGCTCCAGGATGGGTGGCAAGGGATAGACCGGGCTCAGGCCGCGGCGGAAGGCGCCGCAGTTGACGTCGAGCACGCCGCCGCAGTCGCGCACCGCCTCGAGCGCGCGCTCGATGTGGGGCTGCACGCTCGGCGCGAAGCCGGCGCCCGGGCCGTCGAACTTGCGCACCAAATCGAGGTGGCCCACCACCTCGGGCCGCAGCGTCTGCACCAGCTCGGCCACGGCGTCGAAGTAGCGCGCGTGCAGCGCCTCGCGGCCGCCCAGCCGCTCGGCCAGCGCGGCCGTGAGCTCCGGCTTGTAGTCGACGTAGCAGCCGTCGACGTCGTGCACGCTGCCGACGATGTACTCGAACGGCGCGCTCTGTCGGATCGCGCGCATGCGCGCGGCCCAGTCGCCCGGCGGCAGTCGCTCGGTCTCGAAGCCCACCAGGATCTGGATGCGGTCTGCGTACTCGTCGCGCAGCGCGAACGCGCGCTCGGTATAAGCCGCAAACGCGCTGGCGAGCGGCGCGGGTCCGAAGTCGACCTCGTCGCCGAACAGATCTTCTTGGCGATAGCGCGGGCAGTGCTCGGACAGGCCGTAGTGGGTGAAGCCGGCTTCGATCGCGCGCTCGATCACCGCGCGCAGGGCGCCCTTGGCGTGCCGGCAGAACTCGCCGCTGTGGCCGCTGTGGTAGCTGAACCAAGGCATGGTCGGCCAAGATTCACAGGAAGACGGGAAGACGGGAAGAGCCGATCTTCTTGTTTGATCGATTCGGACGCGCGCTCAGCGGCCGGCGATGCGCAGGGCGGCTTCGGCGCGGCTGATGCGGGCCAGGACCACCTCGGTCTTGGCGCGGCGGAGCAGGGCGCGGGCCTGGGCGACCTGGTCCAGCGTGGCGGCGCCCAGCTCGTAGCCCTGCTCGGCTTCGCTCACGCGCTGCACGCACGCCTGTAGCAAGGCTTGCGCGGTCTGCAGCCGCGCCACCGCGTTACTGGCATCGAGGCGCGCGGCCGCGAGCTCGCCCTTGCGCTGCTCGGCGTGCTGCTGCAGCTGCGCGCCCAGCTCTTCGGCGTGCGCGCGCGCCGCGGCCGCGCCGGCCTTGGCGCTGCCGCCGTCCCATAGCGGCAGCGAGAAGCCAACGCCCACCGCGTAAGCCGGAAACGGGGTGAGGTTGAGCGCGCTGAGCCCGGCCTGCGCGTTGCCCGTGAGCAGCGGCGCGTCGGCCTTCGCTTGCGCCCGCGCGCTGGCGTTCGCGGCTTGCTGCTGCAGCGCGAGCGCGCGCTGGGTCGCGTCGTCCCGCGCCGGCTGCAGCGGCATATCGATCTGCAGCAGCGTGCGGTCGGGCTCGGCGCTAGCAGCGAGCTCGCTGCCCACGGTCTGCGCGAGCGCGAGCTTGGCCGCACGCAGATCGCCCTGTGCGCGCTCCTGCTCGAGCTTGGCCAGCATCTCGTCGGCGCGCGCCGAGGACAGCTCCGACTTGGGTCGCACGCCCTCGCCGATCA
Source organism: uncultured delta proteobacterium (assembly GCA_963778655.1). Classification (GTDB taxonomy): domain Bacteria; phylum Myxococcota_A; class Polyangia; order Polyangiales; family JAFGIB01; genus CAVZVA01. The sequence goes on from CAVZVA010000010.1 coordinate 792,632, forward strand.
GCGCCTCGACATGCTCGCGCCGACTCTGCGCTTCTTGCGCTGCTTGCTCCGCGATCGCGTCGAGCTCGCTCGCGCTCAGCCAGCTCAGATACGCGCCGCGTACCGCGCGCACGATCTGCAGCCGCGTCGCCTCTTCTTCGGCCTCGGCCGACGCGTACCGGGCGCGGCCGGCCTCGAGCGCGGCGGCGGTGCGGCCGAAGTCGTAGAGGTTGGCGTCGAGCTCGAGCCCGAGCTGATCGCGCACCTGAGGATCGAAGGCGCCCGCCTGGTTGAGCTTGCGCGAGCCCTGCACGAGCCAAGCGTTGTTGTTGACGTCGGTGACGGTCACGAGCGCCCGCCCGGGCGCCATCACGCTCTGCGCCTGCAGCGACAGCTTCGGGTAGTAGCCGCTCTGCGCCTTGTCGATCTCCGCTTGCGCGGCGCGCTGGCGCGCGGCGCCGGCGGCCAGTGCCGGGCGATTGCGCAGCGCGAGCTGCTCGAGCTGCGCGAGCCGCACCACCTCCGCCGCGCCCGCCCGCGGCCACAGCCAAAGCCCCAACAGCACCCCCAACGGCACCTGCCATGTCCTCATCGCGTGCTCTCCCGGTCTCTAGTCATCGGGAGGGGCACGCGCCCCTCCCGCCCCACCGGCAAAGCCGTTGGGGCCCCACCCTCCGGCGAGGGTCGCTTGGCTCCCTCTTGGCTTGAAGCGTGATCGCGCTTACGAGTGCTCGCGCGTGGGGCCCCACCCTCCGGCGAGGGTCGCTTGGCTCCCTCTTGGCTTGAAGCGTGATCGCGCTTGCCGGCCATCGTGCTCACCGGGTTGCCGCCTGCGCGTGCTCCTGTGGGTCCGCGATCAGCCCGTCCCTTATGTGGATGACGCGGTCCGCGAAGTCGGCCACCTCTTGGTCGTGGGTGACCAGGATGACGGTGAGCCCGCTCTCGGCGTGCAGCTCCGCGAGCAGCCGCAGCACTTCCTCGCCGGTGCGCGTGTCGAGCGCGCCGGTCGGCTCGTCCGCGAGCAACAGCCGCGGCCCGTTCGCCAGCGAGCGCGCGATCGCCACGCGCTGGCGCTGCCCGCCCGAGAGCTGGTTGGGGCGGTGGTGCAGCCGGTCCGACAGCCCCACGCGATCGAGCAGCGCCCGTGCGCGCGCCTCGCGCTGCCTGCGCCCGACGCCGGCGTATTGCAGCGGCAGCGCCACGTTCTCGAGCACGCTCTGGTCGCCGATCAGATGAAACGACTGGAACACGAAGCCCAGGTAGTGCAGCCGCACCCAGGCCTGCTCGGTGCGGTCGAGCGTGGAGACGTCGCGGCCGCCCAGCAGGTAATGCCCGGCGCTCGGCCGGTCGAGGCAGCCCAAGATGTTCAGCAGCGTGGATTTGCCCGAGCCGCTCGGGCCCATCAGCGCCACCACCTCACCGGCGTCGATGCGCAGGTCGACCCCGCGCAGCACCGGCACCCGCAGCGCGCCTTGCCCGTAGACCTTGTGCAGGGCGCGCACCTCGACCACCGCATCGCTGGGGCGCGCCGCCTGCATGCTCACTTCTTGCCGAGCGAGACGCTCGGCTTGCCTGTGGAAAGCTCGGGGTGCAGCAGCCCGATCGCCAGCTGGTCGCCGGCCGCGAGCCGGCCCGGCGGGTCGGTCTTGACCGCGGTGTAGGCGCCGTCGGAGATGCCGGGCTCGACCGCGATCGGCTCGAGCTGATTCAACCCGCGCAGCCGCCACACCCGGCTGCGCGGCGCCGCCGGCTCGGCCTGCTCGGGGTCGAAGCGCAGCGCAGCCTCGTGCACCGCCAGCACGTCGGTCGCGCGCGCCACCTCGAGCTGCACCCGCGCGCTCATCCCCGGCAGCAGCGCGCCGCGCGGGTTGTCGACCAGCAGCCGCACCGGGTAGAGCGCCACGCCGCCCTCGCGCTTGGGCTCGATGCCGATGCGGTCGATCTTGGCGTTGAAGTGCTCGCCCGGCAGCGCCTGCACCAGCACCTCGGCCTTCTGGCCCGGCGCCAGCAGCGCGATCTCGGTCTCGCTGACCTGCGCGTCCACGCGCATCACGGACAGCGGCGCGCCGATCTCGAACAGCGGCCCGCGCTCGGGGCTGACCGCGGCGCCCACGCGCTCGGGCGCCAGCAGCACCACGCCGTCCACCGGCGCCACGATCCGGCTCAGGCTCTTGCTCAGCTCGCTCGAGGCCACGCTCTGGCCGGCCAGCTGTTTGTCGGCGCGCGCGGCTTGCAGCGCAGCCTTGGCGCCCGCCAGCGCGCTCTGCGCGTCGGTCACGGCCTGGTCGCTGGCGAGGCCCTTGTCGTGCAGCCGCTTGGCTTGCTGGGCGTCGTGGCTGGCCGCGTCGAAGGCGGCCTGGGCCTGCGCCAGGCGGCTCGCCGCCGCGTCGACCGTGAGCCGCGCGCTGCGCACCGCGAGCTCGGCGGCGCGCTGATCGAGCGTGGCCAGCAGCTCGCCCTGCGTGACCTCTTGGCGCGGCTCGACCTCGATCGCGGTCAGCCGCCCCGCGATCGGGGCCGGCACGTCCACGCGGCTGCGTACGTCCACGATGCCGGTGGTCTCGACCCGCTGCACGATGGTGCGGCGCGCGACCCGCTCGGTACGGTATAGCGGCAGCACGGGCTTGGGGCGCATGGCGTAGGCGACCGCGGCGGCTGCCAGCGCCAGCAGCAAGACCAGCCCCACCACGCGCCGCAGCCGCGCGCGCCGGCCCAGCTCCGGGATCTGCAGCCGGGAATCCACCCCCTGCGCGTGTGCCTGATCGTTCACGGTTGCGGTTGTACACCCATCCTGGATCGCCCGCCGCCTTCTGGGCGCGGACCCCCAGCTGGCTGCTGCAAGCCCCGGGCCAGGCCCCTTATGCGGGTTTTCCCGCGGCCAGCGCGCGCGCCTGCGTCGCGCTGCGGGCACGCTGTGCGCCTCGGCGTGGCAGCCCGGGCACGCCGGCGAGGGCGTGCCCGACCCGGTGTGAACGGGAAGACGGGAAGGCGGGAAGCAGAAACCATCATCTGTGCTTCCCGCGTTCCCTTCTTGCTGTGCAATCCTGCTGGCGCGCGCGGATCTCGACGCGACCGGCGGGGACCGCGACGCGTTCTTGCAAATCGTGGACGGTTGCCCGGATCATGCCGCCGGGAGGCTGGATTGGTCTTATGAGTAAGCGCGTCGCATTCATCGGGCTCGGAGTCATGGGGTCTCCGATGGCGGGCCACCTCGCGCGGGTGGGCCACGACGTCACCGTCTTCAACCGCACCCTGGCCAAGGCCGAGGACTGGGTCGGGCGCCATGGCGGTCGCCTGGCGCGCACCCCGGCCGAGGCCGCGGACGGGGCGGAGCTGGTGTTCTGCTGCGTGGGTGACGACAGCCACCTCGAGCAGGTGCTGCTCAGCAGCGAGGGCGCGTTCGCCACCATGGCGCAAGGCAGCCTGCTGGTGATTCACACCACCGGCTCGGCCGCGTTCGCGCGCGAGCTGTACCGGCGCGCGCTGGTGCGCGGGGTGGGCTTCCTCGACGCGCCGGTGTCCGGCGGCCAAGACGGCGCGGAGCAAGGCCAGCTCAGCGTGATGTGCGGCGGCGGCGTGGAGGACTTCGAGCGCGCGCGGCCCGCGATGGAAGCCTACGCGCGCTTCGTGCGCCTGCTCGGCCCGGCCGGCAGCGGCCAGCTCACCAAGATGGTCAACCAGATCTGCATCGCGGGCGTGCTGCAGGGCCTGTCCGAGGGCCTGCACTTCGCGGAGCAGGCGGGCCTCGATCCCCATGCGGTGGTCGAGGCGGTCTCGCACGGCGCCGCGCAGTCGTGGCAGATGGACCATCGTCACGAAGCCATGATCGAGCGTCGCTTCGAGCACGGCTTTGCGGTGGACTGGATGCGCAAGGACCTGGCGCTGGCGCTCGACGAGGCGCGGCACAACGGTGCCAAGCTGCCGGTGAGCGCGCTGATCGATCAGTTCTACGCAGAGATCCAGAGCATGGGAGGCCAGCGCTGGGACAGCTCGAGCCTGATCCAGTGCCTGCGCGGCGCGGAGCCGGGATTCAGCAGCAGCCGGCCATGAGTGGGGCCGGCTCGAAATTCCCCAAAGACCACGGGGAGGTGCGGAGGCACATCGAGAATTTATCCGATGTGCCTATTGTCTACGGTCCGCAGCTAGCCTACGTTCAGCAATGCGACTCACCAGCCGGCTCGTCGCGGTTGCCGGCCGGGTCGCATGACCGTGCGCAGGACTCGTTTGGGGACGCAGTAGTAGGTAGCCGGCACCGGCGTTAAAGCGTTTCGAAACTAGAGCCGAACAGCGCGTTCCGACCGAAAGCAGGCTCGGACTCCACTCCTGGCGGAGCGGAGAGGCGCGTTCGAAGCGCTGCGATCGCAGGAGTCGTGCGACTGGAGGGTTGTGACCATGAACCATATTGCGATGCCAGGCGTGAGTGCGATGAGCGCGTATGTGCCCCCGTTTCGGGTGCGGCTCCAGGATTGGTGCGAGTGGACCGGTAACTCCTGGGACAAGATCCAGGTCGTGGTGGGGCGCAGCTTTCGCGTGCCCGGCCGCCACGAGAACGTGTACACGATGGCGGCCAACGCCGTGCTGCGGCTGATCCGCCAGAACCATATCGACCCGCAGCTGGTCGGTTTTCTGGGCTTCGGCACGGAATCGAGCACCGACAACGCGGCCGGTGCAGTGATCGTGCGCGGCATGGTGGACCGCGGGCTCGAGGCGCTCGGCTACCCCCGGCTCTCGCGCCACTGCGAGGTGCCCGAGTTCAAGCACGCGTGCCTGGGCGGCGTGTACGCGCTCAAGGCCGCCGTGCGCTACGTGAGCTGCGACGCTGGAGACAAGCTGGCGATCGTGGTGTGCGGCGACGTGGCGGAATACCAGCGCGGCAGCACCGGCGAGCAGACGCAGGGCGCGGGCGCGGTCGCGATGCTGGTTACGCGCGAGGCCAAGCTGTTCGAGGTCGACCTGGCGCACTCCGGCAGCGCCTCGGACTACCGCGGCCCCGACTTTCGCAAGCCGTTCGCGCGGCACTTCCACGAGGCGTACGCGCCCGGCGTACAGCGCATGAGCGACTTCCCGGTGTTCAGCGGCAAGTACTCGACGTATTCGTACCTGGACGAGACGGTGCAGGCGGTCGAGGAGATGCTGCGCAAGCTCAACGTCTCGGGCGGGCGCTACTACAACAGCGTGCACAGCCTGTTCTTCCACCGGCCTTACGAGATGATGCCAGTGCAGGCGATGAGCTTTCTGTACGTGCGCGGGATGGCGCGCGGCGATCACTATCAGGAGGAGCTGCAGGCGTTGTGCAGCGAGGCCGGCGTGTCCTGCGACGACATCGTCAAGGAGGCGTTGTCGACGCCCGACTTGTTCGCGCGCGTGTCGGCCGAGGGCGCGGAGGTCGGCGATCCGTACAAGGCGACCAGCGCGGTCGCGGCGGTGGTGCGCAAGAAGCCGCAGTTCCGCGAGCTGCTGGCGCGCAAGCTGTGCCTGGGTGCCCACGTGGTGCGCGATCTCGGCAATCTCTATTCGGCGGCGCTGCCGGTGTGGCTGGCCGCCGGCTTCGAGGAGGGCGCCGAACAGGGGCTCGAGCTCACCGCGCGACCAATGGTGGCGGTCGGCTACGGCAGCGGCGACGCGGCCGAGGCGATTCCGATCACGCCGGTGGCCGGCTGGGAGCAGGCGGCGCGTCAGATCGCGCTCAAGCAGGCCCTGTCGAGCCCGATCGATCTGCGCCGGGACCAGTATGAAGCGCTGCACGACGGCCGCGCGGTGCCCGGCCTGGAGTACGCGCCGCGCAGCGAGTTCATCATTACCCACGTGGGCAATCGCTACGAAGCGAGCTTCCAGGATCTGGGCGTGGAGTACTACAAGTACGTCAGCTGAGAGCGTTGCCGTCCAGAAACGTCCAGGAGCGGGTTACCTCCTCGGTCCGGCCCCGCGGGGGCGCTCGCTCCAGAGCGCTTCTGAACGGCAGCGCGCAATCGCGCGGGCGGCGACGGGAGCGAAACGACCCGCGCGGGAGGGTGGGGCCCCAACGGCTTTGCCGGTGGGGCGGGAGGGTCGCGTGACCCGAGGCAGTGCGGCGCAAGCAAGGCGTGAGCGCAACGCAGTGGAGCGACCCGCGCGGGAGGGTGGGGCCCCAACGGCTTTGCCGGTGGGGCGGGAGGGTCGCGTGACCCGAGGCAGTGCGGCGCAAGCAAGGCGTGAGCGCAACGCAGTGGAGCGACCCGCGCGGGAGGGTGGGGCCCCAACGGCTTTGCCGGTGGGGCGGGAGGGTCGCGTGACCCGAGGCAGTGCGGCGCAAGCAAGGCGTGAGCGCAACGCAGTGGAGCGACCCGCGCGGGAGGGTGGGGCCCCAACGGCTTTGCCGGTGGGGCGGGAGGGTCGCGTGACCCGAGGCAGTGCGGCGCAAGCAAGGCGTGAGCGCAACGCAGTGGAGCGACCCGCGCGGGAGGGTGGGGCCCCAACGGCTTTGCCGGTGGGGCGGGAGGGTCGCGTGACCCTCCCGCTTACTGAGGCAGGCGTAGGACGCGCTTGCTGATGATGTTGCGCTGGATCTCGGAGGTACCGCCGTAGATGGTGGTGGCCTTGGCCGCGAGCCAGCCGCGGGTGAGCATCAGGTCGTCGCTGCCCAGTGACCCGCCGTCCCAGCCGAGCGCGTCGCTGCCGCGCAGCGACATCATCAGCTCGTCGCGGCGGTGTCCGAGCTCGCTGGTGTAGAGCTTGAAGATCGAGGTCTCGGGGCCCGGCGCGCCGGTTGCTTTGCGGCTCTCGGCCGCGCGCTGCACGGTCAGCGCCAGCGCCATCTCGTCGAGCAGCACGCGCGTGACCTGATCGCGCAACGCCGCGTCAGCGATGCGGCCGTCGCGCTCGCCGGCCGATTCCTTGGCCAGGTTGGCCAGCCGCGTGCCGCTGGCGCCGCCGCCGCGGCGTGCCGCCGCCGCGCCGCCGAGCCCGCCCGTGCCCATACCCGAACGCTCGAAGTTGAGCAGTGTCTTGGCCACGGTCCAGCCGTTGTTGACGCCGCCGACCACGTTGCGCGCCTCGGCCTTGACCTCGGTGAAGAAGGTCTCGCAGAAGGGCGAGTTGCCGCTGATCAGGCGGATCGGTTTGACCTCGATGCCCGGCGTCTTCATGTCGACCAGGATGAAGGTGATGCCGTTGTGTTTGGTGGTCTCGTCGGTGCGCACGAGCATGAAGATCCAGTTGGCGAACTGCGCGCCGCTGGTCCAGATCTTCGAGCCGTTGATGATGTAGTGCTCGCCGTCGGGCTCGAGCTTGGCCGCGGTGCGCAGCGAGGCCAGGTCGCTGCCGGCGCCCGGCTCGGAGAAGCCCTGGCACCAGCGGTGCTCGCCGCTGATGATCTTGGGCAGGTACTCGCGCTTCTGCGCCTCGCTGCCGTGGACCAGCAGCGTGGGGCCGATCATCGACAGCCCCATGCCCATCAGCGCCGGCGGCAGCTTGAGCCGGTTGAGCTCCTCCTGCAGCACGCGCGCTTGCTGCGGCGAGAGCCCGCCGCCGCCGAACTCGGTGGGCCAGGTGGGCGCGGTGAGCCCGCGCTCCACCATCAGCTCGAGGTAGCGCCGGCGGTCGGCACGCACTTCGGCGGCCTCTTCCTCGCCGCCCATCTCGGTCATCATGATCGGCCGGCCGTGCAGCGATTTGGGCACCTTGCCCAGGAAGCCGCGGATCTCGTTGCGGAAGGTTTCCAGCTCGCTCATGTGCACCCTCGGCTCGCCGCGCCCCCGGGCACGGGCATCTTCAAATCACCTGCTTTGCTGGTACCGCTGCCCCGGCCCGAATTCAAGGCCCGGCGCGGCCGATCGAGCCGGCTCAGGCCGGGAGCCGGGGCGGTTGTTTGGGACGCCACCGCGTAGAAGCGCTTGGCATCCTCCCCCAGCCAGCGCAGGCGCTGGCTGGGGCTCAGCGCGAGCCACGCGCGCCGCAGCTGCTTCGGTGCTCTTGCCAGGCCCTGGCGCTGGTGTCCTCAGGCCTCCTGATCCTCGCGCGGGGTAGCGCCCGCAATCCGCCGCGACGCGGCGGGTCGACCCCAGCCGTGAAGTCAGGGACGGCCCCTTTGCTCGAGCGCCACGAACTGCAGGCCGAGGCCGGCGAGCTGGCGGTAGTCGGCCTCGCTGCCGTCCACCTCGAAGCCCATGAACTTGGCCAGCCCGCGCGCGGCCTTGGGGTTGCGCTGTGCGTAGCGCGCCATCAGCTCGCCGCCCTGCTCCGCCGACAGCGCGCGCGCATGGACCTCGAGCTTGCGGCTGCCCACCTCGATGCGGGTGTCGGGATGACGCTGCAGGTTCTTGAACCAATGCGAGTGCGGGCCGAAGCCGACCGCGACGTAATAGGTGTCGGTCTGCCGATCGTGGTCGACCACCTCGAGCACGTTCTTGCGGGGCAGCCCGGTCTTGGCGCCTTTGTGGTGCAAGAGCAGGAAGCGTTGCCCCAGCAGCCCGCCGAGCCCAATGCCGTAGAGCGCGATCGGCGCGCGCAGAAACCACCGCAACAGCGGCCCGGGAGGCGTTCGCGAGCGTAACTTTCGTGCCATCGACCTGATAGGTTACCGGGCCATGCCACATCGGGCCAATCCTCGTGTCAAGTGTATGATTTGCGGCAAAGAGACGCTGGCGAGCGCGTGCGTGAGCGCGGACGCGCTGCGCGGCTCGCTCGCCGAGCACATCAAGCAAGAGCACCCGGACACGTTCGATCCGGCGGGTCGGGTGTGCTTCTCATGTCTGAACCAAGCCCGCAGCACGCAGCTGCTCGCAGAGCTGGAGCGCGAGCGCGGCGAGCTGACCGCGATCGAAGAGGAGGTGTCGCGCAAGGCGACCGAGCACATCGCCATCACCGAGCACATCGACGCGCAGTTCGAAAGCAAGCTGACCTTCGGGCAGCGCGTCGCCGATCAGGTGGCCGCGGTCGGCGGCTCGTGGGGATTTCTGATCAGCTTCGCGTTGGTGCTGACCTCATGGATCGCGCTCAACTCCGCGCTGCTGCGCGCGCACGCGTTCGACCCCTTCCCCTACATCCTGCTCAACCTCGTGCTGTCGTGCCTGGCCGCGGTGCAGGCGCCGGTCATCATGATGAGCCAAAACCGCGCTGCCGCGCGCGACCGGCTCGAGGCGGACGAGGACTACAAGGTCAACCTCAAGGCCGAGCTCGAGATCGCCACCCTGCACCAGAAGGTCGATCACCTCTTGCACGTGCAGTGGGAGCGCATGGTGGAGATCCAGAAGACCCAGCTGGAGCTGCTCAACGAGCTGCTGGCGCGGCGCCCGTAGCGCGGCGCTTGTCGTGCCGCAGGCCGCGACACGGCAGCTGGCTATCGGTCCGGCTCGGCGCCGTGCTACCGTGGCGCCATGGTCGAGGGGGGTGGAACACGAGCGGCGTCGCTGCCGCCGGGCGCGCGCTGTGCGGTCCATCCAGAGCGCGAGGCGCGCACCACCTGCCCTCGTTGCGGCAGCTACTGCTGCGAGAGTTGCGTCGCGGCGTCGGGCCGCTGCCACGACTGCGACGCGCGCGCGGGCGTCGCGGCGTTTCCCTTCGATCGCCGGCACTTTGCCTTTGGCGGGCTGTTCGACTATGCGCTCGCGCGCTGGAAGCAGTGCTGGCTGCCCCTGGGGCTTTCGCTGGTCGCGTTCATGGTGGTGGTGTACGCGGTGGCGCTGGGTGCAGGCTTCGCGCTGGGTACCTTTCCGCCTCGGCACGCCACGGTCTCGCCCGTGTTCGGGCCGCGTTTCTGGGTGGGCCAGATCATCCAGCTGCTGGTCCAGGTCGCGCTCGAGCTGCCCCTGCTGGGGCTGTACCTCGACGTCGCGGCGGGCAAGCCGCCCGCGCTCGAGCCGGCCCTGCGCAGGCTGCGACGCCTGCCGCAGGCCTTGCTGCAAGTCGTGATCATGACCATGGCCTTCATGCTGTACGCGGCGGTGATCGGCGGTGCGGCGTTTGGGCTGGCCCGCCTGGCCGGCATGACCGCGAGCGGGCGCAATGGGGTGATCGCCATCGCCGCGTTCATCGGCGCGGTCCCCGCCGTGTACCTCGGGATTGGCCTCATGTTCGCCCTGCTGGCTCTGCTCGACGACCCGAGCGCGACTGCGGTCTCTGCGCTGCGCACGTCGCTTCAGCTGGTGTCGGGCCAGCGCCTGCGCGTGCTGGGCATCAGCCTGCTGACGTTTGCGCTCGGCGGCGCGGGCTTTCTGGCCTGCTGTGTCGGAGGCCTCGCCAGCGCGCCGCTCTCAGGCGTGCTGTTCAGCACGCTGTTTCTGGCGCTGCGCAACGACGCTGCACGCTAAGCTTCGCCCTGCAGGGCGCGGCGCATGGCCTGCAGCGGGGCGGGGCGGCCGGTCCAGCGTTCGAAGGCGAGCGCGCCCTGGTGCAGCAGCATGCCGAGGCCGTCGATGCTGCGCAGGCCGAGCCCCCGCGCGCGCTGCAGCAGCGCCGTGTCGCGCGGCTTGTAGACCAGGTCGCAGACCGCGGCCGAGCCGGGCAGCAGCTGCAGCGGCAGCGCGGCGGCGAAGGCTTGCGCAGCGGGGTTACTGGCCAGCGTGGCGCTGGTGGCCTGCACCAGCAGGGCGCAGCCAGCGAGCGCCGGCTGCAGCCCGGCGGCGAGATCGCAGGCCGCCAGCGCGCAGCTCGGGCAGTGCGCCGCCAGCTCGCCCGCCAGCGCCTGGGCCTGCTCTGGGCGCCGCGCCGCCAGCGTGATGCGCGCCGCGCCCGCAGCCGCCAGCCCGACTACCGCCGCGCGCGCCGCGCCGCCTGCGCCCAGCACCACCACCTGGGCGTCCTGCAACGCCACGCCGGCCTCGCGCAGCGCGCGCGCCAGACCCTCGGCGTCGGTGTTGGCGCCGAGCAGGCGCTCGCCGTCGCGCAGCACGGTGTTGACCGCGCCGATTGCGCGCGCGGCGGGCTCGAGCTCGGAGAGCAGCGGCATGATCGCGCTCTTGTGCGGCAGCGTGACGTTGACGCCGGCGATGCCCAACGCGCGCAGCGCGTCCACCGCGCGCGCCAGGCGATCGGGCGGCACCGCGTAGGGCACGTAGAGCGCGTCGATGCCGCGCGCGGCGAAGGCGGCGTTGTGCATCGCGGGCGAGCGTGAGTGCGCCACCGGCCAGCCCAGCACGCCGTAGATAGCGCTCACTTCTCCACCCGTGCGCGCAGCTCGCCCTCGTGCAGGCGCAGCCGCAGCGCGTCGCCTTCGGCCGCGTCCGCGGCGCGCAGCAGCGCGCGGCCGCTGCCCTCGTGCAGCGCGATCGCGTAGCCGCGCGCCAGCACCGACAGCGGCGAGAGCGCCTGCAGGCGCGCGGCGTTCTGCGAGAGCCGCGCGCGCCGGCCCGCGCTCAACGTGCTGCCCTGGGCGAGCAGCCGCGCGCGCAACCCGTGCAGCCGCGCGCGGTCCTGCGCGCACAACAGCCGCGGGTCGCGGCGCGACAGCCGCTCGAGCAAGCCGGCAAGCTGCTGGCGCCGTGCGCGCAGGCGCGCGCGCCCCAGCTGCTCCAGCCGCCCGCGGGCGGCCGCCAGGCGCGCACGCGTGCCGCGCAGCGAGACGCGCGGGTCGTGCAGGCCGCGGCCAAGCCGCTCCAGCCGCAGCCGGGCGCGCTGCACCCGCACCTCCAGCGCACGCTCGAGCGCGCGTCCGTGCGCGGATAGCTCGCTCTGCAATGCGCGCCGGTCGGGCACGCACAGCTCGGCGGCGTTGCTCGGCGTCGAGGCGCGCAGGTCCGCGACCAGGTCGGCCAGGGTCACGTCGATCTCGTGTCCGACCGCGCTCACCACCGGCACGCGGCAGGCGGCGATCGCGCGCGCCACGCGCTCGTCGTTGAACGCGAACAGGTCTTCGGCCGCCCCGCCGCCGCGGCCCACGATCACGGCATCGAGCTCGGGCACCCGCTGGATCGCCTGCAGCGCCGCGACGATCGACGCCGGCGCGTCGCGGCCCTGCACCAGGCAGGGCGAGACCACGATGCGCAGCGGGCAGCGCTCGCCGGCCACGCGCACGATGTCGTGCAGCGCCGCGCCGTGCTCGCTGGTCACCACTCCGAGCACGCGCGGCAGCTGCGGCAGCGCGCGCTTGCGCTCGGGCGCCAGCAGCCCCTGCGCCTCGAGCTTGGCGCGCAGCGCCTCGAACTGCGCCTGCAGCTCGCCCAGGCCTTGCGGCAGGGCGATGCGCGCGATCAGCTGGAAGCCGCCGCGCGGCTCGAACAGGCTGAGCGTGCCGCGCAGCTTGACGCGCGCGCCGTCCTGCAGCTTGGCCTTGCTGCGGCGCGCGTCGCTGCGGAACATCACCCCGCGCAGTTGCGCGTGCTCCTGCTCGTCGTTGAGCGTGAAGTATACGTGGCCCGAGCCGGCGTGGGTCACGTCCGAGAGCTCGCCCATCGCCCACACGTCCGCCCAGCGCTCCTCGAGCAGGATGCGCACCATGCGGTTGAGCTGGCCGACGCGGTAGACGCGCTCCTCGGCGCCGCCGTCCCTCCCGTCGCGATCGAACAGCGGCAGCGTCGACATGCCGGGCACCGTATGCCAAGTTGTACGGCGTTTGAAGGCCAATGCATGGGAGGTGTCCGGCGACTCCGTGAACGGCCACGAGTACGTGCTCGGCCTGGGGGCGAACCTGGGCTCGCGGCAGGCGAGCCTGGCGGCCGCGCTCGATCTGATTGCAGCGCGCGACGACTGTCGGCTCGCGGGGGTGTCGGCGCTGTACCAGAGCGAGCCGGTCGGTCCGCCACAACCTCATTATCTGAATGCCGCGGCGCGCGTGCACAGCGCGCTCGGGCCGCGCGCGCTGCTCGCGGTGTTGCTCGAGATCGAGCACGCGCTCGGGCGGCGGCGCGCCGAGCGCTGGGGGCCGCGCGTGATCGATCTCGATCTGCTGTGGGCTGGGACGCCGTTCGCCGACGTGGTGCTGCAGGTGCCGCACCCGCGCTTGGGCGAGCGCTGGTTTGCGCTGTTGCCGTTGCTCGAGGTGGCGCCCGAGCTCCAACCTCGTTACGGTGCCGCGCTGCGCGCGCTGCAAGCCCGCTGTCCCGAGCTGGGGGCCGGCACGCCGCGTCCGTTCGTGGGCCCGGGCTGGACGCTCGGCCCGCGCGTGCAGGTGCGCGGCGACACGCAGGGCCTGGAGCTGCACGCGCAGGCTGCGGACCGCGCCGAAGCGCTCGCGGCGGTGCTCGGCGCGCTGGGCGCCCGGCTGTGGCCGGATTTCGCGTGTGGGGCGATCGATGCGCCCGTCCTACTGTGCGCGCCTGCGGACGCCGCGCCGGCCGCGCTGGCCCGCGAAACGCTCGCACGCGCGGCGCGCGGTTTCGCGTTTGCGCGGGCGTGCGTGGCCACGCTCGGCCCCGAGCGCAGCGAGCTGCGGTTGCTGGGCCGGCAGCTCGCTTGCGGTGGCGCATGCTGGAGCCTGCTGGAGGCCTCGGAGGCGGCCTGCGGCGAGGGCTACGCGGTCGGCCTGAGGCTCGTGCGCGAGCCGCTGGAAGGCCGGTAAGATCTGGCTTTTTTCCCCGAGATCCCCGAAGGTTAAGCCATGGTCGATCAGCGCAGGGACAAGCGCGCGCCGGCGTCGCTGAAGGTCAAGTACAAGAGCGCCACGGTCGACGAGTTCATCGAGCACTTCGGAGCCGACGTGTCGCGCGGCGGCATCTTCGTCAAGACCAAGAAGCCAATTGAAAACGGCGCGCTGCTCAAGCTCGAGCTGCAACTGCACGACGCCTCGCCGGTGATCCACGGCATCGGCCGCGTGTGCTGGCGGCGCGAGCAAGTCCAAGATTCCAGCCTGCCGGCCGGAATGGGGATCAAGTTCATCAAGCTCGACCCCGACAGCCGCGCGGTCGTCGATCGCATCGTGCGCGGGCGCGGGGAGCGGGCTTCGCGCTTCGAGCAAACCCAGGGCGCACAGCTCGCGGCCGCCTCCGAGCCGCCTTCCGCGCAGCCCGCCAGCGCGCCCGGGTTTGCGGCCGCACCCCCCGCGATGCCGCCGCCGCGGCCGAGCGCGCCGGCCGTAGCGGCGGCGCGGCGCGAGCCGATCGCTGCGCCGCGTGCGAGCGCGCCCGCGCGTCCCGCGGTCCAGCGACCCAGCAGCACAGGCGTGCGCGTGGCGGGGCTGTTCGCCGACAGCCCGATCGCGAAGAGCACTGCAAGCGAGGTCCGCAGCGAGGGCGGCAGTCGCAGCGGTTCGTTCTTTCCGCCGGCACCGAGCGGGCGGCCCGGCTCCAGCCCGCGTGTGGCCACGCCCGCGCCCGCGCGCGCGGCGGCCCGGCTTTCGCCGCCGCCGCCGGCGATCGGATCGGTGCCGCCGCCCAAGCCGATCAGCTCTGCGCCGCCGGGCGGACGCCTGAGTCAGGCGCGCCAGTCGGGCCAGTTCCTGGCGGCCGCGTTCGCGGAAGGCGGCGTGGCCGAGGAGACCGCGACCCAGGCGCGCGCGGTCGCCGAAGGCGGCGATGACGACGTGATCGACGAGCTGTTCGCGGGCGTGGTGGATGAGCCGGTGCGGCCCTCGTCGCCGTCGGCCACGCGCAGCGGTCCCGGCAGCGTCGACGACGTGTTCGCCGCGCTGAGCGAGGAAGAGGGCCTGAGCGCGCCACCGGTCGTGCCGCGACCGACCCGCACGTCGTCACCGGGTTCCTTGCCCGCGCGCCGGCCCTCGTTGCCGGACCCGGTGCCCGGAGCGCGTGCGAGTCAACCCGACAGCGTGGATCAGTTGTTTGCCGAGCTCGAGGACGAAGCGCCAACCGGCGAGATGCCGCGGCTCCCGTCGGTGCCGCCCCTGCCGCAGCCGGAAGCCGAGATCGAGGGCGAGGAACCCTACCGGAGCGATGAGCTCGGCCCCAGCGACGACGAGAGCTTCGGCGAGGCCGACCTGTTCGACGAGCACGCCGCGGCGTCGGCCCCGGCGCTGCCGTCGATTCCAGTGCTGCCCGCGGACAGCGTGCTGCACCAGCTGGCCGCGCCGCAGCGCTCGTCGTCGTCGCTGCCGTGGATCGTGCTGGGGTTGCTTTTGGCGGGCGGTGTCGGCGGCTTCCTGTACTACCAGCAGGTGCTGGCGCCGCAGGCGCGCGCGCCGCAACCCGCGCGCGAGCCCGCCGCGCCGCAGGCGCCTGCCGCCGAGGCCCCGGCGCCCGGCGCGCCCGCGCAGCCCGCGACGGCTGCAGCTGGTGCTGCGGCGCCGGCGCAAGCCGAGGGTCCGGTCAAGACCGTGGAGATCGAGGTGTCCTCGCTGCCGCGCGCGTCGGACATCAGCGTCGACGGCAAGCAGGTCGGCACCACGCCCAAGCACGTGCCGCTACCCGTGGGCCGCCCCGCGCAGGTGACCGTGAGCAGCGCGGGTTACGCAGCGATGACCAAGACGGTGGTTGCGGGCGCGGACACTCAACCGCTGCGCTTCCGGCTGGAGGCGCTGCCGTACTCACTGCTCGTGCGCACCGATCCGCCCTCTGCTGCGCTCACGGTCGGCGACACACACGCGCTGTCGCCGGCTCCGCTCGAGCTCGGACATCTCGACGGAAGCGTGCAGGTCAGCATCGCCAAGGACGGCTTTCAGCGCATGACGCGGCAGGTACGCCTCGACGAGTTCACGGAGAAGGACGGGGTGATGCGCGCCGAGATCGAGGTGACGCTGAGCCCGCTGCCCGGCGCGTCCGCGACTCCGGCACCAGCGCACCCGCGCTCGCACCACGTCCACGTGCCGCGCCGCGAGCGCACCGAGCCCCCGCCGCCGCCGGAGCCGCCCGCCGCGCCTGCGCCCGCGCCGAGCGCGCCGAGCGCGCCCGCGGCCGCCGCGCCCGCGCCGAGCGCGCCCGCGGCCGCCGCGCCCGCGCCGAGCACACCAGCGGCCAAGCCCGAGCCTCCCGAGCCCCCGCCCCCGCCCTCGCCGCCCCCACCAACCGAGCGCCCGGTCGAAAGCCCCCGCCCGACCCTCGAGCTTTAGGCTAGCTCCCGTCCAGGAATGCAGCGGCCCTGGGGCCAAGAGATCCACAGGAAGACGGGAAGACGGGAAGTCCCGAGTCTTTTGTCCTTCTCGCCTTCCCGTCTTGCTGTCGAATCCTCCGAAGAGCTAAGGCTCGGGTCGACCCTCGAGCCTCATGGTGTAGAGTCCGCGCGTGATTCCGCTGCGCGACATCGCACCGATCCGCTCGCGCCCGCTGGTGACGTACCTGCTGATCGCAGCCAATACGCTGGTGTTTCTGTACCAGGCGTCGTTGCCGCATGCGGCCGGCGAGGCGTTTGCCTACCGCTACGGCATGGTGCCGTACTTCCTGGCCCAGGATCCGCGATTGGCCAGCCTGGGCACGCCCTTTACCAGCATGTTCATGCACGGCAGCTGGTTTCACCTGATCTCGAACATGTGGTTTCTGCATATCTTCGGCGACAACGTCGAGGATGCTCTGGGGCGAGGGAGGTTTCTGCTGTTTTACTTGCTGTGCGGTCTGCTCGCGGCCGGCGCGCAGCTGTGGGTCGACCCCAGCAGCCGCGTGCCGATGATCGGTGCCTCGGGCGCGATCGCGGGTGTGCTCGGCGCGTATTTCCGCATCCTGCCCAACGCGCGCGTGGTCACCCTGATCCCGATCTTCTTCTTCTTCATCGTGCGCGAGCTGCCGGCGGTGTTCTTCATCGTGATCTGGTTCCTGTTGCAGCTGGTCAGCGGCATCGGCTCGCTCGGCTATGCGCAGCAGAGCGGCGGGGTCGCGTTCTTCGCGCACATCGGCGGCTTCCTCGGCGGACTGTGGCTGGTCGGTGTGTTCGGCGCCCGGCGCAACAGCCGCGCCGGCTTCCGCTCGCGGCGCGACTATGGCTGAGGGGAAGCGGGGCACGAGCGAGCGAAGCGAGCCGCGCGGACGGCTGGGGCCCCCGCAGGGCCGGGCTTTGCTGGCGGGGCGGGAGGGTCACGCGACCCTCCCGGATCTGGAGCGTTTCCTAGGGCCTTCGGGGGCGCTTGCGGCGAGCATGCCTGGCTACGAGCCCAGGAGCGTGCAGCTGCAGATGGCGCACGCGGTGCAGCGCGCGCTCTTGCGCGATGAGCTGCTGGTGGTGGAGGCCGGCACCGGCACGGGCAAGACGCTGGCGTATCTGCTGCCGGCGCTGCTGTGCGGGCGCAAGGTGGTGGTGTCGACCGGCACCAAGACGCTGCAGGACCAGATCGTGCAGCACGACGTCCCGCTGCTCGCGCGCCTGCTCGGCTATGCGCCCGAGGTCGCGTGCATGAAGGGCCTCAACAACTACCTGTGCCTGCGCCGCTACGACGAGTTTCGGCACGGCGTCGCCGCACTCAGCCCGCGCCATCAGCGCCAGTTGCCGCTGCTGTCGGCCTGGGCCGAGCGCACCGGCAGCGGCGACCGCGCCGAGCTCGAGCTGCCCGACGCCGCCTCGATCTGGAGCGAGGTGCACAGCGGCTCCGACACCCGCATCGGCCCCAAGTGCAGCTACTACGACGCCTGCTTCGTCACGCGCATGCGCGCGCAGGCCGAGCGCGCGCAGGTGGTGGTGGTCAACCACCACCTGTACTTCGCGGACCTGGCGCTGCGCGGCAGCGGGCCGGCTGGCGTGATCCCGGAGCACGAGGCGGTGATCTTCGACGAGGCGCACCTGATCGAGGACATCGCCACCGACTTCTTCGGCGTGTTGGTTTCGAGCACGCGCCTGCAGGTGTTGCTGCGCGATGCCGGGCGCGCGCTGGGCGCGGCCGGGCTCGGGCTGCAGGCCGAGCGCCTGCTGGCGCAGGCCGGCGAGCTCGGCGACGCGTTCTTCGCGGCGCTGCCGCGCGCGGCCGGCTCCGAGGGCGGCCGCACGCCGCTCGCGTCCGAGACCTTCGCCGATCGCCTGCAGCAGCCGATGTTCGCGCTCGACAACGCGCTCGACGGGCTGGCCTCGCTGTGCAAGCGCCGCGCGGACGCCGGCGAGGCGGTGGCGCAGATCGCGCGCCGCGCCGACCAGCTGCGCGACGACCTGGCGACCGTCGCCGACGGCGGCGGCCGCGGGCGCGTGTGCTTCACGCAAGCGCGCGGCCGCAGCGTCAGCCTGGGCGCAAGCCCGATCGCCGTGGCCGAGGTGCTGCGCGAGCGCTTGTTCGATCGCGGCGGCGCAGTGGTGCTGACCAGCGCCACGCTGGCCGCGGACGGCAGCTTCGAGTTTCTGCGCTCGCGTCTCGGCATCCGCGGCGCGGCGCAGGAGCTGCTGCTCGCCTCGCCCTTCGATTACCCGGAGCAGGCCGCGCTGTACCTGCCCGAGCGGCTGCCCGACCCGCGGGAGCCCGGCTACCTCGCGGCGGCCGAGCGAGAGATCGAAGCGCTGGTCGCGCTCACCGACGGCGGCGCGTTCGTGCTCTGCACCTCGCTGCGCGCGATGCGCGCGCTCGGCGAGACGCTGCGTAGCAAGCTCGGCCGCAGCGTGCTGATGCAAGGCGAGGCGCCCAACGCGGCCTTGCTCGAGCGCTTTCGGCAAGACGGGCGGGCGGTGCTGGTCGCGACCGCGAGCTTCTGGCAGGGCGTGGACGTGCCCGGGCCCGCGCTGCGGTTGGTGGTGATCGACAAGCTGCCGTTCGACGTGCCCAGCGATCCGCTGATCGCTGCGCGCTGCGCGCGGCTGCAGGAGCAGGGCGAGCAGCCGTTCATGAAGTACCTGGTGCCGTCGGCCGCGCTCGCGCTCAAGCAGGGCTTCGGCCGCTTGATCCGCAGCCGCCGCGATCGCGGGGTGGTCGCGATCCTCGACAGCCGGCTGTCGCGCAAAGGCTACGGCAAGGCGCTGCTGCGCAGCTTGCCGCCTGCCACGCGCTGTAGGACGATGCCCGAGGTGGTGCGGTTCTGGCAGCGCACGCAGGAGCTCGAGGCGGAGGGCAGCGGTGCGCCCGCTTCACGCTGACGGCCGCGGCGCGCGCGGGGCCTTGCTGTTGCTCGCGGCCTGCGCGCTGGGCTGCAGCTCCGCGCCGCGGCCCGAGCAGCCGCCGGAGAGCTCGCCCAAGCCGCGGGCCAGCGCGCAGGCGGCGCCCGCGCCGAGGGCTGCATCCGGCAACGCGCCGGCTGCTGCGGCCGCCGCGCCCGCGCCGGCTCAGGCCGCGAGCGCACAAGCGGCGCAGGAAGCGACCGACGTGGAGCAGGCGCTGGCCTACGATCCCAAGGATCCGCTGGCCAACCTCGAGGCGGCCGACGCGCTCGATCACATGGCGCGCAGGCCCGAAGGCAAGGGCGACGCGCGGCCTCCGCGCGGAGGCTGCGCGCTGCTCGATGCGGGCATGCGGGTGTGGCCGGTGGCGGGGCCCAGCGCGATTGCGGCCGTGGGCAAGGGCTTCGTGGTCGCAGGCTACGCGCAGCACGAGGGGCGCGAGCAGATCTTCGTGGTGCACGTGCCGGCGGGCGGCACGCCCGAGCCGATCGCGGCCTTCGAGGTCAAGCCGGCGTATCCGCGCGCGCGGACCGCGCCGCCCGGGCTCGACGCGCGCGACGAGAACGACCTGACCGTGGCCTTCGTCGATGGCGACGGCAAGCTGTGGGCGCGCGGGCTGCGTGTGGGCCGCGGCGGCGGCGGCGCGGCGGTCGAGATCGCGAGCGCGGTCGACGCGCGCTTCGCGCCCGCGCTCACCGCCAACGAGGACCGCACGCTGCTGGCGTGGACCGCGGGCTCGACGCCGATGCACACGCACCTGGCCGTGCTCTCGAGCGAAGGCCGCGTGCTCTCGCGTCACGACGTCACCCCGGCTGCGATGGGCGCGGCGGCGCCCAGCTTCGTCTCCGGCGCCAACCCGCCGGTGCTGGTGGCGCTCGACGCGCGCGAGGGCATGTCGCCGATCCTGCGCATCGACATCGGCAACCACGGCGAGCCGCAGCCGGCGCAGGTGGCGCTGCCGGTGGGCATGGTACTGGCGCCGCCGCAGCTGGCCGCAGCCTCGAGCTCGGTCGGCACCTACGTCGCATACACCGGGCTCGGCTCGGCCGCGACCAGCGCGATCGGTCTGGTCGCGATCGCGCCCGTGGCCGGGCATCCCGAGGCCCTGGTCAAGGGTACGGCCTACGGCCCGCTGTACCTGTCGGCGGCGGCGGCGCCGCGCGCGCTGCTGTTCGCGGCCGACGCGCCGATGCAGCCGGGCAAGGACCCGCCGCACGAGATCCACGTGCACGTGGTCGGCATGCGGGGACCGGGCCCAGCCGCGGTGATCCGCGCGCCCGGTGGCGCGTCGCACGCGTCGCTTGCCCGCGCCGAGGGCGGCAGCGTGGGCGTGGCGTTCACGGCGCCGGCGGGGGTGTATCTGGCGCGCCTGCGTTGCGACGACGGGGGCTGAGCCGCGCGTCGGCCAGCGCATCGAGCCGCAGGTGCAGCGCTTGGGCCGGCGCGTTGAAGTAGCGCGGGTCTTGTAGCCGCGCGGCGAGCGCGGCGTCGAGCGCGCGCAGCAGCGCCGTACCGTCGTCGGGCAGCGCGCTGCAGGTCAGCACGTGCGCGGACGCGCCTGGGCAGGGTCGACGGGTGACCAGGTGCTCCAGCAGCGCGTGCCCGAACGGCACTACGCGCGCCCGGCCCGCGCCTGCGAGCGCCTGCAAGCGCGGTGGGAGCGCCGCCGGCGCGAGGCCCTGGAGCGCTGCGGCCGCGTCGGGCCACGCCGCGATCACCACGCCGCCTTCGTCGAACAGCGTGAGCGCATCCTGCTCGGCGCTGCGCGCCGGCGGCAGCCGCGTCGCGCCGGGCGCGATCCGCGCCTGCAGCAGCCGGCACTGGCGCGCGTGCAGCGCGTGCTTGCTGTTGGGCCAGGTCGCAAAGCACAGCGCGTTCAGCAGGTCGTGCCAATTGCCGATCCGCGTCGGCACCACGCCCTGCAGCGCGATGCGGCCATCGTAGAGCTCGCCGACCACCACCTCGCCCGCGCGGCGGCCACGCCGCAAGTTGGGCCCAAAGCGCAACGCCGGCAGCTCCCGCCCGCGCGTGAGCGCGTCGTACACCGCATCGAGCTCAGCCCACGAGGGCCACTCTGCGCAGCCGCCGAGCGCTCCGGCCGCCCGCCCCAGCGGCCAAAGCCAAGGGCTACGCCCCACGAACCCCGCATCCCAACCCGCATCCATGCAAACCCCAGCCTAAATGACCGATCACGATTCGGGAACGGCCATGCCGAGAGGGTGAATGCGCGAGGCTTTGCCTCGCGCACAGGGAGTCGGCGCGACTCCCTGACAATCACCTGACAATCAAAGGAGAAATCAGAGTTTGTGATTCGATTCCGAATCGCGAACTCTGATCTAGGGCCCGCACACCGGCTCAGAGCCCGGCCGGGTCCCGCGCAGCTGGTCGAGCTCGCGCTGCAGCGTCTCGATCTGCTGCTGCTGCACCTTGATCGCGGCCACCGCCATGCTCAGGTAGCCGTACATGTTCACGTGATCTCCGGCCACGGCCACGCTTGGCTCGATGTCGTCGATGATGAACCCGAGCTGCGGCACCGCCGGCGCGTCCTTGTAGCGGTACGACGCCAGCGGCACGCTCATCAGCTCGTCGTGGTACTGCTGCAGCTGCTGCTGATCGAGGTAGCTGATGTCGCGCTTGAAGCGCGCGCGCGAGCGCGGGCAGGTGACCGGGGCCATGGTCGCGCAGACATAGGTCGCGCCACAGCTGGCCACGCCGTCACAGCGCTCGCCTTCGGTCGTGCACGGATCGCCGAGCTTCTGCGTGGTGCAATTGGGGATGCTCGGGTCGTCGAAGGGCGTGGGATCGGAGCTGCAGACCGGCGCGCCGCAGCTGGTGAACCAGCGCAGCGAGCCGCCGCCGCCGCCCGTGGCGCCGTTCGCCAGACACTGCGTCAGCTCCGGCGTCATGGTCCAGCCGCAGTGGCCGCCGGCCTGCGCCGCGCAGGTCGCGTTCTTGTAGCAGGCGAACTCCGGGCGATAGATGCAGTCCGAGGCCACCGGGCCGGCGGCCTTGTCGGTGCACAGCTCGCTGGAGCAACCACCTACGATGCACTCGGAGGGCGCGGTGCCGGCGTCCCTTCCGCCTGCGCCGTCTTCGGGGCATTGCCACGCCCAGCGGCCGCTCTGGCACACCGGCGTTCCGCACGATCCGTCGTTGCACACGCGGCACAGCGCCGGAATCGCCGAGCCGCAATCCGCCGTGCTGCCGCTGCCGCCCGAGCCGTTGCCTCCGCTGCCACTGCTGCTGCCGCCGTCGGCCAGCATCGCAGTGCCGTCGCCGCCCGGGTTGCCGGCGCCGCTGCCGCCGCGCCCGGTCGAGTTGCCGGTGCCGCTGCCGGCCTGGCTGTTGCCCGGGCTGCTGCCGCCGTCCTGCTTGACGTCGCTGCTGAGCTGCGTCGTCTTCGGGCACCCGTCCAGCAGCAACCCCAGCGCAAGCGCGCTCGCCCACAGTTCTCGCCGCCCCATCGCCAGCCTCCGTGCGTCCGAGACCCCACCCGGGCCTCGCTTCCAAGCATAGCTGGAAGCTGGGACGTGCGCCGCTGGTTCGGGTCAGCGCGCGCGCGCGAGTGCGTCGTGATTGCGACCCGGCAGCAGCTCGGTCGCGCAGGGCAAGCCCGCGGCGCGCCAGCCCGGCTCGAGCGCGCGCCCGAACGCGTCGCGGCGGCCTTCGAAGCCCGCGCGTAGCTCGACCACGCTGGTGAGCCCCGCTTGCAGCAGCAGCTCGGCCGCGGTCAGGGAGCGCACCCCGCTCTGGCAGCCGACCACGAGCCTGGCGTCGGTGCCGAGCGCACCCACCACCACCCGCACGAAGTCGGGGTTGTCGCGCATGCCCTGGGGCGTGCGCAGGCGTAGCGGCACGTTGTACGCGCCCTCGGGATGACCGAGCGCGCACTCTTCGGCGCTGCGCACGTCGAGGTACAGATAACCCTGCTCCTGCATCAAGCGATGCGCTTCGTGCGGCGAGATGCGGGGGTGCGGCACGCCGGGAGCATAGCGCGCGGAGCTGGGGCGCGGGGCGAAGGCGGGGCGAGGACACCGACTAGAGCACCGAACCTATTGAAACACGCACGATTTCGGGGCCCTCGCGTGCGCATGGCACGCGCGCTCCCCGCTCGACGTAGGATGGACTACGCCTTCGGGCTCCGGCCCGCACCCTGCATCCCGCCATGACCCCGACTTCGCACACGTTTCAATATGTTCGGTGCTCTAGGCGACTTCGACGGCCTTACGCATGAACAGGTCCTCGAGGGTTTCGCGGTAGGGGATGACCGCGAGCACCTGAGCGCCGCGCTCGATCGCGAGCTTGAGCAGGGCGGGCACCTTGGTGTCGCCTTCGACCACGATCATCAAACGCTGGTGCAGCTCGCGCACCTCGGCGGCCTGTGCTGCCAGCTCGCTGCGCAGGGCGTCGGTCACGCTCGCCAGCTCGATCTCCACCCGCCGCACCTCGGGCTTGAGCAGCTCGTGCAACGTGCCGTAGGCCCTGATCGTACCGCGCTGCACCACAGCCACGCGATCGCACAGCATCTCCACGTCGCTCAGCACGTGGCTGGTGAACAGCAGGGTACGCCCGAGCGTGCGCTGCTCGAGCAGGATGTCGCGGATGTCCTTGCGGCCGATCGGGTCGAGCCCGCTGAATGGCTCGTCGAAAATCAGCAGCTCGGGCTCGTGCAGCAGCGCCTGGCACACGCCCAGCCGCTGCATCATGCCCTTGGAGAAGCGGCCGATCGGCCGGTCGGCCGCGTGCCCCAGGCCCAACCGCTCCATCAGCGCGCGCGAGCGCGACGTGCGCGCTGCGTGGTCCAGCCCGGTCAGCCGCCCGCACAGGTCCAGGAACTCGAGCGGCTTGAGGTAGGTGTAGATGTAGGGGTTCTCCGGCAGGTAGCCGAGCCGCTGCCGCGCCACCGGGTCGCCCGTGGGCACGCCGAAGATCTTGACCCCTCCGCGGTCGGGGTAGATCAGCTGCAGCGCCATCTTGATCGTGGTGGTCTTGCCCGCGCCGTTGGGACCCACGAAGCCGAAGATCTCGCCCTTACGCACTTCGAAGCTGATCCCGCGCACGGCCTCGATACGCTTGCGCAGGAAGCCGATGCGAAAGGTCTTGTAGAGGTCGCTGACCTCGAGAATGGGTCCGGTGCTCACGCTCGCGGAGAATATCACGACATCGAGGCCGACCGGGAGATGCGGCTGGGACGGGCTTCAGCCGAGCACGGCCTGCACCGCGTCGATCACCTGCTGCTGCTCGGCTTCGCGCATGCCGGGAAAGAGCGGCAGCGCCAGCCCGTCGCGAGCGATCCGGGCCGAGCGCTCGAACGTGCGGCCCGCCTCGCGTGCGGCCTGCGCGTAGGGCGCCAGGTGCGGCAGCCCGTGCAGCGCGTAGCTGAGCGCGCCGGCCTGCACCCCACGCGCGCCCAACGCGTCGATCACGCGCTGGCGCTCGCCGCTCGCGTGCAGCACCACGCCGAAGGTCTGGTGGTTCGGCTGCGCGCCCGGCGCAGCGTGCTGCAGCGACAGCGGCAAGCCCGTGAACGCCTGCTGGTAGCGCGCAGCCAGCGCCACCCGCGCATCGACGATCGCCTGCAAGCGCGTCATCTGCACCACGCCGGCCGCTGCCGCGAGCTCGGTCATGCGGTGATTGCCCGAGGCGCGCGCGAAGGTTCCGGGCGCGGACTGGCCGTGGTTGCGCAGCTCGCGCAGGCGCTGCGCCAGCACGGCGTCGTCGGTCAGGCACATGCCGCCTTCCCCGGTGGTGATCACCTTGCGCGGATGGAAGCTGGTGCACGCGATCACGCCGCCCGCGCCGCAGGGCACGCCGCGGCGGCGACTGCCCAGGCTGCAGGCGGCATCGACGATCAGCGGCACCTCGCCCAGCAGTGCCGCGATCTCGGTCACGCGCGCGGGGTTGCCGAGCTGGTCGATCACGATCGCGGCGCGGGGTTGCGGCGAAAGCCCGCGCGCCACCTCGTCGGGGCCCGCGTTCCATTCATCGGCGTCCACATCGAGCAGCACCGGCACCGCGCCGCACTCGAGGATCGCGTGCGCCGGGCTCGGCCAGGTCAGATCCGGGCACAGCACGCGGTCGCCGCGGCCGACGCCGATCGCCAGCAGCGCGAGCCGAAGCGCCGTGGTTCCGTTGGTGACGGCGACGGCGTGGGCGCGCTCCACCTGCGCGGCCACCGCGGCCTCGAACTGCGCGACGCGCGCGCCTTGCACCAACATGCCGGAGTCGAGCACCTCGCCCACGGCGGTGTGCTCCTCGGCGCCCAACCAGGGCCGTGTCAGCGGGATCATCGGGGGATTGTAGAACAGGGCGAGCCCGACGGGCGGTTCGGGATCTGTCCTACGCGCGCGATTTCGGTCATGCTCGAGCGTCGTCGATGCCCGGCCCAGACGCCAGCAGGCCGCCAAGCGCGGTCTCTTTACCCCGGGGGGCACGGCGCCCTGCCCGCCCTGCCGGCGAAGCCATCCGGGTCCCACCAAGAGCCCCAGCGTGAACAGCTACGGCATCGTCATGTCGGGCGGCGGCGCGCGCGGCGCCTACGAGGTCGGGGTTCTCGGCTACCTGTACCGCGAGTTCCCGCAGCGCTACGGCCGGCCGCCGCGCTTCGACGTGATCAGTGGCACCAGCGTCGGCGCGGTCAACTCCACTGCGCTCGCCGCCACCGCCAACGACCCGGCCACCGGGATGATGCTGCTTTCGGACGTGTGGCTGAACCAGGACCTGCGCGACGTGCTGCACTTCAACCTGCGCCAGGCCACGCGCCTGTATCGGGTGTGGCTGGGCGGCGGCGTGGCCGCCGGCATTTTCGACCCGCGGCCGCTGGCCAAGCTGATCAGCCACAAGATCCCGTGGCGGCAGCTGGTGCGCAATCTCAAGAGCCAGAAGCTCACCGCACTGACCGTGAGCGCGACCAACGTCCGCACCGGCCGCTCCACCGTGTACATCGACCGCGCGCCGGGCGTGCGGCTGCCGCGGAGCGGCCCGCGCGTCGTGATCCAGCCGACCCACATCCTGCCGCAGCACGTGCTGGCATCGGCGGCCATGCCGCTGGTGTTTCCGCCGGTTCGTATCGGAAACGATTACTTCTGCGACGGAGGTATCCGGCTCAATACGCCGACGTCGCCCTCGGTGCATCTGGGCGTGGACCACATGTTCGTGATCGGCGTCACCACCCCCAACCGCCAGACCGAGATCCACATGGGCCGGACCCCGGGCGCCTCGTTTCTGCTGGGCAAGGCGGTCGACGCGCTGATGCTCGACCACATCGAGCACGACGTGGAGCGGCTCAACCTGATCAACGACCTGCTGCACGACGCGACCACCGCCTGCGGGCCGGACTTCCTGACCAAGCTCAATGCCGTGGCCGACGCGCGCGGCCGGGTCTCGCGCCGCTTCGTCCGCACCTTCGTGCTGCACCCGAGCGTGGACATCGGCCTGCTCGCCGGCGAGCACCTGCGCGGGCACCGTCCCAAGCTCACGCGCATGATGGGCCGCGCCATGCTGCGCCTGCTCGAGGTGGGGGAGGGCCGGGACGCCGATCTGGCCAGCTATCTCCTGTTCGACGGAGACTTCGCGCGTATCTTGATTGATTTAGGTCGGCAGGATGCGGCGCGTCATGCCGACGAGATCGCACAGTTCCTCCTAGGTGGCCAAAGTCCGCCATGATTCAGCGCAGTTGCGGCGGTTGCCAAGGTGCCGGCCGGCCTGGGGGCCAGATGTGGACAACAATTTGTATTCCCATGATTTCACAAACAAAAGTCGGATGACCCCAGCGTTGATAAGTATCAGAAATCAGTTCCGCCCCTATTCCCCACAGTATCCCACCCGGGGTTTGAGGAACGCGGGCGGGCTCGAGCTCGGCTGGCCGCTTGCTGCCGGGCCGGTCGCGGTGGACAGCCCGCGCCCGGCTGCCTATGCTCGCAGCGCGCGCCCGCGCCGTGACGGCGGACCTCGACCAAGCGGGTGCAGCGCGCGCAGTGCGCCCAACGCCACGCGCGACGCGACCCGCGAGGACCGGTCATGAGCGACCCGCAAGCGCAGACCCAACACGGGCTGTCGGCTCTGGACGAGGCGCACGCTGCGCGCCTGCACGGGGAGCACGACCAGGCCTTGCGCCAGGCCGCGTCGATTCTGACCGCTTCACCCGACAACCTCGGTGCGGCCGCGCTGGTGGCGCGCTTGCTGCTCGATGCCGAGCGCGCGAGCACGGCCGGCGAGGTGGCCAAGCGACTGATCGATGCGTTCACTCACCGTGGTGATCTGGCGGGTGCCTGGATCGCTGCGCACCTGGCGCTCGACGCGGGCCACGGCGACGCTGCGCTCGCGCGCATCGCAGCGGCGTTCGGCAAGGGCTCGCCGCGCGTGGGCGACGCCGCGCCCAAGCCTCCGGCGCTACCGGGCGAGGGCGGCGTCGCGCCGCACTTCGCGAAGCTCTCGGGTGAGGCCTTGCTCGACGCAGCAGAGAAGGCGGCGCAGCGCTTCCTCAAGACCAAGGATGCCGTGGGGCCGAGCGCGCGCTTGCCCGAGCTGCCGCTGTTCGGCGCGCTCGCCGCACCGCACCTGCAGCTGCTGCTCGGGCGGCTGGAGCTGCGCGAGCTCGATGCCGGGCAGTACGCGCTGCGCCAGGGCGAGGAAGGGCGCGAGGCGTTCGTGCTCGCGCGCGGGGTGATCAACGTGGTGCGCGAGGACGGCGCGCAGCCGCCCACGCTGCTGGCCACGCTCGGGCCGGGCGCGATCTTCGGCGAGATGGCGCTGGTCACCAATGCGCCGCGGGCGGCGTCGGCGATCGCGGTCGAGCCGGTGCAGTTGCTGTGCATCGGGCGCGAGGGTTTGGAGGATCTGGCGCACAAGGACCCGATCATCGCGCGCGAGCTGGGTGGCTTCTGCTACGGTCGCATGATCTCCAACTTGATACGGCACAGCGCGATCCTGTCGAGCGTGGAGGCTGCCAAGCGCGAGGAGCTGGTCGCCCGCTTCAAGAGCGAGCGTTTCGAGGCGGGCGACGTGCTGGTACGCAAGGGCGAGGAGCCGAGCTGCCTGTATCTGCTCGCCAGCGGCGGCGTGCAGGTGCGCAGCAGCGACGCGGATGGCGACCGGGTGGTGCTGGCCGAGCTCGGGCCCGGCGATGTGGTCGGGGAGATCTCGCTGGTGCTGCGGCGGCCCGCCAACGCCGACGTGGTGGCGCTGCACACGACCGTGGCGCTTGCGCTCAGCCGCGAACAGTTCACTGAGGCGGTTCGCGAGCACCCCACGCTGCTGCGCGAGCTGTACGACATGGCCGTACAGCGCGACGAGGAAACGCGCAGCGTGGTCGCCCAGAAGGCGTTGGACGTGTCGGACGTCGTGCTCTTGTAACCGGTGAACGGGAGGGTCACGCGACCCTCCCTCGCCGTCGCCCAAAGTCGCCGGGGGAGGGCCGCTTCGCTCCCAATCTTCGGGATCGCAGGTCTTTGGGCGGCCACTGAATGGTGGCGTTTGGCGGGGCAACCGTTAGAGTACCCACCCGGAAGGGGATTGGATGTGCTTCGCCTAGACTGGGGCGGAAGAGAACGCGGCGCTGCGCCGCGGCCGAGCGCGACGCGCACCCGATGCCAGCGGCTGGTGTTTGGCGGCGTGGCGTTCGAGCTGCTCGCCGAGACCCAGGCGCACGGCGGCGCCGAGCTGCCGGCCGACTGCGCGCGCCACTGCATCCTGGGCGTGGACGGGCGTGCCGCCGCGGACGTGGTGTGCGCCGTGCATCGCGATCCAGCGCTGCTGTCCGAGCCCCCTTGTTTGCCCGACGCGTATGCGCCCGGCGAGCCTGGCAACGTGGTGCGCTGGCGCGCGGCCGAGCGCGGCAGTGGCTCGCTGCGGCTGCGTGCACCGGGCCTCGAAGGTGAGCTGACCAAGGTGGCGCCGCGCCGCTACGCGCTGACCGCGCGCGTCGCGCCCAGCGACGACGGCATGCTCGCGCTGCTGCGCGGCGTGTCGGCGGCGATCGTGCACCGCGAGCGCGGGGTGGTGCTGCACGCGGCGGCCGCCGAGCTGGACGGCCGCGCCGTGCTGTTCGTGGGGCCGAGCGGCGCGGGCAAGAGCACGGCCGTGCGCCACACACGCCGCGCACGCTGCTTCGCATTCGACCACGTCGCGGTGCTGCGCGGGCCCGACGGGTGGCTGGCCTGGGGCCTGCCCGGCGGCAGCGCGGTCGACACGCCCGCGGCGCGCGGGGTGGCGTACCCGCTGGCCGCCATCCTGCGCGTGCGGCAGGCCCGGCAGGGCGAGCCGCAGATCACGCCGCTGCGCGGCGCGCAGGCGTTGTTCGCGCTGCGAGAGTCAGTAGAATGGGCCGACGACTCGCCCGCCAGCGAGGACGTGTATCTACGCGCCGTGATGGAGCTTTCTTCCCAGGTTCAGGTCGGCTCGATCGCCACCGTGCTCGGTCGCGACAACGACGGTGCGCTCGCGCAGCTGCTGGGTGAGCCCGTGCGCAGGAGCGTGCGCTCGTGATGGCCGCCGGGGCGACACCCAAGCGCAACGAACGCGTGGCCGCGCGCGTGGTGGAAGGCAAGGCGCTGATCGTGGTGATCGATCAGAAGCAGCTGCACACGCTGAACGAAGTCGGCACGCGGGTGTGGGAGCTGTGCGACGGCCGCAGCATGGACGCGATCGCCGAGGCGCTGGTGGAGGAGTTCGAGGTCGACAAGCAGACCGCGCTGCGCGACGTGGAGTCGTTCGTGCGCGAGCTGCGCCAGCTGGGCGCGCTCGAGCCGGAGGCGCGATCATGAGCGGGCCCGCCGGGGGAGCCGAGGCGATACTGAGCGCGATCGAGCAGCGCAGCGGCCGCCCGCTGCGCGCGATGATCGAGGTAAGCGACCGCTGCAACGAGGTCTGCGTCCACTGCTACCAGGAGCAGGGTCGCAAGGGCGAGATGAGCACCGAGCAGATCAAGGCGGTGATCGACGAGCTCGCCGAGCTCGGCGTGCTGGTGCTCACGGTCTCGGGCGGCGAAGCCACGCTGCGCAAGGACTTCCTCGAGCTACTGGGCCACGCGCGCAAGCGCGGCTTCGCGCTGCGCATCTTCACCAACGGTCTGACCATGACCCAGGAGCTAGCCGCCGCGCTCAAGGCGCTGGCCGTGCACGTGGTCGAGATCAGCCTGTATTCGCACCGCGCCGAAGTGCACGATTTCGTGACGGGCGTGAAGGGCTCGTTCGACAAGACGGTAGCGGGGATCAGGCACCTCACGGCGCTCGGCGTGGACGTGCACATCAAGACGCCGACCATGAGCTTGAACGAGGACGAGATCGACGCGTACATCGCGATGGCCGAGCAGCTGGGGGTGACCTTCGCGCTCGATCCGGGGCACATGATGCCGCGGGAGAACGAAGATCGCGCGCCGGAGGTGTGGAGCCGCAGCGCGAAGGGCTTCAAGCGTATCATGGGCGATGAGAGACTTGCTGGCGCGGCGCCCGCGCCCCGCCCACAGAAGCCTCTCGGCGCCACGTTGTGCGGCGCCGGCGAGAACGTGCACATCGAGCCCAACGGCGAGCTGCGGCCGTGCACCATGCTCGACGTGCCCCTGGGCAATGCCGCCCGCGAGGGCGTGCGCGCGGCGCGCGACGGCAACGACGCATTGCACGCGCTGCTCGGATTGCGCTGGGCCGACGTGCACGGCTGCCGCGACTGCGACCTGCGCGCGTATTGCAACCGCTGCCACGCTGCCGCGCTGGCCGAGGTCGGCGACGCCCTTGCGCCGTATCCCTCGGCGTGCGCAGACGCGCGAACCGCCTACGAAGTGGCACACGGCGAAGCCCCGCACATCGCGGCCGCAACTGCTCGTGATTCGAGCGTCGGGCCGTACAGACAGGCGGCTGGGCACAGGTTCGAGATCATCGACGATGTCGTCACCGCCGCGGACGATGCGCTCGCGGCCCGCTTGCCCTGGCTGCGCCGGCTGCAGGGTGGCCTGCCCGCACCCGCGCAGCACGCGCAGCCCGGCGAGCTGATTCAAATCCGCCGACCCGGCCGCAAGCGGCCGAGTCTGGAGCGTGCCCCTGGTCCTAGCGTGGAGGAGAGCCACGGCGGGGATCCGAAGCGCGCGACAGGTACGAGCCTTGCCGTAACGGGATATGAAGCCACGACCTGAGCCTTGGATGATCTTCGGGGAGAGATGGCATGACTTGCGAAACTATCTTGGTGCGTAGCCAACGCAGTGGACGCTTCGGGCACCCGGTGGGACGCGCGCGCAGGCTGTTGTTGCTCGCGACGCTCCTGCTCGGGGCGGGCTGCAGCTCGTCGTCCAAGCCGGTGCAGCTGGTGGTCACGGCCCCTGAGGCCGACCAGACGCTGACCATCAAGCACGACGACAACGACCCGGACAAGCCGGGGTTGCAGTTCGATGTCGCGGGCACCTCGAGAGGCATCGCCGCGAAGACCGTGGTCCAGCTGTTCATCGACGACACCAAACAGGCCGTCGACGCCATGGTGCAGGACAACGGCGACATCAAGCTGCCGGGTGTCACGCTGCCGCCCGGCAACCACAGCATCTACCTGCAGACGAGCACGGCCTCGGCGAGCAGCGACCACACCCAGAAGTACACGCTGAAGGCGCTCGAGATCAGCGCGCCCAGCAACGACGCGACGATCACGTCCACAGACGACGAGGACTCGAGCACCGACGGGATTCAGATCAGCGTCAGCGTCAACGCCTACGCGGTGGACCTCACGCAGAAGGTCACGCTGATGCTCGACGGCCAGTCGGCCGGCAGCGAGCAGCCCGATAGCAGCGGCAAGGTGGTGTTCTCGGGGGTCACGCTGAGCAGCGGCAAGCACACCCTGCAGGCGCAGGTCCCCGACGGGTCCGACACCATCGACTCGGCCGAGGTCAAGGTCACGGTGCAGGAGAGCTGCGCCGCGATCACGTTCATCAGCCCGGCGCCTCCCGCGAGCGGCCAGAGCATCACCCTGGGCGGCCCAGGCAAGTGCCCGGCCAACAGCAAGGATCCGTTCACCACGCGGGTCGAGATCTCGACCGACGCGGGCAACGGCCGCCCGGTGCACGTGCTGGTCAACGGCCAGTCCGCGATGTCGGGCACGGTCAACGGCGCCAACGCGGCCTTCGACGGCGTCGTGCTGGGCAACCGCATGAGCGCCAACACGCTCGAGGTCCAGGTCCAGGACAGCAACGGCAACCTGTGTACCAAGAAGTTCCCGGCCGACATCCTCGTGGACTGCGCCGGGCCCGACTGCACGATCGCGACCCCGATGCCCGCAACCTACGTGGACGGCGACGGCAACACCACGCTCTACCTGAACCACGCACTGACCGCTTCCGGTGGCACGGGCTTCGACATCCAGGTGGCGAGCAGCAGCGACGCCGTGGGCCAGGACGTGGAGCTGCTGGTCGACCGCAACTCACGCAAGCCCTTCACGGTACCGGCCGCGACCGACGGCAAGGCCTCGAGCGCGCTGTTCCAGGCCGTCCCGCTGAGCGAGGGCGCGCACACGATCGAGGCGCTGTGTACCGACGGCGCGGGCAACACCACCTCCTCGGGTGAGCTCGACTGGACCGTGGACACCAAGGCCTGCGACGTGAGCATCACCGACCCGGCGGCCGGCGCCGTGCTCGTCCCCGGCGACGACACCGACAGCGCCTCGAGCGGCACCCAGGTGGTCGCCACCTCCACCGTCACCGGTGGCGACTGCGTGGGCCAGCGCGCCAAGGTCTGCGACCCCACCGCGGGTATCACCGGCACGGACTTCAGCACCTACGACGGCACCTCCCCGTTGCTCTCCACCATCACCCTGGACGACGCCCAAACCGACCAAAACCTCTGCGTCGAAATCCAAGACCAAGCCGGCAACGTGGGCCGCAGCGACGTGGGCGTGAGCTATCGGGGCACCGCACCCAAGGTCCTGATCGAGAGCCCTGCCGACGGCACCAAGATCAACGTCGCAGGCGGCACCGGCTACGTGGCGGACGCGGACACCAGCACGCCGACGGTCTGCGACGCAGCCTTCTCCATCGCCTGCACGGAGCTCGGCTCCCAGGTGGAGCTGCACCGCGATTCGGAGACCGGCGACGTGATCGCGATGGCCGAATGCAGCGCGTCCGCATCCGGAGAACCCGCGCTGCCTTCCGGTTACGCGGGCCGCGCCAAGCTCACGGCGGCCCCGTTCCAGCCCTCCAGCGCGGACGCGGTACTGGTGGCGACGCAAACGATCGGCGGCACATCGACCAAGACGCTGGTGGGGACTTCCGATCCGATCACGCTGCATGGCGATTGCGCAGTGCCACTGCTGCTGTTCGGCAATGATCCTTGCAGAGCGGCAGCCAACAATCAGCTCACGGTCGCGCAGGCTGCCTCGCGCGACGTGATCGTCGGGGACGGCTCCCTCGATCTCGCCAGCGCCACCCTGTCGTTCACGAACACCGATGGGACGACTGGATCCCCCGCCGCGAGCGCTATCATTACGAGTCGGGCGACCTTTTCCGCCCTCAACCTGGGCGGGGTCGGCACCGTGACCATCAGTGCCACCGGCAAAGACGACTTCGACAACAGCGCGACCCTGATGTGCACGGCCACGATCGTGACGGATCTGCCTGCCATCACCGCGTTCACGTCGCCCCTCAACAACTCGGATCACGGGCCCGGACAGGGCTGCAACACGGGTACCGCGGGCCAGTACGGTATCCACGTCGTCGCGACCGCCGACAAGCAGGCGAACCGGACAGCTCAGGTGAGCGTGAACGGAACGGTGGTGGCGAGCAACGTCGCGATCGACGCCTCGGGCGGTATCGATGTTTGCGTACCAGTGGTGGACGACTCGCAAAACAATCCCGTCGGTCCGAGCGACGTGACCCTCAAGGTCTCCTCGACGCTCAGCACGGGGTTCGCGCAGCAAACGCGTTCCGTTCACGTGGACACCCTGCTCACTACTTCCCCGTCCGACGGTGCGACGCTGGTCAGCGGCGATAACTGTGCGAGCAGTGGCTTCGGCTACAACGTGGTCGTGAGCGTGGATCCGTCGCTCGACGGACAGATGTATACGATCTCGAGCGGAGCGGGCAACGTC
This sequence comes from uncultured delta proteobacterium, assembly GCA_963778655.1. Lineage (GTDB taxonomy): Bacteria > Myxococcota_A > Polyangia > Polyangiales > JAFGIB01 > CAVZVA01. The sequence continues at coordinate 826,523 of CAVZVA010000010.1, forward strand.
ATGGGCACGGTCTCCGGCGCGCAGATCAGCGGCTGCGTGCCCCTGGCCGAAGGCCCGAACACGATCACGGCCAGCATCAACGGCAGCGCGACGATGCATGCCGTGCAAGTGACGGTCGACAATCTTCCGCCGACCCACGGCATCGTCATCAACAGCCCGACCTTCGACCCGGCGAGTGCCACGTACCGCGCTGGGGTGAACGCCACGTGGACCAAACCCACGGAGGACTGGGCTGGGCAGCTCCAGTCGTACGAGCTGCGATGCAGCGATACGGCCGTGGTCACCGGCTCGGAGGACGCTTGGTGGACAACGGCGACGCCCGTCACGCTGCCCGCGTCGCTCACGCCGGCGAGCGCCAGCCCATCCGCCTTGCTGCCACTGCGGGTCGCCGAGCCTCGCAACTGCGTCGTGCGCGCTGCCGACTCTGCGGGTCAGCTCACGCCGATCATCAGCAGTACGGATCTTACGCTGAAGTTCCGCCAAGCCGTGCTCTCGAGCGGCGCGACTACCAGCCAACTCGGCCACGCAGTCGCCGCGGTCGGCGACATCGACGGAGACGGTATCGAGGACGTTGTTGTTGGGGGACAAGGTCGTGCGGAGCTGATCTTCGGGACCAGCGGCGATCCGACCATGGCCAAGAAGGTCGGGTTCGTCGGCTCGAGCGGTGGGGTTGGCTACATGGTGGCCGGACTGGGTGACTTCAACGGCGACGGGTTACCGGACTTCGCGGTGGACGACCCGTATTGGAGCTCCTACACCGGCCGCGTGTCAGTGTTCTTCGGACGACCCAAGGCGGACTGGCCGACGGCGGACATCGACATCGAGACAGCCTGCAATGCGGATTTGTGTCTGGAAAACGCCGCAACCAACGCCTTCTTCGGGTCCACCCTGCGCGGCGTCGGGAACTTCGACGGAAGCGGCGCAGCGGACCTCGCGATCGGCTCCCCGTACGCTCCAAGCTTCTCCAATCAAGGCCAGCTCGTGATTGTGCTCGGCAACGCGTACGAGACACGTTCGTGCACCGACAATACGGGCTGCCGAAGCACCGAGAGCTGCGTCAGCGGTGCGTGCAAAGTCAACACAGGACCCTTTTGGAAGCTGCGGTACGAAATGCCTTCGGGCAACTGGCTGGACGCGCCGTCGGGCACGCCGCAGTTGTTGAGGGGGTTCTTCATCAACTGGGCCACCGCTTCGGACGCCTTCGGTTATGCCATCGCCGGTGTGGGCAACTTTGACAGCACATCTGGCGAGGATCTGGTGGTTTCGGCTGCGGGTGCGGGGAAGGTCTACTACCTGTCGGGTCGTGCGAACACGCCACCTGGGATGGATCCGATCACAGCGAGCGACTTCGGCCTACGTGCTGCGAATGGCATCCCCAGCGGCCAGCCGATTGCCACCGGCAGCTCGACGAATGCCTTCGGATCGGTGTTGGGGGCGCTTGGCAATCTCTACGACGTGGCGGGAGCGAGCACGACCGGACCCGATCTCGCGATCTCCGATTCAATTTCGGGCCAGATGTACGTCCAGCCCGGCGATTCGGCCAGCGGCAGCAGCGCTGACTTCACGGCGGCTCGCATCACCATCCAGGGGCCGAGCAGCAACATCGGCATCTCGGTGGCCCAGGCATTCCTGCCCACCTTGGGCCTGGTCGGTGACCTCGATGCAGACGGCCGGGGAGACCTGTTCACCGGGACGCGGCTGAGCAAGGACGTTGTGCTCTGGTACGCCGACCGCTTTGCGTCGGCCGTGAGCAGTAATACAGTCAACAAGTCCTCGGGCATCTCGATGACGCTGCAATCGCAAACGGCAGACACAGCCACCCTTGTAACGGCGTACGTTGGTGACTTCACCGGGGACGGCTACCCGGATATGGTGGTGGGTGACTACAACGCTACCGGCCAGGGCCAGGCCAACCACGGCCAAGCGGTCCTCTTCTACTAGGAATCGCGAGAGGTGAACCCCATGGCATCGAACGAGACCAGTAGCTCCCAAAGAAATGCTCCCGAGCGCCGGCCGTACGAGCCGCCGCGCGTCGAGGAGACGGGCGTCTTCGAGCGCTTGCAGCTGGCCTGCAGCCGCTCCGACTCCACCTGCGGCCCAATCGATACCTATTCCTAAGTCGGTCAGCCACCTCGCCATTGGATGGCTCTGCCACCGTCTCTTCGCAAGCACCGGGTGGTCACCGTGAACTCCCCGATCGAGCAACCAGGCGGCAGGCAATGATCAGCAGGGTGCCGGTCCCTCGCCCCATCCGCCCTGACTTGAGCGTGTGGCCACTTCGGCTCAGTGTACACCTAACACACTCTCGTAATACGGTCCTCGGTCATCCACTACGCCGCGACGAACTCGTCGAATGAGCCACCACCGAGCGAGCGAAAGTGCACGCGCCGAACTCTCGGAACCAGGGGCCGCTCGAATCGGCGATTCGCGGTGGCACCTCACGTGGGACCCGCTCATGCGGGGGCCACCGCATGAGTAGCCCGACCACCTTGCTGCCACACCGAATCTGCGCGGGTTCCTCGATGGCACCGACCGTTCGAATCGGGGAAACGGTGGATGTGGTTGCTTGCAAACGCGGTCGCCCCGGAGACGCCGTGTTGTTTGTCGGCACTGGCGGCGACTTCGATGTGCTCCACCGCTTCGTGGTCAAGGTGCCATTCGTGCCCTACTTCGTGCACCGCGGCGATGCGCTCGAGGCGCGCGTCGGCCTGGCCCGCTGCGATCGCATCATCGGACGTGCACTGCTCGCTCGACGGCCTCCCAGAGTTCGCGACTACTGTGCCGGGCTCTGGTTGATGGTCCGTACCGCCCTTGCTCGCCTCGTGCGCACGCGGGCTTGATCCATCGCGCCGCCCTCACCACTGCGTGGCGCCACGCCGAATTCGGTGCCAAGCTCTCACTGCTGCGAATCTGAGTTTCCAACCCAGGACGACCGGATCGCATCGCCTGTGCATGACGGCGAAATCGGCCGCTTGATGTGCAAGCCGCCGCCGGTGTGCCGGCGCCGTCAGCACCCGAAATAGCTCCGGGCCGGTCTCGTGGTACGCGACGAAGTTGTGGGGGACCGGCCGACTGCCAGTTTTCGAAGGCGGCAAAGCAGTGCCAGCGGACCGGTGCGATTGCGTCGAGCTCGGCCACGGTGTCAGGCATCAGCTCGCTTGACACGCACAAAGGCCCGACCTTGGCCCGACCTTTTCGCGCTTGCGAAGGTGCCGCATCGCAGTGCGGGCGCGAGCATAGAACACTTCCGGCCGCAGAGACTAGCGCGCGGTCCGTTCGCGCCGGATTCGGTGGGCGGGAGACAAGACTCCCAGCGCTCATGCAGGCGTCGCGCCCACGAGACCCATGTCGATCAGCAATTGCAGCGCTGCACGAAGGTCGGCAGATGACAAGCCCTCCGCTGAGGCGACCTCACGAAGCTCACGCCACCGCGCAGGCCGATCCAGTGTCGTCCAGACCCAGCCCATCAGGGGTTCGAGCCGGAGTGAATTCTGCCAGACCGGATCGAGAACCCGGCACAGCCCGTCCGCATCAACCGTCGCATCCACGATCCGATAGTAGCGGCGGTCGTCGGCCGCCGCCGGCGCTTCTGCTGACACCATACACTCGTGCACGGCTCGGTAGGCGAACGTCCCGGCATGCGGCAACCGAAGCGTATCAGACACCGCTCGACTGTCCGCCCCGGGAAGCTGGATCGCCCGTTGTGCAAAGGCCACGAGTAACGCATCGGCGTCCGGCGCCAGAGTTATTCTGCGCGTGTCTATCGCTTTGCCAACGGCAGCGCCGACAGCGCGATCGATGAAGCGATAGAGACGCAGTGCGAACGCCGCAATCGAGAAACGCCGTCGGGCCCAACGGCGTGCGTTCCCGCTCAGGCGTGCGCGCATGCCCGAGTTGTCCAGCAATGCGATCGCCGGCGCCAGAAGCGCGAGCCAGTCGATCCTGCGCTCTCCAGCGATCAAGTAGCTGTCGGCGTAGAACCCGGTCTCCGCAGGCAGGACCGAGTCTCGGATGCCTCCCCAGCGCGATGCGAGCACGGGCACACCGCACGCCTGCGCCTCCACCGGGCACAGTCCAAAGTTCTCTTTACGATTGAGCGTGAGGTGCACGAACAGGTCCGCCGCGTTGTAGAGCCCTAATAGCTGTCTCGGCGTGCGGGACCCCGCGAAGCGCACGGCTTCCGCCATGCCAAGCCTGCGAGCCAGCTCCTCGAGATAGGCCAGCTGCTTTGGTTTGCCGGAGCCGGCGACGACACAAACCGCGTCGCTGCGAACACGCCGGAGCTCGCACAGCAAGAGCAGCGCGGACTGCACGTTCTTTTGCGGCTCGAGCGAGGATGCGGTCAAGAGCAGCGGTGCGTCTCGAGGGATGTCCAGGGCGTCACGCGTGGGGGCGCGGAACGCGGCTTCAGGTCGAAAGAACTCGGTATCCACGAACAAGGGCAACCAGACCTTACCGCAGAACCGGTCGCCACCGAATCGTGCCACGATGCACGCGTCCGAGCTCGAGCTCAGGGCCAACGTATCGCAAACGCGGAGCAGAGGTACGGTCAGCAGCCAATGACCGGGATCGCCCAGAGCGCCATGGGCGAAGATCAGTCGGGGAGGCCCACTTGCGGGGGCTTCCTGCAGGCCGCCACAGACTACGAGATCGGCATCAACAGGTTCGACGATCTCATAGCGCGACTCCAGCAGCCTTCGGATCACTGCATTCGTGCGCCGAACCGAGTCGGTTTCACTCGTCGGATCCAGGTCGGGCAGCACTAAGCCGAGGCGCGTCACGCGGGGCCGCACACGCCGATCCTTTCCACGTATTTGGCCTGCCGCAACCCCAAGGGGTGTACACCACGCAATTGTCGAGCCTGGCCTGGCCAGCTTTGCTGGATCGAGTGTACGCTAAGGGCCCAGCTGTGTTGATCCGCGAACAGTCATCGCGACGGCACGCGGCGATCGCTCGCACGTTCGGACCGCCGCGCAGCCCCACACGAGCGCAGCTCGACGTTCCGGCACTTCATGTACCGGTGCGACGAAGGCGTTTCGAAGTCATGGAACGTGTGCTCTTGGAACGCGTTCGGGGAGACATATGTGTATTGGACGTCGGCTGCGGAAGCGGTCGCTTTACCGTGCAGCTGGCGGTGCGTAGCGTGGTTGGCATCGACAGAGATCGCCACCGGCTCAGGCTTGCGCACGAGCACGGAGTACCGTCGATACTTGCGGATGCTCACGCGCTGCCGTTCCGGTCGGCGGCTTTCGATTCCGTTGTCGCATCCGACGGCTCATTCTGGTGCCTCGATCAAGATCGGGCTCTATCCGAATGCGCGCGTGTGCTCAGACCTGGCGGCATGCTTGCGGTCCACTACCCGACCGATAAGATTTGGTCACCGCGTAAGCCATTGGGCTTCGCCAGCGATAGAGGAGTCGATGCAACCAAATCGGGGGTCAGCCTCATCGCTACTGCCCGGAGGAACGGATTCAGGCTGGAGACCGTACGACTGTGGCGCTGGCTGCGCGTGTACCCCTACCTTCTCGAGATGCCCCGCCTTCCATGGCTCAGATCCTGGAACCATGGAATCTTCGTATTCACTCTGGGGAGCTGATTGTTACGTGTTGAGCTTCTCCAGACGTTGAATGCCCCAGAACGCTTTGTCATCATAAGGCGGCCTCTACGCGGATTGCTCGCTGGCGCTCCGCGATCAGTGCCTCCATGTCAGCGACCACGCGCTGCGGGTCGCGCTCGGCGAGCGCTGGCGGCAGCGTGTACGGCACTGGCACTTCAGCCCGGCGCTCACTTGGCGAGCTCACGGTTGACCCAAGCCATGAACCCAGGCAGCTCGCCTGCGGGGTCGGTCAGCACGGCGTGGTAGTGGTTGTCGAGGAACCTGCAGGGCATGCATCGACACGCCGTAGACATCGGCGGCGCGGTGGAAGCAATACAGGACGGCCTGCCGGGCCTGGGCCGTGGGCTTGAGCAGGAACTGCCGCTGCCTGACGCGGCGGGTGACGAGATAGGTGGTCTGAGGCAAGACCTGTCGGGGCAGGGTCACCGAGGCGTCATCAGCCAGCGCAAAAGGACAGTTGCGTGCTCTTGGCCAGCGATCCTCCTCCGCCGGTTCAACCTGCCGGTTCAACCTGGGACCGGGGGGTGCGGCACGCACTGAAGAGCGATGCGAGAGCGAGCGGGCCGGATGCGGGGCCTTTGCGAGCGTGCAGCATCGTGGCGCGCCGCGAGGATAGAACGCTTCTGGCCGCTGCGACCAGTGTCCGCGATTGCGCCTTGGTCGATGCGGTATAAGGGGGGCGCTGATGACCAAGCTTCGGTGCCGGCCTTGGCGTGCGTTCCTTGGGGGAGGCTGCATCCGAGGCACCGCGGGGCGGTCGCCTCTTGCGCGCGGTGATGAACCACGGCTGCTCGAAGGCGCGCTGGTGCTCTATTCGGCCTACGCGATTTTCTTGGCCTTCGGATCGCCCACCGGCTTTCCAAGCGCTCTGCATGTCAGGCCGGGCATGCCATTTCTATCGGATAAGCCTCTGGGGGACGATGGCTACTACATGCTCTCGATCGCGTGGAATTCAATCGATGCCGGCGCGCTGGTTTATGCGCCGGGCCATCCGACTACGGGGTTGCAGCCTCTTTGTGAGTTGCTCTATATGGGGCTCGCGGGGCTCGTGCGCGTGCTCGGGGGCGACCGGTGGATGTTCGCGCGGGTCGTGTTGCTCGTGTGTGCGGGCACCCTGCTCTTGCTTGCCCACTTGCTCGGGCGCATTGCCGCGCAGCTCGCCAAAGCCGACGCCCGGCCCGCGGCCTACACCTGGGGGATCCTGCTTACCGCGTTCAACTTCTATGCGTTCCGAGAGGCAACCTTTGGCGTGGAGACGGGGCTCTACCTCGCGCTCATCGCCCTTTGCGTGCTTCAGACCGTGCGGTCTGGCGGGTCGTTGCAGGGCGCCGCGGTGTTTGGGTCGCTCTTGGGACTGACATGGCTGTGTCGCCTCGACTTCGGGCTGGTGCTTGCCGCCCTATTGTTGCTGACGGTGGTTCGGAAGCCGGACCAGCGCCGGCGTGCGCTGATCACTGGATTGATCGCGTGCGCGTGGATCCTGCCCTGGCTCCTCTTTGTCCATCATCAAAGCGGCCGTTGGCTTCCCTCGTCTGGTCCCTCTCAGATGGCGTGGATCAACGCAACGGACGCGCGGCTGCGCCTTCGTCAAGCAGCGATCGCGCTGCTTTGTTCGTTCGCACCGTGGATCTACGTGCGGCCCGGAGGGCTTGTGGCTCTGGCCGGCGCCGCCTCGTTCGCATCCATGGCGGTGTGGATCAGGTCTGCGCTCGCGGGGATGTGGTCACGGCCAGCCATGAAGACCCTCATGATGTGGGCGCTGGCGCTGGTGCCGCTGCTGGTCGTTTACCCGCTGCTGTTCTGGGTCACGCACTTCTACCATCGCTACTTCGCGCCGCTTTTGGTGGTGGCGGTTCCGACCATGGCAGTCGGGCTTGCCGCGCAGCTGCGTGGGCGGCGGCGCGCGCTCAGAGTAGCCGCGTATGCGATCATGCCGGCGCTTTTCGCGATCATGATCTTCATGAGCTTTCACACCGGTCGCGTGAACAGCGGCCTCACGGTGACCGCCGGCTACGTCTTGCGCCATATCGCTCCGAGCGCCCGAGTGGGGTCGTTTCAGTGCGGCAGGCTGGGGTATTTTCGTGCGAACGTGGTGAATCTGGATGGAAAGGTCGACGGTCAGGCGCTCGCGTTCCTGGAACGCGGAAGGCTCGACCAGTACGTCGATCAGGAGCGTATCGATGTGCTGGTCGACGTCGGGTACCTGTTCACCAAGCACTTCGATCGGCACTGGCTCGCCACGGCGTTTCGTCCCTGCGATGTACCCATGACCGTTCCCGGATCGCGCTGCTATCAGAGGCGTTGACAGAGAGAGGCGGCGTGGTTGGATTCTCGGACCGCTTCTGCGAGGCTTGCCCCGCCATGGCGGCTTGCTGCATTGGGGCGCGCACCCACGACCGCGGAGGCGCGACCCGATTGCTCGACACCCGGGCGGGCAGATGGTTCTGAGAGACCCGAGTCCAGAGTATCCGGCTCGCTCGAAGTCTGCCCTGGCGTCCGGGCGGGGCCATGTTGGAAGGCTGCTCGCGCACCCGGCCTTGCCCGCGGCGGTTTGGATCGGCTGTGCGCTTTGGTTCGCGTGGTCGCGCGTGCCGTACGACGACGAGTGGTTTTCGATCGAGCTCGCCCTTCGGACCGATCCCGCTCACTTCTGGCAGGCGCTGCAGGGCGACGTGCATCCGCCCTGGCTCGCATGTATCGACCGGTTGCTGGGCGCGCTTTGGCACACTCGCTACCCGCTGAACGCTTTGCGTGTGCTCGCAGCTGCTGCGGCTTTCGGCATCAGCGCGCCTTGGCTTGGGCGCTGGTTGCGGATTCCCAGCTCTGCGGTCTGGCTGGCGGCCTTTCATCCGGTGGTCTTCATGTACGCAGGCGCGGCGCGCTGGTATCCGGTGCTCCTGCTGGCTCATGCGCTGCGTGCCCGGGCGCTCTGGGCCGGCGACAGGCCACTGCTCCGCCACGCCGGTTTCGTCGCGGGCGCCGTGGTCGGCGCGATCGCCGGGTACCTCGACGCATGGTTTCTTGTCCTCGACTGTGGATGGTGGCTCTGGCTCGCCTTCAGCGAGGAGCATTCCTCGGCGCGGACCGTTTCGTTCGCGAGCGCGGGTGGCGCGGTGGCGTGCGTGCTTGCCCTGCGCTGGCTTTCGCCGCTTGGCGTGCTCCACGCGCTCGGCCCGCACATGGTGCAGCCGCGCTGGAGCCCGTTCATTACCTGGGCCGGCTTGGGCGCGGTGGGGGAAGCCGCACCGCCGTGGCCATGGCTGCTCACCGGCGTGATTGTGCCCATCGTGCTTGCTTGGGCCCTATGGGTCCACCTGCGCGATCCCGCGACGCGCGGGGCTTCCTCCTATCTGTTGACGACCTTGCTAGCGTGGACGGCGGCCACGGCGACCGGCGTTTGGCACCCGCGTTACAGTTTGTGGTTGTGGTTCGTGCTGGTTGCGTGCGCGCTGGGCCTGTGGCGGCGGTCGAAGCTCGAGCGCGCTGGGCTCGTGCTGGCCGGCGCGTATCTGTGCGTTGGACTCGGGCTGACAGTGTCGGGCCGCGACTTCTTCAAAGCAGACCTGAACGACCTTTCCGGTGCCGATTGCGCGGTCCTGCAGCACGAGGCCGTTCCCGACCTGGTTGTCGTGCCCTATCCCCGTCTGTCCGAGTTGCTGCGGCGCCGCTGCAGGCTTCGCGTTCCGCTGCTCCCGATCCGGCTGATCAGAATTGTTCCGGATGAGCGCGAGCAGATGCAACCGCTCGAGGCTGCGCTGCGTGCCCGCGCGCGTACGGTATGGCTTCTGAGCACCACGGGCGGCTCGTCATACGAAACGACCAACATGCGCGCGCGGCGCGCGCTTTCCCAGCATTGCCGCAGAGATTCGAGCCTGCCCTTTGGCAGTATTCCGCACCGCATGCTCAAGGATGCCTTGACTCCTGAGCTCCCGCGGACGAGCCGTTTCTTGCTCGAACGCTGGCGCTGTCCATGAGTGCGGCGCGCTCCAGTGATCGCTGAGCTCGGCAGGCTGCGCGGGATGGGGACAGACCGCGATAGCTCGACCCCCGGATGGGGACGGTCCTCGATAGATCGATTGTCCGGCGAGATGATGCGCTCTCCTCTACGGGCCCGGCCTGGCGTCATCCCGGCAGGAGGTGCCACCGGCGGGGCAGCGGTTCCTGAAGTCGTAGATCGCGTAGGCACCGAGGCGTTGGCAGCGGGCGCTTGCGATGTGCGGTGGTGGGGTGGGCCAGTGTTGGCTGAAGCCGGGGTGGTGGCTTTGGGGGCCAGGCGAGAGAATGAGCACGTCCCAGGTGGGATCGACGGGGTGAGGCCAGCGGATGACTTGGTGGCTTTGGGCTTGGATGGCGCCGGCCACGCGCGCGGCGTCGAGGTCGTAGGCGAGCTGCGAGGGCGCGCAGGCGCGAACGAGGTCGGTGGCGGGTTGGTAGCGCCTTTGGAGTCGTAAGAGCGCGTGCGTGCCGAGCGCGGCTGCCGCCACGGAGGCGGCCACGACCCAGGCTGGATGGCGAAAGGGCGAGAGCTTTGCCCAGTCTGGTGCGGTGCTCACGAGCAGCGCGGCATGTATGGGCAGCACCAGGCGCTGTCCTCCGACCAGGGTCTCGAGCCACGAGGGTGAAGCGTCGTGATGGTCGCAGGACGAAATGGGAACGCGATACTTCGATGGTCGCGCTCTACATCGTTCTGGCACGAAGCCTGCGCGGCTGCCCGCGGCGGTTACGCCAGGAGGTCCTTCACGGCGAAGGTCGTGCCGAGCACGATGGAGTCGAAGCTATCGCTCTTACGGTATTGGCGGCCCGCATCGAAGCGGCCTTCGGTTCGCACGAAGACGGTGACCAGGTCGTTCTCGCTGTCCACCAGCCAATATTCGAGCACTTCGTTTGCCTCGTAGATGGCCTTCTTCTCACCATGATCACGCGCCCGCGTGCTGGGTGAGAGGATCTCGACCACCAGGTCCGGGGCGACGCGCAAGAACTCGCCGAACCGTGGTGCGGGCATGGCTTGCCAGCGGGTCGCCGATATGAAGCTGCAATCGGGCTCGACGGTATCGCCAGAGGCCAGCTCGAAGCCCTGGCTCGAACCGAAAACCTCACCGGATCCGCGCGCCGCCGCCACGTTGCCGATGGCACGAACGATTTGCGCCTCGACTTTGCCGTGGGGATACCCAGCCGGCGGGTTCATGCGCACCCTCCCATTGAGCAGCTCGTAGTGATTGCCGTCCCAGCTCGGACGCCGCTGCACCCAGGCTGCGAAGGCATCCTGCGACAGGGTGGTCGTAGACTCGAAGCTGAGCTCGCGCACGTCGACTCGTTTTATAGCACAGCCGGGCCAATCGCACGTTCAGGGGCTGCTGATCTTGGTGCCCAGAAACGACGCAGGCGTTCGCAATTGTGACGCTACGGACCCGCCGTGGCGCCTTCCCAGCATCCCGCCCCGCGCACGGGGCAGCGGCCCCTGAAGTCGTAGACCGCGAGCCGGACGGGATGGGGACGGACCGCGATAGCTCGATGGTCGGGCGGGATGATGCGCTCTAGCTCGTGACGGCGACCGGTGCTCGTCATGGTGGTGCGATCAGGGGCACCGTTGGGAAGTAGCTTCGGTAGCGCGTCGCGTCGCGGGTCAGGGGTCGGAATCCCGAGATGGCAGCGTGGGCGCCGATGTAGAAGTCGGGCAGGGGGGTCTTCCGACCGCCGCCGCGTTTGCGGTAGGCGAGGAACGCCTTGCCGGCGAGGAAGGCGGCCTCGGCTTGCACCGGATGGAGACGGACCGCGGTAGCTCGATGGTCGGGCGAGATGATGCGCTCTACACTACAGACCCGCCCTGGCGCCCTCTCGGCAGGGCGTGCCACCGACGGGGCAACGATCCCTGAAGTCGTAGATCGCGTAGGCACCGAGGCGTTGGCAGCGGGCGCTTGCGATGTGCGGTGGTGGGGTGGGCCAGTGTTGGCTGAAGCCGGGTTGGTGGCTTTGGGGGCCGGGCGAGAGAATGAGCACGTCCCAGGTGGGGTCGACGGGGTGGGGCCAGCGGATGACTTGGTGGCCTTGGGCTTGGATGGCGCCGGCCACGCGCGCGGCGTCGAGGTCGTAGGCGAGCTGCAAGGGCGCGCAGGCGCGAACGAGGTCGGTGGCGGGTTGGTAGCGCCTTTGGAGTCGTAAGAGCGCGTGCGTTCCGAGCGCGGCTGCCGCCACGGAGGCGGCCACGACCCAGGCTGGATGGCGAAAGGGCGAGAGCTTTGCCCAGTCTGGTGCGGTGCTCACGAGCAGCGCCGCATGTATGGGCAGCACCAGGCGCTGTCCTCCGACCAGGGTCTCGAGCCACGAGGGTGAAGCGTCGTGATAGCCGTAAACCACGGCCTGCAGCAGCCCAAGCGCGCACACCCACACCCAGGGGTCCACGGGCCTGCGCTTGAGCAGCGCGAGGCCGAGCGAGAAGGGTGGCAGCAGGAGCAGTCCGGCGAGGTAGAGCGCGAGGTTTCCGAGCGGCGCGCTGACCAGAAAGCGCCAGGTCACGCTGCGCGCGTAGGGTCCGCCGAGCCAGGTGGTGCCCAGGCGCACGCTGACGAGCGCCTGCACGCCCAGCAACGCCGCAACCGTGACGCCGACCGCCAGCATGTCCGCGCGGCGTGTCCGCCGGGCCTTTCGAAGCACCAGCACCAGGCCGGCGGCGTACACCAGATAAGACAGGCGCGACGCGATCGCGAAGCCGAAGCCGAGCGCCGCCGCGGCGCGGTCGCGGTTCTCCCAGGCGTCCATCGCGAACAGCAAGGCCGCCAGCGCCGGCACGTCCGACATCAGCGTGCGCGAGTAGATCCAGATTGCGGGGTGAAACAGGTACACGGCGGCGGCCACCGCCGGGGCGCCGCGCCGCACCAGCATGCGCATCACCGCCGCGCCGCCGAGCAAGTGCATGGCGAGCGCGACCAGCTGCATCCCGGCGAACCCCAGAGCCAAGCGCCCGAGCGCGAGCAGCGCCGGCCAGGCCACGGGAAAGCGAAACGCGGCGGCAGGCGAGAGCAGCGCGATCGGCAACGGGTCGCCCGGCTGGGGGACGACGCGGCCGTGCGCCAGCACCGCGGCTTGCCCGGCGTAGTAGTACTCGTCGTTGTTGATCAGGCCGTGCGGCAGGGTCGCGACGCCGAAGATCGCGGCCACGAGCAACAGCAGCCAGCCCGCGCGCAGCCGGGGGTCGGTCCAGCGAATGCGCTCGCACGGCAGCTCGGCCATGGCCGGCGATGGTACACGGTCCGCCGTGGCGAACCACCCGCCGGCCGTGATTCACGTGAATCGTGCGAGCCGCGCGCCCCGCGGGCATTGCTCGAACGCGGCGCCTTGGTCTATTTGCACGGATGCTGTGCAAATGTTAAAGTCGCTCGTGAGCGCCCGGAATGATCAGCAGCTTTGCCGACCGGACCACCGAAGACATCTACCACGGTGCGGAGACCAAGGCGGCGCGGCGAATACCGAAGGAGCTTTGGGCGATCGCTCGCCGCAAGCTCGACATGTTGAATAGAGCCGCAGTGCCCGAAGATCTGAAGAGCCCGCCTGGCAACCGCCTGAAACGCGTCGGCAAGCTCTATGCGATTCGCATCAATGACCAATTCCGCATCACCTTCAAGCTCGAAGCCGGGAATGCGTCCGACGTGTCGATTACCGACTACCATTGACCGATGACCGATGACCGAATCCGAATGGCCGCCCTAGGGCCGCCCAATCCGAGGTAAACCCATGCTCCCCAAGCACCGACCTCCGACGACTCCGGGCGAGATTCTTCTCGAGGAATTTCTCAAGCCGCTGAGCATGACTCAGACCGCGCTAGCAGAAAGGATGGGCGTACCCGTCCAGCGAATCAACACGCTCATCAACGGCAAACGCGGCGTGACTGCGGAAACGGCGATCTTGCTGGGGCGCATTTTCAAGACCTCGCCACAGTTCTGGCTCGGCTTGCAGATGGACTGTGATCTCTGGAACGCTCAGCAGAAGTTGGCCAAGGCCGGCTGAGCGACCGTCAGCTGCGCGACGCGGAGCGAGCAAGCCCTTGCGTAGCTCGTGCGCACCACAATGGAGGACGGATCGCGATAGCTCGATAGTCGGGCGGGATGATGCGCTCTAGCTCGTAACGGCGACCGGTGCTCGTCATGGTGGTGCGATCAGGGGCCCCGTTGGGAAGCAGGTTCGGTAGCGCGACCTGTGAAGCGTCTTGGCTCGAGACTGGTGCGAGACGTCGAGGTTCTTCGTCGCACTGGCTGATTCACTGGCCGTGGCCGGGCGGGGGCGACCCGGGTGGGGTGGCGATCTACAGCAGGGCGAGCTGGAGCGGTACGCCGGCCTTCTGCATGGACTTGAAGTCCTTGTCCGTGGTCAGAAGCGTGGCCGAGTGGCTCAACGCGTAGGCGGCGATCAGAAGGTCGAGCGTCTTGGCGCTCACCCCGCGCTTGCGCAGCGCAAATCCGAGATCGCCGGCTTCCGTCCACAGCTGCGCGGGCTGCGCGAGGTGGTGACAGGCATCGAGCAGCGGCAGCACGCGAGCGCGCTCCCGTTCGTGCAGGCCACGCCGCAGCTCGGTTTCGATCGGCCCGCACAACGCGGCTTCGTCGGTGGCGAGCGTTTCATCCACGACGCTCGCCACTGGATCACGGCCGCGGAAGAACTCGATCCATGCCGTGGTGTCGACCAAGATCATCGGCGCGTCTTCGCGAGATCGAGCTCGAAGCGAACCTTCCCGCGCAACCCACGTAGCGCCGATCGCTTGCGGCTGCGCTCCAGCTCCTCGAGCCCCGCGACCAGGGTCTCGGTGATTCCGAGCCCAGTGGTTTCTCGCGCCCGCTCGAGCAGCTTGGCCGGGATGTTCGCCGTGATCTTCTTCACCGCATCGCCCATCCATCCAGTCTATTGGTATGGTCTGGACCAGTCAATGATATGGTCCGGTCGAACGCGGGCGTCCCCGAGCCGCTCGCGCAGGCTCCCCGCAAACGGGAAGCGGGCGAAACCGTGCGGCGTGAGTGATATTGCCGGGATGCGCGAGGTTTCGTTTCACTCCGTTGGCGAGCCCGATCCCGAGGCGGGATATTGGCTCACGCGGCCCGTCCACGAGCGGTTGGCTGCGGTGGAGCTGATCCGTCGCGCAACCTGGGGCTGGTATCGTGACATTCCATCCGGTTTTCAGCGAGTTCGTGAGCACGCTCGTCTCCACCGCGTGCGCTTTCTGGTAGTCGGCGCCCACGCGCTGGCCGTGCACGGAAGGCCCCGCTAGCCTCGGCGGCCCGCGCCAAGGATCTCGCGGACCTCGCGTTGCTCGAAGAAGCAGGGAGCCCACCGTCGCGCAAGCGCCGCCGTCCCCCGCGCAAGAAGTGAGGCTGGGCCCGCCACGCGAGCGCGAGCCGCTAGCCGGCGCAGCGCACGTGCGCAGGGCTCTGGCCACCGACCTAGGGCGAGCCGCCGCAGGCGCCCTCGTGGTACGCTTTTGCGGGCATGGGTCGCGCACCGACCAGGATTACGCCCGTGCTCGTGGGGTTGCTCGCGCTCGCGCTCGTAGTGCAGGCAGTGCTGTGGGTGGAGTCGAGCGGGCTTGGGCCCTGGCTCGGTGTCGTGGTGGCGTTGGGGCTCGGCCTGCTCTGCTTCGGCCTGGGTTTGCGGCTGCTCAAGCGCGCGCTGCTGCCGCTTTCGTTCGAGGCGTTTCGGCTGCAGGAGATGGCGATCGGCTGGGAAGCCGGGCGGGCGTTGAGCTCACCACCGGTCCACACCCGCGATCGCACGCTGATCGAGATCGAGCACATGCGGCGCAGGTTGTTCGAGGGTCTGCACGAGAGCCGCAGGCTGCGCAAACAAGCCGAGGAAGCGAGCCGGTACAAGACCGGCTTTCTCAAGTCGGTGCAGCACGAGTTGCGCACGCCGCTCAACGCGGTGCTTGGATTCACCGAGGTGCTGCTCTCCGGCCTGGAGGGCCCGCTGACCGCCGGCCAGCGCGAGAACCTGGTGGTGATCGGACGCACCGGCAAGCGCCTGCAGGATTTGTTCGACGAGGTGATCGAGCTCGCGGCCACCGCCGCTGGCCAGCTCGAGCTGCGACGCGAGCCGCTCGACGTGGCCACCGCACTCGAGCAGGTGGGCGAGGCGCTGGAGGAAGCGCGCGGCGACAAGCCGGTGCACATAAGGCTCGACTTGGGCGACGACCTGCCGCTGGTGCTGGGCGACGACGAGCGGCTCACGCGCCTGCTGCACGGCATCGCCAGCCAGGCGCTGTCGGTGCTGCAAGGACAGCTGCTGGTGCTGTCGGCCCACGCGTTCGGCGAGCAGGTCCAGGTGGCGGTGTGCGATCCGGCACGCAAGCTCGCGCCCGAGGAGGTCGAGGGCCTGCTCGGCAGCGAGCCCACCGGGCTGCGGCGTAAGGGGCTCGACGAGGGTAGCCGGCTGCGGCTGGCGATCTGGCGCCAGCTCGCCGAGCTGTTCGGCGGCACGCTCGTGCTGCGCAGCGATCAAGGCGGGACGGCCTTCGTGCTCGAGCTGCCGGCGTGGAGCGAGGCGTGAGGGCGCTGCCCGGGCGTTGCATCGCGGTGCTGGCCTTCGCGCTGGTGCTCAACGGGCTCGGCCTCGCCGTGCTGGGCGCCCTGCTGGGTGCGCCGCCCAACGTGCTGGCGCTGCTGCGCCTGCTCGGCGTGGTGCTGGGTGCGGCCGCGCTCGCCGCCTGGGCGCTACACCCGATGTCGACCGATCTCGACGCGATCGCGGTGCTGGCCGAGCGCAGCGGCAACCCGGGCGCGCCCACGGCGCCAGCGCGTGCCCCGATGCGCGCGGCGGAATCCGCGGCCTTGCTGGATTCGCTGCTGCTGGTGCTCGCGCGTTCGCGCGAGCTGCAAGCGGTGCAGCAGCAGGCGCGGCGCTCGCTCGAAGAAGCCGAGCAGCTGCGCGTGAGCTTCGTGGCCGCGATGGCGCACGACCTGCGCGGCCCGCTCAACTCGGTGATCGGCTTCTCGGACTTGTTGCTGATGGAGGGACAGGACGCGGTGGCGCCAGCGCAGCGCCCAAGCGTGGAGCTGATCCGCCGCGGCGGCCAGGATCTGCTGGCGCTGCTCGATCAGATCCTCGACTGGGCCAGGCTCGAAGCCGGGCAGCTCAAGCTCGAGCCACGCCCGACCGACCTGGCCGAGGTGCTGCAGGCCGTGGCCGTGGCCGCGGCCGAGCGCTCGGCCGAGCGCGGGCTCACGCTCGCGCTCGAGGTCGCCGAGGGCTTGCCGCCGCTGCAGGCCGACCCCGCGCGCCTGGCCGAGGCGCTGCTCGGGCTGATCGACCACGCCACGCGCGCGCCCGATCGGCCACGCATCTCGGTCCGCGCGCGGCTGGCCGAGAGCTCGGAGCAGGCGCGACCCGGCCGCTGCCTGCAGGTGGAGCTACATGACCCCCAGCTGCGCGTACGCGCCGCCGACCTGGACAGCTTCTTCGAGGCGTTTCGGCCTTCGTACGCACCCTCCGGGCGGCGGCTCGCCGGGCTTGGTCTGGGTCCGGCGCTGGGGCGCGCGCTGATCCGTGCACACGGTGGGCAGGTGTGGTTTGCAAGCCACGCCGAAACCGGCTCCACATTCAAGGTGGAGCTGCCGCTGCGCGCCGATCCGGCCGCCGGCCCGGGCCCCGGCGGGCTTCCTGCGGGGGATGGTTAGCGCGGCTACGTTCACGTGATAAATTCGAAGGCCGATGGAATCTGTACATGCCTTGTCTCCGACCCCGCTTCCTTCCGCGACCTCGGCGGCCGCCGTGGCCCAGCGCCTGCTCGGCAACGTCGAGCGCGTGCTGGAGGGTAAGCGCGAGGTGGTCGAGCTCGCGGTCGCGGCGCTGTTCGCGCGCGGCCACCTGCTGATCGAGGACGTGCCCGGCGTGGGCAAGACCACGCTGGCGCGCGCGCTCGCCAGCAGCGTGGGGCTGGAGTTTCGCCGCATCCAGTTCACCTCCGATCTGATGCCCGCCGATGTGCTCGGCGGCAGCGTCTACTCCCAGGTCACCGGGCAGTTCAGCTTTCGCCCCGGTCCGGTCTTCACCAACGTGCTGCTGGCCGACGAGATCAACCGCACCACGCCCAAGACGCAGAGCGCGCTGCTGGAGGCGATGGGCGAGCGGCGGGTGTCGATCGACGGTGAGACGCGCGTGCTCGAGGAGCCGTTCTTCGTGCTGGCCACCCAGAACCCCGAGGAGTTCTACGGTACCTACCCGCTGCCCGAATCGCAGCTCGATCGCTTCCTGATGCGCTTGCGCATCGGCTATCCCTCGCAGGACGTGGAGCGCCAGGTGCTGGCGCGGCGGCGCGGCGCCGACCCGATCGACGAGCTCGAGCCGGTGGTTGACCGGCGCGAGCTGCTCGCGGCGCAGGCCGCCGTGGAGCAGGTACGCACCAGCGACGAGCTGATCGACTACCTGCACTCGCTGGTGCTCGCCACGCGCTCGACGCCGCTGCTGTCGATCGGCGCCTCCACCCGCGCCGCGCTCGCGCTCGAGTCGGCGGTGCGCGCCTACGCGCTGGTGCTCGGCCGCAACTACGCGATCCCCGATGACGTCAAGGCGGTGGCGGTGGCGGTGCTGGCGCACCGCGTGCGCGCCGCCGGCCTGCGCGACGGCAGCAGCGCGCACGGCGACGGCGAGCGGGTGATCCGCGAGCTGCTCGGCGCGCTGCCCGTGCCGGTCTAAGGAGCGTAGCGTGGCGAGCGTGGCGGCGGCGGCGCGCGCGAGCAAGCGCCTGGCGCGAGCGCGCGAGAAACCGTGGCGGCGTTACTTTCGCACCACGCGCGAGGGCAAGGCCTTCATCTTCGTGACCGGTGGCGTCGGTCTGGCCGCGATCAACACCGGCAACAACCTGCTGTTCTTGATCTTCGGCTTCATGCTGAGCCTGATCGTGCTCAGCGGCATCCTGAGCGAGATCGCCCTGCGCCGGGTGCGTGTCAGCCGCCGGTTGCCGCAGCGCGCGTTCGCCGGCAGCACGTTCTTGATCGAGGTCACGCTCGCCAACGACAAGCGGCGCGTGCCGTCGTACTCGCTCGAGGTCGAGGACGTGGTCGAGGGCACACCGAGCGAGCGGCGCTGCTATTTCCTCAAGGTCGCGGCGCAGTCCGAGCAGGTGGCCGGCTACCGCCGCACGGTCAAGCGGCGCGGGTACCTGCGGCTGCAGGCCTTCCGCGTGGCCACGCGCTATCCGTTCGGCATCATCGAGAAGTGGCGCTTGCTCGAGGCGCCCGAGCAGCTGCTCGTGTATCCTTCGCTGCCGCACGAGGAGCCGCTCGACCTGCTCGGCCCCAGCCTGGGCAGCGACGCGGCCACCGCGCGCGTGGGTAGCGGCCACGACGTGGCCGGGCTGCGGCATTACCAGGCCGGCGACCCGGCGCGCTCGATTCACTGGAAGCGCACCGCCGCGCTCGGGCGCGTGATGATCTACGAGAAGCACAGCGACGCGAGCACGCACCTGGCCATCGTGCTCGACAACGCGCGCCCCGGCGATGCGGACGCGCGCTGGGACGAGGGCTTCGAGCAGGCGATCTCGCGGGCCGCGGCGATCGCCGTGGGTAACGTCGGCCGCGAGCAGAGCGCGGAGGTGGTCTGCCGTGGCCAGCGCTCGCCGCTGGTGATGGCAGGCGCGCCGGCAGACGGGATCCTGCGGTTCTTGGCGCTGCTGCAGAGCGTGCCGGCGGAGCAGGCGCCGCCGCTGATGCCCGCGGGCCGCAGCGCGCGTGTGGTCGAGGTCAAGGTGGTGCCGGCTGCGGGCACCGCTCCGACCAAGAACGCGCCCAAGACCGCGACCACGCCCAGGGCCGCGCGCCGGGGGCGGGGGGCGTGAGGGCGCGCGCAGCCAGGCGCGGGGGCGCGCGATGAGCTTTTCGCTGCTGCACAAGAGCATCGCCTATCTGCTCTCCGGGCTGGGGTTGCTCGCGCTCTCGCTCGGCAGCGAGCTCAGCACCTTCACCCTCACCCTGATGTTTCTGGGCTACTTCTGCAGCTGGTTCGCCGAGGACAAGCTGCTGAGCCGTCCCCACTACGCCTCGGCCTGGACCAGCGCGGTGGTGGCCTTGCTGGTGATCCAGGTGGCGCGCGGCCTGGCCACGCAACCGACGCTGGCGATGGCGATCGAGTTCGCCGCCTTCTTGCAGATCTCGCGCCTGTTCAACCGCAGGACCGCGGTCGACTACCAGCAGATCGCGGTCTTGTCGTTTCTGCACCTGACCGCCGCCACCGTGCTCTCGAGCAACCTGAGCTACGGCGCGATCTTCGTCGGCTTCGTGATCGCCACGCCGTGGATGCTCGCGCTCTCGCACCTGCGCCGCGAGATCGAGGGCAACTACCCGTCGCAGAGCGACGCCGATCCGAGCGCGCGCAGCGCGGTGCGCCGCGTGCTCGCCAGCAAGCGCGTGGTGGGGCCCGGCTTCCTGCTCGGCACCGCCCTGCTGTCGCTGCCGCTGTTCGCGATGACGCTGGCGATCTTCCTGACCATTCCGCGCGTGGGGCAGGGTTTCTTGAGCTTCGAGCACGACAGCGGGCAGCGCGTCGCCGGTTTCGGCAACCAGGTCGAGCTGGGCGGCTTCGGCTTGATCCGCGACGACCCGACCGTGGTGCTGCGGGTCAAGCCGCTGCCGGCGGTGGACGAGAAGGCGCCGCGCCTTTCGCTGCGGCTGCGCGGCACCTCGTTCGACTATTACGACGGCCGCGTCTGGAGCCGCACGCCCAGCACGGTGCTGCGGCTGCCGCGGATGTCTCCCACCATCTACCCGATCCGGCGCATGCCGCGCCGCGGGCAGGACCGCCAGTTCCAGATCGTGCTCGACCACTTGGACGAGCCGGTGGTCTTCCTACCGCTGGGCACGGTCGCGATCTCGGTGCCACCGCGGATCTCCGGAGGCCAGGCCATGGAGCGCGAGCTCACCCACTCCGCTGGCCTGGACATCCGCTACGACGGCAGTGATGGGATGGGCCTGGTCTACAGCGCCTACGTCAGCAGAGACCCGGCCGAGAGCGCCATCTTGCCGCTCAGCTTGGAGCGCCGCGCCACTTATCTGCAGATGCCGCGCGGACACGAGCGCGTGGCGGCGCTGGCGCGCCGCGTGGCCGGCGACGCCGTGAGCGATGAGCAGAAGGCCAACCGCATCCAGCGCTTCCTGAAGCAGGGTGATTACACCTACTCGCTGGTGCAGCCCGACGTCGGCAAGCGCTGGCCGCTGGACGTGTTCCTGTTCGACCAGAAGCGCGGTCACTGCGAATACTACTCGAGCGCGATGGCGATCATGCTGCGCTCGCTCGGCGTGCCCACCCGCAACGTGACCGGTTTCGCCGGGGGCCAGTACAACCCCTACGGCGGCTACTACGCGCTGCGCCAGGGCGACGCGCACAGCTGGGTAGAGGTCTACCTGCAGGGCCGCGGCTGGGTGACCTACGACCCGACCCCATCGCTGCGCGCGGAGATGGGCCCGCGCCAGGGGCTGTGGACCGACCTGAACGCGCTGATCGACGCGCTGCGGACGCGCTGGATGACCGGCGTGGTGGGCTACGATTTGCGCGCCCAGGTGGGTATCTTGCGCAGGCTCGCGCGCATGATCGAGCGCCTGCGCGGGCCGCCGCGACACCCCGACCAGACCGCCGCCAGCGGGCGTGGCTTCCATCCGCATCTGGGCTGGCGCGGCGCGCTGCAAGGGCTCGGCGTAGCGCTCGTGCTGGCGCTGTTGGCATGGCTGGCCTGGCGTCTGCTGCGGCCGGCGATCAGCGCCGGCGGCCGCCCGCTCAGCCGCCAGCAAGCGCAGGCCGTGAGCCTGTACGGCGAGCTCGAGCGCGCGCTGCGCAAACGCGGTCATCCCCGCCCGCCCGCGCTCACCCCGCTCGAGCACGCGCGCAGCCTCGCGCGCCAGGGCTTCGCCCAGCAGGCCGACCTCGATCAGGTCACGCACAGCTACCTCGAAGCCCGCTACGGCGGCCGCCCCCTACGTAACGCCGAGGTGCTCGAGCTACGCAAAGCCATCGCCCGCATCCGCCGCGCGGCCTAGCTTCTAGAATAGCGCTTTCAGCTCACAGCAGGCGCGTGCCGAAGAACGCCACCGCCGCCAGCGCGACCGCGAGCAGCGCGTACAGCACGTAGCGGCCGGCCCCGCCGCTCTTCTCGGCGGCGGCTTGCTGCAGCTCGAGCCTGGGACCGGGCGCGGGCACAGACGGCGGCTCGGGCTCGGGCACGGTGTCCGGGGCGAGCTCCTCGACCTCGATTTCCTCGTCCTCGACCGTGGGCGCGGCCTGCACCGGGGAACGATCGGGCGGGATGCCGGCCTCGCGCCACGAGCCCGATTGCGGCGCCCGTGGCTGCGGGCTGCGCGGCCCGCCCGCGATCTCCGCGTCGTCGCTGAACCAGCTGGCCGGATCCTCGTAGCTCTCGCCCGCGCGCAGCACGCTCTGCGCCGGCGAGTGCTTGGGCAAGCTGCCGCTCTGCGAGCCGATGCCCACGCTCTCGTCGAGCTCCTCCTGGATCAGCCGGTCGATGAGCGAGAGCTCCTCGCCGGTCGAGTACAGCTCTTCGTTGGTCACGGTCTGCACCAGATTGGCCAGATCGTAGGAGGTCACCCGGAGCTGGTGGCGAAACAGGTAGTCCGCCAGCGCGCCGCCGAAGTCGCGCGCGCCCTGGTAGCGCGCGTTCTTGTCGCGCGCGAGCGCCTTGAGCAGCACTTCCTCGAACGCCTCGTCGACCTCGCGGTTGAGCGGCGACAGCCGCGGGATATTGGCCTTCTGGATCAGCTTGACCGTGGCGTAGTCGTTCTCGCCCCAAAACAGCCGCTTGCCCGCCAGCATCTCCCACAGCACGATGCCGAGCGCGAAGATGTCCGCGCGCGCGTCGACCTCCTGGCCGATTGCGGCCTCCGGCGAGAGATAGCTGAACTTGCCCTTGACCACGCCCGGGTCGGTGGTCTGCAGCTGCGTGCTGGCCTTGGCCAGACCAAAGTCCGCCAGCTTCACCTCGCCGCGCCGCGTGACCATGATGTTCGGCGGCGAGATGTCGCGGTGCACGATGCCGAGCGGCTTGCCCGACTCGTCGGCGAGCTCGTGCGCGTAGCTGAGCCCGCGGCAGGCCTCGATGCACAAGAAGATCGCCTCGCCCAGGCGCATGCGTTGCCCGCGCTTGGTCAGGCTCTCCATGATGCGCTTGAGGTTGACGCCCTCGACGAACTCCATGATCAGGAAGTACGTGTCTTCGCGCTTGCTGATGTCGAAGACCGAGACGATGTTGGCGTGGTTGAGCCGCGCCGACAGCCGCGCCTCGTCGAGGAACATCTCGATGAAACTCTCGTTCTGCGCCAGGTGCGGCAGCACGCGCTTGATCGCGACGCGCTTCTTGAAGCCCTGCACGCTGACCGCTTCGCCGAGGTAGACCTCGGCCATGCCGCCGGCTTCCAGGCGCTTGATGACTCGGTACTTGTGCTCGGCGGCGGCCATGGTGAACCGCAGCGGCCGTCTCGACCGGGCGGCCGGCGGCCGGAGGGTGGCTCGACCTACGATTGTGAGGCCGCCGGTGCAGCCGCGTCAAGCTCGGCAGCGACGCGGATACGTAGCAATTCCAAAGCCCTAGGTGTCGTCGCCGGGTGGTTGCAACGCGGGGCGCGTGCCCCGAGGTGGGTACGTCGGTTGACAGCGTGCGGTGCCGGCGCTTGACTGCCCGCGGTGTCCCGCTCCAAGCAACCCGTGCGCATAGCGCCCTCGATCCTGTCCGCGCGCTTCGAGCGCCTCGGCGAGGAGGTCGAGGCCGTGGCCAAGGCCGGCGCGGATTTCATCCACGTCGACGTGATGGACGGCCGCTTCGTGCCCAACATCACCATCGGCCCGGTGGTGCTTGAGGCGCTGCGCCGCGTGACCGACCGCGTGCTCGATGTGCACCTGATGATCGTCGAGCCCGAGCGCTACGTGGAGGACTTCGCGCGCGCCGGCGCGGACGTCATCACCGTACACGCGGAGGCCTGCACCCACCTGCACCGCACGCTGCAGCAGATCCGCAGCACCGGCAAGCGCGCCGGGGTGGCGCTCAACCCGCACACCCCGGAGGACGTGCTGCGCTACGTGCTGCCGCAGCTCGACTTGATCCTGGTCATGAGCGTCAACCCGGGCTTCGGTGGACAATCGTTCATCCCGGAGGTGCTGGCCAAGCTCGAGCGCGTGCGCGCGATGATCGACGCGGCCGGGTTGCCGATCGACCTCGAGGTCGATGGCGGGATCAAGCCCGGCACCGCCCGCAAGGTGCTGGCCGCGGGCGCGGACGTGCTGGTGGCCGGCACCGCGGTGTTCGGCCAGCCCGACTACGCGGCAGCGATTCGCGCGCTGCGCGAAGACGCCTGAGCAGCCCGCGCACCTTACCTCGACCTACAGGTAGGGCGCGCGCAGGAGCACGGGGCGGCGGCGGCCGTGCTACATCCTCTGCCCATGCGCCTTGCGTTCGCGAAATACGAAGGGCTCGGCAACGATTTCCTGCTGATCGACACACCCGGCGCGGCTGGCACTGCGCTCGAGGCCTCCCAGGTGGTGCGCCTGTGCGATCGCCACCTCGGGGTGGGCGGCGACGGCGTGCTGCTGCTGAGCGAGCAGGGCGGGCGCACGCGCATGCGCGTGATCAATGCCGACGGCTCTCAGCCGGAGATGTGCGGCAACGGCATTCGCTGCGTCGCGCTGCACCTGCTGCGCCAGGGCCGGGCTGGCGGCGGCGAGGCTATCGAGATCAACACCGACGCCGGGACGCACGCCTGCCGCGTGCTGATCGACGGCCCGGAAAGCGTGATCGAGGTGTCGATGCGCGCGGCGAGCCTGCGGCCCGAGCAGGTGCCGGTGCTCGCCGCCGAGCCGTTGATCGACGCGGCATTCGAGGCCGGCGGGCGACGCTTGCAGGTGACCTGCGTGTCGATGGGCAATCCGCACGCGGTGACCTTCACCGAGGTCGGCGAGCAGCGCGACCAGATCGCTGCGCTGCTGCAGCGCGACCCCCGCTTCCCGCACCAGGCCAACGTCGGCTTTGCCCGCATGCTGGCGCCCGACGCGATTGAGCTTATGGTCTACGAGCGGGGCGCCGGCTGGACCCGGGCCTGCGGGACCGGCGCGTGCGCCGCGGCGGTCGCAGCGGTCGAGACCGGGCGCGCGCCGCGCCACCAGCCGATCGAGGTGCGGCTGCCGGGTGGGGCGCTCGCGATCGTGGTCGGCGAGCGCGACGATCGGCTGTCGATGACCGGTCCGGCGCGCCACGTGTTCGACGGCACGATCGAGTTTTAGCCGTGTCGCCGCGGCCCGTTACGGCTAGCAGCGCGGGTGGGGGCGCCGTGCATGAAAGAAGCGTGCCCGCGTCGCGCGGCCCTGCTCCGTGTGCGCATCACAACCGCGCCGCGCGTTCAAAAGTTGCGTGCTTTCAAAGCCGAATCCGGCAGCGCGTGGGCAAGCGCACAGCCCCGTGTGGGGATGTTACCGGCGCATAGCGAGCGAGAAGCGGGACTGACGCGGCCGGACCACATGGCGCGGCGGGTGCCTTCGCAAATGGGTCGCGCGGGTGAAACAAGTCACGATGCGCGTGCGTTGAACGAGAACATTACCAATCGGTGAACTCGCTGGCGGACCTCTTCCTATCGCAACGCACGTTCGTTAGGCTGGTGTCAATGGGGAATGGGAAAGCATCCGGGGGGAATATGGAAAGCTCGTTCGACTCGATCGATCGCAGACACTCGTATCGTGTAGACGTGCATGGCCTGGCGTTGCTCTGGCACCGTGCCCGCATCATGGGCCGTTACGCACTAGCCGATCTCTCGATCGGCGGCTGCATGTTGCGCGACGGTCCGCACTGCGAGCTCGGCCAGGAGTACGGCTTGGTGCTCGATCTGCCGGAGGAAGGCGACCTGCGCGTGTCGGCCAAGGTGGTGCGACAGCGCAAGACCGAGCTCGGCGGTTGCGAGCTCGGTCTGCAGTTCATGGAAGCGGCGCCGGGGCTCGAGGATCGCATCCACGATCTGGTGATCCAGTTGCTAGAGCGCGAGCCGGCGCCGGCTCGCGGGCGCGTGCTGGTGGTCGATATGAATCCGCTGCGGCGGATGGACGCCGGCGAGAGCCTGCGCAGGCTGGGACACGAGGTGCTCGAGGCGGCCACGCCGCTCGAGGCGGTGTGGGAGCTCGAGAACGGTCCGATGGACATCCACACCGTGCTGGTCGCGCGCTCGCTCGGCGGCAGCGACGGACGCGATCTGCTGAAGTTCATCGCCGCGCGCTACGCCGGAGTCTGGCGCGTGCTGGTCAGCGATCGCGCAGAGCCCGACGCGCTCGCGGACGCCGTGTTGCTCGGCCCGTGTCACCTCTCGCGCATGCTCAAGGTGATGCCGCACGGCCACAGCCGCGGCCCCCGCGCCAGCTCGGCCTGAGCGGCACAGGAATCCGGAAACAGGAAGACGGGACGGGGGGAAGAGGGGGGAAGAGCACCTTCCCGTCGTCCTGTCTTCCTGTTGCACTTCATTGGGCCCACTGCGCGAAGGCCTTCTTGTCGCTGGCTTTGAGGTAGGCGTCGCGGCCTTCGATCACGTCGGTTTTCACCAGCTCCATCAGCGCGTTGTCCATGGTCTGCATGCCCTGACCGCGCCCCGCGCCGATGATCGAGTTGAGCATGGCGGTGTTGCCCTCGCGGATTGCGCCTGCCAGGCCCGAGGTGCGGATCAGGATCTCGTGCACGCCTACCCGACCGCCGCTCTTGCGCCGGACCAGGATCTGCGACACGACCGCCGCCAGCGATTCGGCCAGCGCTGCGCGTGCGCGGTCCTGCTGATCGGCCGGGAAGCTGTCGATGATACGGTCCACGGTTTTGGCCGCGCTGCTGGTGTGCAGCGTGCCGAACACCAGCAGGCCCATGCTCGCCGCCTCGACTGCGAGCGAGATGGTCTCGAAGTCGCGCATCTCGCCGACCAGCACTACGTCGGCGTCCTGGCGCATGGCCGCCCGCAGCGCCGACGCGAAGTCGTCGCTGTCGGCGCCGACCTCGCGGTGCGAGATCACCGAGCGCTTGTTCTGATGCACGAACTCGACCGGGTCCTCGATGGTCACGATGTGGCGCGCGTGCTTGCGGTTGATCAGATCGACGATCGCCGCCAGCGTAGTCGACTTGCCGCTGCCGGTCGGCCCGGTCACCAGCACCATCCCCGACTCCAGATCGCACAGCCCGTGCACGATCTCCGGCAGCCCGAGCTTTTCTGCCGGTACGATCTCGTCGGGCACCATGCGGAAGACCGCGCCCACGCCGTGTTCCTGCCGGAAGTAGTTTCCGCGAAAGCGCGCCACGCCTTCGACCGAGATCGCGAAGTCGAGGTCGTGCTCGCGCTCGAAGCGCTGCCACTGGCGGTCGCTGACCAGCTCGCGCAGCATCTCGCGCAGCAGCGCGTCGCCGAGCACCGGCTGGCCCGCGATCGGCGCCACCGCCCCCGATGCGCGCGCCATCGGCGGGCGGCCCGCCGACAGGTGCAGGTCCGAGGCGCCCACCTGCCTGAGATGCCTGAGATAGGGGTGAATCCGTGCCATCGTGGTGCCCGCGCCCGAGCCGCGGCTCAGGCGAAACGCTCCTTGCGCAGCGCGAAACGCCGCGCGCTCTCTGCGGTGACGCTGCCCGCTCGCACCAGCTGCTCGAGCGAATCGTCGAGCGTGATCATGCCCGCGGCCCTGCCGGTCTGCATCACCGACGGCAGCTGGTGGGTCTTGTCCTCGCGGATCATGTTGCTGACCGCGGTCGTGACCATCAGCAGCTCGAGCGCGGGTATGCGACCCTTGCCGCTGGCTGCCGGCACCAGACGCTGGCTGACCACTGCGCGCAGCGACTCGGAGAGCATCGAGCGCACCTGTTCCTGCTCGTCGGCGGGAAAGGAGCTGACGATGCGCTGGATGGTCTGCGAGGCGCTGCCCGTGTGCAGCGTGCCGAGCACCAGGTGTCCGGTCTCGGCAGCGCTGATCGCCAGGCCGATCGTCTCGCGGTCGCGCAGCTCGGTGATGGCGATCACGTCCGGATCCTCGCGCAGCGCGGCGCGCAGCGCGCGCGCGAACGAGCTGGTGTGGTCGCGCACCTGGCGCTGGTTCACGAGCGCGCGGCCGGGCGGGTACACGTGCTCGACCGGGTCCTCGATCGTGAGCACGTGCTCGTCGCGGCTCTCGATCAGCCCGCCCAGCAAGGCCGCCAGCGTGGTCGACTTGCCGCAGCCGGTGGGTCCGGTGCACAGCACCATGCCGGTGCGAAAATCGGTCAGGCTGGCCAGTCGCGCTGGCAGGCCGAGCTGCTCGAGCGTGGGCGGTTGCAGCGGGATGATGCGGAAAACCGCGTCCAGCCCGCGCTGCTGGCGGTAGACGTTGACGCGAAAGCGCGCCAGCCCGGGGATCTCCCAGGCGAAGTCGACCTCGCCGTGCTTGGCCAGCAGCATCCACTGCGCGTCGCTGGCGATTTCGGCGATCACTTTCTCCGCGGCTTCGGCGCTCAGCAGCTGCTGGCTGGAGAGCGGCCTGACCTGCCCGTCCACGCGCACCAGCAGCGGCGCGCCGCTGTGCGCGTGCAGATCGCTGGCGCCTTGGCGCAGCGCCAGCGCGAGCGCCTTGCCGAGGTAGCTGTCGGTTGCAGCGACCGCTCCGGCCGGGCGGCGTTGCGCGGCCTTGGGCGGTGGCTGCGACGGGTTGTGGGCGGCCGGCGCGGGCGGGGCGGCGAAGGGTTGCACCAGGGTGTCGTCCGGGGAGCCTGCGGCGGCCGGCACGGCGGCTTGCGCGCTCGGCGCTGGCGCCGGTGCCACGAAGGGCTGCAGCACGGTTCCGCCCGCGGCGCCCAGCACGGGCCGGGCTGCCGGCGCGGGCGGCGCGGGCGGCGCGGGCGGTGCTTGCGGAAGCTCAGACAGCTTCGCGGCATCGGCGCCTTCGGCCAGGGGAAACGCGCTCAGGTCCGCGGTCGCGGCCGGCGGGCGCGGCGGTGGCGGGGGTGGTGGCGGAGGGGCCGCGTTCGGGGCTCGGGGTGGCTCGCGCGGCGGCAGGCGCGCGTGGGTGCCGGTTGGCGGTCCGTCGAGCTCGGCGCTCGCGGCCGCACGCGCCTCGGTCGCGGGCGCGTTCGACAGCGGGCGCAGGGTTGGGGTGTGACTCGGCGCCACGGCCGCGCCGGGGGTCTGCGGCACGTGGATCGCACCGTGCACCGGGTTGGTCGCGGCTTCCCACTCGCGCGGAGCGCGCCGCCTGCGCGCGGGTGGCTCGGGCCGGGTCGGGGCGTCGTCGGCACGCGGGT
Organism: uncultured delta proteobacterium; assembly: GCA_963778655.1. GTDB lineage: Bacteria > Myxococcota_A > Polyangia > Polyangiales > JAFGIB01 > CAVZVA01. Next base: position 855,391 of record CAVZVA010000010.1, read on the forward strand.
CGGGTCTGGGCATGCGCGGCTCAGGCGCACTTGGGCCCGAGCCGTGCTGTGCGCCGCGCTGTCGCTCGAGCACGCGCGCTTGTTGCGCGCGCACCAACTCCACCTCGTCGTCGCTGATCAGGCCGAGCTCGACCGCGATCTCCCCGAGCCGCTTGCCCGAGGCGTGCTCGGTTTGCTGGACGCAGCGACCGATCTGCTCGCGCGTCAGCAGCTGCAGCCGCACCGCGATGTCGGCGAACAGGCGCTCCTCTGCATCCATCCGGCTGACCAGTATACGGCAAGCCGGCTGTGTAGAGGATTCAACAGGAAGACGGGCAGACGGGAAGAACGAAATCCCTGCGTGCTGCTCGCCTCGGTCGTGCCGAGGGCTTGCTGATCGCAGCGCACACGCACGGTTGCAGGGAACGAACGCGCCGGCGCGTGGGCGGCCGTGTGCGTGCTTTCCGACATGCGCCGCCTGCGGCGACCGCTACAAGGTGCGCGCGAAGAAGTCCATGATCTTCGGCCACGCGTCGCGCGCCGAGGGCTCGTGAAAGGCCAGGTGCATCAGCGGCCAGCTCAGCGCGGCCATCAGCGGGTGGCTGCCCTCGGTGAGGAACGAGTGACCCGCATCCGGATAGACGTGCACCTCGGGCGTGATGCCGAGCGGCTCGAGCCGCTTTCGCAGCTGCGCGTCCTTGCCGCGCATCGAGCGATCGCGGCCGCCGTAGCAGGCGATCACGGGACCGATGCCGCGCATCGCCTCGGTCGACGGCACCTCGCCGTAGTTGCTGCAGACCGCGCCCCAGCCGCGACCGGCTGCCAGCGCGAACATGCCGCCGAAGCAGAAGCCGATCAGCCCGACCTTGCTCGGGTCGAGGTTGCGCTGCGCGCACAGGTAGGCGCGCGCCCGCTGCGCCTGGCGTAGCGGCGGCGTGTCCTCGGCGGCGCGCATCGAGCGCATCACCGCGCGCAGGCACGGCAGCTTGCCCGCGAAGAACAGGTCGGGCGCGATCGCCGCGTAGCCGGCCTCGGCGAAGCGCAGCACCACGGCGTCGATCTCCGGCTGGCGGCCGAAGATCTCGTGGATGACCACCATGCCGCGGGTCGCGCCCTGTGGCAGCGCAGCGACCGCCGGTGAGGCTGGATCGCCCAGCGCGTCGTCTCCTGGCAAGGTGATTTCCTGCAGCTGCATGCGCGCGAGGGTAGCCGCAGGCCTCCGGCTCGTGCAACGGGGTTCCCCGGCCGGGGCGCGACTTCGCGCCGCGTTGCGGCGCCTGCTACAATTGCCAGCATGGGCCACGCTGCCGAACGCTCGGCCGTCCCGGCCGATAACCCGATGGGCACCGACGGGTTCGAGTTCGTCGAGTACACGGCGGAGGATCCACGACAGCTGGCGGCGCTGTTTCGGAGCATGGGTTTCGCGGAGGTCGCCCGCCATCGCAGCAAAGACGTCACGCTCTATCGCCAGGGCGAGATCAACTTCATCGTCAACGCCGAGCCGGACGGGTTCTCGCAGCAGTTCGCGCGCGACCACGGCCCGTCGATCTGCGCGATCGCGCTGCGCGTGAAGGACGCGCGCCTGGCGTACCAGCGCGCGCTCTCGCTCGGCGCGCGGCCGCACCACGGCCAGATCGGGCCGATGGAGCTGGCGATCCCGGCGATCAAGGGCATCGGCGACAGCGCGATCTATCTGGTCGACCGCTACGGCGACCGCACCATCTACGACGTGGACTTCGTGCCGGTGGCAGGCGCCGAGCCGCAGCCGGTGGGTGTCGGGCTGACCTACATCGATCACCTCACCCACAACGTCGAGCGCGGCCACATGGACCGCTGGGCGGAGTTCTACGAGCGCATCTTCTCGTTCCGCGAGATCCGCTACTTCGACATCAAAGGCAAGCAGACCGGCCTGCACAGCCGTGCGATGAGCAGCCCCTGCGGCAAGATCCGTATCCCGATCAACGAGTCGGCCGACGACAAGTCGCAGATCGCCGAATACCTGCGCGCGTATCGCGGCGAGGGCATCCAGCACCTGGCGCTCGGTTGCGGTGACATCTACCAGGCGGTCGAGGCCTTACGCGCGCGGGGGGTGCGCCTGCTCGACACGCCCGACAGCTACTACGACCTGATCGCGCAGCGACTGCCCGGCCACGCCGAGGATCTGGAGCGCCTGCGCGCAGACCGCATCCTGCTCGACGGCTCGACCGCGGGCGGCACGCCCCTGCTGCTGCTGCAGATCTTCACCGAAGCCGTGATCGGGCCGATCTTCTTCGAGCTGATCCAGCGCAAGGGCGACGAGGGCTTCGGCCAGGGCAACTTCCAGGCGCTGTTCGAAGCGATGGAGCTCGACCAGGCCAAGCGGGGCGTGTTGTGAGCGTCAAACGGCCGGCGCTGCCGCGGGTGGCGGGCGTGCCTGCGCGCCAGGCCCACGCCGACCTGCCGGCCGGCAGCTACGAGCGCGAGTTCGGCAGCGACGGCTTCTACGGGCCGGCCACGCACCTGCTGCACGCGCACCCGCCCACCGCGTGGAGCGCGATCGAGGGGCCGCTGCGGCCGCGCGCGTTCGACTTGTCGGCGCTGCTTCAGGCCAGCACGCAAAGCCCCTGGGACGCCGTGCCGGTGCTGCACAACGCCGCGCTCGCGCTGCGGCTGTGGCGCTGCGACGGGCGCATGGATCACCTGGTACGCAACGCGGACGGCGACGAGCTGCTGTTCGTGCACGCGGGCGAGGGCGCGCTGTTCTGTGACTTCGGCCACCTGCCCGTGAGCGAGGGCGACTACGTGCTGCTGCCGCGCGGCACGCAGTGGCGCCTGCACGCGCGCGCGCCGCTGACCTTGCTGCTGCTCGAGGCGACCGGCGCGGCCTACGGCCTGCCCGAGCGCGGGCTGCTCGGGCGCCACGCGTTGTTCGACCCCGCGCTGCTGCAGACGCCGGCGCTCGACGAGGCCTTTCGCGCGCAGCAGGACGAGCGCAGCTGGCGCGTGGTGATCAAGCGCGGCAATCGGCTCAGCAGCATGACCTTCCCCCACAACCCGCTCGATACCTTGGGCTGGCAGGGCGATCTGCTGCCGCTGCTGATCAACTGGCGGCAGATCCGGCCGGTGATGAGCGCGCGCTATCACCTGCCGCCGTCGGTCCACACCAGCTTCGTCAGCGAGCGCTTCGTGGTCTGCACCTTTTGCCCGCGTCCGCTCGAGAGCGATCCAGGCGCGCTCAAGCTGCCGTTCTTTCACAGCAACAACGACTACGACGAGGTGCTGTTCTACCACCGCGGGCAGTTCACCAGCCGCGACGACGTCAAGCCCGGCATGCTCACGCTGCACCCGGGCGGCTTCCCGCACGGCCCCCACCCCAAGGCGTACGCGGCCGCCGCGCGCGGCGACAAGCGCGAGACCGACGAGGTCGCGGTGATGGTCGACGCGCTCGACGCGCTCGAGGTGAGCGAGCAGGCTGAGCGCGTGGAGCGTGCGGATTACGCCAAATCCTGGAGCGAGCCGGGGGACAGCGCGTGATCACTCGAGCGGCCTGCACAGCTCGCGCGCGGCAGCGGCCACCCAGCGATCGAGGCCGCCCGCAGCAGAGGACGGCGCGGCGCGGGCGCGGGGCGAGAGCAAAGGTCGAGGCAGCGAAGCGACCCTCGCGGGAGGGCGGGGCCCCGGCGGCTTTGCCGGTGGGGCGGGAGGGGCGCGTGCCCCTCCCGGTAAGCAGATGAAGCTCGGCAGCCTCAAACGTGGCGGCAGGGACGGGACGCTGGTGGTGGTGGATCGCCGGCTCAAGCTCGCGGCGGCCGTGCCCAAGATCGCGCGCACGCTGCAGCAGGCGCTCGACGACTGGCAGCGAGCCGAGCCGGCGCTGCGCGACGTGTACCAGCGGCTCAACGCCGGCGGCGTCGACACCTCGTTCGCGCTCGAGCCGGGCGAGCTGGCCGCGCCGCTGCCGCGCGCTTACCAGCTGCTCGACGCCAGCGCCTACGTCACCCACGTCGAGCTGGTGCGCAAGGCGCGCGGCGCCGTGTTGCCGCCGCGCTTCTGGACCGATCCGCTGATGTACCAGGGCGCCTCCGACGGCCTGCTCGGCCCGCGCGATCCGATCCCGCTCGCCGACGAGTCGTTCGGGCTGGACTTCGAGGCGGAGGTGGCGGTGATCACCGGCGATGTGCCGATGGCGGTGAGCCCGGCGCAGGCCGCCCCGCACGTGAAGCTGCTGGTGCTGCTCAACGACGTCTCGCTGCGTAACCTGATCCCGGGCGAGCTGGAGAAGGGCTTTGGCTTCGTGCAGGGCAAGCCGCGCAGCGCGCTGTCGGAGGTGGCGGTCAGTCCCGACGAGTTGGGTGAGGCGTGGCGCGGTTGCAAGCTCTGCTTGCCGCTGCGCAGCACGCTCAACGGCGCGCGCTTTGGCGAGCCCGACGCGGGCGTGGACATGACCTTCGACTTCGCGACGTTGATCGCGCACGCCGCCCGCACGCGCCCGCTCGGCGCCGGTACCCTGCTCGGCTCGGGCACGGTGAGCAACCGTGATCCCGCGCGCGGCTCCTCGTGCATCGTCGAGCGGCGCATGCTCGAGACGCTGGCCGAGGGTGCGCCCAAGACAGCGTACCTGCGCGCGGGCGACCGCGTGCGCATCGAGATGCTCGACGCGTCCGGGGCCTCGATCTTCGGCGCGATCGATCAGCGCGTGCAGGCGGTCGCGGAACCATGAAACAGCAAGACGGGAAGGCGGGAAGACCGAATTTCAAGCTAGACTTCCCGTCTTCCCGCCTTCCTGTAGATCCTCCTGGTACGCGAGCTTAGGCGTCCGCCGCATGCCCGAAGCCGAGCTGCACAGGTGGTTGGTTGGGCTCGTGATCGCGCTCGCCGCGCTCACGCTGGTCGTGCTGCTGCGCGTGTCGGCGCCGTACGGCCGCCATGCGCGGCCCGGCTGGGGACCCTCGCTGCCCAACCGGCTGGCGTGGATCGTAATGGAGACCCCCGCCGTGCTGCTGTTCCTGGCGGTCTACTGCCAGGGGCGCCACGCCAGCGAGCGCGCGCCGCTGCTGATGCTGGCGCTGTGGCAGCTGCACTACCTGCACCGCAGCTACGTGTTTCCGTTCCGCATCCACGCCTCGGGCAAGCGAATGCCGGTGCTGGTGATGCTGCTCGGATTCTCGTTCCAGGCGCTCAACGCGTATCTCAACGCGCGTGCCATCTCCGAGCTGTCGAGCTACGGCGCGGCCTGGCTGCGGGGTCCGCGCTTCGTGGGCGGTGCCGCGCTGTTCCTGGCCGGCTTCGTGGTCAATCTCCGCGCCGACCAGATCCTGATCGCGCTGCGTGCGCCCGGCGAGCACGGCTACCGTATTCCGCAGGGCGCGCTGTATCGCTTCGTGTCCAGCCCGAACTACCTCGGCGAGCTGGTCGAGTGGAGCGGCTGGGCCGTGCTGACCTGGTCGGGCGCGGGGCTGGCGTTCGCGCTCTACACCGCGGCCAACCTGATCCCGCGTGCGCTGCACCACCAGCGCTGGTATCGCGCCCAGTTCGCCGATTACCCGCCCGAGCGCCGCGCCATCCTGCCGTTTCTGTTGTAGGTTTCGGCGCGTGCCGGGACCCCGCTTGACAGGGGCGGCGCGATGGCCAAGTTGGGTGCCGGCGGCCGTGCGCGCGGCCGCCCACAGGAGGCGGCATGAGCGGCGAAGCGGGCGCAAAGACGCATAAATTCAAGGCCGAGGTGAGCCAGGTCCTGCACCTGGTGGTCAACTCACTCTACAGCAACAAGGACATCTTCCTGCGCGAGCTGGTGTCCAACGCCTCGGACGCGCTCGACAAGCTGCGCTTCCAGTCGCTGCAAAAGCCGGCGCTGCTGCCCAAGGGCCACGAGCCCAAGATCCGCCTGATCCCGGACCGCGCGGCGCACACGCTGACCATCTGGGACAACGGCATCGGCATGAGCGAGGCCGCGCTGCAGAAGGATCTCGGCACGGTCGCGCACTCGGGTACGCGCGAGCTCGCCGAGAAGCTCAAGCAGCAGGGCGACCAGGCCAAGGACAAGGCCGACGTCAACCTGATCGGCCAGTTCGGGGTGGGCTTCTACAGCGGGTATCTGGTTGCCGATCGCATCGAGGTGGTGAGTCGCGCCGCCGGCAGCGACAAGGCGTACCGCTGGGCGTCCGACGGCAAGGCGAGCTTCAGCATCGAGCCGGCCGAGCGCGACGAAATCGGCACCTCGGTGGTCCTGCACCTCACCAAGGAGCACGAGGACCTGTGCGAAGAGTGGAAGCTGCGCGACCTGGTGCGCCGCTACTCGGACTTCATCCAGCACACGATCGAGCTCGAGGTCACGCGCAAGCAGGACGACGAGGAGAAGCAGGTCTTCGAGGCCGTCAACCAGGCCAGCGCGCTGTGGATGCGGCCCAAGAAGGACATCACCGACGCGCAGTACGACGAGCTGTACAAGCACCTCACCCACGACTGGGAGCCGCCGCTCGCGAAGACCCACTTCCAGGTCGAGGGCACGCAGCAGTTCACGGGCCTGTTGTTCATCCCCAAGCGGCCGCCGCTCGACATGCTCTCGAGCGAAACCCAGCACGGCGTGCGGCTGTACGTGCGGCGGGTCTTCATCATGGACAACTGCGAGGAGCTGCTGCCGCGCTGGCTGCGCTTCGTGCGCGGCGTGATCGACTCCGACGACCTGCCGCTCAACGTCTCGCGCGAGCTGCTGCAGGACTCGGCGATCGTGCGCACGATCAAGAAGCAGGTGATCAGGCGCGTGCTCGACGTGCTCCTGGAGCTCGCGGAGCAGCGGCCCGAGGAGTACCTGGAGTTCTGGCGCAAGCTCGGGCCCGTGCTCAAGGAGGGCCTGCACTTCGACCCGAGCTACAAGGACAAGCTGGCCAAGCTGCTGCGCTACGAGACCAGCAAAGGCGAGGGTCTGGTCTCGCTCGCGCAGTACGTCGCGCGCATGCCCGAGGGCCAGCGCCGCATCTTCTACGCGATCGGCCCCTCCAAGGCGATGCTCGAGCACAGCCCGCAGCTCGAGGGGTTGCGCCAGCGCGGCTACGAGGTGCTGTTCATGACCGACGGGGTCGACCAGTGGGCGGTCGAGGGCCTTTCCGACTACGACGACAAGCCGCTGGCGAACGCGATGGAGGCCGACCTCGAGCTGGACGGCGAGCCCGGGGCGGAGGGCGAGCCAAAGGACGGCGAGCAAGCCAAGAAGGCGGACGCCGGCGAGCTCACGGCGCTGATGCAGCGCTGCACGGAAATCCTGAGCGAGCACGTCAGCGAGGTGCGGGTGTCCACGCGCCTGACCGACTCGCCGGTGTGTTTGGTGGTGCCCAAGGGCGGGCTACCCGCGCACGTCGAGCGCATGCTGCGCGCCTACCAGCAGGATCTGCCCGCGCAGAAGCGCATCCTCGAGCTCAACCCCAAGCACCCGCTGGTGCAGCGGCTGGAGAGCGAACGCGCGCGCGACGCGCAGTCCGACAGGCTCAAGGAATGGGTCGAGATGCTCTACGACCAGGCGCTGCTGACCGAGGGCAGCCCGCTGCCCGACCCGGCGCGCTTCGCGGCGCGGGTGGCCAGCCTCATGCAGGGCTCGGCGGGGTAGCGCTCGACCGACCGGCGTCGCGCGTGTTCTTGGCGGCCAGCTCGTGCAGGCCGCGCGGGGCGGTGGCGAGGCCTTCGCGTGGCAGGCCCAGCCGCTGCCGCAGCTCGCTCACGCTGAGCGCCAGCAGCGCCTCGTAGCTCAGGCGATCGTCGTTGAACAGCGAGCGCGCGCGGCCCGAGGCGCGCCACGCCCTCAGCGTGCGGCGCGGCGCCAGCAGCAGCCCGAGCAGCGCGCCCGAGACCACGATCGAGCCGACGTAGAGCCCGAGCGCGCGCAACCCGCGGCGCGCCTCCCAAGCCGAGATCTCGGCTTCGCCGGCGTGGTCGGTGCCGTAGCCGGTGGCCACGTGGTGCAGGTCGTGCAGCCGGATTGCCCAAGCGTGACGCGGCGTGTTCGGCACGCTCAAGGCGATCCCGAACAGCGAGGCCTCGGTGCGGGGCGCCTCGTAGCCCGCGAGCGTGAAGCCGTTTTCCGCCAGGTATGCGTCGCGACCCTGCCGAACCGTGAGCTCTGCGGGCAAGGGCCGGGCGAGCGAAAGCGACGCGCCTGCGGCCGGCGATGCGTCTGGATCCGAGCGCAGCATGCTGGCACCTCCTGTCTAAGCCCCTGCTGTAGGGGCGTTCGTCACCCTGCGCAAGGGCGCGCGGCAGTGGAGCAGGTGGGGCCGCCGCCAGGCGCGGCGCACACCAGCGCTACATCACGTGCGACGGCGGCAAGGGGGGAATGTCCTTGCAGCCGAATTCGAAGGTGAGCTTGCTGAAGGTTCCGCCCATGGCGCTGGTGCACAGCCCGCCGACCAGCTCCACGTGCGAGCCGTCTGCGCTGATGGTCCAGCCGCCGGAGCTGCCCAGGTCGTGCGGCACGCTCTCGGGTATCCCCGGGTTGGCGGTCTCTTCCACCACCAGCTGCAGCTTGTCGGGTGTGCTGGTCGGGGGCATCAGATCGATCGAGCACGAGTCGAAGCCCGCCATCACGGTCGAGACCACGATGTCGTGGATCTTCTGCTGGAGCTGCATCTGATCGGTGGGTGTCAAGTACTGCATGGTGCCGCCGGCCTGCGCCAGCGCGGTGAGCACGCTCGGGCCGTTGCCGCCCATCGAGCCCGGCAGGCCCACCACGTAGGTCTTGATGGCGTAGGTCTGGTCCAGGTTGCTCAGGATCTGGGTCGAGGCGGCCTGGTCCCAGTTGCAGTTGGGCTCGCCGTCGGTGACCAGGATGATTGCGGTGGTGCCGGTCAGGGTCGCGGTCAAGACCGCCTGGTTGGCCGCGCTGATCGCTTCCGCAGTCGGCGTCTCGGCCAGCACGCTCATGTCGGCTGCATAGAGCGGGTTGGGCACACCCATGGGTCCGGCGGCCTGCAGCGCCGCCAGGGCGGCGGGTCCGGGCTGGAAGTCGACTTGATCGACGTCGGTGATCTGATGGATGGCGCACATGCCGTCAGGGTACGCCGGGAACAGCAGCGCGCCGATGGTGAGCTGATCCTGCAGCGGCGTCAGCGCTGCGATCAGCGCGTTGCCGGCCGCCTGCCATTTCACCATGCCGCTCCAGTCTTGGAGCATGCTGGTGGAGCGGTCCCAGATGATCAGCACGTTGCCCGGATTCATCACCATCTTGACGGTCGAGGCGAGCGTGAGCGTGCCGCAGCCCTGATCGGGGTTGTTGGACGCGCAGAACTGCCCGACCTGGCACGTGCTGCCGTCGGCGACCGGCGTGCCCGCGTCCATCGGTGTGAGCGGCGGTCCCGACACCGTCGGCTGCATCCCGGGATTGCCGAAGTTCATGCCCCCGGTTCCGTTGCTCGTGCCGCTGCCGCCGGTCCCCGCCGTGACCCCGCTCGGTTGACCCGGTGTCACGGCGCCGTTGCTGCCGCGCCCTCCGCCGCTGCTCGAGCACGCCAGCATTGCTGTCGAGAGCACCGCCACCATCCAACACCGTAGCTGTCCCATGTCGCCCTCCGAGACTCGATCGGCGTCGACCACCCAATGCGTCGCTTTTCGAGCACTCCGCGTTCAGGCGCCGCGGCGCCGACTCCAACCCTGCCCACCGTACAGTGGTACCCGTATATGAAAATAGCTCATGTTCGTGACCTGCGCACTCCCCCGGGGGGTGCGTGTCCTCACCAGGTGGTGAGTGCCGTCCTGCGCAGGGGCTCGGACGGGGCGCGCCCTGGTGGTACAATCGAAGGCGTTGTGACGTCCGAGGTTGGGGCTAGCGTCCCGGCGCAAGCGCGCGCGATGTCTTTCGAGCTGCCCGAGCAGCTCGCCAGCCACTGGTGCCCCAGCCAGCCCGAATTCAGCCACGCGGCCAGCGCGTTCATGGCTGCGCTGCCGCACCTGGAGCCCTACTTCATTCACAACATCCGCCAGGCGGCCGCGCGGCTGCAGGACCCTGGCTTGCAGCGCGACGTAGCGCTGTTCGTCGCGCAAGAGGCGCGCCATGCCCAGCAGCACCGCCGGCTCAATCAGCTGCTGGCGACGCGCTACCCCGAGCTGCCGCGGCTCGAGCATGTGCTCAAGCAGCGGCTCGAACGCAGCAAGCGACGCCAGTCGCTGGCGTTTCGCATGGCGTACACCTCGGGCTACGAAGCGATCACCTATCAGCTGGTGTGCTTCATGATGGAGGCGCGGCACACCTGGCTCAGCGACGCCGACCCGCACGTGCTCGCGCTGCTCAGCTGGCACGGCGCCGAAGAGATCGAGCACAAGGCGGTGGCGTTCGACGTGCTGCAAGCGATCGCGCCGAGCTACGCGCTGCGCGTGGTCGGGTTCCTGGCGGCGCTGGCGATGACGCTCAAGGACATCCTGGCGATGACGCGCTACATGCTGCGGGTCGACGGCCTGTGGGGGCAGCGCGCGTGCCGGCGACGCCTGTGGCGGCTGCGCTTGGCGTTCGTGCGCGGGCTGGTGCCGCGCTTTCGCCACTACCTGATGCCGGGCTACGACCCTAGGGCGCAGCCCGACCCCGAGTGCATGCTGCGCTGGCTCGCGCGCTACCAGGCCGGTGAAGATCTGCGCTCGCTGCCGCTGCACGCGCTCGACGAGCGGTAGGGGCTGTCCCTAACTCCGGCGCAGCGCGTGTGCGACGGCTTCGAGCAGCTCGGCGCTGACCGCGCGCGCGCCAGCGGCGTCGAGCGCCGCGGCGCCCACGATCTCGGAGCTGTCGCGGCCGACCGACCACAGCAGGTGCAGCCGGTAGCCCGCCGCGCTGTTGCCGCTGGCCGCGTCGGCTGCGGCCGTGGTGTCTGCGGTCGAAGGCGCCCCGCCCTCGACCAGGTCGGTTTCGCTGTCCTGGGTCGAGGCGCACGCCAGGGCATCGATCCGCGACCACAGCGCGGCCGGCGGCTCGCCCTCGGGCGCCGCCGCGGCCAGCTGGAAGCCGGCCTCACCGCTGACGAACAGGAAGCCCGCGCGCGCCCCCGCGCGCTCCAGCAGCCGCTGCAAGCAGCGTTGCTTGCGCTCCTCGGGGCTGCGGCAGCCGCGCAGCGAGGCCTGCATCTCGCCGATCTCGCGCGCGCGGCGAGCGGCCGCCTCGGCCGACTCCGGCAGTACCAGCCCCGGAAACTCGAGCGCGGCCTCCTGCGCCAGCCGTTCGATGCGGCCGATCAAGGTCGGCACGCGCGTGGGCCGGTACCAGCGTTCGACCGCTGCCAGGTGGCGCTCGAGCGCGCTGCGATCTTGTGCTTGCAGCGCAACGCGCGCCCGCGCCCAGTGCAGCAGGCCCAGCGTCAGCGGGCCGCCGCCCGGGGCGTGCTCCGCGATCAGGGCGTCGAGCCGGCGCGCGGCGGGCTCGAGCTGCCCGAGTCCGGCTTCGGCCAGCGCGTGTTGCACCTCGACCTGCAGGAACATGCGCACGAACGGACGGTCGCTCGGCCGCAGCGCGGCTTCGGCGCGCTCGCACACGCGCAGCGCGTCGGCGTGGCGGCCGCTGCGGTTGTAGGCCTCGGCCAGCCCGCCCATCGCGCGGCCCCAGCCGATGAAGCCGCGCGGGGGCGACTCCGCGATCACGCGCTCGTAGATCTCGATCGCCTCGGCGGCGCTGCCGCGCATCACCAGGTAGGCGGCGCGCGAGAGCCGGGCCGAGCGCTCGACCGAGGGCAGCGTGGCGGACAGAAGCTCCAGCTGCTCGCACACGTGCTTGAGCCCGACCACGTCGCCGAGCGCCGCATACGCCACCGACAGTGTCAGCGGCACCGTCACCTCCACCTGCCAGGCGGAGCCGGTCTGCACGGCGTGCAGCTCCATGCGCTTGCGGTAGGACTCGGCCAGCTCCATCTCGCCGCGTCCCGCGTGGTGCAGCATGCGCAGCTGGCTGGCGGCGCGGTCGTAGATGCGCAGGCCGAGCGACTCGAGCTCGCGCGCGTGCTCCAGCACCTGCTCGCCCTCGTGCCAGCTCTCCACGATGCCGCAGGCGAACAGCGCCCCGCCGCGGTACAGCTGGCGCACGTACTCGGGGAAGCCCCGCAGCGGCTGCTTGGAGGAGAGTCGCTGCAGCAGCGAGCGCCAACCTTCCAGCGTTTCGGGCTCGCGCTCGAGCGTGTTGTGCATCAGCCACACGCAGTACTCGTGGATGAAGCTGGTGATGTGGCCGGCGCCGAGCGCGGTCAGCGGCTCGATGAAGTCGACCGCCTTGCGGACCGAGGCGGTGTCCAGGCACACCGTGCCGGCGCCCGCCTGGGTGGTGACGCAGTTGACCAGCAGCACGAAGACATGGCTGAAGTCATCGAAGCGCAGCGCGCGCGGCGTGAGCGCGAAGCGCAGCGCGGCCCAGCCGAGCCCCAGGTACATGCTCAGCCGCCGCCCCAGCACGGGTCGCAGCTTGCGCGCCAGCGACATCCCGCTGGCGCGGCTGAGCAGCTCGAATGCCTCGTCGGCGTATTCGAGCGAGAGCCGGCGATCGGAGTAGTAGCCCTCGGTCGCCAGCCGGGCCACCACCGGCAGCAACTCATAGAGCGAGCGGCCGTGCTCGAGGTAGACCTTGCGCGCGGCCTCGAGCGCGGGGATCGCGGCCTGCAACGCCCCGGTGCCGATCTCGAAGCGGCGCGCGGTGCGCGCCAGCAGCTGGGCGCCCTCGAGCTGCTTGCCGCCGCGCAACAGGTGGAAGCCGGCCTCGACCTGGGTGAGGTAGTCGTCGGCGTCCGCGGTGGCCAGCATGGCGGCGCCGAGCGTCAGGTGCAGCTCAGCGCGGCGCGCGTCGTCGAGCCGTGACAGCACGATCGCGCGCAACGCCTCCTGGTGCAGGCGATAGCTATCGCCGGAGACGGAGATCACCTCGTGTGCGAGCAGCTCGTCCAAGCGGTTCCACACCTCCGGCACGCCCAGCGCGCGGCACAACTCGATGTCGACCGGTCCTTCGGCCAGGCTCAGCAGCTCGAGCAGCTCGAGCGCTGCAGCAGGCAGGCGCCCCAGCCGCTCGAGCAGCGCCTCTTCGAGCCGGGACGGCAGCGCGTCGAGCGAGACCTCCTGCGGCACGAACCAGCTGCCGTCCTGGTAGCGCACCACCCCACGCCGCAGCAGCTCCGAGGCCAGCTCCAGGCAGTGGGCCGGATTGCCGGCGGCCACGCGCTGCATCCATTCGCCCAAACGCTCGATGTTGGGCAGCTCGCCGAAGATGGCGCGGGCGAGCGCCGTGGTCTGCTGCGGGTTCAGATCGTGCAGCAGTAGCACGCGCGAGGCTTGGCGCAGCAAGCGTACCGAGGCCGGCAGCGTGGCGTGCGGATCCGTGGCCAGCGCGGTGATGATCGCGAGCTTACGCGAGCCGCCCTCCGCCGCCAGCGCGGCGAGCACCGCGATCGAGGCGTCGTCGGCGCGTTCCAGGTTGTCGACCGCGATCAACAAGGGGCGCCGGGAGCCGGCCGCCAGCAGCCAGCCTTTGAAGGCTTGCTGGACGCGCACGCGCCATTCGCCCGGCGCCTGCGGGATCTCGGCGAGCGCGGTGGATTGCAGCCGCTCCTGCAACGCGGGCGAGAGCCGCGCCAGCACCTGTGCGTGCTCGCCCTGCAGCACGCGTGCCTCGTTCGCGGCGGCATCGAGCAGCCTCAGGCACAGCGCCTGTGCCACCCCGTTCTCGCGCCGCTCGCGGTCGGCGTCGACCTGCAACACGGTGACGCCGGCCAGCTGCGCGCGCACGCACGCCTCCGCCAGCAGCCGCGAGCGGCCCGCGCCGCGCACGCCCTCGAACAACAGCGAGCTGCCGCGCTCCTCTAGCGTCTCGCGTAGCTGCCGCTGCACCAGGTCGAGCTGGTGATCGCGGCCGACCAGCGCCGCGCCCAGCAGGTAGCCCTGCGCCGTCTGCCCCTCGTCCTCGGGCGCAAGCGCCGCGATCACCGTTAGCCGGTCGATCACCTCGGCCGCGCTGGCCGGCCGCGCCAGCGGGTCTTGGCGCAGCAGCGACAGCACCAGCTCGTCGAGCTCGGGCGGGATCGACGCGACCAGCATCGAGGGCGGGAAAGGCGCGCGCTGCCACAACCGGCCCAGATCCTGGAACGAGGTGGCGGCGTAGGCGTGCCGCCCGCTGAGCAGGTAGTACGCGGTTGCGCCGAGCGCGTAGAGGTCGGAGCGCTGGTCGAGCGGCGCGCCGCGGATCGCCTCCGGCGGGACGCACGGCGGCGTGCCCACCAGGTCGCTGGCGATGCCGAAGCTCATCAGCGCGCCGAAGTCGATCAGCTTGCAGCGCCCGTCCTGGGTGACGCGGACGTTGCGCGGGCTTAGATCGCGGTGCAGCAGGCGGCGGGCGTGCAGCAGCGCGAGCGAGGACGCGATGTCGCGCAGATAGGCGCAGGCGGTCGCGTAGGGCACCGGCGCCAGCTCGTGCAGATCGCTGCCGGGTAGCAGCTCCATCGTGTAATAGGCGCCCGCCGCTTCGACGCCGTAGTCGTAGACCTCGATGATGCGGGGGTGCTTGAGGCTGCGCAGCGTCTGGTACTCGCGCTCGAACAGCGCCGCCGCGCTGCGCGCTCCGGCCTGCAGGCGCTTGAGCGCGAGCGTGCGCCCGCTCGACTGGTCGCGCACGCGGTAGACCGAGCCCATGCCGCCCTTGGCCAGCGTCGCCTCGATTTGGTAGCGCCCCGCGACGGGCACCTGCCGCGTGCTCGCCGTGCTCTCGGCTGGACTCGCGCTCAAGCCATCCTCACTGCTCTGCCCCCTCCAAGGATAAGGACGGGGAAACCGTGGCGATAGCGGTGCGCGGATCGGCCACCGGCACGGGGATGGGCGCAAACAGGCTGCGCGGTGGTCGCGCCCCCGGCAAAGGCGCAGGTCCTGCCACCCGGCAGGGGGCCTTCGCCCTTGGCGCCGCGCTCAGCGCCGGTCGCGCGCCAACCGTTCTCGCGCGCGCTGCGCGGCCTGGCCGAAGCCGAGGCTCGCGTCGCGCTCCATCTCGGCGAAGATCAGCCGCTCGCACAACTCCTGATCGCCGTCGCACGCCAGCAGCAGCGCCTTGATCCTGCGCCGCTCGCGCCGTTTCGGGCTCTGCTGGTACAGGTAGCGGCCACCCAGCGCGAGTAGCACCAGCAGCAGCACGATTCCGATCGCGTTCACCCGGCTGGTATAGCGCACGCGGCGGCCGCGCCAGGCCCGCGGGCGCTGCGTTGCGCGATCCGGCCCGCTCGGTCACAATCCGCCCCGCCCGCGCACACGCGCGGCAGAGCCGCAGATGACATCGCTGGCAACGGGGCGCAGCTCGACGTCGTGGCCGGCTGCGCCGTCGCGGCGATTCGTGTTGGGCTGCGTGCTGCTGGCGGCGGCGCTGCACCTGCTCTCGGCGCTGTGCAGCTCGGGCTTCCTGCAGGCCGACGAGCACTTCCAGCTGCTCGAGTTCGCCGAGTGGAAGCTGGGTCGGGATCCGGCTGCGGATCTGCCCTGGGAGTTCCCGCGGCGCATGCGCCCCAGCCTGCAACCCACGATCGCGTGCGGCTTCATCCTGGCGGCGGGCGCGGTGGGCGTCAGCGACCCGTTCGTGATCGCGAGCGCCCTGCGCGTGACTTCGGCCGCGCTCGGGCTGTGGGCGGCGTTGCTGCTGTTCTTCCGCTTCGCGCGCAGGCTCGAATCCAAGGCGCTGGTTCGCGCCCTGCTGCTCGCGCTGTGCTTCTTCTGGCCAATGGCGTTTCTGCGCGCGCGCTACTCGTCGGAGGGCTGGGCCAGCTCGCTGCTGGTGCTCGGCATCGTCGCGCTAGAGCGCGCGCTCGAGAGCCCACCGCGGCCGGCGCACGGCTTCGGCTTCACGTCCGGGCTGCTGCTCGCGTTGTCGTTCTTCTGCCGCTTTCAGGTCGGCTTCAGCGTGCTCGGGATCATGCTGTGGCTGGTGCTGATCCGCCGCGCGCCGCGCGGCCTGCTGGCCGCGGTCGTGGCCGGCGGCGCGCTCGGGCTCGGCGCAAACCTGCTGCTCGATCACTGGTTCTACGGCCAATGGGTGCTGACGCCCGTGCGCTACCTGCAGGCCAACATCATCGAGGACCGCGCGTCGGCCTGGGGACGGCTGCCGTTCTGGTACTACCCCGAGGTGCTGCTCGAGGTCATGCTGCCGCCGTTTAGCTTGCTGTTCGGGGCAGCGCTGCTGGTCGCAGTGTGGAAGCGGCCGCGCGAGCTGCTGGTGTGGGCGGCGCTACCGTTCCTGCTCGGACACATGGCGGTCGGGCACAAGGAAGCGCGCTTCCTGATTCCGCTGATGGATCTGATCCCGCCGCTGGTCGTGCTGGGGCTCGAAGCGCTGCAGGGCGAGCCGCGCAGGTTGCTGCTGGCCTTCGCGCGCTCGGCGCTCGGCCGGCTCGCGCTAGCCGGACTGATCGGCCTCGACCTGCTGGTGTTGGTCCCGGCCTCGCTGCGGCCGCTGAGGCCGCAAGTCGTCCTGCAGCGCTGGTTCTACCAGCGGGCTCGCAGCGGGCCGGTCGAGGTGTGGTCCAAGGAGGTGGACCTGTACGGGCGCCCGACGCTGGCGATGAGCTTCTACGCCGCGCCCGCGGTCCACACCCGTGTGTTTGCCGACGACGCGGCGCTCGTCTCCGCCCTGCGCAAGACGCGCGGGCCGATCTTCGTGCTCGAGAAGGGACTCGATCCGCCGCCGGCGCTGCGGGCCCCGGCGCTCGCGTGCCGCGTCGCGTTCCGCACCTTGCCCGCGTGGCTGGTGCCGCGCCCGCAGCGGCGATTCACCGGCTGGCTCAAGCCCTGGAGCGTGTACCGCTGCCGGGATCGCTGAGGGCGTCCCGGCTGCTATAGTCCGCCGGGTGGACTTCCATCCGGCGGTGCGAGCCTGGTTCGAGCGGCGCTTCCCGCACGGGCCGACCGAAGCGCAGCGCGCCGGGTGGCGTGCGATCGCGGCCGGTCAGAGCACGCTGATCGCGGCGCCCACCGGCTCCGGCAAGACGCTGGCCGCATTCCTGCTGTGCATCGATCGGCTGTACCGCGCGGCCGAGGCCGGCGCGCTCGGCGACCCCGCGATCCAGGTGGTGTACGTCTCGCCGCTCAAGGCGCTGGCTGCGGACATCGAGAAGAACCTGCAGACCCCGCTTTGCGAGATCGCCGCGGTCGCGGCCGAGCTCGGCCTGTGCGCGCCCGAGATCGGCGTCGCGGTGCGCTCGGGCGATACCACGCCCGCGGCGCGCGCGGCCATGTTGAGGCGCCCGCCGCACATCGTGATCACCACGCCGGAATCGCTGTACCTGCTGCTCACCGCGGAGCGCAGCCGCCAGCTGCTGCGCGGCACGCGCACCGTGATCGTCGACGAGATCCACGCGCTCGCGCGCGACAAGCGCGGCGCGCACCTCGCGCTCAGCCTGGAGCGACTGCAGCACGTGTGCGCGGCGCCGCCGTTGCGGATCGGGCTGTCGGCCACGCAGCGTCCGATCGAGCGCATCGCGCGCCTGCTGGTCGGCGAGCCGGGGCGGGAGCCGGGCGAGCCGGGCGAGCACGCCGCGCGCGCCTGCACCGTGGTCGACACCGGGCACCAGCGCGCGCTCGACCTGGCGCTCGAGCTGCCCGGCAGCGAGCTGCAGGCGGTGGCCTCGACCGAGCAGATGGGCGAGGTGCTGGACAAGATCGCGGCGCACGTGGCGCAGCGGCGCACCACGCTGGTGTTCGTCAACACGCGCAGGCTGTCCGAGCGTCTCGCGCACCAGCTGTCCGAGCGTCTGGGCGAGCACCAGGTGGCCGCACACCACGGCAGCCTGTCCAAGCAGCGCAGGCTCGAGGTCGAGGCGCGGCTGCGCGCGGGCGAGCTGCGCGCAGTGGTGGCCACGGCCTCGCTCGAGCTCGGCATCGACGTGGGGCCGGTCGAGCTGGTGTGCCAGATCGGCTCGCCACGCAGCATCGCCACGCTGCTGCAGCGCGTGGGGCGCTCCGGCCACAGCCGTTTCGGCCTGCCCACTGGCCGGCTGTATCCGCTCACGCGCGACGAGCTGGTGGAGTGCGCGGCCTTGCTGCGCGCGGTGCGCGCCGGCCGGCTCGACGCGATCGCCCTGCCGCGCGCGCCGCTCGACGTGCTGGCACAGCAGCTGGTGGCCGAGTGCGCGGCCGAGCCCTGGCAGCCGGACGCGCTGCTTGACTGCGTGCGGCGCGCGGCGCCGTATGCCGAGCTGCAGCGCGAGGACTTCGAGCGCGTGCTCGAGCTGGTCTGCGAGGGCGTGATGACCGGGCGCGGTCGCCGCGGCGCGTACCTGCAGCACGACCGCGTGCTGGGGCAGCTGCGCGGCCGGCGCGGAGCCCGGCTCGCGGCGCTGACCTCGGGCGGCGCGATCCCCGAGAGCGCGGACTACCGCGTGGTGGCCGAGCCCGACGAGATGCCGGTCGGCACCATCAACGAGGACTTCGCGCTCGAGAGCATGGTGGGCGACGTGTTCCTGCTCGGCAGCACCTCGTGGCGCATCCGCCGCGTCTCGAGCGGCACCGTGCGCGTGGTCGACGCCAAGGGCGCCACGCCGACCGTGCCGTTCTGGCTGGGCGAGGCACCGGGCCGTACGGCCGAGCTTTCGGCCGAAGTCTCGGCGCTGCGCGAGGGCGTCGGCCAGCAGCTGGAGCGCGGCGGGCTCGCCGCAGCGGAGGCGTGCCTGCGCGAGCAGACCGGCATCGAGCAGACCGCCGCCGCCGAGATCGCGGCCTATCTCGCGGCCGGGCGCGCCGCGCTCGGGCTGCTGCCCACGCAGCGCGAGCTGGTGTTCGAGCGCTTCTTCGACGACAGCGGCGGCATGCAGCTGGTCGCGCATGCGCCCTTCGGCGCGCGCATCAACCGCGCGCTCGGGCTGCTGCTGCGCAAGCGCTTCTGCACCTCGTTCGACTTCGAGCTGCAGGCGGCGGCCAGCGACGATGCGATCGTGCTCTCGCTCGGGCCGCAGCACAGCTTTCCGCTGGAGCAGGTACCTCTGTTCCTGGCGCCGGCCGGTGTGCGCGAGGCGCTCGCGCGTGCGGTGATCGTCACCCCGATGTTCGCGGTGCGCTGGCGCTGGAACCTCAATCGCGCGCTCTTGGTGCTGCGCGTCAAGGGCGGCAAGAAGAACCCGCCGCCGCTGCAGCGCATGGAATCGGACGACCTGATGGTCGCGCTGTTTCCCGCGCTGGCCGCGTGCCAGGACAACGCCACCGGCCCGCGAGAGATCCCCGACCACGTGATCGTGCGCCAGACGCTCGACGACTGCCTGCACGACGCGATGGACGTCGAGGGACTGCAGGCGCTGCTCTCGGCGCTGCAGCGCGGCGAGCTGCGCGTGAGCTTTCGCGACACCACCGAGCCGTCTCCGCTCTGTCACGAGATCCTGAACAGCCGGCCCTACACCTTCCTCGACGACGCGCCGCTCGAAGAGCGCCGCACGCGCGCGGTGCAGCTGCGGCGCGGACTGCCGCTGCAGGCGCGCGCGCTCAGCGCGCTCGACCCCAAGGCGATCGCGCGCGTGCGCGCCGAGGCCGAGCCCGCGCCGCGTGACGAGCACGAGCTGCTCGATCAACTGACGTGGCTGGGCGTGTGCAGGCCGCGCCCGCAATGGCAGGCCTGGTTTGCGCGCCTGCAGGCCGACGGTCGCGCGCTGCGGTTGCAGCGCGGCGACGATCTGCTGTGGTGTGCGTCGCAGAAGCGTGCCGCGCTGCAGGCGCTGTTTGCCGGCGCGCGTTTCGAGCCGGCACCCGCGGCTGCGGCTGCGGCTGCGAGCGCGCCGCCCGACGCCGCGGTCGACGTCGAGGTGGCGGCCCGCGAGCTGGTGCGCGGCCATCTCGACGTGCTCGGCCCGGTGCTGCTGCCGCAGCTCTGCGCCGCCACCGCGCTCGAGCCGAGCCAGGTGCAGGTCGCGCTGGACACGCTGCAGCGCGAAGGCTTCGTGCTGCAAGGACACTTCGAGCCGGGCGTGGAGCAGCCGCAGTACTGCGCGCGGCGCCTGCTCGGGCGCATCCACGCGTATACGCAAGATCGCCTGCGCGCCGAGATCGAGCCGGTCACGGCCCAGGACTTCGTGCGCTTTCTGCTGCGCTGGCAGCACGTCGCGCCATCGAGCCGGCTCAGCGGCACGCGCGGTGTGCTGGCGCTGGTCGAGCAGTTGCAGGGCTTCGAGCTGGCGGCCGCGGCCTGGGAGGCCCAGGTGCTGCCGGCGCGGCTCGAGCGCTATCAGCGCGAATGGCTCGACGCGCTGTGCCTCTCGGGCCAGCTGGCCTGGGGCCGGGCGGGGCTGCGCGCCGAGCGCGGGGAGCCGGAGCGCGCGGCGCTGCTGTCGCGCGTCACCCCAATCACGCTCGGCTGCCGCGCCGACTGGCCGTGGCTGCTGCGCGCCGCGCGCGGCGACGCGCGCGCCGCCGAGCCGACCTGCGGTCAGAGCGCTCGCGTGCTCTTGCGGCTGCGTGAGGGCGGCGCGCAGTTCCTGCTCGAGCTCGCGGCGCGCAGCGGCCTGTCCGAGGCGCAGGTGCGCGATGCGCTGTGGGACTGCGTGGCGCGCGGGCTGGTCACCGCGGACGGATTCTCCGCCTTGCGCGCGTTGATGCTGCCGGCGCCGGGCTTCATGCGCGCGGCGCGCCCCGGCAGGGGCCTGCGGCGCGGCGCGGGGGTGGCGGCCAGCGAAGGGCGCTGGGCCGAGCTGCCCGCACCCGCGCCCGGCGGCGATCCCGATGCGCTGGCCGAGGCTGCGGCCGAGCAGCTGCTCGCGCGCTGGGGCGTGGTGTTCTACGACCTGCTCGCGCGCGAGACGCTGGCGCTCGGCTGGCGTGAGCTCTCGTGGGCGCTGCGCCGGCTGGAGGCGCGCGGCACGGTGCGCGGCGGCCGCTTCGTGCGCGGCTTCGCCGGCGAGCAATACGCGTTGCCCGAGGCGGTCGAGCTGCTGCGCGACACGCGCCGCCGCCCGCGCGACGGCGCGCTGGTCCGGCTCTCGGCCTGCGACCCGCTCAATCTCGCCGGAATCATCCTGCCCGGACCGCGCGTGCCCGCACTGCGCACGCGCTTCGTCAGCTATCGCGACGGTGCGCTGGTCGAGCAAGACGACGGCGACGAGATCCAGACGCTCGGCGCGCGTGCCCTGCCGTCCGGAGCTTGAGCCGGTCGCGCCGCTTGCCGTGGACGGCAGCCGGGCCGCATTTGGGTTACGCTCCGCCCGTGACCAAGTCCTATGCCAGCTGGACGGTGCTGCCCTACGAGCCGATCGAGCGCCTGGCCGAGAACCTGTGGCGCGTGGAGGGCACGCTGTCGAACATGCCCCTGCGGCGGGTGATGACGCTCGCGCGCATGAACGACGGACGGCTCGTGATTCACAACGCGATCGCGTTGCACGACGCCCAGATGCGCGAGATCGAGGCCTGGGGCACGCCAGCGTTTCTGGTCGTGCCGAACGGCTACCATCGTCTGGACGCGCCCGCCTTCAAGCAGCGCTATCCGGCGCTGCGCGTGGTGTGTCCGCGCGGCGCGCGCAAGCGCGTGCAGCAGGTCGTCGCCGTCGATTTCGACTACGACGACTTCCCGGGCGACGACACGGTGCGGCTCGAGCACCTGCGGGGCCTGCGCGAGAGCGAAGGCGTGATGCACGTGCGCTCGCAGGATGGCGTGACCCTGGTCTTCAACGACGCGCTGTTCAACATGCCGCACCTGCCGGGGCTGCAGGGCGCGATCTTGCGCTACCTGACGCAGTCCTCGGGCGGCCCGCGGGTCTCGCGCATCGGACGGATGCTGCTGATCGCCGACCGCAAGGCGTTCGCCGCGGACTTGCTGCGGCTATCGCGCACGCCCGACCTGGTACGCGTGATCGTGGGCCATCACCAGACCATCGCGACAGAGCCCGCGGCGGCGCTGGCCCGCGTGGCTGCCACCTTGTGAGGCGCACGGCCGATCGAGCTTAGAAGGTCGGCTGCGTCAGCCCACGCCCGCGCGGGACGGCGCTCAGTTGTTCTGCGCGCCGGCGCAGATCCACGCGCCGATGGTGTCGATCTGCGCCTTGGGCAAGCCCTGGCCGGACTTCGGCATCTGGGAGCCCGAGCACAGGTTGGTACCGAGCAGCTTGTCCATCAAATAGCTCGCCGACGGGTCGCCGGGCTGCACGCGCTTGCGCGACGCGCCGCACTCGGAGGAGGCCACGCCGACCAGCGAGCCGTAGGCCATGCCCGAGACGAGTGTGAGCCCCTGCTTGGGCGCTGCCCCCGAGTGGCAGCCCATCACGGCGCAGCTCGCAGCGCAGCCTCGCGCATCGGCTCGAATCAGCCTGCAGCCGATCGGCTCTCGCCGGCGCCGTCGGACGGCGCGCCCGCGTGCAGCACCACCGGCGGGCCGTCGGCCGGAGTGACACCGGTCAGCTGATCGGCGATGGGGAGGTCGCAGGCCTTGCGCGGCCCGAGCAGCACCCAGGCGATCGAGCGCAGCGGCCACAGCGGCAACGCGGTCACGAATGCGTGCGTGCGTACGAGCTCGTCGATGATCGCGCGATCCACCCGAATCTGGAAGGGCGAGAGCTTCACGTAGCCGTGCTGGATCAGGAAGTCGTGCGCGGCCGCGTGCCGCCGGAACAGCTCGGTCAGTGAGGCGTTGGGGAAACGCTGTATGAACATGTTGGGCGGTGTGGGAGGCACGACGGCGTTCAGGCTGGTGGTCGACAGCGTCTGATCGCGGTTGAAGGCGCTGATCAGCTCGTAGTGCGTGGCGCCTTTTATTTGCTGCACCAGCAGAAACACCGGTTGCTCGGCGTGACGCCAGGCCGCGATGAAACGCCGATCCAGGCCGCGGAACTGGTATCCTCCGATCCATTCGAAGCGGAAGTGCGTGGCCCAGGGCTGGTGGGCCTCCGCGAGCAGATAGGGACCGGGATGCGTTTCCTTGGAAGCGGGTTGCAGTAACCTTGCCTGTCCAGACTGCTTGATACTGACGTAGACGAAGGGGATGATCGCAAGCAGCACCAAGATCAGCAGGGCGGACAGAGCCAGCGCGAATTCCACGGAAGGAAACCTCGAGTGTGTTTTATGATGATAGACCGCGGCGGCCCGTAGGTCAGCATTGGTTGAGCCCGTGAACAGCGACGTTTGGTTGTGTCGTCTGGAAGGCGACGACAAGAACCGCCTGCTCGCCATCAGTCGCATGTTTCGCGTGGATGTGCGCGGCGCACACCACATCCTCGAGCACCTGCCACGGCTCGTGGCTCGTGATTTGCCCGAGATCGAGGCTCGCAAGCTCGCGCACCGCCTGCGCGAAACCGGCGGCGTGGTGCACGTGTGCGGTACCGGAGAGACGCCCGACTTCGGGGCGACCCTGGCCGCGCCCGTGCGCAAGGCCGCCAGACAGGCACCCGCGCGCCGGCGTCCGCGCGCCGGCGACGACGCGTCCGCGCTGGCGCGCGCGACGCAGGACGCTGCCATGGCGCGCTGGCCCAAGGAGACCGAGCCGTGCGCATGGGAGACCGAAGGTGCCAGCAGGCCGCCGCCGGTACCGGCCGCGGTGCGGCACTCGGCCGCGCGCGTGGCCTTCACGCTGTTCGGGGCGCTGTCGCTGATCGGCGGCGGCGGCGGGGCCTACTGGGCGCGCTACGGCAAGGAGATCCTGGCGGTGTCGGTCGCGCAGGTGCCCGAGCCCAGGGCTGCCGCCAGCCAGCGCGCCGACCGCGGGCGCGATGCGGGAGTCGCGCGCGAAACCTCCGGCGACCCGCAGCGGGCCGAGCTCGCCCGGCGTCTTGCCGAGACCGCCGCGCAGGCCGCGTTCCAGGCTGCCGCGGGCGAGACCGCGAAGGCGCTCGCCCAGCCGGGTGAGCCGCTGCAGATCGAGCAGCAGAGCGTGGGCTTGAGCTTCGAGCTGCCGCAAGCCGAGGTGGAGGCGCGGCTGCAAGCGCTCGAGCCCACCGCGGCGGCGCACGAGGCCCTGCTGCTGCGCAACGTGAAACAGAGCCGGCCGGGCTTCGACCGCGTCGTGTTGCTGCCCACGCCCGATCCGCTGCAGGCGGTCCAGCTGATCGGCACCGCCGGTGAGGGTATCAGCAACGCGGAGATCGTGAGCTGGCTGCGCGCCCTGCACGATGAGCGGCCGTTCCGCTTGCTGGGCGTGGGCGCGAGCTTCGTGGAGGGCCGGTTCGAGACGCAGAAGCACGACGAGGGCAGGCTCGACCAAGCCGCGTTCTCATGCCCGGGCCGTGCCAGCGCGCGCGGGGGGGTCGAAGCCGACGGGATCCGCACGCTGGAGCGCCTTCATCACAGCAGCCGCTTCGCCTGCACCTGGCCTTAATCTCGGTCTAAGCAGCACGCCGAGCCGCGGTGCGAAGGTCCGCAGTCGAAGAGCGCGGCGACCGCCTTTGCCGCCACCGCGGATTTTGCCCGGACCTCAGGGGCGTTCCGGCGGGTTCGGCTCGGCTGCAGCCCCACGCGTCGTTCAATCCGCGCGCTGCCTGTGTTAGAGCGCGGCGCATGGATACGAGATCGTGCAACGCGGCGCGCGGGCATGGCGGCAGAGGCCGGCGGGTCCTCGCAGGCATGGCGGTGCTTGGGGTTGCGCTTTCGGTCGTGGCGGCGTGGCAAGGCTCGGCCGCGGCCGAGGGCGCGCAGGCGGATTCAGCCGAATACCGCAAGCTGATCGAGGACGGGCTTCAAGAATTCGATCGCAGAAACTGGGAAGAGGCCACCGCGCTCTTCAAGCAAGCGCACGCGCTCAATCCCAATGCCCGGACCCTGCGAGCGCTCGGCCTCTGTGCATTCGAGGCGCGGCACTACGCCGAGGCGCTCCGGTACTTGAAGGCTGCGCTGCAGGACACGCGCCGCCCGCTGACCGCGAAACAGCGCGCCGGGGTCGAGCGCTCGATCGAGCGCGCGGAGCATTATGTTGGCGGGCTCACGCTGCTGCTCGATCCCCCGGACGCCAGCGTTCGCATCGACGGCCAAGAGGTCACGGTGGATCCCCACAGCGAGCTCGTCGTCGACGCGGGTGAGCTCGAGGTCGAGGTCTCAGCGCCCAACTACCTGACCGAGCTCAGGCGGGTGCGGGTGGCCTCTGAGGGGCACGAGGAAATCTCGGTCAGGCTCGAGCCCGGCGACGCCACCGCCGAAGCGACTGCCCGCGCGACGCCCGCGGTGGCCGGCTCCGCGGCCCACAGCCCTCCGAGCGACCGAGGAGACCACGGCGGCGCGCTCGGAACCTGGAAATGGGTCGCGAGCGCCGCCGCGCTGGCGGGTTTGGCGGTCGGGGTGACCGCGCTCGTGCTCGGCAACTCGGACGCCAATCGATGGAACGCGTGCCGCGACGCGTCCCAGCCCAGCTGCCTCGGAAGCCACGACCGCTCCCAGACCGAGAAGACGATCTCCACGGTCGGGTTCGCGACCGGCGCCGGCCTGGGGGTGCTGGGCGTCGTGCTCTTCGTGCTCGACGCCAAGCAGACCTCCTCCGTGCGCTCGGCCCTGAGGTGCGGTCCAGGCCGCCCCGATCTCGGCGTCGCGTGCCGCCTCGCCTTCTAGCTTGGTTCTCGTCCACAGGAAGGCGGGAAGACTGGAAGTCCCGAGCGGTTTGTTCCGCTCGCCTTCCCGTCTTCCTGTTGAATCCGCCAACGCGCCATTTCTGGACGGACGGCGCCGGAACCTCAGCGTGCCACGCTCGCGACGACACTGTCGAAGTACACGGTCCAACCCGTGGGCAGGTCGGAGATGGTCCTCAGCCCGATCGTCAGGCCGGGCGCCGTCGCGCCCGCCACGCCGCCGCCGCAGGCCGTCGTGTTGATGTCGGTGCCGTTGACCACGACCTGGGCAGGCGACACCGCGGTGAACACGACTGAGTTCCACGCGTTGGGCTGAAGGGCATCCGACAGCGGGCAATCGTAGGTGTAGAAGGCACCGCCGCTCAGCACGTAGTGAAGAAACAGGCCGGTGTAGTTGGAGCCGTTCGTAGCCTGGATCGTGCCCTTGTAGGTGTAGGCAAGGCACATCTCGAAGCCGGTGTCCGAGAAGCACATCAGATCGAAGGATCCGCTGAAGGCGGGCAGGTTGGCCGTCATCAACGACGGATAGACCTGCGCGGAAATCGTGGCACTGGTGGCTGCGTTGGCGCCGACTGCGCTCCACGTGAGCCTCGCCTCGCTGCCGCTGCTGCTGGTGACCGAGCTGAGAAACGACTCAGGCAGCGAGTTGGCGCGCGCGGTGCTCGCGCTGATCGCGCCTGAGGTTGCGGTCGTTCGCGCCCAGGTGGCCGCCGCAGGCAACCCGGTCTCGAAGTCGACGCACTGGTAGTCCGAAGCCAAGACGCCACTCGGGCGTGTCTGTTGTGCGCACCAGGACTTGCATGCGCCCGCAATGCAGCTGTAGCCGGTGCTGCAATCGCCGTCGCCGCAGCAGCTGCCCGCCGGCCAGCAGGTGACCGAGACGCCGCTGCCGCACTTCACCTGGCCAGCCGCACAGTCGCAGGCATGGCTCGCCGAGCAGATCGCGCCCGATTGGCAATCGTTGGCGCTGCAGCAATTGCCGTTGACGCAGGTGAGCGAGCTTCCGCTGCCGCACTTCAGCAGGCCGCTGCCGCAATCGCACACGTGTGAGCTCGAGCACAGGGCGCTCGGTTGACACTCGCTCCCATCGCAGCAGCCGTTTTGCGCGATGCACTCGCCGTTGCACGCCCTGTGGCTGCCGTCGCAGCTGAAGCCGCAGCTGATTCCATCGCAGCTCGCCTGCCCGAACTGAGGGGTGGGGCAGGCCGTGCAGCCCTGCGGGCCGCAACCGTTGACGCTGGTGTCGTCGAGGCAGACCCCCGAGCAGTTGTGCTTGCCACTGGGACACTGGTCGGTGCACGCCATGTCGTTCGAGAGGCAGACCCCTGCGCAGGCTCGGCTCCCACTGGGACAGCTCGGTTGGCATTGGCCCGATTCGCACGACACATCGCCGCCGGTGGGCGCCGTGCACGGAACGCAAGACTGCCCGCAGCTGTCCGTGGAGGTATCGCTGAGGCAATCGGCGCCGCACGCGTGCGTGCCGCTCGGACATGGACACGTGCCGCCGGCATCACAGCCGGTTGCGGCAGCCCCACCGGTGCCGCCCGAGCCGCCGCCATCGCCCATGCCGCCGGCGCCGCTCGTGCCGCTCGTGCCGCCCGCGCCGCTCGTGCCGCCCGCGCCGCCGCCGCCGACAGTTGGCTGCGAGCTGTCGGCTGCACGTGCGTCCTGCAGATGCGGCGTCCCGCTGTCGGTCGCGCCGGTGGTGGGCAAGCCGGACGCGGCATCGCCGGCATCTGCGCCGGGGCCGGCCGCCGTGCCCCCGTCGGCGTGCGGTATTGCGGGCTTGAGCGCCGTGCAGGCGGCCAGCGTCGCGAGCGCCAAACACGCGACCCAACACGCGGAGGTGGAGACGGCCGTTCGCATTGCCATAGGCAGCGAAAGTCCCGTGGGATTGCGGGCGGGTCAAGCCCCAAGGCCGGCCCGTGTCCCGAGATCGCGGCGTCGGGATCGCGCCCAAAACCAGCCCGGTCCGATCGTGGCGACCCTCGCGGGGGTACCGCAAGCGCGGCCAATCGGGCCAGCGCCGGGCGGGCACGGCTCGACAAATACAACGAGCCCCAGCGGCGGCAACGCGTCTTTCCGCCACGACGGCTGCGCGCCCCGGGCAGGGCTTGGCTTGCTTGGCTTGCTTGCCGCGCCACGCCGGAAGCCGCGCCCTGCGCGCGCTCACTGGCCGGCCAGCAGCACCACGCCGTTGTGGACGGCGTGGGCCAAGATCCCGGGCCACAGCCCGCCGCCGAGCGCAAACAGCCCGCCAGCCAACAGGCCCAACACCAGCTGCGGCACGCCGTAAGAGCCGAGATGCGCGAGCGCGAAGGTGGCGGCTCCGAGCGCAAATGCCCAGTGCTTGCGGCCCGCGGGCAGGTCGGCTTCGATCGCCTTTTGCAGCCAGCCGCGAAAGAAATACTCCTCGATCAGCGGCGCCACCACGGTCAGCGTGAGGAACATGGCGACCCGCTCGCCGGTGGCGAGCGACGGCGCCTGCTCCTCGACCGATCCGGGCAGAGGCAGCCTGCGCGCCAGCTCGAGCGCGAACAGACCCGAGCCAGCGCCGCCGAGCGCCCCCAGCGGCCAGCACCACAGCTTGCTGGGCAAGAAGTGCGGGGGCTCGAAGCGGGCGTGGTTGCGCCAGGTGAGCAGCGCCAGCAGCAGCGCTCCGCTGGCGTAGGTTGCGGCGAACAGGTAGCCCGTCGGCAGACCGAACCCGCTCAGCAGCCCGTACGAGACCGCCTGCGCGGCGAAGAATGCGGTGGCGGCCAGCAACGCGCGCCACACCGTGGTCTCGCGCTCGACGTCGTCGGCCGGGTCGTCGAGCCAGCGCACGCTCGTGCGCGCGGCCCTGCGCGCCTCCCAGCTCACCGCGATGACCGCAATGGAAGCGGTGGTCGCGGTCCACGCGTTCGGGGCTACCACCGTCGCGAACAGCGGCAGCATCAAGATCTGGGTCGAGAGCCCCGACGACTGGCCGCTGCCCGCGCCCAGCGCGCCCATGGTGCCCACGCTGCTCGACAGAAAGGCGACGCTCACGGCCCCGTCGGCGACCACGTACATCGAGAGCCACGCCAGCGCCAACCGATAGCCGTGGTCGAAATCGGAACGCCACGCCGACCAGCCCGCGAGCAGCGCCAGAAACCAGAGCACCGGCAAGAGCAGCCTGCGCAGCGCGCGCACCTTGCCCTCCAGCACCTGGTGCGGCTGCAGCGGCAGCGCGGACAGAAAGGAGCGCGCCAGCAGATCGCGCTGCGCCGCGCGCCCGGCCTGGGAGATGGTCTGGAGCGCGCCCAGGTAGATCACGAAACCGCCGGCATAGGGCACGGCCAGCGACCACACCCTCGCCGGCGCGAGCAGCAGGCCCACGAAGGCGGCCAGCGCCAGCAGGCTGGCCAGCACCAGCAGCACGCGGCCGCCCTCGCGCAGCATCATCACGCGTTCGAGCGAGACGCGATCCTGCCGGCCCTTGTGGGGCTTGGGCGTTCGGCCGCGCGCCTCGAGCTGATCGAAGCCGAAGTGCTCGGCGGCGCGCAGCAGCCGGTAGGCCAGCGCAGCCAGCAGCCCGCTGGCGCAGAACCGCAAGAGCAGCGCCGTCGGCGGGCCGAGCCAGCCGCTCGCGAGTCGGGACGCGGCGTGATCGGCTGGGTGCGCGCTCAAGCCGCCGAAAGGAACGAAGACCGCGAGCAGGCCGGCCAAATTCAGGCATACGCCCAGGTACAGCGCAAAGCGCGCAGCGGAGGCGGGGCCGAGCGCGCGCGTCCAGGCCGCGGCGGTCTGGCCCGCGACGAAGCACGCGACGAACGCGCTCAGCGCCAGCAGCGCCGGCAACAGCGAGCCGAGGCCAAGCCTGTGGCTCGCCGCGAGCGCGGCGAGCGGCACGCTCAGCACGCAGGGGATGATGGTGAGCCCGTCGGCGAGCTGCAGCCCCAGGCGCGCCGGCGTCGACAGCGGCAACGCCTCGAGAAAGCTGTCGTCGCGCATGCCGCGCAGTTGTAGCTTGGAGGCGCCCTTGGTCATGCCCACGCCAAAGCCGACCACCAACACGCCCAACATGTGCCAGTCCAGCGTCGCCGGGTCGCGCTTGGCGTCGCGGGCGACGCTCTGCCAGGTGAACAGCGCGAGATAGGTTGCGCTCAAGAGTTGGATGATCAGGAAGGTGGGCACGCCCGATAGCTTGGGCGCTTGCCCGAGCCGCACCGGACGGCGGCGCATGTGGCGCCACCACAGCCCGAGCAGCAGCCGAAGCTGGGCGAGCCCAGCCGCCGCGCGCGCTCCTCCCGGCGCTGCGCTCACGCCCCCACCAGCTTGAGAAAGGCTTCTTCCAGGCTGGCCTCTGGCGCGAGCCCCGCTTGCGCGCGCAGCGCGTCCGCGCTGCCGGCGCCGATGCTGCGGCCACGATGGATCACCAGCAGGCGGTCGCACATGCGCTCGGCCATATCCAGCAGGTGCGTCGACAGCAACACCGCGGCCCCCGCGGCCGCTTCGCGCCGCAGCAGCTCGCGCACGCGCAGCGCCGTGGGCGGGTCGAGCCCGTTGGTCGGCTCGTCCAGCAGCAACACGGGCGGCCGGTGCACGAGCGCACACAACAGGGCCAGCTTCTTCTTCATGCCCAGCGAGTACGAAGAGGTGAGCGCGCCCAGCTGCGGGGCGAAGTCGAGCAGCGCGACGGTCGCATCGAGCGCCGCCCAGGCCGCCCGGGCGTCGAGCTCTCGCACGCCGATCACGAAGTCGAGCGTCTCTTTGCCGGTGAGGAAATCATAGAAGTGCGGCTCATCCGGCATGAAGCCGATCTGCTGCTTGACGCGCTGACTGTCGTGCGTGCAGTCGAAGCCGAGGATGCGTGC
The DNA here is from genome assembly GCA_963778655.1 of uncultured delta proteobacterium. Lineage (GTDB taxonomy): Bacteria > Myxococcota_A > Polyangia > Polyangiales > JAFGIB01 > CAVZVA01. The sequence goes on from CAVZVA010000010.1 coordinate 885,671, forward strand.
GCTGCCCTGCGAAGGCCGCAGCAGCCCGAGCAGCAGCTTGAGCGTGGTGGTCTTGCCGGCGCCGTTGGGGCCCAGCAGGCCGACCACCTCGCCCGCCCGCAGCTCGAGGTCGAGGCCGTTCAGGGCGGTCACGCCGGAGAAGCGCTTGCCCAGCGCCGTCACCGAGACGAGCGGCGCCTCCGCGGCCACGTCGGTGCCGGAGGCGGCGTGCGCGAGCGCGTCCATCACCGCAAGGATATCACCGCCACGCCGGGGTCAGCCGGCGCGCAGCAGCCGCTCGCGCTCGGGACCCACCGAGACCCAGCGCACGGGCAGCTCGAGCAGCCTCTCGACGCGGCGTACGTAGGCGCGTGCCTGCGCGGGCAGCTCGCCGAACGAGCGCACGCCCGCGAGCGGGCAATTCCAGCCGGGCAGGCGCTCGTAGATCGGCTGCGCCCGCTCGAGCAGGCGTGGGGTGGGGAAGGCGCGGCGCGTGTGCCCGTCAATCGTGTAGCCCACGCAGATCGGAATTTCACGCAGATAGCCGAGCACGTCGAGACAGGTCAGCGCGACCTCCGTCGCGCCCTGCGCGCGGCAACCGTGGCGAGTGGCCACGGCGTCGAGCCAGCCGACCCTGCGCGGGCGGCCGGTGGTCGCGCCGTACTCGCCGGCATCGCCGCCGCGCGCGCGCAACGCGCGCGCCGCAGCGCCGTGCAGCTCGCTCACGAAAGGCCCGGCGCCGACCGCCGTGGTGTAGGCCTTGGTCACCGCGATCACGCGCGCGATCGCCCAGGGGGGAACGCCCGCGCCCACCGCCGCGAAACCCGCGAGCGGCGAGGAAGAGGTCACGAACGGATAGCAGCCGTGATCGAGATCGCGCAGCGCGCCGAGCTGGCCTTCGAGCAGGATCTCGTGCTGCGCGCTCAGTGCGCCGGCGAGCAACGCGTCGGTGTCGCACACGTGGCGCTCGATGCGCGCGAACGCCGCCACCGTGCGCTGCGCGATCACGCCGGGCTCAGGCGCTTGCGCGGCGTAGAGCGCGCCCCACAGCGGAGCCTTGGGCGCAAGCGCGGCCTCGATGCGCCGGCGCAGCCGGGCCGGCTCGAAACAGTCGTCGAGCAGCACGCCGAGCTTGGCGTGCTTGTCGGCGTAGAACGGGGCGATGCCCTGTCGGGTCGAGCCGAATGCACGCGCACCGAGCCGCGCCTCCTCGCCGCGCTCGAGCGCGCGGTGGTACTCGAGCACGAGCTGTGCGCGCGAGGAGATCGCCAGCCGGGGCTCGAGCCCGCGCGCCTGCAGGGCGTCGAGCTCGGCGCACAGCAGCTCGAGGTCGAGCGCCACGCCGGGGCCGAGCACGTTGAGCGGGCGCGGCCACAGCACGCCCGAGGGCAGCTGGTGCAGCACCAGCTTGCCGTGCGGCCCGCACAGGGTGTGCCCGGCATTGGCGCCGCCTTGATAGCGCACCACGTAGTCGTGCTCGCCCGCGATCGCGTCGACCACGCGTCCCTTGCCCTCGTCGCCGTAGCTCGCGCCTACCACTGCAGTCGTGCTCATGCTCGCCTTCCGCGCCCGGGCGCCCGTACCGAACGCCGCGCGCTCACCGTGGCCGCCGCACGAGCTCGCTTCAAATGAATAGTTGTGTCTGATCTCATGAATATGAGTTATGAATTGCGAGAGGCCCTTTCCGTATGTGCTGCCGTTTCGACCGACGGAGTCGCCGCACGTGAGCCTGCTTGGCCCGGCGCTGCTCGGCTTCCTGCGCGTGGCCGAGCTGGGCAGCGTGAGCCGCGCCGCGCGCACGCTGCACCTCAGCCAGCCGGCCGTGAGCAAGCAGGTGCGCGCGCTCGAGCAGGCGCTTGGCACCGCGCTGCTGGAGCGCAGCGGGCGCGGCGTGCGCCTGACCCCGGCCGGCGTGCTGCTGGCCGACTACGGGCGCCGCAGCGCTGCGCTGCTCGACGAGGGCCGCGAGGCGCTGTCCGAGCTCGACGCCGAGGACGGCGGGCGCTTGCGCCTGGGCGCGGGCGCGACCACGTGCATCTTCCAGCTTCCGGCCTGGTTGCGCCGGCTGCGCGCCGAGCGCCCGCGCGTCGATATCACGGTGCGCACGGGCGCCAGCCGCGCGGTCGCGAGCTGGGTGCTCGAGCGCGAGCTCGAGCTCGGGCTGGTCACCTCGAGCGTCGCACACGCGGAGCTCGAGCTGCGCGTGCTGTTTCGCGAGCCGATCGTGCTGGTCAGCGCACCGGAGCGCGCCCGGCCGGCCGCGCTCGAGCAGCTGCCGCTGATTCTGTTTCCGGCGACCACCGGCTTTCGCGAGTACCTGGACCGCCAGCTCGGCGCCGAGCGCCTGCGCTCTCTGGTCAAGATGGAGACCGACAGTGTCGAGGTGATCAAGAGCTTCGTCGCCGGCGATCTGGGCGCTTCGTTCCTGCCGCAAAGCGCGGTCGCTGCAGAGCTCGCGCGCGGCACGCTGCGGCGTGTCTCGCTGCGCGGGCTGCCGCGGCTGCGCCGCAGCACCGCGCTGATCCGCCGCCGCGACCGCAAGCCCGGGCGCGTCGCCGCGCGCTTCGTGCAGATCCTGGCGGCGAGCAAGGCCGGGCCGGCGGAGCGGCGCGCGCGCATGACCCGCCGGCGGCGCTGACAGCGCAGGGCGCAAAGCGTGCGATGACCGAGCAGCAGGCCGTGCCATGGCCGGGCGCGTCGCCGCCCGGTCGCGTGCTAGAAGTCGGGTCATGCCTGCGCTCGGGGTTCGCCGTGGCCGCTAGCAGGCGCGTCAAGCACGCGCCGGCGTCCAAGCCGGCGCCGCCGACGCTGACGCTGGCGCCGATCGGCGTGGTGCGCAGCCCGTTTACCGACAAGCGCAGCGCGCCGCGTCAACCGGCGGCAGGGCGCGGCGTGCAGGGCCGCATCGAGCTCTACCCGCGCGCCGACTACGAGCACGCGCTGTGCGACGTCGAGCGCTGGTCGCACCTGTGGGTGATCTTCTGGTTTCACCTGAGCACGGGCTTTCGCCCCAAGGTGCTGCCCCCGCGCAGCACGCACAAGCGCGGGCTGTTTTCCACGCGCTCGCCGAACCGGCCCAATCCGCTCGGGCTCAGCGTTGTCCGTCTGCTGCGGGTGGAGGGTCGCGTGTTGCACGTGTGCGACCTCGACATGCTGGACGGCACGCCGGTGCTGGACCTCAAGCCCTACGTCGCCTATACCGACGCGCTGCCCGATGCCGGCAGCGGGTGGCTCGACGCCGCCGCCGGCGCGCCGGCCGATCCGGGCCCGCGCTATCGCGTGAGCTGGGAGCCGCGTGCCCAGCAGCAGCTGGCCTGGCTGGCGGCGCGCAGCGAGCTGCCGCTGCGCGCGCTGGTCGAGCAGGCGCTGACGCTGGGGCCGGCGCCGCACCCCTACCGGCGCATCCGCCGCGTCGGCGACCACTTCCGTCTCGCGGTCAAGGATTTCCGCGTGCGCTTCACGGTGCAGCAAGACGAGGCGCGCGTGCTCGAGATCGCGACCGGCTACAGACCGCAGGTGCTGCGCGATCCCGACGCCGTTGCCAGCGAGAGCACGCCGCTCGACGTGCACCGCGCGTTCGTGCGCTGCTTCGGCCCGCGCGCCGCGCGCTGATCGCGCGCGCTACCGAGTAAGTATCCCCCGGCAGAGCCGGGGGATACTTACTCGCGGGGCTCGATCGCCGCCGCGTCGAAGCGGTCGAAGAACAGCTTGTCGTCGACCGGCTTGCGCCGGGGCTGGCCGTAGCGCCCCTTGGGCCAGCCGATCGGCAGCAATGCGCTGCTGGGAATGCGCTCGGGCAGGCCCAGGTAGTCGTCGATCTCGCGCCCGAACACGCGGTGCACGGTGGTGAGCGAGGCGCCCAGCCCGACCGCGCGGCAGGCGAGCAGGATGTTCTGGATGCAGGGGAACAGCGCCTGCGTCTGCTCGTGGCCGCGCCGGGTGAAGCCCGCAACGAACAGGTGCACGGGCGCCTCGTGCAGGTGCTCGCTGAGGTGCAGCGCGGCCGCCAGGTTCTTGCGCTTGTCGGCCGGGTAGTCGGGCGACTCGGCGGCCTTGATCGCGGGCGCGATGTAGCCGGCAAAGGCCGCGCGATAGCGCTCCGCCACGAACGCGCGCCGCTCCGCATCGGTGACCGCAATGAAGAACCACGGCTGCCGGTTGCCACCGCTCGGCGCGAACGTGCCGGCCTCGCACACCTTGCGGATCAGCGCGGGCGGCACCGGGTCGGGCCGCAGCCTTCGGATCGCTCGCGTCGTGCGCATGCCCTCGAGCAAGGGCACGTCCTCGCCCAGGCTCGCGATTTCGCTCTCGGATAGCTCCATCGCGCGGCATGGTAGCGGCGGCGCCGCCGGCGATCCAGGGTGGGGCGCCGCCTGCTACCCACGCTCAATCGAGCAGCGCTTCCACCGCGGCCAGCAGGGCTGCGTCGTAGCCGAGCTGCGCGTTCAGCTGCTCGAGCGGCAGCCAGACCGCGCCCTCGTTGACGGGGTCGTCGTGGACTGGCTCGGGCGCGGCGCGATCGCCGCGCAGCGTGGCGCGGAAGAAGTGCGTCGTGCACTCGACCTCGTGCCCCGCCCAGGTGAAGAGATAGCACGCGACCCGTTCGGAGGCGGGCTCGACCCGCACCCGATAGCCGGTCTCCTCCAGCGCCTCGCGCTCGGCGGCGGCGACCGGCGTTTCAGCCGGCTCGACCCCGCCCCCCGGCACGAACAACCGCGCGACGGCCGTGAGCGGGTCGCGCAGGCGGACGCACAGCAGCTCTCCGCCATCGACACACACCACGGAGGCGCGTCGGCGCTTCCTCACCAGGGCTTCTCCCCGCCGGGCATTTTCGCGCGTCTCGGCCTCATCGGACACGCCATCGACGCACTATTGCATAGAGCACGGGCGGCGGGCCAAGGCCGCGCACGCTCTTGCTCGCGGTGCGGCCGGGGGCGTGATAGAACACTCAGACGCCCTCGCGGCTGCGAGCGTCTTCGCCCCGCCGACGGCGATGCGGAGAACACGTGCGGCAAACGGCGATGCTCCGGTTTCTGGACCTGCTTCGCAAGGAGCTCGATGCGAAGGATGCGCGCCTCGAGCTCGGCGGAAGCGATCCGGACGACTCGCAGCTGCTGTGGACCGGGCTACAAGGCGGATGGCGGCTGGTCGCGGTGTTCGACGCCGCGCCTGCCGACCGCGGCGACAAGCAAGCGCAGCTCGAGCAGCTGGCGCGCGGATTCGCCCACACGCTGAGCGACCCCAGCATCCCCACCCCGTCGGTGCTGCCGATCGAGTCGCCCTATCGCCGGCTCGACGCCGCGCTCGAGGCGCTGCGCAGCCGCAGTGGGGGCGTGGGCGTGGTGGTGGTGGATCTGCACTCACCGGTGTTGTGGGGCTCGTCCGAGCCGCAGCGCCACACCGACGACGTCGAGGCGATGGTGCAAATCGGCGCCGCGCTGCGGGCCACGCTGGAGTCGGGCATCACGCTCGATGCGATCTGTGCAATGAACGCCGACGACGTACCGGCGCGGCTGCGCGATCTGGGTGTGAACGCGGACCGCGCGAGCTTGCTCGGTGGGGTGCTCTCGCAGCGTGACGAGACGGCGCTGCGCCATCACCTGCTGACCTGTCTGGCGGTAGCGCGGGCGCGCGGCGAGGCCGAATCGTCGGGCACGCGCTGGGCGCATCACGAGGCGCAGTTCGGCTACTTCGTGCGCAGCTTCGCCAACATCTACCTGCTGGTGGACGTGTTCGAGGGCGCATTCAGCGAGCTGTACGTGGAGTCGGCCGTGGTCCACGCGCTGCCGGGGATCGAGCACCTGTTGCTGGTGCTGCCCCCGCTCGACCCGGACCCTGCGGCGCAGGGCGGGCGCGTGATTCGGCTGCGCCGCAGGTAGCGGTGCATGCAGCCCTTGCGCGGCAGCCGCGGGCGGACGCTGCTCAAGGCGGCGGCGTTTCGCGCGTTCGCGCTGCTGCTGGGGCTGGGCGCGTCGCTGCTGCTGCTGGAGCTGGGGCTACGCGTCTTCGGCTACGACGGCGCGCGCGAACGCACGCAGCGGGTATTCGATCCCAAGTACGGCACGGTCAACGCCGATAGCTGGATCTTTCACTTCGACATCGATCCCAAGCGCTACTTCGCGGTCGACATCCGCGGGCAGCTGGTGCCGCTGCGCAAGGCCCCGGGCGAGAGTCGCGTGCTGTTCGTGGGCGACTCGGCGACCGAGGGCGCCTTCGTCACGCTGAAGCAGTCGTTTCCGCTGCGCTTCAAGCAGCTGCTCGACCAGCGCGATCCCGGTAACCACGTGCGCGTGATCAACGCCGGCGTCTGGGGCATGACCACGATCGACGAGTATCATCTACTGCGCGACAAGCTGCTGCCGCTCAAGCCCGACGTGGTGGTGCTGGGATTGTTCATGTCCAACGACATCAACTGGAACCTCGGCCACGTCCAGCGCAGGCTGCGCTACCTCGCCCCGGCGTGGCTCGAGCGGGCGCGCGCACGCTCGGCGCTGGTGCACTTCTTGTTCCTGCAGGCGCTGGCGCTCAACCAGCGCTACCGCTTCGTGCGCAGCGACAGCTTGGGCGCGCGCTGGGTGCCGGCGCGTATCGCGCTCGTGGACAGCTACGGGCTGCACATGCTGAGCTACCCGGCAGGCGAGCTCGCGCTCTACATGCGGAGGCCTTCCGTGCTCGCGGACGAGGCGTTCTCGGTGCTGCACGACGTGCTCGCGCAGCTGCTCGCTCTCGGCGCCCGCCATGGCTTTACGCTGCGCGTGCTGCTGATCCCGACGCCATCGGCGGTCGCCGGTCGGCTCACGCTGCTGCACTATCCCGACTTCCTCAGCCAGCTGCGCGCGCAGGGCATCTCGATCCACGAGGGCGACCTCGATTTCGGGCTGCCCACGCGGCGCGTGCTCGCGATCTGCCAGCAACTCAAGCTCGGCTGCACCGATGCCACTCCAAACATGAAGCGGTTGGGGCCCGCAGCCTTCTTTCCCCACGACGAGCATCCGACCGTGGCCGGTCACGAGGCGCTCGCACGGGCACTGCTCGAGTCGGGACCGTGAGCGGGACCGCGCCCGCGAAGCCGATGGCGGCGGCGGGTGATCGGCTCGGCCGCGCGTTGCAGCTCGCCATGCTGGCGCTCTCGGCCGCGGCGTTGATCACGTTCGGCTGGACCGTGGCGGGACGCATCGGCTTTGCCTGGCCGCTCGAGTGGATGGAGGGCGCGAGCGTGCAGCACGCGCTGCGCCTGCTGCACGGCGAGCCGCTGTATCCGGCGCCAAGCGCGGCGTTCATCCCGTATCTGTACCCGCCGCTCTCGTACCTGCCGATGGCGCTTTCACTGCGGGTGTTCGGCCCGAGCTTGCCCGCCGCGCGCCTGGCCTCGCTCGGCTGCAGCCTGCTGTCGCTGTGGCTGCTGGGGCGCGCGGCGGCGCGCACCGCCCGTGACGCGACGTCCGTTGCATCCCCGCATGCAGCCGGTGCGGATGCGACTCCAGCCTGCGCGGCGTGCGGCTGGCTCGCGGCCGCCACCTTCGCGCTCGGCTTCGGTTACACCGGCGCGTTTCTCGATCTCGCGCGCGTCGATGCCTGCTTCATCATGCTGGTGTTGGCCGGTGCCGAGCGCCTGCAGGCGGGAAGACCGCGGGCCGCGCTCGCCTGGCTGGCGTTGTCGGCTTTCGCCAAGCAGCACGGCCTGTTGTTGCTGCTGGGCGCTGCGCTCGGCTTGCTGGCGCAGGACCGCCGGCGTCACGGCGCGGCGGTGGCGATCGCGCTCGCTGCCGTGAGCGGCGTCTACGGGGCGCTCGCGCTCGCGACCTCCGGTTGGCTGGCGCGCTACTGCCTGCTGCTTCCGCTCGGGCATGGCTTGGAGTGGCCGCTGCTGGGCAGCTTCTTCCTGGTCGACCTGCTGCTGTACTTGCCGGTGCTCACGCTGGCGGCCGGTGCCGGGCTGTGGCGGCGCTGGCCGCGGCTCGGCCCGTTCGATGCCCTGTTGTGCGCAGCGCTGCTCGCGAGCGCGCTCGGCCGCGCCCATCCCGGCGGCCACGACAACGTGCGCCTGCCGGCGTTCGCGCTGCTGTGCATCGCCGGCGTCGCCCCGCTGTGCCGGCGCGCGCTCGAACCGGGTGCCGCGCGCGGGCGGCTGCTGGCGTTCTTCGCGCTGTGGGTGCAGCTCGCGATGCTGTGGCAGGCGCCGAGCGCGCACCAGCCGCCTGCAAGCAGCGCCGCATCGTTTGGCGCGTTGCGCGCCGCGCTGCAGCGCTGCGCCGGCGGCGGCTCCGCGGTGGCGCTCGACTATGCGCTGCTCGCGGGCACGCCCTTCGCGCACACCATGGCGCTTTCGGATCTGCGCATGGGCCGCGACCGCGTGCTCGCCCGCGCCGGCACCGCGGCAATGCTCGACGCGCTGGCTTCGCCGCAGGCCCCGGCGGCGGTCGCGGTGGGCGAGCGCTTCGCTGCGCTGCAGCGCGTGCTCCAGCGGCACTACCACGAGTGCGCGCGCGTGCCCGCGCCCACGCCGGCCACCGGCTACCGCCCCGGGCTTTTCACGCCGGGCGGCCTGGTGCAGATCGTCTACGCGCGCGGAGCCGCCGCTTCGCGCTAAATCGGAGCTCGCGATTCGGGATCGCATCACGAGCTCTGATTTCTGCTTTGATTGTCAGGGAGTCGCGCCGACTCCCTGTGCGCGAGGCAAAGCCTCGCCCATTCACCGCTCTCGCGGTGGTGCGGCATCTGCCGCACCGCTGCATGACCGATCGGCATGGCCGTTCCCGAATCGTGATCGGTCATTTAGAGTCGGCGTCCGTCATGTCGCCCGACACCACGCCCAGCTTGCTGCTCGCCCCTGAGCGCGAGCGCTCCTTGCTGCGCCGCCACCCCTGGGTGTTCTCCGGTGCGGTGCGGGAGCTGCGCGGGCAGGCCGAACGCGGCCAGACCGTGCAGGTGTGCGCCGCCGACGGCCGTTTTCTGGCCTGGGCGGCCTACAATCCGGGCTCGCGCATCGCCGCGCGGGTGTGGAGCTTCGAGCAGGCCGAGCGCATCGACGACGCGTTCTTCGCCCGCCGCGTGCAGGCCGCGCTGCAAGCCCGCCGCGCGCTGCTCGCCCCGGCCGACGCCGAGGCCTGCCGCCTGATCCACGCCGAGTCCGACGGCCTGCCCGGGCTCGTGGTCGACCGCTTCGGCGCGCAACTGGCGCTGCAGGCAACCTCGGCGGGCGCCGCGTGCCAGCGCGAGCCAATCGTGCGCGCGCTGTGCGAAGCGACCGGTCTGGACCGCGTCTACGAGCGCAGCGAGGGCGAGGCCCTGCAGCTCGAGGGGCTTTCGCCGCGGCAGGGCGTGCTGCACGGCGGCGAGCCCGACGCCGAGCTGGTGATCGAGGAGCGCGGCGTGCGCTACGTGCTCGACCTGCGCGGCGGCCACAAGACCGGTTTCTACCTCGACCAGCGCGACAACCGCAGCCTCGCGCGCAGCCTCGCGCCCGGGCGCGACGTGCTCGACTGCTTCTGCTACAGCGGCGGCTTCGCGCTCAGCGCGGCGCTCGGCGGCGCGCGCTCGGTGCAGGCCGTCGACAGCTCCGAGCACGCGCTCGCGCTCGGCCGGCGCAACGCGCGCTTGAATGCGCTGCCCGACCCGGCGATCGACTTCGTACGCGCGGACGTGTTCGCGTGGCTGCGCACGGCCCGTGACGCGCGCCGCAGCTACGACCTGATCGTGCTCGACCCGCCCAAGCTCGCGCCCACCGCGCGGCTGGCCGAGCGTGCGGCGCGCGCGTACAAGGATCTCAACCTGCTCGCGTTCAAGCTGCTACGGCCCGGCGGGCTCTTGCTGACCTTCTCCTGCTCGGGCGGCGTGTCGCGCGAGCTGTTTCAGAAGATCGTGGCCGGCGCCGCGCTCGACGCGCGCGCCGAGGCCGCGTTCGTGCGCCAGCTTGGCGCAGGCCCGGATCATCCGGTCGCGCTCGCGTTTCCCGAGGGCGAGTACCTCAAGGGGTTGCTCTGTCGCGTGGTGTGAGTGCAGGTGCGCGCGCTCGGTTGAGGCGGGCGTGCGCGATCATTCGTGCTTGACGCCGCGCGCTGCACATGCCGCACAATGGATCGCGCAGCGCCCGTCGCCACGCGCGCGCACGGCATTTCAGGGGATGTGCCGCGCCGGCGGAGTGCGTATCGTCGGGCCACTTCTTCGAGGAGGAACGCCATGTCACGCATCGGATATGCCTTGATCGCGATCTCGTTCGCGCTGGCCGCGCCCTTGGGCGCGCGCGCGCAGCAGGCGCAGGCCGGCGGGCAGGCCAGCGGCGGCGGCAGCGCCGACATCGAGCTCGGCGCGATCCATCCCAGTCAGGTCGAGATGAACGCGGGCGCGCGCTCGCGCGCCAGCCACGGCGGCGGGTCGGGAGGCGACGACGGCGTACGCCTGGGCGTGCAGCTGCGGCTCGACGCGCTCAACATGTTGGCGCTTTCCGCGCCCGATCTGCAGGGGCTGAACGCGGCGGCGGTCGGACGGCGCCTGCTGGTACCGATGGTCGCGCCGGGCGCGCGCTTCTTGCAGCAGCGCATGTTCTTGGGGCTTGGCCTGGGGTTGAGCGGCGCCAGCGAGAGCAACGGCAACAACAAGACCTCGCGCAGCGGCTGGTCGCTCTCGCCGCTCATCACCTATGACGTGCTGCGCGACCAGGTGGCCGCGCTCTACCTGGTCGGGCTGCTCAACATGGCGCGCCTGGGCGAGAGCCGGCGCTGCAACGCGGGCGGTTGCGTGGACCAGGCCGACGATGTGTTCGGCTGGGGCCTCACGCTCGGCGCAGGTCTGAAGGGGATGCTCACCGAAGGTCTGGCGCTCGGCGGCGAGTTCGGCTGGGGCTTCCTCGATCTCTCCGTCAGCAACGGCCCCGACGCCTTCGTTCACGGCCTGTTCGGCAACCTCTACTTGGAAGCCTCGGTCGGGCTGTAGCCGTCACGGCGCTGCCCGTGGTACGGCGACCTCCAGCCTGGCCACGAACCCGCGGGAAGGAAGTAGTCTCCGGCGACAGACCGCGGACACTCGCGCGCCCGTGCGGCCGCTGCAATCTCTTGCGTCATCACGAACGCGCATAGTCGATTGAGACAGCTCCTCAGCCAGACGAAGCGCTATTGGATCGCCCACAGGGCAGCCACGGGCTCGAAGGTGATCGATGAACTCATCGATGCTGGCTTGCACCACAGTCCCTTTGACCGCAGGCGCCCAGCACCGAGCGTCGCTTCGACATCAGCGCGGAGCAGGACGCCGCCGCGGGCCTCGTCAGATCCAAGCTCTAGCTCAAGTCGTTGGGCGGCCCTTGGCGCACACGGCACCACTGGCAGGTCCTGGTTCACGCGATCACGCTCGCGTACGCTGCCAGATCCGTGGTCGAAATCGTCGGAACAGTGGTCGATGTCGAAACGATCGCCAGCGGTCGCCAGATTCGAGAGCTCCGACGCCTGCACGATCCGCCCTGTTGCCGCTTCTCTCCAGGAACGCACTACGTGGGCCAGTCCGCTCCGTTCCGTTGCCGGACAGACCCCACTGCGCCGGGCCGGGGTGCGAGCCCGCGGCTCAGCTGCCGTCGGCCCGTGTCGCTTCGCGGGTATGGCGGTAGCGCGCGATGGTGGTGGCCGGTGGGTTGACGCGCAGGATGCCGGCGGCGCCGTCCACCAGCAGCGTGTCTTCGGGGCGGACCCAGGCGAACAGTCCGGCCACGTCGGCCAGCACTGGGACCGCGGCGGCGCGCGCCACCGCTACGCCCAGCGAGTCGTCGGGCAGCGGGCCGCCGGCGACCACGGCCGCGGCGCGCCCGCCGACCACGGTCAGCGCGGTGATCGCGGTCAGGCGCTCGGCCACCACCAGCACCTCGCCCGGGCTCGGCAGCGGCAGGCCGCTGGCGCAGGTCGCGAGCAGCAAGCACAGGTTCTCGACCTCGATCGCGCGCTGCTCGAGCAGCGGGTCGCCCTGGCTTGCGACGTAGGTGGCGACCGCGTACTCGCGGGCGACTTGCTTCAGGCCCGCGGCGATGCCGTGCTTCTGGCAGCGCTCGAGCGCGGTCGTGCGCAGGCGCTGGTCGTCCAGCATCAGCAGCAGTGAGCCGAGCGAGCCGCGCGCCGAAGGTTGCAGGTCTCCCTGCACGCGGCGCTCGGCCTTGCGCAGGATCGAGGACACGTCCTGGAAGGCCTGCTCGATGCGCGGCTCGGCGTCGTTGCTGCTGGTGCGCGGGGTGCGCAGCGCCTCCAGCGTGCCCAGCATGAATGCGCGGCCGAGCGCGGTGCCGGGCACCACGCTGTGCCCGTGCAGGCGCGCCGAGCGCGAGGGCGTGCGGCTGGCGTCGCCGCGGTGCTCGAGCGCGTGAGAAAACGTGGTCGCCAGCGCGGTGCCGAGCGCGACCTCGGTCTCGGCGAAGGCTGCGGCCTCCCCGCGCTGCAGCACCAGCACGCCCGCCACCGCGCCGCGCACCATCAGCGGAATCGCCAGCAAGCTCGGGAAGCGCTCCTCGCCCAGCTCCGGCACGTGCTTGTAGTGGACATCCTCCTGCGCGACCTGTGCGGAGATCGGCCGCATCACCTCGGCCGCGGTGCCGGTGATGCCCTCGCCCAGGCTGAGCCGCACCTTGCCGATGGCCGAGGCCGGGAAGCCCACGTTGGCGCGCAGCACCAGGTGGTCGCCTTCGTCGCTCTGCTCGCGCACGTAGACGCTGACCACGTCTGCGTGTGCGATGGTGGCCGCGTGGCGACACATGCGCTGAAGGATCTTCGACAGCGGACCGGCCTCGGACGCCGCTTCGATCAGACGCAGGATGCCGTCCACGCGCAGGTCGTCGCGCTCGTGCACGTGCATCCGAATCGGCTGGCGGTCGTCGTTCGCGGTCATGCTCGAGGCGTCATTGTAGGGCCAGCCGGGGCCGGCGCAATCGGCAATGCGGCGGCCGCCGGGACCGCCGTGCGGCACCCGCCCGACGCGCGCGCTTGCCCAGACGCAGGCGGCGTTCTACATGCTGGCCGTGGGTCAGCTAGGACGCATGCTGCTGCTGTTTTCCGCGCTGCTCGCGGTCGCCGGCGTCGTCCTGATCCTGGGAGACAAGCTCGGGCTCGGCCGCCTGCCCGGAGACCTGGTGTGGAAGCGCAAGGGCACGACCGTCTACTTCCCGATCGTGACCAGCATCCTGGTCAGCGTGGTGCTGACCGTGATCGTGAACCTGCTGCTGCGCCGCAAGTGAGCACGCGCGCGGTCGCGCGCCGCTCGTGCGGTGCGCCGGCGTTCAGCCTTCGCCCGCGCCCTCGTCGGCTGCGGGCTTCTTCTTGGTGAGGCCGCGCTGGCTGTCCATCCAGTCGAAGATCGGCCCGAAGCGCTCCAGGTAGTACTCGACCGCACCCGCGTGGGCGGCCAGCTTTTCGCTGAGCGTGCGGTAGAACCGCAGGTTCAGCGGGCCGGGGGGCGCGCGCATGGCGCGGCCTTGGCGCTCCAGGTCTTTGATCAGGGTCGACCACCAGCGCACCTGTCGCTGGAACAAGCGGTTCTGTGTGGCCTTGGCGACTTGGCGCCAGAACTCGACGCGAAAGCGGACGATCTCTTCCGGAGTCGGCTTCTCGCTGACGCTCGCGATGATGTCGCGCAGCGCCGCGACCTCCTGCTCCGAGATGCGGCGCTGGGCCAGTACCAGCAGCGGCAGCATGAACAACGCCTGGTTCTCGAGCGCGTCCGTGGCTAGCTTGGCCTCGGGAGCCGACAGCTCCATCTGCAGCTGGATCAGGCGGATGTCGGTCGACTCGTCCGGATCGAGCACGATCGTGGCGCTGCCCTGGCGCACGCGGACCAGCCCGAGGTCCTCCAGCCGGTGGATCGCCTGGCGCACCACCAGCGCCGATACGTTGAACTGCTTGGCCAGGTCGCGCTGGGTCGCCAGCGGCTCGCCCGGCTTGAGCTCCGCGGCGAGGATCGCGCGCGCGAGCGACTCGAACACGTGATCGGCGATACGCTGCCGCACCGGCGGCTCGGCGCGAAACACGCCCGTGGTGCTCGGGTGGGAATCATCGGGGAGGGTGGATGCCATGGTCCGCTACTCTCGCTCGCTCGGCCAGCACGGGGCACTGGCTGGACCCACAGGGCACTTGGCGACCCCACCACCGCTTGGCATCCTATTATAAGTTGTCGAGATCTCAAGGGGTCCGTCCCCGATGCAGGTACCCCAAGCTAGGCAAACGGCGCGCGCAGCCGGCGATTCAGCGCAGCCGGAGAGCCGGTGGCTTGCGGGCGCCGGCGGGCGGCGCACAGTGGGGCCGGTGAGCGGGTCCGTTTCCACGCCGGAAGCAGGCTTGTGCGGTCGTTGCACACATCAGCGACAGGTGCGCTCGGCGCGCGGGGCCACCTACCTGCTGTGCGGGCGCAGCCGCGACAATCCTGCCTACCCCAGATATCCAGGATTGCCGGTTCGCCGCTGCAACGGCTATGTCCCCGCCATGCTGCACCGCACGCTCGAGGTCGAGGGCCTGAGGCTGCACCTGGCCGAGCAGGGTGAGGGCCCGCTGGTGCTGTTGCTGCACGGCTTTCCGGAGAGCTGGTACTCGTGGCGACACCAGCTGCCGGCGCTGGCCGAGGCCGGCTTTCGCGCCGTGGCTCCAGACCAGCGCGGCTACGCCGACAGCGACGCGCCCGAGGCGCCCGAGAGCTACGACGTCGTCCAGCTGGCGCAGGACGCGGCTTCCTTGCTGGACGCGCTGGGGGAAACGCGTGCGGTGGTGGTGGGCCACGACTGGGGCGCCCAGGTCGCCTGGCAGATGGCGCTGTTGCACCCGCAGCGCGTGCGCGCGGTGGTGGGCATGAGCGTGCCGCACGGCGGCCGCTCCTCGAGCGCGCCGCTGCCTCGGCTGCGCAAGGCGTACGCGGACGCGTTCTTCTACATGCTCTACTTCCAGCAGCCCGGGGTGGCCGAGGCCGAGCTCGAAGCCGACGTCCGCCGCTCGCTGCGCATGTTCTACTATTCGGGCTCCGGCGAGGCGCCGGCGGGCAGCGCCTTCTCGGCGCGGCCCAAGAGCGCCAAGCTGCTCGACACCATGCTGGACACCGACACGCTGCCCGCGTGGCTGAGCGCGGCCGACCTCGACTACTACACCGCCCAGTTCGAGCACAGCGGCTTTCGCGGCCCGCTGTGCTGGTACCGCAACCTCAATCGCAACTGGGAACGCACCGCCGCGCTTGCGGGCAAGCGGGTCGAGCAGCCCGCGCTGTTCATCGCCGGCGAGCGCGACCCGGTGCTCGGCTGGAGCACGCGAGCGCTCGAGCGCATGGCCGAGCAGGTGCCGGGGTTGCGCGAGCAGCTGCTGCTGCCCGGCTGCGGCCACTGGGTGCAACAGGAACGCGCGCACGAGGTCAATGCCGCGTTGTTGCGTTTCCTCGGACAGCTCGAGTAGATCACGGCGTGCAAACACGGCTGCCATTGTGGCAGGCGGCGCTCTGGGTGCTGCTGGGGGCCGCCGCCGCGCAGATCGCAGGCGGCATGGTCGCGGCGCTGTTGCGGGCGTGGCTGTTCGCGCGCGCGGCGCACACCCACCACGCCGCACCGCAGGCGGCAGTGGTGGTGCCGGCGCTGCTGGCTTCGGCCGCCACGCTGATCACGATCTCGCTGCTGGCGCCCACGCTCGCGCAGGTGCCGCTGCGGCGGGCGCTCGGCCTGCGCCGCGCGCCGTGGTCGTGCTACCTGGCGGCCGCGGTCGGCACCGTGATGCTGGGCCCCACGGCCGACGCCATGATGCGCGCGATGCAGGAGCTGCTGCCCGACCTCAGCCTGGGGGTCGTGCCGATGCTGCACGACCTCGTGCGCGATATGCCGGTGGCCCTGGCCTGGCCCGCGTTCGCGCTGCTGCCCGGCATCTCCGAGGAGCTGCTGTTTCGCGGTCTGCTGCAGACGGCCGCCGAACGCACCCGCTTCGCGATCGCGCTCTCCGCGCTGAGCTTCGCGCTGTTTCACCTCGACCCGCACCATATTGCCGGCGTGTTGCCGCTGGGGTTCTTCTTGGCCTGGGTGGCTTCGCGCTGCGGCACCCTGGTCACCATCTGCGCGCACGTGGCCAACAACACTGCGGCCATCGCGGCGCTGCACAGCTCGACCTTCGACGTCGGCTACGGCACCGAGGCCCCGATGCCGCTCTCCTGGCTACCGGCCAGCCTGGCGGTGGTTGCCCTGTGCGCCGTGGTGATCGTGCGAGCGACCGAACGGCCGGCGGGCGGGTCGCTTCCCGGTTCCGAAACCGGCGAGTTGTGAGCTACGCTGCGCGCATGTTGAAGATCGACCTGACCGGAAAGCGCGCCTTCGTGGCGGGCGTGGCCGACGACGCCGGCTTCGGCTTCGCCATCAGCAAGCAGCTGGCGATGGCCGGCGCCAGCGTGTGCGTCGGGACCTGGCCGCCCACGTACACCATCTTCACCAAGCTGCTCGAGCGCAAGATCAAGGACTCGCTGCAGTTCCCGGACGGCGGCGAGCTGCAGTTCGAGCGCATCTACGCCTTCGACGGTGACTTCGACACGCTCGCGGACGCCCCCGCCGAGGTGCGTGAGAACCGGCGCTACAAGGACCACGACGACTTCTCGATCCAGGGCGTGGCCGACAAGATCAAAGCCGATTTCGGCGACAAGCCGATCGACATCGTGGTGCACAGCTTCGCCAACGGGCCCGAGGTCAAGAAGGCGCTGATCCACACCAGCCGCAAGGGCTATCTGTCGGCGATCGGCTCGAGCGCCTATTCGTTCGTGTCGATGGTCAAGCGTTTCGGGCCGCTGCTGCGGCCGCACGCGGCGTTCTTGAATCTGAGCTTTCTGGCGGCCGAGCGTGTGGTGCCCGGCTACGGCGGCGGCATGTCGTCGGCCAAGGCTGCGCTCGAGTGCGACACGCGCACGCTCGCCTACGAGGCCGGCCGCCTGTACGGTGCGCGGGTCAACAGCATCTCCGCCGGCCCCTGGGCCTCACGCGCGGCCAGCGCGATCGGCTTCATCGGCACCATGATCGACTACAACCAGCGCAACGCGCCGCTGCCCGAGCCGATCACCGCGACCGAGGTCGGCCAGACCGCGGCGTTCTTGTGCAGCCCGCTGGCCAGCGGGATCACCGGCAGCGTGCTGCACGTGGACAAGGGCTTCCACGCCATGGCCGTCGCGATCGACGCGGTGCCCAACAACCTGCACGACGAGTGAGCGAGCACATCGGTTCGCAACCGGGCGGGCCAGGCCCGGCAGCCGAATGGGCCATGAAACAGGAAGGTGGGAAGACGGGAAGACGGGAAGGGCCGGCGATTGTTCGTCGCGGCACGCGGGACTTTGCGCTTGAATCTCATCTTCTCGTCTTCCGGTCTTCCTGTGATTCGTGCCCCTGCGGCCGTGCGTAGCTTGCGCGGCGCGTCCTCTCTGGCACGCTGCGTTCGCATGGCGCGCGAGATCAGCCACGCTTACGCGGACCCGGTCGACGAGATCTGGCTCGCGACCGCGCGCAAGCTCGGGCTGAGGGTCGAGCGCGGCGACGCGGCGTATGCCAGCTACGACGGCCAGGGCAAGCTGGACATCGCCGCGCCGCGGCACCTCGACCAGGACGACTCGCTGGCGCAGATCATCTTTCACGAGCTGTGTCACGCGCTGGTGGCCGGGCCCGAGGCGATGCGGCGCGCCGACTGGGGCCTGTCCAACACCGACGCGCGCGACGAGCTGAGCGAGCACGCCTGCCATAGGCTGCAGGCGGCGCTGAGCGACCGTCACGGGCTGCGCGCGCTGATGGCGGTGACGACCGATCACCGGCCTTACTGGGACGCACTGCCCGACGATCCGCTCGCACCTGGCGCTGATCCCGCGATCGCGCTGGCGCAAGCGGGTTGGCAGCGCGCGCGCTCGGGTCCCTGGGCGGAGGCGCTGCAGCGCGCGCTCGCGGCCACCGCGGCCGTGGCCGAGGCGGTGCGACCGTTCGCGTCGCCGCGCTCGCTGTGGCAGCAGACCCAGCGCCTGCACGCGAGCGGCTTTCCGCTCGGGCGCGGGCAGCTTTCGGAGCGCAGCTGCGGGCAGTGCGCGTGGCTGTTCCGGGGAGGTCCGGGGCGCCCGCTGCCGCGTTGCCGCCAGACCCGCGCCGGTGCGCGCTCGGTCGCGCGGCGGGTGCAACCGAGCGACCCGGCCTGCGAGCGCTTCGAGCCGGCCTTCGGCGCGGAAGCGTGCGGCAGCTGCGGCGCGTGCTGCCGGCAGGGTTTCGACCTGGTGCCGGTGCGCGCGCGCGAGCCGATCCTCAAGCGCCACCCGCAGCTGGTGCAGCACGATCGTCACGGCGCCTGCCTGCCACGCCCGGACGGCCGCTGCGTTGGATTGGACGGCGACGGCGGCGCGGCGCGACCGTACCGCTGCCGCGTGTATGCAGACCGCCCGCGCGCGTGCGCCGAGTTCGAGCTGGGCGGCGACGCCTGCCTGCAAGCCCGCCGGCGCGTGGGAATGAGCCGCTAGCGTGGTGGAACCATGACGCGTGAGATACCCGAAGTACCGATCCGCAGCTTTCATCGAGACGAGGAGGGTCAGTGGGTCGCGACGCTCGAGTGTGGGCATTTGCAGCACGTGCGACACCGCCCGCCGATGGAGACGCGAGCTTGGGTGCTGAGCGAGGAAGGGCGACGCGGGCACATCGGCGCGCCGCTTGCGTGCCGCGCGTGCCGCATGCCGCGGATCCCGGGCGCGGCGCAGGAGTACAAGCGCAGCTCGATATTCGACGCGGCCACGGTGCCTGCGGGCCTGCTTCAGCGCCACACGCTCAAGGCCGGTGTCTGGGCGGAGATCGTCGTGGTCGAGGGACGCGTGCTGTACGTGATCGAAGACGAGGACGACGCCTCCTTTGTCCTGCACCCGGGCTTGGCCGGTTGGGTGGCGCCGCAGGCCCCTCACCACGTCGAGCTTCTGCACGGCGCGCGCTTCTTCGTTCGCTTTCTGCGGATCGCCACACCGGGCGCATGACATCGGGCCGATCCGGCTCTACAACCAGCGCTGGGAGGCCCGTCATGAAAGCTCGCGTCGCCGTGCTCAGAACCACCCCCGCCAACGTGTTGCGTGACTACGCGCGCCTGCAGGAGCTGGCCGAGGTCCAGCGCTTCCTCGACAAGGGCGCGACCACGATCTTGAAGGACAACATCAGCTGGCACTTCCCGATGCCGAGCGCCAACACCACGCCCTGGCAACTCGAAGGCACGATCCTCGGGCTGCGGGCCAGCGGCTACGCGGACCTGGCCTGCGTGCAAAACGAGACCGTCGTGATCGACGCGTTCAAAGGCGAAGACCTCAACCTGTTCACTCCGATCTTCGCCGCCTACGGGATCCCGGTGCTCTACAACTTCAAGCCCGAGGACATGCAGTGGAGTGCCTATCGGCCCAAGGGCCGCATGCTGGCGCTCGATCACATCTTCCCCGACGGCATCCGCATCCCGAGCTATTTCCACGGCAAGAACATCGTTCACCTGCCCACGGTCAAATGCCACATCTATACGACCACGACCGGCGCGATGAAGAACGCGTTCGGCGGGCTGCTGGCCACGCACCGTCACTACACGCACACCTGGATCCATCAGGTGCTGTGCGATCTGCTGGTGATCCAGAAGGAGATCCACGCCGGGCTGTTCGCGGTGATGGACGGCACGACCGCGGGCAACGGGCCCGGCCCGCGCACGATGGAGCCGGAGGTTCGCAACGTGATCCTGGCCAGCGGTGACCAGGTGGCGATCGACGCGGTGGCGGCGAAGATGATGGGCTTCGACCCGCTCTCGATCGAGTACATCCGCACCGCGCATCAGCTCGGTCTGGGGGTGGGCGACCCGCGCGAGATCGAGCTGTGCGGTGATGACGTGTCGGACGAGAACTGGCACTTTAAAGTCGGGGTCAACTTGCATCGGGTGCTGGGCTGGCTCGGCTGGTTTGGGCCGACCAAGGTGTTGCAGAAGGCGATCTTCCGCACGCCGCTGGTGCGCTTTCCGATCTTCGTGAGCGAGGCGAATCACGACTACCTGCAATGGCCGCTCCGCTACGAGGCCAAGTTCAAGCACTGGCGCGCCGAAACCCCCTGGGGCCAGCTCTTCCAGCAATACGAATCCCGCGGCAGCCTGGCGGCGGTCGCCGCCGCGGAATGAGCCGCGCTCCGCTTGCGTTGCGTCGAACGAATGGGGTGGTATGATTCTGGTATGACTGTTGTCAAGATCGCGATTACGTTGCCGGAGCAGGAGCTGGCGCGGGTGCGCCGCGCCGTTCGCGCCGGGCGTGCGGATTCGGTGTCGGGCTACATCACCCGCGCGCTAGCGGAGAGGCAGCGGGAGGAGTCGCTGCAGGCGCTCGTGCGCGACCTAGTGACGCAATACGGGGAGCCGACCGCGAAGGAGACCGCGTGGGCAAAGCGCGCGCTCGCACGTCCCCGGCGGGGCTGACCCTGGACGCGGGCGCGCTGATCGCGCTCGAGCGGGGTGACCGGCGCATGATCGCGCTGCTGCGCCGCGTTGTCTCCGAGCGCCGGGCCCTGCGCGTACCCGCGGGTGTCGTCGCCCAGGTGTGGCGCGACGGCCGTAGCCAGGCCATTCTCGCGCGTTTCCTGCGAGCAGAAGGCGTTCAGATCGAGCCACTCGACGCGGCCCTGGCCAGAGCCTGCGGGGAGCTATGCGGTGCAGCGAACACGACCGACGTGATCGACGCCTCGGTGGTGATCGCTGCCAATGAGCACGGCGACCTGATCGTGACCAGCGATCCGCACGACCTCCGCCGGCTCGATCGCAAGGCGCAGCTGATTCGCATCTAACGAGCGAGCGCCGTCGCCGACAGACTCAGCGGGCGCAACGCATTCGCGGCGTCAGGCCGGCCATGCGAGCGCGAGCCAGGGACGCTGCTCGACCTCGGCCGGGTGCGCGGCGGCGAAGTCGCGGAACGCGGTGATGAAGGCGGCGACATCGAGCCCCATGTACGGGGTTGCGCCATCCGCGGCGAGCTCCTGAAGCCGCGCGAGCGCACGCCCGGCCAGACGCCGGCACGCCTCGGGGTGGCCCGCTGTGCTCTTCAGACAGGCGGCGGCACACTGGATCAAGCCCTGAAGGAACTCGCGCTGGCGCGGATCTCGCGCTGAATCCCGCCACAACGCCTCCCAGACTTCGTGCGCCTCCCAGAAGAAGCCGGCATTGTAGAGGTCCACGCCCCAGAGATACTCGGCATCGTCCACCCAGCCGGCCGCACCCGGCGACGGCGGCGAGGATTGCAACGCGTCGTGCGGGCGCACCGCGATCGCCGGACGCGCGGTACGCCCCGGCACGTATGCATACGCAGGCAACGGACGCCGCGGTTGATAGCGGGGTGGACGAGCCAATCGCTTCGAGCATAGTCGGTTCTGGCCCGCTGACCATGGCTGCGCGCGCTCGACTCCGTGGCTTGGACGGAACGGCCGGAAGCTCGAACGGGGCGACGATCGATGGAGCTCGATCTGGGAAGCCCCGAGCCTTGCGCGAACGCGCCCGCTGACAAAGAGCGCGACCGTGGCATACTCCGCCCCATGCACCTGCTGGCCAAGCTCGTGGTGGTGACACTGGTGATCGCGGTCTCGCCGCAGATCATCCCCGGCATCGTGGTCGGCGGCCTCGGCGCTGCGCTGCGCGCGGCGCTGCTCTACGGCGTGCTGTTCGTGCTGATCGGGTGGCTGGTGACGGTACTGGTCGCGCTGTTCTCGGTGGTGCCCGGGATCCTGACCTTCGGGCTGTTCTTCCTGCTGATTCCGCTGCTGGTCAACACCGTGCTGCTCAAGCTGACCGCGGGCCTGATGCGCTCGTTCGACATCCGCACCTGGACCGCGGCGCTGCTGTTGAGCATGGTGCTGGCGATCGTCAACTCGCTGTTCGAAGCCGGTCGCCACGCGGGGTGACCGGCGCCCGCGCGCGCCAGCAGTCGACCTCCGTCCACCGCGCAGCCAGGTCGCGCCGCTAGCTCCGCCGCGCTGCGGTGCGCCTGGCGGTCTCGACCAGGCGATCGTCGTCGAGCTCCAGGGCGATCTCGGCGATGGCGCCCGGATCGGGGCCGGCCCACGCCAGGTCGCCGAGCGACTCCTGCAGCGGCACGTCGGTGCGCAGCGTGGCCAGACGGCGATACAGCAGCACGTCCTCGCGCGCGCCGGCGAGCACGGCGGCCAGCGCGCTCGCGCCGCGCACCTTGACCTGCCAGCGTGCGGCGTCGTCGGGGATCTGCTCGAGATGGCCGTAGCATGCCAGCACGGCGGCGGCGGACTTCTCGCCCCAGCGCGCGAGACCCGGGATGCCATCCGCGGTGTCTCCTACCAGTGCCAGCCAGTCCGGGATCGAGCTCGGCGGCACGCCGAACTTGTCCACCACACCGGCTTCGTCCAGGCGGCGGTTGCGCAGGCGGTCCCAGCACACCACGCGGCTGCCCCGCACGCACTGCGCCAGATCCTTGTCTGGGGAGCAGATCACCACCTCGGTGACCTCGGGCTGCTGGGCGCAACGTGCGGCAAAGGCGGCCAGCGCATCGTCCGCCTCGAGCTCGACCATCGGCCAAACGACCAGACCCAGCGCCTGCACCGCGCGCTCGGCCAGCTCGAACTGCCCGAGCAGCGCGGGCTCGATGCCCTCGCCGGTCTTGTAGCCCGCGAACAGCTGGTTGCGAAACGATTCGATCACGTGATCGAATGCGCACGCGACGTGGGTGACCTGCGGATCGGAGAGCAAGAACAGCAGCGAGCGCAGCAGCCCACGCGTCGCCCCCACCTCACGCCCATCGCGCCCGCGCGCCTCCGGCGCGCCGTAGAACGCGCGAAACAGCTCGTAAGTGCCGTCGACCAGATGGACCTTCATAAGCGCCGCGCGCCGACCTTCGCTTGTGCTCGAGCGTAGACTCGTTGGCGCATCCGCGAAAGCCCGCGTTTCTGAAGGCGAATCGTGGCCGACATAGGCCGACGTCCCAAACTACACCGACCTCACCCCGGTGATTCAGATCAGCGAGCTCATCGCCGGCTGAGGAGTCGGCGTCGCCTCTGCCCGAGTTGGTCGCTTCACCGAGCCATTACGCGGCCTCTGCCACAGTCCGACCGCATCCGCCGCTGGTGCGGCGTACGGATCCCATGGGCCATGGCGCGCTCACTGAACTGAGATCTGCGCGCAGAAGCCGGCGATGCAGCTGTACGGGATGGCGTTGCCTTCTGGCGGGCAGCAGTCGGCGGCTGTGACGCAGCGTTCGTCGCGCTTTGCGCAGGTCTTCTCTGGAGGCTTCATGCAGGTGCCCTTTTGCTCGACGGCGAACTCGCTCGAAGTGGGCTCCGGCACATAGCAGGTGCCTCCGCAGCAATCGATGCCGGTCGTGCAGTCGTCGCCGTCTTGCTTGCACGGATCGAGCGCGGCGAACGCACGGTGGTTTCCGGTGTTCGGCTCTTGACCCGGCAAGTAGAACGCGGGGTGAGACCGGTCCATGCTGTAGTCGCCGCTGGCCGAGATGTCGACCGCAGCGCCCCAGATCTGACGCTGCAGGCCCTGGTTGCCGTAGTGGCGCAGCGAATCGAAGAACACCCAGAAATATCCGCCCGCCGCGACGGGCGCGACCGTCGGATAGTAGTGGTGGTGCAGCTCTTCGGCACCGAACGGAAGGTACGTGGTTCCGCTCGCAGCGTCCGCTTCAGAGGCAAACCCCATCGCTTGCGCCAGCAGCGTGTGCTTTCCACTCGCGAGATCGAGCAGGTATACGTCGCTCGCCGGCGCGCCGGGCGCCCCCAACGCTGCCGTGCCTGCCAGACCCGCACCGTTGCCCGAGAAGTCCGCCGCTTCACCGATGGCAAAGGTCAGCGCCTTGCCATCGGGCAAGAAGAACGGCCAGGCTGGGTACGTGCCGTTGCCAGTCGCGAACAAGTTGCGGTAATCGCTCGCGACGCGCATCACCGGGTCGAACTTCATGACAGCCAGGCCGTGCCCGTTGTCGATTGCGTAGTCGGTGAAGGCAAGCTGGGTACCGTCGGGCGAGAACATGGGCGTCATCGCCCCCGCTGCAATGCCCGAGCCCGTGATCTCCATACCCGTGTCGGTCGCGTACAGGCTCGCGCTCGGCCCACCGATCGTGGCGGGCGAGCCAGCGCGCGGGCCGACGCCGCCCTGGTGCGCGCTCGTGACGTAGACCGAGCCGTCGGGCGACAACCCCACGAAGGCCGCGTTCGGAAGTGCGCTTGCGAGCGGAGTGGGATTGGCAGCGCCGCCCGGCGTCAACTCGTAGCTCGAGGAATCGGCCGGACCGGCGATGGCTGCGCCGAGCGGCAAGGACACCATGCGGCTGCCGTTGGCGGACACCGAGTGGCACGCGTTGCAGCCGCTGCTATTGAGGAATACCTCCGCGCTGCCGCCGTTGGGAATGCGCAGCACGGCACCTTGGCCACCGCCGAAGCCGGGAAGCCCGCCGCTGCCGGCTGCGAGCTGCGAGGAATAGCTGTTGTAGTAGATCGAACCCTTGATCGTCGCCTGCGCGATCGTGAGCGTGAACGTTGCAGGTCCTTGCACGGTGCCGCCTGTCATGACGCTGAGCTCGAAGGCATATGGATCGCTCGGTCCGTACGTGCGTGCGGTCGCCTGGTCCCAGACGTCTTGCGGAATCTGAAGCTGGCCGGCGCCGGTCGGCTTGAGGCAGCCCCAGTATTCGAACGCCATCGACTTGATGTGCACGTAGACGAAGTCACCGTTGCCGTCCCACATCAACGTTGGCGAGATGGTGCCGCGCGGGAACACCGTTCCGTCGTAGGGATAGAGCACGCGGACGGAGCCGGCGCCGCCGGCCTTGAGCTTGTTGGCGTCGTCTTGGCTGATGCCCGCCGCGTTGGCGGCGCCGCAGTCGTCGATGCTGATCGGCTGGGTACCGCTGGTCATGCCTTGCTGGCCCGCGTCGGTCACGCTCGGCATCGGCAGTTGCCGTTGCATCTGAACGCCACCGCTGGAATTGCCGAAGCTCGTGCCTGTCCCGCCACCGCTGCCCGGGCTCATCGCTGCCGAAGCACCGCCAGCTCCGGTGGGGTCAGGCGTGCCACGCCCGCCCGTAGAGTCCGTTGCGGAGCAACCGAATGCCAGCAGGGCAGCGGCGCAAACCAGGGCGATTACTTGCGGACGGCGCATGACTGCTCACTCCTCGCAACTTCGGCTGCGCAGCCCGATGCTCGCACTTCGCCGCCGTAGCCCCATATTGTGCACCGATCACCGGCAGACGGCTCTACCGGCAAAGCCGATTGGCCCCAATTGAGATGCCTGTGGCCCCGAAGGATAGAGAAGCGCCCGCTACTGAGCTGGCCGCGGCGTTGGCCGTCCGGCTCGTGCGTTCAAAGCGGGCCCTTCAAAAGCCGCGTAAAAGCGCGAGTCCGCCCGCGGCCTTTCCGGCCGCGGCCTTTGAGGACGGGGACAACGGTGACCTCTTCTAGCTTGCCAGCGAGAACCGCGAACAGCGCGCGCTCCTCGCCGCCCACGTGCACGGCGTATTCGCCGGCAGCGAGGTGCAGGCCGGCGGGCGCCCGCGTGAGACGCTCGAGATCAGGCGCCGCGAGCGTGGAACACAGCGGAACTGCACGGAAGTCGTCAATCAGAGCGCGCGGTGAGCGCCGATCGAGCTACTGAGTGTGCGAACGGCTTCTAGATCGTGAGACCGAAGTGAGCGAGCAGCGCGATACCGCTGAAGTGCGCCTTCTCGGTCATGCCGAGATAGCGAGCCTCGGCGCCGATGAAGAGCAGCCCTGGTTTGAACAGTAGGGCAAGCGCCGGCGAAACGTACAGCGTGCTATCGTGGAGCTTGGCTTTGACACCCGTCGTCCCGACGGAGTTGGAGTTCAGCCTGGCGCTTCCGATGCCGATGCCCGGCCGCAGCACCAGCGGCCCGAGCTCGGCGTCGTAGCCCAAATCGATGCCGTAGGTCAGGTAGCTCTGTGACAGCTCGACGTTCAGGCTCGTGGCCATGCCCGTCGTGCTCGTGGTCGGAATGACCGTGTGTCCGGTCGCGCCCAAGAACCACAGCAGTCGAGCCCCTACGTAGATCGGAATTGAGGGCAGCGTCACCCCGGCGGCCGCGCCGAGGCCGATGCCGTACGGCTCCACCGCGTGCTTTTCGGGCGTGAAGCCGTATCCGCCCAGAAGACCGGCGTACAAGCTCATCGCCTGGGCCTTGTGGGCGCTCAGCAGCAAGAGTGCAGCCAGGACCAGACCCAACACCGGGGATTTTCGCATGCGCCGACTATAAGCCCGCGCGACCTTGGCGCCAGCATCAAGCCGGCTCGGGCAGTACCCATCGCCGCATAGCAGCACGCCGCACTCCAGCAGGGCCTTGCGCCCGCGCGCAGCGGGCGCTGCCGCGCCTGCTCGTTGGCGGGTCGTCGCCTCCACGCGTTGCACCTACGCTCGGCCCAAGGGCGCGCACGCGCGAAAAAGGAGCGCGCCCGTGTCCGGATCTCGGCGCCGCCTGCGTCTGTCTGGGTGAAGACGAATTCGCGGGCTGCCGGGTCGGCGGCCCACAGAGCGAGGGAGAGACAGGGATGAACGCGAACACGAATATGATCACGCCGCGCCTGGCCCGCTTCCAGCGCATGGGCACGCTCGCGCTGGCGGTGCTTGCGCTGGTCGGAGCCAACGCGTGCGCCGCCCGGACCGTCGGCCAGGGCGACGGCGATGCCCCGATCGCGAGCCAGGCGGAGGCCCTGAGCCGGGGAGGCGGGGGCTCCAAGGGCGCCGGCTTCACCTGCACCAACGGCGAATGCACCTGCAGCAAGGAGATCGAGAACGACTGCGAAGACATGAGCGGGGTGTGCTCGGACGACACCGTCGACGACCTGATCCGCTGCATCCAGGGCTGGCTGACCACCGACTGCACCTGCAGGCTGGCGGTGAAGACGTCCACGCCCGTCCTGATCAGCAAGCTGCCCACGGTCGGCACCAAGCTGACCGTCTCGCACTGACCCCAGCCCCCCAGCGCCCAGCAGCCCCGAAGCTGGTCGTGAGCGCCACATCCGCGGCATCGTGACCCCGCACGATCACGATCCGCCCGATGCGAGCGGTATCGTTGCGCGGGTCGAACGTGTACCCCCTGTCGCCCAGATAGCCTTCGAACCACGCTGCGAAGGATCGGCAAATGGGGTGGTGGCAGGCCGATGTCGCCGAGACAACCGGTGCAAGAGCGTGCCGAAATGCTCATGCAACGACCGAGCGTGACGGCCAGATGCGCGAAGTCGCGACAGACGCCCATCCGGAAATTCGCGTTGTCTCGTGGCCCCGGGCGAGCCACTCTCAGCACAGCAGTGGCAGACCCATTTCGACACCTCTTCGTCAATATCGATGGCGTGCGCGTGCACTGGGCCGAGCTTGGTGAGCCCGGTGACCGTACACCGCTCGTCTTGATTCACGGCATCGCCGATTCGTACCTCAGCTGGCACAAGGTCGCCGGGGATCTCGCCCGCGATCGGCTCGTTCTGATGCCCGACCTGCCCGGCTGCGGTTTGTCCGGTCGACCCGATGCGTCTTACAAACTCGAGTGGCACGCTCAGGTCATCGCGCATTGGCTCGCGCAGCTCGACCTGTCGTCGGTCGACGTGGTCGGCCATTCCTTCGGCGGCGGTGTCGCGCAGATGCTGCTGCTCGCCTGTCCGAAGCGTATTCGCCGCATGGTCCTGGTGGCATCCGGCGGGCTTGGACGCGAGGTCGGCTTTTGGCTCAAGTTCGCCACCTTCCCGCACTTCGTGGAGCACTATGGTCAGCCTTTCATGGCGTTCGGCACGCGCCAGGCGCTCGGACGTTTGAGCGATGCGCGCGTCGAGCAGGACATCGAGGCGTTGTCGGCGATGAACGCCGCGCGCGGTACGGCGCGAGCCTTCTCGCGCACGGTGCGCGACGTAATCAATTTTCGCGGCCAGACGCGGCATTTCCTGCAACGCGCCAAAGAAGTGAGGGCGTTGCCACCGATCGCGGTGTTCTGGGGCGAGTGCGACGAGTTGATTCCGATCGCCCATGGCAAGCGCTTCGTTCAATGCGTCGAGGGCGCCGAGTTCAAGGCATTTCCGAACTGCGGTCACTACTTGCACCAAGAGCGCCCCGGGCAGTTCGTGAGCGCGCTGCGAGCGTTTCTGGATGCTGGTGCTGCCACCACGGTTACCCTGCGCGGCGCTGCCGAGGAGTCGGTGTGGCCCGAGGCGCTGCGCAAAGCATTGGACTCCGCGCGCAGCTTGCTGCGTTCGAAGTCCAGCGGTTGAGCGTCTCCCCAAATGGTTGTGGAGTTCGCGCTGCGTCAGCGCAAGAGAAACCCACACAATGCATCGGCCAGCGCGGCGAAGTCGGGGGGCGGCGATTCTCCGGCCGAGGTTGCAATTCGTGCGATTGCGGCGGTCCGAGAACCGCCTGGCGCTACCGCCTGGTCTGCATCGATTTGAGCCGAGGCGCCCGCGTCGGCGCGCGTTGAAAGCGGGGAGCCGGCTACATTTGCTCTGTGTCGAGATCGCCGACCATGCGGTCGAGCGTGGCTTTGAACAGCAACCAGGGCAGGCGGCGAACCGCCGGCAAGTGGCGCTGGTACACGCCTTCGTACTCCAGCCACTCGACGCCGCCGCGGCGCTTCTTGAATTGCGCGTTGCCGGTGCTGAGGAAGAACAGCGCGCCGGTGTCGATCGCGCGGCGAAGACTGGCGGCGAAGACCGCACGGTAGAGCGGCAGGCCGTCGCCTTGCTTATCGAGGTCATAGCCGATGAGTGCAAAGACCAGGCGCCCGCGCTCGGAGCGCACGGTGGAAAATGCGAGGATCTCGCCCCCCATGCGCAGGGTCATGATCTGCTCCATGCCGGTGTCGGCGACCACTCGAAAATAGGCCGGCGTGAAGCGCGCATTGTAGCGCGAGTGCTTCTCGATGTAGAGGCGCCGGTACAGTGAGGCGATGCGGGCTTCCTCACCGGGGGCGAGGTCGTCGTCCAGGGTCACCGTGAAACGCGGATCCGCGAGCAACGCGAGATCCTGCGCGGCAGACCTGCGGCGCCTGCTCGACAACCGCGCCCACCCAGGCGTGTCGAGCTCGAAGACGGGTCGATTGATGATCAGCAGGTAACCCGCGGCCTCGAACGCACGCCGTGTCTCGATCGCCCGCAGATCAATGCCGCGAAAGACCAGCGGCAGCTCGCCAAAGCGACCGATCAACCACTGCGTCAGTCGGTCGAGCCCAGCGGCCGACAGCGCCGGGGTGGGGCTGGTGGTAAACAGCCAGTTGTTCACCGACACGCAACGATTGAAGCCAAGCGGCGCCGTCACGCGACCGAGCACGCCGACCGCGGCCGCCATCACACGCGCGGCGCGATTGCCGCGCATCTTGCGCAGCTCCTCCTGCATGTACGCGACGTAGTGCACGTGCGGCGAGAGCAGGTAACACAGCGCTTCCTCACCGTCGTTGACCACGACCGGCACGAGCTCGGACTCGACCTCCAGCACCAGGCGCGGCAGATCGGCAGCGTCGATCAGGCCGCGCGGTCCGCGGCGCAGAAACTCGGCGAGATAGCGGATCTCTGCCTCCCGGTGGGGCAGCGCGGTCAGGCGCGTGAGCAAGCGGTCGGCGTCGCCGACCTCGTAGGCGTCGATCATGCAAATGCCCGAGCGACCAGCAGGATGACGCAGGTGCCGACGCGCGCTACCCAGAACGCCGCGTCGGCGAGGCGCTCGCCGAGCCGCGTGGGTAGTGCGCCGCCACGGCGCAGAACCGCAACTCCAATTGCAGCGGCTTGCGCGGCGGTCGCGCTGACGAGCGCGAGCAGGGTTGCGCCGTGGACCGCACGCGCGCCGACCAGCACGCCGGACACACCCGCAGCGGCAAGCAGCGCGGCGATGGCGATCGTGCCTTGCCGGCCGAGCAACGCGGGCAACGTCTTGAGGCCGTGCGCACGCTCTTCTGGCGCGTCCTCGGCGCACTCGACCAGAAACATCCCGTAGTCCAGCGCGCTCACTGCCAGCGCGACCACGAACCAGTGCGGCCCGCGCGCCGGCTCGAGGTGCCCGCAACCCAGACCCACCAGCCACAGCGCGAAGTATCCGCCGAGAACCGCCAGCGCATTGCCCCACCAGAACGCTTTCAGGCGCAATTCGGCGCCGCGTCCGGGCAGCAGGAAGTTGAATGAGTAGCCGTTGAAGAGTGCGGCGTAGGCGGCCAGCGCACCGCCGACCATCGGCGCTCGTGGCGCGGCGGCAGCCAGGAGCGCTGCGCCCGTCACGCCCTCGGACCAGAGCACCCACCGCAGCAGGCTCGGATTTCCATTCAACTGCTGCGCGAGCTCGGGCTTGGTCGCGCGATCGAGCTCGCGGTCGGTCAGCACGTTGAGCTGCATGCCGAAGATCGACGCCATGAATACGAACGCGACCGAGAGCACGAGCAGCGCGAGGTCGACGGGTCGCCCCGAAAACAGCGCTGCATTGAGAACCAGCAGCAGGAGCGGGACGACCTTTTGTGCACGGCTCGCGCGCAGGATCCCGAGCAGCTCGGCATCCAAGCTGCTCACGTTCATGACCTTGTGCATGGCGGAGGCCATCCCTTTGGACTCGAAGTCGGAGTCTCAGGCTCCGAGCGCGACCACCGCTAAGCACTGGACGTGCCATCTCGCTGCGCGGGCTGAACCGCAGGCGCCTCAGCGCGGCGCAGGGTCTGCACCGTTGCTTGAAAGCTCCGGCCACCGCCGCTTCTGGCACGTCCGAGTGCCATGGCTGGCAGTTGCAGCCCGCGGCAGTTGCAGCCCGCGATGCGACGCTTTTCGCCTCCTGGCTCCTTAGCGCCCGTAGCCCGCCGCGGCGATGTTGTCCTCAATGGCGCTGTCGGTCGCGTCCGACGGGTAGCCGGCGATGATCGCCCCCTCGTAGAACGTGCCGAGGCTCTGGTTGGTATTTCGGGCGCAACAATCGCCGCCGCTTCCCAGCACGATGGCGCCTTGCTTCTTCATCGGGCTGTACCCGTGCGGAAGCGCGCCGTCCCAGAGTGTAGTCAGGCTCCCGGTTTGCGCATTTGCACCCTTGATCGCGAGCCTCGTCGTCCCGTCGTTCTTGAGCATGGCGGTGACGTATTTGTCGGTGAAGGCCACCTGCTGCGGATTCCAGGAGCTGCTTCCGCCTGGATAGAGCCCGTATTCCAGGTCTGCCTGGACCCAGGGCCCCGAGCCGGAGCAGCCGCCGAACCAACAGCTGGTCCCGAAGTAGATCGCGTCCATGGCGCCGGCGCCGTCGGCGCTCCGATCGGTCTCGCTGTTGCCGTAGTCGAAGCAGCATCCTCCGTTGACGTGCGTGCCGCTGGTCACCATGTACAGGCCCTCCGGCGCGGTTCCCGTCGGCATGCCCGTCATGTGGCCGTCGCGCCAGTAGCTGTTGCCGGGTTCGATGTAGAGCGAGTAGACC
Source organism: uncultured delta proteobacterium (assembly GCA_963778655.1). Taxonomy (GTDB): domain Bacteria; phylum Myxococcota_A; class Polyangia; order Polyangiales; family JAFGIB01; genus CAVZVA01. The sequence goes on from CAVZVA010000010.1 coordinate 917,029, forward strand.
TTCTGGCCGCTTAAGCTCAACGACTCGCTGGCCGCGCTCGCGGGCTTGTCCTGCCCGCCCACCGAGCTGCCCTGCCCCTGGTACTCGAGCTGGTTGCCGTGCCCGGACTGATCGTAGAGGATGGTGATCACGCAGCTCGTGCCGGAGCAGAACGCGTCTTGGGCGGCCGAGTCGGCGACGCCGCCGGGCGCCAGCACCCCGATGTCCTTGGTGGTGTTGTCCGAGGCGCGCCTGACTTGGTAGAGGTTGCCGCCGTACGCGCCGTACAGCGCGCGCACCGTGCTGTGGGCCGCAACGCACGGCGTGTTGCCCGACGCATAGATGTCGCAGGGCCCGCTGCGCGGGCTGCCCGCGCCCCCGGCTCCGCCCGCGCCGCCGCTGCCGTCCGAGCCGCCGGCGCTCCCCGAGCCGCCGGCTCCCGAGCCCCCGGCTCCGCCCGCGCCGCCGCTGCCGCTGGCGCTCGCGCCGCCACTGGCCGGGTTGCCGCCGCCGGTTCCGCCCGCCGCCGTGCTGCCGCCGCTGCCGCCGGACCCCGGCGCACCTGCCTTCGCAAGCGCGCCCCCACTGCCGCTCGCCGCTGCACTGCCACCGGTGCCCACGCTCGGGCGCGAGCCGCCGCCGCCGCTCAGAGCCGGGGTCGCCGCCGCCCCCGAGCCAACCGGCGAGCCCGAAGCACCAGCCGCGGCGACCACGCTATTCTGCGGCCCGGCGCTCGCCGATCCGGAGCTCGCGCCGCTGCACGCACAGCAGCTCGCCAGCGCGGCCAAGACCACCAACGCACGACGAGCGCGCAACCGATTTTGCATGGTCGTCTTCCGATGCCGGCCGTTCATGGTCTCGACCAAGGTAGCCTTGGGCCCGGGCGCGTGACCCGCGACGGGGCAGGATGCCCGACAAGCAGTGGTACAGCCTCGCCGTTTCCGTCTGCGTTTCGCGCTTGGTCGCGAGCTTTCGGCCCACCGGCGCGCGCAGGGATTTGATACGCGGCGCCGGCGGGGCCGACCTCACTGTTTGCCGACGAACGTCGTGACGGACTGCGCGTCGAGAGACCCGGAGAAGCGTCCGCCGGACACAGGTGCAACGCGCTCGCTGAAGGGCTGTCCAACGGTCCGCGACGCGAAGTTTGCACGTCGGCGCATACCTTGGGTGGCCTGACCGAAACCGAGCGTGGGTTTCAACTGCCACCGGGCTTTTCGAGCGCTACTTCGAATCTTGGGTCGATTGGAGCACCAGCACGGGCACGCTAAGTGCCTTGATGAGTTTCTCCGAGTGCGTGCGCAGTACCGAAGAATGGGGCTCGTGGCTCAGCACGAGCAGGGTCGCTTGCCACTCGCTCACCTTGGCGCGGATGGCAGCCACATGGTCCTCCGCGATCTTCGCGTCGCACTCGACGGCCTCTGTCTGCTCCGGCGCGATATTGTTCACGAAGCGTTGCACTGCTGCACTGCCTTCGACTAGATCCTTCGCGGATCCAGGGCTACCGAGCCCTCCAAGAAATTGATCGGCCTCACGTCCGTGGGTCACGTTAAACACGCAGACGCGGGCTCCGCACAGCCGATGAAGCTCGAGGGCCACGTGTACCCCGCGGTGGGAGGCCAGGCTGAAATCGACCGGCACAAGGACACGCTGAAAGATTGCAGCTGCATCGACTCGGGATGTGGTTTGCTCTGCGGTGTGCATGGCTTCTGCTCCTCGAGCCCATTGACGAGCCAAGTAACGTGCCGGCCGCCGGCACGGCGGGAGCGAGGGCGCAGGTGAGGAGGCTCCAGGGATTGTCATGAGAGCGCTGTGGTACGAGCGACAGGGTGCGGCCCGCGATGTACTCGAGATCGGCGAGATGCCGACGCCGAATGCGGGCGAGGGCGACGTCCGGGTCGAGGTTCGCGCATCCGCGGTCAATCCCTCCGATGTCGGGCTGCGCATGGGCAGGGGCGGGTGGCCGATGCAGTTTCCCCGGATCATTCCGCACAGCGACGGCGCGGGCGTGGTCGATCAGGTCGGGCCCGGTGTCGATTCGGCGTGGCTCGGCAAGCGCGTGTGGATCTACAACGGTGCGCGCGCGGGCCGTTGCTTCGGCAACGCCGCCGACTACATCTGCTTGTCCGAGGATCTGGTCCACGAGCTGAGAGGCAGAGACCTGTATGAGTGAGGAGTCTTTCTTCACCCGCGAGGCAAGCGCGTTCATCCCCCAACCGGCATGCCGGGGACCCTGGGATCCCAAGTCACTCAACGGACGGGTGGTGGTTGCCCTGTGCGGCTTCCAGATCGAACAAAGCCATGAGCTCGCCGACTACATCCCTGCACGGCTGACGGTCGACATGTACCGCTTGCCCGGCTTTGCGCCGATCGAGGTCAAGACCCACGTCGTTCGCGATGGCTCGCGCATCAAGGTCATCGACGCCGACTTCATCTCCGAGGGCGTCTCGTACGCGCGTGCGACCTCGCAATGGCTCAAGCGCAGTCAGAACCCCGAGGGCAACGTCTGGAGCCCGCCGAGCTGGGAGGTGCCTGCGCCCGAAACGCTGCCCGAGCCCGCGAATCGACCGAACAGCCTGATGACCATGCGCCCGATCACCGGCGCCATGGGCTCGTTCGGACAAAGGCGCGTGTGGCTGCGCGAGAGCCGTGAGCTGGTCGGCGGCACGCCGCTCACACCCTTCATCCGCGTCGCCCTCCCGGCCGATCTCGCCAATCCCCTTTCCAACAGCGGGGATCGGGGCCTTGGCTACATCAACTCCGACGTGACGCTCTATCTACATCGTCTGCCCGTAGACGAATGGGTCGGCATGGAAGTGGTCAATCATCATGCCACGGACGGCGTCGCCATCGGGCAGGTCGTGCTCTACGACCGAACGGGCGCGATCGGCACGAGCTCGGTCTGCGGCCCTACCCGGCGCGGTATGATTCGCCCGGACAAGTAGAGCGCAAGCGACGCCTCGCGACCCGAGGACGTGCGCGCCGGTCTCGTGGACCGGTGACCACGCGCTGCGCGACGCGGCCCAACCTGCGGACAGGCGCGCCGTCCCCACTCGTTCCCGAGACGACTCAGGTGGGGGCGCCGGAGCTTTGCCGCGGGTCCATGCACTCGGTCAGTCGTTCATGGCGCCGGCCTGGATCCAGGCGCGCACGGTCGCGATCTCCGTATCGGTCAGCACGACGCCGCTCGCGGGCATGCGCAGGCCGCAAGAGGGGGTGGGGTTCGACAGCTTGTCGTACAGCAAGCTGGCGTCGGGCTGGAACGGAACCACGTACGTTCGACCGGCGCACTGGCTGCCATTGAGCCCGTTCGAGACTACCCCGACCAGCGCCTGGTAGGCGGCCTGCCGGTCCTTGGGATCGAAGACCAAGCCGCCGCCCAGCATCATCGCGTGACACAGCGCGCAGTTGTTCTTGGTGTCGGCGAACACCGCGAGCACGGCGGTGAACGTAGCCGGAGCGGCGGCGGCGCCCGCGCCGCCCGCGCCGCTCGTGGTACCTCCGGTGCCGCCCGCGCTGCCCGCGGCGCTCGTGGTGCCTCCGGTGCCCACGGCAGGTGCCATGTAACCCGCGCCGGACACCCCGCCGGTCCCCGGCGCATCCACGACCGGGGCGGGGCTGTTGTTCCCCTTGCAGCCGGCGAAGGCCGGCAGCGCCACGCTCGCGACGATCCACAACAGCGTCGCGGCAAGGCGGTTGGACCTTGCCGCAGCGCGCTTCTTCGACCCTGCAACCGAAATCTTCTTCATCGAGCCTCCTGCCGCTGCGAGCACGCCGGCAAACGGTGCCTACGCTGGAAGACTGCTTCTTAGCGCGCTTCCAGACACGAACCAAGCGCCGACCGCCCGCCTTCGTCGGCCCTCGGCGTCGCTGATCAGCACCCCCCGCCCGCCCCCGTCGTCGTATCCGCGCATGCACTCCCGGAACGATCGGGCGGGCAACTCTCGCTGGAGCATGGCGGTCAGGCGGAGGAATAGCGTGAGAGACAACAGCCGTTTCGCCGGCGCTACTTCACGTGTGAAGCCGACACTTCCTGCAAATACGTGTAGCCCGTCAGGCCCGCTTCGAGAGCCTGGAGCACGGCTTGGGCCTCGGCGTCCGACAGCGCCGCCGATTGCACGCTGCTTCGATAGCGAGCGCGCAGGTCGTCGAGGCTATAACCGACGTAGTCGAGCATGACGTCGGTAGTATCGCCACGCCGCTGGCGGCTCAGTGTATGAGTGCCGTCGGGGTTCACGCGCACGCTTGCGGTGTCGGTGTCGCCGAACAAGTTGTGGATGTCGCCGAGGGTTTCCTGATAAGCGCCAACGAGGAAGATGCCTAACCGGTAGCTTTCTCCCGCTCGCAGCGCGTGCAGGGGCAGCGAGGCGGACAGACCTCCGAGCTCGACATAGGTGTCGATGCGACCGTCGGAGTCGCAGGTGAGGTCGGCGATGACGCCGCGCCGATCGGGCGCTTCGTCGAGGCGCGCGAGCGGCACGATCGGAAAGACCTGGTCGATGGCCCAGACGTCGGGGACGGACTCGAAGACCGAGAAGTTCGTGAAGTACTTGTCGACCAGGCGTTCGTTCAAGCCATCCAGTACCGCGCGGTGCCGCTTGTCCTCGCCACGCAGGCGTGCGCGCACGCCATGCGCGATGGCGTAAAACGTGTCTTCAAGGCGCGCGCGTTGCGCGAGCGTTAGCCGGCCGAGCGCGTACAGCGCATGCCCCTCGGCCAGCGCTTGCTCGGCCTCGAGGTACAGCTCGGTCGGAGGGCGCTCGTCGAGTGCTGCGTGTGTCTGGCGCAGGTGGCGCAGCACGGCGGGATCGGACGCGGCAGGCTCCGGCACCGAACCGTCGGGCGCACGCTCGACCTCCGAGACATTGACGACTAGCACGGCGTGATGCGCGGCCATGGCGCGCCCGGTCTCGGTGACGAGATGCGGCGGGCGAAGCCCATGCTCCGCACAGGCTTCGGCGAGCGGCTGCACCAACGTGCGTGCGAACTGCTCGATGCCGTAGTTGATCGAGCAGAAGGTGCGCGAGCGCGTGCCCTCGTAGTCGACGCCGAGGCCGCCTCCCGTGTCCACGTAGCGGATCGGGCAGCCCAGCTTCGAGAGCTCGACGAAGTGCTGCACGGCCTCGCGCATGCCGCTCGCGATGTCCCGCACGTTCGAGATTTGCGAGCCCATGTGGAAGTGCAGCAGCTGCAATGCACCGAGACTGCCTGCGGCCTTGAGCTGGTCGATTAGCGCGAGCACTTGGCGCGCCGAAAGCCCGAATTTGGCCTTGTCGCCGCCGCTGTTCTGCCACTTGCCGGCACCGAGCGAAGCGAGCCGTGCGCGCACCCCGAGACTGGGCTCGACGTCGAGCGCCTGCGCCTCTTCGAGCACGAGGTCCAGCTCGGACGGCTTCTCGATGACGATGAAGCTCCGTAGCCCGAGCTTCTTGCCGATCAGTGCGAGCCGGATGAGCTCACGATCCTTGTAGCCGTTGCAGATAACAAGGCTGCCCCGCTTGGCCAAGCCGAGCACGGCCATCAACTCGGGTTTGCTGCCCGCCTCGAGACCGAAGCCGTCGCCGCCCTCGGCTGCGAGCTCGCCAGCGACGCCGAAGTGCTGGTTCACCTTGATCGGGTACACGGCAGTGTAGCCGCCGGCATACCCGAGGTCGTCCATCGCCGAGCGGAAGGCCGCTTGGAGCCTGTGCAAACGATCGGACAAGATGTCCGAGAAGCGCAACAGAAGCGGCAACTTGAATCCGGCTCCGGTGGCCTGCTGGAGCACCTCCGGCAGCGGCAACTTCGGGCCGCCGGGGCCTTTCGGCAGCGCGCACATGCGGCCTTGTCCATCGGCGTCGAAATAGCCGTCGGCCCAGTAGGGAATGGAATAGGTCTGGCGAGCGCGCTCGATCGACCAGGTTCGTTCGTCCATGCTGAAGTTCCGACTCATCAGATCGAGCTTCCATCGGACATGTTCCGACCGTAGAAGATCTCCAGCATTTCGCGGCGAAGCTTGCGGCTGATGACCTCGCGCTCCTGCTGCGACAGCTGGTCGGTGCCCACGCCGAACACGTAGTTCTCGAGCAAGAAGCTCTTGAGCAGCATCTTCGTGTGGAAGATGTGCTCTTGGTAAACGTTGACGTCGATCATCTCGTAGCGCTCGAGCGTCTCGTCCAAGAAGAAGTTCTGGATGGAGTTGATCTCGTGGTCGATGTACAGCTTCGTGCCGTCCACGTCTCGGGTGAAGCCGCGAACCCGATAGTCCACGACGACGATATCGGAATCGAACTGATGGATCAGGTAGTTGAGCGCCTTGAGCGGCGAAATGACGCCGCACGTCGAGACGTCGATGTCGGCGCGGAAGGTGCTGATGCCGTTATCGTTGTCCGGATGGGTCTCCGGATACGTGTGCACGGTGACGTGGCTCTTGTCGAGGTGCCCCACCACCGACTTCTTCAACGGTCCAGGCTCCTCCGTGCTCGGATCCTCGGCCGGCGCCGACGGGAGCTCGGAGATCAGCATGGTGACGCTGGCGCCTTCCGGATCGTAGTCCTGATCCGCGACATTCAGCACGTTCGCGCCGATGATCTCGGTTACCGTGGTCAGGATCTGGGTCAGACGCCGCGCATTGTACAGCTCGTCGACGTACTTGCGGTACTCCTGCCGGTGCTCCTGAGTCTTGGCGTAGCAGATGTCGTAGATGTTGAAGCTCAGCGACTTCGTCAGGTTGTTGAAGCCGTGCAGCTTTAGCCGCTTCGGATCGCTGGCATTGGTCATCGCCGAGTCCTCACCTCTCGAAAAGGTGCAGCCCAGCTGCGGCGTCGAACATTCTGGAGCTGCCGTGGTGCACCTGCGTAGCGCGAAATCACGCGGGTTTCCAGCTGCGCCCGACGGGCCTGCGCTCGCAGGCTTGCTCGTGGTCTGTTCATGAGATGACTCATCGCCGCCGGCGGGCCTACGACCACCGCATCAGGGAGGCAGTCGGCGGCCGGCGCGGCCGATGCGGGCGCGGACGGATCCTCGGCGCTCGCGATCGAGCTGGCAGATGATCCAGGCCGGGCCGGAACGATCTTCGCGCCCCCCTTGAGAATGGCATCCACTTGGCCGCGCACGTCGAACGACAGGACGTTGAGGATCAGGCCCGCCGCCGCGCCAACAGGCAGCGGAACCAGGCCGTCGCGCGATAACTGCCGTTGGACTGGCGGAACGGAGCGATTGCCTTCGCGTAGGCTTGGGTCACGACCTTCTCGTCGATCTGCTCCATCGCTCTGACCGCGTTCCCCGTCGATATCAGACCACGCAATGCCGCGGTCTTGTCGGCATAGATCCAGGGGCTGTCGACGTCGAAGACCTCGACGGGTTCGAGTCCTGCGTCAGTTGCGAACTGGCGCAGCATAGTTTCGTCGGACAGCGCGAACGGGCCGGGTGCTCCCGGGGGCGGGGGCGGCAGCAGCGACTTGAGCGCGGCCAGCAAAGCGACCACTTCCATGCCGTCGGGGTCTCCAAAGGTCATCACCACGACCGAGCCGCCTCGCTTGGCGACACGTCCGACCTCGCGCAGCGCCGCAACCGGGTTCCCGGCGTACTGCAACGAATTGAAGCCGGTCACCACATCGAAGGTTTCGTCAGCGAACGGCAGCTCCTCCAGATCCCCTTGGCGGAAGTCGCCCGTCGGCACACGCGATCGCGCGATCGACAGCATCGCCTCCGCCGCGTCCACGCCGGACACCTCGGCCCCACGCGCAGCAGCCATCTCTGCCGCCATACCCGAGCCGCAGCCGGCATCAAGATATCGGGTTTCCGGCCCAACGCGCGTGCGCTCGAGCACGGCCTGGAAGACCGGGCGAACCGTCCCTTCCTGAAAGTCAGCCCAGTCCCTCGCGCGCGCGCCCCAAAGGCGACCGTGTGCCTCCGAAGTCTTCGGCTTCAACTCGCGGCTCATTTGCGATGCTCACCGTCTTAAGTGGCATCGTAGCAGGACGCGCGCCGGTCCGAAACGCCGACCCCCATCCGCGTGACCGAGCCATCGAAAGCCCGGCTTCATTCTCAGCTCGAGGTTGAGGTTCAGGCCAGGCACGCTGGCGCGGCACGCCTCGACCCTACCTCGTCCCAGCTTCGCGTTGGCGCGAGCACACCGCCGCAGATGACGAGGTTCTGGTGCGGTTTCGGGACGAGCGCGGCCAGCCGCTCGATGAGCGCGCGTTTCGCGATCGAGCCACTGTGCGTCGTCGATGTAGACGACGTAGACGATGAGCGGCCGTCGATCGCGGATGCGCGCCAGCGCGTAGGCCTCGCGCGGCGTTCGCGCTACATGCTGATCTCGATCGCGCCGTACCTGTCGGTGTCGCGAGCGGTGCAATTCCTCAAGGGCAAGAGCTCGCACAAGTTGCTGAGCGAGTTCGCGCGCTTGCGCAAGCGGTACTGGGGCCAGCATCTATGGGCACGTGGGTACTGGGTGGCGACGAGCGGGAACGTGACCGACGAGGTCTGGAAGAAGTACATCGAATCGCAGCAGCTGGAGCCGCCCGACGACAACTTCAAGGTCGTCTGACTCGAGTCGTCGACCGAAGGTCGACTTCATCCGGCTTCCAGCCGTATGTCGTTCGCGATCGGCTTCCACATGCCCGAGCCGCCCCCCGACAGCGGCCAGCGCTTGCTCTACGTGCAGACCCGCGGGCTGCTCGAGCATTGCTTGCGCGTTCGCGTGAGCGCGCTCGACAACGTAGAGGTGCGTTACGGCACGCGGGTCGATGGTGTGCTCGGCGCCGACGGCCGAGTGCGTGGTGTCACGCTCGGCGACGGTGCGCACAGCTTGGAGGCCGACCTGGGCGTCGACGCGCTAGGCCGCGGCAGCAAGACGCCAGCGTGGCTGCAAGCGATCGGCTACGCGCCCGCCGCGGAGGAGACCGTCGAGTGCGACTTCGCTTCGATGGCATCGAGCCGGTGTTGTGACGAGGAATTCGGCCGTCCGTCTTCGGGTTCTTCGTCTCGTTCGCGCTCGACCCGGCGACGCCTGCACTGGCCCTGGTCGCCAAGGAACATTGTTTCGTCCGCATCGACGAACATACCCACACGGTTCGATGCAGACGCGCTCTGGCGCCGCTCGGCGGTGCGTGGCCGCTGCGGTGCTGCTTACGCTCCCAGCGCAGCTCCGGTCGTCGTTACCCAAATCTTGGGGGATGGCCTGCGCGGCCGGGCGCTGGGAACGTAGCTGCGTGGGACGTGGGAATTGGAGTCCGAGCATGCGTTGGCGGAGGTCTCGGGTGTGGGCCAGCGGCCTGGTCCTGATGGGAATTGGCTGCGCGTTCCACGACAACCCGATGCTGGCATGTCCGGCCGGCGTGGTGGGGCAAAGCATGGCCTGCATGTGCGGCGGGCTGACCGACACGGCGACGTGTCTGGCCACGCCCCAGCTCGACCCGTGTGTGTGTGCCGACGCCGGGGTGCCCGGCACCGGCGGGACGAGCGGCACGGGGGGCGTCGCGGGCAGCGGTGGATCCATGGGTGGCGCCGCCGGCAACCTCGGCACAGCTGGCACGGGCGGCGCCACCGATAGCACGGGCGGAACCGACGGCGGCAGGGCGGCGACCAGCGACCAAGACGGTGGCCCCGGTGGCGGCACCGGAGGCAGCGTTGCTCCTCCGCCTGCGACGCATGGCAATCAGCTGGCACCCTGCAGCGGAGCCGTCGATTGCAACACGGCCCTCGACTGTTACAGCCCTGCATCCGACACGGCGACCGGCTATTGCAGCCAGGCCTGCAGCATGGACTCGGATTGTCCGAGCGGCGGCCCCGCGTACACGTGCGAGGCGGCGGCCGGCACCGGCGCATCGAAGCTGTGTGCCATCGATTGCAGCGGCACCGGCGACACCTCGTGTCCGTCGGGGATGGGCTGCGTCGCGGTCGCGGGCGGCGACGGAAACAATCTGGGCTACCGCTGCATGTATCCGGGATCCGACCGTGACGCCGGCAGCGGCAACGGTGACAAGTCCGCCGAATGGGAATCGTGCATGACCGCGGCCGACTGCAACGCCAACCTGTACTGTGCCGGTACGTCGACGGGCACATCCGGGGTCGGCACCTGCGTGCGCTCATGCACGTCGAGCTCCGACTGCACCCGCAGCCCGAGCAGCGGCAACGTCACGCCCAGCTGTGTTGCGAGCGTGTTGGGCGCCAGTGGCGGGCCCGCGATGATCTGCGGCCTGGACTGCACCAACGACATGAACGGATGCCCGGACGGCATGACCTGCGCGTGGTGGGGCGGGCTAGGGTCCTACTGCTTTTACATGTAGGTCACGCCAAAGCGTGAGAGGTCAGATCGAGCGGCTGCTCGGCCGCAGCGGGCCACTCGAGAAGCCAGCTGGTCAAGTCCTCGCTTCGGGCGCGCTGCCGGGACGATGCACGCGGCCTCACTGGGCAAGGTCGGGGCAGGCTTTACTCAGCGCTACGTGGCGTTCGCAATAGCAGGCGCAGCCCGCGGGGCTGAAGCAGGGATCGAGGCCGGGGGGCTGGCTGCAGTCGCACTCGGGCCGCGAGCCGAGGGCCTCCAGGTCCCGTTGGTCGCGATCGGTGCACTGGGCGCAACGAGCGCAGCTGTCGGGGCACGGCGCGTTGTCGAACGCCGTCACGTTGTACCAGGGGGTGACATCGCTGGAGCTGCCCTCGCCGCGCCACGAGCGGAGGACGCAGTCGGCGCCGCTCGGCTGGCAGCACAGCTCGCAACCCTGCTGCGTTGGACTCCGGCAGCCGACCCGCGAGTCCGGCTCGGCGTCGGTTGTGGGCGGCGCGCTCCCGCCCGCGTCGCGCGGGCCGTCGCCGCCATCGATCGCGCCGCCGTCAGGTAACTGGGAGCTCGTGTTTTCGCCCTCGGCGCCCGCGTCGCTCGACCCGGCGCTCGCGTCGCCGGTTTGGCCGTTCGTCGCGCCGCCCGTGGTCGCAGAGTCGGCGTTCCGCGTGCCCCCGTCGTTGCTCGCACCGGCTGCGCTGTCGTCGCCGGCTGCTGGTCCGCTGGACGACGCGCTGCCGCCGGTTGCGTCTTTTCCGCACGCTGCCAGTGCGCACGCGGTCAGCACATACAAGAGCCGCCAGATCCACCGCGAAGACCCCACCGCACCCGAGTAGCACAAGCGCCGCGTCCTCCGAGAGCTCGACGCCGATCGCGCCAAACGCTGACCGCGCCGATTGACCTGAGCCAGGTCACGACGGCCACACCGCCGGGCAGCGTCGCGCCTGGCAAGCGTTGACCCATGCACAGCGCCTGCGCTGGCTCGACGACGCGAAGCGGTTCGCCGCCAGCGCACTGCGCGCGGCGCAAACACGACGCTGAGCCGACGCGGCAGCAGGGCTCGCGAAGCCGGACGTGTGACTGCCTTCGCTACGCGAGTCCGTTCATATCCGCCTTGCGTGGAGGCTGCGCGTGCGCGAAGCCGCAGCATGGCCTCAATCCGTGCGCCGACGCTCACGGCGTCGGCGCAGCGTCAGGTCACGGGTGAGCTGGTCGCGGCCATCGAAAGCCGCATGTGTTCCGAGAAGACCGATGACGCCGAGCTGATCGTGCTCTCGCGGCTGGGCGCCGGCATTCCGGAGCTCGCGAGCTCGAAGGGTCTCGACTGCGTACTCGCACGGCACCCGAAGGAAGACGCCGTGCTCTGGTCCGCGCTCGACGCATGGCAGATCAACAAGCTGCCCGAAAGCGACGCGATTCGCGAGGTCATGCACACAGCCAAGGACCCGCGCACGCGCGCGCGCTTGCTCCCACTCGAGGAGCGTATAGCGCGCCGGGGACAGGTCGAGGAGGGCCAGGCGCAAGTGATCGCGAGCGATCCGCCGCCGGACTTCCGGCCGGAAGCTCTCATCAGCAAGTCGAACACCAACAACACAGGAGGTAGCCATGCGACGCGTTAGGACGGCCGCAACGATTTCATTCGTCGGTTCGCTATTCTTGGTGGCATCGCCGGCCGCTGCCTTCAATACGGTCACGCTCAATGCCTCGGGAGCGACGTACATCGGTATGCGCAGCGACGGTTACGCCGTGGTCGAGACCTGCAACCCGCGTGAACTTCGGCCTCAGGCCGCGACGGCCATCACCGGGGGCGGATAGGTGCCGGGCGGGAACCCGACGTCGCGCCCTGCGCGGCGGTAGCGGTCGGAGCGGTCGGCGTAGACGACGTGCAGCACGCCCGTCTCTCGCCAGGCCTCTGCGCGAGCCACCACGTCGAGCCTCGAGGGATACACCCTCGGTCGGAGAATCTGGCGCGGCTGCTGATCCGGCCGCGAAGCGCACGAGCGGCGAGCTCAGAACGGACGCCGCGCGTCGACCTTGAGCTTGCCGCTGTTGATCGCGACCACCACCTTTGACAACAGGTCGCGCCGGTCGGGGTCACTCAGATCGGGCAGCAGCCGGCGCGCGCTCGCCGCGTCGTCCTCAGTCCAGTGACCGCGCTCGAGCGCGGCCTCGACCAACTCGGTCTTGGCCTCTTGGGCCTTCACCTGCTCCGCGGTCAGCGGAAGCGGAGCCGCGGCGGGTCTTGTGCCGGGTCCCTCGAACGCGGCGGTCTCCGCAGCCGGCACAGCCGGGGCCACGGCCGCAGTCTTTGCGGTGGTCCCGCGGGTGCTCGCGCCGCCGTCGTTCGCGAGCGCCTCTCGCACGGCGCTGCCGACCTCGTCGCGCACCCGCGACCAGTTCGTGACGCAACGAACGGGCGGCTGTGCCTGTGTGGACTTGGCCGCCAGCGCGGCGCTGGCCGCGAGCGCGGCGATCTTGTCCGGCGCCAAGCCGAACAGCGCCGCGTGCAGCACGAACCCGGCTCCCAGCCCAAGGAGCGCAGCGAGCAGCGTCTTCATGTCGGCTCTCCGTCGCTCAATTCACCGACGGCGGCGCATAGGCCGAGTCGTTGTTGATCTGCAGGTAGGTACACGTCCCCTGGGCGTTCCAGGCGAAGACGACCCCCGAATGCGAGGTCATGCTGCTCACGGCCAGCGCGTACCACTCGTTCTCGTGCGAATCAAATGTGCAGCTGCGCGTGATGATGCCCGAGACCACGCGGCACCCGCCCGAGGTGTCGCCATTGGGCAGGTCGGCCTGAAACCAGCAGCCGATGTCGTCGGTCGCATTGCCTCCTGCGCGCACTCCGGCCATGGAGCCGAGGGCAACGCCAGCGCCGTTCTGCTCGTAGAACATCAGCGGCGCGTCGGGTGGCTTGTAGCCGGCCAGCGCTGTGCCCGCGGCGAGCAGCAGCAGCGCGATCGAGATCGGAAGGATGGTCTTGCGCTTGGTCATCACACCCTCACGTGGTTGGCCGGCTGTGGGAAAAGTTGCTGATCTTCACCTGCTGGCAAATGTTCCGCCCGCCGATGCTCACCCACGAGAAATGGATGTGTGAGTCAGTCGTCATTGCTTGGAGCGCCCACTGGAAGCCGAACGCGACGGTGGCCGCGGTCAAGAACGTGCAGCTGGCGGTCTGTGTGATGAGCCCCACACGCTGGCGCGCTTCACAACCGCCCTCGATGTCGCCGTCGTTGGCGGTCCGCACGCCGAGGGGAACATTGCGGCGCGACCAGCAGCCGATGTAGTCCGAGGAGGTGCCGCCGGCGCGTGTCGCGCCCAGGGAGCCGTCCGCGGTGCGCAGGAACGTGTTGATGCTCACGCCTTCGGTCTGCGACTTGGCGCCCGCGAGCACGTGTGGAATCGGAATCGCGAGCGCCGCCAGCGCGGCCGCACCACAAGCTAGCAGCAGCGCGCAGCGAGCGTGGGCGGGCGTCCAACGATACGCGGTCATGGTTGCCTCGGCGGGTAATAGGAGTAGTTCTTGATCTCGATGCTCGTGCACTGCGAGCTGTCATCCCACGTGAACTTCAGGTACGAGCTGTCCGTCACCATCTCGAGCATGGCATCGCCCGAAGCCGTGGAGACGCCCCAGCAATACGCGGTGGCACCGCTGTTCGCCGTCGCCTGGCACAGCACGAGCGTCGAAGAGAAGGGATCGGACTGACCCGGCACCGGCGGCGCGAGGTTGGGAAGCAGGTACACGTTGCAGCCGATGTCCTGGATGTTGCCGTGATCCTTGCGCGCCGTGCCGATCGCGCCCGAGGCGGAGCGCGCCGTTGTGTCCACTGTGACGTTGGCGTCCTGGATCTGCCCCGCGTTCACGGGCGCGGCCAGCCACAGCAGGCTCAGCGTAAGGGGTACCCAGCGCACGATGGAGTGTCGGTTCATCACGGTTCCCTCACGGCGCCTTCGGCTCGAGGTAGCCGTAGTTCGACAGTGCGATGAGCGTGCAATTCCCCTGGGAGTCCCACTGGAAATCCACCTGCTCGTTCTCGGTGGCGCTGGGCAGCCCGCCCATCACCAGGCCGAGGCCCGCCGGATTGGTGTAGGTGCAGCCCGCGCTCTGGCCGTTCGCGTCGACCGCGAAGCAGTACACCTGGACGCTGCCCGACGAGGACATCGTCGCGCACGAGATCTCCTGACTACCATCATTGGTGCTGTTGCGCGCGCTGCCCATGCCACCGCTGGCGTATCCGGAACCGATCGTGACCGGGACCGGTCTGCTGTCGACCGCGTCGGCGCGGCGCGCGGCGAACACACAGGTTGCCACCACTCCGGCCGCGAGCAGCGCGCTCGCCGTGAGCTTTCGTCTTTTCATCGGGCCTCGTCCCTCCGGTTGGATGACAGCCTACGCGGAGGCCGCCGCGTCCGGCGGTGACCATTGGTAACCATCGGTGACCGCCACCCGCGCGCCCAACCGCCTCGCGCTCCGGCCCGGCGCCCCCTCACTCGCCCCCGCGGGAAGCACGTGCCGCGGGAAGCACGTGCCAAGGGACTGCAGCCAGGCGCTAGGCGCGCGCGGTCCGTCCGTGTGCAGACGCGGATTGCACGTCAATCGCGCGCGCACCGCGGACCCCAGCCGCAACGTGTGGCGGATTCTGGCTCGGCGACAGGTTGAAGGAGCACCGCTCTGGAGCGCACGACGGACGCACCGCACCGGTGCCCGGCCGCTCATTCTCGTGAGCAGCTGAGCAGCGGGTCGGTGGCCCAGGCGTGAAACTCGGCCTCAGGCCGCGACGGCCATCACCGGGGGCGGATAGGTGCCGGGCGGGAACCCGACGTCGCGCTCTGCGCGGCGGTAGCGTTCGGAGCGGTCGGCGTAGACGACGTGCAGCACGCCCATCTCTTCGTAGTGCTCCAGCCGGCGCTCGTGGCTGCCCAAGCAGTAAGGGCGGCGCGTCGTCTTGGGATGCTTTGGACGCTGGTCGAAGTTGGCGTCGAGGATCTTCTTCAAGCCGAGGATGGCTTGTTTGCGAGAGCTTCGCGCATCGGTGCCCACCTCGTCTTCGCGCACGCGCTCGCTGACCCAACGGCGCAAGTCTGCGGCGTACGCATCGCGGTCGCGGCCTTCGGAGGTGGGCAGCGGCGAAAGCGTCAGGGTGACCGGCACGAAGTACGGCGCGAGGTCTTGGGGGCGGCCCGCCGCAACCCACGCGTCGTTGTCGAAGTGCTCGAAGCTCGTCGCTAGCACATCATCCCGCTCCACTCGCAACGGGCGTGAGCGGCGCTTGGACACCGCGCGCTTGGCCAAGCCACTTCATCGGACGCAAGCTCACGCAGTTGCTCCACCGCGCAACAATTCTCCCTTGGCACGTGCGTTCCGGGCATCGTTCGCGAACCCTACGATGGATGGATGCGGCAGGTGGCCCGCAACCTGACCGACGCCATCGATGGCTTTCCTGATCAACCACCGGTACCTGATCATGGACCGCGCCCCCGTGTTCACGACCGGATTTCGTGCGCTGCTCGCGCGCTCCGGCGTGAAGAGCATGCGGCTGCCGGCGCGCAGCCCAAATCTGAACGCCTTCGCCGAGCGCTTCGTGCGCTCGATTCGCCAGGAGTGCTTGTCCAAGGTGGTACCGCTTGGTGAGCGAGATCTTCGGGAGCTCGTCCGCGAATACGTCGTCTCGACAACCGGTTGATTGAGCGCTCGGACGACGCGACGGCCGCCGGGCGCGTCCTGCGTCGTACGCGTCTCGGCGGCATGCTCAATTTCTACCATCGGGCGGCCGCGTGAGTCCGCGATCCACGGATGGCACACTACGAGGTACTGCCAGGCGCACCAAGGCGCACCCCCGGCCCCCCGTTTATCCTTCCTACGCTCCGTCGAAGCCTCGGGCGATGGGAACCGAGATACAGGTGGGCGCGCTGGCCTCAGTAGCAGTAGGGCTTCGTGCTCCTCGAGATCGAGCCCAGATACTGGCCCACGTTATACGTCGCCATGCTCATCTCGGACATCAGATACGTGAGCGTCGCGCCCTGAGCGCCAAGCATGCGATCATGAACCATGGGCGCGTAGTTCCCGAGGCGAAAGGGCAGCTGATTCGTGACCAGAGTCCATGGACCCGTCAGCGACGGCGACTGCAACAGCTCGATGTACGAGTCGTACCCATTCGCGTGCATGAACATCATGATGTACCGGTTCGCGTATGAATCGTACGCGATCGAGAGTTCGCGGACGTGGTGTGAGGGGTCGACCACGTACGCCGCGGACGACTCGGCGTTCGCAAGGAACTGCGTCCCTGTCCAATACTCGTATTTCGTCGGGTCGGTGATCGACGCGTGGGTAGCCTTGACGCGCATCAGCTTCACGCCGCTGTTGCTGTTGCCCATGTTGCCGTCGGCCTGAATTCCGTAGATGTAGACGTACCCCGCGCCCGGACCGACGATCTGATGATACACGCCCACATTGGTGAAATTGCTCGACTGGGCCCAATACTTGCCCGACGGATACGACGCGTCGAGCCGTTGCCAGGGGCCGTCGTCCACCGAGTACGCGATGCTGCCGCGCGAGACATGCAGCACGGGTTGCCATCCGAGCACCGACATCAGCCACAAGTACTTGTAGTTGTGCCCGTCTTCCGTGATACTGAACCCGCCGCTCGGGATCGCGCCATAGCTCTCGTTCGGACCGGGCGGAATCACCTGGTCCGCAATGTGATCGGAAGACGCGCCGAGCCACGATGTGAACGGAACGGTGCCGAATCCGCCTGTGTAACTCGACGCCGCGAGCGTGCTGTGTGCGAACTGCCCGAGCATGCCGTTGGTGTCGCCGAATGCGTAATACATGTGGAAGTTTGAGAAGAACGGATTACCCAGGTCGGCACCGATGATCCCGGCCTGCGCAAGAGTGTCATTGACCTGCAAGAATGGCGGAGTCATCGCCATGCCTCCTGACACCCTTCCTCCAATGCTGACGTTGCCTGTTTCTTGACCAAAGAGCGCCGCGCTCGCGCCGGTGATGCCATCTCCGCATGCAGTGCCGAAGTACACGAATGGCGCGTCGTAGCCCGCGGTCTGCGGAACCGCTCCGGTGAGCTCGATCCGACACTCGGCGTTTGCGCCATAGGGCTTGTCGGCCGGACAGTGGGACCACGAGCTGTCTTGAGGGTCCCCCGACGCCGAGCTCACCACCACGGTCGGCGTACCCGTGAAGCTACGGTTGCTGTAGCATTGCAAGCGCGTTCGATTGGCCGCAACACTCGACGTGACGTCGTAGCTGGCGGAGCCGTCCGATCTGACGCGACGAAAATAAGTGAAGACGTACGCCTTCCCATCGATGCTCAGGTCGGCGGAAATGATCTTGTCCGGCGTGCAGAAGACGTAGCCGTTGTCGCTTTCGTCGTAGCCGACGTAAGTGCCCCAAGACGACGTCTGAGCGGCGGCTCTGGTCGCCCCGACCGCGAAGACGATCGTCGCAATTAGGGCAGATTCGGCTAGCGGATGAGACTGGCGTTTCATTTTGGCGCTCCTCGAGCTTGGACTTGGCAAAGCGACGCATGTGGGTGGTATTGCAGCGTCGGGCAGCACGGAGCAGGGCACGTGGCCGATACCTGCGGCCGTACCACGCCGTCGAAGGGCTCGTGTGAAGGCGGGCTGACGCGCGCGACCCGCTTGCCTCGCGTGCAGGCGGCCACAACGGCATGGTTTCTTGAGCCCGAGCGTTTCGGCACGCTGCCCTTCCTCCAGCTCGTCAGCCACCGCACAACAGCGCATGGACTGGACCGACCACGTCTTCGGACGACCAGGCAACCTTGCTCGGCGTTCCTCGTGCGGCAAGCGCTTTCACGCGCGGCTGGGCGAAGAAGTCGATGCAGTCGATCATCTGTCCCGACTTCGCCTCGAACGAGTGCCACACGTCTCGCTGCGTGTAGCGCGCATCGAGAAAGGCTTGGATTCGGTCCTGCTCTAGCGCTGCGCCGGCCGCGCCGACGGCCGGTGCCTCGGAGAGCTCGTCCGGAGTTTGGTCCGCTGCTCCGCGGGCGAGCGCCGGAGGCGGCGCGGCAAGGCGCTGTGCGGTACCACGGCCTGGTGATGTCATGGGAGGCGCCTCCGAGCAGCGTGCCGGCACCGCAGAAGGAGCCGTATTCGCGCTGATGGCCGCAGGCTAGCGCGGCGACGCCGCTCGGTAGAGTGACCATTGATGACCATTGATGACCAATGATGACCACGCGCGCGGGGGGATGCGCAGCGGCCACTTCAGCGCCTCGATCGCCTCGATCGCGTCGGTCGTGTCGATCGCCCTGGGAACCTCGGGCGAAAGCGCCGGAAACGGCGCGACGGCGTATTGTGCCAACCGAGGATCGTGATGAAATGACGAGACATGGTGACGGTCCTCGATTGACGAGACATGGTGACCGAGACATGGTGGTCGTGACCGAGACATGGTGACGACCGATGACCGAGACATGGTGACGGTCCTCGATAGTTCGATTGTTCGTATCCGTTCGTCGAATCGCGTCCTTGACCGCGGAGGGCGGGGGCTGGGGCGGAGCCGACGGGCTCAGCCAATCAGCGTGAGCGCGCGGTAGGGGTCAGCACGCAGGCTCTTCTGGACGTCGTCGCGCTCGCCGGTGGCTTTCCGGTGTAGCGGAGCCAGCTCGAGCACGCGATGTGCGGGCCATTTCGGCAACAGGACCTGGGCCCTGCGGCCTGATCCGCACGCGCTCGCGTGGAATCGCCAGGAGGCGTTCCTCGGGTAGAGCGCCCAGCTCGCCGCAGCCGCGCGGGCGGGGCCGGCCTTGCCGTGGGTTCGATCGCCGCCGGTGCGAGCGTGCTCCACCGACCCGGGAAGCACGGGAAGCACGTGCCAAGGGAGTGCAGCCAGGCGCTAGGCGCGCGCGGTCCGTCCGTGTGCAGACGCGGATTGCACGTCGATCGCGCGCGCACCGCGGACCCCAGCCGCAACGTGTGGCGGATTCTGGCTCGGCGACAGGTTGAAGGAGCACCGCTCTGGAGCGCACGACGGACGCACCGCACCGGTGCCCGGCCGCTCATTCTCGTGAGCAGCTGAGCAGCGGGTCGGTGGCCCAGGCGTGAAACTCGGCCTCAGGCCGCGACGGCCATCACCGGGGGCGGATAGGTGCCGGGCGGGAACCCGACGTCGCGCTCTGCGCGGCGGTAGCGTTCGGAGCGGTCGGCGTAGACGACGTGCAGCACGCCCATCTCTTCGTAGTGCTCCAGCCGGCGCTCGTGGCTGCCGAAGCAGTAGGGGCGGCGCGTCGTCTTGGGATGCTTTGGACGCTGGTCGAAGTTGGCGTCGAGGATCTTCTTCAAGCCGAGGATGGCTTGTTTGCGGGAGCTTCGCGCATCGGTGCCCACCTCGTCTTCGCGCACGCGCTCGCTGACCCAACGGCGCAAGTCTGCGGCGTACGCATCGCGGTCGCGGCCTTCGGAGGTGGGCAGCGGCGAAAGCGTCAGCGTGACCGGCACGAAGTGCGGCGCGAGGTCGTGGGGGCGGCCCGCCGCAACCCACGCGTCGTTGTCGAAGTGCTCGAAGCTCAGCTGGTCGCTGTCGTTGAGGCCGAAGCACAGGTTCAGGCCGGGCCATTGCTCGGGGTCCTCCACCGTGCGCGCCTTGCGCGGATTGTCGACACAGTAGGCCACGCGCCCGCTACCCGCGGCGTCGTCAAGCACCGGTTGGATGTCCGTGGGGCAGGGACCCGGGGACCCGCGCGCGCATCAACCTGGGGTAGGGACCCGCGCGTGGCTTGGATCGCGAACGAGGTCTGGCCCCGCATCGAGACGTCGCGAGGCGGGGTAGGGCGGCTTTCGGTCGCGCGGAGGGCTATGCTCAGCGCGTGCTGGTCCTGCTTCTCAGCGCCGTCCTGATCGGTGATCCGTTGCCGACGCTGTCTCTCATGTCGGTGGCCGGTGGGGAGCGCGTTGAGCTGCCCGCGCGTGGCCGCATCATGGTCATCGACCTCTTCGCAACATGGTGTCGCCCGTGTCGCGAAAGCCTCCCGGCGCTGGAGCGGCTGCAGCATCGCTACGGCGACCGCGTCGAGTTCGTCAGCATCGCAGAGGACGACGACGCGGCGCGGGTCGCGCGTTTCGTTCACCAGCTCCACGTTGGCGGACGGGTGCTGCTCGATCCGGACAGACGAGTATACCGGGCACTCGGCGCGCACGAGCTACCGACGACCTACGTCATCGATGACACGGGCGTCGTGCGGAAGATCAACAACGGCTACGGGCACGGATACGAGGCGCGTGTCGCCGCCTGGCTCGAACACATCCTCGCGGGCAAGACGAGGCAATAGGGGGGCGTCCCGAGAACGGCGTCGAGGTGAGCCACAGCCGGGCGCCCGGCATGCGCTCTCGCGGCGTCGGACCGTTGCTCATGGTCAACGACATCGCAGAGCGGAGGTTTTCAGGGGGTGTGGATCTCGTGCTGAGCAGCGATCACGTTTCGTTCGAGAGTTGCCGCGGAACGCGGCCCCGCGTGGGGAGGGCCCGCAGGGCCGGCGTGCCGCCCCTCGTGAAGAAGCAGGGGTCTGGCCCCGCCAAATCAGCGCGTGGTGATCAGTACGAGAACCAGACCCTTCTCAGGCCGGATTTCGACCCCGTGATCGGGGAAGAGCGGAGGCTCGCCGGGCTCAGCCGCCGCCGGCGGTTGCTCGAGAGCGTGGTCTGCGCCGCGCCGCAGCCTTAGACCGACGGCAAGGCGGTTTGGGGTACGCAGCGTTTGGAAAAGCTCAACCCCTTCGACACCCCCAAGACCCCGCGCCGCAAGGGCAAGCTCAACCCCACCTTCGCCGCCGGCAGCGCCGAAGGCCAGCGTCGAGGGCGTGCAATCGTGAAGGCCTTCCGTGCCGCCTCGTGCCGCCTATCGCGAGGCCCTTCACCAATGGCGTCACGGCCTCGCCTGCGTGTTCCCCGCCGGCACCTTCTGGCTCGCACGCTTCGTGCGCGTCGCCTGCGTCCCGCTCGAGACCGCCTGCCCGGCTCTCGACAGCAGTTGGCCCCACCTGCATCGCCGAGTCCTGTTGCTCGCGCGGCGCGCGCGGACGGTAAGCTCCGTCCTGCGCGCATCGTCAATTGCAGCATTGCGTCCGCAACGGAGCGAGTGCACCGCTTTTGCTGCGGTCCTGGTACCCGAACGCGCCCCGACCGGCATCGGACCACGCCGCCCGGCCCATCCAGCACCCCCGCGGCCTTCCTCCCCACTCATCAACCTGGGACAGGAACCACGAGCCGAGCACGACCACGTGGGCGTGCGGGTTCAGAATCTCACGACGCTACCGGGATTCCTCGGGAGTGGAGGCAATCGCCGCAAACCGCGCGCCAGCGACCATGCAGAGCGCGGTACCTGTGCTTCCGCAAGATCGTGAAATGTCTCGATTCTACACGTGGCGCCGATCGCGCGACCCGCGGTCGAAATCCGGCGGAACCTCGCGATCGTTCCCACAGATCGACGCGGCTCAAGAATACCTCCGAGAGCATTCAGCGCAGTAGCGCTCACCGGCCTTCGGCCGGAGCTATGCGTCGGCTCGCGGCACGAGGCGTCCGCCTGACAAGCCGCTGCGCTACGCCTTCAGCGTCGGCATCGCTCGTCGCATGAACTCGTCGAACAGTGGCACGGTGAACGCCATGTCGCCGTGAGCAGGGCTGTAGATCATGCCCTTCTTGATCAGCTTGGCGCGCACCGGACCGAGGCTCGTGACCTTGACGCCGAGGACGCCGGCGATGTCCCCTGTGCGCTGCGGACCTCCGCCCAGCTCGGCCATGGCGCGCAGGAAGTTTTTTTCGCTCGGCGTGCAGCGGTCGAATCGTACGAGGAAGAAGTTCTTGTCCAGGCGCGAAACCGCGGCGTGGGTCGCGCGCTCCACGATCTTCAGGGTGATCGGGCTCGCCTGCGCCAGGTTCCACGCGTGGTAGCCCCACTCCTGCAGAAAATACGGATAGCCCTGCGTGACCCGAAACACCTCTGCGAGCGCCTTGGCTTCGAATGACACGCGTGCGGCGCGCGCGGGCTCTTGGAGGGCCTTGGCCGCGTCGTCCCTGGACAGCGCACCGACTTCCGGAAAGCTGAAGAGTCGTTCGGCGTAGGACTTCGATTCTCCAGCAAGGCCGGGAAGAATCGGCAAGCCCGCGCCGAGCAGCACGAGCGGGAGCTGCCGCTGCTGCACCTTGTGCATCGCCATGATCAGGGCACCGAGCTCGGTCTGATTGAAGTACTGGATCTCGTCGATCAGGATGGCGACGGCGCTCTTGCGGTCCTCCGCAGCTTCGCCGATCGCCTGAAACAGGTTAGGCAGGTCGACCTCGAGATCGCCGCTGTCTGCGGCGCCCTTTTCCGGCTCGATGTCGAGGCCGATCGTGACGTCGCTGACCGTGAGCTTCAGGGCGCCGACGAAGCCGCGCAGAACGGCGAGACCCCGTCGGACTTTGTGACCAGCACCCGCGATCCGGTCGAGGTCGTAAAGCAGCGTGCGCAGGTGGGGCGCGATCAAGGCTCCAAGCGGCTTGTCCTCGCGCGCTTCGATGGCGATGGTCCGGAATCCCTCGCCGTCGGCCATTCTCTCGATCGCGTTGAGCAGCACCGTCTTGCCGACGCCGCGCAGACCGGTGAGCAGCATGCTCTTCTCGGGCCGCTTCTGCTTGGCGCGTCCGAGGAGCACCCGCGCCTGCTCGATAACCGGATCGCGCCCGACCAGCTCCGGCGGCGGCGCACCGGCACCCGGCGAAAACGGGTTCTTGATCGGGTCCACAAGTGTAGCCGTTTATATCCATTTATACCCGTATGCAAGTATAAACGAGTCAAAATGCCTCTCGACCCGCACACGCTGGCGGAACTGGCCGAGAGCGCCGGGCCCCGCCCGGCGAACGGGGAGCCGGCAGAAAAGTTGGTGAAGCCGCGCCGCTCGTCAAGGCGGCCATATGGAACAGCCGTTTCGTCTCGCAGAGTCGGATTCCGTCGGCTGGCTACGCACCCGTCAACGTGGTCAAGGCGCTGCTGGTGCGCGACTTCCGGGACTGGCACGGCGTGCGCTCGACCCCTGCGGACTGGCTCGCCGCGCCGGGCACGGTCAGGCGACCCGAGTTTCACTTCGGGCAGAAGGACAAGCGCTGGGCCGAGGTGCAGGCGCGCTACCCGCCGGCGCTCGCCGACCGCGACCCGCAGCGCGTGGTCGCCGACATGGAAGCGCTGATCGCGGAGCGCCAACGCGCGATCCGCGTCCAGGCCGCACGTGCCGGCAAGGCGTTTTGGGGTACGCAGCGTTTGGAAAAGCTCAACCCCTTCGACACCCCCAAGACCCCGCGCCGCAAGGGCAAGCTCAACCCCACCTTCGCCGCCGGCAGCGCCGAAGGCCAGCGTCGAGGGCGTGCAATCGTGAAGGCCTTCCGTGCCGCCTATCGCGAGGCCCTTCACAAATGGCGTCACGGCCTCGCCTGCGTGTTCCCCGCCGGCACCTTCTGGCTCGCACGCTTCGCGCGCGTCACCTGCGCCCCGCTCGAGACCGCCTGCCCGGCTCTCGACAGCAGTTAGCCCCACCTGCATCGCCGAGTCCTGTTGCTCGCGCAGCGCGCGCGGACGGTAAGCTCCGTCCTGCGCGCATCGTCAATTGCAGCATTGCGTCCGCAACGGAGCGAGTGCACCGCTTTTGCTGCGGTCCTGGTACCCGAACGCGCCCCGACCGGCATCGGACCACGCCGCCCGGCCCATCCAGCACCCCCGCGGCCTTCCTCCCCACTCATCAACCTGGGACAGGAACCAAGACCGCAGCAACACCTCGCGCCGCGTCAGCGCGGCCTTCGCCGCTGCCGACCCCGCCCTCTCCCTCGACGGTCAACCCGGGACAGGGATGCCGCTGCCGACCCCGCCCTCTCCCTCGACGGTCAGCCCGGGCAGGGATCCCGCGGGTTTGGGAATTGCGATGGTGCCCTAAGTGAGCGTCGCCCCGACTCACATGCGATGCGACCGAACCTTGTCGCGATTCGGCGCTATCCACGGGAAATTGTTGACATCTGAGCCACCGTGCACCCACCAAAGACAGATGCTTGAGTAGGCCTTACGGCCGAAGAAGCACCAAGTTCTCCGGGTTGTCCGTTGAGGCACATCGAGCGGAGCTGTAGAAATCAGCCATCATGGGGGTTCGGGAGAAGAAGCTGCTGTACCACCTGACCGAAGTGGGCAATTTCGAGCAGCATTGTCTCCCGCGGTCTTTGTTCGCGGCGTCTGCTGCAGACCTCGGGCAACGCGTTCGCCGATCACGCCGACTCCGAGATCCTCGAGGGCCGAGCCGAGCATGACCTCGACGCGTTCGTCCCCTTCCACTTCTTTGCGCGGAACCCGTTTGATTACGCCGTGATCAGGAACGCTTCTGCGAAGCAGTTCGTACTCATCGCGGTGCCTCGAAGCTACGCACGCGCGAACGGGTGGCGGATTGTCCCACGGCATCCGTTGTCTTTTGCGCAGCCCCCAGAAGTCCTCGATTGGGATCAAGGAATGGATCGGATCGAATGGGCTCAGATGGATAAGCAGGGCCGCGACTGGGAGAATGACCACGACTGCAAGTTGGCCTGCATGGCGGAGGCACTAAGTCCGACCATCGTCGCAGTGCAAGCGTTTCAAGCGCTGTATGTCGCGAGCGAATCGGCCCAAGCTATTGTGGCTCAGGTGTTCCAGAGCGCGAACGTCCGGTCGTGTCATCTGAACCTCATGCCCCGGATGTTCCCGAAGGGAGCGCGATGAGGATGCCAATGGTTCGCTTTGTCCAAGGCAATCTCTTCGAGAGTCGAGCAGAAGCGCTCGTCAACACCGTCAACTGCGTTGGTGTGATGGGAAAAGGTATCGCCTACCAGTTCAAGCGCGCATACCCGGAGATGTTCAAGGACTACCAACGCCGATGCAAAATCGGCCAGATCCGCACTGGGGAGGTCACGAGCTATCGTGAACGCGGCAAGGTGATCGTCAACTTCCCAACGAAGGATCACTGGAAGGCGCGTTCACAACTCAACGATGTTGAAGCTGGGCTCAGTGCTCTTCGCGAGTTCATTGTCCGTGAGAAATTGAAGTCCATCGCGATCCCACCGCTTGGCTGCGGAAATGGCGGCTTGGCTTGGGCCGACGTTCGCGAACGAATTGAGCAGCAACTGCGCGACCTGCCGGGCGTTGATGTCGAGGTCTACGAGCCGGTCGGGCAGTTCAGTTCGAGCGTTGCCGAGGAGCCTCGTCTGTCGCTGGGACACTTCATCTTGGTCGGACTCCGAGCAGAGCTGCAAGAGCCGAAGAAGCTGGTTTTGCAGAAGGCAGCCTACTTCTTCAACGTGTTTGCCGGCGAGGAGTACTTCCGCTTCAAGGCTTACCGCTATGGTCCGTACTCGTCCGCGCTCGACCCGATGTTCAAGACTATCAAGGACTACTTGGAATTCACCGGGGTGCCCCGAACGCGGCTCGTTGAACTTGGCCTGACCACAAAGCTCAAGGGTAAAGACGCCGACCGCATGAAGGACATGCTTCCAGCCGTGCGGGCAGCAGCGAAGTATTGCAATGGGCATCTCAGAGATCTTGAAGCACTAGCTACGGCGCACGCGGTGGTTGTCGAGAACCCACCGACCCAAGAGTCCCGGGCTATCCAGAAGTTCTTGAGTTGGTCCGAGGAGAAGTCGCAGAAGTTCGATGCTGAGGACGTGCGCCGAGCGTTGTCGCAGCTCGAAGCCGACGGCTTGATCCGCAACACGTTGCTCGGATACGAGCCGGTCGCTCGGCGCCCTTCGTGAACTCGCCACCACAATCAACATCACAGCTCACCCCTTGAGCAGCCGTAACCACTTCTGCTGCCTCGTGTTTTCGCCGATCCGCGCTCGGCTTGAAGCTCCCGTGTCGGCAGTCTTCAAAACAACCGCCCCTGATCCCTCACCGGCAGCGGTACCCCAACATGCTCGTACGCCTTATCCGTCACCACTCTTCCCCGCGCCGTCCGCGCCAAAAACCCCTGCTGCAACAAGAACGGCTCGTACACGTCTTCCAGCGTGTCCCGCGGCTCACTCACCACCGCCGCCAGCGTGTCGATCCCCACGGGGCCGCCCTTGTAATGCTCGATGATTACTTGCAGCAACCGCCGGTCCATCGCGTCCAGCCCGGCGCCGTCGACCTCCAGCCTCGTCAACGCTTCATCGGCGATCTTCCTATCGATCGCCCCGTCGCCGAGCACGCTGGCGAAGTCGCGGGCGCGGCGCAGTAGGCGGTTGGCGATGCGCGGCGTGCCGCGGGCGCGGCGCGCGAGCTCGGTCGCCGCGTCCTCCTCCAGCGCGATCTTCAACAAGCGCGCGCTGCGGCGGACGATCTCTGCGAGCTCTTCGGGCGGGTAGTAGTCGAGGCGCTCCACGATGCCGAAGCGCGAGAGCATGGGGTTGGTGAGCAGACCGGTGCGGGTGGTGGCGCCGATCAGGGTGAAGGGCGCGAGCGGGAGCTGCAGCGTCGCGGCATACGGCCCGTCGCCCTGCACGATGTCGATGCGGAAGTCCTCGACCGCGGTGTAGAGGTTTTCCTCGATCACCGGGCTCAGGCGGTGGATCTCGTCGATGAACAGCACGTCGCCGCGCTCCATACGCGTGAGTAGCGCGGCGAGCTGGCCCTTGTGCTCGATCGCCGGCCCGTGCGCGGTGGCGACGTTGGCGCCGAGCTCCTTGCCCAGGATGTGCGCGACGGTGGTCTTGCCCAGGCCGGGCGGGCCGCACAGCAGCACGTGGTCGAGCGGCTCGCCACGTTGCTTGGCGGCCTGCACGTAGACCTGCAGGTTGCCCATGATCTTGCGCTGGCCCACGAACTCGTCGAAGCGCAGCGGCCGCAGCGCGCGGTCGAGGTCGCGATCGTCGCTGCCTGCTTCCGCGTCGACCACGCGGCCGTCGCCGTTGCTGCCGTTCTGCTGCTTGGCGTTCACGCCGGATGCTCCTGTGTCTCGCATGCCGCGCGCGCCTTCATGCCAGCGTCGAGAGCGCCTGGCGGATCAAGTGCTCGAGCGGCGCGGCTTCGTCCTCGGGGCCGACCACCTTGCGTGCCGCGCTCTCGGCCTGGACGCGCGTGAACCCGAGGCCCTGCAGCGCGCTCATCACCTCGCCCGCGCGACCGGGCACGTCCACCGCGGGCGGCGTGGTCGCGCCCGGCATGGGCGCGCCGGGCAGCGCGGGCAGCTTGTCTTTGAGCTCGAGCACCAGCCGCTCGGCCATCTTCTTGCCGATGCCCGAGACCTTGGCCAGGCGGTTCTTGTCGCCGCGCGCGACCGCCGCGCCCACCTCCGCGGCCGTCATCTCGGAGAGGATCGCCATCGCCAGCCTGGGGCCGACGCCGGTCACCGCGAGCATCAGCCGGAACGCGGCGCGGTCGAGCGCGCTGTCGAAGCCGTAGAGGCGGATCATTTCCTCGCGCACGTGGGTGTGCACGTGCAGCGTGACCGCGTTGGGCAGTGACGGCAGCCGCGCCGCCGTGCGCAGCGGCACGAACACCTCGTAGCCGACGCCTTGCACGTCGAGCACGCAGCAGCCGTCCGGGCCCCAGTCGAGGGCCACGCCGGTGAGCCGGCCGATCACGCGCCGACACTAGCACAAGACCTGAACGTCCGGGCAGTTTGTGACACGAAAACCGGCCCGGCGGAGGCCGGCGCTTGCGCCGCGCGTGCGCGGCCCGTGCCCTTGCCGACGCGCCGCGGTCAGCCCGAGATCGCGGCGTCGTCCAGATAGCACCACACCCAGGTCTCGCCGGGCTCGGCCGAGGTGATGATGGGGTGGCGGGTCTCGTGGAAGTGCTTGGTGGCGTGGCGGTTGGGTGAGGAGTCGCAGCAGCCGACGTGGCCGCACTGCAGGCACACGCGCAGGTGCAGCCAGCTTCCGCCGATGCGCAGGCAGTCCTCGCAACCGGCGCCCGGCCGCTCCACCTGGCGGACCGTCACCGCCGTGGCCACGTGCTCGCAGGGTTCCTCGATCCGCACGGTCTCGAACATTTCTTGCCACCCTTTGCCACATCGGGGCCCGCGCGCCA
Source organism: uncultured delta proteobacterium (assembly GCA_963778655.1). Classification (GTDB taxonomy): domain Bacteria; phylum Myxococcota_A; class Polyangia; order Polyangiales; family JAFGIB01; genus CAVZVA01. The sequence continues at coordinate 945,297 of CAVZVA010000010.1, forward strand.
GCGAAAGCGGCCGCCGGCTGCCACTGGTTTCCGCTTGGCCCCACCGCGCCTGCGCGGCAACACCCCGTCCCTCGCCCCCCGCGCGCGCTACTTGCGCCGCGCCATCACTGCGTGCGCGTGGGTGATGGCGATCGCCAGCGCGTCGGTCGCGTCCGCGGCCGGCAGCGTGCGCCAGCCGAGCATGGCGCACACGATGCGGGCGAGCTGGTCCTTGGGGGCCTGGCCGCGACCTGCCACCGAGCGCTTGACCAGCGCGGGCGGGTAGGCGCCGATCTCGAGCCCTGCGCGCGCGCCTGCCAGCAACGCCACGCCGCGCGCCTGACCCAGCACGAGCGCGGAGCGGGCGTGCTTGGAGAACACGTCTTCGACGGCCATGCAGGTCGGGTGGTGCTGCTCGATCAGCGCGCACAGCCCGTCGTAGATGCACAGCAGCCGCCGCGGCAGCGGCGCGTCGCGCCCGGTCTGGATCACGCCCGCGTCGATGCCGACCAGCCGCGGCCCGGCGCGGCGCACCAGCCCCCAGCCGGTGCGCAGCGTGCCCGGGTCGACGCCCAGGACGATCATGCTTGTTCGAGCGAGGCCACCGCTTCGTCCGACAGGTCGAAGTCGCTATAGACCTTCTGCACGTCGTCGTGGTCCTCGAGCGCCTCGACCAAGTTGATCAGCACCTCGGCGTCGCGGCCGCTCACCACCTTCTTGTTCTTGGGCAGCTTGGCGAGCTCGGCCGCGGCCACTTCGATGCCGGCCGAGACCAGCGCCTTCTGCACCGCGTCGAGGTCGGCCTTTTCAGTCGTGATCAGCCAGCTTTCGTCCAAGTCCTCGATGTCGTCGGCGCCCGCGCCCGCGGCCGCCTCGAAGATGCTGTCCTCGCTGGCGTGCTCCTTGGCCACCGTGATCACACCCTTCTCGTCGAAGGCCCAGGCTGCCGAGCCGGCGCTGCCGAGCTGGCCGTTGTGCAGGTCGAAGATCTTGCGCAGCTCGGGGTTGGTGCGGTTGCGGTTATCGGTCACCACGTCGAGCAGAAACAGCGTGCCCGCGGGGCCCACGCCCTCGTAGGTGAGCTCCTCGTAGCTCACGCCTTCGAGCTCGCCGGTGCCCTTCTTGATCGCGCGCGTGATGTTGTCACCGGGCATGTTGACCGCGCGCGCCGCGTCGATCGCGTGCCGCAGCCGCGGGTTGCCGCCAGGGTCGCCGCCGCCTATGCGCGCGGCGATCGTCACTTCTTTGATCAGCTTGGTGAACGTCTTGCCGCGCTTGGCGTCGGCCGCGCCCTTCTTGTGCTTGATGGTGGACCATCGACTGTGGCCGCTCATACGTGTGCCCTCTGTGCTCGCGGGCGCCCGGGATCGCGCCCGTTCCCGCCCGGACCCCGTTGTTACCACGCCCCCGCCCAGCATGCAGCGGGTTCAGCCTCGCCACTTCTGCACCGCTAGCGGACGTCCCAGACGTGCCACCTCCCGGCCTCCTTGCGCAGCAGCACCTGGCCGCCGCCGCTCAGGTGCACGACCGCGTCGTTGCCGTGGACCTCGACCCGCAGGTCGAGCGGGTCGGCGCTCTGCTGCACGGTCTTCTCGAACGCCGCCACCCAGGCCGCGCGCCGCTCGCGCGCGAGCACGCGCAGCAGCGAGGGCATGCTCTGGCGCAGCAACGCGCGCCGCAGCTCGGCGACTGCGTCGAGCGGGGTGTCGAGCGCCTGGGCGTCGAGCACGCCGCCCGCCACGTGCCAGTGCCCCTGCTCCAGCAGCAGCACCACGCGCTCGCCGTCCTCGAGCTCGAGCTCCGCGCGTGCAGGCGTGGTGGTGCCGGCGCGCTCCAGCTGTGTGCCCAGCTCGACCAGCTCGGCGCGGTTCTCGCGCCACAGCCTTCCGAAGCGCGCGCGGTCGAGCGTGGCGCGCAGCTCCGGGTCGAGCAGGGCGTAGGCGGCGTCGGGCTTGTCCTCGCGCAAGGCCGCCGCAAAGCGCCGCGCGCTCAGGGCCGGGTCGGGCACGCGCGCGGGCGCGGTGGACGCGCACCCGAGCAAGCCAACCGCCACGCAGACCGCAAAGCCCCGGCTCATCGCCGGCAGTCTACACCGCGCGGGCTGGCGGCCGTCCCTGATCGCCAAGCCTGCGATGGAGCCGCCAGGTTGCGGAGGATTCCGGGCGGGGGCGGGCGAATGGACTGTACCCGCAGCGGAGCGGCGGGCAGCGCGCGCGCAGCGAGGACTGGCTCTATCTGAGCTGGTGCAGGCTGAGCGTGCCGACGTACAGGAAGCCCACCATGAACAGCACCAGGAACGGGATGCTGACCCAAGAGCCGGTCACGATCGCGAGCAGGATCGTGCCCACGATATAGAAGCCGAAACCGAGCTCGATGTAGGTGCCGAGATTGGCGGCCGCCGCACGGTACTTCTTGCCCGACCAGCCGTCCTTGCGGTCGCGCACCCCGTGCTTGGGGGTGCGCACGAAGTCCGAATCGATGCCGAGCAGGCCCTCGAGCACCGCGCGCGCGTTGTTGATCGACAGCCCGATGCTGACCGCCATCATCACCGGCAGCCGCTTGATCGCGTCGCGCAGCGTGCCGTAGAGCGCCTTGTGCGTGGTCAGGTAGAAGATGATGATCGACACGCAGGTCGAGAAGAACAGCGGCACGTCGAGCAGCAGCAGCTCCGGGTTGTGCATGCGCTCGCGCATCAGCAGGTTCGGCAGCTGCAGCGCCGCCAGGATCACCAGGAACAGATAGGCGAAGTTGTTGGTCAGGTGGAACACGCACTCGACCTTGACCTTGAGGGGCAGGTCGGCCTTGAGCACGGTCCACAGCAGCTTCTTGGTGGTCTGCGCCGAGCCCTTGGCCCAGCGGAACTGCTGGCCCTTGAAGCTGTTCATCTCGCACGGCACCTCGGCCGGGGCGAGCGCGGTCGGCACGTACACGAAGCGCCAGCCGCGCAGCTGGGCGCGGAAGCTCAGGTCCATGTCCTCGGTCAGGGTGTCGTGTTGCCAGCCGCCGGCGTCGATGATGGTCGAGCGGCGCCAGATGCCCGCGGTGCCGTTGAAGTTGAAGAAGCGGCCCGAGCGGTTGCGCGCGATGTGCTCGACCACGAAATGGCCGTCGAGCATCATCGACTGCACGCGCGTCAGCAGCGAGTAGTCGCGGTTGAGGTGGCCCCAGCGCGCCTGCACCATGCCCACCTTGGGGTCGGTGAAGTGGTGGATCAGGTCGGTGACGATGCTGGGCGTGGGCACAAAGTCCGCGTCGAACACCAGCACGTAGTCGCCCTTGGCGTCGCGCAGCCCTTCTTCGAGCGCGCCGGCCTTGAAGCCCTCGCGGTTGTCGCGGTGACGGAAGCTCACGTCGTAGCCGCGCGCGCGCAGCTCGTCGGCCTTGGCGCGCGCGATCTCGGTGGTCTCGTCGGTGGAGTCGTCGAGCACCTGGATCTCGAGCCTGTCCCTGGGGTAGTCGATGCAGGCCACGCCCTCGAGCAGGCGCTCGGCCACGTACATCTCGTTGTACATGGGGAGCTGCACCGTTACGATCGGCAGCTCCAGCCAGTGCCGCGGGGGCTTGAGCGTCTCGTTGCGGTGACGCCAGTAGAGGTACAGCAGCAGCCCGCGGTGGAACCCGTACAGTCCCAGGATCGACAGCACCATCATGTAAAGGCAGATGACCGCTACTTCCATGTCGTGCTTCGCTCCCTTATGGACCTCGCCCCTGAGGACGCGCGGAAGCTTAAGCGCGGTCGCGTCGCGCAATTGTCACCCAAATGTAATTTCTTGTACTGAAACGTAGTTAGATCAGCGGAATTGCAGGGGGTTTCGGCCACGTCCCCGCGGCCGCAGCGCCTGCCTTCCAGCCGAATTCAGCCGTGGTTGCGGGCCTGTTGGGCCCCGGCCCGCAGCCCGGTGAGGGTGCGCTCGCGGCCGAGCACCTCCATCACCTCGAACAGGCCCGGGCTGGCTTTGCGGCCGGTCAGCGCCACCCGCGCGGGCTGCGCCACGTCCTGCAGCTGCCAACCCTGGGTCTCGAGCCAGGCCTTGACCCGCGCCTCGAGCGCCTGGCGTTCGAAGGGGTCGGGCGCGGCCGCGAGCTCGCTGGCCAGCGCCTCGAGCTTGTCCGCGCTCGCGGCAGTGAGCAGCTTCTGGGCTGCGGCCTGGTCGAGCTCGGGCGGGTCGCGGAAGAAGTAGTCGACCGCCGCCGCGACCTCGACCAGCGTGGTCGAGCGCGCCATCACCAGCTCGGCGGCCGCGGCCAGGCGCGGATCGGCCTGCTCCACCTGCAGCCCGCGCGCGCGGATCAACGGCAGCGCCAGCGCGCCGACCTCGGCCGGCGCGAGCTTGCGCAGGTGCGAGGCCTGCACGTAGTTGAGCTTCTTCTGATCCCAGCGCGCGCCGGTACGCCCCACGTGCGCGAAGTCGAACTTCTCGATCAGCTCCTGCCGCGTGAAGATCTCCTGATCGCCGTGTGACCAGCCCAGGCGCACCAGGTAGTTGAGCAACGCTTCGGGCAGGTAGCCTTGCTCGCGGTAGTCGAGCACGGCCACCGCGGCGTCGCGCTTGCTCAGCTTCTGTCCGCCCGGGCCGAGGATCATCGGCATGTGCGCGAATTGCGGCAGCGGCTCGCCCAGCGCCTGATACATCAGGACCTGCTGCGGCGTGTTGACCACGTGATCGTCGCCGCGCGCCACCAGCGTGATGCCCATGGTGATGTCGTCGACCACCGCGCCCAGGTTGTAGAGCGGGACGCCGTTGTTGCGCACGAGCACGGCGTCCTGCTGGCTCTCGCAGGGGAGCTCGAGCCGGCCTTTGATCAGGTCGTCCCAGCCGACCGTGCCGTGGTCGGGCACGCGCAGCCGCACCACGAAGGGCTTGTCCGGCTGGTCTTTGCGGGCGCGGCAGGTGCCCGGATAGCGGAAGCCCTGTTCGCTGCCGGTGCGCGCTTTGTGCGCCTCGCGCGCCTGCTGCAGCTCTTCGCTGGTGCAATAGCAGCGATAGGCCGCGCCCTTGGCGATCAGGCGCTCGGCGAAATCGCGGTACAGCGGCAGCCGCTGCATCTGGAAGTAGGGCCCGTGCGGGCCGCCCACCAGCGGGCCCTCGTCCCAGTCCAGGCCCAGCCAGCGCATCGACTCGAACACCACCTGCACCGATTGCTCGGTGCTGCGCTCGCGGTCGGTGTCCTCGATGCGCAGCACGAAGGTGCCGCCCTGCTGCCGCGCCCACAGCCAGTTGTAGAGCGCGGTGCGCACGGTGCCGAGGTGCACCGCGCCGGTCGGCGAAGGCGCGAAGCGGACGCGAACGGTCATAGGCGCAAGGTGTACCGCCGGGCGCGGCCCTGTCCAGGGGCCGGGCCTGGGCCGGCGGCCGTGCGCCGGAGCCGTTCGGCCGCTAGGCTTGGGGGCATGGAGTCGACGCAGCTCGCCATAGCCTCCTGCCACCTGCCCGAGGGCGTCGCGATTCAGCCCCGGCGCTTCGAGTGGAGGGAGCTGGCCTCGGTGCCCCAGTACTGGTTCGCGGGTAGCCCGCTGATCACGCACATGGAGAACGCGTTCTCGATCCTGATCCCGCCCGGGGAGCGTTTCTTCATCCAGTCGGTCCGCAACTACGAGCACGCGGTGACCGACCCCGAGCAGAAGGCACTGGTGCGCGCGTTCGTGCAGCAGGAGGGCCAGCACATCCGCGCCCACAACGAGCTCAACCGCTCGCTGGGGCGCTTCGGCGTCGACGTCGAGCGCGAGGTCGCGCACGCGGAGCGGGCCATCGGCAGGCTGCAACGGCTGCCCAAGAAGATGCAGCTCGGGGCGACCGCGTTTCTCGAGCACCTGACCGCGATCTCGGCACGCCTGTTGTTCACCGAGCCGATGATCGCGGCCGCGATGCCACACGAGATGGTTCGCTTCTGGAGCTGGCACGCCGCCGAGGAGATCGAGCACAAGGCCGTCGCCTACGACGTGTTCAAGACCGTCGGCGGCGGCTATTTTCTGCGCGTCTTGTCCGCGCTGGCCGCCATGCTGCTGCTGGCCGGACCGTTCCGCAACAGCACGCGGCGCATGCTGCGCGACGACGGCAAGCGGGTCAGCAAGGCGCAGCGCCAGCGCACCCGCAGCATCCAGCGCAAGCTCGCCATCAAGCAGCTGAGCATGCTGCTCGCGTACTTCAAGCCCGGCTTCCACCCCTGGAAGCACGACGACCGACCCGAGCTCGCCAGGTGGTATTCGACGCCGGAGTTGAGCGCGGGCCCGAGCGAGGCGCCGGCCGTGCAGGCGCCGCCGTAGGGCGCCACGCCCTCAAATTGACGGGGTCGGCGAGCTCGAGCTCCAGCTTGGGCCCTCGCGGGTCGTCCATGGCGAAGAACCCTACGGACTCGGTGAGGTCCGGCGTGTCCTGCTCGCGGATCGAGCGCAGGTTGAAGCCCGCGATCGTGGCGCCTTGCGACAACAGGCTCTTTATGCCCGTGGTCACGTCGACCACGGTCGGCAGCGCGCCGCTGACGGTCGCGGTTGCCGCGATCAGAGTGCAAGCCTGCGGATCGGTGTCGAAGTCGGACAAGCCGTCGCCCGCATAGGCGCAGAGGTAGAGGTTCATGTCGCCCCCCGTGCTCGGCGTCAGGTGCAGCCGCGCCGTCACCAGGTCGGCTGGGTCGCTGACCTGCGACACGTCGAACTCCATGATGAAGCGCTCGCGCCTGTAGTAGCTGAAGCGCTGGATCTTCTGCACGCTCGCCGCCAGCGGCGAGCCAATGCGTCGTGACCACTGGTTGACGTAGTAGTCGGCGTAGCTCGCATCCACCAGCTCGGGCGCGTCATGGCTCGAGGTCGGCGCCGTGCAGGTGCCGTCGGCTTGGCAGACCCCGCCGATACCGCAGGCCTGGCCCGTCAGGGGCGCATGCCCACAGCCGGCGAGCGCGTCGCAGCTGTCCGCCGTGCAGGCGTTGCCGTCGTCGCAGTCGCTGTCCTGCAGGCAGGCCACGCAGGTGCCTTCGACGCACGTGCCCGTCGCTCCATTGCAGGTCGTGGACAGGTCGCCTGCGGCGGCCGAGCCCAGCGCGCGGATGTCGTCGAGCGCGATCGTGACCTGGTCGGTGTAGCCAGCGGTGCGGGTCACTTCGACGTCGACGAGATGGGCTCCGGCGGCGACGCTGCGCGACCCCGAGAGCGCGGCGAACTCGGTCGACGCGGCTGGGACCTCCCCGAAGTCGTGGCTGGCGACTTCCACGCCGTCGATCAGCAGGCGCACCAGGCCGCCGCTCTGGTTCGCGTTGGTCCCGGTGCTCGACGAGGCGAACAGGCTGATGGTCAACGTGCCGGCGGCAGTGGTGATCGACTGTGTGATGCCACCGCCGTAGTTGCTCGGTCCCCACGAGCCATCTTGGCCGACGTGGAGCTCGGCGGCCGGTGAGGCTGGGAGCTGGGCCCCGACCTGCGCCGTCGCCGCCGTCACCGTGGCGAGCGACTCGGGCAAGACGTACGGCTGGAAGGGCGTGAGGGAACCGCTGGCGAAATCCCCGTTCACGAGGTCGACGGGCGCAGCGCCGATGGGTGCGTGCCCGCAGCCCGTGATCGGGTCGCAGCTGTCCGCGGTGCATTCCTGCGCGTCGTCGCAGCTCAGCGGCGTGCCGGCCACGCACATGCCGCCGGCGCAGGTCTCATTTCCGCTGCAGGCGTTGGCGTCCGAGCAGTCCTGGTCGGAGGCGCACTGCTCGCAGGCGTCCGGGATTCCGTTGCCGTCGTCGTCGATCGAATCGTCGCCGCCGGGACACCGATCGATGCAATCGGGGGTGCCATCGCCGTCGGAGTCGGCGTCGCTGACGCCGCAGCCGCAGGCACCGGGGGCGAGCTTGCTCGGGTCGTTGGGGCAGCCGTCGAGGCAGTCGGGGGTGGCATCGCCGTCTGTGTCGGCGTCGCTGACGCCGCAGCCGCAGGCACCGGGGGTGAGCTTGCTCGGGTCGTTGGGGCAGCCGTCGAGGCAGTCGGGGGTGGCGTCGCCGTCTGTGTCGGCGTCGCTGACGCCACAGCCGCAGGCACCGGGCGCCCCCTTGGCGGCATCGTTCGGACAGCCGTCGACTCTATCGCACAGGCCGTCGCCGTCCTGGTCGGACACGCAACCGATGCACAGGCCGAAATCCGCGATGCAGCGCTCGCCGGCTCCGCACTGCGCGTCCTGCGTGCATCCGCTCAACGAAAGCTCGGCGAGCTCGCAGCTCGTCCCCGTGCACGCGTCGTTGCCGGGGCCGCCGTCGGCCGTGTTCGTGCCTGCGCCGCCGATCAGCGCATCGTCGCCGGCCTCGCCGTACAGCGTGTCGCCGCCTCCATCGCCGTAGATCACGTCATCGCCGTTTCCGCCCCAGATCGTGTCGGCATTGGCGCCGCCGTCGATCACGTCGTTGCCATCGTCGCCGTGGAGCTCATCGGAGCCGCCGTTGCCGTGGAGCGTGTCGTTGCCGTCGCCGCCGTAAATCGTGTCGGCTCCGCCTTCACCGAACAGCTGATCGTCACCCAGCTCGCCATAGATGACGTCATCGCCGTTGCCGCCCGCGATGTAGTCGTTGCCGCCGCCGCCCCAGATCGTGTCGTCGCCACCCTTGCCGAGGATGCAGTCGTTGCCCGGCGTACCGTGCAGCTCGTCGGCTTTGCCGGTCCCCACGATGACGTTGTAGCCGGCTGGACAGTCGCTCAGGCTGAGGGCCTGGCTCTGTGCTGCGACGGCGCGGTCATCCCCCTCGGACCCGGGACCGGTCCCGCACGCTGGCGCGAGCGCGAGCAGCGCCACCGAAATCGCCGGCCACCACCCCAGACCACGGCCTTGCCTTCGCGTCATCGCTCCCCCCGCCGCGCAGCGCTCCCCCGGAACACCCGCCGTCATCGCGAGTGCGCGAGCATAGGGGATGGGCCAGCGACGCCGCGATGTATTCTTTCTACACCCGTGTGGGCCCGGCCGATCGCATCCGTCCGATCCTCAGGACACAGGCCGTCCCCCGCAACTGCCGACCCTGCCGGCCGCGGCGCGGCGCGGGGCGTTTGACATCGTGCTGCGATCCTTACCAAATCCCCCTGGCCCGGCCAGGCGCCGGGCGGGCACGGTTGTCATGGCATTGCACAAGTTGCTGATCGCAAATCGCGGCGAGGTCGCGATCCGGATCGCGCGCGCCGCGGCCGAGGCCGGGCTGGCGACGGTCGCGGTGTATTCCGAGGACGACGCGCGCTGTCTGCACGCGATGCGCGCGGACGAGGCGCGGGCGCTGCGCGGGCGCGGGGCGGCCGCGTACCTCGATAGCGAGCAGCTGCTGGCCGTGGCGCGCGAGAGCGGCTGCGATGCCGTGCACCCGGGCTATGGCTTTCTGAGCGAGAGCGCGGCCTTTTCGCGCGCCTGCGCGCAGGCCGGCCTCACCTTCGTGGGGCCGAGCGCCGAGCTGCTCGCGCTGCTCGGCGACAAGACCCAGGCCCGGGCGCTGGCGCAGCGCTGCGGCGTGCCGGTGCTGCCCGGTACCGCGGGCCCGACCTCGCTTGCGCAGGCGCGCGCGTTCTTCGCGCAGCTCGCCGGCGCGCCGATGGTGATCAAGGCGGTGGCGGGCGGCGGCGGCCGCGGCATGCGCGTGGTCCAGGAAGGCGGGGAGATCGAGGCCGCGTTCGCGCGCTGCGAGTCGGAGGCCAAGGCCGCGTTCGGAGACGGAGCGCTCTACGTCGAGCGCCTGCTGCCGCGCGCGCGCCACATCGAGGTGCAGATCTGCGGCGACCTGCACGGCCAGGTCGCGCACCTGTGGGAGCGTGAGTGCAGCGTGCAGCGCCGCCACCAGAAGCTGATCGAGATCGCGCCCAGCCCGTGGCTGCCGCCCGGGCTGCGCGAGCGCATGCTGCAGGCGGCGCTGCGCATGGCGTCCGAGGTGCGCTACCACAGCCTGGGCACCTTCGAGCTGCTGGTCGACGCCGAGGCGCGCGGCGAGCAGGCGAGCTTCGTGTTCATCGAGTGCAACCCGCGGCTGCAGGTCGAGCACACCGTGACCGAGCAGGTGACGGGTGTGGACCTGGTGCGTGTGCAGCTCGCGCTGGCGGCCGGGCGCAGCCTGCAGGAGCTGGGCCTCGGCGCGCCGCCGCCGCTGCGCGGCTTTGCGCTGCAGGCGCGCGTCAACATGGAGAGCATGCGCGAAGACGGCAGCGCGCGGCCCGCGGGCGGCACGCTGCAGGCGTTCGAGCTGCCGTCGGGGCCGGGCGTGCGCTGCGACAGCTTCGGCTACGCGGGCTATGCGACCAGCCCGAGCTTCGACTCGCTGCTGGCCAAGGTGATCGCGTACGGCTCGGACTTCGCCGCGGTGGTGCGGCGCGCCGAGCGCGCGCTGCGCGAGCTGCGCACCCCGGGCGTGGCGACCAACGCGGCGTTTCTGCGTGCGCTGCTCTTGCGGCCGGAGCTGCGCGCGGGCGGCGTGTACACCCGCTTCATCGACGAGCACGCCCGGGAGCTGGTCGCGGCCGCGGCGGCGCTCGGAGCGCCGAGCGCGCCGGGTGGGGCGGGCGATGCCGCTGCTGCGCCGGGACTGGCCGGCGCCAAGGTCGACAGCCGCGATCCGCTGGCGGTGCTGCAGCACGGCAAGAGCGGGCCCGCGCCAGCGGTCGCGCCGCAGGCCGCGGCGCCCGAGGGCAGCGACGCGGTGTGCGCGCCGATGCAAGGCACGATCGTGAGCGTGGAGGTGGCGGAGGGCCAGACCGTGCGCAAGGGTCAAGCGCTGCTGGTGATGGAAGCGATGAAGATGGAGCACGTGATCGCGGCTGCGCAGAGCGGGATCGTGAAGGCGCTCGCGGTGGCCAAGGGCGACGCGGTGTACGAGGGCCACGCGCTCCTGTTCGTGGAGCCGGCCGCGGTCGAGGGCGAGCTGCGGCAGGCGCACGCGCAGCTCGACCTCGACGCGATCCGGCCCGACCTCGCGGAGGTGCTGGCGCGCCACGCTTACGGCAGCGACGACAAGCGCCCCGACGCGGTGCAGAAGCGCCACGACAAGGGCCAGCGCACCGCGCGCGAGAACGTCGCCGACCTGTGCGACCCGGGCAGCTTCGTCGAGTACGGCGCGCTGGTGATCGCGGCGCAGCGCAGGCGCCGCCCGCTGCAGGAGCTGATCGAACGCACGCCGGCCGACGGGCTGGTGGGCGGCATCGGGCGCATCAACGGCGCGCTGTTCGGTGAGCAGGGCACGCAGTGCGCGGTGATGAGCTACGACTACACCGTGCTCGCCGGCACCCAGGGGCACATGAACCATCGCAAGAAGGACCGGCTGTTCGAGCTGGCCGAGCGTATGCGTCTGCCCACGGTGCTGTTCACCGAGGGCGGCGGCGGCCGGCCCGGCGACAGCGACGGCACCGGCGTGGCCGGACTGGACTGCCTGGCGTTCGCGTACTTCGCACAGCTCTCGGGGCTGGTGCCACTGGTCGGCATCGCGTCGGGGCGTTGCTTTGCGGGTAACGCGCTGCTGCTCGGCTGCTGCGACGTGGTGATCGCCACCGAGGGCTGCAACATCGGCATGGGCGGCCCGGCCATGATCGAGGGCGGAGGCCTGGGCGTGTTTCGGCCCGAGGAGGTCGGGCCGCTGCCGGTGCAGGTGGGCAATGGCGTGGTCGACATCGCGGTGCGTGACGAGGCCGAGGCCGTGGGCGTGGCCAAGCAGTACCTGTCGTACTTTCAGGGCACGCTCTCGGAGTGGCGCTGCCCCGATCAGCGCAAGCTGCGCGCATTGATCCCGGAAAACCGGCTGCGCGTGTACGACGTGCGCAGCGTGATCGAGACGCTTGCCGACGAGGGCTCGGTGCTGGAGCTGCGCCCGCAGTTCGGCCTGGGCATGGTCACGTCGCTCGTGCGCGTGGAGGGCCGGCCGCTCGGCGTGGTCGCCAACAACCCGGTGCATCTGGCCGGCGCGATCGACCGCGAGGGCGCGGACAAGGCCGCGCGCTTCATGCAGCTGTGCGACGCGTTCGACTTGCCGATCCTGTTTCTGTGCGACACGCCCGGCATCATGGTCGGCCCCGAATCGGAGAAGACGGCGCTGGTGCGCCACGCCTCGCGCATGTTCGTGGTCGCGGGCAGCGTGAGCGTGCCGATGTTCACGATCGTGCTGCGAAAGGGCTACGGCCTGGGCGCGCAGGGCATGGCCGGGGGCAGCTTCAAGGTGCCGGCGTTCGTGGTGAGCTGGCCGACAGGAGAGTTCGGCGGCATGGGGCTCGAGGGCGCGGTCAAGCTGGGCTTTCGCAAGGAGCTGGCGGCGATCGCCGACCCGGAGCAGCGCAAGGACACCTTCGACAAGATGGTCGCGGCCGCTTACCAGCACGGCAAGGCCGCCAACATGGCCTCGCACTTCGAGATCGACGCGGTGATCGACCCGCTGGAGTCGCGCGCCTGGATCCTGAGCGCGCTGCGCTCGGCACCGCCGCCGCCAGCGCGCAGCGGCAAGAAGCGCCCCTGCGTCGACACCTGGTGAGCCTCTGCTCCTGGAGACCTGGAAAATGGATAAATTGCTTTCGCTTGAGGGGCGTGTGGCCGTGGTCACCGGCGGCGCCTCCGGCATCGGTCGCGCCACGGCGTTGCAGCTCGCGGCGCAGGGCGCGTGCGTCGTGGTGGCCGATATCGACGAAGAGCGCGGCCGGCAGACACTGCAGGCGATCGAGCAACGCGAGGGCCAGGCGAGCTTTCTGCGCACCGACGTGGCCGTGCCCGAGCAGCTCGACGCGCTGGTCGCGCACGCGGTGGAGCGCTTGGGCCGGATCGACGTGATGTTCAACAACGCTGGCATCGCCGAAGGCGCGCCGCTGCTCGAATGGACGCCCGAGCAGTACCAGCGCGTGGTGGCGGTCAACCAGCACGGCGTCTTCTACGGCATGCAGGCGGCGGCGCGCGCGATGCGCGAGGCCGGGCGCGGCGGCGTGATCATCAACACCGGCTCGGTGTACGGCGAGCTCGCGTCCCTTTACTGCATCGGCTACCAGGCGTCCAAGGCCGCCGTCGAGGTGATGACCAAGGTGGCGGCGCTCGAGCTCGCCCCCTACGGCATCCGCGTGGTCAACGTGGCGCCCGGGGTGGTCGACACGAAGATGGTCGACGCGTACCGCAGAGCCGGCATTCTCGAGACGATGGCACGCAAGCACATGCGGGGCGCGCTGGTGCAGCCCGATGCGGTCGCGCGCGTGGTGGCCTTCTTGGCCAGCGACGCGGCGGCGGCCGTGAACGGCACCACCGTGTTCGCCGACGACGGCTACTCGGCCTTCAAGTGAGCCGCCTCGCGTCCCGGCGCGCAGGCGCAAGACGGCACCCGCGCTCGAGAGCCCGTGGGCTCTCACAAGGGCTGCGGCCGTCGCCCGCCCTGCGCGCCGGCTGACTTCACGCGATGCTGTAGCCGCCGTCGACGCACAGCGACTGCCCCGTCACGAAGTCGCTCGCGCCAGAAGCCAAGAAGACCGCGGCGCCTGCCAGCTCCTCCGGCTCGCCGAAGCGCCCCGCGGGCGTGCGCTGCTTGATCTGTGCTGCAAACGCGGGGCTCGCCTCCACCGCGGCGGTCATGTCGGTGCGGATCCAGCCCGGGATGATGCAGTTGACCTGGATGCGATCGCCCGCCCACGCGGTCGCGAGCGACTTGGTCAGCTGCACCACGCCGCCCTTGCTGGCGGCGTACGGCAGCACGAAGGGCGAGCCGAACAGGCTGTACTCCGAGCCGAGGTTGATGATCTTGCCGCCGCCGCGGGCGCACAGCAGCGGGTGCGCGAGCTTGCACGCCACGAACACCGCGCGCAGGTTGGTGTCGAGCACGCGGTCCCACTCCTGCTCGGCGATCTGCTGCGGCAGCCCGCCGCCCGCGACGCCCGCGTTGTTGACCAGGATGTCGAGCCCCCCGAGCTCGCCGCTCGCCGCTGCGAACGCCGCCTGCAGCTGCTCGGTGTGCTGCACGTCGCACGCCACGCCCAGCGCACGGCGCCCGAGCGTGCGCAGCTCGTCGAGCACGCCCGCGGTCTTGTCCTGGTTGCGCGCTGCGACCACCACGTCGGCGCCCGCCTGCGCCAGCCCCAGTGCGATAGCGCGCCCGATGCCCCCGTTGCCGCCCGTCACCAGCGCGACCTTACCCGTGAGCGAGAATGCCGGCATGGCTCTTGAGATGGGTTTCGAGGCCCGGTTCGTGCGCCGTGCGCGCGCGGAGATTGTAGACACCAGCCTACCGCCGCGGCAACCGCGGCGTGTCCGCGGGGCTACTCCCGCGCGATCGGCGCGGGCAGGACGCCGCCGGGGCGGCCATGGTGGGGCACCACGTCGCTGGCTTCGTGCTGGGACGGATCGACGAAGCCCCGCTGGCTGGGCGAATGATACAGGCACCCGACCCCTGCGGGCGGCCGCGATCGCACGACGGCGTCCGCATCCGAGAGCGCATGCTGCCAGTCGGTCTCGAGCTTTCTCCGGAAGGGACTCGACGGATTGCCCGCGACGCGTTGCAAAGCCGGTTTGACACGCGCCGGCTTTGTGCTGATGCTGCCGCCCCGAGGAACCTGGACTTGGCCGTGAAGCACGCCGCCGTCCGCGACCCCGCCGCGCTCGCGGTCCGACTGAGCCGCGGCGCGCGCAGCCCGTACGCGCGCGTGGCGTTCGTGGCCGAGGTGCCCTTCGGCACGCTCAAGTTGCGGCGCTATCTTCTGGGCAACGGGCTCAGCGTGCTGGTGCTGGCCGATCCCTCGACGCCGCTGCTCAGCTACCACACCTGGTTTCGCGTGGGTTCGCGCCACGAGCGTCCGGGCAAGACCGGGCTCGCACACCTGTTCGAGCACCTGATGTTCGGCGCCACGCGCAGCACGCCCGCCGGCGTATTCGACCGCCGGATCGAGACCGCGGGCGGTGAGACCAATGCCTCGACCTGGGTCGACTGGACCCAGTACCATACCGAGCTGCCCGCCACCGGGCTGCCCGTGGTCGTCGCGCTCGAGGCCGACCGCATGCACGATCTGGTGCTGCACGAGCCGCAGGTGCGCTCGGAAAAGGAAGTGGTCGCCAACGAGCGGCGCTATCGCGTGGATGACGACGTCGAGGGCGAGGTGCAGGAACGCCTGTACGCCCTGGCGTTTCGCCGCCACCCCTACCACCACCCCACGATCGGTTGGATGAAGGACATCGAGGCCTTTACCACCGCCGACTGCCGGAGCTTCTACCGCACCTATTATGCGCCCAACAACGCGACGCTGATCGTGGTCGGCAACGTCGACGAGGCCGGGCTGCTGCGGCTGGTGCAGCGCCACTACGGCGCGCTGCGTCCGGCGCGAATCGGCCCCGCGCCGCGCGTGCGCGAGCGCCCGCAGCGTGCCGAGCGCAAGCTGGTGATGCGCCGGCCCACGCCGACAGAGAAGCTCGCGCTCGGCTACCACGCGCCGGCTTTCGGCGACCCGGACTACCCGGTGCTGTCGCTGATCAACGAGCTGCTGTTTGTCGGCCGCAGCGCGCGCATGTTCCAGCGACTGGTGCGCGAGGAGCAGCTGGCAGCAGAGGTGCATGGCAGCGTCGCGCCGTTCGTGGACCCGGGGCTGTACGACATCTGGATCACCATGCGGCCCGGGCGCCGCGCGCGGCAGGCGTTGCGGGCGATCGACGACGAGCTGCGGCGCATCCGCGAGCGGCGCGTGTCGAGCCGCGACCTGCAGCGGGTCAAGGCGCGCGCGGAGCTGGCCTTTCTGATGGCGCTGGAATCGGCCGGCGGCAAGGCCGAGCAGATCGGCTTCTACGAGGCGGTGCTGGGCGACGCCGGGCGCATCTTCCCCCGCCTGCAGGAGTTCCGCGCGGTGACCGCGGCCGACGTTCAGCGCGTCGCGAGACGCGTGCTCGACCCGCGCCAGCGCACGCGCATCGAGGTGCTGCCGCAGCGCGCGAAGGGAACGCGGGCGTGAAGCAACGCTTCACGCTCGGCAATGGCGCGCTGGTGCTGAGCGAGAGCTCGGGCGTGCTGCCGGTGGTCGGGGTGGGCGTGTCGCTGCGCAGCGGCTCGCTGTTCGACCCGCCCGGCAAGGAGGGGCTGGCGCGGATGATGTCGCGCGCGCTGCGTATGGGCACTGCCGAGCTGCGTTCGCGCGCGCTCGAAGAGACGCTCGATGCGATGGGCGCGCAGCTCGGCATCTCGTGCTCGCAGAGCTACATGCACTTCGGCGGCGTGGTCGTTGCGCACAACCTCGAGCCCTTCCTGCAGCTGCTCGGCGCGCTGCTGTTGCGGCCGGCGTTCCGGCCTGCGGACGTGCGCCAGGTGCGGCGCGAGATGAGCGCCGATCTGAGCGCGCTGTGCGACGACGACCGCGCCCTGTGCGCGCGCAACTTCCGCAGCTACGCCTTCGGGCGCCATCCCTACGCGCGCCCGCGCAGCGGCACGCCCGCGAGCCTTGCCAACATCGGACGGCGGGACGTGGTCGACTGTCACCGCCGCCATCTGACCGCGCGCAACGTGGTGATCGGCGTGTGGGGCGACTTCGCGCCGCGAAGGCTCGAGCGCCAGCTCGAGCACTGCTTCGGCGCGCTGTCCAGCCGCAAGGCGCCCGCGATGGCGCTGCCCGAGCCCACGCTACCGCCGGGGCGGCGCATCCTGATCGTGGACAAGCCCGACCGTACCCAGACCCAGATCCTGGCCGGCACGCTGGGCACCAGCCCGCACGACGCCGACCACGTGGCGATGATCGTGGGCAACACCCCGTTTGGCGGCCTGTTCAGTGCCCGCCTGACCACCGAGGTGCGAGCCAAGCGCGGCCTGAGCTACGGCGCGAGCAGCAGCTTCACGCTCTCGCGTACGCGCGACCTGTGGACCATGCACACCTTTCCGGCCGCACGAGACGCGCGCGGCTGCCTCGAGCTGCAGCTGCGGCTGTACGACCGCTGGGTCGAGCGCGGGATCACCGCCCGCGAGCTGGCCGCGACCAAGCGCTACCTGATCAAGGGCCACGCGTTCGAGGTCGACACCGCCGCGAAGCGTCTCGACCAGCTGCTGGACGTGGAGCTGTTCGACTGGCCCAAGACCCACCACACCCGCTTTCTGCAGCGGGTCGCGCGCGTCAGCGCGGGCGACGTGCAGCACGCGCTGCAGCGCCGGCTCTCGCGCCGCGACCAGGTGATCGTGATGGTTGCCACCGCGGAGCAGCTGCTGCCCGAGCTGCGCCAGCTGCCGGACGTGGCGAGCATCGACGTCAAGCCCTTCGACGAGATCTGACGCTCCGCGCGGGCCGGCCCGCGCCGCGGCTCAGTTGCAGACCAGGCCGAACAGGGCGCAGCCGCAGCCGCCGTTGTTGCGCTTGCAGCACGGGACGGAGCCGAGGCTGCACGAGGGGCAGCTGTTGGCGCTGCAGGCGGTCGACATGCATTGGTTGTTCATGCAGGTCTCGTTCGAGCCGCAGGTCATCGGGCAGGTGAGGGTGTGGCCGCAACCGTCGGACTTGGTGCCGCACTCCGAGGAGCCGCAGCTCGCCGTAGGCATGCATGCGCACTGGCCGTTGCTGTCGCAGCTGCCGCTCATGCAATCGCCGTCGATGCTGCAGGTCTTGCCGGCGGCGCACCCGGGGCAGCTGCCGCCGCAGTCCACGTCGGTCTCGTCCTGGTTCTTCTTCATGTCGGTGCAGCTCGGGTCCGCGCACAGGAAGCCGCTGCCGCAGAAGCCCGACTCGCAGTCGCTGTCCACCACGCAGCCCTGGCCGGTCGCGCACGGGCCGCAGTCGGGGCCACCGCAGTCGGTGCCGGTCTCGGTGCCGTTCTTCTTCTTGTCCGAGCAACCGTTGCCGCCGCCGTCGCTCTTGGCCTGGGTGCCCGCATCGCTCTGGGTGCCCGCGTCCGAGCCGCCCGCGCCGCTGCCGGCGGCGCTGCCCGATTTGCCGCCCGTGCCGCTGCCCGCGCTGCCGCCCATGCCACCCGCGCCCCCGTGGCCGCCGGCGGCGGCGCTGCCCGCGTCCTTGACGCTGTTCTTGGCCCCGCCGTCGCTGCTGCTGTCCTCCGACTGGCTCGCCTGGACTTTGGCAGGCGCAGTGGCGCCCGCGGCGCATGCTGCGCACAGCAGCAGCGGTCCCCCGAGCCAAATCAAGCGTGCTAACGAACCCACCTGCGGGCGCAGTATAGCGCGCTTGCGCCGGGTCCGCTCGTTTCGGCGGAGACCACAAGCATTCGGGGAGGGGATGTGAGGGCGCGCTCGGATCCCCAGTCTCGGGCGGGTCATCCGACACCTGCTACAGTCGGCGGCACTGTGCCCGAGCTCCTCATCATCGGCGGCGGATTGGCCGGGCTCACCGCTGCGTTGCGCGTGCGCGGCCGGCTGCCCGTCACGCTGCTCGAGGCCAATGCGCGGCTGGGCGGCCAGATCCTCACCGAGCACGAAGGCGGCTTCGTGATCGAGCGAGGCGCCGAGGGCTTCGTGTTCCGCAGTCAGGCGGTGCCCGCGGTCGCGCGCGCGCTCGGCATGCCCGACGACGCCGTGATCGGCCAGTCGGTGATGCGCTCCTACGGCTTCGACGGCCGCCAGCTGCTGGCGCTGCAGCCCGGTGAGGCCGCGAGCTTTCTCGGCTTCCAGGTCGCAGCCGAGGACCTGGGCAAGGGCATCCGCAGCTTCGCGCACGGCATGGGCAGCCTGGTCGGCGCGTTCGAGCGCGGGCTGCGCGAGCGGATTTCGCTGCGGCTGGGCGAGCGCGTGGTCGCGCTCGAGCACGCGGGTGGGCGCGTGCGCGCGCGCACCGAGCGCGGCGAGCGGCTGGAAGCCGACGCGCTCATCCTCGCCGTCCCGGCCGCGGTCGCCGCGGAGCTGCTGGCGCCGCTGGCCGGCGAGCCCGCGCGCGCGTTGCGCGCCGCGCCCACGCTCTCGAGCGTGACGGTGGAGCTGGCATATCGGCGCGAGGCCATCGGCCACCCGCTCGACGCCACCGGTTTCGTGGTGGCGCAGCAGCAGCAGCAGGATGGCGTGCGCGCCTGCACCTTCACCAGCTCGAAGTTCGCCGGGCGCGCGCCGCCCGGCACGGCCAGCGTGCGGCTGTTCCTGCGTCCGAGCGCCGAGGAGCTCGCCACGCTCGACGACGCGGCCTTCGCCGCGCGCGCCGAGCGTGCGCTGCGCCGCGCGCTGGCGGTGCACGGCCCGCCCGCGCGAACGTGGGTGTCGCGCTGGCCCGACGCTCTGCCGGTGTTCACGCCGGCCCACCGCGACCAGGTGGCCGCGCTCGAGCACGCGCTGCAGCCGCTGCCGATCGCGCTGGCCGGCTCCGCCTTCCACGGCGCGGGCATCGACGCCGCGGTGCGCTCGGGCGAGCAGGCCGCGGCCCGCTTGCCGACGCTGCTGCCCGGCTTCACGCTGTGAGCGAGATGAGCGCGAAGCGAACCTCCCACGAGGCCCAGAGCCGCGTGGCCGTTCGGTGCTCTAGGTGGGGGGCGCCGTGACCTCGGCCGCCGACGCCTCGGCCCCGCTGGATCCGAGCGCCGACAGCGTGCTGCGCGCGATGACCGACGACGGTGCGTTCCGGGTGGTGGCCGCGCGCATGACCGACACCGTGGAGCGCGCGCTGCGCGCACAGGACGCGTTCGGGCAGAGCGGTCGGCATCTGGGCGAGCTGCTCACCGGTGCGGTGCTGGTGCGCGAGACGATGGCACCGCGCCATCGCGTGCAGGGCCTGTTCCGCACCCGCGACCGGCGCGGCCAGCTGGTCGCCGATGCGCACCCCGACGGCGGCAACCGAGGGTTGGTCGCCCGCCGCGAAGGTCTGTCCGAGGTGGCGCTCGCCGGCGGCACGCTCGAGATGATGCGCACGCTCTACAACGGCGAGGTCCACCGCGGCGTGGTGCGCATCCCCGAGCAGGGCGGGCTCTCGGCCGCGCTGATGACGTACATGGCCGCCTCCGAGCAGGTGGCCTCGATGATCGCGGTGGCGTGCGTGCTCGAGGGCGAGCGGGTCAAAGCAGCTGGCGGCTACATCGTGCAGCTCTTGCCCGAGGTCGGGCGCGCGCCGCTCGCGATCATGACCGAGCGCCTGCGCGACTTCGAGCGCATCGACGAGCTGCTGACCACGCTCGATGCCGCGCCCGCTCCGCTGCTGGCGGAGCTGCTCTACGGCATGCCGTTCACCCAGCTCGACCACAGCGCGCTGCGCTTCGCGTGCCGCTGCAGCACGGTGCGGGTGATGACCGCGCTGGCGAGCCTGGGCAGCGACGAGCTGAGCGCGCTGCTGCGCGACCAGCAGCTGATCGAGATGGCGTGCGACTACTGTGGCCAGCAGTTCGCCGTCAGCCCCGCCGAGCTCCAGGGCTTGCTGCACCAGAGTTAGGACGTATCTAGCTGCGGGCGGACGTGTGCGCGCGTGCTGGCGCGTAGTACGCTTGCGCTGGACACTCGGGACGCATCGATGAGCTACCAACCCCGCTACACCAACCTGGTCACCATGTTCCTGCAGGCGTCGGAGAAGTTCGCCGGCGCTCCGCTGTTCGGAAGCCGCGGTCACGACGGCTGGCAGTGGACGAGCTACGCGCAGTTCCGCGCCCTGGTCGACGACGCGCGCGCGGGGCTCAGCGCGCTGGGCATCGGCCCCGGCGATCGGGTGGCGGTGATCTCCAACAACCGGCTGCAATGGGCGGTCTGCGCGTACGGAACCTATACGCTCGGTGCGATCTACGTGCCGATGTACGAGGCGCAGCTCGACCGGGACTGGCAGCACATCCTGGGCGATTCCGGCGCCAAGCTGTGCTTCGTGGCTGGCGAAGCGGTGCACGCCCGGGTCCGCGGGCTGCAGGGCGACCTGCCCGAGCTGCAACACGTGATCGAATTCGGCAGCGCCGCGTACGACGAGCTGCTCGCGCGCGGGCGGGCCGCCAAGCTCGCGCCGAGCTTGCCTGCCGACGAGGACGTGGCCTCGTTGATCTACACCTCGGGCACCACCGGCAAGCCCAAGGGCGTGCGGCTGACGCAACGCAATCTCGCGGCCAACGTCAGCGGCCTGCTCGAGATCGCACCGGTGCACGAGGGCGACCGCTCGCTGGCGTTTCTGCCCTGGGCGCACGTGTTCGGCGGCTGCGTCGAGCTGAACACGGTGATGGCGATCGGCGGCTCGCTCGGGATCTGCGACAACACCGACCGGCTGCTGCAGTACTTGCCCGAGGTCAAGCCGACGATGCTGTTCGCGGTGCCGCGGATCTGGAACCGCATCTACGACGGCGTGCGCAAGCAGATGGCGGGACGGCCGCGTGCGATCCAGGCGATCTTCGAGGCTGGCTTGCGCGCCAAGAGCAAGCACAAGCGCGGACAGCCGCTCGACCTCAGCGAACGGCTGGCGCTGCCGCTGGCCGAGCGGCTG
Organism: uncultured delta proteobacterium; assembly: GCA_963778655.1. GTDB lineage: Bacteria > Myxococcota_A > Polyangia > Polyangiales > JAFGIB01 > CAVZVA01. The sequence goes on from CAVZVA010000010.1 coordinate 966,559, forward strand.
ATCTTTTCCAAGATCGTGGCGCGCTTCGGCGGCCAGCTGCGCTTCGCGTTCTCAGGCGCGGCGGCGCTCTCGGCCGAGGTCGCCGAGTTCATCGACAACCTCGGGATCAAGGTCTACGAGGGCTACGGCATGACCGAGTCGAGCGGCTGCACCACCGCCAGCTATCCGGGCACGGTCAAGCTCGGGACCGTGGGCAAGCCGATTCCGGGCGTCGAGCTGCGCATCGAGCCGCAGGCGCTGGGCGGGCCGCCGGGCGAAGGCGAGATCGTCATCTACGGCACCGGCGTGATGGCCGGCTACCACGACGATCCCAAGTCCACGGCCGAGGCGCTGACCCCGGATGGCGGGTTGCGCTCGGGCGACCTCGGCTACCTCGACAGCGAGGGCTTCCTGGTGATCACCGGCCGGGTCAAGGAGCTGTACAAGCTGCAGAACGGTAAATACGTGGCGCCCGTGCCGCTCGAGGAAAAACTGCAGCTCAGCCCCTTCATCGCGCAGTGTCTGGTGTACGGCGACGACCGCCCGTATAACGTCGCGCTGATCGTGCCCGAGATGACCGCGCTGCGGGAGTGGGCGCAGGCGCAGGGCGTGCCCACCGAGACGGCCGCGCTGCTGGCGGACGACCGTACGCGGGCGCTGTTCCGCAAGGAAATCGACCAGCAAAGCCGTGAGCTCAAGGGCTACGAGGCGATCCGCGATTTCGCGCTCTCGGCCGAGGAGCTGAGCACACAGAACGACATGATGACGCCCACGCTCAAGCTCAAGCGCCGCAACATTCTCAAACGCTATCAGGAACGGCTGTCGCAGCTCTACGACGAGCAGGCGGCGTGACCATGGGCCGCCCCGCGCCGTCGCTGCGGCACCGAGCGCGCGGGGCCGCACGGCGCACCCGGCGGGCGCCTCGACGCCCGGGGTCTTCCACACTATTCTGCCCGGGCCTCTGAGTGTCATGGCCCGGCTGCTGATAGTCTTTGCGCTGCTCGTGTTCGTGGTGATGTCCACGCGGCGCGCGCTGCGGCAGGCGCGCTCCCCCCAGGCGGGACCGCGCAAGCAGGCGCGCTCCGAGCGCGCGCCTGGCGGCCCGCCCAAGCGCCTGGTGTGCGGTGCGTGCGGCGCGGACTTCGACCCGGAGCAGAGCGGCTGGATCTGCCCCAAGTGCGGCAAGTGAGCCTCGCGCGATGCGACCGGCGGCCGCGACCGTGTCACGGCAGCGGTGTGGGCGCGGCCAGGTACTTGGTCACGGCGTTCTTGAACTGGTCGCCGTCGGTCGTGATGTAGGTCTGATTGCCGGCCCCGACGCCGAACACCGAGCCGACCGCGCCCGCGGCGACGAACTCGTCGATGTGGGTGAACAGGTAGTGCACGCGGTTGTCGCGGTAGTGGTCCGCGCTGCCGCCCGGGGTGTCGCTGGGCACGCCGAACGGCACCTGCCACCACAGCGCCGGTACGCCGGTGCCCGCGCTCACCGCCTTCATGAAGGCGAGGTGCTCGTGGAAGTTGGGGCTGGTGGTGTTCGACTCGTCCCAGTACCACGGCCCGTCGTTGCGCTGGCAGCTCGGATCGGTGTGCGCCTCGAAGCAGCCGGCGTCGCGGTCGAGCGGATCGATCGCGACGAAGTCGCTGTCCTTGGCGCCCACTGCGTTCAGAAAGTCCGCCACCGCCTGCGGCGAGCCGCCCCAGGCCGAAGCGTGGAAGCCGACCGCGGCCTTGGGCGCGATCTGGCGCGCCAGCTTCAGCAGGCACTTGCCCATCCCGGTCAGGTCGTCCGGCAAGCCCGCGCACTCGCTGGCCAGCGCGCCGACGTGGACCGGGATCGAGGCCGCGTTGCCCGAGCTCTGCTGCTCGCAGAAGCCCCAGAAGTCGGGCTCGAGCTGCACCACCGCGGGCTTGTCGAACATGGCCAGGCGCTGGAACAGCAGCTTCGCGCCTTGCCAGAACGGCGTCATGTACGCGTCGTCGGTCAGCGCGCCGAGGTTGCCCTCGCCGTGCGCGGCCATCTGGTAGAGCGTGAACATCGGGGTCACGCCGTGCCGATCGGCGGCGTCGCACAGGATGTCGACGAAGGTGCCGCCCGCGTTCCAGTCCGGCCAGCCGCCCTCGCCCTGCAGCCCCACCAGGTACGCGTCGTGCAGGTCGAGCGTGACGCCCAGCGTGTAGGCGCCGTCCTGATCGTGGTTGTTGTCGAGGTCGTTGCCCATGCCGATCAGGAAATGGGTGTGCCCGCGCAGCTTCATCGCGAGCCCCGCCGCCGTGCCGTTGCCGGCGGCGCTGCTGCCGCCGGTACCGCCTGCCGCGCTACCGCCGCCACCGGCAGCCGCGTTGCCACCCATGCCACCCATGCCACCCATGCCACCCGTGCCACCCATGCCGCCCGTGCCGCCGGTCGCGCTGCGTCCCCCGTTGCCGGGCAGGGCGCTGCTGCCGCCCGCGCCGAGCGCTGCGCTGCCGCCCGTGCCGGCAGCGCCTCCGGTGCCGTCCGAGGAGCTGGCGCACGCTGCGAGCAGCAGCACGCTCGGAAGCCAGCTCGCCCGCGCCGTCGATCGTGCGATCATCAGCAACCCCCTTTGGCCCCGACCCTCCGGAATCATCGCGGAGCCCCGGCGACCGCGCAACGAGGGCGATGTGCTTCGATGTGCGGCATCGGCGCGTTCGAGGCCGAGCGGCCCGATCACCGGCGCCCGCAGGCGCGAGCCCGAAACGCGCGTGTCGCTACGAGCGCGGCGCGACGAACGGGTGCGAGCTGCTGAGCCCGCCGTCGACGACCATCGCCTGGCCGTTGACGTAGCTGCCCTCGTCGCAGGCGAGAAACAGCGCCATCGCGGCGATCTCTTCGGGATGACCGTAGCGCTTCAGCGCGCACAGCTGCCCCAGCCGGCCTTCGCTGCCGCGCGCGCGCGCCATGTCGAAGATCGGTTTGGTCATGCCGGTCTCGATCAGGCCCGGGCAGATCGCGTTGACGCGCACGCCCGTACCGCGCAGCAGGTTCGCGCTGGTCTGCACCAGGCTGATCACACCCGCCTTGCTCGCGCTATAGGGCAAGCCGCCCGCGTTGGCCTTGAGCCCCGCGACCGAGGCGGTGCAGATGATCGAGCCCTTGCCCTGTTTACGCAGGTGCGGAGAGGCGTGCTTGATCGCCAGAAACGGCCCGATCAGATTTACCCGCAGCAGGCCCATGAACATCTCGACCGTGGTGTCGTCCAGCGTGCTCAGGCCGCCGCTGATGCCGGCGTTGGCGTAGACCACGTCGAGCCCGCCCAGCTCCGAGAGCGCGCGCTCGACCAGCCCCTTGACCTGCGCCTCGTCGCCGGCGTCCGCGCGCACGGCGATCGCCTTGCCTCCCGCGGCGGTGATCTCGGCAGCGGTCTGTTCCACGGCAGCGGTCACGTCTGAGGCCAGCACCTTGGCCCCCTCGGCGGCGAACAGCTTGGCGCTGGCGCGCCCAATCCCGCTGCCTGCACCGGTCACGATCGCGGTCTTGCCCTGCAGTCTTGCTCCTGCGCCCACTTCGCACCTCGTCTGGTTGTCGTCGGTCCCGCTCGCCGGGCCCGCGCACTGGCGCGGATGTAGATCAAAATCCTGCGCATTGCGACCGGGCCGGCCCTTTGCAGCCTGTGCTGGAGCGCACAAATGCTGCCAGCCGGAGCCTGAGCCGCGCGCCGCTCAGCGCCCCACGAAGGTCGGCTTGCGCTTTTCGAGGTAGGCCCGGGCCGCTTCCAGGTGGTCGGCGGTGCCCCTGCACTCGGTGTGGCGCTCGGCCTCGCGGTCGAGCAGCTCGCCGAATGACAGGCGCAGGGCGTCGTTGAGGTTCTTCTTGATGTTGGCCAGCGCTCGCGGCGCCGCGCCCGCCAGATCCTCGGCCACGCTGCGCACGTGGGCCATCAGCTGCGCGTCGGGCAGCGCCCGCGACACCAATCCAATGCGCTCGGCCTCGGCGGCGTCGAAGCGGGGCGACAGCAGGTACAGCTCGCGCGCCTTGGCCGGTCCCACGATGCGCGGCAGGGTCCACGTGCCGCCGAAGTCCCCGCTCAGGCCGGCGTTGCGGAAAGCGACATTGAACTTGGCGCCCAGGCTCGCGAAGCGCAGGTCGCAGGCGCACGCCCAGGCCAGCCCGGCACCCGCGCAGGCGCCGTTGATGGCGGCGATGGTGACCTTGCTCATCTCCATCAGGAGCTGACTGCTACGCATCAAGTTGCGTAAATCGCTCGCGTTTCCGGCCTGCGATCGGCGCCGCTCTGGCGTTTTCGCGGGCGCCTGGCTCATCGCGCCGAGGTCGCCGCCGGCGCAGAACGCGCGCCCTGCCCCGGTCAGCACCAGCACCCGCAGCGCAGGGTCGCTGGCCACGCGCTCGATCGCTTCGAGCGCGCGTGGCAACAGGTCGTCCCCCATCGTGTTGAGACGCTCGGGGCGGTTGAGGGTGATAGTCGCCACCGGACCATCACAGGCATAGAGCACCGTGTCCATTCTCCCTCGAGCTCCCTTCGGGTCCGAGCATAACCCGGCGCTTGCCGCTGGGGCGCAGCCCGGCGCGTTTTTGCGCTGACCTCAACGGAGGAGGCTGGAAGCCGGGCGGGTTTTGCGCCTATCTTCCCCCCTGCCCGAGGGGTCTTGTCACAGTGACTCGTGCGCGAGTCGTCAGGAGAACGCAATCATGATTCGTTCGTATGTGCTTTTCGCTGCTGGGATGTGTGCGCTCGCCTTGGTCTTCGGCGGCTGCAAGAAGAGCAGTGACAACAACACCGCCGCGACCGGCGGCACGGGCGTGGGAACCGGCGGCACCGGCGTCGCGACCGGCGGCACGGGCGTCGCGACCGGCGGTACCGGCGTCGCGACCGGCGGCACCACGGGCGGCGCGGGCGCCGCTGCGCCCAACATGCCGGACCCGACTTGCAAGATGGGCGCCAACGGCACGAACCCGGCGTGCGACAACTGCGCCTGCACACCCGACGCCATGGGCGGATGCCTGGACGAGCTGGTCGCGTGCGAAGGCACGATGGATCCGATGGCGAACATGCTGTGCAAGGCGATCGCCGACTGTGCGTCCACGAACAAGTGCAGCGGTACCGCGTGCACGACGCCCTGCATGACCCAGATCAACGCGGCCATCAATTACATGGGCGGCGCGCCCGTCAACGCCGTCACCCTGCTCGGCCAATGCACCGCAGCCAGTTGTGGCAGCGTCTGTCCTTGAGCAGGGCACGCGCGAACGGCTAGATCGGGAGCTTGCGATCCGGGAACAATCGCAAGCTCTGCTTTCTCGCGAACGATGGGGGAGGCGCGTACCGCCCCCCGAGCTCGCTAGGACTTGCGGCTGGCTTCGATGTTGGCCAGCAGCAGCTCGCGCTGCAGCTCGAGCGCCTTGGGCATGGTCGGACCGATCTTGTCGAAGAACTCGGCCTGCGACTGCAGCTCGACCTTCCAGTCGTCCAGATCGATCTTGGTGGCCGCGCGGAAGCGCTCGGGCTCGATCGCAAGCCCCGACAGATCGAGGTCGCCCGGACGTGGCACCCAACCCACCAGCGTCTCCTGCGCGCCGGTGTAGCCGAGCGCGCGGTCGACGACCCATTTCAGCACGCGCATGTTCTCGCCGTAGCCCGGCCACAGGAACGAGCCGTCCTCGCCCTTGCGGAACCAGTTGACCATGAAGATCTTCGGCGGCATCGGGATGCGCGTGCGCATCGCCAGCCAGTGCCCGAAGTAGTCGCCCATGTTGTAGCCGCAGAACGGCAGCATGGCCATCGGGTCGCGACGCACCACGCCGACCGCGCCGGTGGCGGCCGCGGTGGTCTCCGAGCCCATGGTGGCGCCCAGATACACTCCGTGCGCCCAGTTGAACGACTGCATCACCAGCGGCACGGTGGTGGCGCGGCGGCCGCCGAAGATGATCGCCGAGATCGGCACGCCCTCGGGATCGTTGGCCGACTTGGACAAGCAGGGGTTGTTGCTCATCGGCGCGGTGAAGCGGCTGTTGGGGTGGGCCGCCTTCTCGCCCGAGGCCGGGCTCCAGGGCCGGCCTTGCCAGTCGATCAGCCCTGCGGGCGGCGGGGTGTCGATGCCCTCCCACCACACGTCCTTATCCGGCGTCATCGCGACGTTGGTGAAGATGGTGTCGTGCGCCACGGTCTTCATCGCGGTCGCGTTGCTCTTGGGGCTGGTGCCCGGGGCCACGCCGAAGTAGCCGGCCTCGGGATTGACCGCCCACAGCCGCCCGTCGGGACCGGGGCGCATCCAGGCGATGTCGTCGCCCACGGTAAACACGCGCCAGCCCTCGAAGCGCTTGGGCGGGATCAGCATGGCGAAGTTGGTCTTGCCGCATGCGCTGGGGAAGGCCGCCGCCACGTAGGTCGTGCGCCCTTCGGGGCTCTCCACGCCGAGGATCAGCATGTGCTCGGCCAGCCAGCCTTCGCGGTGGCCGAGGTAGCTGCCGATGCGCAGCGCCAGGCACTTCTTGCCGAGCAGCACGTTGCCGCCGTAGCCGCTGCCGAGCGACCAGATGGTGTTGTCCTGCGGGAAGTGGCAGATGTAGCGGCGCTCGGGATTGACGTCGAGCAGCGCGTGCAGGCCGCGGTTGAAGTCGTTGGAATCGCCCAGCATCTCGAGCGCGGCTTTGCCCATGCGCGTCATGATGCGCATGTTGAGCACCACGTAGATGCTGTCGGTCAGCTCGATGCCGACCTTGGAGAACGGCGAGCCGAGCGGGCCCATCACGTACGGGATCACGTACATGGTGCGGCCGCGCATCGAGCCGTCGTAGAGCTTGCTGAGCTTGGCGTAGGCGTCGGCCGGGGCCATCCAGTTGTTGGTCGGGCCAGCCTCCTCGCGGGTCGGGGTGCAGATGAAGGTCAAATGCTCGACCCGCGCCACGTCGTTGGGGCTGCTGCGGTGCAGGTAGCAGCCCGGGCGCTTGTCGGGGTTGAGCGGGAGCAGGCTGCCGGTGGCCACGGCCTCTTCGGTCAGCCGTCGCCGTTCCGCCTCCGAGCCGTCACACCAGTACACGCTGTCGGGCTTGGTCAGGTGGGCCATCTCGTCGACCCAGGCGATCAGGGCGGCATTGGTCGTCGGCTTGGCGCCGGGGGGACGATTGGATTGGGCGGGGCTTGCGCTCATCGGGCGCCTCCTGGGTACTGAATTCTGGTGGTTCGGTCGCGGATGTCCAGACCCGGCGGCCGCGCGGGATGCCTACCACGACAGGCGCCCGAAGACACGGAGGAAGCGCAAGAGCTGCGCTCGAATCGAAGCGTTTCGAGCGGCCAAGGGGCCCGGGCCGGGGCCGCGTCGGCCCGCCGTGCGAGCCACCCCCCCGGCGGCGCCGGCGGAACCCCGATCTGGACACAATGAGTGTTGCCAAATTAGGACTTGGCCGCGTCCTGGCCGCGCTGGGCGCCGGCTGCAGTGGCAGCCCCCGGGCGTGTGCGGCCCGCGTGCTATGTAGCGTTCGCGATCATGACGGGCTTGACGCCGAGCCGCTCGCGGCTGTTCGCGCGCACCGACGACGGCCTGCGGCTGTCGGTCACGCGCGTGGCGCTGCCCGAGCCGCGCGCTGGCGCGGTGGTGCTGCTGCACGGCTTGGGCGCCAATGGCCGCATGTTCCTGCTGCCGCAGGCCTCGCTCGCCGAGTACCTGGCGCGGCTCGGGTTCGATTGCTACGTGCCGGAGCTGCGCGGCGCCGGGGATAGCGAGCGACCCGAGGCGCCCTGGACGCTGGACGACTATCTCGAGCACGACGTGCCCGCCGTGTTGGAGAGCGTGCTGCACAGCAGCGGGCAGCCCAGCGTGGGCTGGATCGGGATGAGCCTGGGCGGGGTGCTGATGCTGATGTACTGCATCGAGCGCCCGGATGCGCCGGTGTCTCGCTTGATCACGCTGGGCTCGGCGCTCGACTACCGGCCCGGGGACAACGTCTACCGGCGGCTGCTGCGGCTGCGGCCGCTGGCGGGCCTGGTGCGCGAGCTGCCGTTCGGCGCGATCGGGCGCGCGCTCGCGCCGCTCGCGGGCCGGGGCCCGCTGCTGCCCGTGGAGGCGATGAATTTCAACCGCAGCAACGTGGAGCGTACGGTGTGCCGCGAGCTGATGGCCCGGGGCTTCAGCCCGATCCCGGTGGCGCTGTTCGACGCCCTGGCTACGGCCTTCAGCCCGCAGGGCTTCTCGCGTGGCGGCGGCCGCATCGTGTACCTGGAGCGCGCGGCGGCGCTGCGGGTGCCCACGCTGCTGCTGGCCGGCAGCTGCGACCCCCAGTGCCCGCCCCAGGCGGCGGCCGCCACCCTGCACGCGCTCAGCGGCGTGCAGGACAAGCGCCTGCTGGTCTTCGGCAAGGCGTACGGTCAAGTCGACGACTACGGGCACCTCGATCTGGCGGTGGGCAAGCGCGCAGAGAGCGAGGTGTGGCCGCACATCGCCGCCTTCTTGCAAGCAGGCGCGGGCGGCAGTGGATCTCGCGCTGAGCATGAGCGGCCTGTTCGCGAGGAAGAGCCGCGGAACGCGGCCCCGCGTGGGGAGGGGCCCCGGCGGCCATGGACGAGCTGAGCCTGCGCGAGCAAGACGGCGCGGTTTGCTTCGAGGTGCGCGTCGCGCCGCGCGCCTCGCGCGACGGGCTCGGCGGCGTGCACGACGGCGCGCTCAAGCTGAGCTTGACCGCGGCGCCGGTCGACGGCGCGGCCAATGCCGCGTTGATCGCGCTGCTCGCCAAGGCGCTGGGCGTGCCCAAGCGCGCGGTGCGGATCGTGCGCGGCGAGCATGCGCGCAACAAGAGCGTGCGCGTGGAAGGCGTCTCGCTCGCGGCGGTGAGGGTCGCGCTGGGTGCCGCGGGCACCAAGCCGCCCGCGGCCGAACCGGCCGGGCGCGTGGCAGCGCCGGCGGCGGCCAAGCGCCGGTTGCCGCTGGGGCGCGCGGGCGAGTCGCGGCTGGAGCTGCCGACGATCATGGACCGCGCGCTCGCGACCCAGCACGGCAGCGGCTACGTGCAGCTGTGCGCCTTCGCGATCGACGTGGACCGGAGCTACGTGGAGGCGGCGCAGGACGCCGGCCTGCCGTTCGGTTGGGAAGTGTTCCTGACCGAGTGCTACCTGCTTTCGCGCATCGATGCCGGTGATCCCGCGCAGCGCTTGTTGCTGGAGGACACCTGTCTGTCGATTCTGGAGCAGCCGGCCGACGAGCAGGGCTACGGCAGCCAGCTGCTGTTCGCGGTCTACGACGCGATCGAGCGCGGCGCGCTGCCGCCGCCGCTGCGGGCGATGTTCGCCGGCTGGCGCAGCAAGCCCAAGCAGCTGCGCAAGGCGCTCGGCGCGCTGTTCGCGCAGCCGCACGCGGCGCTGGCGCAGTGCGCAGGGTACTGCCTGCGGCAGGCGCTCGAGCCGCCGCTCGCTCCGCCTGCGCGCCAGGTTCTGCTGCAGATGCAAGCGGGCGAGTGGCCGGTGGCGTTTTCGGAGCTCAACAGGAAGACGGGAAGACGGGAAGAGTGATCCTCAGGCTGTGCTGCCCGCCTTCCCGCAAATCCTCCGGCGCGACCGGCCAGCGCTACCGCTCGGCGACCGAGGTGCGGCGGGCCTTGCCGCGCAGCACGCTGTAGAGCGCGGCGCACACCGGCACCAGCAGCAGCGAGAACAGCTGCGCGCTGGAGAAGCCGAACGCGAAGCCGCGCTCCGGGTCGTCGCGCAGGTATTCGATGAAGAAGCGGAACAGGCCGTAGCCGATCGCGACCGCGAGGATCACCTGCCCGCGAAACTGGCGGCGGCGTCCGAGCTGCCAGGCCAGGGCGAGCAGCACCACGCCCGCCAGTGCCTCGTAGAGCTGGGTCGGGTGCACCGGCAGCGAGGTACTCGCGTCCCGCGACAGCCCGTAGCGGTCCACGTGGTACAGGAACGCCGGCGAGCCGACCACGTGCAGCTTGTCGAAGTGCCAGTTGGGGAAGCTGCCCAGGTGCTTGAGCCAGCCGGGCGCGGAGTCGGGCAGCAGCGTGCCGAAGTCGCAGCCATACAGGTAGCAGCCCAGGCGCGTGAGCACGGTCCCGGCGGCGAGCGCGGGCGCCGCGGCGTCGCCGAAGGCTGCCAGCGAGGCGCGTTTGTACGCGAGGTAGAGCGTGGCGCCGATCAGGCCGCCCAAGAAGCCGCCGTAGGCGGTCACGCCGCCGGAGGTGATGTCGAACCAGTGCGCGCCGGTATCTCCGAGTAGCTCCCGGTTTTCCGCCACGTAGAGCAGGCGGGCCCCGACGATGCCGGCGACCGCGGCGATCAGCGCGGCGTTGCCCGCCACGTCCTCGCCCAGGCCATCGCGCCGCGCCACGCGCACCACGATCTGAAAGCCCGCGATCAAGGAGAGCCCGAGCAATACGCCGTAGGAGTAGATCGGCTGCGGCCCCCACGGCATCGGCAGCGTAAACAGAATCGGCAACATGGGTCCGAGCCCTAGCCTTGTGCCACACGCTCTGCGCCCACGCCAGCCCCACCCCGACTCGTCCTCATCCTCACCCTCGTCGGCGGATCGAAGAGATACACAGGAAGACGGGAAAGCGGGAAGCCCGGACAAGGCGATCATCCTTCCCGCCTTCCTGTTCAATCCGAAAAGGAACGTCGCTGCGGCCAGCGCTAAGGCTTGGTGTGCGGCTTGGTTCCGCTCTTGGCGGTGTCGGACGCGGTCGTGTGGGCCTTCTTGGCCGCGGCCTTGGTGGGCGGCGGGGCCAGCGCCTTGCGCGCGCTCTCGAACACCTTGAGCACCTTGGGCGAGGTGCGAATGCCGTCGAGCTCGGTGTCGGGTTGCTGGGCCAGCACCACCAGAAACGCCTCCCGCGCCAGATCGTCGCTGCCCAGCGCCACCAGCGCGCTGGCGAGCTCGCGGTGTACCGTGACGATCTGGCTGCCGGTGAGATCGCCGGCGCCGATCAGGCGGTTCGCGAGCGCCACCGCCTCGGTGTAGAGGCCGTGCTTGACGGCGTTGCGCAGCTGCGGCAGCTGGGCCTCGATCTCCCGCTGGCGCTTGCGCACATCGCCGCCGAGCTGGGGGGTACCGAGCTGCGCCTCGGCCAGCTTCTTGCCCTGCTCGCTCAGCACCAAATCGTTGAGCGGCACCAGCGCGATCTCCCCGCGCACCATGTGCGCGTGCAGCGCCGGGTTGAAGTTGCGGATCGTGTTCATCCCGGCCGGCGAGTCGTAGTAGGTCTTGGCGATCTTGCGCAGCGAGTCGTTTTGTCCGACCACGTAGCGCAGCGGGTAGGGGATGAGCAGCTCGGCACCCGGATCGGGATGCTCGCCTGACCTGGCGCCATTGGCGTTCATCAGCGCAAACGCACGATGTGGATCACCATAGAAGCGCGTGGCCAGCTCGGACCAGGTCTCGCCCTCGACGGCGCGGTGATATGACACCGTCGGGATCACCAGCCGCAGCCCCACCACGATCGCCGAGCCGCCTTCGGTGGTCAGCCCGTTTTCGGCCACCAGCACGCTCTCGCGCCGGGGGTCGCCGTAGTAGAGCTCGGCGATCGAGGCCAGCGTCTCGCCGGCGCGTACCGTGTGCACCAGCGCAGGCTCGGCGCGCGCGCCCGCGGGCAGCGCGCCCACGGCCAGCAGCAGCGCGCCGGCGCAGCAGCAGGCGCGCGCGCAGCACAGCACGGCCCTGCGCGCGGTCTTCAGGCTCATCGCTTGGCCGCCTCCTCGCGGACTTTCTGCGGCGGCTTGGCTGTAAGCCGCGCCGACAAGCGCACGGTCTTGCCCGGGTGCACGAAGATCTCGGCCGCCTGATCCTGGAAGAACGGGTTCTTGTACTTGACGTAGTGCTTGCCGGGCGGCAGCGGGATGCGTGAGGAGGTCGGCGTGGTGGCGACCAGCTCGCCGTCCACATAGACGTCGGCCCAGGGCTCGACCACGACCTGCAGGTAGCCAGCGCGGTGCGGGATCAGCGGCGCGTCGCTCTGCTCCCCGAAGCTGCCGTTGCGATCGCTGAAGCGGCCGGTGGAAGCCTGGATCGCGCCGCCGGTCGCCAGCAGCACCAAGAACAGCGCCGAGAACATCAACGCCGCGCTGCGCACGAGCGAGCGATCGTACTGCCCGCCGCGAGCGCCGCGTGTGGCGCCGGCCTTGAGCGTCTCCTCGGCTTCGAGCTCGCTGATCACCGCCACGTCGCGCAGGAACATCACCAGGCGCGCGCTGTGGTTCATGCCCACGCGGCCTGCCAAGAACTCCATCAGGTCGTCGATCAGGGTCTGCGTGCTGGGGTAGCGGCTGGCCGGCACCTTCTCCATGCTGCGCGCCAGGATGCGTTCCATGCTGCGCGGCACCGAGCCCACGACCTTGCGCGGGTTGACGTAGCGGTCGAGGCGGATCTTCTGCATCACGGTGCGCGCCTCGTCCTCGACGAAGGGCTTCTGTCCGGTGATGCACTGGTAGAGCACGATGCCGAGCGAGAAGATGTCGCTGCGGAAGTCGAGCTTGTCGCCGAGGATCTGCTCCGGGCTCATGTAGCTCGGGGTCCCTACACCGGTGCCGGTCTCGGTCAGATCAGAGAGCGAGTGATCGCGCGCGATCCCGAAGTCCATCAGCTTCACCTCGCCCTGGTGCGAGATGATGATGTTGGCCGGCTTGATGTCGCGGTGGATGATGCCGCGGAAGTGCGCGTAGTCGAGCGCGCGCGCCACCTGCAGGCCGATCACCGCCGCGACGTCGACCGGCAGCCGCGGCGTGAGCTGGAGCAGATCGTACAGGTCGACGCCCTGCACGTACTCCATGATGATGTACATGGTGTCGCCGTCTTTGAGGAAGTCGTAGACGTGCAGGATGTTCTCGTGCTGCAGCGAGGCCATGAAGCGCGCCTCGCGCTCGAAGCGCAGCGCGAAGTGGCTGTCGACCGCGATCGAGGGCTTGAGCGCCTTGATCGCCACCACGCGTTCGAGCGGCTCCTGCACGGCCTTGTAGATCACGGCCATGCCGCCGCTGCCGATCTCGCCGACGATGCGGCAGTTGCCGATGCGATCCAGCATCGCCCGCAACGTAGAGAGCGTCGGCGGCCGTGTCAAACCCGAACGCCGGACCAGTCCTGCCGGCCTAGACCAATGATTCCAAATGGTTACGGTTGGTGACCGGGCCCTTTGCGGCCGCGCGGGTCACTGGGTGGTGGACGCGGGCAGATACACGCAGACCGCCCGGGTGGCGGCGGCAAAGCCGCCCCGGTGATCGCGCATGGTGATGAAGAAGCGCACCAGCTTGCCCTTGACGGGCAGCTTGTCGGTGACCGCGGGGCCGTGCCACTCGACCGGGCTGTCGAACTGCGTGCTCTGGCCGGTCCCCATCGGGGTGCCGGCGTCGCCGGCGCCGCTCCACAGCGTGAAGCGACGCTCCATGCTGCCCAAGGTGGTGTACACGGTCAGCTCCAGGTCCTCGTAGCTCTTGTCGGGCAGCCGCTCGCGCTTGTCGCCGTCGTAGCGCAGGTCGACTTCGTGATCGCCCGGAAGGCGTGACGGCAGGGTGTGCGACTCCGTGGTCTTGTGGCCGGTGGCCGTGTCCATGAAGCAATCGTCGTCCGCCGGCAGCGGCCTCGGTGGCGCCAACCACATGGAGCCGTCGACGCAGCCGTCGAAGCAGGTGGTCAGCGCGGCGATGTCGGGATTGTGGTTCTCGTCGGCGGCCTTGTGCTGCACCGGGATCTGCGCGTTGATGCGGATGGTCTCGCCGCTGTTGTTCTCGCAGCCGAAGATCTGCGGGTCGGTCGGGTCGATGTAGGCCTCGCCGCGCTCGCAAACCACGCCCAGCAGCAGCATGTTGGCAGCGCTGAAGTCCGCCGGCACGTCAATGTCGGCGCTGGGGTCGCCGTCGATGCACTGCACCGAGACCGAGCCGTAGTGCACCAGCGACGAGGGCAGGTCCTTGCAGCGGAACCTGCGCGCGGCCAGCGGCAGCGCGGCGCTGAGATCGATCGGCCCGCTGCCGCTGACCACGTCCAGGAACTCCTGGCACACCGGGACGCCGCCGGTGAAGCGCGCCGGGGCGGTGCAGCTGATCAGCATGGTCTTGCTCTTCGCCGTGGTGCCCTTCTGCGACGGGAACACGGTCAGAAACGACACGTGCGCTTGCTCGCCGGGCTTGGGCGTCGCGCGCGTCTCGTCGCCCACCACCTGCACCTGCGAGCCGAGGATCCGCATGTGGGTGATCGCGGTGGCCTTGGGTAGGTTGTCGTTGCAGCCGAGCGCGAGCAACAGCAGCCCCAGGACCCAGACGAACGCAACCCACCAGTGAGCGAAGCGAACCCCGCGGAGGGGTGGGGCCCCAACGGCTTTGCCGGTGGGGCGGGGAGGGCGCGTGCCGTCCCCGGCATCGAGAACCCTGCTCATAGCTCACCCCGCAGACCGAGCACCGGCAGAATCGGCAGGCCCCTCACGCTCTGCCGCTGCCTGTACTCGTAGTCGTAGACGATGCCTTCGGAGTTGGTGGCGTTGTAGGCGTTCTGGACGTCGAGATAGAGCGCGAGCTTCCACGCGCTGAAGGTCCACTGCTTTTCCAGCCGCACGTCGAGCCGGTTGAACAGCGGCTCGCGCACGGAGTTGGTGGGCCCGAAGATCGGTGAGTACAACCCGGTGACGGTGTTCAGGTTGGCCCCGATCACCGGCGTGCTGGGATTGCCGGAGACGAGGCGAAAGGTCAGACCGGCCTCCCAACCGCGGCCGAGACGGTAGACGCCGGCCACGGTGAGGATGTGGGTCTGGTCGAAGTCGAACAGGTCCCAGCGCTCGCCCGCGTGGTCCTTGCGTTCGCTGCGTGAGAGTGTGTAGGAGAGATAGCCGAAGAAGCGCCCGCGCGGCTGGATCCTGGCCGAGACCTCCAGCCCGTAGACGCGGCCCTTGCCCTCGTTGGTGAAGTACGGAGCCTGGCCGAGCTGCGTGCCGACTACCCGATCGAAGAGCTGCTTGTAGAAGCCGTCGACCCCGACGGTGAAGCCCTCCGCGAGCGTGTGATCGGCGCCCAGATCGAGGTGCACGGTGTGGGTCGACTTGAGGTGCGGGTTGCCGAGCTTGGGCGACGACTCCTGCGGTTGCGGCGGCTGCGAGAAGACCCCTGCGCCCGCCTTGAGCGAGGTCGACTCGGTCAGCTTGTAGTGCGCCGAGGCGCGCGGATCGTAGCTGTAGCCCTTGATCTCGGAGTAGTAGTCGGCGCGGCTGCCGAGGTTGAACAGCCAGCGCCCCAGCGTGAGGTCGCTCTCCAGGTAGACGGCCGGCTGCGCGATCAGGAAGTGGTCGTTGGCGGTGATGCGGTCGCGGTTGCTGAAGGTCGCAGCGTTGGGGTTGTTGGCGTTGGGATTGCCTTCGCTCTGCTCGACCGGGGGGCCGCTGTAGGCGAACTGACCCGGCAGGAAGAACAGATCGAGGCCGGCGATCAACCGCACCTGGTCGCTGGCGCGGGCGCGCCACTCCGCACGGCCATAGATATCGTTGCCGGAGCTGTTGAACACGAAGGCGTTGCCGAGGCCGACATCGACGTTGACGTAGCCGACGGCGACATCGACGTCCTGGTCGATCCGGTCGTTGATCTGGTGGCGCCACGATCCGTGCACGCGGTGGAACTGCGAGCCGAGGTTGAAATCGCCCGTCACCGACGAGTCCGAGTCGACCGGCTGCTGGAACAGCAGCTTGAAGCGGTCGCTGCTGCCGTACGCCATCAAGCGCAGCTTGTCGTGGTTGCCCGGGTGGTAGGTGGCCATCGCCTGGTAGTCGTAATAGACCGGGGCCGCGATGGTGGAGAGGTTGCTCGGCGCCAGCGACTCGAAGACGGTATCGAAGTAGCTGCGGCGGGCCGCGATCGCGACCTCCGCGTCCTTGCTGACCGGGGTCTGCACCAGCAGCGAGGCATCGATCAGGTTGATGTCCGCGACGCCGTGCAAACGGTCGCGCGGGATCTCGGCTGCGCGCACGTCGATGATACCGCCGCGCCTGCGGCCGTAACGCACCGAGAAGTTGCCGGGGTAGAACTCGATGCTGTCGAGCATGCGCGAGTTGATGAAGCTGGTGAGCCCGCCGAAGTGATACAGGATCGGGACCGGCAGGCCTTCGAACTGGGCCTGGGTGTCGGTCGGCGCGCTGCCGCGCACGATCAGCTGCCCGCTGCCCAGCGGGGGGCGCGCCACGCCGGGCATCAGCTCGACGGTGCGCAGCGCGTCGCCGCGCGTGCCCGGGATGCGCGTCAGCTCCTGCTTGCCGATCACGCGCCGGGTGACCTCGCGCGGCGGCGGCTGCACGCGGGCGACCGCGCCGAAGGCCTCGGTGTCGACCGGCTCGATCAGCGCGTAGGTCACGCTGGTGGCCTCGCCGGCGTGCAGCTCCTCGGGCTGCTCGCGCGCCGAGCGTCCCTTGGCCTCCACGTGCACGGTATAGGTGCCGGCCGCGAGCCCGTCGAACGTGAAGCGGCCCTGCGCGTCGGTGGTCGCGTGCGACGCTGGTGCACCGCCGGGGGCGCTCAGCGTCACCTCCGCGCCCGCGAGCGGCGCCTTGTCCTCAGCCGCGACCACCTGGCCCTCGAGCCGCGCGGGCGGCGGCGGGGCCTCCGGCGGCGGTGGGGGCGGCGCCACTTCTTTGAATTCGAACACGTAGGGAAAGTGGATGCGCGCCGCGATCGGCTGGCCGTCTTTGAGCGCGGGCTCGAACTGGAGCTGGCGTGCAGCGGCCAGCGCCGCTTCGTCGAAGCCATGCCCGGCCGGGGTCACCACCTTGAGGTCTTTGACGCTGCCATCGGTGTTGATCACCATCTCCAGCTCGACCGTCGCGCCCAGCCCCTGGGCTTTGGCTTCCTCGGGGTAACGGGCCTCCACGAACTTCTTGAGCTTGGGTGGGCTGAAAGTGTTCGCGGGGGGCGCCGCCGGCTGGCCTTGCACCGGCTGGCCCTGTGCCGGCTGGCCTTGCGGCGGGCCGGGTGAGGTCGGCGCCGGCTGGGACGCCGCGCCGGGCGCTGGCGCGGCGGGCACTTGCGCAGGAGGCTGCGCGGGCACCACCGTCTGGGGCGGCGCGGTCGCCGGTGGAGACGACGGCGCCTGCGACTGCGCCCCCGCGTCCGGGCGCGGCTGATCGGCAAGCGGCTGGGCCCACAGCGGCGTGCCGCATAGCCAAAGCGCTAAACTCACTGCCGTTGCGGCCGCCGCGCGGGAGGATGCCGACATTGCGCGGGTCGCAGCGTATACGGCCGGCGGCCGCAGTAAAAGGGCGCTGAACGGCGTACGAGCCGCGCAATGTCGTGCGCGCGGTTGCGCCGTTCGAGGGGGCGCGCTAAGAGCCGGCCCTTGTCATGAGCCTCTCGGTCGGCATCGTCGGGCTGCCCAACGTCGGCAAATCGACGCTGTTCAACGCGCTGTCGAGCAAGCAGGCCGAGGCGGCCAACTACCCGTTCTGCACCATCGACCCCAACGTGGGCGTGGTGCCCGTGCCGGACCCGCGCTTCGACGCTCTGGTCGCCCTGATCGAGCCCGACAGCCGCGTGCCGGCCACGGTCGACTTCGTGGACATCGCCGGGCTGGTACGCGGCGCCAGCCGCGGCGAAGGCAAGGGCAACGCGTTTCTGGCGCACATCCGCGACTGCAGCGCGATCGCGCACGTGGTGCGCTGCTTCGAGGACCCCAACGTGGTTCACGTCGACGGCCGTGTCGATCCGCTGGCCGACATCGAGACCATCAACACCGAGCTGATCCTGAAGGACCTGGAGACGGTGCAGAAGCGCCTCGATCGCGCGCGCCGCGCAGCCAAGGGCGGCGACCCGCTCGAGCGAGCGGCGGTCGCCGCGTGCGAGCGGCTCGAGCAGGCGCTCGACCAGGGCAAGCGCGCGGCCCAGCTCGAGATCGAGGACGAGCGCGAGAAGCTGGTGGTGAAGGAGCTGCAGCTGATCACCGCCAAGCCGATGTTCTACGTGTGCAACGTGCGTGAAGATCAGCTGGCCGCGGCCGATGCTGATCCGCTGGTCAGCAAGGTGCGCGGGCGCGCCGAGGCCGAAGGCACCGTGGCCGAGGTGGTGTGTGCGGCGATCGAGGCCGAGATCATGCAGCTCGCGCCCGCCGACCGCGCCGAGTTCCTGCAGTCGGTCGGCTTGCAGGAGCCCAGCCTCAACCAGGTGATCCGCAGCGGCTACCGCATGCTCGAGCTGATCACCTTCTTCACCGCGGGCAAGAAGGAAGTCCGCGCCTGGACCATCAAGCGTGGCGACAAGGCGCCACAGGCGGCCGGAAAGATCCACACAGATTTCGAGCGCGGCTTCATCAAGGCCGAAGTCATCGGCTGGCAGGATCTGGTCAGCCTGGGCAGCGAGGCGGCCTGCAAGGCGGCCGGCAAGATGAGCACCGAGGGCAAGGAATACGTGGTGCGCGACGGCGACGTGATGCACTTCCGCTTCAATGTGTAGGCCGCACAGCGGGTGCGGGATCCGCCGCACCGCTAAATGACCGGTCGGCATGGCCGTTCGCGAATCGTGCTCGGTCCTTTGGGTGCCACAGCAGGGCGCTGGCCACCCACAGCGCGGTACAGCGGCGCCGCGTTCCACCCTGGCCAATCGGCGCGCGCGGCCCCACATCAGCCGCACGCCGAGCCGTGCTGGTCCTGGACAAGCACTCGGCCGCACACCTATGCTTGATCTTGCGGAACGCGTCCAATCGCCAGCAAAGACAGACTCTTCGCGTAGTTTGGAACCATCTCGATGAGCTTGGGCTGCGCCGAGGCAAGCCGCGCAGGGCGCCGGATCGGAGAGGCACGGCGGGCCGTGCGGCCGTGGGCGGCGCTCTATGCGCTGGCGCTCGTGATCGCCGCCGCGCAGTCGGCGCGCGCGCAGCAAGCGACGGCAGCTCCCGCCGCGGCGGCGCCGGAGCTGCCCAAGGCCGCGCTGCTCGCCACCCAAGGCGCGTCCGAGGGCCAGGGCGATGGTGCGCTCGACTCCGTGATCCAGGCAGCGCTCGGCAAGCTCGGCGTGGTCGACGTGAGCGCGCGCCCCGGCATGGACCTCGGCGCGATCCAGCTCGCGATCGACTGCGTGGGCGCGACGCCTGCGTGCTTGCGCGCGGTCGCCAACCAGAGCGGCGTGCAGATCTTGATCGCGCCCGCGATCGAGCGCACCGGCCAGGAGCTGGTGCTCACGCTGCTGTACTTCGACGCGGCCGGTGACGGCGAGCAGCGCCGCGTGGTGCACAGGCAACAGGGCAGCACGCTCGAGCCCGAGACGCTCGACGCGGTGCCCGGCATGCTGCGCGAGCTGTTCCGGGTCGCCGCGCCCGCGCAGCCCGCGCCGGCCGCCGCGCAACCGCCACCCGAGTCGCAGCCCGCGCCCGCGCCGGCGAAGCGCGGCCCTGCGCTGCTCGGGCCGCTGATCGTGGGCGGTGCCGGCGTCGCCGTGATCGGCGCGGGCCTGGTGGCCGGCGCGATCATGAAGGGCACGCAGAACGACTACGCCAAGCTGCCCGTGACCAACAAGGCGCAGGCCCAGACCGCGAGCGACAAGCTCGGCTCGGGTCGCAGCCAGGCGCTGGTGGCCAATGTGTTGCTGGGCGTGGGCGCCGCGGCGGTGGTGGCCGGCGGCATCTGGCTCGTGCTCGAGCTGGGCCACCATGGCCATCGCCAAGAGACGCCGCCGCAGACCGCGCTCGCACCCCTACTGGGCTCGCACGCGCTGGGGCTGGCGCTGGTTCATCGGGGGCACGGCTTATGAAGCCGAGCGCGGTGCAGGCGATCGGGTTGCAGATCTACGCGCTGGCGTTACTGGCCGGGCTGGCCGGCTGCAGCTTCGACGCCTCGGCCAATCCGAAGCACTGCGGCAAGTGCAAGGGGCCGTGCTTCGTCGGTTTCTGCCTGGCCAGCAGCAGCGACGGCGGTGGCGCCGGGCAGGGCGGCGGCGGCGAGGGCAGCGGCGACGCGGCCGCGGCCGACGCCGGCGCCGACGCGGCCGCGCCCGAGAGCTGTGACACCCAGGGCGAAACGCGCTTCTGCTTCGACGGCCCCCAGCAAGCAGCCACGGTGGGGTTGTGCAAGGCCGGGATGCAGCGTTGCCAGAACGGCGTATACGGCCCGTGCCTGGGCGAGGTCACGCCGGTCGACGAGCAGTGCAACGGGCAGGACGACGACTGCGACGGCACGGCCGACGAGGACGTGGCCGGAGGCTCGTGCACCGCGGACAACGCCGAGGGCGCATGCAAGGCCGGGACGCTGAGCTGCGACAAGGGCGTGTCTCGCTGTCAGTCGATGGCCGAGCCGGCTCCCGAGAGCTGCAACGGGCAAGACGACGATTGCGATGGCAAGACCGACGAAGGCACGGGCAGCGCCTGCTACCCCGACGGTGCCGCGGGCTGTGTCATGTCGGACGGCGCGTGGACCTGCACCGGCGTGTGCAGAGCGGGCACGCAGGCCTGCAGCGGCGGCAAGCTGGGCAGCTGCGAAGGCGCGGTCACGCCGGTCGCGACCGACCCCTGTACCACCTCGGGCACCGCGGCCGACGAGGACTGCGACGGCAAGATCGACGAGGACTGTGCCTGCAGCAGCGGCCAAACCCAAAGCTGCTACAGCGGCCCCGATGGCACGCTCGGGGTCGGCGCGTGCCAGGACGGCACCCAGACCTGCGACACCACCAGCAACCGCTTCGGTGCTTGCGTCGGCGAGGTCTTGCCGGGGGCGGAAACCTGCCAGAACCAGGGCAGCGACGACGACTGCGACGGCACGCCCGACAACGTGCCGACCGTGGGCGACACCTGCATCGACAGCAGCAAGAAGGGCGTGTGCCGTACCGGCAGCTTGCAGTGCAAGGGCACGAGCGCTGCAGCGCCAATCTGCGTGACACCCGACCCCGCCGCCAAGGAGGCCTGCGACGGGCTGGACGACGACTGCGACGGCAAGATCGACGAGGACTTCAGCCTGCAGAGCGACCCGGCCAACTGCGGCGCTTGCGGCGCGGCCTGCAAGGACACGCAGACCTGCTGCTCCGGGCGCTGCAGTGACACCAACAGCGACGCCAGCCACTGCGGCATGTGCAGCGTCTCCTGCGGCAGCGGCCTCGATTGCTGCGGCGGCATGTGCAAGGACGAGCAGCAGGACGAGAACAACTGCGGCATGTGCGGCATGGTGTGCGCGAAAGGCTCGACCTGCTGCGGCGGAACGTGCGTGGACTTGAAGGCGGACGGCGACAACTGCGGCATGTGCGGCCATGGCTGCGCGAGCGGCCTTAGCTGTTGCTCCGGGATGTGCATCGACACGCAGACGTCCAACACCAACTGCGGTCAGTGCGGCCACCGCTGTGCCTTGTTGACCGGAGGCACTTGTCCTTGCAACGGCGGCACGTGCGGCGGCCTCTGCATCTGAGCCCATGGTCGAGCTGGAGCCACAGCCGCGCGACCCACTCATCGGCAGCAGTATCGACGGTCGCTACAGCATTCACGAGCTGCTCGGGCGTGGCGGCATGGGCGTGGTCTACGCTGGCGTGCACGACCACCTGCAGCGGCCGGTCGCGATCAAGGTGCTCAACGCGGCCTGGGCCTCGGACCCGGTCGCGGTCGAGCGCTTCCTGCGCGAGGCGCGCACCGCCAGCTCGCTCTCGCATGGCAACATCGTCGACGTGACCGACCTCGGCCGCCTGCCCGACGGCCGGCCCTACTTGGTGATGCCCAAGGTCGACGGCACCGACCTGGCCTCATTGTACGCGCAGGCCGGGCCGCAGCCGCCCAAGCGTGTGGCCGAGCTGCTCGGCGGCGTCGCCTCCGCGCTCGACCTGATCCACGCCAAGGGCCTGGTGCACCGCGACATCAAGCCCGAGAACCTGATGTACGTGGTGCGCGAGGACGGCTCGGAGACCGTGATGCTGCTCGACTTCGGGATCGCGGCGCTGGTGATGTCGAACCAGCCACGGCTCACCCGGCAGGGCGCGATCTTCGGCACGCCCGAGTATCTGCCACCCGAGGTGTGCGACGGGCGGCTGCCCGATCGGCGCGGCGATGTGTACGCGCTGGCCACGGTCGCGTTCGAGCTGATCACCGGCAAGCTGCCGTTCAACGCCGACAACCCGTTTCAGATCCTGCCTCAGAAGCTGGCGCGTGACGCGCCCACGCTGGCGCGCGCGAGCGGCGTGCAGTTTCCCGCCGAGCTCGAGACCGTGATCGCGCGCGGCCTGGCGCGCGAGCCCGAGGATCGCTACGGCACCGCCAGCGAGCTGATCGGCGCGCTGCGCACGGCGACCGCGAGCGTGCCGGTGTCGTGGCGTCCGGGGGTGATGCGCGTGAGTCGCCCGGACGGGCTGGCGTCCGAGCCCGCCACCACGCTCGAGCGCATGGACACCACCGATGTGCCGTCTTCCGCGCGTCAGCCGGCGGATTCGGGGTCGCTGCCCGCAGGCTCGCACACGCTCGAGGAGGCGATCGTGCCGAGCAGCGTGCCCGAGCAGCTCGGGGAGCACGTCGCCAGCGAGCAACCCGCGGCCGCTGTGCCGAGCCCGACCGCCGAGCTCGTCGCGGCCGGCATTCCGAGCTCGAAGCTGCCGCGCCGTCTCGGCTACGGTGTGGCCGGCGCGCTCTTGCTCGCCTCCGCGCTGGCCTGGGCCATGCACCGCAGCGCGCCCGAGCCCGTGGTGGTGCCCGCGGCCCCGGCCGCGCCCGCCCCGGTCGTGACGGTGCCCGAGGCGCCGGCGCCTTCGCCGGAGCCCGTCCCGGCTACCGAGCCCGCGCCGCCGGCCGCGGCGCCTGTGGCGAGGCCTGCATCCAAACCTGTGCCCAAGCCCGCGCCCAAACCCGCACGGCCGAGTGTGCGCGCCGAGTCCCCGCGGCCCGCGCATGCTCCGGCGCCGGTCAAGGCGAGCGCGCGTCCCCCCGCAGCCGAGCCGCGGCCGGTGGTCAAGCCCTCGCCCGAGGCGCCGCGACCGGCGCCCGCGCCGCCTGCCGCGCCCGCGCGCGATCTCGCGCTGGCCGCGCAGCTCACGCGCGAAGGCACCAGCGACTTGCTCGCGGGCCGCCTGGCCCACGCCAGCACGTTGCTGCGCAAGGCCACGCAAGCCGACCCCGGCTACGCGGCCGCCTGGCGCAGCCTCGGCCTGGTGCTCGAACGCCAGCACCAGGCCAAGCAGGCCGTCGCCGCCTATCGCCAGTCCCTGCGGCTCGAGCCACAGGGACTGCAGGCCGATAAGGTCCGCGAGCGCATCGCCGATCTGCAGAAGTGAGCGTCGACCGAGCCGCGGACCACGCCGGCTGCCGTCCTGATCCTGGGCTCTTGCGTTTGGCCGAGCAGGATGGGAAGCCGTTCACGGGCTGGCTGGGGAGGACGCGATGCACATCAACAAACAGCGACTGATCTTCGGACTCTATCTGCTCGTTCCGATCGCCGCGGCTGAGATGGTCTCGCTGCACTTCAAGCTTCCGGCCTGGCCCGCGTTCCTCGCCATGATCTTCTTCTTCTTGGGGGAGATGGACGTCAAGAAGGTGCCGGAGATCCTGATCGGGGGCTTCTTCGGCATCGCCTTCATCCTGCTGGCCGCGCCGATCATCGGTGCGCTGGCGCCCTCGATGGGCCTGGAGCTCGCCACCACCGTGTTCGTGCTGATCCTGGTGTTCGCGATCATCGTGCTCGGCGAGGCGCTACCCAAGGTGTTCAACAACTACGCGTTCACCTACCTGACGGTGACCGGCGTCGCCGTGAAGGTGACCGAGACCAAGCCCAATCCCTTCCTGTGGATGGCGATCGGCGTGGTCGGCGGCGCGCTGCTGATCGCGAGCGTGATCGGCATTGGCAAGCTGATGCAGCTGCAAGCGGGCGCCAAGCAGGCCTCGGCGCCCGGCACCTGACCCGCGCCGCGCGCGACCCTGTGCTGCACGCGCGTATCACGCGAGCGCACGCTCGCAAGCTCACGCCAAAAGAGCCGCGGGAGCTGTCGGGAAGCTTGGCGAGCGACGCCGCATGCCGCGGGAGCTGTGCGGCTAGCGGCCGAGCGCCGCTCGCGGCGCGGCGTGAGCGTTGCGCTTGGCCGCCGGCCTGCGCGCGAGCTCGCGCTCGGTCTGCGCGGCGAGCCGCAGCTCGAGCTCGCGGCGGGCGGCAAACCAGTCCTCGACGCCGTCCGACAGCGGGCATCCGCGGCTCAACCAGCGCTGGTAGGCGCGCGAGGCGATCTGCTGCTCGTCGAGGGTGACGGCGCTGCGGGAGCGCGCGACGTCCGTTGCCTGCTTCTTCTTCTGGGTCATGACGTTCTCCTGGGTGAGGTGGCCCCGATTGTGATCTCGCCGGTCCTCCCCACCAAATTCTCGTCGTTTCCGGCGGATGGCCTGGCGTGCCCAGACGCTTGCACGAGCCCGGAGCGGCGATCGGACCGGCGTTCTACCGGCGCTCACGGCCGCAGCGCGGTGCGCGCGACCCAGTCGGCGTTGGTCTCGAGCGCGAAGGGCTTGGTCGACGCTGGATCGATCCAGTTGGGCTCGAGCGTCTCGGCGCTGTCGGCGCAGGTGAGCTTGTCGAACCAGCAGTGATCGGCCGAGCTGAGCTGGCAGTCGGCGCGCTGCACGATGATCCAGCCGCTGCCGTCGTCGCGCAGGCACTGTTTGCGTCCGTCGTCGGGACACTCGGCGTCGCTGAAGCCCGCGGTCGTGTTCAGCGAGGAGACCACCGCGTTGCCGGTGTCGCCCTCGCCGTTGACCACGCGCAGGCGCGTGGGCGAGAGCGTCGCGCGCGCGTCGCCGCCGTAACCCGTGGTCCACACCGCGCGCACGCGTGGCTCCGCGCGCGCGGCCAGGTGCGCGACCAGCGCGCCCTGGCTGTGGCCCCAGGTCGCGATGCCGAGGTCGCAGTCCACCTGCGGCAGCGCGCACGCGACCGCGAGCAGGCTGCTAGCGTGGTTCGGCCCGAACATACAGGCGAGCTGGTTCTCGTGATCGCTGAGCCAGGCCAGCGCCGAGTTGTCGTACTGCGCGGACAGCGCCACGAAACCGCGCCGCGCCATCGCCTCGGTCACCTTCTGCGCCGCCTGGCTGTCGTAGCTGGCGCTGGTGTCGGGCGAGACGAACGCGGTGCCCACGAAGTAGAGGAACAACGGATGGCGTGCGCCCGCGGGATCCACCGGCTCGAAGCCGGCGCTTGGATACGACTGCGTGCAATCGGCGCCATCGTCGACGCTGCCCAGATACGAGGGCGCGGCCGCGAGCTCGCGCGTCTCGAAGCGCGCGGCGCTGCTGAGCGTGCCCGCGTCGCCGGCCCCCGCGTCGCCTGCGTCGTGCGCCGCGCCGCCATCCAGCGCGGCCTCGCCGCCGCCCGCGCCACCGGCGTCCGTGCCCGATCCGGGTGCCTGCACCCGTGCGTCCGGCCGCTCGCCGCCCGCGTCGGCTGCGGGATTGGAGCCTGTGCCGGCTGCGGCGCCGTCCGTGCCCGCGGCCGCGGCGGGGGTACCTGCGTCCGCGCGCGGCGCCGGCGTGTGCGCCGGCGTCGAGCAGGCGAGCAGGCAACCGAGCGTTGCGCCGGCGCCCGCGCGCGCCAGCGCCGAAGGCCGCCTGCCGGCCCTCGAGCCTGCTGCAATCGCGCGCCGCCGCACCGCCGTTCGCTGCCGTAAGCCGTAGCAGCAGGCCCCGCCCGCGCGCACCCGCCCGCCCCGAGTCGGCGCCGGCCCGCCTGTCTGCGCGTTCAACGTCGCACCAGGGCGTAGACGCGTTCCTCGAGCCGGGTCAGTCCGCGCTGGCGGAAGCGCGGCTCGTGCTCGAGCATGTCGTAGCCGGCGAGCGGCTCGAGCGCGAAGTGCTGCGGGTAGAGCGCGCGCAGCTCGGGCTCGGAAACCGAGAACGGCGGCCCCGGCATCTGGTCCTGCGGGTAGTCGAACGCGATCAACAACCCGCGTGCGCCCGCCGGCAGCAGCGCCGCGACCTGCGTCACGTAGCGCGCCCGCATCGGCTGCGGCAGCGCCACCAGCGCCGCGCGATCGTACAGCCCGTCGCAGGCGCCGAGCGTGGCCGCGTCGAGCTCGAACAGGTCGCCGCACAGCAGCTCGATCGCGCCGTGGCGATGGCGCTCGAACGGCCCCACACGGTCGACCTCGGCGTGCAGGCCGCGCTCCTGGAAGAAGGCGCGCACCGCGATCGGGCTCAGCTCCACGCCGACCACGCGGTGGCCGCGCGCGGCCAACCAGTCGAGGTCGCGGCTCTTGCCGCACAGCGGCACCAGCACCCGGCTCGGGCCCGCCGGCGGCAGTGCGGAGGCCCACTGTGCGAGCCGCGGGTTGACCCGGTCGAGGTGAAAACCGATCTGGTTTTGCTGCCAGCGTGCCAGCCAGAACTCGCGATCCATCGGATCCACTATGCACGCTCGAGCCGCGCGCGCCCAGCCCGCAGAGGGCGTTCAGCCCAGCAGCGGGTTGGTGGTGGCCAGCCCCGGGAAACGGGAGAAGTCGCGATCCATCGTCCACAGCTCGCTCACCCCGTGCTGCAGACACAGCGCGGCGATGCGCGCGTCATGCACGCGCGGCCCGCCCACCTGAGCAGAGCGCAGCACGCTCGCAAGGGTTTCCCAGTACCCCTCGAGCTCTCCGACCACCGCGAGCAGGGGCGTATCGAGCCAGGTCTCCACCGTGGTCAGCGCCCGTTCGAGCGGAGTCGGGGGGTTGAACACCTTGGGGTGGGTTACGACGGCGACAAACTCGTGCACGCACGGCCAGGGAATCGCCCAACGCGTGCCGCCGAGCCCTGCCAGACGCTGCTTGGCCCGACCATGCCAGGGGGAATCCTCGCGGTGCGCGTGGACCAGGATGTTGGTATCGACTGCGATCACGCCCCGCGGCCCTCGTATGCGAGATCCCGGATCGTGCTCCAGTCCTCCCACGACAGTCCCGGTTGCAGGCCGTGGCCGCGAAAGGTGTGGGTCTCGACTGGCTGCGCGCGCGCGGCCGGGGACTCACGCTCGAGCGCGTCGCGAAGCGCGTGCTCGATGATCGCGCGCAGGGTGGTGTTGCGTCGCGCCGCCAGCTGTTTGGCGCGGCGCAGGAGCGCGTCGGGAATCTCTATGGTCGTCTTCATATGGGAGACCCATATCATAAAATATGGGTCGGAGCAATGAGTGACCCAGCGGGGAGCCGTGCTCGGTCAGCAGGGCTCGACCGCGCGCTGCTCGTGCTCCAGCAGCCAGCGCTTGCGCTGCAGGCCGCCCGCGTAGCCGGTGAGCGAGCCGTCGGCGCCGATCACCCGGTGGCAGGGCACGATCACGGTGATCGGGTTGATGCGGTTGGCCGCGCCCACGGCGCGCGCGCCGCCCGGGCAGCCCAGGCCGCGCGCGATCTGCGCGTAGCCGCGCGTTTGCCCGAACGGGATCGCGCGCAGCGCGCGAAACACCCGCTGCTGGAACGGCGTGCCCCCGGGCGCGCACGGCAGCTCGAAGCGCGTGCGCTCGCCCGCGAAGTACTGCTCGAGCTCAGCTCGCGCGCGCTCGAGCAGCGGCTGCGCCGCGCCGGGCTGAACGGGTCCCTCGGGCAGCGCGGGTCGTGGCTGCTGATCGAGAAAGTACGCGGCCACCAGCGCGTCGGTCCTCGCCAGCACGCGCAGCGGGCCCAGCGGCGAGCCCAGCACGCGTTCGAACACAGTCGGTGTCGTCATCTCGTCCTCCGGTCTCCGACAGCGAAACCCACATCTGCATCGCGCCGTAGGCGCGCCACGGCTGCCAGGCCTGCGCGCGCGCCTCGGCCTCGCGCGCGCTTTGCGCGCCGAGCGCCTTGCGCAGCGCCAGATCGCCCGCGGGGAACGCGTTGGGCCAGCGCAGCGCGCGCATCGCCAGGTAGTGCGCGGTCCAGGCGCCGATGCCGGGCAGCGCGGTCAGTTGCGCGAGGCTCGCCTCCGGGTCGGCGCGGCCGCTCAGGTCGAGGCGCGATTCGGCCACCGCGCGCGCGAGCGCGATGATGCCCGCCGCGCGCCGTGCGGGCAGCCCCAGCGCGGCCACGCGCTCGACGCGCTCGCCCGCCAGTCGCGCCGCGTCCGGGAACGCCCGCTGCAGTTCGGGCACGTCCAGTGTCAACGGCTCCCCGAACGCGGCGGCCAGGCGGCCGGCGAGCGTGGTGGCCGCGCGCACGGAGACCTGCTGGCCGAGCACCGCGCGCACGGCCAGCTCGAAGCCGTCGAACGCGCCCGGCACGCGCAGCCCGGGGTGACGCCTCACCAGCGCTGCGAGCTCCGGCTGCGCGCGCAGGTGCTCGGCGATCGCGAGCGGCTGCGCGTCGAGGTCGAACAGCGCGCGCAGGCGCGCCACCAGCTCCATCAAGGCCGGCGCCAGCGAGGGCGACACGCGCGCGCGCAGCGCCGCGCGCTCGCGATCGGCGCCGACCGCGACGAAGCCGCGCAGCGCGCCCAGCGAGACCACGCGCTGGTACTCGCCGCCGCGCACCTGCTCGACGCCGGGCGTCGCGCGCGCGGCCAGAAACCCGAGCAGCGCCTCCCAGTCGAGCGGCGGGCGGTAGTCGAGCCGCAGCGCGATCACGGCCCGCTCGCCGAGCTCGCCGCCGGGGCTGCGCTGCCGCCGCAGCGCCGAGGGCGGGCGCCCGAAGCGGCTGCGGAACGCGGCGTTGAAGCGCCGCACGCTGGCAAAGCCCGCGGCGAACGCGATCGCGGTCAACGGCAGCGTGCTGTCGTGCAGCAGCTGCTTGGCCAGCGCCAGCCGCCGCGTCTGCGCCAGCTGCAGCGGCGAGACGCCCAGCTCGGCTTCGAGCGCGCGGCGCAGGTGGCGGCCGCTCACGCCGAGCGCGGCGCCCAGCTCCTCGACCGAGCGCTGATTCAGAAAGCCGTCGTCGATGTGCGAGAGCGCGGCGCGCACCAGCCGTGGCAGCGAGTCGATCGGCGAAAGCCCGGGTGCGAGCTCCGGCCGGCAGCGAAGGCAGGCGCGGTAGCCTGCGCGCTCGGCCTCGGCCGCACGCGCGAAGAACTCGCAGCGCGCGCGCGCCGGCGTGCGCGCCGGGCAGATCGGGCGGCAGTACACCCCGGTCGTGGTCACGCCTACGAAGAGCAGCCCGTCGAAGCGGAGGTCGCGCGCGCACAGCGCGCGGTAGCAGGTGTCGGCGTCGAGCACGCTTGCGGTGTAGCCCGCGTGCCGGGCGGGGTCTCGCCGCTTTCGGACCCCAGCGCAACTTGGCGGCGCGCGCCCGCGGACGCACGCAGCAGGCGGGCCGGCCCGGGCTGGATCCCCACACAAACTCAAAAAAATGAATATTATGTGATGTAGAAGTTGACTTTATTCATTTCAGATCTCATCTTGTCGACTGTCTACAAGCTCTGGTCAAGCGGACCCTATGGACTGGAAGCGGCTGACCCAGCTGGCTGCAGGCGGGCGCATCGTCGTGGAGCGATTGCGTCTGCCCGAGCTCGAGATCGCGATCGAAGGCTGCTTCGAGCTGCCCGCGCTGGCGCGGCTGTCATTCGAGGACCAGGTGTTCGTGGCGGCCTTCGTCAAGAGCCACGGCTCGATCAAGGAGATGGAGCGGCTGTTCGGGGTCAGCTATCCGACGGTCAAGGCCAGGCTCAACCGGCTGAGCGAGGCGCTCGGCGAGCCGCTCGCGATCGATGCGGCGCCGCCGAGCAGCGAGCGCAACGCGGTGCTCGATCGCCTGGAGCGCGGTGAGATCTCCGCGCGCGACGCGGTGGAGGCGCTGCGAAAATGAGCTGGCTTCTGCCCTCGTGGTTGCGCGTGCGCTGGGGCCGCTGGCCCGGCCTGTGGCTGCCGATCTTCTTGCTGTGGCCGCTGTGGTGGTTGCTGCTGCTGACGGCGTTCGTGCTGGCGTGCGCGCTGTCCGCCCCCGCGGGGCGTGGCGGGATCGCGCGTGTATTCGACGCGGCCCGCGGTCTGCACACGCTGCTGTGCAGCACGCGCGGCGCGCGCTGCGAGATTCGCGGCCGCGGGCGCTTGATCGAGGTTGCGGTGATCTGAGCGCGGTCACCCGAGGACGGAAAGGAAGGCCGACATGGACGAAGAGAAACGCCGCATCCTGAACATGCTCGCCGAGGGCAAGGTCACGCCGGTCGAGGCCGAGGCGTTGCTCGACGCGCTCGGCCGCGTGCCCTCCGCGCCGGCCGAGGCGGGCGCCCCGGTGGCCGATCCCAAGTACCTGCGCGTGCAGGTCGAAGGTCACGACGACGAGCACGGCGGCAAGGTCAACGTGCGCGTGCCGTTCAGCCTGATCCGCGCCGGCGTGCGGCTGGCCGCGCTGCTGCCCGCCACTGCGTACGGGCCGGTCAACAAGGCGCTGCGCGAAAACGGCATCGACGTCGACATCTCCAAGCTCAGACCCGAAAACCTCGACGATCTGGTCACCCACCTGCGCGATCTGACGGTCGACGTGGAGGGCCACTACGGCGAAAAGGTGCGCGTCTACTGCGAGTGAGCGCGCTGCGCGCGGCCCAGGCACCCGCGCGCGCGGCGGGGCGCCTCCGTCTGTCACGACGCGGTCGCGCTGGTAATCGCCGCCGCGGTGGCTACCTACAGGGGGCGACGGCTCGCCGCCTGCGGCAAGCGGGCGGCGAGGCGCCAGTGAGGCGCGAGTGGCAGCCAGATTGAGCTCGAAAACAGGGGCGATACCGCACTCGAGCGCGTGCACGCTCGGGCTGTGCGCGCTGCTGGCGCTGGCGCTGCTGCCTGCGCGGGCGCGGGCGGCCGGCTTTGCCACGGCGTTGTTCGGCGGCCAGCACGACACCGCGGCCGACGTGAATCCGACCGCGCTCTACTACAACCCGGGCGCGATCGGCTTCGCGCCCGGCACGCAGCTGTGGCTCGAGACCGTGCTGGCGCTGCGGCATGCCGGCTACGAGCGGCCGGCCAGCGCGATCGACCCGGGCACGCTCGCGGCGCTCGATGACGCCGGGCTGGATCGCAAGGCCGGGGTCGCGGCGCTCAGCGGCAAGGCCCGGCTCAACGAGCTGCTGCTGGCCTCGCCCTTCGTGGGCGGCACCACCGACCTCGGGCTGGCGAGCCCGCTGCGGCTGGGCGCCGCCGCGTTCGTGCCCTTCGGCGGTCAGTCGAGCTGGAACCGCGCCACAGCTAGCACCCGGTTTCCCGGCGCGGTCGACGGAACGGCGCGCTTCTACAACATCTCCGGCCAGATCGTGACCTACGACGTGGCCGCGGGCGCGGCGTACTTGATCGCGCCCGCGCGGCTCTCGCTGGGGTTGAGCGGCAATCTCTACCTCTCGCGGGTCAACACGCTGCGCGCGCGCAACCCGGACGGGACCGACAAGCTGGTGGCGAGCGACGGCTCGCTGCTCGAGGGGCGCTCGCTGCTCGACGTCAGCGGCATCCACTTCGGGCTCGGCGTGGGGGCGCTGTGGGAGGCGCTCGCCGGCAAGCTGTGGCTCGGCGCCAGCTACCAGAGTCAACCGGGGTTCGGCACCATGACGCTCTCGGGCGACCTGCGCAACGTGTTCGGGCAGGCGCCTGCCGAGGCACCGAGCGACGTGCGCTTCACCCAGGCGCTGCCCGACATCGTGCGGGTGGGCGCGCGGGTGCGAGCGAGCCGCGCGATCGAGCTGCGGATGGGGCTCGACCTCACGCTGTGGAGCCGGCTCGGGCAGATGTGTCTGGCCGCGGCCGGAGTCTCGGACATGCGCACCGCCTGTGCGACCCGCGCCGACGGCAGCCGCGTCCATCCGCAGGCGCCCAGCGTGATCCAGGTGTTTGCGCGCGGCTGGCGCGACAGCTTCGGCGCGCACCTGAGCGCCAGCTACTTCGTCTCGCCCGCGCTCGAGCTGTACGCGGGGGCCGGCTTCGATGGCAACGCGATCCCCGACGCCACGCTCGACCCCGCGCTGTACGACATGAACAAGCTCAGCTTCGCGGCCGGGGCCGGCTACGCGCTGGGCGAGCACCTGCGCCTGATGCTGACGCTGACCGAGGTCGCATTCCTCGCGCGCGACACGCGCGGCGTCGCCGGCAATGAGAGTCTTGCGTTGCCCAGCCGGCAGCCGGCCAACCAGGGCGTGTACACGCAGAACGTGTTCTTGATCGACCCGGGGGTGGCGGTTTCGTTTTGACGCACCTTCGTCGTGAGGCGAGCTCCATGGCATCCGCAGCTGCAGTGCATCCGACCCGGCGACCTGGCCCGCACACGCGGCGGCGCGCGCGGGCCTTGCTGCTCGCGCTCGCCGTACTGAGCAGCGCGACCGCGTCTTGCGCCGACCCCAAGGGGCGCTACGACGCGTTTCTCGCGCGCACCAGCGACCAGCGCATCGCGGCCGGCGACGGCGGGCCCGCGCCCAGCGAGCGCTTCGACTTCAGCGGCCGCTATCTGCTCGCGCTCAAGACGCCGATCGCACCGGCCACGCCGCTGCTGTTGAGGGTCGATGCGACGGTCTCCAGCGACTTGACGAAGATCGCGTTCGTCTTCCAGCCGCTCGCCACCGACCAGGCGCCGCAGCCTCGTGCCGCTGTTGGTAGCTCGATTCAGATCGAGGGCGTGGCCTACGACGCGCAGGGCAGCTTCGACGCGGATCTCGGCCAGGTCGCGGTGCCCGGCAGCGCCAACCCGATCAGCGGCTCGGACATCACCGCCACGGTGCAGCTGCGCGGCACGGCGTTGCACGCGGGCGGCGCGCCGCTGTTGTGCGGCAGCGCGAGCGGAAATGTCACCTCGCCGATCATGCTCAATCTGGCGGGCTCGCAGTTCGGCGCGGTGCCCGCGCAGGACCCGGCCGGCGTCGAGCTGGTGACCGGCTGCCCCGAGCAAGGGGCCGACGGCGGCTCGTAGTCCTAGAGCCTAGAGCACCGAACATATTGAAACACGCACGATTTCGGGCCCTCGCGGGTCAGGTCAGCCGCGGGTCAGGTCAGCTGCCAGCGTGTTTTCTTCGCAGGGACGCCAGGGCCATGGGACGGGAGCCCCGCCGCAGCCCGGGACCGAGGGCAATCGCGTCGGGATGCTGCAGCCGACGATCTGATCATTCGTGCCACCCGCTGGCAAGCGAGCGGCGCTATGCTCCTTTCCGTGCCGCGAGTGGAGCTCACCAAGCACCTGTATCAGTTCTTTCCAGAGCTGGAGGGTAACGATCTGGTGGTCGAGGCGGAGACGGTGGCCGAAGTGGTGCGCGCGCTCGACGCGATCGCGCCCGGCATCGCGTTCTACGTGTGTGATGAGCGCGGGCGCCTGCGCCAGCACGTCAACGTCTTCATCGAGGAAGAGCCGGTGATCGACCGCCGCGCGCTCACAGACCGCGTGCAGCCGGGCTCGCGCGTGTTCATCTTGCAAGCACTGAGCGGGGGCTGAACCCGCCATCACCGCTGCCAAGCACGGAGGCCCTATGTCCGATCGCATCCTCGTCGCAACTCGCAAGGGCACCTTCCTAGTCGAGAAGGTCAACGGCCGATGGAAGCCACGCCTGAGCGGCCACGCCGGCGCACTGGTCAACTTCGTCGCGCGCGATCCGAACGGCGGCGCGCTTTGGGCCGCGCTGGGGCATGGCCACTGGGGCGCCAAGCTGTCGTGCTCGACCGACGACGGCAAGAGCTGGCAGGACGCGACGCAGATCAAGTATCCACAGGGCGCACGCTACCTGGGTACGGCGATGCCGAGCGAGGACTCGCCCGAGCTGGGCAAGCCGCAGCCGCGCCCCGCGACCGTGCTCAAGCTCTGGTGCCTGGCGTTCGGCTCACCCGGCCACATCTACGTGGGGACGATCCCGGGCGGGCTGTTCGAGAGCAAGGACGGCGGCAAGAGCTTCGAGCTCAACCGGCCGCTGTGGAACCACGAGTCGCGCGGCGGCGACCTGTTTTCGGGCGAGGGCACGGGCGTCACGCATTGGTCGGGCACGCCCGCGTCGGACG
Organism: uncultured delta proteobacterium; assembly: GCA_963778655.1. GTDB lineage: Bacteria > Myxococcota_A > Polyangia > Polyangiales > JAFGIB01 > CAVZVA01. Next base: position 1,000,277 of record CAVZVA010000010.1, read on the forward strand.
CAGGCGAGTTCGCGGCGGGTATCCATTCCATTCTGGTCGATCCGCGCGATCCGAGACGTGTGCTGGTCGCGGTGTCGACCGCGGGCGTGCTTGAGACGACCGACGGCGGCAAGAGCTGGCGCGGGCGCAACAAGGGCATGACCAATGACTACCTGCCCAACCCCGAGGCCGAGTGGGGCCACGACGCGCACGCAATCGAGCTGTGCTCGGGCGATCCCGACCATGTGTGGCAGCAGAACCACGCCGGCGTGTTCTACAGTGCCGACGGCGCGGCGAGCTGGAAGAAGGTGAGCCGTCCCGATCAGGGTGTGCACTTCGGCTTCCCGGTCGCCGCGGACGGCAAGGACGGCAAGACCGCGTGGGTCGTTCCCGGCAAGAGCGACCAGCAGCGCATGGCGATCGACGGCAGCTTGTTCGTCGGGCGCACCCACGACGGCGGGCAGAGCTGGGAGCAGCTACGCGAGGGCCTGCCGCAGGAAAGTGCCTACGACGTCGTGTACCGCCACGCGCTGGGCTACGCCGATGGCCGGCTTTCGTTCGGCAGCACCACCGGAAACCTGTACGTGAGCGAGAACGGTGGCGAGAGCTGGCTCACGGTGGCCAACAACCTACCGCCGATCCACAGCGTGCGCTTCGGCTGAGCGAGACGGATCATCTGCCGGATCATCTGCCAGCGCATCTTCTGACCCCCTCGGCTCAACAGTGACGCGCGGTACAGCTCGCGCGGCATACCCTGGCAACTGGGGGAAGTCATGCGCTGCAGCCGGATCCGGCGGCCAGCGCACCGCCGCGGCGCTGCCACAGCGCGGGAGCGCTTGTGGGGCTGGAAAGCGCAGGGCCTTGTGGCATCGTAGGCGCGCGATGGGGCTGCGCGAGTGGAATGGCTGGCGCTTCTTCGGCGCGGTGTTTGCCGCGGACCGCGCGCTCGCGCTCGGGTTCTGGGTGGTGCTCTTGCTGCGCGGGGTGCTGCCGGCGCTGTTCGCGCTGGCGATGGGCGCGCTGGTGGGCGCGGTGCAGCACGGCACGGAGATCGTCGCGCCGCTTTCGCTGGTGGGCGCGAGCTTCGTGCTGCTGCAGGTGCTGGCGCCGATCCACCGCGGCATCAGCGACAACCTCGGCAGCCGCACCTCGGCGTGGCTGCACGACCGGCTGACCGAAGCCTGCGTGCGGCCGCCGGGCATGGCGCACCTCGAGGACCCGGAGCTGACCAGCGAGCTCAGCATGGCGCGCGACTTCGACCTCGGCATCACCGGGCCGCCGCTGCGCATCGCGATGGACTTCATCGCTTCGGGGCTGGTGGAGATGGCCGGCGGGCTCACCGCGGCGGTGGTGTTGTTCGGCTACAGCTGGTGGGCGCCGCCGCTGCTCGCGGGCGCGTGGCTCGCCACGCACTACTTGCTGCGCGAGAGCGCGGTGTGGCACGACCGCCAGACCCGCGAGGTGCGCGAGGCGCAGCGCCACGCCGACTACGCCTATCGACTCGCGGTCGACGCGCCCGCGGCCAAGGAGCTGCGCCTGTTCGGCCTGCCCGACTGGACGGTCGAGCGCTTCACCGCGCAGCGCAAGCGGCTGTTCGAGCTGCAATGGCAGGCCACGCGACTGCGCGAGCGTCCGGTGCTGTGGAGCTTGCTGCTGGTCACGGCTGCAAACGCGATCGTGTTCTGGTCGCTCGCCAGCGCGGCGGTCGCGCACCAGCTCAGCCTCGCTAGCACAGTGACCTTCGCGATGGTCGCGGTCAGCACCAACATGATCGCGTTCGGGGGCCTGTCCTGGGCGCTCGATGGTGCCGCCGCGCCTGCCGCCGCCGTGCTGCGCTTGCAGGCCAAGATGGCGCCGGCCGGCGCGCTGCCCAGCGGCAAGCGCGCGACCGCGGGGCTGCCCGCGCGCGAGATCCGTTTTCGCGACGTGACGTTTGCGTATCCGCACGCGAGCGAGCCCGTGCTGCAGGGCTTCGACCTCACCATTCCCGCGGGCTGCTCGCTCGCGATCGTTGGCCAGAACGGCGCGGGCAAGACCACGCTCGCCAAGCTGCTGTGCCGGCTGTACGACCCACAGTCCGGCGCGATCGAGGTCGACGGCGTCGATCTGCGCGAGCTCGACATCGACGCCTGGCGTGCGCGCGTGACGGCGGTGTTCCAGGACTTCATCCGCTTCGAGCTGCCGCTGCGCGACAACGTCGCGCCCGGCGGCGGCGCCGATGACGCCGCAGTGCGTGCGGCGCTCGAGCAGGCTGGCGCGGCCTCGCTCGCGCAGCTCGACACCGTGCTGGCGCGCGGTTACGAGGGCGGCACCGAGCTTTCGGGCGGGCAGTGGCAGCGGGTGGCGCTGGCGCGCGCGCTGTGCGCGGTCGCGCAGGGCGCGGGCCTGGTCCTGCTCGACGAGCCCACCGCGCAGCTCGATGTGCGCGGCGAGAGCGAGATCTTCGAGCGCGTGCTCGCCGCCACGCGCCGTGCCACCACCATCTTGATCTCGCACCGCTTCTCGACCGTGCGCCACGCCGACCGCATCTGCGTGCTCGAGCACGGGCGCGTGATCGAGCTCGGCAGCCACGAGCAGCTGATGGCGCAGGGCGGCCGCTACCGCACGATGTTCGACTTGCAGGCGAGCCGTTTCGGCGAGCCCGACGAGCAGGGGGTCGTCTATGACGTCCTCGCCTGAGGCGCAAAAGGCCCGCCCCGCGGTGCCCGAAGAGCTGCCGCCGGGACTCTCGTCGATGTGGCGCAGCCTCAAGCTCGGCTACCGTGCCGAGCCGGCGCTGCTGCTGATCGCGTTCGGGCTCAGCTTGCTGGCGGCGCTGCCCGATGCGCTGATCGCGCTGTGGCTCAAGCTGCTCGCGGACGGCGTGCTCGGGCAGCGGCGCACGCTGGTGCTGGGCGCGGCGCTGGGGCTCGGGGTGTCGGCGGCGGGAACCTGGTTTCTGCGCGTGATCAGCGATCGCATCCAGCGCCGCTTCCGCGATCGGGTCACGATCGCGCTCGAATCGCACGTTGCGCGGCTGCAGGCCAAGGTCGCCACCCTCGCGCACCACGAGCGCCCGGACTACCTGGACCGGCTTGCGATGCTGCGCGACCAGGTGTTCGTGCTCGACCACATGTACATGTCGGTGTTCTCGACCTGCGGCTGGATCCTGCGGCTGCTGGTCACGCTCGCGCTGCTGGTGTCGGTCGACCCGCTGCTTGGCTTGCTCGCGCTGTTCGCGCTGCCGACCGTGCTGACGTCGAGCTGGCGACCCGGGGTGGAGCGCGCGGCCGAGGAGCGCAGCCGGCCACACGAGCGGCTGGCGCGCCACCTGTTCGTGACTGCCACCACCGCTGCACCTGGCAAGGAGGTGCGTGTCACGCGCATCGGCGAGCGGCTGGTGCGGCAGCGGCGCGAGGCGTGGGAGCGCGGGTATCGCCCGCTGTCCCGCGCGCGGAGCGCAAGCGCGGCGTGGCACGCGCTGGCGTGGGCGGTGTTCGGGCTGGCGTACGTGGGGGCGATCGCGCTGGTGGCGGGGCGCGGCGGCGACCCGGGCGGCGTGTTGCTGGTGCTGGCGGCCGGCGCGCGGCTGTCGGCATACATCGGCGCGACCGTGGGCGAGATCGGCTTCCTGCGCGGGTTCTGGCTCGACGGGGCGCGGCGGCTGGCCTGGCTCGAGGACTACGCCGCGGCGCTCAGCGAGCACGCCGACTTGCCGGTGCCCGCGCGGCTGCAGCAGGGCATCCGGCTCGAGCACGTGTCGTTCGCGTATCCGGGCACCGAGCGTCGCGTGCTCGACGACGTGAGCCTGGAGCTGCGACCGGGCTCGGTAGTGGCGCTGGTGGGCGAGAACGGCGCGGGCAAGAGCACGCTGGTCAAGCTGCTGTGCAAGCTGTACGAGCCGAGCGAGGGTCAGATCCTGGTCGATGGCCAGGCGCTCGCGCGCATGCCGGCCGACGGCTGGCGCGCGCGGCTGGCGGGCGCGTTTCAGGATTTCTTCCGCTTCGAGCTGTTCGCGCGACAGTCGGTGGGGGTGGGCGACTTGCCGCGGCTCGACGACGAGCCCGCGGTGACCACGGGCATCGAGCGCGCGGGCGCGAGCGACGTGGTCGCGCAGCTCGAAGGTGGCCTCGGCACGCAGCTCGGCCCCACCTGGCCGGGCGGCGTGGAGCTGAGCTTTGGCCAGTGGCAGAAGCTCGCGCTCGCCCGCGGCTTCATGCGCGACGAGCCGTTCTTGCTGGTGCTCGACGAGCCCACCGCGGCGCTCGACGCCGAGACCGAGCACGCGCTGTTCGAGCGCTACGCCGCCGCGGTCAAGCACGACGCGGCCACGGCCGGCGGGGACAGCGCGGCGGCGCGGAGGATCACCATCCTGGTCTCGCACCGTTTCTCCACCGTGCGCATGGCGGACCAGATCGTGGTGCTGGACGGGGCGCGCGTGGCGGAGGTCGGCACGCACGAGGCGTTGATCGCGAAGCGAGGGCAGTACGCCGAGCTGTACGCGATGCAGGCCAAGGCGTACCGGTGAGCGCGCCTGGCGTTGAGCATGCGGATCGTGCTGGGCGGCGTGCCAGGGGCGGGGGAGCGCGCCCGGGCTCATACGGCCGGCCCTTGCGTGTGTCGGATCGTGCTGGGCGGCGTGCCAGGGGCGGGGGAGCGCGCCCGGGGCGACCTCCCGATGTCGATCGGCGGGGACCCTGAGGTCTTCGGTCACGAGCCCGAGCTTCTCCAACCGCGCCAGCTCCTGATACACGGTGAAGCTGAACGGCCCGAAGCGGTATGGCAGGAAGTCGTAGAACGGGATCTCGGCTCGGACCTCGGTCTCTTCACCCATCAAGAACAGCCACTTCATCAGCAGTGTCCTCGACGGCTTGCTGTCGGCCCGACGCAGCAGGTGGAGGATCACCCGCTGGCGGCTGAAGATGGGAGCTGCCATGCACCGAAGCTCCCCCAGAGTCACGCCAGACGGCAGGCCTTGTGGAACGTCCGCGCGGCCTGCCTGCCGGGTCGTGGGCGGCGGGATGCGCACGCCGGCGCCGCGTCACAGCTCGCCGGAACGCGTGCGCTGCAGCCAGCTCTGCACCTGGGCTTCGATCACGTCGATGGCTTTGGTCTGGAAGGGCCGCAGCAGGATTGGGACGTTCATGTCGAGCACGATCGCGTGCGGCAACAGCCGTAGCAATCCGGAGAGCTCGATGCCCCGAACGCGGAAGCCGATGCGCACCTCGTCTTCGTTGAGCCACTGGGTCTCCGGCCCGTATTTGCTGAAGCGCTCGCAGTAGCTCTCGACCGCGCGCTGCAGCACGCGGCGGGCCTGCTCGGGCGATAAGTCGTGTGCGATTCGATGCTGCATGCCGGGCCGGTCTCGGGCTCCGGCGCATGGTGCCCGCGACGCCGTGTGCATAGGTTTGATACACCTCGGAGGGCCATGCAAGCGCGTGCCATCCGCCACGTAGCGCGGTGACGGCGCGGCCTCGGCTGGGAGGTGTTCTGCGACGCTGCAGGCGCCTGCTATGCCGTGGGCACCGACAACACGTTCGTCGGCTTGAGCAAGCTCTGACCATCCCGCGATCCGAGATCACGGTCCTGCGTCACCAGCGACCACGCGCGCGAGCGGCCGCTCGGCATGCGCCACGGTTTCGGGCCCGAGCGCGGGGACGGGAATCGGAACAGGCCCGTCCCTTCGCGCCGGTCGCGTATCATCTCGAGCATGACAGACATCGAATACCTCGTGCTTTCCGTGGCGCTCACCTGGGTCATGCTGCTTGCGGCAAGCCTGCTCCGCGCACGCGCCTGGACCGGACCGGGCATGCTGATCGCGTTCGGCAACCGCGACGACCTGCCGGAACCCATCGCGCTCGCGGGACGCGCGGATCGAGCCGCCCGCAACATGCTCGAGAACCTCGTCCTGTTCACCGCCGCGTTCGTCGCCGCCAGGCTCGCCGGTGCAAACGAGCAGGAAATCTCGGCGGGCGCAGCGCTCTTCTTCTGGGCCCGCCTCGCCTACTTCCCCATCTATCTGGCAGGGATTCGCTACCTGCGCACGGCGATTTGGGCGCTGGGCGTGGTCGCCATCGCGCGCATCGCCTTCGCCGCGTGGGCAGTGTGAGTCGTGAAGCGCGACTCCGGGTCGCCAGCCACTATTCCCAGCGGCCGATCGGCGGGCCGTATACGCCCGCTCCCGCCCTGAGCTCCGCCCCGAGCGGGGGCACGCCGAGGCGCCGGCGTGCCTCCTGCAGCGGCAAGGGCATGTACGGCCAGAAGTCCCAGCCGTCGCCGAGGTCGGTGGTCATCTGCGAGCCGCGCTTGAGCGCGTGAAGCATCCGCGCGGCGAGGTCGCCTTCGCCGATGCGGCCCGGATGCTTGGGCATCGGCAATGGGGCGACGTTGATCCCCGCGGTGTGGATCAGCACGGCGAACAGCATGGTAAAGAACGAGTCTTCCGTGCGCCTGTAGCCCGCCTGGAACGACGCGACCTGCAGCTCACCCTCGGGGCTGGCGTCGTAGCCGCCGAGCACGTGGCCGACGTCGTGGAAGATCGCGCCCATCGGGAAGCCGGCCTGCTCGCCCGGAAAGGCGAAGCCATTGCTGCGATAGTGATCGACGAAGGCGCGGCCCAGCGTATCGTCCGGCAGGTCGGCGAGCGTCCGAAAGCGGGCGGCGAGCGCCTCGTCGTGCAGCACGCCCTTGAAATCCAACAACCCCTTGGCGAGCGCCAGGATGCCACCCTGCGTGCGGTATTGGTTGTTGATGTAGTCTCGCAGGTTTGAACGGCGGTGGAAGTCGAGCAGGAAGCGCACGCGCTCTTCGTGAGCGAGATGCTCGATGGCGCGGACCGCTGGCTCGTCGACCCCGAGCTGGCGCGCGAACCCGACGATCAGCTCCGTCTGAGCCGGGGTCGCGGGGCCGACCGCCAGGCTCACGATGACCATGGCGCGGATCAGTTGCCTCGCCAGGGCCGGGTCCTCGAAATGCTTCGCCAGCGTGGCGGCGCCGACCGCGGGCAGTGCGTCGACGTCCAGATTGGTCCCGAGCAACATGCGCTGGACCGTGTCGAGCAGCACGCGGTGTGTGGGGACCAGCCCACCCTCTGCGGCGCGGGCGACCATCATCAGGGCACTCAGGCCAAAGGGAGCAGCGGATGGCGGGGGCGCGATGAGCTTCATGAGATCACCTGCGGCAAGAGCAGGTGTGAGCGGCCGGAGGCTCGCATTTTGGCACGCCACGTCGCCCCGGACCAGTCTTTGCTGCGGCGAGCGCGGCCAGCGGCGGAGCCCGCTTGAAGCGTCTTCTGACCGGCCTCACACCTCCAGCCGGTCGCCGGGTCGTGACAGCCAGCGGTAGAGCACCGGCAAGAGGAAGATGCTCAGGGCGATGCGGGAGAGCAGGCCCCCGACGATCACCTGGGCAAAGGGGCGCTGGCTGTCGCTGCCGATCGCCTGCGAGAAGGCGGCGGGCATCAGGCCTACGCACGCCACCAGCGCGGTCATCAGGATCGGGCGGATGCGCACCGCGGCGCTCTGGCGCGTGGCGTCGTCGATCGACGCGCCCGCCAGGCGCAGCTTGTTGGCGTGGCTGATGAAGATCACGCCGGTCTGCACGGAGATCCCGAACAGCGCCAAGAAGCCGAGACCCGAGCTCACGCTGAAGTTGGTGCGAAACGCCCACAGCGCGAGCAGCCCACCCTCGGGCATGGTCAGCAGCACGCTGAGCGCCAGGATCAGAGGGTACTTGAGGTTGCCGTACAGGCCGAAGATCAAGAAGAAGATCAGCAGCAGCGTGAGCGGTACGATCACCAGCATTTCCGCGCGCGCGTGCAGGAAGTCGCGGTACTCGCCTCCCCACTGCAGCTCGTAGCCGGTGGGAACGTGGACGCTGTTCTGCACCGCGCGCCGCGCCGCCTCCACCGCCGAGCCCAGGTCGCGACCCTCGACCGAGTACTGCACGCCGATGTAGCGCTCGCCCGACTCGCGGTAGACGAATGCGGCTCCCTGCTCCACCGTCAGCGTCGCAAAGGTCGACAGCGGCAGCCGCTGCCCGCTCGGGGTGGTCACCAGCAGCCGGCCGATCGCGTCCGGATTGTCGCGGTAGCGCGCGTTCATCCTCACCACCAGGTCGAACGCGCGCTCGCCCTGGATCACCGAGGTGGCGGGCACGCCGCCCACGGCCGCCTCGATCAGGCTGTTGATGGTGGAAACGTCGAGCCCGTAGCGCGACAGCTTCTGGCGATCGATCTTGACGTCCAGGCTCGGTTGTCCGAGCTCCCGCACCACGGTCACGTGCTCGATGCCCCGCACCTTGCCGATCGCGCGCTTGATCCCGAGCGCGAGCTTCTCCAGCGTGTGCAGATCGGGCCCGAAGACCTTGACCGCGAGTGAGCTCTTGAGCCCGGTCGAAGCCTCGTCGACTGCGTCTTCGGCCGGCTGCGTGTAGTTGAAAATGATTCCCGGGAACGCCTTGAGCCGCTTGTCGACCGCGGCGATCAGCTCTTCTTTGGTGTGAATCGCGCCGGTCCACTGATCGTACGGCTTCAGGCCCACGTAGAACTCGCAGTTGAAGAAGCCGGTGGGGTCGGTGCCGTCGTCCGGACGCCCGAGCTCGTTGGCCACCGTGGTGACCTCGGAAAAGCTCGAGAGCACCTTGCGGACGCGAGGCGCGATCTTGCTCGCCTCGTCGAAGCTGATGGTGTAGGGCATGGTCGCGCGCACCCACAGCGCGCCTTCATCGAGCTTGGGCATGAACTCCGAGCCGATGTCGAAGAGGGTGAGCGACGAGGCTGCAAACGCCAGCACACAGGTGAGCAGCGTGAGCTTGGGGCGCGCGAGCGCACGGTCCAGGGTCGCCAGGTACCAGCGCTTGAACACCCCGAAGATCCTGCCCTCGCGGTCGACCACGCCCTTGCGCATGAACATGCGGCACAACACCGGCAGCAAGGTCAGCGTGAAGATCAGCGTCCCCAGCAGCGCGAACACCACGGTGTCGGCCATCGGAGCGAACAGACGCTGCTCGGGCCCGGTCAGCGCATAGATCGGCAGGTAGGCCGCGATGATCACGGCGGTCGAGTAGAAGATCGGGCGCCCCACGTCCCGGGCGGCGCCGAGCAGCACCTCGTCGATCGGCCCTGATTCCCCGCGCTGCCGCCGCTCTCCGAGCTCGCGGAAGATGTTCTCGACCATGATCACGCCGGCGTCGACCAGAATGCCGAAGTCGATCGCGCCCAGCGACAGCAGGTTGACCGGCACGTCCCGGCCCTTCAGCAGCAGGAACGCCGCGGCCAGCGCCAGCGGAATGGTCGAGGCCACGATCAGCCCGGTGCGGACGCTGTGCAGAAACAGCACCAGGATCAGCGTGACCAGCAGCACGCCGAGCACGAGGTTGCGCTCGACCGTCTGCGTCGTGAGTCGAACCAGATCGGTCCGGTCGTAGAACGGCCGGACGCGCACGTCGCGAGGCAGAATGTTGCGGTTCAGGTGCTCGGTTACGCGCTGCACGCGCTTGAGCACGGTTTGGGTCGGGTCGCCGGTGCGCAGGAAGATCACCCCCTCGACCGCGTCGTCCTTGTCCATGAAGCCGAACTGCCCCAGGCGTGGCGCGTGGCCGATCTGCACCTTGCCGACGTCGCCGACCCGGATCGGCACTCCCCCGTGCGTCGCCACCACCGTGTTGCGGATGTCGGTGAGGTCGGTGAGCCGGCCCAGGCCGCGCACGTAATAGAACTGGCCGCCCAGCTGATAGAAGCCGCCGCCGGCGTTCTCGTTGTTGCGACCGAGCGCGCCCACCACGTCGTCGACCGACACGCCATAGGTGTTGAGCGCGTTTGAATCGAGCACGACCTGGTACTGGCGCGTTGTGCCGCCGAGGGCGGAGTCGTCCGCGACCCCGGGGATCGCCTTGTAGCGCCGGTACACCACCCAGTCCTGCAGCACCTTCAGCTCCTGGGGCGAGCGGTCCGGGCTCTCCAGCACGTAGCGATAGATCAGCCCCGAGGGCGAAAACAACGGCGACATCGACGGGCTCACCCCGTCGGGCAGCTCCGCGTCGCCCATGCGCTGGAAGACCTGCTCGCGGTCGAAGTAGGGATCGGACTTGTAGTCGAAGATCAAGATCACGTCCGACAGGCCGTAGAGCGAGATCGAGCGCTGCACCTGCAGCCGCGGCGCCCCGTTGAAGGCGATCTCGAGCGGAACGGTGATCAGGCGCTCGACCTCCTCGGCCGCATGACCCGGCCACTGCGTGATCACGTCCACCTTGGGCGGCGACAGGTCGGGATAGGCGTCGACCGGGAGCTGGCGGAAGGCGTACGCGCCCGCGGCCAGCACCGCAAGCGCCGCGCCGAGCACGATCAACCTTTGCCGCAGCGCGGCCGCTATGAGGCGATGGATCATCTATCGGTCCAGGCTGTCGGCGAACTGCACGAACAGCGCTCCGTCGGCGAGCACCTTCTCCCCGTCCTTGAGCCCGCCTTCGATGGCGTAGTCGTCGCCGACCTGCGGGCCGAGCTCCACGTGGCGACGCGCGAATTTTCCGGGGCTGACTTCCAGGTAGGTGAACGGGAGGTTGTCCTCGTCGCGCAGCACCGCAGCCACCGGCACCAGCTTCGCGTTTGCGATCTTCTGAGGAATCACCTCGGCGTTGACGTACATGCCGCGCTTGAGCACCCCATCCGGATTCTGGGCTTCGATCCGGACCGGGATGGTCAGCGTGTCGGCGTCGATCGAGGCGCCGATGTAGCTCACCTTGCCTTCGAGCGGGGTGCTCAACACCGGCGACCGGATCAGCGCAGTGTCGCCCAGCGCCACCACCCGCAGATCCTGCTGGTAGAGCTGGGCGATGATCCACACCGCCGCCGGATCGGTGATGGTGAAGCACTGCGTGCTTCCCGCTTGCACCGTTTCGCCCACGGCGATGGTGCGACTGACGACCAGGCCCGCAATCGGCGAGCGCACCAGCGCTTCGCTGTTGACGCCGCCGGTGATGCTGAGATGCGCCTCGTCGTCGCGCAGCGTTGCCTTGGCCGCAGCCACGTCCAGCTCCGCCTGCTGCAGCTCCTCGAGCGAGATCGCCTTGTGGGCGTACAGATCCTGGTCGCGCGAGAGGATCACCTGCTTGATCCGCAGCGCCGAGCGATCACGGGCGAGATTGGCCGAGAGATCCGAGGAGTCGGGGCTCGCGATCGACAACAGGGTTTGACCGCTCTTCACCCGGTCGCCTTCCTGGACCATGACCTTGGTGACCTTGCCGCTGACCAGCGGTACGACGCGGCTGGTCTTGAGCTCGTCGAAGGCAACCATCGCCGGAACCAACACGGGAAAGGTGACCGGCTTCTCGTGTACCGCCACTACCTGCAGGTGCGCGCGCTGCGCGCTCGGCACCTCGAACAAGGACGCGCTGGAGCGCTTCGCGGCAGGTGCAGCGTCGCCATCGGCTGCGCACGCCGCGGTGGTCATCGCGAGGCCCAGGCAGACGGCGGCCAGCTGTGAGGTGCGGCCGCTCATGGCAGCGGGTCTCCTGCCACGAACCGGATGTTCGCGGCCGCCAGGATCGCCTGTGCCTGGGCGGTGCGGTAGGCGCGCTGCACGTCGCGGTAACTCGACTCCGCGTCCAGGTATTCGAGCAGTGCGCCCCGGCCCTGCTCGTACGAATGCCGGCTGATGTCCAGTGATTCCTTGGCGGTCTTCACGAAATCCTCCCCGTACGCGGTGAGGCGCTCCTGCGCCGTGCGCCACGCCTGCACCGCGGTGGTGGCCGAGGCGCGCATCTGGTCCTCGAGCGCGTCGATCGCGAGCTGCGACTTGGTATAGGCGGCCCGCGCCTGAGCGACGGTGCCTTGATTGCGGTCGAGCAGCGGAAGCTCGGCGGTGAGCTGCAGGTCGTAGCTGCCCGCGGTGCCTGGGATCCGGTTGTAGTCGGCGAGGATGCCGAGATCGGGAATCGGCTGGCGGCGCGCCAGATCGAGCGCGTGGCGCGCGCTGTCGCGCTGGGCGAGCAGCGCGCGGTAGTCGGGACGGTGAGCCAGCGCGCGTGCGAGCACATCGCGGGCGGCGAGATTGCCGGGCATGTCCGGCGCATCCAGCGAGCCGACCGCCTGGAAGTCCGCGGCCAGCGTGCTCGCGCCGAGTAGCCGAGTGAGCTCGGCGCGGTCGTCGCTGACGCTCTGCACGGCTTGTCGTACCGTGTCGTCGACCTCGCGAGCCTGGATGCGCAGCTTGAGCACCTCGCCGTACGCGATCTTGCCGTCCGCGTAGCGCACCTCATTGATTTGCACCGATTGCTCGAAGGTCTGCTGGTCTTGCTTCGCGAACTCGAGCAAGGCCTGGTCGAGCAGCAGTTGAACGAAAGCGCTTTCGACTTGCAGCGCCAGCTCGCGCCGGGCGGCGGCCTGCGAGGCCTGCGCCGCGCCCACCTCCGAGCGCGCCGAGGCGATCGTGGCCGCGCGCTTGCCGCCGATGGGCAAGGTCCAGGTGAGGCCGAACTGATTGGGAAGCGGGGCGTCGGCAGGGCTGATGTTGGTGTCGAGCGCGGAGATGAACAGCGCCGGATTGGGCAGCAGCTCGGCCTGGGTGACCGCGCCGCGCGCCGAGGCCACGTCCTGCTCGGCCGAACGGCTGTCGGGGTTGTGCAGCAGCGCGAGCCGGACGGCTTCAGCAACGGTCAGTCGCTTGACTCCTGCTTGGGCTGATAGCGCGCTGGGCACGAACAGGCTGGAGCCCACCCATGCCGCCAGCGCGGCGAGTAGCATTCGCATGATTGAACCAGATCCCAGCGACGGAGCCCCGGCCGCGACCGGTGGATTCGGCTCCGCGTTCCGACAGGTGGATGCCCATGTGCGCGCGCGCGTCGCGCTCCGGCTGGAAGCACACGCACGCGAGCACGCCCGAGAGGCGGCTCGCTCACCGCCTCCGGCTCAGGCGGGGGGCCCCTGCTTGGGCGCGAACAGCCACAGCGCGTGGCTCGGCGCAGCGGCGCGGTCCGCGGGCGGCTGGCTGAGCGCGGCCGGTGGCCGCAGGACCAGAGGCTGGAGCTTGCGCAAGGCGTCACGACGCAGCAGCGACACCAGCGCGCAGCGTTCGTGCTCGTGTTGCTTGGCGGCTTGTGCGGCCTGAGGCAGGTGCGTTCCCGTGGCACGCCACGGTCCGGGGTGCGAGGCCGCGACGTGCTCCAGGCCGTGCATCGGACACATCCGGTGCTGCACCAGGATGAGATGGGTTTCCCCCAGCGCCTGGCCGAACAACAGCGCGGCGATCAGCGCGGCCCTCAGCGTCGGCCACACGGTGTCGCGTGGGGTAGCTGCGTCTTTGCGCGAAGGGCGTGAGGCGCGCGTGCCGGGTCGCACGCCCTGACCTAAAGCACCGACAGCTCGAAAAGGCAAGCCGAACGTCGGCTGACGCGCCGTAGCCGTTGGCACCAGGAATCCTGGAAACGCGTCCGTCATGCTCCATGGAGGACACGTCGCCATGACAGCTACCGTTCATCAACCGCTTTCCCCGCTGAACCGGCCTACGAGCTAATCGGCGAGACCGCGTCCTGAGGATGGGCGCGCAATCGCGGGTCGCCTCGCCCCCGGCGGTCAGAGCTACTGCGCGAGCGACGTGGGGCTGTGCCCGCCCGGGCCGCTGTCCGCGATCCCCCTGCCCAAGGGACGATATCAAGGCAGCTTCGACTGGGACGGGGTCAACTGGGGCGGCCCCAGCGACACCGGCGAGCCCAAGGGACCAGCGTTCCCGCCAGGCAAGCACACGCTCAGCGTGAGCACCGCGGGCGAGGCCGCCGGCAGCTGCTTCACCGTGAGCGCGAGCATGCAGCTCACGCTGCAGTAGGCCGGCGATCGGTCGGGGTCCTCTCACCTGTTTCTTGGCGCCGGCGCGAGTCCGGTCGAGACTGCGCCCGTGGCGCGGCGCAACTCTTTGGCTCCGCCCGGGGCCGACTACGAGATCCGGATCATCGGTGGCCGCCCCACGCCGCTGCGCGACTTCTATCATGCGCTCTTGCGCATCTCGTGGCCCGGGACGTTCTCGGTGATCGCCGGGACGTTCCTGTGCGTGAACGCGCTGTTCGCGTGCGCCTTCGTGCTCAGCGGCGGCATCGCCCACGCGCGGCCGGGCTCGTTCGCGGACGCGTTCTACTTTAGCGTGCAGACCATGGGCACGATCGGCTACGGCGCGATGTATCCGACCTCGACCGCGACCAACCTGCTGGTGGTGCTGGAGTCGCTGGTCTCGTTGACGCTGGTCGCGCTCGCCACCGGGCTCGTGTTCGCCAAGTTCTCGCGTCCCAGCGCGCGCGTGGTGTTCTCTCGGCACGCGGTAATCGGCCCGATGGACGGGGTGCCGACGCTGATGATCCGGCTGGGCAACGAGCGCGGAAACCGTATCGTGGACGTGAAGTTCCGCGCCGTGCTTTCGCGCACGGAGCACACCGCCGAGGGGCAGCTGTTCTATCGCACGCTCGACCTCAGACTGGCGCGCGATCGCGCGCTGTCGCTGTCGCGCTCGTGGAGCCTGATGCACGTGGTCGACCAGGGCAGCCCGCTATACGGCCAGAGCGCGCAATCGATCGCGGACAGCGAGGTCGAGATTCAGGTGACCATGGTGGGGCTCGACGACGTGACGATGCAGACCATGCACGCCTCGCGTGTGTACTTCGCGCGCGACGTGCTGTGGGACATGCGCCTGGCAGACGTGCTGTCCGAGGCCGAAGACGGTGCCATGGTGCTCGACCTGCGCCGCTTTCACGACGTCGAACCGCTGCGTTAGGCTGCGCCCCGTCGCATCTACGCCGGGCAACCCGAACGCCTTCGGCTCACTCCGCGTCGACGCGCGCAGCAGAGATGTCCTCGAGCTTGAAGACACGCGAATCGAGTGACTCGAGGTCGGTGGCGAGCAACACCTCGTCACGGCCGCGCCGGCGCAGTGCCTCGGGAATGACCGAATACACGCGCCTTCGACCGTGATCGCTCACTTCGAGGTGTACGGGGCGTTCGGTCTTGACGGCCTTGTCGACCAGCTCGCGCACGGCTTCTGGCGGCGTCGGCGGCATCGTGCCGAGCGGCGGCTGGCGCCGCATGGTTGCTGCGTGGAGCTGGAGGGCAGCGTCGAGCTCGTCGCCGGCGCAGCCTTCCATTTCGTCCAGCTCGTCCAGCTCGTCGAAGTCGTCGATGCCGTGTCTGCGACCGCAGTGCTCGCATACCTCGCCTGTGACGTCATCGTCCTCTTTCGCGGCGAGCGCTTCCAGCGCGCGGTCGATCGCCGCCACGAGCCGCGGCTGCTGGAGCAACGCGATCGCGCGATCGCCCTCCTTTCGCAAGCGTCCCGCCCGCGAGACAGCCTGGGCCTGCCGATTGAGACTGGCCAAGTCCGATGCCGTCTTGAGCGTGCGCGAGCGCCACTTGTCGTTGAGCAAGAGCCACGGCAGGACGTGTATCGGCAGCTCCAACGCTGTTTCGGCCTCGACGCGCCTGAGCTTGGGCATGCGCCCTATCCACGCGCGCAGCTCGTCCGGCAGCCGCTTCTGCCACTTTCGCAACAGGGCCAGCAGCTCGAAGAGCTCCGCGGGCGCACCCTGCGTGCGCGCCATGGCTTCGAGCTCGCCAAGCAGTCCGTGGCTCTGGTCCGGCGCAGGAGCCTCGACGCCATAATCGCCGGTCTCTCGCGCGCGCAGCACGGCGGCGCGCAGCTCCGCATCGGGCTCCGGCAGCGGCGGAAGCGGGCGCTTCGCTGGGAGGTCGAATGCCTCTGGCGCCGCCGCATAGCGCTCCATGCGCCGCTGGCTCGCGAGCTCGTCGAGGCTGCCGGAGGCGCCCAGAGCGATGCCCGCTTTGGAAAGAATCCTTTCGAGCGCGGAGCCCGTGAGCGACGCAGGCAGCTCGACCACGCCGGGCGCTGGTCGACTCAGCAAGTCGGCGCCGAGCCCTGCCGCGATGCGCTCGGCCGATGCGTCGTCTGTGAATAGAAACGTGCCGCGCCGTACGTGGGCTATCCGGCTAGCCTTGATCCAATCGTCGAGCATGAAGGCCACATTCTCGGGCAGCCCGTGGGGACCGACACCCGCGAGGGCAGTGCGCAGCTCATTGGCTTCCAGTCCGCACGCGAGACCGACCGCGACCGACTGCGGCGTCAGCCGTAAGGTGAGCACGTGGTCCGCCCGCACCAGCTCGCAGCACAGCCCGACGCGCACGACGGTTGCAAGGTCGGCGCCGGGGCCGAGCAGCACCTCGAAGCTCGGCGTCACGTGCCCGTCGCCGCCCGCGTGCGCGGGCCGCACTCGGCGCACCCATTGCGTGCCCGCGTGCTCGGCGACTTGCAGACCCGGCAGCTCGGCCAGCTGCTTGGCGATCGTCTCGACTTCCGGAACGGGGACAAGCCCCATGTAGAAGGCCGAATCCCGGTACGCGGCGGACCACAGTGCACGAGCCAGCGCTTCCACGCTGGTCCAGCCATCCGCTCCGATCAGGCTGATGCAGCGCAGCAGGTCGTGGCCGGATGCGGCGAGCATTCCGTCGACCGCCTCCAAGAGCGAGCGTGCGCTGGGCGCAATGCCATCGTGAGTGCCGGCCATCCAACCGAGCCCTGTCGCCACCGACAGCGCGTGCTCGACTCTGTCGACCTCGATTCCGAGGCCCTTGGCAAGGCGTTTGATCGACCCGCGGTCGGGCAGTCCCCGTTGCGTCAGCCGGGGCCTGCGATGCGCGGTGAGCGTGACGAGCGCCAGCAGGTCCCGATGTCCGCGGCGCGTCTCACCCGCGGACGCCTCACCCGGCGGCGCCTCATGGGGCAAGCTCACTCCGGCCAGCAGCTCGTGGAGGGGCTGCGCCGCCGGCCCGGGCACGCCCGCTTGGCCGCGCGGCGCACCCGTTGCCCAGCTCAGGCCGAACGCCAGCCCGCTCTCGAACAGCAGCGTCAACGCCGCCGCGATCTGGGACGACCGGCAGCCGGTTCGCGCGCGCACGAGCCCATGCAGGGCGGCGTCGTGTAGCACGCCCCCGCCTTCGAGCAGCGTCTCCAGCGTTACCAGACACAGCGCCGGCAGTTGCAACAGGCGCGAGCGCAGGAACGCGCGGTCCGAAAGACGTTGCGCAAGCTGCTGCGG
This sequence comes from uncultured delta proteobacterium, assembly GCA_963778655.1. GTDB lineage: Bacteria > Myxococcota_A > Polyangia > Polyangiales > JAFGIB01 > CAVZVA01. Next base: position 1,017,320 of record CAVZVA010000010.1, read on the forward strand.
ATCCGCCGTGGAAAGGCCGAGCCTCTTGCCGACGATTGCGCAATCGCTCTCGCTCAGCCTGCCGAGCTGGATCGCGCTGGGCACACGCTCGTCAGTGAAGCTGCGGGCCATGATCGGCCTCCTCATTCGGGTCCCAGTCCTCGATGTAGTAGCGGTATCCCTGCTCGGTCAGGAAGAGCTGGCGGTGCAGGGCGTGCTGCTGATCCACGGTGTCGCGCGTGACCAGCGAGTAGAAGATCGCGCCACCAGGCTTGGGTCTGAGCACTCGGCCCAGGCGCTGCGCCTCTTCCTGACGTGAGCCCATCGTGCCGCTGAGCTGCACGAGCACGTTCGCCTCGGGCAAATCGATCGCGAAGTTGCCCACGCGTGAGAGCAACAGCCTGCGCTGCTCGCCGCGCCGAAACGCCGCGTAGTGACGCTCGCGCTCGGCGTGCGGCGTCTCTCCACTGATGACCGGCGCTCCGAGAAGCTTGCCCGCGGTCTTCAACGAATCGAGGTAACTGCCGAGCACCAGCAGGCGATCGCCGGCGTGGCGCTCGGCGAGCTCCTGCAGCGCGCGCAGCTTGAGCGGGTTCTCCGCGGCCAGGCGCGGTTGCTCGCGTGCATCGGCGGTGGCGTAGCTCGCCCGCAGCGCGTCCGGAAGCCCAACCCGCAGCTCGTAGCAGCTCGCAGCGGCGATGTGACCGGAGGTCTCGAGCTGTCGCCACGGGACGTCGTAGCGCTTGGGTCCGATTAGCGCGAACACGTCACCCTCTCGTTTGTCTTCGCGCACCAAGGTTGCGGTGAGGCCGAGCCGGCGCCTTGCCTGCAGCTCGGCCGTCAGGCGAAACACCGGCGCGGGCAACAGATGCACCTCGTCGTACACGACCAGGCCAAAGGGCTCGCGCGAAAGCCGGTCGAAATGCAGATGCCCGGTGGGACCCGAGCCGCCTCTGTGCGCGAGCATGCTGTACGTCGTGATTGTGAGCGGGCCCACGCGCTTCGAGCCACTCTCGTAGCTGCAAACGGCGTCTTCCCCCAGATCGGTCTTGTCCAGCAGCTCGCGACGCCACTGCGAGCATGCCTCGCGGCCGGTGGTGATGACGAGCGTTCGGGTTTGGAGTGCGCGCACGGCGAGCATCGCCACAATGGTCTTGCCGGCGCCGCAGGGCAGCACGATCACCCCGTGTCCCCCACTCTGTGCAAAAGCCGCCGCCGCTTGCTCCTGGTACGGGTAGGGCGCAAAGCGCTCGCTTCGCAGTTGGAGCGCGAGCGGCGCGCCGGGCTTGAGCCCTGCGAGGTCCGTCACCGGAAAGCCGATCTTGAGCAGCGCCTGCTTGATCGCGCCGCGGTTGCGCGTCTCGATGAAGAACCCGTCCGGGCACGGCGACAGCATCTGTACCACACGCTTCTCACCGGCCAGCCGCTCACGCACGAACGCATCGCGCACAGCAAGCCGCAGCCGGGACTCGTCGTCGCGACACTCGTGCAATGAGCACACCCCGTAGCGCGCGATGCAGTCCCGCACTTCATGCTCGAGATGACCAGGAAGCTCGAACCGACTCACGCCGCGAAGCGCGTCCAGTATCGCATCGGCGCTCATACCGGTCGCTGCTGCGTTCCACAGCGACAAATCGCTGATGCGATAGGTGTGAACGTGCTCGGGCGACTTCTCGATCTCGGCAAAGCGTGCCAGTAGCTCGCGCGTGCGCTCGTAGTCCGGATGGTCCACCTCGACCAATATCGAACGATCCCCTTGCACAGTTGCTGCGCGCTGTGTGGTCACGGTGGTGTCCCTGGTCGGCTCCTAGTTCTCCGCCCGCGACGTCGCTTTCCTCGAAAGGGGAGCTACCCTCCCTTCGTCAACCGACGCCCCGCTCGGCAACAGCTCGGATGCGATCATCGGCCGACATCACCCGGGCGGAGGACTAGCGCAAACCAAAATGCGACACAAGCCAGCACCGTGGCGCAGGCCTCAGGGCAAGGCCAGCACCTCGGCCACCTCGTCGGCGCTGAAGCCGAGCAGAAACAGGATCGAGTCGAGGCCGCCTGCCGAAATCGAGGTGTCCGCTGCCGCGCGTACCTTGGTCTTGGCGCGAAACGCGATGCCAAGCCCCGCCTTCTCCAGCATGCGCAGGTCGTTGGCACCGTCGCCGACCGCGATCACCTGGTCGAGCAGGATGCCTTCGGCCTGCGCGATGGTGTCGAGCAGCTCGGCCTTGCGCTCGGCGTTGACGATCGGCCCGACCACGTGCCCGGTCAGCTTGCCGTCCTGGACCTCGAGCGTGTTGGAATAGGCGTAGTCGATGCCGAGCAGCGCCTTGAGCGACTCGGCTGCGATCGAGAAGCCGCCGCTGATCACCGCGGTGCGATAGCCCAGGCGCTTGAGCGCGCGGACCAGCGTCTCGGCGCCCTCGGTCAGCGGCAGCGCGGCGGCCAGGCGCTTGAGCACGGCCACGTCCAGGCCCGCGAGCAGCGCGAGCCGCCTGCGCAGCGACTCGTCGTAGTCCATCTCGCCGGCCATGGCCTGCTCGGTCACGGCGGCGACCTGGTCGCGCACGCCGCGGGCGCGCGCCAGCTCGTCGATGATCTCGATCGTGATCAAAGTGGAATCCATGTCCATCACGACCAGGCGCTTGCTGCGCCGGAACACCCCCTCGCGCTGCAGCGCGATGTCGAACGAGCTGCGCATCGCCAGTCGCAACAAGGCTTCCTTGAGCGGGCCGGCGCCGCGGTCACCCCCAGGCAGGTCGACGTGCACCTCGATCGAGCGCAGGTCCCCGTGCGAGAGCCCTCCGATCTTGGCGATGTTCGCGCCGTGGTCGGCCAGCACGGTGGAGAGCGCGTGGATCTCGGGCGCGCCCAGGCTCTTGCCGATGGCGGTGGCGACGTAACGGTCCGGACGTCTGGGCGCGCCGGCTTGCAGCTGCTCGACCGGCATGAAGTCGAGGCTCATGCCCATCTCCTTGGCCGCGAACAGCAGCTCCTTGAGCACGCCGCGGTCTTCCTGGATGGCGATCAGCATGCCGAGCGACAGGTGGCGCTGCACCACCACCTGCTCGATGTCCAGCAGGTCCGCGCCCATCTGCGCGAGAATGCCTGTCAAGCGCGCGGTGATCCCGGGCCCGTCGGGCCCGGAGACCGAGACGATGACGTGGGATCGGGTTTCGGTCGGCTGCGAAGCTGGCATGATTCCCCGCGTCGATGTGGGCGGACGCGAGCGGCTCGGAGCCCGCGATTTTGGAGCAAACGCTCCCCGGAGTCGAGCGGATCGCCCGCCGGCTCGCCGCGGCGGGAACCGGCGACGCTCACGGTTGTCGAAGGGCTGGGCGTGCTGGCTGTGCGTGCGGCTAGGCTCTGCCCGCGCCTTGCGGGCCGAAGGGGCGTGCAAGCTCCGCACACCTGGCGCGGCTCACGCCGTCGAGCTGAGCCGCGCGCTCAGCGCCAGTACATGCCCTGGCGGCGCGGGCGCCAGTGCGCGGCGCGGTGCTGCGCGAGGTAGTCCTCGCGCGCGAACAGCTTGATCAGCAGCACGCCGGTGATGAAGCCGCCCACGTGCGCCCAGAACGCGACCCCGCCCTCGCTGCTGCCGAGCAGGCCGCCGAACACCTGCAGCGCGATCCAGTAGCCGACCATCACCCACGCCGGCAGTGCGATCGAGGTGATGAAGAAGCCAATAGGCACCAGCGTGAACACCCGCACGCGCGGGTACAGGACCATGTAGGCGCCCATCACCCCGCTGATCGCGCCCGACGCGCCGACCATCGGATAGATCGACGCCGGATCGGAGAGTACCTGGGCCGCGGCCGCGCCGAGTCCGCTCAGCAGGTAGAAGGCGACGAAGCGCCCGCGGCCCATCGCGTCCTCGACGTTGTTGCCGAACAGCCACAGAAACCACATGTTCCCGATGATGTGCATCCAGCCCCCGTGCAGGAACATCGAGCTCAGGATGTGCAGCGGCGCGCGGCCAGGGTCGGTCAAGCAGGCGAGCCCGTTTCCCATGGCGAAGCCCGAGCCGGGCGGCGCTCGTAGCGTGAGCTCGCCGGGGATCAGGCCGAGGTTGCAGACCGACGCCGCCAGCGCGTAGCTGCTGCCGGCGCCCTGCACGAATAGCCATACCAGCGTGTTGAGCGCGATGATCGCGATCGTCACGACGGGCGTGCGGATGGACTCGTTTTCGTCGCGGTAGGGGATCACTGTCCGATCCCTTAGCACGGTCCGCGGCCGCGCTCGATTCCGAAGCGGCCGCGGTCTTCAGAGCGTGCGCTTGAGCGAGGTCGTGGCCACGATGGTCATCGCCAGCGTGAACGCCGCCAGAAACATCACGTGCCCGCCGGCCGCCCGCAGGTCGCCGCCCCGAAACAGCACGGCTTTGAGCGCGGCGATGGCGTGGGTCTCGGGGTCGATCCACGCGATCGTGCGCAGCCATGGGGGAAAGCTCGCGAGTGGGTAGAGCGCGCCGCTGGGGAAGAACAGGATGACGTTGAGAAACCCGCCGAGCACTCCGCTGATGCGCGGGTGGGTCGCGCGGCCCAGCACCGCCATCATCATCGCCAGCAGCCCGAAGGTGGTGAGCAGCTGCACCGAGAGCAGCGCCAGATAGCCGGCCAGACCGCCGTGCACGCGCCCGCCGGTGATGAGCAGGCCGCTCCACAGTACCACGCTGCTCGAGATCAGCGTCACCAGCGTGCCGCTGCCGAGCACCCCGAGCGCGATGTCGAGGCGCCGCAGCGGGGTTGACAGGTAGCTCTCGTGCACGCCGAGAAAGCGATCCATCACCAGGTTGAAGCCGCCCGCGATCATGCTGCCCATGAAGATCGCCATCACCACCACCGCGGGCACCAGCGAGGTGTCGTAGTCCACGCGCGGATAGATCTCCTGCGGCAGCACGCGCGGCCCGCCCAAGTGCAGCTCGAAGCGGGCCAGCGGTTGTTTCAGCGCCGGCAGCGTGCCCATCACCGCCGCCTCGAGCGCGCCCGCGGCCAGCGCGTCGACGTTGTCGACGAAAAGCCCGATGGCGGGTGCCGCCCCGCGCGCTAGATCCGAGGAAAAGCGCTGCGGCACCACCAGAAAGCCCGACAGCTCCCCGCTGCGCAGCAACGACATCCCGTGCTGCGGGTCGGAGAGCGAGACCAGGCGGATGGTGTGCGGGCCGCGCTCGACTGCCTGCAGCGCGCCGAGCAGCGCGCGCGCATCCGGGCCGCGATCGAAGCAAACCACGCCGAGCGGCAGGCCCTTGATCGGGCCCTGCAGCGAGTTGCCGAGGATCACCAGGTACAGCAGCGGCATCAGGATGGCGCTGAAAAGCGTCATCGGGTTGCGCAGCATGCGCCGCAGGTCGCGCTCGAGCACCGCCAGGGTTTTCACGAGAATCGCCTCGGCAGCGCCGCGCGCCGTGCATCGCCCGGACCGGCTTGCGCGTCGCGCATGGAGCGGCCGGTCAGATGAATGAACACGTCCTCCAGGCTGATGCGGGTCATGCTGGTGGACAGCACCCTGGCGCCGCCGGCGGCGGCGGCCTCGATCAGGCGCGGCAGCAGCAGCGCCCCATCGTCGGCCTGCGCGGTCAGCCGCACCCCGTCGCGCTCGAGCCCGCGCATGCCGGGCAGTGCCGACAGCGTCTGTGCCAGCGCGTCTGCAAGCGGCGCATCCAGCGTTAGCTCCAGCGTGTCGGAGCCGGGCACCGAGGTTCTTAGCTCCGCTGGGGTGCCGATCGCGACGATGTGGCCTTGATCCACGATCGCAATGCGGTCGCACAGCACATCCGCCTCGTCCATGTAGTGGGTGGTCAGCGAGATGGTCAGCTCCCCGCCCGCGCGCAGCTCGCGCAGCAGGTCCCAGATCACGTGGCGGCTCTGCGGATCGAGCCCGATCGTGGGCTCGTCCAAAAACAGCACACGCGGCTTGTGGATCAGCCCGCGCGCGATCTCGAGCCGCCGGCGCATGCCGCCCGAATAGGTGCTGACCAGATCGTCGCGCCGGTCCCACAGCTCCACGCGCTTGAGCAGCTGCTCGATGCGCGGTCCGCGCACCGAGCGCGGCACCTCGAAGAACCGCGAGTAGATGTTGAGGTTCTCATAACCGCTCAGGTCCAGGTCGGAGGTGAGCGCCTGGGGCACCACGCTGATCGCGCGCCGCAGCGCGGTGGGATTGCGCTGTACGTCGACGCCGGCGACCGTGGCGCTGCCCGAGGTGATCGCCTGCAGCCCGGTCAGCATGCGGATCAGCGTGGTCTTGCCCGCGCCGTTGGGGCCGAGCAGCCCGAACAGCTCGCCCTCCTCCACCCGCAGGTCGATCCGGTCGACCGCGACCAGCTTGCCGAAGCGGCGCGTGAGCTGATGGGCCTCGATCGCGGCGCTCACCGCGCGCCCCCGGCGCCGGCGATCGTCACCTCCGCCGTCATCCCCGGACGCAGCTCGTCGTGGACCTTGTCCAGGCCCACCCGCACGCGGAACGTGCGCACGTCGGGCCGGCCGCGCTTGACGTCGCGGTTGATCGCGAACTCGCCTTCGGCGCCGATCTCGCTCACGCGCCCAAAGTAGCGCCGCCCGGGAAATGCGCTCACCCGGATCTCGGCCTTGCGCCCCAGGCGCAACCCGTCGAGCGCGGTCTCCTCGACGTCGATGCGCACCCACTGGCGGGTGAGGTCTTCGACGCTGACCACCGGCGTGCCGGGCGCCGCCCACTCGCCAGCCTGCAGGCTCTGCTCGGCGACCAGGCCGTCGAAGGGGCTGCGGATCTCGGCCTCGGCCAGCCGGACCCGCGCGAGCTCGAGCGCGGCCTCGCTGCTCTGCACCGCGGCCTGCGCCGTGCGCACGCCCGCGAGCGCCGCGGCCACCCGCCCGCGCGAAGCCTGGCGGCTGGCGCCCAGCGACTCGAGCCCGGCGCGCGCGGCGTCGAGGCGCGCGCGGGCAGAATCGAGCTGTGCCTGGGTGCCGGCGCCGGTCTGCAGCAGGCGCTTGACGCGATCGAAATCCGCAAGCGCGTCGTCGAGGTTGGCTTGCTGCCGGGCCACGTCGGCCTCGGCCGCGCGCACCGTGGGCGCTACGGCCTGCACGTCGTGCTCGGTCTGGTGCAGCATCGCCCGCGCGTGCTCCACGCTGGCCTGGGCCTCGGCCACCAGCGCCACGCGCTCGCGCGCGTCGAGCTTCGCCAGCAGCTGGTCGTGCTGCACGCGCTGTCCCTCGTGCACCAGCACGGCCGCAACCTGCCCGCTGACCGGCGCGGCGACCGCTGCGACCGGCCCGTCGACGAAGCCGGCGTACGCGCTCGGCGCAGCGCGCCCGCACGCGCACAGCAGCGCGGCCGATAGGGCGAACGCGACGCATGCTTGCCCGCGTGCCCGGCTTGCGGCGGTGGGTGGAACCATGGCCGTCTGGCGGCTGAGCATGCCGGGCCCGGGGCCACCCGCACAACCCGTTCCCGTCACACAATCGGTCCGGAGGGTAGCTACCCACGCCCGCCGCGGCTCGCCGCCACGCCGGCCCACACCCGGCGGCGCTCCCGCGGGCACGTGCGCGCGCCACCCGGTACGCTACAGGGTTCCTGCTGCAGGGGCCCAGCGGCCCGTAACGGATCGCGCCCGCGACCGTCCAACAAGAAGGCACCCGGAAAGCGGCAAGGCCCGCAGCGCTTGCGCCGCTGGCGAGCATGAAGGCGAGCAACCCCCCACGTGAGCCCGAGATCACCGCCGAGGCGCTCTACCTGCGCCGCCGCGAGCTGATCAAGAATGTCGGCCTGGCTGCGGGGACGGCCGCGGTGGTGGGCGGCGGGCTGCTCGCCTTGATCGGCGACGCCTCGCGCCCGCGGCGCGAGCCCAAGCCCAAGCCGCCTTCGGCGCTGCCGATCGCGAGCCGCTGGCCGCCCGGCGAGCAGCTCGACGAGGCGCGCACCTCGTATCAGGACGTCACCACCTACAACAATTTCTACGAATTCGGCACCGACAAGTCCGACCCGGCCGCGAACGCCGGCAGCTTGCGAACGCGCCCCTGGACGGTCGCGTTTGAAGGCGAGCTGAAGCGGCCGCGCGTGATCGACATCGACACCCTGATCAAGTGGTTTCCGCTGCAGGAGCGCGTCTACCGCATGCGCTGCGTGGAGGCCTGGTCGATGGTGATCCCGTGGGTGGGCTTTCCGCTGGGCGATCTGGTGCGAAGGCTCGAGCCCACCTCGCGGGCCAAGTACGTCGAGCTGACGACGTTACTCGATCCACAGCAGCTGCCCGGCGAGCGCGGCTCGCTGCTGGACTGGCCCTACGTCGAGGGCCTGCGCATCGACGAGGCCACCCACCCGCTGGCGCTGCTCGCGGTGGGTCTCTACGGCCGCACGCTGCCCAACCAGAACGGCGCGCCGCTGCGGTTGGTGGTGCCGTGGAAGTACGGCTTCAAGGGCGTCAAGTCGATCGTGAAGATCCGCTTCACGCGGACCCAGCCGCGCACCACCTGGAACCTGGCTGCGCCCTCGGAGTACGGCTTCTACGCCAACGTCAACCCCGAGGTGGACCACCCGCGCTGGAGCCAGGCCACCGAGCGACGCATCGGCGAGCTTTCGCGCCGCCGCACTCTGCCGTTCAACGGTTACTACGAGGTCGCGAGCCTGTACGCGGGGCTCGACCTGCGGAAGAATTTCTGACGTGAACGCCGAGCGCAGCCTGCCCGCCGCCGCCCCCGCCGCCAAGCAGAAGCTTCCGTGGCTCAAGCCCGGAGTGCTGATCGGCGCGCTCGTGCCGCTGGCGCTGCTGCTGCTGCGCGCCGCGCGCCACGCGCTCGGCGCCGACCCGGTCGCGCGCGCGCTCAACCAGCTCGGCCTGCTCGCGCTGATCTTCCTGCTCGCCTCGCTGGCGGCGACCCCGCTCAAGATCGTGTTGGGCGTCACCTGGCCGATCCGCGTGCGGCGGCTGCTCGGGCTGCTCGCGTTCTTCTACGCGTCGCTGCACTTCTTGCTCTACGCGGTCATCGATCAGGGGCTGGCGTGGGCGGCGATCGTCAAGGATGTGACCGAGCGCCGCTTCATCACGGTCGGCTTCGCCGCGTTCGTGCTGCTGATTCCGCTCGCCGCCACCTCCACCTCCGGCATGCTCAAGCGCCTGGGCGCGCGGCGCTGGAAACGTCTGCACCGGCTCGCCTACGTGTCGGCCGCGCTCGCCGCGGTACACTTCATCTGGCGGGTCAAGCGCGATCTGACGCAACCGGGCGCATATGCGCTCGTGCTCGGCGTGCTGCTCTTGCTGCGCGTGCTGGATCGCAAACGCAAGCCCCGCTGGGCACGCGACTGACAAGGCGGACAGCTGCGCCCCCCGCGAGATTGCGGTTTGAGCCGCGCGCAGGATCGTCTACGCTGCCGAGCTGGGAGGGCCTTTCATGAACAAGCCACTTGTCATCGTCCTTTGTTGCGCTGCGCTCGCGTCGGTCGCCTTCGCGCAGGGCACGCCCGCGGCGAAACCCGCCGCGCCGGCCGCGGCACACCCGGCTGCGAAGCCTGCTGCGAAGCCCGGCGAGCACATGGCCAAGCCCGGGGAGCACATGGGTAAGCCCGGCGAGCACATGGAGCACATGGCCAAGCCCGGGGAGCACATGGGTAAGCCCGGCGAGCACATGGAGCACGCGGCCAAGCCCGGGGGGAAGCCGGCTGCTGCACCCGGCAAGCCGACGCCGCCGCCCGAGCTCGACGCCGCGATGAAGTTCTTCAATGGGACCTGGAAGTGCGATACCAAGATGGCCGCGGGCTCGATGGGGCCCGGCTCGCCCGAGCTCACCGGCAAGTCGACCGTGCGTTTCAAGAAGGTCCAGCACGGCTTCTACTATCAGGGCGAGTACGCCTTGAGGAAGACCAAGACCACGCCGGGCTTCAAGGGCACGTTTCTGATCAGTTACCAGCCCGGCGCCAAGCTGTTCGTGATGACCGGGTCCGACGAGACCGGCGGCGCGAGCTACGAGATCTCACCCGGCATGCAGAGCGACACCATCACCTTCCTGGGCGAGGGCTACATGATGGGTCATAAGATGAAGATCCGAGAGAGCATGTCGAAGAAGGGCGAGAAGGAAGCTGGCCATAAGATGGAAGTCGACATGGGCAAGGGCTTCCAGGTCATGGGCGAGGACGACTGCAAGCGTTGAAGCTCAGTCCTCGCGACCGGCGCGTTACGCGCCGCTTCGCTGCGTACAGCCAGCTAAAGCTGGAGCTCCAGGCACAGCGGCAGGTGATCGGAGGCTTGCTGCGCGTCGTCGTCTTGCAGCGGCGCGCAGGCGCTCGCGCGCCGCGCCAGCGGGGCGCTCGCGAGCGCGTAGTCCAGGCGCTGGCGCGGCCGGTCCGCGGCGAAGCGTCGCGCCGGCCACGTGGGCTGCGTGTGCGCGGCGTGCAGCGCGGCGTCCAGATCGATCAGGCCCGCGGCCTCGAGCGCGGCGACCGCGCGCGTGTCGAGCGTGCCGTCCGGCCGCAGGTGGCGCTCGCGATAGCGCTGAGGCCAGCGTTCGGGGTGCGCGCCGGCTGCGTCCCGCGGGCTCACCGCGTTCAGGTCTCCGAGCAGCAGCGCGGGCTCGTACGGGCGGACCTGACCCGCGAGGCGCTGCGCCTCGCGCAGCCGCGCCTCTCCCGAGGCCGGGTTGAGGTGCGCACCGAGTAGCTTGCAGGCTCGCCCGTTCAGGGTGAGGCGCGCGCGCAGCGCGACGTGCGCGAACCCTACGCGCAGGACCTCGGCCTCGTGCAGCAACGCGTCGCCGCGCCAGAACAGCGCCAGGTGGTAGCCGCTGTCGGCGGTGGCCAGCAGGCCGGACATGCCGAGCGCCCGTTCGAAGCGATGCAGCTCGCGCTCGTGATCGCGCTCGAACCCGCAGCACTCGCTCAGCAGCAGCAGCTCGGGACGCTCGCGCTGAAGCAGCCCGAGCACGCGCTCGAGCCGGCTGCCATCCTGCCCGTCGCGCCCGCCGTCCAGGATGTTGTAGCTGATCAGCTTCATGCCGGGCTCCGCCCCTTCGGGGGGAGCGCCCCCGCCAGCGCCTCCTCCCTCGGGTTACCGTAGCACCAGCGCCGCCGCCAGGGGGACATGAGGGGCCGCCGGAGAGGGCGCGGGTGCTCGCGCTGCGCGCCGGGGCGCGAGCCCACGGGCGCCCGAGCGCTTGATCGAATCAGGCTTCGGCCATGGGCCTCGCAGCAACGAAAACCTCGGGTATCAGCCGCATGCTCGCCGTGCTGGCCGCAGCGCTGCTGGGCGCCGCCGTCGTGCGCGCGCAGCGCCAGGTCCAGCCCTGGCAGTACGAAGGCCGCGAGCAGGGCGTGCAGATGTGGACCCGGGAAGGCGGCCGGTCCAGCCTGGGCGTGGTCAAGGTCGCGACGCGCTTCGCGCTGCCGCCGCAGCCGTTCCTGGCCGTGCTGCGCGACATCGCTTCCTATCCGCGCTGGTACCACGACTGCGCGCAGACGCGCGTGCTGCGCGCGCCGCCTGCAACCGCGCCCGTCCGGCTCGACCCCGCGGGTCGCTTCGTGCCGCAGCCGCTCAACGAGACCTACCTGCTGTTCTTCGTGCAGCGTGCGTCGATGCTCTCCGACCGCTGGGCGATCATCGAGAACAGCGCGCGGGTCCTGCGCAACGGCTCGCTCGAAATCAGCTTTCGCTCGCGCGACGACTACCCCTACCGCGGCCCGCAAGGCGCGGTGCGCATGGGCGTGTCCGGCCAGTGGCTGCTCAGCCCGACCGACCGCGCGCACACGCAGGTGAGCTACATGGTGGACCTCGATCTCAAGGCCAGCGCGCCCGACTTCCTGGTGCGGCCGCGGGTCCACGACGCGGCCGTGCAGACGCTGCTGGCGCTGGGCGCCCGCGCCGCGCGCGAGCTCGCCGTGGGACGTTGAGCCCGCCGCTCAACGCAGCAGGGCCTGCAGGGGCGGGATCCAGGGCGGGACCCAGGCCGGGCAGCGCGCGTCGCGGCTGCCGGACAGCGCGATCTCGGCGAAGCCGAGGCCTGGCTCGTTGTCGTAGCGCAGATCGCCGAGCAGCATGCGCGCGCCGTCGCGCTGAAAGTACGCCGCACGCACGAAGCGCAGCAGCGCGGCGGCTCGGCAGTGCTCGCGCGCGAGCGCGCGCAACTCGCCGACTTCGGCGCGCAGCTCGCGCGTGAAACGCAGCCCGGGCGCGGGCGCCAGCTGCGAAGGAAGCAGGCGCGCAGTCGAGCCGGCGCGCGGCAGCCGCGCGCAGCGCGCGGGGGCGATCAAGGCCGGCAGCAGGCTCAGCTGCGCTAGGTGCGCGTGGTACTCGGCGCCGGACACGCTGACGGCGATCGTGCTCCAGCACAGCGGGTTGCCCGGCTGCGGCGTGCTCGAGAGCTGCAGCAGGCGCTCGCCGGGGCGCTGCCGCGCGAGCTCCGCGCGCACGCGCCCGCGCGCCAGCACGCCTGCGCAGGCGAACACCGCGACCACCAGCGCCGTGGCCCAGAGCGCGGGCGCTGCCTTGCCACGAAAGCGCCATTGCAGCGCGAGCATCGCCAGCAGGGCCGCGCTGTTCGCCAGCGCGAGCGGCGGCGACAGCGCGCGCCAAAGCAAGAGCAGCAGCGCAGCGCACAGCAGCGAGCCGGCCACACGAGCGCTGCGCGTGCGCGCGTCCAGCGCGCACAGCGGCAGCAAGGCTGACAGCAGCAACGGCTCGACGATGAAGACCGCGTCTCCGTAGTACCAGTGGTCGTCGAACGGCACGAAGGGATGAACGCCGTAGTTGTTCAGGAAGTCGAAGGCGACGTGCAGCAGCCCCGCGAGCCCGCCGAGCGCCGCGGCTGCCAGGCTGTCGCGGCCGCGCGCGCCAGCCGCGCGCGCGCACAGCAAGCCGATCGCGGCTCCCAGCGGCAGTGCGACGGCTAGCGTGTGCGTGTAGCCGCGGTGGTGCAGCAGATACGCGAGCTTGCGGTCGTGTGCGAACAGGCCGGCCACGAAGTCGAGGTCGGGCGCGTTGCTGGCCAGCACCGCGCTCCAGGTCAGCGCCCGCACGCGCGCCGGATCATCGCCCGCGCGCAGCGCCACCCGCGCCAGCGCGTAGCCGAACACGCTGTGGGTGACGTTGTCCATGGCGCAGGTGCGGCCGGGCCCGCGCAGCATGCGCGCCCGTGTTGCCCCTCGCAACCGCTGGTCTGATCCCCGGGAGCGTCACGTACCCCGCCGGCAAAGCCGCCGGGGCCCCAGCCTCCGGCGGGGGCACGTTTCGCCCGCGCGTGCTTGCGCAGGCCTGGCGCGTATTCCCGGCCGCTCCCGGGCTCATGCGCCGGCGGCTTCGAGCCAGCGCTTCATCTCGGCGTGTCGCGCCATGCCTGCGTGCTGGTAGGCGGTGCGGCCGTCCTTGACCACGACGAAGTTGGGAATCCCGCGCACGCCATAGCGCGCGGCCAGCTCCGGATAGCGCTCGGTATCGACCTTCAGCACGAGCGCGCGTCCGGCCACATCCTGCGCCAGCCGCGCGACCTCGGGCGCGGCCATGCGGCAGGGGCCGCACCACGCCGCCCAGAAGTCGACCAGCGCCGGCACCCGCGCGTTGTGCAGCACGTCCTGAAACAGCTCGGGGTCGGCGTCGAGCGGCGCCGCGATCGGCTCGAGCCTCGCCTTGCACGCCCCGCAACGCCCCGCGTCCGCCAAATGCTTGGCGGACACCCGGTTGCTCCTTCCGCACGCCGGACAGCTTCGGATCATGACCCGCGCACCTCCTTGTAGTTGGAGCCGGCCGCGGCCCAAAGGGTTCACCCGCCGGCATCCGGTCCACCCCCCCGGCCCGGCCAGAACGGGCGGCCCGCCCTTTGCCGGCAGCCGGACTCAGGCTAGAGTGAGACGCGTGCGGCGGATGGGCGGAAGCCCCGGATCGGTCCGAAAACCGCAAGGAATCGCGCCGCGCCCGACGCGGGAGCCCTCGGGGCTCCCCCACCTTGGAACGTCCCTACGCGAATTCCAAAAAGCAGGGGCGCCGGCCACGGCCGGGGGAGGCAAGAGCAACATGCACAGTACCGACGGTCTCTTACAGGAGGGTCTGGTCAGCTAGCACTCTGCTCTGACCCTTGGCCCTCTCGCGTGAGAGGCCACCCTTGTTCGTTCGCAGCGGGCCGGCAACGGCCCGCTGTTTTTTTGTGAGGCCGCGTGCCGCGCGCTCAGCGCCACCGCGTCCGAAACAGCCGGGTCCCGGTCAAGGCCATCGCCTGCGTGAAGCGCTCGGGATGGCTTTCGGCCCAGCGGGCCTCGAGCGGCTCTCCGCGCACCAGCAGGTAATCGATGCGCTGCGCGCGCAGGCGCCGCAGCCACGCCTGGTAGCTAGGCTGATCCCGGATCATGCCGCGCCGCCGGCAGGCGTTGCGGTCGCCGTCGGCCTCGATGTCGACGTAGCGCACCGTGTGCTGCAGGTCAGGTCCGAACAGTGGGTAGAAGAACCAACCTTCGGTGAAGTCGATGCCGCCCACCGCGAATGCGATGCGGCTGGGCGGCAGCTCGGCCATCCGCGGCCAGAAGTCCTTGAACGAATCCAGCACCGGGTGCAGATCGGTGCGCGTGCGGTAGCTCTCGGCGCGGTGCTGCTCGCGCCACGCGATCGACGCTGGCAGCGCGGCGAGCGCCCCGACGCCGCACAGCAGCCCCAGCGCGCGGAGCTGCCTGGCCTTGCGAGCGGCGGGCGTCGCGGCCGCGCTCGCCAGCGCAAGCAGCGCAGCGCCCGCGCCCAACGCCACCAGCCACGACGGGCTGCCCCACACCGGTTGCCGCACGATCGGCACGCCTTCGAGATAGCCGATCGCACACGCCAGCAGCACGGCTCCGGCAAGCGCCTGCACGCGCGCTGGCGCGCAGTCGAGCACGAGCGCGCAGGCCAGGCCGGCCGCGATCAGCGACGGCCCGAGAAAACGCGCATTGGCCGTGACGTAGATGCCGTTCCACGGGCTCACCAGGTAAGTCCACAACAGCAGCAGCGCGAGCCCGAGCAGCGCCGCCACCGCCACCCGACGCGGCTTCGGGATCGCGAGCAAGCCGAACAGCGGCAGCAGCAGCGCGATCGGATAGAGCGCCATCGGGCCGAGCGGATAGGGTTGCGGCGGCGGCGCCAGCAAGTACGCGGCCACCGCGGCCAGGGCGTTCTGCGACAGCACCGAGCTCTCCTGCAGCGTCCAGCGCAGCAGCGTCGAGCCCGCCCAGGGGCCGGCGCTGAAACCGGGCAGCCCCAGCGGATACAGCGGGTTGCCGCAGGCCCACGCGTTGCGCAGGTACCACGGCGCGGCCAGCAGCGACGCGCCCAGCGCGCCGCGCAGCGACCAGCGCCACGCTGCGCGCGGGTCGCGCCGCGCGCACAGCAAAGCCACCACCACGCCGCCGGCCGGCAGGCTCAGCGCGGTCGCCTTGACCGCGACCGCCATGCCCAGCCCGATCCACATCGCGAACAGGGCGCGCGGGTCGCCGCGCAGCGCGCGCAGGCCGCTGCCAAGCGCGCAGGTGAACGCGAACGCGGTCGCGACCTCGACGTAGCTCGGCGTGATGTAGGCGCTGAAGGCGGGGCACAGCGCGATCACGGTGCAGCAGCCGTCCTGCACGCGGCGCCCCACGCCCAGCCGCTGCGCGCAGGCGCGCAGCGCGAGCGCGAGGCCGAGCCAGAGCGGGATGTTGACCAGATTGACCAGATGGTCCGCGTGAAACGGCAGCATGGCCAGGTAGAACAGCGCCTCCCCGGCCTTGGGGAAGGTCTCGTAGGCCTCCCAGATGCCGCCCGCCTCGAAGCGCCCCACGCCGCCGTGCTGGATCCAGCTGGCCGCGTACGTCAGGTGATAGGTGAGCGCGTCCCAGCTCAGCGGCGGCAGCGCAAGCCCGCGTGCCAGCGCCAGCAGCGCGAGCGCGGGCAACGGCCACAGCAAGGGCGAGCGGCGCAGGCACAGCAGCCCCGCACGGGCGCAGGTGGTGAGCCGCGCCCGGCTGCGCGGGCCGTCGAGCGCGAGCGCGATCGCGCCGGGCAGCACACAGCCCGCCGAGACGCTGCCCAGGCTCGCTGCGCCGCCGACCAGCAGGATCGACGTCACCGCCATTGCTAGCGCGGTCGCCAGCAAGCCGATTTCGAGGGCCGCCTCGTTGGGGCTGCAGGCCGGGCTCAGGCGCGCGCTGAGCGAGGCGCCGGCCAGCAGCAGCGAGGCGGCGATCACGCCGAGCAGCGCCGTCCCGAAGAGCACCGCGGCCGTCATGTTGCGAGGATAACCGGCCCGGCCCGCGGGACGCAGCAAACGCGGGCCGCGCCCGCGCCGGACGCCGTGCTACAACCGCCGGCATGGCCCGCCGCGATCGCGAGCACGAGCCGCGCGCGCAGGCCAAGGCCGAGCGCGTATACGGGCTGGCAGCGGCGCTTTCGGTGATGCGCGTGCGCTCGCAGGCCGTGCTGAGCATCGCGCACACCGCCGCGGTGCGCGGCGAGCTCGGCCCGATGCTGCGGCAGGCCGCGCGGCGCCGCATCGCCTACCGCGAGGTGGGCGAGCAGGAGCTGAGCCGGATGGCGGGCGCGCTGCACCACGAGGGCGTGTGTCTGCTGGTGCGGCCGCGCGCGCGCGCGACGCTCGCCGAGCTGGATCGCCAAAGCCAGCCGCGTGGCTTGCTGCTGGCGCTCGACGGCGTCAGCAATCCGCACAACGTCGGCGCGGTGCTGCGCAGCGCCGCGTTCTTCGGCGCCGCGGGTATGCTGCTCGCCGCCGCCGACGGGGACCGCTCGCCGCTCACGCCGGCCGCCGTGCGCGTGGCCGAAGGCGGCGCCGAACAGGTGAAGCTCGCATGGGTGGACGGGCTAGCCGCCGGCCTGCAGTCGCTGCGCGGCAGTGGGCTCGCGGTGATCGGCAGCGATGCGCGCGCGGGCACGCCGCTGCACGCGCTGCGCTGGCCCGAGCGCTGCGTGCTCGTGCTCGGCAGCGAGGATCGCGGGCTCACACCCGCGGTGCGCAAGGCGTGCAGCGCGCTGGTGCACATCGAGGGCAGCGGCGCGCTCGACTCGCTCAACGTCTCGGTCGCCGCAGGCGTGCTGCTCGCGAGCTACACAGCCGCGCATCGGGTGGTCTGACACCCAATCGTTGCTGCGATCCCCTTGTTCTGCGCGCGTCCCGCGCGCGCGGCTGAAGAAATGACCATAGACAGCCTGCACGCAAGCTCGTAACTGATCCAGCAGGGCCGCGTAGCGGCGCACCATACCAGGAGCGGGGGAGGCCCATCTGCATGCGCGCGACGCGTGCGCGGCGGGATCCGCCCAGCGCTTCGAACCGTCGAGGAGAACGCAATGCATCGAGAGCAAAGACAGCCCAAGGCCGAGCAGAAAGCTTTCCGTAGTTCGTGCCTGCTGCGGTCGCTGGCGCCCTGGCTGGGAGCGATGGTGCTGCTCGGCGGCGCCGCGGTCGCGCGCGCCAACAGCACGGACGCCGCCGACTGGACGATGTACAACTACGACGCCGCGGGCACACGCGACAACACCGCCGAGCACACCTTGGCCCCTGGCAACGTCAGCGGCCTGCACGTGTACTGGCAATACCCCACCCCCGCTCCGGTCTCGGGGACGCCGATCGTGGTCGACGGCAACGTGTACGCCGGCGACATGGCGGGCAACTTCTACGCGCTAGGCGGCGACGGCTCGCTGCTCTGGAGCTTCACGGCCGACGCATCGATCACAGCGAGCGCCGCGGTCAAGAACAACGTCGTGGTGTTCGGCGACACTTCCGGCAAGCTCTACGGGCTCAGCCGCAACAACGGCAAGCTGAAGTGGTCGATGCGCCCGGACCCGCACCCGCTGGCCGCGATCTGGGGATCGCCGACCCCAGTCGGCCCCAACATGGCGGTCGGCGTGGCTTCGAACGAAGAGGCCGCCGCCGCCGATCTCACCTACCCGTGCTGCTCCACGCGTGGATCCATGGTCCTGCTCAACCCCGAGAACGGGCACATCATCTGGCAGACCTTCACCATCACCGATCAGGAGCGGGCCGCGGGCGCGTCCGGCTCGAGCATCTGGAGCACGCCGACCTACGATCCCGGGCGCAACCTGATCTATGCCACCACCGGCAACAACTTCAGCCAGCCCACCAATGGCACCAGCGACGCGATCATGGCGTTCGATGCTGGCTCGGGCGCGGTGCGCTGGGTCACGCAGCTCAACCCCAACGACGAGTGGAATTTCCGCTTCCCGTACTCGGCAGAGCACCCCGACGCCGACTTTGGCGACTCTGCGCAGGTCTACACCCTGCCGGACGGACACCTGGTGGTGGGCGCGGGCCAGAAGAGCGGCTTCTACCACGTGCTGGACGCGGCCAGCGGTGCGCTCGTGCACCAGGACCAGTACCAGGTCGGTGGCTCCCTTGGCGGGCTGTTCGCCGATTCGGCCGTGGCTGGCGGCGTGGTCTTCGCGAACGGCGTCGACTGGCCGACCCCTGGAGCGGGCGCGCCCAACAGCGGCGCCCTGATCGCGATTTCAGGTGACGGCGCCCATGAGCTATGGCGCTTCACCACGCCCTACTCGCCCGATTTCAGTGGCGTCGCCGTGGCCAACGGCGTCGTCTACTTCACCTCCTGGGGATTCCCCGTCGTGGGGGGGCTCCAAGGGTATCTGTATGCGCTGGACGCGGCCAGCGGCGCAACGCTGGCCCAGGTCGAGCTCGGAGAGGCGAGCGAAACGTTCAAGCCCACGTCGACCTCGGGACCTGCCATCTCTCGCGGCATGGTCTACGTCGGCACCGGCGACGCGATTGCCGCGGGCTTCAACTTGGGCGTGGGCCCGGGCACGATCACCGCGCTAGGGCTGTAAGAGTTTCAGGCTGACACGCGACGTGCGCGGGCCTACGGGCCGTCACCCGGAATGCCTTATGGGGGCGGCCGGGCCCGCGCATTTTCTTCTTCCCTGTGGCGTTGCGGCGGTGTTACCCACCAGCGACTCGGATCTGACGTTCGTTTTGGCGGCCGCCAAATATGCCCAACTCGGTGCTTTCTCCGGAGGCGGCGCTGGCCGTCGTCGAGGCGGCCTATGAGCTCGACTGCGCGGCCGAAGCCTGGCTCGGCTCGCTGGCCGCCGCCTTCGCCGCGGGGGTCGACGGCGGATACGGTGGCGCCGGCCACCGCTTCGACGCGCGCGCCGCGGCGCTGCAGCTCGACTGCAGCGTGCAGCGATCGACGAGCGGCGCGACGCCTTTGCCGTTCGCGCTTGCCGGCGCACCCAGCGTTGCGCTGCGCGAGCTGTGTCGCGGTCGAGCCGGCGTGTTGCCCGCGGCGGTCTTGGAGCCTGAAGAAGCCGCTGCGCTTGCGGGCCTCGGGCACGCGCTTCCGCGCGACCACGACGTCGTGCTGCTGGTCGCTAGTGACGGACACGGGCTCGGCTGGCTGCTTGCGGCTGCAGCCCCACGCGGAGCGCGCCTGTCCGCGGTCCAGCGCGAGCGCTGGCAGCGGGTCGCGCTGCAGGTGGTGGCGGCCGGCCAGCTACGCGCCGGGCTTGCGCGCGCGCTGCCGGCGGCGGCTGCGGGCGCGCATCCCAAACCCGCCAGCGCGCGCCTGCGGGATGCGGCGGTCGCCTGTCTTCGTACGGCTCAGAGCGCCGCGGAGCGCGCGCCGGTCGAGCCCGGCGCAGCGTGGACGGCACTTGCCAGTGGCAGCTGGTCGCTGGTCGATCTGTTCGAGACCGACGGGCGCTGCGTGCTGATCGCGCGTGGCAATCCCGCTGGCGCCGCCGACCCGCGCGCGCTCACGCAGCGCGAGCGCCAGGTCGCGGAGCAGGCCGCACGCGGTCGCTCGGGCAAGGAGATCGCCTATGAGCTGGGGCTGCGCGCGCCGACCGTGTCGCAGCTCCTGCACAATGCCGTGCGCAAGCTGCGCGCCGCGGGCGTGGCACAGCTCGGCTCCGTTGTCCGCGCTTTGGGACATCCCAGCGCCGAGCGCGAGCGTCCGTCATGGACAATTGACTATGGCGGACCCTGGCGACAATGTGGCAGCAACACCGACATCGCCATGGGACAGGGAGCGACCGGCATGCCACCGGCTGTGCAGGGATGGATTCCGGCAGCAGGCCAAGTCGAGACCCGGCGCCTGGTGGTCGACGGTATCGAGCTTCTGGTGTTGAGCTTCCCGGCGGTCCCGGCCCTGCTTCCGGCCGACCTCTCGGCGGCAGAGCGCGACGTGCTGCGCTGGCTGCTGCGCGGTGAGAGCAACGCGCAGGTCGCGGCGCGACGCCAGACCGCGGTGCGCACCGCGGCCAATCAAGTAGCCTCCATCTTTCGCAAGATCGGGGTGGCCTCGCGGGCTGAGCTGGCGGCGCGACTGGCCCGTTGATCCCAGTGCCGGCGCGGCTCGAGGTCTTCTCGGGCCCGTGCAATGGCGGCGCGGGTCAAAGGGCGCTGTGCGTGTCTGTCCTACCGCATATCTGGGTTGACCACGACGCGGAACTGACGCTGGCCGGCGGCGGCGGTTTCGCTGCTGTTGCCGGCGGATGAGATCGCCGCAACAAATGCCCGCGCGCTGCGCGAACCCGCGCGGCGCGCGCTATCGTGCGCGCAGGTGAACGCGGGCGCCGCAGCGCTCGCGCGGTGGCGGCGATGGAAGCAGCGGTCGAGGCAGGCACGCAGCGGGTCATCGACGGCCGGCGGCGCGTCTACTACCACGGCTACTGGATCAAGGTGTACGACCCGCCGGCCGACTCGCTCGAGCAGAAGAAGCAGCTGATCGAGGCGTTGACGCGGCGCCTGTTCAACCACGTCGAGCACGGGATCAACGTGCCGGGCAGGCGGCTCGACGAGGCGCGCGCGGCCTATGACATCGAGCGGGACCCGCAGCGCAAACGCGTCA
Organism: uncultured delta proteobacterium; assembly: GCA_963778655.1. Lineage (GTDB taxonomy): Bacteria > Myxococcota_A > Polyangia > Polyangiales > JAFGIB01 > CAVZVA01. Next base: position 1,038,083 of record CAVZVA010000010.1, read on the forward strand.
AGGGCGCGATGCTCGCTGGCGCGCTGTTCAACCGCGCCACCGACATCTTCAAGAAGCTGGTCGAGCTCCAGGAGCTCGGCGTGGCGATCGGCCCGGACAACGCACTGATGCGAGAGTGCGGCGAGCACCTGGAAGAGGCGCTGGCGCTCGGCAAGCTGGTGCTGCACCGCAGCGGCGACGAGGGCATCGACGAGTTGTGGGGCGAGCCGCTCAAGGCGTTCCTGTTTCCGGTCGACGACTTCTACAAGAGCCGCTACGTGAAGATCGCGCAGGCGATGGGCGCGATCGACCGCATCTGCGACGAGTTGCGCGTGACGCTCGCCGGCCTGCCGATGTTCGCCGGCCTCGAGCCATTGCTGGACGAGCTCTGCGATGCGGCCAAGCTCAAGTCCGAGACCTTGCGCACCGACTCCGAGATCTTCGAGATCTGGTCGCGCTTTGTGGTCGCCAGCGAGAACGCCGGCGCTTTCCGGCCGGCGCTGCCCACGGGCACGCGTGATCCGGCGCTGGCTCGTTGCGCCGAGCAGGGCGTGCGGCTGGTTCGCAGCGGCAAGGATCTGATCGCGTACATCACCCGCGCGCGGGTGCCGATGCCCAAGAGCACCGGCGAGCTGATCGCGCGCTGTCGCGCGTTCCGCGACGCGTGCGCCAGCCCCGCGCCGCCCGCGCCTTGAGCCGAGGATGCGCAGCGCGCCACCCGGCCGGCGGGCACGCACGCCGCTCACCCGTCCCTTTGCGCCTGTCGCGTTCCGGGCTAGCCTCCGCGCAGCGGAGGACCCCTTGGGTACGGTTCGCATCGGCATGATCGGCTGTGGCGTGGTGGGGCAGGGCGTGATGCGCCTGCTGCGCGAGAACGCCGCCAGCATCGAGGCGCGCCTGGGCGGCCGGATCGAGGTGCGGCGCATCGTCGCCCGCGATCCGCACAAGCCGCGCGGCCCCTACGTCGCGCCGGAGCTGCTCGGCTACGATGTCGAGAGCCTGCTCGCGGACCCCGAAATCGACGTGGTGGTCGAGGTGATGGGCGGGGTGGAGCGCGCGGGCGGCTACGTGCAGCGCGCGCTGCAGGCGGACAAGTCGGTGGTGACCGCCAACAAGGCGCTGCTCGCCGACCGCGGCCTCGCGCTGATGGAGCTGGCCGAGCAGCGTGGCGTCGATCTGTCCTTCGAGGCGGCGGTCGCCGGCGGCATCCCGGTCATCCGCGTGCTGCGCGAAGCGCTGGTCTCCGACCGCATCGTGGCGCTGCGCGGCATCATCAACGGCACCAGCAACTACATCCTGTCGCAGATGCACGAGCACGGCCTCGGCTTCGACCAGGCGCTGGCGCAGGCCCAGCAGGCCGGCTACGCCGAGGCCGATCCGAGCCTCGACGTCGGCGGCGGCGACGCGGCGCACAAGCTCACCATCCTGGCCACGCTGGCGTTCGGCCCGCGCGTCGAGCTCGGCTCGGTGACCACCGAAGGCATCGACACGGTGCAGGCGCTCGACATCGAGTTCGCGCGCCGTTTCGGCTACGTGATCAAGCCGCTCGCAGTCGCGCGCTCGCTCGCCGACGGGGCGCTCGAGCTGCACGTGCACCCGGCGCTGGTCGACCGCAGCGATCCGCTCGCGCACATCAACGGCGCGCTCAACGCCGTGCACATCGAGGGTGCGGCGCTCGGGCCGTGCCTGCTGTCGGGTCTGGGCGCCGGCGCGATGCCGACCGCGGTCAGCGTGGTCAGCGACATCGTCGACGTGGGCCGCAACCTGTTCATCGAGGCGCAGGGCCGGGTCGCTCACGGCCGGTTCGCCGCCGGTCGCAAGGCCAGTGTGCGCGACATGGCGGAGTACCGCGGCCGCTACTACCTGCGCTTCGCGGTGCGTGATCAGCGGGGCGTGTTAGGCAAGCTCGCCACCGCGCTCGGCGCGCGCGACGTCTCGATTGCGCAGATGGTGCAGGAGGGCCACGGCAAGGACGCGCCGGTGGCGGTGGTGGTGCTCACCCACCCGGCGCGCGAGGGCGACCTGCGCGCGGCCCTGGCCGAGATCGATCGCCTCGACTTCATGGTCGAGCCCACCCGCGCGCTGCGGATCGAGGGCTGAGCCGGTGGTGTGCGGAGCAACAGATCTGCGGCCAGTGCCGCTGCGCGGTCGCGGATAGGGCAGCATGGCGGAGCGCGACCCCACAGGCGTCAAGGAGCTGCAAGCGTTGCTCGGGCGCGGCACCGAGTTCGAGGGCAAGCTCACCTTCGAGGGCCGCGTGCGCATCGACGGCACGCTGCGCGGGCAGATCTTCGGCGACGACGTGCTGATCCTGGGGCCCACGGCCGAGGTCCACGCCGACATCGAGGTGGGCACGCTGATCGTGCGTGGCGGCGCGATCTGGGGCGAGATCAAGGCTCAGCGGCTGGTCGAGCTGTACGCGCCGTCTCGTGTGTACGGCGACATCGTGACCGGTCAGCTCTATCTCGACAAAGGCGTCACCTTCGAGGGTCGCTGCACCATGCTCGAGGAGCCACAGAAGCCCCACGAGCCCGCCGGCGAGGACCCCGAGTCGGAGCCCGCGGGCTGACCGGGACGCCCGCGCAAGCGGGCGAAAACGCGGGTGTTTCGGGCTTGCATCGGGCACCCCGCGGGGTGCTCCGCTGGCTTGACTCGTGCGGTCCCCGCTGCTACACAGCGCGCGCCTGCGGCGGGCCGGAGGCGAGGCTCGAAGGGACGCCACCGGGCGGGCCCGGCCCTCCCGAGCGAGGGACTGGTCGGGATCGCGCCCTGACCCTAGTCATCTGAGCGTCTTGCCGCCACCGGCCGAGCGAGGAAATCGATGCTCTGCTCCATTCCACTGGCTGTGATGCTCGCCGAGTCGCCGATCGACCTCGATGCGAGCTTCTTCGTCCAGCTCGCCATCTTCTTCACCGCGTTCTTCATCCTGCGCAGCCTGGTGTTTCGCCCGGTGATGGGCCTGTTCGACGCGCGCGAGCAGGCGATGGAGGGCTCGCGCAAGCAGGCCGAGCAGATGGAGCGCGAGGCCGAGCAGACCCGTGCCAGCTTCGAGGCCGAGCTGCGGCGGGTGCGCCAGCAGGCCAATGAGGACCGCGACAAGCTGCGCGGCCAGGCACAGCAGCTGGCGCGCGAGCTGACCGAGAAGGCGCGCAGCGAGCACAGCGCGATGATCGTGAGCGCCAAGGTGCGGCTCGATCGCGAGGCCGGTGAGGCGCGCACGAACACCCAGGCGGAGCTGCCGCAGCTCGCGCGCCAGATCGCCGAGAAGCTGCTCGGCCGGAGCGTGGGCTGATGCGGCGGTGCTTGCATATCATGGTGGCGGCGCTGGCCGCGCTGTGGCTGTCGCCGGCCGCGCTCGCGGCCGCCGAGGAGGCCGAGCACCACGGTCCGCTGCGCGCGAGCGAGGTCTTCGCTAGCCCCCAGTTCTGGGCCGCGGCGTTGAACTTCGTGCTGCTGCTGTACGTCCTGCGCCGGCTCGGCGCCCGCCCGCTCGCGGCGTTTCTGCAGAACCGCCGCAGCGAGATGGAGCGCAGCATGAACGAGGCCGCGGAGATGAAGCAGAAGGCCGAGGCCAAGTACAACGAATACAAGGACCGGCTGGCCCAGCTCGACCAGGAGCTCTCCAAGCTGCGCAGCGACATCGCCCGCAGCGCAGAAGAGGACAAGCAGCGCATCGTCGCCGAGGCGGAGGAGAACGCGCAGCGCCTCAAGCGCGAGACCGAGTCGCTGATCGAGCAATACGCCAAGGCGCTCGGCAAGGACGTGCGCAGCGAGGTGGTGGAGGCCGCCGTCGCGGCGGCCGAGAAGCTGCTGCGCGAGGCGCTCACCGCCGCCGATCAGCAGCGGCTGGCGGACGGCTTCAAGCAGGGCCTGGGCGGCGCGGCCGCTGGCGGCAATGCGGCGCGACCGGCGAGCCGCGGCACCCGCGCGCAGGAGACGCCATGACGGTCAGCGTGGTCGGCAAGCGCTACGCCAAGGCGTTGTTGCAGCTCGCGGAAGAGCCCAGCGCGGTCGAGCGCGTCGGTCGCGACCTGCGCGACTTCGTCTCGGCCTGGGATCAGAGCCGCGAGCTGCGCGCGGTGTTCGAGAACCCGAGCATCAGCCAGCAGAGCCGGCGCGCGGTGCTGCGCGAGATCGCGCAGCAGAGCGGGATGCACGAGCAGCTCGCGCACCTGCTGCTGTTGCTCTCGGACCGCCAGCGCATGAGCCACGTGCCCGAGGTCGCCGAGGCGTACGACGCCATGGCCGAGGCACGCTCGGGCAAGGTGCGCGCCGAGGTCACCAGCGCGAGCGAGCTCTCGTCCGGCTACTACGCCGAGCTCGAGAAGGTGCTGCGCGAGGTCACCGGCAAGCACGTGGTGCTGGTGCACAAGGTCGATCCCTCGCTGATCGCGGGCGTGGTGACGCGGATCGGCGATCAGGTGTTCGACGGCAGCGTCAAGAGCCGTCTATCGGAGCTCAAGGACGAGCTCCTGCGCTAGCAAGGTGCCATTCGGGATGGCTGTCACAGGGATGCAACAGGAAAACGGGAAGGCGGGGAGAGTGACTTTGCGCTTCCCGTCCTCCCGTCTTCCTGTCATCTGTTCCGATCCGAACTAGGACTACTCACGAGGTCGCAGCATGCAGCTCCGCGCCGAAGAGATTTCGCGAATCATCCAGAAGCAGATCGCCTCCTACGACATGACCGTGGAGGTGATGGAGACCGGCACCGTGCTCACGGTCGGTGACGGCATCGCCCGCATCTACGGCCTCGACAGCGTGCAGGCCGGCGAGCTGGTGGAGCTGCCCGGCGGGCTGATGGGCATGGTGCTCAACCTCAACGCCGACAGCGTGGGCGTGGCGCTGATGGGCAGCGATCAGCACATCCGCGAGGGCGACACGGTCAAGCGCACCGGCCGCATCCTCGACGTGCCGGTCGGCGACGGGCTGGTCGGCCGCGTGCTCAACGCGCTGGGCGAGCCGGTCGACGGCCGCGGCCCGCTGCAGTCCACGCAGCGCGCGCGCGTCGAGGTCAAGGCGCCGGGCATCATCCGCCGCCAGCCGGTGAGCGAGCCGCTGCAGACCGGCATCAAGGCGATCGACGCCATGATCCCGATCGGCCGCGGCCAGCGCGAGCTGATCATCGGCGACCGCCAGACCGGCAAGACTGCGATCGCTATCGACGCCATCATCAACCAGAAGGGCAAGGACGTCTTCTGCGTGTACGTGGCGGTGGGCCAGAAGCAATCGACCGTGGCTTCGGTGGTGGACAGGCTGCGCAAGGCCGGCGCCATGGAGTACACCATCGTCGTGCTCGCCGGCGCGGCCGAGACCGCGCCGCTGCAGTTCATTGCGCCCTACTCCGGCTGCACCATGGCGGAGTACTTCCGCGACAGCGGGCGCCACGCGCTGATCGTCTACGACGATCTGAGCAAGCAGGCGACCGCGTATCGCCAGCTCTCGCTGCTGCTGCGCAGGCCGCCCGGTCGTGAGGCGTATCCGGGTGACGTGTTCTACCTGCACAGCCGCCTGCTCGAGCGCGCCGCCAAGATGGCCGAGGAGTGGGTGGTGGTGCCCAAGGGCCAGGAGGCCAAGCGCCCGGCCAACCCGCTGGTCGGTCAGGGCTATTTCATCGGTCGCGACGCGCACGAGGAGGCGCGCAAGCAGGCGCAGGAGAAGGGCGCCGGCTTCGAGGCCAGCAAGGTGCCCGACTCGGGCGGCTCGCTGACCGCGCTGCCCGTGATCGAGACCCAGGCCGGTGACGTGTCCGCATACATTCCGACCAACGTGATCTCGATCACCGACGGGCAGATCTTCCTGCAGTCCGACCTGTTCCGCTCCGGACAGCGGCCCGCGATCGACGTCGGCATCTCGGTCTCACGCGTCGGCGGCGCCGCGCAGGTCAAGGCGATGAAGCAGGTCGCCGGCACCATGAAGCTCGATCTGGCGCAGTTCCGCGAGATGGCTGCGTTCGCGCAGTTCGCCAGCGACCTCGATGCGGCCACCCAGCGCCAGCTGGCGCGCGGCGAGCGACTGACGGAGATCCTGAAGCAAGGCCAGTACGTGCCGATGGACGTGGTCGAGCAGATCGTGGTGATCTACGCGGCCAACAACGGCTACATCGACAAGTACGGCGTTCCGGTGCTGCGCAGTTACGAGCAGGAGCTGCTCGACTTCCTCAAGGCCACGCACCGCGAGCTGCTCGACCTGCTCCGCAGGAAGCAGAAGCTCGACGACGACACCGAGCCCAAGCTCAAGGAGGCGCTCAAGGCCTTCGGTGAGGTGTTCGAGGCGGAGAAGAAGAACGCGTAGCGACCCTGTCGCGGGAGCTTCGGGTGACCCTCCCGGTGAGGTCTTAAATGCCAGGCGGCAATCTCAAGATCATTCGCAAGCGCATCGCCAGCGTGAAGAACACGCAGAAGATCACGCGCGCGATGAAGCTGGTGTCTGCGGCTCGCCTGCGCAAGGCGCAGGAGAATATCACGCGCATGCGTCCCTACGCGCTGGAGACGCTGAAGATGCTTTCCTCACTCGCGGCCCGTACCCGCGGCGATGCGGCGCTGCACCCGCTGCTGGCGCGCCGGCACCCCGAAAAGGTACTGCTGATCGTGCTCACCAGCGACCGCGGTCTGGCCGGCTCCTTCAACGCGGCCGCCAGTAAGGCCGCCTTTCGCTTCTACCAGGAGCAGAAGCAGCAGGGCGCAGCCGTCACGGTGGGCGCGATCGGCCGCAAGGGCCGTGACTACCTGCGCCGGCGCCGCGTCGAGATCAAGCACACCTTCGGCAACATCTACGAGGATCTGCGCTACGAGAAGGCCAGTCAGATCGGCGACGTGGTGGTCAGCGAGTACACCGCGCGCGATCTGGACGCCTGCTACATCGTGTACAACGAGTTCAAGAGCGCGATCACGCAGAACGTCACGGTCGAGAAGCTGCTGCCGATCGAGCCGATGGCGGTGGCTGAACACGAGACCGCGGTCGACTTCATCTACGAGCCCGACCAGAAGACGATTCTGAACGCGCTGCTGCCGCTGTACGTCAACGTCGAGATCTACCGCGCTCTGCTCGAATCGGTGGCGTCGGAGCACGGGGCGCGCATGACGGCGATGGACAACGCCACGCGCAACGCCAAGGACATGATCGCCCGCCTCACGCTGCAAGCGAACCGCGCGCGCCAGGCCGCGATCACCACCGAGCTGATGGAGATCATCAGCGGTGCGGAATCGCTGAAGGGCTGAGATGAGGCCTCACCGTATACGAGCGAACGCAGTGAGCCCCGCGGGAGAGTGGGGCCCCGACGGCTTTGCCAGGAGCCCTGTGGGCTCTGGGGCGAGAGGGTCGCGTGACCCTCTCGATGCAAAGACCGGTGCGGAATCGCTGAAGGGCTGAAAGAGGAGTCCAAGTCATGGCAGATCAAGGCAAGATTTCCCAGGTCATCGGTCCGGTGGTGGATGTCGACTTCCCGCCGGGGCAGCTGCCCGAGCTGCTGACCGCGCTGCGTGTCACCAACCCCTCGATCAGCACGGAGGCCGACAACCTCACGCTCGAGGTGGCACAGCACCTGGGCGAGGGCTCCGTGCGCACGATCGCGATGGACTCGACCGAGGGCCTGGTGCGCGGCATGCAGGTCAAGAACAGCGGCGGGCCGATCTCGATGCCGGTGGGGCCGGAGTGCCTGGGCCGCATCCTCAACGTGGTGGGCGCGCCGGTCGACGGCAAGGGCGCGGTGGGCGCCACCCGCTTCTCGCCGATTCACCGGGCGCCGCCGTCGTTCGTGGACCAGAGCGTCAACGTCGAGATCCTCGAGACCGGGATCAAGGTCATCGACCTGCTGGCGCCCTACCGCAAGGGCGGCAAGATCGGCCTGTTCGGCGGCGCGGGCGTGGGCAAGACAGTGCTGATCCAGGAGCTGATCAACAACGTGGCCAAGGCGCACGGCGGCGTCTCGTGCTTCGCGGGCGTGGGCGAGCGTACCCGCGAGGGCAACGACCTCTATCTCGAGATGAGCGAGAGCAAGCTCGAGAGCGGCGAGCCGGTCATCTCCAAGACCGCGCTGATCTACGGCCAGATGAACGAGCCGCCGGGCGCGCGCGCGCGCGTGGCGCTCTCGGCGCTGACCGTGGCCGAGTACTTCCGCGACGAAGAGGGCCAGGACGTGCTGCTCTTCATCGACAACATCTTCCGCTTCACCCAGGCCGGCTCCGAGGTGAGCGCGCTGCTCGGCCGCATCCCCAGCGCGGTCGGCTATCAGCCGACGCTGGGCACCGAGATGGGCGCGCTGCAGGAGCGCATCACCAGCACCACGCGAGGCTCGATCACCTCGGTGCAGGCGATCTACGTGCCCGCCGACGACTACACCGACCCGGCGCCGGCCACCACCTTCGCGCACCTGGATGCCACCACCGAGCTGTCGCGCGCCATCTCCGAGAAGGGCATCTACCCCGCGGTCGACCCACTGAGCTCGACCTCGACCATGCTCGACCCGCAGATCCTCGGCGAGCGCCACTACCGGGTGGCGCGCGCGGTTCAGCAGACGCTGCAGCGCTACAAGGACCTGCAGGACATCATCGCGATTCTGGGCATGGACGAGCTGTCCGAGGAGGACAAGCTCACGGTCGAGCGCGCGCGCAAGGTGGAGAAGTTCCTGAGCCAGCCGTTCTACGTGGCGCAGACCTTCACCAACATTCCGGGCGAGTACGTACCGCTGGAGGAGACGATCGCCTCTTTCGAGGTCATCCTCAGCGGTGAGGTAGATCACCTTCCCGAGCAGGCCTTCCACCTGGTGGGCAACATCGAGGGCGCCAAGGCCAAGGCCAAGAAGCTGATGGAAGGGGGCTGAATGGCTGACCTCCCCACTGTGCTCGCGCTCGAAGTCGCCACCCCGCTCGGGATGGCGCTATCGGTGCAGACCGACTCGGTCCAGGTGCCCAGCGTGGCAGGTGAATTCGGCGTGCTGCCGGGGCACGTGCCGTTGCTTGCGGCGCTCAAGCCGGGGATCTTGAGCTACCGCAGGGACGGAAAGCTGGTGCATGTGGCGGTGGGCGCGGGCTACGTGGAGGCCAGCGCCGACCGCGTGCGCCTGATCGCCGAGTTCTTCCTCGAGCGCGCCCAGGTGAACCTCGAGACTGCGCAGAAAGACCTACACGCCGCCGAGGCCAGGCTCAAAGAGAGCAAGGGCACGCTCGACGACGTGGAGTATCAGGACGCCCAGCGCGACTACGACTGGGCGCAGGCGCGCCTGACCCTGGCCGGCGGCGAGAGCAATTAGCTCCCGCCCGTGGGCGCGGAACCGTCCGAAGTCCACAGGAAGGCGGGAAGACGGGAAGGGCCGTCGAGCTTTGGCCTTCCCGCCTTCCTGTGGACTCATCGAAGCGCACGCCTCCGCATGACTGTTCGCCGGGCTTGCGTCGAGGCTCAGGCGGTCCGCGTCTCGTCAAGACAAAGCCCGGCCGGGTCGGTCCCGTTATCCCTCGGTGAGGCCCCTGACTGGCACGGATACCGCGGGCCGTCCCAAGCCGCGGATCGTGGCTCCGAGCTGCGTTTGCACCCTTGCGAGACGGCGCAAACCCGATTAGTTTCGCCCGCCATGCGTGGTCTCACCGCTATGGCTTTGGGGGCAATCGTGCTCGGAGGGCTGGTCCTGCCGGCCACCGCCGCAGCCGATCAGCGCCAGGACTGGTTGGTCGCGGCGCCCGAAAAGGGCAACTACCTCAACCTCGACTTTGTCTTCGGCGCGCTGCAAGCCGGGTTCGAGGAACGGATGCCGGTGTACGGCGGCGCGAACATGTTCACGCTGCGCGAAAGCGCGATCGCGGCCTGGCCTTTCGGTGGCGGGCAGGTCGATGCCGAGATCCGCATGCTGGTGCTGACGCTGGGCGTGACCGGAGGCTTCCACAGCGTGTGGCGCAACGAGACCTTCTTGCCGGGACAGCTGATGGACCGCAAGGAGCGCCGCGCGCGCGACGCGGGCGGCGACTTCAACACCGACAACTTCGGCTTCTGGGAGGGGCGCGCCTCGCTCGCGCTGCCGTTCAACGACTACGTCGTGTTCAACGCCCAGACCGCCTGGCACATCACCGGCGCTACCAAACGCAGCTTCGACTACGACGCGCAGGTTGTGGACGACGGGCGCTTCGAGCGCACCGACTTCCAGCTCTTCCTCAAGCACGAGCGCATCGGCGCGCTCGCGCCCACCTTCGAGATCCTGAGCTTCCCGCTCGACAACAGCTGGCACACGCAGCTCAACTACGGCTTCACGTTCGTCACGCGCGCGGGCCTGGTGCGCCGAGACGATGTGCTGATCTGGCAGATGATGTTCCACTCGGGCTCGATCTTCGGCGCCGGCTACGACAACCGCGACGTATACGGCTCGGCCACCTTCCGCGGCCCGCTCACCTTCCTGCTCGCGTACCGCTCGCAGATCGACTTGGGCGGCGGCGACGACTAGGCGAAAGGTAGGCCTGGGGCGCCACAGGCCACCCGGCGCTTGGTCCGACGCGGCTGCTGCGTCGCCGATTCGAGCAAGGCGGGGAGCCGCGGCGGCTACGTGTCCGAGTCGAGCGCCTGCAGCGCGCGCTCGGCTGCGGCCTGCTCGGCTTCGAGCTTGCTGCGGCCCTCGCCGAGGCCGAGCTGCTGGCCGTCGAGCAACAGTGCCACCTCGAAGCTGCGCGCGTGGTCGGGGCCGCTCGAGCGCAGCAGCTCGTAGGTCGGCGGCCGCCGGCCGCGGCTCTGCAACGCTTCTTGCACGCGCGTCTTGAAGTCGCGCGCGCCCGGCGCGCTGTCCAGCAGGCGCTGCTCGAACATCGCGCGGCACACGCGCAGCGCGGTCTCGGCGCCGGCGTCGAGGTAAATCGCGGCCACGCACGCTTCGAGCGCGCTCGCGAGCAGCCGCGGCTTGTCGCGGCCGCCCGAGCGCTCCTCGCCGCGGCCCAGGCGCAGCGCCGGCCCCACCGCCATGCTGCGCGCGATCTGCGCCAGCCCCTCCTCGCACACCAGGTCCGCGCGGCGCCGCGTCAGCTCGCCTGCGGTCGCCTGCGGAAAGCGCTCGATCAGCAGTGCCGAGACCACCCACTGCAGCACCGCGTCGCCCATGTACTCCAGGCGCTCGTTGTCGGTGCGGGCCAGCTCGCTGCGCTCGTGCGCGAACGATGAGTGCGTGAGCGCGTCCATCAGTAGCTCGAGGTCGCCGAACTCGTGACCGAGCCCGGCCTGCAACGCGCGCAAGACGTCATCCAGATCGACCACGCGTCCCTAGTCTACACCGAGATCGCCCCTGTGCGCGCTTGACACCCGCGACCCCCGGGAAACACTGTGCGCTCGGGCCGCGCGAAGGTGGCGGAATTGGCAGACGCGCCAGATTTAGGTTCTGGTGTCCAACGGGCATGCGGGTTCGAGTCCCGCCCTTCGCACTGCGAGACGCGCTTGGCGCTGGGGGCGCCGCGCCGCCGACCACCGAAGCGTGACCGGGCGTGCCGCCACTGCGCCCGACGTGGCAATTCACGGCGGACCGGCGTGGATGGGGCTCTGGCGCCATCAACTCTCGACAAGAGCGACTCGGGGTGAACTACTATTGTGAGCATGTCTGGCGTACCGGCCGCAGCGCGGGCCCTTCCGCTGATGCTGCTAGCAGCGTGCGGCGCGTCGAAGCCGATCGAGCGGCCCGCCGCTCCACCGGCGGTGATTCGCGAGGCGCCCGCGCCTGTTCCTCGAACCGACCTCTACGCCGCCGACGAAGCGTTGGAGGACGTCTTGTCAGGCCCGCTCGAGTACGTCGGCACGGGTCGATGGCCCGGTGTCGAGCGCTCGTACACTTGCGCGTTCCGCAACGCGCGCGTGCTGGTCGTGAACGCCTACTGCACGCCCACGGAGACTCCGGCCTTTCGCATCGATGTCTACTCGCCCGGCCGTGGGCGCCTGCGCCTCTACGCGGAAGCCAACGGCCCCGTCAGCATCCGCGAATCGCGCGCTCTACTCTTCCTTCGTGGCAGAGACCGAGCCCCCGCCCGGCTCGGACTCGCCCGTCGGGGACTTGGCACTGACGATGACCTTCGACGAGCTTCGAGGCTACGAGCAGGAGCGCTACGACGCTTACCTTCCAGGCTGCTATGCGGGTGAGAAGCACGAGCAACCGGTCAAGGGCTGCCTGGGCTCGCTCGCTTCCCACGCGGAGGCGTGGGTGGCCCGCAATCGCGACTTCCTGGCACATGCCAGCGGAGACTGGTACCGGGTGGTTCGCATGATGCGCGAGCTGGCGACGCGCTACGGCAAGGACCCGGCGGAGTAGCGGCGCGGTTACCCGTCACTGGCCCACGAATGTGGTGACGCTCTGAGCGTCGAGGGTCACCGAGGCTTTGTGGTCGGTGACCGAGACGGTCCCGTCGTCGCTCAGGTTCTTGGTTCCCGATGTGGTGATGACGGAGAACGCATCGGCGCAGCCGCCGTAGATGTCGAGCGTGATGTCTTGAGGGGAGGTGCTCTGGTTGACGGCGACGGCGACAATCCGACCTTCGCCGCTCTTGTACGCCGTGACGCTGACGCCGGAGGCGGAGGGCTTGCTGATCGCGACCCGTGTGAAGCCGGGCCGGATGAACTTCGCGTACTGCGCAAGCAGATAGCCGCGCTTGCTGACCATTCCATCCTCGGTGAGCAGACCGTAGCTCCTGCGAATGTACCACCACACGTAGGCGCTGAAGTTGGCCGCCATGCAGTCGTTGACTTCCTTGCCCACGTCGAGCGCAAGCGGCCAGTCGTTGGCGGAGCTATTGCTGTCGGTGTAGTGCTCGGTCATCCACACTTCCTTGCCCTTGCTTCGCGCGAGCGGATAGTCCGCCAGGCCGCCGCCGTAGATGTGGCCGCCGATAATGGCGACGTGGGACGCGGCGGCTGCGTTGTTGAGGATCGGATCGGTCAGACCGTGGTCGAAGTGGAACGACTCGGCCACGATCAGCTTGGTATCGCCGAACTTCGATCCCTCGCTGGTGAGCCAGTTGATGAACTGCGACGAGCTCCAATCGCACGACTCGTACTGAACCTGGATGTCCGGCTCGTTCTGAACCGAGATCGCGTAGAGCGACACGCCGTTCGACTCCATGTAGTCGCGGAACGACAGCAAGTGGTCCGCGTAGGCGTCGTAAGAGCCCGTGCTGAGCTCCCCGCCGACGGTGTTGTTGTTCGTCTTCATGTTCGCGGGAGGCGTCCATGGCGTCGCGAACACGATCGCGTCGTGGGCCACGGCTCGTTGCGCCGTGGGTACCTCCTTTGCGAAGTCGTTGGAGTCGAAGGGGATGCGCACGCGTAGGATCGACAAGCCGAGCTGACCCGGGCCGTTGCCGAATGCGGTCTCCGCCTGGTCCGCCGTGAGATCGGCGATCCAGCCGGGCACGTTGATCCCGCCGAAGCCGCGGATGGTTTGGTACTCGGTGTCGAGGTCGATGTTGGCATCGCCGTCCTGATCGCTGCCTGTCTTGACGTCGCAGCTCGGGGCGCCAGCGTTTCCGTTCGCGCCGGCGTCTGGGCCGCCGGCGTCGCCCGAGTCGCCGCCTGCGCCACCCGTCCCGCCTGCGCCGCCGCCATTGTTGCCTCCACCGCCGGCGCCCGAGAGACCCGCGTCCATGCCGCCCGCGTCGCCGACGCTCATGGCAGAATCCGCCGGCGCCCGAGCCGGCGCCGCCCAGACCCGTGGCTCCGACGCCGCCCGTGCCGGGCCCCGTTACACCCCCAGCTCCGCCGTTGCCGCCAGCGCCGATCGCCGCTCCGCCGCCTCCGGCCCCGCCCGTCTGGAAAGCGCTTCGCCCGCCGTCTTTGGGACCGTCGCTCGGTCCACCACTGCACGCGGCGCCCAGCGCGAGCGCGAGCGCGGCGCACCAGAAGATCGAACCCAACCTTTCGAGACTGCTCATCCAGTGCTTTCCTCGCAGTTGCGCCGAAGCGGCGCGGTGTTCGCGACGTGCTCAGAATCGGGCGCAGCGCACGCGGCTCGCGCTACTGCCGATCATCCGCGGCGGAGGCCGAATCACAGACCTGCTTGGCGCGGGCCGCGGCGGGTGACTGCGGCGCGAGCTGCGCCAGCTCGGCACGGCCTTCGCTGACGCGTCCCAACGAGCAGAGCGCTTGGGCCTTGGCTGCCCGCCGGTCCTCGCTCAGCGCCCCGCTCGGGAATCTGCGCTGATGCTCATCGAGTGCCTGCAGGGCTTTGCCGGCATGGCCTGCGCGCAGCTCGGCCGTCGCCCGCGACAGCAGCGCGACCTCTTGCGCCAGGCGATCTGGCTTGTGAGGCGCGGACGGCGCAGGCACTTTCGCGGAGGTAGCGGTTGCGGGCGAGGCCACAACCATCGGGGCTACGGGCCGAGTCGGTTCCGGCGTGTCACTGGACCCAGCGGCCGTTGTCTGAGGCGCCGCCCGTGCCGGAGCTGCGGCCGGCAGATGCCCGGAGCGTTCAGCTTGCGGCACAGGTGCGCTCGCGCTCGGCCGCAACGCCAGAAAAGCCGCGCCTCCGACGACGCACACGCCGATCGCAAGCCGGGCCACGGTGTGCCACGCCGCGGGACCCGCGAGGCCCGTGCCGTCCGCGCCGGGAGGTAGCGTGCCCGCGCCCAGCCGAGCACGCAGCGCCGTTTCGATTCGTTGGCGATCCCCGGCCGTCGCGCGAAAAGCGCTGCGACCTGCCTGCACCAACGATCGAGCTTTCGGGCTGAGATCAACCATGACCGTCATCTTCCCTTGGTGCGCGCGTCGTGACGCGCCAGCGCCGCCTCGAATGCCTGCCGCGCCGCGCGCAGCCTCGAATAGGCCGTGTTCAGAGGTATCTCGAGGGCTTCGGCCGCTTCCGGCACCGTCAGCTCCTCCAGCTCGACCAGCGCAAACACCTCGCGCTTGGGCTCATCGAGCTCTTCGAGCAGGCATGCAAGCAGTTGCAGCTCTGCGTTCGTTTCCGTTTGCTCGAGCGGTGTCGGGTCGTGTGATGCCGCCTCACGCCCAGCTTCACCCGCCAGACCCGTCGCGGGCCGCGCGCGTTTCGCACGCCGGTGCGTGCTCACGGTGCGCCGGACGATGCCGTACACCCAGCTGCGCAGCGCTTCGGGTCGCTGCAGCGTGTCGAGCTTGGCGTGAATCACGATGAACACGTCCTGGACCAAGTCGTCTATGGCGTCGGGCTCGGTGCCTAGACGCCGCGCCGACGACCAGACGAAGTTGAAGTACTGCTGGTAGACGGATTGAAAGGAGGGCGTGCTCGAAGAGGCGGGCCCCGTCCCCGGGTCGGCTTTGGGGAGCAAGGAAAGGTCAGCCGCTCCGAAATCGCGTTCAGCCATCTTCAACCACAGATGCAGTGGCGACCGGAAGCGGGCTCCGTCAAAAAATCCACTCCGTGCCAACTCTGAATGTGACCGCGGCCGATCCGAGCTGGCCAACGTTTCCAATCCCGTCGATCGCGATCAGAGGGCGCGCCGTCTCGATTTGCGCGTCGACTTCGCCGACGAGACTGAGCCACTGTGCAAGGCGAAGCCGAACCTGCGCACCTGCTCCCACCGCGACCCAGGTCGTCTCGGCCGTCCGGGGTGCGACATAGGCGCCCGTCCCGCGCGCCCAGATGTGATCCACGGAAACGCTCAAGCAGGGGGCGAGCTCGAAGCGACCTGGCAGAACGGCCCAGCAGCTGCGCAAGCTCGCGTCGATTCGATCGACGTTGGCGCCCGAGCCCGGGTGGTCGCTCGACATCAGCTGCTGTCTCAGCCATGCGTTTCCTTCGGCGAGGAAGCGCCATCGCGCGAGCGACACCCCGCCCCCAAGGCTAAGGCCGTAGCTTGGGTGGGGCAAGGGCCCGATCCCGAGCGACACCAGGGGTAGCTGGATCAACGCGCGCCAGCGACGCGTCGCACCCGCGCCGTCGCTGGGCGTTTGCACCCGCGGCGCCTGCGGCTCGGGCGAGGCTTTGGTTGCGGGCGCGGGTTGGGTTTCTCTTGCGGGCGACGGTTGCGCTGTTGGTGCAGGCGTCGCCTCGGACGCTCGGGTCCCGGCGTGCCCATTGCGCGCGCTGCCCGAGCTGGACCCGGCTGCCGCGCCGGTCGAGCTGGTGGGGCCGGGCCGCTCGCTGCCGGCCAGAGCGCTCTGGCTGAGCGGCTCCGGCGAATTGAGCAGTAAGGCGAGATTGATGGCGGTGGCGCCGGCGAGATCGGCACACGATTTTCCGTCGATGTTGCGCTCGCCGACCAAGTTGGCGGTGCGTACGACCAACCTCAAGTGCAGCCGGCCGTCGTCGTTGCGCGTGATCGTCGCCTCGGCGCGCAGCAACGGCCCGCTCGACTTCGACGAGCCCGCGAGCTTGCGAATGCGATCCCGCACTTGCTGTGCTCCCGGGCAGCCGGGCGGCGCATTCCACGTAAGCTCCACGGGCTCTCGAGATTGCGCGCGGGCCTGCAGAGGCAGGACGAAGGCGGAGAGAGCCACGAGCGCGGCCGCGCTCGGGCCGGTTCTGCCCAAGCCGTCAGCGGGTGCTGCGGATCGTGACGTCATCCACGTAGAGGGTCGAATCGGCGGGCATCAGTCCCGTAGCGAGATTGCCGACGTACCATTGGCCCCAGCTCGAATCGTCGGTGACTATGCCTTTCGCGTCGAGCAGAAGTTGCCCATCCTGGTAGAGCGCAACCTCACCCGTCGCGTCGGCCGCGCGCTCGAGGTATAGCTCGAGGTGAAACCAAGAACCGATCGGGATCGGCGTGGGATTCGCGGGGCGGCGCGTCATGCCGTTCAAGAAATCGAAGACCACGGCCTGCAGGCTACCATCCGGCCCATTGACCAGCGAAATGTCCCAGAGCCCGTGCTGGACGGGGCTATTGGCGTCGCCGCCCTGGAAGTGCACCAGGTTCCAGTTTCCCGAGCTCATAGCGAGCGCCGGTACGAAGTACCATGCGCCGTAGTACGCGGCAGCTGGCAGGACGCCCTGGCGTACGCAGCGCGCCTGGTGAGCCGTCGGGTCGCCGCTGCGCACGGTGAATGCCGCGGCGTAGTGCCCGGAATGCACCGGAGAGGTCACGGTCACATACGTCGCCATGGGATCGCCGTAGCAGAAGCCCGCCACCTGCGTGTAGTCGCAGAAGCGATTTTCAAATCCGGTAGACCAGGGAACACCGACGGGCTCGGTCATGTTCGGAATCGGCGTGCTGGCGTCGTTCTCCTCGCACGCCCAGTGGCCGACGTTGAGCTTGGGTTCACAGGCTGCAAGCCCGCCCAGCGCGGCGAGCGCGAGGCCGACCTGCAACAGCCAGCTCGAGTCAGCCCGCGCCTGCGGTCCGCGTTGCTCAGCTGAGCGCGACCTTCTGGTGCGGCGCCCGCGAGGTAGAATCAATCCTCGCGAGCGATGCGGGCCCGATCGCGGCGTTACCGCAGCTTGAGCGATAGGGAGTATTCCTGCGCTGCGGCGCTTTATGCTCGGACCCACCTCCCTCACGATCCCTTGATCCTATCTCGCGGGCGCTGCACTGGGCGACGCGACCATGCGCGTACTGTTCAATGGAAGCGGCGCTTTGTCACCCGACTTCGAGGTGTGCCGGCGCTTCGGACCCGCGAGGGCTCGAAGAATTGCGTGACGGATTCGCGATCGGGCCGCCACTGCACGAGGTATGGCGCTAGGCCGAGGCCGTTCGAACCAGGCCCCGCGGATACTTCGCGGCGGTCGTCCATGAAGCGATCGCTTCTTTGGGCCTCGTGGCTTGCAATGACTGGGACGCCTCTCGCGTGCTCCGGTGCTCGAAAGGACGCCGCGACCGGAGGCGCGACTGGGTTGACCGACGGAAGCCCCGGCGCTGTCGTGCCTGGAGTTGGAGGCAGCGCCGGCAGCGGCGTCGCGACCGGCGGCAACGGCGCTTGCCCTGCCGGCGGGGCGAGCGCCGTGAGCGGCAGTCGACACCTTCGTCGCAGCGACGCTCGGCCCCGAATGGGAGTGGAACCACAACCCCGACGACAGGAAGTGGTCCGCGGGCGGCAAGTCTTCATGGGTTATCGCTTCGCGATCGTCAACTACGCCACCCAGGCGCTGGGTGGCTCGGTGAGCGCGAGCTCCTTCGAGCTCGAGGCGCCATGAACGCCACGCCGAGACGCAGGCGCTGTGATTGTCGGCTGCGCTCGCGGGAACGGGGACAAACCATGAAACGTTCACATCACGAGGGTTGGGTTGTTTGGGTGGGCGCGCTCTGCTTGAGCGCCTGCGGGAGCGCTGGCGGCACCAGCGGCACCGGCGGCGTGCCCGGCGGGGGCACCGGCGCGACATTCAGCTCCGGAAGCGGTGGCTATAACGGCACGCCCGGGACTGGTGGCTTTCCCGCAACCGGGCTCGGTGGCGCCTCGGGTGCTTCGGTTGGCGGGACGGGCGGAAGTGCGAGCACAGGCCTGGGTGGCGCTGGGGGGTCGGCCATGAGCAGCGGCGGCACGGGCGGCATGGCCGGCGGCACGGGCGGCATGGCGGCCGGCGGCACGGGCGGCATGGCGGCCGGCGGCACGGGCGGCATGGCGGCCGGCGGCACGGGCGGCATGGCGGCCGGCGGCACCGGCGGCATGGCCGGCGCAGCGGGCGGCGGCGCGGGCACGGGTGGCGCGCTGCCCGCGAAGTTCTGCGGCAACATCACGACGGGCGGACAGGTGCGTTCGGACTTCATCAACTATTGGGACCAGATCACGCCCGAGAACGAAGGCAAGTGGGGCACGGTCGAGGGCACGCGCAACAAGATGAATTGGGCCGGTCTCGACGCGGTGTACAACTACGCGAAGCAGCACAATATCCCGTTCAAGCAGCACAACTTCGTGTGGGGCTCGCAGCAGCCGAGCTGGATCAGTGGGCTTCCCCAGGACCAGCAGCGAGCGGAGGTGGAGGAGTGGATTCGGCTCTTCTGCGAACGCTACCCGGACACGCAGATGATCGACGTCGTCAACGAGCCGCCGCCGCACACGACGCCGCCTTATGCTGCTGCGCTAGGGGGCGCGGGCGCGAGTGGCTACGATTGGATCGTGCAAGCCTTCAAGTGGGCGCGTCAGTACTGCCCGAATTCGATCCTGATCCTGAACGACTACAACACGATCGAGTACGCCAACGACAACAGTCACTTCATCGATATCGTGAACGCGATCAAGGCGGCCGGCGCGCCCATCGACGCCATCGGCGCGCAGGCACACGCGGCATACAACATGTCGACCAGCACCGTGCAGATGTACCTCAGCAAGCTCGAGGCTACGGGGCTGCCCGTCTACATCAGCGAATACGACATCAATGTGTCCGACGACAATCAGCAGAAGAACGTCATGGAGAGTCAGTTCACGATGTTCTGGAACGACGACAACGTCAAAGGCATCACGATCTGGGGGTACATCGAAAACCAGACGTGGGAACCGAATACCGGCCTCATGTCGAGCGGCGGGCAGATGCGACCTGCCATGACCTGGCTGATGAGCTTCCTCCACCGATAGGAACGACGGCGGACGATTCTACCGAGACGGCGACAACGTCAGGAGGCGCCCGTGATCTTTGAGCGCGTACGCGAAGCACCAGGATCCGTTCACGATGCTGGACGGCTCGCGCATCACGCAGAAGGCGCAGTGGCGATGTCGCCGCGCTGAAATCGAAGCGCAGGTCGAGCGGTACGAGTCCGGTCCCAAGCCGACCGCGCCCGACGACGTCAGCGCTCAGCTCCTCGGGTAACAGCCTGTCGATCACCGTGAGCGCCGGCGGCAAGAGCATCTCCTTGTCCTCGCCGGCACCCGCCGTCGCTTGCAGCACGAGTCGGGGCTCGAGCCGTTCCCGCACACGCGTCCCAGCTGCGCAACCAGACACGTGCCAACTCGGAACGCGGGGGATCTCCAGATGTTGGGGTGACCCGCAGGCACTAGTAGGAGTCTTGGCGCAATTTTGAAAGGATTGCGGGGTGCGACCCACCTATACGCAGGTCAGCGCCGGGTGTGGGAAACGCGAAGCGCCGGTCGGCTATGCGAGCCCGAATCAGCGCAAGGCCACCCGGCGCGACGTTGCGAGCGGCGCCGGAACCGACCCTTGCGCGACTCGGGTAGAAGTCGACCACCATGAGCCCCCGCAGCCTTGGAATCACACTCGCCGTCACCGCCTTTATCACCGCTGGTTGCTCCACCAAGAGCGGCGGCAATGGCATGGGCCCGCCGGGCGGCGGCACTGGCGGGCAGACCACGCAATCGCCGGTGACCGGCGCCGGCGGGGCGAACAGCGTGTCCGGCGCGGGCGGTGGCGGAAGCTCCGCCAATCCGTCGCCCGCCGGGAGCGGCGGCGCGATGGGCATGGGCGCGGGGATGGGCATGGGCACGGGCAGCGGTGGAGCCGCCGGCTCGAGCAGCGGCAGCCGCGGACAGGGGCAGCCCGCGACCAGCGACGCGGGCGTCGCGAGCGCCGACGCCGGGATGGCGTGCGATAAGGACCTCACGCCGATGGCCGGCCAGGACGACTGCACGGCGCCGCTCAAGCCCAACGACGACCGCCTGTGCAAGTACATGTACGGCGGGCAGATGCGGCAGTTCTATATCTACGCTTCACCCAGCTTCAACCCGTGCAAGCCGGCGACGCTGATCATGGACTGCCACGGCTTGAGCGAGAGCGCAGAGGTGCACACCGGAATGGTGGGCTTCAACCTCACCGGCCAGATGTTCCCGAGCGGTTATGGCTCCGGATGGCGCATGGCGGTTCAACACGACAATGCCATCGTCGTCACGCCGCAGGGGATCAACGACTCCTGGACCCCGTCGAGCGACGTGCCGTTCGTGAACGACGCTGCCGACAAGGTCGAGGCAATCGCCGACGTCGACCCGGATCACGTCTATGTCACGGGCATCTCGATGGGCGGCATGATGACGGTCGCCACCGGCTGCGACAACGCCTCGCGCTGGCGGGCCATGGCGCCGGTGTCGATGCTCTCGCAGAGCTGCGACCAGCTCGCGCGTCCGACGCCGGTCATTTCGTTCCACTCCAGCACCGATCAGCTCACCAGCTACAGCGACGACCAAACGCTGATGGGGACGATCGCCGGGTTCGACCACTGCACGATGGGGCCGATGCCGGCGATGAGCTACGGCGGGTCGAACAGCTCCTCCGACAAGGTCTGCTACGTCATGCCGAACGGCGTCGGCGACCCGGATGCGCCCGACCCGTACAACATCCCGCTGCAGCCGTGCCCGAGCTCGGCGCCGGAAACCACCTGCGTGAAGTGGACCGGATGCGACGGCGGGGTCGAGGTGGTGTTCTGCACGGTTGCGGCATCGACCCAACCGCTCGGCGGTCACATTCTGTACAACAACGACACTCAGCTCGACCTCGCCGAGGTCGCTTGGCCGTTCTTCAAGAAGTTCTGGAAGTGACGGGCTGCGGTGGATGTAGCTGAAGGGGCGCCGAGCCCGCCGGCTGCACACAGTGTCAGCCCGACATCTCGCGACTCGAGCTTGCCAAGCTTGCCTAGCGTCGTGGATCATCGATCTGGATGACCGATCACGATTCGGGAACGGCCATGCCGCGCACAGGGAGTCGGCGCGACTCCCTGACAATCAAAGGAGAGATCTGGGTTTGTGATTCAATCCCGAATCGCGAGCTCTGATTGAGTGGTCGCTAGAATGGTTGCTTCGAATCCGCCGGAACCGATGACCTCAGTGACGGCCGGCGTCACCGAGCAAAGCGGTGAGTCGGACGTGACGCCAGTACAGGCCGACTCGGCCGCGCTGCCCGAGCGCGTCGGTGAACGTTACCGCGTCGTCTCCGAGCTCGGTCGCGGGGGCATGGCGGTCGTCTATCGCGTGGTCGATACGCTCGGGGAGCGCGAGATCGCGCTCAAGCAGCTGACGGTGCGGGCCGGTGAGCGCTTCTTTCGCGAGCAGGCGGCGGCATTCGAACGCGAATACCACACCCTGGTCCAGCTGTCGCACCCGCGCATCATCGAGGTCTACGACTTCGGCAACGATCCGGGCGGCCGCTACTACACCATGGAGCTGCTCGAGGGCGCCGACTTGAGGGAGCGCTCGCCGCTGCCCTGGCGCGAAGCCTGCCGCTTGCTCTACGACGTGACGTCCTCGCTGGCGCTCTTGCACTCGCGCCGGCTGGTGCACCGCGACATCAGCCCGCGCAACGTACGCCGCACGCGTGACGGCTCGGCCAAGCTGATCGACTTTGGCGCGCTGGTGCCGATGGGCGCCACCGGTCAGATTGTCGGCACACCGCCCTTTCTGCCGCCCGAGGTGTTGCACCGCTCGACGCTCGACGCGCGCACCGATCTGTTCTCACTCGGCGCCACGCTCTACTACACGCTCACCGGGCGCTTCGCGTACCCAGCGCGCGACTTCTCGCGGCTGCAGCATGTGTGGGCGAAGCGGCCGGCGCCGCCCTCGGCCGTGACCGCCGGCATTCCGGCGGCGCTCGACGCGCTGGTGATGTCCCTGGTCAGCCTCGATCCCGAGCTGCGTCCGCGCACGGCGTTCGAGGTGATGCAACGTTTGGCTGCGCTCGCAGGCATCGAGCGCAGCGAAACGGAGGACGTCTCGCAGGCATACGTGTCGACGCCGGTGATGCTGGCACGCGATGAGGCGCTCGCGGTCGTGCGCGAACGGATCGGGCTCGCGCTGTCAGGCTGCAGGAGCGGGCTCCTGATTCAGGGTCCGGCGGGCATCGGCCGCACGCGCATGCTCGATGCGACCGCGCTCGAAGCCAAGATCGCGGGCGCCGCCGTGCTGCGTGTCAACGCCGGCAGCGAAATGGATGCCGCCTTGTCGGTCGGGCAAGCGCTGGCGGCGGAAGTGGTCGAGGCGTTGCCTCGGCTCGCGCTTTCCGCCGCGCGCCATGAACGCGTGACCGAGCTGCTGTTCGAGTCGCCTGACCCCGGCGGCGGCGGGCGCGAAGGCGGCTCCGAGCGAACGCCGCGCCTGAAGGCGCTGGCCGGCCGCGGCGGCGATCGCAGGGCGATCCAATCAGCGCTCACGCGCTTTCTGCTGCGGGTGGCCAAGGCCCAAGCGCTGGCGATCCTGATCGACGACGTACAACGCGCCGACGAAGCCTCGCTGGCGCTGCTGGCCGCGCTCGTGCTCGGCGAAAAGGACCGGCGCTTGCTGTTGATTGCGACCGCCGAGACCGACGCCGCGGCGCAGGTGGCCGAGGCGTTCGACCTGCTCAAGCGCGAGTGCACGCCGGTCGAGCTGCCGGCGTTGAGCCGCGAGCAAACCGAAGCCTTGCTGACTTCGGTCTTCGGCGACGTTCCCAACCTGGCGCTGGTCGGCGACCGATTGTTTACGGCCGGCGCGGGCAACCCACGTGAAACGATGGAGCTGGTGCAGCAGCTTATCGCGCGCGGCGCCGCCCGCTATGCCAGCGGTCAGTGGCAGCTGCCGGCGCGGCTCGAGGCGGCCGATCTGCCGAGCACCGCCGCCGACGGCTGCAAGCGGCGGGTAAGCGAGCTGTCCCCAACGGCGCGCTTGCTCGCGGAGATACACGCGCTCGCGCTGCACAAACAGCTCAGCCGCGAAGACTACGCCCGTGCCGCGAGCGAAGTGGCATCCGTCGAGCTCGACGCTGCAATCACCGAGCTGCTCAGGGAGCGCGTGCTCGCGAGCGACGGGCGCGCCTACGTGCTGTCGAGGCGCGAGTGGCCGAAGGCGCTGCTCGACGGGCTCGACACGTCTACGGTCGAAAGCCGCCATTGCATGCTCGCGAGGGTCTACGAGAACGACGACGCGCACGGGATCGAGCGGACCTACCATCTTCTGGCCGGTGGCCTCGAGCAGGAAGGCGTCGAGTTGCTGGGGAGCTTGCTGCTCGCCACCCGCGACGACAACACCGGGCTGATGTCTTTGACCTCGCTGAGTGCCGACCGTGTGGCGCTGGTTCTGGACCGCGGCCTGACCGCCGCGGAGCGGCTCGGGCACAAGCCTCGCGAGACGAGCGAGATTCGCCGTGGGCTGTTTGCTGTCAGCGTGATCTCCGACGAAGCCCACTACATGCGGACCGCCCCCATTTGGCTGGCCCAGCTCAAGCGCGACTCCGGCCTCACGCACTACGAAGCGATCACGGACGTGGCCGATCCCGGCGAGCGCTTGATGCGTGCGCTGACCGCGGCCGGCGAGCAGTATGCGGCGGCGCCGGAGGACGCGCGCGTGTACACGGTCGAAGCCGCGATCAAGAACCTGGTGTATTTCGTCGCGATCTCGATCGCGATTGGCTCTCGTACGCAGGACGCGGCGCTGCTGGCGTCGCTGCCCCCGCTGCTCGAGCCACTCGCCGCGCTCTCGCCGCTGATCCACGCGATGTGGCAGAACTCGATCGCCACCCGGGAAACGGTCCACGACAACCACCCTGAGTCCGCGCGCGCGCGCTGGCTCGAGGTCGATGCCGCGCTTTCGAGAATCAGCTCGACCGAGCTCAGCTATGTCGCCACGTTGCGCGGAGCGATCGCGTACGGAATGGGCTTGGTCGAAGCGCGCCTCGGACTCGCGTCCGCCGAACAGACGGCGCGCACGCTGGAGAACGATCCGTTCCAGCGTGTGAGCGGGGCGTCGCTGCGCAGGATTGCGCGCTTGCACCAAGGCGACTTCGAGGGCGCCGAGCGGTTCCGCCGGCGTGCCGAGCTGCTCGCGTTGCAATCGAACCAGCGCACGATGTTTCAGAGCACGCTCACCGCCGAGCTGTTCGCGTATGGGTTGGCGAGCGACCTGACCGGCATCCGCCAGCTGGCGGACGCGATCGAGCCGCTTGCCGCGCGCTTTCCCGGGTGGCTCGGGTACAAGTACCTGGCGGACGGTTACTTCGAGCAGGCGCGGGGCCGGCTCGAGAACGCGCGCGCCGCGCTCGAGCGCGGGCTGGCGGTCGCGGAGCCCGACGCGAGTAACCGCAACCGGTGTTTCGCGGCCTGGCCTCGGCTCGAGGGCAGCTACATCGAGGTGCTCGTCGGCTTGGACCGCGCTGCGGAGGCCAGGGCTCGCGGCGAGCGCGCCCTGCAGATCTGCGCCGAGTACCGTATCGAGGCCGTGGCCGTCGGGATTCGCCGCGCGCTGGCGCTGGCCGAGGCCAAGCTGGGCGACTACCCGGGTGCGAGCCGGCGTCTGGAAGAGGTGATCCGCGATCTGGAGGCGCTCGGAATCACCGGGCTCGAGCTGGGCGCGACCTGCGAAGCGCGCGCGCGGATCGCGATCTGGGCCAACGACGACGCCGCGATCGAAATGTATGGCCGGCTGACCGCCAAGGAGTACCGCCACGGCGAGCGTTCGCCTCTGGGCGCGCGCTACGAGCGTTTGATGGACGAAGCGCGGAGCTCGGGCGTGTTCGTGCTGCCGGAGCTCAACGAGTTCCAGATCAAGCTCACGACCACGAATTGGCGCGGCACCGAGAGCACTGCGACGACCGTCGTGGCGCGCGATCCGCTGGTCGGTGCGAAGAGCGCGTCCGAGCGCGCGGAGCGGGCGCTGTGGCTGCTGTGTGAAGCGCGCGACGCGCGCTCCGGTCAACTCTATCTCTACAGGGCGGGTCGGCTTGAGCTCGCGGCCTCACTCGGACAGAGCCCGCCGACTCCGGAGCTGCGCGGTCTCTCCGAGCGCTTTGCCGCGCAGCAGCTTCGCCCGGACGAATACGCCACCGTGATCGAAGCCGAGCAGGTGCCGTCCCCGGAGGCCTCGTCGTGGCTCGACACCCGCGGCGTGGTCCACCAGTTCTTGCTGCTCTGCGGAAAGCATGGCGACGAGCGGCTGTGCGCAGGCGTGGCGGTGGTCGAGGCGAGCGCCGACACCGCGATCGATTCGGACGTGCGGCAGCTCTTGGACGAGCTGGCGGGCGAGCTGCTCACGCGCGGCGACGCCGGGGGCGTCGCCGTCGCGTAGCACCGATCGGGGCCTCATAGCTTGCTTCGCCGCGCTGATGTGGCGCCCGCAGGCGTGGGCCTGCCTCGATCGGCGCGGGATCGCGCTAGGGGTGGCGACGACCGCGGCCGCGCACGTGCGCTTGCCAGGCCAGCATGGCCAGCACGCTCAGGAGCGCGGTCGCGGACACGGCGAGCACCGTGGTGTTGGCGAGCGTCCATAGCGCGAGAACGCGTACGCGCGTGCCGAAGGCGGTGTGCCCCGCGTGGGTGAGCGCGGCCCACGCGTTGGGAGGCGCGTCCGGCGTGAGACGTTGCGTTGCGGCGCGCTGCGGCGCGTGGTCGTTGCGCGTTGTGGTGTCCCGAGCGGTCGGCGCAGGCGCGGCCGGCGGAGGGCGCACGTCCAGCCCGGTGGCGAGCGCGCCTTGTGCTGACACCGAAGCCTCGTCGGGTTGCGCAGACGTGCTTTCGGCAGCGGGTTGCGGGGCACCAGCGATGCTCTCGGTCACGGGCGCCTGCGGCGACGGCCGCTCTGCGGAGGATGCTGACGCGGTTTCGGGCGTGGATTGCTGCTCCGGCGCCGGCGCGCTCGCTTCCGCGCCGGCGCTCGAGAAGTGCGGTGTGCCTGGTTGGCCAGCGGCGGACAGGCTCGTGAGGTCGGCGCCGCTCGAGAACCACGCGGCACCGGGTTGACCAGGCGCAGGCACACGGGTCGCGTCGGCGCCGCTCGAGAACCACGCGGCACCGGGTTGACCAGGCGCGGGCACACGGGTTGCGTCGGCGCCGCTCGAGAAGTAGGCGGCGCCGGGTTGGCCGGGTGCGGGCACACGGGTCACGTCGGCGCCGCTCGAGAAGTAGGCGGCGCCGGGTTGGCCCTGCGGCGGCACGCTCGAGAAGTCGGCGCCATCGGAGAAGTAGCGCGCGCCGGGTTGGCCGGGCGCGGGCACGCTGGTCGCGTCCGCGCCGCGGGAGAAGTACTCCGCGCCCGGTTGCCCCGGCTTGGGCACGCTGGTGACCTCGGCGCCGTTGGAGAAGTATGGGTCCCCCTCCACGGATGGCTGCGCCTGCGCGGCCCCCAGCCATAGCGCGACCGCCAGCGCGAGAGTCGCGCAAACAGGCGTGAGGCTCGGGGCATACCGCTCCATGGCTGTCCGCCTTTACTCCTGACCTAGTCGTCACATAAGCACGCATCGCGCCAGCGCGACCCCCATGCGCCAACGGGCACGTCGACAAACCCTGATCGAACGTGCGAACCGTCGCGCTACGGCCTAGCCAGCACCAGCTGCATCATCTCTCGGGCGACCATCGGCCCCGCGTTCTGGTTCTGGCCGGTGACGAGGTTGCCGTCGACCACCCAGTGATTCGCGAGCGGGTCGCGCAAGCGCGTGGCCGACTCGAAGCGCGCGCCCATCCGGCGCAGCTCGGTCTCGGGGTGGTGGGGCGTCGACTCGATGCCCAGCTCGCGCACCTGCTTGTCGGTCACCGCGGTCACGCGCCGGCCTTCCAGCAGCGGGCGTCCGTCCGGGGTGAGGGCGTTGCGAAGGCCGAGCGGGCCGTGACATACGCCGCCGAGGATTGTGCCGAGCGCGTTGGCCTCGGTGATCTTGCGCGCCAGCGCCTCCGAGAAACCGAAGTCGAAGGCCGCGCCCCAGCCGCCCGCGAGGTACACCAGGTCGTAGTCGCGCACGTCGAGCGTGCCCACGTCGAGCGAGCCTGCCAGCTTGCCGCGCAGCACCGCGTCGGCCAGGAAGCGATCGTCGGCGTCGGTGCGCACCACCGGCCGCAGCGACAACGGGTCCACCGGAATGACGCCGCCTGCGGGGCTGGCCAGGTCGACCGCCATGCCGGCGTCGAGGAACGCGTAATAGGGTACGGTCATCTCCGAGGCGAACACGCCCGTGGGCTTGCCGATGTCGAGCACGCCGTGGTTGGTGCAGACGATCAGCGCGCGGCGGCCGCGCAGGTCGAACAACGCGCCGGAGCGATCGGCAGGGTGCAGACCGAGCCGCTGCAACCCCTTGCGTAGCAGGCGCGCCGGCAGCCGCGGCCGCGCCTGCGCGCGCGGCGGCCCGGCGTGCGCTCGCCGCGCGGCGTAGGGCCACGGGTGGTTGCGCGCGGGCACCAGCCGCACCCGCTCTTCGCGCAGACGTTGCTGCAGCCAAGCCAGCACCGCCGCGTGCTCGGGATCGCGCGCGCGGTTGTGGGCTTCGAGCGGATCGGCGTCGAGGTCGTAGAGCTCCCAGGCGTCGGCCAGCGGCGTGCTGCGGTACAGGTCGCCACCGGGCCCGCGCGCGGCGAGCTGGCGCACGCCCGGCTCGGTCCAGGTCGCAGGATCATCGAAGCTGCGCACCAGCTTCCACAGGTGACCGCTCCCGCCTGCGGCGTCCGCCCCTGGCACCACGGCCACCAGACCCTCGAAGTTGGCGCCGACGTGCGCCAGCGTCTGGATCCGCAGCGGTGCCGGAGGGCGCTGCGTGAGCCCTAGTTGGCGCGCCAGGCGCGAGGCCCCGCTGTCGCCTTCGAGCACGTTGTCGCGCGTCATCATGTACACGGCGCGGCCGGTGCTCGGCGGCTCGCCCTGCTCGACCAGCGGCATCAGGTCTCGCCCGGGCAGCGGGTGCAGCTCGCTGAACGACGGCTGCAGCCGCGCGGCCAGCTCGGCCTGGCTCAAGCCCGCGGCCGACAGCAGCGTGGGCAGCACATCCACGTGCGAGCTGGGCGTGCGGGTGATGGTCGCAGCGGTGGTGAGCTTGTCCCCGATGCGCACCAGGTTGAACGGCACGCGCGCCGCCTCATCGTATAAGTTGAACCACTTCTGGTGCAGCCCGCCGTGGGCGCCCAGCAGCTCGCCGTGGTCGGAGCTGAGCACCAGCAGCGCGTGCTCCGAGCCGTGCTCGGTGACCGCGCGGCGCACCTGATCGATCGGGCCGTCGACCTCGGCGTGCAGCCGGTAGTACAGGTCGCGGTAGGCTTGTTCGTTGCGCGCGTACAGCCGCGCCACCGCGCGCTCGGGCCCGTAGGCCGAGTAGTAGGCGTCGCGATAGGCGAGCTGCGCGGCGGGCTTGCTCTTGAGGTCCTCGTGGCGCGTGGGCGGCGCGGGCACGTGCGGCGGGTCGAGCCGCGAGGGCCCCAGCGGCTTCCAGCGCAGCCACGCCGGAAACAGCACGATGTCGTGCGGGTTGACGAAGCTCGCCACTAGCAGAAACGGCCGCAGCGCGTCTTCGTCGCCCGCTGCGCGGCGCGCGTAGCGATGCTGAAGCCACGCGACCACGCGCTCGGCCAGCAGCGGATCGCGGCGCACGCCCGCGTTGGAGAGCTTGGGGCCGTGCGGTTCGGGCCCGACCCAACCGGAGAACCCGTAGGCGTCGAGCGGGTCGGCGTCGAGATAGGCTTGTACGGCCCGCGCGATCACGGTGCCGTCGCCGGTGTTGGTGTCGAGCGACTCCCCGGTCGTGGGATCCTTCAGGTCCGCCTGGCTCAGGTGCCACTTGCCGTCGTAGTGCGTGTCGTAGCCGGCGGCGCGAAAGAAGTGCCCGAGCGTCGGCACCTCCCCCTTGCGCAGCCAGCGCATGCGCGAATCGTCGGCCGCTTTGCCCAGCCCGTCGGTCTGCGTGACGCCGTGCACGTCCGGATACTGGCCGGTGAAGAGCGTGGGCCGGCTCGGCGCACACGCGAGCGAGCCGGTGTAGTGGCGCTCGAAGGACACGCCGTTCTGCGCGAACCAGCGCCGCCCGCCCAGGGTCGCGTCGCGCCAGCGAGCCAGCGCCTGACTTTCGTAGGGCGGGATCGCGCGCTCCTCGTCGGTGAGGATGATGACGATATCCGGCCGCAGCGTCATGCGCGCTCGGGCGTTCCCCCACGCCGCGCATGGTGCTCGGCAAGCCCGTCGAGCAGCTGGTCCGCCACGCGGGAAAGCACCCGCGCGAGCACCGCGGCCACCAGCCGGCCGGCCAGGCTGCGGCCGGGATCGAGGGTGCTGCTCAGCGTCGCCCGTGTGTCGCCCGCGGCCGGCGCCAGCTCCCAGCGGTTGATCACCTCGCCCGCGATCTTGGGCAGGCCCACCAGCGAATACGCGAGCCGTACCGGCGGCTCCCACTCGGTGACGGTCTCGAGCAACGTCACACGTCCGGACTGCACCCTGCGCGTGGTGCCGGGGCCTTCGGTGGACGCGGTGGTGTACGACGCGTGGGTGATGTTCTTGGCCCAGCGGCTGATCTGATCAAAGGCAGCCAGCGTGGCGAACACCTCTTCCGGAGGCGCGGCGATGAGCCGCGAGCGGCTGACCCGTGTGAGCGCGCTCATGGTGACAGCGGGTAGAAGGTTCGCGGCGAGCTTGGCTTGTGCATGGCACCAACTTGTAGCATCGGGCCTGCGTGCTTCCCAGCAGGGCCGCCTGATCGCGCCCGCGAAATTTGGTGTACAACGTGCCATGGGCAGCGCACCCGCCAGCTCCAGCAGCATGTCGCCGCTCACACAGGCCTGGGCGAGCTCTGGACGCCACCTCGAGGCCGCGGGCCATCGCCTGTTCGTGGTCGAGCGCGGCGCCGGGCCGGTGCTGGTGTTGGTGCACGGCTTTCCCACCTCGAGCTACGACTATCGCCAGCTGCTCGAGCGGCTGGCACCGCGCTTCCGCTGCATCGCGTTCGACTTTCCCGGCTACGGGCTCTCGGACAAGCCCGAGGCGTACAGCTACTCGCTGCTGCAGCAGGCCGATGCCATGGAGGCGCTGCTGCGCGTGCTCGGCGTGAGCGAGGCGCGCGTGCTCTGTCACGACATGGGCACGAGCGTGCTGTGCGAGCTACTCGCGCGACAGGACGAAGGCCGGCTCGGCTTCCGCCTGACACACGTCACCTTCACCAACGGCAGCATGTTGCAGTGGATGGCGGCGATCACGCCGTTTCAGAAGCTGCTCGCGGCGAACGAAACCTTGCCCGAGGCGATCGAGCTGTGCGCGGGGATCCGCGATCTGATGGTGCCCGGCCTGCGTGCGCTCACCCGCCGGCCCGATGCGATTACGCCCGACGATGAGGTCGTGATCCGCGACTTGCTGATGCACGGGGACGGTCACCTGCGTCTGCCCGCGATCGCGGGCTACATGCGCGAGCGCTACGTGCACAAGCAGCGCTGGATCGGCGCGCTCACCCGCAACGCCGGCCTGACTTCGCTGGTGTGGGCGACCGAGGACCCGATCGCGAACCTGGCCATGGGCCGCGAGCTGCACGCGCTGCTGCCGGCTGCGCCGTACGTCGAGCTCGAAGGCGTGGGGCACTTCGTGATCTTCGAGGATCCGGAGCGCGTCGCCGCGGCGGTGCTCGCCCAGGCGAGCTGAGCGCGCTGGCCCGGGCCCGGTGCGGGGTCGCCAAAGAGACGGCGAAGGGGCGCTTGCCGTCCACCCGGCCTGGGTCAAAACCGGCCCTGCTTCGTCGCGGCTACGGTAGCTTGCCGCCTTCGTACAGCCAGCGCAGCGCGGCCTCGTCGCTGACGATGCGCGAGCCGAATGCGCGCAGGTCCGCGGCGATCTCGGCGGTCATGCCGTCTTCGTGCGCCGCGCCGGCCTTGCCCTTGCGAACCATCCCACCCGACTCGAGCAGCGGCACCGAGGTGAAGGGATGGTTCTCGAACTTGATTTCGTGCTCCTTCATCCACTTGAAGGACGCGTAGGCCTCGATCTTGGCCCACTGGGACGCGCCGGGCTCGATGCCCAGAAAGCCGGCGACCTTGCGCAGCGAGCCCACCAAGTCCTTCTTCATGTCGGCGAAGTGCATGAGCAGGACGTTGGGCTCGTGGCGTAGCGGCCACCACGACGCGAGGAAGCCGAACAGCGCTCCCTGCATCCCCCGGGGCTCGAGCACCTCGCGATAGAAGCTCGGGAAGTCCGGGCGCGTCATCGCGGCCTTGGGCACTTGCCACATGGCGTAGAACGCATCGGTGTGCTTTTCGAGGAAGAGCTTGAGCGAGACCAGCGCTTCCTCGGGGTTGCGTGACACCGCGATGTACTTGACGTCCTTGCCGCTTCCTGCCTTGATGAACGGCAGCTGCGGTGGCGCCGAGTGGCTCTTGAAGGCGCGGCGCGTGCCGGCGGGCATCGCCTCAAGGCGCGCCAGCACCTCCTGTTGCGGCTGGCCCGGGCGTTCCACGAATTCCGGCCACGGCACCACCCGATAGATGCTGTCGAAGTCAGGGTCGCCTCCGGTCAGCAGCTGGTGCACGATGTTCATCATCCAGTTGGTGCCGCTCTTGACCGGCACCGAGATCCAGATGTCGCCGTCGCGGGCGACCACGCCGTGCTGCCACTCGGGATTGATCCACGGGGGCATGCCCCCAGCTGGCGGTCCACTCATCGTCTTGCTCCCTTCGTATGGCCGGCTCCAGGCGCCGGAGCTGCTCATGATCGAGCACACCACCGCCAGCGGCAAGGGAGCACGTAGTATTGCCCCGGCCGCCATGTGGCAAGGCGCTGCCGGGCGGCGATGCGGGCGCCCGCTGCGCAGTGAGTTGCCGGCCGCGCGCTTCTCGGCCGCCGGCTGCGGCTGCTGCGGGCGGCGGATTCACATCGCGCGGGTCAGGCGGGCGGGCTGTGGTAGGCTCTGGCGCCGTGTCAGGCCGCCCGCATCGAGCCCGCCCGCAGATCGTGCTGGTCGTCCCGTTTGTGCTGGCGGCCGCGGCTGCCGCGGCCCCGGCCCGGGCTCAGAGCGACAATCAGGCCCGGGCCGAGGCCAAGACCGCATTCGAGCACGGGGTGGCCGACTACGAGGCGGGTCGCTACGAGCAAGCGCTGCAGAGCTTCCAGGAGGCCTACCGCTTGCGGCCACACCCGCTGGTCAACGTCAACATCGCCAACTGCTACGACAAGCTGAACAAGCCAGTGCAGGCGCTCTCCCACTTCCAGCAGTTCCTGAGCTCGGACATCGGCACGCCCGAGCAACGCAACGAGGTGACCACCGCGGTCGCCCGGCTCAAGCAACAGGTCGGCGAAATCCTGCTTCGCATCAGCCCCGAGGGCGCCACGGTGGTGATAGACCAAGGCGAAGCGCGGCAAGCGCCCCTGACCGAGCCGGTCGAGCTGGAGGCGGGCAAGCACACGATCGAGGTGCGCTTGCAGGGCTATCGCGGCGCCGAGCGCATGCTCTTCATCAAGGGCGGCACCACGCTCGAGCTCACGATCGCGCTTCAGCCCGAGGCCGGCACCGAGGCCGCGCCCGTGGCCGCTGCCGAGGCCGCGCAGCCGGAAGCCCAGAGCCCGCCGGTGCCCGCGCCTGCCCCGCTTGAGCCCGAAGCCGCGCCGCCCAGCGAGGCCGCCGCCGCGCCCGCCGCCGCGCACGGCCGCCCGGTGCCGATCGGCGTGTGGGTGACCGGAGGCCTGGCGGTCGTGCTCACCGCCACCGCGGTGGTGACCGGCTCGCTGGCGCTCAAGGCCAACAGCGACTTCCAAACCCAGCGCACTGGCCGCTTCGATCCCAACGCGACCGCCCTGGAGCGCATCGTCAGCTTCAACAACGCCCAGGATGCGGCCTCGCGCGCGCGCGCCCTGGCGCTGACGACCGACATCCTGCTGGCCGGCGCCGCGGTCTGCGGTGCGGTCACCGTGGTGCTGCTGGTCAACCGCGCCCATTCCGGCGAGGCCGACACGCCGGCCGCCCGCCTGAGCCCGATGCTCGGCCGCGACGGCGGCGGTCTGGCGCTTCACGCGCAGTTCTAGCGAGGCTGCGCCCCAGACCCACGAGATCCCTGCTCTTCCCCGTCTTGCCGCCTTCCTGTGAGATCCGATCGGCGCCGCGGCTCACCCGGCGCGCTCGGGCTCACAGGCCGAATTCGCCTTGCTCCAGGAGCTCGACGACGCGGTGCAGGAAGCCGTTGGCCGCTACCCCGTCGACCACGCGGTGGTCGTACGACAGCGCCATGTACATCACCGGATGGATCGCCATCATGTCCTCGCCGTCGTGCTCGACCACAACCACGCGCTTCTTGATCTCACCGACGCGCAGAATGCCGACGTTGGGTTGCGAGATGATCGCACCGCCGACCATGTTGCCCAGACGGCCGGGGTTGCTGATGGTGAAGGTCTTGCTCGCCAGGTCGTCGGGGCTGAGCGTGCCTTCGCGCGCCTTGAGCGCGAGCGCATCGATCGCGCGCGCCAGCCCGCGCACGGTCAGCTCGTCGGCGTGGCGCACCACCGGGACCACCAGCCCATCCTCGGTGTCCACCGCGATGCCGAGGTTGATCTCGCTGATCAACACGTACGAGTCCTCGAGCATGCGCGCATTCATCACGCGGTGCTCGTGCAGCGCCCGCGTGGTGGCCGACGCCACGAAGGCCAGCATGGTGAGGTTCACACCTTCGGCCTTGAGCCGGTCCTTGTTTGCGCGGCGCAACTTGTCGGTGTTGTGCAGATCGCACTCGGCGAAGGTGACGACGTGTGGCGCCGTCAGCTTCGAGTACACCATGTGATCGGCGATGATGCGCCGTCGCCGCGAGAGCGGCACCACCTCGTCGCCCGGACGCGGCACGTACGGCGGCAGCCGAAATGCGCCCGAGGGGGCCGCGGCGGCTTGCGCTGGGGGGGACGGCGGCTGCCGCGCGGGTGCCGGCGTGGTAGGGGGTCGGGGCTCGGAGCTGCGCGGCACGGCCGCCCGCAGCACGTCGTCGCGCGTCACCCGCCCGCCGTCGCCGCTGCCCTCGAGCTGTTGCAGGTCCACGCCCTGCTCGCGCGCGAGCTTGCGCACCGAGGGCGAGGACGGCGGCGGCGCCGACGAGGACGCGCTCGGCTTGCGGCCGTTGCCCGGTACGGCCGAGGCCACCTGGGCCGTGCTCGCTGTGCTCGCCGCGCCCCGCGCGCTCGCGCGTGGCGCCGGGGGCCGTTCGGCCGCAGCCTCCGACCGCGCGGCCGCCTCGCCCAGCTCGCACAGCGCGCCTCCGACCGCGATCGTGTCGCCCTCGGCGGCGAGGATCTTTGTGACCACGCCGGCTTCCGGCGCCGGCACCTCGCTGTCCGCCTTGTCCGTCAGGATCTCCACCAGCGGTTGGTCCCGCTCAATCTGCTGGCCTACTTGCACCAGCCACTTGCCGACCGTGCCCTCGACAACGCTTTCGCCGAGCGACGGCATCCGGACCGTGGTGCTTGACATCGGGCTCCTCCGCGGCAGTGGGTGGGATCTGTACCGCCCCTGGGCCCCGGTGTGCAACAAGCCGGATCGGTTGCGCGCCTCGGACGCGGCGGCCATGCTTGCCGCGGACGCGCGCGCGTCCGCCGGCCGTGCGCGCCTGCCGCCCCGTGCCTTGCGGGGTCACGCCTCGAAACAATCGCGCCGCGTGTTCGCGCGGGCGCCCGACCCGCGAAACGGGTACGCTGGCGTTGCCGTGGCCGACCTCGAAGAGCTAGCCGTCAAACGCGATCGGGGCTACCTCGTTCGCCTGATCGTGTTTCTCGCGCTGAGCGTGCTGGCATCGGTGTTCATCTGGAAGGGCCTGACTGGCGAGGGCACTTCGGGCTGTGTGGCCAACGCGTTTCTCGGTCAACAGCCGGCGCCTGCCACGCCGGGACCGCGGCCCAGTCAGCCCTGAGTCGGGTCGCGCACGGGCTTGCGCCAGCCGTACGAGGTATCCCGCGTTACGTCGCCTCCGTTCATGCGCGCACCGTGTGCGCAGGGTGAGAGCCGGCGTCCGGCTGTTGCCACGGCCCGGCCCGGCCCTTCATCATCTAGAGGCGTGTCTCCGCCCGAGCCGAGCGCCGCTTGCGACGTGATCATTCTCGGCTTCGAGCCGCGCGCCGAGACCCCTGCCGCGCGGCTGCAACGCGTGTTCGGCCTCGATGCCGAGGCCGCCGCGCGCCTGGTCGCGCGCGTGCCGACCACAGTGCAGCGCGCGGTCTCGCCGGTGCGTGCCGAGTACTTCCGCCGCGCGCTCGCGCTGCTCGGCGCCGAGGTCGAGGTGCGCGATCCACACGGCCGATTGATCGCGGCCAAGCCTTCGAGACCGCCGGCCGCGCCCGCGCCGTGGGTCGACGAGAACAGCCCGACCTCGCGCCCTCCTTCGGCCGCGCGCGCGTCGTCGGCCGCACCGGTTGCGCGCGCGGCCTCGGCTCCATCCCCAGCGTTCGCGCAAGCCGGCGACGCGCCGGCAGACGTACGGCCGCCCGCGCATCCGACCTTGCGCGAGGCGTCGTTCCCCGAGCCGCCGGCCGCAGCGAGACCCGTGCCCGTACGCGAGGCGCCCGCGGCGGCCGCAGCCGAGCCGATCTGGGCGCGCGTGCCTTCGAGCGTGTGGGATCCTCCGGCCGCTGCCCAGCCCGCGCCGGCTGCCGCGCGCGCGCCGCGTGTAGCGCCGAACGTGTGGGAGCCTCCGGCGGACGTGGTCCAGGCGAGCGCGCTCGAGCCCCAGACGCAAGCGCCGCGCGCCGCCGCGCCCGCGCCGCCTAAGGCGCAGCCGCCACGCGTCGCCGCGGATTTCGATCTCGCTCGCTCGATCGCGGGCGACGTGCTGTGGCGCCCACCTGCGGCGCCCGCTTCGGAACGTGCACGTCCGCCCGCAGCGGCGATCACGCTCGACTGCGACGACGCCGACGCCGCCCGGCCCGTGCTGCAACCCTGGGAGCAGCCGCGGCTCGCGTCGATGGCGGAGCCCGATCGGCTCCCCACCAAGGCGTCCGCCGCGCGGGCCGCCGCCCGCCGCGCGCCTGCGGCTGCTGCGCCGATCGCGCTGCCACTCGCCGACGCTCCCGCGCGCGCGCCGCGCGCGCCCGAGCTGCGGCCGGCGAGCGTCGGCCTGGCACAGCCCCCGTCCACCGCCGGCTCGCTGTCGCGGCTCGATCTGCGCTCCTTCTGGGAGACGTTGGGCGAGGCGCTGGCCGTGCCGTTCAGCGGCCCGGGCGTGTACTGGCTCGGCGCCATCACGGCCTGGTCGGTGTTCGTGGGCGCGATCGACATGCTGGCTCGGTTCGCCCTGATCATTGGCAGCGTGGTGATGTTCTTCGCTCACACCTCGCTGCTGGCGCTGGCCTGCGACTACTACCGGGTTTGCCTGTGGACGCCGGTGAGCGGCGAGAAAGTGCTGGACACCGCGCCCAGCTTCGATCCGGTGCGCCTGCTCGAGCGCTATATCAAGTCGGGCGTGCATCTCTCGCTGTTCATCATCGTCTCGCAGGTGCCGCTGATCTGGTGGGTGGTCGACAAGGTGCTCGACAAGGTGCACCCGCTGGACATCCTGGCCGATCCGATCACCTGGCTGCTCGCCGTGCTGCCGTACTACTACTGGCCGATGGCGGTCGGCGTGGCCGCGCTCGGCAATAACTTCGGCGCGGTCTGGAACGTGGCGGCCGGCGTGCGGGCGATCGCGCGCGCGCCGCTGGAGTACACCGTGATCGTGGCGGTGGGCATCGCCGTGCTGGTGGGCTCGTGGGTAGGATTGCTGCTGTTCGGCTCGCTGTTCGGCGCGACCGGGGCGCTGCTGAGCGGCACGATCGGGCTTCCGCTTGCGCTCAGCCACGGCATCCAGGGCGCGTTGATGGGACATCTCGCCCGCGCCCGCGCCGAAGTCTTCGAGTAGGCGCCGCGCGCGGGTGCCGGCCTGCGCGCGTTTCGGCGCGGCGGGCACTGGGCTATGGTGTGCGGGCGCGCAGGTGCGGAGGACGCACGAGCACGGCCGGGATTGCGGGTGAGGGAGTTGGTGATGGCGCGGTATCCTTATGCGCACGTGTGTGTGGGGCCCGAGGAGGTCGAGCTGGTGAGCTTGGCTTTGTGGGAGCTGGGGGCGAGCGGGGTGGAGGAGCGCGATCAGGGGACGCTCAACCCGCCCGACGCTTCCGCTCGCGTGACGCTGGTTGCGAGCTTCGAAAGTGAAGCGCAGGCGCGCGACGCGGTGCAGGCGCTCGGCGCACGGCACCAGGCGCGGCTCGCGTTCGTGGAGGGCGACGCCTGGCGCGAGGCGTACAAGGCCTACTTCAAACCGACGCGCGTGGGCGAGCGCCTGGTGGTGCGGCCTTCGTGGGAGGCGTACGCGCCGCGGCCGGGCGAGGTCGTGCTCACGCTCGACCCCGGCGGCGCGTTCGGCACCGGCACCCACGAGACCACGCGGCTGGTGCTCGAGGCGCTGCAGCCCTTCGTGCGGCCCGGCATCGAGGTGCTCGACGTCGGTTGCGGCAGCGGCATCCTGTCGATCGCGTGCCTGCTGCTCGGCGCCGCCCGCGCCCGCGCCCTCGACGTCGACGAGGAGGCGGTGCGCGTCGCGCGCGACAACGCCCGCCACAACGGCGTGGAAGCGCGACTCGAGGTCAGCAGCGATGCGCTGGAGAGCCTCACCGCGCGCTATCCGCTGGTGCTCGCGAACATCGAGAGCCGCGTGCTGCAGCCGCTCGCGCCAGCGCTGTGCGCGCGCCTCGCGCCCGGCGGAGTGCTGATCCTCAGCGGCCTGCTCGCGCCCGAGCGCGAACGCATGCGCGGCGCATACGTGCAGCTCGAGCTGCTGGCGGCTCGCGAGCAGGGCGAGTGGCTCGCGCTGCTGCTGCGAAAACCGGGCGATGAGCGATAGATTGAGGCGCTTGTTCGCGGAGCCGCTGCCGGATGCCGGCGGCGAGCTGGGCTTGCCCGCGCAGTCCGCGCAGCACGCGCGCGTGTTACGGCTGGCCCAAGGCGCGCAGGTGGAGCTGTTCGACGGCAAGGGCGGGCAGGCCGAAGCGATGGTCTGCGAGGTTTCGCGCGCGCGCGTGGCGTGCCGCGCGCAGCCGCGCAGCCAGCTGCCGCCGCCCGCGAGCCGGTTGCAGCTGGTGCTGGCGCTGCCCAAGGGCAAAAAGCTCGAGGACATCGCGCGCATGCTGGGCGAGCTCGGCGCCACCGGCTTGCACCTGGCGCTGAGCGAGCGCAGCGTGCCGCGCCCCGACCAGCTCTCGGCCCGGCTCGAGCGGCTGAAGCGGATCGCGCTCGAAGCCTGCGCCCAGTCCGGTCAGGCCTGGGCGCTGCAGCTGCACGCACCGCAGCCCCTGTTGCAGATCGCCGCTGCGGCCCCCCGCGATGCCCGGCGGCTGGTGTTCTGGGAGCGCGCGCGCGCGCCGCTGCGGGACGCGTTGCCCGAGCCCATCGTGTCCGAGGTTTGGGCCGTGATCGGTCCCGAGGGCGGGCTGTCCGAGGCCGAGGTCGAGGCGCTGCAGGCCCTGGGTTTTGGCCCGGTCGGGCTCGGCCGCGCGCGATTGCGGGTGGAAACCGCGGTACCGGCGATCGCCGCGCTGCTGCTCGAGCGCATGGGCGCGCTGCGCGGCTGATCGGCCCGCGCCGGCCGCCCGCGCGCCGAAGGCCTGCATCGACCTGTGCAAAATCCCAGGGTTCCCGGACTTTTGGGCTATTCTCGAGGACGTTGGCCGTCATGCACTCGCTAACCTCGCTGCTGGCGCGAGACGGGTTGGTCCCGCTCGACACCATCGAGCAGGCGCTGCAGCGCCAGGTGCTCGAGGGCGGCGAGCTCGACACTGCCTTGCTCGAGCTGAGCACGGTTCCCGAGAACGTGCTCGGCGCATACCGCGCTGCGAGCCTGGATCTACCCGCGGCCTCGCGTGCACAGCTCGAGCGCATCCCGCGCAGCTTGCTCGAGCGCGTGCCTGTGGAGCTGGCGCGCGAGTACCGCGTGCTGCCGATCGCGTTCGACGGCGACACCCTGACGCTGGCCACCGCCGCGCCGCCGCCGCTGGTCGACGTGCAGAGGCTGGCGCGCGAGCTCAAGAGCCGGGTGACCTTTCGCATCGCCACCGAGCTGCGCATCCACGTCGCGCTCGCCGCCCATTATCGGCTGGAGATTCCCAGCCGGCTGCGGCTGTTGCACGAGAAGCTGCTCGATCGCGATCCGGGCGAGCTGCGCGAGGTGCTGCCGTGGGCGGCCAGCCGTCCGGCGCCCCCGCGCGAGCCCGAGCCATCCGAGGGAGAGCGCGTCACATCGCGTGCGGTGCGGTCGGTCGCGCCGCCGCCGGTGCGCGTGGTGCCGGTGCTCGCGCTGGGCACGGCGCAGCCGAGCGTCGCGCCCCCATCGCCCCCATCGCCGCCGCCGCAGGAGCCGGCCGAGCCGCAGCCGTCCGAGGACGCGCGCGCCACCAGCCCGGAGCGGCCTTCCAGCAAGCCGCCTCGCGTCGCGCCCGCTGCCGCGCCGCCGGCGCCCGTGCGCTCGGCGCCCCCGGCACGCGCCGCCATGCCGCGCAACCGGCCGACCTCGCGCGGCAGGCGTAGCCGCAACGTGCGGCGTGGACCGCTCACGCGCGACGACGCGATCGATCTGCTCGGCGAGGCTCGCGACCGTGACCGCGTGCTCGAGGTGTTCTTTGCGTTCGCGCGCCAGTACTTCGAGTGCAGCGTGCTGTTCGCGCTGCGCGACGAGCGCCTGCTCGGGCTCGAAGGCGCCGGGCTGCTGTCCACGATCGACCTGCGCGCGGTAGAGGTGGCGCTCGTCCGCAGCGGCAATCTGCACGCGCTGACGCTGAGCCGCAGCCCGCGCGTGCTCGACCTGCGCGCCAGCGCCGCGGACCGCGCGCTGGTCGAAGCGATCGGCCGCGGCGCGATGCAGCCGTGCGTGGTGATTCCGGTCTCGATTGGGCAGCGCATCGTGTCCTTGCTCTACGGCGACCGCGGCGGCGAGCCGCTCGAGCTCGCGGAGCTGAGCGATCTGCTGCAGGTGTTGCCCGCGGTCAGCACCGCGTTCGGACGCATCATCCACGAGCGCAAGCTGCTGGCCGTGGAGGCGCACGATCGCGGGCCCACGCCGGACGCGGCGCCGGAAGCCGCACCGCCCGAGGGCGCGTTTGGGTCCTCGGGCGCACCGCCGCGTCCCACGCCGCCGCGTTCGTCGCGCCGGCCGGCCGGCCCGGGCTTGGCCGGCCTGCTCAGCGGCGCGGCGCCCGCGGAACGCGCGCGCTCGCGCCGTTCCTCGCCCCAAGGCGCCGCGCAACCCATTGCTCAGCCACCGAGTCGGTCCGGCGGTGCGCTGCACGGCGACCTGCCGGCGCCGC
Organism: uncultured delta proteobacterium; assembly: GCA_963778655.1. GTDB lineage: Bacteria > Myxococcota_A > Polyangia > Polyangiales > JAFGIB01 > CAVZVA01. Next base: position 1,078,844 of record CAVZVA010000010.1, read on the forward strand.
CGCGGCTGCCGGCCGAGGCGCGGGGGCCTGCGGCCGAATCCGAGCCCGACATGGCCGAACGGCCGACCACGCAGCTGTCGAGCGAGGCCGTCCACAGCGGCCTCATGCGCGCCGCGCGCGCGTCTTCGCCGTCCAAGAGCATGGCCTACAGCCAGCACGATGCGCCGGCCGATCAGGTGCGCGCGCGCCGCCGAGCGCAGGAAACCACGCGGCCCGAACGGCCTTCGCGGATCCCGCCCTCGCGCTCGGCGCCACCACGTTCGACGTCGCGTAAAGCGACCGATCCGCCGCCGCCGCGGACACTGGCGCAACCGGCGCCCGGAACGGGCAGCTATGCCTTGCACGAAGCCGGCGCCGAGGTCGCGGGCAGCGCGGCCCAGGACAAGCCGCCGCAGCCGCCGCACGAGCCGCCGACCAGCGTGCACCCCAAGCCCGAGCCCGCCGGACCGCGCTCGAGCCGCATCGATCCGCGGCGCGAGCAGGGCCGGCCGCCGGTCGAGACCGAGGTGGTGAGCATCTCGCAGGCGGTGCGCGATTCGCTGCGGCCGCTGCGCAGCGAGCCTGAGGAGTCTGGCGCGGAGTCGATCGTGGTCGACATGGGCGCCGAGGCCGAGCGCCTGGTCGAGGAGCTGTGCCGCTGCGGTCCGGACGAGGAACGCCCGCTGGTGGCGTCGTTGCTGCGGCTCGGCGCGGACGCCCTGGCGGTGCTCAAGCGGCGCTTTCCCGGGCCGCTGTGGTTCGACAGGCACAAGCCGCGCCAGCGCTCGCCCGCGGGCCGCGACGTGAGCGCGATCGCGCGCGTGCTGTTCGCGTTCGAGGAGCGCGCGGTGCCGGTGGTGGCGGAGCTGCTGGAGTCGCCGCAGCTCGAGACGCGGATGTGCGCGTTGCTGCTGGCGATCGACACGGTGCGGCCCGAGCTGCTGTGGCCGCTGTATCAGCGCCTGTTCGACAGCGACGGGCAGATCCGGCTGCTGGCGTTCGACGCGCTGCCCATCTATCGCCATGTGGCGGGCTTCCCGGAGGTGCTCAAGTCGCTGCGCAGCCGGGCCGGCGACGAGCGGGAGCCGGTGCCGGCGCGGCTTTCCGCGCTGGAGGCGATTTCGATCTTGCGTGATCCGGCCAGCGTGGAGCTGCTGATCGCGCTGTGTCGCCACACGAGCCGCGAGCTTTCGGTACCGGCGCATCGGGCGCTGCTCGCGATCACGGCGCAGGACTTCGGCGACTCCGATCGCAAGTGGCGCTCCTGGCTCGACAAGAACCAGGGTCGCCACCGAGTCGAGTGGCTGATCGACAGCCTGATGCACGGCGACGAGCGCGTGCGCAACACCGCGGGCGTGGAGCTGCAGAAGACGACTCAGGTTTACTACGGTTTCGTGGCGGGCGCCTCCAAGCGCGACCGTGAGCGCGCGCAGCGCCGCTACCGCGAGTGGTGGCAGAATGAAGGCCGCGCCCAGTTCGAGGGGTAGGGCAGCGCCAGGGCGCCACGGAGCTGACGCCGATCGGCTTGCGCCGGAGCGCGCGGCGCGCGATGAAAGAGAGCCTATCACGCCAGCCGAGCTCGCCCGGCCCGATCGCGCGCATGGCGGCCGCACGCCAGGTTGCCATGCGCGAGACGCAACCCAAGGCCCGGCGCCGCCCTGGATCCCCATCACGGAGAACTGCTCAATGCCCGACCCCAACGATTTCAATCAGAAGATCATCGCCGAGTTTCGTGCCAACGCCGGCAAGGTCGGAGGCGGCTTCGCGGGCGCCCCGATGGTGCTGCTGACGACGACCGGCGCCAAGAGCGGCCGGCAGCGCACCAACCCGCTGGTGTATCTGCCCGACGGCAACCGTGTGGTGGTGTTCGCATCGAAGGGCGGCGCCCCGAGCAACCCGGACTGGTACTACAACTTGCGCGCGAACCCGGAGGTCACGGTGGAAGTCGGCACCGAGAGCTACAAGGCGAGGGCGGTGATCGCGCAGGGCGCGGAGCGCGATCGCCTGTTTGCCGAGCAAGCGCGGCGCATCCCCTCGTTTGCCGACTATCAGAAGAAGACGACACGCGTGATCCCCGTGATCGTGCTCGAGCGCAGCGCCTAACAGATCGGGACGCACCATGGCAACCACGACGAGCCCTGGACAGACCGTGCTGGTGACCGGCGCCTCGGCCGGCATCGGCGTCGACCTCGCGGAGTGTTTCGCAGCGGACGGCTACAATCTCGTCCTCGCCGCGCGCACCGAGAGCGCGCTGCGCGAGGTGGCCGATCGTCTGGCGACCAAGCACGGCGTGGCGGTGCTGCCGATCGCCGTCGATCTCGGAGCTGCCGGCGGCGGCGCCAAGCTGGCCGGCGAGATCGCCAAGCAAGGGCTCGGCGTCGACGTGCTGGTGAACAACGCGGGCTACGGCTACGCCGGCGCCTTCAACGGCTCCGACATCGCAACCCAGCTCGGGATGATCGATCTCAACGATCGCGCGCTGGTCGAGCTCACGCACATCTACTGGCCGGGCATGTTGGCAAAGAACGGCGGAGGCGTGCTGAACGTCGCCTCCACGGCGGCGTTTCAGCCCGGGCCCCTGATGGCGACGTATTACGCGTCCAAGGCGTTCGTGCTGTCGTTTTCGGAAGCGCTCTGGGAAGAGGCGCGCGGCACCGGCGTGCGCGTGAGCTGCCTTTGCCCCGGACCGACGGTCAGCAAGTTCCGCGAGCGCGCCGGCACCGGTACCAAGAAGCTCAGCCGTGCCGCTGCACCGATGAGCTCGGCCAGCGTCGCGGCGCTCGGTTATCGCGCGTGGAAGAGCAACAAGCGCGTCGAGATCACCGGCTTGCGCAACCGGGTGTTGGCGCGGCTGGTACCGTTTCTGCCGCGCCGGGCGATCCTCGGCGTCGTGCACAACTTGCAGTCCCCGCTCTGAACGCATGCGAGGTGGTGTTGTTCCGCGCGCTCGCGCGCTGCGCTCGGCGGGCACTGCGCGGGACACCAACGGCCATGGCTTGCATCCGCGACGCGCCTTCCAAGCGCGCGCCGTGTCGGAAAGTTCGCACCGTCGAGGACGCGCACGGCCTGAGGGTGTGTGCTAACGTGGGCGCACGGCTCCAAGGTCGGAGCGACTCGTGCTGTTGTGTGGGTTAGGCATGAGACTGGGTGTTGCGACACTGCTGTTGGCCTGGCTGGTCGGATGCAAGTTCGATAGCGCTCCGCTTGTCAACAAAGCGACGTCCCATCCCGCCACCAAGAGCGGCAGCTCGTCCCACCCCGTCCCGGCCATGGATGGGGGCGCTGATTCCGCTGCACGGGACGCGGCAAGCCCGCCGGCGGTCCCCGCCGACGCCGCGACCGCCGGGCCCTCCGACGCCGGCGCTGTCGACAGCGGGCGGTTCGGCAGTGATCCGAAGCCGCACGATCCCCCTCCGCCGCCCCAGAGCGGCGGGCTGGAGTGCAACGGCGAGGTGTGCCCGTTCGCGTCGGATCCGATCGCGCAGTGCTGCACCAGCCAGGACGATGTGGATCAGGGCGCGGCACGGGCGACCGATCGCTGCGGGCTGGACTTCAGCGCCACCGGCGCGGACTTCTTCGGCGGCATGTGCTGGCAGCGCGACCAGGCGGGTGTGGTCGACGACAACTGCCCGCCGGTGGCGGTCGACCTCCACACCCAGGATCCCGGCTGTTGCAGCGATGAGGGCCTTTGCGGCGGCGTCGACAGCGCCAACGGGCTCGGCTGTCACTACGATCCCGGCGCACCGTCGCAGCCATGCGGCGCGGTGGGCGACGACAACGACGGCGGCGTGAGCTGCGATCCGCTGGGCGTGTTCGCGCTGCGCATGCGCGTCGACATGGCGTGGGGCGGGCGCTCAGGCGGGCTGGCCGCGCTTACCGACGACGGTCGAGGCTCGCTGGTGATGGATCTGCTGGCGAATGTCGACGGCATCGACCCGGCCACGCACGAGCTGCACGGGACGCTCAAGCCTTGCGGCGTCGAGCTGCCTGCCTTCTACAGCACCACGCTGTGCGAGGCGTATCAACCGGTGTTCCCCACCGCGATGTGGGAGAGCAGCGCGATGCCCCAGTTCAACTTCACCGGTCACACCCAGTGCTTGCAGCCCGGTTGCATCGAGAGCATCGACGCGCAGACCGTGCTGATCGGCATTGAGCTGAGCAATCCCGAGGCCCCATGGCCCACGGCGGGCGCCCAGCTCAGCTGTCCCAGCGGCAGCGGCGCGCAGTGCTTTCCCGACCATGACGGCGACGGCCTGCCCGGCGTGACCGTGCAGGTCGCGACCAGCGGCGTGGCCACGGGCGGGACCGGGTGCTCCAACAAGTACGCGAACAAGGGCGCGCCCCTGAGCGCGAGCCCGGCGGCCATCATCGACGGCGTGCGGCGCACCGACCGCATCTCGATCGGCGTGCGGATGAAGCTCGGCGGTTCGGTCAAGCTCGGTGATAGCTGCGATCAAGGTCGCGGCTCCGGCATCGCCGAGTTCGTCAATTCGCGCGCCATCGGCTGCATGGTCGAGCCGGGCACCTACAACTTTCCCTTCGGGTTCCAAGCCGCAGGTCCGAACCAGGCGTGCCAGGCCAGCGAGGCGTCCTTCATGGACGCCAATCTGCCGCTTTACACCATCCTGGCCGTGGGCCAGGCGCCCGACGCCAAGCTCAAGCTCGCCGACACCTCGGCGAGCCCCGGGCCGCTCGTCGGCATGGTGCGCCTGGGTCCCGTCGGCGCCGCGGCGAGCTGCGCCGACGTGCGCGCAGCAAGCTTTCCGTAGCCCAGCGCGGCGCTGCGATTCTGCGCGATCGTGCTCACTGTGGCGGGCCGCATCGTCGCGTGCAGGCGGCGCCGGTGTGCACGGGCGCGTGCAGCTAAGTTTGCTATGAGCTGCGCAGGAGGGACTGAACATGAGACACGCTTGGATCGCTTGCTTGGTGTTGGGGCTCTCGGGTTTCGGCTGCAGCAAGAACGAGGGGCGCTCGACCATCCGCAAGGGCGCCGACGACGTCGAGAGCGAGATCAAGCACGCGCCGCAGAGCTTGAGCCACGGTGCCGACGACGTGGACGAGAGCGCGCGCGGGCTGATCGGCGCAGGCGGCCACGACGAGCCGGCTGCGACGCCGGCCAAGGCCGAAGCCAAGACCGACGCCAAGACCGACGCGTCCAAGCCCGACCAGGCGGCGGCGCCTGCCGCCGAGCCCGGCGCCGCGAGCAGCGCTCCGTAGCCCTGCGTGCGCGCCGCGAGCGCGTCCGGAGCGCACGGCTGAGGCCGCAGGCTCAGCGCCGAGCCGTCGTGCCGGGACCGCGGCCGTTGCGGGCGGCCGTGCGCAATGCGCGCGGCGGGCGCGCCTGCAGTGCCACCTGCTGCGCGCGGATGCCGGCGAGCATGGTGTCGAGGCCGAACTCCATCCACTCGCGGGCACCGACCTGCTCGAGCTCCGCCATGAGCTGGCGGCCCTCCTCCGGGAGACGTCTGCGTCGGCTGGCCGACCGCTTGACGTGTCCCATTCGCCGCATCTGCACCTGCGCCGAAAGCACGCCCGCCATGTACATCTGGTAGCTCATCAAGCACAGGGCGGCGTTGCGCTGGTCGAAGCCAGCGGCCTGCAGCAGCGCAAACACGTACAACCCCAGCCGCAGCGAAGCCTTCATCGGGGGGCGTTCGAGCACCACGCGGCTCAGACCGGGACAACTCGACAGCAGCTCCCAGAGCGCGATCGCGTGCTCGCGCAGCTGCTGCTGCCACTCATCGCGGGACGGCTCCGGCGTCGGCACCGCGGCCAGCAGCGAGTCCGCGACGCGGCGCAGCAGCTCCTCTTTGTTGGGCAGGTAGTAGTAGATCGCCATCGGGCTGACGCCGAGCTTCTGCGCCAGGCCGCGCATGCTCAAGGCGTCGACCCCGCCGGCCCGCACCAGCGCCAGGGCCCCGCTGACGATGTCCTGCTCACTGAGCGGATGCTCGCGCTCGCCGCTCCTGTGCCGGCCGCGCTTCGGTTTTTCACTGGTGATGCTCACTTCGCCTGCACCATACACAGTAATGCCCTTGCTTGAGAAGGGCGCGTCACAGCGGCCTGAGTCTCGAGGCCGGCGATCACCGCGGCGGCGGTCGTCCCCGACCAGGTGAGTCCTTGCGGTTCGGACTATACGGCGTATAGTGCGGCTGGGTGGCCCTTTCGGGTGACTGGGCGGAGCGGAGGCTGTCATGATTCTCGTCTGGCGTGCGTGCCTGGCTGTAGCTTTGGGCGCGGCTGTGGTTGCGCTATCGGCCTGCGGGACGGCTGATCGAACCGACGCGCAGCGCTCGAGCATGGGGCCGGCGGCTGCCGGCACCGCAGCGCCTGGCGGAGCCGCGGGCGCCGGGGCCGCGATCCCGGGCGGCGCGAGTCCTGCGAGCACGCAGTCCACGGTCGGTCCCAGCGGCTTGCCTCCGGCCCCGGTAGCTCCGGGCATGGCGGCGGGCAGCTTCAAGCCGCGGGCGGACCTCGATCCCAACGCGATGTTCGACTGGCCCGAGTCGGCGTCCGGCAGCGCCGCGAGCTGTCAGGCCGGGGTGTACACCGGCACCTTCGAGTGCAGCTTCGTGCCCGACCCGACGAGCTTCGGCAGCGACATCGGGACGATCGACGTCTCGGGGCCGATCTCGCTCACCCTGGTGCAGTCGATAGACGGTGAGTTTCTGGAGATTTCCGACGGCAGCCTGGACGCGGTTGCGCAGCTGTTTTTCGGCTTGCAGGCCAAGCTTCACGGGCAGCTCGACTGCGGCAGCGGAGCGCTCATGGCCAGTGGCGACGACGGCTCCTGGGCGCTGGGCGATCCGAGCATGCCTTTGCTGCCCGGCGGTACGCTTGGCGTCGCGCTCACCGGCGCGCTCGACGCACAGACGGGCGAGATCACCGGGCAGTGGTCGATCCTCAGCGGTACCGTGCCCGGTACTTGCACCGGCACCTGGTCCGCCATGTACATGCCATGAGCCGCGCGCCCAACATCGCGCTCGGGCTCGCGCTATGTCTGGGGGCGAGTTGCTCCAGCGCCAAGCGCGCGGGCGATGGCGGGCACGCCACGGCAGGTCAGGGCGGGGCGGCTGCAACTGCGACCGCCGCGGCCGGCAGCGGTGGAGCGAACGTCGCGCCAGCCGCCGGTAGTGGTGGCGCCGTCGGGGCTGCGAGCCCCGCGACGGTCGATGCCGGCGCCGCGGCCGGGCTCGCCACCATGCCCGCCCTGAACGCCGACTCGGTGCTGCGCGGCAGCTGCGCCAAGTCCACGGTGCAGTCCGAGTTGCTGCCCGCGAACATCCTGTTCGTGCTCGACCGCAGCGGCTCGATGGCATGCAATCCGCCGCCCACCACCGACTCGGCGGCGTGCGAGGCCGAGCCGATGCGCGCGGATGCCAGCATGCCCAGCAAGTGGGAGGTCACCACCAGCGCGCTGCTCGACGCGATCAAGAACCTGCCTGCCAGCACGGGCGTGGGCCTGAGCTACTTTAGCAACGACGATCGCTGCGGCGTGAGCTCGATCCCGAGCGTGCCGATCCTGCCCAATGACCAGGCCCAGCAAGCGGCGATCGAAAAGAACCTCGCCAGCGTCAAGCCCGGCGGCGGCACGCCGATCGTGGGCGCGACCATCCTGGCGTACAAACACCTGCACGAGTCGGCGCTGGCCGGCAGCATCTTCGGCAACGAGTTCGTGGTGCTGATCACCGACGGGGCGCAGAGCGAGATGTGCTCCGACCCCGGGGTGTGCGACGACGCCGCGTCCTGTACCGACCTGCTGGTGAGCAGCGAGGTGCCGAAGGCGGCGGGACCCGGCGTCGGCATCCGCACCTTCGTGATCGGCGTGCCGGGCAGCGAGCCCGCGCGCAGCGTGCTCTCGCAGATCGCGCAGGCCGGCGGCACGGCGCCCGCGGGTTGCGATCCGCAGCAAGGCAACTGCCACTTCGACATGTCGATGGTGAGCGACCTCGGCCCGGCCTTGAGCAAGGCGTTGATGCAGATCAGCGGACAGACCATCAGCTGCGAGCTCGATGTGCCGCAGCCGACGAGCGGCGAGCTCGACGTCGGCCTGGTCAACGTCGTCTACACGCCCAGCGACGGCTCGCAGGCCAAGGTGCTGCGCCAAGACGCGCGCATGGCCTGCGACGCTGGCGCCGACGGCTGGCAGTACGCAGACGACAACCGCAAGATCCGCCTGTGCGGGCAGACCTGCGACACGGTGCGCGCCGACGAGGGCGCGCGGGTGGACGTGGTGATCGGCTGTCCGGTGCAAGCGGTGAAGTGAGCGCGCGCGTGCGGCAAGGACGCAGCAGGGCACTCGGTCTGCCTGGGCAGCGCGCGCTTCAGTCGCGACGCACGTAGAAGGCGTATGTCACGTGTGGCGAGCGATGCAGCTCGTAGCGGTAGTCCGCGCGTGGAAAGAACCGTCGCAGGTCATTGACGGCGGGGATCCAGTGCCGCGTGTGCAGAAACGCCTGCTCGCTCGGTGCGTCTGACATCAGGTAGATGTACTTCGGCCGGCGTCTGAGCACATACCTCGGATTGGAGCGCAGATGCCCTTTGGGACCGGATTCGTTGCGGACCGGGGCGTGGGCGATGGTCGCGTCCGTGAGCCCCAGCAGATCGAGCACGGGACGCTGCGAGTAGTAGCCGATCGCCCCGATCACCGGCGTCGCGACCAAATCGCCGGGGGCGGCGTGGCTTGCGAGCCAGCGGCCCACTTCGGCCCAGCGCTCGGCTTCGCGCGCGCCGAAGTACAGAGTGCTCTGCGGCCCGACCGAACCCAACAAGAAGGTCGTGAAGAAGCAGCTCAACGCTGCCAGGGCGAGCGCTTGGCTGCCTGCAATTCGCGGCGCGCGTCGCGCCAAGGCGTTCGGGATGAGCGCCGCGAGCGCTCGAGCAAGCCCGTCCCTGCCCAACGCGTACAGGAGCGGAAGCAAGTAGACGAAGTAGCGCCACTCCCCAAAGTTGTCCCCGCCCACCACCAGCACCGAGGCCGCCACGAGTAGCGCCAAGGTCGACACGAAGCGTCTCGCCAGCGCCCGCGGCTCGCTACCGCGCATTCCCTCCAGGGCGAACGGAAAGAACAGGCCATGCCCCAGGAGACCCGCGATCAGGTAGTCGAGGCCGTCTTCCCACCTCGTGAACGGCGCGCCGATCTTGGCGTAGTAGGTATTCGGAAAGGGGTACCCATAGTACGCCAGTCTCCACAGCACGTGAGCGCTCAGCGGCGGAATCGTGGTTGCTGCGAACACCAACATCGAACGCGACAGCAGCTTGCCCTCGCGAGCGATGACGAAGGGGAGGTAGCCAAGAAACAGCAAATACGTCTCCGGCCGCGTCAACGTCGCGCCTACCAGCAGTCCCGCCGCCGCTGCGACCTGCTTCAACCGGAGGCTGGAATCGGGCACCAGCAAGTAGTTGCAGAAGAAGTAGATGCTCGCCGTCAGTAGCGCCACGTACAGGCCTGTCTCCATGCCTGAAAACGCCCAGAACACGAGCGGAAAGTGCACGACCATCAGCACCTGCAGGCCTGCTGGGGGTAGGGTGCGGTCCGATGGGCGTCCGGGCGCGCCGATCCGGTCGGCGGTTCGATCTGCCATCCAGACGCTGAACAGCGCGCAGCCGACTCCAAGCCAGCGCGCCAGAGAGGGAAGCCTCAGCCAACCGCAGATCGTGTTCGCAGCGCTCAGCAGCACCACCCACGCGAAGCTGGTGTAGCCCTCGACGCGCTCACCGAGGTTGAACACGAGCCCGTGACCATCGCTCAAGTTGCGCGCATATCTCAACGAGATGTAGGCGTCATCCATGACGCCGCAGCCCAAGACGCTGCCGATGCAGAGCAGCAGTAGAGCGGGGGCCAACCGGCGCGGCCAGGCGCGCGCGTTTGCGACCCAAGCACCCAAATAGATCGCGAGCGCGATGCGTAGCGCGAGCGACGTGAGCTCCGGGCTCCACAAGACGGTGCCCGCGCGCAGCGGTAAGATGGACAACAGGAGCGACAACGCCGCGGGCGTCAGGCGCAAGAGTCCCAGGAGTCCCGCCGACATTCCCGCGAGCGTGGCAGCAAAGGGCGGTCCGTGCACCTTCGCGACTCGAGCTCGGCGGACTTGGCGGTCCTGCACCGCCCACAGGGTCGTGCCAAGAGCTACGCAACGGTGCGTGGGCCGGCCCGCTTGATTCTTCGTGCCTCGAGCTCGATCACGCACGACGTCGCCAGGGTGCGGGCAAGCACGGCAAGGCCGAGCAAGCGCGATCTCCCGCCCGGCTCAGTCCTGCTCCAGCTTGACGATGTCGTAGTAGATCCCCGCGCCGCCGCCGCCGCTGCTGAGCTGCAGGCCGAGCGTGTTGCTGCCGGCCTGCAGGTCGGCGGCGGCCACGCTGGCACTCAGCATCTCGAAGCGGCCGCCCTGCAGCGCGCTGCGATACAGGGTCTGGTCGTTACCGAAGTCGTGGCTCAGCACGGAATGGCCGTTGACCGCGACGTCCAGGTGCGGGTTGCGTGCCGCGCCCGCGATGCCCAGCGTCAGGAAGGCGCCGCCGGCCGGCACGCTCGCCAGCTGGAACTGCACGCTCCAGGTCCCGTTCTTGCTCTGCGCGAAGTACCAGTCATGGGCCGGGTCGCTGCTGCCCACCGTGTAGCTGAGCGTGGCCGGGGGCAGCTCCCACACGCCCGAGCTGGTCGCGGGGCCGTACATGCGGCCGGTTTGGCTCGCGCTCGCGTCCTGCACGCGGAACTCACCGGCGGTGCGGTCGGACACGCCGATCGACCACAGCGTCGCGCCGTGATAGGGCGGCGACCAGGTCAGCGTACCGAGCTCGTTGTCACCCTCGCCCACGCTCACGCTGCTCTGCACGATCTCGCCGTTGTCGGGGTCGTCGACGATGTCGCCCTGGGTGGCGTACACGTGCAGCGCGTAGCTGCCGGGGCGCACGTTGCGGATGTGGAACGCGCCGTCGGCGTCCGCCTGAGCCCAGAAGATGTAGCCGTAGCCCTGATCCAGCAGCTGGCCGGGCTCCGCCAGCACCACCATCGCGCCTGCGGCCGAGCGGCCCCGGGCTTCGACGATGCGGCCGCGGACGCTGCCGCGCTGGAGCGGATAGGCGTCGTTTTGCATGAAGCAATAGGGCCACTGCTGCTGCTCGTAGGCGGCCTGCGCGGCCGCATCCGCAATCACGTCGTCGTCGCTGCCGCTGTTCACGTACACGAGGTTGGGGCCGTAGAGCTTGCGCCATCCAGCGGGCGAGGCCTGCGTGGTCGCCGAGCCGAAGTGCCCGCCGTGGTACATGTTCAAGATCAGGTTGCTGTCATGCACCATCAGCTCCTGCTTGAGCGGTCCGCCGGTGTAGTACTCGAAGCTCGCCGAGATCAGCCAGGCGCCGTAGCCGTTGCCGTACAACCCGTGAAAGGCGTCCTCGGTGCGGTAGGCGGCCCAGTCGTACTTGGTGAACACGGGGCCTTCCGAGTACGGCATGCCCGGCAGGGTGGCGCCGCCAGGTAGCGGATAAGTCGCGTCCTGGATCTGCGAGCTCGAGCTGAACGTGGACGCCTGGCTGGGGCTCGGTAGCGCGCCATGGCGCTCGCCGTTGTACCCGTTGGCGAGCACGTTGGGGTCGAAGCGCTGAACCGTGCGTAGCTCGCTCAGTGTGGTCGCGGCCTTGCCCTGGGTGTCGGTGATCAGAAAGTAGTAGAAGCCGCTGACACCGCGCAGCATCAGGTAGTGCAGGTCCCAATTCATGTCGCCGCCGGCGTCGACGAACGACAGCTCCACCAGGTCGTCGCTCTGGCGCACGACCGAGCGGCTGCCGGCGCTGATGCTGCGGTAGCTGCTGCCCCCGCCCGACGACACGTACAGCGTGTTGCCCGAGGCCATCAGCGACTTGCCGTCTTTGTGCAGCGAGGTGACGCTGCCGGCGCCGTTGATCGAGAGCGTGAGCAGGCCGTTGTCCAGGGTGAAGCCGCTGCCGTTCTGCTGCAGCGTGACCGCGCCCCCTTGGGGCGTGGGGCAGAGCGGCGGGCCGTCCGGCTCGGGTGCGCCGGCATCGCCGCCAGCTGCGGCCGCGCCGTCCTTGCCTGTGCCCGCGCCGGCATCCGTCGCTGGGCCGGCGTGGCCCGCGTCGATTGCGCTCGCGGAGGACCCGCCGGCTCCGCTCGGGGTGCCAACGCCGTTGCCAGCGCTACCCGCGGCACCGCCGGCCGTGCCGCCCGTACCCGGCGCAACCGCAGCGCCCGTGCCGGTCTGTCCCCCCGATTGCGGGAGTTGCCCGTCTCCGCCGTTCGGCTTGCTGCTGCAGGCGAGGGCCGCGCCCAGCAGCAGCAGCACCAGCGGGATCGCGCGCGGGTCGCCGGGACGCGGCCTCGCGGGCCACTGTGGGTTGCGCGCCGAGGCGGCCATGGCTCTCCAGTAGAGACCCGAGGTCGAGCAAGCGGGTCAATCGGCCGCCTGTCGCCCGGGGCGGTGGCGCGCTACGGTGTTTGGGCCTGCCGTAGATGAGAATGCCGCGATCCATGCCGTCGCTGTGCTTGCTCGCGCTCGCCGCGCTGGGCACGGGCGGCTGTGGCCGCAGCTCGATCGCGGAGTGCGCCAGCGACGCCGACTGTCCCGGGACCGCCGCCTGCGTGCAGGGGTTTTGCGTGGCGGCCTCGAGCGTGTACGACGCCGGTCCGGGTGCGGGTCCGGGCTCCGCTGCGCCGCCCAGCGGCGGCGGCGGCGTGCCCGACAGCGGCCCACCCGGTCGGCCCCTGCAGTGCGGGCTGGGGCTCTCGTCCTGCGGCGGCGCGTGCGTCGACGGCGTGAGCGACCCGGCGCACTGCGGCGGCTGCAACGTGCGTTGCGGCGCGGCCGAGAGTTGCATCGAAGGAGCCTGCACGCCCGAGTGTGGCGGCGATCTCACGCGCTGCGGGCGCGCGTGCGAATCACTCGCCAGCAGCGACGCCAATTGCGGCACCTGCGGGGCGCAGTGCGGGGCGCAGCAGAGCTGCCGCGCGGGTGCGTGCGCGTGCGCGGCGCCAGGCCAGCAGGCCTGCGGCAGCAGCTGCGTGTCGACCAGCACCGACCCGCTGGCCTGCGGCGACTGCGGCAACGCGTGCGGCGCGGGACAGAGCTGCAGCGGCGGCGCGTGCGCGTGCCCCGCAGGCACACAGTCGTGCAATGGCGTGTGCCGGCCGCTCGATCGCGACCCGTTGCACTGCGGAAGCTGCGATCGCGCGTGCGGGGGCTCGTCGCCCTTCTGCCAGCAGGGCGCGTGCGTGGCCGCGTGCAGCGCACCGTTTTCCGCCTGCCGCAACAGCTGCGTCGACCTGCAGGGTGACCCGGAAAACTGCGGCACGTGTGGGAGCGCGTGCGCGGGCGGCAAGGCGTGCGTCGGTGGGGCGTGCCGCTGTCCGAGCGGTTACAGCGATTGCGACGGCGAGTGCGTCGACCTGCAGGGCGACGCCCAGAGCTGCGGCGTCTGCGGCGGCGCGTGCCCGCCAGGCGGTGTGTGCGTGCAGGGCACGTGCGCCTGCGCCCGCGGGCGCTCTGCGTGCGACTCGCAGTGCGTGGATACCGCGAGCGACCCCGACAACTGTGGCAGCTGCGGCCACCGTTGTCCGTCCGGCCAGGTCTGCGCGCAGGGCGCCTGCGCCCTCGGCTGCCCCATGCCGCTGCTCCGCTGCGGCTCGAGCTGCGTCGACACCGAGAGCGACGACCAAAACTGCGGCGGCTGTGACCTGGGCTGCCCTTCGTCGCGCAGCTGCGTCAACGGCCGCTGCCAGTGTGCGGGCGGCCTGCTCTCTTGCGGCGGCGTCTGCACCGACGCTTCGAGCGATCCGAGCGCGTGCGGGGGTTGCAACGATGCCTGCGCGACGCGTGAGATCTGCAACGCCGGTAGCTGCCGTTGCGAGGCGGGGGCCATGCGCTGCGCGGACGCTTGCGTCGACCTGGCGAGCGACCCGCGCAATTGCGGCGCCTGCGGCAAGAGCTGCGGCCCGAGCAACGTGTGCGCGCAGGGCAGCTGTGCTGTGAGCTGCCCTGCGGGCCTGCAGGCGTGCGGCGGGGCGTGCGTCGACACCGATCACGATTCGCAGCACTGCGGCGACTGCGATACGCACTGTCCGGCAGGGCAGCAGTGCGAAAGTGGCGTGTGTGCGTGTCCGCCCGGCACCCGCGCGTGCGGTGCGCGTTGCGTCGACGTGCAGAGCGATCCGCTCGATTGCGGCACCTGCGGCCACGCCTGCGCGGGCGGCAAGAGCTGCAGCGGCGGTCTGTGCGTGTGCCCCGAGGGGGGCAGCGACTGCGGCGGCACCTGCACCTTCACCCAGACCGACCCGCTGCACTGCGGTAGCTGTGCGGTCGCGTGCGGCGCGGGTCAGGTGTGCAACGCCGGCACCTGCACCTGCCCGTCGGGCACCACCGCGTGTGGCGGCAGTTGCGTACGCCTCGATAGCGATCACGACAACTGCGGCGCTTGCGGGCAGAGCTGCGCCCCCGACCAGCAGTGCCAGGGCGGTGCCTGCAGCTGTCCGAGCGGGACCGGCGCCTGCGGAGACAGCTGCGCGGACCTGCAGCAGGACGCGAGCAACTGTGGACAGTGCGGCCGCGCCTGCGGGCCGGACCAGGACTGCATCTCGGGCGCTTGCCGCTGTCCGGCACGCACGACGCTCTGCAACGGAAGCTGCGTCGACCCGCGCAGCGATCACGAAAACTGCGGCGGCTGTGGGCGCGCGTGCGCGGCCGGACAGGTCTGCGATCGCGGCGCGTGCGCGAGCAGCTGTGCGTCGCCGCTGACCTTGTGCAACGGCACCGACTGTGTGCGGCTGGGCGCCGATCCGGCCAACTGCGGCGGTTGCGGTCAGGCGTGCGGCCGTGGCGAGACCTGCGTGGGCGGCGCGTGCCGCTGCATGCAGCCGCTGCGCAGCTGCGGTGGCGCTTGCGTCGATCAGCTCAACGACCCCAACGATTGTGGCGGCTGCGGTCAGAAGTGTGCGCCCGGCGAGACCTGTGCCGGCGGCATCTGCGCGTGCCTGGACGGGCAGACCCTGTGCGGGGTCTGCGTCGATACCCACAGCGACGATCGGAATTGCGGCGGCTGCAACCAGCCCTGCGACGTGGGTGCCCACTGTGTCGGCGGCAGCTGCGGGTGCACCGGCGATCAGGCGACCTGCGACGGCCGCTGCGTCGACCAGCAGATCGACCCGGCCAACTGCGGCGCCTGCGGCGCCGGCTGCGGCCCCGGCGCCTCGTGTCAGGACGGTGCTTGCGCGTGCGGTGGCGAGACCAACTCCTGCCACGGCAGCTGCGTCGACGTGTTGACCGATCCGCGCAACTGCGGCGGCTGCGACAAGCAGTGCGCCCCGAACCAGAGTTGCGACAACGGCACTTGCGGCTGAGCCGCAGCGTCAGCTCTCGCCGGTGCGAGCCCGCGGCCTCGCTACGGGGCGTTTGACAGCGCGCGGCCTGCAGCTACCCTGAGCAACCTCATGCACCGCCCCGCGCTCGACTTCGGCAAGCTTTCGCGCGTTTCCCGCGTCGCCGCGTGGATTTGCGTCGAGGAGCGCCGCACGTCGTGCCGCCGCGTGGCGTGGATGCAGCCGGCGGTCTGTTTCCAGGCTCGCGGAGCACCCTGAGAAGAGCCCATCTTGCCAGCGCAAGCGGCCTTCCGGGTGCTCCGACCCGGGGGGCCGTTTTGCTTTGGAGCGACGGTCATGTCTTTGCCCACATCCGAAGAGCTCAGGCTGCGACGCAACCCGGTGCTGCTGTGCGCATTTCACGCCGCGCAGATGGGCCTGTTTCCGATCGCGGTGCTTACGCTGTTTCTGCGCGACGAGCTCGGCTTCGGCATGTTCGAGGTGTTCTTGCTGCAGTCGATCTTCGCGCTGGCCGTCGCCAGCTTCGAGTTTCCCGCCGGCTATCTGGCCGACCGCTGGGGTTACCGGCGCGTGCTGCTGGTCGCGGCTGGGTTCGCGGCCTGCGGCTGGCTGGTCTATGCGCTGGCACGCGACTTTGCCGCGATCGTGTGCGCGGAGGTGCTGCTGGCGGCGGCGATCGCGCTGATCTCCGGCGCCGACGCGGCGCTGCTGTACGAGTCGCTGCTGGCCTTGCGCGAGGAGGGCAGCTTTGCGCGCTGGTACGGACTGTACCGCTCGTGCGGCAATGCGGCCGAGGGCACCGCTGCGCTGGCCGGCGCGTACCTGTTCGTGCGCTGGCCGCGCTCGCCGTTCGTGCTGCAGACGTTGCTCGCCCTGAGCGGCGTGGCGCTGGCGTTTGCCCTGCTCGAGCCGCCGCGCGAGCGCGGGCAACCGCTGGCCGCAGCCGCGCGCGTGCGTGGGCTGGTGCGTTTCGTCGCCTTCGGCGCACCGCGCCTGCGCGCCGTGATCGCGCTGTTGCTCGCGCTCAGCCTGCCGAGCTACGTGATGGTGTGGGTGTTGCCGGCCTACGTGCAGGACTCGGGCATCAACGCGGCCTTCATGGGCCCGATCTGGGCGGCCGCCAGCTACACGGTGGCGCTCACCTCGTGGTCGGCGCCCCGGCTCGCGCAGCGCGTCGGGGTGCCGTCCGCGCTCGCGCTGTGCGTGGCGCTGGTGGCTGCGGGCTACGCGGGGCTCGGCCTCAGCCACGGTAGCTACGGCTTCCTGTTCTACTTCGCGCTGTGCACGGTGCGCGGCGTGCAGCTGCCGCTGTTGCACACCGAGGAGCAACGCTTGATTCCGTCGAGCGACCGCGCGGCGCTGCTCTCGCTCAACAGCTTGTTCTTCAGGGCCAGCTTCATGCTGCTCGGCCCGCTTTTGGGCTACGCCCTGGACCATGCCGACCGCCATCACGTGCTGCTCGCGATCGGCGCGGGCTTCTTCGCGTGCGCAGCGGGCGCGTGGCTGTGGTTCGTTAGCGCTCCGCGCGCACAGCTCGCGCCAGGCTGAGCAGCGGCGCAGCGCGGCAAGCTGTCCGCGTTCGCTTTGGGCGCGTGGAGGTCCGGGAATTGTGCGCGCGCCCTTCCAAGGTCCGCCCGGGCCTGGCCCTCGACGGCGCGGGCCCGATTCTCGAACAGAGCGTCGAGGGGCTCGGTGCAAGCAGCGTTTGGAGCCGCATTGGGGCCCGAGTGCGTCGGTTACGAGACCCCGTGCCTGCGCGCAGCTGCTCGAGTGCCGCCGGCCCCAACGCACGGAGTCTCGGTCGTCCGGGCTTGCGCGGACTCAACGCCAGCCGGGCAGGCACGCGTCGGTGCAGCTCTCGGGGCTCGCCCCGCCGTCGGTGTCGGGCGCGCTCGCGAAGTCCTGGCCGCCGTCGGCGTCCGGACGTGGGAGCGCGCTGCCGCTCAGGCAGGAAAGGAAGCTGCGGCGCAGCTGCGCGTAGGGCTTGACCTGCGTCGAGCACTGCGCGCCGCACACGTCGAGCACCTGCTCGGACGCCGTGTCCGGGCTCGCGCTCGTGTCGCGCGCGAAGCACGCCCGCACGCAGTCGAGGAACATGGCCGGACACACGTACGCGGTGGTGAGATAGCTGCCGTCGCCGGCTGGGTAGGGATCGGACTCGCCGCAGAACAGCTCGCCCAGCGTGTCGCAGCAGGTCTCGGCCAGGCAGATCAAGCACGCGTCGGCCGGGCCCAGCGGATTGGGCTCGCACGCACGGTCCCAGCGCACCGCGCCGTCGACCGCGGGCTGCGCCGCGCCATCCCGGCCGCCGGCGTCGTGCAACCCCGCGTCACGAGCCGCGCCCGCGTCGCGCGGCCGCGCGCCCGTGCCGGCATCGCCATGCACGGCAGGCTGGTGCGAGCACGCGGTCATGACGAGCGCGAGCAGCAGCCGAGCCCCGCGCAGCCGCGCTCGTGTGTGCCTGAGCATGCAGCGCAGCGTAGCGGGGCTTCGGCGCGGGCGCGACCAGCTCGGTCCGCGCAAGGCGACGCCCGCGCAGCACTTGTTCGCAAGCATCCGCGATGACGCGTTTGGATAGGCTTTCTGTCGCGCGTGCGGCCATTGACCGCCAGCGGGGCACCTTGTATCCGGTTGCAACATGGATTTCGACGACATCATCGTGGGCGGGGGCTCGTCGGGGGCGGTGCTGGCGGCCCGCTTGAGCGAAGACCCGGCGCGCAAGGTTCTGCTGCTCGAGGCGGGTCCGGACTACGTCTCGCTCGCGGACACGCCGGCCGACCTGCTGGGACCCGATCCTTCGCTGCGCGAGCACGACTGGAGCCTGCGCGCCGAGTCCAGCCCGGGGCGGCGCATTCCGTTTCCGCGCGGCAAGGTGATGGGCGGTTGCTCGGCCGTCAACGGCGCGGTCGCGCTGCGCGGCGTGCCGGCCGACTACGACGAGTGGGCGGCGCTCGGCAACGACGGCTGGAGCTGGCGCGAGCTGCTGCCGTATTTCAAGCGTCTGGAGAGCGACGAGCTCGGCGAGAGCGCGCTGCACGGAGGCACGGGCCCGATTCCGATCCGGCGCTTCAAGCGCGACGAGATGTGCGCCACCCAGCGAGCCGCGTATGACGGTTACCGCGGGCTCGGCTTCCCGGAGGTTGCCGATCACAACGAGCCCAGCGCCAGCGGCGTCGGACCGATTCCGCTCAACCTGCGCGACAACATCCGCATCTCGACCGCGCTCGGCTATCTCTTGCCCGCCCGGCAGCGCCCGAACCTGGTGATCCGCGGCGGCGTTACGGTCGAGCGCGTGGCGATCGAGGACGGCCGCACGCTCGGCGTCGAGGTCGTGCGCGGCGCCGGCAGCGAGCGCATTTCGGCCAAGCGCGTGAGCGTGTGCGCGGGCGCGATCCACTCGCCGGCGATCCTGATGCGCTCGGGCCTCGGCCCGCGCGCCGAGCTGCAGCGCCTGGGGTTGCCGTGCGTGGCCGACCTGCCCGGCGTCGGCGCGCGCCTGATCGACCACCCCGGCGTCGGCATCTACGCCGTGCCGCGTCCCGAGGCCCAGGGCCCGGCCGATCCCAACCACCAGGTGATGGTGCGCTACACCGTAGAGGGCTCGCACGAGCACAACGACATGCAGCTCTACCTGTTCGGCCGCATCGCGCTCAAGGGCACGCGGCTGGAGAAGGCGATCGGCGCCCAGACCTATCTCGCCAGCGCGAGCCTGGTGAGGCCGCGCTCGATCGGGAGCTGGCGCCTGCCCAGCCGCGACCCCCATGCAGAGCCCGAGGTGGCGCTCAACTTCTGCGCCGACCCCGAGGATCTGCGCCGGCTGGTCGCGGGCTTTCGCCTGAGCTGGGAGCTGCTGCACGGCGCGCCGCTCGCGGGGCGGATCGCGAGCATCCCGATCTGGACCGACGAGGTGGTGCGCTCCGACGCGCTGCATGAGGCGATCGTCGCCTCGGTCGGCACTTCGTACCATCCGATCAGCACCGCGCCGATGGGGCCGGATCCAGCGGCCGGCGCCGTGGTCGACGCACGCTGCCGCGTGTATGGCATCGAGGGCCTGCGCGTGGTGGACGCATCGGTCATGCCCACCATCCCGCGCGCCAACACCAATCTGCCCTGTATGATGATCGCCGAGCGCGTGGCCGACTTCATGCGGGACTGACAGCCGAGGCCGGGCCGCGGCGTTCCCGTTGCGCGCGCCGCGCGCGGGGCGAGCCCGCCGCGGCTTGAGGCTCGCGCTTTCAGCGATCGTGCTCGCGCAAGCGCGCCAGCACCTCGGCGGCCAGGCGCTTGCTCTCCTCGACGCAGGGCTCGCAGCTGCCACGGCAGCATAGCGGCCAGGCCGAGGGCCTGCTCTCGAGCAGCGCACGGATCTCATCGTGCCGGCGCCGCGGCACAGCCTGCTCGGCGCACACCCCTTGCAGCAGCGTCTCAAGCTCCGCGGGCAGGTCGAAGTCTTCGGCGCTCATCGAGGTGAAGGCCCTGCTTTCAGCATGGTCCGCCCGCGCCCCGCGCGCGAGCCAAACGCGCGTGCGCGCGGCCGTGAGCGGCCCGTGCACGGCCTGCTACAATGCCGCCGCCATGCTCACCTTGCGCTACGTGTTGTGCGACGTGTTTACCGACCGACCGCTCAGCGGCAACCAGCTCGCGGTGTTTACCGACGCGCGCCGTCTGGGCGCGGACACCATGCAGCAGCTCGCGCGCGAGCTGAATCTGTCCGAGAGCGTATTCGTGCTGCCGCCGGGCGCGGGCGGCCACGCGCGCATCCGCATCTTCACGCCCACGCGCGAGCTGCCCTTCGCGGGCCACCCCACGCTCGGCGCCGCATTCGTGCTGGCGGCACCCATGCAGCTGCAGAGCATCCGGCTCGAGACCGGCGCTGGGCTCGTTCCGGTGCAGCTCGAGCGCGAGGGCGCGCGGATCGTGTTCGGCTGGATGTCGCAGCCGGTACCCAAGATCGGCCGCTTCGACGACGAGCGTGCGCTGCTCGCGGCGCTGGGGGTCGAGCGCTCGCTGCTGCCGATCGAGACCTACGACCTCGGGCCCACCCACCTGTACGTGCACCTGCGGAGCGAGCACGAGGTTGCGGGCCTGAAGCCCGATCTGCGCGCGCTGCAGGCGCTGTGCAGCCAGGGCGTCAACGTGTTCGCGCGGCGCGGCCCGAGCTGGAAGACGCGCATGTTCGCACCGAGCCACGGCGTGGCCGAAGACGCCGCCACCGGCTCGGCCGCCGGGCCGCTCGCGATCCACTTGCTCCGGCACGGGCTGATCGAGTCGGGCGACACGATCACGATCGAGCAGGGCGCGGAGATCGGCCGCCCGAGCACGCTGTACGCCCGCGCGCATCGCGCGCCGGGCGCGCTCGAGGCGATCGAGCGCGTGGAGGTGGGCGGCAGCGCGGTCGTGCTCGGCCGCGGCGAGCTCACGCTGCGCGACCGCTCGAGCTGAACGCAAGGCTTGCGGACCTGCGCCGGAGCGACCTCAGGGAATGGCCTGGCAGGCCTTCTGACTCGAACCGGCCACGACCGTCACACAGCGGGTCGCGGTGGGGCACTCGGCATCGATGATGCACGGTTGCCCACACAGCGGGTTGGTCATGCCGAAACAGCGGCCGCGCGGGTCGAGCAGGCTGCACGCTTGGTCGCTGTTACAGCCCACCGAGCACTGCCCGTTGAACACGCCGGAAGGCTCGCAGATGTAGCCGTTGGCGCAGGTACCCGTCTCGCACGGATCGCCCACCGCACCGGGCGAAGGCGGACCGCCTGCGCCGCCCCCGTTCGAGCCCCCACACGCCGCCAGAGCCATGCCGAAGCCGGCATAGGCCAACCACCCCAGGAATCGCCGCTGCTCGCGCATGCGCTCCCACCCGCTCGCGCGCGCTGAAGCGCGTCGCAGCTGCTCTTGTAGCGCGGCGGCTCACGTCGAGCAAAGCGTCCCAGTCGTGCCGACCGCTGGACCGCGACGTGCGGCCGGACCAGGTGGGCGGCTGCTTGATCCTCGGTACGTAGCCCGCGGGCGAAAGCCATCCGCCGGGCGCGCCGAAGCGCTCGCGCTGCTGCTCGCGCGTGTCGCGCGCCGGTGTACGGCGGCGTCGCCGCGGTGAGCGGGTTGCGCGCTCCGCCCCCCAACGCAGGGGTACGCACGCTCGAGCGCGGGCCGGCGAGCCAGGTCGATTCCGCGCAGTACCGTCCGCGCCGCGCATCTGGCATGCTCGTGCTTGGGTGACGGACGGGCGGCCACGCAACGTAGCGCTGGGCTTGTGCGTGATGGCGCTGCTGGCCGCCTGCGCGGCGACGCAAGCACGGGCGCAGGCCTCGGTGCCGGTGCTGCTGGGCACGCGCGACCCTTCGGCCGGCAGCATGCCGGCCCCGGTCATCACCCGCGCGCTCAGACCCTCGGCCGCCGCCGCGCCCGCAACGCGGTCACCTGCGGCGTCTGCAGCGAGGCCTGCCGCCGCACCCGCAACGCCAGCTGCCGCCACGCGCCCGACGCGGGTCGCCGCCGCGCCCACAACGCGGCCCGCTGCGGCTCCTGCAACACCGGCCGCCGCCGCGCGCGCAACGCCAGCCGCCGCCGCGCCCGCAGCGCGGTCCGCCGCTGCGGCGCCCGGCGATCCGCGCGCCGCCGCCCACGCCGCGCCGCCGCCGCGCGGCCCGCACGCCGCCGTCCGCGTGCGAGGCCTGCACGGCACGCTCAACCAGGACGATGTGCACCAGACCATGGACGCGCAGCAAGCCGAGATCGATCGCTGCATCGAGCAGGCGCGCCGCAGATTGCGCTGGCTGAGCGGCGAGATCCGTTTCTCGTTTCGCGTCGCTGCGGAAGGTCGGGTCGCGGAGGTGCACCCCACCTTCTCCAGCGTCGGCCACCGCGAGCTCGAGCGCTGCCTGCGCGATCTGCTGCTGGCCACGCAGTTTCCGCGGCCCGCGGGCGGCGCCGAGGCCAGGTTCAACTGGGGCATGCAGTTCGAGCCGGCCAACGGTCGCACGTTCGCGGACGCCGACCCCAAGCCGATTGCGCGCGCGCTTCACAAGCACGCGCGCACGCTGTTTCGCAGCTGCGAAATTCGCCGCGGCCGCAACCGTTTCCAGATCACAGCCTACGTCTCGCGCGGCGGGCGCCTGCTGTCCGCGGGCGCCGTGCCGGTACCCGCGCGCGCCGAGGACAAGGTCGACTGCGTGGTCGCGGAGCTACTCAAGTGGCGCCTGCCCAAGCGCAAGCGCGCCGGCAAGCTCAGCTTCGTGCTGCGCTGAGCGGGGGCGGTGCTGCTCTCGACGCACTCGCCACTTCGGCGAGGGCGCAGCTCATGCGGTGTTCCGGCCAGCGCTCCGCTTACGTCGTCCAGAGGTGCGTGCAACCGACTTGCTCGCGTTTCGCGTGCCCGCGCTGCGGGTGCTTCGAGCGCTGCTCGACGCGGTTCGTCCGGGGGCGCTACGCCGCCGCCTTGACACGGAGGGCGTAGAAACGGACCGCATGACCGGCAGCACGACGACGCCCAATCGGATGCCCTCGTCGCGAGACTGCAGGTTCACGGCGAGATCGCAGAGCGTGCGCTCGACCTCTTCTATGGTTCTCCGCGAGCGACGGCCGGTGAATCCGACGACGTAGATACCGTGGGCTCGATGCTGGTCGACGACGTAGTTGCGTGCCAGCTTCTCCAGATCTTCCTGCCAGCGGTGATCGTGGGACCACTTGACCTCGATCGCTACGCTCTCACTCTCGGTGCCGGTGAAGGCCAATAAGTCGGGACGGTCTCCATAACCTTCGGGGACCTCGGCAGCCAACCCCGCGTGTCCGTGGGAACGCGCCGGTAGCAGGTCGCGCAGTCGTAGCTGTAGATACATCCGAAGCTTGGTCTCATTTCGAGCGTTGACCTCATTATGCCAGACGAGGTCGGCATAGCGCGGCGTGTCCGTCTTGATGCGCTCGAAAAGCTCCATCAGCACGTGAAACAGATCATCCGCGCCTCGAAGCGACGACGGGGCCTGCTCCTCGAGCATTTTGGCAACTTCCCGTGGCCGGAGTGGCTCGGGCATGCTGCCCGCAGTGCCGAGGATGTGATCGATCTCGCGCGCGCTCTGCTCGCGACTGGCCCAGTTGGAAATAGGTGGGTCCAGCGGTTTGAGCTTCTCCACGGCGGCTTTGGCCGCAGGTTCGGTCCGCATGATCAGCTCCTGCAGAGCTCGATCGCGGAGCTCCGGGTAGCGGTCCGCGCGGGTCACCTCGTGCATCCCGCTTGCAGAGTATTGCGGGGGATCGCTCGTGCGTGGAAAGCGCTGAAGAAGCCAGGTGGCCAGCTCGCCAAGCGCTGGCGACGGCCACCGGCACGCGTCGGCAGACCAGGCATCGTAGTTGAAGCGTGGGAGTAGTGGATCGAGGAAGGATAGCGAGATGCCATCCGGCATCTCGGCCAGCACCTCGCCAATGCCCCGGCCGTCCTTCAGAAAGCACCGCGCGACTCTCACGCCCCACAGTCGCCCGTCCGGCCAGGAGATTCGCATGAGTACGTCGGCTAGACGAGCACCCATAACGGCCGCAAGGGACCATATGATCGCCTCTACGGCGTCGGGCTTCGTCTCGACGCTTGCTGCGATTTCGAGAACGTTGAGCACAAACGCCGGGTCGTCCAGGGCTTCAGCAGGCAGCGCCGGGAGGACGTTGAAGAACGGCGTGTGCGAGGCTTCGCGGCGCAAGGCTTCGAGCACGGCGCTGCGTGTCTCGCGCTCCGCGCGTCGAAAACAGGCGGCGACCACCGTAGCGCGATCGTCGTCCGCTACGAATAGGACAGAGCGCAGCCACTTGTTGACGAGTGGACCGGTCAGCCATGCGTCGTCGTCAGCCACAGCTCCCCGGAATGCTGAGGCTTCGTGCGAGATGTTGGTCGAATAGGCGCCGCGAGAGCCGGGAATCTCCGTCGGGGTCGCCTCCGAGAGCGCAACAACAAGACGGCGCATCAGTTCGGTCTTCAGGTCGGGACCGAGAGCTTCGACGGCGCCAAGGACGTTGGTCGGGCGGAAGCGTCTGGGAACGAACAGCACCCAACCGAGTAGTTGTACCTGCCGCAGGGCCGGCAGGTCGCGATCATCGAGGATCTCGTGCACCACGTCGACAACGAAGCGCTGCTCTTCGCGCTCCTGCTTGTCGGCCTCGAGCCGTTGCCGCCTGCGGGCTTCGTTGGTGGCTTCCACGCTTGCGAGGTCCGCTTCTGCTTGCGCAACAAACACCGCATGGTGTGTCCGCAGCCACGCGTCGATTCGCCCACGGCTCGGGGCGTCAACCTCCGGACTGCGCGCAAACCGGACGCACGTTCGCAGAATCTCCCGGTGCGGAGCCACTACCTTCGGCGCTTGCTCCGCGAGCCATGTCGCATCCTCGGGCTTGAGCTGAAACCGATACGGGTGTGTTGCAGCGAACGCCAGGAACAGCTGACGCCGCGCGGATGGATCGCTGTCGGCTCTTCGAGCCATCGCGGCGTCCACCTGGAACATGCCGTGCACTCCGTAATGCTGCTCGAGCGCATGACGTAGACGCTCCATATCATCGGAGCTCCAAGACACGCTCTCGACGAGCCGCTTGAACGCGGGCTCGAGCAACTCCGACACCACGTGTTCCGGGAGGCCGGAGCACCGAATGCCCAGATGTTGATCGAGAATCGCCCTGGCGTCGTCATCGGTTATCTTTTCTGCCAGCTCGTGAAAGAGTAACGCTCGCTCGTCGACCAGACGGGGTTCTTCTGGCGGCGCGCTGCGTGCGACCTCCAGCACCGGCTTGCCGCGTTTGAGGGTGTCCGAAAGCGCCATGGCACGGAGCACCGCGGTCTCCGGTGCTTCCTCGCTGAGCAGCTCGTCGAGTCGGGGCCGAAGCGCGCGCGCGGATGGCGTATCGTGGTGAAATAGAAAGCGAACGCATGCCTCACGCAGCTCGAGCGGCGCCGTTCGGTCGAGCGCAACCGTCAGGATCGTCTGCGCAAGATCGTTCCAGTCTGGCGAATCGGCGTTGGCCGAGGCGATGTCCAGCGCCAACCTTCGGCGATCTTCGTGCTCGCTTGCGTCGCCGATGCACTGGGCCGCCAGTACAGCCACAGAAGGGTGGGCGAAGGCGTTGAAGTTGTCTGCATGCCTCAGATTCCAGACGCGCACCGGCGCGTTGATCGCGTTCAGAATTCGTTCGAAGAGCTCGACCGCTTGCGCCTCGAGCAGGGGTCGTGGAGTCTCTTGCGACAAAGCCTCCAGATGCGGCCTCCCCTCTGTTGCCACGAGGCGTTCCACCACGGGTCGATGCGCGAGCAAAACGCCGCCTCGGCTGCCCGTGGTCAAGCGCCGAATGAGATCCATGGGCGCTTTTCGCAGGGCCTGTGCCGCAAGCCGCTCCTTGGCGAAGTGTTGCCGGAAGCGGTAGCCGTTGCCTTCGGTGCGCTCGAAGAGCGGGCTGCGCGCGAGCTCGCGCGCCGCGCGGTGCAAAGCGCCGTCACCGTCCCGGAGCGCTTCCGCCAATTTCACGGGCGCGCCGTCGGGCCCTCGTGGCCTGTGGCGAGCATCTTCCAGATCAACGGTCTGCGCGCCTGAGAACTGAAGCACAGCAGCCATGCGCGCTGCGGCCACGCGCCGGGTTCCGATCGATTCGGCAGCGTCCGCTGCCGGTAGCGCGCACAACGCGTCAATGACCCGTTCTTCGATCGTTGCAAGATCGTCGTCGTCCCCAGCCTCTGCCAGGGCACCAAGCAGCTTGAAGTCACGCACCAATCCAGGGTCACCTAGCCGCCTTACCTGTCTGCGCACGCGTTCAACCATGTCTCGGCCTTGTTGAACGCTCCGGTGCCCGGCCAAGGCTCGGGCCGCCTCGTCAGGATCCAACGGCTGCAGATGCCAGGTGATGCTCCCTGTGTTGCCGTTCCAACCGAGCGCGGCGATCGACTCAGGTTCGTGGCTCGGCCGCGAGAACACGAGCACGTGTAGGCGGCGTGCCTCCGCGTCTCCAACGTCGCGTAGCAGGCGCAGGCAATGGCTGACATCGGCCCCACGATAGAACCCTTCATCGAGTGCATCCACGATCACGTAGCCGTGCTCCGTCGATTGTTTCCAGCGTTCCCAATCCCAGATGGGAAGATCCGTCTGGCGTTCACGCTCGAAGCTGAGCAGCCAGACGTAGCTGGAGCGGAGTTGACGGACAAGCTGCTCGGCAACCCATGTTTTTCCGATCCAGGGATCACCCAGGATCAGGGCCACTCGTTCTCGGACTAGATCTCCGACCAGCCTGAGCTTACGGCCGCTCGGGTTGGCAATGAGGAATCCCTCGGGATCAAGCGGGCTCTCGCTGGACTTCGCCACATAGCGGCGAACGCTCGGCGTCGCGTTGCTCGCAGCGAACTCCTTGCCCGGCCGACCCGTCCCCACAGCCGGGAACTGCACCGTGTCGTCCTCTATTTCGACCTCTGGCCAAGGCGGGCACGCGAGCGATCGCATCAGGGGCCAACTCGGCGCGATTGATCCGGTGCGCGCCCGCTGTGCCATTTGCCCTGCCAGGGCTGCCACATGGTCTGCACTGTCGCTGTTCTCGGCGTGCGCTCCGATCTGAATTCCGCGGTCGCGCACGATCAAGTCTTCGAAAATACGCCGTGCAATTGTCCAGGTGGTATCTGCCACGCTCACCGACGCGTCGCGAATCACGACGGCGGTCCGGTGTCCCTGCCACGATGGCACTTCCGCGTCCGCATTGCGCACCAGCGCGTCGACGATCGCACGCGCGTTGCCTACTTGGCGCTCGTCGAGCTCGTCGCTGAGCCGAATCGCGATTGCACCGAGCCCCATCGCCACGTCAGGCCCGCGTAAAGACAGTCAATTGGAATTCGCCCGTATCGACACTGATCTGCGGCTCAGGCAAGCTTTGCTGTGCGAGCAGCCGGAAGATCTCGGGTACACCGATGCCCAGATTGTCCCTCTGTCCCTTGCGCGCGACAGCGGAAGCGATGTGCGGGTTGCGAGGCTGCTTCGTGCCCGCCAAGCGGACGCTCTCCACCGTCAGCCGGTTCAGCAGCACGCCAGGATTGGTGATCTCGACGCGGTTGTCGAACACGAACACGCGCACTTGATTCGGAGACGCATAGTCGCGATGGGTCACGGCATTTGTGATGACTTCGCGCCAGACCTCGAGCGGCACGCCCGCCGTCACGCGCTCAAGGCCCTTGACGCTCGACGGAGTAGGCACGTGACGGATGAGAAAAGCTACAGCCGCTTCGATCTGGCTGAACACGTTTCCGCAGACCTCGGCGCGATCCTTGAACGTCCCGCTCGCGTGCAGGCCAGGAAAGCGCACGGCGCTCACATAGGCGCCGGGAAGGAATCGCGTCGGTTCGCTGCCAAACAATACGATGCCGCTCACGGTGGGGTGACCCGCGGCATCGATCGCTTGCAGTGCGCTCAGGTAGCGTTCGGTCTGTTCTGCGTGGGCGGCCGGGTACGCCACACGTAGGAAGTCGGCAATTGCTGTGTCGTCTAGATCCGTGCGGCTCGCGCTGTCGACGACTTGTTCGTCGAGGTAGTGCAGATTGGATCCCGACGTCAGCAGCGTCTTCAGCTCATCGGGTTGAGCCTCTCGCGAGCTCGGTCCGTCGCGGATGAAGTATTTGCTTGCTCCGCGGAACGGTCGACCCGGCAAGAACTCCGGTACGTGGGCTACGATGACCAGCTTCCCGTCCACTTCGATCGCGAGCGTGCGTGGCGACAGGGGCGGCGTCACCGCGCTGGCGGCGATCTGTCCGATGTGGCGCTGCAGGGCGTCGGAGTCGCTGCGGTTTCCGATGCCGGTGATCAGCCCTGAGTCTTCAACTCCGAAGATCAGGTCTCCGCCGCCCGAGTTCGCAAAAGCGACGAGCGCCTTGGCCACGTCGTCCGCCCGTGGCAGCACCCCGGGAGCGACGCCTTTGAGCTCGGTGCGCGAGTCCTCGCCAGACCGCGCTCGGCCACGAATTTCCTCGTCGTCCATGCTCGGTGGGCAGGGTACCCCGGCCGGGTGCGACCTGCACCAATTGAGCTGGCTTTCAGCCCCTTCATCGTTGGGCACCAAGTGGTGCGAGACGTCGAGTCCGACAGCCGGAGTTGGCGCGATGGATAGCTGCCGCTTCAGCGAAAGCGCGTGAACTGCGCGACGCGGGTGGCGCGGCCGAAGCCGGTGGCCGTACGCGCGCTGCCGCCGAGCTGGCCCGCGCTGTCGTCGCCCCAGCACAGGGCACGGCCGTTGCTGTCGACCGCGCAGGTGTGCAAGCCGCCGGCGCTGAGCACGCTCACGCCGTCGAGGTAGGGCGTCTCGGTGTCGTCGACCGGGGGCAGGACCACGACCGGCTTCAGGCTGTCCGGGGCGCGGCCGATGCCGAGCTGACCTTCGGCGTTGCGGCCCCAGCACTCGACCAGGAAGTCCTTGTCCACCGCGCAGCTGTGGCCGACCGGGTCGCCGGCCAGCTCGGTGCCACCGGCCGCGACATCAAGGGCCTGCTCCAAGCCCTTGACCGCGACCGGCGTGGCGCTGGCGTGGGTGGTGCCGTCGCCGAGCTGGCCGCTGTCGTTGCGGCCCCAGCACACCACGTGCCCTCCCTCGAGCAACGCGCAGCTATGGCCCGCACCGGCCGTGATCGCGGTGGCGCCGCGCACGCCCGGTACCTCGACCGCGTCGGCGCCGGCGCGCGGCTCGCCGCTGTCGGGATCGATCAGCTCGCCCCAACACAGCACGCGCCCGCTACCGAGCAGCGCGCAGCTGTGACGCGCGCCGGCCGCGACCTGGACCGCGCCGTCGGTGCCCGGGACGCGGCCCGGGCCGAGCGCGCCGTCCATCACCGCGCGCCCGACCTGACCGTAACGCGCGCTGCCCCAGCACACCGCCGCGGCCGCGACCACGGCGCAGCTGTGCGCCGCGCCCGCGGCGATGCCGGTGGCTTGCGCGATCGGCACCGGCGTCGGGCTGCGCACCGGGCGGCTGCGCGCGACGCCGTCGACCTGGCCTTCGGCGTCGCGTCCCCAGCACAGCGTGGTGCCCTGCTTGTCGAGCGCGCAGCTGTGGCTGCCGCCGGTGGCGACGGCCGTGATTCGGGACAGCACCGGCTTGTCGCTGCCGGCGTCCTCGTCGCTGCCCAGCGTGCCGAGCTGCCCCTCGGCGTCGCTGCCCCAGCAGTAGAGCTCGCCGGCTTGGGCGATCGCGCAGGAGTGCGCACCGCCCGCCGCGATCTTCGCCGCGCGGCAGCGCTGCTGGCCGGGGTCGCAGGCAGGCGGCCCGGCATCCGGCTTGGGTGCGGGCTCGATGCGCGCGTCGTGCAAGCTGCAGCTGGGCGTGGGGGAGCAGCCGACGTGCGTGTCGCTGCCGCTGCACGCGACCACGAACAGCGCCAGCCAAGTCGTCATGCGCGGCCGGTAGCGCCCAAGCGCGTGGAACCACGCCCACACGAGGGAGCGAAGCGAGCCGCGCGGGAGGGTGGGGCCCCGACGGCTTTGCCGGCGGGGCGGGAGGGTCGCGTGACCCGAGGGCTGGAGGAAGCGGAGTAGGAGGGAGCGAAGCGAGCCGCGCGGGAGGGTGGGGCCCCGACGGCTTTGCCGGCGGGGCGGGAGGGTCGCGTGACCCGAGGGCTGGAGGAAGCGGAGTAGGAGGGAGCGAAGCGAGCCGCGCGGGAGGGTGGGGCCCCGACGGCTTTGCCGGCGGGGCGGGAGGGTCGCGTGACCCGAGGGCTGGAGGAAGCGGAGTAGGAGGGAGCGAAGCGAGCCGCGCGGGAGGGTGGGGCCCCGACGGCTTTGCCGGCGGGGCGGGAGGGTCGCGTGACCCGAGGGCTGGAGGAAGCGGAGTAGGAGGGAGCGAAGCGAGCCGCGCGGGAGGGTGGGGCCCCAACGGCTTGGCCGGCGGGGCGGGAGGGTCGCGTGACCCTCCCGTTCATAATTAGATTTCACCGCGCACCCCCAGATTCGGGAAGAAGATCGCGGGCAGGTACACGGTCTGGCAGCGGCGCGGCGAGCCGGTGCACACGATCTCGACCGGCTCGCGCGCGAGCGTCGCGTTGAACCACTCGAGCCCCACGCGCAGCCGGCCCCACGAGGTGCGCCAGGCGTACGCGAGCTCGAGGTCGAGCCGCCCGAACCAGGGCATGCGGCGTTCTTCGCGCGCGAGCCGCAGCGCGTTGTCGAGCACAAACGCGCCCTGCAGCTTGCCGGAGCGCAGCTGCAGCCGCGCGCCCGACGAGAAACCTTTACCCATCCTCCATTGCAGCACCAGGTTGCCGACGTGGCGAACGTCCCAGGTGGGCGTGTAGTGAAGGCCGGCCACGTCGTCGACCGCGGACCAGGCCAGCGTGTACGAGAGCCAGCCCGACAGCCGCTCGGTCACCGGCCGTTTGAGAAACAGCTCGCCGCCGTACGAGAAGCCGTCGATGCGCTTGGGCACGCTGGCGCCGCCGCACTGGATCTTGGCGCAGATCATGTCGAACGAATCCTGCAGCAGCAGCGCGTCGGTGAACACCAGATTGGCATAGTGGTGCAGAAAGCCCTGCAGCTCCACGCGCAGCCCGAGCGGCGTGTCCCAGCCGACGCCCGCCTCGCTCTGGATCGCCGCCTGCAGGCCGTTGTCGTTGGCCAGGTCCGCGATGCCCGGCAGCGGCAGATAGAATACCGCGGGCTGGTGCACCACGCCGCCGGCCACGTGCAGCTCGAGCGCGTCGCTCGGGTGCAGGATCAGGCGCAAGCGCGGATCGATCACCGCCTCGGCCGCCGCGCCCTGCACCCAGGCGTCGGCGCGCGCGCCGAGCTGCAGCTCGAGCAGCGGGATCGGCCGCAGCCCGAGCTCCGCCTGCAGCCCCCACATGCTGCGTGCGGGCACGTCGCCGAACAGCGCGCTGCGCAGCTCGCCGCGGCCCATGTTGGCGACGGCCTGGTCGCTGTTGAAGAAGCCTGCCACGCCGATCAGGTCGCCCGAGATGCGCAGCCGGGTGTGCGGGTCGAAGCGGGTCTCGACCCAGGCGCGCGGGCTGACGCGCGTGGAGCGCAAGCGAAAGCCCGAGCCGAGCACCGACTCGTCCCAGCCGAGCAGCAGCGCCATGCCGACTTCGGTCTTGCCCACGCGGTGCACCAGCCGTGGCTCCAGCCGATGAAACGTGATGGTGACGTTGCTGTTGGGCCGATCGGAGAAGCTGAGCGAGTCGTACGAGCCGAGCGCGACCAGCTCGAAGCGGTCGCGGCCGGAGAGCGCGTTCTGGTAGCGCAGCTGGTAGTCCCAGTAGGCCAGCCCCACGGTCGGGCTCAGCACGGACAGCAACAACCCCGGATAGCCGTAGCGCACTGCGCCGGTCACGCTGCCGCCGAGCGCGGGCGCCTGCAGGTAGGCCGAGACGTCGAGCAGGCGCAGCTCGGCCTCGGCGTGGGTGAATCCGTCGGGCGCCGCGGGGCCTTCGCCCACGATCACGCCGCCGGTCAGGCGCCCGTAGCGCGCCGGAGCCACGCCGGCGTAGAGCCGAATCGGGCCCACCATGCGCGGGTGAATCACCGCGGGGCCGATCGCCAGGTGATACAGCGTCGGCACCGCGATGTCGTCATAGACGTAGAGCGTGCCGGCCGGCGGCGCGCCGCGGATGAAGAAGTAGGGTAGCCCCGATAGCGCCGGCACCACCCCCGGCAATGCGTCCACCGCGCGAAACGGATCGCCGAACGCGCCCGGCAGGTCGCGCATCTCCGCCAGCACCAGCCGGCGCATGCCCGGCTCGGGCTGCGCCACGCGCGCGACCGCGCCGAACTGGGGCTCGGGCTCGGGCTCGGCGGCCGCGGCCGCGGCCGCGGGGCTCAGCGCCGGCTGTGCGGGCGGCGCGCCTGCGGGCGCGCCGGGCGCCTGCGGCGTCGAGGCAGGTTGGGCGGTTGTCGCCGGCCCCGACTGCGATTGCGCCGGGGCGGACGCGGCCGGCGCGAGCGCGAGCGCGAGCCGCACGCGCGCCGCCACCGGCTGGCCGGCGCGCAGCGCGGGCTCGAAGCGTGCGGCCGCGACCGACGCGGCCACCGCCGCGCAGATCGCCTCGCCTGCGTCGCACTGCTCGAGCTCGGCGGCGCCGCCGGCCGACACCCGCACCACCACATCCACCCTTCCACCCGGGGGCAGCGCTGCGTGCTCTGGCACGTGCACCTGCGGCAGCTGCAGCAAGCGCGGGGGCACCCGCGCGGGCTCGCTGGGTTGCGGTGCCGGCCGCGCCTGGGCTGCGGGCGGGTGCTCGGCCTGCGCCGCGGCGGGCTGCGCCTGCGCGCGCGTCGCGAGCGCGGCGAGCGCCAAAAGCACACGGCACAGCAGCCGCGTGCGCGCAGCGTGACGGGCGAGCGAGCACGGGGCGTGTCGAGCCATCGCAGCTTGCGGCAAGGCGAGCTCGAGCCTTGCGCGCTCCACCATACCCCTGCTGCCCCGGCACGGCTCGCGATTCGCTCAGACCACCTGCCCGGTGGGGCCCACCGGCTTCTCGCGCGAAAGGTACAGCGAAAGCCCGTACGCGAGCCCCAGCAAGAAGCCTGCTGGTACGTGCCAGCGCAGCAGGTGTGCGATGCTCTGGTCGGCGCAACGCAGCAGCAGCGCCAGGTTGGCCACCACTCCGGCCGCCGCTACCGCCAGCAGCGCTCCGCCGCGCCCGCGATGGCCCGTGCGATCGCACGCGCGCAGCGCGCCGAGCGGCAACAGCGCGACCAGCATGCCGAACGGCAGGCAACCGTGCCGCGCCGCAAGCGCCGCAGCCGGCTGGACGCGCGCGCACAGCAGCGCGCCCAGCACAGGCAGCGCGAGCGCGCTCAGCCCGAGCGCGTTGCGCAGGGCGACACGCTCCGGCTCGTGCAGCGGGCGCAGCGCCTCCCGGATCAGCACGACGTAGGCGATCGCGTACGCGACGGCGACCGCCAGCGTCACGCCGCCGAGCCGGCCGAGATCGGCGCGACCCGCGAGCACCGCCACCGCCAGCACGGGCAGCAGCCCGGCGGCAGCCGCGAGCCGGCGCCGCCAGGGCGTGGCTCGGCTGCGCAGCCACGAAAGCGGCCCGCGCTCGGCCGCGATCTGGGCCTCGACGCCACGGCGCAGCGCTTCGAGATCGGGCAGCCCGCCCGCCGCTTGCTCGGCGAGCCGTCGCGCGACCAGGACCGCGCAGGGCTCGCACAGCCGCAGGTGCTCCTCGGCCTCGGCGGTGAGCTCGCCTGCCGCAAGCCGTCGCTGGAGCTCCTCGCACTTCATCGCTCTGCCAAGTCTAGCTGTTCCCCGAGGCCCACGTTACTCGGCCGTGTTTGGCAGGCCCTCGAAGCGCAACAGCCGGCCGTGGCCCGGATCGCACACCCACGGCCGCCCGCGGTCGTCGCTGGTCACGCAATGCGCGCCCGAGACCGCGGGCGCAACCACCAGCCGCGTGAGCTTGCCGCGCGGCGAGACCGCGAAGACCGACAGCGTCGCGCTGCGCGCGGACGGCACGGAGAGCCGTGCCCGCCGCGCGTCGTAATCGATGATGTCCACGCCCGCGCCGACGGTGGCGCTGTCGAGCACGTGTCCGTTGGACGCCTGCAGCACCACCGCCTTGCCCTCGGCGCAACCGGCGAACAGCAGATCGCGCGCAGAGTCGAGGGCGATGCCGCGCGAGCCGCCGCAGCCGTTGTCGAAACGCGCGACCACGCCGCGCGTTTGCAGATCGATCGCCAGCGTCGCGCCGTGCCACAGGTGGGTGTACGCGCGCCCGCGCGCCGCGTCGATGACCAGCGATTCGGGGCCGCCCGCGATCGCGATCCGCGCCAGGTGCTGCGGGGTGGGGCGCGGCCCCCGAGGCAGGGCGAAGATCTCGATCTGATCCCGATCCGGCTCGGTCACCCACAGCTCGCGGCGTCCCTGCACGAAGCGGACGTAGTCGGGCGACGCGGCCAGCGGCGCCGAAGCGACGATCGCGCGCGCGCCCGGGTCGACCACCGACAGCTTGTGCGAGCTCCGGTCGACCGCGAACAGCAGGCCGTCGCCCGAGTCGGCCGAGGTAACCCCGAAGTCGTGGCCGCCCGCGTAGCGCGCCTTGGCGCTGAAGCCCGGCACGGCGCTGACCGCGCCCGTGTCCGGATCGATCAGGTCGAGCGTGCCGCTGCGCGCGGCCGGCACCAGCACCCGGTGCAGCGCGCCGGCGAAGCCGAGGTCGTCGAGCCCGATGCCCGGCGCACCCAATGGAAGCGCCACCGGCACCGCGCGCAGCGCAAGCGGGTGAGCCGTGCCCGGGACGGCGCCCGCGGCCAACGGCTGCGGCGCGCGAGCCGCTTGCGTTGGCGCAGGCGCGGGCGACGGCTGCGCCGCAGCCGCCGGCGACGATCGGCCGCAGCCCGCCGCGAGCAGCGCCGCGAGCAGCGCCGTCCACGACCCGGCGGCCTTCTTTGCCACCGACCTCAATCGCGCAAGTAGTGACAGGTGTAACCGTCCGGATGCTTGACCAGATAGTCCTGGTGGTATTGCTCGGCGGGGTAGAAGGCGCTCGCTGGTACGATCTGCGTCACAAGCGGCTTCTTCCACTTGCCCGAGCGATTGACCTTGTCCTTGACCGCCTCGGCCACGCGCCTCTGCGCCTCGCTGGTGTAGAAGATCGCCGAGCGGTACTGCGTGCCGACGTCGTTTTCCTGGCGGTTGAGCGTGGTTGGATCGTGCATGCGGAAGAAGTAGCCGAGCAGCGCCTCGTAGCTCAGCACCGAGGGATCGAAGGTCACGCGCACCGACTCGGCGTGTCCGGTGCTGCCGGTCGAGACGTCCTCGTAGCTGGGCTTCTCGAGCGTGCCGCCGGTGTATCCGACCTCGGTATCGAGCACGCCGGGGATCTTGCGCAGGATGTTCTCCATGCCCCAGAAGCAGCCGCCGGCCAGAATCGCGATTTCCTTGGTGAGCTTGGTCTTGGGCTGGATCGCGCTCTGCTTGACCCCGGGAAACAGCTTGGCGTACTGGCCGTAGCCTTCCTCGACCAACTTTTCGGCGGGCACGAAGCGCAGCGCCGCGGAGTTCATGCAGAAGCGCAGGTTGGTGGGCGCCGGTCCGTCGTCGAACACGTGCCCGAGGTGCGAGTCGGCGTGCTTGGAGCGCACCTCGGTCCGCAGCACGCCGAGGCTGCGATCCTTGTGCTCGCTGATGTTACCGGGCTCGAGCGGCTTGGTGAAGCTCGGCCAGCCGGTACCGGACTCGTACTTGTCGAGCGAGCTGAACAGCGGCTCGCCGCTGACCACGTCGACGTAGATGCCCGCGGCGTGGTTGTTCCAGTACTTGTTGTCGAAGGGCGGTTCGGTGCCCTCTTGCTGTGTGACCTCGTATTGCAGCGAGCTCAGCTGCTGCTTGAGCTCCTGCGCGCTGGGCTTCTTCCAATTCGGGTTGGCCATGACGGTGTCCTTGGGGCTCGCGGGTGCGGCCTGCGCCGGGGGCTTCTCCGCCGCTGCCGGTGCCGCGGCCTGCGTCGTGCAGGCGGCGATGCCGATCAGAACGAGCGATACCAGGGTGCGGTCGTGCATGCGGCCCTCCGGTGCGAGGCCCTTGCCGGGCAACTACAGCACATAGGACGGTTGGCGAGGGGCCAGCGTTTCAGCGCGAGGGGACTTTTGGGCCGCTGTACGCCGTAAACGCCGACTTTTCCAAGCATGCCGGGACTCCGCCGCCCGCCTGCGCCGCGCGTGCTCAGCCGGCTCGCGTGCGCCTGCGCCGCCACAGCAGCCATAGCACGCCCAGCCCCGGCCAGGCCACGTTGTAGGCCAGCGCGGGGCTGACGCGGCACGCGCTCGACGCCGGCGGCGACACCGTCGCGGCGCTTGCGCTTGCGACGCCCGTGCTCATCGGCGGGTCGACATTCCAGTCCGCGACCACGGCGTCGATGTCGGCGGCGGCGTCGGCCTCGACCGCGGGCGCGCCCTGCAGCGGCACCATCTCGATGCGCTCGGTGTACGGCAGCTTGGCCAGGCTGCCCGGCCAACTGAAGCCCAGATCGGTCGTGACCTCGCGTCCGTCCGGCAGCGTCAGCGCGGGCGCGCCCTTACACGGGATCAGCTCGTCGGCCCAGCGCTCGCGCGCCACCGCCGGCAGGTCGTCACGCTCGTGGAACACCGGATCGGCTGTCATCTCATCGGGCGACAAGAAGGTCAGCAAGCGCGTGAGGTAGGGCTGCTGCTCGAGCAGCTGGGCCGCGTGCTGCGCGGGCGCCACGACCCGCTCGGCATAGTCGCTGGCGAACGCGTGCGCGTCCCAGGCCGACGTGTCGAGCTGATCGGCCGCGCACGACAGGCAGCTGTAGAATGCGCTCTCGCTGGTGCCGGCAGGGGCCGGGATGTAGCGCTGCAGCAGCGGCAGCACGAGCGGGTGCGGGAACACACACACGCCCGTGCTGCAATCGATCTGGCCCTGCTTGCGCAGCTCCGCCAGCGCTTGCGCCGGCGTCGTGCCCTCGAACGCGTCGGCGTTCCAGGTCGGGTCGGACAGCTTCACCATGCTCTGGCCGACCACACTGCTGGGCCCGGCGTATTCGGTGACGAAACCGTGCCCGTCGCCGGTCTCGTCGGCGGCGCGCGCCACCACGTTCTCGTAGTTCGAGGCGTAGGTGGGCCAGTCGAGCTTGACGTCGTCGAGCACCAGCTGGCGATAGTTCGTCGGCACCATGCGGCCCTGGCCGAGGAAGAACACACGCACGCGCATGTCGGGCGTCGCCGCGACCGCGGTCAGCTGCAGCGGAATCGAGGCCCGCGTGCCGGGGTAGCGAAACACGATCGGATGGATCTCCTTGACGTCGGCGCCGGGCGCGAAGCGCACCGCCGCGAACACAGAGCCGGCGTCCACGTAGGGCTGCAGCAGCGCGAGCGAGCGCGCGGGCAGCTGGAACGCGTTGTCGCTCAGCCATTGCAGCACTTCGTCTGCGCTCTTGGGCTGCAGGATGGTCACGTCGAAGCTGCCCACGGTCTTGCCGATCGGGTCCATCATCTCGGCGGCGTTCTCGCGCTTCATCGCCACCCCACCGAGGCTCGCGGAGCTGGCGCTGCCGCCGGCACAGCCCTGGCTCTCGCTGGTACGCGTGCTGCCGTCGCAGCGCATCTGCGTGGTACGAATACCGTACAGCGGCGTGCTGCCTGCGAGCAGCGCGTCGAACAGCAGCTGCGAGCCGACCGACACCTCGGGCACGGCCGGCATCGGCACCAGCCAGGCGAAGCGCGCGGGATCGCCCTGATAGCGGATCTGTACGTGCGCCTCCACGTAGCCGTCGCCTTCGACGAAGAGCACGTTCTCGCCGCTCTGATCGACGGTCATGGGCACCGACTGGGCCGTCGGTCCAATCGGTCCGGCGTCGCAAAAAGTACCGCCGCAAGCACGCGTCACGGACGGCGCTGCGGCGGTCGATAACAAGACAAAGCAAGCCAAGCCAAGCCAAGCGCGCAAAGCACCCTCCCTCGTGTCCCGCGAGGCGCGCCCCGGACACCGGTCGCGCCCGGACCCACGTACGCGGAGCAATGGCTGTGCCAGTTGCGCTTGCGGCGTGGTGCAGGCGGCTCCGCACCGGCCCAACGCTGCCGCAATGCTGCTGCGGTCTCGCGCGCTTACGCCGCCGTCCGAGTCGCCGCGCGCGCCCGGCTAGCGGGCCCCTTGCTGCGCGAGCGCGCCGGGTGCGCGCTGCCCGCTCATGACATCGAT
This sequence comes from uncultured delta proteobacterium, assembly GCA_963778655.1. Lineage (GTDB taxonomy): Bacteria > Myxococcota_A > Polyangia > Polyangiales > JAFGIB01 > CAVZVA01. The sequence continues at coordinate 1,116,798 of CAVZVA010000010.1, forward strand.
GTCCGGGCCCGAAGGCCTGTGATCGCGCTGGGCGGCCCGCGGCAGCAGCAGCGCGAAGGGATCGCCGGGCGCACCCAGCCCCCGCAGCGAGCTGGCCCCGGCGACGCCGTGCAGCGAGATCCAGCGCGCGCTCAGGCGGTGCAGGGTGGCGACTTTCGCGCCCGTGCGAAGAGTCTGCCAGCGTTCCCAGCTCGCCTTCACCCCGCCCAGCGGCATGATCGACACCCACATCTTCCAGGCGCGCGGCAGGCCGCCCGTGCCCGGCAGCCACAGATAGCTGTCGCCGGCCGTCAGCTCGCCGCGCGAGTACCGCACCAGCAGCGTGCGCTCGCCGTCGGGCAAGCGCACCAGCTCGCGCGCGACGCCTGGATCGAATAGGGTGGCCAGCGGGTTGAGCCAGAAGCTGTCGTGCGCGAAGAAGCGCGATGCGCGGTCGAGCAAGTGGCGCGCGGAGTCGCCCCACAGCGGCAGGCCGTCGTGGAACACGCGCCCGTCGTGCGACTTCAGCCGCAGCAGCACTCGTTCGTCGTCCCATTCCACCCGGGCGAAGCCGCGCTCGCGATCCCACAGGTAGCGCCGCGAGCTTCCGAATTGGAAGCGCACCGCCAGCGTGCGCTTCCAGGCCTCGACGTCCACGGCCTGCTGCAGCGCGTGCGCCAACGCATCGGCTTCAGCGCCGGTCTGGCCGTGCGGCAGCGGCTCGCTCAGGGTGTAGTAGAGCACCAGGCCGAGCCCCGGCAGGGCCAGCAGCGTCGCGATGAGCCATTTGGCCGAGCGCCGCATGACCCAGAGGGTAGCAGGCCTCGCGCGGAGCGGAAGAAGCGGCAGGTTGCGACTTCATGACGCAGGGGTTTCGCCTGCAATGGCCGTCGCTTACAGCGGTTGCACGAGCTGAGGGACGCGGCCGCGAGCCAGGTCCTCCAGCAGCTGCTGCCCCAGGCGCTCGCTCGCGGCGGCCGCCGCACGCCAGCGCGCGATGCGCTCGAGCGTGCGCAGTCGGGTGAAATCGTCGCGCGTCGGCACCTGGCCGCCGGGCAGCTCCGCCATGAAGCTCGCGCTCGGATAGACCAGCAGCAGCCGGTCCTGCGCCGCTGCTGCGGGCGCCCGCCAGGGCAGGTACTTGTCGAACCACGCCGGCACCACCCGGCGCTGGTGGCTGAACAGCAGCGACAGCCCGTGCGCGTCGCCCAGCGGCTGGCGCACGTGGTAGTCGCCGAAGCCGCCGTCGATGTAGCGCGCGTGTGCGCGCTGCGGCGAAAGCGCGACCGGTGCCATGTAGAGCGGAACCGTGCCGCTGGCGAGCGCGACTTCGTGCAGGCTTGCGGCCTCGAGCGCAGCGCGCCGCGAGTCGCTGTGCGCGAGCCACGCTTCGGGCAGCCCCGGGCTCGTAAACAGCGTGGGCTCGAGGAACAGCCGGCCAGCGCGCGGGTGCAGCGCGTGGCCCAGGGCGGCCACGCCCAGCGCGAGCTGCTGCACGCGCGCGTGCGGCGAGCCGACCGCGCCGCGCGCGCGCACGGCGTGGATCGCCAGCTGAAAGCTCGGGTGCGCGAGCGCGTGGCTGGCGTGTGCCGGTGGCAGCACCTCGTTCAGCAGCGCGCGATAGGCGTCGCTGATCTGCTGTGGCGTGTGGCGCGCGCCGAACGCCATCGAGACGTAGCCCTCGAGCAGCCGTTCGTGCGCGTGCAGCGGCTCGGGGCTGGCGTACGCCAGACAGCGCCAGGCGCCGGCCGAGGCGCCGGCCAGCAGCACAGGCGCGCCATGCTCGAGCAGCCGCGCGCGCAGCAGCGCGCGGTCGAAGCCCACCGCGACCAGCCACTTGGGTCCGCTGGCCGGCGCGATCAGGGTGCGGATCTGGGAGGTGGCGAAGCCTTCCGACCTGATGCGCGCCAGGGCGGCCGGGCCGGCGCGGTACTCGAGCAGGCGTGTCACCGCGCGCCGGCATAGCCGGCCGAGCGGTCGGGCACAAGCCGGTCGCGGGGTGCCACCGCGGGCGGCCAACGAGCAGGTGACGCCGGAGCCGGAGCCGGGCACACTGGGCGGGTCGAGGCCATGGCGTCCTGCCGAATCGAAATCAACGCCGGCTTCACGCGCCCTGCGCCGATCGCGGGCCAGCCGCCGAGGTGCGGGTGAGCGCTGAGCGCGCGGACGTGGTGGTGATCGGCGCGGGCGTGAGCGGGCTCTCGTTCGCTTGCTGGTGGCGCGAACGCCGGCCGGGCGCGCGGGTGGTCGTGCTCGAGCGCGAGGCCGAGCCCGGCGGCTACTGCCGGACGGTCGCGCGCGACGGCTTCGTTTGGGACTACTCCGGGCACTTCTTTCACTTCCGTGATCCGTCGATCGAAGCCTGGTTGCGCGCGCGCATGCCGGGCGAAGATGTGCGCACGGTGCAACGGGTGGCGAAGATCCGCTACGCGGGCCGCGACATCGACTTCCCGTTCCAGAAGCACATCCACCAGCTCCCGCTGCAGGAGTTCCTCGAGTGCCTGACCGAGCTGTACTTCCGGCCCGAGGGCGACGGGCCGCCGCGCTCGTTCGGGGAGATGCTGTACCGCCGCCTGGGCAAGGGCATCACCGACAAGTTCTTGCGGCCGTACAACGAGAAGCTGTACGCGACCGATCTCGACACGCTGGATCCGGACGCGATGGGGCGGTTCTTTCCCCACGCCGAGATCGCCGACATCATCGCGAACATGCGGCCGGGGGCGCGCAGCCACGGCTACAACGCGAGCTTCACCTATCCCGCCGGAGGCGCGGTGAGCTACGTGCGCGCCCTGGCGCGCGATCTGCCGCCCGGCGCGATCGCCTGCAACGAGCCGGCCCTCGCCATCGATCTGGACGCGCGGACGGTGACCACGCCGCAGCGCACGATCGCGTTCGGGCACGTGGTGAGCTCGGCGCCCCTGCCCGCGCTGGCGCGGATCTGCGGGGTTGCCCACGAGCGTGCGCTGTTCAGCTCCAACCAGGTGCTGGTGTTCAATCTCGGCTTCGATCGCAAGGGGGCCGACGGCGTGCACTGGATGTACTTCCCGGACCCGTCGATCGTGTTCTACCGGGTGGGCTTCTACGACAACATCCTGGGCGGCGACCGCATGAGCCTGTACGTCGAGATCGGCGCACCCGATGGCGCGGCCTTCGACGTGCCCGCGCTGCGCGCGCGCGTGCTCGCGGACCTGGCGGCCGAGCGCATCGTCACCGACCAGCGGCTGATCGCCGAGCACCACGTGGCGCTCGACCCCGCGTACGTGCACATCACGCGCGGCTCGCTGGCCGAGACGGCGCGGTTGCGCGCGCTGCTCGCCGCGCGCGGCGTCCACTCGGTCGGCCGCTATGGTGGGTGGACCTATTGCTCGATCGAGGACAACCTGATCGAGACGCGCGCGCTGGCGGCCGAGCTGGACGCCGATCCGGCTGCGCGCTCACCGGGCTGAGCGGGAGGGGCGCGTGCCCCTCCCGTCTACATGCAGCAGGCGGTGAACGGCGTGTCGGCCTGGGCGCTGCCTTCAGGCGTGCCGCCGCCCGGGGTGCAGCCGCCGCTGCCGGTGATCGCGACGCCGACGCGCACCTTGCCGCTGCTCGGCGTGACCGGCACGCACTCGCCGGCGCTGGTCTTGCTGGCGAGCGCGCTGCCGCAGCTGGTGTCTGCGTCGTCGTAGACGTTCCAGCTGTAGCTGCAGTCGCTGTCGCAGCTGCACGGGCTGCAGTCGCGGGTGTCGTTGATCGCGGTGTAGTACACGCGCTTGTCGCTGTAGGGCCCGGCCGGGCAGGCCACGTCGCCTTGCTGCACGATGCAGTAGGGGCCGGCGAAGGGTCCCTGCGGCGCGCACACGTTGCCCGGGCTGCAGCCGCCGCGGCGCAAGGTATCGGCCGGCGCGCACGCGAGCACGTTTTGCTCCCAGGTCGGGTCCGTGATCGTCGGGGTCTGGGCGCTCGGCTCGCAGCCGCCGATGCCCGGAGGCAGCTGGGTCTTCAGATAGAAGCTGCTGCCCGAGCCCGACAGGCACGACGACGAGAGCTCGACGCAGCCGGTGTCGGCGGTGGCGACGCAGGCGGCGTCCGAGCAATCGCTCTGGGTGGCGGCGCCGAAGCTGAGATAGCTGGCGCAGCCCGACGAGGCGGTGCAGGTGCAGGTCGAGCACTGCGCGGGATCGCCGCTCGCGCCCGTGCCGCCGCGCATCGCAGCCTGCGCGTAGTCCCCGCTGCACGCGGGCGGCTTGTCGGCGCCGACGTAGAGCGCGACCGGTCCGCTCCAGCCGTCGGGCGCCTCGCCCAGGCACGTGCGCGCGGCGCAGTCCTCGTCGGCGCAGTCGATCTTGCCGTCGCCGTCGTCGTCGACGCCGTTGCCGCAGTCCTCGGGCGGCACGGCCGGGCCTGCGTCGCTGGTGCTCATGCTGCCGGCATCGTGCGTGCCGCCGGCATCGCGCGCGGCGCCCGCGTCACGCCCCCTGCGCCCGGCATCCGAGCCCGCGTCGCCAGCTCCCGCGTCGAGGGTCCCGCCGCCGGTACCGGCTTGCGCGCCCGAGCTGGAGCCGCAGAGGCACGCGCTGTTGGTACCGTCTGCTTGGCAGTAGATGTGACCGGAGCAGCCGCCGGGCCCGACGCACGAGTAGGTGCCGCCCTGGCACGACATCTTGTCAGGGGCGGCCTGTTTGCTGCCGCCGCCGCATGCGGCGATCGCGAGCGACAGCGAACCGACCAGCCCAACCCAAAGCCGCGTGCAGCCCAAGCGCTTCTCCCGGTCCCAGAGCTCAGGAATTTCACACACTGCGCAAACACGAAATCCCCAAACATATGGAGCGCACGTTGTGTGCGAAGGCTGCGCGATCGCGCGTTCGGGCGTCGCGCGTCACTGCCGAGGAGGAGCGAGCGGCGGCGCGGCCGAGGGTGGGTGACCGGCCGCCGCGCCCCGCCGTCGCTGCCGATGCCTGTGGCGAGGCGCCATCATCGCCGCGCCGAGCCCTGTGAGCACGACGCCGGCGCCGAGCAGCGGCAGCCCTGTCTTCGGGTCGGGGTCCGACCGCTCGCAGTCGTCATCGCCATCGTCGTTCGGGCACGCGCCGGTCGCGACCGAGAAGCCGACCAGCGCGGTGAGCACACCGAGCGTGGAGAACGCGCGCCCGGTTTGGCGGGTGGTCGCGCAGCCACTGGTGCAGAGCGAGCATGCGACCAGCACGCAGAGACCCGGTGCGGTGCGCTTGCGGGCTCGCATGGCGACCAGCGTCGCAAGGCACATGCCATGCCGCGGTCCGCGCGAGCGCCGGGAAAGTCTGTGGCCCGGCCGTGCCTGGGCCGCCCGCGACGTGCCGGCGGTGCCACACGGCTGTGGTCGCCGGTTCACGCCGCGCCCCGTCTTGCCGCGTCGCGCTCCGGGCACGGTCGTTTCCTTTGGCACGCCGCGTGCTGCAGGTACGATCGGCCCGCAGCCTGTTCCGCCGTGGGCCAGGGGTAACATGAATCGCAACGCTTTCTTCGTGATGGCGGTGCTCGCGCTGGTGGCCGCGCGCGCCCGCGCCGAAAGCCGCCCGACGCTGCTCGAGGATCATCAGCCCGGCGCAAAGCCCGCCGCGCTCGAGCTCGGCTTGGGCTGGTACATGGACAAGGATAGCGGCACCACGCTGCAGGCGTTCGCTCCGACGCTGGGGGCCCGCGTCTCGCTCTCGGAGCACGCCGAGCTCACGCTCGACTGGCCGTTCGCGTTCGCCTCGGTCTCGCCCAGCTCGGGCAGCGGCGACAGCAGCTTTCGCACCGCCAATCCGTTCGTGGCCGGGTATTACATGCAGCGGCGTCGCGACGGCTACTTCCGCATCGGCGGCGGCATCGCGTTCCCGCTCGCGCACGTGGGGCGCTCGGCGCTGAACGGGCTCGGTACCCCGGTGCTCGCGTACGGCATCACGAGCGTCATGCAGGGCTGGTGGAACATCTGGATGTACTTGCCTGATCACCTCAGCCTGGTGGTGCCGCTGCAGCTCGAGCACCGCAGCGGCGCGCTCGTGCTCGGCGGCGAGCTCGGCACCGGCTTCCTGCTGCCCACCCGCAGCGGCAGCAGCAAGGTGGACGTCGCGTTCCAGCTGGCGGGCTCGCTCGGCGGGCGCATCGACAACGTGACGATCGGAGGCAGGTTGCAGGCGGCCTGGATTGCCACCCTCGATGGCGACAACGCGCAGGTCGCGCTGGTGCCGTTCGTGCAAGCGGACTTTTCGGGCGGCGGCTTCGTGTACGCGCGACTGCTGCTGAACCTCGATGACCCATTCGGCGTGCTGGGGAGCAACACTGGCCTGGCGGCCAAGGTCTGGGCGCTGGCCCTCGGCGGCGGCGGGCGGTTCTGACCAGGCATGCGCGCCGCGTCCGCTCACGGCGGCAGCGCCAGCTTGGTCGACGCGGGCAGGCGCGAAAGGCGGGTCAGCAGCAGCGCGGGCTCCTCGTGCCAGCGCACCTCGAAGTCGAACGCGATCTTGTCGCCAGCCCTAAGGCCCTGAAGCGAGACTCCGGGGCCCATGCCGAAGGCCATCGTCATCGAGGCCATCGTGGCGACGCGTCCGTCGCGACCTTTGAAGCGCGGGACGGCCTCGTGCCGGATCACCACGCGCAGCTCCGCGCCCTGGCCCGAGATCGTTTCGAATCCGGCCGCGGACCTGGTAGCGCTCGGGCGCTGCGGGCGTGCCGCCGCAGGTCAGCAAGCTGCAGAGCAGCAGCGGCAGCACGGCGTGCAACAGAGGCAGCGTGGGTTGAGGTCGTCGGCGCATGCGGGTGTGGGCGAGCCAACTCAGCCACGCTCGAGACCTTCGCGCCAGCCGCCTCGTGCGTGCTGCGGCAAAAGGTCGCGGCGGCGCTTTGATCCGCGGGCGCGCCGTGCTACTCGCGCGGGGCGTGACTCTCGACGCGGAGCTGTGGCGCGCAGCCCAGGCGCTGTGCCGCGAGGTGGACGCGCTGCGCTTCGGCCCGCCCGTCACCCACGTCTACAACCCGCTGCGCTACGCGGCCGCGCCGCACCGCGCGTACCTTCGCCGCTACGCGCGCACCAAGAAGCGCGTGGTGTTTCTCGGCATGAACCCCGGGCCCTACGGCATGGCGCAGACCGGGGTGCCGTTCGGCGAGGTGAGCGCGGTGCGCGACTGGCTCGGCATCTGCGCGCCGGTCGGCAAGCCCGCCCGCGAGCACCCCAAGCGCAAGGTGGAAGGCTTCGGCTGCGCGCGCAGCGAGGTGAGCGGCGCGCGGTTGTGGGGTGCGTTCGCAGAGCGCCACGGCAGCGCGGAGCGCTTCTTTGCGGAGCACTTCGTCGCCAACTACTGCCCGCTGGTGTTCATGGAGCAGAGCGGCAAGAACCGCACGCCCGATCACCTGTCGCCCGAGGAGCGCGAGCCGCTGTACGCGGCTTGCGACCGGCACTTGCGCGCGCTGGCGCGCGTGCTGCAGCCACAGTGGTTGATCGGCGTGGGCAGGTTCAGCGAGGCCCGCGCCCGCGTTGCGCTGGTGGACAGCGCGGTGCAGGTGGGCTGCATCCTGCACCCGTCACCGGCGAGCCCGAGCGCCAACCGCGGCTGGGCCGAGCAAGCCGACGCCCAGCTGCGCCAGCTCGGGCTGCGGTTGTGATGCAAGGTCGCCCTTCACGGACCATGAAACGGGAAGACGGGAAGGCGGGAAGTTGGGACACCTGAGCACCGCCGTTCGGCAGCGCGCTGCCCGCAACAGGCGCGCGACAGGACGCAGCGCTTCCCGTCTTCCCGCCTTCCTGTGATCCGAAGAACAGCGGTGCCCGTGACGCCCCGCTGCGCGCTCAGCGCTTGCGCGGCCCGCGCACCGCGACGGCCGCCGCGTGCGCCGTCAGGCCTTCGCGCTGTGCGAAGTCCTGCACCGCCTCCGCGTCCTCGGCCAGCGCCGCGGCGTCGTACTCGATCAGGCTGCTGGCCTTCAGGAAGTCGTTGACGCTGAGCGGCCCGAAGAACTTGGCCGTGCCGCCGGTCGGCAGCACGTGCGAGGGGCCCGCGAAGTAGTCGCCGAGCGGCACCGGCGTGCTGGCGCCGACGAAGATCGCGCCCGCGTTGCGGATGCGCGCCAGGCAGCGCGCGTCGTCCGCGGTCATGATCTGCAGGTGCTCGGTCGCGATCTCGCTCGCCAGCGCGCACGCCGCGTCCAGGCTTTCGGTGACCACGATGGCGCCGTAGCGCTCCAGCGAAGTGCGTGTCATCTCCGCGCGCTGCAGCGTGCCGAGCTGCGCGTCGATCTCGACCGCCACTGCGGCGGCGAGCGCGCGCGAGGGCGTGAGCAGCAACGCGGCGCCCGGATCGTGCTCGGCCTGCGCGAGCAGGTCCGCGGCCACGTGCGCGGGCTGCGCGCTGTCGTCGGCCACCACCACCACCTCGCTCGGTCCGGCCACCGAATCGATGCCCACGCGGCCGAACAGCTGGCGCTTGGCCTCGGCCACGAACGCGTTGCCCGGGCCCACGATTTTGTGCACCGGGCGCAACGATTCGGTGCCGTACGCCATGGCGGCGATCGCGACTGCACCGCCGAGCTGCACCACTTCGCGGATGCCGAGCTCGCCCGCGAGCGCGAGCGCCAGATCGCTGATGCGGCCGCCGGTGGGCGGCGAGGCCATGACAATCTCGGGCACGCCCGCGCATTGCGCCGGCACCACCGTCATCAGCACGGTCGAGGGGTAGAGCGCGCGCCCGCCCGGTACGTACACGCCCACGCGCTCGATCGGCGTGTAGCGCACGCCGAGCTTGCGGCCGCCGCGCAGCAGCGGCGCCGGATCGCGGTGGCGGATGTGCTCCTGATAGGCGCGGATGTTGTCGCGTACGCGGCGGATCAGCGCCAGCAGGGCCGGGTCGGCCGCGGCGTGGGCGCGCGCGATCTCGGCCTCGGGCACGCGGATGGCTTCGGGCGCGATCGCGGCGCGGTCGAGCTTGGAGGTCAGCTCCGCGGCCGCGCGATCGCCGCCCTGCTGCACCCGGGCCAGGATGTCACTCACGATCGCGGGCACGTCGAGCGGCTGCTTCTCTTCGCTCGCAACCAGCCCGCCGCTGCGCAGCAGCTGCAACAAGGCCTGCACGCGCGTCGCGTAGTCCGCGCTGTCGTGCTCGATGATGCGCAGGCTCGTCATCGGCCGGCGAGCTTAGCAGAACGCGAAGGACCGGCCAGGCTAGTCCCCGGCGGACGGCGACCGCTCGCCGCCCGCCGCCCGCCGGCTCCCGGCTTCCTCGCGCAGCGTCGCGTTCAGCAGTCCGGCCAGACGCGCTCCGGCGAGCGCGATGCGCTCCCGGGCGAGGGTCAGGGCGGCGTTCTGGTAGCCCGGACCGATCTCGAACGGGCCGCGCCCGGCGCCGATCGGCGGGACGTAGACCGCGCGCCGCGCCAGCTCGAAGCCTTCCTCGATCCACACCGCTGGGTCCAGGATCGCGGCCAGCCTCGGGTCGGCGGCGGGCAGCTTGGCGGCCGCGCGCTCGACGTCACGCGCGCCGTAGCCTTCGCCGGTGATGGTGTCGTAGAACGCGTGGAGGTTGCCGGGCGGGCCGAGCGCGCACCTCGCGTCCTCGCACACAGGCGGCAAGGCGTTGCCGGTAACGCGCACCTTGTTGCCACCCTGGTCGCCCGCGGGATCCGCCTGGTCGAAGCGCGAGGCGCAGTGCAGCGGCTGGTGCACGTCGCCCACCAGGTGCAGCAGCCATACCAGGTCGTAGGACTTGAGCGCGTCGCCCGCGCTCGAGGAGCGCAGGACCTCGGCAAACATGCCGATCTGGGTCGCGGCATTGGGGGCGGCGGCCGCGACCAGGGCCGTGCCGTCGGGCGAGAAGGGCCGGTCCACGTAGTGCCAGTACCTGTGGCGCAGCTTGTCGGTGTAGCCGGCGTTCTGCGAGGCGGCCGGCGCGTCCCGCGGATCCTTGCTCGCGTACACGGGGTCCGACTTGATCGCGTCTGCCCAGGTCGCGGCGCGCATGAACGCCACGCGCTCCCGATCGCGGCTGCGGGCCCCGACGACCCAGTACGGATAGCTCGGGTTCAGCCGCAGCAGCGCCGCGACCCGCTTGCGGGTCGCGGGCGTGAGCTTCTTGTAGGCGGCGGCCGCGACCTCCATGTGCCCGAAGTCGTCCCACGCCTGGGCACGGCCCGCGATCGAGCACGACACGGCCACGGCCAGCAGCACGGAGCGCATTCGGCTCCGCGGCTCACAGCTTGCGGAGGAACTCGAGCAGCGCGGTGTTGACCTCGGCCGGGCGCTCCTGCTGGATCCAGTGGCCGCCGCCCGGGATCACCACCTTGCCGCGCAGATCGGTGTACCAGGGGTCCATCAGGTCGCTCAGGCGCAGGCCGGGGATGAAGGCCATCACCGGATCGCGCTCGCCGACGATGAACAGCGCGGGCTGGCTGATCTTGCGCTCGGACAGCTCGGGCAGCGCCTTCCAGTCGCGCTCCTGGTTGCGGTAGCGGTTGAGCGGGCCGCGGAAGCCGCTGCCGCGGAATTCGCCCGCGTAGTAGGCCACGTCCTCCGCGCTGAGCCAGGCCGGGAGCGGCTGCGGATCGACCAGCCCGTCGAGCATCTTCGCGTCCGGCCCCTTGTTCGCCATGAAGCCGCGCTCCTCGTCGCTCACGTCGCCGGAGGCGGAGTAGTAGAGCTTGCGAATGGTCGCGGCCGGGTCGGCCTCGAGCTCCTTTTCCGCCACCCCGGGCTCCTGAAAGTACAGCTGGTAGAAGAAGCGGCCCTTGTAGATCTCGCGGAACAGCTCGATCGCGGGGCGATCGCCGCGGCCGAGGTGCGGCACGCTGAGCCCGGCCACGGCGCGCACGCGCTCGGGATAGCGAATCGCGGTGGTCCACACGATTGGCGCGCCCCAGTCGTGGCCGATCAGCACGGCCTGGCGCTCGCCCAGCGCGTCGATCAGGCCGACCACGTCGTCGGTCATCTGCACCATGTCGTAGGCCTCGATCGCGGCCGGCTTGTCGCTGCCGCCGTAGCCGCGCACGTCCGGCACGCACACGCGAAAGCCCGCCTGCACCAGCGGGTCGATCTGGTAGCGCCACGAGTACCAGGACTCGGGCCAGCCGTGCACCAGCACGCACAGCGGCCCCTTGCCTTCGACCACGGCGCGAAGCCGGATCCCGTTGCTTTCAATCTGCTGGAACGCGCGCGTCTTCATGGATTGCTCCTCGTGAGAAGGGCTTAGGAGATTCACAGGAAGAGGGGACGACGGGAAGAGCAAATCAGTCCGGGCCTCCCGCCTTCCCGTCTTCCTGCTGAAATTTTTCCTCAGCCGAGCAGCGCTCGTAGCGCGGCCTCGTCGAGCACCTTGGTACCGCGCTTTTCGGCTGCCGCCAGCTTGGTCTGACCGACTTTTTCGCCGGCCACCAGGTAGGTGGTGCCCTTGCGCACGCTGTCGTGGACCTCACCGCCGGCGGCGCGGATCAGCGCCTGGATCTCCTCGCGCGACTGCGACAGGGTGCCGGTGACGCAGAAAGACTTGCCCGCGAGCCGGCCACCCTCGACAGGCGGCGGCGCCGGCTGCTCGGCGCGCACCCCGAGCGCGAGCAGGCGCCCGGCCACCTCGCGGTTGGCGGGCTCGGCGAAGAAGCGCGTCACGCTCTGCGCGATCTTGGGGCCGATGCCGCGGATCTGCGCCAGCGCCTGCTCGAGCGGCTCGGGCTCGGCGTCGAGCAACGCCTGCAGGCTGCTGTAGCGCTCGGCGACCACGCGCGCCGCGACCGCGCCGACTAGCGGGATGCCGAGCCCACTCAGCAGCTGCGCCAGCGTTCGGCCTTGGCGCGCGCGCTCCACCGATTCGAGCAGGTTGTCGACGCTCTTGTCGGCCATGCGTTCGAGTTGCAGCAGCTGCTCGCGGCGCGCGGGCAGCGCGAAGATGTCGGCGACGTCGCGCAGCAGGCCCTTGTCGACCAGCTGGTCGATCAACGCCCAGCCCAGGCGGTCGACGTCCATCGCCGTGCGCCGCGTGAAATGGAAGATCAGCGCTTTCAGCCGTCCCGGGCAGCGCAGGTTCGGGCAACGCAGCGCGGCCTCGTCCTCGGCACGAGTGACCGCGGTGCCGCACACCGGGCAGTGCGTGGGCGGTTTCCATGCGTGCGTGCCGGGCGGGCGCCGCTCCAGGCTCACGCTGATCACCTGCGGGATGATCTCGCCGGCCTTTTCGACGCTCACGGTGTCGCCCACGCGCACATCCTTGTCGGCCACGTAGTCGATGTTGTGCAGCGAGGCGCGTGAGACGGTGGTGCCGCTCAGCGGCACCGGGTCGAGCACCGCCACCGGCGTGAGCGCGCCGGTGCGACCCAGGTCTACCTCGATCGCGCGCACCACGGTGAAGGCGCGCTCGGCTTCGTACTTGTAGGCGATCGCCCAGCGCGGAAAGCGCGAGGTGAAGCCGAGCTCGCGGCGTTGCGCCACGCGGTCCACCTTCACCACCACGCCGTCGGTTTCGTACGGCAGCTGCTTGCGCTGCTTGTCGAGCTGCTCGATGTAGCCCAGCACCTCGTCCAGGCTCTCGCACACGCGGTGGCGGCGGTGGGTCGGCAGACCGAGCGCTTCGAGCGCGTCGAGCGCCTCGTGGTGGGTGGGGTAGAGCGGCTCGACCAGCTCGTAGAAGAACGCACGCAGCGGGCGGCTCGCGGTCTCGCGCGCGTCGAGCAGGCGTAGCCAGCCGGCCGCGGCGTTGCGCGGGTTGGCGAAGGGCTCCTCGCCGTTTTGCGCGCGCTCTCGGTTGATGCGCGCGAGGGCCTCCTTGTAAAGCACCACCTCGCCGCGCAGGGTGAGCTTGCGGCGCTCCGTGATCACCAGCGGCAGCGAGCGGATGGTGCGCACGTTTTCGGTCACGTCCTCGCCCACGCGCCCGTCGCCGCGGGTGATGCCGAGCGCGAGCGCGCCGTCCAGGTAGACGAGCTCGAGGCTCGCCCCGTCGAGCTTGGGCTCCGCCACGTACGTCACCGCCTCTCCGCCCAGACCCTCGCGCACGCGCCGGTCGAACTCGCGGATCTCGGCCTCGTTGTAGGTGTTGTCGAGCGAGTACATCGCATGCTCGTGCTCCACCTTCTTTGCGCTCTCCCGCGGCCGCTCGCCGACCCGCTGCGTGGGCGAGGCCTCGCTGACCAGCTCGGGGTGAGCGCGCTCGAGCTGCTTGAGCTGATCGAAGAGCGCGTCGTACTCGCGGTCGCTGATCTCGGGCTTGTCGAGCACAAAGTACAGGTAGTCGTGGCGGGCGATTTCCCGGCAAAGAAAGGCGTGGCGCTCGGCCGGGGTCATGGCTGCGTCCTATCATAGACGCCCCGCCGGCGGGGCGTGCTATACAGGACCGCCGTGCGTCGTGCGCCGAGCCACTCGCTGCTGGGACCCGCGCTGCTGCTGTACCTGGTGGCGGACGCCGCTGCGGCCCAGGGCCAGCTCGATGTGCCGGGCGCGCTGGTGGCCGCCGTGGCCGGGCTGCTCTCGCTGACCGCGCTGCGCGTGGCGCGCGTCGAGCTGGCCGGCAGTCAGCGCACCGGCTGGCTGGGGCTCGCCGCGGCCTGCGGGCTGCTGCGCGCGGTCGCGCCCGACGCGCTCTCGCTGCGCGTCGACTTGGTGCAGGCGCTCGGCTCGGGCGCGTGCGCCGCGTTGATCGCGGACCTCGCGATTAGCGTGCCCGATCGCTTCGGCGCAGCGGCGCGCGCGCGTGCGCTGCGCGCCGGCAGCTACGCGCTGGGTGCGTTGGCCGCGCTGCTCGGGGTCGTGACCCAGGCGCCCGCGCTGCACGCGTTCGGGCGGCTGTGGCTGCTGCCGGCATGGCTCGGCTTGGCCCCAGGCGCCGCGCTGGCGCTCGCGCTGTGCGTCGCGCTCGGGCTGCGCGCGCTGCGGCGGCGCGCGGGCAGCTCGCCCGAGGCGCTCGCGTCCAACGCCTGGGCCCTGCTCGGCCTGGTGCCGGCCGTGGGCGTGGCGCTCGTCGCTTGCGCCAGCGCGCTGCTCGGCGCCGAGCGCGGAGCTGCGCCGCTGCGGCTGGCGACCGCAGCCAGCGCCGGCCTGCTGGTGTGGAGTCACCTGCGCCTGTGCGATCCGGGCCAGCGCCTGCGCGTAGGGCCGACCACGCGCGACGCGCTGGCTGCGCTGCTCACGCTAGGCGCGCTCGCGGCGGCCAGCGCGCTGCTGCGGCCGCTGTGGCCCGAGGGGCCGCTCGCACTGGCAGCCGCGGTAGGCACGCTGCTGCTGCTAGCGGCGGCGCTCTACCGCACGTTGCGCGAGCTGGCGCGCGTGGCGCTGGCGCCCGCGTCGGGACGGCTGCTCTTGGCGCTCGAGCGCGGGCACGCAGAGCTCGCGGAAGTCAGTGACCTGCTCGATGTGGCGCGGGTCGTGCTCGGCGCGGCGCGCAGCGCCTCGGGTAGTGTCGAGGCCGAGCCGGTCCTGTACGTGCTCGATCCAGAGCTCGAGCTGCGCATCGACGCAGCCGGGCAGCCGCACGCGGCGCAGCAGCCGCTGCACCCGCGTCTGCGCGCGGCGCTGCGCGAGCGCCCGGGCGAAGTGATCATGCGCCTGCCGTTGCAGGCGCAGATCGTGCGGCAGCCCGCGTTGCGGCCTTTGATCGACGCGCTGCGCGCGCTCGATGCGCTGTGTGTGCTGCCGCTGATGCAACGCGGCGAGCTGGAGGGCGCGCTGGTGGTGCCGCTGGGCGTGCGCCGCAGCAGCCTGGCGCTCGAAGAGATCGAGGCGCTGCACCGGTTCGGCCGTCACGTGGCCGGCTTTCTCGGCGTGCTGTGCGCTGAAGCGCGTGCGTTCCGGCGCGGCTCGCAGGAGATGCTCGCGCGCGCCGAGGTCGAGCAGCGGCTCTCGCGCGCGCACGGCGAGCTCGGCCGGCTGCAGGCCGAGCTGCGCGCGGCGCAGGCTGGCGATGCGACCGACGGTGCGGAGGCGGCGGCCGTGGAAGTCGCCTACAGCCCAGCGATGCGGGGCCTGCTCGAGCGGCTCGAGCGCGTGGCGCCGAGCGCGGCGCCTCTGCTGCTCGAGGCCGAGGGCGGCACGCCGCTGCTGCCGCTGGTGCGCTTGCTGCACCACGCCGGCCGGCGCGGGCAGTGGCCGCTGGTGATCGGGCGCTGCGCCTCGGCGCGCGCCGGGCGCGGCGCGGCCGCGCTGCTCGGCCCCGAGCACGCCGCCGGCGTGCCGGAGCAGCCCCTCGCTCGGGCGCGCGCCGGCGCGCCCGTCACCGCCGCCAAGCGCCTCGCCGCCGAGCCGGGCGGCGGCCAGACCACGAGCGTGCAGGACCGCCCGCCCGCCGCCTTTGGCGAGACCGTCGCGCTTGCCGACCCGGCCGATCCGGGTTGGCTGCAGCTGGCGGGAGAGGGGACGCTGCTGCTGTGCGATCTACCGGCGCTCGAGCCGGCTGTGCAGCGCGCGCTGGCGCAGCGGCTCGCGGATTGCCCCGCGCGCGTGGTCGCCAGCTGCCGCCGCGATCCGGAGCGGCTCTTGGCGGAGGGCGCGCTGCTGCCCGAGCTGCGCGCGTGCTTCGGACCGTGCGTGCGCGTGCCGCCGCTACGGGAGCGCGCCGAAGATCTGCCGTCGCTGTTGCTGCTCGCGCTCGATCACGGCGCGCGCGTGCTCGGCCGCGCGCCGGTTGGGCTCGAGCCGGACGCGCAGGCGCGTCTGCTCGGCTACGACTGGCCGGGCAATCTCGATGAGCTGTACGCCGTGATCGAGCAGGCCGTGGCGCGCTGTCATGGGCCGCGCGTGACGCTGCGCGAGCTGCCACGCTTCGGAGCGACGCCCGCCAGCCCGCTCGACGGAACCCTCGAGCGGGTCGAGCGCCGCGTGTTGCGCCGCGCGCTCGAGCGTGCCGACGGCAACAAGAGCGAGGCCGCGCGCCTGCTCGGCCTCAAGCGCACCACCTTCCTCGACAAGCTGCGCAGGCACGGCCTGGAAGACGGTGGCAAGCCGCGCACCAGCGGCGCCGCGGCGAATTAGCTCGCGCCCGTGCGCGGGCTCGACCCGCTCACGCCAGCTGGCGCAGCGCGCGCTCGACTGCGCTCGCGTAGCTGCCGCCGAACAGGCTCACGTGGACCAGCAGCGGATAGAGCTGATACAGCGCGACGCGCTCGGCGTGGCTCGGCGCGCGCGGATAGACCTCGTCGTAGGCCGCGAAGCAGCGCGCGTCGAAGCCGCCGAACAGCTGCATCATCGCCAGATCGATCTCGCGCTGGCCGCCGTACACCGCGGGATCGACCAGCACCGGCGCCCCACCTGCGTCGCACAGCACGTTGCCGCTCCACAGGTCGCCGTGCAGGCGCGCGGGCGGCTCGGGCGGCCCGCACAGCGCGGCCAGCCGCGGCCACAGCCGCGCGAAACCCGCGCGCATCGCGGCGCTGGCGCGGCCCTGGTCGGTCACCCGCGCGAGCAACGGCTGCAGCCGGCGCTCGGCGTAGAAGCTCGGCCAGTCCGGCAGCGGCGCATTGGCCTGCGGCAGCGTTGCGAGGTAGTTGTCGCGCTCCAGGCCGAAGCCCGGCGCGAAGCAGCGGTGCAGCGCCGCGAGCCCGCGCCCCAGAGCCTGCTGGTAGCGCGCGGAGCGCGCAGGCGCGCCCGGCTCGATCCACTCGAGCGCCAAAAAAGACGGCTGGCCGTCCTCGCCGTCACAGGCCGCGATCACCTCGGGCACGCGCAGCGCGCGCGCCTGCGCCAGCCACGACAGCCCGTGCGCCTCGCCCGCGAACATCTGCGGTAGCGCGTGCGGGTGGCTCTTCACGAACAGCGCGCGCCCGTCCGCGAGCCGCACGTGGTGCGCCTGGTTGATGTCGCCGCCCGCGACGCCGCGGGCTTCCACGACCGCGCTACCCAGGCGCCGCTGCAGCGCATCGCGCAGCGCGGCCTGCATCACAACCCGTGAGCCTCGCGCAGCTGCTCTAGCAGTGCCGTGCACGCGGACTCGCAGATGTCGAACACGCGCACGAACCCGCCGGGGCCGCCCTGGTAGGGGTCGGGCACGTCGAGCTGTGCGCCCGCGTTCGGGTCGAAGCTGCGCAGCAGCTGGAGCTTGTCCCCCTGGCGCGAGTCGCGCGCGAGCCGCAGCAGGTCGCGGAGGTTCTGGCGGTCCATCGCCAGCACGTAGTCGAAGCGCTCGAAATCTTCGGCGGTGAACTGGCGTGCGACGCTGGTCAGCTCGATGCCGTGCCGCAGCGCCTCTGCACGGCTGCGCGCATCGGCACGCTCGCCCGCGTGGTAGGCGCCCGTGCCCGCGCTGTCGATCAGCAGCTTGTCTTCGAGCCCGGCCTCGCTGGCGAGGTGCTTCATGATGCCCTCTGCTGTCGGCGAGCGGCAGATGTTGCCGAGGCACACGAAGCACAGCGCGATCGGTTTGTCGCCCATCTCACTTCCCGGTCACGTAGACCTTGCTCGCCTTGATGCCGGTCATGTCGGTGGAGATGCCATGCCAGCCCTCGGGCAGCTCCGGCCAGGTGAGGTTGAACACGCGGTGCGCGTCGAAGGGCGATAGGTTCACGCAACCGTGGGAGTGGCGCAAGCCAAAGCCACCGTGCCAGAACGCGCCGTGCAGCGCCACCGAGCCGGAGAAGTACTCGGTCCAGGGTACGTCCTCGATGCTGTAGCGGTCGGGTGCGTCCTGACCGATGTCGCTCATGGTCGAGGCCACCAGCTTGGAGCGGATCGTAAACAGTCCCACCGGCGTGTCGTGCCCTTCGAGACCGGTCGACACCAGGGTCGCATAGACCGGCTCGTCGCCCTGATAGGCGACCAGCGTCTGCTGATCGATGTTGACGTGCACCCACGGCTCGCCCGGCCCGATGCCCTCGGGGCGCGGGATCTTTTCCGCCAGCGCGACGTACCACGACTTGAGGTAGCGCCCGTCCGGCAGCTTGTACACGAGGTCGTCGCCCAGATGCTCGCGGCTGGCTCCAGGCACCTCCGAGAGCCGCGCCAGCGGTTTGTCCTTGGGGTTGGTGATGTAGCGATACGAGCCGTCCTTGCGCTGCTTGGCCGTGAAAGGCGTGCCTTCGCGCACCATCCAGGCCACGGGCAGCGGGTGCTCGGCGTCGAGCTCCACACCGCGGAAGCTCGAGCCGGTGCGCTCCTCGAGCTGCGCCTGTTTGACGTAGCTGCCGCGCACGGTTCGCACGAACTTGCGGTGCGCGCGCTCCTCGATGCCGGCGCCCGCGACGAAGAACAAGCGGTCGAGGTAGCGCCGCACGATCGGCGGGCTCAATAGCTCACCGGGGAGCTGGCCGTCGAGCAGCTTCTGCGCCTTGGCCTCGCTCTTCTGCAAAAGCTCCAGGTAACGCTGCACGAAGGCGTTGGCCGCGCGTTGATCCTCGCGCGAGGGCAAGCGGTGGTACTCGGGGACCTTGGGCTCCTTGACCAGGAAGTAGCGGTAGGGCAGGGGCGCGTCGCGCGGCGGCGGATTCATCGCCAGCTCGGACTGGGGCGGCTTGTCGGCGACCTGAATGCCTTCGCCGGCGCAGGCGTAGCCGCGCGGGTACAGGCGATAGAAGCCGGTGCGGCAGGTCGGGGTCTTGACCGGTCCGGGCGCCAGGCGCACGCGCGAGCCCACCCGCAGCCAGCCCAGCAGCAGGGCGTCGGGGTCGGGCTTGTCGTGGACCTTGAGCTGCGCCCCGGTGACCAGGCCGTGCAGGGGATACTCCTTGTCGAGCCGGTCTTGCTCGCGCTTGGCGGCGAGCGCGGCCTGGTCGATCTTCGCGACCGCCTGCTTGACGCCCGCCGGCTGCGCCGGGGTCTTGCTGCTGGCGCGCGCGGCCTCGGCGGGCTTGTCGGAGCAGCCGGCCAGAGCGAGCAGCGCGGCGCAGCAGGCGAGCCACGGCGCGCGGCGCGCGCAGCGCACGGGTACGACGGCTCGGGGCATCGGCCGACCATTACCGGACCCGGGCAGGCCGCTCAACCCCCCGGCGCGACCCTGCGCCAATACCGGTCCTCGCGCGCGCCGACAGCGCGAGGGTCATCAAGCGGCTGAAGGCGCTTGCGAGATAGTGCAATCGCAGCCCAGGTCGCCTCGGGCGCCTCCGCTGCGGGCTGGCGTGCATTTCACCACCTTGCGACCGGGCCACATCTGGCCGACCCTCGTAGGCATGTCGGATGGCCCTCGGGTCTCGGGCGGGCAGTCCGCGCAGTCGTGCGGCCGGAGGCTCCGTTGAGCTCTCCTGGGCAAGCGGCGGTCGTCGTGCTCGATGCCCGCGGCATCATGTGCGACGCGAGCGCCGCGCTCGAGCGCCTCGCCGGCCGCACGCGGGCCGAGCTGCTCGAGCACGACTTCTGTGACCTGCTGCTCGCCCCTGCTGCGGTGCCGGCGTTTCGCGCTTGGCTCACCGCGGCGGTCGCGAGCCCGCGCGCAGCCGCCCCCGAGCTGCTCGCGGGCGCCGATCCGGCGGTGAGCTGGCAGCTCCACGCGGCGCGTGACGGCGCCGGCGCGCTCTGCGGCGTGGTCGGCGTGGCGATTCACGACAGCGTGGCGCGGACCTACCTCGACCACACCGCCGATTGGGTCTTCGCCAAGGACCCGACGCACCGCATCAGGTACGTCAACCCTGCGTACGCCCGCGCGCTCGGGCGCAGCGCCGAGGATCTGATTCGGCAGGCCCGATACCGAAGTGTGGCCCGAAGCGCGGCAAGACGACGCGGCCCAGGGGCTGCGCAGCTTCCACGCCGACGACGATGCCGTGCTCGAGGGACAGACGGTTCGCAGCGAGGGGCGCTCGCTGACTCAGCTCGACGGGCGGGTGCGCATCTTCGACAACACCAAGCTGCCGCTGCGCAACGCCCGCGGTGAGATCTACGGCGTGCTCGGGTTCGCGCGCGACGTGACTGAGCAGCGTAACGCCGAGCGCGAGCTGCGCAGCCGCGAGGAGCGCTACCGCTTGCTCGTCGACAACGCCCCGGTGCCGCTCTACGTGCATGACGGCGAGCGCTTGCTGTTTGCCAATCGGGCCTGCGGCAAGCTGATGGGCTACGAGCTCGAGAACTTGGTGGGCCGGCCGCTCACTGACATCGTGCACCCCGACGAGCGGGCGCGGGTGCAGGAACGCATCGCGCAGCTGCGCCAGACCGCCGAAACCGGTTACAACTCGCCGATCCTCGGACGGATCGTGCGCGCGGACGGCGAGCTCGTGTTCGTCGAGGTGGTTGCGGCCATGGTCAGCTACGAGGGTCGCCCCGCGATCCAGGTCGTGGCGATCGATGTCAGCGAGCGCGAGCGCGCGCGCGAGGCGGTGCGCGAGCGCGATGCCGCGCTCCAGAAGGCCGTCGAGCAGCTGGCCGAAGCGCAGCGCATCGCCCACCTCGGTTACTGGGAGTACGACCTCTTGAGCTCCACCGTCGAATGGTCGGACGAGACCTTCCGCATCTTCGAGCTCGACCGCGACGTGCGCCCGACGCGGGACCTATGGCTCGCGGCGGTCCACCCGGACGATCGGCCGGCGCTCGCCGCAGGCTTCGGGGCTGCGATGAGCACGCAGACGTCGATATCGCTCACCTATCGGCTCGCGCTGCCCGGCGACCGCATCAAACACGTGTTCCAGCACGTACGCTTCGAGAGCGACGACCGCGGCGCCGTGGCGCGTGCCGTGGGCACTGTGCAGGATGTCAGCGATCGCGAGGTGGCGGCGGCCGAGCGCGCGGCGCTCGAGGCGCAGCTGCGCCACGCTCAGCGCCTCGAATCGCTCGGCACGCTGGCAGCCGGCATCGCGCACGACTTCAACAACCTCCTGACCGCGATCCTCGCCAATGCCGAGCTGGCGACGCGCTCCCTGGCCGAGGGCCATCCGGTGCACGAGAACCTCGCGGCCATCGGCGCTGCCGGGGCGCGTGCCACCGAATTGGTGCGGCAGATCCTGATGGTCGGCCGGCGGCAGGCCGCTCGCAGAACTACGGTCGATCCGGCGGTCGTCGCAGAGGAGGCGCTGCGCCTGCTCCGCGCGACCCTGCGCGAAAACGTCGAGCTCGTCGCCCGCATCTCGCCCGACACGCCGTCCATCACGGCCGACGCCACGCAACTGCTGCAGGTGTTGATGAACCTGTGTACCAATGCGTGGCAGGCGCTCGAGGGGCAGCGCGGGCGCATCGAGATCGGTGTGCGCGGCGTCGCGCTCGACGAGGCCGCGCTGCGCGGGCGTCCCCAGCTGGCGCCGGGCCTGCACGCCGAGATCACCGTCACCGACACGGGCAAGGGGATGGCTGCCGAGACCGTCGAGCGCGTCTTCGATCCCTTCTTCACCACCAAGCCGGTCGGCGTGGGCTCGGGCCTCGGCCTCGCGGTCGTGCACGGCATCGTCCAAAGCCACCAGGGCGCGATCGAGGTGACGAGCGAGCCAGGCCAGGGCACCACGTTTCGGCTCTACTTTCCGGCCAGCGCCGGCGTCGCGGCTTCCGTTCCGCGAGACCGGACGCCTCCGGCTCCGCGGCCGCTGCGGGTGATGCTGGTCGACGACGAGGCGGCGATCGTCTCGGTGTTCACGCACGCGCTGCAGGCGCTCGGCTTCACGGTGACGGCCTTTACGCGCGCCGCCGATGCGCTCGGCGAGTTGCAGGCGCGCGCCGGATCCTTCGACGTGGTCGTGAGCGACCACCGTATGCCGGAAATGTCCGGGCTTGAGCTGGCGCGCGAGGTCCGCCGCATCGCGCCCGAGCTGCCGCTGGTGTTGATGTCGGGCAACCTCGACGCGCGCGCGCTCGAGCGCAGCGCGCTGCTGGGCGTCGTACACCACTTGCCCAAGCCGTGCAGCCTCGAACAGCTCAGCAGCACGCTCGTGACGGCAGCGCTCGAAGCGAGCAAGCGCGCGGCCGCCCCCGGCGAGCGCTGAGCTTTCGCCTCGCGCATGTGGATGCTCGCCGCTCGCGAAGTGCCAAACGCGGACACGGGTCAAGCCGGGACGCGGGCGACAAAGAGCCCGCGGTCGGCCGGACCCTTGGGATCGTGGGTGGCTTGCAAGCCGGCCCGACGAAAGCACTCGAGCGTTTCTTCGGTCGTGAACAGCCCGAGCTCGTGCAGCTCACTGGCGTGCGCGATGCCGCCGGGCCGGCCGATCAGATACTCGAAACGCACGCGCGAGAGGCGGCCTTCGACTTGCATGTGACTCATCCGGGCCACGCTCACGTCCTCGCGCTTCGCGGTCTTCATCCCCACCGTGCCGTGCTGCAGTACCCCGGGGGCGAACCAGGGCTCGACCAGCGTGAGGCCACCCTCGGCCAGGTGCGTCCGAAACCGGTCGAACGTGCGCCGGACGTTCTCGAGCGTCCGAACGTAGCCGATCGAGCTGAACAAGCACAGAACGACATCGTAGCGTCGCGGCAGCTGAAACGACGTCATGTCCCCCTGGTACACGGTACCGCGGGTCAGCTTCCGTCGCGCGATTTGCACGAACGCCGGATCCAGGTCGAGCCCATCGACCTCGAAGCCGTGCTCCTCAGCGAGCGACCGCGCGTGCTCGCCGGTGCCGCACGCGACGTCGAGCACCGTCCGCGCGCGAGGATGCGTCCGCCGGATGGAAGCGGCGAGCTCGACCCGGAACTTGAACACCGGCCTCCGGAAACGCGGGCTGACAGAACACCAACAATCGATCGCGCTGGGTGATGTACGCGAATGCCTTCTGCACGATGCGCACGACACCTCCTCGGCATGCCCAACCGGCAATTCCGTTGGTCAACATGATCCCTGGACAAAGCGATCGCGAGGCCGCCCGGCACGATCCCTCACCGCACTGCCTGCTCGCGGGTCGCGTCCCACTCGGGCCGCAGGATCGAGTAGACCGCCTGGTCCCAGCGGCGGCCGCGGAACAGCAGCGCAGACCGTAGCACGCCGTCGAGCTTCAGCCCCATCTTCTCGGCTGCGCGCCGGCTGCGTTCGTTCTCCGCGAAGATGGGCGCCCAGATGCGCTCGACGTCGGTGGTGCGAAACGCATGATCGATCAGCGCGTGCCCAGCCTCGGGAACCAGACCCTGGCCCCAGTGCGAACGAGCCAAGATGTAGCCGAGATACATCGTGCGGTGCTCCGCGCTGTCGAGATACACGCCCGCGCCGCCGATCACGCGCGCGGGGTCATCGCGCCGGCACAGCGCATAGTCGAGCCTGGCGTGCTCATAGCTGCCGGCGACGATCCCGTCGAGAAACGCGCGGGCCTCGTCGCCGTGCCGCAGCCGGTCCCACGCCATGAAGCGCGTAGTCTCCTCGTCCGACGCATACGCGTAGATCGCCGCCGCGTCCGTGATCTCATAGCCACGCAGCATCAAGCGTGCCGTCTGCACCACAGGCGGACGCCAACCGACCTCGGCCAGGCCCATCGCAGACCAATCTTATCGTCGCCGGCCACCCCCGCAAGCAGCCACTCCCACGTCACCTCGAACGACCGGGCCAACGTCAGCACTCCCGCCCGATCAGCCGCCCAGCACGAACCGTGTCCTATGGCGGTGCCAAAGGCGAGCGACCTACGCCGCTCCCCTCGTTCGATCGCCGTGCCCAACCCTACTTGAACGCGTAGCTCTTGAACTGCTCGCGCAGGTCGCGCTTCTGGATCTTGCCCGTGGCCGTGTGCGGGATCGCGTCCACGAAAGCGACGTCGTCCGGCATCCACCACTTGGCGATCTTGCCCTGCATGTACTGCAGCAGCGCTTCCTTGGTCACGTTCGTGTTCGGCTTGCGCACCACGATCAGCAGCGGCCGCTCGTCCCACTTCGGGTGCGCGATCCCGATCACCGCAGCCTCCGCCACCTCAGGGTGGCACACCGCCAGGTTCTCCAGCTCGATCGAGCTGATCCACTCGCCGCCGCTCTTGATCACGTCCTTGCTGCGGTCCGTGATCTGCATGAAGCCCCGCTCGTCGATCGTCGCCACGTCGCCCGTGTCGAAGAACCCGTCCTGGTCCAGGATCTGCCCGCCCTCGCCCTTGTAGTAGCTCTTCGCGATCGCCGCGCCGCGCACCACCAGGTGCCCGAACTTCTTGCCGTCGCGCGGCAGCTCCTCGCCGTCGTCGTCGACGATCTTCATCTCCACCATGTACGGCGCGCGCCCCTGCTTCAGCTTGTAGCGGATGCGCTCCTCTTCCGGCAGCGCGTCCATCCCCGGCTTGAAGCTGGCGAACGTGCCGAGCGGGCTCATCTCCGTCATGCCCCAGCCGTGCACCACCGTCACTCCGTAGTTCTTCTCGAAGCGCTCCACGATCGTGCGCGGGACCGCCGAGCCTCCGATCATCACCCGGTGCAGCGTGCTCAGCTGCTTGTTCTCCGCCTCGAGGTACTGCAGCAGCATCAGCCACACCGTCGGCACCGCCGCGGTGAACGACACCTTCTCGGTCTCCAGCAGCTCGTGAATGCTCTTGCCGTCCATCTGCGCGCCCGGCATCACCAGCTTCGCGCCCACCATCGGCGCGGCGAACGCAATCGCCCAGGCGTTGGCGTGGAACATCGGTACCACCGGCAGCACCGAGTCGGCGGCGCGCATGCCGAACGAGTCGGCCTGGTTCACCGTCAGCGCGTGCAGGATGTTGCTGCGGTGCGAGTAGACCACGCCCTTGGGGTTGCCCGTGGTGCCCGAGGTGTAACACAGCCCGCAGGCCGCGTTCTCGTCGACCTTCACCCACGCGAAGTCCTCATCGCTGTCGCCGATCAGCTCCTCGTAGCAGATCGCGTTGCGCAGCTTGGCGTCGGGCATGTGCGCGCGGTCGGTCATCACCACGAAGCCCTTGATGCCGGGGCACTTGTCCTGAATCGCCACGCACAGCGGCACGAACGTCAGGTCGGTGAACAGGTACTTGTCGCCTGCGTGGTTCGCGATGTAGACGAGCTGCTCCGGAAACAGTCGCGGGTTGAGCGTGTGGCAGACCGCGCCCAGGCCCATGATCCCGTACCACGCCTCCATGTGGCGGTAGGTGTTCCAGGCCAGCGTGCCGACCACGTCGCCCTCGCGGATGCCGAGCTTGTGCAGCGCCTTGGCGCAGCGCTTGCTGCGCCGGTAGAGGTCCGCGTAGGTGCAACGGTGGATCGGTCCCTCCACCGAGCGCGTCACCACCTCCTGCTCGCCGTGATTGATGTTTGCGTGGTCCAGAATCGACGACACCAGCAGCGGCCAGTCCTGCATCAAACCTCGCATCGCCCTCACCTCTCTCTGGTTCGCGACCAACGGAGCCCCATCAATAGGCAAACCCGGCGCGGAACGCAATTGACGGTTGCCGCCGCGCCCGGGACGCGCCGCCCGCGCGACCCGCCGCGGGCGCTTGCCGGCCGCCTGGCAGGGCCGCGGCGCGCGTGGAAGGCTTTTCGGCATGATCCCGCGTGCACCCGCCCTGCTCTCGGGGCTGCTACTGGGAGCGCTGGCCGCCGGTCCGGGCTGTGCCTCCGGCTCGCGCACAGCCGTCTCCTCGGCGTTGCGCCGCGGCCAGTTGGCCGAGGCCCTGGCGGCTTACGATCGCGGTCGCCCCGATCCCGCGCTGCTGCGCCGCATCGCGGCCGCCAGCCTCGAGCACGCGGCGCAGGCGCGCGACCCCGCTGAGCGCGCGCAGGCCCTGCGCGCGTTGGAGCGCGGCGGGGACGCCGGCGCACCCGCGTTGCAGCGGCTCGCGGCCCGCGGTGCAACGCCCGAGCTGCGCGCGCAGGCACTGCTGGCGCTCGCGCGCCTCGGCGACGGCGGCGCGCGCGAGGCGCTGCGCGCGCACTTGGACGATGCCGGCGCCGAGGTGCGCGCGGCCGCGGTCGAGGCGCTCGACCCCGAGGCCGACATCGCTCTGCTGCGCGCCGCCTGCGAGGCGCCCGCCGCCGTGGTCCGCCGCGCCGCGTTGCGCGTGCTTTCGCGCGCGCAGCCGAGCGCGGCCACGCGTCTTGCGCTGCAGCGCGTCGCGCGCCACGACCCGGAGCCGGCCGCGCGCGCCGCGGCCTTGCACGCGCTCGCGCACCAGGGGCTTGCCGCGTACGATGCGATCGAAGCCCGGTTGCAGGACGCCTCCCGCTCCGTGCGCCTGGCCGCCATCGACGAGCTGGTGGCGCTCGATCGCGCGCGCGCCGCGCACAAGCTCGAGCGCTACCTCGGCGCCGACCCCAGCGCCGAGGGCGTGGAAGCCGCGCGCATGCTGCTTGCGGCCGAGCCGGCACAGGGGCCGGGTACCGCGCGCGCGCAGCTCGAGCGGGCGCTCGCCGATCGCGACGGCGCGCTGCGCGCTGCGGCCGCGGTGGCGTTGATGTCGCTGCGCGATCCGAGCGCTCGCGCTCTGGCGCTCGGGCGCGTCGCGCAGGAGCGCGTGCGCAGCGTGCGCCTGTGCCTGGCGGTGGCGCTCGGCGCCGAGCGGCCCGAGGGCCGCGCGCAGCTCACCGCGTTGATGGGCGCGCAGGATGAGGTCTCGGGCCAGGCCGCGGCTGAGCTCGCGCGTCACGGCGACGCCGCCGCGCTGGCGCGCCTGCGCGCCTTGCTGGCCACCGCGCAGCCGCTGGTGCGGCAGGTGGTGGTGCGGGCGCTCGCGCTCGACCTCGGTCACGCCCGCGAGGTGCGCCGCGCCTTGTTGGACCCGGACGCGGGCGTCCGGATGGCCGCGGCCGCGGCGATTTTGACTGCGGTTTCAAAGGCTTGAGCCAGGTCTTCCGGCCCAAGGCGGGGAACCCATCAGGCCCGCACAAATTCTATAAATAGAGTATTTTTATTGTTGAACGCGAAACTGGCACCCCGTAACATCTCGTGAAGCCCACCTGGATTTGGTGGTCCACGTCACGTTGTGAGGTGCTTGGATGGCCTGTTCTTGGACACGGAAGAGAGTCGGTCTGGCTGTGGTGTTCGGGCTTGCCGCGTGCGGCCTGGCGGGCTGCAACGCGGACACCCATCCGATGACAGCGGGCCGCGGGGACGAGGGCACCGCGGGAACCAGTGCCGACACCTCCGCAGCGGGCAAGGCCGCGCCCTCGGGCGGCGCCCCCGACGCCGGCCCCGGCTCCGCACCGAGCGATGCGAGCACGAGCAGCGGCGCGGGCGGGATGCCGCCGGTCCAGTTCATGATCCCCACCGCGGGCGGCTCGGTCGGCGTGTCCACCGCCGACGGCCAGCAGGTGAGCTTCGAGTTCCCCGCGGCCGCGGCCGGCATGATGGTGACGCTCACGCCGGCGGCGGCGAGCGACATCGGCTGGCCCGAGGGCAAGTTCGCGCAGGTCATCCGCATGGAGCCCGACGGCACGCACTTCCCGGAGCCGATCGTGATCCGGCCCTCGAGCGCCGACGTGATCGTGCTCGACTTCCCGTCGAGCGGCTCGCGCAGCAAGCCCGAAGGCCTGCCGCTCGACGACGCGGGCGACGGCTTTCTGCTCTCGCACTTCTCGACGCTGGTGGTGGTGCCACCTGCAACCTCGTGCGACACCAGCTCGGGCTGGCAAGTGGCCTCCGCGGTCGAGTCGCAGAACCACTGCAGCGATCCGGACTATCCGACCTACATCACGTTCTCGTGCGACTCACTCGCGTACTGTCTGGCGATCGACGCGGAGTGCTGTGCGCCTTCGGGGGCCACGGGGTGTCACCTCGGCGATTCGCTGCTGAGCGTGTCATACGCGCCGAGCACCGACACCCAAGGCGGCCGCTACCCGTACTGCGCGCCCGCGATGGACGGCGGCGTGCAAGACGCCGGCGGCATGGGCGGCAGCGGCGGCATGGGCGGCAGCGGCGGCATGGGTGACACAGGCGGCGGCGGCAGCGGCGGCACGGGCGGCGGCGGCAGCGGCGGCACGGGCGGCAGCGGCGGCGGCGTGTGCACGGCCGGCGCGGCGTTGGCGTGCGATTGTCCCGGCGACACCAGCTCGCCGACCGGCGCGCAGTACTGCAACCAGGCGGGCAGCGGTTATGGCGCGTGCATGTGCGGCGATGGCGGCACCGGTAACGTCGACGCGGGCAGCGACGGTGGCAGCGCGAGCAGCGACGCGGGCGTGGGCGGCGACGGCGGCAGCGGCAGCGTCGACGCGGGCAGCGACGGCGGCAGCGCCAGCAGCGACGGCGGCAGCGCGAGCAGCGACGCGGGCGTGGGCGGCGACGGCGGCAGCGGCAGCGTCGACGCGGGCAGCGACGGCGGCAGCGTCAGCAGCGACGGCGGCACCAGCGGTGGCGACGCGGCGGTCGTTTGCAACGGCCTGCCGGCGCCGGCCAGCGCGGTGGTCGCAGATCAGGTGGCGCAGGACATGGTCACCAGCAATGTCGGCGGGACGATCAGCGATGGGCTCTACGTGCTGGTGGGTGCCACCCTGTACACCGGCCCCAACGGCGCGTCGGGTCCCGGTCCTTCGTTCCGTTCGACACTGGCCATCGCGGGCTACGCGTCGGGCACTGGAGAGCTCGTCTTCCAGCGCGACGCCGATCCGCTGCAGAGCGAGAGCTTCACCACCACCGCGGGCAACGGCTACCTCTCCATCCACTACACCTGCCCGCAAGCCCTCGGTCTCGACTACCCGTACGTCGCGGACCCGATGAACCTGATTCTGTACGACGTGCCGAACTCGATCGTGTGGCACTACCAGCTGCAGAGCGGCGCAGACGCCGGGATGGCCGGCAGCGGCGGCGGTGGCGGCGGGACCGGCGGCGGCGACGGCGGCGCATACTGCTCGCCAGGGACGCCACAGCCGTGCGACTGCGGCGGCAGCGTGGGCGTGCAGTACTGCGACCCGAGCGGCAACTTCTTCGGCGCGTGCATGTGCGGCGACGGCGGCACGGGCGGCGGCGCAGACGGCGGGATGGCCGGCAGCGGCGGCGGTGGCGGCGGGACCGGCGGCGGCGACGGCGGCGCATACTGCTCGCCAGGGACGCCGCAGCCGTGCGACTGCGGCG
Source organism: uncultured delta proteobacterium (assembly GCA_963778655.1). Lineage (GTDB taxonomy): Bacteria > Myxococcota_A > Polyangia > Polyangiales > JAFGIB01 > CAVZVA01. The sequence continues at coordinate 1,145,540 of CAVZVA010000010.1, forward strand.
GCAGCGTGGGCGTGCAGTACTGCGACCCGAGCGGCAACTTCTTTGGCGCGTGCATGTGCGGCGACGGTGGCACGGGCGGCGGCGCAGACGCCGGGATGGGCGGTGGCAGCGGCGGTGGCCCGAGCGACGGTGGCCCGAGCGACGGCGGTGGCTATTGCTCGCCAGGGACGCCACAGCCGTGCGACTGCGGCGGCAGCGTGGGCGTGCAGTACTGCGACCCGAGCGGCAACTTCTTCGGCGCGTGCATGTGCGGCGACGGCGGCACGGGCGGCGACGGCGGCACGGACGCGGGTGGGGGCGGCGGCGTGGACGCGGGCCCCGGCGGAGATGCCGGCACCGGCAGCGTGAGCTGCGATCAGGCGGGCACCTGGACCGACGTCGGGCCCGTGCCCAACGTCGGAACCCTGTATGGCGTGTGGGGTTTCTCGGCTAGCGACGACTTCGCCTGGGCGGTGGGCAACGCGGCCACCGGTGAGGCGCTGGTCGCGCACTACGACGGCAGCGGGTGGACCAGCCAGCTCGTGGATCCGAACGCCGGCAGCATCACCCTGTTCGCGATCTGGGGCCTGGACCCGGGCCACGCGGTGGCCGTGGGCAGCGGCGGCGCGATCTACGTCTACGACAATCAGGCGTGGAGCGCGGTGCAGAGCCCGACCACGCAGGACCTCTACGGCGTTTGGGGCGTAAGCCCCACGCAGTACTGGGTGGTGGGCTCCGCGGGTGCGGCGTTCTACTTCAACGGGCAGGCTTGGGAGGACCACAGCATCACCGGTTCGGGGACCAACGCGATCGGCACGCTGCACGGCATCTGGGGCAGCGCGTTCGACGATGTCTGGGTCGTCAACGATACCGGCGGCGCGTCGGGCAACACCTACGTGCTGCAGCACTATCAGTCGGGCAGCTGGACCGCCGATAGCAGCACGGCCTGGAGCTATTACTCAAAGGCGGTGTGGGGCCTGAGCGCGAGCGACATCTGGGCCGTCGGCTATACCAAGGGCTCGGCCGCGCACTACGCCGGCTCGAGCTGGAGCATGCCTGCGACCGGGCCCGCGGCCAATCCGTATCTGCAAAGCGTGTGGGGCCGCGACGGCAGCCACGTATGGGCCGTCGGCGACAGCGGTCAGATCGACTTCTTCGACGGCACCCAATGGACCGGTTGCAGCGCGGTCACGGCGGCCGGCCTGCACTCGGTGTACGGCACGGCCACCAAGCTGTGGGCGGTCGGCGACGGGGGCAGCGTGCTGCGCATGGACTAAATGACCGGTCACGATTCGGGAACGGCCATGCCGATCGGTCATTGATCCCGAATCGACAACTCTGATTTAGGGGCTGTCCCTAGCCCCGGCGCGCGCTCGCCTCAGCCGCGTGGTCGCTTGCCCAGAAAGCGTTTGAGCCCGTCGCGACCGTCGACGATGCGCAGGAACTCCACGCCCAGGCCGTGGCGCAGGCCGTGCTGCGCGCGGATCGCGCGCGTGACCACGCCCTCGGCAACCACCGGTTGATCTGCGGGATCGAGCCGTAGCGCTACCTCCACGCGCGCCCCCTGGGCCAGTGGTACCGCGGTACGCAAGAACAGCCCGCCCAGCCCCACGTCCGCGGTCGGTCCGAACACGGTGGCCTGCTCGCTCTCGATCCAGCACTGGCAGCGCACCGCGTAGCGCGAGTAGCGCCGGCGCTCGCTTTCGGGAAGCTTGCGGGATCGGTTGCCGAGCAGTTGCATCGCGCCCTTGCCACGCGTTCGCGTTTGACCGCTTCTAGACGCATGATTGGCCGCGTGCAAGCGAACGGGCAACAAAGCGGCCGGGCCCAGGCACGCGGTGCTGCGCGCCTGCCGCCTGCGCGCGCGCGCACGGACGCGCGCAAACCACGGGCAAAGCGCTGGCTCGTAGCGGCTCTGATCCCGTGCGTGTGCCTGTGTTGCCGCGGCGAAAATTCGTCGCGCGAGCAGGTGCAGGCGTTGCTCGCGCGAATTTCGGAGCTCGATCTGCACGCCCCCGCGGTCCGGCGGGCGCAGCAGATCGAAGCCCTGCACGCGCTGCCGCTGCGCGACCCGGCGCTCGCGCGCGTGCGCGACCGCTGCGTGCAGGCCCACAGCGGGCTGCTCTCCGCCGAGCGCGAGCAGGCGCAGGCGCGCGTGCGGCTGCAGGACCAAGCGGCGCGCGGCGGCTCGGACAAGGCCGCGCTGCAGGCGATCGCAGCCTCGGTCGCGCATGCGGCCGCAACCCTGCAGAAGGCCCAGGGCGCGCTCGGCGAGTGCCAGCGCAGCCTGCGCGCGCTGGTCGCCGGCGGCGGAGCTGGCTGAGCGGCAGTGGTGGCGATCGAGGAGGACTGGGGAGTCAGGGGGTGGGGGCGCTGGCGTCTGGGCTCGGTCTGCTATGCTTGCAGCGCGATGTGGTGGATTTCCGCGTTTTCGCGGCCCGGACGCCGGGTCGTCGCGGCGGCGGCCACGGCTCTGCTGGTGCTGGGCGCCTGCGGCAATCCGCTGCCCGGTGAGGAAGCGGCGAGCAAGGGCTCGCATGCGGCCGCCGCGCCGTCGCCGGCGGCCGAGCCCGGCCGCCCTGTCACGCCGCCATTCGCGGTGCGGGGCGAGCTCGACGGGCTGATGCTGGTGTGGTTCGACCAGAAGGGCCTGCACACGGCCAAGCGCCGCTCCGACATCCCCGAAGCGCGGCGCGCGGTGGTGAGGGTGGAGTCGTTGCGCATCGCGCCTGGCCAGCGCCTCGAGCCGGACCACGTCTACGTGGCCGATCTGCGCGCGGCGGGTCCCGGCGGCAGCTACAAGGTGCGCGTCCACAGCCGCGCCTGGTTCGACGCGCAGGTGGACGCCGCGCATCCCGGCCAGCAGCTGGCGCAACAGGGCGACACCGGCGTCACCATCTACGCGGCCTCTTGGTGCGGGGTGTGTCGGGCCGCCGCAGCGTACCTGCGCTCGCGCCACGTGCCCTTCGTCGAAAAGGACATCGAGAAGGATGCCGAGGCCAACGCCGAGATGCTGCGCAAGGCCCACGCTGCGGGCAAACACCCGAGCGGCGTGCCCGTGATCGACTTCCACGGCCACCTGTTGCTCGGCTTCGACCAGGCCACGCTCGACCGCCTGATCGATCAATACAAGGCGATCTGAGCCCGCCGCCTCACGCGGCAGGTCCGTGAGCGCCAAACGCGGGGAGCGCGACCAGGGCTACCCGGCTCGCTCCCGGCGATCACATTCCGCCGTCGGCGTCCGCGCCGCCGCACGCGATCGGCGATCCGCCGTCCGTGGCAACGTAGATGCACGGCGAGCCTGCGAGGGTGCTGCCACACACGTGGTCGGCGGTGCAGCAGCCCTTCGCGGTCGAGCCCATCGCGGCGGGCTTGTCGGGACACGCGGGGTCCGGCACCGCAGGGATGCCGCATGGAATGTTGACCAGCCCGCTGCCCATGACGCCGCAGGTGCTGGTGGCCTCGTCCACGCAACAGGGGCGCAGCAAGCCCGCGCCTTTGCAGGTCGCGGTCCCGCACGCCAGCGTCGGCGCCGCCATTCCGCCGGTTCCGCCGCTACCGCTGCCGCCACCGCCGCCGGTGCCCGCCGTGCTGCCGCCAGCGCCGCCGGTGCCCGCCGTGCTGCCGCCACCGCCGCCCGTACCGCCGGTGGCGCTCGAGCCTCCGCCAGTGCCCATGTCGGGCGTGCCGCCGTTTCCGGCGCTCTTACTACAGCCGCTGGCCGCCCACGCCCACGCCGCGAGCAGCAGCAGTCCCACGATCCGTCTGTTCATTGTGTTTCTCCCCAACAGGCGCCACCACAGCGCTTCGCAGATGCCGCGCCGGAACCGCGTTCGATCCGCGCACGAACGCTACAGAGATACGCCGTACGAAACAAGCTCGGCGCGCCCGAGGTCGCAGCAGCCCGCCGCCGCGCGCGAACCGAGCCGCGTGCGCTCCGCTTCCGGTCCGGCGCGGTGCGGGTCCAGGCATGGCTCGCGTTTGCCGCACCCGAACCGGCGGCGAAGTCGGCGCCGCTCGCAGGCGCGCTTGCTGCTCCCAGTGACGGGACGCCGTCATTCCTTGTGGCTGCGGTAGCGCACGCGGATTGGTGTGCCCGCGAAGCCGAAGTGCTCGCGCAGCTGGTTGATCACGTAGCGCTGGTAGCTCTTGTGCACGCGCTCGGGATGACTGGCCGAGACCACGAACGTGGGCGGGCCGCTGCGCACCTGGGTCACGTAGTACAGCCGCACCGCGCGGCCGCCGCTGGTGGGCGGCGGGTGATGCGCAAGCACCTGCTCGAAGAAGCGGTTGACCTCGCCAGTGGTGACCCGCTTCTTGTGGTTGGCAGTTACCTCGCGCACGCTGCGCAGCAACTGCGCCACGCCGCGGCCGGTGCGTGCGCTCAGCCGCAGCAGCGGCGCCCACGCCGCGAACCCGAGCTCGTCGCGCGCGCGCTGCAGCGCCTGCTCGCGCCCGCGCGCGTCCAGCAAGTCCATCTTGTTGAGCGCCACGCACAGCGCCCGACCACGTTCGATCGCCATGCCGGCGATGCGCGCGTCCTGCTGCGCGGCGCCCTCGGTCGCGTCGATCATCAGCACCACGGTGTCGCAGCGCTCGAGCGCGCGGATCGCCTGCATTACCGCCTGCGCCTCGAGCCCGTCCTCGACCGCGCGCTTGCGCCTGATGCCGGCTGTATCGATCAGCACCAGCGGCTCGCCCTCCGCATCGTAGAGCGCGTCGACGCTGTCGACCGTGGTGCCGGGGCGGTCGTCGACGATCTGGCGCTCCTGGCCGAGCAGCCGGTTGACCAGCGACGACTTGCCGGCGTTGGGGCGGCCCACGATCGCGATTCGCGGCGGCGCCGAGGGCTCCGGCTCGGCTTCGGGCTCGGGCGCCGGCAGCGCGGCCGAAAGCGCCTGCTCCAGGTCGCCGATGCCGTGCCCGTGCAGGGCCGAGACCTCGTGCAGCGCGTCGATGCCGAGCCGGTACAGCTCCTTGGCCTGCAGCGAACGCGCCGGGTTGTCGACCTTGTTGGCTACGTGCAGCACCGGCAACTGGGTCTGGCGCAGCAGGCTCACGGCCTCGCGGTCCGCCGGCATCGGCCCCTGGGTGGCGTCGAGCAAGCACAGCACCGCGTCCGCTTCCGAGAGCGCGACCCGCACCTGCGTGGTGATGCTCTGCTTGAGTGGATCGTCGCTGTCGGGATCGAAACCGCCGGTGTCGACCAGGATGTAGTCGCGCCCGAAGGCGCTGGCGTCGGCGTAGAGCCGGTCGCGCGTGACGCCCGGCCGGTCCTCGACGATTGCCATCCGCGCCCCGGTCAGGCGGTTGAACAGCGCGCTCTTGCCCACGTTGGGGCGGCCCACGATCGCCACGATCGGCCGGCCCGCGCGCCCGGGCGCGTTGCGCTGCCGCGCGTCGCCGCGCGCCCCGTGCTTGCCGTCGCGTCCCACGCTCAGCCCCCGAGGCCCCCGGGCGTGCCCGCTCCGACCAGCTCGCGCACCTGCGCCGGGCTCTCGGTCCAACCCGGCACCACCTTGACCCATAGCTTCAGGAACACCTTGCGCTGCAGCAGCTGTTCGATCTGCAGCCGCGCCGCGGTGCCGATCTGCTTGAGCCGCTGGCCGCGCTCGCCGATCACGATGCCCTTTTGCGACTCTTTCTCCACCACGATCGTGGCTGCGATGCGGCACAGCTTGCCTTCGTCGGAGAGCTCGTCGAGCACCACCGCCACGGCGTAGGGCACCTCCTGGCGGGTGCTCTCGATCACGGCTTCGCGCACCAGCTCCGCGGCGAAGAAGCGCTCGGGCTTGTCGGTGAGCAGCTCCTTGTCGTAGCGCAGCCCGACCGGCAGCAGTGCTCCGACCTCGCGTACCAGCGCGTCGAGGTTGACCCCGCGGCGCGCGGAGATCGGCACCACCGCAGCAAAGGGAAAGCTCTTCGCGCAGCGCTCGAGCAGCGGCAGCAGCAAGGCCTTGTTCTTGACGCGGTCGACCTTGTTCAGCGCGAGCACCACCGGCACGCCGTCCTTGCGCGCGGCCTCGAGCAGCTCCTGCTCTTCGGCGCCGAGCACGTCGCCGGGCGCGGGGTCTTGGCCGAGCTGGGCGACCAGCACGATCACGTCCGCGCCGCTGCGCCCGCCCTTGGCTTCTTCCAACAGCGCCCGGCCGAGCGCGTTGCGCGGCTGGTGCAGCCCCGGGGTGTCGACAAACGCGATCTGCAGCGGCGGCTCGTCCTGCAGGTAAACGCCCAGGATGCAGGTGCGCGTGGTCTGCGGCTTGGCGGTCGCGATCGCCAGCTTCTGGCCGAGCAGCGCGTTGAGCAGCGTCGACTTGCCGACGTTGGGACGGCCGGCGATGGCACAGCGGCCGCTTCTGGGTTCGAGGTCCTGGTCCGACACGCGGCGGAGTCTGACACCGAGCGTGAACGCGGTCGACCACGCGCCTTGGGGGCCGGCAGGGGCGCGCGTCCAGGGCGTTCGGTAAGCGTTCGGCCACGCGCGATCCGGTTGACCGGGCGGCGCGCGCGGCGGAACCTTGCGCCCCATGTCGGTGCTGTCGATCGTGCTGGCCGCGCTGTCGCTCTTGTGCATCCCGCTTGGCGTGGTGCTGGCGCCGGTGCCGGTGGTCGGCGCGGTGTTCGCGTTCGGGGCGGCCGCGCTCGCGCTTGCTGGCATCATCACGGGGGGGCTGGCGATGTCGCGCGGCAAGCGCGCGGGCCAGGCGACCGGTGTCGCGCAGGCGGGCGTGATCAGCTCGGCGCTGGCGTTCGTGCCCGCGCTGCTGACCGCGCTCACCTGCGGCGTGTGCAACGCGCTGTTCGCGGGCGGCCACTTCGAGGCGAGCCGCGACTTCCATGTGAGCGTGCAGCAGGGGTTGATGCCCCCGGCCGCCGATGGCGGCGCTCCGGGCGGGTCAGGCGGCGCCCGCGCGGCGCCCGACCAACCCGCCGCGCCGCGGCCTCCGGGCGCGCCGCCGCCTGCCTTTCCACCCCCGCCTCTGAAGCCGTGAGCCCGCCAGCAGCCGAATTTCAAACCGTTAGCAAGCCGAAACGCGCGCGTAAGCTGGCGCGGCCAAGCTGAGCCCGAGGCTTGGAAAGGCGCCGCCCGACTCGGTGTCTTCGCAGCGGCTCGTGCCCTCGCGCGGGCCGGGTAGCGGGCCGGCCCCCGAGCTGCTCTTGGCCGTGGCCGAGGTCGGCCGCGAGCTGGCGGCGCCGGGCGAACTCGGCCCGCGTATCACCGAGGCCCTGCGCGTGCTCGAGGGTTCTGAGCGCTGCGCGGCAACCTACGGCCTCAACGGAGAAGGAGAAGCCCCGTGAAGCCCGTTGGGGCGGCCGCAACTGGACCATGCGCAAGCCAACGCGCCCTCAGAACACGGCGCCCAGGCCGAGACCGCCCCAGGGCAGGAAGCCGCCTGCGCCGAAGATCGGGGTGAAGCCGAGCTTGAAGTTGAATCCTCCATCATGGGGCACGTAGCGGTAACCGATGGTCGCGGTACCGGCGACGGCGAATCCCGAGGCGTGGGCTGCCGTGCCGCCGACGCCGGACGCGCCGGCCGAGGCGTTCACGAACAGCGGCCCGAGGCCAAGCTCGAGCTTGTGGTCGGCGGAGCCGATGCCCATGTAGTTCGCCGTCAAAGGGATGAACAGGATGCTCGCGTGGCCGCTCGAGCTGCCGCCGCTCGCGCTCAGCGAGATGTAGCCGAAGCCGACGCGGGCGTTGATGTTGTCGGTGAAGAAGCGTTCATAGTTGATGGAGTAGATGCCACCGTTGCCGGCCAGCTCGACGTATAAGACGTTGTTGGCCGTTCGGCGCAAGTTGGCGGGGGTCGTGGAGCCGCTCTCCTCCCCGAAGAAGCTCGGCGAGCCCGCGGGTGCAGCAGCAGGCTTCTGCGCGCCATCCCCAGCTGCGGGTGCTGCTTCGGGCGGCGGCGCGGGGGGGGCCGCATCGGCAGCGGTATCCGTAGCGGCCGGCGCCTCGCCTGCCTGTGCTGCGACGGATCCTGATGTGGACTGCGCATACCCCTGTGCTCAGGACGATCGTTCCGATGAGCCGATAACTCCACTTCATATGCCCCTCCTGGCGTGCCGAATGGGCACGCGCGCGATTGCGTGAACGTGCTGAAAGGCCGGCGTGGCGTGGGATGTGTCGAGCCAAGCGCGATGCGTGTCGTCACGGCAGCGGTCGAAGACTCGACCTATCGCCGCGGTGCAGCCGACTGCACAGCAGAATATCATGGCCCTTTGTTGCTTCTCGCCTGGCCGCGTCGTGTGAGCCCAAAAACGAGGTCACATCGGAAGCGATGTCCATGCACCGGCGCCGGTGTGGTAGCCTGGTAGATGGGTGTGGTCGCCATCGCGGCGATGCGGAGGACGGAGGAACGCATGGGGACTCGGCAACGGGGCGGCGTTTGGCGCGGCGTTCGGTTCACCGGCAGTGTTGCGCTCGCCATTGGGCTGGTCGCGTGCTCCGCCAGTGGCAACGGGTCGCGCGGCATCGGAGGCGCGAGCGGCCAAGCGACGGGCGGAACGGGGATGCCCTCGGCGGGCAGCGCTGCGAACAGCAGCGGCGCGCGCGCCGGCAGCGGCGGCGGAGCCGCGGGCATGGGCTCGGGCATGCCGGCGCAGGACGCCGGCAGCTCCGGCGGAAGCGGGGGCGCGTCGAGCGTCTCCGGCTCGGGGGGCGCGGCCGCGATCGATGCCGGCAGCGCGGCCCCCGTCGCGTTTCGCATCACCGAGCTCAACCTGCGCGATCCGCACTTCTTTCTCGGCAGCTCGGATATTACCGACCAACCGTTTCTCGGCACGTCGGTCAACGGCAGCCTGATCCCTGGCGGCATCACCATGGACTACGACGGAGACGGGTTTCTCGACGTCTCCATCCTGCCTTTGATGCAACCGCTCGATCCGGCTGCGACCAGTGGCGGCCTGCACCTGATCGACGCCCACTGCAAGCTGAGCGATCCCACCCAGTGTGAGCCCGCGCCCAATCCCGGTCTCGACGTGACCTTCACCATCGACAACGTCACCCACGGCAGCTGCCTAGAGCCGCTCGCGGGCACCACCTCGGGCTTCAGCCCCGCGGTGGAAGCGCCGGCCGCGCCCTGCTTCGTCACCACCAATCCCGCGGACGTGACGATCAACCTTGGCGGCATCTCGATCGCGATGACGGGCGCGCAAGTCGCCGCGAGCTACCAGGGCAGCCCGCCGAACCAGCTCGGCGGGCTGATCGCCGGCTTCGTCACCACCACCAAAGCGATGCAGGCCTTGCTCCCGGACTACCTCGGCCCCGGCTTGGCCGGCCTCCCGATCACCAACTTCCTGCGCGACCAGGACAAGGACCAGGCGCAGAGCCCCAACGGCGAGGACGGCTGGTGGCTGTACCTGAGCTTCGTGGCCAAGCCCGTGACCTACGCCGCTCCGTGATCGCGCCAGGCGCCCGCACGGCTGCGCGCCGCGTGTGCTCGCCCGAGGCCACGCCGCCGGCGGTTGCCTCGTCGCGCGAGGCTGACAAGATCCGGCCGTGCACCCCATCCTGACGGTCGTGCAGCTGGGCCCAAGGGCCTTGCCCATCGGCAGCTACGGCGCGCTCTTGTGCGTGGCGATCGCGGTGGTCGCCGCAGGCTCGCTGCGCGCCGCGCAGCGCGCGCGGCTGGACCTCGGCGCCTGTATCGCGGCGCTGGGTCTGGCGACCGCCGGCGGCTTCGCCGGCGGCTGGCTGCTGCACGCGCTGGTGCAGTGTGCGCGGCTCGGCTCGCTGCGCGCGGGATTCGCGCAGCCCGGGCTCGCGATTCCCGGCGCGCTGCTCGGCGGCGCGTTCTGCCTGCGCGCGGCGGGCCGCCGGCTCGGCCTGCCGGTGCTTGCGTTCGCCGCGCTGGCCGTGCCCTGGCTCGCGCTCGGCCAGGCGCTCGGCCGCATCGGCTGCTTGCTCGGCGGCTGCTGCTACGGCCGTCCCGGCGGCGGGCCGCTCGCGATCCATTACCGCGACCCGCTGGCGCCGGCCGCGGCCGCGGGCGCGATCGGGCGCCACCCCTGGCCGCTGTACGAAGCGGCTGCGCTGCTGCTGCTCGCGCTCTTGCTGCGGCTCGCGTTCACGCCGCGCGATCCCCGCCGCGTGCTCGCCTATGCCGAGGGTTACGCCGCGCTGCGCTTCCTGCTCGAGCCGCTGCGCGGCGACGCGATCCGCGGCGTGTTCTTCGGCGGCACGCTCTCCAGCGCGCAGCTGATCGCGCTGGCCGCGCTGCTCGCCTGCGCGCTGGCCCACGCGCGGGTCGCGCGGATGGCGTTGGCCGCGCGTTGAAGCCGCATGGGTTTGCGTCGCAGCGGCTCGTTCGGGGGCGAGTGCGACTGCGAGGACGAGGACGCGCTGCGCGCGGCAGGCGGCCGCTCAGCAGGCGCTGCCTTCGGGGCGCAGGCCGTGCAGCAGCTCTTCGACCGTGGCGTGCAGCACGCCATAGGTGAAGTTGCCGTAGAGCATGGCGCGCCCGCCGTCGAAGACATAGGTGGGCGAGCCCTGCAGCTTGAGCCTTTCGGTCTCGAGTTGGTCTTCCCACAACGCGGCCAGCGCGCTGCCGTCGTCGAGCTGGCGCTCGATGCCCGCGCGCGGCACGCCGAGCGCCTCGGCCAGCTCGAGCTGGGCGGCGCGGCGGGCCACGTTCACGTTGTCCACGAAGAACTTGTGCCGCAGCGCATGGTGGTAGCGACCCCCCGTTCCGCTCGGGACCGTGCCCTCACGCTCCAGCGCGCACACCGCCTTGACCGCGGCGCCCGCGGCCCAGCTCGAAGCCGGACAATCGCCGCTCCAGCACGCGCCGCTGACCTCGGGATGACCGTGCTGCGCGGCGATCTCGGCGGTGGCGCGCACCCGGCCCTCGATGCCGGCGCCCGCCCACGGCCCGCGGGCGAAGCGCCACGGCACGCTGCCGAACACCGGGACCACCCGATAGTCGACCTCGAGTCGCTCGCCGACCTCGCGCAGCAGCTGCTGCAGCTTGTCGTTTGCGACGAACGCCCAGATGCACAACGGGTCCGAAAAGTGACTGAACGCCAGCTTGCTCGACATCGGCCGCTCCTGTGAGAGCTCGGCGCTCCGCCGGCGCGATCGGTCACCTCGCGCAGCGCCCGACTCGACTGTGGCGCAGCTCGCGGCCCGCCGTCAAAGCCGTGCGGTGCCTCCTTTTGCGTTCGCGCCGCGCAGCGTGTACACCGCGGTCGATGCGCGCCGTGCCCAGAGCGTCCACAAGGCGCCGCGAACGGGTTTCGAGATCGGCTCTTCAGGTCTGTTCGGTCTTGGTGCCGTGCTTGCTGCTCGCGCTGGCGGCGGCCGCCGAGCGCGTGGAGAGGCCTGCGCTCGCGCCGGCCGCGGTCGCGCGCGTGAGCGGCGGCTGGCTCGAGATGGGCAGCGACGATGCCGACGTCGCGTTCGCCGCCGCACTGTGTGCGGCCGGCGCGTCCACCGAGGAAGCAGCGCTGTGCCGCCCCGAGCTGTTCGCCGACGAGCAGCCGCGCCACCGTGTCTACGTGAGCACGTTCCGCATCGATCGCACCGAGGTCAACCAGCGCGACTACCTGCGCTGCGTGCAGCACGGCGCCTGCTCGCCGGCGCGCGTCTCCGATCTCGACCCGCGTTTGGGCCAGCCCGACCAGCCAGTCGCGGGCGTCAGCTACGCCGAGGCGGCGCGCTACTGTCAGTGGCTGGGCGGCCGGCTCCCGACCGAAGCCGAATGGGAGCGCGCTGCGCGCGGCGACGGCACGCGCCGCTTCCCGTGGGGCCGCTTCTGGAACGACCGCGTCGCCAATCACGGGCTGTCCGGAGATCGGCCGAGCGAGCAGGACGGCTATGCCTTTGCGGCAGCGGTGAGCGCGTTCCCTGACGGAAAGAGCGCGTTCGGGCTGCTCAACATGGCGGGCAACGTCTGGGAGCTGACCGCCGATCGCTACGCCCAGGACTACTACGCCAAGTCGGAGCCGATCGATCCACAGGGCCCGCGCGAAGGCGACGAGATCGTGATCCGCGGCGGGTCGTGGCGTTCGCCGGCCTATACGCTGCGCGTTACCCAGCGCGGCACGATCAAGCTGGGCGAGACGCGGCCCGACGTTGGCTTCCGTTGTGCCTATAATGTTCCCTGACCGTGCGCCCACAAAAAACCGCTCGAATGCCGTGGAACACCCGCCCCGCTACGCTATGCTCCGCCCCCGACTCGAGCCCATGTGTTCTCTCTTGCCGACCTCCCTTCGCTGCATCGTGCTTTCGCTCGCGCTGGTCTCGCTCGCGGGCTGCGCCAAGGGTGACGGCGGGCCCTGTCAGGTTGACGGCGACTGCCAGAGCGGGCTGACGTGCGTGCTCGGATCGAGCCCCCGCGGCTACTGCAGGACGCCCCGAGAAGCCGCCATGGTGGACGCGGGCCAGTCCAGCGACGAGGACGCAGGCGTAATCCCGATCTCGGAAGAGGACGCGGGCACGGTGCCGCCCGGCAGCTGAGGCCGCGCGCGGCCGCTGCTGGTTGACGCCGATCGGGCCTGGCCGTAGCCTCCGGCTCGATGCGAGTCCTGGCAGCCGCGGTGCGGGCAATGCTGGTGCTGCCCGGCGATGCGCCCCACCGAGTCCCGGGTACCGCGCTCGCCGCCGCGTGCATCGCAGCATGCATGCTGACCGCGTGGCCAAGCCTCGCGCAGCCGAAGCCCGCGCCGGCGAGCACGGCCGCTCAGGTGCCCGCGACCACCCAGACTGCGGGTCAGGTGCCCGCCGCGCCCGTGGCGCCGCCTGCCGCGGCGGCGCCTGCCGCGCCTGCCGCGGCGGCACCGGCCACACCGGCGGCGCCGACTCCAGAACAGCTCGAGCAGGCGCGCGCCGCCTATGCGCGTGGGCAGCAGCTCTTCAGCCAGGGTGCGTTCGCCGAAGCCGAGAGCGCGTTCGCGGAAGCGTACGCCGCCGTGCCCAATCCGGTGGTCTTGCTCAGCAGCGCCGAGTGCCAGGTGCGGCTCGGCAAGCTGCAGGACGCCTACGACACGCTGCAACGCTACCTGCAGCAGAGCCCCGGCGCGTCCGATCGCGCCGAGGTCGAGCGCAAAGCCGCCGACCTGGCCTCGGTCCCGGCCACCCTCGTGCTGAGCAGCGAGCCCAGCGGGGCCGCCATCAAGCTCGACGGGCAGGACACCGGCAAACACACGCCGGCCGAGCTCAGCGTGATGCGCGGCGAGCACACGCTCGAGCTGACGCTCTCTGGCCACCAGTCGCAGACCGTGACGGTGCAGGCACGGATCGGCGCCCGCCACGAGCTGCAGGCGGCGCTGACCGCGGCGCCCGCCAAGCCCGCGGTCGCGGCCGCGGGGCAGCAGCCGGCGGTGGCCAATCTGAAGGTCGAGCCGGAAGAGGCGGCGCACAGGCCCACCACCGCGCTGTGGATCACCAGCATCGTCGGTGCCGCCGGGCTCGTCACCGGCACAGTGCTCGGCTTCATGGTGTTGGCCGAACGCAGCGACTTCGACGCCAACCCGACCGACGCCACGGCCAAGCGCGGCGAGCGTCTCGCCCTTTTCACCGACGTCTCCTTCGGCGTGGGGGCGATGGCGCTGGTCACTTCCGCGGTGCTCTACTTCACGGCGGATCAAGCCGCCGCGAGCGAGAAGCCGGGACAGGCGTCCTCCGCGCGGGCGCGCAGCCCGCGGCTCGCGCTGGTCCCGGCGGTCTCGAGCCACGCCGCGGGCCTGAGCGCGCTGGGGCGCTTCTGAGAATCCCGTTTGGACGCTGCCGTCATGACGCCACGCCTGCTGCCACGAACCCAACGCCCGCACGCCCTGCCGACCGGCCCGGCGTGCGCGCGCCCGCGACCGCCGCATGCCCGGCGGAGGTCCTGGCTGCGTTCGCTGGCGCTGGTGCTGGCCTGCTGCACGCTCGCGGGCTGCGAGCTGGTGGCCAACTTCGACCGCGGCCGGATCCCGGCGGCGCCGCCGGACGCCGCCGTGCACGATGCAGGCAACGGAGGCTCGAGCCAGCCCCCTGACGCCGGCAGCCCGGGTGCCGGCAACGACGCCGGCAGCGACGAAGACGCGGGCCAATAGAGCTCAGTTCTTGGAGGTCTTGGCCTTGCGTGCGCGCGCCTCGCGCGCCGCGCGATCCATGGTCTCGGTGCGCAGCCCGCGCACCAGCAGGATCTGGCTGGCCGCGCTCATTCCGTGGCCGAGATAGGGATCGGCGTTGGCCAGGCTGCGGACGAACCAGGTCGAGTTGCGCAGGTCGAAGCTCGCCCAGGCCGAGACCATGGTGACCTTGCGGCCGAGCGGCAGCGTCTCGAAATTCCAGCGCCCGCCTTGGAGCGCGCCCTGCACCGCGTCGACCGAGACCACGGGGTCGCCGTCGCGCAGCTCCATCCGCCCCGAAACCCCGATCAGCGGCAGGCTGATGTCCCAGTCGAAGGTGGTGACCGGGCCTTGCCGCGACACCACCTTGGCCTCGCTGCCGGGCAGTAGCGTGGCCCCGAAGGAGTCCGCGTCCAGCATGACCTTGCGCACCGAGTCCTGCCCGCGGTGGATCAGGCCGAGCACCGCGATCTGGCTCATGCGCTCGCCGTTCATCTCGAGCAGCACCAGGTCGCCGCGCAGCAGCAGCGGCAGCACGGCCCGCTTGTCGACCACCGGCTCGTGCAGCGCCCGCGCTGGCTGGGCCGGCGCGCGATAGCCGGCGCGCCGCTCCGCCTCGTGGCGGAAGCTCAGCACCATGGCATAGGTCAGCGACATGTCCGCCGTACGGTTGACGCTGCGCGCGGCGCTGGCCAGCTGGCGCGCGATGTAGTTCGCCGTGCGCAGGTCCAGCCGCAGCGACACGCACAGCAGCGACTCGCTCGTCCCGTGCGGCAGCACGCGCAAGGTGATGCGGCCGGTGCCGAAATCGCCGGACTGGCTGTCGATCGTCGCGCGGAACCCGGCGTCGGCGCGGTCGGGCGGCGCCGGGTAGCTGGTCATCGCGTTGCGGCCCTGTAGCGAGAGCAGCGACATGCCCCAGCGCCAGTCGTACAGCACGCTGTTGTCCTTGCGCCGCACCACGTCCACGTGGTCGAGCGTGCGCATGAACGCCGGATACCCCTCGGGGTGCTCGATCAACCCGATGACCACGGAAGCCGGTGCGTGCACCAGCGCCGCCAGATTGATCGCGGGCAGCTCGTCGGCGTCGTCGTTGGCGAACTCGACCAACGCAACCGGTCCGGCCTGCAGCTCCGGCTCCAGCCGCGCCAGGTCCGCCTTGCTCAACCCGCGCAGGCGCTCGGTGCGCGCGTCGTAGCTGGGCGCGGCGGTTGCAGGCGCCTGTGCGTGCAGGTGCGTGGTCCACAACAGACAGAGCGCGAGCGCGGGGGCGAGCTTCGGCATCTGGGCTTAGACGGGAGCGGGGCCAGGGAATTCAAGGCTAAATCGCGCTCGGGCGCAAACCGCGCCGGGGTGCGGCTGCGCAGCCGCCGCCAGCGTGCGAAAAGGCCCGCAAAAGTGGCCCGCGCCGGCTGCGGCGCGCGCGCCGGGCTTGACCGGCGCCGAAGCCAGGCCGTAGATGTGAAGGCGCGGCCCGCCGGGTGCGAGCCGCAGCCCGCAGGGCAGGAGGCGCATGAAGATCTTTATCGATTCGGCCGACATCGGCGAGATCCGCGAGGCGGCCGCCATGGGCGTGATCGACGGCGTGACCACCAACCCCAGCCTGGTGGCCAAGACCGGCCGCAGCCTGGAGGCGGTGGTGCGCGATATCTGCGAGGTCGTCGATGGCCCGATCAGCGCCGAAGTCCTGGCCACCGACACCGACGGCATTCTGGCCGAGGGCCGCAAGCTCGCTGCGATGCACCGCAACGTGGTGGTCAAGGTGCCGCTGATCGCCGCGGGCATCAAGGCGGTGCGCGTGCTCCACCAGGAGGGCATCAAGACCAACGTCACGCTGTGCTTCAGCGCGCCCCAAGGCATGCTCGCGGCCAAGGCGGGCGCCAGCTACATCAGCCCGTTTCTCGGCCGCATCGACGACGCCGGCGGCGACGGCGTGGAGCTGGTGCAACAGTTGGTCACGATCTATCGCAACTACGGCCTGACGACGCAGGTGCTCGCCGCCAGCATCCGTCATCCGCTGCACCTGGTGCGCTGCGCACAGATCGGGGCGCACGTGGCGACCATCCCGCATTCGGTCATCCTGCAGCTGCTCAAGCACCCGCTGACCGACGTGGGCCTGGCGCGTTTCCTCCAGGACGCCAAGAAGACGCCGAGCTGAGCGCTGCCTCACGTGGACCCGGTCGGGTGCTCGGGAGGCCGCGCCGGCGGGCGCCGCGTGGTTTCGAGACCCGCACAGGTGATCAACTCCGATGGCTGCTGCGCCGCGCGTCCTGGTCGTCTACAAGAAGTCCGCCTATCAGATCTACGTGCGCGAGCGGCGGCACGCGCGGGTCTCGTCGCTGCTGCGAGCGGCGGACCCGGCGGTCGCCGGCTTGATGCGCGCACACAAGGCCCACGTGCAGACGCTGCGCGAAGCGCGCCGGGCGCTGCGCGCACTGGGGGCGCGGGCCACCTTTCGCCACCGCAGCAGCCACGGCGCCGCCGACGCCTTCGATCTGGTGGTCACGCTGGGCGGCGATGGGACGCTGCTGTGGGCCTCGCAGAGCATCGGCCCAAATTGCCCCGTGCTCGCGATCAACAGCGCCCCCATGGACAGCGTGGGCTATTTTTGCGCAGCCACCAGTGAGCAGCTGCACCCGGCGCTGCGCGACGCGCTCGCCGGCAAGCTGCGCCAGACCCGGCTCACCCGCATGCGCGTCGAGCTCGACGGCGAGCCCTGCTCCAACCGCGTGCTCAATGATGCGCTGTTCAGCCACATGAGCCCGGCCGCGACCACCCGCTATCAGATCCGCTTCCGCGGCCGCGAGGAGACGCACCGCTCGAGCGGCGTCTGGGTTTCCACGGCGGCCGGGTCCAGCGCGGCGATCCGCTCGGCCGGCGGACAGCTGCAGCCGATCGCCTCGCCGCGCCTGCAGTACGTGGTGCGCGAGCCGTACCTGCTCGCGGACCGGTCCTACCGCCTGCTCAAGGGGCTGATCGCGCCCGCCGAGCGACTCGAGGTCCAGAGCCACATGCGCGCCGGCCGGCTCTACCTCGACGGCCCCCACATCCACCGCCCGGTCGAGATCGGCTCGCGGCTGCTGTTCATGCGCTCGAACGAGCCGTTGCTGCTGCTCGGGTTCCGCCGGCGGGAGGCGGAGCGTTCTTGACCCGCGTGGCGGACGTGTGCTGCGATCGCCGGCGTCCGCTGTCCACCACTCGATCGATCGATGCTCGCCCGCGTGCATTCGCTGCTCGGCGTCGTGCCTTTGGGCGCCTTCCTGGTGCTCCACCTCTACGACAACTGGCCGGCGCTCAGCGGTCGCGAGCCCTGGGTCGATCGCCGGCTGCACGTGATGGCGCGCTCCTGGGCGGTCGCGCTGGTGCTGGTCCCGCTGGGCCTGCACGCGCTGCTGGGGGCCGTGCGCTTCGCACGCGCGCGCCGTGACCCGCGGCCTGACCCGGGTGCCGGCCTGGGCAAGCTGCAGGCCGCGACCGGAGCGCTGGTTCTGGGCTTCGTGATCTACCACGTGGTGCAGGTGTGGTCGGTGGACGCCGGTCCCGAAAACGGCCCGCGCGCCGTCTACGCGCTGCTGTGGCAGGGGCTCGGCACCCCGCTGGGGCTCGGCATCTACCTCGGGGGCGTGACGC
Source organism: uncultured delta proteobacterium (assembly GCA_963778655.1). Lineage (GTDB taxonomy): Bacteria > Myxococcota_A > Polyangia > Polyangiales > JAFGIB01 > CAVZVA01. The sequence goes on from CAVZVA010000010.1 coordinate 1,163,207, forward strand.
TGGTCTGTTTTCACCTCGGGCTCGGCCTGTCGCGCGCTCCGCGCCAGCTCGGGTGGCGGCCGGGCCCGCGCGGCGCGGGCTACACCCGTCTGGCTGCCGGCGCGCTCGGCTTCGTGCTGTGGGCGATGTGGCTACAGCTGCTCGCCCATTTTGCGCTCGGCCAACCCCTGCTCAGCGGCGGTTGATCGCCTTGATGATCTGACCGAGCACTGGCGGCCGGCTCTTGGTGTACAATCGCGCGCATGCGACCCATCGTCGCGGTGGCGATCAACACCTTCCGCGAAGCCGTGCGCGACCGCGTGCTCTACGGGGTGCTCGGGATCGCCACCTTCGTGCTGGTCTTCACTCTGGTCCTGGCCGAGGTCTCGCTCGACCAACAGCGACGCATCGTGCTCGACGTCGGACTGGCGTCGATCTCGCTGTTCTCGGTGGTGGCGTCGGTGTTTCTCGGCTCCTCGCTGCTGTACAAGGAGATCGAGCGCAAGACGTTGTACGTGATCTTGCCCAAGCCGATCCGCCGTCACGAGTTCCTGCTGGGCAAGTACTTCGGCATCGCGCTCACGGTCTTCGTGTTCGTTGCGATTCAGGGCGCGGTGCAGCTGTGCGTTTCCTCCGTGCAGGCCGAGGCCAGCCCGCTGCTGGTCTCGGCGGTCGCGCTCGGCATGCCGGCCATGCTCGGGCTGCTGGTGTGGAAGGCGCCCGGCAGCACCGCGGTGGTGGTGCCCTGGTCGTGTCTGCTGTTCGCGGCGGCGGCAGGCGTCGCGTCGACCACCGATCTCAAGCTCGCCCCGGTGCTCGCGGCGCTGGCGCTCACCCTGGGAGAGGTGCTCATGCTGACCGCGGTGGCGGTGTTCTTCTCCTCCTTCTCCACGCCCTTCCTGACCGCGCTGTTCACCTTTGGCGTGTGGATGGTCGGACGCAGCGCGGACGCGATGGCGACGATGAAGTCGCAGGACATCCCGGCGGTGGTCCAGCAGAGCCTCAAGCAGCTGGTCAAGGTCTGGCCCAACTTCGATCTGTTCGTGCCCGGCCGCCACACCCTCGAGGTGCAGCTTTCTTCGAGCGCTGGCCCCCTCAGCTACGTCGTCAACAACCTCATCTATGCCGTCGCCTACTCGTTCATCCTGCTCGTGCTGGCGGCGTTCGTCTTCCAGCGGCGAGACTTTCTGTGAGCGGCCCGAGGCCTGCAGCCGTCCGCAGCCTGCTGCGCGGCGCGCTGGTCGCGGCGGTGCTGCTGGCCGCCTTCGCGCTGCGCGTCGTGACCTCGGCTGCCAGCGAGCTGCACGCCGGCGACCGCTATCGCGCCCAGGGCGAAGTCGAGGCGGCCATCGTGCACTACAGGCGCGCCGCGCGCTGGTACGCGCCCGGCAGCCCCTATCATGTCGATGCCCTGCGCAAGCTGGGCGTGATTGCGGCCGACGCCGAGCAGCGCGGCGATGCCGAGCTCGCACTGTCGGCCTATCGCGCGATCCGCGCCGCAATCATGTCGACGCGCTCGTTCTACATTCCGGAGAAGGCGCGGCTGACGGCGGCCGACGAACGCATCGCGAGCCTGATGGCGGCCATGCCGCCGCCACCGATGGACGCCGGCAAATCGCGCGAGCAGCTGCGGCGGGAGCACCTCGCGCTGCTTCAAGCGGACCCGGACCCGAGCTTGCTGTGGACCCTGGTACTGCTGTTCGGCTTCGGGCTATGGGTGGCGTCGGCGTTCGCGTTCACGCTGCGCGCGATCGACGCCGAGGATCACTTCGTGCCGCGTGAGGCCTGGCGCTGGGGCGCGCTGATCGTGGTCGGCTTCGGCCTGTTCGTGCTCGGCATGTCGCTGGCGTAGCTCTCGTTTAGAAAAGGCTCTTCCGAGGATTCAACAGGAAGACGGGAAGGCGAGAAGAACAAACACTCGGGGCTTCCCGTCTTCCCGTCTTCCTGTGGCTCTCTTGGTCCCAGGGCGGCTGGATTTCTGGACGGGAAGTATCCTCTTGCCGCTCCGGCAGCGCTGGGCTACCACGCGCACGTGGACAGCATTCGCATCCGCGGCGGCAAGCCGCTCGCCGGCACGATTCCGGTCAGCGGCTCCAAGAACGCCGCGCTGCCGCTGTTGTGCGCGTCGCTACTCGCGGACGGCGAGAGCACCTTTCGCAACGTGCCGGACCTGCGCGACATCGGCACCACCGCGGCCCTGCTGCGCCACCTCGGCCTCACGGTCGAGGTGGCCTCGCCGCAGGTCAGCATCCGCGGTACAGCGGCCGGCAGCACTGAGGCCCCGTACGAGTTGGTGCGCCAGATGCGGGCCTCGGTGCTGGTGCTGGGTCCGCTGCTGGCGCGCTACGGCAAGGCCCGCGTGTCACTGCCCGGGGGCTGCGCGATCGGCGACCGCCCGATCGACCAGCATTTGAAGGGCCTCGCCGCGATGGGGGCACAGATCGAGCTCGACCACGGCTATGTCGAGGCGAGTGTGTCCGGCGGCCGCCTGCGCGGCGCGGACATTCGCTTCGATCTCAACACGGTGACCGGCACCGAGAACCTGATGTGCGCGGCCGCACTGGCCAGGGGGCGCACCACGCTCACCAATGCGGCCTGCGAGCCCGAGGTCGAGGAGCTCGGCCGAGTGCTCAACAAGATGGGCGCGAGCGTTGAGGGCGCCGGCACGGCCACCATCGTGATCGAAGGCCGCGGCGAGCTGCACGCGGTCGACCATGCGATCATCGCCGACCGCATCGAGGCCGGCACGTTCATGGTGGCCGCAGCCGCCACCGGCGGCGACGTGCTGGTTGACGGCGTGACGCTCGAACATCTCAAGGCGCTCGTGCAGAAGCTGCGCCAGGCCGGCGTCGGGGTCGAGCGCGAGGGACGCGGCGTGCGGGTGCAGGGGAGCCCGCCTTTCATTCCGACCGACATCACCACCGCCCCGCATCCGGGCTTTCCCACCGACATGCAGGCGCAGCTGATGGTGCTGATGTGTCTGGCCGAGGGCTGCAGCGTCATCACGGAGATGATCTTCGAGAATCGCTTCATGCACGTCAGCGAGCTCAACCGGATGGGAGCCCGGATCGAAGTCGACGGGCGCTCCGCGACCGTGCACGGTCCGGCGCGCTTGCAGGGCGCGAGCGTGATGGCCACCGATCTGCGCGCGAGCGCTTCGCTGGTGATCGCCGGCCTGTGCGCGGAAGGAGAGACGCGTGTGTTGCGCGTGTACCACCTCGACCGCGGCTACGAGCACATCGAGCGCAAGCTCGCGGCGCTCGGCGCCGACATCGTTCGGATCAAGGGCGATGGCTGACGGGCGCGCTGCCGGCAAGGGCCGCGCCGCCGCGCGCCGCCGCGCGGCGGGCGAGGGCGCCACGCCTCCCCCGCTCGTGATCGCGGTGCCCAAGGGCCGCGTGCTCTCGGCGATCGCCACGCGCCTGGCACGCGCCGGCGTCGACGGCCGCGTGTTGCTGAGCGACGACCGCACGCTGGTGCGCGACGACCCGGGCGGCGGCGTGCGCTTCTTGCTGCTCAAGCCCGACGACGTGCCGACCTACGTCGAATTCGGCGCGGCCGACCTGGGCATCGTGGGACGCGACATCCTGCTCGAGCGTGAGTATGACTTGTACGCGCCGCTCGACCTGGGCATCGGACGCTGCCGCATGGTGGTCGCGGGCAAGCCCGGACACACCCCGATCGGCACCCCACGCGTGGCCACCAAGTTCGCCAACGTCGCCCGCCGTCACTTCCTGTCCAAGGGGCAGCAGGTGGACGTCGTGTACGTGCAGGGCTCGGTCGAGCTGGCGCCGCTGACGGGCCTGGCCGATTTCATCGTCGACCTGGTCGAGAGCGGCCGCACGCTGGCCGAGAATGGCCTGGTGGAGCTCGAGCTGGTCAGCGAGATCTCCTCGGTCGTGATCGCCAACCGCGTGGCGCTCAAGCTGCGGCGCGAGCCGATCAGACGCCTGTTGGCCGCGCTGCAGTGAGCCGGCGACGCGGGGCCATCGCGCCCTGCAATTTGTGGTCGTGGTCGTGATCGAATCCGGCGGCCGTACGGCCAGGGTCATGGCCCCGGCTGCAGCGATGGCGCGTACGACCACGACCACGACCACGAGCGAATCGGGGTCGCGCTGACCACGCCGGGGCTAGGAATGGGCGCGGGCTGTGCGGGCCGGCGCGGCGCCCAGGCGTAGCATCGGCTCCAGCTTGCGGAAGGTTTTGCGACCGATTCCCTTGACCCGCATGATGTCCTCGAGCCGCTTGAAGCCGCCCATGCGGGCGCGCAGATCGAGGATCGCCTGCGCGCGCGCCGGGCCGATGCCCGGGAGCTTGGTGAGCTCCAACAAGCTGGCGGTGTTCAGCTCCACGGGAGCCCTTGCAGCGGAGCTCGCCGGCGCCGCGGCCTGGGCGTGGCTCTTCGGCTTGGCCTGGGGCTGGGCAGCAGCCTGCGCGCGCGCGCCGAGCGCGGGAGCGAGCAACAACGATGCGAGCAGCGCCAGCATGACGGGTTTGCGCTTCGGGTGTGTGTGTGTGTTCATGAGCGGTTCTCCTTCGAGGGCTGCGGTGTGCAGCGCTGGCCAAGGCTGCATCCACCGTGCCGGTCCACCGAACGGGCGCGGGCGCGTGTTTGTGTCAGCTCCGCCGGCGGAAACCGCCGCCGCCGCCGGCGGGCCGCCGCCATCACGCGCTTGAGACCGCGCGCCGCACGTGGCAGCCTTGCTGCCCCAACGCTACCGTTCGTGGAGTCGGAAGGCACCTGACGCAAAGGAGCAGCGCGGCTCCCGGACAGCCGCAGGTCCGCTCCCGGCGAACGGGTGCTCGTCGCTCGCAGTCGCGCTCGAGGAACACGATGAACATCACGCTCTCGACCGAATCGCCCACTTCCGTCGCCGCCGACGTGCTCGCCGTCGGCGTGAGCGCCAAGCACGTCAGCCGCGATCCCGTGATCGCGCAGCTCGACCGCGCGATGGGAGGCGGGCTCGCGCGCTACATCAAGGACGAGGACTTCAAGGCCAAGCGCGGGCAGACGCTGCAGATGCTCGGTCGCGGACGGCTCAAGGCCAAGCGCCTGCTGCTGGTCGGCCTGGGCGAGGACGCGAGCGCCGGTTATCCGCTGCGCTTGCTCGGCGCGGAGGCAGCGCGCGCGGCCGCGGCCAAGGGCTCGACCCTGGCGCTGCTCGCACCCGAGGACGCCGAGCCCTGCCTGCGCGCGGTCGCCGAGGGCGTGACGATCGGAGCCTACCGCTACGCCCGCTACCTGACCGGCGAACGCAAGCCCAAGCACGCGCTGAGGCGGGTGGCCGTCCTGCTCGGGCCCAAGCCGTCGCCGGGTGCCCGCGCCGCAGTGGCCGCGGGCCGCGCGGCCGGCGAGGCCGTGAATCTGGCGCGCGATCTGGTCAACTGTCCAGCCAACGACCTGACCGCGACCGTGCTGGCGAATGTGGCGGCCGAGCAGTCCAAGCGGGTCGGCATCGCCTGCAAGGTCTACGACAAGAAAGGCATCGAGAAGCTCGGCATGCCGCTGTTGCTGGCCGTCAACCGCGGCAGCACCGAGGAGCCGCGCTTCGTCCACATGAGCTACAAGCCCGCCAAGCCCGCGGACAAGCGCGTCGTGTTCGTGGGCAAAGGGCTCACGTTTGACTCGGGCGGCCTGTGCCTGAAGAGCGCCGAGGGCATGCTGGAGATGAAGATGGATATGGCCGGCGCGGCGACCACGATCGCCGTCGTGTTGGCCGCGGCACGCCTTTCGTTGCCGCTGGAGGTCCACGGCGTGGTCGCCTCTACCGACAACATGGGCGGCGGCAACGCCTACCGTCCCGGCGACGTGTTCCCTTCACGCGACGGCAAGAGCGTCGAGATCGTCAACACCGACGCCGAGGGTCGCCTGGTGCTCGCAGACGCGCTGGCCTACGCACGCGAGCTCGAGCCCGACTACCTGATCGATCACGCCACGCTCACCGGCGCGTGCATGGTCGCTCTCGGCAACTACCGGGCGGGCCTTTTCAGCAACGATGATGAGCTGCGCGAGACCTACTGCAAGGCGGCGGCCGCGAGTGGGGAGCAGCTCTGGGCCATGCCGCTGGACGACGAGCTGCGCGAGCAGCTCAAGAGCCCGATCGCGGATCTGAAGCACACCGGTACTCGCTACGGAGGCTCGATCACCGCCGCGCTGTTTCTGCGCGAGTTCGTCGGCAAGTGCCGTTGGGCCCACCTCGACATCGCCGGCCCGGCCTATCTGTCCGAGGCCCGCGGCATGCACCCCAAGGGCGGCACCGGCTTCGGCGTCCTGACCGCGCTCGAGTGGCTGCGCGCGCTGAGCCCAACCTGAGTCTGCGCTGGCTTGGAGGGTGCCGACCGCGACGGGAGAGCCCGCTTCGTGCTCGTGCCCGCAGTCGTCCTCGTGGTCGTGCGCGATCACCGGCCACTCAGTTGGGGCTCGTGGGCGGGCGCGTTCGCGGCCTTCGTCCTCGAAAGACTCCTCGAAATACATCGAGGATTCCCGTGGTTTTTCTGCGGGCGCGCTCGCGATCGCACTCCGCCGACAAGCCGGCCGTGATCAGGTCATTTGTGCTCGAGTCCTTACAGCTTGTACGGGAATGCGATCTTGAACACCCGCGACGAGAACTTCGGGAACCGCGCCTTGCGCACGGCCTTGGCGATGCAGGAGCCGGCCGGTCCGGTCACGCCACTGACCTCGGCGTTGGTCACCCGTCCGGTGGCGCCCGCCACGTTGACCGTCACGATCGCGACTCCGCCCGAGCCGCTGCTGCAGGCCTGGACCGCAGACTGGACGCTGCTCATCGCGGAGCGCACCTGATCGCGGCTCGGCGTCTCGGGCAGGTCCGGCTTGGCCGCGGCGCTCTCGCTCTTGGCGGCGGTCTTGGACGAGGAGCCATTGAGCGCACCCTCGAGCAGGTCGTCGATGGTGCGCGGCCCGGTCGGCTTGGGCGGGGCCTTCTTCTCCGGCGCCGCAGGCGCGGGCGCTTCGCTGTGGCTTGCCTTCGCGCTGCTGCTCTCGCTGCTGTGCCGGTGGTGGTGCTCACTGCTGCTGCCGTGCGAGTCGTTCTTCTCCTCGGCGCTCGCCTCCTCGGCGGCGGCCTTCTTGGCCGCGAGCTCTCCTTCCGAAGGTGCGGGTGCTGGCGCTGCGGGCGCGGCCGCTGCCGTTTGGACCGGCGCGGCCGCCGGCGCCACCGGCTGCGGCACCACGCCGACCGCGGGCGGCACCGCCGCGCTCGCCGGGCCTCGCAGAATGTACGCGGCCAAGACGCCCGCCGTGCAGACCAGGCCCACGCCGGCGACGACCGCCCAGATGATCGTCTTCTTGTGCCCGTCGCTGTCGTCCGCCGCCGTCGTCAGCATGGGCGAGCCCAGCGTGCCGAACGCACCGCCGTGCGATCCCATCGAGAGCAGCTCGTCCTTGTGTGCGGAGGGCTCGCCACCCTCGCTGATGCCGGTGGTCGTGGCGAGCGCGCGAATATCGATCAAGCCCGAGCCCTCGCCGCTGGCGAAGCCCGCGCGCTCGCCGCCGGTCGCAGCAGCTGCTGGAGGGGGCGCGCCGGAGCTGCCCGAGCCGGTGGCCAGCGCTTGCAGGTTCTTGAGCGAGAACAGCACCGAGTTCTCGTTGCGTGCGCCGGTCATCGCGTGCTCCGTCGCCACACGCGGGCTGGGTGACGAAGCGACCACGCCGCGATCCTCGTAGCCGCCGAGCGCGGGTTGCGCCGCGCCGCGCGCGAACAGATCGGGCCCAGCAGCGGCCGCCGCGCCGCCGAACAACCCGGCGTCGCTCGGCGCCGCGTCGTCGGCAAACGGATCGGCACCCATCGAGGGCTGTCCGGTCAGTGTCTGGGTGGGGGGACGATAGGCGGGCGCGGCCTGTGCCGCGGCCTGGGCTTGGGGCTGGCCGGTGATCTGCGCGACGAGATCGGCCACGTCGCGCATAGGCGCCCAGTTGTCGAAACCTTCGGTCCAGACGTACGCGTCCCAGTCCACCGCGCCGCTGGTCAACATCTCGCCGAGTTGTCCCGGCGAGTACGGTCCCGCCTGCTCGCCATCCACCACGACATGCCAGATCACGTCCTGCGCGGGCGTTGCAAAGGCGGCGGGCGCTTCGGCGACGGGTGCAGGTTGATCGCCGCGGACCACGATCACTTCGCTGCAACGCTTGCAGCGAATCTTGAACACTTTGCCGCTCACTCGCTCATCGGCGATCGAGTATTTGGCTCCGCAGCTCTCGCAAACGATCTTCATCGGCTTGGTCCTCTGGTGCTGTCAGAGCCGCGCTCCGCGGGGCCCGGCCAAGGAACCCTGAAACTGCCCTGCAAGTAAGCGAAATTGCTCGCTCGGCGCGTTTGCGTCAAGCCTTTCGCTCGATCTGAGGCCCCCAAAGTCATGGAGCTGGAAGGAAAGCGAGCAGGCCCTGCCGCATGTCAGGCCCGAGCCTACACGCGATTCGCGCGTCACGCGTAGGGATCGTACGCATGATGCGCAGGCGCAGGTGTATGGGCTCTGGTTCGCGGGTGCGTCGATCATTCATTGAGGCGGCGAAAGCGCGCTGCCATCCACGCCGCAGAAGGCGTGGCTTTCAGGATACGTTGCGCCGCAGCTTGGACAACGCCGCACGCGCGCGCGCGCTTTCTTGTTAGACGCACGTGCCCGCGGGTTCGATCTACGGATCAAGAACAACCCAGCGGACGCCGCCGCCAGCAAGGCTGCGAGCGCGACCAACCAGCGCCGCGCGCTGCGCGGGTCTTCCGTGCTCACTGCGCGCGCGACCACGCGCGTGCTGGGCGTCGACGCGGGCGGCGGCGCGGCTGCCGGTTCCGGCGCGGCCTCCTCGCCGGTCAACGCTTCGGTCTGCATGCGGCTCGCGAGCAGGGCGGTCAAGCTCTCGGCGGAGACCACCACCGGCGCCTCGGCGCGCAAGCCGCCGTAGCTCGCGACAATCTTGAACGCGCCCTCCGATTCGGCCGAGCTGTCGCCGGCATGAAAGCAACCGCCTTGCAGCGAGGCCTTGATCCCCGGCCCATGCTCGAGCGACCAGACGATCGCCGCGTTCTCGAGCGTGCAACCGGCTGCATCGGCCACCCGCGGGTGGAAGCACACGTGCTGGCCGAGCTCGATCTGGGCGCGCCGCGGCCGCAGGCTCAGGTGCGCGGCCGCGCCCGGCTTGCATGCGGCTTGCTTCGCCGCCGGCGCTGACGCCGGTTTGGTGGCGGCGGCGGTGGGCTTGGCGGCGGCCGCGGTTGGCGCGGGAGCCGGTGCGGCGGCGGCGACGCGCTGCAGGGTCTGGGTGGTGGTGATGGTGGCGACGCAGGTCGACGCGTTGAGCTTCCAGTTGAAGTGGCTGACGTCCTGGTAGAGCAGTCGATCGGACGAGAGCGCCTTGAGCGTATAGGTGCCGGCTTCCTCACGCGGATCCTGGTCCGCCGTCTTGCAGCGCGTGACCCACTGCCCGTCGGTGTGGCTGCTCGAGACACGCCGCAGCATCGGGTTCGGGCTCCAGCACTGGTCGCTGTGCACGTCGCGTCCGCCCCCGTGAATGATCAACGCCTGCTGCTGTTGCTCGATGCGCACGGTGCCCCCGCCGCCCGAGTGGGTGGACTGGGGCTGCGGCCCGCAGTCCTTGCCCCAGCTCTCGACCGCGACCTCCATCGAGGTCGCTCCGGCCTGCCAGCTGCCGGCGAACGAGGCCGTGGCCGGCGCCTGGGCCGCGGCCGCCGCCGCCGAGAGCAGCGCGCCCACCATTACTGCGCGGCAGATCGGCTCACGCACGCGGGCTTTCATCGAGTGCGAGATCGTGACTCAGGAAGCGGCCGCTGTCATCCTGCAAATGGGGCCGAGCCGCCGCCGAGCGGGGGCTCGGGCTCGGCTCCGATCCGCAGAGCTCGGGGCGCGGCGGCGTCAGCCCGCGGCCTTGAGCGCCTTGACCTTCTGTGCCATCTCGGGGACGGCTTGAAACAGGTCGGCCACCAGGAAGTAGTCGGCGACCTGCGCGATCGGCGCCTCCTTGTCCTTGTTGATGGCCACGATCGTTTTGCTGCCCTTCATTCCGGCCAGGTGCTGGATCGCGCCGCTGATGCCGATTGCGACGTAAAGGCTGGGCGCGACCACCTTACCGGTCTGCCCGACCTGCAGATCACCTGGCACGTAGCCGGCGTCGACCGCGGCGCGCGAGGCGCCCATCGCCGCGCCCATGGCGTCGACCAGCGGCTCGAGCACGGTCTTGAAGTTCTCGCCGCTCTTGAGCGCGCGTCCCCCCGAGACCACGATCGCCGCCTCGGTCAGCTCCGGCCGGGCGCTCTTCTGGCTCTGCAGCGAGACGAACTCGACCTGCTGCGCCACCGCATCGCTCTGCGCCGCGACTTCCTCGATCGGGCTCGCGGCCGCAACCTCCGCGGCCGCCTCGAACTCGGACTGGCGCGCGGTCACCACCTGCACGGGTGTATTGACCTGAACCGTCCCGAAGACGTTGCCCGCATACATCGGTCGCACGTAGCGGACCGCGCTGCCCTCGACTGCCGCGCGGCGGATGTCGCTGACGTATCCGGCCCCTAGACGGGCGGCGACGCGCGGCATCAGATCCTTGCCGTAGGTGCTCGCGGTGGCCGTGAGCACGCCGTAGCCGCCCTTCTTGGCCACCTCGGCCACGGTCGGCGCGTACTTCTCCGCGAAGTAGCCGCCCGCGACCTCGGCCACCAGCACCTTGCGCGCGCCGTGCTTGGCGGCCTGCGCGGCCGCCTGCTTGGCGCCTTCGCCGATCGCGAGGATGTCGAACGCGCCGGAGGTGCCCTGCGCGATCTGCTTGGCCAGCGTGACCGCCGCCAGGGTGTTGCGCCGGAGCCCCTTGTCCATCAGCTCAGCAACCACCAACACATCCGTCATCGTCCGCTCTCCTCTACCTGGGTTCTGTACTGAAATGTGCGCGCCATCCGAACGAGAAGATTCACAGGAAGACGGGAAGACGAGAAGAAGCCAACTCTCTCAGTGCTTCCCGCCTTCCCGTCTTCCTGTTGCATCTCTGTCTCTGCCCGCTGCGATCGACTAAATCAGCTTGGCTTCGTTGTGGAGCTTGTTGATCAGCTCGTCGACGCTTTCGACGAACACCACGCTGCCGCTGCGCGCGGGCGGCAGCTCGAACTTGGAATAGGTCGTGCTCAGCGCCGCGTCCACGCCCAGGCTCTCCAGCGTGATCTGCTCGATCGGCTTCTTCTTGGCCTGCATGATGCCCTTGAGCGAGGCGTAGCGCGCGCCGTCGTTGTACTTGTGGCTCTCGGGCGTGGCGCCGTTCTTGATCGCCTCGGGCGCGACGATGCGCAGGTCGACGGTGACCACGGCGGGGGTCTTGAGCTTGAGCGTGAGCACGCCGGTGTCGACCTCGCGACCCACCGTCAAGCTCTTGCCTCCGTCGCCCACGCTGATGCTCATCGCGGAGGTTGCCATCGGCCAGCCCAGCAGCTCGGCCAGCATCTGCCCAGCGGCGTTGCTATCCCCGTCCACCACCTGCTTGCCCATCAGCACCAGGTCGGGGCTCTCCTTGGCCACGACCGCCTTGAGCGCGCGTGCCACCACCAGCGAGTCCAGCGCGTTATCCTCGGCGGCCACCAGGATGCCGCGGTCGGCGCCCATCGCGAGCGTCTGGCGCAGGGTCTGCGCCACGTCCGCGGGCCCGAACGACACCACCACGGTCTCGCCGAGCTTTTCGCTCTTGGCGGCGTTCTCGTTGAGCCGCAACGCGGCCTCGACCGCGTACTCGTCGAAGGGGTTGGGCTTCCATTCGAGCCCCTCGGAGGTGACGGCCTTGCCGTCGGCGGACACCTTCACCTTGTTGGCGTTGTCCGGGTCACACACGCGCTTGACGGGAACCAGGATTTTCACGGTACCTCCATCCTCCGCTGGACGAGATCAGCAAGCGGTGTCGCGGTGTAGGGGCATGTCGCGCGCCTGTCAAGCGCCCGCGATCGGACGCGCCGCGCTCTCTTCGCGCCCGCCCGCCGCCCTGCCCGTGCCCGCCCGCCGCGTTGCGCGGTCGTGGCGTGCACGCGGGCGCGCGTCCTCAGCGGATCGGCAGCCACAGCGGCTCGCTCTGCTTCAGCCGTTGCGCGAGCGCGCGCGCGGCCTCGCGGCTCGCCGCCGCCGGCGCCGAGACGCCAAAGGCCTGGCGTGCGAGCGCCTCGGCCTCTGCGCTCGGGCTGCCGGCCCGGCGCGCGCGGGTCTCTTCGCTCAGCTCGAACGCGCGGTCGGCTGCGCGCTGCAGGCTCGCGGCCGGCAGGCCGCGCGCGCTCTGCCCCAGGCTCGCGGCGACCGCGTCCAGGGCAGCCGGCTCACCGCGCAGCGCCACTGCTGCCCAGGCCCCATCCGCGCTCAAGCCGCCGTCCTGCCAGGTCGCGCTCACCCCCGGCGCCTGCTCGAGCGTGGCGCGCATCAACGCCGCGAATCCGCGCGCCCCGGCCGGGTCGGCGTCGGGCAGCGCCGCCCGCCACACCGCCAGGCCCAGCGTGGGCTGCTCGGGTGGAGTGGTCGCGCCCGCGGCTGCTGGCGCCGCAGCCGGCGTCTTCGGCACGGGGTCTAGTGCCGCCTTGCCCTGGGGCACCAGCGCCAGGCGTCGTCCGGCCCACACCGCGCTCTGCCTGGCCGGGATCTCGCCCACCACCGCGACGCTGAGCGCGCCGCCTTGCCGGCAACCTCGGAACTGCTCCCGTAGCTCCGGCAGCCCCACGCTCGCTTGCCGCACCGGGCTGCCCCAGGGGGCGAGCGCGCCCGGCTGGTTGGGCGCGAGCCGCTCGCCCAGCACGGCCAGCAGCTCGCCCGCGCCGCCCGGGGGTCCCAGCCGGTCGCGCAGCCGCAGGCGGGCCGCGGCCAGCGCGCTGCGTTCGAGCGCCGGATGCAAGGCGCACTGCAGCGCCAGCTCGAGCGCCGGCTGCCAGCGCCGCGCCGGCGCGGTCAGCAGCAGGCCGAACGACTCGCCGTCGGCGCGCGGCAGCAGCTGCGCGCCGAGCGCCTGTAGCCGTGCGCTCAGGTGCGGCGGATCGAGCCCGGCGCACGCGGTCGTGCCGAGCGTCGCCAGCAACGCGGTGCGCCCGTGCAGCAGCGGCGGGTCGTCGCGTCCGCCGCAGCCGAAGCGCACCGAGGCCGCGAGCTGCTCGCCGTTGCGCCGTCGCACCTCGATGCGCACTCCGTTGTCGAGCGTGACCGAGGCCGCGTCCTGATCGAGCTCGCCGGAGAGCTTGGGATCGGCCAGCGCTTGCCCCGCGCGCCACGCGTCCCGCAGGCGCGCTTGCCAGGCCGTGCGCAGCGGCGCATCGGGGTCGTCGAGCTGGACACGGTCTGCGCGGCCGCCCGCGACCAGCACTCCGACGCCCAGCGCGAGCGCGGCCGCCCGCACCGGGCCGCGCGCGGACCAGCGCGAGCCCAGCCTGCGCGCCAGCGTCACCAGGTCACCGCCGCTGGGCGCGTCCGGCGCGGGCTTGGTGCCTTCGCGTCGCAGCCGCTCGAGCTCGTGCGCCGCGGCGCGCACCACCGCCTCGGGCTGGTCGCTGTCGACGCGCAGCAGCCCGAGCGCCGCACCGCGCACCGCGAAGACGTGCCCCCGCACCGCACGGGCGAGCGCTTCGCGCTCGAGACGCGCCCGCAATGCACGCGCCGCGGCTTCGACGCTAGCCAGGTTCGCGCCAGCGAGCGCGAAGCTCAGCGCGGGGGCGTCGTCGACCGCGACCTGCACCGCGTCGTCGCCGGGGTCGGCCGGGGACGCTGCCACGCGGCGCGGGCCAGGCGCCTGCGGGGCGCGCGCGAACGCCCGGCGCGCGGCGCGCGCCAGCGTGTCGTTGGTGATCTCGCCGGCCGCCACCAACAAGGCGTGGCCGCTGCCGAAGTGCCGGGCCAGAAACGCGCGGCTGGCGCCGGCATCGGCGCGAGCGTCGTCGGACGCGACGCCGAGTGGAAACATGCCGGCGGCGCGTCCGCCGTACAGCGCCTGCAGCGCCAGCAGGTCCGCGCGGCGCTGCGGATCGCCGGCGGCCGCGCGACGGCGCGCTTCGATCAGCCGAGCGCGCATGGCTTCGACGCGGGCGGGCGCGGGCGCGCGCAGCGCGAGCCCGCGCGCCAGGCGGCCCAGGCATGCGTCCAGCTCGTTTCGGCGGCACGCCAGCGACAGCTCGATGCCATCGGGCCAGGCGCGTCCCGACACGCCCTCGCCGGCGGCGTCCGCCGCGAGCCACGCAGCCAGCGTCGCCAGCTGCGGCGGATCGGCGTCGCGGGCGCCGGCGTCGATCCACAGCGACAGCTGCGTGATTTCACCGCTGGGACGCGTGATCACCGCGAACGCCGGCACCGCGCCTTGGCCGCGCCGAACCAGGTCCAGCTCCGCCGCCGTCGTCTGAGGTACGGGCGGTGCCGCGCTGCCGCACGCCCACAGGCTCAGCAGCGCGGCCCCGATTGCCGCGCGCTGCCGCAGGGCCGTGGCCATGCGGGCCTTATAACAGGCTGTCGCCCGGGCGCCGAACCGTTGCCATTCAGGGGCATCCGCCCCACGCCGTGTCGATCGTCAGCGGCGGTCGACCGTGACCAGCTCGACGTAGGCGATGGCGATCAGCAGGATCACGAGATGCATGGGCGATCACGCTCGCTACAGGGATCAGGCGGCGTACAGGGGCCGCATCACGCGGGCCTGCGAACGGAACGGCGGGGCTGGAATCACGCGCTCCTCCCGCGAGACCTCGCGCAGCCACTCGCGCAGCATGCGCTGGTGGCCGCGGGCCATCGCGGTGAAGCTTACGGCGGTGCCGTGGAACAGCGCGTCGAAGCGGTCGTAGATCACCTCGGCCTTGGCCCAGATGGTGTCGCTGGTGCGCGGCAGCGCGAGCTCGAGCTGGATCACGTTCGAGCTGCGCTGCAGGGGCTCGGCCAGGCGCTCCATATACAGACCGATTGCGCTCAGGTCCGTGGTGAAGCAGCGGTGAGGATCGTCGCTGATGATCTGATCGACGTAGAATCCGACTGGGATGCGTTCCGAGCGTCTGCGGTTGTAAGACATGCCGACTCCTGGCAGCGGTGAGGTGGTGTAGGACATGGTAAGCGTGTGTATGCGAACAGGCCAAAAAACCGTGGCGAAAGCTTCGCAACCTCGGGCCGCAGACGCTGTCCAACCCGCTGTGCGCACGATTGAGCCCGGCCGCCGCCCGCGCGCCCACGCCTTGCTCGCGCTCGGGCTCGCGCTCGGGGCCTGTGCCGGCAGCCAGAAGCCCTCCTCGACCACGCCCGCGCGCGAGGTGGTGCAGATGGAGGAGCTGCGGATCAAGGCCGAGCGCCAGGGCGGAGGCTACCAGTTCGAGGCCTACGACGCGGCCGACCTGTTCAAGCGCGCGACCGATCTGCTCAACCAGCAGCACTGCCAGCAGGCCATCCCACTCTACGATCGGGTAGGCTCGGAGTTCGCCAGCAGCCGCTACGCGTCGGCGGCGCTCTACAACGCCGGCCTGTGCGCGCAGGCGCTGGGCGACTTCGCGGGCGCGGCGCAGCGCTATGGCGGCTTGCTCGATCGCTACCCCGATTCGGACGACCGCAAGGACGCGAGCTTCCAGCTGGCCGAGGTGCTGGTACAGCTCGAGCGCTGGCCGGAGCTGATGCGCGTGACCGACGCGCTGCTCGCCCGTCCCGAGCTCAGCACCGACGAGCGGATGGAGGCGATGGCGCGGCGGGGCCAGGCGTTGCTCGGGCTCGAGCGCTACGACGAGGCCGAGCGCTACGCCCGCAGCGCGCTCAGCTTCATGCGCACGCGGCCCAAGGAGGCCGCCCTGAAGGACGAATTCTTTGCCGCGGCCTGCAATTACGTTCTGGCCGAGAGCTTTCGCCTGCGCGAGCAGAAGCTAGAGTTCCCACAGGGGCTCGAGCCGCAGAAGCAGGTGCTGATCCAGCGGGCCCAGCTGCTGCTGGAGGCGCAGCGCGAGTACTTCAACACCATCAGCCTCAAGAACCTCGACAACTACTACTGGGCGGCGGCTTCGGGCTACCGCATCGGCAACATGTACGACGAGCTGTGGCACGCGATCATGAGCGCGCCGGTGCCGGCGAATCTGCCGCCCGAAGGCCACGCCACCTATCATGAGGAGCTGGCCAAGCTGATCAAACCGCTGATCCGGCACGCGATCCGCTACTGGGAGCTGACGCAGATGTTCATCGAGCGCACCGGCATCAACACGCCGTGGGCCGAGAAGATCAAGACCGACCTGGGGCGCGTGCGCGAGCTGCTGCTGCAGCAGCCCGAGGGCGCAGGAGGGCTGCCAGGCGCCGCCGCCGCCGGCGCGGCTCCGGCCGCCGCCTCCTCTTCCGCTGCGCCACCCCCCGCGAGCGCGCTGCCCAAGCCGCGGCCTAGCGCGCGTGCCGCGGCGCGCCCGCCCGCGGCCGAACGCGTCGCGGAGCCGGCCGCGGACGCGGGGCCGCCGGAACAGGCAGCGGGTTCAGCGGCCGCGCCGGCCACGTCGTCTGCCGCCAGCCCCGCGCCTTGAGGTCTCGTGATGCTGAAATAGTGCGGGATCAGTCGACCTGCACCGCGCTCCCGATCCCCTTCGGCCGACTTCTTGCTTGACACCTCCAGGCTCGAGGCGTACAAGAACCGCCCTCCCGCGCGCCGGCCTTGCGTACACGTCCGTCCGATCCGGCGTGTGGATAAGCCCTGGTCCGGCCCGTGGAGGCGGAGGGAAGGGCCTTTGCTGGCGTAGCTCAATCGGCAGAGCACCTGTTTTGTAAACAGGCGGTTAAGGGTTCGAGTCCCCTCGCCAGCTCCGCAGATTCGGCCTCGCCCGCCGTTCACGATATCGGTTTCGGATTGGTCGAGAATCAATAATGATTTCGGAGGGTTGCCCGAGTGGTCAAAGGGAGCAGACTGTAAATCTGCCGGCTCCGGCCTACAGTGGTTCAAATCCACTACCCTCCACCAACGGCGCGGATACGGCTCAGGAGCAGAGACGACTTAGCGCGCGTGCGGGAGTAGCTCAGTTGGTAGAGCGTCAGCCTTCCAAGCTGAATGTCGCCGGTTCGAGCCCGGTCTCCCGCTCCCAGGAGCAGGACAGCAGACACACGGCATACGTGCCCAGGTAGCTCAGTGGTAGAGCACCTCCTTGGTAAGGAGGAGGTCGTGAGTTCAATCCTCATCCTGGGCTCTAGGCACAGCGACGCAACGGAGGACCTAAGCGATGGCCAAGGAGAAGTTCATCAGGAAGAAGCCGCACGTGAACATCGGGACGATCGGTCACATCGATCACGGCAAGACGACGTTGACGGCGGCGATCACAAAGGTGATGAGCGACACGTACGGCGGGTCGGCGGTTTCGTATTCGGACATCGCGAAGGGCGGGACGGTCCGTGACGAGACGAAGATCGTGACGATCGCGGTGAGCCACGTGGAGTACGAGAGCGAGAAGCGGCACTACGCGCACGTGGATTGCCCGGGACACGCGGACTACATCAAGAACATGATCACAGGGGCGGCGCAGATGGACGGCGCGATCCTGGTGGTGAGCGCGCTGGACGGGCCGATGCCGCAGACCAAGGAGCACGTGCTGCTGGCGCGGCAGGTGGGAGTGCCTGCGATCGTGGTTGCGCTGAACAAGGTGGACGCGGTGGACGACCCGGACCTGCTGGAGCTGGTGGAGATGGAAGTCCGGGAGCTGTTGACGAAGTACGAGTTCAACGGCGACGACGCGAAGGTAGTTCGGGTGAGCGCGCTCAAGGCGCTGCAAGGGGACGCCAAGTGGATCCAGAGCATCAAGGATCTGGTGGCGGCGGTGGACGAGGCGGTACCGGAGCCGGTTCGAGACGTGGACAAGCCATTCCTGATGGCGATCGAGGACGTGTTCTCGATCAAGGGCCGCGGGACGGTGGTGACGGGCCGAATCGAGCGCGGGAAGGTGAACGTCAACGACGAGGTGGAGATCTTGGGGTTCACGGAGCCGCGCAAGACGGTGGTGACCGGAGTGGAGATGTTCCGGAAGCTGCTGGATCAGGGTCAGGCCGGGGACAACGTGGGGTGTCTGCTGCGCGGGATCGACAAGGAAGACGTCGAGCGCGGGCAGGTGCTGTGCAAGCCGGGTTCGGTGCAGACGCACACCAAGTTCGAGGGGGAGGTGTACGTGCTGAAGAAGGAAGAGGGAGGGCGGCACAAGCCGTTCTTCAGCAACTACCGGCCGCAGTTCTACATGCGTACGACGGACGTGACGGGAACGATTGCGTTGCCGGAGGACGTGAAGATGGTGATGCCGGGAGACAACGTGAAGATGACGGTGGAGTTGATCACGCCGGTGGCGCTGGAGGAGCAACAGCGCTTCGCCATCCGCGAAGGCGGCAAGACCGTCGGCGCCGGCGTCGTCACCAAGATCTTGACCTGAAGGCGATATGGGAGAGCGAGCGCGCGTTGTGCTCGTGTGCGAACAGTGCGGCGCGCGCAACTACCACACGACCAAGGCGCGCAACCAGGAACGGCTCGAGATCAAGAAGTTTTGTCCCACATGCAACCGGCACACTCTGCACAAGGAGTCCAAGTAGACAGACCGAAGGCCAGTAGCTCAGCTGGTAGAGCAGCGGATTCCAAATCCGCAGGTCGTGGGTTCGAGCCCCTCCTGGCCTGCTGAGAGCGCGAGCGAGAAGACACCATGAGTGAAGAACAGGAGACGACGACATCGACCCGGGAGACGCCGGCGTCCTCGCGTGACGCTCAGCCGAAAGCGCTCGGGCTGGCGCGCTGGGTGCAGATGACATTTCTGGCGTTCGGGGTGCTGCTGCTCTTCATCTTCGACAAGATCATCACGATCGTGTGGGACAGGTTTGCCGAGCCGGAGCCGACTCTGGTGACGTTGTCCGCCGCGATCTCGGCCGCGGCGGTGACGATGCTGCTCTACCGGCACGACCGCGTGCGTCGGGTGTCGCACGAGGTGGTCGGCGAGCTGGCCAAGGTGAGCTGGCCGACGCGCAGGGAAACCCAGACCTCCACGGTGGTGGTGATTATCACCTCGATCATCGCCGCCGCGATCGTAGGCGCTTTCGACGCGGCCTGGTCCGCGATCACCGACCTCATCTACAAGGTATAGAACGTGGCCGACGAGACGAACGAAAAGAGCCCGCAGGGCAGCGAGCCGGTGCCACCTCCGGCGGTGCCTGCCGTGATCGCGCCGGACGCGGGAACGGTCGCAGCGGATGCGGGCGACGGGAGCGAGGCTGCGCAAGCCGCACGGGCCGGCATGAAGTGGTACGTCGTGCAGGTCTACTCAGGCTACGAGCAGAAGGTGAAGCTCTCGCTGGCCGAGCGCGTGAAGCAAGCGGGCATCGAGCCCGATTTCGGCGAGATCCTGATCCCGACCGAGACCATCGCGGACCCGCAGCGGGCCAAGCGCGTGTCCTCCAAGACGTTTTACCCCGGCTACATCTTCGTGCAGATGGTGTTGACCGACAAGGCCTGGCACGTGGTGCGCGACACGCCCAAGGTCACGGGCTTCGTCGGCGGCCGCAACCCGCAGCCGGTGCCCTCGCCCGAGATTCAGTCGGTGGTCCAGCAGGTCGAGGAAGGCGCCGCCAAGCCTCGGCCGCGCGTGATGTTCGAGCAGGGCGACCACGTGCGCGTCAACGACGGAGCGTTCGCGAACTTCACGGGCACGATCGAGGAAGTGAAGCCCGAAAAGCAGAAGGTGCGCGTGCTGGTGTCGATCTTCGGCCGCGCCACACCGGTGGAGCTCGACTTCACGCAGGTGGAGAAGACGGTCTGAAGCGAAGGATCCCAACGCGATGAAGAAGGCAATCGGCGAGATCAAGCTCCAGCTGCCCGCGGGACAGGCCAACCCCGCGCCGCCCGTCGGCCCCGCGCTGGGTCAGCACGGCGTCAACATCATGGGCTTCTGCAAGGAGTTCAATGCCAGGACGCAGTCGCAGGCCGGCATGATCATCCCCGTCGTGATCACGGTCTATTCGGACCGCTCGTTCACCTTCGTGATGAAGACGCCTCCGGCGTCGGTGCTGATCAAGAAGGAGCTGGGGCTCAAGATCGGCGGCAAGCCGGGCAGCGGATCGCCACGGCCTCACAAGGACAAGGTCGGCAGGCTCAGCCAGGAGCAGCTGCGCAGCATCGCCGCGCTCAAGGTGCAGGACACCAACGCGGCCAGCCTCGAGGCGTGCATGCGCACGATCGCGGGGACCGCGCGCTCGATGGGCGTCGAGGTCGACGAGTGAGCGTTTCGGTGGGAGGTCGCCGCGTGCGGCCGCTCGGACCACCCGGAGAATGATCGAACATGGAAGCCGGACGTAAACGAGCAGAGGCCCTGAAGATGGACCGCCAGAAGCGGTACTCGCTGGACGAGGCCTGCGCGCTGTTGCAGGGCACCAGCTTCGCGCGCTTCGAGGAGAGCGTGGACATCGCCGTGCGCCTGGGCGTCAATCCCCGGCACGCCGACCAGATGGTGCGCGGCGCGCTGGTGCTGCCGCACGGCATCGGCAAGGCCAAGCGGGTGTTGGTCTTCGCCAAGGCGGACAAGGCCGCGGAGGCCGAGGCCGCGGGCGCCGACATCGTCGGTGCCGACGAGCTGGTGGCCAAGGTGCAAGAGGGTTTCCTCGACTTCGACACCGTGGTCGCCACGCCCGACATGATGGGCCAGGTGGGCCGGCTCGGACGCGTGCTCGGACCGCGCGGGCTGATGCCGAACCCCAAGGTGGGCACGGTCACCGCGGACGTGAAGAAGGCGGTGCAGGAGGCCAAGGCGGGCAAGATCGAGTTCCGCGTCGAGAAGGCGGGCATCGTGCACGCGCCGATCGGCAAGAAGTCGTTTCCTGTGCAGCAGATCGCCGACAACGCGCGCGCCCTGATGGAGGCCCTGGTCAAGGCCAAGCCCTCCACGGCCAAAGGCGTGTACGTCAAGAGCATCACCCTGAGCACGACCATGGGTCCCGGGATCAAAGTCGATCCGGGCTCGGTCGTCGCCGTGGAGGCATGAGCCATGCGAGCCAGTCAGCTGCCCAAGCAAGAACAGGTCGTGGCCATCCGCGAGCGCTTTTCGCGAGCAACCTCCGCGGTGCTGCTCGGCTTCCGTGGCCTGTCGGTGGCCAAGACCACCGAGCTACGCAACCAGTTCCGCAGCGCGGGCGTCGACTTCAAGGTGGTGAAGAACACCCTGGTCAAGCTCGCGATCAAGGACACCCAGCTCGACACCGACGAGCTCAAGCGCGCGCTGGCCGGCGAGACCGCGATCGCTTGGAGCTACGAGGATCCTTCGGTCGCTGCCAAGGTGGTCAAGGAGTTCCGCAAGGACGAGTTGTTGGCCCAGAAGCTCACGGTGAAGCTGGGCGTTCTGGAGAACGTGGTGATGGCCGGGCCGCGGGTCGAGAGCGAGCTCGCGACCCTGCCCAGCAAGGACGAGGTGCGGGCGATGCTGCTCGCGCAGTTGCTCGCGCCGGCCCAGAAGCTGGTGATGCAGCTGTCGGCGCCGGCCCAGAACCTCGCCTTCGCGCTCGACGCGCGCAGGCGGCAGCTCGAAGGGCGAGAATGATCGCCAAGACAGGCGAATGAAACGGCTTATCGCGGCGCTCTGCCGCGGATGTAGCGCGCCCCGTGACAAGGGCAGACCCCACCCGGATCCGATGCCGGTTGGGGCGGGAGGCGAGGGCCTCCCGACAAATGAACACGATTGGAGACGGTTCGATGGCAAGCATGACGCAGGAACAGATGATCGAGGAGCTCAGCGCGTGGAGCGTGGCGGACGTCGCCGGTCTCGTGAAGGCGCTCGAGGACAAGTGGGGAGTCTCGGCGGCTCCCGTGGCCGCCGCCGTGGCGGTTGCGCCGGGCGCGGCTCCGGCAGCCGCGGTCGAGGAGCAGACCGAGTTCACGGTCGAGCTCACCAGCGCGGGCGACAAGAAGGTGCAGGTCATCAAGGTGGTCCGCGAGGTCACCAGCCTCGGCCTGGCCGACGCCAAGAAGCTGGTCGAGGAAGCGCCCAAGGCCGTCAAGGAAGGCGTGCCCAAGGCGGAGGCCGACGAGATCAAGAAGAAGCTCGAGGAGGCTGGCGCTCAGGTGACCCTCAAGTAGTGCTTTGCGCGTTCGCGATATCGGACCGTCTTCGCTATGGCCAAAGGGTCGTGGCGGGGGGCAGGTCCGTCCCGTCGGGTCGAGGCTTTCCGCAATCTTCCCGTCGGGCCCGCTCGGTCGTCGCGGCTCGGGCCCCTGAAGGGGTCCGGTCCAACGGTGGTCGCGCTTCTCTCCGCTTGCTTTGGACCGGCGGCAACCGGTTCTCGTTCTAGACACAGTCAACGGCAGGAGCCCCAGGCATGGCGTCGGCGATTCAGACCAATTTCCGGGTGCGACAGAGCTTCGGCAAGATCGAGCGGATCATCGATATCCCGAACCTCATCGACATCCAGATGAAGTCGTACGAGAAGTTCTTGCAGGCCAATGTCCCGCCCGGCGAGCGCCAGGACTACGGCTTGCAGGGGGTCTTCCGCAGCGTCTTCCCGATCCGCGACTTCAACGGCACGAGCGAGCTCGTGTTCGTGGGGTACACGCTGGAGAAGCCCAAGTACGACGTCGACGAGTGCCGCCAGCGGGGCATGACGTTTGCGGCGCCGATCAAGGTGACGATCCAGCTGATCATCTACGACAATTCCGGCGAGGGCAGCGAGCGCCTGGTGCGCGACATCAAGGAGCAGGAGGTCTACTTCGGCGAGATCCCGCTGATGACGGAGAACGGCACCTTCATCATCAACGGCACCGAGCGCGTGGTGGTGAGCCAGCTGCACCGCAGCCCCGGCGTGTTTTTCGACCACGACCGCGGCAAGACGCACTCCTCGGGCAAGCTGCTGTACCAGGCGCGCATCATCCCCTACCGCGGCTCCTGGCTCGACTTCGAGTTCGACCCCAAAGATCTGATCCATGTGCGCATCGATCGCCGCCGCAAGATGCCGGCGACCGTGCTGCTCAAGGCCCTGAGCTACAGCGCCCAGGAGCTGCTCAACATCTTCTACGACAGCGAGACGATCTTCATCGAGTCGGGCAAGAAGTACGCGAAGTCGATCGAGTACGATCTGCTGCCGGGGCAGCGCTCTACCCGCGACATCAAGGTCGGCAACGAGGTGATCGTCCGCAAGAACCGGAAGTTCACACGGGCGGCGATCCGCAAGTTGCGCGAGGCCAGTCTCGACCGGCTGCCGATCGATCCGGCCGAGATCGCGGGCAAGATCAGCGCCGAGGACATCGTCAACGACGAGACCGGCGAGGTTCTTCTCTCGGTCAACGAGGAGGTGACGGTCGACAAGCTCGAGGAGCTGCGCAAGGCCAAGATCGACCAGCTCAAGGTGCTGTTCATCGACGGCCTCAACGTCGGCAGCTATCTGCGCGACACGCTGGTCGCCGACAAGATCAAGACCGAGGAAGAGGCGATTCTCGAGATCTACCGGCGCCTGCGCCCGGGCGATCCGCCCACGCTCGACACCGCGCGGACCCTGCTGAACAACCTGTTCTTCAATCCGGAGCGCTACGACCTGTCGCGGGTCGGCCGGCTCAAGCTGAACTACAAGTTCTACAAAGATGACAAGGACAAGGTCCCGCTGGAGATCCAGGTCCTGACCAAGCAGGACATCATCGAGACCGTCCGCCACCTGATCCATCTCAAGAACACCCGCGGCAGCGTCGACGACATCGACCACCTCGGCAACCGCCGCGTGCGCGCGGTCGGCGAGCTGATGGAGAACCAGTACCGCATCGGCCTGGTGCGGATGGAGCGCGCGATCAAAGAGCGCATGAGCATGTCTCAGGAGCTCGAGACGCTGATGCCGCACGACCTGATCAACGCCAAGCCGGTCAGCGCGGTGGTCAAGGAGTACTTCGGCAGCAGCCAGCTCTCGCAGTTCATGGACCAGACCAACCCGCTCAGCGAAGTTACGCACAAGCGCCGGCTGTCGGCGCTGGGGCCAGGCGGTCTGACCCGCGAGCGAGCCGGCTTCGAGGTGCGCGACGTGCACACCACGCACTACGGGCGCATCTGCCCGATCGAGACGCCGGAAGGTCCGAACATCGGGTTGATCGCCTCGCTTTCCACCTACGCGCGCGTCAACGAATACGGCTTCGTCGAGACGCCGTATCGCCGCGCCGACAGCGGCAAGGTCAGCGATGACGTGCGCTGGTACAGCGCGCTGGAGGAGGAGAATCACTACATCGCACAGGCCAACGCGAAGATGGACGACAAGGGCAAGCTGACCGACAGCCTGGTCAGCGCTCGCTACAACGGCGAGTTTGTGATGGTGCCCTCGGAGACCATCACCCTGATGGACGTGTCGCCCAACCAGCTGGTCTCGGTGGCGGCCTCGCTGATCCCCTTCCTCGAGCACGACGACGCGAACCGCGCGTTGATGGGCTCGAACATGCAGCGCCAGGCGGTGCCGCTGGTTCGGCCGTCGGCGCCGATCGTCGGCACCGGCCTCGAGATGCGCGTGGCGCGCGACTCGGGAGTGTGCATCGTGGCGCGGCGCGACGGCGTGGTGGAATCGGTGGAGGCCACGCGCGTGGTCGTGCGCCGTCCCAGCGACGACAACCCGATCCCGGACATCCATCGGCTGACCAAGTTCCAGCGCAGCAACCAGGGCACCTGCTACAACCAGAAGCCCGTCGTGCGTCCCGGCGACAAGGTCAAGAAGGGCGACGTGCTGGCGGACGGGCCGGCGGTCGAGCGCGGGGACCTCGCGCTCGGGCAGAACGTGGTGGTCGCCTTCATGCCGTGGGGCGGCTACAACTTCGAGGACTCGATCCTGATCAGCGAGCGCGTGGTGCAAGAGGACGTGTTCACCTCGATTCACATCGAGGAATTCGAATGCGTGGCGCGCGACACCAAGCTGGGCAAGGAAGAGATCACGCGCGACATCCCGAACGTGGGCGAGGAATCGCTCAAGGACATCGACGAGTCGGGCATCGTGCGCATCGGTGCCGAGGTCAGCCCGGGCGACGTGCTGGTGGGCAAGATCACGCCCAAGGGCGAGACCCAGCTCACGCCGGAGGAGAAGCTGCTGCGGGCGATCTTCGGCGAGAAGGCCGGCGATGTGCGCGACAGCTCGCTGCGCGTGCCGCCCGGCGTGTCGGGCATCGTGATCAGCGCGCGCGTGTTCGCGCGCAAGGGCACCGAGAAGGACGAGCGCGCCAAGGAGATCGAGGGCGCGGAACGCTCCAAGTTCGAGAAGGACATGGCCGACGAGATCAAGATCGTGCGCGAAGGCGCGTACGACCGCATCTCGCGCATCCTGGTCGGTCAGAAGACCACCGCGAAACTGGTCGACGACCAGGGCCACGAGCTGCTCGGCAAGGGCGTCACCATCAGCGAGAGCAACCTGCAGCCGATCCCGCGCAAGCTGCGGGGCGCAATCGAGGCTGGCGACAAGAGCGCCGAGGTCAAGGCGGTGCTCGACGGCATGAGCGCCACGGTGGTTGCGATCGAGGAGCTGTACCAGGAGAAGATCGCGAAGCTCACGCGCGGCGACGAGCTGCCGCCGGGCGTGATCAAGATGGTCAAGGTGTACGTGGCCATCAAGCGCAAGCTGCAGGTGGGCGACAAGATGGCGGGCCGTCACGGCAACAAGGGCGTGGTCAGCCGCATCCTGCCGCTCGAGGACATGCCGTACCTGCCCAACGGCACGCCGGTCGACCTGGTGCTGAACCCGCTGGGTGTTCCCAGCCGCATGAACGTCGGGCAGGTGCTCGAGGTGCACTTCGGCTGGGCCGGGTACCTGCTCGGCAAGAGGATTCAGGAGTTCATCGACGAGAAGGGCATGGGCGGCGGCGCCCTGCGCAAGGAGCTCACCAAGATCTTCAATACCGAGCAGACCAAGAAGCTGGTCGAGGAGCTCGGTGACGAGGAGCTGATCAAGTTCGCGCGCGTGTTCAAGGACGGCGTGCAGCTGGCCACGCCGGTGTTCGACGGTGCGCAAGAGCAGGAGATCAAGAAGCTGCTCGCGCTCGGCGGCGCCGATACCTCCGGGCAGACGATCTTGTTCGACGGCCGCAGCGGTGAAGCGTTCGACCAGAGCGTGACGGTGGGCATCATGTACATGCTCAAGCTGCACCATCTGGTCGACGACAAGATCCACGCGCGCAGCATCGGTCCCTACTCCCTGGTCACCCAGCAGCCGCTGGGCGGCAAGGCGCAGTTCGGCGGACAGCGTCTGGGCGAGATGGAGGTCTGGGCGATGGAGGCCTACGGCGCGGCGTTCGCGCTGCAGGAGTTCCTCACCGTCAAATCGGACGACATCCAGGGCAGGACGCGGATGTATGAGGCGATCGTGAAGGGTGACCAGACATTGGAAGCCGGGCTGCCGGAGAGCTTCAACGTGCTGATGAAGGAGCTGCAGGCGTTGTGTCTCAACGTGGAGCTGATCGATCCGCAGGGCGGGACGGTCTCCCGGAAGAGCGACGACGTGATTGCGGCGGAGGAGGAATAGGCCATGAAGGACATCTTCAGCTTCTTCGAAAAGCCTAAGGACCCGCTCTCGTTCTCGGCCATCCGCATCTCGCTGGCCTCGCCGGAGAAGATCCGGCAGTGGTCGCATGGCGAGGTCAAGAAGCCCGAGACGATCAACTACCGCACGTTCAAGCCGGAGCGGGATGGCCTGTTCTGCGCGAAGATCTTCGGGCCGGTCAAGGACTACGAGTGCAACTGCGGCAAGTACAAGCGCATGAAGCATCGCGGCGTCGTGTGCGAGAAGTGCGGCGTCGAGGTCATCCAGAGCAAGGTGCGGCGCGAGCGTCTCGGCCACATCACGCTTGCCACGCCGCTGGCGCACATCTGGTTCCTCAAGAGCCTGCCCTCGCGCATCGGCGCGGTGCTCGACATCACGCTCAAGGAGCTCGAGCGCGTGCTGTACTGCGAGAGCTACATCGTGCTCGATCCGCTGACGAGCTCGCTCAGCGTGGGCGAGATCGTCTCTGAGGAGCGCTACCAGCAGCTGATCGACGAGCTGGGCGCCGACGGTTTCGTGGCCGGCATGGGCGGCGAGGCGATCCTCGAGATGCTCAAGAAGGTGGACGTGCACGCGCTCGCCGAAGAGCTGCGCAAGGACATGCGTGAGACCAGCAGCGAGGCCAAGCGCAAGAAGCTCGCCAAGCGGCTCAAGGTGGTCGAGGCCTTCAAGGAGAGCGGCAACCGTCCCGAGTGGATGATGCTGACCGTGATCCCGGTGCTGCCGCCGGACCTGCGCCCGCTGGTGCCGCTGGACGGCGGCCGCTTTGCGACCAGCGATCTCAACGACCTCTACCGCCGCGTGATCAACCGCAACAACCGCCTCAAGCGGCTGGTCGAGCTCAACGCACCTGAGATCATCATTCGCAACGAGCGCCGCATGCTGCAGGAGGCCGTCGACGCGCTGTTCGACAACGGCCGCCGCGGCAAGACCATCACCGGCCCCAACAAGCGCCCGCTGAAGTCGCTCTCGGACATGCTCAAGGGCAAGCAGGGCCGCTTCCGGCAGAACCTGCTCGGCAAGCGCGTGGACTACTCCGGTCGTTCGGTGATCGTGGTCGGCCCGAACCTCAAGCTGCACCAGTGCGGCCTGCCCAAGAAGATGGCGCTCGAGCTGTTCAAGCCGTTCATCTACAACAAGCTCGAGGAGCGCGGGCACGTCACCACCATCAAGAGCGCCAAGAAGATGGTGGAAAAGGGCAAGCCCGAGGTGTGGGACATTCTGGAAGAGGTGATCACCGAGCACCCGGTGATGCTCAACCGCGCTCCCACCCTGCACCGCCTCGGCATCCAGGCGTTCGAGCCGGTGCTGATCGAGGGCAAGGCGATTCAGCTCCACCCGCTGGTGTGCGTGGCCTTCAACGCCGATTTCGACGGCGACCAGATGGCGGTGCACGTGCCGCTGTCGATCGAAGCGCAGATGGAAGCGCGCGTGCTCATGATGAGCACGAACAACATCCTCTCGCCGGCGAGTGGTCGGCCCATCATCAATCCGACGCAGGACATCGTGCTCGGCCTCTACTACATGACGCGCGAGCGCCCTTACGCGCGCGGCGCGTACAAGGAGGGGCAGCGCAAGAAGGGCGACTTCACCGGCATCTACTCGGGGCCGGAAGAAGTGCGTATGGCCTACGACAGCGGCGAGATCGACCTGCACGCCGGCATCAAGGTGCGGCTGAACGACAAGCTGGTGAGCTCCACCGTTGGTCGGGTGCTGGTCGGGGAGCTGCTGCCCGAGGGCCTGCAATTCGACATCGTCAACAAGGTGCTCGACAAGAAGGCGCTCAGCGGTCTGATCGACGCCTGCTATCGCACCAACCGCAACAAGGCCACGGTGTTGCTGGCCGACCATCTGCGCACGCTGGGCTTCGAGCAGGCGACGCGCGCCGGCATCTCGATCTGCATGGACGACATGGTCATCCCGGCGAGCAAGAAGGAGATCCTCGAGCTCGCGCAGCGCGACGTCGAGGCCGTGGTCGAGCAGTACCAGGAAGGCCTGATCACGGACGGCGAGCGCTACAACAAGGTGGTCGACATCTGGGCCGACGCCGCCGACCGCGTCGCGGCCGACCTGTTGGACGGCATCGGCAAGGAAATCATCTCCGACCCGAAGTCGAACGAGCAGATCGAGACGCCCTCGTTCAACCCGATCTTCATGATGGCTGATTCCGGCGCGCGCGGAAGCAACCAGCAGATCCGCCAGCTCGCCGGCATGCGCGGTCTGATGGCCAAGCCCTCGGGTGAGATCATCGAGACCCCGATCACGGCGAACTTCCGCGAGGGTTTGACCGTGCTGCAGTACTTCATCTCGACGCACGGCGCGCGCAAGGGTCTGGCGGACACCGCGCTCAAGACCGCGAACTCCGGGTACTTGACCCGGCGCCTGGTCGACGTGGCCCAGGACATGGTGATCACGGAGTACGACTGCGAGACGCTCGACGGCGTCGAGACCGGCGCGCTCGAAGAGGGCGGCGAGATCGTGCAGAACCTGGGCGAGCGCATCCTCGGCCGCGTGGCGCTCGAGGACATCGTCGACCCCATCAACGGCGACGTGCTCGTGCCCTCGACAGGCGAGATCGACGAGGACGGCGCTCGCAAGATCGAGGAAGCCGGCATCGAGAAGATCGTGATCCGCTCGGTGCTCACCTGCCAGGCGCAGCGCGGCGTGTGCGTGAAGTGCTACGGCCGCGATCTGGCTCGCGGGTACATGGTGAACATCGGCGAGGCGATCGGCGTGATCGCGGCGCAATCCATCGGCGAGCCGGGCACCCAGCTCACCATGCGCACCTTCCACATCGGCGGCGCCGCCGCGCGCGGTCGCATCGAGCAATCGAGCCTGGAGTCGCGTGCCGAGGGCCGGGTGAAGCTCGAGAACTGCCAGGTCGTCGAGCGCACCAACAAGGACAACGGCGAAGTCGAGACGGTCGTGATGAACCGCCACGCGGTGATCAAGATCTTCGACGATTCCGGCCGCGAGCGTGAACGCTACAATCTGACCTACGGCGCGGTGTTGCGCGTGGCTGAAGGCGACCGGGTCCAGAAGGGCACCGTGCTGAGCGAGTGGGATCCGTACGCGATCCCGCTGCTCACCGAGGTGCGGGGCGTGGTCAAGTACGGCGATGTCATCGAAGGCGTGACCATGGAGGAGAAGCTCGACGAGGTCACCGGTCTGTCGCGTCGCCAGATCATCGAGTCGCGCGACCCGGCGGCGCGGCCGCGCGTGTCGGTGAAGGACCCGGAGACCGGAGAGACCATCGTGCGCGAGGGCACGCCGGCGCGCTACTTCCTTCCGGTCGGGTCGAACATCATCCCGCAGGAAGGTCAGAGCGTGGAGGCCGGCGAGATCATCGCCAAGATTCCGCGCGAGACCACCAAGACCAAGGACATCACGGGCGGCTTGCCGCGCGTCGCCGAGCTGTTCGAGGCGCGCAAGCCCAAGGATCACGCGATCGTCGCCGACGTCGACGGCACCGTGAGCTTCGGCAAGGACACCAAGGGCAAGCGCAAGCTGATCATCCGGCCAGAGGTGGGCGACCCGCACGAGCACTTGTTCAGCAAGGGACGCCACCTCACGGTCAAGGAAGGCGACTACGTCACCGCCGGCGAGCCGCTGATGGACGGACCCAACAACCCGCACGACATCCTACGCGTCAAGGGCGAGAAGACGCTCGCGGCCTGGCTGGTCAACGAGATCCAGCAGGTGTATCGCTTGCAGGGCGTCACCATCAACGACAAGCACATCGAGACGATCGTGCGCTGCATGCTGCGGCGCGTGCGCATTAAGGAAGTCGGCGACACCAGCTTCCTGGTCGACGAGCACGTCGACAAGCGCCACTTCGAGCGCGAGAACGAGCGTGTGATCGCGCGCGGCGGTCAGCCCGCCGTGGCCGAGCCGCTGCTGCTCGGCATCACCAAGGCGTCGCTGTCCGGCGACTCCTTCATCAGCGCGAGCTCCTTCCAGGAGACCACCAAGGTGCTCACCGAGGCCTGCATCATGGGCCGCGTCGACTACCTGCGCGGGCTGAAGGAAAACGTGATCATGGGTCGGCTGATCCCCGCCGGCACGGGTCTGGCCGCCTACAAGCGGCTGGAGCCGCTGGTTGAGGACGCGCTGCTCGCTTCGGAGACCGAAGGCGAGGAACACGAGGCGGCGGTCGCCAGCGAATAGGCGCTGGGCTCGGCGCGCGTGCCGCGCTCGGGACGCCGTGGAGCGTCCTCGGGCCGGGCGCGCGGGCGCCGCGTCCGACGTTGTGCGCGCGCTCGCTTGACCGGCGCGGTCGCGGCGCGTTTGATCACGCGCGGTGAGCGCAGCCGAGACAGACCCGAGCTCCCCCGCGCGCCGCTGTCAGCGGGCAGCGCTGGCGGTGGTGGCGCTGGGGACGGCCTGCGCCATCCTCGCGACCTACAACGTCCAGTACCCGATCGCGCAGTGGCTGTTGTTGCGTGTCGCGGGCTACTGGGCGCTCACGCTGTGCTGGGGCGTCGGCTGCCTGGCCGCGGGCGTCCAGCTCTTGGCGTGGGTCGCGCCGCCGCACTATCGCGTGGCGGAGCGCGTGTTCATAGGCTTCGCGCTGGGCGTGCTCGCGTTCGCGCTCGCAGTCTTCGGCTGTGGCCTGTTGGGCGGGCTCAACCTGGCCTTCTTCGTGCTCGCACCGCTTGTCTTCCTGCTCGCCGGCCTGCCCGAGCTGAAACGCCTGGCGCGCCGCTGGCGCGCGCTGTTGCCGCCCGCGGGCTGGAGGCCCGGCACGCTCGAGCTTGCGGCGCTGGTGTTCGGCGCGGTCGGCATGATGGCGGTCTATCTGCCGATCCTGACCCCGCACAACGTGCAGCACGACGCGCGCTGGTACCACCTCACGCTGGCGCAGCAATACGCCTCGAGCGGCCGTGTCGCGCCCTTTGCCGAGGGCTGGTTCCTGGCCGCGTACCCCCACCTCGCGAGCCTGCTCTACGCGTGGGCGATGCTGCTGCCCGCGGGCATCGTGCACCGGATCGAGCTGTGCGCGCACCTGGAGCTGCTGGTGTTCGCGATGACGGTCGCGGCCACGCCCACGCTGCTACGGCGCGTGCTGCCCGGCGTGCGGCTGCCGCTTTCGTGGGCGGCCTTTTTTCTGTTTCCGGGCTTTCTGGTCTACGACTCCAACCTGTCGCTCGGGGCCGATCACATCGCGGCGGTGTTTGCCCCGGCCGGCTTGCTGGTGCTGTACGCGGCGCTCGGCACGCTGCGGCCGCGCCACTGCGCGCTGCTCGGTGCGCTGGCCGCGGGCGCGGCGCTCACCAAGTACTCCGCGCTGTGCGTCGCCGTGCCCTTGCTCGGCTTCGTGACGCTGCGCGCGGCCACGCGCCTGCGCGGCAAGCGTCGTTCGCGCCGCGCCTGGCTTGCGCCGCTGTCGCTGTGCGCGGCGTTCTTGCTCTTGTGGGCGCCGCACTGGCTCAAGAACTGGGTCTGGTACGGCGACCCGTTCTACCCGATCTTGCACGCCTACCTGCCCGCTCATCCGTGGAGCCCGGAAGCGAGCGTGTACTTCAACCGGTTCGTGCAGCAGGCCGTGCTGCAACCCGCGCGCAGCCTCGCGGGCGTTCTGGAATCGCTGCGCGTGGCGCTGACGCTCGGCTTCCAGGTGCACGAGTACCTGTTCCACGGCTATATTCCGACCTTCGGCTTCCTGTTTGCCGCCACGCTCTACTGTCTGCCCTTCGTCGGCCCCGGCCGTCGCCTTCTGCTGCTCTACGGGCTCGGGCTGAGCGCAGCCCTGGTGTGGTACTGGACCAACCACCGCGATCGCTACCTGCAGGCGTGCCTACCCTGGTTGGTGGTCGCCGCGCTGGCCACCCTGGTGCTGGCCTGGCGCAAGCGCGGACTGGCAGGCCGCTTTGCGGCCGGCGCGCTGGTCGGCGCCCAGCTGCTGTGCGGGGCCGGCGCCCGCTTCATTCCCTCGTACACCATGATCCCCGGCCTGCATCCGCTGCCGCACGTCGTCAACATGATCGGCGCCGGCTACTTCAAGCGCTATGCCACGCGCTTTCAGCCCTATGAGGAGTGGGGCTTCAGCGCCTGGACCGCGGTCGGCGCCTTGCTGCCGCCGCACGCCAAGGTGCTGGTACACGAAGATCGCCTGTGGCTCGGGCTCGACGCGCCGGTGGTGACCGACGAAGCGGCGTGGCAAGGGGGCATCCACTACAGCCACTACACCAGCGCTGCTCAGCTCTATGACCTGCTCCACGGTTTGGGCGTCACCCACATCGTGACCGGCCAGAGTCACGAGGACAGCGGCGAGCAGGGCGTGGCCGGGCACCTCGTGTTCTGGGACTTTCTGTTCGCGCACTGCCGGCAGCTCGGTACGCGGGGCAAGCTCACGTTGTGGCAGATGCCACCCCGGCGTCCGCCCGCGCGCCCGCTGGGTTTGGTGCTGGTGGCGAGCTGCAGCTACGGCGTGCCCGGCGGCCTCTATGCGTTCGACCAGATCGGCCACACCAAGCCGCGCGTGGCGCTGCCTGCGCCGCGACAGAATCGGCCGCGAAGCATTTGTGCAGGCCGATCTGGCTGCGCTCGAAGCGGGCTGCGGCTACACCCTGACGCCTGACGCGCTCGCGGGCTTCACCATCATGACGCAGCGCGGCCGGCTCGGCTTGTGGCGCCGCCGCTAAAATCTAGCGCCTGCGCCGCGGGCGGATGATTTCGAGCACCAGCGGCCGGCGTGGCGGCGGCTTGGGCCCGATTCTGTAGGCCGCGAGCAGCGCGGCGCGAGCCGCGGCCAGCTGCGCCCCGCGCCGCAGGTGCAGCTCTGCCAAGGGCTCGCCGCGCCTGACCCGCTCGCCTGGCTTCTTGTGCAGCACCACGCCCACCGCTGGATCGATCGGCTGGTCGGCGCGCGTGCGTCCCGCGCCCAGGCGCAGCGCGACCTCGGCCACCGCCCGCGCATCGAGGTCGCGCACGAAGCCGCCGCGCGCGGCCTCGAGCCGTGCCACGCGCTCGGCCCGCGGCAGGCGATCAGGCTCGCTCACCACGCGCGGGTCGCCGCCTTGGGCGCGCACCAGCGCCTCCATCTTGGCGCACGCCGCGCCGCTGCGAATGGCGGCCTGCAGGCGCCGCTCGGCCGCGAGCGGGCTGCGCTCGAGGCCGCCGGCCAGCAGCATCTGCACGCCCAGCACCTGCGTGCACTCGAGCAGATCGTCGGGGCCGGCGCCGCGCAGCAGCGCGAACGCTTCCGCCGTCTCGAGCGCGTTGCCCACGGCCCGCCCGAGCGGGCTGTCCATGCGCGTGAGCACCGCGGTGGTCGGCAGGCCCGCGGCCGCACCCACGCGCACGATCGAGCGCGCCAGCGCGCGCGCCTGGGGCAGAGCGCGCATGAACGCGCCCCGACCGACCTTGACGTCGAGCACCAGCGCGTCGAGATCCTCGCACAGCTTCTTCGAGAGGATGCTGGCGGTGATCAGCGGGATCGACTCGACCGTCGCGGTGACGTCGCGCAGCGCGTACAGCCTGCGGTCGGCAGGCGCGAGATCGGCGGTCTGGCCACCCAGCGCGAAGCCGTGAGCGATTACCAGCTGCTCGAAGCGCCGCAGCGAGAGCTGGACCCGAAAGCCCGGTATGGCCTCCAGCTTGTCGAGCGTGCCGCCGGTGTGGCCGAGACCGCGGCCGCTGATCATCGGCACCCGCAGCCCGCAGGCGGCCGCGATGGGCGCCAGGCAAATCGACACCTTGTCGCCCACCCCGCCGGTCGAGTGCTTGTCGACCTTGGGCCCGCCGGCGCGCCGCAGGCTCGCCCTGCGTCCGCTGTCGCGCATCGCCAGCGTGAGCGCCGCCGTCTCGGCCGGCGTCATCCCGCGCAGGAACACCGCCATCGCGAACGCGCTCATCTGGTAGTCGGCGACGCGGCCGGCGGTGAAGCCCTCGATCAGCCAGGCGATCGCGGCGCTCGGCAGCACGCCGCCGTCGCGCTTGCGCGCGATCAACGCGGGCGCAGTGTAGGGCGCGGCAGCTTCGGCGGTCGGCTTGCGCGTCATCGCCGCTTCTTGCGCCGCCCGTCCTCGCGTCCGCGCGCCGGCTTGGGCGTGCTCGAACGCCGGCCTCGCGCCGCGCCCGGCTGAGGCCGCCCGCTCGCGCGCGCACCGCCGCCGCGCTTGCCCGGCTCCGGCCCGGGGGGCGCCACCGAGGGCACCTCCGCCGGCACCGCCAGCACCTTGCGCTGCGCGACCGACACGTCTTCGATCCGCAGCCGCACCCGATCGCCGAGCGCGTAGACCCGGCCGCCCAGCGCGCCGCGCAGGCGCACGCCGTGGGCGTCCAGCTCGTAGCGGTCGCGCGGCAGCGCCGCGGCGCGGCACAGCACATCCACGAACGGCGCATCCAGCGTGGCGTAAAAGCCGTGCTCGCTCACGCCGCTGATGGTGGCGTCGAAGGTCTCGCCCACCTGGTCGCGCAGCAGGTACGCACCGTACAGGTCGACCACCTCGCGCTCGATCGCCATCGATCGCCGCTCGCGCTGGCTCGACTGCAGCGCCTGCATGCGCAGGCGCTCGGTCAAGCCGCGGGTGTTGACGCGCTCGCCGCGCGCCAGTTTGCGCACGATGCGGTGCACCGCCAGATCGGGATAGCGGCGGATCGGCGAGGTGAAGTGCGTGTAGTGTTCCGCGGCCAGCCCGAAATGGCCAATGTTCACCGTGTCATAGGTCGCCTGCTGCATCGCGCGCAGCAGCAGGTAGCCGAGCGCGGTGGCGTGCGGGGTGCCCTGCACGCGCATCAGGAAGTGCGCCAGCTTCTGGGGCTTCTCGGCCACGTCCGCGCTGAGCTCGAAGCCGAGTGCCTGCGCCAGCGCACAGAAGGTCTCGATCCGCTCGGGGTCGGGCGCGCCGTGGACGCGGTAGATCGCCGGCAGCCCGCGGTCGCTGAGCTCGGCCGCGACCACCTCGTTGGCCAGCAGCATCATCTCTTCGATCATGTTGTAGGCGCGCGCCACGCCGGGATCGCGGCGCGAGCGCTCCACGTCGGTCGGCTGGCCGGTCTCGTCGTCCACCCGCACCTTGGCTTCCGGCAGCTCGAACTCGAGCGAGCCGCGCATCCGCCGCAGCTCGCGCCGCAGCTTGGCCACCTCGAGCAGCACGCTGAGCTCGGCCAGATGCGCTTCGGCCTCGGCCTGGGCAGGGCCGTGCACGGTCAGGCCCAGCGCGTGCGCCACCGCCTCGTAGGTCAGGTTGGCCGCCGAGCGCATCACACCCTCGATCAGCCGGTGCCCGCGTTCCATGCCGCGGCCGTCCAGCTCGATCTCGACCGCGAGCGTGAGCCGGTCGCGCTTGGGCAGCAGCGAGGCCAGGTTGCTCGACAGCTCCGGCGGCAGCATGGGGATGGCCCGCGTGGGCAGATAGATAGTGCAGCCGCGCTCCAGCGCCGCCCGGTCGAGCGCGCTGTCCTCCGGGACGTAGTGCGAGACATCGGCGATCGCCACCAGCACCCGGTAGCCGCCCCCCGGCAGCCGCTCGGCCCAGACCGCGTCGTCGTGATCGCGTGCGTCCGCCGGATCGATGGTCAGCAGCGGGATCGCGCGCAGGTCCTCGCGGCCGCGCCGGTCGCGCGCGGTGATGGCGTGGGGCAGCGCTGCTGCCTCGGCCTGCACGTCGGCGGCGTGCGCGTCCTCGACACCCTCGCGCAGCAAGATCCGCCGAATCTCGTACTGCACGAACGCCTCGGGCTCGAAGGTCTCGACGATCTTGACCAGCAGCGGCTCGCCCTCGCGCTCGGGAAAGCCGATCACCTGCGCGATCGCGCCCATGCCCGTGCGCGCCTGCTCCGGGAGCTTGCCCTTGATCTGGATCGGCATGCGCATCCGCTCGTCGTCGGGCTGCAGGCTCGCGCCCTGCGCTGAGAGGTGAAGCTGGCCGCCTATGTAGCGCACCGCCCGCTCCAGCACCGCGACCACCCGGCCGTCGAGCCCCTTGGGGCTCGGCTTGGCGCGCACCCGCACGCGGTCGCCGTGCATCGCCGAGCCGAGGTAGCCCGGGGGCACGAACACATCGGGCCCGGGCTCTGCCGTGACCACGAAGCCGAAGCCGCGCGCGTTGAGCGTGAGCACGCCCTCGAGCTCACCGCCGCGCGTGCGACGCCGCGGGCTGGCCTCTCCGCCGCCGGCTGCCGGCGCTGCCGCGCCGGCCCGCGTCCGGGGGGTGGCGGGCTGCGCGCGGTAGCGGTCGCCCGGGAGCTTGGTCAGCATGCCGAGCGCCGCCAGCCGCTCCAGCAGCTGCAGCACCTGGGCGTGGTGCGTGCGGTCGAGCCCGGCCCGACCGCGGATCTCGGAGGCATGCAGCGCGCGCGTGCTGCGCTTGCGCAGAGTGGCCAAGATGCGGGCTTCGAGCTTCGAATCCGCGTGGCTTTCGCGTGGCTTCATCAGGGTTGCTGCGGGCGGCCCGCGCCGGCCGCGCGGCCTGCGCGGCGGCGCTCTTCGCGCGTCGCGGCTCTGTCTGCGCCCGCAGCATACAGCCAACTGCGGCCCGCGTCTGCCGCGCGTGT
This sequence comes from uncultured delta proteobacterium, assembly GCA_963778655.1. Lineage (GTDB taxonomy): Bacteria > Myxococcota_A > Polyangia > Polyangiales > JAFGIB01 > CAVZVA01. The sequence continues at coordinate 1,200,134 of CAVZVA010000010.1, forward strand.
CATCGTCACGGCACGGACGTGCTCAGGCGCCGGAGCTCGGCAGCAGCGGTTCGAGCTCGCACGCCGGCAGCGGGCGACCGAACAGAAAGCCCTGGGCCTGGTCGCAGCCGAGCGCGCACAGCGCGGCGTTCTGGCGCTCGTTTTCGACGCCTTCGGCGACCACTTCGAGCTTGAGGCTGTGCGCCATCGCGACGATCGCGGCGACGACGTCGCCGCCATCCCGATCGTCGTCCAGTCCCTGAACCAGCGAGCGGTCGATCTTGACCGAGGCGCAGCCCAGCCGCCGCAGCTGCCTGACCGAGCAGTAGCCGGTGCCGAAGTCGTCGATCGACAGCGACGCTCCGGTCGACCTGATCTCCTCGAGCACCCCGCTCAGGCGCCCGGATGCGTCGATCAACAAGCCCTCGTCGATCTCCAGCTTCAAGTGTCCGGGATCGAAACCGGTGTCGCGCAGCACGCGGGCGATCTGCTCTCCCAGCCCCTGCTGCCCGAGCTGGATCGCGGAAAGATTGACCGCGAGATCCAACGCCGGGGCGCCGGCCGCCCGCCACGCCTGCATCTGCGCGCACGCGGTCTGCAACACCCAGGCCCCCAACGCCGCGATCAGCCCCGCTTGCTCGGCCAGCGGTACGAAGGCGGCAGGCGGCAGCAGGCCGCGGGTCGCGTGCGGCCAGCGCACCAGGGCCTCCCAGCCGACCGGGCGCCCGCCCTCGAGCGCGACGATCGGCTGGTAGTGGAGCACGAGCTCGTTCTGGGCCAGGGCGCGCTGCAAGTCGCGCTCGAGATCGAGCAACTCGAGCGAGGCGGCGCGCATCGTGGCATCGAAAGTCACGCAGCGGCCCGGCCCGAGCGCCTTGGCGCGGTACATCGCGGCGTCGGCGTCGCGCAACAGCGCGTCCACGTTCTCGCCTGCGCCCGTGCCCAGCGCGACGCCGATGCTGGTGGTGGCGGCGAGCTCGCGCCCGTCGACCACGAACGCGCCCGCCATGCTGCCGAGGATTCGCTCCGCCACTTGAGTGGCGTGCTCGCGGGCGCCCAGGTGCTCGAGCAGAATCGCGAACTCGTCGCCGCCGAAGCGCGCCATGGTGTCGCCGGGGCGGATCACGCGCTCGAGCCTGCGGGCGAAGGCGCACAGCAGCTTGTCGCCGGTCTCGTGACCGAGCGAGTCGTTGACCCGCTTGAAGCCGTCGACGTCGAGAAACAGCAGGGCGAATAGCGAGCCGCCCTGGCGCTCCCTGGCGCGGATCGCCTTGGCCAAGCGGTCCTCGAACAGCGCGCGGTTGGGCAGCGAGGTCAGACGGTCGTAATAAGCGTCGCGCAGCAACGCCTGTTCGGCGAGCTTGCGCGCGTCGATGTCGGTGGCCGTGCCGAACCAGCGGACGATGCGCCCGCTTTCGTCCCGCACCGGCAGCGCGCGGCATAGATGCCAGCGATACCCACCACTGCGGTCCGCGAAACGGCATTCGACCTCGAACACGGAGCCCGAGCCGACCGCCGCGTGGTAGCGACTCATCGTCTCGTCGACGTCATCCGGATGCAGCATCGAGCGCCACTCGCCGACGCCCACCGCACGGCCCACGCTCGCAGCGAAGTCGTACCAGCGCTGGTTGAAGTAGTCGATGGTGCCATCGGCGCGCGCGGCCCACACGATTTGCGGCAGCGCGTCTGCGAGCCGGCTGAGCTGCTCGGCGCTCGCCCGCACCGCTTGCCCGGCGTCGCGCCGCGCCTTGCGCTGCGCGGCTTCGTCGAGCGCGCGCTCAACCGCGGAAGGCAGTCGCGATAGGTGATCCTTGAGCACGTAGTCCGTGGCACCAGCGCGTAGCATCTCGACCGCGCGTTCTTCGCCGATCGTTCCCGAGACCACGATGAAGGGGATCTCGGCGCTGCTGGCGCGCAGCAGCGACAGCGCCCTGCCGCTGTCGAACAGCGGCAGGCTGCTATCGGACAGCACCAGATCAGGACGCATCTCGTCCAGCGCGCCCACGAACGCGGGCTCGCTTTGCACGCGTTCGAGCGTGAAGCGCAGCCCCGCGCGGGTAAGCTCGCGTGCGATCAACAGCGCGTCATCGCTGTTGTCCTCGAGGTGGAGGATGCGGATCGGAGCGCCCGAACCGGCGAGCGCATGCGTGTCCGAGCTTGTGACCTGCGGTGCAAGCAGCTCGAAAGCAGGCTGGGCCGGGACTGGATTCGTCATCTTCTCCACAAAGCTCGCCGAGTTGGACAATGTTAACATAATAGTTTGTTTCAAGTGTCACAGCGGATGATTGCAACGGAGAGTTTCGTCCAGATGGAACTGCCAGCAGGTGCTGTGGCCCGGGTTTCCCTGTGGATAGCTAGCCAACCTAGGCCATACCTTGGCTGCGACCGCGGTGCCGGCGGGTGAGCACCGCTCCCGAGCCGGCGGCCGGGCGCGCGCGCTTGCCGGGCGTGGATCTCGCCCGAGCGCTCGCGCTGCTGGCCATGCTCGATGCGCACGCCTACGACGGCTGGGTGCGCAGTGGCGCGCGCACCGGTCCAGCGTTCGCGCTCACGCGTGCGGTCGCCACGCTCGCGCTGCCGGCGTTTCTGCTGCTCGCGGGCGTCTCGCTCGCGCTGCGCGCCCACGGCGCCGCGGCACGCGGGGAGCCATTGGCGCGCGTGCGGCGCGGCCTGGTCATGCGCGGCGCGCGGCTCGTGCTCGCCGGCTACGCGCTGAGCGCGGGCTGTGCCGTGCTCGATGGCGGCCTGCGTCTCGACACCGTGCTGCGGGCCGACGTGCTGCACGCGATCGGGCTGTCGCTCGCGCTGCTGGCCGGCCTCGGCCTGCGCGAGCCGCGTGCTGGCGACAACGGGCTGCGCTCGCTCGCTCGGGCCGCGGCGGTACTCGGCTTGCTCGCGTGGCTTTCGTGTCCGTGGCTGAGCCGGCTCGGGGGCCGGCTCGGCGGCCCCGTGCGCTACGCCGCCGCGCTCTTCATCGACGTGCCGGGCGTGACGCGCATGCCGGTCGTGCCCCTGCTGGCCTGGGCCAGCGCCGGCGTGCTGCTCGGGCTTTCGCTGGCGCGCCTGCACGGCGATACGACGCGGGTGCAGGGCTGGGCGCTGCGCGCCGGGCTGCCGTCCGGCCTGCTCGCGTGCGCGCTCGGCGCGGGCGCGCAAAGCCTGCTCGGCGCGTCGCTCGCGCTCGTCCCGGCGCGCACCAATGTCGGCATCTACCCCAATGCGCTCGAGCTGGGCGGCCGCGCGCTGCTGCTGCTGGTCGTCGCGACCTGGCTCGCGCCGCGACTGGGGCCGCGGCTGCGCGCGCCGCTGTTGGCGATGGGACGCCACTCGTTGCTGCTCTACGTCGCGCACTTGCCGTTCTGCTATGGTCGGTTAGCGCGACCTTTTGCCCGCGCGCTGAGCTTGCCGCAGGCCTCGCTGGGTGTGCTGCTGCTGCTGTTCGCCTGCGCGGCGCTGGCGCTCGGCCTGGAGCGCGCGCGCCGCGTCCGGGCGGCGCGCCCGGCTCGATTGCTCGCATAGCAGGCCGATCTCGAGATCCTAAGGCGCGGGCGGTTCGTGCCTGGCCGGCGGCGCGAGCGGGGTCGCGCTCGTGGGGGCGCCGGGCGCGGGGGCCTGCGGCGCGCGTGGCACGCCGAGCAGCAAGCGGCCGCCGCGCACCACCGCCAGCAGCTTGCCCGAAGGCGAGAGCGCGATATCGCTGACCGTGCCGGTGCCCGCGGGCACCGCGATCAGCTTGGTGCTGCCCTGCTTGCGGTCATGGATCGCGATTCCGACCGAGGTGAGCAGCGCGAGGTAGCGGCCATCGGCGGTGAGCTCTGCAGACTGGTTGAGCGCAGGCAGCGTATCGTCCGGTCCCAGCACGCGCGCAGGTCCGTGCGCGTTCGCGCTCGCATCGAGCGGCAACAGGAGCAGGGTGTCCGCGTGCGCGATCAGCACGCCGGCGCTCGTCCAGTCGAGCACGCGGTAGCCGTCCTGATCGGCGCGCTGCTCGCGCGTCAGCTCGGGGCAGCCCGCCTGCGGCGGCGGCTCCGCGGGCGCGAACAGCGGCTCTGACACGTTGCGGCCCGTGCTCACCCCCGCCACCAGCTGCGACGCGAGCACGATGCCGAGGTGGTAGCCGTCGCAGGCCCGCACCACGGCGCTCACCGCGTAGCGACCGCTCGGATCGGTGATCGCGGTCTGCGCCGGGATGCCCGTGGGCTCCAGCGTGCCGTTGCGTAGGTCGTAGCTGCGGGCCCGCGTCCCGCGCAGCAACAGGTGATCTTCGTCGACGAACGCGCAAGGCGCGCGTTGCACGCGCGGCCCGGGCGGCAGCTCGAGCTGCGGGCCGGGCTTCCAGCCGTAGCTCTGGGCGTCGACGCGCGACTGCAGCGCATAGCGGGCGCGCTCGCGGTCGTTGTCGGTCAAGCGGTAGGCCGGCGCATCCAGCATCTGATAGCGCTCGACCGCCTGCAGCAGCTTGCCGCCGGCTGCCAGCACCGCGACCAGCACCGAGGCCGCGCGGCCCGCCCCCAGCGAGGGCCCGCAGTCGAGTCCGCGGCCAACTCCGAGCTGCAGGCGTGCGGCGCCGCTCTCGCGGCACAGCGCGCGGTGGACGAGCAGCGCCTGGCGGGCCAGCTCGCCCGCGCCCGCAGGGTCGCTGCGGCGCTTGGCCGCCGCGCGGTCCGCCAGCGCGCGCAGCGTTTTTTCCGGCTCGGCCGGGTCGCGCGCAAGCCCGCCGGCACGGCTGTACAGCTCGACCTCGAGCTGAGTCGGTGCAGTGCCGGCCGCCGCCACCTCCAGCGACAGCAGCAGATCGGGATTGCCGTCGCCATCGAGGTCCCGGCTCTGCAGCGCGGGCGTGACCTTGGGCTCGTCCGGGCTCTGCGGCGCCAGCGCGGTCAGGTGTTCGAGCACGCGCGGCTGCGGCTCGCGCGTCACCACCCACAGCTGGCGCTCGCCGTGGGTGGCCGCAGTCGCCGCAGGCGCAGCGCCCGCCGCGGCTGCCGGTGTGGGGTTGGCAGGCGTGGGCGGCGGGAGCCTGGCCGGCTGCTGCGGCGCAGCCGTGCTCGGAGCCGGCGGGGAGGAGGGCGCGGGCAAGGCCGCGGGGGCAGGCGCCGGCGGGGCCTGCTGCGGTGCGGGCGCGGGGGGCGGGGCATGCGGCGCGGCCCCGGGCGCGCCGGGCGCCGGCCCGGCGGTGCAGTCGAGCTCGAGATCGATCAGCGCGCGCGCGGCGTCGAGCGCCCCCAGGCTCGCGCTGCGGGCGCTGCAGGTCTCGCTGGTGCCGGCTTCTTGCAGCGGCACGACGGGCTCCGGGCTGGCCCAGCGCGTGTCGCCGTCGGCCCCCGCCCGCGCCAGCGACAGGGCCCCGCCCGGGTCCTGCAGCAGCACCAGCAGTCCGGGCGGCGCCCCGGCCTGCGCGGCGAGCGCCAGCGCCCCACGCACCGAGCCCGCGGCGAGCTTCAAGCTGCGCCCGTCCAGCTCGATCTCGGCGGTGCCGGCCGGATAGCTGCTGGCCTGGCCCGGCCCCGCGGGCGTAGCCCCAGCGGCCGGGGTGGCGTTCTTCGCGGCACCGGGCGCGCGCGCGGCGCCGAGCTTGAACGGCACCGCGCGGTCGCCCTGCGAGCAGCCCGCGCAGCTGCACACCAGCACGGCCAGCGCCGCGAGTCGGCTCCGGGCACGAGAGCCCCCGGCCGGGCGGTGGCCGGTCGGAACCCGCGATCCGGGCCCCGGGCCGAGCAGCCGCCCGCGGCCGCGGGCGGGTGGAGTCAGGCCCTCCACGCGGCGCCTATCCTCGAATCCGAGGCTCTGGCCGGCGCGATCATCCATTCCCGAATCGTGACCGCTGGTTTAGTTGAGCCACTTGGGCCGGCCGTCGTCGCCGCCGCCGCCCTGGATGACCTTGAACCCGCTCGGGCGCTGCGAAGGCCGCCGTACCGTCTGCGGCCGGCGCGGGCGCTTCATCCAGCGCGCGAACGCGATCGCGCCGGCCATCGCGCCCAGGCTGGCGATCAGCTGGGTGTGGTTCTTGTCGAAGACGAAGAACAGCACGCTCAGTCCCAGCAGCAGCCACAGGAACTGCTTGCCGCTCATCGGCATCACGCCGAACAGCGACATCTGTTGGTCGCGATAGAGCCAGGTGGTGGCGGCGAGGCCGCCGAACCAGAGCGGGCTGGAGCCGAACAGGGGCGGCGATCCCGGCAGCACGAAGCCCATGAGGTACGCCGGGACGCTGGCCCCCAGCAACGAGCACAGGCACAGCTGCAACGTGCGCTTGGCTCCGTAGCCGATCTCGAAGGGCGAGAGCGTCCACCAGATGATCAGCAGCCCGAACAGGAACATCAGCGGGTTGCCGCTGCCGTCGATCAACACGTAGGTGACGAGCTGCCATAGCCCGGGGCCGGCCGGCGTCATCGCCAGCAGCCCAACCACCGGGATACCCATCCAGTTCTGCAGCACCAGCTGCAGCACGTAGGCCGCGAGCAGCCCCAGGATCAGCTTCTTGACGACGGCCGAGAGGCGGGGAAGCGCGAGCTGCGGACGGCCGTACTGGGGCACGAGAATCCTTGCGGGGGACGAGAAGCCGACCCTGCACTCTAGCCGGCGGCGGCCGCTCGGGCAATCACGGGGCGTCGATGTCGCACTCGTAGCCGACGTCGAAGCGCAGGACGGCCAGGCCCTTGCAGGTGGCGTTCCACAGCGTGTCGCCGTTGGCGTCCTGGCCCGTGATCTTGAGCGTGTACTGCGCTGCCGGCTGGTCGATGAAATCGATGCCGTTGACGCACTTCTTGCTCATGTCCTTGTTGCTCGCGACCTCGTCGCCATTGTCGGCGCGCGTCAGCGTCCACGAGATGGTGCTCACGCCCGCGCTCTTGCAGGTGCCCCCGGAGAAGTCCCCGCTAGCGGTCTGCTCGTCCCAGTACAGATCGACCGACATCACGGTGTTCTGCTGGCTGGTGAAGTCCAGACACCCTGATGAGGCCGTCGCCAGCAGCAAACCGAGCGCAAGCGGCGCGACGCGTGCGAGCGAGCGGCGTTGCCGGCTGGTGATTGGGTGCTTCTTGAGTCTTGCCACATGAGCCTCCCCCGGCGCGCGGGCTCACGAGACGGTCCACGCACCGGCATCCAGCAGCTCTTGCACGCTGGTCGTCTTTCCGGCCGAGGCGCGCTCCACCTGCTGGTTCAGAAGCGCATCATAGCTCGCCAGCTCGACCGCGCGAAACACCCCGATCGGCGTGGGGAATTCGGGCGCCCGCAGCCGGCTGAGCACGAGCGCGGCGAGCTCGTTGCGCTCGTCGTGCACGAACAGCTTGTCCTCGCCCACCTCCGCGACGCGCACCACCTTGGGGTGCAGGTTGGGCTCGAGCACGATGCCCTTGTCCTTGTCCTTGCCGAAGCGCAAGGGCTTGCCGTGCTCGATCTCGACGACGCTGTCGGCCTTGCTCTCTTTGTCGGTGAGCTGGGCGAAGGCGCCGTCGTTGAAGATGTTGCAGTTCTGGTAGATCTCGACGAACGCCGTGCCCTTGTGCTCGGCGGCGCGCTTGAGCACGTGTTGGATGTGCTGCACGTTCACGTCGAACGTGCGCGCCACGAACGTCGCCCCGGCGCCCAGCGCCAAGCTGACCGGATCGGCCGGGTAGTCGATCGAGCCGAGCGGCGTGGACTTGGCCTTCTTGCCGAACGGCGAGGTCGGGCTGTACTGGCCCTTGGTGAGCCCGTAGATCTGGTTGTTGAACAGCAGCACCTTCACGTCCACGTTGCGGCGCAGCACGTGCAGGAAGTGGTTGCCGCCGATCGACAGCGCGTCGCCGTCGCCCGTGATCACCCACACCGCGAGGTCCGGGTTGATCGCCTTGATGCCGGTGGCGATCGCGGGGGCGCGCCCATGGATGCTGTGGATGCCGTAGGTGTCCATGTAGTAGGGGAAGCGGCTCGAGCAGCCGATGCCGCTCACGAACACGTACTTCTCCTTGGGGATGCCGAACGACGGCAGCACGCGCTGCACCTGCGCCAGGATCGAGTAGTCGCCGCAGCCCGGACACCAGCGGACTTCCTGATCCGAGGTGAAGTCCTTGCGCGTTTGGGCGCTCGGGTCGGTGTTCTGCACGACCGGATACGGGCTCTTGGACTGCATCAGTGCGCCTCCAGCTGCGATTTGATCGCTTCCACGATCTCGGCTTCCTTGAACGGTTGCCCTTGGATCTTCGGGTAGCTCTTGGCGTCGATTAGATACCGCGCGCGGATCAGCCTCACCAGCTGGCCGAGGTTCAGCTCCGGCACCAGCACGCGGTCGTAGCGGCGCAGGATCTCGCCGAAGTCGCGCGGGAAAGGGTTCAGGTGGCGCAGCTGCACGTGGCCGACGGTGTGGCCGCGCTCGCGCATACGGGCGACGCCGCCTCGGATCGCGCCGAAAGTGCCGCCCCAGCCCACCACCAGCAGGTCGCCGGAGCCGTCCCCGTGCACCTCGGTCGGCGGCAGCTCGTCGGCGATCTTCTCCACGCGCTCGGCGCGCAGCTTGCTCATCAGCTCGTGATTGGCCGGGTCGTAGCTGATGTTGCCGGTGATGTTCTGCTTCTCGATGCCGCCGATGCGATGCTCGAGGCCCGGCACGCCCGGAATCGCCCAGGGCCGTGCCAGCCGCTCGTCGCGCAGATACGGTGCGAAGCCCTCCGGGTCGGTGCGAAAGTGCACCTCGATGCGCGGCAGATCCGCCATCACCGGCACGCTCCAGGGCTCGGCGCTGTTCGCGATGTAGCCGTCGCTCAGCAGCACCACCGGGATCATGTGGCGCAGCGCGATGCGGCAGGCCTCGATCGCGGCGTGGAACGCGTCGCCGGGGCTGCGCGCCGCGATCACCGGGATCGGCGACTCGCCGTTGCGACCGAACAGCGCTTGCAGCAGGTCCGCCTGCTCGGTCTTGGTCGGCATGCCGGTGCTCGGACCCGCGCGCTGGATGTCGCAGATCACCAGCGGTAGCTCGAGCGTCAACGCCAGGCCGACCGCCTCGGCCTTGAGCGCGAGCCCGGGCCCGCTGGTGGTGGTGAGCGCCAGCGCGCCGGTGTAAGCGGCGCCGATGGCCGAGCACACCGCCGCGATCTCGTCTTCGGCCTGAAAGGTCTTGACGCCCATGTGCTTGTGCGCGGCCAGGAAGTGCAGCACGTCGGACGCCGGCGTGATCGGGTACGAGCCCAAGAACAGCTGCAGCCCGCTCAACTCGGCCGCGGCCAAAAAGCCCAGCCCCAGCGCCTCGTTGCCCGAGATGTTGCGGTAGCGGCCGGGCGCGATGGGGGCCTGCTTGACCTCGTAGCTGTGGTCGAACATCTCGGCGGTCTCGCCGAAGTTGTAGCCGGCCTTGAGCGCGCGCAGGTTGGCGATGCCGGTGGGGCTTTCGCCAAAGCGCTTGTTGATCCACTCGATGCTGTGCGCGAGATCGCGGTTGTAGAGCCAGTAGCACAGCCCCAGCGCGAAGAAGTTCTTGCAGCGCACCGCGGCGCGGTTGTTGAGCTTGAGATCCTCGATCGAGCGCAGCGTCATGCCGGTGATGTCGGCCTGGAACACGCGGTAGTGCTGCAGCGAGCCGTCCTTGAGCGGATCGCTCTTGTAGCCGGCGCGCTCGAGGTTCTTGTTGGTGAAGGCCTCGCTGTTGAGGATCAGCATGCCGCCGGGCTTGAGATCCTTGAGGTTGGTCTTGAGCGCGGCTGGGTTCATCGCCACCAGCACGTCGGGCGCGTCGCCCGGCGTGAAGACCTCTTCGCTCGAGAAGTTGATCTGAAACCCCGAGACGCCCGCCAGCGTGCCCGCTGGCGCGCGGATCTCGGCTGGAAAATCTGGAAAGGTCGCAAGATCGTTGCCGGCCAGCGCTGTCGTATCCGTGAATTGGCTGCCGGTGATCTGCATCCCGTCGCCTGAATCGCCGGCAAAGCGGATGGCGACGGTGCTCACCGTCTCGACTGCCTTGGACATCGATTAACTCTCCTTGCAGCTCCGGCCGGTCCACAAGCTCGCGAAATACCTAAGCTTTCGAGCCATACCCGCCGACCGCACAGGGCCCTTCACCACGCGCGGGTGATATTGCGCAAAGTTCACGCAATGTAAACCGTCCACGAGCATCGTACGAGCCGGCTGCGTGCGTCGCGCTACTCGAGTGCCGTCGCCACCACGCGCGCCTGCTCGATCTTGTGCGCACCCATCGACCCAGTGGCGGGGCTCGCGCTCTCGTGGCGCGATACGCACTGCAGCGGGAACCTGTCCTGCAACAGCTCGGGCAGCCGCGCGCGAATGTAGTACCACGCGCCCATGTTCCACGGCTCCTCCTGGACCCACAACAGCGGCGTGCCCGCCTTGTACGGCGCCAGAGCCTGCTGCAGCAGCTCGGCACGCAGCGGGTAGAGCTGCTCCAGGCGCAGGATCGCGACGTCCTTGCGTCCGCTTTCGCGCCGGGCGGCGACCAGGTCGTAGTAGACCTTGCCCGAGCACAAGATGATCTTCTTCACCTTCTTGGGCGGGGCCTCGGAATCGCCGATCACGCGCTGGAAGCTGCCGTTGGCCAGGTCGTCGAGCGTCGAGCTCGCGGCCGGCGCGCGCAGCAGGCTCTTGGGCGACATGATGATGAGTGGCTTGCGGTACGGCCGCAGCACCTGACGCCGCAGCACGTGGAACAGCTGCGCCGGCGTGGTCAGGTTGCAGACCTGCATGTTGTCCTCGGCGCACAGGGTCAGCCAGCGCTCGAGCCGTGCGCTGCTGTGCTCCGGCCCCTGGCCCTCGAAGCCGTGGGGCAGCAGGCAGGTCAAGCCGCTCAGGCGGTACCACTTGTCCTCCGAGCTGCACAGGAACTGGTCGATGATGACCTGCGCCCCGTTGCAGAAGTCCCCGAACTGCGCCTCCCACAGCACCAGCGCGTCGGGCGAGTCCTGGCTGAAGCCGAACTCGAAGCCGAGCACGCCGGCTTCCGACAGCGGGCTGTCCCAGGCCTCGAAGCGCGCCTGGTTGTCCTCGAGGTGCGCCACGGGCGTGTACAGCCTGCCGCTGACGTTGTCGTGCAGCACCGCGTGACGGTGGCTGAAGGTGCCGCGGCGCGAGTCCTGTCCGCTCAGGCGCACCGCGAAGCCCTCGGTCACCAGCGAGGCGTAGGCGGTGAGCTCGGCCGCGCCCCAATCCAGATGGCGTTTGCCGTCGGCCATCTCGCGCCGCATCTCCAGCAGGCGCTCGAGCTTGGGATGCACCTGAAAGCCCTCCGGCACCTCGGTGCTGCGGCGCAGTAGCCCGCTCAGCCGCTCGCGCGGCACGGCTGTCGCCACCTCCGGGCACTCCGCGTCGGGACCGCCGACGTAGCCCGCCCACAGGCCTTGCATCGCGTAGTTGGGCGCGACGAAGTGCTCATCGCGGGTTGCGTCGAGCGCCTCTTCCAGCACGCGCCTGCGCGACTGCTCGATTTCCTTGGCCTGGTCCTCGGTAATGTTGCCGAGCTCGACCAGACGCCTGACGTAGACCTCTCGTACCGAAGGCTTCTGATCGACCGCGGCGTACATCACGGGCTGGGTGAAGCGCGGCTCGTCGGCTTCGTTGTGCCCGTAGCGGCGGTAGCAGTACATGTCGATCACCACGTCGCGGCCGTAGCGCTGGCGGTAGTCGATCGCCAGCTTGACCACCTGGGCGACCGCCTCGGGATCCTCGCCGTTGACGTGGAAGATCGGGCAGCGGAGCAGGCGGAAGATGTCCGTGCAGTAGCGGCTCGAACGCGCGTCCTCCCACACCGTCGTGAAACCGATCTGGTTGTTGACCACGACGTGCAGCGTGCCGCCGGTGGTGTAGCCGCGCAGCGCGCTCAGGTTGATCGTCTCCTGAACCACGCCCTGGCCGATCACCGCGGCATCGCCGTGGATCAGCAGCGGCAGCACCTTGCGCCGATCGCGATCGCCGCGCCGATCCTGCTTGGCCCGCACGCGGCCCTCGACCACCGGATTGACCCACTCCAGATGGCTGGGGTTGAAGGCCAGCGTCAGGTGAATCGGAGTGCCCGAGGAAGTGACGCGATCGGAGGAGTAGCCCAGGTGGTATTTGACGTCGCCCTTGCCCAGCGAGAGCTCCGGATTCTCGTCCTCGAACGCGGCGAAGATCTCCTTGAGGTTCTTCTCCATCGCGTTGGCCAGCACGTTGAGCCGGCCTCGGTGCGCCATGCCGATCACGATCTCCTCGACGCCGCCGCGGCCGGCTCCGTCGATCACCAGATCGAGCAGCGGGATGATGCTCTCGGCGCCTTCCAGCGAGAAGCGCTTGGCGCCGACGTACTTGGTGTGCAGGAACTGCTCGAAGATCTCGGCGTCGATCAGCTTGGACAGGATGCGCACCTGCTGCTCGGTGCTGAGGCTGATGCGATTGGAGCAGGGCTCCATCTGCTCCTGGAACCAGGCACGGATTTCGGGCTCTTCGAGATTGCGGAACTCCACGCCGATGTTGCGCGCGTAGGTCTCCTTTAGCCGCCGCACGATCTCGCGCAGCGGCAGGCGGCCTTCGCCGGCGAAGTTGCCGGTCGCGAACACGGTGTCGGGATCCACTTCCGCCAGTCCAAAGCGCTCCAGCGACAGCTCGCTCTGGTCGGCGCGCGTCAGCCCCAGCGGGTCGAGCTGCGCGAAGCGGTGCCCGCGCATGCGGTAGCCCTGGACCAGTGCGGTCACCCGCTCCTGGTACTCGTTCATCAGCTGCATCTGCACGCTCGCGCCCGGCGCGGCCGGCCGCGGCCCGGTGCCGATCAGCTCGTCGACGAGCGTGGGCCGGGTGCCGTTGAGTGGGGTCGGCTGCGGCTCGTCCGCCTCCGCGTTGTGCGAGGGCGCGGGCATCCCCACCAGCGTCCTCATGGCGTGACCGTTGCCGTTGCCGCTACCGTTGCCACGGGGGGCGCTCGTGGTGGCGCCGAGCTCAGCGCGCTCCTCGGCGCTCATCGCGTCGAAGAAGTTGCGCCAACTATCACCGACCGCGCGTGGGTTGTCCCGGTAGCGAACGAAGAGCTCTTCTACCAGGCCTTGATTGACGCCAAAGTCCATTGCTTCCTGCTAAGGCATGTTGACGGCTCGACGCGACGTCGAGTGGGGGTGTGTGCCGCGGATCGGGCGACCCGGGCACCCGCGGCTCTCACGCGACCGCGTCCGCATCGGGGGCCGGGTAGCGGGCCCACTGCGGCGAAGGCCCGAGGTCGACGATCCCGAGCCAGTCGAGGAGCTTGATGATGGGGTAGGTCGGGTCGATTTCGAACCAGCGCGCCGCGAAGTTCGGCGACATGCCGAACTTGTGGTGATTGTTCTGGAACAGCTCGCCCATCGTCACGAAGTCGAACACCAGGGTGTTGCGCGAGCGGTCGGCCTTGGTGGTCTCGAAGTTGCGGTAGCCGTACTTGTGTCCGCACCAGTTGACGATGGCGCCGTGGATCGGGCCCATCAGGAAGTGTAGCGGCAGCAGCAAAAAATAGCCCCAGTGTGGCGCGTAGACCGCGTAAAATGCAGTGTAGCCACCCATGAAAGCCAAATGGCAGGGCCAGCTGCGGCCGATCTTGTCGAGCAGCGGCCATTCCGGCACCGCCTGGGCGAAGCGGGCTTCGGGCTCGATGCGGCCGTGGTTGAAACCCTGATAGCGCCGCAGGGTGTGGAACATCATCCTGAACAGATTCGGATAGACGTGGGGCGAGTGCGGGTCCTTGGGTGTGTCGCTGTAGGCATGGTGCTCGCGGTGCAGGATCGCGTATGCACGCGGGTTCAGGTACGAGCTGCCCTGGACCGTGAAGGTGAGCAGGTGGAAGAAGCGCTCCCAGCCCTTGCTCATGCGGAACATGCTGTGGGCGCCGTAGCGGTGCAGGAAGAACGTCTGGCAGAAGACGCTCAGCACCCAGTGGGAGACGAGAAAGATGGCTATCGGCAGCATGGCGGTCTCCGGGCGTGGGTGGCGACTGGCCGGCGCCGGGCTTCAGCGTGCCCTACTATAGCACGCGATCCAACTCCGGAAAGGCGACGGAAGCGTGAGTGATACCAAGGAGATAGCCGATCGCGCCGGAGCTTGTCGTGTACCCTCACCCGAGGCTATGGTCGCGCGGTGAACGCTGCCGCCCTGAGCCAGGGCCCGATTCTGGCGCCGCGGGGCCGCCTGGGGTGCTTCCACGTTTTCGGCCTGGCGGCCCCGGGTGTCGACCCCCGGCCGGCCCTGCGCGCGCTGGCCTCGGGTCTCGACTTGAGCCGCGGCGTGGTCGGCGTGGGCGCGCCCCTGGCGCTCGAGCTGGGCGCGCAGGTCCCGGGCCTGCGGGGCTTTGCCGGGCTGTGCGGGCCCGGCTGCGCCGCGCCCTCGACCCAGGAGGCGCTGCTGTGCTTCCTTGCCGGGGACGACCGCGGGGAGCTGCTGCATCAGAGCCGCGCGCTGTGCGCGCTGCTCGGCCCGGCGTTTCGCCCGCGCGAGCGGGTCGACACCTTCACCCACCGCGAGGGTCGCGACCTCAGCGGCTACGTCGACGGGACCGAGAATCCCAAGGGCGAGGCCGCGGCCAGGGCGGCGCTGATCGGCGGCCGCGGCCCGGGCCTCGACGGCGGCAGCATGGTCGCCGTCCAGCGCTGGGTCCACGACCTCGACGCGCTCGCCGCCAAGTCGCCCGCGCAGCGCGATGCGATCGTCGGCCGCAGCCTCGAAGACGACCGCGAGCTGACCGATGCCCCGCCCTCGGCGCACGTCAAGCGTTCGGCGCAGGAGAGCTTCGAGCCAGCGGCCTTCATGCTGCGGCGATCGATGCCCTATGTCATGCCCGACGCGCACGGCCTGCTGTTCGTCGCGTATGGCGAGTCGCTCGATCGCTTCGAGCGCGTGCTGCGGCGGATGCTCGGCCTGGACGACGGCATGGTCGACGCGCTGTTCGGCTTCACCCGACCGGTCAGCGGCGGCTACTACTTCTGTCCGCCGCTGCGCGAGTCGAAACTGGATCTGCGCGCGCTCGGCCTGTGAGCAACGCGCCCGGCGTGCTCGCTCCGCACCCCAAGCCGACGTCGGCGCCTGTGGGTGCGGCTCACACCTGCTGAACGTGCCCGCTGGGCGCCGCGCGGGCGCGTTCGGCGAGCAGGCCGCATCCGCGCACAAGGTGTAGACTAGCGATCGTGGATACGCGGCCTCCCGAGGCGAGCACGGAGCTGCAGGGCTCGCTCACCTCCGCGCAGTCGGCCGAGGCTTCCGTCAACCTGAACGTCGATGTCGAGCGGCTGTTCGTCGCCACGCCGCAACCGCTGTCGGCGGGCAGCCTGGTCACGGTCGATCTGCACCTGGGGCAGGCGCCGAGCTTGCGGGTGCTGGCGCGCGTGATCGAGAGCGTGAGCCCGGCCGAGGCAGGCGCGGGGCAACCGGCCGGCATGCGCCTGCGGCTGCTCGACATTCGCGGCGAGCGCGCCACCACGCAGCTCACCGAGTACATGGCCGAGGCCAGCCGCGCCTCGTCCCCCGACAGCGGCTGGATGGCGGCGCTGCGCGTGCTGGTGGTCGACGACGACGCCCGCTACCGCGAAGCCGCGGCGTCGGTGATGCGCGAGGCCGGCTTCGAGGTGTTGACGGCGGTCAACGGGTTGGAGGCGCTGAGCCTGGCGCTGAAGCACCAGCCGAGCGCGATCGTCACCGACGTGACGATGCCGGACATGGACGGCTGGCACCTGCTGCGCATGGTGCGCGCGCGGCCCACGCTACGCCGCACCCCGGTCGTATTCCTGACCGAGCTCACGAGCGAGGAGGAGCGGCTACGCGGATATCAGCTCGGCGTCGACGACTATGTCGCCAAGCCCTTCTCGAGCGTGGAGCTGCTGGCGCGGGTCGAGCGCGTGCTGGAGCGCGCGCACGCGGCGCAGGAGGCGCAGGCCAACGGGATGCACGGCGATCTCTCCCGGGTCTCGCTGGCGAGCCTGCTGTCGCTGGCCGACATGGAGCGGCGCAGCGGCGTGCTGCAGCTGGTACACCAGGGCGAGCGCGCCACGCTGCACCTGCGCGAAGGCGCGGTCGTGCGCATCGACCTGGCCGAGCAGTTCGACGGGCTCGCCGGGATCGAGCGCTTCTTCCACGTGCTCGACTGGCCTGCCGGCAGCTTCGAGCTGATCCACACCGAGGTGCTGGCCGACGACGTGCTGCAGCTGCGCACTCCGTTCGTGCTGCTCGAGCACGCCCGCTGCCGCGACGAAGAGCAGCGGTAGCAGGAGCTCCAACGGAAAGCACGGAAGACGGTCAGGGAACGGACCGGGTGTGACTTCCCGCTTTCCCGTCATCTCATTCCGATCCGCCCGCCCGCGCGCGAAGGCGGTCAGCCCGCGGTCAGGCCGGTCAGCCAGGCGGTGACCGAGGTGACGTCGCCCGAGTCGAACCAGGAACGGCTCAGGTGCGAGGCGATGTCGCTCGGATCGGAAAACGGCTTGTCCGGATCGACGATCAACACCGCCAGGCCGGTGACCTCGAAGCGCCCCCGCGAGCTGTGCCCGATCAGGGTCGGGTGCATCCGTCGGCCGGGCCCCGCCAGCTCCGCGAGCTTGAGCGCGGGCTCGGGCGTGTACAACTCGGTGTCCGAGCCGGACGCGGTGGTATCGTTCTCGATTACCTCCGCGCGCAGCTGCTCGGCCACGGCTTGCGACAGGCCCGATGGCGGTTCCTCCAGCCCGGATTGCGCCACCAGGAACGGGCCGCCGCTCTCGATCGCGTACAGGAAGCCACCGAGCGCGCCGCTGCGCACGACCAGCAGGTCGAGCCCCAAGCGTGCGCGCTCGCGCGGGCCGGGACAGGCCGAAAGCGCCGAGGTGATGTGGCTCGCGGCGGCCTGTGCGGTCAACAGCGCCGCCGGTCCGCCCGCGCCGGTCGCGCTCCCATCGCGGCCGCGCGCCTCGCGCAGCAGCCGCTCGTGCTTGGCGATCAGCGCGCGGTTGGAGCACGCGCGGAACACGGCGGCGCAACGCCTGGCGTGGTGCTCGTGCTGCGCGTGGTCGCCGAGCCGGATCGCGACGCGGGCGCGGGTTTCGTGCGCGAGCCCGAGGTTGAGCCCGTGCGCGCCGAGTCGCTCGTGGTAGGCGAGCGCTGCATCGGCCAGCGCTTCGGCCTGCTCCCGCTCGCCGAGCCCCGCGTGCACGCAGGCCAGCGACTGCTCGATGCAGTTGCGACCGTAGCCGAGCTCGTTGTGCGCGGCGGCCTGCAGGTACTGCAAGCCGAGATCACGCGCCTGCTCGCGCTGCTCCAGCGAGTCGAGCACCTTCAGGCGAGCGGCCGCGATCTCGCCCCACAGCACGTGACTTCCGGCCGAGGTCAGCTCGAGCGCGCGCTCGAGCTGCTGCAGCGCCGCCGCGGCGTCGCCGCGAATGCGGTGATACTCGGCGCGCGCGTAGCACAGGACCGGCACCCAGTCGGGCAAGTTGTTCGCCATCTGCGCGATCGGGTCGATGGTCTGCTTCACCCGCAGCAGATCGTCGGAGGCTGCATGCGCGACGATCTCGGGTATCAGGTGGCTGCCTTCGGACCAGACGCGGCCGGTGTTCTGGATCCTGCGCAGCTCGATCTGGCGCTTGTAGCGTTCGGTGGCTCGCGCGTCGCCCTGCCACAGGTGATAGATCATGGTGATGATCAGCGCGTTGACCTCGTGCATGGGGTCGTCGCAGATCGCCTTCGCACGGCCCAAAGCTGCATCGAGCCCCAGCATCGCCTCCAGCATGCCGAGCGCGTAGGTCACGCCGTAGGTCGTGTACCTATGGTGCGACTGGTCGAGGCCCGCGCGGTCGGGCTGATTGGCGCGGTCGAGCAGCGCTTGATAGATCGTGCGGGCCTGCTCGGTGCGGCCGGTGATGCGCGCACGCACGCCTCGCCTGAGCACGTCCAGCACGCCGAGCGCCGGCGACAGCGGCTCGAACGGGGCGAGCGACGGCACCTTCGCCCACAGCTCGAGGTCGAGTCGCGCCGCCACCGGCCCGATCGCGGCGACGCAAGCGCGCGCCAGCGGGCGCAGCGCGGCGACCGGCTCATGCACGCGGTCGCGTTCCGGAGTCTGCTCGTAGCGCGCCTGCGCCAGCTCGAAGCTCTTGCTCAAGCGAGCCGACGGCTCGAGCGCCGGGTCGAGCGACTCGTAGATGTCGAGCCCGCTGTCGCGCCGCATGTGCGCCATCAGCTCGACCACCGAGTCGACGTCTCCAAACGAAACGCCCTCGATCCCGGCTGCACGGCTGTAGAGCGCCTGCAGCTCGGCGCGCGGGCGGCCGAGCTTCGCGCACAGCTCGGCGCCGAGTCGGTAGGTCGCCGCCCAGTCCGGCGGTAGCGAGGCCAGCAGCCTCGTGAACGCCTCGGGATCGGGGTCGGTGCGCGCCTGCGAGCTGCGCGCGTGCGCTACCAGCGCGTCGAGCCCGCGCGCCTCCTCGCCGGCCAGCAGCAGGTGCTGGGCCGCGCGGAAGGCGTCGTCGCTGCGGCGCTCGAACAGCGCGCTCAGGCGCAGGTGCAGCGGGCGCAGGCGCTCGGGTGCGATGCCCTGGAGCAGCAGCGAGACCCAGGCGTGCTGCGCGAGCTCGAAGCGCCGGCCGACGGCACGCAGCACGCCGGCCAGCAACAGCTCGTCGACGCTGCGCAGCGAGCGCGCGGCATCGCCGTGGCCGCCGAGCGTGAGCGCCTCGTCGAAGCCGATGCCCAGCTCGGGCGCCAGCGCCAGCGCCTGGGCGAGCGCGAGCGCGTCCTCGCTGAGCGCGTCGAGCCGCGCGCCGCGCGCCTGGGCGATGCTCGAGGGCAGGTCGCCGTCGTCGATGCGCGCGGGCAGCGACCACGAGCCCGACTCGTAGCGGATCGCCCCGCGGTCGACCAGGTGCTGCGCGAGCTGCATCACGTCGCGCGGGTTGCCATCTGCGATCGCGTGCAGCTTGTGAGCCACGAGCTCCAGATGCGGCACCTGGCCGAACACGGTACGCAGCAGCTCGCGCACTTCGTCGGGGTCGAGGTTGTCGAGCTGCAGGCGCGTGCTGGCTTCGCGTAGCACCTTGAGCACGCCGAACGACGCCTCGGCCGCGGATTGGTGGGCGCTGACCACGATCGCCAGGGCGTTACGCGAGATCTCGTCGGTGAGCAGGGCGACGAACGCTGCTGAAGGCTCGTCGACCGCCTCCACGTCGTCGACGCCGAGCACCAGCGGGCGCTGCTTGCTGACATCGGTGAACCACTCGCGCAGCGCCTGCTGTACCCGCGGCCGGCGCTGCTGGGGGTCGTCGAACGCTTCCAGCGAAAGCTCGGGCATGCGCGCGCGCAGCTCCGGCAGCACGTGGGCGAGCACGCTCGCCCGAGGGCGCGCACAGCACAGGCTCACCTCGGGGAGCTTGTCGAACAGCTGCGCGGCCAGCGTGCGCACGGCGCCATACTCGCCGCGTTGCGCGTCCCCCGCATCGGCGCGCAGCACGACCGCGCCCAACAACTTGGCCTCGAGCATGCAGGCGTCGAACAAGCGCGAGCGACCCACGCCGGGTGCGCCGAGGAGCATGGTGGCGCTGCCGCGACCCTCGCGCGCGCGCTCGATCTTCTTGCGCACGCGCGCGAGCTGCGGCTGGCGGCCGACCAGCACCGGCGTGTCGAGATACGCGGCCGAGACCAACAGCTGCTCGTCCGCGGGCAGATTCGCCAGCGCGGACAGCCGTTCCATCACCTCCGCGGCGTTGACCGGACGCGCGCTCGGGTCGTGGCTGAGCATGCTCATCACCAGCGCGTCGAGGGCCTGGGGGATGTCGGGGACGAACGCGGACGGGGGTGCCGGAGCCTGCTGCCACAGCGTGCGCAGGTGGCGGAAGTCGCGCGCCGGATAGGCGTGGCGGCCGACCAGCGCGTGATAGAAGGTGGCGCCGAGCGAATACAGGTCGGCGCGCGCGTCGAGCGGCTCCAGGTTCAGCACTTCGGGCGCGCAGATCGGCGGCGTGCCCACGACCTGCTTGGCCGGCCCCATCGGGGTCATGGCGCCAAAGTCGATCAGCTTGGCCAGGCCGTCGGTCGTGCAGCGGATGTTGCGCGGGCTCAGATCGCGGTGCACCAGGCGCCGGGAGTGCAGCAGCGCGAGCACCGAGCACACGTCGCGCATCAGGCTGCACGCGCGCCGCCACGGCACCGGGGCCAGGGCGTGCAGGTCGCCGCCATCGAGCAGCTCCATCGTGTAGTGCGGGCCGCTGTCGTCGACCACGTAGTCGTGGACCTGCACCACGCGCGGATGCGAGAGCTGCGAGAGCACGTGGAACTCGCGCTCGAACAGCGCGCGGGCCTTGGCGTGGCGCTCGGGCTGCTGCACCGGGCGCAGTCGTTTGAGCGCGAGCAGCTTGCCGCTCGCGCCGTCGCGCACCTTCTGCACCACTGCCATGCCGCCCTCGCCGAGCTGCTCGATCAGCTGGTAGCGGTCCGGGCTTTCGGACGCAGGCTCGGCAGGCACGGGCGGCGCGACGCTAGCGGACATGCTTCATATTTCTAGATAACTGCAGTATGATTGTATTCTGTCGCGACCAAGGGGTCAACGGTCCTGGACGCGTTGACGATGCGCCTGGAAGACCCGCGGCCCCCAAATCTTGGCTTCCGCGGGCCAGATCCCGTCGGGCTAGCCGCGCGCGGGATTGCTCCGGCGCGCGCTCACAGCGACTGCACCAGGTGCCAGAACAGCTCGCCGGTGCAGACCGTGGTCTCGATCTTGCCGATGCGGATGTCGTCGCCCGCCGTGACCGGCACCAGCGTGCGCGCAGCCAAAGCGGTGCCGTTGACGGTGGTGCCGTTCTTGCTGCCCGCGTCCGCCACGCACAGCCGGCCCTGTTCGTCGTGCTCGAACCAGGCGTGGAACTTGGAGATGTTGCGGCTGCGCAGCGAGATGTCCTTGTTGAGCGCGCGGCCGACCGAGATGCGATCGGAGAACGCACCCGCCTGCTTCGCGATCGGCACCGGGAAGCACGGCGCCACGCTGATCCAGCGCGCCAGCTGCTCGACATCGAAGCGCGGCGCGCCGTCGCGGCCCGCGGTCTGCGTGCGGTCGAGGTCGTCCACGTCGGCCATGGCCGTGTGGAAGTCGAGCACGCCCGGCGCTTTGGGCTGGGCCAGGCCCGCGCCGTAGCGCTGGGTCAACCCGGTCGCGAGCTCGGCCTCTTGCGCATCGAGCCGGACCAGCAAGATGTTCTGGCAGTCGTTACGCTTGATGAACTTTTCGAGCGGCAACAGCTGCGCGAGATCGAGCAGATGGCTGGCCATCAGCCGGTGACGAATCGTCTCGCGTTGTAGCTCCGATCGCATGGAGGTGACTCATGATCATATTCGCACCTCGAGGTCCGGCGCCAATACAAAACCCGCTGGCGCTTGCGGTGCGAAACCACCCTGCCTCCCACGCGCGCACATGCTCCTGGCGCAGCGGCCCGAGTGGGCGGCCGGACTGGGAATTTTCACAGGAACACGGGAAGGCGGGAAGCCCAGATGTAGGTCTATTCTTCCCGCCTTCGCGTCTTCCTGCTCAACCACTGGAGAGCCGCTCCGGGCGGGCGACTGCGCTCACGGCTCCTGGTTGGTCATGATGATGGTACCGCTGGCCGCGAACATCCCGCCCACGCCGTGGGCGATCGAAATCTTGGCGTCCGGCACTTGTGCCGGGGCGATGCCGCGCAGCTGGCGCACGCTCTCTTGCAGCGCGTACATGCCGTACATGCCCGAGTGCATGTAGCTCAGGCCGCCGCCGTTGGTGTTGAGCGGCAGCTTGCCGCCGGGCGCGGTGTTGCGCTGCTCGATGAAGCGTGCCGCCTGGCCCTTGTCGCAGAAGCCCATGTCCTCGAGGCCGTACAGCGGCAGGTGCGCGAAGGCGTCGTAGATCATCAGATGGTCGACGTCGCGATGCGCGATCCCCGCCTCGGCGAACGCCTTGCGCGCCGAAACGCGAAACGCCTTGCTGCTTGTGAAGTCCTCCATCTGACTCACCATCGGCGTCTCCACGCTCTCGCCGGTGCCCACGACGTAGACTGGCTTGCGCGGGAAGTCCTTGGCGCGGCTCGCGCTGGTCAGGATCAACGCGCCGCCGCCGTCGGTCACCAGGCAGCACATCAGCTTGCGGAAGGGGTAGGCGATCATGCGCGACGACAGCACGTCCTGCACGCTGATCGGATCGCGGTACGAGGCGCGCGGGTTCTTGGCGGCCCATTCGCGCTGGATCACGGCCACCATCGCCAGCTGCTCCTCGCTCACGCCGTAGGTCTTCATGTAGCGCAGCGCCGGAATCGTAAACAGCGTGGGCGGGCCCATCGGGCCGTAGGGCATCTCGAACTGCGCGGCCAGCGACGCGCCGCCGCCACGGAAGCCGCCACGGCCAACGTTGCTCTTGCCGCTCTCGCCGTGCGTGATCAGCACGATGCTGCACAAGCCCTCGTTGATCGCGGCCGCGGCGTGGCGCACGTGCAGCATGAACGAGCAGCCGCCCACGCTGGTACCGTCGACCCAGGTAGGCGTGATGCCGAGGTGATAGGCCACGCCCGTCGGCGACTCGCCCGCGGTGGCGACGCCATCGATTTCGCTGGGCTTGAGGCCGCAGTCGGCCAGCGCGTTGAGCGCCGCGTCACAGTGCAGCTCGATCTGGGAGGTGTTGGGAATCTCGCCGAGCTCGGTCGTCTCGGCCGCCCCGACGATGGCCACGCTCTTCGGCTTCATGCAGGTTACCTCGGCCTCGGCTGAAAGGTGGGCAGGGTGATGTCCTCGCTGAGCTTCGTGAACGCCACCTCGAGCTCCATGTCGAGCTGCAGCGCCTCGGGCGTCTGCGGGCAGTTGATGACGTTGGTCATCATGCGAGGCCCTTCCTGCAGCTGGACCACCGCGATCGAGTAGGGCGGCTTGAAGCCCGGCACCGGGCGCTGGTGGATCACGTAGCTGTAGAGCCTGCCGCGACCGCTGGCCGTGAACCAGCTGACCTTGCGGCCGGCGCACTTGGGGCAGAACGACCGTGGCGGGAAGTACACGTGCGCGCAGGCGTCGCAGCGCTGCAGCCGCAGCTCGCCGGCCTTGGTGCCCTCCCAGAAGGGGCGGGTCTCGGGTGTGGGCGTGGGCACGAAACGTTTGGGCTCGAAGGCTGGCACGGTGCGCTCCTATAACTGGGCCGCGGCGCGATAGCGCTCGCGTAGCGCGCGCTTGTACAGCTTGCCGTTGTCCTGCCGCGGAAGCGTCGCGACGAAGTCGACGCCGCGCGGGCACTTGTAGTGAGCAAGCCGCTGCCGGCAGTGCTCGATCAGCTCGCTTTGTAGCTCCGGCGAGGCTTCGGCTCCCGGCTGCAGCTCGACCACGGCCTTGACCTCCTCGCCCCACTCGGGGTTGGGCACGCCGATCACGGCGACGTCGCCGACCGCCGGGTGGGTGAGCAGCACCGCCTCGACCTCGGCCGGATAGATGTTCACGCCGCCCGAAATGATTAGGTTCGCGCTGCGGTCGGTGAGGAACAGGTAACCGTCCTCGTCGAGATAGCCCACGTCGCCCAGCGTGAAGTGGTCGCCGCGGTACGCGCTCTGCGTCTTCTGCTCGTCCTTGTAGTAGTCGAAGCGTCCCTGGCGCGAAGACATGTACACCGTGCCGATCTGGCCGGGGGGCAGCTGGTTGCCCTCGTCGTCCAGGATCCTGATGTGCCCATCGGTGCTGGCCTTGCCCACCGTGCCCGGCTTCTTGAGCCAGGTCTCCGAGTCCACCAGCGTGCCCACGCCCTCGGTCGCGCCGTAGTACTCGTGCACGATCGGACCGAGCCACTCGATCAGCTTGTGCTTGATCGGCACCGGGCAAGGCGCCGCGCCGTGCAACACGAACTGCAGCGAGGAAAGATCGTATTTCGCGCGCACCGCCTCGGGCAGCGAGAGCAGGCGGTGGAACATCGTCGGCACCATGTGCGTGTGGGTGACGCGGTGGGCCTGGATCAGCTGCAGCGTCTGCTCGGCGTTCCAGCCGTCCATCATCACCACCGCGCAGCCGAACAGGTGCGGGATGGTGAGCGAGAAGCCGAGCGGCGCGGCGTGGTAGAGCGGGCCCGTGCACAGGTGCACGCCCAGTCCCGGCTTGTAGTTGCCGGCCATCAGCGTGGGAGCCGCCGCCGGCGCCGCGCCCGCATCCGCGCCGCCGCCGGGCGGGCCCGGCGGGGTCGACACCGGGCGATGCACGCCCTTGGGGCGCCCAGTGGTCCCCGAGGTGTAGAGCATGGCGGTGCCCACGGACGGATCCTCGATGTCGCTGCCGTCCTGCCCTTGCAGCGCGTCCTCGTAGCGTTCGAAGCCGGCGAGATCGCCGCCCACCGCCAACCGCACGCTCGCGTGCGGCGCGGCCGCCGCCGCCGCCTGCGCGACCTCCGTGAAGCGCGCCTCGGCGATGAAGGCCTTGGCGTCGCAGTCGTGCACGATGTAGCCGGCTTCCTCGCCGGTGAGGTGCCAGTTGACGGGCGTCAAGCGCATACCGGCGCGCCGCGTGGCGGCCAGCGTCTCGACGTACTCGGCGCGGTTGCTGCACAGCAGCGCCACGCCGTCGCCGGCGTGGAGGCCGCGCGCGCGCAGGGCGCGAGCGAGCTGGTTGGCGCGCGCGTTGAGCTCGGCGAAGGTGCGCGTGCGGTACTCGTCCACCACCGCCGGTGCATCCGGCAGCAGCTCGGCCCACACCGCAGAGGTCATGCCGTTGCGCATGGCCGCAAACAGCTTCTGCCAGGCCAGCGCGCGGAATTCCGGGCTGTCCACGGGCGGTGTTTGAATTCTATTCACTTCTGGTCTCATAGTCTCGGTCCGGAGCCGAAGTCAACCCGTTGCTTTAGACTCATAGCCCGGATCGCGGGGAGGAACCAGATGGGCAAGCTAGAGGGAAAAGTCGCCATCGTCACAGGGGCCAGCCGCGGCATCGGCAAGGCCATCGCAGAGCTGTTCGCAGAGCAGGGGGCCAAGGTGGTGTGCACCGCGCGCACGCTCGAGGAGGGCGACCACCCCTCGCTGCCGGGCTCGCTGCGCGCCACGGTCGGTGCCATCGAGCAGGCCGGCGGCCGCGCGCTCGCGGCGGCCTGCGACGTCTCCGACTTCGAGGCCTGCGAGCGCACGGTGGCCGAGGCGCGCGCGGCCTTCGGCCCCATCGACGTGCTGGTCAACAACGCGGCGCTTACCTATTTCATTCCGGTCGCGGATTTTCCACCCGCCAGGTGGCTCAAGTCGTTTGCGGTCAACGTGCACGGGCCGTTCTACATGAGCAAGCTGGTGCTGCCGGACATGCTGGCGCGCAAGAGCGGCGCGATCGTCAACATCAGCAGCGGCGCGGCGATTGGGCCCGGCCGCGGCCCCTACAAGGAAGCCTTGCGCCGCGGCCGCGGCGGCACGCTGTACGGCGCCGAGAAGGCCGCGCTCGAGCGTTTCACCCAGGGGCTGGCGGCGGAGGTCTACGCGGACGGCGTGAGCGTGAGTTGCGTGAGCCCCTCGATGGTGGTGGCCACGCCTGGCGTGCTGCACCACAAGCTGGTGCGCAGCAAGGATGACCCCAACGCCGAGCCCGAGAGCATGATGGCGCAGGCCGCGCTGCTGCTGGCGACCGAGCCGCTCGACAAGGTCACCGGCCGCGTCACCTACAGCCAGCAGATCCTCAAGGAGCTCGCCGGGCTCGAGAACGCGCGCGGCCTGGGCGTACAGCGACCGGGCTCGGGCTACTCGCAGATCTGAGCCCCGCGGCCGGCAGGGCCCTCACTCCGCGGGCGCCGAGCTCTCGCGCGTGCGCGCGCCCAGCCCGCGCAGCGGCGCCCGCAGCGCTCGGCCTGCGCGGCGCGCGAGCCCGAGCTGCGCCAGATCGTCGAACCAGCTGTAGACCACCGGCGTCGCGAGCAGCGTCAGCAGTAGCGACAGCGACTGGCCGCCGATCACCACCGAGCCCATCGCACGGTTGGTGCCGGCGCCGGCGCCGGAGGACAGCACCATCGGCACCATGCCCGCCACGAACGCCACCGTGGTCATCAGAATCGGCCGCAGCCGGTCGCGGTTGGCGATCATCACTGCGTCGCCGCGCGAGAGCCCGCGCCTGCGCAGCGCGCGCATGTGATCGACCTGCAAGATGGAGTTCTTCTTGACCACGCCGAACAGGACCAGCACCCCGAGCGTCGAGAAGATGTTGAGCGACTGGCCGAGCATCAGCAGCGACAGCAGCGCGAAGGGCACCGTCAGCGGCAGCGCGATCAGGATGGTTACCGGATGGATCCAGCTCTCGAACTGCGCGGCCAGCACCAGGTACATGAAGATCAGCGAGAGCGCGAACGCGAGCGCGAAGCTCTGGCCCGCGCGGCCCAGCTCCTTGGAGCGGCCGGCGAGGCCCACCTTGTAGGCCGGCTCCATGTGCAGCGCCTTGCGCGCCTTGTCGATCTGCTGGATGATCGCGGCCTCGGACGCGCCGGGCACGACGTTGGCGTAAATCGTCACTTGGCGCTGGCGCGCGAGCCGCAAGATGCTGGCGGGTCCGGTGGAGTCCTCCAGCTTGACCACGTCGCCCAGCGGCACGCTGCGGCCGCCCCTGGCGGGCACGGTGATACGGCCGATCTTCTCGGCCGTGCTGCGGTAGCCCTCGACCGCGCGCACGCGCACCTCGTACTGCTCGCCGCCCTCGTCGTAGGTCGAGACCTGCAGCCCGCCGACCAGCGCGCGCAGCGTGGCGGCCACGTCGACCACGCGCACCCCGAGGTCGGCGGCGCGCGCGCGGTCCACGCGCACAAGGTACTCGGGCTTGCCCAGCACCAGCGTGGTGTTGGCATCGACCACGCCCGGGATCTTCTCCACCGCGGCCAGCAGGCGCTGCGAGTACTCGGCGAGCTTGTCGATCTCGGGCCCGCTAAGCCGGTATTGGATGGTGGCGGCGTCGGCATTGCTGCCGCCGAAGGCGTTGACCGGCGAGACCTGTACGTGCAGCTTGCGCTGCTTGACGTAGGCCGGCAGCACTTGCTTGCGGATGCGCCCCATCACCACCTGCTGGTCGTCCTTGCGCTGGTCGGGCGGGGTGAGCGCGACGAAGATCGAGGCTTCGTTGGGGCCGCGGCCATTGATGTCGCCCGGTGCGCTGCCCACCGTGACCACGGTGTGTCGCACCTCGGGCATGTCCCGGATGTCGCGCGCGATGCGCTCCGCGACCAGCCCGGTCTCGGCCAGCGAGGTGCCTTCGGGCGCGCGCACGAACACGTCGAAGCGCGACTCGTCGTCGAAGGGCAGGAAGTTCTTGGCCACCGCGCGCGCCAGCGGCACGATCGACAACAGCGCCGCGCCGATCAGCACGCCCGCGATCCAGCGCCGCTCCATCAGCAGCGCCAGCAGCCGGACGTAGCCGCGCTCGAGCGCCGCGTTGAAGCGCCCGCCTGCGCCCTCGGCGGCCTGGGCGAAGTGGCGCGCTTGTCCGCTGCGCCATTCCCGATAGCGCGCCTTCTCCTCGCTGCGCGGCTCGGGCGGTGGGTCCCAGGCCACCACCTCGTCGTCCTTGGCCAGCGGCGGCGGAGGCACGCTATTGGGGTCGGGCGCGTGCGCCGGCGCGGCCTTGAGCCAGCGCGCGGCCAGCATCGGGGTAAGGGTGAACGAGACCAGCAGCGAGACCATGATCGAGAACGCCATGGTCAGGCCGAACGACTCCATGAAGCGTCCGACGATGCCGCCCATGAACGCCACCGGCAGAAACACCGCCACCAGCGACAGCGTGGTCGCCAGCACCGCCAGCCCGATCTCCCGGGTCGCCAGCACCGCCGCCTTGCGCGGCGCCATCCCGCGCTCCTCGATGAAGCGGTAGATGTTCTCCAGCACCACGATCGCGTCGTCGATCACGATCCCGACCGCCAGCGTCAGCGCCAGCAGCGTCAGCGTGTTGAGCGTGAGCTTCATCGCGTAGACGAAGGAGAAGGTGGAGATGATCGAGGCGGGTATGGCCAGCCCGCTGATCACGGTGGAGCGCGCGTTCCACAGGAACAAGAACACCACCAGCGCCGCCAGCAATGCGCCCAGCACCAGGTGCTCCTTGACCGCGGCGATCGCGTTGCGACTGAACTCACTCTCGTCGCGCACGATCCGCAGCCGATAACTCGGCGGCAGCTCGGGCTCGATCTCGGCGACCCGTTCGCGCAGCGCGTCCACCACCTTGACCGTGTTGGTGCCGGTCTGCTTGCGTACGGCGATGACCACCACCGGCTTGCCGTCGTAGCGCGCGACCGAGCCGGCGTCGGCCTGCGAGTCGCTGACCTGCGCCACGTCGCTCAGGTGCAGGATGCGGTCGCCGCGCTCGGCGACCGCGAGGTCTGCCAGCTCGGCGATGCTCTGCGCCCGACCCTGCACCCGCAGCTCGCGCGTGCGCGGGCCCTGCTCGACCGCGCCGCCCGGAACCTCGACGTTCTCGTTCGCGATCGCGTGCTGCACGTCGAGCACGGTCAGGCCCACGCTCTGCAGGCGCATCGGGTCGACGGTGACGTGGATCTCGCGCTTGCGTCCGCCCAGAATGGTCACTCCGCCCACGCCGCCCAGCGACTCCAGCCTGCGCCGGACGTGCTTGTCGGCGTACTCGGTCAGCTCGCGCACGCTGCCCTTGCCCGACAGCGCCAGCAGCATGATCGGCGCGGCGTCGGGGTCGAAGCGCTCCACCCGTGGTTGGTCCACGTCCTTGGGCAGCAGCGGCAGCGTACGGTTGACGCGGTCGCGCACCTCCTGCGCGGCGACATCGGTGTTCTTCTCGAGCGCGAACTGAACCACCACCAGCGACAGCCCGTCGAGCGAGACCGAGCGCAGCTCCTCGATGCCCTCGATGCTGTTGATCGACTCCTCGAGCTTGTCGCTGACCTCGCTCTCCATCTGCTCGGGGCTGGCGCCGGGCAGCGAGGTCGCGACCATCACCATCGGAAACTCGATGTTGGGATAGCGATCGACGCCGAGCCGCAGCGCGCTGAAGGCGCCCACCACCACCAGCGAGAGCACGATCACCCAGGTGAAGACCGGGCGGCGCACACAGATTGCGGCTAGCCACTGCATCGAATCGTCCGGTGCTAATCGCTGACTTCCTGGCCGTCCGAGAGCCGATCGAGCGCGGAAGTGGCGACGCGCTCGGCGGGCTGCAGGCCCTGGTCGACCAGCACCGAGTCGCCCTCGTCGCCGACCACCGCCAGCACGCGCTCCTCGACGCGGTGGCCGACCACCACGAAGGCGCGCCGCGTGCCGCCCAGCTCGAGCACCGCCGCGCGCGGCACCGAAACCAGCTCGCGCTGGCCGCCTATCAGGATGCGCGCCTGCACGAACAGCCCGGGGCGCAGCGTGCCCTCCGCGTTGGGCACCACCGCCTCCACGGTCAGCGCGCGGCTCTGCTTGGCGACCGACACCCCCACGTAGCGTAGCGTGCCGTCGAACACTCGCCCCGGATAGGCATCGACGCGCACCTGCACCCGTTGGCCTTCGTGGACGCGCGCGATCTCGGCTTGCGGGATCTCGAGCTCCAGGCGCAGCGGGTCGGTTCGCACCAGCGTGGCCACCGCTTGCTGGGCGTTGACGTACTCGCCCACGCTGACGTGACGCTGCGCGACCTCGCCAGCGAACGGTGAGCGCACGGTCGAGTCGGCGACGTTGCGCCGGGCTTGCTCCAGCGTGAGCTCGGCGTTCTTGAGCGCGAGCCAGGAGCCGCGCACGCCGTTGAGCGTGGCCTCGTACTGCTCGCGCGCCGCGGCCGCACGCTGGCGCGCCGACTCCAGATCGGCCGCGCTCACCGCCCCGCTCTGCGACAGCGCCTCGGCGCGGGTGGCGGCGTCCTCGGCCAGCTTGCGGTTGGCGTCAGCCGCGCGCACGTCCGCGGCCTGGCTCGGGTCGAAGCCGGCCTCGTCGCCCGGCGCGATACCCAGCCGCGCGCGCGCCTGCTGCAGCGCGGCGCGCGCGGATTCCGCGCTGGTGCGGTAGTCGACGCTGCGCAGCTGCACCAGCGGGTCGCCTTCCTTCACCTTGCTGCCGCGCTCGACGAACACCCGCGCCACGCGTCCGGCCACCAGCGGGGTCACGCGCGATTCCTCGTCCGCCAGCAGGCTGGCGCTCAGCTCGAGCGTGTCGGGCAGCTCGCGGCGCTCGACGACCACCGTCTTGACCGCGATCGGGGTCGCTGCCTTGCCCGCGCCCTGCGCGGCCGGCGCCGCCTGCCCGCGCCCACAGCCCAGCGCCAGCCCGGTCACAGCGGCGGCCGCCAGGCCCCGCCACGCCTCACTGCGGCGCACACCTTCGAGCTGCCAGGCCATCAGACCATCCTTCCGTACGCACCCTGATAGGGTCAGCGCGCGAACACCGTCCAGCGTGCTCGACGTCGCACACCAGCTGCTGCGGTGCGCGCCGCGCTTACTCCGCGCCGATCGCGCCTGATCCGCGGCTTGGTGTTGCAGACGGCCGGCGCCTTGTCCACCAGCCGCCTTCCGGCGCGCCGACTCCCTGTGCGCGAGGCAAAGCCTCGCGCATTCACCCTCTCGCGGTGGTGCGGCATCCGCCGCACCGCTACATAACCGATCGGCATGGCCGTTCCCGAATCGTGATCGATCATCTAGCCCCAGACGCCGCGGCTCACTCTGGCCCGGCGCTCAGCGCCAGCGGTGGGTGGCTGAGCTGCAGCTGCAGCGCCTCGATCGGCACGCGGGCGGTGAGGTGTACCCAAAGCAGCAGCACGCCCGCCACGGCAAGCAGGCCTACCGCGAGCGCGAGCCAGACGCCGACCAGACCGAGCCCGGCGTGGAATCCCAGCAGGTAGGCCAGCGGCAGCGCGAGCACGTAGTAGCCGAGCAGGTTGGCCAGCGCCGCCACGTACGGGCGGCCCATGCCGCGCAACACGCCGCCGGCCACCACCTGGGTGCCGTCGGCGAGCTGAAACGCGCCCGCGATCGGCAGGATGTGCGCGGCCAGCGGCAGCAGCGCCGGGTCGTCGGTGTACAGCCGCGGCAGCTGCTCGCGCAGTAGCACGAACGCGGCGGCCGCGAACACCATCGTGGACGCGCCCAGCACCAGCGCGGCGCGCACCGCGCGGCGCATGGCTGGCTGGTCGCCCGCGCCGACCAGATTGCCCACACGGGTGGCCGCGCCGAACGAGATCCCCATCGGCAGCATGAACGACAGCGCGGCCATGTTGAGCACGATCTGATGGCTGCCGATCGCGGCCACGCCGATCCAGCCCGCCATGAAGGTGGCCAGCGTGAAGGCCCAGGCCTCGAGCGACATCTGTGCGCCGATCGGTAGGCCCAGTCGCAGTGTCTGCAGCAAGCCGCTCGGCGAGCACGATGCGGCGTCCCAGCGCCGCGGCGCGTGGGCCGCTGCGGGCAGCGCGCGCAGCACCGCCCACAGCCCGATCAGCAAGCACGCCACGCTAATCGTGCCGGCGATCGCGGCGCCGCTCAGCCCCAGCGCCGGTGCGCCGAGATGGCCGAAGATCAGCGCCCAATCGAGCACGCCGTTGAGCGCGGCCTCCGCGTACGCGACCACGGTCGCCGGCGCCAGCATGCCCCGGCTCTGCAGGTACTGGCGCAGCGCGGTATACGCGAGAAAACACGGGATGGTGGGCAGCTTGAGCAGGTTGTAGCGCTGGGCGAGCTCGGCCACCTCGGCGGGCTGGCCCAGTAGGCGTAGGCCCGGGCCGGTGAGCGCCTGGCACAGGCACAGCGGCACGCTCGCCAGCAGCGCGATCAGCAGGCCGCGCTGCAGCGCGAGCGTCGCGGCCGGCGAGTCGCCGCGCCCGTGGGCCTGGCTGATCAACGGGTCGATGCCCATCACCGCGCCCACGCCGATCGACATGAAGCTCCACTGCCACATGCTGCCGAGCGCGCTGGCCGCCAGCGAGTCCACGCCCACGCGTGCCAGCATCAGCGCGTCGAACACGCCCGACAGCATCAGCCCCAGCTGGGCCACGGTGGCAGGCCAGGCCAGGCGCAGCAGGGCGCGATATTCGGACCCGAGCTGTGAGGGGGTCGAGACCACGGCTGCGACCGGGTAGCATGCCAGCCGGCTCACGGCACGGCGCGGGTTCGGCCGCCCCATCTGGGGCAAATTGCCACCGGGGAACCGGACCGCGGCGAACGCGAGCCAGGCAGCACACCCGTTGCGGCGTGTCATTTCGCGGTGCGGCGCGCCGCGCCGGGTGGCACGCGGGCTGCAACGTGTGCGCGCGTCGTCCCCGGCCCCCGAGGGCGCCGGGCTCACCCAGGAGACCTGCTATGACTCAGCTCGGCCTTTCCAAACGCGGCGCCCGCGGCGGCTGGCGCTCCGTGATGACCTCGGTCGCCGTGCTCGCGGCGGCCGGCTGTGGCGCGGCCGCGGCGCCTGTCGCGCGGCCTCCAGCTACGGCGCAGGCCGCGCCCGCGCCCATCGCCAGCGCGTCCGCGCCCGCGGCCCCCGCGCCGCCGGGCGACAGTGGCGCGTGCGCGCCCGAGCCCGTTCACTTCGCCTATGACTCGAGCACGCTCGACGACCGGGCGCGCACGCAGCTGCAAGGCGACGCGCGCTGCGCCAACGGCGCGCACAGTGCCAAGGTGGAGGTGACGGGCATGACCGATCCGCGCGGCACCGACGAGTACAACCTCGCGCTGGGCGACCGCCGTGCGCGCGAGGTCAGTAAGTATCTCGGCTCGCTCGGCGTGGACAAAGCGCGACTGAGCCCGCGTTCGGTGGGCAAGGAATACGCGACCGGCACCGACGAGGGCGGTTGGGCGCAGGACCGCCGCGCCGAGGTCGCGCTGCAGTAGACCCGCGGCCCGTTTCGAGGTCTCGGCCGACAGACCTCATGAAACAGGAAGGCGGGAAGGTTCGACGTCTGCTCGGGGACGGGCCGCCGCAGACAACCAACCCTCCGGCACCAGCGGGCTCAGGGCCAGCCTCGAGCGCATGATCCACACGTGACGTCTTCCCGTCTTCCCGCTTTTCTGTAGTCCCGAATGCAAAACCGCCGGAGCGGCGGGCATCGACAATCGCGGGCCGCGTTCCAAATCAGGGCTCGCGATTCGGGATCGAATCACAAACTCTGATTTCTCCTTTGATTGTCAGGGAGTCGCGCCGACTCCCTGTGCGCGAGGCAAAGCCTCGCGCATCCACCCACTCGCGGTGGTGCGACATCCGCCGCACCGCTACATGACCGATCGGCATGGCCGTTCCCGAATCGTGATCGGTCATTTAGGATCAGGGCATGGCAGGGGAGACTCGGGTAGAGCGCGATTCGATGGGCGAGGTCGAGGTGCCGGCCGATCGCTACTACGGCGCGCAAACCGCCCGCTCGCTGCGGTGCTTTCCGATCGGGAGCGAGCGCATTCCGCAGGAGCTGATCCGCGCGCTCGGCCTGATCAAGAAAGCCGCCGCGCTGGTCAACTCTGAGCTCGGCTTGCTCGACGCCGAGCTCGCCGCGCTGATCTGCCGCGCCGCCGACGAGGTGATCGACGGCAAGCTGCAGGCGCACTTTCCGCTCGTGGTGTGGCAGACCGGCTCGGGCACGCACACCAACATGAACGTCAACGAGGTGATCGCCAACCGCGCGATCGAGCTCGCCGGCGGCGTGCTCGGCAGCAAGCAGCCGGTGCATCCCAATGACCACGTCAACATGGGCCAGTCGTCCAACGACGCGTTTCCGACCGCGATGCACATGGCCGCGGTCGAGCAGATCGAGGACCAGCTGCTGCCGCGCGTCGCCCGCTTGCGCGACACGCTGCACGACAAGAGCCTGGCCTTTGCCGAGATCGTCAAGCTGGGCCGCACGCACCTGCAGGACGCGACCCCGCTCACGTTGGGGCAGGAGATCTCCGGTTGGGTCGCGCAGCTCGACAACGCGCGCAAGACGATCGAGGCGAGCCTGCCGCAGGTGCGCGAGATCGCGCTGGGCGGCACCGCGGTGGGGACCGGGCTGAACACCCATCCGCGCTTCGCGGCGCTGGCCGCAGCGAAGCTGAGCGAGCTGAGCGGACATGCCTTCGTGAGCGCGCCCAACAAGTTTGCGGCGCTGGCGGGCCACGACGCGCTGGTGGCCGCAAGCGGTGCGCTCAAGCAGCTCGCGGTCGCGTGCATGAAGCTGGCCAACGACGTGCGCTGGCTGGCCTCGGGGCCGCGCGCAGGTATCGGGGAGCTGAGCCTGCCGCAGAACGAGCCCGGCAGCTCGATCATGCCCGGAAAGGTCAACCCGAGCCAGTGCGAGGCGCTGACCATGGTGTGCTGTCAGGTGCTCGGCAACGACGCCGCGATCGGCTTCGCCGGCAGCCAGGGCAACTTCGAGCTCAACGTGTACAAGCCGCTGATCGCGCACGCGCTGCTGCGGTCGATCAGGCTGCTGGGCGACGCCTGCGAGAGCTTCGAGCTACGCTGTGCGCGCGGCATCGAGCCTCGGCGCGACGTGATCGCCAAGCACCTGCGCGATTCGC
Source organism: uncultured delta proteobacterium (assembly GCA_963778655.1). Lineage (GTDB taxonomy): Bacteria > Myxococcota_A > Polyangia > Polyangiales > JAFGIB01 > CAVZVA01. The sequence continues at coordinate 1,234,452 of CAVZVA010000010.1, forward strand.
TGATGCTGGTCACGGCGCTCAGCCCGAGCCTCGGCTACGACCGCGCCGCCCAGATCGCCAAGCACGCCTATCAGCACGGCACCACCCTGCGGCAGGCCGCGATCGCGCTCGGCCTGATGACGGGCGAGGCTTTCGACGCGGCGGTGCGTCCGGAAAAGATGATCGGCCCGAGCTGAGGTGTGCTCACCTCACCCCGCGCGGCCAAGGCGCACGCGCGTGCGCCTCGGTGCCGGTGGCGCGCAGCACGTACGGGCGCAGCGCCGGCAGCGGATCGAGTGCCTGCAGGCCGAGGAACAGCCCGAAGTGCAGGTGCGCCGCCGATGCGTGTACGCCGGTGCGGCCGACCCAGCCGATCAGCTCGCCGCGGCGCACGTTCTGCCCGGTGCGCACGCGATATCCGCTCAGGTGCGCATACAGCGATTCCAGGCCGCCAGGGTGGCGCACGCGCACGAACACCCCGCGGGGGCCCATCGCGCCCGGCGGCTCGGAATGCGCGTGCTCCGGATCCATGGCGATCAGCCCGTGCTCGCGCAGGTCGACCCCCGCGAAGCTGATCACCCCGGGCGCGACCGCCCGCACCGGCTCGCCCTCGGCCGCGGCCAGGTCGATGCCGGCGTGCTTGCGCTTGCCGCCGTCGCGCGGGTCGCCCATCACGCCGATCACCAGGCGCGGGGCGCCGTCGAGCGGGCTCGAGAACGCGGTTCCGCCCAGGTGGCCGCCCGGCGCGCTGGAGTAGGGCGCGTAATAGAACAGGAGCCTGCGGCGGGCGGTCAGGATCTGGTCCTCGGGAAACTCGCCGCGCACGTGATCACCCCACACGAAGTGCGAGACCGGGCTGCGGTGCGGCACGGACTCGAACGCGGTGTCGATCGCCGGGCACTGCTGCTCGAACACGCGCAACAGCGCGGCCGCGAAGTACACGTTCGGCCCCGGGTGCCGCAGCGCGCGTGGCGTGAACGCGAAGCGCTCGACCGGCAGCTGCGCGCGGTAGTAGCCGCCGCGCCCGTTGGGGTGCCCGTAGTGCAACACGCCGTGCTCGATCTGCGCCTGGAACATCACCGGGCTGATGCGCGCGAGCCCGATGCCGTAAGCGTCGTCGCGCGCCGGGTCGCAGCGGCTCTGGTGATAGACCAGCGCGGCGAGCAGGAACGGGTCCACGCCGAAGTGCACGCTCGCATCGAGCAGCAGCGCGGAGAGCGCGGCGGCGTCGCTGCCGGCGGGGCACAGCTCGGAGAGGGCCCGCGCGAAGCCTTCGCCCGATACGGGGGCAGGCGAGGGCGGCTCCGGCGGCCAGGGCTCCGAGGGCAGCGCCCCGCGCCCGCGCGGGCGCAAGCCCAGCCGGCGCGCCTCCTGCATCGACAGCAGCGGCCCGTGCGCGCCGGCGTCGGTCGCCAGCGCCGAAGCGGGCGCGGGCGGCTCGAGCACCAGGCCGGGACGGTGCCGCGGTGCCCAGGGCTCGACGCGGTGCAGCCGCCGCGCGTGCGCCAACGCCTGCGCTTGCAGCGCGGCCGGCGCTTGGGGTTGCGCCCACAGCGCCCCGGCGGCGAACAGCAGCGCGCCCGCGCACAGCGCGAGCCGCCCCGCCGCGTGCGATCGCGGGCGGCGCTTGGGCGGTCGGTACGGGCTCAGGGTCACCTCGGACACCGTGCGATCACCACGATCGCGGCAAGAGCAAGCGTGCCTCAACACAGGAACGCGGGCAGGTCGAGCTCGAGGCCCGGCCAGCGCGGGGGCGCGGCCAGGCGGGCCTCGAAGCGTCTGTGATGCTCGGCCGAAAATAGCTCGGCGAAGGCGCCGCGCGTGCCGCGTCGAATGAAGCGGCCGGGCGCGACCGCGTCGGCGGCGCCCGCGGGCTCTGCCGTCGAGTGATCGAACTTGGCCTCATGGAGCTTCATGAACGCGAAATCGCAGATCGCGCGGAGCCGCTCGCGCGTGCGTGCGTCGGGCGCGAGCTCGAGAAAGGAGGCGATGCGGTCGATCTCGCGCTCCAGATCCTCGAGCAGGCGCTCGTAACGCACGATCAACACCGAGTGGTCCCCGGCACACCGATTCCAGCCCGCGACGTGCTTGAACCACGAGCCGTACTGCAGCTCACCGCGCATGAAGCGCTCGAAGAAGCGCTCGAAGCTTTCGTCCAGTCCCAGGTGCGAGCGATAGAAGTGGTAATACGATACCAGCACGTCGCGGCCGTCGCGCTGCACGTACAGATAGCGGGCGCCACGCGGGAGCCACGCGCGCGGCAAGTGGCTCTTGAAGATGCGCGGGCCCGGCAGGGCCGCGAAGTCGCCCGCGCTGCGGCGCCCCAGCGAGAGCGAGCGCTCGAACCAGGGCACCACCTCCGAGATGTGCGCGAAGTCGAGATCGCCGCCGCTGCGCAGCGCGTGGGCGATGTGCTGCAGCCAGGTGGTTCCGGAGCGCGGATAGCTGCTGATGAAGATGTCGCCCGCGCGCGCGCGAAACTGGCTCCGCCCGTGCAGGAAGCGCGCGACGCGCAGCGCATCGCCGGCCCCGGCGCCAATCACGTGTCCTCTGTGCTCGAATGGACGGGGCGTGCGAGCACGTCGTCGAGCATCGCCTGGACCTGTTCTTCGAGCGTGCCCGAGAGCGGGCGCACCAGCTCGCGGTAGCTGCGGGCGATCGCCTTGAGGTGCTTGCGCACGCCGCGCACCGTCGACAGCGACAGCTCGCTCGAGGCGCGGGCGAGCTTCTCGCCCACGCGCTCTTCGCGCGTGAGGCAGATGCGGCGGGAGGGATCGCGCTCGATGTAAGGCACGGCCTTGCGCCTGCGGTCGTCGAGCGCGCGGCCGGCCTTGCAGTAGACGAAGCCCACGTGCGGACCCACCCAGCGCCGGAAGCGCTCGTCGAACACGCGCTCGTCGCGCTCGGCGCAGCCGCCGCGCGCGGTCAGCGCCCAGCCGACCTTGAGGATGCCGTCACAGGCACGCGCGAAGTACTCGATATCGGCGATCTCTCGGGTCACGTACGGGTGCGCGCCCGCGGGAGCCCGGCGCCGGATGTGCTCGTGAAGCTGCACGTAATCCTCGCGCGCGTGCAGCTCGGCGGCCCGCAGCAGGCGCACGTCCTTCCAGCCCAAACGCGCGATCATGCCGCGCAGCACGTGCTCGTAGCCGCGCGCGCGGTCGGCGACCAGATCGGCCGCGATGCCGTTGCACAGCGCGTGCGCGTCGGCGATCAACAGCGCGATGCCCTCGGCGTGCACCGCGCGGCGCGCGCGCTCCGCAGCCAGCAGCATGCCGAGCGCGTCGACCGGCAGCGCCCTGCTCAACTCGTCGTTGGAGGCCAGGCCGACGCCGACGAACACCGCGCGCGGCGCGGGCGCGCGTGCCTCGACGTGAGCCAGACCCGCGAGAGACGGCCGCGTCGCGAACAGCGATTGCTGTGTGACGACGTGGGCGAGCTTGGGCAGCACCGAGGCGTGCGTGCGCGGCGCGGGTGCCCGCGGGCCAGGACGGACAAATTGCGTTTCTCGGATAGGGCTCATCGTTCGAGTCCGAAGACCGGGACGCTGCTGCCCGACCCGCGCGCGAGGCGCCCGCATCATCCGCGAGGATGTGGCAACGGGCGCGACGCACGGCCGAGCGTAGCTTGAGGCTAGTGCGAGAAGCGCGGCACGTCCACTGACTGGCGGCGCCATGCCGCGGACCTCGCAATTTGACGCTCGCCGCTCGGTCCTCTAGCGTCGTTGCACGCGCGCAGCATCGACGCGCGCAGGCGCGAGCCTGTGTGCCGGTGTCGCCGTGGCGCGCACAACGGACCGGAGCTGATGCGAAGCCGAACTTTCGGACTGGTCGCGATGCTCGGCGTGCTCGCAAGCGGGGCCGCCGCGATTGGGTTGCGCGAGCGCGGCGACGCCAGCTCGGGCGCGCTCGCCACGTACCTGGGCCTCGACTCGCGGCCCGAGCCCGACCGGGCCGAGCCCATCGAGCTGCGGCCGCCGGACGGCAGCGCGGTGATGGTGAAGATGCCGCCCTACGGCGCGCCGTCGATCCCCAGCGGCGAGTTGCGCGCCGTGGCCTACGAGCTCGACAGCCGCATCTTCGCGCGCCCCGCCAAGCACCCGACCGCGATCGGTCTGGTGCGCCGCGGAATGGCGCTGCGCGTGGCCGAGCGCGTCGCCGGGCCGGCCTGCCGCGGCGCGTGGTATGCCCTCAGCGGCCGCGGCTACGTGTGCAGCGGCGGCGGATTCGCGGTCTCGCGCCATGCCGACGTCGCCACCACACGGCAGCCCCCGCCCGACGTCAGCCGCGCGCTGCCGTTCCAGTACGGCCGCATCAACACCCGCAGCGCGCTGCGCTTCTACCGCATCCCCACTCCGAGCGAGGAGCTCGCGATCCAGGCGCACGCGGACGGCGAGCCCTGGCCCGAGGTGGTCTCCAAGCGGCTCGACGGCGACTACTTCGTCGCCATCGACCGTGTCGAGAAGGCGGCAGACCGTGCCTTCTACCGCACCATCGCCGGCCGCTACGTACGCACAGGCGACGTCGACCTCAAGGCCGAGCCGGGGCTGCACGGGCAGCTGCTGCAGCAGGGCATGCAGCTGCCGGTCGCGTTCGTGTACGGCAAGCAACCGAGCGTGCCGCTGCTGCGCAAGCAGGAGGGACGCGCGCAGGTGGTGGGCAGCGCCTACAAGTTCGCGCGCTTCGAGGTTGCGGCCGTGACGACCTGGGGAGACACCGAGGTTGCGGTGGGTCGCGACGGGCTCGGGGTGGCGCGCCGCCACGTGCGCATCGCGCGCGCCACCGAGCGGCCCTCGAGCGTGCCCCCCGGGGCCAAGTGGATCCACGTCGATCTCGGGCGTCAGGTGCTGGTCGCCTATCGAGGCGCGAACCCGGTGTTCGCGACGCTGGTGTCGAGCGGCCGCGAAGACGGGCACGCCACGCCCACCGGGTTGTTCCACGTGCGCGAGAAGCACATCACCGTCACCATGCGCGGCGACGACCCGGTGCAGGGCCCCTACGAAGTCGCCGACGTGCCTTGGACCATGTACTACTTCGACAGCTATGCGCTGCACGGCGCCTACTGGCACGACGACTTCGGCAACACCCGCAGCCACGGCTGCACCAATCTCTCGCCCGCCGACGCACGCTGGCTGTTCCGCTTCACCGACGACCCGCTGCCGGCCGGCTGGCACGCACGCCGGCAGCTCAAGGGCACCTTCGTCTACTTCACCCGCGACCAGAGCGCGGAGAGCTGAGCCCGCGAGCTCTCAATACGCCTTGGCCCAGACCACGCGTTGCTTCGACGGCTTACCGGTGAAGGGACAGGTGCCGGGACCCTCCTGGTCCTCCAGCGGGATGCAGCGTAGCGTGACGCCGAGGTCGGCCTTGAGCTTGGCCTCGATCTCGGGCTCTCCACACCAGTGGCTCAGCGCGAAGCCGCCGTGGATCTCCTGGCGCTCCTCGTCGTCGTCGTGCCTGCCGCCTTTGGGGGTGAAGAAGGCATAGAGCTCATCCTTGTCGTCGATCAGCCGGGTGTGCGCGCGGCGGTGCTCGAGCGCACGCGCGAACAGGTTGTCCTGGATCTGGTCGAGCAGCGCGCCGACGCCCGACACGAAGGCATCGCGCGGTACGCTCTGCTTGCTCGAGGGAGGCTGATCGCGGCGGCCCACGAACACCGTTCCGGCGGCCATGTCGCGCGGCCCCACCTCCACCCGCAGCGGCACGCCCTTTTTGATCCAGCTCCAGATCTTCTCGCCGCCGCGCAGATCGCGCAGGTCGAGCGTGGCCTCGACCTGCGCGTCGCCGTAGCGGGTCGCGCGCAAGTCGCTCTGCAGCTTGCGGCAATAGGCCAGCACCTTGTCGGGATCCTCGGCCTTGGCCGTGATCGGCAGGATGACGACGTGGCTGGGGGCCAGCCGTGGCGGCACGACGAAACCGTCGTCGTCGGCGTGGGTCATCACCATCCCGCCCAGCAGGCGCGTGGACACGCCCCACGAGGTCGTCCACGCGTACTGCAGCTCGCCGGCCTCGTTCTGGAAGCGGATCTCCTGCGCGCGTGCGAAGTTCTGGCCGAGGAAGTGCGAGGTGCCGGCCTGCAGTGCCTTGCGGTCCTGCATCATCGCCTCGATGCAATAGGTCGAGACCGCGCCCGGAAAGCGCTCGGCCGCTGACTTCTCGCCCTTGATCACGGGAATGGCCATGTAGCGCTCGGCGAAGTCCGCGTAGATGTCGAGCATGCGGCGCGTCTCTTCCCGCGCCTCGGCCTCGCTCGCGTGCGCGGTGTGGCCTTCCTGCCACAGAAACTCGGTGGTACGCAGAAACATCCGCGTCCGCATCTCCCAGCGCACGACGTTGGCCCACTGGTTGATCAGCAACGGCAGGTCGCGGTACGAGCTGATCCACTTGGCGAACATCGCGCCGATGATCGTTTCGGACGTGGGCCGCACGATCAGCGGCTCCTCCAGCTCCCCGGCCGGCACCAGCTTGCCGTCGGGGCCTTGCTCCAGGCGGTGGTGGGTGACCACCGCGCACTCCTTGGCGAAGCCCTCGATGTGCTCGGCTTCCTTTTCGAGAAAGCTCATGGGGATGAACAGCGGAAAGTACGCGTTCTGGTGCCCGCTCTCCTTGAACATGCGATCGAGCACGCGCTGCACGTTTTCCCACAACGCGTAGCCCCACGGCTTGATCACCATGCAGCCGCGCACCGGGGAGGCCTCCGCCAGCTCGGCGGCCCGGACCACCTGCTGGTACCACTCGGGGTAGTTCTCCTCTCGCGTGGGCGAGACCGCGTGCTCCGCCTTCTTGGCCATGGCGCGAAGGATACACAGGAAGCGCGGCTCGTCCACGCGATTGCGCTTTGTGGGGCGCGGCGCGCTCAGCGTGCAGGTGCAGGCGGCTCGAACATGAACAACGGCGTCGGCCGGCCCTCGGAGCTTGCGTAGATGGTGCGGCCGTCACGGGCGAAGGCCGCGGCCTCGAGCCCCTGCATCGGGGGCGAGGGCACGCGCAGCGGCAAGCGCGAGAAGGCGCTCGCCCAGCTCTCGCCTGGCGCGCGCTCGAACAGGTAGCCCTCCTTGTACGTGAAGACGATCGCTCGCCTTGCGTCAGGCGAGACATCCATCGCGGTGGGTCGCGACAAGCTCTTGCTTCTGCGGTGATGCGCGATCTCGGCCCGCGTCGGCTGTGGAATGCCGGGCACCGCGCCCAGGCGCCGCGCCACGATCAGGTGCTCGATCGACTGCGGATCGTCGTGCCGCGGTTGCAGCTCGACCGCGAAGAGCACAGGGGGAACCACACGCTTTTGCAGCAGCAAGATGCGGCGCGCCGGGGCGTCGACGCCGACCGCCTCGCAGTCGGCGGGACCATCCGGAAAGCGCACGCGCAGCACCCACTTGGGCGTGACCTCGGCGCCGGCGCCGAAGCGCGCGCCACGCAGCTCGGGCTCGGGCACGATGTAGAGCGTGACCGCCGGACGCCACGAGAAATTGTCGCCAACGTCGGCGATCAGCAGGTAAGGCGCTCCATCGAGCTCGAAGGCGGCCAGATCCTCCCAATCCCTGTTGAAGGCCCCGCGCACGGTGACCACGCCGCGGTCGCTGCCGTCTGCACCGAGCGCGTACAGGAAGGGTCCGTCGCCGCTGTCGTTGAGCGCCCAGAGCAGATCGTCACGGCGGCGTGAAACGGCCAGACCGCTGAGCTCGTCGAGCCTCGCGTTGGCGATCGATCCTCGATAGGTCACGGGCCCGTAGCCGGCGAGCGCCAGGCGGTCGGGCGCAACCGTGAAGCGGGCCGGCTTGCGCAGTGCGGCGCGCAGGCTCGAGGCGAGGTCCAGGTGGAAGTGAACGACCAGAAAGGCCAGCCCGAGCAGCGGCACGGCCGCGATCGCCAGTGCCGCGATCGAGAGCCACCGCACGAGGCGCCGACGCATGCGGCCGCACTTTGGGCGAGCCTCCGGCCGCTGTCGATGATGTCCCCGGCCCTGGAGCGTGAACAACCTGTGGACAACGCGTGGAAAGCGAATTGGGACGAAAATTCGAGATCCCCGCCGGGATCGACGCCGCGTGGACGCCCGGCCACGACTTGCTGCTCGGTCCGGGTGATTCCGATATCTTCTAGCAATTTCTTGTGATTAGACTCTTGGTCCGGAGCTCGAAATTGTCTGTGTGAGGCGTCGTATGGAGCCCTCCAACGTCCCACAACGGCAGTATGATCGCACATGTCCCAATTTTGGTATCTCGGAATTTTTCTTGTTGAAACAGAAATCTTCGTCACGTATAGATCCACGCGATCCCCTGGCTTTTCTACCTTGCAGCGGAGCGACCCAATGAACAGAGAAGAAATTCGTGAATGGCTGATGGACTGGTTGGCCGACAAGGTCGGCATCTCCCCTGAAGACGTCGAAAGCGATCGCACGTTTGCCAGCTACGGGCTGGAGGCGGACGACTTCGCGGAGCTCGTCAGCGCGATCGAGGAGGACTTCGAAGAGAGCCTCGAGGCGGACGCGGTGCGCCCGCGCTCGACGCTGGCGAGCCTCACGCGCTACCTGTGCGAGCTGACCGGCGCCGACGACGAGGAGCTCGTGCAGAGCGAAGAGAGTGCTCGCGAGATCGACATGGAGGAGATCGCGCGCGACATCGGCCTGCAGTGAGCGTTGGCGCGCCAGCCCGGGGCGCGGACGCATACGGCAGCACTTCGGGGTTTCGGCACCTCAGCTCGTTTGCTAAAGTGCCCGCCACGCGACGAGCCGGACAAGCGGAGCTCGCGGCTCGCAACAGAGCCGCGAGCCCTGACGTAGCGTGCCGTGATGAGCGCCGATCCCAGTTACATCCCGGGGCAGCGCAGGCCGGGCTTCGGCACCGTGGTGTTCATCTCTACGCTGACCTCCGCGGTGGTCAGCGTGCTCACGGTTGGGCTGCTGTTGCGCTACGGCTCACTGGCGCAGGTGCTGCTGGCCGCGGCGCCCCCGGCCGCGCCTGCGGCCGCGAGCGATGCGCAGGACGCGCGCGTTCCTGACGTGGCGAACATGTCGGCCGACGCGGCCGACGAGCTATTGTCCGCGCGCAAGTTGCGTCTGGTGGTCAAGGAGCGCCGGCCCGATCCCAATGTCCCGGCCGGCTCGGTCATCGCGCAGAGCCCGCTGGCGCAGTCTCGCATCGAGCCGGGCGCCGAGGTCGCGGTGGTGCTCTCCACCGGTCCGGCGCGCGCGCAGATTCCGGACGTGGCGGGACAGCCGATCGACAAGGCCAAGGAGGCGCTGGAGGCCGTGGGCTTGCACGTGGGCCCGATCTCCGAGTCGGACACCGAGGGCGGCGAGCCGGGCACGGTCGTCGGCACCACGCCGGCAGCCGGCACGGCGCTCGACCCCGGCGTGGCCGTGGCACTGACCGTCGCGCGCGCTGCGGTCGAGGTGCCGCGCCTGCTCGGCGAGCACATCAGCAAGGCGCGCAAGGAGATCGCCAAGGCCGGGCTCAGCGTGGGCAGCGTCAGCGAGATCTACGATGCGCACCGCCGCGGCTATCTGGTGCTGAGCCAGAACCCCGACCCGGGCACCCATCTGCCCAAGGGCGGCAAGGTCAACCTGGTCGTCAATCAGGGCGACTGAGGGCTCGAGCAGCGGGGCCGCGTCGCGCGGCAAGCCGCTCAGAACGCGCAGATCGTGTGGGCGGCGCCCGAGGCGGGATAGCGGTAGACCGAGGCCAGGCACATCTCGTCGGTGGTGCTCTGGCCGAAGGTGACCGCGGCGCCGGTGTTGTTCACGAATGTGCAGTCGACCTGGACCTTGTCGCCCTTGGCCACGGGCACCGGATCCATGGAGTAGTAGACCTGCTCGTCGAAAGTGTAGGGGCCGTCGTGCAGCACGACCGAACCGCTGGCCGCGGACTGCAGCGTCACCTTCTGGTGCGTGCCCAGCAAGTGCATGTGGGGCTGCACCGCGAAGATGTTGGTGTCCGCGTCCATCGTGCAGCTGCCGGAGACCACCGTCTCTTGGCCGTTGGGCGGAATGCTGAACAGCAGCGGGCCTGCCAGCATGTTGTCCGCCAGGTACTTCACGTCCTCTTTGTTCATCAGCAGCACTTCGTTGCCGGATTCGCCGGTGATGGGCTGCGAGCTGACGTTGAACAGGTGCAGGTTGGAGTTGAGCTGCTGGCCCGCGGCGATCTTGAGCGCGACGCCGTCCGGGAACACGATGTCGCGCGTGCCGACGCCGGAGCCGAAGATCATGTTCGGCGCGGTCCCGCCGCCGAACGCGCTGCAGTTCGAGATCCCGTCGGGACCGGTCGGCGCGCCGACCGTCAACACGGTATGGTGCGTGCCAACCGGTGCGATCGCGCGGAAGCCGTGGATGTAGAGATCGTGGTCGACGGTCTGAAGCACGCACTGATAGGTTTCCTGGCCGCCGGCGAGCTGCCACTTGCCCTTGAGCAGCACGGTCCAGCCGTCGGCGCCGGTGCTGCCGACCTCGCCGGTGCTGCCGACCTCGCCGGGGGCGGCTGTGCCCGCGTCGAGCGCCGCGGGTCCGGCTCCGGCCGCGCCGGTGCCGTTCGGCGGCGCCGCGCTGTCCGCGCCAGCCGCACCGCTTGGCAGCGCTGCGCCGTCCGCGCCCGCCATGCCGCTCGGTAGCGCCGCGCTGCCGGATCCACCGGAGCTTGCCGTCATCGTCGTGCTGCCCTTCGATGCTGGCGCTTTGGTCTTGCTCGGCTGCGTTCCTGCCGTCGCGTCGCTCGACGAGCACGCCGCCAAGAGCCCGAATACCATCACTGCGATACTAACCTTCACCATGTAACCCATGTTCTGGGTTTAGCCGACTGAAGGGCATGCCTCAATCAAACGTCCGAGATATTCCGAGCTTCCTTCAAGCGCGTTGTGCAAGTTCAAGTTCCTGTGAACGCTGCATCGCAGCAGTCATGTACATATGCTGCGGGAAGCGGGTAGGCGCGTGCGCAGTGCAATGACATACTGCGCCACAGGTGAGCATGGAGAGACTCTTCTTGTTGCTGGCTGGTGCGAACGGCATGCTCGCCGTGGCCCTCGGCGCGTTCGGCGCGCACGGCCTGCGGGCTCGCCTGCTACCGCTCGCCGATGGCGCGCAGCGGCTATCCTGGTGGGAGACCGCCGCGCACTATCACCTCGCGCACGCGCTGGCGCTCGGGCTGAGTGCGCAGCTGGTTGCGCGCAGCCAGGGGGTGAGCGCGCAGGTCGCTGGTTTTTGCTTCGTCGCCGGAATCCTGCTGTTCAGCGGCAGCCTCTACACCATGACCCTGACCGGCGCGCGCGCGCTCGGCGCCGTCACGCCCGTCGGCGGCCTGCTGCTGCTGTGCGGCTGGGCGGCGATCATCATCGCCGCCTGGCGCATGCGCGCCTAGCGCGCTCCAGCTACGGAGCTACTTCTTTGCCGTTGCGGGCTTGGCCGGAACGGCTTTCGCGTTGACCACGTTGGGTGTGGCCGGCGCGCTGACGACGCGGCGGGACCTGGGCAGGACCGGAATGGGGTTGTCCGGAGAGCCCGGGGGGCCCTTCTTCTTGGCCTCTTCCTTCTTGACCAGTGCATCCGGGCTGACCAGCAGACGCCCGCCGACCCAGCCCGAGATCAAGTAGATCGTGTCCACGCCTTCACGCTGCGCGTAGTAGTTCTGATCCTTCTTGCTGCCGATGCGATACACCACGTCGCGCGCGCCGGCGTCGCCACCCAGACGCAGCGTGACGCTGGCCGCATCCGCGCCCAAGCCCGCCTGCTCGGCGGTCACACCCTTGTCCGCGAAATCCACCGCGTTCAAGCTCGACGCCGTGCTCACGATGCCCTTGAGCTTGGCGTCGTCGAGCGGGTCGATGCGCTTGTCGTGCTTGGCCAGCACCTGCTTCCAGCTATCGCCGTCGCGCGTGAAGTCGAAGTGACCGTTCTGGTTGGTGAAGGTCACCTGTTGCAGATCCTTGGCCTCGACCTTGGCGATCGTGCGGTCGCGCCATTCGCGCGGCTGCTTGGTGAAGATGTAGCGAATCGAGCCCTTCACCGTGGCCACCGGGGTCTGTCCTTCCAGCCGCAGCATCGTGTTGCCCGAACGATAGATGCCGATGTAGGCGTCGATCAGCGGCTTGCCGCCGGCGCGGGCGATCACGTGCGTGCCCTTGGCCGCGTCCACCTCGAGCTTGGCGTGGTTCTCGGTCTTGGTCGCGGCCAGGCCGGTGACTTCGAGGTCCGCGAGCTTGTCGAGCGCGGCCTTGACCGCGTCCTGGTCGCCCTGCGCGTCGAGCGGCTCGACCATGCGCCATTGCTCGCCCTTCTTGACCAGCCGGACCTTCGGGTGATCGGGCGCGCTGAGCTCGAGCTCGTCGACCTTCGAGGCGTCGACCTTGGGCAGCTTGACCTCGACTTTGGGCGCGGCGTGGTCTTCCTTTTGTCGTGCGTTGATCCGCCACATCGTCAAGCCGACCAGCGCGAGCAGGACGAGGGTGGCGACGCCGAGACGATTCTGGCTCATGAGGGCTCCTACGGCTTCTTGTGCTCTTACAGCTTGAGGCTGGCCTTACGCGCGAGCCGCGCGCGCCAGCGCACGATGCCGAGCAGCGCGAACAGGCCTGGGATCGCCAGCGTGTTGCCCCAGCGATAGCTGGCCTTGCGCTGGTCCCACGCCTTCATCGCTTGCTTGCGCTTCCCGAACGCCTTCTTGGCCTTGGCCTCGTCCTGCTGCTGCACCGCGGTGCGAATGGTGTCTTCGGCCGCGCGCACGTTCTGCGGGATCTCGAGCATCGGATCTTCGATGTTCTTGGCGCGGATCTCGATCAGGTCCTGCTCCTGCGCCAGCCAGTCGATGCTGTTGAGCGCAAACGCGACCGAGCTGCTGAAGCCGGTCTGGCCGGCCTGCGGAGGCGGAAGGAACTCGTCGCGCATGAAGTAACCGGAGCCGAACACCAGCACGTGCACGGGCTTGTCCGCGCGGTCGGGCGCCTGAATCTTGGGTACCGCCGACTCTGCCTGCGGCGAGCTGACCGCGGGCTTCGCGAACGCGCTCGGCAGCTTGCCCTCGATCGCCACGCCCAGGGTGTAGGGCCCGCTGTATCCGGGCACCTGCCATTGATCGCGCGCCTTGAGGTCGATCGAGTCACCCTCCATCAGCCAGGCGTCGTGGCTGGAGCGCGCCAGCACGGTGCGCTTGACCTGAGGATCACCCTTGACGTTGTCGTTGAGCGCGACCCGCACTGTGTACGGCATGCCGATCTGGTTGAGCCGGAACATCGCCGGATGCTCGCGCTCCTTTTCGTCGAAGGTGACGATCGGCACCGGCGGGTAGGGCACCGGCACCGCGAGTCCCGGGATCTGCGTGGGCATGCGCGCTCGGCCGCACTGGGCGTCGGCCACGATGCGGTTGTCGAGGCTGACGCCCCACTTCTCCAGCAGCTTGTTGATGCCGGTGTCGATCGGCTTGCCGGTCGGCTGCTGGCCCTGGCCCATGTCGATCTTGACCGTGCCGCCGAAGACCGCGAGCGAGCCACCGTGCATCACGTACTGGTTGATGTAGCGCAGCTCGTCGTCTGTGAACGGCTTCTCGGGGTGAACGATCAACAGCGCCTTGATGGTCTTGGGGATCTCCGCGTCGGCCTTGACCTCTTTGAGGTCGTAGGTCGGCAGGTACTGGCGCAGCGCGCTGAGCCCTTTGGAGAGCGAGGGCCCGTCGTGCCCCCCGAGCACGCCCACCTCGGTCTTCTCGCCCACCATCTCCTTGAGGATCTGGGTGACCGAGTACTCGAGACCCTCGGCGGTGTCGATGTGCTTGAGCGCCTTGACGTCGCCGAGATAGTGAAACGCCACGCCGCGATAGCCCTCGTGCACGCTGAAGCTGTCGGATTCGAGCTTCTGGTCCTGCATGCGGTCGATGCCGTCGCGCTCCGCGGCCTGCTTCTGCTCGTCGGTCTGCGGCTCGACGATGCGCAGCGTGATCTTGCCGTGCGAGGCGTCGCGGTACTCGGCCAGCAGGTCGCGCACGTAGCGCTCGAGCGCGTTGTAGGGCGGCGGCAGGTCCTTGCTGAAGTACGCGACGATCTCCATCTCGTCCTTCAGGCCCGAGGCCAGCCGGCGCGAGCCCTTGGAGAGCGAAAACACGTGGGCCGAGGTGGTGTCGGCGTGCACGCCGACGCCGAACGCCCCGAGCACGTTGACCAGGACCAGGATGGCCCCGAACACCAACAGAAACAGCGCCGATTCGCTGCGCAGGCGGGTTTTGGTGGGTGCAGCCATCGCTCAGCTCCAGCGCCGGCTCTCGAGCGACCGGAAGGCCAGCGTCAGGCTGAAGCCGATCACCGAGAGGAAATACAGCACGTCGCGCGAGTCGATCACGCCGCGCAGCATGTTGTCGTAGTGGTAGTCGAACGAGATCCACTCCACCGTGGAGGCGATGCTCTGGGGCAAGAAGGGCAGGAAGCGCGCGATGATCCAGAGCGCGAAGCACATGATGCCGCCGGCGAAGAACGCGATCAGCTGGTTCTCGGTCCAGCTCGATGCCAGCACGCCGATCGCCAGCATCGCCGCGCCTTGCAGCAGCACCGCCAAGTAGCCGGCGAATACCGGACCCCAGTCCAGGTGCCCGAGCGTGCTGACGCTGATCGGGTAGGGCACCGTCAGCAGCAGCAGCACGCACAGCAGCCCGAGCGCGCCCAGGAACTTGCCGAGGATCACCTCGGTGTCCTTGAGCGGCATCGTCAGCAGCACCTCGAGCGTGCCGGTGCGCTTCTCCTCGGCCAGCAGGGCCATCGTCATCGCCGGCGCGGTCGGCAGCAGCAGCACGCTCATCAGGTCGAACATCTCGCGTACCGACGCGCGGTTGATCAGGAAGAAGGGGTTCCAGAAGAACACCCCCATCAGCACCAGGAACAGGCAGATGACGATATAAGCCGCAGGCCCGTTGAAGTAGCTCACGAGCTCGCGCTTGGCGATGATCAGCGTTCTTGGCATCGTGGGCTCCTGCTTGCGCGACGCGGCGCTCGCGGCGCCCCCGCCGTGATCTGCCGATACGTTGTGCTCATGGGTCAATGCTTCGCTTTGCATGACGGCTCAGCTCGCACCCGTGGTCGCGCTGCCCGCGGAGGCCGCGTCTTCGGGACCGGTGGTCAGCTCGCGGAAGATCTGCTCCAGGCCTTGGCCCTCGCGCCACAACCCGACCATGGTCAGGCCATTGTCGACCGCCGCCTTGAACAGCACGGGGCGCAGGTCGTCGCTGCCCTTGGGCAGCGCCTCGAAGCGCAGCTCGCCGGGGTCGGAGTCGAGCCGACGCACGCGCTCGACGCCCGCGAGCGCCTTGAGCTGGGCGTCGGTCTTGTCGGCGAAGCCGTTGCCCTTGTCGAGCACGGCGACCACGTAGCGGCTCTTGCCGGCGCGGTCGCGCAGGCCGTCGGGCGTGTCGTCGGCGACGATGCGGCCCTTCGAGATGATCAGCACGCGGCTGCAGGCGACCTGCACCTCGGCCAGGTTATGGGTGGAGAGCACCACCGTGCGCTCGCGGCCGATGTTCTTGATCAGGTCGCGGATCTCGACCGCCTGGTTCGGGTCGAGCCCGCTCATCGGCTCGTCCATGATCAGGATGGGCGGCTGGTGCAGCAGCGCCTGGGCCAGGCCCACGCGCTGCCTGTAGCCCTTGGAGAGCGTGCGGATGGTCTTGGCGTAGACGTCTCCCAGGCCCGTCTCCTCGACCACCACCTTGATGCGCTTCTGCGCCTCGTCCTTGGCGACGCCGCGAACCTCGGCCACGAACTGCAGGTACTCGAGCACCAGCATGTCGGGATACAGCGGGTTGTTCTCCGGCAGGTAGCCGATCGCGGCGCGGGCGGCCAGCGAGTCCATGACCACGTCGTGACCCTGCACGCTCGCGCTGCCCTCGCTGGGCGCGGTGAAGCAGGTCAGGATGCGCATGGTCGTGGATTTGCCCGCGCCGTTGGGGCCGAGAAAGCCCAACACCTCGCCGCGGTTGACCTTCATGCTGACCTTGTCCAGAGCCAGCACGCCGTCATAGCGTTTCACCAGCTCACGGGCTTCGATCATCGCTTCGCTCATCAGGGCCTCGTTCTTCAAAGCGCGCAGCGGCGGCGATGGTAGTCGCCACCCCAGCCCAGTCAAGCTGGCCACGGCGCCGTGGTTAACCCCACCGCCAGCGGTTTATTCCGTTGCCGTAAGGGTTTGTCCATGAGGGCGGGGAGGGGCACTTGGCTCCGTCAGCGGGGAGGGCTCCGTCCCGGCCCCGGCGCTCGGGCGGGGCCGGGGTAAGGCCGTCCGCGCGCGGTCAGCGCACGTAGGTCCAGCTCACCTCGGGCTTGCGCTCCAGGTGCACGTGGTTTTCGTGTGCGCGATCGCCGTTGGGCGTGATCACGATCTGGAACAGATTGCGGCGGACCGCGTCGCACACCACCGTGCGCAGTAGGCGCGAGGGCCAGGCCTCCTCGGGCCTGCGCGGACAGGGCGGGCTGCCGAGGTCGCGCTCTTCCCAGTCGTTCTCCACGTCGAGCGAGGTGCCGTTGCTCAGGTCGAAGCGCGCCGCGTCGATCGCCAGAGCGTGCGCGTGGCCGCTGACGTGGCCGGAGCCGTGTACGCGCGCGCCCGGCCGGTAGATCGAGATGTGCTCGATGCGGGTCACGCCCGCCTGGCGCAGCGTCGGCGCCCACGCCAGCAACGCCAGCGCCAGCCGGCAGTCGAGCACCGCGTGCAGCGGGCGCTTGCTGCCGCGCGCGACCACGCTCACGCCGCCAATCGGCCCGCGCAGCCGCAGCGGCATCTGAACGCCGCGCGCCTGATCGGGCGCCACGCGGGCGAAGGCCACGCCCGCGGCCTCGAGCGCCGCGTAGCATGTCTCGGGGCTGCGGCCGGCCTGCGCGCGGGCGCGCTGCGCCGGGTCCGACCAGTGGCTCAGCGGCTTGACCGAGCCCGGCGCGCTGCGCTCCGCCGCGGGCTGTCCCAGCTCGCGCGCCGGTGCCCCGATGATGGGGATCGCGCAGCCGCCGGCCCAGAGCCAGACCGCGGCCAGCAGCAGTCGGCAGGCCAGCGCGCGCGGGCGAGTCATGCCTTGGGCATCACCCAGGGCCGGCGCGGGGTCAATTTTTCTGCGCCCGCGCGCTACTGCGCTTCGAGATTCGAGAGCACGAACTGCAGCCGGTACCCGTTGAGCCCGGGCAGATCGCCCACGGCGCGTCCGTTCTTCAAGTTGGCGTCGTTGTACTCCCAGCGGGTGTGCTCGGCGTCCTCGCCGCCGACCATGGCCCCCACCGGGGTTTCGACCGCCAGCGCCACGTCGCCCCAGCCCTGCGGATACGATGCGAGCGGGATCGAGACCTCGATGGTCTTGCCGTCGGGCGCATCCACCCCCGGCGAGAACACGAAGATCGGCCCGACCGGCCGCTCGTGCTCCTGATTATAGAAGGCCGTGCTCTTGGGCGCCTCTTCGAGCACGAAGTCCTGCGGCGAGCTGAGCGCGCCGGCGGGGATCTCGACCCTGGGCCCGCTGGACAGCTCGAGCGAGCCGCCGGCGGGGCCGACCTTGGCCGCCACGCGGCTGCTGCCGCTGGCGTGGACCGGGGCGCTCGACATCACCTCACCGCCGCTGCTCGCGCTGCCGCCGGGCGCGGTCGCGCCCGGAGAGCCGCCTTCGCTGCCACAGCCGAGCAGCGCCAGCAGGGTGGCGACAAATCCGAACCGAATCGCTCGTCTCATCACCGGCTCCTTCCCCTTTTGAATCCGTTGCACGCGAGCTGGAGATGGATATGCGGGCTCGCGCGTTGATCCCGGAGCCCGTCCCCATCACGCTTGCAGATACGGGTCGGAGCATAGGAGCCCTGCGGCCAAATGGCCAGCCCGTGCGTGCCGGTGCACGCCACGAGGAAACCGCGCGAATGCAGAGCATGCCCGAGGTCAGGGACGGTCCTGGCAACGCACAGGCGGGTGAGGAAGGTGCGCGCGGCGTGGCGCTGTGGCGTTCTGTGCTGCAGGGGGAGTGGGCGCGCGTGCGTCGGTTGGCGGAGCTGTTTCCCTGGACCCCGCTGGGGCTGGCGCTCGGCTTCGGGGCGTACGCCGCGGTGCGCTTGCTGGCGCGCGCGCAGCTCGACCTGGTCTGGCTGGTGGTCGGCTACGTGGGACTCGGCCTCGCGCTGCTGAGCCCGCTTGCGGTATTGCTCTGCGCGCTCTGGCTCAAGCTGCGCGGGTCACTACCGCACGCGGGTGAGGCGCTGGTGCTGGAGACCGGGACCTTCGCCGAGACCGGCTTCGCGCTGCCGCTGCCCTGGTACTTGCCGCTGATCCAGCTGCGCTGGGATTGGGTCGCGCCGGCCGGGGTGCGCGTCGAGCAGCGCCGCGCGCGCGGCGCGCTCCGCGAGTGGGTGCAGGCGGCCGAGCGCGGCCGCTTCGAGCGCATCGAGCGCCGGTTGTTCGTGGCCGACCCCTTCGGCCTGAGCCGCGTCGCGCTGCGGCTGCCGCAGACGCGCGCGCTCGACGTGCTGCCGCGGCTCGGGGGCTTGCGCCACTTGCCCTCGCTCAGGGCCTTCGCTTCGGGCGACGCGATGCCGCACCCGATGGGTCTGGAGGACGGCGACCGGCTGGAGCTGCGCCGCTACGCGCCCGGGGATCCGGCGCGCTTCATCCACTGGAAGGTGCTCTCGCGCACGCGCAAGCTGATGGTCCGCACGCCCGAGCGCGCGCTGTCGCTGGCGCGCCGCACCGCCGCCTTTCTGGTCGCCGGCGAGCGCGACGACGCCTCCGCCGCCGCCGCGCGGCTCGGGCTCGAGCGGCGCCTGCTGGGCAGCGACTGGACCTTCGGCACCGACCAGGAGCTGGGCGGCTGCAGCGAGCTCGGCGCCGCGCTCGACGCGTTGATGCGCAGCCGCGCCGCGCGCGCGCGCGGCGGCGAAGGGCTGTGGCCCTTCGTGCAGCAGGTCGAGCGCCAGGGGCCGGCCAGCCTGGTCGTGTTCGCGCCCAGCTGCCCCGGCGCCTGGCTGGCGCGGGTTGCCGACGTCGCCCGCCGGCGCAAGCTGCGGGTCGTGATCGGCGTCGACGGAGTTTACGAACGCGCGCGCGCGCCGCTGTGGCGCCGCCTGCTCGCGCTGCCGCGGGCGGCCAGCGGTACCGCCGCGGCCGGACTCGAGCAGGTGGTGGGCACGCTCGCCCAGGCCGGCGCCGAAGTGACCGTGCTCGATCGCGGCAGCGGGCGGCCGCTCGGCCTGCTGCAGCGCCGCGCCATGCTCGGGCCAGTGGTCCAGCCATCGCGCGGAGCCCCGCGTGCAACACGCTTGAAGCAAGGAGCGACGTGAGCGGAGCGAGCCACGCGCAGGGGGGGACCCCCAACGGCTTTGCCGGTGAGGCGGGGAGGGCGCGTGCCCTGCCCGGCTTGCAGCCCGAGCGCGCGCTCGACGAGCCGCTGCTCGCGGCGTGCCTGCGGCCGCTGGTCTACCTGTGCGCGGTGTTCGTGTTCGCGTTTCCCCTGTGTACCCCCTCGGTGGCGCTCGCGGTGGCGCTCGGGGCCGGGCTGGGCGCGCTGTTGGGCCGGCCGCTCGCGGGCACGCGCCTGCGGTTGTGGCCGCTCGCGCTCGGCACCGGCTTGGCGCTCGCGCTCACCTCGCTGCTGCGCGCGCTGCTGCTCGACGGCACGCTGCTGCCCGCCTGGCTCGGGCCCGCGCGCGCGCTCGGCACCGCCAATGCGCTGTGTCTGGGCCTCGGCGCCGCGCTGCTGGCCACGACGCTGCGCGCGTTCGCGCTGCGCCAGAAGCTGTACCGCGCGCTCGAGGTCGCGTTCGTGGGCGCGGCCTTCGCGCAGCTGGTGGCCGGTCACCGCGGCGGCGCGATCAACCGGCCGTTCTGGCTGGCCGATTCGATCATCGCCCGCGGCGGCGACCCGACCTACGCGCTGCTCGTCGTCGGCGCGGTGGCCGCGGTCGCCAGCGTGGTGCTGCTGCTCTCGGAGCGCAGCGCGCTGCGCTCCGGCCTGCACCTGCTGCTCGCCCTGCTGCTGCTCGCGCTGGTGCTGCTCACCACGCGCATGCTGGGGTTGCCGCACGCCGATGTCGCTTCCTCGGGGCTCGGCCTGCGGCCGAACAAGGACGCCGATCGCCAGCACCGGGGCCGCCCGCGCGGCGGCAAGAGCGACGGCTCGACCGACAACGAGCAGCTCGAGTTCCGCGACAACTACGATGAGAACGGGCGCCAGGTGCCGCTCGCGGTGGTGCTGCTGCACGACGACTACTCGCCGCCCGGCGGCATCTATTACTTCCGGCAGGCCGCGTTCAGCCAGTACAACGGCCGGCGTCTGATCCGCGCCACGCGCTCCGACGTGGATACCGACATCGCGCCCGGCTTCGTCGGCGGGCCGACCAAGCTCGCGCCCGTGCCCAACGAGCGCGGCGACCGGGTCGAGCTCGAGACCACGGTAGCGATGCTGGCCGACCACAACCGGCCGTTCGCGCTCGAGTCGCCGGTGGAGCTGATGCCTGAGCGCAACCCCGACCCGGGCCGCTTCCGCCGCGCCTACCGCGTGATCTCCGAGGCCTTCGACGCCGACTACGACTCGCTGCTCGGCCAGGGCGTGGGCGATCCGAGCTGGAGCGCGGACCAGCTCGCGCACTACCTGCAGGCGCCGAGCGATCCGCGCTACGCCGCGCTCGCGCAGCAGATCGTGGCCGGCATTCCGCAGGGCCTGCGCGACGACAAGGTGGCGCAGGCCGCAGCGGTCACGCTGTGGCTCGGCCACGAGGGCATCTACAGCCTGCGCAGCAGCCATGCCAAGGCGAAGGACCCGACGGCGGACTTCCTGTTCGGCGACCGCACCGGCTACTGCGTGCACTTCGCGCACGCGGCGGTGTACCTGATGCGCACGCTCGGCATCCCGTCGCGGGTCGGCTCGGGCTACGCGGTCGAGGAATCGGCGCGTCAGGGCGGCTCGGCGATCCTGCTGGCGGGGGCCAACGCGCACGCCTGGCCCGAGGTCTACGTGCGGGGCACCGGCTGGGTGGTGCTCGACGTCTCGCCCGAGCGCAGCCTCGACCCGCCGGTGCGCCCGCCCGACCCGGACCTGCAACGGCTGCTGGGCGAGATGGCGCGCGGCGACAAGCCGCTGCCGCAAGGCGAGCAGAAGCTGCTCGAGCCGTTCGCGCGCCAGCTGCGCCTCGCGCTGCTCGTGCTCGGGTTCGCCTGCGCGGTGCTGCTGGGCGCGTCGTTGCAGCTCGGTTACAGCATCAAGCTCTGGCGCCAGCTCGTGCCCGCGCTGGCGTCGCCCCGCAGCGCCGCGCGCGTGATCTATCGGGCCAAGCTGGATCGCCTGACCGAGGTCGGGCTGCGGCGCGCGTACGGCGAGACGCGCGAGGGCTTCGCGGCGCGCGCGTCGCAGCTGACGCCGAGCTTCGTACCGCTCACCGCCGCGCTGGTCGGCACGCGCTTCGGGCGCAAACAGCTCGCGGATCGGGCGGCGTTGCGGCCGCTTTCGGATGCGGTCGAGCGCGAGCTCTGGCGCAGCGTGCCGTGGTGGCGGCGGGTGCTCGGCCTGCTCAACCCGTTTTCATGGCTCGCTTCCCGGTGAATCCGCGGTCATGATTCGAAGATGGACGATAGGCTTCAGTGACTGGGAGGGGCACGCGCCGCTCCTGCCCCGCCAGCAGAGCTGTCGGGGCTCCGAAGCCTGGGCGATTCCGACAACCACCCTGGACCTTGCGCGGGGTCGCTTCGCTCCAACCGCAGCGCGAGGGTCCTCGCGCCGGGCTGGCGCTCTTGGCATTGGGGAATCAGCATGACCGACGTGATCGTGGACGCGACGCCTGAGACCGAAGCCACGCAGCAGGCCGACGCGCTGTCGGCCGCCCGCGCCGTGATCGAGCGGCTTACTCGCCGCGCGCGGGCCGTGGTGGTGGGCCGCGACGACGTGATCGAGCTGGTGCTGATCGCGCTGCTGGCCGATGGGCACGTGCTGCTCGAGGACTACCCGGGCTCGGGCAAGACCACGCTCGCGCGTTGCCTGGGCGATTCGCTCGAGAGCCAGAGCGGCGCGCCGATCGCGCCCTTCCGGCGCATCCAGTTCACGCCTGACCTGCTGCCGAGCGACGTCACCGGTACCGCGGTTTTCGACCTCGAGCACAGCCGCTTCGTGTTCCGGCCAGGCCCGATCTTCGCCCACATCGTGCTGGCCGACGAGATCAACCGCACCTCGCCCAAGGTGCAGGCCGCGATGCTCGAGGCGATGGCCGAGAAGCAGGTCACCATCGACAACGAGACCCACCCGCTCGACGAGCTGTTCTTCGTGATCGCGACCCAGAACCCGCTCGACGTCGCCGGCACCTATCCGTTGCCGACGCCGCAGCTCGATCGCTTCCTGTTCAAGATCGCGATGCACCATATCGAGCGCGAGGCCGAGCTCGACGTGCTCAACCAGTATCCGCGCCCCAGCCTGGAGCTGGGGCGCAGCTTGCCGCGGGTCAACCGCGTCGAGTTGCTGGCGGGGCGGCGCGCGATCCGCGGCGGCGTGCACATTGCCCCGCAGATCCGCGAGGCGCTGGTCGACCTGGCGCGCGGGCTGCGCGCCGACGAGCGCGTGCTGCAGGGCGCGTCCACGCGCTCGCTGGTGCTGATGCTGCCCGCGCTGCAGGTGCGCGCGCTGATGCACGGGCGCGACTACGTCGCACCCGAGGATGTCGGCGCGCTCGCGGTGCCGATCTTTGGCCACCGCATCGAGTGCGTGCCCGGCGTGCTGGACAAGGCCGAGGTGGTGCGCGCCAGCCTCGCGCCCGTGCTCGAGCGCCTGGCCCGCGAGAGCCTGTCGCGATGAGCGCGGCGCGGGCGCGCCTGCTGCAATCTGCGCTGCTGCTGCCGTGGCTGCTGTGCGCCTACCCGGCGCGTGCGCAGAACTTCCAGGACCCGAGCGAGCTGCGGCTGGAGGGCGCCGAGTCGACCCCCGAGGAGAGCGAAGCCTGGACCCTGATCGACGAGACCCGCTACGTGCGCGCGCGCGAGCTCGCCGAGCGCATCCTGCGCAAGCACCCGCGCTCGTACATGGCCCACCTGGTGCTCGGCTTCGCGCAGCACTACGGCGAGGACAACTTGCCGCGCGCGCTGTTTCACCTCGACCGCGCGCTCGACCTGTACCAGAAGCGCTACGGCGACCACCCCGGCCCCGGTACACCCTGGCGCTGGCACGCGGCGCTGCTGCGCGAGCTGTCCGACGTCTACGGCGACATGGAGCAACCGGCGCAGAAGCTGCATTACATCGCACGCTACAACGCGCTCTACGACCCCGACATGATCGCCGAGCGCGCCTGGCCGCTGATGAAGCTCGGCCGCTACCGGGAGGCGCGCCTGGCCGCGCAGCTCGGTCTGGCCACCGATCGGGTGGGTGAGCGCGTGATCGCGCTCAACGCGCTGTGCGCGATCGAGTTCGAGGCCGGCAACGACGGGCAGAGCTACGACGCGTGCCGGCGCGCGATCGACGACGGCTACAGCAGCGGCGGCGTGTCGGCGGTGGATCTGACCAACTTTGCCGAGGCCTCGCGTTCGCTGTTCAAGCTCGACGAGGCCGAACGCGTATCGCTCGAGGCGACCACCGCGCAGATCTCCTGGTACGGCAATCCCTGGATGGATCTGGCCGAGCTGTACGTGCGCCAGGGCCGCTTCGGCGAGGCGCTGTCGGCGCTCAAGCAGGTGCCCGAGTACCGCAGCAAGCGCCCGCCGCACGCGCGCGACGCCGACCGCAACGAGATGCGCCGCGTGCTGGCGAGCTTCCTGCTCACGCTGTCGCTGCCCGAGCAGGCGTTCGAGATGACTGGCCGCGCGATCGCCGCGCCCGAGCGCCGCGCGCACAACAGCCGCGATCCGGCGCAGGACCGCAGCGTGCTGGCGCTGCTCGACCGCCGCGCGCGCCGGATGCAGGCCGAGCTCTTGCTCGAGCGCGCCGCGACCGAGCCGTTCTACCGCCGGCCGCTGGAATGGGCGCGCGCGCTGTACCTGCGGCTGCAGGCGCGCGAGTCGGGCGCGCTGGTGCAGCGCCTGCTCTCCGACGACCGGCGGCTGGTGGGCTCCTTCCGCATCGGTGCGGCGAGCGCCGCGATCATGCCGCCGTGGCTGGTCGGCGAGCTGGTGCAGGTGCTGGGGCCAGGCGTGGTGCGGGAGGCGGTGGGACGCGCGCGCAAGCGCGACCGCCGTACAGGCGCCGGCGCCTACTACGACGCGGTGGCGGCGGAGGTGGCCTGGGCTGCAGGCGAGCCGCGCAAGACCGTCAAGCTGGCCGACCGCGCGCTTGCCGGGCTCGGCCCGTCGGAGGTGCTGCTGCAGGCGCGCGTGCTGGCGCTTGCCGCCGACGCGTCGCGGCAGCAGGGCCAGATGCAGCGCGCGCGCGTGAGCTACGACGCCGCGTTCCAGCGCGACCCCGGGGTCTTCCGCCGGCTCGAGCTGCCGGTCGCGGTCGAGATCCGCAGCTCGGGCGGCGCGGTCGCGCAGGACGCCGCCGAGATGCTGGCGCGCTCGCCGCGCTTCGTGCAGGCCCGCGGCGGGCTGGTGCTGTCGCTGCGGCTTGCGGGTGCCTCGGCGCGGGCGTGCCTGTCGGGCGAGCAGGCGCAGGTGATCGCATGCGCCGAGATCGACACGACGCACAAGCCCGCGGCGCTGAGCTCCGCCGCCTATGTCGCGCGCGAGGCGCAGCGCCAGCTGTTCGCGCCGCGGCTCGACCTCTCGCAGATGGACATCAATTCGCTCGACGGCCAGAACTTGACCAGCCGCGACGCGCTCAAGACGCTGTTCGAGTAGCGCTCAGAACGGGTTGTCGGGGATCGCGGGTGGCTTCGGGGCCGGCGCCGCGACCGCCGGTGTCTGGGCGCCGTGCTGCGCGCTGGCCTCGGCGCTGGTGGGCAACCCGCTGCCCGCCGTGGGCTTGGCCGGCGCGGGCTTGGCCGGCGCGGGCTTGGCTGGAGTCGGCGCGGCGGCCTGCGCTTGCCGCAGCGGCTGCGCCGGAGCGGGCGCGACCGTCTCCGCGCTGTGCCGGGCGGGCTTGCTCGCGTGCGTGTGTTTGGGCGGCTCGGCCTTGGGCGGCTCGGGTGCCTTCTCCGCAACTTCGCGCGCGGGCGCGGCCGCACCCTGGTTTTCGGGCTGCTCGGCCTGCGGCTCGGGTGCGGCCGCCGCCTTACCCGCCGCCTCCGGCGCCTCGCTGGCGCCCTTGGGCAGCTCGAGAAACACGTCCATCGGCATGTCGCCGCGCACGGTCGCGACGGTGGCCGCCACCTGGTTGCCCGCGCTGCTCTGCGCCTCGAAGCGGTAGGCGCCCGGGCGCAGCTTGAGACTGCGGCTCTGCGTCGGCGACATCTCGCCCTTGGGCTCGCCGTTGACGACCAGCGTCGCGTGCTCGACGTCGGTGTGCACGTTGACCTCGACCGTTTCCGGCTCGGCCGGCCCCGGCTCGCCGGGCTGGCCGGCCGCGCTGGCCTGGGCCTGACCGGGCACCACCGGGTGCGCCTGCGCGTCGTCGGGCTGCGCTGGCTCGAGCGCGAACCACACCACGCCCGCGATCACCAGCGCTACCAGCCCGCCCATGATCCACAGCAGGTTGGCGCGCGGGTCGCTCTCCTCGGGCGAGTGCGGCAGCAGCGACTCGTCGCGCTCCTGTTCGTCGAGCTCGTCCTGGTCCGCGTCTGCGGCGTCTTCCTCGCCGGCGTCCGAGCCGCGCAGGCTGTCGCCCGCGCCGGTGGTCTCGTCGTCGGCGAACGCGCTGGCTTCGCTTTCCGCCAGCGGCAGAGGGTATTGCACATAGCCGAAGCTGTCGGTCTCGGCCGGCTCGAGCAAGCCCTCGCCGTCGAAGTCGGCTACCACCACCGTAATGTTGTCGTGGCCGCCGGCGGTCTCCGCGTATTCGATCAACTTGGCACCGCACTCGGCTGGGTCCTTGAGCTGCTCCATGGTGGTGCGCAGCGTCTCCGCGGTGACCAACCCCGAGAGCCCGTCCGAGCACATCATCAAGCGGTCGCCGCGACGCAGCTCGACGAAGGTCAGGTCCACCTGCACCGTCTCGCTGGTGCCCAGGGCCTGCAGGATGATGTTGGAGTGCTCGAACGCCTCGGCTTCATCCTCGGTGAGATGGCCGGCCTCGATCAGCTGGTTGACCAGGGATTGGTCCTTGGTGAGCTGCTTGAGCTGTCCGCGCCGCAGCAGGTAGGCGCGGCTGTCGCCGACCTCCGCCAGGAACATCACCTTGTCGATCAACACCGCCACCGTGGCGGTCGTGCCCATGCCGCGGCGCGAGCGTTCCTTCTGGGCGGCGTCGAAGATGCGCCGCCCCGCCTCCTCGACCGCGCCCACCAGCCTGCGCGCCAGCGCGTCGCGATCCTTGGGCGCGCCGCCGCGCCGCATCGCCTCGACCAAGATGTCGACCGCCATCTGGCTCGCGACCTCGCCCGCGGCCGCCCCGCCCATGCCGTCGCAGACCGCGAAGATCAGGCCACGCTCGTCGATGTCGTCCTCGCACAGCTGATCGCGCGGGCGGATCTGTCCGCTGGCGAGGTTGGCGACCACGAAGTTGTCCTCGTTGTGGTCGCGCACCTGGCCCACTGCGGTGCGCCCGGCGCAGCGCACGACGATACGGCCGCCGTTGCCGCCCGCACCGTCCTCGTCCTGGTCGGGCCGCTCGGCTTCGGCCGCAGCGCTCAGCTCCTCGCCGTCGCGGGGGGCGTCCGTCATCAGGGGTTGCGTCCTCCCCGGCCGCCCGCCGTCAGATCGAACCGAAACAAGTGGCGGCCGAGTCGAAACTGATCCCCGTGCTGGAGCACGCGCTCGCCGCGCAGCCGGATTGCGGTGCCGTTGGACGAGCCCAGGTCGCGCAGCACGAAGCGCAAGCGCTCGCGGTCCATGGTGATGGCCGCGTGCCGGCGCGACAGGAACGGGTCCTCGGCATACACGACGTCCGCCTGCTCCCTTCCGAAGACTGTTTCGTCACGGTACAGGTAGTACACGTCGCGCTCCAGCCCCTCGGTGGTGTACTGGGAAACGCGTGCAAGCCGCGGCAGATCGGGCGTGCCGAACACCATCACGCCCTGTTGCTTGGCAGGACCCACGCGTCGTTCGGCCTCGGGCAACACCTCGAATCGTAACACTTGCTGTCCGATTAAGAACATCTCCCCGTGGATGAGCTCGAAGGGCTCCCGCAGGCGGGCGTAGACCCCGTTGACGCTGGCCAGATCCCTTAGCACGAACGTATCACCCCTGCGTTCTATCCTGGCGTGGCGCGGTGAGAGGTAGGGGTCCTCGGGGAGGACAATGTCGCCTTCGCGACCACCCAAATCCGTCTGGGGTGCGTCGAGGGGGTAGACTCCGCCTTCGCTACCGTCACGCTGGATGATCACCACCTGCGCGTGCAAGGCCTCTGTGGGCGCGACCGCGAAGTTGTTGGGGGCCGAGCCGGGCGGGCGGACGCCGGCGGCGGAGCCAAAGGGGGAGCCGCAGAACTTGCAGAAGCGAGCCGCTGGGTCGCCCTGGCCTCCGCAGCGGCTGCACAGCGGCCCCACGGCGCCCGGGCCAGGCGCGGGGTCGGTGGGGCCGGGCATCGCTGCCGTGGGCAGGGGTTGGGACGCTGCCGGCTGGGCCGACACCGCCGGCGCGGCGAGTCCCGCCAGGCTGGAGCCGCACGTGCGGCAGAACTGCAAGTTTTTGCTGTTCTCGGTGCCGCAGCGCTGGCAGCGGAGCCCCACCGGTGGGGCGGCGGCCGGCGGCGGGGCGGCCGGCGCGGCCAGCGGTGACCCGCACGCGTGGCAAAACGCGTTCTGGGGGGGGTTGTCGCGCTGGCACTGCGGGCAAAGCATGTTGCCGCAAGTGGAACCGGCGGGCGGCTGCGCCGTCAAGATCGTGGCGTCACTTGCGCAGCAGCTGCGAAGTCTGGTTGCACGCGAGCGGCGGAACGTGCAGACAGCGTTCGTGAGCTCGGCGTCGAGCCGGGAGCTTGTTGACAAGCGGTCGACTTCGATAGTAGGCGCCAACTCACCGGAGCGGAGGCCTTACCGGTCATGGAGATACTCCTCGACAAGCGTGCGGTTCGTCAGATTCGTCAGTCCGCGGCCGACGCCATCGAGGATGGCGATACCGAGACGCTGCGCGAAGACGTGATGGACGCGTTCAGCGAAGAGCAGATCGAAGAGATCGAGCGCCGGATCGACGGTGGCGATTTCTACGATTTCATTGGCGACTCGCTGGAAGAGTGGGACGGCGACGACGTGGACGAGCTGTTCGAGCTGCTCGAGTCGCACCTCACCGACGTGGGCGTCGAGCTCAAGTACGACGCCCCCGACCTCGAAGAAGAAGAGGAAGAGGAAGAGGAAGACGAGGACTTCAACGCCGAGGAGGACGACGACATGGGCGATCCCCTCGAGCTCGACGAAGATCCCGAAGAAGAGGGGGTCTAAGCCCCCCGGGCTTCTGCGCGTGCGCGAGTGCGCCGCGATCGCCCGTGCGCTGATTCCGGAGCAACAGGAAGACGGGAGGGCGCGAAGAGAAGAGCGGGTGCGTGCTTGCCATCTTTCCGGCTTGCTGTCTTCTGCCTGATCTCGGCCGGACCGCGTCAGTAGTCGCCGGCCTGCGCGGTCTCGCGCAGGCGCTCGAGCGCGCCGCGGATGTCCTGCTCGGAGAGGTCGAGGTGGGTTACTGCGCGCAGCCGCTCGGGGGCGATCGCATTGAGCTTGACCCCGCGAACGCCGGCCCCCTGGGCGAAGCGCGCGGCGTCGCGGCCGGGCAGCTCGAAATTGACGATGTTGGTCTCGACTCGCTGCAGCGCGCAGCTCACGCCCGGCAGCGCGCCGAGCCCCTCGGCCAGCAGCCGCGCGTGCGCGTGATCCTCGCGCAAGCGCGCGCGGTTGTGCTCGAGCGCGTAGAGCGCCGCGGCAGCGAGCACGCCGGCCTGACGCATGCCGCCGCCCAGCATCTTGCGGAAGCGGTGCGCGCGCTGGACCAGCTCGCGGGGGCCCGCCAGCACCGAGCCCACGGGCGCGCCCAGCCCCTTGGAGAAGCACGCGCTCACCGTGTCGGCCGGCCCGGCCAGCTGCGCGGGCGAGAGCCCGGTCGCTGCCGCCGCGTTCCAGATGCGCGCGCCGTCGAGGTGCACGCGCAGCCCACGCGCGTGTGCCGCCTCTGCAATTGCCTGCACGTCGGCTTGCGGGAACACGCGCCCGCCCGCGCGGTTGTGCGTGTTCTCGAGCGCGACCAGGCGGCTGCGTGGGAAGTGGTACTCGGGCGGTCGAATAGCGGCCAGCATCTGCGCCGCGTCGTACAGCCCACCCTGGCCCACCAGCTGAAAGCTCACCCCGGCCCACGCCGAGCCGGCGCCGGACTCATACAGCATGCAGTGGTTGCCCTCGCCTGCGAGCACCTCGTCCCCGCGCTCGCAGTGGCACAGCAGCGCGATCTGGTTGGCCATGGTGCCGGTGGGCACGAACAGCGCGGCCGGCTTGCCCAGCAGCTCCGCCGCGCGCTCCTGCAAGCGGTTGACGGTCGGGTCCTCACCGTACACGTCGTCGCCCACTTCCGCGCGCGCCATCGCCTCGCGCATGGCCGGGCTGGGTCGGGTCACGGTGTCGGACCGGAGGTCGATGAAGCTTGCGTCGAGGCTGGCCACGGCGGCGAATCCCTCCCGGCGCGGCCATGCACACAGGCGCGCCCAGACCGGCCCGGCGCCCGCTTTCGTGTCACGCTCGGCGTGCGGCCGGCCGCGCAGCCCCTGCGCTTGACACCCACGGGAAGCGTGGGCTACCCAACCGCACCGACCGCGCCAGGCCATCTTAGCTCAGTGGTAGAGCAACGGTTTCGTAAACCGTAGGTCTCGGGTTCAAATCCCGAAGATGGCTCCCATTTCACCGGGGCAGCACGGCGGGCTTCGGCCGCCCGCCCAGCCGGCAGAGCCGGCTGGGACCCAGGCCGCGCGGAGTCGCTTCCCTCGCGCGGCGGAGCCGCCCTTCACCGTTCGAGGCGACTCCCGGAGCCCGCAGCGCCGCCGCAGACCATCAGTCGTGGATGCGGCGGATGGCTTCGGCGAACAGCGGGGCGACCGAGACCACCTTCACGCGGGCCGAGAGCTGCACCGGCTGGGTCTCGACTGAGTCGGTGACGATCAGGCGATCGATCGGGCTCTGCTCGAGGCGCGCCATCGAGCCCGCGGCGAACGCGCCGTGCGAGACCGTCGCGACCACGCGGTGCGCTACCGCGTCACCGGGGACGGCGGCCTCGAGCGCGCACACAGCTGAGCGCGTCGCGTCAAGGCGTGTACGCCAGCACCCGCAGGTGTTGCCGCAGCGCGATCATGACGTCGGGCTTGTCCGCGAGGTCGGGGTTCGCGGGCATGTCCGCGCTCTTGCCCACGGACGCGCCGCCGTGGAGGATCACCTGCTCGAGGTGCTTGTCGCTGACCGCGAGCTGCCAGACCGGGTCGGCGAAGTTGCGCGGCGGGCGCTTGAGCGTGTGGGCGCGCGGGCCGTCGCCCTTGCCCAGCGGCCCGTGACAGGTCGCGCAACGCTTGCTGAAGATGTGCGCGGCTTCGGCCCGCGCCTCGCGGCTGGGCTCGGGCGGCGCGGGCGCGGGCCCGCAACCCCACAGCTGCACGGCCAGCAGCGCGGCGAGCAACCCCGATGTGCCTAGGCTTGGCGTCATGACCGCGAACCGAGCAAGCGGCGTGCCAGTCGGGCGCCCCGCAAGCGCCGCCACGTTCGCGGCACGTGCAGCCTATGGTCCGGGCCGCTCGGTCGTGCCGCGCGCGGAAAATCCTGCGTCGCGGCCCTGCAGGCGCGCAGGTTTTTCGTGCTACCGCGGGTCGGCTGCGCGCGAGCGCGGACCGTTTTGCGTTTGGCGAGCGACCTATGAATGTGAGGGGCCAGACGCGAGAGGGCGGAGCCGAGACGGATCCGCCTGCGGGGCGTCCGACAGCGGACCCGCGGCCGACCGACGCGGTCCTGAGCCCCGACGGGGGCCTGAACGACATCCTGGCGCGGGTCAACGCCGCGCTGGGCCCGCTGGCCGGCGACGCGGGCACGGCCGCGAGCGCGGTCGGCCCGCGCTTGGACTTCTTCCACGGCTGCGCGGGGCTGCTGCAGAGCGAGATCTACGTCAGCGACTGCAGTCGGCAGTTCGTGTGCGGACACGCGCCCGGACAGCTTTGATGCGCGCGTGGCGCTCCTCGGATCGAAGCACCCGCGGCGCTACGCGCGGCGCGCCGCCGTGGCGCCGCTCACCATAGCCGCGCGCTTGCGCTGCGCCATCGCGGGCCGCGCGTGCTTTGCGCTATGGTGGGCGGGTGCGCCTTCGGGGCAACGCGTGGCTGGCCGGCGTCTTCGTCGTGGTTGCAGCCGCCGCCGGCAGGGCGCGCGCCGCCCAGCTGCAGCTGCGCGCGCCCGAGTCATGTCCGGCCGAGGCCAGCGTCAAGGCGCAGGTCGAGCAGCTGCTCGATCGCCCGCTCGATGAGGTCGAGGGCGTCGACTTCGAAGCCACCATCGAACGCGTCTCGGCGCAGGACTGGCGGCTCACCCTGCGCACGCTGCCGCGCGACCCGGGCGCGAAGCCGCGTACGCGCGAGCTCTCGGGCGCGAGCTGCGAGGGTGTGACCAGCGCGCTCGCGGTGGCGCTGGCGATGTCGATCAAGGGCGAAGACGAGCAGGCGGAGCAGACGCCGGCGGTGCCGATTCCCGCGCCCGCTCCGGCGCGTGAAGCCGCGCCCGCGTCGAACGCGCCCGCGCGGGGCGAGGCGGCGAGCGCCGCGGCCGCCGGCGCTCCCGCGCGCTGGCGCTTCTCGCTCGGCGCCGGCGCGCTGCTGGACGGCGGCGCGCTGCCGCAGCTGGCGCCCGGCGCGCAGCTCGAGCTCGGGGCGAGCCTGAGCGCGCTGCGGCTCGGAGCGCTCGGCGCGCTGTTTCCGAGCCAGACCACGCACCTGCCGGGCAGCGCGCGCGGCGGTAGCTTCGTGCTCGGGCTGGGCGCGCTGCAGGTCTGCGCGCAGCCCGCGCTCGGGCGCTTCTGGCCCCTGGCCTGCGCCGGCTTCGAGCTGGGGCAGCTCTCCGGGCGCGGTCGCGGCGTGCTCAACACCCAGCTCGGCGGCGCGCTGTGGGCCGCCGCGCGGCTCGAGACGGGGGCCGGCTTCGAGCTGTTCGCCGGGCTACGCCTGATCGCCCGGGTGGGGCTCGCGCTGCCGCTCGTGCGCAGCAAGTTCGTGCTGGACGGCAAGAACCAGGTCCACCAGCCCGCAGCCGTGAGCGGCCGCGCCCTGCTCGGGCTCGAGCTCGCATTATGACCCAACGATGACCCAACGGATCGCGCTGCTGCCGGACACTCATGCAGGGTTCCGTGTGAGCGCGCGCCCGGCAGGCAGCCCAGAGAGTCCGCCCGGCGCGGTCGAGCCCCGGGCCTTCGAGGCGATCTATGCCGAGCAGTTTTCGTTCGTGTGGCGTTGCCTGCGCAGCCTGGGCGTGGCGCCCGAGGCGCTCGACGACGCGGCCCAGGAGGTGTTCGTGGTCGCGCACCGCAGGCTCGCCGAGTTTCGCGGCGAGTCGAGCCTGCGCACCTGGCTGTACGGCATCCTGCGCAACGTCGCCGCCAACCAGCGGCGCGGTGCGCTGCGCCGCCTGCGCCAGCTGCCGCTGCTGCACGAGCCCGCGGCGCCCTCGCCCGGCCCGCACGAGCGCGCGCAGGATCGCGAGGCGGCTGCCTTCGTGCAGGGGTTTCTGGTCGAGCTCGACGACAAGAAGCGGGAGTTGTTCGTGTTGGCGCTGATCGAGCAGATGAGCATGCCGGAGGTCGCCCGCGCGCTCGGCATTCCCCTCAACACCGCCTACACGCGCCTGCGCAGCGTGCGGCTCGAGTTTCAACGCGCGCTCGCGCGTAAGCAAGGACGCCGATGAACGATCTGGACGTCGAGGCGATGCGCGTGCTCGAAGGCGCGCGACGCGAGCTCGAGCCGAGTGCGGCCGACGCCGAGCGCGTGCTCGCGGCCACGCGCCGGGCGCTGCTCGCGGGGCACGCCGCAACGGCCGACGGCTCGCAGCACGCGCAGGATGCGCTCCGGCCTTCGTCCGGGCGCCCGCTGCGCCGCGTTGCGGCGCGAGCGCTTGGCTCACGGCTGCTGGCCGCGCTGTGTCTGGCGGGGGCCTCCGGGGCTGCGGGCTACTACGCGGGCGAGCGTGCGGGGCGGCAGGAGCACTCGCAGGCGGTCGCCATCGCGCAGGTGCGTCCCCCGAGCGAGGGCGCCCGGCCGACGCAGCCCCTGCCGCCTCCCGCGGCCGCACCTGCCGCGTCCGCCGCGGTCCCGCCTGTGGCGACGCCTGCGCCTGGGCCGGCGCCGCGGTCCGCGCCGGCTGGCCGTGCAGCCGCCGCGCCGGTCGCCGCGGCCTCGCTCCAGCAGGAGTCGCGCATGCTCGCGCGCGTCGAACGCGCGCTACGCGAGCACAATCCGCAGCAGGCGCTGGTGCTGCTCGGCGAGCTCGACCGCAAGCTGCCGGGGGGCCAGCTGCGCGAGGAGCGGCTCGCCGCGTTCATCATCGCGCGCTGCTCGCTCGGGCTGGGCTCGCCGGCGCTGCTGGTGGCGGAGTTCTCGCAGCACTATCCGGGCAGCGTGTACTTCGCGCGCGTGCGTCAGAGCTGCGCTGCCGGCGAGGATGCCGTGCTGCCGAACGAGTAGCGAGGATCGCGATGCACGATTGCACAACGGATCGCAGACGCGCCGGACACCCAATGCCGGAAGGTCCGAGGACGTGCCCCGCGACCCACGAGGGAGAAAGCAGATGAAGCAAGCTATCGATGCAACGTTTCTGTGCCTGCTCGCCGGCGCGCTCGGCGCATGCGC
The DNA here is from genome assembly GCA_963778655.1 of uncultured delta proteobacterium. Taxonomy (GTDB): domain Bacteria; phylum Myxococcota_A; class Polyangia; order Polyangiales; family JAFGIB01; genus CAVZVA01. The sequence goes on from CAVZVA010000010.1 coordinate 1,268,197, forward strand.
CGCGGGCAAGGTCGACATCGGCAATGACAAGCCGGCGGTCGCGCTCGGCGCGAGCTTGTCCGACTACCAGGGCAGCTGGCACGGCTACGCCGAAGCCTTCCAGTTCAGCGATGGCAGCGACAACGTCGCGCTCTCGCTCGACCAGAGCGGCGCCGGCTCGCTGTCCGTGGGCGACTCCGCTCCGCTACCGCCGCCCGACATCACTCGCGGTTATCCGCCGACCGGCGAAAGCCCCGAGGCGATCAGGGACCAAGCGCCCGCTCTGGTGTCCGGCTTCGACTATCCCGTGGCCGGCGCGAAGGTGCAGAGCCGGCGCATTCAGCTCGCGACCTCGACCCGTGAGTTGTACCGGGCCTGGTGCGAGATGCAGGCGCCGATGCTCGCGGTTGGCACCTATCCGACGACCTACGTGTGTCCGGGCGGCGGAGGCTACTCGTTCGGCGGCGACCCACCGGTGTGCATGGTTCCGGGGCCCGATCCCAACGACAGCAGCACCTACACGACGATCGATTGCGGGGTGGCCATGACCTGCCTGCGCTGCACCTGCACCGAGACGAGCTGTTCGGTCACGACCGATCCGCCCGACGTGCAGCTCGACGCCGCGCTCGAGTCCGACGGGCAGGAGCTGGTCGGCACGCTGGTGCTCGATAGCACCCGCATCACCGTGCGCATGATGCGCGATTGAGGCGAGGAGGCGAGCGCGGCGCCGTCCCGGAGCCATCCGAGATGTCGCCGCGCTTTGCCGCGTGCGCGGGTCGCCGCCGTGCCGCCGCGCGTCAGTTGCAGGAGCCGCCGGCCGAGGCGGGGAAGTAGTACGTGATGGCCATGCACATCTCGTTGGTGTCGGCCGAGGGGCCGGTAGTCACGACCTGGGGCAAATCGTTCTGATAGTCGCAGCGATAGTGCAGCTTCTCGCCGGGCTGGAAGGTCATGAAGGGCTCGGTGATCCACTTGCGCTCCATGGGCACCTCCCAGTCGGGCGAGCTCACCAGGGTTTCGCCCATCGACCCGTCGGCCATCAGGCGTGAGATCGTGGCCATCGTTCCGCGCCGGTGCTCGTGGGTCAGCATGTAGAAGAACTTCGCGCCCGGTCCCGGCGTGCAGTCGCCCTCGACGGTCTGCGTGCCGTTCGGGGGAATGAAGATGCCGGTGTTGTAGCTGATCAGCGGTGCCGCCTGCTGGAACTCGCCCTGGGCGAAGATCACGTTGAGCGTCACGTGCGCCTGCAGCGTCTGCTGCGTGGTGTTGATGTAGTGCATGTCGAACGCGATGCGCTGGCGTGATCCGAGCGCGAACGCCACCCCCTCTGGAATCTGCAGGTCGATGTGGGGCTGGGCCGAGCTGTAGATCCAGCTCTGGAAGCCCGTGATGCAGCCGTTCTGGTCCATCGTGCCCACCGGCGTGGCGTCGTTGTCGGTCTTGTAGAGGATGAAATGATGGCTGCCCGCCGCCATCACCGACTCGTAGTAGTGGACGTTGATCGGGCCGTCGACGGGGATTTCGGTGTGATAGCAGGCGAACTTCTCCGCACCTGGAGGGACTTCGAACATCGGGGTCGAGATCTGCACGCCCTCGCCCGGTGCGGGCGCCATCAGCGTTTTGGTTGCAGGGTCGTACAGGCTCAGCGGGCTGGTGCCCGGTGCGGGCGCCGCGGCTGCGCCCGCGGCACCCATCATCAGTGGCGCCGCTGCACCCCCGGTGCCCATGGTCGTCGCCGGTCCGGGCACGGTCGGCACCACCGCCGGGGCGCTTGCTCCTGCTGCGCCGGGTAGGGGGTTTGTGTTCGTTCCGGTCGTGCTTCCCGCTGCCGGCAGCGTGTTCATGGGAACCGGATTGGTGCCCACGCTCGTCACCGGCGGCGAGACCGTAACTCCGGGCCGCGGGCCGGTGGAGTTGTTGCTGCCGCACGCGCAGAGTGAAGCCACTGCGATCGCGAAGGCGGTCGCCCACGCGATCGGGGAAGATTGACGATTGATCATTTCTAACACCTCCGTGCGTAGACCCAAGCGAGGCCTGCGCGTCGGACACCACGCACCGATCGCGAAATGGGCCATGGCCAGCGTGCCCGTGGATCGCGACGTTTATATAACTAGCGAAAACCAGACAGGTTGCCCAGTCCACTTTGTGGGGAAAAGCCAAGATCCGGTCGGTGCCGAAGCTTCGCGGGGTCCGCGCTGACCGCAGGTGCGGCCGTACGCGTGACGGTGGGCGGACCCTGATGCAATCGGCTTGGCCGAGCCCAGGGGACTGCTCGCAACCGCGGGTCAGCTGGTGCACTGACACAGCTCTCGCCAAAGATTTGCCAAGAATTTCTCCAGGGCTCTTCGGCCGAAAAACACGCCGGCACCCAGGACGCGTGATCGCATGCGGGGTAGATCTCCGTAGTGGGCAGGTGGGTCACCGTGGTGGAGACTGCGCGCTCTTCGTGTTGCACCTGGGTTCGGCTGGCTCGGCTTGCGGGCCGAAGAAACCCTCCAGGGGGTGCATGCGGAAGCGCAGGTTTGCTGGCCTCGGAGGGCCCCGCGCCTGGGATACATGAACGCGGCGAAGGAGGTCTGACCATGGCACGAAGCGGGATCCTGATTGCGGCGGTGCTGCTGTGTTGGGGCTGTGCGGCCTCCTCGAACGGCTCGAACCAGCCGGCGGGGACGGGGGGAAGCTCGGTCGCCGCAGGCGCGATCGGAACGGGCGGCACGGTGGCCGGGACCGGCGGCATGACCGCGCCGGGCGCTCAGGGCGGCACGTCGACCGGCGGCACACCGGCGCTGGTCGGCACCGGTGGCATGGCGCCCGTGGCCATGGGCACGGGTGGCGGCGTCAGCATGCCGCCGGGGACGGGAGGGATGGGCGCCGTGGGTCAAGGCATGGCCGGCAGCGGTCCGGTGGACAACACCGGCAACGTCATGACCTCGTCGGACCCGAAGATCCCGCCCGTCACGGGTGACTGCCCGCCATTCGCCGAGGGCACCACCACCATGGACTTCATGGGCTTCACGGGCGCCATCTTCGAGGTCGGGCCCAAGGCCAACGGCACCGGCTCGCTGATCTTCTACTGGCACGGCACCGGCTCGTTCTCCGGCGAGTACGCGACCTCCACCGTCCCGGGGCCGGTCCTGTCGGACCTCAAGGCCAAGGGCGGCATCCTGGTCTCGCCGCAGGCCGGCACCGGCACCGGCGGCGACTGCTCGGGCACGGGGACCTTCGCCATGGACGACTTCAAGACCGCCGATGAGATCGCGGCTTGTGCGGTGCGCGACTGGAACATCGATCCGCACCGTATCTACGCCACGGGTTGCAGCGCCGGCGGGCTGCAGTCGGGTTGCATGGCGATGATGCGCTCGAGCTATATGGCGGCGGCGGTGCCGAACTCCGGCGGCGAGGTGTTCCCGATTCCGGCCGAGGACAGTCACATCCCGGCCATAATGACGATCCACGGCGCGCCGGGCTCCGACGTGGTGATCGTGGACTTCTCACAAACCAGCGCCACCATGGATGACGCGATCAAGATGGCGGGGGGCTTCGCGATCGACTGCAACCACGGCGGCGGCCACTGCGGCTTGCCGTCGCTGCCGGCCGACGTGGCCATGGCGGGCTGGCAGTTCATGCAGGATCATCCCTTCGGCGTGAGTCCCGAGCCGTACGCCACGAGCTTGCCCTCGAGCTTTCCCAGCTACTGCAAGATCTGGTAGCCGCCGGCGCGCCGGTGCACTTGCCTCAGGGGCAGCCTGACCCCGTCGCCGTACCGGACGCGGGGTCGGAGCCCGGGCTCGCGGCCGGCGGCACCCCGAACACGTTGCGCGCGAGCGCGTCGAGGTCCGACAGTCCTGCGTACGCGCCGAGGTTGCCGTCGAGCCAGAGCGTGGCCAGGCCATGCGCCAGCGCCCACGCCGAGGTCGCGCGCAGCGCGAGCGTTTCGGGCGTGGGCTCGCCGCCGATCGCGTCGCGCACCACGCCCAACAACTGTTCGTAGGCGCTACGCGAGGCGTGCGCGAGCGCGGCATCGCCCTTGCGCAGCAGCTCGGGGCGGAACATCAACTCGAAGTGCGCCCGCTGCTCGACCGCGAACATCACGTACGCCCAGCCGGTCCACGCGAAGCGCAGCAGGGGGTCGCTGCCGCCGCGCTCGGCGGCCTGCCGCTGCGACTCGGCGAAGCGGATGAAGCCGTCGATCGCAAGCGCGGTCAGCAGTCCCGCCTTGTCGCTGAAGTGGTGGGCGGGGGCCGCGTGCGAGACCCCGGCGCGCCGTGCGACCTCGCGCAGGCTGACCCCGGAAGGGCCCTGCTCGCGCACCAGCTCCAGCGCGGCCTGCAGCAGCGCCTCCCGCAGGTGACCGTGATGATAGGCAGGCTTTCGAGCGCGTGGCATACCGCAAAGATAGGTCTTGACAGCGTCAAGATACAGCGGCAAGGTCCATCTTGACATTGACAAGATTGCGGCCCGCCGAGCGCGGCCGTCCCGGAAAGGATCCCCGCCATGACCCAGACCCCGTCCTCCGCCGCGGCTCCGAGCGAGCCGCAGTCCCAGCCCTTGCCCGAGCACCCCCACCTGAGGGGCAACTTCGCACCGGTGCCGCAGGAGCAGACCCTGGGCGAGCTGCGCGTGCGCGGCGCGCTGCCACCCGAGCTCAACGGCGTGCTGATGCGCAACGGCCCCAATCCGGTGGGCCCGATCTCGCCCAACCACCACTGGTTCGCGGGCGACGCCATGCTGCACGCGGTCGAGCTGCGCGGCGGCCGCGCGCTCGGCTACCGCAACCGCTTCGTGCGCACGGCCCACGTCGAGCAGGTGCTGGGCCTGCCCGCGGCGCCCGTGAGCCCGCATCAGCCCTTCGTGCAGGGCTCGGGCTCGGTCAACGTTGTTCGCCACGCCGGCCGCGTGCTCGCGCTGGGCGAGGCCGGTCTTCCCTACGCGCTCAGCCGCGAGCTGCAGACGCTCGGCCAGCACGACTACGATGGCCAGCTGCGCTCGAGCATGACCGCGCACCCCAAGCTCGACCCGGTCACCGGCGAGCTGTTCTTTTTCGGCTACGACATCGGTCCGGTGACCCTGCGCTACCACGTGGCCGATGCGCAGGGCCGCTTGCGCAAGAGCCTCGAGATAAAGACCAAGGGGCCGACCATGATGCACGACTTCGGCGTGACCGAGACGCGCGTGGTGTTCATGGACTTGCCGGTCGTGCTCGACCTGTCGCTTTTCGAGCGTGGCTACGCGATTCCCTACCGCTGGGACGAGAGCTACGGCGCGCGGCTGGGCGTGATGCGGCGTGACGGCGACGGCAGCGATCTGCGCTGGTTCGAGATCCCGCCCTGCTACGTCTATCACCCGTTCAACGCCTATGACGACGGCGAGCGAATCGTGATGCATGTGGTCGAGCACGCCCGCACCTTCGCGCACAGCCTGACCGGCCCCGAGGATCCGAGCTCGCCGCGCTGCGTGCGCTGGGAGATCGACGCGGCCCGCGGGGCGCTCGACCGCCACGTGCTCGACGAGCGCGGCCAGGAGTTTCCGCGCATCGACCCGCGCCGCGCCGCGCGCCGCCACCGCTACGGCTACAGCGTGCAAACCAGCTGGGACGGCACCGGTGTCGGCTTCGGCGGCTTGCTCAAGCACGACTTCGAGCGCGGCACCAGCGAAGCGCACGCGCTCGCGCCGGGCCAGGCCGCGAGCGAAGGCGTGTTCGTGCCGGTGGGCGCGGGCGAGGACGAGGGTTACGTGGTCGCGCCCGTGTTCGACGCCGGCAAGGGCACGAGCGAGGTGCGGGTGATCGACGCCCAGCGCTTCAGCGCGGCGCCGCTCGCGGTGATCGAGCTTCCCGTGCGCATCCCGTTCGGCTTCCACGGCGATTTCTTCGCCGACGCGTGAAGAGTCTTGGAGCCGGGAGGGGCGCGCGCCCCTCCCGGTGATGGAGCCGGGCGAGCACGCGCGAGCGAAGCGAGCCTCGGGGGAGGGTGGGCCCCGTTGGGCTTGGCCCAACGGGCGGAAGGGGCGCGTGCCCCTGGCGGAGCCGGGCGAGCACGCGCGAGCGAAGCGAGCCTCGGGGGAGGGTGGGCCCCGTTGGGCTTGGCCCAACGGGCGGAAGGGGCGCGTGCCCCTGGCGGAGCCGGGCGAGCACGCGCGAGCGAAGCGAGCCTCGGGGGAGGGTGGGCCCCGTTGGGCTTGGCCCAACGGGCGGGAGGGGCGTGTGCCCCTCCCGGTCAGGAGACCTTACGGAAGATGCTCGGCCAGGGCTTCGCGCAGCTTGTGGCGCGCGCGGTGCAGTAGCACCCGCTGGTTGGTGGCGCTGAGCTCCAGCAGCGAGCACACGTCGGCCGCGTCGAGCTGCGCCACGTCGCGCAGCTCGACGACCAAGCGCTGCTGCTCGGGCAGCTCCGCGATCGCGCGCTTGACGTGCTCGCGCAGCTGCTGATCGGCCGCCAGGCGTTCGGGCGTGAGCGTGTCGCCGAGCGCGCGCGGGGGGCTGCGCCACGCGCCCTCGGCGTTGAACGCGTCGGCCGGCGGCGCCCGCTGGCCCTCCGCCAAGGCGGAGAACGGGAGCGAGCGTCGCTCGCGCGCGGCTCGTGTGCGCGCGCGATTGAGCAGGATGCGCACCACCCAGGTCTTGAGGCTGGAGCGCCCTTCGAAGCCGGGCAGCCCTTCGAGCACCGCGAGCCAGGTGTCCTGCGCCACCTCTTCGCCGACCGCGGCGTCGTGCACGATTGCACTGGCCAACCGCAGCAGCAGCGGCTGCAGCTCGACGAACACGCGCTGAAACGCGTGCTCGTCGCCGGCCAGCAGGCGCGCGACCAGCTCGCGGTCCGCGGACGGCGAGGAGGGGCGAGCCGCGTGCGCCGCGACCGGAGCTTGCACCATCATCGGTGGCCTCCCGTGCGTTTCACGACACCGCTCCCCGGCCGCCGGAGCTGAAGGGCCGCGCGGCGAGCGCCGCCAACCCCGCCGCCAACAGCACGCCGCCGAGATGGAAGACCAGCACGTGCACGAGCGCGTGCGCATGCTGGCAGGTGACGTGCAGCGTGGCCGCGCCCGAGAGCGCGCCGGCCGCCCCGACTCCTGCCAGCACGGCGCGCGAGAGCGGGCGGCCGCGCCGCAGCGCGATCCACGCCACGACCGGGAGCGCCGCCGTGGCCAGCTCGTGCAGCACGCACTTGACGCCGTACGCAGGTGCGAGCGCACCACCGCCCGCGAGCAGCGCGAACCCGAGCACGGCCGCGCACGACAGCGCTGCGGCCAACAGGCCGCGGCGGCGCGCCAGCGCGAGCAGGCCGCAAGCGGCCAGGGTGGCGAGCGCGGCCGCGAGCCAAGGCGCGCCGAGCGGGCTGCGGTGGCGCGCCAGCACGACGCTCAGCAGCGAGGCCAGCACGCTCAGCGCGAGCGCGAGCGGCAGCGGCGAAGGTCCGCCGCGCACGGGCTGGCTCTCGTTGCCGAGCGCGGCGCGCTGGCGCTGGAAGTCGCGGTACGCGTGCAACGCCTGGGCTTGTTGGCCGCGATCGACCGGGCCCGAGGCGAGCTCAGGCAGGACGCGGGCCGCGGCCTGCAGCCCCGCGAAATAAGCGCGGCAGTCGGTGCAGCCCGCGAGATGGCGGCGCACGCGCAGGCGCGTCCACGGCCCGAGCGTGCCTTCGGCGTGCTCGGTGGCCAGATTGGCGACGTCCCTACAGCGCATCCTCATTCTCGCGGGAACCGGCCATGACCAGCCATGCACGCGGTCCCATCCAAGCAGTCTTTGGGGTCGCGGCAATGTTACAGGCGCGACGGCAAAACGAAAAAGCGTAACGCACGCGCGGCAAGCGAGACCAAGGCCGTACAGGAGGTTGGCGATGAAACTCACCCGCGGCTTGGTATCGGTCTTGGCATTGGCCTGCGCGCTGGCTGGCGGCGCGTGCTCCAGCAGTAGCTCGAGCGGCGGCGCCGCGGACGGCGGTGGCGCCGGCTCGGGCGCGTCGAAGGACGCGTCCACGTCCACCAAGGACGCTGGCGGCAGCGACTCAGGCGCGTCGAAGGACGCATCCATGTCCGGCAAGGACGGCGGCACGGCGGACGCGTCCATGCCGAAGGACCCGGCGACCGCGGAGCTGGCGAGCATCGACCGCTTCAGCAAGTCGGCCGCGATGCTGATGCAGCGCACCGCCGACAATGGGCTGCCGGGCGCTGACGAGGCGGTCGACTTCGACAAGCCGCCCTTCATCACCCAGGGCCTCGGTCCAAACGGCGAGGTGGTGCGCTACTACAACTTCGACATCCAGTCGCAGACCCCGGCGCCGATCTACGTGCTGTTCGCCGAAGGCAGCAGCGACCCGGTCGGCGGCCAGCTCAACATCATCGACGTGATCCCCGGCGACCCCGGCTACAACGACTTCTGGCAGGTGAACAAGGTCACGGTGCCCGCGGACTACGTGGCCAATACCATCACCAGCTATGCCGAGATCGAGGCCGCCAAGCTCGACATCGAGCCCACCGAGATGCTGGTCAACTGTCCGGTCGTGCCCGATGGCTCGACCGCGAAGCTGCGCCTGAACGGCGAAGACCCGGGGCTGCACTCGGGTTGGTACGACGGCAAGCTGGTCAAGTATTTCACCTTCGGGGAGAAGGAGCTCAGCGGCAAGATGGTGCCGGTCTCGCCGATCTACGTGACCTTCAAGATCAATCCCGACAAGCCGGATGGCGGCCCCGCATCGGGCTTCGTGACCGAGGCCGACGAAGTGCAGACCCACAACGTCGTCGCCACGCTGCCGAGCGATGCCGGCTACTCACCGCTGTGGTCGGTGCAGGCCTACGACAACGCGGACTTCGACAGCGTGTCAGACCTCGCGTCCGCGTCCGGCGCCAACATCCTGGGCATGGACGTGGCCAACGTGAACTGTCCGATCGTCGACGTGCAGTGATGGCGCGGCGGGCCCGCGTGCAGGCGCGGGCCCGCGTGCGGCTGCCCAGCGGGCCCGCGCTGGTGCGACCGTCGCCGCGCTCGGGGCGCCCCGGGCGCCACCCGACTCGGTCTGCTGGCCCCGCGCCGTTCCGGGTGTATGCTCGCGGCGGGGGGTCGAAGAGATGCCCGGCGAGCCAGAGGAGCACACCAGCAGCATCGCGCGCGACGTGTTGGACAGCCTGCTCGAGGGCTGTCAGGTCATCTCGTTCGATTTCAGGTATCTGTACGTCAACGACCGCGTCGTCGCCCAGGGCCGCAAGAGCAAGGACGAGCTGCTGGGGCGGACGATGATGGAGGTGTACCCGGGCATCGACCAGACGCCGATGTTCTCGGTGCTCAGGCGCTGCATGCGCGAGCGCCGCCACGACCGGCTGGAAAACGAGTTCATCTTCGAGGACGGCTCGAAGGGCTGGTTCGAGCTGCGCTTGGTGCCGGTGCCGGATGGTGTGTGCATTCTCTCACTCGACATCACCGCGAGCAAGCGCACCGCCGCGGAGCTCGCCCGCAGCGAAGAGCAGCTGCGTCACGCCCAGAAGATGGAAGCCGTGGGACGGCTGGCGGGCGGGGTGGCGCACGACTTCAACAACCTACTCTCCGTGGTTCTGAGCTACTCGAGCCTGCTGATCGGGGATCTGCCCGCCGGCGATCCGATGCGCGCCGATCTCGAGGAGATCCAGAAGGCGGGGGAGCGGGCGGCCGATCTGACCCGGCAGCTGCTGGCCTTCAGCCGCAAGCAGGACTCGGAGCTGCGCATCGTCGACGTCAATCAGGTCGTCACGTACACCGACAAGATGATCCGCCGGCTGGTCGGCGAGGACGTGGACGTTCATACCTCGCTCGCCGAGGATCTCGGCAAGATCAAGGTCGACCCAGGACACCTGGAGCAGGTGCTGATGAACCTCGTCGTGAACGCCCGCGACGCCATGCCGCAGGGCGGCAAGCTCACGATCGAGACCCGGAACGTGGAGCTGGATGCGGGCTACGCCCAGGAGCACCTCGGCGTGACGCCGGGTCCGCACGTGATGCTCGCCGTCAGCGACAGCGGCCACGGTATGGACGCAGCGACCAAAGAGCGCATCTTCGAGCCGTTCTTCACGACCAAGGAACAGGGCAAGGGCACGGGGCTGGGGCTGTCGACCGTGTTCGGGATCGTCAAGCAGATTGGCGGCAGTGTCTGGGTGTACAGTGAGCCTGGCGGCGGGGCCACCTTCAAGGTCTACTTCCGGCGTACCGACGAGCACGAGCCGGCCGAGCCTGCGCGCGCACAGGTGGTCACCCTGCGCGGCTCCGAGACGGTGCTGCTGGTGGAAGACGAGGAGCAGCTGCGCGTTGTCACCCGCGGGATCCTCAGGCGCTACGGCTACCAGGTGCTCGACGCGTGCAGTGGCGGCGAGGCGGTGCGTCTGTGCGAGCGGCACGCGGGCCCGCTGCAGCTGTTGCTGACCGACGTCGTCATGCCGGAGATGAGCGGCCCCGAGCTGGTGCAGCGACTCTCGCCGCTGCGGCCGGACATGCGCGTGCTGTACATGTCGGGCTACACCGAGCAGGCGGTGGTCCACCGCGGGATGCTCTCGTCCGGCACGGCCTTGCTGCAGAAACCGATCACGCCGGAGCTGCTGCTGCGCAGGCTGCGCGAGGTGCTCGAGCTTCCGCTGCCGCGTTGAGGCGAGGCAGCCGCCGCTCTGTCAGGCCGGCTCGCTGGTGCGGTTGGGGATGTCCGCGGCGATCGCGGGGGCCCCATCCGGGAGCTCGGCGAGCACCGCGCGAAGCGCGCCTGCCACGTGCTCGAACTCGGTCTCGATCGCGCTGACCGCAGCGCCGAGGTCACCCATCGGCTCGGCCGCGGCCTGGAACTCCAAGGCGGTCGCCAGCGCGGTCAGGCGCTTGGCGCCGACGCCACCCGCGCTGCCGCGCAGCCCGTGGGCGCCGCTCCTGAGCCGCGGGCCGTCGCGGCGCTCGAGCGCCTCGGCCAGATCGCGCAGTCGGCCCGGCGTCTTCTGCAGGAAGTTGCCGAGCAGCTCAGGCAGCAGCGCGCTGCCGCCGTCGTCGAGCTCGCGCAGCTCCGCGATCACCTGCGGATCGACGTGCGGCTCCTCCACGCGCAGGCTGGCCGTGCGCGGCCCCGCGCTGCGGCCCAGCAAGTGCTGATACAGCTTGCGCTGGAGCTGCGCCCGCACCAGCGGCTTGCTGAGCACGTCGTCCATGCCGGCCTGCCGGCAGCGCTCCACCTCCTCGGCGAACGCGCTGGCGGTGAAGCCGATGATTCGGGTGCGTGGCTTGCCGTTGGCGGCTTCCCAGCGCCGGATCTGCGCCGTCGCCTCCAGGCCGTCCAGCAACGGCATGTGCCAGTCCATGAACACCAGCTCGAACGAATGATCGCGCGTGAGCGCGTCCACGGCCTGCGCGCCGTTGTCGACGGCCGACACCCGGCAGCCGAGCCGTTCGAGCCAGCGCTGCAGCAGGAAGCGGTTGACCTCGGTGTCCTCGCACACGAGCACGTTGGGGGTGAGCGCGCGCAGCCGCGCGGCGCTCGCGCTCTCGGGCTGGGTACGCTCCGGCTCGGGCGCCGCGGCCGCGAGCGGGAAGCTCAGCGCGAACTCGAACGCGCTGCCGCGTCCCAGCGCCGAGCGCACCGTCAGCTCCCCGTCCATCATCGCGACCAGCTTCTTGGAGATGCTCAGGCCGAGGCCGGTCCCGCCGAATCTGCGTGTGGTCGACTCGTCGGCTTGCTCGAACGCGTTGAACACGCGTGCGGCTTGCTCCTGGGTCATGCCGATGCCGGTGTCCTCCACGCAGAACGCCAGGCGGACCGAATCCGCTGTCTGGTCGATCGCAGCCACCCTTACGGTCACGCTTCCGTCTTGGGTGAACTTGATCGCGTTGCCCGTCAGGTTGAACAGCACCTGGCGCAGCCGGGTCTCGTCGCCGCGGATCATCCGCGGCGGCAGGTCGTCGAGCTGGGCCCGGAGGGTGAGGCCCTTCTCGCTCGCCAGCACGCGCATCGGGCTGAGCACGCTCTCGATCAGCTGCGCCACGTCGAGGTCGACCGGGTGCAGGCGCAGCTCGCCGGCCTCGACCTTGGACATGTCGAGCACGTCGTTGACGATCGCCAGCAAGGACTTGCCGGCGGTGAAGATCGTCTGCGCCATCTTGCGCTGCGCCTCGGGCAGCTTCTCTTCCAACAGCAGCTCGGTCATGCCGAGCACGGCGTTCATGGGCGTGCGGATCTCGTGGCTGACGTTGGCCAGAAACGTGCCCTTGGCGTGGCTGGCCGCCTCGGCCCGCGCGCTCTCTTCCTCGAGCTGGTGGGTGCGCGTGGCGAGCTCGGCGATCAGCTCGCGGGACATCGCGGTCGCGCGCTGGGCTTCGCGGCGCTGGCGCTCGGCCGGACCGGCCGCCAGCGACAGATAGGCGTTCAGCACGTAGACGAACACCACCTTGGCCAGCTCCACGTTCAGGCTGAAGCCACGCCGTTCGACGAAGGCCATGTACAGCACCAGCCCGCCGTGCAGCGCCGCGGTCCAGCTGGCGAAGGCGAACGCGCGCCTTCGGGAAGTCGCTAGCTGGTCGGCCACGCGCACGCAAAGCAACGGGAGCAGCCAGCTCCGCTCGCCGCCCGAGACGTAGATCGCGAGCACGAACACCACCACGTCCGCGGCCAGGAAGAAGGTGCCGAGATCGAAGCGCGCGTCCTCGCGATAGTAGCGCGCGAGCAGCAGCCAGCTCAGCAGCACGTAGCCGAGCTGCAACGCGCCGAACAGGAAGAGCGCCGGGGCGTCCAGCCGGCCGAGCACCAGCCAGTTGTGGGCCACGATCGACAGGAACAGCCACACGCTGCCGAGCGCGCGCAGGCTCGGGACCGCCACCACCTCGCGCTGCCGCTTGCGGGCGGCGCGGTCACGCGCTTCCGCTTCTGGATCGTGCAAGAACCCGGCGCCCGGGCTGTGGCCCGGCGGGTTCGCGGAGCTGGCAAGGTCGAGCACGCGGTCTCCCGGTGAGCTTCTGCGGCCAACAGATTCTAGCCCAACTGGCGCCGCGCGGGCGCTAGCGCCGGCCGCGCGAAGTGCGATTGCCGAGCGCGTCTTGCGTTCGATCGCGTGCGGCTTGACCAACCTTGGCGATGCGACAGGTCGGTCTATCGCTACGACGCACGCACACCTGCGACCGGGCGGCCCGCGGCCTGCGCCTCGCGGGTTCTCGCGACATCGGCTACAGTGGCGCCTGCGCACCGACCATGTCGGGACTCAACACGCAGGACGCGCGATGGGCAACCGCGTCATCGCACAACTGGCAGCGGTTGGCGCGTGCGGCCCGTACACCAGGGAGCGCCGCATGGCTGAGCACGAGAACCGGCACAGACGATCGCTGCAAGACAAGACGGGCTTCTGGGCCGAGGCCGCGGCCGAGCTGGCCTGGGAGAAGCCGTGGGCGCGGGTGCTCGATGAGACGCAGGCACCGCTCTACCGCTGGTTCAGCGGTGGCGCGCTCAATACCTGCTACAACGCGCTCGACCTGCACGTCGAGCAGGGGCGTGGGGCGCAGCGCGCGCTGGTGTACGACAGCCCGGTCACCGCGACCCAGCGCACGCTCAGCTTCGCCGAGCTGCGCGATGAGGTGGCGCGTTTCGCAGGCGGGCTGCAGCGGCTCGGCGTGCGCAAGGGCGACCGCGTGCTCGTCTACATGCCGATGGTGCCCGAGGCGGTCGTGGGCATGCTCGCCTGCGCGCGGCTCGGCGCGATCCACTCGGTGGTGTTCGGAGGCTTCGCGGCCGCGGAGCTGGCCAAGCGCATCGAGGATGCGCGCCCGCGCGCGATCCTGTCGGCCTCGTGCGGGATCGAGCCGGGCCGCGTGATCGCGTACAAGCCGATGCTCGACCAGGCGATCGCGTTGTGCGAGGCGAAGCCCGAGCACTGCGTGATCTTGCAGCGCCCCCAGCTTGCGGCCGAGCTCGGGCCGCGCGATCTGGCGTGGGATGCGGTGGCCGACGCCGATCCGGTTGGGTGCGCAACCGTGGCGGCCGAAGATCCGCTGTACATCCTCTACACCTCGGGCACGACCGGCGTGCCCAAGGGTGTGGTGCGCGACAACGGAGGGCACGCCGTCGCGCTCAAGTGGAGCCTGCGCAATGTCTACGGCATGCGACCGGGCGAGGTGTTCTGGGCGGCCTCGGACATCGGCTGGGTGGTGGGCCACTCGTACATCGTGTACGCGCCGCTGCTGCTCGGCTGCACCACGATCCTGTACGAGGGCAAGCCGGTGGGCACGCCCGATGCCGGCGCGTTCTGGCGCGTGATCGCGGAGCACGGCGTGCACGTGCTGTTCACCGCGCCGACGGCGTTTCGGGCTATCCGCAAGGAGGACCCGGAGGCGAGGCTGCTCGCGCGGGCCGCGCTGCCGACGCTGCGCGCGCTGTTTCTGGCGGGCGAGCGCGCAGACCCGGCCACGATCGCTTGGGCGGAGGACAAGCTGCGCGTGCCGGTGATCGATCATTACTGGCAAACGGAGACCGGCTGGCCGGTGGCGTCCAACTGTCTCGGCATCGAAGCGCTGCCGGTCAAGCCGGGCTCGCCGACCAAGCCGGTGCCGGGCTTCGACGTGCGGGTGCTCGATCCGGAGGGGCGCGAGCTGCCGCGGGGCGAGACCGGCAACATCGTGCTCAAGCTGCCCCTGCCACCCGGTTGCTTGCCCACGTTGTGGCAGAACGATGAGGGCTACAAGCGCGCGTATCTGAGCCGCTACCCCGGCTACTACGAAACCGCGGATGCGGGCTTCGTCGACGAGGACGGTTACCTGTTCGTGATGGCGCGCACCGACGACATCATCAACGTGGCCGGACACAGGCTCTCGACCGGCGGGATGGAAGAGATCCTGGCGTCGCATCGCGATGTGGCCGAGTGCGCGGTGATTGGGATCGCGGATGCGCTCAAGGGGCAGCTGCCGCTGGGGCTGGCGGTGCTCAACGCCGGGGTCAGCCGCGACCCGCAGGAGATCGCGCGCGAGCTGGTTCTGCTGGTGCGCGAGAAGCTCGGCGCGGTGGCCGCGCTCAAGCAGGTGCTGATCGTGAAGCGGCTGCCCAAGACGCGCTCGGGCAAGGTGCTCCGCAAGACCATGCGCAAGATCGCCGACGGCGAGAGCTACGCGACGCCAGCGACGATCGACGATCCGGCGGTGCTCGAGGAGATCAGCGCGTCGCTCGGCGCGGCGGGCTACCCGCAGGGGTGAGCGGGTGAGCCGGCCGCCGGATCGGGTCGGGCGTGGCGCGGCAAGAGCAGGAGGCCGGCGAGGCCGTCCCAGCACGCCGGTGGTTGTCTTCGCCGTTTGAATCGAGCACGATCGTGCGGGCGCAGCGCGCGTGGTCGCTGCACGGGCGGGCGATCCGCAAGGGGGAGGTCATGAGAAGCTGGGGGCTGGTTTCTGGCTTGGCGATGGCGCTCTGTGCTGCCTGCACGACGACCCACGCCAAGTCGTCCGCCGCCGACGCGGGTAGCTTGGCCGGCGACGGCGGGCCGGCCGCGCGCAACGGAGGTCGTCCCGGCATGCTGCCCAAGGATGCGCCGGCCTGCCTCGTGTCGGAGGCGACGTCGGAGCTCAACCTGAGCGATACCGACAAGCTCGATCTGCTGTTCGTGATCGACGACTCGGACTCCATGGCGGGCAAACAGGCCTTGCTGCGCGCACAGTTTCCGCACCTGATCAGCGTGTTGTCGAGCGGCGACAATGGCGCGTTCGCACCGGTCAAGAGCATGCACCTGGGCGTCGTCACCAGCGACATGGGCTTGCCCGGTGTAAGCGGCGTCCCAGCCTGCAGCGGCCTTGGTCGGGACGGCTTGCTGCAGAATCAGCCGGGTGCGTCGGCGGGCTGTCAGCCGAGCTACCCGCCGTTTCTGAGCTTCGACGCCGGTCTGAACGACCCCATGCAAAGCGCGCAGGATTTCGGGTGCGTCGAGCAGGTCGGTACCGCCGGGTGCGGCTTCGTGCATCCGCTCGAGGCCGCGCTCAAGGCGTTGTGGCCCTCGGTCGATCCCATGCCCACGCCGAGCGGCATTAACCGTATCGAGTTCTTGACCGATCCGGCCAACAACTCGGGCTTGCTCGGGCACGGCGACGTCGAGAATGCAGGCTTCCTGCGCAACGATCCCGTGCAAGGGTTGTCTCTGATCGCGGTCGTCGTGCTCAGCGATCAGGATGACTGCTCGGCTTCGGACCCACGGCACTTCACCCCGCCCGAGTCTCTCGCACCTGACGACCCGCTCCGGATGCAGGGCATGAACCTGCGCTGTGCCCTCAATCAGCAGGCGCTATATCCGGTACAACGTTACGTCAACGGCTTGAAAGCGCTACGCCCCGGCGACGAGAGGCTGGTGGCTTTCGCGGCGATCGCCGGCGTGCCTCCCGATCTCACCTCGCCCGCGACGCTGGCCGCGACCGACTTCTCGGATCCCGCCCAGCGCGCGCGCTTCTACGACGCCATCCTGAGCGATCCGCAGATGAAACCAACGGTGGACGACCGCGGCACCGCCGACCCGAGCGATGACCGGCTCGTACGCTCGTGCGTGCTCGATGCCGACCTCGCGGCCCAGAATCAGGGGCTGCTCGGTGCCGCGGAGCCGCCGGTGCGCATCGTGCAGGTGGCCCAGGGGTTCGGGGAGAACGCGATGGTGCAGTCGATCTGCGAGCCTGACTACGGTCCCGCAGTCGATGCGATCGCGACCATGATCGGCAAGCAGCTCGGTGCCGCTTGCTTGCCGCGGGCGTTGCAGCGCAACGCGGACGGGCTCTTGGGGTGCAGCGTGCTGTGGGAGCTGCCGCGGCCCGGCGTGGCGCCGAGCAGCACGCCGACGGCCTGCCATCAGGCGGGTTTTTCGTTCCTGCTCGACCCGGAGCCGGGAACTGCAACCGCGAGCGATCGCGGCGGCGCGATCTGTCGGGTGGCGCAACTGGCGGTGCACGACGACTCCACTGCGGCCGGGGGCAAGCGCACGGTCGCCACGACCACCGACGGCGTGAGCTTCAGCGAAGGCTGGTTCTACGATGACTTCTCGGATGCCGCGACGCAGGACTGCGCCGGCCCGTCCAAGCAGCGCATCGCGTTCACCAGCATGGCCAAGCCGCCGATCGGGGTGATGGTCAAGCTGGTGTGCGTGAACGCGCTGCATCCGCCGGCGACGAACGCTGCTGATGACGCGAACAGCTGCAGCGCGGGCTCCAAGGCCGCTTCTGCGGAGCACGTGGGCAGTCCCTGCACGCCCGATGCCGTGCCCGCGACGGGTTTCGACGATCAAGAGGTCTACCTGGGAACGGCCGACAGCGAGTGCGGCGGCGGCGTCTGTCTGGTCTACCGCCTGCGCGGCGATCCGAGCCCGAGCTGTATGCCGAGCCCCGGAGCCACGCCGGGCGACACGGTCGTGTGTGCGTCGCCGGGCGACGTGCAAGATCGCGTGTACTGCAGCTGCCGTTGCAATGCCCCCGACGGCTACGCCGAGTGCGCCTGTCCCGACGGCTTCACCTGCGTAAATGGCCTCGACCAGGGCAGCCCCGATTTCCGCGGCGGCTACTGCGTGAGAAACGGGACGTTTGTCGCGCCGTGAGGCGTTTTGCGTTCTGCCGGCCGAGCCGCGAACCCAGCGTCGGATGCACTGGCCGGGCAGAGCGGCCCCGCCGGCCCACTCGGCTAGAGGATCTAGACAGAAACTGTAGGTTGGGCCGACGAAACAGGCCGAAACCCGCGGGTTCACGAAGTATAGACGAGCGTATATATTTCGAGGACGGCTGAGCGGGCGAAGATTTTTCAGAACGGGGGAAGCCAAGCTGTGCGTCTCCCCAAATCCTGCCGTTTTTCGGACGACCAGGACGAGGTTCTCGTTCACCGGGTCGGCCGGCGCGTGATCCTTGAACCGGCAGACGAGTGGTCCAAGGAATTCCTGGCGTGTTTGGGAGCTTGGTCCGACGAGAACGAGAGGCCAACGTCACGCCGCGTCTCGAAGCTCAAGGATCCCTTCGAGTGACAGCCCGGTTCCTTCTCGACACCGACAGCGTGAGCTTCGCCCTGCGCGGGCAGGGGCGCGTGGCTCAACGCATCGTGGAATGTCGGCCGTCTGAGCTCGCGATCAGCTCGATCACTTTGGCGGAACTGAAGTACGGGGCCGAGCGCCGCAGCTCTCGGAAGCTGCACCACCTGATCGACGTGTTCACCGGCGACGTAGCGGTCCTGCCCTTCGACGAGGCAAGTGCCGCGAGTTTCGGGAAACTCGCCAGTGAGCTCGTGGCGCGCGGCACGCCGATCGGCGACTTTGACACGCTGATCGCCGCGCATGCGATACAACTCGGCCTCATATTGGTCACCAACGATCTTCAAGACTGCGGCGGCACAGCTCGGCCAATGAAATGCCGCGCCGCCGCGCCACAAGCTTCGCGCGACAGCGCATCAGTAAAGAGCGCTGGGCCGTGTGTTGGTGGCGGTGGACGGCGCTACCGAAGGCCGATGAAGGCGAGATGCGGTGGTTGGCTGGCCCGTGAAGGCTCGAACCGCTCGCGGGTCAGACCGCAGCTTGTGCCGAGCGTTACTTCGTGCCGAAGATCCTGTCGCCGGCGTCGCCGAGCCCTGGGATGATGTACGCGTTTTCGTCGAGGTGGCTGTCGATTGCGGCCGTCCAACAGCGCACGTCGGGGTGGGCTGCTTCGAGCGCGCGGATGCCTTCGGGCGCGGCGACGAAGACCAGGGCGCGCACGTCGCGGCAGCCGCGAGCCTTCAACAGCGCGATGGTCGCGAGCATCGATCCCGCGGTGGCGAGCATCGGGTCCACGATCAACGCCGTGCGCTGCTCGAGGTGCCCGACGAACTTCTGGAAATATTGCTCCGCCCGCAGGGTCTGGTGGTTGCGCGAGACGCCGACCATGCTGACCTTGGCGTTGGGCACCATCGTCAGCACGCCGTCCAGCATGCCCAGCCCGGCGCGCAAGATCGGCACGACCGTGATCTTGCGCCCGGCGATCTGATCGATCTCGATCGGGCCGCTCCAGCACTTGATCGTCTGTTTCTCGAGTGGGAGGTCGGCGGTGGCTTCGTAGGCCAACAGTGCCGCCAGCTCCGCGGTCAGCTCGCGGAACTTCTTGGTCGAGATGTCGGCCTCACGCAGCAGGCCGACCTTGTGTTTGACCAGAGGATGGTGGACTTGGATGACCGGCATCGGGCCGAGTCTAGCGCAGACCGCCGGGCTCGGCGTTTGGAAGCCAAGAACGTGCTGCGCGGCGTGCGGAGCTCGGGGTCCGGGGCTGCGCGGACGCCGCGACGGGTCGACTGGGCGCGGGGGAGAGGAACAACGTGCTGGGGCGGTCTCGGGGGTCCGGGGTGAGGCACGGGCGGGTTGCACTTGCGCCGGTTGAGGCAAGACCTGCGAGCGCATCCCGCGACGCGCAACCCGCCCTCGGACGCGCGCGCCAAGCGGGCGTAGCCCGCAGGCGCTTGTCACGCGCGTACGCCCTCACCCCGAACCCGCGCCCCCACGCGGCCGTCCGAGCACCATACTGTGCCACTCGCCCGCCGTCGCCGTTTTGCCCGCGCTCCCTTCGCGCTAGGCTCCGGGCGTGCGAAGCCTCACCACCGCGCGCAGCCTCGTCGTCCTCGCCGCGCTCGCTTGTGCCGCGTGCGGTGGCGGCTCCTCCTCGTCTGCCGCCGACGCCGGCGCCACCGCCAAGCCGCCGAGCTGCAAGCCCATGCCTGGGCGTTGCGATGCGTTCACCGAGGAGCGGCCGTTGCCGCTCAGCGAGCACGCGGCCGTGTATGACCCCGAGCGGCTCGAGCTGGTGCTGTTCGGCGGCACCGACAGCATTCCGGCCAATTGCAGCATCGGCGGCCCCACGCGCTACCTGTTCAACACCTGGATCTACGACGACGTCTGCGGCAAGTGGCTGCGCGTGCTCGGCCAGACCCCGAGCCCCAGCGGCCGCCACATGGCCGCCTTCGGCGACGGACAGATGTGGGTCTTCGGCGGCCGCTTCCGCGACGCCAAGCAGGCCAGCGGCCCCTACCAGATCTACAACGACCTCGCGCGCTTCGACGTGGCCGCGCGCAAGTGGCACGCCGTCGACGTCTCAGGCGACGCACCCGCGCCACGCACCAGCGGCGCGCTGGTGTGGGACGACCGGCGCCACCTGCTGTGGCTCTTCGGCGGCAACCTCAGCGCCGATGGCGCCATCTACCTGCCGACCGCCGACGTGTGGAGCTTCGATCCGGCCAAGTCCAGCTGGAGCGAGCGCCAGCCCGACGGCACTGCTCCCGCCGCGCGCCTGTTTCACGCCGCGCTTTACGACCACGCGCGCGACGCCATGATCGTCTACGGCGGCGCCGACGCCAGCGCGCTCTCCCCCAGCGCCCAGGACTTCGGCGACGTGTGGGCGCTGTGGCTCAAGGACCTGCGCTGGGAACGCCTGCACCCCGGTGGTCGGGGCGCGCCCGAGGGCCGCTTCTGGGCCGGCCTCGCGCTCGACTCCAGCAGCGGAACCTATCTGCTGTTTGGCGGCCATGACGACCAGCAGCTCGGCAACCGCAACGACACCTGGCGCTTCGACCCCGACGCACGCAGCTGGCAGCGCATCGCCGAGGGGGACACCTTTAACAAGCCCGCCAACGGCACCTGCAACTTCCCGCCCGACTTCACCACCATCGATCCCGAGGCACCCGAGCGGCGCAGCGCACACACCCTGGTGTGGTCGCCCGCGTGCGGGCACGCCCTGCTCTTCGGCGGCAAGACCGATTGCGGCGCCGTCGACGACGTCTGGAGCTTCGACGGCGAGCGCTGGCAAAACCGCTTGCAGGCGACAGCGGGCGAAGCCTGCCTGCGTGCGGCGTCCGACCCCGCGCAGTGCAGCGGCCTGTGCATGTGAAACCGGCCCTGTGCCGGTGGAGAATTCCTGAGCCCGCGGCCGCAGCTCGTGCCAATCTAGTCTCGCCATGGAGGAACAAGTGCACACCGAGGCTACACCCCACGCCGAGCACGCCGGCGAGCCCGCAGCCGAGCTGCGTGCACGGATTCATGCCGAAACCGGCCGGCCGCAAGCCATCGCCGACCTGCTCGATTCGCTGCCCGAATCCCAGCGCGTCGCCGCGGTGCGCGCGCTCGGCCCGCGCGATCAGAAGCAGCTCTGGCAGCTGGTGGACGGCTTTGCCAGCGTGAGCCTCACCGACATGGTGCCGCCGCGCATTGCGGCGCTGACCCCGGTCGTGCACTACGGCAAGAACTCGATGCCCCTGTTCACGCTGTTCGAGAAGCGTTTCTATCGCCCCGCGGCCGAGGACCCGAACGCTCCGCGCGAGCTGTGCGGCGCGAACTTCCAGACCATCTCGTTCCTGACCGGCCCTGGCTACTACGTGGTCCGGCCGCACCCCAGCCGCGGCGGCGAGCTCGACGTCGACTACCGCAGTCTGCCGAGCAGCAAGCCCGAGGGTTGGCCCGCGATCGTGAGCAACGAGCGCGGGCTCAGCCGGCTGGTCTACGGCTTCATGGTCGACACGCTGCGTCGCGTCTCCGAGCACGTGACGATCGGCAGCGCGGCCCGTCACGGCAAGCCGATCGGCGCTTACTTCGTGCTGTGCAGGCAGGAGCTGCCGTGATCGCGTTGATCGCCGCGGCGATGCGCGACTTCATGCCAGCCACGGCGAGCTTGCCCGGAATCGCGGACACCGACGTGCTCGGCTTCCTGCGCAGAATGCGCCGCGAGTCGGACCGGGCGTATTGGCTCGGCCTGGTCGTGGGCACGCTGGTCTACAATCTGACGCCGCTGCTCACGCTGTATCTGCCGCTGCCCGCTGTGCTGCTGCCGGCGCGCCTGCGCGACGTGCATGCGCGCAAGATCGTCGACCACCGCAGCTACCTGATCCGCCAGGCGGTGTTTCTGGTGCGACTGTCCGCCGGCATGTGCTGGGGCGGCGATCCCGGCGTGCGGGCGCGTTTCGGGCTCGCGGCCTACGGCGAGGATCCGGGAACCTTCCGCACCCATGAGCCACATCGCGTTTGAAGCCGGCACGCGCGAGGTCGCGCTCGAGGTCGACTACGCGGTGGTCGGCAGCGGGGCCGGGGGCGCGACTGCGGCGGTGACGCTGGCGCGGGGCGGGCGCGAGGTGGCGCTGGTCGAGGCCGGCCCATGGCGCGACCCCGAGGACTATCCGTGCTCGGTGTACGGCACGATGCGCGACATGATGGAGGATTGGGGCTCGCTGTTCACGCGCGGGCGCGCGTTCTGGCCGGTGGTGCAGGGCGCGCTGGTGGGCGGCTCCACGGTGATCAACTCCGCGATCTGCGTGCGCACGCCGGGCGACGTGCTCGAGCGCTGGCAGCGCGAGCGCGGCATCGGCGGCGAGGCGATGGCGCACCAGATCTGGGAGCTGCAGGACGAGCTCGAGCGCGATCTGAACGCCGAGCGGCCGGCCGACGCCGCGCTCGGGCGCTCGAACAAGCTCGCGATGCAGGCCTCGGCCGCGCTCGGCTTCGAGGGCCACTACCTGCAGCGCTACGCCAAGGGCTGCGCCGGAAGCGGCAACTGCCTGCAGGGCTGCAAGGGCGAGAAGAAACAGAGCCTCAACGTGACTTTCATACCGGAGCTGCTGCAACGCGGCGGTCACGTGCTGAGCTGCGCGCCTGCGCAGCGCGTGGTGCTCGAAGGCGGCCGCGCGGTCGGCGTGCGCGGGCGCTTCCGCCACCCGGCCACGCGCGCGGCCGGCGCGCCCTACTTCGTGCGCGCGCGCCGCGGCGTGCTGGTCGCGGCATCGGTCACCCACAGCCCGCTGCTGCTGCGGCAGTCGGGCCTGCGCCCGCCTGCGCTCGGGCGATATTTCCAGGCGCATCCGGGCTTGCCGCTGCTCGGGCTGTACGACGAGCCGATCGACATGGGGCGCGGCGTGACCCAGGGTTGGGGCTCGTATGCGTTCCGCGACCGGCCCGGCTTCAAGCTCGAGACGCTGGGCCTGCCGCTCGACATGCTGGCCGGGCGGCTTTCCGGGGGCGGCCGGCTGCTGATGCAACGGCTGACCGAAGCCCGCCGGCTCGCGATGTGGGTGCAGGCGTGTCGCGCCGAGACGATCGGCTCGATCGAGGCCGGCGCGCGCGGCAAGCCGATCGTGCGCTACACCCTGAACCGCGCGGACATGCTGCGCGTGCGCGAGGCTTTCTTGGTGCTCGCGCGCATGCACTTCGCCGCGGGTGCCCGGGCCGTGCTGCCCGGGATCTTCGGCCTGCCGTATTCGCTCGGGCAGGACGAGCTGCAGGTGCTGGAGGCGGCGCCGCTCGACCCGCGCGCGTACGTCGCCATCCTGTCACACCTGTTCGGCGGCTGCGTGATGGGCAAGGACCCGAGCAGCTCGGTCTGCGACGCGCGCGGCCGCGTGCACGGGGTCGACGGCTTGCTGGTGGTGGACGCGTCGGTGATGCCCACCAACCTCGGCGTGAACCCGCAGCACACGATCATGGCGCTGGCGCGGCTGTTCGCGCGGCGCTTGCTCGACTGAGCCAGCGGCGCGCCGCATCCAGGAAGATTGCGGGATACCAGCCCGGCGTGCGGCGCAAGGACGGCTGACCCGTTCGAGCTTCGGTAGGGAACTATGCCGGCATGATGTACATGCGTCTGGCTCCCCTGCTCGCCCTCGCGTATCTGGCTTGCGGTTGCGCCGCCGATGCTTCGGGCAGCGGCGGATCCCCTGGCTTTTCCGCGGTTTCGGGAACAGGCGGCACACCCGCGATCGTAGGCGGATCGGGCGGAATCGGCTCCGGCGGCAGCGGCCAGGGCACCGGCGGCGCGACCGGAGTCGGGGTTGCGATGGGCACCGGTGGTGCGGGCGCGGTCGGCACCGGCGGCGCGGCCGCGCTCGGGACGGGCGGTGTTGGCGCTGGCACCGGCGGCATGAGCGCGGGCGGGACGGGCGGCACGACGGCGGTCGGCACTGGCGGCATGGCCGCGGGTGGGACGGGCGGCATGGCGGCAGGCGGGACCGGCGGCATGGCGGCAGGCGGAAGCGGCGGCAGCGGGGCGGCCGGAAGCGCGGGCTCAGGCGGCTGCACCCAGAACCTTTCGTGCCAGCTCGCCGCGCCGGCGAGCAGCGGCGACATCCGTCAGGACTGCGTCGATCGGATCAACCAGTTCCGCACGCAGTGCGCGTGCCTGCCACCGCTTCAGCGCTGGACCGACGGCGAGGCGTGCGCCGATCAGATGGCGCAGTACGACAGCACCATGCCGAGCAGCCCCCACGCGGGTTTCATGAACCATGTCTGCAGCGGAGGCTCGGCCCAGGACGAGTGCCCCGGCTACGGTTCCAACGATCAGGTGATCGGCCTCTGCCTGCAGCAGATGTGGAACGAGGGGCCACCCCCGCAGTCGTCCTGTACGGGAAGCTGCTTTCAGATGTACGGGCACTTCATCAACATGACCAGCACCATGTCGACCAAGGTCGCGTGCGGCTTCGCCACCAACTCGACCGGCCAGATCTGGGCGGTCCAGAACTTTTCCTGGTAGGGCGCGCTGCGGACGGCATCGGCGCACCACTCACGCTTCCAAGCATGCCTCGATGCGGAGGTCGGGAACCAGCCAAATCAGCGCGACCAGCGCGTAGATCGCGGTCGAGAGCCAGTGCTGCAGGAACGGGGTTGGAATCGCCACCACGTACAGTGCCGCCGGCAGCTTGCCCTTGAGATCGCGGCCGAGCTCGCGCGCGAGCGCCGAGTGGGTGCCCTGACGCCGGATGATCGCGGTCTGCAGGATCAGGTAGGCCACGCCCGCGAGCAGCAGCACGCCGCCGTAGATCGCGGCCGGCACCGACTCGAGGCAGTTCGCGCTGATCAGAATCGCGATCACGCCGTCGCTGAACCCTCGAGCCGCGTCTTGCTCATCCGCGTGCCGTCAGGCTGCGGAGCTGCGCTGTAGCAATGAGACCAGCAACCCTAGAAAGTCGCTCTCGGTCACGATGCCGACCAGCTCGTCGTCTTCCTTCACCACCGGCAGACAGCTGACCTTCGCCTCGTACAGCAGCCGCGCCGCCTCGGCCAGCGGCGTCTCCGGGGTCACGCGCAGCGGATCGCGCGTCATCACCTTGACCACGAAGGTGTTCTGCTCGAGGCGCCGCTCGGTCGAGGCGCCTGCGGCGCTGTGCGCCATCAGCTCGCTCAGCGTGAGCCGCAGCACGTCCTGATGGCTGAGCAGGCCCACCAGACGCTTGCCATCGACCACGGGCAGGTGCCGCACGTGCAGCCGGCTCATGAGCCGCGCAACCTGCTCGAGATTGTCCTCCTCCCGCACCACCTCGGGTGCATGGGTCATGATCTCGGCGACGATGCTGGGGACAGCCATGGAGTTCTCCTTCGGCTAGCGCTACAGGCTCGCACGCAACCAGGTCCGATCGCGCTCGATCCGCTACCCAATATACGCCCGTATGGCGGCAAAGGCAGCTTTGGGGGCTCGGCACAGTCGGCGCTGCACCGGCTGTCGAGGCACTGCAGCATCCGGGTGACTATGCATCGGGATGGGTCGGGAAAGCCGTTTCAGATCGAATTCATCATGCCGGGCATGCCGGTCACGACTTGCGGGGCGCCTTCGACCAGCACCACCGGCACGCCGACCAGGGGAAAGGTGGTGCCCTTGATCTTGTGGCTGACGACGTCGAGCAACGCGCCGGCCTCGTTGCCCGAGCACATCGCGGTCTTGCCCTTCAAGTTGAGCAGCTTGCTGCTACCGCCGCCCTCCTTGGTCTTGTCCGTACCCTGGGCGAGCATGGCGGTGTCGCCCATGATCGGATAGGGCATCGGCAGCGGGCTCGGCGCCGCGGGCGTCATGCACATGTTGGGCGCCATGCCCATGACTTGGTGCGAGCTCTTTTCAGTGACCATATCCATTCCGAGTGCGGTCAGCGTAGGCATCGGGGGCCTCCTCGTCGCGTGGGGTCCGAGTCAGAACGGATCACAGGAAGCCGAGATGGCGGGAAGAGTGAATTGGTGCACTCTTCCCGTCTTCGCGTCTTCCTGCTGAATCTTCGGTAGAGCATGTTTCTGCTCGAGCTAGTTGAGCTTGATCGCCTTGCCCAGGATGCGGGTCAGCAGCCTGCCCCGGACCAGCAGCTCGTCGCCGAACAGCTCGGTCGTCTGCGCGCGTAGGCGCAAGAACGAGCGCGGGGTCGCAAGCAACGCTTCCTCGGCGCGCAGCTTCAGGCGCTTGACGCTGGCCTCGAGGTTGCCCTTGCGATCGATCTCGAGGCTGCGTGCGGTCGCGAGCGCCCCCACCACGCAGGGCCCGCTCGGGTCGATCACCACGCGCGCGCCGCGCGCGCACGCCTGCTCGAC
The DNA here is from genome assembly GCA_963778655.1 of uncultured delta proteobacterium. GTDB lineage: Bacteria > Myxococcota_A > Polyangia > Polyangiales > JAFGIB01 > CAVZVA01. The sequence goes on from CAVZVA010000010.1 coordinate 1,294,435, forward strand.
CAGCGCGGGATCCACGCTGGGATCGATCTCGCACTCGATTTCGCGCGTACCGGCCCGCACCCGGGCACGGGTGCCCTGCACACAGGTGACCAGCCCGAGCACGATCGGCGAAGCGGCGAGCTCGTTATCGGCGCAGCCACCGCGTGCCGATCCCGTCTCGCTCGTAAACGCTGCGTCGTATGCCATGTCGTCCTCCTCAACCTGGCCCGATCGACACCGGGTCCAGCGTGATCTCGTCTCCCTCGATGCTGATCTTTTGCAGGCCCGAGAAAGCGACTCCGCCGCCGTCGATGATGACCTTGGCCATCCCGCACACCAGCGCCACGCTGCTCTTGGCCTTGAGCTTGAGCTTCTTGGTCTTGAGTGCAGCCCCCTTCTTGCCCACCAGGGTGTGGCTGCCGCCGATGCTCTGCGAGAGCGCGCCCCCGATCTGGATCGAGGCCGCGGCGCCGGCGTCGATGCTGATGTCGCTCTCGGCCTTGACCGTGTAGACGCCGACCGTCTCGGCCTTGGCCTCGCCCGTGTTCTCGACGCGGCCGCCCTTGATCGTCTCGAGGCGCGCGGCCGCGATCGTCTCGCGCCGGTTGCCGCCGATACCCTGCGAGATGCCCTGCGCGCTGCTGATGGCGACCAGTGCGCCGATGGTCTCGCTCACGTCCCCGGCTACGCTCGTGGTCCAGTTGCCGGAGCCCCCGCCACCGCCACCGCCGTCCCCGCCAGCGCCACCGCCACCACCCCCGTCCCCGCCGCCGAGGGCAGCCTGGGCTGCGGCGCTGACCTTGGGCGCCAGCTCCGCGCTCGCTGCCGCCGCCGCGAGCCCGGTGGCCGTGTCGAGATCGGTCGCCTTGTCCAGGCTCACCAGCGCGCCGGCCGCCTCGCCGAGCGCGGTGACGGTCGCGTTGCCGCCCGACAGCAGCGCCGCTGCCGGTCCGGCGTACTTCGCCGCCGTGCCCAGCGCGGCCTTGGCGCTCGTCAGCGCCGGCATCAGCGGGCCGAGCGCGCGCGCGCCCAGGCGCTGCGCCGCGCTGGAGGCCGCGCTCACCGCGCCGCTGATCGCCTCGCTGGCGAGCAGCGAGATCAATGCCGAGACGATCGAGCCGACCTCGATCGTCTCGGCTGCGCCCACGCTGCGGGTGTAGGCGCCCGCGGTGTCCTCGGTGGCGTTGCCGTTGATCTTGGTGGTGCGGTTGGCGCCGACGTCCAGCTTCTGGTTCTTCGACACCGTGTCGGAAAAGCTCGCCGCGTAGCTCTCGCTGTCGTTGCCGTTCACGCTGAGCTTGCGGTTCTTGGCCACGCCGTGGGTCGTGGCCTTGGCGACCTGGAGCTTCTTGTCGTGCGCCACGCTGGTGTTGAGGTCGTATTGGGCGTGCAGCTCCACCATCTCAGCGCCCGCCTGGTCGTCGAAGCGCAGCAGGTTGTAGCCGTCGCCGCCGACGCTGTCGGAGCGCACCGTGGAGACGGTCTTTTGCGCGGGCAGCTGCGCCGGCGGTGGGAAGAAGGGATTGTACAGCCGCCCAAGGCACAGCGGCCGGTCGGGGTTGCCCTCCACGAACTCGACCAGCACCTCCCAGCCGATGCGCGGCATGGCCAGCGAGCCGGTGGTATGGCCCTGCGCCACGCGCACCCAGCACGAGGTCGTGTCGTCGAGCTTGCCTTCGCGGTCCCAGTGAAACTGCAGCTTGACCCGACCCAGGTCGTCGAAGTGCACCTCCTGCCCCTGCGGTCCGGTCACGCGTGCGGTTTGCAAGCCGACCACGCGCGGCCGCGGCGTGAGGCGCTCGGGCCGGTAGGGGATCGCCAGCGGCTGCAGCTCGAGGTCGATATTGCACACCGCCTCGCGCCCGGCGCCGGCGCTCGCCCGGGGCCGTCCCTCGGTCGCGCGCAGCACGACCTCGAAGCTCACCGCGCGCACGAAGTGCTCACCGTCGTCGCTGGTGGGATGGCCGTCCAGCGTCAGCTGCTTGCCCGCCATTGCGGTGAGCGCGTTGGTGCGCACGCGGGTAGCGAGCGCTGCGCCCACCTGCTCGTCGAGCCGCGCCTGAGCAAGCTGCTTCTGGCGCGTCGGGTCCACGCAGCCGCTCGGAAACTCGTAGTGCTCCGCCGCGAACGCGCCGGCCTGCTTGGCCTGCGCGCGCAGATCGATCGACGGGCGCAGCGGGTGACAGTCGCCGAGCGAGACCCGCTCGACGCGCGCGCGCGCCGCCACTGTGAGCTCGCGCGCGCACAGCCGCCCCTCCATCCCGCCGACGAAGTCGAAGGGCAGGTAGTCCGGCTCCATCTTGTCGGCGTTTGCGCTGTCGTCCTGCAGCACCATCACGTGGCCGTCCTCAGCCTGCTCGAAGCGAAACCAGATGCCCTCTTCCTCGAGCAGCCGGCACACGAAGGCGTAGTCGCTCTCATCGTATTGCACGCAATACTCGCGCGGTGCGTACGAGCCGACGCGCCACTCGAACGCGCTCTCGGGCAGGCCGGCATCGGTGAACACCTGCTTGACGATGTCGACGCTGCTCTGCTGCTGGAAGATGCGGAAGCCACGGCGCAGGGTCAGCGTATGGGTCAGCGGGCGCAGCACCGCGCGATAGGCGTACAGGTCGAGCTCGCGGTTGGCCTCGACGCCGAGCACCTCGAGCGCCGCGACCAACCCGCAGATCGCGCGCTCGCCGTGCGGGCCACGCAGGCTGACCACCGCCTGGCTGGCGCGGAGCGCGTCGAGGTCCAGCTCCTCGGCCTCGAAGTCGACCACGTACTCGAAGCCGCGGCTGACCTCCTCGCGCCCGTGCACGGCCTCCACCCGCGAACGACCGGTGTAGTCGTGCAGGCTCAGCGTCGCTTCGATTCGGTCCTGGCTCGCCATCGTCAGTTGGTTTTGTGCGTGATCTGCGCGAAGGCCTTCGAGTTGCTAATAGTGATCTTCTTGGCCTTGACCTGGATCTCGCCCGTCTTCTTGAGCGTGAAGGTCACCTTCCCTGCGGAGAACGTCAGCTTGTCGTCCGCCGTGAAGGTGATGTTGTCCGCCTCTACGCTGATGCCGCTGGCCTCGACCTTGAGCTTGCCTTCTGTGCTGTCGCTGCGGTCCTTGCTGGTCTTGACCTTCTGCCCGCTCACCTTCTCGACGTAGGCCTGCTCGGTCGAGATCCCGACCGTCTTGGCCGACACCAGCTTGAGCGCGGCCACCGTCTCGATGCGTGCGCCCGATACGGTGGAGCTCTTGCCCTTGGCTACGGTTTCGGCCCAGGCCGCGCCCACGTCGACCTCGGAGTTGCCCGAGATCTTGCGGGTGAAGCCGCTGACCACCAGCACGTTTTGCATCGCCCCAATCGTGCGCGCGAGCTTGCCCGCGATCACCTCGACCTGATCGCCGCCGACGGCGGCGTGGCGCATCGCGCCGATGGTGACGCTCTGGCTGCCGCCGGTGCCATCGTCGAGATCGCCGCCGACGTCGATGGTCTGCATGCCGCCGACAGTCGTGCTGCGGTTGCCGCTCACGCTGGTGGTGCTGTCTTCGGTGACCGAGCGCTTGACGTTCGCGCCGACCTCCAGCGTCTCGTCCTTGCCCACGTTCCAGGTCATCGTGTTCTCGACCCGCACGGACATGTCGTAGGAGGCGTTGATCATCACCTCCTCGGCGCCCGCGCTGTCGGCGAAGCGCAGCTCGTTGGCGCCCGCGCCGCCGTCGGTGGTGGCGGACTGCACCGAGCTGGTGGTGAGCCGATCGGCACCGTAGGGCGGCATCGACTCCTCGCTGTAGAGATGACCCTCGACGTAAGGCCGATCGATGTCGCCCAGCTCGTGGCCGACCATCACCTCGAAGCCCACCCGCGGGAGGATCATCGAGCCGCTTAGCATCAGCTGCCCCACGCGCAGAAAGCTCGAGCTCTTGTCGTCGGTCGTGCCCGAGCGGTCCCAGGGGAAGCGCACCTTGACGCGGCCCTGCTCGTCGCCGTGCAGCTCCTGGCCGGCCGGGCCGGTGACGAACGCACGCTCGGGCCCGGCTGGCTGCGGCGGCAGCGGCGCGTGCTGCGGCCGGAAGGGCACCTCGCGCGGGATGGCGAGGAAGCGGTTGCGGTAGGCAGCCGGGGTTGCCGGGTCGCGCACCTGACCTTCGTGGTCCACGGCGAGCAGCAGGATCTCGCCGCTCAGCGCCGGGCGCAGGTCGCTGTCGAGCTGCAGGTGGCGGCCCGGCGCAAGGTGCGGGAAGTAGCTGCCGCCGCGCAGGCTGCGGCCCTCCATGCGGAGCCGCTCGAGCATGCGCTGGGCGCGGGTGTCCAGCTGCAGGTGGCCGCCCGGGTGATCGTAGACCTCACGCGAGGGCGACGTGCCGCTGGGCACGCTCGCGTCCGGGCTGGCGGCCGGATGCTTGGGGTCGTACTCGCGCAACATCGCGCCGTCGGGCGTGGCACGCAGCTCTTCGCGCAGCTCGAACACGGTGTCGGGCCGCATGTCTTGACGCCGCCTGTCGACCAGGCCCTGCAGACCGTCGATCGCGAGCAACGCGTTGCCGTCGTCGAAGAAGACCACGCGCTCGCGGTCGGGATCGTTCTGCACCAGAAAGCCGATGCCCTCCTCGAACAGCAGCCGGCGCGCGAAGTCGTAGTCGCTCTCCGCGTACTGGATCACGGTCTCGTGCAGGGGCCCCTTCTGCACGTGCATGTCGATCGCATCCGGCGGTATGCCGCCATCGCTCAGCACCTGTTGCACCACGTCGATCAGGCTCATATCGCGGAAGATTCGCGAATTGCGCCCCAGGCTGAGCAGGAACAGATTCGGCACGATCTCCACGTGCAGGCGGAATACCTTGTCGGAGACGGGGGTCAGCTCGGCGCTCCAGATCACGCCGTGGAAGCAGCGCTCGATCGCGGCCTCGAAGCGCACGTGCACCGCGGCCTTCTTGCCGAGCAGCGCCTCGGGGTCGACGCGCGCGCTGAGCGCGTCGGCCTCGACCCGGTAGCACTCCGACAGCCGCTCCTCGGCGCGGAATGCCAGAAAGGTGAGCGCGGTCGGATCCACTCCGTCGATCTCGAGCTCGAATTCCGCTTTGGGCGCGTCAGCCATGGCTCACCTGTAGGAGATCTTGCCCTTCAGCATCAGCATGGGCCCCGCCTTGGCTCCGAACTTCGAGCCGTCGAGCTCGAGCTTGCCGTCCTTGAGCGTCAGCTTGGTGCCGCCGCCTTCGATCTGCGCGCCGTCCGGCGCGTCCACCGACACCTGCTTGCCAGATACCGCGTAGTTGCCCTTGACCTTTTCGACCAGCGCACCGCCGATCTTCATGCCGAGCAGGCCCTTGGCCTTGAGCGCGAGCCCGCCCTTGCTCTGGTACGAGGTGGCGCCGGCCGTCAGCAGCTTGGCCTTGCCCGCCGACTCGCCGAACGCCCCGGTGGCCTTGATCAGGTAAGCGCCACCGATTGCGAGCTGCTTGTTGCCCGCCACCGCCTCGCTCACGGTCTCCGCCGCGGTCAGCGCGAGCGCGGCGCCCACGCTCTGCTTGTGGTTGGCCCCGAAGCTCTCGGCCATCGACACCGCGCGCACAGTCTGGCTCGCGGCGATGGTCTCGCTGCGATCGCCGTTGACGTGGGTCGAGTAGGTGGCCTTGACGCTCAGATCGTCGAGCGCGCCGATCGAGATCGTCTTGTCCGCTCCGGTCTGCGACGCGTCGTTGCCCTGTACCGTCAGCTGCTGATTGCCGCCGATCGAAACCGTCTCGTCGATGCCGATGATACAGTCGAGCGTGGCGCCGTAGCTCTCTTCGAGGTTGAGCGCGATCGTCTCGTGGCTGTCGTTGCCCACGCCGAGCACCATGTCGCGCTGGGCGTGCAGCGCGAAACCCTGTGCACCGCTGGCGTCCTGCAGGCGCAGCTCGTTGGTGCCGCCTCCGCCCGGCGATGAGGCCGACTGCAGCGCCGCCTGCGAGAGATTCGCCGGCAGCGGGTACGGCGGCATGGTTTCGCGGTTGTAGAGCTTCTGCAGCACCAGCGGGCGATCAGGGTCGCCGTCGATGAAGCCGACTGCGACCTCCCAGCCGATCCGCGGCAGTAGCATGCTGCCGCTCAGGTTCTGCTGCTGCACGCGCACCCAGCAGCTCGCGGTGTCGTCGACCGGGTCCTCGCGATCCCAGTGCATGTGCAGCTTGACGCGCCCCCACTCGTCGACGTGGATCTCCTCGCCGGCGCTGGTGATCACCGCGCTTTCGACGCCGAAGACCTTGGGCTTGGGCAGCGGCAGCGGGCGGTAGATGACGTCGTCGTGCGTGGCGCGGAAACGGGTGGACAAAGCGAGATCGCGCTCGTCGGCGGTGGCTTCCGCGCCGCGCTCCTCGTACAGGTGCACGCACTGCAGCAGCAGAAAGCCGCGGTTCAAGAAGCCCGGGCGCGCGCCGTCGAGCGTGAACAGCTTGCCCGGCGCGAAGCCGAGGTGATTGCTACGCCCGGTCAGCAGGTACTTTTGCAGCGCCTGCGCGCGCAGCCGGTCGTCGGTGTGACGCCCGCCGTCCACCGGATCGACGAAGCCGCCCGGGTACTCGTAGAACGAGAGCCCGAGCGTGCCGGCGTCGCTCTGCGCCGCCTCCACCGGCTCGGCCGGGCTCATGAAGTCCCAGTCGCGCATCAGGTAGGCGTCGTGCGTCAGCTCGCTGCGAAAGCGCAGCTCGGTGGCCAGCTCGCGGCTGGCCGCACGCGTGTGGTCCGCGTACAGCACCTCGGGCTCGACCGGCAGGTGCGCGTCCGCGCGGTCGTCGAAGCACATGCGGTGGCCGAGCTCGTCGTGCTCGAAGTAGAAGAAGATCCCCTCCTCGGCCAGCAGCCGCAGCACGAAAGCGAGCTCGCTCTCCTTGTATTGCGTACAGTACTCGCGCACCGGGTAGGTGGGGTGCTCGGTGCGCCACTCGAACGCCTCGTCGGGCAGCCCGGCGCCCTGCAGCACCTCGCTGACGATCGCCTTGACGTCTTTGTCCTGGAAGATGCGGCTGCGCACGCGGTACGCAAGCGCGTGGATCTGCGGCTGCAGGCGTAGCCGGTAGTGGTAGACGCCGTGGCGATACTCGCCCAGGTAGCCCGCCTGCTCGATCACGCCGTGAAACACCCGCGCCACCTGGTCGTCATCAAACAGCCGCAGCGCCGCGGGCGTGAACAGCAGATCCTGCAGCTCGAGCTCGGCATCGGGCGCCTCCAGCAGTACCTCGGCCACGAACAGAGTAGAGAGCGCCTCGCGCCACTCGAAACGCACCACCCGCAGATCGAGGCCCGGGCCTTCGAGCGTGATCTGGCAGCGCAGCTTCCCCACCTTCAGCCTTCCCCTTCCGTCTTGGACGCTAGTACGGCGCCGCGGTCTTGGCCAATGCTGCTGGCCAGCAATAGGCAGCTTTCGCTCTCCGGATCGCCCCGGGTAAAGCCCTCGGCCGCGAGCGCCAGCGCGGTCGGCACGGTGGCGGCGCCCAGGTCGCCCATCGCCATCGGCAAGAACTCCAGCGCGATCTCGCCCGGGACCACGTTGCGCACGATACGCGGAAACGCCAGCTGGAATTCGTGCGCGCGGTAGTCCTCGTTGGTCACGTCGCCGAGGATCCAGCCCAGGCTGCGGCGTTCCTCCCGCAGCCGGTCCGCGGCCGGCAGCGCGGTCGCGCTCAGGCCCTGGCCCATGCAGGGCGCGCGCGAGCCCATGCTGCGGGGCTCCTCGCCCGCCGAGATCGTTTGCAGCCGGCACAAGCGCGGCAGCCCGTGCGCGCGCAGCTGGCGGCTGGTCGCCAGCAGGGCGAAGCTCGCGCCCTCGCCGGGTACGATCGCGTCGAGTTGGTCGGCGCAGAGCACGCGCCGGTCCAGGATCAGGGCCTGCATCACCTCCGGGTCGTAGTAGCTGTCGACCCCGCCCACGAGCGCGAGGTCGATCTGGCCGGCCTCAAGCCGCAGCGCTGCCCACAGCAGCGCGAGCGCGCCGCCTGCGTGGCCGCTCGGCACCACCGCGACCGTCGGCTCCAGCCCGTGCTCGACGCAGCGCGCATGCGCGTGCGTCTCGAGCTGCCGGCGCTCGAGCGCGAAGCGTCGCTGCGCATGACGGCCGTCCATGCGCTCGGGCAGGCTCAGCGCGAGCCCCACGCGCGCGCCTCTGCCGAACGCCCCGTCCACCGTCTGCAGCAGCGGCGCCAGCGCGCGCTCGAGCAGCACCAGCATGCGCACGCCGCCGAAGCAGGTAGGCGCCAGCGTGGGCACGAAGGCCATGGTCGCCCGCTGCCCGCCGGGCAGCCGGAACGGCGACTCGCCGTAGCCGGTCAGCTCGGCACGGCGGCAGGCCCAGGTCTCGTACGCACAGAAGCCGAGCGCGTTGATCGCGGACAGCGCCCCGACACAGAGCTCCGCCCCGTGGCGGCCGCCGAGCTGCCTGTGCTGCTTCACGCCAGCACCTCGCGTTCGTGGACCTGCACCGCGCGCAGCTCATGGGCGCGGCCCACCACAGGAACGCTCGCGCGCCACACCAGCTCGAACGCCAAGTCGTTGGGCTCGAGGATCAGCGTGTCGAGCGCCGTCCGGTACTCGGTCAGTCCCTCCTCGGTCAGCCCGCCCACGAAGAACGACAGCCGCGGCAGCACGAAGCGCAGCGCGCCCTGCTCGCACAAGTTGAGCAGGCTCACCTCCTCGCCGCCGCGCAGGTAAGCCGGGTAGATCAGCTCGGACGGCGCGATCTGGTTATGGCGGTCGTCGAAGTCGAGCGGTGGTAGCGGCATGCGCTCGCGCATCCAGCTCTCGTCGTGGGTGCCGGCATAGGCCTTGCGCGGCGCCCAGTGGTGCATGATCGGCGCAAGCCCCGCGGGCGGCGGGCGGCTCTTGTCGCTGGTGATCAGCCGGGCTGGATCCTCGATGTTCGGCAGCGGCTTGTGTACCAGCGTGGCCGGGTCGGCCGCGATCCCCACCCCGACTGGGTTGCGCGGCTCCTCTAGCAGCTTGGCGCCCGACGCGTCGCGCCCCCCGAACGCCAGCTCCCACTTCAGCGGCACGCTCGTAAACGGCGCGGGCTTGGTCGGTACCAGTCCGAGCCCGCCCTTGTACCAGACCCGGGGCCCGATCACGCGCAGCGCGCGCTCGAGCGCGCCCACCCGCACCAGCACGTCGAGCTCGGTGTGCGGCTGCTTGTCCCGCGCCATGGCCTCGCCGGAGACCACGATGTCGGTCGCCGGCTTGCGCAGGCACAGGTCGCTGCTGTGCTTGAGCGAGCTGGCTTCGGGCTTGCCCTCGTCCCACAGCTCGTCGGCGGGGCGGACCTCCGCGCCCGACACGCGCGTCACCACGCCCTTCACGGTGACCGCAAAGCGCTGCTTGATCACCACCAGCACCTGCACGCTGCCGTCGCGCTCCAGGGCGTGGCTGGTGTGCACGGTGGCGTCGGTGTCCTGGCGCAGCGGGGGCAAGTCCATCACGCCCTCAACCGGGTTTGCCAGGGGTCGCGCGCGAGCGGCAGCCGCGACACCTCGGCGCTGAGCGCGCGCAGCGCCTGCGTCTGCGCCAGCACGAAGGCGGCGGTGTCGAGCGGCGCGCTCACGCCGAAGCGCACGCGCAGCTCGAGGTAGGCCCGCTCGCGATCGTAGCGCACCGCCCCGGCCTCTGCGATCTCCCATAGGTCGTGGACCGCGACGAACGGCCGGCCGTAGCGATAGCGCTGATCCTGCTGCGCGCGCGGCTGCTGGCGCTCGACGTAGCTTCGCCACGCTTCGGCGTCGAGCGAGCTTTCGTGCACGCGCCGCGGCTCGCGGTACCCGGGCAGGAAGGCTTGCGCCTCGGGTCCGGCCTCGAGGTCGGGCGCGGGCTCCGCCTCGGTCAGGCCGCCGCCGGTGATGCGCTGCAGCGCTTCGGCCGCAGCCAGCTTGCGTGTCTCGTCCTCGCCTTCGAGCGCGGCAAGCAGCGGCGCCAGCAGCGACGGGTCTCCGAACCAGCCGCACGCCTCCGCGCCGCACGCGCTCCCATCCTTGGCGATCAGCTCGAGCTCGCCGCGGCCCCCGCACAGCGAGAGCAGCATCACCGCCTCGCCGTGCGCGCCGCGGCCCTGCGCCGTCAGCTCGCGCGCACGCAAGAGCGCGCGCGGATCGCCGCGCAGCGCCGCGCCGTGCAGGCCATGGCGCGCGACCTCGTGATCCTCGTGGTGCAGCAGGCGGTAGACCGCGGCCGACTCGACCGGCCCCGCCACCCTGCCGAGCGCGCGTGCGGCCGCGCGTGCCACCCGCGGATCGTCGTCCGCGCACGCGGGCCCGAGCGCTTCGCCCTGCAGCAGGCCCTTGCGCGCGAGCAGCTCCAGCCCGAGCGCCCGCCGTGCGGGCTCGGCGTGTTGCAGCATGCCGCCAGCCAGTGCCGCGATGCCCGGATGCGGCGCGAGCGAGAGCGCGTCGGCCGCCGCGGTCCACAGGTCGGCGTCGTCCAGATCGCTGACCTGCAGCAGCCGCGCGATCTGATCGCGCGTGTCGTCGCCGCGCAGCGAGCCGAGCACGAACAGCAGCGAAAGCAGCAGCTCCGGGTCGGGCAGGGGGCGATCCTCGAGCAGCTTGATCAGCTCGGGCAGGCGCTCTAGGCCGGAGGCCACGATCGCGTCGAGCCGGCACAGCACGCGCCGCTCGCACTCGCGGTTGCTGCTCCAGGCGTCGTGGTCGTCGGGCCGCCGCATCGCGGCCAGCATGCCGAGCTCCTCGAGCGCGATGCGCGCGCGCGAGAAGCGCAGCGCGTGCTCCTGCTCCTGATCGCCGAAGCGCAGCGCCTCGAGCTGCTCGGGCGTAAGCGGCGGGGGCGGCTCAGGTGCGTCCTGTTGCGCCGGCGGCTCGGGCTCGCGCTCGGCCGCAGCCGAGCTGGCAACCGCCTGCGCCATCAACGCCTCGAGCTGCGCGAGCGAGACCTTCGGCGCCTCCGGCAGCGCGCTCGGGGCCTCGGGCAGCGGCTCCTCGGGCTCCTCGAGCTCGGGCATGGGCAGCGTTGGCCGCAGGATCGGGCGCGGCGGATCGAGCAGCCTGGGCAGCCCGACGCTGGCGGTCAGCGGCGCGCGGGCCTGGGCGCTCGGCAGCAGCAGCGGCTCCACGCCCGCGCGAAAGCGGCTGGCTTGCAGCGCTGCGAGCGCGCGCTCGGTGTCGCGCGTGCAGGCCACCACGCCGGGGTCTTCGCTCGCGCAGGCACGCAGCTGCTGCAGCGCGGCTTCGGTCTGCTCGCCGGCCTCGGCGCGCGCGCGCGCGAACGCCTCGGCGTCGCCGCCCTCGCCCAGGGCTGCGTAGCAGCGCTCGAGCGCGCCCGCCAGGCTGTGCTCGACCGGCCGCAGCGGCAGCGCTCCGTCCTCGACCCGGCACAGCGCGCAGTACGCCGCGTCGAGCGCTGCACGCGCGGCGGCCACTTCGGTATGCGTGCTCGGCTCTGACACGTTGCGGACACCGGGCTCACCGGCCGGAGAACGGGGCGAAGGGATTGTCGGGCGCGGGCCCGCTGGGCGTTGCGGGTGCGGGCGGCGGCTCGCGCGGGGGAATCAGGAAACCGAAGCCCACCACCAGCGCGAGCTGATAGCTCTCGACCGCGTCGAGCGTGCCGGTGTGCAGCATCATGTCCTGCTTGACGCGGTCGTCGTAGGCGCCCTTGCCCAGCACGTTGAAGGCGAAGCGCAGCGCGATCGGGATCTGGAAGCGCAGCGTGTAGAAGCTGCAGCCCAGCTCGAGCGCCACCGCCGCGCCCAGCCCGGCCTTGGCGCGGTTGAAGTAGTCGAGCGCGATCTGGGCGGTCGCGTCCGCCAGCGTGGTGCGGTTGTCCGTCACCGTGTTGCGGGCCGAGGAGCCGAGGCCGACGATCAGCTCGGGGCCGAGCCCGGCGTTGAGCTCGAAGCTGTCGCTGGTCTGCAGGAACAGCTTGGCCAGCAGCGGTGCGCGCAGCTGGCCGAAGCTCGCGCGCTGCTTGAAGTCGACGTCGTTCTGGCTGGCCTTGAAGAACAGCCGGTTGCTCTCGATCAGCAGGTCGAGCTCAACCCCGAGCAGCTTGGAGGCGTGCAGCTCGCCGTATAGCCCGGCGCCGCCACCCAGGCCCATGCTGCTGTCGAGCCACGGCGCGGTCATCGTCGGCGGTGAGCTGGCCGAGAGCTGGCCGCCGAGATCGAGCGCGCCCTTGACGCCGATGCGCAGGTCGATGTCCGCGCGCGCCGGTGCGCGCGTGCTCGCGCACAGCAGCGCGAGCACGAACAGCGCGCGCGACAGACCCGGCCCTGGAGTCGCGGCGCCCATCAGTCGACTCCCAGCGCGGTGAGCAGCTCGGCGGCATCGGCCAGCGCGGCGTCGAGCGCCCGGCTGGCCGGGTCGAGCGCCTTGCCCACTTTGGCGGCCTCGGCCTGGGCGCAGGCGAGCCCGGCGCGCGTTTGGTTGTCGAGGTCGTCGGCCTTGGCCTCCGCGCGCAGCGAGTCCTTGACTGCGGAGGTGGCGTCGGCCGCGAGCGACTCGCCGGCGTTCTTGATCAGCTTGGCACGCGCCACGTCGCTGATCAGCGCGGGCAGGCGCGCCTGCAGCATGCGCAGGGCGTCGAGATAGCGGCGCTGATCGGCCGAAGGGCTCGCCTCTGAGAGCGCGTAGTGCACGCGCACCCACGGCAGGTCGCACTGCGCCAGGTAGCGCGCCTGGGCCGCAGCCGCCGCCCGGCACTCGGCGTTGCCCATGGGCGCGCTGAACACGCCGGCGCAGCTGCCCGGGCAGTCGAAGTCCTTGCCCGCGTTGGGCTGGCAACGCACCTCGACCGGCGAGTCGCAGCTCATCGGATCCGATCGCGTGCAGGTCCCGGCGCAGGTTCCGCGGCAGGCGGAGCGCTCGATCGCGTGCGCGCACGACCCGCTGCAGGTGCCGGCGCACTGGCCCGCGCACTCCAACCCGCCGTTGCCGTCCTGCGCGAAGCGATCGCAGGTGCCGCTGCACTGGCCGAGGCAGATGCCGTCGCAGGTGCCGGTGGCGTCGGGGGTCTCGGTGCAGGTGCCGCTGCACAGGTCGGTCCCGCAGTCCTCCCGGGCCGCGGTGGTGGTGCACTCGAGCTTGGCCAGCCGCCCGCACATCGCGCTGGCGTCGACGCGGCAGGGTCCAGAGCAGGAGATGGTCATGGCCGCGGCGAGCGCGGGATCGCACTGGCTCTGCAGCGCGATCAGGCGCTGGCTGTCGACCCAGCACAGCGCCTGCGATGCGACCAGCTTGGGCCCGGCCGCGAGCAGGCTGCTGCCCAGGCGCTTGAGCTCGGCGCCGAGCGCGGTGTTCTTGCCGATGCCGAAGTCGGCGCGCACGCCGGCCAGCTCGGCTTCGATCGCGGCGCCGGTGTGCGCGGCCGTGGTCTGATACGCGACCACCGCCTCGAAGAAGGCGTCGGCCGCGGGCACGCCGCTGATCGCGGCATTGCCCTCGGCGACGCCGCGCTTGGGGCAGGCGAAGCCGCACAGCGGGTTGTCGGCCGGAGCCGGGACCTTGTCGCCGGCGCACGCGCACAGCGCGGCGCTCGCGAAGCCGAGCGCGATCCATGTGGCGCGCATGCGTGCGCACGCGCGCGGCAGCGCCTGGCACAGCTCAAGGGCGCGCAGGCTCATGGCCGCTCGATCCCCAGCGCGCGCCGCAGTGCGTCCACCGCGTCGAGCGCCGCTTGCAGGCGCGGGCTGCTCATGTCCACGACCTGCGCCACGGCCGGCAGCTGATCGGCCGCGCACTGCAGCCCGACCGCGAAGCGGGTGTCGATCGCGCCTTGGTTCAGCGAGTCGAACGACTTCGCCAGCATGGCGTCGTCCTTGGCCTTGCTCAGGTCGTCGCCGACCGAGAACAGGCGCTCACCGCGCTCCGCGAGCATCAGCACGCGCGGCAGCCGCAGCGCGAGGTTGTCGACCGCGACGATATAACGCGCTTGCGCCATCGCATCCTTGGGCATGGGGGCGGGGAAGACGTCGATCGAGGCGGTGCCCGGACGGCAGGCGAGCTCCAGCGTGGCGCCGACCTTGGCCGCGAGCATGCACTCAGCGCGGCCGTCGGCGGGGATCGGCTCGCCGTTGCAGCGGCCGTCGCAGGGCACGGCTTCGCCGGTGGCGGGCACCACGCACTGGACGCTCAGGCCGTCGCTGCAGCCACCGCCCGGGTTGTCCACGGCGCAGCTGCCCTCGCAGCTTCCGTCGCATGCCGCTGGGTCGGGCTCCGGCAACGCGCACTGGCCGCTGCAGGTGCCGTCGCACGGGCCCTGGCAACTGCCGTCGGCGGCGAGCTCGACGCAGGTGCCGTCGCAGCTTCCCAGGCAATCGCCGGCGCACACGGCTTTTGACACGGCCGTGGTGCAGGTGCCGCTGCACAGGCCGTCGCAGCGCCCGGAGCTCGGTTGGGTGCAGCGCAGGTCGGCGCCGCTGGGGCAGCTGGTCTCGCCGGGCGGGAGCTCGCAGCTGCCGGCGCAGCGCATCACGGCCTGGTCGCGCGCTAGGTCCTTGTCGCAAGCGGCCTGCGCGTCGAGCAGGGCCGAGGCATCGACGCTGCAGTCGGGCAGCCCCGCGTGCACGCGCAGCGGGCCCGCCGCCATCATGTCGGTCAGCGTGCCGAGGCCCGCGCCGACGTCCCCGCTGATGCCGAAGTCGGCCGCGATCGCGGCCAGCTCGCCCTCGAGCGAGGCGGCCACGGCGTCGCTGTCCTGCGCGAACCCGGTGACGGCCGCGAAGAACGCGTCGGGCGCGGTCACCCCGGAGATGACCGCGTTGCCGTCCTGCAGACCGTGCTCGGGGCAGGCGAAACCGCACAGGTCGGCGATGTCTTGCTGCGGTCCCTGCAAGGCCGCGGCCCGGACCTGCACGGCTTGAGGCGGCGCGGCCTGACACCCGAGGGTCAGCCAGCCCGCTGAAAATGCGAGCAGCAGGGATCCGAGCCTCGCCTGCCTACGGAAGCACATAAGCCACGCCTGGGGACCAAACCGGCGGCAGCATAGATCAAAGCCGGCGAGAGGCACACCTCGCATCGGCGGGGCGGCGCACGGGCCCCTCCCGAGCCTCGTGTCTCCGGCGTCCCACGCGCGAGCAGTCCGCCTGACCGCGGCCAGGGTGGTGCACTACCGCAGGCATGCGCGGCTGGTCCTCGTCGTATTCGATCGGCCGTGTGGCCGCCTCGAAGCACAACCACGCCGCCGCCACAGACAGCGCCGCGGCCGTCCAAAAGCCGGCGCTGCGCGAATTGAGCCAGCCAGATAGGGAGCGACCAATCGTCATCGTCTGTGGGCGGAGCCGCCCCTGGCGATCGCGAAGGGACACGAGCTGGGCGGCACCGCCCGCGCGCGAGTCATCGTCAATCCAGGGCGCCCCCATGCGTAGCGAGCCAGCTCATCCCCAGGCCCGTGGCCAGATCGATCGCGCGAGCCTCGAGGTCTCGACCGAGCTCGGTGCCATCGTCGTCGACCATCGTTTCGAGCACGTTCTTCGCCGCTGCGCGCTAGCGCCTCCGCGCTGACCCAAGTCGCCGGGGAACGGTCGCGCTGGAGCAGCTCGTCAGCGACCGCGAGCAGGGCTGCAATGTCGTCGGGACCGTTGAGCCCGTAGAGCCGCGCGTGCAGCGCCTCGAGTAGCGCGGCGTCCTCGCCCAGCTCGCGCGCAAGCGCGAGGGCATTTTCGCTGAGCTCTTTGCTGCGCTGCATGTCCAGGACGTAAGGCGGCACCCACGAAAACCCGCTCGACACGAGCACGACAGGCGACCCATTGAAGACGCAGTTCCTCGCGGCGACAGCCGCGTGGCTGCGCTGGCAGCTCGCCGGCGATCGAACCATGAAATCGCTGTTCGTCGGTCCGAGCTGTGGGTACTGCACACAGACCTCGCTGTGGAAGGTCCAACAGAAGAACCTGTAGCGAATCGCGACGACCGCGCTGCTCGGCCCCACCTGCGCTGCCGCAGGTGCGGGGCGGAGCTGCCGGCGAGGCCAAACGCGCCGCCGCTTCTCAGAAGTCGTCGACCGACAACCCCGGGGTGCGCAGCGGCGGGCGCGCTGGCTTGGCGGGGGTGGGGGCCGCGATGTCAGGGTTGGGCATCGCGATCGGCGCCGGGGACGGCGGGGGCTCGCTGTGGGCAACCTCGCGGCTGTGATGGCGGGTGGGACGGCTGTGGCTGGTGGCGTGGTGGCTGGCCGGCGTGGGGGTAGCCGGGTGTTGCGGCACCGAGTCGGCGACCGGACGGGGCGCTTCGTTGCTGCCGGGGGGCGGCTGCCACTTGCGCGCTGCGCTGGTGGGCTCGGGCTCGGGGCCCACGCGGACGGTCCGCGGAATCGGTAGCTCGCCCGGGCCGCCCGTGGCGCTCGGGGTTTGGGCCGATGCCGGGGGCTCGCTCGGCAGCGCAGCGGCACTAGCCTTGGCGGGGCTTGCGCTCGGCGTCGCTTCGGCCGGCGGCGTGGCCTCGGCCAGGCGCGCGCGGTTGCTGACCCAGGCCACGACCAGGCCGATGCCGACGACCAGCACCAGGGCCGCGGCGACGGTGAAGATCAAACCTTTGTTCGAGCCGCGCAGCTGCGCGGTGAGCAGGCGTTCGGACTCGGTCGAGAGCGGCGTGTGCAGGCGCTGCGGCGTGTTGCTGCCGAGCGGCCGCGGCCCGCTCAGCGCTGGCGCCGTCCCGCCGGCCACGAAAGGCTCGAG
The DNA here is from genome assembly GCA_963778655.1 of uncultured delta proteobacterium. Classification (GTDB taxonomy): domain Bacteria; phylum Myxococcota_A; class Polyangia; order Polyangiales; family JAFGIB01; genus CAVZVA01. The sequence goes on from CAVZVA010000010.1 coordinate 1,311,031, forward strand.
GGCGCGACCCAACTCGGCGACGCTGCCAAAGCGCGCGTCGGGCTCGCGAGCCATCGCGCGCCCCACGATCTGCACCAGCGCCGGCGGCGTGCCGGGCGCGACCTGCGCGAGCGGGGCAGGCGACTCGGTCATGATGCGCAGCACCAGGTCGCTGTAGGTGTCGCCTGGAAACGGCAGGCTCCCGCTGAGCAGCTCGTACAGGATCACCCCGAGCGCGTAGACGTCGGTGCGGCCGTCGACCGGACGAGCGCGCACCTGCTCGGGCGCCATGTAGTGCGGCGTGCCCATCACCGTGCCGGCGCGTGTGACCGACGAGGTGACCTCGCCGGCGAGGTTGTTCATCTTGGAGATGCCGAAGTCCAGCACCTTGGGCGATTGCTCGCCCTTGATCGAGCGGCACAGGAAGATGTTGTCGGGTTTCAGATCGCGGTGGATGACCCCGCTGGCGTGCGCGGCGCTGACCGCTTCGCACACCGGCACCAGTACTTGGCAGGCTTCCGCTGGCGACAGCCGCCGCGCTCGCGCCAGGCGCGCCGACAGCGGCTCGCCTTGCAGCAGCTCCATCACCATGAAGAACGAGTCGCCCTCCTGCCCCACGTCGTAGACCTCGACGATGTTGGGGTGGTCGACGCGCCCGGCCACCTGGGCCTCGCGGATGAAGCGCTTGACCGCGTCCGACTCGGAGGTCAGCGTGGGCAGCAGCCACTTGAGCGCGAAGCGCTTGCCGGTGACGCGGTGGGTGACCTCGAAGACCGCGCCCATCCCGCCCTGACCGAGGGTACCCTCGACCTGGTATTTCCCCGCGATGACGTCGCCCCGCGCGGGCAGCGCATTCTGCACAGAAGCCAAGGTGTCCCGCTCCAGCCCCGTACCCCAGGGCTTGCGGGGCTAGCCTAGCACGGCCGGGCGCGCGGCCGCACGTCCCCGGCGGCGGGGGGCCGCGGCGCGCCGGCGCTCACGCCCCGCAGGTTTCGAGCGCAACTCGGCGCCGCGGCAAGCCGCCAAACGCAAGAAAGCACGGCGCTTCCCGGCTTTGACCCTTGCGCCGGAGCGCAGCCGCGCCGCTCATTCCTTGTCGAGCTTGCCGACTAGCGAGAGCGTGAAGTCCGCGCCCATGTACTTGAAGTGCGGCCGAACCGAGAGGCTGCAGCGGTACCATCCCGGTTGCCCCTCGACGTCTTCGACCTTGACCGAAGCCTCGCGCAGCGGGCGCCGCGAGCGTACCGACGGAGCGGGGTTGTCCATTTCGACCACGTACTGGCTGATCCACTTGTTGAGCTCGCGCTCGAGATCGCCGCGCTCCTTCCAGGTGCCGATCTGCTCGCGCTGCAGCACCTTCAGGTAGTGCGCCAGGCGTGTGATGATGAACATGTACGGCATCTGCGTGCCGAGCCTGAAGTTGGTCTCCGCGCGCTTGCCCTCGGGCGTGTTGCCGAACAGTTTGGGCTTCTGCGCCGAGTTGGCCGAGAAGAAGCACGCGTTGTCGCTGTCCTTGCGATAGACCAGCGAGATGAAGCCCTGGTCGGAGAGCTCGAACTCCTGGCGCTCGGTGAGCTGCACCTCGGTCGGGATCTTGGTCTGCGTCTCACCCATCGCCTCGTACTGGTGCAGCGGCAGGTTCTCCACCGCGCCGCCCGCCTGCGGGCCGATGATGTTGGGGCACCAGCGGTACTTGGCGAAGCTCTCGTTGACGCGCGCGGCGAAAGCGAACGAGCTCGAGCCCCACAGGTACGAGTCGTGCTCGCCGGTGACCTCTTCCTGGAAGTTGAAGCTCTTGACCGGGATGGTCTGCTCGCCGTAGGGCAGCCGCAGCAAGAAGCGAGGCAGCGTCAGCCCCACGTAGCGCGCGTCCTCGCTCTCGCGGAAGGAGCGCCACTTGGCGTAGCGCGGGCCTTCGAAGATCGGTTGGAACTCCTTGATCTTCGACAGCTCGGGGTAGCTCTCCTCGCCGAAGAAGGTCGGCCCCGCGTTGGCGATGAAGGGCGCGTGCGCCATGGCCGCCACCGCGGCGCAGCTTTGCAGCAGCTCGAGATCCTGCGGGCCGATGCCGAAGTCGTAGTTCGAGACCATCATCCCGTACGGCTGTCCGCCGAAGGTGCCGTATTCGGCCGAGTACGCGATGCGATACAGGCCTGACTTCACGACCTCGGGCGAGTCCTCGAAGTCCTCCTGCAGCGCGGACTTGGAGCAGTTGAGCACCTCGATGCGGGTGTTCTCGCGGAAGTCGGTGTTGTCGACCAGGTACTTCAACCCGCGCCACGCCGACTCCAGCTTCTGGACCTCGGGGTTGTGCAGGATCTGGTTGATCTGGTCCGACATACGCTTGTCGATCTCGGCGATCATCGAGTCGACCACGGCCTTGTCGATCTTGGCGCCCTTGTGGGTCGGGCCCAGCATTTCCTTGATGAAGGCCTCGACGCCCTTCTTGGCGACGGCGTACGAGTCCTCTTCGGGGCTGATCTTCGCTTCGGCGAGGATCTCGTCCAGCAGGTCGCCTTCCTTGGCGACTGCGGCGGCCTCGCCGCCTTGCGTCTTTTCGCTGCTCATCCTGTGCCTCGAGTCATTGGGAAACGGGTTGTGTCAGCTCACTCTTTTTTGTCGCCCGACAGCCCGAGCTCGGCGATTAGCTTCTGGCGCGCGTCTTCGTCGCCGAGCAACGTCTCGAGCTTCTTGCGGAAGTCGCGGCGCGAGCTCATCGGCCCCTTGAGCGCGGTCAGCGCGTCGCGCAGGTCGAGCAGCGTTTGCAGCTCCGGCACCTGGGCGACGATGCCCTCGGGCTCGAAATCCTTGAGCGACTTGAACTCCAGCTTGACCGCGATCTCCGCGCCCTCCTGGCCCGAGAGCGCGTCGGGCACCTGGGCGGTGATACCGAGCTTGTGCTCGCGCAGCACGTCGGTGAAGTTGTCCTTGTTGATGTTGATCGGCTTGCGATCCTCGAGCGGCGTGTCGTCCGGGCGCCCGGTGTAATCGCCGATGGCCAGCACCTTGAGCGGCAGCTCGGTCTCGGCCTGCGCGTCTCCGGTCGCCGACTTGTAGGTGATGTTTACACGCTCTTTGGGTGCGACCGTTGCGTCCTTCGCCATAACCCCTCCAACAGGATCCGTTGTTCTCGTGCGGGTGGTTCGGGTTGCGTGCGCCTTGCCACGCCTTACTGGCTCGTCTCGAGGGCCCGGCGCGGGTCCACCCGACACAGCCGAGCGTATACCAGGGGAACCCGCTGAGCCATTTCCGGGCCGCCGCCCCCCCGATTTAGGCAGGTTAGGTAGCTGGCCAGACAGTCGGCCGCAAGCTCCGGCTCCCATTCGCACAGGCCGCGCTGCTCGATTTCGTCGTACAGCGTGGCAAACAGGCCCGCCGCGAGCTGGGCGTCCCCACCGGTCAGCACCGCGTTGGCCAGCGCCAGCCGCACCATGAAGCGCTCGCGGGCCGTGCGCACGCCGCGCAGGATCTCCTCGAACGCCGCCACCGCCTGGGGCTTCTTGCCGGCCAGAGCGAGCGCGCGCGCCGCGGCCAGCGCCTCGGCCGGCAGCTCGGATGGCGCGGCCCCGCCCTTGGCCTCGCCCGGGCCGCCGCCGCCACGCAGGATTTCGCTGCGGATCAGCTCGCGCGTGTCGGCATCCGCGAATGGCGTGCCGTTGCTGAAGCACAGCTCGAGCACGCCCGGCAGCCGGCGCAGCAGCGCCCCGAGCTCGGCCTCCACCACGCGCCGGCAGCCGTCGTAGTCGCCGCCCAGCCGGGCCAGCGCCACGTGTACGAAGCGGTGCATGTCCAGAAACAGAGGATTGCTGGTGGCGCTGCCCTCGGCCGCGTCGAGCAGCGCCTCCCAGCGCTGCTCGACGAACAGGCCGCGGATCTCGCCGGTCTCGCCCGCGTCCGGGGCCGGGATGAAGGTCACCCGGTCGCGGCTCGGCGGCTCCTCGTCGAGCTCGAGCGCGGCTCCGAGCCGTGGCAGCAAGTACGAAAGCGGCTCCTTGGGGTTGGCCTTGCGCAGCGCCTTGCCAGCGTCCGCCAGCGCGCCGTGGACCGTGGCCAGGTAGCGATTGAGCTCGCCGCGGTTCGCGATCGACGGCGCCTCGCCCGAGGGCAGCGCCACGCTGGTGGCCGCATCCGTCGCCGGGGCGGCGCCCGCCGGCTTCGCCTCGGTGGCCTGTTTGGCGGCGGGCCGGGCCGCCTTGCGTTCGGCTGCGGCGGCCCGCTCCTGCTGCGAGGCGCGCAGCCGCTCGACCTGCTCGAGCAACGGCTGCACCGCCGGGCGGTGCGCGTCTTCGAAGCGCTCGCCGACCTGATCGGCCAGCCACTGCGCCGCGGCCGCGAGCGGCTCGAGCGCGGCCGCGTCCTGCTTGGCGAGCGTGCGCTCGCTCAGCGCCGAAAGCCGCCCCAGCAACCAGCCGAGCGCCGCCGCGCGGGCTTTCTGGCTACGCGCCATGTCGGGGAACAGCCCTTCCCAGTAGCGCTCCAGCAGCGCCGCCAGCAGCGCCAGCCCCGAAGCGAGCCCCGCCAGGCCCTGCTCCTGGTACAGGCCGTAGGCCGCGTAGGCCGCGGGCAGCAGGTCCTTACTGCGCTGGGTCAGGAGCGTGCGGCTCTTGTCCACGACCTTTTTCCACGCGACCGGATGGCCGGTGGGCGTGTCGAGCTGCTTGATGGTCGCGCGCAGCTCCTCGTGCAGCGGGTCGTAGCGCGCGTCCTTGCCGGTCGGCGCCTCGGCCGAGACCGGCTCGAGCCAGTCGAGCACCGGCTCGAGCGCGCGCGCGCGCAAGATCTCGGAGCCATCCGGCGCGGGGGCGGCCTCGGCCGCCTCGGGTGCGGCCTCGGCGGGCTGCTCGGCGGCGTGGGTCGGGGCTGCGGCCCCGTTGGTCGGCGCCTCGGCTGCAGCCGCCGCAGCGCTCGGACCGGCGCCTGCCGCCGCCGCCGTGCCCGGCGTTGCGCTGCGTGCCTGTTGCAGCGCCGCCTGCAGCGGGGTGAGCGCCGGGGAGGCCTGGTCGAAGCGCGCCTGCACCAGCTCCGAGAGCCGCGCGGTGGCCGCGTCGAGCTCGTCCAGCAAGGCCGCCTCCGTTTCCTGCACGCCCGAGAGCGCGAGCCGCGTGCCGGCGCGCTCCGCGAACCACGCGATCGCGCCCGCGCGCGCCTTCAGGCGCTGCGGCGGCGGAAACAGCCCTTCCCATGCCTGCTCCAGCAGCTCGCACAGCGCGGTCACGCCGGCCAGCAGCCCGTGCAGCGACTCGGCTTCGTACAGCGCGTGCGCCGCGTAGGCCGCGATCAGCAAGTCCTTGCTGCGCGCGGCCAGCAGCGCCTCGCCCTCGCGCAGCACCTTGGCCCAGTCGACCTCGCCGCCGCCGGGCGCGTCGAGCTTGGCCACCTCGGCGCGCACCGCCTCGTGCTCGGGGTCGTAGCGCGCGTCGGTGCCGAACGGCGACGGCCCCGGCACCGGTTGCAGCCAGCTCTGCACCCGCAGCCGCGCCTGCTCGAGGCTCATGGCGGCTCCTCGCGCGCGGGCGTGGCCGCGGCATTGCCGCGCAGAAAGTCCCGGGCCGTGCGCGCCATGAAGCGGCCGATCGGATCGAGCAGCCACCACGGCAGCATGCTCAGCCAGCCGAGCACGTAGGCATCGGGGCCGTAGCGCACCATGCCGCGGTTGCGCCGCACCGCGCGCACCGCCTTGCGCGCGAGCCCCTCGGGCGGCGGCGAGCGCCCCACCATCGGCTCCATGTCGACGTGCTCCAGGCCCACGCCCGGCGCGCGGTAGATGCCGGTCTTGACCACGCCCGGACACAACACGGTCACGCCCACGCCGCTGCTGGCCAGCTCCCAGCGCAGCTGCTGGCTGAAGGCGACCACCGCGTGCTTGCTGGTCCCGTACGAGCTCATGCCCGGCATCGGCAGCAGGCCGGCCGCCGAGGCGGTGTTGATCAGATGGCCTTCGCCCTGGCTTACGAAATGCGCGCCGAACACGCGCGAGCCGTGGATCACGCCCCACAGGTTGGTGTCGAGCACGCGCCGCCACTGCTCGGTGGGCGAGTCGAGCATGGAGGCGGCGTGGAACACGCCGGCGTTGTTGACCATCAGGTGACAGCCGCCCAGCGCGGACAGCGTCTGCTGCAGCAGCAGCTCGATCTGCGACAGCTCGCGCACGTCGGTGGGCACGCACAGGGTGCGGCGACCCAGCGCCTCGATGCTCTGCGCGGTGACCTGGGCCGCGGCGGGGTCGAAGTCGGCCAGCGCCACGTGCATGCCGGCGTGCGCCAGCTCGAGCGCGAGGGCGCGACCGATGCCGCCCCCCGCACCGGTCACCACCGCCACCCGATCCTGCAGGACCCGCATCTCCCTCGCCTTATATCATCTGTGTCCGGCCCGCGGCGGCGCTGCGAGCGACCGGACCCGGGGAAATCGAGGAAAAATTGTGCGCGCTTGGATTCGAAGCCGAGCCTTGTTACAGATTCCAGGTTCGGAGCGCGGGCTGGCAGTCGGCCCGAGCTTGCGCGTCGAATCGAGCGTGGTGGCGGCACAACGAATCGCGATCATCGGGGCCGGAATCGGCGGTCTCGCCAGCGCGCTTGCGCTCGAGCGCAGCGGCCACGAGATCGTGATCGTCGAGCGCGATCCCGAGCCGCCCGCGATCGCGCCCGAGGAGGCGTTCGAGCACTGGCCGCGGCCGGGCGTGCCGCAGTTCCGCCACGCCCACATCCTGCTCTCGCGCGTGCAGACGCTGCTGCGCGACCACCACCCGGAGGTGCTGCAGGAGATGCTGCAAGCCGGGCTCGAGCTGTCCACGCTGCAGGAGCTGCTGCCGCCGACGCAGCGCGATGGCTTCAAGACCGAGCCGGGCGACGAGGACCTGCGTCACCTGTGGGGCCGGCGGGCGACCTTCGAGTACGTGCTGCGCCGGCACGTGGGCCAGCTGCCCAACGTGCGCTTCATCCACGGCGCGCGCGTCACGGGCTTGCTGACCGAGGCCGACGCGCGGCAGGTGCGCGTGCGCGGGCTCGAGCTCACGCAGGGCGACAAGCCCGAGAGCTTGCAGGCCGACATCGTGGTCGACGCCTCGGGCAAGCACAGCAAGGCGCCGCAGTGGTTGCAGGAAATGGGCGTGCAGATCGCCACCGACAGCCGGCCCTCGGGTTTCGTGTATTCCTGCAGACACTACCGGCTCAAGGATCCGCAGGCGGCTCTGCCGCGCCTCGACGGCGGCGGCAATCTCGACTATCTCGGCTACGCCACGTTCTACGCGGAGCACGGCCACTACGCGCTGACGCTGGGTTGCCCGGTGGAGGAACAGGAGCTGGTCGAGGCGATGCGCCGCCCGGAGGGCTTCGACGCGGTGTGCGAGCAGCTTCCGGTGTTCAAGCAGTGGACGAGCCAGTCCGAGGTCCGCAGCAAAGTGCTGGGCGCCGGCCGCTTCGAGAACCGTTGGACGCACTATCGCGGGCGCGGCGGTCCCGAGTTGCTCGGCTTCTTCGCGGTCGGCGACTCGCTGCTCGAGACCAACCCGATGTACGGGCGCGGCTGCGCGTCGGCGTTCGTGCAGGCGCACGTGCTTTCGGACGTGCTGGCCCAGAGCGAGGACCCGAGCGAGCGCGCGCGCCGCTACTACACGCGCGCCCACAAGCTGCTGCAGCCGTACTTCAACGTCAGCGTGGACACCGACCACATCTACCGCGCCCGCGCGCGGCTGGCGCGCGGGGCCGAGGTGCCGCTGCGCAATCGGATCATCATCTACCTGTTCGACGCGGCCTGGCTGCCGGCGATGCGCACCAACCCGCTGGTGGCGCGCGAGTTCGTCAAGGCGGTGCAGATGCGCGAGATCTCGAGCGTGGGCGTGCGCATCGCGATGGTGCTGCAGATCCTGCGCGCCTTCGTGCGCAGCCTGTTCCGGCGCGGGGAGCACGCGTTGCCGGCGCTGCAGTTGCCGCGCGCGGAGTTTCTGCGCAGGGTGGCCGCGGCGCGTGGCACATCGGACAGGCCGCCGGCATGAGCCGCGACTACGACGTGGTGGTGTTCGGGGCCACCGGGTTTACGGGTGGGCTGACCGCGGCGTACCTGGCTGCGCACGCGCCAGCGGAGCTGCGCTGGGCGATCGCGGGGCGCAGCGCGGACAAGCTCGACGCGCTGCGGGCGAAGCTGGCCGCACAGCATCCGGGCGGCCGCGCGCCGGGCACGCTGCTGGCGAGCGTGGACGACGCGGCCTCGCTGCAGCACATGGCCGCCAGCACGCGCGTGCTGCTGAGCACGGTGGGGCCGTTCATCGACTACGGCGAGCCGGTGGTGCGCGCGTGCGTGGAGCAAGGCACCGACTACGTCGACAGCACGGGCGAGACGCAGTTCGTGCAGAAGGTGCTCGCGCGCTACGGCGAGCCGGCGCGCGAGCGCGGTGTGCGGATCGTGAACAGCTGCGGGTTCGACAGCATCCCGACCGACCTCGGCGCGCTGTACACGGTGCGGCAGCTGCCACGCGGGCGGCCGATCGCGCTCGAGGGCTATGTGAGCTTGCGCGGGGTGTTCTCGGGCGGCACCGAGCGCTCGGCGATCAAGACGCTGGCGCCTTCGTCTGAGCCGGCGCCGGCGAGCGAGCTCTCGCTCGTGGGCGGGCGGCGTGTGCGCGTGCTGACGCCGAAGACGCGCTACGCTCGCGAGCAGGGCGGCTGGACCTCGCCGATGCCGACGCTCGACCCACAGATCGTGCTGCGCAGCGCCGCGAGCCTGGAAGCGTACGGCCCGGACTTCAGCTACGCGCATCACGTGGTGCACGCGTCGCTGTTTCACATGCTGGCCGCGGCGTGGGTGTTCGGCTGGCTGGCGCTGCTGGCGCGCTTCGCGCCGACGCGTGCGCTGCTGCTGAAGCTGGTGAAGAAGTCGGGCCAGGGGCCGACGCAGGCGCAGATGGATCGCGGCTGGTTCAAAGTCAGGTTCGTGGCGCAGTGCGACGGGCAGACGCTGCAGACGGAGGTGGCAGGCGGGGACCCGGGCTACGGCGAGACGAGCAAGATGCTTGCTGAGTCGGCGCTGTGCCTGGCGCTCGATGGTGACGCGCTGCCGGCGCGCGCGGGGGTGCTGACCACGGCCGAGGCGATGGGGGATGCGTTGATCGCGCGCTTGCAGCGGGCGGGGTTGACGTTTCGGGTGGTGTGAGCGCGGCGCGCGCATGCGCGCGCGATGAGGAGTTGCGCTGAGCAGCTGTTGGCGCAGGCGGGCACCGCGCTAAGAGCAGAAGCGGATCGTGCTGGGTGGCCTCGCGGGGTCGGGGGCCCGGGGTTCGGGACGGGCGGGTTGCACTTGCGGCGGTTGACGCAGGCGCTTCGAGCTCATCCTGCGCCGCGCAACCCGCCCTCGAACGCGCGCGCCAAGCGGGCGTTGCCCGCGTGCGCTTGGCACGCGCGTACGCCCTCACCCCGGGCCCCCGAGCCCGCGAGGCCTTGCGTGGGACGCAGTCGGGTGCCGCGCGGGGTGGCGTGCAGCGCGCGCCGCGCGGTGAGGTGTGGGGAAGATCGTGTTCGGCAGCGTGGCGGGGTGCGCGCGGGTCTCAGCGCCGAGTGCGAGACGAGGCGGCCCCGTTTGACAGCGGTGTGTGGGCGGGCCAGATCCGCGGGCATGGAAGGCGCGGCACCGGCGGCCCGGATCGCGATCGTCGGCGACTATGACCCGTCGTCTGCCAACCATGGGGCGACGTATGCGGGGTTGCAGCATGCGGCGTGCGCATTGGGGCTGGCGCCGCGGATCGATTGGATTGCGACCGAGGCGGCTGCGCGGAGCGATGCGGCGCTGGCGGGCGTCGACGGCGTGTTCGTCACCACTGGCAGCCCGTACAAGAGCCTTGCCGGCGCGTGCCGCGCGATCGAGCTGGCGCGCACGCGGGCGATTCCGCTGTTGGGGACATGCGGTGGCTTTCAGCACGTGGTGCTGGAGCATGCGCGCAACGTGCTCGGCGCCCCGGACGCGATGCACGCCGAGTACGATCCGGACGCGTCGCGGCTGTTCATCTCGCGCCTGGCCTGCTCGCTCGCGGGCAAGACCATGGCCGTGAGGCTGGAGCCGGCGAGCCGGGCGTACGACGCGTACGGCGGCGCGCACGCCGAGGAGCGCTACTACTGCAGCTTCGGCGTGAGCCCGGAGCACGTGGCCGATCTGGAGCGCGGTGGGCTGCGCATCGGCGGCCGCGATCCGGACGGCGAGCCGCGCATCGTCGAGCGCCCCGAGCAGCCGTTCTTCGTGGCCACGCTGTTCGTGCCGCAGGCGCGCTCCATGCCGGAGCGGCCGCATCCGCTGCTCTTGGCATATCTGCGAGCCGTCGCGGTGCGCGCGCGACGCGCCGCGGGCTGAGGGCGCCCGTCGTCGCGTGGACCGCCGAGCAAGCGCTCGTGTCGCACGGCGTCCGATTGCGCCTGGCCCGGGTCGGGCCGCACACTGCAACTGGGCCCTGGGAAGGGATGGGGCCGGCGATGGCGTGGTTGGGCGATCGAAGGCTCGGGTTGCCGTTGTGGCTCGCGCTGTGCGGCTGCGCGGCGGCGCATGCGGGCGGCGGGGGCTCGGCCGCCGCGGCGTCACCCGGCGCGGCGAACGCAAGCGCGGGGTCGGGCGCCGCAGGCAGCGCCGGCCCGCAGGCCCGCGTCTCGGTCACCGCTGCGGCTCCCGCGTCGCCGGCGCCATCGCCGGTGACCGATGCCGGTCCGGTCGAAAGCGGGAGCGCGGGCGCCCCGGCGGTCTCGCCGGCGGGCTGCGGCGAGGGTTACGCCTTGCAGCAACTGGTCGGTGGTGCGCCCTGCGAGCAACGTGCGACCACCGGCTGCGTCGACAACGGCGGCGGTAACCGGCGGCTGCTCGACCTCATCTCCGGGCTGCTGCTCGACTGCGACCTCACCCTCGCCGAGAATCGCATCGCGATCACGTTCGAACGCGGCTGCGCAACGGCCCTCGCCATCGAGCAACTGCAGGCGGCGGGGACCGAGCCCGAAGCCGTCGCGTGCGTGGCGCAACGTCTGGCCGAGCAGCGCTTCGATTGCATATCGCTGATCGCCAGTGGCTGCGAGGAGTACGAGGTCAGCACCCTGGCCACGCAGTAGGGCTGTGCTCGACGGTGGGTCCGCGCATCCCCGGCGGCAAGCCTCGCGCCGGGTGGACGACTCGCGGCGGTTGTCGCGCCATGGCTCGACGGCGGGTGCGGCCGCGTGGTTTCGCGATGGACATCGACGAGCGGGTACGGAGCAGATACGAGCTCGGCGACGAGGATGCGAGGCTCTGGCAGCCCGGTATCGGTACCCTGGTGCGGTTGCGCACCTGGGACATCCTCGGGCGTGCGCTGCCGGGACGCGCTCGCGTGCTCGACGTGGGCGGCGGTCCGGGGACGCACGCGGCGTGGCTCGCGCGCTCGGGACACCGCGTGCGCTTGATCGATCCACTCCCTGGTCATCTCGAGCGCGCGCGGGCTCGATCACAGGCTCAGCCGGAAGCGCCGTTCGAGGTCGAGCTGGGGCGTGGCCGCCGATCTTCAGGTCCCGGACGGCTCGGTCGACTGCGTGGTGATGCTCGGCCCGCTGTATCACCTCGTAGACCGCAGCGAGCGCCTGGCGGTGCTGCGTGAGGCCCGTCGGGCGCTGCGCGCGGGAGGCGTCCTCGCAGCAGAGGTCATCTCGCGCTTCGGATGGCTGCTCGACGCAGCCTCGAAGGGGCGTCTCGGGGATGCCGGCATGTGGCAGACGATCGAGCACTCGGTCGCGACGGGGCTGAGCCAGACGGACCCCGCGAGCATGCCGCCGGGAGCGTTTTGGGCGTATTTCCATCGTCCGGCCGAGTTGATCGAGGAGCTGCTCGAGGCGGGCTTCGAGCAACCGGTGCCGTTCGGGGTCGAGGGCTTCGCGTGGCTGCTCGGCGATCTCGAGAACCGTCTGGTCGAGCCGGAGCCCTTGTTGCGCGCGCTGCGGCTGTGTGAATCCGAGCCGTCGATGCTGGGCGTCAGCGGTCACATCATCGGCGTTGCACGTCGCGCGTAGCCCGCGCGCGGTTGGTCCCGGCAAGCGCTCAGAACGACGAGCCGGGCTGCTTCAGGAATTCGATCTCTTCCGGCGTCGAGGCGCGGCCCAATACCGCGTTGCGGTGGGGGAAGCGCCCGAAGCGGCGGATGATGTCTCGGTGCCGCTCGGCGTAGCCGAGCTGGTTGGACCCGGCGAGCCCAGTAAAGAGCTCGATGCAGCGGTCCTGATCGGCGAGCTCTTCGCTGTGCATGAAGGGCATGTACAGGAAGGCGCGCTGGTCTTCGGGCAGCGCGCGGTCGAAACCGCGCTCGAGCGCGCCGCGGGCCGCTGCTCTGGCGCGCGCATCGCTGGCGAACGCGCGCGGATCATCGCGGAACATGTTGCGCGAGAGCTGATCGAGCACGATCACGTAGGCGAGCGCGCCGCGCGGGCTGTCGAGCCAGTCTTCGTGGCCGCCCTGCTCGATCGCTGCGTGCAGCGCCTCGAAACGCGCGCGCAGCTCGGCGTCGAAGGCCGGGTCCTTCTTCCACCAGCGCGCGGGGTCCGCGAACCAGAACGCCAGCAACTCGTCGATGGTTTGATCAGGCATCCTTCACCTCCCGCGCGCCAGGACCGCCCAGGCCGCTCCGGGCAGCGCCACGCGCTCGTTCACCAGATAGGGCGCGAGCGCGTCGCGCACCGCAGCGGCGGCGCGCTGGCGGTCTTGCTCGGAGGCGTTTGCCAGCAGGCGCGCCGCCGGACCGGCGGTGAGCGCGAAGCGCGCCGCTGCGTCGAGCCCCGCGTCGGCGAGCTCGACCGCCTGGTCGACCGGCGCGATGTCGATCTCCGTGTAGCCTGCGCGCTGCAGCATGCTCTGCAGGAAGTCGCGATCGGCGAACGAAAAAGGGCCGGGGCCGGAGGCGCGGTCCTGCACGCCGAGAGGCACGTCCGGCAGCGCGGCGTGCACCGCGGCAAATGGAACGTGGGCCCAGGCGTTGTCCGCCTGGGCGCGCCAGCACACGAAGGCGATGCGCCCGGTGGGGGGCGCGGCCAGCGTCTGGCGCAGGCGTCCGAACGCGGCGGCCGGGTCGGCGAAGAACATCACGCCGAAGCGTGAGAAGATCGCGTCGAAGCTGCGGCTGAACGCGTGCTCCATCAGGTCGGCGGCGATCAGCTCGGCCGCGCGGTTGCGTTCGCGCGCACGCGCCAGCATCGGCACCGAGATGTCGATGCCGGTCACCGAGCCCTGCGGGCCGACCCGCTCGGCCAGCGCGAGCGTGGTGTCGCCGCAGCCGCAGCCGACGTCGAGCACGTGCTCGCCGGGTCGTAGATGAAGCCGCGCGATCGCCGCGAGCCCAAACGGGCGCACCATCCTGTCGAGCTCCTCCTGGTGCCGAAGCCAGCGCTGCCCGCCGGCCCCGTTCCAGTAGTCGAGCTGTTCCTGCGAGCTGCTCATGGCCCGATTGGAGCGCGCTGGCGGCCCGGCGTCAAACCAGCGCGAGAGGCGCCCCCGGCCGAAGCGCCTCGCAGGGGCGGCCTCGGTGCCGCGAACGACCGCTGTATGCCGTCAAGCCATGGAACGCGGCCATACGGAAGCGAGCCCGCCACGCACGAGCGGTCACGATGAGGCCGTGGTGTCGATGCCACGCCCTTGGTCGCCTGATTCGGCGCTCGCCCACGGGTAGCGCGAATGCTATTGCGCCTGCGACCACGATTGGGCGGGCGGGTGCCGCGCTGAGCGCGGGAGCTACGCGCCCTCTTGCATCAGCTTGCGGTGATCGCGGCAAGCCTGGGCGGGGCGTTCCATGTAGGGTAGGTGGCCGCAGCCCTCGTAGAGCACGGTGCGGAAGTGCTGCAGATTGCGTTCCAGGATTTCTACCATCGAGATGTCGAGCACACGGTCCTGCTTTCCCCACATCACCAAGGTCGGCGCCGTGATCTTGTCGAGCAGCGGCTCGAGCATGGCCCAATCGTCCCAGAGCTGGGCGAAGATGGTCTCGTTGGCCTCGATCCGCGTCATGCCCTCGGAGGCGAAGATGCGTTTGAAGATCTTCGGCAGGGGCATCGCGCGCGCGAACACGTAGTCGAGCAGCACGTCGACGTCGGCGACCGAGCGCACGATCAGCGGGTTGCGACCGGCCTCGACCTGCTTCTGGTAGTCGGACTTGACCGGCATGTTCACCGCGGCGCTGTCCATCAGCAGCAGGCTCTTGACGTCCTCTGGATAGCGCGCGGTGTAGATGCCGGCGAGGCCACCGCCCATGGAGTTGCCGGCGATGTGCAGCGGCGCGAGCCCGAGCGCGTCGACGAACGCCTTCACGCGCGGCACCTGCTCGGCGTAGCCGTAGCGCTCGCCGCGCTTCCACTCGCTGTCGCCGAAGCCCGGCACGTCGAGGATCACCACGTGGTAGTCGCGCAACCCGCGCGCGTAGCTCACCCAGGTATCCTTGCTGGCGCCGAACCCGTGCAGCAGCAGCACCGTGTCGCCTTGCCCGCGCCGGCCACGCTCGGAATAGCACAGCTCGTGGCCCGCGACCTGCGTCCGCTTCAGCGCTAATCCCGCGCCGCGCCGCGCCAGCTGCTTGCCCAGGCTCATCAACCCGGCCGGCGCGACGTAGCTCGCGACCACGAAGGCGATCAAGAGGAACGCGGCCACGGCCGCGACGCCGAAGCCCAGGGTCGACCAGTGCGTCATGAGTGCTCGCTCGCGCCGGCGGCGCGGTATCCGCGAGGGTGCTTGCCGCTCGCTAGCGCGGCACCCTAGCCGAACCGCCCCTCGGCGCAAGGCAGGGTCGGTTCCGCCCTGGAATTTGGCCGCTAGCGCTCGGACCGTAGGCGCGCTACGCGCTTTAGGGCGGGGCGATGCGCTGCGAGGCGCATCTCACTGCGGGGTCCACAGCGGGGTTGCGCTGAACAGGCCCTGCACGAAGCCGATCTGGTAGACCAGGGTCGCGCCGAAGGCCACGCTGCCCAGGCCCGTGGCCACACCGAGCACGCGATGGACGCGCTCGAAGCGGCGGGCGGTGGCCGCGATCGGCAGCGCCAGCGCGGTGGTGATGAGGAACATGCCGGCGATGGTGCCGGTGCCGAACACCAGCAGGTAGCCCACCGCCCACCACGCGTCGCGGATCGCGCCGAGCACGAGCAACGCCACGGCCGCCGAGCCCGCCAGACCGTGGACGATGCCGACCACCATCGGCCGCAGCGCGCGCGCGCGCGGTGAGAGCGCGCCGCGGGGGTGCGGGTGTGGATGTGCGTGCGGCGTCTGTCCGCGCGCGCGCTCCCGAACCACAGCGCGCACGCTCAACGCGCCGAGCAGCACCAGCATCAACGCCACCGACAGCTCCATGGCGAGCCCCAGGCGCGGCGGGATGACGACGCCGAACACGATGATCGCACCGCCGACCAGCAAGATGGTCAGCGTGTGGCCGAGCCCCCACAGCACGCCGATCGGCGCGGCCGCGCGCAGCGTGCGCTCGCGGCTGACGATGGTGGAGACGGCGACCACGTGATCGGCGTCGGTCGCATGGCGCATGCCGAGCAGAAAGCCGAGGCCGAGGATCGCGATCAGGCTCATGGTGGCGCGCCTGCAAGCAGTGGAGCCCGGCCGCGAGGCCGCGCGATGCTACGATTGATCATTTTCGTGCCACTATTGCGCGCATCGGCGTGCGGCGCCACCCTCGTGGCGAGCTTTTTCCATGGCCTACCGCGACTACGAAGCTCGAGCACCTACTGGCTCGCTCCGGCTTCGCGTCCACGACGTTGGGCCGGCCGCGGCCGCAGACGGACCGCGGTGGCGCGCGCGCAGGGCGTGGCGGGGACTGGCTGCGCTGTTTGCGCTGGTCGGCTGCGCGGCGCCGCCCGGCACCGCGCCGAAGCCCGTGGACATCGTGCACCTCGCGGTGGCCAAGGCGCTGCCGGGACGCCGCCTCGCGCTCGCCGACTTTCGCGACCGGCTGGAAGGCGGGTGGGTGCTCGAGATGGCCGGCTACGCGTGGGGTGCCCCGACCGAGTCCAAGTACCAGGGCAGGATGATTCCGGACGGCGATGTGCCGGCTTGGCAACCGGCACGCGTCAACGCCGCCTTTGCAGACGACAACTTCTACGCCCAGGGCCCGTACTTGAGCGCGCTCGCCGAGCAGGGCCCGTTTGCGACCATCCGCACGTTCGGCGAGCGCTTCGCGCGCCTCGATCGGCCGCTGTGGCACGCGAACGGCAGCGCATGGCTCAACCTGCACGCCGGCATCCCGGCCCCGGCCTCGGGCCACTACGCGAGCAATCCGCACGCCGACGACATCGACTGGCTGTGCTGCGGCTCCGGCGTGCTCGGGCTGGTCACGCCCGGGCAGAGCGAGGCTGCGGTGGACCTGGCGTTTCGCGCCGGTCACGTCGTGGGCTACGGCGACGGCGTGTACCCCGGTATGGTTGCTGCCGTGATGGTCTCGGCGGCGTACTTCGCGCCGAGCGTCGAGCAGATTGTGGCCACCGGGCGGCTGGCCGCCCCCGAGGGCACCAAGACACGCCGCATCCTCGACGACGTGATCGCCTGGCACGCGCGCGATCCGGAGGACTGGACCCGGACCTGGCAGCACCTGCACGAGAAGTGGGAGAGCGGGCCGCAGAAGGGGCACTGCCCCGATGGCTACGTGGCGCCCGCATTCAACATCGACGCCTGGCTCCACCTCGCGTACGACGTCACCGGTCTGCTGTACGGCGGCGGCGACGTCGAGCAGTCGATGCGGATCGCGATGCGCGCCGGTCAGGACAGCGATTGCACGACACCCACGGTGGGCGAAGTGTTGGGCACCTGGAAGGGGCTGTCCGGGATCGAGGATCGCTGGACAGCGGGGCTCGACCGCAGCACCCGGCTGGCCGGCACGAGCTACAGCTACGACGACGTGATCGCGCACAGCATCGACGTGGCGCGCGCGATTCTGCTCGCTCGCGGCGGGCAGGTGGAAGCGGCCGGCAGCGGGGACGAGACCTGGGTCCTGCCCGCGGACGAGGTCGCGGCTCCGCTTCGGGAGCAGTGGCCGGCAGTCGCCAACCGCGCGCCCGAGGTGCAGGTCCAGGTGCAAGCGGGCCCCGCGCGCGAAGTGTCGTTTACGGCCTTCGCGCAAGACGGCGACGGCGTCGCGGCTTACGAGTGGTTCTTCGGCGATCTGTTTCACCAGCAAGGACCCACCGCCACCCACCGCTACCGCGAAGCAGGCCCCTACGAAGCGACGCTGTTCGTGAGCGACAACACCGGCAACGCGACCGCGCTCAGCGTCCCGGTCACGCTGCCGTGAGCGCGGCCGAGCGCCGCCTTCAATCCAGGATGAACGTGCCGTCGCGCACGCAGTAGCTGCCGCGGATTCCGGGCGGGCCGGTCTTGATCGTGGGGACGCACGAGAAGCCGTCGCCGCAGGCGCACAACGGGCCGGGGTCGCCCTCCGGGGCGTCACAGCGGCAGCTGCAGTAGACGCGCTGCTCCGTGTCGCGCGTCGAAGCGCATGACGCGACGTCGAATGACATGCCACCATCGGACGACATACGACTGGGTTGCTGGCAATCGGGTGAGGTGTCACCCATCAGCCTGTAGATCAGGCACGCGCCCGTGGCGCACTGGTCCGAGCCTGCTTCGACGTATGCCGTGACGTCGCTGAAGCCGTGTGCGGGCACGAGCAGCGGCGCACACGCGTCGCCGACGGTATCGGCGTGGCTCGCGCTGGTGCTGGGCAGCTTGCACTGCGAGGGGTCGGCGGCTTGGAGCGTGCCGTCGCTGGCGGAGCTCTGCGTGTCCGAGCACAGCAGCCTCGCGATCACGCCGTCGGGCGGCACGGCGCCAGCAGTGAAGCGCGCGGCGGGTCCCGATCCATGGCACCCGAGGTACGAGTCTTCGCGGTACCAGCCGTCGCCGGCCGGCTCCTGCTGGTCGGCAGGCGCATCGACTTGCGCCACCTCGCACGTGCTCGGGTCGGATCGAAGTCGCTGGCGAGCTCCGCAGGCAGGAGACACTCGTAGCCGTTGTCGCCGCCGGTCCTGCGGGTGTCAACCTGGCCACGCTCCGCGGCGGCGCGCGCTCTGCTACGCTGGGCCGCGGCATGCCAGAAGCCAAAGACGTCAACGTCTCCTGGAGCGAGCTCGACGAGGGTGTCGAGCGGCCGGCCGGTGCCGTGCACGAGCTGGTCACCCGGCGCGCGCCGTTCTTGGCGTACAACCTCGAGCGGCTCGCGTTCTGCGCGGACGGCGGGGTCATGCTGCCTTCCGCGCCGGATCTCGCCGCCGCGCCCGCGCAGCCGGCCGCAGCCGCCGGTGGCGGCCAGGATAGCGATGACGACGCCGATGCCGGCGGCGCGAGCGCAGGCACGGCGCCGAAAGCTGCGCCGCAACCCGAGCAGCCGGCCACGGGGCTGCTGTTGTTGCGCCAGCTGTTCGCGGGCCTCGACGCGGTGGCGGGCAAGAAGTGCCTGGTCGCGGCGCACACCGATCTGCTGCAAGGCGCGCCCGCGCTCGCGCTGACCCAGCGCCGTGCCGACAACGTGGCGCTCTACCTGCAAGGCGATCGCGAGGCCTGGGCTGCGAGCTGCATGCCGTACCAGGACGTCGAGTGGCAGACGATCCTGCAGTGGGCGGCGATGCGCTTCGGCTTTCCTTGCGATCCCGGGCCAATCGCGGAGCCCCTGCGCGCCCAGGCGCGCGCTGCGCTGCGCCGCTTCCGCCTGCGCTACAACCAGGACTTCGGCGGCGATCTGCCGGAGCTCGGCGACATCTCGGCCGACGACTTCGGCGCGTTCTACGATCTGTACGACGCCTGGCTCGCGCGCGTGCTCGGCGAGGACGACCTCGACGCCAAGCGCAAGCCGCTCAAGTTCCTCGACCCGGCGGCGATTGGTTGCGGCGCGAGCTTCCCCAATGCGCCGCCGCGCGCGCCCGGCTTTCGGGCGCCCGCGAATCGGCGGGTCGAGCTGCTGTTCTTCGACAGCGACCAGCCCAATCTCGAGCTGAAGCCGCCCGGCGTGCACGTCTATGCCTTGCGCGAGCTCGTGCCCGAGCGACTCGAGCTCGAGCCAGTGGACTGCGTGGTGCTCGAGATCGCGTTCAGCGAGAGCATCGTCGAGGCGCTGCCCGAGGGCGCCGCGCTCGAGCTGACCGGGCCGCCCGGTCCACCGCAGCGCCGCCTGCTCGCCGACGGCCAGCGTGACGGCGGCAGCATGCATTACGGCTTCGACTGGGTCGATCCCAGCGTCGCGGTGACGCTGAAGGCCAGCGCGGGCGGCCGCGAGGTCACGCTGTTCGAGCATCAGGTCAAGGGCCAGCCCGACCAGAAGATCGAGCTCTCGGGCGCGCTCGAGCTGCTGCTCGAGGACGACGTGGTTGGCGACGACGAGCAGCCCGACCCGCTGTTCAGCGGCCGGCTGCCGGAGTTTCCGGGCTCGCCCGACACCGAAGCTGATGCCGGCCCCACGCTCGAGCTGCGCCTGCACGACGAGCACAGCCGCCCGCTCGCCAACGCCCCCTTCCGCGTGCACGGAGCAGCCGCGCCCACCGCGGGTCGCTCCGGCGCCGACGGCTTCATCCGCTTGCACCTGCCGCAGGCGTGTCCGGCCAAGCTCACGCTCGAGTGGAGCGACGGCCCGGCCGACGAGCTGCGTTTCTCGCGCGAGCTGTTCGTGGAGTGCAGCGGCAGCGATCCCGACAGCGACAAGGCGCGCCTGCACAACCTCGGCTATGACGTGGAGGGCGACTTCGAGACGGCGGTGCGCGCGTTCCAGCTCGACTATCAGGTCGACCACGAGCCCGAGCCGGCTGGGGCGCAGGGCGGCGCGCTGCCGGCCGCGAGCCGCGCGCGCCTGGCCGCGATCTTCGAAAACCCGGCGCTCGACGCCACGCCCGCGGGGCCAGCATGAGCAACGGCCACAAGCCGGCGGGCAAGACCAAACGCAGCCCGGTCGTCCCCTCGCGCGGCACCGAGGTCACGCTGGTGGCCGACTTCCCGCGGCCCAAGGCGTGGGGCAAGCGCGGCACCAAGAGCGGCGACGCGGCCGAGATCGCCGTCTTGCAGGCGGGCGGCTGGCATCCGACCACCGATGACTTCATGCAGGTGGCCAACGTGCCCAACACGGGCCACAAGGGCAAGCCGCTCACCGAGATCATCAAGATCAAGACGATGGGTGAATTCCTAGGCGCGATCCTCGGCACCGGCGCGGGCGGAAAGCCCACCCGACCCAAGCACTCGATCAAGCGCCTCAATCTGATCAGCCACGGCATCGGGGAGCCCGGCCGCGAGCCTCTGTATGGGCTGTCGGGCGAGATCAAGGCCAACGGCGATTGCTTTCTCAACCTGTCGGTGCCCGAGAACGGCGATCCCAACGCGCCGATGGCCAGCGGCGGCATCGATCAATCGGTGCTGCAATGGCTCAACGGCAGCGCCAAGTCGATCCGCGACGAGTGCCGCGAGCGCTTTCGAGAGGACGGCGAGATCGGCCTGATCCTGTGCAACGGCGCGGGCGCCCCGCTGGCGATTCTCGCCTCGCTGCTGATGCCCGAGATGGGCAAGGCCTTCAACGTGCGCATGCGCGGCTACGACGAGGAGATCGTCTACGACAACACCTTCAACGCGAACAGCTTCGTGTCGCGGGACCTCACGCGGATCAAGAGCCAGACGCAATCGGGCATCGGCTACTTCTGCGCCGTGCCGGTGGCCAAGCCGCTCGCAGGCTTGCACCTGAAGTTCACCAAGGACATCGCCAAGCCCAAGACGCCCAAGCCATGACCCGTGGACGCCCGCGCCCGGGGGCTCTGCCCGCGCTCGCCGCACTGCTCGCGTGCGCACTGTCGTGCGGTCGTGCGGCGACCTCGAGCAAGCCGGCCGCGCAGGCCGGGGCAGGGCAGACCGCGGGCGGCGCGCAGGCGGGCGCCGCGGCCGGCCCGCTCTCGCCGCGCTCCGCGACCGTGGTCTCACCGGCCTTCGACGAGCCCGCGCTCGCGGCAAGCCCGGACGGCCAGAGCGTGTGGCTCGCCAGCTATCTCGCGGAGCCGCCGCTGCGGCTGTCGCGCCGCGATCGCGAGGGCCGCGTCGTGCTCGACCTCACGCCGGGCGGGCTCGAGCTGCGCCAGGGGGCGAGCGGGATCGCGGCGACCTCCGCGGGCCCGATCGTCTACGGCAACAGCAACTCGGCGCACGGCTGGTTCGCCTATGTACGCCGCTTCGACCAGCAGGGGCACCCCGGCGCGCTGCGCGTCTTC
Organism: uncultured delta proteobacterium; assembly: GCA_963778655.1. GTDB lineage: Bacteria > Myxococcota_A > Polyangia > Polyangiales > JAFGIB01 > CAVZVA01. Next base: position 1,332,201 of record CAVZVA010000010.1, read on the forward strand.
CAGGGCGCGCTGTCCATGGACCAGGTCGTCGCCGGCGCGGACGGCGAGCTGACGCTGCTCGTCAGCGTGCGGGGCACGGTCGACTTCGGCGGGCAGCGCGTGATCGGGCCGCCGGTCGCTTCGCCGCTGCGCAGCATGCCGGTGGTCGTGCGCCTGGATGCGGCGGGCAAGCTGTGCTGGCTGCGGCACCTTCCCTATCGCGCACGCGGCTTCGCGCTGTCGTTTGGCCTCGCCGCGGCGGCGGACGGGCGGATCGCGATCTTGCGCACCAGCCTACCGCGGCCCGGCGACGGCCCCGCGGTCGAGATCTGGGACGCCGACGGCAAGCCGGTTTGGTCGAGCGGCGACCTCATGGTCGCCGAGCACGCAGCCTTTCGCAGCGACGGCACGCTGATCGCGGTCGGGACGACGGCGCCGCTTTCCGAGCGCGCGCTGCAACAGTCGCTGCCGGACTCGGTGGTGCTCGACGTGTACGGTCACGGCCAGCGCCACAGCCGGACGCGGCTGTGCATGCGCTGCGGCAGCGCAGCCGGCCTCGGCGTCGACGCCGAGGGTCGCGTCGTGCTGCTCGTGCGCGTGGGCGGCGCCTTCGACTTTGGTGGCGTCGCGCTCACGCCGGCCGATGCGGAGGGCGAAGACTGGCTGCTCTTGCAGCTGCAGGACGGCCGGCTGCGCGCCCACCACCGCCTGCGTACCACGCACGCGCGCCTGGCGGTTGGCGGAGGCAACGTCGCGGTCGTGGCGCAGGGCGTGCGCGGTATCACGGCGCTCGACGGTCGCGAGGTCGCCGCATACAACGCGAGCGTGCTGTTGCAATTCGATCCCTGACGCGTGCCGAGCCCGGGCCGTGTAGCATGCCCGGGTGCGCCGCGTTTCGAACGCCCGCTGGCCCTGGCCATGGATCGCGCTGCTCGCGGCGTGCGCGCAGCACGGTGGCGACGCCCACGGCGCGCCGCCGGCCGCAGCACCGGCGGCGCGAGCGCAGCCCGCAGCCGCCGCCACGCCGGCGAGCACGCCGGCCCAAGGCGGCGAGCCTGCCGCCTCGGCGCAGCGCGCGGTTGCTCCCGCTGTCGAAGCCGCAGGCCCGCAGGCCGAAGCGGCGAGCGCTGGCGCCCCCCCTGCGTCGTCCGCAGCTGCGCCCGGCACTCCGGCCGGCAGCGGCCAAGGCCGCGTGTGCGTGGCGCACCTGGACCTTTCGCGCTCGCCGGGCAAAGGCGAGGTGAGCACCGAAATGTACGGCCAGGGCCCGAGCGCGGCGCAGCTCGCCCGCGATCGCGCGGCCCGCGCGCGCGGCGTCGACGTGCAGGTCGACGCGCTGCCCGCGGTGCGCGTCACGCTGAAGCAGGGCGCGCAGGTGCCGGGCGTGGCGCTGGGCGCGCGCCATCGCGTGCGCGTGCGCGCGCCCGACGGCAGCGCGCTTGCCAGCTTCGACTTCGACTTCGCCGACTACGAGAGCGACGTGGTGTGCGTCTACGACGACGCCTTCTACGCCAACTGGCGGATCAAGCGCGCCGACCGGCTCGACCGCTGCCGCTGCACCGAGCAGCCGCGCAAGCTGCGCACGCGCGGCGGCGCCCTGGTGCAGTGAAACAGGCGCGGCGCGTCGCGCGCGTCAAGGCGGTGGTGCGAGCTTGCTGCCGACCACGCTGAGCTTGCCGTCGAGCCCGCGCTCCAGCGCGAACACCTGGTGATCATCGGTGACGAGGAAGCCCTGCTCGAGCGCGGCATCGCGATGGTGCAGCACGTAACGCTGGCCGCTGTGGCCGTCCGCGCTGAAGGCGTCGCGGGCCAGGGTGAACTTGCGACCCTCCGCGGAGGTCGCGAAGAGGTCGAAGAACTCGAGCCGGGTGCGGTTGCGCCGGAAGTCCACCGAGAAGCGGTAGAAGCCGCTGTCGAAGGCGGGATCGTCGGGCGCGCTGCGGCCCGCGATCTTGTGGAAATCCACGTAGCCCTGGTCGAAGTCGCCGTCGGTCGGCTCGAACTCGGGGCCGAACTGCTCCTTATAGTAAGGGTAGAGCTTGCCCCACGACTTCGGCACGATGCGCATGAAGGCGATGCCGTTGCGCAGCGCGAACTCGCTGCCGGCGCCGGGCGGCGCGCCCAGCGTCGACTTGTCGAAGAACTTCGCTGCGGCCGCCAGGTAGGTGCGTTCCGGGTCGGCGAAGCGCTGGAACAGGTACTTGCACAGGAACTTGCGGTTGAGCCGGCGCTCGAGCCTGCCGAACGGCGGCATGAACAGGCGGTAGCTGAACAGCGCGGTCTCGCCCTTGGGCTTGACCTTCTCGCCCGCGGTGATCGCCAGACGGTATTCGCGCACCGCGTTGCAGCCGAAGGCGCGGAACACGCCGTCGCTGGCGAGCGCTTCCTTCATGTGCGGCCAGCCGTCGTCGGCCTGTACGTTTGCGGCCAGGAAGTCGCGCGAGCGGCCGTCGAAGTCGTAGGGCGAGCGCGCGTCGGGACGCGGGCGCTCGACATCGATGTCGTCGGTGTCGTAGAGAATCGGGCCGCCCTCCCAGGCGTGGCTGAAGATGCTCACCTCCTTGACGCTGCCCGGCCGCTGCTCGCCGACCCGCGACAGATAGCGATACAGGTCGACGATCGAAAGCGCGCCGGCGGCTTGCAGCGCCCTGCCCATCTTCTCGGTGTCGTCGGACAGCGCCACGTGCCCGCGGCCCGGGCGCAGGCCCGCGGGCGGCGCCGGCAGGGGGCGCACGTCGACGAAGCCACGGTGCGCCTTGACGAAGGTGGCGGTGCCGCGGTTGTCGCATGACAGCACTGTCACGAGCGTGCCGGCGTCGATCTTCTTCTCGCGAAACAGCGCGTCACGCCGGCCGAGCGCGAACGCCAGAAAGCGCGTACCGTGGCTTTCATATTCGGTGCCGCTCAGGAACACCACCTCCGACTGCGGAAAGAGCGTGACAGTGAAGGCGGTCTTGCGCACCTTCTGACCTTCGGCCTCGACCGTCTCGGCCACGAAGCTCACGCTCTTGGCCAGGCGCGAGGGCGGCGGTTTGGCGAAGAGCTCACCGGCCGCGTTCTGCTGCATCAGCAGCGGCTGCACCACGGGCGAGCTGTCCTTGCGCCGTACGATCAACAGCCAGGGCCCGGCGCTCACCTGCAGGGTGAACGACACGTAGTGGCCGCCGCCCTCGTGCTGGTGCGTAGCCGGCGCCTCCGCGTACGGGTATTCGAAGCCAAAGGCCTCGATCGTGGTCTCCGCTTGTAGCGCGACCTCGGCGTCTTCGACCGCCGCCCCGTCGGGGTCTCGCACGAGCACGTGCCACTGGTGTTCCATCGAGCAGGCCAGCCGTAGCGCATTCGCGAGCCCGGGGGCAAGTGCCCGCGTGCCAACCGCTGGCCGAGCACTTCCAGACGCGATCGATCACTCGGCGCTGGACGGGGCTGCCGTCGAGCTGCGTAGGGAGCGGGCGAGGCCCTCGAGCAGGTCCGCCAGCGGCGCCGCGAGCTCGGGCGGCGCCTCGATGCGCAGCCCTCCGTCGGGCAACGGCGCAAGCGAGATGCGAGAGAGCGCGGCGAGCAGCTCCGGCGGTGGCGCGGGCGCGCTGGCTCGAGACGGGAAGGAGCCCGGCTCTGGCCCCGCTGCTTGCTCGGACGCATCGACGACATCGAGCACATCGTCGCTCGCGCTCTCGGGCAAGACCGGCGCGTCCACCAGCTTCTTCACGCCGTCCAGGAACGAATGGTCGCCCTCGAATCTCACCTCGTCGGTCGTGCCGTCGAACAACGAGGAGAACACCGCTTTCTTGTCGGCGATGAGCTGGGCAATGCGGGTCTCGATGCCCGCATCGGTGACCAGGTTGTAGACGTCGATGGGCTGGTTCTGGCCGAGCCGGTGGATGCGACCGATGCGCTGCTCGAGCACCGCGGGATTCCAGGGCAGCTCGAGGTTGATGCAACAAGTCGCCGCGCGCTGCAGATTCAGACCCACGCCGCCGGCATCGCTGAGGAACATCATGCTCACCGCCGGATCGTCGTGCAGGTCCACGATTGCGCGCTCGCGCTGCTTGGCGGATTCCGCCCCCGTGAAGAACACCGCCCGGCGCCCTGCAGCCGCGAGCAGGTCGCGCACGGCCCACTCGGCGAGGCGCAGCATGTTGCGCCACTGACTGAACACAACCGCTTTGCGGCCTTGTTCCAGCACCACCTGTTCTATCAGGCCGCGCAGCGCCGACAGCTTCGGCGCGCACAAGCTCTCGAGCAGCGCCGGCGTCGGTCGCCCTGCCTGCAGGCAGCGAGGCCATTCGTCTTCGAAATAGAGCTGTGCCAGGCCGTTGCAGATCATGCGCTGCGTGGTCAATAGCTGCATCAGTTGCAGAAACTCCGGTTGCATCAGCGGCCGCCGCGCGGCGATGCTGACCAGCCGCGCGATCGGCGGCCTGAGCTCTTCGTGCTCGAGCTGCTGGGGCGGCGTCATCTCGACCGGTACGCGCGTGTCGGTCCGCGAAGGCAGCTGGCTGAGCACCTCCTTGCGCACGCGCCGCAACATCACGTCGGAGAGTCGCTGGCGTAGCGTGTCGAGGTGGCGCGCCCCGGCCATGCCGCGTGCGCCGCTTCCGATGCTCATGCTGTGCCAGGGCACGAGCCGCCACTTGGGCTCGAGCGCCGCGTCGTCGACGAAATCCATGATCGAGGCGAGCTCTTCGAAGCGGTTCTCCATCGGGGTGCCGGTGAGCACCAGTCGATAGCGCGGCGCGAGCGCTTTGACGTAGGCAGCCGACTTGGTCGCCCAGTTCTTGATGCGTTGGGCCTCGTCGAGCACGCACAGCTCGGGCGCGAAGCGCTGGACCGCCGGAAAGTCGCGCAGGAGCTGCTCGTAGCCGATCACCAGAAAGCCACGCGCGGTGCGCGCGTAGAGATCGGCGCGTTCTGCCGGCGAGCCCTCGACCACGGTTAGTGGCACGCGCGTGGTCGCGTCCCATTCGCGCTTCCACTGCGACTTGAGCGCGGCCGGTACGATCAGCAGGCCCTTCCTGACCCGGCGGGTCTCAAATAATCCATGGCAGGCGGCAATCGCCTGCGTGGTCTTACCCAGGCCCATGTCGTCGGCGAGCAGCAAACGGCCGCTGTCGAACATCCGCCGCACGCCGTCGCGCTGGTACGGGTAGAGCTTGCGGCGCAGAGACGAGAGGCTCTTCGACGCGGCCGCGGTGCAACGCCGGCCATCCACGTGGCGCTCCGCGCGTGCCCGCTCTTCGGCCAGCAACGTCACCACCGCGGGCTCGGGCTCGAGGCGGCCGCGCGCGATCACACGTTCGAGCGCCGCGATTAGTGCAAGACGCCGCCCGGGATCGCGCAGCACTGCCGGCGACGGGCGGCCGTGCAAGAAGCCGTCGATCTGTAGCGTGCGAGCGCCCGGTACGAGCGCGAGGCGTGCCAGGCGGTCCGCGGGTCCGGTCAGCGGATGCGCAGGCGACCAGCTCAGCCGCGCGCGGCGACCGCCGCCGGCCAGGTGCGCACCGGCGCGCGTGCCCGCGCGGGGGAGCGTCTGCAGCACGGCCAGCCCGTGCTTGCACAATCCGAGCGAGCTGCGCAGAAAGTCTGCGCAGCCGCAGCTGAGCGCCAGCGGCTCCAGTGCCAACAGCGCCATCTCATAGCCGTCCGATGCGCCGCGACTGCGCTGACCGGCTCGCTTCGCGCTGGCGACACGATAGGTCCCGAGCACGGCTCCACCGCTCGGACGCTGTCTGACGCGCACCCCGTCACGTTGGCTGAAGGCGTAACGGCGCTCGAGCGCGGCCAGCGCAGCCCTGCGCACCGGCCAATCGGCATCCTCGGTCATCCGTAGCACGTGCTCGACGATACGCTCGGGGGCGATGCGTCCGAATCTGCTCTTGGCAGCGGCGAGCAGCAGCTCGCGCGTCTCGGCGAGCGACCGCTCCGTCGAGGCAGGTTCCTGGTTGATGATTCGGTTCACGGATGGGTGGCCTACGCTCTCGCTCGCGGTAGATCAACGCGCGCTGCTCGCCAGCAGCGCCCACAGCGCGTCCAGGCTCGGCGGCAGCGGCAGCGGCAGGGCGAGCCCCTCGCGCGCGAGCTGCACCGCGTCGGCGCGATCGGTCCACAGCGGCCACAGCCGCGCGCTGCGGTGGTGTGGGTCGGCGACGAAGCCCAGCAGCTGGTCGGAGGCGTGGCCGAGCGCGAGCAACAGCCGCGGGTCCGGCTCTTCGATCCATACGAAGGACGGTGCGTGGTGCGCCCAGCCCAGACAGCGCCGCGTCAAATCGAGCCAGGCGATCAGGTCGACGTCGTTGGTGATTGGACAATCGAGCACGGTCGGCGCGGACGCGGCAGGCGCGCCGCGCACGGCGGAGGTGGCGGTACGCAGCGTGTACAGGCCGTAGAGGTGGCCTTCCTGCGGGCTCTGCGCGAACACGCGTGCGAACATCGCGTCGGGAGCGGTCTGCGCCAGCACTTCGGCGCAGCGCTGCACGGCCAGACCGAGCGGCGCGGAGGGCACCTGCTCGAGCTCGGCCGCCTGCACGCGCAGCGCCTGCAGCGACAGCCCTGGCAACGCCGCAAGCAGCTCCTCGGCGCGTGCCAGGAACGCGCCGTGCGCCAGCGCGATCGCCTGCAGCGCCTGCGCCGCCGAGTCGAGCGCGAGCCAGGTGTAGATCGCCAGCGGAAACGAGCGCCCCACCTGGTCCTGGCTCTTGCGCATCACGCCCACCGCCACCGCCTCGCAGCCCGGCGCGCTGAACACGAAACGCACACACGCGTCCGGCAGCTCCTGCTTGACCAGGTGCAGGCTCTGCACGCTCTTGACCAGCCACTGATCGAGCTCTTGCCCGATGCGCTCCGCGATCGGCTGTCGTACGAAGTCGGGCTGCTCGGGCAGCTTGCCCAGGAAGCCCACGCGTCGTTGCCCGTTGCCAGCTTGCTCCGACATCACACCTTCACTTCCCCGCCTGGCACGGCTTACCGGTGCGCAGGATCTGCCGCGGCGCGGCTGCGCCCTTGGCGCGCACCGGCTGCAGGAACAGGGCCTGGTCGCTGTGGCCGGGAACGCCGAAGAAAGGAGATTCGCCCCGTTTGGGCCGGAAGTCGACCCGCAACGTGACGTCGTGGGTCTCGAGCTTCCAGGCCACTGTGAAGGTGCGGCCCGCGCCCGGCAGCAGGGTGCCAGCTTCGAGCAGGCGAAACAGACCCCAGGCGCCGTCCTGCGAGATGCGCTCGTGCATACCGTTGGCGCCGCGGATCACGATCTGCGCGCCGGCTTGGGGGTTCTGGCCGGGCCACGTCAGCGTCTTCCACTTTTCGGGGCCGTTGTAGTGCTCGACGCTCTGCCCGCCGACCGTGAACTGGGTGCTGGCCACCTCCGGGCTCGGCTCCACCTTGAGCTCGAATTCGATGCTGGGGTCGGCCGCGCCGCTGGGATAGAACGACACCGTCACGTCGCGCGAGCGGTTGAGGAACTCGAGCAGGCTCGATAGGTAGACCGAGCCGGCGTCCTGACCGAGCTTCTGCGAGTAGGCGTAGCGGTCGCCGTCGAGCGCGACCGTGTTGCCGAGCACCGCGTCCACGAACTTCCACACGCGGCCGTCCTTGGGCTGGTAGAAGTTCTTGAAGTCGGTCAGCGCGGCGTCCTGGCCATCGCGGTTGAAGGGGTAGCGCCCGAGCAGCGTGCGCTCGTAGCTGGCGACCACGTCGTTGCACCAGGATGCGGCCGTGCCGCTCGCGATCGCGATCGTGCTGCTGCTCGCCGCGCTCTCGATCGGCGGCCACAGCAGCGCCTCGAACAGCGGTCGCCAGCCGACCTGCTGCTGGTCGATGATCGCGCGCACCTTGACCCGCGCTTCCTGCAGGTGCTTCTGCAGCTGCTCGGTCTGTTGCGGATCGTCGAGATACATCTGCAGCGCGTCGCGCACGAACGCGAGCTGCTCCTGGTAGACGTCGAAGGGGACGGCCGCGCGCGGCCCGCCGTCGCCGCTGTCGGGCGGGACGGCAAAGACGGTGAGGCCCTCGAACGCCTTGGCCACGTCGGCCTCGGCCAGCATGCCCTGGCCGCCGGACGCGATGTGCTTGCCGATCTCCTTGTTGGCCTTGGCCGCGTTCTCGGCGCCGAGCAGGCCCTCGAGCTTGTTCTTGAGCTTGTCCACTGCGCCCTCGGCTGCCTGTTTGGCCAGGCTTTCGGGGCTCACCTTGGGCTTGAGGGCGACGTTGTAGGCGACTTTCTGGATCAGCAGCGAGACCGGCGGCGGCGAGCCGCGCGACAGCTCGCGCAACAGGGCGAGCGCGGCGGTGTGGTCCGCCGGCGCGTCGATGCGGATGCTGCGCAGGAAGCTCTGCCACTCCTCGATATAGCCGTGGAAATAGGCGTTGCGCAGCTGCTCGAGCTGAAGGTCGCGCTGCTGCTTGACCGCCTCGCCGGTGTTGGCCAGGCCCAGCACCCACAGCTCGCCGGCGTCGTCGAGGATGTCGGTGGTCAGCCGGTCGCGCACCACGTTCTCGAAGCCACGCCGGGTGAACGCGCCGCGCACGCGGCCGTCGCCGCGCAATGCCCCGTTCATGCCGATCAGGCGCTCGAGCGTGAGCCCGTAGCCCTCGGGCTCGGCCAGCGCGATCAGGCGCGCCAGCGCCCGCGCCGTGGCCGGTACGCGGTTGAGCGCCTCGCGCACGCGCTGCACCACCTCCTTGTCGCGCGGGAACGCCAGATCGGGAAACTCGCGCATGAAGCCGACGTAGAGCTCGGCGTTGGTGCGCGCAGCCTCGAGCAGTGCCGGGTCCTTACCCGCCGCGCGCGAGAAACGCAGCACCAGCTGCTGCTTGACCCAGTCCTGTTGGGCCTTGTCGAACGCAGGCTCGCCGTTGCTCTTGGGCCGGGTGAGCACCAGGTGCAGCCGCAGCACGGGATAGACCAGCTCGTGCTCCTCTTCGGTGGGCTGCGCCCGCGGCAGCGAAACGTAGTGGAAGCCGAAGTCGGTCATCGCCTCGACGTCGCGCGCGATCGCGGGCTGCACCAGCTCGCGGCGCAGCAGGTTCGCGTAGTAGCGCCGCATCGGCGCCACCAGCTCGCCGGTCTGGTACATGCCCATGCGCATCGACAGCGGCGGGCCGTTCTTCTCGTAGCCGATCAGCGCGTTGACCTGCTTGCGCAGCGGCTCCAGCCGTTCGAGCTTGTGCTTGTCGTCCCACTTCTTCTGGTCGGCGCCCTCCCACTCGTCGACCGCCGACTGCAGCCGCACCAGCGCGAGCTTGTTGAGCGACCAGGCGTAGCTGGGAACGCCGCCAAAGGTGAGCGAGCAAGCGCCCAGCACGATCGTCACCACCAGCCGCCGCAGGCGCTGGCGCCGCAGCTCTGCCTCGCTGGCCGAGGCCACGTCGCGGTCGGGGAAGATCACGTTGAGGAAGACGTCGTGCAGGAAGTAGCTCTTCTGGTCGACTACCGCTTCGACCGGCTCGACCTTGCGGCGAATGCCCATCGACTCGGCCAGCCGGTTCATCAGCAGGTTGAACGGCCGTCCCTCCTGGGTGCCGCTGGTGAAGTAGACCCCGCGCAGCGAAGGCGTCTGCTGGTAGACGTTCTCCTGGAACATCACCGCGACGAAGCGGCTGAGGTTGCGGCGCAGCACGCTGAACTGCTGCGGAAAGGCGTAGATCTTCGAACGCCGGTCGAGGCTGCGCTCGTGCTCGTCGGCCATGCGCGCCAGCGAGCGGCGTTCCAGCACGTCGGCGAGCTCGTCGAAGCGCTCGCCGAAGAACGCGCCGGCGTCGCCGATCGGCTTGGCCAGCTCCGCGGTGAAGCCCCACACCTGTTGGCGCTCGCTGCGCTTGAGCCCGCCGAAGGTCTCGAGGAAGCCCTCGACCAGGTCGCACTTGGTGAACAGCACGTAGACCGGCACCGACACCCGCAGGTGCGCTTGCACCTCGTCGAGGCGCTCGCGCATGCGCAGCGCCATCGCCTCGACCTCGTCCTCGTGCGCGTTGACCACGTCGCCCACGCTGATCGCGGTGATCAGCCCGTTGAGCGGCTTCTTCGGCCGGTACTTGGCGATCAGGCCGAGAAACGACAGCCACTCGTCGTGATCCTCTTCCTGGGTGGCCCAACGGCCCGCAGTGTCGAGCACCACCGCCTCGTTGGTCAGCCACCAGTCGCAGTTGCGCGTGCCGCCGAGCCCCTTGACCGCGGCCGCGCCTCCGCGCGAGGTGTAGGGGAAGTTCAGCCCCGAGTTGCGCAGCGCGGTGCTTTTGCCCGCGCCCGGCGGGCCGATGATCGAGTACCAGGGCAGCAAGTACAGCGCGTCGCGGCCGCCGGCGCCGAGCTTACTGCTCTTGAGCGCCAGCACCGCCTTGTCGAACTCCTCCTGCATGCGCTGGACCTCGAGCTGCAGGTCCGGGCGCACCACGCGCGACTGCTCCTTGGCCTGCGCGGCCAGCGCCTTCTCCAGGCCGCGCGCCGCGCGCTGCGCGCGCAGCCGCCGCCACACCAGCACGCCCACGCCCGAGAGCACCAGCAGCGCGGTCAGTGCGAACGGCGCCCACAGCGTGACCTTGAGCAGGATCGCGACCAGCCAGCACAGTGCCACGAACAGCACCGTGAGCATGACGAGCGCGGCGACGAGGAGCTTGACGAGCATCGGTCGCTAACTCAGCTCCCGGTGAGCGCGGTTACGCGCTCCACCAGGCGTCCGGCCTGGTCGACCAGGCTGAGCTTCAGCCACATATAGAGCAGCACCGAAGCCACCGCGGCGACCACCGAGAGCCACACCAGCAGCATGTTGCGGCGCGCGTCGACGATCGCCTCGTACGGGCGCGGCCCGTGCGGCGACAGCCCCAGCTCCTCGGGGATGACCTTGGCGCGCACCAGGTCTTCGCGCACGCGCTCGATGATGTCGGCCAGCTCGATCTGGCCGCCGCGCACGCGGTATTGCCCATGGAAGCCGAACAGCAGGCACAGGTAGTACACGCGCAGGGTGTCGACGCGCGTCGGGTCGCGCCGCACGCTCTCCAGGCGGTGGAAGAACGCCTGGCCCGCCACGTTCTCGCCGAAGTAGCGCAGCTGCAACAACCGCGGCAGCCAGAACTCGGCCAGCGCGCCGCCGCGCTGCAGCACGGTCTCATCGGTCAGCGCGACCAGCGCGTAGCGCATGTCCTCGACGTCCTGCTGCGACAGGCCCATGCGCGTGGCGGCGCGCAGCCCCTGGTCGATGTAGGTCGAGAGCTGCTGGTGAATCACCTCCGGCATCGGGGTGGAGTCAGGGTCCATGCGCTGGATCTGGGCCAGCGCGTTGAACACGGCTTCGGTGGCTTCGGTGACGCGATCCATCGGCAACGCCGCCCGGGCTCAGGCGCCCTCTCTGCGCGAGCGCGCGGGCACGCCCATCAGCGCGATCGTGGTTTTGGCCGGGTCGAACAGTGGCGGCAGGTAGACCGCGATGTTCTTCTCCAGCTTGATGTTGCGAAAGTAGGCGTTCTCGGTGGCGACCGCGAAGTACACCAGGCCCGCCTTCACCGGGATCTCCGGCGGCGGGCGATAGGTGACCTCGACCGGCGCGCCCGGGGTGGCCGCCGAGAGGATGCCCTGGATCTCGGCCAGCGACGCGATCTTGCACAGGCGCGGCACCTGCGTGGCGGTGGGCTGCTCGGGCAGGTCGGTCTTGATCGCGAGCAGGAAGCGATCGCAGGCCCACACCCGCTCCTCCTGCAGCGTCGCCACGTACATGCCATTGGGCCGGCCCTCGAGCGGCACCGATACGTAGTGCTCCTCGATCGTCGACTGTAGCAGCGCGGTCAGGCGCGCCAGCAGCGTCTCGAAGGTCGAGCGCAGGTCGGTGTACACGAAGGAGGGCAGGTCGGTCGGCCCGATCTCGGTCGAGAACGTGGTCAGCTGCCCGGCAAGCTGCGACAGCAGGATGTAGCAGGCGTGTGGCGAGACGTGCCCCGAGTCGACCACGTGGGTCAGCACCGGGATGTACGCGTTGATCGTGCTCAGCAGCAGGAAGCGCGTGACATCCTTGGCGCCGAACTCGACGCTGGACTTGCCCGCCTCGCTGCGCGCCGCCGAAAGCGCCGTGTGGCGCGTCACCATGGTGCCGAGCAGGCGCCGCAGGCCGGCCATCAGAAAGGCCGAGGCGCTGACGCGCTGACACGGCGGGATGTAGGGCTCGGCCACCACCAGGCCGCCGGCGTCGTCGCGCACGATCTCAACGATCTTCATGCAGGTCAGCCCGTCGCGGGACTCGTCGCCGAATAGCAACAAGGGCCTGCGACGGGCGAAGGTGACCTCGACGCTGGTGTTGGAGCCCGCCATGTCGAGCACCTCGCGCCGCTGCTGCGCGTAGCGCACCGGCGCCGCGCTCTGCGGCGCGAAGTTGTCGATGCCTTCGCGCTCGGCGGGCAGCCCCAGGTAGACGTCGAGGCTGAGCTGGGTGTGGGGGAAGTGCTCGGCGATCACCCGGCTCGCCGGTGCCTCGGCGTGGTTCTCGTCGAAGGCCAGCACCGTCCCGTCGGGCAGCACGCCGCGGAAGGCCGCCAGCTTGATCTGATTGGCCGAAAGCGCCTTCTTGTCCAGCTCGACCCGCGTCACGCCCCAATTGAAGGGATCGATCGCGTCGAGCCGATCGGAGAGCAGCGACTCGTGGAACAGGTCTTGCTGCTGCAGATGCTGCGGCGACATCAGCAACCCCTCGCTCCACACCACCTTCTGCGCTGCCCTCATGCTCGTTCTCCTGGGCTCGAATGCGGCCCGCGCCCGACGCTATTTGTCGTCGTCTTCTCCGCCCACCGTGGGCCGGGGCCGGCTCGGGTCCTCCTCGAAGGTGCGCAGCCGGCGGTGGCGCAGCTCCTCGGGGAGCTCGTTGGGGGCGCCGGTCGTCTCCGACGAGGCGCAGCGGCTGTCCCCGGCCATGCAGCTGCGTTTGGGCAGCGCCGCGTAGTTGTTGACCGATTCGATCCGGTAGCTCTCCAGAAACATGCGGATGCGCAGATCGACGAGGCGCGGGGCCGCCTTGGCGTCGTTGTGTTCGGCGCACGGATCGCCCGGCAGTGGGAGCTCCTGCACCGTGCGCCAGGCCGAGCCCACGGGGCTGCGGAAGATGGCGACCCCGACGATGTAGTCGGCCTGCGGGTTGCGCTGGAAGCGGCGTACCACCACCTGGCCGGGGTAGAGCGTCATCTCGTCGGCGCCGAGCAGGGTGTCCCCGAGGGTGTCCTTGGCGTTTTCGAACATGTCGTCGGAGGACGCCTGCTGCAGGCGGCTCAGGTCGCGCACCTGGTACAGGCGCAGCTGCGTCGGCAGCGACTGGCCCTCGGCGTCGCGGTTGAGACGGTCAGAGGTCTCGACCTCGAGCTCCACCGCGGTGGGGACCTTGCAAGTCGGCTTGGCGCCGGCGCAGCCCAGCAGCAGCACGCAGCTCCACACCGCCGCAGCGACACGGCCAAAGTCGCGCGAGACCGCCGGAGCCGAGCGACGGCTCGCGCGCTCGGCGGCCTCGCGACCGCCCGGGGCGCGGGTCCCGCGCCGCAGGCAGGCTGCGCGCCCGCGGCGCGCGGGTAGCTGGGGTCCCGCGAGCGCGGTGCGGCGGGGCCCGTTCGGGCTCCGGCAGGTGTGGTCCGTGTTGGCCATCGGCTGGGGCGGCGGGCGAGGTGCCAAGCATGGCCAAAGCCCGGCCCGCCCACAAGTTGCTCGACCTGCGTCCGCGCGCGCGGCGCCGGCTGGCGCCGCACGGTGTAGACCGGCGTTACCCCAAACGGGGTGGATGTTCAATCGTCGAAACCAAAGCTCGCGGCCCCGCGCCGCCTTTGGATCGTCACCACGGGCACCTTTGCTCTGGCGGGGTCGCGGCGTTATAGATTACGCTGCACTCCCCGGGGGAGGGCTGACCGTGCTCGTGGTCCGCCCGCTGCCACCGGGCCGAACCGGAAGGGACCGACCATGTCTGGACGCGTATATCTTCGACTCAAGGCCAACGGACAGGACATCAAGGGCGAGAGCTCGGTCAGCAAGATCGGCGATGAGGACGTTTCCCAGCTCATCGAGTGCGATCACTACAGCGAGGCCTGCAAGACCGCCCAGGAAGCCGGCTCGATGACGCCGACCGGCACCCGCCTGTACGAGCCCATCGTTATCCGCAAGAACGTGGACGCGTCCTCGCCTCTGCTGATGCGCGCCCTGACCGACACCGAGCCGTGCGAGGGTGAGTTCCTGTTCTTCCGTCCCACCAAGAGCAGCGGCAAGCAGGAGAAGTTCTTCACCATCACCATCGGCGACGCGCGCATCTGCGCGGTCAAGCGCTACCTGATCGGCGACGACGTCGACGTCAGCGCCTCCGGCAAGCCGCCGCAGGAAGAGATTTCGTTCGTGTTCGGCAAGATCACGTGGAAGCACGAGACCGGCAACACCGAGCACGACGACATGTGGCAAGAGCAGTGAGCGCGCGCGGGCCTGCGCGGCGCTGAGCCATGGCGGTTCGTGGACTGCTGGGGCGACTTGCGACGGGGCAGCGGCGGGCGGAGCCGCTGCCCGCGATCGTGGCTCACCTCAGCGATCTGCTGAACTCGCACCAGGGCCATTCCTGCACGGTGCCGGCGTTCGGGGTGCTCGACTTCAACGATGTCGTGCACAACCTTCCCGACGCCGTGCGCCACCTGCAGCAGTCGATCCGCGCCACCATCATCGCCCACGAGCCGCGCCTGCAGAACGTCAACGTGCGCTTCGTGCCGGGCGCCGATCCGCTGGTGTTGCAGTTCGAGATCGTCGCGCGCTTGGCCAGCGACCGACACAGCCTGGTGCGGATGAAGACCCGGGTTAGGCCGGGTGGGCAAATCGTCGTAGAGTAACCGGCGCGCTTGGCCGTGAAGGCCGCGTCACGCGGAGCTTCGGGGTGTTCAACCTCTACTATCAAACCGAGCTCACGTATCTGCGCGAGCTCGGTCGCGAGTTTTCGGAGGCCAACCCCGAGCTCGCCGACCTGTTCGTCGAGCGCGGCGGCGATCCGGACGTCGAGCGCCTGCTCGAGGGCTTCGCCTTCCTGACCGCGCGTATGCGCGAGCGCATCGACGACGCAGTGCCCGAGCTGATCGCCTCGCTGGCGCAGCTGCTGCTGCCGCACTACGTGCGCACGCTGCCGGCCACCTCGATCGTGCAGTTCACCCCCAACCCCAACGCGCTGCGTACGCGCCACCGCGTGCCGCGTGGCACCGAGCTCGGCGCGCGCCCGGTCGACGGTACTTCCTGCCGCTTTCGCACCACCTCGGACCTCGACCTCTTGCCGCTGGCGATCGAGCACGTCGCGCTGGACAAGAGCGCGCCGCAGTCACCCGAGCTGCGGATCGGCCTGCGCAGCCTGGTCGAGGGCCTGTCGCCGGCGTTCGACGAGCAGGGCCTGCGGCTCTACCTCAACGCGCCCTTGCCGCAGGCCTCGCTGCTGTTTCTGTGGCTGCTGCGGCACCTGCGGGGGGCCGCCTACCGCAGCAAGGACGGCCAAGAGCACACCCTGCAGACGCGCGTGGTGGCTTCGGGGCTTTCCCCCGATCACGCCATGCTGCCCTGGCCGCGCCTGGCCCCCGAGGGCCCGCGCTTGCTGCAGCAGTACTTCATCCTGCCGCAGTCGATGTTCTTCGTGGACCTGTTCGGTCTGGAGCAGGTACCGATCGACCTGCGCACCGAGCGTTTCGAGCTGCGGCTGGCCTTCGAGCGGCCGCCGCCGCTGCCCGAGCGCATCGAGACCGAGCAGCTCCAGCTGCACTGCACCCCGGTGGTCAATCTCTTCGACGCCAGCGCAGATCCGATCGCGCGCGACCCGCGCATGCGCGAGTACCTGTTGCGGGCGGCCAACGTCAACCCGCGCCACATGGAGGTGTACGAGGTCAAGTCGGTGGTCGGCGTGCGGCCGGAGCGACGCGACCGTGTGCACTACCAGCCGTTCTTCGACTACGCGCACGCCGGGCTGCCCGGAGAGCAGCAGGTCTTCTTCAACTTGCGGCGGGCGCTGTCGCCGATCGACGGCGGGCTCGACTCGTATCTGGGCGTGCTCACGCCACGCGACACCGCGCCGGAGCTCGGCAACGAGACACTGTCGATCGACCTTGTGTGTACCAACCGCAATCTGCCGGCCGAGCTGCGCGTCGGCGACATCAGTGTGCCTACCCCCGGCTCGCCCACCATCGCGCGCTTCCGCAACTTGACCGGAGTCTCGACGCCGGTCCCGCCGCCGCTCGGCAGCGAGCTGCACTGGCGGCTGATCGCGCACCTCGGCTGCAACCAGCGCTCGCTCGCTGACCCCGGCGTGCTGCGCAGCCTGCTCCAGCTCTACAACTTCCTGCCCGCCAAGAAGCAGCAGGGGCGCGCCAACGAGCTGCGCGCCACCTCGGTGCGGGAGGTCGAGATCAGCGCCACCTCGCGCATGCTCGAGGGGGCCGCGCTGCGTGGCCTGCGCACGCGCGTCGAGGTCGACGAGACCCAGTTCGCGGGGATCGGAGATGCCTTCGCCTTCGGCTGTGCGCTGGATAGCTTGCTGGCAGCGCAGGTGCCGATCAACTGTTTCAACCTGCTGGCGCTGGTGCTGCACCCGAGCGCCACGGAGCTCGCATGGCCGCCCCGGAACGGGAACCTGCCGATCCTGTGAAGCTCGCGCAGCGCTTGCTCGCGCACGCTTCGCGTTCGGATTTCTTCACGCTCGTACCGCTGTTCGAGCGGCTGACGCCGTCGGCCGTGCGTGTCGGCGGCGACGGCCCGCCCCAGCGCGAGGCGCTGCGCTTTCGCCACGATCCGTCGATGGGCTTCGCCGCCTCGGACATCTCGGCCGTGACGCTCTCCACGCGCAAGGTGGCCGGTCCGGCGGGCGCGCCTGCAAACAAGCTCGCGCTCGATCTCACCACCACCTTCCTGGGGTTGACCGGTGCGGCCAGCCCGCTGCCGCTCTACATCCCCGCCGAGGTGGCGCAGGACAACGCCGGCGAGAACCTGCAGGCGCGCTTCCTCGACGTCTTCCACCACCGCCTGCTGTCGCTGTTCTACCGCCTGGTGATGCACTACGAGTGCGCGCGCGAGTTCACCTCCGACGCCGACGACCCCTGGTCGCGGCGCATGCTCACGCTCGCTTCGCCCGCGTACCTGGACCGCGCGCGTCCCTCACGCATCCCCCGGCACAAGCTGCTCAAGCTGGTGCCGCTGCTCACGCAGCGCGCGCGCACCGCACGCGGGCTCGAGCTTGCGCTCGAGGAGATCCTGGACCTGCCCGGCAGCCACGTGCACGTTCGGCACTTCGTCGGCGGGTTCGTGGCGCTCGACCCGGACGAGCGCATGCGCCTGGGGCGCGAGACCGCGGTGCTGGGGCGGCGGGCCGTGCTCGGGTCGCACCTCTACGCGCGCGCCTCGCGCTTCGCGATCGAAATCGGGCCGGTGTCCGGTAGCGAGTACCCGCGCTACGTCGATCGCGGTGAGCGCGCCGAGCTGGTACGCGAGGTGGTCGAGCTGCTACTGCGCGAGCCGTTCGACTACGACGTGGACTTGCTGCTCGGCGACGACGCCCTGGCCGGCTTTCCGCTTTCGGCCGTGCGGGGCGCGCGGCTGGGCGTGGCCACGCGCCTGCGCGCGAGCGGCAAGAAGCAGCGCATCGAGCTGCGCAATTTCGGCAGGCGTGTCTCGGCAGAGGCGCGGACGGCACCATGAGCGAATCGTTTTCCCAACATCACGAGGCACGGCATGCGCGTTGATCCTAAGGCTCTGGTCAAGAGGCTCACCCCTACCGCTACCCGTCACCTGGAGCTGGCCGCCGGCAAGGCGGTGAGCGCCCAGCACTACGAAATCGACGTCGAGCACGTGTTGCTGTGCATGCTCTCGGACGCCGAGGGCGAGTGCGTGATGTGCTTCAAGGAGCTGCGTCAGGATCCCGACGCGCTGCGCTCCCAGCTCGAGCGCGCGCTCGGGCGCATGCGCGCCGGCAATCCCAAGCGGCCGGCGCTGGCCCAGAACCTGTTCTCGTGGCTGCAGGACACCTGGCTGACCGCATCGCTCGAGCTGGGCGAGATCCGGCTGCGCAGCGGGGTGCTGTTCTATCAGCTGCTGCTGCAGCCCTCGGGCTATCTCGACGATGCGCTGCAAGACCTGCTCGAGGTCGAGGCCGCCGCCTGGAAAGAGGCGCTGGCCGCGCTGGCCTCCCGCAGCGAGGAGAGCCTGCAGGCGCAGCCGAGCTGGGAGGGCGCGGGCGGTGCTGCGGCGGCCGCGGGCGCCGCGCCGCGCGGCGGACCCGACAGCGCGCTCGGCCGCTTCACCCAGGATTTCACCCAGAGCGCGCGCGAAGGCGCGATCGACCCGGTGTTCGGCCGCCACCGCGAGATCCGGCAGATGGTCGACATCCTGAGCCGCAGGCGCAAGAACAACCCGATCATCGTGGGCGAGCCGGGCGTGGGCAAGACCGCGCTGGTCGAGGGGCTGGCGCTGGCGATCGCCGAGGGCGACGTTCCCGAACACCTGCGCAATGTGCGCCTGCTGTCGCTCGACATGGGCGCGCTGTCCGCGGGCGCCAGCGTCAAGGGCGAGTTCGAGAATCGCCTCAAATCCGTGATCAACGAGGTCAAGTCCTCGCCCACGCCATGCATCGTGTTCATCGACGAGGCGCACACCCTGATCGGCGCCGGCGGCCCCCAGGGCGGCGGAGACGCCGCAAACCTGCTCAAGCCCGCGCTCGCGCGCGGCGAGCTTCGCACGGTCGCGGCCACCACCTGGGCCGAGTACAAGAAGTATTTCGAAAAGGACGCGGCGCTCGAGCGGCGCTTCCAGCTGGTCAAGGTCGACGAGCCCTCGGAGCAGGACGCGGTGGTGATGATGCGCGGCCTGCGCGCCGTCTACGAGAAGGCCCACTCGGTGCTGATCCGCGAGGACGCGATCGAGGCTGCGGTGGCGCTCTCGCACCGCTACATCTCGGGCAGGCAGCTGCCGGACAAGGCTGTCGACCTGCTCGACACCGCAGCCGCGCGCGTGCGTGTCGAGCGCGCCGCCAAGCCGGAGGAGCTGGTCGGGCTCACGCTCGCGCTGCAGGCGCTCGAGCGCAAGCAGGCGGCGCAGCAGCGCGACGCTGCCGATGGTGACGAGGCCGCCCGCGAGGCGCTCGGCGAGACGGCGGCGGAGATCGAGGAAGTGCGCGGGCGGCAGGAGGCGCTGCAGGCGCAGTGGGACAAGGAGATGGCTGCGCTTGCGGTAGTGCTCGACGCGCGCCGCGCGGTCGACGAGGCGGCGGCGGCCGGGGCCGATGAAGCTGGGCTCGCCGACTTGCGCGCGCAGGCCAAGCAAGCGAACGACGCGCTGATCGAGGTCGGCGGCGAGGGCCGGCTGCTGCACGTCGACGTCGACGCCGACGCGGTGGGGCGCACGGTCTCGGCCTGGACCGGCATCCCGGTGGGACGCGTCAAGCGCGACGCGCAGAAGGCGGTGCTCGGCCTGGAGAGCGCGCTGCGCTCGCGCGTGATCGGGCAGGACCACGCGATGCAGACCCTGGCCGAGATCATCCGCATCTCGCACGCCGGCATCCGCGACCCCAATGCGCCGGTCGGCGTGCTGCTGTTCGTGGGCCCGAGCGGCGTGGGCAAGACCGAGACCGCGCTGGCGCTGGCCGACGAGCTTTACGGCGGCGAGCGCTTCATGACCACCATCAACATGAGCGAGTTCCAGGAAAAGCACAGCGTCTCGCGCCTGATCGGCTCGCCGCCCGGCTACGTGGGCTACGGCGAGGGCGGCGTGCTCACCGAGGCGGTGCGCCAGCGGCCGTATTCGGTGGTGCTGCTCGACGAGTGCGAGAAGGCCGACCTCGAGGTGATGAACCTGTTCTACCAGGTCTTCGACAAGGGCTCGCTCACCGACGGTGAGGGCCGCAGCATCGACTTCCGCAACACGCTGATCATCCTGACCTCGAACCTCGGCTCGGATCTGGTGATGCGCGCCTTCGCCGACGGCAAGCGCCCGAGCGCCGACGAGGTCACCCACGCGATCCGGCCCACCCTGAGCAAGCACTTCCAGCCGGCGCTGTTGGCGCGGATGTCGATCGTGCCCTACGGGCCGATCGGGGCCGAGGCGATGCAGAGCATCGCCGCGCTCAAGCTGGGCAAGATCGGGCGTCGCGTGGAGCACACTCACGGCCTGAGCGTGCGCTTCGGCGACGGCCTGGTCGCGATGGTGGCACAACGCTGCACCGAGGCCGAGACCGGCGCGCGCAACATCGACCACATCCTGCGCGGTTCGCTGATGCCGGCGCTGGCCTCGGCGCTGCTCGACCGCATGGACGAGCTCGACGGGCTGCGCGCGCTCGACATCGGTCTGGACGCCCAGGGGGCGTGGAGCTTCGCCTTCGCGTGAGGCAGCGCTCGTCTTCGGGTTCAACAGCAAGACGGGAGCGGGAAGCTCAAGAGACATCGAGCTTCTTCCCGTCTTCCCGCCTTCCTGTGAATGTCTCCTTCCGAACGCGCGTGCGCTTCCAGGGCGCCGGGCCAAGAAGGTGAAAGGGCGTTCAGCACGCAACGGGCCGGTCGCGTCCGAGGAAATCGCGGGCTGGAGCGGCCCGCGCTAAAGTGGTCGGCGCGAACCCATGCAGCCTCTGGTGATACAGATCGAGCGCACCGACGAGCACCGGGCGGATACCTGTGCATTCGCGCAGTCGCCGGTGCGGGTGGGCCGCAACCCGCTCAACGACCTGCAGCTCGACGAGGGCTTCGTCTCGCAGTGGCACGGGGTGATCCGTTTCGACCAGGACCAGACCACCTACGTCGATCTCGGCTCGACCAATCCCACGCTGGTCGACGGCAAGCCGGTGCCGCGCAACGTCGAGCTGGTCATCTCCGAGCAGACCGATCTGCGTATCGGCTCGCTGCGCCTGCACCTGCTGCGCGTTCCGGCGGCGCCCGAGCTGTACGGCGCGCGTCGCCAGACGGCCTTCGCGCGCACCGGCAGCGACGCCGACGGCGCGGTCTCGAAGACCATGTTCTTCAACGACAGGACGCCGCCTGCCGGCGCGCCCGCGGTCCTGTCGGACCCGGCGCCGGGCCGCATGGATTCGGTGCGGGCCGCGGCGCCGGTATCGGTGCGCGCGCCCGGCGCAGCGCCCGCCAGCGCCCGCCCGGTGCTCGCCGCCACGCCGATAGCGGGCGTTGCGTCCGAGGTCAGCTCGTCGGTGCGTCCGGTCTCGGCGCGCCCGCCGCGGGCCGCCTCGTTCGAGCCCGCGCTGGAGATAGCCTATCGCCAGTATCGCGAGAGCTGGCGCAGCCTGCTTTCGCGGGTCGGCGGCGAGCTCGAGAGCGCGCGCCCCGGCGAGCGTGAAGCGGTGCTGGATCGCTTGCTCGCGGCCTTCCCGGAGATCGGGCGCGAGGCCGAGCTGCGCGCGTTGCTCGGCCGGCTCGGCGTCAATCCGCTGCGCACCGGCGTGCCCGAGATGGAGGACTGGCTGCGGCGCCTGACCGACGGCCTGTTCCCGCCGACCGGCATGCAGATCAACGTGGCGCTGGCGATGGAGCGCATCGGGGAGATCCTCGAGGTTTTCGGCACCGCGTTCGTGGAGTTGCGCAAGGCACACAGCGACTTCTGCGCCGAGATGGCGCTCGAGTCGCCCTCCGACTCGACCGTGCTGCACACGACCGAGAGCCCTCGGGCGCTGCTCGCCTATCTGCTCAACCCGGGCAAGGAGGGCAGCGCCAAGGTCACGGAGCTGGCGCGCGCCATGGCGGAGTTCGCAGTGCACCAGGTCGCGCTGGTGAGCGCGGTGGTGCAGGGCGCGCGCGACGTGCTCGACGAGCTCTCGCCCGAGAGGCTGGCCGGCGCCAGCGACCGGGCCGACAAGACCAGCCTGTTCGGCAAGCTGTTCGGCGAAGACAAGGCCAGGCGCTGGCAGCGCTACGTGGAGGCCTTCGCCGAGGCGACCGACGAGGACCGCTTCACGCGCAAGCTTTTCGGCCGCGGCTTCGCGCGCAAGTATTATGCGATCACCGGCGGCCGCCGGTCGCTGGTCGTGCCCCCGCGCAGCTGAGCCATGCCATCGCCCAATCCCACACGCGCCCTCGGGCGTCTTGCTCTGTGCTTCGTGCCCGCGCTGGCGCTGCTCGGTTGCGGCGGGACGCAGAAGCCGCCCCAGAAGCTCGGGCTGTGCGAGATGCCGCTGCCGATGCAGGGCAGCGCCACGCGTCCGATGCGGCCCGGTGACTGGATGAAGCTGCTGCTGGTGGGCGACATGCGCAAGGACGGCGTCTACGCCGAGACCACCTGCGACGGCGAACGCATCGAGCACGTGCCGCTGCCCAAGGACTGCGAGGTGCAGACGCCCGATCCGGGCGTGCCACAGCCGGTGCCGCTGACCGAAGCCTCGGTGGTCGAGCGCATGCTGCCGGAGAACCGGCGCCTGGTGTGGATCATGACCCACCGCTTTCCCAACGGCGACGGCTTCGGCCCGGTGGCGGCGGTCACGCTAACGCCCAAGAGCGTCTACGTGGGCTCGCTCGGCTTCCTGCGCCTGCGCCCGCTGCGCGTCGATCTCAGCCTGTGGAACATCGGGCCCAAGTCCGTGCTGGTCGGAGAGGGCGAGAGCTGCGAGGATCCCAAGCAGCCGACCACCTGCCGCCGGGCGGCCAACCTGCTGGTCTACGACCACGCGCACTTCCACGCGCCGCCGATCCGCCGCACCCACTCCGGCGAGTGCATCGACGCGCCCTGGGTCGAGTACAAGCGCGAGGCCGATCTCACGCTCGACAACGGCTGGAACCGTCACATGAAGATCGTCGCGACCGTGACCCACGATCAGCGTTACGTGGTGATCACCGAGCAGGTCGAGGTCGCCGACACCGATCCCGAGCATCCCGACATCCCGCCGCGCGACGTGCGCAAGATCGACGCCGAACGCTTCATCCACGTGGAAGGCCCGCGCTTCTACACGCGCCAGCCGCCGCTGTGGCCGCGCATCATCCCGACCGAAGGCAAGACCACGCTGACCGCCGGCAGCAGCGCCGCTCCCTGATCGTGGAGGCAATCGCGAAGATGCGCGGGCCGACGATCACCAAGAAGGGCGGCCTTTCTGCCTGCTGAGTCATCGTCAGCGCACGCTCGACGGCAAGCGCCCCAGTGGTGCTGCCGGCGGAGGCAACGTCGACGGTAGCCGAACCGCGTAATGTGCCGGCCGAGGATCGCGATGAAATCATTCCCGATCAGCGCCGACTCACCCTCCCGTGAACAGGCCCTTGGGGTCGGTCGCCTGGCCGCGCAGGTGGTATTCCCAATGCACGTGGAAGCCGCGCGCCAGTCCGGTGTCGCCCACCTCGCCCACGATCTGGCCGCGCTGCACGCGCTGCCCCGCGAACACGTAGATCGCGCGGCAGTGCGCGCTGAAGGTGACGCTGCCGTCGTCGTGCACGATCACCAGCAGGTTGCCGTAGCCGCGCACGCCGTTGTCGCTGTAGGCGACGATGCCGCGGTTGACCGCCAGGATCGGCGTTCCGGCCGGGGCGCCCACGTCGATGCCGCGGTGCAGCAGATTCTGGAACGGCGGCTTGCGCACGTAGCCGAAGCCACGCCACAGCCGTCCCGTCGGCGCGGGCCACAGCATGTCCGCGTGGCGCGCGCGCGGTCCGCCCGCTGCGGCCACCCATTCAGGGCGCGGCCCGTAGTACAGCAGCCGCCCGACCGCCTGGATGGTGCCGAGCTCGAGCCGATCGGCCAGCTCGGCGTCGTCGCCGAACGGCATCGCGACCTTGCGCGGCCCCTGACAGAAGTGCTCGTAGGGCGGGTCCATGGGCTCGCAGCCTTGACTCGGCATCCACGCCTGCGGTCGCGCGGCGCGCATCAGCTTCGGGTCGACCACCAGGCCTCCGCCCGGCCCGCCGCCGGTGTCGTGCCCTTCCTCGTCGTAGATCACGGCGTCCGGCGAGCCGATCGCGACCGCTTCCGGAGCCGGCACCTGTCGCATCGGCACCTCCAGCGCCAGTGTGCCGGAGCGCAACGCGGACTCCAGCGCCGCCACCGTCTCCACCGTGTCCAGCGTGATTCCGGGCACGCCCGCCACCGACCAGCCCGACTCGTCGCGCGAGCCTGCCACCGGAGGGCGCTCCACCAGATTGCGCACCGCGCGCACGTAGCGCCCGAGCAACATCCGATCGATGGTCGGCGGCCACGGCAAGTTGCGCGCGCCGCGCGCCGCTTGCGAGGCCGTCCACAGATCCACGAAAGGATTGCCGCTGTGGCCGAGCGCGCGTAGCTGGCGCGCGATCGGCGCGATGTCGAGCCGCGCGCCCAACTCCGAGCGCCGCGCGCGCGTGAGGTGGACGCCGGTCTTGAGCGAGATCTCCTGCGCGGCCCAGCGCTGCGCCACCTGCTCGAGGAAGCGCTCCGGCGCCCGCGAGCTGGGCACGCGCTGGCCGCGCACCTGCAGCCCTGCCAGCGTGCGCCCGTCGATCTGCAAGAACAGCCAGTACAGCGTGGGCAGCGCCAACGACAACAGCGCGACCCGCAGCGCCCAGCGCCGCAGTCGCAGGTACATCAAGCGTGAGCGCGCAACCAAATCGGTGCCCGTCGACCGCCGCTCAGAAATCGTCGACCGAGAGCGCAGCGCTGCGCGGCCGCACCAGCCCGAAGCGCGCGATTGCCGCGTACACCGCGCGCGTGGCGATCGCGCGTTCCAACGCTGCATCGTGCGCGCCGCCGCCGCCGTAGATCGCCGCCTCGCGCTGGTCCCGCTGCAGCGCCTCGAGATGGCGCTGCAGCAGCGCCCCCGCCAGGGTCACGGCCGCGGTCTCGACCTTCGTCGAACCGGCCGGGGCCGGCGCGCTCAGCGCGTCGGGCACGCCTGTGTGATCCCAGTACAGCGCGCTCACCACCCGGTCCGGGCCGACCACGATCGACAGCAGCGCATCGGGCGTGGCGCCCGCGGCCAGCTCGTCCTGGGCGACCATGTGCAGCCCGAGGCTCGCCAGCTCTCGGCTCAGCCGCGCGACCGTGGGCAGGCCCCCGCCGGCCTGCACCACCACCGCCACCGTGGGTTGCCCGGAAGGTTGCGCGAGCGATCGGCCCGCCTGCAAGCAGCCCAGCCACCCGATCGTCGCCAGCAGATACGTCGTATTGCGCATGGCGGCTCCAGTCTAAACCGAGAGCGCGCCGGCTTCCACGGCGGGGACTGACTGCGTTGCGCCGCCGCGCTGCGAGCGTTACCGTAAGCGCCCCGCGGCTGGGAGCGGAGCACGTGTCGAGGGCCGTCAGATCACTCCTGCTGCTGTGGCTGGGCTTTGGGGCGTGCGCCTGCACGCTCGACTTCGGTCGCTTCACGGCGGCCTCCGCCGCCGGCAATACCGGGGGCGACGGCGGCAGCCAGGACGGTGGTGCAAGCCGGGTCGGCACGCCCTGCAGCCCCGACGGCAGCCGCGACTGCGACGGGCACGCCAGCGTACAGCCGCTCTTGTGCCGCAGCGGCAAGTGGCGGCCCGCGGCGGCCTGCGCGGACGGCGAGCGCTGCGATACGCGCGCGGGCGCGACCCTGGGCCAGTGCGTGGCGGTCCCCCCCGAGTGCACCGAGCGGATCCCCGGCGAGGCGTTCTGTGACGGCGACAGCTTGCGCACCTGTGGTCCGGACCTGATTTCCTTCGACGAGGTTTCGTGCGCGCCCGGTGGCCATTGCAACGACGGCGGCAGCGGCGCGCGCTGCGACTGCGATCCGGGCTACGCGCCGGGCGCTGCAGGCGGTTGCGTCGGCGGCGGCGACGGGGGCGCAGATGGCGGCGGCCAGGGCGGGGACGCCTCGGCCGGCGGCGGTGGAGACGCAGGACCCGTCAACGCGCCACCCGACGTGGAGGTGATGTTTCCACGACCCGGCCTGACCGATCGCGCCGCGATCACGGTGCGCGGCGTGGTGAGTGATCCCGAAGGTGATCCGATCGCGGAGCTGCGCGTCAACGACGCGCTGGCCCAGGTCGGCGCGGATGGCCGCTTCAGCGTGTCGGCGCCGCTCGAGCTGGGGCGTCACGCGCTCAACGTCCACGTGCAAGACGCGCGCGGGGCCAGCGCCGACATCGCCTCGGTCGAGCTCGAACGGCTGGGCTACATGTTCCAGCATGCCGCCGACATGGTGCTGGACGCCGCCAACCAGCGCGTGATCGCGGTCGACGACGCGACCGACGCGGTGGTGGCGATCTCGACCACCGACGGCTCGCGCAGTGTGATCGTGCCGCCTGTCGACAACCCGGTCGGACGCGATAGCCTCGCGCTCGACGCCGCCAACGACCGTGTGCTGGTGGCCGAGCACAATCCGGGGGCGCTGGCGTGGATCGACCTCGCGACCGGCACGCGCACCTTGGTGTCCGACGCCACACACGGCAGCGGCGATGCGATCGTCCCGCGCGCGCCGCTGCTCGATCCCAGCACGCCCGGGCGGGCCTTCGTGCTCGCCGACGGCGCCAACAGCAACTCGGGAGCGTTGGTGTACGCCGTCGATCTCGCGAGCGGCAACCGCACGCCCGTGATGGTGACCGCGAACAACTGGAGCGGCTGCATCGATCTGCTCTTCGATCAGGCGCGCAATCGCCTGATCATCGTCAGCTCCGACGGCCTGCTGGCGGTCGCACCGGGCGGCGGCACCGGTGTGGTCGTGGCTACCGGCGTCAACCGGGCGCCGGCCGTGGGCAGCGGGTCGCCGCTGTTCAATCCTGCGCACGGCGCGCTCGACGGAGATCGCGCGCTGCTTTCCGGTGGGCAGTACGCCGGCAACGGCGCCGTCGCCATTCACGCCGTGGACCTGGTGAGCGGGAACCACCAGGAGCTGGCGGCGCTCACGCTCGGCGGCGATCCGACTCCGCTCCAGCGCTACGACACCTCTAACCCCTTCGCCTACGACCCGGCGACCGGCCTGGGCTGGGTGCTCGACAGCAGCGGGCGCTTGCTGTCGGTAAGGCTGCAACCCGGTGATCGCGAGTACTTCTCCGACGTGCTCTACGGCCAGGGCCCCTCCTTCTACAAGCCGCTCTCGATCGCCGACGACGCGACCCGTAACCGCTGGGTGGTGGCCGACACCGGCGCTCCCGGTGTCTTGATGGCGGTGGACAAGAAGAGCGGCGACCGGACGCCGATCTCGTCCGACACCCGAGGCACCGGCGACGCGTTCAACAGGCTGGCCGCGGTCGCCGTCGACAGCTTGCGGGACCGGCTAATCGCGCTCGATGCCGACAGCCTGTACGCCGTCGATCCGGTGAGCGGCGATCGCAGCGTGATCGCGCGCGACACGACGACCGGCGGCGTGGGCAGCGGCGCCGCCTTTGCAGGCGCCACCAGCCTGGTGATGGCGGCAGACGGTGTGCACGCGATGGTCGCCGGCTGCTCCGCCAGCTCTGCTTGCGGCGGTCAGGTGGTCGCCATCGATCTGGTCACCGACGCCACGCAGACCCCGGCGCTGAGCGCGGGCAAACGCACGGTGTTCTCTTCGCAGAACGGCACCCCGATCCAGCCGCTGTTGGGCATCGCCGTCGCGCCGCAGGCGAACACCGGCATCGAATACCTCGCGATCACCAGCGACTCGCTGTTCGGAATCGATCTCAACAACGGCAGTCGCACCCTGATCGCGGGACCCAGCACGGGCAGCGGACCGGCGCTCACCAACCCGGTGGCGGTCGCGTTCGATGCCTACGAAGGCCGCGCGATCGTGCTCAACGACCACGGCGGCAGCGTGGTCGCGGTCGATCTGGACACAGGCGATCGCAGCCCGGTGAGCGACCAGTCCGCCAATGCCGGGCCGTACCCCAGCTTGATCTCCGGCCTGATCGCCGACGACAGCAGCCATGCTCTGTTGCTGGCAGAAGGCTGGGGCGATAATGACGCGGGCCTGGTCGAAGTGCAGCTGTGCGACCGCAAGCGCAGCCTGGTCTCGGATCAGGCGCGCGGCGAATGGAACGCGGTTGCGACCGTGCTGGACGCTCCCAACAGCCTGCTGTACGCCGGACAGAGCCCGCTCGACGTCGACGATGCGACGCTCGGTGCGAAGGTGCTCGCGCTCGACACCCGCACCGGCAACGTGGGCGTGATCTCCGACGACGCCGATGACGGCGGCTCGCCGCGCTGGAAGGTCCCGATCGCCCTGGCGCTCGACCCCGGTGGCGGACGCTTGCTCGGGGCGAGCCTGTTCTACTCCACGCCCAACCCGGTGCTCGCGATCGAGCTCGGCGACGGCACCCAGAGCGTGCTGTCGGACTCGAACACCGGCGCGGGAGTGGCCTGGCAGGCCGTCTTCGACCTGGCGTGGGACGGAGCCCACGACCGCGCGCTGGCGGCCGCGCTCGGGCTCCCGGGCATCATCGCGATCGATCCCGCAAGCGGCGATCGCGTGGTGCTATCCGGAGGTCCCAACGGCGCCGGCACCGCGCTGACCGGGCCGCGCGCCTGCGCGCTCGATGCGTCCGGCAACCGGCTGGTCACGGTCGACGGTACCGAGCTGATCGCGATCGACCTCGAGAGCGGCGACCGCAGCCCGCTTTCGGGTGCGAGCGCGGGCAGCGGGCCGGCGCTGATCGCGCCCCAGCGTGTGGTTCTCGATCAAGCGGGCTCCCGAGCGATCGTGCTCGACATCGGCGACAGCAACACCGACGCCACGCTGGTCGCGGTCGACTTGAGCGATGGCACGCGCAGCACGCTCGCGACCCTTCCCCGGCGCTGGTACGGCACGAGCGTGCTGGTGCCGCCCTCGATCGCGTTCGACGGCGCCTCCTCGATTGCCTACCTCGGGCCTGTGACCGGCTTGTTTGCGCTGGATCCGTCCAGCGGGGACTACGTCCTGATGGCTGGCTATGGCGACTGAGCGGCGCGAGCGCCTTGGCCGGCCAGCGCGCGGCGTCTTCGCTCCGCGCTTGCCCGCCCCATCGGGTCGCGTTAGCGTCGGGGCCTGCACGATGGGGGCTTGGTTGCGATACGCGCTGGTGGCAGGCTCGCTGTTGTTCGCGTTGGGCGCGAGCGTGCGCGGCGTGCGCGCCGAGGACGTGGACTACGCCACCACCATCCGCGACGCCATCGCGGAGTACGATGCGGGGCGCTACGAAGAGGCCGCGGCGCTGTTCGAGCGCGCGCACGCCAAGTCGCCGAGCGCGCGCACCCACCGCGGGCTGGGGCTGGCCTACTTCCAATCGCGCAAGTATTCCCTGGCGGTGCGCCATCTGCGCGCCGCGCTCTCGGACACGCGCCGGCCGCTGAGCGGGACCCAGCGTGCCGAGGCCGAGCGCTTTCTCAAGCAGGCGCTGCACTTCGTCGCTCGCTTCAAGCTGGTGCTCGATCCGGCCGACGCCGAGGTGCAGGCCGACGGACACGAAGGCGAGCGCCAGGGTGACGAGCTACTGCTCGACCCCGGGCAGCACGAGCTGATCGTGCACGCGCCCGAGCACCAGGACGAGCGGCGCATCGTCGAGGCGATCGCCGGCTCCAGCTCGGAGCTGGAGATCAAGCTGGCCCCGAGCGCGCCGTCGCAGGGCGAGCAGGCCGCTGCGCGGGTCGAGGCGCCGCCGGTCGGTGCTCCGCTCCCCCAGCAGCCGACCCGGCAGGGCCAGGGGCGCGGCATCGGGCCCTACATCGTGGCCGGCGCGGGCGGCGCGCTGCTGGTCGGCGCGCTGGTCACCGGGCTGGTCGCCAACGGCCTGTATGACAAGCTCGACCGTGACTGCCCCAAGGGCGCCTGCAGCGACCCCAAGCTGATCAGCGACCGCAATACCGGCAAGACACTGGTGGTGACCACCAACGTGCTGCTGGTCACCGGCCTGGTCGCGGTGGCCGCAGGCGCGACCTTTTGGCTGCTCGCTCCCAGCGGCTCGCACGAGACCCGGGTGGCCGCGGTCTGTGCCCCGGGCGGCTGCGCGCTCTCGCTGGCGGGCCGACTGTAGCCCACGCGCGGCCGGCGCTCACTGGCGCTTGCGCCGCGGCTGGCTATGCGGCGGCGGCAGCAGCGACTCGAGCAGCAGGTCGCTCTTCTGGTCGACGCGTTGCACCAACTCCGAGGTCGCCGCCACGCTCGACTCGAGCCCGGCCGCGTGGTCGCGCAGCGCCTGCACCGCCTGGCGATCCCGCTCGGCGTGGCCGCGGACGCGCTGCAGCTCGCCGCGCAGCGCGCTCACCGTGGCGTAGCCGTACCAGCCAGCGAGGCCAACCAGGGCCAGCGCCAGGGCTGCGGCGCTCCACGCCACGATGCGAACGCCGCTCCGAGGGGCCGCAGCGGCAGCCAGGGCGCGGTGTGCGCCGGTGGCAGGCTCCGGCTCGGGCTCGGCCAACGCATGGGCCTGCGGAAAGCTCACGCTCGCCGCGGGCTCCTCCTCCGCGCGCGCGAGCGGCGGCAGCCGCACCTCGGTCGCCGCGTAGGCCATGCTGGTGCGCAAGCTCAGCCCATGGGTGGCGAAGAAGGAGAGAAATTCCTCTCGGCCCTTGGGCGCGCGCGCGTGCTCGTGCAGGAAGCTCTCGATCTGGGCGCTGGGCACGTCCTGCTGATCGGGATCGACGCCCAGCGCAAGCAGGTCGTACAGCACGTCCTGCATCGCCTGCACGTCGGCCTCGGCCGTGCTCGACCGCGGCGTCCTCGATTGGGCAACACGCACTGCGCTCATCGTCGCTCTCCTCGCTGGGTGACTGCGACCGACGTTAGGCGTCGCGCGCGGCGGGTCAAGAAATCGACCAGGCGGGTGGGCGCGGCTGCCCGTCAGGCCTGCGCCGCGGCCCGCGCTCGCGTGCGGCCAAGCGCGCCGCTCAGCGCTCGCTGCGCTCGCACCAGCGATAGCTGTTGCAGTGCGCACCCTGCGGGCAGTCCCGGTCCGCGCTGCAGGTGCGCGCGCACACGTCCGCGCCCAGGCACACCGACAGGCTGCCGAAGCGCTCCTGGCAGGACGGCGTGGAGTTGCAGGTCGCCGCGCACTGGCCGTCTATCACGTCGCGCGCGTGGGTGCAGAGCAGACCCAGCTGGCACTCGCTGTCGTTGCTGCAGGCCCCGCCCAACATGTGCGCGTTGGGCAAGCGTTGCGGCTCGATGTTGCCGATCGCGGCCAGGACCAGGACGCAACACGATGCAAGCAGCCAGCGACTCATGGCGGTCTCTCGAAGGGCGCAGGTTCCGGCCACGGAAGGCGTGGTCCGGCAGGGGGAGCGGTCCCGGGGCCCAAGCTCAGCGGCGTACGGGATCGGAACCGACAAGGAAGTACATATCGCACATCGTACGCAAGTCAACCGCCGATCTCGGCGCCGCGGTCAAGAAACCGCGCGGAAAGCCTGGGGACAGCCCCCGGCGCAAGCGCATTTCACACGCCGGAAATGCCCGCCCCTCGCGCCTGATGTATCAGCGCGCTCCCGTCCCGAAATGGCGTTTCGGAGGATTCAACAGGAAGACGGGAAGGCGAGAAGAACAAAATCCTCGGGGCTTCCCGTCTTGCGGTGGATCCTCTGTGTCGAGGTACTAATCAGTCTCGGAAAGCCGCAGGCCCCCGACCTCCCACGCGAGCTGCCGCAGCACGCTGAACAGCTCGCCCCGCCCCTTGTCGTCGAGCCAACAGGCCCCGGCCTCGTCATAAGAGAAGTGCCAGGCGTGCTGGCCGCCGGCCAGCCACAGCTGCTGCACCGGACGCTGCGTGTTGAGCACGATCCGGCGCGCGCCGCGCAGCTCGATCCGCACCACGTCGCCGCCCGCCTCGATGTCTGCTTCGTCGGGATCCACGTGCTCGAACAGGTCGAGCACGCGCCCGAAGGTCTCGGCCGCCAGTCGTTCGTACGCGCTTTCGTTCACGGCTCGATGCTCTAAGGCCGACACCCGTCCCGGCGCAAGCCGCGCTACCGCTCGGACTCCTGCAGCGCTGCGAACATGTTCTGCAGCACGCGGTAAGTCAGCCCCCAGACCACGCGCTCGCCCACCTCGTAGCCGGGCAAGCGCACGCGCCGGCCGTCGCGCACCAGCTCCTTGACCACGTCGACCTCGCCGCGTGCCATCGGCCCCAGCGGCGCCCACAGCACCTCCGCCACCTCGTGATTGGGTCGCAGCTCTGCCGCCGAGCGCAGCGCGAACACGAACGGCGCGATCACCATCCCGGTGGACGCGGCCGGGTGCTCGTCGAGCGCACCCAACAGCTCGTGGCGGCCGAGATCGAGCCCGACCTCCTCCCGCGTCTCGCGGCGTGCGGTCGCCAGCAGATCCGGGTCGCTCGGCTCGAGATGGCCGCCGGGCAGCGCCATGTGACCGGACCACGGGTCACCCTCACGCTCGGCGCGCCGTATCAACAGCAGCTCCACCTCGTGCTGCGCGGGACGCAAGATGGCCGAGACCGCCGCCCTGCGCGTGGCCTCGCCGCTGAAGCGCTGGGGCGTGTGCTGCGAGAGGCGCGTGCGGATGGTTTGCAGCTCGAGCTCTGCGGTCACGCCGACCCGGTAGCGCCATCGGGCCGCGGGGTCAACCTGCACGGCGGCGTGGCCGGAGCCGTCGCGCTCTGCTAGCGTCACGTTTTCTCAACCCACGACTCTGCCATGACCATCGACACCGAAATCCTCAAGCGAGGCCTGTCTCTAACGCTGTCACGCACCGAGCTCGGCTGGCTCGGCAGGCGTTACGAGGGCAAGGTCCGCGACAACTACAGCACCGCGGACGGCCGCCGCGTGATCGTGGTCACCGACCGCGTCAGCGCCTTCGATCGCGTGCTCGGCACGCTGCCGTTCAAGGGCCAGGTGCTCAACCGCCTGGCTGCCTACTGGTTCGAGCGCACCGCGTCGCTGGTGCCCAACCATATGCTCTCCGTCCCCGACCCCAACGCCATGGAGTGCCTGGAGTGCGAGCCGCTGCCGGTGGAGATGGTGGTGCGCGGCTACCTGACCGGCGTCAGCTCCACCAGCATCCTGACCGCGTACCAGCGCGGCGAGCGCGAGTTCTGCGGCCACCGCCTGCCCGAAGGCCTGCGCCCCCACCAGCGCCTGCCCGAGCCGCTGCTCACGCCTACCACCAAGGCAGCGCACGGGGCCCACGACGAGAACGTCTCGCGCGAGCAGCTGCTGCAGAGCAGCGCGCTCGACGCGGACGACTTCGACCGCGCCGCCTCGCACGCGATGGCGCTGTTCGCGCTCGGCCAGAAGCTGTGCGCCGAGCGCGGCCTGATCCTGGTCGACACCAAGTACGAGCTGGGCAAGACCAAGGACGGCCGCATCGTGTTGATCGACGAGATCCACACCCCGGATTCGTCACGCTTCTGGTTTGCGGAGAGCTACGAGCAACGCATGCGCGCGGGCGAGACGCCCGAATCCTTCGACAAGGAGTACCTGCGACGCTGGCTGGCGGCGCAGGGCTTCCGCGGCGACGGGCCGATCCCGGCGATTCCCGACGAGGTGCGGCTGGAATCCGCGCGCCGCTACATCGAGGCCTGCGAGGCCGTGCAGGGCACGCCGTTCGTGCCCGATCTCGAGCCGCCGGCCGAGCGCATCGAGCGCAACCTGCGCGCCAAGGTGCGGCCGTGATGCGCCCCCCCGGGCGCCGGCCGCGGGCGGCTCACACCCGCGCCTGGGGGCGCTGATGCGCTCCCTCGTGCCCCCCCCAGCGCCCGCGTTGCGGCCCCAGCGCCCGCAGCTGCGCGAAGGGCTGCTGCTGCTCGGCTTTCTGCTGGTGCTGGCCGCGGCGGTGATGACGGTCGTGATTCCCGAGCTGTCGAAGGAGCCGGACGAGGGCGGGCCGAGCACGCGCCCGGCCCCCGCCGCCCCGGTAGCGGCCGCCCCCGCGGCGCCGGCCGCCAAGCCATAATCGGGCCTGGCGCCCCCCAAAGCCCTCAACTCACCGACTGGTGAGCATTTTTCCGCGGCTAAAGACGTTCCATCGCTACGTTGTTTTGCGGGCGGGGGCGTCCTGCGGCAACATGGATCGGGTGGTGTAAATCGGGTGCGCAGAGTAGTCACGCTGAGCTGTCTGTGGATCGCGTGGGCGAGCGCGGGGACCGCGCGCGCCTTCGGGCCGACGCCGATGTGCGCCCTGCCGCTGCCCGAGGAGCCCTCCCCGCCGGTGTGCGGGCCGGCCCAGCTCGTGCCGGCGCCGCCCGTGCTGTGTCTGGCCGGACTGCCCGAGCCCCAGGCACTGGGCGGTGGCGCGGTCTCTAGCGGCGCGGCCGACATCGAAGCGGCACGCGTCGCGATGCGGCAGGCCGAAGCTCTTGCCGATGCGGGCAAGCTCGGCGATTCGATGCTTCAGCTGCGCGTGGTCGAGCGCCTGATGCCGCGCGTCGCAGATCGCATTGCGCTGCGCCGCGGTGAGCTGCTGCGCCGGCTGTCGATGCCCGAGCAGGCGTGCGATGCGTTCGCGCTGGCCGCCGCCAGCCCCGACCGGGGGATCACGGCGCGCGCGCAAATCGACGGGGTCCGCTGTCTGCTGCAGGCCGGCAACCGCAAGGGCGAGCGCGCGTTCGAGCGCCTGCTGCGCCGCTACCCCCACCTGACCGAGCGCCAGGGCCTGAGCTACGAGCTCGCCCTCGCGCGCGAGGGTTGGGGTCGGGTGAGCTCGGCCGTCGCGCTGCTGCGCAGGATCGACCTCGACGATCCCGCGAGCGCGGTCGCACGGAGCGCGCGCGAGGAGCTCGCGCGCCTGCAGTCCCAGGGCGTCAAGGTGGCGCCGTATTCGGCCCCCGAGCGCGTCGCCCGGGCCGAGCACATGCTCTACGACGGGCCGTTCGATCAGGCTACTGCCGAAGTGGACGCGCTGTTGCAGGACCACCACCTGAGCGCGGAGCTGCGCGCCAAGGTGTTGCAGCTCTCGGCGCGT
The DNA here is from genome assembly GCA_963778655.1 of uncultured delta proteobacterium. Taxonomy (GTDB): domain Bacteria; phylum Myxococcota_A; class Polyangia; order Polyangiales; family JAFGIB01; genus CAVZVA01. Next base: position 1,366,904 of record CAVZVA010000010.1, read on the forward strand.
ATCGCGCGGCTGCAGGGCCGCTGGGACGCAGCCCGCGACGACGCCCGGCGCGCCGAGGCGGGCGGCGCGCCTGCGGCCACCGAGGCCACGCCGGCGCAAGCCGACGAGCAGGAGCGCGAAGCGGCCGAGCGCCGCATCCGCGCGCTGCGCTCCGGCCGCAGCATCGCGCACCTGCGCAACGCGCAGCTGCTGCGCGTGTTCGACGTCGCGGTCGAGCATGGGCTGCAGAGCGAATGCGACGAGGCGCTCGACGCCATGCGTACCCGCCGCCACCTGGGCTCGGCGCTGCGCTTCAATGCCGCGATCCACGCCACGGGCGTGGCCTCCGACGACAAGATCGCCCGGCTGCTCGAGACCCTGCTCGACGTGCCTCGCTACCGCGTGTCTGCGCGCTACCACTACGCGCGCGCGCTCGAACGCATGGGGCGGCAGGGCGAGGCCGAAGCCCAGTATCTGCAGGTGATCGGCGCCGAGCGCGGGAGGAGCCCGTACTACTCCATGTGGGCCGACCTGCGGCTGTGGACGATTCAGAGCCAGAGCCGCGAGAGCTGCTTGCCGCCGGCCACGGCCGCATCGTTGCGGGCGAGCGCCGGCGCGGCCAGGTCGAGCGGCGCGCTGACCAAGCAGCTGGTCGCGACCCCGGCCGACGCCAGCGCGAGCGCCGCCAAGTGGATCTCGCCCGCCGACGCCGGCGACGCGCCGGATGCCGCTCTTAGCCCCGCCATGTCGCTGCTCGGCGCCATCTTCGACGGCGCCGCGCCCACGCCGCAGCGGCGCGTGCGGCCCTTGCCGATCGCTCGGGGCCCGCTGCCAGCCACGACCTCGCTGGCGCCGCCCGAGCGCCTGGACGACGCCGGCCGCGCGGCGCCGGCGCCGGGCCCCGCGCAGCTGCGGCAGCGCGTGCTCGCGTTGCTCGAGCCGCTTGCCGAGCAATACGGCGAGGCCTACCCGTGGTTGCTGCGGGCCGAAGACCTGGTGCAGCTGGAGCTGTTCGACGAGGCCGCCGACGAGATCAACGAGGCCTACCTGGCTTACCGCGATGCCAGCGGCGCGCTGCGACTGCGCTCGGGCTTGGTCGCGCTGTGGACCGGCAGCGCCCCGCCCCGCCGGCCGATGACCTATGCCGTGCGCCGGGCGCGACGCGCGCTCGACCGCCCCGCGCGCCGGAGCCTGGGCAACATCGCCGCCATGCTGGGCGACCCGGGCGTGGGCGTGCGCTTCGGCGGCGACCGCCTCGACGCCCGCCCGCGCGCCTACGCCGACCTGGTGGAGAGCGCCGCGCACAAGTACGGGCTCGACCCGAACCTTTTGTTCGCGGTGATGCGGGTCGAGTCGATCTACAACCGCCGCATCGTCTCGAACGCGGGTGCCGTGGGACTGATGCAGATCATGCCCGCTACCGGCGAGCGCATCGCGCGCCAGCTCGGCGTGTCGGACTTCGACCCGGTCGACCTGCTCGATCCGCGGCGCAACCTCGAGTTCTCGGCCTGGTACCTGGCATCGCTGCTGCAGCGCTTCGACGGGCGGCTGCCGCTGGCGATCGCGTCGTACAACGGCGGGCCGCACAACGTGCGGCTGTGGCTGCGCGCGAGCCCCAGTCACATGCCGCTCGACGCCTTTCTCGAGCGCATTCCTTTCAGCCAGACCCACGAATACGTGCGGCGGGTGCTGGTCTACTACTCGCAGTATCGAGCTCAACAGAACCTGCCGATGACGCGGCTCTCGGTCGAGCTGCCCGAGCAGCGACCCGACCCACTGGCCTTCTGAGCCCGAGCACGCGGCGGGGAAATCGCGGTTGCCTGCGGTCCGCTGCGGGTCAGCGCGGCCCCCCGTGCCCAGAAACAGCAAGGCGGGAAGACGGAGAGTCTCTCTGGTGCTCTTCCCGTCTTGCTGCAAACCGGATCGACCCAACCCCACGGCGCCGCCGCAGCCCGACATTGCGGCATGCCCGAAAACGGGTATACAGGCGGCCATGTCAGCCAAGCTCTTCGTCCCCAGGGAGCATGCACCGGGCGAGACCCGGGTCGCGGCCACCCCCGACACGGTCAAGCGTCTGATCAAAGCCGGCTTCGAGGTCGCGGTCGAGGCGGGCGCCGGCCAGGCCGCACACATCGCCGACAAGGCGTTCGTGGACGCCGGTGCCAGTATCAGCACCGACCCCAGGAGCGCGTGGTCGAGCGCGGACGTGATCATCAAGATCGGCCCGCCCGCGCACAGCTCGAGCCTGGGCGTGCACGAGGCCAGCCTGCTCAAGGAGGGCGCGATCTTGGTCGCCCACGTCTGGGCGCACAAGAACCTGCCCGTGGTCAAGCTGCTGCGCGAGCGCAAGGTGAGCTGTCTAGCGCTCGAGCTGCTGCCGCGCATCAGCCGCGCGCAGAGCATGGATACGTTGTCGTCGCAGGCCAATATCGCCGGCTACAAGGCGGTGGTGCTGGCGGCCGCGCGCCTGGGCAAGTACTTCCCGCTGCTGATGACCGCCGCGGGCACGATTCAGCCGGCCAAGGTCGTGATCATGGGCGCCGGCGTGGCGGGCCTGCAGGCGATCGCGACCGCGCGGCGGCTGGGCGCCCTGGTCGAGGTCAGCGACATCAGGCCCGAGGTCAAGGAGCAAGTCGCCTCGCTGGGCGGGAGGTTCATCGATCTCCCGATGGCGGAGAGCGGCAGTGGCGAGGGCGGTTATGCCAAGGAGGTCAGCAGCGACTTCCTGCAGAAGCAGCAGGCCATCATCGCGGCCAAGGTCGCGGCCGCGGACGTCGTGATCACCACGGCCCAGGTGCCCGGCCGGCCCGCGCCGCGTCTGATCACCGCGGACATGGTGCGCGCCATGCGCGAGGGCTCGGTGATCGTCGACCTGGCTGCCGACTCGGGCGGCAACTGCGAGCTGACCGAGAACGGCAAAGAAGTGCAAAAGCACGGCGTGCTGATCCTCGGCTATTCCGACCTACCCGCGAGCATGCCGCAGGACGCCAGCGCGCTGTTCGCGCGCAACGTGGTCGCGCTGCTCGCCCTGGTGATGGGCAAGGAAGGGCTCAAGCTCGACCTCGGCGACGAGATCATCGCCGGCGCCCTGCTCACCCACCAGGGTGAGGTCGTGCACAAGCGCACCGCCGAGGCGCTCGCCGCGAGCTGACTCTCGGGCCGCAGGGCCGTGTGACCTGCGGCCGCGTGATCAACCCAGAGGGAGCGGATCGACCCGCGCGGGAAGGGCTCACAGACCCCGACCGCTCTGCTGGCGGCCCGCGATCCTTGCTCTAGGCGGAGCGCTAGAAGTGCTGGGTGAAGCTGACTGAAGCCACGTCCAGATTGTAGTAGTAGCTGCCGGCGTTGACGAAGTCGGGGCCCGGCATCGTGAGCGAGCGCGTGACGTCGCCGTTTGGGATCTCGACGCCGGCGGTGCCGTCGAAGCCGTTGCGCTGATCGGCGCCCGTGCCGTCGGCGCCCACCACACCCAGACCGGGCTGGAAGTGATCCTCCGCGGTCTTGTACTTCTTCGGGTAGGGGCTGTTGGTGTAGTTCTCGTTGACCTGCAGGCGGACCTTGCGCTGGATGAAGTGCGCCCAAGCGAACGAGATGTCGGTCTTGTCGGCCACGCGCAGGGTGAAGCCCCCGTGGATGCCGATGCGGCGCAGCATGTAGTCCATCACGTTGAGGAAGTCGATCTTCTGCCCGTCGGTCTCGTACGAAACGCCCGCGCGCACCGCGAACAGCCCGGGCAGCACGTTGTAGTCGCCACCCAGACGCGCCGAGATCTGGTTCTTGCCCCCAAAGTTCGTGCGCACGATGCGCTCGCCGGCGCACTGCTTGGTCATCGGATCGACCGGCTGGATGCAGCGGCCGACCGAGAAGAAGGACTCTGAGGTGACGCCGGCGGAGTCGATGCTTCGCAGCACGGAGTTTGCGCTCTGCGTGGTGAAGCCCTGATAGTCGTACGCCGAGTTGAAGTAGTAGATGGCGTCGGCCTCCACGTCCCAGCGCTCGGTCAGCATGTGGTCCTCGACCGTGCGTCCGGCCGCCTCATGGGCCTTCGCCCGGTCCTTCGGCTCCGGCTTGAGGCGCTGCGCATAGCGCAGGCCGAGCGAGAGCTGCGGCACCCAGATCGGCGGCGAGTTGACGATGCCGGTCTGGTTGTTGAGGGTGGTCGGGATGGTGCTACCGACCTTGTGCATCTGGCCCATCGCGTCCACGTAATCGAAGACCTGGCCCGTGCCGAACACGCCGGAGGTGATGTCGAGCTTAGCCTTGCTCACGACGCGATCGGACCACTTGAATCCGATCGCGATGTCGAGCGCATCGATCGGCTTGAGATCGACCGACGCGATCACGCCGGGGATGAACAGGTCGCGGCCGAAGACGTCGGTGCGGACGTCCTTGCGCGGGTCGTATGCGCCGGCCAGCGCTTGCGTCCAGTTGGACGCCTCGAACGCCGCGACGTTCCATTGGAAGCCGGCGCCGACGCGGATCCACGGAGCGATGCGATAGCCGATCGCGCCGAGCAGCGAGAAGAACGACACGTTCAGGTGCGAGCGGTAGTAGCGCAGGGGGTTGGGCCGCAAGCCTTCGGGCGTGTCGATGGTTCCGTCCCGATTGCCCCACTGGTTGATCTCGGCGGTGTCGGGTGGAAAGAAGCCGAGCCCCACGCCGAGGTCAGGGCTGAGCTTCATCGTTAGCCCGATCTGCGGCAGGAAGATCGCACCGCCCCGATAGCACACGTTCGGATACGGCTGATCGGAGTACCCGACCAGCGGCTTGCCGTTGAGGTCCTTGTCGCCCGACTGCGCCTGCATGTAGACCGGGCCCTGGCCGAAGTCGCTGACGTCGTCGCCGGTGACGCGCAGGCCGTAGGCGCCGGTCGGCTGAAAGCAAGCTCTCGGCAGCAGGAAGTGCGCGCCGATCAGCGCCTGGTTGTCCCACAGATCGGCGAGCAGAGCCGGGTTGCGAGTCATCAAGCTGGGGTCGTCCGCGCGCGCGAAGCCGGCTCCGCCGCGTCCGAGCGAACGGGTGCCGCCGGCGGGAAACTCCGGACCGCCCGCTCTGGCGATCTGCGGCCAGGCCACGAGCAACAATGGGAACAGCACGATCGCTAGAGCGCGAAGACGCATCGACCCTCCAAAAACGGGCGGAGCGTACTACCCTCGATGGCTCGTGGGAAGCCTTGAGCTAAAAGGGTAATGAGGGGTCGAATGGGGCAAGGGGCGCGAGTGGGTCCGCACCCGCCGGCACGCCGCCCGGTCGCGCGCCGACCGGCCCTTTTGTGCGCTGCATTGCAGGAGCGCCGCGGCGCCTTCGAATGGTCACGCTGCGACCGCCCGGGTCAGCCGAAGTGCTCGAAGGGCTCGCCGCCGCCCTCGTGGTGCTCCTCCAGGTTCTCGAAGCGGGTGTATTCCCGCTTGAAGATGCAGCGGACCGTGCCAGTCGGACCGGCGCGCTGCTTGCCGATGATCACCTCGGCGACGCCCTTGTCCGGGGACTCCGGGTTGTAGACCTCGTCGCGGTAGATGAACAGGATGGTGTCGGCGTCCTGCTCGATCGCGCCCGACTCGCGCAGGTCCGAGAGCTGCGGCCGCTTGTCCTTGGTGCCGCGGGTCTCGACTCCCCGGTTGAGCTGCGAGAGCGCCATCACCGGCAGCGAAAGCTCCTTGGCCAGGGCCTTCAGGGAGCGGCTGATCTCGCTGATCTCCTGCTCCCGGCTCTCGGTGCGGGTACCCGAGCGCATCAGCTGCAGGTAGTCGACCACGACCAGCTCCAGGCCTTTTTCGGACTTCAGGCGCCGCGCCTTGGCCCGCAGCTCCATCATCGTCAGGCCTGGCGTGTCGTCCATCCAGAGCGGCAGCTCGCTCAGCTCGCCGGCCGCCCGCGTCAGCGGGGCCCAGTCGTCGCGGTTGAGTCGCCCGCTGCGCAGGCGGTTGCCGTCGACCCCGGCCTCGCTGCACAGCAGGCGGCGCGCCAGCTGCTCCTTGGGCATCTCCAGCGAGAACACCACCACCGGCGCCTGGCGCGCCCTGCACGCGTTGAGCGCGACGTTCAGCGCGAACGCCGTCTTGCCCATGCCCGGGCGGCCCGCGCAGATCACCAGATCGCCCGGGTGCATGCCGGCGGTGTACCAGTCGAGCAGCTTGAAGCCCGAAGGTAGCCCGGTGATGTGCTCCTTGCGCTCCGCAGCCTTCGTGATCTCCTCGAAGGTGCGCATCACCACTTCGTTGATGTGCTCGTACTTGCTGCGCAGCCGTTCCTTGGCCACCTCGAAGACGGCGCGCTCGGCCTCGTCGAGGAACTCGGCCATCGGCCCGTAGTCGCCGTAGCCGCGCGCCGCGGTCTCATAGCAGGCGTGGATCACACGCCGCACCACGGCCTTCTCTTGCACGATGCGCGCGTGAGCCTCGATGTTGGCCACGGTGGGAATGGTGTCGGTCAGCGCCAGCAGGTACTCGTCGCCGCCGGAGCGCTGCAGCTTGCCCGCGGTGACCAGGCGTTCGCGCAAGGTGATGGTATCGACCGGCTGGCCCTCGGCGAACAGCTCGAGCATCGCCTCGAATGCGATCGCGTGCGCGTCCTTGTAGAAGTCGCCCGGCCGCAGCGGCAGCTCGGTGACGACGTTGAGCGCGTCGTTTTCGAGCAAGATGCCGCCGAGCACTGCGCGCTCGGCATTCAAGTCGTGTGGGGGAACTCGACCGCTAGAGGGGCCATCCGCCATGTCGCAACGCTCGCCTCGCTGGGACCGCTGAACATGACACAGCCGGCGGCCGGAATCACCGCCTTTGTCGCTGCGGAGCAACGCGCCGCAACGCTGCCGCGCACCACTTCTGCTCCACCTGTTCAGCGCCGTCTCGGCTGTGCGCCGTGACTCGCATCGCACGCACACGCTCCCACCGCGCGCCGCTTCCGCGATGCAGCGATCCCGACCATGCAACAGGAAGGCGAGAAGGCGGGAAGAACAACCCGTTCTTCGACTTCTCGACTTCCCGTCTTCCTGTGAATTCTAACCCGGCACGACCACCAGCTTGAAGCTGGCGTTGACCTCGTGCCCGAGCTTGGCCGTGATCTGGTACTCGCCGAGCGCCTTGATCGCGTCGGGGATCTGCAGCTTCTTGCGATCGATCTCGATACCCCGGCTCGCGAGCGCCAGCGCGATGTCGCGCGAGGTGACCGAGCCGTAGAGCCGATCGCCTTCGCCCACCTGCATCGGGATCTCGATCGTCAGGCCCTCGATCTGGGCGGCCGCGCCCTCGGCGAGCTTGTGCTGCTTTTCGGCCTGCGCGAGCGCGAGACGCTGCTCGTGCTCGATCTGCTTGATGTTCTCGCCGGTCGCGACCGCGGCCAGCCCTCGCGGCAGCAGGTAGTTGCGCGCGAAGCCGGGCTTGACCCGCACGAGCTGGCCTGCGCGGCCGACCTTGTCCACGTCCTGCTTGAGAACGACCTGTACGTGCATGGCCATAATCACCCTCTGGACGTGTAGGGCATGAGCGCGAGCTGGCGCGCGCGCTTGACCGCACGCGTCACCTCGCGCTGGTGCAGCGCGCAGTTGCCGGTGATGCGCCGCGGCACGAGCTTGCCGCGCTCGCTGATGAAGTACTTGAGCTGGCCCGGATCCTTGTAGTCGATCGCGAGCTCCGAGTCGGCGCAGAAGCGGCACACCTTGCGCTTGCCGCCGCGGCGCCGCAAGGCCAACGGATCGCTGTCGCGGCCGCCTCCCTTGCCCTGGAAGTCGTCGTCGCGGTCGCGACCGTAGCCGCCGCCACCATAGCCGCCGCCACCATAGCCGCCGCCTCCGTAGCCGCCGCCTCCGTAGCCACCGCCGCCTCCGCCGCCGCCTCCGCCGTAGCCGCCGCCTCCGCCGTCTCGTGCGCCGTTCATGACTCGTCCTCCGTCGCGCCTGCATTGCTCGCGGCCGGGTCCTCGGCCTCCTCGGCCTCGAGCTCCTCGCCTTCACGCTCGTAGCTGCTCTCGCTGCGCTCGCTGCGCGGCCGTTCCACCAGCCCCAGGCGCTGGGCCAGCTCCGGCTCTTCCTCCACCGGCGCTTGCTCCAGGCGGTGGAACTCGGTGTCCTTGGGATCGACCTCGTAGTCGTCGACCCGCACGCGTTCCTTGAGCAGCACGGTCTGGAAGCGCACCACGTCGTCGATCAGGCGCAGGTTGCGCTCGACCTCGGCGACCATGTCGTTGAGGCCGACGTAGCGCACGTATACGAACGCCCCGCGCGTGGCCTTGCCGATCGGGTAGGCGAGCCGCCGGCGGCCCCAGTTGTCGACCCGGATCAGCTTGCCGCCGCGCGCGAGCACGGTCTCGCGCACGCGGCCTGCGATGCGATCGGCTTCGTCGGGCTCGACGCTCGAGCGCATGATGTAGATGGTCTCGTACTCACGCGCGCGAGGCTCTTCTAGAGGTGTGGCTTGTGCTGTGCTCATCGATGCTCCCTTTGGACGATGGCCCCGGGCTCGCCGGAGCAGGGAAACCTGGGCGGTTACCCGAGCGCGCCCGACTTGAGGTTGTGCGCGTTCATGGCCGCCTGGGCGCCGCGGACCACGATGTCGGTCAGCGCCGCGGAGGCGCGTTCTAGCACATCCTGCAGCTCGGCGCCTTGGGCGGCGGCAAAATCGCTCAGGACATAGCCCTCGACGCTGCCCGCGCGGGGGCGGCCGATGCCGACCCGCAGCCGGCAGAAGTCGGCCCCACCGCACTGCTCGACGATCGAAGCCAGCCCGCGGTGGCCCGCGGTCCCCCCGCCCAGCTTGATGCGCAGCGTCCCGAAGGGCAGGTCGAGCTCGTCATGCACCACCACCAGCGCGCCCAGCTCGAGCTTGAAGAAGCGCAGGGCTTGCTGCACGGCACGCCCGCTGAGGTTCATGTACGTCGTCGGCTTGAGCAGCACCACGTCGCCCGCGCCCACCCCGGTCTTGCTCAAGCTGGCGGAAAAGCGCTCGCGATAGCCGGGCGCACCGTGCGCGAGCGCGAAGCGGTCGACCACCATGAAACCGACATTGTGGCGGTTTTTCGCGTACTTGGGACCTGGATTGCCCAGGCCCGCCAGAAGCTGCAGGGGCTTCTGCGCGGTGCTCAAGACGCCGCTGCAGGGGTCTCGGCCGCAGCCGCGGCGCCTGGCGCGCCCTCTTCTTCGTCGAGCGGGCGTTTGCGTGGCTCGGCGCAGGTGATCAGGCTGCGCTCGGGATCGAAGGTCACCTCGACGCCCTCGGGCAGCCGCAGATCCTTGGTACGGATCAGATCGCCGAGCGCCATGTTGGTGACGTCGACCTTGATCTCGGCCGGAATCTTGTCGGGCGTCGTGCGCACCGGCAGGTCGCGGTAGATCACGTTGAGCTCGCCGCCCGCGACCACGCCCTTGGCGCGGCCCTCGGTCAGGAACGGCACGAGCGTGCGCACCTTCTGGTCCAGCTCCACCTTGTACAGATCGACGTGCAGCAAGGCGCGCGAGACCGGGTGCACCTGCAGATCCTTGATCATCGCCAGGTGCTGCTGGCCCGCGATCTCGAGCTGCAGCAGGACGTTGCGCCGTTGCGGCGAGCTGAGCGCTTGCCCCAGCGCCTTGGGGGCGATCGCGACGCTCACCGCCTCGGTGCGGTTGCCGTAGAACACGCCCGGGACCAGACCGCGCGCGCGCAGCCGGCGCGCCTCGCCCTTGCCCGTGCCCTCCCGAGCCTCAGTTGCCAACGCCAGCGGTTCCATGCCTCAGCTCCTCATGCCACGGTGCTTCGAAGTTGCGCCTCAATCGAACAGCGAGCTCACGGAGTCGCCATTGTGGATGCGCTTGATCGCCTCGCCCAGCAGGGCGGCGACCGTGAGCACCTTGAACTTGCCGGTCTTTTCCGCCTCGTGCGAGAGCGGGATGGTATCGGTCACCACCACCTCCTGCAGCACGGAGTGTGCGATGCGCTGCACCGCGCTGCCAGAGAGCACGGGGTGGGTCGCCGCCGCGAACACGTGACGCGCTCCGGCTTCCGCCAGCGCTCCGGCCGCGTTGCACAACGTCCCGGCGGTGTCGATCATGTCGTCGAGGATCACGCAGTCGCGGCCCTTCACCTCGCCGATGATGTTCATGACTTCGCTCTCATTGGCGCGCTCGCGGCGCTTGTCGATGATGGCCAGATCGGCCTTGAGCCGCTTGGCATACGCGCGGGCGCGCTCCACGCCGCCAGCGTCGGGCGAGACCAGCACCGGATGCTCCTCATGGAACTTGGGTTGCAGGTAGTCGAGAAACACGCGATTGGCGTACAGATGGTCGAATGGCAGCGCGAAGAAGCCCTGGATCTGGCCCGCGTGCAGGTCGATCGCGACCACTCGGCTAACCCCGGCCGCGGTCAGCAGGTCGGCCACCAGCTTGGCCGTGATCGGCGTGCGCGGCGCGACCTTGCGATCCTGGCGCGCATAGCCGTAGTACGGGAGCACGGCCGTGATCGAGCCGGCCGACGCCCGCCGCAGCGCGTCCACCATGACCAGCAGCTCCATCAAGTGGTCGTTGACGGGGCTGCAGGTCGGTTGCACGACGTATACGTCTGCGCTGCGCACGTTCTCGCCGATGCGCGCGAAGATCTCGCCGTCCGAGAAGCGGGTCAGCTCGGCGCGTCCGAGCCCGATCCCCACGTACGCCGCAGTGGCCTCCGCCAAGGGGCGATTGGCGCTGCCCGTAAAGATGCTGATGGACTTGTACATCACAACCGAGGATAGATCTCCGCCTGAACCCGCGGCGGGGCGTGGATCGCTAGCAAACGAGCCCTGAGGTGTCAACCAACGCACAAGCACGCGGTCGGCTCGATTTCATCGATGCCCATCGCGGTCTGGCGGTTGTGCTGATGCTGTGGATGCACACGGCCGACGGCTGGTTGCGCCCGGCGCTCAAGCAGGGAAGCGGTTGGGACTTCGTGCGCTCGCTCGGCGGGTTGGCCGCGCCCAGCTTCCTGCTGCTGGCCGGGCTGTCCATGGGTCTGGGCTGGGAGGGGCCGGCGCGGCCCGGGGAGCAGCGCGCCGGCGTGACGCGCGGGCTGCAGCTCGTGGTGCTGGGGTACGGCCTGCGGTTGCAGATGTGGATGCTCGATGCGGGTGGACACCGGCAGCTGGCCGCGTGGTGTGCGGCGCTGGTGCTCGCCACCGGCTATGCCGCGGCCTACCGCGGGCTCAGCCTGGCCGCCGTCGAGGATCGCGGTTACGGCCGCTTGCTGGCTGCCGCCGGGATCCTGACCGCCGGCGGTTTGGTGATTGTGTCTCAAACGATACCATCGCGTCTGATCCCGCTCCTGCGCGTGGACGTGCTGCAGGCGATCGGGTTCTCGCTGGTGCTGCTGGCGGTGCTGCGCGGGCCTTTGCAGCGTCGGCCCTGGCTACTGGGGCTCGCGGTGGCGGCTGTGATCACCCAGCTCACGCCTTGGTTCAGGAGCTGGGTGCCCGGCCCGTTGCCCCGGCCGCTGGCCGCCTATCTGGCGAGCTGGGAGGTTCCCGCGGGGCAACCGGCGCCGGCCCTGTTTCCGCTGTTTCCCTGGGCGGCCTACGCGCTGGTCGGGGCGCCGCTCGGCCTGTACCTCGGCCGAGCCCAGCGTGAGGGCCCCGGCGGCGGCCGCCGCGCCGTGGCCCGCCTGGCCGTCGCCGGCGTGCTGCTGAGCCTGGCCAGTTGCGAAGCGCTGCCTCATGCGCGCGCGCTGCTTGCGAGCGCGCCCTGGCTGACGCAGTCGCTGCGGGTCATCTACCGCGTGGGCGCCACGATGGTGTTGGGGGGCCTGGCGCTTGTTCTCAGCCGGCCGCGCGTGCCGCTGCGCGGCGCGCTGCTGGATCTCGGGCGCACCTCGCTGCTCGTGTACTGGGTGCATCTCGAGCTCGCCTTCGGCAGCCTGGCCAAGCCGGTTGCGCACCGGCTGGGTTTCGCGAGCTGGGCGTTCGGTCTGGCGCTGCTCGCGCTGGCGATGAGCGCCCTGGCGGCGGGCTGGCTGCGGGTGCGCCCGCGCCGTGCGCGCAGGCCTCCGGCGCGGCCTCTGCCGAACGAGCCCGGTGCGGGTGCGACCGCCTTTCCAGGCACTCGAATTTCGATCGACTGAATCGGCCGGCGCAGGCCTCCGAAGCGCGGTATCACAAAGGCCAGAATGGGTCTTGTGACCCGCGATCGGTTCTGCCTATAAGGGCTCCTCACGCGCAGAGCGACCATGTCCAACCCAGTCTTCCTGCTCACGGATCGTCCCGCCTTCGAAGAGGAATGGCGGCGGGCTCTGGAGCGCGTCGGGCTGCGCTCCCAGGCCATGCTTTCCGACTCGCCCAGCGAGGCGATCCGCGAAGGCAACGTGGTTGTGATCGACGCCGGCTGCGAGGTGTTCGACGAGGACGAGTTGCTCGCGCACGTGGGTCTGGCACGCGCGCTGCGCGTGACCTGTGCGGTCGTGCTGCCCGAGGACGAGCACCTGGCCGGCATCGAGGACTTGCTCGACGACCTGTGCCCTGGGCTGGTGAGCCGAGGCGCGCGCGATGTCGCGCGCGTGGCCTCTGCGCTCGGGCGCGCCGCCGATCGCGAGCGCAGCAGGCGTTTCGAATATCTCGCGGTCTCGCCGCGGCCCGGGGAGCTGCTCGCGGTTCTCGCCGACGGCACCGCCGTGCTGCTGCCGCGGCCGGTCGGCGAGGCCGACGACGGCAGCGAGGTGGCCTCGATCGCGCTCGGGCCTGGTGCCGAGGCCGCCACGCTCGCGCTCGCATCCGGGCGCGAGGTCGAGCTGCGCGCTTCGGCGGTCGCGCCCGCGGGCAACACGCGGCCGAGCGTCGCGCCCATCAACGGCCACGCTTCGGCCGTGGCGATCGACGGCGTGCGTCTGGGCGCGCGCCTGCGCGAGCTGCGCGTGGCCGCCGGCCTGACGCAGGCCGAGCTCGCACGCCGCACCGGCATCCATCGGCCCAACATCGCGCGCGTCGAAGCAGGACGTCACACGCCGTCGCTGGAGACGCTGGCGCGGCTGGCTTCGGCGATCGGCGTGCCCACCACGCTGGTGCTCGCCGAAGAGTAGGCGCGCGATGGCGGTCGAGGACGCGGACGAGCGCCGGCCTGCGGAACCGAAGCCGGCGGCGACCGTCGTGCTGATGCGCGAGGGGCAGGGCGCGGAGCTCGAGCTCTACCTGCTGCAGCGCCAGCCCACGATGGGATTCATGGGCGGCATGCACGTCTTTCCGGGCGGCAAGGTGGCCGCAGCCGATGGCTCGACGCGGATGCGCGCGCGCATCGCGGAGATCGGGCCCGATACGAGCTGGGGCCCCGAGCTCGACGGGGCGGCCGCGCTCGCGCGCGCGGTGGCCGCGGTCCGCGAGACGCTAGAGGAAGCGGGCGTGCTGCTGGGCGCGGACGCGGATGCCGAGACGTGCGCGCGGGTACGCGCAGGCCTGCATGCCGGCGACGAGCTTGGCGTGCTGCTCGAGCAGGCCGGCCTGCGGCTGGATCTTTCGTGCTTGCAGCCGCTGTCGCGGTGGATCACGCCCGACAGCGAGCCCACGCGCTTCGACACCAGCTTCTACCTCGCGCGCTTGCCGCCGACGCAGCACGCGGCGCACGACGGGCGCGAGTCGGTCGGAGCGTGCTGGATGTCGCCGGGCGCGGCGCTCGAGGCCAGCGCGCAGGGCCAGATCCGGCTGGCGCCTCCGACCGCACGCACGCTCGAGGGCCTTGCCGCGGCGGGCTCGCTCGACGCCGCCTGGGCTCGGGCCGCGGCTGCGCCTCTACCGGTGGTGGCGCCGGTGATCCGCACACTGGGCGGCGACCTGGTCCTGCTCTACCCAGGCGATCCGGAGCATCCGCAGCCCACAGCTGTGCTACCCGGGCCCACCCGGCGGGTACTGCGCCGCCGGTAGGCAACCGGCAGGGACCCGCGCCCCTTGCTATCTGGCGCTCCCTGGTTCGCACGGCCGCTGTCTCGTCGGGCCCCCGCGCCCCGCCGCGCGCTGCTCCCATGTAGGGTACAGAAGGTAAAAGCGGATAAATTTGGATTTTGTCCTAGACAGTGGAACGAACGGAGGGTAGGAATTTAACCGGATGCCGAAGCGTGGATACGCCAAAGAGCTCTTCACGGCTTCCGAGGTCGCCAAGTTTTGTCAGGTGGATCTCAAGACCATCCACAACTGGGCCGACCGCGGTGAGATCCGCCACTTCCGCACGCCTGGACGGCACCTGCGCTTCCGCCGCGTGGACGTGCTCGATTTCCTGCGCAAGTACGGCTATCCCGTGCCCGACGTGCTCAAGCACGGCCGCCCGCGGGTGCACGTCGTGGACGAGGACCCGGCCACGCTCGAAGGGCTCGAGCGCGCTCTGTCGCCGCACTTCGAGGTGCGCACCTTCCCTGAGCCGGTCGACGCGCTGATCGCGATTGGCAGCGACACGCCGGACGTGGTCGTGATGGACGTGGGGGGCGTACGCATGGACGGTCTTGCCGCGATCGCGCGCCTGCGCTCGCTTGAAGGCACGCAGCACGTGCGCATCGTCGTCTACTCGACGCGCGCCGAGCGCAGGCAACAGGTGCTCGATGCGGGGGCCACGGCCTTCGTGCAGAAGCCCGACGTCGGCAAGCTGGTCGAAGCGATCGATTCGCTGATGGGTGGCTAGTCCCCTGGACCCGTGATGCCTCACCTATCTCGACACGCCCTCGCCGTCGCTCGCGGCGTTGCGCGACCTTGAAATACCACGCCGTATTCCTGCGATCGCGCGGCTTGCGAGCAACGCCGAACCCGCGCCGATATAGGCAAGAAATCACGGATCCAGGGGACTAGGGCGCGCGCCCTTACCGCCGCCCGTCTCTCCACGGCCAGTCCTGATCGGCCGCGGCGAGTCAGGGCGCACGGGTCGCGTGGCAGCGGCGGCTGTGGCATAGAGCGAAGCCATGCCGTTGCCTCTGCGCTACGACGCCAACGGGCTGGTCACGGTGGTGGTGCAAGACCGCCTGACCGGCGAGATTCGTATGCTCGCGCACGCGAATGACGAAGCGCTGCGCGCCACGCTGGCGAGCGGCGAAGGCCACTTCTACAGCCGTTCGCGCGCCGCGTTGTGGCGCAAGGGCGAGAGCAGCGGCCACGTGCTGCACGTGGCCGAGGTGTGGGCGGACTGCGACGGCGACGCAGTGTTGTATCTGGTCGACCCGGAGGGGCCCAGCTGCCACACCGGCCGCCCCAGCTGCTTTTTCCGTACGCTCGGCCGCGAGGGCGCGTTGCAGGAGCCGCCCGACGCGCACGGGCGACCGCTGTTGCCGCGCTTGTGGGCCGAGCTGCAGGCGCGCCAACGTCAGGGCGGCGACACGAGCTACACGCGCAAGCTGCTGACTGCAGGCGCGGCCGAGGTCGGAGCGAAGATCCGCGAAGAGGCAGGAGAGCTGGCCGACGCGATCGCGCAGGAGTCGGATGCGCGCGTGGTCGCCGAGGCGGCCGACGAGATCTATCACCTGCTGGTGGGCTTGCTGTTGCGCGGCGTGAGCCTGCGAGACGTCGAGCAGGAGCTCGACCGCCGCTTTGGCATCTCCGGCCTGGCCGAAAAAGCCGCCCGCAGGCCGAGTCCAAAGCCCTGAGGTCCCTGCGGGCTGTGCCCGGCGGGCGGCAGGAGGGTCGCGTGACCCTCCTGGCAACTAAGCCCCCAGCGCGGCCTCGATTTCCTTTTCCACCTTGGCGGTCGAGACGTTGCGCGCCAGCGCCAGCTCTGTGACCACCAGGTTGCGCGCTTGCTCGAGCAGGCGGCGCTCGCTGAACGAGAGCTCCTTCTCTTCCTTCACGCGGTACAGATCGCGCAGCACCTTGGCCACCTCGAATGCCGAGCCACTGGTGAGCATTTCGGTGTACTCCCGATAGCGCTTGTTCCAGGGCTGAACGGTGACGGCGACCGACGGGTCCTTGAGGATTTCCAGAACCTTCTTGGCGTCCTTCCTCGAGATCACATCCCGCAGGCCTGCCCGCTGCGCCCCATCGGTCGGGATCATGAGCTTCATGTCGGTCTCGAGGATCTTCAGGATGTAGAACTCTTTCTTCTGCCCGGCGATATCGCGGCTTTCGATACCCGTGATTTGCGCGACACCGTGCGCGGGGTATACGGCATTGTCTCCCACCTCGAACTGCCGGTTCACTTGACGTATGTCTCCCATCTGATCTGCTCAGCCGGTTGCGCGTCCTGCGCCGACGACCCCCCTCGTCTGCCGCGTCAGGCACTCTGGAGTCCCGCGGGCGCGGTCTAAATTTCGTGTGTGGTGTATGGTACCACCCTGGGTGGACGGGGGCAACCGAGGTCACGGCCCCCGTCCGGGAAAGACAGGTGACAATTGGCGGGCCTGAGCCGCGGAATCTGGGCCGTTACGCGAGCTGCGCCGTCAGGCGCGCGGCCTTGGCCGTGATCCCGAGCCGCGCTCCGCGTTTTCGCTCTTGGCTCCCGGATCGCGAGCCTCGCTCTTGGCTGCGCCCCCCTTGGCAGTCGCCGTCTCGCCGGCGGCCGGCGCAGCCGCTCCGGGCTCGCGCAGCACGCCTTTGGCGGCCAGCACCTTGCGCTCGATCTCGGACAACACCGCCGGGTGATCCTTGAGGTACTGGCGCGCGGTCTCGCGGCCCTGACCGATGCGCTCGCCACCGTAGCTGTACCAGGCGCCCGACTTGTCCACGACGTTGGCTTCCGCGCCGAGGTCGAGCGCGTCGCCGCTCTTGCTGATGCCTTCGCCGAACAGGATGTCGAACTCACAGGCGGTGAACGGCGGCGCGATCTTGTTCTTGACCACCTTCACTCGGGTGCGGTTGCCGATCGCCTGCTCCCCGACCTTGATCGCGCCCACGCGCCGCACGTCCAGTCGGACGCTGGAGTAGAACTTGAGCGCGTTGCCGCCGGTCGTGGTCTCCGGCGAGCCGAACATCACGCCGATCTTCATGCGGATCTGGTTGATGAAGAACAGGATGGTGTTGGAGCGGTGCACGCTGCCGGTGAGCTTGCGCAGCGCCTGGCTCATCAAGCGCGCTTGTAAGCCCACGTGGCTGTCGCCCATCTCGCCCTCGATTTCCGCCTTGGGGACCAGCGCCGCCACCGAGTCGACCACGATCAGATCGACCGCGCCCGACCGCACCAGGGTGTCGGCGATCTCCAGCGCCTGCTCGCCAAAGTCGGGCTGTGAGACCAGCAGCTCCTCGGTGTTGACGCCCAGCTTGCGCGCGTAAGAGACGTCGAGCGCGTGCTCGGCGTCGATGAACGCCGCCACGCCGCCCCCGCGCTGGCACTCGGCGATCGCGTGCAGCGCGAGCGTGGTCTTGCCGCTCGACTCCGGGCCGTAGACTTCGACGATGCGGCCCTTGGGATAGCCGCCTACACCGAGCGCGAGGTCGAGCGAGAGCGCGCCGCTGGGCACGACCTCGACCGGCACCGCCTCCTGCGAGCCCAGGCGCATGATCGCGCCCTTGCCGTACTGCTTCTCGATCGACGCGACCGCAAGATCCAGGGCCTTGCCGCGGTTGTCATCGCTTGCCATCGTGGTTTCCTTTCTGAGCGTTGCCGCAGCGCCACGCGCGTGCGTGCGTATCGGCTAATAGGAGGCGCGCCGCCAGGCGCTGGAATCGCGTGCGATCGTGCTTTCCGCCTTGTCCGGCCTGCGCAGTCCGTTCGTCAAGGCAATCCGCTCCCCGCCGCCTTCCAGGACGCGGCTGCACGTGCCACCAGCTGCAGCGCGAGATAGGCAGTCAGCGTGCGCACGCGCTCCCGGTCGCCCGGCACTAGTCTGCGTTCCGCCAGGGCTTTTTCGCCCTGCCGCGCCAGCGCGAGCCACACCGTTCCGACCGGTTTGTCCGCGCTGCCGCCGCCCGGCCCCGCGATGCCGGTGGTCGCCACCGCCAGATCTGCGCCGGCCCTGCGCAGCGCCCCTTCGGCCATCGCCGTCGCCACCTCGGCGCTGACTGCGCCGCAGCGCTCGAGCAGCCCCGCATCGACGCCCAGCAGCTCGCGCTTGGCGCTGTTGGCGTAGGTCACCGCGTCGAGCAGCAGGTAGTCGGAGCTGCCGGGCACGTCGGTCAGCAGCTTGCCGATCAACCCGCCGGTGCAGGACTCGGCCAGCGCCAGCTTCAGCCCGTGCGCGCGCAGCAGCCGCCCCACGTGGGCCGGGTAGCTGTCGTCGCGGCCGCCGTACGCGTAGGGCGCGAGCCGTTCCCGCACCTGGGCTGCGACCTGCTCGGCCAGCGTATCGGCGCTGGCCGCGTCTTGCGCGCGCGCCAACACCTTGATCTCGATTTCGGGAAAGTGCGCGCGATAGCCCAACGTGACGCCGGGTTGCTGCAGCGAACCGCCGACGTCCACGTCGGACAGCCGCTCCGCCACCTCCGACTCGCGCAGGCCGAAGCTGCGGACGTGGACCTGGCCGCTCGTGCGCTGCAGCTCGCGCGCGAGCTCGGGCGCGAGGTAGCGCTCGAACAGGTGCCGCATCTCGCGCGGCACGCCCGGAAAGAAATAGCAGCGCGCCCCACCGATCTCGAGCACGAAGCCGGGCGCGGTGCCCTCGTCGTTGTCGAGCACGCGCGCGCCGCGCGGCAGGTCGGCCTGCTTTTGGTTGGGCGCGGGCATCGTCCGGCCGAGCTTCTCGTAGCGGACGCGGATGCGCTGCAGGGTCGGCTCGTGGCGCTGCAGCGGCAGCTGCAACACGGCGGCGGCGGCCTGCGCCGTTACGTCATCCGAGGTCGGGCCGAGGCCCCCGGTGCACACCACCAGCTTGACCTCGCGTCCAAACCTGGCCAGGGTGGCCCCGATCCGCGCAGAATCATCCGGGACGACCGCATGTTCCACCACATCGACGCCCAGGTCCGTGAGCCGTTCCGAGAGCCAGGCGGCGTTGCCGTTGACCAGCTCGCCGCGGGTCAGCTCGGTGCCGGTGGCTAGCAAGGCGGCCTTCATGGACCCTGAGCGTATGTGCAGGTATCTCTCACGTCAAGGCTGCTGTAGGTAATCGCGCAGGGCTGCTCGCTGCGATCGGGTGACTCCGACCCCAGAGCGCGCCCGCTGCGACGTTGTCCGCGAGCTCCCCCTCCAAGCCCTCATCACACACGATTCGAGATTCAAGAGACGCTCGAGAGCGCTCGCGCCGCCCTCGAGCCGCCCAACCGACGGAAACCCATGCCCAACAAAACCCTGATCTGGATCGCGCTGGCGGTCGCGCTTGGGACGAGCGCCCCGTCGCGCGCGCAGCAAGCGCCCGCGGCGCCCGCGCCGGCTGTCGCGCCCCCCAAGCCCGCCAGCCCCGCGCCGACTGCCGCGCCAGCGGCAAGCTCAAAGGCCAAGCCGGTGCCCGAGCGCGCGGTGGCGGCGCCCGCGGCGCCGGCCGCCAAGCCCGGCGCGGCTGCGCCCAAGGTCGCTGCGCTGCCCGCCCCCGCGGCCGCGCCCGCCAAGCCCGGCGCGCCTGCTGCACAGGCCGCCGCCGCGCCGGCGGTTCCGGCCACGCTGCACCTGCCGGTGATCCGCCGCGTGCTGCAGAACGGCCTGCGCGTCGTGATGAGCCCCGACAAGACCGTGCCCACGGTCGCGATCGCGGTCTACTACGACGTCGGCTCGCGCAACGAACAGCGCGGCCACTCGGGCTTCGCCCACCTGTTCGAGCACATGATGTTCCAGGGCTCGGCCAACGTGAGCAAGGGCGAGCACTTCGAGCTGATCATGAATCGCGGCGGCTCGCCCAACGGCACCACCAGCGAGGACCGCACCAACTACTTCGAGACCGTGCCGAGCAATGACCTGGCGCTGGGGCTGTGGCTGGAGGCCGACCGCATGCGCTCGCTGGCCATCACCCAGCAGAACTTCGAGAACCAGCGCCAGACGGTGATGGAGGAACGGCGCCAGAGCGTGGACAACCGGCCCTACGTGAATTCGATGCTGCGGATCGACGAGCTGGCTTACGGCGACTACTTCCCCTACGCGCACAGCACCATCGGCGACATGCAGGACCTGCGCAACGCGCCGCTTTCGGCGGGGCAGGAGTTCTTCGACGAGTACTACGCGCCCAACAATGCGGTGCTGAGCCTGGCCGGCGCTTTCGATCCGGACCAGGCGCTGGCGGAGGTGCAGCGCTACTTCGGCGACATCCCGCGGCACAAGACGCCCGCGTACAATCCCGAGCCGCTCAAGCCGCAGACCGCTGAGCGCGTCGAGACCATGGTCGACCCGCTGGCCGAGCTGCCGGCGTTCCACATCGCCTATCACATCCCGCCCGACCGAGCGCCCGACCACTATCCGCTCGAGCTGCTCGGGATCGTGCTGGGCGACGGAGAGTCCTCGCGCCTGTACCAGAAGCTGGTCAAGGGCAAGCAGTTGCTGCAGCAGATCGATGTCGGCACCGATTCGCGGCGTGGGCCCGATCTGTTCAGCGTGTGGGCGATCTGTTCCAAGGGCCACACCGGCGCCGAGGCGCGCCCGCTCATCTTCAAGGAGATCAGCGAGATCGCGGCCAAGGGCATCGGCGAGCACGAGCTGCAGAAGGCCAAGAACAAGGTGCGCTCGATGTTCGTGTTCGAGCTGGAGACCAACATGCAGCGCGCCATGCACCTGGGCGAGTTCGAGCTCTATTTCGGCGACGCGAACCTGCTCAACCAGGAGCTCGACCGCTATCTCGCGGTCACGCCCGCTGACGTGCAGCGCGTGGCCAAGCAGTACTTCGCACCCACCAACCGCACCGTGCTCGACGTGATTCCGGCCAAGGCCGCCGCGGCGCCCGTCGCGCAGGCCAAGGCTCACAGCGGGAGCAAGCCATGAGCCGCAAGCATCCATTCACCGCGCAGTGCGTCTCTCTCGGTCTGATCTGCGGCCTGCTCGGCGGCTGCGCCACCGCGGCCGCGCCGGTCGCCCAGAAGCCGACCGTTGCCACTCCGGCCACCACCACGGTCGCGGTGGAGAAGGCCCCCGTGCCCAAGCAGCAGCCGCCTGCGCCCGGACCGCAGCAGCCGGCGCGCTTTCCGGCGATCGCGCGCAGCCAGAGCCCGAACGGCCTCGAGCTCGACACGGTGGAGATGCACGAGCTGCCGGTGGTCGACATCAAGCTGGTGGTGCGCAGCGGCAGCGCGGCCGACCCCAAGGACATGCCGGGGCTGGCGCACCTGACCGCGGCGATGCTCAAGGAGGGCACGCGCAAGCACAGCAGCGCCAAGCTTGCCGAGGTCATCGATTTCCTGGGCGCGCGCCTCGACGTCGACAACGACGCGGACGGTAGCTACGTCGAGATCAAGATCCTGCGCGATCACTTCGACGAGGCGCTCGGGCTGCTGGCTGAGATCGCGCGCGAGCCGGCGTTCAAGCAGGACGAGCTCGACAAGCTCAAGAAGCGCGAGCTGGCGCGGCTCGAGCTGCAGTCGCAGAACCCGCGCTTTCTGGCCAGCCGCGAGCTGCACAAGGCGCTCTACGGCGAGCACCCCTACGCGCACGTCGACACCACCAAGGCCGTGGTCCAGCGCGTCAAGCGCAGCGACCTGAGCCGCTGGCACGCGGCGCACTACGTGCCCAACAACGCGTTTCTGGTGGTGGTCGGCGACGTCACTGCCGACCAGGTCCAGCGCGCCGCCGACCATGCCTTCGCCGGCTGGAGCAAGCGCGCCGTGCCCGCGGTCGAGGGGACGCTTCCGTCCCCCCGCACGCAGCGCGAGGTGGTGCTGGTCGATCGCCCGAAGTCGGTGCAGTCCGTGATCTACGACGGCGATCTGGCGCTGGCGCGCCGCGACCCCGACTACATCCCGCTGCTGGTGGCCAACCAGGTGCTGGGCGGCTCGGCCGCGTCGCGCCTGTTCATGGACCTGCGCGAGAAGCGCAGCCTAACCTACGGCGCATACAGCGACGTCGGCGAGCTGGTGCAGATCGCGCCCTTCACCGCGTTCGCGGCGGTGCGCACGGAGGTCACCGGACAGGCGCTCGCGGCTTTCGACGAGCACCTGCACCGGATCGTGCGCGAGGCGCCACCGCAGGGCGAGCTCGACGACGCCAAGCACTTCCTGATCGATCGCTTCCCGCTGCGCATCGAGAGCGTGGACAAGATCGCGGAATTGGTCGCCGACCTGCGCACCTACGGCCTGCCCGATGACTACTGGAACCACTTCAACCAGCAGATCGCGGCGGTGACTGCGCCGCAGGCGCTGGCAGCCGCGCAAAAGTACATTCGTCCCGACAAGAGCGTGATCGTGGTGGTGGGCGAGGCGGCCGCGATCAAGAGCGCGCTGGAGCCCTACGGGCCGATCACCGTGGTCGACACCGAAGGCAAGCTGGTGCTCAAGCCGCAGCCCGCGCCGCCCGCGGCCGCGCCCGCCGCGCCGGCCGCGGCGCAGCCGCAGGCCAAGGCGGCGCCCGCCGCCGGCAAGGCTGCGCCGGCGGTCGCACCCCAGGCCAAGGCGGCCGCGCCGGCCCCGCCGGCGGTCGCAAAGCCCGCTGCGCCGGCCACGCTTCCCGCCGCGGCCCCGGCGGCTGCCGCCGGCCACCCAGGCAAGGAGCACTGAGCCATGTGCGGCATCGTCGGCTACGTCGGCCAGCAGCAGTGCGCCCCGATCCTGGTGGATGGCCTGCGCCGGCTGGAGTACCGCGGCTACGACTCGGCCGGCTTGGCCGTGCACGACGGCCACAAGATCCGCGTGGTGCGCGCGGTCGGCAAGCTGCACGAGCTGGAGAAGGCGCTTGCGGCGACCCCGCTCGCAGGCACTACCGGCATCGGCCACACGCGCTGGGCCACGCACGGGCGCGTCTCTGAGATCAATGCACACCCGCACGTCGCAGGTCAGGTCGCGGTGATCCACAACGGCATCATCGAGAACCACATGGCGCTGCGCGCGCGGCTGGAGAAGGCTGGCGCGCGCGTGGTCAGCGACACCGATACCGAAATCATCGCACACCTGATCGACGAGCAGATCAGGCAGGGCAAGGATCTGGTGCAGGCGGTGCGCGAGGCGCTGCCGCAGGTCGAGGGCTCGTACGCGATCGCGGTGGCCGCCGAGGCCGACCCCGACCGGCTGGTGGTGGCCAAGAACGCCTCGCCGCTGGTGATCGGCCTGGGCGAGGGCGAGAGCTTCTGCGGCAGTGACATTCCGGCGCTGCTGCCCTACACGCGCCGCATGATTATCCTGGAGGACGGTCAGATGGCCGTGCTGAGCCGCGACCAGGTACGCGTCAGCACGCTCGACGGCACCGCGGTCGAGCCCCAGGTGCGCACCATCGACTGGTCGCCGGTGATGGCCGAGAAGTCCGGCTACAAGCACTTCATGCTCAAGGAGATCTTCGAGCAGCCGCGCGCGATCGAGGATACGCTGCGCGGGCGGCTCGACCGTGAGCACGCAGACGTGATCGCCGACGAGATCGGGCTCTCGGCCGAGATCGCGCGAGGCATCGAGCGCATCTGCCTGGTCGCCTGCGGCACCAGCCATCACGCGGCGATGACCGGGCGCTACTACTTCGAGCGCCTGGCCAAGGTGCCGACCTCGGTCGAGCTGGCCAGCGAGTTCCGCGCGCGCGATCCGGTGGTGACGCCAAACGACCTGGTGATCGCGCTGAGCCAATCGGGCGAGACGCTCGACACGCTGATGGCTGCGCGCCTGGCCAAGCAGAAGGGTGCGCGCGTGCTGGCCATCGCCAATGTGATGGGCAGCGCCATCCCGCGCCTGGCCGACGGCGAGCTCTACACCCGCGCCGGTCCCGAGATCGGCGTGGCCTCGACCAAGTGCTTCACCACGCAGCTGTGCGCGCTGCTTATGCTGGCGGTCTACGTCGGCCGCCGTCGCGACGCGCTCAGCGAGGATCGCGCCCGCGAGCTGGTCGAGGGCATGGCGCGGCTGCCGCAGCTGATGCGCGAGGTGCTGCAGGGCACCCGCCAGCTGGTGGCCAGCCTGGCGCGCCGCTACCTCGAGGCGCGCGACGTGCTGTTCCTGGGCCGCGGTCTGAACTTTCCGATCGCGCTCGAGGGGGCGCTCAAGCTCAAAGAGATCTCCTACGTGCACGCCGAGGGCTACGCTGCCGGCGAGATGAAGCACGGACCGATCGCGCTGATCGACAACAGCGTGCCGGTGGTGGTGCTGGTGCCGCGTGACGAGTTCCGCGACAAGAGCATGAGCAACCTGCAGGAAGCCAAGGCGCGCGGCGCGCGTATCATCGCCATCGCCACCGAGGGCGACGAGGAGGCGCGGCGGCTCGCCGACGAGGTGATCGAGATTCCTGCGGCCGAGAGCGAGCTGCTGCCTCTGCTGACCGTGCTGCCGCTGCAGCTCTACGCCTACTATGTGGCCGACCTCAAGGGCACCGACGTGGACCAGCCGCGCAACCTCGCCAAGACGGTGACGGTGGAGTAGCTTCGGGCGGTGCTCGGCCAGATGCGGATCGCGGTGGTGGTGCCCGCGTACAACGAGGCGCTGCACCTCGCGCGCGTGCTGGGCACGCTACCGGCCTTCGTCGATCACGTCGTGGTAGTCGACGACGCCAGCGACGACGGCACTTGCGCGGTGGCGCTCGCTGCCGGCGACGCGCGCGTGGAGCTGCTGCGCCACGCCCGCAACCGCGGCGTAGGCGCCGCGCTCAAGAGCGGCTACGCGCGCGCCTTCGCGGCGGGCGCGGAGGTGGTGGCGGTGATGGCCGGTGACGGTCAGATGCACCCCGACGACCTGCCGGCCTTGCTCGCACCCGTGCTCGCTGGCGAGGCCGACTACGTCAAGGGCGACCGGCTGTCGCACCCGCTGGCGCGCGCGCGCATGCCGCTGCCGCGTCTGATCGGCAATCACCTGCTGAGCGCGCTCACGCGCCTGTGCGTGGGCGCACCGGTGCGCGACTCGCAGTGCGGCTACACCGCGCTCAGCCGCCGTGGGCTTTCGCGGCTCCCGTTGCACCGGATGTGGGAGGGCTACGGCTACCCCAACGACCTGCTCGGCCGGCTCGCGATCGCGGGCCTGCGCGTGCGCGACGTGGTGGTGAGGCCGGTGTACGGCAGCGAGCGCAGCGGTATCGGGCTGCGCCACGCGTTGCTGGTGATCCCCTTCGTGCTCGCGCGCGTGCTGTTGCGGCGCATGGCGGCCGCGTCGCGCCGTGCCGCGCGCAGGACCGACCCGCGGCCCGAGCTGCCCGCCGCCGAGCCGGGCGCGGTCGCCTCGCAGCCGCTCTACGCCACGCTACCTTCGCTGCCGAGCCTGGAGCCGTGAGCGCGCTTCCCCCCGCGCTCTGACGAGACCGTCATGCACATCGGCCTGCTGACCACCAGCTTCCCGCGCCACCCGGGCGACGTGGCCGGCGATTTCGTGCTCGGTTTCGCGCGTGCGCTGGCGCAGCGCGGTCACAGCTTCGAGGTGCTCGCGCCCGAGCCGGCCCAGCGGCTGCCGAAGCCGGCCTGGCCGGGCATCGAGCTGTGCTGGGTGCCCTACTTCTGGCCGCGCGGCGCGCAGCGCACGTTTTACGGCGCCGGCGTGCCAGACAACCTGCGTCGCGATCCGCGCGCCTGGCTCGGGCCGCTGCCGTTCTGCGCGGCGCTGCTGCGCGCGGCGGCCGCGCGGCGCGCGCGCTGGGACGCGCTGGTCAGCCACTGGGCGCTGCCCTGCGGCCTGCTCGCGGGCGCGCTGCGGCAGCAGCGGCCGCACCTGGCCGTGCTGCACTCGGCGGACCTGCACCTGCTCGCGCGTCTGCCCGGGCGCGCGCGACTCGCGGCCGACATCGCGCGCGGCGCGAGCCAGCTGCTGTTCGTGTCCGCCCAGCAGCGCGAGCGCTTCGTCGGCTGGCTCGGGCCCGGGCTCGCGCCCGCTGCGCGCGCGCGCAGCCGCGTGCACCCGA
This sequence comes from uncultured delta proteobacterium, assembly GCA_963778655.1. Classification (GTDB taxonomy): domain Bacteria; phylum Myxococcota_A; class Polyangia; order Polyangiales; family JAFGIB01; genus CAVZVA01. The sequence goes on from CAVZVA010000010.1 coordinate 1,392,630, forward strand.
TGGGCATCGACGGGGCGGCGCGGATCCGCGCGCCACGCGCGCTCGAGCGCCGCCGGCTCGGGCTCGAGCGCTTCACCTTGCTGAGCATCGGGCGGCTGGTGCCGGTCAAGGGCCTGGTCGAGGCGGTGGGCGCGCTGCGCGCGCGCGGCGACCTCGAGTGGTTGATCGCGGGCGAGGGTCCGGAACGCGCCCGGCTCGAGCGGCTCGCGCGCGGCGCGCGGCTGCGCGTGCGCCTGCTCGGCACCGTCACCGGGGCACGCAAACAGGCGCTGCTGGGGGCCGCGGACGCGTTCGTGCTGCCCTCGCGTGTGCTCGCCTCCGGCCGCTCCGAGGGTGTGCCCACGGCGTTGCTCGAGGCGATGGCGGCCGGGCTTCCAGCGGTGGCCGCGGACGTAGGCGGCGTGCCCGAGGTGCTGCGCCACCAGCACAGCGGGCTGCTGTTCGATCCGCGCGCGCCCGGCGCGCTCGAGGCCGCGATCGATCGGCTGCTGGCTGCGCCCGAGCTCGCGCGCGCGCTCGGCGCCCGGGGCGCGGAGCAGGGCGCGCGCCACCACTGGAGCGCGCTGGCGCCCGAGCTCGAGCGGCTGCTGCGCTGAGCACCGCCGCGGCTCACAGCTTGACGTCGCGCGTGCCTTTGGGGGGCTGCCAGTCGAACAGCGCGGAGGACACCCCGCTGTTGAACTTGAGCGCGCTGAAATCGAAGCGGTTGCGGTTGCCCGACGGATCCACGATCACGACCCGCCGCACCAGCCCGCGTAGCGCCGGGGTGCGCTCCACGTAGAACAGGATGCGCTGGTACTGCGGCGTGGGGCGCTTGGGCCGCAGCTCGAGCACGTCGCCGCCCGGAAAGCCTTCGTGCGCAGGATCGAGCAGGCCGAAGGTGAAGCTGTCCTGCAGCTTGCCGGTGCCCATCAGAAACGACAGCGCCTGCGGAAGCTGTGCTTGGGAGATGGGTTGCCGTGCGACCTGACCCGGCTCGCCGTCCTCACCCGGCTCGTACACCAGCAGCGTCTTGCCGTTGCTCACCACCACCTTGCCGTTGGGCTGGGCGTAGTCCCAGCGCATCATCCCCGGCTTCTTGAATACCACCCGCCCCTTGGAGCGATCGACGCGTTTGTAGAGCTTGTTGACGTAGGTCTGGAAGAAGCTGGCGCTGACGTCGGTCGTCTGGTCGTAGAACGCCTGCACCGACGCCGCCACCGCCTGCGCTGCGGCGGCGTCCTGCGCGGCGGGCTCGGCCCGCGCGCCAGCGCTTGCAGCGAGCAGGGCCGCGCCCCCTGCTACCAACACGAAACACGCACGCTGCAGGCTACGGGACAAGTCGCGGGGCACTCTCTATTCCTGCACTTTCTCGCTGTGATCTCGACGCGTTGCCGGTGCCGGCTATTCAGGCCCGGGTTATGGGCCCGGCGGGTGTCGCAGGTCAACTGAACAGTGCACGGCCCGGTTGCGATCCCCAGACTGCTTTGAGATGCTGGCTCGCAGGGGGCGAGCCGCTTCCACCCTTGGCTTTCATAGGTCCGAGCTTCAGCCCATCTCCGTAAGGGAGTCTCCATGACAAGGCATCGCAAGCTGGACGTGCAGTCGCAGATCCATCGCCTCGAGCGCAGGCATGGCGACCTGAAGGAGCGTATCGCCGATCTCGATCGGCGAGCCTTTCTGACGGTGCAAGAGCACCTGCTGGTGACCGAGCTCAAGAAAGAAAAGCTTGCGGCCAAGGACGCGCTGGCGGGCCTGCGGCGCCCGCTCTGAAGCGGAGACTAGTCCCCTGGACTGGCGGCCGGTCAGATCGTGTCGGGACGCAACGGATTGCGGGCGTGCCACGACGCGCTGGTCGGCATCACTTCCTGCAGCGTGCGCTGCATGACTGGTTGCCAACCGGGAGGCAAGCGTGCGGGGTCCTCGGCGTTGAGCGCGTCGGCGATGGCCAGGTAGTGTAGGGCGTCGTCCCGCTGCCCGAGGCGGAACGCGGTCATGCCGCGCAAGTAGTAGAAACGCGCCAGCTCGGACGGATGCATGGCGTGGGTCTGCGGCTCGAGCTCGCCGAGCCAGCGTTGCGCATCCTCGTAGCGCGCGTCCTTGTACAGGAGCTGGGCGGTGTGCAGCTCGCCGCCGATCGAGGTGCAGCCGCAGGCCCAGCCCGCGCACGCCGCGGCCAGCACCAGAACGACCGCTCCGGGGCGATGCCTGGAGGACGCCATCGAGCCGCAGCCTACACCAAGCCAGGCTGGGCCCGGCCTGCGTCCCGCCCCCGCGCAGCCGGGCTGTCGCAGAAAAAAGAAAAGCCCAAACGTGCCGAAGCCGTTTGGGCTTTTTTCTGCGGACCGCTCTGGAGCTCCCGCCGCAGGAGGGCGGTCCCCATTATTCTCGGCTCAAGACGTCAGGACGTCCGGCGCATAGCGCCCGGCTCGAAGGCTAGGAAACCCGAAGGCTAAGTCAGTCGAAGGCTAGGTCACCCAAAAGCTAGGCAAAGAGCGAAGGAGGCTAAGGCAAGATCAAGTGTCGGCGCCAAGCAACGAAGCCAAAGGAATCTAGGTTGCTACGCGAAGCTAGAAAGCCACCGCGGACCGATGCAAGCTGAGTGCCAGCTCAGGCAGCCCTCACGCCGTACCCGCCCCAGCTTTGCACCGGCCTGAGATCATTTGGCTTTCCTGGTGTTTCCGAATCCAGCGAGGCGAGCGCTGGGAGCACCGGCGTCAACCCACATGACATCTGTGTCATGGACACGTGAGAAGTCGTTCAATGTGCTGCACAGCTCGATTTTTGCACAACACCGCGCGGCGGCTGGTGATTCGGCTGACAGGGCCCGCTGTGGGGTAGCGCAGGCTGCCGGGCTGTGCGCTATCATGATCTCTGCCGCGGCTTGTTCCCCACCAAGCTTCGGTACAACGCGAATGGGCATCTGTTCCACGTGTGGTAGCCGACTTGGAGCGGCGGCAGCGCGTTGCCCCAACTGCGGCACCGAGCTTGCGGACGCGGACGACGAGCCACCGGGGCCGTCGGCGCGCGCGCTCGCCCGCGGCAGCGACGAGCCGTCCATCCGCCGACCGGCCTCGCCCGTGACCGCGCTCCCGCGCGCGCCGGCGCAGGTGCCGCGCGTGGCCCCGCGTCACAACGCGGCGCTCGACTGGAAGACCCTCGCCCGAGAGGACGAGACCGGTCCGTCTCGTGCCGCGGCGCTGCGGCCCGCCGAGCCCGAGCGGGCGCCGGACCGCGGCGCCCAGGTGGTGCCGTTGCGTCGCGAGGGCGCCGGTGCGCCCACCTCGACCGAGCCCGCCGCGGCGGGCTCGGAGCGGCACCCGGTCCCGCCCGCGCCTGAAGCCGCCGCGCGGGCGAGCACGCCTCCGCCCCCTGCGCCCCGACCCGCCTCCGCCGACGCCAGCGGCCGGGTCACGCCCGCGGCGCAGTCGGCCGCGCGCCCGCCGGTGCTCGCGTCCGAGGCGCTGCGCAAGGATCTCGCGCCGGCTGCTCCGGCAACCCGGACGGGACGCTTGTGGACCGCGGTGCTCGGTCTGCTCGGCCTGGGTGCGGCGTGGCTGGCGTGCGGCCCGCACGGTCTGGGGGTGCCGATGGGCGGCGCGTTCTTGGCTCTGGTGGTGCTCGGGCTGGTGCCGATGCCGTATCCGGCTCGCGCTGCGGCGCTGGTGACCGTCGCCGGCAGCGGGCTGACCATCGTGACCGCGCAACGGCTCGAGCGCGCCACCGGCCTCGAGCCGCTGGTGCTGATGGTCGGCACCTGCGTGCTCGCGATGGCACTGCTGTTTCGCAGCTGGCATCGAGCGTCCTTGCTCTCGCGCGCGCTGGTGCCGCTGGGGATCGCGCTGTGCGCGGGCTGGTTGTGGATGAGCCGCTCGCTGCCCCAGCTGTTGATCCTCGACAGCGCGTGGCAGGCCTGGTTGCCGCCGGTGCTGAGCGTGCCGCTGGCGCTGATCCTGATGCTCTCGCTGCTGGCGTTCATGGACTCGCGCTCGACCGGCGCCTGCGGCGCCTGGGCGGTGACGCTGCTGGGCTGGTACACGCTGTACACCTGGGTCGAGCTGCTCGGGCGCTACTGGCCCGCCCACAGCGCCGCGTTCGAGCTCGCGCGAGTCGCGCCCGACAGCGCGCTGGCCTTGCTCAGCGAGCCGCTGTTCACCGCGGGGCTCGCGCTCGGGCTGGCGCAGCTGCTCGCGGTCGCGACCGCCAGCGAAGAGTAGACGGGCCCCCAAGGGCGGGCCTCAGCGACCGACGAAGCGCGGCCAGGCGGCCAGCAGGATCACCACGCAATGTCGGCCTTGGGCGTCGGCCGCCTGGCCCACGCCCGCGTCGGTGAAGCCGCGCTCGAGCAGCGTCAGCCGGTGTGAGGGGCTGTGCTCGAAGGCCGTGAACGCCGCGCCGATGCTGGGCGCGCGCGCCACCGTTTCGCCCACGCGCTGCGCTTGCACGCCGGCCTCGCGCAGCCGGCGCTGTGGGTTCTCGCCGGGCGTGAGCTCATGGGCCACGCGCCCGTCCTGGCACACGCGCGTTGCGTGCTCTGCGGCGACGCGCGCGAGCAGCGCGTTGTCGCGAAGCGCGGGCCGCGCCTGCTCGGCGCGCAGCTCCGAGAGCAAGGCGGCGACGTCGGGCTCGGCGTCGCCGCCGGCAGCGGGCGGGGGCTGCGGGCTGGCCCCGGCGGCCGCGGGCGGCTCGCCGCGTTCGGCGGGCAAGACGCGCTCGGCAAGCGGCCGCGGGCCCGACGGACCGCGCGCCAGCAGCTGCACCAGTGCGGGCCGCGGCAGCGCCTCGGAGACGGGGACGCCGCGCTCGAGCGCGGCGCGGTCGAGCTTGATGCGCTGCAGAGCGCCCTGGCCGTCGGAGATCACCAGCTCGGGATCGCGGAAGCCGGCAGCGAGCGCGCCGCGCACGCGCGTGCTGCCCGCCGAGAGCGCGTCGAGCGAGCCGGCGCGCACGGCCACCAGCAGCAGCCGGGTTTCGGCGGTTTGCGCGAAGCCGCACACCAGCGCGGCGTCCGCGTCGCGCTCGACCTGCGCCAGCCATTGTTGCGCGCCGCGCTCGCCGCGGCGGTAGTAGTACGCGCGCACGCCAACCAGGTCCGAGCCGGCGGCCCGCACCGCCGCGGTCAACGCGTCGGAGCTCGGGCGCTTGGCCTGCAGCAACAGCTCCCCCGCGGCCTGCGAGAGCGGGGTCTCGTCTCGGCACGCCGGCGCCTCCTCGCCCGCATCCGCGAGGGCAGCGGATGCGGGCAGGAGGAGGGCCGCGAGGAGGGTCCAAAGCAGCACAGCACGAGCGTAGAAGCGAAGCGCCGGGGCGCGCCAAATTACGCGCGCCTGCAGCGCCCTGCGCGCGCGCGTTTCCGTGACACCATTGAGGAATTCGGCTCGTCCGGGGCAATTCCGCGGGGCGGCTGACGCGCGCCTGCAGGAGCTTTCGCGGCCGGGCGGCCGCGACCTCTCGCCATGCTGGAGCGGGCGCCGGGAGCCGAGCGGGCTGGGCGCCGGGCGTCGCCCGGACAGCGAGCGCGACGGCGCCGCAGCGCCTGAGTCGCCCCCCGCTCAATAAAAGACCTCGGTGCTGCCGGTCGTGGTCGCGCGCAAGCCGCACAGCCCCTCGAGCGCAGCTCAGTTCAGCGCGCTCGGACCGCTGCGCGCGCCGCTGCGCCCGTAGCGCTTGTGCAGCAGTGCCAGGTTGCGGGCCGGGTTGGGGTCGCTGTCGTCGAGGGCCGCGGCGGTGGCGAAGGCCTTTTCGGCCGCGGCGTGCTCGCCCAGGCCCATCAGCGCGGCGCCGAGGCCATTGTGCGCGGGGGCCAGCTCAGGCTTCAAGGACAGCGCGCGCTCGAATGCGGCGCGCGCCTGCTGGTACTGGCGGTCGCGGGTGAGCGCGTTGCCGAGCTTGAGCCAGGCGACCGCGTCCTGGCGCGAGAGCGTGAGCGCGGCATGGTAACGCTCGATGGCGCGACCGATCCGGCCGTGCCACACGTCGAGATCGGCCAGCGCCAGCAGCGGGCCGGGCTCGGCCGGCGCCAGCGCGCGCGCTTGCTCCACGTCGCCTTCGCCGCCTTCCACGTCGCCGCGGCCGATCCGGCTCAGCCCGCGGCCGAGCCAGGCCTGCGCTTCGTTCGGGCCGCGCGCGATCGCCAGCGCGAATTCCTGCTCGGCCTCGCGCAGCCTGCCCTGGTCGCGCAGCCTGCGGCCGAGGTTGATGTGCGGCTGGGGCATGCTGGGGTCGAGCGCCGCGGCGCGCTCGAAGTCGGCGCTGGCCGCTGCGGAGTTGCCGAGCGCCTCCTGCGCCAGGCCGCGGCGGTTGTACAACGTGCCGACCTCGGGCTGCTCGGCGATCAGCGCCTGCAGCAGCGCGAGCGCGCGCTGCGGCCGTCCTGCGTCGGCGGCCATGTCGGCCTGCAGCATGCGCGCGCGCGGATGGTGCGGCGCGCGCGAAAGCGCGCGGTCGAGCTGCGCCGTGGCCTGCTGCGCGTGGCCCGCCCGAAACGCGATCGCGGCGCCCAGCAAATCGAGGTCTGCGCTCGCGGGCAAACCGTGGCGCGCGCGGGCCAGGGCGGTTGCGGCCCGCTCGGGCTGGTCCTTCTGGTAATCGTCGAGCGCCTCGGCCCAGGCGTGCAGCGCGCGGGTATGCGCGTCGCCGTGCAGCGCGGCGGCCTGATCGAGCAGGGAGAGCGCGCGCCTGGCGTCGATACGCTCGAGGTCGGGCGCGCGGCTGAGCGGAGCGCGCAGGGCGAGCGCGGCTTGCCGGCTTAGCCGGGCCGCGTCCTCGCGCGCGCGCAGCGCCCCGGCACCTGCGACCGCGGCCCAGATCGCGGCCGCAGCGAGCGAGAGGCAGAGCAGCGTGCGAAGCATGCTTCCGAGTAACGGCCAGCCCGCCAACCGGTCAACTTTTTGGGGCGCCGAGGCAGCTTCCCTGCGCGATGGCGGCGCGCTACCAATTGGGCGGATGGAAGGCCGGGTGGCCGGCGCGCGGTAGGGTCGGGAGCCCGGCGCGCGGGATGGATACGGGCGATGACGCGTTGGCTCAAGATCGGAGGCGCGCTGATGCTGCTGATGTGGGCGCCGTTCCTGTACCAAGAGCTGACCAGCGCGCCGGTCGCGAAGAAGCGTCCGCGCGCGCTGCCCACCGATGACCCGAGCGCCCAGCTGGCGCCCGTGGTGCCGCAGCCGGAGCCGGCCAAGGTCGAAGGGCCGGCCGTGGCGCCCAAGGCGCCGCAGCCGCCGGCTGCCGAGGAGCCGAGCGCGCCCGAGCCGCAGAAGCCCGCGGCGGCCGAGCCCAAGGACGATCCGGCGCCCGCGGGCGCGAGGTCGGCCCAGGGCGCTGTGAACGAGCCCAACAGCCAAGCCGAGCCGCAAGCCGACGAGGCGGAGCGCGCCGACGATCCGGCGCCCGCGCCGCCGCCCGCCGCGGCCGGGCCGGCGGGCGTGCTGCGACACGCGTTTGAGACCGAGCCGCGCGATCCGCTGTGGGCCACCGACACCGAGGCCCGGCTCAAGGCCATGGCCGGCGGGGGCGACCTGCCGGCCGAGCTGCTGCAGAGCGCGGCCTGCCGCAATGCGGTCTGCCGCATCGAGCTGCGCTGGACCGCGGAGCGCGCCACGGCCTACGACAGCTTTTCCGACGCCCTGCACCAGCAGTTCGGCGGCGAGCTCGGGGTAGAGCCCGTGGGCGCACCCGACGACAAGGGCCAGGAGCAGGTCAACTTGTATGTGACCCGCAAAGGGTACACGGTCGCCGACCTCAGCAGGTGACGGTTTGCGTGCCGGCCCTCGGGTCCGGCGTGCGGCCGAAGGCGGCAGCCCCGCCGCGAGGAACGGACATGGTTGAACCGCAAGTACTGGAACAGAAGCTGCGCGCCGCTTTCCCCGGCGCGGCTCGGATCGAGGTCGAGGACCTGACCGGGACCAAGGACCATTTCAAGGCCGTGATCGTGGCGCCCGAATTCGCCGGCAAGAGCCGGGTCGAGCAGCACCAGCTGGTCTACCGCGCGCTCGGCGAGCTGATGGCCGGCCCGGTCCACGCCCTGGCCCTCGAGACGCGCGCGAGTTGAGCCAGGGCTGTTCCCTGGCCTCCGGACGTTCGGCGCTCTGGCGCAAGCGTTGCGTGGGGCGCGTGCCCGGACGCAGAGGCGAGCCCGGACGCGCGAGCGCAGCGAGCCACGGGGGAGGGTGGGTCCGATTGGGCTTTGCCCAATGGGCGGGAGGGGCGCGTGCCCGGACGCAGAGGCGAGCCCGGACGCGCGAGCGCAGCGAGCCACGGGGGAGGGTGGGTCCGATTGGGCTTTGCCCAATGGGCGGGAGGGGCGCGTGCCCGGACGCAGAGGCGAGCCCGGACGCGCGAGCGCAGCGAGCCACGGGGGAGGGTGGGTCCGATTGGGCTTTGCCCAATGGGCGGGAGGGGCGCGTGCCCCTCCCGGTAATCTAGAGTCGCATGCGAGAGAGGCGCTGGTTGGCCCACTTCGAGAGCGCGCGCTCGGCCTCGCGTGGCAGGCTGGGGCTGGCGCAGAACATTGCGAAGCTGACTAGCTCGTGGGCCGCACGGTGCAGCGATTCGAACGCGTGCTCGGCATGGAGTTCCTGCAGCTGGCGCAGGGTGGCAGCGGCCGAGATGTCGCCGTCGAGCCGCATCGCGCTTCCGAAGTACGTCGCGATCTCGGTGTCGCGTACCCAAGCCTGTAGGGTCCACAGCATCTGTTTGGCGCCCTTGGCGCCGCTGTGGCGCTCCACCGTGTCGCGGATCTCCCGTAGCATCTCGTTGAGTTGCTTGACGATGCGCTCCACGCCCTCGCGGTTGAGCGCCTGCTTCTCCTTGAGCTCGACGCAGCCGATCTGCAGCAGCTGCATTACACGCTTGGTCACCTCGAACTCGTCGAGGCGCAGCTCATGGCCGATCTCTACGATGCTGTGCTGCCCGTCGGCGAGCAGGGCCACCGGCCGCAGCGAATCGCCGATGGTGACGCGCGAGGCGGTCTCGGTCAGCACCGGGTGCAGCCCGCCGCTGGGGATGCGCTCGCGGAAGTGCGCCATCTCGTCGATGCGTTGCACACTCTGCATCAGCAACGCGTGCACCGGCAGGTGCAGCGTGGTGTTCGGGGCTTCGGAGTCGTCGGCCGCCAGCACGAAGGTGTAGCTGCCGGCAGCCACCAGCAGCGCACCCTGGAAGGTGCGCTCGGCCTGCCCGCGCAGCATTTCGAACAGCTGCTTCTGATCGATGAATCCCTGCTCGATCGCGATCTCCCCGAAGCGCCGCTCGCGGCCGGTGCCGAGCACGCAGCGCGCGAGCTGGTCGGGGCTCATCACGCCCAGCGCGACCATCACCTCGCCCAGGCGCTCGCTCGGCACATCGCTGTAGGCGGCCTTGAGCGCGCCTTGGTCGAACATCAAGCGGCGCGTGTGCTCGCCGAACACGCTGAGCTCGCCGCGCCATCCGTTGTTGGCGATCATCGCGATCAGCTCGAGCACCGTGGTCTTGCCCACGATCTCGCCGGTCGCCAGCACGCGTCCGGGCCCGGCGTTTTCGCCGTCGCTGCGCTCGAGCACCAGCACGCCCGGTGAGCCTTCCAGGATGCGGTAGCGGCCCGCATGCCCTGCGAGCCAATCGGTGCCGGCCTGGTCGACCCCGGCGAGCGCGCCGTCCTCGCGAATCACCAGCTCGCGCCGCAGCTTCATTGCGTGGCGCCTCGTCTCGACCTGTTGCGACTCACCACTTCAGATCATAGATCCGCTGCTTCGGCGCGGCCAAGAGACGGGGCCGCTATAGCCAGAGTTGGCCAGCATGGGGCTTGCGTTGTGCTGTCGCTCGCCGCACCTTTGGCTGCCGCGAGCACCCGCCGCGCGCAGCGGCGCCAGAGGACGCCCCGCGATTGGGCTTCGACAGGAGCGAGCATGGGCAAGGTAGCTTTCGTGTTTCCAGGTCAGGGCGCGCACAAGGTTGGAATGGGTAGGGCGGTGTACGACCAGCGCGCAGAGGGGCGCGCGCGTTTCGAGCAGGCGGACGCGGCGCTGGGCGAGTCGTTGTCCGCGCTCTGCTTCGAGGGCCCGGAGGACAAGCTGCAGCTCACCGCCAACGCGCAGCCCGCGATCCTCACCACATCGATCGCGCTGCTCTCGGCGCTGGGCGAGCGCTGCGACGCGGCCGCCGGTCACAGCCTGGGCGAGTACAGCGCGCATGTGGCGGCCTCGACGCTAGCGTTCGACGAGGCGGTGCGGCTGGTGCGCGCGCGCGGCCTGTACATGCAGGAAGCAGTGCCGGTCGGCGTCGGCGCGATGGCGGCGGTGCTGGGCGCGGAGGCAGAGGCGGTGGAGCGCGTCTGCGCCGAGGCCGAGGGCGTGGTCGAGCCGGTCAATTGCAATTGTCCGGGACAGCTCGTGATCGCGGGCGAGACCGCTGCAGTCGAGCGTGCGGTCGAGCGCCTGCGCGAGCAGGGCGCGAAGGTGCGACCGCTGCCGGTCAGCGCGCCCTTCCATTGCCAGCTGATGAAGCCGGCCGAGGACAAGTTCCGCGCCCACCTCGAGCGCGCCGGGTTCCGCGATCCGGCCTTCCCGGTCTACGCCAACGTCGACGCCGCCGCCGTGACCAGCGCCGCGGCCGCGCGCGACGCTTTGCTGCGCCAGATCAGCCGCCCCGTGCGCTGGGAGCAGTCGATTCGGCGCATGCTCGAGGACGGCGTGGGGCTATTCGTCGAGATCGGACCGGGCAAGGTGCTCAGCGGCATGATTCGCCGTATCGACAAGGCTGCTGCCAGCGTCAACGTCGAGTCGCCCGCCGACTTCGAGGCCGCGCGCGCTGCGATTCGCGCCCAACGCGGCTGAGGTCGCGCGCGCCGCCGCAGCCAAGCGCGCCGCGGCCGCCGTGAGGAGGCAACATGACCGACCCCCAGGACCGCGTTCGCTTCTACTTCAGCTTTCGCAGCCCGTATTCGTGGCTCGCGCTGCTGCGCATCGAGCAGGCCCTGCAGGCGCTGAAGGTGGCGCTCGACTATATTCCGGTGTTCCCGCCGCCCGACTTCCCGAACGACCCCGCCGCGGTGCCGAACAAGCGCAAGTACATCGAGCGCGATATCGCGCGCGTGGCGGAGGCGTACGGCTATCGCGCCCAGGCGCCGGCCAAGCTCGACACCGACTGGATCCGGCCGCACGCGGCCTTCGTGTACGCCGCGGACCAGGGCAAGGGTCCGGCCTTCGCGCGCGGGTTGTTCGAGGCGCGCTTCGTGCGCGGGCTCGACGTGGGCGAGGACGCGGTGATGGCCGAAGCGGCCGGCGGGCAAGGGCTGGACGCGCAGGCGCTGATCGCCGCCGCCGGCGACAGCGGCTACCAGACGCGGGTGGTGCAGGGGATGATCCAGGCGCTGGAGCAGGACTCCATCTTCGGCGTGCCGCTGTTCGTGTTCCGCGGCGAGCCGTTCTGGGGCAACGACCGCATCGAATGGCTGGTGCGCGCGATCCGCGTGGCCCACGGCATGGAAGTGGTGGACCTTGCCAGCGACATGCTGCGTTCGCTCGACCGCTGACGGCGGCGTGCTCAGTCCACGCGGTAGCGCCGCAGCGCCGGCATGCGCCAGGCGATCGCGCTCACCACCAGCAAGCAGCCGAGCCCGCCGCTGACCACGGCGAAGGTGGGGCTGGTCAGCGAGGCGACGAAGCCCGACTCGGTCGCTCCGAGCTGGTTGCTGGCGCCGATGAAGATCATATTGACCGCGCTGACTCGGCCGCGCAGCGCGTCGGGGGTCGAGAGCTGGATCGCGGTCGAGCGCATCACCACGCTCACCTGATCGGCCATGCCCGCGAGCAGATAGGCGCCGACCGAAAGCGGAAAGCTGAGCGAGTAGCCGAACACGATGGTGGCCAGGCCGAACACCGCCACGCTGGCCAGCAGCGCGCGGCCCGCGTTGCGCGCCGGCGGACGCAGCACCAGCACGACCGACATCGCCAGCGCGCCGAGCTCGAACGACGAGGTGAGCAGGCCGTAGCCGCGCGCGCCGGCGTGCAGGATGTCCTTGGCGAAGATCGGCAGCAGGGCGGCTGCGCCGCCGAAGATCACCGCGAACATGTCGAGCGTCATGCAGCCGAGGATCACGGGCTGCCCCCACACGAACGACAGGCCTTCGCGAATCGCGGGCAGGCTGATCGCGCTGCGCGATGCGACCGCACCGCCGCTGCGCAGCGCCAGGATGCCGGCGAAGGCCAGCACGATCAGCGCCAGATAGGCGGCGTAGGCGGCGGCAATGCCGGAGCGCGCGATCACCAGGCCGGCCAGCGCGGGCCCGGAGGCGAACGCCAGCGCGGTGTTGGTCGAGGAGATGGTCACCGCGCGCGGGAAGCGCTCGCGCGGCACCAGCGCGGGCAGCAGCGCGGAGCGCGCCGGCGCCTCGAACGCGCCCGCGGCCGCCGCCACCGCCACCACGGCGTAGACCAGCGGCAGCGTGGCGTGGCCGTCGCGGGTGGCGTAGAGCAGCGCGACCGCGCAGCCCAGCAAGACCACCTGCGCGACATTGATCACGCGCCGGCGGTCGAAGCTGTCGGCCACCGCGCCGCCGACCAGGGTCAGGCCGAGCACCGGCACGAACTGCACCAGCCCCAGAAGGCCCAGGTAGAAGGCGGAATGGGACAGCTCGAACACGTGCCACGCGATCGCCGCCCGCAGCAGCGTCATCCCGGTGGCGGAAGCGAAGCGGCTGGCGAGAAATAAGTAGAAGTCGCGCGGCACAGCGAGGGCGAAGCCTAACACCGCGGCGGATCGCGCAGCGCATTTCGGGCCGATGCCGCTGTGCGAAAGCCGTGCGGCCCGGCGCGCATGGCGTAAGCTGCGAGCACGGCGCCGCCGCAAAGGCCGCGCAGCCCTGGAGCATCCCTGGTATGTCCGGTCCTCGTTCCTTTTCATTCTGGCAAACCGCGCTCGGCGCGGGCGTGGTCAACGCGCTGATCAACGCGCCGCTGGCTCTGGTGCTGCTCAAGCCCGGGGCCTCGCTGCCGCTGTGGGGCCTGCCGGGTCTGGCCGCCGATCTGGTCGCGATGGCGTTCGGCATCTCGTTCGGCACCGCGATCGTGGTCACGCTGCAGACGCGCAACCGGCTGCGGCGCGGCAAGCTGCTGCCGCCCGCGATCCCCCCGCGCCTGCGCGCCTCGCTCGAGCGCTGGCCGCGCTCGCTGCCGCGCCGGGCGTGGAACCTCGGCGTGATCTCGGTGCTGCTGTTCGTGCCGCTGCCGCTGCTGGTGTTGTGGGCCTCCGGCGTGCCTGGGCTCGAGCGCACGTCGCTCGGCGTGCTCAAGGGCTGCTTCAGCTTCGTGCAGGGAGGCCTGGTGACGCCGCTGGTCGTGGTTGCCGCGCTGGTGCCCGAGCGCTCAGCCGAAAGCTGAAGCGCGCCGATCACCTGCCGTGCGCGCTGGCCGCAGCCCGCTCAGGGATGGCAGCCGCCGCCCATCAAGCCTTGCACGGGATTGCCGAAGCTGCCGCCCGTACACGGCCGCGCGGCGTTGTAGGCGGCATCGAAGCTGTCGTGCGCGGAGGCGAAGTCGCCGGCGTTGTACTGCGAGACACCGCCGGCGTACGACGACTCGGCCATGCTCAGCGCGGACGGATCGACGCTGGCGAACCAGGTGGTCGCGTCGTCGATGTAGAGCCGTGTGTTGCGCATGACCGCGAACGCCAGCGAGCTGCGCAGGGCCGTCGGATCCTGCCGGCTGAATCTGGCGAGGTCGTTGTCCGCGTTCTGGCAGTAGGGATAGGCCTGGTCGAACACCAGATCCGGACCCCACACCACGCAGCCGCGCAGGTCGTTGTCGGCTCGCGTGAGCCATCTGTCGTTGCGGTACTGCTGGAGCAGGGTCTCCACCTGGTCGCGCACCGCGATGATGCGGCACTCCCACGCCAGATAGACCTCACCGAGCGCGGTCGGGCAGTAGCTGCCGACGGTGTACGAGCCGTTGTCGAGGAAGTTGCGCAGGGTGGTGGCGCCGCTATCGGCGGTCTGAATCGCGCCCGCGTAGTTGGCCGAGACGTACTGCGACTGCGCGGTCGCGAGCGTGGTGAGCGCGGACTGCACCTGGCTCTTGGTCGGCCCCGCGATCGCGCTCGTGCGGTCGATGTACTGCTGAAACATCAACGTCCCCTCGTAGCTGATCTGCTGCTCGAGGTTGGCGACCGAGGCCGCCGGGTAGCCCGCGCTCTTGGCCGACTCGATCGCCGCGACCGCCTGTTTCAGGTAGTCGACGGCGGTGTGCGGATTGCCCTGCAGATAACTGCGGTAGCCGAGGTCGAGATCGTTGCGCGCGGTCTTGAGGTTGCTCTGCTGGCTGCCCGAGGTCGCCGCCACCGCGTTGACCAGCTCGTTGAGCACGATCACGACGGCCGGTGCCACGTTGCTGCCCAGCAGTGTTTCGGGCGACGCCACCGGCACCGAGCCGGCGTGCTGTGCCGAGCCCTCGTAGCCCGACCAGGAGAACGCGCTGGTGTACGGCAGCGGGATCGAGACCACCTGCTGCGGGTACCAGGCGCCGGTCACCAGATCGAGCTTGCCGTTCTTGTCGGTGTCGCCCACCACCGGTGGCGGAAACAGCCCGGCGTTGCTGTCGTCGTAGTGGTCGAGCACGTTGAGCTGCGAATCCAGGATCGAGGTCGACGACAGCGTCGAGGTCACGATCTCCATGCGCCCGTCGAAGTCGATGTCGACGAAACCCGGCGTGCTCCAGCTGTCGGCGCCGAGGGACTTCTGCGCCAGCACCGCGCCGTCGGCGGCGCGCAGCTGGACCAGGGTGCCGTCGAGCGCCTGCACGAAGATCTCGGGCTTGCCGTCGCCGTCGGTGTCGGCGGCGGCAGGGCTGGTGTACATCAGCTGGTCGGCCGTGATCGGGGTGCGCCACAGCACGCTGCCGTCGGTGTCGAGCGCCAACACTGCGGCTGGCCCCGGATAGCCAGCCATCGCGCCCACGATCTCGAGCTGGGGGTCGGCGTCCAGGTTCATCAGCATCGGCCCGCTGCCGTAGAAGTAGTTCTCGTAGGTCGCGTACAAGTTGGGCGCGACCCACTGCTCGGTGCCATCCTCGGCGTTGAGCACGTAGATGCCGCCGCGCTGGGCGCCGCCGATCACCAGCTCCGGCTTCTTGTCGCCGTCGATGTCGCCGAGCGCGGCGTGGCCGAACGGCCAGTCTCCGTGCGCATCGTAGAGATCGTAGCTCCAGGCAGCCGCGCCCGACGGTCCGTAGACCGCTTGCACCTCGCCCGCGGAGCTTACGACGATCAGATCGTCATAGCCGTCGCCGTTGATGTCGGCGACGACCGGGCCGCCGTTGGTCATCGACGGGTACCAGAGCGGACCGACCTGGAACAGGAGCGCGCCGCCGTCGTCGTAGACGTAGCAATAGCCGCTGTCCGAGACCTCGCAGAAGGCGACCTCGGCGAAGCTGTCTCCGTCGAAGTCCCCGAACACCGGAAAGCCCACGATCTGCTGCCCGGTCTGCACCTGGAAGCGCACGCTGCCGTCGTAATTGAGCACCACCAGGCTGCCCTGGTCGGGCGTGTAATTGCCGGCGGTGAAGGTCCCGCCGCGCAGCACCAGCGCGATCTCGAGCCGGCCGTCGCCGTCCATGTCCCCGAGCGCGATGCCGTCCGGGCTGCCGCCGGGCGTCTGCGCCCACTTCTCGACCAGCACGTTGGCGCGGGCGCGCGGCGCGAACGCGAGCGCGCACAGCAGTGCGAGCAGCGCGCCGAGGCACGCGCGTCGCATGATTGCGCGTCGTGTCGGCCCGCGCATGTCGCGGTAGCCGCTCAAGGCGCGCCCCTGTGCACCTGGTCTCGTAGCACCTTGCCGTCGAGCAGACCGAGCGGCGGCGCCGGCCGTCCGTTGGGCGCGCCGCGCGGCACGGGTCCCACGCCGAAGCGCGCCGGGCTGCACTCCGAGACGCCGGCCGTCACCGCGACGCACACGTTGCCCGGCTCGCAGTCGGCTTGCGACGCGCAGCGCCCGCCGTGCAAGGCCGACGAGAGCGTGGGCGCGCGCAGCTCTTGGGCCCGGGCCGCACGTGCCACGGTCGGATCGCGTTCGGCCGCCGGGCGCAGCACGCGCGGAGCCGGCGCGGCCGCGCGGGCGGCGGGACTCGGCGCGGACGCCACAGGCGCAGCGGCCGGCGGCGTCTCACAGCCCGCGAAGGTCGCCACGGCGAGGCTCCAGAGCAGCCTCATCCGTCGTGAATGGGGTGCCACCATCAATGCATTATTACTGTATAATGCTTTTTACATTGGAACAATCTCGGATGGCGTCGGGCTGCCGGCAAAGGGCCCTTGGCCCCAGCACAGCCCGGCTCCGAGCGGGTCCACCGCGCAGCTCGCCAGCGTTCCGGCGCTCACGTCGCGGAAGCCGGGGTCGGGCGCGACGTCGGTGGGACTCGCCAGCACGAGGCCGGGCACGCCGAGCTGCGCGCTCTCGTCGTTGCCGAAGCACGCGAGCCGGCCGTCGCTGCGCAGCGCGCAGGTGTGGGTTGCCCCGGCGCTGACCAGCGTGAACTCGCCGGCAACGATCTGCGGTGCGGTGGTGGGCTGTGTGTCGCCGGTGCCGAGCTGCCCGAAGTCGTTGGCGCCGAAGCACCACAGCACCTGCTCGTCCGTGATCGCGCAGCTGTGCGAGGTGCCGGCCGAGACTGCGGCGAAATGCGGGTCGCCGGCCACTTGCACCTGCACCGGCAGCAGGCTGCAGGCCGCCGACGCCGTGTTGAGCGTGCACGCATCGCTCGCCGCCGCTCCCAGCTGGCCCCGATCGTCGGCACCCCAGCACCAGAGCGTGCCGTCGCTGCGCACGGCGCAGGTGTGCGCGGCGCCGGCATCGAGCGCCAGGTAGCTCGCCCCGCCGACGACCGCCACCGGCGTGGAGCTGCCTTCGCCCGGATCGTTGCTGTCTCCCAAGCCCTGTCCGTTGCCGAGCCGGCCGAGCAGGTCGTAGCCGAAGCAATATGCGTGTCCGCCATCGTCGAGCGCGCAGGTGTGCCAGTCGCCCGCGCCCACTGCGCTCCATCCGACCGCCGGCGCGTCCACCGCGGTCGGCGCAAGCAGCGGCGCGGCGTCCGGTCCCGCGCTCTGCCCGAAGCTGTTGCTGCCCCAGCAGTAGAGCTGGCCCGCGCGAATGCCGCAGCTGTGAAAGCGCCCCACGCTGACCGCGCTCCAGTCGCTCTGCGAGCCGACGCGTGCCGCTGAGGCGCGCGCGTCCGTGTCGCCGAGCCCGAGCTGGCCGAAGCCGTTGTCGCCCCAGCAGTACAGCACGCCCTCGCTCGAGATCGCGCACGCGTGCGTGTAGCCCGCGGCCACCTTGCTGAAGCGCAGCGCAGGCGGGCCTTTGCCCTCGCTCTGCGGCGCGGGTTGCGGCGCCTGGCCGATCGTCACGCCGGCCGCCGCGTCGCGCACGCCGCCCGCGTCGCCGGGCTCTGGCGTGCCCGCAGCGATCGCCGGCGCGCTCGCCTGCGATGCGCTCCACGCGCCGCCGTCCGTCTCCGCTGCGCCGGCTGCTCCGGCGCCCGACCGGCGGTCTTCGCTGTGCGTGGTCGGGACCCGCGCGGCTGGGGAGCAGCCGAGCAGCGCGAGCAGGCACAGACAAGCGCGCAGGCTCGATCCCGGAGCAGCGGTCACCTCTGCAAGCTTGCCATGGATGTGCGGGCGCACCCAGCGCGCGCGGCCTCTCGGTCGGCGTGCTTGCGCGCGCTGTGGGTCGGGGTGAGCGCGCCGCCGTCGCGGCGCGCGATGTGCGTGATACGATCGCAAGGTGCGGCACAGCACGCCGAGCAGCGACGCAACCGGTGCCGAGCCGCTGTGCTGGTTGCCGTGGTTGTTGTTGTGCGCCGCCGCGGTCGTGCTCGCCTTCGGCGTGGCCGCCGGACCGCAGCTCTACGACCCCGGCGAGCTGACCGCGGCGGCGCTGGGCCTGGGCGGCTCGCACCCGCCGGGCCAGACCTTGCACGCGCTGCTCGCGCACGTGCTGTTTCGCTTGCCGCTCGGGCCGATTCCGGCGCGGCTCGGGCTGCTGAGCGCGGGCTGCACGCTGTTCGCCGCCGGGCTGGCCGGCCAGCTGTGCCAGGAGCTGTGCGCCGAGCTCGGGTTGCGCGCGGGGGTGGTGCCGGCGCTGTGCAGGAGCGCGGCCGTGCTCGGCTTGCTGCTCTCGCCGGTGGTGCTGCGGCAGAGCTTGCGCGTCGAGGTGTACGCGCTTTCGCTGCTGTTGTTCGTGGCCGCGGCGTTGCTGCTGCTGCGCTGGGCGCGTGACGCGCGCGCCGGCTACCTGTGGGCCGCCGCGTGCCTGGCCGGGCTCGCGATGTGTACGCATCCGCCCTGCGGGCTGGCGATCGCGCTGACGGCCGCGTGCCTGGGCGCGCTGCAGCCGCGGCGGCTGCTCGGCCGGCCGCGCGTGGTGCTGGGCGCGGTCGCCGCGGGTCTGCTGTTCTTGCTGACGCTGCTGTACCTGCCGCTGCGGGCACGCGCCGGCGCCGCCATGTGGGGCACCCCGCAAACGCTTTCCGGCTTCGTGCGCTACGTGTCCGCGCAGGCGTACATGTTCAACGTCACGCGGGGCAGCCACCTTGGATTTGCGCTGGCCTACGCGGGCTACCTGCTGCGGGTCACCGCCGGCGCGCCCGTGATCGGCGCGCTGCTGTTGCTCTCGGCGCAGCGCGGCTGCCGGCGCCCGCTGGTGGCCGGCTGCGTGCTCGCCGTGGCCGCCGCGTTCGCGAGCGCGTGCCTGCAGCCGCTCGAGGCGCGCAATCCCGACAACGTGGCGTACCTCGGGCCCGCCTTGGCGCTGCTCGTGGTGACCGGTGCGGCGGGCTTCGGAGCCGTGGTGGTTGCGCAGCGCCGGCCCGCCGGCGCGGGTGCTGCACAGGCCGAGCGCGTAGGTTTCTCGAGGGCGGTATGGCGTGCCCTCGCGCTGCTCGGGTTGGCCTGCGTCGCGCTGCCGTGGACCACGCTGCCGCAACTGCCCGCGCACCTGCGCGGCGACGTGCCCGCGCTCGAGACGCTGACCGCTGCCCTGGTCGAGGCGCCGCCGCCGCGCACGCTGGTAGTCGCGGGCTCGGAGCTGACCGCCGCTGCCTGGACGATGGCCAAGGCGGTGGACGGAGCGCGACCGGACGTCGCCCTGTTCGCCACCGGCCTGGCCACCTCGTCGTGGCACTGGGCGCAGCTCGCCAAGCACCCGGGGTTGAGCGGGCGCCCGCGGCGCGCAGCCGGGCGCGACGCCCACGAGGGCTACACGCGCGGCGCGGTGTTGGCCGCGCTGCCGCACGTGCCGGTCGCGCTCGAGCAAGACCTGCCGGGCTTCCCGCCCGGGCGGCTGGTCGGCGGCTACACGTTGCTCGAGAGCGCGCGCGCGCCGGGCGTGCCGGACTACGATCCACGCGGCATCGCCGAGCGCATCGTGCCCAGCCTGGCGCGCGACGTGGCGGCCGGGCCTCCGGGGGATGCGGGCGCGGCCGCCGCCGGGGTGCGCGCGTACCTGTGCCGGCGCGCGCGGCGCTTGCTGCGGCTCGGCCGCAGCCGCGAGGCGCTGCACAGCACGGCGCTCGCGCTGTGGCAGCTAGCGCCGGCCGAGCGCGCGTTGCTGCACGTCTCGCACGACGTGCCGGCGGCGCGCCTGCCGCCCGTGTTCGACGACCGCGCCAGCTACGAGCTGTCGCTGGAAGACGCCGTGCGGGAGGCAGCCGCCGAGCTGTGGGCGCTCTCCGCGCGCGACGCCGCGCGCACGCTGCTCGCGCACCAGCTCAAGCGCGGCGATCCGCACGCGCTGCTGCAACTCGCGCTGCTGCTGTCTGCCGGGGGCGATCGGCACGCCGCGCTGCAGCTGCTCGCCAGCGTCGAGCGCGAGCTGCCGCGGCTGCGCTCCGATGTGGGCGCGGTGCGGGCCGCGCTGCGGCCGTGAGCACGCGACACGTGGTGGCCGAACCCACATAGGCGGCACGATCGTGCAGCATTGCTGCGCGCGACGGCGCACGCGGTCGCCGGCAAGGTATCCTCTTGTTGATGAGCTTGGTGCTCGACTACCTCAACCACGCCAGCGTCCTGTTGCGCGTCGGACCGCACGCCATCTTGAGTGACCCCTGGTACGAGGGCACGGCGTTTTCGGGCGGTTGGGGGCTGCGCTACCACAATCAGGCGGCGCTGCAGACCGCGGCACAAGCGAGCCACCTGTGGATCTCGCACTGGCACAGCGATCACCTGCATGCCCCCACGCTCGAGCGCCTTGCGCGGCTCAATCCGGAGATGGTGGTGCTTGCGAACGTGTCGGCCAACTTCTCCATGGTCGAGCGCTTGCGCGGGCTGGGGTTCTCGCGCGTGCTGCCGCTACCCGAGCGCGAGCCGCTCGCGCTGGGCGCGCGCGTGGAGGTGACGCGCTATCCGACCGCAGGCATCGACAACATGCTGCACCTGCGCGCCCCCGGCTGGTCGGTGCTCAACTACAACGATTGCAATCTGCCTGCGACATCGCTCGCGATGCTGCGTCGCACGCTGGGTCCGATCGATCTGCTGCTCAACAACTACAATCACGCCGGCAAGCTCTTCCGCCGCGACACGGCGGAGAACGAGAAGGCCGCACTGTGGCGCACCTTCGCCCGCGTGGCCGAGGTGCTCGGCGCGCGCTGGGTCGTGCCTTTTGCTTCCGACCACTACTACCGCAGCGAGCTCAGCCGCGACCAGAACGCGTCTCTACTGCGCACAGACGACCTGCGCGCGCGCGCCGCGCACAATCCGCGTTTGCTGCTGCTCGAGGTGGGCCAGCGGGCGAGCTTCGGCTCGTCCGACGACCCGGCGCAGGTAGTGCCGGCCAACCCGCCCGCGGAGCTCGCGACCGAGGAGCTGCACGACTACGGGCCGTCGCGCAGCGCCGAGCAGCTGCTCGGCGCCGCCGACGCGCGCTGCGAGCAGCTGCGGCGGGCGTTTCTCGGCTTGTCGCGGCTGCTCGATCCGCTGCGGGTGGCGGTCTCCGATCTGCGCTCGGTATTGGTGCTCGACCCGGCCGGTCGCGCGTCGTTGGAGCTGGGCTCGCACGCCCACATCGAGGCGCACTCGCGTGCGATCCACGACTGGCTGGCACGCCGCTTCGGCGACGATACCTTCTTCGCCGGCGCGCACTTTGCGCTGCGGGATCCAGACACCAGCGTGATCGAGCGCTGGGCGCTCGCCACCATGCTCGAGGCCAGCCACTTGGATCCGCACGCGATGCTCGGCTACCTGCGCGCGCCCGCTGGGCTGCGCTTTCTGTGGAGCCGGCGCGAGGAGCTCGCCGGCACGCTGGTCGGCGCGCGTTTCAGGGCCGGGCAGATCCGGCTGTGAGCCGGCGCCTCGGGTTCGGGCTCGGCCCGAATCAGAAGCCCTTGAGACGCGCGAAGCGATCGCGGTGATAGGCCGCGTCGCCCAGCGTCACCTCGGTGGCGGCGCCGCGCTTGAGGTAGAGCCCGATGTCGTGCTCGTCGGTCATGCCGATGCCGCCGTGCATCTGAATCGCCTCGCGCGTGATCAGCTTGGAGGCCTCGCTCAGCCGCGCCTTGGCCGCGCTCGCCATCACCGCGACGTCCTCGCGTCCGGCGTCGATCGCGCTGAGCGCGTCCAGCACCACCGACTTGGCCAGCTCGAGCTCGCAGAACATCTCGACCGTGCGGTGTTGCAGTGCCTGGAAGGTACCGATCAGGGCGTCGAATTGCACCCGCGTTTTGAGGTACTCGAGCGTGGTCTCGTAGGCCTGGCTGATCGTGCCCAGCATTTCGGCCGCGAGGCAGATGGTCGCCCGGTCGAGCACCGGGTCGAGGATGTCGGCGCCCGCGCCGGCCGCGCCCAGCAGCGCCGACGCCGGCAGCTCGACCGCCTCCAGCTTGAGCTTGGCGGCGTTGCGGCTGTCGACCATCAGCGTGCGCTCGATCTTCACGCCGGGCGTGCCGGCGTCGAGCAGAAACAGGCTGATGCCCGCGCGCTCGCCCGGCTGGCCCGAGGTGCGGGCCGAGACGATCAGCTTCTGGGCGACGTGGCCGTCGAGCACGAAGGTCTTCTGGCCGCTGAGCTTGTAGCCGCTGCCGCTCTTCTCGGCCTTGGTCGCGACCTCGTACGGGCTGAAGCGCCGCGTCTCCTCGAACGCCAGCGCCATCCACGTGCTGCCTTCGCTGATCCCGGGCAGCAGCGCCTTCTTCTGCGCCTCGCTGCCGCCCTGCAGCAGCGCACCTCCGCACAGCAGTACCGTCGACAGCAGCGGGGTCGGCGCCAACGTGCGGCCGCACTCCTCCATCACCACGCCGAGCTCGGTGTAGCCGAGGCCGGTTCCGCCGTACTGCTCGGGCACGATGATGCCCGACCAGCCGAGCTCGGCCATCTGCTGCCAGAGCTGGGGCGAGAAGCCGGTCGCGTCCTTGAGATCGCGTAGCTTGCGCAGATGGCTCACCGGCGCGTTCTCGCGCACGAACTGGCGCGCGTTGTCCTTGAGCATCTGCTGTTCGGCGTTGAGCGTGAGTGACATCGTCGGATCCTCTGGTGTGTCTAGTCGCGTGACGGCAGCCCGAGCACGCGTTTTGCTATCACGTTGCGCTGGATTTCGGAGGTGCCGCCCTCGATCGTGCTGCCCTTGCCGCGCAGCCAGCCGCGCGTGGTGCCGAGCTCCTCCTGGCTGAAGAGCTCGCCTTCCCAGCCGAGCGCCTGATAGCCCATCACGCCCAGCATCAGCTCCGAGCGTCGCTTGCCGAGCTCGCTCATGTACAGCTTGAACATCGAGCTGGCGGCGTTGGGGCCGCCGCTGCGGGCCTCCTCGCCGGAGCGGCGCATGGTCAGCGTGAAGCAGAGCTGGTCGATCTCGAGGCGCGCGATCGCTTCGCGCAGCGCCGGCTCCGCCAGCTCACCCTGACTCGGGCCGAGGTAACGGCGCGCGCTCTCCGCGAGCGCCGAGGGGCCGCCGTTGTCGCGCTTGCGCGGCTCGCCCCCGCGGCGCCCGCCGAAGCCGAGCCCGGCGCCCATGCCCGAGAGCATGGTCCGCTCGTACTGCAGCAGGCGCTTGGCGATGGTCCAGCCGTCGTTTTCGCGTCCGATCAGGTTGTCGGCGCGCGCTTTGACGTTGTCGAAGAAGACCTCGCAGAACTGCGACTGGCCGCTGATCAGCCGGATCGGCTTGATGGTGACGCCCGGCGACTTGAGATCGAACAGGATGAAGCTGATGCCCTGGTGCTTGGGCGCGTCGGGGTCTGTGCGCACCAGGCAGAACATCCAGTCGGACAGGTGCGCCATCGTGGTCCAGATCTTCTGGCCGTTGATCACGTAGCAGTCCCCGTCGCGCACCGCGCGGGTCTTGAGGCTCGCCAGGTCCGAGCCCGAGCTCGGCTCGCTGTAGCCCTGGCACCAGCGAATGTCGGCGCGCGCGATCTTGGGCAGGTGCTCGAGCTTCTGTTCGTGATTGGCGAATTCGAGCAGCACCGGACCGAGCATCTGGGTGCCGAAGCTGAGCGCGGGGTTCATGCTGCCGATGCGCGCCAGCTCCTCGGCGATGACCGCGGCGTGCGCGGCGTCGAAGTCGCCCCCGCCGTAGATCTTGGGCCAGGCGGGTACAGTGTAGCCGCGCTCGGCCAGCGCGTGCGCCCAGTGCTTGACGTCCTCCGGCCCTGGGGCCGGCCGCGTCTGCCCCTGCTTCGGCGTCCGCAACGACGGCGGACAGTTGGCTTCGAGCCAGGAACGCGCTTGCTGCCGAAACTCCTCGAGCGAGCTCATCAGGTCGTATCCCTTTCGGTGTCCAGCCGCGGGCGATGGCCGCGTGCCGGCACCCAGCGGCTCAGGCGTAGCAGGCCGCGCGACGCGACGGAAGCCCCGGCTTTGAATTAACTACAAAACCAGGCATTTTCCGGAGATCCGCCGACTCTTCGTGCGGGCGGCCGAGGGCGGCCCAGCCGGCAAAGCGCATGGCCACATAAGCACTCGATGTGCTCGTGTCTTCGCAGCAAGAAAAAATTGGCCACGCGCCAGAAAACTGTGACCTCATGCGCCGGCTTTCGGGCACAATCCGCTGGCCGAGGGCTGGGCTCCGGCTAGATTGAGCAGGGCATTTTGGGTCTAGCTTTGGTCGAGAGGATGGTTGGGATGAACAAGCGAACGTGGGGTGGCGCGCTGGTCGCGCTCGGGTTGGTGTGCGCGGGTTGCAGCAGCAGCAATCACAGTGCGATGGATGCGGGGCCCGATGGCGGCGGCGGGGCTGCCGGTCAGGATGCGGGCAAGCCCGATGCAAGCATGGCGACTGACTCTGGCACGACGATGACCGCGATGCCGGTTCCATGCGGCAGCAACATGTGCCAGCCGCCTGCAGGGCTGGGCGCGCTGGCCGGCGGGCTCGGCGGTGCGGCCGGTGGCCTCGGTGGTCTGGGCGGCGCGCTTCCGATGCCGGTGGCTTGCTGTCTGGACGATTCCGCGGGCACCTGCGGTCTGGCGCCGATGGCGGGTGCGACGTGTGAGAAGCCGGCCGTGCCCGACGACCGCTGCCCGGGTCCGGACCTGGGCGCGCTGGGCGCGCTGGCTGGCGGCATGATGGCCGGCTGCTGCACCGACGACGGTATGTGCGGCGTCGACGGCGCGACCTTCGGCAACGGCTGCGTGGAGAACTCCGCCGCGGCGTCGATGATCATGGCGGTGCCGCTCATCGGCAGCTTCATCATGATCCCGCCCCCGCGGCCCTGTGAC
The DNA here is from genome assembly GCA_963778655.1 of uncultured delta proteobacterium. Taxonomy (GTDB): domain Bacteria; phylum Myxococcota_A; class Polyangia; order Polyangiales; family JAFGIB01; genus CAVZVA01. The sequence continues at coordinate 1,417,272 of CAVZVA010000010.1, forward strand.
GCGACTGGCGAAGACGGCGGGACTATGATGATGTCGGGCGGCGACGTCGACGCCGGGAACTGAGCTTCACTCGGCGGGTTGCGGGCTGCTGCCGTCCCGGCGGCCCGCGGCCAGCGGCCAGACCGCGCTGCCGATCAGGAACAGCAGCACCACGGCTTGAGCGCCCAGGCTCTCGGCGCTGGGATGGATGCCGAGCCAGGGCAGCTCGGGGAAGCGCAGCTCGGTCACGCCGAGCACGCCGGCTTCCTGCAGCGAGTGCACGCCGTTGCCCGTGAGCGCGAACACCAGCAGCGCGAGCAGCGCGCTCGAGGCCAGCATGAACGGCCGCGGGCGCAGGCGCTGGCCCACGCGCTTGAGCACGAGTGAGACCAGCACCAGCGCGCCGAGCCCGAGCCCCGCGCCCAGCCACACGCGGTTCTGGCTCTCGCCGGCGTCGAGCAGCAGCGCCTTGAAGAACAGCACGATCTCGAACGCCTCGCGGTAAGCCGCCAGAAACGACAGCCCGAGGATGCCCAGCGCGGCGCTGCGGCTCGCGGTGGCCTTGCCCAGACCCCGCGCCACGAAGCCCATGAAGCGGCGCGAGGTGATCTGCCCGAGCAGCCAGTGGGTGACGCCCAGCAGCACCGTGGCCGCGACCAGCGTGGCGATGCCTTCGGCCAGCTCGCGCTGCAGGCCCGAGAGCAGCTCGCCGAGCAGCCACCAGGTGAGCAGCCCGCAGCCGGCCGCGAGCACCCAGCCGGCGTGGACGTACCTGGCCAGCTGCGGCGCGCCGCGCTTGCGTACCAGCGCGAGCAGCGCGCCGATCAACAGCGCGATTTCGAGGCCCTCGCGCAGCGCGATGGTGAGCGCCCCCCAGAATGCAGTGGTGGCGCTGGCGCCGCCCTCCGCCCGGGCGAGCAGCGTCTCCACGTGCGCCGCCAGCGCGTCCACCCGGCGCGGCTCGGCGCCCCTGGCAACCGCCGAACGCAACGCCAACATGGCGCGCTCGACCTCTTGCACCAGCGCGCGGTCGTGCGCCGCGATCGCGGCCTCGTGCGGCTCGAAGCCGTCGAGGTACGCGGCCACCAGCTCGCGGCGCGCAGTGGCGCGATCGCCCGCGCGGTACGCCACAAGGCCCGCGTGCAGCAGCTGGCGCGTGCGCGACAGGCGCGTGCCTGCGACGGCCGCGGCGCGCTCGAACGGGGCTCCGGCGCGCAGGTAGGCCAGCGCCTGCTCGCGCGCCTGTGCGTTCGGCAGGCTGCCGAGCGCATGCAGGATGTCCTCGTCGGTCAGCGCCGCAAGCCCGGCGGCTGAGGTGGGGAGCTCCGCGCCCGAACGTGCCAGCCAGTGTTTGCCCGCGTCGAGGTCCTCGTGGCGGTGGCGCAGAGACAGCACGTAGAACGCGAGGCTCCAGCGCTGCGCTTCGCTCAGCTGCGGGTAGGGCCGCATGGCGGTGCCGGGTACGCCGAAGGTGATGGCGTGGAAGGCGCGGTGCGCCGAGACCGCGGCCATCCGCGCCGGATCGAGGAAGTCGGCCGGCCGCGGGGAGAGCTTGCGCGCGGCTTCGGTGTCGGCACTGCCGTCGGCCCCGTGGCAGCTGGTGCAGCCTTGCTGCGCGAACAGTGCGACCGCTTCGGTGCGCGAGGGTGTGGTCTGCGGGCTCAGCGTGACGCCGTGCTCCCGTACGATCAGGTCGCGTGCCTCGCGGCACAGCGCCGCCACCTCGCTGGGGGGCCGGCGATCCTGCAAGGCCTGGCGCAACGCGTTCAGCCGCGCGCGCAACGCGTCCCTCGGGCCGAGACCGGCCTGGCTCCCCAGCGCCGTCGCCTCCTCGGCCAGCGAGCGCTGCTCGGCGTATTCGCCGGGGTCGCGTACCTGGCCAGCCGCAGAAACCGCCTGAGGGTAGTCCCCCGCGATGTACTCGAGGATGCCGGCGACCTGCTGCAGGGCCGAGTCTGAGGCCGGCGGGGCCGCGGCGACCCCAAGCGTGCTGCCAAGAACTACCAACCCAGCGAAACCAGACGCAATTCCAGGCCACGACCGCAACATCGCGAGTGTCCTATCGCAAATGAAAATCGCTTTCAATAGCTTCCTGACAATGTGGCGACCCGCAGAGGGCTGCGCAAGCCGGGAAGGGGGCTTTTTGGATGCAACAGAAGGCGAGGTGACGGGGAAGGAGGGGTGGCTCTGGCTTTGCGGGGGGACGCCAGGCGTCCAACGGGCCCGCACGCCGCAGCGGGCCGCCCGGCGGTCCGACGGGGGCGGCGCGGAGGAGCGCGACTACGAGGACCAGGACCACGAAGAAACGGGGGGGTCAGTGCTGGCAGCGGTCGCAGAGGCCGTAGAGCTCGTGCTTGTGGCTGACCAACTTGAAGCCGTGGCGGCGGGCCAGGGCTTCCTGCAGGCGCTCGATCTCGCTGTCCTCGAACTCGACGATGCGCTTGCACTGCAGGCAGATCAGGTGGTCGTGGTGGCTGTCGTGATAGGCGACCTCAAAGCGCGTCACGGTGTCCTCGAACTGGCGTTCGTTGGCCAGCCCGCACTCAACCAGCAGCTTGAGCGTGCGGTACACCGTGGCGTAGCCGACCTTGGGGTCGCGCTTGCGAACCAGGCCGAGCAAGTCGTCGATCGACAGGTGTCCGCCCGTGCGGAAGAAGATCTCGCTGACCAGGCGCCGCTGCGTGGTGGAGCGCAGCCCCTTGCGCTCCATATAGGCGCTGAGCTGGTCCTGAAGGACTTCGATCGTCTGATCGGTCGCCTGCGCCATAGGTCCCGCGCCCCCCGACCTCCAACAAGACATAAGGTAGCATTCGATTCATGTCGAGAGGGGCGCCGCCGCGGCCTGCTTCCGCGCTCTCCCGGCTCGCGGATCTCGGGGCGAAGCTCCTGCTCCCGGCGGGCGCCGCGCTGACCCTGCTGGTGGTGGTGCGCGACTCGGCGCGGAGCATCGACCACGACCTGCAGCTGGTGGCCCCCGCCCGCGCCCGCGCCGGCGACACCCTGCCGGTGCGCGGCCTGCTCTACGCCGGGCTGCAGCGCGCGGCCGGCCCGCAACTGGCTACCGCAGAGGTCGCGCTCGAGCTGCGCGCGGCCGGCGGGCGTGTGCTCGCGCGCGCGCCGCTGCGCGCCTCGTTCGCGCAAAGCATGGACGCTTTGTTGGTGCTGCCCGCGGGCTATGCGGGCCGCGCCCAGCTGCGCGCGCGCGCCGAGATCGACGGCGACCACGTGCTGGTGGCGCGCGCGCTGCAGCTCGACCCGGCCGGCGCCGCCGCGCCCCCGGCGCCGCCGCCGGGCGAGCGCCCGCTGCCGCCGCTACAGCGCCTGGTCGCCGGCCCGGTGCGCGCGGCCGGCGCGGATGCCCAGCCGCCGGGCGTGCTCGCGCTCGCGATCGAGGGCGGCGCCTGCGTCCCCGAACGGCCCTGCCGCGCGTTCCTGCACGTGGGCGCGCCCGCCGCTGCCGTGCGGGTGCTGGCGACCCCGTCGGTGACGCCCGCGCCGGCGAGCGCGCGGCCCTCGGCCGAGACCAGCGGCGTTTTGGGGCTGGGCTTCACCACCCACGGGCCGGAGGCCGAGCTGCAGCTCGAGGCCACGCGCGCCGGCGTCGTGGTCGCGAGCCGCGCCTATCGACTGGCGGTCGCGCTCGGCGCGGTCGCCGCGCGCGAGCTGCCTGCGCTGATCGCGGCGCCCGCGCGGCCGCCGCTGGGGCTGCTCGGCGACGAGCGTGGTTGCATTGTGGACGGGTTTCTGCAGGACCGCTGGCTACGTACTGGCGCGCTGCGCGCGTGCGACGGCCACGAGCCGTTGCCGTTTGCCGCGCTGCAGCCCGGGCTGTGGCGGCTGCAGCTGCGGCGCGACCCGTTCGCCGCGCAGAGCGCCGCGGTGCGCAGCCTGTACGTGACGCGCGCCGGCCAACGCCCCGACGACGTGCTGGTGCAGCTGGCCGCGGCCGTGCTCGCGCGCGCGCCCGACGATGCGCTGGCCCGCGCGGTGAGCGCCGACCCTGGCGCGCACGCTGGCGCGCAACTCGACCCGACTGCGCACTATCTACTCTCGCGGCTGGATGCCGGTATCGTCGCCTTGCCGCCCGCCGCCTCGAGCTACCCGGCCGCGCGCGCGCGGCTCGCGATCGAGCGCACGCGACTGCGCAAGCTGTCATTGCTGGCGCTGGCGCTGTGCGCCTTCACGCTCGGGCTGCTGGTCGCGCAGCGCGGCCTGCGCGCGGTCTCCCAGGCCGGGCGGCTGATGGCCGAGGCGGGGCAAGATGCCCGCGAGCTCGAGCACCAGCGCCTGCGCCGGGTGCTGCGCGTGATGGCCACGGTCACCAGCCTGTTGCTGGCCTTCGTCGCCATCGCCGTGTACATGGTCGCGCGCAGCCACGGGCCTTGAAGCGCAGGCGAGGCCGAGTCCTTGCAGGTTCGCGGGCTTGTCCCAAGCTTGGGAGCGGAGGCTTGCGCGGCCCGGAGTGCATGCTTAGGCTGCACCGGATCTTCAACCCTTCACCCGGCCGCCTCGGACGCGCTTCGCATGCTGGACACGATCCTCCGAAAAATCCTCGGGACCAAGCACGAGCGCGATCTCAAGCGCATGCGGCCGCTGGTGGCCGCGGTCAACGCCCGCGAGAGCGAGATGCAGGCACTCGACGACGTGGCCCTGCGCCGCAAGACCTTCGAATTCCGCGAGCGGCTGGAAAAGGGTGCCAAGCTCGACGACCTGCTGCCAGAGGCCTTCGCGGTGTGCCGCGAGGCCAGCAAGCGCGTTCTCGGCATGCGGCACTACGACGTGCAGCTGATCGGCGGCATCGTGCTGCATCGCGGCAAGATCGCCGAGATGAAGACCGGCGAGGGCAAGACGCTGGTCGCGACGCTGGCTGCATACCTCAACGCGCTCGAGGGCAAGGGCGTGCACGTGGTCACGGTCAACGACTACCTGGCGAGCCGCGACGCGGAGTGGATGGGGCGCATCTACGCGTTTCTGGGCATGAGCACCGGCGTGATCGTCAGCCAGCAGGACGAGGCCGAGAAGAAGGACGCCTATCGCTGCGACATCACCTACGGCCAGAACAACGAGTTCGGCTTCGACTATCTGCGCGACAACATGAAGTTCAGCATCTACGACTATGCGCAGCGCGAGCTCCACTACGCGATTGTGGACGAGGTGGACTCGATCTTGATCGACGAGGCGCGCACCCCGCTGATCATCAGCGGTCGCGGGCGCAGCGCCAGCGACAAGTACGTCAAGATCAACGAGATCATCCCGCGCCTGCGCAAGGACGAGCACTACACCGTCGACGAAAAGCAGCACTCGGTGACGATGACCGAGGAGGGCATCGAGCTGGCGCAGCGCGAGTTGCTGCGGCGCGAGCTGACCGAGGCCGAGAACCTCTACGACCCGATCAACCTCGAGTCGCTGCACATCCTGCAGAAGCTGCTGCAGGCCCACGCGCTGTACAAGCGCGACCAGCACTACATGGTGAGCGACGACGGCCGCGTGATGATCATCGACGAGTTCACCGGCCGAGTGCTGCCGGGACGGCGCTGGTCGGACGGGTTGCACCAGGCGGTCGAGGCCAAGGAGAACGTCTCGATCCAGGAGGAGAGCGCCACCATGGCCACGATCTCCTTCCAGAACCTGTTCCGGCTCTACACCAAGCTCTCGGGCATGACCGGCACCGCGGACACCGAGGCCGAAGAGTTCCACAAGATCTACAAGCTCGACGTGGCGGTGATCCCGACCCACAAGCCCGTCATCCGCAAGGACAACGACGACCTGATCTACAAGACCGAGCGCGAGAAGTTCCGCGCCGTGGTCAAGGAGCTCAAGGAGTGCCACGAGCGCGGGCAGCCGGTGCTGGTGGGCACGACCAGCGTGGAGAAGAACGACGCGCTCTCGCGCATGCTGACGCGCGACGGCATCCCGCACAACGTGCTCAACGCCAAGCAGCACGAGCGCGAGGCCTTCGTGGTGGCGCAGGCGGGCCGCAGGGGCGCGATCACGGTCGCCACCAACATGGCGGGCCGCGGCACCGACATCCTGCTCGGCGGCAACCCCGAGATGCTCGCGCGCCACGAAGTGACGCAGAACGCGAGCGAGGAGCTGCGCGCCGATCCCGAGGCCTTCGACCGCGCCGTCAAGGAAGCGACCGTGCGCCACAAGGACAGTTGCGAGGCCGAGAAGAAGGAGGTGCTGGCGCAGGGCGGCCTGCACATCGTCGGCACCGAACGCCACGAGTCGCGCCGCATCGACAACCAGCTGCGCGGCCGCGGCGGCCGCCAGGGCGACCCGGGCAGCTCGCGCTTCTACCTCTCGCTCGAAGACGACCTGATGCGCATCTTTGCGGGCGAGCGTATCCAGGTGTTGATGGATCGGCTGGGCATGGAGGAGGACGTCCCGATCGAGCACAAGTGGGTGACCAAAGCGGTTGAGAACGCGCAGACCAAGGTCGAGCAGCGCAACTTCGACATCCGCAAGAACATGCTCGAGTACGACGACGTGATGAACCAGCAGCGCAAGAGTATCTACGCGCTGCGGCGTCAGGTGCTGAGCGGCCAGTACCGGCAGGAGCTCAGCCAGGAGGAGCGCGATCGCGGGTTGAAGCCTACGCCGATGGTGGAGAAGGCTGACCCGCACTACCAGGAGCTGGTCGCGCCGATGCTGGAGAGCCTGGTCAAGCTCGGCTCGGCGGCGCCGCCGGCGGCCGACTCCACGCCCGAGCAGCAGCAACAGTGGCGCCAGGCCGCGCTGGCAGCACCGCTGGAGTCACTCGAGCGCGTGGCCTACCAGAACCTCGAGCAGGTGCTGTACGTCAACTTCGGCTGCCAGACCGACCTGCGGCCCTTCGAGCGCCAACCGATCGCTTGCCTCGAGCACATCAACCAGGTGGTACCGCTGTCGCTGACCGAGCAGCGCGAGCGTCTGCTCGATCTGGTCGACGAGGTGATCGGCATCATGGTCGAGCACGCCTGCCCGCTCAACAAGCACAGCGAGGACTGGGATTTCGGCGGCCTGGAGAAGGGTTTCCAGGAGATGTTCGGGGTCGAGGCCACCGGCGTCGACAGCCTGCCCAGTGCCCAGGACATCGCCGAGAAACTCTACGCGGACGGCGAGGCGGTGCTCAAGAAGCGCGAGCGCGAGGTGGGCGAGCTGCTGTACCTGCGCGTGCTGCGCAACTTCTACCTGCAGGAGATCGACAACCAGTGGCTCGAGCACCTGCAGAACATGGAGGCGCTGCGCGACGGCATCGGCCTGCGCGGCTACGGCCAGCGCGATCCGAAGAAGGAATACCAGAAGGAGGGTTTCGACCTCTTCCTGGAGCTCACGCAGAACATCAAGAGCAGCGTGGTGCTCAAGATGTACCACTTCGTGCTGGAGCGTGAGGACGAGATCGAGCGGCTCGAAGCGGAGCGGCGGCGGCGCGTGGAAGCGCGCCAGGCGCGCATGCGCGCGAGCCACGCCGCGGCCGGCCCTGCGGCAGCCGAAGGTGCCGCCCCCGGCGCCGAGCCGGCGGCGGCCGAAGGCGGCGACGGCGCGGGCGCTGGACCCGCCTCGCGACGCCAGCGGCGGCGCATGGCGGCGATGGGTCAGCCCGTCGCGGCGGCGCCCGCGCCCAAGGCGCAGACCGTCAAGCGCGACAAGCCCAAGCTCGGCCGCAACAATCCGTGCTGGTGCGGCAGCGGCAAGAAGTACAAGAACTGCCACCTGCGCAGCGACGAAGAAGCGGTGGTCTAAGCCGCGCCGCGCGCGACCGTGACGGGCGGTGCGTCCTCGCGGAGCACGGCCTCGCTTCGGCTCCGGAACGCTCCCGTTCAACGACGTGGGGAGAGTCTCTGCGCGCGCACTGGGATGGCCTGGCCGCGGCCGATGAACGGCGGCGCGGAGCGCCCCAGTGGGGCAGCAAGCCGCTTCGCGGCTTCACACGTATTCGTCGCGTAGGGTGCGCGCGGCCAGCAGGAAGTGCAGGGCCGCCCAGATGTTGAGGGACACCAGCACGCGTAGCGCCCAGACCAAACCGTTGGCGGTGGCCTGGACATCGGTCATGCCTTGCGCCAGCAGATGCGCGCGGAAGAAGTCGCTCAGCACGCCTGCCGTGAGCGGTCCAAGGCCGAGGCCGATGAGATTGACGATGAACAGCAACAGAGCGGAGCCGACCGCGCGCTCGTGCGCCGAGACCAGGCGATTGGCAGACGCGAAGGTCGGCCCGAGGTACATCGAGCCCAGCGCGATCGTGACCAGGATCAACCCCATCACGACCCGTGCGTCCGTGGCCGCGTACACCGCCAGCGAGAGCGGCGTGTTCAACACGACCGCGATGCTCGGGATCCAGAGCTGAAAGCGGGCATCGTTGCGACGATTGGTCATGCGGTCGGCGAGTCGGCCTCCGAACGTCGTACCGATGAGCCCGCCGATGGCGGTCACAACCCCGAGGCGCAGCCCGACTTGCATCAGGCTCATGCCGTGGCTGCGCATCAGGAACGCAGGATAGAACGCGCCCACGCCGTAGCCGACGAATGCGTGCAGCGCGGCGGCCATCGAGAGATGGCGGAACGAGCGCTTCGCCCAGATTCTGGCCATCACGCGACCCATCGGCGGAGCGGACGTCACCGCGCTGGGGGAAGCGACGTCGGAGAGCCCGCGGGGCGGCTCGCGCAGCGAGAGCTTGGTGACCAGCGCAAGCACGACGCCGGGCAAGCCCACGACGAAGAACGCCGCCCGCCATCCGTGGCGCTGTGCGATCCCACCGCTGACGACCAGGCCGAGGAACACGCCGCCGTAAATGCCCGCCGAGTAGGTGGCCAAGGCGGTGGTGCGGCGCTTGGGCTCGAAGTAGTCGCTGATCAAGGAATACGCCGAGGGACTGCAGCCGGCTTCGCCGATGCCGACCGCGATGCGCGTGACGAACAGGTGAAGGAAGCTGCGCGCGAGGCCGGTCGCGGCGGTACACAGGCTCCAGAGCAGCAGCGAAATCGAGATGATGTTGACGCGACTGCCGCGGTCCGCGAGGCGTGCGATCGGAATGCCGAGGGTGGAGTACAGCACCGCGAACGCGAGCCCGCCGAGCAGGCCCATCTGCGAGTCCGAAAGCCCGAACTCGAGCTTGATTGGCTGCACCAGGATCGAAAGGATCGAGCGATCGACGAAGTTGAAGACGTAGATCAGGAACAACAGCCACAACACGTACTGGCGATAGCGCTCGCGAACTTCGAACCCGCCGGCGGGGAGCGGTTGCTCCGCGTTCGTTAGAGGCCGCTCCTCGGTCGAGGCGTCGGTCATCCGCATCCCTCCGCCCCTACTGTTCTCAAAAACGAGCAAATTGCATCAGCGCGAGTGACCAATCTTCACCGGTCGACCCGCCTGGCGGCCCTCGAATGTTCCCAAATGCGGAGTGCGTCGCCGCGATCGCCCTGTGGAAGCGCCTCCGGGGACCTCAAATGCCACCACCATCGAGGTGGCCAGAGCACCGAACATATTGAAACGTGCGGTGTCGCAGGCCGCTCCAGCCGCGACGAGAGTCTGGCTTGGGGAGAGCAGCACGAGACCGACCGCAAAGCCCGCGCCTTTGCCGAAGCGCTCAGCGAGCGCGATCGATAGAATGACGTAGACGACGAGGCTGACCACAGCGATCAGCATCAGCACGATCGACCACACCGTTTTCCAACGATCTCGAGAAACACCACCGCGTTGCAGATCGGGGCGATCGCCGCCCAACCCGGTTTGCCAGGCTTGGTGAAGAGCTTCCAGCCGGCAACGCTCATCACCACCACCAGCGCCAGCTCGACCAGCACCACGAATAGCCCAACCGCGCCCGCTGCTTGATCACCATGCAGGGAGCCCATCCTCGATCTGCATCGGCGCTGAATTCAACCGGCGCGATCGCCGGCGCATGCCGATGACAGCCTGAGTTTGGATCGGCGCTCGCGATTCTGGACCGCCTCCCGCAGCGTTCAGAGGTGCGGTGTTCGCCGCCGATCTGCGGGCGTCGATGACATGCACGACACGCCGCCGGCTTGCGGCGGCCGCGCTCGATGACCGCCGCGGTGCCCGCCGATTTTTTGACCGGCGGCGGCGCGTGCCTGACAACGGGCGGGCGGAGGTGCGCATGAGCGGCACGGCTCGGGTCACGGACGAGGTCAGCTTCTGGCGCAAGCGCGGCGAGCTCAGGCAGGCGGTGCGGGTGGTGCGCACCCGCAAGCCCGAGCGGTTGCGCTGGCGCGCTGCCCTCGCCACCGTCAGCGAGGCTGCGGCCCCGCTGCGCGGGCTGCGGCGCGCGCAGGTCGAGGAGCCCGTGCGCGAGCTGGTGCTCGATCTGTACGACCGCATTCTGCGGCGCGAGGCCGTGCTCGATGCGCGCCGCTATGGCGTCGACCTCGATCGCGGCGAGGTGCTGCCCGCCCGTACCCGCTGGGATCTCAAGCGCACCGCGTTCCTCACCGGCGTCGATCACGAGGTACTGGCGCACTATCTGAAGCTGCCTGACGACTTCGGCCGGCCCATCGACACCGCGGGCGCGGTGGTGGTCTCGCGCGCGCTCGCCGGCGCCCACAAGCAGCGTGCCGAACGCTTGCTGCAACGCGTGGGCGATCCGAATCAGCGCATGCTCGCGCGCCACGAGCAGATCATGCTCGAGCGCGCCGATTACGAGCGCGACCTGGCCCGCCGCTGGGCCGCCCTCTCCAAGACCCTGGTGCAGGGCTCGCGCTGAGCCAGCCGGCCCTCGATCCATCGTAGTGGCAGCCGATCGGCGGTTCGAGCACGCGCGCGGCTACGTAACGAGGAAGCGCAACGACCCGCGCGGGAGGGTGGGGCCCCGACAGCTTCGCCGGCGGGGCGGGAGGGTCGCGAGACCCTTCCGGTTACGGAGATGGCGCGCAGACCGACATCGAGTTGCCCGATTGCAGGCTCTGGCAGGAGTAGTTGGTCGGGCAATCGGGGGCGCTCGGGTCGCAGGTCGAAAGGCACACTCCGGAGGAGCTGCTCGAGATCGCCACGCACAGCGCCTTGTCGGAATAGAAGCCGCAGCAATCTCCGTGGTTCTGGCAGCTGTCGCCTGCGTTGGCGCAGGTGCGCGGACCGCAGTCCGAGCAGTCGGTGCCGCGCGGGCAGCTCGAGTCGACCGAGCTGTTGCCGCCGTCCTCGCACTGGCCGTCGTTGGCCAGATCGCCGCCGGTGCCGTTGGAGAGCGTGCCGCAGGTGTCGCTGCAGCCGTAGTCAGGGTTGAGCACGCAGCTCGGATCATCGAAGAAGCAGCCGGCGATGTACACGTTGGTGTCCATGTCCTGGTAGCCGAACTCCTCGCAGGTGCGCTCGGTTTCGCCCGCGCACACCATCTGTACGCACTTGGTGTCGGTGCCGCAGGTCTGCGCGCATACCTTGTAGAGGTCGCCGCCCGGGTCGCACGCGCCCGCGCTGCAGCTGGAGCTCTCGCACAGCGCTTGCTCGTTCTGGCAGAACGCCGCGCACCAGGCGCGGCACGCCGAGTCGAAGGAGTCGCCGGGACAGGCGACTGCGCCGGCGTCCGTGCCGGCGTCCGTGCCGGCGTCGGACTTGGATCCGGCGTCGGACTTGGATCCGGCGTCGGACTTGGATCCGGCGTCGGACTTGGACCCCGCGTCGGACTTCGACCCCGCGTCGGACTTCGACCCGCCGGTACCGCCCTTGCCCGTTTCGCCGCCGTCGTTGCCGCCCTTGCAAATGCCTGCGACGCAGCGCGCCCCGCCGCTACACGCGTTCGTCTGCGTGCAGGCGCAGCCGGGCTCGCCGCGCTTGCACTTGCCGGCGTTCGAGCAGGCGGCGAGCAGGGTGCCGGCGCCCAGCAAGCAACACAACAGCGCGGCTGAATCTCTCATCGAGACAAGCTCCTTTAGAAGCGCACGCGACAGCTCGCGCCCGCGCCCGTAGGCACGCATAGCGCCGCGTGTTCCTTGTTGCTGTTCTGGCCGTTGAGGACCAATCCGTAGATCAGCGTCGCGATCGCACCCACGCCCAGGGTCGCGGTCAGCCCGATGGCGATCGTGCGCTGGGTGCTGACCGCGTTCTTGTTCGGGCAGTAGTTCGCCGGATCGTCACAGCCGCTCAGCTCGCTGGCGCGGTTGATGGTCCAGATCACGCCCACCACCGCGCCCGCGCCCAGCACGCCGCTGGCGATGAAGAACGGCGTCGGGTCGCCACCTCCGCCGCTGCGCGCTCCGGCGTCGGCGTTCGCGGTTGCGCCGGCCGGCGTGAGCTCCCCGCCCGGTCCCGAGGCTTCCATCTGCACCGGGACGTCGACCACCTGGCCCGCGGGCACGACCACGTTGGCCACGAAGTCCCTGTGACCGGCCAGCGAGATCACCACGCGGTGGTTGCCGGGCTGCACTGGAATGCGATCAGGCCGCGGCAGCAGCCCCCAGTCGTGGCCGCTGACATTGACGGCCGCGCCTTCGGGGCCGCCCACCAGCCGGATGCCGGTGGCCTGCAGGCGCTGCTGGAGCGCTGCCATGCGCGCGGTGGCGTCGGCGTAGTACGGGTCATCGGGATCGGCTGTGCTCAGGTAGCCCTGCAGCGCGGTGGCGGCCTCCGTGAGCTGACCCAGGCGCTCCAGGGCCTGGTAGATGTTGTATTGGATGCGCGGCCGCGGGTCTTCCTTGAAGGCCGCTTGCCACTCGCTCACCGCCAGCGGGTAGTTCCCCTTTTCATAAGCGCTTTCGCCGCGTTTGAAGTGATCGCGGGCGCTTTCGGGCGGCGCCGCGGGGGCCGCGGTTGCGCCCGCTGCCGGCGTGGCGGCGGGCTGGGCTGCGGCGGGCTGGGCTGCGGCCGGCTGGGCTGCGGCCGGCTGGGCCGGCGCCGCCTGAGCCTGGGGCGCCGGGGTTTGGGCGCGCGCGTTTCGCGCGGCCAGTGGGCTCACCAGCAGCGCAAGCACAAGCCAAGTCGATGATCGCATCGAAGTCCTCAACTCCGGGCCAAGCCAAGCAACATTTCGCTGTGAAGGTATCACAGGCCGGCAGGCCGGGAACACGAAGCGCAAGCCGGCGCCGCCGCGCATCGTGCCGGCATGCCGCCGGCGTGTCGCCGCCGAGCCGTCCACGAGGGAACAGGCGCTAGCCGCGAGGCCAACCGCAAGGATGGAAACTTATCGCCGCATTGTCTGGGCACCGCGTCGCGATAGCGTCGTGCTTTGATGCGGCGTAGAGGGAGCTGTGGGGCGAATCACGGACGCGCGCACCTGTGCGTGCTACTGCTACGCGACCCCCATCATCGGGATCGTGGACTGTGCAGACGAGCGTCCAAGCCCCGCACTTCGCGCGCGCGCGGCTCGCGCTTGCCGCCGCGCTGTGCGTGATCGCGGGGTGCAATGGCAAGGCCGCATCGACGCTGGCAGCCGGATTCGGGTCGTCGGGTACCAAGGACGGCGGGCGGGGTGATGACGCTGGCGCCGACGGCGGCTCGGCCCGGGGCTCCGATGGGGGCCGGGATGCGGGCTCGGCGTTCGGCTTCGAGCAGCTCGCGATCGACGCTGCGGTGGGGGGCGGTGTGGACGGCGGCGTGCTCGAGGTGCCGTCGGGCTGGAGCTGCCGCAGCGCGCTCGCGCTCGACCGCGTGTGCGACTGCGGCTGCGGCGGGCCCGACGGCGCGTGCTCCACTCCGGGCTGCACCACGCCCGGTTGCGCGCTGCCGGTGTGTGAAGCCTGCTTCGACGCCGACGGCGAGCAGCGCGACTGCGGCGCGCCGGGCGCCTGGCTGTGCGAGCGCGCGCGGCGCGCCGACGGGGTTTGCGATTGCGGCTGCGGGGCGCTCGATCCGGACTGCCAGGGTGGAGGCTGCTACCAGCCCGGCTGCGACGTCGAAGGCTGCGAGCTGTGCCACGACGGTAGCGCCGTGGGCGATTGCCCCGCGCCCGCTGTGTTTCGCTGCAGCAAGGCGGTCAAGGGCGACGGCCTGTGCGATTGCGGCTGCGGTAACTACGATCCCGATTGCACCCACAGCGCCTGCGTCGACGCCGACTGCTACGCCTCCGGCTGCGACGTGTGCCATGACCGACTGGGCCGCAGCGTCGACTGCCAGCCGCCGCCCGCTCACTTCAGCTGCGACCCGGCCGTGCGCGGCGACGGAGTGTGCGACTGCGGTTGCGGCGAGGCCGATCCGGACTGCCCCAGCGGCGGCGGCTGCGCGGAGGTGGGCTGCACGCAGGAGCAATGCGAGGTGTGTCACGACGCTTTCGGACGCGTGGTGCCCTGTCCGGGGCTGTGGACCTGCGGCGCCGCCAGCTTCGGCGACGGGCGGCGCTGCGACTGCGGCTGCGGGCGCGCCGACCCCGACTGCGGCGGGGAAGGCTGCGCGGACGCCGGCTGCGACGCCGCCGCCTGCGACGTGCGCCACGACGAAAGTGGGCGCGCGCTCGCGCCAGGCGACTGGAGCTGCGCGCCGAGCGCGTACGGCGGCGGGGACGGCTGCGATTGCGGCTGCGGCGCGCTCGATCCGGATTGCGCCGCCGGCTGCAGCGAGCCCGGCTGTCGCGCGCCCTCGTGCGACCACTGCCGGCTCGCCGACGGCAGCACCTTCAACTGTCGCTTCAGCTGCGATCTGGCGCGTTACGGCTCGGGCGACGGCTGCGACTGCGGGTGCGGCGCGCCCGATCCGGATTGCGCGGGGCTCGGCTGCTACCAGCCCGGCTGTTACGCCGACGGCTGCGGGCAATGCTTCGACTCGAGCGGCGACGCGCAGACCTGCGAGCGCGGTGCGTGCGCGGCCGGCTATCAGAACGACGGGGTGTGCGACTGCGGCTGCCGGCAGGACGACCCCGATTGCATCAGCGCCGACGCCGCCTGCGTCGAGCCCGGTTGCTCGACCGACGGCTGCGGGCGCTGCCACGACCCGAGCGGAGCCCGCGTCACCTGTCAGGACTGGACGTGCCAGCTCGAAAAGCAGGGCGGCGGCGACGGTTGCAATTGCGGCTGCGGCGCCCCCGACCCGGACTGCGCGCCGGGGCAGGGCTGCACCCAGGCGGGCTGCTTCACCAGCGGATGTGTCACCTGCCGTAGCGCCGACGGGGCGCCGATGAGCTGCGCACCATGACGAGCGAGCACGGCAAGCCATGGCGGTCTTCGACGCGCGCCGCGCTGTGCGCGCTGCTCGGCGCCATGGGGCTCGCGGCCTGCGCACAGCAGCGCGGCGCATCGAGCACGGTGCGCGGCGAGGCCACAACGGCCGCGCCCCGCTGTGCCGTGCCCGCGCAGGGCTGCGCGTGCGCGGGCAACCAGCCACCCGTGCCGTGCTATCCCGAGGTCGACGCGGGCGCCGGCGTGTGCCTCGAGGGCACGCGCTATTGCCACAACGGGCGCTTCGGCGCGTGCGAAAACGTGGTCGGCTACACGCCCTCGACCGGCGCGACGCAGAGCGCGCTGGTCGACCCGCTCGCCGAGCACCCGCGCTGCAGCGACTGCGAGCCGAATTGCTACCGCGTGATCGACAACTTCGACCCGGCCGACGGCCCGCTCGACGGAGGCATCGCGGTCGGCGTGAAATACCACAGCAGCGGCGCCGGACTGACGCTGGCGCCCGACACCAACCTGCTGCCGCAGGGAGCGCCCGATGGCGGTGCGCCCGACGGCGGCCTGTATCTCGCGCTGCCCGAGGGCCTGACCGCGAGCGACGACCACACCAGTCACGCGTTTCCGGCGCAGGGCGACGCCTACTTGCTGCTCGATCAGTCGAGCGCGATGGCCGAGCCGACCCAGTGGCTGTATGACGGCTACGACACCGGCGCCTACCTCGGCGCGGGCGCGAGCTGTGCCAATGGCGACGCGTCGCTGGCCGATGCAGGCGTCTCCGGCGCGCTGCGCTGCATGGTGGCCGACCCCGAGCTCGGGCTGGGTATGTTCCGCGAGCTGCCGTTCGAGCCCTATGCCGACGATCAGGCGCTGGCCCCGGCCGAGCGCACCGCCGCGGCCTTGCGCCAGATCGCCTATGCCAATGCCAGCGACCAGAGCGCGGACCTGACGCAGACCAAGCTCGCCTTCGGCCAGCTCGGCGGCGCGCAGCCGAGCGGCGACCCGGACGTGGCGGGCTCGCAGATCCCGGCGCTGCACGCGGTCGCGAGCGGGCAAGGGATGTTCATGGGCATCAGCCGCGCCTCGCTGCCGGACGCCCAGTGCCCCGCCGGTCGCTGGGGCTATCCCTGCTTCCGCGACGGCGCGCGGCCGGTGGTGGTGATGGTCACCGGCACGCCCTCTCACAATGGTCCCGACCCCACCGACTATCCCTATGACTACAATCCGGCCGACCTCGGCATGCTGCAGGGCACGGCGCCCGGCGAGATCGCGGTGCCCGCGGCCAGCGCGGACTTCGGCAGCCCCTTCGCCTTGAGCGGCGACGCGGCAGGCACGCTGAGCGTGCTCGGCGGCACCACCACGCCGGGCGCCGCAAGCGTGCCGGTCGACGTGGTCGGTTGTCAGGCCAACCCCAACGCCAGCGACGCCGTGGTGCGCTTCGACGTCACCGCGCCGGGGCCGGCCGGCAGCACCACCCCGATCACGCTCTCGACCGAAGGCTCGAGCCTGCACACGGCGCTGGCGCTGTTCGACGGACCGGTGCTGCCGCCCGAGCAGCTGGCTGCCTCCGACGACAGCAATGAGTGGCTGGGGGCGGCGTACGCGCTCGGCGACATGACCGCGCGTAGCTTGCAGGTCTCGGGCGACACCACCAAGCCGAGCGACCCGGGCGCCGACATGGGCGCCGACTATCAGGGCTCGCTGGTCGGGGCTGCGTGCGGCGCGAATTCAATCGCGCCCGATGCGGCCTTCGCGTTCGACGTCGCATCGGCCAGCGGGCCAACCCCTTTGGAGCTCACGCTCGACATGGGCAACGCGCGCGCGGTGCTCGCGCTCTACGAGCAGGGCGCCGGAACGCCGCCGCGCTGGCCCGCGCGCACCACCACGCTGGTGGCCAGCGGCAACACCAACGCGTCGGCGGCCAGCGTGTACACCGTCCCCAGCGGGGCCGGCAACGAATACGTCACGGTCAAGGGCGACACCTCGACGCTGGGCTCCGACTACGATCAGAGCGTGCTCGGTGCGGGCCAGTGCAATCCGGACTCCGCGAGCAAGGACGCGGCCTTCAAGCTGCACCTGGACACCACCCGCACGCTGCACATCGACACCGAGGGCTCGAGCTTCGACACCGTGCTCTCGCTGCATCGCAGCCCGCCGATGACCAAGGCCGGCGCGTCGCTGACCTGGACCGCGGCGCAGACCCACAACGACCAGAACGAAACCGCGACCTCGGCGTGGGCCGTCGGTCCGGTCAACGGGCTGAGCCAGACCTTCGAGGGCGACACCTCGATGATGCACGCGGACATGCCGGATGGCCTCGGCTGCGGCACCGGCGACGGCTGTGCCGACGCCGTGTATGCGATCGACGTTAGCGAGCGGACCACGCTGCGCCTGCAGGTTTCGGGTCAAGGCTTCGAGCCGGGCGTGCTGGTCACGCGCGCCGACCCGGCCGGGGTCTCCGGTCGCTACCCGCCGTTCGCGCTGGGGCAGAACCACAGCTGCGCGCTCAGCGGAGGCAAGGTGTACTGCTGGGGCGCCGACGACGTGGGCCAGCTGGGCAACGGCGGCGGCGCCGGTGATCCCGACTCGGCGGCAGCAGTCGCGGCCAGCGCGCTGACCTCGGCGGTGCAGGTGGCCGCGGGCTGGAACAACAATTGCGCGGTGACAGCGCAGGGCGCCGTGTACTGCTGGGGCGCGGGCGGTGCCGGGCAGCTCGGCGACGGCGCGAGCGCCGACCGCTACGCGCCGGTGCAGGTCGCGGGCGTCGGCGGCGTTGGGATGTTGAGCGGGGTGGTGCAGGTGGCGTGCGGTACCGCGCATTGCTGCTCGCTCGCCGGCAACGGCGCGGTCGCGTGCTGGGGCGACGATGGCCACGGCCAGCTCGGCGACGGCCAGAGCGGCGGCTCGCAGCCGACGCCGGTGCAGGTCTTGAGCGACGACAGCTTCGAGCAGATCGCGGCCAACGCCGACTATAGCTGTGCCGTGCGCCGCGGCGATCAGGCCGCCTTCTGCTGGGGCAGCGGCGCCTACGGCAAGCTCGGCGACGGCGACACCGCCGACGCGTCCACCCCGGTCGCGGTCAGCGGCACGACCGGCGTCAAGCAGCTCATGCTGGGGCACGACCACGCCTGCGCGATCACGCAGACCGGGCGCGTGCGCTGCTGGGGACGCGGCGCCGGTGGCCGGCTCGGGCAGGGCGGCGACAACTCCGATCACAGCACCCCGGTGTTCGTGCAGAGCCCGAGCGGCAGCAACGGCTGGCTGGGCGCGGTCGCGAGTGGCTGGGCCGCGGGCCGCGCGCACAGCTGCGTGGCCCTGCAGACCGGGCTGGTTCAATGCTGGGGTGAGGACGCGTTGCACCAGCTGGGCGACGGCGGCAGCACGACCACAGGGGTGCCGGTCAGCACGCTCGGGCTGCTCGACGCGGTGACCGTGGTTTCGTCTTACGACCACAGCTGCGCGCTGCGCGCCGGCGGCACGCTGTGGTGCTGGGGCGACGGCGCGCACGGCAAGCTCGGAGACGGCGGCAGCGCTTCGCCGCTGCAACCGGTCGCGGCGCAGGCGGGCAGCCCACAGGTCTCGTTCGGGACCGGCGAGATCGATGCGGCGTTCACGCAGGCGTGCCGCTCGATCGCGCAGCCGCCCCTTCCGGGCTGCACCAGGCACACCAATGGCGGCCACAGCTACTTCATCTGCAGCAGCCACCAGCGCACCTGGTCGGAGGCGGGCACCGCCTGCGAGGCGGTCGGCTATCAGCTCGCCGACGTGGACCAGAGCGGCGAGAACGCGTTCCTGGCTGCGCAGCTCAGCGGGGATACGTGGATCGGAGCCAAGCGCGCGAGCAGCACTGACTGGATCACGCTTTCGTCCGGCTACGACTTCACGAACCTGCAGGGCCAACAGATTTGGCACACCGAGCAAGTCGGCCACGACCAGTGCACTTTCGGCTTCCTGTGCTACTTCGTGGCCACCCGCGGCTTTTTCGTGTCGCCGGCCGCGTCCGACCTGGTTGCTAGCGAGCCCTATAGCAGCAGCAGCACCTGGGGTGCCGACGACGAGCCGAGCCCGCAAAGCGGCCGCAATTGCGTGATGCTCGGCAGCGACGGGCGCTGGGCCACCGACAACTGCGCGCTGGACGCCCAGCCGGCCGTGGTCGCGGGCGGGTTCGCGGCGCCGCCCTTTGCCGGAGGCGCGGCGCACCCGTTCGCATGCGAGGAGCGCGATCGCTTCACCGACGTCACGCTCGACCCGGGCAGCTACTACGTCACGGTCAAGGGCATCCCCAGCCTGTCGGGCGGCGCGTGCAGCGGGCCCTACGCGCTGCAGATCTCAGACCTCGGCAGCCCCAGCG
Source organism: uncultured delta proteobacterium (assembly GCA_963778655.1). GTDB lineage: Bacteria > Myxococcota_A > Polyangia > Polyangiales > JAFGIB01 > CAVZVA01. Next base: position 1,436,622 of record CAVZVA010000010.1, read on the forward strand.
GCGGCTACCTCGGCTGCGACGACAACGGCGTGGCCGAGACCACCGCCTCCGTGATCGAGCAGACGCTCGACCCCGGCGACTACTACCTGGTGCTCAAGGGCAAGCACGCGAGCGACGCGGGGCCCTACCAGCTCACCGTGCGCGACGTGGATGCGGTGAGCGTGAACGAGCTGGCGTGTGCCGGCGGTCAGGGCGCCGGCGACCCGGCGAGCATGACCTTCACCGCCATGCCGGGCAAGACCTACTACGCGCTGGTCAAAGGCGATGCGCCGCTCGACAAGGGTCCCTACACGCTCGCGGTGCGCGCGCTCAGCGGCACCGGGCAGAAGGTCGCCTGCGACGCCGGCAGCGGCACCGACGGAACCTCCGCGCTCGATCTGCAGCTGCCGAGCGGCACCTACTATGCGGTGGTCACCGGCTCCGGCTCGGACGACTCGGGCACGTATCGGCTCACGCTCGGCGGAGCCAACCCGGTGAGCGCGACGTTCGCGCCGCCGAGCTACGCCGACACGATCGCGGCGCTGGCCGACAAGCACGTGCGCGTCGGCAGCGTGCTTGCGTGCACGCCGGGCGAAGCCAGCTGCGACGACGCCCAGGCGCAGGCGGCGCTGCTCGCCCAGGACACGCACGGGGTGGTGCGCGCCGCGAACGGCGCCGAGGACGTGCCGCAGCAGGTGGTGAGCGCGCTGCGGGCGCTCGAGAGCTTCGATAGCGTGCACGCCGAGCTGCGCTTCAGCCCCGACTCCGATCCGGGCTTCGTCCAGCCCGAGGTGCGCGCAGTCGACGATCCGGCCAACGCGTGCCTGCCCGGCGGCGACGCCGCGAGCTTCGGCCAGTGCGCGCCCGGCTCGAGCCCGAGCTTCAGCGTGTCGCTGACCAATCCGGCGCTCGACCCAGTGCCGCCTTCGAGCGCGGCCGACGGCGCGTACCGCTTCACGTTGCACGTCGAAGGCACGCGCGAGGGCGCGACCGAGTGGAGCGAGGACGTGCCGGTCGTCGCGGTGCCGACCGGCGCGGCCCCGCCCATGACCTACACCCAGGGCAGTTACCACCAGGACTTCGATTCGCGCGGGTGCAGCATCGACAGCAACACGCGACCTTCGTGGGACGGGCTGCGCTTCGACGCCGACGTGAGGCCGGACACCCAGGTGGTGTTCTACGCCTGCACCGCCGACAGCCTGCCCGACCTGGCCAACTGCGGCAGCGGCGGGCTGAGCTCGGGCTACAAACGGGTGGCCACGCTCAGCGCGGGCCAGGGCGCGGGCACGCCGTGCAGCGTCGCGACCCAAGACAGCGATTGCCCCGGCGGCTACTGCTCGCCGTACACCTCCGTGTGCAACTACATCGAGGGCGCGAGCTGCATGCAGGACAGCGACTGTCCGGGCAGCCAGCCGGGCCGCTGCCGTGCAGGGCCGTCGGCCGCGACGCTCGGCACCACCTGTGCCGTGCCCGATCTGATTGCCAACCCGGGCAGCGCGCTCGGCGCTGACAACTACCGCGTGGTCATGCGCCTGCGCACCGACCTGCAGTCGTTCGGCGACGGCTCGCGTGCCCCCGCGGTGTTCTCGCTGGAAACGCAGTATCGTTGTCACGACGTGGAGTAGGCATGGCGCAGCGCGGGCTCAGCGGCGGGGTAGCGACGGTGCCGGCGCGTGCGCGGGCGCGAGCGGCGTGGGCTTTGTGCCTGTGCTGCGCGCTCGGCTGCGGGAACAAGCAGGGCGGCACCGCAGTCGCCGGCGCGGTGGGCACGGGGCCTTCGCACCAAAAGCCGCGCCAGGCCGACGAGGACGCCGGTTCGCCTGCGCCCGCGCTCGACGCGGGCATGTTCGACCACACCATCGCGTCGGGCGGCGGCCTGCTGTGTGGCTACGACGACGCCGACATGCTGATGCTCGCGGGCAGCTCGACCCTGCCCGAGCTCGCCAGCGCCACCGACGAACGAGGCTTCGCGCTGCTGTTCCACGATGCGGCCGGTGCGCTCTTCATCGAGGCGGTGCCGGTGGGTGGCGCGGCCCATGATCCGGTCGAGATCGTCGCGCCGAGCGACGCTGCGGCCGGGATCGCGCTGGCGGTCAGCGGGCAGCACTTCCTGCTCGGTTGGCGCGACCAGGACGCCACGGCCCAGACGCTGCACGCGCGCGAGCTGAGCAGCGCCGGCACTCCGACCCGCGTGCTCAGCAGCGCGCTGGTGCCGAGCACGCAGGGCGGTGAGCTGTGCGCGCTGCTCGGGCTCGACGACGGCTTCATCGCCGGCTGGCTCGAGCAGAGCGGCTCGAGCCAGCAGCTGCGACTGCAGCGCCTGGACGCGGATGGCGCGCCCGCCGGCGCGGCGGTGACCGTGCCCGGGGTGGGCGCGCTCGCGCCGCAGGACGTACACCTGGCGCGGCTCGACAGTGGGCGCACGCTGCTGGCGTGGCTCGAGCGCGGCGACGACGGGCAGGGACACGTGATGGGGCAGGTGCTGGCGGCGGACTTCACGCCCGAGGGCGACTCCAGCGAGCTGTCCAAGAATGCGGTTCACGACGCGCGCTTCGACTTGGCGGCGCGCGCGGGCAGCGAGGGCTTGATCTACCACGCGCTCGACGGCGACGTGCGCGACGCGGTCAAGTACCGCCGCCTCGACCCCGACGGGAAAGCGTCGCAGCCCGTGCTCAACCTGGTCAACGCTCCGGGCCGTGCGCGCGACGGCGCGATCACACCGTTCGGACAGGGCTACGCGGTAGCCTACCGCGTGCTGCCCTCGCTCGGCGTCGCGGAGCCCGCGATCCACGTCGCGTTCATCAACCAATTCGGCGAGGTCGTGCACGACGCCGATCTCGGCGCCACCACGGAGCAGGGCGGCCGCACCTCGGTCGCGGCCACCGAGGATGGCCACGTGCTGGTGAGCTGGACCACGGTGTTGCCCTCGGGCGCGGCCAGCCGTGCGCTCAAGCTGTACTGCCCAGGCGCGCTGGTGTTGTGTGGCGGCCAGGTGCAGTGAGCGCAGCGCAGCGAGGCTGGCGTCCCGCTTGCGCGCGGGGCCGGTCTGGATGACGCTCCGGGCCATGAGCATGCCCATGACCGCGAACGAGACCCCCACGGTGCGTCCCGGCCCGGAAGACGAGGACTATCGCTTCGGCGCGCCGCCCAAGGACCTGCCCAAGCTCGAGCCCGCGCCTGCCGGCAGGGTCAAGCAGCGCGGGGAGGTGCGCGTCGAGACCATCGACCTGGCGGACAAGCACGCGCGCAAGCGCTTTCTCGACGTGGCCGACGCAGTGCAGGGCGGGGACCCCAACTTCATTTCGCCGCTGCGTATGGAGCGCATGAAGTTCCTCGACACCGCGCACAATGCCGGGCTCTCCTCGCTCGAGATCAAGCCCATGATCGCGGTGCGGGGCGGCCGCGACGTCGGCCGCATCACCGCGCACATCGATCGCGCCTACGACCACTATCATGGGGTCAAGGTCGGCTGGTTCGGCTTCTTCGAGTCGATCGACGACAAGCAGGTCGCCCATGCCTTGTTCGACGAGGCGGTGAGCTGGGTCAAGGCGCGGGGCGCGCACGAGATCATCGGCCCGAACAACTTCACCACTAACCATCAGTGCGGGCTGTTGGTGGAGAACTTCAGCCGGCCGCCGTTCGTCGAGATGACCTACAACCCGGCGTACTACGAGGCCCTGATCACGTCGTACGGCTTCGGCAAGGCCAAGGATCTGTTGACCTGGTGGATCGAGGTCACCAAGGGCCTCGACGATCCCAAGATCAAGCGCTACTACGACATCAGCGAGAAGGTGAAGAAGCGCTACGGGCTGACCATCCGCGGCGCGCGCATGAGTGAATTCGAAGCCGAGGTCGCGCGCGTGTTCCAGCTCTACAACGACTGCTGGCAGAAGAACTGGGGCTTCGTTCCCGTCACCGAGCCCGAGTTCAAGACCATCGCCGCGGACCTGAAGCAAATCATCGTCGACTCGCTGGTGCTGTTCGTCGAGGACAAGAACGGAACGCCAGTGGCGTTTTCGGTCACGCTGCCCAACGTCAACGAGGTCATGCCCAAGAACGGGCGCTTGTTCCCGTTCGGCTGGTGGAAGCTGCTCAGCGGGCTCAAGAAGGTCAAGCAAGCGCGCCTGTTCGTGCTCGGCGTGCTACCGAGCCATCGCCAGCGCGGCGTCGAGGCCATGCTGTGCATCGAGACTGCGCTGCGCGCCAAGCAGCTGGGGATGACGGGTGGCGAGATCGGCTGGACGCTTGAGGACAACGTGCTGATCAACCGCGCGGTCGAGACCTTCGGCGGTCACCTCGACCGGCGCTACCGGCTGTTCGGCATCGACTTGACTTGAGCCAGTGACTCGGGCGACCCGCCGGCCCGTGCTCGGGCTAGCGGCCGAAGGGATTCGCTGCGCCGGTGGTGAACGTCCAGGTGAGGTTGATCGGTCCACCGCTGCCCGTGCCGGTCATGGTCACGCGGTAGGTGGTGTTCGCCATGAACGGCGTGTTGGCGTACATGAAGGCGGTGTTGCGCAGGAAGCCGCGCGTGTTCGGGTCCGTGGAGCTGGCGGTGTCGAGCCAGACGTGCTCGATCGGCGTGCTGTCGCCGTCGACCGTCAGCGTATGCTCGGTGATGCTCAGCTTCTGGGCGTAGATGTTGATCGGCGACGAGCTCGGCCAGCCGCTGCTCGGTGCAGGCGGCATGGGTCCTTCGCGGCTGCCGTCGAAGGAGGTAGGCACGCCGGTCTGGCCGTCGTAGGGATAGACCACCACCGTGTTCGCGGGCGCGCCCATGGTGCCCGTGCCGAAGTCGATGGTGTCGCAGCTCGTGTCGTTGCCGTAGCCGAGGTCGGTCGTCCATGGATCGAGGATCGGGATGCGGTGCCAGACCGAGTTGACCCAGGTGGCAACCGCCGAGTCCGGGTTGTCGACGAAGGCCATCACCTCGGAGTACCCGCCGAACGCGTTGTACCCGGCCGCCATCATGCGATCGCCCACGTTCGCGCCGGTGAAGCCGGTACAGCCGCTCACCTCGCCGTGCGGATCGGCGACGCACATCTGGTTGCTGCTGTTGGCTGCGTAGTAGTTGCAGTGGTTGAGCGCGGACATGTTCAGCGTGAGCACCATGTTGTCGCAGCCCGAGCCCGCCGGCACGCGCACCGCGTTGACCGCGGCCAGCGCGGCAATCGCGGCATCGGAAGCGCCTGCCGGCGCCGCCGGACAGTCGGCGGCAGCGCCGCTGCCGCCCATCGGCGCGCTGGCGCCCGCGCTGCCGGTTCCCGCGGCGCCGCTGCCGCCGGTTCCGGCCATCGGCGCGGCCATGCCGCCGGTGCTGCTCATCGGTGCGGCCATGCCGCCGGTGCTGCTCGTCGGTGCCCCCATGCCGCCGGTGCCGGGCACGCCCGTCGGCACAGCACCGGTGGCGCCGGTCCCGTTTCCAAGGTTTCCAAGCGCAGGCGCCCCCCCACCACCCGTCCCCGGCAGGCCGGTGGAGGGCGAGCCGACGGTGGTGGAGGGGCGGCCGTTGCCGTCGGAGCTCGTGCACGCCATGCCGGAGGAAGCTGCGGCGCAAGCCCAAACGACCCACCCAAGTCTCGTCGTCATCTTCATGCCAATCGTCCCTGTCCCGAGCCAGGGGCGCGCGCATCCCGAGCAACCGCACCTCTTTTGGGGGCAATTGCGCCGCGGACCCGACCAGGCTCTCCGGTGTAGTTCCCTGTCGCCGCTCCGGCGGGTCAGCGCTAAGTCGCCGCCGCGTGCCGCGCGGGTGAGGCGGGGTGCGGGTGCAGGCAAGCTGCGCCACACCGCCCGTCTCAACGTCCGTCCCCGCAACTCGCTCGAGCCCGCGCCAGCAGGCGGGGCTGGGGCGAGAGGCTCGCCAGTCGCCGCAGCAGCGGCTGGGCCTCGGCCGTGCGGCCCAGCACGCACAGCGTCGCGGCCCGCTCGGTCAGCCGCTCGGCCGCGAGCGCGGGACGGGGATAGCGCTGCGCCAGCCGATCGAGCAGCTCGAGCGCGCGCTCGGGCTGGTTTGTGCTCGCGGTAGCAGCGCGCGGCACCCAGCGCGGCCATCTCCGGCTGCAGGCCGGGCGCGTGCGCATCGGCGGTATCGAACGGCACGGGCCGCGCCACCGCTGCGCGCGTTGCAAGCGCATGGGGCGTCTGGCCGGCCGGTGCACGCAGCCACAGCGCGGCGCCCGCGGCGGCGAGCGCCGCGCACGCAGCCAGCGTGACCCGCGGGCGCGGCCACCTGCCGGCCGAGCGGGCGGCGCCGCTGGCTGCGTCCGTGCTCATTCTCGATCGACGACATCGAGACGATTCGGGCGTGGATCGCCGCCGGTGCTCCCGGGCCCGACGGTTGAAGGCTGCCGCGATCGCGAGCGGCGCGCGTCGCGCGGCCCTGGCAATTGCACGCGCGCCTCCGGCGTTTTCGGGTAGCATGGAGGCTCGTGCTCGCCGTGCCTTGGCCTGGGCGTGTCGGGCTCGCGAGAGGAATTGATGGCGGTGGAGCACGAGCTGGCGGGTCTCGACGCCACGGCGCAGGCCGGGCTGGTGCGCGACGGCGAGCTGTCGGCCACCGAGCTGGTCGAGCACGCGATCGCGCGTCTGGAGCGCCACAACCCCGCGCTCAACGCGGTGATCCGCCGCGATTTCGAGCGCGCGCGCGAGCGTGCGCGGAGCGTGGTCGCGGGCGACGACGACGCGCCGCCCTTCGCCGGCGTGCCCACGCTGCTCAAGGACATCGGCGCGGCCGAGGCCGGGCAGCCCTGCTACTCGGGCATGGCCGCGCTGCAACGGGTCGACCACCGCGAGCCCCGCGACAGCTACTTCGTGCGCAAGCTGCTGGCAGGCGGCTTCATCCCGCTCGGCCGCACCAATTTGCCCGAGCTCGCGCTCGTCGCCACCACCGAGCCGGCGGCGTTCGGGGCCACGCGTAACCCGTGGAGCCTCGAGCACAGCGCGGGCGGCAGCAGCGGCGGCAGCGCCGCGGCCGTGGCGGCCGGCATCGTGCCGGTGGCGCACGCCAGCGACGGCGGCGGCTCGATCCGCGGGCCGGCCAGCATGTGCGCGCTGGTCGGGCTCAAGCCGAGCCGCGGCCGCTGCTCGTTCGGCCCGCAGCGCGCCGAGCGCTGGAGCGGGCTTTCGGTCGAGCTCATGCTGACGCGCAGCGTGCGCGACTGCGCGGCGTTGCTCGACCTGCTCGCAGGTCCGATGCCGGGCGACCCCTATCACGCGCCGCCGCCCGCGCGACCGTACAAGCTGGCGCTGGGCGACGATGGCGGCAAGCTGCGCATCGGCGTGCTGGCGCACGGGCCGCGCGGGGTCGAGCTCGATCCGGGCTGCGAGCAGGCGGTGAGCGAGATGGCACGCACGCTCGAGCAGCTGGGCCACGACGTGCAGCCGGTGTATCCCGAGGCGCTCGACGAGCCCGAGACGCCGCTGCTGTGGGTGGAGCTGGTCGCGTGCAACGTGGCGCGCGCGCTCGACGCCGCCGCCGACGCGGTGGGACGCGCCCTGACGGAGGCGGACGTCGAGCCGTTGACCTGGGCGCTGTGCCAGCACGGCCGTTCGGTGGCCGCGCCGAAGTACCTGCAGACGCTGGAGAAGGCCCACGCCTTCGGCCGCCGCCTGTGCGCGTTCTTCGAGCATCGCTGCGAGTTGCTGCTCACGCCCACGCAAGCGGCGCCGCCGCCGCGGCTCGGCTACCTGAGCTCGACGCCGCAGGAGCCGTTCCGCGCGCTGCTGCGCTCGGCGCCCTACGGCGTGTTCACGCTGCCCTTCAACATGTCGGGGCAGCCGGCGATCTCGCTGCCGACGACCTGGACCGCGGACGGCCTGCCGCTCGGCACCCAGCTCGTCGCCGCCTTTGGACGCGAGGATCGCCTACTCCGCGTGGCCGCGCAGCTGGAGCGGGCACGGCCCTGGGCCGGGCGGCGGCCCGCGGTCTTCGGTTAGTGCCTCACTACATGACCGATCACGATTCGAGGTTCGGCCATGCCGATCGGTCATGGAGCGCTGCGGCGGGTGCTGCACCAGCGCGAGAGGGTGAATGCGCGGCGTCGCCCCGCGTGCGTCCGTGGAGAGATGGGCATTCCGCTGCCGCTGTATCGCGCCCGTTTCGGGACGGTGACGGCGCCCGATCGGGCCCGAGATCACCGCGATGGACTGGACCCGGACGGGCTTCTTGTTCGATGCTAGCGCGCTGACGCGGGCGAAAGCCGCTCGCGTGGCTTGCATGCGAGGCGCCCGAGGGGCGCGTGCTCGCGTGCGGAAAAGGCACACACGATGGGCACAGCGAAGCTCAGCTATGAAGGCAAGGAATACGAGTTCCCCGTGGTGGAAGGCAGCGAAGGCGAAAAGGCGATCGTCATTACCGAGCTGCGCAAGAGGACCGGCCTGATCACACTCGATTCGGGCTACGCCAACACGGGCTCGTGCCAGAGCGCGATCACCTTCATCGACGGCGAAAAGGGCATCCTTCGCTATCGCGGCTATCCGATCGAGCAGGTGGCCGAACGCGCCCGTTTCACCGAGGTCTGCTATCTGCTGATCTACGGCAAGCGCCCCGACCCCGAGGAGCTCGCAACGTTCCGCGATTCGATGAACCGGCACACGCTGCTGCACGAGGACATGAAGAAGTTCTACGAGGGCTACCCGCCCGGCGCCCATCCGATGGCGATCATGGCGGCGATGGTGGCCTCGCTCTCGAGCTTCTATCCGCCGACCGAGGACAACCTCGACATGAACATCGTGCGGATCCTGGCCAAGTCCAAGACGCTGGCCGCGTTCGCGCACAAGAAGTCGATCGGGCAGCCCTTCGTCTATCCGCGCAACAACCTGTCCTGGCCGGCGAACTTTCTGCGCATGATGTTCGCGGTGCCGGCCGAGGACTACGAAGTCAATCCGGTGATCGAAGAGGCGCTCAACATGCTGCTGATCCTGCACGCGGATCACGAGCAGAACTGCAGCACCTCGACCATGCGCATGGTGGGCTCGAGCGAGGCCAACCTGTTCGCGTCGATCGCGGCCTCGATCTGCGCGCTGTGGGGGCCGCGCCACGGCGGCGCCAATCAGGAGGTGATCGAGATGCTGGAGGCCATCCAGGCCGACGGCGGGCATTTCGAGCGCTTCCTCGATCAGGTCAAGAAGGGCGAGTCCAAGATCCGCTTGATGGGCTTCGGCCATCGCGTCTACAAGAACTTCGACCCACGCGCGAGGCTGCTCAAGAAGGCGTGCGACAGCGTGTTCGACGCGCTCGGCATCCACGATCCACTGCTGGATCTGGCCAAGAAGCTGGAGGAGACCGCGCTGCGCGACGAGTATTTCGTCAAGCGCAAGCTCTATCCCAACGTCGACTTCTACAGCGGCATCATCTACCGCGCGATGGGCATTCCGACCGAGATGTTCACGGTGATGTTCGCGCTCGGGCGGCTGCCGGGCTGGATCGCGCACTGGGTCGAGCAGCGCAAGGACGCGGACTTCAAGATCCACCGGCCGCGCCAGATCTACATCGGCGAGACCGAGCGCACCTTCGAAGACCGGGGCACCAAGCGCCTGCCGACCGGGCGCTGAGGCGCGACGCTGGCTGTGGGCCGAGCGGTCTCCACCAACGTGGAGGCCACGCAAGGATTGGGCCGCAGCGGCGCGCGGCCCGGTATTGAGCGCTCGACGAAAGCGCCTCGTCCGTAGTGTCGTCCCGAAGGCCGATCCGCAGACGATCGGCGCCGCGGATGACGCGCGATGCGGAGCTGTCCGGCAAACGGCTACATGCAACCGGGCACTGCGCCGCAGATGGACACGATCGAGTCCTGGGATACTTCGTTCTCTGCGACTGGCATAGTGGTTTCCTTTCTCAGCTAGAAACCTCCGGCCTGTACACAAAATTCCGCGCACTCCCTCGATGCGCATTGCGGGACGACGTCGCCCGAGCCGACCCTTTTACGCGGTGTTCGGGATTGCTCGACTCGGCGTCGCACTCGACCTCGGGCTCCTCGTCGGCGCCATCGCGCTGTCATGCAGCACTGGCTCGAAGCTCACAGGGCGGAGCTCAGAACGGCGGCCTAGAGCACCGAACACATTGAAACACGCACGATTTCGGGGCCCTCGCGGGCGCATGGCACGCGTGCTCCCCGCTCGAGGTGGGATGTACTACGCCTGCGGGCTTCCGCCCGCACCCTGCATCCCGCCATGACCCCGACTTCGCACACGTTTCAATATGTTCGGTGCTCTAGCTTGGCGTAGCAGCTGACTGACAGCGCCCGCTCCCAACAGTACCGAGCGCAATCTAAGGTTCCGTGCAGGAGCCGGTCGTTCCATTCTGACTGGGCAGGCCGCTGCGACTCGACCGCTGTGCGGAGAAACTCGGGATTGGCCGGAGGTCGCGGCGGTCCGGCGTTCCGGCCGCAGGGCAGCGCCCGGCGCCGGCCGTGCTGCCAGCTCGCAGCCCCTTCCCCCGCAGCGTCCCCAAGTGAGTGGGATTGCTGGTGGGGCCAGCCGTGGACGCCTCGCGAACGGAGTTGTGTAGCAACTCTGAAAGGATTGGCGCGCGGCGTGGGAACTAGGGTCGGTGATGGTGAAGGTGTGGAGCTGTGCGCAAGAAGCGCTTGAAGACCACCGAGAAAGAGGAACGCACGCCAACCCGGTCGGAGGCATGCGTCCGCTCCTTCTCGCTCGAGCCTCTCGGCCAGCCCAGTGGAGGAACCATGCAACGGTGTGCTTTTTCGGTATCAGCCATGGCTGTTGTCGCCGCTGCGGCATTGCTGGGCTGCAGTAGCAACTCGAACAATGGAGCCAACCCCGCGGCGGGAACTGGCGGCGCGCAAGCGTTTGGCGCCACGGGCGGCACCATCGGAAGCCCCGGCGGTGTCATGGCGCCAGTCGGTACGGGCGGCACCCTCGGGGGCACCGGCGGTGTCATGGCGTCAGGGGGAACGGGCGGAACCCTCGGGAGCACCGGAGGCGCACCGGCGGCAGTGGGAACCGGTGGCACCATGGCGGGAAGCGGCGGCCAACCCGCGGCAGCCGGAGCAGGGGGAGCGGCCGCAGGAAGTGGCGGTGCCGGCGGAAGCGGCGGCTCGCCGATGGCGGCGGGCACCTGTGTGCCGGCCACCAGCGTCGACGCCGATGGGCCATTCACCCCGACGCACATCGAAAACGGGGGGCCCACCGGCGGCAGCTGGGTCTTCTATCCGCAGGAGCTCGGCATGAACGGCATGCTGCATCCGGTCTTCAACTGGGGTCCGGGTGCCGGCACAGGCCCGGACGCGTACGTCGACCATCTAAACCGGCTCGCGTCTCACGGCTTCGTGGTGATCAGCCAGCCGTCCTCGGGTACCGGGGATACGGAGAAGGCCGCGCTCGATTGGATCCTGGCCGAGAACGACAAGCCCGACAGCATGTTCTACCACAAGCTGGATCCCGACCGAGTTGGAACGGGCGGCCACTCGTTGGGCGCGCTCACCACCTTTGCGATGGCGAGCGATCCGCGTCTCAAGCTCTACGTTCTGGTCTGTGGCGGCAGTGGCTCGGGCACGACCGGCGCAGCGGATATCCATGCCCCTGCAATCATCCTGGGCGGAGACAGCGATCCAGGAACTCCCAACTTCGAGCCCGACTACTCCGCAATCACGCAGCCCGTGGTCTTCTTGACCAAGACCGGCACCGATCACATCTACTGCGCGAGAAACAACCTGGCGCCTTGGGTCGCATTCATGCGCTGGCAGTTCTGCGGTGAAACCCAGTGGAAGGCCGACTTCTTCGATGGCGGCACCTACTGCAAAGTCCCTTGGACCTGCAAGAGCAAGGGCTGGTAGCCGCGGCGTTGCGAGCGCGATCTTGCCGCGGCTGGAGGCGCGTGCGCCTGCGGTGAAGCGCGCGTGGCGACACTGAACGCGGGCGCCGCCGGTGCGAGCAGTCCGGGTGAGGCGAGCTGGGATGGCTGCGCACCTTGGCGGCACCGGCGTCGTCGCCGCATACGCCGGGTCGGCCCTTCGTCAACCGGTGCCCCGCTCGACATCGCCTCAGACACGATCTCCGCTCACGATCACCCGGTCAGAGCACCAGCTGGTAGAATGGAGCGACGCCGGCTGCGGGCTCGGGTCGCGGCCGGCTACGAGGGCATGGCAAAGTTCAAGGGCACGGTGTTCGAGTCGACGCGGTTGTTCACCGTGCGTGAATTCGGGCCCGAAGGCGCGGAGCGCGTGCTGGCCGAGCTGTCCGAGGCCGATCGCCGCGTGCTCGCGGAGCTCTCCGCCATCAGCTGGTGCCCGGTCGAGCCGGTGCTGCGCTTTCACCACGCGCTCGATCGCGTGTTCGGGAGCGGCGACCTCGCGCTGTGCGTGCGCGCCGGATACTTCAGCGCCGGCTGGTCGCTGAACACGGTGCTCAAGCTGTTCTTGCGCTTCAGCTCGCCACTGTGGCTGGTGGAGCGCGCCACCAGCGTGTGGGGCCGCTATCACGACACCGGACAGTGGCGGATCGAGCAAGCCGACGGCAACCGCATCGTGGGCGAGCTGCACGGCTTCGAGGTCGGCGATCCGGCGTTCTGTGCGCGGCTGCGCGGCTGGTTGCAGGGCGCGGTGGAGCTCACCGGCGGACAGCACGCGGTGGTGACCGAAACCCGCTGCGTTTGCCGCGGCGACGACTGCTGTGCGTTCTCGCTCGGCTGGCAAGGCTGAGCGCGCGCCGTCGAGCCCATGGTGATCGCCCTCGCGGGGACGCCCCCGGCCAGGTGTCTTGCCGGCGCGCCGTGGCGCCCTGGCCGCCGCCCAACGCCGCGGCCGCCCCCCCGGCGCGGGATGGCGGTCGCCGCGAGGGTGTCTACCTACACCCGAGTCGCTCGGGCCAGAGGAGGGATCACAATGACGGAATCGATCGCGATCATCGGCGCCGGCGTCGCGGGGCTCGCAACCGGCTGCTACGCGCGCATGAACGGTTATCGCACGCGAATTTTCGAGCTGCACGACAAGCCGGGAGGAATGTGCACGTCCTGGGAGCGCAACGGCTACACCTTCGACAACTGCCTGCAGTGGCTGGTGGGCACCGCTCCCGGCGAAGGCTTCCACCGCCTCTGGCTCGAGCTCGGCGCGCTGCGCGGGCGCGAGATCGTCGATCACGAGGAGCTTACGCGATACGAGCGCGCTGACGGCCGCGCGCTGGTGCTGTACACGGACCCCGACCGACTGGTCGCGCACATCAAAGAGCTCTCGCGCGAGGACGCCGGGCGCGCCGACGAGCTGCGGCGCGCGATTCAGCACTTCCGTGGCTTCCAGCCCATGCTGGACCGGCCGCACGGCGTCAAGAGCTTGCTCGAGCAGATGGGCGCGCTGCTCGACGTCGCGCCCGCCGTGCCGGATCTGGTGCGCTACCGCAAGACCTCGGTGCAGGACTTCGCCGCGCGCTTTGCCGATCCGTTCTTGCGCGAGGCGTTCGCGGAGCTCTTCTCCTTGCCCGATTTCCCCTTCGTGGCCATGGCGGGGATGTTCGCGTTCATGGCGAACCGCGACGCCGGCTACCCGATCGGCGGCTCGCTCCCGTTCGCGCGCGCGATCGAGCAGCGCTACCTCGGGCTGGGCGGCCAGCTCAGCTATCAGGCGCGGGTGCGCCGCATCCTGGTCGAGCGCGACCGTGCGATCGGCGTGGAGCTCGACAACGGCGAGCGCTATGCCGCCGACCTGGTGATCTCGGCTGCGGACGGGCACGCCACGCTATTCGACATGCTCGAAGGCCGTTACCTCGATCACGAGCTGCGCGAGCGCTACGGGACGCTGCCGCGCTTTCCGTCGCTGGTGCGCGTCTCGCTCGGGGTGGCGCGCGACCTGGGCCCGGAGCCGCACTCGGTCAGCTTCCCGTTGCGAGAGGCGATTCCGATCGACGGCAAGCCGGTGCGGCGCATGACGCTGCGCCACTACGCCTACGATCCCACGCTCGCGCCCGCGGGCAAGACCGCGCTAAGCGTGGCCTTCGATTCGAGCTACGACGCCTGGCGCGCGCTGGCCCAGGACCCGCAGCGCTACGCGAGCGAAAAGGAACGCATCGCGCGCGACGTGATCGCCGGGATCGAGCAGCGCCTGCCGGGCATCGCTCGTCAGGTCGAGGCGGTCGACGTGGCCACGCCGCTCAGCTACGAGCGCTACACCGGCAACTGGCAGGGCAGCATCGAGGGCTGGCTGATCACAACGCGCACGCTCGGCATGCGCATGCCCGACAGCCTGCCGGGGCTGCAGCAGTTCCACATGGTCGGGCAGTGGACGCAGCCGGGGGGCGGGGTGCCACCCGCGGCCTGGTCGGGTCGCAGCGTGATCCGAAAGCTGTGTGAGCGCGACGGCAAGCGCTTCGAGACCACCAGCCCGTGATCTCGGCCGATCGGAACGCTTTCATTGGGGCATCACGCCCCACACGGGTGCTTTTCCCCAGCGCGCGACGCGCGAGATCGCTCGGCAGCCGCTGGCGCGCGCGATTGGTGCCGCGCTATGATCTAGGCGCTGTCGGTGTGGTGAGCTTTCGATGCGCGCGTCCACGGCCGTTTGCGTCGCTATCTGTTGTGGGCTCGCCCTTTCGCTGATGCACACGCGCTCGGCGCGCGCGACCTCGCTGCCGCATCGGCACCCCAAGCTGCACACGCATCCCGGCATTCCGCTCGCGGTTACGGTCGATGATCTTCCGGGCGGCGGGCCCGAGGTCGGCGAGCTCACCCACGTGCGCATCGTCAAGGACATCGTCGCCGTGTTGCAGGCACACCACGTCGCGCACGCCACCGGCTTCGTGGTGGGATCGATGCTGGAGGGACAGCCCGAGCGCCAGGCCGCGCTCGACGCCTGGGTCGAAGCCGGCTTCGAGGTCGGCAATCACACCTATTCGCACCACTCGCTCGACGAGCTGGGCCTGGACGCCTACATCGAGGACATCCGTAAGAACCGGGCGGTGGTCGACCGGCTCGAGGAGCGCACCGCGCAGCGCGAGCAGTTCTTCCGCTACCCCTATCTGGAAGAGGGCCGCACCGATCGCGAGCGGCGAGCGCTGGAGCGTTTCCTAGCGATGCAGCACTACCAGGTGGCGCGCGTCTCGCTCGACTTCAGCGACTGGGCCTGGGCCGACGCGTACGTGCGTTGTCTGCAGCACAGCGACACCCAGGCGCTCGAGTTGCTCAAGCAGAGCTACCTCGACAACGCCAAGGCCTACCTGGTGTGGTCGGTGGCTGCGGCGCACGAGGTCGTCGGCCACGCCATGCCGCAAGTGCTGCTCCTGCACGCGAACGCCGCGACTGCGCTCAACCTCGACGCCCTGTTGACCGCGTACGAGAACGCGGGCGTGCACTACATCTCGCTCGAGCAGGCGATCGCCGACCCCATCTACACCGCCAGCTACAACATCAGCGGCGGCACCGTATTCAGCCAGGCCAGCGAGCGCTGGAAGCGCCCGCACCCCCCGTATCTGGTGCGACCGCTCTCGCTGCTCGACCTGGCCTGTCGCTAGCCGCATTGCTCAGCGCGGCTTGGGTGGACGCCGCCAGTGGCCGTGGTGCGGGCGCCGGGGGCGCCGGGGGCGCGGCCGCAGATCGGGGGCGCGCTCGGGTCGGATCATCAGCACGAAGAGCGAGCGCATGCGCAGCGCGCGGTAGCCGCGCCGGCGCAGCCTCCCCACGTCCTTGGGCCGATCGCGGAAGGTCACGATGAAGGTCGGCGGGTGCTCGCGCAGCACGCGCTCGTATTCTTCCTTCCAACCCGGCAGTGCGGCGCGCGCTTCGATCACGTGCCGGGACGGACAGCGCAGCCCCGACACCTGGTATACCGGCGCGGCGAAGCCACGCACGCACAGGGTGTCGCCCGGCCGCGCGCGGCGCTTGACCTCCTGGCCGACTTGCTCGAGCAGGCGGTAGTGGTCGAGCCGGTTCTGCCCGAGAAAGGGCTCGAGGTAGTCCCAGCGGTTGGTGCTGCCCGCGAGGTAGCCGGCCAGGTTGGCGAAGTGCTTGCGGTAGCTGTAATGCGGGTTGCTGCACCACCAGGGGCCGGCCGCGAACGCCACCGCAACCAGCCCGCATGCGACCGCGACCGCGCGCCGCGGCTGCTCCGGCCACAGCACGCGCAGCCCCCACACGATGCAGGCTGCCAGCCACGGCGCGGCCACGACGAAGTGATAGCTGTAGAAGCGATACTGGATCCACACGCTGGCCAGCGCCGCGACCGTCAACCCGAGCAGCAGCGTGGTGCGCGCCGCGTCTTGCTTGCGCCCGCGGCGCCGCGACAGCACGCGTCCCAAGACCAGCCCGACGCCGGCCGTGATCAGCGCCGAGCCGCCGTACTCCAGGCAGATCCACTGCGGCAGACCGTCGACGCCGCTGGCCTTGCTGGCGTAGCGCAGCACCGCGCTGAACAGCACCTCCCACATCGCGTGAAGCCCGCCGCCGAACGCGAACGGCAGCACGCACAGCGCGAGCGTGACCAGCGATCCGAGCGCGTACGGCCCCGCGACCTCGAGCAGCGCCGCGACCGGCTGCTGCTTGCGCCGTGCGATCGCGCGCGCGCCCACGTAACCCGCGATCGGCAGCGTGATCAGCACCGCGGTGTGCTTGAACATCAGCGACGCCGCCGACAGCAGCCCGACCCAGAACGCGCGCCGCAGCGGGCGATCCTCGCCGTCGGCCGCGACCGCTGCGGCCAGCGCGAAGGTGGCCTCCCACAACTCCGGGTGCGACGTGTCCCAGTAGTCGAAGTACGTGTAGTACAGCCCGAACAACACGATTGCCGAGAGCCCCAGCTCGCCGCCGTGCTGGGTCACGCCGCTCGGCCGTGTGATGCGCGCCACGAGCGCGGCGCACGCGCCCAGCGTGAGCAGCTCGCCGATGCGAATCGCGGCCTGGCCCGGACCGAACAGCAGGCTGCACAGCGCGTGGACCGCGAAGATGCCCACCGGTTTGGCGCTCACCGCGGACACGAATGGCAGCTTGCCCAGCAGGATCCCCTGGCCCACGTACCAGTGCAGCGCCTGGTCGTTGCCATGCGGATAGAACAGCGCGGGCAGCCCGTAGCACAGCGCCAGCCCCAGCCCCAGCAGATCCAGACGGCCGCCCGGGGTCGCCAGCCACGCGCGCAGGCGCTGCAGCCGGGCCGCTCCGCGCGCAGAGGCAGCGGGGCCCTCGAGCGCGGCGCGTCCCAGCACGCTCTGGGGTTGTGAGGACATCGGCCGGGCGAAGCGAACCACAGCCTCGCCGTAGGTCAAGGACCGTTCAAGGCGAAGCCCGGTCGGCGTCCCCGTCTCGCTCGTCTGGGTCGGGGTAGGAGCGCCAGGTCTTCTGCACGATCAAGCGCGCTCCGCGCGAGAAGGTGAGATAGGACCAAGCCCACTGGATCAACACGAACAGGCGATTCTTGAAGCCGCTCAGGTAGTAGATGTGGATGGTGAGCCAGGCCAGCCACGCGATCCAGCCGGTCAGCCGCAGGTGGCGCAGCTGCGCGATGGCGCGGCTACGGCCGATCGTGGCCATCTGGCCCTTGTCACGGTAGGCAAACGGGGCGCGCGGCCGGCCACGCAGCTCCCCCAGGATTGTGCGCGCGACGTAGCGCCCCTGCTGTAGGGCGACCGGTGCGATGCCCGGCAAGGGCCGCCCGTCCGGGCCGAGCGCGTGAGCCAGGTCGCCCAGCACGAACACCTCGGGGTGCCCGGGCAGCGACAGATCCGCGGCCACCATCACGCGGCCCTGCGCGTCGCACCGCGCGCTGTCGAGCAAGCCCAGGCTCGAGGCCTGCACGCCCGCGGCCCACAGCACGGTGCTGGTGCCGATGCGCTCCTCGCCCACCTGCACGCCGGCGGCGTCGACCGCGGTGACGCGGCTGTTGGTCCACACCTGCACCCCGAGCGTTTCCAGATCGCGGGTGGCGCGGCTGGCGAGCTGCGGCACGAAGCTGGGCAGGATGCGCGGCCCGGCTTCGATCAGGATCACGCGCGTCAGCTTGGGGTCGATGTTGTGAAAGTCCTTGGCCAGCGTGAAGCGGCTCATCTCGCCCAGCGCCCCGGCCAGCTCCACGCCGGTCGGGCCGCCGCCCACGATCACGAAGGTGAGCGCACGCCGCCGGCGCTCGGCATCGGTCTCGCGCTCGGCCAGCTCGAACGCGGTCAGCACGCGGCGCCTGATCTCGGTGGCTTGTTCCAGCGTCTTGAGCCCGGGGGCGAAGCGCTCCCAGGCCTCGTGCCCGAAGTAGGCGTGCTGCACGCCCGTCGCCAGCACCAGGTAGTCGTACTCGAGCGGGGCGAAGCCCTCGCCGGTGACGCGCCGCGCGCCGAGATCGACGCCGCGCACCTCGCCCTGGATCACGCTGAGGTGGGGATCGCCCGAGAGCAGCGTGCGGATCGGGACCGCGATCTCGGCCGGGCTCAGCCCCGCCATCGCCACCTGGTAGAGCAGCGGTTGAAACAGGTGATGGTTGCGGCGATCGACCACCCACAGCTCGACCTCGGTGCGGCCGCGCAGCGCCCTGGCGGCGTTCAATCCGGCGAAGCCCGCGCCCACGATCACCACGCGCTTGGGCTGCTCGCTCACGGCGCGCAGCATAGCGCCCGCCTGCGCGCTGGGGCACGTTTGCTCGAGGAGGGCTCGAAAACTGCAGTGTGTGCGTGACGCGCAGGCTGCCACGGGCTCGGTCGCTCGCGCGCAAGCTGCCGCGATCACCGAGGATTCGCGCGTGCCAGGGCGGCACTTGGAGCGCTGCGACTCGGCGCTCGCGTGCAGTAGACAGCCGGCAGCAACAGGCCCCATGCTCGGGCCCTGGGTTCCGGCCCGCCCGACGGCGGGACCGGTGCAGCCGCGATGCAGCGCGACGAGCTGGAGCCAACGCCGTCCGAGGACGTGCACGAGCGCGACACGATGCCGGCGCCCGAACCGGTGATGACGGCGTTGCGCGCACGCCTCGACGAGACGCCGCGTGCCGTGCACCCGCTCGCGGGCGATGCCGGCGGCGTGTGCGAGCCGGACGGACCGCCCACGGTGCCGGTGCCGGCATTGCCGCCGCGGGCTGCGGTCGAGCCCGCGATGGAGAGCGCCTCCGAGCCGAGCAACGATGCGCAGGCGCTGCGGCCGCCGCCTGCCGAGCGCGCGGGCGGCGGCGCCCGCGCCCACGATCACGCGCGAGAGGCGGAGCCCGCGCACGACGACGAGGACACGCGGCCGTATCCGCTTGCCGGGCGCGGGCGGGGCTGCGAGTCGCTGCCGCCCTTGCCCGGAGAGCCGGCTGCGCTGTCGGCCCACGAGCGGGCGCTGATCGCGGCCGCGGCCGAGCCGGCTGCGTTCGAGCCCGGAGGCTCGAGCCTCGCGCCGGCCGAGCGCGCCCATCGCCCCGAGGCCAACGACACGCCCGCGAGCGCAGCCATGTTGCTGGTCGCGGCGCTGCTGCCACTCGGGGCCAGCGCGCTGTGGCTCGCGGCCGCGCACCACCAGGTCACACGCGCGGCCGCGGCGCAGGCGGCGGCCGCGCCGGCCGAGCGCGCGGCGGCCTTTGAGCTGGGATCACCTGCGCTCGCGCCTGCGCCTGCCGCGCCGCGAGCCGCACCGAGCCCTCTGCCCGGTGCGCCGCCCGCGCCTGCGGCGGCGGTCGAAGCGGGCGCGCCCGAGAGCGGGGCTCCGGCGCCCGCGCTACGCCTGCGACGCGTGCCCTCCGTTTCACGCGCGCCCGCTCTGGACCGCCCCGACACGCCGAGCCGGCAGGACGTGGTCTCCGCGCTCGAGCCCTTGCGCAGCGCGCTGCAGCGCTGCGCCGAAGGCCATCACGGCGTGGCCGCGGTCGACATCTCGGTCAAGAGCAGCGGCGCGGTCGCGCAGGCGATCGTGGGCGGCGACTTCGCGGGCAGCCCCCAGGGCTCGTGCATCGCGCGCGCGCTGCGTCGCGCCCACTTCCGCCCCTTCAAGCAGGCGCGCTTCCGCGTGCTCTACCCGTTCGCGCTCTGAGCCGGGCTTCGCCCCGAGCCTGCGCGGCTCAGGGCCAGAAGGCGACGCCCAGCACGAGCGTGATGCGCAGCCCCCGCAGCGCCAGCAGCGTCGCCCGATCGGCGTCGAGCCCGCGGATCGGCTTGACCACGTAGCCGCCTTCGCAAGCCGTACGCAGCGCGAGCTTGGACGCCACGCGCAGCTCCAGGCTCGCGCGCGCCAGCGGGACCACGAACCAGCTCGAGAGCGTGCGACCGCTGAGATCCGGCTGGCGCGGGGACGCCGCGAGCAGGCCATAGCCGGCCCGCACCCCGAGCCCGAGCCCGAGATCGATGGGGCCGCCACCTGCGTGCCAGGCCACCGCGACGCCGAGCGAGAGATCGCGCGCGGTGGCGAGCGCCTGAGCGGTGCGCCGCTGGCCGCGCTCGATCGCGATGCCGGCGTCCAGCCCGAGCGCGGAGAAGCGCCGCGCCACGCCGAACGCGAGCAACGGCGCGAACAGCGCCGGCTCGAACGCGCGCGCTGCGCCGCCGGCCAGCCACAGCTCGAACGGTCCCCCGCGCGCGGCCGGGCTCGGCGCCGCCGCCGGCCGCGCCGCTGGCGCGCCGGTCTTGGTCGCGCGCCGCTCGCCTTGCTCGAGGCGGCTGGTCGCGATCAGCTCGGCCGTCGCCAGCGCCAGCACCCGCGCTCTGGCCTCCGGCTTGGTGCTGCGGAGATCGACCTCCAGCACCAGCGGCGCGCTGCGGCGCGCGTCTTCGACGGTGATCGTCGCCCGCTGCGCGAAGCAGCGCAGCGAGGCCCGAACGGGGCTCGCCGGCCCATCCGCGACCGCCGTCTTGCGCTGGGTCTCGAGCTCGAGCGCGATCAGCTTGGTGATCTCCTCGCCCGGGATCTGCTCGCAGTCCTGGACCGAAAAGCTGACCGCGCCGTCGCTTTCGCTCTGGGCCTGCGCCACGGCGTGCAGGCAGACCAGCGCGCCCTGCAACAGGACGAGGCGGAGGCCGCCGCGCGCGCTGGGTCGGCCGCGAGCGTCGGGCGCGCGCATCCAGCGAGCATAGGGGCCCGCAGCCTCGCGGCCAAGCGCCCGTGCCGGCCCCGGCCCAGGCGGGGTGCTGGGGCTCACTCGTCGAGGCCGGCAAACCGCCGCACCGCGTTGACGCGCCGGCCGTTCGGGTAGCGCGCCAGATATTCCGCGGCGAGCGCACGCGCGTGCGCCGCGTCGCCGGCGCGGTGCGCGGCCTCGACCTGGCGCGCGAGCGCGTCCTGGGCCAGCGCGGAATTCAACGACAGCGCGCGTGCCCTGCCGTACGCGGCTTCGGCTTCGCGCGCCCGCGAGAGTTGCTGCATCAGCACGTTGCCGAGCATGAACGCAGCCAGCGGTGCGCGCGAATCGCGCGGGTGATCGTCCGCGACCCGGGCGAGATAGGGCAGCGCCGCCTCGGGGTGGCCCGAAAGGCGCGCGGCGTCGGCTGCGAGCATGAGCTCCTCGACGTCGTCGATCGGCGGGTGCTTGGTCTGCTGCAGGAGCTCATAGGCGCGCGCGAAGTCGCCGTGCTCGGCGGGCTCGCGCCAGTTGCCGCGTGCGGCCGGCGCGTGCGTCCGCGGCGCGGCCGGCCTGGCGTTGGGCAGCGCCGCATTTGGTGGCGCCTCGGCGGGGCTCTCGGCCGCCGACTCCGCTTTCGGCGTGCTCGGCTTGGGAAACCAGCCCGCTTCGCCCGCGCTCAGCACGCTTCGGCCGTCACGCCACTCGACCGCCACGCGTCCTCGCTCGACGACCACGCGGGTGCGGTCGCCCTGGCGCTCGAGCACGAACGCGGTGCCGAGCACCTCCACGGTGACGGCATCGCAGCGCACGCGAAACACGCGCCCCGACCGCCGCGTGACCTCGAAACGAGCGCGGCCGCTCTCCAGCTCGAGGCTCGTGCGCGCGGGCGACACCTCGGTCAGCACCACGTGGGTCTGTGGATCGAGCAGGTCGATCTGCGATCCGTCCGCGAGCTGCATGCGCTGCGCGAAGGTGGCCGCGCCCGTAGCGGCACGCGCGGGCAGCTCTGTCCGGGCTGCCGGCTTGTCCGCGACCCGGCCGCCGTGCCGGAGCCCCCATGCGCCCGCGACCGCGAGCGCGCCTGCGACCGCCGCGGATGCGAGCACCGCCCGCCGGCGCTTGCGCCGCACCAGCTTGCGCTGCGCTTGCAGCAGCGTGCGCTGAACGCGCTGATCGTCCCAGCGTTCGTCGATCTGGGCCAGCGCGGTTTCGACTTCGAGCCCTGGTTCACTCATCGCGCAGCTCCTGTTCGAGCCAACTCTCGGCCTGGCGCAGCGCGCGCTGCACCGTCGATTGCGAGCATCCGCTGAGCTCGACGATCCGGTGAAGCGGCTCCTCGAGCACATGGCGCAGGATCCAGATCACGCGGGTGCGCGCCGGCAGGCGGTCGAGCAAGCCGGATACCTTCGCCAGCAGCACGCGCTGTTCCGTCGTCGCGCTGCGCCCGGCGAGCTGCTCGTAGTCCGAGGGCTCCATGGGCAGGTGCAGGGCGCGCAGCAAGCTCAGCTTGCGCAGCCTGCGCACGCACAGCCTCACCGTGATCTTGGCGAGCCAACCCCGGATCGCGTTCGGATCGCGCAATTGCGCCAGCCCGCGCAGGGCTTCGACGAAGACGTCTTGCACCAGGTCGTCGAGCTCGCCGTCCCGCCCGAGCAGCCGAGCCGCCACCGAGGCGACGTAGCGGGCGTGCTGGTGATACAGCGAGTCGAGCAGTGCGGGCTCGCTCCGCGCCGCCCGGGGTGAAGGCGGCGCGCCGGCGAGCTCCTGATCGGCGTCGGCGTGGACCACGCGGAGCTCCACGCCCGTGCGCCGCCGGGCGGTCATGGGCGTACCCTCAGCCGCATGTGGCCCGCCATGCGTCGAACGACGCGTGCTTGAACGTGACCGGGATCCCGAGCGCCTGGGCCTGGGCGCAAACCGCGTCCTGCTGGCCCTCGGTTTCCAGGTCGAAGACCGCCTTGTGCTGCATCTGGAACGGCGCCAGCGCGTCGCAGCGCGTGCCGGCGATGCAACCGATCGTCAGCGCCCAGTCGAAGGCGTCGGTCGCGTCCGGCCCCAGCTCGAAGTCGCCTGAGAGCCCGACGCTCAAGCCGCGCGCGTGCGCGGCCGCCGCGACAAACAGGTCGTACTGCAGCTCGTCTGCGCTGGTCAGCGCAAAGCCGCTGGCTTGCGCGTAGGCGCCGAGCGTGGAGGCGAAGACGCCGTCGAAGCCCTTGCTCAGCGCGCGATCGAAGCGCGCCGCGATCGCCTGGCGGACTGCCGCGTTGCGAACGTCGAGCCAGGACTCGTCCGGGTAGGCGCCCAAGGGCATGCCGATGGCCGATGGTGGAAAGCTCGACGCGTCGTCGCGCCAGGGCTCGAAGGAGCCCACGCTCACGTACGCGATGACCGTGCGGCCCTGAGCGTGGAGCGCGGCCACATCCTGTGCGCTGGCGTCGAACAGGTCGGCGACGAACAGGGCCGCATCGACGCCGAGATCGAGCTTGCCCGTGATCTGATACTGCAAGCTACTTCCCGGCTGCACCGCCGCCACGGCGCCGGTGTCGCGCGCCGCCGCGTCTTTCCCCGGGCCGGCATCCTGCGCGGTCGAACGGACCAGCAAGGCGCCCTCGCTCGCGCCGCAGCCCAAGCACCACGCTGTCAGCCCCGCCAACAACGCGCAATCCCGGCTGCTGATGACGGCGGACGCGCGCGAGAGGGGTAGGGCGAACAACACCTGATCAACCGCTGGTGAGCTCGGACAGCGGATGGGTCCCGTAGGGAGTGGTGCCATCGACACTGCCGAACGTGGTCATGTTCATGCCGAACGCCTGCATGATCGAAATGTACAGGTTGGCCAGGGGCATGTCACCGCGTCGCGCGGTCTCGACCGCGCCCGCGCCCCGATCGGGTGTGCTCGGGTAGGCGATGTGACGGCCGGTCTTGAACAGGCCGCCCGCGCTGCCGGCGACCAGCATGGGCAGGTCGTAGTGATAGTGATTGTCGCCGTCTCCGAATTCGCTGGTGAAGAGAATGATGCAGTTGTCGAGCACCGAGCTGCCGTCGGCGTCGGTCATCGCCGCCAGCTTGCCCAGCAGGTACGCGAGCTGCTCGGCGTAGAAGGTGTTGACCTTCTGGATCCCGTCGAGCTTGGTGGGATTTCCGCCGTGGTGCGAGATCTCGTCGTGGTAGTTCGAGGAGTTGACGCCGATGAACGCGTAGTTGGTCTGGGTGTTGAGGGGGATCTCGCTCATGAAGGTGATCACGCGCGTGAGGTCGCACTGGCACGCAAAGGCGATCAAGTCGTTCATCACCTGGAGCACGTCCGGATATTGATAGACGTTCTTGGAGCGATCGCTGCCGAGATAGGTGCCGTCCTGGGGCGCCGGGATGGCCTGGCACGAGGTAGCCGCCATCGGTACGCCGGCCGTCGTCCCCGTGCCGGAGGCGTCCGGGGTCATGGCCTGCACCCGGCGCTCGAGCTCGTCGACCGAGGCCAGATAGTCGTCGAGCTTGTCTCGGTCGGACTGGCCGAGGTTCTTCTTCAGATCCGTGATGTCGCCGAGCACCAGATCGAGGATGCTTTTCTGGTAGCGGGTGGCTTTGTCGACGCTCGCTGCCGGCGCGCCGGTCACGGCCGGGGTGGTGCTCGTGCCTGCGCTCGCGGGCATGGGCAATCCCCCGGTGGTCAGGCGATCGAACACCGCCTTGGGGTTGGTTTCCTTGGGGAGAAAGGTGGTCGGCCCGGCCCACGCCAGGTTGGTGAGATACGCGCAGCTGTAGCCGTCCTCGCAGTTGCCCGTGGCGCCCGCGTAGACGGCGCCGATCTCCAGCGAAGGCAGTCGCAGGCCGGGCACCTGCTGCTTCAACATGTTCGCGATCACCTGGTCGACCGAAATCCCATTCTTGATGTTGTTGCCGGAGGTGAAGGTGAGCGGCATCTGCGTCAACATGGCGCCGGTGGCCCGCGCGTGGGAGCCCGCGAAGACGTCGCCGCTCACCACGCTCGCAGGGGTGTTGGCGAGCCCGCTGATCAGATTGAAGCGATCGCGGTAGGCTTCGAGCGGCTTGAGAATCGGCGTGGTCGTGTACGCGGCGCCCGTCTCCGCGGGTGTCCATGCATCCATGCGCACGCCATCGGGCAGCGTCCAGACGATGAAGCGCAACGGCTTGCCCGCGGCAGACTGCTGCGCGCGCCCGCGCGCGGGCAGCATCGCCTCGAGCCAGGGCAGCGCCAGGCACGCGCCGCTGCCGCGCAAGAACGTGCGCCGTGAAAGCCGAAAGTTCCTCATCTCGAAGGTCCTTCTCCGCAGCGCCGACGCGATCCGTCCGGCCTTGCCTTCGCACGCGGGCCCGCAGTCATTCTCCGACTCGCATGGTCATCAGTGGGCTCTGTGCGATCAGCGCGACCAGACGCGACAGCGTGGGCTCGCCGCTCATCAAGCGCGCCTCGATGTCGGCCAGCCCCGCCGTGTCGTCGATGTCGTCACCCGGCTGCGGGCTCAAGCGCAGGCCACGGCCCAGCGCGTAGGTGAGAAACTTGCGGACGATGCAGTCGATGAAGCGCGGGTCGCTTTTGAGCGCGTTGGCCAGGCTGATCGCGCCGTCGAAGGGGGCGTTGCTGAAGGGGACTTCCCCGCTGGCGTCGATCGCCGCCCCCAGGTCGGTGTCGCGAAAGTGGCCCACCGCATCGTAGTGCTCGAACCCGAGCCCGAGCGGATCCATGAACTGGTGGCAGCCGTTGCAAGTGGTGCCCTTGCGCCGGTGAGCCTCGAGCCGATTGCGGGTGCTGGTCGGCATGGTCTGGTCGTTGGGCACCAGCTCGGGGATCTTGGGCGGCGGCGGCGGGATGACCACGCACAGCAGGTTTTCCGACACCCACTTGCCGCGACGCGTGGGCGAGGTGCGATCGCGCTGCGACTGCACCGTGAGAAAATTGGCTTCGGTCAGCACGCCCGCGGCCCGGGCGCTGTCGGCGGCCACCGGAAGCTTCTGCAGCGCCGTGCCCAGGGCGCTCGCATTGGGCAGGCCGTAGTGGCTGGCCAGGCGTTGATTGGCGAACATGAAGTCCGCGCCCAGCAGATCGGTGAGCGGATGGTTGCCCTTGAGCAGCTCCTCGAGGAACAGCCTGGCCTCCTCGCCCATGGCCGAGCGCAGGGCGTCGTCGAAGCTCACATCCATGAGCGTGATCTCCTTGACCGCGAGCTCTCGCGTACCCAGCCACTCGCCGGCGAGGTTCTGCGTGAACGCGGCGGCCTTGGGGTCCTGCACCATGCGGGTGATCTGAGCCTGCAGCTCCTGCGGGTCGTGCAGCGTCTGGGCAGCCGCGCGCGCAAACAGCTCGGCGTCCGGCATGCTGCTCCACAGAAAATACGACAGGCGCGCCGCCAGCTCGTAGTCGGAGAGCGGCGCCAGCTTGCCCGGACCGGGGTCGGTCTCGGTACGGAACAAGAACTTCGGCGAGAGCAACATCGCCTGCAGCGCCATGGCGATGGCCTGCTCGAAACCGTCGCCCACCGCCGCCGCGGTCTGCAACATGCTCAGATAGGGGGCGATCTCGCTCGGCATGACCGGACGGCGGAACGCGCGCGTGGCAAAGTTGGTCAGGATTTGGCTTGCGCACGCGTCCGGGGTGCTCGCCCCCGGATCGCAGATCATGATGCGCGCCCGCACCACTGCGTTGCCGGGCGAGGCGTCCAGCGCGCTCGACACGATTGCGTCCGCCGCGAGCTGGTATTTCTCCAGCAGCAAGGGCGAGGAAGCCAGCGACTCCGCGTTGTTGTCGAAGCCCTCGACGTAGTTGTCGTCGGGAAAGCCGAACTGACTGGAAGGCTTGAGATCGAGGCCGATCAGGTCGCGGATCGTGTTGTCGTACTCGACCTTGTTCAGGCGGTGGGCGACCACCCGCCCGGGATTGATCGGGCCGGCGCTGCCCTGCGGGATTGCCCCGGCCGGGAGCGGCGCGCCGGCGGCGCTGCCGGCAGCGCCCACTGCGGCGGCGGGGCCGGCTCCGAGCGTCGGGCGGCCGCCGTCGACCGCTGCAGTGCACGCTGCCAGCGCCAGCGAGGCTATCCAGGCAAGGGATAGGGTTACGCGCATCGTCCGCTCCTGTCCCCTGCATCAGTGGCGAGGAGCGGCCGAAAAGTGGTCATCCGGGCGGCGCCGGTAGGGACCCGGACCTGCCTCAGCTATGCGTTCACGCTCGCCGCGGGGTCTTGGCGGTAGAAGTCCCGCAGCACGCCGTACAGCTCGGTGTGGCCTTCGCGCAGCGCTTGCGGTTGGTCGAAGAAGTGCTCGGTCGCGACCGCGAAGAACTCGCTGGGGTTGTTGCCCGCGTATGGATCGAGGAACGTGGGCTCGCCGCGCTCGATGCGGGCGCGCAGCGCTTCGTACTCGCGGGTGCATACCCGGTTCCAGCGCGCGTACTCGGCGCGGCTCGAGAGCGGCGGCGTGCCGTCGCTGTGGCCGTCGGCCATGTCGAGCTTGTGCGCGAACTCGTGGTACACGACATTGTGCCCGTGCTCGGGGTGGATGCCGCCGCGCCGCACCGCGTCCCAGGTCAAGATGACGGGACCGTGCCCGTGCGCTTCGCCGAGCACGGGCACGACTGGGTCGACGATCTGCATCGGTCCGAAGATCGACGGACCCACGCGCTTGGGGATCACCGTCGACGGGTACACCAGGATGCTCTGCACGTTGCGGTACAATCCGCTGCGCTCCGGCTCGCCCGTGAAGCCGAGCAGCAGCAGACACGCCTGACCGGCGATCGTGACGCGGATCTCGTCACTGAGCACGAGGCCGCCCAGCCCTTCCCAGTGCTTCTCGGCGACGAAGAGCTGAACCAACTGCTCGAGGCGAGCTCGTTCGGCAGGCGGCAGGCGGGCGTAGTGCGCCATGCGCGCGCGGAGCCATTCGCGCCAGGCCGGAGGAAACGGCCGGGCGAGGATGCGCCGGCGCCGGAAGCGTCGCCACGGGAGCACGAGCGCAGCATAGGCGAGATGCCCGCCGGCCGCCCGTGCGCGCCGGCCGGCGACGGCCTGCGCTTCAGCCGCCGCCCTGCATGCACATCGCCGATTCGTCAGGGGTGAAGGCTTCTTCCGGCTGCGGCGATTCGAGGTAGCTCTCGAGGGGCTGGCTCGGGTCGAGCAGTTGGGCGGTGAAGTCTCGCAGGTCGAGGTTGTCTTCGGCGATGTCGCTGCCCAGCCAAGGGTCGTTCAAGATGGTGGAGGTGTCGTGGTCGACCGGCGGGATCGATACACAGTGGCTGCAGTTGTCGTGTCGAAAATAGGGGATGTAGTAGGCGAGGTTCGAGCGCGTGTCGTAGGTCTTGAGCAGCGCCTGCACGTCCTGCCACCACATCGCGTGGATCTCGTCTTCAGTCGAACCCGGAAAGAACCGCTGGTACGAGTACAGCGAGTAGTTCAGGTCCATGCGGTAGAGCGTGAGGCCGATGCGGTCGTGAGGGTACAGATCTGCCACCGCCGTGTTGAGCAGGCCGAAGTCCTGCTTCAAGTCCGCACTCGAGACCGGCAGCTTGCCGTCGAGGCTGTCGAGCAGTGGATCGAGGTTCCACACGCGGCGAATCGTCTCGTGCAGCTGCTTCGAGGGTCCGTCGCTGATGAAAGGCCGGGCCCGAGTCGTCGAGCAAGTAGCCGCACTGGACTCCGGGAAGCCCCTCGCGGATGAAGTAGTAGTTTTGTAGAGCGCCGATGCCGCCGGCGCTGCATCCGGTCACGAGCAGGCGCGGCACGGTCTTGAATGTGTCGTTGAGCCACTCGATGACCTTGAGCACGTCGGCATGGCCGGCGTGTCGATAGACGATCGAGTCGCCCGTGTCGGGATCGGTGTAGGTCGCGACGTTGTTGCCGGTATGCACGTCTCCCGTGCAATACGACACCAACACCATGTTCCAGTCCTGCACCGGATTCTGGTCGTTCCTGCGCAACAGATTCAGGTACTGGAGGTTGCTCATGTGGTCGTCGGGAATGCCGTCCGGGTTCGCGGCGCCGCGGACTCCGCCCTTGCCGGTGCAGCTCGCATAGTCCCAGCATGCCCCGCCCGGCTCGAACATGACCACGAGGTCGTTGCTCTTGTTCGAGTAGTTGACGAAGAACTTGTACTGGCTGCCATTGCTGCAGACCGCGCCCTCCGGCTCGACCTTGATCCACTGGCCGCAGGGCGGCAGCGACGAGGCATCGGTCGCTTCGGTGGAGCAGCGGTCACTGGGCACCGGTGCGCTCGTATCGGGAACGCACGCGCTGCGGTCGGCGCCGGCGTCCTTCGAGCCCGCGTCCTTCGTCGAAGCATCGGTGTTCGCGGAGGCGCTGGTACTGTGGGCGGCGCCGCCGCCGGGGCCCGCGCTGCCGCTGCTGCAGGCTGCGATCAGGAACACGCCGCAGGCCAGCAACGGCGTGCGACGGCCGATTCTCCGCGAGGATTGCACCAGGGCGCCCATGGCAAGCGCCCGACGATAGCGCAGCAGCACCACGGCCCACAATCGGCGATCGCCCGTTTGGCAAAAAGCGCACCAAGCGCAGGCCTTATGCCGCCGTCGCGAGCGGCAGCTCTAGGGAGTTGGCGCGACTCCCTTCGCATTGTCCGGTGAGCCGATTGAACACGAGGCCGACGCCGCAAGTGATGCCGCCGGTGCAAGATTCGCAGAGCTTGGCTGGCTGCACGCAGCTGCCGGGCGTGCCAGTGCAGCTGAGCGGGACTTCGCACCCGCCCGGCCCGTGCCCGAGGTGAAGACGATGCCGGTCTCGGTCAAGTCGCGCAGCAGGCCGCGCAACCCGCCCGAGGTCGCCAGCTGTGCGATCAGCACGGTCGTCTGCCGCACGATGCCGTCGATCAATAGTTGAGCCTGCACGGACGAAAGCTACCCCGCGCCGGGCGCTGCAGGGAGCGACAGAAACGCCACCGGTCCCCCCTACCGGCCGCTACAGGCCGCTCCTTCCTTCAATGGTTGCGCGGATTTCTGCCGCCAGGCGGGAAGGCTGCAACCGCGAGGACCTCGCGGCGCGCAGGGCCGTTCGGGCCGATGATGCTGGGCCGTCCGCCCGCAGCCCCCCGCCGCGCAACCCCGAGACCGTCCTCGACCCGCGCGGTCGGGGTGCACGCCGGGCCTGCTTTTTGTAGGCTGCGCAGTGGTGAGTGTTGGGACACGGCGTCATGCGTGGTGCTGGGCGCTGCTGCTCGTTGCGAGCGCGTGCAGCGAGCCTGGGTCGGGGGACCCGTCTGCGCGCCGCGCGCAAGACGCTGCCGGCGCCGCCGCGCAAATCGCCTATACGCTGCCGGCGTTGTGCGACCGCTCCGGCGACGATCCCGTGCGCGATCTGTTTTGCAGCGATGCGGCCGCGAGCGTCACCAGCTTCGCCGAGCTCAGACGCAGGCTGCACGTTACGGCGGGCATGCTGCTCGGCCATTCCACCGCGCTCAGTGGCCGCTTCGTCTCCTCGATCAATCCGCGCGTGGTCGTGACCACCGAGGGCGACCTCTCCCCAGGGACAACCGACTACGTGGCGCTCGCGTTCGTGCGTGGCCAGCAGCGCGTCGAGCTCGCCGCGCTCGACCGCAGCGCGAAGCGATTCGTGTTCTATCTTTTGGAGTACACCCAGGCGTGCAACGCCAGCACGGACGGCTGCAGCCCGGGCGACCTGTTCACGCCGGTGGTGGAGGCGGGCTGGACAGGGCTGCGCGTGCGCGACGACGAGGAGCTCAAGGACACGCCCGTCGATTGCCGGCGCTGTCACGGCGGAGGTCAGGGCAAGCAGCGCGTGCCGATGTTGCTGATGCGCGAGCTCGACGGGCCGTGGATGCACTGGATGTGGTCCTCGATACCGCTGCTGGCCGACTACACACTGGCCAAGGGCAACCGCGCGCACCCGAGCACCAAGCTGACCGAAGCCGACGGCTCCGTCACGCTGCTGAACGCCCGCAATCCCCTGATCCTCGAGACCGCGATTCACGAAGCCGAGCGCGTGCTCGGACAGCCGATTCAGCCGCTGCTGTTTCCGAGCGACGCGATTGGGGTCGAGACGCAGCAATACGTCGGCGGGCAGGAGTTCGGACCGGGAGTCGACGACGTCGAGCTGGCGCCCAGCCCGACCTGGCAGAAGCTATACCAGGCGTACCTCGACGGAACCTCGCCGGCGCCGCCCTATCATCACGATCGCATCGCCGATCCGGGCAAGCTCGCGGCGGCGGCCGAAGCCTATCAGCGCTTCCTCAACGGAGAGCTGGCCAGAGACGAGCTGCCGGACCTCACGCAGATCTTGCCGGACGACCCGCAGCGCTTGGCCGAGATGAGCTTCGGCGTCGATCCGCGCGCATCGGGGCACGGGCTGCTGCTTCAGGCGTGCGGCGAGTGCCACAACCACAACCTGGACCCGACCGTGAGCCGTGCCCGCTTCAGCGCCGATGCGACGCGCATCGATCCGGGCGAGCTGCGCACGGCGATCGAGCGCGTGCAGCTGCCGCCGGGCGATCCGATGCGGATGCCGCCCGCGGACGGGCGCATGCTCGATGACGCCACGCGCGAGAAGCTGATCGCCTATCTGGAGTCGCTCGGCCCGGCGCCCGCCGACGCCGACGCCGGCATGTGAGGCAGAAACGCTGCGCGCGCGCGCTGCCAGTCAGCAACGAGCCACCGCGGTCGATGCGCGGCCTCAGCCCCCGGTGATGCGCTCGCGCAACGCGTCGTCGAGCGCCTGCAGCGTGCGCTCCGCGCGCGCGTGCGCGGCCTGCAGCGGCTCGCCTGCGCCTACGGGCTCGCGCACGTCGAGGTAGAGCTTGAGCTTGGGCTCGGTGCCGCTCGGGCGGATGATGATGCGCTGGCCACCCCGCAGCTCCCACAGCAGCACGTCGCTTTGGGGCAGCTCGACCGCGACGCTGGGGGTGCCCTGGCGTGCGCCGCTCTGCAGGTCGAGCGCGGCCTGCAGCGGCAGCCCCGCGAGCTGCTGCGGCGGCTCGGCGCGCGCGGCCGCCATCAGCGCTTCGCGGCGCTGCTGCCCGCCGGCGCCCTCCAGCCGGATCGAGATCTGCCGGCTCAGGTACACCCCGTGGCGCGCGAACAGCGCATCGAGCAGGTCGAACAGGGTGCGCTGCTCGGCCTTGAGCCGCGCGGCCAGGCACGCGGCCACCACCGCGCTGCCGATCCCGTCCTTGTCGCGCACCAGCGTGCCCACCGTGTAGCCGAGTGCCTCCTCGAAGCCCAGCACGAACCGCGCCCCACGCTCGGCCTGCAGCTGCAGCGCGCGGTTGGCGATCCATTTGAAGCCGGTCAGGGTCGGCTCCCACAGCGCGCCGTGCGCGCGCGCAATCTCGGCGATCATCGGCGTGCTCACGATCGAGCTGATCACCACGCGCGGCCCGGCGCCGCCACCGCCGCCGCTGTGCTCGCCCTGGCCGAGCACGTGCTCGGCCAGCAGCACCCCGACGTGGTTGCCGCTGAGCATCCGCAGCGCGCCGCTGCTGTCGCGCGCCGCCAGCGCGAGGCGGTCGGCGTCCGGGTCGTTGGCCACCACCAGGTCGGCGTCCACGCGCTCGCCGAGCGCGAGCACGCGGTCCATCGCGCCTTTCTCCTCGGGGTTGGGGAAGGCCACGGTGGGGAAGTCGGGATCGGGCTCGGCCTGCTCGGCCACGCTGTGCAGCTGCTCGAAGCCCGCCTGCGCAAGCGCCGCGCGCGCGAAGCGCTCGCCCACGCCGTGCAGCGCGGTGTACGCGATGCGCAGGCTGGCGGCGTGCGGGCAGTGCCCCGGCCCCAGCGCGCGCACGCCTTGCAGGTAGTGCGCCTCGAGCATGTCGCCGAGGGTGGTTTGCAGGCCGCGCGCCAGGCGCTGCGCGGGGCCCACGCGCGGCAGCGCCACCACCGAGCGCACCGCCGCCATCGCGGCCGCGATCTGCAGGTCGTGCGGCGGGATGATCTGCGCGCCGTTCTCGAAGTACACCTTGTAGCCGTTGTCGCGCGCCGGGTTGTGGCTGGCCGTGATCATCACCCCGCCGGCTCCCCGCTGCTGCAGCACGGCGAACGCCAGCAGCGGCGTGGGCACCGGGCGCTCGAATACGTGCACCACGAAGCCGGCGCCCGCGGCCACCGCCAGCGTCTCTTCCGCGAGCTCGCGGCTCATGTGGCGACCGTCGAAGCCGACGCACAGCCCGCGCGCCTGCGCGTCAGGCACCACCGCCAGCAGGTGCGCGCACAGCCCGGCGGTCGCACGCGCGACCACAGCGCGATTCATGCGCATCGGCCCCGCGCCCAGCTCGCCGCGCAGCCCGGCGGTGCCGAATTCGAGCGAGCCGGCGAAGCGCTCGGCCAGCTCGGCGAACGCATCGGCTTCGAGCAGCCGCTCGAGCTCGGCGCGGCACGCCGGGTCCGGGTCGTCGGCGGCGTAGGCGTGCACCCTGGCCGCAAGCGCCTGTCGGTCCAGCTGGTCTGCGTCGCTCATGCCCGGCAAGTTATCCGCGCGGGCGCTGGTCGCAAGCCGCCGCGAAAGTTGAAGAAGGCACGAAGCACGAATCCGTGAAACAGGCAGACGGGAAGACGGGAAGTCCGGGCCGCGGGTGACGACCGCCGCGCGCCCGCCCCCTTCCGCCCAAGCAGGCATTCTTCCCGCCTTCCTGTGCTGGTGCAGCCGCGCATCGCGACCCGCGCGCTCATTGCGCCGCTGCCGCTTCCGTGGCCGCCAGCTCCTCGCCCTGCACGTGGCGCTGCTCCTTGTAGCGCGCGGCGTAGAAGATGAAGCCCACTGCGGTGGCCAGCATCATCGCCGCGAAGAACAGGTAGTAGCTGGGCCCGGCGAGCTTGCTCGAGCCGTCGGGATTCTCGATCGCGGAAATTGACTGCCGACGTGAACAGGTTGCCCAGCGAGACCGAGCCCAAGAACAGCGACATCACCAGCGACTTCATGCGGTTGGGCGCCTGGGTGTAGAAGAACTCGAGCCCCGTGATCGAGACGAAAATCTCGGCCGCGGTGAGCACGAAATAAGCAGGGATCTGCCACAGGATGCTGGGCTGATGCCCGGTCGCGAGCTGCTGCTCGATGAAGGCCGAAATCAGATACGCCGGCACCATCACGAAGAAGCCGATCGAGATCTTGCGCAGCGGCGTGAGCGGGAAAACCCTGGAGATCGCCGGGTAGATCACGTAGCTGAACAGCGGGATGAACAACATCACCAGGATCGGGTTGGCGGCCTGGAGCTGCTCGGCGAACAGGTCGACGCCGAGCACGCGCGTGTTCAGCTTGCTGCCCTGCAGCACCCACGACGAGCCGGTCTGATCGAACAGCGACCAGAACATCGAGATGAACAGGATCATGCCTCCGAGCCGGCCCAACATGCGCAGCCCGTCCTTGCTCAGCGCATCGCGCACGAACGCACGACCTCCGGGCGGGATGTGGGCGAACTTGTCGCGCCCCAGGAAGAACACCAGCGTGGCCAGCATCATCAGCACGCCGGGCACCGCGAACGCGAGCGACGGGCCGAAGTGGTGCAACAGCAGCGGCCCGAGCACCATCGAGACGAACGCGCCCAGGTTGATCGCGAAGTAGAACCAGCCGAACACCCGCTCGAGCAGTCCCTGATTGAGCCGGCCGAACTGGTCGCCCACGTGTGCCGACACGCACGGCTTGATGCCGCCGGCGCCGATCGCGATCAGCGACAGCCCCACGCCCAGCCCCAGCCGCGTGTCGTCCAGCGCCAGCGCCAGGTGGCCGAGGCAGTACACCAGCGACAGCGCGATGATGGTGCGGTACTTGCCTAGCAGGCCGTCCGACACCAGCGCGCCCAGGAACGGCGTCGCGTAGACCGCCGCGCTGAATAGGTGGAACCAGCCCTTGGCTTCCTCGTCCCCCATCGGCGCGTGGGTGCCGCCCGGACCCATCAGGTAGCTGGTCATGAACACCACCAGCAGCGCCTTCATGCCGTAGAAGCTGTAGCGCTCGGCGAACTCGTTGCCGACGATGTACGGCACGCCCGGCGGCATGTGCGCGATCTCGTCGGGCGTGGTGCGGTAGGACCGCATGCTCGCAGCTTACAAGACTTCGCGGCTTACGCCGCCACTTCGACACCCAGCGGCCAGGCGAGCTGGGCCAGCCCCGGGCCGAGCTCGAGGAAGCCCTCGCGCATCTCCTGCATCGAGATGCGCTCGTCGGGGTGCTGGCGCAGGCCGTTTGCGATCAGGTCGCAGACCGCCGCCAGCCGCGGGTTCTGTCGCAGCGCCAGCAGCTTCTCCGGGTAGCCGTCGTGGCTCAGATGCGCGTTGATCACCGCCAGCTCGCTCTGCGAGTCGAACAGCGTATCGCCGGTCAGCACCTCGTAGGACAGACATGAAAACGCGTACACGTCCGCGGGCATCGGCCGCGGGGGCCAGCCGTCCGGCACCAACCCCCAGATCTCGGGCGCGCCGTAGGGCCCGGTGGCGCAGCCCGGGCGGATGTGGCGCCCCGCCAGGCCGAAGTCCACCAGCACCGGCGTGGGGCCGCCTTCGAGCCCGGGCGGAACGCGCAGGATCACGTTGGAGGGCTTGACGTCGAGGTGTCCGATGCCAACCTGGTGCATGCTCTGCAGGCCCTCGGCCATGCCATCGAGCAGCGCCAGCGCGCGCTCCAGGCTCAGCTCGCCGCGTTCGATCACGCGCTCCAGCGTGGGCCCCTCGACCAGCTCCATGACCAGGATCGGCTTGGGCCGCGCGCCGGCATCGAAGGTGACGAAGGTGGCGAGATTCTGCTGCTTGGGCAGCGCGAGCAGCGCGCCGGCCTCCTCGCGGAACAGCGTCAGGAACTGCTCCTCGGACAGCGTGCGCGCTGCCTCCGCGCTGTAGTCCGGCACCTTCAGCGCGAAGCGCACCGCGCTCTCGCGGTGGCGCTCCTCGGCGCGCGTCACCACGAACACCGAGCCGACCCCGCCCGCGCCCAGCGAGCGCAGCACGAAGAAGCCGCCGATGATGCGCCGGCCGGGCAGCCACGGCGGCAGCGGCGCCTCCTTGGGCACGGGCGGCACGAAGCTGTCGCGGCGGTCGGGCAGCGCGTGCAGCGGCATCGCCCGCGTGCGGTCGAGCACCACGCGCGCCACCCCGGCGATCGCCTCCGGCAGCTCCTGGCCCAGGGTCGTGTGCACCGAGTCCAGCACCTCGGGCAGGTCCGCGCTCTGGCCCTTGACCAGCTGCTCGAGCGTCATCTCGAGCATGCTTACCGCGCTGCCGCTGGCCGGCACCGGCCGCTGCTGGCGCGAGATCAGGCGCCGCCGCGCGCCCACCGTGAGTTGCGCCAGCGCGAACACCGTGGACTCGAGCTGGGTCAAGGCCCGCGGCTCGGCCTCGCTCAGCTCCGCGAGCGAGCGCCGCGCCGCCACCGTCTCGAGCTCGCGTGCATAGCGCAGCAGCCCCTGGCGCAGCGCGCTCACGCGCAGCGTGCTGGCCCACGGCAGGCTCTGCGCCAGGTCGACCAGCGCGTCGAGCGCGGCGCGCGCCCTCTTGCCGCTCGGCTGCGCGCCCTCGGTCACGCGCGTGAGCTCGGCGTAGGCCGTCACGCAGCGCTGGAAGTCCACGATCATCGAGGCCTCGCCCACGGTGCGCTGGTCGAGCGCGCTGCGCACGTTGTCGGCGACCGCCATCATCACGTCGCTGAGCTCGCAGATCTCGTCGCGCACCAGCGCGTCGAGCGCGCGCGCCACCGACGCGCACACGATGCGGCGCAGCGGCGAGGAGGCGTCGTCCCGCGCGCGCCCGAGCAGCACGCGCGCCACCCGCACCCGGCGCTCGCGGCGCTGGCCGGTCAAGTCCTCGCCGTAGCTGCCGTCGGCGTCGACCAGGTGCAGCAGCGTGCGCATGCGCCGCAGCCGCAGCGTGAGGTGGTCGACCGCGCCGCCCTCGGCCACCGGCCGCGACTCGCTCTTGAGCAGGAAAGTTGTCAGGCGCTGAAACAGGTCGCCGAGCGGCGCGGTCGCGGCCTGGGCCTCCTTGCCGCTGACGCCGATGGTGAGCAGATCGCCGAGCGTGGCGGTCTCGAGCAAGGCGACGTCCAGCTCGCGCATCGCGCGAAAGCCCAGGCGCCGGCCCGCGCGCTCGTCGTCGTTGGTCTGCTCCAGCTCGGAGATGCGCCCTTGGGCCTGCTTGAAGATGTCCTGCGCCAGCACGTAGGCCTGCCGGGCGTCCCGCTCGGCGAACGCGCGCAGCGCCGCGTCGAGCGCGTCGCGCAACGAGGGCTTACGCTGCGCGGGCGGCGATAGCTCGTCGATCAGTGCTTCGCAAAGCGCCACCCGGCCGTCGTCGTCGATGCGGCTGCTGTTGAGCCAGCTCTCGAGCTTGTCGCGCGCATAGCGGGCGGCCCAGGCTCCGAACTCGCCCACGCGCTCGCGGCGCAGCTCGACCAGGGCCTCGGCACCCTCCAGCCCGGCGATGCGCACGATCTGGTTGAGCAGCTCCTCGGCCGCCTCCGGCTCCTCCTCGGCCGCGCGCGCCAGCCCGAACACCATCGTGCCGGCCAGCCCCGCGTCGCTACGCAGCGTGTCGTCGGCGAGCAGCTCGCGGCAACGGCGCAGGCCGGTCTCGGGGTCGAGCGCGATGCTGGCCGCGAGCGAGACCGCCGCGCGCCGCCACTCGGTCGGGGTCAGCTTGGGGTCGAGGTTCTGCTCGATCTCCTCGCGCAGCTCGGGATCGGCGCGGCTCAGGATGCCGCGCGCGACCGCCACGTGGCGCCAGACCAGCGATTCGCGGTCTGCGAGCAAGAGCTTCCACGGGCTCTGGACTGCCGGCTCCTGGAACGCGCGCAGGCTGCCGGCGTCGCCCTGCGCCACGCGCCGCGCGCACTCGCGCGCCGCGCGCTCGAGCAGGCGCGCGGCCAGCCGCCGCGACGGCAGCGATCCCGTGGCTGGCTCCGAGACCCACTCGCGGCGCAGGTCGGGCCGCGAGATCAGCGCCAGCGCCAGCCGATCGGACGAGACCGAGTTGCCGATCGGCAGCTCCAGCGCCAGCGCGACGCGCGCGCGGATCGGCGCGCCGGTCAGCGTCCTCTTCGACTCGGCCGCCAGCGAGGTGGCCAACACCACGAAGGTCTCGGCGTCGCCTTCGTACAGCCGCATCAGCACCTGGCGTCCGAGCTGGCGCCGCTCCGGGCCGATCGGAATCGCCGCCGCCAGCTCGTAGACCGCCGCTGCAGCCGCCGGCGGCGAAAGCCAGTCGAGATCCTGAACCAAGTTTGCGGCGAAGGCCGCGCGCACCGCCTCCAGCAGCAGCTTGGGATCGATGCCTTCGAGCGGCACCGGTTGCTGCTCCAGCGCAGCGCGCGCCAGCGTCGCCATGGCCTGGCGCCAGAGCGAGCGCCGCTCCTCTTCGCTGGCAACCTGCGGGAGCTGCGTGAACGCGCTCAGGTGATTGGTCGCAGGCACTAGCCTCGCTCCGGGGGCAGGGCGCGATCGGCCGGCGACTCGAGCGCCTGGGTCTCGGCATCCTGCGGCACGTCGATACCCGCCATCGCGAGCAGCCGCAGGGCGTTGCTGGTCCGCACCACGCCCGGCCGCAGGCGGTAGTCGAAGCGCATCTCGCCGTCTTCCACCACGTCGGTGAAGTGCACGTTGCGGATGCGTTCGGGCTGCTCGCGCTCGAGCGCGGCGAGCGCCACGTCGTGCGTCGCAACCAGCCCCAACGCCGAGCGCTGCAGCAGGTGCAGCAACACGGCGCGCGCGCCCACGTGACGCGCGCGCGCATTGGTTCCGCGCAGCAGCTCGTCGAGCAGGAACAGCACCGGCGGCTGCTCCTGCGCGTCCTCCACCACCGTGCGCAGCTTCTGCAGCTCCGCGAGGAAATAGCTCGCGCCCTCCTGCAAAGAGTCCTCCGCGCGCATGCTTGCGCGCAGCCGCGACAGCGGCACGCGCAGCGCGGCCGCGCACACCGGCCCGCCCGCGAGGGCGAGCGCCACGTTGACGCCCACCGCGCGCAGCAGCGTGCTCTTGCCGGCCATGTTCGAGCCGGTCACGATCAACGCGAAGCCGGGCCCCGCGAGCTGCACGTCGTTGGCGACGCGGCTCTCGGCCGCCAGCAGCGGGTGGCACAGCCCGCGCGCGTCGAGCGCGCCGCCGGCCGCGACCACCTCGGGCATGCGCGCCGCCGGATCGAGAAAGCCCAGGGTGGCCAGCGAGCAAAGCGCCTCGATCTCGCCCAGCGCCGCGAACCAGTCGGCGGTGCGCCGGCCGACCCGCGCGTTCCAGCGCTCGAGCCCGCGCAGCACGTGCAGATCCCACAGCGTCAGCGGTGCCACTGCGATGTAGAACAGAAACTGCTGGCGCAGCTCGGCCGAGCTGGTCCAAGACTTCAGCCGCCGCATGTGCACCGACGGCGGCGTGCCGTCGACCGCCAGCCGTCGTTGCAGCCCGCACAGCAACGGGCTCTCGAAGCGGGCGCGCTCCACCACCACCAGCATGCGCTCGAAGGCTTCGGCCGCGCCCTGGCGCGCGGCGGCCAGGTCGAAGGCGCGCTTGACCGGCCGCGCCGTCAGCCACAGCAGCCCGAGTTGCACGCACAGCGGCAGCAGCCAGCTCGCTGCCGGCAACAGGCCCGCGCCGCCGGCCAGGTAGCACAGCAGCGTCAGCGGCGGCAGCGCGAAGATGGTCGGCGTGAGCCAGCGGTGGGAGGCGAAGTAGGAGGGCAGCTCCGCAAACTCGCGAAACGGCCGTCCGTCGAGCTTCTCGCCGCCGTTCGCGGTCAGGGCGGCGGCCTCCAGCTCCTGGCGCAGCTCCACCATCGGCGCGAGCTCAAGCACCGCCGCCTGGCGCGGCCCGATCGCGTCCAGCCCCGCGGCGCGACCCAGCCAGTCGCACAGCACGTGCTCGCCATGGACCGTGTGCGTGACGTCGATGCGTTGCAGCAGCGAGCCCGGGCCGAGCAGATCGACGTCCCACGCGTAGGGGTGGCTTGCGGGCAGCAGCCGCGCGTGATCGCAGGGCAGCTTGGTCCATCCGCCGTCGAGGCGCATCAGATGCCGCTGGTGCACGTCGCGGCGCACGCGTGCGTCGTCCAGCGCCGCGATCACGCGCCGCTGTGCGATCACCGCGGCCGCGAAGCCGAGTGTGCACAGCGAGCCCAGGCTCCACGCCCAGCCCGCGCCTTGTGCGAGCGCGGCCGCAAGCGCCGCCCCCGCAGCCAGAAAGGCCAGCAGCCGCAGCAGCGACAGCCGGCTCGACTGCGCTTCGCGCCGCGCCATCTCGGCTTCGAGCCGCGCGCGCAGGTCGCCGTGCACGCGCGCTGGATCGCTCCGCTTGGACGAGCCGCCTGTGGCGCTCGCCGTCGAGCGCGCCTGGGTGTCATCGTCGATCAGGTTCGCCACCTGCACCTTTGCCCGCTGCGCCGCAACCTGAGGCGGCGGCGCCGCGCTCGGGGCCGCGGGCCGGTCTCCTAGTATACAGGGCCGCACGGCGCGTATCGGCACCGGATCGCGCCCGACGCATGCTGCTGGCCGCCGCGGCCTGCCTCTCGCCTTTCGTACCCCAATCTGGGGTCAACGGAAGCCTCCTAACATCGGCAATTACCGAAGGTTGGCGGCATTGCAACCACGGATCGTGGCGACCCCCGCGATTGACTGGAGGTCTGATGTGGGATACACCCCGGCGCGCGCCGGATGAACCGTCGGCTCTGTTTGCGCCGCGTCCCGGCCCACGAGGAGCGTCGCATGGGTGTCACGAAGGTAGCGGTCGTTGGGTGCGGGAAGATGGGTCGCGGCATCGTCGAAGTGTGCGCAGCGGCGGGCATCGAGGTGACGGCGATCAAGGTCACCCCCGGAAGCTTGGAGCAGCCGCAGGAGAAGATCCGCCAGTCGCTGGACCGTCGGGTCAAGCGCGGCAGGATGACCGCCGAGCAGCGCGCCGAGGTGCTCGGACGCGTGCGCTTCAGCGCCGACCTGCGCGCGGCGGGCGAGGCCGAGGTGGTGATCGAGTCCGCGCTCGAGGAGGAAGGCGCGAAGCTCGAGCTGCTCAAGAAGCTGGAAGCCCACATGCACCCGGAAGCCGTGCTCGGCACCAACACCTCCTCGCTCAAGCTGGAGACGCTGGCCGCTGCGCTGGAGCGCCCGGAGCGCTTCGTCGGCCTGCACTTCTTCAACCCAGTGCCGCAGATGGAGCTGGTCGAGCTGGGCGGGATCGAGCGCAGCGCGGAATACGCCCTGAAGCGCGCGGAGGCGCTTTGCCGGCAGATCGGCAAGACGCCGGTGCGCATCAAGTCGTCACCCGGCTACGTGGTCAACCGCTTGCTCGTGCCCTACATGCTGCACGGTATCGAGACGCTGGAGTCGGGCATCGCCGACGCTGAAGGCATCGATACGGCGATGCGGCTCGGCTGCGGCCATCCGATGGGCCCCCTGGCGCTCGCCGACCTGATCGGTCTCGACGTCGTCTACGCGATGGCCGAGACGCTGCGGCGCGAGCTCAAGGACGAGCGCTACAAGGTTCCGCGCACGCTCAAGCAGCTGCTTGCCGCCAAGCAGCTCGGGCGTCAGACCGGGATCGGCATCTACGACTACAGCGGCGAGACGCCGGCCCTCAATCCCGCGATCCAGCTGGGCAACTAAATCAGAGCTCGCGTGCTAGATGCTAGAGCACCGAACATATTGAAACGCGTGCGAAGTCGGGGTCATGGCGGGATGCAGGGTGCGGGCGGGAGCCCGAAGGCGTAGTCCATCCTACGTCGAGCGGGGAGCGCGCGTCCCATGCGCCCGCGAGGGCCCCGAAATCGTGCGTGTTTCAACATGTTCGGTGCTCTAGCTAGCCGTCAGCCCCCGCATCCTCTCGGGTGCCGCGCTTGCGTCGGCCCGGCTCGGGCTCTGCAACCGGCGGCGGGGAACGTACCCGACCCACGCCAAATTACCGCAAAAGAAAAAAAGTACACACCATTACATCAAAGTTATCTCTCCTTGATGTAATCTGGGGCTGCCCTT
The DNA here is from genome assembly GCA_963778655.1 of uncultured delta proteobacterium. GTDB lineage: Bacteria > Myxococcota_A > Polyangia > Polyangiales > JAFGIB01 > CAVZVA01. The sequence continues at coordinate 1,478,437 of CAVZVA010000010.1, forward strand.
TGCGGGCAGGAGTCCCCAGGCGTGCTTCCGACCGCTCCTCTGGCCGCACCCCCCGCGCTTTCCCCGGAATGGCGCTTGGCCGGGCCCCGGGCGGCCGCGATCGCGGCCCCGCGGGCCGACACCGGCGAGCCGAGGGGGGTCCCGGTCCCGCACGCGCGCCCGCTGTCCGACGAGCGACTGCTTTCGCGCCTGGGCCTGATCGGGACGGGCTATGCGCTGCTGCTCGCGCTCTTGGCCACGCTCGCGCCGTTCCGCTTCGCGCGCCCCGAACGCTTCGCCTTCGACCTTTCACTGTCGCAGTCCGACGTGGCGCTCAATCTATTGCTGCTGCTGCCGCTCGGCTTCTTCTACGCGCTGAGCGCCCGTGGCCGCGGCACGCGCGCATTGTCCGCGCTCGCCGGGGGTGCCGCCCTGAGCCTTTCGATCGAGCTCGCGCAGATGTTCCTGCCCGAGCGCCGTGCCAGCCCCTGGGACATGACCGCCAACGCCGCCTCGGCCTGGGCGGGCGCGCGGCTTTACGAGCTGCTCGCGCCCTGGCTCGATCGCTGGTTGCTGTCGCGCTTGCGTGCGCGACGGCCTGTCGCGAACCTGCCCGTGCTGCTGCTGCCTTTGCTTTGGCTCGATGGCATGACCGCGCATCCGCTCTCGCACGCCTTGCTCGCGCTGCCGCTGGGCTTGGCCGGCGCCTCCGCGTTGAGCGCCGGCGCCCCCGCGCGCTGGCCGGCGCGTGCGAGCCGCAGCGCGCGTGCCTGCGCATGGTTTGCGCTCGGCCTGCTGCCCGCGCTGCTGACCGCGCCCGCTTGGGTCGCGCTGGCGCTTCCGTGCCTCGCCCTGGCCACGCCGTGGCTGGAGCGGCGCGGGCGCGGCGAGCTGGCCGCGCTGCGCCAGGCGCTGGGGCTGCTGCTGGTGTATCTGCTGGCATCCGTGCTGCTGCCATGGAGCTTCGGTCACCGCTTTCACTTCACCGTGGGCTTCATGACGTTCGACAGCTACTGCTGTCCCATGATGCTCGCTTTCCTCGCGCGCTATGCGGCCTTCACGCTGCTCGGCTACCTGTTGGCCGAGCGCGCTGCCCACATTCCGAGCGCGCACGCGCCGGGGCTCGGCCGTGTCGGGCTACAAGCCTCACTGCTCGCCCTCTTGCTCGAGCTGGCACAGGGGTGCAGCCCCGCGCACGGCGCCTCCGTCCTGGCTTTCGTGCTGCTGTCGCTTGCGGCGATCGGCGGGGCGCTGCTGCACCGTGCGCAGCAAGCGCTGGCCGCGCCGGCGGCGGTGCTTGGGGCCACCGCGCAGCCCGCCTGCAGGTGACCCAGCCGCGGGATTTGGTTACAGTCGCGCGTGAGGTTGTGATGGTTGGCTTATCTTCCCTGCGAAGCCCGGCGCGGGTCCGCTTCGCGGCTGCGCTGGCGCTGCTACTCGGCTGCGCGTTGGGCGGCCCCTTGCTCCCGCGCGTGCACGCACAAGCGCAGGGACAGGCGCAAGCGCAGCCGCAAGCAGACGAGGAATCCGAGGATCCGGTCTACCGCCAGGCCATCGACGACGCCGTGCGCGAGTTCACCGCCGGCCACTGGGAAGAGGCGCGCGCGCTGTTCAAGAATGCGCACGAGCGCTCGCCAAACGCGCGCACCCTGCGCGGCATGGGCATGGCTGCGTACGAGCTGCGCATGTACGTGCAGGCCATGCGCGAGCTCGACGCCTCGCTCAAGGACCCGCGCAAGCCGCTCGACCCCGAGCTGCGAAAGCAGGTGCAGACGCTGATGAACAAGGCGCGCGAGTTCGTGGGGCGCGTGCATCTGGTGCTGCAGCCGAAGGAGGCCAAGCCGTTGATCGACGGCGAGGGGTTCGAGCGCGAGCCCGACGGCAGCGTGCTGCTCGACGTTGGCACCCACGTCGTCAGCGCGACCGCGAGCGGCTACAAGCCGGTCTCGATCCGCTTCAACGTCGAGGGCGGCTCCGAGCAAAGCCTGCGCGTGGCGCTCGAGCCGCTGCTGGCGTTGCAGCCGGCGGTGCCGGCGATCGACGCCGCGCATCCGCCGCCGCAAGGCGCCGAGGCCGCGCCGCCGCCACCCAGCTCGCAACCCGTGCAGAAGCCGGCCCGGCAGGGGCACCTCGGCACCTATGCCTGGATCGCGCTGGCGGGCGCGGGCGCCTTCGGGATCACCAGCGCGGTGTTCTGGCTGGTGGGTGAGGGGCAGTACAAGGATCTCAAGGGCAGCTGCGCGCCGGCGTGCAGCGAGAAGCAGATCAGCGATTCCGGCGTCAAGACGAGCGACGTCTTGACCAACGTCTTTCTGGGCGCCGCCGCGGTCTCGGCGCTGACGTCCGGCGTATTGTTCACGATCGAGGCCACTCGCGGCGGCGAGCACAAACCGCCGGCGCGCGCAGGCGCGGGCCGGCCCGCGCTGGCGCTGGACGCGTCGCCCGGCGGCGTGCAGCTGCGGGGGACGTTCTGATGCGCCGCGCGATGCTGCTGCTGGCGGCGCTGCTCGCGTGCTGTGCGCTCGGCTGCAAGCACGACCTGGCCGCGCTGCGCTCGGCGACCAGCTCTGGCGGTGGCGTGCGCGACTCGGGCACGCCCAGCCATCTCGGCACCGGCGGCAGCGGCAGCGGCGGTCAGGGCGGCTCCGCGGGTGCCAGCGACGGGGGCAGCGGCTCGGGCTCGGTCTCGCCGGCCGCGTGCGAGCCGTGTCCCGATCAGCCCGATGCGGGCGCGGCTCTCGGGCTGCGCGCGTGCTGTCGCGGCACCGACGGCAGCGAGTGCGGTCTGACCTTCGGCATGGGCCAGCTGTGCCTGCAGCGCATGGCGCCGGGCCAGCCGAGCAATGCTTGCCCGAGCATGGGCCAGGGCGCGCTGTCGCTCGACGGCTGCTGCCGGCCCGACGATCGCTGCGGGCTCGACGCCACGGGGGTGGAGCTCGGCTGCGTCGCGCGCGAAGAGATCCTGGTGCAGATCGGCGCGCCCAGGGCCGACCCGATGGCGTGCCAGTACACCTGCCAGACCGACGACGACTGCGCCTCGGCGACGGGCTTCGTGTGCGCCGAGGATCCCAAGGACTCCACGCACAAGCGGCGCATATGCGTGAAGCAGTGCCTGCGCGACCAGGATTGCGTCAAGGGTCTGGTGTGCGCGCTCGGTAATGACGTCGCGATGGACCGCGTGCTCGCGTTCTGCCAGCCCCCGGTCGGCAACGTCGCGCCGGGCGCCTATTGCTCCGCGGCGCAGGACTGCGTCAACGGCGTGTGCTTGCAACTGCAGGGCATGGATCCGTTCTGTACTCAGCTGTGCCGCAATCCCGCCGACTGTCCCAGCGGCCGCAACACCTGCTTCGCCTCCTCGATCAACACGCCGGCCAAGGATGCGATGCAGACTTTCCACATCTGCGGGCCGTAGCAACACGAGACCGGGTTTTCTATCCGCACCGCGGCCGCGTCGAGCGAGCGGCAGCAAGGCGGGAAGGGCGGAGCTCGTCCGCACTTCCCGTCCTGCCATGTACACCTCCGGCCTGGTGTTTCAGGCCCGGCAGCGCTCCTACGAGGGGCAGTCGGAATCGCTGTTGAAGTCGCAGCCCGAAGGGCAGCAGCCGTCGCTGGTGCCCGAGCACGCCGTGATCGGCTCGTAGGAGCAGGTGACGTCGCAGCTGCTCGGCGTGCCGGTGCGCACGTTGGTGGTGCAGGGGTCGTTGTCTTCGCACACGCAGCTGCTGGGCGGGTCGCAGGTCTCGCCCAGGTTGGCTTCGATGCGGCCGTTGCCGCAGCCCGGGCAGTCCGAGTCGGTGGTCGCATCGCAGCCCGAGGGACAGCAACCGTCGCCGCCGTTGCACGCGGTGATCGGCGTGTGGCTGCAGCTGACGTCGCAGCTGGCGGCGCTGCCGCTCATGGCGTCAGCGGTGCAGGCGTCGGCGTCGTCGCAACTGGTGGGGCAGCTTGCGGACGGATCGCAGGTTTCGCCGAGATTGGCTTCGACCTGGCCGTTGCCGCAGCCCGGGCAGTCCGAGTCGGTGGTGGGCCCGCATCCGCCGGGGCAGCAGCCGTCGCCGCCGTTGCACTCGGTGATCGCCGTGTGCGCGCAGCTCACGTTGCAGGTGTCCGCGCCGCCCAGCGTCATGTCCATGGTGCAAGCCTCGCCGTCGTCGCAGGCAATGCTCGCGCAGGTCGAAGGCGGGTCGCAGGTCTCGTTCGACTCGATCGCGCCGTTGCCACAGCTCGGCGAGCAGTCGGAATCGACGTTCGCGTTGCAGCCGAGCGGGCAGCAGCCGTCGCCGTTTGCGCAGGCGCTGATCGGCTCGTGAGAGCACGCCGCGCTGCAGTTGTCCGCGCTGCCAGTCAGCATGTCGACCGTGCAGGCCTCTCCGTCGTCGCAGTCCGAGGGACAGCTCGAGGGCGGGTCGCAGGTCTCTCCCGACTCCACCGCGCCGTTGCCGCAGCTTGCCGAGCAGTCGTCGTCGTTGTTCGCGTTGCAATCGGCGGGGCAGCAGCCGTCGCCAGCGGCGCAGGTCGTGATCATCGCGTGCGTGCAGGCGGCGTCGCAGCTGTCGGCGCTGCCGGTCAGGGCGTCGCTGGTGCAGCTGTTGCCGTCGTCGCAGCTGGTCGGGCAGCTCGAGGGCGGGTCGCAGGTCTCGCCGCGCGAGACCCGGCCGTCGCCGCAGCGCGCGCCCTGGGCGCCCTGACCGGCGCTGCCCTGGCCTCCGGCGTCGACGGCGCCGCCAGCCGGAGCGCCACCGAGACAGATGCCAAACAAGCACAGCCCGTTGCAGTTGGGGCAGGTGAAACCGGCGCCGGGCGCCGCGGCCGCCATGCCGCCGGTGCCCGCACCCGGGGTCGCGCCGCCGGTGCCCACGCCCTGGCCCACGCCCACTGCGCCGCTCCCGCCGGTTCCCCCGATCACCGCGCCGGGGCTCGCGCCCTGGCCTGAGTCGCCGCCCGTACCGGTTGCGCCGCCGACGGCGTGACCACTGCTACACCCAGCTGCGGTCAGGACCGCGAGCAAGACCAGGTTCGATCGCAATCCAAGCATGAGGTTCTCCTCCCCCCGCCACGTCCTGCGCGCCCCACCGCGCGTCCCTGCTGCCCACATGCCCCTACCACAGCAGGATAGGCCGCGCAGGTGACGCAAGTCACTTTGTCGACATGTTTTTTTGGCATGCGCAGGTCCTGCGCAGGGTCGATCGCTTTACACAACGATTTACGGGATGCGGCTCAGGCAGAGGGCCACTTCGAGCTATGTCTGCGGGCCCAGGCGACGCCCGCCGCCGAGCTACGCGATCACATATCTATTGGAAACGACTTGATATAATCTGGACGCTCCAGGTGTGGGGCGACTCGCTTTTGGCGCAGCGCAGAGAAATTCGCGTGTGGGGATGAGAAAGCGCCGACCGCTCCTCAGCCCACTGCCCACTCAACGCACAGGAAAGAGCATGCACTTGCCGCGGTTGTGGTCGGGTGCGCGTGAGGGAGGTCAGTCGGATGCTGATGAGCGACAATATCACTCGCGAGGTCAAGGACGGTCCCCGGAGGCTGTGGGCCATCTGTCGGGCTGCGGAGCGCGCCGAGATCGCGCGGGTGCTCGAAGAGCACCGGCAGAACCGCACGCATGCGGCCATGGCGCTCGGGATTTCGCGCCGCACGCTGCTGAACAAGATCAAGGCCTACGGGCTCACGCCCCAGGCCTGCAAGGAGTACGGCTTCGAGCCGAGCGCTTCGAGCCCGGCGCAGGTGCCGGTCGCAGACGCCGCGAACTGAGGCGCGCCGGGTAGGGCCGCGCGCACGGCGCGTGGCATGTGCCGGTGTCCGTGCGCATGCCGCGCGCGGCGGTTGCCACGAGCACACGCCGGAAGTAGCGTGGCGCGCGGCGGCCGGCGCCCCCAGCGGCGAGGTGGCCCCTGCGAATGGGCTACCCTTCCCTCAAGGCCTGCGTCGATGATCTGGCGGGCCACGGGCACCTCGTCCGCATCGAGCACGAGATCGACCCGCGGCTGGAGGCGGCCGAGATCCACCGCCGCGTGTATCGCGCGGGCGGTCCGGCGCTGCTCTTCGCGCGGGTGAAGGGCTCGGCCTTTCCGATGGTCTCGAACCTGTTCGGGACGCTGCCGCGCGCGCGCTTCATCTTTCGCGACGCGCTGGAAGGCGTGCGGCGCCTGGTCGAGCTGAGGGCCGACCCGGCCGCTGCCTTGCGTTCGCCGCTGCGCTACTTGGGCGTGCCGCTCACCGCGCTGCACATGCCGGTCAAGCGCTGCACCGGGGGTCCGGTGTTCGCGCAGCAGAGCGCGCTTTCGGCGCTGCCGCAGCTTGTGTGCTGGCCGCGCGACGGCGGCGCGTTCATCACGCTGCCGCAGGTCTACACCGAGGACCCGGATCGACCCGGGCCGGCGCACGCCAACCTCGGCATGTACCGGATTCAGCTCTCCGGCAACGCCTACGAGCCCGAGCGCGAGGTCGGCCTGCACTACCAGATCCACCGCGGCATCGGCGTCCATCACCAGGCCGCGCGCCGCCGTGGCGAGCCGCTGCGCGTGCGCGTGTTCGTGGGCGGGCCGCCCGCGCTCAGCCTGGCCGCGGTCATGCCGCTGCCGGAGGGCTTGAGCGAGCTGATGTTCGCGGGCGCGCTCAATCGGCGCCGCGTGCGCATGGCTCGGGCGCCCGGCGCGGAGCCGGACGCACCGCCGCTGCACGCCGAGGCCGACTTCTGCCTGCTCGGCGAGATCGATCCCGAGCGTGTGAAGCCCGAAGGCCCGTTCGGCGACCACCTGGGCTACTACAGCTTGGTGCACGACTTTCCGGTGATGCGCGTGGAGCGGGTGTTTCACCGCCGCGGCGCGCTGTGGCCGTTCACCGTGGTCGGCCGCCCGCCGCAGGAGGACACCACCTTCGGCGCGCTGATCCACGAGCTGACCGGACCGGTGATCCCGAGCGTGCTGCCGGGCGTGCGAGCGGTGCATGCGGTGGATGCGGCCGGCGTACACCCGCTGCTGCTCGCGATCGGCAGCGAGCGCTACACCCCGTACGAGGCGTCGAGCCGGCCACAGGAGCTGCTGACGCAGGCCAACGCGGTGCTCGGACAGGGCCAGATGTCGCTCGCCAAATACCTGCTGATCGTCAACGGCGAAGACGAGCCCGCGCTGGCGGTCGACGACGTGCGCGGCTTCTTCGCGCACTTGCTCGCGCGCTTCGACCCGCGCCGTGACCTGCACTTTCAGACCGAGACCACGATCGACACGCTGGACTACTCGGGCGGCGCGCTCAACCGCGGCAGCAAGCTGGTGATCGCGGCCACCGGCGCGCCGCTGCGCGCGCTGCCCGCGGCGCTGCCCGCGGCGCTGCGGCTGCCGCAGGGCTATGGCACACCGGCGTTGTGCATGCCCGGGGTGGTCGCGCTGCAGGGGCCGGCGTTCGCCGCGGACGCCGGCGGTGACGACCCGGCGATCGCGCGCCTGTGTCGCGAGCTCGCGGTCGAGGGCCACCCGCTGGGGGCGTTTCCCTTGATCGTGATCTGCGACGACAGTGAGCTGTGCGCGCGCACGCTCGAGGGCTTCTTGTGGGTGACCTTCACGCGCAGCGACCCGGCGCGGGACGTGCACGGCGTCGGCAGCTTCGTGCGCCACAAGCACTGGGGCTGTCGGGGCCCGCTGCTGATCGACGCGCGCCGCAAGCCGTACCACGCCCCGCCGCTGGAGCCCGACCCCGAGGTCTCGGCCCGCGTCGACGCGCTCGCGACCAAGGGCGGCCCCCTGCACGGCCTGTTTTGAAGGCTCGGGGCGCGAGGGCGGAGCATGCAACAGGCAGGCGGGACGATGGGAAGAATCCCAGCCTACGGGACCGCCTCCCGTCTTCCCGTCTGCCTGTGAGCTTCATCCATCAGAGGCTGCCGGTGGGATGCTCTGGGCGTGCTTGAAGACGTCGTCGGGGTCGTAGACCGCCTTGACCCGGGTGAGGCGCTCGAAGTTGTCGCCGAAGTAGGCGCGGGGCCAGTCGGGCAGGTCGAGATCGCAATAGCTGACGTAGGCAGCGCCGGAGACGTGCGGGCGCATCGCGGCGTGGATCTGGCGCATCCACTGCAGCCGCGCGCGGGTTTGCGCGGGGTGCGACCACTGGGTGTGGTACTGGAGCGAAAACAGCGTGTCGCCACGGTGGTGAAACGCGGTGGCCGAGCGGGCCACGCGGTTGATCGCGCCGCCATAGCTGTCGAGGTAGATGCCCGCCTCGTCTGGTGGCAAGCGCTCGAGGTGATCGAACAGCAGGTCGACCCCCTCGTCGGCCATGTGCGAGGTGACGTAGTCGGACTTACCCTTCATATACGTGGACTGATGCCCGTTCTCGGGCGAGAAGTGGTGGACCGCGTCGATGAAGGGCATGCTGCGCAGGGAGCGGCGTGAAGGCGCGAGCGCCAGCATCGGCCGCAGCGCGGCGTGCAGGTCGTCCTCGCCGCCCAGGAACTGGCCCTTGCAGGTGAGCGCGAGCTGGCCCTGCTCGGCTCGCGTGAGCACCAGCATGCTGGTGAGCTCGTCGCGCGCCGCAGGCGCCCAGTGCTGCCAGGCGTGGAAGACCGCTCGGGCCTGCGCCCGCGCCAGCGTGTAGCCGAGGTCGAAGACCACGACCTCGTCGATCGGCTGCAGTGCGAGCTCGAGCCGCGTGACCACACCGAAGCTGCCGCCACCTCCGCCGCGGCAAGCCCAGAACAGATCCTGGTGCTGGCTCGCGTCGGCACGGAGCGTCCGGCCCTCGGCGTCCACCATCTCGAGCGCGCGCAGGCTGTCGCAGGTGAGGCCGTGCTTGCGCGCGAGCAAGCCGAAGCCGCCGCCCAGGGTGAGGCCGGCGATGCCGACGCCGGCGCAGGTGCCCGCGGGCAGGGCGAGCCCGTCGCGCTGCAGCGTGGCGTAGACCTGGCCCAAGCTCGCGCCGGAGCCGATGGCGGCGCGCAGGCGGCTGCGCTCGGTCTCGATCGCATCGAGCGGGCGCACGTCGATCACGACGCCGGGGCACAGCGACAGCCCTTCGTAGGAGTGACCGCCCGAGCGCACGCTGATCGGAACGCCGTGCGATCGCGCCCAGGCGATGGTGGTGCGCACCGCCTCGACGCGCTTGCAAGCCACGATCGCGGCGGGCCTGGCCAGGGTGCGTTTGTTGAATGCGCTGCGGTAGGCCTCGAAGCGCTGGTGCTGCGGCGTGAGCACCAGCCCGTCGTCGGGCGAGATGCTCGCGCGCAGCTCGTGCAGCGGCCCACGCCTGGCGTGTGCTGCCGCGCGCGTCGTGAGCGCGCCAGTCGACGCACCGGCCAGCGCCGTCACGGCCCGTTGCAGAAAGTCGCGCCTGCGCATCCCGCCTCGCCCCTTTGAGCTTCGCCACCGGTAGCACGCACGCGGGCGCGGAGCCATCCCCGGGGCGGTCCATGGGTCCGGCTCGACTCGCAAGTGCTTGCGGGGTCGCAAGTGCCTTGACACACGTTCGCACAAGACGCTCACTCGCTTGTCCGGCATAGCCACAAGTCAGGCCAAGCTGGGATGCGGCGGGAAAGCCGCTCAGGGCGCGCGGCCGCCTTGCAGCTCGAGCTCGGCCAGGCGCAGGGCGGCGTCCTCCGGGTGGGGGTGCAGCGCGAAGCCGAGCTCGCGCATCAGCACCAGCATCTTGGAGTTCTCGGCCAGCACCTCGCCCTGCATGCGCTGCAGGCCCTTGTCGCGCGCCACTTCGATCAGCGCGGCCATCAGCGCCGAGCCCAGGCCCTTGCCTTGCCAGGCGTCGGCCACCACCAGCGCGAATTCGCAGCTCCGCCGGTCCGGCCGTTCGACGTAGCGCGCGACGCCGATCTCCTGCTCCGCAGCGCCCTCACGGGTGACGGCGATGAACGCCATCTCGCGGTCGTAGTCGATCTGGGTGAAACGCACGAGCATGGCGGCGGTGAGCTCGACCATGCCCTGGTGAAAGCGGAAGTAGCGCGACTCCGGCGACAGGTTGCGCACGAAGCTCTGCTCGATCTGCGCGTCCTCGGGCCGGATCGGCCGCAGCACGATCGTGCGGCCGTCGTCCAGCTGCAGCGTGCGCGCGAGTCGGCCCGGGAAGGGCTGGATCGCGACGTGATCGTAGGCGGCGAGCCCGGCGGGCGGGCGCTGCAAGACCACGCGCGCGTCGACCGCCAGCGCGCCATGCTCGTCGGCGACCAGCGGATTGATGTCGAGCTCGCGCACCTCGGGCAGCTCGCATACCAGCTCCGAGACGCGTAGCAGCACGTTCTCGATCGCGTCGAGGTCGGCTGCCGGCATGCCGCGGATCGGCCCCAGCAGCTTGCGCACGCGCGTGCGCTCGATCATGTCGCGCGCCAGCAGGCGGTTGAGCGGTGGCAGCGCCACCGCGTGGTCGTCGATCAGCTCGACCAGCGTGCCACCCGCGCCGAAGCCGATCGCGGGACCGAACGCCAGATCGCGCGCCACGCCCACCAGCAGCTCGCGGCCGTGGCGCTTGCCGTGCATGGGTTCGAGCGTGACCCCACGCAGGGTCGCGGCGGGCGCGCGCGTTTGCGCTTCCGCCATCAGCTCGCGGAAGGCCGCGCGCACGCTCTCGCCGTCGCGCAGGCCCAGGCGCACGCCGCCGACGTCCGACTTGTGGCTGAGCTCAGGCGAGTCGATCTTCATCGCCACGGGCAGACCGAGGCTCTCGGCCGCGACCAGCGCTTCGTCGGCGTCGGCTGCGCGCAGGGAAGGCGTGACGGGGATGCGGAAGGCGCGCAGCAGCGCCTTGGCTTCCAGCAGGTCGAGCTGCGTGCGTCCCTGCGCCAGCGCAGCGTCGACGATCATGCGTCCGCTCTGCGCGTCGGGCGGCGTCGGGTCGGAGAGCGGGCCGGGCACCTGCAGCAGCAGGCGCTGGTTGCGCTCGAAGCCGTACAGGTCGGCGAAGGCCTCGACCGCGGCCTCGGGCGTGGAGAGGTGTGGCAAGCCGTTGCGGATCAGCAGCTGCTGCGCCGGCCGTACCTGCGCGCCGCCGGCGAAGCACGTGAGCAGCAGCTTGCGGCTGTGCGCGCGGGCTTTGATCAGCGCGCTGGCGACCTCTGGCGGCGCGGTCATCGCCTGCGGCGACAGCAGCACGATCGCGCCGTCCACCTGCGGGTCGTCGAGCGTAAGGCGCAGCGCCTTGGCGTAGCGCTCGGGCGTGGCGTCGCCGACCAGGTCGACCGGGTTGGCGTGCGACCAGTGCGCGGGCAGCACCGCGTCGAGCGCGTGCAGCGTCTGCGGGCGCAGCTCGGCGAGCGGCAGCCCGAGGTCGGCCGCGCGGTCTGCGGCCATCACGCCCAGCCCGCCGGCGTTAGTCACGATCGCGAGGCGGTCGCCGCGGGTGCGCAGCCCGCGTGCGAGCAGCTCGGCAGCGCCAAATAGCTGCTCGAAGCTCTGCGCGCGCACCGCGCCCGCGCGCCGCAAGGCGCTGTCGAACACGGCGTCGTCGCCCACCAGCGCACCGCTGTGGGTGGCCGCGGCGCGTGCGCCCGCGGGCCGGCGCCCGGCCTTGAGCGCGACCACCGGCTTCATGCGCGCCGCTACCCGCAGCCCGCTCATGAAGCGGCGCGCGTGATCGACGCCCTCGGCGTAGATCAGGATGGCCTCGGTTTCGGCGTCGAGCGCGAGGTAGTCGAGCAGCTCGCCGAAGCCGAGGTCGGCCGCGGCGCCCAGCGAGACCACGCTCGAGAAGCCGATCTCGCGCGCCTCGGCCCAGTCCAGGATGGCGCTGCACACCGCGCCCGATTGCGAGAGCAGCGCGAGCCGCCCAGGGCGCGTGCGGGTGCTGGCGAACATCGCGTGCAGGTGCGCGCTGGGGCGCAGCAGCCCCAGACAATTGGGGCCGAGCAGGCGTACGCCGTGGCGGTGCGCGAGCTCGAGCACCTCGGCCTGCAGCCGCTCGCCCTCTGGGCCTTGCTCGGCGAAGCCCGCGGATAGCAACACCGCGCTCTTGACGCCGGCCTCGCCGCACTCGCGCATGACCTGGGGTACGAGCGGGGCGCGCACCGCGATCAAGGCCAGATCGAGCGGGCGGCCGAGCGCAGCCACGCTGGGATGACTGGGCAGACCCTGGACCTGCGCGTGGTTGGGGTTGACGACGTAGAGCTCGCCGGGGAAGCCGGCGGCCCGCAGATTGGCCAGCAGCACCTGGCCCACGTGGCCGGGCTGCTCGCTGGCGCCGATCACGGCCAGCGAGCGGGGAGCGAACAGGCAGTCGAGGGGGTGCGGGCCCATGGAACGCACCGAACATAGTCGCGCCGAAGGCGATTCGCGACCGCTTCGCGCAGCGCGCGAGCAAAAGTCACGCGCGCGGCTTGCGGATTGCGTGACAGTGTGTACTGTAACAGTATCCGAAGTCAATCATGCCGGCAGGGGCCGGCCCGCAATCCGGGGAGATCCACATGCAAGACGAAGAACGCGCCGCCATCGAACGCGAGGTGCGCACGCAGGCGATCAAGCGAGTGCGAGCCAAGCTCGGCCTGTACTGGCATCTGTTGCTGTTCGTGCTGGTCAACGCTGCCATCGCCGCGATCAACTTGCACTACGACCCGCAGCACCTCTGGTTCGTGTGGCCGCTGGGCGCCTGGGGCACGGGGCTGCTGCTGCACGCCTTCGCCACCCTGCAGGGCCGCGGCATGAGCCAGGACATGGTGCAGGCGGAGATCCGCCGCGAGCTCGCCCGCCGAGGCGTGAGCTGATGTAACCGGCGAGGGCACGCGCCCTCCCGATCCCGCCCTGCTATATTGCCGCCATGGTCATGCAGCGTACCTTCTCGCCGGTCGACGGCAGCCTGTACGCGGAGCGCGAGCTGTTCGATGGCGCGCAGCTCGAGGCCGCCCTCGCCGGCGCGGCTGCCGCGCAAGCCGCCTGGAGGGCGCAGCCGCTGCCCGAGCGGATCGCCGCCTGCACGCGCCTGGTCGAGGTGATGCTCGCGCACACGCAGGCGATCGCGCAGGAGATCAGTTGGCAGATCGGCCGGCCGATCCGCCACAGCCCGCTCGAGCTGCGCGGTTTCGCCGAGCGTGCCCGCACCATGCTGGAGCTCGCGCCGGAGGCGCTGGCCGATCTCGAGGTGGGCGAGAAGGCGGGCTTTCACCGCTTCATTCGTCACGAGCCGCTGGGGGTGGTGCTGGTGCTCGCGCCCTGGAACTACCCCTATCTCACCTCCGTCAACGCGGTGATCCCGGCGCTCGCCGCCGGCAATGCGGTGCTGCTCAAGCACTCCGATCAGACGCCGCTATGCGCCGAGCGCTACAGCGCGGCCGGGCGCGAGGCCGGCCTGCCCGCGGGGCTGTTGCAGCACGTTCACTGCACCCACGACGACGTGGCCAAGCTGATCGGCGATGCGCGGGTGGGGCTGGTGGCGTTCACCGGCTCGGTCGCAGGCGGGCACGCGGTGACGCGCGCGGCCGCCGAGCGCTTCGTCGGCGTCGGGCTCGAGCTCGGCGGCAAGGATCCGGCCTACGTGCGCGCCGACGCCGACCTCGGCCACGCGGTCGAAAACCTGGTCGACGGCGCCTTCTTCAATGCGGGCCAGTCGTGCTGCGCGGTGGAGCGCATCTACGTGCAGCGCGAGCTCTACGACGCGTTCGTCGGGGGCTTCGTCGAGCTGACCCGGCAGTACGTGCTCGGCAATCCGCTCGAGCCCGAGACCACGCTCGGGCCGCTGGTGCGCACGCGCGCGGCGGAGCTGGTGCGCACGCAGATCGCCGAAGCGCAGGCGGCCGGCGCGCGTGCGCTGATCGACGCGCGCGCGTTTACCGCGAGTAAGCCCGACACGCCGTACCTCGCGCCGCAGGTGCTGGTCGGCGTCGACCACCGCATGCGGGTGATGCGCGAGGAATCCTTTGGGCCCGTGATCGGCATCATGGCCGTGGACGATGACGAGCAGGCGCTGCGCCTGATGAACGACAGTGCGTATGGGCTGACCGCGTCGATCTGGACTCGCGACGAGGGCGCCGCGCTGGCGCTCGGCACCGGCCTGCAGACCGGCACGGTGTTCATGAACCGCTGCGACTACCTGGATCCGGCGCTGGCCTGGACCGGCGTCAAGGACTCGGGCCGCGGCTGCACGCTCTCCAAGTTGGGATATGGCTACCTGACCCGCCCGAAATCGTTCCATTTTCGGCTGTGACGGCCACGCGGCGCGGGTGGCCCAATCGGCGGCTACCGCCTTCGGCCGGACTGATCTATATCCACCTTCCCAACTGCTCACGCATAGGCTCCGCCCCCTCGTGTTCGAAGGCATCCGCAGCACCTACCGACTGGCCCGCGCGTTCTCGCGGGGAGGCGCGCGAAGCAACAGAACGCTCGCTGCGATATTCGAACGGCATGCGCGCTCCAGCCGGGCGGAGCATCCGTTCCTGCTGTATGGAGACCAGCGTTTCAGCTACCGCGAGGCCAACGCGCTGATCAATCGCCACGTGGGCGTCTACAAGACGCTCGGCATCGGGCGAGGCGACGTGGTCGCGCTACTGATGGACAACCGGCCCGAGTTCCTGTGGCACTTCCTGGCCGCGGGCAAGCTGGGCGCGATCGCGAGCCTGATCAACACGCACAACAGCGGCGCGCCCCTGGCGCACTCGCTGCGCATCTGCTCGCCGTCGCTGATCGTGGTCGGCTCCGAGCACGCCGAGGCATTTGAGGCCGTACGCCCCGAGCTGGGCCTTACGGCCAAGCTGCTGCTCGACATCGATCCCGAGCAACCGGCGGGTGCGCCGCTGCCCGAGCTGCCGCTGCTCGGACCATTGTTGCAGCAGGCCAGCGAGGAGGATCCGCCCGAGACCGGACAGCACGAGCTCAAGGACATGGCCGCGTACATCTACACCAGCGGCACGACCGGCCTGCCCAAGGCTGCGCTCGTGCGCCACCAGCGGCTCTACTTCCTGGCACACAGCTTCGCCGCCATGGTCTGGCGCCTGCGGGACGATGACGTGCTGTACAACTGCCTGCCGCTCTATCACACCAACGGTCTGGGTGGGTGCACGAGCGCGGTCATCACGCGTGGCGCCACGCTGGCGCTGGCGCGCCGCTTTTCGGCCAGCGCGTTCTGGGACGACCTGCGGCGCCACCAGGCGACGGGCTTCATCTACATCGGCGAGCTGTGCCGCTACCTGGCGGTTCGCCCCGAGCAGCCCGGTGATCGCGAGCATCGCGTGCGGGTCATGGTCGGAAACGGCTTGCGAGGCGACATCTGGTCCGTGTTCAAGGAGCGCTTCGGCATCGAACGCATCATCGAGTTTTACGGCTCGACCGAGGGCAATGCCGCGAGCGTGAACTTCAACGGCCCGGCCGGCTCGGTCGGGCGGCTGTACCCGGGCTCTGTGCTCGCGCGTTGGGATGACGAGGCCGAGGACTTCATGCACGGTCCCGACGGCTTCTTGGTCAAGTGCAAGCGCGGCGAGCCAGGCGTGCTGCTCGGGCGCATCCGCGGCAACAACGGCTTCGACGGCTACCGCGACCGCAGCGAGACCGAGCGCAAGGTCATTCGCGGCGCCTTCCGCAAGGGCGACGCCTGGTTCAACACCGGCGACCTGCTGCGCACCGACGCGAAGGGCAACCTGTTCTTCGTCGACCGTATGGGCGACACCTTCCGCTGGAAGGGCGAGAACGTCTCGACCTTCGAGGTGCAGGAGCAGATCGCGGGCTTCCCCGACGCGGTCGAGGTCAACGTGTACGGGGTGCGGGTGCCCGGCACCGAGGGGCGCGCCGGCATGGTCGCGCTGGTGCTGCGCAACGGCTTCGACCCGCAAGCCTTCAAGCGGCACGTCGACGCGCGGCTGGCGGCCTATGCGCGGCCGCTGCTGGTGCGCGTCCAGGACAAGCTGGAGGTGACCTCGACCTTCAAGCTCAAGAAGGCGGGCCTGCGCGACGAGGGCTTCGACCCGAGCGTCTCGCCCGACCCGCTCTACCTGCGCCACCCGGAGCGCGACGCCTACGTGCCGCTGACTCCGGACTTGTTCGAGGAGCTGCGGGCGGGCCGCCTGCGGCTGTGAGCGGGCTGCCGCGCTGCTGCGCTTCGGCCTGCCCGCGGCAAGTAGACGCGATAGTCGTCTACCGCCAGCTTGCGATACTTCACCCGGTTCGCGAGCCGCGCGTTTTCCACCGAGTCCTTGTGAAGAACCAGCGCGGGCGCTCTCGCTCGGGCGACGAGGCGATCGTATTCGGGATGCCGACTTCCGCCGGGGTGAAGCCCTTTGCTGCTCGAGACGATCCTTTCTTGGCTTTCGAACAGCAATCTCCACTGGACGAAGTACGTGGTCCGCACGCGATCGATCCCGTTGTGATCCAAGAGGACGACGATCTTTCGTACCGAGTCTCCGGGCACGAGGACGTTGTGGATGGTTCCGTCACCCATGAGCACGTCGTCGTCCACCCATGAGCCTTGCAGGGCATCGACAGAGGTCAAGACGCCCGAGGCGAGCAGCCACAATCCGGCCAGCCAGCCCGCGGCGTATGGAAGGCCGAGCCTCGCGCGAGGCGTCGAGCACGTGAGTCGGGACAGGCCGAGGGCGGCGAGCAAGAGAACGGGCATGAAGACCGGCAAGAAGTAGCGCGGGCTGCTATTACTGCGGTCGTTCAGCACGACCAGCGGAAGCTGGATCAGCAACTGCAAGCCGCAAAGAGCCGCGAGGTCGAGCTTTCCCTTGGCGGCTGGTTTGCGCCCGCGTGCCCAGCTGACGATCGCGAACGAGGCTGCCGCGAGATACACGAGGGCTTCGGCGCAGGCGCGCGCGCCCGTCCGCTTTGGATAGCCGTCGACGTTGCCGGCGCGAAAGAACGCCGGCAGGTGCTCGACCAGGCGCGGAGCCACCGCGGCCCATCGTATCGAAGAATGCCTGGCCGCGCCCGAGATGTAGCGCAGGTTCGCGAAATCATGCGCAAGGTTGTAGACCAGGGCAGGCGCGAGCCCGAGCGCCGCACCGCACGCGAGCGTCAGGATGGCTTTCGTGTTGATGAAGCCCGGCCGCGTGACCGCCGTGTAGAGCGCCATCGCCAGGAAGAGCGGAGCGATCAGCTCCAGGCTGTAATAGGAGAATCCAGCCGTCAGACCCAGCACAAAGAGCCGCCCGCCGGCGTGTTGCTCATCCTCGTCGATGCTGAACAGCAGATAGAGGGAAAGGGCTGTGAAGAACGGAATCTCGGCGTAGCCGCCCCTCGCCTTGTAGCTCCATTCGAACAACGGGCTTCCAACCGCGCTCAGGCCGGCTGCCCACAAGCCGGCGCTGCCGCCCCAGGCCCTGCTGCAGAGCAAGTAGACCAGCAGCAGCGAGGCGAGCGAGAAGATCAGCGGGAATGCCTTCACCGCCACCGCAGAGATTCCCGCCAGCTTGAAGACCGCGGCCGCGAGCACGGCTTCGATCGCGCCGCCGCCGGCGTACGGCTGGCCCCAGAAGTAGACCGGTATCTCCCCGTTGCGCAGGACATGAATCGCCATCATGCCGACGACCGACTCATCGCCGTCGAGCCAACACTTCGAACGCAACAGCACGGCCACGCGAAGCGCCGTGGTCGCCAGCAAGATCAAGCTGAAGACGCGATCTCGAGCGCTCAGTCGGGCGATCGCGGGCAGGCGCGGCATGGGCGCAGCTTATGCCGGCGATCGGTCCGATTCCAATCCGCGCGACGCGTGCGCGCCGCTTGCCGCCGAGCGCGATCGATCCGGGCCCCGCTCAGCCCAGCTCGAGCGTCGCCAGCAGCGCGCTGTGATCGCCGCCCGACAGGCGCAGCACCTCCAGCCCGCCCACCTGCAATCCGTGCAGCAACACGTGGTCGATGCGCAGCAACCGCGGCCAGCGCGCGCCCGGGCCCCAGGTCGGACGCGGCCGCCGGCCTTGCTCGAGCGCGGCGTCGCGCAGCGTCGCGCGCAGCGCGCGATACGCCGGCATCGAGGGCAGCGAGTTGAGGTCGCCGGCGAGCACGCGCCGCAGCGGCTCGCGCCGCAGGTGCTCGCGCAGCGCGCGCACCTGCCGGCGGCGCTGGGGCAGGCGGCCGAGCGCGGTCGGCGCCGACAGATGTACGTTGAGGATCTCCAGCGTCTCGCCCAGCCCGGCCCATGCCGTGGGCTCGAGCCGTGCGCTGAGCGCGTCGCGCGTGGGCAGCGACAAACGCGAGACGCGCGCCGGCCGCCGCAGCGCCAGCCCCATCCCGCGGCAGTCGCGCGAAGGCAGCAGGAGGCCGTGCGGCAGCGCGCGTTCGATGACCTGCGCCTGCTCCGGCGCGAGCTCCTGGACCAGCACTACGTCGGGCTCACGCTCGGCGATCAGTTGTCCGAGGGCGCGCGGCTCGGCGCGGCCGTTCCACAGATTCGCGGTGAGCAGGCGCAGCGTGGTCATGCGGCGCGAAGCATACACCGCCGAGGCTCGTGCCGAGACCCGGCTCCCTTTGCGGGCGGCGAGGCGGCTTGCGCTCGGGCTGGTGAGGCGGGCTACGGGACAACGTGCGCGCGCTCGCACAGCGCACGACAGCGGCCTGCGCTGTCGGCCCGGACCCCCGTGGCTGCGCTTGCGCAGCGGCTTTACGCTTGAGGTGCGTGCAGCAAGGCGATGCACCCCCGTCCGGCTCGCTCAAGCTACGGCGCCCACGCAAGGCCGCCGCCGTGGCGCAAGGCGGCGACGCCCAGCGCCGGGCGCAAGAGCTGGGCGACGTGCTCGATGCGCTGGTGCGCGCGTTGCGGCAGGGCGACACGCTCTCGGAAGGTCTGGCGCGGCGCGCGCGCGAGCTGTGGCTGGCCGAGCACGAGCATCTCGTGCAGTGGCGTCCGACTGAGCTGCGTGCAGGTGGTCGTCTGGTGCTGGCAGCCGCGGCCGCTAGTGGTCGCTTCATTCTGCCCGCCTACGACGCCGGCTTGCGCGCGATCGCGATCCGCAGCGCCAGCACCTCGGCGGACATCGTGCGTCTGGCGGCGCGTCTGGCCGCGCTCGAGGCCGGGCGCTTCGACGGCTCCGGCTTTGCAGCCTGGCTGTGGCGCGGCGGCGCGCTCGGCTTCGACGTCGCGCAGACCGCCACCGTCGAGGAGCTTGGCGCCGCGCTGATCGGCGCCGAGCTCGACGAGGCCGCGCACTGGAGCCGGCGTTCTGAGCAAGCGGTAGGCTTGTGGAACGACCAGGCCTGGCGCGCGGCGCAGGCCCTGCCCGCCGCCGCGCTGGCCGAGCGCTTCGGCGCGCCGCTGCTGCGAATGCAGCAGCGCGCGCTCGGCGGCGAGCTCGCGCTTGTGCGCGAAGACGCGCAGCGGCTGCGCCGCATGGCGGACGACCCCGGGCGCTGGGCGGCCGCCGAGCTCGCGTTGCTCGCCGATCAGCCGTGGCTGCGCCCGGCGCTCGGCGCAGGTCAGCTCGGCTTTCGCATGGTCGAGCTGATCGAAGGCAGCTCCGAGCTCGACGACGATCTGCTCGATCTGTTCGCCGCGTTCGACGTGAGCCCGCCCGAGGTGGAGGCCGGCGCACCGCTCGACCTCGCGCTGGTAGGCGAGGCGTTCGGCTGCAAGCTGTTGTGCGGCGGGCTCGAGCTCGAGGGGTTGCTGCGCCTGGCGCAGCGCTGCGATCCGGCGCTGTTGTCGGGCGTGATCGCCGCGCTGTGCGCGCGCGCCGAGGACGACGAGGTCGCGGTGCAGGCGCTGGTCGACCTGTCGCGCCACCTGGGTGCGAGCGCCTTGTTCGAGCGCATCGAGCTGACGCGGCTCGGGCCCCAGCTCGGGCTGGCGCTGGTCGCGGCCGCGCTCGGGCAGGGCATGGCGCAGCCGCTGCTGCTGGAGGTGCTGGCCCGCGTTCCGGTGACGACCGCGCTCAAGGTGTTGTGCGCGCAACGCGAGCTGCTCGCGCGCGCCCAGCCGCTGATCGAGCGCATGCTGGGCGAGCAGCCGCAGACGTGCGGACCGCTGCTGCCCGCCGTGGTCGAGGCCGGCCCGGCAGGGGCGCGCGCGGTCGGCTCCGTGTTGCTCGCGCGGGCGGGCGCTGGGCTCTCCCGGCCCGTGCTGCGCGCGGCGCTCGCGGCGCTGGTGCGCGCCGGCCAGGGTGCGCTGTTCGTGTTGCCGCTGTGGGACTCGCGCAATCACGAGAGCTCGGCGCGCCTGGCCGCGCTGGCCGCGCTCGAGACCGACCCGGCGCTGCTCGCGCGCGCCGTGCGCGGGCGGGCGATCGCGCTGCTCGAGCCGCCCGAGATCCGCGAGGCGCTCGAGGAGCTGCGCTGGAGGCAGCCGCGATGAATGACAAGCCCGATGCGCTCCAGGCGCAGGCGTCTGCGGTCGAGGCGCTCGAGCAGCTGTTCGCGCTCACGCGCGAGATCGCGCTGCGCGGCGTGGACGAGGCGGCCGGCTCGCCGAGCATGCGCGCGTTGCAGCGGGCGCTTTCCCGGGCCGCGCCGCCGTTTTCGCTGCAGCTGCTGAGCGACGCAGTGCTGCGAGACAGGCGGCCGTTGCCGCTGTCGTCCGAGCAGCTGCGGCGCTGCCAGTCGCTGTGCGCCGCGTTTGCGCGCTGGGGCGTGCAGCAGGTGAGCTTCGACGAGGTGCCGGAACCGGATGCGCTGCTGCAGCTGGCCAAGGCGTTGTTCACCGTCACCAACAGCGGTGGCGGCTCGCGGCCGCCGCAGCTGCCGGGCCTGCGCTTTGCCGCGCTGTCGCGTCCGGGGCTCCACCCGGCGCCGAGCGAGGCGCTGCTCGACGTGTACCTGAGCGAGCAGATCGCGCGCGCGGTCGAGCACGCGCAGCAGTTGGCGGCCGGCGGCCGAGCCTGGCCGATCGCCGCGGCCCAATCGCTGGTGTGGCGGATCGAGCGCTGCCTGGCCGCGGGCGTGAGCGCGACCGCGCGTGCGATCGAGCTGGCACAGGTGCCGTGGCCGCTGGGGCGGCGCAGCGTGGCCGCGGCCTTCTACGCCGGGGCCACCCTCTCGCGCCTGCAGGTCAGCCCGCTGTCGCAGCGCGCCGCGATGCACGCGATGCTCGCGCTGTGCCGTTACGGCTTGTGCGAGCGCGGCGGCGAGCCGCTGCAGGGTGCCGCGCAGCTCGCGGCGCCGGCGTTGTCGGCGGCGGCGGCGGGCGGCGCGCTCGACCCGCACGGCTTGCGCGTGTGCACGCTGCTGCAGGCCGCGTGCGCGCGCGATGGCCGTTTCGCGCCGCCCTTGCTGCCGCTGCTGCGCGCGGTTTACGAGCTCGAGCGAAGGCGGCAGCCCGCCGAGCCGGAGCTGTGGCTGTCGCGGGTCGATCTGCAGGCCTGGCTTGCAGGCGCCCTCGACCACGAGCTCGATCCCTCGTGGGGACGCGCGTTGCTCGGCGTGCTCGGCCTGTTGCCGGCCGGCAGCCACGTCCTGGCCGACGGGCGGCTGGGGGTGGTCATGGCGGCGAGCGAACAGGGCGGGCCGCTGCGCCCGCGGATCTTGGTCGGCGGGCAGATGCTCGTGCCCGAGCAGCCGGCGCAGGCGTGCTCTCCGCTCGGCATGACCCCCTGGGCAAAATGAGATAGTCCCCGTCCGGAAACGCAGCCGCCCTGGCACCAAGAGATCCACAGGAAGACGGGAAGATGGGAAGCCCCGAGTGTTTGTTCTCCTCGCCTTCCCGTCTTCCTGTTGAATCCTCCGAACGCCGTTCGAGCCGTGCGCGTTTCCGGATGCCGGCGCTGCTGCAAGCGCCGGCCGGCTTGCGCGTGCGAGCGTGGTGGCTATGTCATGGCCGTGAGGGGCTATGCCGTCGGGTTATGCCTGGGCTTGGCGTGCGGGTGCGGGGCGAGCTCGCAGGCCGCACCTGCGGTGAGCTCGCAGCCTGCGGCGGCGCCCGCGATCAGCTTGAAGGACGCCATGCGCCATCACTTCGCGGACGCCACCGCGGCGCGTGACGCGGTGATCGCGGGCCGGCTCGAGGACACGCGTCCTCCGCTGCGCGCGTTGGCCGCGGCGGCGCCGGAACGCGTGCTGCCCGACGACTGGGTGCCATGGATGATGGACATGGCTGCGGTGGCACGTGAGGGCGCGCAGGCGCGCACGCTGGACGAGGCGGCCGCCGCGGTGGCGATGCTGGGCGCGTCCTGTGGCGATTGTCACCGCACGACCCACGGCGGGCCGCGCGATCCGGCCAGCACCAAGGCCGACTACCAGCCCGAGGGGCGCACGGGGCTTGCGGAGAAGATGGCCCGGCACCGCTTCGCGGCCGACGCGTTGTGGTTGGGCTTGACCGGCCCGCAGCACCAGGCTTGGGCGCGGGGCGCGGCGGCGCTGATGAACATCAATGTTCCGTCGCTGGTCACCGCGCAAGGCCGTCCCGTGGTTCAAGACCGTGCGGCCAGCGGCGAAGGCACGCTGCAGGGCGAGGCCGATCCACGCCTCCCCGAGCAGGAGCAAGCGCAGCAGCAGCAACAAGCGGAGCAGGACCAACCGCCGCAGGGACAAGCGGAGCCCTCGGCGCAAGCGGACCAGCCCAAAGCGCCTTCGGCCGCCGGCACGATCGATCTCGACGCCGCGCTGCGCGCCCTGCGCGAGCTCGGCAAGCAGGCCGACCAGGCCAAGATCGCCAGCGAGAAACAGGCGGTGTTCGGCAAGGTGATCGCGCGTTGCGGCGACTGCCACGCCGCGCTCGGCATTCATGTGAAGCTGATTCCGGTGAGCCCGGACTGATTCGCTGGCGCGTCGCGGGCACACCGGCTGCAAGCGCGGTCTGCGCTTGCGGCAGTGAGCGCGCCGGCGCGCGCGGCTGGGCTCGCGTCCGCGTATGTCGCCGCGGTTTCTGCGCGGTTTCTCGGCCGCATAATCGCCTCTGCCCGTGGCGAAACACCTCCCCAGGCCGCCCGGAATCTGCCAGCGTCGAGCTGGCCGAGCTGGCGCCGGCAGTCGTCCGCGCGGAGGCTGCTCTCGTGAACATCCTGCAGTTGCCGCTTCGAGGGCGCGCAAGCGAGGCGCGCGTTCCGTCCACGCCGCCCTTCCCGCTGCAATACCGCACCGTGCACGGCCACAAGCGTGCCTTCGTGCAGGTCGGGCAAGGACCCGTGCTGCTGCTGATCCACGGCATCGGCGACTGCTCCGACACCTGGCGCGAGGTGATCCCGAGCTTGGCGCGCGATCACACGGTGATCGCACCCGATCTGCTGGGACACGGCCGCTCCGACAAACCGCGCGCCGACTATTCCGTCGCCGCGTACGCCAACGCCATGCGCGATCTACTGAGCGTGCTCGAGATCAACCGCGCCACGGTGGTGGGCCACTCGCTCGGCGGCGGCGTGGCGATGCAGCTCGCGTATCAGTACCCGGAACGCTGTGAGCGGCTGGTGCTGGTCAGCTCGGGCGGCGTGTGCCCGGAGGTGCATCCGCTGCTGCGCCTCGCGTCGGCCCCCAATGCCGATCTGTTCCTGCCGCTGATACACGTGCCGGGCGCGCGGCTCGCGACGCGCTGCGCGTTCGCGCTGCTGCGCGTGATGGGAAGCGACCTGGGCGCCGACAGCGAGCACCTGCTGCACGTCTTCGACGCGTTGCCCGATGCGACCTCGCGGCGCGCCTTCGTGCGCACGCTCCGCTCGGTCGTCGACTGGCGCGGCCAGGCCATCACCATGCTCGACCGCTGCTACCTGACGCGCGGCATGCCGGCCTTGCTGCTGTGGGGCGCACGTGACGCCGTCATTCCCTTCCATCACGCTCAGATCGCGCATGCGGCCATGCCCGGCAGCCGGCTCGAGGTGTTCGCGCAGGCCGGCCACTTCCCGCATCTGACCGATCCCCCGCGTTTCGTGACGGTGCTGCGCGACTTCCTGCAGCAGACCGCGCCCGCGTCCTACAGCGTCGAGCAATGGCGCGAGGCGTTGCGCGCCGGCCGGCCCGACGCGCCCCAGGTCAACGGCCTGATCCGCAGCCTGGCGGCGGGGGCGCGCCGTTCGCGCGCGCCCAAGGCGCTGCCGGAGCTCTGATCACCGCGACAGAGCGCTGGCCGAAAACGGCCCGGCGTGTACGCTGCCCGCGGAAGGCAGGTGTCGCGTGTCAGACGACCCGGGTGTCAGGTGTTGGACATGCTATGGCGAAGGCGTGACCGCGAGCGAGCTGGGCCCGGCGTGCTGCCCCGACTGCGGCGACCTCGGGCAGCTGCCCTCGCCGCTGGTGCTGACCGAGTGGCGGCTGCGGTAGCTCGAGCGCGCGTACGAGGCCAAGGGCGGCGAAGCCGGCCGCGACGTGAGCTGGCTGGTCACCGAGGTGCGCCGCGCCCATCACGCGCTGTTGCAGATCCTGGCCGCCAGCCAGGACGCGGACGAAGGCGACGCGATGGCGACCAAGATCAAATTCATCGCCAACGACGTGCTGCGCGTGTATCCGCCCAAGCCGGCGTGAGACGCGCCCGCACGCGCCCTGTGTACGCGTGACCACGCAGGAAAGTCGCGCTGGCAGGTCCGCATACGACAATTTTGTGCCAGCTTTTTGTTGCTATGAAGAAACGGCAGTGAAATCTGCCGCCGTCTACGTGTGCAGACATGCACGACGCGGACGAGGTGGAGCGCCGCACGCTGGTCATCGTGGGCCACGGCATGGTGGCGCACCGCCTGTGCGCTCGAAGCCGGCTTCGAGCGCGGGCACGCCTATGGCAAGGCGGTGCGCACGCTCAAGAGCTGCGTGGGCAGCACCTGGTGTCGCTACGGCGTGCAGGACTCGGTGGCGTTCGCGATCCGCGTCGAGGAGCGCTACAAGGGCCTGCGCGTGCCGCACAAGCTCAAGTCGGCTGTCAGCGGCTGCACGCGCGAGTGTGCCGAGGCGCAGAGCAAGGACTTCGGCATCATCGCCACCGAGAAGGGCTGGAACCTCTACGTGTGTGGCAATGGCGGCATGAAGCCGCGCCACGCCGACTTGCTCGCATCCGATCTCGACGACGACACCTGCATCCGCTACATCGACCGCTTCCTGATGTTCTACATCAGGACCGCCTGACCTATGCGGCCTTCGACCCGTTCTCCCGCCAGCCGGCCTACAAGGCCTGCGCGGTGTGGGTCGAGCGGCTGGATTAGGGGTGCAGGCCGAGCGCGCGCCGGCTCACAGCGGCGGGGGCACTTGCGCCGGTGGGCCGCCTTCGCCGCAGCTCTGATCGGGGTTCTTCGCAGTGTCCTGAGCGCACACCGTCTGGCAGCCGAGCAAGATCTCCAGCTTGGCATTGGGATCGGAGCGCACCAGATCGCAGGCCGCGGGGCAAAGCGTGATGCGCGTGGGCGCGCTCGGCATGTCGTAGTACCAGGAGTTGGTGGTGCCGCAGGCGCTCTCGTCGGAGACCTGACCGAGCGTTCCGGCCATCCCCGTGCTCGGCGTGAACGTGACGTTGACCTTGGCCGGGTCGATCATCATGCCCGGGTCGCTCGCCTGCGGCATCGGGAAGTCGCAGGACAGCGCCTGCCCGCGGATCGCGTTGAGCGCGTCCACCAGCTCCTGCTCGGCGCTGGCACTGGTGTCGATGAAGATCGCCTGCATGGTGCCGCCGGCCTGCGCCAGCTGGTTCATCTGATCGGTGCTCGAGCCCTCCAGGCCGATCGCGTAGGTCGCCACGCCGGTATTGGCCAGCGCGTCGGCCGCCAGCTGCGAGATGTCGTCGAAGTTCTCGTCGCAGCCGTTGGGCATGCCGTCGGTCACGAAGACCACGACCGTGGTCTCGTCCGGGTGCATGGGCTGGTAGCTGGTCGCCCAGCGCAGCGCGCCGTCGAGCGCGGCGTAGGTAGGCGTGCCGCTGCCGCCGCCCCCGCCGCCGCCCGGGGCCGAATTCATGACCGCCGTGACCAGCGCGCCTTCCTGGGTGTCGGTCGGCGCGGGATCCGCGGTCAGCTCTCCGATCGGCACCAGCGGCTGCGAGCAGGCATTCGCGTCGCAGGCGCCGTTGTTTCCGCCCGAGCAGCCGGACGCCGGGTTGTCGTGCGGGAAGAAGCGCAGCGCGACGCGCAGGCCGGCTGCGTTCGGATCTTGAAAGAACGCGGTCAGCGCGGCGCTGGCGTTCGTCCACTTGTTGTTGTTGTTCATCGAGCCCGAGCGGTCGAACATCACCAACATGTTGACCGGCTTGAGCTTGGCCTCGGCCATGCCCTGGCCGCACGCGTTGTCCTCGCTAAGCGGCTGATCGGCCGGCGGGCTCGCGTCGACTGGGCCCGCGTCGAAGAGCATGGTGCTGCCGCCCACGCTGGCGTCCGGGTCGGCGTTGGCGAAGATGTTCGAGCCCGCGTCGCCCGTCCCCGTATCCCCCCCGCACCGGCGGCGGCCTTGCTGGAGTTGTCCGTGTTGGGCGAGCCTTGCGAATCGCGCTGCGACGAGCTGCTGCATGCCGCCGCGAGCGCGGCGATCGCCAGCACGAGATTCGAGCCGCGTGTGTTCCCCAAAGCCATCGGATTACCTCCCAGCTGCTACATCATCCCACTCGGTGAATTGGCGTCTCAATCGAAGCCCAGGGCCACGAGCCGCGCTCGCCTGCGAGGCGTACGGCCGCCCTGCCCGCGTCGTGTTCCTGTGCCGCGTGCTGCGCCCCGTCCATGGTCGCAGCCCACCGCAGGAGTCGCCGTGGGCTGCGTCGTTTTTCTACCGGGGGACAACATGGGGCCGTCCACCATAGCGCAGCGGGGGAGGCCAAGCAGCGGGGAAGGGGGCGGGGATACAGAAGTCCTGGGGGGGGTACGGCAGGAGCGCAGCTCGAACCGCCGGGCTGCGGACCGAGCGTCACCGGGAATTCACGCGCTAGCGCGCCCAAGGGCGACGGCCAAGGTTTCGGTGCTGATCATGACCGGTACCAATGACATGAGCGCCTCTCGCGGTGGTGCGGCATCCGCCGCGCCGCTAACTGACCGATCGGCATGGCCGTTCCCGAATCGTGATCGGTCATTTAGGCACCGGTATGCGATCGCCGGGACCGGCGGCTCACGCGCGGGTGGCGCAGGCTTTCAGGCGCGACGCCGATCGGCAGTATACTGTGCGCGCGATGACCGACGGGTCGGTACACGGAACAGAGCAGCCCGGCGTGCGCGCCTCCGGGGTGCGTGCGCCTCGCGCTGCCCGCGCGGGCCTGCTCCCGTTGCTGTGCGGCCTGCTGTGTTGTGCGGCCTGCTCTCGCCAGCATCCCGCCGAAGCGGGACCGCCGCCTGCGCCAGCGCCCGCCGCAGCCAACCCGGCGCTGGCCGCGCCGCAGCCAGCTGCCGAGCCACCCATCGCCGCGCAGCCGTGGCAACCGATCCCGTCGGACCAGGCCGTCCAGCGGGCGAACGATGTCGCGCAGGACGAGGCGCACGGCCACCCTCAGGCCGAGCCCGATCCTGGCGCGGCCGAAGCCGACAAGCCGCCGCGTGACCTCAGCGCCGAGCTCGGCCAGATGATGGCAGGCGCGGCCAGCTGTCTGTCGCCGCGCTCGCCCGAGCAGCCCTACGGGCCGCTCTACCTCGATCTCACCGCGCACGTGATGCCGGGTGGCAGCGTCAGCCGCGGCGAGGTGGGCGGCGGCGAGCTGCAGGGCGAGGAAGGCGCGTGCGTGCAGCGCATGCTGGAAGCGGCGCACTTCGCGCCGCCGATCGAGAACGCGCCCCTCGCGGTTCACGCCACGCTCAAGCTCGATCCGCCGATCGCGAAGGCGTCGCCGCCCCAGCCGGCGGCCCCGCCCAAACCGACCTACGCCGCGGGCTACGACCCCGGGGTGGTTCCGACGGCGGACCCCGGCGTGGTGCCGCCGGCCAATCCCGGTGTGATTCCGCCCTCCGACCCGGGCGTAATTCCCACCCCCGATCCGCCCGCGGAAGTGATGCCGATTCCGGAACCGATCGCGCCGCCGCCGGAGTCGCCTTGACCGGCTCAAGCCGCGCGCGTGCCGCCGCGCCGGGGCGTCGTGCCGTGGCTAACGCTTCTTCACCCAACCGGTGCGTCGCGCGTCGAGGCTGATCGGGGCCCGCGCCGAGATGCCGTGGTGAGCGCGAGAATAGGCCGCTCCGGTGTTCATCGCTTCCTCAGTGAAGGGCCCTTGGGCCGCGTGCTGCAACGGGCCGCCTGGATGCGGGCCCGCCGCTGGGGCGGCTTGGGCAGCGTCGAGCTCGGGCCGCACGTCCATGTGCGCGAGCACGGTGGTCACCAGCACGAACGCAGCGATCGCCATGCACATGTTCCTGAACCAGTGCCGCGCCAGGGCCAGCGGGCTCTGATCGGTGGGTTCCATGGGGGCCTCAGCTGCTGGCCGGCGCGCCGCGGTGCGCCGCCTCGCGGACGGTCGCGCCCGCCGGTAGGGTTGCCGGGTCCTTGGTCATCACGTCGCGCAGAGTCTGTTGCTTGCTCATCGCCGCCTCCTTGGCTGGGTTGGTCGCGTGCGCGCAGCTCTCGCGGCACGACGCAGGTAAATGCATGCGGCATGCCGAACGCGGGCGCGTGCCGGGCCGCGGCTCGGAGCTCGCGGACGCGCGTGACTCCGGCCGCCGCGAGGCCAAATCGTCCGATCGAGGCGAAGCGCCACGCCTCGCCATACCGTTGATCCTCCGCAAGCGCAGTCCGGCGTGCGAACCGTCAGCCGCCCACGCCGAGCTGCTCGGCGCGGCTTAGCAGCTCCAGCAGCTCGTGGCGATCGCCGTTCGCGTCGCTGCCGACTGCGGAAGCCGCCAGCTTGCGCACGAGCTGCAGCGAGACGTCCCCGCGCTGCGCGGAGTTGCGCAACAGCATGCCGAAGCCGGCAACCGCGGCCGCCCAGCGGAAGTCGTCCGAGCTCTGCTCGACGGCGTGGCCGCCGTCTACCGCGGTGCGGCTGAGCAGCGCGCTGTGCGGGTCGTCGGGCCGCTTGTAGCGCAGCCTGAGGGTCAGCAGCTCGGGGCTATCCGCGGCCGCGGTGGGCTGGCGTTGCGCCTGGTACTTCAGCGGATCGACCTCGGTCGACCCGGGCGCCTTGCCGTCCGCCAGCTGCACCTCGTAGAGCGCGGTGACGGTGTGCCCCGCGCCCATGTCGCCCGCGTCCTTCTTGTCGTCGTTGAAGTCGCGGTCGGCCAGCACGCGATCCTCGTAGCCGATCAAACGGTAGCTCTTCACGCGCTTGGGGTTCCACTCGACCTGCAGCTTGACGTCCTTGGCCACGGTGTAGAGCGTGCTGCCCGACTCGCGCACCAGGACCTTGCGCGCCTCGGCCAGCGAATCGATGTATGCGTAGTGGCCGTTGCCCTTGTCGGCCAGCATCTCCATGGTCGAGTCCTTCAGGTTGCCGGTACCGAAGCCGAGCACGGTCAGAAACACGCCGCTGTCCCGCTTGTGCTCGATCAGTCGTACCAGCCCGCCCTGGCTGGTGACGCCGACGTTGAAGTCGCCGTCGGTCGCCAGGATCACGCGATTGATCCCGCCGCGCACGAAGTGCTGCTGCGCCACCCGATAGGCCAGCTCGATGCCGTCGGCGCCGTTGGTCGAGCCGCCGGCCTCGAGCGCGTCGAGCACGCCCAGGATGCGGCCGTGCTGGTCTCCAGGCGTGCTCTCGAGCACGAGCCCGCTGGCGCCCGCGTACACCACGATCGCGATGCGATCCTGCGGCCGCAGGCGCGGCGCGAGCAGCGAGAGCCCGCGCTTGAGCAGCGGCAGCTTGTCCGGGGTCTGCATCGAGCCCGAGACGTCGATCAGGAACACGAGGTTGCGCGCCGGCACGGCGGCTTCGGCCACCTCGCGCGCGCGCAGCCCGATCTGCACCAGGCGGTGCCCCGGGTTCCACGGCGCCGAGGCAACCTCGGTGGAGACGGCGAAGGGCGCGTCGCCCAGCGGGGTCGGGTAGCCGTAGCGGAAGTAGTTGATCATTTCCTCGATGCGCACGGCGTCGATCGGAGGACGCTGGCCGTCGCGCAGGAAGCGCCGTACGTTGCTGTACGATGCGGTGTCGACGTCGATCGAGAAGGTCGACAACGGGCTGTCGGCAACCAGCTGGAATGGGTTGTCGGCATTGTGCGCGTAGGCTTCGGTGTTGAATTGCGGCGGCGGGGGCGCAGCGGCGAGCGCGACCCGCGGGGCGGCAGCGGCTCGTTTCGCGAAGCCACCTGCGCCGCTGCCGTATCCGGCGCTGCCCAGCGCGCTGCTCGTACGTGCGGCGTGCGCAGAGCCGGCGCGCGCGCTCGCCATCACGCCTTCCAGCGCGGCTTCGTCGTACGCACGTGCGGGCGCCGCGGCGGAATCGCGGCGTGGCGACTTGTCGGCGGGCGCCGGCTTGGCTTCCGGCGCTTCAGGCTCCTCGGCGAGCTCCAAATTGGGGTTCGTCCTCGGCAGCCGAATGGTCGCTCGCGGGCGGCGAGGCCGCGGGCAGCGCCGACGAGGCGGGCGCTGCCGGCGCGCTGACCTGCGTCGCGGGCGTCCCCGCCTGCGGCGCGAGCGCGATCTTCACTGGGCCGCGCTGCGGCTCGGGTTGCGGTCCTTCTCCGGCGTGGCCACAGCCCAGCGCGGCCAACAGCATGCAGAGCGCGACTGGTGTCGTCGCGACGGTGGTAAGCGTGCGCACACCTCGGCGCCGCTCGGTTGAACGCTCGAGCATGAGAATCCTCCCTGTGATGGGGTCGCGGGCCCTTGTCTGCCCGGGCGCCGCGACCGTCGTGAGCAGATAGACGCACCGCGCGCGCGAAAGTTCCGTCTCGCCGCCGCGGCCCACGCGCATGCAGGTGACGTGGCGCGCAGGCGCTGCTACACCTGCGCCATGCGCACGCTACGGTTCCCAGTCCTCATCCTGCCGTGGACGGTCCTGCTGCTGCTCGGCTGCAACAAGTCCTCGGCCGCGTCGAGCAATCCGCCCCCCGCCGCCCCGCCGCTGCAGCCGCCGAGCGTGCCGGGCGCACCGGCCCTTCCGCCCGGCCATCCACCGATCGGGTCTGCGGACTCCATGCAAGGCGGGCTGCCGCCGGGGCATCCCGCGATCGGGCCGCAGCCCGGACAGGCGCAAGGCGCCGCGGACCTGAGCGCGCCGGCCAGCGCCGGCGGTCTGAGCTGGACCGCGGCCGTGCCCCTCGAGCGCCGCGCGCCCAAGAGCTCCATGCGCGCGGCCGAGTACGGCGTGCAGGGCGACGCGCAAACCGAGCTGAGCGTGTTCTACTTCGGCCAAGGTCAGGGCGGCGCAGTCGACGACAACATCGCGCGCTGGCTTGGCCAGATCAGCCAGCCCGACGGCAGCGATACGGCCAAGCACGCCAAGCGCGCGGACAAGAAGGTCCACGGCGTGCCCGTAACCACGATCGAGGTCGAGGGCACGTACTCCGGGGGCATGGGCGCGGCCGGTCCGATCGAGCACGCCGCGCTGCTCGGCGCGATCGCCAGCGGTGCGCAGGGGCCGGTGTTCTTCAAGCTGGTCGGACCCGCGAAGGCGATCGCACGCGCGCGCGCAAGCTTCGCGGCGCTGGTCGACTCCGTGCACCCGGTCGCCGCGGGCAAACCGCAGTAGCCTGCGCCGGACAGCGCGCTGCGCCTGAGCCGCTGCACGGGAATGTCTGCAGGCTTGACGTGTTCACACAGTAGCTCCACGAGCTTGTCAGCACGCGCAAGGCGGCCGGCGTGCAGAAATCCACGTGCGCTGAGATCGACCGTCGACCCTGCGTGCGCCCGGCTGGGTGCAGCGGCTCGCCGGCAGCCCCGCGCTCGCGACATGTCGCAACCGGCGAGCTGCGCACTGCGTAGGAGCAGCACGCCGGCCTCTCCGCGTGCTCGATCAGGATCAAAAGGTCAGCGCCCGCGAACGGAGTCGATGATTCGTCATGCAGGTTTTCTTGTCGCTGCCTGCACGGAGGATACCTACAGAAGTCCAACCACGAGAGATTGGGAGCAGTAGTGTTAGGCGCGACGCCTGGAAGGAATACCGAGGTTCACCATGGGCCAAGACGCGAACGCCTTGATTTCGGAACATTCCGTGGCGAATTTCGCCGTCCACCCGGGCTTCCAGCGCAACGGGGCTGGGACGAGCCGCATGACGCTGCCTCTGCATCCCGTCAAAGGCCACGGCTCCGAAGAGTTGATCGGCGGCATCGTCGGCTCGAGCTTGCCGATGCGTCGCATGGTGCGCGTGCTACGTAAGATCGCGGACTGTGCTGCGCCCGTGTTCATCGCGGGCGAGAGTGGCACCGGCAAGGAGCTGGTCGCTCGCGCGATCCACGGGGCCAGCGCGCGCAGCGAGGGGCCCTTCGTGGCGGTCAACTGCGCCGCGCTTTCGGCCAACCTGCTCGAAAGCGAGCTATTCGGGCACGTTCGTGGAGCCTTCACCGACGCCAGGGCCGATCACAAGGGTCTGTTCGTGCAGGCCTCCGGCGGCACGCTGTTTCTCGACGAGATCGGCGAGCTGCCTGCCGAGCTTCAACCCAAGCTCTTGCGTGTGCTGCAGGACCACCGCGTGCGCCCGGTGGGAGGCACGGTGGAGCGTGAGGTCGACGTGCGCGTGGTCTCCGCGACCAACCGCGACCTCGAACGCGAGGTCGCCGATCATCGTTTCAGGCAGGACCTATTCTACCGCGTGAACGTGATTCAGCTGCAAATGCCGCGCCTGTGCGATCGCGGCGGCGATA
The DNA here is from genome assembly GCA_963778655.1 of uncultured delta proteobacterium. GTDB lineage: Bacteria > Myxococcota_A > Polyangia > Polyangiales > JAFGIB01 > CAVZVA01. The sequence goes on from CAVZVA010000010.1 coordinate 1,510,865, forward strand.
TCCTGGTGCTGGCCCGGCACTTCCTGTCGTGCATCGCGGAGCGCGAAGGCCAGCCGATCTGCACGCTCGCGCCCGAGGCGGCGGCGAAGCTGCTCGAATACGACTGGCCAGGCAACGTGCGAGAGCTCGACAACGCGATGGAACGCGCCGCAGCGCTCGCGCGCGGCGGTCGCGTGGAGCTCGCCGACCTGCCCGAGCGCATACGCGAGCACCACGGGCAGGTGGCGGACGTCGCGGAAGCTCCGCTCGATCCGATGCCCACGCTCGGCCAGGTCGAGCGGCGCTACGTCCGGCGCGTGCTCAACGCGACCGCTGGCAACAAGACCCAGGCCGCGGGCATCCTCGGAATCAACCGGCGCACGCTGTACCGCATGCTGGAGCGTTTCGACCGCCAGAGCTGAGCGGCTCCGGCCGACGCCGAAGAGACCACCGCGGTGCGGCCGCGTCCGCCGAAGACGCCCGGCGGCCTCTCTGGCGGCAAACGCTGGCGCCTGTGACGGGGCGCGCCGGCTGGCCACTCGGCTCAACCGGCGGCGGCGCGCGCGCGTGCGCTCGCTTCGACGCGCAGCAGGCCCCCTGCGATCGCGATCTCGACCTGGCGCGGCGACATGTCGTGGCGCAGCTCCACCAGGCTGCCGTCGATTTGGGCGTGCAGCACCCCGCCCCGGCGCAGCGCGGTGTGCAGGCCCGCCAGCTGCAGCGTGCCCTGCGCGCTGGCGATCTGGTCGTAATCCGCAGGCGAGGAGAAGCGCAGCGGCAGCACGCCGAAGTTGATCAGGTTCTGGAAGTGGATGCGCGCGAAGCTCTTGGCCAGCACAGCCCGCAATCCCAGATGGCGAGTGGCAAGCGCTGCGTGCTCGCGGCTCGAGCCCTGCCCGTAGTTCGCGCCCGCGACGATCGCGTGCGCACCGATGCGGCGGGCGCGCTGCGCGTAGCCCGGGTCGAGGCCCTCGAAGCAGAAGTCCGCGATGCGCTCGATGTTGCTGCGGAAGGGCAGCACGCGCGCGCCGGCGGGCAAGATCTCGTCGGTGGATACATCGTCGCCCAGCTTGAGCAGCACCGGTACCACCAGCGAGTCGGGCAAGGCGTCGTGGCGCGGCAGCGGGCGGATGTTCGGCCCCCGCACCAGCTCGACGCGGCCGGCCGCTTCGGCCTGCAAGGGCGCCAGCAGCAGGCGCCGTGCGCGCGCCGGCTCGCCGCTCGCGCGGGCGACCGGATACGGCTTGCCGAGTGTGCGCGGATCGGTGATCCGCCCTTGCAGCGCGGATGCGGCTGCGGTCTCAGGGCTGCACAACCACACGCGGTCGTCGTGCGTGCCGCTGCGTCCGGGGAAATTGCGCGGCACGGTGCGCAGGCTGTTGCGACCGCTGGCGGGCGCCTGGCCCATGCCGATGCAGCCGTTGCACCCGGTCTGGTGCAGGCGCGCGCCAGCGTCGAGCAGCCTGGTCAGCAGCCCCTCGGCGGCCAGCGCCGACAGCACGCTGCGGGTGGAGGGATTGATGTCGAGCGAGACCTGGGCCGGGACCTGCGCGCCGGCCACGATCTGCGCCGCGATCGCGAAGTCGCGAAAGCCCGGGTTGGCCGAGGACCCGATGTACGCCTGATGAATCTCCTCACCGGCGACCTCCGCGACCGGCACCACGTTGCCCGGGCTGGAGGGCTTCGCGATCAGCGGCTGTAGCCTCCCAAGATCGATCTCCTCCTCGACGTCGTAGCTGGCCCCGGGGTCGGCCAGGATCTCGGCGAAGGCATCGGCGCGCCCCTGCGCGGCCAGGAAGCTGCGCACGCGGTGATCGGCGGGGAACACGCTGGTGGTCGCGCCCAGCTCGGCGCCCATGTTGGCGATCACGTGACGGTCCCAGACGTCGAGCTGCTCGAGACCCGGCCCGCGGTATTCCAGCACCCGGCCCAGGCCGCCGGCCACGCCGTGGCGGCGCAGCAACTCGAGAATCACGTCCTTGGCGCTGACCCAGTCGGGCAGCTTGCCGTGCAGGGTCACGCCCCAGACCTCGGGCATGGTGACGAAGAAGGGCCTGCCGGCCATGGCCAGCGCGACCTCCAGGCCGCCCGCTCCGATTGCGAGCATGCCGAGCGCGCCGGCCGCGCAGGTGTGGCTGTCCGAGCCGAGCAGGCTCGCGCCGGGACGCCCGAAGTGCTCCATGTGCACGGGGTGGCTGACGCCGTTGCCGGGCCGGCTGAACCAGATGCCGAAGCGGCGCGCCGCGCTGTGCAGAAATAGATGGTCGTCGCCGTTCTTGAAGTCCTCCTGCAACAGGTTGTGGTCCACGTACTGCACCGAGAGCTCGGTGCGCACGCGCGCCACGCCCATGCGCTCGAGCTCGAGCATCACCAGCGTGCCGGTGGCGTCCTGAGTCAAGGTCTGGTCCACGCGCAGTGCGATCTCGGCGCTCGGACGCGCTACGCCCTCGACCAGGTGGGCTGCGATCAATTTATGGGTGACGTTCTGCGGCATCGCACGGCGCCTCCGTCGCCGGTTGCGGGCGCGGCTGTGCCGCACGCGCTCCGCGCAACTGAGCGAGCGATGCATCGGGCGTGCCGCGCGGGCATCGCCCGGCGCGGGCCGCGCTCGGGCGCGGACCGAGGCGAAATGTCACACGCGTGCCAGCCTGCCCCGTGCCGCGGCGAGCTCCGCTGGGCAGGCCCTCCGATCGCCTCCGGTCCGGCGCGGGCGCCCGGACAGGCACGGTCCAGGCGCCGATTGTCGCCTCCAGTCGGTCGCAAAAAGCAAAGTAAAATCCGTCAGATGTGGACTCGCACGGCGACCCACCGGACCTGCTTGCTGCCGCTTCCGGTGCTCGCGTTGTTGTCCCCGACGCCCGCGCCATACAAAGTAGCGGGCCGCCTTGCGGCCCTTCGCCTATGCTCACCGCCGCCGAGCTACACCCCAGCCGCCTGCCCACGACGCTGCTGGGTCACCTGCGCCGGCAGGGGTCGCGCTACGGGTTGGGGATGCTGCTGCTGGGCGCCTACCAGTACGCCCAGTACTTCTTCGACACGCGGCTGCAGCGCGCGATCGACGCCGCCGTGCACGGCAACGCCACGCTCGCCGGACGCATCGGCGCGGCGTTGATCGGCGTCGCGCTCGCGTCGCTGCTCTTGCGCGTGCTCTCGCGCATGGTGGTGTTCAACGCCGGCCGCATCGCCGAGTACGAGCTACGGCGGGCGCTGCTGCACCAGCTGCAGCGCCTCGGGCCGTCCTTCTACCGCCACATGCCGGTCGGCGACATCATGAGCCGCGCCACCAACGATCTGGCCCAGGTGCGGATGCTATTCGGCTTCGCCGCGCTCAACGCGATGAACACCGCGTTCGCGTTCCCGAGCTCGCTGGCCGTCACCGTGAGCATCTCGGGCAAGCTGACCGCCGCGGCGCTGTGCACGCTGCCCCTGCTGTTCGTGGTGATGGTCGGCTTCGCGCGCGCGATGTTCTCCCGCCAGCGCGACAATCAGGAGGCGATCGGCCAGATGAGCGCGCTGGTGCAATCGAGCATCTCGGGGGTGCGGGTGGTGCGCTCGTTTGCGCTCGAGGAAGCGGAGACGCGGCGCTTCGCCGTCAGCAATGCCGACTACCTCGACAAGAGCCTCGCGCTCGCGCGGCTGCGCGGGTTGATGTTTCCGGTGATGCAGGCCATTACAGCCATCGGCACGGTGGTCGTGCTGTGGTACGGCGGCCACCTCATGCTGACCGGCGAGATCACCGCCGGGGGCTTTCTGGCATTCTTCCGCGCGCTCTCGCGGCTGACCTGGCCGCTGATTTCGGTCGGCTTCTTGTTGTCGTTGATCCAGCGCGGGCGCGCCGCCTACGTGCGCCTGGCCGAGGTGTTTCAGGCCCAACCCGACATCGTCAGCGGTCCGTTGTCCGCGCCCCAGAGCTGTCGGGGCCAGCTGTCGGTGCGCGGGCTCTCGTTCGACTACGGCCAGCGCCGCGTGCTCGACGACGTCTCCTTCGAGGTCGAGCCGGGAACGCTGGTCGCGGTGGTGGGAAAGACGGGCAGCGGCAAGTCCACCCTGGCGGCGTTGCTGCCGAGGCTGCTGCCGACCCCGCGCGGCAGCGTGTTCATCGACGGGCAGGACGTGTGCGATCTGCCCCTGTCGTTCGTGCGCGCCACCATCGGCTACGCGCAACAGGGCGCGTTTCTGTTCTCGACCACGCTCGGGCGCAATATCGCCTATTGTCTCGACGATCCGGATGCGCCCGCTGCGGTCCAGGCGGTGCTGCGTGCCGCGACCGACGCGCAGATGGCTGATGAGGTGCGCACGCTGCCCGACGCCTACGAGACGGTGGTCGGCGAGCGCGGCGTGCAGCTCTCCGGCGGCCAAAAGCAGCGCGTCGCGCTGGCGCGCGCGTTGCTGGCGCAGCCGCGCGTGCTGCTGCTCGACGATCCGCTGTCCGCGGTCGACTCGCGCACCGAGCGCGCCATCCTGGACGTGCTCGAGCGCGAGCGCGAGCGCCGCAGCGTGCTGCTGATCACGCACCGGGTCGCGGCCGCAGCGCGCTGCGACGCGGTCTTGGTGCTGGACCAGGGACGCATCGTCGAGCGCGGCACCCACCAGCAGCTGCTCGGGCGCGGTGGCCTCTACGCCGCCTTCGCCGAGGAACAGCGCGTCGAGAGCGAGCTCGAGGCGCTCGGCGGGGCCGAGAGCGCGCCGGCCGAGGCGGTGACCGCGTGAACGACGTGCCGCGCCAAGCGTCCGCCGCCGCTGCCGCCGGGGCCGCCAAGCGGACCGAGGCCGCGCTGCGCGCCTTCCACGAGGAAAGCGCGCTGGGCAAGGCCTACGACGCGCGCTTGCTTTCGCGTCTGTGGCCCTTCGTGCGGCCGTACCAGGGCTGGCTCTGGCTCTCGATCGGGTTGGGCGTGGTCACCGCCGGCCTGGCGCTGGCCCGGCCTTACGTGATGCGGGTGACGATCGATCGCGGCGCCATCGGCAAGGATCCCAGGGTGCTGTTGTGGGGCGGCGCAGCATTCGCGGCGATCATCGTGGTCGAGCAGGTGCTGACCTTCGTGCAGGTGTACACCGTGCAGATCTCGGGCGCGCGCGCGCTGGCGGATCTGCGGCGCGACGTGTTCGCGTTCCTGCATGGCCGCCGGCTCGCTTTCTTCGACCGCCAGCCGGTAGGAAGGCTGGTGACCCGTGTCACCAACGACGTGGACGCCATCCTCGAGCTGTTCGCCTCCGGCGCGCTCAACGCCTTCGTCGACCTGATCAAGCTGGTCGGGATCGTGGTCGTGATGGTGGCGCTCGATTGGCGGCTGTCGCTGATCGGCTTCGCTGCCGCGCCTGTGGTCGCGGTGCTGGTCGGGCTGGTGCGGCGTCGCTCGCGCGAGGCGTTTCGCGCCATCCGCGCCAAGACCGCGCAGATGAACGCCAACATGAACGAGCAGGTCTCGGGCATGGCCGTGGTGCAGGCGTTCTGTCGGGAGGAGGCGGCCGCGGCCGAGCTCGATACCATCAACGTGGCTTACCGCGAGGCCAATATCGCCTCGATCAAGTACGAAGCGTTCCAGGACGCGGCAATCGAGATGGTGGCCTCGGTGTGCCTGGCCTCGATCGTGGTCTCGCTCGGCTACCGGCCGGTGAGCTTCGGCACGGTGGTCGCGTTCAATGCGTACTTGATGATGTTCTTCGAGCCGATCAGCGCGCTGGCGCAGCGCTACACGCTGCTGCAGAACGCGATGGCCGGCGCCGAGCGCGTGTTCGGGCTGCTCGACCAGGACGAGGCGGATGCGCCCCGGCGCCAGGCGACGGGCGGCGGGGACGAGCGCGACCACGACCACGACCACGACCGGGAGGCGTTTGCGTTCGAGCATGTGGAGTTCGAGTACAAGCCGGGGGTGCCCGTGCTGCACGATCTCAGCTTCGGCGTGCGGCGGGGCGAGAAGGTCGCTGTGGTGGGCCCGACGGGCGCGGGCAAGACCACGCTCGCCTCGCTGCTGCAGCGGCTGTACGAGCCGAGCGCAGGCGTGGTGTGGGTCGACGGTCGCGACGCGTCCACGTTCGAGCGCGCCGGGCTGCGGCGGCGCTTCGCGGTGGTGCCACAGGACGTGTTCCTGTTCCCGGGCACGATCGCCAGCAACGTGGCGGCCGGCGACGCCAGCCCCGACCGGGCGCGGGTGGAGGAGGCTCTGCGCCGCATCGATGCCTACGACCTGTTCGCGCGCAGGCCGGGCGGGCTCGACGCTCCGGTCGACGAGCGCGGCGAGAACTTCTCGGCCGGCGAGCGCCAGTTGATCGCGTTCGCGCGGGCGCTCTACCGCGACGCGCCCACGATCATCCTCGACGAGGCCACCGCCAACATCGACAGCGAGACCGAGGCCCGCATCACGCACGCGCTCGAGGCCCTGATGAAGGGCCGCACGGCGCTGGTGATCGCCCACCGGCTCAGCACCGTGCGCGCGGCAGATCGCATCCTGGTGCTGCATCGCGGCCGCCTGGTGGAGCAGGGCACCCACGCCGAGCTGCTGCGCGCCGGCGGCCTCTACGCCAAGCTCCACCGCCTGCACTTCGGCCGCAAGGAAGACTCGATCGCCCCGCCCGCGCCGTGACCGCTCAACGCTTGCAGCCGCCCGTGCCCGCCGCTGGGGCATCGGGGGGGTTGAGCAGGGCGGGCGAGCCGAAGTCGAGCATGTCGAGCAGCGCGTCGGCGTTGGCGTCGCGCGCGGTCAGGGCCGGCAGGTCGAACAGCACCTCGATCAGGCGCAGGATCGAGGCGTGCTCGTGCCGCCGGTGCGAGACGTAGTGCGGCCGCGCCCACGGCGAGATCATCACCAGCGGCACCCGCACCCCGAGCTCGAAGAAGGAGGAATCCTCCGGTCGCGCCACGCACGAGGTGCCCGGCGCCACGTGGTCGAAGAAGCCGCCGGCCTCGTCGTAGGTCCAGATCAGCAGGGTCGAGGGCCACAGCGGGCTGCCGACCACCGCGTCGTAGATCATGTGCGTCCAGCGTTCTCCGGCCTGCACGTCCGCGCTCGGGTGCTCGTCTTGCACGTTTTCCTGAGCGTCCACAAAGCTCACCTGCGGCAGCGTTCCGTCGGCCAGCCGGGCCAAGAACGTCGGCACGTCCGACACGCCCGCATGGTCCTTTGGCCAGCACAGCGTGCCCTCGAAGGGCTTGTCGACGCTGTACGCGCCCCAGCTCACGCCGCGGGCGTCGAGCTCGGTGAAAATCGTCGGCAGGTTCGGGTTGGGACAGCCACCGCCGGTCCGGGTCACCCCGTCGGAGGTGCCGAGCAACATGTAGTCTCGGTTGGGCCAGGTCCCGCTGCGTACCGAGGGGAAGTGTCGATCGGCTATCGCGTAGGTGTTGGCCAGGAAGTAATAGAAGGGCAGGTCGCGGTCGTCGAAGTAGGCCATCACGAAGTGGCCGTCGCCGTGCACGCTTCTAATCGCGCTGGTGATGAAGCCGTCCATCTTGCCGCCGTCGACCATGGCATGCATCGAAACCCACTGGTGATCCGGGTCGTGCTCCGGGCAGGTGCTGGTGGCGTGAAACGCGGGCACTTGCTGCCCGAGCCCGTCGGGGTTCGAGAAGCCGGGCGGCATCCGCTCGGAGTCGGGCTGACCGTGCAGGTAGAGCTGGCCGAAGAACTGATCGTAGGAGTGATTCTCTTTCATCATCACGATCACGTGATCGACCGGCATCGCGCGCAGCTCCGCGACGCTCAGACCCAAGGTCTCGTTTGCGCGCGCGCCCGATCCGTAGGGGCAGCGCGCGGGCTCATTGGGGCCTTCGCCGCCATCGCTGTCGAACGCGCTTCCGTCGCTCGCGAGCGCCGGGCCGCCCCCGGCCCCGCCGGCTTGGCCCGGCCGCGCGCGTTCGCTGGCGACGCACGCGCTCAGCCAGCAGCTCAGCCAGCAGCTCAACCACAGCGCCCGCGTCAGCTTGGTGTCCAGGCGAGCCCTCCGCCGCGGCAGCCGCCTCCGCCGAGGTCGGCATCCTGGCTGGTGAGTCAGGGAGACTCCCCGCCTTACGCATCCAAGCAGACGGATGACATAACCGTGTGCAAAAGCTACTCGGCGCGCGTGCTTTCACGCCGCGTTTGCCGGTCTGTCACGCCGGCGTCGCCAGCGTCCGCGCGCGCGCCCGTGCCCCGCCGGGTGAGCACGATCAATAGGGCGCCCAGCGCCGCGAGCGCCACGGCCAGCAGCGCCTCGATCGCCAGCGAAAGCGGGCTGCGGTCGACCCACACGTCGAGCCGCTTGGGCGTGGGATCGTGGCGCGGGCGCCAGGCGGGCAATCCCAGGCTCTGCCAGGGGTAATACGAGCGCTCGCTCCACTTGCTGTGGTGCAGGTAGCGAAAGACCAGCCACTGCTGGGCGACGATCGGGTTGAGCTCGGGGATGAAGTGCTGCGCCAGCAGGTCGTCGCGCACCGCCTCCGGGTGCCGGACCCGGCCCAGCACGGTCGTCGACACCGGTCCGGTCACCACCAGGAAGCGCGACGGCGCCACACAGACCGCCAGCAGCTGGATGTAGAAGCCTGCCGCGGCCAGAGCCAGCACCAGCTTGCGCGCCCGCCCCGGGGTACCGAGCCAGCACAGGGCCGGCACGCAGGCGAGCGGGACGACCGGCAGCAGCAGCCGCGGGCCCCAAGCCCAGTCGCCGTTCCAGGCCCACCATTTGGCCACGAGCAACAAGGTCAGCAGGGTGGGGATCGCCAGCAGCCACAGCTCGCGCCGCCGCTGCCGCAGCCAGCGCGGCAGCGCGCAGGCGCTGGCGATCAGCAATGGCGAGTACAGGAACACGCTCTTACCCGGGCTCAGCAGCAGTCCATACAGCCCGGACAGCAGGGGCGTGCCAAAGCCGATCGTCGCGTCGCGCCCTTTGCCGTAGCCCTGGGCCAGCACATCGCCGTAACGCATGTAGTTGTAGGCCAGCCAGGCGCCCACACCCGGCAGCGCGCCGAGGCAGGCCAGGCCGAGCCCGGTCAAGCGCCGCCGATCCCAGCGCTCGTGCGCTTGGTCGACCAGCACCGCCAGCGGCAGCACCGCGAGCAGGATCTTGGCGTTCGGCGCGAACCCGAGCAGCAGCCCGCCGGCGAAGAACGCGCCTCGGGCGCCGGCGTCGCGTGCGCGCAGCCACACCCGCAGCGTCCAGACCGCCAGCGCGGCTTGCAGCGTCTCGCTGTACAGGCTGCGGCCCGCGAGCCAGATCGGTGTCGTGAACACCACCAGCAAGGCGAACGCCAGCGCGACCGCTTCGCTCGCTCCGAGCGCCAGCGAAAGCGAGAATAACCCGAGCGCGAGCGCGCCCGTGATCGCGTGTGGCCCGATGCCGAGCGCGAGCGCGGCCAGCGCCCGATCGTGCGGGCGGAGCTGCTGGGCCGCGGCGCGCAGCGCGACCGAGGGCACGCACTGCAACACGGCGAGCAACGGGTACTTGACGTAGTACTTGCCGTCAGGCCCCCGCATGATGTCGCTGCGAGTCGGCTCCACGTCGAGGCGGCCGCGCGCCAGCAGGGACTGGGCCGCGTCGCACATCAGCCCGGCATCGCCGGTGTACGGGTTGGCGCGTGCGCCCAGCGCGAGCGCGACCATCACGAAGCAGAACAGCGCGAGCGGCAACGCTCTTTCCGAGGTGCGGCGTGAGGCCTCTGCACGCATGGCAATCGCAGGTCGGAGCGCCGGCGGCCGCGGCCGCTTTTGGGCCCGCCCCGTGCTGCGGCTCGCGACCGAGGGGATACTCTGCGCTAATTGGCGCGCGTGCAACGGCGCGGGGCTTGAAGCCCGCGGCCGAAACCATTATCTGGCGGAGGCATGACCGACGGCGGCCCAGGCGACCGGCTCGAGCTCTCGGTGCTGGTGCCCGTGCTCAACGAGGCCGAGTCGCTCGAGATCCTGCACGCGGAGCTGGGCGCAAGCTGCGGCGCGGCCGTCACCAGCTACGAGATCGTGTACGTGGACGACGGCAGCACCGACGGCTCGTCGGAGCTGCTCGACGGCTTGGCCGAGAGCGATCCGCACGTCACCGTGATCCACTTCCGCCGCAACTTCGGCAAGTCGCCCGCGCTCGCGGCCGGCTTCGAGCAGGTGCGCGGGGAGATCGTGATCACGCTCGACGCGGACCTGCAGGACGACCCGGCGATGATCCCCGAATTTCTGGCGCGCGTCCGCGCCGGCGCCGATCTGGTCTCCGGTTGGAAGCAGCGACGCCACGACCCGCTCGACAAGACGCTGCCTTCGCGCATGTTCAACCGGGTGGTCGCGGCCTTGACCGGGGTGAAGCTGCGCGATTTCAACTGCGGCTTCAAGGCGTACCGTGCGGTGTGCGTGAGGGAGCTGCGTGTGTACGGCGGCTTTCACCGCTTTCTTCCCGTGCTCGCCCACGATCGCGGCTTTCGCGTGGAGGAGCTGGTGGTGCGCCACCGGCCGCGACGCTTCGGCAAGAGCAAGTACGGCTCGACCCGCTTCTTCGAGGGCCTGCTCGATTTGCCGACCGTGCTGCTGTTGACCCGCTATCGCACGCGCCCGCTGCACTTCTTCGGCGTGCCCGGCGCGCTGGTGGCGGCGCTCGGCGTGCTGATCCTGTCCTACCTGACGGTGCTGTGGTTCAGGGGCGAGCCGGTCGGCACGCGCCCCTTGCTCACGCTGGGCGTGCTGCTCACCATCACCGGGATCCAGATCTTGTGCGTGGGCCTGGTGGCCGAGGTGGTGGTGCGCACCACGCTCGGCCGCACCGAGGTGTTTGCGATTCGCAGCATCCGGGGCGCGGGCGCCCCGCCCGCCGGCGCCTCGCAGCAAGGCAGGCCGTGAGCGCAGCGAGCCGCGCGGAGGGGTGGGGCCCCAACGGCTTTGCCGGATGGACAGGAAGGGTGCGTGCCCTCCCCGCTAGCTTGGAAGGCCCTCCATGACGCAGGCGCGCCACTTCAGCCGCTACGGCAACAAGCAGAAGCACGAGAGCAGAAACCCGCTGCAGCGCGCGCTGATCGAGCGCTTTCACGCGCAACTCGCCGCGCAGGTACGCAGCCTCGCGCCGCGCGAGATCCTGGAGCTGGGCTGCGGCGAGGGCTACGTGCTGGCCGCGCTGCGACGCGCCGGCATTTCCGTGCCCATGCTGGGCATCGATCTTTCGGAGCCCGCGCTGGCGGAGGCCCGCCGGCGCGTGCCGGACGCGCACTTCGAGCTGCAGGACGCGCGCTCGTTCGCGAGCGCCGGCCGCCGTCACGACCTCGTGATCGCGGCCGAGGTGCTCGAGCACATTCCCGAGCCCGCGCAGATGCTCGAGGTGCTCGACGCGCTCGCGGGCCGCTATCTGATCGCCAGCGTGCCGTGGGAGCCGTTCTTTCGCGGCCTGAATTTCCTGCGCGGCAAGCACGTGCTGCAGCTCGGCAATGATCCCGAGCACGTCAACCACTGGAGCCGGCGCGGATTCGTGCACTTCGTGAGCACCCGCTTCGAGCTGCTGCAGCAGCCGGAGGTCTTTCCGTGGGCGATGGTCAGCGCGCGCCGCCGCGGTGCGCCCGTGGCGTGAGCACGCGTGCAGAGGGCGTGAAGCCGGGCGACCGGAAGGCGCGAAGCCCGACGTGTGCTCGCAACGCGCGAGCCAGGCCTACATGACCGATCACGATTCGGGAACGGCCATGCCGATCGGTCATGTAGCGGTGCGGCGGATGCCACACCACCTGACCTAGACAGGCCAATGAGTTGCCTGGCGCGGCCAACTGCGAGCATGCGCTCAGTTGCAACCGCAACCGCCGCCGCTGCTGCCCACCGCTCCGCTCGAGCCCTCGCGGTACGCGGTCGCATGCTCCGCGCCCGCCTCCGCGTCGGGGTTGCGGTCCGGGTTCATGTCGGGCTTTGCCAAGCGTTCTCGCTGGTAAGGCGCGACCGTGGCGCACGCGCCCAGCAAGAGCCCGCAAGCCAAGAGGCCGCCAAGAACCTTGGGCCACCGCCAAGAATCCGGGCGCGCCGTGAGCGCAGATCCCTTCACGCTCTGGCACCGCTTGCTCATGGGTTGTCGTGTCGGGTATGGCGTCCGCATGTACGTGCATGGTATGGTGCCCCCGCCAGCTTGTACACCGTACAGCCGTTGAGAGCGTATGGTCTGGCGGGTGCGTCGTCAGGTGCGAGGTGAAGGAGGGTGGTATGAAGTCGCGCAGAGTGCTTCTGGTTGCGGCAGCGTTGATGGTGGGATCGTTTGGCTGCTCGGCGGCCAAGAGCAAGAACGCCGGTGCCGGCAATGGCAATGGCTCGGGCTCTGGAGCGCAGGCCGCAAATGACATGAATGGCCAGGACGCTAGCGCCGGCGGGTCCGGTTCTGGGGCTTCGGCGGGCAGCGGCAGTGGCACCGGCACCGGCGGCTCGGGTTCGGGTTCGGGTTCGGGGTCCGGCTCCGGCTCGGGTAACAGCGGCATGCTGATGAAGATACCGCCGCCGCCTGACGTGATGGAGATGCTCGATCCCAACGTGGACTGGACCGCGCTGACGTTGGTCTACTCGCCGATGTACTCCGCGTTCGACGGCCAGCACACCTTCCAGGTTCCGGTGCACGTCGACGGCGCCACCGTCGACATCTCCGGCTGGCAGGCGATCCCTGCGAGCGCGGTGAGCTTCGACCCGGATCCGGACGGCGGCGGCGTGCTGGTCACGGTGCTGGAAAACACGCCGGAGATCACCATCGCCGCGAGCAACGGCGCAGTGGGCGGAACCGCGCCGCTGCGCATCACCAGCGGCACGCCCGACGAATGGGCCGCGGGCGAGGCTCGCTACAACAACGGCGTGGACTTCAACCTTCCGATGCTGGACTTCAGCCAGATCATCGACCCGAACTGGATGCCCCCGCCCCCGCCGCCGAACCTCGCCTGCAACAACTGCCACAGCACCGGCGCGAAGTACTTCGAGATCCAGCACACGCCGACCCAGGCCGCGCGCTACTCGGACGACGATCTGGCCACCATCTTCACCAAGGGCATGAAGCCCCCCGGCGTCGGCTTCCGCGTGCTGCCCGCGATGCTCGGCAACACCACGGCGGTGGACCTCTACGCCATGTTCCACAAATGGGACGCAACCCCGGAGGAGGTCAAGGGGTTGATCGTCTACCTGCGCTCGCTCACGCCCAAGGGGCAGGGGGACATCCTGCTTCCCGACGGCACTTACGTGGCCCCGGGCACGATGCCACCAGGATACGGCGGGACCGGCGGCGGAACCGGCGGCGCCTCGGGACACTGACGGGGTCGCGCTGTGACACGCGCGAGCTTAACGCTACTGTCTCCAATCTCTCGTGGCTGGATTGCTGTACGCCGTGGTTTCGATCAGAACGGCTTCTCGGGCTCCGACCTGCGATGCCGGCGCGGCCGCAGGAATACTCCCTGTATTGCAAGGTCGCGCAACGCCCTGAGCGGGCCCGCGCCGTGCGGAAAGGCGGCCGCGGAGAGATTGGGAACAGTGGTGTTAGACCGGCAACACGGCAGCTGCCGCTCGTTGGCGGCGGTTGCGCTGGGCGCGCTGCTGCTGGCCGCTTGCGGCGGCGACGGCGGCACGGGTACCACCAGCAGCAAGCACGCGTCGAAAGCCAAGCCCATGCAGGACGCCTCCACCGCTGGCATGGCGGACGCGGCCGTGGAGGCGGGCAGCGCCGAGGACGCGTCCGAGCCTGTGGACGGCGGTGGCAGTAGCTATGTCCCCGGCTACATCGTGGCCGACGCGGGAGTCGACTGCGGGACTGTCGCCGCCGGTCAACTGCCCGACGATCTGGCGTGCACGGGGCTGTACACCGACGTCGCCAACAAGGACGTGGCCCCTGACGTCCACGAGTACGCGCCCGCGTACCTGCTGTGGTCGGATGGCGCAACCAAACAGCGCTGGATCTACTTGCCGCCCGACACCCAGATCGACAACTCCAGCCCGGACGCCTGGCACTTCCCGGTGGGCACCAAGCTGTTCAAGCAGTTCAGCTGGAAGGGCCGCCGTGTCGAGACACGCATGTTCTGGAAGGCGGGGGAGGGGCGCTGGCTCAAGACCGCCTACCAGTGGAACGACGACGAGTCGGCGGCCACGCGCTTCGGCGGCGGCGATGTCGACGTGGGCGGGGACACCTATCACATCCCGAGCCCCAAGGAGTGCGATCAGTGCCACAAGGGGCGTGATGATCGCGCGCTCGGCTTCGAGCAGGTCCTGCTCGGCCTGCCCGGCGCGACCGGGATGACGCTGTCGGAGCTGGTCCACCAGGATCTGCTCACCGATCCTCCGGTGCAGACCGAGCTCTCGATCGGCGACGACGGCACCGGCAACGCCGCGCCCGCGCTGGCGTGGCTGCACGTCAACTGCGGCGTGAGCTGCCACAATGCGAACTCCAATGCGGACGCCTACAAGACCGACATGTACCTGCGGCTGTCGGCCGACCAGCTCGACGGCAGTTCGTCCGCGGATTTCGACCCGATCAAGACCACAGTCGGCGTGGCGGCCAGGACGCCGCGCTGGTTGGGCAACGATCGCATCGTGCCTGGCTCGCCCGAGAACAGCTTGCTCTACCAGCTCGTGAGCAAGCGCGATCCAGCCAGGATGCAGGATCAGATGCCGCCGATCGCCTCCCGCGTCGTGGACAGCGACGGCATCATGGCGCTCGAGGCGTGGATCCGCAGCTTGCCCGCTCCTTAGTGCTCTGACCGAAGGATCTGGACCCCGCCTCGAGCCCGATCCGACGTCGACTGCCATGTCGCCGAGCCTCGAAGTGCAAAACCCTCGGCCAGCGCAGTAGAATCCCACGCCCATGCCTCGGCCCCTCACGATGCTGGTACCTCGGCGGCTCGCTTGGCTGCTTGCCGCGGGGCTGGCCTGGGCGAGCGCGGGCGCCACGGCCCATGCGTACTCGGCACCGGAGGCGTTCCCGGATTCCCCGGTTGCGGGCGGCGGTGGAGGTCGCTGGTTCACCGGCTCTCCGGCGGACGGATTCGGCTGCAGCGTGTGTCACGTGGCCACACCGGGGCAGCGCGTGTTTCCTTTCTACGTGGCGGGCTTGCCGCTGGAGGGCTACGAGCTGGCGACGCGCAACGAGGTGGTGCTGAGCTGGCCCGAGTTCGCGCAGCGTTGGAAGGAGCTGCGACCCGACCCGGCGGCTGCGCCCACGCCGGATCAGCCCGGCCCGGGCGTAGGTCTGGTGGCCGAGCTGGTCGCCGAGAGCGGCAAGGCTTCGGGCACGATCGAGATCGACACCGCGTCGGCGCAGCCCGGCGAGCTGTGTGAGCAGACCCGTCCCAACCTGCAGCCGCGGCTGGGGGTCAAGCTGTATCAGGTTCGCCCCGGCCTCGATCCGGTGCTGTTGAAGCCCGACTCGACCGGCCTGCTACGCTGCGACTCGCGGCTGCTGGGGCAGCGTTGCATCCTCGCGCTGAGCTCCTGCGGCGCGCAGCAGATTCGCTTCACCTGGACCTCTCCTCCCACCGCCGAGGGACCGATCTGGTTTTCCGCCGGGTTCGTCGCCACCGAGTCGCTGTCCCGCACGCCCGACCACGACTCCGAGCAGGAGATCGCGCTGCCCCTGGTGCAGGCCGGCACGCCCAGCGCCACCTACCGCGAGACGCTGCAGAATGCCTGCGCGCTGGTCCGCGCCCGCTCCCGTCCCGGCTCGCGCGTGCTCGCGCTCGGCCTCGGCTTGTTCGTGGTCGTGCTGGTCGGGCGCCGCTCCCAATCGCGCGCGCGGCGGCGTGCACGGGGGCATGCTTGATGCCCGTGCGCAAGCGTGCACGCCTGGCACCGCTCGGGCGCCCAGCCGCTGCGGTGGCAACTGCGCTGCTGTGCCTCGCGCTCGGTTGCGCTGAGAAGCCGCGCGAGATCACCCCGTCCGCCTATCCGAGCGCGGGCCTGTACACGCCGGGCAACACGCTCGGCGCGGGTGATCCGACCGACATGCCCGCGGCGAACATGGGGCTCGGCAATCGCTGCAAGCAGCTCGCGGGCGTGAGCGACGGCGGCGCGGCCGCGCAGGCGACCCCGGGAACGCTGCAGGTGCACTACACGACGCAGTCGCAGCAAGGGCGCTACGCGCCCAAGAACTGCAGCGCGGTGTGGGTCGAGACCCCCGACGGCCAATACGTCGCGACGCTGGAGATCGCCTGCGCGCTGCGCCGCCCCGGGCTGGTCTACTGGGAGGACCACACCTGCATCGAAAAGCCCGGCCCGGACGTGGTTACTTCCGCCTCCCTGCCCGATCACACCAAACCCCACTCCGCGATGTGGAACGGCGTGGACTTCGCGGGCGACCCCGTGCCCGACGGGCCTTACAAGCTCTTCATCGAGGTCACCGAGTCGGACAAGGAGCCGGGCGACTTCGTCACCTTCGATTTCGACAAGGGACCGTCGTCGTGGAGCCTCATGCCCGCCGTGGCTTTCGACGGCCCGCTGCAGGAGATCACGCTGGCGTGGAACGTGAAGCAAGAGGGGGGCTCGAGTGGCGCTGCCGGCGCGCACTGAGCACCGCCCGGGTATGCGCGCGCGCCGCTGGCTAAAGGCCGGCGGCCTGGCCACCGCGTTGCTGCTGTGCGCGCTGCCGCTGCGGGCGCAGGAGGCCGATCAGACCACGGCATCGACCTCGCTCTACGTGCGCACCGACAGCGACCACACCACCGTGATCACGCCGCGCGTTCATGCGGGCGCGCCGGTCGCCGATCAGACGCGAGTCGATCTAGTCTACACCGCGGACATCTGGACCAGCGCCTCGATCGACATCCGCACCTCCGCCTCGAAGGCGGTGACCGAGCAGCGCGACGAGATCGACGTGACCGTGCAGCACGCGTTTCCCGATCTCACCGTCGGCGGAACCTACCGCTACTCCAAGGAGCCCGACTACGAGTCGCACGGCGGCGTGCTGGGCGGTAGCTATGACTTCGCCGACAAGAGCGCGAGCCTGGGCGTGACCGCGCGCGCCTATTTCGACCAGGTCGGCCGGGCGGGCGACCCGGAGTTCTCGCGCGCCAGCTCGATGCTGAGCGCGCGCACCTCCTTGACCCAGGTGATCGACCCCAAGACGTTTGCCAGCCTCACCTACGAGCTCAGCCGCCAGCAGGGCTACCTCTCCAGTCCTTACCGTTACGTGCGCATCGCGAACGACGCAGGAGACTTGCCGAGCACCTGCGTGTACCCGGTCAAGATGTGCGCGCTGGAGAACAACCCGGGCTCGCGCCTGCGCCACGCCGTCGCGCTCAACGCGCGCCGCGCGCTCAGCGGCAGCATCTCGCTCGGCGCCAGCTATCGCTTCTACCTGGACGACTGGGGCGTGATCTCGCACACGGCCGCGATCGACGCTGCGTGGATTCCGGGCGAGGGCTGGCTGCTGTCGTTCGGCTACCGCTTCTATCATCAGAGCGCGGCCTCCCACTATCAGCCCTTCTACGCGCCGATGCCGATGCCCACGTACTTCACCAACGACAAGGAGCTGACCTCACTGTCGTCTCACCGCATCGAGCTCGAGGTCTCGCGCGCGTTCCGGCTCGACGATCTCGGCAGCGAGCTGCGCGCCGTGCTGCTGGCCGCGCCCTCGTACTACACCTACGACGACTTTCTGCCGCTCGATCACATCAGCGCGCTGGACGTGACCGTGGCGCTGGAGGTCAAGCTGTGACCCGCGCTGCTTGCGCACGGCCGCTACTGCCGCTCGTCCTGACGGCGCTGCTCGCGCTGTGTCCCGGCTCGGCGCGCGCGCAAGCCGGCGGCGAGCCGGAGTCCGAGCCCGATCAGGTGCAGCCCGAGCAAGCGGAGCAGGCCGACACGAGCGGCGCCGGCGAGCCGGCGCAGGCGCCGGCGGCGTCCGAGTCCACGCCCGAAGCCGCCGCCGAGCCTGCCGAGCCCGCGCCGGCCGAGGCGGAGCCCGCGGCGGAACCGTCCCCGGAGGCTGCCGCAGCGCCCGTCCCCGCTGCACCCGCGGCGGCGGTCTCGGGCCGCGCGCTCTCGCTGTACGCGGGCGCGGGCCTCGGCCTGGGCACGCTCTCGTTCGAGCGGCCCACCGCCGAAGGCGTGCAGGTCTTGCCCCAGACCTCTTTCGCCGCCGCGGAGCTGGTGTTGCGCATGCACGCCTGGCCGAAGAAGCGGCTCTCGCTCGAGGCGCTGCTCTCGTACCAGTCTTCGATCGGGCTGGTGCTGCAGGCTGCACCGCTGTTCGCGCTGCCCCAGAACGTTGACGTACGCTGGCAGCGTGTCGAGCTCGGCGCGGCGCCGCGCCTGCGTCTGGGCGACGCCGCGCACGCGCCTTCGCTCGCCCTTGCCCTGGGCTTCGTGCTGCGCTCGCTGTTCCCGGGCGTGCACCAGTTCAGCGTGCCCAAGTACCAACTCGGCAGCGTCGCGCTGCGCCCGGAGCTGCTGCTCCCGTTGGGCGATCTGGTGCGCTTGCGGGTGGGACCCGAAGCGGAATGGATGATGTTGATCACCGCCGCGCTGCGCAGCGAGGGCGCGTGCTGCCAGGGACTGGCGGTCGGCGGCCGCGGCTCGGTGGAGGCCAGCGTGGGCAGGACCATCCGCATCGCGCTCGCCTACGGCGAGTCGCACGGTTTCATCCCCGCGGGCAGCTGGCGTTTCATGGACGTGGAGCGCTTCTTGACCGCGCGCATCGCCGGGGAGCTATGACGTGAAACGATTCTCGCGTGCAGGGATCGGTCTGCTCTTGCTGGCGGGCCTGGGGTGTAAGAGCGGGGACGACAAGGCCGTGTTCGCGCACCGCGAGTTCCAGCAATTCCAGCACGAGGTGTACCCTGTGCTGTTGCGCGATTGCGCCTTTCAGGCCTGTCACGGCGCGCCGGCGCGCTTCTTTCGCGTGTGGGGTCCGGGCCGCGCCCGCCTACCGACTCCGATGGGGCTTCCGGACGAGTTCGACCAGCCCACGGTCGACGAGATCTCGGCCACGGAATCACTGGCGCTTTCAATGATCGACGATGGTGACCCGGGGCGATCGCTGCTGCTGCGCAAGCCGCTCGCGGTCGCGGCCGGAGGCTCGGGTCACCTCGGCGTGGACAAGCACGGGCGCGACATCTACCGCACTGCGCAGGACAGCGGCTACCTCACGATCGCGCGCTGGGTCTACGGCACGCCTACCATGACCTCCGGGTCTGGTTCACACTGAAAGTCTCTCATGTCACGCGTCGAAGCGATGCCCCGCCCGCGTAGCGCCTGGTTGGCGGCTGCGTTGCTGCTGCTCGCAGGGCCGGCGTGCAATCGGCTCGACCCGTGCGGGGTGCCCGGCGTGGTCAAGCTGTGCCCGTGCGCCTCGGGCGCGCAGGGCGCGCAGATCTGCCGCAACGACAAGAGCTGGGGCGCCTGCGACTGCAGCGGCGTGATCGGCCTGCCCACGCCGGGTGGCGCGCAGGCTGGCGGCAGCGGCGGTCACGGCGGCACGGGTGAAGGAGGCGTCGGCGGAAACAGCGTGCTGCCGGGCAGCGGGGGCGCGCCGCCGACGCAGAGCGACGAGGACGCGGGCGAGGTGCCGATGTCCCAGCCGGACGCGGGCGGCGCGGGCGGCGCCTCGGGCGCGGGCGGCGCGAGCGGCGCGAGCGGCGCAGGGGCCGGCGGCGCGGCTGGCGGTCCGCCGGTGTCGACGGCCGCGGCCTACGGCGGCTGCACCACTGCCGCCGACTGCACGGCCGGCGCGCAGTGCATCATGACCGCGAGCTTTCCCAGCACCTACAGCGTGTGCGCGCCGCCCTGCGTCGACGTCGGCGAATGCCCCGTGCCCGAGGGCAGCTACGAAGCGGTGCTCACCTGCGTCACCGGCTATTGCCAGCTCGACTGCACGCCGGTGCTGTTCGCACCGCTGCTGAGCTGTCCCACCGGCATGACCTGCGTCGCGCCCCTGCTCGGCAACTCGTACTGCCACGACGACGGTATGTGAGCGCCGCGTATCGCCTGCGCGTCAGCGCCGCGGGCGGGCGGCTCGCGTCGGCGCGCGCGCCTGCACGCTCACGCGGTCGACCGCCAGCTCGTCTTGCTCGTAGCGCACCTCGAGCGCGAGCGGCGCCGGCTGGCGCAGCGTGAAGTCGACGGCCAGCGGCGCCAGCGCCGTGGCGAAGGGCAGGGCGCTCTTGCCGCAGCGCAGGCGCGCGGATCGGGAGGGCTGGCCGCCCGCGCGCACGGCCACTTTGCCCGGTTCTTCGCCCGGCAGCCCGTGGCAGCGGTAACGCACCCAGAAGCTGACGCGGTAGGCGCCGGCTGGGAGCTCCGGGGTGAGCGCGTGGGCCAGGCTGAAGCTCTCGGCCTTTTCCCACAGCCGCGGCTCGACCCGCCGCAGCGCGTGCCCCGAGGCGCGCGCGTCCGCGGCCAGCGTGAAGTCGCGATCGCTTGCCATCTGCTCGGCTTCGAAGGTGAGTGGCCCGCGCGCGAGCACAGAGGCGAGCGCGCCGCTGGCGAAGGGCGCCTCGGCCAGATGGCCGAAGAAGGCGTAGGCGCCGCCGGCGCGCACCACGCGGATGCCGTGGCGCGGTCCGAGCTCGCGCGGCAGCACGCCCTCGCTGACCCACGCATCGAAGGGCCCGCCGGCCGCGTGCGGGCTCTGCCAGGGCGGCGTGGTCTCGCGCGAGCCGGGGCCGAAGAAGGTGTTGCGCGCGTAGGAGTGCATGTCCATGCGCGCGTCGACCGCGACGTGGTGCGCGCCCAGGCGCTGCAGCGCGAGGCCCAGCACCGACAGCGGATCGCTTTCGCTGGCGCGATAGGCGGGCCGCGCCAGCGTCCCCGAAAGCAGCAGCGCGCCGAGCGCGGCGCCCACGCCGAGCAGGGGCCCGCGCGGCATCGGCAGCTCGCGCGCGCCCCAGGCGATCGCCGCCGACAGCAGGACCGCGAGCGCCAGACCCGGCAGCAGCTCGTGGGTGGCCACCGCCAGCGAGTACACCAGGCCCGCGGCGCCCGCCGCCGCGGCCAGCTGCCGCGTGCGCTCGGGCGGCGGCCCGCTGATCGCGGCCTCGAAGCAGCACGCCGCCAGAAACGCCTGGCCGAGCGCGAGCGGCGGCACGAAGGAGAGCGCGTACCAGGGCAAGATGGCGCGCGAGCCGACGCCGAACGCGAGCCACGCACAGCCCAGCCAGAGCGCGATCAGCCGTGCCGGGGCGCGGTCGGCGGCGGCCTCGCGCGGCGGCGTCCACAGCAGCAAGAGCAGCCCCAGCACCGAGATCTGCCAGCACATCGGCACGGCGTCGAGGTCGAGCTGGTCCTCGATACGGTTGAGGTAGTTCTGGTGGTGGATGCCGTTGAAACCGGTCACGCGCGAGACGATCGCGTGCTGCCACAGCACGTCCTGCAGCGCCGGGCCCACCTTGCGATAGAGCGCGATAAGCCACGTCACGGCGACCACGAACGGCAGTCCCAGCGCGGGCAGCGTGCGCGCCATCAGCACCCCGAGCCGCTCGCGGCGCAGCTCGCTCAGCTCGATCAGCACGATCGGCACCACCGCCAGCGCGCACACCAGCTGCTTGAGCATGAAGGCGGCGGCGATCGCGAGGCCGGTCGCGAACGCCCAGCCGAGTCGTCCGGCCCCCGCGCTGCGGCGCGCGCGCGCGTGCGCGTACAGGGCCGCGAGCACCAGGCACACCAGCGGCGCCTCGATCGTGGCGGTGCGGCCGAAGTGATAGGCTCCGTGCGAGATCAGCCACGCCGCGCCCCAGGCGAAGCCCAGCCAGGTGCCGCGCCGGCCGGGCTCGAGCAGGCGGCCGAACGCCAGCGCGAGCAGCGCGGTCAGCAGGGTCGCCAGCGCGAACGGCAGCCGCAAGGCGAACAGCGACGGCCCCAGCAGGCGAAAGCTCGCCGCGACCAGCCAGACCGAAAGCGGCGGCTTGGAGAACTTGACCGCGCCGACCGGGAACTTGCCCTGCGCGTTGACGACGTGCAGCCAGGTGTCGTAGTGCAGCGCGGTGCGGCCGTACATGCCGTACAGGCCTTCGTCGTAGACCTCGAGCATGCCGTTGCCGAGGCGGTCGAAGACCAGCAGGGCGCCCAGCAGCAACAGCGAGAGCAGCGCCAGCCGGAAGTGTCGGCGCTCGCTCATCCGGGGGGCTCGGAGGCGCGCCGGCGGCTCGGGCCCGCGCGGCGGCCGCTGGCGGCTCTGGGCGGCATGACCGGCCATGTAACGCAGGCGGCCGGACGATGGAAGCGCCCGGCTGCAGCGTTTGTTTCCAATCACCCGCCCGCGCGCGCCAGCGTGGCGTCTGGGCCGCCGTCCTAGTACCATGCGGGCCGCGCGCAAGCGTATCGGTGCGCGCATGCCACGCGGGGTGCGGCGGTGAAACGGTGTCCGAGCTGCCAGGGCCGCTATCGTGACGGCGCAGCCCACTGCCCGTTCGACGGCGCGGCCCTGGTCGTGCTCGAGGACCCGCTGATCGGGCGGCTGATCGGCGGGCGCTACGTGATCGAGGCCAAGCTCGGTAGCGGCGCCGTGGCCAGCGTCTATCGTGGGCGGCACCAGGCGCTCGACCGCGAGGTGGCGCTCAAGGTGCTGCACGCGAAGCTGGCTGCACAGGAGGAGCACCGGCAGCGCTTCTTGCGCGAGGCGCGCGCCGCCAACCGCGTTCACCACGCCAACGTGGTCGACATCGTGGACATCGGCGAGACCGAGGACGGCATCGTGTACCTGGTCATGGAGTACCTGCGCGGCGTCACGCTCGCCTCCGAGATCGACCGGGGCGCGCTGCCGCTGGCGCGCGCGTGCGCGATCGGCCAGCAGATCGCTGCTGCGCTGGCGCGCGCGCACGTGCTCGGCGTGGTGCACCGCGACGTCAAGCCAGACAACGTGTTCCTGCTGCAAGGCGAGGGGCAGGTCGACCTCGTCAAGCTGCTCGACTTCGGGCTCGCGCACGCCCCGGGCGAGGCCGAGCTCGGCAAGTCCAAGGGGCTTTTCGGTACGCCCGGCTACATGGCGCCCGAGCAGATCGAGGGCGGGCCGGTCGGGCCGGCCGCCGACCTGTATGCGCTCGGCTGCTTGTTGTACGAGATGCTGACCGGCGTGCTCCCGTTCGAGGGCAGCGTGCCGTCCTTGGTCTATCAGCACGTGCATGCCGAGGTTCCGTCGCTGCGCGCGCGACGCCCGGAGCTGCCGCAGGCGCTCGACGCGCTGGTCGCCAAGCTGATGGCCAAGAGCGCGGCGAGACGGCCGGCCAGCGCATATCAGGTGGCCGCCGCGCTCTCGGCCCTGCTCGGCTCGCCGCCGCCGCCGCCGCCGCCGCCGGCCGACGGGCGCGCGGCGAGCGCGCCGCCCCCGCCGTCCGGTGCGGCTGCGCCTGCGCCGAGCCGCGGCGAGGACCGGCTGTGGGAGGGGCAGCTCGCGCAGCTGCACGCGCGCGCGTCCGCGCTGCACGCCGGCCACACCCTGCCGTTGTGGCTGAGACAGACCTTCTCGCGCATGGACGAGCTGCTCGAGCAGGTGCGCTCGGGGCGCGGTGCGCTGGTCGAGCAAGGGCGGGCAGCGGGCTGGTCGAGCGAGCGCGCGCGGGAAGCGGCCATGCGCATCGGTCAGGCGCTGGACACGCTCGCGAGTCAGGAGCTCGCGCTCGCCGAGCGCTTCGCGGACGCCGAGCAGCGGCTCTCGCGAGCCTATCGCGCGCTCGAGCCGCACGCCGAGGGGTTGCTTGCGGCCGTCGAGCGGCTGGAGTCCGCGCCCGACGCGCGTCTGGACCCGCAGCAGCGCAGCCTGCCGTCCCTGTTGCGCGACTGGGCCAAGGCGCAACGCGTCGCGGTCGATCTCGAGAGAGAGTGCGAGGCGGTGGAGCGCGAGCGCGAGGACCTCGGCTTCCAGGTCGCGCAGCTCAAGGGCCGCCTGGGCGCGGTCGACGCGCTGTCGGACGCGGAAAACCAGGAGTCGGCCGAGCGCGAAAGCGCGCTCGACGCCGCGCTGCGAGCCAAGATCTACGCGCTGCGACTGGACGCCGACCGCATCTCGGAGCACCTGCTGGAGCGCGAGAGCGCGCCCGCGCCGGCAGGAGGTTAGGATCCGAGCACAAATAAGCTGCTCAGTTGCGGCTCGTGGGCGGGCGCGTTCGCGGCTTTCGTCCTCGAAAGAATCCTCGAGATACATCGAGTATTCCTGTGGTTTTTTCTGCGGGCACGCTCGCGATCGCACTGCGCCGACAAGTCGGCCGTGAGCAGGTTATTTGTGCTCGGCCCCTTAGGGCTGTCCCTGATTGCGCTGGCTACTGCGTCCGAAGATCGCCGCGCTCTCGGCGTGTAGCCGCCGGCAGGTTGCGCGCGCCCATTGCTATTTAATCAAAGGCTGCGATGCTTGCCCGTGGCGGCGTCGGCCGTCGCGGCGGAGGTCACGATGGGCGACAAGTCACCGAAGGCGAAGCAACGCGGCCAAAAGCAAAAGGAAGCGTTGAAGCAGCAGAACGTCTCCAAAGCGAAAGCGAAACAGGTCGGGCAGGCGCAGCAAGCGTCGGCTCGAGGCAAGAAGTAGCCGGCGAATTCGTGGCTCCCGACTGCGTCGCGTCCGGCGCGTGGAGCTCCGGCGCGCGGGCACACGGGAATCGGTCGAATGAGTGCAATGCGGCGGCGTGACGCGGGTCAGATCGAAGCGACGGCCGAACACCGGCGCCGCGAGGACGCCGCCCCGCGCCTGCGCGACGAAATCGAGCATCTCGAGAGCTTGCGTTTCCACTTCGAGGATCTGCGCCCGGAAGGCCAAACGCCGGCAATCGCCTACACCAGGCCGATCGTCGTCGCGACCGCACCGGCGCACTTCGAGGTGCGCTGCATGGATGCGCGCTGCAACGGACGCCACGATCTGAGCCAACCCGTGCTCCACGCACTGCGCCAATCCAAAACCTTCTTTGCAGGGCAAAGCCCCTGCGGCGGCATGATCGGCGACATGGCTTGCGATCACACGCTGGCGTACAAGTGCGAGGCGACCTACGCGGAATGATGACATGGCAAGGTTTGCGAGCCCCGAGTCGCGCGAGATTCCTTCCGGAGGCACACGCCGCCTTCGAACGCCGAGGTGATGGGAGAATGGACACTACGAAGCTCGAGCGGGTCAACGAAGTGGTCGCAGGCACCCGCCCAGTTTCGGAAGGGTGCCGCGTGGGGGCCGATCAAGAGATCATCGACGCCGTCGTCAGCGAGGGCAATGCGCTGCTGCGCGAGCTGTTTCGGCGAGGCCTGAGCAGCGAGGCGGTACGCGCGCGTGCGGATCAGATCGGCTTGACCCGGGAATTCGTCAAACAGAGTCGGCTCTCGGGCTCTCGACCCGCGATGCGCGTCTGCGTCAACTGCGACGTGCTCTTTCTTTCGGCGGGCAAGCACAACCGGCTGTGCCGGCGCTGCGTTCGAAGCTGACGCGCTCAAAAGCCGAGATCGGTTGGCTTGTGTGTTGGCACCGGCTTGGGTGCCGCGTTCGCTGCAGTGGGCTTGGGGGCGACAGTTGGAGCTGCCTTCGTGGTGAGCGGGGCCGCGGCACGCTGGCGCGACCGTGCTGGCGGGCGGGCGCGCTCCGGCCGAGCTCGCGGCGCCGCGGGGCTCTTGGCGGCGGCGGCAGGCGCAGCCGCTTCCGGCCTTGCAGCGACCGGCGCCGGCGCCGTCGCTGCTCGCGCTGGGGTTGCAGGGGGTGCTGGCGCCGCCGCTGGTGCGTGGGTTGGGGTTGCCGCCGCTGCAGGCGCCTCGACCGGGCTCGGCGCGGGCGCCGGCTTGGCCGATGGGATGTGCTGCGGCCCCTCGACCGCCGCTTGTCCTGCCCCGGGACGCGAGCGATTCAGCAATAGCGCCGCGGCCGCGAGCAGCAGCACACACGCGATGGCGATCCCCAGGGGAAGCACGCGCGCGCCGCGGCCTTTGTCCCGCACGACCGACACGGGCACGGCCTCGGACGCTGCCGCCTCGTTCGCCTCGCCAGAGCCCGAGGTGCCGCGCCGCGGCGTGACCGCGGCAGCTTGCGCGCCGGGCGTCAGCACCACCCGCAGCGCATCGACCATCTCGCGCGCGGACTGGAAGCGCTCGTCGGGCGCGCGCCGGGTGGCGCGCGCGAACCATTCGTCGAAGCCCGGCGGCACCTTGCCGTACTGGGAGGGCACGGGCACGGGCTTGGAGCAGATCTGCAACAGCAGCGCGCCCAGCGTATCGCTCTGAAACGGCCGCAGCCCCGTCAGGCACTCGAACGCGATCACTGCCATCGCCCACAGATCCGAGCGGTGGTCGATGCTCTTGCTGCCCTCGACCTGCTCGGGGCTCATGTAATAGGGCGTCCCGAGCATCGCGCCGGTGCGCGTGCCGGTGGTCACCTCGAACGCGTTGTTCGTCGCCTTGGCGATTCCGAAGTCGAGCACCTTGGCGATCTCTTCGTCGTCGTTGCGCACCAGGAACACGTTGTCGGGCTTGAGATCGCGGTGGACGATGCCGGCCTCGTGCGCGCGCGCCATGGCGCGCGCCACGTGCGTCATCACGCGCGCGGTTTCGGCCGGGCTCAGCCTGGCGGTGCGCAGCAGGCGTGCGGCCAGGCTCTCACCTTCCAGCAGCTCCATCGCGATGTAGGGCAAGCCCTCGTCGATACCGTGGTCGAGGATCTGCACCACGTGCGGGCTGCGCAGCGAAGCGGCCGCTTGCGCCTCGCGCAGGAAGCGCGCCATCGCGTCTTCCGATTTCGCGAGCGCTGGATCGATCAGCTTGATCGCGACCGGCGAGCGCAGCGTCAGATGCTGCGCTCGCCACACCGAGCCCATGCCGCCCTGACCGAGCTGGGCCTCGATCCGGTAGCGCCCGGCGATGATCTGCGGCGGCGCGGCCGTGCTCTTGCTGGCGATCACGGATCACACGCTACCTGGACGTCCCGGCGCGCGGCAAGCACGCGCCCGCGGCCTTGTGCCATAACGGGAGCGCAGGTATCGTGCCAACGATCATGGCCCGCCAGATGCGCGCGAGCACGGTTCCTGGCGCCGCGGTATGGATCGCGCTGCTGTTGCTCGGGCGCCCGGCGCTGGCTCAGGCGCCCGACGATTCGACGCTGGCGGCGGCCCGCCAACTCGGCCAGCAGGGCGTGGCGCTGTACGAGCAAGGTGACTACGCAGCTGCGTCCGACAAGCTGGAGCGCGCGTACGCCGTGGTGAAGGTGCCGACCCTCGGGCTGTGGTCAGGGCGTGCGCTCGAGAAGCTCGGCAGGCTGGTCGAGGCTGCGCAGCGCTATCGCGAGGTTACGCTGGTCGTGTTGCGGCCCGACGATCCCGAGGTGTTCCGCAGCGCACACACCGACGCACAGAAGGCGTATGACGCGCTCTCGTCGCGCATCCCGCAGCTCACTATAAAGCTGCAGGGCGCGAGCGCGGACGACGCCCGCGTCACCGTCGACGGCAAGCCGGTGCCCAGCGCGCTGCTGGGAGTGGCCGTGCCGGTCGACCCCGGCGAGCACGCGGTCGAGGGTCGCCGCGCAGCCGATCGCGCGAGTCAGCGGGTCACCTTGCAAGAAGGGGAGAAGCGCGCCGTCACGCTGGCGTTTACGGCCGTGGCTGTTACCACCCCGGTGGCGGCCAGCGCGGCCGAGACCGCGGCCGCGGCACCCGCGGCGGCCGCAGCCGTGAGTGTGGAGCCCTCGCCTCCGTCGGTGCTGCCCTGGGTGGTAGTCGGCGCCGGCAGCGGGCTGGTCGTGACCGGCGTGGTCTTCGTCGCGCTGGCCGCCAGCGCGGCCTCGAAGGTGGAGAACGTGCGCGACGGCACCCCGTGGTCGGCGGTGCAGCACGACTACGACCGCGTGCCGGTGTTTTCGGGCGTCGGTCTCGGGCTGCTCGGTGCCGGGGCCGCGGCCGTCACGACCGGGCTGGTGTGGGGGCTCTCGGGTAAGGATCACAGCGAGCACGCGCTCTCCGTGAGCGCGGGCCTCGCACGCGTTTCGCTCAGGGGCGCCTTCTGATGCGGATCGCTGCCGCGTTCGCCCTGCTGTTGCTCGCGTTCGGCTGCAAGGCCAGCATTCCCGAGGGTAAGCTCGGCTGTTCGAAGGACAGCGAGTGTCCGAGCCACTGGTTGTGTCTGAGCAAGCGCTGCTACTCCTCGCAAGCGGCATTCACGTCGCGTGACGCGGGCGGCGGGTCGGGGGGCCAAGACGCGGGTGCGATCGATGGCGGCGGCTCGGGCAGCGGCGGCTCGGGCGGCGCGTCCGACTCGGGCGCGGGTGAAGCCGGCGTGACCATGGACGGAGGGGGCGAGGCTGGGGTTTCGGCGATGGACGCGGGCGGCGGTGAGGCCGGCTCGGACGCCGGCACGCCGGCCGACGGCGGAACCGACGCGGCGCCGCCCGCGTGCACGCCGACTGGAAGCAGCGACGAGGCGGACGACTCGGCGACCGACGCCAACTGCGATGGCGCAGACGGCGAGGTCGGGCCGGGTACGCGCTTCGTCTACGTGACGCCGAGCGGCGCAGGCGCGCACGACGGCACCTCGCCCGCGGACGCGGCCGACCTGGTCGAGGGCTTCGCGCTCGCGGGGACCACGCGTCACGAGATCCTGCTCGCGTCGGGCGACTACACCATCAGCGCGCCGCTCGCGGTGGCGGACGGCGCGCACGTCTTCGGCGGCTACGCCGAGGACTTCCTGTCGCGGTCGGGCAGCTCGCACGTGCTCTCCACCGCGCCCAACGCGCTCGTCATCGACCAGGTCACCGCGGCCACCATCGACTCGGTGAGCTTCGAGACGCAGGACCAATCGGCCGCCGGCGCGTACACGCACACCATCGACGTCACCATGTCGAGCGGCGTCACGCTGCGGCGCCTGAGCGTGACCGCGGGCGCCGGCGGCGACGGAGCGGCGGGTAGCTCGGGCGCGCCCGGCTCCACCGGCGTGACCGGCTCGACCGGCGGCTCGACCACCAACTCGTCCGGGGGTCAGGGCTCCACCTCCGGACCGGGGGGCCATGGCGGGAACGGCGGCAGCTTCTACGGTGGTGGCTCCGGGATGGGCGCCGACGGTCAGGACGGCAGCTCGGCGGGCAGCGGCTGCGGTGGCCACGGCACCGGTGCGGTTCCGTTCAACGATGCGTGCTTGGCGTTGAACATCCTGTATGCAGCGGATGCTGGCGGTCCGGGCCCGCAGGGATGCGCGGGCGGACGGGGCTCCCAGGGGGCCGGCGGCTCGGGCATCGGATCGGTGAGCGGTGCGAGCTGGAGTGGAAGCGCCGCGGCTGACGGTGGCACAGGCTCGGCCGGCTACACCGGTGGTGGTGGCGGCGGCGGCGGCGCCGCGGTCTGCAGCTCGCCGGCCGGCGGCGGCGGCGGCGGCGCCGGCGGCGGTGGCGGCGGTGGCGGCGCTGGTGGCCAGGCCGGCGCGCCAGGAGCGGCGTCGATCGCGATCCTCGCGACGAATTCTTCGCTCGACCTCGACAACGTGGAGATCGTCACCGGTGACGGCGGCCGGGGCGGCACCGGTGGTAGCGGTGGGGCGGGCGGTAGCGGCGGTGTGGGTGGCCCCGGCGGCAGCGGTGCCACGATCAACGGCAGCGGCAGCAACGCGCCCAGCGTGCGTGGCGGACAGGGCGGACAGGGCGGGCAAGGCGGCAACGGCGGCGACGGTGGCTGCGGCGGCGGTGGCGCGGGCGGGCCCTCGATCGGCGTGTTCGGCAGCACGCTCACGTTGAACGAGACCGACACCAGCTACACGCTCGGCTCGGGCGGCGCCGGCGGCTCGGCCTGCGCGGCCGGCGGCGGTCACCCGGGAGCAGTCGGCACTGCGACCAATCAGGCCGGCTTCTGAAGCGACTCCGACCCGGCCCCGCTGGTCGTCGCGACCCAAGGCGATGGCCCTGAAGAAGACGAGCGTTGGACGGGCGGCGACAGCTCAGCCGTTCGCGGCGGCGCGCACGATCTCGGGTAGCTGCTGGGGCCGGCGCGCCTCGCGGTCGGGTTGCAGCTTGGGCGCGGCCAGGTAGCCCCAGGCGCACCAGACCGCGGTGGCGCCGAAGGCGTGCGCGAGCTCGATGTCGCCGTCGGTGTCGCCGATCATGAAGGCGCGGCCACGTGCCTGATCGAAGCCGCAGCGCTCGGCGGCGGTGCGCAGCATGATCGGGTCGGGCTTGGCTTTGGGGCAGCTGTCGCCGCCGACCACGGCGGCAAAGTGCTCGGCCACGCCCAGCACCTGCAGCAGCCGCCGCGAGATGCGCTCGGGCTTGTTGGTGATGCAACACAGCTGCCCGAGCCGCGCGAGCTGCGGCAGCGCCTCGGCGATGCCGTCGTAGAGCCGCGTCTGCACCGCCACGTTTTCGAGATAGTCGGCCTCGTAGGCCTGTCGCACCTGCTCGAGGCGCGCGGCTGCGCCGTCCTGCACGAGGTAGTCGTCGAAGCACGCGCGGTACAGCCGCTGCATGCCGGCGTTGACCCAGGGCCGCAGCTGCGCATCCTCGCGCACCGGCAAGCCGAGCCGCGCCCGCACCCGGCGCGCCGCCGCCGTCATGTCGTCGCGACTGTCCTCGAGCGTGCCGTCGAGGTCGATGCCGATCAGGTGCATGCGGCGCGTTTCAGCTTGAAGGCGAGCCGCCCGCCTGCCGCGCCAGATCTTCCACGCTGCCGCTGCCGTCGCCGTGCTCGGTGACCTTGCGCTCGCCGCTGAGCGAGCCCTTGTAGGCCGAGAACGGCTGGCCGTTGTGCGTGATCACCTCGTGCGCCACGCCGCCGGGGATGAGCAGGATGTCGCCCGCCTCGATCGTGACCGGGTACTCGTCGAAGTGAAACGTGATCACGCCCGCGACCGCGCCGCGGATCTCCGGCTCGTCGTGCGCGTGCCGGCTGCGCTCGAACCACGCCGGCACGGTCTGCAGGTCGTAGACCTTGTAGCCGTAGCCCGCCATCACCTCGGCCACGCTCTGCTCCGTCGGCGCCTCTTTGCGCGGCCACTTCACCAGCTTCACGCCATTGGGATAGGTCGAAATACGCGCGTCCATCCTGGCCCTCGTGCTCCGGCGCCAGCATGGCGGAGGCGGCCGGCGAAGGCAAGACAGGCCGCGGTGAGCCGGCGGTGCGAGTCGGGCGCGTGCGCCAACACCGGCCGCCGATTTGTGCCGGCTGTGGCGTTACGTCTCACCCTTCGAGATCGGGGGTTCAGCGGTTGGCGTGCGCGGGTCTGCGGGGTCACACTGAGGTGAGGTCAGCATGAACGACTCGCGCGAAGGCAAGCATCGCGCCGGTCGGGGGGGACCCGGCGCAGGAGGCAGTGCAGCGCAGCCCGAAGCGGGCGGCGAGGTGACGTATGCGGTGATCGACGAAGCGATCGTGCGGGTGGGCGACGATCTTTGGCACGTCGAAGTGTTGCGGATCGCCCACGAGCACCACTGGCGCATCGAGAAGAACGATGAGCTGCTCGCCGAGGCGATCGGGGCGCGACCCGAAGGCTGGCCTGCAGGCGAGCTGCCGACCGAGGTGCTGGTCGCGCTCAACCGCATCGCCAACGAGCTCAGCTGGTCCTGAATGACCGATCACGATTTGGGAACGGCCATGCCGATCGGTCATTTGGCGGTGCGGCGGATGCCGCACCTCCGCGAGAGGGTGAATGCGCGTGATTCGATCCCGAATCGCGAGCTCTGATCTAGTGGTCGCGCGCCCGGCTCCGCATGCGGAACCCGCGCCGCTTCCGGCGCGGCACGCGGCCGGCGCCGGAGTCAGGCCGTGCTTCCGCAGCGGACGGGGCTATCTGCTATACTGTGCGCACGCCTTTCGTGCGCGCCGCACGCAGCTCTGGTAGATCGTGCTTTCGGCCTCCAGCGCGCACGGCGGCCAGCACTGGGTGGGTTGACCGCATGGACGAGCATCCGCCGCAGCAACCCGATGAGGCCCTCGCGCCGGCGACCGAGCCGCCGAGCGAGCAACTCCACGCGACCCACCGCGTCACCAATCAGAGCCCGCAACTGGTCGGCTACAACACGTTCCAGACCAACCTGCCCCTGGTCGAGGCCGTGCAGCGGGAGCACGCCGCCTGGGCGCAGGCGCAGTTGCTCGCCTTCGGCGAGGCGATGGGCGGGGAGCAGGCAATGGAGTGGGCCGTGCAGGCCAACCGCTTCACGCCGATTCTGCGCACCCACGACGCGACCGGCGTGCGCGTCAATCGGGTCGAGTACCACCCGGCCTATCACAGCCTGATGGCGCTCTCGGTGCGCTACGGCCTGCACGCCATGCCCTGGCGCGAGCCGCGTGCCGGGGCGCACGTCGCGCGTGCGGGCTTGCTGCTGCTCGCGAGCGAGAACGAGTTCGGCCACTGCTGTCCGATCTCGATGGCCTACGCGTGCGTGCCGAGCCTGCGCAAGCAGCCGGAGCTGGCTGCGCTGTGGGAGCCGCGCGTGGGCTCGCTCGAGTACGACCCGCGCTTCCTGCCTGCGGCGGAGAAACGCGGCGCTATGCTGGGGATGGCGATGACCGAGAAGCAGGGCGGCTCCGACGTGCGCGCCAACACCACCTTCGCCGTGCCCGCGGGCGCAACCGGACCGGGCCAGGCTTACCTGCTCACCGGCCACAAGTGGTTCTGCTCTGCGCCGATGTCCGACGCGTTCCTGGTGCTGGCGCAGGCACCCGGCGGCCTGTCGTGCTTTCTGCTGCCGCGCTTCCGGCCCGACGGCACGCAGAACGTGTTCGCGCTGCAGCGGCTCAAGGACAAGCTCGGCAACCGCTCCAATGCTTCGAGCGAGGTCGAGCTCGACGGCAGCTACGCCCAGCTGGTGGGCGAGGAAGGCCGCGGGGTCTCGGTCATCATCGAGATGGTGAGCCATACCCGGCTGGACTCCGCGCTGGGCGCCGCGGCGTTGATGCGGCGGGCCTTGGCGCACGCGATCCACCACGCGCGCCACCGCCGCGCGTTCGGCCGGCTGCTGGTCGAACAGCCGCTGATGCAGAATGTGCTCGCAGACCTGGCGCTCGAGTCCGAGGCGGCCACGGTGCTGATGCTGCGCGTCGCCCGCGCCTACGACGAGCCTGTCGAGCACGGCCAGGAAGCGGGCTTTCGGCGCCTCGCCACCCCGCTCGCCAAGTACTGGCTGTGTAAGCGCGCGCCGTTCGCCGTCTATGAGGCGCTGGAGTGCCTGGGCGGCAACGGCTACACCGAGGACTTCCCGCTGGCGCGGCTGTATCGCGAGGCGCCGATCAACTCGATCTGGGAGGGCTCGGGCAACGTGATCTGTCTCGATGTGGTGCGCGCGATCGCGCGCGAGCCCGAGTCGCTCGACGCCTATTTCGCCGAAATCGAGCTCGCCGCGCACGCCGAGCCGCGGCTCGGCCGCGCGCTGCGGGCGCTGCGCGAGGAGCTCGGTGCGGGCACGCCCAGCCCGTTCACGGCCCGCCGCACCGCCGAGCGGTTGACCATCGCGCTGCAGGCGTCGCTGCTGCTGCGGCACGCGCCCGCTAGCGTCGCCGATGCCTTCTGCGCCACCCGTCTCGACGGCGATCGCGGGCACGCCTTTGGCACCTTGCCGCAGGGTGTGGACGCGCGCCGGATCGTCGACCGCGCCTTTGCCCCGTCGCGCTGAGCTCGCGCCCTGGGCAGGGGCTCGCGCACGCCGCTTCCCCAAAAAGGTTTGCCGAAACACTTGGGGGCGAGCGATCGAGCGCACGATTCTGTTTCAACCGGGCCAGGTCCCACCCGCACTGAACGGGCATGGAACCGCAAAGCCACCGAGCAATTCATCCGCATCGCGGGTTGATCTGGGCCGCCGCCGTCGCGCTCTCCGCGTGCGGCGGAACGCACGCGGGATCGAGCGCCGGCCAAGCGGCGCTCAGCGCACAGTGCGCGGCACCGGCCGCGATACCGCCGGGCGCCTGGACCTGCCCAGAGCCGCGCACGCTCGAGTGCGGGCAGCTCGACAGCGCGGTGCTGTACGTCGCGGACGGCACGCCGAGCTGTGCGGGCGGGTCGCTCACTCTTGCGAGCTCGGGCCCGCTCGACGTCGGGACGCACACGATCGCGGTACAGGACGCGGCGGGCAACGAGCTGTGCTCGGCGGAGCTGACCGTGGCCGACACCCAGGCGCCGGTGCTGACCTCGCACAGCGTCCAGCTGTGGCCGCCCAACCACAAGTTTCACGAGATCGCGGTTTCCGACTGCGTGAGCGCGCTCGACGCCTGCGACGGCGCGCTGCAGGGCGAGTTCATCTGGGCCAGCAGTGACGAGCCGATCGACGACATCGGCGACGGCCACTTCGAACCCGACATCGGGCTCGGCCGCGACGCCCAGCACGCCTGCGTGCGCGCCGAGCGCCAGGGGCCCAAGGACGGCCGCGTCTACAAGCTCGGCGTGCGCGTCACCGATGCGGCCGGCAACAGCGCCGAAGGCGAGTGCACGGTGATCGTCGACCACGACCAGCGCGGCGTCACCGGCAAGGACAGTGGCGACGCTTATCGCATCGCGCTCGATCCGAGCCAGGCCGGCAGTGACTGCGGCGGTGGCGGCGGTGCCGGGCAGGGCGGCGCGGGCGGTAGCGGCGGCACGGGTGTTGGTGACACCGGC
This sequence comes from uncultured delta proteobacterium, assembly GCA_963778655.1. Taxonomy (GTDB): domain Bacteria; phylum Myxococcota_A; class Polyangia; order Polyangiales; family JAFGIB01; genus CAVZVA01. The sequence continues at coordinate 1,545,229 of CAVZVA010000010.1, forward strand.
GGTACGGGCGGCGGCGGCGGTACGGGCGGCGGCGGCGGCACGGGCGGCGGCGGCGGCACGGGCGGCAATGGCGGCCACGTGCTGCTCGATGCCGGGGCGCCGTTCTGACTCGGGTCTAACCCGGCCCGATCATCCGCCGCAAAGGGCGAAACCCCCAAAGGGCGAAACCCGGGTCCGAGCGAACGCTGAGCCGGAAACGCCGCGAATGAAGCCGTCCTCGCTGCGCACGCAGGACCCCGCACGGCCTGCGGCTACAGCGAGGCGCGTGCCTCGCTGCGCGCCGCCAGGTAGCTGGGCAGATAGATCGAGAAAACGGTGCCCGCGCCCGGTGCGGAGCTGACGTCGATCGCGCCCTCGTGACCGCGCACGATGAAGTAGGCGGTGGAAAGCCCGAGCCCGCTGCCGCGCTCCTTGTCCTTGGTGGTGAAGAAGGGCTCGAACAGTCGGGCCAGGACCTCCTCCGACATGCCGCTGCCGGTGTCGCGCACGCGCAAGCGGCCGAACGCACGCGCCGGCGGAAGCCCGAGGCGCGCGTGCAGCGCTTCGTCGGCGACCACATCGGCGGTCTCGATCGAAATCGTCCCGCCGGCCGGCATCGCGTCACGCGCGTTCACGCACAGGTTCATCAAGACCTGCTCGATCTGCGCGGGGTCCGCCAGCACCGCGTGCGTCGCGCGATCGTCGACGCCGAGCGCGACGTGCTCGGGCAGCGTACCGCGCAGCAAGCGGGTGACGTCCTGGATCACGGCGGTGAGCGCGACCGGCTTGCGCTCGGTCGGCTGCGGGCGGCCGAACGCCAGCAGCTGGCGCGTGAGGGTGGTCGCGCGCTCGGTCGCGGCCCGGATCTCGCGTAGCCAGGCCTGCGCGTCGTCCGGGCGCTGCTGCAGCGCGCGCTCGGCCAGCTCGGCGTGGGAGCTGATGATCAGGAGCAGGTTGTTGAAGTCGTGCGCCAGCCCGGCGGAAAGCTCGCCCAGCGCGGCCAGCCGGCCGGCGCGCGCGAGCCGCGCCTCGGACTCGGCGCGCGCGACCTCGAGCTGGAGCTTGCGGCTCTCTTCGGCCAGGCGCAGGCGGCGGCGCTCGGCCTCATCGCGCGCGCGCAGCGCCGCGTTCTTCGTGCCCTCGTACGCGCTCGCGATGGCCACCACCAGCGCGAGCGCGGTGAGCCCGCCCGCGAGCTGCAGCGGGCCGCGGTGAACGGCCGGAAACTGATCGACCAGCGGTGCTGGCCACGCGGCAAACACCAGCAGCTCGCAGGCGCCGGCGGCCGCCCACAGCAAGCCGGAGCGCCACCCCGCGCTCAGCACCGCGACCAAGGGCACGAACGCGAGCGCGAGCATGGGCGGGGCTGCGACGCCGCCTCGAAGGTAGATCAGCAGCGTGATCGACCCGAACAGCAGCGCAGACATCAGGTTTCCGGCCAGCGCGAGCGCGCCGCTGCGCACCACGAACGTCAGCCCCAGCGCGCCCACCGTCACCGCAGCGGCCGCGAAGCCCTGTAGGCGTGGCCCTACGCTCAGGAAAAGCGCGGCGCGCACACCGGTCAACAGCGCGAGCACGCACAGCGCCACCAGCGTGAATTGCGCCCGGCGCACCGACTCCGAGCCGGGGGGGCCGAGCCGTTCCGGCACGAAGAAACCCAACGCCGCGCGCAGAGGAGCCATCATCACCCTTCGAGCTGCTCCTGACGCTACGATAGCGGGTCGGTAAGCCCGGCGCGAGGGCGTGGGCCCCCGCCCCCAGCTTGTAGGTCCCCCGCTTGCTGGCGCCCGGCGCCTGAGCGAGAAAGCTGGTCATGGCAAGCAAGCTCACCAAAGGGCGACTGGTCGATTGCACGCTGGAGCGGCACGGGGCGCAGATCCTCGACATCCTGAACGAGGCCATCGCGAACACCACGGCGGTCTACGACTACGAGCCGCGCGCCCTGTCGAGCATGCAGGGCTGGTTCGAGGGCAAGGCCGGCGCGGGCCATCCGGTGCTGGGGCTCGAGGCCGGAGGCGGGACGCTGCTCGGATTCGCGACCTACGGGGTGTTCCGCGCCCGGCCGGCCTACAAATACACGGTCGAGCACTCGGTCTACGTCCGCCAGGACGCGCGCGGCCGGGGCCTGGGCGGCGCGCTGCTCGGCGAGTTGATCGAAGTCGCCCGACAGCGAGACTGCCACGTGCTGGTGGCCGGCATCGACGCCGAGAATCAGGCCAGCATCGCGCTGCACCGCAGGCACGGCTTCCAGCCCGCGGGCATCGTGCGGCAGTGCGGCTTCAAGTTCGGGCGCTGGCTGGACCTCGCGTTCTACCAGCTCACGCTGCCCACCCCCAGCCATCCGGTCGACGGCACCTGAAGAGCGCTGCGGACAGAAACGGCACGGCCCGCCTCGAGGCGCGAGGCGGGCCGTGCTTGCAGACAGCGGGCGTCGCCTAGGGCGTGACGACCTCCCAGCTGAACGGCCCGAACGCGGTGTCGCCCGCGGGCGCGTCGGCGCGCGGGTCGATCGTGAGCTTCAGCCACTGCAGCGGGAAGGTGCTGCCGTGCACCACGATGCGGTAGAAGCTCGGCACTTCGTAGCCGGGGTGAATGGGGTTATCCATCACGAGCGGGTTGCCCACCTGGTACTCGTGGGAGTCGCCGTTGAGCATCAGCACCGGCTTGCCGAATGCGAGCGTGTGCGAGGCGACGCTCTGCACGAACGGCTCGTAGCCTGCCTGGTGCTCGGCACCCTTCTCCGGATCCCACATGTCGGCCTGGGCCTGGATCACCACCGCCTTGGCGCCGGTGAGCTTGGCCACGAAGAAGGCGGCGTCGAGCCAGCGCAGATCGGCGGCGGTGCGCTCGGTGCGCTCGGTCGTCTGCTCGGCGGTCTCGGTGTCCGCCCCGAACCACGCGTCCTGGTCGTTGTTGGAGCCGCCGGGCAAGTTGATGGCGACGAACAGCACCCGAGACTGCTCCCACATCACGTTCTCGACGTACTTGCCGTCGGAGGCGTAGCGAGGGTCGTGGAAGGTCGCCTGCGACAGCACCAGCTTCTTGCGGCCGCCCAGCGTGACGCCCGGCTTGGTGAAGAAGATCGAGCGGATCGAGATCGAGGTTCGCCACCGGGTTTCCGCCCGCGTAGCTCACCGGGTTGCCGTCGGCGTCGAGCAGGCCGCCGCCCTCCTTGCTCTTGTGGCAGTCGGTCCACTCGTTGTCGCCCGGGGTGTACACCAGCGGATCCGTGAAGCGCGTCCACAGCTCGTAGATCGAGCGGTCGTAGGCCGCGGTGCAGTACTGGCTGCCGGAGTGGATGTCGCCCACGTGCAGCACCAGGCTGACCTTGGGGTCTGCGTTGATCGAGTCGATGAAGGCCGGGCTGGCCTCGAGCTCGGCGGTGTCGGTCGGCGAGGTGCCGTAAGGCGAGTCGCCGTAGACCGCGACCGTGAGCACGTTGGCCGAGCCGGAGCTGATCGGGCTTCCATTACCGGCCAGCGCGGTCGCGGTCACGAACAGACCGCCCGCCAGCAAGAGCATGAACCAGAGCGTACGCATCAGCAGATCTCCTTTTGGGGTGAGTGCGGAGCGACCTTAGCCACGCGCGTCTCGCGCGGCGTGACGGCCGGGTGCCGATTTCGGGAAAACGGTGCGACGGCACGGTGTCGGGCGCGACTCGCGGGCGCGCCAACGCTGCGGGCGTTGCTGTACCTGTCCGCAAAGTCCGCCTGGTGGCCGAGCGACCAGCCCCGGTCGTGGGTGGGCTCCGATCTCACGCCGCGGATCGGCACGCTGCCGGCCAAGGCGCGCTCAGACTCGCTTGGAGCCTGAGCGCGTCGGCGCGCGCGGGCCTCACGGCAGGGCGGCGCGCTCGGCCGGCACCGCGGAGACCAGGAACACGGGGCACGGTGTCCGCTGCAGCACCTGGTCGACCACGCTGCCGAGCTTGACGTGCTGCTGGCGCGCGACACCGCCGCGGCCGTGGCTGACCATCATCAGCAGGTCCACGCCTTCGCTCTCGGCCAGGCGCAGGATGGTCTGCGCCGGCGCGCTGCCCTCGATACGCGCTTCGACCGCGATGCCCTTGGCCGCGAGAACGGCCGCGATGCGCTCGAGGTAGGCGTGTAGCTTGTCCGAAAGCGCGTCGGAGTCCGCGCCTTCCGGCACCGACAGCAGCGTGACGCGCCCGCCGAAGCGCCCGGCCAGCTCCTGCACGTAGGGCAGCACCTCCTCGGCGATCGCCGAGCCGTCGAGCGTAACCAGCAGCCGCGAGAAGCGCGTGCGCATGCTGCGCCAGTTGTTGGTCTTGTGCAGCACGATCAGCGGCGGGGTGGTGTGGTAGATGACCTTGGTGGTGACGCTGGAGATCAACCAGCGCTGCCAGGGGCTGCGGCCCTGCGTGGTCATCACCACGGCGTCGACGCCCCCGCCGCGCGCCACCTGGGCGATCTGCTCCGAGGCCGAGCCGTGCTTGATCAGCGTGGCGACCTCGTGCCCGCTCGAGCGCAGCTGCTCGGCCACCTGGCCCAGGTACTCGCTCGCCGCGGCCTCGCCCGGGAGCTGGCCGTGGGCCGGCGCCTGCTCCGGGTCGAGCACCGCGAGCAAGGTGAGCTTGGCGCCGTAGGCCAGCGCGAGCGCGTGTGCGACGTTGGTGGCCTGCTCGGCGTCGGGCGATTGATCGAGCGGCAACAGCACGTTGCGAAACAGCGTGCCGGTGTACATCGACTGGCTGATCAGCGGGGGCAGCGAGCTCGCCGAGATCAGCAACCCCAGCCGTTCCTCGACGCTGGAGGGCGCGCCCAGCCGCCGCCGCGACCAGCCGAACGCGGTGTATAGCGCCGGCAGCAGCAGGAAGTACGCCCACGCGCCCTGCTTGAAACGATCGCCGAAGATGACCAGGGTCGCCGCCGTGGTCAGCGCGGCGGCCACGATCGTGCCGAAAAGACCCAACGCGCCCTGCAGCGTGGGCACGGCGCGTAGATGGCGGCTCAGGCGCTTGACCGCGGCCCAGCCGGTCAGGCTGAGCAGGATGAACACGCCGGCGGCGTACAACGCCAGATAGGTGTCTTCCTGCGTGCCGAACAGCACGAAGCACAGCACGCACACCGTGACCTCGATCCAGACCGGCTTGTCCGCCACGTCGTAGCGGTTCTTCTGCCCCAGGTAGGCCGGGATGTAGTGGCGGTAGCGCAGGCCGAGCCCGAGGTTCTGGATGCCCTGCGCGCTGGCCGCCGCCGCCGACAGCAGCACCGCCACGCCCACCAGCGAGCCGAGATACGAGAGCGGTCCCGGCAGCAGCTTGTCCATGGTCTGGGTGAACACCGAGACCTGCGAATCGAACGGATCGGCGAGCTCGCGGATCGCCGGACCCACGATCAACATCGTCGCCGAGGTGGTGCCCATCACGATCAGCAGGCTGCCGAAGGCCTTGCGGCTGCGCACCGGCGCCGGCCCTTCGTAGGCGGCCACCAGGTTGGCGAAGATCTCGATGCCGGTCATCAGCGCCAGGATGCGCGCGTAACCGCCCAGCGTGGGCCCGAGGTGCGGGTGGTTGAAGGCCGAGAGGTGAAGGGCCGGCAGGCGCAGGCCGAGCCGCCAGATGGTCGCGAAGATCATGACCCACAGCAGCAGCAGGATGGCGGCCGTGGCCGGTCCGAACGCGCGCGCGGCCATCTTGGGACCGCGGTTGACGGCGAAGCCGGTGAGCAGGCTGAGCGCGACCGCCACCAGCGTGCGCAGCGACACGCCGCCGAGGCTCTTGTCCAGCACCGGCGCGCGGTCGGCGATGAAGGTGACCAGCGCCGCCATGCTGACCAGGAAGGTCAGCGTGTACTCGACCACGGTGATGCCGGCGTTGAGCTTGACCGCCCAGGGGCCGAGCTCCTCCTCGCTCAGCCCGCTGCCGCCGCTGCCGTCGGTGACCCAGATCATCACCAAGCGGTACATGGCGGAGACGGTGGCGACGGTGAGCACCGCCAGCCAGATCGAGGCGCCGAAGGTGATGTCCGCGACGCCCGCTGCGACCACCAGCTTGAGGAACGGTCCGAACACGTATAGCGGCGAGGTGGCGGGATCCCCCCGCCCGCCAGCGCGCCCTGCAGCGAGCCCGAGAGCTTGTGCGAGACGTGAGCCATGGCTGGTCTTACTACGCCGCGGCCGGTGCATGGCACAAATGCGCGCATCGGCCCCGGGCGTGGCTCAGCTGGGTCCGCCGCGCCACGCGTGTCGCCAGCGCCTGCACGCTCGGCTTGCGTCGCTCGGCAGAGTCTCTACCCTGGCAGAGTCTCAACCCTGACAGCCGATGCGCGCGGCGCTCCCGAGTGGCGGGGTGGCGGCGATCTTGCTGGCGCTCGCCGGGCTGAGCTGCAGCCGCGGCGCGCTCCATACGGGCCTCGTGGCCGACACGGATACCAGCGCGGCCTGCGGGGGGGCCTCGGCCCTGCCTGCGGACCTCGGCAAGGTGCGGAAGCTCGTCATGGCCGGCGCCCACGCGTGCGCGCTGCGCGAGGACGGGAGCATGCGCGGTTGGGGCGCTGGGTCCTACGGGGAAGCCAGCGTGCCCAAGACCCTGCCTCCGATCGCCGGCGTCAGCGGCGGCTGGCGGCACACCTGCCTGCTGCTCCAGGACGGAAGGGTCCGCTGCATGGGTGCGGACGAGTACGGCCAGGCGAGCCCGCCCGCGGAGCTCGGACCGGCGAGCGAGCTGGTGTCGGGCTTCTATTTCAGCTGTGCCTTGGTCGGCGACAGGTGCGCGCTGCGCCTGCGCCCCGAGGGCTCGCTGCGCGCCAGCGCCCGCAAGTTCTTGAACGAGCTGGCGGCCGCCATGGCGAGCATGCACGTGGCGATCAGCAGGGCCGGAACGTCGAGCGCCTCGAGCGCGACGCCGCCGATCGAGACCACAGGCGCGAACCCCAGGGCCAGCGCCGCGATGCAGCTCATCAGCAGCAGCCGGCCTTCGGTCGGGCCGATTCCGTTGTAGGCGATCTCGTAGATGCCCAAGGTCTTGAGCTGGAGGTGGGTGTTGATGGCCATCAGGTAGTACGCGCTGATCACGATCAGCGCGACGCTGAAGCTCATGTATGGCGACTGGCCGAGTCCGCACAGGATTGCGGCGACCGACATCATGTCCATCAAGTGGTCGAGATAGAAGCCGTAGCGCGGCCGCTCGGTCTTGCGCACGCGGGCGAGGGTGCCGTCGAGGCTGTCCCCGAGCCAGTTGAGCACCAGCAGCCCGTTGGCGACCCACAGCAGCTGCGCGCCCTGCGCGGCCTCGGACAAGCACCACGCCGCGCCCAGCGCCGCGAGCAGCCCGAGCGCCGTCAGGTGATCGGGCAGCACCCACGCGGGCAGCGCGCGCGCCAGGCGCGGCAGCACGCGCGCCTCGAAGGGGCCGAGCCAGTGCACCGCCTTGCGCTCGAAGGCCGGACGGGCGGCGCTCGGCGGGATGCTCAGGCCGTGACGGTTCGCGTCGATGTGCGGGTACGAAGGCATGACGACTCCTTTGCTTCGGGGACCTCGGAAACGCGATCGGTTGCGCTGTAGGCGTGCGGCATGGCCCAGCGGCCGGTGCGCAGCAGGTGCAGCAGCCAGCGCGCCGATTCCGACAGCCAGGCCGAGCTCGGCGCTGGCTGCCGTGCGGCCAGACGCGCGTCGAGCGCAGCCTGGATGCGTTGCGCGCGCGCGCTCCAGCTCGCGTCGAGCGCCGCCGCGCGCGCGCCCGCGGCCAGGCCCGCCGTCAACACGGGGTCCGCAAGCAGCGTCGCGACCGCGCTGGCCAGGGCCTGCGGTCGATCCGGCTCGACCAGCCACGCGTTGGTGCCGTGTGCCAGCACCTCGCGGTTGTCGGGGGTGGCTCCGGCGATGATCGGCTTGCCCGCGCCGAGGTACAGAAAGGTCTTGAGCGGGAGCACGGTCGAGCCGTGAAGCTGCAGTGGGGCGCTCGCAGGCGGGATCAGCAGCAGGTCGGCTGCGTGCAGATAGCGCGCCAGCTTCCTCGGCGGCTGAAACCCGATCAACGTGACGTTGGGGATCGCGCGCGCAGCGGCCTCGATCGGGGAGCCGCCTTCGGCGCCGACCAGCAGGAAATCCACACCCGGGCTCAGGCGCGCCGCGGCCAGCACCACGTCGAGGCCCTTCTTGTGGTTGACGCGACCGGTGTACACCACCAGCGGCCGCTGCAGCGAGAGCCCCAGGCCGCGCCGGGCTTCGGAGCTGGACGCGGCCGGCTCGAGCAGCGCGGGGTCGAAGCCGGTGTGGATTGCGACCAGCTTGCGACCGTCGATGCCGATGCGGGTGTAGCAGCGCAGCGTGAGCTGCGAATGACAGACCACCAGCAACAGTCGCGGATGGTTCAGCAGCCAACGCAGAAAGGGTTGCAGTGGAGGCAGCTGATCGCCCCACGGCCGGTAGTGGTCGAAGACCACCGGCGCCCGGCACAGCACTGCGACCGCGGCCACCAGCAGGTTGCGCGTATAGACCGCGTCGTGCTCGCGCAGCTCACGCCGGAACGGCAGCGACAGCGCCATGAACAGATGCCGCAGCAAGGCGAAGCGCAACGGCGCCCGGCAACGCCGCAGCTCCAGGTCACCGTCCCACACACTCCCGGCCTGCGCCCCCGGCACCAGCATCCGCGCCCCGGGCCAGCGCTGCGCCAGCGCCTTCGCCGTCTGCACGGACACCTCCGCATCGGCCAACCGACTGGGCAACGCATTCTCGAACGTAAACAGCAGCCTCATTCGCACGTCCCGAGCGCACCGGCGGCGAGACCGTCCAGGCAGCAACCAGCCACCGCACAAGTCCGGCGCCATCCCTTCTATCTGCACGCGACCTGCACGCGACGTGCCAGCCTGAGATACGCGGCTTTTTCGGCCGCGCTCCACGCAAATCGCCCCACGCTTGTTGCATGCGGACGACAGCGTGCCGCCTGAGCGTGCCACCGCGGCAACAGGCGAGCGGCGACCGATCGCGCACCCTCAGCGCTCCCCGCACCACGGTTCGGAGGGCACGTTATCTCTTCGAGCGCGACCGTCACTGCCGAGAGCCGCCGACATTTCACCAGCTGCACCGCGCTGGTCTTCGCTTCGTGCTCGGCCAAAACGCATGGGGCTTCAACGAGCGAATCGTGGCGCAGCAGGGACTTTCCTGTGCCCCGGCGACCCCACGCATACGTTTGCATGTAACCTTCTCCAGATGGTCGAGGACCAACCCGGCGCCATCGGCATGCAGCGGCTCGAGATCAGTCCCAAGCTCGTCAGTGAGGCATTGGGTCGGCTGCGCAGGATGAACATCACCACCGCAACGCTATTCCCCGGCTTCGAGGGCTTCGCGCAGTCGCTCGAGACGCTGATCGCGGAGCCCGACGTCCTGTGTCCGGAGTCTGATCGAAGCTCTCCATTTCGGCAGCAGCGATCGGCAGATTGTGTTCGCTTGTCTGCGCGCGGCAGGGACTGGCACCAAACCCAAGGCTCGGCGGGGCCGGGGGTTGCGCGGGGGCGTAGAGGCATGCCAGGCGCCAGCGGGCACAGCACCGCTTGGCATGACTCTCCGAGTGCGGCGTGCGCGGCGCGGGAAGAGCCGGCGGTCTCGTCGCAACCGCCGCAAGTGCACGCCGCACGTCCCCCGCGCAGCCCCCGGCCCCGCCGAGCCGCCGCCGAGCACCAGACCGATGACCTGGACTCGCACTCGACTCCCGCAACCGCCGTACCCCCCGCGCAGCCCCGGACCCGGTAAGCCGCCGCCCAGCACCAGACCGAAATGGCCCGCTCTTCGATCGCCCAGCCGATGGCGGCATACGTGCCGGACCGTGCACGGGCGAGCGCGAGCAGCACGCCCACAAGCGGCGTTCACGGCGCGCGCGCCGGGTCCGGCTGCGCCGCCCCCTGCGCCGCCACCCATTGCCGCGCCTCTGCTGCGACCATCGCCGCCGGCTCCGCCACGTCGAGCGGAAGCGGCTTGCCCGTGATGGTCTCGATCGCGTGCTTGGCGAAGAAGCGCACCAGCGGGTAGGGGTGCGAGAGCTGCGCCGCAAGCTGCGGCAGCGCGGCGGCCTCGCGCCGCTCTCCCAGCACCCCGATCGCCACCGCCTGCTCGTGCGGCTTGCCGTGCTGCAGCGTGCTCAGCATCACGTTGGCCCCGAGGTCCGCACCGTACAGTCGGTGCAGCGCGCCGCGGTCGTAATGCTTGCCCCAGAAGCGCTCCATCGCGCTCACCAGCTCTTCGACGCTCTTGTCCGCGTGACACAGCGCGCACTCTAGCGGGCGGTCGCCCAGCACGCGCGCCTCGTCGGTGGGCGAGCCGATGCGGTGATAGCGCGTGAGCGTGTAGTCCAGCCCCATGTTCTTGCGCGGCATGTGGCAATTCAGGCACGCGCTGCCCTCGCCGTTAGGCGCGTGGTGGGTGTGCGCCGCCAGCGCCGCGCGCGACCCCAGCTCGGCATGACAGCGCACGCACAGCTTGTTGCCCTGCGCGCCTCCCAGCGCCTGCAGGTGCTGCGCGCTGTCCTTCGCGTGCGGATCGTGACAATCCACGCAGCTCAGCTGGCTCGAGCAGCCGCCCAGCAGCAGGTCGCGTGCCTCGCCCGAGTTGGTCGAGCTGCCGCCGGGGTGGGGCCCCCTGCGCCGGCCGCCCTCCCAGCTCCACGCATAGCCGCTAAACAGCACGGTGTGACAGCGCGCGCACACGTGATTGATGCGCTCGGCGCGCGTCGGTGCGTGCCCGTCCGGCGGCCCGAGCTGCAGCAGCGGGCTCTGCACGCCGAACGCCGGGCGCAGGCTGGGGTCGCCGGCGTGCTCGCGCGCGCCGCCGTGGCAGGCCTCGCAGCCGATGCCCACCTCGATCAGGTGCGCGCCCTGCAGCCTGCGGCGCGTCACGTTGGTGGCCTCGAGCAGCGCCTCCCGCAACGACGCGCGCGGGTCGGGCCGCTCGCCGCCCAGGAACGCGATCTCGTCGCCCAGCGCGCGCTGCAGTCGCGGCTCATCGCTCACGCTCGTGCGCCACAAGCGCGCGCTCGGCAGCAAGTGGTCGGATATGCTGCCCTGATAGCTCTTGGCGCCGGGGCCGAACAAGTCGTCGTACAGATAGGTGAGGTAGGGCAGCGTGTTGTGGCAGCCGATGCAGGTCGCGCCCCAGATCGGGCCGGCCGACAGGCCCGGCCGCTCGGTCACCATCACCGAGTAACCCTTCGAGCGCCACGACGCGGTCGAGAACACGTACGAGACCGGCATCACCAGCTCCGGCCCGTGCCCGCGCGAGCGCTCGGGGTCGGCGTCGCCGGTGACGTCGATGCCGACGAAGTCCTCGCGGATGCGCCCCCCGATCACCTTGGTGATGCGGTACAGGTGCTCGCCCTTGCGGTTCGATAGCCGCATGAAGCGCGCGCGCCCGATCCGCTCCATGCGTACGCTGTCGTCGCGCACCCGGAACTGGGTGCCGTCGAAGGGTGCGACGATGTGCGGGTGCGCCGCGCGCCGCGTCATCCCGTGCATCGGCGAGCGGCTCCAGCGCCGGTAGATCCCGCCGTGACACCGCCCGCACGCGCGCGAGCCCGCGTAGTCGGCGCGCAGGATGTTGCTGTGCACGCGCGGCGGCTCCGCGCGATCGGGGCGGGCTGAGCCTGGACCGGTGCCCCCGCCGCAGCCCCACGCGGCGCTCAGCAGGACCAGCGCGCGCGCGCCCATGCGCACGGCGCGGATGCGGCCGGAGCCCAGCCGTCGATCGCTGCGCAGGGTCTCCAAGCCACGGCCTGCCCGCAAGCTCACGGCTCCGAATGCTACTGCAATTCAGCGCGCAAATGGCGCCCGCGGGCGCGGGGAAAGCCGTGCCGGAGGGACCCATTCACCCCGCCGATCGTGCACCGCCGCACATCCGAGCACCCTGAAGGCGGGCGCGCGCAGCCAGGCGCGCGGCACCCACCGATTCTGCGCGTTCTTCGCGTCCGCGGCTTCGGACGCCGCCTGAGCGCGATACAATCGAGCTTGGATGTCGTCCCGGCCGTTGACGTTGCTGCTCTTGCGCGAGGGGCGCGACGCGATCCACTTGGAGCTGCCCGGTTCGTGGCGGCTGCTCCTGTTCGGGTCGCTGCTGGTGCCGCTGATGATGGGCGCGACCGCGCGTCGCTGCCTCGAGCTGCCTTCGCGCGCCGGCGGCTTATCGCTGCACGCGCGCGAGGTCGCCGGAAGCCTGCGCACGCTTGCGCTCGACACCGATAGCGGAGAGGCGCCGCCGCCGCCGGAGCGCTTGCACGTGCGCGTGCCGCGAGCGCTAGCCGAGGAGAAGACCTTCGCGGCCGCGGCGCCGCCGAGCCCGCCCGAGCTGTCGCGCGCGCCGCGCGCGGCCCCGGCCGTGCTCGCCTCGGCGACGCGCGCGGTGCTGTCGGCGCGCGAGATCGCCCGCGCCTTTCCCTCGCGCCACGGCATCACCGCGGTCGACCCCCAGGCCGCCGACGAGCTCGCCCGAGGCTGGCTGCGTCTGTCCGCGCTGCACCTGGGCGAGTCGATCCGCGTGCGGCCGTTCGGCGACGACGGACGGCCACAGCCGGCGGCGTTCGACGCGCTGCGCCATCTGATGCGCTGCCGCGTCACCGGCGAGGAGGTCGCGATCGATCCGCGTCTGGTGCGGCTGCTGGTCCAGCTCTCCACCCACTACAACCGGCCGATCCAGCTGGTCTCCGGTCATCGCACCCCGTTCGTGATCGGCACCCATCCGACCAGCCAACACGCGTTCGGGCGCGCGGCCGACATCCGCATCGCCGGCGTGCCGATCGAGTCGCTGCGCAGCACGGCGATCGAGCTGGGGGCGCGCGGCGTGGGCCTGTATCCAGAGAAGGGCTTCGTCCACATCGATGTGCGCAACAAGCCCAAATACTTCTGGACCTATACGGAAGCCGAGGGCGAGCAAGCCGACATGCGACCGCCGAGCACCGCGTTTGCGTCCGGCGCCCGCGCATCGCTGCGCTGAGCAGCGGTTTGCGCGCCAGCAAAAGCCGACAGATCGGCGCGCTCCGGGCGCGTATTGCATTGTGCGCGCGTCTTGCGGTCCGACGCTGCCCCTCTACAGTACCGGACCAGGGGGCGGCGAGCGCCTCGCGAGTCTGGGTGTCGGAGAGGTGAGCCATGCGAGAGTTGAGCATCGTCGGACGATGGGTGGGGTGTTGCGTGCTGGCCCTGGCCGCTGGCTGCGGCTCGAGCGGAAACGGGTCCGGGAGCTCCGGCAAGACGGGGAGCAAGTCGGGAGGGCCGGCGGCCGACGGCGTGCCGTGCGACGTGGCTGACGTCGTCAGCAACAACTGCACGCTATGTCACGCAGCCAGCCCGATCGGCGGCGCGCCGATGTCGCTGATGAAGCTCGCGGACTTCCACGCGGCCGCCAAGAGCGATCCGGCGCGCAAGGTCTATCAAGTGGTGCCGGAGCGCATCAACGCCAGCGACATCGCGCGCCGCATGCCGCCGGCGTCGCGTAGCGCGCTCCGCGCCGCGGACCTGAAGACGCTCGACGACTGGGTCGAGGCGGGCGCGCCGGGCAGCAAGCAGTCGTGCGCGATCACAGCCTCGCCCGACCAGGACGGCGGCGCGGCGGGCGCGGCCGGCAGCACCGCCACCGGACAGACCGTGCCCGGCAGCGGCGGCGTCGAGATGACCAAGATCGAATACAACGACCCGTTGATGAAGTGCTATCGCTTCCTGGCGCACGCGGACGGCGACAAGCTGCAGCCCTTCGCGGTCAGCACCCAGCCCGACCAGTACGTCAACTTCGAGTTCGCCTCGCCTTGGACCGGTCTGGTCTACGCGCGCTCGTACGCGTCGGTGATCGACAACGCCGCGGTGCTGCACCACTGGCTCTTCTACAAGAACGACAACGGCCAGCAGTCCAACGACGGGACCGCCAAGCCTTCGATCGGCGCGCACCCCGGCGGGCAGCTGGTCAACGGCTGGGCGCCGGGCGGCACGCCGACCTACCTCGATCCGGACGTCGGCGTCGAGATGCCCGATACCGCGACCTACACGCTGGAGATCCACTACAACAACGGCACCGGCGCGACTGCGCCCGACTCGAGCGGGATCGAGGTGTGCGTGACGCCGACCGAGCCCACCTACGTGGCGACCATTTCGTGGCTCGGTACCGACAACATCAACGGCACGATGGCCTCGGGCACCTGCATGCCCACAGGCAGCGAGCGCATCCACATCATCGGGGCGACGCCGCACATGCACATCAAGGGCAAGCGCATGCAGGTGGTGCTGAACCGCGCCGACGGCAGCAGCGAGACGCTGCACGACATGCCGTTCGACTTCAACTACCAGATCGGCTACTCGCAGGACGCATGGGTCGAGCCCGGCGACAGCATCACCACCACCTGCTACTACAGCGCGCCTGCGACCTTCGGCCAGGCCACCACCGACGAAATGTGCTACTGGTTCGCGCTCTACTACCCGAAGCTGGCGCTGACCAACCACAACGTGATCGCCCAGCTCATCCACGGCCCCAACACCTGCCTGAACTGAAGGCTCAGCCCAGCCGCGGAGAGGCTCAGCGGTGATCGGCCACGACCGCTGGGACGCGCGCTTAGCCTTGCTGGGTGGCCGCGCTCACCACCACCGGCTCGCCCTGGGCGAGCGCTCCGGTGCGGTCCAGCTTGCGCCAGCCGTGGCGCGCCCCGCGCACCGCCGCGATCATCGCCTTGAAGCAGACGTAGTACATGATCTGGCGATAGGAGAAGCGCTGCACCAGCAGCAGCGACAGCCAGCGCAGCGGTTTGCGATCGAGCGAGAACGCCAGCAGCGAGCCGCAGATGTCCATCGCGAGAAACGCCAGATAGCCGGCCAGGAACGCGCGCCAGTCGCCGCGGAAGACCGACAGCACCATCATGATGTCGCCGATCGGGCTGAGCAGCGGGAACAGCCCCTGGAAGACCACCATGTTCGGCAAACCGATCCAGCCCAGTGTCCCGCGGAAGAACGCCGGCCGGTGCTTCCACAGACACTGGTAGGTCCCGTAGGTCCAGCGGAAGCGCTGCCGCAGCAGCGCGCGCAGCGACTCCGGGGCCTCGGTCCGGCCGTAGGCTTCCGGCTCGTAGACCACGCGTCCGCCGCGCCGCAGGATGGTCAGCGTAAGGTCCGCGTCTTCGGTCAGGGTCTGGTCGCTGTAGCCGCCCGCGGCCAGCACCGCCTCGCGCCGCCATGCGCCCAGTGCTCCCGGCACCACCGAGATGCAGTTGAGCGCCGAGAACGCGCGCCGGTCGAAGTTCTGGCTGGTCACGTACTCGATCGCTTGGAACGCGGTGAACAAGCCGTTGACGTTGCCCACCTCGACGTTGCCGCAGACCGCCGTCACCTCGGGCGCGGCGAAATGTGCCAGCATCTTCGGAATCGACTGTGGCGAGACGATGGTGTCGGCGTCCACCGCCACCACGATCTGGCCCCGCGCGGCGTGCAGCGCGCGGTTGGCCGCGCTCGCCTTGCCGCCGTTGTGCTGCTTGATCAGGCGGATGCTCGGATGCGCCGCGGCCAGCGCCGCCACCACATCCGCGGTGGCGTCGGTCGAGCCGTCGTCGACCACCAGGATCTCCAGCCTGTCGTAATCACTCGCGAGCAACGAGCGCAGCGTGGTGGCGATCACCTTGGCTTCGTTGAACGCGGGCACGATCACGGTGACCAGCGGGTGGAAATCCTCGGGTGCCGCGGGCGCCTTGCTCTTGAGGTTCTTCAGCGTCAGCCCGCCCAGGAACACGATGCGGATGATCGACAGCACGGTGCAGACGAAGAACAGCACCGCGAGCGCGGTCCAACCCCAGCCGCGCGCGTAGGCCATGAAGGCGTCGCTGGCCGACAGCAGCCGGTCGCTCGGCGGCAGCGCCATCGCCAGCTCGTCGCGTCTGACCCCGAGCATCTGGTCGAGCGACACGAACTGGTAGCCGCGCTTGCGCAGCTCGGGCACCAGCTTGCGCACGGCGGCCACCGTGCGCGAGCGGTCGCCCCCGCCGTCGTGCATGACCACGATGCGCCCCACGCCGCTGGTCACGTCGTGCACGACGCGATCGACGATGTCCTGCGCGCTCTTGGCGTTCCAGTCGCTGGGATCGACGTTGGCGCCCACGAACAGGTACCCGTTCTGCAGCGCGATCCGCAGGTCCGCCAGATCGCCCGGCGAGTCCGGGTCGACCTCGGCCGTGTAGGGCGCGCGGAACAGCGGGGTGCGCTTTCCGGTCAGCCCCTCGACCAGGCGCTGGGTGGCGGCGAGCTGCGCCGCGGCTTCGCGCGGCGTTAGCGTGTCCATGTGCGGGTGCGTGAACGAGTGGTTGCCGACCAGGTGCCCCTCGTCCGCCTCGCGCACCACCAGGTCGGGCGCGCGCATCGCCTGGTCGCCCACCACGAAGAAGGTGGCCGGGGCCTTCACCTCGCGCAGCGCGTCGAGCAGCGCGCCGGTGTTGCGCTCGTCGGGGCCGTCGTCGAAGGTCAGCGCCACGCGCTTGCCCTTGCCGCCCAGCCGCTCGACCACGTAGCCGCTGGGTACACGCGTGTAGATCCCGCTGGTGATCTCGCCGTCCTGGCCCAGCACGAGCGTGCGCGCACCCGACTGCGGTTCCCCGCGGATCGTGAACACCTCGCCTTGTCCGAACAGGCCGACCGACTTGACCGGCGGCACGCTCGCCAGCACCTGCGGCGAGCGCGGCGGCGTGTCCGCGCCCAGCACCGACCACAGCGTTTCGTCTTCGGTGCCGAGCCGCCACAGGCCCACGCGCGAGACCTGCCGCGCGCGCAGCGCCGCCAGCTCGTCCCAGGTCGCCAGCGCGTCCTGGAACCAGACCTCGTGGGTGTCGCCCTGGTGATCGCGATAGCCGAAGTGGCCGTTCTCGATCTGCCGCTCGAACACCGGCTTCGCGTTGGCCGCGCGCGCCAGATCCATCGCGGCACGGAAGGACAGATCCTCTGCCGGCTGTTTGCCGCCGCCGAGCGTCCAGTCGTAACCGTAGCTGCCGAGCACCACCACCACGCGGTCGGCCGGCAGCCTGGGCAGCACCTCGTCGAAGGACTCCTTGAGCCAGGTGCGCGAGGCGATCGGGCCCGGCGCCGACGACGGGTAGTGCTGGTCGTAGGCCATCACCATCACCGCGTCGGCGACGTTGCCGATGTACTCGAAGTCGAAGGCCGGATCGTGGAACGGCACGTCCACGGTCAAGCGCATCGAGTGCGCGTGCAGGGCGGCGCGCAGCTCCACGATCAGCTCGAGAAACGCCTCCGAATCCTCGGGCTGCAGCTCCTCGAGATCGAGGTTGATGCCGGCGGCGCCAAGCGCCGAAAGCCGCGCCACCAACTTCTTCTCCAGACATTGGCGCGCCGCGTCGTCGGCCAGGAACTTCGAGGTCTCGGCGCCGCGCCAGGTGTCGCCGATCAGGTTTGCCAGGCGCGGGATCACCAGCACGTCGGTGCGACCCAGCACGCGCCGCGTCTTGTCGTCGACGTGCTCGACCAAATCGCAGCCGGGGCCCGGAAGCTCGAACCAATCGGGCACCACGATGTCGATGTAGCCCACGTGGCGCTCGAGCGACGCCACCGAGGCCGGGTCGTCCTGCACCGCAAACGCGACCACCGCCCCCTGCGGCAGCGGCATCGCGCCGCCGCGCGCGTCGCCGACCAGCTTGTCGCGGCGCTTCTTTTCCTGCGCGCGGATCCACTTCATGTGCCGCTTCTGCTTGGCTGTGTAGACCGGGCGCAGGTCGTGCGCGAGCGAGGCGCGCACCAGCGTCGCCTGGACTTGGGAGCGCGCCGAGAGTGGATTGGGCACGTGCGGCGGCACCATCACGCTGGCGATCGTGATGCCGAGCGCGCCCAGCGCCGCCACCACCAGCAGCGAGAATACGACCAGCGAGCGACGCCAGCGACGATGGGACGGGTCTTCGAAAATCATGGCTGCACCTCGAAGCCGCCGAGGGCTACCGCGGTTCGCGGTCGTACGATGAAAAGTGGGTCGAACGCAACGGCGCGCTCCACAGACACGCCTGGGTCACGGGCTGCATAAGTTAGCACAGGGCTGCCGGCGAGCAGCAGAAGTTGGGGGCAGCCGGTGGCCTGCCAGTCGCTGCGCAGGCGCGGCCAGTCGCCCGCGCCATCGGCGAGCACGTGCACCCGCGGGCGCGGCGTCAGCTGCGCAAATACGCCGTCGAGGTTGGCGTTGTCGGTCGCCGGCTTCCAAGCGCCGCGGCACACGTCCGGGTGGCGCTCCACGCCCAGAGCCCAGAATTCCGGCGCAATCCAAGCCGTTGCGTTGATTGCGTGGCGCGCGTCGTAGAACGCGCGCGTGCCTGCGCCCGCTGCGAGCCAACGCTGCACGGCGACTTTGGCGTCCTTGGCGTGGGTTACGGCGACTGCGCCTTCGGCGATGCACACGACGGCGCCGGCCGCCAACCACGCCGAGAGCCACGCGTGGCGGCCTGCGCCGACCAATGTCTCGGCTGCGATCGCGATCGCGAGCGCGCCGGCCCCCCAAAGCCATAGCGTGTAACGCGGCCACCAGCTCATCGGCTGCAGCGCGAAGCACGCGGCGCTCAGCACCACCACCAGCGCCAGCAAGCTGCGTCCCTCGCGTCCACGGCGGCGGCGTCCTGCCATCACGAAGCCGATCGCCGGCAGCGCCAGCAGCGGCCAGGCGTAACCGAGCCCCGCCAGGCGCGAGTCGAAGTCGAGCGCCGGACCGCTCCACTGCAACCAGCTGTGCAGCACGCGGCCGAGCGGGCCGAGCGCGCGCAGCTGCGGCGGCGTGTTGTGCGCGGTGTCGAGAATCGCATCCATGCTGCCGACGCCGCGCAGCAAGGTGTGCCCCGCCACGCGGATCTCCACCGGCCACAATGGGTTGCCCGTGTGCACCAGGTTGCGTGCCGCCCAGAACAAGCCGGGCGCGCTCCACGCCAGCGCCGTGCTCGTCCAGCGCACGGTCGAGGCCAAGCGCAGCGCCTGGCCGCGCGCGTTCCACGCGCGCACCACGACGAGCGCCAGCGCGCACAGCGCGACGAAGCCCAGGCCCGTGCCCTTGAGCGCGAGCGCGTGCGCCGCGGCCATGCCGGTGGCGGCCAGCAGCAGCGGGTCGGGACGCGGCGCGCGCGCAAGCAGCGCAGTGCAGCACAGCAGCGCCACGCTGGCGCCGGCAAAGGCGGCGTCCACGTAGCCGCTCGCGGCGTTGAGCAGCATCATCGGCACCAGCACGAACACGGCGCTCGCGGCGGCCGCGAGCTCGCGACGCACGCCGGCCGCGCGCGCGCTGGCGAAGATCGCGAGCGCGCCGGCCGCGACATAGACGAAGCTGGTGGTGCTGGCGAAGCGCAGCGAGCCGGTGGCGGCCGCGAGCACTGCCGACACCGCCTCTTGCCCCAGCGGGTAACCGTTGCGCACCGGGTCGTCGCTGACCACCCAGGCGATGCGCCCGGCGTCGAGCCATTGCGCGATCACGGGCAGCCGATAGGCGAGCGCGTCATACGCCACCACCGGCAGGGTGGATGCGCACAGCACGCCGAGCGCGAACGCGAGCGCGCCGGCGGCGCACAGCGCGCGCGCGGCCAGGCGCGCGGCGCCGACCAGGGGCGGCGGCGGCACCAGGCCGCTGTCGGGCTCGCGGCTGTCCTGCGCGCGCAGCGCGAGGCGGGCGAGCCAGAACGTCAAAGCGGCAGCCCCTGAGAGCAGCCCCAGCGCCGCGTCACGGTGCGCGAGCGGCCGGGCGCCCAGCGCCGAGCTGAGCACTACGGCTGCGTGCACGAACCAGGGAAAGCCCAGTGCCACGAGCAGCGCCGCCCCTGCCGGGCCGGCGACGGGCGACCGCGGCGTCTGCAAGGGTGGGGTCATGCGATGCACCTGGAACACGGGTGGCGAACCGGACTTCGGCCTCGGCGATGGCTTCGACGTGCGTCGCGGGTCAAACTTTCCTCCCGAACGCGCGAAGTGCAACACGACCCGGGTATCCTTCGTCGACCGCGCGCGTCTAAGCGCGACACCACCCCCGTATCGTTGGGAGCTCGTCGGCTGCGGGGCCGGCCCGACAAACGATCCACCGCCACCATGCATATCCCGTACACCGAGCCCGCCTCCATCCCAGGTCGGCCGGGGGCGCTTGCCGTGTCGGTCTATCTTGCGGCCGTGGCGGCCCTGGTCGTGCGCATCGCCTGGCTGGACGACTGGGGCGTCGGGGCCTGGGCCGTGCTGCTGTTGTTCGCGGCCACCGTGAGCCCGGATCGCGTGGCGGCGCCCAGCACGCGCGGGCTGGCGCTGGGCGTGATCTTCTTCTTCGTGCTGAGCATGGCGGTCGCCTACCTGCCCGACCTGTGGTTCTCCATCGCCTACCGGCTCAACCACGCCGAGCACTACCTGTTGAACGTCAACGCCGCGATGCGCGCGCTGCCCGGTAACGACGGGCGCTTCCTGTGGAGCCACCGCGTGGAGCCGGTCTCGCGTGCGATGGGGTTCATCTACGAGACCGGCTTCGACATGGTGGTCTGGATTCCAGTGGTACGGGCGCTGCTCGCGTTCGACCCGGGCAAGATGGCGCGCTACGCGCTCGCCGCGCACCTGATCCAGTTCCCGCTGATCATGCCGTTCTACACCGCGATCCGCGCCGACGAGGTGTGGTCCGTGCTTGGCGACCCGGACCGGCTGGGGCGCGGGTGGAGCGACGAGGTGCGGCTCGACCTGGGCGCGAACTGCTTCCCCAGCATGCACACCTCGGTCGCCTTCGCGATCCTGCTGCTCGGGTTGCGGGAAAGGAGCGTGGTGTTCAGGCGCGCGATGGTGGTGTACGCCACCAGCATCATCGTCAGCACCGTATACATGGAGATCCACTGGCTGGTGGACGTGGCCGGCGGCCTCGCGCTGGGGGCCGGCTCGGTCAAGCTGGTCGACTGGCTGCTGGCGCGGCTCGGACGAGGCGCGCGCGCCGAGGCTCCGGCGTCGCTGGCGGCACCCACCGGGGAAACGGTCTGAGTCGGCCAACTGGAACGCTCGGGACTGTCCACAGACCGCGCAATTCCAGGCATACCCCCAATGTGGTGCAACAACGATTGGGGCATGCAGGTGTACCCTTGCTGCGCTACCGTGAGCTGGGTTGGGTGTCGTCAGGGACGGAGGGCAGCGCGATGTCGATTCTTAGGTCGTGGGCGAATCAGGGGCTGTGCGCGGCTTGTCTCGGGTTGCTGGTGGCCTGCGGCTCGAGCAGCGACAACAGCAGCGGCAGGCCGACCGGCGCCGGCCTGGGCGGCGGGACCGCAACGTCGGCGCCCGCTGGCGGGCTGGGGACAGGCACCGCGGGCAGCTCGGGTTTTGGCAATGCGGCAAACCCGGGTGGAACCGGCACCACGGGCGGCGCAGTCCCTCCGGGGACGGGCGGTATAGGGATGGAGTGCGCCAGCGCGCTGGTCCACACCTCGCACACCATGCCGACCATCGAGTTCGTGATCGACGGCTCGGGCAGCATGTGCGCCGATTTCGGCGGCAGCACGCGCTGGCAGGCGCTGCGCACCGCGCTGCTCGACCCCAACATGGGCCTGATCTACCGGCTGCAGAACTCAGTCACGTTCGGTGCGGTGCTCTACGACGGCACCATCGACCTCACGGCCGCGCTGCTCGGCGGCGGCATGATGAGCGCCGCGGGCAACCCGGCGTGCGCGGGCATGTACGTCCAGAACAAGATGATGAGCAACGGCAACGATTGCCCGCAGCTGATCGAGGTGCAGCCCGCGCTCAACAACGCGCCTGCGATCGACATGGCGTTCCCGATGACCGAGCTGGGCGGCTCCACTCCGACCGACAAGGCGATGAGCCACGTCGCGGACGAGCTGCTCGCCACCCGCCAGCCGCTCGGACCCGACCAGAAGCCCCTGAATCCGCTGTACGTGATCCTGGCCACTGACGGCGCGCCCAACGACATCTGCGTCGGCGGCATGGGCGGCGACGGCACGGCGCAGCAGCAGGGCGTGGTCGATGCGGTCGATCGCCTGCAGGCCGCGGGCATCACCACCTGGGTGATCAGCCTGGCCGACGACCCCATGCTGCAGCAGCACCTCGACAACGTGGCGCACCACGGCGATCCGGCCAACCCGATGGCCCACACCTTCACCCCCACCAACCCCGACGAGCTGGTCAACACCCTGGCCAACCTGCTGGGCGGCGCAGTGGGTTGCAACATCGCGCTCAACGGCACGGTCAAGACCGGCCAGGAGTGCACGGGCAAGGTCGAGCTCAACGGCAATAAGCTGCCCTGCTGCCAGCAGGACGGCAGCGGCAACTACACCTGCGACGGCGTGCCGGCCCCGATGCCGAACGGCTGGCACCTGGTCGACCCGATGTCGATCGAGCTGCTCGGCGACACCTGCGCCAACTTCTTGATCGCCGGCGACGACATGCTGCACGCGTCGTTCCCCTGCAGCGTGTTCACCCCGAGCTGAGCGCGATCGGCGCGTCCCCGCGCTTTGAAAATCCGGCGCTCTTGGCCTAGGTTGCTCCGCGTACGCAGCAGGGAGCCAACGGCATGACTGAGAGCGAGCCAGGACGGGTGCGGACCGAGCGCGGCGTGGTGTTCGGCCGCGGGGGCGGCCGCGAGCTGCGTTGCGACCTGTTCCATCCCCCGCAGCCGGAACGCGCCCGGCCCGCGGTGCTGCTGCTGCACGGCGGCGCGTGGTCGCAGGGCGAGCGCGGACAGATGCGCGGCTACGGCATCGCGCTCGGCCGCCGCGGCTATCTGTGCGCCGCGGCCGAATAC
This sequence comes from uncultured delta proteobacterium, assembly GCA_963778655.1. Lineage (GTDB taxonomy): Bacteria > Myxococcota_A > Polyangia > Polyangiales > JAFGIB01 > CAVZVA01. The sequence goes on from CAVZVA010000010.1 coordinate 1,567,921, forward strand.
CGCCTCAGCGGCGAGGCCAAGTGGCCGGCGCAGCTCCACGACGTCAAGGCCGCGTTGCGCTTTCTGCGCGCGCGCAGCGCCGAGCTCGGCGTGGATCCCGACAAGATCTGCGTGTCCGGCAATTCCGCCGGCGGCCACCTGGCGCTGATGCTCGCCGCCACCGCCAACGCGCCCGAGCTGGAGGGCGAGGGCGGCCATGCAGGCGCCGGCACGCAGTGTGCGGCGTGCGTCGCCTTCTACGCGCCCACCCGGCTGTTCGGCAGGGCGTCGCCCAACGCCTACGCGCCTGGGCTGTTTCCCGAAGGCGTGAGCGAGGCGACCGCGCGCCAGGCGAGCCCGATCGAGCACGCGCGCAAGGACTTCCCACCCACGCTGCTGATCCACGGCAACCGCGATCAGATCGTGCGCCCGCAGGCCAGCTTGTCGATGTACCAGGCGCTCAGCGAGGCCGGCGCCCAGGCCGAGCTGCACATGTACAACGGCGCCCCGCACGGCTTCGACGCCACGCGCGACCTCGGCCGCCAGTGCGTGGAGCTGATCCAGCTGTTCCTCGACCGCCACGTGGTCAACCCGCGCCCGGCGGTCACCGCCTGGCAGGTCACCGCCCCTGGCGGGGTCGGCTGACCAAGCTCGCCGCCCGCGCTCGTGGTCGGACCCGTGGTCGCGCCCGAGGTCGCGGCCCTTTCGTTGGGACCCGAGCACAGATAACCTGCTCAGTTGCGGCTCGCGGGCGGGTGGCTTCGCGGCTTTCGTCCTTCTGAGGGCGCGCTCGCGATCGCACTCCGCCGACAGCCGGCATGGGCCTTGCCGAAGGCTTGCCAGCCCTGGGAGAGCCCCCCTTTGCAGGCTCGGGGATCTGCCCTACATCAGCAGGCATGACCAGCGCACACGACTTCACGCACAAGACCATCGATGGACAGGACAAGGCGCTCGGCGACTATCGCGGCAAGGTGCTGCTGGTGGTCAACGTAGCGTCGCGCTGCGGGCTCACGCCGCAGTACACGGCGCTCGAAGAGCTCTACCGTGGGATGAAGGGCCGGGGCTTCGAGGTGCTCGGCTTTCCCTGCAATCAGTTCGGGGCCCAGGAGCCGGGCACCGAGGACGAGATCAAGGCGTTTTGCAGCACGCAGTACGACGTGAGCTTTCCGCTGTTCAGCAAGTTGGAGGTGAACGGTGGCGGCCGCCATCCGCTCTACGCCTGGCTCACGGCCGAGCCTACGGCGCCCGACGGGCCGGGCGATATCAAGTGGAATTTCGCCAAGTTCCTGATCGGCCGCGACGGCAAGGTGGCCGCGCGCTTCGGCCCCACCACCGCCCCCACGGCACCTCAGGTGGTGGATGCGATCGAAGCTGCGCTCGGCGATTGAGGCACGGCCCTCGGCGGGCGAATGGGGCGAGCCGAGCCGTTCCCGGAGGCCGCAGGTCCGAAAACTGGCCGCGCGCGGGGCGGCTGCAGCATAGTTCGGAGGCCATGCACGCGGTGCAAGCGCGTTGGCTCGCGCCGTGGGTTCTGCTCGCGGCCGCCTCTGTTGCGCTGCCGGCACGCGCGCGTCCGGTCGGCTTCGGCCAGGCTCGCGCGTGGGCCGAGCAGGCTGCGCCCAGCGTGCAAGTGGCTGCGCGCCGCGTCGCGCTCTCGCGCACCGAGGTCGAGGTCGCCGGCACCTGGCAAAACCCCACGCTCGGCGTGCAGAGCGCCACGCGCACCGCGCACCTGGGCACCTCGCTGAGCCTCCCCCTGCCGCTGTTCGGCCAGCGCGGCACGGCGATCGACGCGGCGCGCGCGGACGTCGCCGTCAGCGCGCGCGAGGCGCTGCTGGCGCGCAGCGAGGCGCTGTTCGGGGTGACGCTGGGTTGGCTCGCGCTGTGGGAGGCGCAGCAGCGCGCGCAGCTGCTCCAGCGCGCCGCCAGCGATGCCGAGCGCACGGCCTCGATCGCCGCCGAGCGCTTCGACGCAGGCCTGGGCCCGCGCGTCGACGTGGTGCGCACCCGTGCGGGTAGCGCGCGCGCGCAGGCCGACCTCGCCGCCGCGCAGGCCGACGTGCACGCGGCCGCGCTGCGGCTCGCGGTCTGGCTCGGCCGCGAGGACGGCGAGCCCAGCGCGGCCGGCGAGCCGGGCTATCCGAGCGCGCTGCCCGATCTGGGGGCGCTGCAGCGCTGGCAGGCGCAGCAACACCCGGCGTTGCAGCGCGATCGCGCCCGGGTACGCGCGGCCGAGGCGCATGTGCGCTCCGAGCAGCGCGCGGCCTGGCCGATCGTGGACGCGCAGGTCGGCGTCAACCAATTCGATCCCAGCCTGCCCGGCGGGCCCGACGTGATCGGCGGGCTTTCGTTCGAGCTGCCGCTGCTCAACCAGCGCGGCGGCGCGATCGCGCGCGCGCGCTCCGAACGAAGGCTGGCGGAGGCCGAGGCGGTGGCCGATGGCGCCGAGCTGCGTGCGGAGCTGCGCGCCGCCTACCACGAGGCGCAGGGCGCGGCGGCGCAGCTCGCGGCACTGCGCGATCAGGTGGTGCCGGCCTTGCTCGAGGCGCGCCAGATGAGCGAGGAGAGCTATCGCAGCGGGCGCATGGATCTGTTGCGCCTGCTGGAAGCGCAGCGCGCGCTGATCGAGAGCCAGCTTGCGGAGGCGGAGGCGGCGGCCGCCTTCGGGCGCGCGCTGGCCGAGCTCGAGCGCACCACCGGGCGAAGGCTCGACGCGAGAGTTGCTGATGCGCGCTGAGCGCACACGCCGCGCGCGCCTCTTGCTGGCGGCGCTGGGTTGCGCCTGCTGTACCGCGCGCGGCGAGCCGCCGCAGCCCGAGCCCTCCGCCAAGCGGGTGCGCTGCGTCGAGGTCAAGAGCGAGATGCTGGGCCTGAGCGTGGAGCTGCGCGGCACGATCGCGCCGCTGCCGGACCGGGACGCCCAGGTGGCCCCGCAGGTGAGCGGGCGGCTGCTGCGGGTGCGCGTGCGCGAGGGCGACAAGGTCAAGGCGGGGCAGGTGTTGGCGGAGGTCGACCCGGCGCCGCTGCTCGACCAACTGCACGAGGCGCAGGCCGCGCTGGCGCGCACGAGCGCGGAGCGCAAGAACGCCGACAGCACGCTCGCGCGCATGCAGCGCGTGTTCGAGCACGGGATCGCGTCTCGCCAGGAAGTCGACGACGCCGCGGCGCGCGCTGCCTCCGCCAAGGCGAGCGAAGACGAGGCGGCGGCGGGAGCGCGGCGCGCGCAGCTTCAGCTCGAGCGCGCCACGGTGCGCAGCCCGCTCGTGGGCGTGGTGCTGCGCCTGCTGCGCCGCTCGGGCGAGCTGGTCGACGGCACGCCAGCCACGCCCGTGGTCGAGGTCGGCGACCCCTCGCAGCTCGAGCTGGTGGCGGACGTGCCGGCCCAGGACTTGGTGCGGGTCAAGGCGGGCGATGTCGCGCAGATCAGCGTGAGCGCGCTGCCCGCGCTCGCGCTTTCGGGCCACGTGTCGCTGGTGTCGCCGGCGCTCGACCGCGCGACCGGCCTGGGCGTGGTGCGCGTGGCGCTCGATCCCGACGGCGCGCAGGCGCCGCCGGTGGGTGCCTACGGCAGCGCGCGCGTGCAGACCGGCAGCAAGCATCCATTGCTGGTCGTGCCGGTGGGCGCGCTGCGCGCGATTGCGGGAGATCGGGGCGAGCTGGTGAGCTGCGGCCCGGACGCGATCGCGCACGTGCGCGTGGTTCGGCGCGGTCCGGTGCACGACGGGCTGGCGGAGATCGAATCCGGCGTGAAGGCCGGCGAGCGCGTGGTGCTGGAGCCGGTGCTCGGCGTGTCCGAAGGCGACAAGCTCGAGGTCGCGCCATGAGCGCGCGCGGCAGCAGCGCGCGTGGAAGGCCACCGTGAGCTGGTTCGCTCTGCTGCGGCAACGCGGACTGGTGCTGTGGCTGGGCGCGCTCGCGCTGTGCGCCGGCGGCACGCTGCTGTCGACGCGCTTGCCGAGCGGCATCTATCCCGAGGTCGAGTTCTCGCGCATCGTGGTGGTGGCGCGCAGCGGCGACGCGCCGCCCGAGGTCACCCAGGTCTCGATCACGCGGCCGCTCGAGAACGCGCTCGCGACCGTGCTCGGGGTCGAGCGCGTGCGCTCGCACACCATCCGCGGCGCCGCCGAGCTCTCGTTGCTGTTCGCGCCCGGCACCGACATGTGGCGCGCGCTGCAGCTGGTGCAGGCGCAGGTCGGCGAGGTCCGCAGCAGCTTGCCCGCCGGCACCGAGATCGTGGTCGAGCGCCTGACCACCACCTCGTTTCCGGTCATCACCTACAACCTCACCGGTGCGATCGATTCGCGCAGGTTGCGCGAGCTCGGCGAGCTGGTGCTCAAGCCCGCGCTCTCGCGCGTGCGCGGTGTGGGCCGGGTCGAGGTGCTGGGCGGAGACGTGCGCGAGATCGAGGTGGTGCTCGATCCGGAGCGCTGCGCCGCGCTGCGGCTGAGCCCGCGCCTGGTCGCCGACAAGCTGCGCGAGCAAAACGTGCTGCAGGCGGTCGGCCGCTACGACGAGTCGCACGCGCTGGTGACGGTGATGGCCTCGGGTGAGCCCAACGGGCTTTCCGACCTGCGTGACTTCCCGGTCGCGGTCGGGCCCGACGGCGGGGCGATCCCGCTCTCGGCGGTGGCGGACGTCGAGGAGGGCGCGGAGGACCGGCTGCTGCGGGTGTCGGGGCCGGGCGGCGAGACCGTGCTGATCAGCGTGGCGCGACTGCCGGGCGCGAGCACGCCCGATGTGGTCGCGGCCGTGCAGGCGGTGGCCGACGATGTCAAGGCCACGCTACCGCGCGGGGTGAAGCTGCAGCCGGTCTACGACCAGGCGCTGCTGGTGCACGAGTCGCTGCGCTCGGTGCGCGACGCGATCCTGGGCGGCATCGCGCTTTGCGTGCTGGTGATCGCGCTGTTCCTGCGCGACCTGCGCGCCGGGTTGGTCGCCGCCGCCGCGGTGCCGCTGACGCTGGGCATCACCTTCGTGCCGGTGGCGCTGCTCGGGCAGAGCTTGAACCTGATGTCGCTAGGCGGTCTGGCGGTGGCGATCGGGCTGGTCATCGACGACGCGATCGTGGTGGTGGAGGCGATCGGACGCAAGCTGGAAGAGGGCGCGCCGCCCGCGCAGGCCGCGGAGCGGGGCACGCGCGCGCTGCTGGCGGCGTTGATCGGCACCACCGCTACCACCGTGGTGGTGTTCCTGCCGCTGGGCTGGCTGCAAGGGGTGGTGGGGCGCTTCTTCATCGCGCTCGCGACCACGCTCTCGGCCGCGGTGCTGATCTCGCTGCTGGTGGCGGTGGTGCTGGTGCCGCTGGCGGCCACGCGCCTGTTGCGCGCGCGGCCCGGTAGCCGGCGCAGGCCGCGGCTGGCCGCGGCCTACGCGCGACTGCTGGGGCCGCTGGTGCGCCACCCGGTGGGCGGTGTGGCGCTCGGCCTCGGGCTGCTCGCGCTCGGCGCGCTCAGCGCGACGCGCGTGCCGACCGGATTTTTGCCCACCATGGACGAGGGCGCGTTCGTGCTCGACTACTTCCTGCCCGCCGGCACCTCGCTCGACGAGACCGACCGCGTCGCGCGCAAGATCGAGCGCGTGCTGCAGAGCACGCGCGAGGTGCGCACCTACTCGCGGCGCACCGGCGCGGAGCTGGGGCCCGCTGCGGCCACGCAGGTCAACCGCGGCGACATCATGGTGCGGCTCGCGCCGCCGGGCGAGCGCACGCGCAGCGCCGACGAGGTGATCGCAGCCGTGCGCGCGCGCGTGGCGCGCGAGGTGCCCGAGGCGCGCACCGAGTTCATCCAGGTGCTGCAGGACGTGCTCAACGATCTGGCCGGCACGCCGCGCCCGATCGAGATCAAGCTGTTCGGCGACGACTACGGCCGCCTGCGCGCGCTGGCGCAGCAGGTGGCCGGGCGCATCCGCAGCGTCCCCGGGCTGGTCGACCTCTATCCGGGCTTCGAGGCCGAGGCGCCCGAGCTGCGCTTCCGCGTCGACGCGTTGGCGGCGGCCCGGCTCGGCAGGAGCGCGAGCGACGTGGCCGCGGAGCTCGAAGCAGCGTTGCACGGCGCGATGGCGTCTCTGATCCGCAGGCCCGATCGGCCGCTCGGCGTGCGCGTGCGCTACCCCGACGCGGTGCGCTTCGACCCGGCGCACATCACGGCGTTGCCCATTCTGGTCGGCAGCGCGGGGGTGGTGCCGATTGGCGCGCTGGCGCGCGCGGAGCGCGGCGCGGCGCAGACGGACCTGGTGCGCGAGAACCTGCGGCCGGCGGTGATCGTGACCGCCGATCACGAAGGCCGCGACCTCGGCTCGGTAATGCGCGACGTGCGCGCGCGCCTCTCGGGGCTCTCTCTGCCGGAGGGCTACCGGCTGGAGCTCGGAGGGCAGTACGAGGGCCAGCAGCAGACCTTCCGCCAGCTCGGGCTGGTGATGGGCTTCGGTCTGACCGCGGTGCTGGTGGTGCTGCTGGCGCAGTTCCGGCGCGCGCGGCTGGCGCTGCTGGTGCTGCTTTGCGTGCCGGTTGCGCTCACCGGCGCGCTGGCGATCCTGTGGCTCACCGCGATCCCGCTCAACGCCTCGTCGCTGATGGGCTGCGTGCTGCTCGCCGGGCTGGTGGTCAAGAACGGCATCCTGCTGCTCGAGCAATACGAGCGCCTGTGCGAGGCCGGCACGCCGTCCGAGCAGGCGCTGCTGCAGGCGGGCGCGATCCGGGTACGGCCGATCCTGATGACGACGCTGGCCACCATCGCGGGGCTCGCGCCGCTCGCGCTCGGTCTGGGCGCGGGCGCGGAGATCCAGCGCCCGCTGGCAGTGGCGGTGATCGGCGGGCTGGCGGTCTCGACGGCGGTCAGCCTGCTGGTGCTGCCCTCGCTCGCAAGCCTCACCGGACCAAGCAAGCCGCGAGCGTAGCTCGCCTCGGATCCAGCAAGAGGGCTTCGGAGGCAGGCGCGGGTCGCGTTCCCGGTCCTTTCGCGCACCGCGCAGATGTGCTCGAATCCCGGCGCACGCGCGAGGCCGTGCAACGCGAGCGTGGCGCCCATTCCGGCCGCCGGCTCGCAGCGGCGCGAGCCGGCGTGAAGAGGAGAGGCCGTGGAGCAGACGACCGGGTCCAAGGCGATCGTGTTGAGCGGCGGCGGCGCGGTGGGCATCGCCTGGCAGACGGGCCTGGTGGCCGGGCTGGCCGAGCGCGGCGTGGACCTCGCGAGCGCCGAGCTGGTCGTGGGCACCTCCGCGGGCGCCGCGGTCGGCGCCCAGATCGCGCTGGGTTGCGACATGCGCGCCGCGTTGGAGCGCTTCGCCGCGCTCAAGCCCAGCGGCGCGGATGCGCCTGCGGGCGGCGACCCCGCTGCGAGGCCGAGCTCCCAGGGCCGGCTGCAGAAGCTGTTCGCGATCATGGCCGAGGTGGCGGCAAAGGGGGGCGATGCCGCGCAGTCGCGCGCGGCCCTCGGCCGCTTCGCGCTCGAAGCCGAAACCATCGACGAGGCCAGCTTCATGAAGAGCTTCTCGTATCTGGCGAATGAGCGCTGGCCGCGCCGGTTCGCGTGCACCGCGGTCGACGCGGAGTCGGGCGATTTCATGGTCTGGCGCGAGTCCTCGGGTGTCGATCTCTGGGCGGCGGTCAGCTCGAGCTGCGCGGTGCCGGGGTTGTTTCCGCCGATCACGATCGCCGGGCGCCGCTACATGGACGGCGGCATGCGCTCGGGCACCAACGCCGATCTGGCCAAGGGCCACCAGCGGGTGTTGATCCTCAGCTTGATGGCCGCCGCCGGCACGGGCGAAAGCAGCGGAGACGCTGAGCTCGATCCCCGGCGGCTGCGGATGCGGCGCAACGCCGAGCGCGAGCTGGCGACGCTGCGCGAAGCCGGCGGTCGCGTCGAGGTCGTGGGTCCCGATGCGGAAGCCGCGGCGATCATGGGCATGGATCTGATGAACCATCGGCTCGCGTACGACGCTGCCCAGGCGGGCTTGCGGCAGGGCCGCGCCGCAGCGCCGCGCTTGGGCGTGTTCTGGGGTTGAGGCCGCGCGAGCCTGCGTCGTGCACTGCGGCGCGATCGGCGCGCAGCGCCCCGGCGCGCGAGCCGGCGTGGCGGGCGCCCACGCGCGCAGCCGTAGCGGTCCGCGGCGGGGTACCGTACCCTGAGGCCCGGCGGGTCAGGAAGGTAGGGGCATGCGGGGTCGGGTTTGCGCGCGGTGGCCGATGCTGGTTTTGTGTCTCGGGCTCGGCGCGGGCTGCTCGAGCAAGCGCGCGGGGGCTGGCGGGGGTGGCACGCAGGCGCCGGGCACGGCCGCCTCGGGGGGCTCGACCGCGGCGGGAGCAGGCGCAGGCGGGCTGGCGGGCAGCGGCAGCGGCGGCAGCGCGAGCGGCGGTAGCGGCGGCGGCGGCGGCACGGCCGCCAGCGCCGGCGCGGGCGGCGCGGGGGCGGACGCGGGCAGCGCCGGTCCGCCGGCCAGCGGCAAGCCGGGCGAGATCGGGGGCTGCGCGATCTTCAGCGCGGACGACGCCTGGAACCAAGACATCTCTGCCGAGCCGGTGGACGCCAGCTGGACCTCGCGCCTGCAGGCGCTGGTCGGCGACATCAAGCTGCACCCGGACTACGGCAACTCCGGCAGCGAGCACTACGGCCTGCCCATCAACGTGGTGCCGCAAGCCCAGCCGCTGGTCGCGGTGCGCTTCGACGACTACCCCGACGAGAGCGACCCCGGGCCTTATCCCTTTCCCGAGCCCGGCAGCGCGCGCATCGAGGGCGGCACGCCGAGCGCGTGCGACGGCGATTGCCACTTCCTGGTGGTGCAGAGCGGCGCTTGCATGCTCTACGAGGGCTATGCCTGCGCCTACGCGGGCGGCTGGCACTGCGCCAACGGCGCGAAGTGGGACCTGAGCAAGAACAGCTACGGCCAGCGCATGAAGGGCTGGACCTCGGCCGACGCGGCCGGGCTCGCGATCACGCCCGGGCTGGTGCGCTACGGCGAGGTGCAGGCGGGCGAGATCACGCACGCGATTCGCTTCACGCTGCACTGCACGCGCGCCAACTTCGTCGCCCCGGCCACGCACCAGGCGGTGCCGTCGCACTGCGACCCGAACGACCCCAACGCTCCGCCGATGGGCCTGCGCGTGCGCCTGCGCGCCGACTACGATTTGTCGAGCCTATCGCCGAGCGCGCAGGTAGTGGCGCGCGCGATGCAGCGCTACGGGCTGCTGCTCGCCGACAACGGCAGCGACTTCTATTTCCAGGGCGAGGACAACCCCGGCTGGACCGACACCGACGTCGAGCCGCTCAAGACCCTGCCGGCCTCGGCCTTCGAGGCGATCGTGCCGCCCGCGCTGGAGCCCTGATGCGGGGTGACGAAGCGACCGCCGTCTCCACGCGCCGCCGCCCCGAGCCGGGCGCGGCACGCTGGTCGCTGATGCTCGCCGCCATCGGCGTGGTCTACGGCGACATCGGCACCAGCCCGCTGTACGCCGTCAAGGAGTGCTTCAGCCCGCACAGCACGCACCACGTGCCGGTGACCGTGGAGAACGTGCTGGGGATCCTCTCGCTGGTGTTCTGGGCGCTGCTGATGGTGGTGAGCGTCAAGTACCTGGTGTTCGTGCTGCGCGCCGACAACGACGGGCAGGGCGGAATCCTCGCGTTGCTGGCGCTGGTGCCGCGCCGGACCGGGAACGGCGGGGCGGGTTGGCTCGCCTTGCTGGTGTTGTTCGGCGCCGCGCTGCTGACCGGCGAGGGGGTGATCACGCCGGCCATCTCCGTGCTCTCCGCGGTCGAGGGGCTCGGGGTCGCGACCAACAAGCTCGAGGTCTTCGTGGTGCCGATCACCTGCGGCGTGCTGATCGCGCTGTTTGCGGTGCAGCGCAAGGGGACGGGCGGCATTGGCAAGGTGTTCGGACCGATTACCGTCACCTGGTTCGTCACCATCGCGGTGCTCGGGGTGCGCGAGCTGGTGACCGATCCGGCGGTGCTCGCAGCCGCCGATCCGCGTCACGCCGTGCGCTTTCTGCAGCACCACCGCGGGCACGGCTTCCTGTTGCTCGGCGGGGTAGTGCTGGCGATCACCGGGGTCGAGGCGCTCTACGCCGACATGGGCCACTTCGGCCGCGGCCCGATCCGCGTGACCTGGTTCTCGGTGGTCTGGCCCGCGCTGCTGCTCAACTACTTCGGTCAGGGCGCGCTGCTGCTGGCCCGACCGGCGAGCGCGACCAATCCCTTCTACGGGCTTGTTCCCGAGGTCGCGCTCTATCCGGTGGTGACGATTGCCACCGCGGCCACGGTGGTCGCGTCGCAGGCGCTGATCTCGGGCTTGTTTTCGCTGATCCAACAGGCCGTGCAGCTCGGGTTCTTTCCGCGCGTGACGGTGATCCACACCTCGCAGCAGACCGAGGGCCAGATCTACATCCCCGAGGTGAACTGGGGGCTGTGCATCGCGTGCATCGGCCTGGTGCTGGCTTTTCGTTCCTCCGGCGCGCTGGCGGCCGCATACGGCATCGCGGTCACCGGTACCATGTCGATCACCTCGATCGTCTACTTCGTGGTCGCCACCCGGACCTGGCAGTGGCCGTGGTGGAAGGCGGGGCCGCTGGTGGCGACATTCCTGGCCATCGATCTGTCCTTCTTCACCGCCAACGCGGCCAAGTTCTTCCAGGGGGGGTGGTTTCCGATCGTGCTCGGGGTCGCCCTGTTCACCGTGATGACGACCTGGAACGCGGGACGCCGCACACTCGCCCAGGTCTTCAAGGATTCGACGCTGCCGCTGGAGTCGTTCCTCGATGACCTGGCCGAGCACGAGCCCCACCGGGTGCGCGGCACGGCGGTGTTCATGTCGTCGAGCCCGACCGGCACGCCACCGGTGCTGCTCCACCATCTCAAGCACAACCAGGTGCTGCACGAGCAAGTGGTGCTGCTCTCGGTGCTGGCCCTGCACGTGCCCGAGGTGCCGACCGACGGGCGTGTCGAGGTGACCAGCCTGGGGCTGGGCGTGTACCAGGTGATCGCGCGTTATGGATTCATGCAGCAGCCCAACGTGCCGCAGGTTCTGGCGCTGTGCGCGCGCAAGGGGCTGATCACCGATCCGGCGCGCACCAGCTATTACCTCGGCCGCGAGACCCTGCTGCCTACCGGCCGTTCGAAGATGTGGCGCTGGCGCAAGAGCCTGTTCGCGTACATAGCGCGCAACTCACGCCCCGCCACCGCGTACTTCGGGCTGCCGCCGAACCGCGTGGTGGAGCTCGGCATGCAGCTCGACATCTAGCGAGGCTGCGCCTCAGACCCACGAGACATGCAGGTGAGCCCCGCGGCGAGACCGGGCCTCGCCAGCTTTCTGTGACCGGGAGGGGCACGCGCCCCTGCCGCCGCACCGGCAAAGCCGTTGGGGCCTCACCCTCCCGCGAGGTCGTTGCGCTCCGCTCTCGCAAACTTGACTCAACTGTCCAGATCAGCCGGCCTCAAGGACTCTAACCGGAGCGGTATGGCGCGAGAGCTGCGCAGCTGCATGCGCGCCCAAGGTGCCGGCGTTGTAGCCAAATCGCTCAATGCGAAGCCCTCCAGCTCAATCGTTCCATACCGCCAAATCAGGTCAGTTGCGCATGGTAAGAGGCCCGCGAGCATGCGGGTGTCTTCCGCTGCTGGTTGGGCCATCCAGGAGAGCATCCATGAGGGGTATTGGGCTTACCTTAATCGCAGCTGCTTGCGTGTCGCTGGCCGCATGCTCGAAAGCCAATAACAACGGTCAGGGCAGCATGACCTCGCAGCTGCCGGGCAACGGCGTGGGCGCGACCGGCGGGATGAGCGGCGCGCTCCCCGGGGTCGGGGGCTCGAACGTCCTGCCGGGAAGCGGGGGCGGGGGCGGGGGCGGAAGCGCGGTCATGCCGGCCGGCAGCGGCGGCACCGGCGGCGGCACCGGAGGTGGCAGCGCGGTCGCGGGAGCTGGGGGCGCGGCGGTCAGCCCGGGAACGGGCGGCACCGGCGGCACGGCGGCGGGCACTGGGGGTGAAGGCACCGCCGGCAGCAGCGGAGGCGGGATGCCGCCGCCCGACGTGATGGGCTGCGGCGACACCAAGCTCTATCAGGTGCCCGATGACCCGGGTGCGCCGGGTCCGTGGCCGGTGGGCGTCAAGACACTACAGGTCGCGATCGCGGGCGGCAGCATCCCGGTGGAGGTCTGGTACCCGGCACCCTTCGGTAGCGGTGCGGGACAGACACGCGAGGTCTACGACCCTTCGAGCTGGATTGGCTCGGCCAGCGAACGCATGAAGATCCCCGAGGCCGACAAGACGCCGGAGTCGTGCGACTGCTATCGCGACCTGCCGGTCGATACTACGCACGGGCCGTATCCGGCGGTGATCTTCATCCACGGCACGGGCTCGTTCCGTGTGGCCTCGCTGAGCACGATGACGCAGTGGGCGAGCCGCGGATTCGTGGTCGCGGCCGCGGACCATCCGGGCATGTTCCTGACCGACTATCTCGCCGACGGAGTGATCTCGCCAGGGCACCGGCATCAACCAGGACGTGAGCCGCGACGTGGACGCGATGCTGGCCGCGATGACGGCGAAGAGCGACGGCTTCGACTTCCTGGGCGACTCGCTCGACATGACCCGCATCGGCATGAGCGGGCATAGCCAGGGCGCCTCGTACGCGGCCGCGTTCGGCGCCAAGGGCAACGTGCAGGTCGACATGCCGTTCGCCGACTTTGGCGGGACGGTGGTCGGCGGCTCCATGATCAAGTCCTCGTTGTTCGTATCCGGCCTGTCGGACAGCGTCGTGGGGTACTCGTCCGACCAGACCGCGTATGCCGCCTCGCCCATGGTCAGGCGCCTGGTGGGTCTGACCGGCGGCGATCATCTCAACGTGACCGACATGTGCTGGGTCACCAATTCCAAGGGCGAGACCGGTATCCAGGTCGCGAACGACTATGGGCTGTGCGGCGGCGTGACGCTGGGCTTGCTCAACGTGCTGGCCAAGTGCGGGACGATCGATGCCAAGCGCGGCGTCGCGGCCGTCAACTACGTGACCACGGCCGCGCTCGAGGAGACGCTGCACTGCCAGGATCGCAGCGCGGCGTTCGACATGCTGCAGACCAAGTACCCCGAGGTCGGCGACTTCCAGCACCAGCCGTAGGGGCGGCACGCCCATCGGCGCTACAGCTGGACCGCGGCCGCAGTGGTCAACCCCTGCGGCCGCTGCCCCGGCGGCAGCAGCGCGTTCGTCGGCATGCTCGGCTGCACGAAGGGCACGAGCAGCGCCTGGCCGGTGAGCCTCACGGCTGCGGCGCGGCCTCCAGCATGCGCTGCAGCGCTTGGACCTCGGGATGGCCCGGGGCGTGGGCGCGCAGCCAGCTCGCCTGGGCCTGCGCTTCGGGCATGCGTCCGGCGCGCGCCAGGGCGAGCGCCAGGCGCACGCGCGCCGCGATCCGCTGCGGCTCCAGGCGCACGCACTGCGCGAGCTCGGCCGCGGCTTGCGCGAAGTGCCCCGCTACACCTAGGCCCAGGCCGTAGTCGTAGTGCGCCTGCGCGTCGCCTGGACGCAGCTCTGCGCTGCGCCGCATGTGTGCCAGGGCCTCGGCCTGCCGGCCCTGCGCCAGCAGCAGCCCGCCCAGGTTGGCGTGGGCTTCGGCGTAGTCCGGGTCGCGCGCGAGCGCTGCGCGCAGCTCGGCGACCGCGCCTGGCACATCGCCTTCGGCGGCCAGCGCTTTGGCCAGGTTGTAGTGCGCGCGGGGGTTCTGGGGGCGCGCTTGCGCCGCGCTCTGCCAGGCCGCGCGCAAGCTCGCGAAGTCGGACGCGTGCGCCCGCGCGCGCGCCCCGAGCGCGCCGGCCGCCAGCAGCGCGCAGCCGCCCAGCAGCCAGGGCGCGGCGCCCGCGGGCGGAGCCCGTCTGGCTTGGAGCCAGGCCAGCAGCGCCTCGGCCAGCAGCACGCAGCAGGCGAGCAGCGCCAGCAGCGGCAAGTAGAAGCGCCGGTCGGCGCCGACCTCGGTGTGGATGCTGAACAGGCTCGAGCTCGGCGCCAGCACGCCGAAGATGAACGCGCCCGGAAAACCGAGCCTGGGATGGGTGACGCACAGCAGCGCGCAAGCCGCGACCAGCAGCCCGGTACCCAACAGGTAGGGCCACGCCGCGGCTGCGCTCTGCGGCAGCAGCGGGCCGTAGTCGAGCACCGGATGCGCCGGCCACAGCGCCACCGCGAAGTAGTGCGGAATGATCTGCGCCTGCGCGATCAGGTAGTCGGCCTCGGCGAAGCGCACCGATCCGGGGCGCGGGTCGCCGCGCTGCAGCCACGCGATCGGGATCAGGCAGGCGAGCAGGGTGGCGTGCAGCGGCAGCCGCGCGCGCAGCGCACCGCGCAGCGAGCCGGCGAAGAACGCGCGGTCGAAGAGCAGCGCGATCACCGGCGCGGTTGCGAACACCTCTTTGGAGCCGGCGCCGAGCAGCCCCAGCGCGGCCAGCGGCAACACGTAGCGGGCGGCGCGCGCGTTTGCGGCGGCTCGCGCCAGCAAGAGCAGCACTCCGAGATAGGCCAGCGCGGCGAGCGACTCGGTGCGCTGGCTGGTGTAGAGCACCTCCTCGACGCACAGCGGATGCACGACGAACAGCAGCGCCGAGGCCAGGGCCAACGCGCCCGCGCGCGCGCGCACCCGCGGCGAGAACGCCGCCGACCCCAGCAGCTCGCGCAGCAGCAGGAACCCGAGCAGCGCGACCGCGAAGTGCAACAGCAGGTTGGTGGCGTGGTAGGCGACCGGCTCGAGCCCGAACCACGCGTAGTCCAAGGCCAAGCTCAGGTTGGCCAGCGGCCGCCCGGCCATCGGCGTGTCGCGCTCGGGTTGCAACGCGCGCGCCAGCCCCGGCCCGCGGATGGTGGCGTTGTCGACCACCGATTGCTGGTCGTCGAACAGGAAGGGACCGCTCAGACGGTCCGCGTAGAGCAGCGCGCAGGCTGCAGCAAGCACCAGCGCCGCCGCTCCGGTGATCGGCCCGCGCCTCACGCGTCTGCCAGATCGGGCGCCAGCGGCCGCATTCGTCCCACGTACCAAAAGCCTCGCGAGCTGGCAAGAAGTCGGGCCCGGCGACGCTCGGACGCGATCACGCTCAGCGCACGAGCATCACCGCGCAGGGCGCGAGCATCGCAACCTGGTGGCTGATGGTCCCGACGCCGCCGGCCGGATGCTCGGTGTCGACGTGGTGGGTGGCCATCACGATCAGGTCGCAGCTCTCGCGCTCGGCTTGTTCCACGATCTCGCGGGCACGCCGGCCGGTCGCGATGCGGATGTCGACCTCCAGGCCCTTGCCCGACAGGCGCTCGGCCCACCCGAGCAGGGTGACCTGGGCGTTGCGCGTAAGCTCGCTGTAGAAGTCCTCGAGCTCCTCGCTAGGTACGTCCTCGATCGCTTCGATCACGTGCAGCAGAGTGACGCTGGCGCCGTGCATCTGCGCCAGCTCGGCCGCGGCATCCAGCGTGGCCCCGTTGTTCTCGGACAGATCGACAGGCAGCAGGATGTGCTCGAACATCACCTGTTGGACATAAGCCCCCGGGCCTCGACCGCAAGCCCAGGGCGGCAGGCTCGCGTGCGCGCGTAGTGACGCGGGAGCGAAGCGACCCCCGTGGGAGGGTGGGCCCCGTTGGGCTTTGCCCAACCGGCGGGACGGTCGCGTGACCCTCCCGATAGCAAGCCCCCCTCACCGCCGTTCGAAGCGCGGAGGCCTGCGTTCGGCCATCGCCCGCGTGCCCTCGCGGAAGTCCGCGCTCGCCTGTAGTCGTTCCTGCTCGGCGCGCTCGCGCGCGGTCGCGGCGCGGACGCGCGCGGCCAGGTCGCCTCGCAGGGTCGCGCGGATCGCCTCGATCGCGAGCGGCGCCGAGCCCGCGATCTCGCGCGCGAAGGCGTAGGCCTCGTCACGCAGGCGTTCGAGCGGCGCGAGGCGATCGCACAGCCCGAGCTGCAGCGCGTCCTCGCCGGGTACGCGCGCGCCGGTGTAGAGCAGCTCGAGCGCGCGCTGCTGGCCGACCACCCTGGGCAGCGTCACCGTCAGCCCGAAGCCGTGGTGCAGCCCCAAGCGAGCGAAATTGGCGCTGAAGCGCGCCTCGGGCGCGGCGATGCGCAGGTCCGCGGCCAGTGCCAGCCCCAGCCCGCCGCCCACCGCGGCGCCTTGGACCGCGGCCAGGATCGGCTTGTTGGTGCTGAACACGCGCAGCGCCTCGTCGTAGAGGTGGCGGCCGTCCTGCGCCTGCAGCGGCAGGCCCCGAAAGTCCGCGCCGGCGCAGAAGTGCTTGCCCTGCGAGCACAGCAGCACCACGCGGCAGCCCGGCTCGCGATCGAGCGCCTCGAGGGCGTCCGCGATCGACGCGATCAAGGCGCGATCGAAGTAGTTGTCGGGCGGCCGCGCGATCTCCAGCGTGGCGACGTGGTCCTGCGCGAGATCGACGTTCACGTCCCCGTAGCCGCCGAAGCTCGTCATCGCCTCACCCCCTGTTGTCGCGCGGAAACTGCACCAGCTGTCGGGCCATGATCAAGCGTTGAATCTGCCCGGTCCCTTCGACGATGTCCATCGCCTTGACGTCGCGGTAGAGCTTCTCGATCAGGTGATCGCCGCGGCCGCCGGTAAGGCCCAGCAGCTCCATGCCGAGCGCCGCCGCGTCCTGGGCCACGGAGGCGGCGACCGCCTTGCACATCGAGGCCTCGAGCACGTTGGGGCGCTCCTGGTCGGCGAGCCAACCCGCGCGGAGGCACATGAGCCGCGCCATGCGCAGCTTGCGCGCCATCTGCTCCAGGCGGTCGCGCACGCGCACACGCACGAGCAGGCCGTGCTCGCGCGCGAAGGCCAGCGATTCGTCGAGCGCCGCGCGCCCGATGCCGACAGCGTTGGCGGCGATCTGGGGGCGGCCGGCGTTGAAGGTGCGCATCGCGCTTTTGAAGCCCTCGCGCTGCTGGTGAGGCGTCTCGCCGCCGAGCAGGTTCTCCGCCGGCACCCGGCACTCGGCCAGCGCGAACGAGGTCGACTCGTACGCGCGCAGGCCCATCTTGCGCTCGATCTTGAACGGCCCGAGCCCGGGCGTGCCGCGCTCGACGAAGAACGCGCGCTGCGCGGCGCGGCCGCCCGCCGGGTCGAGCGTGGCCTGCACCAGGATCCAGTCGGCGCGGCTGGCGTTGCCGATGAAGCATTTGGCGCCGTCGAGCACATAGCCCGCGCCGTCCTTGCGCGCGCGGGTGCGGATCGCGGCCACGTCGGAGCCGCCTCCCGGCTCGGTCATCGCGAACGAGGCCCAGCGCGGCCGGTCGGGCGCGAGGAAGGGGCCCAGGAAGCGCTGTTTCTGCGCTTCGGTAGCGAGCGCCAGCACGTTCATCTCGGGCAGGCCCGGGCCGGGGTTGGCGACGCCCACGCCGCGATCCCAGTACGCCAGCTCCTCGGAGGCCAGCAGCGCCAGCACGGTGTTGCGCGTGCGCTCGCGGCCGCGCTCGCTGCCCGGGCCGGCCCAGCGCGTGCGGCCTTCGCCGCGCGCGAGGTGGCGGGCGAAGTAGGGATGGTCCTCCGGGATGGGACGTTCCAGCCGGTCGGCCTCGAGCCCCACCGGCCGCACCTCGCGTCGCCCCAGCTCGCGCGCCTGCTCCAGCCGTTCGCGCGTGCGCCGATCGAGCGACAGCTCCATCAGGCTTGCTCCGACGCTGCCAGCGCGCAGAGCTCGAGCGGGATCTCGCCTTCGCACACGCCGGCGCCCGCCTGCTCGCGCGCGGCGTCCACGCCGCCCAGCAGCAGCCCCAGCGCGCGCGCCTCGCGCATGTATTTCTCGACCGGATGATCCTGCATGAAGCCGTGACCGCCCAAGATCTGCACCGCAGCTGGCCCCACGAAGCGCGAGGCCTCGACCGCCTCGACGAATGCGCCGGCTGCTTCGGCTGCGCACGGCTGGCCCTGCTCGGCGCGTAGCGCCGCGTCGTGCAACAGCAGGCGCGCGCCCTCCACGGCGGCGTGCATGTCTGCGATCATGAACGCCAGCGCCTGGTGGTGCGCGATCGGCTTGCCGAAGGCCACGCGTTCGAGCGCGTAGCGACGCGAGTAGTCGGCCGCTTGGCGCAGCACGCCGACCAGCAGCGCGCCTACGTACACGCGTGCGCGCGCCAGGGCGCGCCTCGCGCCGGGCGCGCCGTCGAAGCGCGCCGCGACCGGCGCCTGACGCAGGCTGAGCGCGCACGCACCGGCCGCGCGCAGACCCGCACCCGGCAGCGGCTCGGCCGCCAGACCCTCGCGCAGCACGAGCGCGCCGTCGTCGCGCAGCACGACCAGCAGCTCCACCTGCTGCGCTGGCAGCCAGGGGATGCTACCCGAAAGGCCGCCCCCGTCCGGCTCGAGCGCCGCATCGCCGGGCGCGACCAGTAGCGCGCGCGCGCCCGGGCGCTGCAACAGCGGCAGCGCCAGCTCGCTGAGCGCACGCTCGCCGCCCAGCTCGAGCAGCGGGTAGAGCGCCGGGCCCAGACGATCGAGGGCGAGCGCCGCACCGGGATCGGCGGCGCCGAGCTCCTCGTTGACAAGGGCGCGGGCAAGCGGTCCGAGCGCGGCGCCGCCGAGCTGCGCCGGCAGCTCCAATCCCGCGAGCCCGATGCGCGCGTAGGCCTCTTGCGCCTGCGCGGCGACCCCCCGGGCGAGCTCGGCCTGGCGCAATCCCGCCTGCAGCTGGCCGGCGCCGAAGGCGCGCGTCGTCTGCACCAGCAGCCCGAGCTCCTCGGACAGGTCGAAGTCGAACAAACCCGAGCCCTTCGCGGTTGCGAAACCGCTTGCATCGTCGATCCATTCGCCTGCGCGATCAACCCGGCCGCGTGCTCGCGCCCGTCGCCGATTCGGAAGCGCGCGTTGACGCGCGCTTCCGAATCGGAGATAGCCTTGGCCCCATGGTGGCACCCTCCCGAGCGGGCGGGAGCGCGCGCCGCACCTCCGCGGCCGGCGACGTGCTCACGTGCTCGGTGCGTTTGCTGATCCCGTTCGCGCGCTTGTTGCGGAGCTATCCGGGCTTTCCGGTGGAGCTGCTGCAGCCGCTGGAGGCGTTCGATCTGGACGATCGGCTGCCGGTCGCCAGCACTTTCGAGCTGCTCGAGGGCGCGGTCGCGCTGACCTCGGACCCGGATCTCGGGTTGAAGGCCGGGCGCGCGACCTCGCTCTCGGACTATGGGGAGATCGAGTACCTGGCGCGCTCGGCGCCCACGCTGGGCGACGCGATCGAGGTCGTCGGCCGCTACCTGCGGCTGCTCAACGACGCGCTGGAGTTCGCGCTGGCGGTGGAGGGCGAACGGGCCCTGCTGCGCCTGCAGAGCCGCGTTCCGCTGTCGCGCGCCGCGGCCGACTTCCAGGCGGCTGCGTTCTTCACCCACGCCTCGGAGCTGCTCGGCGTCGCCGACGTCGATGTGGAGGTGTGGCTCAGCCATCCGCGCCCCGAGCAGGTCGAGGAGCACGCGCGCACGTTCGGCCCGTGCAGAGTGCGCTTCGAGGCGCCGTTCGACGGCTTCGTGCTTCCCGCACGCGACCTGGCGCGCCCCCACGTGACCGCCGATCAACCCCTGCACGCGGTGCTGCGCAAGCACGCCGAGCAGCTGCTCGAGGAGCTCTCGGCGGGCGGAAGCGTGAGCGCCCGGGTGCGCAGCCTGATCGTCACGCAGGTCGAGGGCGGCCACCCCACCGTGGTCGCGGTTGCGGCCGCGCTCGAGCTGAGCCCGCGCACGCTCGCCCGCGCGCTGGCCCGCGAGGGCACGTCGTTTACGGCGCTGCTGGACGACGTGCGCAGGGGCCTGGCGCTGCGCTATGTGGGCGAACGCGACCTGGGCCTGTCGGAGGTGGCGTTCCTGCTCGGGTTCTCGGCCTCGGGCGGCTTTCACCGCGCCTTCCGGCGCTGGACCGGGCAGAGCCCGCTCGAATACCGGCGGGCGCGCCGCGGCTGAGCGCCGCAGCCCCACCGTCACCGGCGGGCTGCGGCTGCGTACAGGTACGGGCTTACCCTGCGGCTACGGGCAGGTGGCGCCGACGGTTTCGGCGTCCAGGATGCACATCTCGCCCGTGTACGTGTTGTTGGTGAAGAGCAGCGTGCCGGTCGTCTGGTTGATGACGTGGCACTCCCACTTGAACTGGTCGCCCGGCATCATGTCGAGGATGCCGCTCCAGCCGCCTTCGACGCCGGGACCGGTGTCGGCCACGGGGTTGGTGACCGTGCTCGAGTAGTCCAGCACCAGCGGCTCTTCGAAGTTGTAGCCCTGGTAGATCAGATCCTGCTTGCCGCCGCGGATGCGCCAGGCGGAGAAGCGCACGTTGTTGGCGTGGCGGTGGCCGTACATCCAAAGCATGCGGCCGGTGCCGCTGACCGTGCAGCTTCCGCCGTAGGTGACGTCGGCGCCGGGCAGGATCGGGTTCTGCGGCGCGATGTCGAAGATCTCCTTGACCGGCTCCTTCACCGTCGACGGGTCGACGTACCAGAAGTTGACCCACACCTCACGCAGCTCGGTCTTCTGGGTGGTGTTGATCGAGTGCAGGCTCACGTTGATCGGGCTGTGCGCGGGCAGCGAGACGCCCACGTCCATGTTCTCCGGCGCGACGATGCCACCCTCGGGGTAGTCCTCCGAAAGGAGGTTGGAGGTGCCGATACGCTGGCCCAGGCCGGTGTCGCCACCGCTGCCGCTGGTGATGATGTTGTGGTGCGCACCCGGCCGCTGGCGGAACTGGCGATAGTAGAAGTAGACCTGCTGGTCGTTGCCCGAGGTCGCCGGGAAGTCGTTGGTGGTCTCTTGGCTCGGCGCCAGCAGATACTGCGGCTCGGGATTGTCGTAGTTGCTCGGGCCGATGTGCAGCTGGAAGCCCTTGTCGGGCGGGGGCGGAAGGATGCAGTACTCGTCACCGGCGTACTGGGTGTGCAGCCCGCACTCGTCCATCGCCGGCGCGCTTCCGGGTGTGGGTGGCGCGGTGGTGCCACCGCCCATCATCGCGGGCGTGTTCATCGTGGGAGCGCCGCCGCCAGCGGGCACCATATCCGCTGCGCCGCTGCCCGCCGCGCCGCCCGCCGTGGGCGGGGGTGTGAGTCCCGGGTTGGTCGCCGTGCCGGTGGGCTGCGCCGGGTTGGTCGCCCCAACGGGTGCAGTCGCCGCAGGGGCTGTCCCCACGCCCGGCGTCTGCGGCGGTTGCACCGTCACACCACTGCCAGGGAGACCGGTTGTACCGCCGTTGTTGTTATTGTCGCTGGCCCCGCAGCCGACGATGCCGACCGCGCCGATCGCACCAGCAGCCAGATACACGCCGAGTTGACGCTTCATAGTTCCACCTCCACACCGCACCAAACCGTGCCCAGCTGGATGCCTCCTTGGAGTCAAGCCAGCTTCTTTATACCCTTACATACCAGGTTAAGCACTTCGGCAAAGTATCCGGCGCGGTCAAAATTGCGAGTCCCAGCTCCGTTTGGGTCCGCTCCCATTGCAGCTGCGTCTGGTGGAGCATGTCCCGATTGAGGGATAGTCGTCGTCCCCCCAACCTCGGGTGCTCCGGCTTGCCCCTCACCCGTTCTGCCCGCTGGTGTACGCTTTGCCCGGCGAGGGTTTGCGATGACTGCGCACAGCATTCCGATCCTGACCACGTTCGAGGCGCCGCCCGGCTCCGAGGTCGCGCGCGTGCTGGGCCCGTGCTGGGGCATCACCGTGCGCTCGCGCAGCGTGGTCGGCACCGCCTGTGCCGGCTGCCAGCAGGTATTCGGCGGCGAGATCTCCGCGCTGACCGCGCTGGCGACCGAATCGCGCAGCGAGGCCATGAACCGGTTGGAACGCCACGCGATCGGCATGGGCGCCAACGCCGTGCTCGGCATGCGCTTCGACTCGGGCGAGCTGATGCAGAACACCAACGAGATCGTCGCCTACGGTACGGCCGTCGTGCTGACTGCCGCGCGCGGCTGAGATGAGCCGTCTGCCGCCAGCGCTCGCCCGGCGCATCGATCGCCTGGCGCGCCGCGCGCACCGCTTCCATCGCTTCGCGCACCATCCGTTGTGCACGGCTTACGCGGGCGAGCTCGTGCCGCTCGGCGGGCGCGGCCGGCTCTGCCGCGGCTGTACGCTGGCGGCTGCAGGCGTGCTGCTCGGCAGCGCGCTCGCGCTCTACGTGCCGTGGGCGTGGGCGCTCGGCAGCGCGCAGTGGGCCGCGCTGGCGGGCGGGATTGCGGCGTGGGCGGCGGCCCTCGTGTTGCACGCGCTCGCCGCCGGGCGCGGCTCGCCGCCGGGCGCCCCGCGCCAGAGCAAGCTGCTGACGCGCTTCGTACCGGCGTTCGCGCTTGCGTTCGGCGCCGTGCTCGGCGCGCGTGCCCGCTGGCCGGGCGGAATGCTGCTGGCCGCCGGGTGCACGCTCGGGGCGGCTTGCGCGCTCGCGCTGTACAGGCGGCGCGGCCCCGACCGCGCTCCATGCATGCGCTGCCCCGAGCGCTCGGCTGCCGTCTGCAGCGGTTTCTTGCCGATCGTACGGCGCGAGCGCGCCTTCCGCCGACTCGCGCGTCGCCTGATCGCGTCTGCGCCGCCGATGTAGCGGCCCTGTCGCTGTCCGTTGCCATTGCGGCTCACCTGCGTCTTGCAGCTCGACCGTCGATAAGAGCCGTCTGCGCAGCATCGGGCACAGCTGGCGCGCGTGCGAAAAGGGCCCGCAGCGGGGTATTGGGAACCGCCGATCGCGACTTCACTCACCGCGCGCGCCTGCGCTGCAAGAGCGCGAACGCCACCCAGCAGGCAAGCGCCCAGGCCAGACCTGCCATCCAACCGGCGAGCACGTCGGTGGGGTAGTGCACGCCGAGCAATATGCGGGACAACCCGACCAGGCCGGCGAGCGTGAGCGCGACCGAGAGCACGTACAGCTTGGCGGCGCGTCGTTCGATGGTGGCCGCGAGCAGCGCCCCGAGCGTCAGGTACACGACGACCGAAGAAAGTGCATGACCGCTCGGGAAGCTCCAGCTCTGCTCCGGCACCAGCGGCACGACCACGCTGGGGCGCTGGCGCATGAACACCCCTTTGAGCAACTGTGACAGCAGCGCACCGCCGGAAGTTGCAAGCAACACGTACAGCGCGACAAGGGGCCGGCGCATGACCAGCAGGAAGCCCAGCGTGCAGCCGAGCACCACGACCAGCACCGGAACGCCGCCGAGGGCGGTGAGGTTGAATGCGATCTCGGCCGCCAGGGACCGCGGCGATTGCACCAGGTGCGCGCGCACCGCCCGCAGGGCCCAACGGTCGAAGGCGCCGAGGTCGCCTTCTGCGACTTCGTCCGCCAGGGCGATGAATCCGAGGGCCGCCGCGACGGCCACCAACATCGCGCACAGGAGCAGCGCCTCGGAACGTTCGAGCCACTGGGGCAGCGTCGGGCGGCGGCGTCTCATGCTCGACGACCTGGCGCTATGTGAGCTCCCGCGTCAAGTCCTGGCCCACCAGCCGGAAACCTGTGCGCGGCCTGGTGGGTGCCGCGGGCGATCACCACTGCGTGCGCATCAGTTGCAGAATGTCGCCGCGGCAGCGCCGCAACCGCCGCAGAGGATCAATCCGGCGATAGCTCATTCTTCCATGGACGCAAATAATCCTGCAGCCCGCGCTGTTGTCTGACCACAGGGCCAGGTCGCGCGTTCCGGCGGGCAAGTCGACGCTTGCCAAGCTCTCCCCCTGTCCAGAGAGGGTTCGAATGAAAGCGCACACGGATCGGATATTCAACTCACTGCACACCGGCTGGCTGCTGCTCGGCCTCGGGACTGCGAGCGGCTGCGGCATGTACTCCGCTGCGCCGAAGACCGTGTGGCTCAGCAACGCCCTGAACGTGCCGGCCGCGTCGGGCAAGGTGGAGCTGACGCATCTGGATCAGGGTAAGATGCGGCTCGCGATCCATGTCGACTACCTCGCACCGCCTGACGAGATCGCGAGGGGAGCGACCACCTATGTGGCCTGGGCGCAGCCCGAGGCGGGCGGGGCGCCGCAGAAGCTCGGCGCGCTCGCGATCGACGAGCACCACAGCGCCAGGTTGGTGACGAAGACCGCCGACCGTGCGGAGAAGATCACGTTGACTCCCGAGCCGGGAGCCGGCGTGACGCAGCCGAGCCATGCCCCCGTGCTGTGGGCGACGCTCGGCCGCGGATGATCGCTCGCCCGCGGGGCGGGGCGGGGCGGCACCACCTCGACATCCTCGCCTGCGGAGACGATTCCCGGGCGCACACGTGCCCCCGCCGCAGACACGCCGGGGCGCGCTTGGCACGCGTGCGCCAGAGCAGTCTCGAGCGCGTCCTGTTGGTTTCGTGGTCGCGCGGGGTCGGGTGGCGCGCGTCCGGGGCGCCTCACGCAGGCGGCGCCTGCGGTCCTTCGCCTCGCACCAGCGTGTGCGCATAGGCCAGCGCGGCGTGGGTGGAGGCGAGCAGCTCGCGCTGTGCGGGATAGAGCGCGTCCTGGCCCAGCACATCGAGCAGCCCGGCGCGCTCGAAGGTGCCGTACATGCCCGGGCGCACCCCGCACAGCAGCAGGCGGCCGCCGTGCTTGCGCGCTTGCTGGGCGACGTAACCGAGCGCCGCGGCGGTGGTGGCGTCCATGTTGTAGGCCTCCTGCACCCGCAGCACCAGCACGCGCGCGCCGCCGTCGAGCAGCCGCACCAGCTCGGCCTGCAGCTCCTCGGCGGCGGCGAAGAACAGCTCGCCCTGCAGGTTGAGCACGCGGATCTCGCCGCCGTTGCCGGGGTCGAGATTCTCGGCCTCGACCAGCCCGCCGTCTTGACCTTCCACCATCACGCGCAGCTTGAAGCCCTCGGCGCGCCGCAGTGCATAGTAGATCGAGACCGCGATGCCGAGAAATACCGCGTTCTCCAGGTGCTCGGTCAACAGCACGCCCCCGAAGGTCGTGAGCAATACCACGCGGTCGGCGTTGGTGGTCACGAAGAGGCCGCGCAGGCGCGCCACGTCGACCAGCTTGACGCCCACGTGAACCAGCGTGCCGGCCAGGGCGGCGATCGGAATCAGGTTGGCCTGCGGCGCGAACGCCACTACGATCAGCAGCGTCAGCACCCCGGACAAGATGCAGGAGACACGCGTGAGCGCGCCGGCCTCGACGTTGACCGCGGTGCGGCTGAACGAGCCCGACGAGGCAAAGCCGCCGACCAGCCCTGCGCCGAGGTTGCAGAAGGCTTCGCCGAGCAGCTGGCGGTTGGCGTCGAAACGGTGACCGGCACGCAACGCGAGCGTCTTGCCGATCGCGATCGCCTCGACCGCGCTCATCAGGCCGATGGCCAGCGCCGGGCTCCACAACTTGCGCAGCGCGCGGACTTCGAAACGCGGCAGCTGCAAGTGGATCAGGTCGCGGGTGAGCGGCTCGATGTCGCGCACCACCTGGACACGGTGCGGCGACCCGGGCGCCGCCAGGTCGAAGATCCACACCAGCAACGTGGTGAGCACGATCGCGGCCAGCGAGGCCGGCAGGCGCCGGCCCACCCGACGCTCGATCCGCTGCAGCAGCCGCACCACGGCGAAGGTCAGCAGCGCGAGGCCGAAGGTGGTGAGTTGCACCCCGTGCAGCGACCGCAGCACCCGCAGCAGGTCGAAGGCCGCACAGCGGATCGGCGTGTAGCCCCACAGATCCCGGGCGATCGCCGACCTGTCGATGCCCAGGAACGCCGGCAGCTGGTTGATCACGATGTAGACGCCCGCGCCGGCGGTGAAGCCAGTCAGCACGGGCTCGCTGACGAAGCGCGTGAGCGCGCCGACGCGCAGCAGCCCCGCGCACAGCTGCACGGCGGCCACCAAGAAGGTGAGCAGCACGACGGCTTGCAGCGGGTCACCGTGCGCGGCTAGCAACGCGCCGTTGCCCGCCAGCATCACGCAGATCGCGTTGGTGGGGCCGTTGATCAGGAACTCCGAGCTGCCGAAGGCGGCGCCCAGGATCGAGGCCGCCACCGCGGTCGCGATGCCCGCGGAAGGCGGGAAGCCCGCGATCAGCGCGTATGCCATCGCCTGCGGCACGGTGAACAGCGCGGTGGTCAGCCCCGCGACCAGGTCGGGCCGCAGCTGGCTCGCGCGGTAGCGGCGCAGCGTGGGCAGAAACGGCAACAGGCGGTCGGCTGCAGGCGCGGGCTGCGGGCGCGGAATCCCGCTCAGCGGCGAGGGCAGCACCGATTGCATTCCAGGGCGGTCGTCGGGTGGTTGGCTCATCTCGGGGCAGCCCGCGCGCGGCGGCACAATCTACCCCAGGCGGAGCCCCGAGCGCACCTCGACGCCGCGATGCTAGCGAGCTCGCGGGGTGGCGGCCGCGGTCGCACCGCCGTCGCGCCGGCCGGGTGTGAACACGTACAGCACGCTCGGCTCGGTGGCGCGCACGCGCAACGCGTTGTCCGGCGGCACCAAGACCAGCATCCGGCTGTGCAAGGGCGTGTCGGTGGGCGAGAGCAGCCGGGCCGTGCCCTGGGCAACGTACACCACACGCGGCGTGTCCACGCCAGCGAGATCAGCCTCGCCGCGCAGCAGCCACGCCGCCATCTTGCCGTCCATGATGGGCAGCGTGTCCAGTCGCGACATCTCGTCCTGCCCGAGCCGCTTCAGCAAGGCCGCCGGCTCGTAGAACCCGGGCGCGGCTCCCCGCTGCAGGCGAGGATCGTCCTGCTCGACGTACAGGTTCCCGGCGAAAGGCGGCGAGGCGAACACCAGGTTGGCCTGCATGTGCGCCTGGTCGTGATTGATCCACTTGTGGCCGCACAATGGCGGCGAGGCGATCAGGCTGCCCGGCTCGGGCGTGCGGCGCACGCGCTGCGTGGCGGCGCCGGGTGCGCCGTAGATCTGCAACACCTCGGGCGCTCCGGACAGGATCACGGTGGCTTCGTAGGCCGTTCGATGGATGTGCAGCGGGCAAGTCTGGCCAAACCCGAGCGCGTGCATGTGAACGGTGCCGTCGCGGCTTCCGAAATACGTCTCGGATGCGTCCGCCTGATCGTGGAAGTGCTGGCTCAGCAGCGCGAAGCGCGCGGCCAGGTCGATGACCTGCACCGGGGGCTTCGGCTTCGGCGCTGGCGGGCCAGCGACGCGACTCGTCTTGGTCGGCACGCTCGGGCTGGCCGCACCCGCGCCCGCGTGCTGCAGCGCGAAGCTCAGGCCGCCGATCACCAGCAGCAGGCCGATCGTCACCACCCGGTAGAACAGCAGGGTGCGGCGGGTGGGCGGCGCTGCGGCGGCGGAGGGCGGGGGGCGTGGCGGAGTGCCGCTGGTCAAGCTCCGATCTTCTCGCGCCCGAGCCGCGCGGGTCAAGACCGCGCGCTCGCTGGCGCTCGGCTTGCGCTGCTTGCGCGGCGGACGTCGTTCCGGGCGCGGGGCGAAGCCGCGGCGCAATTCGCGGCGCGAAGGGTATAGCATTTGCAGCGTGAGCGCGCGCGCTGCCGGCTGGCTGCCCCGCCATTATCAGGCTGTGCTCCTGGCGCTGACCGGCGGCCTGCTCGGCCTGCACCCGTTGGCCGAATCCGACACGTTCTTTCACCTGATGCTGGGCCGCGCGGTGCTCTCCCAGGGCTCGCGCGTGGTCCGCGAGCCCACCGCGTTCCGCGCGTTCAGCGATCCGTGCGTCGTGCCCGAGTGGCTGTGGGACGTCGCGAGCTACGGGCTGTACCGGCTGGGCGGCTATGTCGCGCTCACCGCCTTGAACGTGACGTGCGGCGCGGCGGCGGGCGTGCTGCTGCTGTGGCTTGCGCGGCGCGTCGCCGGAACGCAGGGCGCGTGGGCCTTGTTGCCGGCGCTTCTGGCGTCGAGCGCGGTGGCTACGCGGCTCAGCGACCGGCCGCAGAGCGCAGCGCTGGTGCTGCTGCCGGCGTTCCTGCTGCTCGCGTATGTCTACCGCGACCGGGCGCGGCTGCGGGCGCGCGCGGCGCTGGGGCTGGCCGCGCTTGCGCTGCTGTGGGCGCAGCTCCACGGCAGCTTCGTGTTGGCTCCCTTGCTGCTGCTCTTGGTGCTGGCGGGCGAGGCGCACGGACCGAGCCTGGCGGAGCGCGTGCGGCGGCACGGACCGCTGCTGCTCGCTTTGGCGCTGGCGGCGACCACCAGCGCGTATGGCCTCGGCATCGGCTCGTACGTGCTCGCGCACGCCGGCGGCGACGCGGTGCGCCACATCGAGGACATGAAGCGGCTGTCGTGGGCGTCGCTGAGCCCGTTTGCCGGTGCGCGCGAGGCCGCGTTGCTGTGTCTGTGGAGCCTGGGCGCGCTGGGCCTGTGGCGGCGCGGCCTGGCCGTCTCCGAGCTCGCGCTGGCGTTGCTCGGCGCGGCGCTGGCATACACCGCGATGCGCTTCGAGATCGACGCCTGCGTGCTCGCGCTGCCACTGGCCGCGCGCGCGCTTCCGCCAGGCGCGGGCGCGCGCGCGCCTGGCGCGGCCGGCGTGTGGCCGCGGGTCGCGGCGGTGGCGCTCGCGCTCTGGCTGCCGCTGTGGTCGCGGTCGTTCGTGGATCAGTACTTCGGGCCGTGGCCAGGCGGCGGGATGGACTCGGGGCGCTTCCCGTATCTCGCGAGCCGCTACCTGCGCAAGCTGCCGCGCGGGACGCCGGTGCTGACCTCGTACGCTGCGGGTGCGCCGCTCGGCTTCTGGCTCGACGGGCGGGTGCGCACCTACGTCGACGGCCGCACGCCGATGTACTTCGACGACACCGATTACGCGGTCGCGCGCGATCTCGCCGCCAGCCCCGAGGTGCTGTCGCGCGTGATCGCTCGCTATGGGGCTCGCGCCGCCGTGATCGAACGCGACTCGCCCGCCTGCGAGCTGCTGGCGCAACGCTGGAGCGTGGTGGTCGCCGAGCCCCGCTTCACCACGTTCGTGCCCGCGGGCTCCGCGCCGCCGCTGCAGGGGCTCTCGGCTTGCGGCGAGCTGATGCTGGCGCCCGATGCGTGCGCGCGCGAGCCCGAGCTGCGCGCCGCTGCGCGGCGCCTGCGCGCGCTCGCCGACACGCCTTACACGCGCTTTGTCGAGGTCGCGGCGGCCGTGCAGTGCGCGCCGCAGCGGGCGGGGCGCTACGCGGCGAGGCTGCAGGACGAGCGCGCCGCTCGCACGTTCTTACGCGCGCAACGCAACGCGCACGTGGCCGCGCTGCTGGCCACGGGCGAGCTCGATCGCGCCCAGGCGCTGGTGCTCGACTCGATCGGGCGGCGCTGGATGGATGGCCTGCGCTGGCTGACCACGCCGCTCGGCGAGCGCGTGCCGTTGTCGATGGCGCGGCGCTGGCTGCAGCGCGGCATCGACGCGATGGACGACAGCGCGCCGCCCGTGCTGCGCGCACAGCTCGCGATCGCGTGCGCGGCCGAAGGCGATGCCGAGTGCGCGCGCTTGCAGGCCACGCGGGCGGCGCTGTGGGGCGAGCCCGCGGCGCTGGCGCCGCTGTCGTGGGTCGCGCAGCACCATCCGTCGGCGCGCGCCCGCGCGGACGCCCGCGCCTGGCTCGCGCTCCTGCGCCCGGCGGCCGCGCGACCGTGAGGCAGCCGCTGGCCGAGCGCCGCGGCCAAACCGGGCGACCGGCCGCGCCCGCGATCGGTCGCGCCAACGCCCGCGGCCCGGTGTAAGCTCGGCCCCCCGCTCATGGATCCCGCCGGCGAGAAGGTGCTCGAGGTTCGCGACCTCACGGTGACCCTCGAGAACCACGTCGTTCTCGAGGATCTGTCGTTCAGCGTCCGGGCCGGGGAGATCCTGACCATCCTGGGGCCCAACGGCGCGGGCAAGACGGTGCTGCTGCGCGCGCTGCTCGGCGTGCTGCCGTACTCGGGCTCGATTCACTGGAAGCAGGGCACGCGCATCGGCTACGTGCCGCAACGCCTGCCGTACATCCGCGACGTGCCCGTCAGCGTGGGCGACTTCTTCGCGCTCAAGCACAGCTCGGCCGAGGAGGCGCGGCACATGCTGCAGGCCGTGGGGCTCGACGCGGAGGTGGCGGCCAAGCGCGTGGGCGACGTGTCCTCCGGACAGTTCCAGCGCATCTTGATCGCGTGGGGTCTGGTGGGCGATCCCCACGTGCTGCTGTTCGACGAGCCCACCACCGGCGTCGACGCCAGCGGCGAGGAGACCGTGTACGCGCTACTGGCGCGGCTGCACCGCGAGCGCCAGCTGACCATGCTCCTGGTTACGCACGACCTGGCGGTGGCGGCCCGGCTCTCGTCCACCGTGCTGTGCCTGAACCGGCGGCCGGTGTGCCACGGTCCCCCGCTCGAGGTGCTCACGCCCGAGAGCCTGCGGCGCTTGTACGGGACCGAGGTGCGGTACCACCAGCACAGCCACGAGTAGCGCATGGGTGATCCCTTCGTCCTTGGCCTGATCTCCGGCTCGCTGATCGGCGGCGCGGCTGGCTACCTCGGCTCGCTGATGCTGGGGCGCCGCATGGCGCTGGTGGCCGGCCCGCTCGGTCACCTGACCCTGCCCGGCATTGCGCTGGCGCTGCTCTACGGCTTCGACGTGTCGCTCGGTGCGTTTCCGTTCGTGATCCTGGGCGTGCTGCTGATCTGGCTGTTCGAGATGAAGACCAAGCTGCCGATGGAGGCGCTGACGGCGCTGGTGTTCGCCTCCGGGGTCGCGCTCGCGTTTCTCTTTCTGCCGATCGAGCAGGCCGAGACGGCGCTGGTCGGCGACATCACGCGCACCACGCCGCGCGACGCGTGGCTCTCCGCCGCGGTGTCGCTGCTGGTCATCGCCGGCGTCAAGCGCATCTACCCGAAGCTGATTCTGATCGGCATCTCCGAGGACCTGGCCACCGCCGAGGGCGTCGACGTCAAGCGCCACAACCTGGCCTACCTGCTCTTGATCTCGGTGATCGTCGCGCTCGGCGCCAAGATGGTGGGCGGGCTGCTGACGGCCGCGCTGGTGGCGATCCCGGCGGCAGTCGCGCGCAACCTGGCCCGCGACCTGCGCCACTACGCCGCCACCGCGATCGGCGTGGGCGTGGGCTCCTCGCTGCTCGGAATCGCGCTGTTCCGCCTGACCGGCCTGCCGGCCGGCCCGTTGATCGTGCTGGTGAGCGCGGCGGCCTTCCTGGCCTCGCTGCCCTTCGTGCGCTGAGCGCCCCGCCCTCGCCCAGATGAGATTCAGAGGAAAACGCGAAGCCGGGAAGCGCGGATCGTCGCTCCCTTCCCGCCTTCCCGTCTTCCTGTTGATCTTCGGAAGGCTACCGTACCGCGCGCCTTGTCAGCACCACCGCGAGCACGCCGAGCGCGAGCGAGGCTGCGGCCCAGGCGAGCTCCTGGCGCGTGGCCTGGGTGAAGATCCAGAGGCTGACCGCAGCGCCGAGCAGCGGCAGCAGCGGGCCGAGCGGGATTCGGAAGCCGCGCGCGGGCGGGCGTGCGCGCAGCTTGGGCACCGCTAGGCAGGTCGCCAGGTACTGCGTGGCGACCGCCACGTTCGACATCCCGATCAGCGAGCGATAGTCGAGCGGGATCACCAGCAGCATGGCCGCGATCGCGGTCACCACCACCGCCTTGTGCGGCGATTCGAAGCGCGGGTGTACGGCGCCGAGCGCCGCGGGCAGGTAGCCGTCCTGCGCCATCGCGAACAGATAGCGCGGCGTGCCGAGCGCGCTGCCCGACACGAAGCCCAGGGTGGAGACCAGGCCGCCGGCCGTGACCACCAGCCCCAGCGCGGGCACCACCGCGATCGCCGCGTCCGCCAGCGGCGTGTCGCTGACCGCGCCCAGCCGGCCGTAGCCGCCGACCAGCGCGCACTGCACCACCACGTAGAGCAGCGAAGCGGCGAGCATCGAGGCGATCACCGCGATCGGCACGTGGCGCTCGGGCGCGTGGGTCTCGCCCGCCGGCACCGGCACCACCTCGAAGCCCTGCGCCGCGAACACCGCCATGAAGGTCGCCGCGCCCACGCCGGACAGCCCGTGCGGCGCCGGCGCCGAGAAGGGCGCGAGCGAAAGGTGCGGCAGCAGCGCCGCCACCAGCACCACCAGCACCGCGAACTTGCCCAGCGTGAACAGGTCGACGGTGCGCGCCCCGGGCCGCGCGCCGCGGTAGTTGATCCAGGCGAAGAACGCGATCACCAGCAGGCCCACGGCCTTGCCTGCGACGGCGCCCGACAGCGCCGGCAGCAGCCGGCCGAGATAGGCCGCCGCGGCCGAGGAAACCGCCGCGAAGGAAAAGGTCGAGTTCGCGAAGCACATCCAGCCTACCGCAAAGCCCACGCGCGGCCCGAACGCCTCGCGCGCGTAGACGTACGGCCCGCCCGTGCGGTCGACGCTGCTGGCGGCCTCCGAGTAGCACAGCGCGACCGGCAGCAGACCGAGCGCGCACAGCACAAAGGCCAGCGGCGAGAGCCCGCCCATCTCGCGGTACAGGTCGTCGGGCAGCAGGAAGATGCCGGAGCCGACGATGGCGTTCAGCCCGATGCAGGTGACATCGAACAGGCCCAGCGATCGCCGCATGCGGGCATCCTCGCACGCTTTGCTCGCGCTTGCGCGCGCTCGCCGCGGGGCGGGCTCAGGGCGCGGCGATCACCACGCAGCGCGTCCACGGCTCGGGCGCGCCGCCGCTCGGCTTGGTCTGGCTGCTCAGGCGCAGATAGTAGGGGGCGTCGGCTGTCACACCGAAGCCGTTGAGATTGATGTCTCCCTGCTGGGTCTGCGGCGCGGACACCAGCACCGCGTCCGAAGCGTCGCGCAGCTCGGCCAGCAGGCCGCGCACGCCCGAGCCGCCGCTCTGGCCCTCGCATGCCACCGTGATCTGCTCGCCTGCCTTGGCGTCGAAGCGGTAGTAGTCGACGTCGTCGGGCGGCAAGGTGGACAGCAGCAAGCCCCTGCGGCTGAAGCTGCCTTGCATGTCGATGATCTGCGCGCCGACCAGCTGATTGTTGTCGGTGTCGGACAGCTCGGGCGGGTTGTCGGGAAGCTGCACCAGGTCGATCGCGTAGAAGCCGTTGTCGCCGAGCTCGCTCTGCGTGGTCAGCTTGACGCGATAATCCCCATCGGTGATCGGCGGGTGGAAGTACTCCTGGCCCATGCTGCCCAGGATCTCCGCCAGCGGCTGGCCGGCGCTGGTCTCGACCCGCAGGTCGGTGTAGCCCGCGCTCGAGCCGTTGCCGGGCACGCCCGCCGGCAGCACGTGTCCGACCAGCACCTGGGCGTGCAGGCCGCTGAAGGTGAGCTCCTCGGTCTGATCGGGCGCGAAGCTGCCCACCACCGTGGCGTAGGCGTAGCCGCTGGCCGCGTCGGTGGCGAACTCGACCGGGGTGGGGCCCTCGCCCTGCTTTATGGCCACGCCCGGCGTGCCCGGAAGCAGGGCCTTGAGCGTGAAGTGGTAGTAGATGAGCGAGAACGCGCTGTTGAAGTAGTCGGGCGGGATCGCGGGATCTTGCACGCGCGCGTAGTACCTGCCGCTGCGTGGCAGCCGCACGACCAGGCGCGCGTCGATGGCGTCGCCCGGCCACATCGAGCCGCTGTCGTTCTCCGCGATCAGCTGTCGATCGGGGTCGTAGAGCTTGATCACGGTGTCGGGGCTGAAATCGTTGACGTCCGTGGCCAGTGCGAAATAGTCGCCCTCGTTGCCGTCGAAGGCGTAGAAGTCGGCCTGGGTGGCGCTGTAGACCGTCTGCAGCACGGGCTGCGAATCGGGCTCGACCAGCAACGCGGTATCGAAGCTCAGGTTGGTGGGCTGGAACGGCGCCGTCGCTGCGTCGGTCCCGGCGTCCACCGTCGCGTCCACGGCCGCGGCGTCCACGGCCGCGGCGTCCAGGCCGGCGTCCGCGCCCGCAGCCGCATCGCCCGCTTGCGCGGCCTCGGCGTCCCGGCCGCCGGCAGGCACGGTGGCGCGACCGTCGCTGCAGCCGAGCGCGACCGTCCACATGCCGGCGGCGAGCGCCATGCTGCGGCCAACACCCATGCCCGCAGCCTACGCGACCTGGCCCGGTTTTGCACCGCGACACGAGGTCGCAGCCCAGCTGTGCAAGATCGGCTCAAAGCGCCTTCATCTGCGCCCGGATCGAGGCCGCGTCTGGCGCGTTCGGCCGCAGGCTCAGGTAGCGCGCGAATGCGCGCTTGGCCGCGGCCTTGTTGCCCGCACGGCCCGAGGCCACGCCCAGCCCGCGCCAAGCGCCGGCGTTGCGCGGATCGCGCTGGGTGGCGGTCAGGTACAGGGCGCGCGCGAGCTCGGCCTGGCCGCTGGCGAGCGCGGCCGCGGCCTTGCGGTTGAGCTCGCGCGCTGTCTCCGGCGGCTTGGCCGCCCCGGCCCCGGTGGCCCACGGGTCCACCAGCTCGAGCTTCGGGGCTCCGCGCCGCGCGCGCGGCTGAGCCCCACGTGGCGTCGCCTCGGCGTGCGTGCCCGTAATCTTGCCCGCGCCCACGCCCGCGCCCGCTCCCGTGCCCGTGCCCGTGCCCACGCCCGTGCCCGTGCCCGCGCCCGCGCCCGCGCCCGTGCCCGCGCCCGTGCCCGCGCCCGCGCCCGCGCCCGCGCCCGCGCCCGCGCCCGCGCCCGCGCCGGGCTGCGCCTGCGCGGGCACCTGTGGCGGCAGCGGGTCGGGCGCGATGCGCACGGTGCGCGGGATCGGCAGCTCGCCCGCCGCCGCGGCGCGGGGCTGGGCCGGCTCCGCGGCTGCCGTGGTCGCGCGCGCCTGTTGCGGGGCGCTGGCCGGCCGCACCACGCGCGCGCTCGACGCGTCCTCGCCGTGCTTGCTCGCGCGCGGGCCGAGCAGCGCCAGCGCGAGCCCCAGCACGAACGCCCCGAGCCCGGCGACCAGCACGCCCAGCCACAGTCGCCTGCGCGCCAACGAATAGCCGCCGGTGCTGGGACGCTCGGTCAGGCTCGAGAGTGGGGTGTGCGTGCGGGGCGTCTGCGGGCCGCCCGGCTGCGGGCCGGGCTGCGCCGGGGCGGGCGCGCTCGGCGCGGGCAGCTCGCCCGCGAAGGGACGCAGCGCCTGCGCCAGCTCTGCGGTGTCGGCGAAGCGCGCGTCGCGCTCGCGCGCCAGCGCCTTGTCGATCACCTCGATCAGCGCCGGCGGCGTTTCCGGGGCGTGCCGCTGCAGCGGGCGCGGTGGCTCGGTCAGGATACGCAGCGAGATGTCGCTGAAAGTCTCGCCCGGGAACGGCAGCTTGCCGCTGAGCAGCTCGTAGAGGATGACCCCGAGCGCGTGCACGTCGGTGCGAACGTCCACCGGCTCGGCGCGCAGCTGCTCGGGGGCCATGTAGTGGGGCGTGCCCATCACCGTGCCCGGCCGCGTGAAGCCGATCGTGACCTCGCCCGCCAGCGAGCTCATCTTGGAGATGCCGAAGTCGAGCAGCTTGGGCAGCTCGCGGCCGTCGGACGCGCGCGAGAGGAAGATGTTGTCGGGCTTCAGATCGCGATGGATCACGCCGGCAGCGTGCGCCGCGCCCAGCCCTTCGCACACCGGGATCATGATGTCGCAGGCCTGCATCGGCGACAGCCGGCCGCTGCGCGCCAGCCGCGCCGAGAGCAGCTCGCCCTCGAGCAGCTCCATCACCATGAAGAAGGAGTCGCCCTGCTGGCCCACGTCGTAGACCGCGACGATGTTGGGGTGGTCCACGCGTCCAGCCACCTGCGCTTCGCGCAGGAAGCGCTTGACCGCCTCCGACTGCGCCGCCAGCTCGGGCAGCAGCCACTTGAGCGCGAAGCGCTTGCCGAGCACGCGGTGTGACACCTCGAGCACGGCGCCCATCCCACCCTGGCCGAGCAGGCCCTCGACCTGGTACTTGCCACCGATGATATCGCCCCGCTGGGGCACCGCGCTCTGGCCAGCCGTCACGGTCTCGCTCCCACCCCTGTGGCGCGCGCCGGCGCGCAAGGAGCGTGTCCGATCGTAGCACGCCGGCGTTTCCGGGAAAGTTGCGGGACTTGGTCTGCCCGGCGGCCGTCGCTAGGATGGCACAGGGATGTGCTCCGGGGCTCGGGTGGGTGGCTGGGCGTGCTGCGTGCTGTGGCTGGGCGCTTGCTCGGGCACGATTCACCAGGCGCAGGGTCGGGCGCGGCCCGGGGGGGCGGCGCCGGCTATGGCTGGTGGGGTCGCCGGCACGGGCGCGGCGGCCGGCGGCGCGCCGTTCGTGGCGGCGGCCAGCGTGGCGCGCAGGCTCTCCCGCGCCGAGCTCGACAACACGCTACGCGACCTGCTGGGCGACGACAGCGCGCCGGCCACGCGCTTGCTGGCCGAAGAGCTGTATTCGCCCTATGACAACGACTACACCACGCAGGCCGCGTCGGGCGCGCTGATCGACTCGCTCGAGGCGATGGCGACCGACGTCGCGGCGCGCGTGGTCGCCGACCCGGGGCTGCGCGCGCGGCTTGTGCCGTGCACGCCTTCGGGGCCGGGCGATGCCGCGTGCTTCCGCCAGTTCGTAGGCAGCTTTGGACGCCGCGCCTTGCGCCGGCCGCTCACCAGCCAGGAGCTGGACGCGTACCAGACGCTGCTCGACTACGCGACCGAGGACAACCCGGCGGTGCCTCACGATTTCTACACCGCGGTCGAGCTCACGCTGCGCTCGGTGCTGCAGGACCCGGAGTTTCTCTACCGCATCGAGGTCGGCACGCCGACCGCGACCGCTTCGGTGGATGCGCTCGACGACTACGAGATTGCGGCGCGCCTGAGCTACCTGCTATGGGGCAGCACGCCCGACGACGCCCTGCTGGACGATGCCGACGCCGGCCGGCTGCAGGTCCCCGCGGGCCGGCGCGCAGCGGCCGAGCGCCTGCTCGCCGACCCCCGCGCCCGCGCGCAGCTACACCGCTTTCACGCGATGTGGTTGGGTTATCGCGCGATTCCGCAGCCGCCCGAGCTGACGGCCGAGCTGCAGCGCGAGACCACCGCGCTGATCGACCGCATCGTGTTCGACGAGCCGCAGAGCTATCTTAACCTGTTCACCTTCCCGCAGACCCGGCTCGACGACGCGCTGGCCGATCACTACGGGCTGCCGCGGCCGGCGGGCGGCGACGGCTGGGTCGACTACGGCGACAGCGGCCGCGCGGGAATTCTCTCGCACGGCAGCGTCCTGGGCGCGTTCAGCAAGTTCAGCGACACCAGTCCCACCCAGCGCGGGATCCTGATCCGCACCCGGCTGCTGTGCCAGACGATCGGCCGGCCGCCCGCCAACGTCATGGCCGACAAGCCGCCGGGCGACAACAGCGCGGTGTGCAAGTACGACCGTTACGCCGAGCACCGCGCGAACGCCGCGTGCGCCAGCTGTCACGATCAGCTCGACCCGATCGGCTTCGGGCTGGAGCGCTACGACATCGGGGGCGTGTACCGCACGCACGATGAGGGCTTGCCGCAGTGCGCGATCTCGGGTCAGGGCGAGGTCAAGGGCTACGGGACCTTCAGCGGCCCCGGTGAGCTCGGCAAGCTGCTGGTCGAGAAGGGGCTGGTGCAGCCCTGCATCGTGCGCCAGCTCTGGCAGTTCGCGAGCGGCCGGCCCGCCTTGCCCGAGGAGAGCGCGGAGATCGACGCGCTCAGCGCGGGCTTCGAGCAGCACGGCTACGCGCTGCAGCAGCTGCTGCTCGCCTACGTGGCGGAGCCGGCGTTCGCCCTGCGCCGCGAGCCGGAGATGATGTGAGCGTGGCGATCAAGCTCAGGCGTCGTACGATCTTGAAGGGCCTGGGCGGGGCGGCGGTGGGCTTGCCGCTGCTCGAGTGCATGTTGAACGAGCACGGCACGGCCCTGGCGCAGAGCGCGCAGCCGCTGCCCCGGCGCTACGCGATCGTGTTCGCGGGCCAGGCGCTCGGCGGCGACGACTACGAGAAGAACGAGTCGCTGGTGAACGGCCAGCGCATCACCGAGGACGGCCACCACATCGTGCCGCCGCAGTCGGGCGCGGGCTACGCGATCACCACGCCGCTGCGGCCGCTGCGCGACCTGCAGGGCGACTTCAACCTGGTCTCGGGCATGCGCATTCCCTACAACGTCGACTCCGCCGACGCCGCGGACGTGCCGGCCGGCGGCGCGTTTCGCGATTTTCACGGCGGCGGCTGCTGCCCGCTGTTGTGCGGCACGCGCTCGCTCTCCCCGGAGTTCACTGCGCGCAGCATCACCTCCGACCAGCTGATCGCGCAGCTCAATCAGGGCAAGACGCCGCTGCCCTCGCTGGTGCTGCGCGCGCAGCCCTCGTTCTACCTTAGCGGCTACAGCTTCGCGGGGCGCCACCGCATCTCTTATCGGGGCGACGGCGATCCGATCGAGGCGCAAGACAGCCCGCAGACCGCCTATCAGTCGATCTTCGGCAACTTCATGCCCAGCGGCGCGGCCGACCAGGCCAAGCACGACTTCGAGCAGCGCTCGCGCAGGAGCGTGCTCGACCTCATCACCCAGAAACGGGCGCGCGTGCTCGGCATGGTCGGGGCGGCCGATCACGCGCGCCTGCAGCGACACTTCGACGAGATCCGCGACCTCGAGCAGCGCATCGCTGAGCTCTCCCCGACGGCCGCAGGCCAGTGCCAGCGCCCCGCGGACCCGGGCGTGGACCCCGGCATCGGCGGCGACAACGCAGGCGCCGGCTCGGATGCGATCGCGACCAATACCGGCTACAGCGACGAGGACGCGCGCACGCGGGTGATGCTCGATCTGATCCACATGGCCTTCGTGTGCGACCTGACGCGCGCAGCCACGCTCCAGATCACCGCGTTCCAGTCGCACATGAACGTGTACCCGATCTCGGGCAACCTCGATTCGCCGATCGCGCTCAGCCGCCCCATCCGCGCCGATCTGCACGAGGTCGGGCACAACGGCGACACCGAGTTCCGCGGCCAGCTCCCGGTCAGCCTGCTGCTGCAGTGGCACCTCGGCCACTACGGCTACCTGCTGGACAAGCTCAAGGCCACGCCGGAAGGCGCGGGCTCGGTGCTCGACAACGCCGTGGTGGTGTTCATGCCCGAGGCCGGACACGGCCGCCACCTCAACAGCCCCAGCGACACCAGTCCCAAGACCCACTCGGTCGAGGAGATGGTGCTGCTGGTCGGCGGTCGGTCCGGCGGTCTGGTGCCGGGCCGCCACATTCCCACCAGCGGCGCGCACCCGGCGCAGTGTCTGCTGAGCTGCATGCAGGCCGCGGGCTACAGCGGCGACAGCTTCGGCGAGGTCCAGGGTAACCTGCCCGAGCTGTTCAGCTGAGGAGGCAGATCGCCGGGAACCGCGATCCGGCCGGCCCAGGGCTCATGACGCGCCCGCGTTGTGGTTGCTTCGCCGGCGATGCGGTGGACATAGCGATCGGCGTGTCGGGCGCCACGCGACCCGTGGGGCACGCCTGCGCGGTGGCGCGCCGGTTGCCCGCGCTTACGATCCGGCTACCCGATACCCCCAGGGGGCATAGGGCCGAATGTCATGATGAACGACGTCACCAAGAAGAAGGTGCTCACGCGGTTGCGCAAGATCGCCGGGCAGGTGGAGGGCCTGGCGCGGATGGTCGACCAGGACCGGTACTGCGTGGACGTGCTGCTGCAAGTTGCGTCCGCGCAAGGCGCGCTCGGCGAGGCCGGAAAGCTCGTGCTGCGCTCCCACGTCGAGACCTGTGTCAGCGAGGCCATGAGCAGCGGCAAACCCGCCGCGCGCAAGCAGAAGGTCGATGAGCTGATGCAGGTCTTCTCCCGCTACGGCTGCATGGGCGGAAGGTGAGCCATGGAGCGCGTGCACGAGCGTTGGCACCCCAAGCACGACTCGCCCGCCTTGCACACGGCCGAGCTCCCGGACCCGGTGTGCGGCATGCAGGTCCCCGCCGACTCGCCGCACCGTCTCGCGCACTCCGGCCTCGAGTATCGCTTCTGCAGCGCGGGCTGCTTGGGGAAGTTTCGCCGGGAGCCGTCGCGCTATGTAGCAAGTGGAAAGGGCGGCCACGGCCCGAGCGCCGCCGGCGAGGCGGCTCCATACACCTGTCCCATGCATCCCGAGGTCCGGCAGCCGGGCCCCGGCAGCTGTCCCAAGTGCGGCATGGCGCTCGAGCCGGTCCAGGCCCCCGCGCCCGTCACGCGCGTCGAGTACACGTGTCCGATGCATCCAGCGATCGTCCGGGATGCGCCCGGGAGCTGCCCGATCTGCGGCATGGCGCTGGAGCCACGCAATGTCACCTCCGAGGCTCCCGCGGACAATTCCGAGCTGCGCGACATGACCCGTCGCTTCTGGCTCGCGGTCTCGTTCACGGTTCCGCTGTTGGTGATCGCGATGGGCATGTACGTGCCCGCTTTCGAGCGGCTGCTTGCGGCGGCGATGTCGATGCGCACGCGCGTCTGGTTGGAGCTCGCGCTCTCGACGCCGGTGTGCCTCTGGGCGGCCTGGCCCTTCTTCGTGCGCGCCGTGCAATCGGCGAAGCACCGCAGCTTGAACATGTTCACCTTGATCGGGCTGGGCGTGAGCGTCTCCTACGGCTACAGCCTGGTCGCGGCCCTGTTGCCCGGGATCTTCCCCCCCTCGTTCCACGCTGCTTCCGGTGAGGTGGCAGTCTACTTCGAAGCCGCCGCAATGATCACGACGTTGATCCTGCTCGGCCAGGTGCTCGAGCTGCGCGCGCGCAGCCAGACTGGCGCTGCGATCAAGAAGCTGCTGGGGATGGCGGCCAAGTCGGCGCGACGCCTGCGCGAGGATGGCAGCGAAGAGGACGTGCCGCTCGAGGCCGTGCACACCGGCGATCGGCTGCGGGTTCGGCCCGGCGAGAAGGTTCCGGTGGACGGGGTGGTGCTCGAGGGGGCGAGCCATCTCGACGAGTCGATG
The DNA here is from genome assembly GCA_963778655.1 of uncultured delta proteobacterium. Taxonomy (GTDB): domain Bacteria; phylum Myxococcota_A; class Polyangia; order Polyangiales; family JAFGIB01; genus CAVZVA01. Next base: position 1,608,520 of record CAVZVA010000010.1, read on the forward strand.
GTCACCGGCGAGCCCATCCCCGTGCACAAACAGGCCGGCGACACGGTGATCGGCGCGACCATCAACGGCACCGGCAGTCTGGTCATGCGGGCCGAGAAGGTCGGCGCCGAGACGTTGCTCTCGCGCATCGTCGCCATGGTCGCCGAGGCGCAGCGCAGCCGCGCGCCGATCCAGAAGCTGGCGGACATGGTGGCCGGGTACTTCGTGCCGGCGGTGCTGCTCGTGGCCGTTGTCACCTTCGTGATCTGGGCGGCGGTCGGTCCCCAGCCGCGCATGGCGCACGCCCTCGTCAATGCGGTGGCGGTGCTGATCATCGCCTGCCCGTGCGCGCTCGGCCTGGCGACCCCGATGTCGATCATGGTCGCTACGGGCAAAGGCGCCACGATCGGCGTGCTGTTCAAGAACGCCGAGGCGATCGAGGTGCTGCGCAAGGTCGACACGCTCGTGGTCGACAAGACGGGCACGCTCACCGAAGGCAAACCCAAGCTGGTGAGCGTGGTGGCCGAAGGCGGCATCGAGGAAGCGACGTTGCTGCGCCTTGCGGCGACGCTTGAGCGCGGCAGCGAGCACCCGCTCGCGGCGGCCATCGTGAAGGGGGCCGAGGAGCGCGGGATCGAGCTGGCGAACGCGGAGGTGTTCGAGTCGGTGACCGGCAAGGGCGTCAAGGGCCGGGTCGACGGGCGTGAGGTCGCGCTCGGCAACCGTGCGCTGATGCAGAGTCTGGGCATCGACCCGGAGGCGTCGGTTGCGCGTGCCGACGGGCTGCGCGCCGACGGCCAAACGGTGATGTTCGTGGCGGTCGACGGTCAGCCGGCCGGTTTGTTGGGCGTCGCCGACCCGATCAAGCAGAGCACCGCCGAGGCGATTGCAGCCCTTCACCAGGAGGGCGTCCGGATCGTGATGCTGACCGGAGACAGCAAGACCACGGCCCAGGCGGTCGCCGGGAAACTGAGCATCGATGAGGTGATCGCGGAGGTGCTGCCCGACCAGAAGGCGGACAAGGTCAAGCAGCTCCAGGCCGAGGGGCACATCGTCGCGATGGCTGGCGACGGCATCAACGACGCTCCGGCGCTCGCGCAGGCCCAGGTCGGCATCGCCATGGGCACGGGCACCGACGTCGCGATGGAAAGCGCCGGTGTCACCCTGGTCAAAGGCGATCTTCGCGGGATTGCCCGCGCTCGGCGCCTGTCACGCATGACGATGGCCAACATCAAGCAGAATCTGTTCTTCGCGTTCATCTACAACAGCGCAGGCGTTCCGCTTGCGGCGGGAGCGCTGTACCCCGTGTTCGGCCTGCTGCTGAGCCCGGTCATCGCGGCCGCGGCGATGAGCGCGAGCTCCGTATCGGTGGTGAGCAACGCGCTGCGCCTGCGGGGAGCGGATCTGTGAAGCTGCGAACCGCGGCCGTTGCGACCGCCGACGAGATCGGCGGCAGGCAGACTGCAGCACCCGACAAGGCAAGGTGAGGAATGCACTACGGGTACGGCGGCGCCCAAATGGGTTGGATCTGGTGGCTTTTCTGCACGGCGGCCATCGTCGTCATCGTCTGGGCCGTGGCCAGGGTTGCGCTGGGGCCTCGCGGCAGCGGGGACTCCCCGGAGATCGTGCTCAAGCGCCGTTATGCCAAGGGCGAGATCGATCGAGAGACCTACGAGCGCATGCTTGCCGAGCTACGCAAGTAGCGATCCCCGGATGCGTCGCTGAGCCATGCACCACCGTTGCGAACCCTCATGAGACTTGGGCACGACACGCAGCGGATCACGACTCGAATCGGGGCTGGGGGCCCGCTTCGGGCAGCAAAGCCGTGACCGCCATCGACCCTGTTTGCGGTATGCCGGTCGATGAGCTCGCGGAGAAACATCGCGCCGCAGCCCAGACCGCGGTCAGCAAGGTCGAGCAGCCGGTCAAGCGGAACACTCCCCGCGCGGGGCAGCTCGAAGCAGGCCGTGCGGTCTTTCACGCGGTACCGGGATGACACAGCAGTGGCTCCAGCGCCTCGTCGACTGCCACATCGCGGGTGCGGCTTCCGTGGGCAACAACATGCTGGAGATGGCATACTGCACCGCGCGTGCTCAAGGGCGTGAAGGCGATGGTGTCGTCGACAGGCAACGGCTTTGTGATCGACGTGACCTCCGATGATCCCGCGACTGCATCCGAGATCTGGAAACGCATGCAAGCGCTTGCCCCGCAGGGCTGACCGGAACGAATCCAGGCGAGCGCGGTGGCCGACCGATGTTCGACTGTTTGATGTGCGCATGAGGAAAGACGAGGCGGGTTGCCCCAGGTGCACGGAGCGAAGGCGGATGAAGCGAGCGCAATCTCTTGCCACAAACGTGCGACTCGGGCTGTTTCGCCTGGGCAAGGGCAACGGCCGCCTTACGACCGTGTGGCTTTGGGCCTGTCTGCTTGCCGCCGCGGCGCAGGCTCAGCAGGTGCCCGCAACCGCTGGCGCTCCGCGCGCGACGGAGCCGGCTGCTGGTGGTGGCGTTGCGCAGAGCGCGCCGCGGCCGGTCCAGTTGAGGCCGCTCGAGCCGGGCGCGCCGACCGCCCTCGCACCGCTGATCGCGCAGGCGCTGCAGAGACACCCGGCGTTGACCTCCGCACGCAAGAGCGTGTCGGCGGCGCACGAGGCCCCTTCACGCGTCGCCGCGCTGCCCGATCCGGTGCTGGGTGTGGCGCTTCAGAACATCCGGTTTGATCAGCCGGGCCTCGACACCAGTCCGATGAGCGCGCTGCAGATCGGGCTGACGCAGGCCTTTCCCTTTCCCGGCAAGCTGAGTCGCAGGCGAGCGCTTGCGGAAGCCCAGGTGTCCACGGCCGAGCAGAAGCTGGCGCTCGCCCAGGCGCTGGTGAGCATCAACGTACAGCGCGCCTACTGGCGCCTGCGCTTCGCCGAGACCGCCGAGCGCGTCACGGCTCAGAGCGAGCAGCTGTTGGACAGCCTGACCAATGCGGTGCACATCCGCTTCGGCCTGGGGCAAGGCGCACAACAAGATGCGCTGCAGGCCGAGGTCGCCCACAGTCGCCTGCGGGCCATGCTCCAGGAGCGCCGCCAGGAGGTGCGCTCGGCGCGGCGCGGGCTCAGCGGCGCGGTGGGCCTTGCCGCGAGCACGCAGCTCTCCGCGAGCGACCCGGCTCCGACCCAACCTGCACGTCTCGACCGAGCTGCGCTGCTCGGCAGAGCGCGCCAGCAAAACCCCGCGATCGCCCTGGCCCGTGCCCAGGCGCTCAGCGCGCGGCGAGGGGTGAGGGAGGCGGAGATGGACCGCTGGCCCGATTTTCAGATCGGCGTCGCGTATCGGATCCGCCAGGCTTCGCCGGGCGACATGAGCCAGGGCGCGGACATGTTCGGGGTGACCTTTGCCACGTCGCTGCCGGTGTGGACCGCGAGCAAGCAAAGCGCCCGCGTGCGCCAGTCCTACGACGAGCTCGGCGCCGCGGACGCATCCCTGAACGATACGACCCTGGACGTGACCACACGGCTTTCCCAGTTGATCGATGTCGTGGATCGGCTCGACGAGCAGATCGCGCTCTACGACAGGGAGCTGGCGCCGGAGGCCAATCAGGCCCTGGACGCGAGCATCGAGGACTATCAGTTCGGGCGGGTCGAGTTCGTGTCGGTGCTCAAGAACTGGGAAGTCGACCTCGAAACCGGGCTGGCCCGCGTGCGCCTGCTGACCGACCGCGCCGAGCGCGTGGCCGAAGTCTACGCGCTGGTCGACGGCGCGTCCGCGAAGGGGGCCGCACCATGAAGTCGCGCGCACTCGGCCTTTGCCTCGTGCTCGCAGCGCTGGCCGGCAGCTGCAACCAGGCGCCGGGAGCTGCGCCGACCGAGCAGGCCAAGCCCGGGGCCAAGGTGCTCTACTACCGCTCGCCCATGGACCCGTCGTTCATCTCCAAGAATCCGGGCAAGGACGCGATGGGCATGAAGCTCGTGCCTGTGCACGAGGGCGATCCGGGGGCGAACCTCGACCTGATCTCGCTCAACGGCGCGGTCATCCAGCGCATGGGCGTGCGCGTGGCGGAGGTGAAGCAGGTGGCGCTCACGCGCGTGGTGCGCGCGCTGGGGCGCGTCGAATTCGACGAGTCTCGCGTGACCACCGTCAACATGAAATTCGACGGCTGGATCGAGAAGCTCTGGGTCGACGAGACCGGCCAATTTGTCCGCAAGGGCGCGCCGCTGTTCGCGATCTATAGCCCCGAGCTGCTCGCGAGCGAGGAAGAGTACCTGCAGATCCTGCAGGCGACGGCCGCAGGTCCCCATTCGGAGCACTTGCTGCGCGCCGCGCGCCAGCGTCTGCTGCAGTTCGACGTACCGGCCTCGTTGGTCGAGCGCATCACGCGCACGCGCAAGGCCGAACGCCGCGTGGTGGTGACCTCGCCCGCGCGCGGCTACGTGATCCACAAGACCGCGTTCGAGGGCACGTTCGTCAAGAAGGGCGCCAACCTGTTCACGCTCGGCGACCTCGGCGCGCTGTGGGTCGTCGCGGACGTGTTCGAGCTCGATGCGCCGTGGGTCATGGCAGGGCAGCGCGCGACGGTGGAGCTCGAGTACCTCCCCGGGCAGCCCCAGGAAGCGACCGTCGACTACGTGTACCCGACGCTCGATCAAAAGACGCGCGCGCTGCAGGTGCGGCTGGTCTTGCCCAACCCCGACGTGGCGCTCAAGCCGGGCATGTTCGCGACCGTCCGGATTCACACCCAGCCGGTCGGGGTCACGCTGGCGGTGCCCAGCGAGGCGGTGATCCACAGCGGAGAGCGCAGCATCGTGTTCGTCTCCAAGGGGGAGGGTCGATTCGAGCCGCGCGAGCTCGAGCTCGGGGTGCTCGGCGACGACATGTACCAGGTGCGCAGCGGGCTGCAGGAGGGCGAGCAGGTGGTCGTCAGCGGCGAATTCCTGCTCGACAGCGAGAGCCGGCTCAAGGAAGCCGTGAAGAAGATGCTCGGGGGCAATCTCGCGACCGGCGCGGCCATGCCCGCCGCTGCGCAGGGGAAGGGCGACGCCGGCGTGCAGATGCCGTCGATGCCGGGCATGGCCATGCCGCCCTCGAAGCCGCCTCCGGCAACGAAACCGGCGCCCGAACGGAAGGTGCGGCAGATGCCGTCGATGCCGGGCATGCAGATGCCGCCGGCGCAGCCAGTCAAGCGCCCGAAACCCGCGGCCTCGGGCGCCCCGCCCGCTCCGAAACCGGTGCCTGAAGAGAAGGCGCGACCGATGCCGTCGATGCCGGGCATGCAGATGCCACCGGCGCAGCAAGGCAAGAGCCCGAAGCCCGCGGCTTCGGGCGCCACGCCCGCGACCTCGAAGCACTCGGACGAGGATCATGCTCGGCCGCCTGATTGAGATCTCGGTCGCGAACCGCTTCCTGGTGGTCGTGTTGGCCGTGGTCGCGCTGGCCGGCGGGGTGCTGGCGATGCGCGCCACGCCGCTCGACGCGATCCCGGACCTGTCCGACGTGCAGGTCATCATCTTCACCGAGTACCCGGGCCAGTCGCCCCAGGTGGTCGAGGACCAGGTCACATACCCGCTCACCAGCACCATGCTCTCGGTGCCGCGGTCGAAGGTCGTGCGCGGCTACTCCTTCTTCGGTCTGTCCTTCGTCTACGTCATCTTCGAGGACGGCACGGACATGTACTGGGCACGCAGCCGCGTGCTTGAGTACCTCAACTACGCCGCCGGCCGCCTCCCGGAGGGGGTCACCCCTGCGTTGGGGCCGGACGCGACGGGCGTGGGCTGGGTGTACGAGTACATCCTCAAGTCCGACAACCACCACGACCTCGCCCAGCTGCGCTCGATCCAGGACTGGCAGATCCGCTACCAGCTGCAGCAGGTCCCCGGCGTCGCCGAGGTTGCGAGCATCGGCGGATTCGTCAAGCAGTATCAGGTCACTGTCGACCCGCAGAAATTGCAGGCGTTCGGCATCCCGCTGGCCAAGGTGCGCGAGGCGATCAAGCGCAGCAACCGCGACGTGGGCGGTCGCGTCGTGGAGCTCGCCGAAACCGAGTTCATGGTGCGAGGCCTCGGTTACATCAAGTCGCTCGACGACATCCGCGAGATCCCGCTCGCGGTCAGCCCCGACCACGTCCCGGTGCGCATCGCCGACGTGGCCACGGTCGGCGTCGGGCCGGAGATCCGGCGCGGGCTGGCCGACTGGAACGGCGAGGGCGAGGTCGTGGGCGGCATCGTCGTGATGCGCTACGGGCAGAACGCCAAGCAAGTGCTCGACGACGTCAAGCGCCAGGTCGCCAAGATTCAGCAGACGCTGCCCAAGGGGGTCACGATCGAGGCCGCCTACGATCGCTCGGGGCTGATCGAGCGCGCGGTGAAGACACTGCAGGGCAAGATCGTTGAGGAGTGCATCATCGTCGCGCTGGTCTGCATGCTGTTCTTGCTGCACGCGCGCAGCGCGCTGGTCGTGATCTTCACGTTGCCGGCCGGGATCCTGCTCGCCTTCATCATCATGCGCCTGCAGGGCATCAACGCCGACATCATGAGCCTGGGCGGAATTGCGATCGCGATCGGCGCCATGGTCGATGCCGCGATCGTGATGATCGAGAACATGCACAAGCACATCGAGCACGCGGAGCCCGACGCGGACCGCTGGCAGCTCGCGGTCGAGGCCTCCAAGGAAGTGGGCCCGTCGTTGTTCTTTTCGCTGCTCATCATCGCGCTGTCGTTTATGCCGGTATTCGCCCTGCAGGCGCAGGAAGGACGGCTGTTCAAACCGCTCGCGTACACCAAGACCTACGCGATGATCGCCGCCGCGCTGCTCAGCGTGACCGTGGTGCCGATCCTGATGGGGTATCTGGTCCGCGGGCGCATTCGGGCCGAGTCGCGCAACCCGATCAACCGCGCGCTGGTCTTCGTCTATCGACCACCCTTACGCGCGGCGTTGCGCCATCCCGTGGTGACCTTCGGCGTGGCGCTGCTCGCGCTCGCGGGGGCCGTATGGCCGGTGTCGCAGCTCGGCAGCGAGTTCATGCCGCCCCTGGACGAAGGGGACCTTCTGTATATGCCGTCCATGCTGCCAGGGGTCTCGATCACGAAGGCGCGGCAGGTGCTTCAGCAGACCGACCGCATCATCAAGAGCTTCCCGGAGGTCGACCACGTGTTCGGCAAGGTGGGCCGTGCCGAGACGGCCACCGACCCGGCGCCGCTGAGCATGATCGAGACGGTGATCACGCTCAAGCCTCGTTCGCAATGGCGTGCCGGCATGACCAGCGAGAAGCTCGTGCGCGACCTCGACAGCGCGGTGCGTTTCCCGGGGCTGACGAACGCGTGGACCATGCCGATCAAGACGCGCATCGACATGCTGGCGACCGGCATCAAGACGCCGGTCGGCATCAAGGTGATGGGCAGCGACCTGAATGAGCTCGCGAGGATTTCCGAGGCGATCGAAGCGGAGCTGCGCAACGTGCCGGGCACCGCGTCGGTGTACGCGGAGCGCGTCACCGGCGGCAACTTCCTCGACATCCGCATCAAACGCACCGCAGCGGCGCGCTACGGCATCCAGGTCGACGACATCCAGAACGTCATTTCTTCGGCGATCGGCGGCATGAACGTGGGTCGCACGGTCGAAGGTCTGGAGCGCTACCCGATCAACGTGCGCTATCCGCGTGAGCTCCGGCAATCGCTCAGCGCGATCAGGAGCGTGCTGGTCGATTCGCCGATGGGCCACTCGGTGCCCCTGGGTGAGCTTGCCGACATCGGCTTCGTCAAGGGCGCGCCGGTCGTGAAGTCCGAGGGCGCGCAACCTACGGCGTGGATCTATGTCGATGTCACCGGCTCGGACATCGGCGGCTACGTGCAGCGGGCCAAGCAGGTGGTGGCCCACAAGGTGAAGCTGCCTGCCGGCTACAGGCTGCTGTGGAGCGGACAGTTCGAGTACATGCAGCGCGCGGCCCAGCGCCTGCGGCTGATCGTGCCTGCGACCTTGCTGCTGGTGTTCATCCTGTTGTACCTGAATTTCGGCAGGCTCACGGAGTCGCTGTTGGTGATGTCGCTGTTGCCGTTTGCCCTGATCGGGGGCGTGTGGCTCGTGTATCTATTGCACTACGAGCTGAGCGTGGCCGTTGGGGTCGGCTTCATCGCGTTGGCCGGCGTATCGGCCGAGATGGGCGTCGTCATGCTCGTGTACCTCGACCACGCCCTGCGCGACGCGCCGGCGGCAACCGACGGCGGGCCGCCGTCGCCGTCGGCGCTGCACACCACCGTTCTGGCCGGGGCCGCGGGCCGCGTGCGGCCGCTCGCGATGACGGTCTCGGCCATCATCTTCGGCCTGCTGCCGATCATGTGGAGCAGCGGGACCGGCGCGTCCGTCATGAAGCGGGTCGCGGCACCCATGATCGGAGGCATGATTTCGAGCACGCTCGTCACCCTGCTGGTGCTTCCAACGGTCTACAGCGTGATCGCATGCCGGCGCTTGCGAAGGGCCGAGCCCGCGCAGCGCTGACCTCGAGCAGGGGCGTGCTCCATCTGCGCCCGCCGCTATGGGTCGGGAACCGACGATCGAGCCGGAGCCCAAGCGACCCGGCAGTCGCCGGAGACCGGCCCTTCGCTAGCGGCCGACGTTCTGGTCGTAGTGCACAGTCAGCGCGCCCGAGGCCGCGACGCGGCGCACCAGCAGCGCGCCGTAGACGGTGAGGGCGTCCGCCGTGACCAGCTCGGCGTTCGGCGCGTACAGCACGCCTTGCAGCGTGCCGCCGCCGGTGAGCTGGACCGTACCCGCGCCGCCGACGTAGATGCGGACCGGTCCCTGCCCCGGCTGCTCGCCGAGCGCGATGCGGCCGTCCACGCTCAGATCGCCGGCGACGAACAAGTCGAGCTCCGCACCGGTCGCGACGTCGGCGCGGAAATCGCCGCCGACATGCAGATCGCCCGGCACATAGATCGCGGCGCGCGCGCGCAGCTGCAGCCCGAGCGCGGCCGGGCTCAAATCTTGCAGCACGTATTGTGCGCAGTCGCGCGCCAGCGCCGCGCTCGGGTCGCGCAGCGACACCGCGCCCGTCGCCGCACCGCGCACCAGCGCGCCTACGTCGAGCACCGAGGCGGCGTCGCAGGCGCACGGCGGCGCGATCTGCACCTCGGCGCTGCGCATCCCGCCGAGCTGACGGGTGCCCGAGATGTTCTGCATTGCACCGGCTGGTTGGGTGAGCACCCCGTCCACGCGCAGATCGCCGAGCTCGATGCGTCCGGCGACCTGCGCGTTGCCGCCCGCGCTCACGCTGGCACCGGCGCCCTGCAGCGGGCCGCCGCTCGCCAGGTCTGCGCCGACCTCGAGCTGCACGCTCGCGCCCAGGTTGATCCCGCTGCTGCCGGCCACGATCAGCGCGCCGTCGATGCTGGAGGACCCGTCCAGGCCGAGCTCCCCGTTGACGCCCACGTCGCCTCCCGGCATGCCGGCCGCGTACGGCCCGTCGGCGCCGTCGAAGGCGTCGGTCTGCAGCGTGTCACCGGCCGCGAACCCGGTGCAGGCGCAAATCGCGTGCTGCAGCCCGCCCGCGACCAGCGCATCGAGCGTCGTCGTACGCCCGCCCGCGCCCACGCTCTGGATGCGGTAGGAGCAGCTCGCCGGCGGGCTCGAGCTCGCGTCGGTGTCCGAGCCGGCGTCGGTGTCCGAGCCCGCATCCGCGTGGGCGCCGGCGTCCGACCCCGCGTCCAAGGCGGGGCTCGACCCGGCCTTGCGCAACGCCACTACATCGAGCTGTGCGCAGCCTGCCCAGCCTGCCAGCAGACACACGCACAGCGCGTATTCACGGCCCCGCATCGAGCACCTGCAGGCGCTTCCTCGCTCGCTCGGCCGCCGGTCCAGACGGCTGCGCGGCGAGCAACGCCTGCAGCATGCGCTGTTCGTCGCTCGCGCGCCCGAGCGCCTGGTAGGCGTGGGCCATACCCTCGCGGATCTCCGGCGTGAGCGCGCCGGTCGGGCTCTGCCGCAGCGCCTGCTGATAGAGGCGCAGCGCGCCCCTGGGGTCGCCGAGCTGCTCCAGTCGCAAGCTGGCCGCGGCGGTGCGCGCGCTATACGCGGTGGCGCCGCCCGCGCCCTGTGCCGCGGCCCGCAAGTACACGCGCTCGGCCGCGCGGTAGTGGCCCTCGCCACGCAGGCGGTTGGCGCGCTGCAACAGATCCTCGGTCGCTCGGGCGCCGCGCTCGCTGGCGCTTGGCCGCGCGCTCGACTGCGGCGCGGGCTTCGGCTGCGCCGGGCTGGGCGCGGGCGCCAGCGCGGGCTCGGCGCTCGCGGGGGCCGGCATCGCCGCTGCCGGCGCGGCCGCGCTCGGCGGTTGTGGCTGCGGCGGCTGCTGTGGCTGCGGCGCGCGCAGCGCGGCGTACATCGCCGCGGCGGCCGAGCCGCCCAGCACGACCGCGGCCGCGAGCAACCAGGCGGCGCGCTTGCCCTTGGTCGTGCGCGCGCGCGCCGGTCCGCCCGGCAGCGCGCCGTCGACCGCGCGCTCGACCAGCGCGGCGGCCGCCGCCGCGTCGATGCGTTCGGCCGGGCCTTCGCCGTCGGCCGACAGCAAGCCCTGCAGCTCCCACGAAGCGAAGTCGATAGGGTCAGCCATGCTCGTCTCTCCCGCCCGGGTAGTGATCGCGCAGCCGTTCCATGCCGAGCCGCAAGCGGCTCTTGGCCGTGTCGAAGCTTACGCCGAGCTCGGCTGCGAGCTCGGGCACGCTCATACCGATCACGTGATGCAGCACCAGCGCCTGGCGCTGCGCCTCCGGAATGCCGTCGAGCACCTGCGCCAGCCGCCTGCGTGCCGCGTAGTTCTCGGCTTCGGGCGCAGTGGTGTGTAAGGCGTGCAGCTCCTTGTCCAGGCGGTCGCGCTGCTCGCGCTCGCGCTGGCGGCGTCCCAGCTGGCGCATCACCGTGCGCACGGTGATGCGGTCGGCCCAGGTGGTCAGGCTGCTCTCGCCGCGGAAGCTGGGCAGCGCGCGCAGCACCTCGATCAGCGCGTTCTGCGTGAAGTCGTCGACATCCGCATCGCTGCGCACCAGAAAGCGCACAACGTTGCGCGTGCGCGGCAGCAGCTCCGCGCAGAGCGAGGACGCCGCGCTGCGATCGCCGGACGCGGCGGCCGCGATGCGCGCGTCATCGCCGGCGATGCGCGTGGGCGCTGGCTTGCGCGGGGCTTGTGGCTCCGGCAGCGCAACCAGCACGCGCTCGCTTCGCTTCGAGGGCTCGGCCATCATTGCCAGAGTACAGTGGAAAGGCTCGCGCGCATCGGGTCAGCCGTAAGCGTGCCCGGGGCCGCGGAATCCGCGCAATTTCGGGCCGATGTGAGGGAAGGGAGCGGGCTGTGAGTGGCCCGCGCAGCAGGAGCTTTGCACAGCGCGGCGGGAACGCGCCTTCCCGTTCGTGCGCGCTCCCGCCAACCCGGCGGGTCTATAGCTTAAGTCGCAGGTACGGTCCGAGGTGCGCGTGTGGCTGGATGAGCCACAGCGCGCGGTCGACGTGATCGCGCGCGTTGTCGTAGCGGAGCACCGGCGCCGCGGGCACGACCAGCGCGCCCAGCGCGAGCTCGAAGCCGAAGCTGGCCCGCGCGCCGGAAAGCAACACGAAACGCGCGCGCAACGCGAGCCCGAGCGCGAACGCCAGCGGCGTGTGGGCCGGCGCGGGCTGCAGCCCGGCATCCACCCGCGTGGTCTTGCGCGCGAACGCGGCCACACCGGCGGCCGCGCCCAGCGCGAGCTGCACGCGCGCCCGCCGCACCACGTCGAGCGATGCGCCGCCGAGCAGCACGTGCCGCCGCAACGTGATGCGGGTCTGCGGGTCGCGCAGCGTGACCGCAAGCGCGGTCTGCGCCTCGGCCGCAAGCTCGACCCGACCGAGCGCTACACCCAACCGCGCCCACGGTCCTTGTTGCAGCGGGCTCTGACCATCGAGCGCCAGGTCCCATCCCCCGCTGGCCGCAAGCGCGACGCGCCGGCCCGCCGGCACCGCGCTCCCCTCGCCCCCGCCTCCATCCTCTCCCGTGCCCGCGCCTTCCGACGTCCCCGTTCCGCCGCCTGCGCTGCTGATCGTTCCACCATGCGCGCCCTTACCCGCGCCCTTACCCGCGCCCGCCCCCGTGCCCGTGCCCGTGCCCCCGCCCGTGCCGGTGCCCTTACCCGCCCCCGCCCCCGCGCCCGTGCCCCCGCCCCCGGCTTCATCGCTGCCCGCGCCTGCGGCCACCGCTTCGCCCACGGTCTGGTCGGCCGCCAGCGCGCGCAGCGCCGAGCGCACCGCGAGCGCCAGCGCCTCGAGCGCGGCCGAGTCGGCCAACGCGCCCGCCGCCGGGTCGAGCTCGAAGCGCCGCTCGAGCAGGCGGTGCTTGCGCGGGTCGTAGAGCCGCAACGTGTACGCGCCATTGTCCTCGCGCGTCACCCACAAGGCGGCACGCGCCTGGCTGGCACGCGCCGCCTGCGCGGCGACCTGCAGTCGATCTTCGCCTGCACGTCCCGCCACGCGCTGCAGCTGCCAGGGCAGGTCCGCGGTCTGCCCCGTGATGCGCGCCTCGACCCCGGCCGGCAGCGGCGACAGCAGCAGCAGCCGCGCGGGCACCGCAGGCGCGTTGGTTTGGCCGCTCGCGAGCGCCGCCGACCCCAGAAGAGCTACCAAGGCCGCGCCCAGCGCGACACAGGCCCGCATGGGGCGGGTCTACCAGCGCCCGCGCCAAGTCGCACCAAAATTGTCGGCGTCCCGGACCGAGAAACCCGCCCCGCCCCGTGACGCGAATGGGCGCGCGTCCGGCGAGCGCGCGGGTCTCGCGCGGCACGCCGGCCCGTGTGCGAGCGGCGACTACACGTGCGGCACCGAACGCGCCCGCTTGGTTGTATCTCGCAAATCGGCACGCGTATGATCTCGTGATCTCGCGAGAAGGGGGCCGTGCCACATGCCGGTGAGAGAATGCGTCCCGATCGGTCCGTCGATCTCGATCTTCATCTTCGGCGTCGCCTTTCTTGCGGCTTGCGGTGGCGGCGGCGCCGGCACGGTGGCCGCCGGTAAAGGCGGCTCCAGCAACTCCGGCGGTGCCGGCAAGAGCTCCAAGCCCAAGATCGACGGCGGCACGAGCTCCGATGCGTCCAGCGGCGGCCAGCCCAGCGACGGCGGATCGCCGATCATGGGCGCGGAAGACTCCGGCGCACCGGTCGAGGGCGCGCCGGACGTGGAGATCCTGGAGCCCGCGCCGGCCGCCGATCCCAACGCGGACCCGATCATCACGACCAACATGGCGACGGTGCGCTGCAAGGTCACCAAGTCCCAGGTACCGGGAGCGCGTGACGTCAACCAGAGCACGGTCCGCATCCTGCTGGCCAACCCGAAGGACGCGAACATGCCGACTGTCGGCACGCTCACTGCGCTCGCCGACAACACTTTCGAGGCGAAGTTCAACCTCAGCGAGCTCCCAAACGGGGCGCTGCACTTTTCCTGCGACGCGGCCGACGTCGGCTCGCCTCCGATTACCGGCTCCGCAGCCGTCGATAGCTTCCTCGACCTGGGGCCCTCGATCGACGTGATCGAGCCCAAACCGGGCAGCAACCACGCGCTGGGAACCCCCGTGCTGATCAAGTTCCAAATCACGCCGGACCCCGTCAGCAGCGACGACATGCAGGCGACCCCCACCGAGATCGCGCTCGACGTCTCGGGCCAGGCGTTCGACTTCACCGAGGACTCGAGTCAACCGGGCCTGTTCACGGCCAATGTGCCCTTCAACGACAAGACGCTCTTTCCGATGGCGCCGACCTCGTCCGACATCACGGTCTCGGCCGCCAGCAGCCGCATGCCCGACGCGCCCACGCGCGTCCACAAGGTCCACATCAACCTCGATTCGGACGGCCCCACGATCGTGATCAACAAACCCGGGGACTTGCAGATCGTTCGCGGAGAGGTGGGCCTGGAGCTCAACATCACAGACGCTTCCGGGGTCGACCCGAGTACCGTCTTTGCCACCATCAACAGCAGCTTCACGCTGATGCCGTCGGACTGGACCGCGAACGGGAGCACCTATACCGCGCAGTTCGACACGCTCGCCTTCGGCACCGACCTCACCGAGATCACGATCAACGTCAGCGCCAGCGACGTTGTCGGCAACCAGAACACGGTGTCCCTGGTGCTCCGTCTGGACAACCGCCCCCCGATCATGAGCCTCGACCCGCCGCCGATCCGCGAATACAACCAAAGCGGCGTATGCAGCGACCCCTTCGACCCGGTCGGGGCCGACGCGACCAACGACGGAGACACGGTTCTGGACGCGTCGCTCTATCGCTTGCTGATCTGGGATGAGACCAATCACGTCCCCGGAGAGACCTACTCGTACATCGCCGGGGTCGAGCCGACCACGGTCAAGCTCTTCGTGCAGCAGCCGTCGAAGCCGTTCCTGATCGACACCGACGGCGACGGGGTTTGCGACGACATCGCCAAGTGGAACGACAACAAGGGGCCCGACGCGCCGGTGCACGTCGACCTCGTGGGGCTCAACATCCGTGGGATGTCGTTCTACGATCACGCGGCCGACTTCAGCGATCCGGCGAACCTCGCCCCTGATTGCATGCTCAACCCGGGGACCCCCGTGCCCCCCATGCCGCTCTGCCCGGTCACGCCGATGACGCGCATCGTCGCGGGGCCGAGCGACGACGCGCCCAAGGCGGTCTACGCCTTCGGCCAGCCGACCAACAGCAACCTGGGCCCATGCGCAGGCGAGGGCTGGGATGTCTACGGGGCCATGGGCAACACCGAAGGCTGGCTCTGCCTGGCGGCTCGCGCCGAAGACAAGATCGGCAACGTCGGCATCTCGCCGCCGCTGCGCGTTTGCGTGACCCACGGCACCGACGCGCCAACCTGCAATCCGTCCACCGATACCTGGCCCACGTGCACCGACAACTGCACCCCGCCGCCCAACATCGCCAGGGATCAACAGCTGTTGGCGCGGTGATTTGGCGAAATTCCGCATGACCCGGCTGGCCGGGTGGTCCCCACTATGGGTGCGGTGGCCCACGCCGCCGGAGTCCCGACCATGCGACGACGCGCTTTCTTGGCAGCTCTTGGCGCCTCCGCTCTCGCACCCGTCCTGTGCCGCAAGAGCGCGCTCGGCCTGCCCGTTGCGCGCGCGCAAAGCGCCCCGCCCCCGCCCGCCAAGCGGCTGGTGATCTTCTTCTCGCCCAACGGAACGGTACCCAATCGTTACTGGCCGGACGGAGAGGGCGCCAGCTTCACCTTCGCGCCCGGCTCGATCCTGGAGCCGCTCAGCGTGGTGCAGCCGCGGCTGCTGCTGCTCTCCGGGATCGACTTCAAGGGCGTCGCGAACCACGAGGGTGGCATGGAGAACATGCTCACCGGCGGCGGCGCCTCCACCCCGAGCCAGGGCCAATCGGTCGACCAGTACATCGCGAGCAAGCTGCCTGCCGACACGCCCTACGCCTCGCTCGAGCTCGGGGTGGAGACCGACGCCTGGGGCGGCACCGTGCAGACGCGCATGCTCTACGCGCCCGGTCACACCTTCGTCCACCCCGACCAGGACCCGGTCAGCGTGTACAAGCGCCTGTTCGGCGGCCAGGACAGCTCGATGTCGATGCCCCAGCTCGACGCCGCCATGCAAAAGAAGCAGAGCGTGCTCGACTTGCTGCGCGGCGAGCTCACGGACCTGCGCGACAAGGTGGGCGCCGAGGAGCAGAACAAGCTCGACGCGCACCTGGATGCGCTGCGGCGCATGGAGACCTCGCTGCTCGGCCCCGCGCAGAGCAACGGCTGCGTGGCGCCCGCGGCGCCGATGCAGCTCGACCCCAACGCGCACCCCAACTTCGACAAGATTACGCGCAGCCAGACCGATCTGATGGTCAGCGCGCTCGGCTGTGGGCTCACGCGCGTGGCCACGCTGCAGCTTTCCCACACCGTGGGCCCGCACGTGTTCTCGTGGCTCGGATTGCAAGAAGGCCATCACACGCTCTCGCACTCCGACGACACCAACACCGACGGCGTCGCGCAGTACGTCAAGGCCGAGCGCTGGATCGCCGAGCAGTTCGCATACCTGGTGCAGCAGCTCGACGCGCTGCCGGAGCCCGGCGCCGACGGCAGCATGCTCGATCACACGCTGCTGGTGTGGGCCAAGGAGCTGGCGGACGGCCGCCTGCACAACTGCGAGTCGGTGCCGTTCGTGCTGGCCGGCGCGACCGGCTTCCTCACGACCGGCCGCTATCTCAAGCTCGGCGGCGAGCCGCACCAGAAGCTGCTGGTCTCGCTGTGCCAGGGCATGGGCCTCGATAACGCGACCTTCGGCGATCCGTCGGTGGGCCAGGGGCCGCTCGAGGGGCTGTCGTGACGCGCGCGGCGCGGCTCGCGGCGCGCCTTCTGCCCTGGGCCTGCCTGCTGTCGTTGTCCTGTCAGGGCAAGCCGGCCAGCCACGTGATCGTGCCCGGCGGCAAGTCCGGCGCGCCCGCCAGCGCGAGCGCGGCCGCCGCCGCGGCCACCTGCGTCGACCCCACCCGCACCGGGCCGCGTATGCTGCGGCGGCTGTCGCGCTTCGAGTACGACAACACGATCGAGGACTTGCTGGGCGTGCGGCCCGACGCCGAGAAGAGCTTCGCGGCCGACACCGTGGTCAACGGCTTCGACGACAACGCCAAAGCGCTGCGCGTCACGCCGCTGCTCGGCGACCAGCTCTACACCTCGGCCGAGCAACTCGCGGCCCAGGCCGTACAGAAGCTGGACCAGCTCGCCCCCTGCGCCGCCAAGGGCGGCGACCAGAGCTGCGCCGAGCAGCTGATCCGAGGCTTCGGCCGGCGGCTGTTCCGGCGCCCGCCGACCGACGTCGAGGTCGCCCGCTACCTCGATCTGTACGCGCTGGGCAGCGCGGACGGCGGCTTCAGCGCGGGCGTGCAGCTGGTGCTGACCGCGCTGCTGCAGTCGCCGAGCTTCCTCTACCGCACCGAGCTCGGCAGCCAGGTGCAGCCGGGACGCTACGCGCTATCCCAATACGAGCTGGCGACCGAGCTTTCGTACACGCTGACGGGCTCGACCCCGGACGACGCCCTGCTCGACGCCGCCGACAAGGGCGAGCTGGCGAGCCCCGAGCAGCTCGATGCGCAGGCTGCGCGCCTGATCGACAGCCCGCGCGGCCATCAGCAGCTGGAGCGCTTCGTGCGCGAGTGGCTGGGCCTGGACGTGCTCGGCTCGGTGCCCAAGGACGCCCAGATCTTCCCCGAGTGGACGCCCGAGATCCGCGCCGCGATGGCCAGCGAGGTCGACCACTTCGTGGAGCACGTCGCGTTCGAGGGCGACGGCACGCTGGCGCAGCTGCTCACCGCCAAGCTCGCCTTCGTGAACCCGGCGCTGGCGAGCTTCTACGGCGTGCCGATGCCCGCGAGCCCCGGCGCCGACGGCTTCGGCGCGGTGCCGTCGCCCGACCCGCAGCGCAGCGGCGTGCTCGCGCTCGGCGGCGTGCTCACC
Organism: uncultured delta proteobacterium; assembly: GCA_963778655.1. Classification (GTDB taxonomy): domain Bacteria; phylum Myxococcota_A; class Polyangia; order Polyangiales; family JAFGIB01; genus CAVZVA01. The sequence goes on from CAVZVA010000010.1 coordinate 1,625,940, forward strand.
ACCTACGCGCGCCCGGACAGCTCCTCGCCGGTGGTGCGCGGCAAGCTGGTGCGCGAGCGGCTGCTGTGCCAGCCGCTGCAGCCGCCCCCGCCCGGGCTGGTGGTGCAGCCGCCGCCGGTCGACCCCAGCCTGACCGTGCGCCAGCGCTTCGCCGCGCACTCGGTCAAGGAGCCGTGCAAGAGCTGCCATAGCCTGATCGACCCGATCGGCTACGCGTTCGAGCACTTCGACGGTGTGGGCCGCTTCCGCACGCAGGACGGCGGCCACCCGATCGACGCCAGCGGCCAGATCATCGACAGCGTGTCGACCGACTCCACGTTCGACGGCGTGCCGCAGCTCGCCGACGTGCTGGCGCACAGCGAGGAGGTGACGCGCTGTGTGGCGCTGCAGTGGTTCCGCTTCGCCTACGGTCGCAGCGAGGACGACGCGCTGGCCTGCGAGCTGGCGCAGATCCAACAGAGCTTCGTCGACTCGGGCGGCAACCTGCGCGACATGGTGCTGGCCGCCATCCACACCCTGCACTTCACCACGCGCAGCCAAGATCCGAGCGACGTGGGCACGCCGCCGCCCGCTTCCGCCGCCTTGCCCGACGCGGGCGCGGGCTCGCTGTCCGATCCGTCCGCCGCGGGCGCAGGCGCCACGCAGCCGGCGGGCCCCGAGACCCCGTACATGGTGCACACCGACTCCAGCTGGCAGAGCGGCCACTGCGACTCGGTCACGGTGCAGAACCCCGGCAGCGATGTGCTCGACTGGAGCGTGAAGCTCACCCTCGACGGCAAGCTCACCGACCACTGGAGCTCGGTCGCCGACGGCGACAGCGGCGAGGTCACCTTCACCGGCGCCGACTGGAACAAGAGCGTCGCCCCGGGCCAGACCGCCCAGTTCGGCTACTGCGTCTCGACCGCGGGCTGAGGTGATGCCTTGCTGCGCATGCAGGGCACTGCAGGCGCGGGTAGGTGCAAGGACGACTGATCGAGCCTGGCAGCGCCGGACATGTGCCAGCCGGGCGCAGTGGCGGCTATGATCTGGTGCAGCGTCGGCGAGATGGGATCAAGGGATCGTGAGTGAGGTGGGCCCGAGCGCAAGGCGCCGCAGCGCAGTGCTGATCGCAGCGCTGGGACGCGGCCGGAGCGTCCAGGCGGCGGCGAAAGGTGCGGCGTCGCACCGCCGGGGTCGACGCCGGGAGAGCGAAGCATGAGGGCATTCATCCTTGGCATGGCGTTCCTGCTGGCCTGCGGCTGCGGATCTGGGCGCGGCAGCGCCGATGGTGGGACGAGCTGGCTCGGCCAGTGCAGCTCGAGCGACGACTGCGGCGACGGGCTGGACTGCACCTGCGGGATCTGCACCAAGTCGTGCCAGAGCAGCGACGAGTGCGATTCGCGCTCGGGGCACGACGCGGTCTGCAGCGATCCGGCAGGCCTCGACCTGGCGGCTGACTGCGAGCCCGCCGCGAGCAAGGCAGCCTCGCAGATGGTCTGCCTGCAGTCGTGCGTCGCCGGTCCACAGTGCGGCGCGCGCCAGCGCTGCGTGGACGGCGTGTGCGTGGGCACGCCGATTCCCGGCTCGTCGGTCGCGGTCGACTCGGGGCTGGCCGATGCCGCAGGCGTGGATGCGGCGGTCGTTCAGAGCGCGGACGCGGGCCAGCCCGACGCGTCCACGCCCGTGCGGCACGACGCCGGCAGCACGGTCCCGCCCGGGCCAACGCCGGACGACGACGGCGGTGGGTCCGCGGGGTGCCAGCCGGGCGATTGCTCCGGCGCTCTCGTCTGCCACCTGAACGGGGTCTGTGCGGCCCCGGGCGCCTCGGACGGCCATATGGTGGTGACGCTCGCGGAGGTGACGGACCGCGACCTCGTGGTCACGGCGGATGCGCAGTTCGTCTATGGAGTCGAGTACACCACGGGCGACCAATACCAAGAGGGGCCCGCGATGCTGATGCGCTGGCCAGTTGCGGGGGGACCCGGCGAGCCGATGGCACAGGGCGCAAGCTTCGTGTTCCCGCGCTCGAGCGTGGAACGCCCCCCGCTGCCGCTAGTGGTCGACCAGGATCACCTGTATTTCGTGGCGGCCACCGCCGCGAGCGAGCTGAGCGCCTCGCTCTTCGGCATGCCCAAGGACGATTCGGAGCCGCCGACGCGCTACGGCACGGCGGGCAGCTCGCTGGCCCAGGACCAGGATCGGCTCTACTTCGCCAATGACGGCGATTCGCGCGTGCTGCGCGCGCAGAAGAGCATGCTCGACATGCCGGCGGCACGCGAGCAGATCTTCGACTCGGCTTCGGATGCGCCGGGCTCGATCGTGGCGCTCGCCGTCAACACAGCATCCGTGTTCGTCACCGAGGTGCCCCCTCACGTGTCGAGCCCCGCGACGGTGTTCACGATCCAGCGCGTCGACAAGAGCTCGACCATGGCCACGGTGCTCGCCACCAGCGACAAGCTCACCACGCCCGCCGCCCAGACCTTCGCGGACGACGACTACTTCGTGATGGTCGGGCTCGACGCCGATCGGATCGATCTAGCGACGCTCGAGGTCAAACCCTTGCCCGGCGGCAACTTCGCCGCGCTGGCCGGCGGTGATCTGGCGGCCGCGCCCGGCTATCGCACGGACGACGGCGGCTGCTTCGCCGTGCAGCTCGCGAGCGCGACGCGCACCGATCTCTTAACCGACTACCCGTTCTACGTCACCTCGCTTGCAGCCGTGCCCGGGACGCTGTTCGCGATCCTCACACCGAACGTCAACGACAGCGCGCGATACCTGGCCCGCGTCACGCTGCCCTGAATGACCGATCACGATCCGGGAACGGCCATGCCGATCGGTCCTTTAGCGGTGCGGCGGATGCCGCGGCACCGCGAGAGGGTGAATGCGCGAGGCTTTGCCTCGCACACAGGGAGTCGGCGCGACTCCCTGACAAGCAAAGCAGAAATCAGAGTTTGTGCTTCGATCCCGAATCGCGAGCTCTGATCTGGAGCACCGAACAGGTTGAGCGCCTATGATTTCCTTCGTCTTTCCCCACATGCGCGGCTTTTCGGGCCGTCCCGTGCTCCTTGAAAGGGGACCTACCCTTCCTGCGTCGCACGAAACGCCCTGAAGAGCGCTGTCCTGCGCGATCGTCCGCCGCAAAAGGGCGAAACCCAACTCAGAAGCGCGCGCGAACACGCACGCCCGCGCGCGCACCCGATCTACCCGCGGGGCTCGCGGCCGCCTCGTCCCACTTGATCCGGAGCAGCTCCTGCTCGAGGTAGTCGCGGCGCAGCGCGAGCTCCGCGCGGTCGTGCTGCTTGCGTTCCAGCCACACCAGGCTGGCGGTGCCGGTGGTGGTGCCCGCCACCACGAACCAACCCGGCCAGGCCGGCGCCGAGCAGCTGTGGCCGCACAGCCCGTAGCCGAGCCCGACCGACAGCCCCGCCAGCAGGATCGCCGCGCTGGCGGAGGTAGCCAGCCAAGGCAGCAGTAAGCTGCTGCCCGCGCGCTCGCGTTCGACCCGCGCCAGCGCCGCGCGCAAATCCTGCTTGCGCTTGGCGCGCTCGAGCGCCTCCGTGGATTCGACCTGCGCGTTGGTCGCGCCCACACCGTCTTCGCTGTCCAGAGGCGGCGTGCTGGTAGCGCCGGCGCTCGTCTGCGCGGGCGCGGTGGGCGCTGCGCTCGCTTGGGCCGGTTGCGCGGGTGCGACCGCTGCGCCCGCAGCCGCGGGCCGCGCGCGGGCCGCGTCCGCTCCCGACTGCTGCACCGGCTTGGTCGCCGGAGTCGGCGGCTGCGCCGCTGCGTCCTGCGTCGCCGGCTGGGCCGCTGCGCCCGACTCGGCCGCGCCCTGCTGCGCGCGCGCGGACGTGGTCCACGCCGCCAGCAGCCACGCCGCCGCCGCCCAGGCGAGCCGCCGATCGACGCGAGCCTCCATCGCCGCCGAGCGTACACCAACTCGCACGGGGCTTCACCGCGCAGCCGTCAGGCTCGATCCGCCAGCAGCGCGGCCAGCCGCCTGCGAAAATCGGCCGCGCCTTCTGCGCCGGGCGCGTCGCCGGAGGCGTAGCGGATCTGCTCGCCGAAGATCGCGTCGCCGAGCAGCGCGAGCGCGCCGAGCTGGATGCGAAAGCGGCTGTCCTCGAGCGTGATCCCGTGCTCCGGGTGCGCGCGCACGCGCTGCGCGTGAGAGAGCTCGATCAGCGGTTGCAGCAGCGGCGTCGCGCCCGGCTTGCGCCGCGTCCTCTTCGCGCGACCCGAGAGGATCAGCCACGCGATCAGGCGGGCGTGGCCTTCCGAGCCGTAGAACTGCGCCAGCATGTCGAGAATGGCTTCGCGCCCGCCGGCTTCGCGGCCGGCGATGCGCTCGGCCAGCCGCGCGTTCAGGCGCGCGGTCGCGCGTGCGATCACGGCCACGATCAGCTCCTCGCGGCTGCCGAAGTGGTGCAGGATCGCCGGGTGCGATACGCCGAGCTCGTGCGCCAGCTCGGTCAGGCGCAGGCCTTCCGGACCGACCTCGGCCAGCCTGCGCTCGGCCGCCTCCAGGATGCGCGCGCGCGCCTGCTCTGCGGTCAGCCGCTTGCGCGCGCGTGCTCCAGGGCGGGCGCGCGTGTGCTTGGGCGGCTCGGGGCTGCGCGTGGTCATGGCGCTCGGAGCGCGGGGGCGGGCTGTTGCTTGACCCGGCGCTCAGCATTACTTACAGTCCAGTAAGTAGCAAGCCCCGGCTCTCGGGCAAAGCAGCGCGGCGCTCGCGCACGGATGGACACGATGGCGCAAAGCACGGCACAGGCAGATACGGTGGGCGCGGTTCTATTTTCCGCGCAGCAGCTCGCACAGGCACGCGGGCGGCTTGCCGATCGCGGGATCGATCCAGAGTCGGTGCTCGGTCAAAGCGAGCTCGGCGGCGAGATCACGGTGGCCGGCTTCTACCTGATGCTGGAGAGGATCGCCGCGACCGAGAAGGCCGGACAGAGCCCCACCTTCGCGATGGCCCGCCTGGCGGCGCTCTCCGGCTTGCCGAGTGAGCTCGCCGACTCGCTCTTCCTCGCCTATAACCAGCAGTCGGCCGAGGAAGCGGGCCACGGCGACAAGGTGTTCGGCAACGCCTTCTACGCCATGGGCGGCTTCGCCCCGGCCAGCACGCAGAGTGCGGTCGGCAACGGCGCGGGCGCCGCGTTTCCGCCGCCGAGCGACGACAAGAAGCAGAACAAGAAGCGCCTGGGCGGCATGGCCGCGTTTCTGGGCGGGATCGAGACCGTGGCGTTGAGCCGTGTGTTCCCGCTGGTGGGCTCGCTGTGCGAGCGCTGGGGCCACCCGATCGGCCAGGACCTGTTGCTGCAGATCCGCGACGTGGTGCGTCCCGAGGAGTCGCGCCACGTGTTGATCTGGCGCTACGTGTTCCATCACTTGATCGCGCCCAAGGGCGAGGCGGTGGTCGACATGTACCTGCAGGCCACCAACGCCGGACGCCGTCAGCTGGCCGCGCCCGAGCTCGACCGCGAGGCGCTGTCGCGTCTGCTCGGCAGCAGCGCGCCCAGCACCCGGCAGCTGTTGGGCAAGGAGCGCGTGGTCTTCGCCTGACGCCCGCGCCCGGCGCCGGCCCAGCTCCGTGGGTTCAGCCGCTCCCGGGCATGCAGGCGCACACGCTGGGCGAGCTGTTCCAGATCATGCCTTGCGCGCAGCTTGCGGCCTTGTCGCACTGGCAGATGCCCGAACAGTCGGCGCCGCCCATCTTGGGGTCGCAACTGTCGCTCGGATCGTCGACGCAGCTGCCCATCCCAGCGCATTGCAGGTTCGCGAACCCGCCGCAGCTCGGCGGGGCCGGCGTGTCATCGACGCACTGCGGCTGCGGGGGACAGGGGTCCTTCAGGCAGAACACCTGGACCAGCTCGCAGTGCTTGCCACGCACACACGCCAGATTGCACACGCCGGCCGGGGTCGTGCCCGCGTCGCCCGAGCCGCCTCCGCCGTCGCTGGCCATTGTGGTTCCGGCGTCGTGGGTTGCGCCGCTGCCGCCGGCGCCGCCACTGCCGCTGCCGGCCCCGCCGCTGCCCGCGCTGCCGGCGTCGCCCGCTGCGCCGGCAGCGGCCACGCTGCCCCCTGCGTCCGCGCCGCCGTTGCTGCTCGCGCCGCCTGCGCCCGCGCTGCCCGCGTCCGCGCTGTCTTTGTGACTCGGCCCGCCGTCACCGCCGCTGCCGGCCGTCGCCGTGTTCTTGCTCGCGCAGCCGAGCGCGCCCACCAACAGCGCCGCCGCGCCCACCGCCCATGAAGATGCTCGCATCGTCCCTGCTCCCCTGGTTGGACAGCATAGCCTGGTGAGGGCGGCCGGGCCGCTGCGCTGGCGGCGACCGCGCCGGTGCACTGTCGCGGTGCGACGACATGTTGGCGCGGTCGAGCAGTGCGCGGGCTCGCGATTCGCCTAGCTTCAGACCTGGGTTGCGGAGGTGTCTTTGGCTGGTCGCCGTCTCGAGAGCATCTCGAGAGCTGCGCTGCGCGTAGCTGCGCTGCGCGTCGCGCGGGCGCAGCGCCGAGGCCTCGTGCCGATTGTCGCGGATGTCTTGGAACATGTTGAGATCATTGGAGATCGTGGCGACTTCCGGAGCGGCGTTCGTGCTCGCTCTGGGCTGTAGCAAGGCGCCTGCGAAGCAGGGCGCTGCGCCCTCTGGCAGTGGCGGCACAGGCGGGCTTGCGAGCGGCGGGAGCTCGGGTGGATCCGGCGGCGGGGGCGGGCAAGGGCCTGGCACCGGCGGCGTCGGGATGGGGACTGGGGGCGCCGGGGCGGTCGTGCCCGTCGGGGGCGGCGGCAGCTCCGGCGGCAGCGCCGTCGGGGGCGGCGGCGCAATCGCCGGCGCGGCCGGGTCGGGCAGCGGCGGCGAGGGTGCAGGCGCCGGGGGCGGGGGCGAAGGCGGCAGCGGCGCCGCTGCCTGCAGCGGCAAGCCGGGCATGCTGCGCGGTAAGACCGATCAGATGGTGATGGCCGGGGGCGCGGCGCGCACCTTCGTGTTGTACGAGCCGAGCACGCTCGATCCGAACAAGCCGGCGCCGCTGGTGGTGGTGCCGCACGGCTTCACGATGACCGGCCAGGACATGTTCGATATCACGGGCTACGACAAGATCGCCGACCGCGAAGGCATCGTCACCGCCTATCCCGATGGCGAGGGCGCGACGCCGTGGAACGTGGGCGACGGCATCTGCGGGCTTGGCGCATTCGTCGCCGCGACCGGCGACGATCAGGCCTTCATGAACGAGCTGATCAAGCTTATCGAAGCCGATCAGTGCCTCGATCATGACCACATCTTCATGTCCGGGTTCTCGATGGGCGGGTACTTCTCCAACGAGACCGGCTGCGTGAACCCGAGCTTTCGCGCAGTGGGCCCGCACTCGGGCGGCACCCACGACCTCAGCGCGTGTGCCAACAAACACGAGCCGGTGATCATCTTCCACTTCAAGAGCGACTCGCTGATCGACTACATGTGCGGCACGGACGCGCGCGACAAGTGGGTCGCGCACAACGGATGCGATCCGAGCGCGCCCGACGTGACCATGGTCAGGGGCGGCAGCTGCGAGTACTACAAGGGCTGCCCCGCGGACGGTCAGGTGGCGCTGTGCTCCTTCGACGAGCCGGCCGGCGGCGGCGGGGAAACGATCACGGGCCACGCCTGGTCCGGCGGCGCGCAGAGCGGCTCCGGCGCAGGCTTCGCCATCCCGCAGACCGAGAGCGCCACCGAGCTCGGCTGGGCGTTCTTCAAGAAGTACGCCTGGTGAGGCGAGACGCGGTTCGCAACCAGTACCTACGGCGCGATCGCGCGTGCGCCGGGCCAGCGGGCGCGTGCTAAAGTCCCCCGCCGTGGGTGCATCCGAGGCCGCTTCCCAGCCGTGCTACGCCGTGCGCTTGGTGCAGCCTTTCTTGCGCGTGCTGCGTGCCGCGCCGGGCTTTCCGATCGAGGTGCTGGCGCCGCTCGAGGCGCTCGATCCCGACGAGCGGCTGCCGATCGCCACCATGCACGAGCTGCTGCAGGGGGCGCTGGCGCTGACCGGGGATCCCGATCTGGGGCTGAAGGCGGCGCGCGAGATCTCGCCCGGCGACTACGGCGCGCTCGAGTACGCGGCCTCGTCGGCGGCCACTTGGGGCGAGGCGATCAACGTGAGCGCACGCTATCTGCGCCTGGTCAACGACGCGCTGGACTTCTCGCTGCGGGTCGAGGGTGGCAAGGCGTTCATCCAGCTCGACAGCCGCGTGGTGCTGCCCAGGGCTGCGGCCGACTTCCAGTCGGGGGCATTCCACGTCAGCTCGCTGCGGCTGCGGCCGCCCGGCTTCGACCCGGCCTACGAGGTGTGGTTCACCCATCCGCTCCCGCCCAGCACCGAGCAGTACCAGCTCACTTTCGTCGGCGGCAAGCTGCGCTTCGACGCGCCGTTCAACGGCTTTGCTTTCGACAAGGAGCACCTCGAGATCCCGCTCGGCACCGCCGACCCCAAGTTGCACGCGCTGATCCGCAAGCATGCCGAGCGCCTGCTCGCGGAGTTGCCCAGGGCCGAGAGTGTGACCGAGAAGGTGCGCGACCTGATCGCCAAGGAGCTCGAGGGCGGCAATCCGAACGTGGCCAACATCGCGCGCCAGCTCCACATCAGCCCGCGCACGCTGGGCCGCAAGCTCGAGCACGAGGGCACCAACTTCAAGGAGCTGCTCGACGACCTGCGGCGCAGATTGGCCCTGAGCTACGTGGGCGGGCACGATCTGGGGCTGGCCGAGATCGCGTTCCTGCTCGGTTTCTCCCAATCGGCTGCGTTCCACCGCGCCTTCAAGCGCTGGACCTCGGTGACGCCGCTGGAATACCGTCGCGCCCGCCGCGGGTAGCTTCCGCTCAGAAGCGTCCAGGAGCGGCTTACCTCCTCGGTCCGGTCCTGCGGGGGCGCTCGCTCCTGAAGGCTTCTGCGCGGAAGCTCGCTGCTCGCCAGAAGCGTCCAAGGGCGGTCTGCTCGCCATGGGTGCGGTGCGGCTCTCGATGTATACTGCGCGGCGCGCGCACGGTCGCGCCGAAAGGGAGGACGAGATGGGCGAGGCGCCGGCCAAATCGAAAGCACGCTTCGGCACGCTCGGACGCGTGCTGATCGCCGATCTCGGCACGCGGCAGTCGCGCGTGGAGCCGCTCGACGAGAGCGTCTACCAACGCTTTCTCGGCGGCTACGGGCTCGGCGCCTGGCTGATGTGGAAGCACTTCCCGGCCGGCACCGATCGCGCTCGCGCCCGAGGCCTGCTTCGCGATCTGTCTCGGGCCTGCTCACCGGCGCGCGCACCCCGTTCTCGGGTCGCATCCAGATCGTCGGCAAGTCGCCGCTGACCGGGTCTGGGCCGACTGCAACTCGGGCGGCAGCGTGGCCAGCCAGCTGCGCGCGCGCCGGCTACGACGCGCTGTTGGTGACGCGGCAAGGCGGCGCGAGCCGACCGTGCTGGTGGTGCGCGACGGCGAGGTGGCGTTCGAGCCGGCCGGCGAGCTGTGGGGCCAGGAGATCCCCGAGACCTTCGACGCGCTGCAGCGCGCGCTGCGGCAAGCAGGCGAGGTCGGGGTGTCCGCGATCGGCCCGGCCGGCGAGCAGCTCGCGCGCATCGCCTCGGTGATGAACGACCGCTACCACGCGTTCGGCCGCCAGGGCTTCGGCGCGATCTACGGCAGCAAGAACCTCAAGGCGATCGTGGTCGGCGGCACGGGCGAGGTGCCGATCGCGGATCCGGCACGAGTTCAAGGCGCTGTGCCAGGACATCACGCGCATGTACAAGCGCGACACTCAGCTGGTTCATGCGTTTCATGTTGTGGCTGACCAAGCCGCAGGCGCTGGATGGGCTTGATGTACCGCTCGATGGCGCCGCGCGGGCGCAAGCTGCAGGCCCCGAGCGCGCGATGCGCCAGCTCTGGGCCGACCGCGGCACCACCGCGGCGCTGGCGCTGTCGATCGAGAACGGCGACGGGCCGGTCAAGAACTGGAAGGGCGTCGGCTCGCGCGATTTCCCGCTCGCGACCAAGAGCCACAAGCTCGACGGCATGCAGGTCGACAAGCTACATCACCAGGAAGCTGTCAGCTGCGGCGACTGCCCGATGCCGTGCAAGGGCATCGTGGCGGTCAAGCAGCGCGGGCTCTCCGACGTCCGGCGGCCCGACTACGAGACCCTGGCCGGCTTCGGCGCCAACCTGCTCAACGACGACCTCGGGCTGGTCACCGCCTGCCACGACGCGTGCAACCGCTACGGCATGGACGCGGTCAGCTCGAGCGGCGACGCTGGGCTGGGTGTGCCGAGGCGTCGGAGCAGGGCGTCCTCACTGCGGCCGATCTCGACGGCATCGACATGCGCTGGGGCAACGGCGAGGCGGCGCTCGCGCTCACGATCAAGATGGGCACCGGCGAGGGCTGCGGCGCGTGGCTGCGGCCACGGGGTCAAGCGCGCCGCCGCGCACGTCGGCAAGGGCAGCGAGCGCGTTCGCCGTCCACGTCCAGGCGGGCAGGAGCCGGCCTATCACGACCCGCGCTTCACCTCGCTGATGGGCGTGACCTACATCGCCGATCCGACGCCCGGCCGTCATACCGCGGGCTCTGCCTCGTGGAACGAGACCTTCGCGCGCGGAGTTCCCGCTGCCGCAGGCGGCGGACGCGGCAGCAGGACTGGACGGTGCAAGTGGAAGGGCACCGAGGGCAAGGGCGTGGCCCAGGCGCCACTTCGCAACGCGCACCAGGCGATGAACGGCCTGGGGCTGTGCATGTTCACCGGCTCACCGGGCGCGCTGCCCTGGCTCGAGCTGGTCAACGCGCTGACCGGCTGGGCCTGAGCGAGAAGGACCTGCTGCAGTGCGGCGAGCGCATCCAGAACCTGCGCGCCGCGTTCAACCGCCGCGAGGGGCATCAGGCCGGCCGACTTCGCGCCGCACCCGCGCATGCTGGGCGAGGGCGACGGCCTGCTCGACGCCGGCCCGCTCAAGGGCGTGCGGGTGCCGCTGCTGCATGCTGCGCGACGACTACTTCGACGCCATGGGCTGGAGCCGCAGCAACGGGCTGCTCAGCAAGCAGCGCGCCGAACAGCTCGGGCTGAGCGAGCTGCTCTCGGGCTACGTGGAGGCCTGAGCGGGTGGCGGGCTGGCTGTCGCGGTTGCGCGGCGCGCGCACGCCGCGGGTGCGAGTGCGGGTGGTGATCAAGGGACGCATCGGCGAAGGGTGGCAGGACGTGGACCGGGTGCTCACGCTGCAGCCGGGGACTACGCTCGCGACGCTGTTCGAGCACGCGGCGCGCGAGGGCATTCCGCTGCGCGACGCGGTCGACCACAGCCCACACCTGCGCCACACCCTGATGTGGAACGGCGAGCGCTGCCCGGTCGACGAGCACCTGCAGCGCGCCCTGCAGGACGGCGACGAGCTGTACTTGCTGGCACCGCTCGCCGGTGGCTGAGGCGTCGCGGAGGCACCCGCGCGAGGCTACGGCGCGCGGCACGGCGGCAAATCGCCCTACTTCAGCTTCACCAGCAGCTCCTTGGCCTCGGTCGCGTCGACCATGCGGCAGAAGCTGGTGAACGCGCCGTAGTCCTTGACGGCGACGCGCAGCACCGGTAGCTCCAGCGTGCGCTCGATCACCAGCGCGTCCTTTTCGAAGCGGCTGCTCTGGGTGAAGCGCGGCCGGCCGGGAATCGCGGCCTGCAGCGTCACTGCCTCGGGCGCGGTGGGGCGCGTCGCGGACTTCGGCAGGTGGATGCGCAGCACCACCTGCAGCTCGAGCGGATTGGGCACCAGCTCATCGGTGGTGCGTTGCGCGAGCTGAGCGTAGCTCTGCGACAGGTGGGTAGCGAGCATCGCTGGCAGCGCCCAGCTCTCGCCCAGCTTGCGCCCGAGCGCGCCCAGCGCGAAGCCGTACTCGAGCTTGACCGCCTCGGCCTCCTGCTCGCGGCCGCTGATGCGCAGCGAGGTCAGGTGCGCGCCGGGCAAGAGGCGCGCGACGTACTCCTCGCCGAAGCGCCGGTTGAGCTCGGCGGCCGGCACGCTCTCCAGCTGGCTGCGCCAGGAGACCGCGCCCACCCCGCGCAGTGTCTCGACCGCGCTGACCTTCGCGCTGCCGTCCTGCGCCACCGAGATGTCGAGCTCGACCCGGCGCAGATCCTCGCCCGGCGCGCCGGCGGGCACGTTGACCCGTTCCGCGCTCGGGGTGAGCAGCAGCGCGGGCTGGCCTCGCAGCAGCGGCGGAACGTAGCCGAAGGGCGCGTAGCGCTCGACCGTATAGAGCCATACCGGGGCATGCGGCCCCGCGAAGGTTACCAGCAGGTGCTCGTAGGTGTCCCCGTCGGCCATCTCCGAGGGCGTGGTGTCGGAGCTTGCGCTGCGCACCAACGCGAGCTTGGCCGGCACGCCCGCGAGCTTGAGCATGTACGCGAGCACGCGCGCGCGGTTGCCGCTGCGCGCGCGCAGCATCACCGCCGCCTGCGAGAACATGTCCTGGTTGTTCTCCACGTGCGCCAGCACCCAGGCGTACAGGCGCTGCGCCCGGCGCAGATAGTCGCCCGGATCGGCGTCGCCCACGATCTGCTGCACCAGCGCGACGATCTCCGCGTCGTAGACGTCGCGGTCGGCCAGGGCGTCGCGAATGCTCTCCACGAACATCGGCCAGCTCGCGCGCGCTGCGAGCCGCACCGAGGGCAGGTACTCGCGCACCGAGACCGCCCCCGGCTCGGGCTTGAGCGGCAGGCTCTGGTCGACGTGGAAGTCGAGCACGCGCAGGTCGCCTTCGATCCGCTCCTCTGCGCGCGGGGCCGGGCCGCGCGGGTCGACCTGCAGCTGCATGTCCTTGGGCGCGACCACAATCATCTGGCTGTGGTCGAAGGGAATCTCGAAGCTCTTGAAGTAGAAGCGGTCGCCGGCGTAGCCGCCGGGAAAGGCGTCGGAGGGGTCCTTGTAGTCGATGTACTCGAATTCGACGTAGTCGCCCGGCGTCACGGTGGGCAGCGAGATCTCGTCCTTGCCCTCGATTTCGTCGGGCTCGAGACGCCGGCCGTCGGGCTTGATCGTCTGCAGCTTGAGCACGCGCGCGCCTTCGGGCACGCGCACCTCTGCCAGATCGTTGACCGCCTCGTCGCTCTGCGCCTTTTGGATGCTGTGCACCAGCTCCGCCGAGGAGCCGTCCTCGAACACCCGCACCGCCATGTAGTCGAACACCAGCACCTGCGGCGCGTCATACTTGCGGCCCGAGGCCTCGAAGCGCTTGATCACCTCGGCGCCGTCGACGCGGTAGCCGTCCAGCACGTGCTTGCCGCCGAACACCGGCGCCAACCGGTTGAGCTCGGTCATCGAGGCGCGCTGGCTCTTGAGCGCGCTCTGCAGGGCCGCCAGCGCGCCCGCGTCATCACCGCGCGAGCCGAGCAGATCGACCTGCTCGAGCGCGCCGCGCGACGAGCGCGGATAGAGCTTGCGCAGCTGCTCGATCTGCTGCTCGACCGCGTGCTGGTCGCCGCGGTTCTTGGCCAGCTCCAGGCGCGCGAGGATCCACGGATAACGGTTCTGCGGCGGCTCCAGCGCGGCCAGCCGTTCGAGCTCGGTCTGGGCTGCGTCCCAGCGCCGCTCGCGCAGCAGCAGCCCGTAGCGCGCATTGGCCCGCGCCTCGCAACGCTCCAGTGCCTCGGCGACCTTGGCCGCCTGCTCCTCGCGCCGGCGGTTGCGCAACGCGTCGAGCTCCGCGGAGAGCGGCCCGCACGCGTCGGGCACGAGCTTGCGCAGCTTGGCGATGACCGCGTCCGCCTCCGCGTCCCAGCGCTCGCCGCGCAGCAGCTGCGCGAGGGCCAGGCCGATCGCCGGCACTTCCGGAAAGCGGCTCATCTGCTCACGCAGCGATTCGATCGCCTCCTTGGTGCGGCCGTTGCCCGCCATCATGTTGGCGAGCTGCGCGCCGGGGTGCCACAGGAAGGCGTCGCGCTTCTGCGCCGCGGCCAGCACCCTGCGCGCATCGTCCTCGCGATTGTCGCTGGGCAGCAGGGAGTCGCTCAGCAGCATGCTGGCGCGCAGCAGCAGCAGCAGCGGCGCTGCGTGGCTGGTGGCGTCGACCCCGTCGAGGATCTGGCGTTCGGCCAGCAGATCGCCGCGAACCGCGGCCACCGCGGCCCGCGCGTATACCGCGAAGCCCTCCTGCGACTGCGGCCCGAACGGCAGCGCGAACGCGTGCGCGTCGTCGGGGCGGGCGGGCGCGAGCGCGAGCGCGAGCGCCGGGTTGGGGTGGCGCGTGGTGAGCTTGATCGTGATCTCGTGGCGGCCCGCACCCAGCTTGAGCGGCAGGAAGATCACATCGGGCGCCATCTCCTGGCGTCGATCGACCCGCAGCACGGAACGACCGTCGATGAACAGCTCGGTCGCGTTCGGCGATTCGAAGCGCAGCGAATAGGCGCCGGCCCGCGCCAGCTCGACATAGGCCTGCGCGTAGCTGGTGCCGCCGGCCGCCAGCGGCCCGCCGCCGAGGTTGACCGAGCAGCCGCGCGCGCCGAGCTCGCGCGTAGGCTGAACGCCGCGCCCCGGGCCCAGGTCGTAGCTGTCCGCGAGCGGCCGGCCCGGACCGGCGGCCTGCTCGACGTCGAAGCTGAGCAGCTCGCGCGGTCCGAACGGTCCGATGCCGCGCAGGTGCGTCACGCAGCCCACGCCTTCGGCCAGGCGCTGCGCCGCTGCTGCGATCGCCGCGGTGGTAGGCCAGCTCGCTGAGCAGGGAGGCCACCGCGTAGCGCGGCGGCAGCGCGAGCTTCGGGTCGGCCAGCACGCGCTGCAGCGCCGGCTCGACCTTGGCCACGTAGCCAGGCACGCTGCCCTCGAGCCCGCCGATCGCGTGCGCAGCCAGCTCCGCCAGCTGCGGAGCGATCTCGTCGCGGGAGTGTTGGCTGAGCGCGAGCGCGTGTAGATACGCGTCGAGCGCGGAGGCCGGGTGGCCGTGCGCGTCGTTGTACAAGCCCGTGGCCAGCCACAGCCGCGCGCTGCTCGGGTCGCTCTTGAGCGCGCGTCCCAGCTGCTCGCCGGCGTTGGCCGGGTCGCCCCCGTAGGAGAACAGCTCCGCCAGCGCGAGACGGCGCTGCAGCGCGGCGTCCTGCGGCGAGGCGGCGGCGTCGGCGCGCAGCGTGGTGATGTTGACTGGGTGCGAGAGCCGCGCGCCGCAACCGAGCAGCAGCGCACACGCACCGAGGGTTGCGACAATTGCGCGCGTCTTCATCGCCGTTGGTCCTTACGCATGCCGATGCGCTGCTTGAGCAGTTGGTCGGCGGCCTCCACCCAGCGCCGGAAGGCCGGATAGTCCTCGCGCGCGATGCGATCGCGCGTCACCTCGAGCTCGGTGCGCGCGCTGATCGTGCCGCCGTCTTGCGAGAACCCGAGCCGCAGGTGGCCGAAGGGCGAGCTCGCCTCGCCGCCCGGCGGCAGCGCGACGGCGTGCATCCCGGCAGGTACGCGTACGTTGCGCACCTCGATGTAGAGGCGGTTGCCCTCGAGATCGAGCGGGTGGACGCGCTCCGGAAGCGGCGCCATCTCCTGCACCAGGTCGTGCAGCACGCTCGGTTCCACGCGCAACTCGTCGCCGTCCCAGTGCGCCAGCTGCGGCACGGAGATGCGATAGCCGAAGCGCACCGGCTGCTCCAGGCTGTCGAGCGAGTCGAAGTGCTGGCTCTCGAGCTTGAGGCCGGGGTAGAGGCCCGCCAGGTTGCGCTCGAAGCGCTCGGCTCGCGTACCGGGCGCCTGATAGTACTCGCGGTAGCCCGCGGCCTCGGCTCCGGCCACCACCTCCTGGCCGTCGATCTTGGCCGAGCCGTCGGCGGCGAGCTGCACCTGCAGCGTGCGGGTGCGCTTGTCGTTGCGGGCGGCGTCGAACACCGGCGTGGTGTGGAGCTCCGCGCCCTTGGGGCCCACCAGCAGCACCGTCACGCCCTGGTCCTGGACCGGCAGCTCGTCGGCGCCGCTGTGCTCGGCGGTGCCGTCCAGGAACAGGTCGAAGGCCGGCACGTAGGTGATGGCGTGATCGAAGATCGCCAGCGACGCCGGCTGATCGCTGATGGCACCGTTGTGCCGGGTACGCGTGAGCGCGATGCGCGCGTCGATGCCGGCCTCGCGCAGCATGGTGTACAGCAGCGAGGCCTTGTCCTTGCAGTCGCCGAAGCCGCGCTGGACGATCAGCGGGACGCGGTAGGGCATGAAGCCGTGGATGCCGAACTCGAGCCCCACGTAGCGTGTGTTCTGCACCACCCAGTCGTGGATGCGATCGACCTTCTCGCGATCGGTCTTGGCGTCGGCGCACAGCTTGTGCACCGTGCGCTTGAGCGATTCGTCGGCGTAGAGCTGGTCCTTGATCAGGCCCCAGTACCAGCGCCCCACGTCCTGCCAGCTCTTGTAGGTCGAGACGTGCAGATAGGCGGCGGTCTCGGTGATGCCGGGCATACCGCCCTCCGACACCACCGCCGGTACGTCGTTGGCCGCGAAGTAGTCGATGCGCCGGTTGCCCAGCACTTCCTGCTTGTGCGCCAGGCCGGGCAGCGGCGATTCGTTCATGTAGAACTGGCGCGAGGCCGGCGTGATCAGCACGTACTCCGAGCGCACCACCGGCGCTGCGCCCTGCCACACGTGCAGATCGCCGTAGTAGTCGGCAAACAGGTTGCGGTGCGCGATGTCGTCCACGCGATAGCGCACCTCGACCACGTCGCCCGGCTCGAGGTCCGGGAACACCACGATCAACGCGCGCGTGTCGTAGTAGATGCGGTACCAGGGCTC
Organism: uncultured delta proteobacterium; assembly: GCA_963778655.1. Taxonomy (GTDB): domain Bacteria; phylum Myxococcota_A; class Polyangia; order Polyangiales; family JAFGIB01; genus CAVZVA01. The sequence goes on from CAVZVA010000010.1 coordinate 1,642,653, forward strand.
GCCCAGCTGCTCCTCGGCGGTGCGCACCGACTCGAGCACATGGCCGTCCTTGCGATACACGCGCGCCAGCCGCAGCTCCACCCGCTGGCTGTCCGGATCGTACTGGATCGGGAAGGTGCGGTACTGGCGCGCGCCCTCCTCGTCATGCACCTCGACCGCGTGCTGGTGGAAGCTCGAGCCCAGGCCGTTGTCGAACACGGTATTGACCGTCAGATCCATCAGCACGGTGGTCGGATACCCCGGGGCTTTGCCCCGCGAGGCGAGGATCTTGTCCGACGCCATCGCGTAGGCCTCGTCGTCGCGCCGCTTGGGCTTGATCTGCTCGAGCAGCTCGCGGGTGGCGGCGTCCTGTGGCTTGAGCGCCAGCGCGCGCGTGAACGCCTGCGCCGCCAGGTCCGGTCGCTCCGCGCGCAGCAGCGCGCGCCCGTAGGCGACCAGGATCTCCGGCGCCTCGGGCACCAGGTCCATCGCGCGGCGATAAGTTGCGAGCACCAGGTCGTCTCGGCCCAGGCCGTCGTAGAGGCGTGCGATCGAGAGCAGCGTGTCCGCGGCGCCCGGGGCGAGCTTGGCCTGCACGTCGATCTGGTCGAGCACCTCGGCGGTGGCCCCGCGCTGCAGCGCGTCGGTGATCAGCACGTGGCGCGAGCTCGAGTCGTCGAAGCGCAGCGCGAGCAGGCGCTTGCGCGCAGCGATCGACCCGTCCTGAGCCCCAGTCGCATTGTCGAGGTCGGCCAGCTGGCGCAGCAGCCGCACGCTGTCACCGAGCTTGGCCAGCGCGTGCTCGATCGTGCTGCGTGCGGTCGCCGGCAGGTCGAGCTCGCTCAGCACCTGCGCTTTCAAGCTCTGGGCGGCTGGCCAGCTCTGATCGCCTTCGGGGATGCGCGCGATCAGCGGCAGCGCGTCCTCCGGCGTGGGGCCGGAGGCGCGCACTTTGGCTTGCAGCAGCAGCGATTCGGGCGCGTCCGGGAACAGCTCGGCGGCCTTCTGCGCGAAGCGCATCACCTCGGCGCGCTCCTCGGCCAGCTCGCTCGCCAGCCGCAGGTTCTCGAGCGTGGGCGCCAGCTCGGCCGCGTGCGCAGCGAGCTGCTTGGCGCGGCGCTCGGCCGGATCGTCGGAGCCGGTGTCGTGCAGGTAGCGCGCCAGCTGGGCCAGCGCCGCGGGGTCCTCGGGCGTGCGCTTGGCCGCCTGCTCGAACGCGGCCAGCGGCAGCAAGGGCGGCGCGGGCAGCTTCGTGCCTGGCTTGACCGGTGTGATGTCGAGCGCGTCGTCGCTCTTGGTCTCCACCCGCAGCGCCTTGGCCGGCGAGCCGTCCGCCTCGCCCAGACGCAGCGAGAAGCCCCAGGCCGAGCCGGTCACGCACACCTTGACCAGCACTCGGTTGGCGCCCTTGCGCGCGCCGACCGTGGCCACGCTGCGGTCGGCGCTGGGCAGGCGGTACGCGCTGTCGCGCAACACCTCGACGCCGTTCCAGTACACCTTGGCCGCGCCCCCGGCGCCCAGGAACAGGGTAAGCGGCCGCGCGCGCTCCGCGTATACGAAGGTTTCCGCCAGGCCGCACACGTTTTCGCGCGGTCGCAGGATCGCGCCGAGCGAGACGTAGCCGCGCCGCACGATCTCAGGGTAGGTGCGCCAGCTGACCGGGCGCTCGCGGCCCGGGTAGCTGGCCTGCAGGTCGGGCGCCTCCATGCGCTTCTGCTCCGGCGGCGTCTGGGTGTCGAAGCCGGTCTTGCCCTCGTTGTCGAAGGGCCCGATCACGCGCCAGCGGCTGACGAAGCCGAGCTGCTCGAAGGGGGCGCCCAGCGCCTCGCTGTCGCCGAGCCGCGCCTTGGCCTCGGCCAGCATGGTCTGCACCAGCACGTGCAGCGGTGGCGCGAGCCGCCGGTCGGCGGCGAGCTTCTGCAGTAGATCGCGCGTGACCGCCGGACTGGCCTCGTCCCAGCGGTCGAACAGCGTGAGCAACGGCAGCACCGCCTCGGGCTTGTTGCCGAGCTCCGCCACGCGCTCGGCCAGCTTCTGGTCGTCGGCGTCGAGCGGGTTTTCGTCGGCGCGGGCGGGCGCGGCCCGCAGCACCGCGAGCACGCACAGGGCGAGCGCCGCGCGGAGCGCAAAAGGGGGCGGCCCGGCGTACGAGGAGAGCTTGGAGCGCGTCACGGTGGGCGACAGCGTAGCGAGCGGCCTCCTATGCGACAAGGAAAGGAATTGGGTCTTCGAGGTCGGCCCACCGCGAGCGTCCGCCGCGCGCCGCGCAGCCAGCGCAGCGCACGTGGAGGGCTTGCGGGCGAGCTTTCGCGCGCTATGGGCTCAGGATCGGCGCGGACCGCCCGGCCGCGTGCGCGGTGGAAGCCGTGCTGGTGGCAGCCGGGGCGCAGGCGCCGAAGAGCTGGACGGCGGTGCGGCGGAGACGATGCGGGGCGTGGCGGCTGCAGGGCTCGGGGCCGCGGCCTTGGGGGCGGCGGCCATGGCACGGGGAGCGGACACCGAGCTCGTGGCGGCAGGCCTCGCGGCTACGGCGGCGACCTGCGGATGGGTCGCCGGCGCGACCTCGACCGGTTGCGGGCTCGGCTGCGCGTCGCTGGTCTCGAGGCGGTCGACCAGCTCGCTGCCCGCGTTGAGCAGGCCGGCTTCGTACTGGGCGACGCGCGACGACAGCCAGTTGAACAACAGCACCGAGGGGATCGCCACCGTCAAGCCGTAGCCGGTGACCACTAGCGCTTCGGCGATCGCGGCGCCGATCGTGCCGATGCCGCCGGAGCCCGTGACCGAGATCAGCTTGAACGCATTGATGATGCCGAGCACGGTGCCGAGCAGGCCCACGAAAGGCGCCGTCGATCCGGTCGAGGCCAGAATGTTCATGCCTCGGTTGAGGTCGCGACTGATCGCGTCGCCCTTGCGCTCGAGCGCGCGCCGCGCGAGCTCACTGGCGCGCGCGATGTCGTCGCCCACTCCGATGCGCGCCATGAAGGTGCGCAGCCCGACCTCCAGGTAACTCGCGAACGGATTGGCCTTGTGCGCTTGCGCCTCGGCGAGGGCAGCTGGAAACGCGCCCGCCTCCATTGCGCCAGCGACCATGCTCGCAAACGCGGTCGCGCGTTTGGCCGACGTGGTCAGCATGACGATTCGGTCGATCACGACCGCAACGCACGCGATCGCCTGCAATGTCAGCAGCACGACGACGCACCGGACCGGCAGACCCATGCTGTGCCACAGCTCGACGAGATTGATCTGCATGACTGCCTTTCTCCTTCACGCTCGGGTCGGCGCCTCGCCGCCGACGTGGATTCGACATTCGACGTTCAGAGGTCCTCCAAGCGAAACACGATCGACCTCTTCATCCGATAGCGGACGGCCTTCCCGCCGCGATGGGCGGGCTTGAAGCGCCAGCTCAGCGCCGCCTTCAGCACGCTGTCGCGCAGCTCGGGCGGACCGCTGACGATCTGCGGGTTGGCGACGTGCCCGTCTTCGAGCACATCGAACACGACCACCACCACCCCCTCGATGCCCTTGCGACGGGCGGCGGGCGCGTAGCGCGGCCGGTCGATCGAGCCGACCGCGACCGGCGCGATCAAGGGCGCAGGCGGCGGGGGAGGGGGCGGAACCGCGCGACCGTTGCCGCGCCCGCCCAGCGTCCCGTCGAGGAAGCCATCCACCGGACCGCTTTCGTCCGCCGCGGCCAGCTCCCTGTTCGACTCCTTGAGCTTCTCGTCCGAGATCTTGTCGGGGGGCGCGAGCGCCGGTCGCTTGACCTTGGGACGCGGGCTCCGCGCTGGAGCGGCCGCGGGTTGCAAAGGAGGCGGTTCCGGCTCGGGCGGTGGCGGCGGCGCAAACTCGACCGTGGTCAGCTCTTCCTGGACGATCTTGCGCACGGTGGCCGTCGCTGCGATGACCGCCGCGCTCGTGCCCGCGTAGAGCACCAGCGCCGCCGCGAACGACTTGCGAAACCGCTGCTGGGACTCGTGGCCGGCAGGTGATACCTGGAAATCGTCGAACATCGCTGTCGCTTGCCGGGGGTCCTATTGGCACACCGTAGCGCACATCGTCATCCCCGTGCAGGTGCCGAAAACGCTGCTGGCCGCGCAAGGGTTGGCATCGGCCATATCGACCATGGCGCAGGTCGCGACGCTGCCCCCCATGTAGGCCCCGGCCGCGTCGATTTCGGCCATGCACAGGTCCGCGGTGTAGCAGGCGGCGCCCGAGCACTTCTTCGCGGTCGCGCAGTTGATCACGGCGCTGCACAGGGTGGTGAACTGCGGGTCCGGGTTGTTGAAGCAGCGGTTGAACTCGTCCAGGCAACCGCCCATCGCGTCGGGCGTGCAGGCGCACGCCTGGCAGTCGGCGTTGGGCTGCGTGTACGCGGCGACGCAGGCCTGGTCCGGCGTGAAGCCGCCGACGGTGAGGCTGACGCTGGCCGGGGCGCTGAACGCGTTGTCGTTGTCACGCACCCACAGGCTGAAGCGGTACTTGCCCTTCTCGGTCAGGGTCACCTGGGTGGTGGGCCCGGGCCCGGAGACGGGGTCGCCGGTGAAGGCCGGCGCCGCCGCCGCGCCGGCCCCTGCGGCGCCCATGTCCGCCGGCAGGCCGAAGCGCGCCGCCGCGCTCACGTCGGTGCGCATCCAGCGGTACTCGACGATGGAGCCGTCTGGATCGGTGCTCGACGCGCCGTCGAGCACCACCGTGACCGGCTGGCCGTCGAACGGAATCGGCAGCGAGGGAGACACGGATTGTCCCCCGAGCTGCACGTCGATCCGCGCGACCGGCAATTTGTTGAGCTTGGTGACCGGCAGACAGCTCACCGCCAGCCCTGCTAGTCCCAGGATCAGGGCTCGGTATACCGCATACGTGCTTGCTCGCTTGGCGCTGGTCATGGCTCAGAGCTCCTGGATCACGCGGGCGTAGATCATGCGGCCGCGCGGATCGTGGGTGAGGGGGTCATAGCCAAGCGGTGCGTTGACGACCGGAGGTAACGCATCGGTGACGTTCTGGACGCCGACGCGAAGCGTCGTGCTCTGTCCCTTGGCTTCCTCGATCCGGTAGGAGTACTGCAGGTCCAGGCTCACGAACGGGTCGATGCCCGGGAAGTACATCACCGGCGGCACTTGGGCGCCGTCGTCCTTGTAGCCGCTGATGAAATGTCCGATCACCGCGGCGCTGTGGCCGAGGAAGGTCCAGCTCAGCGGCAGCGTCGCGCGCAGGCGCGGAATCGGGCGCACAAAGTTGGTCGCGTTGCGCAACCCGGCCACATCGCAGGTGTTGGCGCTCTTGTTGCAGTTGGCGTCCGCGAAGTCGCGGTTGAGCGCGGAAACCTGATCGTAGGGAATGTCGTACGCGAGCACGTAGCTGCCGTTGATCCCGAAGCCGAAGGTTCCGGCGTGGACCCCGAAGTCGGTGCGGTAGTTGAGCTCGAGGTCGATGCCGTGCGTCATCACACTCGAGGCGTTGATGAACTTGGTGTCCACCTGCTGGATCTGACGGCTGAAGGGGTCGCGGTGAACCGCGGGGTTGCCGAGCGGATTGGCGGGATCGGCCGCCTTGAAATCCGCGCTCACCACCTGCTGCGGATCCTCCTTCACGATGATCTTTCGGTAGTCGTAGTGCCAGTAGTCGCCTTGTAGCGTGAAGCCCTTGACCGGGCTCCACTCGACGCCCCCCGTGATCGCGGTCGAGGTCTGCGGCGACAGGTTGGGATTGCCCAGCGTCTGGATCGGCAGGAAGGTGTCGCCCGTCGCCGCCATCGGCATGTTGGGATCCATCGGGTTGGGGCGGGTCGAGTTGATCGCCAGCAGGGCCGTCTGTGCGCCGTCGCTCTGCAGCAAGGAGGGCGCGACGAACGAGGTGGCGTAGGTTCCCCGGACCCGCGCCTTGGACGCGGGCGACGCGTTGTCGCCCATGAACGTCGTGGCCGGTGTCCAGCTCAGACCCAGCATCGGATTCACTGTCGTCCCCACGTCGCTGTAGTTCTCGAGGCGACCGGCGACCTGGGTGTCGAACCCGCGGTAGAAGGGAATCGCAAGCTCGCCATATCCGGCGAAGATGCGGCGTTCGGCGGTGAAATCCGGCCCCCCCAGCAGGAACAGATAGTTGAGCTGGTTCGAGTCGTGGTCGGAATTGCTGCTCACGCTCTCGCGCCGCACCTGACCACCGACCGCGAGCGACAGGTCGCCGCCCGGCAGCTCGACAATCGGCCCGTTGAGGTCGAAGCCCGCGGTGGTGAGCTCGGACTTCCCGACCACGGTGAGCTCGCCGGTCACCCGATCGAGGATCGCCTGCGAGTTGGGTGCTCCCGCGTAGAACAGATTGAGACAGTCGGCCGGATCGCTCATCGGGTTGCAGCTGTCGAGGGCATCCTGCAAGGGGCCCTTGAGCTGGTCCGGTAGGGCGGTCTCGAAGCGATTGGTGCCGTACGTGCCTGCGATCTCCCATTCCCACTCGCCGAGCTTGCCGTCCGACAGCCCGCCGAAGTCGCCGCTTATTCCGGCCACGGTGTGCAAGGTATCCGACTGGTACGTCTGCTCTTGCGGCGGCGAGTTGCCTCCGAGCACGCGCCCGTAGACCCGAAGTCGATTGCCGGTGGGGTTGTAGGCGTTGTCCGCCGGGACGTACACCGGTTGCAGGATCGGAAACGAGGGCGAGAGCGTGCGATGGCTGTTGTCGCGGGCGTAGCCCCCCTCGAAGAAGACCATCGTGTGATCGCTGATGTCGTGCTCCAGCGTCGCATAGGTGTTGACGCGTTGCTCGTCGAGCACGAGCACGTAGTAGGAGTTGAAGTCGAAGGTACAAAACGGCAGCGGCGCATTCGGATCCATCGTAGGGGCCGATAGAGGCACCTTCCCGCAGCCCGGATCCTGAATGCCCTTCGCGACCGGCTTGCCCGAGGCGTCGACCGGAAGGTAGGTGCCGGGCCAACCGATGTTGCTGACGTTCTTACCGTTGTTGGTGAACGCGCGATCGCCGGCATACAGGGGGGAGCGCTTGAAGTACGTCAGCATGGCGGTCGCCCGCGTGGTATCGCTGTTCGCTCCCCCGATCAGCGACACATCCCACTCGCGCTGATCCATGCGGTCCGTGGTCTGCCCGCCGGCCTGCGCCTCGAAACCATCGAAACGCTTGCGCGTGATCAGGTTGACTACGCCGGCGACCGCGTCCGAGCCGTAAATCGCGGAGGCCCCGCCCTTCAGGATTTCGAAGCGCTCGACCAGCGGCAGCGGCAGCGTGTTGATGTCGACGAAGTTGGTGCCGTCGGTGGCGAGCGAGGCGCTTTGCACCAGGCGCCGGCCGTTGAGCAGCACCAGCGTCGAGTTCAGACCCAGCCCGCGCAGGTTGAATTGAGCCGTGCCCGCGGACCCTCCCGAGATGTCGGCGTTGAACTCGGAGCCCGAGTTGATGTTCATGTACTTCACGACGTCGGCCATGTTGTTGGCGCCGCTCAGCTGCAGCTGCTTGCGGTCGACCACCTGGACCGACGACGGTTGGGCGTAGCTCGAGCGCTTGATGCGCGAGCCCGTGACGACCATTTCCTCGCCGGGCGCCTCGGCCACGGGAGGCGGCGGTGCCGCGGGTTCCGCCTCGGGCTGGGCCGCGGCGGCCGTGGCAGCGGCCGGTCCGGAGCCCTCGTCCTCGGCGGTGGCGCTTTTCGGCGCGGCCTCGCCTTCCGCCGGGCCGGGCTCGGGGCTCGGGGCCCCGGCTTCGGCACCGCTTTCAGGCGCCCCGGGCTGCGCGCCTGGCTCAGGCTCGTCCGCGAACGGGTCCGAGGGCTGATCGCTGGCGGGTGCCTGTTCCGGCTTCTGCTGTGCGCTCGCATTGCTCGCGCTTGCCAGCAGCAAGCCCAAAGCGAGGGCACACCACTCTCGTGTCCCCGTACGTGACCATTGCATCGCTGCCCTCCGGCGAAGGTCGACTCGCACACTCGCTCGTCCCAACTTCCCCGGCAAGGGCGAGCGACGGGGTCGGGACGTTACTACCGTGGTATTCGAGCCGCAATACTGATTCGGTGCGGTAATCGACATGGATACTGCTTTATCGCAACCCGCGCGCGATCGGTGTCCTTGTCTTCGGCTAGCTTGCTCAGCGTTAGATAGTCTAGAAGAAAGCAAAACGCAGGCGGCGCGCTGCGGCTGGAATGATGAGACCACCGAATAGAGAGTCACCGAAGAAACATGCCGGGCTGGCGCGGCGCCGCGTGCTGAACCGTGCGTTGCGTCGCTGCAACGCGAGTGCATGGCCGCTGGTGACGAGGACGCGTCGATTGTCACGGCTTCGCTGGCTGCGTGGCCTGATCGCGCTCTTGGCGTGTTGGCTGTGGACCGATGCGAGCGCTGCGCAGGTGAATACCGAGATCTTGCGCCCTGCGCGCGAGAGAGAAGGTTTCTCCGCCGATCTCGACGCCAGTCTCTCGCTGTCGCGCGGCAACGTCGAGGAGCTCGACCTCGGCGGCATGCTCAAGGCGCAGTATCAAACGTTGTATCCGTTGCCGCCGGCACCCGAGCACGAGCCTGCGCCGGTGCCCTTCGTGAGGCAGCAGGCGTTCGTAGTGGCCAACGGGCGCAGGGCCGAGCAATCGGGCAACACCTTCGTCGACGAGGCTTTTGCGCACGCCCGCTGGACCGGCATGTGGCACCCGCGTGTCGGCAGCGAGCTGTTCGTGCAGGGCCAGCTCAATCGTTTCCAGCGCCTGCTCGCGCGTAGCCTGGTCGGTGCCGGCGTGCGCGTCGACATCGTGCACAGCCCCGCGCTGCGGCTGTGGGGCGGCAGCGGCTACATGTTCGAGCACGACCACGTCGACGTGCAGGCGGGCGCGTCCGATGCTGCCGAGACCTACGAGCACCGCTGGACGAGCTACCTGGCGTCGCGGCTCGAGCTGTGGGGCGGACCGCTCCTGCTGCAGAACACGCTGTACGTGCAGCCGCGCTTCGACGCGCTCTCGGACTTCAGGCTGCTCGAAGAGCTGCAGCTGCTAGCCAAGGTCACGCAGGTGCTCTCGCTCGGGACCAAGCTCAGCGTGCTGCACGACAGCGCGCCCCCGACCGGGGTGAAGCAGACCGATCTGCGCCTGTCGAGCACGCTGCACTTATCATTTTGACGCGATCGGGGTGAGATCGGGCTCATGGGCTACGCCGCGGTGAAGACGCCGGGTCTGGTTCTTGTACTAAGCGCGCTCGTGTCTGTCTGGGCGCCCGGCGGTCGGCGGGTTGAGGACGAGCACGACATAACGCGGCCGCGTGGGGTTGGAAGGGTCAGCTCGAGGGGGGCTCGGCGCTTTGCTTGCGCGCTTGCTCGAGGGCTTGGTCGGCGGCGGATTGGGCGCTGCGCGCCGCGTCGAGCTGGTTGCGGGCGCCGCGGGCGCCAGCGGCATGCTCGATCTCGCTGGCGACCGTGCCCGCGCGCTCGGGGTCGAGGCCGAGCGCGCGGGCGGCTGCGAGCGTGAGCGCGGCGCGCTGGCGCAGCAGCGCCGCGGCCTGCGCTTCGGCTTGCTCGCGCTCGCGCGCCGAGCCGAGGCGGCCGGCCTTCGCCTGGTCGGCCCGCGCCAGCAGGGCTGTGGCCGCGGCTTGCGCGCGCCGGCCCGCCTCCACGCGCGCCGCCTGCGCCTCCAGCTCGAGCCGCTCGCGCTCCAGCGCGGCGCGACGCTGAAGCGCTTGTGCGTAGCGCGCTTCGGCCGCCGCGCCCGTGCGCTCGGCGGCGATGCGGTCGGCTTCCGCGATCGCGGTCTGCAGCCAAACCCTGGCGCGCGCCCGCGCGTCGGCCCGCGCCTGCGAATCGGTTTCGCGCGCAGCTTGCTGCAGGGCGCGCTGCGCGCGCGCGTAGAGGTCCGGCGCATCGGCCTGCGCGCGTCGCGCGTCGGCTTGCTCGAAGCGCGCGTCGCGCACCATGCCCGGCCCAGCGCTGCCGCGGCTCGCGCAGGCCGCGCAGGTCAGCGCGACGGCAGCCAGCCAGCGCGGCCACGCGCGTCCCCGTCGGCGGCGCGCGCGGCTCACCGCGCCTCCGCGCCTAGCGCGCCGAGCCGCGCCCGCGCCTGCGCCTGCGCGAGGGCCTGCTCGGCGCGCGCTTGCGCCGCCTCTGCCGCCGCGGCGCGGCGCTCGGCCGCGTCGCGCGCATAGCCCGCCTGCGTGGCCGCGATTTGCCGCGAGGCCCAGGCCAGCGCAGCCCACGCCAGCTGCTTGGCGCCCTGCGCCTCGCGCGTGCGTCCCGCAGCCAGCGCCGCGCGTGCCCGCGCCAGCGCAGTGCGTCCCTGGGAAAGCGCTGCCTCGGCCACGCCGGCGTCACTGCGCTCTGCGAGCCGTGCGAGGCGCTGCGCGATTCTGCGAGAGCTCGGGCTCGAGCGGTGGCACGCGCGGTGCCGCCGGCGCGAGCAACCCCGACACGCTCGTGCCCGGCCCCTGCGCGGGCCGCGCCTGAGCGTGAGCCCGGCCGCCGCCGGCGCAGCCGAGCAGGGCGAGCAGGCAAGCCCAACGCGCACGCATCGCGCGCATGGAAGCACACTCCCAAGGGACCCGAAAGCACCTCGCCGCCGCCGCTCCCGGCATTCGCATCCGTACCCGTGCCCGTAGCCGTGCTCGTAGTCGTACCCGTGCCCGCACCCCGTGCCGCCGCCCCCGCCGCTCTCCCCGGGCGCGCCCGCCTTGAAAGGGGTTTACCTTCCGCTGCGCGCAGAGTACCGCAGCAGCCAGCCTCGCCCCATGCACGCCGACCCCAGCGACTCCCGGCTCCACAGCGCGTTCGCGCTCGCGATCTGCGCCTTCGCGTATCTCTACGTCTTTCCCTACCAGGCGCGCATCAACAACCCCAACGAGAACGTCCGCTTCTACATGACCGCGGCGCTGGTGGAGCAGGGTCGCTACGAGATCGACGCGATGCACGCGCGCTTCGGCTGGGTCAACGACGCGGCCCGCCACGCCGGCCACGAGTACAGCGTGAAGGCGCCCGGCACCAGCCTGCTCGCGGTGCCCGGCTATGCGCTCTACCTGGGCACGGCCCGCCTGCTCGGGCGCCCCTACGACCGTACCGAAGCGCTGTGGGCGTGCCGGCTGTTCGCCTCCATCCTGCCCACGCTGCTGTGGCTGTTCTGGTTGCACCGCTGGCTCAGCCGGCGTGGCTACCATCCGGTGCTGCGCGACGCGGTCTTCTTTTCGGTCGCGCTCGGCTCGCTGCTCTACGGCTACGGCATGCTGATGGTCAGCCACACGTTGAGCGCGGTCAGCGCGTTCGGCGCGTTCATGCTGCTGTGCGATGTGCGCGAGCGCGCCGAGCCCTGCCCGCCGCTGCGCGCGGCGCTTGCGGGCTTGCTGGCGGCGGCGACCACGCTATTCGAGTACCCGGGCCTGCCGGCCTCGGTCGTGCTCACGCTCTACGCCCTGTACGTGCTGCGTCCGCGCGGTGGCCTGCGCGCGATCTCGGCTTACGCCGCCGGCGGGCTGCTGCCGGCGCTGGCGATGATGCACTTCCAGTGGCGCGCGTTCGGCAATCCCTTCACGCCCGGCCACCTGATGGTCGAGAATCCGGCGTTTCGCCACGCGCTCGAGCAGGGCTTCTATGGTGCGGTCGGCCCCAGCCTGCAGGCGCTGTACGGCCTGCTGCTCGATCCGGGCGCCGGGCTTTTTCCGCTCACCCCGGTGCTGCTGCTTTCGCCGCTGGGCCTGTGGCTGCTGTGGCGCGAACGCCCGCGCCGTCCCGAGGCGCTGTGCGTGCTCGGCGTGAGCGTGCTCACGATTCTCGCGATCTCCTCGATGAACAACTGGCGTGGCGGCTGGACCATCGGCCCGCGCTACCTCGCGCTGTGCGTGCCGTTTCTGGCCTGGGTCGCCCTGATCGGGCTCGAGCGCTGGGCCGAACGCTTCGAGCCTCACGTGCTCGCGCTCGCGCTGGGCGCGATGCTCACCGCCATGCTCGCCTCGGGCGTGCCTTCGGCGTACTACCCCCACCTGCCGCCCGAGCTGACGCGCCCCCTGCCGCAGCTGTTCGCCGTGCTGATCGCGCACGGCTACGCGCCGCCCAACGCCGGCGCGTGGCTAGGCATCTATGGCAGCGCGTCCATGCTGCCGCTGGCCGCGGCGGCGTTCTGCGCGCTGCTGCTCTGCCTGCGCGCGGTCGCCGGCGTGCGCGCGCGGCTGCTGCTGCTGGTCGCCGCGCTGCTGATCGGCGCCTGCCTGAGCCTGCCGCTGTTCATGCGGCCCGAGCTCGAGCCGGGCGTGCCGCAGGCGGTGGCGTTCATCACCCGTCACTTCAGCCCCGAGGGCCACGACCGAGCGGCGCGCCTGCGCGCTACCCTGCGCGCGCGGAAGGAGGTGCGCGAGCAGGACCTCAGGCGACTGGCCGAGCTGTATCTGGCCGAGGGCCGCGTGCAGGAAGCCGCGCGCGCGCGCGGCGGCGAGCTGTGAGCGGCCGCACCGGGGGCGCAAGCCCTTGCGCGCCCGTCCGCACGTCTTACATCCTGCAGCGCTGGCAAAGGAGACCGATCCATGCACGACTTCGCTTCAGATCGCCCCACCTCGCGCCGCCACGCGGCGCGCTTGCCCGAGCGCCTTTGGCGTGGCGGGCTTGCCCTGGCTTTGCTGCTCGCGGCTGCCCGCGTCGCGCACGCACAGCCCGAGCCCCCGAAGGTGTTCGACGAGAAGGCCCCGTACAAGGCTCCCAACGAAGATGTGACCACGCTTGCGGCCTCGCTGGGCGGCACGCTCAACACCGGCAACACGCGCACCTGGCAGCTCAACCTCGGCAGCGATCTGCTGCTGGTGCGCATGCCCCACTCGCTCACGGCGATGGTGGTCTTCGCCTACGGCCAGGCCGATCTGCCGAACGACAACCAGAAGAAGCTGCAGACCACGATCAAGAACCTACGCAGCAAGGCTCGCTACGACTTCTTCCTGACGCGCATGGACGCGCTGTTCGCCGCCGCGGCGTTTCGCTGGGACCAGCTCGCCGGGCTCGACGCGCGGGTCCAGGGCGAGCTCGGCTACTTGCGCTACTTCTACCGCAGCGAGAAGCACAGGTTCTGGGGTGAGGTCGGCTACGACCTGACCTATGACGATTACCATCCGCTGCCCAACCCCGACTACATGGTCGACGCGATGGGTAATCCAGTGGACCGGACCGTGCCCGAGCTCACATCCGGCGGAACCAAGGTCATCCACTCGGGCCGCGTGTTCGTCGGTTACGACAATCGCCTGACCGAGGCGGTCACCTATCTGGGCGGCGTGGAAACCCTGCTCGACGTGGAGCAGGCGCGCAACGTGCGCCTCAACATCGACAATGCCGTGCGGTCCAAGCTCGGCGGCAACTTCCAGCTCGAGCTCAAGGTCAGCCTGCAATGGGCGAATGTGCCCGCCCCCGGCGCGCGCAAGCTGGACACGCAGAGCATGATCAACCTCATCTACAACCTGATCTGACCGACTCGGCACCCGCACGGCCGCGCAGCGCTCTACGCACGGAGGGCAGCGAGGCACGTGCTATCCCCAAATTAGGACGCCCGTGGTGCCGGTCGCATCCTGTCTCCGTTGGTGTAGGATGACTCCGTGATCGCGCTCGCCTACATGGCCGTGGTCTTCAAGCTGTGGATGTTGTTCGACGCCACGCGCCGGCGTGTGCATGCGTTGTGGTATCTCGCGCTGCTGGTGCCGCTGGGCGATGTGGTCTACTTCTTCGCCGTCAAGCTGCGCGACTTCAACGTCTATCCAGCCCGTCCCGCGGCGTCGCTGCAGCTGCTGGAAGTCGAGCGCGAGGCCGAGCAATCGCCCAGTTTTCGCAACCGCGTGCGGGCCGCGTGGGCGTTGCTCGAGCAGGAACGCCCCGAGCACGCGCAACGTTACTTCGAGCTGGCGCTCGGATCGCACCCCGACGACAAGGAGGCGTGCTTCGGGCTCGGGCTTTGTCAGCTCGGGCAAGGGCAGTGGGCTGCTACGGCCGCCACGCTTGGCCCGCTGGTGGAGCGTAGCCTTGCATTTCAGGACTACGAGGCGGCGCTCGCCCTGGCCGAGGCGGCGTTTCGCGACCGTCGCGCCGCGGCCAGCTACGCGCTGCTGCAGCGCGTGATCGACGACAGCCACCGGCTCGAGCACCGGCTGTTGCTGGCGCGCTACCAGCTGCGTGCGGGTGCGCGGTCCGAGGCGCTGGCCACGCTGCAGACCGCGTTGCACGCGTTCGAGGCCAAGCCGGAGCTCGAGCGCCGCCGCGAAGGTGCGATCGCGACCCAGGCTCGCAGCCTGCTGCGCACTCTCGAGCAGCAGCCTGGCTGAGCGCGCAGGCCCAGCCACGCAAAACCCTGCCTATTGAAATCTGCGGGGGAAAGTGCGACACGGGCGCTCGTTGTTGAAGCGCCCGGGCGGCGCCGAAAGGAACGCGCATGTCGTTGGCAAAGAGGCCGCTTGCCGCCGCTGCGGCGATCGCTTTCGTAGTTACGATCGGCTGGCTTCCCGACAACGCCGAAGGGCAAGGCTTTCAGGGCTCCGCGCAGTTTGGCGCGACGACCGGATCAACACCGGCGGAAACCGGGCAGGCCGCGCCCACGCCGCCCCCCACGGCGACGGCCGCGCCAGCTCCAGCGCCCGCCGCGCCGGCTCCAGCGCCCATGCCCGCTGCGGCGCCCGTGCCCGCTGCGGCTCCAGCGCCTGCCGCGGCTCCCGCGGCCGCCGCCGCGGCTCCCGCCGCCGGCGCCGCGACTCCCGCGGCCGCCGCCGTCGGCGCCGCGGCTCCCGCGGCCGCCGCCCCTCCGCCTCCGACGGGCCGCGACGCTCAACCGTGGGACCTGACCCACCGCGCCTACAACACCTGGGGCGGCAGCACCGGCGGCATCTTCATCGTGGACCCGGGCATGGCGGAGCCCGGCTCGGTGCGCGTCCAGCTCGGCCTGGATACCTATTCGGGCGGCAGCTTCCTCTACGACGGCGATAGCGTGGAGCAGGACCGCCAGGCGCTCTCGGTCAGCTGGACCGCGCTCGATCTGCTCGAGATCTACGCCGGGTTGCAGAACAGCGCCACGGTGGCGACCTTGCCCAAGCAGAACTCGCCCTACTCCTTCGGCGACGCGTCGCTCGGCGTGAAGCTGGTGGGACGGCCGGGCAGCCTGTGGCGCGTGGGCGGTGGGCTTGGCCTGCTGCTGCAAGGCGATGTCGCGGCCAAGAAGACCGTGTTCAACGCGACCAGCATCGACCTTTCGGGCGACGCCGCGCTCGACCTCCAGGGGCTCGACGAGCCCGTCCCCTTCATCGCGCGC
Source organism: uncultured delta proteobacterium (assembly GCA_963778655.1). Lineage (GTDB taxonomy): Bacteria > Myxococcota_A > Polyangia > Polyangiales > JAFGIB01 > CAVZVA01. The sequence continues at coordinate 1,657,849 of CAVZVA010000010.1, forward strand.
TTCAACGTCGACTACTTGTTCGACAACAGCGCCAACGTGCTCGGCGACGTGGAGAAGGAGCGCTACGCGAGCCTGCTCAACCCGGCATTGATGCAGAACGAGACGCGCAACCTGATCACGCGCGTGGAGCGCTACGGCCTGGCCGTCAATCGGGTCGATATGTTCACGCTGGGTCTCGGCTTCGAGGTGCCGCTGCAGCTCGCCGACGACTTCTTCTTGCATCCTTTGCTCGACTACCGCTTCGGCATTCCGATCAACCGCCAGGGCTACGACTGCGCCTACCACTCCAAGGATCGCACGCGCGGCACCAACTCGCCCAACGCCGACGACACCTGTCTGGACGACGCGGGCGCCAAGGCCTGGCCGATGAGCATCGCCTTCGGCGCGCGCATCGTGCCCCCGGTGCATGGCCTGTCGGCGTTGCTCGCCGCCGAGTTCGCGCTTTCTGGCAGCGACACCTTCGTGCGCGAGCTCGCACCCATCTCGCCCTTCCGCATCATCGTGGCGCTGGGCTTCGACTACGACGCGCGGCCGCCGCCTCCGCCCCCCCCGCCGCCTCCGCCCCGCCCCCGCCGCCTCCAGTGAAGGGCAGGCTGCTCGGTCACGTGGCCGACCAGGCCTCGGGCCAGCCGGTCGCGGGCGCGGTCGTGCGCATCGCCGCCTCCAGCCTGACGCCACTGGCGACCGATGAGGGCGGCAACTTCATCAGCTACGAGCTCGATCCGGGCGACTTCGAGCTCGAGATCAGCCAGCCCGAGTACGAGCCGCGTCGCTGTGCCGGCACCATCCCGCCGGCGGGCGGCGACGTCGCGATCAACTGCACCCTGGCGGAGCTGCCGATCACGGGCAGCGTCAAGGGCAGCGTGCACGACCAGTACGGCGCGAGCGTCGCGGGGGCCCGCATCCTGCTGACCGGTCCGACCGCGCAGAGCCTCACCACCGGTCCCAACGGCGAGTTCAGCGCCAGCGAGCTGATGCCGGGCGACTACAGCGCGCTGATCGAGTCCGACCCCTATTTCACGCGCACCGCCCACTTCAGCGTGCAGACCCGCCAGCAGACCGCGGTCGAGATCGCGCTGGTGTTGCGGCCGGCCAAGCCCAGCATTCAGCTCAAGGGCAAGGAGATCCGCTCCAAGGCGCTGACGTTCCCGCCGGACTCGGTGGAGCTCGGCCCGGGGGCCGCCCAGGCTGTGGCCGAGATCGCGGATCTGTTGCTGCGGACGCCGACCATGCGTGTTCGGATCCAGGGAGACGGGGGTGACGCCCTGGCCCTGACCCGCGCGCTGGCGCTCAAGCAGCGTCTGGTAGAAGCCGGCGTGCCCGACGGGCGCATCGACGCTGCCAGCGAACCGGCCAAGAGCGTGACCATCACGGTCGAGGAGTGAGCCGCGCTACGTGGAGCCCGCTGCGCGCGGGCTGAGCGTCGTGGATAGCCCGGCGGGTCCTCGATTCGCTCGTGTCGCGTGCCCGGCTGGCTTGTCACGCCGGCCGGGAGTTGGCATGCTCCGCGCCATGCGAGCTCGGCTCTTCCCGGTCACGGCCCTGACATGGGTCGCTCTTTGTCTGCCCCTGCTCTCCGCAGCGGGCTGTGCCTACGGCGAGGTCCGCCAGGTGATCCGCGCGCAGTTCGCCTCGGAGCTGAACTGTCCCGAGGTCACGCTGAAGCATCGCGCCCTGTGGTACGTGTCCGACAGTCCTGATCAGTACCTGGTCACCGGCTGCGGCGTGGTGCGCACCTACAGCTGTCCCAACGTCTCGGGCCTGGTCTCGTACGACACGCCGCCTTGCACCTACGTCAACGGCAACGCCGACGCACCCAAGCGGGCTGTCCTGGCCCCCGAGGAGGACACGTCCGACACCAGCGGCGGCGCGGCGCCCGAGCCTGAGCCGGCGAAGAGCGACACGGCCACGAAGCCTGGCACGGCCGCTCCCGGGAAATCCAAGCCGGCCGAAGAGACGCCCGAGGCGACGCCAGGCGACGACGACGCGCTGTAGGCCCCGGCTCACGCGCGCCGTGCTCGGCGCGCTCGTCCGTGGCGCGGCGCGCCGCCGGCTTGCCCTCGCGAGTTGATCGCGGCGTTCCGATCGATCACGGTGGAGCCAGGGCGATGAGAACGAGCGACCAGACCCAGCACCGGCTCGAGCAGATCGTCGATCGGGTGGCGGCCAGCTATGCGCTGGGCCGCCCCATCGACAACCTGGAGAGCACCGCGCTGCCCAACAAGCGCAAGGTCGTCGACGCGATCGCGGAGCTCGAGCATGTGGCGTACATGGGGTTCTACTCCACGCGCGTGCTCAGCCCGATCAACCTGCGCCAGCACCTCGGCGAGCACCTGCACCGCGCCGCTGAGTGCCTGATCGAGCAGGTCGCGCGCGCGGTGAGCTACCAGCGCCACGGCGCCGGCTCGCCCGGCGCAGCCGAGCTCGCTTTCGGGGAGGAGGTGGTCATGGACACCTTCGCCCAGATCCCGCGCTTGCGCGAGCAGCTCGCGCTCGACGTCGAAGCGGCTTATGGCGGCGACCCGGCGGCCAAGAGTATCGAAGAGGTGGTGTTCAGCTACCCTGCGATTCAGGCGATCACGATCTACCGGCTGGCCCACGAGCTGCACGTGCGCGGCGCGCCCATGGTGCCACGCATCATGGCCGAGCACGCACACGGCAGGACCGGCATCGAGATCCATCCCGGCGCGGTGATCGGGCGCAGCTTCTTCATCGACCACGGCACGGGGGTGGTGATCGGCGAGACCGCGGTGATCGGCGATAACGTCAAGCTCTACCAGGGCGTCACCCTGGGCGCGCTCTCGATCGCGCGCGACGAAGCCGGCGACGTGATCCGGGAGGTCCGCCGCCATCCGACGATCGAAGACGACGTCACGATCTATGCCGGCGCCACCATCCTCGGCGGCGCCACGGTGATCGGGCGCGGCTCGGTGATCGGCTCCAACACCTGGATCACCAAGTCGGTGCCGCCGGGCACCCGCGTCACCTATACCGCGATCGCCGAAAACGGCGACAGCCACCAGCGCTTCGAGACCACGCCCCCGCCCAAGGATGGCGGGTGAGGACGTGAAACAGGAAGTCGGGAACTCGGGAAGCCGGGCTGTTCGGCAATGGCCGCTCCCACACTGCTTGCGGCGAGCGTCCAGCTCTTGCTGAAGCGAAGCTCTTCCGGCCTTCCCGCCTTCCTGTGATCCGGAAGGCGATGCAACCCTCGAGACGGTAGGGTCCGGACGGTCATCGTCAGGCCTGGCCGCGGGCGCGGTGGGCGCGGCGGGCGGCCGACTTGCTGGCGCTGGCCTCGAGCGCGTCCAGGTCGCGCAGCAGCGCCTCGAGCGCGGCCAGCACGCGGCCGACGCGGGCCTCGGTCAGGCCCTCGACCTCGGGCAGCAGGCCCTGCAGCTTGTGGGCCGCGGCGCGCGTCCTGCGCAGCTGCTCGAGGGCTTCGCTCTGCTCGGGCTTGGGGCGCAGCACCGGATCGAAGCGCTCGCGCAGCTCGCGCACGCTGTTGCCCTCGTCGAAGACCGCGCTGCGCAGCTGCTGCACCAGCTCGTCGGGGGCGTCCAGGCGTCGAAACGGTCCGGGCTTGTCCTCGCTGCCGAGCGCGCGGTTGAAGTAGTCGACCGCGTCGATCGACGGAATGTCGCGCGCCACGCCGTCGCGCTTGAGCACCTCGGGCGCGTGGCGCTCGACCGTGGACAGCGAGAGCAACAGCTTGTCGGCGGTGGCCGGTTTGATCGCGAGCTCCCTGGCGCAGTACTCGTGCAGGTCGCCGTAGCCCCAAGTCACGTAGGCCTGGTTCTTGTGCACACGCGCCAGCGCTTCGGCGAGCTCCACCCACGAACGCTTGAAGCGCTGCGCACGCTTGACCAGGTCGAGCCGCTCCGGGTCGTCACCGGTGCGTTCCAACATCTGCTCCAGCGCATCGAGCTTGCGGTTGCTCCGAGCCATCGCGCGGCCTTATACCACGTCGCGCAGCAGCGCCTCGAGCCCGGCCCGCTGCTCGGCCGAAAGCGCCAGCGGTAGCGCGAGCAGCGCGGCGCTCAGCCGGCGATAGAGCTCGCGCAGCTCGGGCGCGGGCGCGAGCGCGTGCAGGTGTAGCGCGACCGTGGGCGCGTCGCCGCGCGCGATCGGGCCGGTGAGCGCGGCCGCAAGCGGAAGCCGCTGCAGCGCCTCGGCCGCGCCCAGGGTCAGCGGCGCCAGCGCCTCGCGCGCCAGCGCCTCGGGCAGGCCCGACAGCGCCCAGGCCTGCGCCGCTGCGGCGTGCAGCGCCACCACGCAGTTGCTCGCGAGCACGGCGGCCGCGTGGTAGCTCGCGCGCTCGACCCCGTCGAGCGCCACGCTGCGCGCGCCGAGCCGTGCGCACAGCGCCTGCAGTCGAGCCTGCAGCGTGCTGTCCGCCTCGATGCCGCACACGATTCCGGCAAAGCGCGCGGGCTCGCCGAAGCGCTCGGGAAACGCCTGCAGCGGATGCAAGCAACCGCGCAGCCCGCCGGCCGCGCGTACCGGGTCCAGCACCTGCAGGCCGTGCGCGCCGCTGCAGTGCACCACCTGCTGGTCCGCCCGCCACGGCAGCCTGGCCGCCAGCGTCGCCAGCTGCGCGTCGGGAACGCACAGCCACACCAGCTCGCAGCGGGCGACCAGCGCCTCGGCGGCAAGCGGGCTTGCTCGCTGCAGGCGCCCCGCCAGGTCGGCCCCGCTCGGCGCGCCCGCGCTGGCCACGGCGTCGATGGGTTGGCCCGCGTGCTCGAGCGCGCGCGCGAGGCTGCTGCCCAGCCGCCCGGCCCCAATTATACCGACCCCCATCATGCCGGGTGCCTGGCTGTGCGTCCCATGGGGTCGCGTTGAAATGCTTGCGGATTTACCGGCGCGCACGATTTCGCGCGGGGATCCAGACGGCGACCTGCAGGACAACGAGATGTTTCCGAAAATTTACAGCCTTGTTGTTGATCAGCGGGAATCGCGTTCGCTATCCTGATCATCTCGCGAGCCCGCGCCTTCCCCTCATGGCCATGCGACGTCTCAGCTCCTACCGCGTCTTCCTGACCCGCAATACCGAGTACCACGTGCGCGGCCACGTGTGCTTCGGGATCCGCGACCGCCGCTCGGGCTGCTGGGCTCCCCAGCACTGGGCCCTCGGCAAGCCCTTGGCGAGCGCGTTTCCCGACGCGCAGGGCCGGATGTGCAGCATCAGCTCTCCGCAGCTGGGCGAGCCGCTATGGTTGCTGACCGAAAGCGGCCCGCACCGCACCTCGCCGCTGCTGGCGATCGAGGAGCGTGCGCACCTCGAGTCGGACGTGCTCGACCCGCGCCTGCGCGCAGCGGCACAGCAGCGTCCGGCCGACTCGATCCGCGACACCTGGTAGCCGGCCGGCCGCGAGCGCGCGGCGTCCCGGCTCACGATCAGGGCGTCTTCTGCCCGGCAGGCGGCGTATGGCCCTCGCGCGCGTGCATGTGCTCGTGTCCTGGCGCGTGCTCGTGCTCGTGCATGTGCTCATGCTCGGCTGCGGCCTGGCTTCCCATGCTGCCTGCCGCGACCACGTCGATCTTGATGCTGGTCGCGAGCTGCGGCCCATACGAACGATGGATGCCGTCGGCCAGCTGCAGCTGCAGCGTGTGCGAGCCGGGCGTGAGCTCGAGCCTGGCCTCGCTCTGGCCTTTGCCGAAGTGCAGATGCTGCTCGTCCTTGGGCACGATGGTGCCGGCGGGTACGGGATCGGTGTCGATCAGGATGTGAAAGTGGCCGCTGCCGGCGTCGACCGGCCCCGCGGGCTTCACCGCGATGCCCTCGGCGGCCATCTTCACCGGCACGAATACCTTGCCGTTCTCCAGCGGCCCCTCGACCTTCTCGCCATCCTTGGGCTCGACGAAGGACACCTTGGCGCCTGCGGGCACGGCCGGGAGCGCCGCCAGCGGCGCCGCGGGCGCGGGAGTTGCCGGCGCGGCGGCCGCCGGGCTCGGTACGGCGGGCGTCGCTGCAGGCTGCGCGCTGGGCGCGGGCTCGCTGGCCTTGTTGCCGCAGGCGCACGCGGCCATCACCACAAACCACAGCTGGATCGGTCGTATCCTCATGGCGGTCTCCTGTCCGTGTGCCCCTCGAAGCGGTCTCGGGTGTAGAGCCCCGGGCGACCGATGTCGAGGGCGGTCCGATCGGGAATCCCGTTTGGGGGAGTCAACAGGAAGGTGGGAAGGGCGAAATTCAGCTGTGCTTCCCGTCTTCTCGCCTTGCCGTGAAGCTTCGGTCCGCGCACCCCCATACCTTCTAGAGCACCGAACCTATTGAAACGTGTGCGAAGTCGGGGTCATGGCGGGATGCAGGGTGCGGGCGGGAGCCCGAAGGCGTAGTCCATCCTACGTCGAGCGGGGAGCGCGCGTGCCATGCGCCCGCGAGGGCCCCGAAATCGTGCGTGTTTCAATAGGTTCGGTGCTCTGGGGTCTAGGGGCGGGATAGCGCGTCGCGCAGCCGTTGCAGGCGCGCCGCGCCCGCGACGTCGCCGCGCGCGCGCAGAGCGGCCAGCATGGGATCGAGCTGCGCCAGCGCCGCGAGCCCATAGGCTTCGCGGATCAATGCGCTCGACTCGCGGTATTCGGTCCTGTCGAAGCGGCTCGCGGTCAGAAGCAGATCCCGCAGCATGCTGGGATCGCCCTTGGCGCGCGTGTCGGCGTGATAGGCGATGCGGTACATGCGCACCGCGATGCCCCACCAATCGCGATTCACGGAATCCCAGGCCAACAGCAGCTGCGGTCGGGCGTCGTTCTTGTGCGCTTGCCCGTAGGCGTAGAGCTGCTTTTCCTGCGCCGTGTCGAGCCACTGGCCGGCCAGCACACGCGCGTGCGCGGCCTGCATGAAATCGGGCAGCGGCCCCGCGAACAGATCCACCGCCGGCTGCGCGGCAGGGGCCGCCGCAGTGGCCGCTGGCTGCACCGCCGGCGCGGCTCGCTGCGGCGAGGCCGCAGCGGCAGGCTCGCCGCTCGCATGCGGCCGCTCGCTGCTGCCGTCGTCGCCGCTGCCGCGACCGCTCCCGACCGCGCCCGGGGGACCGGACAGCATCCAGGCCATCATCGCCGCAAAGCCCAGGAGCACCGCGATCGCGAAGGCGAGCTTGCTGGTTTCACGAACCGCCACGCGTGCCACAGACGAAGTCTTACCAGAATCCGGGTCCGGGCCGCAGCTGCCGCAGCTTCTTGCGCTGCTCCGCGCTGAGCAGCGTCTGGATCTTGAGCAGCGTGCGCACGCGCAGCTTGATCAGCTCAGTCTGGAGCTGGCCGATCTTGTCAGCTTGCTTGAGCGCGGCGTCCGCGTCGGGCTTGTCCGCTTCGAGCAGGCGGCCCAGATCGAGGCGCGCTTGCGCGAGCTCGGCACCGAGCGCGATCCCCTGCTTGGCCGCATCGTAGATGGCATCCTTGACCTTCTTGCGCGCGGCCTCGGACAGACCGAGCTGGTCGATCGCGCGCTCCAGCATGTGCAGGCCCATCCCGGGACGCCCGCCTTGACCTTCGTGCATGAAGGGGCAGGTGTCGGGGTCGCACGGCGCACCGTCCGCCATCGGCCCGCGCCGCCCTTGCCTCCCGGGTGCGAGGCCCGGACCCGGTCGTGCGCCGGCCGGGCCCGGTCTACCGGCCATGGGGCCACCGCCTGCAGCCGCTCGCCCTTGTGCCCACGCGGGCAACGCCATCGAGAGCACCAGACCGACCACGACCAGCCGCGAAACACATATCATGTCGAGCCTCCTGCCAGGGATGTGCGAAGGCAGAGTACGCACCCTGGTCGGGGCAGCCATCGCCTTTTTGGCCGGGCGATTGAGCTTTCTGGGCGGGGATGGTACTCCTCCGGCCCGTGTTTGCCGGGCGGACGGCCCGAGCACGCCACCCCCTGGGTGGATGTATCGTCATGGCTCCAGAATCGCGCTGGAGCTCGCCTCGAGAAGAATGCGGCCAAGCACGAGGATACCCCGCGAGCTCGAAATGCGCTGATGTGTCCCGGGCGGGCCGCTCGCTGCCGGGACGAGTTCACGATCAACGACCAGACAGAGCGTGTTGGGGTGTAGTGCTCCGCCGCCGGGACAGCGAGAGGGTGAGATGAAGCGTTTGACCGACTACGTAGTCTTCAACGACAAGAAGCTTGCGAAGAAGTACGCCAGCGCGCGCATCCCGATGGCCACGCTGTACGAGGCGTACTTCGACGGCGCGATCGACATCCCCGGCGACATCTACGCGCTACTGCGTGACCGCAACCTGTTCGTGAAGTACTCGCTGACGCCCCAGCACATGAAGTGGGCGGTCACGAACTTCGTGCCCGAGGTCGCGATTCACTCCAAGGAGCAGGACGAGCGCATCGTGCGCGAGCACTACGATCGCGGCGACGACTTCTTCGGTTGGTTCCTCGGCGAGCGCATGGTCTACACCTCCGGCTTCTTCACCAACCCGGCCGAGACACTGGAGCAGGCCCAGGACAACAAGCTGAACCTGGTGTGCCAGAAGCTGCAGCTCGAGCCCGGCGAGCGCATGCTCGACATCGGCTGCGGCTGGGGCACGCTGGCGTGTCACGCCGCTCGCAACTACGGCGTCGACGCCACCGGCGTCACCATCGCGCAGAACCAGGCTGCGTTCGGCAACCGGCGCGCCAAGGAATGGGGCGTCGACTCGCGCGCGCGCATCCTGTGCACCGACTACCGCGAGATTCCCGACGGCAAGTACGACAAGATCTCGAGCCTGGAGATGGTCGAGCACGTCGGCGTCAAGAACCTGCGCGCCTTCTACGAGCTGGTCGGCGATCTGCTGACCGACGACGGCCTGTTCCTGCTGCAGTGGACCGGCCTGCGCCGCGGCCTGCGCCCCGAGGATCTGATCTGGGGCTTGTTCATGAACAAGTACATCTTCCCCGGCGCCGACGCGAGCTTGTGCCCCGCGCCGATGCTGGCCGCGATGGAGAAGGCCGGCTGGGAGACGCATTCGGTCGAGAACATCACGATCCACTACAGCCTGACGATCAAGCGCTGGCACGATAACTGGCTCAGCAACCAGGACGCGGTGCGCGCGGCTTACGGCGAGCGCTGGTTCCGCATCTGGCATCTGTTTCTGGCCTGGTCGACCATCATCGGCGAGCAGGGCAACGCGGCCTGCTTCCAGGTGGTGCTCAACAAGAACCTCGACAGCTTCGATCGCACGCGCTGGATTGGCCGTCGCGGCGCGGTGATCGGCGACCGCATGAGCGTGATCCAGACCCCTGCGGCGCGCAGCGAGCGGGTCGAGGCCGCCGAATAGCCGCGGCACACATCCGCCCACGTACGCGCGCAGCGGCGCTTTTTCCAGCGCCGTGAGCTGGTATGCTCTGCTTCGCGTGCGGCTTGCAGGCCGCAGCGTGCGCTGAGGATGAACCGAAGCAGGGAGAGCGGAGCGAAGCGTGCCCGCCGGAGGGTGGGGCCCCCCGGGGCCAGGCTTTGCCGACGGGGCGGGGGGGGGCGCGTGAGCCTCCCGGTCAGAGCGCCATGAACCAAATCTTCATTCCGATCGAGCGGGTGCTGCTGGAGACCGTGTTCGAGCGCGACCAGCGCACGGAGTACGCGTTGCTCGAGCCGCAGGGAGAGGTCTCGCCGCTGCGCATTCGCTTCGACGACCTGCGGCGCGAGCTGCGCGGTCGCTTCAGCGACGAGCTGGACGCCGAGACCATCGTGGACCGCATCGAGCGCATGGAGGACGAGCAGCTGTTGGTGACGGTTACGCTCGAGCACGGCGCCACCGAGCGGCGCTGGAGCGTCAGCATCCGCACGCGCTATCCCTACGAGCTGGCGCGCCACCCCGCGGTGCTGAGCGAGCTGCGCAGGAGCCCCCGCCGCAAACCCGAGCAGCCCAAGGACGTGCGGCTCGAGCTCGGCAACCGTTCGCTCGAGGGCACCGTGTACAACGTCTCCGAGCACGGTCTCGGGATCGCGGTGCTGACCACGCAGCTCGAGCGGCTGGGGCCGTTCCGCGTGGACGAGGCGGTCGAGCTGGTCGGCAGCCATCAGCGCGTCACTGGGCGGATCCGCTCGCAGTACCCGGCCTCCGGCGGCTGCGTGCTGGGAATCGAGCTGCGCGAGCGCCTCAGCCCACCGGGCGTGCCCGACATTGAGGCTTGAGCGATGAGGGGCGGCGCGCTGCTTGCCGCCCCTCCCCATCGGGCCAAGCTTGCCGGGGTCCCTCCCCACGCGTAGGGGCGCTGCGCGTAGCCCTGAGCGGGCGAGCAGTGGGGCCACCGGGGCGGGCTGGCGTTGCCGGCGCTATCCCCTATGCTGCCCGCCGCAGTGACGCCCGAACGCATGCACCAGCTCGCGCGCATCGCCCTGGAGGTGGCCCAGGAGGCGGCCGTGCTGGTGTTGCGGGGCTACCGCACGGCCCCTGCGTCGGCCGAGAAGGCGCGCCACGACCTGGTCACCGAGTTCGATCTGCAGAGCGAGCGGCTGCTGCGGCAGCGCCTGGGCCAGCGCACGCCGGAGCTCGCGCTGGTCGGGGAAGAGCAGGGCGGCGAGGCCTCGGGGCCGACCTGGTATTGCGATCCGATCGACGGCACCACGAACTTCGTCCACGGCCACCCCTTCTTCTGCGTGAGCGTCGGGCTGATGGAGCGCGGCGTGCCGCTGCTGGGCGCGGTGGTCGCGCCGGCGCTGGGCACCCGCTGGCACGGCTTCGTCGGCGGCGGCGCGTTCCGCGACGGTGTGCCCTGCCGTGTGAGCGCGACCGCCGCGCTGGACCAGGCGCTGCTGGCGACCGGGTTTCACCCCAAGTCGCAGCGGCGCGCGCCGGACGACAACCTCGGCAGCTTCGGTGCGTTGCTGCCGGATGCGCAGGGCATAAGACGCTGCGGCTCGGCCGCGCTCGACCTGTGTATGGTCGCCGACGGCACCTACGACGCGTACTGGGAACGCGCGCTCAACGCGTGGGACGTGGCGGCCGGCGCGGCGCTGGTGCTCGCGGCCGGCGGCCGGCTCAGCGATCTGCGCGGTGGCCCGTCCGACCTCACAGTGGGACACATCGTGGCTAGCAACGGGCATGTGCACCAGGCTGTGCTCGACCACCTGCCCGAGGCCGAATCGGATTGAAACGACGCTCCAGCGGGGGTAGACCGCGCCACCAACGACATGTCGATCGACGCGCAAAGGTTGACGCACCTCAGGCAGCTCGAAGCCGAGAGCATTCACATCATCCGCGAGGTCGCCGCCGAGTTCGAGAAGCCTGTGATGCTGTACTCGATCGGCAAGGACTCGTCGGTGTTGGTGCGGCTGGCGATCAAGGCCTTCCATCCGGCCAAGCTGCCGTTTCCGTTGATGCACATAGACACCACCTGGAAGTTCCACGACATGATCGTGTTCCGCGATCGGTTCTGCGCCGAGAACGGCCTCGATCTGATCGTGCACACCAACCAGGCCGGTGTGGCGCAGGGCATCAACCCCTTCGACCACGGCAGCAAGAAGTACACCGACGTGATGAAGACCCAGGCGCTGGTGGAGGCGCTGCAGCTGCACGGCTTCGACGCCGCGTTCGGTGGCGCGCGCCGCGACGAGGAGAAGTCGCGCGCCAAAGAGCGGGTATATTCCTTCCGCGACAAGTTCCAGCAGTGGGATCCGAAGAACCAGCGCCCCGAGCTGTGGAACCTGTACAACGGCCGCCACAACCCCGGCGAGAGTATCCGCGTGTTTCCGCTCTCGAATTGGACCGAGCTCGACGTGTGGCAGTACGTGTATCTGGAGAAGATCCCGATCGTGCCGCTTTACCTCGCGCAGCGCCGCCCCGTGGTCGAGCGCGACGGCACGCTGATCATGGTCGACGACCATCGCATGCGCTTCCTCCCGGGCGAGAAGCCGCAGCTGCGCAGCGTGCGCTTCCGCACGCTCGGATGCTATCCGCTCAGCGGCGCGATCGAGTCGGAAGCCGACACCCTGCCCAAGGTGATCCAGGAGATGCTGCTGACCCGCTACTCCGAGCGCCAGGGCCGGCTGATCGACTTCGACGAGGACGCGTCGATGGAGCAGAAGAAGCGCGAGGGTTACTTCTGATGGACGCCGATCAGGAGTTGATCCGGCGCGACATCGAGGCCTACCTCGCCGCCCACGAGCGCAAGGATCTGCTACGCCTGACCACGGTGGGCTCGGTCGACGACGGCAAGTCGACGCTGATCGGCCGGTTGCTGTACGACGCCAACGGCGTGTACGAGGACCAGCTCGAGGCTGTGCGGCGCGCCTCCAACATGGAAGGCGCCGAGATCGATCTCTCGCTGCTGACCGACGGGCTCAAGGCCGAGCGCGAGCAGGGCATCACGATCGACGTCGCTTACCGCTACTTCACCACCGCCACGCGCAAGTTCATCATCGCCGACACACCGGGCCACATCCAATACACGCGCAACATGGTGACCGGCGCGTCCACCGCCGACGTGGCGGTGATCCTGGTCGACGCCCGGTTGGGCGTGCTCGAGCAGTCGCGGCGCCACGCCTACCTAGCCTCCCTGCTGGGCATCCGCCATCTGTGCGTGGCCGTCAACAAGATGGACCTCAAGGGCTACGAGCAGTCGGTGTACGCCGCGATCTGCGGCGACTTCGAGGCTTTCGCGCAGCGCCTCGGGTTCAAGGACGTCACCTACATTCCGATCAGCGCGCTTCAGGGCGACAACGTGGTCAGCGCCAGCGCGCGCACGCCCTGGTACCAGGGGCCGACCGTGCTCGGCTACCTCGAGACCGTGCCGATCGCGCAGGATCGCAACCTCACCGACTTTCGCTTCGCGGTGCAGTACGTGCTGCGGCCGAATCTGGACTATCGCGGATTCGCCGGCCAGATCGCCAGTGGCGTGGTGCGCAAGGGCGATCGCGTGATGGTGCTGCCCTCGGGCAAGGTCACCACGGTCAAGGGCATCGACACCTATCGGGGCGAGCTCGACCATGCGTTCGCGCCGATGAGCGTGACCCTGCGGCTCGCCGACGAGGTCGACGTCAGCCGCGGCGACATGCTGGTGCCGGAGCAGAACCGTCCGCGCGCGTCGCGCCGTCTGGAGGCAGATCTGGTGTGGATGCACGAGCGGCCGCTCGACACCCAGAAGACCTACCTGCTCAAGCACACCAGCCAGATGGTGCGCGCGCAGGTCGATCGCATCGAGAGTAAGCTCGACCTGCAGACCCTGGAGCACCATCCCGAAACGGAGCTCGGGCTCAACGACATCGCGCGCGTGTCGCTCACCTGCCGCCGCGCGCTGTACTTCGATCCTTATCAGAGCAACCGCCAGACGGGCGCTTTTATCCTGGTCGACTCGCTCAGCAACGCCACCGTCGCCGCCGGCATGATCCGCACCGTCCAGGGCGGCCAGGACCTGGAGCAAGCGCTCAAGGAGATCCGCGCCGGCTCGGGTCTGTCGCCCAAGACCGAGGTCAGCCCGCGCGAGCGGCGCGAGCGCATGGGGCAGAGCGGCGCCACCGTGTGGCTGACGGGACTGCCAGGCTCAGGACGCTGGGCGCTGGCGTACGCGCTGGAGCGACGGTTGTTCGACCTGGGACGCACCGCGCACGTGGCCGACCCGGTGGGCGAGAGCCTGACGTCGATGATCTCGGCGGCCCGCGCCTGCACCAACGCGGGCCTGATCACGATCTGCGCGTTCGAGGCCAAGCTGCGCGCAGAGCGCGAGCAGGCGCGCGCGCGCATCGGTGCCGAGCGTTTCCTCGAGGTCTTCGTCGACACCAGCCCGGCGCTGTGCAGGGAGCGCAGGCCGGACGCCGACCTCGAGGGCTTCGAGCCGCCGCAGCAGCCCGCGATCACGCTGCAGCTCGAGCGGATGCGCATCCACGACGCGGTCAGCCTCATTCTCGAGGCGCTCGAGCAGGCCGGACAGTTCGTCGAGGTTTGAGCGACCGGCGCGGGTGACGCGCGGGCGGCGCCTCCCGTATGATCGCGGCATGCGCCATCGCAGCCACGGCAGCGGTTCGTTTCGGCCGGAGCAGCTGGCCGCCTGCGGGCAGGACTGCGTGTTCGAGGCCGGCGTGTTGATCTTCCACCCCGAGAACGTGTTTCTCGGCCGCAACGTGTACGTCGGTCACCGCACCATTCTGAAGGGCTACTACAAGAACCAGATGCGCATCGGCGATGAGAGCTGGATCGGGCAGCAGTGCTTTTTCCACAGCGCCGGCGGGATCGAGATCGGCGCGCACGTCGGGATCGGCCCGGGCGTGACCATCCTGACCTCGACGCACCAGGAGCTGGGGCGCAAGGTCGCGCCACTGCTCTCGCCGGTGGAGGCGGCGCCGGTGGTGATCGAGGACGAGGTCAATGTCGGCGTCGGCGCCATCCTGATGCCCGGTGTACGCGTCGGCCGCGGCGCGATCGTCGCCGCGGGCGCGGTGGTGACCCACGACGTGCAGCCCTACGCGGTGGTGGTGGGCGCGCCCGCGCGCTTCGTGCGAGAGCGGCCGCAGTAGGGCGTTAGTGCTCGGGCGCGCCCGCGTCGGGCGCCGTCTGGGACGTGCCCGCGCCGGGCTTGGCGCCCGGGGGCGCGCTTGCGGCCGTGGTGCCGTCAGGCGCGGCCGGCTGTGCACCTTCGCTTGCCGAGGCCTCCGCCTGCTGCTCGGCCAGCACGCGGGCGTGCAGCGCCGCAGCTTGCGAGTTCTGCTGCTGCAGCTGCGCGAGCTGCTGCTGGCACAGATCGAGCCAGGCCGCGTACACCGGCTGCGACTGGGCGGCCGCGGCTACGGCGCAGCCGCGCAGCGCGCGTTCGGCGTTCTGCACCCAGCTGGCCGAGGTGGCGTTGACCTGGTCGAGATAGATGTCGAGCAGCTTCGAGTCCGCGCGCACCGAGGGCGGCGGCGGAACCGCGAGCAGCTGCTGGTGCGCGCGCAGGTAGAGCAGCCCGACCAGCGCCGCGGCCGGCACACGCTCGGCGGGCGCGGCGGCGTCGATCTGCGCGAGCGGCCGCAGCGCCGCCTGCACCGCGTCGCCGCGCGCCTGCAGCCACGGCGCGAGCGTGGCCCGCAGCCATGTGTCGTAGCCCGCCTGGTCGGCCTCGGGCGGCGCCGCCGGTCCGGCCGCGCGCAGCAACGGCCGCGCGAGCCGGTAGCCTTGCGCAAAGCCCTGCGAGCTCGCCGACAGCGGCCGCGGCAAGGGCGGCAGGCCGTCGCGCTCGCCGGGTGCCCGCGCCTGCACCACCGTCGCCTCCTCCACCACGATCTCGCTGCGCGCCGGCGGCCCGGCCGGCCGCGGCGTGGCCGCGGCGCAGCCCGCGAGCAAGATTGGGGGCAGCAGCCAGCCCGCCGCTGGCGGGCGCCGCAGCGACCAGACAAGTCTCGGCACGCAGCCCACGCCCCGAGGATACGCGAGAATGCGCTTTCTCACCGCGCTCAGCCTGGGGCAGCCGGCGGTGCGCCAACGGCCGGCGGCAGCGAGCCGGCTTGGACCCTCAGCTCGCGCGCGCGGCCCAGCGCGCGCCGCGCGCTCGCGAACACGCCGGGCTCGGTCAAGAACACGTTGTCCGAGCCGAGCGTCTGCGCCAGCCCGAAGCGCCGCAGGTGCTCGAGCAGCTCCGGGCGTACGCCGCACAGCAACACGTGGCGGCCGCGGGCGTGCATTTCGGTCACGAACTGTTCGAGTGTGGTCAGCACGGAGGCGTCGATCCAGCGCGTGCGCTTGAGCCTGAAGATCGCGACCCGCACCCCGCTGCGCTCGACCCGCACGAGCTGCTCGGCCAGGTCGTCGGCCACGGCGAAAAACAAGTCGCCCTCGAGCTGGATCAAGACCATGCCGCGTCGGGCCGAGGCCAGCAGCGGCCGCTCCTCGAAGCCGCCCGCCTCGTTAGGCACCAGCTCGTGCAGGTACAGGCGGCTGGCGTGGTGCAGGTACAGCGCCAGGCTGAGGAAGATACCGACGTAGATGGCGTAGGTCAGGGGCAGCACCAGCGCCGAGACCAGCGTGGCCGCGCTGACCACCGCGTCGGGCCGGCTGGCGCGCGCGATGCGCGTGATCGCCCGCACGTCGATCAGCCCGGCGCCCACAATCAGCAGGATGGCCGCCAGCGAGGACAGCGGGATGTTGCGCGCGAACGGCGCCAGCGAGAGGAAGATCAGCGCGTTGAAGCCCGCGCAGAACACCCCCGCCAGGCGCGTGCGCGCGCCGACGCGGTGCTGAAGCGCCGTGCGCGAGAAGCTGCCGGAGCCCGGCATGCACTGGAAGAACGCGCCGACCAGATTGGAGATGCCCTGGCCGAAGAACTCCTGGTCGGCGTCGATCGTCTGGCCCGCGCGCTCGGCGATCGCCTTGCCGATCATCACCGACTCCAGCATTCCGAGTAGCGCGATCGCCACCGCACCCGAGAGCAGCGCCTCGAGCTGTGCGACGCTCAGGTGCGGAAGCTGCGGTGCCGGCAAGCCGCGCGGCAGCGGCCCGACCAGTGGCGTGTCGGCGTCGGTCCAGCGCGAAAACGATACCCAAAGCGCCGAGCCGGCCACCGCCAGCAGCGGCCCGGGCGAGCTGCGGCTGAGCCGCTCGGCGCCCAGCACGGCCGCGAGCGCCAGCAGGCCGAGCACGAGCGAGCGCGGGTTAGCCTCGCCCAGGTGCGGAACGATGCGCTGCGCCGCCCCCGGCAGGCCGGGCAGATAGTGCTCGGCGCCGTCGGTGCGCAGCCCGAGCAACTCGGGCAGCTGCCCTGCGATCACGAGCACGCCGGCAGCCGCGGTGAAGGGGACCATCACGCTGCGACTCACGTAGCGCACCAGCCGTCCCATACGCGCCGCAGCGAAGGTGAGCTGCACCAGCCCCTTGAGCAGGGTCAGCCCAAACACCAGCTGCAGGTACAGCGCGGGGTCGGCGGTCAGCCTCGAGACCACGGCCGCGACCAGCAGGCTCTGGGTGTTGGTCGGGCCGACCGACAGAAAAGGGCTCGAGGTGAACAGCGAGCCCAGGGAACCGACCACGATCGCGGTGTAGAGGCCGTAGATCGGCGGTACGCCCGCGACCAGCGCGAAAGCCATCGACTGAGGCAGGTCGACCACCGCCACCGTCAGGCCGGCCAGCAAGTCCTTGGGCAGGTCGGCGCGGCGATACTTGCGTAGCGTGTGCGCCAGGGGCGCGAACGGTAGCCCCAGCCAGCGCAGCCAGCGTGGTCGAGCCCGAGACACTTTGACGGTTCGGCCGGTTTCTTGGCGGCGACCCACTGCCGCCGTAGGAAACATGCTCCGCTACGCATTCGCGGAGCACAAGCTTTTGCCGGGAGCGTTTGGGAAGCACGCGGCGAGGCGATCCGGCTTGCGCGCACCGCGCGGGACGGTACCCTGTAATTCATCATGGCTCGCTACGATGAGAGCCTCACCGTTGCCGAAGCACGCGAGCGCTACTTTGCTGAAAACGGCGTCGATCCGGGCTATGGCGAGCGCTGGATCACGCTGCGCGTCGCCGGTCGCGCACTGCCCGTGTTTCCCAACACGCGCGCGCGGATCGCGGCCGCGCGCATCCACGACCTGCACCACATCGCCGCCGAATACGACACCTCGTGGACCGGCGAAGCCGAGATCGGCGCCTGGGAGCTGGCCAGCGGCTGCGGGCCCTACCTCGCGGCCTGGGTGCTCAACCTGACCGCGTTCGGGATCGGCTGTTTGATCGCTCCGCGCAAGCTGCTGCGCGCGTTCGTGCGCGGACGCCACAGCCGCAACCTGTACGGCGGCGCCTTCGACTCGGCGCGCCTGACCCAGAAGCTCGGCGAGCTGCGGCGCGAGCTCGGTCTGGACCAGCCCCCGCCGCGGCCCTCGCCCGCGGACCGCGCCGCCTTCGCGCTGTGGGTTGCGCTCGGCTTGCTCTACGCCTTCGGCGGCATGCTCTCGTTTGCGCTCTTCACCGTGGCCATGCTGAAGATGCCGCGGACCGACACGCCGCTGCCGTCCGTCGCGGGCACCGACGGCCGCGCCGCGCCGGTGTAATCTGGTTATCGGGAGGGGCACGCGCCCCTCCCGCCCCACCGGCAAAGCCGTTGGGGCCCCACCCACCCGCGGGGTTCGCTCCACTGCGTTGCGCTCACTGGCTCCGGCGAGGTTGTGCGTCTGCCACGCGGCCCTGCCGCCCCACCGGCAAAGCCGTTGGGGCCCCACCCACCCGCGGGATTCGCTCCACTGCGTTGCGCTCACTGGCTCCGGCGAGGTTGTGCGTCGCTGGCACGCGGCCCTGCCGCCCCACCGGCAAAGCCGTTGGGGCCCCACCCACCCGCGGGATTCGCTCCACTGCGTTGCGCTCACTGGCTCCGGCGAGGTTGTGCGTCGCTGGCACGCGGCCCTGCCGCCCCACCGGCAAAGCCGTTGGGGCCCCACCCACCCGCGGGGTTCGCTCCACTGCGTTGCGCTCACTGGCTCCGGCGAGGTTGTGCGTCGCTGGCACGCGGCCCGAGCCCTCGAGCCGTTTCAGTTGGCGTAGCAGTAGGAGGCGGCTAGCTGGGCCACGCAGGTCATCGCGCTCGGGCAGGTGCGGTTGGTCCCGAAGGGGAAGCCGGTCGGCGTGCAGTCCAGGTGGCAGTAGCCGGTGTCACAGGTCGCGGTGGCCTCGTAGCTGCCCGCGGGCAGCGGGCAGGTGGCCGCGCTGGTGCAGGGCGGCGCGCACACGCCGATGGTGTTGAGGATGTTGGCGGGATCCTGGGTCGTGGTGCACTGGCCGCCGCTGCACTCGCTGCTCGCGCTGCAGGACTTGTACTCGCCACCTGTGCCACCTGTGCCACCTGTGCCGCCGCTGCCGCCGCTGCCGCCGCTGCCGCCGCTACCGCTGGTGCCGCCGCTACCGCCGGTGCCGCCGCTACCGCTGGTGCCGCCGCCGCCCGCACCGGCATCGGGCGCGGGCGCGCCGCCGCCCCCGCCGTCCTCGTCGCCGAGGGCGCCCGGCGCACTGGCCGCGTCCGTGCCGGCGTCCTGTGAGCCGGTGCTCATGTCGGTGCCGGTGCCGCCCGTGCCCGACGCATTGTCGGCGTCGCCCGGGCTGGCGCCCGGCGGTCCCGCGTCCAGCATGATCGCACCGGTGCAGTCACACTTGCCCCACACGCGCTCGGGCAGACACTTCTGGGCGCCGGCGAGCGCCCCTGAGCACACGCACGCCTGGGTCTGGCCCGGCGGACCGCACTTCTCCAGGCTCTTGCAGGCTGCCGCTGGCATGATCGCCAGCGCCGCCAGAGCACGAAGAACCCACGCGCCCGTGTTATCCATACAACCTTGCTCCATTAGGGGCCTCGCCCATCCCCAGCGCGACCGGCGCGCACCTTAGCATACCCGCACACAGCGGCCACGCCGCGCTCTGGGTTTCCGGTCTGCCCCCAAAGCCTGCCGGGCGCCGCGCGCGAGACGCGATGGACAAGGCCATCTGGCTCGCGCGAAGGTTCGGCCGGCCAGATGCTGCTCGTGCGCAGATTTCGTTCATGGCTCACGCCCTGCATGCTGATGGCGGCTTGCGTGCTGGCCGCGTGCAGCGGCCGGCCGCCTTCGCCTCGCGACCTGCTGCGCGCAAGAGCGCCGAGCCACGTGCACGGCGTGCGGCACCCCGAGCGCATCAACGACGGCGTCACGCCCGCCGACGGCGATTTGTGGCTCACCGACCTGAGCGCGGTCTTCGCCGACGTCAACGGCGAGGTGGTCTACGATCTCGGTCGCGACACCGCGATCGCCGCCGCGTTCGTCCAGGCCGACAACAACGATCGCTTCGTGCTCGAGGTCTCCGACGACGGCGCGCACTACCGCCGCCTGTGGCAGGCCGGCGCGGTGCCGCAGCCCGGCATGCGGGGGCGCATGGTGCGCGGTCTGCGCGCGCACGGCCGCTATCTGCGCCTGACCGCGATCGGCGGCGACTCGCTGGTCAGCGTAGGAGAGCTGATGGTGTTTGCGCAGGCGCCGCAGCCATGGCCGCCGCGGCTGTGGCAGCGCTTCGGGCTGCCGCCGTACATCGCGATGCAGCGCTGGTGGATCGCGCTGGGCGTCGCGCTGCTGCTGTTGTTGTTGGCCGCCGACCGGCGCGTGCCCGTGGCAGTGCTCGCCGGCGCCGGCCTGCTCGCGGCCATCGTGCTCGGCCTGTGCGTGAAGCGACTCGCGGCCGACTGGCCGCCCGTGCTCGAGATCGGCGAAGCGCTGCGCGCGGTGATCGCCGCCGTCGCCGGGCTCGCGCTGATCGCCTTTAGCGTGCGCTGGCTGCGCGTGCGCCCCGCCGCCGTGCACGGCGTGCTCGGCGTGCTCGCGCTACTCGGTGCGGCCTGCTTCTATAACTTCGGGCGGCCGTGGTTCTGGAACGCCGAGCGCGGGCGCCCGACCGTCGTTCACACCTACGACATGCGGGTGTATTTCCCGGTCGCCAAGTACTTCGACGAGCTCGGCTTCGACGGCGTGTACACCGCCAGCGTCAAGGCCTACATGGTCGGGCAGCGCGTACCGGCCAGCACGCTCTCCTCCGTGCTGCTGCGCGACCTGCGCAGCTACCGCGTCGTGCGCGCCGGCGAGGTGATGGACCAGATCGACGCCGTTCCGCGGCGCTTCACCAAGCAGCGCTGGGACGCCTTCGTCGCGGACATGCGCTTCTTCTGGCGCACGATGGGGCCGAACGACTACCTCGGCAGCCTGCTCGATCACGGCGGCAACGCCACGCCGGTGTGGCTCGCGCAGGCGAACCTGCTGTTTCGGGGCATGCGCGCCTCCGAGCCGGCGCTGACCGCGACCGCGCTGCTCGATCCGCTGCTGATGCTGCTGACCTTCTTCTGCATAGCCCGCAGCTTCGGCCTGCGCACGATGCTGGTGTGCGCGATCGTGTTCGGAGCGACCGACTTTCCGATCTTCGGCAGCGACTGGGCCGGCTCCACTCTACGCTGCGATTGGATGGCGACGCTCGGCCTGGGCTGCTGCGCGCTCAAGAGCGGCCGCTACGCGCTTGGCGGCGCGCTGCTCGCGCACGCGGGCCTGGTGCGCGCGTTTCCCGCGATCGCGCTGGTGTTCGCACCGCTGCCGTGGCTGTGGCAGCTGGTGCCGAGCCGCAGGCCGCTCGGGCGCTCAGATCGAACAGATCCACAGGAACACGGGAAGGCGGGAAGGATGGATGTTTCTCCGTCTTCCCGTCTTCCCGCCTTCCTGTTGCAGCTTCGGTCGCGTGTGCTGCCGCGCATATCCAGCGCAGCGGCGCCGCCGACTGCACTGCCGGGGCGAGCGCTGCTGCGGCTGGTCGCGGGCGCGGCCGCCGCCAGCGTGCTGCTGGTCGGATTGTCGTGCGCGATGTTCGGCTTCGAGCCCGCTTGGCTCGGCTGGGCCAAGAAGATCGAGCTCCACACCGAGGACCCCCACACCAACCACGTCGGCGTGCGCGCGGTGACCGCGTTCGACCCGGCCAAGACCGCCGACGCGCTGGCGGCGGCTGGCTCGCGCGACCCGTGGGCCGACTGGCAGCGCGCGGAGCTCGGCACCTATCAGCGCAGGCAGCCCCTGGTCTTTGCGCTGCGGCTGCTCTTCACGCTGCTGGCGCTGCTCGCCTGCCGCGGCGCCACCCCGGCCCAGGCCGCGCTGATCGGCCTGACGCTGGTGCCGGTGTTCTCGTACCCGGCGAACTACTACCTGCACTACGTGTTTCTGCTGCCGTTGCTTGCGGTGGGAAGGCGTCCGGGCCTCGGGCTGTGGCTCGAGCTCACGCTGCTCGCAATGTGCGTCGCGCAGTTCTTCACGCTGAAGGGCGCGCTCGACGTGCGTTTCTTCTGGGAGAGCGTGATCCTGCTCGTCGGCTTCGCCGCGCTGCTCTTCCCGCTGGCGCGGGTGGGCGCCGCGGCTCAGGTGGTGGCGGCGAACCCCGCCATACCCTCTTCGAGCTGAACGCCCAAGCTGTTGAGCGCCATGCACACCAGCGTGTACTGGCCGACCGCGAAGATCAGGTCGAGCATCTGCCGCTCGTCGTAGCGCGCCGAGAGCGCCTGCCAGGTCGCGTCGCTGATGAAGCTGTCGTCGTGCAGCTCGTCGGCAGCCCGCAGCAGGGCAGCGTCGAACGGCTCCCAGGCCGGGGCGTCCGGGCCCTGCGCGATGCGCTTGATCTCGTCGTCGCTCAGCCCCGCGCGCTTGCCGATCACCACGTGCTGGCCCCACTCGTATTCGCTCCGGCAGCGCCAGCCGGTGCGCAGGATCAGCAGCTCCCGGGCGCGGGCGTCGAGCGTGCTCTTGCCCAGCACGTGGCTGCCGAACACCAGCCAGCGCTTGGCCAGCTTGGGGTGGCGCGCGACGGTGCGGTAGATGTTGAGCACCGGGCGGCCTGGGCCGGCCCCCGTGTACTTGACGATCTCTTCGGGGATCTGGTCCGGGGGCAGGGGGGTCAATCGGGGGCGTGTCAGTCGCATGGTACGGGCTTCCTCCGTGCTGCAGGCTCAGCTCGCCCGCGCCGGTGGCGGGTTGCTGTGGCTGCGCGTGATCGCCTCCCGCAGCTCGAGCAGCTCCTTGAGCGCGAGATGACAGTTGCTGCCCAAGCCCAGGGTCGCCAGCGCGCACAGCCCCGGCACCACCGGCGCCTGATCGACCTCGACCAGCGACCAGGCGCACAGCACGCAGCCGGCGAGCGGCAGCAATACGAGCACAACGAGGTTGAGCCCGCCCACGCCGAAGCCGACCGTCGGCAGCGCCTCGACATTGGGCCGATCGAACGGATTGTAGGTGGCGCCGACGCCCCGGCTGCGCCGCATCAAGACCAGGAAGATCGGCAGCAGCGCGAGCGGCGCGAGCTGCAACACCGTCATGCCGCCGAGCTTGATCCCGGAGATCTCGACGTACCGGTAGTGCCAGCTGAAGCGGGCGTGCAGCTGCTGCAGCGCCTGCGCCGGGCTGCGGTCCTTGAGCGCATCCCACAGGCCGACGGCGTGAGTGACCGGAAATTCCGCGCCCGTGATGCGGGGCACGGCCACCGCGCGCGCCTCGATCGTCGCAGGCAGGCGCAGCTCCAGCCTCTGATTCGAGGGGCGCGCCAGCAGCGTCGCGTGCGCGACCGCGCAGCCGCCCGCGTCGCCCTTGGTGCCGGCCGCCTGCGCTCCGCCGCCGGTCTTCTCGAAGCTCTCGGCGCGCTTGGCCAGCGCTTCGTAGCCCTGCTGCGCTTCGGCGAGCTTCTGTTGGGCTTGCTCGAGCGCGGCCTGGGTCTTGACCCGCGTCTCGTTCGCCTTGGCGATCGCCTTCCAGGTCGCCTTCCACTTGCGGCGCAGGTCGTACACGTCCTGCGCCTTTGCGTGCTCCTTGTCCGCCGCCCGCACCTGCGCGCGCGCGGCCAGCATGGCCTCGCGGGCGTCGGCCACTTCCTGCTCGCGCCGCACGTCGGCCTCGCTGCAGCTCCCGCCGCCGAGCGCGATCGCCTGCAACTGGTAGCTCTGGCCTTGCGGCTGCCGCGACAGGCGCCAGCCGAGTGAGCGCGCCAGCGCCTGCGGCTGCGGCAAGCCGATCGCCAGCGTGGCGCCTGGCGCGGTCAGCGCGTACACGTCCGCCAGCGTCGCCAGCGACACGGTCACGCGCGGCATCAACTTGGGCGCCGACGCCGCGGCCGTGACCTTCGGCACGTCCTCGCCCCCGATCGCAGCCGCCACCTTGTCGAGCTCGAGCGTGCCCTGGCTGCTCGCCTGTGCGACCACGGCGTGCTCCAGGGTCGCGCGATCGAAGGCGCCGGCGAAGGCCGTCATCTCGTCGAGCGCCGCCATGCTGTGGCCGTCGTCGCCCAGCGGCAGGCCCAACAACACCACGACCACGCTCACCCCGAGCAGGGTCCAGAACATCCGCTGCACCGCGTTGATTCGTTCCGTCACGCCGAGTCGCCGCCAGCGCGTGTACCCCCAACAGCAGGAGGTTGCTGCCAGCGCAGGCCCACGAATCTACGCGATTCCCCGCCGTTGTCACCAGCGGCTCGGACGGCGCCTCAGCGCTTCTTCACGAAATAGCGGCCGAACGGGAGCGAGCGCAGACGCTTCCGGTGGTGGTGCTCGCGGACGAACTTGCGTGCCTCGTGGTGGCTTTCGTCGACCTCGAGCACTTTCTGGTAGTACTCGGCGGCGCCGTCGGGGTCGCCGTCCTTGATCTGTGCGCGCGCTTGGGCCACGTACAGCCACTGCGTGGCACGGCGGTCTGCGGGGCTCTCCTCCGATAACTGCCGGAAGATCTTGATCGCCTGCCCGAAGCGCTTGTGCCCGAGGTGCGTCATGCCGAGCTTGAGCTTGGCCACGTCGAGCGGCCGGCCCGTGGGCGCGGGCGTCCCCTCGGCCTGCGCCGGCTCGCTGCGTGCGCTCTCACCATCGGCGCCGGCGCGCACCGAGCCGCCGCCCTCGGCCCCAGGACTGTTCGAGCGTCGTGCGGCGGCGCGATTCGAGCGGCCGCCCGGCGTCGCTGGCGGGTTGCGCGACGACCCCGGTGTCCCGGCGGGCAACGCCTCGAGCACCTTCGAGGGTGGCAGCGCCGACGAGACCTCGAACATGCGGCTGGCGTAGCTGGCGGTCGGCTGCTCGGAGCTGCCGTCCCAACGCGCGAACTCCACGAGCTGATAGATCTGCTGCTTGTGCACCTGGTCGAGCTCGGCGAATTGCACGCCGACGCCGGGCGGGCGTCCCTGGAGCTCGGCCTGTTCGGGATCGAGCACGTGCACGACGGTCGCCTTGAGCTGCATTTCATGGCCTTCGGGCAACCGCAGCACGACCTCGACGTCGCTCAGCACCGGCGGAGCGTCGTCGGTGATGATGAACATGCCCCCCTGGCTCACGTCCGCCGCGTAGAGCTGGGCGAACTCGGCCCAGCTCCCACAGCGGACGCGTAGCTCCTGCTTCGAGGGATAGCGCTTGTTCCGGCGCGCGGAATCCGTCATCGAAACTCGATCAGGTTATCACAGACGGCAACAGTGTGAGCTGGTCTTTGCGATTCGTGCAGGGCGCGGGCGCACGGTGTGGGAGACACGGGCACTGCCTGCTTACGGCGCGCGAGCCGAGTAGCGCTGCTCGCGCACGGCGCGCAGCGCGTCCTCCAGGTCCCAGGGATTGAAGCCGACGTACGTCTTGCCCGCGAGCTCGAACGTCGGCACCGAGCGCGCGGGGTTGAGCTTGCCGAGCCGCTGGCTCGCCGCCGAGTCGCGATCGATGTCGTACTCGGTCAGCGACACGTTGCGCGCGTTCAGAAAGTCCCGCGCGCGCGCGCAGATCGAGCACCAGGGCGCCGAGTACATCGTGACGTCCACCTTCGGCCCGAGCGCGGCCAGCCGTTGCGAGGCCGACAGCGGGTTGGGGTCCGGCTGCCTGGCCGCCGGCTTCTCGGCCGCGTCGGGTGCCCTGGGCGCGGTTTGTGACGCGGTTTGCGCCGTGCTCTTGAGCTGTGTGGTGCTCGCGATGTGGCCTCGAGCCGCGCCGCCGCGCCAGCGCGGGCCGGTGTAGCCTGGATCGAGGGTGTACGCGTAGACCAGCGCGGAGGCCGCGATCACCAGACACACGCCGAGCAAGCCGGTGAAGATCTTGCTGATCAGCGTCTCGGTCTCTTGGCGGACGGAGAAGAGCGGAGTCGCGGGACGCTTGCACAGGACACACTTGCCGTCTGGCCCTAACACCAGGTTGTGGCTCTTGCACAGCTCACGCATAGAAGGCTCGATCCGGTGCTCCGACTCGTCCATTGTCCTATTTCTCGAGCCAAGACCAAAGATGCGGCGATGTGCGCGACACGCCGAGAGCACCTACACCTGCGCGCTGCAGGCCCCGTCGCGCGCGCCACCGATGATGTAGAATTGAGGCTGCCGATGAGTGAGGCCCGCCCAGCAGCACGCGTGCCGGCCGCCCTGGTCTCGGTCCGCGCCCCCAGCACAATGCCTGCAGACCGCGCCGCGCCAACAGAGCCCGATCACGCCGGCACCGATCTCGGTCCGCTCGGCCCGCAGGACGTGACCCTGCTCGAGCGCGCGTGGCAGCGGCGGCAGAAGCTGGGCCGCGCGCGCGCGCTGGCGCGCTTCAACGGGCTGTCGTTGATCGCGACCGCCGTGCTGTGCCTGCCGTTCGCGGCGCTGGACGCGTCGCTGCTGTGGGTCGCGCTCGCGCTGCTCGCGGTCGGCGCGGCCGAGCTGCGTGGGGCGCGCTTGCTGCAGCGGCTCGATCTGCGCGCGCCGCGCTGGCTCGGCTGGAACCAGCTCGTGCTGCTCTTGCTGGTGGGGCTGTACTGCGCGTTGAGCGCGCTCCAGGGGCTTGCGGCGCACGGTCCGACGCTCGATCTCGCGCGTGACTATCCGGACCTCGCCGCCCAGATGCCCGAGCTGCGCGACGGGCTCGGCATGGGGTCGGACTCGTTCGGGCACGCGTACCGCGCGCTGGTGGTCGTCTTCTACCTGGCGCTATTCGGTGCCTGCGCGCTCTATCAGGGGTTCTGCGCGCGCTACTACTTCGCGCTCTCCGCGCAGCTGCAGGCCCACTTGGAGCAAACCCCCGCGTGGGTCTTGAGGCTGCAGAGGAGACTGCTGGGGTGGTGAGGGCCGGCTGTTGTCTCGCGCTCGGCTCGCTAGTGCTCGCGGCTTGCGCCACGCAGAGCCGCAGCACCAAGGCGGCGAACCTCGGCGCCGGCCCGCTTTACGACTCGGCCGCAGAATGGCTCGCGGACCGTGCGGCCGAGCCCACGCCGCCGGCGCGGCCGCGCTGGCGGGCGCGGCCGCGGCGCGACGACAGCTGGGCGGCGGCGCAGCGCGAGCTCGACCTCGACGCGCTGCCGTCGCGCCAGCGCGCGCGCATCGCTGAGCTTCAGCCGATCGTGCTGGTGGCGGCGCGCAGCCACGGGCTGCCGGCCGATCTGGTCAACGGCATCATCTGGGTGGAGAGCAAGTTCCAGCCGGCCGCGCGCAGCCGCACGGGCTCGTGCGGATTGATGCAGCTGATGCCGACCACCGGCCGCGAAGTGGCGCGCGCGCTCGGCCGCAGCTATCGACCCTACGACCCCGAGTTCAACATCCACGCTGGCACCTATTACTTCGCGCGCATGCTGGAGCGTTTCGACGGCGACCTGACGCTGGCGCTGGCCGCCTACAACACCGGGCCGGGCGCGGTCGAGAGGTTCCTGCGCGACAATCGCGGCTTGCCCGACTACAGCCGCGCCTACGTCGACAACGTGTTCAGCGCGGCGCGTGCCTTCCGGCGCGTTTCCCCGCCTTGAGCGCTACAGGGAGTCGGCGCGACTCCCTGACAATCAAAGGAGAAATCAGAGCCTGTGATTCGATCCCCAATCGCGAGCTCCTTGTTTTGCCACAGACGCCTAGCGCGCGAGCGCCGGCCGGCCGGCGGGGAGCTCGGGGCGCTTGGACAACAACAGGTCGAAGAAGCCCTCGTCGGAGCCGTCGCGGGGAATCCAGGCCAACGAGGCGAACAGCGCATCCGTAGGCTGCAGCCGCGGCGGCGTGCGCCCCAGCGGCGGTAGCAGGGTGGCGTACGGGAACGCGCGGAGTGCCCGCTGCAGCGCCTCGACGCTGTCGCCCATGCGCAACAGGCCGGCGGGCCAGTACTCCAGCACCAGGTAGTCGATTCGGTCGAGCATGCGCCGCGCGCCGGAAAGCACCCGTGCCTCGGCACCCTGACAGTCGAGCTTCATCACCACCGGCGCGGTCAGCGCCTGGCCGGCGAGCACGTCGTCCAACGCTGCGGCTTGCACGCCGATGGTCGGCCGCGAGTTCGTCCGCTGCCCGTGCGCCAGGCGGTGGTCACCCGAGTTGTCGGCGCACAGCGACAGGCGGACCCAGCCGGCCGCGTCGTCCAGCGCGAGCCGGTGGCAGCGGACGCGCGACTGCAGCCCGAGACGCTGTAAGTTGCGGCGCAGCAGCGCGTGATTGGTCGGTTCAGGCTCGAAGGCGTGGCAGCGCGCGGCCGAGCGCTGCAGCACCGGGATCGCGATCAGCCCGATGTTCGCGCCGACGTCGATCAGTGTGCCTTCGCCGCCGCCCAACAGCTCACGCGCGATCAGCGCGACCAGCTCCGGCGCCCAGGTGCCGGTGCGAAGGTAGGTGCCGAACACCACGCGGTCGCTGGCCGAGCCCTCCACCGGGCCGTAGTCGCCATCGGCCAGGGCGAAGCCCTCCGGCTCCCGGGTGCTGCCGTTGGATGCCGCGTCGTCCACAGAATCCACCTACTCCCTCCCGCCGCGGCCTGCCAGGCCCCTGGCGAGTCCTCCAGGTGACCCGCGTCGATACGAGATAAGCGAAATAAATCAACAGGTTGCATCAACAACACGGGGGTGGTCTTGCAATTGCCTCAAAAGTCGATCTGAATTTGCATGAACTTCCCGATCTGCTAGCCCTGCAGCATGCACGTCACGATGGTCAAGAAGCGCCTCGCGAGCGGTGAGGCGTGCGCCAAGTGCCAGCAGGCCGAGCACGTGCTGCGCGCGCGCTCGGCCTGGGACCGCATCGACGACGTGATCTGGGCGGTCGAGGACGAGCCCGATTCCGAGGGCATGCGCGTGGCGCGCCGCTTCGGCATCGACAGCGCGCCTTTCTTCGTGGTCGACGATGGGAACGGCACCAAAGTGGCCTACGGCAGCGTGCTCAAGCTCATGCACGAGCGGCTCGAGCGCGCGCCCGAGGGGGCCCCGCTCGCCGTGCCCGCAGAGGATTTGGCCGGGCTGAGCGCGGAGCTCGAAGCGCGGCCGCCGGCGGCGATCGTGCGCTGGGCGCTCGAGCGCTTCGGGCGCGACTGTGCGCTGGCATTCAGCGGGGCCGAGGACGTCGTGCTGATTGACATGGCGGTCAAGACTGGCCTGCAGCTGTCGGTCTTCTGTCTCGACACCGGCCGCCTGCACCCGGAGACGTACCGCTACCTGGAGCGCGTGCGCGCGCACTACGGCGTCGAGCTCGAGCTTCTCGCGCCCGACCCGGCGCAGCTCGAGCCCTTCGTGCGGACCAAGGGCCTGTTCAGCTTCTATGAGGACGGCCACCAGCAGTGCTGCAGCATCCGCAAGGTCGAGCCGCTGCGCCGCGCGCTCGCGCAGCGCCGAGCCTGGATCACCGGACAGCGCCGCGACCAGAGCCCGTCGACGCGTGCCGCGGTGGCGGTGGTGCAGCACGATCCGAGCTTCCAGGGGCGGGACGGGGCGCTGCTCAAGCTCAATCCTCTGGCCGCCTGGAGCTCGGCGCAGACCTGGCAGTACATCCGCGCGCATGGCGTGCCCTACAACCCGCTGCACCAGCGCGGCTTCGTGTCGATCGGGTGCGAGCCCTGCACCCGACCGATCCACCCCGGGCAGCACGAGCGTGAAGGCCGCTGGTGGTGGGAGGGCACGGCCGACAAGGAGTGCGGGCTGCACAACAGTGGGCCGCCACCGGCCCTGGGCGTGCCCTCGAGCCCGGGCTGAGCCGCGTTGCGACCAGCGCGGTCCGACGCGCTCGCCACCCGGCGCCGCTCCGCCGGCGCGCGATCCCCCCAAGCGCACGTGCTGAAAGTCCGAGGGGCCGGGCGGGCTCACGCTGCTTCAAGCAAGGTTGCCTCGTTCGGTGCAGGCGAAACTTGCGTCATGCAGCGCAGAGCCCGCACGGCCCCGCAGCACTACCCCGCGACGCTAGCGCGGAAGATCCGGGTCCGAAAGGCAAAGGCCTCACCGGACACTATACATCCGAACAGCCAGCAGGTCAAATCCGACCTCATTTACCCGGTTTTCCCAATTCTCAGCGGCTGCCCGGCCGCCCGGACGAATTTGGCGGGCAGCCGCCAGCCGTTGCCCGGGCGTCCCTACGCCGCGCCTCGCGGCAGCACCGGCTCCGCCTGCTCCACCCGGCTGTCGAGCCAGCGCTCCAGCACTCGCTGCAGGTCGCGCTGGCTGAAGGGCTTGGCCACGTAATCGTCCATGCCCGCTTCCACGCAGCGCGCGCGCTCCTCCGGCAGCACGCTGGCCGAGAGCGCGACGATCGTGGTGTGGCCGCGCTCGCCCTCGCGGCGCCGGATCGCGCTGGTCGCGTCGTAACCGTTCATGTTGGGCATCTGGCAGTCCATCAGCACCAGGTCGTAGCTGTCGTGCTCCAGGCATGAGAGCGCTTGCGCACCGTCGGCGGCCACGTCGACCCGACAACCCATTCGCGACAGCATCTCGGTGGCCAGCGCCCGCGTGTCCTCGTTGTCCTCGACGAGCAGCACGCGCCCCTCGTAGCGCGCGCTGCTGCGCGCGCTGGGCGGGGGCTTGGTGGTGAGGTTCTGCGCAAGCTCCAGCACCAGCGAGACGGTGAAGCTCGAGCCCTTGCCCAGCTCGCTGTGGAGCTTGATCTCGCCGCCCATCAGGCGCGTGAGCCGGCTCGAGATCGCGAGGCCCAGGCCGGTGCCGCCGTACTTACGCGTGGTGGAGGCGTCGGCCTGCGCGAACGCCTCGAACACGTGCTCGAGCTGGTCTTCGGGGATGCCGATGCCGGTGTCCTCGACGCTGATCTCGATCAGCACGCGCCGATCGGCCAGCGGTACGCCGCGCCCGCTCAGCTTGACGTGGCCTTCGTGGGTGAACTTGATCGCATTGCCGGTGAGGTTGACGATCACCTGCTTGAGCCGAGTGGGATCCCCGCGGTAGCGCCCGCCGATCAGCGAGGGGTCGATCTCCAGCAGCAGCGGAAGATGCTTCTGCTTTGCCTTGACTGCCAGCATGTCGCGCGCCTCTTCCAGCACCTGAGCGAGGTTGAAGCGCACTTGCTCGACCTGGAATTGGCCCGCCTCGATCTTGGAAAAATCGAGGATGTCGTTGACGAGCTGGAGCAGCGTGCCGCCGGAGCGTTCGATGGTGCCCGCGAACTCGCGCTGCTCCTCGTTCAAGTCAGTCATCTGCAGCAGCTCGGTCATCCCCAGCATCGCCGTCATCGGGGTGCGGATCTCGTGGCTCATGTTGGCGAGAAACTCGCTCTTGGCCCGGGTGGCGCACAGCGCAGCGTCGTTGGCTTCGCGTAGGTCGTGCACCAGGACCTGGTCGCGCATGCGCAATGCCTGGATGTTGCGATAGGCGCGAATGCGGACGAACAGCACCAGGCCGCCGAACAAGGTGGCTTCGCACAGCGCGAGGCCGAAGTGATTCCAGTCGGGATCGTCGGTGCGAGCGCCGGCCACCCACACCCAGCCCCCGAGCGCGAGCAGCGAGAGGCCCACGAACCAACGCACGGACAGCAGCAGACAGCCGAACCCGAGCTGCGCGATCATCAGATTCGTCGTCTGCCGAGCCTGAGGCAGCGTCACCAGCGAGAACAGGCAGTTCAGAATCACCGCGGCAGCGATCAGCGCCGCGGCCGGGTGTGCCAGCCATGAAGGCAGCTGGTTGCGCTCGAACCAGACCGCGGCCACGACCAGGCCGAAAGAGAGCAGACCGGTCGCCAGGCTCATGTTGGTCTGCGCCGCGCCTTCGTACTGCACCAGGTACCACGCGGTCAGCAGCGCGTAGAACAACGCGAGCCCGACGCACACCGGACGCAGCGATGCCGCCAGAATGGCATTGAGGGCTTCGTCGAGCGCCTTGCGGCTGATCTCGGTCGACTCTCGCAGCTCGGTCGCTTGGGGGGGCGCTTCCGCCATTACCGGTACCGGTTCCGCGCGAGAACCGCGCGCGCGCGCGGCGGATTCGGCCGCGCCTGTTCGATTATAGGCTCACGGGCCGTTCCCGCGTTGCTGCCGCATGCAAATTGAGGAGGCTGATGTGCGCCGACGTGCGGAGCGTGCGCGGGCTCTACCGTACGGTGCGAGCCCGCCGTCTGGCCAACCGAGGGGAGCACAGCAGCGGTGGCTGGCTCGAGCTCTCAGTCACGGCATTGAGTTTCGTACGGCGCGCAGGTGAAACGCACGTGCATGTGCTTGATGTGCCCCGGCGCATGGCGAACGTAGGTGGTTCGCTCGTGACCGGGGTACTGGATGTACTGCGTGAGCTCCTCGGCGGTTGCGCCCGCGCGCCGCGCCGCGTGGTACAAGTTCATCTGGCGCGAGCGCGAGAGGAAGATGTAGCGAACCTGGCCGGTGGCGATCAGATCCTTGATCAAATACCAGGTGGCGGTCCAGTCGACCAGCGAAGGGTCGCGCGGAACGATGCCCGCTTCGACGCCCGGCCTGAGTGGCAGCTCGATGTCGACGTCGCGCCCGCTGCGATGCGAGTGGTGCGGGTTGAAACGACCGCCGTAGTGGCGGCTCATGTCCTCGATCACCAGCTCGCGGTTGAACACGCCCTCGCCGCGGAAGCGGGCGATGGCACGTTGCAGCACCTCGATCGCGTGGCTCGAGCCCCAGGTGTTGTCCGGATTGCGAATCTTGTAGAGGGAGGTGTTTTGCGGCAGCTGGATCCCGTGCAGCAGGTGGCCGTGTCCGGGGCTGCCGACGCTCAGCGCGGTCCGCGGTACCTCCACGATCGGCAGCACCTTGTCCGGGTCGGGCGCCGGCGTTGGCGCAGGCGCGTCCTTGGCTCGGCTTCCGCGCGTGACCGTCGCCACCAGCGAGCGTGTGTCGGGCGCGGCTGCGCGCGCGGGCTGCTCCGCCGTGGCTTTGGTCCCGCCGCGCGGGTCGGAATCGGCGTCGGCGCTGTCCGTGTCGCCGTCGCTGTCACGGTCTGCGGCCTGGGCCGGCCTGGAAGGGCTCGAGACCTCGACCCAGAGCACGATGTGGTCGCCGGCCTTGAGCTCCTCGACGTCCGGATTCCAGCTCTTGCGCAGCTTGGCCTTGTCGACGTCGAAGCGCGTCGCGATCTTGTTCCAGGTATCGCCCTTGTGGACCTTGTAGCGCCGATAGTGGTGCTCGACCGCAGGCACGGTGGTGAGGATGCGGAGCTTCTGCCCCACCCGCAGCAGCGTGTGCTTGGGGTCGAGATCGTTCCACTCGATCACCTGCTCCGGCGTCACTCCGTAGCGGCTCGCGATCTCGACCACGCGGTCGCCCGGGATCACGCGGTGGCGGATCCAGCTCGGACGAGACACGCCGAGCGTGCTCATCGCGACGCCAGGAGGTGGCACCGCCACCGCAGGTGCGCTCAGCGAGCCCACCACGACGAGCGCCAGCAACGGAATCCAGCGCAACCGCATACGACAGTCGGTCACCCTAGCACTGCGGTCCGCGCGAGAGAAGGCCACACGACGCGCTTGAGCTGCGGGCTCCCCAGTGTTAGGGGAACGCGGTGCGCTTCCTCACGACAGGCCGCGACCCGGTGGCTATCCTGCGCCGCGTGAAAATCCGTATGCACACCCACGTTCTATTCGCGTGCGCGCTGCTGTGCGCGTGCACAGCGGCTTGTGAGCCCAGCTCGCGCGCGGAGCGCAACGATGAGGTCATCCCCACGCCTTCTGCGCTGAGCGAGGGCGACGAGCAAACTGGGGGCATCGGCGTGCAGGCTCTGCTGGTGAGCTACGCCGGCGCGCAGAAGGCGCCGCCGGAGCTGCGCCGCGACAAGAGCCAGGCGCGCAAGCGCGCGCAAATGGTCGCGAACATCGCGCAGATGTCCGGCGAGCACTTCGCCGAGCTCGCGATCAAGTACGGCGATCGCCCGCTGCTGCCCGACAACGGCGGCAGTGGCGCGCTGCTCGAGCGCGGCGACGGCAAGCTCGACCGCGCGGTCGAGGACGTCGCCTTCGCGCTCGCGATCGGCGAGGTGAGCAAGCCGGTGGAGACCCCGCAGGGCTTCGTGATCCTGCGGCGAACCGAGACGCCTGCGGGCGGCCCCCAAGAGATCGGCGCGCGCCACATCCTGATCGCCTACCGCGGCGCGCGGCGCGCGGACCCGAAGGTGACTCGCAGCCGCGACCAGGCGCGCGCGCTCGCGGCCCAGATCGTGCGCGACGCGCGTGCCGGCAAGGACTGGGAGCAGCTCTGGCAGCAGTACTCTAACGAGCCTGGCGGTCAGCGTGGCGGCGAGCTCGGCATCTTCGGCCGCGGCCAGATGGTGCCGGCGTTCGAGCGCGCCGCGTTCGCGTTGAAGGTGGGGGAGATCAGCGACGTGGTCGAGACGCCGTTCGGCTTCCACGTGATCCAGCGCACCCGCTGAGCATCCGTGGTCTGCAACCGTTCATTCCAAGATCACAGGAAGGCGGGCAGACGGGAGGAGCTTTGATGATGCGGGCGGCGATCGGGATCGCCGGAAAAGTCGCCCTCTCTTCCCGTCTTCCCGCCTTCCTGTTTCATCTCTCCGTCGGCTTGCGACAGCCGCAGGCGCGTTCGACAATCAAGCCCATGAGCGCACTGTTCTCGAGCTTGCCCGACAGCGTCTCGGTGTACGAGGTGGGGCCGCGCGACGGGCTGCAAAACGAGTCGGCGGCGGTGGCCACCGTGAACAAGCTGCGGCTGATCGAGGCGCTCGAGGGGGCTGGCCTGCGGCGTATCGAGATCACCAGCTTCGTGTCGCCGCGCTGGATCCCGCAGCTGGCCGACGCCGACGACCTCGCGCGCACGGTGGTGGCGCCGCCGGACGTGGTCTACAGCGCGCTGTGTCCGAACGAGAGGGGCCTGCTGCGCGCACAGGCCGCAGGCCTGCCCGAGATCGCGGTATTTCTGAGCGCGAGCGAGACGCACAACCGGCGCAACATAGCCAAATCGGTCGCGCAGACACTGGAGGTGTTCAAGGGCTTCGTGCCCGACGCGATTGCCCAGGGCATGCGCGTGCGCGGTTACGTGTCCACGACCTGGGGCTGCCCGTACGAAGGCGCGGTCGATCCGAACAAGGCGCTCGCGCTGGCCAAGGCGCTGCTCGAGCTGGGCTGCTATCAGGTATCTCTCGGCGACACCATCGGCGTCGGCACGCCGCTGCAGACCAAACGCATCCTGGAGCGTTTCCTGAGCGAGCTGCCCGCGGATAAGCTGGCGATGCACATGCACGACACGCGCGGTCAGGCGCTGGCCAACGTGCTGGTGGGGCTGGAGCTGGGGGTGCGCACCTTCGACGCGGCGATCGGCGGGCTCGGCGGCTGCCCCTATGCGCCGGGGGCCTCCGGCAACCTGGCGACCGAAGACCTGGTCTACATGCTCGACGGCATGGGCGTGCACACTGGCGTGGACCTGCACAAGCTGTGGCAAGCAGGGCGGCTGGCCGAGGCGCTGGTGCATCGGCCGCTGCCGGGTCGCGTGCACCGCGCCGGTCTGACTGCGCTCAAGACCTGAGCGCGATGCTGGCTTGCGAGCGCACGCTCGTGCTCGACGCGCGCGCGCGCCGGCGGGTGGGAGCGCGGCTGTGGGGCTGGTTTCGAGGTAGGCTCGGCGCGGGAGATTTTCATGGCGCGTCATGAGCTGGCGGCGGTGGGGCTCGCGTTGTTGGTGGGCTGCGCAGGTGGAGCGAAGAAGGCGACTGGCGACCAGGGCGGGGGCGGCGCGCAAGCCGGAGGCGCGGCGGCCGCGGGCGCTGGTGCGCCCGCGGGCGCGGGCGGGAGCAGCGGCGGCGCAACCGGCGTGACCGGCAAGGGTGGCGGCATGGGCGGCAGCGGCGGCGCCGGTGGCGTCGCCGCGGGCAGCGGCGGCGGCACGAGCAGCGGCGGCATGAGCGGCAGCGGGGGCGCCGCGGGGGGCGGCGGCGGCGGTGCAGGCGGCGGCGGCACGGCGGGCGGCGGCGGCACGGCCGGCAGCGGCGGCGCCGCGACCGGCCAGTGGGTGCTCGGGTACTACGTCGGCTACCAGACGAAGCTGCATCCGATCGCCCAGATCGACTGGAGCGCGTGGACGCACGTCGCCTTCGCGCCGCTGCTGGTCAAGGCCGACCACACCCTCGATTTCAACTTCGACGACGACAACGGCGCGGGCGAGGCCGACGCCAAGGCGCTCTCCGCAGCTGCGCACGCGCACGGGGTCAAGGCGCTGCTGATGCTCGGCGGCTCGGGCGCGGGCGGCAACATCGCGGCGGCGGCGAGCCCGGCGAATCTCTCGGCCTTCGTGACCACCTTGCTCGACGGGCTCGATACGCTGGGCTACGACGGCATCGATCTCGACTGGGAGGACAGCGTCAACCTCGACGACCTGGTGGCGTTGGCGCAGGCGCTGCGCGCGGCCCGGCCGGAGATCGTGCTGTCGTATCCGGGCGGCGCGATCAACGCCAACATCAGCGCCAGCGTGGATGCGCGTCTGGTCACGCTGGCCGAGTCGCTCGATCGCTTCAACGTGCAGAGCTACTACCCGAGCACGGCCTATGCCGGCAGCGGCTGGAGCTCGTGGTTCAGCAGCCCGTTGAGCGGGGCCGCGGGCGGCACGCCGGTCGCGATCGACGACACGCTGCAGCGCCTGGCGCAGGCCGGGATTCCCAAGAGCAAGCTGGGCATGGGCATCGCCTTCTACGCCATCTGCTACACCGGCGGCATCACCGGACCGCGGCAGCCGACCGACGGCAGCAGCCAGCGCATCGTTGGCGGCGACAACGCGTATCCGCTGAGCAAGCTGTTCGCGGCCGGCGGTACCTTCGATGGCAGCAGCGCCGGCGAGCGCAAAGTCGACGACGTGGCCAAGGTGCCGTACCTGTCGCTCAGCTCGGCGGTCAACGACTCGGGCTGCGGCGAGAGCACCCAGTACATCACGTACGATGACGAGACCTCGATCCTGGCCAAGGGCGCGTTCTCCAAGAGCAACGGCTACGGCGGCATCATCGTGTGGACGATCCAGCAGGGCTGGCTGTCCTCCGGCGCCGCCGGCGGCCGCGCCCAGAACGCGCTGATGCAAGCGCTCAAGCAGGGCTTCCTCGAGTAGGGGCCGTTTCTGACCCTGGCGGAGCCGAGCCCGCTTGCGCTTGGCGTGGCTCCACGCCCCCGCGCAGGTCCCCGAACCGGCAAGCCGCCGGCGTGCGCCAGACCGGCAAAGCGACCGCACCGGCTCGGCTCGGTGCGCCCCTCCGGGTAATCGACCGACCTACCGCTCGCCCAGCTTGATCGTGGCGCTCACCAAGTGGTGCACGATTTCTGGCTCGAACGCCGAGTGGCCCGCGGTGGCGGCGATGCGCAGCTCGGCCTCGGGCCAAGCCCGGTGCAGGGCCCACGCGGTCTCGATCGGGCACACCATGTCGTAGCGTCCCTGCACGACCACGGTCGGAATGCGGCGGATGCGATCCACGCCGCGCAACAGTTGATCCTCGCGCTCGAAGAAGCCGCGGTTGACGAAGTAGTGGCACTCGATGCGGGCGAAGGCCAGGGCGAACTCGTCGCGGCCCATCGAGCTCTGCATCGCGGGATTGGGCCGCATGGTGCTGGTGGCCGCCTCCCACAGGCTCCAGGCCTTGGCTGCCCGCAGTCGCTCGGCCGGGTCTGCGCCGGTCAGGCGCCTGTGATAGGCATGCAGCAAATCGGCGCGCTCGTGCTCCGGAATCGGCGCGAGGTAGCTCTCCCACGCGTCCGGGAAGATGCGGCTGGCGCCTTCCTGATAGAACCAGTCGATCTCGCGCCTGCGCAGCAGAAAGATCCCCCGCAGCACCAGCTCGGTCACCGCCTCCGGGTGGGCCTGCGCGTAGGCCAGGGCCAGCGTGCTGCCCCACGAGCCGCCGAACACCTGCCAGCGCGTGATGCGTAGATGCTGGCGCAGCTTCTCCATGTCGGCCACCAGGTGCCAGGTGGTGTTGGCTTCCAGCGACGCGTGCGGGGTGCTCTTGCCGCAGCCGCGCTGATCGAACAGCACCACCCGATACACGGCGGGGTCCCAGAAGCGGCTCTGGATGCGGCTGCTGCCGCCGCCCGGACCGCCATGCACGAACAGCGCGGGCTTGCCGGCGGGGTTGCCGTACTGCTCGTAGTAGATCTCGTGGGGCGGGTCGACGGCGAGCCGTCCGCTGTCGAAGGGCTCGAGCTCCGGGAACAGCGTGTGCGGCGTGTCGTCCATGAGGAAGGTCAGCTTAG
Organism: uncultured delta proteobacterium; assembly: GCA_963778655.1. Lineage (GTDB taxonomy): Bacteria > Myxococcota_A > Polyangia > Polyangiales > JAFGIB01 > CAVZVA01. Next base: position 1,695,589 of record CAVZVA010000010.1, read on the forward strand.
CGCATGGCGGCCCGCGCGCGCGCTACAATCCTTCCAGGGCGTACAGCACCGCGTCCGAATCGCGGTGCAGGAACAGCCCGCCGCCGCAGGCGCGGAAGGCGCCGCGCAGGTGCCGCCTGTAAAAGGCGGCGCTGCGCAGGTGGACGCGGCCGTCGCTGGCGCGGCGGTCGCAGGCGTCGCGCCAGTCCTCCGCGGTGAGGGCCTCGAGGTAGAGCGCCCCGCGGCAGATCCGGCTCAGGTTGTCGAGCGCCGCGCGCGCCTGCCCGGCGTCCAGGTACTGCAGCACGCCCTGGCAGATCACCAGATCGAAGCGACCCCGCGGCCGATAGTCCACCACCGAGGCCTGCGTCCAACCCAGCTCCCGGCACAGGTAGTCGCTGACCTCAATGCCGGTGTAGCGCGCGTGCGGATAGTGCTCGGCGATCACCCGGCGCCAGTGGCCGAGGCCGCAGCCCGCGTCCAGCACCCGGCGCACGGGCTGGCCGAGATGGGCCAGGTAGCTGCACACGAAACGCCCCAGCCGTGCGACGTCCGCCGGGCTGCTCACGCGCGTGCGCCGATTGCGGTAGAAGCGGTCGTAGTAGCGCCGGTCGAAGCGCTGCTCGGGCGGCTGCGGGCTCCGGCTCACGCTACTCGCCCACCACGGTGACGCTGATCCGGCGCGTGTGCGGGGCCAGGCGGTGCTCCCAGACGTACACGCCCTGCCAGGTGCCGAGGTCGCAGCGCCCGGCGCGCACCGGGATCCCGAGCGAGGTCTGGGTGAGCGCGCTGCGCACGTGCGAGGGCATGTCGTCGGGCCCCTCGGCGGTGTGGCGGAACAACGGGTCGCCGTCCGGGCACAGCCGGGCCATGAACGCGTCGAGGTCGCTGTGCACGGCCGGGTCGGCGTTCTCGCTGATCAGCAGCGAGGCGCTGGTGTGGTGGATGAAGACGGTGCACAGGCCGCGGCCCACCGCGGCGGCGCCCACGATGCGTTGCACCGACTCGGTGACGTCATAGGTGCCGCGGCCTTTGGTGCGCAGCTCGATCTGGTCGCTGTGGAACATCGCCGCTCTATACTCCATGGGCGTCTGCGCCCCAGATGTATTTGTGGAGTTGCAGCTGCACGCGCACCGGCAGCTCGTCCCGCAGCACCCAGTCGACCAGCTGTCGCGGATCGAGCACGCCGTGCACGCACGACAGCAGCAGCTCGCAGGCGCGCTCGGCCAGCCGCTCGCGCGCGATCAGCTCGCGCGCCCACTCGTAGTCGGCGCGGTCACGCAGAACCAGCTTGAGCTGATCTCGGACGCCGAGCAGCGTCAGGTTCTGCCACCGGTTGCGCGCGTGCTCGCCGCTGCCCGGCGCCTTGAGGTCCACGATCCGGTGCACGCGCGCGTCCACCGTGGAGATGTCGCGCTCGCCGCTGGTCTCGAGCAGGACCGTCTTGCCGGCGTCGCACAGCGCGCTCATCAGCGGTAGCACGGCCGGCTGCAGCAGCGGCTCGCCGCCGGTCACCAGCACCAACTGCGTGTGCAGGGCGAGCGCCCGCTCCAGAACCTGCGCGCGGCTCAGCCGGGTGCCGCCGTGGAACGCTGCCTCCGTGTCGCACCAGCTACAGCGCAGGTTGCAGCCGGTCAGGCGCACCAGCGTGCAGGGCAGCCCCGCGAAGCTCGATTCGCCTTGAATCGAGCGATAAATCTCGTGGATGACGAGGGTGTCGGAAGCCATCTGCGCGCGCGCCGAGCAAGGCCGTGCCCGGCGCGCCGTAGCCTACACCGAGAGCCGGCCCTCCGCCCGCGCTGCGCTCACAGCCGCCACAGCATCAGGACCAGCAGCACCACGAACAGCAGGTGCGAGATGCCGGAGAACGCGCTCAGTCGCCGCACCAGGCGCTGCGCCGGCTCGAGCGGCCCTTCGCCCGCGACGATCGCGCTCACGCGCAGCAGTGTGCTGCGCAGCGCGCCGGGCCCGACCGCCAGCCAGATCAAGCCGAGCAGCAGCGCCACGTGGTAGCGCACCGGCAGGCTTCCGAAGCCGCCGGGCCTGACGAACATCAGCGCGATGCCCAACACCACCACCAGCCCGCCCCAGGCGCCCACGATCTTGGCTTGACGCATGAGCGAGGCGAGCCGCCGTCGTGCCTCGGGGCGTTCGCTGGCCAATGCTTCGCGCAGCCAGCGCGGCATGAAGGCCGCACCTCCGAACCAGAGCATCGCGCCCATGACGTGCAGCACGAGCAAGATCTGGAACAGCACGAGCATGACCGCGCCGACTATCGGCGATTTGCCGCGGCGCTACAAGCCGGCTGGCGTGCTCTACGCCGGCACCGGCGCGAGCCCCAGCGCTTCGAGGTCTTGCCGCGCGCGGCGGCTGGCTCTGCGCTGCCACAGCACCACGACGGCGAAGACCACGTTGCACGCGACCAGCCGCAGCCAGAAGTAGACCTCCAGATGGTCGAACATCGCGCAGATCGCCATCAGGTAGGAGTGCGGCGCGAGCGAGATCGCCGACCACAGCTTGACCGGGCCGCGGTTGTGCCGGCGGTAGGATTCGGCCGAGGCTTCCGAGACCTGAAAGCGTAGGTGCTCGCGGCTGCCCCACGGGTCGAGCAACGGCACCAGTTTGGTCTGCAGCCGAATCACGTCGCCGTACAAGCGAGTCGCGAGCACGGCCGTCCACCCCGCGCCTTCGGCCTTGACGCGCGCCAGCCGCGCCTCGACCTCGGCCAGACGCTCGGGCTGGCCGTTCCAGCTCGGGTTGGTCTGCTGCATGTACGACTCCTTGTAGAAGTCGTAGATGTAGATATGCACGATGGCCGAGGCGATCGCGACCGGCGCGAGCGCCAGCACCAGCACGTCGTGGTGCAGCACCCACAGGTGATAGAACGCCGGCAGCACGGTGCCGAAGCCCACCACCGCGTCCGCGCTGCCGTCGATGGCGCGGCCGAGGTCGCTGCCGCTGCGCTGCGCGCGCGCCAGGATGCCATCGGCCCCGTCCAGGATCGCGCTGGCCCAGAGCAGCGCGCCGCCCCAGATCATCAGCGCAGGCGCGCCCACGATGAAGCAGGCGCCGGCGGCCAGGCCCACCACCGTGGCGACCAGCGTGATCTGGTTGGGCGTGACCGGGCTGCGGTAGATCAGCGCGACCAGCCCATAGGCCAGCGGCCGGTGCAGCCACAGGTTGACCGGATCCTCCACGTCGCGCGACTTGAGCAGCGACTCGAACGCTGGGAGCTTCGGCGTCGACATCCGCGGGTCCGGCTGGGCCTCTTAGCACCTTTGGCGCGGCGGAGAAAGCGTGCTATTTGAAGCGCGCCAGAAAGGTCCAAGGAGCAGCCGATGTACCTGCCCAAGAACCCGCTTGCGGCGCTGCACAGGGGAGCTTCTGCGCTGCTCGCGCCGGCCACGCCGCTGCTGGCGCAGATGGTGGTGATTCGCCGCTGCAACCTGAGCTGCGGCTACTGCAACGAGTACGACGACTACTCCGATCCGCTGGCGCTGGTCGAGCTCTACCGTCGCATCGATCACCTCGCCTCGCTCGGCACCGTCACCGTCACCCTGACCGGCGGCGAGCCGCTGCTGCACCCGGAGCTCGACAAGCTGGTCGCGCGCGTGGTCAGCCACGGCATGGTGTGCACCACCATCACCAACGGCTATCCGGTGACGCGGCGTTGGATCGAGCGGCTCAACCAGGCCGGGCTGTCGTGGGTGCAGATCTCGATCGACAACCTGCAGCCCAACGACGTCTCACAGAAGTCGCTCTCCAAGATCAAGCACAAGCTCGAGTTGCTGCGCGAGCACGCGCGCTTCGGCGTCAACGTCAACGCCGTGCTCGGCTCGTGCGCGCCCGAGGACACGCGCACCCTGGTGCGCGAGGTCGAGCAGCTCGGGCTGTACATGACGGTCGGGCTGATGCACGACGGCAACGGTCAGCTCGACGCGGGCCTGGCCGGCGACACGCTGGCCGCGCTCTACGGCGAGCTGCGTGCGCACAGCAACAAGACCGTCTTCCACCTGGCCGGCGAGGGCTGGGAGCGGGAGATGATCCGCGACGGCGTCTCGCCCTGGAAGTGCCGGGCGGGCGGGCGCTACCTCTACGTGGACGAGCACGGCAAGGTCTCGTATTGCAGCCAGCGCCGGGGCGACCCCGGGATCGACCTGCTCGCGTACGGCAAACCCGAGCTGCGCGCGGCCTTCGACGCCAAGAAGGGCTGCGAGGCAGCGTGCACGATCGCCTGCGTGCGCCGCGCCTCCTCGCTCGACGGCTGGCGCGCGCAGCCCGGCTCGGCCGAGCCGCCCGAGCGCCGCGCCTCGCTGCCCGTGGTCTCCTGAGCGCGCTCCCCTTGCGGCGTACCGGGGCCCGTGTATCTTCGTCGCCGTCTGGAGGAGTGGCCGAGTGGTCGAAGGCGGCGGACTTGAAATCCGTTGAATCCGCGAGGATTCCAGGGGTTCGAATCCCTTCTCCTCCGCCATGAAATCACATCATTTTCTGGAATGCGCAGCGGCGAAGAACGGTGTTGGGGGGTCGCTGTATGGACAGTTTTCTTGGACAGCTTCGCGATCGGCCGTCACTGCCTTGGGACTGAAGCACGAACGCGAGACGAGGCGCACGGCGTCTGAGCGAGGTTCTGTGCCCGGAGCGCACCACGCACCCGAATCTTGGCGCTCGGCAAACCGGGAGGCGCGCCCGCAGCCACGAGCAGACATCGACGGCGGCGCGGTGACCAGTGCTTCATGGGCTTCCCATTCTGCGGCAAGCCGAATGCGGTCGCGCCGCTCGACGAGCAGTTAGACCAATGCGCTAGGTTGATCGCGCGCCCGGGGTCGCCAAGGGGGCCCGCCATGGAGGCTGGCAGCGGGAGGACCCCCCCCGCGCGGAACGGCAGGCCGCGGCCCGGGCCGCATTCTCGAGGCGAATGCACCCTTGAATAGCGGGCTCATTTGAGCTATATTATTTGCGCAAAGGAGCACGCATGAAAGCCAAGGATGTCGGCACAGCGAATCACGAACTCAACGTCGTCCAGCCGGTCAAGGTGGATCTCGAGGGCGCGATCCGCTCGGGCCGTTACCAACAGGTGCGTGTTGCGAACATCGCGGTGCGCGTCGAGGCGATTCGACGCGGTCTCACCGCCTACGTGGTCACGAAGCTCGCCGACGATATGTCGATTCCGCGGGAGCGCCTCTACGTGACGCTCGGGCTACCCCGCGCTACCGTCGTTCGCAAGATCAAGGTCGGTGCGCGAATGGATGCTGACGACTCGGAGCGCGTCTTGGGCCTCGCCGATCTGATTGGCCAGGTCGAGGAGATGGTCGCGCGCTCCGGAGACCCGAAGGGCTTCGACGCGGCCGAGTGGGTTGCGCAGTGGCTCGAGCAACCGGTAGCGGCACTTGGCAACAAGCGACCCGCTGAGTGGATGGACACTTCGGTCGGCCAGCGTCTTGTTTCGGAGACGCTCGCGCGAATGGAGAGCGGAACGTACGCATGACGATGTCGCTCTGGCGAATCGCCACGGACACTCCGAACTACGGTGCCGACGACTTGACGGGAAAAGGTGCCGAGCTGACAGGTGGTCGATGGAACCGCAAGGGCACACCGGCGCTGTACACCTCAACCAACATCTCGCTCGCATGTTTGGAGACGCTCGTGCACTTCGGCGCCGCAAGCCTGCCGCTGAATCGCTATCTCGTGGAGATCAGGGTTCCGGATACGGTCTGGGCTGCACGCGAGGTCCACTCCACGTCGTCCCTTGCAGTCGGCTGGGATGCGGTCCCCGCGGGGCTCGTGTCGATCGATCTGGGTGATGCCTGGCTTGCTTCGAAGCGCTCAGCTCTGCTCGAGATTCCTTCCATCATCGTGCCGGAAGAGAACAACGTCCTCATCAACCCGCGGTACACCTTGAGCGCGCCGATTGTCGCCGTGAAGCGGCGACGCTGGGTCTACGACGCTCGTCTCCGTTGACGGTTGTGTCGAAGAGCGAATCCGAATGCTGACGATGGGGACCCCCTCCCGCTGGACTCTGGGCGCTTGGATTTCCGCGCGATGCGCGCAGGTTAGGGCTTCGTCCGCGCGCGAGGCACGTAGCCCCGCGAGATCCGGCAAGTGAGCAATGCGGCTTGGCTCCGGCGGCGGAGCCGCGACTGGCGCCGCTTGCTCGCTAACCCGGTAGAGGGCCAGCACGGGGACCCTTCAGGACCATCGGAGTATCGGCACGCGGAGACACAATTCAGCAGCGCGGCGGTCCCGATCGAATTGGAGACGACGCCGTTCAGCTCGGGCGCCAGTCCTACCAAGTCCCGTGCCCGGCTTTGGAAAGGAAGGCGGTCAGCTGCGTCGATGAGAAGTCGTATCGCTTCGTCCCCTTCGACAACTGCTTGGTGGGCGTCGTTGGCGGAGTCGGAGTGGCTCCCCGCGTGAGGTGCACGAAGGTCAGCCCGCGCCCCAGCAGGCCCGCGGTTTCGATGGCCGCCCTGAAGTCGCGGAAGAGCCAGTCCGGATGGACCTTGACCAAGACGTCCCCGTTCGGTTCGACGTGATATCCGAGGTGCTCCGGGGGTCGACCCACGACGGCGTCGATCTCCGGACAGCCGTACGCAGCCCCCACGAGCTGTGTGTGCAGGTCCTTCGAGTCATTGAGGCCCACGAGAATCTGCTGGTACTGGTGCGCCTGGCCGTGCCTGATCATGTCGTAGAGCGCCCAGAGCAACTGGGCCTCGGCCTGACCGTTGGCGGTCTCGTACGGCAAGTCGAAATCCTTCGGTCGGGCGCACGGCCCAGGCAGCAGTGTGAAGTATTTGGGGTCGATGCTGCCGAGCGCTGTCGACACATCCCTGAGTGCGCCGCCGCTCTTGTCATTGACGCAGAGGCGTGCCGCCCATTCGAGCAGCGTCATGGCGAGCCAGCCGAACATGAAGTTGCCACGTCCCGTCACCGCATTATCCGGTAGCCGAACGAGCGCCCTCCATGCGCTCTCAAAATCGTGTGTAATGAACTCGTAGGTCGTCTTCGGATCCAGGTTCTGGGCCAACGTCCAGCCTACCAGTTGCGGTGTTGCTTTCCTCGTCCGTCAGCACGGCGGTTCACGATTCGCCGCCCGAGTCGATCATGAAGCGGGCAGCTCGCTGGCGCAGCGTCCTCGAAGTCGTCCCCTCGTCCCCAGCAAGGCGCGACGCTTCGCGTAGACGAACTCGCGGAGCCGCTCCTCAAGTACCGGTGGACATGTCGAGCGGGAAGTGAGTGGCGAGCGCGGGCGGGGCGATGGTCGGGCTTCTGCGAAAAATCATCCGCGCGCCATATTGTTGCGGGCCTGGCCTAACAACCTATGACCGGCCAGCTTCGCAGGTTAGGGCTTCATCCGCGCGCGCGGTACGTAGCCGGCGCGATCCAACAAATGAGCAACGCGGCTTGGCTCGGGCGGCGGGGCCGCAACCGGCGCCGCCTGCTCCCTAGCGCGGCTATCAATCCGCTTCGCCGCCAGCCACCGATCCAGCTCACGTGCGCGCACCAGAACTTGGCGGCCCACGCGCGATGCCTCGAGCTCCCCGCGGCGCGCGGCGTCCATCACGCTGCGCCACGGCACCGGACACTGCTGCGGGTCGCGTACGTCGATCCACCGATCGGGGTCCGATGTCCCCGCCTGCGCTTCGACCACGCGCGCAAGAAGCTCCCGCAGAGAAACATCGAGCGGATCGCAGTGCTTCACAGTCATGGCAACGACTCGTTGTGGAAAGTGCGGCAGCGTTCGCCGTCCGGCCTTAGTGCGGACGGCACGCGCGCGAGCTCGACGAAGCCCTCCATGCGATTGGCGCCCTGCCCATACGGCGGCTGCCAGAACTCGACGTACGTGGCACCGAGCTCTCGGGCCCGCCCAATCGCCCTCGCGCGAAGCTCATCCGTGAGGGACTCCTCCTCGCGCAGGTCCGCGTAGACCGTCGTCTGGTCGCAACTGTCGAGCGCTACTTGCATGGCGCCGTCCCCGCGATACACGCGATTTCTTCGCTCCGCTTTTGCGGGCGATGCGGCGCGCCAAAGCTCGCCCACACGAATGTCGCGGCTGCCAGCATGGCGACCGCTGCCGACAGCGCGCACGTGAGTGTTGCGCGCGACAGAGCCTTGTTGTGCCGTTCGAGTGCCTGCTCGAGCCCCTCAACGGCCGCCGAGGCGGCCTTGCGCAGCTCGGTGCTCACGCCTGAGGCGATCGAGACCGGTACGTGCTGAAGAAACTGCGAAGCGGTTCGCTTCGAGTCTTCGTGCCACTTGGCCGCCGCCGCCTCGAGCTCCGAGCGGTGCTGCTTTAGCGCTTCGGATTGTGCCTGCTCTGCCTGGCGCAGAACGTTTTCGAGAATTCGCCGCGTCGCCGTCTGCAGCACCAGGATTGGATCGCCTCGGTCAAGGGCCACCCCGTGCTCGACGGCGAGCTCACGAATCAGGTCGGTGACATCGTCGTTCACAGCACGCCCGCGAGATCGAGGCGCTCGTAGAGGTCACGCTGCGCCATCTTCAAGCGCTGGCGCGTCATGAGCAGCACGGACGGATCCCGCGACCGCCTCGCGGAACGGCCGCTTTGCTTTGAGGAGCTCCGACAGATCGTGGCCCGTGGCATGGCAAGCACGCGACACGGACAAGGGACCATCGAAACGGAAGAGATCATGCGGCGCTACGATCGTGGCGCGCGCATGCTCGCCGATCTCAAGTACGTGCCTTTTCCCGACCTCTCGGACGTGCTGCCGGAGCTCTGCAAGGACCCGTCGAACGTGGTGCGGCTGCGAGGCGGACGCGGGTAGCGCGGCGTGCCGCCGTGCGGCTCGACCGCGTCGAGGCTGTCGTCGTCCGCCGCCCCGGCGTCATCGGCCCGCCCAGCGCTCTGGACGGCGGCGCTGATGGGCAACGGCCACCACGAAGACGGCTCCAGCTTCGACGCGATAGATGAGCGCGTACGGGAACGGACCCGTGAAGAGCTTCTGTCGATGCCGGCCGCGGACGACAGGCCAGCGCTCCGGAGCGCGCGCGACATGCTCGAGCTCGCGGATGACCGCTCGCTCGAACCGGACAACGAGGCGCGCACCGTGGTCCTGCGAGCGGTACCAGTCGGCTGCTCGCTGCAAATCCGCCGCGGCCTCCGGGTGCCATCGGAGCTCGGCCGGCATCGCGAGGCTCAACGAGCGCCGAACACGCGCTGCCGCACTTCATCCCAGGGCAGGGTCTCGACCTCGCCGCGCTCGATCTGCCCCCAACGCCGCTCGGCCTCGCCGTACCAAGCCTGGAGTACGTCCGTGTCGATCGCCAGCTTGACGAGGAGCTGCCGCGCGAACTCGCGCCGATCGTCCTCGGGCAGCGCGAGCACTTCGTCCATCAATTCTTCGGCCTTGGCGCCCATGCGGACGAATGTGCCACACAGCTCGGCCATGGTCGACGAGGCGCGACAACGGACACCTGGCCGGCATGGGAGCGACCTGTCCAAGTGGCTGTCCAAGACGCGACCTCGAGCGACGTTCGACACGATCGAACACGCAGAAACCCCGCGAAAACGCCATGGTCACGGCCGGTCCTGGCCGTGTGGAACGGTCTTGAAATCCGTTGAATCCGCGAGGATTCCAGGGGTTCGAATCCCTTCTCCTCCGCTCAAATATCGGAAGGGGCACGCGCGGCTCTTGTAACGGGGAGGGGCACGCGCCCCTCCCGCCCGACCCAGGGGTTCGCTCGCTCGCGGACGGGGACCTGATCGAGCTTGCGGGCTGTTGGGTGGGCGCTCAGTGCGGCGGGTGCGTCTTGCGCGCCGGCCACAGGTCGCGCCGCATGAAGATCTGCAGCAGGCCGAAGCGTTCCGCGGGCATGTAGCGCTGCGCCAGCAGGCCCACCGCGTCCGGCACGTGCGTGCAGAAGTCCCGCATCCCGGAGCGCGGGAAGGTGAACGGCGCGTTGTCGAAGAACACGAACGCGGCTGGCGGCGAGCGCTTCAGGCGCTCCGCCATGTCGCGCGCGTGCGCGGCCGTGAACGCCTTGGCGAAGTCGCGCGCGCTGCGCGAGCCCGAGACCTTGGCGATGCCCTCGAGCACGGCCTCGGGATTGAGATCGATGTCGTAGATGTACGGGGTGGCGCTGTGGCGCTGCGCCAGGGCCAGCAAGTACGGGTCCATGCCGTAGGTCTGGATGCGCTCCTGCGGACGGGTGTAGCGTTGCAAGAAGTCCGCCGCTTGTTGCAGCGCCGAGGAGGGGAAGTCGCCGCGATCGAAGTGGCGCAGGTAGTGCTGCGACTTGCGCAATTTGGCTGTCGCGCCTTCCTTCGGGGCCCACTCCGCGCCCAGGCTCTGCGAATCGAGCAGCGCGCGCGAGCCCTGATATGCGAGCAGACAGGCCAGCCCGATCGACCACAACGAGAGCCCGCGTCGCTCGGGCTCGGCCGAGGCGTCGGCGCTGGTTCCGGTGTGACAGACCAGCACCACCGCGAGCAGGGCGGCGCCCGCCGTGACCGGATGCAGATGGTAGGGAAACGCCTTGTCCTGCAGCAGGTCGAGCGCGATCCCGAGCAAGGGAAACAGCGCCACTCCGAGCAGCCGGCGCTTCATATTGCCGACCGCGATCAGGGCGAGCACGGCCAGCGCCAGCGCGATCGGCAGCGGGAACATCGCCGCGTGGCTTTCGGAGAGGATGTGCGAGACGCCGTGCGGCCAGATATAGACGTAGTAGCGCGGGTTCTCGAGCAGATATGAGCGCAGGAAGTCGGGGATGCTGGCAAAGATGCCGAGAAACACCAGCTGCGCGAGCGCGCCCAGCGCCATGCCGCCCCCGAACGCCAGCAGCTGGCCGCGCCGTGGCAGTGCGAGCCCGCGCTCGCTGATGGCGATCAGGAAGAGCTGCATCAGCGTGTAGAGCGCGCAGGTGGGCTTGCCGAACCAGGGCGTCACGCTGAGCGCGCCGGCGGCCAGCATGAACGCGCCCGCCCGCCGCGGCGACACGCTGCTGCGTGCGCGCAGGTCGCAGCCGAGCGCGGCGAGCATGAACCAGTCGTAGAAGCTCTCGCGCTGGGTGAGGTCCCAAAACGAGTAGTACGACACGTACTGCGCGAGCAGCGCGGCGCAGCCCGCCGCCGCCCACAGCAGCCGTTCCAGGTGCGGGCGCGGCTGCGGCCGCGTTCCGAGCGAGGCCGGCAGCGAGGCGGCCACGAACGCGAACACCAGGGCCGAGACCGCCAGGTCGAACGAGCGCAGCACGTGCGCGTCGAAGCCGCCGAACAGCGCGGCCAGCAGGTGGATCTCGTGAACGACCGGCCCGTTGATCTCGCGCAGGTCGCGATAGAGCTTGTCGCCGTGCGCGATCGACCAGGCCGTGCCCTGGAAGATGCCCTGATCGCGGCCGAGCCCGAGGTAGCTCGCGCGGCGCACCGCGAGCACCAGCCACAGCAGCGGGCCCAGCGCAACGATCAGCGCCGCCACGGGTGAAGCGCCGATGCGCGCACGCGGTCTGTCTGAGCCGCTCACCAGGCGCGGAGGCTAGAGCGCATTGCCCGACCCCGCAACGTCCCGGCGTGCGCACGCAGCTGCAAGCTTCACCTGCGCCGACGCGCGGCCCAATCACGAGGGAGCGCAGCGCCCGCGCCGGTGGGTGGGCCCGTTGGGCCTTGCCCAACGCCCAGCGGGCGGGAGGGTCGCGTGAGCCTCCCGGTCACTCACCCTTATCGAGGATCAGCCGGAAGAAGTCTTCGTCGTCGTCCTGCGCGCGCTCGCCGGGGCGGTGCAAGGGAAGCTTGGTCACCACCAGCAGCACCGCCTCGGTCTGTGGCGAGAGCTCGACCGGCAGGAAGCTGTCCGGCAGCCGCCGGGGGGGCGCTTCCATCCGGCCCAGCTCGCGCCCCTGCGTGTCGAGTCGCACAGCCTGCAGCGACCAGCGCACGCCGCGCTCGCCGCGCAGCCACACCAGCAAGCGCTGTCCGCTGCGCGCGCCGCGCGTGTCGACCCGCGTGTAGGCGCTGCCGTAGGTCGCCAGGCCGGGTGCGGACACCGGCAGGTGCGCGGGCAGCGCAGCCAGGGCGGGTCCCCGCGCGACCGGCACCGCGGCCTGCGCGGGGAGGGCGGGCAGCGCGCCGCCCGTCTGGCGCCCCGGGGCGAAGTAACGCGCTACCGCTAGCTCCTCGACAGCCTGGTCCAGGGTCTCGCCCGCCTTGTCGAGCGCCGCGCTCAGCGCTTGCCACAGGCTCGGCTCCGCGTGCAGCGCGCTCGGGCGCTCGCTGTGCTGGCGCGCGATTTCCCACAGCTCCTGCACGAAACGTCCGCTGCCGCCGTCGTGGCGTCGCGAGAGCATGGACAGCAGCAGCCCAAGACCCGCGGTCTGAGGCTCTGCGTCTCCGACCAGCCCCAGCGCGGGCGCTGCCTGGCTATCCATCACCGCGTCCTCGCAGCCGAGCTCCCCCCGGGCCAGCCAGACGATGAACGCGGCAGTCGCCCGCCGCGCGGACTCGGGCTCGGCCGGATCCCGGCCGAAGAGCGCGGCCTGCGCCAGCGCGTCGAGCGCGCAGCGCGGCAGCGCCGACGGCGGCAGCGCCGCGTCCAGCAGCGCGAAGCTGCTGGCGGCATCGAATGCGGTGAAGCCGAGCAGCGCGTCGGCTCCCGCGCTCGCGGCACGCGCCGCCCCGGGCACCAGGTAGAGGTCGAAATCGAGGCTGCCGCCGCGGCCGCCGTCGGGGTAGGGCAGCGGCCAACCGTCGGCGTAGAGCCAGTCGCAGGCGCCTTCGAGCGCACGCAGCGCGGCCGCCAGCCGCCGCCACGGCACGCCCGGCGGCGCGTGCACGGCAAGCGGCCAGCGAGCCGAGCGCAGCGTGCGTTGCGGGCCGGCGGGCCGCGGCGGTCCGCCCGCGAACGCGATGGTCGGACCGCGGTAGCGGGCGGGCGTGTACGCGATCAGCGAGGCCCAGGCCTGGAACGGGTTGTCGTCGGCGCGGACGCGGCCTGCAACCCCCGCGGCAACGGCTGCGCACGCGAGCAGGATTGCAGCCGCCGTCGCCGGCACGTGTCGGCGGGCGGCCTGCGCTGTGCGCGAACGGCGTAGATTTGACACGGCGGCGCTCCAGCCCTTAAACCATTCCCGAAAGCTTCGTGACAGAGAACCGGTTATCGGGAGCGTCATGCGACCCTCCCGCCCGTCGGCCAAGGCCCGGCCTCAGGGCCGCACTCCGCGGACAGTTGCATGACAGAGCCTAGCTTCGATCCCGGTGGTTTCTTCCAATTCGATCTCGCGCAGGGCAGTGTGCGCTCGCGGGGCGGCGGTCGCGTGTTGTTGGTCTCGGAGAGCGTGCTCGCCCCGCTGATCAACACCGCGGTGTCGCAAGGCGATCTCACCGCGGTGCGCAGCCTCGGCAGCCAGCTCGGCACGATGGTGGCCGGCTCGCTCGGCGCCGCGGCCAACGGGCTCGCGCCGGAGCAGGTCGTGGGGCACGCCGGCGCGGTGATGTCGCTGTTCGGCTGGGGCCGGCTGCGCCTGGAGCAATGGGGCGACGTGCTGGTGCTGCACGTGGAGGGTTTGCCGCCGCTCGACGAGGACAACCTCGCGGTGGCGGCGCTGCTCGGCGGGCTGTTCTCGACGCTGTGCTCGACCGAGGTCGCTTGCGTGCCGATCGCGCGCACGGCCAAGTACATGATGGTGGACCCGCGCATCGCCGAGCAGGTCTGGACCTGGTCCAAGGAAGGCGAGAGCTTGGCTTCGATCAGCTCCAAGCTGGCGGCACCCCAACGATGAGCACACAAGTCGAACGCCTCGAGAGCCTGTTGCAGCGCGTCGGGCACAACCGCACCAAGCCGCGCGGCGAGCCGGGGGCGCCGCCCGCGTCGATCGCGCAAGCGGTCGCGGCCCCGCTGCCCGAGCCATCACCGCCTGCGCCGATCGCGCCTGCACCCGCCGCGCCCGCCCCTGTGCGGCGCCCGGCCCCGACGCCCCTGGAAGAGGCGCTGGAGGCCGGTCACGGCCGCGGCGCCCGCGCGCCGCAGCCGTTCGCGCCGCCCGTCGATCGCGTGCCGGTCGCGGTGGAGGCGTACGCACCGTCGGCGCGGGCGCCGGAGTCGGTGGTGCTGGTCGATCCCCCGCTGCCGCAGCCCTCGCGGCCGATCGCGCACGCCGTGAGCAAGGCTCCGCCCGCGGTCGCGCCCAGCTTCGGGGAGCTGCTGCGCCGCTCGCTGGCGGCCAAGCCGCACTGATCGGGCGGTTTCGGCCCCAGCCCGCGTTCGATCTGGCAGGATCCCCACCATGCTGCTCACGATCGACGTCGGCAACACCAACACCGTGCTCGGCCTGTACGAAGGGCCCAAGCTGATCCACCACTTCCGCATCCAGAGCGAGCGCGGCCGGACCGAGGACGAGACGCACGTGTTGTTGGCCACGCTGCTCAACGTGGTCGGGCTCGAGCCCGAGGACGTCGACAGCAGCATCCTGGCCTCGGTGGTGCCGCCGCTGACCGAGCGCGTGGTGCGCGCAGTGCGCCGCGCGTTCGGGCACGAGCCGGTGGTGGTCGGCCCCGGGATCAAGACCGGCATGCCGATCCTGGTCGAGAACCCGAAGGAAGTGGGCGCCGACCGCATCGTCAACGCGATCGCGGCCTACGAGCGCGTGCGCGGCGGGGTGATCGTGGTGGACTTCGGCACCGCGACCACCTTCGATTGCGTGAGCAACCGCGGCGAGTACCTGGGCGGCGCGATCGCGCCGGGGATCTCGCTGGCCGCCGAGGCGCTGTTCGCCCGCGCTGCGCGCCTGCCCAAGACGGAGATTGCCAAGCCTCCCCACGTGCTGGGACGCAACACGGTGCAGACCATGCAGTCGGGGCTGGTGTACGGCTACGCCTGCATGGTCGACGGCATGGTGGCACGGCTGACAGCCGAGATGGGCTACCCGTGCGCGTGTCTCGCCACGGGCGGCGAGGCAGCGCTGATCGAGAGCGAGTCGAGCGCGATCCAGGAGGTCGACGAGCACCTCACGCTCGATGGCCTGCGCATCCTTTACGCGCGGCAACGTTGATGACGCACTTCTTTCAAGTCGTGCTCCGTACCAGCGATGTCGATGCCGCAGCCGCGTTCTATGCGCGCGTGCTCGGCATGAACAAGCTTCCCGTCGTGCAGCTGCATGCCCAAGCGGTGGCGCGCGGCGCGCGGCCGCACTGGCTCGGCTTCCTCGAGGTGAACCAGGTGGAGCGCGCGGCGGCTTCATTCGCGCAACGCGGCGCGATGCCGCTCGCTCCGGTCTGGGTCAACCCCGAGGGGCTGCAGGCGGCGGTGATGCGCGACCCCGGAGGCGCCGTGGTGGCGCTGGCCAAGCCGCCGGCGGGTGCCCGGCCCGCGGGCGCAGCGAGCAGCGAAGGCGCGGGGCCGGAGGTGCTCTGGTACGAGCTCAATACGGCCGACGTCGAGCGCGCCAAGGTCAATTACCAGGAGCAGCTCGGGTTGGATTTCAAGCCAGCGTTGGATCTCGGCGGCTTTGGCGTCTTTCACCCGTTCGCATGGCAGCCCGGCGGCGAGGCGGTCGGCTCGTTCGGCGACATCGCCGGGCGCCCGGGCGTCCACCCGCACTGGCTATTTCACTTTGGCGTGGCCCAGCTCGGGCGCGCTTTGGACGCGGTTCGTGCGGGCGCCGGCAAGGTGGCCGCCGAGCTCACGCTGCCGAGCGGCGCGCGCATCGCCGTGTGCGACGATCCGCAAGGCGCAGCCTTCGCCCTGCGCGAGCGGCCCGCGCGCTCCGGGGACTCCAGGCTCTAGCCGTTTCGCGCCGTCAGCCCGCGTAGACGTCGCGGATCGACGCGTCTCTGGCGAATTGCGCGAGCGCGTACGGACAGGTGGCCATCACGCGCGTCTTGGTGTCCCGGGCCCAGGCGACCAGCGTATCGAGCAGCTTGCGCGAGACGCCGAGACCGCGCAGCGCGTCGTGTACCCCGGTGTGATCGATGATGATCAGCGTGTCGTCGACGCGCGTATAGGTCATCTCCGCGAGACGCACGCCGTCCTTCGCGACGAAGAACGCGCCGCGGCCGTCTGCTTCCTCGTACGCAATCGCGATCGGCGGCTTTGCAGGGGGCTCCACGCCGCACCGCTCAGTCCTTGGGCAGCCCGAGGATGCGCTCCGCGATGATGTTCTTCTGGATGTTCGGCGTGCCGCCGCCGATCACCGTCTCGGGCCAGCCGAGCGCCGCGCGCTGCCACTTGCCGGCTTGCACGGCCTCGCTGCTCCCGGCCGCGTACACGCTGGCCAGTCCCTGCAGCTCGAGCGCGAAGTCCCCCATCGCGACCTCGAGCGCTGCGCGGTGCAGCTTGTTGATCGAGGTCTCGCTCGAGAGCGGCCTGCCCTTGAGCTGCGCGGTGAGAAAGCGCAGGCCGTTGAGCCGCATGCCTTCGATCTGGGTTTCCATCGCGGCCAGCGTGCGGCGTACCGAGGGCTCGTCGCTGGCGGGCCTGCCCTCGCGCGAGCTGGCGCGCGCCAGCTCCTTGAGCTCCTCCAGCCGGCGCACCAGCGCCGTCACCTCCGAGATGCTCGAGCGCTCGTTGGCCAGCGCGCCGACCGTCACCTGCCAGCCCTGGCCCTCGGCGCCCAGGCGCTGCTCCACGGGCACGCGCACGTCGTTGAAGAACACCTCGGCGAACAGCCGCCCGCCGCTCATGTCCGTGATCGGGCGCACCTCGAGCCCGGGGCTCTTCATGTGCACGAGCAGGCAGGTGATGCCGTGGTGCTTGCCCTGGTCACCCGGCGGCGCCGTGCGCACGAGCAGGATCATCCAGCTGGCCACCGGCGCGAGCGAGGTCCAGATCTTCTGCCCGTTGACCACGTAGCTGTCGCCCTCGCGCACCGCCTTGCACTGCAACGACGCCAGGTCGCTGCCGGTGCCCGGCTCGGAGTAGCCGGTGCACCACTGGTACTTGCTGTCGAGGATGTCGGGGATGAAGCGCTGCTTCTGCGCCTGCGTGCCGTGCTCGATCAGCGCGGGGCCGACCCAGGCCAGGCCCATGAAGCAGGTGCCGAGCGGCGGCGCCTTGCGACTCGCCATCTCCTCCTTGAGGATCACCTGCTGCATCAGCGTGCCGCCGCCGCCGCCGACCTCCTTCGGCCAGGCGAAGCCGACCCAGCGCTTCTCGCGCACCCTGCGCAGCCAGGCCGCCATGTCGGTCACCGGCAAGTTCTGGTCCAGGAAGGCGCGCACCTCGTCGCGAAACGCACGCTCGTCGGGGCTCAAGTCGAAGTCCATCACAGCCCTCCGAGCTGGGCGACGCGCTCGTAGTGGTGGTCGGCGTCGCCAAATTGCGGCCGCACCCACTTGGAGCGCTTGAGGTAGAGCTGCGCGTCGTGCTCGTCGGTGTAGCCGATCGCCCCGTGCAGCTGGATCGCGTCGACTCCGATGCGCACGAAGGCGTCGCTGGTGTAGGCCTTGGCCATCGAGGCGGCGCGCGGCAGCTCCTGCTCCGCCGCGTCGAGCGCCCAGGCAGCGTAGTACACGAGCGAGCGGGCGGTCTCGAGCTGCACGTGCATCTCCGCCAGCGGATGCTTGACCCCCTGGAAAGCGCCGATCGGCTTGCCGAACTGCACCCGCGTCTTGGCGTAGGCCACGGTGAGCGCAAGCACCGCGGCCGCAGCACCGACAGCCTCCGCCGCGGTGGCGACGGCGCCGGCGTCGAGCAGACGGGAAAGCGCGGCATGCGCGCGCGGCGGCGCGCACAGCAGTTGCTCGCGGCCGAGCCGCACGCCCGACAACCGCAGGTTGCCCATGCGCTTGGTGGTGTCGATCAGCGGATGGCTCTGCGCCTGCACCCCGGCGAGCGTGCGCTCCACCGCAAACAGGCCGAGCCCCTCGGCGCTGCGCGCCGCGACCACGAACAGGTCTGCGCTGCCCGCGTCGTGCACGAAGCACTTTTCGCCCTCGAGCACGTAGCCGTCGCCGTCCGGCACGGCGCGCGCCTGCACGTCTTCGCCGCCCGGGCGCTGCCCGCGCTCGAGCAGCGCCAGCGTGGCGATTAGCTCGCCGCCCGCGATCTTCGGCAGGTAGCGCGCGCGCAGCGCCTCGTCGCCGTGCTCGACCAAGGCGCACGAAGCGAGCAGCGTCGACAGCAGTGGCGAGGGAACGAGCGCGCCGCCCGTCACCTCGAGCAGCACGATCGCGTCCACCCAGCCGAGCCCGGCGCCGCCGAAGCGCTCGGGCACCAGCAACCCGAGCATGCCGAGCGTGGCCAGCTCTCGCCACAGCGCGGGGTCGTAGCCCGCTTCCGAGCGCGCGAAGCGCCGCACCTCGGGCATCGGGCTTCTGCGCTGCACCAGCTTCTGCGCTTGCTCGCGCAGCAGCTCCTGCTCCTCTGTGAACCCGAAGTTCATGCGGCCTCCATGCGGGAGGCCAGAACCATACTGCGCTCAGCGCGGCCTCGGGAAGGCCGCTGCCCCAGTCGACCCCAGATCGCTCGCAAGCCGCCCCGGGCGCGGTCCTGCGCCAACCGGCGAGCGGCACGCCTCCGCGGAGCCCCGCGCGCCGGGTGCGCCGCGCCGGCGCCTCAAAGGGGCTCGCACAAAGGGGCCCGCACAGCTAGGCGCTGGGCCCCTCGGCCTGCCAGATTTCGATTTGGCCGCGGCAGCCCGTGCTTGCGGCAGCGCATAGCGAGGCACAGGAAGCTCTCGTCCGCCATCAGTTGGCCCGGATCAGCGCGATCAGGCCGGCCAGGCTGATCACGATCACGATCGCAGCCAGCGCGTAGATCAGCACGTCGGCATCGAAGGGCGGCGGCTTGCTCTTGCCCGGCCGAGTCGGGGGTAGGGTGGGCTCACCCGCGGTGGCCGCGCCGGCTGCGGCCGGTTGTGCGAGGTCGGGCTCGCTCGGGGCCGGCGCCGCACGCGGCGGAGGCGGCGGCAGTGAGCGGTCGGGCTCGCTGCCCAGCGCGTCAATTTGGCTCGTCTGCCGGCTCCTCGAACAGCAGGCGCGTGGTTCCCAGCACCAGCTCGTCACCGTCGCGCAGCCTGCGCTGCGCCAGCAGCTGGCCGTTGATGTTCGGCGCCTCCGCGCTGCCGAGCGTCTTGATCAGCACCCCGTCGAGATCGCGGACCAGCTCGGCGTGCTCCTGCGCCACGGCGGGGTCGGGCAGCACCAGCTGGCAGGCTTCGGCGCGGCCGAGCAGCAGCCGTGCGGGCGGCGGCGGGACGTCCAGGCTCTTGCCGGTTTCAGGCCCGCTCAGCACGCATAGCCGCGGCCCTTCCACGTGCGCGCCTTGCTGCGACTGTCGGAACAGCCGCCGCGCGAGCTCCGCGGTTCGCTCCATGGTGGTCGGCTGGGAGAGCACGACCCCGGTGCGGAACGAGAGCGCGTACACGCCGACGTCGATGCGGTCACCGTCGCGCAGCCGTTTCCCGCGGCCTTGCACCACGCGCGTACCGTTGACCTGCGTGCCGTTCTTGGAGTCATTGTCGAGGATCACGTAGCTGTCGCCGTCGAGCCGCACGGTGGCATGGGTCTCGCTGACCGTCAGGTGAGGCAGCCGCACGTCGGCCCCCGGCCCCCTACCGATCACGATCCGCGCTTGCTCGAACCCGTAGCCGACCTCTTCTGGAAGAGGCTCACCCTCGGCCAGGCTGATCACGAAGCGCACGCCCATCGAAACCCACAGCCTCCCCACCCCGGCCCCCCCGGTCAAGCTTTCGCTCCCCCCCCCGCGCCCCGGCCCTTCGCTTCCGCCGTAGTCGTGTTGGCCCCCCGCCCCCCAACCGCGAGCGCCAAAAACTGGACGTGCGCGCCGGGCTCTGCGACCTCCTTTGCTGGAGGACCTTCGATGGAACCCAGCCCCGATCGACGCAACGACCGCTCCGAGCGGGTGCCCCTGCGCCTCGCGGTGGAGCTCGGAGACGGCGACTTCCGCGATCCCTTCGCCGCCGACGCGCTGAACTTCAGCAAGGGCGGCATCTCCGTGCGGGCCGCCTGTCTGCCCGACCTGCACAGCCGCCTGTGGTGTCGTTTCGAGTGTTTGCCCAGCCGAGCCACGCTCACGGCGCAGGGCGAGGTGGTGTGGGCGCACCTCGACGGCGATTGCAGCGGCGAGTTCGGGCTGGCGTTCGTCGACCTCGACCCCAAGACCGAATGGCTGCTCGAGGAGATGATCGCCGAGCACGCGGCGCTCGCACGCGGTCACGGCGAGCAGCCCTGCGAGCCGGTCGCGCGGCTGGCCACGCTCGAGCTCGAGGGCAGCCCCGCGCCGATCGAGGCGCACCTCGCGCGCCGCGAAGAAGGCGGAGCCGTGTTCGAGCAGCAGCTGGACCTGCTCAGCCTCGGGCGCGGCGTGCTCGCGCGCGCCCCGGGCTCGGCCGAGCGCACCGGCCGCATCGCCGGCGTGGAGTTGCGCATGGTGGGCAGCGTGCCGATGCTCGCGGTGACGGTCGCCTTCGAGCAGCGCGAGAGCTACGGCGAGCTCAGCTGGAGCGGCAGCGACCCGGCGCCGGACCACGACACCGAGCCCGACCTGGCGGCGCCACCTTCGCGCGCGGGCGGCCCGCAGCCGCACGCGGCCGGCGCGCAGACCACGGTGACCGAGTTCGCGCTCGAGCCGCGCGAGGCCCACGCCGAGCACTCACCTGCCGCCCCCGCCGACAACGCCCCGCTGCCGCCAGCCTTGCAGGCCTCGCCGTCGCGCGAGCCGGCTGCGCGTGCATCCGCCGCCCAACCCGCCAAGGCAGCGGCTGCCGCCGCGGTCGCGAGCGAGCGCGACTTCTCGCGCAGCTTCGCGCTGCCCGGCGACGACGCCGACGACCAGCTCGAAGACGAGCTCGAGGCGTTTTCCGCCCCGGCCTGGCAGCCGTTGCTGCGCGCCGCGCTGCGCGGGCTGCGCGCACAGCTCGCGATCTTGGGCGTGGCGCTTGCCCGTCTCTGCGCCGCCGCGTTTCGCCGCGCGCTGCCTGCAGTGCGTGGGACGCAGCTGCGCACCACCTCCACCCTGCGCGCGCTCTACGGCAACGCAATCGGACCGCGGGTGGGCACCGCCCGCCGCATGCTGCGCGCGCAGCTTCCCGGCAAGCGCCGGCGCACGACCCGCGCCCCGATTGCCGCCCGGCGCGCCGGGTCCGGCTCGCTCGGCCGCACGCTGCTGTTGGGCCTGCTCGCCGCGCTCGGCGCCGGGCTCGGTGTCTACGCGCTGGGGCCCTTCGGTCACGCCGAGCGCATCGACTTGCCGCGCGGGGTGCGCCCCGACGCCTCGCCGGCCGCGGTCGCGGCACCGGCAACGCCGGCTGCGGCTGCCGCGCCGGTTGCGCCCGCCCCGAGCGCGAGCGCAGCCGCGGGCGAGCCGCACGCAGCCGTCGCCGAGGTGGCGGTGGCGAGCGCCGAGCGCGTGCCGCCGTCCTCGCCCTACGCCATCGACGTACGCAAGGCGGGCGCCGCCAGCGGCGAGCCGGCGCACAAGCTGCGCTTCGGCGCCAGCACGGTTCCCAACGCGCGCCACTTTACGCTGCGTATGAGCGGGCGGGTGCGTACGCTGCAGGGCACGCCCGACCGGGGCGGCTTCACCGTCGTGATTCCCGGCTGCCTGTCGCTCGATCGCGCCGGGCCGATCGGCTCGGCGCTGAAGTCGGTCGCGCACGCCAGGATCATCAACAAGGGCGACCACGCGGAGCTGAGCGTTCGCTTTACAGACGGCAAGCAGCCGGCCTACCGGGTCAGCGCCGACGGCAGCACGCTCAACGTCGCGATCGAGGAGTAAGCGAGCCGGCGCAGCTGGGCTGGCTGCCCGCGCCGATTCGAATACAAGAAGGCGGGCGCACGAGAAGCGCAAACGGATTCTCTTCCCGCCTTCGCGTCCTCCTGTTGCATTTTCGAAGCGCGCGTCAGTCTTCGCGCGGATCGGGGCGGCAGGCGAGCACCACGTCGAACGTGGTCCCGCGACCCACCTCGCTCTGCACCGAGATGGTGCCACGGTGCTGCTCCACGATGTTCTTCACGATCGAGAGGCCGAGGCCGGTGCCCTTGCCCTCGCCCTTGGTGGTGAAGAACGGCTCGAAGATGCGCCGCAGGTTGTCCTCGGTAATGCCCTTGCCGTTGTCGATCACGCGTACCGAGAGCCGGCCGTCGCTGCCCGGCGCGGTGGTCAGCGTGAGCCGGCCCGCGCCCAACGGCATCGCGTGGCATGCGTTCGTGACCAGGTTGACGAAGACCTGCACCAGCTGTCCCTTGACCCCATACACCGGCGGCAGCGTCATGTCGTACTGCTTGTCGATCCGGGCGCCGGTCTCCTCCACCAGGTGCTCGCAGAACACCACCGCCTGGTCGATCAGCTCGTGGACCTCGACCGGAACCGGCTTCTCGGTCGAGGGCCGAGCATAGGTGACGAGGTCGCGGGTGAACTTCAGGATCCGATCCGCGCTCTCGACGATGCGGCGCAGCTTTTCCACGTCGGGCGCGGCCGCGCCGTCGCGCGGCGCCTTCTTCAATAGATAGTCCGCGTAGACAGAGATGCTGGTGAGCGGATTGTTCAGCTCGTGCACCACGCCGGCAGCGAGCTGGCCCAGGGTGGCGAGCTTCTCTGCGTGGATCACCTGCTCCTCCAGCTCGCGTAGCTCGGTCACGTCGCGGTAGATGTAGATCACGCCCTCGACGTCACCGTCGGGGCTCAAGATCGAGGCGGTGTTCACCGCGACCTGAGCGAAGCTTCCGTCGCGCCGAGGCAGTCGCACCTCGACGTTGGTGCTGGGCTCGCCCCGCAATGCGCTGATGTACACCGGCAGGATGCGCCGCCGCTCGACCTCGGGCAGCAAGCTCAACCAGTCCTTACCCAGGATGTCGTCGCGCCGAAACGCGGTAATGTTCAGAAAGGCGCGGTTGGCGAACGAGATCTCGCCGTCGCGCCCCATCACCATGATCGGCGCGTTGGCGTGGTCGAGCAGCTTGCTCAGGTAATCGCGCAGATAGACCGACTCGCGGTGCAGGCGCGAATTGCGCAGCGCGCTGCCGAGCTGCAGGGCGAGCTGCACGATCAGCGGCCGGTCGTCGGTAGGCGGCGCGGTGTGTTCCGGGTACTCGACCGACAGCACGCCGGCGATGTGCTCGCCATCGATCATCGGCACGTCGAAGCCCTCGTGTCCGTTGACGAAGAAGGGATGATAGGCGTCGATCGCGGAGATTGGGGCCTCCTCCGGCCCCGGCAGCGCGAAGCCGTGACGCTGCAGTGCTTCGCGTGTGAGCTCGATGCGGTCTCTGCGCTCGGGACGCAACCGTCCGGTCGCGTACACCATGCTCAGCCCGTTGCCCTGCGCGCCCAGCAGGCGCACGCAGAACAGCCGCTCCGGGAACAGCCGCTTGAAACGCTCGATATAGGCGTGCACGACCTCGTCGGTGTGCATGACCACGGTCACCGCGCGGCTGAGCTCGAGCACCGCCTCGAGCACTTGGTGGGGTCCGGGGGCGCGCAGCCGGACGTGGGTTCCACGGCCGCTTTCGATCTCGAGCGCCTCGTCCTCCACGTTCTCGCCGTCCCGTCCCATGGTCACTCGCCGTCTTCACTCGGCTCCGGATCGTCGCCGCTGGCTCGGTCGAGATCCAGGATTCTCTGGTCTCCGACGTACGATTTGGTCTCGTAGCGCGTCAGCTTGCCGATCTTGCGTACGATCTCGGCCATGCGCTGCGCTTCCTGGTGGATCACCTCGGCTCCGCGATGGGTGGGGGAATCGCTGGGTAGCTTGCGCAGCAGCAGCTCCGCGTAGCCCATCACGCTGGTCAGCGGCTGGTTCAGCTCGTGCGCCGTCGCGCCCGCCAGCTCGGCCACCAGCGCCTGCTTCTCGCTCACCGCGAGCTTCTCCTGGGCTTGCGCCAGTTGTTGCTCGACGCGCACCCGCTCGCGCAGATCGGTGAAGATGCCGAAGGTGGCCGTGGGCCGCCCGTCCTCGTCGTAGATCACGGCGGCCGTGAGCGAGATCGGGAAGATCGTCCCGCGTTGATCGACCGCCTCGATTCTGACTGGCTCCAGCCGGCCGACGCCGCCGTGATTACGGCTGCGCAGCATGCGCATTACCTCGCGCGCGCCGTCGCCGGGATAGAGCGCGGTCACGTTCATCTTCCCGATCACATCGTCTGCGCGGTGCCCGTAGAGCTGCTGCGCCCCCTTGTTGAACAGCACGATCGTGCCGTCCATGTCGGCGGCCACGATCGCGTCGACGCTGGCGTCGATCAGCGACTGCAGGAAGTTCCGGGTGTGCACCAGGTCGTCGCGCGTCTTGCGATCCTCGGTGACGTCGCGAAACGACAGCAGCACCGCGCCCTCGGTCCCCGCCAGCGGCGAGAAGGAGCCGTTGATCACGATGCGTTTGCCGTTCTTGTGCGAGATGCCGATGTCGACATTGTGCGGATACTCGCCGTCGCCGAGTTGTTGCCGCAGCTTGGTTACCGTGCGCCGCTCGCCCGCCGGCACCAGCTCCCACAGCGGCTTGCCCAGCGAGACCTCCGCCTCGTAGCCGAGAATGGCGTGCGCGCTCGGGTTGGCGAACAGCATGCGCCCGTCGAGGTCGAAGGCCGCCAGCCCGTCGGCGGCCGACGAGAGCAGATCGGCATAGCGCTTGAGCACGCTCAGGCGCTTCTCGGCCTCGATCCGCGCGTGGGTATCGCGCTGCGTCTCGTCGCGCAGCGACTGCAAGATGCGCGCGTTGCGCAAGGCCACCGCGGTGGCGTTGGCCAGCACCTCGCAGAAGTCGAGCTGGTGGCTGCTGAGCGCCCCGCGGCGCGTGCGCGCGCGCACGAACAGCACGCCCATCGGCTGCTCCTCCCACACGATCGGGATCAGGGTCAGCGCGGAAAGGCCGGCGTCGGAGACCGACCGGCGCACCTCGTCCAGCAGCGGGTGATGGTCGACGTCCTGGATCGTCAGCGACTCCCGCGTCTTGAGCGCGTGGCGTATCTCCGGGTATTTGGCCAGGTCGAGCTTCAGGTTCTGCAGCTTCTCGTCGTCGCTCGCGGCCACCACGTAGCCCACCGTGCCCTCGTCCGGCACCAGCACGATCGAGACGCGGTCGACGTCGATCACGCTCGCGATGCGGCTGACCAGGATGTAGAGGATCTCCTGGAAGTCGAGCGACGACACCAGCGTGCGCGTCAGCTCGAGCAGCAGCTCGGAGGTCGGTCCTTCGTTCTCGCCCCAGGTGCGCCGCGAGCGCCGCGACAACCGTGCCTGCACCCGCGCCAGCAGCTCGCCTTCGCGCGGCGGCAGCAGCAAGACGTCATCCGCCCCTCGGGCCAGGGCCGCGGGCAAGCGGGCATCGTCGGCGCGCGGCGCCGTGATCAGGATCGGCGCGCGCGTGGCAGCCCGCAGCGCCGCCGCCTGCGAGCCGGCGCTCTGGGGCGTCGCGGCGTACAGCAGCACCACCCCGGCCGTGGCGGCTTCGACCGCGAGGTCGTCGGCGTCGGCTCTGCGCTCGCGCAGCTCGAAGGGCGCGTCCTGCGGGAGCCCGAGCGCGGCGCGCTCGGCCTCGGCGCCTTCCCATACGATCAGCAGACGCGGCCTTGGCTCCATTCGCGCGCGAGATCCCCAGGCAGAGACATTAGAATCCTACGCCATCGGCGGACCTACTCAAAGCAGGCCATGGCGGCTGCGCGCCGATCGGCTAGGCTGGGGCTCCCGTGACGGCACCCGCAACACCCTCCATGTCGCCCGAAAGGCAAGCACCGATTGGAGTATTCGACTCTGGCTTGGGCGGGCTGACCGTCGTGCGCGCGATTATGGAGCGGCTTCCCCGGGAAAACCTGGTCTATCTCGGGGACAACGCCCGCGTGCCCTACGGCACGCGCAGCCCCAAGACCGTGCTGAGCTACGCCCGCAGCTGCGCGCGCGGGCTGCGCGAGTACCAGATCAAGCTGCTGGTCGTTGCCTGCAACACCGTAAGCGCGGTCGCGCTCGAGCTGCTGGCGGTCGAGCTCGACATCCCGGTGCTCGGCGTGATCGAGCCGGGCGCGCGTGCCGGGGTGCGGCGCAGCCAGAGCGGCCGCATCGGCGTGATCGCCACCGCGGCGACAGTCGACTCCGGCGCGTATCCGCGCGCGGTCGCCAGCGCCGAGACGCGCGCCCAGACCAGCATGGCGGCGGCTCCGCTGCTGGTCCCGCTGGCTGAGGAGGGCTGGACCGAGGGCGAGGTGCCTGCGCTCGCCGTGCGCCGCTACCTCGAGCCGCTGGTGCGCGCGGGCATCGACACGCTGGTGCTCGGCTGCACGCACTATCCGCTGCTGCGCGGCGAGATCTCGCGCGCGCTCGCCGCGCTCAGCAACCGCCAGATCCCGGTGGTCGACAGCGCCGAGGCGACCGCGGAGGAGCTCGCCGCCCTGCTCGAGACTCGCGGGCTGCAGGCGCAACGCGCCGAGCAGGGCGAGCTGCGGCTGCTGGTTACCGACGTGCCCAAGCGCTTCGGCGAGGTCGCCTCGCGCTTCCTGGGCCGCTCGCTCAGCGGGCTGCAGGTTGAGGCGATCGATCTGTGAGCAGCGTTTCGATGCGCGCCTGCACGTCGCCGGCATCGGGCGCGGGCTCGGCCTCGCGCAGATACGTGCGATAGTAGTCCACCGCGTCGGCCGGTCGTCCCAGCCGCTCGGCCGCCAGCGCCATGTCGTATGCCAGCTCCGGCAGCGACGCGAATCGGCGCGCGGCGCCGAAGGCCGCCAGCGCAGCTTCGTAGCGTGCGGCCGCGAACAGCTTCTTGCCGCGCTCGAAGAAGGTGCGCGCTTCGGCCGCCAGCGCCGCGCGCGAAGGCGGGGGCGCGCGCAGCTGCGCGCGCTGGCGTGCCTTGAGCGCCAGCAGCTTGTCGATACGCGCCTCGATCTGCGCCCGCTCCGCCGCCGTCACCTGCGACTGGGCCAGGTAGGCGCGGAAGTGGCGCACGGCCGGCGTCGGCTCGCCCACGCGCTCGTAGAGGCGCGCCAGATCGAACTCGATCTCGGGCGAAGGCGCCAGCGCATAGGCGCGCGACAGGTGCGCGAGCGCCTGTTTCAGTCGTCCGGCCCGGTAAGCGGCCCGACCCTGCTCGAACTCGGCGCGCGCCGGCGCCAGCTTGTCGCCGGCCGGCGCGGCCGCCGCGGGCTGCGGCTGTACGCGCTTGGCCTGCGCGGGCGCTGGCTCGGCTGCCGGCGGCTGCGCGCGCGCCAGCGCGCGGGGCAGCGCCAGCGCGAGCGCTAGCGAGATCGCCGCGCCCGCCGCGGCCGCGCGCGGCCGCCCCGCTCTCGCCCTGCCCCCCGCCGCGCTCACCGTCCCGCCGCCGCCGGCGCGCTCAACCCGCCGAATCGCGCACCTTGGCGCCGTCCCGCCGCGACGAGCGCTGCGCCTCGATCTCGCGCTCCAGCTTGCGCACGGTACGCCGCAGCTCGCGCACCTCGGCTTCGGTCGCGAGGCTCAAGCTCTTGGCGACGCGCTGCGCACGCGACACCAGATCCTGCTGGACCTTGGCCCGCAGCTGCAGCGCACCCATCAGACCCTGCATCACCCTCGGGTTCTGCAGCGCCTTCATCACGCGTGGATCCTGCACCACGCGCAACGCACGGTTCATCAACTCTTGTTTCAAGTCCAAGGCTCACCTGGCGAGACCCTCTTACTTAGCGGCTGCCTTTCTGGCTGTCAAAGCGGCCGGCGGCGTGTCCGCGCGCTACTTGTCCTCGCCCCCGTCGTCCGCCAAGTAGCTCAGGATCACCTCGTCGAGCGACTTGCTGCGCAACGCCTGCCCGGTGCTGAAAATGGTGGCGGGCGTGTCCGCCCGCGGCTGCGTGCTCTTGGGTTGGGCCGCGACCGTATGCTTGTAGCGGCCGGCCCCTCGCCGCCGCGGCGCCGCCTTGGCCTTCGCCGCCGCAGACTCGGCGATCTTTGCCTCAGCCGCGCGATCGAGCGCGTCCAGGTCGAGCTCGGGGGCCTTCGGCTCTGGCTCCAGCGGCGGCGCTTTCTTGTCGGCCGCCGCGGTGCCGGCCTGCGCCGACTCCTCGTCCTCGTCGTACACGCAGTCGCGCAGGGCGATGAACATCGCCTTGTGCTGCTCCTGCATCAGCTTCTTGACGATGTCCTGTAGCTTTTCGGAACCGAGGTACTGTGCGTAGTCGGTCTTCTTCGAGGAGATGATGCGCCCGCCGTCGGCGAACAAATGCGTGATGATGTGCGGGTGATTGACGCCCGAGTCCTCGGTCTGGATGTGGTACAGCTTGCCCTTGTGTCGGACGTTGGTGTTGTACCCGAGCAGCGGAGATGGGCTCCTGGACATGGTCGACACGATCCCAACCTTATGTAGCAGACTTGCCGCGTACATGTCTCCTGGCGCGGTGCCGGGGCGGGCGTGAGCGCGTCGCCCCCGCTCGCGGTTCCCGAGCCGCCCGCCGCCGCCCGCGCGCGTGCGATGAACCGCCTGGGCTGGGCCCTGCTCGGCTGCGGGGCGCTGCTGGTGCTGCTGCTCGCCCGCGTCTTGCAGCCCGACCCGTCCGGCTTCGGCACGCACAGGCAGCTCGGCCTGCCCCCGTGCGGCTTTCTGCTGCTGACCTCGCTGCCGTGTCCGGCGTGTGGGCTCACCACCGCGTTCGCGCACATGGCGCGACTCGAGGTCGCGTCGGCCATGCGCGCGCATCTGCTCGGTGCGCCGCTGTTTGCGCTGACCGTGGCGACCGTGCCGCTGTCGTTCTTCGCTTGCCTGCGCGCCTGGCCAATCGTAGAGACGATGAAACGCTTGCGGGCCAGGAGGATCGCAGCGATCATCGCCGTCGCGGCGCTGGTGAGCTGGGTCGCACGCATCGTTGCGATCGCCTTGATCTGACGCTGCGCACCCGGAGCTCGAGACTCGGATGAGCGCCCTGATCTTGGTGGCCGACGCAGATCCCTTCAACCTGCGGCTCCTGTCGGAGCTGTGCAGCACGCTCGGCTACGATGTGGTTACCGCCGCCGACGGCGGCGCCGTGCTCGACGCGGTGGCGCGCGAGCGTCCGGATCTGGTGTTGATGGACGTGTCATTGCCGGTGATGGACGGCCTGCAGGTGCTGCGTATCCTCAAGGCCGACGGCGATCTATCCCAGCTTCCGGTGGTGCTGGTCACTGCGGACGGCGACGACGAGAGCCGCCGGCGCGGCTTCGAGATGGGCGCCGAGGACTACGTGGTCAAGCCCTACCGCAGCTTCGAGATCCAGCAGCGCCTGCGCAACGTGCTGCGCCTGCGCGCGGCCACCGCCTCCGGCTCGACCGCGCCTCCGCCTCCCGGCGAGCGGCTGGACATCGCCGATCCGGCGACCGGCGCGGGCACCACCAGCCAGCTGCACATCAGTCTCGAGTACGAGTTCACGCGCGCCGTGCGCTACGGCCACCCGCTGAGCTGCGTGGTGGTGCGCTGCCTCAACTACACCCAGATCGCCGCCGGCCTGGGCGGCGGCTCGGCCCAGCGGGTGCTGGTGCAGCTCGCCGGCGCCCTGCGCGGGTGCATCCGCGGCGTCGACCATCTGTTCCGCTCCGGCCCCGACGAGTTCACCATCCTGCTGCCGGAGACCGACGCGCGTGGTTGCCGCATCGTGGTCGATCGGCTCGAGGCCACCACGGGCAAGGACACGCTGTTCGATGCCGACATCAGGCCGCGCCCGGCGGTCGGTGTGGCCTGCTCCTGTTATCCGGCGCGCAAGGTCGACGACGGCGAGGCGCTGTGGCGCGGGGCCGCCGAATTGCTGCGGAACTGAGCGCGCCCGGCGTGCTTGGCACTGGGTGCGCCTTGCGCTCGCGGCTTCCGCTGCGTAGGACATGGGCCGTGAGCTGCAGCCTCCCTCGGCCCCGCCGGCGCGCGCCTCGCCGTGGCGCCGCCGCGGCCCGGCCCCGCCCCGCAGCAGACCGGTAGACGCATGCCCTTTCTCTACTTCATCTTGATGGTGGGCGTGCTGGTGTTCGTGCACGAGCTCGGACACTTTCTGTGGGCGCGTGCGTTCGGCGTGCGTGTGCTGCGCTTCAGCCTCGGCTTCGGCCCGCGCATCGCGGGCTTCCGCCGCGGCGGCACCGAGTACGTGATCTCGGCGCTTCCGCTCGGCGGCTACGTGCGAATGCTGGGCGAGAACCCGCGCGATGAGGTGCCCGCCGCGGACCAGAAGGGCTCGGTTGCGCACCAGTCGATCCCGCGCCGGGTGGTGATCGCGGTCGGCGGGCCGATGATGAGCCTGGCCTTCCCGATCCTGCTCTACTTCGTGGTGTTTCTCGGCGACAACCGGCTGACGCCCGCCACCGTGGGCCTGGTGCTGCCCAACCGTCCCGCCGCCGGCAAGCTCGCGCCCGGAGACCGTGTGAGCGAGATCGACGGCTCGTCGGTCGAGACCTTCTACGACCTGACCCGCGTGGTGGAGCGCAGCGCCGGCAAGCCGCTGCGCTTCGTGATCGAGCGCGACGGCAAGCGCATCGAGCGCACGATCACGCCGGTGGCCGATATCGCGGAGCTGCCGCTCGACTTGCGCAAGAAGGTCGGTCGCATCGGCATCATGCCCAATCATCCGCTCGCGGTGATCGGCGTCGGCTCCACGAGCTCGCCTGCGGCCGCAGCCGGGCTGCAGACCTTCGACGTGGTGGTGGCCGCCGCGGGGCGGCCGATCAGGCGCTTCCTCGATCTCGACCACGCGTTGCAGCACAACCGCGGCACGCTGGTCCCGCTGACCTACCTGCGGCCCACCCGAGTGCAGGGCGCGCTCGGCGGCCTGTGCGACTTCGACGTGTTCGAGCCGCGCATCGCCGCGCTCACGCCCGACCCGGGCAAGGGCGACGCGCTCGGCCGCGCCGGGCTCGAGCTCGCCGACCTCTACGTGAGCGACGTCACCCCGGGCTCGCCCGAGCAGCGCATCGGCCTGCAGCCCGGCGATCGGCTGCTCGCGCTCGACGGGCGTCCGATCCAGATGTGGGCGGCCTTTCTCGAGGATCTGCGCGCCGGCCGCGGCGTCGAGCACGAGCTGCGCTGGCGCCACGGCGAACAGGAGCACTCGGCGCGCTTCGCGCTGGAGCACGAGCACGGCATGGGCGAGCACGGGCAGGGCTACGACCGCTACGTGCTCGGCCTGCTCAACTGGGTACCGTCGCGGCTCGACCCCAGCGTGCCCAATCCCCACGCGCTGCTGTACGCGGCGCGCGAATCGCTGCGCGCCACCGACGAGGTCGTCGAGCTGACGCTGGTCTCGATCCTGCGGCTGATTCAGGGCCGGCTCAGCATCAAGTCGATTGGCGGTCCGCTGACCATTTTCGACGTGGCGGGCACAGCGGCGCGCCAGGGCGCGCTCAACTACCTCACGGTGATGGCGTTCATCAGCATCAACCTCGGACTGATCAACCTCTTGCCGATCCCGCTGCTCGACGGCGGCCACCTGCTGTTCCTGGTCTACGAGGCGGTGGTGAGGCGCCCGCTCAGCATCCGGCTGCGCGAGTATGCGCACATCGCGGGCCTGCTGATGCTGCTGGCGATCATGATCCTCGCGTTCAAGAACGACATCGAACGCCAGTGGCCGCAGATCGTGGACGAGCTGACCGCCGAGTAGCCGCCATGCGCGAGCAGAGCAAGCGCGACGCGGGAGCCCGGCGCGGGCGGCCGAACAGGCGGGGCGGGCCGGGCGCGCGCTCGCCGCGCGCGCTCGCCATCCGCGTGCTCGAGCGCGTGGCCGAGCGCGGCGCTTACGCCAGCCGCGCGCTCGACGCCGAGCTCTCGCGCCGCTTCGCCGCGCTCGACGCCCGCGACGTCGCGCTCGCGACCGAGATCGTATACGGCACGCTGCGCGCGCTGCCCGAGCTCGACGCGCGCATCGCTGCCTGCCTGCGGCGTCCCGGCCAGGCCCTCGACGGCGTGCTGCGGGCGGCCCTGCGCAGCGGTTGCTATCAGCTCGCCTACCTGGGGCGCGTGCCGGCGCACGCGGTGGTGGACGAGACGGTGCGCGTGGTGCGCGCCGAGCGCGGGCCCGCGCTGGCGGGCGTCGCCAACGCGGTGCTGCGCAAGCTGGCGGCCACCGCGCCGGTCGCGCCCCCGCGCGAGCGGGCGCTGGCGCTGCCGCCTTGGCTGGCTCGGGCGCTGGTCGAGGCGCTGGGCGAAGCGCGTGCCGCGAGCTTGCTGGCAAGCGGGCGACTGCCCCCGCCGCTGTCGCTGCGCGTGGCCGCGGGCGAGGATCGCGAGGCTCTCGCCGCCACGCTGCAAGCCGCACGGCCGGCCGCCGAAGTCCGTCCAGCACGGCTTTCGCCCCGCGCCCTACTCGTGCGCAGAGCCGGCGACCCGCGCGCGCTGCCCGGTTACGCGCAGGGGCACTTCAGTGTGCAGGAGGAAGGCGCTCAGCTCGTGGCGCTGTGCCTGGGCGCCCGCCCAGGCGAGCGCGTCGCCGACCTGTGTGCGGGCCACGGTGGCAAGACGGCCGTGCTCGTGGAGGCGGTGGGGGCGCAGGGCGAGGTCACCGCCGTCGACCTCGACGAGCGCAAGCTCGCCGGCATCCCGCAGGAGCTCGCGCGGCTGCGGCTCGAGGCACCCAGGCTCCAGCTGCGCGCGATCGACCTGCGGGTGGGGGCCGGCGGCCTCACCGCTGCGTTCGATCGCGTGTTGGTGGACGCGCCCTGCACCGGCCTCGGCACCCTGAGGCGGCGGCCGGAGCTGCTGCTGCGCGTGACCGAGGCCGACCCCGAGCGGCTCGCCGGCGAGCAGCGCGCGATCCTGCGCCAGGCTGCCCGCCTGGTTCGCCCGGGCGGCATCCTGCTGTATGCCGTGTGCTCGCCGCTGCGCCAGGAAGGCGTGGAGGTCGTGCGATGTTTCGAGTCCGAGTCGGCCGGCTTCGCCCGTTGCTGGGAGCAAGCTGCCTGCGGTCTGCCCGAGCTGCACGCGGACGACGACGGGGTATTGCGGCTGGGTCCCTGGCTGGGCGGCCCGGACGCCGATTCACCGGACGCGTACCAGCTCGCGCGCTGGCGCGCGCCGCTTGGTCCGTGCTGAGTGGCATGCGCCGGCCTGCGCCTTCGCTTGACAGGTGTGCGCCGCCCCCGTACATTCCGCGGCGCAAAATTCTATACGGGGCGTAGCGCAGTCTGGTAGCGCGCACGGTTCGGGACCGTGAGGTCGGAGGTTCAAATCCTCTCGCCCCGACCCAAATGAGGGAGTTGCCGAGAGAGCTTACGAGGAAGCCATGAGCAAAGCCGTTTCGCCGATGCGGGTGCTCGTCGTGGACGACGACCGCGAGATTTGCGACTACATGCAGACGTTCTTGGCCAAGGACGGCATGGAGGTCAAAACCCTGTCGGACCCGGAGAAGGTGGCCGACGAGGTCAAGAACGGCGGCTATCACATGGTTGTGCTCGACCTGATGATGCCCAAGCTCGACGGCGTCGAGGTGCTGCAGCGCATCCGCAAGGTAGACTCGGACGTTGCCGTGGTGATCTTCACCGGCTACCCGTCGCTCGAGAGCGCGGTGCAGTCGATGAAGCTGGACGCCGTCGACTACCTGAAGAAGCCCTTCGATCCGGACGATTTCCGCGAGGTGGTCGATCGCGTGATGCGCAAGAAGGGCTTGATGCGCTCGCCCGAGGAGAACCTGCACCGCGTGATCGGCGAGACCGTGCGCAACCTGCGCAAGGAAGCCAATCTCACGCTCAAGCAGATGGCGCGCCGCACCGGGCTGTCGGTCTCGCTGCTGTCGCAGATCGAGCGCGCCGAGTCGAGCGCCTCGATCAGCTCGCTGTACAAGATCGCCAGCGCCCTGGACGTACGCATCCAGGATCTCTTCGGCGATTACTGATGTAACCGGGAGGGTCACGCGACCCTCCCGCCCCGCCGGCAAAGCCGTCGGGGCCCCACCCACCCGCGGGGCTCGCAGCGCTCGCGCGTGCGCTGAGGTCGTCAGCGTGTAGGGCATCGAGGGTCACGCGACCCTCCCGCCCCGCCGGCAAAGCCGTCGGGGCCCCACCCACCCGCGGGGCTCGCAGCGCTCGCGCGTGCGCTGAGGTCGTCAGCGTGTAGGGCATCGAGGGTCACGCGACCCTCCCGCCCCGCCGGCAAAGCCGTCGGGGCCCCACCCACCCGCGGGGCTCGCAGCGCTCGCGCGTGCTCGCGGGGCTCGCTACTAGCCGAGCGGGTCTTCTTCGGTGTCCTCGCGTGAGCTGCGCGCCCTCTGCTTGGCCAGGGCGCGGCGTTGCTGTTCGGCGCGCACGTAGTCGACCATCACGGTCAGGTAGCCGGTCGCCTTGGGGCAACTGATGCCTTTGCCGCTCAGCAGCTCGCGGGTGTTGCGCGCGTCATAGGTGACCTCGGTGGCGAGTTGCTCGAGGAAGCTGCGCGGGATCTGGCTGAACCGTTCCAGTCCCGGCGTGCGCAACAAGGCCGTCGCGAGCTGGCTGGGCAGGCTGCCCACAGGCCCTGGGCGCCCCGCCGCCTCCGCGATCAGCTCGAACACGCGCCGCGCGCTCGGCGGGTGCTCGTCCACCAGATGGAAGGTGCGGCCGATCGCCTGCGGATCTCTGGAGATCGCATACCCCGCGTCCACCACGTAGTCGATCGGCACCAGGTTGAGCGGCACGTCGCCGCGCCCCGGCAACGGCACCCGCAGGTCCACCGGCGAGCTCAACATGAGCAGGATCAGCAGGTAGGGTCCCTCCATCCGATCGATCTCGCCGGTCTTCGAATCGCCCACCACGATCGAGGGCCGCAGGATTGTCGTGGGCACGTGGTCCATTGCCTCGCGCACCATCTGCTCGGCGCGATAGCGCGTCTCGTCCACCACGCTGGGAAAGCTCGGTGGGCACGGCAGCTCGCCCTCGGCGATGCGCCCGTGCAGCTTGCCGCTCACCATCGCGGTCGACCACAGCACCAGCCGGCAGCCCTTGGGGCTCGCTTCGCATAGCTCGAGCACCTCCGCGGCGCCGCCGACGTTGACGCGCTCGGCGACCTCGCGCCGCACCCCGGCGTAGGTCGCGGCCGCGCAGTGGTGGACGACCTCCACGCGTTCGGCCAGCTCGCGGAAGCGCCGGCCCGACATCCCGAAGTCCATTTCGCCGGCATCCCCGATCACGAGCTCCACGCGCGCCCGCGGCTCGGTCGGGAGCGCGTCCAGTCGTGCCTCCGCGCTCTCGAGCTGCTTGCGCGAGGTCAGGCACAGCACCCGCGTGCCCGGCTCCGCCGCAAGCACCTTGGCAAGCAGCCGCCGCGCCAGAAACACGCCGGGAAAGCCCGTCAGCAGCAGCACCGGCTCGGCCTCGTTCATGTCCGGTCCTCGCTGGCGGGTACGCTCGCAGTCAGGCCGAAGCGCCGCATGATCTCGCGGTGCACAGCGAGCGTGCGGTGTTCCAGCTCCTGCAACGAGCCGTCGTTTTGGATCACGTAGTCCGCGACCTCGATCTTGCGCGCCAGCGGCAGCTGGGCGGCAATCCGTCGCCGGGTCTCCTGCTCGTCGGCCCGGTCACGCGTCACCGCGCGCGCAACCTGGGTCGCTTCGTCCGCCGCCACCACGATCAGCGCGTCGAAGCCTCGGTGCGCGCCGACTTCGACCAGCAAGGGCGCGTCGTAGACCACGTAGGGCGCCCCGCGCGCGGCCAGCGCCGTGAGGCGCTCGGCGCTCAGGCGTCCGATGCGAGGATGCGTGATCGCCTGCAGCCGTCGCCGCGCCTGCTCGTCGTCGAACACGATTGCCGCCAGTCGCGTTCGGTCCAGGCTGCCGTCGGCGAGCAGCACCCCCGACCCGAACGCCTCGACCACCTCGCGCAGGCCCTCGCTGCCTGCGGCGACCACCTCGCGCGCGAGCGCGTCGGCGTCCACCACGCCCACGCCCTGCTGCGCGAGCACGCGCGCGACGCAGCTCTTGCCCGACGCGATGCCTCCGGTCAGGCCGATCGTGGGCTTTTTCCCCGTGTGCGCAGCGGCTTGGCTCATGACTGGATCAGAAGCGCTTCTCGCTGTCGAGCAGGATCGTCACCGGTCCGTCGACCACGCAGTGGACATCCATCATCGCGCGAAAGCGCCCGGTTTCAACTCGCAGCCCGCGCTCGGCCAGGGCGCCGCACACGCGCTCGTACAGTCGCTGCGCGCGCTCGGGCTCGGCGGCCGCGTCGAACGAGGGCCGCCGCCCCTTGCGCACGTCGCCGTAGAGGGTGAATTGCGAGACAACCAGCACCGCGCCGCCGCTCTCGCACACATCGCGCGCCATCCGTCCCTGCTCGTCCGGGAACACGCGCAGCCCGGCCAGCTTGCCCGCCATCCACTCGGCGTGCTCCTCCCCGTCGTTCTTGCCCGCGCCCAGATACACCAGCAGGCCCGGCCCGATGCGCCCGGTGGTCTCGCCGCCGACCATTACGTGTGCAGCGCTGACGCGTTGCGCGACCGCCCGCATGGGCGCAGCCTAGCACGCCGCCGCCGCGCGCTGGGCGGCTCACGCGCGATCCGATCTCTGGCAGCTCTAGCGAAACTGCGCCTCAGACCCACGAGACCTGCTGGTCTACTCGCGTCAAGACAGGGCCTCGCTAGGCTTCATAACCGGGAGGGGCACGCGCCCCTGCCGCCCCACCGGCCAAGCCGTTGGGGCCCCACCCTGCCGCGAGGTCGCCTCGCTCCGCTCTCGCAACCTTGACTCACCTGTCCAGATCAGCCGGCCTCAAGGACTCTAGCCGCGCGTCGTAGGCCGTGCTCCAATTCCTGCGATGACAGACGACTCTCCGGCTCGGTTCGAGATCCGGGCCGCCACCCGCGAGCACCACGCCAGCCTGTGTGAGCTCGCGCGTTATCTCGACACGGTCAACCTGCCCGACGATCCGGAGGCGCTCGAGGCCGGGCTGTTGACCTCGGAGCGCTCGTTTCGCGGGGAGATCGCGGACCCTCGCAGGCGCGAGTTCGTATTCGTGCTGTGGGACCGCGTCGCCGAGCGCGCGGTGGGCACCTCGATGGTGATCGGGCAGCTCGGCCGCCGCGACGCGCCCTACATCTATTTCGACGTGCGGCGCGAGGAGAAGTACAGCGCGACGCTCGATCGCCACTTCGTCCACACCATCCTGGCCACGACCTACTCCTACGACGGCCCGACCGAGATCGGTGGGTTGGTGGTTCATCCGGAGTATCGGCGCCGGCCCGAGCGTCTGGGCGCGATGATCTCCTACGTGCGCTTTCTGTTTCTCGCGATGCGGCGCGCCGACTTCCGCCACCAAGTGCTGGCCGAGTTGCTGCCTCCGTTGCAGGCCGACGGCACCAGCCATCTGTGGGAGGCGATCGGCCGCCGTTTCACCGGGCTGAGCTACCGAGAAGCCGACCGCCTTTCCAAACGCAACAAGGAGTTCGTCAAGGGGCTGTTTCCCGATCAGGTCTACGCCACTCTGCTCGCCGACCAGGCCCGCCGCGTGATCGGCCAAGTCGGCACGCAGACCGCGGCAGTCGAGAAGCTGCTGCGACGCATCGGCTTCCGCTATGCCGAGCGCGTCGACCCCTTCGATGGCGGCCCTCACTTCATCGCATTTACCGATGAGATCGCCCTGGTGCGGCGCGCCAACCAGGCGGCCGTAGAGCTCACTCCGGGCGGCCCTGGCGCCACCTCCCCTGGCGCCCTCGCAGCACGCCAGAGCGCCGGCCCGCCCTATTTCGTAGCCGTGCCGGCGGGCGCGCTCACCCAAGGGCGCGTGCAGCTTTGCGCTGAGGCGGCCGCGCGGGTGGGGGTGGCCGCCGGAGATCGGCTGTGGACGCTACCGCTGCCCGATTGAGGCCCGCGTTCGGCTCTGGCAAGGCGCGAAAATCGCAGGCGTTTGACCGCCCGCACCGGGATCGACACTAGCTGCGCAAAAGCGCTTGACGCCGAGGCAAGCGCGAGTAGAGTCCGCCACCCACGGTCGGGAACGCGGATGCTGCCATGCAGTACCGCGAGGCCCGGCGGACCTCGGATACGGGTCGGAAATAGCTTGACCTTGTAACTGTGTTCCGCTAGCCTACTCCGCCCCGGTCTACGGACCGCCTCGGTCTTTGAAAACTGAATCGGAGACAAGCCAATCGCGAATGGTCGGGTCTCGTCGGTCCAAAAGGCCGACAGCCGAACGAAGCCCGAGATGGCTTCGAGCCATCAGGGTCAATGCTCACAGTTTCAACTGGAGAGTTTGATCCTGGCTCAGAGCGAACGTTGGCGGCGCGCTTAACACATGCAAGTCGCACGAGAAAAGGGGCAACCCTGAGTAAAGTGGCGCACGGGTGCGTAACACGTAGGCAATCTTCCCTCAGGAGGGGGATAACCCTCCGAAAGGAGAGCTAATACCGCGTAAGACCACAGCCGCTTCGGCGGCAGGGGTCAAAGGTGGCCTCTACTTGTAAGCTACCACCTGGGGACGAGCCTGCGGCCCATCAGCTAGTTGGCAGGGTAATGGCCTACCAAGGCAAAGACGGGTAGCTGGTCTGAGAGGATGATCAGCCACACTGGCACTGAAACACGGGCCAGACTCCTACGGGAGGCAGCAGTGGGGAATATTGGACAATGGGCGAAAGCCTGATCCAGCGACGCCGCGTGGGTGATGAAGGCCTTCGGGTTGTAAAGCCCTGTGGGAAGGGAAGAAAACGGTGGGTTCGAATAGGGCCCGCCCTTGACGGTACCTTCTCAGAAAGCACCGGCTAACTCTGTGCCAGCAGCCGCGGTAAGACAGAGGGTGCAAACGTTGCTCGGAATTACTGGGCGTAAAGCGCGTGTAGGCGGGTCGGTGTGTCGGGTGTGAAATCCCCAAGCTCAACTTGGGAACTGCACTCGAAACTGCCGGTCTTGAGTGGTGGAGAGGGAAGTGGAATTCCTGGTGTAGAGGTGAAATTCGTAGATATCAGGAGGAACACCAGTGGCGAAGGCGGCTTCCTGGACACCAACTGACGCTGAGACGCGAAAGCGTGGGGAGCAAACAGGATTAGATACCCTGGTAGTCCACGCTGTAAACGATGGGCACTAGGTGTCGCGGGTTTTGACCCCCGCGGTGCCGTAGCAAACGCGTTAAGTGCCCCGCCTGGGGAGTACGGCCGCAAGGCTAAAACTCAAAGGAATTGACGGGGGCCCGCACAAGCGGTGGAGCATGTGGTTTAATTCGACGCAACGCGCAGAACCTTACCCGGGCTAGAAAAACTAGGAATCCCTCAGAGACGAGGGAGTGCCCGCAAGGGAACCTAGGCTCAGGTGCTGCATGGCTGTCGTCAGCTCGTGTCGTGAGATGTTGGGTTAAGTCCCGCAACGAGCGCAACCCTTGTCCTTAGTTGCCATCGGTTCGGCCGGGCACTCTAAGGAGACTGCCGGCGTCAAGCCGGAGGAAGGTGGGGACGACGTCAAGTCCTCATGGCCCTCATGTCCGGGGCTACACACGTGCTACAATGGTCGGTACAAAGCGCAGCGAACCCGCGAGGGGGAGCCAATCGCAAAAAGCCGACCTCAGTACAGATTGCAGTCTGCAACTCGACTGCATGAAGGCGGAATCGCTAGTAATCGTTGATCAGCAGGCAACGGTGAATACGTTCCCGGGCCTTGTACACACCGCCCGTCACACCATGGGAGTTGATTGCTCCAGAAGTGGCCGCGCTAACCCGCAAGGGGGGCAGGTCCCTAAGGAGTGGTCGATGACTGGGGTGAAGTCGTAACAAGGTAGCCGTAGGGGAACCTGCGGCTGGATCACCTCCTTTCTAAGGAGCGAACCCTCCACCGGCAACGGTTGGAGGTAGCTCGGTCAAGCCCGTCATTCGGGCAAGTCTCCGGTTCAGTTTTCAGGGACTGATGCCGCTCTTTGAAAAACGCGAGCATCGGTGAGTGGCTGCAGGGAGGATCGCGCGATTCTTCTGCCGGCCCCGCGGGGATCCTCCGAGGAGGGTCCAGCATGGCAGCGCCTCCGCGCGGCACGGATTTGGCGGTCCCGCGGTCAGCGAACCCACCCCACGGGCCTATAGCTCAGGTGGTTAGAGCGCACCCCTGATAAGGGTGAGGTCGCTAGTTCGAGTCTAGCTAGGCCCACCGAGCGCCCACGCGCTCGAGCGCCGTGCGCCTCCGAACGCCGACGGGGCTGTAGCTCAGCTGGGAGAGCGCCGGCTTTGCAAGCCGGAGGTCGTCGGTTCGATCCCGATCAGCTCCACCCGATGATTTGGACACGCTGCTGCCTGGCGTGCTCAAGCCGAGCCCGCTCTTTGACAACTGAATAGGAACTCCGAGTAACGAAGTCGCACCTATCGCGACTTCGTTCGTAGACCGCAGATGATCAGACTGGTGTTTGCCGCAAGCTTGGTCTTGCGACGAACCCCGGTCTCGAGTCATCGATGCGTGCCTTAGGGAAAAGGAAAAGCTACTAAGGGCGCGCGGTGGATGCCTAGGCGTCGAGAGGCGATGAAGGACGTGGACAGCTGCGAAAAGCCACGGGAAGGTGCTAGCAACCGTAGATCCGTGGATCTCCGAATCGGGAAACCGAGCAGGGATAACCTGCTAGCCCCGAGCTGAATACATAGGCTCGAGGTAGCCAACCGGGAGAACTGAAACATCTCAGTACCCCGAGGAACAGAAATCAAGCCAGAGATTCCCTCAGTAGCGGCGAGCGAACGGGGAACAGCCTAAACCTTGTCAGTGCAAGCCTGGGGGCGTTGCTGGCAAGGAGTCGTGGGACCGCTCATCCGGCACCCCAGTGCCGGGACGGAGTTACAAAGCGCTTCGCTAGCGAAACGGTCTGGAATGGCCGGCCATAGAGGGTGACAGCCCTGTACGCGAAAGCGAAGCGTCTCCGGAGTGGCACCCGAGTACCGCAGGGCACGTGAAACCCAGCGGGAATCTGGGAGGACCATCTTCCAAGGCTAAATACTACTCGACGACCGATAGTGAACAAGTACCGTGAGGGAAAGGTGAAAAGCACCCCGGCGAGGGGAGTGAAATAGTACCTGAAACCGCGTGTCTACAAGCAGTGGAAGAGCTATGGCCGTAAGGCAATGCTCGACCGCGTACCTTTTGCATAATGGGCCTGCGAGTTACGCTACGTCGCAAGGTTAAGCCGTAAGGTGAAGCCGTAGGGAAACCGAGTTCAAATAGAGCGTTTAGTGGCGTGGTGTAGACCCGAAACCGGGCAATCTATCCTTGGCCAGGCTGAAGCGCGGGTAATACCGCGTGGAGGGCCGAACCCACCACAGTTGAAAATGTGGGGGATGAGCTGAGGATGGGAGTGAAAGGCTAATCAAGCTCGGAAATAGCTGGTTCTCCGCGAAATATATTTAGGTATAGCCTCGGACCAATGCCGTCGGGGGTAGAGCACTGAATGGGCTAGGGGTCCCACCAGACTACCAAACCCAATCAAACTCCGAATACCGACGAGCACTATCCGGGAGTCAGGCGGCGAGTGATAAGATCCGTCGCCGAGAGGGAAAGAGCCCAGATCGACAGCTAAGGTCCCTAAATCCAGGCTAAGTGGTGAAGGATGTGGGAACGCCTAGACAACCAGGAGGTTGGCTTAGAAGCAGCCACCCTTTAAAGAAAGCGTAATAGCTCACTGGTCAAGCGAGCCCGCGCCGAAAATACAACGGGGCTAAGTCTGGTACCGAAGCTTCGGGCTCTCGCAAGAGAGCGGTAGCGGAGCATTCCCAAGCAGATACACGGCGTACCGTAAGGAGCGCTATCGGGCTTGGGAAGAGCTTATGCAGGCATGAGTAGCGATAAACAGGATGAGAAATCCTGTCGCCGTAAGCCCAAGGTTTCCTGGGGAAGGATAATCCTCCCATGGGTTAGTCGGTCCCTAAGCCAAGGCCGAAAGGCGTAGGTGATGGAAAGCCGGTTAATATTCCGGCACCACTGGGGATGGCGTTGAAGCAAGCGGGGACGGAGAAGGGTATGCCGAGCCAGCCGATGGACGCGCTGGTTCAAGCCCGTAGGCGGATTCCGTAGGAGTCGATAGACACAAACGCGGAATCAACGCCGAGAGGCGATGAGGCGGAGCTCCGGCTCCGGAACTCGGTGATCCCATACTTCCAAGAAAAGCCGCGTGCAGAGCCCCTTCAGTGACCGTACTGCAAACCGACTCAGGTGGGCGGGGTGAATATCCCAAGGCGCGTGAGAGAACGCTGGCTAAGGAACTCGGCAAAATGACACCGTAACTTCGGGAGAAGGTGTGCCCACTGTGGTGAAGGCCCTCGCGGCTGGAGCTCCGGTGGGTTGCAGAGAAACGAGGGTAGCGACTGTTTACTAAAAACATAGGACTCTGCGAACTCGCAAGAGGACGTATAGGGTCTGACGCCTGCCCGGTGCTGGAAGGTTAAGGGGAGCTGTCAGCGCAAGCGAAGCAGCGAACCGAAGCCCCAGTAAACGGCGGCCGTAACTATAACGGTCCTAAGGTAGCGAAATTCCTTGTCGGGTAAGTTCCGACCTGCACGAATGGCGTAACGACTTCCCTACTGTCTCGGCCAGCGACTCAGCGAAATTGTATCGGGGGTGAAGATACCCTCTACCCGCGGCAAGACGGAAAGACCCCATGAACCTTTACTGCAACTTGGCAGTGAAGTTCGGGTCAGCCTGCGTAGGATAGGTGGGAGGCTTTGAAGTCGGGATTCTGGTCTCGATGGAGCCAACGTTGAAATACCACCCTGGCTGTTCTGGACTTCTAACCCAGGCCCGTGATCCGGGTCGGGAACACTGCCTGGTGGGCAGTTTGACTGGGGCGGTCGCCTCCAAAAGAGTAACGGAGGCGCGCGAAGGTTCCCTCAGGCTGAATGGAAACCAGCCGTAGAGTGTAAAGGCACAAGGGAGCTTAACTGCGAGACCGACAGGTCGAGCAGGTGGGAAACCAGGTCTTAGTGATCCGGTGGCACTGTATGGAAGGGCCATCGCTCAACGGATAAAAGGTACTCTGGGGATAACAGGCTGATCGCGCCTGAGAGTTCATATCGGCGGCGCGGTTTGGCACCTCGATGTCGGCTCATCGCATCCTGGGGCTGGAGCAGGTCCCAAGGGTTTGGCTGTTCGCCAATTAAAGCGGTACGCGAGCTGGGTTTAGAACGTCGTGAGACAGTTCGGTCCCTATCTGCCGTGGGCGCAGGACACTTGAGAGGAGCTATTCATAGTACGAGAGGACCTGAATGGACGCACCTCTAGTGCTCCGGTTGTCACGCCAGTGGCATAGCCGGGTAGCTATGTGCGGAACGGATAACCGCTGAAAGCATCTAAGCGGGAAGCCGGCCTCAAGATTAGGTGTCCCGGGCGCAAGCCCCTAAAGGCCCCTCGTAGACTACGAGGTGATAGGCCGGGTGTGGAAGCGCAGCAATGCGTGGAGCTAACCGGTACTAATCGGCCGTGCGGCTTTTCCTTTCTCTGAGGCAAGCGTTGAAACGATTCGAGATCGGGGTTGGGAGCAAGACAGCGAATCCCAGCCCGATCGCTACGGTCACGGAGCTCCAAAGGATTTTCGGTGGCAACGTCGGAGGGGTCATACCCGATCCCATCCCGAACTCGGAAGTCAAGCCCTCCAGAGCCGATGGTACTGCGTGGGTAACTACGTGGGAGAGTAGGACGCCGCCGGAATTAATGTGGAAACCCCACCTCATCCGAGGTGGGGTTTCGTTTTAATTTCGGGAAGGCGACGCGCCCTTCGCGCCCGTCCGGCGAAGCCGTTCGGGACCCAGCCATCCGTGGGGCTCGCTGCGCTCGGTCACAGCGGGCGATTTGGCTCTGGCCTCACGCGACGGTGGAACCGGGCTCGCCGTCGGAAGTGACCGGCAGCAGCTTGCCCTCGCGGTTCTTGGCCATCAGCAGCATGCCCTGGCTCTCGAGGCCGAGCATCTTGCGTGGCGCCAGGTTCGCCACCACCACCAGCTTCTTGCCCACCAGGTCCTCGGGCCGCAGGTGCTCGGCCACCCCCGCCAGGACCTGGCGCTGCTCGAAGCCGAGGTCGACGTCGCAGCGCAGCAGCTTCTTGGACTTGGGCACGGGCTCGGCGGCGAGCACCAGCCCCACGCGCAGGTCGAGCTTGGCGAAGTCGTCGTACTGGATGGGCGCGCCCAGCGGGGGGTAGGGCAGGGCGGCCGCCCGCGCGCCCTGCTGCGTCGCCAGCAGCTTGTCGAGCTGAACCTGGATCGCGGCGTCCTCAATCTTGGTGAACAGGATCTCGGGCTCGCCCAGGCGCTGGCCCGCCGGCAGCAGATAGCGGCTGGCGTCGCTCCAGCCGAGGCCGCTGGCCCCAGCGCGCTCGCTCGAGCGCACGGGCGCGAGATTGAGCATCTTGCGCATGCGTTGCGCGGTGAAGGGCAAGAACGGCTCGCACAGGATGCTGAGCGAGGCGCAGATCTGAAGGCAGACGTAGATGGTCTCGGCGCACTTCTGCGGGTCGCGTTC
Organism: uncultured delta proteobacterium; assembly: GCA_963778655.1. Taxonomy (GTDB): domain Bacteria; phylum Myxococcota_A; class Polyangia; order Polyangiales; family JAFGIB01; genus CAVZVA01. The sequence goes on from CAVZVA010000010.1 coordinate 1,739,789, forward strand.
GCGCGTGGCCCACGGGGCCTCGTCGTTGAAGTACTTGTTCGCCCTGCGGGCGAAGTCCATCACCACGTTGCCCGCCTCGCGGAAGCGGTAGTGCTCGATGTGCGATCCGATCTGGCCCGGGGCGTGCTCGAAGGCGTCGGCGATTTCCGGGCTGCCTCGGGTGCCCCAATCGCAGTCGGGCACCGTTCCCTGCAGAAAGCGCTTCGCGAAGGTTACCGTGCGGTTGACGAGGTTGCCGAATGTGTCGGCCAGCTCGTTGTTGACCCGCGCCTGCATGTCCTTCCAGCTGAAGTCGGAGTCCTTGGTCTCGGGCAGCACCGAGAGTAGGGCGTAGCGCAGGTAGTCGGGCGGGAAGGCCTCCAGGGCCTCGTGCAACCAGACCGCCCAGCCGCGGCTGGTCGAGAGCTTCTTGCCCTCGAGGTTCAGGAACTCGTTGGCGGGCACGTCTCCGGGCAGGACGTAGCCGCCGTGCATGTGCAGCATCGCGGGGAAGATGATGCAGTGGAAGACGATGTTGTCCTTGCCGATGAAGTGGACCAGCTTGGTGTCCTCGGCCTGCCAGTATGGCTTCCAGGCTTCGGGGTCGCCTTGCTGCTCGGCCCACTCGCGCGTGGCCGAGATGTAGCCGATCGGCGCGTCGAACCAGACGTAGAGCACCTTGCCGCTGGCGTCCACGCCGGCGGCCTGGGCGACGTCGGCGGGCACGGGCACGCCCCAGGACAGATCGCGGGTCATCGAGCGATCGACCAGGCCCTCCTTGAGCCAGCTGCGCGCCTGGCCGAGCACGTTGGTCTTCCAGTCCGGATGGGCGTCCAGGAACTGTTCGAGCCAGGGCTGCTGGCCCGAGAGCGACAAGTACCAGTGCGTGGTCTCGCGCAGCTCCGGCTTGGCATTGGTGATCGCGCTGCGCGGGCCGATCAGCTCCTTGGGGCTGAGCGTGCGGCCGCACTTCTCGCACTGGTCGCCGTAGGCGTCCTGGTAGCCGCAGCTGGGGCAGGTGCCGTGCACGAAGCGATCCGCAAGGAACATCTTTGCTTCGGGGTCGTAGAGCTGCGGCTCGGACTTGAGCGTGAAGGCGCCCTGCTGCGCCATGTGCCGAAAGAAGTCCTGGCTGGTCTCGCGATGCCTTTGCGACGAGGTACGGCCGTAGTAGTCGAAGCTCACGCCGAGCTTGGCGAACGCGTCACGCAGCACCGGGTGATAGCGGTCGACCAGCGCTTGCGGGCTGATGCCCTCCTGGCGCGCGCGCATCATGATCGCCACGCCGTGCTCGTCCGAGCCGCAGATGAACCGCACGTCGCGGCCCATCAGACGCTGGTACCGGCAGTAGATGTCGGCCGGCAAGTAGGCGCCGGCGATGTGTCCGAGGTGCGCCGGGCCGTTTGCGTATGGCAGCGCCGCGGTCACCAGAATGCGCGCGTATTCGTCGTCGGCCATGGCCGCGACTTTACACCAACGCTTCGATACGTCGACCGCGCGCGCGCTCCCGCAGCGCGCGAGGGCGCCCTTTCGTTTCGGGCCGGAGCTGGCATAATCGCGCACGGGGTCGCCCCTGCACGAGGACCCCGCAGCATCCCGGCCCGGTCGCTTTGCAGATTCGCCGTAACGCTCTTCGGGGCCTCGTCGCCGTGCCGCTGGTGGTGGGCGGTGGCGTGGCCGTGCTGTTGTGGCTGCCCAAGCTGGTGCGCGGGCAGGTCGCGGCGCGGCTGCAGGCGCGCACCGGCCTGCCGGCCAAGGTCTCCGAGGTCTCGCTCGGCTTCGGCTCGGTCGCGCTGCAGCGCATCGAGCTGGGCGCGGGCGCGGGCCCGCACCTGCTCGCCAAGGACATCACGTTCGAAGGCAATCCGCTCTCGCTCGCGCTGCGCGGCTCGCGCGGGTTGCGCAGCGTGCACGTGGGCGAGCTCGACCTGCGCGTGCCCGTGCAGAGCGCGCAGGCCAAGCAGCGGATGCTCGCGCGCCGGCATCGCGCACACGATGCTGCGGCCGAGCGCGCCACGCTGCCCGCGCTGCGCGTGGACCACATGCAGATCGAGCTCGGCGATGCGGCCGGCGAGCTGGTGCAGGTGCGCGGCGGGCCGGTGCAGCTCGACGACGGTGGCGCGCGCGTCGAGTTGCAGAGCGTACGGCTGGGCGCGGCGCCAGCGAGCGTGCTCGAGCTGGAGCGCATCGGCGCGCAGGCCGCGCACGGGCCCAAGGGACTGGCGCTGCGCCGCATGCGCGTGGCGAGCGCCAAGCTGCGGCTGGCCGCTCCGCGCTCGCCTCCTGCCCCGCCTGCGTCCGCGGCGCCGGGCGCTGCAGCGGCCCCGACACCCGCGCCCGCGCTCACGACGTGGCAGCGGCTGCGGGCGCTCGCGCGGCAGCTGGCTCCGGGCGGACCCCCGCGGGCTCCGAGCGGGGCTGCAGCGCAAAGGAAGCCCGGCTCGGGGCTGCTCGAGCGCTTGGCCGGCGACGCCGCGCTCACGCTCGAAGACGCCAGCGTGCGCGGCGGCGCGGGCGGCGCGCCAATCTTGCAGGGGCTGCGCGCCACGCTGGCGGTGAAGTCCGGCGGCGCGCTGGCCTTCGCGGGCAGCGGCAAGGCGCAGGGCGGCGGGATCGTGCACTGGGACCTCAGCGTGCACCCCCAGGAGGCTCGGGCCGACGGTCAGGTCGAGCTGCGCTCGCTGCCGCTCAGCCTGTTGGCACCTTTTCTGCCGTCCGTGCCCTGGTACGAGCCGGAGGCGGGTCGGGTCGACGCCGAGCTCGTGATCAAGACCGAGCCCGCGCAGGGGATCGCGTTTTCGGGCAGCGCGAGCCTGACCGACGCGGCCATCTCCTCGCCGCGCATCTCGGCCGAGCCGGTGCGCGGGATCGATGTGACCCTGCGCGGCAAGGGCCGCTTTCTTCCGCTCGCGCACCGGCTCGAGATCGCGCAAGGCGAGATCGGGCTCGGCGAGGCCACGCTCAACGTGTCGGGTGCGGTGGAGTGGAGCGCCGACCACTATCTGTTCGACATCGACGCCTCGCTGCCGCCGACCCCGTGCACCAAGGCGGTGCAGGCGATTCCCGAGGATCTGCTGGGCGACATGGTGCTCGCCACCTGGCAGGGCAAGCTCGCAGGCCATCTGCGTCTGAAGCTCGACTCGCGCGCGCTCGACGACACGGTGCTGACGATCGAGCCGGTGGACCACTGCGAGTTCGTCACGGTGCCGGCGCTGGCTGATCTGCGGCGTTTTCGCATGCCGTTCATCCACTCGGTCGAGGAGCCCGACGGGACGCTGTTCGAGATGGAGACTGGGCCGGGCACCCCGGAGTGGACGTTTCTCGAGGATATCAGCCCGTTCTTCGTGCACGCCGTGCTGGCGCACGAGGACGCCGGCTTCTTTTCGCACCACGGCTTCTCGCCGCGCCACATTCGCGAGGCGCTGATCCGCGACCTCAAGGAAGGTCGTTACGTGGTCGGCGCCAGCACCATCACCATGCAGCTGGTCAAGAACGTGTTCCTGCACCGCGAAAAGACGCTCGCGCGCAAGATCCAGGAGGTGCTGCTGACCTGGTGGATCGAGCGCGTGATGGACAAGCGCGACATCATCGAGCTTTACCTGAACGTGATCGAGTTCGGGCCCAGCGTCTACGGCATTCGCAACGCGGCGCGCCACTACTTCAATCGCCTACCGTCTCAGCTCTCCCCGGCCGAGTCGATCTTCCTGGCGACCATCCTGCCCAACCCCAAGCGCTACCACTCGTTCTTCGAGCGCGGGGCGCTCTCGCCGGCCTGGATCGATCAGATGCGGCACATGCTGCTGCGGATGCGTGAGCGCGGTTGGTACAGCCCCGAGGCGGTCGACTACGGGCTCAAGGAGCTGCAGAATTTCCGCTTCGTGCCCGAGGGCACGATCGTCGCGCCGCGACAGATCCCGGGCCACGCGGCGCCGCTGCCGTACATGCAGAGCTACGCGCAGCAGCCGGGCTGGGGCGAGGACAGCACGCTCGAGCCCGGGCCGGGGCCGAGCGAGGACGGTAGCTTCGAGGCGCCGAAGAAGGCGAAGCCGGTGGCGGCGCCAGGCGCGTCCCGGCCGCAGCCGCCGCGGGCGGCTCAGCGGTAGCCCGAGATCAGCGCCTGGCTCAGCACGTACCAGCCGTCGACCAGCACGAACAGCAGCAGCTTGAACGGCAGCGCCACCACAGCGGGCTGCAGGCCCGACATGCCGAGCGCGAGCAGGATGCTGGCCACCACCAGATCGATCACCACGAACGGCAGCAGCACCAGCAGGCCGATCTGAAACGCCTCCTTGAGCTCGGTGATCAGGAATGCCGGCAGCGTTACGGTGAGGTCGGTCTCGCTGACCTCGGCGCGCTGCGCGGGCGGGCGGGCGCGTCGGGCGAGATCGAGGAATAGCGCGCGCTCGGCCTTGCCCGCATTGCGCCCGAGGAAAGCCGCGAGCGGCGGCTTGGCCAGCTCGAGCGCCTGCAGCGCAGCCTTGCGGCTCTCGCCCGCGAGCGGATCCTCGAGGTCGATGCGCGCGCCCGCGGGCGCTGCGGCGGCCAGCATCTGGCGCGCAACCGGCGTCATCACGTACACGCTCAGGATCGCCGCCAGCGCGGTCACGATCGCGCCCGAGGGCACGTCCGGCACCCCGAGCGCGTTGCGCAGCAACGACAGTACCACCATGATCTTCGCGAAGCTGGTGGCCGCCATCAGCAGCAGCGGCAGCAGCGAGAGCGCGCCGATCGCGAGCAGGGTGGAGCCGGACAGCCCGGCGGCGTGGCTAGGCATGCGGGGCCGCTCCCCCGCGCTCGCCCGGCGCCGCCGCGCCCGCCGCGGGCTCGAGCACGCTCGGATCGAGCTCGGCGATCAGTCGCGGGGGGCCGCCGTCGCCAGTGCCGATCAGCAGCAGACGCCCGCCGGCGCGTACCAGATATAGGTTCTTGCGTGGCTCGAGCGCGAGCCGGCCGAGCACGCGCAGCGCGAGCGGCTCGGATGCGGCCAGCGTTCCGAAGCCGCGCCGCGCTAGCCAGCGCAGCGAGACCCAGATCAGCCCGCACACGGCCGCCAGCGCCAGCACCGTGCGCAGCAGGTCGAGCAGCAAGCCCGTAGTGCCGAGCGGAGCCGCGGCCTGCTGCAGCAGCAGCGCGGGCATCACGCGCCGGGCTCCCGCGCTGCAGGCCCCAAGAGCGCCTTCAGGCTCAGGCCGCGCGCCCGATACGCCGGTCCGCGCGGCGCTCGACCCCGCGGCCCCCACGCGCACCCGGCTCTGCCCGCCCCCCCGGCCACCGCCTCACTCCGCGGCCTGGGCCTTTTCCGTGTCGTCCTGGGCCACCGATTCGGCCAGCAGCTCGGCGATGTCCTTCTGCTGGATCGACTCTTCCTTGTCGTTGGCCTTGAGCCCGTCGGTCAGCATGGTCATGCAGAAGGGGCAGCCGCTGGCGATGGTCTGCGCGCCGGTCTCCAGCAGTTGCAGCGTGCGCTTGACGTTGACGCGCTTCTCGCCCTGCTCCTCCATGAACATTTGCGCGCCGCCGGCGCCGCAGCACAGGCCCTTGTTGCGGTTCCAGTAGCTGACCTCGTGCAGGGCGACGCCGGGAATGGCCTCCAGCACCTTGCGCGGCGCATCGTAGACGTCGTTGTAGCGTCCGAGGTAGCAGCTGTCGTGGAACGCGACCGAGCGCTCGACGCGGTTTTTGGGCAGCAGGCGCTTTGCGTCGATCAGCTCGGAGAGCAACGTGCTGTGGTGCACCACCTCGTACTTGCCGCCGAAGTCCGGGTACTCGTTGAGCAAGCTGTTGAAGCAGTGCGGGCAGGTGGTGACGATTTTCTTCTTCTCCACCTCGTACTGCTTGAGCGTCTCGACGTTCTGCTGCGCCAGGGTCTGGAACAGGTACTCATTGCCCGCCCGCCGCGCCGGGTCGCCGGTACAGCTCTCTTCGGTGCCGAGGATTGCGAAGTCGACGCCCGCTTGCTGCATCAGCTTGGCGGTCGCGCGCGCGATCTTCTTGGCGCGGTCGTCGTAGCTGGCGGCGCAGCCGACCCAGTACAGCACCTCTGCATCGGGCTTGTCGCTCATCAGCGGAATGCCGAGCCCGTCTGCCCAGCCCGCGCGGTCGCTCGCTGCCAGGTTCCAGGGGTTGCCGTTGGTCTCCAGGCCGTTGAAGGGCTTCTGCAGCTCGGCCGGGAATTCGTTCTTCATCATCACCTGGTCGCGGCGCATCTGCACGATCTTGTCGACGTAGCTGATCATCACCGGGCACTGCTCCTCGCAGGCGCGGCAGGTGGTGCAGGCCCAGATCACGTCCGGGTTGAGGATGTTCGGCACCAGATCGACGATCGTGTCGGAGGTGTAATAGGCGTCCTTGGGTGGGTCGGCGTGGTGCAGCTCGTGCTTCTCGCCGTCCTGCGCGCCGTCCTCGCCGGCCGGCGGCGCGGCCGGATTCATCGTCTCGGGCTTGAGCAGCACCGGCTCGCACGCGTACAGGTGATCGCGCAGCGCCAGCGTCAGGTGCTTGGGCGACAGCTTCTTGTCGGTGGTGTAGGCCGGGCAGTTGTCGCTGCAGCGGCCGCACTCGGTGCAGGTGTAGAGATCGAGCACGTCCTTCCAGCTCAGGTCGGTCACCTTGACCAGCCCGATCGGCTCCTCGCGCTCGACCTTGCCTTCGAGGTCCTCGGTCGTCGGCAGCTTGTTGGGCTCGAGGTTGCGGGCGAAGACGTTGCCGACTGCGGTGATGATGTGGAAGTGCTTCGAATACGGCAGGATGTTGAGGAAGATCAGCACGAACGCGGAGTGCCACCAGAAGCCCAGGTGCATCAGGAAGCGCAGGGTGGGGCCCCCCAAGTCGAGCCCGCCGAGCCACAACGCCCAGGCCGAGGCAACCGGCTCGACCAGGCTGAGCTGCACCGGCTCGCCCGAGCCGCGGTGCTCGAGCACGATGCGCGCGCCGTTGTAGAGCATGTCGGCCAGCATCATGGTGATGATGATGCCGAGGATCAGCAGGCCCTCGAAGCCCAGCGTCATGCGGCGCTGCTTGTTGATGACGCGGTAGTAGACGAAGACCGCCGAGCCCGCGATCACCAGGACCAGGAAGATCTCCTTGAGCACGTTGTAGAGGACGCCGAACCAGTTATCGAGCGCGAGCAGACCCCAGAAATCGAAGCCGACGTCGTAGCCGCGGCCCCACAGCAGCACGCTGTTGAGCAACAGCACCTGAAAGCCCGCGAAGATCAGGATGTGCGCGATGCCCGCGCTGCGGTAGTAGGGCATCTTCTTCTGGCCCAGGGCGTAGACCAGGGTGTCGCGGATGCGCCGGCCGAGCTCCGCGCCCTGCACGCTGAAGCGGGGCTCGCCGGGGCCCAGCGTGGCCAGCTTGAAGCGACGCACCGCCGACCAGGCGAACAGCCCCGGCAGCACGATCAGCATGACGGTCATGGCGACTGGATTCATGGCGATTTCCGATCCTTCGGCAGGGCGCGCGCGTGCGCCGATGGGCTACGCGATTGCCTACTAAAGCCCGGCTCCCGCGAAGTCAACGTGTGGCACCGGCCCGCGTGCCGCGTGCTCGCGGTGCGAGCCGAGGTCCGCTCGCGGCGTTGCCGGGCCAGCGCCGCTCATCTGGGCAGCTTGGCGTCGAAAAATGCGCGCAGCTTGACCAGATTCTTTTCCTCGCGGGAGAAGCTGGGCGCGGCATAGCTTTGGGCGAAGCCGCGAAGATCGGACAGAAACGCCGACTGGATCTGAGCCGCGTGCAGGACGTCCTGCACCGAGCGGCCCCGCGCAGAGGTCTTGCGCAGCCCGGTCACGTAGGCGTCGAGCCGAGGGAATTCCGCGCCCAGAAATCCGCGCACGGTCGCGGCCTCCTCCGCCAGCTGGTTGAGGACGCGCAGCTGCTCGGCGCCGAGCTGCGAGACGTCCTCGCGCATCGCGTGCTCGGCCGCTACCCGCAGCACGAACGCGTCGTCGAGATAGCCGATATCGTCGATGCCGTCGGGCACCAGGTCGAGCGACTTGAACAGGTAATTCACGCCTCCGGCCAGTGCCTGGCGCCCGGGCTCCGGCAGCTCCTCGCTCGACAGCAGCTTTGCCAGGCTCTCCGCGTCGTCGCCCAGGCTGCGCAGCCAGGCGGGGAAGACGTCGAGGTACTGCGACTCGCTCATCGGACCTCCCTGTGCGGCGTTTCACGCCCGCCGCTCCGAGCCCGTGCCCACGGCCGGGCTCGCGCTCAGGGCCGGCATGATAGGCGCAGCCCCGCCGCGGGTTCAAGAGCAGGGGCATCCCACTGGTAAAGGCCAGGAAGCGTCCGGGAAGAAGCGTCCGGGAAATGCACGAACATCGCGCACGAGCTGATCTAAATCAGAGCTCGCGATTCGGGATCGAATCACAAACTCTGATTTCTCCTTTGATTGTCAGGGAGTCGCGCCGACTCCTGTGCGCGAGGCAAAGCCTCGCGCATTCACCCTCTCGCGGTGGTGCGGCATCGGCCGCAGCGCTAAATGACCGATCGGCATGGCCGTTCCCGAATCGTGATCGGTCATCTAGAGTGGACCCGCATGTCGTTTCTGCGTCGTGTCCGTGCCCGTGCTCGCGCGCTGCCAGCAGTCGGCTGCGCGTTGCTGGCCTGGGGCTGCGGCGGTGCGGTGGCGACGGAGCCGGCGGCAACGCCTGCAGCTGCGGGCGCGCCGGCTGCCCGCCCGCGCTTCGTGTCGCCGTACAGCTACGAGTGGTTCGTGCGTGCGGAGTTGCTCGAAGCCCGCGGCCAGCACGCCGCAGCGGCCGAGGCCTACCGCATGGCCATGGCCGACGCAGACGACGACCCCTACCTGTTCGCGCGGCTGGCGTTGGCGCTGGATGGGGCCGGCGACGCCGCCGGCGCGCAGCACGCGCTTGCGGCGGGCTTGCAGCTCGACCCGCATTCGGAAGCGGTGTGGCTGGCGCGCGCCCGCATCGCGCGGCGGCACGGCGCGCTGGCCCGGGCGTTCGAGGCCTACGAGCGCGCCGAGACCGCGGCCCCGCGCTCGCCCGATGCGCCGCTCGAGCTGGCCCAGCTGCTGCGCGAGCACAGCCAGCCCGAGCGCGCGGTCGCCGTGCTCGAGCGCTTCGCGGCGCGCAGCGATGCCGGCAGCCGCGCCGCGCTGCAGGCGTCGATCGCGCTGGCCCTGGCGCGCGGCGACGGCGAGGCCCTCGCCGGTGCGGTGCGCCAGGACCTGGCGCGCGACGCCGGGGACGCGCCGCTGCTGCGCCGCACCGCCGCCGAGCTGCTTGCACAGGGCAGGGCCGCGCTGGCGTCCAGGGTGCTCTCGGTGCTGCCGGCCGCGCCCGAGGACGCACGCCTGCGGCTGGCGGTCGCGCTCGCGCTGGAGCAGCGCGAGCGCGTGGAGCTGCTGCTGCGCGACACGCCGCCCGAAGCCCTCGGCGGCCCGCTCGAGATGGCCGAGGCCTACCTGCGCATCGGCCAACCACAGCGCGCGCTGGCGCTGCTCGAGGAGGCGGACGGCACGAGCGACTCCGACCCGCACCGCGGTGCGCTGTTGCGGGGCAGGGCGCTGGTCGCGCTGGGGCGGCCGGCCGAGGCCGCCGCGGCGCTCGCGCAGATCCCGCGCGGCTCCGCGTACCATGCGCGCGCGGTGCGGGCGCTAGCGCAGGCGCTGCAGGTCGCGGGCCTGCCCGCGCTCGCGCTCGAGGTCGAGGGCCGCGCCCGCACGGACGAGGCAGGCCATCCAGCCGAGGCGCCGCCGGCTCAGTGAGCCGGGCCGGTGCCGCTCGATTCCGGGGCCGGGTCCGTGGTCAGCGACTGGGGCGCGAGCAAGCGCGCCACTTCGACCAGCAGGTGCTTGCGGGGCGCGATCGGCGTCCAGCCGTCGTGCTCGAGTTGCTCCAGAGTCTGCAGGCCGAGCAGCAACGCTGGACAACCACGCAGCCGCAGCGGGCCCGCCTTTCGCGACGCCGCCCCGCCCCGTCCCCGGCGCGTGACCCCACGCATCGGACTCTCCTGTCCCGGGCGCGCGGTCGTAGCGCCGCCCGTTGGGATCAACGATGTCGGCTCGGGGAGCATTCCCTGGCCCGGACGAATGGCCGCGAAGGCCCGTGGGTGCTCCTTCAGTGCGGGGTCGATTGGAACGGCGCCTGGCAGGGCTGCGGGTCGGCGATCCAAGCGCTTTCGAGCTGATCGAGCAGCGGATTGTGGATCAGCGTCCCGAGCGGCGGCATCTGGACCGGGTTGCCCGAGGAGTCCACGCCCACCACGTCGCGCACGTAAAGCAGCGAGTTGGCTTTGTCCCCCGGAATGATCTTGGTGCACAGGTTGCTGTCGACGTCAGTGGCCGAATAGGTCGGGATCTCGTACCGCGCGTCCCAATACAGGGCGGTCCCGTGGTGACAACTGGAGCAATTCGAGTGCAGGTAGCTGCGTAGCCGACGCTCCAGCGGATAGGTGGTGTCCTCCGGGTCCGGCATCACGTGCGCGGAGCCCAGATCCTGCGCGGCGAAGGTGTCGCCGAACAGACCGAGGTGCTCCATGGCCCGCAGCTGGTTGTCGACCGTGCCGCCGTACTCGAAGTTGCGGTTGAGCATGACCGTCTGCGGGCCGAGCACCGTGCCGGGCGTCTGGTGGCACTGCAGGCAGTCGCTGCGGCTCGGGTAGAAATAGGTCTGCGTGGTCGAGGTGCCGGTCTCGTCTTCGATCTGGAAGGTAAAGGTGTTCTGGGCCGGCTTGGCCGGTCGCAGCACCGCCTCGGTCGCGTCCTGGTTCCACTGGAAGCTGTAGCGGTCCCAGTTGCCCGTATTGCGCACCACCAGGAAGCGCGTCTCCACCGGACGCAACGTGCTGGCGTCGCCGCGCTTGGCCTCGAGCTGGAACTCCTTGAGCACGATCGTGCCCTCGGGGAAGGTCCAGATGCCCGGATCGCGATAAGTGATGGTCGTGCCCGGCGGCAGCATGAAGAAACGGCGTTTGATTGCGCCGTCGGTCCACAGCGGCGACTTCACGTCGAACGGCACGAAGCCGGCCACGGGGTTGCGCCCGACGCTATCGGTGAAGCAGCCGGTGTCGGTCAGCTTGGAGCCGTCGGCCGGCACCGTCGCAAGACAGTCCGCGTCGTAGCTGCGCGTGGGCAGGCCGTAGGGCGCGCGGTCGCTCGGGCCGTTGTACACGTTGACGTAGGCCTGGCTCGGACCGCCGCCCGCGGGGGTTTCGAGCCAGCCGACCACCGGCTCGTCGCCTGCGGTGCGCACCAGGCTGGGCGAGCTGGAGTCCGAGCCGGGCGTGCGCGCCAGCGAGGCCCCCAGCGGTTGGAAGCGCGTGCCATCGTAGCGCTCCAGGTAGACGTGGGCGTTCGCGGCCCCGAACGGGGTCTCGCGAAACGCCGCCAGCCAGGCCCCGCCGGCTGCCCCGACCACGATGCGGTCGGCCGCGTGCGCACTGTTCAGGAAGGCCATGTCGTGGCTCAGGGCTTGCCAACCGCTGCCGTCCCAGTGCGTGCTGCCCTCGCCCTGCGCGCTGAGCAGCACGTCGCTGCCCGAGGCCGTGCCCACAGCGAAATCGGCGCTCGGCGAGGGCAGCGCGGGATTGCTATCGAGCGGCGTGAAGGCGCTGCCGTCGAAGCGCAGCACGTGGACCCCGGGGCTGCTGCCGTGGGTGTCGTAGGCCAGCACGATCGCGCCGCCCGGGTCGGTCGCGTGGCGCAACCCTTGCAGGTCGTCGAGGGTGTACGGACCCAGATCCTGGAACGCGCTGTCGTGCCAGGCGTAGGCGCGCAGCACGGGGATCGGTCCGCTGGCAACGTCGTCGAAGACCACCACCGGCTCGCCCGCGGCGTTGCTGCCGAGCGCGGGCGCGTAGCTGCCGCCGCCATCGTCGTTGGGGCCGGGGCCGAGCGCCTGCCAGGCGCTGCCGTCCCAGCGCTGCACCACCACCGCGCCGCCGCTCGTGCGAAACGCGCTCAGCGGCTCGCCGTCCGCGCCCACCGCGAGCGAGATGCTGGGGCCGGAGCCGGCGGTGACGAGCGCAGCCGTCGCATCGAGCTGGCCGCCGAGGGCTTGCCACGTGCCGCCGTCGAAGCGCGAGGCGAACAGCGCGCCGTCCTCCACGAACAGCGCGAGCACCCGGCCCATGTCGTCGAGGGCCAGCGCGAGCTCGCTGACCGAGCTGCCGGCCGAGCGGTTGAGCGCGTCGCCCAGCGTGCGCCAGACCGGCATCGAGAACGCGATCTCGACCGGCGCGAGCGGATTGCCCGCGAGGTCGGCCAGCGTCGAGGTCAGCTGCAAGCGCAACGCCGCCGGCAGCGAGGGCGGGTCGAGCAGGTGGACCGTCAGCTCGCGGCCGTCCGCGCTCGGCACGAGCTCGATCGCCAGCTCGTCGCCGGTGTTGTCGTCGAGCAAGTGCACCGCGCCGTCTGGGGCCGTGACCGGCTCGGAGAAGGTCAGCAAAGGCTCGGTGTCCCAGCGCACGGCGTCGTCGCCGTCAGCCGGCGTGCTGGACACCAGCTTCGGGGGCGTGTGGTCCGGCGGTCCGCTGTCCATGACCATGGCCGCGTCCGGCCCGGCCTCCGGCGAGCCCGCGTCCGGTCCGGCGTCGGACATCCCCGTCATCGGCTTGCCCGCGTCCGGCGCCGCGGCGTCGGCACCAGCGCCGCCCCCGTGCTGCCCGGCATCGCTGCGCGACCCCGCGTCGTGTCCCGGCTTCGTCGCCGACCCGCTTCCACAGCCGGCGCTCAGCGCGCAGCACAGCGCCGCAACCTTCCAGCATCGTCGCGGTCGCAGCAGGTCGTTCATCGCGTCACCCCATCGTCTCTATCACCGCCTGTGGTCTATCACGGCTTCGCGGGCATCGGGCGAAGGCGAGTGGGTCGCCTTCGCCCGAGCCGCTTCGGGTCGTCGAATCAGGGGATCGTGCCCTCGGCCACTACCGTGGAGTCGGTGGGGCTCGCCATCACCTGGATCTTGCCGCCGCTCAGGCTGGCCAGGGCCGCGTAGTCGGTGTCGTTGCTCGGCGCGGAGCCCGAGGCGCCGTTGCCGCTGCTGTCGCCGGTGACCGAGGTCAGGGTCGTCACCAGCTCAGGCGTGGTGTCGTTGACGACCACCGGGTACGTCGCGCCGTCGGTGAGCCCGCTGAGCGTGACCACGACCACGGGGCTGTCGATGGTGGCGCCCGACTTGATCGAGTGCACGTTGTGGATCTCGGCGGTGCCGCTGATGCCCGAGGACCCGACTGCGTTCAGCGTGACGGTCACCGGTGTGCTGCTGGTGTCGTCGTAATCGTTCATTCCAATCGGGCCGGTCGCGACCATGTTGCCCGCGTTGCCCCCGGTCCCGCCCACGTGCATCATCACGTGCGCGTCGGACATCACGATGTCGCTGAAGGTGAGCGGGTCGTTGGTGGTGTTCACGCGGATGTCGCTCACCGACATGTCCGTGGTCTTGGAGACGTCATTGAAGGCGAAGATCTCGGTGGTCGCTCCGCTCGCGCCCGTGTGCATGTGCGCAGGCGAGTCGTTCGCGAGGGCCATGGTGCTCGGCGTCACGTCGATGGTCGCCTGCGACAGGCCGTCCTTGCGCTCTTCGAAGGTGATGGTGCCGTTGATGCCCGAGCCGGTCGCCATCTCCATGAGGTCGTAGGTGACCTTGTTGCCGGTCAGCGCGTTCTGGCCGATGTCGCCTGCTGCGATCACCGTGGAGATCTCCATCGGGCTCTTGTGGACGTTGACGTAGCCGTCGAAGTTGAGCAGGTCCTCGTAGGTGACGGCCGTCGTGTGATCGTTGAGCGTGGTCACGACCGTGTCGCTGACTCCCGTGATGCCGTCGATGCTGTTGAGCGTGATCGCGGGCGATCCGCCCTGGGCCGCCGAGTTGTTGTGGATGTGGGAGGGATGGATTCCGGCAACGAGCCCGTCCAGCGCCACCGTCACCAGCGTGGAGTCATCCATGAACTTGGCGAAGCGCACGATGCCGTTCACGCCTGAACCGCCGGTCTCGCTCAGGTCGTAGACCACGTAGTCGCCGGTGAGCTGGGTGCGGTCGATGATGCCGCTCGGGCCAGCATCCCCCATCGCGCCCATCGCACCGGGGTCACCCATGGCGCCCATCGGGCCTGTGGCTCCGGTATCACCCTTGGGGCCGGCCGCTCCGGTCGCCCCTTTGGCGCCGTCTGCGCCGTTGGTGCCCTTGGGACCCGTGGCCCCGTCCGCACCATTGTCGCCAGGTGTGCCGTCCTTGCCGTCTGCGCCGTTCTTGCCGCTGCAGCCGGCTGCAGTAACGGCCAGCGCGGACAGCACGCAGAGTAAGCCAAGCGTTGCGCGTGCGTTTCTCATCGTCTCGTTCTCCGTGATTGGGCGAGCCTCCGGCCTGCGCTCATCTCGGCGGCGCGGCAGGCATCCGACCCCTGGTTTGATGCAGGGCAATACACCCTGAGCCCACCATCCCGCAATGGTCTGCGTTACACGCGCGTCACACGTGTCGGATGTTGGGCGACCTCGCCGGTGCCGGCCTCAGCGGCCCGCGAGCGTCATCGAGCGTACCCGAAACGTGGGTACACAGACCGAGGTGCGGTGATCGAGATCGTCGGCCACCGCGTCGATACGCTTGAGCAAATCGTCGAGGTTCAGCGAGATGGTGACCTCGCTCACGGGGAACGCGCGCTCGCCCTTGTCGATCAAGAATCCGGCCGCGCCGCGGCTGAAGTCGCCGGTGACCGCATTGAAGCCGAATCCCATCATGTCGGTCACATACAGCGCGCGCTCGGTGCCGCGCAGCAATTGCTCGGGGCTCAGGCTGCCCGGCTGCAGGAAGAAGTTGCTGGTGGACGCGCCCACGCCACCGCTCGAGCCGCGCGAGGCGCTGGCGCTGCTCTGCGCGTGCAGCTTGCGCGCGCTGTAGCTGTCGAGCAGGAAGCGCTCGAGCTTGCCCGCATGGACCACCAGGTTGCGGCGCGACAGCAGGCCCTCGCCGTCGAATGCCCGTGAGCCGGGCGCGCGTGGGATCAGCGGGTCGTCGACCACGGTGACCTGATCGCTGGCCACCAGGTCGCCCTCGCGCTCGGCCAGATAGCTGGCCTTGCGCCACACCGCGCCGCCGGTGATGCAGCTGGCCAACAGGCCGAGGATCGAGCGTCCCGCGCTGGGGTCGAAGATCACGGCGATTTCCTGGGTCTCGAGCTTGCGCGAGCCGAGCTTGGCCAGGGTGCGGCGCGCGGCTTCCTCGCCCACCGCCTCCGGGCTTTCCAGCTCGGCCAGGTGGCGGCGCGCGCTCCAGTAGTAGCCGCTGCGCTTCTTGCCGTCCTCGTCGTCGGCTACCGGGTTGACCACCAGCGAGGCGTAGGTCCCGCGCTGCGCGGCCGCGAAGCCGCCGCTGGTGACCAGCGCGCTGGCGCCGGACTGGCGGCTCATCGAGGCGCCTTCGCTGTTGGTCAGACGCGGGTCGCGATCGAGCGCGGCCTTCTCTGCCCGGGTGGCCATCTGCAGCGCGCGCGCGCCGTCGATAGCGTCGACCGCCGGGTCGAACAGGTCGAGGTCGGCGTGCTGCGCGGGCTTGGACAGCAGCGCCTTATCGGGCGGGCCCGCGAACGGGTCGGGCTGCGCCAGCGCCGCCAGCTCGAGCGCGTCCTGCACCAGGCGCTGCAGGCCCGCCGAGCTCGTGTCGCTGGTATAGGTGACGGCCACCTGCTGGCCACGCATCACGCGCAGCCCCAGCGAGCGCGAGCCCGCTTCTTCCAGCAGCTCGGGCTGGCCGAGCCGCACCTTGGCCGAGAGGTGCCGGCCCTCGCTGGCGACCGCTTCGGCCACGTCCGCGCCCGCGGCACGCGCCTTGTCGGCGACATCGCCTGCCAGCGCGATCAGAGCGTCGAGATCGTAGTCAGCCACGTGTGGAAACCCGCTGCTCCAAATCAGAGCTCGCGATTCGGGATCGAATCACAAACTCTGATTTCTCCTTTGATTGTCAGGGAGTCGCGCCGACTCCCTGTGCGCGAGGCAAAGCCTCGCGCATTGACCCTCTCGCGGTGGTGCGGCATCAGCCGCACCGCTAAATGACCGATCGGCACGGCCGTTCCCGAATCGTGATCGGTCATTTAGCCCGCCTGCGTTCCACCGACCGTGACCGCCGAGATCTTGATCGTGGGACAGCCCACACCCACCGGCACCGACTGCCCGTCCTTGCCGCAGGTCCAGATGCCGTCCGAGGTCTCGAGGTCGTTGCCCAGCATGGTGATGCGGCGCATCACCTCCGGGCCGTTGCCGATCAGGTTCACGCCCTTGAGCGGCGCGGTGATCTTGCCGTGCTCGATCAGGTAGCTTTCGGTCAGCGAGAACACGAAGTCGCCGTTGGAGATGTCGACCTGGCCGCCGCCGAACTTCTTGGCGTACACGCCGCGCTCGACGCTGCGCAGGATCTCCTCCGGGTCGTGCGGGCCTGCCAGCAGCATGGTGTTGGTCATGCGCGGCATCGGGTGCGCCTGGAAGCTCTCGCGCCGGCCGTTGCCGGACGGCTCGGTCTTGAAGAACCCCGCCGAGTGCCGGTCGTGCATGTAGCCGGCGAGGATGCCGTTCTCGATCAGCACCGCGCGCCGCGGCTCGTTGCCTTCGTCATCGACGTTGATGCTGCCGCGCGAGCCGCCCAGCGTGGCGTCGTCGACCACCGTACACAGCTCGCTCGCCACTTCTTGCCCCACGCGGCCGGTGTAGTTGCTGGTGCCCTTGCGGTTGAAGTCCGCCTCCAGGCCGTGGCCCACCGCCTCGTGCAGCAGAATGCCGCTGTCGCCGGGTGCGAGCACCACCGGCAGCTCGCCGGCAGGCGATTCGCGTGCGTCGAGCATCGCCAGCGCGTGGCGCACCGCCTCGTTGGCGTGCCACTCGGGCGAGCGTTGCTCGAAGTACGATAGCCCGGTGCGCCCGCCGCCGCCGGAGCTGCCCGACTGGCGCTTGGATCCGTCCTGCGCGATCACGCGCACGCCGAAGCGGATCAGCGGCTGGCGATCGCCCACCAGCTTGCCGTCGCTGGTGGCTATCAGGATCTCCCGCAGCTCCTCGTGCAGCGAAGCTTCGACCCGGATGATGCGCGGGTCGAGCGCGCGCGCGGCGGCGTCCGCGCGCAACAGCAGCGCGCGCTTGACCTCGCCCTGCACGTCGAGCGAGGCCTGCGAAAGCGCATAGCGCTGCGGCAAATCGCGCGGCCGCAGCTCGACCGGTGGCGGGCTGCCCTGGCCGCCGGCGGCGATCTGCGCGGCGGTGCGGGCCGCGCCCGCCATCGCCTCGGGGGTCAGATCCTGCACGTAGGCGTAGCCGGTGGCGTCGCCCTTCATCACGCGCACCCCCAGGCCCATCGTCACCGAGCGCCCGGCCGAGATCAGAATGCCCTCCTCGAGCGCATAGCTGCCCGAGGCGGCGTACTCGAAGAACAGGTCCGCGTAGTCCCCGCCCTGCGACAGCGCGGTCGCGAGCAGCCGCCGCGCGATCGCCGCGTCGACCGGCATGCCGCCGCCCGCCGCAAACGGTGCCACGTAACGAGAGGTCGAGAGCATCCCGATCAATCTAGGGACGAAGCGCGGGTTATGCCAGGGCTTTCTTGAGCGCGCGCGCGTTGCGCACCCACATCGACCCCAGCGCTCGCGGGGCCCGGCGGAAACTTCCTGCCGGGCGGGCCGCGGCGTCAACGATCAGGTTCGCAAGCTCTTCAGATGGAAGTGAGCTGCTGAGCCCGCCGAGACCACGGTTCCGGGCTCCGTGCGCGCGCGCGCCGTGGGCCTGCCGCTTCCGCCGTGGGTCTGAGCGTCGGGGTCGATCGCGTGCTCGACATGCGCCGCACCACGGTCCACGTGTGGTCGGACTCGACTGCTACGCACTGGGCCCAGCCGCCGGGTGAACGCTCACAGCTCGCGGCCCTGAACCGGGTCTTGTGCGTGCTCCACCCAGGCGCCGATCGCGCGGATCGCCTCGTGGGTGGGCGCGCAGAAGCGGCGCAGCAGCTTCTCATCGAGCTCGGGCTCGTGGGCGGCTGCGAGCGCGCGGGCGCCGTCGAAGTCGACCAGTGCCAGGCGCAAGCACAGCGCGTCCTCGGGCATGCCGAAGTGCTGGCCGGGCAGCGCCGAGACGCCGATGTCCTCGAGCAACCGCTCGCTCAGGTCGGCGTCGCTGCGGATGCCGCGCGCAAGCAGCGCGCGTCGCACCGGGGCGAAGCTCGGGAACAGGTAGAACGCGCCCGCCGGTGACAGCACTTGCAGGCCGCTGGCGCGCAGCACCTCGGCGGCCCAACCGGTCAGGCTGTGCAGCAGGCGGCGCGAGCGCTGCAGGTAGCGCTCGATTTCTGTCCCGCCCGCGTACGCGCGCACCGCGGCGTATTGGATCGGTGCGCTGGTCGCGGAATAGGTCTCGCTGCCCATCGCCGAGAGCGCGTCCGACAACCAGCGCAGGCGCGCAGGAAAGCTGCACGTGCCCAGCCGCCAGCCGCCGGCGCCGCACCACTTGGACAGCCCGCCCGACAGGATCGTGCCCTCCTCGTAGAACGCGGCCATCGACAGGTGATGACCCTCGAACTGCAGCTCGCCGTAGATCTCGTCGGAGAGCACGATGATGCGGTGGCGGCGGCAGACCTCGGCCAGCTCGACTAGGTCCGCGGCCGAGTAGGTCGCGCCGGTCGGATTGCTGGGATAGTTGAGCACCAGCAGGCGAGGGTGCCAGGCGTCCTGCCGGCACAGCGCGTCGAGCGCGTCGGCGCGCAGGCGATAGCCGTCGACCACGTGCGTCGGTACGAAGCGCAGCGCGCGCCCGGCCAGGCGCGCTTGCGGCGCGTAGGAAACCCAGGCCGGCGTCGGCACCAGGAACTCGCCGTCGAAGCAGAACAGCAGTAGGAACATCAGCTCCTTGGAGCCGGGCCCTACGATCACGTCGTCCTGACCGCGCTGCACGCCGTGACGGCGGCGGTGGTAGTCGGCCACTGCACGCCGCAGCTCGGGCAGCCCGCGCACCGGCAGGTAGTCTTTTTCGGCGGCGTTTGCCCGCAGTGCCTCGACCACCGGCAAGGGCACCGGAAACGGCGACTGGCCCAGGCCCAGGCTGAAGACCCTGCGCCCGCGGGCCGCGTGCGCAGCGGCGTGCTCGCGCGAGGCGAGCGTGGGCGAGGGCCCGAGCCAGGCGACTCGGGGATCGAGCGAGGCCACGCTCTCGCCGGCGTACCGATCGCCGCTCACTGCAGCGCTCCGCACTCGTTGGCGAGCCCCCGCACACCGGCGGCCGTGCCACGCGCGAGCTGAGCAATGACCCGCGCCATCCCTGCAATCTAGGAACGAACGCCATGGACTGCCAGCACTTTCTCCCCGCGCCCGGAGATCGGCGTGGCAGGCGCACACGGGCGTGCGATAGGCGCTGCGATTGTGGGCGGCGCAACCACGTTGAATAGCGCGGCCGGGAACCGGCTATAATGAGAGTGCGGCGTGCGAGTCTGGGCGCGACGCTGCCCGGAGGGCCAGGTTGTCGAGTGCGGAGCAAGCGTCGGTCCCCGAGCGGATCGGCGGCCGCTACCAGATCGAGGCCCAGCTCGGTCAGGGCGGCACGGCCCGCGTGTACCGCGTGCTCGATGCGCGCAGCGGGCAGCGGCTCGCGCTCAAGAAGCTGGTGCAAGGCAGCTCACACCGCGGCCCAGAGCTGCAGGTGATGTTCGAGCGCGAGTACCACACGCTGATGCATCTGGCGCATCCGCGCATCGTGCGCGTGTTCGACTACGGCCTCGACGAGGGCGATCCGTTCTACACGATGGAGCTGCTCCAAGGCGGCGACGCGCGCGAGGTCGTGCGCGGCGAGCCGCTGAGCGTGGCGCGCGCCTGCACGTTGCTGCGTGACGCGGCCTCCGCGCTCGCGCTGATCCACTCGCGGCGCCTGGTCCATCGCGACGTCAGCCCGCACAACCTCTGGTGCACGCCCGACGGGCGCGGCACGCTGATCGACTTCGGCACGCTGGTGGCGATGGGACCGCAGTCGCGCGTCGCCGGCACGCCGCCGTTCATCGCTCCGGAGTCGCTCTACATGCAGCCGCTCGAGGCGCGGACCGATCTGTATTCGCTGGGCGCCCTGGGGTACTACCTGCTGACGCGGCGCTACGCCTATCCGGCGCGCGAGATCGCCGAGCTGCGCGAGCTGTGGCGGCGCGCGCCGCCGCGCCCGGAGCAGATCCGGCCCGAGCTGCCGCCCGCGCTGTGCGACCTGGTGATGGCGCTGCTCAGCATCGACACCCGCGGCCGTCCCGCGTCGGCGGCCGAGGTGTACGAGCGGCTGAGCGCGATCGCCGAGCTGCCCGCGGATGACGGCCGTCGCGCAGCCGAAGCCTTCCTGACCAGCCCCGAGCTGGTGGGGCGAGAGGCGCAGAGCGCGCAGCTGCAGCAACGCCTGCGGCGCGCGCTGCGCGGGCGCGGCGGGGTCGCCGCGATTGCCGCCCCCGCGGGGCTCGGCCGCAGCCGCCTGCTGGAGAGCTTCGTGCTCGAGGCCAAGCTGACCGGCGCCAGCGTGGTCAGCCTGTTCGCTACCGCGGTCGGCTCCGGTTCGCTTGCGCTCGGCGGCGCGCTGGCCGAGCGGCTGCTCGACCTGCACCCGGAGCTGGCCGCGCAGGCCGCGAGCCTGGCCGGCGTGCTCGGCCAGCTCTCGCCCGCGCTGCGCAGCGCGCTGGGCGAGCCTGCCCTGGCCACGCTCACGCCCTATGATCGCGCCCCCAAGCTGACTGCCGCGCTGGTCGAGTTGGTCGAGCTCGCGTGCTCGCGGCAGCCGCTGGTGATCGCAGTCGATGACGTGCACCGGGCCGACAGCGCATCGCTGGGGCTGCTGGGACGGCTCTCCACGCTCGCCGCCGAGCGCGCGTTGCTGTTGGTGACCACGCTCGAGGCCGACAGCCTGGAGGCGCCGCCGCCGGCGCTCGAGCAGCTCGCGCGCGAGCACGATCGGGTGACGATCTTCCCGCTCGAGCGCGAGCACACCCAGGCGCTGCTGGGCTCGCTGTTCGGCAGCGTGCCGGGTCTGGACGACGCCGCGCGCTGGCTGCACGAGCTGTCGCAAGGCAGCCCGCAGGCCTGCATGCAGTACGCGCAGCACCTGGTCGATTGGGGCATCGCGCGCTACGAGAGCGGTGGCTGGAAGCTGCCGCCGAGGCTGCGTGACTGCGGTCTGCCGGCCACGCTCGACGCGATGTTCGAGGCGCGGGTGGCGGCGCTCGGCGACGACGCGCGTACGCTCGCGCTTGGGCTGGCGCTCGCGCGCGACGAGAGCCGCTCGGCCTGGCAGCCCGAGAGCTACGTGCACATCGAGGACTTCCCCAAGCTGCTCGACGGGGCCGACTTCGCTCGCGCCTCGCAGGCGATCGACGAGCTGCTGTGCGCGGGCGTGCTCGAGCAGCGCGACCAGTTCTACGTGCTGGCCCAGCGCGCGCTGGTCGACGCGCTGCTGCGCCACAGCGAGACGGCCGAGCGGCGGGCGGTCCATCTGCGGCTGGCGGAGGTGTTTCAGGTCGGCGGAGGTCGCTACACCCACATGTCCGCGGTGCAGCAGCTGCAGCGGGCCGGCGAGCAGGAGCATGCGCGCGACGAGCTGGTGCGTTTCATCGACCGGCTGTCCCGCGCGAGCATGGACTGGGGCGCCATGCGCATCTCGGTCACGGCCCAGTGCGCGCAAGCGGCGCTGCTGAGCTGGCAGCGCGAAGGCGGCTCGCCGCGCGACGGGATCTTGCTGCGGCGCCTGCTCCTGCTGGTGTGCTCCGTCTACGACTGGAGCCTGATGCAGCACGGCGACGCGCAGCTCGAGCGACTGCGCCTGGACAGCGGGCTTGTGGACTGGGAGCGCACCGACGCCTCACTCGCGCCGCTGCAGCGCGTGCTCGAGTGCCTCAAGCTCGCGCAACAGCGCTACGAGCAGACGCCGGAAGCCGAGCGCGGCCTGGCGCCGGGTGACGCCCTGCGCGAGCTGGGCGCGTGCGCCATGCCGCTGAGCGGCGCGGCGGTGCACAGCCACGACGTGGCGCGGGCACGCGCGCTGGCCGAGGCGCTCGAGCCGCTGCGCCCCCTGTCTCCTCTGCTCGACCTGCTGGCGGACATGGCCGTGCTCGGGGTCCAGCGCGTGACCGGGCGCGAGATCGGCGACGCGCTGGTGGATTGCGCCCATCGGCTGGTCGGGAGCCCGCTGCCGGAGGTGCTGCGGATGGGCGGCGCCGCGGTCAACCTGCAGATCCAGGCGGTGGAGGATGCGCGCTACGGCCGCGAGCGCGGATTCGAGCTGCTCGATCTCATCGTGCCGACCACGGGCGAAGATCTGTTCCTGGTCGTGCACGGACGTTTCCTGCTGCACGGCTTCGCCGGGCGCGCGGCCGAGGCCGCGAAGCTGCGCAAGCGGGTCGAGGTGATCACCGAGGACGACGTGTGGCGGCGCAACTGCTTCCTGTGGGCCGAGGCCGAGCTGTGTGCGCTCACCGGTGACCTGATCGGGCTTGGCCGTGCGGTGGAAGCGATCGCGGCGCTGGCCGAGCGCTTCCCCGGCTGGCAGCCCTGGCTGGGCTGGGCGCGCGCGGCACTGCACCGGCTGCGCGGCGAGCTGGGGGCCGCCCGCGCGCAGCTCGACGCCGCGCTCGAGCTGGCCCGCCCCGGCGAGCACCGGGCCTATGTGCGCATCGCGCCCGCGCGTGCAGAGCTGATGCTGCTGCAGGGCGACGCCGAGGGTGCGCTGGACGCATGCGGGTCGATCCGGGAGGCCGTTGCGCGCTGCTCGCTCGACCTGTGGGCCGCGGTGGCGGCCGAGCGCATCCAGGCCCTGGCGCTGAGCGAGCTGGAGCGTCACGACGAGGCGGCGGCGAGCATCGACCGCGCCTTCGGGCTGGCCGAGCGCCAGGGCTTCGGCGGCTTGCCCCTGGCCTTGCTGCACGAGGCGCGCGCCAGGGTGGCGCTGGCGGCGCGCTCGGTCGATTCGTGCACTGCGGCGCTGGCGCAGATGCGCGCCTTGATCGCCTCCGCCGACGCGCCCGCGTTGGTCAACGCCTACGAGAGCCTGCGCGAGCGAGGCGGGCGCCAGCTTGAGCTCAACGGCTTGCCTTCCCCGGTGACCCTGGTCACGGCCAACATGACCGACGTCTCGAGCGTGTACTCCGAGGTGCGCGCGCGGCTGAGCGCCTGCGGCCTGCCCAAACAGCGGGCGCAGCAGGCGCTGGAGCTGCTGCTGGAGGACAGCCGTGCTCGCTCGGGCCACCTGTTCCTGTTCGGTCAGGACGGGTTGTTTCCCGCGGCCTCCGCGCACGGCGTGGCGGACGACGCGCTGCTCTCCCAGGCGAAGCAGTACGTCGAGAGTCAGCGCGTGCAGACCAAGACCGCGGCGCTGACCAGCTCGCCCGGCACCACGGAAGTCGGCGGCAGCCACTTCACGTTGGGCGCCACCAAGCTCGTGCCGGTGCTGCTCACCGACGTGACCGACGGCCGCTCGGTGATGCTCGGGGTGGGGCTGCTCGCCATGCACGAAGCGACCCTGCGCATGCCCCGGTCCCTGCTGCTGCAGGCGCTGGCGCGCTGTCTAGCGAGCAGCGGCGACAGCGTGCCGTTGCCGTTCGACGGCTGAGGGCGCGCGCGCCGCGGGCCTGGATCGCTCAGCGTCCGAGGTACTCGAGCACCGCGGCGGCGACGCGGCGCTGCGGCTGCTCGCCGAGCTCGCCGTAGATCGGCAGCGAGAGCACCTGCTGCGCAGCGCGCTCCGCCTGCGGGAAGCTGCCCGGGCCTTGTCCCAGGTACGCGAAGCACTCCTGCAGGTGCAGCGGCACCGGGTAATACACCTCGCAGCCGATCTGCAGCGCGCGCAGGTGCGCCCGCAGGCCGTCGCGCGCGTCGGTCGCGATCGTGTACTGGTTGTAGACGTGTCCGGGCGAGATCTCGCGCGGCAGGCGCAGGCGGCTCTCGGGCAGCCCTGCCTGCGCAAACAACTCGTCGTAGCGCGCTGCGTTGCGCCGGCGCGCCTCGCCGAAGCGCTGCAGGTGCGGTAGCTTGACCCGCAGCACCGCGGCCTGGATCGCGTCCAGCCGGAAGTTGCCGCCGATGCGCTCGTGGTAGTAGCGCTCCTCGGCACCGTGCGCGCGCAACACGCGCACGCGTGCGGCCAGGGCCGCGTCGTTGCTGGTGACGAGCCCGCCGTCGCCGAAGCCGCCCAGGTTCTTGGAGGGAAAGAACGAGAAGCAGCCGAACGCCCCGACCGTGCCCGCGCACAGGGCGCCCTGGCCCGCGCCCAGGCTCTGCGCGGCGTCCTCGATCAGCGGCAGATCATGCGCGCCGCACAGTCGCTGCAGCGCGGCCAGATCCGCGGTCTGTCCGAATAGGTGCACCGGCATGACGGCGCGGGTGCGCTCGGTGATCGCCGCCTCGACCTGCGTCACGTCGAGGTTGAAGCTGCTGGGCTCGATGTCGACGAACACCGGGCGCGCGCCCAGCCGGGCGATGCAGCCGGCCGTGGCGAAGAACGAGAACGGGGTGGTGATCACCTCGTCGCCCGGGCCGATCTCCAGCGCCATCATCGCCACCAGCAGCGCGTCGGTGCCGCTGGAGACGCCGATCGCGTGCGCCACGCCCAGATGGCGGGCGACCTCCTGCTCGAAGGCGCTGACCTCCTCGCCGAGGATGAACTGCCCCGAGCGCGCCACGCGCAGTAGCGCGGCTTCCAGCTCGGCCTGCAGCGGGCCGTTCTGTGCGTTCAGATCGAGCAAAGGGATCGGCTCGCTCATCGGGTCACCCTTGGCGGGCAGTCGCCGGACCCTGCTGGGGTCGATGAAGCAAGGCTCATGGCAGCGGCTCGCAGCGCTCGGCATCGATGCGGTAGCGGCGCCGGCAGCCGGCGCAACGCGGCTCGCGCGCCTCGGCGGGCAGCCGCAGGCCGCACGCGCAGATGAAGCCCAGGCGGCGCGCCGGATTGCCTACCAGCAGCTCGAACGGCCCGGCTCCGCGCGTGACCACGCTGCCGGCGCCGATCATGCAGTGCTCGCCCAGCTCGTGGCCACACAGGATCGTGGCGTTGGCGCCCACGGTGGCGCCGCGGCGCACGCGCGTGCGCCGGAACTCGTCCTTGCGCTCGATCGACGCGCGCGGGTTGATCACGTTGGTGAACACGCAGCTCGGCCCGAGAAAGACGTCGTCTTCGATCTCCACGCCCTCGTAGACCGAGACGTTGTTCTGGATCTTGACCCCGCGCCCGATCCGCACGTCGCGCCCGATGAATACGTTCTGGCCCAGCACGCAGCGCTCGCCCAGGCGCGCGCCGCGGCTGATGTGCACGAAGTGCCAGACTCGGGTGCCGTCCCCGAGCTCCACGTCCTCGTCGATCACGGCGCTCGGGTGGACGCTCACATCCATCGGACAAGTTTGCCACGGAGCCTGCCGCCGCGAGCAATTTGGCTACGCCGGCCCCCGATGTGGGTCCTAGTACGCGAGGTTGCCCTTCTCTTCTTTCTTGGTGCCGGCTGCGGCGCCGCCCGCGGCCTGGAACGTGAACACCTGCGGGATGCGGAAGGCATCGCCGTTGTCGGCGCGGATCATGATGTCGACCTTGCCCGGGGCCACGCCGGCCGGGGTGAGCAGCTCCATCGTCTCCGGGTCGCGGATGGTCAGGGTGCTGACCTTCTTGGTTCCGAAGTAGATCGTGTAGCCGATGTCCTGGCGGAAGTTCTTGCCCAGGATCTGGACCACCTGATCACCCTGGGTGCTGCCGACGCGCGGGTTGACGTCGAGGATCGTCATCTGGCCGCCACTGTCGCAGGCGGCGAGCAGAATCATCGACAGACCCAACCAGCAGAACCCGTTCCTGCGCTTTGGCTGCCCCATGCTCGGTACCTCCTACTCGTCCCAACTTGGAGACCGATGAAAACCCTAATAATATTGTGCGAACAACCTCGGCACGATACGCGAGGGCGGCGCACAGGGTCAAGCACCCACAGAAACGCAGATCGCGGCATAGAATTCCGGAACCGCGACCGGTCCGGCTCGCCCATCGAGTACGCTTTGGGGACGGCCGTTCGCGCTCGACGATCGGGCAACCGCACAACGTGGCCAAGAAAAATCTTCTTCTCGTCGACGCCGATCCGCGCAGCCTGCGGGTGCTGGAGATCAGCCTGCGCAAGGCTGGCTATAACGTTGCGGCCAGCGCCGACGCCAAGAGCGCGCTCGAGTTGCTCGAGCTGTCCAAGCCGGATCTGATCCTCTCCGACACCCGTCTGCCCGGCATGGACGGCTTCGCGCTGGTCGAGGAGCTGCACAAGAACCCGGAATGGGCCGACATCCCGGTGATCTTCCTGTCGAGCGACCTCTCGGTCGAGAGCAAGGTGCACGGCCTGGAGCGCGGGGTCGAGGACTACCTGACCAAACCGATCTACATCAAAGAGATCATCGCGCGCGTCAATCTGGTGCTGCAGCGCAAGCAGCGCGCCGGCCTCGAAGTGCGCGGCGCCGCCAGCAGGACGCGCTTCACCGGCTCGCTCGCGGACATGGGCTTGGTCGACCTGCTGCAGACGGTCGACCACAGCAAGAAGTCGGGCGTGCTGTATCTGACCTCCGGCAACCAGCGCGGGGCGATTTACGTGCGCGAGGGCAACGTGGTCGACGCCGAGCTGGGGCCGCTGCGCGGCGAGCGCGCAGTCTATCGCGCGCTGGTGTGGAGCGAGGGCAGCTTCGAGATCGACTTCCGCGACGTGCGCCGTGAGGACGTGATCCGCACCTCGACCCAGGGCGTGCTGATGGAGGGCATGCGGCGCGTCGACGAGTGGGGCCGCCTGCTCGAGCAACTGCCCGATCTCGACAGCGTGTTCGAGGTCAACGACGAGGAGCTGCTACGGCGGCTGGCCGAGCTGCCCGACGAGATCAACCTCGTGCTCAAGCACTTCGACGGCAAGCGCTCGGTGCTGCAGATCGTCGATCGCTGCGACGGCGACGACCTCGAGACGCTGACCGTGATCTCCAAGCTGTTCTTCGAGGGCTTGATCTACGACACCGGGCGCAAGGCCGGCTCGGACGAGGCGGCGGCGGTGAGCGAGCGGCCGGCCGCGCGCACGGTCGAGCGCGAGATCGCGCTCAACGTGCCGACCCTCGCGCCGCCCGCGCACGAGCCCGTACCCTCGCAGGTGCCGCCACCGGTGGCGGCGTCCGACAGGGGGCAACGCTCGCCCCGCACGGCGCCAGGGATGCCGCGGCCTCAGCTGGCCGAGGCGCGCGCGGGCGGCGGCGGGCGCTCGGCCGGCAGCGACCGTTCCGATGAGTCGCGCACCACCCTCGACTACACCAGGCCCAGCCCAGCCGGCCGACGCAGCGCCTCGCCCCGGGGGCGCCGCGGCAGACCCAACGAGCGCACCTTGCGCGGCTTCAAGCCCGAGCGCGAGGAGCCCAACAACGTGGTCACGCTGGCGCCGCGCGGGTCGGCGCCCGATGCGCGCTCGGAGCTGCCGACCGAGCGCCCGCGCGCAAGCGCCGAGGACGGCGACCGGGTCGAGGAGGTGGCGCTCGCCCGGGTGCGGCGCAAGCGCAAGCGCCGCAGGCGCGCCTCGCTCATCACCTCACCCGGCCTGCTCAGCGGTGGCGGCGTGGACGACTCGGACGCCGCGGGCGCGCGGCGCTCGCACGCGGGAACCGCGCCGGTGGGGCCGGCCGACGAGCCGCCGCTGCTGGACTCGCGCGCGCTGGTTACCGACCGCCCGCCACCGCCGCCGCCTCCTCCGCCCCCACCCGAGCCCGCTGCGCATGCCGGCGATCCATCCGCCGAGCCGCGTGCGAGCGGGGAGATGCCGGTGCGGGTGAGTGTGATGCGCGCGGTCGCCAAGACGCTTTCCGAACCGCGCCCGCCGCCTCCGCTGGCCGATCCGGCGCCCGCAGCTGCGCCCGCGCCCCCTGCCGCCGCGCCTGCGCCTGCCGCGGCCGAGCCACGGGCGGCGTCCGCGCTCGTTCCTGCGTCCGAAGCCGCGCAGACAGAGGACGCCGGCCTGCTTCGCACCGATCCGCCCCACGCGCTGCCGATCGCGGGCACCGCGCGCGTGCTGCGAGTGGCGCTGGCAGCAGCCGCGGCGCTGCTTACGCTGGCGGGCATCTACCGGCTGGCTGCCCCGGCGCAGGAACCGCCGCGCTCGCGGATCAGCCACGGCAGCACGGCGGCGCCCGCGGCCGGCACGCCGAGCGCGACGCCCCCGGCCGCCGCGCCGAGCGCGACGCCCGCGCCCGCGGCTGCCGAGCCGGTCGCGCCGCAGCCCACGCCTCCGGCCGCCGCCGTGCAAGCGCTGGTGGCACAGGCGCGCGCGCTCGAGCACGCCGGCAAGCCGCGCCAGGCCATGGGCCTCTACGAGCAAGCCGAGGCGCTCGATCCGAATGCGCCCGAGGTGCTGAGCCACCTGGCCTTCGACTACCTCAACCGCGGCGACAACCAGCGCGCCGCCGACTACGCGTCGCGCGCGGTCGCGGTCGACCCGCACAGCTCCGAGGGCTGGATCGTGCTGGGCGCTGCGCGCCATGCACTGGGCGACGCGCGCGCTGCGCGCGACGCCTACCGCAAGTGCGTCGAGCTGGGCACAGGCGAGTACGTCGAAGAGTGCCGGCGCGTCGCCCGTTGAGCGCGCTTGCGGTTGCGCGCGCGCGGACATGAAGAGTCAACAGGAAGACAGGAAGGCGGGAAGAACAGCGTTCATCGACGCTTCCCGTCTTTGTGTGAGTCTCTCGCGTCCGTGGCCCGCCCTGCTGGCTCCAGCTCAGCGCTCCCAACCGAGCGCGATCACCACCACGTTGCGCGGCACCTGCTCGCCGCGCGCCGTGCCCTGCGCCACCGCGATGCCGGCTGCGTGCGCGCGGGGGTCGAGCGCCGGCTCGAGCGCGCCGGCCTCGAGCGGGTCGAGCACCAGCGCCGCCACCGCCGCCACCCGGCCGTAGGCCAGGCGGAAGCGCTCGAGCTCGGCGTCGGCCTGCGCGAGCACGTCGTGCGAGCTGCGCTCCGGATGTTGCGCCAGCTCGCTGGCGGCGCGGCGCGCCACCTCGGTGAGCTGCGGGTCCGGGTGCAGGCCGCCAGCGCCGCGCGCGCGTCGGTTCTCGTTGAGCGCGGCCAGCACCCGCGCAGGGTCGAGCTCGGGGTCCACCGGTGCGCCAAGCCGCGCGAGCAGGCACAGCGTGACCAATCCGTGCGGCGCGCGGGCCACGCCGATGCCGAGATGGGTGACGTCCGGGCTCAGCAACCGCGCGCGCGTCGCGTTGTCGGCCAGCAGCGCGTCCCACAGCCCTTGCTCGTCGGCGCCGCGCGCGGGCGCGCGCAGGACCAGCCCGCCGGTGCCGGCATCGGCGGGTTGCGCGCCCCCGGCCAGCGCCGTGCTGCCCTGCTGCGCGCGCCGCTCGAGCGTGCCGTC
Organism: uncultured delta proteobacterium; assembly: GCA_963778655.1. GTDB lineage: Bacteria > Myxococcota_A > Polyangia > Polyangiales > JAFGIB01 > CAVZVA01. The sequence continues at coordinate 1,769,101 of CAVZVA010000010.1, forward strand.
CTGTGCGAGCTCCGGCAGGCCTTGCGCCGCGCGCAAGGCCGCGGCGCGCCGGTAGAGCTGCGCGCGTACGACCCCCAGGTCGGTCGGCTCGGGCGTGGCCGGCGCGCTCGGCTGCGCGCCCGGCGCCACTCCGGCATACACCCGCAGCGCGGCCACGGCGCGGCTGGCTTGACCCTCGCGCGCGTGCAGCTCGACCTGATATACGCCCGCGGCCGGCGCGCGTACCTGCAGCTCGAATGCGGGCCCCGGTCCTGCGGGCAGCCGCTGCTCGCCCTGCGGGCCGCGCAGCACCAGCGTCGGGTCGGACTGGCTCGCCGGCAGCCTTCCGCGCACGCGCAGCAGCGCTCCCGGCCGCAGTGTGCGGGCGATCGGATCGAGCGCCGGCGGGCGCCGGCCCAGGGCCACGCTGGCGCTGCGGCCGTCGGCGGCCACGAAGGCGCCGGCGTGCGTCGGCGCGCGCGCTTGCAGTTGCGGCCGCAACGCGGCCTGCAGCGCGGCGGGCAACAGGTCGGCCGCGCGCGCCTGCACCCGCTGCACGCGCAGCTCGACGTCGACCAGGCCGAGCCTGCGCGCAGCGGCCTCGAGCCGGCTCGGGTCCGGCTCGGCCACGCCGGCGAAGCGCTGCGCGAGCAGCGCCAGCCGCCCGTCCCCGTGCAGGGGTAGCCCGGCCTGGTCCGCGGCCGCGAACAGCGCGCGCTCGACCGCCGCCAGATCGCCGCCGCCGCGCACCGGGCGCGGCGCCTCTGCGATGCTGTACGCGGCGGCCGGCCGCCGCTCGGCCGCGCCTCGCGGCGGCAGCGCGCCCGAGGCGCCGCAGCCCAGCAGCAGCGGCAGGACTGCGGCGAGCTTTGCGCGCATAGTAGGAGCTGGCCTCATCGTCGTGCCGGCGAGGCGCCGGCCGGGATAGATGGATGCTCTCAACGCCTCGCGCGCGCAATAGCACGCCAAGCTCCCGCGCTGCAGCGCGGGCCCTTGGCGCCGCGCTGGCGCTGGCCTGCGGCGTGCTCGCGGCGGCGCACGCCGAGCCGCCGGCGCGCGCCGCCAAGCCGCGCGTGCCGCAGCCCGAAGACGTGCTGCCCGAGAGCGAGCTCGATGATCCGATCGGCCTCGATCGCGAGTCGCGCGGGCTGGCCCGCGCCGCGGCCGTGCCGGCGGCCAAGCAGCCGGACGCCGCCGCGCTGCAGGCGGAGCGCGCGCGCTACGGCCCTCAGCCGCCGCCGCTCGACGTGCGCGCGGGCGAGGTGCTGACCGCTGCGCCCAGCACGCGCGAGCTGAGCCACCGGGTGCAGGTCGAGCTCGACCCGGGGCTCGCGGTGGTGAGTGTCGAGATGAGCTTCGAGAGCCGCGCGCAGAAGCCCTCGGAGCTGCGCTACCGGCTCGCGGTGCCGGCCGGCAGCCGGCTGGCGGCGCTCGAGGTGTGCAACGCGCGCGGCTGCCGCGCGGGGCTGCCGGAGGCCCCGGGCGCGGCCGTCGCGTACGACGCCGCGCTGTTGGCGCGCGGCCCCGACGACCCGCTGCCGGTGGCGCGCGCGCGCAGCACACGCGACGCGCGCGGCGAGGCGATCGTGGTGCAGGCCGCGCCGGTGCAGAACGGGCAGACGCTGGCGCTGCACGTGCGCTACGTGAGCCCGGCGCCGCTGCACGGCGGCGTGGTGCGGCTGAGCTTGCCTGCGCGCGGGATGGACCCGCAGGTCGCGCCGAGCGAGGTCACGCTGGCGGCGCCACGCCTGCTCGATCCGCGTATCGGCGGCGCGCCGGCCGGCGCGGCCGGTGCGAGCTACGACGCCTGGCTCGAGCTGCCGCTGCAGGCGCGCGCGCGCAGCGGCGAGCCCGCCCACGCCAGCGCCTGGCAGCTCGGCTGCGGCAAGCAGCGCTGCGGCTGGGCCGTGCTGTGGGCCGGCCCGCGGCCGCCGCAGCCGGTGGACCTGGTGCTCGCGCTCGATGTCTCGCCCTCGACCGAGGGGCCTGCGCGCGGGCGGCTGCTCTCCACCGTGGCGGCGTTGCTGGCGGCCGCGCCCGAGGGCAGCCGCGTGCGCGCGCTTGCGTTCGGGGCGCGCGCGCAGCCGCTGATCGAGCGCGCGATGGAGCCGGCGCAGGTGGCGCTGGCGCCCTTCGGGCGCGCGATCGAGCACGCCGAGCTGGGCTCGGCCACCCGCTTCGAGGCGGTCTGGGGGCTTGCGCGTGGCTGGCTCAAGACGCACGTGCGCGGGCTCAAGCCGCTGCTGGTGATCGTGGGCGACGGCGGGCTGACCGCGGGCGAGGCGCGCCCGTTTCGGGCCGCGCGCGCGGCCGGCGTCGAGGTGTGTGCGGTCAATGCCGCCGACCGCGGCAGCAGCGCCGAGCTGCGCGCGGGCGTGCTCGCGACCGGCGGGCTGGTGGTGGATGCCGGCGGCGAGGCCGAGGCGGCGGCGCGCGGCCGCGACGAGGGACCGCTCGGCGAGCGGCTGGCCGCGCTGTTTGCGCCCACGGTCGCGGCGCGCGTGCGCCTGAGCGCGAACGGCCACACCAGCGAGCTCGGCCCGCTGCGTGCGGGCGAGCTGCTCGGCTGGCAGGGCGCGGGCGGGTCGCTGCTGCTGCGCTACGGCAGCGCGAGCGTGCGCGGGCAGCTGCCGCCGCAGGCGTGGCGCGCGCTGGCGCCGGCGCTGGCCGCGAGCGCGGCCGACTCGGCGGGTCTCTCGGGCGTGAGCGACGCGCGCGTGGCGGTGGATGCGCGCGACCTCGCGCTGGCCGGTGCCCATGACTGGCCCGCGCAACCGGCCAAGGGTTGCGACCGGCGCGGGCCCGCGCGCCGGCCGAGCGGGCTGAGCAGCGACGCGGCACCGCTGGCGCTGGCCGAGGAGCGCGCGTGCAAGCCGCCGCCCAAGGCCGTGGCGCGCAGCGGCGGCGGCGCCGAGATCGGGGCCGGCATGCCCGCCGACCCGCTGCTCGAGATGCTGCGGCAGCGCATCATGCCGGTGGCGCGCGGGTGCTTTCGCCGCGACCGGGCCGGCCGGCCGGACTACGCCACGCGCGCGGTGTTCGTGTTCACGCTGGCCGACAAGGAGGTGGTGGACGCGCGGGTCGAGGGCAAGATCGCCAGCTCCCTGCGTTCCTGTCTACTTGCGGCCGTGGACACGCTGGAGGTTCCGCGTTTCGCTGGAGTCGTAAAAGTTCGCTATCCGCTCATCACGGAATCCGTGCCCCTGCCCGAGCAAATCGAGCTGCGCTCAGGCACCGCACGCAACCTGGACCGGCTCTTCGGCACCCCCGACGCGAAGTAGCCCAGCCTCAAGGGAATCACAGGAAGACGGGAAGGCGGGAAGAGCCAAGACGAGACCATCCTTCCGCCTTCGCGTTGCATTTCGCGGCCTCGGGCGCCGCGGCTTGACGCCATCGGGGGCGCTCTGCATACTCCGCCGTCCGCGGGGCGGACCGCAGGTATCTGGTATCTGGATTCGCGGGCTCGAGCGAGCGCGCGTTAGAGCGAAACCGATGGGACTCAGTCAGCAGAATAAAGCCCAGCTTATCGAAAAGTTCCGCAATCACGAGTCGGACACCGGCTCGCCCGAGGTGCAAATCGCGCTGCTGAGCGAGCGGATTCGACAGCTCACCGAGCACTTCAAGGTCCACATGAAGGACCACCACTCGCGGCGTGGCCTGCTGATGCTGGTCAGCCAGCGGCGGCGGCTGCTCGATTATTTGCGCTCGCGCGACGTGGCGCGGTACCGCACACTGATTACCGAGCTGGGGATTCGCCGCTGACGCGACACCCGCTCGCGCGCGGCCGCCAGGGGGCGGCCGGGCATGGGGTGGCAGGGAATAGTCCCTCTGCCCCCGCTCATTGACAGCCTGCTGTCGGGTGCGTGGGGACACGATCTTCGATTCGAAAGCTGCCGCCGTGGGGCTGCAGCATTGGAACCGAGGACCGGAACCACGCCTCCGACGACGGCACGCGGCGCCGGCTCAGCCGGCCTGCGGCGTAGGACCGACACGCGTCGGTCGGAGGTAGCCGTTCCATGATAATCCGAGAAAGCGTCAAGGTCGGTGACAGCACCGTCACGCTCGAAACCGGCCGCATCGCGCGCCAAGCGCAGGGGGCGATTCTGGTCACCTGCGGGGAGACGGTGGTGCTGGTCACCGCCTGTGGCACCCAGGAGCCGCGGCCGGGCATCGATTTCCTTCCGCTCAGCGTCGACTTCGTCGAGAAGACCTACGCCGCCGGCAAGATCCCGGGCGGCTTCTTCAAGCGCGAAGGCCGGCTGCGCGATAACGAGATCCTCACCTCGCGCCTGATCGACCGTCCGTGCAGGCCGCTGTTTCCCGACGGCTACCGCAACGAGGTGCAGGTGATCTGCACCGTGCTCTCGGTCGACAAGGAGCACCCCGCCGACGTGCTCGGCATGGTGGGCGCGTCCGCCGCGCTGCACATCAGCCCGATCCCGTGGCAGGGGCCGATCGCCAGCACGCGCGTCGGGCGCGTGGATGGCCAGTGGATCGCGAACCCGACCTATGCGCAAATCGAGGCCGGCGATGTCGATATCGTGATCTCGGGCTCGCGTGACGCGATCGTGATGGTCGAGGGCGAGTGCGACCAGATCAGCGAGCACGACTTCTCCGAGGCACTGTTCTTCGGTCACCGCGCGGTGCAGGGGCTGATCGAGCTGCAGGAGCGCCTGCGCGAAGCGGTGGGCCTGACCAAGTGGCTGTTCGAGCCCAAGCAGCCGCCGGCGGGTCTGGCGCAGCGCATGCGCGAGGTCGCGCTCGACGGCATCAAACAGGCCTGCAACGTGCGCGAGAAGCACGAGCGCTACGCCCTCTTCGGCAAGGTCAAGAAGACGGTGGTGGCGCAGCTGGCGGCCGAGTTCCCCGAGCACGAGGGCTTCATCAAGGAGGCCTACGAGGACTTGCGCTACGACACCATGCGCGAGCAGGTGGTGCACGACGGCGTGCGCGTCGACGGCCGCGATCACGTGACCGTGCGCCCGATCACGATCGAGGTGGGGCTGCTGCCGCGCACGCACGGCTCGACGCTGTTTACGCGCGGCGAGACCCAGGCGATCTGCACCGCGACGCTGGGCACCTCGCGCGACCAGCAGAAGATCGATGGCCTGATCGAGGAGGAGTGGAAGCGCTTCCTCTTGCACTACAACTTCCCACCCTTTTCGGTGGGCGAGACGCGGCCGCTGCGGGGTCCGAGCCGGCGCGACATCGGCCACGGGCATCTGGCGGAGCGCGCGCTGGCGCGCCTGCTGCCTGACGCGCAGGACTTCCCCTACACGCTGCGGCTGGTCTCCGAGATCACGGAGTCGAACGGCTCTTCGTCGATGGCCACGGTGTGCGGCGGCACGCTCGCGCTGATGGACGCGGGCATCAATATCAAGGCGCCGGTCGCCGGCATCGCGATGGGCTTGATCCACCTCGGTGAGAAGTACGCGGTGCTGACCGACATCCTGGGCGACGAGGATCATCTCGGCGACATGGACTTCAAGGTCTGCGGCACCGACAAGGGGATCACCGCGATCCAGATGGACATCAAGATCCAGGGCCTGACCCGCGACGTGGTCGAGAAGGCGCTGGCGCAGGCGCGCGAGGCGCGGCTGCACGTGCTGAGCAAGATGCGCGAGGCCCTGTCCGAGCCGCGCGCCGAGCTGTCGCCGCACGCGCCGCGCATCACCACGATGAAGGTCAAGCCGGATCAGATCCGCACCATCATCGGCCCCGGCGGCAAGATGATCAAAGCCATCGTCGACCAGACCGGCTGCGCGATCGACATCGAGGACGACGGCACGGTGTCGATCGCCTCGCCCGACCAGGACAGCATCGCGCGCGCGATGGAGATCATCAAAACCCTCACCCTCACGCCCGAGGTCGGCGAGACCTACAAGGCCAAGGTGGTGCGGGTCGAGCCGTACGGCGCATTCCTCGAGTTCGCGCCGGGCAAGGACGGGCTGCTGCACGTCTCGGAGTTCGACTGGAAGCGGGTCGAGAACGTCGACGACTACCTCAAGCTCGGCGACGAGCTCGACGTCAAGATCATCGAGGTCGACCGCGAAGGGCGCGTGCGCTTCTCGCACAAGGCGCTGCTGCCCAAGCCCGAGGGTTACGAGGAGCGGCCGCCCCGCGATCGCGACCGCGACGCGGGCGGGCGCGGCGGTCGCGGCGATCGCGACCGCGACCGCGACCGCGGGCGGCGGCGCGGTGGCCACGGCGGTGGCCATGGCGGCGGCGGTCCGCGCGGCAACGTGGCGTGAGCCAGGTCTTCGGGACGCAGCAGCAAGACGGGAAGGCGAAACGAAGAAGTGGCGTTGGGCTTCCCGACTTCCTGCCTTCCTGTGAATCCTCGCGGTCTGGACGCTACCGTTGCCCCGCATGCATCGCGCCGCGGGTTGGAGTAGCGTCGGGGTCGGAGGCGGGCGATGCCGGCGGAGGAGCGAGTGAGACTGCGGGTGCACCTGCTGCGGCCTGAGCTGGCGCGCTTGCCGGGCTATGCCAGCACGGGCGCGGCAGGGCTCGACCTGCACGCTGCGCTCGAAGCGCAGCTTGTGCTCGAGCCGGGCGCGCGAGCGGCGGTGCCCACCGGGTTGAGCATCGCGCTGCCGCCGGGGCACGAGGGTCAGGTGCGGCCGCGCTCGGGGCTGGCGATCCGCCACGGGGTCACGGTGCTCAACGCGCCCGGCACGATCGACGAGGACTACCGCGGCGAGCTGCAGGTGCTGCTTGCGAACCTGGGACAGGAGCCGTACGCGATTCAGCCCGGCGACCGCATCGCCCAGCTGGTGGTCGCGCCCGTGACGCGCGTAGAGGCGGTGCGCGTGGCCGAGGCCGCGGAGCTCGGTGACACCGCGCGCGGCCAGGGCGGCTTCGGCAGCAGCGGCCGTTAGAGCACCGATCAGATTGAAACGTGCACGATTTCACGGCCCTGGCGGGCGCATGGCACGAGCACTCGCCGCTTGCCGTAGGGTTCACTACGCCTGCGGGCTCCTGCCCGCACCCTGCATCCCCCCATCACCGCGACTTCGCACACGTTTCAACCTGTTCGGCGCTCTCGCGCCGGGCGCGGCAGACAAGGATTGGGGGCCGTTCGGGGCGCGTGACCTGGCCGCGATCTGTGTGTTATCCCGAGCAGCGTTCGAATCGCGCAGGAGCAGGGAGCGATGGATTTTAGCCTCAGCGACGAAGATCGGATGTTGCAGCAGTCCGTCAAGGACTTCGTGGAGAACAGCGCCAACCCGGTGTGGCGCGAGATCGAGAAGAATAACGCGCTGCCCGACGGTCTGATCGAGGAAGCCAGGGAGCTCGGGCTGCTCGGCCAGCAATACGATGCGTAACGAGTAGGTTAGCAACAT
>CAVZVA010000011.1:0-629364 GCA_963778655.1 uncultured delta proteobacterium
TCCCTCACACCGAAGCCGACATGAGCTCTCGCTCAGAGCACTCAGTGAAGAAGTGAGTAACCCTTCGGTCAATCCTTGCCGATGGTCTCTGCGGCGAGGTGCTCGAGAACCTTGCGCGCCACCGCGACTTCTTCTTGCGGCAGCGCGGCCAGCACGCGGCGCACGCGGTCCTCGACCGTGCCTGCACGTGCGCGATCGGCCAATTTGCCCGCCGCAGTCAGCTCGAAGCGCGCGCGGCGGCCGTCCATCGGGTCCGCCCTGCGCCGCAGCAGCCCGGAACGATCGAGACGATCGAGCACGCCAGTGAGCGTGCTGGGGTGCACGTGCAGCAGCGCGGCGATCTCGCCGGCGGTGGCGTTGGGGAAGCGACCGACTATGCGCACCACGAGGCGTTGTGGTCCGGTCAGGCCGACGCGGCGCTTCATCTGCGTGGAGGCCAGCCGCAGCGCGTGATCCACCGCCCATAGCGCCCGCATGAACCCGAGCACCGCACCCAGCTCGTCGTGGTGCGGGCGCTGCGCCGTGCTTCGCTTGCCGGTCATCGCTCTCTTCGGCTTATCACGAAAACTAGTTTGGAATCAAAGTATTTAGTTTGATTCCAAACTAGTTTTCCGCTATGCTCCAATTGGTCGCGAAAGGAGCACGATGGTCAGACAAGCGAGGATTCGGCCGCGAAAGTATCGCGCGTACAGCCGGGGAGACATCGACCGCATCCCCGAGCTCAGCCATCTCTCCACGGAGCAAAGACTGGCGATGAAGGCCGTCTCCACGGTGTTGCCGTTTCGGGTCAACGACTACGTGGTCGAGAACCTCATCCGCTGGGACGACGTTCCGGACGATCCGATGTACCAGCTGACCTTCCCGCAGCCCGGCATGCTCGATCCGGTCGATCTCGCGCGCATGATCGACCTGATCCACGCCGGCGCGTCGCCCAAGGCGGTTCAACATGCGGCCAGGGAGATCCAGGCTCGGCTCAACCCGCACCCTGCCGGCCAGATGGAGCTCAACGTCCCGCGCCTGCACGGCCGGGCGCTGCCGGGGATACAGCACAAGTACCGCGAGACCGTGCTCTTCTTTCCCAGCCAGGGGCAGACCTGCCACGCGTACTGCACCTACTGTTTCCGCTGGGCGCAGTTCGTCGGCATCGATGAGCTCAAGTTCGCCAGCCGCGAGGTCGAGTCGCTGGTCGGCTACCTGCGCGAGCACCACGAGGTGTCGAGCGTGCTGTTCACCGGGGGAGACCCGCTGATCATGCGCACGAAGGTGCTGCGGCAGTACATCGAGCCCCTGCTGGGTCCGGGCCTGGAGCACGTGACCAGCATCCGGCTCGGCACCAAGGCGACCGCTTACTGGCCCTACCGCTTCGTGACGGACGGCGACGCCGACGATCTGATGCGCCTGTTCGAAGAGATCCGCCGCGCGGGCAAGCATCTGGCGTTGATGGCGCACAACAGCCTCCCGCGCGAGCTCGAGACGCCGGTCGCCCAGGCGGCGATCCGGCGCGTGCGCAGCGCCGGCGCGGTGGTCCGCTGTCAGGCGCCGCTCGCCCGCCACGTCAACGACAACCCCGCGCTCTGGGCCGACATGTGGCGCTTGCAGGTCCAGCTCGGCGCGGTCCCCTACTACATGTTCATCGAGCGCGACACCGGTCCCAAGAACTACTTCGAGGTAGCGCTGGCGCGCGCGCACGAAATCTTCCGCGAGGCGTACCGCCGAGTCTCGGGCCTGGCGCGCACGGTGCGTGGGCCGTCGATGAGCGCCATGCCGGGCAAGGTCGTCGTCGACGGCGTGGCGGAGGTGGCGGGCGAGCGGGTGTTCGTCCTGCGCTTCCTGCAGGCCCGCGATCCGGAATGGGTGGGACGCCCCTTCTTCGCCCGCTACGACGAGCGGGCGACCTGGCTGACCCAGCTGCAGCCCGCCTTCGGGCAGAGCCGCTTCTTTTATCAAGGCGAGCTAGGCGCGATCAAACGTGCGAATCGCTCGCCGGCGTGGAGCGACCGCCCCGTGGCTCGCCGGCCGTCGGTGATCTTCGGGCACGTGGAATGGGAGTGAGAGCGCGGGCCCCGGGTCACGCCCGCGGCGTGGCGGCCGGAGCGGGCTCGTGCTCCACGTGCAGCGTGCGCGTGGGAAAGGCGAACGAGCTGCCGGCCTGCTCAACCACGTCCATGAAGGCGAGCAGCACCTCCTGACGAAAGAGCTGGAACTGGCCGAAATCCGCGGTCTCGAACCAGGACATGATCTCGATGTCGAGCGAGCTCTCGCCGAATTCCCGGAAGCGCACGATCACCGCCTCCTGCCAGGTCTTCGGATGCTCGCGCAGGACGCGCTCGAGCCCTTCGAGGATGCTACGCATCTGGGCGCCGGTCGTGCTGTAGACCAGGCCCAGCACGCAGGAGAGCCGGATGCGATCGCGCGCGGCGAAGGACTCGAGCCGCATGTCCGACAGGCGCCCGTTGGGCATCGTGATCAGGGTGCGGTCCAGGGTACGGATCTTGGTCGAGCGCAGCCCGATCGTCTCCACCGTGCCCACGAAGTCCTCGACCTTGACGAAGTCGCCCTCACGAAAGGGCTGGTCGGCCGCGATCGAGAACGCACCGAACAGGTTTTCCACGGTCTTTTGCGCGGCCAGTGCCATGGCCAAGCCGCCGATGCCGAGCCCGGCCACCAGGCTGGCAACGGGGTAGCCGAGCTCCGAGAGCAGCGCCACCACGGCCATTGCCAGCACGGCCACCTTGCCGCTGCGGGCAAACACCGTCATCAGCGAGCGCGATGCCGAGCGCGTGCGACCCCACTCGGAGACCATCAGCACCTGGTGCGCCACGTCGATCGAGCGGGCCAGGCCCCAGAAGAACGCCACGAAGAAGAATCCGCGCAGCGTGCGCTCCACGAAGCTGAGCGCCGGCGCGTCGAGCGTCAGCCACAGCACCCCGACGTAGGTCAGCGCCAGCGTGAAGACCATCCCCATCGGGCCGGATAGCCGATCGACCAGCACGTCGTCCCAGGTCGCCGAGGTGCGCGCGGCGACGCGCTCCGCGATGAAGCGCCCGATGCGATTGAGCAGCTTCGCGAGCAGCCAGCTCAGCAGCAGGATCGGGATCAGCGCGATCCACTGCCACCACAGCAGCTCCTTGGGGCCCGGTTGGAACAGCGCCGGGGGCAGATGCTCTCGCAGATAGCGGTGCTCCAGCCGGCCGTACCAGGCGTCGATGCGCGTCACCACGTCGGAAGAAAACAGCCAGCGCGTCGCGCCGTCGCGCTGCCTGCGCACCAGTCGCACCGGCTCGGAGCTGCCGGATGGGCCGGGGATCTTCGCGATCTCGTCCACCAGCGGCGGCAGCCCGTCGTTCTCGTCGCCCCGCGGGCTGGCGGAAATCGCGGCGAGGTCGAACCAGACGTAGCGGTCGAGCACGGCCTTGAGCTCGCGGGCGAGCTCGGGACCCTGGGCCGTCTCGGGCTTCGGCAGGTCGAGGTAGCGCGCCGCCTGGTCGTGCCGGCCCTTGCGTTCGAGCTCGAGGAACCGCGCCAGCGAGGCTCGCGGCGAGTCGGGCGCAGCCGACACCTCGGCCGCGGCGTGTTGGGTGCCGGCGTCGGGATGCTGCGCGGGAGGCGCTCCGGCCGGACCCTGCGCCCGCGCGTGCGCGCTCGCCACGGCCAGGGCCGCGAGCGCGAGGGCCAGCGCCACGCGGCGCCTGCGGGCCGTGACAGTGCTCCTGCCGCTCACGGTGTCTGAAAGTGTCGGCGTTTGGCGCCGAGGTCAAACGTTTTTCTCGGAGCCGTGAAATTTGAAAACCTGGCCTCGTCTGTTAGACCCAAGCTCATGCCGGTTGGACACCGTACCGCCATCCTCGCCGTCGCCGCGAGCGCATCGCTCGCGTTGCTGGGCGCCGTCGCGTCCGGAGCTGCTGCCGACGCCAAGGCGGCCGCGGACAAGGGCTCGGTGGTGATCTTCGGATCGTCCTCGATCAATGACTCTTTCGGACACCTGATCGCGGAGGACTTCGCGCGCCTCGGTTTCGACGTGGTGCGGCGCGGCTATGCTGCCGCGGGCCTGTCGCGGCCGGACTTCCGCGACGTCAACAGCAAGCTCAAGGACTTGCCGATCAATCGCGACACCCGGTCGGTCCTGCTGTACTTCGGCGGAAACGACGCGCAGCCTCTGTGGCTGCGGCGCACGGAGCGCAAGGATGCGTCCGACGAATGGGTGAAGTGGGACGACCAGCGCTGGTCCCACATCTACGAGAAACGCGCCGAGAAGCTGATCGACGCGATCTGCGCGCGCGGCGCCCACCATGTCATCGTGCTGCCCCCCGCCGACGTCAGGAGCACGCGCATGCAGCACCGCCTCGATCGCATCCGCGCGCTACAGCGCGTCGCGGCCAAGGCGAGCCGCTGCGGCCGCTTCGTGCCCACCGGCGGCGACCGCGGCGAGCTCGGCGCCGGCCCCGAGCCGCTGCGCGCCGAGGACGGCGTGCACATGAGCCGCCAGGGCGCCCGCCGGGTGTGGAAGCGCATCCGCACCAAGGTGCTGGAGCTAATCCGCAGCTGAGGCTGGTCCTCGCTGCGTGCGCGCTGCGCGCCCCTTCGCTGCGGATACAGTCCGCCCGCCCGCCCCCGCCCCTAATCCTCCGCGACGTGGAGCGTCCATCGCGGGCGCAGACAATCAGGGGCAGGCCTAATCCGCAGCTGAGCCCTGGTTGAGCACGCTGGCGTGCCAGGCGAGGTGGCGCGGGAGCTCGGAGACCCAGTAGGCCCAGTCGTGACCGCCGGCGCTCTCCTGGAACACGTGGTCCACGCCGAGCGCGTCGAGCTCGCGCGCGAAGGCTCGGTTGGCGGGCGCCCAGCGGTCCGCGTTGCCCACCGTGATCAGCATGGGCAGCCGGCGCGCCGCATCCGGATCGCGGGCGACGATGTGCCTGGCCGATCGGCTCTGCCAGAGCTTGGGATTGTCGGCGTAGCGGCCGAGCGCTCGCACCAGGGCGGGCCGATCGCTGGCAGCGGTCAGATCGAGCACGCCGCTCATCGAGCTCGCGCTCTGGAACAGGCCGGGATGGGTGAGCGCAAGCGTGAGCGCGCCGTGCCCGCCGGCCGACTGCCCGGCGATGCCGCGGCGGCCGTTGGTCGGCAGCCAGGCGTCGACGTCGGGCAGTAGCTCGTCGATCAGCCAGCTCGCGTAGCGATGCTTGGGCAGGCGCGGGCTGTCGATGTACCAACCGTCCGGCGATCCGTCCGGTACCACCACGATCAACCCGTGCTCGTTCGAGAGCTCTTGCAGCAGGCGATGGGCGTGACGCGGCCAGTCGGCAAAGGAGCTGTCCACGCCGTGCAGCAGGAACAGCACGGGCAGCCGCCGTTCGCCCCGCGCGGCCGCCTGCGGCACGTAGGCCAGGTACGGCACCTCCCTGCCCAGCACGCTCGAGACCAGCCGGTGCGGCAGCGCGACCGCCAGCGTGTCGTCCTTGGGCACCAGCACGAACGATTGCTCCAATCTCTCGACCACGCCGCGGGCCACGTGGATGGCCCCGAGCCGCGAGTAGTGCTTGCCGTCGGCCAGCCGCATCAGGCCGCGCTCGCCGTCGACCGTGATCGCCTTACGGTAGCGGCCGTGCGCGTCCGAGGCCAAGTCCCAGGTCGAGACATAGACCGCGCCCTGCACCAGGGCTTCCTGCTCGGTCAGGTGGTTGAGATGGCGCATGCGCTCGGAGAATCCCGACCTGCGCATCGGCGGCATGCCGAGCAGCGCGACGCGCGCATGGCTCTGCTGCGAGAGCTCGATGATGCGGCGCACCCGCGCACGATATTCGCGATTCCAGGCGGGCGTGCCGTACACCAGCACCCGCCCGTCGTCGAGCAGCATGTTCTGCGCGTCGTTGCCGCCGAAGTTGCCCACCACGAGATCGGGCTGAAAATCGGCCAGCAACGTCTGCAGCTCGTGCGGCCAGTCGAGCAGGTCCGGTCGGGCCAGCCCGGTGGAGACCTTTCCTCGGCGGAACACCTCGACGCCCTGGTACTCGGTCCCGAGCAGACGCTCGAGCTCCGCACCCAGATAGAACTGCATCGACGAGGCCCCGATCAACAGGACCTTGTGCGTCCGCAGGCGCAGCAGATCGACCGCGCCGGCGGTCGCACGCGCGGCGGGACCGGCGGCGTGACCCGCCTGCTCGTCCTGCTTGCGACTCGCCGCCGCAGCCAGCACGGGAGCAGGCCGTACGGGCGCCGATCGCGCCCCCGTACGCACGCTGGCCGAGCGCGCGCGCCCGAGCCGCGAGCGGCCGGGGCGCGCGGCGGCGGGAAGCGCCGCGGCCGCGAGCTTGCGTCCTTGCGCGTAGAGCTGCGCCAGACCGAGCGCTTCGGAGCCGCGCACGGCTCCCGCTGAGATCGCCAGCGCCCACGGTTGGCTGCCGAGCCATGCATCGCGCACGACCCATGCGCGCAGCTCGTTGGCGCCGAACAGAGAGAGCACCAGCAGTGCGACCCACATGGCCCACAGCACCTTCCCGGGAGCAGCGCGTTCCGCGTGGCTCTGCGCGGCGCCCGGCGACGGCTGAGTTTGCTTCGCGCGCATGCTTCAAAACCCGAAGTAGATGTAGGGAGCGACATCGTGGGTCTTCAGGGCGAGCATGAGCACGCCCGCCCCGACCCAGGCCAGCGGCCTTGCGTAGGCCGGCATGCCCGCGTGGGCACGCACGACCCAATCGAAAACCGGCTTGCCCCAGAAGCTCATCGCGAGCCCCAACAGCGTCACCAGCACCACCACCGGGTCGGTGCCGTGGACAGAAAACGGCGCGCTGCCGAGACCGCGCATGAACTCGCCCGCGGTCTGCAGGTCGGCCGACTTGAAGGGGATACGCGCGAACGCGCAGAAGCTCAGCGTCGAAGCCCAGCCCAGCACCAGCCAAGCGCGCGTCGGGCGCTGCCGCTTGGGGTCGAGGCCGCGGTGGCGGCGCAAGTCGAGCGAAGCCTTGTACGCGGCGAGCCCCACGCCGTGCGCCAGACCCCACAACACGAAGGTCCAGTGCGAGCCGTGCCAGATCCCGCACACCAGGAAGGTCACCAGCAGGTTGAAGTAGACGCGCGTGTACGAGCGGCGCGAGCCGCCGAGCGGGAAGTAGATGTAGTCGCGCAACCAGGTCGAGAAAGTGATGTGCCAGCGGCGCCAGTATTCTCCGAGATTCGTCGCCGCATACGGATAGGCGAAGTTCTCCGGGATCTCGAAGCCGAGCAACAGCGCGAGACCACGAGCCATGTCGGTGTAGCCGCTGAAGTCGAGATAGACCTGCACCGTGTAGGCGTAGACCGCCAGCAGCAGCTGGAGCGAGGAGTAGTGGCTGGGCGCCAGGAACGCGTCGTCCACCAGGCGCGTGGCGAGCGTCGAGGCGAGCACGATCTTCTTGAACAGGCCGGTCAGGATCAGCGCCACCGCCCGCGACAGCTCGGGCACCTCGCGAGGCCCGGGCCCCGCGAGCTGCGGCAACAGCTCGTGCGAGCGGCAGATCGGACCGGCGAGCAATTGGGGAAAGAACGCCATGAACAGCAGGAAGTCGAGCAAGCTGCGCGCGCGGTAGACCGTTCCGCGGTAGCAATCGACGAGGTAGGCGATGCCCTGAAAGGCGTAGAACGACAGGCCCACCGGCAGCAGGATCTCGAGCATCGGCAGGTGCGCTTGCAGGCCCAGCATGTGCGCCAGCGACTCGGTCGAGTCGCGCAGGAAATCGTAGAGCTTGAACACGCACAGCAGCCCGACGTTGGCCGCGATGCCTGCCTGCAGCAGCAGGCGCTTGGTGCGCTGGCTGACCGCGCCGAGCATGCGCTCGGCGATCAACCAGTCGAGCAGCGAGACCCCCGAAAGCAGCAGCAGCAGGCGTAGGTCCCAGCCCGCGTAGAACAGATAGCTTGCCGCCAGCAGCCAGAGCTTCTGCAGCGTGCGTCGCTCGCGCAGCAGCCACGTCACGGTCGCAGTCAGGGCGAAAAAGTACGCGAACCCGATGGTCGGGAATGCCACCGTGCGGTCTCCTCCGAGGGACGTGGCCCGAACGAGCTCGGACCGTGTTGGCCCCGTCCGGCGGTGCTTGCCGCGAGCACGAATGCCGAGGCTGCGTTGCCCCGCCGCACGTCACCCGGCCCCGGTCATAGCACAGGCCCGGGCCCGCGCCCACCTCGGGGCGCCGCCTGCAAGCCGCGGGCCCGCCGAACGCGGTCGTCGCGCGTACGCTGCGCCCTTACAGCTCCAGCACCTTGCGTGCGGCCTCGCGCACCTGGCTCGAGTAGGTGGTGGTCTTGTAGATGCTCTTGAGCTCGTGCTTGGGCGTGATGCGCAGCAGCTTCATGATCCCCTCGCTGCTCAAGCGCGGATTGCCGAGCAGCGCGCGCCGCACGACCGGCGCCTGGATCCAGCCGTTGTTGTCGACGATCAGGTCGAGCAACGGCCGTGGGATGGTGCCCTTGCGCGCGATTCGCGCCACCTCGGGCAAGGTCAGCTTGGGGTTGTGCAGCAAGCTCTCCCACACACCCTTGCCGTAGATCCGCTCGAGCACCACGCGGTCGTTGAGCTCGCCTGCGCGCGCGATCTTGTGCTGCTCGGTCACGCTCAGCTTGCGCAGCCGTTCGTGGCGTGCGGGCTGCTGCTGGAGGTCGCTGGCCCGCTCGTCGCCACCGTCGGGCTCGAGCTCCTCTCTGGTCTCGCTCTCGGCGCTCGCAGCGGCCGCGCTTTCTTCCTGGGGCTGGGCGCCCGGCTCCGCCTCGGCCGGCGCGACCCCGGACGCAGCAGGCGGCGCAGCCTGAGCCGGCCCATCAGCGGCCGGCTGGGCGTCGGACGCCACGAGCTCGCCGCGCGCGAAGGCCTCTAGCTTGGCCACGATTTGCGGATCGAACGGCCGCAGCTGCACACCGATGCCGCACAACGCCGCGGAGTCGCTGACCAGCACCGCCTGTCCCGCAAGACCGAGCTCGGCGCCGCCGTCGGGGTGCACGAGCACGAGCGAACAGTCGTCCAACACCTCGATCCCCCGGGCGCCCCGCACGAACACGCGACCATGACGCAGGTTGCTGGCGATCTCGTGCTCCAGCGCGGCCCGGTCGGCAAACGTCATGCGCAACTCAGGCGGCGACATGGTCGTGCCAGCAAGCTTACACCGCAGTCCCAAGGCGGGAAAATCACGCGCTGGCCACGCGTGGGAGAGGGAAACCGTACGACGACCTCGCAACACATGTACGGCGGCGCACCGCGCGCCGGCCTCACGGCCTACTCGTCGGCCTCGACCAGCTCTTCCCAGGAAGGCACCTCGGCACCGTCCGCGATGGTCACGATGCGCAGCCGCAGCACCACGCGCTCGACCGCAGAGGTACGGGTAAACTGCCTGCGGTGGCCCTTGCGCATCTCGAACACGGCGTAGGCGCCGGGCCGCGGCAGCGGATAGGACATCTCCATCGCCTCGTCTTGCGCCTGGCCACCGACGAGGCGCGCGCCCACGAAGGGGTGGTCCGCCTTGGCCTCACCGCTGGCCGCTTCACGTACCTGCAGGCAGCGCATGCGCGCATCGACCGCGTAGACGTTGTTCTGGGTCCAGATCTCGTAGCAACCGAGCATCGGCTCGGGCCGCGGCGCGCGGCTACGCTCGCGCAGCACTTCGACCTCGATCAGCGGCTTGGAGCGCGCCAAGCGCGGGCGAGCCGAGACCGGCACCGGTCCCGGAACGACCGGGGAGGACACCGCGGGAACGGGCAGCGGTCGCAGCGCGGCCGGGGGCTCGGCCGGGGTCTCGCCCAGGCGCACCGGCGCGTTCGGATCGGCGAATCCTGGCGAGGTCTTGCGGCCGAGCTTCTCGTCGTTCATCGCAGCCTGACCATCTTACATCCGTTTTGCCCCGGCCGCGGACGGCACAGCGATGTGGGCTCACGAGCGCCTGTGTGTGGATGCCCTGCTGTAATATTTGTGTGAAACTGGAGAGCGTCACGACCCAGAACTCGTCCTGTGAGGTGTCCGATGCGTCTGCGCTCGCTGCTAACTTCGGCGGTGTTCGCTGTGTGTTTTCTCGGCTGCGGCGGTAAAGGCGGCGGCGGTGGAGGCGCCGGCAGCTATTCCGTCGCTGACAACGACGGCGGGGCCAACACCGTGACGCGCGGCTGCGTCGACATGGACGGCGATGGATACGGCAAGAACTGCCCGATGGGACAGGACTGCAACGACAACGATCCCAACATCACCGACGAGTGCATTCGCTGCCGGACCACCAATCAAGGCTGTCCTTGCGACCCGGGCACGATGCCGATGCGCTGCGATCCGCACTACATGCAGAAGACCACGATGAACGGCGTCAGCGGCACCCTGGTCTGCAGCGAGGGCACGCGCTATTGCCGCGACGGCGTCTACAGCGACTGCGAAGTGCTGTTCCAGTACGCGATGTTCGTGGCGGACAGCGGACACTGAGCCGGTGTAGAACGGCCGTGCGGGTCGTACTCGGCCCGCGGCCATGCACGAAGGCAACACCAAAGCGGTGGTCGCCGCGCTCGCGGCCAACCTCGGCATCGCGCTGGCCAAGCTGCTCGGGTTCGCGCTGACCTCGGCCACATCGATGCTGGCCGAGGCCGTGCACTCGCTGGCGGACTGCGGCAACCAGCTGCTATTGCTGCTGGGCGGAGCCCGAGCGCGGCGCGCGCCGACGCCCGAGCACCCCTTCGGCCACGGGCGCGAGCGTTACTTCTGGGCGTTCGTGGTGGCGGTGGTGCTGTTCACGCTGGGCGGGGTGTTCGCGATCGCCGAAGGCGTCGAGAAGCTGCTGCACCCGCGGCCGCTGCAGTCGCCTGCGATCGCGCTCGGCATCCTGCTGTTCTCGCTAGCCGCGGAAGGCTGGTCGCTGCGCACCGCGCTAGGGGAAGCGCGCGCCCAGCGCGTCGAGCGCTCATGGTGGGAGTTCATCCGCCGCACCAAGACAGCCGAGCTGCCGGTCGTGCTGCTGGAGGACGTGGCCGCCCTGATCGGCCTGCTGCTGGCGCTGTGCGCGGTGGGCTTGGCCGACTTGACCGGCGACACGCGCCTCGACGGGCTCGGCAGCATCGTGATCGGCGGCCTGCTGGCGCTGGTGGCGGCCCTGCTCGCCACCAAGATGCGCAGCCTGCTGGTGGGCGAGGCCGCGACCGAGGCCTCCCTGACCAAGGTCCGCGCCGCCTTGCTCGAGGGCCCCGCCCTGCGCCGCGTGATCCACATGCGCAGCATGCACCTCGCGCCCGAGGAGCTGCTGCTGGCGGTGAAGGCCGAGTTCGACCCGAGCCTCTCGTTCGCCGAGCTGGCCGCGGAGATCGACCGGGTCGAGCAGCGCGTCCGCGAGCGGCTGGGCGAACGCTGCGTGATCTACATCGAGCCCGATGTGTGGCACGATCCGGGCTCATGACGGGGGCCACTTCTGCAAGCGCGCTCATGCCCGGCGCCCGCTGCGCCAAGCACGACAGCCGGCCCGCGACCGGAGTGTGCGGGCGCTGCGGCGACTACCTGTGCGGGTTGTGCGGCCGGCGCGTGGGCGAGCGCCTGTATTGCGCGGGCTGCGCCGAACGCTTGACCACCACGCACAGCCGGCGCGCGGTCTACGCGCTGGTGCTCGGCCTGCTCGGCGTGCACGGCCTATTCGTGCTGGCACCTGTGGCGCTGGTGCTGGGCGGGCTCGAGCTGGGCGCGATCCGCGAGGGGGACGCGCCGGTCGGCGGCACCGGTCTGGCGCGCGCCGGGCTCTGGCTCGGGGCAGCCGGTGTGGCGATGCCGATCAGCGCGCTGCTGGTCTGGCTCGCGGTGAGGTAAACGGACGTGAACGGACGCACCACGGCGACCGAGGCCTTCGACCTGCAGCGGGCGCTCTCGCACGCTCTCGCGGCCGTGCGCCTCGCGACCGGTCCGATGTGGGTCGGCGGCGTGTTGATGTCGGTATCGGACGGCTGCGGCGGGGGCGTACCCGCCAATCTCTCCTCGCTGCTCAAAGGCGGCCAGCACGGGCGCTCGAACGCGTGGCTGACCAGTGCGCCCGCGGGCGCGCGCGGCGTGCTCGACGCGCTCGGGCACAACCACATGCTCGGCTGGGTGCTCGGCTTGATCGTGGCCGCGGTGCTGGCCGGATTGCTGATCGGCATCGCCTTGTTTGGGCTCAACTGCTGGGTGAGCACCGGTTTCGTCCGCCTGCATGTGCACATCCTGGAGCACGCCGGCGAGGAGCTGGCGCCCCTGTTCACCGGACGCGACCGCTTCTGGGCGATGGCCGGCTTCAAGCTGCTGCAGACCTTCTCGGTCACGGCCGCGGGCATCGTCGCAGCCTGGCCCGGCGCGCTGCTGGCCTACGCCGGCTACGCGAAGCACAACAACACGCTGCTGATCGGCGGCATCGGCTGCATGATCATCCTCGCGCTGCCGGCGCTGATCTACGTCGCGCTCGGCGCGTACCTGGGTGAGCTGGCGGTCGTGCTGGAGACGGCGCCCCCGGTCCAGGCCTTGCGCCGGGCGTGGGGGCTGGCGAGCGGCAACCGCTTTCCGCTGATGCTGTTCGGCTTCGTCTGCGGGCTGCTGCAATTCGTCAGCGTGTTCGGCGTGATTCTGTGCTGCGTGGGCGTGCTGGCCACCGTGCCGCTGGCGCGCGCGCTGGTCGGCTTCGCCAAGACCGAGAGCTACCTGCTGCTCACGCGCGACCGCGCGCAGAGCGCCGGCTGGAAGCTGTGGCAGAAGCTGGCGGACGAGGACCGCGTCGAGCCGGTGGAAGGCTGGGGGCTCCCGCCCGGGCAGCCGCCCGCGTGAGGCCCAAACTGGTGTTTCGCCGTGTGCCACGCGACTGAGGCCGAGTCGCTGGCTCAGACTCGGGTTTCGCCCTTTTGCGGCGGATGATCGGGCCGCCGGAAAAGCGGCGAAACCCGAGTCAGATGGCCGAGTCCTCGCCAGGGGCCAGCGCAGGACAGAAGCCTTGGGACCGGATGCGCAGCGCGGCGTTGAACTTGCTCGACGCATTTTGCAGGGCGATCAGCGCGGTCAGCTCGACGATCGCGTCGTCGGCGAAGAAGCCGCGCAGCCGATCGAAGAGGGCGTCGTCTACGCCCTCGCCGGTGGTCGTCATGGCCACCGCGTAAGCGAGAGCGGCGCGTTCCTGCTCCGAGAAGAGGTCCGACCTCTCGTATTCTCCGAGCGCCATCGCCTTGTCCATGCCGACGCCCCGTTCCTGCAAGCGGGCCGCGTTGAGGTCGATGCAGAACGAGCACCTGTTGATCTGCGAGACCTTGACCATCACGAGGGAGCGCAGCGCCGGCGAGATGGGCGAGCTCTTTCGATCGACGGCCGCGACCAGATGCAAGAATCCGCGCAGCGCCGCCGGCGCCCGCGCCCAGACCCGCGTGGGCTCGAGCACGACGCCATGCTGCCGGCGCTGCAGCGCATACAGCACCCGGATCCACAGCGGGGCGCGGGCCTGTGACAGACCTGGGATGCGAGAGGCTTCTTTCATGGCGTCCTTGGCCGCGCGGCGAACGCGGGCAGCGACGTGCGCAAGCTCATCTCGGGTCCCCATAGAGCCGGGCGAGCCGTGCCGCCGGGACCCCGAGCCGGAATAGCAGTGGAAAGAGGTTGACGAGCAGCGTGTAATAGATCGGCCGTTGGAGAAAGCGCCGCCCGGAAACGCGCACGCAGGCGCGCACGGTCCGAACGTGCCCCGCCTGTCGCAGCCGGCGGCTGAACGCCAGGTCTTCCATCAAGGGCAGCTCCGGGAAACCGCCGGTGGCACGGAACGCGTCGGCCCGGACGAACAGCGCCTGGTCTCCGTAGGGAAGCGTCGTGTAGCGCGAGCGCAGATCGGCCAAGTGCAGCAGCGGGGCGAGCCAGGAGCTGCTGCCGTCCGGCACCGTCCAGGTGCGGAAGGCGCCTGCCACATTCGCGGAGTCCGACAGCGCCTCGCGGATCCACCGCGTGGCGTCGCCGGGCAGCGACACATCGGCATGAAGAAACAGCAGCACGTCCCCGGTCGCGACCGCAGCGCCGGCGTTCATCTGACGGGCGCGGCCGCGCTCGGCCTCGAGCACCCGAGCCGTGCCGCGGGCGCGGGCGATCTCCAGCGTGCGATCCGAGCTGCCGCCGTCGACGACGACGACCTCGTGGAGGTCTCCCATGGCGGCCAGGGCGTCGAGCTGCCCCCCGATCCGAGCTTCCTCGTCGAGCACGGGGATGATGACGGCTACGCGCACGAATCCCGCCCCCGGGTTGGAGCTGCCAGCAACTCCGCTGTCGTCGCAGCGACCACCTCTCCGCGTTCGATCAGCCCGCGCAGGCGAAGCAGGTCCGCGGGCCGGTCGACGTCGAACCAGGGCTCGAGCACGCGCACGCTCATCCCATGGGCTTGGAGCCGTTCCCGCGTGGCGGCGAAGGTAGTCCCTGCGCTCCAAGGTAGGTCGCGAAAGAGTCCCGGCCAGCATCGTTTGAGCGCGACGAGGTAGAAGCCGCCGTCATCGGCGGGCCCCAGCGCCGCATCGGCAGCATGAAGCGCATCGCGGGCGCTGACCAGAAGGCGTTCGGGAAGCCCCGGCGTGTCGGCGCCGATGGCGATCGCGACGCTGGATTCCGCAAGCGCTCGACCCAAGATGCGCTCGAGACGCCGGCCCAGGTCGCCTTCGCCCTGCTGCCAGACCGAGGCTGCGGGCAGCCGGCGCCAATCGTCGGCTGCGGGATCGGTGGTCGCGACGACGGCGCGCGCCCAAGGCAGCGCCGACACCGCGGACCAGGTGTCGGTGAAGAAGGCTCGCGCCAGCTGCGCCACCCTGTCTGCCGAGTGCTCTCGGATCAATCGGGTCTTGGCCTCTCCAGGACGCGAGGGCTTGGCGAAGACGCAGATGATCGGCGGGTTGCTCAGCGCGTCCATGAAAACCACCTCCGCAAGAGCTGTCGCAGGCTCGGCGTCAGGCGCGCCCGCTGATGGGCATCGCCGAGGCGCTTCCACACCTCGCCCTGGGTCGGGTAAGGCGCGATCGCCCGTGCGACGGCATCGATTCGCAGGCCCTCGTTCATCGCCAGCACCATTTCGCCCAGCATGTCCCCCGCGTGCCCGGCGACGAGGGTGGCGCCGAGGATGCGCCCCGCGCGATCGACGTGGACGCGGGCAAACCCTTCGGTCTCGCCGTCGAGCACGGCGCGATCGATCTCTGCGAGCTGCACCGTATGCGTGCGAACGTCGAGGCCGCGCTGCTTGGCCTCCTTCTCGTGCAGGCCGACGTGCGCGACCTCGGGAGCGGTGAACGTGCACCACGGGATGCGCAGCGCGCTGGCCTTCTTGCGTCCGAAGAAAAGCGCATTCTGGATCACGACCCGTGCCATGGCGTCGGCGGCGTGGGTGAGCTTGTAGGCCGAGCACACGTCCCCGGCGGCGTAGATCCGCCGGTTCGACGTGCGCAGGTGATCGTCCACCTTCACGCCGTCCCCGTCCACCTCCACACCTGCCGCGTCCAGGCCGAGCCCTTCGATGTTCGCGCTGCGCCCCACGGCGAGCAGGATCTCGTCGGCTTCCGCGTGCTCCTCGCCTCGCCCTCGCTCGAAGACGACCAGCTTGGTGTCGGCTTCGCGGGCGACCCGGATCAGGCGAGCGCCGAGCGCCATGCGCATGCCTTCGGCCTCGAAGCGCGTGGCGAGAACCGCGGCGGCCTCCTCGTCGTCGCGCGGCAACAGCCGCGGGTCGAGGCTCACCAGCGTGACCTCGCTGCCGAAGCGACGAAATGCCTGGCCGAGCTCGCAGCCGATGGGGCCGGCCCCGATCACGACCAGCCGCCGCGGCAGCGCGGTCAGCGAGAAGACGGTCTCATTGGTGAGGTAGCCCGCCTCGGCAAGGCCGGGCACCGGAATGCTCGCGGCGCGCGCGCCGGTCGCGATGACGGCGTGCTTGAAGCGCAGCCGGAGATCGCCAACTTCCAGCGCGTCCGGGCCCGTGAAGCGCGCATCGCCCAAGTACACGTCGACGCCGAGGTCACGCAGCCGAGCGGCGGAATCGTTGAACGAGATGCCGGCTCGCAGGCGCCGCATGCGCGTCATGGCGGCAGCAAAATCGGCGCGAACGCGGCCCTCGATGCGCAGGCCGAAGTCCGCGGCAGCGCGGACCTCGTGGAGCGCGCGCGCCGCACGCAACAGGGCCTTGGACGGCACGCAGCCAAAATTCAGGCAGTCGCCGCCCATGAGACGTCGTTCCACCAGGGCCACGCGTGCGCCCAGCCCAGCCGCGCCTGCAGCCGACACCAGCCCCGCTGTGCCCGCGCCGACGACCACCAGGTTGTAGCGGTC
Source organism: uncultured delta proteobacterium (assembly GCA_963778655.1). Taxonomy (GTDB): domain Bacteria; phylum Myxococcota_A; class Polyangia; order Polyangiales; family JAFGIB01; genus CAVZVA01. Next base: position 16,274 of record CAVZVA010000011.1, read on the forward strand.
CGCCGGCAGGGGCGACTTCCAGGCCGGCGGGTGGACGTTCTCGACGAGCACGCGATTGTGCTCGTCGTCGGGAAGCATCAGCCCGCTCGCGGCCACGTCGGCCGGTGTGCTCGCCAAGGCCGTGCCGGGGCTCGACGTCATGGCAGTAGCTCCCTTGTGCCGGAAGGGCTGAGCGGGCCTGCACCCTGGATGGCGCGATTGAGCGCACGGCGAGCGATGCGTGTGATGAGCGCGGTGGCCACGACGGTGGCGGCCAGACCCACCCAGTAGAGCAGCTGGCCAAACACGCCGGCCGAAGGCCGGCTGCCGCTCAACAGCTCGCTCACGCTCGTGATCGAGGAGCCCAGGTAGACGTAGAGAAACGTGCCCGGGAGCATGCCCAAGAACGACGCCAGGACGTAGGTGCGCAGCTCGATCCGCGTCAGCCCGAGCGCGTAGTTGAGCAGGTTGAAGGGAAATAGGGGCGATAGCCGAAGCAAGAGGACCACGACGAAGGCGAGCTTGAAGCCGTCCTCGCCGATGGCCCGATCGATCGCCGCGAAGCGAGGGTGCTGCGCCGCACGCCGGGCCACCCAGCCGCGAGCGATCGACCGGCCCAGCACGAACGCCAGCGTGGCCGCGAGAACGCTGACCGGCGAGACCAACAACGTGCCCCACACGGGACCGTAGGCGAAGCCGGCGCCGACCGTCAGCATCGACCCTGGGACGAACAGCAGCGTCGCAAGCACGTACACCAGCGCGTAGACCAGAGCCCCGAGCCCACCAGCCCCGCGGATCCAGCCGACCAGCTCGAGCAGGCCGCGATGCACCGGCAACAGCAGCAAGGCCGCCAGGAGCAGAGCCGCCGCAACCAATGCGAGCGCGACTCCTGCCCACTTGCTCATGCGGCCGTCTCGATCGCGAGCCGGAGCTCGGGGATGGCGTGAAGCCGGAGCACCGAGCTGCGGCCCGTCATTCCAGGGACCCTCCGCAGCTGGAGCCCGCGCCCGCGGTGCAGGCGAAACAGTGGCTGCCGGTCGCGACGCGGCCACCAGTCAGGTCGCCCAGGGAGTCGACGTCCCAGACCGTCCTGGGGCCCGCGCCGAGGGGCAGCTCGAGCATCTGGTTGAAGTCGCAGTCGTAGAGCCGCCCGTCCCAGCCGACGCTCACCAGCGAGCGACACATGACGCGCTCGACTGTCGCCGGGTTGAAGTGGTTCACGAGCAGCCCCATGTAGGCCTGCGCTTGACCGGTTCGCTCGAGCAAGTGCGCAAAGCGCTTGATCGGCATGTTCGTGATGGTCAACAGCTGATGAAACTCGATGCCGAAGCGCCCCCGGAGCTCTTGCTTGTACTGGGCCTCGAGACTTGCCTGCGGCGGCGGCAACGAGGCGCCCACCGGGTTGTAGACCAGGTCGAGCCGCAGCGCCGAGCCCGGGCGGCCATAGCCGAGCGCGTTCAGTGCCGTTAGCGCACGGATGCTCTTGTCGAACACGCCGCGGCCCCGCTGCTGCTCGACGTTCTTCTCCTGGTAGCAGGGCAGGCTCGCGATGACGTGGACCTGTTCTTGCGCCAGGAACTCCGCCAGATCGTGCATCCCGAGCTCGAACAGGATCGTAAGGTTGCAGCGGTCGATCACCTCCCGGCCGAGCCTGCGGGCCTGCGTGACCACAGAGCGGAAGCTCGGGTTGAGCTCAGGCGCCCCGCCGGTGAGGTCGACGCTCTTCACGCTCGGGCTCTTCTCGATCAGCTCGATCACACGCTCGGCCACGCGCTGCGACATGATCTCGGTGCGCTTGGGGCCGGCTTCGACGTGGCAGTGGTGGCAGGCCTGATTGCAGCGCTTGCCGACGTTGACCTGGAGCGTATCGACGGGCGCCCGGGTCAACGGGGCCACGCCGTGATCGCGCAGCGCCTGCTCGAAGGCAGCCCCATCGGCTCGGGAGCCGCTCACGACGGGCAGTCGCTGCGCGTAAGACTGGTGCATCAGCAGCAGCCTCCGAGCCCACTGCATCGAGCTGCGAAGGCCTTCTCGCACACCGCCGTCCGCGCCCCACGACGCAGCGCGTGCCCGCCGTCGTCGACCGCCTCCAGCTCGGCTTCCAGCGCCACCAGCTCGTCGGCCGACCCGATGGGATTGTCCCTGAGGTGAGCGTCCAGCATTTCGAGAATCCAACGTGAGGACTTGAAGGACTTGAATGCGTCCCTTCTTGAAGGTGACGTTGCGGCAGCCGATCTTCAAGGCGACCGCAGGCACCGCCATCACGCGGCGCGGCAGCCAGAGACGTCGCGTTCGGCGCGCGGATCCTCGTGGCGCTCGACTCTACGCTCGGGAGCCGACGCAAGCTCCCCGTGCTGCGCTGAGCCGCCACGGGCGCCGACTCGCATTTCGCGCCGGCGAGCCTCGCGCTCAGAAGCCCAGCCGCTCGCGGTTGGCTTCCAGCCACGCCACATAATACGCGGAGTCGCGCTGCGGCTGCAGGGTGCCGGCCTCGACCTCCCGCTCGAGCAGCTGCTTGAGCTCGCCGATATGGCGCGAAGGCGGCAGACCGAAGTGGCGCATGATCTCGCTGCCCACGCCCTTGGGCAGCGGGGACACCTTGGCATCCTCGGCGCGCAGCTTTTCGATCCGCTGCGCGAGCTCGCTGATCTGGCGCAGCCCGCGCTTGCGGCGCTCCGGACGCTTGGTGGTGATGTCGGCGCGGCTCAGGTCGAGCAGATCGGTGAGCCCCGCGTCCATCTCGCGCGCGAAGCGGCGCACCGCCGAGTCGGTCCAGTCGCGGTCGTACTGGCTCGCGCGCAGGTGGTGCAGGATCAGGAAGTGCACGCGCTCGCCGAGCTCGCCCGCGAAGCCCAAGCGCGGCCCCAGGCGCTTGCGGAACATCGCGGCGCCGACCTCGCTGTGCCCGAAGAAGTGCACTTCGCCGTCGGGGCTGATGCGCCGGGTCTTGACCTTGCCGATGTCGTGCAGCAGCGCGGCCCAACGCACTCGCAGCCGCGGAACCGATTGCCACACCACTTGCTTGGTGTGCTTCCAGACGTCCTTGTGACGCCACTCGCCGTCGCCGAAGCCAACCAGCGACCGTACCTCGGGCAGCCAGCATTCGAGCACGCCAATCGCGAGCAGCGCGTCTAGGCCCTCCTGGGTGTGACGGCCCAGCAGCAGCGCGTCGAGCTCGGCGCGCAGCTCCGGCAAGGGCAGCGCGCGCCAGGCCTCGGCGCTCGGCCGTTCGGGCGCGCGCTCGAGCGCGGCCGGGTCCTCGGTCGCCACGCGCGTCGCCCAGCGCAACGCCTCGAGGGCGGCTTGCCGGGCATCGAGCGAGTCGCTGGGGGTGGCTCGATGCAGCATGGCGCGGCGCTCCGGATCGGGCCGTGCCTCGGCCCTACGAACAGACTCTCTCGGCGGCCCTGGCCGCGGGGAGGCGTATCTATAGTGCAACGGGGCCATCTGTCTACGCCAGTTCGGCCGTGGGGCGCGGAATTCGGCAATTTCGGGGTATGCTGCGGCGACCGGAAGGCACGCGCCTTCCCGCCCCGGCCTGAGACGCCGGGGCCCCACCCTCCCCGCTGCCCTATCATGGCGACCCGCTCACCGGCCGCGGCGCGAATCTGGCTGCTGCCGCTCTCGATCGTGGGCGGGGTGTGCCTCTTGCTGGTGGTGGGGACGCTGCTGGTAGACGCCTCCGCGGACGGCGCGAGCGCGGCGCGCATGCTGGATCTGCTGCGCCACCCCAACGCCGAGGCCGCGCTCGGCACGCTCACCAATGCCGGGCAGGTGGTCTCAGGAGTGCTCGCGATCGCGCTGACGGTGGTCGCGATCGTGGTGGAGCTGGCAAGCAACCGCTACACGCACCGCGTGACCGAGCTGTTCATCACCGAGCCGATCAACTTCGCGGTGATGGCGCTGTTCGTGGTGACCACGCTGCAGGGCGCGTGGGTCACCATGACCTTCGACCCCGACGGCCACCCCAGCGGCTTCGTGCCCTACGCCGGCATCGGCGTGGCGATGGCACTGCTGACGCTTTCTCTGCTGATCCTGCTGCCCTACTTCAATTTCGTCTTCGTATACCTGAACCCGATCCGGATCGTGGAGCGCATCTCCAAGCGCACGCTGCAGGCGGTCGCGCGCTGCCGCGGTCAGATGTACGACGTGCAAGCGGAGGCGGTGCGCGGCGTCGAGCAACTGGGCGACGTCGCGCTCAACGCAATGCAGAACCGCGACACCGGCGTGTCGATGGCGGCCGTCGACGCGCTGCGCGAGCTGATGCAGCAGTTCCAGGCCATCCGCGGGCAGCTGCCGGAGGGATTCTTCTGCGTGGGCGGCGAGCTCGCGCACAACGCCGACTTCGTGTCGATGGACGCCCACGTGCTCGAGCAGGTCAGCGCACGCCGCACCTGGCTTGAGCTCAAGATCCTGCGCCAGTACCAGATGGTGTTCGGCGAGGCGCTCAACCGCATCCGCGACGTCAACCACGTGATCGCGATCAACACGCGCCTGCTCGCGGAGGATGCGGCGCGGCGCGACCACGTCGTGCTGGTCGAGCTGCTGATCAAGTTCTTCAACACCTACCTGCGCACCGCCATCAACGGGCAGGACGTGCGCACCGCGTACAGCGTGATCTACCAGTACCGGCTGCTGGCGCAGAGCCTGCTCGACTACCGCAGCGGCGCCTACAGCGTCGAGATCGCGCGCCACTTTCATTACTACGGACTGCTCTCCTACAACGCCAAGCTGCCCTTCATCCTGGAAACGGTCGCCTACGACCTGTGCAGCCTGATCGAGAGCGCCCACGAGCGCGGCAGCGCGCGGGTCGACGAGCTGCTGCAGACCTTCCTGCACGTCGACAAGGAGGGCGAGGGCGAGGTCAACGAGGCCAGCCTGCGGGGCGTGCGCAAGGCACAGGTCAAGCTGGCGACCTACTACCTCCTGCACGGCGACCTGGAGCGCGCGCGCAAGGTCCAAGAGGACATGGCGCACGAGGATGCGCAGCGGCTGACCTCGATCCGCGACGAGCTGCTCTCGGTGCAGTCGCCGGAGTACTGGGAGATCATCGAGCGCGGCGTGAACTTCGACTACCTCCCGGAGGAGCGCAAGGCCAAGCTCGGCGAGTTCTTCAGCTGGTTCGCGGCCTTGCCGCCCGAGGCTCGCAGCAGCCGCTGACGAACGGGTGGCCCGGCCCGTCCGGGACTTTCCGGGTGAACCGAATGCCCCGCCTCCCGGGTCATACTCCTCACCATGCCCAGAACCGAAGCTCACCCCTCTTGATCGCGCTCGCCTGCCTGCTGGTGGCGGCCTGCGCCGCGGGCGCCGAACAGCAGCCGGGAACCGGCGGTCAGTCCGGAACCGTCGTCCCCGGCGCCAATGGCGGGGCCGGCCAGGGCAGCAGCGGAGGAACGAACGGCGGCAGGGGCAATTCCATCGGCACGAGCGGCCGGGGAATGGCGGGCGGCGGCGCAGGCGGTGTCGCGGGCGGTGTCGCGGGCGGCGCGGCGGGCGGCGCGGCGGGCGGCGGCTCCGGGACCAGTGGCGCGGGCGGTTCCAGCGCTGGCGCAACGGGCGGGGCGGGAGGCGCGGCGGGCGGCGGGGGCACCGCCGGCGCTGCGCCGCCCGTGAGCGGGAACGCGGGCAACCCCAGCGGCTCGTGCGGCGGCGGCATTCCGGCGCGGGGCCAACCGGCCGACACCTCCAGTCCGACCACCGTGGTGGGGACCGGCACGGCGGCGAGCTGCAGCTTCAGTCAGCTCCAGGCGGCGGTCACCAAAGGCGGGGTCATCACCTTCAACTGCGGGCCCGACCCGATGAGCATTGCGGTCACCGCCACGCTGAGCCTCCCGACCAACAAGAACACCGTCATCGACGGTGGTAACCAGATCACCCTCGACGGCAAGCACGCCGTGGAGATCATGCGCTTCGACAGCCCGGACTTTCGCGCCAACGACAACGGGCTGACGCTCCAACACATCGCCCTGATCAACGGCAAGCAGACGCCAACCGCCGCGATCCCGTCGGCGCCCGCGCCGTGCTCGCAGGGGTGGGACGACGGCGAGGGCGGCGCGCTCTACGTGCGCGACGGCGCGCTCACGGTGATCGACTCGATCTTCATGGACAACGAAGCGGCGCCCCTCGGACCCGACACGGGCGGCGGCGCGATCTACATCGTCGGCAGCAAGGCTGGCGCGATGATCGTGAGCAGCACCTTCAGCGGCAACAGCGCGAGCAACGCCGGCGCCGTGGGCGCGCTGCACGCGGAGCTCGACATCTACGACAGCCTGTTCACGAACAACACGGCCACCGGACACGACGCGAACGACAACGACGCCAGCAAGTGCTCGGTGATGAACAACGGTCAGAACGAGATCGGGTCGGGCGGAAACGGCGGCGCGGTCTACAGCGACGGGGTGTCGGTAGACGTCACCCTGTGCGGCGACGCGATCCTCGACAACGCGGCCGGCATGAACGCCTTCGGAGGCGGCCTGTTCTTCACCAGCAACGACATGATGGGGGTGCTCTCGATCATCGACTCGACGATCACCGGCAACACCGGCGGACACTGGACCAACGTCTCCACCGGCAGCGTCAAGAACGTGGGCACCGCCGTGGGCGTGAACGCCCACAGCATCACGGTCAGCAACTCCACCATTCAGGGCTATCCGTAGAGAGCGTCAACGGCTCACCCGGCGGGCCGCGCGCAGCATCGAGAGGCCGGTGTAGACGACCACCGCGAGCACCAGCCAGCGCAGCGCGTCGAGCGGCAGCTGCTTCACGATGTAGGCCGCCACCAGCACCGCCGGCACGCCGCCGAGCGCGAGCCCCAGCGCCACTCGCGGCTGGTAGCTCTGGCGGCGGATGAAACGCGCGCTCGCCACCGGCATCAAGAACGCGCACGAGCCCATCATGATCGGGAACGCGACCTTGGGGCTCATGCCGAGCAGCGACACCAGCACCATGCACGGCGCGTACAGCCCGATGCCGAGCGTCATCAGCACGCCGAGCACGAAGTTGCCGAACGCCCCGACCAGCAACAGCGCGCCGTGCAGGCCGGAGGCGTCGCCGCCCTGCGGCAGCCAGCCGCGCAGCCGCGCCAGCAACAGCAACGCGGCCGCGAGCAGCGCCAGGCCCATGCCCACCTGCACCTTGCGCTCGGGCCAACCCGCCACCAGCTCCGCGCCCGCGAATGCGCCGGCCACCGCGCTACCCACCATCACCAGCAAGGTGCGCATGTCGACCTCGATGATGGCGACGTAGATCAGTGCCTGGGCGACGGTGGGCAAGGTGTGGCCCACGTTCAGCGTCCCCGGGATCAAGCGGTCGGGCACCAGCTTGAAAGGGCGAAAGACGCTGGTCGTGGTGGCGAAGGAGCCGATGCCCAGGGTGTCGAAGAAGTTGGTGACCGCGCCCAGCGCGACCAGCGCAGGCGAGGGCCGGCCCCCAGCCGGCCGCGGCCCGCGGCGCAGGGCGCGCCACCAGAACGCGATGAAGCCCGCGCACAGCAAGACCAGCGGCAGCAGCAGCAGGGCTACGGAACGGCTCATGCCGGCCCGACCCCGGCGCCGATCAAGCGCCCCATCACGCGCCGCTTCGCCCGAGGTCCACGCATGGGCCGCAGCGTACTACGTGCGGCGGCCCCCCAACGTTAAACCGTGCGCGCGGCCTGCGTCCGGCGCAGCGCGCCGCGCAGCATCATCCACTTGCCCACGTGCTCGAGCGTGATCAGCCCGACCAGGTGGCCGTCATGCACCACCGGCAGCGAGCTGCAGCCGGCCTGCTGCATGCGGCCGAAGGCGGCATCCAGCATCTCCGAGTCCTCGGCCACCTCGCAGCTGCGTGTCATCACGCTCGCGGCCGGCTCCTGCTGGCCACCCGAAGCCAGCGCGCGCAGCAGTGCGGGGCGCGTCAGCACGCCCACGACGGCGTCATCTTGCACGACGGGGAAGTCTTCCTGGTCCGAGCTCTGCAGCAGCTCCACCACGTGGGAGACGGCCGTGTCGGCCTGCACGGCTTGAAAGCGCGTCAGCATGGCGGCGGTCACCGGGACGCCCGCGAGCACGGCGCGCGCCTGCACCAGCAGCGCCTCCTGGTGCGCCCCGACGAACACGAACACCGCGATGAACGTCAGAAAGGCGTTGAAGAACAGGCCTGCGATGCCGAGCAGCACCGCCAGCGTCTGCCCGGCGCTCGCGGCCAGTTGCGTGGCGCGCACGTAGTCCATGCGCATCGCCAGCAGCGCGCGCAGCGCCCGGCCCCCGTCCATGGGAAAGGCCGGCAGCAGGTTGAACAGGCCGAGCGACAGGTTGACATACATGATCTTGCTCGCGAGCGAGCCGCCGACCAGGGTCAAGCCGGCCGCGAGCTCGGCGGCCGGGGTGACCAGCCAGAGCAGCCCCGCGATCGCGAAGTTGACCGCGGGCCCGGCCACGGCGACCAGCAGCTCCTCGCGCGGCCGCTCGGGCATGTGGTCGAGACGGGCGACGCCGCCGATCGGATACAGCGTGATGTCGCGGGTGCGCACGCCGAAGCGCTTGGCGGTGAGCGCATGACCCAGCTCGTGCAAAACCACGCAGGCGAAGATCAGGCCGACGAACGCGACCCCACGCGCCGCCACGGCCAGGGCGTGCCCAGCGACCACGTGCGAGACGAAGATCCAGCCCAGCAGCAGCAGGAAGCTCCAGTGCAGGTAGATGTCGATCCCGGCGACGCGTGCGATGCGTCCGGGCCTGGCTTGTTGCGCGGTGGCTTGCATGGCGGAAGGGGAGCGCCGTGACTGGAGTGCCCTCAGGCTGCACATAGGCCCCGCATGCACGCGGTCAAGCGCCGCAAAGCCCGGCCCACGCCGTCCCGACCTGGAGGGATGCGCAAGGCCCACATGATCGGATACCTTTGGAGGGATGGGCGGCATGGGCGACTCGAAAGCCGGGCCGGGGCGGCCCGCGCCTCCGGCACACCGGCGGCTGCCACGCGTGCGTTACCGGGCGCGCGTCCGCATCAGCGGCCAGGGCGAGCAGGGCGACATCGAGGCCACGTGCCTGGATCTGAGCGCGGGCGGCATGGGTCTCCGCGCGGACACGGTCCACCGCGTGGGCTCGCGCGTGACCTGCCGCTTGTTGATCGCGGGACAGACGCTCGACCTGCCTGGGGTGGTGGCGTGGGCGCGCGAGCGCGCCGGCACAGCGGACGCGGCCAGCGAGCGGCCCGACACCAAGACGCTGGTCAGGCTGGGCGGTGACCAGCCCGCCGAAGAGCTCGAGCGACCGAAGAACGCGGTGCTCGACCCCTCGATGGGGATTCGCTTCGAAACGCTGGCCGGAGAGCAGGTGCGCGCGCTGCACGAAATCGTGCGCGCGAGCGCGCCGCTGACGAGCCCGGTGGAGCTCGGCTTCGCCGGACTGCAGAGTCGCGTGCACGCACGCGCCGAAGCCACCGCGGAAGGTCTTCGGCTGCGCGCCACGCTGCCGTTCTTGGAGCTGGGGTCGCAGGTCGAGGTCAGCTTCGCGCCCGGGCAGACGCCGCGCCACGGGCGCGTAGCGGGCGTCGAGCTGGACGCCAGCGGCGATCCGCGCGTCCCGCGGCTGCGTGTGGACGTCACGCTGCCCGAGGCAGAGAACTTCGAGCCAGCCGGGGAGCAGCCCTACAGGCCGGAGCTGATCGAGAGATTGCAGGACGGAGCGGGGCGCGGCGCGAGCTTCGCGCAATGGGCGGCGTTGCTGGCGCTGCTGATCGCGGCCGGCGCGCCGGCCAGCTGGTTGTGGGCGCGCGGGGAGCCATCGCCGCCGCGCGGGCCCGTCGTCGTCCGACCGCCGTCTCCTGCTCCCGTGCCCGCAACGCCGGCGCCTGCCGCAACGCCAGCACCCGCCGCAACGCCGGCACTGATGGCGCCGGTGCTCGCGCCGCCAGCGCTGCCCGCGCCGGTGCCCGGGCCGTTGGCTGCGGAGGCGGCTGCCGCGCCTGCGCCTGCCGCCCCTGTGCGAGCGGCCTTGCCCGTGGCCACGACCACGAGCACGGCCACGACCGCCACCAACAGCGCGAACGCGCCGGCTAGCCGGCCGCGCGTCACGGTCACCGGCGCGCAGACCCAAATGTTCGTGCCGATGGATGGCAGCGACGCGGACCTGCGGACTTACGAGCTCAGCTCGCCGGGCGTGGTTATCAGCCTGCCGCACGCCCACGCGCGCATCCCTCTCAACGACTATGCCGTCTACGAGGGCTCTGTGCGCCGGGTGTGGCTGCGGCCCTTCCAGGACGGCGTTCAGGTGCGGGTGGTGTGGCGCGGTGCCCTGCTGCGCTACGCGTTCAAGCTCGCCGATGGCGGCCTGACCCTGACCGCGCTGGCGCGGCAGTAGCTGCTCTAGAGCACCGAACATATTGAAACGTGTGCGAAGTCGGGGTCATGGCGGGATGCAGGGCGCGGGCGGGAGCCCGAAGGCATAGTCCATCCTACGTCGAGCGGGGAGCGCGCGTGCCATGCGCCCGCGAGGACCCCGAAATCGTACGTGTTTCAATATGTTCGGTGCTCTAGACCGGGCCCTTGGTCGCGCAGCCGAGGCGGATGTCGACGGTGGCGTCGTGGGCAGCCTGCAAGGTGTCGCAGCTCTTGGGGCACACGATGATCTTGCTCGGCGCCTGCGCGTTCGGATTGGGGCTGTCGTAGTACCAGCCGAGGTCCGCCTTGTCGCACTGGTCCGCGCTGTGCACGTACAGCAGACTGGTCGACTGCCCGCCTTGATTGAGCTCGACATTGACGTAGCCATAATCGAGCGTCTGTCCCGCCGGGGCCTGCGGGAGCTGCAGCTCGCAGTCCAGCGTGCCCCCGCGAATCGTGGCGAGCGCATCCAGCAGCTGCTGTGCGACATCCTGGGTGGGGTCGACGATGAACGCGTGCCCCGAGCCGCCCGCGGCCGCGATCTGATCGAGATTGGCCATCGCGCCGGTGTCGTCGGGCGAGAACACGCCGATCACGTAGGTTTCGATGCTCGGCATCAGCGCGAAGCCCTGCCCCGCGATGTTCGCGACCTCGGTCACCGCATCGGCCTCGGTCTGCACGCTGGAGGCCAGGCATTCGGTGGGCAGGCCGTCGGTGGCGAGCACGGTGATCACGCGGTGGGTCGGGTTCTGACTGGCGTACATCGCGGCCAGGTTGATCGCACCGGTGAGCGCAACCGGCGTGGGCGTGAGGCCGATTGGCATCTCCGACATCAGCGAGGACGTGAGCGCCGTGCCGTTGCCGGGCAGCACGCCGATCGGCACCGCCGGGGTCTCGTAGTCGGCGGTCGTGCAGGAGGCATAGCTCAAGCACTCGCCCGTATAGGGCATGCACGCGCCCTGTTGGCCGCAGCCGCCGGCGCCGAGGTTGAAGCACGCCAGCGTGTCGTCGAGCTCGCACAGGCCGAAGGGCGCGCAGCCCGGAGAGAGGGCGGGACAGTCGGCATCGCTGAGGCACTGCGTGAACGAGAAGGGCACGTTCAGCGGCGGCGGCATGCAGGCCTTGACCAGGCACGGGCCGCCGTCGCTGCCGCAGTCCGCGTCCGCCATGCAGCTGTCGGGGATGCCGGCGGCGCCCAGGGGGAAGTACTGCAGCCCAACGCCCAGCCCATCGGACTGCGGGTCCGACACGAACGAGCTCAGCGCCGCGCGGATCGCGTCCCACTTGGTGGGGCCCGCGCCGGTGACCTCGCGCATCGAGTCGGAGCGGTCGAGCATGATGTACATATCGACGTCGACCTGCTTCGCCATCTGGGTCTGCCCCGCGCAATCGGGCGGCTGCTGGACCACCACGCCCGCGTCGGGCTGCGTGCCCGGCGCTGCGGTCTTGGCATTGCCGAAGTCGGTACCCGAGCTGCCGGGGCCGGAACCGGAGCCGGTCTGCGCCGCGCCGCCGTCGCCGGAGCCGCCGCCTGCGCCCATGCGGTGCGGCGTGCTGCTACACGCGATCAGCAGCGCCGGCACGGCGACCTGCCATCCCCTGCGCGCCCGTTCCGCAAGCACGGAGGGCAGCCTAGCTCGTTCGCACCCAGCCATCAAAGGGACGCGCCGGCCGGCCCCGGGGCCGCGTCCTGGCCGGGGAACACCAAGCTTCTTGGCGCTGCCAGCCAGTGCGCGGAAACGGCACGGTGAATGGGCTTGCGATCGCGTCACGCGCCGTTCTAGCGTGCCGGTCCAATTGCCCGGCGAGCGTTGCCTGCGCGCGCCGAGGCCGGAGGGGTGATGACCGCTCGCGACGCTGCCGCGGATGTGCTCCGCGCTCTAGCACTGGGCCTGTGCGCCTGCCTGCTCGGCTGCAAGCCGACGATCCACACGTTTCGCGTCGATCCCAATGTGGTGTGCCCGGGCAGCGCGGTGCGCCTCAGCTGGGACGCGAGCGCAGGCGGCGAGATCGCGGCCGCACCGCCGCTGGCCGGGCTGGGCGAGGTGCCCAGCAAGGGAGAGCGCGAGGTGCGGCCCCAGGTACCGACCAAGCTGCGTTTCGACGCTCACAACCTTTGGGGCACGGCTTCGCGCGAGGTCGACGTCGACGTGCGCGCGGCGACCGGCACCGCCAAATCGATCGGCGCCTCGATCGCCGACCCCAGCGCGCGCTGCGAGAACGGCACGCTCTCGGTGCAGGTCACGCCGCCGGACGCCGACTGGGACGCGCGCGTGCGCGCGGCCGAGGTCGAGGTGCCGGCGGAGGTCGCGCGGCACTATCACGTGGAGCACGGCGGCAGAAGCGCCGAGCTGGATCCCGGCGTACGCTCGGCCGCGTTCGCCGGCCTGGCGGTGCGCGGCGCGTGGCTGCTGTCGACGCCGCTGCTTGCCGGCGAGAGCTGCGGGCCGGAGCTGCCGCGCAACCTGCTGATCGACGTGTATCCGAGCTGCAGCCAGGAGGCGCCGTGACCCCGGACGAGCTGCGCGCGAACATCGACACCATCGTCGTCGTCATGATGGAGAACCGCTCGTTCGACCACATGCTGGGATGCCTGCGCCTGCCGCAATTCGGCGGACGCGCCGATGTGGACGGGCTGACCTCTCTGGGCAACCCCGACTACCGCAACGCCTCGCAGAACGCCACGTTGATCGCGCCCTTCCTCGTGCAGCAAGACGACCCGCTGCCGAACGACGTCCCGCACTCGCGCACCTATATCGACCAACAGCTCGCGCGCTCGGCCATCACGCACGGCTTCACGATGACGGGGTTCGTCGCCGCCTATGAGCGCTTCACCGGTACCAGCGGCGTGCTGCAGCCGCCGCCGATGAGCGTGCTCACGCCGGCCCTGCTGCCAGTCACGCACTTCTTTGCGCGCGAATACACCCTGTGCGACCGCTGGCACGCCTCGCTGCCGGCCTCCACGCAGCCCAACCGGCTGATGGCGTTCAGCGGGGACGTGTTCTACGACGAGAACCAGAGCGGGCTGCTCGACAGCCAGGATCTGGTATTCGACTGGCTCGACCGCCACCAGATCCGCTGGCGCGTGTACTCCGCCGGCCTCTCGTTCTGGGCATTGATGCCCAAGATGTGGCCCGCGCTGCTGAGCGAGCACTTTCGTTCCCTCGGCGACCTGCGCGAAGACGTGCTGCAGGAGGCGGCCAACCGCTTTCCACAGGTCATCTTCGTCGAGCCCGACTACGACGACGTGCCCGTGCACTTGAGCGGGCACGCCAGCGACAATCACCCCCCGGTGCAGGTCGCGTATGGAGAGGCTTTCCTGAAGTCGGTCTACGACGCGCTGACCGCGAGCCCGGAGCGCTGGGCGCGGACCGTGATGATCCTGACCTACGACGAGCACGGCGGCTTCTACGACCACGTCGCGCCTCCACCGATCGCCTATGCACCGCCGCAGGGCGCGCACTTCGGCAGGGCGTTCACCTCGGCCGGGATGCGCGTGCCCGCGATCGTGATCTCTCCGTTCGCGGCGCAAGGCGGGGTGAGCCACGCACTGTTCGACCACACCTCGGTGCTGCAGCTGCTCGCGCAGCGGTTTGCACCGAATCAGACCGGCTATTCGCACTCGGTCGAGGCGCGGCGCAGCGTTGGCGTGGGCTCGGTGCTCGAGGCGCTGGCCAGCACCCGCAGGCCGGGCATCCCGCCCGCGCCCGCGGCACCGCCCGCTCCCGCGTCCGCGCCAAGCCTGCGGCCGCCGGTGACCGAGGCGCAGCACGCCTTCGTCACCGCGATCGAGAATCTCGCGCAACAGCAGCCCGCCGCGCCGGCAAAATATCAGCAGATCGCGCACTGGCTCGCGCACAAGCCCTGAATGCCGGTCGCGACGCGGCGTCGGTCGCGACTGGGTTTGAGCGGAACCCACCGGACACATGGCGCGTTGGCGGCGCACGGCATGACCAGTTCTGGCCATGCGATCGCGAAGCTGACTCTAGGGAACCTCGGTTTCTCGCCTGCGCAGACGCGGACTTGCGACAGCGACCAGCGTTTCTGACGTACGGTGTCACAAGCGTGGAGGAACCTTGGAGTCGGATCTCGTCGAAGCGATACCAGACGCCGTCGTGCTCGTGGCCGAGGACGGGCGCATCGTCTCGGTCAACGCGTATGCCGAAACCCTGTTCGGCTACCCGCGCCACGAGCTTACCGGGCAGCCGATCGAAATGTTGGTCCCCGCGAGTCTGCGCCTCGAGCACGTGAGGCATCGCGTTGGCTACGCGGCGGCGCCGCACACGCGTCCGCTGGGTACGGGGCTCACGCTGCGCGCGAGGCGCAAAGATGGCTCGGAGCTGCCGGTGGATATCAGCCTGGCGCCCCTGGCCCGGGGCAGCGCGCGCCACGTCATGGCGGTGGTGCGAGACGCGAGCGGGCGCGCAGAGACCGAGCGCGCGCTGCGGGCTTCCGAGCACAAGTACCGGGTGCTGTTCGACAGCATTCCGCTCGCGGCGGTGGTGCACGACGCGCAGAGCGGTCGCATCGAGTCGGTCAACGACGCCGCGGTCCAGCAGTACGGCTACAGCCGTGAGGAGCTGCGCGGCATGCGGGTGCCGGACCTGGCCGCACCGGAAGCGAGCGCCGGGCCTCGGGGCGAAGAGCCGCCGCGACCGCGACCGAGCGCGGACGGCACGGCGCAATACGCGGCCCAACGCCACCGCAAAAAGAACGGCTCGCTGATCGATGTCGAGGTGATCTCGCACGCGGCCGCTTTCGGCGAACGCCCTAGCTTGCTCTCGATCATGACCGACGTGACCGAACGGCGTCAGCTCGAGGAGCAGCTCCGTCAAGCCCAGAAGCTGGAAGCGATCGGACGGCTGGCCGGAGGCGTCGCGCACGATTTCAACAACGCGCTCGCGGCGATCCTCGGGATCTCGGGCGTGGTGCTGGAGGACCTGCGCGAAGACGATCCTCTGCGCAATGACCTCGAGGATATCCGCAGCGCCGGCGAGCGCGCCGCCGGCCTCACGCGACAATTGTTGGCGTTCTCGCGCAAGCAGGTCAGCGCGCCGAGGCCGGTCGACCTGAACGCGGTGGTCCGCGAGGTCGAGCGCATGCTTCGCCGCCTGATCGGCGAGGACATCGAGCTCGAGCTGCGCTTGATGCGGACGGCCGCCACGGTGGTCGCGGATCCGACCCAGATCGAGCAGGTGATCGTGAACCTCGCGGTCAACGCGCGCGACGCGATGCCGGCAGGCGGCAAGCTGACGATCGAGACCGCCCATGTGGAGCTCGACGGGAGCTACGCTCAGGCTCACACCGAGGTCACGCCGGGGCCTCATGTGATGCTGGCGGTAAGCGACACGGGCCAGGGCATGGACGACGCGGTCAAGGCGCGTCTGTTCGAGCCGTTCTTCACCACCAAGGGAAGCGGCGGCACCGGCCTCGGGCTAGCGACGGTCTATGGCGTCGTCAAACAGGCCGGCGGCTCGATCTGGGTCTACAGCGAGCCCGGCCGCGGCACGACCTTCAAGCTGTATCTGCCAAGCACGGCCACGCTCGAGGCAACTCCGATCTCGCGTTCCAGCCTGCTGCCGTCCGCGACCGGCGTGGAGACGGTCCTGCTGGTCGAGGACGACGAGGGAGTGCGCGCGGGCGCGCTCGCGATCCTGGGCAGGCGGGGCTACACCCTGCTCACCGCCCGCAACGCGACCGAGGCCCTGGCGCTGCACGAACGCCACGCCGGGCCGATTCACCTGGTGCTGACCGACGTGGTGATGCCCGGCATGAACGGTCGCGCGCTCGCGGAACGCCTCACTGCGCTGCGGCCCGAGCTGCGTGTCCTGTACATGTCCGGCTACACCGACAGCACCATCGCGCACCACGGCGTGCTCGACCCAGACGCGTACTTCATCCAGAAGCCCTTCACGCCGGATTCGCTTTCGCGCAAGGTACGGGAGGTGCTCGACCGCGATCGCAGCCCCCCGGACGGCTCGCCCGCGACCCCATGACGGTGGACGCTCCACAGGCGGCTGCATGCCGCCTCGGCATCTGGGGGGTGCGCTCGGCAATCGCGGGGATCGTGTGCTCGGGCCCGCTCGCGGTCGCGGTCGTGAACGCGACGCACCCGCAACCCGCATGGCGGAACGCGCGCGTGTTCATCGCCAACTATCACCCGGTGCAGGCGCTGCCGTACTTCTGCGGTTTGCTGTTCGTCGGCGGCTGCGTGGTGCTGGTGGCCGCCTTGCGCGGGCTGGCAGGGCCGGCGCAGGCCGCGAGCTGCCGCCTGGGGCTGCTGGCGAGCGGTCTGGGCGCGAGCTTCATCTGCCTCAACTACGTGGTGCAGACCACCTTCGTGCCGGCGCTGGTGCGCGACGGGCGGCCGGAGCTCGAGGTCGTTATCGGCTCGCTGACCATGGCCAACCCGGGCTCGCTGGCCTGGGCGCTCGAGATGTGGGGCTACGCCTTTCTGGGGCTGGGCTCGTGGCTCGCCGCGCCGGTGCTGAACGCAAACCGCCTGGAGCGCCGCGCCGCCGCGTTGCTCGCGGGCAACGGCGTGATCGGCATCGCCGGGGCCGCGATCAGCGTGGCCCGCTTGGAATGGGTGCTCGGCACGCCGGGTTTGCTCAGCTACGCCGCCTGGAACGCATACTTCCTGCTCACGCTGGCGCTGGTCGGGCTGGCCCTGAAGCGCCGCGTTGCCGCCCCGACCCCGGCGTGACGCGCACACGGCCCTGGCGGGGGCCCGCGTGCCAACGCTGTCCAGGCAGCGCGCGTTCCTGATGATTTCTTTACACCTCCCGGGCTCACCTTGACTCGGCGTTGATGTGCAAGGGCCTAGATTGAGCCGCGAAGGAGGCGGTTGTCTCGCGTGCGGGGCAACCGCGCGCCGACCATGGACGTGTTGTTTCTCGCCATCGCGATCGCGTTCTTCGTCGTGACCTGGGGTTTCGTGCGCCTGTGCGAAAGGGTGTGACGCCATGACCGCGCTGACCTGGCTGGGCGGCGGGCTCGCCGCGCTGCTGCTCGTGTATCTGATGGTCGCGCTGCTCTACCCGGAGAAGTTGTCGTGACCGCGCATACGCTGTTGCAGTACGCCCTGTACTTCGGGGCCTTGATCGGGCTGAGCCTGCCGCTCGGCGCCTACATGGCGCGCGTCTACGAAGGCAAGGCCACGCGTGCCCAGCACGTGCTCGGGCCGCTCGAGCGCCTGATCTACCGGCTGTGCGGCGTGCGGCCGGACGAGGACATGAGCTGGCAGCGCTACACCGGCGCGGTGCTGCTGTTCAACCTGCTCGGCTTGCTCGCCGTCTACACCCTGCAGCGCCTGCAGAGCTTGCTCCCGCTCAATCCCGACACCATGACAGCGGTCCCGCCCGAGGTCGCGTTCAACACCGCCGTGAGCTTCGCCAGCAACACCAACTGGCAGGTCTACGGCGGCGAGACGACCATGAGCTACCTCACGCAGATGCTCGCGCTGACGGTGCAGAACTTCGTCTCGGCCGCCACCGGGATGGCGATCCTGGTCGCGCTGATCCGCGGCTTCGTGCGGCGTTCCGCCAGCGGCGTGGGCAGCTTCTGGGTCGACCTGACGCGCAGCGTCGTGTACGTGCTGCTGCCGCTGTCGGCGATCTTCGCGCTGGCGCTGGTCTCGCAGGGGGTGGTCCAGACCTTCGGCGCCCACGCCACCGCGCGGCTGCTCGAGGCCACGAGCGCGGCCGATCACACGCGCGTGACCGAGCAGGTGCTCGCGCTCGGGCCCGTGGCCTCGCAGATCGCGATCAAGCAGCTCGGCACCAACGGCGGCGGCTTCTTCAACATCAACTCCGCCCATCCATTCGAGAACGCCACGCCGCTGTCGAATTTCCTCGAGCTGCTCGCGATTCTGTTGGTCCCGACCGCGCTGTGCTTCAGCTTTGGCGCGATGGTCAGGGACAAGCGCCAGGGACGCGCCCTGCTCGCGGCGATGATCGTGATCTTCGTACCTCTGCTGCTGCTGTGCGCCGGCTCCGAGCAAGCCGGCAACCCGGTGCTCTCGGCGCTGGGCGCCGACCAGAGCGCGAGCGCGCTGCAAGCCGGCGGCAACATGGAGGGCAAGGAAGT
The DNA here is from genome assembly GCA_963778655.1 of uncultured delta proteobacterium. Taxonomy (GTDB): domain Bacteria; phylum Myxococcota_A; class Polyangia; order Polyangiales; family JAFGIB01; genus CAVZVA01. The sequence goes on from CAVZVA010000011.1 coordinate 34,698, forward strand.
GCGCTTCGGCATCGGCACCAGCGCGCTGTGGGCGGCGGCCACCACCGCCGCCAGCAACGGCTCGGTCAACGCGATGCACGACAGCTTCACCCCGCTCGGCGGCTTCGTGCCGTTGTGGCTGATCCAGTACGGCGAGGTGATCTTCGGCGGCGTCGGCTGCGGCCTCTACGGCATGCTGATGTATGCGATCATCGCCGTGTTCGTGGCCGGCCTGATGGTCGGGCGCACGCCCGAGTACCTGGGCAAGAAGATCGAGGCCTTCGAGATGAAGATGGCTTCATTGGTGATCTTGCTCTCCTGCGCACCCATGCTGATCGGGACCGCGATCGCCTGCGTGCTGCCCGCGGGCACCGCGCCGCTCGGCAACCCGGGCGCGCACGGGTTCAGCGAGATCCTGTACGCGTTCAGCTCCGGAGCCGGCAACAACGGCTCGGCCTTCGCCGGCCTCACCGCGAGCGGGATGTTCTACGCCACCGCGATCGGGCTCGCGATGCTGATCGGCCGCTACTGGCTGATCGTGCCGGTGCTGGCGGTCGCCGGCTCGCTGGCGCGCAAGAAGGCGGTGCCGGCCACGAGCGGCACGCTGCCCACGCACACACCGCTGTTCGTGGCATTGCTCGCCGGCACGGTGCTGCTGGTCGGTGCGCTGACCTTCTTTCCCGCGCTGGCGCTCGGCCCGATCGTCGAGCAGCTCGCTCTCACCGGGGAGGGCACGCCCCCTCCCCGCCCCGCCGGCGAAGCCGTCGGGGCCCCACCCCTCGGCGCGGCTCGCTTCGCTCGCTCGCCACGGCAGTGGGTGAAGCCATGACGCACAAGGCTCAAGCTCGCCCGTTGTTCGACCCGGCAATCGTGCAGCGCGCGGTGGCGGATTCCTTCCGCAAGCTCGACCCGCGGCTGATGCTGAAGAACCCGGTCATGTTCGTGGTCGAGGTGGGCAGCGCGTTCACCACGCTGCTGTTTCTGCACGCCGCGATCACGGGCCACGGCGAGGCTCCCGCCAGCTTCATCTTCGCGGTCTGCATCTGGCTGTGGTTCACCGTGCTCTTCGCCAACTTCGCCGAGGCCATGGCCGAGGGCCGCGGCAAGGCGCAGGCCGACACGTTGCGCAAGGCGCGCAAGGACGTGGTGGCCAAGCGGATCGTTGCGGGGCGGCACGCGCCGCCCCGCAACGACGAAGTGAATTCGTCGGGGCCCCACCCCACGCGAGAGGGAGCTGCGCTCCCCACGCGACTCGCGCACGAGGAGGTCGCCTCCGCTCGCCTGCGCAAGGACGACGTCGTGCTGGTCGAAGCCGGCGACTTCATCCCCGGCGACGGCGAGATCGTCGAGGGCGTCGCCTCGGTGGACGAGAGCGCGATCACGGGGGAAAGCGCGCCCGTGATCCGCGAGAGCGGCGGGGATCGCAGCGCGGTCACCGGAGGCACGCGCGTGCTGTCCGACTGGCTGGTGGTGCGCATCACGGCCAACCCGGGCGAGGCGTTCCTGGACCGCATGATCTCGCTGGTCGAGAGCGCCAAGCGCCAGAAGACCCCGAACGAGATCGCGCTCGACATCCTGCTCGCCGGCCTGACCGTGATCTTCTTGCTGGTGACGGTGACCCTGCTTCCGTACTCGGCCTACGCGGTCAAGAGCGCGGGCCACGGCACCGTGGTCAGCGCGACCGTGCTCACCGCGCTGCTGGTGTGCCTGATCCCGACGACCATTGGCGGCCTGCTCTCCGCGATCGGGATCGCCGGCATGGACCGCATGATCCAGGCCAACGTGATCGCGACCTCGGGCCGAGCGGTGGAGGCCGCGGGCGACGTCGACGTGCTGCTGCTGGACAAGACCGGCACCATCACGCTCGGCAACCGCGAGGCCACGCTGTTCGTGCCTGCCCCGTCGGTGCAACCGCACGAGCTGGCCGGCGCCGCGCAGCTCGCCTCGCTCGCGGACGAGACGCCCGAGGGCCGCAGCATCGTGGTGCTGGCCAAGGAGAAGCACGGCCTGCGCGGGCGCGATATCAAGCAGCTCGGCGCGACCTTCGTTCCCTTCAGCGCACAGACGCGGATGAGCGGGGTGGACCTCGACGGGCGGCGCATCCGCAAGGGCGCAGCGGATGCGGTCGCCGCGTTCGTACGCGAGCTGGGCGGCAGCGTACCGGCGGACGTGCAGCTCGCGGTCCAGGAGATCGCCAAGCAGGGCGCGACACCGCTGGTGGTCACGGACGGGGCGCGCGTGCTCGGCGTGGTGCAGCTCAAGGACATCGTCAAGGGCGGCATCAAGGAGCGCTTCGATCAGATGCGCAGGATCGGCATCCGCACCGTGATGATCACCGGCGACAACCCGCTCACCGCCGCCGCGATCGCCGCCGAGGCAGGCGTCGACGACTTTCTGGCCGAGGCCACGCCCGAGGCCAAGCTGGCGATGATTCGCGACTACCAGCGCAAGGGCCACCTGGTGGCGATGACCGGCGATGGGACCAACGACGCGCCCGCGCTGGCGCAGGCCGACGTCGCGGTGGCGATGAACACCGGCACCCAGGCCGCCAAGGAGGCCGGCAACATGGTCGATCTTGACAGCAATCCGACCAAGCTGCTCTCGGTGGTCGAGATCGGCAAGCAGATGCTGATGACGCGAGGCGCGCTCACCACCTTCAGCATTGCGAACGACGTGTCCAAGTATTTCGCGATCATCCCGGCCGCGTTCGTCGGCACCTACCCCGCGCTGTCGGCGCTCAACGTCATGCACCTTCATTCGCCGGCCACGGCGGTGCTGTCGGCCGTGATCTTCAACGCGCTGGTGATCGTCGCGCTGATTCCGCTGGCCTTGCGTGGCATCGAGTACCGCCCCGCACCGGCCTCGGCGCTGCTGCAGCGCAACTTGCTGGTCTACGGCCTGGGGGGGCTCTTGCTGCCGTTCCCATTCATCAAGGTCATCGACCTCGGGCTCACCGCGCTGGGTGTGAGCTGAAGAAGCTGGAGGTCTCCGTCATGAGCCCCACCACGCAAACCGCAGTCGGCTCGCTCGAGCGTGAGGCGCCCGCGCTGCCGCCGCGCGCGGGGGCCCGCGCCGGCCTGCTCTCGCTGATGCGGCCGGCAGCCATGCTGCTGCTCGCGTTCAGTCTGCTCACCGGCTTGCTCTACCCGCTCGTGATCACGGGCGTGGCGCAGGTGTTGTTCCCGCAGCAGGCGAACGGCAGCCTGATCCGCGATCACGGCAAGGTCGTCGGCTCCGCGCTGATCGGCCAGGCCTTCGACGCGCCCGGCTACTTCTGGTCGCGGCCGTCGGTCACGGCGCCCTACCCCTACAACGCAGGCTCGTCCGGCGCCAGCAACCTCGGGCCGCTCAACCCGGCGCTGCACGACGCCGTCGCCGCCCGGATCAAAGCGCTGCGCGAGGCCGACCCCGGCAACACCGCGCCGGTGCCCGTCGACCTGGTGACCTCCTCGGGCAGCGGGCTCGACCCGCACATCACGCCGGCCGCCGCCTATTTTCAGGTCGGTCGCGTGGCACGGGCGCGCGGCCTGCCCGCGGGTGCCGTGCGCGAGCTGGTGCGCCGGCAGGTCGAGGCGCCCACCTTCGGCGTGCTCGGCGAGGCACGCGTCAACGTGCTGCTGCTCAACCGAGCGCTCGACCACCTGGGCCGGGCAGCAATGTAGCGGGCGCGAAGGCGGGGCCCGCCCTATGGCGCGCAGCTTGAAGACGGCTTGGAGCCCGCAATAATGATCGACGCGCGACCAGCCGAGCTCGGTGAGAGAGCGTGACGGAGACCGCGGCCAGACCCGATCCGGACGCCTTGCTGCGCCGGATCAAGCAAGACGAGGCGCGCACGCGCCGCGCCAAGCTCAAGATCTTCTTCGGCTTCGCGCCCGGCGTCGGCAAGACCTACCGCATGCTGCAGGTCGCGCGCGACCTGGTGACGGAGCACAACACCGACCTGGTGGTCGGCTTGGTCGAGACCCATCGCCGCCCGGAGACCGCGAGCATGCTGCTCGGCCTCGACATCCTGCCGCGGCGCAAGCTCGAGCACCGCGGGCGTACGCTCGAAGAGCTCGACCTGGACGCCGCGCTGGCGCGCAAGCCCAAGCTGATCCTGGTCGACGAGCTCGCGCACACCAACGCCCCCGGCTCGCGCCACGCCAAGCGCTGGCAGGACGTGCTCGAGCTGCTCGACGCGGGCATCGACGTCTTCACCACCGTCAACGTGCAGCACGTCGAGAGCCTCAACGACGTGGTGGCGCAGATCACGCACGTGCGGGTGCGTGAGACCATTCCCGACTCGGTGCTCGACCGCGCCGACGAGATCGAGCTGGTCGACCTGCCACCCGAGGACCTGCTGGTGCGACTGCGCGAAGGCAAGGTCTACCTGCCCGAGCAGGCCGCGCGCGCAGCCGATCACTTCTTCCAGCGCGGGAACCTGCTGGCGCTGCGCGAGCTGGCGTTGCGCCGCACCGCCGATCGCGTCGACGCCGAGATGCAGGCCTATCGCGAGGAGCACCAGATCCACACGACCTGGCCGGCCGGCGAGCGCATCCTGGTGTGCATCAGCCCGAGCCCGGCGTCGGTCCGCCTGGTGCGCGCCGCGCGGCGCGTGGCGGCCGGCCTGCGCTCGCCCTGGGTCGCGGCCTACGTCGAGCCGACCGCGATCGCGCCGCTCTCGGAGGCCGACCGCGATCGGCTCGACGCGCATCTGCGCATGGTGGAGACCCTGGGCGGCGAGGTCGCCCGCCTGACCGGAGCGCGCATCGGCCCCACCTTGCTCGCGTACGCACGCGAGCATAACGTCACGCGCATCGTGATCGGCAAGCCCACGCATCCGCGGCTGCGCGATCGGCTGCGCGGCTCGCTGCTCGACGAGCTGGTGCGCGGCAGCGGCGACATCGACGTGCACGTCATCTCCGGCGACGAAGGCGAGGCCGAGCCCGGTGCGCGCCGCCCGCGTCCCGCCGCGCCGCTCGCGCCCAGCGGCTTCGGTTGGGCGCTCGTGCTGGTGGCGCTCGCCACCTCCGCCGGCTGGGCGCTGCGTGCCGTGCTCGCGCTGCCCGACCTGGTGATGCTCTACCTGCTCGTGATCATGGTGGTGGCGATCCGCTTCGGCCGCGCGCCCTCGGTGCTGACCGCGGCGCTGTCGGTCGCCGGCTACGACTTCTTCTTCGTGCAGCCGCTCTACACCTTCGCGGTCACGGACATGCGCCACGTGCTGACCTTCGCGATGATGTTCGGCGTGGGGCTGCTGATCAGCGATCTCACCTTGCGCATCCGGCGCCAGGAGCGCAGCGCCTCCGAGCGCGAGCGCCGCACCGCGGCGCTGTATGCGCTGAGCCGCAGGCTGACCTCGGCCTCGAGCGAGGCGGATGCGGCGAGCACGCTGGCCGAGCACGTGGCCGCCTTGTTCGCCTGCGCGGCCGAGGTGCGGCTCGCCGGAGCCAACGCGACCTTGCTCGCGCTCGGCAGGGGCGGCCCGGCGCTCCCGCACGACGCCGGCGACGAGGGCGTCGCGCGTTGGGTGCTCGATCACGGGCGCCCGGCGGGGCTCGGCACCGACACGCTGCCGGGTGCGCGCGTGGTATGCCTGCCCCTGCGCTCCGGCGCCGAGGTGCTCGGCGTGCTGTTGCTCGCGCCCAACACCGGACGCGCGCTGCACGTCGAGGACGAGGATCTGCTCGAGGCCTTCGCGCAGCAGGCCGCGCTGGCGATCGAGCGCGCACGGCTGGTCGAGGACGCCAAAGCGGCGGCCTTGCGTGCCCGCACCGAGGAGATGCGCAGCTCGCTGTTGAGCGCCGTCTCGCACGACCTGAGGACTCCGCTCGCGGTCATCACCGGCGCGGCTACCAGCCTGCGCGACGAAGCCACGGGCATGTCGGACGGCCAACGCCGCGACTTGATCGACACGATCTGCGAGGAAGCAGAGAGGTTGGAGCGCCTGGTCGGCAACCTGCTCGACATGACCCGGCTCGAATCCGGCGGCCTCACCCTCAAGCGCGAGTGGGTGCCGCTCGAGGAGCTGCTCGGCGCGGCGCTCGGACGGCTCGAGGACAGACTGCAGGGCCGCGAGATCCACACCGAGTTGCCGGCGGACCTGCCGTTCCTCTTGGTCGACCCGGTGCTGTTGGAGCAGCTCTTCGTGAACTTGCTGGAAAACGCCGCCAAGTACACCAGGCCGGGCTCTCCGATCGACGTCAGGGCCCAGAGCGAGCCCGGCTCGGTGGTGATCGAGATCGCCGACCGGGGCCCCGGCATCCCCGAGGCGGCCCGCGAGGAGATCTTCCAGAAGTTCTACCGTGGCCCCCACGTGGGGATTTCCGGCGTCGGCCTGGGGCTGCCCATCTGCCGTGGCATCGCCGAAGCTCACGGCGGCTCGATCGAGGCGCGCGATCGAGAGGGCGGGGGCGCCGTGTTTCGCGTTACGCTTCCGCTGGTGGGACCCGCACCCTCGCTGCCCCCAGAACCGGAGACCGACGGCCTCGCCGCGAGCGCCCGATCGTGAGCGAGGCCGAGTCGCTGGTGCTGGTGGTGGAGGACGAGCCGCAGATGCGGCGCTTCTTGCGAGCTTCGCTGAGCGCGCAGGGCTATCGCGTGCTGGAGGCGAAGAACGGTCAGGAGGCCGTGCTGATGGCGACCACGCACAATCCCGAGCTCGTGTTGCTCGACCTCGGCCTGCCGGACGGTGACGGCATCGAGCTGGCGCGCCGCCTGCGCGAGTGGAGCCAGGTGCCGATCGTGGTGATCTCGGCGCGCGGCCGCGAGGAGGACAAAGTCGAAGCGCTCGACGCCGGAGCCGACGACTACCTCACCAAGCCCTTCGGTATGCGCGAGCTGCTTGCCCGCATACGCGTCGCGCAGCGCCACGCTCGCCGTGCGCTCGGGGACCACCCCGCTGCGGTGCTGGAGCTGGGCGCGTTGCGCATCGACCTGCCGCGGCGCGAAGTGACGCTCCACGGGCACCCGGTGCACCTGACGCCGATCGAGCACAAGCTGCTGGTGCTGCTGGCCCAAAACGCCGGCAAGGTGCTCACCCATCGCCAGATCTTGCGTGAAGTGTGGGGGCCCGCGTACGCGAGCCAGGCGCACTACGTGCGCGTGCACATGGCCGAGCTGCGCAAGAAGATCGAGCCCGACCCCGCGCGCCCGAGGCTGCTGCTGACCGAGCAGGGCGTCGGCTACAGGTTGCGCGATCCCAAGGACGCGACTTGATCGCTAGGATAGCATCGCCTTGGCGACGGAGCGACGCCTGCCGGTCGCGCCGGTGCACCGCAGCCGCAAAGGCGCCCCGCCATGAGACACAAGCGAGCCGACCTCAGCTTTGCGGCCGTCGCCCTGCTCTACTGCGCGTCGATCTGGTGGCCGACGTGCAAGCTCCCGTTCCACTGGGACGGGGCGATGTTCGTGGCCCGGGCCGCGCACGACCTGCTCGCGCGCGACTTCTCGCCCTTCGTGCTGCGCTTCTCGGACTTCGCCCATCCTCCGCTGTTCGTGGCTGCGCTGGCATTGGGCTGGAAGGCGCTCGGCAACGGCGTGCTCGCCGGGCATCTGCTGGTCGCGCCCTTTCTGCCGCTGCTCTTGCTCTCCACCTATGCGGTGGGTGTTCGGCTCTACGGGCGGTCGGTCGCGATCGCAGCGACCGCGCTGACCGCCACCGCGCCGGTGGTCGCTGCCGAGTACGGCCAGGTGTACTTCGATCTTCCGCTCGCCGGGCTCTTGATGCTCGGGCTCGCGTTGTGGCTCGCCGGGCGGCGCTGGACGGCGGCCCTGGTGCTCGGCATCAGCATGGGCATCAAGATCCCCGCGATCGTGTTTCCTTGCGCCCTGCTGGTCGTCGGCCTGACCCGCCGCGAAGAGCGCGGGCGCCTTTGGCCGCTGGCCACGCCCTTGCTGGTGCTCGTGACCTGGCTGCTCTACCACCACGCGGTCGCCGGCTACTGGCTCAGCGTGCCGGGACGTCGCGCATACCTACCGCACAGCGTGTGGGGGCTGATCGGCAACTACGGCATGGTCGGCGCGTACGTGCTGGCTCAGAAGCGCTGGCTGATCGCGCTGCTGGGGCTGCTCGCGAGCCTCGACTTCTGGCGGAGGCGCCGCGCCTGGTCCGAGCTCCCGCGGCTAGACCCGGGAACGCTCACGCTGGCGACGATCGTGCTCGGAGGCGTGCTGTTCTTCGCGCTCGCGGGCGAGTTCGCGCAACGCTACGGCATCATGTTGTTGCCGGAGACCGCGCTGCTCGCGGTAGCAGGTCTGCACTTGGTGCTGCGCCCGCGACGGGGCCTGTACTGGGCAGCGATCGCGCTCTGCTGCGGGCTGCAGCTGAGGGATTGGTTGCCTCCGCAACGACCCGCCACCCATTTCCAGTTCCGGCCTGACGCCGACCTTCACTACCTGGACATGATCGCGCTGGGTCGAGCGACCGCCCAATACATGGAGCGCGAGCATCCCAATGCGATCGTTTTCGGGAGCTGGCCCGAGCTCTACTGGCTGAGCGAGCCGTACTTCGGCTACGTGCACCGGCCTTTTGCGGTGTTTCCTTGCAAGCGCTATCGCCCGGATATGCCTGGGGAAAAGCTGATCTTCGGCACCCTCTATGCCCCCGGAGCGCGCACCTGCTGGAAGCTGATCCGAGCGCTCGACGCCCGGCCGATCAAGAAGCTCAGCTACGAGGCGAAGTGGGTGCAGATCCACCTCGCTCCGTGACCAACGCTGCACCGCAGCGACTGCACGCGACGGGCTTGCTCACGTCGCGGTCAGGCACGATCTGCAGGTGCCCGCACCGATCGCAGCGTCGTGCACGCCGCTTGAGCGTGGCATGTGAGACGACCCAGGTGAAGAACGGGTTCACGTCGGCTCCCGGCGATCTGTAGCACGCCCCGGCCGTCCGGCGACCCCGCGATCGCGCTTGTCAAGAGGTCAGGCACGACCAGAGCCCGGTTTACCGCGACAATTGCGGCCCGGTGGCGGACAAAGCGGGTTCAGCAAGCACGGAATTGTGCCCAACCCATTGTGAAAAGCGCTGTGGACGCCGCCGCTGCACGTGGGACCGCTCTGCCGGGCCCGCCTGCCCGTGGTAGATCGGGCACGCGGAGTGAACCATGGCAAAAGACCTCGGCGTCCGGCTTTCCGAACACTGCGTGCGCTTCATTCACCAGGAGCTCGCGCGGGGCCGCTTCACTTCGGAGAGCGAAATCATCGAGGCGGCGCTATTGGCGTTCGAAGAGCACGAGGTACGGCGCGCCCAGCTGCTGGCCGCCTTCGAGCAAGCCGAGCACCACGCCCCCCAGCGCCAGGATCCGCACCGGGCGTAGCCGCGGTCTTTCGCACGTGCGCTGCGGCACCGGCGCGCCGTGGCGTGGGGCGATCCGGCGGCCGGGGCCTTGCTGGTGCTGGCGATTTTGCCAGGGTCGAGCCTGCCGTGGCAGCACCCGCTCCGGGGCCGCGCCCTCGCCCGGCAACGGCGCCGGACGCCACGTTACACACAGACCCGTCGGCGTCGCAGAAGACCTGGATGCATTTGTGTATAGCTTGGCCCACTCAGCGCACCTGCAAGAGCTCAGTTCGAAGAGCAGGTGACCATTGCGAGACGCTCCGGCGACGAAAAGTTCACGAAACCGATCCCGATTCGCAACGTGTCCGACGATCGCCTGCTCGAAGATCGCGAGGCATGACACGCATCGCTCACCTATCGGATCTTCACTTGCTCGAAGCCGGCCACCATCAGCGTGATGCGGCCGGCCGCTTTCGGCTCTCCTACCTCAGCTTCGGCCGCAAGCTCGACGAAGAGGACCGCCGCAGGCGGCTTCGCGCGGCGTTGTGGGCGTACAGGGCTTCTGGCGCCGAGCATCTCGTTATCACCGGCGACTTGACCGAAGATGGAACGGACGCGCAGTTCGAGGTCTTCGCCTCCGCGCTGTATGATAGCGGAATCGATCCGCGCGAAGTCACCCTGACCGCCGGCAACCACGATGCCTACCACGATCGCGGTGCGTTCCGCCGGGCCCTGCAGGGTCCGCTTTCGGCATTTGCGGTGAACTGCGAAGCCGGGGTGCTCACCGTGCTCGGCGACGTGGTGATCGTTCCGATCTCGACCGTGATCGCCCAACCGTTCACGCGCTCAGCCGGCGAGATCTCGCGCGACCACCTATCGTGGGTCGAGCACGTGACCTCGAGGTTCCGGCGCGGCAAGAAGGCGATCGCCATCGCGCAGCACCACCAGCCCTACAGCCTGCGGCTCGCGGCCATGAACTGGATCGACGGGCTGCAGAACCACGGCTCTGCGATGGGGCTGCTACGCCGGCACCAGGAGTTGCACGTGCTGCACGGGCACATGCACCGCAGCTGCGACCGTGCGATCGCCGGCGACGGGCCCGCCCGTGTGTTCGGTACCACAGCCTGCGTGGATGACCCTACGCCGCTGCGCATCTACGAGGCCTGTGACGGCAGGCTCTGGCCGGTTGACCCGCCCAGCTGCTCCACCTCGGATGCGAAGGTGGACGCGGTACGGTCGCTGGTGGCGGCGCGTGTGTAACCCGAGTCACGACCGGCGGCCCCGCGGGCGCCTGGGGACCCGGCTCGCCCGGGTCTCAAGTCAATTCGGGCCAGCTCAGGGCTCTTGTGCACGTATCCATGGATAATCTGGGTTGTTTCAATTCTGTCGCAGAGCTGCCAGCGCGTCGTGACATGCCGCCCCTAGCCTGGGGCAACCACAGCCCAAGGAGCCGTGATGACATTGATCTCGATCCTGCCGTTCCTGTTAGCAGGCATCGGGCTCGTGCTCGGGTGCGTCCAGGTCTGTAGCCTCCTGCGTCATTTCAGAACCGCCGCACCCGTGTGTCGCACCTGTCCGGGCATTTCCGTCCTCAAGCCACTGTGCGGCGCCGACGACGGGCTCATGTCGAACCTGAAGACGTTCACCACGCTCAACTACCCCAACTACGAGCTGCTGCTCGGGGTGCGCGACCGCAGCGACGCTGCCTATCCCTTGGCCTGCCACGCCGCGGCGTGCTGGCCGGGACTGGTGCGCGTGGTGCTTCAGCGCGGCGAGCCGGGCTGTAATCCCAAGGTCAATCAGCTGATCACCTTGGCCGCGGAGGCCAGGCACGAAATCCTGGTCGTCAGCGACTCCAACATCGCCGTCGACCCCGGTTACCTAGCGGAAATCGCCGCGAGCTTCGAAGACCCCGAGGTGGGCCTGTTCCTCCATCCGATTGCCGGTATCGGCGAGGTCAGCCTGGGCGCGCTGCTCGACAACGCCACGCTGTGCTCCGCGGTCAGCCCCGGCATCGTGGCGGCGCAACGGGTCGCGCGCATGCCTTTGGTGGTCGGCAAGTCGATGGCACTACGACGGCGAGAGCTGCGCGCCATGGGCGGCTTCGAAGCGGTCAAGGACGTGCTGGCCGAGGACTTCGTGGTGGGACGCATCGTCTCCCGTCAGCTGGGTAAGCGCATCGCAGTCGCCAACCGGGCGGTCGCCAACGTCTCGAGCAAGAAAACGCTGCGCAACTTCGTAGAGCGCTACGTGCGCTGGAGCATCATGCAGCGCAGGGCCGTGGGCTTGACCCTGTACGCGGCGCAGATCCTCCTTCACCCCATTCCGCTGGCGCTGCTCGGCCTGGCGCTCGCGCCGGGCCGGCGCCCGCTGGCCGCGCTGCTGCTGTGCTACGCAACCAAGGCCCTGCTGGAGCAGCTCGCGGCCCGCACCGTGCGGCCGGGCGGGCTGCCCTGGCTGGCGTACGCCGTGCTGCCACTCAAGGATCTGTTGCTGTTCTACGCCTGGCTCTCCGGCTTCCTGCGCAGTGAGGTGAGCTGGCGCGGCAACCGGCTCGAGGTGCTCGAGGGCACGCGCCTGCTGCCGATCGGCGAGTCCGCGCGGGCGGTCGAGCAGCGGGCCTGAGCCCCTGCACAGGCCGCCCCCTGCTTCAAAAGCTGAGGGACAGCAGCGGGGTGAAGTCGGCGCCCGCGCAGCCGGGCGCGCTTCCGCCGCTCATGCCCGGCGTGGGCTCCGGCGCAGGGGCCGGGTTCTTGGCGCAGTCGGGCAGCGTGAGCCCCGAAACCTGCAACATCCCGGACGCGCTCGGCGCGGACGCGCCGGCCATCACCGCGAGCTCGAGCGACACCTGCAAGCTGTCGTAGCTGCCCGCGTCGACGCCGTGGACGCCGTAGAGCGACTCCAGGTTGTCCGCGCTGGCGGGCTCGATCGCGCCAGCGTCCAGGGCGATGGACACCTGGCTCAACGCCCCGCTCTCATCGGGCGCGGCGTCCAGCGTCACCGGCCAGCGCGCGTCGAGCTTGCCGTCCGCCGTGCTCATCTGCAGCGTCCCGTGCAGCCGCAATGTGCCTGGCACGTTCAAGTCGATCTGGAACACATTTGCATCGAGCAGCGCGCACACCGGGCCGCCGCCGGGCTCGAAGCTCACGCTCACGTCAGCGCTCGTCCCGTCCTGCCAGGTGGCGCCGGCAGTCTGCACGGAGTTGACCAGATCGACCGCGTCCTGGCCCGAGAACCCCTGCGACGCCGCGTCGAGCGCGATCGGCAGCCCGCCGTCGTCGCACCCCTCGGCGCCGATCAAGGCCAACACCGCGCCGCCTGCGGCAACCGCCGAGTCGGTGCTCGCGCTGCCGCCCGCGCCGCTCGCGTGCATCTCCAGCGTGGGCATCAACGAGCCGCGCAGCCCGAGCGGCGAGAAGCCGAGATCGATCGCGACCTGGCTGAGCTCGAAACCAGGGGGCTTGCTCGAGACGATCTCGAACGCGCCGCCCAGCATCCCGGCCGGAACCTGCAGGTGCAGCGTCGCCCACTGGTCGCTGCTCGCCCGCAGCACGCCGTCGATCTGCTCGTCGAGCGCACCGCCATCGCTCTTGATCTTGGCGGTCACGTCGATCTCGACCGCATTCAGGCTCTCGCAGCTGGGACCAGCGATGGCGACCTGATTCTCCGCGCCGCCGCTCGACGCGTGCTGGCTGTACGTCACGTAGCGGGGCTTGGCTCCGGGCTTGGGCGTGACCGTCAGGCTCAGCCTGTGCGTGCCGCTCTCGGGGCCGTAGCTCACGAATTCCGACGGCTGCCAGCGGATCGAGGTGTCGTGCGTGGAGCCGGCGAAGCTGAGCACGTCGGCGGCGGAGAAACCGAGCGGCGACTTCTCTGCGACCGAGCCCAGTGTGGTCGGCGTCGCGTCGCACTGGCCGCCGCCGGCCCCCGCGCCTGTGCCACCACCTTGCTCTGTGTTCGAGGTATCACCGCCTCCCATGAACGGATTGCCGGCGCTGGTGCCCGCGCAGGCGCACAGCGCTAGGGCCAACAGGCACAACATGGCTCGACGCATCTCAGGCCTCCTTCACGCTCAAGGGAAACATCTGCAGATTGACCTGCACCACACGGGTGGAGCTGTCGTCCGCGCAGTAGCGCTGGAGCAGCTCCGCGCGAAAGCTTTCGAGCTGGGCCTTGAGCTCGGCCATGCGGGGCTCGCTCAGACACAGCGTGACAGAGCCGATCTCGCGTTGCTCGCGCGGCACCCGGTCGAGCGCCTCCGAGGCGCGCTCCAGCATCGCGCGGTGGTAGCGCACCAGGTGATGGCCGAGCGGACGCTCGGCCGTCTGAACCAGGGCGTCCGCCTGCTGCAGCCGGCCGCTCGGGCCGCGCACCAGCAACCCCAGCTCGAGCAGCACCGCGATTGCCTGCGCCGCCTCGCGCGGCGCGATCGCGGGCAGCAGCTTGCGCGCGATCCACTGCGGCCGCTCGTCGAAGTCCGCGCGCGCCGCCAGCTCGCGCACCACGGGGATGTACCAGCACGAGAAGTAGGCCTCCTGTGCGCGATCGAGCCGATGCACCTTGCGGTAGCGTTTGAAGCGCGACAGCCGCGCGTAGACGCGCTCGCGCTCGGCCGTGCTCTTGGCCTGGTTGTAGGCGACCAGCTCGCAAAAGTACTCGGCGGCCTGGCCGCGCAGCGAGCAGGACTCGGCGAAACGCTGCGCCATGTCGGCGGTCAGATTGCGGTCGCCGTCCATCACCAGCTTGAGGTAGTTCGAGGAGCGCAGCCGCGCGCGCTTGGAGAATGCGCGCAGCGAAAACCCGTGTCCGGGCTGCTTGTTCTGCGCGTAAAACGCGCGCAGAAATGCCCGGTAATCGCGAAAGCCGAAAACGTCGGGCGCTTTCCACACCGGTTCAGGGTGTCGCGCGGGCGTAGCCGGCGCCACTACCAGGAGCCCGAAACCGCATACAGCTTGTATGCAGCAATTTCATCTATCCATCTGTAATCACATATAAAACAAAAACTTGGCTGCGCATGCCGTCCGCGGATCGCGCGGGTTCTTGTATGCGTCCCCAGGCGCCGCGGACGGTCGCCGCCAGCCCCGCTCAGCCGCTCTCGAACAGCGCCGCGCGCAGCTTGGCCGGCGTGAACGGCGTCGCGCGCAGGCGCACGCCGCAGGCGTTGAACACGGCGTTGGCGATCGCCGCCGGCGTGGGTCCGGTCGTGGCCTCGCCAGCGCCGCGCGCGTTGCGATCGGGGCGGTCGAGCAGCACCACCTCGACCTCGGGCACCTCCTCGAAGCCGAGGATCGGGTAGCTCTGCCAGTCGAGCGAGGTGATGGACTGCGCGTCGAAGCCGACCTGCTCCTTGAGCGTGAAGCTCGCCGCCTGGATGAAGCCGCCTTCGAGCTGGTTCGAAAGCCCGTCCGGATCGATGATCTGACCCGCGTCGGCCGCGATCACCGCGTGCAGCAGCCGGATCGCGTGGCTCGCGAGGTCGAGCTCGAGCTCGACGAACACGGCCGCGTAGCACTTGTAGTTCTCGTAGCGCGAGAACGCCATCCCACGGCCGCGCGGCCGCTGCGCGTCGGCCTGGGCCAGCGCGCCGCGCGCCGCCATGCGCGCCGCAGCCGCCTCGATCACCGCGCGCGCGCGCTCATCCGACAACTGCGCCAGCCGAAAGGCGACCGGGTCCAACCCGCAGGCCACGGCCAGCTCGTCCATCATCGACTCGATCGCGAACACGTTGGTGTAGGCGCCCAGGCTGCGCAGCGACGAGGTGCGAAGCCCCGAGCCTCCGGCCAGGTGCTTGACCACACGCTTGTGCGGCACGTCGTACAGCGGGTCGGCGTTACGGTGCACGCCGGCCTGGGGCGCGAGCATCGGGCGCGGGCGCGGCGCCGGGAACGGCTGCGCGAGCTGCTGCGCCGCCAGCAGCGCCGAGGACTTGCCGCCCGGCATGGCGCGGCCGATGTGCGTGTAGCTGTACACATCGTGGTTGTACGCAAGCAGCTTGCCCTGCGGGTCGACGCTCGCCTGCACGTCGACGCGCATGGCCGGCCCATAGGGCTCGAACGCGTGCTCGTCCTGGCGCGTCCACTTGAGCAGCAGCGTGCGTCCGGGCAGCGCGCGCGCCAGCAGCGCCGCGTCGAGCGCGACGTCGTCGGCGCCGTTGTGCCCGTAGCAGCCCGCGCCCTCGCCGAACACCACATGGACCTGGCCGGCGCTCACGCCCAGCACCTGCGAGAGCGCCGCGGCCAGCAACGACACGCCCTGGCTCGCGCACACGATCTCGTAGCGGCCACCGTCGTAGCACGCGAGCGCAGCCGAGGGCCCGATCGACGCGTGCATCAGGTAGGGGCGACTGTAGCTCGCCCGCAGCGTGTGCGCGGCGCCCGCGGGCGTCTCGAGCGGCGGAACCGCCTGCTGCACCGGCACGCCGTTCACCAGCGGATAGCTGCCGATCACGTCCGCCGCCAGCCGCTCGCCGAGATCCGACTGCGCCGGCAGCGAGGCGCTCAGCTCGAATTGCGTCAGCGCCCGCAACGCCTCGGCCGCCGCCAGCGCCTGCTCCTCGCGCTCGGCCACCACGCCGAGAAAGTCGCCGTCGCGTACCACCGCGACCACGCCCGGCAGCCCGCGCACCCGATCGAGATCGGTCGCGAGCACGCGGGCTCCGGGGCTCGGTGTGCGCACCACGCGCGCGTGCAGCACCCCGGGCGTTGCGCGGTCCTGCACGAAGCGATGGGTCCCGAACACGATGCCGGGCAGGTCGATGCGCTGCGCCGGCTTGCCCACCAGGCGGTGCGCGCTCGGCGCCTTGGGCTGCGCGGCCATGCTGACGTCGCAATCGAAGCGCGCGCCCGCCATCAGCTCCCAGTAGCTGACGCCGGCATCGCGCCCGCGAGCCCGCACCATGCCGTCTTCGACGAGCAGCGCCGCGGGCTCGAGCCCGAGCCGCTCGCCGGCGCGCTGCAGCAAATGACGCCGGGCTTCGGCCGCGGCCTGGCGCACGGCCGCGCCCGAGGTCTCAATCGACATGCTGCCCACGGTCATGAATTCGTTCGGTGCGCGCGCGCTGTCGGCGCCTTCAACGCGAATGCGCCCGAGCTCGACGTCCAGCTCCTCGGCCGCGATCAGCGCCAGCGCGGTGCGGATGCCCTGTCCGAGCTCGACCTTGCCGCTGCGCACGGTGATGGTTCCGCCCGGATCGACGCGAATCCAGTCGTCCAGGTGCGGGTTGAGCTGCACGCTCTGCGGTAGGGCGGCGGCCGGCTGCTCAGTCATGGCTCACCTCGCAGCTCGCGCGCGGCGCGCTGCACCGCACGCAGCACCCGGGCGTGGCTGCCGCAGCGGCACAAATTGTCGCGCAGCGCGTGCCGCGCCTCGGCGTCGCTCGGCCGCGGATTGCGGTCGAGCAACGCCTTGGCCGCGATCAGGATGCCCGCCGTGCAGTAGCCGCACTGCGCGGCGTTCTCGGCGAGGAACGCGCACTGCAGCGGATGGGGCGCGGCCGGCGAGCCGATGCCTTCCAGCGTCACGATCTCGGCGCCGGCGAGCGCGGAAATCGGCAGGCGGCAGGACATCCGCGCCTCGCCGTTGACCAACACCGTGCAGCTGCCGCACTGCTCCAGCCCGCAGCCGAGCTTGGCCGCGAGCAAGCCCAGATCGTTGCGCAGCACGTACAACAGCGGGGTTTCGGGTGCGGCCCCGACGTCGTGCCGCTCACCATTGACGCGCAACGCGATCATCGCCTCACCCTTCGGGGCCCGCCGGCGGGCGGCGGCGGCTCGGACAGCGCCGCCAGCGCCTGAGGCGAGTCCACATCGATCAACACGCCGTCGTCGGGCATCGGCACGCGCAGCACGCGCTCGGCGTTCGCCTGCAGCAGCACGCGGCCCCCCACGTCGCCGGTCAGCCGCCCGAGCACGGCGAAATCGCGCGCCGGCCACAGCACCGGATTGCCCCGCGCGCCATCATACTCGGGCACACAGATCACGCCCCGCCCGCCACGCTCGAACGCCTCCACCAGCGCGCGCAGGTGGCTGGGCCGAACGAACGGCATGTCGCCGAGCAATACCACCACCGCGTCGAGCTCCGGGCCGAGCGCGCGCACGCCGGTGGCCAGGGAACCGCCCAGTCCCTGCGCGAAGTCGGGGTTGTGCAAGAGCACGACCGGCCGGTCACGCAGCAGCGCACAGATCGGCTCGCGGTCGTGCCCGGTCACCACGCAAACCGGATCGAGCCCCGCGTCGAGGGCGGCCTGCGCCGCGCGCAGGACCAACGGAACGCCCGCGACCGTGGCCAGCAGCTTGTTATGGCCCATGCGCGTGGACCGGCCGGCGGCCAGCACCAGGCCCGCCACGCGCGGAGCCGCGGCAGCTCCCCCGTGTTCGATCATCGCGGCCTCGCGCACTCGCCCATGGCGCTCATGCACGTACAGCGATGCCACGGGTGCGCGCCGCATACAAGGTCCAGGGCTGTGTGCCGGCCCTCATCTGGTATCCTGCTTGGGGCACGCCGCGCGCGGCGACCGCCGACCCATGCAGCCCGAGCCCACCACCAAGCCGGTGCCGTTGCTCGCAGGGGCGCTGGTGCTCGCGCTCACCGCGTTCGCCTTCGCCCCGGGCACGACCGGAGGTCTCGTCTATGACGACGCATTCCTGATCGCGGGCAACCCTGAGATCCAGCAGCTCGGCAATCTCGGGCGCTCGCTCGCGCGGCCTTTCTGGGACCTCTCGGGCGCCGCCCATGGCAGCGCGCGCGGCCTCTATTACCGGCCCTGGGTCACGCTCGCCTATACGCTGGAATACCACTTCTTCGGCGATCGGCCGCTCGGCTATCACCTGGTGAGCGTCGCCCTGCACCTGCTGATCGTAGCGCTGGCGTTCGCGTGGCTCGTCCGTCGCGTGGCGCCCGGAGGAGGCCCGGTGGCTGGCCTCGCAGCCGGCGTCGGCGCGGGGTTGTTCGCCTGGCACCCGACGCGCGTCGAGTCCGTGACTTGGGTTTCGGGTTGCACGGACCTGTGGATGGCGTTGTTCGTGCTGCTGGCGCTGAGCGCCTGGGACAAGCTGCGCCCGCGCCCGGGGGCCGCGCTGGCGACGTTGCTCCTGCTGCTGGGCTTCGCCAGCAAGGAAACCGCCGCGGCCGTGCCGGTGTGGCTCGCGCTCGACGCCTGGCTCCGCCATGAAGCGGGCGCGCAGCGCGCCGCGCGGCTGCGCGCGGCCGCGTTCGCGTGCGCGGCGATGGCGCTGGCGTTCACGCTGCGTTGCATCTTCGTGCCGCTGCCGATCGACGGCAGCGGGCTGCTGCCCGGCGAGCTCGTGCCGCGCGTGCTCGCGACGCTCGGCGAATTCACCCATGCGGTGGTCTGGCCCTGGCCGTCGAGCATCGCACGAGCGCTGATCCACCATGCGCCTTCGGGCGCGGCCGTCTATCCGGCATCCAGCATTGCGCTCGGCGCGCTGGTGGCCGTGCTCGCGATCGCGGCGTGCGTGCTCGCGCGCCGGCGCCCCGCGTTGCGGCCGTGGCTGGCGGACGCCGCCCTCTTCTTCCTGCTGCTGGGCCCGGTGCTCAACGTGGTGCCGCTCAAGCTCAAGCCCCTGATCGCCGAGCGCTTCCTCTACCTGCCGCTGCTCGGGATCGCCGCGCTGGTCGCGCGGGCGGCCGCCAGCTGGTTGCGCGGCGGCGGCGAGCGAGCGCGGGTGCTGCCAGGACATCAGCTCGCAAGTCCGTTCCGGCCTTCCGAACCGATGATCCCTAGCTCCTTCTCATCCCGGGGGCGGCACGCGCCGCCCCCGCCCGCCGAGCAAAGCTCGCCGGGGCCCCCCCCCACGCGAGGCCGCTTCGCGGCTCACTCTCTCGACGGAACCAACTTCCGGGCCGTGCTGCTGGTCGCCGTCAGCACGCCCCTGCTGATGGCGGCCGCTGCCGCGACCGTGACCCGCAGCCAGGACTTCCTGGACGAGGCCACGCTGTGGGAGCACGAGGTCGCCGTGCACCCACACGAGGCGTTTCCGCTGCGCATGCTCGCCTATCAGCGCCTGCAGGTCCGCCGCTTGGACGAGGGTCTGTCGCTCGCGCTGCGCGGCTACGCGCTGGCGCAGGACGACCGGCCGATGCGCATCGCCCTGGCGCTGCTGGCGGCGCGCGCGCTGGCCGAAATGACCGGCGACGGCGACCGCCGGACGCTACGCGCGCTGGCCGAGCTCTACGACGGACTGCCGGCGCTGCGCCCGGCGCGGCTCGAGACCGCGAACGTGCGGGTCGCGCTCACGCTCAAACAATCGGAGCTGCCGCTGCTCGAGGACTCGCGCGGATTCGTGATCCCGCGCGCGCTGGTACACGCGCGGCTCGGGCGCTTCACGCAGGCGCGCGCCAGCCTCCGCGCCTTCCTCGCGCGGCACCCCAGCGATCTCGACTGCTGGCACGCGCTGGCGCTGGTCGAGGTGCGCGCCGGCGACATGGCCGCGGCGCAGCGCGCGCTCGGCCAGGCCCTGGCGCGGGCGCCGGCCAACCCGCTGTTGCGCTCGCTTCAGGTGCGCATGACCAATGCGCTGGCCTTGCTCGCTCATCGCGACGCCGATCCGGTGCGGCGCGCGCTGGCCCAGGCGCAGGCCTATCTAATGCTCTCGGCGCCGGGCCTCGCCGCCGCGGTGCTCGATCGCGCGCTCGCGGACGATCCGGCCTCGCCCGTGCTGGTGTCGATGCGCGCCAAGGTCGAGGCCATCGACGGCGACTTCGCCGGCGCGCGCGCGCGCATCGCGGCTGCGCGCTCCCGGCTGCCCCAGGCCGGCCCGCTGTGGTCGGCCACACTGGAGGAGATCGCGGCCGCCGAGGCGCAGCGTCACCCCGACCCGCGCTAGCGCACCGAACACATTGAAGCGTGTGCGAAGTCGCTGTGATGCGGGAATGCAGGGTGCGGGCAGGAGCCCGCAGGCGTAGTGAACCCTAGCAGGCTGCGGAAGAACTCCGAGGGAGCGCATCTCGAGTGAGGTGGGGCCGGATGCAAGGCGCGAGACCGATGGAATACTCGCCGTATTTCGAGGGCTCGCAACGCCGCAGCCGGGCCCAGATCGCTCGAAAGGCGCCTCGAGCGGGTTCTTCCGCAGCCTGCTAGGTCAAGCGGGAAGCGCGCGTGCCATGCGCCCGCGAGGGCCCCGAAATCGTGCGTGTTTCAATCTGTTCGGTGCTCTAGGTGGTCCGAACCAGTTAGGCCAGCCAGCAGTGACTGCTGAGCTCCTGCGTCATGCCCGCGAGCGATGGGTAGCAATAGTCGCCCAGCAGGCTCGCCAGGCACGCGCGCACGTCTTCGGGCAGGACACCGCCATCGGCCGCCGTGATCGCGCTGGGCTTTCCCTGGGCGTCGAACTGGATGCTCACGGAAGCGCAGAGCACATAGTGGCAGCTCGCCACCTGCTGCGAGTCGGGCAGGGCGGCGCCCGGCGCACAACCGCCGGCGGCGCCGTCGCCCGGCCCGGAGCCCGCCCCGCCGCCCGCGTCGGACGCGCGCGCGTCGGACGCACGCGCATCGCGGGGAGCCGCATCGTGCGCCGCCGCATCGGCGCCGTGCCCGGTCGTGCTGCTGTCTGCACCAGCGGCACCATCGAAAGCGCCGGCTGCCGCGTCCAGCCCGCCGCTCACCACGGCCGCGTCGCCGCCGGCCGCGCGATCGGGCAGTCCTTCGCTGCAGCCGGCCAGCGACATCGACAGCGCGAGCGCGCCCAGCAGCTTGCCGCGCGCGTGCGCGCGCACCGGCCGCCGCTGCAACGCCGAGACCAGCGCTTCGAGCTCGGCGAGCGCGGCGTCGCAGTCCGCGAGCAGCGCGCGGTCGTGCGCGGTCACGCGGGGGCGCTCGCGCGCGATCAGCGCGTCGACCTGCTGCGCGCCCTGCCCCGCCGCCGCGGCGGCCTCGCGCAGCAACCGAACCTGGTCGCGATTCCACGCCGCCGCGACGCGCGCATAGCGCTCCGCGAACCCGCCCAGCGCGGCGCCCGGCAGCAGGCGCCGGACGATGCCCAGGTTGTAGCCGAGGTCGTAGAGCCCGATCGGCACCGAGCGCTCGGCCAGGCGCGTGGGTAGCGCGGTCACCACCCGCCCCACCAGCTCGGTGCGATGGTCGACGAAGCGGTAGTGCTGCAGCAACAGACCGCCCTCGAGCAAGCCCAGGCGCTCGGCGCGCGCAAAGTGACGCGTGCCGGGGCGCGCCTCGATCGGCAGCAGGTGCACCGGAGCGTGCTGGATGCGGGCCAGGCCTTCGATCTCGGCCAGCACCGACTCGAACCGGATGGTCGGTCCGATCAGCAAGGCATTGGCGACGGCGAATACGCCACGCTCCCACAACAACGCGAGCGCTCGCGCGCCTGCAGCCGCCTCGGCACGGCGGCCGAGCGCCCGCAGCTGGGGTGCGGAGTAGCCATCGATCCCGACGTAGGCGCGTGCCAGGCCCAGCTCGACCAGCGCGTCCGCACTGTGCGGGCTGAGCGCGTCGGCCCGGAGCTGCAGCGAAAACGCGATCGGTCCGACTGCGCGCGCGCGCAGCGCTTGCCGCAGCTGCGACGCCCAGTCTGCCGCTTCGCCGGGCTCGAGCGGAAGCAGGTTGTCGTCCATGAAGTTGAAGACGCGCGCGCGACGCTCGTGGTACAGTGTGGCGATCCAATCGGCGATGCTGGACACGCCCATGCGCGAGTGAGGCGCGCCCGACAGCTCGGCCCGCCGCTGCTCGCGGCTCGCAAGCTTGGTCGCGCCGGCCACGCAGCAGTAAGCGCAGCTCGCCTCGCAGCCCTGGCTCACGATCAGGTCGACCGCGCCAAAGCCCAGGTGTAGCGGTGCGTCGCCGCCGCGCTCGAGCACGGCGTCGAGCGGGCCGGGCACGCGAATGCGCGCGGGCGCGCCGATTCGGATCGCGCCGTCCGCCGCGCGGAAGACCGTTCCGGGCAGCTGCGCGAGCGCGTCGTCGTCGAGCGGCTGGCGGAGCATGCCGCACAGCGCCTCCTCCCCCGCAAAGCGCACCACCGCGTCGAGCGCCGGATTGATCCGCAGCAGCTCCTGCGCCTGGAGCGTGGCGAAGTGGCCGCCGCACACGATGCGGCCGGAGAAACCGCGTGCCCGCAGCAACTTGACCAGCGCCATCGTCGCCAGCGCGGCCTCGCTGGTCTGAAGCGAGACGCCGCACACCCTCGGGCGCAGCGCGAGCAGCGTCGCGAGTGTGCGCTCCATGCCGCCCCAGCCCGAAAACGGGACGACCCGGGCGCTGGCGCCGGCGCGGCGCGCGGCGCCGAGCAACGCGCCGAGCGAGTGGTTCTGCACCCCATCGAGCACGACACCGATCAAGGCCAGATCCACGTCCATGGTTGCCTCCACGTGCCGAGCCGACGCGATGAGTAGCCGCTGAGGATCGCTTTTTTCGGTTTGCCGCGCCAGTGCGTCCTCGCAAAGGAACGGACGCCGCAGCGGTGCCCGGCTCTTGCCTCCGGCCGCCGAAGCGACTTCACTGCGGTAGCATCACCGTCCGGCCGCGACCCGCCAGGCCCGCGGCAGGCCCAGGGAGCGACACACCATGCTGCAGATCCACTACCATCCCATATCGACCTACTCGCGCCGCGTACGCATCGCCCTGCTCGAAAAGGACGTTCAGGCCGAGCTGATCGAGGTCGAGATGATCAAGGGCGCTCACCGGCAGCCCCCCTACCTCGCGCTGCACCCATATGGCCGGGTGCCGACGCTGGTCGACGGTGACTTCGTGCTGCCCGAGTCGACCCCGATCCTCGAATACCTGGAAGCCGTCCATCCGCAGCCGCCGCTGGTGCCCGGCGATCCCAAGGGACGGGCGCTGTGCGCGCTGCACATGAAGCTGTGCGATCTGCAATTTGCGCCTCACGTCGGAACCATCATCTTTGCCAAGCGCTTCTTGCCCAAGGAGCGCTGGCGCGAAGACGACATGGCCAAGGCCAAGAAGGAGATCGAGAAGCACCTGCCGATCCTCGACCGCGAGCTCGAAGGCAAGACCTGGCTGGTGGGCGAGCGCTTCTCACTGGCCGAGGTGTGCTACGCGCCGTTCCTGCACTTCCTGCCGCTGACGGAGGTGACGCCGCCGCCGAACGTGGCGAGCTGGCGCGAGCGCGTGCTGGCGCGGCCGAGCGTGCAGGCCACCGTGCCCGCGATGTGACGGGCGACCCGCGGGCAGCGCCACGAGCACCGGCCGCATATCCGGGCGCGACGCCGGCGTCAGCCGCTCTCGAGCAAGCCCAGCGCCCGCCACAGGCGAGCATGGCGGCGGGCGAACATGCCGTGCTGCGCGCACAATTGCCGCACTGGAAGGACCTGGCCTACCATTACGCCGGCACCACGGACGACCCACTCGAGCAGGTCGCGGCTCGTCTCGGCTTCAGCGAGCCGAGCACCTTCTACCGCGCGTTCAGGCGCTGGGCCGGCACCACTCCGGCGCTCTACCGCGCCAAGCGCAAGGAGCGCTGACACCGGCCGGTGCCCGCGCGGCTGCGCCCAGGAAGCGCCGGAGCCCCTGCGCCGGATATAGTTTGTCTTACCAACTATATGTGCTAGAGCCAGACTGGTCACTGCCCGGTCTCGAAATCGCCGTGGTCGGTATGGAGGTGTGACGATGTCGATCGCGAGATCCATTCCTGGCCAGATCGCGCTGCTCGGCCTGTGTTGCGCCGCAGCCTGCGCCACGAAGCCCAAGTCCGCTCCGAACACCGGCATGACGTCGAACAACCCGGCAACCACGGCAAACCCGGGCGCGACTGCAGGTAGCGGCGGCGGCCCTGCGGCCGGAGCCGCAGCCGTGGGCGGCGGCAACACCGGAGGTGCCGGCGGAACGGGCGCGACCGTGGGAAGCACCGGGGGCTCGGGCGCCGCCGGCGCCCCTGCCGGCGCAGGCGGTGCGCGCATGGCTGCGGGCGGCGCGACAGGCGCAGCGGGTGCCGCCGATATGCCGGGCACCGGCGGCACGGGCAGCGGCACCGGTGGCTCGACCGAGGTCCCGCAAACCTGCCCCGCGACCGCGTTGAGCCCCGGCGACAGCATGGGCTCGGTGCAGGTTGGCGGCACGACGCGTAGCTACATTCTCCACGTGCCCGCGAGCTACACCGGCCAGACGCCGGTGCCGCTAGTGACGGACTGGCACCCGATCTTGTTCGACGACGCCTTCGAGCAAAGCATCTCGGGCTATCAGCAGAAGTCGGACAAGGAAGGCTTCATCGTCGTCTTCCCGAACGGAATCGACAACGCCTGGAACATCGGAGACTGCTGCACCACCTCGCGCACGGTCGACGACGTCGGCTTCGCGCGGGCGCTGGTCGCCCAACTCGAGCAACAAGCGTGCATCGACCCGAAGCGCGTCTATGCGGTCGGCTATTCGATGGGCGGCGGCATGTCGTACAAGCTCGCGTGCGACGCCGGCGACCTGATCGCGGCGATCGCGCCCGCCGCGTTCCAGCTGATGCAGGACAGCGAATGGCCTTGCCGGCCCTCACGCCCGATTACCGTGATTTCGACCAATGGCACCGCGGATCCCGTAGTGCCGTACGCCGGCGGCGACGTGAACCCGCCCAACGGCCTGGCGGTCACCAATCACTTCCTCGGCGCGGTCGCAACGCTCCAGAGATGGGCGGAGCTGGACGGCTGCACCGACATGCCCGTGGACAAAGGCGGAGGCTGCCAGACCTACAGCCAGTGTAACGGCGGGGTGGAAGTGACGCTATGCACGGTCCAGGGAGGAGGCCACACTCCCGCCGACCCCGAGGTCACCTGGGCAACGCTCAAGCGTTTCACGTTGCCCTGACCTTCGGGCCGCTGCTGCAGCTCCGACCGGTCATTGCCGGAGGCCGCCCGGTGTTCTGGGCGTGGATCTCGTGCTGAGCAGTGATCACGTCACGAATGCCGCAACGGTCTTCGGCGAGGGCAACGGCGCGCCGCAAAGGCTGGCGTGGCGCCCCCTGCAACCGGGCCGTCCGACGCTTTTCGGCGCCCCGGCGCCTTCTCCAACAGAAATCGCGCCGCGCCGCCACTACCAAGCTCGAGGCCTTCCGCCTCGCTGGATCAAAGGCCCGCATCATTCCGGGATCGCGAGCGTGAGGGCCGCGCCCGGTGGTGCTCGACCCGGCTCTTGGTCCCGGCATCTACGAGCGTGTTTCACACGTAGCGGGGGCAGGTAGCTCACCATCACCTTCTGCCCGGGGGCTGAACACCGAGCAATCCGGAGGCGAAGCCATGATGCAGCGTAGACATCCCTTGCCGCGATGGAGCCTGCTGGCCGGTGGCGTCGTCCTGTGCGTGCTCAACCTGCGCTGCGCCAGCCGCGACAACGCGAGCTCGTCCAGCCAAGACAACGCCTCCGGCCTCGGTCCCGGCCTCGGCACAGCCGGCGCCTCCGCTGCGGCCAGCACAGGCACGGGCCGGGCCGCTACGACCGCGGCGGGCAGCGGGGGTCGCTCGAGCGGCGGCGGGGCGACGGGCGCCGGCGGCTCTGCGGGCGGCACCGGCGGCGCGGCTGCCGGCGGCAGCGCGGGCACGGGCGGCTCCCCGAGCGCGGGTGGTACGGGGGTCAGCGCCGGGTCGAGCATGGACGCAGGAGCCGACTCGGGAGCTGCGGCGAGCCGGCCCGGATGGACGCTCGTCTTCAGCGACGAATTCGACGGGCCCAAGGGCACGGCGGTGGACGGGTCGAAGTGGAACCTGGTCAACAAGGGCGACGGCTTCGGCAACAACGAGCTCGAGTTCTATACCAATCGCAAGGACAACGCCGCGCTCGACGGCAACGGCTTCCTGGTGATCACCGCCAAGAAGGAGGCCTACATGGGCAGGGACTACACCTCCGCGCGCCTCGAGAGCAACGGCAAGCTCGAGCGAGCCTACGGCCGCGTCGAAGCCCGGATCAAAATTCCGCGCGGCCAAGGCATCTGGCCGGCCTTCTGGATGCTCGGCAACGACATCAGCAGCGTGAGCTGGCCGCAGTGCGGCGAGATCGACATCATGGAAAACATCGGAAAGGAGCCATCCACCATCCATGGCAGCCTCCACGGTCCCGGCTACTCCGGCGGCAACCCGCTGGGGGCGGCGTACGCGCTGCCCAGCGGAGAAAACTTCGCGGACGCGTTCCACGTGTTCGCGATCGAGTGGGAAACGAACGTCATCCGTTTCTATGTGGATGACAACCTCTACGAGACTCGCACGCCCGCAGACGTGCCCGCAAACGGGCACTGGGTCTACGATCACCCCTTCTTCCTCCTCTTGAACGTGGCCGTCGGCGGGCAGTGGCCCGGCTCGCCGGACGATACGACAACGTTCCCGCAGACGATGACGGTGGACTATGTCCGGGTCTATGGGCGCTAGAACACCGCACATATTGAAACGTGTGCGAAGTCGGGGTCATGGCGGGATGCAGGGTGCGGGCGGGAGCCCGAAGGCGTAGTCCATCCTACGTCGAGCCGGGGAGCGCGCGTGCCATGCGCCCGCGAGGGCCCCGAAATCGTGCGTGTTTCAATCTGTTCGGCGCTCTAGGTCGCCGGCTGCAATCGCAGGGTGCCTCGCTTCGACGGACGCACCGGCGATCATGACAACGGAACCCGGCTCGATCTTTGCGGATCCGGAGAAGCCTGAGGTTGCGGAGAAGGCCGCAGGCGTCTCGAGTTTCGCGAAGTCTACGACGCATTTTTCGGCCGCGACTTTCGTCGGTGCCGACCTCTCGGGCGGCGTGCTCGAGACTCTCCGCCCAAGGGGTTGCTGACGCCGCCGGAAGTGGCACTTGAGCCAGAACTGGCAGTGCCACTCGCTGCGAACTTGCAACGCGACAAGCGAGCTTCTTCGCGGCTACGAGCCCACAGCTCATACCTTCCCGTGGCACGGCGATTGCTTTCGTGTGCGTCGCAAAGAGCAACGCACACGAGGGAGGCCCGAGTGAACGCGCAGTGCCCCTTGAACGTCATCAGAGCGTTACGAGCTCAGGTTAGCACGACCGTCCTGCGAATCGCCTTGCTCGCAACGTGCGCGCTGTCCACACAGCTCGTCGCGCAGACGGCCTACGCCGACTGTGTACAAGGGCCGGACCCCGGGGGATCGGCCGCGATGAAGCCTGGAGGCAAAATTCTGCCTCATCCCGAGGTGGTGTTGATGTTCCTCGGCGACGACTGGAGCACCAACGACCCCAGTCCGCAGCTCCTGATCAGCCAGATCCGTGACATGCTCAACGGCCCGTTGATAACCGAGTTGAATCAGTACGGCGTCATGACCGGGACGCTGTTTCCTGCGGTCGATATCATCGGAAATGCGGCTTCCGGCGTGCCGTTCCCAATCGACATCGATACCGGGAAGCAGTACATCACAGATGATGCGCTCGCGGGGTTCGTGGTCGGCGAAATTGGCGCGGGCCGCGTTCCGGCGCCCAGCCCGCTCGTCGACCGCATCTACTTCATCATGCTGCCGAACACGGTCAGCTCGCTGTATTCGACCAAGACTGATCTGAGCCAAGCCCGCGGCGCGCACGAGGCGGCCAGCTACAACGGGACACCGTTCTACTTCGCTTTCGCGCTCAACCGCTTCATCCCGCCCAACGAGCTTCTTGCAGCTGGTGGCAGCGGCGTCTTCTCTCACGAGTTCGTGGAAGCTGCTACGGACCCGGACACCAAGACGGGATGGCACCTACCGGCGACGCTCGATGGGCGTGAAGTGCAAGCCGAAATTGCTGATGTCTGCTGCAACAGCTACGTATCGCTGCACAACACGATCTACGCGCAGAACCTCTACTGGTCGCAGCAACAGGGCAAGTGCGTGATGCCGTCGAGTTGGGACTCCATTTGGGGCTATACCGGCACGGGAACGACCTGGATCCCCGTCGCGGCCGCGCCTTCGCACCTGATTGTATCGGGGACTTACGGGGTCGCGCTCGCCGACAACTACAATGACGTCTGGGTTGCGCCGGCGGGCCAGCCGTGGATCCGCACGACGAGCATCAGCCCGACGATGCTGGCCGTCACGGCAGAATCGGCCTACGCACTGAATTATAGGACAGCGAGAATCTATCGCTTTGATGGGGTGTCCGGATGGCTCGACATCGGACTACCGAGCACGACTGCACCGACCATGACGGGTATCTACGGCGGAGACTTCGGTCTCTTCGCGACCGATAGCTCCGGCAATGCCTACCAGTACGATCCAGCGCGTGGCACATGGACACTCGTGCGATCCCAGATCAGCCAAATCGCCGTTTCCAAACGCGGCGTCTACATGCTTTCAGCGGATCATCTCACGCTGGCGTTCACCTCGACTCCGTACAGCTACGGCGCGTTCTCGACGGTCGGAGCCAACGTTGGGGAAATGTTCGCCGCTCCCGGAGGAATTGCTGTCACTGATCTCTCGACGCGCTGGGTGATGTGGCGCAACGAGGTAGCCGGCACATGGACGTGGCAAGGTGCTGCCGAATACATGTTCGCCGCGACCGGCGACCCGGGCTCGCCGCAGTTGTTCGGGTTGCTCCCGGATCGGAGTGCTGTCATCGAGTCGGGAAGCTTGGCGCAGACCTTTCCGATATGGAACCTTGTGGGGCCCCGCGCCGGGCTGCTCATCGGAGGCGGCCAATTCCTCTATGCGCCCGCCAACATCATCTACAACAACGCCAATGGCGGAGATCTGGGGCCTTTCTGAAAGAGTTGCGCGCCGCGGCTCCCTAAATGCCCGATCACGATTCGGAAACGGCCATGCCGCTCGGTCATTTGGCGGTGCGGCGGATGCCGCAGAGGGTGAATGCGCGAGGCTTTGCTTCGCGCGCCGGGAGTCGGCGCGACTCCCTGACAATCAAAGGAGAAATCAGAGCTTGTGGTTAGATCCCGAATCACAAGCTCTGATTCTTCGCCGTCGAGCTATACGCGGCGCGCGCGCAGGTCGGCCTGCCCGGGCTCCCGGCTACATGCGAGGACGGCCTGTGCCTCGGCCACGATCGCCAGCGCAATCTCGGCTGGCGTCTCGGCACCGAGCTGCAAGCCCACTGGGGCATACACGCGAGCGAGGCTGGCCGATTCCGGCGACGCGCCCGGCGCGGCACACTCGGCGAGCATGCGTTCGGTCCTCTGCTGCGGCCCGAGCACGCCGATGTAGCCGACCGTCGTCCGAAGCAGCGCGTGCAGGACGTCGCGATCTTGGCCAAAGTGGTGACCCATCACGACAGCGAGCGGGCGGGCGCAGCGCTCGAGCTCGGCGATCGCATCTGCGATCGACCCATCCAGATAGCGGTCCGCTGCCCGTAGCCGCTCGCGCGCCGACACGCGTGGCTGACCGTCCCAAACGCTCACGCTCCAGCCGAGCTGCTTTGCGAGGGTGACGACCCACGTCGCGTCGTGTGCGCTGCCAAATACGAACAAGTGCGGCGGTGGCACGATCAGCTCACACAGCGCCTCAATCCCGTGGCACGCCAGCACCTGGGTCCGCTCCCGCATCCGAAGCGCGCGCTCGGCTTGCTGCAACAGGTGGCTGCTCAGCACGGCATCGCCGATCGTGCTCGCGACCACGCCACGACGCACACAAAGCCGCGAGCCAAGCGGCACATCGCCCCGCTCGGAGCGAAACACGCTGACGATGGCCCCCGGCTCTTCGTCCCGCACGCACCCCGCGATGAATGCCACGGGATCGCACTCGTGCTGCCGCGCGCTTCGCTCGAGCAGGACCTCGATCACGCCCTGGCAGCCCGAGCCATGCGCATCCTCGAGGGCCTCGTCATGCCTCAGAAGCACGGCCTGCGCCTCTCGCGTGCGCCAGGCACCCTTGGTCAGCACCTCGCGCTCCACGCAACCGCCGCTGACCGACCCCATGACCCAGTCGCCGCCGGCGGCGAGCATGCGAGCGCCAGGCCGGCGGTAGCTCGAGCCTCGAACCCGCATCACCGTAGCGATCAAGAAGGGCTCGCCGCGCGCGCGCAGCGCGTATGCCGCATCGACGAACGCTCTGAGCTCGCTCATGGCCGGGCTCCGCTCGACTCAAGCCTTGGCGCGCAGCTTGTGCCGGGCGAAGGGTAAGCGGCGCACGCGCTGGCCGGTGAGCCGAAAGATCGCGTTCGCAACGGCAGGCGCAAGCGGAGGCACGCCCGGCTCGCCGACGCCGGTCGGCCCTTCCTGACTCGGTACGAAGTGCACCTCGACCTGCGGCATCTCGTCGATGCGCAGCATGGGATAGTCGTCAAAGTTGCTCTGGACCACCTTTCCGCGCTCGATTGTGATTTCGCTGTACAGCGCGGCCGACAACGCGAAACCCACGCCGCCCTCCATCTGCGCGCGCACCACGTCCGGATTGATCACGGTACCGCAGTCCACCGCGACCACGACGCGATGCACACGCGGCTTACCGTCCGACGTGAGCGACACCTCGGCGACCTCGGCGACGCACGACTGGAACGACTCGTGCACCGCGACGCCCCGCGCGCGCCCCGAAGCGATGGCGCTACCCCACCCCGCGCGCTCCGCCGCTAGCTTGAGCGCCGCTGTCGGACGCGGCTTGTCCTTGAGCAGCTGCAATCGATACTCGACCGGATCGCGGTTCGCAGCTACCGCGAGCTCATCCATCATCGTTTCCATCACGTACGCGGTGTGGGTATGGCCGACCGAGCGCCACCACAACGGGCGCACCGGCAACACCGGCGAGTGCAGCTCCACCGACATGTTCGGAATGGCATACGGCGTGGGCCACACCCCTTCGGTCGAAGTGCGATCGACGCTGCCGCTCTTCGCCACAGAGCCCGCGGCCAAGATTGACTGGCCCACGATCGCGTGTTGCCAGCCGGCGATCGCGCCTTGCGCATCGATGCCGGCCTTGACCGCGTGCACGTACTGCGGCCGATACAGCCCGGCGCGCAGGTCGCTTTCGCGCGTGGCCTGCACGCGTACGGGCGCGCGCCCGCCGATCGCCTTGGCGACGTTCACCGCCTCGACCACGTAGTCTGCCCACGGATTTGCCCGTCGCCCGAAGCTGCCGCCCGAGATCAGCGAATTGAGCTTGACCTTGTCCCGGGACAGACCGGCCGCCTTGGCCGCCAGCCGGTGATCGCCGGTCTGGCTTTGGTGGCCGGCCCAAGTCTCGAGCTGCCCATCGCGCAGCCACACGACGCAGTTCATCGGTTCCATCGCGGCGTGCGCGAGAAACGGAAACTCGTAGACCGCTTCGATGCTCTTCGCCGCCTGAGCCAGCGCAGTCGCGGTGCCATCGCTATGGGTGACGGTCGCGCCGTTCTTCCGCGCAAGCGCGCGGTACTCGGTGAACAACGCCTCGCTCGAGAGCTTCGCCGATTCAGTTATGTCCCAGTCGGCGCGCAGCGCATCGCAGCCGCGCAGCGCCGCCCAGGTCGACGTGGCGACGACCGCGATCCCCTCCTGAGTCCGCACCACGTCGGTTACACCCGGCACCGCCTTGGCCGCAGTCGCGTCGAGCTTGCGCAGGCGCGCCCCGAACGCGGGTGGGCGAACGACGAAAGCATTCAACAGACCAGGAAGCCTCACGTCGCCCGTGTAGATCGCCGTACCCGTGGACTTCGCCTGCGAGTCCAACCGGTGCGTGCCCTCCTTGCCGATCAGCACGAACTTGGCGGGGTCCTTCAGCGTCACCTCCTTGGGCACCGGCAGCTTGGCGGCGGCCGCCGCCAAGTCACCGAAGCTCGCGCGCTTGCCGCTCTTGTGCGTGAGCGTGCTGTTCGCCACCGAGATCTCGCGCGCCGGTACGCGCCAGCGCCGCGCGGCCGCCTGGACCAACATCGCGCGCGCGCTCGCGCCCGCTCGCCGCATCTGTTCGTAGCCCGCGCGCATCGCGGTCGAGCCCCCGGTGCCTTGGACCGGACCAAAGGCCAGATTGTTGTACAAGGTGGGATCCGACGGCGCGTATTCGGCGCGCACGCGCGCCCAGTCGGCGTCGAGCTCCTCGGCCACCAGCGTGGCAATGCCCGTGGTCGTGCCTTGACCCATCTCGAGATGCTTCACAATCACGACGACCCAGTTGTCGGGCGTCACGTGCACGAATGCGTTCGGCGCGAACGCCGGCTCGGCCCCGCCCGCGGGTAGAGCCGCGACGCGTTTCGGCCCCGACCATTGAACCGCGATGACCAAGCCGCTCGCAGCCGCGCCCTTCAAGAAGCCGCGTCGCCCGATGGCGGTAGCCTCGGCCGTCTTGACCCCGGGCTCGGACCGTTCCGAATCAGCCATGGTCAGCTTCCCAGCGTCTTGGACGCCTCGTGGATCGCGGCTCGAATGCGCTGGTAGGTCGCGCACCGACAGAGATTGCGCCGCATCGCATGATCGATGTCCGCGTCCGACGGCCTGGGCACGCGCTGAAGCAGAGCGGCGGCGCTCATGATTTGGCCCGACTGACAGTAGCCGCACTGGACTACGTCGAGCTTGACCCAGGCGTCCTGGACCGCCCGTCCGCTCTTCGAGCGCAACCCCTCGATCGTAGTCACGCGTTTGCCCACGACCGACTTGACCAAGGTGGTGCAAGACCGCCTCGGCTCGCCGTCGATGTGCACCGTGCATGCGCCGCACTCTGCAATGCCACAACCGTACTTCGTGCCGGTCAGCCGGAGCTGATCGCGAAGCACCCAGAGCAGGGGAGCATCAGGCTCTGCGTCGACCTCAGTGCGCTTGCCATTCACGTCGAGTGTGAGCATGAACACCCTCCTTGACCAGTCACGAGCGTACGCAGCGGATGCCGCAGATACGGTCAAGCAGTACTGAGGCACGCCGCGCCCGTCAAGGTCCGGCTCCTGGCATTCAACACCATCTCGGACACGATCCGAGATCAAAACCCCTCGGACCTAGACGAGCCTGCGTGCGTGTCCCGACCAGTAGCGGTCGCGCAGCTTGCGCTTGGCCATCTTCCCGGTCTCGGTGCGCGGGAGCGCCGGCACGAAATCGATGCTGACCGGGCATTTGTAGTGGGCGATGCCAGCGCGACAGTACGCGATCAGCTCCTGCTCGAGCTCCGGCCCCGGCTGCACGCCCTCGGCGGGGACGACCACTGCCTTGACCTCCTCGCCCATTTCTTGGTTGGGGACGCCGATCACCGCCACGTCGTCGACCTTGGGGTGCACCATAAGGTGGCTCTCTGTCTCTTGCGGGTAGATGTTGACCCCGCCGGAGATGATCATGCTCGACTGGCGGTCGGTGAGGTACAGGTAGCCTTCCGCGTCGAGATAACCGATGTCGCCGATGGTGAACAGGTTGCCGCGGTAGGTCCCGGCGGTCTTGTTCTCGTCCTTGTAATATGCGAATCGGCCCATGGGCGGTGCTTCGAAGTAGACCGCGCCTTCGCGATTCGGCTCCGTCAGCGCCTGGCCGTTCTCGTCGAGAATCCAGATCTTGCCTCCGCTCCAGTGCCGGCCAACCGAGCCTTTGTGCGTGAGCCACTCGGCCGCGCGGATCAGCGTTCCGCCGCCCTCAGTGCCGGCGTAGTACTCCACGATCGCGTCGCCCCACCACGCGATCATCGCCTCCTTCACCGGCACGGGGCAGGGAGCAG
This sequence comes from uncultured delta proteobacterium, assembly GCA_963778655.1. Taxonomy (GTDB): domain Bacteria; phylum Myxococcota_A; class Polyangia; order Polyangiales; family JAFGIB01; genus CAVZVA01. Next base: position 68,416 of record CAVZVA010000011.1, read on the forward strand.
CGGCGTGAACCGCCACGCGTAGGCTCGACAGATCGTAGCGGCGGCGCACGTCTTCCGGCAGCCGCAGCAGGCGATGGAAGTGGGTCGGCACCCACTGGGAGCTGGTGACATGTTGGTCCTGGATCACGCGCAGCACCAGCTCCGGATCGAAGCGCGGCAGCACCACCACACTGGCGCCGATGCGCGTGTGCGCGACGGTGAACTGCAGCGGCGCCGCGTGATAGAGCGGCGCCGGGCAGAGGTAGCGGTCGCCGGAGTGGATGCCGAACATCGCCAGGAAACCCTGGGCGAAGCCGCTCACCCGCGGATCTCCCGGCGGCACGTCCAGCAGTGGGCGCCGCACGCCCTTGGGCCGTCCGGTCGTGCCTGAGGAGTAGATCATCAGCGCGCCCTCGCGCTGGTTCTCGAGCGGCGCGTCCTGCGGAACGCCGGCAAGCGCGGCGGCGAGCGGTTCGAACCCCTCGGCCTCCCCGCGCGTGACCACCCGGAGCCGCAGCTTAGGGCAGCGAGGCGCCGTGTGCACCGCCAGCTCGACGAACACCTCCGAGACGAAGAGCGCGTCGGCGTCGGAGTTGTCGACGATGTACTGCACCTCGTCCGGCTGCAGGTGCCAGTTCACGGGCGTGAAGTAGAGCCCGACCCGCTGGCAAGCCCAGTACAGGTCGTGGAAAGCCGGGTCGCAGTTGTCGAGCAGAGCGGCCACGCAGCCCCCCTGCGCGATGCCGCGTGCGCGCAGCAGGTGAGCGATGCGGCGCGAGCGCAGCTCGAGCTCGCCGAAGGTCTCGCTCGAGTCGCCGTTGCCGTTGATGATCGCAATCCGCTGCGGGTCCTCTTGCGCGTGTGCCGCGACCGTGCTCATGCGTTGCTCCCCGGCGGCTCGAAGCATATGCCAATTGCTCCCGAGCGGCTCCCCGCCACTGGCGCTCGCGCCACCGGTCTCGCGTCTCCTTCACGAACGTACCGAGCTCGACCTCCCGAGCAGGCCGTCGCAGACCGGCGGCCCGGCCTTGTTTGCAGCTGCGCAGCTGGCGCGATATCTTGAGCAGCGATGCGGCTGCACGATGTACCGGGTGACGTTTTGCCCTGCATGCGCGGCGCAACACACTCCACCGCATCCTACCGCGCGCAGTACCGCGCGCGCCACATCCCCGCCTGGTATCGCGGCGAGCTGCACGTCGCATGGACGGCCGCGTGCGTGCTGGGGCCAGCAGCCTATTGCCTGCGCCAGCTGCGAGGCCCGAGCGCGCTCGAGCTCGCTTGCGTACCCGCCATGTTCGTCCTCGGCAGCCTGGTCGTCTGGGCGCTGCACAAGCACGTGCTGCACCGTCCGGTTCCTGGGCTGCGCCGTGTCTACGTGATTCATACGCTGCAGCATCACCGGTTCTATACCTACGAGCACGGAGAGCCCGACAGCACGCGGGACTACTACATCACGCTGTTCCCTCTGGCGTTCGGGCCGTGCCTCGCGCTGAGCGCCTACTTGCTCGGGCGCTTCGTCGTGAGCGCGATCAGCCCCAACCTGGGGCTGCTGTTCACGATCATGGCGGTTGTCTACTACGGTCTGTATGAGCTGGTGCACCTGGCCAGTCACCTGCCGGCGCATGCTCGCGTATTGCGGCTGCCATTGCTGCGCCACCTGCGCGAGCACCATCGGCTCCACCACGACCCGCGCCTGATGAGGAAGCACAACTTCAACATCGTGCTGCCCTTGTTCGATTGGCTGTTCGGCACAAGGGCACGCGAGCGGCCGGCTCGCGGTTAGGACCCGAGCACAGATGCTCTCCGCAGGGGCCTCGGGAGGCTCCAAAGGGGTGGATTTGGCCAAGGCTGCCCGCGGCGGTGGACGCGTGCATTTTTCGAGCTAATACTGCTTCCGCCGTATGCAGGCCGCCTTCGTCATTCCATCGCTCGCAGGTGCCGCCGCGGTGTTGGTCTGGCGGGTGCGCGAGACCAGGCGGCCGGTCACTGCGAGCAAGATCATCATCCCGCCGCTTGGCATGAGCACGGGCTTCTCCATGTTCGCCTACCCGCCGGCGCGCATTCCGCTCAGCTGGGGGGTGCTAGCCTTCGCGCTGGGCGCGCTGCTGCTGTCCTATCCGCTGATCAAGAGCTCGCGGCTCTACCACGACGGCGAGCGGGTGATGCTGCAGCGCTCCCGCGCGTTCCTGGCCATTCTGCTCGTACTGGTCGCCGTGCGCTTCGCGGCGCGCGCCTACATCGAGAGCCTGGTCACGCCGATGCAGACGGGCGGCATCTTCTTCGTGCTCGCCTTCGGGATGATCCTGCCGTGGCGACTGCTGATGTACCTGCAGTATCGTCGGCTGCTGTCGGCGCGGGCATCTGCTCCGAGCAGCGCGGCCCCCGAGCTCTGAGCTGGAGGCGTTCGTCGGCGGCGGGTAGCGTCGTCTGCGACCTCCCCCAATCGAGGGTTGCCACGAGCTGCTTTGCGCGTATGTGAGCTTCAGTCGAAGCCGTGGGGAGGTCCAGCTCTGTCCTCTCGCATCAAGCGGGCGATCGCGCTTCTTGGGACTCGCGGTCGGACCGAGAGCGCGAAACGCCCATCCGTGCTCGCTGGCGACGCCATCGCCGGCGAGGTGGCGCGGCGCGTCGAGACGCGGGTGATCGCGCGCAGCGACCTCACCGGTCACGGCCTCGAGGAGATCTTGTTCGAATCCGTCTATCGGGAGGAACGGCGTCTCGCCCAGGCCGAAGAGGATCCTCGCAGCAAGGACGACCGGCGCTTCGTCGACTGGCTGCGCCACGAGCTCGCCCGCGCGGATGAGGATCAGCGACGCCGCTTGATCGGCGTCGTGTTGGATCGCTACTCGGCTGAAATCGCCGGCAACTTTGACCCGCGCGTATACCGCTTCGCCACCACCCTGCTGCCTCCCGCGCTCAGCGTGCTGCTGCACGGCGGCCGGCCGACGACACGGCTGTTCGACGTGCAGGACCGCGTGCTGATCGAAGGCGACCGCGATGTTTTGCGTGCGTCGGCACGCGCCGGCACGCTGGTGTTCGTCCCCACACACGCATCGAACCTCGACGCGCTCCTGCTCGGCCACGCGATCTACGCGCTCGGCTTGCCGCCCGTCGCGTACGGCGCGGGTCTGAACCTGTTCACCAATGCGCTGACAGGCTACTTCATGCACAACCTCGGGGCGTTCACCGTCGACCGCAAGAAGGGCGACCCGCTATATCGCGAAGCCGTGAAGGAGTACATGGCCGTGCTTCTCGAGCACGGCCAGCACGTGCTGTTCTTCCCCGGAGGCACGCGCAGCCGTTCAGGCGCAATTGAGCAGCAGCTGAAGCTCGGGTTCCTGGGCACGGCGGTCACCGCGTTCCGCAATCGGCGGGCGCGCGACCGCCGTAGCTCACCCATGTTCATCGTGCCGTGCACGCTGAGCTATCCACTCGTGCTCGAGGCGTCGTCGCTGGTGGAGCAGTACCTGCAAGCAGAGGGCGGGCCGCACTTCGTCGACGTCCGCGACGAGTTCGAGCGGCCCGAGCGCTGGTTCGATTTCCTGTTGCAGCTCGCGCAGCTCGACGTGCGCGTGCACGTACGGTTCGGCCCGCCGCTCGACTTCGTCGGCAATCCGATCGACGTCGACGGCGTGTCTTACGACGGCCGCGGGCGCAAGCTCGACGCGACCCGCTATCTGGTCAAACCCGGAACGGATGGGGAGCTGGTCGAGGATGCCGACCGAGACGCGGAGTACACGCGGCGACTTGCAGGTCAGCTGGTCGGTTGCTTTCATCGCCAGGCAATCGCGTTGCCGAGCAGCGTGCTCGCGTTTGCGGCCTTCGAGCGGCTGAGACAACAGCTCCCGGGGCTCGATCTCTTCCGCCTGTTGCGGGTGCTGGGCCCGCAGGCGTCCCTGCCGATCGAGCAGATTCGCTCCGACCTCGACGTCGTGCTCGCGGCGCTTGGCCGGCTCGAGACACAGGGTGCGATCCACCTCGACCCCGAAATGCGCGCAAAAGGGGCTGCTTTCGTGCTCTCGCAAGGAGGCTCGACGCTGTCACGTTATCACCGCGTGCCGGCACTGACCCGCGACGGCGCGAGCCTGCGCGTAGGCGATCCCACGCTGCTATTCTACTATCGCAACCGCCTCGACGGATATGGGCTGCCCGCCGCGCTCGGTGCGCACGAGATCCAAGTCCACGCAGACCATGAGGCGCCGGAATGACCGAACCGCTGCGAATCACGGTGCTGGGCGCCGGCAACTGGGGCACTACCGTCGCGCAGCTGTGCGCGCAGAACGGCCACGCAGTGACACTGTGGTCACGCGACCCGGAGCGCTGCGCCGAGATCAACCGCAAGCATACGAACACACGCTCGCTGCGCCAGGTCTCGCTCGATCCCACCATCGTGGCGGTCCACGATCTCGCGCAGGGGGTTTCCGCCGCGGACCTGATCTTCATCCTGCTTCCATCGCAGGCGCTGCGCGAGCTCTGCCGGCGATTCGGAGAGGTGGCGCGTCCCGAGCACCTCGTCGTTCACGGCATCAAAGGCCTCGAGATCGACTCTCACGCACGCATGTCTCAGATCCTGCGTGAAGAGACGTGCGTGAGGCAGATCGGAGTGCTGGCGGGGCCGAACATCGCGACCGAGATCGCACACGGCAAGCTGGCCGGAACCGTAGTCGCGACACCATTTCCTGCGCTGGCGTCTCTGGTACGCACGGCCCTCGAGTGCGCGCAGCTGCGGGTGTTCCACGCCACGGACGTCCGCGGCGTCGAGCTGTGCGGAGCGCTGAAGAACGTGGTGGCGATTGCAGCTGGGATGATCGATCAGCTCGACCTGGGTGAGAACGCCAAGGCGTTCATGCTGACGCGCGGCATGGTCGAGCTGACGCGCCTCGCGTCGGTGATGGGCGCCCAACCCGCGACGACGACTGGCCTGGCCGGCATCGGCGACTTGATGGTCACCTGCGCGAGCACGCTCTCGCGCAATCACCGCCTCGGAGTCGAGCTCGCGCGTGGCGTGTCGCTCGAGGACGCGCTGGCGCGGATCGGTATGGTTGTGGAAGGCGTGTACGCGTCGCGCTCTGCGCGTGCGCTGGCCGAGCAGCACGGTATCGCCATGCCGCTATTCGACCACATCGACCAGGTTCTGCACGAAGGGCTACCGGTTGCGGCCGCGATCGATGCACTGATGGGGCTTCCCACGGGTCACGACGTGCCGCACGTGTTGCGCAGCGTTCCGACGGTTCGAAAAGCAGCTGGACCACGATGACGTTGGTGACGCGCTTACCTGAACCGTTGGCCGCGTTGGCGGAGCTCGCGTATGACCTGCGCTGGGCGTGGCGGCCCGAATGCCGGCGGCTGTTCAGCTCGCTCGACGATCGCCTGTTCCAAGAGTGCGGGGAAAACCCAGTCGAGCTCTTGATCGAGGCCCCCCCTGAGGCCCTCGGGCGATTTGCCGAGGACGAGGCCTTTCTCGAGCGCATGCGACGCATCATGTCCGCCCGGGCAGCTGACCTGCAGCGCCCCTATGCCGCCGCGCTTCCGGCGTCGCCGCAGCATCCGATCGCCTTCTTTTGTGCGGAGTTCGGCCTCCATTCGTCCTTGCCGGTGTACGCGGGCGGACTCGGCGTCCTCGCCGGCGACTACCTCAAGGAGGCATCCGATCGCGCGCTCCCCGTGGTGGGGATAGGGCTGCTCTACCGCTGGGGCGCCTTTCACCAGCGCCTCGACCCGGGCGGATGGCAACACGAGTACTGGACGCCAGTGCGCAGGACTCACCTGCCCATCGAACCCGCGCTCGCAGGGGACGGCTCACAGCTGCGGGTGTGCGTCCCAATCGCAGGTCGCGAGGTCGTTGCAGGCGTGTGGCGGGTGCAAGTGGGGCGAGTACCGCTGTTTCTACTCGACACCGATCAGCCCGACAACCATCCCATCGATCGCTACATCTCCGCTCAGCTGTACGTCGGCAGTCGCGAGCTACGGCTACGGCAGTATCTCGTGCTGGGCATAGGCGGCGTCCGCGCGCTGCGCGCATTGGGCATCGATCCGTCGATCATCCACCTGAACGAAGGCCATGCCGCTTTCGCCGCGCTCGAGCTGCTGCGCGAGGAGGTCGCGAGCGGGCGCTCGCCCGCCGACGCCTGGGCCGAGGTTCGCGAGCACGTGGTGTTCACCACTCATACGCCGGTCGCTGCCGGTAACGAGCGCTATTCGCAAGACGAGCTGCGTCGAGCGTTCGGAGACTACGCGCGATCGATTGGCGTGTCATGGCAGGACGTGTTTGCGCTGGGGCGAAGCGGTGACGACGCGCCCGACGCGTTCGGGCTGACACCGCTCGCGTTGCGGGCCGCGCGCGCTGCCAACGGCGTCAGTCCTCGTCACGGCGAGGTCGCCCGTGGAATGTGGAGCGCCCTGCGCGCGGTCGGCGGCTCTTCGCCCATCGGTCACGTCAGCAATGGCGTGCACCTGCCGACCTGGATGTCGGAAGCGATGACCGATCTGCTGACCCGCTATCTCGGCGAGGGTTGGCAAGAGCGCGCCGCGGATCCGCGTACTTGGGAGGCCGTGCAAGACATTCCCGACGCAGAATTGTGGGCTGTGCGCTGTGCCCTGCGGCGCTCGCTCGTCGACTATGTACGCGCGCGGAGCGTGGAAGATCGTCTGTCGCGCGGCGAGAGCCTTGACTACGTAGAGGCGGCCGCAAAGGCCTTCGACCCGGAGCTGCTCACACTGGGATTCGCGCGCCGGGTCGCCTCATACAAGCGCCTGCACCTGCTCACGTCGGACATGTCCCGCGCAGTTGCGCTGTTGTCTTCCGATCGGCCCATCCAAGTGCTGATCGCCGGCAAGGCGCACCCCCGCGATGACGAGGCCAAACGTATCATTCAGGTCGTGTTTGGCATGAAGTCTGCGTGGATGGTCGGCTCGCGCGTCGCGTTCCTGGAAGACTACGACATGGCTGCGGCAGCGCGTCTGGTGGCGGGCTGTGACGTATGGGTCCATACGCCCCGTCCTCCGCTCGAAGCGAGCGGCACGAGCGGCATGAAGGCGATGCTCAACGGCAGCCTGAACCTGGGGGTGCGGGATGGCTGGTGGCAAGAAGCCTGGGACGGAGACAACGGGTGGGCGATCGAGAGCGATTCGACGCTGGACCCCCACGTGCAAGATGCACGCGACGGCGACAGGCTCTACAGCTTGCTCGAGCGTGAAGTTGTCCCGCTATTCCACGACCGAGACGCCGGCGGTGTGCCGTCCCGATGGGTGACCAAGATCAAAGCCTCGCTGCGCACCCTGGGTCCGCGCTTCAACGCCAGTCGCATGCTCGAGGACTACCGCGTGCGCCAGTATGCCCACTCCGAGCACCCGCTACGCCCCCAAGGCCCATAAGCCGTGCAGTCGCCCCAATTGACGAAACGATCCGAAACCGCGATCGTGCGGGTTGTGATTCGCTTGACCAAGGAGAGGCGTATGAGCTTGCGACGTATCGAGGTTCTCTTGTCCTTTGCCTGTGCATTGCTTCCAGCAGCTCTGACGATCGGCTGCGGGGGAGGAGGGAGCAGCAGCAGCGACAATCCGGTCGCGCTGTGCATGCAGGGGTGCGATAAGACGGTCTCGCTATGCTATGCGGACGGGGGCACGTCGGCCTCCAGCATCAAGAACCAGTGTGCGAGCAGCTGCTCGAGCACCGGCGGCAGCACGAGCCAGCAAACGTGTTCCAACTCGAACGCCATCATCTCGGCCTACAAGGGCTGCTTGGCAAAGACGACCTGCAACGATCTCATGAGCTGTGTGACCATGATCCCTCCATGCGAGGGCGGCGCGACAGGTGGCTCGTCGGGCACCACGGGCGGCACGGCGGGACAGTCCTCCGGCAGCGGAGGCACGGCCGGCCAGACCTCCGGCACCGGGGGCACGAGCGGCGGAGGCACTTGCGCAGATCTGCTCGCCTGCTGCAACCAGGCAGCCGCCAACCTGAAGAGCGCCTGCATGATGACCTACTCCGCGGCCATGCCGAGTGGAGACACGGCCTGCGGCTTGGTGCTTTCCGGCGCCAAGTCGGCCTTCTGTCCCTGAGCGCACACCCGGGCTCGAGACGGCCTGCACGGAGCCAGAACCCGGCCGGGACGGTCCCTCCTCTGTCGAGGTCCGTCCCCGCCGCGCCTTCTTCCTCCCCGCTGCTCCCCGCTGCGCCTTCTTGAGCTCCCGCGTTCACCGCGCGGGAAGCGGTGGTTACTGCACCAGCTCTTCGGAGATCACGTCCATCTGGATGAACTGGCCGTTGAACGGCTTGGGGTAGGGAGAGATGTCCGCAACCACGATCGGCATGCCGTTCTCGTCCTGATTCAGGATCAACGCCCCATCTTGCGCGTCGGCTGCCAGTGTCACCGTGGAGCCGCCTTCGAGCAGGATGGTCTCCTCGTAGTCGATGGCGAAGCAGTTGTGAACGCCTGCTTTACCGGCGTTCAGATAGTAGATCGCCTTGGGCGCGGAGGTCTCGAAGCTGTAGATGTTGTAGTTCCCGTCGTTCGGCGCACCGCCCTGGTACCAAGAGCCGTCCTGCTCGCCGCCGGCATAGCTCTCCTGTTCGACCACACCACGGAATCGAAAGGTGACGCGATGCGTCTCGCCCTTGTGGCCTTCCAGCTGCGCTGTGGACGAGAATAGCTCATTGGTAGGCTCGCACTTGTAGTCGGCGATGGCGGTCGACGCGCAGGGCATCTCCCAGCGCAGCCCGTCGAGCACAGAGGCGATCTTCACCACCGGGATGTCCTGCTGTCCCTGCCCTGCGTCCTCGCTCGAGGGTGCCGGAGGCTGATAGAAGGGCGCTTTGTTCTGTTGCTTGCAAGCGGACGCAACCACCAGAAATGCCGCGAGGGGGCTGCACAAGACTCCGCGCGCGCGTGCGCTGTCGCAATCGAGAAGCCTCCTTTTCCGAGTCATCGACTACCGATCCTAGCGCAAGCCAGGTGGCGGGTACAGGCCCTCTGGCGGCCTGCCGGGGCGGTGTTCCCCGGACAGCCGAGCCGACCTCCGGCGTGGGCGAGAAGTAGCCATGGGCCGACTGCACGCTGGCCATCCAATCGAAGCCTTGGCCCGCGGTGTCGCGGATCGACAAGAGCGGGGCGCTCGTGCGAGCCGCACACGCGACCTGGATCGTGCCTGCATCGAGCGGCTCGATCACGGGCTGCGGCGGACCGCCTTGATTGAAGATACAGGCCGACGCCACCAGCGTGTCCACGGTCGCGGCGTCCCCGGTTCCGAACGGGACCGGCCGCCCAAAGCGCGACCGTTCTCGAATGCAGCAGACCGGCGGCGCATCCGCGTGCGCTACGGCGTCAGCGTACCCGGCGCGCGGTCGTCTCGGATCCATGGCGGCGAACGATTCGCTCGTCGCGTACTTTGGGCACCCGACCGCGCGCGAACGCGCCCGCCCCACGAGCCGCAACTGAGCATGCTATCCGTGCTCGGGTCCTCAGCTCGACGTGCCGAACGCGAGCACACTCTGGCCAGTGAGCTGCGTGACGGAGGTGACCAGATGGAAGTTCATGTTCATCACCTGGCTCGTGGCGTCCGCGCCGTTCGAGTCCTGCGTCACCGACAGCAGCTCGAGCGGTGCGCCCTGCAGCTCGAGCGACGTGCGGTCACCACCCGCGGCGACGTTTCCGTCATAGGTCCGCAACGCCGCCACGAGTTGCTCGTACACGTCGCAGCTCCCAGGGACGAAGTCGTAGGACACGATGTGCTTCTTGGCTTCCATCCCGCCGGGCGAGCTGCACAGGTAGAAGTCGGGATAGCTCATCGCCAGCATCTGCGCGTCGTGCTTGTCGAGGCCGAAGATGTAGAAGGTGCTCGGCGTGTCGTCCTGCAAGACGGGCGCGCCGCCAAAGAGCATGACGGTCTTCGTGTACGGCGTGCCGACGCTGAAGCGTGCGGTGAAGTCCTTCATGTGCTCCACCAGCACGTCGCCGTCCATTTCGACGGTATTGCAGTCGGGCATGGGGCCCGCGCCGGCTTTGCCGCCCGCCTGCGCGGTGCCCGCGTCGGACCTCGCACTGACCTGGAGAAACTGTTCGTGCTGGCTCGAACAGGCGGCGCAGAGCACCGCCGACAGCACGCACGCGATCCAGAGCCGGCGCTGGACGGACGCGACAGGGCGGTCCACGCCTCGTCGGTACCTCATCTGGTCAATTATACCGAGCGCCCTGCCCGGCATCCATGTGTGTCTCGGCGCCAGGCTCGCGGAGGCGACCGAAGCGCTTCCCCACCGGGATCACATCGGCGTGCGAAACCTGCCTCGGACGACCGGGTGTGCGCGATGCGCGCGCGACGAAATCCTGGAGCCCGGCGTGCCCGGGCGCGTCCCATGGTCCTCGCTGTCGAGCTGCTCGCGCGGCGCGCGGAAGCGATGGCTAGGCGGCTGCTCGCTCGAGCGGGCTTTGTGGCGATCGAGAAGCTCGGCCTACTTTTCATGACGGATCCTTCCCCTGGCCGGCACTGCGATCGATAGTCGGCTCCACGATGGATTCCGCGACCAACGGACAACCACCCACGCCAGCGACCGGTGGGGCCGCGACAGGCGGTTCTGCATCCTCCCAAGGCGACAACTCCGGCGGCGCCGCGCTGGGATCCGGAGGTCGCCTCGGCTGGGACGGGCTGCATCGGGCCGGACGGAGCGGCGGGCAGCGGTGGTTCCAACAGGCGCCGAAGCCTGCCTCACGCTGGGCGATCTGCCTGGCCATCAGCACCTGCTTCGCGTGCTCGAACGGGAGCGCAGGACCCCGACAGCAGGACCCTACCGAACCGTCGGCCGGCCTCACGGGCGCGATCGGGGGCACCGGCGGCATGCCGCTCGGCCCTCCTGGCGCGGGCACCGGCGGCTCGGGCGCTGCGGGAGGCAGCGCGACGGCCGGGAACGGCGCGGGGGCAGGCGGGTCGGGCGGTTCCGGCATGGGAGGCGCGTCCGGGATGAGTGCCGTGGGCGCGGGCGGCGCTGCGGCTGCTGGCGCGGGCGGCGTCGCGGCTGCTGGCGCGGGCGGCGTCGCGGCTGCTGGCGCGGGCGGCAGCAACGCCATGGATGCTGGCTCGGACGGGAGCATGGGATCGGCCGGAAGCGGCGGCGCCGACGCTGGAACGACCTGCCCCTTGCCCACGACGTTCAAGTGGGCCTCGGGACCACCGCTTGCCCAGCCGAAGAACGGATGGGTCTCGCTCAAGGACTTCAGCCACGTCTTCTACAACAACAAGCACATCATCTACATGACGACCCACGATCAAGCGAATTGGGGCTCGGCCATGTTTACGTTCAGTGACTGGCCCGACGCCGCTTCGGCCACGCAGACCAAAACGTCGTTCGGTGTCGCGCCGACACTCTTCTACTTCACGCCGAAGAACACTTGGGTGCTCGCCTACCAGTGGGGTAGTTTCAAATTCAGTTACAGGACCTCGTCCGATCCCTCCGATCCCAACAGCTGGGGGCCCGAGCACAGCCTGTACAACACGGGGCTGCCCTCCGGCGGCACTGGGCCGATCGACCAGACTGTGATCTGCAACAGCACGAAGTGCTATCTCTACTACGCAGGGGACAACGGACATATCTACAAATCGTCGCTGCCGATCGAGAGCTTCCCGGGCGAGTTTCCAGGCGCGCAGGACAGTGGGATCCAGGGGACGAGCCAAAATTTGTTCGAGGCAGTCCAGGTCTACTCGATCAAGGGCTCGGATGAATATCTGATGATCGTAGAGGCGCAGGGTTCCGCGAGATACTTTCGGGCGTGGACCGCGACCGATCTGGAGGGTCCTTGGACACTGCTGACCGATACCTTTGCCGCCAAGAGCAACGTAACCTTCAGTACCTCTTGGACGAATGACATCAGTCACGGGGACTTGGTCCGCATCAATCCCGACGAAACCTTCACCGTCGACCCGTGCAACCTGCAGATGGTCTTCCAGGGGCGTGACCCCAACGCCAACGTGTCCTACGGCCTGCTCCCGTATCGCCCGGGGCTGCTCACCCTGCAGTAGGGGAAAGTGGTCAGTCGCACTTGCCGCCGAGCAGGCCGGCCTTCAGGTCGGTGTCGGGTGGGTGGGCGCCGAGCCAGACGCGAAACAGGGCCGAGGCGAAGGCGTCGCTGGCGATGCGTCCGACGGGCTTTGCGCCCCCGAGCACCGACAGGCCCTGGCCCGGCACGTGGCGAAAGGTGAGCTCGTTGCCCTCCCGCAGAGGAGGCAGCATTCGCTCGAGGCGCTTCATCTCCTTGCGCGGCATCGAGGCTCCCGAAGGCGCGTTTGCGCGCAGACCGTCCTCGAGCGCCTCGAGCATGTCGTCGCGCGAGACGTCGCGCACGAAGTGCAGAGTCAGGCTGCGGACCTGATCGCCTCGCATCAGCACCGAAGGGTCGTGCGACGGGCGCTCCACGTAGAGCGCGGCGACGTAAACGTGCACGTTGAAAAGGGTCGCCCGCCGGATCCCCATCCCGTTGCGAACCAGCGCCTTGCCCTCAACCCGAACGTGGGAGGGAAAGCGCACGCCCCCGCAGGTGCCGTCCGCCGCCAGCACCGACACCGGAGCCACAAACAGCACGGCCGCCTCTAGGGCTGCCCAGGCTGCGATCCCGCGGGGCATGAAGGGCGAAACGGATCGCACGGTTCCAGTGGCTCACATACGCACGCCGGGCGCCGCTGCCAGTCGCTCACACGCACGGGTCCATTCGCTCAGCAACCCGGTCGAGCACGGCCAGGTCGCTCGCTCATCGACCCGGGACAGGGATCTGCGCTAAGCAAGCGTCTAAATGACCGATCACGATTCGGGACCGGCCATGCCGATCGGCCATTTAGCGCGTGAGCGTCACGGCGCAGGTACCAGGCGTGCAGGTCAGCGATATCGAGGCCGCCGCGGCGGTCCCGTTGCAGCTCTGGGGCCCACTGAGGGTCACTTTCGAGTCCGGCGTCACGCGGCCCGTGAAGGCGTCGAACGGCGGGGCGAACGCGAGCGAGCAGGCCGCCTGCGTGACGTGAGCGCTCATCCCCACGAGCGAGGCGTCGCAGTGCTTGGTGACCGACCAGCTGCCCGAAAGATCAGGGCAGGTCGCGCCATCGCTGGTGCTGGATGAGCTCGAAGCGCACGCACACAGCAGGAGCAGCACGCTCATTCCGCCTCGGTTCAGCATGCGAGCAGTCTATCTTTCTGCCAACCCAAGCACCAGCGCTTCGAGTCGAGCAGCGCTTCTTCGCCCCTCAACCCGGAACGGGGACTCTGCCCCCACACCCTCGCTCACGCCCGCACCGCGTGCTGCTTCGACCCTCAACCGGAGCGAGGCCCCTTCGTCGACGCGCGCGTTGCATCTCTCCTCCTCCCACTCCGCGCTCCTGGGCGCGCTCAGTGAGGCAGACCGGGGAGATTCATCTGCACCTCGCAAGACCCCGCCGAGGTACCGAGGTAGGTGATCAAGAGCGTCTTGTGATCGCTCGATCGCCAGCAAGACCAATGCCGCGAGACCACGCACGGACGCACCGTCTCACGAGCGCACGCCACGTACGAGCGAGGCTTGCGCCAACCCTTTTGCGTGACCCGAATCGGGCGGCGGGCGCCCACTGCAGTGGGAACGCAACGCTGCAGCGGGCCCAGCGAATCGCGCTCTGAGCTGCAGCTGCGACCTCAGGTCAGAGGGATTCCGCATGTACTTCCGTTTGCGTAGAGCTTGCTTGAGCGTCGCTTGGCTGCTGTCGGTTGCAGCGTGTCAGAGCTCGCCTCCGAGCGCGATGAACCAGAACGGCTTCGGCGCGCCAGGCGCGTCCGGCGCATCCCCGACGCAGGTCGGCAGCATCGGAACCGGCGGTAACCCGGCGAGCAACTTCGGAGGCGGTGTTGGCGGCACGGGAGCGGCAAGCCCGCCGTCCGGCGCTGGGGCGCCCAACACGGGGTCCGGCAGCGGCGGTCCGGGCGCGGTCGGTGCGGGCGGCATGTCCGGCACAGCCGCCGGCGGTATGGGCAATCCGCTCGACGTCGGCAACTACTTCCAATCCGGCGCGTGGCAAGGCTACGTGTGGACCTCGGCCAACGGCGCGGGCTCGACCATCTCGCCGATGGATTTCGGCAGCCAGAGCACCGGCATGCCGCGTTGCGTTCGAGGCACGGTCGCGGCGACCGCGGACTACAGCGGTACGGCGATTCTCGGCTTCAATCTCAGCGAGGGCAACGGCGCCACCATGGCGACGGTGACGCCGGTGAAGAACGGGGTGATGATCGACGTGACCAACAACGCCGGTTCGCCGCTCCGCTTTCAGGTGAAATCGGCGGCCACGGGCGGCACGGAGTGGTGCACGGACCTGACGGGATCCGGCGGGTTCGTCCCGTGGACCAGCCTGCGCACCAGCTGCTGGGACAACAGCGGCACGGCGTACAACCGCGAGCCGATCGCAGCGGCGATGGTGCTGGTGCCCGGCAGCAATACGGCGGCGGTGCCGTTCGATTTCTGCGTCAACAGCCTGGTCGAGGCGGACGCGCCCGCCGGCGGCAGCGGCGGCACGGCAGGCGCAGCGGGGATGGGCGGTACCAGCGGCGGCACGGGCGGTAGCGCAAGCGCAGGCACCGGCGGCAGCACGGGCTCGGGCGGGCCCACGGTGCCCCCGCTGCAAAACGGTTGCCCGGGCTACGCCACGCGCTACTGGGACTGCTGCAAGCCCCATTGCGGCTGGTCCGCCAACGCCCCGTCTGGGCCGCTCACGGCATGCGATCAGTCTGACAACAGCTTGGGCGGCAACTACGACGCGGCCAACGCATGCACGGGGGGCGCCGCGTTCATGTGCCATAGCAATGCGCCGTGGGCCGTCAGCGATCGGCTGGCGTACGGGTTTGCCGCGGTCGCGGCCAGCAGCGGCAGCGACATCTGCGGCAAGTGTTATCAGCTCGACTTCACGGGCTCCTCCCAGAACCAATCCGACCCGGGCTCGGCGGCGCTGGCCGGCAAGACGATGATCGTCCAAGCCGTCAACATCGGCGGCGACGTCGGCGGCGGCCAGTTCGACCTCGCCATTCCCGGCGGCGGAGTCGGCGCGTTCAACGCGTGCTCCACGCAGTGGGGTGCGCTGCCGTCCGCGCTCGGCGCGCAGTACGGCGGCTTCTTGGCCGACTGCAAGCAGCAGGTCAGCGCCACGGACCTACAGGCCATCAAGACCTGCGTGATGCAGAAGTGCTCGAGCGTCTTCGACCAGAAGGGCCTCACGGAGCTCGCCGACGGCTGTCATTGGTTCGTCGACTGGTTCCAGGCCGCCGACAACCCGACTCTGAAGTACGCAGAGGTCGCGTGTCCGAGCGAGCTCATGGATCGCGGGATGCGCCGCGGCGGTGGCGGGGGTGGAGCGTGCCTGCCCTGAAGGCGTCCCCCGCGGTCACACGTCCCAACGCCGGTCTGTGCGGCGCACGTGACCCAGGCTCCTCTCTTCCGAAGAGAACCTCTGGCGGTGGATCGAAGCCGCGCGTCGCAACCGCGAGGATCATCTGCCAGCAGCAGGCAGATGCTGGCAGCTGACCGGGCAGCCACGTGTTCCTTTCCCAGTGAGCGCCGGCGAGTTGCCGCGCGCGCACGCCTCACCGCCCGGTAGGTCGATCACGCGCTGGCTCGGCCAGCGTCTCCGCCAGATCGAGCAGTCCGCTGGCCGCGACCACGTTCGCCTGCCAACCCGGCTCGACGCGGTCCAGCAACAGCGCCAGGTGAAAGCCGATCGCGTAGTCGTAGGCCGGGTCGAGCTGGCGGTTCTGCATCGCCTCGTAACCACCGCCGGCGTAGCGCGCGAAGCGGTGAAAGCTCAAGTCACCCTCGATCCCGTGCGCCGGATGCAACGCCGCGTCGACCAGGAAGCGGCTCTCCACGTAGCGCGCCAGACCCTCGAGCCCGGTGAACACGCGGTCAGCGTGCACATACTGCGATCCGCCGGGCAGCGCCATCAGGTAGTCGCGGCGCCGCCGGTAGCGGGCGCGCCAGCGCCGCAGGGCCCGCCGCGCTCGTGCACGCCCCGGGCCCGCGCTGGCCGCGTCCACCAGCAGCCGATACTCGCTTCGAACCAGCGCGCGATAGCGCGCGTCTCGCAGGTACAGCCCGCGCACCGCCGCGGGCGACAGCGTGCCGTCATCGATCGCGCGCAGCTCCGCTCCAAAAGCCGGGCTGCGCAGCTGCCACACATGGAACAGCTCGTGCAGCGCGACCGATAGCCACTCGTCGGTCGTGCACTGCCGGAAGTCCTCGCGCAGCGCGATCATCGTCTCCAGCGCGGCCACCCACACCGTGCCGCGACCGGGCGCGCGCCCGTCGGCTTGCGCCGGCGGAGCCACATACGCGGTCGCTACCTCGCTTCGCAGCCAGTCGCGTGTCTGCACCGTGTGCCGGCCAATCGTCAGCTGCTTGCTCACCCGCAGCGCAAGCGTCCGGTCCCCCAAGCGCTGCGGCACCGGCTCGAAGCCGGGCTCGGCCTGGTCAGCACAGCCCACCCGCCACTGCTCGTCTTCCGTCACCAGCACCACGCACGGCAGCTCTGCGGCCAGCGCCGGCCATTGCCGCTTGAGCAACGCGCCGGCCTCGAGCAGATACTGCAGGCGCGCGCCCTGCCACGGCTCCAGCGCCGGCCGGCCTCGCGGCGGCTCGGCTCGCTGGCCCGGGCTCACCGCAGCGGGCGTCGGATGCTCGCGGGCGCGGCAGCCAGCGGCCTCTACGCCGCAGATCGCCGCCGCCCAGCACGCCCAGCCAGCCAGCGCTGCCGTCTTGGAGACCATCGCCATTCCAATGAATGCGCAACCCGGCGACCGATTGTAAAGCCTCCGGTCTGGGTATTGACGGACGGCGGCCCCGACGGCACCAGCGCGGATCGCGCCCGAAGGCGAGTAGTCCCCGGTGCTGTTGTGTCCGATCCTTGCTTGGTCAGCATCATCCCGTACGAGGCTCGATGGGGCCCCGTTGACGCACATGTCTGCGATCTCGGCTGCGCCCGAGTTGAGTGTGAACGCGTCAACCGACTCGTCCCACCAGCCAAATCCGTACCAGGCGCCGTCGCTTCCTTTGACAGCAATAGGGTCGGTGTACGTCTCGTACAGCTCATGCGAGACCGCGTAGTTCGTCGATTGCAAATCGTTGTGCTCGATTACCGAGTACACGATGGGATCCGGTGCGGACATTCGAGCGCGGCAGCCCGAACAGCCCTGCACGCAGCCTTCGCTCAGGTGCGCAAACGTGTCCGGATGCGCACCCCGCGGCCGCAGACCTCTTCATTCACCTGCATTAGGGTGCTCGCCTCACTATGAGCGGGCGCTCCTGTTCCCGGGGTTTCCAGACTTTTTTTGCACAGCGGCCAACGGTCTCGGCGGCGGCCCGCATTGATTAGGTGAACAGAGCTTCGCACCCCAGCGGGCAGACAGGGCAGTGCAGTGCAAAGCAGTCGATGGAAAAAGGCGTCGCTGGCAATCAACGCCATCATCCGCGGTCTCGATCTCGATCAGATCGCCTTTCACTACGATGAAACGGCAGGCAGGGAGATCGAGAGCCTGGCTGACGGCCGCCCGCCTGCTGCGCACAACCTGCGCGGGGAACGGAACGCTACTCCGGACGAGCGGTCTTGATGCGACTGCGCCCCCGATCGAACGCCACCCGCCGCGCAGGCTGTGGTGAACCGAAGCTGCCCGTGTGGCGAACCCGCGGCCCGCTCGACGCCAGCTCGGACGCGTTGCTGCAAGACGATGGGCTCATCACCTTCCCAGACAACTGGGTGACGGTTCCGGACCGAAGTACGCGCCAGTGCGCCACGCAAGGAGGCATGCAGATGTTGATCGGTGGGTTGCGAGCCGTGCTCGCGTTTGGGCTGCTAGCCGTGCTCGGGGGATGTGCCGGGCAGGGCCAGGACGCGGGCGATCAGTCGCGATCCAGCGCGCCATCCGGCGCGCTCGCGAGCTCCACGTCCGGCACGGATCCGGGCGCAGCCGGTAGCGGCGTTGCGGCCGGCAGCGCCGGATCGGCTGGGGCCGCCAACAATCCGGCGACGCACGACCCGCTGGCGGGCGGAACGCAAGACAACCGCGCGCCGAGCGCGGGCGGCTGTGCCGCGAACCTACCGTTCAAGCAAGCAAGCTGTCCGTGCAATACTGGCGACACTGCAGCTTGTTGGACGGGCCCGGCAGCCGATCGGAACATGGGCAAGTGCCACGACGGGCTCCAGATCTGCTCCGCTGCGGGAAGCGGCGAGTTCGCGAGCGCGACTTGGGGTCCGTGCATGGGCGAGGAGCTGAGCTGCGGCACGGACGCCGGAGCTCCACCTCCCACCGATGCAGGCGTCCCCACGCCGCCCGAAGACTGCTCGTGCATTCCGGGCGCGATCATCCAGTGCAGCGAGGATTGCAGCGTCGGTATCGTTTGCAGCCTCACGGCGACCAAGACGTGCTTGCCCGACCACACGTGGAGCGTGTGCCGCGAGGAGACGGGAGCGACGCTCGATCTGCCAGGCGTGCAGTGTCGCAACATGCTGCACGGCTGCTTCGACGTGCTCACGGGCGACGCGCCGGCGCAAGGTCAGGGTGAGATTTATGTCGGAGACTGCAGCAAGCAGTTTGCGTGCGGGCACGCGCCTGAGCCCGATCCGGCTTCCCTGGACCAGGCCCAGTGATCGCGCGCTGTGGATCTTGCTGCTTCTGGCTGGGGCCGCTTGCCATGACAACGCCCCCAGACCCAGAACCAGCGCGCTGACCCGCTACGCGGCTCCAGAACGCTGGACTGCGGGGCAGATCTGCTCGGACCTGGGCGGGACGCGCGTGTGCTGGCGCGGCTCCGCACCGACGATCGTGGCGCGCATCCTGCCGAGCGGACCCGCGCCTCCACAGGGCTGGCGTTGCGGAGGAGATGGCCGCGACCGCGTGTGTGAAGATCGCACCCGCAACGCCAGCCGCTTCGACTGCGACACCAAGCGCTGCCTGCAGCTGCATCCGCGCATGCCCGATGACGGCGAGTGGGAGTGCGTCGAGATCAGCGGCGTCGTCTACTGTCACAGCCGCGGCGAGGCTGCGGGGATGCAGGCGGGCCCGATGGACCTGGGCTGGTTGTGCGGGCCGCGACGCGGGGCTGCGCGGGGTGAGCGAATCTGCGTCGACCTCGACGCGGACCGCCCCAACGGCGCGCATACGGGCCTGGCCCAGCGCTGCCGCTTCGAGCCGCGCTTCGGTACGCCTGCGCGCAGCTGCACGGCCGGGCAAGCGCTGCGGGTTGGCAGCCCCTGCTCGGGCTCCAGCGTGTGTCCGAACGGCAGTCGCTGCAGCGAGGGCCTGTGCTTGCCCGAGCGACCGGCGCCTGCCTGTTTCTTCGATCGAGACTGCGGCGACGGCGCGCGCTGCGTCTTCGGCAGCTGCAGAGGCGCGTAGCGATGCGCGTGCGGCCGCAGTGCTGGGCGTTCATCGCGGTCGCGGTCGCGTGCAGCAACCAGCTCGGCTGTCGCGACGTGCCGGCCAGCGACATCGTCAGATTGCGTATCCGCGGTACGACCGAGCCGATCGTCGCTGCGGCGATCCACTACGAGCCCGCTGCCGAAGTGCTATCCGCGCGACTGAGCACGCAAGGCTGGCTCGCGATCGAACGTAGGCGCGGCGCGCACGCGCTTACCGTCCGCGTACCCGAGCTGTGTCCCATCACGATTCCGGCGGGAAAGCAGCCGCACCCCCTGCAGCTGAGACCCGTGATCGATCTCGGCAGCGACCGTCCTCCGCTCGGCTTCGACGCGCCGTTCACGATCACGGTTCGCCACGGCTGCCCCGAACGCGGGCGGGGGCGGATCCGCTGGCGTCAGCTGGAAGGCCCGCCGCTGGCCGCGCTCTCGGTGACTGAGGATGGCTTTCGGCTGAGCGCACGTACGCCGCGCCTCGAGGCTGCGCACCCCGAGCCGCTGCCCACGACAGGGATCGTCCCTTTCTCGCCGCGCACGCAAGGGCGCGTGGTGCTGCAAGCGAGCTGGCAAGGCCCGGGTCTGCCCTCGATCAAACGCACGCTGACAATCCGCGCAACCTCGCGCGCGAGCGGCCTGTCGAGCGTCGCGGTCTCGCAGCGGCTCATGCTCGCGGGCACGGGATGGCGCGTGCAGAGCGCGCCCGCCGGTGGTCGCGCGCGGGTGCAACAGCAAGGAGCGCTCGTTCAGCTCACGCCCGATGCGCCGGGCCGCTGGGTGCTCGCGCGCGGGTCCGAACGACCATTGCTGTTGCAGGCGTTCTGGCACGACAAAACGCCGTACGACTGCGGGCGCAGCGAGTGCCACGCTGCGATCGCCGCCTCCACGATCGCCAGCCCGATGAGCCGTGCGTTGGAAGCGCCGCTCGGCGCGGCCAATCCGGCCGCTGTCGGCTGCATGCTCGAGTGCCACGTCCTGGGCGAGCCTGGCCTGGATGACGGAGGGTTTCTCGACGTCGCGGCCGAGCTCGACTGGACCTGGCTCGATTCCACGCGCTGGCAGGATCTGCCTCGGGCGCTGCGGCGGCTCGGTGGCGTGCGCTGCACTGCCTGCCACGGGCCGGGTGCGATCCCGGAGCCGGATGCGCGCGCGCAGATCCTTCGCAGCGATGTGTGCGCGAGCTGTCACGACGCACCGCCGGCCTACAGGCAGGTCCAGCAGTGGCGCCAATCGCGCATGGCGCGCTCCGACGCGGCGGCCAGCACGCAGCAGCCCGGGTGTGCGGGGTGCCACACCACGGCCGGCTTCCTTCACGCCATCGGCGCGCGCTCGGCGGCGCCGGTGCCGGCGCTGCAGTCCGAGCCAACCGGCATCGCGTGCGCCGCGTGCCATGCGCCGCACGCTCCACATGTCGGCGCGCGGCTGATACGTCGGCTGCCCGCGAGTGAGTCGGAGCCGGAACCGCGCATCGCTGTCTGCCTGCGCTGTCACTCGCCCATCGCAGGCGAACGACTGCCGTCAGCATCGAGCGGTCCGCTCTGGCTCGGCAGCGTGCGCGTGCCGGCGCGCGACCGGGACGGCTGGGAGCTGGTCGCGGCGGCATCCGCTCATCGCGCCGTGCCGGGCGGTTGCGTGGGTTGCCACGGCGCAACCGCTGCAGCCAAGGGGGGCAAGCTGGACCACTCGTTTCGCACCGATCCGCGCAGCTGTGCCGGTTGCCACGACGCGAGCGAGGCGCGAGCGCGCGGACGAGATGCGCAACGCAGCCTACAGCAACGCGCCCACGCGCTGGCGCTGCGCCTTGCCGCGGAGTGCCCAGGCCCGACGGCCGAGCTCAGCCATGCCGGCGGCGCGCGCGCGCCCTGTCGCCTCCAGCCGCTCACGCGCGCCCGCTTCGAGCTTGCGCTCGTGCTCGAAGACAAGGCCGCAGCCATTCACAATGCGGCGTTGGCGCGCAGCCTGCTGGACGACGCAGAACGTCAACTGTCGCGACGCGAATGACTGCACGAAGTGGAGGCGAGTTGACACGGAGCCTCCAAAATCAGAGCTCGCGATTCGGGATCGAATCACAAACTCTGACTTGTCCTTTGATTGTCAGGGAGTCGCACCGACTCCCGGTGCGAGAGGCAAAGCCTCGCGCATTCACCCTCTCGCGGTGGTGCGGCATCCGCCGCACCGCTACATGACCGATCGGCACGGCCGTTCCCGAATCGTGATCGGTCATTTAGGCTTCGCAGCGCTGCAGCCCGGCGTGCTTGCGCCGCTCGAAGCCGCAGTCCCCGAGCTGAACGGAACGAGATTGGTCGTCAATCCCCGGCAGCCACCACGCGATTGCGGCCGCCGGCTTTGGCTGCATAGAGCGCCCGGTCGGCGGCCTGCACCAAGTCGTCGCGGGCCTGGTCGGGCCGGACAAACGCGATCCCGATGCTGGCCGACACGCCGATGTCCGTACCCCCGACTGCGACCGGGCACGAGGCGATCGCCGCGCGCAGGCGTTCGGCCGCCACCTTCGCACCTGCGATGTCCGTGCCGACGAGCAGCACCGCGAACTCCTCGCCACCGGTCCGAAACGCCTTGTCAACCTCGCGGATCGTGCGCGTCATCGTGCGCCCAATGGCGCGCAGCACCTCGTCGCCGGCGGCGTGACCATGGGTGTCGTTGATCGTCTTGAAGTCGTCGAGGTCCAGCGTCAGCAGGACAACTTGCTCTCCGAGCCTGCGCACGCGCGCGTAGGCTTCGGTCAGTGCCTCCTCGAACGCCCGCCTGTTGGGCAATTCGGTCAGCGCATCGCGTCGCGCTTGCTGCGCGAGGGCTTCCTCGGACTGATGGATGAGCCCGATCATAGTGTTGAACTCGTCCGCAACCTGACGCAGCTCCGGCGGGACCTGCACGTCGATCCGGTGCTGTCGGTCCCCCCGTGCGAACCTCCGTGCTCCGTCCACCAGCCGGTCGATGTTGGCCAGCATTATGCGCACGATCACCGCGACGCCGCCAATCATGCAGACCAGCGACAGGCCCGCCGCGATCGCGCTCAACCACCTCGACCGCTCGAGGGCCAGTAGGGCCGCACGGTGGTCGGCTTCCAAGTCTCTCGTCAAGCTCAGATCGATCGCGCGCAGCTCATCCACGGACTCGTTGATCAGGCCCGCGAAATGGTCGGCGCGCTCGACGCCGTGCTCGTCGCCGCCGGCGGGCGGATGCGCCAGCAGCTCCAAGGCGATGGCGTCCGCGCTTCGCCATTGTTCTTGCGCGCGCCGAAGGAGCGCAGAGAGCTGGGCGTCCGCCCGTAGCTCGCGTTGCAGCCCGACGAACGCCGCCTCCGACCTGACGCGCTGCTCTCGGTAGGCCGGAGGCCAGTTCGGCTCGCGCGAGTCTAGGTAGGCCTCCACGGCGACATTCGCCTCGCGAAGCTCGATCTGGAGGCGCTGCGTGGGGCCAATCTGGTTGCGGTAGCGCGACGCGACGTCGTTGAAGTCCGAAATCACGCTCGCGTCCAACAGCACGTGGTCCAGCACCGCGGCGATGGCAAGTGGGAGAATGGTCAACCCCATGCCGATCGCAACCCAAGTCGATAGCGATCGCTCCGACCATCTTGCAAACGCCACGGGTGCCCGTCCCCTCTGCAATGCAGAGGCTCGGTCGCGCCGAGTTTGCGACCCGCGCGCTCGGCCCCGAGCATGCCCGGGGGGCAAGGGTACGACTTCGGCGCGCTCCTTGCCTGAATTTCGGGGCGTGATCGACGGCGACTGACGCCTCGCCAGAGGCAACTGGTGAGCGCAAGTCGGCCGTCCGTCCAGCGCAGAGTGCGCCGGGAACGGGAAACGATCTCACGGAGCTCGCGGCTCGCACAGGCTTGGATTCAGATCGAGGAGTCGAGGTCGCCTGCGCCTAGAGCACCGAACATATTGAAACGTGTGCGAAGTCGGGGTCATGGCGGGATGCAGGGTGCGGGCGGGAGCCCGAAGGCGTAGTCCATCCTACGTCGAGCGGGGAGCGCGCGTGCCATGCGCCCGCGCGGGCCCCGAAATCGTGCGTGTTTCAATATGTTCGGTGCTCTAGCTCTGCTTCCGCTTTGGCTGTTTGTTGAGCTGCGCCATGACCTCCCGAGCCGTGCTCGTGGGTGCGTCGATCAGGTGCTCGCGGTAGCGACCGGCCCACTGGGGCGAGACGCCGGCGTGCTCGGACAGAACGTCCGTGCTGCCCTTCGCCGCCTGCAGGAACGCCACACGACCGGTGAGAACGAGATCGTCGAGCTGATAGTCGCGAGACAGGCTCAGCTCACCGAGGAAGGTGTGCCACGCCTGCACCGCCGTTCGCTGCGACATGCGCTGCTGGCTGCCATGGTGATGAGTCGAAATCCACAGCGGCCCGACCAGGCGGTCCCCTCTGGACAGCCAGCCTTCGGCACGGGCTTCCTTCAGGTAGCCCACGATCGCGTTCCGCGTCCGATCGCTCAGCAGAAATCGTCGCTCGCGGTAGCTGTTGCCTTCGCAAGCCCGCTCGACCGCCTCCGAGACGACGCGAATGCGGCCCGCAGCGGGGTCTTTGACCACCTCTTCGGCATTGAGCCAAACGGCGGCCTTGGTGCGCAGGGCCCCATCCCATAGCAAATAGACGAAGGCCCGCGTCCGCAAGGCGACGAAGTCCCCAGTCGAGGCCCAACGTTCGATCGCAGCCGCAATCCGGCTCTGGTCGCGCGGGTCGATGACGATGCTCTTTCTGGCCCGCAACGGAGTGCCCATTGCCGCTCACTATGCCATATCCCTTCGGCGTCGCATACTTGCAGCGGCCGGCCGAAGTGGATCGCCTGTGCCTCGCGCATACAAGCCGCGCTGGATTCGCGATCCGTCGCCGGGGCGGGCGTGGGCTCCGGCGCCGGTGGAAACGCCCGGGATTTCGCGCGGGCGCGGATGCCGCCGTGCAAGGGTCGCGTTTTGTCCTTGGTGAGCGCCCGCAGCCCCCGTAGGCTGAGCGGCTCGATGCAGCACGCTCTGCTCGCGCGCTTTGTGCGTAGCTTCCAGCGGGCGATCCGCGAAGAAATGGCGGCGATGCGCGAGCGCCTCGGCTCCTTCGAGCTGCCGGTGCGCGCGAGCGCTGCGATCGGGCACCAAGACGACGCCGAGCGCCCGCGTTATCGCTTCGAGATCGGCGGCGCCTCCGACAAGTTGATGGCGGGGATGGAGTGCGCGCTGCGCATCGGCGGCAGCGAATACCTGGTCAGCGTGGTGTCACTCGAGCGCACCGCGTTGGTCTTGCGCGCCAACCGCCGGGTCGCGCTCGGCACGGGCGAGGGCGTGCTCGTGGCCTACCCCTGGTTCTTGTACCAGAGGCTCGAAGCCCGGCTTGGCGAGCTGCGCTGCGACCAGCACGAAGTCGAGCGCGCGCTGGTGCTGTTCGGTAAGCTGCCGCCCGTGCGCACCGCGCGCGCGCTCGTGCTCGACCACCGCGAGCTCAACGACAGCCAGCGGCGGGCCGTAAAGCTGTGCAGCGACAGCAGCCTCGCCTTTCTGTGGGGCCCGCCCGGGACGGGCAAGACGCGCACGCTGGCGCACGTGGTCGAGGAGCTGCTTGCCCAGGGCAAGCGCCTGCTCGTGCTCGCAACCACGAACGCCGCCGTCGATCAGGCGCTGGCGCAGATGGCCGTGCGGCCGGGTCTCGCGCTGGCCATCGCGCGCGGCGAGCTGTTGCGGCTCGGCCACACCGAAGCCGATACCCATGGTGCGAGCGTACGGGAAACGCTCGCGCGGCTCCACGGTAACCATGCCGCAGCGATCGAGAGCGCGCGTGTGCGGCTGCGCGGGCTCGATCGACCGGCACGACGGCTGCACGAGCTGCAAGACCGCCTGGCTGAACGTGCGCCCTCCGCGCAGGTCTCGCTCTTCGAGCGCGGCGGCGACGCGCTACGCCTGCCGGAACTGGCCGATGTATTCAGTCGCGCGCACGCCACGCGCATCGCGGCGCTGCCCGCGCACGTTCAGGCCGATGTGCTGTCGCGCCGGGCCGCACGCTGGGGCCGGTTGCGGGCGTTGTTGCTCGAGCGCATGGCGAGCGCCGACCGCGCGCTCGCCGCTCGCGAAGCGCGCCTCGTGGCCGACGCTCGCGCCATCTTGACCACCCTCACCGCCGCGTACTTCAGCCCTTTGCTCGACGCCCAGCGCTTCGATGCGGTGCTGGTCGACGAGGCCAGCATGGCGGTGCTCCCGAACCTGTTCTACGCGGCCTGCCTTGCGCGTGAAAAGGCGCTGATGGTCGGCGACCCGCGCCAGCTGCCACCGATCGTGCAGTCGAGCAGCCCGTACGTGTGCCAGGCCATGGGGCGCAGCATCTTCGAGGTCGCCGTGCCCGAGCCCGAGGTGTCCGAGGTGGTCGTGATGCTCGACACGCAGTATCGAATGCACCCGGAAATCGGTGACCTGGTGAGTCGGCTCTTCTACTCGGGGCGGCTCCGGCACGGTGCGGGCACGGAGGCGCGCACCTCGATCGCCGCGCGCGCGCCCTACCCCGGACGGGCGCTGGTCGTGGTCGACACGGTGGGTCGGACGCGCTGCACGAGCCGCCCGGGCAGCTTCTCCCGTCTCAACGAGCAGAGCGCGGCGCTGTGCGCCCGCCTTGCCGCCGACGCGTTGGCCGGCGGCATCACCTCGATCGCCGTCATCACGCCCTACGCCGACCAGGCCCGCGAAATCCGCAAGCAGCTCGAGCGGCTCGGCGGCGACGCCGGTCTGGTCGAGTGCAGCACCGTGCACCGCTTTCAGGGACACGAACGCGACTTGGTGATCTTCGACACCGTCGATGCACCCCCGTTGCGCCCGGGCGTGCTGCTGTCGGGCCACGGCGTGGGCTCGCGGGCCGCCAACTTGATCAACGTCAGCTTGTCTCGCGCACGCGGCAAGCTGGTGGTGGTATCCGATGTCGAGCACTTCCGCTCGCTGGCACCGGACAGCCTCGTCAACGCCCTGGCCAGCGGCGTCAGCCGCGAGCTTGCGCCGGGCCTTTGATCGCGACCGCTCGGCTCACCCACGATCGCCACCCCTAGCTCAGAGCCAGCCGGCGCCGGGGCGCTCTGCCGGCCGCGGGCAGAAGGCCGAGACCGAATGCCGTGCTGCTGGCGCGCGGCGCGAAGCCAGGGCAAGGTGGCTGCAGCATGACCACGCGCCAGCACTGGCAGCAGGTGTACCAGAGCAAGGCCGCCACAGAGGTGAGCTGGTACGCGGAGCACCTGGGCGAGTCGCTGCGCATGATTCGGGAGGCGGCCGCGCTGGCGGACCGCATCGTCGACGTGGGTGGCGGGGCCTCGACGCTGGTCGATGACCTGCTGGAGCTCGGCTACCGCGACCTAACGGTGCTCGACGTCTCGCCTGCGGCGCTGGCGCTGTCGCGCAAGCGACTGGGCGAGCGTGCGGCCCGGGTCAAGTGGCTGGAAGCGGACGTTACGCGGGCCGACCTTGGCCAGAACAGCTTCGACCTGTGGCACGATCGCGCCGTGTTCCATTTCCTGACTGCCGAGCCGGACCGGCGCGCGTACATGCGGCGACTGGAGCGCAGTCTTGCGCCCGGCGGGCACGTGGTGATCGCAACCTTTGCGCTCGCCGGGCCGAACCGGTGCAGCGGTCTCGAGGTGGTGCGCTACGCTGCCGAAGCGCTCGCGCGGGAGCTCGGTCCGGCCTTCGAGCTCAGCGCGCAGCGCGAGAGCACCCACACCACACCCGCAGGCAAACCGCAGCGGTTCCTGTGTTGTCGATTCCACAAGCGGCTTTGAGCCGTCGTCAGCAGCCGTAGGCCCTGATCGAACGCGAATGATCGAAAGCACGAAGCGTTCGGCGTACGCGTTCAAGTTTTTGGGCTCTTTGCCGGCAGCTTGACGGTCACATCTTGCAGATCTGCAAGAAGTCGTCGCTCGTCACGGGCTCGCTGCGGCGCCGCGCTCACAGCTCGCCTCGGGTGTGCCCGTCCAGCTCCGCCAGCGGCCTGTTGTGGCTTTCGCCGGCGGCGTCGCGGCAGCGGAAGCTCACTTGATCGCCCTGCTCGACGGCGTCGAAGCGCCCGCCGCAGTGCTCGACCATCAGCATCTGGGCATCTTCCATCGCCGGCACGTAAGCGCCCTGCAGTGCTACCACGCCGCCGAGCGCGTCCTTGCGGACGAGCTGCGCGCTGCTGCTGCAGCCGGCCAGGGCGAGGGTCATGAGCGCGAACGTCACTAGAGTCGTCTTCATGGTGTTTCTGCCTCCGCAACGTGTTCTGCACGGTTGAGGGCGAGCCGCCGCGAATGTGACAGGGAATCGTCGGATGGCCTATCGCGACGCGAGCGTGCCGACCGCAGCGCGCGCCCGCGCCTATCTGGCCGGCAACTGCGCCAGCTGTCACACCGCCCCCGAGAACCTGTGCTCGGGCGACCTGCGCTGGTTCGCGAGCGACGCGCAGATGGGCGTGTGCAATCAGGCGTCGAAGCTGCCCGATGCGAGCTGGTCCGCGGGCACGATGCTGCTCGCACCCGCTGACCCCGAGCGTCCGGCGATCGTGCATCGCATGCGCGCGCCAGGCGGCAGCGCGCTCGCCATGCCGCCGATCGGACGCCATGCGGTGGACGAGCGGGGCGTGGCGCTGATCACGCAATGGGTCCGCGGGATGCAGAGCTGCCAGCCGTGAAGCGCTCGCGCAGCTCGGGCTCAGGCTGTCGGTCCGCGAGCTCGAGGCCGCGAATGCCCAGCCGTGCACCTCCGCGCACGACTTTGGCGATGGCGCGCGCCGGCGTACGCGGTAGCGACATGCCGTAGCCCGAAAGCACCTGCACCAACAGCTCGAGCCCATGCGCCAGGCGTCCGCTCATCAGGTACTGCGCGACGGCCAAGCCCTTGCGCCGAGCGACCTCGGTCGCGGGGAGCGCAGCGCCCGGCACTCCCCACGCTCCGAGGTTTGTGCGGGCGCGGCGCGCAACGTAGGATGCAGGCGTGTCTCTGCTCCGCGTTCTGCTCGACGACCTCATCATCACGGACGAAGCCTCGTTCGCGCACGTGGCCCTCTACGTGCGGCTCAAGAACGCGCTTCAAGAGGCCAAGTATCCCTTTCACGTTGCGGCGCAGGGCGTGCCGCTCAGTTGGGACCGCGTCACGTTCCTGAACTTGACGTTCTGGAGCGCAGAAGAAGGCGCAGATGTGCTGTGCGAAAACAGCATTCCCGCGGACGTGGTCGCGCATGTCGCGTGGCATCACCTCACGACCACACAGCTCGCACGGCTCGCTCCCGTTGCGACAGGAGCGCCCTGTGCGGATGCGCTCTTCTTCGGCGAAGCCATCGCCAGCGCGTTCGACCTGTACTTGGTGGGTCGCCTACGCAACATGCCCGACTCGGACTTCATCGCCACACAGGTCCCGATCATGGGGGAAGCGGCCGAGCAGGCAGGCCTCGACCCCGCGCAGTTCGACGCCTTGCTCGACGAGGTGGCCCTCGATCCCGAGCGGGCGTTCGAGGACCTCCGGTCGTTGCTTTTCGACGTGGCGCGCGGGCTGTTCGGCTGTCGCAACGCTGTCCAGGCCCAGCGGGTGCTCGAGAGTTTCGCGGCCCACCGCTTCACGTGCCTGTTGCACCACTATCAGCTCTCCAATTGGCTGCTGTACGCGCATGCGTACGGCGCGCCTGACCCCGTTCAAGAGCGCGCCGTACACGAGATCGACGAGACCCTGCGCCACGCGCCGGTGGCCCTCGATTGGCTCACCGATCACTGGTTGCCCCCCGCGACCTGAGCCCGCCTCTAGACTCTAGAGCACCGAACATATTGAAACGCGTGCGAAGTCGGGGTCGGCGGGATGCAGGGTGCGGGCGGGAGCCCGAAGGCGTAGTCCATCCTACCTCGAGCGGGGAGCGCGCGTGCCATGCGCCCGCGAGGGCCCCGAAATCGTGCGTGTTTCAATAGGTTCGGTGCTCTAGGAGTCCAACCTGCGACCATCAGCTTAGAAGACCTGGCCGTCTTCAATCATTCCGCCGGGCTGCAAGGCCGCGTAGGGTCGTGGACGGGTTCACGGCCGCCGGCGCGCTGGAGGAGTTGCTGAGCGCCCAGCTCTCGCGGTCGCCAAGAAGCGCTCGACCGCGATCGACCTGCTCTTGACGGAACTCCTGCTGCCCGAGATGGGAGGCGCAGAGCTGGCCCAGCAGCAGCTCGCGTCTTCAGAGAATCCGCACTGGCGCACAATATTGCTGATCGTTCTGGATCGCGATCACGTAGCCCACGGGACATCCGCCATTCGTTGGGGGCGGGGTGCAGATGCCCACGCCGTCGGGCTGGACGTAAGTCCTCCAGTTCGGGTCGCAAGTGCCGGCATCGGACCCAGGAGGAGGAGGCGGCGGCGGGGGAATGCAACAGCCGCCCGTGCAGACGTCCTCGTTCGTGCAGTCGGCATCGGTGGTGCAGGACGTAAGCCCCTCCGGACACGCATTGCCAGCGCAGAACGTCACGCAGGCCTCGCCCGAGTCTCCGCCGACCTTGTTCTGGTCGCCGTCGTGGACCATCACCTGGAAGCGATAGTTGTGAGCGACTTCCAGTCGGATGTCCCAGCGCACCTCGGTGCCATACGCCTCCGCCTTCGTGATCGCGCCGGCGGGGGGCGTGTGGCCGTTGCCGTAGTTCTGGTTGTTCTTGGCGGGATCGGCGTCCGGGGTGATCGACGCACCGCTCGCGTCGACGGTCCGAACCGCGCCCTTCCACGTCCCGGCAACATAAGTCGGATTCACCGGGGTGCCGCCCCATTGCCAGTCGCCCGACACGGCGTTCGCATCGTTGGTGATGTCCGTGATGAACAGTGCCGGCCACATCGGACGTCCCACTGGATCGACGCCTGCCTGCTGTCCGATGATCAAGTTGGTACCCGTCTGGGGCGGGGTGACCACGTCGGGGCTGTTCGTCAGGGGCGAAACCGGGTACGACGTGGAAACACCATCGATGACGGTCTCGCGAACGCCGAGCGTCATCGCGTGCTCGTCGTTGTAAAAGAGCTGGATGCTCGCAAACGGGTACCCGCCCGAAGGGACGATTGCCGCGAGGACGGTGCTCTCGTTGAAGAGGATGTCCGTAAGCGGATTGCTGCTCGCGTATGGGTACCCGCACTCGGTGATGACCGGCCCGACCACGCCGGGCTTGCAGGCGGTTGGCGTGGAGCCGCCGGAGCTACCGCCTGCACCCGTCTGACCGGTCCCCGGAGTGCAGCTCATGGTCTTGGAATTGCAGCACGTGCCGCCCACGCACGAGAGCCCGGCCTTGCACTTGTTCATCGGCTGGCACTGACACCCGAGCGACCCCGCTGCGCAGTTGGTAGGATCGACCGAGCCCGTGGCACCGGCGGGGATCTGGCACGTTCCAGAGACGCAGATCCCGCTCGCGCAATCCGGCCCCGTAGCGCAGGTGGTGTTAGGCAGCATCCCGGTCGGCTCACAGAGCCCTCCGGTGCACTTGCCACTCTGGCAATCGTTCGCCGCTATGCATGACGAGCCCGCTGCGGAGCGGCCGCCGGAGCTCGCATCGCTGCTGGAGCTCGCATCGCTGCGGGAAGCCGAACCGCCGTCGGACGGCGAACCACCGTCCGACGTCGAGCCGTCGGCGCCCGGGGTCGACCCATCGGACCCGCCGTCGATCGAGCCCTGACACACTCCGCCGACGCACGGCTGACCGGCACAGTCTTGCGACTTGGTGCATTTTCGGCCCGCTGAAGCACCGCCGCTGTGTTCGCTCGAGCTGCAGGCGAAGGCCGCCACGCCGGCGACGAGGAGAAATCCAAAAAGCCCGCCGTACCCACGACGCTGTTGATGAGCCATCCGTTGTCCTCCGATGCCACCGGAGGAGCGCGCAAGCACAAACCCCGGCTGCTCTAGAACTAGGTTACGAGCTGGTCGCTCGAGCGACAACACGTGCGGACTCGAATCGGGGTCGATGGCACTACATCGACGTACAGACGTCCGGGATCGTGCTGAGGCGAGCAAACGTGCGCATCGATCCGTCGTCCGGGATCGCGCTGAAGCAAAGCAAACGTGCGCGCCAGGCAAAATGCCGGAGAGGCACCATCCTGCGGCGCATCGACGAGCTCACGGTGCCGGCCTGTCGAGCGGTCATTGCCGGGCGCTACGAGCAGGCGCGCTCTCTCTACGAAGAGCAGCTTGGCGAGCTACTCGACCCCGCCATGGCGGGCATTCCCGAGGAGCTCCGAACCTGGGGAATCCGGGCGCTCCACTATGCGATCGGAAACGTCGAAGCGAGCTTCGGCCGCGAGCAGGCACTGGTGCACGCGGCCGAGATCGAGGATGTCCCAGGCTGGCTGGTACCGGGCTACAGCGTCAGGCGGGTCTACCACCTCACGATGGGCAACCTGCGTCAGGCCGAGCGCTACCGCACGCAGATGGAGCTCACCTGCCTGCAGAGTGCGACCAAGCCGCCTTTCGCGGCGGCGGCGGTGTTCCAGCACCTGTTCGTGTATGCGTTGACTGACAACGCCAACGGCATGCGGGCCGCGATCCCGGAGCTCGAAACGCTCGCACGCTCGCAGCCCGGTATGGGCCCGTTCGTGCCATACGCGCGCGCCGAGCACGCGCGCATCTGCGGCGACTACGAGGAGGCGCGCACCTGGATCGAACGCGCGCAGCAGCAGGTTCGCCCCGGCGACCATCCAGTGTGGCCCTGCCTCGTCACAAGCACGCTGTCCACCCGGGTGGCGCAGGGCCGCTACGACGAGGCGCGCGCAATCGGGCTGCGCGAAGTGGCGAGGGCCGAGGCGCTGGGGATGATCGTGGTGCGCGGCGATATCGATATGCCGCTCGCGCTGGCCGAAGCCAAGCTCGGCGATTTCGACAGCGCGTGCGCGCGCATCGATCGGCTGATCGAGGGTCGCCTGGTCCAAAAAGGCAGATGATCCCGCGGGCCACCGGTAGAGCGCGATCAACGGGGTGACCGTTGCGGAGAAACACGCTGGCAGATGATCCCGCGGGCCACCGGACTACTCGTCCGAGAAGCTGGCCGCGGTGAGATCGTCGAAGCCTAGGGGTGGCCCGGCATCGCCAAACCCACGGTAGCGAAGGATCCAGGCGCAAAGCCTCCTTTGGTCGATTGGGACACCTGACCGCAGCGCCCTCAATGCCCGGCCGGCGCCCCAGCCATTTGCATGGGCGCCGGCATCGGGGTGTCCTTCGTGACGATCATGCAGTAGGACGGATAGCTCGCGGGCAGGCCGTTCGCGTACGGGGAAGTCCCGAACCCAAACGGGTGATTCTTCAGGAAATCCCAGCCCGCGGCCTTGAGGTCGGGCGGAGCGCCCACGTGGCCGCCGCCGTGATCGCAGTCGACTGCGAAGCCGCCCTTCTTGGCGATGTCGATGTCTTCTCGCAAGCTGGAATCGCCGAAGTCGATCACGACCACGTCGACGCCACGCGCGCCGTGCATGGTCAGCGCCGCGGGCACGTGCGTCGGATCCTGGAGGATCATGTTCATCGGATAGCCGCCTTGGCCACCGGAGTTCGGGTTCGCCGCGGCGACGTAGCTTGAGCGCCCGTAGGCGATCTCGCCCGCCGCCAAGCCGCCGGCGCTGGCTCCGGCCGAGTAGATGCGGTGGGTGTCGATGTTCAGCTGCTGAACGGCGCACGCCACGATCTGGTCCGCGCTCTGGTAGTCGCCGGTTGTGAACACGCCCCAGTCGAGCGTGTCGCCCGGAAGGCCGCCTTCGACCGAACCGATCACGCCGCCCTGCGACATGATGTCGTTGACGCAGGTGGGATCGAGCTCCGCCGTCGCGGTCAAGGCGGTTCCGCCCGTGCCGTGGAAGTAGAGCATGATGGGGCCCTTCTGCGTGTCGGACTTGGTGCCCACCCAGATCTGACTGGTGACGCCCATGAAGGTGAAGGGGCCTGTGACCATCGGGGGACAGTCGCCGACCGGCGCAGGGATCACCGGATCGGTGCCGTTGCTGCACGGCGCGCCGGCAATGCAGCCCGGGGCGGGCGGTGTGGTGCCGCCTCCCATTCCGACCGCGGGCACACCCCCCGTGGCTCCAATGGCGGCCACCCCGCCAGTGCCCGTCGCAGGCAATCCACCGGCTTGCCCAGCCGTGCCCGTCGGCTGTCCGGCCGGTTGCGCCGGGCTCGCAGCTCCGGAGCTCGGCTGGCCGGCATTGCCAAACGAAGACGCGCCAGGGGCGCTTGGGCTACCAACGGCAGCGTTCGGTGGCCCGACCTGCGCTTGGGACTGCTGCGATTTGCTGCCTTCGCTTGCCGCACAACCGACGACCGAGAGGGCGCAAGCCGCCACTCGAAATACATGGACCCTGGTCGACATCACGAGCCTCCGTGACCAACCAGCACCTCCAACGGCACCCGCAGCGATACATACGCTTCGACCTGGCTGCGCACAAGCCCCGGCCGCGCGAAAGCATGGCCCGCCAGGACGCGGTGGTGGAGTCGCTCGACGCGAACGGGGGTCATCCAGGCCAAGCTACAAGCGTGGAATACGTGGTCGCCCCCGAACGCTGCGAGGCCGATGGCTTCGTCTTGCCCTGCTACGACGTCGACGATGGCCCGCTTCTTTCGGAAGCCGTCAACGAGTCCTACGAGCACCTGCGTGGGCTTGATTCGATCTCGTAGACAGGTTTTCCGTCACGTGAGCCAAGGCTCTTCGCTCGTGCTGCGCCAGCCCGAAAGCCCGTGCACGCGTGCGTACCACGCGGCCAGTGCCGGATAGCTGGCGAATGGAAAGCCGAGGCGACGAAAGTAAATCGTCATCGCAGCCACGGAAAAGTCGGCGAGGGTAGGCTCGTCGCCCGCCAGATGCGCGCTGATCGCGAGCCGGCGCTCGAGCTGCCGCAGCAAGGCGACCAGCTCGGATGCCGACCACTGTGGCTCGCCGCTGGGTGGGCCGATCAGGCTCGGTACCATGATGTGACCCGCGTGCAGGCGCAGCACTTGCGTGAGGGTCGGTTGCCAGTGCGCAGACTCCCAGAACATCCAGCGCAAGATCTCGGCGCGACCTCCGGCAGTGCGCGCGAAAAAGCGAGATCGGCCGTACGCCTCGGCCAGGTACACCAGAATGGCATTGGACTCGGTCAGCGTCAGCTCCCCGTCGACCAGGGTGGGGACCTTACCGAACGGGTTGAGGGCGAGAAACGACGGAGCCCGGCCTTCACCACGGTACACGTTCACCTCGACGATCTCGGCCGCGACGCCGAGCTGGCGCAACAAGGCGACCGCCTTGCGCCCGTTCGAGGAGAAAGACGCCGTGTAGAGCGTGAGCACCGACCGGCCATTCGATGCGCTCGGGCACCCTTTGTCAACGAACGCCGCTCGCCCTTCGGCGAGCGGCGGCCGCCGCAGGCGACGGGTGGAAGGGTTACACTCTCGGGCGCGGCCCACCTCCGCCGTGCGGGGATCCCAGATGCGGGTGTCCGTGTTCACGTCTGGCGACGATGATCAAGCGCGCCAGGAACCTGCTGCGAGTCGTGCGAGCCCGGCCTGGCGACAGTGGCCCCGGAACGTCTGATAGCTCATCGAGAGGCGCACGACCCGCACTTCCTCCAGGCTGTCGATCCACTCGGGCGCACGTGTGTAGTCGAACAGCACACTGGCAACGCGAACGATCTCCGCATTGACGATGCCTTCGCCCAACAGGTCGATGATCTCGCTGCCCGGAACCTCGCACTTGAAGGTGATGATCCCGTGGCCGGAGCTGGTCTCGAGAAGTGACGTGCTGTTCTGTGCGCCACAGCTTGGGAGGGCGTCCATGACATGCTCGGCCCGCTCGAGTTCAT
Source organism: uncultured delta proteobacterium (assembly GCA_963778655.1). Taxonomy (GTDB): domain Bacteria; phylum Myxococcota_A; class Polyangia; order Polyangiales; family JAFGIB01; genus CAVZVA01. The sequence continues at coordinate 103,560 of CAVZVA010000011.1, forward strand.
CGAGTACGATCACATCGGCACGCCTCCCACCATCATGAAGGACCGCGATTTTGTCTGCCACGGCAAGCTCTGGCTCGATCTCAACGAGCGGAGCCTGGTGATGACGATCGAGCCCGCCGCCGATCCGAAGCTGCCGCCGACCCGTTACGTCCGGGGCGAGCTTCGCGGCTACTGGAAGCTCAAAGCGATGGACGGCAGACGAAGGACGTTCGTGATCGCGGAGATGCACGGAGATCCCAAGGGATCGGTCCCCAAGTGGTTGGTCAACCTCTTTCAAGAGGGCTGGGCGCGCAACACGATCGAGAGCTTGCGCACACAAGTGGCCAAGCCGGACATTTACGTGATGCCGCAGGTGCAGGCGGCCTTCGACGGCAAGCCGATCGCGTTCGCCGCCAAGTCGAAGTGAGCGCGGCCGCGGCGAAGGGCGCGCACTTCTGATCGAGCACCAGCAACGCGCCGCCGGTGCCACTACGCGGCATCCGTCTCGCCTGTCACCTCCGACCGAACTATGCAAGTATCGAGGACCGTCCCTCGTGTTCCGTCCTCGTGTTCCAGCAGAAGATCGGCTCCGGCAAGCAGCAGATCTGGATCGCCGCCATCGACATGGCCAAGCTCGGCAGTGGCGATGACCCGAGCTACCCGGCATTTCGCGTGCCATTCATGGAGCTGAGCGAGGACTGCCACCGCCCGTTCTGGGCGCTGGACGCGCTGTCGGACTGCGGCACCGGCGGCATGGGCGGCACCGGCGGCGGTCCCCAGTGCGTGAATCTGGCGGGCGACTGCACCAGCGGTCTGTGCTGCAGCGGCCTCGAGTGCACGTACATCCCGAATGACGACAGCTTCGTGTGCGAGGTGCCGCTGGGCTGAGGCTCGCGCCGGCGCCCACCACCCGACACGTGGTCAGACGCGCGCGGCACGCCCGCCGACACTGCGCGCCATCGGCTTGCTCGGCGCAGCGATGTAGGGAGGGAGCTGCCACCGCTCGTCGCTCAAGATGGCCCTGCGCCGCGCGCGCTCGAGCAGCAGCCTGTCCACGCTCAGCCGCCTCCCGCCGCCGGTGGCCAACAGCGCGAGCGCAATCGCCGCGAGCAGCAGCGGGGACTCGAAGCCACCATCGCGCGCGAACAGGCCGTGCAGCCGCAGCGCGGCGATCCCGAGCGGCGCCACGCACAGCAAGCTCAGCGCCGAGAGCCGCGTCAGCCAGCCCATCGCAAGCGCGAGCCCGACGAAGAGGGCGCCGGCAACCGAGATCGGCGCCACCACCTCCGGCGCCGGCACGCCGAGTTGTGCCAAGCTCGCCTCCCAACCTCCGAGGTCCTGGAGCTCTCGCCAGCCGTGGGCGGCGACGACCAAGCCGGTGATCAGCCGCAACGCCGCCATCGCCAGCGTCACCTGCACTGGCGGTGGCTCTTCGAACGCGATGTTTCTCATGACGGCTCCTCCCGTGTGATGGATTCGCACATGAGGTCTCTCCTCGCCGGGCACATCCCCCAAATTTTTCACGGCCAGAGAAACGGTTCCCCTGAGAATTTCGGATCGTAATCGGGCTGCGATCGTGCGATTTCGTTCACACCATGTTTCGAGCACAAATTTCGATCACACCGATGCAAGTTGCTCGCTACGGTCATGTGTCGACTTCGAAACCTCACCGCGGTCCGAGTCCCGCGTCCCCCCTACGTCGGCGTGCCGGCGCTTGCGCAGTCCGGCTGCACGGCCGCCAGGAGCGAGGCGAGATCGATCGGCTTCCTGAGCAGTCCTGCCACGTCGAGGCCATGAATCTCTCGTCTCGCGCTCATCGCGATAACCGGTACCGTCGCGATGGTCTCGTCGGCAACCTGCCGCTCGCGAAACTGCCAGCCGTCGACGACCGGCATCATCAGATCGAGCAAGATCACTTCGGGCAGCGGCCGCATCGCGCGCGGGACCCGCAGCGCCTCGCCTCCGTGAGAGGCCCAGCCGACGCGATAGCCCGCGCTCTGGAGGCTCTCGACCACGGCCTCGCGCACGCCGGCGTGGTCCTCGACGACCAGGATTTGGATGCGTTCGGAGCTCAAGCTCGATCCTCCGCGGTGCCCCCCGGCGGCTGGTACGGCAGCTCGACGGTGAACGCGGAGCCCTCACCCGGCCGGCTATCGACCACGATGCTGCCGCCGTGTGCGCTGACGATTTGCCGCGCGATGAACAAGCCGAGGCCGAGACCACCGTAGTGGCGCGAGGAGACCGCCCGCTCGAAGCGCTCGAATACTCGGGCGAGCTCCTCCTCGGCGATGCCGATGCCGTGGTCCTGCACGCGCAGCGCCACCGACTCCCCGCGATCGCTGATGCGAACCAGTACCGGAGCACCCTTGCCGTACTTGAGCGCGTTCACCAATAAGTTCGTATACACCTGCTCGATGCGAAACCTATCCCACTTGCCCGCGGCCGTCTCGTGAGCTGCAGGACCATCGCGCTGAGCGGCGTCTTGAGCTCGTGCGATGCGATCGACAGAAACTCGTCGCGGACCCGGACTGCCTCGGCGAGCTCCGCCGTGCGTTCCTGCACCTGCCGCTCGAGCTCGTCGTGAACCACCCTCAGCGCGCGAGCCGCGTTCAAACGCTCGGTCACGTCGCGGATGGCGACGGCCACCACCGTCCCGTGGCGCGTTGCAATCGGGCTCAAGCTGATCTCGGCCGCGAATTCCGAGCCGTCCTTGCGCAGCGCGCGCAGATCGAGACCCGACCCCATCGGACGTGGCTGCGGCTGCAGCAGATAGCTCAGCGCAGTTCAGCTTGACGACCCGGTTGCCAACCGGCTTCCGCGGTCAGGCACTCGAGACCGCGCCGCGCGCGCTGCTGCACCTGGGTCAGGCCGAGCAGCGCATCGCCGTGCCCGAAGCGGCGGTGCGACAGGGGCAGACGATCGTGGCGCGCTGATCGCGGCCACCGCGCGCGCTCAGGGCATGGCGCGGTACGCGAAGGCCACGCCCGTGCCCTCGCTCACGTACCGCGAGCAGCAGTCGGGCAAGCCGCCCGTCTGCACCGGCGTGCCACAGCCCTGCGATAGGCAGCTCTGGAACTGCAGGAACATGCCGTCGCCCAGGCCGGTCGTCCGTCAGTGCCTACGGTCCAAGTGGGAGGAGTGCGAGGAGGCTCGAGACCTGGCGCTCATCGGCCGGGCTCATAAGCCCGGCCACGCGGCTGAAACCGAGAGAGTCGAACGCCTCTTTGTCCTCGTCGCCTCCGCAAACCATCCGGCAGCACGCGCCCGTTGGCCCCGCGCTGGACTGGTCGGGACTGGGCCCCGCCGGCCAAGATTTGCGCCACCGCGCCAGACCCGAGGCACCAGCGCACGCAGCGCAGTCTCTCGGTATCGCCGACCGCCTGCCGAGGACCGGCGTCGCGTTCACAGACGAGACGCCTTAGTCGTCGCGGTCGCTTCCGTTGGTGTTCAGGCGGCTCAGCAGGCCGAAATCGGGACACGCCGCGAGGATGAGGTTGATCCCCATGCTCTGCTCGGCAAGGCACGTACTGGAGGGCGCACCACACACCGCGAGCTTGTCGGTGTCGCACGCCGCAGCCTCGGTACACTCAGCTGCTTGCTCGAGATAGTCCATGAAACACCGCATGGCGGCGCGCGAGGCGGCGCTGTCCTGGTCCGCGAGCGCCTTCACCGCGCATTGCGCCCAGTCCGGACCCGACTGCGCGAGGTCGAGGCACTCCTGCTCGGTCTTGTAGGCGCCCGATGCGACCTGGCAGGGGCAAATCGCTCGCACGCGGCGATCGTACAGCTCGACATCCGCTTGCAGCAGCGTGCTCAGTGTCGGCCCGCCGGCGTCCGCGCTGGCCATGGCGTCAGTCTCGCGTGCGCGGTCTACCGCCGCGTCGCGCATCCCGCGCGCATCGTCACCGCAAGCGCACAGCAAGCAGAGCGCGAGCAAGGCGATTGCCCTTTTGTGCAGCGCGAATCTCTGCATCACGGCCTAATACCAAGCACCGAGGGACAAATCCAGAGCGGTGCTGCGCCACGCTCGACGACATAGCAGACGATCGGGGACGCCCGGTGCTGGCCACGGCTAATCGGGCTCAGCCGGCGAGCCCGCCGGCGAGCGAGTCCACGCGCGCGAGCCACGCGCCGAGCGTGGGGCGTGCTGCGACCTCGGCTTCGAGCCAGGGGTCGGTGCCGGCGAGGCGGCGGTGGAATTGCCCGAAGAGGAGCGTAGGCGCCACAACCCCCCTAGCCAAGCAAGCCCACTTCCAGCGTGCGTGACACAATGCACCTTCTGCGCAATGGACCCCGCGCGGCGGCCTCGCCCCGCCCAACCGCAAGGCCCGCCGCAGCTGTGCCGTTCTGCAGCAGCACGCCGACAAGCGGCTGGCCACGCTGGGTCAAACACGCCAACGCCCGCCGCGGTCCCTACCAGCCCGAGCTCGGGCTGCACGACGCCAAGCGCTGTGCTCGAGGACTGATCGGCAGCGCCCTGGCCCGAGCCCAGAAGCGCCACAAAGTCCAGCTTTCGCCCTGGTCGTAATGAGCAACCACGTACACCCGGTCGTCAGGACCAAGCACAAGAACCTCGCGGAGCTCATGGGCTACTTCAAAGCGCGCGTGGCCGAGTCCATCAACGCGCTCACCGCCAAGCGCGGCCCGCTGTGAACACGCCGCTACGACGCCCAGCCCATCGTCGATGACCAGGGCGCCGCCGAGCGCGTCGGTTACAGCTTCGACAACCCGTCCAAGGCCAACCTCGTGGCAGACCCCGAGCAGTGGCCGGGCCTTAACCTTGCGTTCGGGGTCGGCGACGCCAACGTGCTGCCGTTCGAGTTCCTCAACCGCACCGCCTGACGGAGCGCAGCTGCACTAGGTGTTCGATCGCCACTTCCCAGCCAAAACCGCCACATCGATCGGCACGGGTCTCGGCTTGTACATCAACACAAGCATCATCCACAGCCACGGCGGCAAGCTCTGGGTGGAAAGCGAGCTCGACCACGGCAGCACGTTTGCCTTCACGCTCAAAGAGAGTTAGTAGACAAGGGTCACGCGGCCGTTCGATCACGTTGCCTGAGCCGGAGACCCGTCCGCGAACGCCGCCTCGATGGACGGGTCTCAGAGTGGTCGCTCGAATGCGTGAGCCACATGCGAAGCCAGGTGACCGCACAAGCCAGTGCGCGCGCAGGCAGGCTAGCTTGCGGCGCCGCGATCGGGTACGGTCAGCGTGCATTGCTTAGTGGGTAAATTGCATGGCGCGTTATTCGTTTCTGATTGCCGTTTTTGTGTGCGGTTGCGGCGCTGGCGACGCCCCATCTGGTCGTTCATCAGCACTAACTCCGGCGACCGATCGCCCAGCTGCCATGGCCGGCGCGCCTGCTGGACCGTCGGGTGTCGTCGGCAATGACTTCGGTAACGCGAGCGCTGCACCGGTCCAGCCTCTCGTTCCGAAGCACGCGTCCGCCAACTGCAATAAGGACGTCGACATCCTGTTCGTGCTTGATGTATCCGGCAGCATGATCCCGCCGCTGACGACGCTCAAACGCGAGTCGAGCCTGGTCGACGATGCGTTGAACGCGAAAGCACTGCCTTCGCCGCAGCACTACGGATTGGTGGTGTTCGTGGACGACGTGCAGATGATGAATGCAGGCATGCCCTACGCAAGCGTCGACGCGCTCCAGGCCGAGCTCGCGAACCAGATCGACATGACCAACGCAAATCCATCGCGGCAGCTGGACGGCACGCCCAACAACCTCACGTGGCCGGAAAACAGCCTGGATGCGCTGTACGCCGGGGCGACGCAGTTCCAGTGGCGGCCCGTGGAATCCACGCTGCGCACGATCATCCTCATCACCGACGCGTCATTCTGGGACCTGACCGAGCCGTCCAGCGGCAGCGACGTCGAGGCCAACCCCGGGCTGTTCCCAGAACAGGCCAGCATGCACGGCTACGACGAGACGGTCGTCGCTCTTCGATCGCAGATGATCTGGGTCAACACGTTCACGGCGAAGACCGGCGGGCCGCCGGACGGGATGCCTTCGCCGCCATCGCACGGCACCTTCCGCGGCACGAGCGTCGATGTCGGCATCGGCTTCTTCGAGCCCTATAAGGGCAAGCCCTCGATCCCAGACGCCACCGGTGGGTTCGCTTGGGATATCGACGACGTCTTCGATGGCAAGATCTCGCTCGCAACGCCGATCAATCAGTCGATCGAGGTGCACCAGTGCGCCACCTATCCTGTTGAATGAGAGCGTAGGCGCCACACCCCCCCTAGCCAAGCAAGCCCACTTCCTGCGTGCGTGACACAATGCGCCTTCTGCGCAATGGACCCCACGCGGCGGGCCCGCGTTGCAGACGGCGCAGAGCGCCGCGTCAAAGTCGGAGAAGTCGGAGGTCGCCGCCGCAGACGGGACGGACATAACTATTTCACTGACGAGCGCAATCGCGAAGACAGTTGGCCGATACACCGGACATGCCTCGTGTCAAACAGCGCCACGTACCGGATACCGTTGCACATATCATCGTTCGCTTCGTCGACGCCCAAACCAGTCTCGGTGAGTCAGGTGGACAGCTGTGGACAGCACGTCCGGTGCCTTCGAGGCAACGCCGGTTGCGGGGCTCGGGGCTCCGGGCCACAATTGGAACCTTGATCCGGCGTCCAAGACGGGATGGACGGTTTTGATGAACGGGGCGCGTGGCGCGGTCACGACAACAAGAGCAATCCTCCTTTCCGTGGGGTGCTCTCTCTTGCTGGCTTGTCGAGCGGAGAGCAACATCGCGCGTGCCACCGACGGTGGCGCGCCCGTGAAAGCGAGCCGTTCGAACGATGGTGGGTCTCCGGCCAGCAGCGAGTCGCCGATCGATGCTGCTTCTGCGGAGGTCCCCCTCTGCGTGACAGGCACGCCCGACCCGTGCCCAGCGGACGCGGACATCCAAGCTCCGAGCTACGACGCAACATGCCAAACGGACGCCGACTGTACCGTCGTGACCGACCCCAACTACGCCTGCCGGCCGTGCCGTGTTTGCGCACCGCGGATTGCCATCGCCAACGCGGCGGTGCCGCAGTACGCCAGCGATGCAACCAGGATTTCCAGGATGTATGGCTCGGACTCTCTCAATGCCGTGAGTTGTCCGGCGTGTTGTGACCCGCCCGTCGTCGCCTGCTGCCGAAACGGCCAGTGTGAAGCCGAGTCAGGCCAGTGCGTTGCGGCGGCAGGCGGCAAGTAGCTCGATCCAGTCCCGTCAGGTGGAAGCGAGCCCGACGATGCGCCGCGTTTCGGTCGCGCTGCGGCTCCCCCGGGCATAGCGGAAGTATTGCGATGATGGCCTGACCTCGGCGGCGATCGAAATGCCGCGCGTTCCCGCGACGGCGCTAGAGCACCGAACATATTGAAACGTGTGCGAAGTCGGGGTCATGGCTGACCCGCCGGCACGGCCAGCGGTGGGTTCGGTGGCAGGCATTCGGTGGTGAGGCCTTTCCCATCTGGGTCATCCGCGCTGGCGGGCTCGCGCGATGGCCGACGCTAGGCCGACCACGAGGTCGGGGTCACCGCCGTCAGAGATGGCGCGGAGCAGCGCACGCGCCCATCGAGAGTGGAAGCGAGCGCCGGCTTCCGCCGGGATTCCGATCGCGCGATCCGGGGTCGACGCCGACCTCGAAATCGTTGCGCTTCGGGATCTTGCGACAGAAACAAGCCGCGCTATGTGCCACCAACATCACGCACCTACTGCGGCGTAGCGGAGGGACTCGATGGCGGCCAGTGAGCGGTGGGCGGCGAGCTGGCGCGCTTGCCAGCTGGCAGGCTTGCCAGCTCCAGCCGCCTTCCATAGACTCGCCCCATGTTCCGCACGAACGTCCCGGCAGCCGCGCGCGCTTCCACGACCGGGCCAAGGCACTCGAGCGCCTCAAGCCGCTCTCGCTGGACCTGAAGCGGGGCGAGCCGCGCTGGCTCGCCATCATCGGCCCGCGAAGAATCGGCAAGAGCAGCCTGCTCGCGGAGGCTGCGCAGCGCTTCGGCGGCGCGACGCTCCGCTTCGTGAGCTTCGACGTGTTCGACGCCATGCCGGTCTCGTTCGAGGTCTTCCGGCGCCTGGCCGCCAAGATCCTGGACGCAGCCGTGGCCCACGACGCGGGCGCGGCCGTCTCGGTGGCGGTGGGCGACCCGCGGCGTTTCCGCGAGATTCTCGCGCGCAGCGATCGCTTCGCACGGCTCCCCGCACCGCTGCGCTCCACGCTGATCGAGCTGGCGGCGCGTCCGGCCGACGACGCGCTCGTGCGCGACACCCTCGCGCTGCCCGAGCAGCTCGCCAAGGCCCTCGGCCTGCGCTTCGTCGTCGCGATCGACGAGTTCCAGGAGCTGCTCGCCCTCGGCGGCGCGCGCGGCAGTGTCGATCGTCTGCCGCTGATGCGCAGCACCTGGCAGCGACACGAGCGCGTGGGCTACGTGATCAGCGGCTCGTCACGCACCATGCTGACGGAGCTCGTCACCTCCGAACGCTCGCCATTCTTTCAACACTTCGACGTGCTCGAGCTCGGCCCCTTCGATCGGCGCGACGCCATCGAGCTGCTCACGGGCGAGGCGCCCGCCGACCGCCCGATCGGCGTGGAGATCGCCGAGCGCGCGCATCGAGCGCTGTGCCGTCGGGGATCAGTACCTTGAAGACGCCGCCGTAAAAGCGCCCACGCCGCTTCGCACGCCTCGATCGCACTGCGCGTCGACTCCGAGAAGCACGGCCACACGAAGCGGTAGCGCGACAAGCTCGGCGTGAAGATCCAGACACGCAGCTGTCGGCGTCGGCCTCGCTCGTCGGGTAGCGAAAAGCGCATCCAGCCCGTGTCGACTTGCAGCTCGGCGCCGGGCTCGCCGTCCTCGACCGGAACCGTCGCGCGCGTGCGGCCGAAGCCGAGCTCCTCCACTGCGAAGCGATGCAGCGTCGGGTACGGCACGTCGATGCCCGAGCGCAAGAGCAGCTTGCGCACCTTGCTCAGGCGCACGCCGTTTTGCACCTGCCGCGCGATCGTCTCGCGATGCGTCACGCACAGCGCCCACGTCGCGCCGTGCGGCCGGCCGCGCATCGTCGTCAGCTCCGCCATCACCGCCGACAGGCGCTCGTCGGTCAGCGACGACGGGCCCTCCTGCACGCGAGCGCCGTGCCGCTCGGCCAGCTCGCAGGACCGGCGCACCGTCCGGGGCGACAGCGACAGGCGCTGCGCCACCCGCTTCTTCGGCTCGCCTCCGAGCCACTGCCTGAGCACTTCCTTGACCTCGACCATCGTGACCTCCCGATAAGCCATCGCGCCTCCGGCACCGGCTGTACGCCGGCGCCGAGGGCCGCGCTGGGACTGGGTCACGCCAGGGGGCAATGGTTTTGAGAAACCACTCACCCCCAGGGGGTCATGCTTCTGAGAAACCGCTCATCGAGGGGGCAATGATTTTGAGAACCGACACTCGAGCGGCTCGGCGATGTCGTGAGCAAGCTGGCCGACGGCCGCTATGCGATCGACGACCCCGCCCTCGCCGCATGAATCCGCTGGCGCGCGCCGGGCGGTGCCGCGGTTCCGATGAAGCTGGTCGGCAACGAAGCCGAGCTGCGCGTCGCCGAACACCTCGCGAGCCTCGGCTTCGAGCTCGTCTACCAGTCACGCGCCTCGCGCGGAGCCTTCGACCTGCTGGCGATCCGCGGGGGCAGGCAGCTCGGCGTGCAGGTCAAGCGCAGCGCGCTGCCGCTGCGCTTCCCCAAGACCGCCTGGGCGCGCATGGCGTGCGATGCCGCGCGCTTCGGCTGGGTGTTCTGCATCGCCGCGGTCAGCCCGGAGGGCGAGGTGGCGCTGCTCGACCCGGCTCGCGCCACCAAACGCAAGGAGGTGCGCATCGGCGAAGAGGCCCGAATCGACAACTTGCTCACCTGGCTCGAGGCACGCTGAGACTGGCAACCGTGCCAGCTGGCAGGTCAGCCAGCGCGGGCGGAGGTGGAGGCGATCGTGAAGACGCGCCGCGATTCGCCCGCGACCTGCGGCGCCTGCTCGATGGAGCCGAAGGCGGCCACGCAACTACCCGAGCGGCGATCGCGGCCGTTGCGGGGCGGTCCGCCGTCGATGTTGGTCGACATGTTGCAGAACGTCGCGACCCAGATCCGCGCCGCGGAGGCTCGCATGGAAGTCAATGCGCGACGCCGGTCGAGCGCTCGGCGCGCGGGTCGCTTTGAGTGGCGACCAGGCGGAACTCGATCATCGGTAGCTCGGTGTCGTGCTCCCCGATCGCCGTGCCGAGCGTGGCCTCGATCACGGGTTTGAACGTATTCCACGCGCGGCGATGCCGATTTGTGTAGGCCTGCATCGCCTGGTCGGCCTCGGCTCGAGTGAGCACGCGCGCGGTGGCATGAGCGGGTGCATGACCAGCGATGAAGATGCGTACGTTGGCGTTAGCCTGCACGTTGCGGAACCACTGGGAGCGAGCGCCGAAGGCGGAGGCCACCACGTACGTGTCCGGTGCGGGGTGGTCGAAGACTTCGAGCACGACATAGCGTTTGATGCCCGATCGCCGCCCGACGTGTTCGAGCATCAGTATCCGCGACCCAAACATGAATCCGAGGCGTGCCCGGTAGAGCCAGATGGGGGCGCGCATCAATCGGCGGGAACGCAACACCCGGGCCCCTCCGGTGGCGATCGCGCGGGAGATGAACTGCGGCAGTGTTTGTGTGTTGGTCATGGGTCCCTCTCGCTCGGTATAGCGTCACCATGCTGGAGTTGGCGACGAGGGTGATGGGATATCATCGAGACTCGCGGATGCCTCGACGTCAACTGCAGTTCGTGTACATGTCACGTGTCAAACGGCGCCACGTACCGGATACCGTTGTACACATCATCGTTCGCTTCGTCGACGGCCAGCACATCATGGACGAGGTTGAGAAAGCGCGCGAGCAGTACCTCGCCAGGCTCTCGATCGAGCCTTCAGTGCCGCACTGATAGGCACTCACGTCCACCTCGGCGCCATCTGCGGGCACGAACCGCTCGACAGCTGGGCAAAGCGCTTGCACTCGGGATGGGCCAACTGGATCAATCGAGCCGGTCGCAGGCGCGGCCGACGAACGCGGGGCCCTGTCCTCGCTGATAGGCCGCGAACCCTGCTCGTGCCTGACGATCGAGCCGTGCACCTCGGTGCATACATCCATAATAGCCCAGTGCGCGCACATGTTGTCACGGCGCCCAAGCACAGCACATGGACCAGTCATCGCGCGTACCTGGGCGCCGATAGGTCGATCGCGGCCCTCGACATCGAGGGCGGTCTGTCCTTCTATGGATGCACCGCCAGCCCTGAGGGACGACGGCGTTTTCACGAGTTCGTCTACGAACGCCGCTTGGACCCGCGCGATCCGGAGCTCAGCGGCAGGACGACTCAGGACGTGCGCCGGTCGACGCGCAGTGTTCACGGCAGCACCGCGGAGCTGCAGACACCGGAGCTCACAATAGACCGGCGCGCTCATTTCCCGGTGCACGTACCAACTCTCCGCCGCACCCCTTACACCGCAAGCGTCGAAGCATTTCTGGTCACTGCCTCGTGTCTTCTTGGCGTCGAAGCTCACCAGCTCCTGGGTCGCGGACGAGAGCGAGGTCGAGCACGCTTGCGAACGACCGTCGTGCTCGCCTGGCGCATGCTCGGCCGTCGCAACAACGAGCTCTGCGCCGCCCTACAAGTCAGCCAACCCGCCGCTTCCAACATCATCGCCAGAGCCACTCAGGTAGATCTGCGAGAAGCAGGAAGCCTCGTACGCAAGCTTCTGTGAATTAGTTACGTTCCGTCCCTTTTCCCCCGCTCATGCCGGCTGCGCGCGAAGCTCTCGTGCGTTGGCAGACGGCCTCCTGCCGCAGGGCTGGGCTGGTGTTTCCTGCGCCGTCCAAAGCCGTCTACAGCCGCGAGCACCGCTGGGGCTGGGACGAGCGCCGCTACGGCTCGGACATCCCGACGCGTGCCGGCATCGAGCGCCGTGTCCCGTTCCATGCCCTGCGGCATACGTGCGCCAGCATGCTCGTGAGCGGCGAGTGGGGCCGCGCCTGGACGATCGAAGAGGTCTGCGCGTTCCTGGGCCACAGCTCGATCACGGTGACGCAGCGCTACGCTCACCTGTGCCGCGGAGCCTTGCAGCGCGCCGCCTCGCAGACGCTAGCGACGACCCCGCGAACCCGTCCGCCCATGGCGTCAAACCCGTCCACGAACCCGTCCACGGCAGCTAGAACCGATCGTAGGCTTGTCACCCAAGTGCCCGTGATCACTACAGCGCGCCCGGCAGGACTCGAACCTGCGACCGTCAGCTTAGAAGGCTGCTGCTCTATCCGACTGAGCTACGGGCGCTTTATCTCGTTATTTCAAACACTTATCATGACGCAGGGAGAGGTCTGGTTCCCTCTTCGAGTGGGCTCGGCGGCGCGGGGCCGCGAGCGCTGTGTAGCACGGCGCAGGGGCGTCCAGGCTGGCGAGGTGTAGGGGCTCCGCCACCGGCGCCACGCTCAGGCGCGTTCTGGTCAGGCAGCGCCGGCGGGCGGGTGTGGCGACGCGGCGGGACGCGCGAAGATGCCGATTTTGCGAGGCGCGATTTTGTTGCGGGCCTACGCGGAATAGCTCCGGCGCAGGGTGTGTTGTGAAGGACAGAAGGCCGCAAGGCCCTCCGCATCAAGCCAAATCCCATCCCTCGAAAAGGACGGCTTCCCCGCCGTCCAGACCGCACACCGGAACAGACATCCATCCAAGCAGCCACCCCGCCCTCCTCGTTCAGCCCCTCAGGGGAGGGCGGGGTGGTCCACTAAAGGAGCCGTCCCGCAGGGGGCGGCTCTTTTGGTTTGTCCCTCGTGACACGCAGCGCGCGAGCTTGCCTGGCTGATTCAGAGCAGCACGCCGCCCTCGACCGGCAGGATGTGACCGGTCACCAGCTCGGAGCCGGTGACCAGCGACAGGATGGCGTCCGCCACATCCCCGGGATCGCACACACGCTGCAGCGGGGTGCGGCTCTCCTGGTGCTTCTTCAGCGCCTCGTATGCATCGCCCAGCCCCGCGCGCAGCCAGCGTCCGGTGATGAAGCCCGGCGCCACGGCATTGACGCGGATCTCGGGCGCGAGCGCACGCGCCAAAGCCAGCGTGAGATTGTTGAGCGCGGCCTTGGAGGCGCAATACGGGATCGAGCTGCCGGTCGCGCGCAGGCCGGCCACGCTCGAGACGTTGACCACGCAGCCGCCGCCGTCGGCCCGCAGCGCCGGGCGCGCGGCGCGTACGCACTGAAAGGGTCCCTGCAGGTTGACCGCCATGATGCGCTGCCAATGCTCATCGGCCACGGCCTCCAGATCGGCGTGGTTGATGAACGAAGTGGTACCCGCATTGTTGATCAGCACGTCCAACCGCCCGAACGCGCGCACCGCCGCGTCGATCATCGCGCGGCACTCGGCGTCGACGCTCACGTCGGCCTTGTGCACCAGCACGCGCACGCCCAGCGCGCGCGCCTCGGCGGCAGTGCGCTCGGCCTCCTCGGCGGAGCGGCTGTAGTTGATCAGCACGTCGCAGCCCAAGCGCGCGAGCGCGAGGGCAGTCTCGCGCCCTACCCCGGTCGCGCTCCCGGTGACGACAGCGGCCTTGTTTCGGACGTCCATGGTACGCTCTCCCTGCGCCTGCCCGGCGCCGCAACTGCGTCCTATCCGCGCGGAACCTAGCGCAATTGCCGGCTGCTGGGGACGGCGGAACGTCCCAGGCCGCCCTTGCATCCCCGATCCCGGTCAGCAATACCTTAGTCCGTGTCCGCACAAGAGATGGAGCCGGAGGGCATCCCGGCCACGTTCTCGCACGAGCCACCCGGGCCCGACGTGCTGCTGCGGACCGTGGTGCCACCCTATCGGCTGGGCGAAATGCTGTTGCAGATCGCCGAGCTGCGGCTGGACGGACGCCTTGCGCTGGTCACCGACATGGGGCGCAGGACGATTTACTTCCACAGCGGGCTGCCCGTGTTCAGCGAGTCCTCGCTGTTCGGGGAGCGCCTGGGCGCGCTCGGCGTGCGCCACGGGCTGCTCGCGCGCCACGACGTGGCACGCGCGCTCTCGTACGCGCGTGACCGCGGCTGCGGCATTGGCCAGGCGCTGCTCGAGAACGAGCGCATCGACAGCGCCGGACTGTTCGCGCTGCTGGGTGTGCAGCTGCGCGAGGTGGTGGCCGCGAGCTGCGGCGGTGAGCCGCTGCGCGCGCGCTTCCAGGCGGGGCGCGCCGGACCCGACGGCGTGGTGATCTTGAAGCTGCATCCGCTGACCGCGGTGCTCAACACCCTGACGCTGATGCCCGACGAGGAGCAGGACCGGCTGCTCTCGGCGGTGGGCGGGCGACCCGTGCTGGGTACGCCGATTCCGGCGACGGCGCGCGAGTGGCTGACCGACCTCGGATATCTCGGCGAGCTCGATCGCTTGACGCTGGGCACGCCGACCGTCAGCGGCATGCGCTCCCGCTTGCTGGCGCGCCACCGGCCCGGCGCCGAGAAGTGCTTCGATCCCGACGCCGTCCCCTACTCGCTGCCCGGACCGCGCGCCGCGGCGCGCCCGAGCGCGCCCAAGGTAGCGGACCTGGCGACGCTCACCCTGCTGATGACCGGCGCGCTCAAGCTGGGCGAGCCGCTGCAGCGAACCGGCAGCGGCCTGGAGCGCGACGCGCCGGCCTCCGCCAACGGGGCGAGCAACCCGCAGATTTCGCTGGCCAGCGCGGCCGCGTCCCCGCTAGCCGAGATCCGCCCCGGGCCCAATGGGGCGCCGCCCAGTGAGGTGGACCGCATGATCGAGGCCTACTTGTTCGCGGAGCGCGACCGCGCGCTGGCGGCGGCGGCCGCGGTGTGGGGGCCCAGCGTGGAGGCCAGCGATGCCTCGGTGCCGGTCGAGCTGATGCGCCTGTATCTGACGCTCAAGCCCGAAAAGCGGCCCGCAGTCGTGCTCGGGGTCGAGGCCTCGGCGCCGCCCGAGCAGATCCTGCAGGCCTACGCCCGGCGCGCGGCGCTGCTGGCCACCATCGATCGCCCCAACGCCGGCCCGCACCTGCGGTGCCGCGCCGCAGAGCTCGCGCGCTGCTTCGAGCTCGCGCTGGAGAAGCTGGTCCCGGGAGCCTCGGCGGGCGCGCTCTCCCCCGAAGCGGGGGCTGCCGATTCCACGCCGCCGGCGCCGGCCAGCGTGCCGCCACCGGCACGGTCCCAGAGCCAGCCGCCCCCGGCCGCTGCAGCGCGCGGCTCGGCCGAGGCGAGCGCGGCCAAGGTCGAGGCGCTGATGCGCGCGGGCAACTGGCGCGGCGTGCTGGACACGATCGAAGGCCCAGACGCCTCGCTGCCGTTCACGCTGCGCCTGGCGCGCGCGATGGCCCAACGGGAGCTGCAAGGCCAGACCAAGCCGCGCCCCACCCGCACGCTGTTCAAGGTCGCGCTCGGATTCACCCTCGGGCTCGCGCTGGGCGTGATCGCGGAGCACTTCTGGGCCGCGGGACGGCTGCTCCAGCTTCCCGGGTTCTGAATGGGCGGCCCAAGCGCGAGCACCGACCTCGAGCAGCAGGCACGCTACGACCGCGCGCTCAAGCGCGGCGCGCTATACAACACGCTCGGCGGCCTGGCGCGGCTGGTGCAACCGCTGTTCGTGGTGGTGGTCACCTGGTTGTGGGGACCCGCGCTGATCGGCCCCTACCTGCTGGCGATCTCGTTCATGGAGATCGTCTCAGGCGCGCTCGTCAACGGCTACACCGACGCCACCACCATCTTCGCCAGCCGCCACCTCGAGCACGCGGACACCGACCCGCGGCAAAAGCGCGCGCTCTACGACGTGCTCGCGAACTCGCTGCTCTGCTCGCTCGGAGCGAGCTTGCTGTGCGCGCTGCTCGCCCAGCTCGGCGCCTCGTTTCTGGTCGGGCGCTTCTTCCCGCAGTACGGCCAGCTGCTGCCCGGGCTGTACCTGCTGATGTGGGCGCTGCTGCCGCGCGCGGCCGGTCAGTTCGCGATCGCCGCGACCAAGGCCACCATGCGCATGGAGTACGACGCGCTGCTCAACGGCATGCTGCACCCGGTTGCGCTGCTGCTCGCGGGGCTGCTGGCGTACGCGCTCGGCGGAGGGCTTTCGGCACTATGCGCCGCCCACCTCGCGGTCGAGTCGCTGGTGTGCGTGCTCGGGTTTCGCGCCGCCGGACGGCTCTACGACCTGCGCGCGCTGCTGCACGCGGTGCGCCACTTTCGCTTCGACCGCGCCCTGCTGGCATTCGCCCTGCCGCAGAGCCTCAACCTCACCTTCAACCGCTACATCGCGCGGCTCGACGCGATCATGCTGGCGTGGTTCGGGGTGGGTGCGGTGCAGCTGGGCTACTTCGGCACCGCGGCGCTGCTCACCAGCAATCTGGCGCAGCTGCGCGTGGTGTTCACCGGCGCGCTCGCGCCGGTCGCTTCGCGTCACTATGGCGCCGGCGACAAGCGCGCGTTCGAGGAGGCGATGAATCGCGTGGCGCGCTGGGCGACCTCACTGGTCGTACCGGCGGTCTTGCTGTGTCTGTTGCTGCGCGAGGATCTGATGCGGCTGGTGAGCCGTGCCTACGGCGGGCACAGCCTGTTCATCGCCGTGCTGCTGATCCCGCCTTTCACCAGCTGCGCCTATGGCATCGCGGGCAGCTGCCTGTTCTACGCCGGCCACAGCCGCGTGACCTTGTTCAATAGCTCGCTGGTGGCGCTGCTCAACACCGGCTTCAACTACGTGCTGATCCCCCGCTACGGCTTGCTCGGCGCGGCCTCGGCCACCGCGCTCGCGACCTCGCTCACGACTCTACTGCAGATGCTGGAGCTGTGGTGGATCGAAGGGGTGCGGATCCGCTGGAAGGCGGTGTGGAAGCCGCACGTGGGGCTTGCGGCCGGTGCGCTCTTGTTGTGGCTGCTGTGGGATCCGGCGAGCCTCGGGGCGTGGGCCAAGGCACGCACAGCGTGCGGGCTGCTGCTCGGCTATCCGGCGTTGATGCTCGCGCTCGGCCACGAGGAGCTGCTGGCTCTGGTGCGGCGGTGGCGGCGGCCTGCGGTGGCGGCCACGCGGCCCGGCGCCTGAAGCGCCCTGGCTCAGCGCGCAGGCACGGGTTGCGCAGGTTGGGCCGGTTGCGGCTCGCGCGCCGGCTGCGGCGCGGGCGCGGGCACCGAGCGCAGGTTCTCGAAGGTTGCGCGCGCGTCTTCATCCAGCCGGTCGCGCACCGTGCCCGCCCCGAACATCGCAGCGAGCCCCGAGATGCGCAGCGTGTTGTGAAAGGAGACCCGCGTGCGCTGGAAGCGGCCGTCCTTGCTCAGCTCTTCCAGGTCATAGGTGGTGACCGAGTCGTCGAAGTTCGGGTCGTGGGGCTTGCCGCTGGCCTTGCTCAGGGCCGCGGCGATCTTCGCCGACACCAGGCGAAATTCCACGCGAATGCGATTCGATGATCGGCGCACGGTGACGTGACTGAAGAAAGTGGTGTTCTGCACGTCCTCGACGAAGGTCCACACGTAGAAGTCATCGGGCCGGCGGTGGTAGGGCAGCACCAGCTCATGGGTCACGTGCGGCGCACGGTAGCGGCAGCCGTGATCGCAGGCGGCGCCGTACGCGGTGATCACCGCCAGCAGATCCTGAGCGCGCGCGGCAAACAACCACTGGCGACTCACGCTGAAGTCCTTGGCCTGCGCGGCCGCGGGCCAGCCGAGCAGCACGCAGAGCAGCGGCAGCAGCAACAGCGGGCCGCGTGTGGGGCGTGAGCGCGCGCTCATCCGTCGCTCAGCGCTTGCAGGATGTGAACCGCGTCGCCGGGGCGCAGCGCGGTGGCGAGGCCCCAGGTCTGCTCGCCGTTGACAAAGATGCGTATGTGGCGGCGAAACGCGTCCTGCTCGTCAAGCATGCGGAGCTTCGGCCCGTCGGGCGTGCCGCCCTGCCCGCCGCCGTTCCAGGTCGTGCGCTGCGGGTGATCGTTGAAGCCCGAGATCGGCTGCCAGCCCTCGCCGCCATCCTCAACGCGAAACAGCCCGTGCGGCGAGGTGCTGCCCGCGTGCCACACGCCGGGCTCGCTCGCGTGCCCGGGCGTGAGCCAGAACACGTGGTCGACCACGCGCCCCTGCTGGCCCTCGGGCGCCTCGGCGAACGCCGGCGGCTTCGCGGCTTCTTTCCAGTGCTTGCCGAGATCGGTCGAGCGGAAGACGGTCGGGCCGAGGTGGCCGGTGCGCGCCGCGACCAGCAGGGTGCGGCGGTCGCGCGGGTCAGGCACGACGTGATGCACCACGTGTCCAAGAAACCACGTACCCACCTGCTTCCAGCTCCGGCGCGCGCGGTCGGCCTTGAGCATGAACGCGCCCTTCTTGGTGGCGACGAGCAACGCCACCGGACCGCGCGCAGCTTTCGACGTCGTGGCTGGCGCCTTCATTCGCGTGCCCTTCGGGTTTGCGAGCTTCGCGCCGAACGTAGGCCAGCGGTTCGCGGCTGTCGAGCCGTCCGCGCGCCCTGTTCACGGCGCAGTGCCGGTGGGCGTGGGCTTGCCAGCCGGCTTGGGGCGCGGCCGCCCCGGACGCCGGCAGCCGCAGCGCAGCTCGCACTCGGTCATGATACGTTGGGGGGGCAGCGAGCTCTTCGCGGGCGAGGTATCGGGATTGCTGGCCTCGCAGCGCTCGAGGCAGTCCGAGATCTCCTGCTGGCAGGCCGGTCCCGTGGTTGCGCAGGCCGAACCGCCGAGCGTGAGTCCGAGCGCCGCGAGGCGAAGGATGTGTATTGGCTTCATGATCCGGAGAGCACCTGGGTGATGACAAACACGGCGACGCCGGCCACCGGCAGCAGCGGCTGTGGCGGGGAGGCGCCGTCGATCCAGAGATAGCGGGGCACGCGCCCGGCGTCGAGCGCCGGCTTCCAGAACCCACGGCAGCCCCGGTCGACGAGACCTCGCAGCGCTCGCCGCGCAGTCGGCGCCAAAGGCTTGCGTTCGGTCCAAAGCGCGGCTAGTGCTCCGAGCGGACGATTCAGAAGCACCCGGTCAGAGCACGGAAATCGCGGAGCTCAGCGCGAGGGGGACAGCGGTGCGAACGACGGTCTTCTGTGTCGCGCTCTTGGCGTGTTGTCGGCGAGCACGAGGATCTGCAGGGCACAGGAGACGCCGGGGCCGGCGTCACCGGCTCTCGAGGCGGCCGACGCGTCCATGCCCGCGCCGCCGCCTGCAGCCGTGCCTGCGGTTGCGGAGTGCCATCCGGATTGCAGGGCTGGGTTCGTGTGCGAACGCGGGCAATGCGTATCGGCCTGCAATCCGGCGTGTCCGAGCGGACAACGCTGCACCGAACAGGCGCAGTGTGTCCCGGAGCTTGGCGCCGCGGTCGCCGCCGCGCCGGTGATCAGCTCAGCCCCGGCTGCAGCTAGGGCTCGGCGTGGGGCTGTTCCACTATCTGCGCATTTCCCAAGACACCGGCGCAGGCAGCAAGGCCACCACATCGACCACTGACCTGGGGACGCTGAACGCCGGCTCCGTGAGGGTGGGCTACGGAATCACCGACGCGGTGATTGTCGCTATCGCGCTGGGCGCCTACCGGAGTCACCAGTACAATGGCTCGGCGCCGATCCCATCGAGCAACAACTCGGCGGTTACGCTGGCCCCCGCCGTCCAGTACGTGCCGCCCGGGCTTCCCTTGTACGTGTCAGCCTGGCTCTAGAGTGCATTTCATAAATCCGAAATGCTCGATTTCGGAGCGCGATGGGTCCGCCGGCAAGGCGCGCGACCGCTGGAATACTCGGTGTATTTCAAGGTCGCGCAACGCAGCCGCCGGGCTCGTCCCGCCCGAAAGGGGGCGTTGAGCGGTTTATGAAATGCACTCTAGCCTCGACCCGCGAGGCGGCGGGCTGGCGTGCCATATACGAGCCCGCGTGCGAGCACGTCACGCGGACCGGATGCGATCGAGCACGGTGACTTGACGCACTCGCTCTGAGCCCGGCCTTGGCCGCAGCGGTGCCACCTGCATTCACCTACATCGGCGCCATGATTTCTCTGCTTTCGTGCGCAACGCGTCTCCTTTAGGATCGGGCGGTTTGGAACGGCTCGCGCCCTGAAAGCGCGAGGCCCGAAACACTTGACGAGGGGATCCACGTGCAACTACGGCGCTCGTTCGCTGCAATCGTCATCGCTGTCGCGGCCCTAACCGAAGGGGGCTGCTCCGGTGGAAACAAAGTCACCTGCGGTGACGGCACCGAGCTGTCAAACGGGCACTGCATCGTCTCGGATGGCGGAATGACCGGAGGAAACCCAGCCGACTCCGGCGGGTCCGCAGGCTCCGGGGGCAACCTCAAGTGCGGCAAGGGCACCGTGGCTGCCGGCGGCGAATGCGTCCCGGTCGACGCCGGCACGCCGGACGCGACTTCGGCCGTCGAGAAGATGCCGGTGGGCTCGGCCTGTACGAGCAATGATGAGTGTGGGACGGGGTTCTGCGCACCCGCGGCCGACAATCTCCCGGGAGGTTACTGCACCGTCCTCAATTGCAGCATGGACAACCCGTGTCCGGTGGGCTCGACCTGTTATGCGGTCGACAGCAGTCTTTCGATCTGCATGGCGTACTGCGACCGCGAGGTCGAGTGCCGGACCAGCGACGACTATCATTGCCAGCCGCTGTACACCACGGCGGTCAACATCTGCGCTCCCTCGTGCACGTTGACCGGGATGTGCGATGCCGGTACTCGCTGCAACGCCGACACCGGTCTGTGCGAGCTCGCGGAGTGCGATCCGAGCGCGCCGGGAGACGCGTGCACCGACCAGGAAACCTGTTGGCCCGATAGCCGAGGGCTGTCCTCGAAGGGTGGTCTTTGCCTGCATCTGTGTGATCCGGCGCACCCGGACAAGGCCTGCCTGGTCGACAAGAACGAGGTGTGCCAACCGCTCGCCGAAGATCCCGCAAACAGCGGGTTCTGCGCGCCGCCGGTGTGCAGCAAGACCGAAGAGTGTCCCGCTGGCGCGGTCTGCACCAACAGCGTGTGTCAGCCGCCCGCGCTCTGCGACTCGGACGGTAACTGCGCCGACGATGCCACGACCTGCGTGAGCGGCAAGTGCATGCCGAAGTGCCCGACCGACGGCACCAGCTGCGCCGACATCCACTCGGGTCTCGTGTGCGCCGACGTGCTCGCCGAGCCCGCGTGCTTGCCGCTCGGGTCGTTTCCCGGCAGCGATTGTCGCGTGTCTACCAACCCGTGCGATCCGCTCAGCACGAGCTTCGGGACCAAAGACATGGTTTGCCAGAGCGGCAAGTGCTTGGCCGACTGCGGCACGGACGGTCAGCCGCTGTGTTCGGAGCTCTCGGACACGTTGGTCTGCGCCGCCGGCATCTTCGCCCAAACCCTGTGTCTGCCCAAGGGCAGCTTTCCCGGCGGACCGTGCGGTGACAACGACAGCTGCGCCCAAGGGCTGAACGGCAACAGCGCCGTAAACATGAGCTGCGTCAGTGGCACGTGTGCGATCACGTGTTCCGAGACCGACAAGTGGAGCGGCTACGGTGACGCGCTGTGCCAGATCGTGGATCCCTCGTTGACCTGCGCGACCTCGGCCGGCGCCATCTGCACGCGCGCGTGCAGCGACACCGGCGGGTGCAGCAGCGGCTTCTCGTGCCTGGACCCGGGCACCGTGCCCGCCCACGAGAACGCCTGCTTGCCGGATGGCAGCTTCCCTGGAAGCGCCTGTGCCACGGGCAATACCTGCGCCCAGGACCTCGGCGGCAACGCCGCGGTCGACATGCGCTGCGTCAACGACACCTGCGTGGTCGATTGCGCCACCGGTGGCGATGGCCTGTGTACCGGCGTCGACGCCTCGCTCACCTGCTCGGAGTCCGCCGACAACATCTGCGTGCTCGCCTGCGTCGCAGGCGCCTGCCCCAGCGGATACTCCTGCCTCGACCCAGGCGGCGAAAACGCGTGCTTGCCGGATGGCAGCTTCCCTGGAAGCCCCTGTGCGACGGGCAATACCTGCGCCCAGGACCTCGGCGGCAACGCCGCGGTCGACATGCGCTGCGTCAACGACACCTGCGTGGTCGATTGCGCCACCGGTGGCGACAGCCTGTGTACCGGCGTCGACGCCTCGCTCACCTGCTCGGAGTCCGCCGACAACATCTGCGTGCTCGCCTGCGTCGCAGGCGCCTGCCCCAGCGGATACTCCTGCCTCGACCCAGGCGGCGAAAACGCGTGCTTGCCGGATGGCAGCTTCCCTGGAAGCCCCTGTGCGACGGGCAATACCTGCGCCCAGGACCTCGGCGGCAACGCCGCGGTCGACATGCGCTGCGTCAACGACACCTGCGTGGTCGATTGCGCCACCGGTGGCGACAGCCTGTGTACCGGCGTCGACGCCTCGCTCACCTGCTCGGAGTCCGCCGACAACATCTGCGTGCTCGCCTGCGTCGCAGGCGCCTGCCCCAGCGGATACTCCTGCCTCGACCCAGGCGGCGAAAACGCGTGCTTGCCGGATGGCAGCTTCCCTGGAAGCGCCTGTGCCACGGGCAATACCTGCGCCCAGGACCTCGGCGGCAACGCCGCGGTCGACATGCGCTGCGTCAACGACACCTGCGTGGTCGATTGCGCCACCGGTGGCGACAGCCTGTGTACCGGCGTCGACGCCTCGCTCACCTGCTCGGAGTCCGCCGACAACATCTGCGTGCTCGCCTGCGTCGCAGGCGCCTGCCCCAGCGGATACTCCTGCCTCGACCCAGGCGGCGAAAACGCGTGCTTGCCGGATGGCAGCTTCCCTGGAAGCGCCTGTGCCACGGGCAATACCTGCGCCCAGGACCTCGGCGGCAACGCCGCGGTCGACATGCGCTGCGTCAACGACACCTGCGTGGTCGATTGCGCCACCGGTGGCGACAGCCTGTGTACCGGCGTCGACGCCTCGCTCACCTGCTCGGAGTCCGCCGACAACATCTGCGTGCTCGCCTGCGTCGCAGGCGCCTGCCCCAGCGGATACTCCTGCCTCGACCCAGGCGGCGAAAACGCGTGCTTGCCGGATGGCAGCTTCCCTGGAAGCGCCTGTGCCACGGGCGATACCTGCGCCCAGGACCTCGGCGGCAACGCCGCGGTCGACATGCGCTGCGTGAGAGGCACCTGCGCGGTTGAGTGCGGAACCGGCGGCGATTCACTGTGCACGGGCGTCAGCGCCGCGCTGACCTGTTCCGCGGCGGCCGGTGACGTGTGCGTGCCGGCATGTGACAGCGGTGGAAACTGCCCCACGGGCTTCTCGTGCCTGCTGCCAGGTACGGAGAACGAGTGCCTGCCGACCGGCTCCTTCCCGAGCAGCCCGTGCCGAGCAACGACCGGCGACGAATGCGATCACGGCGTCAACGGCGTCAGCGGCGCCGACATGGTGTGCAGCAACTCCATCTGCGTGTTGCCGTGCGCCAGCAACGACGATGCCCTGTGCGATTCGGTTGACAGCTCGCTGACCTGCTTCAGCGCCGCCGACGTGTGCCTGCTGAAGTGCGTCTCCGGCGCCTGCCCGACTGGATACAACTGCTACAACGGCACCGGCGAAAACGTCTGCGTACCCGCAACGTGAGCACAGAGCCGGACGACCTCGTTGGGCCCCTGGGACGGCCCAACGAGGTCCCAATGCCACGACCTCGATCGGCGCCTCGCCGCCTAGCGCCCTCAGCGCGGGCTACCGGCGAGCGCGCGCGCCCGGTTCGTGAACGCATTGCGACGCTCTTCGACCTCTCGTTGCTCCTCTTGCGACTTGACGCGCTGCCGCATGGCCGCCAGATCCTGCTCGCACTTGGCGCGGACGGCAGCGGCCTTCTTGGGTCCAAGGGAAGCCGCGGCCTCGCGCGCCTCCGTATCGCAACTGGCGGTCGCGCATCCGCACAGGAGCCTTCCGACGACGGCAATCAGGGCGGCCATCCCCAGCGTACGTTTCATCCCGCAGGCTTGCATCGCGACGCCAGTTACCCCACCCGCTAGAAGCGCTTGTACCAGATAATACGTCACCCGTCGCACGCGCAGCCGGGCGGCTTGTGGCAAACCCGATCACGCGCGATACACGAATCACCGCAGGCCTTGCCCTTGTGGCAGACCTTGCAGCACACGCCTTCGCTCGATGGCCGAGCCTGCGACGGCCGGGGTGCCACGAACGCGAACGCCATGAGCACCCAGAACGTCTTCAACATGGCTCCCCCCTCGAACGCCAACGTAGCGGGTTGCGCCTGTGCGTCTCAACGCCTGCATGGGGCACATGCACGCACGTACCGGCGGGCCCTTGTGGGTGCCCGGCGAGACGCGGGCGAGTCGCCCTTCACCGCGCCCAGAGCGCGCTGAGCTCGAGCTCGATGGCGTGGAACGGCTCGGCGCGCACGCGCGCGTCATCTCGAAATGCGCCGAGCAGCATCCGACGGCCCTGCTCGAGCCCATAGACCGGGGCTAACCCCGCGGCGATCGGTCCTCGAGGCTGCTGACTGCGCTCGCCTCGATGAGGCGTTTCGCAGAGTGATCGCCGCTCGCATCGATGTTCCAAGCACTGCCAACACTGGCAGTCGCTGCCGTAGCCGGCGTGCGACCCGAGCGAAAGCAAACAGCATCGGGTTTGCGGAAAAAGCGTGCGTGGCAAGGACCCGGTCCCGGAGAACCCAGGTGGTCGGCGGATGTCGAGCAGCACCTGCGCGCAGCGGTGGCGGCTTTGGTAACCACCGGTGACCACTGGTGACCAATGATGACCGGGTGCCTCGCTCTGCGCGCAGCGCTGCAGCCGGGGACTATGCTCGGTCCGTTCGAGGAGTGCGCGGCGTGCGACGCGCGTCCTTGTTGGGCGCGGTCGAAACCCTCGAGCCACATGGAGCTGCGCCGCGGGTCGAAGGAGCTGACAATGAGGAACCGTGGTTTGATCGCATGGGCAGCGAGGATGAGCGTGGTCGCGCTTGCGGCGACGTTCGGATCGGCGTCGAGCGCGGAGGCATGCCCGCAAAACGTGAACGGTCATCTCGGATGGGTCATTTTCAATCCAGTCACGTCCTTCGCGTGGTGGCCTCCCGGCCGAAGCGACGCTCTTCGGATCGCCGCGAGTTGGAGCTATCTGTTAGTTTTGCCGCAGATCTATCAGCGCCTTGCGCCTTACGGCGTACGCCAGGGCTCACCGGGCGCCGAACTCACTCTGCCTTCCAACCTGCCTACCAACAACACGGCGATCAGCGAGGACGCGATCGTCGATGGGATCTTTCAGGGATTGGTCAACGCCCATCGGGTACCTGAGGACGGCGAGGTCTTCGTTGTCATGATGCCTCCGAATGCACGCGCCGCAGAAGATCGAATGACTACGGAGTACACAGCCGATGGGCATCACTATTGGCAGAATCGCATGTTTCCCGATGGAAGCACGCACCCAATTGTCTACGCGGTCGTCGAGTACAACTCCGACTTCCAAGAGACGAACTTTTTGCTGTCCCATGAGCTCTTCGAAACCTATACGGACCCATTCAGCGTTCCGAGCGCCAACGGTAACGTCGGTTTGGGTTGGTACGACGACGACTCGGACATGTGGACGGCGAACGGGACGAACCCGGAGATCGCAGACATGTGCTTGAACAAGTACCCTAGGCAATACAGGTACTGGACGCTCAAGAACATCGTCTTGTCGCAGGTCTGGCTGCCCCAATACTGCGACTGTCCGACGTTTTAGTTGGGGATCGCATCCGGCGCGGACAGGGGCGCGTAAGGCAATCCAAGCGGACGAAGGCGCCCAAGCCGACGGGACCACCTGTAGCGCCGACGGAAACGAAACACCGACGGGATCACCTGCCAGCTGCTGGCAGATGATCCAGGCCGGCCCTCCTCTCCCTCCGGTCAACATGGGACAGGGCCTCCGGGGTCGCCCCCAGGGCGATCGCATCAAAAGCGGCGTGATTTCGATCGCTTGAAGGCGGGGGTGGCATCAGATCGGAAGTCGTGATCGTCTCGGAGCGCGCAAGCCCAGCGCCCGGAGGGACGATGCGAGAGAGCGAGCTGAAGAAACTGATCGTCGAGGAGTTCTTGACCTGTGTTCCGGACCCACGAATCGAGCGCAGTCGCAGGCACTCGCTGGAGAACATCGTGGTGATCTCACTGCTGGCCGTGATCAGCGGCGCTGACAGCTTCGTCGGAATCGAGCGTTTCGCCGAGGCCAAGCAGGATTGGCTGGCCACATTCTTGGAGCTTCCTGACGGCATTCCGTCGCACGACACGCTGGGCCGCGTATTCGCGGCGCTCAACCCTCGAGCGTTGGCAGAAGCGTTTCAGCGCTGGACGTTGGCAATGAGCGCGGTCTCGAAGGAGAAGCTGATCGCGATCGACGGCAAGACGCTCAGGCGTTCGTTCAAGCACGCCGGCGACAACGCCTTCGTGCATATGGTGTCTGCGTGGTCAGCTGCCAACCATGTCGTGCTCGGACAGGTGAAGACAGAGGACAAGTCCAACGAAATAACCGCGATTCCCGAGTTGCTCGACTTCATCGATGTCAAGGCAGCGCTGGTCAGCATTGATGCGGCCGGAACACAGACGGCGATCGCGGACAAGATCGTCGATAAGGGTGGCGACTATCTGCTTGCCGTCAAGGGCAACCAGCCCACGCTGCATGGTGCGCTCATCGAGCATTTCGCCGGTGCCGAAGACGCCGGCGGCGTATTCGGCGTCTGCAGGACCGAGGAGCACGCGCACGGCCGCGACGAGCTACGCCGAGCTTGGGTCAGCCACGACGTCGATGCCATCGCAAGCGCCGAGCGCTGGCCCAAGCTCGCGGCGCTGATACGCATCGAGTCCACCCGCACGGTGCAGGGCAAGCAGAGCACGGACAACCGGTACTACATCTGCTCGCAACCGCTGCTGTCGGCGAGCGAGGCGCTCGACGCCGTACGTAGCCACTGGGCGATCGAGAACGAGTTGCATTGGGTGCTCGACGTCGCATTCCGCGAAGACGACTGCCGGGTACGAGCAAAGAACGCCGCCGCCAACTTTAGCATCATCCGTCAGCATGCCCTCGGCCTGCTCAAGCAGCGCACCGAGGCCAAGTGCGGCATCAAGAACCGAAGGCTGCTCGCCGGTTGGGATGACGACTTCTTGCTTCGCGTAGTTGGCCTACAAAATGCGTGCTTTTGATGCGATTGCCCTGGGGTCGCCCCCGGAGCCGGGCGTGGGGTTGGTGACAGCTGGCCGGCAACCGCGTCCTTTCGCTTCAACCTGAACGGATCGCGTCGAGCCGGCCGAGTTGGTCGAGCACGCTTTCGAGCTAGACGTAAATGTCCGCTGTCTCACCGTTCTGGAACGGCATCTTGCCGATCGCGCTGGCAGCGCGCGCCAGACGCTCGAGCACGTCAGGAATCGCGGTGTCCGGGATCGCTCCGACCTTGCCGCCGCGGTAGTTGCTGATGACCGCGGCAACGGCCTTGGGCAGACGCTTCGCGTCCACGGTTCCGTCGGTCGATAAATAGGGGAGCTTCCAGGTGCGAGGCTTGGCCGCGTTCCCCACGTACGCAAAGCATCGCGCCGGGCGCTTGTATTTGGGGTGCACGCACGTGAGCACGACGTCGGCGAACCCTTGCTGAAACTTGACATCACCGACCGGCCAATCGAGCACGGTCGTGAACAAGTCCTCGAGGATGTTCTCGGCGACGCTCTCGACCGCTGCGCCGTGACCGAGCCGTTCGGCCCGCCGTCGTGCGAAGTCGGGCCATTCCGCTTGGATGCGCTCGACACATTTCCGTTGGCTGGCGAGCTCGGCGGTCACGGCACCTTGGCAGGATAGCCGCGTCGACTGGGCTTCTCCACCCGACCGGCCATCCTTGGCGAGCACAAAACTGCCCGGTCAGAACACTATAGTCCTAGGACGGCTTCGACCCGCTCCAGCTGATTGGCCTCGACGAGGCGCTGGCGGCGTTCTTCGTGCCGGAGGCAGGCAGGCTGCCGAAGGCGGTACGCCAAGTCTCGGCGGTCATGCTCCGCTCAGCAAATCTAGGGTGCTGGTACGAATGCTACTCTCGAGCTGCGCGCAGCCAATCAGGCAGCGCTCGCGCTGCAAGCGTTGCTCGGCCTCACGAGGTATCTCGGTGCCGTCGTGGAACGCCCACACGTAGTCGGGCCAGCCGGTGCGCTCGAGCGTGCGGTGTGAGCCCGTCTGGCGCTTGGCGCGCCAACCGAGCCGCAGCAGCGCAGCGAGGACGCGGCCTGCCTTCGCGGAGCCCCACTGTGCCATTCGTTCGCGCTACGGTTACGCCGCAAAGGCTTCGAGCACGGCGGCGGGGACGGCCTCGCCGTTCTCGAGTCGATCTGCCATCACACGCAACGCCAGGGCAAGCGCAGCGCATCGGGCCTGATCGCGGGTGCCGCCGTACGCCACGACGCCGGGAAGCTCAGGCAGCTCGGCGATCCATCGGCCGTCGTCTTCCCGGTCGATCTGGACGTCTAGGGGCATGGGTTCTACTTTGGGCATGGCCTTGCAACACAACTTGCCACAGAGGGACACGTGGCGACACGTGGGGACACGTGGCGAGGGCGGTCGGGAGCAGCAGACGCGGATTCAGGGGGGCATATCGGGGGGCACGCGCTCGATCTCAGCTCTCCACAATGCGTCTAACCCATTGAAATCCTTTGTCGGGGCAGCCCGATTCGAACGGGCGACCTCTTGCTCCCAAAGCAAGCGCACTACCAGGCTGTGCTATGCCCCGATGCGGGGGGAATGTAGCCAAGCGGGGCGCGGCGGTCAAAACGGCGCCGGCGCGCGGCCCGGCTCAGACGCCGCGGCGTGGCAAATAGCTCGCCAGGAACACGGCCAGGGCATGCGCGGCTTTGGCGCGGTGGCTGATGCGGTTCTTCTGTCCCGGGGGGAGCTCGGCCATGGTGACGGCGTGGCCCAGCGGCTCGAAGTGGGGGTCGTAGCCGAAGCCGCCGCCGCCGCGCGGCTGCAGGCGGATGCGGCCTTCGCACGCGGCTTGCTCGAAGTGCAGCTCGCCTGCCAACGGCCCGCCCGGGTCGGCGAGCGCGAGCACGACGCGGTAGCGCGCGGTCAGACGCTCGGGTGGGAGCGCGAGGCGGGTGAGCTCGGCCACGAGCTTCTGGTTGTTGTCGGCGTCGCTGGCTTGCTCGCCGGCGTAGCGCGCCGAGCGTACGCCCGGAGCGCCGCCGAGCGCGTCGACCTCGAGCCCGCTGTCGTCGGCCAGCGTGAGCATGCCGGTGGCGCCCGCCAGCTCGCGCGCCTTCTTGGCCGCGTTGTGCTCGAAGCTGTCGCCGTCCTCGATCACCTCGGGCAGCTCTGGCAGCTCGTCCAGTGTGCGCAGCTGCAGCTGCGGCAGCGCCGCGAAGAGCTGATGAAACTCGCGCGCCTTGCCGCGGTTACGCGTGGCCAGCAGCAGCACGTGCGTCATCGGGCCACCACCCCGCGTATGGCGCGCGCTTCGCACATCGCCACGGCGCCCTACCCCAGCAGCCGCGCCACGTCCACGCCCGCTCGCTCGAGCGCCTGCTGTTGCAGCGGCACCAGCGCGCGCACACCCGCGAGCGCGCGGTCGACCAGCGCGTCGTGCTCCTCGCGCGTCATCGGCGTGCCTTCCGCGGTGCCCTGCACCTCGATGATGCGGCCGCTCTCGGTCGCCACCAGGTTCAAGTCCACCTGGCAGGCGGCGTCCTCCTGGTAGCACAGGTCGAGCAGCGCGGCGCCCTCGAACAGCCCCACGCTGATCGCCGCGACCGGCTCGCGCAGCACACCGGGCTGCACCAGCCCGCGCTTGCGCAGGTTGTCGAGCGCCAGCACCAGCGCCACGTAGCCGCCGCTGATCGACGCGCAGCGCGTGCCACCGTCCGCGTCCAGCACGTCGCAGTCGATGTGAATCGTGCGCTCGCCCAGGCGCTCGAGCCGCAGCGCCGCGCGCAGCGCGCGCCCGACCAGGCGCTGGATCTCCTGCGAGCGGCCGCTGATCTGCCCGTTTTTGCCCTCGCGCGACTGGCGCGACGGATTGGCGCGCGGGTGCATGGCGTACTCGGCCGTGACCCAGCCCTTGCCGCTCTGGCGCAGGAAGTCCTTGACGCCTTCCTCGACCGAGGCCGCCAGCAGCACCTTGGTGCCGCCCTGGGTGTACATCACCGAGCCCTCGGGGTTGCGCTGGATGCCGCTCTCGATCTTCACCGGGCGCAGCGCATCGGCGCTTCGGCCGTCGATTCTGGAACGCATTGTGCTCATGCTTGGTCCTCGCTGGTGGGTCTCCGTCCCGCGCTGCGCGCGGTCCACCCCCTGCGCTGCGGATGAGATCCCCCCGCCCGCCCCCGCCCGCAATCCTCCGCGTCACAACTGTCGGCACATCCGGTCGATGCGGGAAGTCTCATGCACTCGCCTCGGTCTCGAGCCCTTCGACCTCGCCGGAACGTGGCTGCGCGACGTCCTCGGCGCGCTCGGGCCGCCGGGCGCCGGCCGGAAACCAGAGCTCGAAGGTGGTTCCCTTGCCCTCCGCGCTCTCACAGCGGATGCGCCCGCCGTGCGCTACCACGATCTGCTGGCTCAGGGGAAGGCCCAGGCCGGTGCCGCCGGCCTTGGTGGTGTAGAAAAGGTCGAAGATGTGCGCGCGCTGCTCGGCGCTCATGCCCGCGCCCTGGTCGGCGATGCGCACCACCACGCCGCCGTCGTCGGCCGCCACTTGCAGCCGCACGCGGCCCCCGCCGGGCATCGCCTCGCGGGCGTTCTTGAGCAGGTTCAGCAGCACCTGCCGGATCTGCGCCTCGTCGAGCGACGCCAGCGGCAAGCCCGGCGCCGTGTCCAGCTCGAGCTCGACCTCGGCGGCCGCCAGCTCGGGCCGCAGGAACTCCGCAGTGCTGCGCGCGATGTCCGCCAGGTCCTCGGGCTCGAGCTGCGGGTTGGGCAGGCGCGCCACGCGCAGGTACTCCTCGGTGATGGCGGTCAGGTGCTCGACCTCGCGGTGCACCGCGCGCAGCAGCTCCTTCTGCTCGGGCGTGACGTCGGCCAGCTCCTCCTCGAGCAGCTCCACGTTCAGGCCGATGCTCGAGAGCGGGTTGCGCACCTCGTGGGTGACGTGCGCCGCCATGCGCCCGACCGCGGCCAGGCGCTCGGATTGCAGCTGCATCTTCTGCAGCTGTTTGAGGCTCGCGTCGCGCGCCGCCAGCGCCGCGACCATGCGCTCGAATTCGCGACCCAGCCGCCCGATCTCGTCGTCGGTGTTGGGGCTGAGCTGGCGCACCAGGTCGCCGCGCGCAACCGCCTCGACGCGCTCTTGCAGGCGCGGCAGCGGCGAGAGCACGCGCTGCGACCACACCGTCACGCCCACCCCCACCGCAAGCGAGAGCACGACCAGCGCCGCGAGCACCCCGAGCGCGTGCTCCTGCTCGACCGCGGCGCGCGCGCTGGTCTGCTCGATGCGGCCGAGCAGCGTGTCCCAGACCGTGCGCAGGCGGCCATCGATGCCGCGCTCGCGCGCGCGCAGGTCCGCCAGCACGCGCTCGGCGCCGTCCTTGTCGCCGGCGTCGAGCGCGGCGTACAGATCGCGGTAGCGGCCTTCGCCCTGCGCCAGCATGGTGGTCACGCGCCGCAGCTCGCGCCGCGCCTTGGCCAGGCTCGCGCGGTCGGCCTCGGGCGGCGCCATGTGCTCGATGTGCGCGATGCCCTCGAGCGCGCGCTCGACCGTGCCCGGACGCGTCTTGCGCGCGGCATTGAGCCAGGTACGGGTAGCGCTCGAGTTGCGCTCCGAGAGCATGCGGTCGAGCAGGTTGCCGAACACCGACTGGGTGGCGCGCGCCTCGCTCACGGTGAGCGCCAGCGGCAGGTAGCCCTCGTGCACCAGGCTGAGCGTGGCGGCCGTGCGCTGGTGCTGCACGAAGCTGCCGACCGATACCAGGCTGCTGACCGTGAGCATCAACGCGAAGGCGAGAAAGACCCGGCGTGGGATCGTCAGCCTCGGGCGCTTGCGCACGCCCGCAGCGTAGCAGGCGCCGGCGGGTGCCGCGAGCGCTGGCCCCAGGAAGATTCACAGCAAGACGGGAAGACGGGAAGTATCGATGGCTTCTCAGCGTGCCGGCGCCGCGGGCGCTGCACGCCGCGGCGGCGGCTGCGGCCGCGGGCCCGGTGCGGCCATGATCTTGTCGGCGTCGCCCTTGAGCGCGGGGGCGGCGGCCTGCGCAGCGGCGGCAGCCCGTGCCGCGTCCGCGCGCTTGCCCAGCGCGAGCAGCGTGCGCGCGCGCAGCAGCTGCAGCGGTCCGAGCTTCTTGTACCCGAGCGCCAGCGCGCGATCGAGCTCGACCAGCGCGGCGGCCGGCTTGCCGGTCTCGAGGTAGCCCTCGCCGAGCAGTCGATGGATGCGCGGCTGCTCGGGGTCGATGTACATCGCGCGCTCGCCGTCGCGCACCAGTTCGGGGAAGGCCTTCTGCTTCTGCAGCACGGTCAACAGCGCCAGGTGCACCACGCGGTCGTGCTGATCGAGATCCGCGAGCGCCCGCAGCGCGCGCAGGCCGAGCGCCGTGTCGCTCTGCTTGTCAGCCAGCTCGAGCAGCACCCGGTACGCCTCGAGCTTGTCGGCATCGAGCGTGATCGCGTGCTCGGCCTGCGTTCGGGCCTCCACCAGATCGCCACGCGCCAGCGCCGCGCGCGCCAGCAGCACGCGCAGGATGTAGCCGTCCTGGCCGGCCTTGAGGATCGCGCGCAGGCAGCGCTCCGCCCGCGGCCCGTCGTGCTTCTCGAGCGCGACCCGGGTCAGCGCGAAGTGCGCGAGCGGGTGTTGCGGCGCGAGCTTGAGCGCGCGCAGCCCGGCCTGCTCGGCCTCCGCGAAGCGATCGTCATTGAGGTACCCGAGCGCCAGCGCCGCCTGCGCGTCGGCGTCCTCGGGCGCGCGTGCGGCCGCCGCCTGCAGCGCGTCGAGGTCCTCGTAGCGCGAGAAGTCGACGTAGAACTGCGAGTCGTACTTGTGCAGGCGCTGCCGGGTGTAGGCGCGAAAGTCGGCGTCCAGGGTGTCGATGTCCACGCCCAGGATCGAGGAAAAGATCTCGGGCGTGCGTTTGCCCTCGCCCCAGGCCACCAGCATCGGGCGCATCTTGTCGAAGCCGAAGCGCTGCACGATGTAGACCACCGCCTGCGAGGCGGCGTAGTACGCCGTCATCAGGTCGTCGGGCGAGCGCGCCTGCGTGAACGCCTTGTTCATCTCGCGCAGCTTGGGCACGCGATCCCGCACCAGCGCCACCCACAAGTCGTAGTCTTCCTCGCGCTTCCACTCCGGTCGCGCGACGAGGGTCTCGTATTCGGCCAGCCCCTCGGTGAACCAGCGCGGCACGTGGTTCTTGCTCAGCTGCAGGTGGAACACGTGCGCCAGCTCGTGCCAGGTGATTTGCCCCCAGTTGAAGGGTCCGCCGCGCGGCGAGATGGCCGTGACCACGCTGCCGAAGCACACGCCCTGCACCCCGACGTTGGGCAGCCCGGTGGTGCGCACCGAGAAGTGTTGCGCGTCGGAGTACAGCTCGATGTGCAGCGGTCCCTTCGGGGTGAAGGCGTAGCGCTTGCGCATGTCCTCGTAGGCGCGCCGCAGCATCGGCACCAGATAGGGCTCAAGCGCCGCGCGCTCGTTCTTGTCGACGCGGATCTCGAATGGCGGCGCCGAGAAGCTGACGTATTGTTGGGAGATCACCTTCTCGTAGAGGTTGAGCGTGTTGAAGACCTGGGCGTTGAAGTGATCGCGCTTCCAGGCCTCGTGTAGCGCCTGCAGCCCGGCGGTCTCGTCGCCCTGGCGCAGCAGGTTGAGCCCGAGCGTGGCGTAGGCCAGCGCGTCGTCGGGGTCGATGCGCAACGCCTCCTTCGCCATCTGCACCAGCTCCGGGTAGCGGTGCTCCCACTCGGCGTATTCCGCGATGATGCTGAACATGCGCGAAAAGCGCGGGTTGCGCTTGAGCACTTCGGCCTTGGCGCGCGCGAAGCCCGCGGCGTCATCGGCCAGAAAGCGCGAGGCGGCACGCACGCTGAGCGCTTCCAGCTCGTTGGGGTCGATGGCGAGCGCCGCGTCGAGGCTGCGATCGGCTGCCGCGATGTCCATCTCGCGCAGCGAAAAGGCGGCGCGCGTCACGTAGGCGCCGACCAGGTTGGGGTTGACGGCGAGCGCCTTCTGCAGGTGCTCCTCGGCCTTGGGGAAGTCGAACGAGCGCGCCAGCAGCAGGCGCGCCATCAGCACGTGCGCCTCGGGGCTGTCGGGGTTGTGCTCGAGCGCTTCCTTGACGCTCTCCTCGGCGTGACGCTGGTCGTACTTCTCGAGAAACAGCGCCGCCCACTCGAGCTGGGTCTCGACCCGCGAGCGGTCGGCCAGGGCGGCTTCGCGGAACGCGTCGTTGGCGTCGTGCCCACTGCCGAGCGCGCGCGCGGCCATCCCCACGTAGCACAGCGCGGCCGCCTGGTCGTCGCCCAGGTCGTCGTTGTTATAGGCCTCGACCAGCGCCATCAGATGCGGCTCGGCCTGGTCCGGCCGCCCGCGCTCGATCAGCAGCCGGCCCAGCAACACCTGCGCCCGAAACGCGCGCGGGTCGCGCACGGCCTTCTCGAACGCGGCCTGCGCCTCATCGAGCTTGCCGCGCGCGTGCAGCGCCTCGCCGCGCAGCGTCTCGGCCTTGGCCTGCAGCGGTCCGCTGGTCGCGGCCACCGCCCGAGCGGCGCGCTCGGCGTCTTCGTAGCGCCCGGTCGCGAGCAGCACCCGCCCCAGCCCGAGCTGGGCCTTCTTGCGCTGCGCGCCGGAGAGCGCGCCGCGAAAGCCGCGCTCGGCCTCGGCGTAGTGCCCGTTCGCCAGGGCCTGCTGCGCCGCATGCACGCCTTGGGGCGCGCCCGCCCGCGCAGGCCCGGCCGCGCACAGCAGCCACAGCGAGACCAGCGCCCATAGCACGGCCCGCGCGTGGTCGCGCGCAGCGGCTGGCCGACGCTTGCAAAGCCCGCACGGGCGCATTGCTCCAAGCATAGCCCGGAGCCGCAGCCCGCGCCGCCGCAGGCCGGCCGCGGCCCGCCGCAGGCCGGCTACTGCTGGGTAGCGACCGGCTTCTGGCCGATCCAGCGATCCCTGCGGCTGTAGGCCACCTGCTTGGCCTCGTCGGGCCCGACCGACGATTTGTCGTTCTCGATGTTCTTGGCCAGCGTGATCATGAAGACCGTCGAGCTGCCCTGCGCGCCGATGATGATCGACCAGGCCAGGAACATGCTCCACATGCGGAACCAGCGCTCGCCATACTTGGCCACGATCGCCGCCTCGTTGCGCTTCCAGTTCTGGTACCACTTCTCGATCGTGACCGAGTAGTGCGCGCCGCAGTTCTCGACGCGGTGGACCTCGAAGCCGGCGCGCTCCGCCTGTGAGACCACGAAGCCGAGCGGACAGCTGGCATCGGCACCGGGAAACACGTACTTGCCCATGAACAGCCCCCAGACCAGGTCTTCGTACTGCCAGGGGCGCCGCAGCCCGGCGATCTGCAGATAGAAGATGCCGTCGTCCTTGAGCATGCTGCGCACCTGCAGCAGGAAGCGCTGAAAGTTCTTGATGCCCACGTGCTCGGCCATCTCCAAGCAGGTGATCTTGTCGTACTGCTCCTTGGGCAGGTTGCGGTAGTCGTCGACCAGCAGTCGGACTCGCTCGGAGACGCCGAGCTCCGCCGCGCGTGCCGCGGCCCACTGCGCCTGCTCCTTGGCCAGCGTGATGCCGGTGCTGTGGGTGCCGACCGCGGAGGCCGCGTGGTTGACCAGCGCGCCCCAGCCGCAGCCGATGTCCAGATGGCGGTCGCCTGGCTTCATCTGCACGTAGTCACAGACGGTCTGCAGCTTGCGCGTTTGCGCCGCCTCGAGCGACTCCTCGGGGTCGCGGAAGATGCCACTGGTGTACACCATCGACTCGCCCAGAAACCATTGGTAGAAGTCGTTGCCGCGATCGTACACCGGCGCGATGTCTTCGCGGTCCGCCTTCTGCCCGTGGGAAAGGTTCTGTCCGAGGAACTGCATGAAGTAGAACTTGACGTCGCCCCAGGTGAAGCAGAAGCGGAACAGCTGATTGCGGTGAAGCAACGCCTGGTGCACGTCCCCGAGGAAATCGAGCCGCTCGCCGACATAGGCCTCGTACACGACCTCCATCGGAATCTTCTTGCCCGCCCAGCGCGCCGCCTCCGCCGGATCGCGAAAGCGCAGGTAGGGCCGCCAATCGGCCGCACCCACTCCGTCCAGATGCGAGCCGACCACCAGCGCCAGCAGCGGCAGCAGCACCCCGAGCAGCGGCACGGCCAGCCAGCCGAGCGCAAACGCCGTGAGCCCGCCCGCGCTGATCAGCATCGCCAGCAGCCCCACCAGCGTCGGTATGCCCAGCAGCGTCAGGGCGCGCTGCTCCAGCAACCAGAACACCAAGGACAGCGCGTGGCTGCGGCCCTTCTCGTCGTGATGCGACGCGAACGGCGGATGCCTCAGGGATTGCGATGGCGGCGCGTTCTCGGCGAGCGCGCCCGGTGTGGATGTTTGACTCATGATGTCGTCACCGGGATTGGGTCGCCGGGAATCCCGGTCGATCGGTCGGTAATCGCTCTATCGCTTGTGTTGTGGTTGGGATCCGCGCTCTCCGTGGTACAAGCGAAATGATGAATCGTCTGCCGCGTCAGGCGGGAACCATGATGCTCACTGTTCGCGATCGCCGTCTATTCGCATAAGCCTCGAGTTTTGAAGGAGCGCTTCGATGCGAAGTAAACCAGCAAGAAAACAGCCGCAGCAGGCGCGATCACGAGTCACGGTCACAGCCATCCTGGACGCGATGACTCGGATTCTGGATCAGGAAGGACCGGACGCTGCGACCACCACGCGCGTCGCCGAGGTCGCCGGGGTCAGCATCGGCACGCTGTACCAGTACTTCTCGCATCGCGATGCGATTCTCGATGCACTGCAGGACCGCGAGTTCGAACGCGCGATGGAGCTGATGGAAAACGTGCTCGCCAGCGATGCCCAGGGGCCGGGCCGCGAGGTCGCGCGGGAGGTGATCCAGGGGCTGCTGCGCCTGTACGCGGCGGCGCCGGGGCTGCATCGCGTGCTCGCGCTCGAAGGTCTGCGCGTGACCCCGACCGATCGCGTGCACGCGTTCGATATGCGCGTGGTCGCGCTGATCCGCAACTTCCTGGCCTGCTCGGCACTGCCGATCCGGCGTGCCAACGTCGACGCGGCCGCCTTCGTGGTGTTCCAATCGGTGCGCGCGGCGATGCTCGCGCGCATGCTCGAGTCTCCACCAGCGCTCGACGACGAGACGCTGACCGAGGAGCTCACCGACATGATCTTCATGTACCTGGTCGACGACTCGGCGAGCGCGGCGCGCTCACTTCCGCCGCCGCAACGGCTGCGCGCGGGTCGCCAGCGCGGTTGATCCGCCGCCGGAGCGAGGACGAAGCCGCTCCTGGACGGCTCTGTGCGGAAGCTACTGTACGCCCTGGACTTGCGCGGGCACTTCGGTGCAGCGCGTGACACCCGCCGTCGCGCCGCTGGTGTCGCCGATCAGCATGCCGACGGCGCTGGCCGGCGCGCAGCCGAGCGGAGCGAGTTGCTGGATCACCAGCCCGCAGGTGGCGTCGGCGCGGCAGCAGCCGGGGATCGACACCAGGCCCATATAGCTTGCAGTGGGGCAGGCCATGGTCTGGGTGCCCGGCGCGTTCTGCTCCAGGCACAGCGGCTGACCCGTGAGCGAGCTCAGATCCACGCCGCAGCGGTTGTTCGCGGTGCAACACGCATCAACCGTGCCGGTCAGGCCCATCGCGGCCTGGCACGGCATGCACGCCGAGACGTCGTGCGAGACAGGACCGCCCGCGGGCGGCGGTGTTGTCCCGATGCCGCCAGTGCCCCCGAACGCGCCGCCGGTAGCGATTCCGCCGGTGCCGCCCGCGCCGGTGCCGCCGGCGGCGCCAACTCCCGCGAGCCCGGTGCCGCCCCCGCTACCGCCCGGTGAGCCGACGCCGGGCGTGGCCGCGCCAACGCTGAACGTGGTGTCGAGGTCGTGCGCGTCGGAGCAGGCGCACAGCGCGGGCAACGCGAGCGCGAAGAGCCAGCGTCGCGCTCTTCGCGGGCGACCGAGAACCACGTGATCAACCATCGAAGCGTGCTCCTGACGCGTGCGCGTCACGCGGCAACTGCATCTGCCGCGAAACCTAGCACGTCGCTCGGCCGACCGACACACGATCCGCGCTGGCTGCCATCAACTGCGACGCAGCGTTTACAGCGCAGAGAAGCTCCCACCGCTCTTCGCGAGGCGCTCGAGCAAGGGCGAGGGTTGCCACAACGCGCCGTGCTGCTGTTGAAAGCGAGCAATGACTTGATACACCTTACTCAGACCTGTCAGCTCGCCGTAGCACATCGGACCACCTCGGTACGCGGGGAAGCCGTAACCGTTGATCCAGATCACGTCGATGTCGCTGGCGCGCAGCGCGATCCCTTCCTCGAGTATCTTGCAGCCCTCGTTGATCATCGGGTAGGTGCAGCGCTGCACGATCTCCTCGTCGGAGATCGCGCGGCGGGTGATGCCGAGCTCCGCGCTGACCTGCAGCACGAGCTGCTCGAGCTCCGGATAAGGTTTCGGCACGCGGCTGCCGGCCTCGTACTTGTAGAAGCCCTGACCCGTCTTCTGGCCGAAGTGCCCCTGCTCGCACAAGCGGTCTGGCACGGTGCCGGAGTAGCGCTCGCCCTCTGGCCGGCCCTGGGCCTTGCGCACGCGCCAGCCGATGTCGAGGCCCGCGAGGTCGTTCATGGCGAACGGGCCCATGGCGAAGCCGAAGTCGGTCAGCGCCTTGTCGATCTGCTGCGGCAGCGCGCCTTCCTCGAGCAGGAACAGCGCCTCACGCCGATACTGGTATAAGATGCGGTTGCCGACGAAGCCGTGGCACACGCCCACCAGCACGCCGATCTTGTCCAGCGTCTTGGCGAGCTTCATCGAGGTGGCGATCACCTGCTTGCTGGTCTTGGCGCCGCGCACGATCTCGAGCAGGCGCATGACATTGGCGGGGCTGAAGAAGTGCAGCCCGATCACCTGCTCGGGCCGCGAGGTGCCGCCCGCGATCTCGTTGACGTCCAGGGTCGAGGTGTTGGTGGCGAGAATCGCCCCGGGCTTGCACACGCGGTCGAGCTCGGCGAACACTTCGTGCTTGATCGCCATCTCCTCGAACACGGCCTCGATCACCAGGTCCACGTCGCCGAGCTCGGCGTATCCGGTCACCCCGCGGATACGCCCCAGCCGCTCCTTCATCTGCGCCTCGCTCAGGCGGCCGCGCTTGACGCTGCTCTGATAGTTCTTCTCGATCGTCGCCATCCCCTTGTCGACGTATTGCTGCTCGCGGTCCATCAGCAGCACCGGCAGCCCAGCGTTGGCGCAGGCCATGGCGATGCCGCCGCCCATGGTGCCGGCGCCGATCACCGCCACGCTGCGCACCGGCAGCACGGGCGTGTCCGCGGGCACGTCGGGGATCTTGGTCACCTCGCGCTCGGCGAAGAACACGTGGCGCTGGGCCTTGCTCTGATCGGAGGCGCGCAGCGCCTCGAACAGCTTGCGCTCCTGCTGCACGCCCTCGGCGAACGGCAGCGTGACCGCGTTGCGTACCGCCTCGATGCAGCGCTGCGGCGCCTCGAAGCCACGCTTCTGCTTGGCCGTGCTCTGCGCGTATTCGTCGAACAGGGTGAGGTTGGCGCGCGCGGCCGCCAGCTTGTCCTCGAGCTGACTGGTGCGGCGTACGGGCTTGCCGGTCACGCCCTCCGCGAAGGCAACCGCCGCCGGCAACAACTCGCCCTCGAGCACGGCGTCGAGCAGGCCGAGCTCCTTGGCACGCGCGGCCGAGACCGGATCGCCCGAGACGATCATCTGCAGCGCCGGCTCGGCGCCGATCAGTCGCGGCAGCCGCTGCGTGCCGCCCGCGCCCGGCAGCAGCCCGAGCTTGACCTCGGGCAGACCGCACTTGGCCGAGGCCACCGCCACCCGATAGTGGCAGCCGAGCGC
Organism: uncultured delta proteobacterium; assembly: GCA_963778655.1. GTDB lineage: Bacteria > Myxococcota_A > Polyangia > Polyangiales > JAFGIB01 > CAVZVA01. Next base: position 143,472 of record CAVZVA010000011.1, read on the forward strand.
GATCTCGAGCCCGCCACCGAGCGCGGTGCCGTGAATCGCGGCCACCACCGGCTTGCTGGCGCCCTCGATCGCATCGATCAGCGCCGGCAGGTGCGGCGGCTCCGAGGGCTTGCCGAACTCGCGGATGTCGGCCCCCGCGATGAACGTGCGGCCCTTGCACGCGAGCACCACGGCTTCGATCGCGGCGTCGGCGAGCGCCCGCTGCAGGCACTCGAGCAGACCGCGGCGCACGGCCAGGCCGAGCGCGTTGACCGGCGGGCTATCGACCAACACCAGCGCGATACGACCACGCTTCTCGAGCTGCACCACCTCGCTCATCGCTTGCTCCTTGGTTCGAATGCGGACCGTGTTTGTAGCAGAGACCAGCCGGCAGCGGAACCGCGCGGCCGGAACGGATTCACAGGTAGACGGGGAGGCGGGAAGAGTGGCTCGCGTGACCCGACTCCTCAACGCCCCCGACTCACGCGCGAGCGAAGCGAGCCTTGCAGGAGGGTGGGTCCCGTTAGGCTTTGCCCAACGGGCGGGAGGGTCGCGTGACCCTCCCGTTACTCAGGCACCAGCCCGTCCCAATCCTCGGTGCGCTCGCCTTCGATGCACAGGCGAGCCTGACGCGGCGTGCACAGCGGGGGCGGGGCCGAGGCGGAGAACGCGGGCGACTCGGGTGCGTGCGCATCGCTGCCGGCGCGCAGGCGGATCGGCTTGGCCGCCAGCTCCTGCCACAGCGCCACAGGCGGCACGAACAGCGTGGACCACACCCAGCCGCCGTGCACGCGGTCGTGAACGCGCGTGCGAAACTCGGTCCCGCGGTCGTCGACGTAGCCGCCCGGATCGCAGTGACCCGCGGCATCGGCGCGACACAGCCGCAGCGGCCGGTGCTGCGGCGTGGCGTCGGTCGCGCGGATCCACGGCGCGTGCCGCAGGGCCACGTCGCCCGGGCCGGCGTCGTGCCAGACCATGCACACGCGCGGCGTCTGCACACTGCCCGGCATGCTGCAGGTGAGCAGCGGCTCGCGGCGCGATCGCTCCGAGCTGGGCTGGGCCATGCGCTTCTCCAGCGGGCCCCACGGAAAGAGCACGTCCTTGGCCTTGCCCAGGTCGCGCAGGTAGCGATCGACGCCCGGATCGAACATCGAGCGCGAGAGCAGCGCCATGCGGTCGCCGAGGTACTGCGCCGACCACGGCCCGTAGAGCGTGGAAGCGCCCTCGTAGGCCTGCAGCTGATACTCCTCGTGCGTGGCCACGTACTGGATGTACTCGTTGGCCAGACCGGCGATCACGGCCTTCTGCGGCGCGCCTGGATAGCGTGCCAGCGCGCGGTGAATGCGCGCGGTGATGCGGTGCCCCGCGGTCAGCGTGACCTCCGCCGGCACGAACGCCAGCAGCGTGTCGCCGAGCTGCGCCACCGCCAGCGGGAGCTGCCAGGGGAACGTGCCCTTGGGCCGGGTCAGCAGGCTGAGCTGACCGAGCAGCGGCCGTTTTGGCGCCTGACAGTCGTCGCTCGAGGGTTCGATCGGCGGCTTGCCCTCGAACAGCGGCAGCGGCGCCACCGAGGTCGGATGATCGGTCGCGCCGCGTGCAGAGCCTTGCCCGAGCTCGGAGTATCTGCAGGTCCAGTGCGCCTGGTTGTGGCCATCGTGGAGCTTCGCGCCGCGGATATCCTCCTCGATGTAGCGGGCGTCGAGCACGGAGGCGGGCGCGCCGCTGCCGAGCGGCGGGTGATGGCTCCAGACGAAAGCGCCCACACGCTCGCCCAGGCTGATCGCCTCGTCGATGTCGCCGTGGACCCAGATCGGCGAGATGTCGCCTTCGTCGGTGTTGATGACGCCGTGCAGCGGGTCGGGCACGGCCTGGGCGCAAGGCACCGCCGCCGCCGGATCGAGGCAGGCCTGCAGCTCCGGGTGCAGCGCGGCCCACTGCCGCCGCAGCTCGCGCTCGACGTGGCGGCTGACCACGCCGGCGACGTCGCCGCCAAACAGCCGGTTGGTGTTCGCGATCACCGTCGGGTGCATGGCGTAGAAGCTCAGCGAGCCGATCGGCCCGAGCAACCGCGACGGGTCGGCCCGGTCGTAGCCGTCGATGCGCAGCACGTCGAGCTGGGGGTCGATCGCGCGCGCATCTTCGTGGTCCAGGTACGGGCAGCTCGAGTTGCTGGGGGGCGCAGGCGCGAAGGGCGGCTGGTCGAGCTTGTAAGCCTGCAGGCTGCGGTTGCGGGTAAAGCACCAGAAGTCCTGGCTGTGCTTCCACGAGAGCCGCGCAGGCAGCGCGCTGCGCCGGGCATGGCGGATCGCCTGCGCCACCCGGTCGGCCATGGCCCGCAGCAGCGCCGGGTCGAAGCCGGGGTGGCGCGTGCTGAACAGGCCGGTGTACTGGCTGGCACCAAAGTAGTGCGCGACGCCGGCGTGGGTGTGGACCGCGGTCATCATCAGCTGCGACGGGTGCAGAATGTCGGCCACGCGCGCCGCGACCGCGCGCTGCAGCAGCATGCTCATGGCCGAAAGCTCGCACGGCACCAGCGCCAGCTTCCGCCCGTCCGAGCCCTCGAAGTAGAACACTCGGCAATAGGTGCGGGTCCAGTAGCCGTGCGTCACGCGCGCGTCCGGGCCGTGCCCGAAGGTCGCGGCGCCGGGCGGCATGGTGATGTCGGCGCGCCCGGTGCCCGCGTACAACGCGACCGGCACGTGGTCGCGCACGGGCGGCGTCGCGACCTGCACGTGCGAGAGCGTGGCCTGGCAGGCGCACAGCAGCCACGGGACGAGGCACGCGAGCCGGCGTCTCATGGCTGGAGCCCGCTCCACAGATTGAGGCGCAGCATCAAGCTCGCGCTCAGCTCCAGCGTGCCGCTGGTGAGCCAGGTGGCCGACGCCGACGGCACCAGGAACCAATCGAAGCCGACCAGATCGTCGGCGCGCCAGCTCGGCTTGGAGTCCGAGAGCCGCAGCGGCAGCCCCAGCTCCATCCCCATCACCGGGTAGAGCCGCGGCTCGGCGCCGTCGCGGGTATGCGCGAGGCCCAGGCTGGTGAGCCCTTCGAACCCGACCCGGGGCTGATCGGGCCGCGGCACGAAGCTCACGCCCGAAAGCGCCAGCACCTGCCAGCGGCCCCAGTGATCGGGCTGCGCGACCTCCGCCTCGACGCCCATGGCCATCGGCGGGCCGCCTGAGAGCGAGAGCGAGCTGACCGCGGTGGCGCGGACGCCGACGCTGGAGACGGCGTGGTCCTGCAGGGTGTAGATGCCGCTCGGCCCGAGCCCCGCCGAGCAGCCCGCGAGTAGCGCCGCGGCCGCGAGCGCGCGGAATATGCCGCGACCGTGCCCGCTCATGGCAGCGAGCGCGCGACCAGATACACGTACCCGATCACGCCTGGTTGGATTTGCACGGTGCCGGTCGCGACTTCCATGCCGCTGTGCGTGTCGACGGCGTGCACGGTGATAGGCCGCGCCGGCACGTTGAAAGCGCCGCCGACCCCGTCCCGCGTGGTCGCCTTGAGCGTGACCGACACGCCGCCCGAGGGATCGGTGTAGAAGATCGGGGAGGCGCCGTCATTGGGCTCGAAGCTCACCTCGACATCCGGCGCCTCGGCGCGCGGCAGGTCGGGGGCGTTGAGGTAGCGCATTGGCAGGCAGCCCTGCACCCGGAAGATCAGAAAGCCGGTCTCGGGGTCGAAGGACGTATCTACGCCGACGATCCCGGCAAGCACCTGGAGCGCTCCGTTGGTCAGCTGATACTGGGTGAAGCCACCGACGCGATAGATGGGCTCGCTCCACTGCACGTTGCTGTCGACGTAGCCGCCACCGCTGAAGTCGAACAGGCCGTTAAAGCTCGACTGCACGGTCAGCGCAACCATGCCGTCGTCCCCGGTCGTGGCTTCGTCCACGCGTCCGGTCGTGCAGCTCGGGTCGACCGGCTGGCAGGCCTTGACCCGCACGTCCGGCAGCGGCTTGTCCGGAACCGCCGCGAAGTCGATCACGCGCACCCCGACCTTCAGATCGGCGTCTGGCGTCGGCCAGTGGTAGTTGTCCACGCAGCCCCAGTTGACCTGGCATGGCTGCTCGCAGTGCGTCTGCATGCAGCCGAGCAGCGGGTCGAAATCTGTGGAGAAATCGGCCGCGGGAGTGATCGGCTCGAGCAGATCCTTGCCGCAGTCGGTGCCCTCACCGCAGGCCTTGGCCAGGTCGCAGCAATTCTCGCGGATGCAGGCGTCGCAGGCGCCCGGCAGCTTGTCCGACAGACCGCAGGCATCGCCCGAGAGCGGGGCGGCGTCCGCCCCCGCGTCGGCCGCGCCTGCGTCCGCGCCCGTGCCCTTGGCCTTGCCCGCGTCGGCGGGGCTCTGCTTGAAGCTCGGCAGCAGGCAGCCGCCCAGCACGAACGCGCAGCCGAGCAGCGCGCAGGCGCGCCCGAGCCGCTTCACAGCGCGCCTCGCACACCCGCGTACCCTGGCCCGAGCAGCGGCTGCAGCGACGCGTGCTCGGAGCCGGCGTGCCCGCCGCCCAGCAACAGCACCAGGCCGACCGCGGCGCCGGCCACGCCCACGCCGAAGGTGGTGCCGGCGAGCGCGCGCAGGGTGTCGTAATGCTGGACCGTGCCGTGCTCGGCCGGCGGGCACACGCGGCCTGGACAGCGGCTGTCGAGCTCGGACTTCTGCCCGAGCGCCAGACCGAAGGTCACGGCCGAGGCGACCAGCGACGCGCCGCCGACCGAGAGCACCACCCAGCCCACGGCATGGCGCGCCGAATGCCCGCCTCCGGCGGGGGCCGGCGCCGTCGCGGACGCCGTCTGCAACGCGGGTTTGGCGCCGCCGGTCGCGGGCGGCGTAGCGGCGCCCGAAGGCAAGAGTGAGAGCTCGAGCGGCGCGCGGTCCTGCGCCTGCACGTCGAGGGTGCGCGTGCGCGTGGGGTAGCCGGGCGCGCTGACCCGCAGCTCGTGGCGACCGGGCAGCAGCAGCAGCTCGTCCTGACCGACCAGCGTGGGCGACTTGTCGTCGACCAGCAGGCTCGCCCCGGGCGGCCGCAGCCGCAGGCGGTAGCGACCGACGTGGTGATTCGCGCGCTCAATCAGACCGCGCACGTGCCGCCGCTGCTCGTCGGTCAGCGGCTTGCGCGGGTCGACCAGCGAGGCCTCCAGGTTCTGCAACGCGCCGATGAAGTCGCCTTGGTTGAAGGCGGCCATGCCGATCGTGCGCAGCGTTCGCGCGGTCGGGTCGAGGCCGTGCGCGCGCTCGAACAGGCGCCGCGCCTCGTCCCAACGGCCGGCGTCGTAGGCGGCCAGCGCTCGCAGCACCAAGTCGTCGTACTCGCTGGTCGGGGCGGCGGGCGCGGCCGCCGCCGCAGCCTGCGCCGGAGCTTGGCCCGCAGGCGCTGGGGCTGCCGCGGGCGCCGGGGCAGGTGCCGCCGCAGGTGCCGGGGCAGGCGCGGCCTGGGCCCGGCCCGGCGCGCAGTGAGCCACCTCATAGACGCACGCCGCGCACGCGAGCACGATCAGGAAGGAGCCAGGTTCGCGCTTGCTCCAGGTCGTCACATGAGCTTCCAAAGCCAAGCCACCCCCGGCGCTGCCGCTTCCTTTACCAAAGGTGAGGCCTGGAGCGCCAGCTCTCTGCAGCGGCCGTTCGCCCCGGCGGCATCGGCAAGCCGGAGCATGGCGCGGCGCGCGGTTCGCGGCGATGAACCAGCTCACAGCCACGGCGCATGCGCGCCGGAGACGGCATGCCGCGCGCTCGTCAAGCTCGGCGCTTCGTGGGATAGTCGCGCGGGGACAGGAGCGCTCGCGTGAGCGCAGCGGGGCAAGGGCCAGAAGCCATGGCGCAAGGCACAGGAGAGGCCCAGAGGCGCCGCAGCCGGCGCAGCCAGGCGGCGCGCGGGCGCCCGCTACGGCCGGATCTCGCTGCGCGCGCGCCGCAGGCCGGCTATGTGGTCGGCGGCAAGTACCGCATCGAGGGGCTGCTCGGGCAAGGCGGGATGGGCGCGGTGTACCGCGCCGTGCACCTGGTCAGCGACAAGCGCGTGGCGGTCAAGTGGATGCTGCCCGTGCACGAGGCGCCCGAGGAGCTCTCCGAGCGTTTCGTGCGTGAGGCGCGAGCCACGGCGCGCATCGATCACCCCAACGTGGTCGACGTCTACGACGTGGGCAGCCAGGACGGCTCGGTCTATCTGGTGATGGAGCTGCTGCACGGCGAGTCGCTGGCCGAGCGCTTGGAGCGCGGGCCGCTGCCGCAGACCGAGGCGGTCGCGCTGCTGATGCCCGCGCTGCGCGCGGTGGCCGCGGCGCACGCACAGGGCGTGATCCACCGCGATCTCAAGCCCGACAACATCTTCCTGTGCGAGGGGCCGGACGGTGAGCCGCGCGAGCCCAAGGTGCTCGACTTCGGCATCTCCAAGATCGCCGCCGGCAGCGACCTGCGCGACCTGGATCTGACCCAGAGCGGCACGGTGATGGGCACGCCCTTCTACATGTCGCCCGAGCAGGTGCGCGGCCTGCGCGACGTCGACGCGCGCGGCGACGTGTACGCGTTCGGCGTGATCCTGTACGAAATGCTCACCGGGGCGTGCCCGTTCGACGCCGACACCTACAACGAGCTGATCCTCAAGATCGTCACCGAAGAGGCCACCCCGTTGTTGTCGCTCAACGCCGAGGTCGACCCGATCCTGGCCGCGGTGATCGCGCGCGCGATGTCGCGCGACCGCGAGCAGCGCTACCCGAGCGTCGCGGAGCTGGCGGCCGATCTGGAGCCGTTCGGCGGCGGGGTGACCTTTCGCTCGAGCAGCGCAGTGCCCTACTCCACGCCGGGCTCGCAGCCCGGCCTGCGCGGCCGCGACGCGCGCAGCCCGGGGTTGGCGGCGCGCCGCCGTAGCGGGCGCCTGCCGCAGCTGGCCTTGCTCGTGCTGCTCGGGCTGGGGCTGGTGGCGGTGGGCGCGTGGTGGTCGCTGCGCGACGCTTCCGATGCCGGCCACGTGGTCTCGCCCGCGCGCAGCGCCGCACCCCAGGCGCAGGCCGCGCCTGCGGCCGCCGCCGCGCAGCAAGCGGGCGCGGCCGAGCCGCCGCCCTCCCCCGCTCGCTCCGAGACCGCGATCCAAGCGGCCACCGAAGCGCCTGCGGCCGCCGCCCGTCCGCGCACCGAAGCCGCGCCCGCCGAGCCCAGCCGGCACGGCTCACGCCACGCCGCCCGCGAGCCGCGCGCCGAGCGTGAGCGCGAGCCCAAGCGCGCCGCGACCGGCAGCAGCGCCAAGCCCGCGGCCGCCGCGCACGCGACCCTGCCGGAGGACTGGGACGAACACCTGAAGGAACCAGCGGTCGCGCCGCCGCCGAGCGGCCCTGGCGGCAGCCCCGCCGGCGCGCTCAAGCCGAGCGACCTGTGACGCGGGCTAGGGACTGTCCCTAGACTTAGGCTAGGCGCGCAGCTCGCGCTTGAGGATCTTGCCGGTCGGCCCCTTGGGCAGCTCGGCCACGAACACGTACTCGCTCGGCAGCTTGTACTTGGCCAGGTTCTCGCGCAGGTGGTCCTCCACCTGCGCCTGGCTGAGGTCTTCGCCCGGCCGCACCGAGATCACCGCGCGCACCTGCTCTCCTTTGGCTTCGTCCTGCACCCCGACCACCGCGGCCTCGGCCACCTGCGGCATCTGGTACAGCACCTCCTCGATCTCGCGCGGGTAGATGTTGTAGCCGCTCTTGATGATCATGTCTTTCTTGCGATCGACGATGAACACGAAGCCGTCCTCGTCGACATAGCCGATATCTCCGGTGTGGAACCAGCCGTCGACGATCGCCTCGGCGGTGGCCTCGGGGCGGTTGAGGTAGCCGACCATCAGGTTCGGTCCGCGCACCACGATCTCGCCGCGCTGCCCAACCGGCACCTCGCAGCCCTGCTCGTCGATGATCTCGAGCTCGACCGCGGGATAGGGCTTGCCCACCGAGCCCTCGCGCTTGGCCGAGGGGCGGTTGCAGCACACGCTGACGGTGGTCTCGGTCAGGCCGTAGCCCTCGTAGATCGGCACCTGGAACTTGTGCTCGAAGCTGCGCATCACCTCGACCGGCATGGCCGCGCCGCCCGAGATGCAGTAGCGCAGCTTGGGAAAGCGCAGGGTCGCGATGTCCGGGTGCTTCATCAAGTAGAAGTACATGGTCGGCACGCCGGGGAAGACGGTGATGCCGTCCTCCTGCAGGCTGCTTGCGGCGGAAGCCAGCTCGAACTTGGGGTGCAGCACCACCGTGCCGCGGTTGCGAATGCTGGAGTTGAGCACGCCGTTGAGCGCGAACACGTGGAACAGCGGCAGCACGCACAGCACCTTGTCGTCGTCTTCGGGCGGGAACAGGTCGTCGGTCATGTCGAGCTGCGCGCTCACGTTGCGGTTGGTGATGACCGCGCCCTTGGGCTTGCCGGTGGTGCCCGAGGTGTAGATGGTGAGGATGTGCTCGTCGGGCTCGCTTTCGCGCGGCGCGACCGGGCTCTGGCCCTCGATCAACGAGCCGTAGGGGATGTGGCGTCCGGGCTTGCCGACCACGAACACCTTGGGCGGCACGGGCAGCTCTGCGAGCGCGGCCTCGACCGCGGGCAGAAACGCCTCGAACACGAACAGCGCGGCGATCGCGCTGTCCTCGACCAGATAGCGCACCTCGGGCGCGGTCAGCAGCACGTTCATCGGCACCACCACGTTGCCGTTGAGCCACGCGCCGTACAGCGCCTCGGCGAACTGCGGCAGGTTCGGCAACATGATGCCGACGCTCTGCCCCGGCCGCAGGCCTTGCGCCGCGAGCCCGCTCGCGAGCTTGCGCGCGTTGTCGGCGAGCGCGCCGTAGCTGATGCGCTGGCCCATGAACTCGAGCGCGATCCGCTCCGGCTGCTCGGTCTGCGCGGAAAGCAGTTGCTCGAACACGTGCTTGGTCATACCCGTACCTCCGTCACCCCAGATCTTCTTGCATACCACGACAGCCGCCCCCTCGTCAGCGCGCCGCCCGCAGCCCCGCCAAATGATTGGCCTTTCCGCGGCCGGCGGGGCGGGCGCGCCCGGCCGGCGCGACCCGATCCGCTACAGCGCGTGCTTGGCCTTGATCGCCAGGTAGCGGTTGACCGCTGCGATCGCGAGCTCGGCGGCGGGGGCCTCGACCAGGCCGACGCCGGCCTTGCGCAGGTGCGCCTTGACCACCTCGCGGTCCTCGAGCAGCGCGGCGGCGGCCGCGCGGCGGTAGGCCTGGTCGCTGTCGTCCGCGCTCTGCTCCGCCAGCGTCTCGGCCACCTCATCGTTCATGCTCACGCACAGCGGCAGGTGCTTGCGGCGCAGCAGCGGGGCCTGCTCAGCCAGCGGCAGCGCCTGCGACTCGTCCAGCAGATCGCTGAAGATGACCAGCAGCGAGCGCCGCGGAAGCCGCGCGCACACCAGCTCGGAAAAGCGCCGGAAGTCCACGTACGCGGGGCTGGCTTCGACCAGCGAGAGCGCCTCGAGCATGCGCCGGTACTGCGCGTGGCCACGGCGCGGCGGCACGAAGCTGAGGATGTCCTGCGCGAACACCAGCAGCCCCACCTTGTCGCCCGCCTGCAGCGCGACGTAGCTGAGCAGCAGCGCCGCGTGAATCGCGTGGTCGAGCTTGGTGAGCGTGGGCGCGCTCGGGTCGGACGCCGCGGCCGGCGGCGGCAGGCTCCCGCCGTCGCTGCGCGTGCGCCAGGCGCCTTTGTGCTCGCCGGGCGCCGCCAGCGCGGTGGCCATCATGCGCCCGGCGTCCAGCGCCACCACCACGGTCTGGCTCTGCTCCTGGCCCAGCACACGCGTGACCGGACGGCGGCGCTTGGCGGTCGCCTTCCAGTCGAGGTCGCGGTACGAGTCGCCCGCGACGTATTCGCGCAGCTGCTCGAACTCGCCGCCGCCGCCCGGACGCCGCACCGCGCGCACGCCCACGTTGCGCAGCGCGTGCAGGCGCAGCGCCAGATCGTAGCGGCGCGGGCCGCGCAGGCTGGGATAGACGCGCGCCTGCGCCGCGGCCGGGCGGGTGGCGATCACGGCGCCCAGCCCGAGCGACCCCTCGATGCGCAGGTGCAGCGCGCCGAAGTCGAAGCGCCCGCGCCGCGCGGGCGTGACGCGGTAGCGCAGCTCCAGGCGCTGCCGCGGCGGCAGCTCGGCGGCAAGCTCGTCGGGCTGCGCGCCGAGGCTGGCCGGGCAGTCGTCGCGTACGCGCAGGCGCAGCCGCCGCGCGGACCGGTTGTCGACCCGGATCACGACGTCGGAGGCGACGCCGACCAGCAGCCGCGCATCGAAGCGCCGCTGCGCGCGGGGCAGGGCCGCGCGCAGCAGGCCCGCCTCGTAGAACGCGGCGCCCAGCAGCAACGTGTCGTAGAGCATGCCGGCGAGCAGCCCCGCGCGCCCGAGCGCATAAAGCGGCAGCCCGGCGAGCGCGAGCCACGGCAGTAGGCGGCCGGGAACAAACCTCTGTCGTATCGGCAGGGGCTCGCTCACCTCGGGACCTGCACGGTGGCGGCGACGCGATCGATGACTTCGGGGGCGCCCAGGCCGTCGAGCTCGACTTCGGGGGCGAGCACCAGCCTGTGGCACACCACCATGTGCAGCATGCGCTGCACGTCGTCGGGGGTCACGAAGGGGCGGCCCTCGAACAGCGCGGCCCAGCGCGCGGCCACCAGCAGGTGCACCCCGGCGCGCGGCCCGGCGCCGAGCATGATCATCGGCGAGCTGCGCGTGGCGCGCATCAGGTCGCGGATGTAGCCGCGCACCGCGTCGTCGACGGTGATGCGCGCGGCGATCGCGCGGGCGGCGGCGATGTGCTGCTTGTTCAGCAGCGGCCGCAGCTGCTCCGGCGAGAGCTCGCTGGTGCCGGCGTCGGCGTTGACGCGCGCCAGCACCTGGTCCTCCTCCTCGGCGCTCGGGTAGCCGACCTGGACCTTGAGCAGAAAGCGATCGAGCTGCGCCTCGGGCAGCGGATAGGTGCCCTCGTGCTCGACCGGATTCTGGGTGGCGAACACGGTGAACAGATCACCGAGGGGGTGGCGCTGGCCGTCGATCGAGACGTGGCGCTCCTGCATGGCCTCGAGCAGCGCGCTCTGCGCCTTGGCGGGCGCGCGGTTGATCTCGTCGGCCAGCAGCAGCTCGGTGAACACCGGACCCTTGGTCAGCCGGAAGCTGCCCGACTGCAGGTCGAACACATGGGTGCCGGTGATGTCGCTGGGCATCAGGTCGGGCGTGAACTGGATGCGGCCGAACTGCAGTCCGAGCACCGCCGACAGGCTGCGTACCATCAGCGTCTTGGCGGTGCCGGGCACGCCCTCGAGCAGCACGTGCCCCTGGGCCATGAACGCCACGAACAGCGCCTCCACCGCCTCCTGCTGGCCCACGATCACGCGCGCGACCTCGGCCAGCACCGCGCGCTTCATCGCCGCGAGCTGTTTGAGCTGCTCATCCATGTGGCGGCGATGCTAGGTCTTTTTTTCGGGAGGGTCACGCGAACGCGAACCTCCCGCGGGGTCGCTGCGCTCCACGTGCTTGCTAGCGCGGTGCCGGGACGGTCGCAGTCGGGTCGAGCGCCCGGGCGACGGCTTCATCGATCCGGCGGCTGGCGGCTGCCAGGTCGCGCTCGTTGGCGAGGATGCGCTCGGCCCGTGCGATCGTGCGCACCGCCTCGGCGGCCTGCTTGGCGCCGCGCTCGTCCAGGCTGCGCGCCAGCGCGCGCGCGGAGGACGGCGGCAGGTGGTGGTGTGCGGCGACGCGCGCGAGCGCCTGCTTGCCGAGGATGCGGATCGCGCCGGCCGGGTCGTTTGCGCGTGCGAACAAGCTGCCCATCGCGGACACCAGCGAGGCGATGCCGGCGGGCGCGGGCTCGCTCGGCTCGCGCACCCCGCCGAAGGACGCGCCGGCGCGCAGCAGCAATAACAGCGCCACCAGCAGCAGCTGCGCGATGAAGGGCGTGGCGCCGGCCTCGCGCAGATAGCGCATCAACGAGCGGCGCTCGCCCACGCCCAGGTGGTATTCGTCGAACAGCACCGGGCCCGCGGGCGCGTACGCGCGCAGCAGGCGCGCGAACAGCAGCCCGCCGTCGGCCAGCCCGAGCGCGCGGTTCTGCAGCAAGCTGGCGGACGCCAGCGCGATCACGTGCCCGCGCCCGTGACGCACCACCACGCCGGCCGGACGCGGCTGCTCGCCCCCGTCCCCGCCGTGACCGGGCAGCTCGAGGATCACGCGAGCGTCCGCGTCGGGCTCGAGCTCGAGCCGCCCGGGCTCCCGCATCGGCAGCGGCTGCAGCCCGCGCAGCGGGGCGTCGGTCGGGAGGGTCCACGCCACCGCTGGCTTGGCGCGCGCGCGCTCGCTGCCGCCGCTGCCGCCGGAGCCCTCGGCCCGCGCACCCGCGGCGGCCACTCCGGCGTCGTCCTGCGCGGGCCCGCAGGCCTGCCCGCCGTCGACGCCCGCGTCCTGGCGCTCGCCGCCGGGCGGGCCGAGCGCTTCGGGCGGCAGCCCTTGCTCCTGTTGCTGGCGGCGGGCGCGCCGAAAGCGCGTGTCGGCCTCGCAGCCGGCCTCGGCCGCGAAGTCGACGCCCATGCCCTCGGGCAGATAATGGCGTGCGCCCGCGACCAGCAGCACGCCGCCCTGCTGCACCCACTGCGTGAGCTCGCGGCGCTCGTAGCGCGAGACCGGCCGCGCCATACCGTCCTCGCAGTCGCCCAGCGCGACCAGCATGCCGGAGCCGGCGGGCAGCGCGGCCAGATCCTCGGACCAGCGCGCGGGACGTGCCCCCAGCCGCTGGGCCAGCAGATACAGCGCGCGCACGCCTTCGGGGCCGGAACCGTAGCTGGAGTAGGCGCTGGCGAAGCGGCCGCGATCGGCCACGCGCCGGCACACGAAGCCTCCGCTGCCGAACACCAGCAGCGCCGCCAGCAGCCACAGCGATCGGCGCGCCAGGCTCACGACCGCTCCGCGGAGCTGATGCGCTCGGCGAGCGCGCGACACTGCGCGTAGTCGTCCGCCGTGGCGGGCGCGTGGCCGTACCAGGTGCGGTCGAAGATGCGCGTGAACGCGGCGAAGCTCTGGCGCAGCTCACCCGGCGGCAGCGCGCGGATGTACTGCCAGTTGGTCTTGGACGGCTCGTACTCGATCAATCGGCCGCGATCGAGCGCGACCAGGCTGGCAAGGTAGAGGGCGCGCAGCGCGGCCGGGAAGTCGCCGCCGGCGGCGTATGCGGCGGCCTGCTCCAGCAGCGAGCCCGGCTCGCTCGCGGCGATCGGCTCGGGCTCGCTCGGCCCGAGCGCGCGCGCTCTCTGCAGACGAGCGCGGCCCCGGCCCACGGAGGCGCCGAGTGCGCCGAGCGCGATCAACGCCAGCGCCATCAGCACCCACGGCGAGAGCGGCGGCAGGCGTAGCGGCGCAGCCTGCTGCTCGCTGGAGTCGTCGCGCTCGGCCACCCAGTCGAACAGCTTGGCCAGCAGATCGCGCAGCGCGTGCGAGTCATGCTCGGCGAACTCACGGAACTCGGGCCCGGCGAGGATGGTCGAGACCTGATCGCGAACCTCGGCGTCGGCCTCGGCCCCGGACCCGCTGGGCGGCGCGGCGTCGGCGCTGACCGGCTGCGCGCGCGCAGGTAGCGCCGTGCACAGCGACAGCGCGAGCAGCACGGCGGCGGCGGCGATCGGCGGCTCGCTGCCGCGGCCCAGCCCGCGCCGGGGCGCGCTGTGCGCGATCGCGGCGTCGACCGCGGCGTGCAGATCCGCGCCGTCGCGGCGCGAGCGCGCGTCGACGAAGGCCTGGGCCGAGATCGCGGCCCACAGCGGCTCGAGCAGCACCAGCGTCAGCGCGGCCAGCAGCAGCGGCACCAGGGTGTTGTCGGGCGAGAGGAACTCGGACACCAGCGCCATGTCGAGCCCGAGCATGGAGTGGCCGAGCAACACCGCCACCGAGCCCAGCGCGTAGAGGTTGGCGAACAACCCGAGCGCGCCGAACAGCGCGAGCAGCTCGACGATCAGGAACACCCCGCGCATGCCCGCGGTGTCGTCGAAGGCCTGGCCGAACGCTGCAAGACCGCGTTCGCGGGCGCAGGCGGCGCGCGCCAGCCACGAGGGCGCAACCGCGCCGCGCAGGGCCACGAAGGGCAGCACCGCCGCGACCGCGAACGGCGACAACAGCGCGACGCCCGCGAGCGGCCACAGCCAAACCCACAGGCCGAGCCCGACCACGCCCGCGGTGCACGCGACGTCGACCGAGCGCGTGGGCTCGAGCGAGACCGGCAGCGTGGAGCGCAGCGCCAGCGCGTAAGCGCGGGCCACCCGGCTCAGACGTACGCCGCGAAACAGGAAGCCGAACGCGAGCGCGAGCGCCAGCGGCAGCCGCAGCGAGCGCACGCCCTCGATGCGCTCGAGGTAGTAGACGGCGAGCGCCAGCAGCGCGAGCGGAGCGCCCGCGACCCACGCCTGCAGCAGCGATTCGAGACCGCCGCGGCGCACCGCGAGCAGCGCTCCGTCGAGCATCTCGAGCGGGCCGGCGGCGCGCAGCCCGGGCGTCGCGCTGTCGCCGCCGTCGCTCATCCCGGCAACACCGCTTGAAGCAGGGCCCACAGGCCCAGCGAGAGCAGCAGCAGATAGCCGGCCGCCGAGAAATAGGCCGCGCGCGGCGAGCTCTCGCGCCGCCGCCCCAGCTTGCGGCCGCCCTCGCGGGCGAGACCCGCCAGGCAGCGCACGCAGTAGTTGATGCCTTCGACCTTGGTGGCGCACTCGCTGCACACGCGGGCGCGACACTGCACGCAGACGCCGATCGCCTCGCGCTGCGGATGGTTCTCGCACGCCGCCACCGCGCCGCTGCTCATCGCCTGTTTGTAGCACGCGCGCGCAGCCCGCCGGCCTCTGGCCAGCGCGCTCGGGTTGGAGTAGGCAATTGTGCGTGGAGCCGGTGCTGATCATCAAGACGGGCACGACCATCCCGGCCGTGGCCGCCCGGCGCAGGGACTACGAGACCTGGATCGCGAGCGCGATGGGTCTGCCGCGGAGCCACGTGCTGGTGCGCACGGTCTACGCCGGCGAGGAGCTGCCCAGGCCGCGCGAGGTGGCGGCCGCGGTGGTCACCGGCTCGTCCGCAATGGTGACCGACCGCGAGCCCTGGAGCGAGCGCACCGCCGAGTGGCTGCTCGAGGCGGCGGGTGCGCGGACGCCGGTGCTGGCGATCTGCTACGGGCACCAGCTGCTCGCGCACGCCTTCGGCGGCAAGGTGGACTACAACCCGCTGGGGCGCCAAATCGGCACCATCGACGTGACGCTAACCGACGAGGCCGAGCGCGATCCGCTGTTCGGCGGCTTCGAGCGCCTGCTGCACCTGCCGGTCTCGCACCGCCAGTCGGTGACTCAGCTGCCGACGGGAGCGCGGCGGCTAGCGACCTCCGCGCGCGATCCCAATCACGCCTTCGCGCTCGGCGAGCGCACCTGGGGCGTGCAGTTTCACCCCGAGTTCGACGCGGACATCGTGCGCGGCTACATCGAAGCGCGGGCCGCGCAGATCGAGGCCGAGGGGATGGACCCGGCGGCGCTCAGCAAGAGCGCGACCGACAGCACGCACGGCACCCTGCTGCTGCGACGTTTCGCCAACCTCGCACGGCAGGGCCGGTGAGGCAGCTTCAGAGCAAGGCGAGACGGCGCGAAGCGCGGGCCGGTTTGGTCTTCCCGTCTTGCTGTTGCATCCTAATGCGCGCCGCGGCCGCTCAGCACCACCGGGATGGTCCGCAGCAGGATGCTCAGATCGAGCAGCAGGCTCCAGTCGTCGATGTACTTCAAATCGAGCAGCATCCACTCCTCGAAATCGAGGCCGCTGCGCCCGCTGACCTGCCATAGCCCGGTCATCCCCGGCTTCATCGAGAGCCGGCGCCGGCGCCAGCCGTGGATCTGCTGCTGCTCGAGCAGCGGCAGCGGACGCGGCCCGACCAGCGTCATCGAGCCGGTGAGCACGTTGTAGAGCTGCGGCAGCTCGTCGAGGCTGGTCCTGCGCAGCAGCCGGCCGAGCCCCGTGATGCGCGGGTCGTGCTTGAGCTTGAACACCGGTCCGACGATGTCGCTGGCGTCGGCCAGCTCGGCGCGCTGGCCCTCGGCTCCTTGCACCATGGTGCGCAGCTTGAGCATGCGAAACGGCCGCCCGTACAGGCCGGCGCGTTGCTGCACGAACAGCACCGGCCGGCCCATGGTGATCAGGATCGCGAGCCCGCTCGCCAGCAGCAGCGGCGAGAGCACGATCAGCAGCAGCGCCGCGAGCAAAGGGTCGAGGCCGTACTTCAGCGCCACCCATTCGGGCCGCTTGGGCGCGACCTCGAAGCTGACGAAAGGGTGCGCGTAGACCGAGGTGATGCGCGGCGCCGCCCGCGCGACCTGCGTCAGGTTGACCGAGAAGCTGGCGACCACGCCCAGTGTCTCGCACAGGGCAAGCGCGTCGCGCAGCTCCTCGGGGTGATTGCAGGGCGGGAAGAACATCACCTGGTCGACCGCCTGCTCGTGCAGCACCCGAGCCAGGTCGTCCAGCGTGCCGACGCACTCCACCGGCGCCATGTCGGGGGGCGGCGCCGACAGCGCGCTCGGAGCCAGGGGCGGGCGCAGGTAGCCCAGAATCGCGGGCGATAGCGGCTGGTGCTGGGCGTCGCGCACGAAGTCGCCCATGCGCCTGCTCAGCGCGCCCACCAGCAGCACGCGCGCGCGGTTGTGCCCGCGCTCGTACTGGAAGCGCACCCATGCGCTCAGTACCAGGCGCTCCACGAACATGGTGACGAAGCTGCAGGCCAGGAACAGCACGACCAGGCTGCGGTTGATCACCGACTGCGTCAGGAACTGGATCAGGGCGAGCCCGACCAGACCTGCGAAGTGCAGCTTCACCAGGCGAACCGCGAGCTCCCAGGGGTTCCACACCTGTTCGAAGGATTGGTGCAGGCGCAGGATCACGATCAGCGCGAGCCACAGCGGCAAAGTCAGGTAGACCAGGGTCGCGTGCTGGCTGAAGGCCGCCACCCCGCGCAGAACCGGCAGCCACTGCCGCAGGACTGGCTGCAGGCCGGCGGCGATCACCATCGAGGCCAACAACGTTCCGGCATCCAGGACGAGGTGCAGGTTCCGCAGGGCGGTTGTCTTGCGCGCGTGCAAAGCGGCCTTCGTGCTCGCGAAAAGGCCCGTCCATCGTCGCACACCTGCCGCGGCAGGCGCCATTTGCCGCGCCGCGCGAATGTGCTGCGATGTGGTCGCGTCGCGCCCATGCCGGCTGAAGCGGCGATGTGCTTCAATCGCGAGGGTGGCAAGCGCAAGCCCCTACCCGGCTGGCGGCACAGGGTTGCCGCGGCGCGCCGACATCCTCGGCGTCGACGTCAGCATCACCGATTACACGGAGGTGGTGCGCTGCGTGCTCCAGGCGGCGCGCGCGGGCCGCACGCTGCTGCTCACGGCCTCGGACGTCCACGTCGTCATCCAGGCACGGCGCGATCGTAGCTACGCCGCGGCCCTGAACGCCTTCGACATCGTCACCCCGGACGGCCAGCCGCTGCGCTGGGGAATGCGCTGGACGCGGCAAGCGGCGCTACGCGATCGGGTGTATGGGCCGACGTTGATGCTGCGCGTGTGCGAGGCCGCCGCCTCCGAAGAGCTGCCGATCTTCCTCTACGGCAGCCGCCCCGAGACGCTCGAGCTACTGCGCGCGAAGCTGAGCGCGCGCTTTCCCCGACTGCGCATCGCGGGCGTACGCGCGGGCCGCTTCCGCCCGCTGGCGGAGCAGGAACAGGAGCACGACGCGCGCGAGATCGCGGCCTCGGGCGCGCGCATCGTGTTCGTCGGCATGGGTTGCCCGCGGCAGGAGTGGTGGGTGTTCCACATGCGCCAGCGCATCGCGATGCCGCTGCTGGCGGTGGGCGCGGCCTTCGACTTTCACGCGGGCATGGTGCCGCAAGCGCCGCCCTGGATGCAGGCGCGCGGCCTGGAGTGGCTCTACCGCTTGGGCCGGGAGCCCAAACGCCTGTGGCGCAGATACGTGCTGCTCACGCCGCGCTACCTGCCGCTGATCGCGGCGCAGGCGCTGGGGCTGAAGCACTTCGACCGCCACACCGACCTGGCGGAGGCCGAGCGGCGCGAGTGCCCGGGCTGAAGCGGGCTCACGGCCGTGCCGCCGCGCCGGGCGGGTCGGGCGCGGGCACGTCGTGACCGCGTGCCGCGGCAAGATCGGCCAGCGTCATCTCCGCGGGCGGAGGGTCGTCGCCTTGCAGCTCCTCGAGGAGCGCACCCCCGAGCTGGTCGACGAAGAGAAAGGCTCTGCGCTGCGGAAAGCGCCGGCGCCAGAAGCCGTAGGCCGTACGCGGGCCTCCGGCGCCCGAGGGCAGACGCACGAAGATGATCTCGTCGTCCAGCGTCGGCGAAGGGTTGGGCGGATAGTACGCCCAGGTGACCTCTCGCTTGGGCGAGACGATTTCGTTGGCGAATACCAGCGCGGGCGCGGCGTGGCGCGCCGCCAGCACCTCGAACAGGCGCAGCCGCATCGCGCTCGAGAGGTAGGCGGCGCGCAGCTGCACCGGCGCGAAGGCCGCGAGCGCCACCAGCGAGGCAGCGGCCACACTCGCGACCAGCCACGCACGCGGCCGCTGCACGCCGAGCCGCTGCAGCGGCGCAACCGCGCGCGCGAGCCCGTCGGCCGTCGCCAGGGCGAGCAGCGGGACGGCTTCGAACACGTAGATGGGTCCGGTGGTCGAGACCACGGTCTTGGGCACGAGCACGCGGTACGCGTAGTCGGCGGCGATCATGCCCCAGAACAGCAGCTGGGCGCGCTTGGGACGCGCCAGCGGCACGAACGCCAGCGAAAACGTCCAACCGAAGAGCCAGAAGCTCTGGCGCAGCAGCGCGCCACCGAGCGAGATCGAGATCAGCCCTTGATTGCTGGCGAGCACGCCGTAGGGCCCGAAGGACGCATAGCCCGAGCTCAAGGAATTGCTGGTCTGGGCGTAGTTGACGCCCAACACGCCGAGCGCGCCGGCCAGCACGAAGGGAGCCGCGGCCAAGAGCTGCTTGAATCGCGCGCCGCGTGCCGCCGGATCGCGCAGCAGCCCCGCGAGCTGATGCGCGGCGGCCACCAGCAGAAACAGCGCCCCCGGCAGCGGGCGCACCATCAGCTCCAGCCCGAAGCTCGCGCCCGCCAGCGCGGCCCAGCGCAGGCGCGGATCCTCGTCGAGCCGCAACACCGCCGCCATGCCCGCCAGCATCAGCAGCGCCGAGGTCGGCTGCGAGAGCTGCGTGGCGTGCGTCCATACGAACTGCGGCGAGATCAGCAGTACGGAGGCGCCCAGCGCCGCGCGCCTCGGCCCGAACAGCCGGCAGCCGACGCGAAAGGCGAGCAGCACCGCGAGCAGCCCCAGCAGCGGCACGACCAGCAAGCGCGCCCCGAGCGCCTCACCGAGCGCGAGCACCAGCGGGTGGCCGATCGGGTACTTCCCGTACCAGCCGCTGTGATTGACGATCACGAACTGGTTCTGGAAGAACGATGCCTCGGGTGGCGGCGGATTGAGCACGCGCCCGTGGAGCAAGGTCTGGGCTTCGAACAGGTAGGTGGCCTCGTCGTCGGCAATCGGCTGGTCTTGCAGCACCAGCTCGCGCAGCGCGACGCTGCCGCACAGCACCAGCAGCGCCGCGAGCCCGACCATCAGGCGGGGTCGCGAGAGCGCCTGCTCGACGCCCGCGTACAGGCGTTCGGCGAGACCGCCGCGAAACAGCGCCAGGGCGAAGAAGAAAGTCGCCAGCGAGCCCCACAACGCATAAAACGCGAAGAAGGCGAGCTCCCGATCATCGATGTACTCCACGCCGACTTGGCGCAGCGCGAAGCCACCGTACTGGGCCCCGCTGTCGAACAGAGCGGCGACGCACCCAACCCCGAGCGCGGCGAAGACCAGCGCCCGCACGAGCGAAGAACGATTGCGCACGATCGCCGTCGATCCTGGCACAGCTCGGGTCCATGCGATCGAAAATTCACATACTATCCCGCTCGATGACGCGCTCCATGGTCGCGGCCGCGTTTGCGCGGGGGCTCTCGGGCCAGCCGACCGGACGCGGCGTCTACGCGCGCCAGATGATCGAGGCGGTGCTGCGGCGTGATCCCGGGCTGCAGCTGCACCTGTTTGCCGCGGAGCCGGTCGACATCGCCGGTTGCACGTTTCACCGGGCGCGCGGGCGCAACCCGGTCTCCGACGCCTGGCGCATGCTCGCAGGCGCGGGCCGGGAACTGCGACAGAGCGGAGCGCAGCTGCTCTGGTGCGCGACCCACTTCATGCCGTCGAGCCTGCCCCAGCTGCCCAAGGTGGTCACCCTGCTCGATGCCGTGTGGCGCGACCACCCCGAAACCGTGACCCGCGCCAGGCGGCTCGCCGCGCGCTTCATGGAACGCGGCCTGTTCCGGGCGGACCGCATCGTGTGCATCTCGGGTTTCACGCGCGAGCGGCTGGTCGCGCACTGGCCCGAGCTGGCGCCGCGCGCGCAGGTGATTCCGTGCGCCGGCAATCCCGCCTTGCTGGCACAGCCGAACGCACCGCTCGCGTTGCGCCAGCTGGGAATCGACGGGCCCTTCGTCCTGAACGTCGATACGCTCGAGCCGCGCAAGAACCTCGACACCTTGCTTCGGGCCATGCCGGAGCTTCCCGAGCTCACCCTAATCCACGTCGGAGGGATCGGGTGGAAGGCGCAGCCGCTGCTCGACCGCGCCAGGTCCACGCCCAATGTCCGGCTGCTCGGCTACCTCGATCTCACCACTCTGGCCACGCTCTATCGCGGCGCGCGCGTCGCGGTCTTCCCGTCGATCTACGAAGGCTTTCACATGCAGCTGCTGGACGCCGCGGGGCTCGGCTGTCCGCTGGTGCTGTCGGACATCCCGGTGCATCGGGAGGTGATGGCCGACGCCGCGGCCTACGCGCCTGCCACCGACCCGAACGCGCTCGCCGCTCAGATTCGCGCCGTCGCAAGCTCGGAGTCGGCGCGCGAGCGGCTGGCCGTCGCGGCGCGCGAGCGCGCCGCCCAGTACGACTGGGACCGCTCCGGCGACGCGCTGCTCGCGCTGTTCAGGCAGCTGATCTGAGCTCGGCTCGCGCGCAGCGGGCTCAGGCTCGGCGCGGCCCTCGCGCGGAGGGGAGGACAGTGCCACAGCCCGGAAGCTCGTTCGGTCGAGCGGAGGCGTCGCGGAGAGTCCGCTAGTTGACTGTGAGCTTGTGGTCCTTGGCCGTGCGCGGGCGGGCCTGCGCGTAGTCGTGGGCGGCGTGGACGAGCTCGACGAACAGCGGGTGTGGAGCGTGCGGCTTGCTCTTGAACTCGGGATGGAACTGGCAGCCGACGAACAGCGGGTGGTCGGGCAGCTCGATCATCTCCACCAGCAGCCCGTCCGGCGAAAGCCCGGCCAGCACCAGCCCGGCCTTCTCCAGTTGATCGCGGTACTCGTTGTTGACCTCAAAACGGTGGCGGTGGCGCTCGCTGATGCGGGTCTTGCCGTAGATGCGCGCGCAGCGCGAGCCGTCCTGCAGCACGCAGGGATAGGCGCCCAGGCGCATGGTCGCGCCCTTGTCCTGGATGCCGCGCTGGCCCGGCATCAAGTGGATCACCGGATGCTTGGCCTTGGGGTCAGCCTCGACCGTGTTGGCCTCGATCAAGCCACAGCGGTTGCGGGCGAACTCGATCACCGCCATCTGCATGCCCAGGCAGATGCCGAAGAACGGCACGCGGTGCTCGCGCGCGTAGCGAATCGCGCGGATCTTACCCTCGAGCCCGCGGTCGCCGAACCCGCCCGGCACCAGGATCGCGTCGAACTCGGCCAGGCGCTGCTCCCAGTCGTCTTTGCCCAGCAGATCCTCGCTGTCGACGTAGTGCGTCTCGACCCGCAGGTCGTTGGCGAGCCCGCCGTGGGTGAGCGCCTCGTGCAGCGACTTGTAGGAGTCGCGCAGGTGCACGTACTTGCCGACCAGGGCTACCTTGACGGTGCCGCGGCTGGGCAGCCGGATCTTCTCGACCGTGCGCTCCCACGCGCCGAGGTCGGGCTCGCGCGACCAGATGTTGAGGCGATCGACGATCTGCTGGTCGAGCCCCTCCTCGTGCAGGCGGATCGGCAGCTCGTAGATGCAGGACACGTCGGTGGCCGCAATCACGGCGTCGACTGCGACGTTGGTGAAGTGCGCGATCTTGCGCTTCAGATCGCTCGGCAGCGGCCGATCCACGCGGCAGATCAGGATCTCGGGCTGGATGCCGAGCCCGAGCAGCTCCTTGACCGAGTGCTGGGTGGGCTTGCTCTTGAGCTCGCCGGCAGCGCCGATCCAGGGCACCAGCGTGACGTGGATCGAGAGCGCGTTCTGCGGGCCAAGCTCGCTGCGCAGCTGGCGCACCGCCTCGAGGAACGGCAGCGACTCGATGTCGCCCACGGTGCCGCCGATCTCGACGATCGCGATGTCCACGCGCGCGGCCACCTCCATCACGCGCGCCTTGATCTCATCGGTGATGTGCGGAATCACCTGGATCGTCGCGCCCAAGTACTCCCCGCGGCGCTCCTTGCTGATCACCGCGTCGTAGATGCATCCGGTGGTGAAGTTGTTGGCGCGCGTCATGCGCGCCGAGGTGAAGCGCTCGTAGTGCCCGAGATCGAGATCGGTCTCGGCGCCGTCGTCGGTCACGTAGACCTCGCCGTGTTGATACGGCGACATGGTGCCGGGGTCGACGTTGATGTACGGGTCGAGCTTGACGTGAGTCACGCGCAGGCCGCGCGCTTCCATCAGCGCGCCGATCGAAGCGGCCGCGAGCCCCTTGCCGATCGAGCTGACGACGCCTCCGGTCACGAACACGAACTTGGGCCTCTTGGTGCTCATGTGAATTGCTCCCGCGACCCCGGTCGAGCGTCTCGACTGGGGGCAGCTGGGCTGTTCGGATCTAAATTGAAGGCCTCGAGGCTGGGGCTCCCCGCGGGCACGCGGCACAATGTACGGATTCCCAGTGCCCTGTCAACGGACATCGGGAGCGCGCGCGAGGCGCGGCAGAAGCTCCCGATTTTCCCGACTGCACGCGGGGGCGCGCGCGTGTGATCGCGCAAACGGAGGATGTGCGCGGCCGGCCGCATCTGTTAAGGTGCTCTGCGCCCGCGCCCCGATCGCAGCCGCCCCGCCATGTCCTACACGGTTCTTGCACGCAAGTATCGGCCCCAAACCTTTGCCGATTTGGTCGGGCAGGACCACGTCAGCCGCACGCTCGGCAACGCGCTCAAGAGCGGCCGGGTGGCGCACGCGTTCCTGTTCACCGGCGCGCGCGGTGTGGGGAAGACGACCACCGCCCGCCTGCTCGCCAAGGCCCTCAACTGCGAGCAGGGACCCGACCGCCGAGCCCTGCAATTCGTGCGATCCGTGCCGGGAGATCACCGCCGGGACGGATCTGGACGTGCTCGAGATCGACGGCGCGTCCAACAACAGCGTGGACGACGTGCGGAGGCTGCAGGAGTCCCTGCCCTATCGGCCCGCCCGCGACCGTTTCAAGGTCGTGATCGTGGACGAGGTGCACATGCTCTCGGCGGGCGCGTTCAACGCGTTCTTGAAGACGCTCGAGGAGCCGCCGCCGCACGTGAAGTTCATCTTCGCGACGACCGAGATCGCACAAGGTCCCGATCACGATCCGGTCGCGCTGCCAGCGCCATGACTTCGTCTGATCTCGCACGCGCAGGTGACCTCGCGCGTGCGCGAGATCCTGGCGCAGGAGCAGATCACCGCCGACGACGATGCAATCGCGATCGTCGCGCGCGAGGCCGGCGGCTCGCTGCGCGACGCGCTGACCGTGCTCGACCAGCTGCTGGCCTTCGGCGGCGACGCGCTCCAGGGCGAGGAGGTCGCGCGCGGGCTCGGCATCGCCGATCAACGCAGCGTGGTGGCGGTGGCCGAGGCCGTGCTGGGCGGCGACGCGGGCGCGTGCCTGCGCGCGGTCAGCGCGCTGGGCCAGCAGGGCCTGGACGTCATGCACTTCGCGCGCCAGCTGCTCTCGCTGATGCGAGACCTGGTGGTGCTGCGCGTGGTCGGCGACAGCGCCGAGCTGATCGATCGGCCCGAGCAGGAACGGCAGCAGCTCGGGGCGATCGCGCAGGCGCACGGCGCCCAACAGCTCGAACGCAGCTTTAGCGGTCTGGCCAAGCTGGTCGAGGAGGTCGGCCAGTCCGGCAGCCCGCAGCTCACGCTGGAGATGGGCCTGGTGCGCCTGGCCGACCGGCCGCCGCTCGAGCCGCTCTCGGAGCTGATGGCGCGCCTGCGCGCGCTGGAGGCGCGCCTTGGCGGTGGCGGTGGCGGCGCGGCGGGCGCCGCGGGCCGCGGCCCGGGTCGCACGGACGCGGCGGGCGGCGCGCGCGGCCCCCGCCGCGGCGCCGCGCAGCAGGCGCAAGGGCCGCACGAGCTGCGCGCGCCCGCGCGCCTGGAGCCGCGCCGGGCCGATCCCGGCGCGGAGCCGCGTCGCGGGCGCCCGAGCGCGGGGCCCGCGCGCGGGCCCGATCCCGAGCCAGCGCCGGGGGCGCCCGAGCCCGCCGCGACCAGCACGGTCGGCGACGTGCCGGCGCCCGCGCGACACGACACCGGAGCCGATCCGGGTGGGGGTGGCGATCTGCCGCAGGGCTGGCACGAGATCATCGCGGCGCTGCACCAGAGCCAGCCCGCGCTCGGCGCCGTGCTCGCACACGGGGTGCCGGTGCGGGTCGACCCCAGCGCGGTGGTGGTGAGCTTTCCGGAAGGCTCGTTCTTCGGCCGCCAGGCCGGCGCAGAGAGCGCGCGCAGCGTGCTGGCGGACGCGGCCGAGCGCGTGCTCGGACGGCGGCCGCGCATCGAGGTGGGCTTCGGGCTCGCCTCCAGCCGCAGCACGGTCGCCGCGCTGGAAGCCGAGCGCGAGCAGGAGCGCCGCGCGCAAGCCGTCAAGAGCGCGCTGAGCCATCCGCTGGTCCGGGAAGCGATGGACGTCTTCCCCGAGGCCGAGGGGAACGTCGACGTGGTGGTGGAGGACTGAGATGGCTGGATTCCGGGGCGGCATGGGCGAGCTGATGCGGCAGGCCTCGCGCCTGCAGCGCAAGGTCGAGGCGCGCAAGCAGGAGCTGAAGAGCGAGACCGTGGCGGCGACCACCGGCAACGATCAGGTCAAGGTGGTGGCCAACGGCGGCGGCGAGATCGTGAGCGTGACGATCGACCCCGCCCTGTTGCAGACGGAAGAGCTCAGCCTGGTGCAAGACCTGATCGTCAGCGCGACCAACGCCGCGCTCGCCAAGAGCCAGCAAATGGTCGAGGCCGAGGTCGAGAAGGTCACGGGCGGCATCAAGATTCCGGGGCTGACCTGAGGAGCGCATGCCCGATCCGATCGCCGAGCTCGTGGGCCTGCTCGCTCGCTTGCCCGGCGTGGGCGAGCGCACCGCCACCCGCCTGACCTATTACATCCTGGGCAGCTCGCCCGAATACGCGGCCGCCCTGGCGCAGGCGCTCGGCGAGCTGCACCGGCGGGTGCGGCGCTGCGCGCAGTGCGGCAACTACGCCACCTCCGCACTGTGCGCGGTGTGCGCCGACCCGCGACGCGACGGCAGCGTGGTGTGCGTGGTGGCGCGCCCTCCCGACGTGGCCGCGCTGGAGCGCGGCGGCAGCTTCCGCGGCCGCTACCACGTGCTGCACGCGCTGCTGGCGCCGCTCGATGGCGTCGGCCCGGAGGCGCTGGGGCTCGGCCGCCTGGTCGAGCGCGTGAAGGCGGGCGGCGTGAGCGAGGTGATCATCGCAACGCCGCTGAGCGTGGAGGGCGAGGCGACCGCGCTGTACGTGGCTCAGGAGCTGCGCCCACTGCAGGTGCGCTGCACCCGCATCGCCAGCGGCCTGCCGCACGGCGGCGAGCTCGAGTGGAGCGACCAGATCACACTCGCCCGCGCGCTCGAAGGCCGCCGCGAGGTGTAGCGGTACGGGCGGCGCGGCCCGATCCAAGACACATGAAACAGGAAGGCGGGAAGACGGGAAGAGCTGATGATTGGCTCGAACCCAGAATGAAACCCTTCCCGCCTTCCTGTGATCCCACGAAACGCCCCGTGCTCAGCGTTTCCCCCGCGCCGGGCTTGAGGTAGGGTCGGCTTCCGATGGCTGGACCCTTGCACCCGCGGGCGGAGGGGCCGCGGCTTCCGCTTGCGGATGCGGCGCTGGCGCTGCCGCTGCTCGGCATCGTGGCGTTGATGATCATCCCGATCCCGACGCCGCTGCTGGACGTCTTGATCGCGGCCAACATCGCGCTCGGCGTGTTGATGCTGCTGGTGGCGATGGCGATCAAGGACGGGCTCGCCTTCACCGCGATGCCGACGGTGCTGCTGGTCACCACGCTCTATCGGCTGGCGCTCAACGTCTCCTCCACTCGCCTGATCCTGCTGCAGGCCGACGCGGGCCACGTGATCCACGCCTTCGGCGCGTACGTGGTGCGCGGCAACTACGCGGTCGGCGCCGTGATCTTCTTCATCCTCACCCTGATCCAGTACGTGGTGGTGGCGCGCGGCTCCGAGCGCGTGGCCGAGGTGGGCGCGCGCTTCACGCTGGACGCGATGCCCGGCAAGCAGATGGCGATCGACGCCGACCTGCGCTCGGGCGCGCTGAGCCCGGAGGGCGCGCGCCAGCGCAGGCGCGCGCTCGAGCGCGAGGGTCAGTTCTACGGCGCGATGGACGGCGCGATGAAGTTCGTCAAGGGCGACGCGATCGCCGGTATCGTGATCACCCTGGTCAACATCGTGGCCGGGGTCGGCATCGGCATGGGCATGCGCAAGCTGGGACTACTGCAGAGCCTGCAGCTCTACGGCCTGCTCACGATCGGCGACGGCCTGGTGTGCCAGATCCCGTCGCTGCTGATCTCGACCAGCGCCGGGCTGGTGGTCACGCGCGTGGCGGGCCACGAGGAGGGCGCGTCGCTCGGCAGCGACGTGGGCCGCCAGCTGTTCGGCAATCCCCGCGTGCTCGCGCTCGGCGGCGGCTTTCTCGGCTTCCTCTCGCTGGTACCGGGCCTGCCCATGCTGCCGTTCGCGTTCCTGGGCGCGTTGCTGGGGGCGGCCGCGTACGGCCTGCGGCGCGCGGAACGGCGGCGTGGCGCGGGCAGCGAGCCGCTCTCGGAGGCGGCCAAGCCGGCGCTGCCTGAGCCTTCTGCGCTCGCGATCGAGCTGGGCAGTGAGCTGGCGAGCGAGCTCGAGCACGCGCGCGGCGAGCCGCTGCGAGCCGCGCTGGGTGCGCTGCGAGAGCGGCTGTACCTGGAGCTCGGCGTACCGCTGCCGGCGCTGCGCGTGCGCGCGCGCGCCGCGCTTCCGGCGCGTGGCTACGTGCTGCTGCTCGCGGAGCTGCCGTGCGCGCAAGGCGCCGTGCCGCAAGGCGCGAGCCCGCGCGAGGCCGCCGAGGCGCTGGCGGGCGCAGCCGCAGTCGCGCTGCTGCCGCGCGCGGACGAGCTGCTCGACCTGCAAGCCACGCAAGGCCTGCTCGACGCGCTCGAGCGCAGCGCCCCCGCGCTGGTGCGCGAGGTCGTGCCCAAGCCGGTCTCGTTGCGGCTGCTGTCCGAGGTGCTGCGGCGGCTGCTGGCGGAGGGCGTGAGCATCCGCCCGCTGGCGCGCATCCTCGAGCTGCTGGGCCGCGAGGCCGCCGCCGGCAGCGACCCGGCCGCGTTGGTCGAGCGCGTGCGCCAGGGCCTGAGCCGGCAGATCAGCTTCGCGCACGCGCCGCAAGGCACGCTCGCGTTGCATCCGGTCGACGTGATGATCGAGGACGCGCTGCGCGACGCGGCCGCTGCCGGCAACGTCGCCGCACCGCCCGCGCTGCCGCCGGAGCAGACGCGCGACATCGTGGCCGCGGTCCGCGCCGCGCTCGAGGCGCACGCGGGCCAGCCAGGCGCGGTGCTGGTCACGCAGCCCGACGTGCGCCGCCACCTGCGCGCGCTGCTGGAAGGCGAGCTGCCGCAGGTCGCGGTGCTGAGCTATCCGGAGCTCGCCCCCGAGCTGCAGGTCGAGCGCCGCGCCCCCATTCGCATCGACTGAGCCGCGAGCAAAACCTCAGCCCTCGTCCTCGAGATCCTCGATCTCGAGGATCTCCTCGTCGTCAATCAACAGCTCGAAGTCGTCCTCGTCGGCGTCCTCGATCTCGAGCACCTCGGGCTCGACCCGGGTGGGCTCGTCGGCGCCGGCCTCGTCGGGCGGAAAGTCCGCCGGGTCGAGATCCTGATCGAGCAGCGATTCCGCGCGGCCCGGGTCGCGCTCCGGCTCCGCGGCGGGCGGGACCCAGGACGAACGTCCCGTGACCTCCTCGAGCTCCGCGCCTCCGCGCGCGTCGGCGCCCTGCCAGCTTTCGCCGCCTTGCTCGGACGGCGCGTTGCCGGAGGCGGCGACCTCGGTGGGCTCCTCGGCCGCGGCCTCTTGCTCGGACCAGGAAAGCTCGGGTTCGCCCGCCTCTTCGGGGGTTGGCTCGGGCTCGCCGGTGTCGCCGGTCTGCAGCTCGAACGGCTGCGAAGGCCGGCGCGGCGCGAGCTCGGCGGCCTGCGCTTCGGGCGCGGCCTCGGGCGGCTGCAAGGCAGGCTGCGGAGGCACGCCCACCAGCGTGTCGCGCGCGCTCTTGCCCTTGCCGGAAGGCGACGAGCGCGTCGCGGGCGGCCGGCTGCGGGGGCGTCGCGACTTGCGCGCCGGAATGCCCGCACGCACCGACGCGCGCGGCGGCTCGCTGCGTCCGGGCCCGCCTTGCCCGAGCTGCTCGAGCAGCCCGTCGAGCCGCTGCAGCGAACGGTCGTCGCCCAAGCAGCGCCCGAGCAGAGCCGCAACGTCGGAAGGCTCCTGCCCAAGCTCCTCGAGCTGCCGGTCGGTAGCGACGAGATCGCGCACCATGCGCGATCATCGCATCGGCGCCACGGCTTGGCAAAAGCCGAGCGAAATCGGCGCGTACCTGCCCCGCCGCGAGAAGGCGCCTACAGCTGGCGGCCCAAACCCTGCCAGTAGCGTTCGCGCACGCGCACGCGGTAGACCTTGCCAGCCTCGCTGCGCGGAAGCTCGCGCACGAAGTCCACGCTGCGCGGGCACTTGAAATGGGCCAGGCGCGCCCGGCAGAACGCGGTCAGCTCTCGCTCGAGCTCGGCCGAGGGCAACTGGCCCTCGGCCAGCTGCACCACCGCCTTGACCTCCTCGCCGAACTCGTCGTTGGGCACACCCACGGTCGCCACGTCGGCCACGGCCGGGTGCATCAGCAGGACGGCGTCGACCTCGGCGGGGTAGATGTTGACCCCGCCGGAGATGATCAACTCCGAGGTACGGCCCGTCAGGAACAGGTAGCCGTCCTCGTCGATGTAACCCTGATCACCGAGCGTGAAACAGTTGCCGCGGTACGCCGCCGCGGTCTTGGCCTCGTCCTTGAAGTACTCGAAGCCGCCGGCCGCGGGCGCGCTGAAGAACACGCGCCCGACCTGGCCGGGTGGCAGCGGCTGCCCGGCGTCGTCCAGCACGTGCAGCTCGCGCCCGGCGATCGGCCGCCCCACGCTGCCCGGCTTGCGCAACCAGTCCTCGGCGCTGATCGAGGTGCCGCCGCCCTCGGTGCCGGCGTAGTACTCGTGGATGATCGGGCCGAGCCAATCCATCATCGCGCGCTTGACGTGCACCGGCGTGGGCGCCGCGCCGTGCAGCACGTACGCGAGCGATGACAGATCGTAGCGCTCGCGCACCTCCCGGGGCAGCGCGAGCAGGCGGTGGAACATGGTCGCGACCATGTGCGTGTGGGTCACGCGGTGGCGCTCGACCAGCTGCAGCGTGAGCTCCGGATCCCACTTATCCATCAGCACCGTGCCCACCCCGCGCAGCAGCGGCGTCACCAGGTTGTAGGCGAACGGCGCGGAGTGGTAGAGCGGCCCGGTGCACAGCGACATCGACTTGCCGCTGACCATCGGCACGCGTGCCGCCGCCGCGCTCGCGGTCGGGGTGTCGCCACCCGGCTTACGCCGCACGCCCTTGGGCCGCCCGGTGGTGCCCGAGGTGTAGAGCATCACGCTGCCGAGCACCGGGTCCTCGAGATCGCCGCCGGCCTGGGCCGCGAGCGCGGCCTCATAGGGCTCGAAGCCGGCGATCGGGTCGCCGATCGCGAGCCTGACCACGCCCGGCACGAGCCCGCCGCCGACGACGGCCGCAGTCTCGGCCACGCGGTCTTCGGCGATCAGCGCGCGCGCCTCGCAGTCCTGCACGATGTACGCGGCCTCCTCGAGCTGCAGGTGCCAGTTCAGGAAGGTCGCGCGGAAGCCCGCACGCACCACCGCGGCGTAGACCTCGACGAACTCGGGCCGGTTGCTGCACATCAGCGCCAGCGCGTCGCCGGCGCGCAGCCCGCGCGCGCGCAACGCGCGCACCAGCTGGTTGGCCCGCGCGTTGAGCTCGCCAAAGCTGCGCGTGCCGCGCTCCGAGATCACCGCCAAGCGCTCGGGCGCGCGCCGCGCCGTGAATGCGGGCGCCATCCCGACCCGCGCGGCCTCGCGCACGTCGGCTAGAAATGACGGCAGCTTTGCCACGGAAGACCTCCCGATCCCGAACCCACTTCACCCACTGGCGTTGTAGCCAATGCGCGCGAGTCTGGCCAGTGGGCCCATGAAACAGGCAGGCGGGAAGACGGGAAGGACTTGTGAGTAGACTTCCCATCTTCCTGTGATCTTGAAGCGCCGTCAGCGCTTTTCGACCAGCTCGTAGAGCATGGCGAGGGCGCGGTCGAGCTGGCTGGGGTCGCTGCCGCCGGCCTGGGCGAAGTCCGGCCGGCCGCCGCCGCCGCCGCCGACCACGGCCGCGAGCTGCTTGACGATGTCGCCGGCAGCAAAGCGCCCGGTCAGCTCCTTGGACACGGTGCACACCAGCAGCGCGCGCCCGTCCTCGGTCGCGGCACCCAGCGCGATCACCGCCGGCGCGAGCTTGTCGCGCAGGCCGTCGGCCAGCTCGCGCAGCGCCTTGGAGTCGCCGAGCTCGACGCGCGCGCCGAGCGCGCGCAGGCCGTCGAACGCGCGCGCCTCCGACGCGAGATCGCGGCTGCTGCCGGAAGCAAGCTTGCGCTTCCACTGCTCGAGCTCGCGCGCCTGCTCCTTCTTCTGCTCGAGCAGCCGCCGCAGCTTGTCCACCAGCTCGTGCGGACCGGCCTTGAGCAGCGCGGCGGCCTGCTCCAGCTCGTGCTCCAGCTCGCGCGTGTAGCGCAGCGCGTTCATGCCGGTGGCCGCCTCGATCCGGCGCACGCCGGCCGCGATCCCGCTGTCCGAGAGGATCTTGAAGGCGCCGATGTCCCCGGTGCGCCGCACGTGAGTACCGCCGCACAGCTCGATCGAGTCAGCCATGGTCAGCATGCGCACCTGCTCGCCGTACTTCTCCTCGAAGATGCCGATCGCGCCGCGCCGCTTGGCCTCCGCCATCGGCAGCACGTCGGTCGTGACCTCGGCGTTCTGCAGCACGCGCTCGGTGACCATGTCCTCGATGCGCGCGATCTGCTCGGCGCTGAGCGGCTGCGCCGCGCTGTAGTCGAAGCGCAGGCGCTCGGGCCCGACCAGCGAGCCCTTCTGCATCGCGTGCGGGCCGACCACCGTGCGCAGCCCCAGGTGCAGCAGGTGGGTCGCGCTGTGGTTGCGACGGGTGGCCGCGCGCAACGCGTGGTCGACCTCCAGCTCGACCGCGGCCGACACCGCGAGCGGGCCGCGCTCGAGCTTGCCGCGGTGCACGATCAGCCCTTCGCGCGGCTTCCAGGTGTCCTCCACCACGAACAGCGCGCCGTCCTGCCCGCGGACCTCGCCCTTGTCGCCGACCTGCCCGCCGGACTCGGCGTAGAAGGGCGTGGCAGCGGTGACCAGCTCGCCGCGCTCACCCGCCTGCAAGCGCTCCACGCGCTGGCCCTCGCGCAGCAAGGCCAGCACCTGCGAGCCGGCCGCCTCGCGCTCATAGCCCAGAAACGCCACGGCGGGCAGCGCCTGCGCCAGTTCCTTGTACACCGTGTCGAGCGCCGCCTCACCCACCTTGGAGCCGGCGCTGCGCTCTCGCGCGCGCTCCAGCTCCTGCTCGAAGCCGGCCTGGTCCACGCCGAAGCCCTGCTCGCGCCCGATCACTTCTTGCAGGTCGAGCGGGAAGCCGTAGGTGTCGTAAAGCTCGAATGCGACCGCGCCCGGCAGCACGCGCCCGCCCGTACCGCTCGCGAACGGAGCCTCACCCAGCCGCTCCAGCCCTCGCTTGAGCGTGGCGCGGAAGCGCTCCTCCTCCTGGCGCGTGACCTGCTCGATCAGCGCGCTGCGCTCGCGCAGCTCGGGGTATTCGCCGCCCATGCGCTCGGCCACCGCGAGCGCACACAGGTGCAAGAACGGCCGCTCGATGCCGAGCCGGTGGCCGTGGCGGATGGCGCGGCGCATGATGCGGCGCAGCACGTAGGCGCGTCCGTCGCGATCGGGAAACACGCCCTCGGCCAGCAGAAAGGCCGTGGCGCGCGCGTGATCCGCGATCACGCGCATGGACACGTCGTCGGGCTCGAGCGTGCGGCGGTACTTCTTGCCCGCGATCTCGGCGGCCAGCTCCACGATCGGGCGCAGCAGATCGGTGTCGTAGTTGCTGACCACGCCCTGCACCGCGCAGCTCAGGCGCTCGAGGCCCATGCCGGTGTCGATCGAGGGCGCGGGCAGCGGCGTGAGCTTGCCGCCCGGCAGGCGCTCGAACTGCATGAACACGTTGTTCCACAGCTCGACCCAGCCGTTGCCCGCCTCGTCGGGCTCGGCACCGAAGCTGGCGAGGTCGGGCTCGCCGGCGCCGAAGTAGTAGTAGATCTCGGAGCACGGACCGCAGGGTCCGGTGTCGCCCATCTGCCAGAAGTTGTCGGCCGCGCCCAGCCGCCGCAACCGTTGCTTGGGCAGCGCGGCCACGTCGCGCCAGATGCGCTCGGCCTCGACGTCGGCCGGCAGCTCGCCCTCGCCACCGAAAACGGTGACCACCAGCCGGTTCTTGTCCACGCCCAGCACCTCGGTCAGGTATTGCCAGGCGTAGGCGATCGCCTCCTGTTTGAAGTAGTCACCGAAGGAGAAGTTGCCGAGCATCTCGAAGAAGGTGTGGTGGCGCGCGGTCACGCCCACGTTCTCGAGATCGTTGTGCTTGCCGCTGACGCGCATGCACTTCTGCGCGCTGGTGGCGCGGGTGTACCCGCGCTTGTCCTGCCCGGTGAAGACGTCCTTGAACTGCACCATGCCCGCGTTGGCGAACATCAGCGTGGGGTCGTTCGCGGGTACCAGCGGTCCGCTCGGCACGATCTGGTGCCCGCGCTCCGCGAAGAAGCGGCGGAAGCTGTCCCGGATCTGGCTCGAGGAGGTCATCGCAGGGGCGGTGTAGCGCAGCCGCAGGGGCTTGCCAACTTGGGAAACCGTGCAGGCGTCCCGTCGGCACCGCCACGGACGGCGGCATACGGCGCGGCCGCGGCCATAGCCCACTCCCCGCCGCCGGACGCGGGAACCTCCTCCCCAGGAGGCGGGCGGCCGTGCTATCGGTCGGGTCGTGCTGACCTGCCTGCGCGTGCGCAGCTTCGCCATCATCGACGAGCTCGAGGTCGAGCTCGAGTCGGGCATGAACGTGCTGACGGGCGAGACCGGCGCGGGCAAGTCGATCTTGATCGACGCGCTGCAGCTGGTGCTGGGTGGCCGGGCGCGGCCCGAGGTGGTGCGCGGGGGCGCGGAACAGGCTGAGGTCGAGGCGCTGTTCGACGTGGCCGACGACCCGCAGGCGCGGCAGCGGGTAGCCGAAGCCGGAGTCGAGGTGGAGGACGAGCTGGTGCTGCGCCGGGTGGTGCAGCGCTCGGGACGCTCGCGCGCCTACGTCAACGGACGGCTGGCCTCGGCCGGGCAGCTCGCGACGCTGGCCGCCGGGCTGTGCGACATCTCTTCGCAGCACGAGCACCACACCCTGGTCGACCCGCGCACTCACCTGTCGTTTCTGGACGCGTTCGCGCAGCTCGATCCGCTGCGCGCGCAGGTGCGCGAGGCGTACGAGGCGCTGCGCGACGCCCAGGCCGCGTTGCAGCAGCAGCGCGAGGCGAGCAGCCGCCGCGGCGAGCGCGAGGATCTGTTGCGCTTCCAGCTGCAGGAGATCGATGCGCTGGCGCCGCGGCCGGGCGAGGACGCCACGCTGGCGCTCGAGCGCGACCGCCAGCGTCACGCCGAGCGCCTGGCACAGCTCACCGGCGGCGCCGAGGACGCGCTCTACGCTAGCGACGAGGCGCTGTGCGCGCGCGTGGCGCGCATCGCGCACGAGGTGCAGCAGGCGGCGGCGCTCGACCCCACGCTCGGGCCCCTCTCCGAGCAGCTCGCGGCGGCCGGCACCCAGCTCGAGGACGTGGCGCGCGAGCTCGGCAGCTACGCGCGCGGGATCTCGCTCGACGCCGAGCGGCTGCAGCAGCTGGAAGACCGGCTCGACGGGCTCTCGCGGCTCAAGCGCAAGCACGGCGGCAGCCTGGAGGCGGTGCTCGAGCACCGCGAGCGCGCCGCCGAGCAGCTGGCCGCGCTCGATCAGGGCGAGGAACGCACGCATGCCCTGGAGCACGCGCTGCAGCAGGCGAGCGATCAGGCCGCGGCGCTGGCGCGCAAGCTCTCGAGCGCGCGCAAGAAGGCCGCGACCAAGCTGGCGGCCGCGGTCAGCCGCGAGCTGGGCTCGCTCTCGATGGGCGACGCCAAGGTGGCGGTCGAGGTGGCGCAGCCGCAGGGCGCGGCGGGCGAGCTGTGCGTGGACGGCGCGCGCCTGCTCGCCAGCGGCATCGACCGTGTGGAGTTTCTGATCGCGACCAACCGCGGCGAAGATCCTCAGCCGCTGCACAAGATCGCCAGCGGGGGCGAGCTGTCGCGGGCGATGCTGGCGCTCAAGCGGGTGCTCTCGGGCCTCGGCCCGGTCGGGCTGTACGTGTTCGACGAAGTAGACGCGGGCGTGGGCGGCGCGGTGGCCGAGGTCATCGGGCGCAAGCTCAAGGACGTCGCGCACCACCACCAGGTGATCTGCATCACCCACCTGCCGCAGATCGCGGTCTTCGCCGACGTCCACTACCACGTCAGCAAGAGCGTCGGCGGCGGCCGCACGCGCAGCGAGATCCGGCGCCTGCACGAGAGCGAGCAGCGCGACGAGATCGCGCGCATGCTCGGCGGGCTCAAGGTCACCGACAAGACCCGCGCGGCCGCCAGCGAGATGCTGCGCTCGGCCGGCCGGTAGTTGTGTGACCGGGAGGGGCACGCGCCCTCCCGCCCCACCGGCAAAGCCGCTGGGGCCCCATCCTCCCGCGCGGCTCGCTGCGCTCGCTGGTGAGCGCAGGCCACACCGCGTCGGGCCCACCCTCCCGCGCGGCTGTTTCCGCGTCGAGCACGTGCGCGCAAAGCGCACCCGATCGCACACGCTGCGGGCTGCGGCGGCCATGCTACGATCGCGCGATTGGAGCTTGAGATACGCGGGGGGCGGAGCGTGAGCGCGAACGGGTCTGGTTCTCGTACTGATCACGACGCGCTGATTTGGCGGGGCCAGACCCTGCTTTTTTCACGCGGGGCGGCACGCGCCACCCTTCCCCACGTGGGGCCGCGTTCCGCGGCAATTCTCGAACGAAACGTGATTACTGCTCAGCACGAGATCCACACCCGCGCGAACCTAATACGATCCTTCAGGCACGCGGGGCTGCTCGCATGCCTGGTCGTCGCCTGCACGGGTGCGGCGCAGGGTTGCCACAAGAAGGCCGCCGTGCCGCCCCCGCCCTCGGGCAGCGGCGATCCCAGCCGCGACTGCGCCAATGCGGGCAAGACCGTGAGCACGGAGCAAGAGGCGGCTCCGGACGTGACGTGCAGCGGGGGCAAGCGGCGCATCCTGTGCTACGGGGCGTGGGCCGCGCACTGCGGACCCGACGACAAGCTGGTCTCGCTGACCAATTGCCGTGCCGACGGGCAGGTGTGCGCGATGCGCGATTGCGCGAGCGCCAAGGACTGCAACGGCTGCCAGGCCTGCACGCCGGGCAGCGCGCGCTGCGGGCAAGACGGGGCGCGCATGCTCTGCCGCGACGACGGCTCGGGCTTCGACGAGGCCGAGCCGTGCGACGAGAGCGCCGGCCTGCGCTGCAGCCTGAGCTCGGGCCAGTGCGAGGATCTGTGCGCGGCCGCGGAGTCGCAGCACTCGTACATCGGCTGTGACTATTGGGCGGTCCCGACCAGCAACTCGCAGCTCGACTTCGAGTCGGTGGACGCCAACGGGCTGTGCCGGCCGTTCAGCTTCGCGGTGGTGGTGGCCAACGCGGAGGGCGTGAGCGCGCACGTGACCGTGGAGAGCCCGGGCCGCGACGCGCGCACGGTCACGGTGGAGCCCTCCTCGACCGCCACCATCGAGCTGCCTTGCGAGCCGGAGCTCAAGGGCGGCGGTCCCGGCAGCGGCGTCCCCGACGGCGGCGTGGGCGACGAGGACGCCGGCAGCGAACAGCAGCCGACCGTGCTCGCCAAGCGCGGCGCCCACCACATCACCTCGGACGTGCCGGTCACGGTGTATCAGTTCAATCCACTCGAGTTCGAGAGCGAGAGCGCTGACGGCACGACCGCGTACAGCTACACCAACGACGCCTCGCTGTTGCTGCCTACCCACAGCCTGAGCGGAGACTACGTGGTGATGGCGCAGCCCACCTTGCTGCACCATGTGGTCCCCAACGACGACAGCCTGCCGACCATCACCCACAGCGGCCCGGGCTTCGTCGCCATCGTGGGCGTGGAGGCGGACCCGACCGAGGTCGAGATCGTCAGCAGCGCATACACTCGGCCGAGCAAGGACGGCTCGATCCCGGCGCTGTCGCCGGGCGGCCATTTGCGCGTCAGCCTGAGCCAAGGTGAGGTGCTGCAGCTGCTCAGCGCAGTGCCACCTGACTGCCCGGACGACACGACCGACAGCATTCGCGGCGGCAAGATCCACTATTGCAAAGTGGGCAGAGACTACGACCTGACCGGAACGCAGATCACGGCCCAGGGCAAGGTCAGCGTGATCGCAGGTCACGATTGCGCCTTCCTGCCCTACAACCGCTGGGCCTGCGATCACCTGGAGGAGAGCATCTTTCCGCTGCAGAGCTGGGGTAAAGACATCGCCGTCAGCGTGAGCGAGACGGTGGCGTGCCAGCCGACCGTGCCGAATCTGGTGCGCGTGCTCTCGGGCAGCGACCGCAACCAGATCACGTTCACGCCGGCGGTTCACGACAAAGTGCTGCTCGACAAGGGCGAGTTGCTCGAGCTCGAGGTGTCCGAGGACTTCCGCATCACCGCCGCCTACCCGATCATGGTCGGCCAGTTCCTGCTCGGGCAGGACTACAACGGACGCGGCAGCTCGGGCTCGTTCGCCAAGGGCGACCCATCGATGTCGCTGGCGATCCCCAGCGAGCAGTGGCGCACCCGCTACCCCTTCTTGACGCCCGAGACCTACACCGACAACTACATCAACGTGATCGCGCGCACGCACCAGCTGGTGCTGCTCGACGGCCGCGTGGTCACCGGCTTCGCGCCGATCGAGGGCACCTCGCTCTCGGTCTCGCGAATCCCGCTGGACAGCGGGCAGCACGTGATCGAGGCGCAGCAGGGCTTCGGGATCGTGCTCTACGGCTATGCCCCGTACACCAGCTACATGATGCCCGGAGGCCTCGATCTCAATCCGATCAACCCGCTGCTTTGAGCGGAAATCGCGGCGTTTGCGCGCGCGGCGGCTGTGGTAGTCTCGCGGCAGGGAGCGGCGCATGGACAAGAGCGAGCTGAAGGAAGCGTTCGAGCAGCGCGGCATCCGGCGGGTCAAAGTGGGCGGCTTCGACCTCGACGGCGTGCTGCGCGGCAAGTACATCTCCGCCGACAAGCTGTGGTCGGCGCTCGACAAGGGCTTCGGCTTTTGCGACGTGATCTTCGGCTGGGACGTGAGCGACGTGCTGTACGACAACGCCAAGCTCACCGGCTGGCACACCGGCTACCCGGACACGCTCGCGAAGATCGACCTCTCGAGCTTCCGCGTGCTGCCCTCGGAGCCGGGCACCGCGCACCTGCTGTGCGACTTCTGGCAGGACACGGCGACGCCGCACCCTGCCTGCCCGCGCAACCTGCTCAAGACCGTCACCGCGCGCGCGCGCGCCGCCGGGTACGCCCCGCACTTCTCGGCCGAGTTCGAGTTCTGGCTCTTCCGCGAGTCGCCGCAGAGCCTGCACGAAAAGGGCTTCGCTGGGCTCGCGCCGCTCAGCCCGGGCATGTTCGGCTACTCCTGGGTGCGCGAGGGCCAGAACGCGGACCTGATCGAGGACGTGCTCGAGCAGATGGACGGCTACGGCATCGAGATCGAAGGCCTGCACACCGAGACCGGGCCCGGGGTGTACGAGGCGGCCATCCGCCACACCGATCCGGTGCGCGCCGCGGACATGGCGGCGTTGTTCAAAGCCACGATGAAGATCCTGTGCGCGCGTCACGGCTGCAGCGTGACCTTCATGGCCAAGTGGAACCCGAGCCTGCCCGGCTCGAGCGGCCACATCCACCAGAGCCTGTTCGACGCCGCCGACGAGAACAACCTGTTCGCCGATCCCAAGGCGGAGCACGGCCTGAGCCAGCTCGGGCTGCGCTACCTCGCGGGCCTGGTCACGCTCTCGCCCGACCTGACGGCGATCTTTTCCCCCACCATCAACAGCTACAAGCGCTACGTGCCCGGCATGTGGGCCCCGCTGAGCGCCTCGTGGGACGTCGAGAACCGCACCTGCTCGGTGCGCGTGATCAACGGGCCGGGCGCTTCCGCGACCCGGCTCGAGCTGCGCCAGACCGCGGCCGACATCAATCCCTACCTGGCGATGGCTGCCGCGCTCGCCGCCGGCTTGCACGGAATCGAGCGCGGGCTTGTGCCTCCGCCGCCGAGCCGCGGCGACGCCACCGCCGCCGTGCAGGCGCTGCGCTTCCCACAGAGCCTGGGCGCCGCCGCCGAGCTGCTGGCCAAGAGCGAGGCCGCTCGCCAGGTGTTGCCGGAGGCCTTCATCGATCACTACGTGCGCACCCGCGACTGGGAAGTCCGCCAACACGCCCGCAGCGTCAGCCAGTGGGAGCTCGAGCGCTATTTCGAAGCGATCTGAATCGATCGAGAAAGCAGGTAGGCCATGACGGTGGTGTGGAACTTCCCGACCCGCATCGTGTTCGGCGAGAACGCGGCCCAGCAGACCGCGCAGGAAGCGCTGCGGCTGCGCGGCAGCCGCGCGCTGATCGTGACCGACCCCGGCGTCGCGGGCGCCGGCCTGGCGGCGCGGATCGAGAAGGGGCTGCGCGAGCAGAACCTCGAGGCTGAGGTGTTCGACGGGGTCGAGGGCAATCCCACCGACGCGCACGCGCTGGCCGCCACCGAGGCCTACAAGCGCGCGCAGGCCGACATCGTGGTCGCCGTCGGCGGCGGCAGCGCCATCGATATCGGCAAGCTGGTGCGCCTGTGCGCGACCCACGACGGGCCGCTTTCGCAGTACGACGACGCCAAGGGCGGCAGCGCGAAGATCGTCGCACCGCTGCCACCGATGATCGCGCTGCCGACCACCGCCGGCACCGGCAGCGAGGTGGGGCGCAGCGGCGTGGCGACCATGCGCGAGACCGGCAAGAAGACCATCTTCTTCGCGCCTGCGCTGATCCCGAGCGTGGCGATTCTCGATCCCGTGCTCACCGTCAGCATGCCGCCGCCGGTCACCGCGGCGACCGGCTTCGACGCGCTCACCCACTGCGTCGAGTCGTTCTGCACCACCATGGATCACCCGATGGCCGATGCGATCGCGCTCGAGGGCGTGAAGCTGTGCGCCGCCTTCCTGCTGCGCGCGGCGCGCGAGGGCTCCGATTTGCAAGCGCGCGGCGGCATGCTCAAGGCGGCCTGCTTCGGCGCGGTGGCGTTCCAGAAGGGGCTCGGCGCGTGCCACTCGCTGGCGCACCCGCTCTCGGCGGAGAACGGCACCCACCACGGGCTGGCCAATGCGCTGTGCCTGCCGGCAGTGCTCGACTTCAATCGCAGCGCGGTGCCGGGCAAGCTGGCGCAAATCGCACGCGCGCTCGGCGTGCGCGCAGAGGATGACGAGACGCTGGCGTTCGAGTGCGCGGGCGCGGTGCGCGCGCTGCGCCAGAAGCTGGGGCTGCCCGAGAGCCTGCACGCGGCGGGCGTGACCCAAGCCGCGCTGCCGCGGCTCGCGGAGCTGGCCTTCGAGGACGTGTGCCACCAGGGGAACCCACGCCCCTGCACCCGCGACGACCTGCTCAGCCTGTACCAGAGCGCGTTCTAGTGGCGGCAGCCAGGAAATCGCTCGTCCGAGGAATCCACAGCAAGGCGGCAAGAAGAAGCCTTGGATCAGTGCTTCCCGCCTTGCCGTGAATCTTGTTGATCCCGTTACGGCTTGCGCGAGGGCCGCACGGGCTCGCTGAGCGAGACCACCGCGGCGCGCGTGAGGCTCTCGCGCAGGCGGTCGTCGTGGATGCGGGCGAGCTCGCGCGCGAGATCCTCGGGCAGATCGCGTAGCGGCAGCAGGCGTGGCTTGGGCCCCCTTGGCTCGATCGGCTCGGGCAGCTCCGGCAACTTGCCCACGCGAAACGCGATGCGCTGCACGGGCACGTCGGGCAGGCGCGCGCGCAACCGCGCCAGGATCTGGGCGCCCTCGAAGCTCAGGGCGTTGGCCCAGGCGTTGGTGGCGGTGTACACGGTCAGCACGCCGTTGCGGTAGGCCACCGGCCGGGCGTTGTCGAGAATGCGCCGCGAGACGACCTTGGACCAGCAGCCGAGCAGTCGCATCGCGCGCGCCTCGTCGGGCTGCTGTGAGGGATAGACCTTGCCCACCAGCTCGCCCAGGGCCTGCATGCCCTCGCCGCGACCGCGCCGTCTTCTTCCCATGCAGCCCGAGCGTACCCCCGGGCCTGCCGCCGCGCCATCACACGGGCGCGCCGCCGAGGCGGCGCCTGCGGCTCAGCCCGTGCCCGCGTCGTTGTCCGCCGGCGGGGGCGGCTGCGGTGCGCACACGCTCGTGCCGCCCATGCC
Source organism: uncultured delta proteobacterium (assembly GCA_963778655.1). Classification (GTDB taxonomy): domain Bacteria; phylum Myxococcota_A; class Polyangia; order Polyangiales; family JAFGIB01; genus CAVZVA01. The sequence goes on from CAVZVA010000011.1 coordinate 184,444, forward strand.
GAACAACCCGCCGCGCTGCTCGCAGGTGTAGCCCTCGCGGCACTGGTCGCCCGAGCGCGACCGTGATCCCGAGCACGAATCCGATCCGTGACGCCCGTGTACCCATGGGCTTGCCTCCCAACTCTCTTACTGGACGGGACGCTACTCAGGCGCCCGGCGCTGCGAAAGCACCCATCATCTCCAGCCCAGAATCGGGACGCGCACACGCCGGCGCGGCCACACCCGGTCATCAACGGGCGCAGGCAGCGCGCAGCGCGCTGACCAGCGCGCGCACGCCTGCAACCGCCTGCTCGGCGCCGGCACCGGCGCGCTCGATCTCGCTGCACACGGCGCTGCCGACCACCACGCCGTCCACCTGCGGAGCCAGCACGCGGGCGTCCTCGGGCGTCTTGACGCCGAAGCCCACCGCCACCGGCAAGCCCGTGCGCGCGCGCAGCTCGGCCGCCCGCCGCGCCGCCGCCGCGAGATCCGCGGCCGCGCCGGTCACCCCCGTCAACGACACGTAGTACAGGAATGCGCCGGCCGTGCGCGCGATCAGGTCCACGCGCGCGTCCGGCGTGGTCGGCGCCACCAGCGGCACGAAATCGAGCTGATGCGCGTGCAGCGCGGCCAGCAGCGAGCCGGCCTCTTCCGGCGGCAGGTCGACCACCAGCATGCCGTCGATGCCGGCCTGCGCGGCGGCGGCCGCCACGCGCTCCTCGCCGAAGGCCAGCAGTGGATTGTAGTAACCGAACAGCACGATGCCGGCGTCGGTGTGCGCGCGCACCTGCCGCACCGCGTCGAACACGCCCGCGAGCGTGGTGTGCGAGCGCAGCGCACGCTCGCTCGCTCGCTGGATCACCGGACCGTCGGCGGTCGGATCGCTGAACGGCATCCCCACCTCGATCACGTCCGCGCCCGCCTCGGCCGCCGCCCGCATCAGGCGCACCGTGGTCGCCAGATCGGGATCGCCCGCGCACAGGTAGATCACCAGCGCTGCGCGCTGCTCGCGCCGCGCCCGGGCGAAGGCCGCCTCGAGCCTGCCCATCAGCGGCCCTCCTCCTCGGCGTCGAAGCGATCGAGCACCGTCTGCAGGTCTTTGTCGCCGCGACCGGAAAGGCACACGACCACATGCTTGCTCGGATCGAGCTGCCCGGAGAGCCGCGTCAGGTACGCCAGCGCGTGGCTGCTCTCGAGCGCGGGGATGATGCCCTCGAGCCGGCACAGCGTGCGGAAGGCGTCGAGCGCCTCGCGATCGGTGACGGAGTGGTACTCGGCGCGGCCGCTGTCCTTGAGCCAGGCGTGCTCGGGGCCGACCGAGGGGTAGTCGAGGCCGGCGCTGATCGAGTGGGTCTCCTTGATCTGTCCGCCCTCGTCCTGCAGCACGTAGCTGCGCATGCCGTGCAGCACGCCGTGGCTGCCCTGACCCAGCGTGGCGGCGTGGCGGCCGCTCTCGATGCCCTCCCCGGCCGCCTCCACGCCGATCAGGCGCACCTGCTCGTGCGGGATGAACTCCGCGAAGCTGCCGAGCGCGTTGGAGCCGCCGCCCACGCAGGCCAGCACCACGTCCGGCAGCCGGCCGGTCTTCTCCAGGATCTGGCGCTTGGCCTCCACGCTGATCACGCGCTGAAACTCGCGCACGATCGCCGGATAGGGGTGCGGCCCCGCCACCGTGCCCACGCAGTAATAGGTGCTCGCGACGTGCGTGACCCAGTCGCGCATGGCCTCGTTCATCGCGTCCTTGAGCGTGCGGCTGCCGGATTGCACCGCAGTCACCTTGGCCCCGAGCAGGTGCATGCGGCGCACGTTGGGCGCCTGGCGCCGCACGTCCTCGGCACCCATGAACACCTCGCACTGCAGCCCGAGCAGCGCCGCGCCGGTGGCGCTGGCCACGCCGTGCTGGCCGGCGCCGGTCTCCGCGATCACGCGCGGCTTGCCCATGCGCTTGGCCAGCAGGATCTGGCCGAGCACGTTGTTCATCTTGTGCGCGCCGGTGTGGCACAGATCCTCGCGCTTGAGCCAAACCGAGAAGCCGACGCGCTCCGAGAGCCGCTCGGCAAAGTACAGCGGCGTCGGCCGCCCGACGTAGTCGGCCAGCAGCATGCGCCTGCGCGCCTCGAAGCTCGGATCGGCCAGCGCCCGGCGAAACGCCTGCTCCAGCTCCTCGAGCGCCGGCATCAAGGTCTCGGCGACGTAGCGGCCGCCGAATGGTCCGTAGTTGGCTGCGAGCTTGGCGGGCGTTTCGGGCATCGGGTGCGGACTCGCGTGCGACTTTGGAGCTTCAACAGGAGGGCGGCAAGACGGGAAGGAAACCAAGGTTACGAAAGGCGGGCATTGAAGGCTACTCGGCGGCGCTTGGCAAGCCCTTGGCCGCGGCGATGAAGGCCCGCACGCGCGCCGCGTCCTTGCTGCCGGGGGCGCTCTCGACGCCGCTGGCCACGTCCACGCAGAAGGGCTGAACGCAGGCCACCGCCTGCGCCACGTTGTCCGGATCGAGGCCGCCGGCCAGCGTGACGCGGCGCTCGCGCGCCAGCTCCACCGCCAGCTCCCAGCGAAACGCTCGGCCGGTACCACCGGGCTGCCCGGGCACGAACGCGTCGAGCAGGATGTGCTCGCCGGCGTAGCGCCGCGCCTGTTGCAGCGAGCCCGCGTCGCGCACCCGAATCGCCTTGAAGGCGTGCGGCAGCAAGGCCTGCAGCAGCTCGGCCGGCTCGTCGCCGTGCAGCTGTACGCAGGCGATGCCGGTACGCGCCTTGACCTCCGCGATGCGCGCGAGGCTCGCGTCCACGAACACGCCCACGGTCAGCGCGCGCCCGGCCACCGCCTCGACGATGCGCGCGGCCTCGTCCACGGCCACGCAGCGCGGCGAGCCCGGATGAAAGTTGAGCCCGATCGCGTCGGCGCCCACGGCCACGCACAGCTCCGCGTCCGCAACACGCGTGACCCCGCAGATCTTGACCGCCGTCATCCGCGAACGGTAGCGGGCGGGCAATTGTGGGGCAAGGTGACGGCCCGGCGAGGCTTGCGGCGCATTGCGTTGTTGAAGTCGAGGGCGACTCTGGGGCAAGGTCGACGGGTCTGGTGCTGCTGGGCGCTCGCGGGGGACCGGGCGGGGCCTTTTGCGCGTGCCAAGCGACAGCGGGCAAAGCCACGCTTGGCGCGCGCAAAAAGGGCGGTTTGCGCGGCGTAGGGAGCGATCCTGGATACGGGGCCGCCGCGCATTGCAAGCCGCCCGTGCCCCCGCCCGGCCCCCCGACCCCGCGCGGCCGCCCAGGAGCACAGGCCGAGGAGGCGCTTGCTCGCGGCCGCCCCCTATTCGATCGCGAGCAGCTCCTTGACCTTGGCGATCACCAGCGGCGCCTGGATCGGCTTGGTGATGTAGCCGGTCGCGCCCAGCGCCAGTGCGCGGCTGCGGTCCTCGTCCGAGCCCTCGGTGCTGATCACCAGGATCGGCACGTGCTTGTGCTTCTCGTCCATGCGCACGCGGCGGATCAGCTTGAGCCCGTCCATCACCGGCATGTTGATGTCGGTGATGACCAGGTCGAAGCGCTCCTTGGTCAGCTTCTGCAGGCCCACGATGCCGTCGTCGGCCTCGGTCACCTGCAGGCTCTTGATGCGCGAGAGCGCGTGCACGATGAGCTGCCGCATCATCGGCGAATCCTCGACCACCAGGCATGCGAACTCAGTCATCGCTTGTCCACCCTACGATGACACGAGCTGGCGCACTCGCGCTACGAGCTCGTGCAGCGGCAGCACCTCGTCCACACAACCAGTCTGGACCGCGGCCTTGGGCATGCCGTAGACCACCGCGGTATGCTCGGCTTCGCACAGCACGCGCCCTCCTGCTTGCTTGATCTCGACCACCCCTTTGGCCGCGTCGTCCCCCATGCCGGTCAGCACCACCGCCACCGCCCGCTCGCCCATCGCCCGCGCGACGCTGCCGAACAGCCGATCGGCCGAAGGCGCGTAGCGATCGGCGGGCGAGGGCCGCACCACGCGTGCGAACAGGCGCTCGCCGCGCCGCTCGAGCTCCAGGCAGCGCCCGCCGGGGCAGACCAGCGCGCTGTGCGGGTACAGCTCGAACTGCTGCTCGGCCTCGCGCACGTGAAACGTGCTCTGCTTGTCCAGGCGTTCGGCAAAGGTGCGGGTAAAGCGCTCGGGCATGTGCTGGGCCACGACGATCGCGCCCGTGCCGGTCGGAGGCAAGGCCGAAAACAGCTCCATCAGCGCGCTCGGGCCGCCGGTCGAGGCCGCGATCGCCAGCACGCGGCTGGGCAGACCCGGGCTCGGCGCCAGAGCGGGCTGGGACGCATCCGCCGTGATCGGCCGCGAGACGTTGCGGCGGGGCGTGACGCCGGAGCGCGAGAGCTGCTTGACCACGTCGATCATGCGGTCGAGCTGGAGCTTGAGCTGCTGCGCGCCGCTGGAATCGCGCTCCACGCTCTCGTCGGGCTTGGCGATGAAGTCGATCGCGCCCAGCTCGAGCGCGCGAAACACCTTGTCCTTGGCCGAGTGGCTCGAGATCACGATCACCGGCGTCGGCCGGCTGGCCATCAGCAACCTCAGAAAGGTGAAGCCGTCCATGCGCGGCATCTCGAGGTCGAGCGTGATCAGATCGGGCTCGAGCTCGGCCGAGAGCCGCAGCGCCTGCTCGCCATCGACCGCGGTGCCCACCACCTCGACTCCGGCAGTCGCACGCAGCAGGTCGCCGAGCGTACGCCGGTTCAGCGCCGAATCATCGACCACCAGCACGCGCAAGCTCCTCATCGAGACCTCGGCAACATCACGAATGTGCGCTGCGGCTTGCGGTACACCAGCTCGCCGCCGAGCTGGACCGGCTCGAAGGCGGTATCGGTGCGGAACAGGGACTCACTGTGGCCGAGCATCAGGAAGCCGCCCGGCTGTAACCGATCGTAGAACATCGCGATCACCTTGCGCCTCGCGGCGTCGTCGAAGTAGATCAGCACGTTGCGGCAGAAGATCGCGTCCACGTGCCCCATCATCGCCGTGCGCGAGGCGTCGAGCAGGTTGAGCTGACCGAAACGGCACATCGCCCGGATCGCCGGCTCGACCTCGCGGCCCTCCGAGGTCTCGATGAAGTGCCGGTCGTAGTCGCTCGGCATCGAGCGGAAGCTGGCACTGCGGTACACGCCCTTGCGGGCAATCTGCAGCACGCGGCGGCTGATGTCGCTGCCGAACACCCGCCGCGACAGGTCGGCGAACGACGCGACACGCGCCAGCAGGATCGCGAGGGTGTAGACCTCCTCGCCGCTGGAGCAGCCCGCGCTCCAGACCGTGAGGCTGCGCCGCTGGCGGCACGACGCCAGCAGCTCGGGCAGCACTTGCTGCTCGAACACGCGCAGCTGCGATTGCTCGCGAAAGAAGTAGGTCTCGTTGGTCGCGACCAGCTCCGCGGCGCGCTCGATCTCGGCCGGGCCGCGCTCGTCAGCGCGCAGATAGGCCGCATATTGCCCGAAGCTCTCCAGGCCCAGGGCCTCCAGCCGCTCGGCCAAGCGGCGCTCCACCGCATCGCGCGCGTCGTCGCCCAGCTTGAGCCCGCAGAAGCCTCCGATCAGCTGCCCGATGCGCTGCAGCTCGTCGAGCTGCAGCCGCGGGAGCTGTCTGCGCAGATCGCTCATCCCCGCGCGCTCCCCTGCGCTGCGGGCTCGCCGGGCAACGCGATCCGCTCCGCGATCGAGGTCAGCTCGTCGGCATCGAGCACGAACACCAGCTGGTCCCGATAGGCATAGGCGGCCTTCACGCCGCGCGGGCGGGCCGCATCACCCTCGTCCGAGAGCTCTCGGCGTTGCGACTCGCTCACGCCGAACACGTCGGTCACGCGATCCACCGCGAGGCCAAGCAGGCGTTCGCCGCGGGTCGCGATGATCCAGCGCACGTCCTTGTCGCGCCCGACCTGCGCCGCGGCAAAGCGCTTGCGCAGGTCGAGGATCGGCACGACGTCGCCCCGGTGGTCGACCACACCGATCACACCGTCGGGCAAGTGCGGCAGCGGCAGCACCTGCACCGGGCGCACGATCTCGCGCACGCGGCCGACCTCGAGCCCGTAGCTGATGCCGCCGACCTCGAAGGTCACCAGATTCTTCCCGGAAATCACGCGCGATCGACGTTGCCTCATACCTGGACGTCAGCTCCGCAACAGCGCGCTCGGATCGAGCAGCAGCAGGATCTCGCCGGCATCGGCGGTGCCGGCCGGCCGCCCGATGCCGAGCAGGTAGGGCGGAGCCTGCGGTCCGAGCACCGAGGCAAGCTCGATCTCCTCGGGTTGCAGGCGGTGCACCTGCAACACGGAGTCGACCAGAATGCCCAGCACCTCGCCGCCATGGTCGACCAGCAGGACCCGGCTCTTGCCGCCCATCAACGGCTGGTCGACCCGCAGCTTGCGCCGCAGATCGATCAGGGTGGTAACCGCGCCGCGCACCGAGATTACCCCCAGCACCTCGTCGGGGCTGCGCGGCACCTCGGTGATCACCGGCACGCGTACGATCTCGCGCACGCACGACAGCGGCAGCGCGTAGCGCTCCATACCGAGCTCGAAGGCCAGCAGCTCCCGCACGTGCCCGCCGCCGTCCGGGGCGAGCGGGGCGCCACCGGTCCGCTGGATGACCGCGCCGCCGCCGGGCTCGCTCACGCCACACCTCCCGCGCTCAGCCGCGCGCTCTTGGCCACGAACACGTCGTCGAGCACGGCCGCGGCGTCGAGCACCAGCACCAGGCGCTGATCGCCGAGGTCGGTCGCCCCCGCGATCCCGCGCACCCCGCGCAGGCTCGCGCCGAGCGGCTTGATCACGATGTCCTGCTGCCCGGAGATGCGCTCGACCGCAACGCCCAGCCGCCGGTTGCCCACCAGCAGCACGACCACGTGCTGGTCGTACGCGCTGACCTCGGGCTGGGAGAAGCGCAGCAGCTCGCCCAGGCGGCAAAGCACCAGCGTCGAGCCGCGCAGGTCCACGACCTCGCGCCCGTCGACCAGGCGGATCGCCTCCGGATCGAGCCGGACCACCTCCTGCACCGCAGCCAGCGGCAGCGCCATGGTGCGGCCGCGCACCGAGAACACCAGCGCGGAGATGATCGCGAGCGTGATCGGCAACGTGATCACGAAGGTGGTGGCGACGCCCGCCTCGCTGCGCACCTCGACCGTGCCGCCCAGCCGCTGCACGTTGGTGCGCACGACGTCCAGCCCAACGCCTCGGCCCGAGACATCGCTGACGGTGGCGCTGGTGCTGAGGCCGGGGACGAAGATCAGGTCCATCAGCTCCTGCGACGACAGCTCGCCGTGCTGCTCGGGACGCAGCAAGCCGCGCGCGATCGCGGTCTCGCGGATCTCCGCCGGGTCGATGCCGCGACCGTCGTCCCGCACCTGGACCACCACGTGGTTGCCCTTCTGGTAGGCGTGGATCTCGATGTTGGCTTGCTCCGGCTTGGCAGCCTGCCGCCGCGCCTCGGCGCTCTCGATGCCATGGTCGACCGCGTTGCGCACCAGGTGCACGAGCGGATCGGCGATCTCCTCGGCGATCAGCTTATCGACCTCGGTGTCGGCGCCGCGCACCGCGAGCTGCACGCGCTTGTCCTGCTCGCGGGCGAGCTGTCGCACCACGACCGCGAGCTTGTCGAACAGCTGCGACAGCGGGACCATGCGCACTTCGAGCACCGCGTCCTGGACCACGCCCAGCCGCCGATCGAAGCTGCGTTGCGTGCGCTGGGCCTCGAGCACCAGCTCGGAGTGGCTGCCGCTGGCGCGCAGCTTCTCGAGCAATCGCGACAGCGCGCTGCGCAGCATGCCGAGCTCGCCGACGGCGTTCATCAGGTGGTCGAGCTTGCGGATGTCCACGCGCACGACGCTGGTCAGCGAGCGCAGCGAGAGCTGGGTGGCGCGCGCCAGCGATTGCGCCGCTGCTCCTTGCTGCGTCGCGGCCGAGCCGGCCGGCTCGCCGGCCTCGGCAGACTCGGCCCGCGCTGCGCGCGCCGCGGCCTGGACGGCGCGGTGCCGGCGCACCGGGATCAGCCCTTCGGCCTCGGCGGCGAGCACGTCGCGCAGATCCTCCTCGGAGGCGCCGCTGGCCAGCAGCAGCTCCAAGCCGATGGTATCCGCAGAGTCCTGGTCGGCGCTCGGCAGCAGGCTGATGATCTCGGCGCGCGCGCCGATGCGCTGCTTGAGCTCCTTGAGCGCGCTCTCGATCCCGTCCAGAGGCACGCCCAGGCGCAGCCGATAGACGTCGTGGCCGCGCTCGACGTGGACCTGCAGGCGATGCGCCTCGTACTCGGTGAGCACCGCAAGCATCGAAGGGTCGAAGTCGTAGTCGTCGAGCGTGGCGTGCCGAACGGCCGCTGCGGTCATCGCCGAGCGCACCCGGGGCTCGAACGCTTCCAGATCGAAGACCGCGGGCGCCTGCGGCTGTTTGGCCTCGAGCAACAGCTGCTCGAAGGCCTCGATGCCCTCGAACAGGGCGTCCATCGCATCGGGGCTGAGCGCGCAGCGCCCCAGGCGCACCTGGTCGAGCAAGTCCTCGAGCAGGTGGGCGAGCCGGCCAATGCGCTGGAAGCCGAACATACCCGAAAGGCCCTTGAGCGTGTGCACACCGCGGAAGAGCGCGCTCAGCAGGTCGGGGTCGGGCTCGCCGTCGCGCCTTCCCTGGTCCAGCAGCAACAGGTCGCGCGCCAGGTTCTCGATCAGCTCTTGGGCCTCGGCCAGGAACTCGTCACGGGCATGCTCGTCGTTCTGACTGGCCATCGCGCACAGGCGCCGGCTGCCACACGCAGCCGTTTCACTAATCGTAGCCCTTTTAGCGCGAAAAGGTCCGCTGCTCGGGCTGTTCGCTCGCGCATTCGGCGCAGGCGCATAGCCGGCGCAAGTAACCGAAGGCGTAGATGCCGGTGGCGTGACCATCACCCCATGTCAGGCGAAGCGCATAGTTCCCCACTTCGCCGATGTCGGTGAGCTCGAGGTCTCCGCCCTCCACGAAGTGGATCGGGCCGCTGTGCCCCTGACAGCGCGCGCAGGGGCAATAGCCCCGCAGCAGGGCGTGTGGGTACACCCCCAGATGCCCATCCGCGAACAGGATCTCCATTACCCGTGCGCCGTGGGGCGCCCGCACCTCGAGCGGAACGCAGGCCTCGTCGTGCTCCATTTCAACCTCCACCGGACGAAAGCGCCGCCGCGGCGAGCGCGCGCCCGATCCGCTGCTCGACGAACGAGCGCAAGGCCTCGCGCGCCTGCGCCAGCTCGGGCGCAGGGCAGGCCTCGACCGCGGCCGCGCGCCACTCCGGGCCGAGCGCACGACCGAGCTGCGCGCGCACCCCGGCGCCCAGGCGGTGGGCCGCGCCGCCGCAGCCCCGACACACCAGGTGCCCGAGCCGGGTGTCGAACAGCGCGGCCTGGCCGGGGGCCGGGCGCTTGCCGCAGCGGCCGCACGCGTCGAGCCGGGGCGCAAAGCCGACCAACGCCAGCAGCCGCACCTCGAAGCACAGCAACACGCGCTCCGGGCCGCTGTCCTCGGCGTCGAGCGCCGCGAGCAACTCGAGCGCGGTGGCGAAGACCGGGGGGTCGGGCTCGTGCTCCGCGCTCAGCTCGCGCAGCAGCTCGAGCGCGGCGAAGCCGGCGCCGATGCGTCCGAGGTCGCCGAGGATGCGCGGAAACGCGCGGGTCGGGTGGGCCTGCAGCAGGGTGCCGAGCTGCCCCGAGCCGCCGCGCAGCTCCACCCCGAGCAGCACGAACGGCTCGAGCGCGCCGCCGAAGCGCTTCTTGCTGCGCCGCGCGCCGCGCGCGATGAACGACGCCTTGCCCATGCGGCTGGTCAGCAGAGTGACGATGCGATCGGCGTCGGCGTAATCGACGCTGCGCAGCAGCAGGGCCTCGCTGACCTCGCCTCGAGCGGACATGCAAGCGCGCCCAGTATGGGGCCGGCGAGCCCGCGGCGCACCAGCTGCACGCCGCCAGCGGCTCTCGGACTCACAGCAAGGCGGCGATACGGCGGTTCGCAAGCTCGATCAGGGTTCATCGGCGCACGCTACGACGCGGGAGCGTAGCGACCCTCGCGGGAGCGTGGGGCCCCGACGGCTTTGCCGGTGCAGCGGGAGGGGCGCGTGCCCGGCTGCCATGGTGAAGCCACCCGCTCGACGACCAGCGCGCCACCCGCGCCACCCTCGATCGCGGACAGCTCGAGCGGCGCGTCGCGGTGGCGCGGCCGGAGCACGATCGACAGCGCCAGGGTGAACAGGATGAGCAGGATGAACAGGGCGATCGCGATGCCGAAGCGCCGCCCCGATTCTGGCGCATAGACGGCGGGCAGGGCCGGCGGAGGCTCGGGCGTCTTGCGCCCGCCGTAGCGCGCCAGCACGTGCTCCTCGTCGAGACCCAGGGCGCGGGCGTAGGAGCGCAGGAAGCCGCGCACGAACACGTCGGCGGGCAGCTCTGCCTGCTCGTCTTGCTCGAGTTGCTCGAGGATGCGAACCGGGATGCGCGTGGTCTGGGCGAGCTCCGCGATCGAAACCTGCCTCTGCTCTCTTTCCCGTTTGAGATAGCTTCCCAGTGACCCTGTCATCACACTCTCCGTGGCCCCACGTGGGGTCCGGTTCGCGCTGCCCGTCGCGTCAATACGTGGCCTCCAAGTACCGACTGCACGACTTGCCCGCCTCGGTGTGCGCGTCCAGCTCCACGCAACGCTCGAAGTCGCCCCGGGCGTCGTCGCGCAAACCGAGATTCATGCGCGCTTCCCCACGCAAATGCCAAGCATCCTGAAAGCTGCTGCAGCGCTTATCGGCCTCGATCGCCTGGGTCAGAGCCTGCTCCGCCTTCTCGTAGTCGTGGGTGGCGAGGTAGGCGCTGCCGAGCCGATAGTACCCCACGCAGAAGCGCGGTAATAGGCGCACCGCACGCAGCAGCGCGTCGATCGCCTTGGGGTACTGCTTCATCTGCAGGTAGGCCCAGCCGAGGTTGCCCCAGGCCATGTAGGCGTCCCGGTTGAACAGGTCGGCGACCGACTTGTTCAGCTGCGCCACCGCTTCCTCATAGCGACCCTGGTGGATGTAGAGCACGCCCAGGCCGTTGTGCGCATCGGAGACCAGGGTCTCCTCGGACTGGCGCTGGTCGGAGGCCTGGATCTTGAGCACCTGCTGGAAGTGGGCCTCGGCCTTGGCGTCGTAGTCACGCGGGCTGTCGTCGCGCGCGATCAGGAACATGGTGCCGAGCAACAGGTGAGCCTTGGCGTTATTGGGATCGATCTCGATCGCCTTGAACAGCGCCTGGAAGGCACCGGGCGCGTTGCCTTCTCCGTGCAGTCCTATGGCGAGCTCGTATTGCTTCATCGATCGGTCCGCGTCCTGCGCTGACACCCCTTTGCCCTGGCAAGCTGCAAGCAAGATCACCATGGCCGCGCGGCAGACAGCACCGGCTAGCCGGCCGCCGGGCGACCGGGCGAGGCTGCGCGTCAGCACGGTCGGATCGTTTACCGGGGCCCGGGTAGCCGGGTCAATAGCAAAGGATTCCTTGTAATACATAAATTCTTCTTTCGGGATTTTGTCCCGCCAGCGGCGGAAGAAGGATGAGGACCGGCTCGCGCGGGCTGCGCCGCCCGGTCGACGCTCGATCGCGCTAGCCCGAGCGGCCCGCGGCGACCGCGGCCAGTAGCTCCGCGAGCAGGCTCGCGGCCAGCAGCGCGGTGTTGCCGCTGGCGTCGTGATCGGGCGAGATCTCGACCACGTCGCAGCCTGCGATGGGAAGCGCGCGCAACGCGCGCACCAGGCTCAGCGCCTCGTAACTGCTGAGCCCGCCGGGCACGGGCGTACCGGTGCCCGGCGCATATGCCGGGTCGAGCGCGTCCATGTCGAAGCTGACGTAGAACGGGCCGTGGTCGCGCGGGAGCCGCGCGAGCTCCGCCTCGACCCCGGACAGATCGCGCTTGACCTCGTCCACCATCACGATGCGGAAGCCGAGCGCCCGCGCGGTGTCGAGATCGCCGCCGCTGGTGAACGGGCCGCGGATGCCGATCTGCACCACGTCGCCGCGACGCAGCAAGCCTTCCTCGGCCGCGTTGCGAAACACGGTGCCGTGGTGCAGGTCGATGTCCCACGCCGGCCCGAAGGTGTCGCTGTGCGCGTCGAAGTGCACCAGCCCGAGCGGGCCGTGGACGGCGTGGAGCGCGCGCAGGGCGCCCAGGCTGATGCTGTGGTCGCCGCCGACCAGCGCGGGCAGCGCGGAGGCGGCCGCGATCTGGGCGACGCGCGCGCGAATGCTCTCGAGGCTGCGCTCGATGCTCATCGGCACGCAGGCCACGTCGCCGCCGTCGGCGCAGCGCAGGCGCTCGAACAGGTCGAGCCCCTGGGCCGGCTGAAAGCCGCGCGTCAGCGCGCTCGCCACACGCACCGCGCGCGGCCCGAAGCGGGCGCCTGGCCGGAAGGTGGTGCCGCCGTCGAACGGCGCCCCGCAGATCAGCACGTCGACGTCGGCCGGGTCATCGTGCAGCGGCAGGCGCAGGAAGGTCGGCACGCCGGCGAAGCGCGGTACCAAGCGCGGCGAGACGGGACGAAAGCGCTCGCGGTCGTCCTCATCAGTCACAGTCCGCCTCCTCCTGCCGCATCCCCGGCAATGGCTCTTGGACGAACGCCCCTTCCGGCACCTCGACGTCGAGGGCGATCTGCTTGAAGCGGATCAAGGTATCGCGATCGGCTTGCGGCTGCTCGACTCGCACCTCGAAGGGCATCGCGATTTTGCCGCTCCCGGCCTGCACGGAGCGGTAGTGGTCGTAGTCGATGCGCCACAGGCTGCGGCCCCGCGCGTCGAACACCTCCGAACGCTTCAGGCGCAGCTGCTGGCGGGCGGGCGGCAGCGCGGCGTCCCGCTCCGAGATCGCCAGCTCGACCTGCTGGCGCCGGCCGTCGCGGGCGCGCAGCGTGATGCGGTAGAAGCCGTCGTCGTCCCACTCGATGCGCGCGCTGTCGTGCGCGAGCAACGGCGTGCCGCCCAGCAGCAGCTGCGTGGTCTGCTCCACGTCGAGCGGCAGGTTGAGCAAGCGGGCGATGTTCTTGGGGCAGGTGGGCCCGGTCAGGAAACGCCGGTGGCGCAGATCGGCATAGGCGAAGCGCTCGCCGTCGCTGGTCAGAATCGCGGCCGGGCCGATCTGGGTCATGGCATCGAAGCGCACGTGCGCGGGCCGCTGCACGTACATCAACACGGTGCCCTTCACGCGCCCGCCCTGTCCGCGCTGATCGACCCGCGCCTCGGCGCGCAGCGACTGCACATGCTGGCGCGCGCCGCGCTGCTGATCGAGCGCACGCGTCGGATCGGCGAAGAGCTGCGCGGGTCGCGGAAAGCTGGCGCACGCCGGCAGCAGCAACGCCGCGCAGACCACCCAGCCCGCCCGCAAAGCCGGCCCGAGCAGGTTCCGAATCCGCGCACAGAGCCGAAGCGTCAGCCGGAGCATCAGCGGACGATACCGCGAATGATGTCGAGCGCGGAGTCGTAGCGCCCGAACGGCGGCATGATGTACGCGCCCGCGACCCGTTGCTTGACCGCGGACAGCATCTCGCGCGCGATCGCCACGCCCTCGGAGCGCCCGGCGGGCCCCGAGCCGGCCTTGCGCATGCGCTCGCGGATCGACGCCGGCACGCGCATCCCGGGCACCTCGTTGTGCAGGAACTCCGCATTGCGCTGACTCGCCAGCGGAAGCAGGCCGACCAGCACCGGCACGCCCAGGGGCGCGACGTCGGACAGGAAGCGATCGAGGATCTCGGGGTCGTAGACGGGCTGCGTCATCACCAGCTCCGCGCCCGCGTCGACCTTGGCGCGCAGCCGCGAGAGCTCGCGCGCGTAGTCCGAGGCCGCGGGCTCGGCGCCGGTCGCGCACAGAAAGCGCGTGGCTTGGCCGAGCGGCTTGCCTCCCGGGTCGAGGCCGCGGTTGAGGCCGGAGATCAGGCGCAGCAGGCCGATCGAGTCGAGGTCGTAGACCGGCGTCGCGTCGGGGAAGTCGCCCATCTTGGGCGGGTCGCCGGTGATCACGACCAGGTTGCGCACCTCCAGCTCGTGCGCGGCGAGCAAGTGCGCGACCAGACCGAGTAAGTTGCGATCGCGGGTGGTCACGTGCAGCAGTGCGGGCATGCCGAGCTGCTGCTGCACGCGCATGCACAGCGCCAGGTTGCCCATGCGCGCGCTGGCGCGCGGCCCGTCCGCGACGTTGATCACGTCGACCCCGCCGTCGCGCAGCCGCCGCGCGCCCTCGAGCGCGCTCTGCAGCGAGAGGCCGGGCGGTGGATTGACCTCGACCGAAACCACGAACTGCTTGCCCAGCTTCTGTCCCAGCGGTCCCTTCTGCTCGCGCGGGGTGACGACCACGCCCGGCGCCGCCACCAGCCGCGGCGCCTCTTCGTCGCGCATGCCGCCGCCGCTCTCGTCGCCGCTGAGCGCGCCGGCCATGCGCGCGGCTGCCTTGATCTTGCGCACGTGCTCGGCGGTGGTGCCGCAGCAGCCGCCCACGGCCTTGACGCCCGCCTTGTACAGGCGGCGCGCGTAGAGCTGAAAGTAGTCCGGGGTGGCCATGTACGCGAAACGCCCGTCCACGCGGTGCGGCAGGCCTGCGTTGGGTTGCGCCACCATCGGCAGCCCGACGCCGAGCATGCGCGTGACCATCTCGTACACGCCGGCCGGACCGTCGGCGCAATTGACGCCGAGCGCGCCCGCGCCCCAGTCCGCGAGCCTCTGCGCCATCTGCTCGGGGCCGGTGCCGTCGGCCATGGTACCGAACGGGTCGAACGAGACCGAGGCCACCACCGGGACCGCACCGGCGGCCAGCTCGAGCGCGGCCGCAAGCGCGATGTGCAGCTCCTCGGGCTGGCGGAAGGTCTCGAGCAGCAGCACGTCCACGCCAGCGTCGAGCAACACCTCCAGCTGCTCGCGAAACGCCGCGCGCACGCGCTCCACGTCCGCCGGGCTCAGCGTCCTCCAGGTCAGGCCGGTGGGTCCGACCGAGGCGCCCACATACGCCGCCTCGCCCGCGACCTCACGTGCGAGCGCCACCGCGGCGCGGTTGATCGCCGCAACCTCGTCCTGCAGCGAGTGGGCGGCCAGGCGGATGCGGTTGGCGCCAAAGGAATTGGTCGATAGCAGATCGGCGCCGGCGCGCAGATACGATTCGTGCACCTGGCGCACCAGATCGGGGCGCGTGAGGCTCGCCTGGTCGAAGCTCTGGCTGTAGAGCAGCCCGCGCTCATAAAGGGCCGTGCCCATCGCGCCATCGAACACCAGCCCTCCCCGCGCGAGCGCGGCGATGAACGGCACGGCGCGGTGGGTCGACCCCGACATCGAACGGGGCAACCATGCGCCCCGCTCGAAAAGCGGTCAAGGAAGCCCGCCGCCGCGCCGCGGGCGCGCATTCGACGGCGGACGGGGGTTGCGGTATGCAGCGGGCGTGCGAGCGAACGACGAGCGCGCGCGCGTGCAGCTCCCCGATCGCGCGGCCGACCGGCCGAAGGCGGCGCTCGTGCTGGCGGTGGCGCTCGGCGCGTTGGGCGCAGGGGTGGCAGTGGCCTATGGCCTGCAGGGCGGCGGGAGCGGCGAGTCGCACGCGAGCGTGGAGCTGCAGCGGCAAGCGCGCGCCGGAGGCGGGACGGACGCGGGGACGAGCGTGCTGGCGTTGGCCGGGGCGCCGCGCGACGCAGGCGGCAGCGGCGGCAGCGGGGAGAGCGCGGAGGCGCTACCGAGCGCGGAAGCGGAGACGGGTGTGCCGGACGCAGGCGCGCGCGCGGCCGCGATTGCCAGCGGGCGGGCGAGCACCGGCGAGCAGGCGCAGGCGCGCGCGGGCGAGGCCGCGACGACGATCAACGGGAGCACTGGAGCTGGAGCGGGGCCCGTGCCGGAAGCGCCGGAAGGGGAGCCGGAGCCGAAGGCGCCGGCAGCGAGCACGGGGGTGGTGGCGGAGGGTACGAGCGCGCGTGCGAGCGCGGGATCGAGCACGGCTACGAGCACGAGCACGGGTGCTAGCGCGGGGGGCGTGGGGGCGCAGCGGGTGGGGGTGGGGTTCGTCGACTACCACGTCTGTGAGGGCTTGCCGCAGCGCGGCGGGCGCTTCCCTTGTCCGCGCGATCAGAAGCTCGAGCGCCAGGTGTTTGGCATCTTGCGCGGGCTGGAGGACTGCGCTGCGCTCGCCGGCCAGCGTGGCGAGGGCGAGATCCGACTGACCTTCGGTCGCAGCGGCGTGCCTGCGCTGCGCGTCGGTGGCCCGGCCACGCAAGTCGATCCCACCGCTGTGTTCAAATGTGCGGGTCACGCCCTGTCGCGCGTGCGCACGGTGCTGAGGCCGGAGCGAATGGTGGTGCGGTTCCGCTTCGACCTGCGTTGAGGGCAGCCTGGGGACCGGTTTTGCCGGTCTTCAAGCTAACTGCAGAAAAGTGCGGGGGAATTCATCCTGAGCAGGAATTGGCCGTGCCAGTGGCCCACAAATTTTTCGCCCGCGCCGCACCATGGGACCTTTGCCGCCGCTTGGCCGTGTGCTAGTTTCAGACTTCGTGGATGTCGTGTTGCGCAAGCTCGGGCGCAAAGGTGGACGGGTGGTGGCCGGCCGTCTCATCAGACCCCCGCGCAATGGCTCCGTCGTAGTGATCGAGTTTCCGGACGGGCTGCACGAGTACGTGACCACCCCGGTCAAGCGCGTGCTGCGCCTGGTCGGTGACGAGGTCTTCTTTCTGCAGACCGCGAACAGCTGCTATCGGCTCGAGATCCGCTCTGGCAACAACCTGGTGGCCGACACGGCCGTCAAGTAGCCGCGGCTGCCTCTGTAGACGCTGCCGCTATCTATGGCTCTGCGGCTGCCTCTATAGCTGGAGCGCGCACAGCTTGACCACCAGCGCGTCGAGGATCTCCTGCAGCCGCGCCAGCTCGGCGGGCTTGCGCGTGCAGGTGCGCTCGTCCACGTAGAGGGCGCGGTTGAGCTCGATCTGAATCGCGTGCCAGCCCTCGCGGGGCCGTCCGTAGTGGCTGGTGGTGTAGCCGCCGCGGTAGGGGTCATCGTGGCGCACGCTCAGCCCTGCGGCCCGGAAGTGCGCGTCGACCAGGTCGATGATGCGCGGATCGGCGCTGGTGCGGCCGCAGCTGCCGGGCACGACGTCCGCGCGCCGCACCCCAGGATCGGTGTGCATAGAGCGCCCGAGCGAGGGCATGGAGTGGCCGGCGAGCACGATCGCGTGGCCGAAGCGCTCGCGCAGCTCCTCGAGCGTACGGCGTAGCGCCCGGTGATAGGGCAAGTAGTAGTGCTCGAAGCGCGCCAGCAGCTGCTGGTAGCTCAGAGGGCGCGCTAGGATCGGACGCCCGTCGGTGGTGGTGCGCCAGACCACGCCACGCGGTTGGGCTCCAGCCGGCGTGGGATGGTCGGTGACGGTGGCCGCGTCGACGTCGTCTTGGGCGCGGTTGAGGTCCACGACGTAGCGCGAGACACGCGCCACCAGCAGCGTGGCTCCCTTGCTCGGAGCGTGCGCGTAGAGCTCGTCGACGTAGATGTCCGCGTCGCGCAACACGGCGTCCTCGGGCGCGAGCAGCTGATCGCGCACCGCCTCGGGCAAAGACAGCCCCGCATGCGGCACTTCGACCAGCAGAGGTCGTGCGCCCACCTCGGGCAAGGTGAGGTCAAAGGCACTCACGAGCCTCGGTGTAGCACGAGATGGTCGGGTTGCCTCATGGGGCCGGTCCGGCGGCGCCGAACGTCGCGAGGCTGCCAGCGCGCGCCCGCAGCGACGATCGACGGCGGCGCGACGCGGGGTGGCCACTTGCGCACATTTCAACCGACACGCCGAGCAGCCCGCCGCGTTCGCGCTTCGTGACGCCGGCTCAAGCCGTGTATGATGACCTTGCAGCTCCAACGCTCAACAATGGCAAATCGCGCATGGCGACTTCTGCTGCACGACGCAAGAACGACCCCTATCTCGGCAAGACCGTAGCCGGACGTTATCGCCTCGAAGCTCGCCTCGGCGAAGGCGGGATGGGTGTGGTGTACCGCGCGCGCCACGTGCTAATCGATCGCGTGGTCGCGCTGAAGCTGATCCGGCCCGACCTGCGTGGCGAGACGCACCTGCGCGCATGGATGCTGCGCGAAGCGCGCGCCGCGAACCGCGTCGACCACGCTCACATCGTGCAGATCCACGACGTGGGCGAGACCGAGGAAGGCGAGCTCTACCTGGTGATGGAGTACCTGGTGGGGACGGCGCTTTCGGCCGAGTGCGGCAAGGGGCCGATGCCGATCGAGCGCGCGGTGGACGTCATCGAGCAGATGTGCGCCGCGCTCGCGCGCGCCCACGACCTCGGGGTGGTGCACCGCGACCTCAAGAGCGACAACATCATGCTCACCATCCAGGGCGGGCGCCGCGACTTCGTGAAGATCCTCGACTTCGGGCTGGCCGCGCTCACGCGCGATGCGCGGCTCGCGCCCAAGGGCGCGATCTTCGGCACGCCGGAGTACATGGCGCCGGAGCAGGCGCGCGGCGAGGATGCGAGCGCGCTTTGCGACCTGTACGCGCTGGGGATCCTGTTCTTCGAGATGCTCACCGGCCAGCTTCCGTTCCGCTCCAACGACCGCGAGACGCTGCTCGAGATGCAGCGCAGCACGCCGCCGCCGCGTCCCACCGCCGTGCGCCCGGAGATCCCGCCGCAGGCCGAGGCGATCATCCTGCGCCTGCTGGAGAAGGACCCGACCAAGCGCTTCCGAGATGGCCACCATCTGCAGGAAGAGCTCAAGGCCTTCCAGCGCTCGCTGCCCTCCAAGCTGCTCGACAACTCGCAGAGCGAGGCGCCCGCGGTGGCGCCGCCCCCGCCACCCGCGCCCTCCCCGGGGGTGCAGGAGTGGGGCACGCGCGCGGCGAATTTCCAGCGCACGCTGGCACGCGCCTACCCCAACGGCCGCGTTCCGCCCGAGCTGCAGACCGCGATCGACTCGGTGTGGGAGATGGCCTCGCGCGCGTCGCGGCTCGAAGGCGAGCTGGCGAGCCAATCGCGCAAGCTCGACGCCACCGAGCGCCGCGGGCGGGCGCTGCGCGCCGAGCTGGGCCGCAAGGTCGAGGAGCTCGCGACCGAGGAGTCACGGGCGCTGCGCGAAGCCGGCGACTGGCGCGAGCGCGTGCGGGCAATCGAGCAAGAGGTGCGCGCCGCGCAGCAGGAGCGCGAGGCCAGCGAGCGCCGGGCGCGCGAAGCCGAATCGCATGGCGGCGAGATCCGCGGGCTGCGCCAGGTGTTCGAGGCGGCGGGCGCGGCGCGCGCACGCCACGACGCCACCCAGAAGCACATGGAATCCGACGTCGCCCACGCCACGCGCCACGAGGCGCACGCGACGGCCCTGCGCAAACAGATCGACGAGCTGCGCAGCCAGCTCCAGCGCTACTCGGACGCGCTCGAAAACGACTTGATCACGGGCCGCGACCGCATCGCCGCCAAGGTCAAGGAAGCGCTCGGCTACGAGCAGCGCTTCGGCGACGCGTCGGCCACCCTGGTGCGCCACCTGCGCGAGCGCCCCGAGTGCCGCGACATGATCGAGGGGCTGATCAAGAACGACAAGACCACGCACGCCCCGGCCGAGATCGGCTCGGTGCGGCGGATGTCGCGGCCCACCACCGACCGTACGCCGGCCTCGCGCTGAAGAGCCGGCCGCTTTGCGGCCGACAGCGAGTTGGGTATAGTGCCGCGTTCGCCGGCCGAGTGGCGGAATGGCAGACGCGCCGGACTCAAAATCCGGTGCCCGCAAGGGCGTGTCGGTTCGACCCCGACCTCGGCTACCGATTCGATATCACATCATTGTTCGGAAATGCCCAGCGGCGAAAAATGGCGTTGGGGGATCGCCGTATGGACAGTTTTCCTGGACAGCATGGCGGTCCGGTCATCACTGCCTTGGGACTGAGCAGTGCGTCGCGATGCGCGATGCGCGGGTCACGGTCGGTGGACTGGCCGGCCGCCGTGGGGTAGGCCCCGGCCGGCACATGATGGGGGCACATGATGGGGACGGTCCTCGATACATCGATAGTTGCGTGGTGGGGCATGATGGGGACTAGTTCCATGGTGAGGTCGTGGTGAGGGAGGGAAGAGACCAGGGTTATCGTTGTATCGAGGTCCCTTCTTCCTTCCGTCCTTGCTTCCTTCGTCTCGCCTACGCTACCTCGACCCTGACGGGCAAAGGGGGGGGGTGTGGTTCTGCTGCTGATCACGCGACCGCCTTTGCGTAGATCGGGTGCGCTTGCAGGGTGATGTCCATTGCGTCGTTCCAGCGATCGCTCAGGGAGAGGGCGCGCAACTTGAGGACTTGCTCGCCGGTCGAGTGCTTCCAGCGCGCGCCCGGACGTTTCATGCGCAACCCGACCAGGCTCTTGCACGTCGCCTCGACGTTGCCGCTGCCAATCGGCAGACCGCGCCTGCGGGCACCGGCGTAGTGCATGCGGTGGTGGTTGTTCTGCAGGTAGGTGATAGCCTCATGCACGGGACCGCGCCGATGGGGCGGGACCCGGCAGCCGGCGCCGTGGTCGACGCGCGCTGCCGCGTGCACGGTATCGAGGGGCTGCGGGTAGTGGATGCCTCGATCATGCCCACCATCCCGGGCGCGGACACCACTCTGCCCTGCATGATGATCGGCGAGCGTGTGGCCGACTGGATGCGGGCATAGACCCGTTGCGCGGGTCGCCCGCGGTTCGGCTGGCGTTCGCTAGTGCCGACTGTCACACCGGCTGGGGGGGTTGCTTCCACCGGTGGCCACGTAGCTCACGCAATCGCCTTGGTTCTTGAACGACCCAGGGAAGTTGAAATCGCGCCAGCCGCCATGCTTGCAGGCGTTCTTGTCCTGGGGCGGGCCCACCAGCGTCAGCGGGGCCGTCACGGAAGTGTCATTGAGCGTGACGTCGTCCGAAACCGCGTCGATCGAGAGTCCGACCAGATCCCCGTTGGCGTCGATCGTCTCGGAATACGTGACGCTACCACCTGCGCCGACCTCGATGTCCGCCGGCAAGCCACTCAGGACCAGATGGACGACGGCGGGGCCACCCGACTTCACGGACACCGTTGACGTGAGGCCCGGGTCGGTGAGGACGTAGATGCCGTTGGGAAGGTCAATGGTGGCCGTCTTGGCATCGAGCTGGATGCTGACAGGGCCGAGACCGGCGCCGTTGACGTCGAGCTCGACTCCGTTCGCGGGGTTCGGAGCGCCGTCCAAGATCCTCGAATCCTTGCCGCCGCGGTCCAGGATCGTGCCGACCGTGGAGCCGTTGGAAGGCGCGACCGCGTCCGAGAAGGTCTGGTTGGTGGGGTCGAGGGGCAGCGGGTCCACCCCGTTCACGATGCCGTCATTGTCGTAGTCGTTGGTGCCCGGCGAGCCGGTCTCGACGTCATCGGAAGCGAGGAACGCGCCGTTGACCCCCGCTACGCTCTGCGTCGTGACGCTGCCGAGGCCTGCGGAGTTGTCGAACGTGAAGGAGGTGGTGGCGGCACCGAACTGCACACCGGTGACCCAGTTGCCCGACGCGTTGAACAGGTTGACCGCGTCGCCGCCGGTGCTGAGGCCCACCTTCGAGCCGCTGTAGCTGCCGACCAGGAAGTCCCCCGGCGGGTTGCCGCCGAACCAGGCTGCCACGAAGTCACCCGCGGTTGTGGCGTCGCCCTCGATCAGCACGGCCGACTGCCCTGGCGCGATGCTACCGACATCGCTGATCGGGACGGATTGCGTGACGTCGTTCGAGTTGTCGTCCATGGTCCAGCCGGTGATGTCGACGGCTTCGGAGCCAACGTTCGTGACCTCGAACCAGTCGGCGGCGTAGGGGCTATCCCCGCTGGCCCACGGCGCGACTTCGGAGACGATGAGCCTGCCGACGTTGCCGATCCCCGGCGAGCCAACCTCGCTGCCGTCCCCAGCCGCGACGAAGGCGCCGTTGACGCCGGCTGTGCTGAGCGTCGAGATCACCGGCAATGGAACCGTGTTGCCGCCGATGCCGGCGTGGTTGTCGAAGGTAGCGAACGGTGCGGCCGAGGGCGCAGCGCCGAAGCCCACGCCCGCCACCAGGTTGCCGGCGCCGTCGAACAAGGTGACCTCATCACCGTTGCCGCTCAGGCCCACGCCGGAGCCCGAGTAGCTCCCGATCTGAGGCGCGGGCTGGGCGTTCGCCCCAGACCAAAGACTACGGAACGCAGCGGCGGTGGTGGCCAGGTCCGTGCTCTCGACGAAGATCACCGCTTCCCCGGGGGCGATCGAGTCGATGCCGTCCAGGGGAACCGCGTTGGCGATGGAATGCGAGTTGTCGTCCATCTTCCAGCCGGTGATGTCGATGGCGGAGCTGCCCTTGTTGGTCACTTCAAACCAGTCGTGACCCAGCGGACTGTCTGAGCTGGACCAGGGAGCGACCTCCGAGATCACGATGGTGCCGGGGGCTACGGCCTGTGTAACGGAGAGCGTGAAGTCGACCGTTGCGTCGGGCGAGCCGCCGGCGGTCGGGTCGTCGGCCTCGACGGTGACGTGCAGCATCGGCTTTGAGGCGTGACTCAATGAAGTGCCAGCCTTGAGGTAGAGCGACGAGCCGGCGATCTCGAAGGACGCGGCGTCGGGCCCGCTCAGGCTCAAGTAGTTCGTGCCCAGGCCGTCGTCCGTTATGGAGATGTCCGCCAGCAACACGTGACTCGATACGTCGGCCGCCTCGGAGATTGCCGGCACCGTGCTCAGCAGCGTGACGGCGGTAGGCGCCTGGTTGGCGGCGTCGTTGTCCTGGATGGTCACGGTTGCGCTGGCGTCGGTGCCGACGTCATAGCTGCCCGTGTCGAACAGCGTCAGCGTCAACGCCTCGGTTCCTTCGGCAATCGCGTCGTCCACCGGAATGATGGTGACGTCGACGAACGCGGCGCCTGCTCCGATGGTCCGCGAGCCGGTGAGTGTCGGCGTGTAGTCGTCGGGTGTCGCCTGGCCGGCGCCTGTGGCGATGGTGTAGCTGACCGTCAGGGGCGAGGCGGTGCTGCCGCTGCGGGTGAATCGGAACAGGCCGGGAACGCCGCCGGTCTCCGCCGCCAGGCCATTCACAGCGGTGATGCCGACGATCGGAGGCGCTCCCGAGCCGATGGTGCCCGGAGAACCGACTTCGTTGGAGTCGTGGGCTGCAATGAATGCCCCGTACTGTCCGACGACGCTGAGGTTCGAGATCGCAGCGTTGTTGAGCCCCGCTGTATTGTCGAATGTGGGCAACACAGTGCTGCTGGGAGACGGGCCGAACGAGATGCCCGCGCGAATGATGCCCGCGTTGTCGAACAGGTTGACGGCGTCTCCGCCGGTGCTCAGACCGACGCCGGAGCCCGAGTAGCTGCCGACCTGAAGGCCCGCAGGCGCCGTTCCCCCGTACCAGAGGTCGATGAACGCCTGCGCCTTGCCTGCGAGCTCGGATGAGCTCGCTGTCTCGATGAACACGATCGATTCACCGGGCTTGATGCTCGTCACGCCGTTCAAAGGGACGGAAACGGCGTACGAGCTCGAGTTGTCGTCCATCGTCCAGCCGACCAAGTTGACCGACGAAGCACCGAAGTTCGTCACCTCGAACCAGTCGGATGCAAGCGGACTGTTTCCGCTAGACCAGGGCGCCGCCTCGGTGATCGCGAGGTTGACCCCACCGCTGGCGGCCGGGGTGATCGTCAGGGTGTACGACGTGCTCGCGTCAGGCGTCCCGCCGACGGTCGTGTCGTCGACGTTGATGGTGACGGCGTAGCCGGGTTGGGTCGCGGCGTTCAGCGCAGTGCCCGCCTTGAGGAACAGCGCGGTGCCGATGATTTCGAACGAGCCAGCGTCTGGTCCCGACACGGACAGGTTGTTGTCGCCGAGCCCGTCGTCGGCGACGAAGACGTTCGCTAGCTTGACTGTGTTGGTGGTGTTCGTGTTCTCGGGGATCGACGTGACGGCGCCGGTGAGCGAGACGGCCGTGGGTGCGAGGTCTGCCACCGCGGATGGAGCGTAGACCCAGAGCTGCGGGTGGTCGGCGTCACCACCGCCGTCCTCGTTAGCCACGTACAGGATGCCGTCGCGGTCCATCGTGACGCCTTCCATTGTCATGTCGGGCACGGAAAGGGTGTCGCCCAGGTCGGCGACGATGGACATGATGTGCTGAACGTTACCGGAGCGGTCGACCTGCACGATCTGGCCGGACTCCTGGCTGATGATCAGCAGCTGGTTGTAGGCGGGATCGCCGGCGAGTGAGGGCAGGTTCGACAGAGCGTAGACGTCGGAAAAGTCGAGCGTGCTCACCAGCGACGGGTCGAAGAGGTCGGTGGACTCGTCCGTGCTGGGCGAACCGTTGGTCGCAGTCCCGGCGGCGAAATCGATGCCCGTCTCGAAGATGGACCTGGGGTCCTTCTCCTTCACAAAGATGTAGTGACCGGTCAGCGGGTCGTACGTAGCGCCCTCGAGCCCGATGTTGCCGATGGTGGTGCCGAGCTTGACCGTCTGAACCTCGGCTCGGGTCAACGTCGCGCCCGCGACGTAGGTGAAGAGACTCACCTGGCGGTACCGTTCCTCGATCAGCACGAACTGGCCACCTCCTACGTAGGAGACGCCCTCGGTGTCGTAGAACTCGGTGCCCTGCGGGCTGCCGCCGGGGGCCAGCGTCATCGAGTCGAGCAAGGCGCCGGTCTTGTCGACCTGGACCACGGACGTGCCGCCGTCGCCGACCACAAACAGCGTGTCGGTGTCCCAGTCATAGGTGACCGAGGAGGCTTCCTGCGCAAGCAGGCTGGTGCCGTCGGGCGGAGTGGTGCGCGTTGGCTCGGGCAGGTTGTACCGGCCGACCCAAGCATACTTCGAGAGGTCCATCGTCGTGGGGGCCGTGAGCGCCGCTGCCGCTGCGCGCGCCGCAGGGGCGGACGGAGGCTGACCCGGGCTGCTGCAGGCGCCGCCCGCGAGCACGATGAACGACAGTAGCCAACGAAGTGTACCGATCCGCGCCATGCCAACGCACCTCCGCGCGCGCTGGGCGCGCCGTTGCCGAACTGGCCGGCACACTAGCCAATGCAGCCAGACCGAACGTGTCGGGACCGCGAATCTCTTGTGACGCTTTGCTGGAGATCGCGTGACACGGCTTCAGGCTCGAGCTGCGCGCCCGCGGCGCGGACCCATTGCGCAGAATGGTGCAACATATCAACCTCGGCGCAGCATGTTCTGACCGCGCGTGCCGGCGTTCACTGCGCAAAGCCGGCCGCTGGCTCGACGACGAGCACGACGGCGTCTCGCTCACAGACGAGGCGCTCGAGCCAGAGGACGCCGTGCTTGCATCCTGCTACCAGGCGGCGGCCGCGAGCTGCTCGGTGAGCGAGCCGGGCAGCCCACGCTGCGCCTCATCGGTCTACCGCCTGAGCGCCCTAACAAGCGCAAAGGCGGACTGGTGGCTGAGGTGCGAGGCATCAACGTACACGCCGATCGCGCGATCGACGGCCGCGACCGCAAGCAGGTCGAGCGCTTGTGCAGGTACATGGCGAGACCTCCGCTCGCAAACGACAGGCTGCACCTGCAGCCCGGCGGACGCCTGCGTTATACGATGAAGCGCACGTGGAGCGACGGCACCGAGGCAATCGTGATGGACCCGCTCTCGTTCATCGGGCGTCTGTGCGCGCTGATACCGCCGCCTCGTATGCACATGTTGCGATTTTGCGACGTACTGGCAGCGCACAACAAGCTCCGCGCCGAGGTGGTGCCTGCATGTACGCCGGTGGCAGCACCGCCCGTGCCCGAGCAGCTTGCGTTGTTCGAGCACGGCGCAGTGCTGCTGCCGATCGCGCAACAACGGCAAGGCCAGGACGCACCCCCGCACCCATCGCGACACGCATGGGCTTTGTTGATGCAACACGTGTTCGCCAAAGACGTGCTCGCATGCCCACATTGCCACTCGCGAACTCGCTCAGCAACTTGTGAGAGCTCTCGCCCTTGAGAATTGCACCGCTCGCGACACCGACAGGTACGGCGGGATCGCGATCAGCATGTGCACGTGCTCGCGGTTGATCGCTCCCGCGTAGATCGTGAGCTCCAGGCTCCGCGCGATCTGGCGCAGCAGCTCTCTAGCAGCTCTCTGGCTCGGTGCCCGACTGTCTCAGGCTCCTGGCCCACCAGTACCGGGTAGCGGTACTTCGTGATCCAGACCAGATGGCACTTGCGGTCCCAAACCGTGTGGCTTCCCTTCTTGTAGTCCTTCATGAATCGGCAAGGTTACGCTCCTCTCTCGCCGAGTGCTCCTTCGCCTGAAGGCGAGCGGTTTGCGGATCCCCAAGTCGGGACTCAAAATTTCGTCAATTCGCCGCAGCGCATTTCCGAAACGGTTCACTCGGGAGCCCTTACCTCGTCGGCCGCAGACGGTTTCTCGAATGTGAATACCGCCCTCGGACAGAGCACCCGTCGACCCGGTTGTTCGTGCACCCTCAGCGCAACTCGACTGTGACTCGAACCGATGACCTGTCCGCTCAGATGGTTCGGCGAGCCTATCGGAATCGGGGAAAGGCGGCCTCGTCTGGGCTCAGCGTTCGGTCTTGGCGCGGCGCTCCGGCGTCGGACCGGTGTAACGCGCGCGGGGACGCAGGCGGTCGCCCTGGTCGCGCTGCTCGCGGATGTGCGCGATCCATCCCGCAAGCCGTCCGATCGAGAGCAGGAACAGCGCGGCGCCCGCGCGCAGCGACAAGGCCTGGCTCAGCGCGACCAGACCGAAGTCGAGATTGGGAGGCGGGAGCCCAGCGTCGCGAGCGGCGTCCTGCAGCGCGCGCATCGCCGCCAGGCGCTGGCTGCGCGGACCGATGCGCTCGGCGCACTCGATCAACGCCCTCGCGCGCGGGTCGCCCGCCGGATACAGCGGATGGCCGAACCCGGGCAGGCGTGCGCCACGCGCGAGTCGTTCGCGCACGACGTCGCCCGGCCTGCGCTGGGCCAGAGCCTCATCGAGCAGCGCCTCCACGCGTAGCGACACGCCGCCGTGTTGTGGGCCGGACAGCGCAGCGAATGCGGCGCTCACGCAGGCGTACAGATCGCTGCCTGCCGATGCCACCACCCGCGCCGTGAACGTGGACGCGTTGAGCTCGTGGTCGGCCGTGACGATCAGCGCGAGCTCGAGCGCAGGCACCACCTCGTCGCCCTCCACGCCCAGCGCACGCGCGCAGCGCAATGCCACGCCCTCGTCGCGTCGCAGCCTGCGCGGCTTGGCCCAGCCAGGCCCACTCGCCAGCCAGCGGATTAGCGCACGCGCGCGATCGAGCTCGGGGGCCTCGCCCTCGCCTGCGAAGCGCGGGCTGCGTGCGCGCAGCAGCGCGAGCGCGCTCGACGCGCTGCGCACCGGGCCGGGGCCGTCGCGCAGCAGCGCACGAACCACGCTCGCCGCCGGCGGGTCGTCCAGCTCCGGCCAGCTCGCAGTCGGGCTGGGCCAGCCGCGGCCGAACAGCAGCTCGGCCACCTGCTCGAAACGCGCGCCGCCCAGCGCCAGCTCGATCGCGTCGCGGCCGCGATAGTACAGGCGGCCGTCGGCGACGCACGTGATCGCGGAGTCGATCACGGGCTCGCCCCAGCGCAGCGCCGCGGCCGCCACGGCGGTGTGACCCGCGCGAGCGTCGCTGCGCGCCTTCAGCCGCAGCAAGTCGGCGCGCGAGTACAGGCTCCCGCGCCGGCCGCCTGGCGCCGCGATACGGTCGACCCAGCCGCGGCTGACGTAGGTGTAGAGCGTCGCCGGCTTGACCTGCAGCAGGACGACCGCCTCGCGCAACGCGACGTAGGCCGCATTCGCCATGGTTCGACGATATCGATCGACATCGACGATCGCAAGCGACCCCGGCTGTCCGACGGCGTCCGCGCTCGGGCGGCGGCGCGCCGCGGCGCTGTGCGCGCTGGTGCGGCTGCGCGCGCGTCCATATGTCAGGCCGCGATCTCGGGCAGCGGGCCGACGTAGCGCAGAGCAGGGCGGATCAGCCGGCCGGTACGGCGTTGCTCGAGCACGTGCGCGCTCCAGCCCGCCACGCGCCCGCTTGCGAACGTCGAGGTGAAGTCGCGCCGGTCGAGGCCCACGGCGTCGAGCAGCACGGCGGTATAGAACTCCACGTTCACGTCCAGGCTGCGCGCGGGGTGGCGCTCCCGCAGCAGCTCGCGCGCGGCGAGCTCGACCCGGCGAGCGAGCTCGAGTCGGCCGCCTTTGCACCCGGGACCTGCGAGCAGGTGGATGGCGCGCTCGAGCACCTCGGCACGCGGGTCGCGCACGCGGTAGACGCGGTGGCCCATGCCCATGATTCGACGGCCGGCTTCGAGCTGTGCTTGCAGCCATGCGCGGGCGTCGCCATGCACGGCGACGGCGTCCAGCATGTCGAGCACCGGCCCGGGCGCGCCGCCGTGCAGCGGACCCTTGAGCGCACCGACCGCGGCGACGATTGCGCTGACCATGTCGGAGCCGGTGGAGGTCACCACGCGCGCAGCGAAGGTCGAGGCATTCATGTCGTGGTCGCACACGGTGACCAGGTAGTGCTCGAGCGCGCGGGCCGTGTCGGGCCGGTCGGCACCGGTGGCCATGCGCAAATAGTCGCGCGCATGGTCGAGCGCGGGATCGGGAGCCAGCGGCGCGAGGCCCGCGCGCTTGCGCGCGATCGCGGCGGCGAAGACGGCGGTTGCGGCGGTGATCGCCGTAGCCTGGCCGACGCCGTCGGCCTCGTGGTCGCCCTCGCCGCTGCTCCCGGCCCCTAGCTCACCTTCGGCGCCGGCGGAATCGCTCGGCGGGAGCTCGATGCTGGCGAGCGCGGCGCGCAGCGCTTCCATGGCAACGCGCATGTGCAACGCATGCTCCAGCCGCGGCAGCGCGGCAAACGCTTGCACGCGCGCCCGCCCCAAGCGGGCGCGGTAGCGGGCGTGCGTGGCAGGGGATGGCGCCAAGCCCTCCCACAGCAGCGCGCAGGTCTGCTCGTAGCTCGCGTGCTCGGCCAATTCGGCGATCTCGTAGCCTCGAATGATCAGACGTCCGGCTTCACCGTCGACGCGGCTCAGCGCGCTCTCGGCTACGACGACGCCCTCGAGACCACAGTCGACCGGACCATCGGTCGCCATGACTAGCCTCCTTTCGGCGTGGTGGTGCTGCGTGTCGATCTCTACCTAAGCAGAGCGCCGAGCGGCGGCAATCTCGATTCGACAATCGATTCGTTCGCGCCGGCTCGGCCTCGGTCGCGGCGCTCTCGGCGGTTCCGCCGGTCCGCCGACGGGAGCGCGGCCATCGGGCTCGACGACAGGGTTGGCTCGCTACCTTGGCAGCTGCGCTACGTCGGACAGGCGGCGCGTAGTCTCTTGCTCGGGCGGGTCGCCCACCTGCTGGGCAGCTTTTCCGAGTTTCTGTCGACGTTTACACGGCACGTCTCCCTTCCCTCGGTCCAGGCTTTGCCTGGCGCACATTGAGGACCGTCACCATGTCTCCGTGGGCTGGGCGATTGTTTCGTGAGTGCTACCGCCAAGTCGACTCAGCTCGGGCGGTTGCCCTTGCCATGGTGACCACGCTGCGTGACGCCGGCGGACACTCGGCGAAGGGTGTGGCGTTTGACAGTGGTCGCGTGACCTGGCATGGCATCGCCCGATGCCCGCTCTCGAAGCGCGCGCGCGGCCGGCCTTCGAGCTGATCGCGGCCGACCTCGACGGGACCTTGTTGCGCAGCAACGGGTCGCTCTCAGGTCGAGCGGGCCGAGCGCGCCGGGTTCGTGCCAGCCGGACCACGCTCGGAGGCGTGGAGATCTGGATGTCTCAGTTGGCAAGGTGGCGCTGTGGGGCCGCAAACGTGACGTTGCGCAAACAGGTCGTGCCCGCGCTCGCCCAGAGCCGAGAACCGCGGCCGCGCTGCGCCGTGCAGCGTTGCTGGGACTTGCCGCTCTTGCGGCATCCCAACAGGTTCGGGCTCCAAGCGGCCCCGGGTCTGCGGTCGTTCACCGTCCCTTCGGCCAGGCGTCGCGCTCGACCGCCGTTACTCGAGGAGAGCAAATCGCAGGTCTGTTTGTCTTGCGAGCTCGCTCAGGGCGTACTCGCGCTCGATCACGGAGCCGGGCGTGGGCCGACTCCGTGATCATGCGCGGGATGAGTGGCGCCCACGCAGTGTAGAGGCAATGCGCGCAGCGCTGGATGGCGATGGTTGATCGCCGAGGTCGAGATGACGGGCGAGCCTGCGCCG
This sequence comes from uncultured delta proteobacterium, assembly GCA_963778655.1. Taxonomy (GTDB): domain Bacteria; phylum Myxococcota_A; class Polyangia; order Polyangiales; family JAFGIB01; genus CAVZVA01. Next base: position 214,569 of record CAVZVA010000011.1, read on the forward strand.
GGCATTCGGCGTGGAAGGAACGGCGTGAACGGCCTCGGCAGACTCGAGGACGGCAAGCGCGTGCGCGTGGTGTTGTGTGAGCCGCAGGTCAGGCGAGGCGACGAGCCCTCGCTCGGCGAGCTGCGCGAGGGGCTCATCTCCGCGTACGGGACCGATTACGGGGTTCACAACGTCACGTGGCGCTCGCGGTTCAGCGATGCGACCCGGCAGGCGGCGTCGCGCCGATGTCCGAGCTGCTCCAAATGGACGGGCCTCGCAAGCGATTGATTCGGCCGGACGGACACGTCGCCTGGGTCGGAAACGGCACCGACCACGGACTGCGCGACGCCCTGCGCACCTGGTTCGGACCGCGCGATCACGGCTGACCTCATCGTCACGTTCGCCGGCGTATGTATTGTCGACCGCGGCTGCACCGAGCCGCATTGCGACAGCACTGTTCACGCCGAGGCCCCCGTTTTCACGACGACGCGCGGCATTCCTGCCGGCGCCATGACGCCGGCGTTCTTTGGGGCCGAGCCCGTCGGCACCTGCACTTCCAATACCCCCGAATGTTCGAAGCGCGACGAGCGCTGCACCACTGCAGCAGACTGCGGCGCGCCTGAAGACGGCGAGCCGGCAAACACCTGCAGCGCAGGCTTCTGCGCGTACGTTGTCGTCCAGTAGGCCAAGCGCGCAGCCGAGCTGGCCGTAGACCGCCTTCAGCCCAGCCGTCGTACGCGGTCCGCGGCCGCGTTCAGCGCAGCCACTGCCGAAGCGCGCTGCTCATCGTCGCCCACGACCGCGAACCGGAACCGCAGGTGTCCTCGGTCACGCTCGAGCACGTGCGCGAGCTGCGGCTGGTCGCTCTGCGGGCTACCGACGAACGAATCGACGCGTGCCCGCAAATCGCGCGCATCGTCGACCCACACCGGCACTTCGACCCGCCCTGCGCCCCCGTAGACCAGCACCAACACGCCCGGCTCGCTCGGCACCTGCTCGGTGTGCTCCGTGTCGAGCACACTGTCCGCGCTCCAACTCAGCCCCGCCACCGTATCGATCTGCGGAAAGCCGGCAGGGTGCGCGACCGGCAGCCCGATTAGCGCCGCCACCAAGTCCACCGCCGAAGCCATCCCCACCGCGCGTCCCTTTTCATCGACCGCGACGAGCCGATGCACCTGATACTCCGCCAGCTTCCGCGCCGCTTCCTCGATTGTCGCCCCGGCCGCCACCGTCAGCGCCGGCTCCGCTATCCGGTCCCGCACCCGGTTCCCCCCCGACTCGCTCATTAGGTCACGAATCGACACCATCCCCTTGAGCGTCCCCGCCTCATCGATCACCGGACACGCGCTGATCCCCAGCATCAGGATGAAATCGAGCGCATCCTCACGCGGCGCATCCGGCTCCACCGCGAAGAGCTCCCCATTCATGATCTCGCGTACGAACTTCGCCATATCGCCTACGTAGGCCCGGAGCGGCGGGCTGCCAGGGTTCGAGAGCAGTGTGCAATTTCGGGCAATTTCGGGCGGTTCGTCTCGAAGCGATAGTGCCGGCGGCGGGTGTCCGCGCGCGGGAAGGCGGCCATCAGGATCGATGGCGGCACGTGGCGCGGTCGGCGCGGTGCGCCCGAGCACGGGACAGCCACGCGCACGCGCCTCGGCCATCACGGCACGGAACTGTGCACCAGGTCGACGTCGGGCACGCGGTCGTTCGGGTCGAGGGTGACCTACGCGGCCTCACGCAACGGCGGCGGGTAGGTGCCTTCGGGGAAGGGCGTCATGCGCTGGCCGCTGCGGGAGCGCTCGGAGCTGGCGCCGTAGCCGGCCGTGAGCTCGATCTTCTCTCGTCTGCGCGAGCTCCTGCGACCGCAGCGTCACTTCAGCGCGCGCTCCGTGCCCATATCGTCGAGCAGCCGGCGGACAGCGCACAGGTCAAGGAGCGGGGATATCGCGCGTTCCGACATCTCGGTGCGCCAGCAGGGTCCGTCACGGGGACGCAGCAGTCACCACCGGCAACGTAACGCGGCATGGTTTGGAGATCGCAGCGACGTCACGCCTCTTGCCGGTTGCGAGCCGCATGAAAAAAGGGCAACGAATCTTGCTTCGCCGGACCACTGCAAGCAGTAATGGCCCTGCACGCGCGATGGCATCCTCGAGCCGCGGCGCCCGGCCGCGCGGCATGCGCGGGGGCGATTCTGCTGCTTGCGGCGTGCTCGAGCGGCGGCCGCGCGACGAGCCACGGCTCCGGCGGCGGCCCGCCCGCGGCAGCCTCCACGGGCACGGGCGGCGCCGCCGCGATCGGCGGGGGGAACGCGGGCGGCGCAGGCCCGGCCGGCACAGGCGGACAGGGTGAAGCGGACGGCTCGTCCGCCACCGGCACTGCAGGGACCGCAGGTCCGGGGCCGGGCGGAGCGGGCGGCATGAGTGACGCCGGCACGGGCGGCGCGCGCGGCGCGGACCGCGCAGACGCGGGCGGCGCGGCCGGCGCCAACGACGGCGGTGCTAGCGACGCCGCTGTAAGCGACGCCGGCCCGCGTGACGGCGGCAAAGCCAGCGGGTGCAAGCGCGGCATCGCGGCAAACGTCGCGCCCGGCGCCGCGTTCTCGCCGGCGATCGGCTGGTGGTACAACTGGGCCATGTCGCGGAGCGGGGCGAGCTCCGCGATCGAGTTCGTGCCGATGATCTGGGGGAGCGGTGGCCTGGGTGCAGCGATCCCCGCCGGTGCGAAGTATCTGCTCACCTTCAACGAGCCGAACTTCCATTCCCAGTCGAACCTGACGGCGCAGCAAGCCGCGAGCTACTGGCCGATGATCGAGTCCAAGGCGCAGGCCGCGCAGGTTGCGATCGTGGGCCCGGGGCTGAACTTCTGCGGGCCCGCCGCGAGCTGCAACGGCACCAGCCCGTATCAGTACCTGAAGGACTTCTTCGCTGCGTGCACGGACTGCCAGGTCGATTACGTCGCGGTGCACTGGTACAATTGCGACCTGCCGTCGCTGAAGGACTATCTCGAGCCAGGCGGGAACCTCGAGGGCTTCGAGCAGTTCGGCAAGCCGATCTGGATCACGGAATTCTCCTGCGACGGCAGTGCGACGGCAGCCGACCAGGAGGCGTACATGCGGGCGGCCGTGCCGTACCTCGAGAGCAATCCGCACGTGTACCGCTACGCGTGGTTCAGCGCCGATCCGATCCCCAACGCCAAGCTCATCAACGAGGACGGCTCTCCGACGGCGCTCGGGCAGGTGTATGCGAGCTTGCCGGGGAGCTGCAAGTGAGGCAACCATGAGACGCCCCGCACCATTCGCCGCCGAGGCCATGCTCGGATTGATCGTCGTGCTCGGCGCTTGTTCCGGCGACTCCGACGGCGCCGGGGGCGACAGCGGGGGCACCCTCGGCGCTGGCACCGGGGGGACCGCGGGCGCGCTTGCCAGCGGCGGCGGCGCGGCGCCCGGCCGCAGCGGCGCAGCGGCAGCGAGCAGCGGCGGCGGCGGCACGACGAGCAGCGGCGGGGCAGCGGCGCCGAGCGCCGGCAGCGGCGCGAACGGCAGTATGGGAGGCGGCGGCACGGCCGGCACGGGTGGTAGCGCAGGGATGACTGCCGGCGGCGCGGGGGGAGCGGGGCCGCGGGCGCCGATGCCGGCGAGCCCGCGGGCTTTTGGGACACCGGGCCGATCCCCAAGGCGAAGAACGTGATGATCTTCCGCTTCCTCAACCGCACCAACGGCAAGTACCAGGACGACGAGATCTACTGGAGCTTCAAGAGCGGCTCCGTCTCCGAGCTGCACTCGATCGCCGAGCAGGACAGCTACGACATGCCGGCCAACTCCGCCGGCCGGCTCTACTTCTACCTGTGCGCAGCGGGCGACGCGAGCTGCGCGAGCGACCCGACGAAGAGCAAGTACTTCGACTTCATCGAGCACACGATCGGCGCCCACCAGTACAACGGCAATACCACGCGCGTCGACGCGTTCGGGATCAAGATCGCGATGCGCCTGCACTGCGCGGACGGCTTCGATCGCGCGGTCGGAGAGGACTACGAGACCTTCCAGGAGGACCGCGCGACCACCTTTCAGAAGTTCATCGACTCGGTGCCGGACGAGTTCAAGTCGCTCGCCGAGCCACCCAACGCGCCTTATCGCATCGTGGAGCCGGGCCGCGGCGGCTTCAACGGCGGTGCCGCCAACGAGCATTACTACGACACCCTCGTCGATCAGATCTGGTCCGCCAACGGCATCACCATTCCGAAGCCCGGTCCCAACGGCAGCGGGCTCGCGAGCTATCCCGATCTGTCCGCGGCGATTTTCCGCCACGTGGGGACCGCACCGGGCAGCTTCAGCGCGGACGGTAAGCTGTTGAACAAGAGCCTGTGGTCCGACAGCGGGAGCTTCTACACGGCAGCGCCCGCCAACTACTACGCCCGCTTCTGGCATCAGCATGCGCTCGATGGCAAGGCCTACGGCTTCCCCTACGACGACGTGGGCGGCTACTCGAGCTACGTCTCCCACGCCGACCCCGAGTACCTGCTGATCGCGGTCGGGTGGTAGGTTGTGGTGCCGCGGCGGCCGCGCCCCGCTTTTGCGGGCTCAGGCGGCGCGTTTGACCCGCCGCCGCCTCCTCGCGGGACAAGGAAGGCGCTGCGCCGCCGTGATCGGAGCTGCGCTCGAGCTCCGCTCCCCGGTCGTCTGCGATAACGTGCATGTGCTCCACTCCGAGGCGGGCACCCGGCACTCCGGAGCCCGGCAGGGTGCGCGAAGTCACCGCGCCACGGGAACCGGGCTGGCGTGCCAGATGTCGCGACAATACTCCCGAATCGAACGGTCGGACGAGAACTTGCCGCTGCGCGCCACGTTCAGGACCGACATTCGCGTCCATGCCGTTGGGTCGCTATAGGCCCGGTCGACCTGCTCCTGCGCCTGCATGTACGAGCGAAAATCGGCCAGCAGCATGTACTCGTCGTGACCGAGCAGGCCGGCGATGAGCCCTGCGAATAGATCGCGATCGCCGCGCGAGAAGAATCCGCTCTGCAGAAGATCGAGCACTTCCCGAAGCTCGGGATCGCCTTCATACAACGCGCGCGGGTCGTACCCGGCCACCCTGCGCGCGCGGACCTCGCTCGCGCTGAGGCCGCACGTGAAGAAGTTCTCCTCCCCGACCTCTTCGCGAATCTCGATGTTCGCGCCGTCGAGCGTGCCCAGCGTCGGCGCCCCGTTCATCATGAACTTCATATTCCCAGTGCCGGAGGCTTCTTTGCCCGCCAGCGAAATCTGCTGCGACAACTCGGCGGCCGGGTACATGCGTTGGGCGATCTTGACGTTGAAATCCGGGACGAAGACCACGCGCAACAGATCACGGGTCTCCGGGTCGTTGTTCACGACCTCGGCCACCGAGTGCACCAGCTTGATGATCAGCTTCGCCATGGTGTAGCCGGGCGCGGCCTTGCCCGCGAACAATACCGTGCGAGGCACCGTATGCGACTGCTTGCCCTGCTTGAGCTGGCGGTAGCGCGCGATGATGCCCAGCACGTTCAAGTGCTGGCGCTTGTACTCGTGGATGCGCTTGATCTGCACGTCGAACCTCGACGCCGGATCCACGCTCTGTGCGTATTGCTGTTTCAAGTACTCGGCGAGGCTCGCTTTGCTGGTCTGTTTGGCCTGACGAAAATGCTCACCGAATCCCGCATCGCCGGCGAACGCTTCGAGCGCGCGCAGCTCGGACGCGTCCCGTAGCCAACCATCTCCGATCGCTTCGTGGATCAATTTGCTCAGCGACGGATTGGCAAGCGCGAGGAAGCGGCGCGGGCTTACCCCATTGGTCTTGTTGCTGAGCTTATCCGGCCACATCGCTTGAAAATCCGCCAAGACGTTGCTGGCGAGCAAGTGCGTATGGAGCTCGGCGACCCCGTTGATTGCGTGACTCCCTACGCACGCCAGGTTCGCCATCCGCACCCGCTTTTCGCCGTGCTCGTCGATCAATGACAAGCGCGCGACGCGCCAGTCGTTCTCGGGGAAGCGCGCGCGGACTTGCGTCAAGAAACGCCGGTTGATCTCGAAGATCAGCTCTAGATGGCGTGGCAGGACACTGCCAAACAACGACAGGGACCAGGCCTCGAGCGCCTCGGGCAGAAGCGTATGGTTGGTGTACGAAAAAGCTCGAGTGGTAATCTCCCACGCCTCGTCCCATTCCAGTGCGTGCTCGTCTACGAGCAGCCGCATCAGCTCGACCACCGATACCGCCGGATGGGTGTCGTTCAGCTGCACCGCGTACTTGTGATGGAAGTTATGTACGCTGGGTGCGCGCTGTAGGTGGATTCGGATCATGTCTTGCAGCGAACAGGACACGAAGAAGTACTGCTGTTCCAGCCGAAGGCGCTTGCCGGCCTCCGGCTCGTCGTTGGGGTAAAGGACCTTGGTGAGGTTTTCGCTGACGATCTTGTCTTGCACGGCGCGCAAGTAGTCGCCCACGTTGAACGCCTGAACATCGAACGCCTCGCTCGCGACCGCCTGCCATAGCCGGAGCATGTTGGCGTTCTGCACACCGTACCCAAGGCATATCGTGTCACACGGAATTCCCTTGACCACGCGACCAGGAATCCAACGCACGCGATAGCGTCCCTGAGGATCACGATACGGTTCGGTGCGACCGCCGAGCATGACGGTGTGCTCGATCTCGTGGCGCACGATTTCCCATGGATTGCCAAGCCGGAGCCACTTGTCGGTGGCCTCGTATTGCCAGCCGTCACGCAGGCGTTGAGCGAAGATCCCGAACTCGTAGCGGATGCCGTAGCCGATCGCCGGTATGCACAACGTGGCCATCGAATCCATGTAACAGGCGGCAAGCCTGCCGAGCCCGCCGTTCCCGAGGCCCGGCTCCTGCTCGTGTTCGATCAGTGTATCGAGGTCGATGCCGAGCTCGAGCATCGCAGCACGCACTTCGTCCTGCAGCCCCAGGTACAACAGGTTTTTCCCTAGCTGCGGCCCGATCAGGAACTCGGCCGAGAGATAGGCAACCGTCCGGCTGGTCCGCTCGAAATAGGTCTGCGCCGTCTGAATCCAGCGGTGCAACATGCGGTCGCGCACGGTGTATGCAAGCGCCAGGTAGTTGTCGTTGCGCGTCGCTATCGCGGCGAACTTGCCCAACCGCGTGTACAGGTTGTCCTCGAAGTCGCGAGCAATGGCGGGCGCGTCTCGTTCGGGAGAGACTGCACGGGCGGGAAGCGGCCGATTGGATGGACGATCCGATGGACGATCCGAGGTGGTCATAACTCCTCTGGCGTTGCGCTCTGGCGGTTTGCGCCGGTCACGGATGGAGTGTCCGGCGCAAGCGTCGCTTCGGCAAGCACGTCCTCAGTCATGGCTTGGTTTGGTGGCCATGAATCGCACACGGTCTGCGTGCGCACGCCGCGCAGCGCAGAGCTACCCGCGCTTGAGGCCGTGCTCTTCGATGCTGGCGTTGTTCTTGGCCTGGGCGGCCTGCCAGGCGGGACGCGCGTCGAGCCGCTGGCTGTACGCGACGAACGGGGGACGCGCCTCGAGCATCTTGAACATCAGCATGTAGCGCACGGTGCCGCCGAAGATCACGTCGGCCATGCTGAAGCGATCGCCGAGTAGCCACGGCCCTTTGCCGATCGCGACCTCGATCGCGTCGAGCATGTTCGCGTACTCACCCCAGCCGGCCTGCGACGAGCGGTACTCCCACTTCGCGCCCTGCGCGTAGGCGCCCGGCTCGATCACCGACGGCGCGAACAGCGACCAGCGCAGATACGTCGCGCGCGTCGAGTCGTCGACCTTGGGGCAGAGCGTGCCGTAGCCATAGCGGTCCGCGAGGTAGAGGCCGATCGCCGCCGATTCGGTGACGATCGCGTCGCCGTCCTGGAGCGTCGGCAGCTTGCCCATCGGGTTCAGCTTGCGGAACTCCGGCGTGCGCTGCGCACCGGCCATCAAATCCACATAACGCAGCCCATAGGGTTGCCCGACTTCCTCGAGCATCCAGACCACGTTGGCCGCGCGGCTGAAGGGGTGATAATGGAGGAGGAGCTTCGACGCCGGAGTCATACCCCGGGACCGTAGCGCGGGAACCGACCAAGGGCCACAGGCCCAAGGCCCTCTGCCAGCGAATTTGCAAGGCCAGACAAAAGAGACAAAAGGGGACGGTCCTCGATACTTCGATAACCTCCGCTTCTTGCTTCCGCTCCATCCCCTCGCCGGCACGCGTCAGGTCTCCTGCACATCCACATAAAGGAGACAAAAGGGGACGGTCCTCGATACTTCGATAACCTCCGCTTCTTGCTTCCGCTCCATCCCCTCGCCGGCACGCGTCAGGTCTCCTGCACATCCACATGATACCGCACCGGTAGCGCATCGGCCGTGGCCTTGGTCTTGGTGCGCGGACGTGAGCGGCGGCGGGCAGAGAGCAACGCCGTCAGCGCGCTCGCTTGCTCGTCGAGCTCTGCTGGCGTCGTCATCGCCCGACCGTAGTGATAGCTCACCACCCCGGTGTCCAGGCCCAGGGCGCGTGCCAGCTCCACTTGCTGGCCGCCGTACTCGTGCAGCCACACCCAGATCGCCAAACGCTTGGCCTGGGTCGGACCCCTCGCCCGCGGACGCACTTGCAGCTCGATCGGGTCCACATCCAACAGGTCCAGCGCCGCATCGATCACCTCGCGCACGCTGGGCCGACCCACCGGACCCGCGCGCCGCTCCGCGCCGCGACCCGACAGCGCCGCCTTGACCTTCTCCGCCGCGCGTCCCCCCGGCCGCGCGGTCGGGCCTAAGCCATCTGGCCGCGCGGTCGGGCCTAAGCCATCTGGCTTTGGTGGGCTTCGAGTATGACGCGGGTGCGTCAGCTGATACCCTGACGATATTGACCTCGCCTCGGAGCCCGCATGATCGAAAGCATCGCCGTCGACAACGCCACTCCGCTGGACGACTACGCGGCTCACGCGCACCTGGCCGCCGCTGTCGCCGAGCTGCGCAAGGAGGCACATGAGCTCGTGCCGCGTCTTCATGGGCGTACGGTGTGGATGGTCAATTCCACGGCGCGCGGAGGCGGTGTTGCGGAGATGCTCCCGTGCATCGTCGGAATCCTGCGCGAACTTGGTGTCGATGCGCGTTGGGTGGTCATCGGCACAGACCGGGAGCGGTTCTTCGGGGTCACCAAGCGTCTACACAATTTGATCCACGGCGAGGGCAAGCCCGAGATCGACGGCGATGACCGCGCGATCTACGAGCAGGTGAGTCGCGAGCTGGCCGATGAACTGGCGCCAAAGCTCAGCCCCCGCGATGTCTTGGTCGTTCACGATCCCCAACCTTGTGCGATGGGCGCGCTGTTGAGACAGCGCATCGGCTTGTGCGCCATGTGGCGTTGCCACATTGGCCTCGACAGCGTGACGCCCGAGACACGCGCGGCCTGGGGCATGCTCCAGCCTTACGTGCGCTGCTATGACCACTGTATCTTTAGTGCCCCGGAGTACATCCCGGAATTCGTCTCGGGCACGGTTTCGGTGATCACGCCCGCGATCGATCCGCTGCAGCCGAAGAACCGCCCGCTGTCCGCGACCGAGCTTACGGGCGTGCTTACGAATTCCGGGCTGATTCCGGAGACCGAGCCGCTCGTGCGTCCGGCCTTTCGATATCGAGTCGAGCGCCTTCAACCCGATGGCCAGTTCGCGCCGCTGCAACGCGACATGGGGCTGCTGCCGCGACCCATCGTCTCGCAGATCTCGCGCTGGGACCGGCTGAAGGGGTTCGGCCCGTTGCTCGAGGGGTTTGCGAGGCTCAAGCGGGAATGCCGCAGCGCAAAGGGACTGAGCCCGCGCGAGCAGCGGCGGATCGAGATCACGCGACTCGTGCTCGCCGGGCCCGAGCCCGCCGCGGTCCAAGACGATCCGGAGGCCTCGGGGGTGCTGCGGGAGCTCGTGGGCGCCTATCGTGGTCTCGAGCCCGAACTGCAACAAGACATCGCCATCCTGTCCTTGCCCATGGGTTCGCTTCGCGAGAACGCGTTGATGGTCAACGCGTTGCAGCTGTGCTCGAGCATCGTCGTGCAGAATTCGTGGCGCGAGGGGTTCGGCTTGACCGTGACCGAGGCGATGTGGAAGCGCGTCGCTGTGCTAGGCTCGAATGCATGCGGCGTCCGCCAGCAGATTCGAGACGGAATCGATGGTCGTATCAACGACCGCCCCGGCGATCCGGCGGCCGTCGCCGAGTACCTGCTTGAGATGCTGAGCAAGAAGGAGCTTCGCGATCGCCTCGCTCGCCAAGGCCAGCGGCGTGTGCACGATGAGTTTCTGGTGTTCTCGCAGTTGCGCCACTGGCTGCGCATGCTCTCGGACACCATCAACAAGAGGGGACGGTCGCCCTGAACCAACACCAGATGCACGTGATTGGACATCAAGCAGTACGCCAGCACCTCCACCTCGCTGCGTCCCACAGCCTTCCCAACCAGCTCCAGGTACGCCTCTCGGGCACCCGCTCGGTCCAGCTACCACTGGTCCAGCGCAACCCCTCCAGCCAAGCTCACGCGCGCAGCTCGCGGCATCGAGCACCTCGCCTACCACGGCCCCCCCACCGATACAACAATCGATGTATCGAGGACCGTCCCCCCGGCCGATACCCCCGGCCAGCCAGGGCCCCCCCGGCCAGCCCCCCCCGGCCGCGCGATCAGTTGGGCGAGCAACAACCACTGGAAGCTGGTTGTGCGACGCAATCCTGCTTCATCTTCTCCCAAACGGCTGCCGCCATGGCCTTCGATCCAGTCGAGTTCGGGTGCAAATCGGCATCTGCAAAGTATTCAGGGTGACCATCGAACACGGGCACCATATCCACAAAGTGGCACCGAATGGGCTTACTCGGATCCAGCTGGATGGCTGTCCGATAGGCGCCGTCGCAAGCCGCTTTGGCCATGGGTAGCGCGTAGCTGAGCATCCCGTTCGGGTCGTCGGCTAACCAGGTGCCGGTGGGTACCTTCGGGTAGAAGAAGTACACCACGTCCTTCACTCCCGATTCGGCCATATGCGTAAACAGTTGTGTCGCCGCATCGAGCGCGGTCTGCACGATCTTCTGACAGTCGGGGATGCTCGTGGCCTGAGCGCCCAGGTTCTTGCAGTCACCCCCGTTAGGAAACATGGCGAGGTCGGGGACAAGAATGTCGTTGCCACCTCCATCCATGATGACCGTGAGGATCTTCGGATGACTCTCGAGCGCGCTGTCGAACTGGGGTCCGATGAGCCCGATGCCGCCCGAGCCCATCGACGTACCCCCGATCGCGAAATCATCGATCATCAACATGGACGCCGCATTCATATCCGATGGGAACGTATGCGTGATCCAGTCCACATAGGAATCGCCAATCATGACGATTTGACTCGTATCGCCGAGACACGGGGGCTCATCGATCGCCGTCCCGTCACCCCCGCTCGTGCCGCCAGTACTCGCCGCGCCGCCGCTGCCTTTGGTCGCGCCGGGCCGCCCCGCAGCGTCAGCGGATGTTCCCGCGGCTGCGTCCGCGCCGGATGACATTCCTCCATCGCCGGGCGTCACTGGCGCCGACGTGCCAGCCTGGCCTGCGGGAACATTGTTGCGAGTGGGCGGAGGGGTTGCTTCGCTGCTCGTCGCGTCACCGTGATTGGAGCTCGCTCCGCCGGCGCCAGCGGCCGAGTTCACCGGCGCTCCGCCGGCCGCACCTGCGTGCGCCGCGCCGGGCATCCCGGAAGAAGTCGTTCCACCGCTCGAGCAAGCGCCAAACACGAGCGCGAATACAGCAGCGGGCAGACCATGATCGCGAGCAACAATTCGTTTCATCTGGCGCGACGTCGACTTGCGCATTGTGCGCTTATAACAAGCGCGCGTGCTGTCAAGAATGTGCCCGCGCGGCCAACAGTTTCCCGACGGCGGCCACCGTTACGGGCTGACCGCTGGGCGTCGAGTCGAGTCGCGACGAAAGTCCGCCAGCCGTAGACGGCCCCCCCGGATCCTGCGGTGGCACGGGATACTGCGACCAGTGCAATCTGAACACGCCTTGGGCTCGCAAGAATAACGGTACTGATGGCCGGGCACGTGGAGCGGCTGGCCAGACAGTTTCCGGGCAATGCTGCGACCGCCACGGCGATACCTCGCTGGCGCGCGTTGCTCGAAGAGCCTTGCGCCTCCGAGACTTGCCGCGCCTTGGTCGGTTGCATGCAGCGTGCGATCGATAGTGGTCACCTGTACTCCGATTCGGCGTTGTTCGGTCGCGTCGCCGTGAGTGTAAACGCTATGTTCCCGCCCTGCCGCATCGGTCTGAAAATCCAGTGCCCGCAAGGGCGGGTCGGTTCGACCCCGACCTCGGCTACCGCGTTGAGCCCGCGGGGACTTCCTCGACGCACCCCGCGGACCCGGCTGTGCGGCCGGAAGTGCCCGAGCCGGCTGTGGCGAGCGCGCACGCCGGCTCAGCTCCGAGCAAGAGCCGTTACCGAGCTCCGCGATTTCGCCATTCGGAGGGCACGCAGGCTCGAGGGCTGACCCGCGTTCGCGGGCTCGCGTCACTTCCTAGTCGGGCATGCCGGTCGACCAGGATCTCGAGGTACGGGCCACCACGCGCTGGCGACCGCGGCACGCAGGAATGCGTTTGGCCGCATTGTGGCTGTTCACGGTGGGTGCGTGCGCGGGCAGCGCGCCCGACACCCCAAACGATGCGGCCCTCTCGCACTCCTTCGCGCTTGGGGTGAGCGCGGTCGACAGGCGCTTCGACACGCGCGACCACTTCATCGCGTCAGTCGAGATGCAGATCTCCGGCGAGCCGTTCGCCCAAGCGATGGGCCGCGACCTCGGCGGCTTCAACCGCGACTACAGCTGCCAGGATCACACGTGCACGGCGGAGACGTACCTCGACCCGGCCGCGACCAGCCCCGACGGGGGCGCGCCTGAGCCGCAGGTCGACCTCGCGGGCTTCTCCTCGGCGGTCGAGTCCTACGAGTACTCCAAGCAGCCGATGAACGACGTCGCCTTCGAGTCAGGCGCGGGGACATCGTTGCTGTTCGGGCCCGTGCTCAACCCGAAGGGGGTGACGGGCAAGGCCGCCCTGCGCCTGGCGCAAGACTGGCTGACGCAGCTGGCGAGCGCGAGCAACGCGACGCTGCGCGTGGTCGTAGGCGACGACGCCGGCCACGCGCTGGGCTGGCCGGGGTTGTGGCCGGTGTTGCAACCGTTCTCGTCCTGGGATCCGTCGATTCGTCCGACCCACGAAGCGCACGGGTGCTCGCTCAGCTCGGACGACAACCCGAGCAAGCTCGCGGCGCTCGGCAGCGACGACTACGAGTGCGACTACCGCTCGCTGCACCTGCTCGACCGCGCGGCGCAGGTTTCGATGACGATCTCGCCGGGCGCTTCCGGCTGGCTCGACTGGAAGGAATCGCTCTGGAGCTTGAACTACCTGCAGCTGATGCACGACGTGCGCGAGAGCCCGATCGAGTCCGTGCTCGATTCGCGGCTCGAGGACGTCGGCGTCCCGGGAAACACCGTCGGCAGCGGTCTGAATCCCGGGACGTACCTCGGCTCGAGCGACATCGAAGGCTTCCAAGCCGGCAATTTCCTGCAGATGCTCGACAACCAGGCGGCGCAGTGGTTGCTCGAGCTGACCACGACCGACGGGGAGGCGCTCTCCGGCTTCGCCAGCCTGTCCGATGCGCTGGCCTACGGCTCGGACAGCCCGCTGCGCTGGTTCCCGGCCTCGCTCGACGTGACCGAGAGCGAGGACGAGAGCGGCTTCCCACGACCGGCGGCGTTCACGATCGCCGAGCCGGGCAGCCAGCTGCTCGACCTTGCGGGATTGCTCGGCGCGTACGCGAGCGTCTACGCGCTGACCGACCGCGGCAACGCCAAGGTGGGCGGCAGTCAGCCGGCTCGCGTGTACTTCGACGGCGATCCGTTTCCACCGCAGAACCAGACCCCGGACGGAGAGCCGACGCTGCACGATCGGGCGCTCGCGATGATCCGCGTCGTGCTCGTCGACATCGACCGGCTGCACGCCGATCTCGCGCACGGCGCGTTCGCCGACGAGGCCACGGTGCACGACGGCAAGCCGGTCCCGGGCACGCTGCTATCGAGCGACGTCGCGGCCTACACGCTGCTGGCGCTGCGTACGGCGCGTCGCGCGCTCGACTCGCAGCTGACGCTGTACGGGAACACCACGCCCGATACCGCGGGCATCCCGTGTCCGCTCGACGCATTCCCGCTCGCCGGGAGCGCCGCCTTCGGAGCGCGCCTGGATCAGCTGGTCGCTGCGCTCGCCGCCGTCTTCTACGACAAGCTCACTGCCGAAGATGGCCGCGCTTTCCTGGGCTGGGACTTCGCGCAGGGCGCACCGACCGGCGATGCGACCCACCTGGACGCGCACACCGCCGCGATCAAGGGTCTGCTCACCGCCTACCTGGCCACCGGCGCGACCAAGTACCGCGCTCGCGCGCAGCGCGTGTGGCAGCGGCTCGAGCGCGATTTCTACGACCCGGACGCGCGCGTGTATCGTACCGTCGCCGGCGACCGCGGGCCGAAGCTGACCTTCACGCCGCGCCGCTTCGGGCTGCTGCAGGGCGCGTTGCGCGACAGCTACGAGCTGATCGCGGTGCTGCCCGGCAACGACACGATGCGCCGGCTGATCGAGCAGCGCGTCGGGCGCTTGAACACGCTGGTGCTCAACGGCTGGGACGATCGCAATCGGGACGGCGCCGTGCAGTGGCCGGACGAGTGCGTCCAGCTGGGCCACGATGCCGGCGGCCAGCCGCTCGGGCTGGGCGGGCTGCAGATGGCCGAACGCACGCTGACCGGCGAGACCGGCTCGTATCCCGAGCCGAACCCCGACGGCTCGCGTGCGATCGCCGAAGATCGCGATCGCGACTGCGTACCCGAGATTTCGGCGGTCGGGCTGCCGGCGGCGCTCGCGAGCTCGATCACGTTCATGCTGAAGCCGGCAGCGGCGCGCGCGCCACGCGACGCCGGTGAGGACGCACAATGAAGGCGGCGCTCCTGTACATCGCCGGGCTGGGCGTCGCAATCGGCTGCGGTTGCGCGCCGGATGCCGCGCCCGCAAGCGCGCAGCAGACCCACTCGGGGGCGCTCGTGGCGAGCCCGGACGGAACGCGCCTGTATGTAGCTCACCCCGACGCGGACAGCGTCAGCGCCGTCGATACATCGACGCGGCGCGTCCTGCACGAGCGGTTACTGGCGAGCGAGCGGCCGGCGCGCGATGCCGCGGGCCGCTACGAGCCCGCGGTCGGACCGCGCGCGCTCGCCCTGGACGCGACGGCGAGCACGCTCTACATCACCGGCCAGCGCTCCGGCCGCGTGTACCGACTCGACGCGGCGTCGCTGCGCGTCGAGGCCTCGGTGTTCGTCTGCTCCGAGCCGATCGGAGTGCTGGTCAGCGCCGACGACCGCCACCTGTTCGTCGCCTGCGCGCAGGACGACGAGGTCGTCGAGCTCTCGGCCAAGCCGCTGAAGCCCACCGCGCGCGTGGCCTGCCCGCGCAAGCCCTGGGCGCTGGCCTGGGCCGGCGACGGGACGAGCTTGATCGCCACGCACTTCTTGGGGCCGGGCGTGAGCCGCTTCACCACCGAGCCGCTGGCGCTGAAGGCGACCTGGACGCTCGACGACGGCCCGCCGCGTCCGAGCCCGAGCACGCCTGACGGCGATCCGGACCCGACCGAGCCACACGGCGCGGTGCGCGGGATCTACGATGCGATGATTCGGCCCGGCAGCTCGGAGCTGTGGGTCGCGCACCTAATGCTGGGCACGGACACGGCCCAGCCCGAGCTCGATTTCGAGCGCACGGTGTTTCCCGCGCTGACCATCCTCGACCGCAACGGCCGCCAGCTCGCGCGCCTGTCGGTGCAAGCCCATCCCGGCGACGGCGGCGCGTTCGGCGACGTGGTGTCGGGGCCGCATGCGCTCGCGTTCTCCGCCGACGGCAAGCTGGCCTTCGTCGCCGACACCAATAGCGAGGACGTGCTGGTCATCGACGCAGAGCGGCGTATCGAGACCCAGCTGGTACGTCCGTTGCCGGGTCACCTGCCCGAAGCCATCGCCTGGGCCGGCGGCACGCTCTACGTCGCGCAGCGCAACAGCGAAGACATCGCCGCCTTCAGCCTCGACCAGTCCGACGCCGGCCTGAGCCTGACGGCGGACGGCCGCAGCTTCGGCGGCTTGCAACGCGATCCGATGCCCGGCGAGCTGCGCCTCGGACAGAAGCTGTTCTACTCCGCGAACAGCGACGACCTACCCGTGACCACGAACCACTGGGTAGCGTGCGCCAGCTGCCACCTGGAAGGCCGCAGCGACGCGGTGACGTGGAAGTTCGCGCAGGGGCCGCGCGACACGCCGACCAACGCTGGCGGCTTGCTCGATACCGGATTTCTGTTTCGAACCGCCGATCGCACGCGCGTGCAGGACTACTGGCAGACCATCGACGTCGAGCAAGGCGGTCATTTCGACCGGGACGAGCCCACGCAGCAGCCGCTGCTCGACGCGCTCGCCGCTTTCGTCAACTACGCGATCCCGACCCCGGTCGCGCCTTCGACCGACGTCGAGCACGCGCTCGCGGGGGACGAGCTCGACGCGTTGCGCGCACGGGGCGAACAGGTGTTCGACCAGATCGGCTGCGGCGGCTGCCACAGCGGAGCCGCCAAGACCGATTCCGCGGCCGGCAACCCGATGCTCGATCTGAGCGGCCCTGCGGTCTCGAGCAGCACGGACGGCGGCGTGCTGCTCCACGACGTGGGCACCTGCGCGGCGAGCGATCATTCGCCGTCAGAGGACGTCGAGCACACCGACATCGACGGCCACCCGCGCGCACCCTGTGCGTTCGACACCCCTCAGCTGCGCGGGCTGTGGGACTCGGCACCGTATCTGCACGACGGCAGCGCCGCGACGCTGGCGGACGTGCTGCCGAGCATGCTGCGTGCGGTGGCCGAGCCCGGCGCCGACCCGCCCGAGCTTGCTGACGGCGATCGACGCGCGTTGATCGAGTACTTGCGGAGCTTGTGAACGACGACCGTCACATGGCAAGAGGAGAGCGTATGCACCGTCGATTGCAATTCTGGTTCTCAACGTTGTTGGCGCTCGCAGCGATCGCCATTGCGCACACGGCCCTCGCCGACGGCACCTGGGCGATGGCGCCGGCGAACACCGCGGCCGGCGGCCAGGCGTTCGGGCTGTGGTTGCTCTCCGACGGGCGCGTGCTGTCGCACGGCGGGGCGCTGAACCAGTTCGTGATCCTGACCCCGGACGTCAAGGGCAGCTACGAGCACGGCAGCTGGAGCCCGGCCGCGAGCAAGCAACACGCGCGCGGCGGGGCCCAACAGCACGTGCTCAAGGACGGGCGCTTCTTCGAGGCTGGCGGCGAGTACGTCGACGGGCCGGCGTGCACGCCGGCGCTGTGCGCGAGCGGCGAGATCTACGACCCGGTCGCGGACAAATGGACCGACATCACGCCCGCGCCCCACGACATCGGCGATACCGGCAGCGCGATGCTCGACGACGGTCGCATCCTGGACAGCACGCGCAAAGGCAACCAGATCCAGATCTACGACCCGGCGACCGACAAGTGGACCGACGGCAAGTCGATGCCGCTCAACAACGGCCAAGAGAACGCGTGGGCCGCGCTGCAAAACGGCGGCGTGCTCGCCGTGGGTTACGCCAGGGACGGCGCCGCGATCTACGACTCGGCGAGCGGCACTTGGCAGCGCACCGGCGCGGTCCCGAGCGGCTTCGACGTCGGTGACGCGGGGGGCATCTCGCTGATGTTCGACGGCCGGGTGTTCGTGTACGGCCTCGGCAAGAGCTACATCTACACGCCGGGCCCGACGGGCGCCGATCCGGGGACGTGGGATTTCGGGCCGGACCTGCTCAACGGCAACCGCGCCGAAGACGAGTTCACGGACACGCTGCCCAACGGCCAGGTGTGGGGCGCCTTGGTCCAGATGACGTACGGGCCGGGCGTGGTGCTGCAGGAGTTCGACCCGATGACGAACACCTCGAAATCGGTCACACCGCCGCCGGACACGGGCAATCCCTACCCGATCGGCTACGTGAACCTGCCCAACGGCCAGGTGATGGTCACGGCCGAGCGCAACGATTGGATCTACACGCCGGATACGCAGCCGCAAGACGAGTGGCGGCCGGTGGTGACCTCGGTCGATTTCAACAGCGATGGCACGTACACCCTGAAGGGCACGCAGCTCACCGGCCTGATCAACGGCGCCGACGAAGGCGACGACATGACCATGGCCGAGAACTTTCCAGTCGTCTGGCTGACCGATGAGACCGGCGACGTGCACTACTGCCGCTCGTTCAATTTCAGTCACATGATGCCGCACAAGGCCCCGCTCGAGGAGAGCTGCCAGTTCACGACGCCGGCCGATCTGCCCGCTGGCACCTACGATCTCTACGTGTCGGCGGTCGGCGTCATCTCCAAGGATCCGGTGCTGTTCACGACTGGCATGGGCGGCAAGCCGACCGGCGGCGGCAGCGGCGGCAGCGGCGGCAGCGGCGCCGCCGGCTCCGGCAGCGGCGGAGCGGGCGCGGGCACGGGCACCGGCGGCACGTCCGGGCAGGCCGACGCCGGCAGCGCCACCGGTGCGACCGGCGTGGGAGGCGCGGGCGGCTCGAGCGGCTCGAGCGGCGGCGGCGTGCCCAACAACGGCACGGGCGTCACAAGCGGCGCGGCCGGCGCCGATTCCGCCAACGGCGCCACGAGCGCGGGCGCGGGCGCGGGCGCGAAGAGCGGCGGCTGCGGCTGCGACGTTCCGGGTGCCTCGTCGCGCTCCGCACCGCGGGCGAGCTTGACGCTGCTGCTGGCAACGGCGTGGCTATTCACGCGGCGCCGGCGCGCGTAGCCGGCGGCAGCGGCTTATTTGATCGGCGGCAGCGGCGGCGGCGGCGGCTCGGTCGGGCAGGCGTACTTGAAGCTGATGCTGGTGAAGCGGCCGCTCATCGCCGCATCGCACAGCGGGCCGGTGATCTCCACGTCGGCTTCCCCGTTGTCGACGCTGAGGCTCCAGCCCTCGCTACGCGGCACCTGCTGCTCGCCAACGCCCGGCTCGTCCACGATCATCAGCAGGTCATCGGGCAGCGCCGGCACCGGATTGATCTTCATCGAGCAGGAGTTGAAGCCGCTCTTGACCTGTTCTTGGACGACCTGTTGCAGCGTCATCTCGAGCTGCATCGCATCGTCGGGCACGATGTATTGCATCGTCCCGCCGCTCTGCGCGATGTCGTTGAGGATCTGCACACCGCTGGCGCCGGGCAGCCCGACCATGTAGGTCTTGATCCCGCTGGTCGCCAGCCAGTCGGCGGCGCGCATGGGCTCGGTGAGGGTCGGGATGCCATTGGTCGCGGCGTCGACCGGCAGGCAGTTGGGCTCGCCGTCGGTGACCGCCACGATCGCGGTGGACCCGGTCAGCCCGGCGGCCTTGAGCGCCACGTCGGCGCGGTCGAAGGCCTCGTTCATGGGCGTGCCGAGGATGGTCGCGCTGAGCGCGGCCCAGTGATCGCTCCAGGCCTGCAAGAAATCACGACCCGGCCGAAACGAGATCTGCTCGGCCGCATCGATCGGCGCGACCGTGTTTGCTTGCGGGGTATCGAACGGCGTGAACGGCGGACACGCCGTGGTGGGAAAGAAGATCGCCCCCACCGTGAGGTCGTCCTGCAGCGTCATGATCGCGTTGGCCAGCGCGCTACGGGCCGCGTCGAGCTTGGTCGTCTGGCCCCAGGCCTCGTCCATGCTCTTCGACTGATCGAAGATGATGAGCAGGTTGCCCGGGACACGGGTCACCTGCACGTCGGGCTGAAACGAGAGCGTGCCGCAGTCCTTGGAGTCAGGCGTGCTCGCGATGCAGAAGCCGGCGTCGTTGCAGCTGACGCCCCCGTCACCCTGCGGGCCGGCGTCGGATTGGGTTGGATTGCGAGGACCGGACGTCATCGGCATGGACATCGCCGCGTTGCCGAACCCGGCTTGCGAAGTGGTCGGTGCGGCGCTGCCCGCCACGGCCCTAGAGTCACCCGCGCTCGGCGGCGACCCCGAGCCACGCCCACCGCTGGTGTCGCCCGAGCAAGCCGCGAGCACGAAGGCCAAGCCCGCAGCGCGAATCCACAACCATCGCATGCCCTTCTCCTGCCGCCGCCACCCGGACCCCAACTAGCTACACTGGCACAAGCGCGCGCGTCACGCACCCGGCCTGCCGCAAAAAGGAGCACAAGGCCGCAAAGACGCGTCTCCGACGCGCGCGAGCGCTGTGACGGAGACGCGTCATGGGGAGGTGGTGTCCGGGCACGCGCACGCGACCTGTGTCGCTGATTGCGCGGCGCGCACGCTCTTGCTCGCGCGCACGCGGATACGCATTCCCTACGCGCTTCCCGGCGCGTCTCAGGCTGGAACCGGTCCCGATCGCTGCGCGGCGGCCGCGGGCAGATAGCTGTCCCCGATCTTCCAGGGCACGATGCGCGTCGGCGCGCCGATCTCAATCAAGTGACTTTCGAGCTGTCCCAGCAGCTCCGACTCTCGAGCACCAGCGCTTCCGATCGCGCCCCACCAGTGCGCGTAGGGCAAGACGTGACGCGCGCCGACGATGCCGCATACCGCGGCGACGCCGGACGGGCCGAGCGTGAGCACGTCGCGCGTCATGCTGGCAAAGCGCCGCATCTGGTCGGCGCTCAGCGAGAGCCAGTAGTGTCCCGCCCCGGTGATGTACAGCGGGTTGCCGACCGAGAGCGCGCGCAGGTTGCTCGCGAGCAGGTCGATGCGCCCGAAGCGGGCGCGGACCTCGTGCGCCACCTCGGTCATGGCGCCCATGAAGTCCGCGCCGGAGTCGATCAGAAACCACGACAGGTATGACTCGTGGCGCACCACGTAGGTGTTGCCGGCGTTGCGCAGCACCGGGGAGCGCGGTGCCTCTCTCAGCAAGGGCTGCTCGCCGAAGAACGGCAACGCGTGCAGCTCGAGGTCCCCGATGCGCAGCGGCGGATCGCCCCAGCCCATCGCGTGCACCTGGCGAAACCCGAGCGCGCGCAACGTGGCCGCGAAATCCGGCGACAACAGCGAAGGCCGCTGCACGCGCGGAACGACAATCGGGGTATCCGCCGAAAACGACATCAAGGTCGGCAGGTGCCAGTGATCGTGGTGGCCGTGAGAGATCACGATCGCATCCACCAGCCCTTCGAGCTGAGCGCGCAGGAACCCTGGACCAACGTCATCCGGCTCGTACCAGGAGTGGAAGTGCGGATCGACCAGGATGCCCGCGCGGTTGCCGCGGTAGAGCAGGCCCGCGTGCTGCAGGCGGGTCACGCCGGGCCGCACCGCGGTCGCCAGCTGCAGCGGCGGCGCCGGCTCGGCGGCGGCGACCACCCCTGCCTCGAGCAGCGCGGCGAACAGGGACACGGCGAGCCCTTCGCTCTTGCCGTGGATCTCGGCCTCGCTCAGGCGTGCGGCGCCGCAGCGAGACAGCAGCGCGGCCACGTCGCTTGCCTCGAGCGGATCGAGCGCAAGCGTCAGGCTCCGCGCTCCGCGCTCGAAGGTCATGCTGTGCGGCAAGACTTCGGCCGGAAACGTGAGCTCGTCCTTGAGCGCGAAGTCGCGTTCGATCGCTGCATCGTTGTCCCAGGGTCCGAACGCATCGAAGGCCGCGGGATGAGTCGCAGCGGCGCTTCGCACGGCCTGGCTCAGCGGCCTTTTCAAAGCCAGCTCGCGCGCCGCGTCGACCACGAAGCCGGACAGCGCGGGAATGCGGACATCCGCGGTCCGAAACACCGCGCTCATGCGGCTACCGCGCGAAAACCACACGGGTTTGCCGCCCATGGCTGGATACGCCTCCCGGCGCGCTTGCGGAGATTGACGCCGTGCGCCGAGTCACGCTAAAGAGCCCTCAGGAGGCTGTCAACATGGGCATTACGCGTGACATCGTCGCCAAGGCCACCAAGGACGAGGCGTTTCGCAAGCGCCTGCTGGCAGATCCAAAGGCCGCGATTGAGAAGGAATTCGGCGTCAGCCTTCCGGCCGAGGTCAAGGTGCAGGTCCACGAAAACTCGCCGTCGATCGTCAACCTGGTGCTTCCGGGTGCGGCGCAACTGCAGCGCACGCTATCGCCCGAGGAGCTGGATCAGGTCTCGGGCGGAATGGCGAGGAAGAAGCCGATGATCTTCGTCACGCTTCCGTGCACCGACACGATGTGCTGAGCGCGCGGCGCGCGGCTACTGCAGCAGCAGCGGCTCAGGCAGCGGTTGCTCGGGCGCTGCCAGGCGCAGCAGCACGTGACCCACGCCGGCCAGACCTTGGAACAGGCTTTGGCAACGTAGCTGCCCCGCCGCGGCTTGCCCCAGCGTGAAGCCGCCCCGGCGCTGCGCCTGCGCGAGCGACTCGCGCGCAAGCACCCGGGCGCGCTCGAGCAAGTCGGGCCGCCGCAGACGTCTGGCCGCGGTCGCCAGGATCTCGATCCTGCCCATGTCGCCGCAGCACAGCTGCTGCAGCGCGGCGCTCGAGGGGCGTGCGGCCACCTGCAGCCCGGCCTCGATCTCGGCGCGCGTCTCCGGGTCGTCGAGCGCGGACAGGCTGGCCACCCGGGCGAGCGCGATCCCAGGCCCGCCGTGACACCACGCCGCCGGAAAGCGAGGAGGCCCGTCGTAGCGCAGGTCGGGCCAGTCGCCCGGGTCGGGCAGAAACTGGGCGCGCTCGAAGCGCACCAGCGCGCGCGCGGCGTCGAGCAAGCGCGAATCGCCGCTGGCCGCGTGAAGCCGAGACAGGGCATAGGCCACGCCGGCCGCCCCGTGCGAGAAGCCGCTGAGGCGCTTGCCGTCCCGCGTCCGCAGCGCGAGCTGGCCGGGACCTGCGGGCTCGAGCGCGGCTGCGAGCCGCTCGCCGCAGCGCAGGGCCGTGGCCAGCGCCGGCGAGCTCCCGCAGACCTCGTGAAGGCGCAGCGCACCGAGCAGCGCGCCGGCCGAGCCCCAGGTCACGTCGAGGCCGTCGTCCGCGTCGATCCGCGCGGGCGTGATCAGCGCGCACGCCGCCGCCGCCGCTTCGAGCAGCTCGGCTCGACCCAGCAGCGCGCCGATGCTGGTCAAGCCGTAGACCAGCGAGCCCAGCCCGGAGAAGCCGCCGATGCCCATGAAGTCGGCGGTCTGCTCGGGTGCGTGCTCGAGCTCCGCAAGCAGAGATCGGATTGTGCCCAGCGCGAAGCGCTGCATGCCCGAGCCCGGCAGCAGGCGCTCGACCGAGGCGAGAAACAACCCGATCCCGAGCGCGCCGTCGTACAGGTCACCGCCCACCACCGCCAGATCGCGGCGCGGATCGTCGAGCAGCGCTTGCTGGGACAGAGCCGGTTGCAGCCACGATAGGCTGCCGTCCTCGCCGTGGATGGCTCCACCGACGATCGCCCGCGCGATGGCCAGCGCGCGATCCGCGTCTTGCTCGGGTGCGGGCCCGAGCGCGGCCGGCGAGCCCGGACGTGGCGCCACGCCGGCCACCGGCGTGGGCTCCGCCTGGGCCGCAGGAGCGCGCGAGCGCAGCGACGAGCGGATGAAGTCGGTTTGCAGCGCGAGATCGAGCTCGTCGAGCGAGCGCAGCCGCTCGAGCACCGCGGCATGCGCCGATGGGTCGAACCAGCCCGGGATGACGCGCGCGGTGGGCGCGAACAGCGCGTCGCCGCCCGCCACCGCCGAGAAGTACGGGACGTCGCCGCGCTCGATCGCTTCCCGTTCGGAGGCCCAGATCTCGGCCCAGCCCAGGCGGCCGTCGCTGCGCTGGCCGAGCACGGCGGCCTGGGCCAGCTGCTCGATCTGAAGGCCGCGCTCCACGCCGTCGCGCAGGCAGCGCGGATCGCGCAGCAGCTCGAGCAGCGTCACGTAGACCGTGGTGTGCCGATACACGAAGCGTACCTGCACCGCGGCCAGTCGCTGCAGCGGCCCGTCCGCGGCGAGCAGCGCGCCGCGCTGCTGCATCAAGAAGCGGTAGAAGGTCTGGAACCCCTCCACCAGCGCCGCTTCATGCTCGTAGACGCGCAGCGGCCGGCCGTCCGTCATCGCGGCGCGCGGCGGCGTGGTCTTTTCGCGCGGACCGCTGGTGAGCCGCATGAGGTCGGTGTTGACGCAGGCCCAGCGCCGCGAGCTCAACACCCGCTCCTGCTCCGCGTCCGCGCCCAGCGCGCTGCCGTCGAACAGCTGTCCCGGAACGCTCCAGCGCGACCAGACGGGCAGAAAGTAGCTGGCGAGCACCGAGCCCAGCAGCCGCGCCTCGGCCAGGCGCGCCGCATCGGTGAGGTGGCCGGCGCCGCGAACGGGCGGCGAGAGCAGGGTCTCGAGGTCGATCAGCACGGGGTGATCGCCGGCTGCGATCACGTTGTCGGCGTGGCAGTCGGTACCGCGCAACAGGTAGATCACGCACAGCAGCGCGCCCGCGTTGCGGAAGTAGAGCCTCGCCTCGCGCTGGTCGCGACACGCGGCGTGCTCGATCAGCTCCGCCCAGCCGTAGCCAGGCCGGAGCAGCACGCGCGCGCTGTGCAGATCGGCTGGAGCACCGGCAGCCCGCAGCCACGCCAGCAACTCGTTCCACGCCAGCTCGATCGCGGAATCCCGCGGCTTGTACACCACGCCTCGGCCCGAGGCGAAGCGCAGCACGCTCACGCTGCGCAGGCCGCCGTGCGGGTCCGACAGCGAGGGCCGAACCGAGGTCACTTGCAGATCGCCGGCGATCCCCAGCCGGCTTCCGAGGTCTGCGGCGTCGGCCCGGAAACGGCACAGCAGCTCGCCGGTCGCGTCGACCCACAGCTCCGAGGTCTGCACCAGCACGCGCGCCAGCACGCTGTACTCCTCGAAGAACCCGAGCAGCCCACCGGACAACAGCCGTGCGACCAGCGCGTCGTACACGCGGCGCGACGGCTGGGGCTCGAGCAGGGCGTCGAGCGCCGAGCCCTGCTCGGTCAGGGCCAGCGACAGCTCGATGGCCAGGGCGCGCGCCGCGCGCACCGAGAGCCAGCCGAGCAGCTGGCGCTCCAGGCTGGCGTGCGCAGCCGGCGCGAAGCCCTGGTAGGCGGCGCCGGCCCGCTCTTGACAGCGAGCGCGCGCCCAGTGCACGAAGGGCATCAGGATCTCTTCGAATGCGATGGGCTGGTGTGCGTCGAGACAGCGGTCGGATCGCACAACCGTGCCTGCGGCGCGCAGGATCTCGCCGAGCACGCTTGCCCACGCCGGCAGCTCCGCGTCGCGCGCCAGCGCGGCGGGACCAACCGCGCGCCGAGCGCCCGCGTCGTCGAGCCCGTCCCAGCTAAGACGCATGCGAAAGCCCTCGCGGTCGCCCTTGGCGGCGGCGTCCAACCACGCCTGTTCGCGCTGCGCGATCAGCTCGTCGGCGTCCGCATCACTCGCGGCGACGAAGGCCGGGGTGGCACGCTCCAACAGCGAGCTCGCCCTCGCCGCGATCGCGCGCAACACCTCCTCCATGCGCTGCAGCGTAGACCGAAGTCCGGACGGCGCGCGTGCCAAAACGCGACGCGACCGCGTGAAAGCGCGCCGAGCGCGCGAAAGGTGGACGCGGCGATGCGACTGTCCAGCTTGCTGATCCCGGGCGATCCCGGCCCGAGCCAGGCGGGCGACCTGCTCGCGCGCTCCGGGCTCACCCACCAGCTCGCCCCCGGGCTGTTCAGCCTGCTGCCGCTCGGCCGGCGCATGCTGCACAAGCTGAGCGCGATCCTGCGCCTGCAGCTGGAAGCCGCAGGGGCTCAGGAGGTCGCGATGCCGTTGCTGCAGCCGGAAGCGCTGTGGACGCGACCCCAGCTCGGCGGCGTCTCGCGCGCCGAGCTGTTCGGCTCGCAGCTGCTGCGCGCACAGGGCGCCGATGGGACGCGCTGGGTGCTGGCGCCGACGCACGAGGAAACGGCAGCGATCGTTGCGGCGGCGTGCGTTCGCGAGGCGCGCGACCTGCCGCGCATCCTGTATCAGATTCAACCGCGATTTCGCGATCAGCCGGCCTCGCTGCGCGCGGGGCTGCTGCGAACTCGCGAGTTCGTGATGGGCGACGCATACAGCTTCGACCGCGATCGCAGCGGGCTCGATCGAAGCTATGCGGCGCTGCGCGACGCCTTGCTGGGCTTCGCCGCGCGCTGCGGGCTCGAGGTGGAGCTGGTGGCCGCAGACGCCGCCGCGATGGGCGGCACGGACTCCGAAGAGCTGATCGCGCCGCTACCCCGCAGCACGAACGCGGCTGCGCTGCGCTGTGGCGCCTGCAGCTACGCCGCCAGCAGCGAGATCGCGCAGCGCGAGGAAGCGAAGGCGGTGCCCTCCAGCGCGCTTCCGCTGCAAGAAGTGGCGCTGAGCCACCAGCAGGCCGCGGCGGAGGCGGAGCCGGCGCGGCGCCTGGTTTGCCTGCCGTTTCTGGCGGGGGCTCGGGTGGTGCTGGCGGTCTTGCCGGCAGACCGCGCGCTCAATCGCGCAAAGCTGGAGCGGACGCTGCTGCGGGCCGGTATCGCCGCGCCCGATCTGCGCGCAGCGTCCGCGGCCGAGCTGAGCCGACTCGGTGCGAGCTACGCCTGGATCTCGCTGGTCGATACCCCCGCGTCGATCCTGGTGGTGGGCGACCGCACGCTGCAGGCGCGCGCCAACTTCTGCTTTCCTTCGCCGAAGACGGGTCATCACTTCCTCAACCTCAACTGCGGCCGCGATTTCCGCGTCGACCTGTTCGCGGACCTGTCCGCGGCCGACGAAGGCGCACCGTGTCCGCGCTGCGGGCGCGCGCTGCGAGCCATCCATGGCAGCGAGGTCGGTCACATCTTCAAGCTGGGCGCGAGCTACAGCGCGAGCTTCGGCGCCTGTCTATCAGACGGCGCGCCGCTGCAGATGGGCTGCTACGGCGTTGGTCTGACGCGCATCATGGGCGCGCTGGCGGAGCAGCGGCGCGACGCGCACGGGCCGGTCTGGCCGATCAACGTGGCACCCCACGTCGCCAGCGTCAGCGCCGCCGCCGCGGGCCAGCGCGAGGTGGCGGAGCGCTTGTACGCCGAGCTGTGCGCGGCGGGCATCGACGCGCTGCTGGACGACAGCGAGGCCACGCCCGAGCACGCAGGCGCGCAGCTGCGCCGGCTCGGCATCCCGCTTGCGGTCGTGGTGCGCGAAGACGCAGGCGGACGCGTCGTCGCCGAGCTCGGCGAGCGCGCGGGCGCCGAGCGCCACGCGCTCGAGCCATCCGCCGTGCTCGATGCATTGCGAGATCGGGTCGGGCGCGCGAGCCGCGCGCCGGACCACTAGGGCTCGACGTCGAAGAGCCGCGCCGGCACGGGCTTGCGCCCGCGCGACCGCGGGCTCTAGATAAGCTGGTACGGCGCGCGCTGGCGCAGCCCACGCCCGGTCTACGCGCGAAGGTGACTTGTGATGAGCGACCTGCTCGCAGCGCGCTTGCAAATGGCCGTGTCGCTCGGCTTCCACATCGTGTTCGCGTGCATCGGCATGACCATGCCGTGGCTGATGGCGGCCGCCGAGTGGCGCTGGCTGCGCACGCGCGACCCCGTCTACCGCCGGCTCGCCCGGACCTGGGCGCGCGGCGTGGCGGTGTTCTTCGCGGTGGGAGCGGTCTCGGGCACCGTGCTCTCGTTCGAGCTGGGGCTGCTGTGGCCGCGCTTCATGCGTCACGCCGGCCCCATCATCGGGCTGCCGTTCTCCTGGGAGGGCACGGCGTTCTTCGTGGAGGCGATCGCGCTGGGTCTATTCCTGTACGGCTGGGATCGGCTCTCGGAGCGCGTCCACTTCGCCTCCGGGCTGGTGGTCGGGGTCTCCGGCGTGGCCTCAGGCGTGCTGGTGGTCGCCGCCAACGGCTGGATGAACACCCCCAGCGGCTTCCGCTGGGTCAACGGCCGCGCGCTCGACGTGGACCCGGTTGCGGCACTGTTCAACCCTTCATGGCCGACCGAGGCGCTGCACATGGTGATCGCGGCCTTCGTCAGCACCGCGTTCGCGGTGGCGGGCGTGCACGCGGCGCGCCTGCTCGCGCGGCCGCACGACCGCCTGCACCGGCATGCGCTGCGCATCGCACTGGCGCTGGGAGCGGTCGCGGCGTTACTGCAGCCCCTGAGCGGTGACCGCAGCGCCAAGCACGTCGCGCGCACCCAACCCGCCAAGCTCGCCGCGATGGAGGCGCTGTTCCACACCCAGCGCGGCGCGCCGCTGCTGATCGGTGGTATCCCCGACGTGCGCGGCGAGCGCGTGCGCTTCGGGATCGAGATCCCGGGCGCGCTGAGCTGGCTGGCCAAGGGCAATCGGGACGCGCAAGTGCAGGGGCTCGATGCGCTGCGCCCGGATCTGCGGCCGCCGGTGTGGCCGTGCCACTTCGCGTTCCAGCTGATGGTGGGCGCCGGCAGCTGGCTCGCGCTGTTCGGGGCCTTTGCGCTGTGGCTGCGCGTGCGCGCGCCCGAGCGGCTGTACGGGCGCGGCTTCTTGCGCGCCGCCGCGCTCTCCACACCGCTGGGTTTCTTGGCGGTCGAGGCGGGCTGGGTGGTGACCGAGGTGGGGCGCCAGCCCTTCATCGTCTACGGCATCATGCGCACGCGCGACGGGCTGACGCCCATGCCGGGCGTGGTCTTCACGCTGGCGGCGGTCAGCGCGGTGTACCTGCTGCTGACCGCGGTGCTGGTGCTGGTGATGCGCCACCTGGTGCGCGCCAGCGAGGACGCGGCGGACGCCGAACCGGGCTCGGAGGTCGGCAGTGGCTGAGCTCGTGCTGGCGGCGATGCTGGCGTCGGCCACGCTGTACGCGGTGCTGGCCGGCGCCGACTTCGGCGCCGGCATGACCGAGGGCCTGATTGGCCCGGACGCGCGCACGCGCGTCGACGTCGCGCTGGCGCCGGTGTGGGAGGCCAATCACGTCTGGCTGGTGTTGCTCGCGGTGCTCGCGTTCGTGGGCTTTCCGCCGCTGTACGCGCTGGTCTCGAGCTATCTGCACCTGCCGCTACTCGGCGCGCTGCTCGGCATCGTGGCCCGCGGCACGGCGTTCACCTTTCGCCACTACGATCCGCGGGCCGGCGCGCTGCGGCGCGGCTACACCCAGGTGTTTCGCATCGCCAGCGCGCTCACCCCGCTGTTTCTGGGCATCACGCTGGCCGCGATCGCGGGCGCGGACCTGGGCGCCGAGCCCAGCGCCGGCTTCTACGCCGTGTACGTGGCGCCCTGGAACACGGCCTTCGGCTGGGCCACCGGTGCCTTCGCCTGCGCGCTCTTCGCCTTCGAAGGGGTGGCCTTGCTGGCGGCCGAGAACGCGAGGCCGGGCGCGCCGCTGCCGTACCTCGGGCTGACCCGGCGCATGCACGCGCTGGCGATCGCGAGCGGCGCGCTGGTGCTGCTCGCCGCCTTCCGCGCGCACCTGCCGTGGCTGCAGCGTCTGCTGGGCTCGGCGGTCGCCGGCGGGGCACTGCTGGCGGCGACGCTCCTGATCGGCGTCAGCGCCTATGCCTTCCGCCGCGGGCGGCCGTGGCTGCTGCGGCTAGCGATCGGCGCTCAGACCTTCTGCGTGCTGCTCGGATTCGCAGCTGGGCAATTTCCGGTGCTGCTGCGGGTGCAGGGCGCGGACATCCTCTACCGCGCCGCCGCCGCGCCGCCCCCGACGCTGCGCACGCTGCTATGGGCGCTGCTGTTCGGTCTGGTCGTGATCCTTCCGGGCACCGCGTACCTGATCGCCGTGTACAAGACCGCGCCGCGCGCGGGCCGCCGTCAGGAGCCGTAGTGGGTGCTTGCCGCTGTGTGCCGCGTGCCTACGTGGCGGCCATGACGGCGCTCGACCAGCTCATCCCCAAACCCGGCTTGACCGAGATCGATCGCATCGACGTGGCCGCGCCGGCCCAGCGCGTGTGGGAGCGCGTGCGCCACGGCGACCTCGGCCAAGCGCCGGCCAGCCGCGCGCTGTTCGCGCTGCGCGCGCTGCCGAGCCGCCTCGCGGGTGACCACGCGGACTTGCGCCTGCGCATCGACGCGCTGCGCTCGAGCCCGGAGCAGCCGGGCTTCCAGATCCTGCGCGACGCGCCCCCGCGCGAGGTCGCGGTCGGCGCCATCGGCAAGGTCTGGCAGCGCGTGATCCCCTTCGTGCATGTGGCCGACGCGGAGGCGTACGCGGCGTTCGCCGAGCCGGGCTTCATCAAGGTGGCGTGGGCGCTGCGCGTGCTGCCGCTCGGAGAGCAGACCGCGCGCATCGAATTCGAGGTGCGCGTGGCCGCCACCGACGAGGCCGCGTGGCCCAAGTTCCGCCGTTACTTTCGCGTGATCGGGCCGGGCTCGCACTTCATCCGGCACACGCTGCTGGGCGCGCTCGAGCGCGAGCTCGGCAGCCTCGAGACGCGCGAGCAGCAGGCCGCGCTCCCCGGCGACGAGCTGATCCCGGATGCCGGCGCGCAGACCACGCACGGCATCACGATTGAGGCGCCGCCCGAGCGGGTCTGGCCGTGGCTGGCGCAGATGGGCTGCCGGCGCGGCGGCTTCTACAGCTTCGACCTGCTCGACAACGGCGGTCAGCCCAGCGCGCGCGAGGTCCACCCCGAGCTGCAGCGACTGGCGGTCGGCGACCTGATCCCGGCCACGCCCAAGGGCGCGGACGGCTTCGAAGTGCTGCGCGTGGAGCCCCAGCACACGCTGGTGCTGGGCGGGCTCTACGACCGCAAGGCGCGGCGACAGCTCGCGTTCGGGGCACCGCGGCCGCCGCGCTACTGGCAGGTGAGCTGGGCGTTCGTGCTCGAGCCGCTCGGCGCGCACGCCACCCGGCTGTGCGTGCGCGGGCGCGTGGCGTTCCCACCCGACACACGGTTGCACGCGCTGTGGATGCGCGGCGTGCACCACGTGATGCAGAGCGCGCAGCTGCGGCACCTGGCCGCACGTGCGGAGGGGCGGCTGGAGCGCGACGACGCGCTCGACGTGCTCGAAGGACTGGCCGGCGCCGCGCGCATGGCACTGGCGCTCGGGACACCATTTCTGCGCGGCCGGCGCACGCAGCTGGGGCTGCAGCGCGAGCAGGCGCAGCGCGCGCTCGCCGGCGACGAGCTGATCAACGACCCGCGCTGGTCGTACACGCACGCGATCGAGATCGGCGCGCCGCCGAGCCAGGTCTGGCCCTGGATCGCCCAGATCGGCGCTGATCGCGGCGGCTTCTACAGCTACCAGTGGCTCGAGAACCTCGCCGGCTGCGGCGTGCGCAATGCCGAGACCATCCACCCCGAGTGGCAGCTGCGCGAGGGCGATGGCGTGGTGCTGCACCCGCGCGTCGCCCCGCTCTCGGTGGTGCGCCTGGTTCCCGGAAGCTACTTCGTGATGTACGCGGCCGCCGATCAGGCGGCGCGCGCCGCAGGCAAGCCCTGGAGCGCGGCGAGCTGGCTGCTGCTGCTCGAGCCGCTGGGCGAGCGGCGCTGCCGCCTGATCAGCCGCTATCGCTGCGCCTGCTCCGACGACCTGGCGACGCGGCTCTCGCTCGGTCCCGGCCTGCTCGAGCCGATCAGCTACGCGATGGACCGGCGCATGCTCAGCGGCGTCAAGCAGCGCGCCGAGCAGGCAGACGGGCTGCTGCGCCACGCCTCGGCGTGACGCGCCGACGCCACGGTTGATTCGCGCGCCATCGCTGGTAGAGTCGGCGGTCTTGCGACGCCACAGGGGAGCATCGGAGATGAGCAAGCTCGGCGACTACCTGGAAAAGCACAAGATCGACCCGCGGCGCGTGCTCGCCGCGTCAGCCCGGATCGAGGCCCTCAAGCCCGAGGACCGCGCCATCCGCCTTGCACGCAAGCGCGCCAAGAACGGCGACGAGGGCGCCAAGGAGCTGGCCGCAAAGAAGCGCCGCTCCGGACGTCCGGTCAGCCCGCCGACCCTGAACAGGGCGCTCGCTGGCGGTGCCCTGAACGGGCGCGCCCGCGCGCGCGTGGTGCGCGCGGTCAACGCGGTGCTCAGCCACAAGAGCAAGGGCGAAGCCAAGCTCAGCGACTTGTTCTGAGCCGCAGCCGGCGCCGCCCATGGACTCCAGGCCACCGCTGGCGAACGCCGCGCGCTTCGGCACCGCGGCCGACCGGGTGGCGGTGGTGGTCAACGGCCGGGCCAAGCAGGTCACCGAGGAGCTGGTCGAGACGCTCGACCAGATCGTCCAGAGCGGCGACCTGTTCGTGTCGCGCAGCCTCGAGGAGGGCAAGGAGATCGCGCGCATCATCGTCGAGCGCGGCTATCCCACCGTGCTCACCGGCGGCGGAGACGGCACTTTCGTGCAGATGGTCTCTTGGATCGTGCCAGTCGCCGAGCAGCTCGGACGGCCGGTACCGCGCTTCGGGCTGCTCAAGCTCGGCACCGGCAACGCGATGGCGTGGGTGTTGGGCGCGCAGTACCGCCGCGGCCGCGGCGTGGTCGCCGATCTCGCGCGGCTGCGCAGCGAGGGCGGCAGTAGCACGCTGCGCCTGATCGAGGTCGAAGATATGCTGACGCCGTTCGGCGGGCTGGGCGCCGACGCGATCGCGCTCGAGCACCACCGCGCGACCAAGCAGCTGTTCGAGCGCGCGCGGCTGCCGCGCCTGCTGGCGAGCGGAGCGGTAACCTACGCGGTCTCGCTGATGGGGCGCTCGGTGCCGCGCTTCTTGCTGGCGCCGATGCCGGAGTTTCGCGTGATCAACGAGGGCGAGACGGCGATCGTGCTGGGCCAGGACGGCCGCCCGGTCGGACGCGAGATCGGCGCCGGCGAGCTGCTGTACCAGGGACCTGCCACGATCATGGCCTTCAGCACCATCCCGTACTGGGGTTTCGGCGCGCGCGTGTTTCCCTATGCCGAGGAACGCCAGGACCGCTTCAATCTGCGCGTGGTGAGCTTCGGCTCGATCGAGGCGGTGACGCACGTGCGCTCGATCTGGCGCGGCAGCTACCATAGCGACCGGCTGCACGACTTCCTGGTCGAGCGCGTGCGCATCGAGTGCATGCGACCGACCCCGTTGCAGATCGGCGGCGACGTGGTCGGCATGCGCCGCGAGGTCACCGCCGTCCTCTCCAAGCGCCCGATCCGCGTGGTCGACTACTACGCCCCCCCGCCGGTGTGATCTTAGGGAGCGAACTCGACCTGGACCGCGTGGGGGATGATGCCGGCGGCGTGACCGCGGTCGAGCAGGGTCTGGATCGCCTGGCGGCCGGCCGGGCCGTAATCGAGGGTGTCGCGGTTGGCGTACATCGCCAGATAGCGGTCGAACAGCGCCCGCTCGCGCGGCACCCCCTCGCGCCGCTCGGCTGCCAGCAGCGCGTCGATCACGGTCTCGCGGTGCGCGAGCGCCCAGGCGATCGATTCGCGCAGCACCTGCGACACCAGAGCGATGCGCTCCGCCCCCAGCGAGCGCGCGATCGCGTTGCCCCCCAGCGGCAGCGGCAAGCCGGTCGAGGCCTGCCACGCCTCGCCCAGCTCGCACACCCGGTGCAGGCCCTCGCGCTCATAAAGCAGGCGGCCCTCGTGGATCAGCAGCACCGCCTCCACTTCGCCCTCGCGCAGGGCCTGGTAGGCCCGGCTAAAGGGGGCGACTGGCACGATCACCGGCTCGAACTGCGGCAGCAGCAGGCGCAACACGAGGTAGGCGGAGGTGCGAAGGCCGGGGACCCCAATCTTGCGATGGGCCAATCCGGCGAGCTCGCGCGGGCGATCGGCGACCAGCACCGGCCCATAGCCCGCGCCCACGCTGCCCCCGTGCGGCAGCAGCAGGTAGCGCTCGGCCAGGTACGCGTACTGGTGGATCGAGACCGCGGTCACCTCCGGCGCCGACCGCAGCTCGGCCCCGCGGTTGAGCGCCTCGGTGTCGGAGCGCGCGTGCTCGAATGTGAGCCCGTGCGTATCGATGTGCCCCTGCGCGAGCGCCCAGAACATGAACGCGTCGTCCGAGTCGGGGCTGTAGGCCAGCCGGATGACCTGCTCGTCCGCCATGGCTCTGGCCTGTAGCGCAAAAGCGTGGGTCCGGGCAACGTTGACCCCGGCGCGCCGGGTTCGATAGGCTGTCTGCTCCAGTGTCCGTCGAAATTCGAGGTCGTATGAGCTTTGGCCGGGTGCCCGTGTTGCGGGCGACATTGCTGCTCGTCGCGGTGTGCCTGGCCGCTGCGTCGGCAGCCGCGCAGGTCTCCGGAAAGCTGGTGCTCGGGGCCTACAAGCCCGCGCCTCCGCCCGCCTCCAAACGGCCGGCCTACAACTGGGAGCTGGAAAACGGCTTCAAGGAGGTGCGGCCCGACCGCCTGGACGCGCGTCGAGAGCTGGCGGTGGTGTTGCTCGGCGAAGGCGAGGCCAAGGGGCTCGACCGCGTCGAGGTGACGTTCTCGGGCGGCGGGCTGATGCCCTCGACGATCGTGTGCCGCAGCGGGGCCACGCTGCTGGTACGTAACGACGACGAGGTCGCGCACGAGCTGTTCGCCAAGGGCCTCGCCGACTTCACGGCCGAGGCGATCTCGCCGCGCGGCCGCCGCTCGGTCAGCCTCAAGTCGGCCGGCGCTTGGGCGCTCGCCGACAAGCTCTTTCCCCACGTAAAGGGCGAGCTGCTGGTGCTGCCCGACCTGCAAGCGGTGGCCAGCGTCGACGCCGAGGGGCAGTTCAGCTTCAAGGACGTGCCACCCGGCAAGTACGTGCTCAAGGTCTTCCACGGCGACAAGGAGCTCGCCGCCCAGCAGATCGAGCTGACCTCGCGCCCGCTCAGCGTGGACCCGATCGCGCTCACCCAGAGCCCCGAGACGAAGTAGGGCCTCACAGGTGCTTTGATGCTGCTATCGCGCTTCTGGTACGTCTTTCTCGCGGTCGCGACCGCGGCTGCGGTGGCGGCAGCGCTGCTGGCGCAGGCCGTGATCAACGGGCGCTCCGACGAGGCGCTGGCCGAGACGCTGCAACGCGACCGCGTGATGGCCAACACCATGCTGCGGATGGAGGCGCGCTCGCGGCTGGACCGCATCGCCTTCATCACCGTCGACCCGAAGCTCGGCGGCCTGCTGCAAAAGGCCCAGGGCGTCACCGACGAGAAGCGCCTGCACGAGCTCAACGGCGCGGTCAAGGAGGCGATGCGCGCCAACATCGCGCGCATCGTCGAGGCCGCTGGCGGCGGCGAGGCCGGCGAGCAGAAGGGCGGCGAGCTCGAGCCCGACATCGCCTTCGCGCTGGACGCCGACGGACGCATCATCGGCCAGCTCGGCCCGCTCGAGGCCAACCCGCCCGGCGCGAGCCTGGCCACCTTTCCGCTGGTCAAGCGCGCGCTGCAGGGCTACCTGCGCGACGACGTGTGGATCTACGACCGCCGCGTCTACCGCATGGCGGCCAGGCCGGTGATGGCGGGCAGCGAGTACGCGGGTGCGATCGTACACGGCTACCGGCTTGAAAAGGGGCTGCCGCAGAAGCTCTCCGCCTATCTGGGGGGCGGCGCGAGCGTGGCCTTCTTCTACGGCACCGACGTGCTCGGCAGCTACGTGCCCAACGACGTGGCCGGGGCGCCGCAGCCGGGCGAGCTCGCGCCGGCGCTGCCCGCCCTGCTCGCGAATCCCAAGTTCGAGGCCGGCGAGGCCACCGAGCCGATCGCGCTGCAGGATGGCGGGCGCGCGGTGTGCGCGCCGATCGCGGGCAGCGCCGGAGCCGCCGGCGTGGGCTACGCGATCCTGCGCCCTCGCAAGCTGCTGAGCTCGCCGGAGCAGCTGTTCCAACAGGCTTCCCAGGACGACGTGAAGTCGCTGCCCATCGCCCTGCTGGCAGGCGGGGCGCTGCTGCTGGCCGCGGTGGGCTTGCTGTTCCTGTTCCTGGAGCGCGACCGCCACCTCAAGGCCATGCTGGCCAAGACCGCTCAGATCTCCGCCGGCGAGCGCGACCGCCTGATCATCACCGAGTGGCGGGGCGCCTACCGCACGCTGGCCGACCGCATCAACCAGGCGATCGACAAGGAGGTGGAGAAGACCGCCGAGCGCGCGCCGACCGCACGCAAGAAGGCCAACCTCGACGAGATCCTCGGCCCCACACCCGAGGCCAACGCCACGCCCTTCTTCGGCTTCGCCAGCGAGGAGCTGGTGAGCGAGCCTCCGCCCGCCGCGGCCAAGCCGGCTCCGGCAGCCGCCAAGCCGCCGCCCCCGATCGCGCCCAAGCCGGCCGCGCCGCCTCCCCCGGCGCCACGCGCCCCTACGCCGGCTCCGGCGCCGCCGCCGGTTGCCACCAAGGCCGCCGCGCCCGCGACCACCCCGCCGGCGGCCGCCGTCGGCAACGGCGCCGGCTTCGACGAGGACGCGCATTTCCGCGAGGTCTACGAGCAATATGTGGCCGTGCGAAAGCAGTGCGGGGAGTCGACCGAGAGCCTCACCTTCGACAAGTTCGGGATGACGCTGCGCAAGACGCGCGACCAGATCGTGGAGAAGCAAGGCGTCAAGACGGTTCGCTTCAGCGTCCAGGTCAAAGAGGGCAAGGCCGCGCTGAAGGCCCAGCCGATCAAGCGCTGAAGCTCCAGCTCAGACACGCGTCCAGGTCGCTTCGCTCCGTGCAGCTCGGGCCGGGGCTCCGGGCGCGCTCGCCCCCGAACGCTTCTGAACGGGAGCTCGCCCTGGGTACGCGGGAGCTTGTGCCCTCGCCGCGGGCTTTGAGCTACCATCCCGCGCCCATGGAGCAGGCCACCTCTCCCGCTGTGTCGGTCGTGTTGCCGACCTACAA
This sequence comes from uncultured delta proteobacterium, assembly GCA_963778655.1. GTDB lineage: Bacteria > Myxococcota_A > Polyangia > Polyangiales > JAFGIB01 > CAVZVA01. Next base: position 251,180 of record CAVZVA010000011.1, read on the forward strand.
CGAGTCGGAGACGCTTCCGGTGATCGTGCCGCGCATCGTCGAGACGCTGCGCGGCAGCGGCTTCTCTTGCGAGGTCGTGATCGTCGACGACGACTCGCCGGACGGCAGCGCCGAGGTCGCCGAGCGACTCTCGCACGACTACCCGGTGCGCGTCATCCGGCGCAAGGACGAGCGCGGGCTGGCCACCGCAGTGCTCACCGGGTTCGCGCAGGCACTGGCGCCGGTGTGCATAGTGATGGACGCCGACGGCAGCCATCCGGTCTCGGTGTTGCCGGCGATGGCGCGGATGATCACCGACGATAAGGCCGACATCGTGGTCGGCAGCCGCAACATCGAGGGCGGTGGCTCGCACAATTGGCCGCTGTTCTCGCAGCTCAAGAGCAAGCTGGCCGCCTCGCTCAGCTTCGGCTTGACCAGCATGACCGACCCGACCACCGGCTTGATGGCGGTGCGCAAGTCACTGCTGCCCGGCCTGAAGCTCGACCCGGTCGGCTGGAAGATCGTGCTCGAGATCGCGGTCAAGGCCGCGCCCGCACGCGTCGCCGAGGTTCCGATCATGTTCGAGGACCGCGAGCTCGGCGAGAGCAAGCAGAGCCTGCGGGTGTTCGCGCAGTACGTGCTGCACGTCGCCAAGCTGTATGCATTCCGCTATCCGGCGCTGTTCGAGCTGCTCAAGTTCTGCGCCGTCGGCGTGATCGGCCTGTGCGTGGACCTGGGCACCGTGATGGCGGTCAAAGAGCGCTACGGCCTGGACACGCGGGTGTGCGCGGTGTTCGGCTTCTCGGTCGCGGTCACCACCAACTACCTGCTCAACCGCTACTACACCTTCGCCAAGGGTCGCGAGCTGCCGTTTCTGTTCAGCTACCTCACCTACGTCGGCGCGAACCTGCTCGGCCTGGGCGTGCGCATGGCGGTGGTCGAGACGCTGATGGTGGTGGCGCAGCTCGATCGCGGTCACGGCTACTTACTGAGCAATGCCGCCGGAATCGCGCTGGCGACGCTGTTCAACTTCGCCGGGGCCAAGTACTTTGCCTTCGATCCGGAGCGGCTCGCGTTTGGGCAGAAGGCCCGGCCCGAGGTCGATGAGGCGCTGGAGCCGCTGCCGGCACGGATTCGCAAGCTAGCGTGGTTGCTGCTGGGCGCCGGCGCGCTGTACGCGCTGTGGGCGGCGCGCGCCCAGCCGCAGCTAGCGCTGTGGTCATGGGCGACGATCGCCTTCAGCGGGCTGCTGCTGTGGGACCAATCGCAGCGCGCCGCCCTGTACACTGCCCTGCTGCTGGCCGGCTCCCCCGCCTTCCTGTCGCAGAGCCGGCGTGCGCCCGGGGAGATGCCGCTGATCGCACTCAGCGCGGCCGGCCTCTACCTCGCCACCAAGGGGGCGCGCGCGCGCCGGCTCGCGCTGTGCTTCGCCGGCGGCGCGCTGCTGGGGTTGGGCTCGCTGAGCCGGCTGTGGGTGACCATCCCCTACGCGCTCGGCACCTGCGGCTTCGTGCTGGTACAGACCACGCTGGCGCGCGCGAGAGAGCAGCAGCCGCTCGCCCTGCGCCGCAGCGTGCTCGCGGGACTGCTCGGCTTCGCCTCCGCGGCCGCCGCCCATCCGCTGCTGGGCACGCTGCTGCCCCAAAGCGGGCTGCCGCCCTGGCTCGGCCCGATCGGGCTCGACAGCCTGAGCGGGCGGGGCGACGGCGAGCCCTTGTGGTTCTACCCGGCCGTGCTGTACCGCGAGCACTTCTATCTGCTGCCGCTGATCCTGCTGGGGCTGCCCGCGCTGCTGCGGCGGACCCGCGTACACGCCGTGGTCGCGCTGGCGATGGCGTTCGGCGCCTGCATCGGCGTGATCGTGCTCTCGGTGCCGAGGGCGAAGGACCCGACCCACGTGCTTTCGGTCGTGCCCTTTCTCTACCTGCTGGCGGGCGCCAGCCTGGCGGAGCTCGAGACCGACGCGCCCAAGTACCGGCCGGCCAACCGCGCCACCGTACAGGCAGTGTCCGCGGTGACCCTGCTGAGCGTGGTTGCGGTGTGGCTGGCATGCCTGGTCGGCTCGACCAGCTTGCGCTTCGCACTGCTGTACAGCGCCGGGATGGTGGCGGCGGTCTCCGTGGGTGGCCTCTGGGTCGCGCGCCAGAAGCTCGTGCTTCCGCTGCTCGCCGGCTGCGCGCTGGCGTTCATCCTGTTCGCGGCGGGTTGCTGAGCCGCTGCCTGAACCAGGCGACTGTCTCGGCCAGACCCCGGGCCAGCAGCGTGGGCGGGTGCGTGGTGTGCAACGCGCCGCCATCGAGCACGGAGCGCTCGACGTCGCCCGGCCGGCGCGGTGCGTAGCTGAGCGCGGGCTCCACCCCGACCGCCGTGCCGAGCTCGCGCGCCAGTGCGAGCGTGCTCGTGGCCTCGCCCGTGCAGACGTTGACGACCGGCTCGACGAACACCCCGTCCACCGCCATGCGGTTGCAGGCGACCACGTCGCCGACGAAGACGTAGTCGCGCACGCAACCCGTATCGCCCAGCTCGCGCCGGGCGTTGATCTGCAGCGCCGCGCCGCTCAGCAAGCGCTCGCAGAAGATCGCCACCACGCCGGCCTCGCCGTGCGGATCCTGGCGCGGCCCGTACACGTTGGCGTAGCGCAGCACGGTGAAGTGCAGGCCGTGCTCGTGCGCGTACGCGCGCAAGTAGCACTCAACCGCGAACTTGGAGCAGGCGTAGGGGCTGAGTGGCCGCGGCGGCCACTCGACGCTGGCGCGCTCGCCCTCCGGAACCTCGCCGTACACGGCGCCGCCGGTGCTGGCATAGACGATGCGACCGACGCCACAGCGGACGCTCTGCTGCAGCAGCTCCACGCTGCCGATGACGTTGATCTGGGCGTCGCGCACGGGCTCGCGCGTGCTGACCGCCACGCTGGTCTGCGCGGCCTGATGGCACACCACATCGGGGCCGACCTGGTCGAACACGCGGCGCAAGAAGCCGTCGTCGCGGATGTCACCCTGATGGAAAGCCGCGGCGGCCGGCACGTTCTGGCGGCTACCGGTGCTGAGGTCGTCGACCACGGCCACGACGTGGCCGTCGTGCAGCAGCGCTTCGGCGACGTGGCTGCCGATGAAGCCGGCGCCCCCTGTGACGAGCACTTTCATGCCGGCGAGCATAACCGGGGGTGCGTCTGAATTTCCACGAGCAAATCGCCGGCCACGCGCGGCTCGGCGCGCGCAGCCAGCGGCGGCTCGCTCACTGCCAGTTGCCGTTCTTGCGCTGGATGTCGACCCATGTCGACCCAGGGCTCCGCGCACAGGATGCAGCTGTCTCCGTAGAAGTACTTCTTGGCGCCCTGGTCGCCGTGGATCCACAGCCGCAGCCAGGCGATCGCGGGCGCGCGCTCGTCGCCCGCATCGCCTACGGGGTAGAGGTGTCCTCCGAAATCCGCGTTCGATGCCGTCCCACCGGTGGGCGAGTCGTAGCCATGACGTGGAGCGTGGCCATGATCGCCGGCACCTTGGTCGAGCGGTCGTAGCAGGGCTTGACGTAGTTGTCCTTGGTCACGAAGCCGTCGGCGGTCGAGGTCAAGAGCAGCAGCGGACCCAGGACGCGAGCGCGCCTGCGCAGCCCGATCGCAGGGCATGTCGCTTAAACTTCAGCCGGTGCCCGAAGAGCACCGGCCGAAGCAATCCGTACCGTCGTGAGCGTATATCTGGCAGCAAGAATCTTCCGTTGTTAGGTGGGAGCTGGTGTCCGCCGCTTTAGGCTTCCCGATGACGATCGTCGGGCCGGCTCACCGCGATGGAGTTTGACTCCCTAGGTTCAACAGAAGTACGAAGATTCTTTGCCTCCCAGAGTGACCTCGCATCTCGACAGAGGGATCGACTCTTAACCTAAGTGCGCGCTTCGGCGCGGTCAAGGCCGCAGCTCGTCTCGTAACCTCACGGTTACATCGCGCGCGCATCAACGGGATTTGCGGCCAAGCCAGGGCACGTCGGAGACCTTGGCACGGAAGTTGGCGTGCCGCGCCATGACGAAAAGTAGATCGCTCGCACGGTTGACAAAGCGCAGCAGCTCGCTTCGCACGGGCTCGGCCGCCTGCAATGCGACCAGCTTACGTTCCGTCCGGCGGCAGACGGTGCGCGCCACGTGCAGCGCCGCGGCCTGCGCGCAGCCTCCCGGCAGGATGAAGCTCTGCAGCGGCGGCAGGTCCTCGCTCAGCTCGTCGATCGCGTGCTCGATCTCCTCGACGTCGCGATCGTCAAGCAGCGCGACCCCGAGCTCCACGTCCTTGCCGGGCACGCGCGCGAGCTCGGCGCCGAGCGTGAACAGCTGGTTCTGCAGCGACCGCAGCAGCTCGGCGGCGCGACGGTCTTCGCACTGCGCGAGCACCACGCCGAGCGCGCTGTTGAGCTCGTCGACGTCGCCGTAGACCTCCACCCGCACGCTGGCCTTGGACACGCGCGCCCCGCCGAACAGGCCGGTTTGCCCCTGATCCCCGCTCTTGGTGTAGATCTTCATCCTGCACGGCTCATGTAGCGAAGCACGCGCCGCTCTGCAAGCGCGTGCCGGCGCAGAACTGCTCGGCGCTCATACGCCGCCGGCCCTCGGGCTGGAGCTCGTCGAGCACGAGCACCCCTTCTCCACACGCGACCTCGATGCCGTGGCGGTCCGCGCGCACGATGCACCCGGGCTCGCCATGCCGCCCGCCGGCCACCAGCACGTGCGCGCGATGCACCTTCACGCGCACGCCGCCGAGGAAGCTGTACGCGCCGGGCCAGGGATGGGTGCCGCGCACCAGATCGTGCAACGCGCGCGCCGGACGCGACCAGTCGAGGCGACCGTGCTGCTTGGTGAGCGGCGGCGCCAGCGTGGCGCGTGCGGCGTCCTGCGCGCGCGGCTGCAGCTCACCGCGCAGGTGGCGCGGGAGCTCCTCGCGCAGCAGCTCAGCGCCCAGCTGCGCGAGCCGCAGCGAGAGCTCGCCCGCGGTTTCTTGAGCGCCGATCTGGAGGCTCCTGCAGGCGAGCACGGGACCGGTGTCCATCCCCTCGTCCATCTGCATCAGGCACATGCCGGTGCGGGTTTCACCGTTGAGGATCGCCCACTGGATCGGCGCCGCGCCGCGCAGCGCCGGCAACAGCGAGGCGTGCGCGTTGACGCAACCCAGGCGCGGCGCGCGTAGCAGCGCCGGCGGCAGAATGCGCCCGTAGGCGACCACCACCGCGACGTCGGCCTCGAGCCCGCGCAAGCGCGCGGCGAGCTGCTCGCTGCGCAGCTTGCGCGGCTGGATCACCTCGATGCCACGCTGCGCGGCGAGCTGCTTGACCGGCGGCGGGACGAGCTTCATGCCGCGCCCGGAGGGTCGATCGGGTTGGGTCACGACCAGCACCACCTGCCCCAGCTCGCACACAGCCTGCAGACAGGTCGCCGCGAGCTCCGGGGTGCCGAAGAAAATCATGCGCGGGGGTGTGGCGAGCGGAAGCGTCATGCGCTCCTTCCGCGCGGCCGGCAGCGCGCGCGCCGGGGCCGCGCCAGCGTCGAAGGGGCGGTCATGTAGCCTGTCCCGTGTCCCGTCACTCCGCCGCGTCGGCGGAGGCGCGCTTGAGCATCGCGCGGTGAACCAGCCGCCGGCGCAGCAGGCTCAAGCGATCGACCAGCAGCTTACCGTCCAGGTGGTCGTGCTCGTGCTGGATGGCGATCGAGAGCAAGCCCTCGGCCTCGAGCTCGAAGGGCTCGCCCTGCGGGTCCTGTGCCCGTACCGTGATGCGCTCGGCCCGGTCGACCTGCTCGTGGATGCCGGGAAACGAAAGGCAGCCCTCTTCCCAGCGCAGCTCGCCCACGTGCTCGACGATCTGCGGGTTGACGAAGGTGCGCAGGTCGCTCGGCGCGTCCTCGCCCGCAGCCACGTCGACCACGAACAGGCGCAGCGAGACTCCGATCTGCGGCGCCGCCAGGCCCACGCCGGGCGCCGCGTACATGGTTTCGGCCATGTCGTCGACCAGCCGGCTCAGCTCCGCGTCGAAGCGCCTGACCGCCTCGCCCGGAATCCGCAGGCGCTTGTCGGGATAGTGCAATATCGGGCGTACAGCCATTCGAGAAACCCTTTGCTTTGTCGCAATTTAACACCGCCCCCCCAGCCCGGCAAGGGTGACAACACGCGCGAATCCAGAACAATCACAGCAAGGCCGGAAGACGGGAAGCACAGATGGTTTTGTTCTTCCCGCCTTCCCGTCTTGCTGTTGCACCTGCGAAGGGTCCGCTGCCGGGCTACAGCATGTTGACCGGGTCCACGTCGAGGCTGGCGCGCGCGGGGGCGACCTCGCCCAGCGCCGGCAGCAGCGCTCTGGCCACCGCACGCAGCGCGGCGCGGTCCGCGCCCTTGAGCATGAAGCGATAGCGGTAGCGCCCGCGCAGCCGCGCGATCGGCGCCGCAGCCGGACCCAGCAGCTCGACCTGCCGCGCGCGCACCGCGGGCTGCGCGCGGGCGATGCGCGCCAGGCTCTCGGCGGCATGGCTCGCGCGCGCCTCCTCGCCGGCCTCGATGCGCACCGCGACCAGCCGGCTGAACGGCGGATAGCTGAGCTCGCGCCGCGCCGCGCGCTCGCTGTGCAGAAAGCCGAGATAGTCGTGCGTTTGGGCGAAACGCACGGCCGGGTGATCGGGCATGTACGTCTGCAGGATCACCCGGCCGGGCCGCTCGCCGCGGCCGGCACGCCCGCCCACCTGCGCGAGCAGCTGGAAGGTGCGCTCGGCGGCACGGAAGTCTGGAAACGCCAGCGACTGATCGGCCAGGATCACGCCGACCAGCGTGACGCTCGGCACGTCGTGTCCCTTGGTCACCATCTGCGTGCCGACCAGGATATCGACCTCGCGTGATCGCAGCCGATCGAGCACGGCCTCGACGCCCTCGCCGCTGGCGGTGTCTCGGTCCAGCCGCGCCACGCGCGCGGCCGGGAGCAGCTGGGCGAGCGTCTGCTCGAGCTGCTCGGTGCCCAGCCCGAGCTCCATCAGGTCGCGCGCGCCGCACAGCAGGCATACGCCGCGGTTGGGGCTGGAGAAATCGCAGTAGTGGCAGCGCAGCACGCCCGCACCCTTGTGCGCGGTCAGCGCCACGCTGCAGGCCGGGCACTGCAGGATCTCGCCGCAGCCGTTGCAGCGCACGCTGGGCGAAAACCCGCGTCGATTCAGAAACAGGATGGCCTGCTCGGAAGCGGCCAAACAGCTCTCGAGCGCGCGGTAGAGCGGCTCGCTCAGCAGCCGCTGCCCCGAACGCCCGCCGCGGTTGCGCGCCAGGTCCACGATCTCGACCGGCGGCAGCGGCTGCGGCGTGGCACGCTCGGGCAGGGTGAGCAGGCCGAGCTTGCCGCGCTCGGTCAGCTCATAGCTCTCGAGCGAGGGCGTGGCGCTGCCGAGCACGCACACAGCGTGCGCGCGGTGCGCGCGCAGCAGCGCCATGTCGCGGGCGTGATAGCGAAAGCCTTCCTCCTGCTTGAAGGAAGCGTCGTGCTCCTCGTCCACCACCACCACGCCGAGCCGCGCGACCGGCGCGAACAATGCCGAGCGCGCGCCGATCGCCAGCTGCACCCGGCCCTGGCGCAGGCTGCGCCAGGCGTCGTTGCGGTCGCGCTCGGAGAGCTCGCTGTGCAACACCGCGATCGCATCGCCGAAGCGGCCGCGGAAACGCGAGACCAGCTGCGGCGTGAGCGCGATCTCGGGCACCAGCATCAACGCCCCCAGCCCGCGCGCGCGCGCCTCCGCGATCACGCGCAGGTAGACCTCGGTCTTGCCCGAGCCGGTGACGCCGTGCAGCAGGAAGCCCCCGCCCTGGCCCAGCCGCGCGAGGATGGCCTCGACCGCGGCGCGCTGGGCCAGGTTGGGCTCCGGCGCCGGGACCCGCTGGACAGGGTCGGCGAAGAAGCGGTCGGCAGGAACCTCGCGCTCGCTGGTCGCAACCAGACCCTTGGCCTGCAGCGCGCGCAGCACCGCGCGCGGGCTCTTGAGGTGGCGGCGCAGCTCGTCGAGCGTCACCTCACCGCGCTCGCCGAGCAGCTGCAACAGCACGCGCTGGCTCTTGCCCAGCCGCGCCGCCTCCGGCACGCCGGCGGTCAGGCGCACGCACAGCACGCGGCGGGTGGCGATGCGCGCGCCGGGCAGGCTCTCGCCGGCGGCCAGGAAGCCGCCGTCGCGCAGCGCGGCCACGGCCTCGCTCGGCAGCGCGGGCGCGGCCGCGCGCAGCACCTCGCCCAGCGGGTGCAGGTAGTAGTCCGCCGCCTGCTCGAGAAAGCCGAGCAGCTCCGCGTCGAACAGCGGCTGCGCGTCGAGCGCGCCGGCGATCTCCTTGATCCGCGTGCCCGCAGGCGGCGGCGCCGCCGGCCCCAGCACGAATCCGGCAAGCTTGCGTGCACCGAAGGGCACGGCCACGCGGCTGCCGGGCTGCAGCAGGCCGCGCAGCGCCTTGGGCACGCGGTAGGTGAAGCGGCGGCGCAGCGGCACCGGCACCACCACCTCCACGTGCTCGTGGTCCTCGCCCTGCAGCAGGGTCTGGCTCATGGCTGCTGCGCACCCAGGCCGGCGAAGATCGCGGCCAGCGCGACGTAGCTCGCGGGCGGCACCTGCTCGGTCAGCTCGAGCCGAAACAGCAGCGCGACCAGCGCCGGCTCGAAGCGCACCGGCACGCCGTCCTGCTCCGCTCGGGCGCGCAGGCGCGAGCACAACGCGCCTTGCGCCTTGGCCAGCAGGCGAGGCGCGCGCTGGCTCGCGTCCGCAGGGTCGAATGCGAGCGCGACCGCGCGTCCCGAAGCGTCGAGCAACAGCACGCTGGCCTGCGCCAGCTCGGAGAGCGCGATCTGGGCGCGCGCCTGCTGCAACAACCGAGCGCGGCGCTCGCGCAGCTCGACCGGCCCGTGGCTCTCGCGCAGCTCCTCGCCGAGCTCGCGCCGGCTCATCCGCAGCTGGCGCGCGTGGCGCACGCGGCGCAGCGCCAGATCCGCGAGCCCGAGCAAGGCCGCGGCCAGCGCCAGCCGCAGCGCCAGGCTCTGCACGGCCAAGGCGAGCACGCCGAGCGCGCGCGGGGCGCTGCCGGCCGGCAGTGCGAACAGGCCGCGCAGGTCGCGTGCGAGCAGGTAGGCGCCGAGCGCGAGCAGCAGCCCGAGCTTGCAGGCGGCCAACAGCGCCGAAAGCAGCGCGTCGGCCGAGAGCATGGCGCGCAGGCGCCGCGCGGGATCGAGCCTGCGCGCGTCGAAGCCGAGCGCGCCGCCGGCCAGCAGCGGGCCCACCTGCAAGAACCCTGCGAGCCAGGCGCCGAGCGCGATCGCGAGCAGCGCCCCGAGCAGCGGCCACGCCGCCTGCAGCGCCGGCTCGCGCAGCGAAACGGGCAGCGAGGCGGACGGCGACGGCTCGGCGGCGGCGCGCAGGCCGCGCAGCATCAGCTCGCGTAGCGCGTGCAGCGCGCGCGGCCCGGCCCAGGCGAGCGTGCCCAGCAACGCGAGCAGCCCCGTGGCTGCGCCGAGGTCGGGGCTGCGCGCCACCCTACCCGCGCGCCGCGCGCGCGCGCGCTTGCGCGGCGTCGCTTGCTCGGTGCCGGGCTCGTCCATCTCGTCCATGACCGCCGCAGCGCAGCGACCGCGCGGACGCCGCGCTCGCGCGCCGGCCCGCGACAGCCCGCGGCCGTGAGCATACTGGAAAGTCACCGGATGGGTAGCCAGAGCCGCGAACGCCGGTGAGCCGGGCATTGCAAGCGCGTGCGGCCCGACCGACAGTGGGCCGGTGTTTTCCACGCGCAGCCGTTTCGAGCGGCAGAAGAACCGGCTGGAGCTGGCGCGGCTCGCGGCGCTTTCGCGCGGGCAAGCACTGCTCGATCTGACCGAGTCCAACCCGACGCGCGCCGGGCTGCCCGCACTCGAGGGCGCGCTGGCGGCGCTCAGCGATTCGCGGGGGCAGCGCTACGACCCCGAGCCGTTCGGCCTGCCCGAAGCGCGCGCGGCGGTGTGCCGCTCGATGGCCGAGCAGGGCGTGCAGGTGGCGCCCGAGCGGGTGGTGCTGACGGCGAGCACCAGCGAGGCGTACGCCTTCCTGTTCAAGCTGTTGTGCGACCCGGGCGACGAGCTGCTGATGCCGGTACCGAGCTATCCGCTGTTCGAGCACCTGGCGCAGCTCGAAGCCGTGCGCGTCGCAGGCTACCCGCTTGCGTACGACGGGCGCTGGCACGTCTCGGCGCGCGCGCTCGCAGACGCGCGCCCGGCGCGCGCGCGCGCGCTGATCGCGGTGCACCCTAACAACCCCACCGGCAGCTATCTCAAGCACGACGAGCTCGCGGCCATGGCCGCGCTCGGGCTGCCGCTGATCAGCGACGAGGTGTTCGCGCCCTACCCGCTGTGCGAGGACCCGAGCCGCGTTGCGAGCGCGCTGTTGGCGCCCGAGCAGCTGGTGTTCAGCCTGCACGGGCTGTCCAAGCTCGCCGGCCTGCCGCAGCTCAAGCTGTCGTGGATCTGCGTGGGCGGGCCGGACGCGCAGGCGAGCGAGGCGCTGGCCCGGTTGGAGCTGATCGCGGACAGCTTTCTGTCCGTGTCCACGCCGGTGCAGCTCGCGTTGCCGGAGATTCTCGACTCACACGTCGTGCGCGACGCGATCCGCACGCGCTTGCGCCGAAACCTGGCCACGCTGCGGGCGCTCGCCGCGGGCACCGCGGCCGACGCGTTGCACGTGGAAGGCGGCTGGTACGCCACGCTGCGGCTGCCGGACGTCCAGGACGACGAAGCCTGGGCCCTGGACTTCCTGCAGAGGGACGCTGTGCTGGTACAACCGGGTTACTTCTACGGCTTCGGCACGGGCCAGTTCGCGGTGCTCAGCCTGCTGAGCGAAGAGCGCGCGTTCCAGGAGGGCGTGACGCGGATCCTGGAGCGCGTCGCGTCAACCGCCGGCGAACGGGAAGCGTTTTCAGAAGATCACAGGAAGACGGGAAGACGGGAAGAATGAGGGTGCGCTTCGCGCTGGCCTCGGAATCCAAGGTTCCTTCCCGCCTTCCCGTCTTCCTGTTTCATGACCCTTCGGTCCTCACGGCTTGGGGGGGAGCATCGAGGCGCGGCGGCCGCGGGCGAGGTACTCGATCAGGTCGATCTTGGTGATCACCCCGATCACCTCGTCGCGCTCGGTCACGATCGCCATGCGCGCCTGGCCGAGCAGGCTCTGGACCGATTCGATCGAAGTGTTGGGCGAGACCGTGGCGTAGTCGCTTTCGGCCAGCGCCTCCACCGGGCTGGTCAGCGAGTACTCGCCGCTCGCGAGATAGCGCAGCAGCGCGACCTCGGTCACGACGCCGAGCAACTCGCCGTCCTGCATCACCGGGATCTGCGAGATGCCGTGGTCCTTGAGCTTGGCGATCACGTCCTTCACGCGCTCGCTCGCCTGAACCGTGATCACGGCGCCGCGCGGCTTGAGCTGCAGCAGGTCGTGCACGCTGCCGAGGCCGCCCAGATCGTCGAGCAGGCCGTGCTCGCGCATCCACTCGTCGTTGAAGATCTTCGACAGGTACTTGGCCGCCCCATCGGGCAGCAGCACCACGATGTTCTGCCGCTTGCCGCTCTTACGCGCGAACTTCAGCGCGCCGGACACCGCGGCGCCCGAAGAGCCACCGCAGTACAGCCCTTCGAGCCGCACCAGATCGCGCGTCATCAGGAAGCACTCCTTGTCGTCGACGCGCACGACGTCGTCGATCAGCTGCGGATCGAAGGTCGACGGAAAGAAGTCCTCGCCGATGCCCTCCACCTTGTAGGTGAACGGTTTGGCCACCCGCTGGGTCTTGATGTAGTCGTAGTACAGCGAGCCTATTGGATCGACGCCAACCAGCTGCACCTCGGGCTTCTGCTCCTTAAGAAAGCGGCCCACCCCCGCGAGCGTGCCGCCGGTGCCCAGACCCGCCACGAACACGTCGATCTGTCCGCCGGTGTCGCGCCAGATCTCGGGACCGGTCGAGCCGTAGTGTCCGCCCGGGTTGTCGGGGTTGTGGTACTGGTTGGCGTAGAAGCAGTTGTGCGTTTCCTCGGCGATGCGCTTGGCCACCGAGTAGTAACTGCGCGGATCCTCGGGCTCGACCGCGGTCGGACACACCACCACCTTGGCGCCCCAGGCGCGCAGCGAAGCGATCTTCTCCTGCGACATCTTGTCCGGCATCACGAATACGCAGTGATAGCCGCGCACCGCCGCGATCATCGCCAGGCCCGCGCCGGTGTTTCCGCTGGTCGCCTCGACGATCGTGCCGCCGGGGCTGAGCTCGCCGCGCTTCTCGGCCTGGTCGACCAAGTGCAAGGTCATCCGGTCCTTCATCGAGCCGCCCGGATTCATGTACTCGCACTTGACGTAGATGTCCGCCGCCACGTCGCGTCCGATGCGGTTGAGCTTGACCAGCGGCGTGTCGCCGATCGCGTCGAGAATCGTGGCGCAGGCGTTCTTCAACATCGTTGGGTCGCTCCCGTGGGCATCGCATCAAGAGGACTCACGGGAAAACGGGAAGCGAGAAAGATCGCGCCTTCCTGTTGGTTCCTCGAGGGACAATGCGGGTATGCTGAATTATGCGCGCCGGGCGGAAGGCGGCGCAAGCTGGCAGCTCAAACGCGCGCTTCGAGCCAACCGTAGATGTCCTCGGCCGGCTTCTCCCAGCCCGGCTCGGCGTACAACCAGTGCGCGTGCGCGGTGTATTCCAGCAGCTCGCCGCCGATCGGCGCGTACTTGCGCGCCGTGCCCCGCACCAGCGCCGCGGGCACCAGACGGTCCTGCGAGGCGGCCACGGTGAGCAGCGGAATCCGGATCTTCGACTCGTCGACGCGGTAGCGCGGGATCTCGCCGAACGCGCGCCCCGACTCGCAGACCATCGCCGCCAACGCAGCGTCGTGCTCGGCCGTCGGCAGGCAATTGAACACGGCGTAGCCCACGCTGCGCGCGTCGGGCGGCGCGATCGTCCGCGGCGTCAACCCGAGCGCGCGGCCGACCGCGTAGCCGCTCCAAAACACCCGGGAGAACGGCGTGTGCACGCCGGCCGGAGCGCTCGGCGAGATCAGCACCGCGGCGCACACCCGGTCGCGCTCGGCCAGCGCCTGCGCGAGCAGCCCTCCCATCGAATGCCCGATCACCGCGGGGCGGTGGCCCGTTTCCGTCTCGATGCGGCTGACCTCTTGCTCCAGCTCCGCCACGTAGTCGTCGAGGCCGATCGAGCGCAGCTCGCGCGGCGGCCGCTTCCGAACCCGCAAGTCGGGCCGCAGCGTGGGCGTGTAGACGCGCGCCCCGCGCGTCTCGAAGAACGCTCGGAACTGCGCCCACACCGCGCCGGTGCAGCACATCCCATGAACCATCATCACCGGTGCTCGCATCTGTTCTTCCTGCTTCAGCGCGGCAAGCGCGACGAGCGGTAGCGGCGCAACGCGGCCGAGCCCGCGGGCGCGCCCAGGATCGGGCTGCGCGAGAATACCTGAATCTCGGCGCCGTGGTCACCGCCGGCGCGCAGCAGGCACGCTCCGGCATACGCGATCATGGCCGCATTGTCGGTGCACGCGCGCGGCGGGGGCACGTGCAGGCGGATGCCCCGCTCGGCGCAGCGGCGCTGCGCGAGCGCCCGCAGGCCCGCGTTGGCCGCCACCCCGCCGGTGATGACCAGCTGGCGCAGGCCGCGCGCCTCGCACGCGGCCAGGCATTTGTCCACCAACACCTGCAGCACCACGCCCTGGAACGAGGCGCACAGGTCGGCAAGCCCGGTCGGGTCCTGCGGGCGGCCGTGCTTGCGGACGTGCTCGGCCACCGCGGTCTTGAGCCCGGAAAAGCTGAACTCGAGATTGCCGCGCCGCCGCAGCGGGCGCGGCAGCGCCACCCGTTCGGCGCGACCCTGGGCCGCCAGCCGGTCGATGCGCGGGCCCCCCGGGTACCCGAGCCCCAGCAGCTTGGCAACCTTGTCGAAGGCCTCGCCGGCCGCGTCGTCGCGGGTCTGGCCGAGCTGCTCGATCGCGGTCGCGCCGCGCACCTCGTACAGCGCGGTGTGGCCGCCGCTCGCGAGCAAGGCGATGAACGGGAGCTCCGGCACCGCGGCCGGACCGGCCGCGGCGTCGCGGAACAGGAAGCCGCTCAGCAGGTGCCCGACCAAGTGGTTGACCCCGACCAGCGGCAGCCCGCGGGCCAGCGCGATCGCCTTCGCCGCCTGCACCCCCACCAGCAAGGCGCCGATCAACCCCGGCCCGGTGGTGACCGCGACCGCGTCGACCCGCGAAAAGCCGCCGCCCTCGCGCAGCGCCTGCTCGATCACCGGCACCACGTTCTGCAGGTGCGCGCGCGAGGCCAGCTCGGGCACCACGCCGCCGTAGGGCGCGTGCAGCGCGACCTGGCTCGAGATCACGTCGGAAAGCACCAGCCCGTCGTCGCGCACGAGCGCGGCCGCGGTCTCGTCGCAGGAGGATTCGATGCCGAGGACGATCACTTCTTGTGCCGCTTGAGCATGAACACGCCGAACAGCCCCGGCTCGAGGTCGGTCTTGCCGTCGCTCGCGCGCACGCTGGGCGCGATCACGCGCGCCTCGATGCCGCCGGTCTCCATCAACGACAGGAACACCATCGCGTTGCGGTCCGAGGAGCCATCGTCCAGGGTGGAGGGAAAGCGCGCCACCAGGATGTAGTTGCGCAGCCGCCCGCCGCCCGGAAAGTCGTACTGGCTCAGGGCGTCGTTGCTGAGGTTGGCGATGACCTCGAGGGCCGCGCCGCGAAACAGCCCGGGCGTACGCTGGCTGGCGCTGCATGCGCTCGCGCCGCCGGGACACACATAGGTATCGAGCGTGCCTGCGGGCGGCAACGTGCTCCCGGCGTCGCCGGGATCGAGGTAGGCCGCCGCCTTGGCCGGGTCGAAGGTCAAGTCCATCACGGTGTGCGCGGCGAAGCCCTGGCGGATGAACGACGGCTGCGACGATTGGCTGTCGCTGCCGATCACCTCGCCGTTGAAGACCTCTCCCGGACCGGTGCGAAACGCCTGCAGCGCGTCACAGCCGCAGGCCAGCCACAGCAGCGCGAGCAGCCAGCGGCCGCGCACAGCTCGGAGCGCCTGCATCAATGTGCTGCGCGAGCGAAGCGAGCCTCGCGGTGGGGTGGAACCCTGACGGCTTTGCCGGCAGAGCGGGGGCGCGTGCCCTCCCCTGTCAACACACATCATGGCGCGACGATAGCACCTGGCGCCGGCAGGCGCAGTCGCGTGCCGCGCCCGACCGGCCGCGTCAGCTGGCGTCGGCGCGAGGACGCTGGCTGCGCGCCGCGACCACCTGGGCCAGGCTGCGCTCGTATTGCAGCAGGCCGGCCGCGTCGCCTGCTTCGGCGGCGGCGCCGACCGCCTCGCGCAGGCAAGCCTCCGCCACCGCGCGCTCGCCCTGGGTTTGACGCACGCTCGCCAGCACCGCCGCCGCGCGCGCCTGCAGGTGCGGCGCGCCGGCCTGGCGGGCCAGCTCGCGGGCGCGGCTGAGCGCGTCGATCGCGGGCTGCGTATCACCGCCCTGCGCCAGCGTACAAGCCAGCTCGAGCGCGGCCTTGGCCAGGGTCAGCGGATCGGCGCTGCCCTTGGACAGGCGCTGCAACGCCGCGCTGAACGCCGCCACCGCGCCCACCTGGTTGCCCTCGGAACGGCGCAGCACACCCACCGCCACGTGCACCGCGGCCTGCGTCGGATCGTCGTCGCGCTGGATCGCGATCTCGAGCGCCTCGCCCAGGGTGCGATAGGCGTCGCGCAGGCGATCGCGGCTGGCCATCACGCGCCCCAACCCGAGCAGGATCAACGCGCGCGCGACCGTGCCTGGCCCACAGAACTCCAGCGCCTCGCGCAGCACGCCCTCTGCCCCGGTCAGGTCTCGGCTGCGCGCCAGCGCATTGCCCAGCTTGCGGCTGAAGCTGGCCATCGCCTCCTCCAGCGAGGTGTCGCCGGACTCGAGCAGCTCCCGCCGCACCAGGTCGAGGCAGCGCCGATACGCCAGCACCGCTGTGCCCGCGTCCCCGCGCTCGTGCGCGAGGTCGCCCATGCGCTCGAGCAGCATCAGCGCGGTGAGCGTCTCGCCGGCGCCGTAGGCGTGATGCGCGCGCACCTCGAGCGGCGCGTCGGCATCGGCCGCGGCCTCGAGCGCGCGCGCGTGCAGCAGCTTGCGCGCCTCGGCCGGGATCGAGGCCTCGACCAGGTCGCGGATGAAAGGATGGACCACCTCGATCTGTCCGTCCTGCTCGACCAGCAGCCCTACCCCCTTGAGCAGCTCGAGACCGCCGTCGGCGCCGGACTCGGCCAGGCGAAACAGCAGCGCGCGGTCGCTGCGGTTGCCCAGCACGCAGGCGATCTGCAGCACGCGGCGCGCCGCCAGGCTCAGCCGTTGCATGCGCTGGCTGACCGCATCCGCGAGGCGCCGCGGCAGCGTGTGCGGCACGCCGTCGACCGCCAGACCGAGCGCGCGCAGCTGCTCCAGGTAGAGCGGCACGAAGGTGCGCTCGTCGCCGACGGGCTCGGACTGCCCGGGCGGCTGGTGACCGCCGAGGTAGGCGCGCGCCTCGGCCATGCTAAGACCGGGCAGCACGATGCTCTCGGTGTCGCCGGACAGGTATTGCTCGCGGCCCTGCTGGCTGCCGACCAGCAGCAGGATCGAGCAGTCGCCGGTGAACTTGGGCAGCTCGCCCAGCACCTGCGCCGAAAGCCCGTCGCACAGGTGAAGATCGTCGATGATCATCACGACGCGCTCGCCGCCCACGCGCTCCAACGCCTCGCTCAGCGCGTGAGCCAGCGCGGCCGCCACCGCGCCGGCGCGCGAATCGCCCTCGGTGCCGCGCAGCCCTCCCGGATCGAGCAGCTCGCGCATGCCGGCGGCGACCAGCGGATCGGCGCCCTCGAGCTCCTGCGCGAGCCCCGACAGCCCCGGCTCGTCGATCGAGAGCAGCGACAGCAGGATGGTGCGGATCGGGTGATAGGGCACGAGCCCGCCGCTGTCGTGCGGCCCTGCCCCCACCACCAGGTCGCCGTCGAGCGCCGCGCGCTCGGCGGCCTCGGCCAGCAGGCGCGTCTTGCCGATGCCGGGGTCGCCGACGATACACACCGACACCAGCCGGCCGCTGGCGTCCTTGCGCAGGCGCTCCAGCCGCTCGAGCTCGCGATCGCGCGCGATCAGCGCGGCTGCGTGCTCGCCGCTGGCGATCGACAGCCGCGGCGGCAGTGACATCCGCGGCGCGGCCGATGGGGTGACCGGTGCCTGCAGCTGGACCCCACACTCGGCGCAGAAGCGCTTGTTGCTGGGCGAGCGCACGCCGCAGCCGGGACAGATCACCTCGCGCTGCGCCGGTTGCAGCTCCTGCCACACGAAGCGCAGCTCGTCGGCCATCTCGTGTGCGCTCTGGAAGCGCTCGTCGGGGTTCTTGGCCAGCGCGCGCTTGACCACCTCGGCGAGCGCAGCCGGAATCCTGCGCACGGGCGCCACGTCGCGCGGGTCGGGAATCGGATCCTGGATGTGTCGCAGCACCACGTTGGTCGGGGTGTCGGCCACGTACGGCAGCTCGCCGGTGAGCAGCTCGAACAGCATCACGCCGACCGAGTACAGGTCGCCGCGGCCGTCGAGCGGCATCCCGCGGCCTTGCTCGGGCGACATGTAATCGGGCGTGCCGCACACCAGGCCGGGCGAGGTCACCGACGAGTCGGCCGCGGCGCCGCCCAGCATCTTCGCCAGACCGAAGTCCACCACTTTGATCAAGTCCGAGCCCGTCCGCAGCCGCTCGATGATCACGTTCTCCGGCTTGAGATCGCGGTGGACCACGCCGAGCGCGTGCGCTTCACCCAGGGCGGCGAGCACCGCGCTGACGATGTCGCAGACGCGGAACAACGGCAGCTGGCCTTCCTCGTGCATCACGCGCGCGAGGTCGCGACCGTTGAGGTACTCCATCGCGAGGTAAAGGATGCCGTCGTCGGTGCGCCCGAAGTCGATGATGCTGACGCTGTTGGGATGGTTCAGCCGGCTCGCCGCCCTGGCCTCGTTGTAGAAGCGTGCCACCGATTGCTCGTCGGAGAGCAGGTGCGGGTGGATGACCTTGATCGCGACCGTGCGGCCGAGCATTCTCTGTTCGGCGCGGTACACGCGTCCCATGCCGCCGACCCCGACCAGATCGAGGATGACGTACGAGCCCCCGATGGTGCGCCCGAGCAGCGGGTCCTTGTTCGCCTCTGTGGCTCCCACCGATGCGCCGCAAGCGGCACAAAAACGGTCCACATCCCGCAGCGCTGAGCCGCACTGAGAGCACAGGAGCATTCGATGCAGGATATCGCATCTCCGAGCACGGCCAAAGCCTCCGGCTCCGCGCTCGGCAGCGCGCCGGGCGCCCGCCCGCCGGAGCTCGCCCGCACCCTGGTGCTGGGCGCCAACTCGTGGCTGATCGGGGTGCTGTGGCCGCTGCTCGCGCGGGCGGAAACCAGCGCGCTCGAGCTCACGCTCGCGCTGCTTTCGCCCTTGCCGCTGCTACTGGCCGCCTGGTTGCCGGCCGAACGGGCGCGGGCGCGGCTGCGACCTTTTCTGCTGCTGTGCGCGCATCCGGCGGCGCTGGGAGCGGCGATGGTGGCGCGCCCGGAAGGCGTGAACCAGCAGATGTATGGACCTCTCGCGCTCGGCTTACTGTGGCTGTCGCTGTGCGCATACGGCGCGAGCGCGGCCACGGCCTGCGCGAGCCGCGGGCCAAGCCTGCGCGCGGCGCACGTACCGCTGGGCAAGGAACCCTGGGATTCAGCTCCGGCGGAGCGCCCGTGCTCACCGCGCGCGTTCGTGGGGCTGTGCTGCGCCGGAGCCGCGGCGTTGTGCTTGCTGGCGCCGGCGATGGGCGGCCTGCCCGCGCTCGAGCAGGCCTGGGGCGAGGCCGCGCTCGACGGCGGCGTGCTCACCGCGGTGGTGGGCGCCGCGCTCGCGGTCGCAACCGTCGGCGTCTACATGGCCGACGGCCTGCGCAGCGCCACCTCGAGTGAGCCGCGCACCGACGGCGGCGTACGCGTCGCCTCGCTGCTGTTTCTAGCGCTGCTGGGCGCCGCCACCTACCTGATCACACAGCCGTAAACGCAGCCCCCCTGGCCTTGGAGAACGTGAAACAGGAAATCGGGAAGACGGGAAGAAAGAAGTCCGTCTTGCCTTCGCGTCTTCCCGCCTTCCTGTGAATCTCTTCCGGGCCCGGGGATTAGCGGGCGGATTCGTCGAAGCGGCGCATGCCTTCCAGCAGCAGGCTTTCGGGCGAGACCTTGATCACCTGCTCGCTCGGACGGAAGTTCGGATCGAGCTCGAAGTCGCCCTGGCGCAGCTTGAGCATCTCGTAGAACGCCTCTTCGTGCGCGTGCTCGGCGAACGCGGCGTCGAAGATCATGCCCTCGCAGAACAGGATCTCGCCCCGCCTGCCGTCGGAAGAGACCATGAGCTTACCGCTCTTGCGGCCGTGGAACAGGATCTGCACCACGTCGGGCAGCGCCATCTCGGTCAGCGAGCCGCTCACGCCGCCGCTCTTCCGCTTGGCCCGCCCGGCACCGTCGAGCACGCGCGTGACCTTGAGCGCCACCAGATCCGGCGACGCCGGCTTGGTGATGAAGTCGTCGGCCCCGAGATCGAAGCCCCGCTGCACGCTGTCGCCTTCGGCGTTCTTGCTGTGAAACACGAACGGCAGCTCCTGGCCGGCGGCGCGGATCTTCTGCAGCAGCTCGAAGCCGTTGATCGGCTTGAGGTCGACTTCGCTGATCACCACGTCGAACTCGCCTGCGAGCTCGTTCTCGGCCTCGATCGAGTTGCGCGCGATGGTCACGTCGAAGCCGTGCTCCGCGAGCCGCAGCTCGAGCACGGTGGTCTCCTCCGCGTCGGGATCGATCAGCAGCGCGCGCCGGCTATCCGCGAGCAGCTTCGCGCGCAGATCGTCGCCGAGCACGACCAGCTTGAACACGTCGACCAGCCCGGGGTCGAAGATCTTGCCCTTGTGCTTGGCCAGCACGTCCCACGCTTCCTGCGAGGTCAGCTTCTTGCGGAAGGGATTGGCGGTGTGGCCGATCAGGTCGGCGTAGGTCTCCACGATCGCGATCACCCGCGAGCCCAGGCAGATCTCCTTGCCGCTGAGTCGGTCGGGGAAGCCCTGCCCATCGAAGCGCTCGTAGAGGTGGCCGAGGATCGTGCCCACCTCGCCCGGCAGGCGCACAGCCTCGAACAGCCGCACCGGCGTCAGGTAGCTCTTGCGCGCCTGCTGCCGATGCGCCTCGTAGTCCGCCACGTTGAGCGCGGTCAGGTGCAACGCCGAGGTTTTGCCCACGTCGTGCAGATAGGCCGCGATGATGATCGCGTCCGACTCTTCTTGGCGCAGCCCCAGCCGCTCGCACAGCCTGCGGCAGATGCGGGCGACCTGCACCGAGTGATTGCGCAGCTCGCCGCGCTCGTTCTCGAGCAACGCCACCAGCACGTTGAGCGTCTCGAGATAGTCGTGCACCGGAATGCCGGCCTGCGCCTTCTTGACCGAAGAGGCGATCTCCTGGCTGGCGCCAGCGTCGGCTTCGGGCACGGGCTGCGGGTACGGCGCCAGGCTCGGCTGCGCCGCCACGCCCTGCACGGCGTAGCCCTGCAGCAGGTGGGCGGCGCCCTGCACCGGCAGCACGGCGCCAGGCGGCGGCAGTGGAGGCAGCACGCCGGGCGGCGGCGGAGGCGGTCCGCCGGCCATCTCGGCCGTGCGCCGCAGCGTCTTGTGCTTGCTGCCCAGCGCCGGCGCGCGGCCCGGAACCGGCGGCAGCCCCACCCCGCTGTCCTTGATGGACGCGGGCGTCAGGCTGAAGGTCACGTCGCGCGACAGGGGCGGGGCCGGCCCGCTGTCCTGCTCGAAGCTCAACGTGCGCTTCTTGTTGTCGCGGTCCACCGAAAGCCCGGTCAGGCCGGCCGCGGGGCCGGCATTGCGGATGTGATTGAACGCCTGCGTCTCGCCCTCGAAGTGCACCTTGATCGCCGCCTGGATCGCGGCCGGCCGCGCCACCAGCGCGCGCACCTTGGGCACGCGCGTGGCGAACTGCACCGACTTGAGCACGTCGAGGTCATCGGGCTGCACGGTGAGAATCGACAGCTCCTGCGCCTTGGCGTCGAACTTGACCGGAAACACGCACAGCTTGGCCGCCAGCTTGTGCGTGATCAGCTTGAGCAGCGAGTCGTGAATCGGCGCTGTGGCGAGCTTGCGCGTGGAAACGAAATAGGTCTGATACATGCTCGCCTGAAACTTGAGCAGCGTCATTTCGTCGAACAGGCCCATCTGGAGCAGGGCCTCCTCGACGTGAATTTGGCGCCGCTTGGCGTACAGGACTGCCGCCTCGGAGTCGGCGGCCTGAAGCATTCCTGCGGCCTGGAGCCCTTCGAGTAGCTTGGTGTTCACGCGCGGTATGGCACTCCCCGCCGGATGTAGCGAAGTGCTCACTGAGAGAGTTATTTTAGCGCAGTGACGCCTGGGAAAAAGGGGCTAGCTCAAGCTCGCGGGATCTCGGACGCGATCCGGCATGCGACGTGTCGGCGCGCGGCGCAGCATGTGGTCCGTGCCAAGCCGGCCCCTGCGCGTGGGGTCGCCGGCCGCGTGCTCGGTCGATATGCGGCGCGGGCCGCGCTGTTCTTGGCCCTCGCCGCCGCGCTGCTCGCCCGCGCAGCGGTGGGGCGGGCGTCGGATTTCTGGGACGAGGTCCGCAATCCCGGTCTGGGCGCGCATCGCGCTCACCTGCGCCAGGGCGAGCGCGCGCTGGCCGAAAACCGCGCGGATCGAGCGCTGGCCGAGGCGGAGACGGCGATCGCCGACTGCGCCGGGTGCGCGGCCGGCTACACCCTGCGCGGGCGCGCG
Organism: uncultured delta proteobacterium; assembly: GCA_963778655.1. Classification (GTDB taxonomy): domain Bacteria; phylum Myxococcota_A; class Polyangia; order Polyangiales; family JAFGIB01; genus CAVZVA01. Next base: position 272,992 of record CAVZVA010000011.1, read on the forward strand.
CTCTCGGCCCTGGGACGCCACGCAGCCGCGGTCAGCGCGTTCGAGCACGCGCTGCAACTGCAAGCAAGCGCGCTCGATGCGAGCGCGGGCGCGCTCACCGCGGCCGCCAGCGCGATCCGCATCGGCCGCCCCGAGCTCGGGGCTCAGATCCTCGGCCGGGTGCTCGCGCTCGGCGGCGAGACGGTGGCCCGGCCGCGCGCGCTGCAGATGCTGGGCGACGCGCTGCAGGCACAGGGACCCCAGCAGCTGCGACGCGCGATCGTCACCTACCAGGAGGCGCTGCAAGAACCGGACGTGCCCAAGGGCACGCTGCTCGGGCTGGCGCTGGCGCTGTACCGCGACGGAGATCCCGAGCAGGGGCTCGCGCTGGCCCGGCGGGCACCGATCGAGGCCGCGCCGAGCGCGGCCAAGTGGCTGCCGGAGTCCGAGCGTGCGGCGCGCCTGGCGCTGTGGCTGCGCGCGATCGGCGACGACGAGGCGGCCGACCAGAGTTGGCGAGACGCGGCCGACGCCGGCGGGCCCTGGCGCCAGCAGGCGCGCGCGGCGTGCGCGGCACACGCGCGGACGGGTAAGCGATGACCAAGGCTATGCGTTCGGCGTTGATCGCGCTCGCCGTGCTGGCCGCGGCCGCGCAGGCCAGGGCCTCGGCCGGCGGCGCGCCGGCCCAGGATCATCCCAGCGCCCCGCTGTGGCACGACATCGGCCACCGGGAACAGCGGCGTGCGCACGACCTGATGCAACAGGCGCTGGCCGAGCTGCGCGAGGCCAACCGGCAGCTTCCCAGCGACTGGCGCTCGGTCTGTAACCACACGCTGGGGCCGGGCTTCGGGGCCGAGTCGCTCTCCGCGCTGCGCGGGCGCGAGCGCGCGCTGCGCGAGCTGGCGCGTCAGGCGCTGCGGCGGCGCGCGCACATCGACGCGGCGCTGGTGCGCTTGAAGCGGGCGCGCGCGCTGGCGCCGGACGATCCGGAGATCCTGTACACGCTGGGGCGGGTGCTGATGTTGTGGGAGCAGCCCGCGCCGCTGTACCGGTGCGCGTCCGAGCGGCGCGACCAGGAAGCTGCGCAGGTGATGCAGGAGCTACGCCGGCGCCACCCCACCTTCATGGCCGAGGCCGTGGCCTTCGACCTGGCGGTGCTGCTCACGCGCCAGGGCAAGTTCGCCGAGGCCGCGAGCAGCTACGCCGAAGCCATCGCGCTCGCGCTCGACGGCGGCGAGACTGCGGTGACGCGGATGAACCTGGCCGAGGTCACGATGCTCGCGGGCGATCTGGACCGTGCGCTCGAGCACTACGAGCGTGCGCTGCAGATGACCGGCGGCGGCCGCGACTACTTGCTGGCGCTGTGGGGCCACGCAGTCGCGCTCGACCGCATGGGTGCGCACGACGGCGCGCTGCAGGACGCGCAGAAAGCGGTCGCCGCCGAGGGCGGTCACATGCAGGTACTGCGCTCGGAGGGCGTGTTCTTCGAGCCCGAGCACGAGATCGACTACTACGAGGGCCTCGGCCACGAAGCGCTCTCCACCCAGCCCGACGCCAACCGCGGCGCCGAGCTGCTGGCCGCCGCCGCGAGCTTCGAATCCTTCATCGCGTCCGCTGGCGACGCCGGCGCCTTCACCCCAGCCGCGCGCGCCGACCTCGAGCGCATCAAGACCGAGCTCCACGCCTTGCAGGGGAAGAGCCCTTCGCACTGACGCGACGAGGAAGCGCAGCGACCCACGCCGGAGGGTGGGTCCCGTTGGGCTTTTCCCAACGGGCGGGAGGGGCGCGTGCCCCTCCCGGATAAATCACCGCGCGACCACTACCGCCGAGACGTTGCCGTAGAAGCCGACCGAGAGCACCAGCACGTGCTGCAGGCGTGCGGGCGGCGCGCCGCGCACCAGCGGGCCGACCGGCGCGCCGTCGAACCAGCCGAGCGCGCATGCGACGCCCAGCGCCCCGCTCGCGCCGAAGGTCTCGCCGTATAACGCCTTGGGCGCCGCGACCGCGACCTCGCGCCCGAGCGCCCGCTCGATCGCCTCGAGCTCCGCGCGATCGAACGCCGCCATCCCGCCCAGCGATGCGCACACCGCGTCGACGGCGTCGGGCGCGATCGCCGCGTCCCGTAGCGCCATCGCGATCGTGCGCTCGACCGCGCGCGCCGACGCGTGCACGATGGTAGCCTCCGATTCCGGCGGCTCGAAGGCGTTGCCGTAGCCGATCACGCGCCCATAGAGCCTGGCTCCGCGCCGTGTCGCATCCTGCTCGCGCTCCAGGATCAGGTACGCGGCGCCCTCCCCCAGGCGCATGCCCTGGCTCTCCGGGAAGCCGGGAAGGTAACGCCGCTCGCCCTCGGCCAGGGTCTCGAGCTTGCGAAACGCGAGGTAGAGCGGCTCGCTGAGCACCTCGCCGCCGCCGACCAGAAAGGCGTCGGCGCGGCCGTTGCGCAGGTGGGTCTCGCTGGTCAACACCGCGTCCAGCGCGCCGCAGTTTCCGTCGACCACGGTCACGTTGGGCGCGCGCAGATCCTCCCAGATGCTGACGTAGCCGGCCGCAGAGTTGATCACGGTGTTGGGAAAACGGCTGGGATTGACGAAGCGCGGGTCTTGCAGCTCCGCGACCTGCACCAGCTCGTTGATCGAATCGAGTGAGCCGTAGGCGGTGGCCGAGCATAGCCCGACCCGTTCGGCCCCGTACACCGAGTGCGCGCCGTCGCGCTTGAGGCCCGCGTCTTCCAGCGCCTGCTTGGCGGCTACCAGCAGAAACAGCGTGAGCCGGTCGTGGTTGCGCAGGCCCTTGCTGCCGAGAAACGGCGTCGGGTCGAAGCCCCACACCTCGGCCGCGAGCGGCGCCGGGATCTTCTCGGCGGAGAGCACTCTGCAGTCGCTGCGAAAGGCTGCACCGCCCAGCACCGCCGGCTCGGAGAGCCCGTGGCGAAACGCCGCAAAGCCAGTGCCGATCGGGCTGACCAGGCCAACCCCGGTGATGGCGAGCGGCCTCACTGGGGCAGCGCAGGCTGCGGCTCGGGCAGCACGTCCGGGCGAGCAAAGGTCACGACCGCGTCGTAGCCGCCGAAGGCGAGCGAGTTGTTGAGCACCACGTCCGCCTTGCCGCTGGCGGCGCGGTTGGCGACCAGGTTGACGGCACACTCGGGGTCCGGCGTCTCATAGCTCATGGTAGGCGGATAGACCCCGGTCTGCACCGTCATCACGCAGGCCACCGCCTCGAGCGCGCTGGCCGCGCCCATGCAGTGGCCGATCATGCTCTTGAGGCTGCTGACCGGGATCGAGCGCTCGCCGAACACCTCGCGCACCACGTGCGACTCGATCTTGTCGTTGGCCTGGGTGCCGGTGCCGTGCGCGTTGATAAAGTCCACCGCGTCCGGCGTGATCCCGCTGCGCGCGATCGCATCGCGCATCGCCCTCAGGCTGCCCGCGCCTTCGGGGTGCGGGCGCGTGATGTGGTGCGCGTCGCAGGCCAGGCCGCAGCCGCCGACCTCGGCCAGCGCGGTGGCGCCGCGCCGCAACGCGTGCGCTTCGGACTCGAGCACCAGGATGGCCGAGCCCTCGCCGATGATGATGCCGCGGCGGTTCTTGTCGAAGGGCTGGCAGCGCTCGGGCGCCACCGCGCCCAGGCGCACGAAGCCGGCGAACTGGTGCTTCTGCAGCAGCTCGCTGCCGCCGGTGATGACCACGTCGGCGCGTCCCTCGCGGATCAGATCCGCCGCGTAGGCGATGGCGTAGTTGCCGGCGGCGCAGGCCGCGGGCAGCGCCTGCACCATGCCGCGCGCGCCGAACGCACGCGCCAGGTGGATCGGCAGCAGGCTGGTGCCGTAGAGCGGCATCTTGGCCACGTTGAGCGCGTCGGCGCCCTTGCGGATCCAGGTGTCCTCGAGATGACCGATCACGTCGGCCTCGCCCATCGTCGTTCCGATGATGACCGAGGTGCGCTCGCCGGCCAGGTGCTCGGGCGCGAGCCGCGCGTCCTCCACGGCCATGCGCGCGCCCGCCAGCGCGAACGCCGAGCAACGCCCGGTGCGCCGCGCCTCGGCGCTGGTCAGGAAGTCGCGCGGGCGGAAGCTCTTCACCTCGCCCGCGATCGAGCGATCGAGCCCGTAGGTGTCGAAGCTGTCGACCGACGAAAAGCCGGTGCGGCCGGCCACGATGCCGTCCCAAAACGCCTGGCGCCCAAGCCCCAACGAGCTCACCACGCCCATTCCGGTCACGAGCACACGACCCATACTTGCGCGCAACCTATACCGGACCCCCCAGGGGTCCGCAACCTTTCGCAGCGCCGTTCCATTGGCCGATTGGCCTAATTTTGCCGAGGTTTTCGCGCGGCTTGACAGCTTTGCCCGGCGGCTTCTACATACCCCGCGCCATGACGCGGCCCAAGCCGAGCACGCTGATCGATGCGCTCGCCTCGCTGCCGGCAAGCGTCGAGCGCGGCTTTCGCTTCCGCGGGCTTGACGCAACCGATCGCTTCTTTCAGTGGCGCGAGGTCGAGCGCGAGGCGCGCCGGCGAGGCGCGCTGCTGCTCGATTCAGGACTGGCGAAAGGCGATCGGCTGGCGCTGGTGATTGCGGAGCCGCATGAGTTCGTGCTGACCTTCTTGGGCGCGGTGGTCGCCGGCATCGTGCCGGTGCCGATGTATCCGCGCGCCAGCTTCAAAGCCAAGAACGCCTACGTCGACACGGTCAGCCACATCGTGCAGGCGGCCGGCGCGCGCGTGCTGGCGACGCTCGAAGGCACCCGGGACGTGGCCGAGGAGGTGCTCGGGCGTGGCACCGGCCTCGAGAAAATTATCATGGCGGAAGAATTTTCCGCGCCGATCGCAGCCCCCCGCGCGATCCGTCCTGGCCCCGCATCGCTCCCGCCGACCTGTGCTTTCTGCAGTTCACCTCCGGCAGCACCTCGCTGCCCAAGGGCGTGATGGTCACCCACGGCAACCTGATCGCGAACGCCGATGCGTTCCTCGGGCCGTGCGGGATCGACCGCCGCGAGCAGGACATCGCGATCACCTGGCTGCCGCTGTTCCACGACATGGGCCTGATCGGCTTCGTGCTCGGCACGATCGTGCACGACATCCCGACCGTGCTGCTGCCGACCGAGGCCTTCGCGCGCAGGCCAACGATGTGGATGCAGGCGATGCACGAGTACGGCGGCACGATCACCTTCGCGCCCAACTTCGCCTACTCGCTCGCGGTCAAGCGCTCGCGCGACAAGGATCTCGAAGGCCTCGACCTGTCGCGGATCCGCATCGCGGGCTGCGGCGCCGAGCCGATCAACGCGCAGGTCATGCGCTCGTTCGCGGACCGCTTCGCGCCCGTCGGCTTCGATCCGCGCGCGCTGCTGCCCTGCTACGGCATGGCCGAAGCCACGCTCGCGATCAGCTTCTACCGCCATGACGCCGAGATGAAGGTGGATCGGGTCAGCGCCGAAGCGATGAAGCGAGGCCAGGCCACCCCCGCGCGGCCGGACGAAGACAGCCTGGAGCTGGTGTCGTGCGGGCCGGCCTTCCCCGGCCATGCGATCGAAATCGTCGACGAGAGCGGCCGCCGTTTACCCGAGCGCGGCGTCGGCGAGATCATAACCCGCGGTCCCAGCGTGACCGCAGGTTACTACGGCAACCCGAGCCTCACCGCGGAGTGCTACCGCGATGGCTGGCTGCACACCGGCGACCTCGGCTATCTGGCCGGAGGCGAGGTCTACGTGTGCGGCCGGATCAAGGACCTGATCATCATCCGCGGCGCGAACTTCTATCCCCAGGACATCGAGTGGGCGGTCGCGGAGGTGCCGGGCGTGCGCCGCGACAACGTGGTCGCGTTCAGCGTGATGAAGAACGGCGAGGAGACGCTGGTGGTCTCGGCCGAAGGCAACGGCAGCGACGCGCCCGAGCTGCGCAAAGCGATTGCGGTCAAGGTGGCACAGACCGCCGGCCTGACCGTGGGCCACGTCGTGATCGTGCGCGTCGGCAGCCTGCCCAAGACCTCGAGCGGCAAGGTGCAGCGCCGCAGAACCAAGCAGCTGTTCGAGCAGGGGCTGCTAGACGAGCACCCAACCTGAGCGAAGCGGGAGCGAGCATGTCCAACCAGGAGCTGAAGCAAAAGCTGCGGGCGATCGTCGCGGAGGTGGCCGAGCTCGACGACGTGCCGGATGCGACGCCGTTCAAGGACCTCGGCATCGACTCGATGATGGCGATCGAGATCATCGCGGACGTAGAGCGCACCTACAAGATCAGAGATCCCAGAGTCGGAGCTCGAGCAGATCACCGACCTCGAGTCGGTGGTCGCAGTGGTCGAATCCAAGCTCGCGGGCGGCAGCTACAATCAGAGCTCGCGATTCGGGATCGAATCACAACGCTGATCTAGCTCGATGCCGCTTCCAGCACGCGGAGGCCGGCGGCTTGCAGCATGTCGAGGTCGGCGTCGCGCTCGGGGTTTTCGGTGGTGAGCAGCTTCTCGCCGAAGAAGATCGAGTTTGCGCCCGCCATGAAGCACAGCAGCTGCGCCTCCTTGCTCAGCTTGTGGCGGCCGGCGGAGAGCCGCACGCGCGCGTGCGGCACCAGGATGCGCGCGGTCGCGCACATCCGCACCAGCTCGAACGCATCCACCTCGGGCCTGTCCTGCAGCGGCGTGCCGGCGACCGCAGAGAGCGCGTTGATCGGAACGCTCTCGGGCTGGGGGTCGAGGTTTGCCAGCGTCTGCAGCAGGCGGCAGCGGTCGTCGATCGACTCTCCCATGCCGACGATGCCGCCGCAGCAGAGCTGGATGCCGGCCCGCGCCACGTGCTCGATCGTGCGCAAGCGCTCGTCGTAGTCGCGGGTGGAGATGATCGAGCCGTAGAACTCGCGCGAGGTGTCGAGGTTGTGGTTGTAGGCGGTAAGGCCGGCCTCGGCCAGCCGCCGCGCCTGCTCGACGTCCAGCATGCCGATCGTCACGCACGCCTCGAGCCCGAGCGCACGCACACCGCGCACCATCGCGAGCACCCGCTCGAACTGCTCGCCCTGCCGCGCGTCGCGCCAGGCCGCGCCCATGCAGAAGCGGCTCGCGCCGCCGGCCTTGGCGCGGGCCGCGCTCGCCAGCACCTGCGCGACCGGCAGCAGGGCCTCGGGCTTGACGCCGGTCTTGTAGTGCGCGCTCTGCGGGCAGTACGCGCAATCCTCCGGGCAACCGCCGGTCTTGATCGAAAGCAGCGTGCAGAGCTGGACCGCGTCCGGCTGGTGGTGCTGGCGATGGGCCTGCTGCGCTCGGTGCAATAGCTCGGTCAGCGGCAGGTCGTGGATCGCGCGCACCTCGAGCAGCGTCCAGCTATGTCGCGTATCGCTCATGTCCGGCTCCGCGTCCGGCTCCGCGTCCGGGCTCGGCCGACCGCAGGATTCAGAGGCGCTAGGCTGTAGCGGGTTGCAGTCCGTTTCGCAAGCAGCGCGGCCTTGACGGCAGACCCTCGGCGGTCGAATCTGCTGAGAATGAGCGATGTCGTCTCCGAGGCAGCCCCGGCCGCGGGCTCCCCGGATCCCCGCGCCGACCCCGACCTGGCGGCGGCCTTCAGTATGCACGTGAGCAGCAGCCCGCCGCTCGCGTGGCTGGCCGCGTGCGCTGCGCTCGCCGCGATGGGCATCAACCAGCTGGTCCTGCCCGGCCTGGCGGAGACTGCGCGTCACGCGCTGCTGCACAACCTCGAGCGCTGGGGCGCGTTCTGCACCAACTTGAGCGCGATCTCGGGGCTGATCGCGCTCGGCTTCGGGCTGCTGGCTTTCATCCGTTACAGCACGATGGTCGAGCTGAGGCAGCGTCTGCTGCTCGGCGCCTTCGCCGGCATCTTCCTGCCCAGCATCGCGGTCGCTGCGCTGTTCGAGCGCCAGCGCACCACCGCACAGGTCGTGGTGTTCGCGATCGGTGCCGCGCAGGTGCTGGGCGCGATCGTGAGCACCAGCGCTGCGCGCGCTGCCCCTTCGCGTTTCGCGCGCGCGGTCGCGTGGTGCGCGGCCGCGATGGCCATCTTCACGTTGCTCGCGCAGGTCGGCCAGGTGATGTCGGAGCTTCACCTCTCGGTCGTGCTGGCGCGCGCGCAGCAGATCATGCAGAGCGCCGGCGAGGCTTGCTACCTGCTGCTCTTGTGCAGCATCGCTCCGCTGCTGCTGCCCTCGCGGGCCGGCACCCGTTCGCGGCTGGCGAGGTTGGCGGGCTTCTTCGTGTTGCCGATCGCGCTGGGCGCGCTCTACATGGCGGAGGCGGCGCTGGAAAACGACTACGCGCTGCTGCTCTATCACGCGCAGCGCGTCACGCTGTTCATCGACAGCTGGCCGCAGATCTACGCCGTGCCCATCGGCCTCGCCCTCTCGGGCAGCCTGGCCGCGGTGCTGGCCAAGGACCCCGTGCGCAGGCAAGCCGCCGCAGGCGTGCTGCTGCTGCTCAGCTCGGGCTACGCGCCTCACGCGCCGGGTCGCCTGCTAACCTGCACGCTGTCGATGGTCTTGATCGCGCGCGCGCTGATCGCGCCCGGCCAGCCGCCCGCGCCCAGGCCAGCGGAGACGAAGGCCGCGCCGGGATAGCGGGCGTCTCCGCGCCGGGCCGAGCGGACACGAAGCGCCATCAACGGTCGCGTCAGCCCAAGCTTGCGATCGCGGTGCTGATGCGCTCGACGGCTTGGTCGAGCTGGGGCTGGGCGGTGGTGAAGGAGAGGCGTACGTAGCCCGGCGCGTGGAACGCGCTGCCCGGCACCACGGCCACGCGCGCGCGCTCGAGCAGCCAGCGCGCCAGCTCCACGTCGTCGCGCAGCCCAGCGCGGGCGAGCAGGCCGTCGACGCCGGCCAGCAGGTAGAACGCACCGTCGGGCTTGCGCACGCGCAGCCCGGGCAGCGCGCTCAGCGTCGCGTGCAGGCGCTCGCGGCGGCGAGCGAGCTCGGTGCGCATCTGCAGCAGCTCGCCCTCGTCGCCCTCGAGCGCGGCCTGGGCCGCGAGCTGGCACAGCGCCGCGACACTGGTGGTGGCCTGGCTCTGCACGGCCTCGCAGGCGCGTGCCAGCCGCGTCGGACCGAGCATCCAGCCGACGCGGTAGCCGGTCATCGCGTAGCGCTTGCTCACACCGTCGACGACGACGATGCGCTCGCGCAGGTCGGGCGCCAGCTCCAAGAGCGAGACGGAACGCGCGCCGTCGTAGCGCAGCTCGGCGTAGATCTCGTCGACGATCACCAGTGCCGTGCCACCGCTGCGCCGCAACACCTCGGCCAGCGCCCGCAGGGCGTCGGCGTCATAGGCGGCGCCGCTCGGGTTGTTGGGCGTGCACAGCAAGAGCGCCTTGGTGCGCGGGCCGAGCGCGGCGGCGAGCGCCTCGGGACGGATCCGGAAGCCGTCGGCTTCCGCCCCGGACAGCAGCACCGGGGTCGCGCCGCACAGTCGTACTTGCTCCGCGTAGCTGCCCCAGGCGGGCACCGGGATCACGACCTCGTCGCCGTGGTCGAACAACGCCTGCGCCAGGTTGAACAGCGTGTGCTTGGCGCCGGCGCTGACCACCACCTGCTCAGGCTCGTGGCGCACCCCGCGCCGGCGCTGCGAGTCGGCGCAGATCGCCGCGCGCAGCGGGCGCAGCCCCGCCACCTCGGTGTAGCGGCTGCCACTGCCGTCGGCGAGCGCGCGCTCGACGGCAGCCCGCACGCGCGGCGGCGGCTGGAAATCGGGCTCCCCGACCGCGAGCGAGATCACGTCCGCGCCCAGCGCGCGCAACTCCGCCACGCGGCGAAAGATCGCGGCCGTGGCCGACTCGGCCATGCGCTCCATGCGCGCCGCCAGCGCGGGCGCCGGCCCCCTCATATCGTGATCGTCTTCCAGGTCCCGCCCCTGAACTTCAGCGACATGATGATGGTCAGGCACAGCACGTAGAGCGCGGCCGAAGACCACACGCCGAGCAGGCCGAATCCGAGCACCACGCCCATCACGTACGCGGTGGGCAGCAGCACGCCGAAGTGCAGGCTGAGCTCCACGATCATCACAAAGCGCGTGTTGCCGGCGCCGAACAGCGCCTGGGTCAGGATCATGCCGGCCGCGATCAGCGGTCCGCACGCGCCCATCAGGCGCATCGAGGAGCGGCCCGCGTCGATCACCAGCGTCGAGTGGTTGAAGAAGCCGATGCACTTGCCTGGAAAGGCCATCTCGAGCAAGCCCACCAGCCCGAACATGATGCAGCCGAGCTTGACGCTGCTCCAGGCGAAACGCTCGGCCGCGGCCGGGTTGCGCGCCCCCAGGTTGCGCGAGACCAGGGTGGCGGTGGCGACGCCGAAGGCCATGCACGAGAAGAAGGTCAGGCTCAGCATGTTGATGATGATGGTGGTGGCCGCACCGTAAATCGACTCGGCCGGTCCGCCGCTCGCGCTCGGCCGGTCGAACAGGCTGACGATGCGGATGAACAGGATGAAGCCGGTCATCACCACTGTGGTCGCGACGCCCGAGGGCACCGAGAGCCGGGCCAGCTGCCACATCGCCACTGGGGTGATCACGCGGCGGCGGTACACCCGGTAGCGGGCGCGCTCGCGGGAGCGCCGCGACCAGGCGATCATCACCAGCATGCCGACCCACGAGGAAGCGGCCGCCGCGATGCCCGCCCCCTCCACGCCCATGCGCGGGGCGCCCAGGTGACCGAACATCAGGCACCAGCACAGCCCCACGTTGAAGACGTTCATGATCACGGCGGCCACGAAATGGACATACGTGCGGCCGGTGCCATCGAAGAACGCCTTGTAGGCTGCGGTTGTCACCATCGACACCAGACCCAGGAACCGCCACTGGCTGTAGACCGTGCCCAGACGGACGTAGGCCGGATCGTCGGAAGCCAGCGAAAACACGAAGGGCGCCAGGAACCAACAGAGCCCGGTGGCGAGCGCGCTGCTGAGCACGGCGAGGACCAGCGCATTGGCCAGGACCAGACCCGATGCTTGGGGGTCGCCGCGTCCCTCCCGCCGGGCGACCATGGCCTGGGTTCCGACCGAGATTGCGGACAGGAATCCGCCCACGGCCCAGAGCAGGGCCAGGGAAAAGGACAACATGGCCTGGCCGTCGCTGCGCTCGGGCTCCTTCAGCAGCCCGATGAAGTACGTGTCGACGAGGTTGACCCCGGTCTGGGTCAGCAGGGCCAGCTGTGCGGGTACCGCCAGGTAGAGGATCCGCTTGACGTCGGCCGGGTCGAGGAAGGCGACCGGCCGGACGGATACAGCTGAATTCATGATGCGGGCGCACTCTACGAGCGGTCCTCTGCGTTGACAAGGCGCGCCTTGTGGACTAGCAACGCCCGCAGCGGCCGGCGCGCGGCGTGCACAGAACTTAGGAGACCGACATGGATTTTCCTCGCGGCAGTGCAATTCGCCTGGGGCTTGGAAGCCTCGGAGTCGCAGCAGTGCTCTTGGGGCTGGGGTGCGGACCGAAGTACCCGAAATGTGACGTCGACACCGACTGCCACCAGGGCGAGTTCTGTGTCAACGGGATGTGCCAGCAGTGCCGATCCGACAAGGACTGTCCGGCCGGCCAGAGCTGCGCGTCGGGCGCGTGCCAAGCCATTCCGGGCTACTGCAACTCCTCGAGCGACTGCGGCCCGGGACAGGAATGCCAGAACAACCAGTGTGTGGCGCAGGCGCAGAGCGTGGCGGCACCGGCGGCCCCCGAGCCGGTCGCCAACACCGGCTGCACGCTCGACTCGGTCTACTTCGACTTCGACTCCAGCACGCTCGACGCCGCTTCGCGCGACAAGCTGAGCCAGGCCGCGGCCTGCATCAAGCAGCACGGCGCCAAGGCAGTCCACCTCACCGGGCTCACCGATCCGCGCGGCACCGAGGAGTACAACCTGGCGCTGGGCGATCGGCGCGCGCAGTCGGCCAAGAAGTACCTGCAGTCGCTCGGGGTGCAGTCCAAGCTGTCGTCGTCGTCCATGGGCGAGGAGCTCGCGACCGGCACCGACGAGGCCACCTGGGCCAGGGATCGCCGGGTCGACATGCAAGAGAAGTGATGCGGGGCTGCGACCACCGGGAGGGTCGCGCGGCCCTCCCGCCCGCCTGGCGTTGCCCGGGGGGGCGCGAAACCTGGACAGGCCGCGATCCCAGGGTTATGTGGCGGTGGTGACGCGTCAGTGCGCCATTGCAGCGTGCCTGCTGCTCGCGAGCGGGTGCTGGGTCACCAACACCGAGGGGGACAAGATCCGCTCCGAGGCGCAGGCGCGCGACCTGCGCATCCAGCAGCTCGAAACCGAAAGCCAGCAGCACCGCGAAGAGATCGACGGGAAGATCAAAGAGTTGCAGGGCCTGATCGATCGCGCGACGCAGGTGCTCGAGCGGGGCAGCGCGGACGTGGGCGCGCAGGTCGAGCAGCTACGCGACCAGCTCGCCACCGCGGAAGGCAAGCTGGCCGAGCTGCAACACCGGCAGGACATGACCGATCAGCAGCTCGCCTCACAGCGCGCAGATCTCGACCAAGCGATGGCGAAATCCGGCGGCGGCCGTGGCGCCGAGGCGATCGACCCCTCGCAGGTGCCGGCCGACAAGGCGGCCCACTTCCAGGCCGCGCTCAGCGCCTACCAGAGCGGCGACTACGAAAAGGCGCGCGGGCTGTGGCGCGAGTACCTCAAGCGATATCCCAGCGACGCCAAGGCCGGCGACGCCCAGTATTGGATCGGCGCCAGTTACACCCAACAGAACAAGCCCGCCACGGCGCTCGGCGAGTACCGCAAGGTGATCGCGAGCTACGGCAAGAGCAATGCGGTCAACGTGGCGCTGTACGGCATGTGCGACGCGTTCTACCAGCTGCACGCCTGCACCGACGCCAAAGCGGCCGCCGACGCGCTGCTCAAGCGCAAGCCCGACGCCGCGCTCAAGTCGCGCATCACCAAGCTGCGCACGCAGATCGTCAAGTCGCCCAAGGGCTACTGCACGAGCTGAGCGCGGGCCAGCCGGCGTCAGCTCAGGCTCAAAGCCCGTACAGCATCGCGTACACCATTACGCCGGTGACCGAGACGTAGGCCCAGATCGGGAGCGTGATGCGGGCGATCCGTTTGTGCGTGCGGTAGCGCGCGCGCAAGCCGAAAGTGAGCGTGGTGATCACCAGCGGCGCGGTGGCCAGGGCGAGCAGGACGTGGCTGGCGAGCAAGCTCAAGTAGAAGATCCGCAGCGCGCCGCCGCGCGCAAAGTGCGCGTCGCCGAACAGCGCGATGCGCGTGAGGTAGACGGTCAGGAATGCGCACGACGAGGCGAACGCCGACAGCATCAGGCGCCGGTGGCGCTGGCGGCGGCCCGCCTTGATCGCGACGAAGCCGAGCGTCATCAGCGTCGCGGCGGTGGCGTTGAACAGCGCGCACAGGGTGCCGAGCGAGAAGCTGCTGATCACGACCGGCCCTTGGGATCGCTCTTCTCCGCCAGCACGATGCGCGCGTCACGCTCCAGCTTCAGCATGCCGTCCTGATCGCTGCGGTAATAGCCGCGGATGTACAGCGCGCGGTCGACCAGCACGAAGTGGCTGCCGTGCAGGATGGTCTGGCCCGCACCCGGCGGGGCCGCCTGAACCGCCTGTTTGAAGCCGCCCACCACCACCTGCTTGACCGAGTCGAGCGGCCCGGTGAGGAAGCGCCAGTCGGGCTGGTCGGCGTCGTGCGCGCGGGCGTAGTGCTTGAGCGCGGCCGGCGTGTCGTGCTCGGGGTCGACCGAGAACGAGACGAAGCGCACCTTGCCGCGCTCGGGCGCGAGCCGGGTGCGCAGCGCCGACATCTTGGAGGTCAGCAGCGGGCAGATGTCCTTGCAGCTGGTGAACATGAAGTTGGCGATCCAGACGCTGCCCTTCCAGCTCTCGCGTCGCATCGTGTGGGCGTTCTGATCGCGCAGCTCGAACTCGGGAACCCGCGCGATACGCGGCAGCGGGGGCGGGTGCACGCACCCGCTGAGGGTTGCGACCACGGCCACGGCTGCGAGCAACCCGCGGGTCAAGCTTACCTCCGCCGGTAGCAGATGCGGATCGACCAGCCCGCGGCGAGCAGGCAGAAGCCGATCAGCACCGCCAGCTCGAGCGCACCGCTGTGCACGACCGTGGTGCCTTCGGGCAGCACGCCGCCGTAGAGCGCGCGGCGCACGGCACTGACCGAATAGCTCATCGGATTGCAGCGCTGCACCCAGGCGATCCAGCCCGCGTTCGGCGCCGGGAACATCGCGCCCGAGAGGATCCACATCGGCAACAGCACGAGGCTCATCACCACGTGGTAGCCGGCCGTGGAATCGAGCCACCACGCCACCGCAAAGCCCATCGCGCACAGCCCAAAGCAGCTCAGCGCGAGCGCCGAAAGCAACAAGGGCCACTCGATGGTCGCGACGTGAAAGCCGGTCGCCGGCGCCAGCAACGCGAACAGAAAGCTCTGCGCGAAGGCCACGGTCGTCGCGCCCAGGCACTTGCCCAGCACCACCGAGGCGCGCGAGCCGGGCGCGACCAGCACCGCCTGCAAGAAGCCGCTGTGGCGATCCTCGATCACGGTCATGGTGGTGAAGATCGCGCTGAACAGCACCACCATCACCACCACGCCCGGGTAGAAGTACTCCAGGTAGCCCACGCCACGCGCCCCCGGCAGCACGAACGTGCTCGACATCCCGCTGCCGATCACCAGCCAGAAGATCAGCGGCTGCAACAGCGCGCCCACCACCCGGCTCTTCTCGCGCACGAAGCGCGTGGTGTCGCGGCGGACCAGCACCGAAATGGTGGAGAGCTCCTCGGCCAGCCGGGAGCGGGGCAGCGCTGGGGCCGCCGGCAGGGCTTCACTCCGGGTCTTCAAGACTTCTGTCATTTCTGCCCTGTTGCCGGGAGGGTCACGCAACCCCGCGAGGCCGCTTCGCTCCGCTTGTTCATGACTTCTGATCTATCGTCGGCTCGCCCTCGTCGCGCAGGGAGCGGCCGGTGAGCTTGACGAAGACGTCGGCCAAGGTCGGGCGGTGCATCGACAGCGAGTCGATGCGGCCGACCGGCAGCGCCTCGACCAGGCGCGGGATCAGCTCGTGGCCGCGCTCGCGCTCCAGCACCACCTTGCCCTCGACCACGACGCAGCCGATCTCGAAGCGTTCGGCGAGCTCCGCGCACAGGTCTTCGGGATCCTTGGCCTCGATCGTGAGCACGTCGCCCGAGACTTGCCGGCGCAGCGCCTCCGGGCGATCCTCGGCGATCACGCGCCCCGCGTCCACCACCGCCACCCGATCGCAGCGCTCGGCCTCCTCGGCGCGGTGGGTGGTGAGCAGCACGGTCAGACCGCGCGACTCGCGCAGGCTCTCGATGCGCTCCCAGGTCTGGCGAAAGAAGCGTTCGTCGAGCCCGGTGGTCGGCTCGTCCATCACCAGCAGCGCCGGCTCGTGCAGCAGCGCGCGCGCCAGCTCGAGGCGGCGCTTCATGCCGCCTGAGAAATCGTTCACCAAGTCCCCAGCACGATCGGCCAGCACGGTGAACTGCAGCAGCTCCTCGATGCGCGCATCCGCCTGCTCGGCCGTGAGCCCGTACAGCGCGGCGCTCAGGCGCAGGTTCTCGCGCGCAGTCAGGCGCGGGTCGAGGCTCGGCGCCTGGAACACCACGCCCATGTGCCGGCGCAGGCGGCGGCCGCCGGGCGCGACCTGCTCGCCGTCGAGCATGACCTCGCCGGCCTGCGGTACGAGCAACCCGGTCAGCACCCGCAGGGTGGTCGACTTGCCGCTGCCATTGGGGCCGAGCAGACCGAAGATCTCGCCGCGCCGCACGCCGAACGAAAGCCCGTCCAGCACGCGACGCTCGCCGAAGCTGTGGCGCAGCCCGCGCAGCTCGACCTTCAGGCTGGGGGCCGCGCCGGCCGTGGCGCGCGCGGCACCGAGCGGGACCGCCTCCGCTGCGTGCACCGGCGCGCTCATCCCGGGGCCCCGCTCGCGGGTCCTGGCCTCGCGCCGGCAGCCCGGCATCCCGGAGTTGGGCTGGGAGGCTTCATCCCGCCGCCCGATCGAGCAGCAGCACGCACAGCAGCAGCGGCAGGTACAGCAGCGAGGTGAAAAACACGCGGCGGCCCCAGCGCTCGACCGTTTCGGCCGGACGCACCAGCGCCAGCAGCGTGGTGCCGAGGTAGGCGCCGCCGAGCAGCAGCGCGGCGAGCAAATACAGGCTGCCGCCCAGACGCAGCGGAACCAGCAGCAGGCTCTCGGCGAGCAGCAGCCCCGCCCACACCATGGCATGGAGCTGCGCCGCGCGCGGCCCCTGCACCAGCGGCAGCACGCGGATGCCCGCCTTGGCGTATTCGTGGCGGCGGTAGATCGACAGGCCGATCACGTGCGGCATCTGCCATAGAAACACGATGCCGAAGAGCGCCAGCCCGCCGAGCTCGATCCGCCCCGTGACCGCCGTCCAGCCCATCAGCGGCGGCAGCGCGCCGGGTACCGCCCCGACCACCATCGCGTGCGGGCTCTTGAACTTGAGCGGCGTGTACACCCAGACGTAGCTGCCGAGCGCGAGCGCCCCGAGCAGCCCGGTGGCGGGATTACCCGCGAGCGTGAGCAGTGGCAGCGCGATCACTGCGAGCACGGCCGCGAAGGCGACGCCGAGCTGGGGCTCCAGCCGGCGCGCCGGCAGCGGGCGCTGGCAGGTGCGTTGCATGAAGGCGTCGGTGTCGCGCTCCAGCCAGCAGTTGAGCGCATTGGCGGCGCCGACCAGCAGCGCGGTGGTCGCCAGCATCGCGAGCGCCCTGGGCAGCGCGATCGACCCGGGCGCGATGCCCATGCCGACCGCCGCGGTGGCCAGGACCAAGCCGGCGACGCGCGGCTTGGTGAGGGCGACCAGGTCGAGCAACAGCGGCCGGAGCCGCGGTGTGGCTGCTGCGGTGTTCATGGCTTGACGGGGCAGCGGCCTGGAACCTGGGGCCGCGCCTGGGAGCCCTAGGGCCGCCTCAGCGCGCGCCGCAAGTCGGGACGGCGAGCGCTTCGTCTCGGGGGCGCATCTACCCGCAAATCGCCGCCGAGGTCAAGCCGAACGAAGGCCTTGACTGAACACAAAGCCAGCGCCCGGCAGCATTCAGCCGGAGAGCAGTCGGCCGAGCCAGACCCCGAGCAGCAGCAGCAGCAGGGCGACGCCGGCGCCGATGGCGATCAGCGGTCCCCGGCTGACCGGTACCTCGGGCGGATCGGCCTCGGTGGCGATGGCCCGCGAGGCAATCGGCTGCGCGGCTGCGGCCGAAGGCCGGCGGCTGCGCGCCGGCGCCGGGTCCGACGGCAGCGCGCGTCGCGCGGCGGTGCTGGCCAGCGGATTGGTCAGGCAGCGGCGCAGCGCCTGGGCCAGCTCGATCGCGGTCTCGAAGCGATCCTCGGGGCGTTTGGCCATGGCCTTCTGCAACGCGGCCTCCAGGTCGCGCGAAAAGCGCTTGCCCGGAACGCGCCGGTTGAGCGGGATCGGCGCCTCGTGCACGTGGGCGCGCATGATGTCGACCGGCTTGACTGCGTCGAAGGGCAGCTTGCCGGTCAGCAGCTCGTACAGGATCAGGCCGAGCGAGTAGATGTCGCTGCGGCGGTCGAGCGTCTCGCCCTGGGTCTGTTCGGGGCTCATGAACTCGGGCGTCCCGAACACCATGCCCTGCTGCGTGAGCATCATCGAGCCGCGTCCCATCTGCTTCTCGCTGACCTTGGCCAGCCCGAAGTCGAGCACCTTGGGGAAGTCCGCGGTGCCGGCCTGGTTGGTGAGGAAGATGTTCTCCGGCTTGAGATCGCGATGGATGATGCCGGCACGGTGCGCCTCGTCGAGCGCGCCGCAGACCTGGATCATGATGTTGATCGCACGATCGGGGTCCATCGCGCCTTCGGCCCGGACCACATGGGCCAGGTTCTTGCCCTCCATGTAATCCATGACGAAGTAGGCCGCGCCATCTGTGAGCTGGCCGAACTTGTACACGCGCGCGGTATTGGGGTGAGAGAGCTGGCTCATCGCACGCGCCTCGCGGCGGAAGCGCGAGACCAGGTCCTCGCGGCTGGCGTAGCGAGGGTGCAGCACCTTGATCGCCACCAGCCGGTTCATGCTGGGCTGCTCCGCCTTGTAGACGGAGCCCATCCCACCGACGCCGATGCGCTCGATGATGCGGTATTCGCCGTTGTCGACCGCGGCGCCGATCAGGGGGTCGCTCACGGCCGGAGATGGTACCAGAAGGCGGAGGATTGTAGCGAGCCGAGCCTGCTCGAGCCGGGCCGAAGCGGAAGGGTCGCGTGGCCCTCCGCGTCGGTGTAGCGTCGGCCGCGATGGCGGCACGGCCCTACCCGTACGCGAGCTGGCCGCGGGTCGACGGCGCGGACGCGCGGCTGCTGCGCGCGTTGCTGCGCGGCGTGCCCGCGGCTGGCGCGCTGCAGCGGGCGCAGGCCGAGGCCGAGACGCTCCTGGGCGTGGCGCTGCGGCTGGGCGCAGGCGGCGCCGAGCTGATCGACGCGGCCGAGCTCGCGCCGGCAGCGCCGTGGCTCGCGCTGTGGCTCGAGCACGCGGAGGGCGCGCGCCCGTTGTCGTGGCTGTGCGAGCTGCCACCCGAGCTGGGGGCTGTGCTGGTGGACCGCGTGCTCGGCGGCGACGGCGGCGTCGCGCACCCGCTCGGCCAGGGGCTCGACGAGCTTTCGGGCGGCGTGCTCGCGTACCTGGCGGCGCGGCTGCTGGCGGCCGCCGACGCGGGCCTGCGCGTGCGCGCGGTGCTGGACGAACCGGCGCGCGCGGCCGAGCTGCTCGGCGGCGGGCGCGTGCTGTCGTGGTCCTTCGAGCTCTCGCTGGGCGCAACACGTGCCGGCCGCCTGCGTCTGCTCGCGCCCGAAGCGAGCGCGCGGGCGCTGGCCGACCGGCTGCCTGCACCGGCCACCGGACGCGTGCCGGCGCAGCTGCGCGGCGTGCCGGTCGCGCTGTGCGCATGCTTCGCGCACACCCAACTGCGACGCGGTGAGCTCGCGGCGCTGCGCCCGGGCGACGTGGTGCTGCCGGAGCGCTGCCGCCTCGAGCGCGGCGCTGACGGGTTTGTGGGCGAGGCCATGCTGCACGTGGCAGGCGCCGCTCGCGGCGCGCGCTTTCGCTGCCGCGCGCGGGGCGCCCAGCTGGTGCTCGAAACGCTCGGCCAGGACGGGGAGGCTCAGATGACGGAAGGCAAACGGATCCAAACCCAGGAAATGGAGAGCAGCGGGGAGGCGCTCGCCGCGGACGCGCCGGTCGAGCTGTGCTTGGCGCTGGCGCGCTTCACCCTACAGCTGGGCGAGCTGTCGCAGCTGCGCCCGGGCGAAGTGCTGAGCACCGGCCGCGCGATCGGCGAACAAGCCTTGCTTTGCGCCGGCGCGCGCGTGCTCGCCCGCGGCGAGCTGGTCGACGTCGATGGCGAGATCGGCCTGCGCATCACCACGCTGGAACGCTGAGACCAGCTCATCAGCCCGCCGCGCGGTCGCGATCGCCCGCGCAGTCACCTAACACTGCTGTTCCCAATCTCTACGAGGCTCGATGGATTGCTACACGATTTCGGTCGCCTACAAACAGTATGTAAGGCTCCTGGTGCCTCCATCGTGACCCGGAATCCGTTGGACGAAATCCTCGACAAATCCAGGCGATTCTCGACGCAGACATGGACCGATCTGCATCCGATTGATTCCCCGAATTGGGCCCCGCATCTCCACCTCAACCCATTCGGTGACGAGGCACATAGCCTCTACGTGAGCTTCCATACAACCAACCTAGCTAGGGTGACATCGGTCGACCCCTCCAACGAGGTCCTCGGCTATCGGCTCCTCATCGAGGTCATCTGGCGCCCGTGAGTCCGGGGCCTAGATGTAAGGGACG
This sequence comes from uncultured delta proteobacterium, assembly GCA_963778655.1. Taxonomy (GTDB): domain Bacteria; phylum Myxococcota_A; class Polyangia; order Polyangiales; family JAFGIB01; genus CAVZVA01. The sequence continues at coordinate 292,766 of CAVZVA010000011.1, forward strand.
GGAAGAACAAGGGACCCTGACACACGGCCGTCGAGCTATCCGGTGGCGTAGCCGCCAAGCGAGACGATGGCGACATGCCCATATCGCAGAAGATACTTCTCATCCAGAACGATCCGTTGGACGCCCAAGTCGTGCGGGACGCGCTGACTCGCCACGGCGATGGGCCCTTCGAGGTCGACTGGGTCAGGACTTGCTCCGAAGGCCTCGCGCGGTTGGCGGCCCGAAGCAGCGCCCCAACGCCTTCCCCGGCGGCCGTGTTGCTCGATCTCTTCTTGCCCGATAGTGAAGGAATCGAAACCTTCGATCGGATCTTTGCAGCGGCGCCCCAGATTCCAATGCTGATTCTGAGCGATTCCCGAGGCGAAGAGATCGCCAAGGCCGCGGTGCATCGCGGGGCGCAAGACTATCTCATGAAGGGACGCCTGGATAGTTACCTACTGCCAAAGGCGCTGACCAGTATGGTCGACCGCGCAGCGTATGCGGAAGCCCTCTTCGAGGAACAAGAGCGCGCGCAAGTGACTCTGAACTCGATCGGCGATGCCGTCATCACGACAAACGTAAGGGGAGAAGTGACCTATCTCAATGCCGTCGCCGAGCACATGACCGGCTGGTCGCGATGGGAGGCAGACGGTCATCCGATCGAGGAAGTGTTTCGAATCGTCGATGCGGCATCCCGCAAGAGCGCAGAAAACCCAATGCCTGTGTCGATTCGACACGACAAGGCGATGACCCTTACCCCAAACTGTATCCTGATCCGACGCGATGGCGCCGAAGCGCCCATTGAAGATTCCGTTGCGCCCATACACGACCGCCGAGGACAGGTGATAGGCGCTGTCATGGTATTCCGCGACGTGAGCTTGACGCGCGAGCTCACATTGCGAATGTCATATCTGGCACAGCATGACGGTCTTACTGACTTGCCAAACAGAATATTGTTGAACGATAGGCTGATGCAGGCCATGGCGCTTGCCCATCGCAACCATCATAAAGTGTCGATTCTGTTCCTGGACCTCGATCGCTTCAAGCAGGTCAATGACTCGTTTGGCCATGCGCTTGGCGACCGCCTGCTGCAGTCTGTGGCGCAGCGATTGCGCTCTTGCGTGCGCGGATCGGACACCATCAGCCGGCGAGGGGGAGATGAATTTGCGATCCTCCTCGCAGAGGTAATTCATGCAGCGCACGCGGCTGTCACTGCAGAGAAGATACTTCAGGCGTTGCGCGTGCCGCACCGAATCGACGACCATGATTTGCAAGTCACAGGGAGCATCGGCATCGCGACCTATCCCGATGACGGAATGGACGCGGACACGTTGATGAAGAGCGCGGACTTTGCGATGTACCAGGCAAAGGACGCTGGACGCGACAGCTGTCAGTTCTTCATGCCGGAAATGAACACGCGGGCACTGGAGCGCCGGTCCCTCGAGACCGGCTTGCGCGCGGCTGTCCAACAGCAGGAGTTCTCGATAGATTATCAAACGAAGGTAGATTTGGAGACCGGGGCGATCAGCGGCATGGAGGCGCTCGTTCGCTGGCGTCACCCGCAATTTGGCCTCTTGCCCCCTTCGCGATTCGTCACGATCGCAGAAGAGAGCGGTCTCATCGTTCCGATCGGCCGTTGGGTCCTGCGCGAAGCTTGCCGGCAAGCTCGAGCATGGCAGGACGCGGGCCTGACGCCTATGTGCATGGCGGTCAACGTATCGCCGGCGGAGCTGCGCGCCAAGGACTTCGTTGCGGGAGTGCACACCATCCTCGCCGAGACTCATCTGGATCCGAGGTATCTCGAGCTCGAGTTGACGGAAACGTTCTTGATGCAGGATCCGAAAGCCACAGCATGGGGCCTTCATGCCCTCAAAGACATGGGCGTTCGGCTTGCGCTCGATGACTTTGGCACGGGCTACTCGAGCTTGAGCTATCTGAGGCGCTTTCCGATCGATACGCTGAAGATCGATCAGTCGTTCGTGCGCGATCTCGACACGGATACCGATGATGCCAGTATCGTCCGTGCCGTGATCGGGCTGGGCGAGAGCCTGCACATGAATGTGGTCGCAGAAGGAGTCGAAACGGGAGAGCAGCTGGCCTTCCTGCGCGAACACAGTTGTCCCGTGGGACAAGGCTTCTATTTCGGCCGTCCGGTATGTGCTGGAGAGCTCGCTCAATTGCTTGCGTGCAATATGGCGGGGCCCTTCGAGGCATAGGCACGGCCGCGACGCTTTGCTCGGACCCTCGTCCAGCCGTGGGCTACCGCACCCGGGCGTTCACGATCGACCGTAGCAGCGCCAGGTCGAAAGGCTTCTCCATCCATTCGTTGGTCGCTTGGTCGAGGAACTCGCGGGCGTGCTGCGTGAAGGCACCCCCGGTCAGAAAAACGATCCGCGAAGCTTGCTCGGCTTCGCTGGCTCGCAGGCGCTCGTAGAAGTCCATCCCGGTCATTTGCGGCATCATCAGGTCGGAGAAGATCACGTCGAAACGGCTCCCCGCCGTGATCAGGGCAAGCGCATCCGCAGCGGTGTGGGTTACGGAAACGTCGTGGTCGGCCGCGAGCGTGCGCCGGATCGTGGCGCCAATCATCGGCTCGTCATCGACCACCAGAACGCGCCCGCGCCGGATTGCCTTTCGGACCGCCAGGGAGGGCGCGGGCGTTGCACCGGGCTGGAGGCGGCTAGCAGGTAGCAAGACCCGGAACGTCGACCCGTGGCCAACTCGACTCTCGACGTGGATCTCGCCACCCAGGGCGGTCACAATGCGCTTGCAGATCGCCAGCCCGAGCCCGGTTCCGACGCCCGTCGGCTTGGTCGTGAAGAAGGGCGTGAAGAGCCGGCCTAGTACTTCGGCCGACATTCCCGGTCCCGTGTCGTGGATTTCCACCTGTACCCGTCCCACGGGATCGATTCCGGTGACTATGCGGATCTCGTTCCTGTCTGCGCTGCCCTCGCCGATCGCCTGTGCTGCGTTGACGATGAGGTTGAGAAACACCTGGCCGAGCTTGGACTCGTTGGCGTCCACCGCGGGCGTGTTCCCATACTCTCTGACGAGGCTCGCGCGGTGTCGGATCTCGTTCCACGCCATGCGGAGCGACGATTCTAGAGCGCGGTGCACATCGACCGGCTCGCGTTTCTCCCCTTCAGCTCGCGAGAAGATCTTGAGGTCCCGCACGATCTGGCGCACCCGATCTGCCGCCTCCCGAGCGTCTCGCAGCTCGTCTTGGAGCTCGCTGACTTTGCCCTGGCTCACCGCCTGCGCAAGGAGCTCGGCCTCGCCCATCGCCAGGTCGAGATTGCCAACCAGGGCAGCGAGCGGGTTGTTGATCTCGTGCGCAACGCCCGCCGCGAGCGTACCAACCGATGCCATCCGATCGGAGATCATGAGCTGGGCCTCCGTGCGCCTCTGTTCGGTCACGTCGCGCGCGATGACCACGGCGCCGACGATGATCCCGCCGCGCCGGATCGGTCCCATGTGGCTCGCGAAGGACATCACCTGCCCATCGGGCGCAAGGGTGCTGAACTCGTACGTTGCGAGCTGTCCGGACTCGAGCACCAGGCGGAGGGCGGACTGCGCGAGCTCGCGCTGGTACGGTTGCACGTACGCGAGCCACCAGCTGCCGACGAGGGTCACGCCTTCGTACTGCGGCGGGGCCCGATTGATGTACTGGATCGTACCGCTCGCATCGAGGGTCACGACGAAGTCTGGAATGTTCGCGAGCAACGCTTCGAGCTGGGACCGAGCCTCTTCGCCCTCGCGGTGCGCCGCACGGATCCTCTGCGCCTCCTGTCGGCCGGTCACGTCCCGGATCGCCGCGATGATGATCGCGCCATCGGGCGACGACATGGGGCTCAACGCGATTTCGACGGGAACCTCACTGCCGTCCTTGCGTCTGGCTAGTAGCTCGGAATGTCCGAGCGGCCGTGGGCGGGGCGCGCTGTTGAAGCCGCGCACGTGCTGCAGATGCCGATCGCGCAAGCGCTCCGGAACGAGCATCTCGATCGCCCTGCCCACGAGCTCCTCACGCGAATAGCCAAAGAGGGCCTCGGTCTGCTTGTTGACAAGCTGGATCAGCCCTTGCGAATTGACGATGACCATCGCGTCGGGCGCAGCCTCGAGCAGTCCGCGCGACAGCTCTTCGCTTCTGCGCTGGGCATCCTCCGCGGCCTTCCTGTCAGTCATCGTCGCCGCACCCCCGTGCTCGGAAACGTAAACGGGCCGTCCGTGGACCCGTACGACTGCAGCCGCTGTCGTACGGTCGCCTTGCTCCAGCTCTTCCGCTCGCCGGGGGCACCGGCGACGAGCAAGCTGTCCAGGGTCCGAACGCCTCGACGTCTCGATCCTCGCGCACTCGCGGACTCGAGGCAAGGACAGGCAAGGAAGCACCGCCGTAGCGGTTGCCGCGGGTGTGCGAGCTGCCGCCCGAGCTCAGCGGCACGCTGGTCGACCGGGTGCGCGTCGGCAAAGGCGGGCTACCGGCGGCTGCCGCGACCCTCAGTCCACGATGCGGTAGCGCAGCTGGCTGCGCTTGCCGCCGCGCTCGACGTCGAGCACGAGGTCGCTCGCAGTCGCCATGCTCTGCCACACGTTCTGGAACTGCTCGGGGCGCTCGATCGACTGGCCGTTGACGCGCAGCACGATGTCGCCCGGCTGCAGCAGCAGCCCGGACCCGTCGTCGAACAGATGGACCAGGCGCCAGCCGGTGAAGCGACCGTTCTGCAGGCGAGCCTCGGCCTGCACGTGTTGCAGGAAGCGCCCCACGCCCGCGGACAGCACCGCGTTGAGCGAGGCGCGCGCGATGTCGCCGGCCTCGAGCTGCTCCGGAAGCGAGGAAGCGGCGGCCGCGGGCGCCTGCGGGGCAGCGCCGGGCGCAGGCGGCTCGGCGGGTGCGGCTGTCTCCGCTTTGGCTGCAGTCGCAGTCCCCGGCGCGCTCGCGGCCGGGGCGAGCGGCGGGTCGTCCACCTTGGCCGCGGCGGGCGCGTGCTGCGGCGCCGGCTGGTGCGCCGTGCCGGCCGCGCAACCGCAGGCGCAGGCGCAGGCGATCCACAGCAGCAGCCACGGGCGCACCATCCTGACCCGATAGTTGCGCGCGGGACCCGCCGGGCGTCCAGTTTTGCGCGCCTGCGCGCTCATCGGCCCTCGCGCAACGCGTCGACCTCGAGCAGCAGCCGCGCGCACACCTCGTCGATGCTCGCGCTGGCGTCCACGTGCACGATGCGCTCGCCGGGGAAGTGTTGTTGCAGGCCGAGATACAGCTCGCCGAGCGCCGCTTGCAGCTCGTCGTCGTCGAAGATCTCGCTGGCTCCGGGCCGGCGCCGCCGCCGCTCGGCCGCGAGCGCGGGCGGCACATCGAGCACCAGCACGAGATCGGGCTTGCGAGCGTGGCGGTTGACCTCGCGCAGCCACGCGATCGATCCGGGGCCTCCGCCCGCAGCCGACTGGTAGACCACCGACGAGTGGTAGTAGCGATCGCAGATCACGCTGACGCCGTCGCGCAGGTTGGGCAGCAGCTCGGTGTCGAGATGATCGAGACGATCGGCGGCGAATAGCAGGGCCAGCGTGCTCCAGGGAGCACCGGCCCCGGCGGCGCCGCCCATCACCAGCCGCCCCGAGAGCACCTGGCGCAACAGCGCGCCGATCGGCCCGGCACTCGGCTCGGCGCTCAGGTGCGCCGGCACGTGACGCGCGCGCAAACGCTCGCAGAGCAGACGCGCCTGCGTGGTGGTGCCCGCGCCGTCGATGCCCTCGAGCACGATCAAGTGCCCTGGTTCCATGAGCGCCGAGCGTGCCCCGCCGGCCCCACCCGGCGCAAGGGATCGCGCACGCGCTCGACTATTCGCAGAAGCTCCGCTCGCCGAGGCGGCACAGCGCTTCCCGCGCCTGCGCGGCCAGCGCGCCGTCGGGCGCACGCTCGAGATAGCGGTGGTAGGCCGCGGCCGCCGCCTGGCGGTCGTGCGCGTAGCGCTCCAGCAGCCGCGCCAGGGCGAAGCGCGCGTTGTGCCCGGCCGGCTGCGTGGGTGCGATCTCGTCCGCGCGGCGATAGGCCTGCGTCGCACGCGGAATCTCGCCCTGCGCGGTGTACGACTCGGCGGTCAGGGTCAGCGCCTCGACGCGATACGGCAGCGGCGTCGGCGGCTCGGTCAGTCCGCGCAGCCGCGCGCGCGCCGCCACGTGGTGGCCCTGCCGCAACAGTCGCCGCGCCAGCTCGAGCTTGCGCGCCACCGCCCTCGGCGCCGGCGCCGGTGCCGGCTCGAGCCCGGCTTCGGCCTCGGCCTCGCTGAACGCCATGTCCGGCTTGCGCTCGGCCTTGGCCGCGGCCCGGCTCGAGCCGGGCTTGGGGGCCTCCACCGCGCGCATGTCGCGCTCGATCTGATCGCGCACCGCGCGCTCGTACTCGTCGCCGTCATCCGCGCGCACGTAGGTGCTGGCGCCGGCCGCCACCCGGCGCGTCGCAGCGCCCGAGCGCGGCACCACCTCGACCACCCCCTCGCGCACCGCGACCTGGGTGTTGCCGAGATCGTCGACGTCGACGCGGAAGCGGGTGCCCACCACCTGCACGCGAGCGGCCAGCGACTCGATCGCCATGTGCTGCTCGCCCTTGTGCCGCGGGTGGAAGTCGACGTCGATGCGGCCCTTGAGCAGCGACAACGCCAGCTCCGCCTCCGAGAGCCGGTCGAAGCGCAGGCGCGTGTCGCGCTCCATGCGCACACGCGCCGTGCCCAGGTCGACCTCGATGTGGCCGTGCTTGCCGCTCTCGAGCACCTGACTCTCGCTAACGGTACCGCTCTGCACCGCGGCGTCGCCGATGCGCAGCTCGAAGCGCCCGGCCGCCAGCGAGCTCGGCGCGCTGGGCCGGTCGCCGGCAAGCAGGTAGAACGCGATCAGCCCGCCGGCCACGGCCGAGGCCGCCAGCGAAGCAGCCCACCAGCCGCGCGTCACGCGTCCGGTGGCGCGGCGCAGGCGGGTCGAGGGCAGCGGCACGCGCGCCGACGCGTGCGTGCGCCACGCCTGCACCAGCGTGCGCTCCATGCGCGCGCGCGTCACCTCGTCGAGCGGTGCGACCTGTCCGCGCAGTTGCTGCGCGACGACGCCGCTGGGCGCGTCCAGCCCGCGCTCGGGCGGCACGCGCAGGGTCTCGTTGGGAGGCGGCAGGCTACTCATCGTCGCCTCCGCTCAGCTTGTCGAGGCGCTGGCGCGCGCTCATCAGCCGGCCGTGCAGCGAGGAGATGCCGAGGCCGGTCATGCCCGAGATCTCGGCGAAGGTGTAGCCCTCGACATCGTGCAGCACGAACACCAGGCGCTGCTCGGGAGACAGCTTCTCGAGCATCGACTCGGCGTCCGAGCGAATCTGGTAGCCGCGATCGGGCGGCAGGCTCGGGTGCCCCAGGCCTACGCTCTCGGCCAGCCGCGACCAGCGCTGGCGCCGCCAGCGCGCGCGCGCAGCGTCGAGCGCGCGCCGGGTGGTGATCCCGAACAGCCAGGTGGAGAGGCTGGAGCGGCCATCGAAGCGGGCTGCCCCGTCCAGCGCGGCCAGAAAGGCCTGCTGCACCACGTCCTCGACGTCGGGATCGTCTGCGCCCAGCACGCGCGCGGCCTGGCGGTGCAGGCGCGTCACGTGGGTGCGAAAAAGCTCGCGCACCGCGGCCTCATCGCCGGCCGCTGCCCGACCGAGCAGCTCGCGCTCCTGGGTGCTGGCTGCCCTGGCCGGTTGCACCTTGTTCGCCCGCTCCTTCACAATCCCTTGGTCGCCGCCGGGGCGCTCGATTTTCCGCCTCAAGAGTCCCGAGTCAGGGTCGATAACGCAACGCGCCCTGCAGCCAGGGACTGAAACGGTCACCGCGGTCTCTGAGCTGGTCTCCGGTCGACACTTTCTGCCGATCCAACGTCCAATCCACGCCGCCCTCGGTCATCAAGTCCAAGCCGGGCACCATCTCGAACGCGAGCTCCAAGCTGCCGCGCGCGCCGAGGTCGGTGCTGAGGGTGCGGTCGTTCATGCCCATGTCGGCGTCGAAGCGCCCGAGCCGCGTCAGAAAGCCGATACTGGCACCGGGCGTGAAGCGGCCGAACGAGAACGGCCGCGTGTAGAAGCCCGAGAGGAATGTCGGATAGCGATAGCGCACGTCCAGGTGCTCGGTAGAGCCGGTGTTGGTGGGCAGCTCGGCCGCCACGAACAGGCAGTGCCGGCGCACGCACAGCCCCAGCCCGGTCCCGACGCCGCCCATCGGCGTGCTGCTCGCGGTGGAGGCGCCGCCATAGATGCGCGCGTAGATCAACGGCTGGATGGAGCCGAGAAAGCCGTCGTGATCGGCGCCGGAGCCCGCGCCCTCGCTGTCGACCAACGACGGCAGCGCGGCCGCGCGCTCGGGTGCCGCGGACGGAGCAGTGGGTTGCGTCTGGGGCTGCGCCTGCGCGGCCAACAGTTGCGGCTGCGGCGCGGGCTCACGCTCGGGCTCTGGCTGCACGTCGCTGCGCGCCAGCTCGGTGGAGGTGTCGCGCAGCGACTCGGCCGCCAGCGCCAGCGCGCGCGCGTCCGCTTCGCCTTCGAGCGGGCTGACGGTGACGCTGGCATCGTAGGAGCGCCCGCCGGAGGCGCCCAGCACCAGCACCACCACCCGGTCCTGGCGCGCCATCGCGATGTGGCCCGCGGGCACCGCCTCCAGCAGCCCCGGCGGCGGCGGGTCGCCGACCTCGACACGCATCCCCGTGCGCAGCTCGAGCACCGCGGCCACCTCTTCGGCAAGCCGGCGCAAGCTCGGCTGCGGGCGCAGGGTTAGCAGTGGTTCCGGTAGGTTATGCGCCCGGACCTGGGTTTGTCGCAGGGCCTGCTGCGCATGCGCCGGCCGGGCCAGCCCCACCCCTACAAGCAGCCACAACAGCGCCCATAGTACGCGCACCCGCTCACATTACAGCCGGGGAGGTGTACGTAGCAAGCACAGCACGGCGTTTCCCGGCGGGGGCGCCGGGAGCCGGCAGCGGGCATCACTCCGGAAAGAAAGCGCGGCGGACGGCCTCGGGCGGCACCCCGTGCAGGGCCGCGACCCGCGCGTAGACCCACGGGTTCAGCCTGCCGCCGGCGGGCGCCAGGATCGCGGCCACCGCGGCCAGGTCGAAGCTCGCGAGTGGCGGCTCGTCCGGCGCGGGCTGGTAGCGCGCGGGCAGCTCGGCCAGCACCGCCGCCGCATCGGCTGGCGAGCGCCCCGCGAACCAGCGCTTGACCCGCAACACCGCACGCATGCAGCCGTGGTAACCGATCTGCAGCGGCACCCAATCGGGCACCGGGGCGCCGCGCTCGAGCACCGCGTCGAGCGCGCACAGGCGCTGCGCGAGCTCGGGCATCGGCAGTCGATCGAGCTCGCGCAGCGCGCCCGGGAAGCGTTGGGCCAGCGCGGCCATGTCCGGCTTGGGATCGGCGCAGCTGCCGGCCGCGTCCTGCTCGCGCAGGCGGCGGATCTCGCGGTATTTCTCGCGCAACGCGCGCACGTGCTGGTGCGACGGCGACATGCTCCCAGGTATAGCGCAGGCGCGGGCGGCACGTGAGCTCCCCGGGCTCGGCAAGCTGTGGTATGGCCGAAAAGCGAAGGGAGCGAGCCATCATGTCCGAACCGACGATCGAGAGCGTCTCGCACGAGCACCGCGTGTTTCCGCCGCCCGAGCAGTTCGCGAAGCAGGCGCTGATCGGCTCGCGCGCCGCCTATGACGCGCTGTACCGCCGCAGCATCGACGACCCCGAAGGCTTCTGGGCGGAGCAGGCCGAGGCGCTGCACTGGTTCGAGCCGCCACGCAAGACCCTGGAGTGGAAGCCGCCGTTCGCGAAGTGGTTCGTCGGCGGCAAGATCAACGTCGCCTACAACTGCCTGGACCGCCACCTCGCGGGCGCCACGCGCAACAAGGCCGCGATCATCTGGGAGGGCGAGCCGGGCGACGTGCGCGTGCTGACCTACCAGCAGCTCTGGCGCGAGGTCTGTCGCTGCGCCAACGCGCTGCTCGGGCTGGGCATCGGCCCCGGCGACCGCGTCGGCATCTACATGGGCATGGTGCCGGAGGCGGCGATCGCGATGCTGGCATGCGCGCGCATCGGCGCGGTGCACAGCGTGGTGTTCGGCGGGTTCGCGGCCGAAGCGGTGCAGGGTCGCATGAACGACGCGCAGGCCAAGTGCGTGATCACCCAGGACGGCGCGTTCCGGCGCGGCAGCCCCTCGCCACTCAAGCCGCAGGTGGACAAGGCGCTCGAGCAGTGTCCGAGCGTGAAGCACGTGATCGTGCTGCGGCGCGCCGGCAACCCGATCGAGATGAAGGAGGGCCGCGATCACGACTGGCACGCCCTGATGCAAGCTGCCGCGCCCACGCACGAGGCGCCGGCGCTCGACGCCGAGCATCCGCTGTTCATCCTCTACACCTCGGGCTCGACCGGCAAGCCCAAGGGCGTGCTGCACACCACCGCCGGCTACCTGCTGAACACGCAGCTCACCAGCCGCTACGTGTTCGACCTCAAGCCCGAGGACACCTACTGGTGTACCGCCGACATCGGCTGGGTCACGGGCCACAGCTACATCGTGTACGGGCCGCTCGCGAACGCCGCCACCGTGGTGATGTACGAGGGCGTGCCCAACCACCCCGACCCGGGCCGCTTCTGGTCGATCATCGAGCGCCACGGAGTGAGCGTCTTCTACACCGCGCCGACCGCCGTGCGCACCTTCGTCAAATGGGGCGACGACTGGGTCAAGAAGCACGATCTGTCCTCGCTGCGGCTGCTCGGCACGGTGGGCGAGCCGATCAATCCCGAAGCGTGGATCTGGTACCGCGAGGTGGTCGGCGGCGGGCGCTGCCCGATCGTCGACACCTACTGGCAGACGGAGACCGGCAGCATCGTGATGACGCCGCTACCGGGCGCGCTGCCGGCCAAGCCCGGCTCCTGCTCGCTGCCGTTCTTTGGCATCTCGGCCAAGATCTTGCGCGAGGACGGCAGCGAGGCCGGACCGAACGAGGGCGGGCTGCTGGTGATCGACAAGCCCTGGCCTTCGATGCTGCGCACGGTGTGGGGCGACGACGAACGCTACAAGAGCCAGTACTTCTCGCGCTTCCCGGGCAAGTACTTCACAGGCGACGGTGCGCGCCGCGACGAGGACGGCTTCTTCTGGGTGGTGGGACGCATCGACGATGTGGTCAAGGTGTCGGGGCACAGGCTGGGCACCGCCGAGATCGAGAGCTCGCTGGTCTCGCACCCCAAAGTGGCCGAGGCCGCGGTGGTGGGCGTGCCCGACGAGGTCACCGGCGAGGCGCTGGTCGCGTTCGTGACGCTCAAGCAGAGCGCACAACCGAGCCCGGCGCTCGCCGATGAGCTGAGCGAGCACGTGGCTGCAGACGTGGGCCGCTTCGCGCGGCCCAAGCGCATCCGCTTCGCGGAGGCGGTGCCCAAGACGCGCAGCGGCAAGATCATGCGGCGGCTGCTGCGCGATCTGGCCGCGGGCAAGCAGGCACACGGCGACATGACCACGCTCGAGGACATCTCGGTGCTGGCCAAGCTCGGCGCCCACGGGGAGTGAGCCGCGCGCCGGGCAGCACGGCTCGCAGCGGCACGCGCCAAGCGATGGATGCGGACGATCAGGCAGCGGAGCTGGAGGTGCGGGCGTTCCGCGCGGGCTCGCGTCAGATCGTGCTGGCAGTCGCCGCCAACGTGCTGCTGGCTGCGTTGATGCTGGGCGTGCCGTACTGGCGCGGCCACGTGCAGGGGAAACGCGCGCTCACCGCGTTCTCGCGTTTCGCGGGCTGCGTGTTCGGCGCCGAGCCCAAGACCGGGTTGGGCCTGAGCCTGCCGCCGGGCGAGCGCGCGCACTTCGCAGGCCAGGTGATGCGCGCCGCGGGCGGCTGGCCCGGCCGCTGCAAGCCCGCGCTGCAATCGATTGCGCCCGAAGAGGCGATCTTCCTGTGGCCGTCGGTGAAGCAGGCCGGCGCCGACGTGCGCGCGGCCGTGCGGCTGGTTGGCCGCGAGCTCGAGCAGCTCGCGCGCCAGCGCGCGCGCAACCCTGAGGGCCGCGTGCCCGAGCGCCCGCTGCTGGCGGTCGATCGCTTGCGCGCGGCGCTGGCGTTGCTGGCCAAGGCCGCGGACGCCGACGAGGGCATTGACGGCAACGCGATCGCGTTTCGCAAGCCGGCCGCCGTGGCGGAGCCTGCGCGGCTGCCGATCGTGGCCGGCAGCCACGCCGCGCTGCAGGTCTGGGTCGGCCTGGACGGTCTGTATGCGCTGGCGATGGACGGGCGCGGCGTGTCGTGGCTGCGGGTGGAGGGCGGCAAGCTCGAGCACCGGCGCTTCAAGCGCACCAGCCTGGTGCGCGCGGCGCTGCGCGCGGGCGCGCAGCCGCTGATCGTGTGGGCGATGTCGCCCAAGCGCTGCGAGCAGGAGGAGCACCACTGCGTCCACCGGGCGACCGGCGTGGCGCGCTTCGCGCAGGATGCCGAGGCGCTACCCACGCCGAGCTGGCTCGCGGGGCACCCAGCCGGGCGCGCCGACCGCAGCTTGCGGCTGTCGGTCGCCGGCCAGGTCGATCTGCTGGCGCGCGCCAACGCCGAAGGCGCGCTCGAGCTGCGCCGCTTCGCGCTCCCAGCGGAGGCGCGGCCGGACGCGCCGCCGAGCGCGCCGCTGCAGCGTTTCCCGCTGCCGGACGCGCAGGCGCCGCGCGACGCGCTGCTGCTGCCGGGCGTGCCCGGCGCCGTGGCATATATCGTGGACGGCGAGCAGGGCGTGCAGGCGTTCGTCTGGGATTACGAGCGCGGCCAGGCGCCAGTCGCGCTCGGCACACTCGCCGGCGAGGGCGGCTGGCTGGTCGCGTGCCAGGGCGAGGACGGGCGCTACCTCGCCTACGGCAGCGCGCGCGAGCTCGGGGTGGCGCGGCTGCCGGCCGAGGGCGCGCCGAGGGTGGTGCAGCCACCGCTGCCGATCGCGCTCGGCGATCCACTCGACGCCGAGGATGAGGGACACGACCGGGTGCGGCTGCTGTGCGCCGGCGCGCGCGCCACGCTGGTCGGCGCCAGCGCGCGGCGCGCGCTGCTTTCGCTGAGCTGCGGCCAGAGCGGTTGCGAGCGCGGTCCGGAGCTCGCACGCGGCGTCGCCAGCTTCGACGCAGCCGCGCTCGCGGACGGCACGCTGCTGGCGTATTCGCGCACGCGCGAGCCGCAGCTCAGCGTGCTGTCGCTCGACGCGCATGGCGCGCCACGCGGGCCCGCGCGCGTGCCCGGCGCATGCTGGGATCCCAAGAGCGGGATGTGCGATCAGCCGACGCTGGTCGCCGACGCGGGCCGGTTACTGCTTTGCGCGCGCGACGGCTCCGACCTGCTGGCGCTCGAATCGGACGACGCGGGCCAGCACTGGAAAACCATGGCGGGGCTCAAGGTCTCGACCGCGATCGACAGCGACGAGAGCGCGCCGCTGCGCCAGCACCGCGTGCGCAAGGGGCTCGACTGAAGGCGAGCCCGCAAGCGCACGCGTGCGTGCAACAGCGGGTCAGTGGGTGCGGGCACGCGAGCGACCACACCGCCGCCGCCGCCCAGCCGAGGATCGGAGAGGCGAGATCGCCCAGGCTCGAAGCGGCACCACAATGAATGCTGGGAATGGGCCGTGCTCGCGTTCTGGACCGCGCCGGTGTCCTGCTGAAATCTGAGCGCGACCTAGTCCCCTGGAACCGTGATAGCTGTGCAATATCGGCGCGGAATCGGCGTTGCTCGCAAGGCGCGCGACGCAGGAAGGGTAGGCCCCCTTTCAAGGAGCGCAACGCCGCGAGCGGCGTCGAGGGCGTGTCGGCATTGGGTAGAAATCACGGTTCCGGGGGACTAGCCGCCGGCACTCAGGCGCGCGAGCCGCGTCGGCGCAGGGCCTCTCGCACCACCGCGCGGTCCGAGAACGGGATCGGCCCGCTCGCGAGCTGTTGCTGGGTTTCATGGCCCCGCCCGGCGATCACCAGCGCGTCGGCCGGCTGAGCCCAGCCCACTGCGGCGCCGATGGCGGCGGCGCGCTCCGGCTGCTCGTGCCAGACCGCACGCCCGGCGGCCCCCGCACGCACCATGGACGCGATCTGCTCGGGTTGCTCGCCCCGCGGATTGTCGGTCGTGAGCCAGACCACGTCAGCCAGGCGATCGGCCAGCGCGCCCATGCGCGGGCGTTTTTCTGCGTCGCGCTCACCACCGCAGCCGAACACGCAACCCAGACGACCCCCGCGGCGTTGGGCCAGGCAACGCGCGCTCTCCAACACCCGTTGCAGCGCGTCGGGCGTGTGGGCGAAGTCGACCAACACCAACGGCTCGGTGCAGCACACCTCGAAGCGTCCGGGCACGCCCGCGAAGTCGAGCAGGCCGCGCTTTATGGCCGCGGCGCCGTACCCGGCGAGCGCCGTCGCCAGCGCCGCGGCCAGCGCGTTGTCGGCCTGGAACTCCCCGAGCACCCGCAGCTGCAACGCGCCCTGCAGCGCGGCGGCGAGGGGCGACGGGGCCAGAGCGATCCGTATCCCGCGCTGGTCGTGCTCGAGCTGCGCGGCCGCGAGCGCAACCGGCACGTTTGGCGCGGCCGCAGCGGCATCCGGCCGAGCCAGAAAGCCGGCGCAACGCGCATGCTGCGGCAGCACCTCGGCGAGCAGGGCCGAGGCGGGATCGGCCGCGTTCAACACGGCGGCTCCGGCCTCGCGCAGCCTCACGAACAGCTGCGCTTTGGCCGCGAGATAGCGTTCGGGCGTGTGGTGGCGGTCGAGATGATCGTGCGTGAGGTTGGTGAACACAGCGATCTGGGCGGGCCAGCCCTCCGCGAAGCCGCCCTCGAGCGCCCGCGAAGTGACCTCGAGCGCGAGCGTGCGCGCCCCGACCTCGCGGGCGCGCCGCAGCGTCCGCACGAACGATGCCATGCTGGAATCGTCCGCGAGCTGCTCCTGACCGACCCACATGCCCAGGGTCGTGACCCGCACCGCCGGCTCACCCGCGGCGCCGACGATGCTGGCGATCATGCTCGTCGTGCTGGTCTTGCCGTTCGTGCCCGTGACCGCCAGGGTGGTCAGCCCCTCGGCCAGCTGATCGAGCTCGGACTGCGACACGATCCCGGTCATGCCGATGCGCCTCGGGGGGTCTGACCGCCGGTTTCGGCGGCGAACGCCCGAGCAGCACTGGACCCGGGAACACCGCCGGAAGAGGGCGAAACCCGAGTCCGAGCATATGTCATGGCCGAGGTCTTGTCGTGACGCCGCCCGGCGCCCCCCCCACTGCTTGCCAAGCCCAGGACCGGGTGCCGCCCGGTGCTCCGATCGCGTGCGCAGGCCTCAGCCGGCGACCGGGCGGTCGCGCGGGCGCAACCCAACCGCCGCGTGTTGCAGGTGTGGCCGCGGTGCTCTGGCTGCTTTTGTGCTGGTGCGGCGCGTGCGGGCAGACGCCCCGGCCGCGCGTGCCCACCAGGCAAGAGCCGGACCGCGCGTGGCAGCCATCCACCTGGGCCGAAGCGCAGGACGCGCCGCCGCGCGTCTCGCCGGCGCGCGAAACTCCGCCCGCAAGTCCGCCCGAACAGCCAGCACCCACGCCGGCGGTCGAGCGTGTTTCCGCAGTCGGGCCGGGCGAGGTGCCGATCTTTCGCGACGGCGAGCAGGTCGGGACGATCGCGCGCAGCCAGGCCGAGGCATCCGGGCTGTTCGTGCTCGACGTGGGCAGCGACTGGGTGCCGGCGCCCTTTCGCTCCTCACCCGAGCTGCCGCACGCCTACGAGCGGGTGTTCGCCCGGCTCGCGAACGGCCGCTTCGACGACGGCCCCGAAGGCCGGCGCGCGGCCGAGGAACGCTACCTCGAGCCGTACGGCATTCCGCCCAGCCCCGCGTTGCTCGCACAGCGCTTCGCCGCGCTCGCGGACAGGCCCTGCAGCACCCGGCTCGACCTGCAGCCGCTCAGGGACTTCGAAGGTGCCGCCTGGGACGAGGGCGCAGAGCCGCCCCCGGTACCGGAGCCGGTGATCGCCGCGCTGCAGACGCGGCTGGTGTGCGAAGAGCACCTGCACGTGTGGCCGAGCGGCGTGCTCGACGAGAACACCCGCCGCGCGCTCGAGGAGTTCGAGCGCCGCAACCGCATCTACGCACGCGGCAGCCTGAAGGGCGAGACGCTCGAGGCCTTGCGCGCCGAGCCGCTCGAGCTGGAACGCCGCGCGCTGGTGCGCGTGCTCTCCGAGCGCATGGCGCTCGACCTCGGCGTGATCGAAGACGGCAGCGGAGCGGATGCCGTGCCGGCACGCGAGGCCGGCGAGCTGGGTGCGGCTCCGGACATGCTGGCGCGTATCCAACAACGCGTGCTCGAGGCCTTCGACCTACAAACCGTGGCGGGGGTGGAGCAGCTCTACCGCCGGCTCGAGGGCGTGCTCGCCACGCCGCACTACGGGATCGCGATCGACACGGTCGATCTGCCCGACTACTACAGCAACGACATGGATCTGTGGGTCGAGATCGACCGCGGGGACTTCTATTATGAGTTCCCGTTCGACGCGGCCGGCCGGCCGCTCGGCTTGCGCATCGAACGCGGACCGACGCTGACGCTGTTCGCGCGAGACGGCGGGCGCGTGTGGCCGCTCGCGCGCTATCCGACGACGATCGGCGGCTGGCGCGTGCGGCACGAGCACGGCGCGTGGTACTGGGAGTACAAGGAGTCGCCGGTCGGCGTGCGCGCCTGGGGACGCATCGTCACCGCGCCGGTCTGGCTGCCACCGCGCTCGACGCCGCCGGAGACGCTGGTGGAGACGCTGCGGCGCACTTCCGACGGCAGCGAGCTCCACGAGATCAACCACGACCTGATCGGCCCCAGCTTCGCATCGGCCTACGGCTTGGTCGCCGCCTACCACCAGCGCGTCGTGCGCGGCAGCGACGGGCAGCTCGAGCTGCGCGGCGACGACGGCATCCGCACCCACGGCTCGAGCGACTACACCAGCATCTGGCGCAGCGTCTCCAGCGGCTGTCATCGCCTGTACAATCACCTGGCAATCCGGCTGTTCAACTTCGTGCTCATGCACCGTGCCCACCTTCGCATCGGACATCGACCGATCAGCTATTCTCTGCGGGTGAAGACGCCCGATTTCCGGGGCCGGATCGAGGTCGCGCACAGCGGCTACGAGTTCGAGCTCGCGCGCCCGCTGGAGGTGGACGTGCTCCCGGGCCGTATTCTAGGCAGGCTCAAACGCCCGCTGGGTCGTCGCATTCCGGCGCGCGAGGATGCATCCGCGCGCCCGAAGGTCGTGGTCACCCCTACGGGTCCGGGCCCCTCCTGAGGCGCCGGCGAGACGCCAGGCCAATCCGGAAACCGTGGGGGGTTCCCCCCTGGGAATGCCTTCCCTGCGCGGGAGCTCCGCCGCTATTGCGTGGAGCTTGCTTGCGACTATCTGTAGCCTGCGCGTCGAGGCCGCTCCGCTGCGGGGCGCGCGTTGGACCGGAGCAAGAACCGATATGAACATCGACCGTGACAAGTTTCTCTCTGCGCTTCTCGCAATGACCCTGGGTGGTGCCGTGGCTGGCTGCAGCAGCAGCACGCCACCCCCGGCTGCGGCGGCCGAGCCGCAGCAGACCGAGGGTGCCGAGCAGCCGGCAGCCGAGCCCGCGCCGGCCGCGGAGCCGGCAGCCGAGCCGGCACCGGCAGAGACACCGGCGCCGGCCGAGGAGCCCGTGCCGGAAGTACAGCGGACCGGCCCGACGCCGGAGTGATCGCGCGCGAGAGCGCGCACCGCGCAGCGCCGGCAAGCGGCTGGCAGCGACCGCGCGCACCCCGCCGGCCCCCTGCGCCTCGACACACGTCGATGCGCGGGGGCGCCGCACGGGCCGCCTGGCACCGCTGTCTTGTCCTTTGGGCGGGATCGGCGCAGAGTGACTGGAACGGGTGATGGTCAGCGCGAGCGTGGTGCGCTTCAGACAGTCAAACAATCCGCCAAACCTAGCGCGTGCGCGGCGTGTCGCGCACGCGCTGGTGGTTTGCGGCCTCGCGCTCGGCTGCTGCGCCCTCGGCAGCGAAAAAGGCGCCGCGCTCGATAGCTCACGCAGCGCCCATGGAACGACCGACTCGACCTCGAGCGGTCTGCCCTGGGACGGGCAACTGCAGCACGGGGTGCGCCTGCACACGAGCGCGGTCTTGCGCCCACTCGCGCAATACCGGAGCCGCGGCAACTTCTACGGCACCTCCGAGCTGGTCTCGCTGCTGGAGCGGACCGCGCAGGCGATCGCCACGCGCTGGCCGCACAGCCAGCTCACGGTGGGCGAGCTATCCGCTTCCGCAGGCGGCAAGCTCAGTGGCCACCATTCGCATCGCAGCGGCCGCGATGCCGATGTGGCGTTCTTCATGCGCGACGAAAACGGACGCAGCTCTCGATTCTGGCGCTTCGTCGCGTTCGGCAGAGACGGCATCGCGCTGCACATGGCGCACACGCTGCACTTCGATGACGCGCGCAACTGGGCGACGGTCTCGACGATGTTGCGCGATCCGCAAGCTCGCTTGCAGTACGTGTTCGTCGCCGACCGCATCCGCGCGCGTCTGCTGATGGAAGGGCGGCGGCAGGGCGAGAGCGCGGCATTCCTGCGCGCTGCGGCCGCGGTGATGGTCGAGCCGAGGGAAGGCAGCAAGCACACCAATCACTTCCACGTGCGGATCTACTGTCCGCGCGACGATCGCCCCAACTGCCAGGACACCGCGCCGTACTGGCCCTGGTACGACGGCAATCCGCCGGGCGGGGAGTACGCGCAGCTGCCGACCATCCGCTGGCACGTGCCGAGCGACAGCACGGCGGAGCTCCAAGGCCCGCAAGCGCGGCGCTGAGCCCGCCTGTTCCGCGGCCAGCGCGTGCCGCGGCCGGCGCCGGTCGTGGTGGAGCACCTACGAACGGCAACGCGGACGCGCAGGGCTCGGTGCTGATCACGCGCAAGCCGTAGCGCGCCGGGCCAGCCGCGGCAAAGGAGCGCGCCGCAGCCGTGGCTGCTATGCTCATGGAGCATGAGGCCGCAGGGTGGAATCGCGGCGCGCTGCAGCGCCGCGCTGCTCGCCGCCGTGCTCGCGAACGGAGCGCACGCGGAGCAGCCGTCCGCGCGCTCGTGGCAGAAGGTGCGCGAGCCGGCGCCGGGCAAGCCGCGGGCGATCGGCACGTACGGCGCGGGCTGCCTGGCGGGTGCCGCCCGACTGCCACTCGATGGACCGGGCTATCACGTGGTCAGCCCGGGACGGCGGCGCTACTTCGGACACCCGGTGCTGGTCGCGTTCATCCGTAGCTTGGGCGCTGCGATGAAGGCGGAGGATCTCGGTGCGCTGATCGTCGGCGATCTGGGACTGCCGCGCGGCGGACCGCAGCCCAACGGCCACGCCAGCCACCAGATCGGGCTCGACGTCGACCTGTGGTACGCGTCGCAGCCGGCCGAGCTGCCGCCCAGGCTCGACGCGCACAAGCGCGGCGCGCTCAAGCCGGTGGAGATGGCCGACGGCGCCAAGGGCAAGCCGACCGAGGATTTCGGCCCCAAGATCGCGCGCGAGCTCGAGCTGGCCTCGAACGACCCGCGGGTCGAGCGGATCTTCGTCAACCCGGTGCTCAAGCGCGCGCTGTGCGCGGGCCCGGGCGAGCACGCGTGGCTGCACAAGCTGCGGCCGTGGTGGGGCCACAGCGAGCACTTCCACGTGCGCCTTTCGTGTCCCAAGGACAGCCCGCAGTGCCAGGCGCAGCCCGCGCTGCCGGCGGGCGACGGCTGTGATCAGGTCGGCTGGTGGTTCTCGGCCGCGGCGCGCAACGACCGCGAAGCGCAGCACAAAGACTACCGCTCGCGCGTGGCCTCGCACCCGGCGCTGCCCGCTGCCTGCGAGCAGGTACTGACCGAGGACGCGGCCGGCGCGCACGGCGGGAAGGCCGATGCGCAAGAGCCGGCGGCGCAGCAGCCGCCCGCCGAGCCCGTGAGCGACGACGCAAACGCGCAGGCCAAGCGCGACGCGCGCTGAGCGCGACGCGGGCCAGGCGCGACGCGGGCCGGGCGCGGCCCGCCGCGCTGGCGACCCACGCCGCTGGCGACGCACGCGTCACGGCGCCGGAGGCTCACGCCGCCGGCGCCGTGACACCGAACCCGTGCGCGAACGCGCGCCTCAGTGTGGGGCTGCACCGCTTCCGGCCGCTCCATGCAGACCCGGACCGGGAGGCCAAGCTGCTCCGCCGTCGCCGGCTCGCCAGCCCGGGAACCCGGGCTTGGCGCCTGCACCGAAGGGCCCGACGCCGCCGTCGCACGCCTTGTGTGCGAAACCGGCGTCCCCGGCGCGCGCACCACGGTCCGCATCGTTGTCACGATCGGCACGGCCGAGCACACCGCCGTCGAGCGCGCCCTGAGGCAGGTTCGAAAGGATGCACTGGTGAGCCTGCTGCGCGCAGTCCTTGGGTTGACCACCGTTCTGCACGCACTGTTGCAGCGCCTGCAAGCACGGCGGCAGCGGGGGCGGCGGCGGCAGGTTCGACTGCACGCAGCTGCGCAGCTGCTCGCGGCACGCGGCGCGCGTGCCGGCGCCGCCGTCCTGGGCCTTGCAGTCGCGCGCAGCGCTGAAGCAGGCGGCGATCGCCTGCTCGAGCTGCTGGCGCGCGGCCTGCGCCTGGTCGACGCAGCTGCTGTACGCGTCCTTGCACGCCTGCACCTGGGTCGTGTCGCCCGCGGCCTGTTGCATGCACTGCGCCGCGGTCTGCCTGCAATTGCCGAGCGCGCCGGCCAGCGCCTGGTAGCTCGCGGCCACGCCGTTATCGGCCGACGGCGAGCTCGCATTGCAGCCCGTTCCGATTCCGATCGCTGCCAACGCGAGCACGGCGAGCTGCGCCGAGCCGCGCATCGATCGCTTGAGATATCGCATGCCTTGCATTGTGGCTTCTCCTGTTCTGCGAGCACGCGCGAGCGCGGAACCTCGCTGCGCATCCACCGCGCGTCTCACGTCAGATCAAGTGCTCCGAGCGCTGGCGAACAGGTCGGATTTGTTTCGCCGCAGCGTGCACACGCGGCGCGGCACGAACGTTTCCCCAAACGCTTGCACCCAATCATCGTTGCGCGGCGCGGCAAGATGCCCCAGTCGAGACAAGCCGCCACGCGCACGCTGCGCAGCCGCAAGCACGCCGCTCGCGCTTTAGCCGGGACGGTGCTCGCGCTGCTTGATCTCGTCGAGCAGCGCTGCGCTGACCTCGCGCAACCCGCGCTCGCGTGCCACCGCTTCAGCGCGGCGCTTCACCCAAGGCCGGATGAAGAACGGCACCTTGCGCAGCCGCTGCTCGGCGACGGGCTCCCAGTGAACGACTTCAATCACCCGCCGAGCATAACCCACGAGCCGAGCTTTCCCGCTGCTCCGGACCACCGACACGCCTTCCCCGCCCCCGCCCTTGCCCTCGCCCTCACCCCCGCCCACCCAAACCCCTCTACGCATCGAGCTTGCGGTGCAGCGCGACCAGCGTGCCGCAGCCGCCGTTGGCTTCCAGGCGCGCCTGGGAGCTCATCCGCACCCGCAGGCCGGCGGCGACCATGCGGGCGTACAACGCGCGGTAGCGGGTCTCGGACGCGCGCGCGAGGCCGCTGCCGGGCACCGGGTTGTAGCCGTAGAGGTGAGCCTGCAAGCCCAGCGGCCGGCAACGCGCGATGAAGGCGTCGACCTCGGCGTCACCGTCGTTGATGCCGTCGGCCACCAGATAGGCGAGCGCGGTCTTGCGCTTGCGGCGCTGCGTCATGCGCGGCAGCTCCTCGGCGAGCAGCGCGAACAGCGCATCGAGAGGCGGTCCCTTGGGCACCATGCGGGCGCGCGCCTGCGGCGTGCCCGCATGCACCGAGAGCGTCAGGCCGTTGTGCGGCGCGTGCAGCCACTCGCGCAGGCGCGGCAGCGGGCCACCGGAGCTGGTCAGGCTCGGCGGCAGGCGCAGCGCGCGGCAGTGCTCGACGAACGCGCGCACCACGTCGTGGTTGTGCAGCGGCTCGCCCACCCCCGAGACCGTCACGCGGGCGAGCCCGAGCCCGAGGCCGCGCACGGCCTCGAGCTGACCGACCATCTCCTGAAGCGTCAGCGGCCGCGCGAGCCCGCGAGCGCCCGACGCGCAGAACGGGCAGCCTACGGCGCAGCCGACCTGGCTGGAAACGCACAGGGTGTCGCCGCGGTACAGCACGCACTCGACCTGCGCGCCGTCGCAGAGGTGCACGATCCAGCGGCGATTGAAGCGACTCTGCTCGGCCAGCTCCAGCCGCACCACCTCGGCGTCGGCGTCCACGCCTGGCCCCTGCGCCGCGGGCGCCTGGCTTGGCTCCAGCATCGGGCGGCCATGGTGGACCGGCCGCGAAGCCGGGGCAAGCGACTGGGCTCACGCCCCGCGCCCGCTCCGTGCTACAAGGGCCTCGCGCATGAGGCCGCTGAAGTTGCAGTCGTTCGCCCGCGATACGGTGCGCCCCTGGGCCGTGGTGCTGTTGGCCGGCGCGTGCATGCTCGCGTGCAGCGGCAAAGATCGGGTGGCCGCGGATTTGTCGAGCGGCGGCATGGACGCGGGCGGCGCTGCGCACGACGCCGGCGCCATGCCTGCGTCCGACGGCGGCAAGCCGGTCGACCACGCAGGCGATGGCGGGGCCGCGACCGGTCCGCACGCCGACGCGGCGGCCGCGGAGGGCGGAGCCGGCGAGGGTGGCTCACAGACCGTGGACGCGGCGGCGCAGGACGCGGGCGACCCGCCCCAGGCCGAAGACCCGAGCTGCGATCTGAACGGGATCTGGGCCGCGCGCCTGACCACGTTCAGCCGCGACGACGTGTTCCAGGCGGTCCAGACCGCGAGCAATTGGTACTACTACGAGATCGAGCAGCGCGGGCGCGAGGTGACGATCACGGCGGCGCTCGATTGCGGGATTCAGGTGAGCGGCAGCGCCGACGTCACCATCAACCGCGCCACCACCGCCGCCCTGATGAAGCGCAACGACCAGACCGGCCGCCACGGGCAGTTCTACCGCGACGGCGACCACTGCACGCTGTCGATCGACCGCTTCTACAGCACGCGCGGAGTGCCGCGCTCGGTCTATCTACCGAGCGACACCTCGGCGAATCCCGATCTGGCGAGCATCACGCCCGCGCTGCCCACCGCGCAGTCGCCCGACGGCAACGAGGATTGGGACGGCGACGGCCATCCGGGCATCGCGTTCAACGTGGCCGGGCTGGGAACGCGCCACGTGGTCGAGCGTGACTGGAACGAGTTCTTCAGCGATGACAGCTACAGCATTGCCCCCGACTCGGACGCGTTCGTGGCACGCGCACAGTTCGACAACCAGGAGGAGATCCTGGAGACCTCGGGCAGCCTCGGAGGCCTGTTGATGGCGGGGTCGACGCCCGCGACCGGCCTCAATCACCGCATCAGCTGGCAACGCCTGGGACGGACCGCCGACGAGGCGGCGGTCAAAGCCGTGCGCGACCCGGACGATCTGACGACCTGCTACAACGTGCAGGCCGCGCTCCCGCACGACACCGCGAGCATGTAGACCGTGGCGACGGCAGCGCGACCCACATGGCTCGCTCGGCTCGCGGCGCTCGCGTTGACGCTTGGATGCGTGCTCCCGTCGCCCGCAGCACGCGCCTCGCCGCTGTTCGAGCTGCTTGGCGGCGTCGGCGGGCAGGCCGGGCTCAACGGCCGGGTCGCCGGTCCGAGCGCAGCCTCGACCTATTTCAATCCGGCGCTGCTGCCCAAGGCGGCGCCGGGCTTTCAAGCCGGCGTGTTCGTGCTCTACGACTCGATCCATCTGACGCTCGACGGCCGCTCCGGCGTCGATGTGCCGGACCAGTACCGCGGCGCGACCAACGCCGACGGCTCGGTGTTCAGGGCACCGTCGCTGCCGACACGCTGGCTGCGGCAGGGCTGCGCGTCGCCCGAGTGCACCCCCGCGCTGGCGCCGCGCCCGCGTCAGGGCTCGGGCAGCAGTGACAAGGTGCACGTGTACCAGGAGCTGGGGCTGGTCACGCCGATCGTGGCCGGGCGTCTGGTGCTCGGACTGTACGCGCTGGTGCCGCTGGGCAAGCTCACCACGGCGAGCTCGTTCTTCGTCGACGAGCGGGAGCAGTTCTTCACCAACAGCTTGCACCCCGAGCTCTACTCCGACCGGCTGACCGCGACCTCGATCGCGTTCGGTCTGGGTGGTCAGATCACCCGCCGGCTGGCGCTCGGCGTCGACTTCACGCTGGGGCTGCGCAACACGGCGGACGCCCACACCTTCGTGGGCAACGCCGACGACTTGAGCCGCACCCTGGTGCTCTCCGACAACGTCGGCGTCGAGGCCTCGCTCGCACCGCACTTCGGGGTGTCGTACGAGCCGACCGACCGACTGCGGCTCGCCGCCACCATCCACTCGGTACAGCGCTTCGACATCAAGAGCTCGGTCAGCACCTTCTTGCCCGACGGCAACCTGCAGACGGCGCGCCGCACCGCCGTCCACGACTACATGCCGTGGCAGATCGGTCTGGGCACGAGCTATGACTTGATCTCGGGCGGCGCGGCCGCGCCCACGCCGCATCACGAGCTCTCGCTGGCGGCAACCGCCGTGATCGGGCTGTGGTCGAGCTACGTCGACCGCCAAGGCGACCGCCCGTCGCCGGGCTACGCCTGGTCGAACACGGTCAGCGTCGGGGTCGGCGCGCGGCACCGCTACGGCCCCCTGCACAGCTTCCTCGATGTGATGTACGTGCCGACGCCAGTGCCGCTGCAAACGGGACGCACCAACTACGTCGACAACACGCGCATGAGCACCAGCGCGGGCGTGGAATACGAGATCGACGCCCGCGGTGTGGTGGTGCGGGTCGGGGCGCAGGCCGAGCTGAACGTGCTGCCCCCGCGCAACCAGCACAAGCTCGACCCGACCGATCCACGCTACGCCGAGCTCAAGTCGCAACTGGTGCGGGACGAGCTGCCCGACGGCGCGATCGACAGTCGCGGCGATCCGATCGCCGCGGCTTCGGGTCTGCAGACCAACAACCCCGGCTGGCCGGGCTTCGGCAGCTCCGGCTACCTGGTCGGCGGCGGCGTGACGGCGGCGCTGCTGTTCTGAGTCGAAGAGAATGCAACAGGAAGACGGGAAGACGGAAAGCCCCGCCATCTCTCGCCGCCCGAGCTCCGGCATCGTTGTCGCTGAGCTTGGCGCTGCCGTGGCAGTCACTGCGGGGTCCGCGACCACCACCGTGGAGCCGTCCTTGACGACCAGCAGCGTACCGCCGTCTATGGGCGTGGCGCAGGTGGCACCGTCGAATGCACCGGCACGATGGCTCCCATGGGCGGAACGCCGAAGCCACCCGCCGCGTCATCCGTAACCGGATTCTGTGCCTGCTGCGGCCCCGGGAATTTCGCCGAGATCCGCAGCGCCGAGCCAGTAGCTGACGTGGAAGGGTCCTGTCATCCCGTGCGGCGCCGGCGCGCAATGAGGGCGAACAAAATGGCGAGCAGCCACCCGTGATCGCCGGGGCCGCCCGCAGCCGCCGAACAGGAACCCCCGCCTCGCTGCAAGTGCGACCCAGCCCCCGCCGCGCCGTCGGCCGCGGCCGCGTGGCCGGCGCTGCCCGTGCTCCCTCCATCGCGCTCCGCCACGTCCGATATGCGCCGCGTCAGAATAACCGTCTGCGACAAGTCCCCCACGACCGACTTGGAGAGTGACTGCGGTGGAAAGCCATCGACCTGCGGATCGATCGTGAACACAGGATCGGGCATGTCCCCGGCGATCAAGGTCAGCTCGTAGCGACCCTGGTCGTCGCTGACGGCGCTGTCCGCGTTGTTGAACGAATCTGAATACAGTGCGCCGTTTCTGGACCCGTAACCGGCCGCAGTCACACCCATCGACGCCCCCGGTACCGGAACCCCGTTCTCGTCGGTCACGGTGCCCGTGACGCGAACGACGTCGAAGTCGAAGTCGCATCGGGTGTCGCCAGAGAGAGTCACCTGGACCGTGCCGTAGAACCCAATCGCATCGGAGCCGTCGGCTTGCGAGCCGTTGGCCCCCAGGCCGCGGCAGCCAACCAGATCTGGCTCAGCCGAGGCGCTGTCGCGCCGGCGCTGATCTACTCGGACCCGGCTCATGCTGAGCCGATCGCTCGGTGTACGGCCGCCACTGACCTCCCAGACATACAGAAGCGTGTTGCCGGTTCCCTTTCCTTGGAAGCGATTGTCGTAAACCGGGGGCTAGCGCTCATGAAGCGCGCGGTAGGTGTGCGCTGCGAGACCGCGAATGTCTCGCACCATCTCGCCGCGTTTCACGGCGGATGCTGCAAGCCAAGGCGTCGTCGATCTGCTGAGCCGTATGCTCGCACTCGTGCAGGAAGCCATCACCCGCAGCTCGTTCCCGTCCATGAGCAAAGGGAGGGCGCCGCCGGCGGGCGCCGCGCCAAGAACAACCAAGGAGCGCCAAAACGCGCGTCGATCCTGCGTGCTAAGAGCGACGCGGTGGTGGTGTCGACTGTGTCAGGAGTGGTGGAGATGGACTGTAAGGCCAGAGCGGTTTCGATCGGATCTGTATGCGTGCTGGTGGTCTGCGCATCCTTGTCTGCCTGCACGGAGACGAACAAGCCGGGTATGCAAGGCCCGTCTGCAACCGGCTCAGGCGGCATGACGAGCATGATCGGGAGCGCGGGCGGCAGCGCTGCAGTTGGAACGGGCGGCACCACGGCGGCAAGCCCGGGCGCCGGCGCAGTCTCACCCATGCAAACTGGGGCCGGTGGAAGTGCAGCTGCGGGCGCCGTCGGCGGAGCCGGGGCGGCTGCAAACGCGGGCACTGGGGCGTCCGGGGCCATCAGTGACGCCGGGGCGCCCCCACCCGCGGATGGCGGTATGGCGGGTGGGCCGGTGGATCCGATCCTCCCCGATGTGCCTGCGAGTTGCCCGATGTTGACGACGGGCTTCGTCACGATCACCAGCCACAACACGGCGGTCCAAGTGCAGGTGTGGGCCGGTACGAAGGCCTCCACGCCGGCTCCGATGCTGGTCTATTGGCACGTGACCGGCGGTACCTCGTCAGAAGCCGTGGGAGGCATCGGGTTGCCGACGGCGGTGGCGCAGGAGATCACGGACGCGGGCGGTCTCATCGTCTCGCCGCAAAACAGCACGGGCGCGGGCAACGATACGGGAAACAGCGTGTGGTTCACCGGCGACTTCGACGTGGCCGACCAGCTCGTGGCCTGCGCGTTCCAGCAGTACAACCTCGACCCGCGTCGCATCTATACCGCGGGCGGCAGCGCGGGTGCGCTTCAGGCGGGCACCATGGTCTACGAGCGTTCCAACTACCTCGCTGCTGCGCTGCCCAACTCGGGCGGCTACGCGACCGGCGGGCGCAGATTCCAAAATCCGAACCACATCACGCCGGTCATGACCGTGCACGGCGCACCCGGGCTCGACGTGGTGATCGTCGATTTCTCGCAGCAGAGCCTGTTCCTCGCGGGCGACGTGGCGGCTCACGGCGGCTTTGCGATCGACTGCAATCACGGTGGCGGCCACGTCGGGGCGCTGGACGACGTGAAAATGGCCGGCTGGCAGTTCTTCAAGGATCACCCGTTCGGAGTCTGGCCCGAGCCGTATGCGATGGGACTGCCTGCGAGCTTTCCGACGTATTGCAAGATCATCACCGCGGCTGACGCCATCGCCAATCCGGATCCGCTCGACATGCCCGACGCCTCGTACTGAAGGGCACCGCACCCCGGACATTCCCGAGTAGCCCGCGCCATGTCCTGCCGCGCGCTACCGGGCCCGCTCAGCACACAATTCAAGCTCCTTGTCCGCCGCCGTTGCCGCCACATAGGCGAAGGTTCATGCCCCAGCCTTACCCCAAAAGCGTGACCCTCCGCCCCGCCCACACCCGTTGACGCCGCTACGCCACCAGCCCCAATTGCAGCTTTGTTTCTCTTGCTCGCTGGGAGGCCGCCGATCGCGCCCGATCTCCTCGGCCCCTCAGGTCACCTGACGGCGGAACAGCGCGACCGAAATCGAGAGGATCACCACGCCCAGCAACGTGAGCGCGAGCATCTGCGGCGCCACGTCCGCCAGCGTCGACCCTTTGAGCAGACAGCCGCGCAAGATTTCGATGAAGTGACGCATCGGGATCAGCAAGGTCAGCGGCTGCAGCCAGCCCGGCATGCTCGCGATCGGCGACATGAAGCCCGAGAGCAGCATGGTAGGCATCATGAAGGCCAGCGCCCCGAGCATCGCCTGTTGCTGCGAGCGGCTCAGCGTAGCGATCAGGATGCCGATGCCGAGCGTCGAGAACAGGTACAGGAACGCCCCCAGCCCCACCACCGCGAGCGAGCCGCGGATCGGGACCGCGAACAGGAACGAGCCCAAGATCAGGATCGCGCAGACGTCGATCAGGCCAAACACGATGAAGGGCAGGCACTTACCGGTGAGCAACGTGGTCGGGTGGATCGGCGTGACCATCAGCTGCTCGAGGGTGCCGGTCTCGCGCTCGCGCGCCAGCCCCATCGCCGTGACGATGGCGCTGATGTTGAGCAGCAGTGAGGCGAGGATTCCCGGCACCATGTAGACCGGAGTCTTGAGCCGCTGGTTGTACAGAATGCGCGCCACGATCGGGGGCGCGACCTGCGCCGCGACGCCGCGCAGCGCCAGAAACTGGGTGGCATCGGCGGCGGCGACCTGCGCGCGGATCGCGTCGGTGCCGTCGACGATGACCTGCACCTGGGCGGCCTCTCGGCGCGCCAGCGTGGTGGCATAGCCGCGGGGCACGATGATCGCGGCGGCGGCGTCGCCGGATTCGAGCTCGGCTTGCGCGGCCCGCGGATCGAACACCGCGGCGTGCTCGCGAAAGGTGCCCTCTGCCATCATCTGCTGGATCAAGTCGCGGCTGAGCTGCGTGCGGTCTTGATCGCAAACCACCGTCGGGATGTGATCGACCTCGAGGTTGACCGCGTAGCCGAAGCCCACCAGCTGGATCGCGGGCGCGGCGATCAGCGTGAAGACCATGCGGCGGTCGCGCAGGGTCTGGATCATCTCCTTCCTCGCCACGTTGAACAGCGAGCGAAGCGCGTCGAGCGGTCTCATTCGAGCCTCCTGCGAAAGCGCCGGACGGCGACCGCGAGCACACCGAGCGCAAAGCCCGCGAGCGCGAGGATCTGCGGCGCCAGCACCACGACGCCGTTGCCCTTGAGGAACACGCCGCGCAGCGCCACGATGTAGTAGCGGCCTGGCACCGCGGCCGAGATCATGCGCAGCGGCCACGGCATGTTCGCGATCGGAAACAGGAAGCCGCCGAGCAAGGTGGTCGGCAACATCGAGATCATGATCGAGAACTGCGACGACAGCAGCTGGCTCTTGGTGGCGACGCTGATCAGCAGGCCGAGGCCGAGCATGGCGAGCTGGAACAGCAGCGAGCACAGAAACAGCAGCCCGATCGAGCCGCGGATCGGCACGTCGAACATCCACGAGCCCAGCGTCACCACCAGCAGGGTCTGGATCATGCCGAGCACCGCGTACGGCAGCAGCTTGCCCACGATGATCTCGGTGCGCCTCACCGGGGTCGCGAACAGCTGTTCCATGCTGCCGCGCTCCCATTCGCGCGCGACGGTGAGCGCGGTGAGCAGCGCCGACACCATGGACAGGATCAGCGCGATCACGCCGGGGACGATGCCGTAGGCCGAGCGCATCGCGGGGTTGAAGCGCGTCAGGATGCGGCGCCGGCGCGGCCGGCGGCGCGTTCGACGCGGCGAGCGTCTGCAGCACGCCCAGCGCGTCGCCGAGCGCGATGGTCGCGGTCGAGCTGTCGGCGCCATCGACCAGCAGCTGCGCGCCGTTCGGCTCGCGGCGCAGCAGATTGCGCTGGTACCCGGGTGGGATCACCAGGGCGGCCTGCACGCGGCTGCGCCGAAACAGCGGCTCGGCCTGGTCGGGATCTTCCAGCTGGAACGCGGTCACGAACTGCCGGCCCGCCACCAGCGCCTCGGCCAGGCGCCGCGACGCCTGGGTGTGATCTTGATCGACGACGGCGATCGGGATGTGGTCGACGTCGGTCGAGATGCCGTAGCCGAACAGGAGCAACATGACCACGGGCAACCCGAGCGCCAGGTAGAGCACCCGAATGTCGCGAATGATGTGCAGGATCTCCTTGTGGGAGATCGCGACGATTCGGCGCAGCGCCCGGCTCACGAGGCGCCTCCGACCACCGCGAGAAAGACGTCCTCCAGGGTCACTTCGGCGGCGGTGATGGCGCCGGCGTGTACGCCGCGCTGCGCCAGCGCCTGGCCGAGCGCGGCGGCGTCGGGGCCGTCGTCGCCGACCCGCACGTGGAGCGCCGCCCCGAACGGCTCGACGCCGAGCACGCCCGGCACCGCCTTGACGTCCTCGCCGCGCGCGCCGCGCAGCTCGAGCATCTTGCCCGGGACGAACTGCTTCTTCAGCCGTGCCGGCGTGTCGAGCGCGGCCAGGCGGCCGGCGACCATCAACCCTACGCGATCGCAGTACTCGGCCTCGTCCATGTAGTGGGTAGTCACGAAGATGGTCGTGCCGCCGGCCGCCAGCCGGCGGATCAACCGCCAGAAGCGGCGGCGCGCGCCAGGGTCGACGCCCGCGGTGGGCTCGTCGAGGAACAGGATCCGCGGCTCGTGCAGGATCGCGCAGGCCAGCGCCAACCGCTGGCGCAGACCTCCCGGCAGCGAGCCGGTGATCTGGTCGGCGATGCCCTCGAGCTCGAGCGCCGCCTCGACCTCCTCGCTGCGGCGGCGCAGCCGCGCGCCGAACAGCCGGTACGCGCCGCCGAAGAACTGCAGGTTCTCGCGCACCGACAGATCCAGGTACAGGGAGAACTTCTGGGACATGTATCCGATCGCCCGGCGCACGTCGCGAGGATGGCGGATCACGTCGACCCCCGCGACCGAGGCGGCGCCATCGGAAGCCGAGAGCAATCCACACAGAATGCGGATCGTGGTCGACTTGCCGGCTCCGTTCGCCCCGAGGTAGCCGAAGATCTCGCCCGCCTTGACGTCGAACGAGACGTCGCGCACGGCGACGAACTCGCCGAACTTGCGGGTCAGCCCGCGCACCGTGATCGCGAGCGGCTCGTTCACGACGCGCTCCGCGCCGCCGCTTCGCGCGTGCGGGCCAGGAACAAGTCCTCGAACGTGGCGACCGCCGGCTGTACCTGCGCGCCCTCGGCTGCCAAGCGCTGCAGCACCCGCGCCTCCGCGCCGCTGCGCACCACCATCCGCAGATGGTCGCCCGACACCGTATAGGCGAGCACGTCGTCGTCACCCTCGATCGCCGCTTCCAGGCGATCGCGCTCGCCGCGCAGGGCGAACACCGGATGGTTGAGCCCGCGCAGCAGGTCGTCGGGCGCGCCCTCCTGCAGCAGGCGGCCCTGGTGCAGCAAGCCGACGCGGTGGCAGCGGGCGGCCTCGTCCATGTACGGGGTCGCGATCACGATCGCCATGCCCTCGGCCAGAAACTCGTGGAGCAGGTCCCAGAACTCGCGCCGGCTGACCGGATCGACCCCGTTGGTCGGCTCGTCGAGCAAGAGCACCTTGGGCTCGTGCAGCAGCGCGCAGGCGAGCGCGAGCTTCTTGTACATGCCGCCCGACAGCGCCTCCGCGCGCCGCGTCTCGAAGCCGGCCAGCCGCGTGATCGCGAGCAGGCGGTCGCGGCGCGCGCGAAACGCGTCCCTCCCCAGCCCGTACATCTCGCGAAAGAACGCAAGATTCTCGGCGACGTTGAGATCGCCGTACAAGCTGTACTGCTGGGGCATGTAGCCGAGCATCTCGCGCACGGTCGTGCGCGGGTCGAAGGGATCCTGCTCCAACAGCCGCACCGAGCCGCCGTCGAGATCGATCAGCCCAGCGACCAGCCGCAGCGAGGTCGTCTTGCCGGCGCCGTCCGGCCCGACCAGCCCGAAGATCTCGCCGGCGTCGATCCGCAGCGACACGCCCGCGACGGCGGGCTGCCCGGCGAAGCTCTTGTGCAGATCCGTCGCCTCGATCGCGGCGCTCATGGCGGCCGCTCGATCGTGACCTCGACCGGCATCCCGGCCCGCAGGCGCATGTCGGCGTTGGGGATGCGCACCTCCACCGCGTAGACCAAGCGCTCGCGATCCTCGCGCGTCTGGACGTTGCGCGGCGTGAACTCGGCCTGCGGCGACACGTAGTAGATCGTTCCGGCGAAGCTCTCGCCCGGATAGGGGTCGGCGACCACGCGCACCTTGCGGCCCGGCGCCGCCGCGGCAAGCTGATCGTTGGGCAGGTAGAAGCGCGTGCGGGCGTCGGTGACGTCCGTGATCCGTAGGATCACGGTGCCGGGCTGGACGGCCTCGCCCGGCTCGTGTACGCGCGTGGCGACCATCCCCGCTCGCGGCGCGAGCAAGCTGCACTCCCGCACCGCGACCTCCGCGCGCGAGACCGCCGCGGCCATGGCGTCGACGTTGTGCCCGGCGACCAGCGTCTGGGACGCGGCGGCGGTCCTGGAGGTGCTGGCTGCGCCCGCCTGGTCGCGGCTCGCGGCCTCCGCGGCCTGCTGCGCCGCGATCTGGCTGACCAGCGCGTCGTAGCGCGTTCGGGCGGTGTCGAGCGCGGCGTCGGCCAGCGCGCCGCTCTTGACCAGCCGCTGCGCGCGCGCGAGCTCGTCCTTGGCGAGCTGCGCCTGGGCCCGCAGCACCGCGAGCTGTGCCTTCGCGGCCGAGGCGCTGCTGACCGCGGCCGACGCCGAGCGCCCCGCCGAGGAAGCGGTGGCGCGCGACGACTCGACCGCCGCCGTCGCCGCCCCCAGCTGGGCACGCGCCTGAGCCAGAGCCGCGTCTTGATCGCTGCAGTCGAGCTCGACCAGCGGCTGGCCCTGCTTGACCACGTCGCCCTCGCGCACGCTCACCTTGAGGATGCGGGTGGCGATGCGGCTGGTCACGTCGACGTCGACGCCCTCGATCACCCCGCTGCCCCCGGGCGGACCGTGACCCGCCGAGCGCAGATCGATCACCCGCACCGCCAGCGCGACGATCAAGCCCGCGGCCAGCAGCCCGATGAAGATCAGCGCGCGTCTCATGGGTACTGGTCCGTGCCGGAGCCGAGGCTATGTGAGCCTGCGCGAGAGGTAAACCCAAACCGCACAGGGGCAAACGGGTGGCCAACCAGGGTGCGCGGCGATCAGCGGGCACCCATCTGGGTCGACACGGTCACGCCGCGCTCTTGCAAGGCCGTGGCCACGCCTTCGAGCAGGCTTGCGGGCAAGGGGCGCAGGCCGGCATTCGGCGCGACCTCCAGGATCAGCCCTCCGACCGCGCAGTAGGAGCAGGTCGCCCCGGCGCGCAGCACGAGCAAACGGTATGCCTTGCCGTCGGCCAGCGGCGGAGCTAGCGAGTCCACGGCGAGCTTCGGGGCCGGCGCCGCGCTCCAGCGGGGCGGCTCCGCTCGCGCCGCGAGCCCGCGCGCGGCGGCACTCGCAAGCGCATTGGCCGCCGCAGGGGGGTCGACCACCCGGGTGCAGTCGCAGTCGTCTTCGGAGAGCTGCGAGCGCGCGGCCTCCACCTGCTCGTGCAGCTGGGTCTCGAGCCCGCGCGGTGGCTCCTGCGGGGAGCTGGCCGCCATCAAGCGCACGCCCTCGCGGGTGAACAGGTAGAGATAGCCGGCCTTCGCGTGCGCCTCGCGCATGATCAGTTGCAGCGCGAAATCGCAGGGGTCGACGGCCTGGCTGAGCTCGCTCAGCGCGCAGCACAGACTGTGCTCAGCCGCGTTGCGAGGCTCGGCAGCAGCCTGCTCGCTGCCCGCCTCGTGCACGCCCGCCTGCACGGCGCGGGCGGCGAGCCGCTCCACACGGGCGACCAGCGCCGGGTTGCGGGTGCCGCGGAAGAGCCGGCCGGCCTCGACGAAATGCGCCTCGAATCCGGCCGCGTCCCCGACCTTCAGCGCGACGTCCGCGCGCGCCTCGTGCAGCAAGCCCAAGAGCAGCGGGTTTTCGAGATCTCGATGCTCGCCGAGCAGCGTGTCGAGCATGGCCACGGCGGCGCCGGTGCGACCGAGACCCGCCTCGGCCAGCGCGAGCTGGCGCTCGACCTCGAGGGACATGACCACTACCGTCTTGTCGTTCGCCGACACGTGAGAAAGCGCTTCGCTCGCCACCTGCTTGGCGCGCTGGTGCTGGCCGGCCGCGTTCAGCGCGGTCGCGAAGTACGCCCGCGTCGGCAGCCAGTAGGAGCGCCGCCCGGCGCCGAGCTCGGGCAGCAGGCGCTCGTAGGCTTCGATCGCGCCGGTGAGATCGCCGCGCAGCATCAAATACGCGGCATGCGCGGCATCGCGGTAGACCTCCAGCGTAGGCACGCCCTTGGCCAGACGCGAAAGCTGCTCCCAGCTGCGGCGCGCGGCCACGGTGTCCGCCGAAAGGACGTCGGCATTGAGCAGCGCGACCGGCAGGAACATTTCCACCTGCCAGGTGGTGCCGCCGCGGCTCGCGCTGAGCTCGACCCGCTCGTGATAGCGGCGCCGCTCGTCCGCCTCGCCGAGGTAGGCGTGGTACATCATGCGCAGCTGATTGGCGACCGTCTCCCACGCGCGCACACCGAGCTGCTCCATTTCGCGGGCCAGCTCGAGCGCGCGCGGGTCGGAGGCGTAGCACAAGAGGATCGCCTGCGAATACAACATCCCGCCATACAGCGTCTTCCAGCGCGCCGGCGGCAGCGCGCCTTGCATGCGGGGCTCCTGCATCCACGCGATCAGCTGGCCGTAGGCCTCGCCCGCCTCGTAGTTGAGCCCACGCGCGATCTTGGTGGCGGCGATGGCATGTGCGAACACGAACGCCGGAAACTGCCCTTGCGCGAACAGCGACAGCGGTTGCAACAGCGACCGCAGCCGTTCGAGCCGCGCGGCGTCGAGCATGGTCGACAACACGCCGATCACGGCGGGCAGCGCGCCGCTGAAGGATGCGATCGCTTCCTCGAAGCTGTAGTCGAAGCCGCGCTTGCGCAGCGCGGAGAAGCGCGCCCGCGCGACGAAGGCGCCGACCCGCAACGCGAGCTTGCGCCCGAGCAGATGTCGCAGGCGAAAGGCCAACCCGAGCCCGGTTACCTCGAGCCCCACGCGCACGGTCTTCTCGGCATGATGCGCGATCAGCCGCCACTCCGATGAGTAGTAGGCGAACGGCATCAGCGGAAACAACAGCGTCGCGAGCTCGTGGCTGGGGCGGCCCTGGCGCTCGTAGACGTCGACCGCGTCCCGCAGCGCCCGTACGATGCCCCGAACGTCGCGGGCAGCGCCGTGGGCCTTCAGCAGACGGCGCGCCGTGCTCGCGAGCAGGTCGGCGCCCCGACCCTCTTGGCCGGCATGCAGCAGCAGGAAGCCCGCCTCCATGCGTGCGTCCAGATCATCGTCTGACTGCGCGAGCAGCGCCTCGGCCGCGGCCTTGCGGCGCGCGCTGCGCCGCGCCGCGTCCATCTGCCCCAGCACCGCCTCGCGCAGCGTCTCTTGGCGAAAGCGCAGCGCGCCGCCCTCCATCGACAGGATACCGGCGACGATCAGCTCGTCGAGCGCGTCCTGGGCCTGGCCGTTGGCATGGGCGGCGAGCAGCAGAGCATGCTCGAGCGCCACCGGCTTGGCATAGATGCTGAGCGCCTCGACCAAATCGCGGGTCAGTGCGCTCAGCGGCGCGAGCCTGGCCAAGGCGATCTCCTCCATCCGGCTGGGCAGCTCGCCCTCGGCCACCTCCAGCGGCAGCACCCAGGTTCCGCTGGCATACTTGGCGATCCGTCTGGAAACCAACAGCTGCGCGAGGTCCATGAGCTGCTGGGGGTTGCCACCGCTGTTGTTGTACAGCAGCAGGGCGACGCGACCGCAGTTGGCCACGTCGCCGAACAGCGCGCGTACCAGCTCTTCGCACGCCGCTGCGTCCAGACCGGCGAGCGGCACGCGGTTGGCTTGCTTGCGAAGCGCGCTGACCTGGGCCGGGGCCGCCACGGCGTCGCCCGTACGCAAGGTGGCCATCACCACCAGCGCTGCGCCGCGGCCTTCGCGCGACAGCGCGGCCAGCAGGGACGCCGAGCCTTCGTCCGCGGCTTGCAGGTCATCGACCGCGAGCAACAGCGGTTGGCGGCGGGCCGCCGACAGGAAGAGGTCGTGCAGAGCGGCATGCGCGCTCGCGCGCTGCTCTCGCGGGTCCGCCGCGAGCTCGGGAGCCGCGTCGGGAGCGAGCTGGGCCGTCAGCTCGGCCGAGAGCGGCGCGAGCACCTGAGCGTGCTTGGCCGCCTCGCTGCTCGCCAGCTCGGGACACGCGCGCAACAAGCTGCTCGCGAGCGCCGCGGCCGCTCCAAACGGAGCCGGCGTCGCCTGGGCCTCGACCCCCAGCACCAGAAATCCGCCGAGCTGCGCCTCCAGGCTCAGCTCGCGCAACAGCCGCGTCCTGCCGATTCCCGCGGGACCTTCGATCACGATTTCGACACCGTGCCCGCGCCGGGCTCGCTCGAGGCGCTCGCGCACCCATTGGCGCTCGCCTTCGCGCCCGACCATGCGGCCGCTGCGCAGGTAGCTGTCGGCCGAGTGCTCGTGCTCTTCCGGCTCGAGCCCGCCGATGGCGGTCAAGCGCTCGATCACGGCCGCCGCGCTCTGCGGCCGCGCCAGCGGGTCGACCGACAGCAGCGAGAGCACCAGCGCGTCGAGCTCGGGCGGAATCCCCGGCGCGATCACGGACGGCGACATCGGTTGTCGCGTCCACAGCTTGGAGAGCTCGTCGACCCCGCGCGCAGGCCGCGCGTGCCGGCCCGTCAGCGTCCAGTAGGCGACCGCACCGAGCGCATACAGATCGGTACGCTGATCGAGCGGCATTCGGCGCAGGACCTCGGGCGCCATGCACGGGGGCGTACCGACAACCTCGCTCGCCGTCCCGAAGCTCGTGAGCGCGCCAAAGTCGATCAGCTTGGTGCGACCGTCCCGCGTCGCGCGCACGTTGCGCGGGCTGACGTCTCGGTGGACCAGGCCCTGCGCGTGGAGCAGGGCGAGCGAGGACGCGATGTCCCGCAGCCGCAGACAGGCCTGTTGCAGGTCGAGCGGCGCCAGTTGCTGCAAGTCTTGGCCGTCGAGCAGCTCCATCGTGTAGAAGGGCCCCGTCTCGTTCAGCCCGTAGTCGTAGACTTCGATGATCCGAGGGTGCCTGAGCCGGGCCAGCGTGTGGTATTCGCGCTCGAACAGCGCTTCGAGCTTTCTGCGCCGCTTGCCAAGCGCCGACGACGCGAGCTGCTTGAGCGCGACCACGCGGCCCGAAGCCTTGTCCTGGGCCCGGTACACGGTGCCCATCCCACCCGAGCCGAGCTCGCCGAGAATGATGTAGCGGCCCTCGCTGCTGGAGCTGGTGACCGCAAAAGGCGCAGGCAGCAGGCTCGATGCGGGGGCAAGCCGTACATCCGAGCCGGGCTCGGCCGCGGGCGGGCGCTCCGCCTGCCCGGCGGGTTCGGGGGGGGTGGAGAGGAGAGCCTGCGCTGGGTCAATCATGGCACCGCCGCTCTGGTCGGAACCGGAGCGAGGCTCGCCGGCGGCGCGGGCAGGGCGTGCAGCTCCTTTAGCAGCCGCCGCATGCTCTGGCGATCGAGCGGCCGGCTGAACAGGAAGCCCTGGATCTGATCCACGCACAGGCCGGTGGCCTCACCCTGGTCGAGCGCACGCAGCGTGGCGAGCTGCTCGCGCGTCTCGACCCCTTCGGCGACCACCTTCAACTCCAGGCTGTGCGCCATCGCGACAATCGCCCGCACGATCGCGGTGTCGGCGCGGGCGCCCGGCAAATGCTTGACGAATGAACGGTCGATCTTGATCGCGTGAATCGGCAGCTCTCGCAGCCGCGCGAGCGACGAATACCCGGTGCCGAAGTCGTCGATGCTGATACGCACCCCTCGGGTGTGCAGCTCGTCCAGGATCTTCGCCGCATGCTCTTCGTTCTCCATGATGGCGCTCTCAGTGACCTCGAGCACGAGCCGGTCCGGCGGCAAGTTGCAGTCCGAGAGCACGCTCAGCACCATGTCGGCAAGGTGCGGCGCTCGCAGCTGATGCGCCGACATGTTGACGGAGATCGGCAGCGCAGCCAGGCCTTGGCGCTCCCACGCTCGCGCCTGCGCACAGGCGGTGCGCAACACCCAGTGCCCGATCGAGACGATCAGCCCTGTCGCCTCGGCGACCGGGATGAACACGGCCGGGCTGACGAGGCCGAGACGCGGGTGCCGCCAGCGCAGCAGCACCTCCATCCCGGAAACCGCCTCCGACTTGGCATCGACGATCGGCTGGTAGCACAGGAACAGCTCTTCGCGTTCGAGCGCGCCCTCAAGCTCGGTCTTGATCAACGCCCGTTGCTCCACGGAAGTCCTCATCTCCGTGGAAAAGAACATGACCCCTGCGCCGCCGCGGTCCTTTTGCGCATGCAAGGCCATGCCGGATTCCGCGAGCAGCGCCTCGGCGTCCGCCTGCTCCGGCGATCCAGCGCTGATCCCCACGCTCACGTTCAGATAAAGTCGGCGGCCGGGCACTTCGAGCTCGCTGTGCACCGCCGTCGAGATCCGCCGAGCGACCACCTCGGCGTCGACTGGATCGGTGATGCCGCCGAGCATCACTGCGAACTCGTCACCGCCTATCCGCGCGACGACGTCGTCGGTGCGCACGACCTGCCGCAGGCGGGCCGCCACCTCCTTGAGCACCCGATCTCCTGTGGGATGACCGAGCGTGTCGTTGATCTCCTTGAAGCCGTCCAAGCCGACCAGCAGCACGACGACTTGTTGTTGGCCGCGGGCACGCGCGATCGCCGCGCCCAGCTGCCGGCGCAAGAACGGGCGGTTGGGCAGATCGGTCAGACTGTCGTGGGTGGCGGCGTGCGCGAGCTTGATTTGGGCGGCCACGTACAGGACCGCACTGCCAAACGCGAGAAACAGCGAAATGGCCCACGGATCAAGCTGCGACATGATTTGGGAACCGCACCCACCCGAGCGGAGCGCCCGGCAAAACGGCGACCCACGACGCAAATGCACGCGACATGCCAGCAGCGGGCCCTCCAAGACCGCGGCGCTTTGGCCATGCCAGCGGGCGGGTTCGAGGGATGGTCGCCCAATTGACCACAGCTTTGGTCCATTCGACCTGTGGCTCCTACTGGAGCACCCGTGGCGGGGTGTCGGTCGGCGACTACGATGTGATGGGGCGCGCGATCACATCGCTCCCGAGCTCGCGGACAACCTGCCCAGAGCATGAATGGGGGTGTGGTGAAATCTGCCGTGGACTCGGGCGGCCAGGCCACAGGGGGCATGAGTCGCAGCCAGAATCGGGGTCGTTTCAGGAGCGGAACGCGGATGGCATGCAGTCTGCAGTACCGACCCAACATGTCTCACCGCCAGCGAACCAGCGTGCGTTTCCCCTACCACCGACAAGTGTTGGTGCGGGCCGAAGGGTCCCCGGCCGGCGTCGCCATGGAAGCCGTGAACATCGCGGTGGGCGGTCTGTTCCTGCGGACCGAGACCCACCTGCCGCTACACAGCCTAGTCGAGCTCACCCTCCGCGGGACTGGCACCGAGCCCGTCTCGCTGCAGGCACGCGTGGTGCGGACCGTGACGCCACGGACCGCAGAGGCATGCAACGAGCAGCCAGGCATGGGTCTGTCTTTCGAGGGGCTCGACGACGCGCAGCGGCAGGCGCTCGCCGCGATCGTCGCAGAGGCCGAGGCCCACGACCCCAGACCGCGCGTGCCACGGCCGCTGCCGCGCGCGCTCAAGCCCAGGCCGCCGAGCGACCCACTGCTCGACTACGTGCTCGAGCACACCGATGGCACCCGCGCCCCCGAGGCGCTCGCCCAGGTCACGGGTCTGGACGTCGACGCGGTAGTCGAGGTGGTCGACGAGCTCGCTCGATTGGGACTCGTCCAGCTCGTGGCGATCGCCGGTGAGCAGGAGGAAGCCGCGTCCGGTTCGGCCGCGCTGGGCCGCGCACTCGACCTTCCCGGCGCGCGCGCGACGGACGTCAGGCCACCCAGCCCCGAGCATGAGCAATGTCCGGGCCTACATGAAGCGTTATCGGAGATCGATGCGCGCTTGGTGGACCAGGACTACTTCGCCATGCTTGGGGTCGCGCGCGGCGCCGGTCGCGACGAGATCCAGCGCGCGTTTCACTCGCTCGCTCACAAATTCGATCCGGATACCTACGCCAGTCGCGAGCTGCGTTCGCTGCGGGCGACCCTTGGTCGCATCTTCGGCCGGATCAACGAAGCCTGGGCCGTGCTGGGCAACGAACACGCGCGCGATCAATACGAAGCGTATCTGAGCCGAGCGCACACCATCGCCGCACAGGATCGCGGCGAGGTCGTGCCGCCGATGAGCTTGGCCGCGCTCGCCGAGCTGCACGAAGAGCAGGCGCGCTACGACGAGCAGCGACAGCACTGGGAGCAGGCCGCGCGCTCCTGGACGCGCGTCTACGAGGTACGACCGGACGACCCCGAGTGCGCGCGCCACGCCGCGATGGCCCTGCTCAGGGCCAAACGCGAGCTCCGGCGTGCCCAGTCCTTCGCCGAGAGAGCCGTTGCGCTCGAGCCGGACAATCCGCGCAACCATCGGCTGCTGGCGCGTGTCTTTATCGAGTGCGGGCTGCGGCTGCGCGCCCGCAAGGAGCTGCAGCGTGCCGCCGAGCTGGCGCGGGCCCGCGGGGACGCTCCATCGCACGCGGCTCCAGCGCAGCCAGCGGTGCCCGCCGAGCGCGCGCGCCGCATTGGGCGCTGAGGGCGCTCAAGGGCGCCGAGAGCGGCTGTCCGACGGTTCGAGCAGGCCGCGCCGCACTAAGATCTCTCGCACCGTTTCCACGGGGAGTGCGGGAGCGAAGTGCCCGTCTACCCCCTCCATGTCCTCCGCGACGAAGAGCGCGTTGAGGATCGCCTCCTCCGTCGCTTCCACGGTCGCCCGGTACAACGGCGAAATTCGTGTGTCGAGGAGCACGTTCATCCGGTAGACCATGCGTTTGGCTTCGCGTGGGGCGAGGTTGGCCGTCGAAAACCCGATGATGATCTCGCCGGACCCGTGCGCTGCGTGGGAGCCGACTCGACCGATCCCGAGCGCCGCCCGCTTGGCCAACCGATTGATCTGCAGGGGTTGTAGCGGCGCATCCGTGGCCACCACGGCGACGATGCTGCCGTAGTTCTCTCTCCGCACTTCCTCATCGCCGTAGAGCGGCGCGAGCTCCCGGCCTACGGGCACCCCGTCGAGCCGTAGATCCTCGCGGTTGCCGAAGTTGCTCATCACCAGGACCCCCACCGTGTAGCCCCCCTCCGCCTCGGAGAGCCGGCGCGACGCCGTACCGATCCCCCCTTTGAAGTCACAGGTGATCATGCCCGTGCCACCGCCGACGTTGCCCTCGCGTACCGGCCCGCCGTCCGCGGTATCGAGCGCCGCCCGCACGTGCTCGGCCGTCACGTGGTGCCCGGCGATGTCGTTGAGCCACGAATCGTCACATTCGCCGACAATGGGAATGACGACGTCGGCCTCACCGCCGATCTCCGGGTACTGCCCCACCATGTAGCGGACACACGCCTCCGAGCACGTCCCCACACTCAGCGTGTTGGTCAAGAGAATCGGCGTCTCGATCAGCCCCCACTCCAGCACCTGAGTCATTCCGGAGACCTCGCCGGCACCGTTGAGCACGAATCCTCCCGCGATCACGCGTTCCTCGAAGATGTTCCTTCGGGGAATGATCGCGGTCACGCCCGTGCGAGCAGGCCCCTCACCCACCCGTCGCCTGCCGCGTCCGTGGATCACCGTCGAGTGCCCGACAAGCACGCCGGGCACGTCGGTGATGGCGTTGTACCGGCCGGGCTTGCACACGCCGAGCTCGAGACCGAAGTCGCGAGCCCGCTGGCGAACGACCGGACTCGCGCTGCCATCGCGCCCGGTCGTGACGGCTGCACCTCGGGCCCGCGGACCAGCGTTCCGCTTCGCCGGCTTCAGTTGCAGGCCGTAGCGCGTCGCGGCACTCTGAAGGATCCGCTCGAGCACCCGTGCTTCGCTATCCAGCCCGGCGAGCTTGCCGGCCTCGTAGATCGAAGCCCCTCGCTCGAGGCTGGGCAGCGCGTTGACCTCGAGAAAGTACAGCTCGCCCGACTCGGTGAGCCGAAAGTCGATCCGCCCGACATCCCGGATCGTCAGCGCACGAACGGCGCGCCGCGCCGCATCGACCACCCGGTCGCGCAGCTCGGGGGTGAGGTCCGCCGGCGTGCGAACGCGCAGCCCGTCGAATCCCTCGATCTTGAGCGCATAGTCGTAGATGGCCCACTTACGCGACGAATCGACGTACTCGTACTCCGAGGGCTCCAGCACGCCGCCGGTTTCCGGAGACGCTGCCTCGAGAAAGGGGACGACGATGTCCCTACCCGTGATGTACTCCTCGGCAAGCAAACCGGCGGGATACTGGGCGAGCAGCTGTCCGGCGCGCTCGCAAAACTGGCCCGACGTCTCGACGATCGAGTCCTGCGTAATGCCCTTGCTGCTGCCCTCGAAGTTCGGCTTGATGATGACTGGGAACGTCAGCTCCGGCTCGACGACCGGGTCACCCTTTTGGAGGAAGGTCCAGCGCGGTGTGAGCAGACCGCTGCGAGCGACCACGATCTTCGACAGCTGCTTGTCCAGGGTCAAGGCGCAGGCGTATGCGTCCGAGCCCGTGTAGGGAATCGCCAGTTGTTCGAAGAGACCCGGATAGAACGCCTCCCGATACCGGCCGCGCCGGCCTTCTGCGGTGTTGAAGACCATCCCAGGGCGAAGCGCCTCGAGGCGCGAGGTCAGGCGGGACGCCGAGCCCGAAGCTTCGACCGGCCGCACGTCGTACCCGAGGCTCCGCAGCCCATGGGTGATGAGCTCGACTGTTTCTCGGGTGTCGAACTCTGCCTCCTCTTCGACGGGACGGCGTTGCAGATTGTGTACGTATGCGATGCGCATCAGTCAGTGCAGTCCATTGCTAGTACCTCGCTACACACGTTTGCCGGCTTTCCTGAGATCGGGACCGCTAGAGCACGGAACCTATTGAAGCGTGTGCGAAGTCGGGGGCATGGCGGGATGCAGGGTGCGGGCGGGAGCCCGAAGGCGTAGTCCATCCTATGTCGAGCGGGGAGCGCGCGTGCCATGCGCCCGCGAGGGCCCCGAAATCGTGCGTGTTTCAATATGTTCGGTGCTCTAGCCGCGTCGATCTGCTCGGAGGCGCCGCTGGCCTGGCGCGGGAGTCGGCGCGGCGCCGAAGCCGCCTGGGGCAGTTACGTAACCGGTGTAATGCGAGCTTGCGCCCGGACCCTGCCACGTCGGACAGCAACAGCAGCAGGTTCTGCACATCCTAACCCATCGCGGGCGTTCCTCCAATCGATGGACCGCGAGCACGCTGGTCGTGATGGTACGCCGGCCTCGAGCGCGACAAGCGTCGTGCAGTCACGCACCGCCAGCCAGGCGCCGAGCACCGCGGCGCAAGCTGAGTCCAGGTCGCTGAGGACTGAGCCCAACACCTCGCACGGCAGCGTCGCTCGTTCCCTTGCGCCGACCGGGAGGTAGCGCTTGGCCGCAGTCTCGTACAATGCGAGCTGCCGCGCCGGATCCAGACCGCGAGCCATCAAGCGAAACAAGCGTCGAGTGGCCCGGATGACTGTCCGAACGCCTTTTCGAAGCCGAAAGGCTCCCACCTATCC
Source organism: uncultured delta proteobacterium (assembly GCA_963778655.1). Lineage (GTDB taxonomy): Bacteria > Myxococcota_A > Polyangia > Polyangiales > JAFGIB01 > CAVZVA01. The sequence goes on from CAVZVA010000011.1 coordinate 336,357, forward strand.
ATCCAATGTGTGCGTACGGCGCAGATCTTCGACGCGTTCCCGCGCGCGAGGGGAGCCCCAACCGCGTGCGATCCGCTATCCTAGATCAGTGACCGCATATCGCGTCATAGCGGTGGGAAACGGTCCGCAGGTGTGGCGCTAACCGCCGGAGAAGTCACGAGGCTCGAGCCGGAGCTGGTCGCAGGGCGCTACCGCGTGGAGGCGCGCCTGGCGCGCGGCGGCATGGGCGCCGTCTACCGCGCGCACGACCGCGTGCGGGGCCGCCCGGTCGCGCTCAAGCGCCTGGTCGCCGACGCCGACGCGCGCCGGCGCGCGCGCATGTTCGAGCGCGAGTACCACACGCTCGCGGGGCTCAAGCATCCACGCATCATCGAGGTCTACGAGTACGGGGTCGACGAGCGCGGCGCGTACTACACCATGGAGCTGCTCGATGGCCGCGACCTGCGCGAGCTGGCACCCGTGCCGTACCGGGCGGCGTGCTCCTACCTGCGCGACGTCGCCAGCTCGCTTGCGCTGCTGCACGCGCGCAGGCTGTTGCACCGTGATCTGTCGCCCCGCAACGTGCGCATCACCTCGGACGCGCGCGCCAAGCTGATCGACTTCGGCGCGTTGACCGGCTTCGGCCGCAACCCCACAGTGGTCGGCACGCCGCCGCTGGTGCCGCCGGAGGGCTTGTATGGCGCTGCCCTCGATCAGCGCGCCGACCTCTACTCGCTGGGCGCGCTCTCATACTGGGTGCTGACCGGCCGTCACGCTTTCGAGGTGAAGCGGATCGACGAGCTACAGGATGCGTGGAACACGCATCCGCTGCCGCCCTCTGCGCTCGCGCCCGCGGACGCCGAGGGCTCGTCCTTTCCCGACGAGCTCGACCACCTCGTGCTGTCGCTGCTGAGCCGCGATCCGATGGCGCGACCGAGCAGCGCCGCCGAGGTGATCGAGCGGCTCTCGGTGATCGCCGGGCTGCCACCCGATCAGGAGCCGCTCTCGGCGCTCAGCTACCTGCACGGGGGCAAGACGATCGGTCGCACGCGCGAGCGGGCGAAGTTGCGCAAGCGGCTCAAGGCCGCGCTCGGCGGCGCCGGCTCGGCGGTGGCGATCGAAGCCGAGACCGGCATGGGCAGCGGCCGCATCCTGCACGACCTGGCGATCGGGGCGCGCCTGCAGGGCGCAGTGGCGGTGGTGGTCGATGCCGCACAGGGCAGCGCCAGCTACGCGGTGCTCGAGGAGATCGCGCACGCCCTGTTTGCGGCGCTGCCCCACAAGGCGCCGGCCGCGATGGGCGAGCACCAGGCGGCGCTCGCGCGCTTCGTGCCGGGCCGCGGTCGGCACAGCACCCGCCTGTCCGCGGTGTCGAGCGAAAGCGGCGGCGGCGATCCGCGCGAGCTGCGTTTGCGCACGCAGACCGCGCTGCTCGCCTGGTTGGAGGCGCTGTGCGCCGAGGTCCCGCTGCTAATCGCCGTGCACAATTTCCACCACGCGGACGAGAGCTCCGCGGCGCTGCTCGCGGCGCTGGCCCGGCGCAGCGCGCGCGGGCGGCTGTTGCTCGCGCTGGCGTTCGATCCCAGTGCGGTGCCGAGCGCAGCGCCCGCGCTCGCCGACGTGCGCCAGCACGCTGCGCGCATCGGCTTGCTAGGCCTGGACGAGGACGAAGTGCGCGCGCTGGTGGAGGCCACCTTCGGCGCGGTGCCGGGCAGCGAGAGGCTGGCCGCCCGCCTGCACGAAGCCACCGAGGGCAAGCCGCAAGCATGCCTCGACTTGATGCAGCATCTGGTCGAGCAGGGGGTGATCGCGTTTGCGGGTGGCGTCTGGGCGCTGCCTCAGGAGCTCGACCTGAGCGAGCTCACGGCCGGGCGCGACCACGTGCTCGACGAGCGCCTCGCGCGCCTCGACCCCGACGCCAGGCGTCTGATGGCGCTGCTCTGCGTCCACCGCGGCCCGCTGCCGCTCGAGCGCCTGGAATCGCTCGCGGCGCTGGAGCGCCTGCGAGAGCCGCTCAAGCTGCTATCTCTGCTGGAGCGGCACGGGGTCGCGGTGTGCGACGAGGAGGGCGCCCGCTTCGTGCACCGCCGCATGCATGCGGCGGCGCAGCACCTGCTCGACGAGCCCGAACGACGCCGCTTGCACGCGCTGCTCGGCGCCGAGTTGCTGCGCGAGGAAGCCGACGACGTCGAGACCAGGCTCGAGGCCGGCTGGCACCTGCTCGAGGGCGGCGAGGAACGGCGCGGCGCCGACCTGCTGGCCGAGATGGGCTCGGTCTTGTCGCTGGACGCCGACGGCATGGCGGCGGCGCTGCCCGCGCTGCGCGCCGCGCTCGCAGCCTTTCGCCGCCAGGGCCGCAGCAAGCGCGAGCAGGCACGCCTGCTCGCCTCGCTGGTGATGAGCGGCTTCTACGTCGACCGCAAGCTGGTCGACACCTACGGTGACGATGCGGTCGCCGCGCTGCAAGACGTGCTCGGGCTGTCGCTGGCGCGGCGCCTGCGCCCACTGCTCGGCCGCAGGCTCGGCGACGCGATCGGGCTGAGCGTGGGCTTGCTGCGTTCCGTGATCGACTGCGGCCCGCGGCGCGCGCTGGCCGCTTACAAGGAGCTGGCCACCACCTTCACGCTCGTGATCGTGTTCCTGACCTCCGCTTGGGCGCTGATGCTCGATGCCGAGCGCGCGCAGCATTACGCGGAGCTATTGGCGCCGCTGCGCGTGTTGGGCGCCGACCACGCGGTGGAGATCTCCTATCGCTACGCGTGCGCGCTGGCGCGGCTGCCCGAGGACCGCATCGCGGACACCTTGGCTGCGTGCCGGAAGCTGCTCGCGCGCGTGGACGGCGAGCGACCGATACGCGACATGGCCCCGGTGCACCGCAGCCTGATCCGGGGCGCGCTGTTGTACAGCGTGGGCGCGCTCGAGACCTTTCGCGGCGACCCCGAGGCGTTGCGCTTCGCGGCGGAGCTGGAGCGATCCACCTTGTTCATGCACGAGCTGTACGCGGCGCAGATCCGTGCCAACTACCACGGCGTGCGCGGAGAGCTGGCGGAAGCCGAGCGTTGGGTTCGGCGGGTGGAGCTGCTGGCCAGGCAGGCCGGCTCCGGCTGGCAAGCGGACGTGTGGGCGCCATCCAGCGCGCTGCTGTGCAACGTGCTGACCGGCGATCTGATCGGGGCCAAGCGCGTCGCCGCGCAGCTCGCGAGCCTGGCCCGCGAGATCCCTTCCCTTGAGCTACACGCCCGTGGAGCAGTGGGTTTTTACACCCACTTGCGCGGCGAACATCAGCGCTCCAGTGACATCGCCGCCGCGACCATCGCCAGCGTGCCGCCACGTTCGTTTATCGGCTGGACGACCCTGATCGCGGGGCAAATGAGCTCCCTGACGCCCCTGGGTCGGGCCGAGGAGGCCCGCCGGCTCGGCCTGCAGACGCTGGCGTTGCTCGACGCCGAGGATCGCGGAATCAGCGCGATGGTGGTCACGCTGGTGACCGAGCTGGCGCGCGCCGAGGCCGAGCTCGGCGAGCTCGATGTCGCGGCGAGCCGGCTCGAGGCTTTCCTGACCGAGCTCGGCGAGGGCGGCGGTCCGGCGGTACGCGCCACGCTGCACGAGGCGCGCGCGCAGGTGGCGCTACTGGCCGGGGACGGCCCCGCCGCGCGGCTGCACCTGTCGTTGATGGAACGCTGCGCGCGGCCGACCGGGCACCCGGCGCTGATCGCGCGCTGCGAACGCCTGCGACGTGCGCTCGATGCCGGCGATGGACACGCGCTCGTCACCTCGCGCGCCACGCTGGATCTCGCGCTGCCTGCTGAGGACGAGCTGATCGCCTTGGTGCGCCGTTTCGAGGGCAAGGGTGAGCGCCACGACTGTGTGCTCGACCTGCTGCTCGAGCACACCGGCGCCTCGAGCGGAGCGCTGTTCGGCTGCGAAGACGGCGAGCTTGTGCTGCTGTCGCCGCTCGGCGAAGAGACCGCCGACGCGCTGCGCGCGCACGCGCGCGCGCGCCAGGAGCTGGAGCATCGGGCTCGGGAGGATGCGGTCACACTGGCCCAGAGCGTGACCCCGCACGCGGAGTCGGTCCGTGGACAGCGCTGCGCGGCCGCGGCGGAGCCGCCGCTAGTCGCGTTCATGCTCGAGGTCGCGCGCGAGCACACCACTGCGCCGGTTGCCGTAGCGGTGCTGCGCCCTGCCCCGGAGCCCCTGCGCGAGCCGCCGGCGAGCCTGTTGCGCGCGCTCGGCGAAGCCCTGAGCGAGCCTCTATCCGCGTCGACAGAGGCGAACCCGACGGCGCACGCCGCGCTCGAGCCGCGCTCCGACTGACGCCCGATTTTTCCAAGCCGAAACGCGACGGACATGGCCAGCTGCTGGTGTGTGGCACACACCTTCCCTTGGACGAGGCCATGATGACCAGCAAAGCCCGCAAAGCGGTTGCGAGCGCGTTCGCTCTCGCGCTCTTCTTCGTTTGCAGCGGAGCCAGCCGCCCGGCGCCGCGGGCGGCTCCGCCCCCGCAGCGGCCCGAAACAATCCGAGGACCGGCGGCGGGCAAGGCCCCTCCCCTGCGCGTGGCCTACAGCGACTGGCCGGGGTGGACCGCGTTCGAGGTCGGTATCCAGAAAGGATGGTTCAAGCAGGCGGGCGTCGACGTGGTGTTCTCCTGGTTCGACTACCTGCCGTCGATGGAGGCGTTTACCGCCGGCAAGGTCGACGCAGTCATGGTCACCAACGGCGACGCTCTGGTCACCGGAGCCAACGGCGCCAAGAGCAAGATGATCCTGGTCACCGACTACAGCAACGGTAACGACAAGGTCATCGCCAAACCGGGCATCAAGAGCCTCAAGCAGCTCAAGGGCAAGAAGATCGGCCTCGAGCTGACGTTGGTCGAGCACCTGCTGCTACTGCAGGGGCTGCAGAAGATCGGCATGAAGCAGTCCGACGTCACCCTGGTCAACTTCCCCACCAACGAAACGCCGCAGGCGCTGGCTTCGGGCCAGGTCGACGCGGTCGCGGCCTGGTACCCGACCTCGAGCCAGGCGCTGACCTCGGTCGCCGGCTCCAAGGCCGTGTTCACCAGCGCGGACGTGCCCGGGCTGATCTACGACACGGTGGCCGTGAACCCGCAGAGCCTGGCCAAGCGCAAGGCGGACTGGGCGAAGTTCGTCAAGGTCTGGTACCGCATCGCCGACTTCGTGCGCGATCCCAAGACCCAGCCCGAGGCGGTCAAGATCATGGCGGCCAAGGTCGGCGTCAAGCCCGCAGAATACGCCGCGGCGATGCCGGGCACGTATTTCCTTTCGCTGGCGGACGCCAAGAAGCGCTTCGTCAAGGGCGCCGGGCTCGGCTCACTGTACGGCTCGAGCAAGATCGCCGATGACTTCAACGTCAAGAACAAGGTCTACGCGAAATCCCAACCGGTCGACGAGTACATCGATCCGGAGATCATCAAGTCGCTGTGAACGCGTGAGGTGGTGATGCGCCCAGGCGACTGGCTCGCGGTACGCAAGGAGCTCCCGCCACGCCCGAGGCTGGCGATGGCGGCGCTGGCCTTCGCCATCCCGCTCGCGCTGTGGTCGACCGTCAGCTACGTGCCCTTCATCTGGCACCCGCTGGTGGAGATCGAGCAACCCGGCAGCGTCGACTATTTCGAGCGCGGCATGCTGGTGGAGCGCGCCGCCTTTCAAGCCGAGAACGACAAGGCGCTGGCCGAGCACCGCGCGCAGGCGAGCGGCGAGCGGCGCAACCCGATCTACCTGCCTGCGCCGCACGAGGTCGCCCGCGCGCTGTACACCGCATTCCGCACCCCGCCCCGACTACCGACCGAGCCCTGGCTGCACCAGAGCCTGTGGCACAGCATCAAGCTGATCTTCTCGGGCTTCTTGCTCTCGTCGGCGTTCGGCGTGCCGCTCGGCATCCTGTGCGGGACGTTCTCGCTGTTCTCGAAGCTGAGCGAGCCGTTCATCGAGTTCTTCCGCTATCTGCCGGCGCCCGCGTTCGGGGCGCTCTCGGTCGCGGTGCTGGGCATCTACGACGCTCCCAAGGTCGCCATCATCTTCATCGGCACCTTCTTCCAGCAGGTGCTGGTCGTGGCGAACACCACGCGCAAGCTCGAGCTGCCGCTGATCGAGGCCGCCCAGACGCTCGGCGCGAACCGGCGCCAGCTGCTGTGGAAGGTGGTGGTTCCCGGCGTGATGGTCGACCTGTTCACCGATATGCGGGTGTTGCTGGGCTGGGCCTGGACCTACCTGATCGTCGCCGAGATGGTGGGCACGACCAGTGGCATCACCTATTTCATCAACCAACAGGCGCGCTACCGCAACTACCAGAACGTCTACGCCGCGATCATGATGATCGGGCTGATCGGGCTGTGCAGCGACCTCGCGCTGGCGCGGCTCGGACGCAGCCTCTTCCCCTGGCGTCCGGACAGCACGCGGCTGCCGTTCTCGGCGCTGGTGCGCGGCCTGCTGCCCTCGCGCGCGCGGCGCCGCGCCTCCGCCGAAGGGCTGACGGCGTGAGCGGCACCAGCGGCGAGACTGCGGCCGGCGCGCCCGCACTGGCGCTGCCGAGCTACAAGGAGCAGCCGCCGGAGGTGCGCGCGCGCTTCGCGCGGCTGTATGCGCGCCCGGTGATCCTGGACGTGCAGGCGCTGAGCCGGCGCTTCCAGAGCGACTCCGGCCCGGTCACGGCGCTCGAGGGGATCGGGCTGCGCGCCCACCGCCGCGAGCTGCTGTGCGTGATCGGCGCGTCGGGCTGCGGCAAGTCCACGCTGGTGCGGATCCTGGCCGGGCTCGACGAGCCCAGCGCGGGCGAGGTGCTGCTCGACGGCAAGCCGGTGCACGGCCCGGGCCCGGACCGCGGCATGGTGTTCCAGGGCTACACCCTGTTCCCCTGGCGCACCGTGCTCCAGAACGTGATGTTCGGGCTCGAGGTGCGCGGGCAGAGCGCGTCCTCGGCCGAAGCCGAGGCGCGCGAGTGGGTCGAGATCGTGGGTCTGACCCGCTTCACCGACGCCTACCCCCACCAGCTCTCGGGCGGCATGAAGCAACGCGTGGCGATCGCGCGCGCGCTGGCGAACCGGCCCCGCATCCTGCTGATGGACGAGCCGTTCGCGGCGCTCGATGCCCAGACCCGCGCATTGATGCAGTCGTACCTGCTGGAGCTCTGGCGCCAGATCGACATTACCATCGTCTTCGTCACCCACGATCTCGAGGAAGCGGTATATCTGGCCGACCGGATCGTGGTGCTGGGCTCCAATCCGGGTCACGTGCAGGAGGTGGTCGAGGTGCCCGTCCCCTCGCCCGCGCTCGCGGGAACAAATGATCAGCCCGCTCTTCATCGCGACCAAGCAGCACCTGGAGTCGCTGATCCACGCCAAAGCCGCGGATGCAGAGCCCCGCCCACGCATTCGCATGACCCAGGTCGGCGACGAGGTGGACTGAGCTGCGTTGCCCCGGGAGGTGAGCATGAGCCTGCAACCGATTCCAGAGAAGCGTCTGCTGTTCGAGGAAACCGTGCCCGGCGGCGCGATGTGGTCGGGCGTGCTGCGCCGGCACCACGCGCTGCGGTTGGCCGATCTCGAGGGTGGCGCCAACGTCTCGATGCTGTTGTTCAACCGCGAGCAGATGCTCGAGCGTTACAACATGCCGGACACGCTCAAGGCCCAGCACGTGGCTTACCTGACCAAAGGCCGTGTGCTGTACTCGGACATGGGTCGCATCCTGTGCTCGATCACCGAGGACACCAGCGGCTGGCACGATACGGTGTGCGGGCTCGGCGACGCCGCCCTGTGTCGGGCCAAATACGGACGCACGCGCTACCAGGAGCAGCGCAATGACTTCCACCGCAACGGCCGCGACCAGATGCTGACCGAGCTTGCCAAGTGGGGCCTGGGCGCGCGCGATCTGGTGCCGAACCTCAACCTGTTCAGCAAGGTGACGGCCGGCGACGACGGCAACCTGCGTTTCGACATGGGCCACGCCCGGGCGGGCGCGGCGATCGATCTACGCGCGGAGATGCACGTGCTGGTCGTGCTGAACACCTGCCAGCACCCGCTCGATCCGAACCCGGCCTACGCCCCCAAGCCGGTCAAGCTCGAGGTCTACCGCGCCGATCCACCGGGACCGGACGACCCGTGCAGGCGCTCGCGCCCGGAAAACGAGCGCGGCTTCATCAACACCGAACGCATGTTCACCGGCGTGGGCACGGGCGGCACGGAGCTTTCGTCATGAGCCTCTTCACGCAGAGCCGGCTCGATGCCGGGGCCGCGCTGGTCGACGTCATCGTGCCCGCCGGGGAGCACTGGTCCGGGCACATCGCCGAGGGCCAGGTCCTCCGCATCGTGGACCTTGAGGGTAACCAGGCGGTCGACACGTTGTTCTTCAACGCCGACGACCCGGACGAGCGCTACAGCGCGAGCGACACCATCCGCCACCAGGGCAACCTGTACCTGACCACGGGCAGCGTGCTGCGCTCCACCGCCGGCACGCCCATGTTGAGCATCGTGGCCGACACCTGCGGGCGCCACGACACCCTCGGCGGGGCGTGCTCCTCGGAGTCCAACACCGTGCGCTACGGGCACCACACCCGCTACATGCACTCGTGCCGCGACAATTTCCTGCTCGCGGCCGCGCGCTGCGGACTGTCGCTCGACAAGCGCGACATCACCAACAACATCAACTTCTTCATGAACGTACCGGTCACCCAGGACGGCAAGCTGACCTTCGAGGACGGCATCTCCGCAGGCGGCAAGTACGTGGAGCTGCGCGCCGAGCTCGACCTGCTGTGCCTGATCTCCAACTGCCCCCAGCTCAACAATCCCTGCAACGCCTACAACCCCACCCCGATCCGGCTCCTGATCTGGAACGCGTGAACGGAGCACGCGCGTGTTCGACAAGGTCCTGATCGCCAACCGCGGGGAAATCGCCTGCCGTATCCAGCGAACGCTGCGGCGCATGGGCATCGCCTCGGTCGCGGTGTGCTCCGAGGCCGACGCGCACGCGCGGCACGTGCGCGAGGCCGACCAGGCGGTGTGCCTCGGGCCGAGCCGCGCCGCCGAGAGCTACCTCTGCATCGAGCGGGTGCTCGAGGCCGCGCGCACCACCGGCGCGCAGGCGATCCATCCCGGCTACGGCTTTCTGAGTGAAAGCGCGGCGTTCGCGCAGGCCTGCGAGGCCGCGGGCATCGCCTTCATCGGCCCGAGCGCCGAGCAGATCCGCCGCTTCGGCCTCAAGCACGAGGCGCGCGCCCTGGCGCTGGCGCAGGGCGTGCCGCTGCTGCCCGGGACCGAGCTGCTGCCCTCGCTCGAGCACGCGCTGCAGGCCGCCGAGCGCATTGGCTACCCGGTGATGCTCAAGAGCACGGCCGGCGGCGGCGGCATCGGGCTGCGCGTTTGCGGCGACGCCCAGGCGCTGCGCGCCGCGTTCGCGGCGGTCCACGCGCTGAGCAGCAGCCACTTCGGCGACGGCGGCGTGTTCCTGGAGCGCTACCTGGAGCGCGCGCGCCACGTCGAGGTGCAGATCTTCGGCGACGGCAAGGGCCACGTGCTGGCGCTGGGCGAGCGCGACTGCTCGGTACAGCGGCGCAACCAGAAGGTGATCGAGGAGACGCCCGCGCCGGGACTGGCGGAAGCGGCACGCGCAGCGCTGCTCGACGCCGCGCTGCGACTGGCGCGCGCGGTCGGCTATGCCTCGGCCGGCACGGTCGAATTCGTGCTCGACGCCGAGCGCGAGCAGAGCTACTTCCTCGAGGTCAACACGCGCCTGCAGGTCGAGCACGCGGTGACCGAGGCGGTCACCGGCATCGATCTGGTGCAGTGGATGGTGCAGCTGGCGGCTGGCGAGCTCACGCTGCCGGCGGAGCCGCCGCCCGCGCGCGGCGCCGCGATCGAGGTCCGACTCTACGCCGAAGACCCGAACAAGAATTGCCAGCCCTGCACCGGCACGCTGACCCACGTGGCACTGCCGCAAGGCGCGCGCTGCGACAGCTGGGTCGAGAATGGCACCGAGATCACACCGCACTACGACCCCCTGCTCGCCAAGCTGATCGTCTCGGGCGACACCCGCGCCGAGGCCCTGCGCGCGCTGCGCCGCGCGCTGCGCGACACCCGCATCGACGGGGTCGAGAGCAACCTCGCCCACCTGCGCCAGATCGCCGGCGACACCGCCTTCGAGCGCGGCGGCGTGAGCACGCGCTACCTCGACAGCTTCGTGTATGCGCCGCGCACCCTCGATGTGCTCGAACCGGGCACGCAGAGCACGGTGCAGGATCATCCCGGGCGCCTGGGCATGTGGGCGGTGGGCGTACCGCCCTCGGGACCGATGGACGACTTCTCGTTTCGGCTCGCCAACCGCCTGGTCGGCAACGCTCCCGGCGCCGCGGCGCTGGAGCTCACGCTGTCCGGCCCCAAGCTGGCGTTCAACTGCGACGCGCTGATCGCGCTCGCCGGCGCGCCCATGGCTGCGGCGCTCGACGGCCGGCCGATCGAATGGAACCGCGCGATCCGGGTGCCCGCGGGCGCGGTGCTGGAGCTCGGCGCCGTCTTGGGCGCGGGCTGCCGCGCCTACCTCGCGCTGCGCGGCGGGCTCGACCTGGCGCCCTACCTGGGCAGCGCCGCGACCTTCATGCTCGGCCGCTTCGGCGGCCACGGCGGGCGCGCCCTACGCGTGGGCGACGTGCTGCACCTCGGCTCCGAAGCCGACGCGATCCACGCGCCAGCCGAAGGCGCTGCCGAGCCGCCGCCCTTTCCGGAGCCGTGGGAGATCGGCGTGCTGGACGGACCCCACGGCGCGCCCGACTTCTTCACCGAGCAGGACATCGAGGCCTTCTACGCGGCGACCTGGCAGGTCCACTTCAACTCCGACCGCACCGGCGTGCGGCTGCTTGGACCCAAGCCACAGTGGGCGCGCAAGGACGGCGGCGAGGCCGGCCTGCACCCGAGCAACATCCACGACAACGCCTACGCGGTGGGCACCATCGACTACACCGGTGACATGCCGATCATCCTCGGGCCCGATGGTCCCAGCCTGGGCGGCTTCGTGTGCCCAGCGACGATCGTACGCGCCGAGCGCTGGAAGATGGGCCAGCTCAAGGCCGGCGACCGCGTGCGCTTCGCACGCGTGGACGAGGCGCGCGCCGCCGTGCTGCTGCGCGCACAAGAGGACGCGCTGCAGCCCGCGGCCGCGGCGCGCCCCACGGCACGCGCCCGCCCCACCGCCGGCGCACGCCACGAAGACGCCACGCTCGGCGGCCTGGCCGCGACCGCCGCGCACCCGCGCGTCGTGTACCGGCGCGCCGGAGATGACTACCTGCTGGTCGAGTATGGACCGCTCGAGCTCGACCTCGGGCTGCGCCTGCGCGTGCACGCGCTGATGCAGGCGCTGCAGGCGCGCGCGCTGCCTGCGATCCGCGAGCTCACTCCCGGCATCCGTTCGCTGCAGATCCGCTACGCGCCCGAGCTGCTCGACACCAGTGCCCTGCTGCAGCTGCTTGCGGAGCTCGAGCGCGACCTGCCCGCGGTCGACGAGCTCGCGCTGCCCACGCGGGTGGTGCACCTGCCGCTGTCCTGGGAAGACCCGGCCACGCTGCTCGCGATCGAGAAGTACATGCGCCTGGTGCGCAAGGACGCTCCCTGGTGCCCGAGCAACCTCGAGTTCATCCGCCGCATCAACGGCCTGCCCAGCGCCGACGAGGTACGCCGCATCGTATTCGACGCCAGCTACCTGGTGCTCGGCCTGGGCGATGTCTACTTGGGCGCGCCGGTCGCCACGCCGCTCGACCCGCGCCATCGCCTGGTCACCACCAAGTACAATCCCGCGCGTACCTGGACGCCGGAAAACGCGGTCGGCATCGGCGGCGCGTACCTGTGCGTCTACGGCATGGAGGGGCCCGGCGGCTACCAGCTCGTGGGCCGCACCCTGCAGATGTGGAACACCTACCGGACGACGCGCGAATTCGAGCCCGGGAAACCTTGGCTGCTGCGTTTCTTCGACCAGATCAGGTTCTACCCGGTGGCGGCCGACGAGCTACTGCGCATGCGCGCCGACTTCCCCCAGGGCAAGCTGCGCCTGCGCATCGACGAGGAAACCTTTCGCTTTCAGGACTACCGCCGGCTGCTGGCCGAGCAGGCCGCCGGCATCGCCGCGTTCAAGCATGCGCAGCAGAGCGCGTTCCTGCAGGAACGCGAGCGCTGGGCCGCGCAGGGCCAGGACCTCGCGGCACCACAGGCCCTGGAGGCGGCGCCGCGCGAGCAGGCGCACGGCGCGCTGCCGCCCGGGCTACACGGAGTCAACAGCCCGCTCGCCGGCAACTTGTGGAAGCTGCTGGTGGAGCCGGGGCAGCGCGTCGAGAGCGGCACGCCGGTCGCGGTAGTCGAGGCGATGAAGACCGAGATCAACGTGCACGCCGATCGAGCGGGTCAGGTACGCGAGCTGTGTGCCGAGCCCGGCGTCACGCTCCAGGCCGGCGACCGCCTGCTGCTGCTCGAGTTGGAGTAGCCGACCCATTGACACAAAGGCTTCAGTGAAAGCTCGCGATCTGAGCGCGCTGGGCCGCGGTCAGGCCCGCGTCCACCGGCGTGCCGCGGAAGCAGCCGACGGTGTAGGGATACTCTGCGGTGAGCACGTAGTGATACATGCTCACCATCTGGCCGTCCCAAGGGATCGGGCTGGTGGTGCCGTGGCATTCGTCGAGATCGGCGGTGTGCAGCAGCTTGCCGCTGCCGGCGTCTCTGGCCCCGTAGATGCCGAAGCCGTCCAGCGCATAGCCCACCAGATCCGAGGTCATCGCGTTCGGCATGCACGACGACGGCCCGTGGTAGTGATATTGCCCGGCAGCGTTGGGATGCCCGTCGCAGCGATCCTGCACCTCGTGGGCCGCCGCGTCGTTGCCGCTGTCGTCGACCGCGTTGAAGATCGCTACACCGGTGGTCGCGAAGCCGATCATGCCCATCGGTACGCAGGTTGCGGCCGCGGCCTCCGCCGGCACGGCCGGTAGCGCAAGCGAGATGTCCTGCGCGCGGATCGGATTGGGGTTGGTGTCGTACGCGTAGGCGGGATCCGATCTCTGGATCGGAAACACGCCTGTCGTGTGATCGGGGAGATTGTTCGCGCTGATCGTACGGGTGTTGCCTGAAACCGTGATCGAGATCGAGTGGTCCGTCCACTTCACCTCGCCCTCCACCGCGATCTTCTGCGACGGGTACCAGACATCGCCGTCGATCCAGGGTCCGTTGTGCGGATTGAGCTTGGCGAAGCGTTGCAGGCACGACATCAGAGTGCCGGCCTCGGGTGTCGTGCTCAGCTTGCCGTCGCCCAGCATCAGCGCGTCCTTCGGGGTGGAAGGGCTGGTCTTGGCCGCGGGGCTCGGCTCGGCGCTGCCGCCGCACGACGCCACGAGCAGCACGACGCCCACCAGCAGCGCCGCGGTCCGCCGCCGCGAGCGACGGGATCGTGTTCGATTGCCGCGCATCGGGAGTCGACCGGCGCCATGGCCCCGTCGAGTCGGCGGGTTGGCGGCGGTCGCGTCCGATGGTAGGCCATCGCCAATGGATATCAACGGCATGGCCCACGTCATTCTGTCCGTGCGCGACCTGCCCGCATCGGCGCGCTTCTACCGGCCGTTGCTCGAGCACATGGGGCTGACCCAGGTCGCCGATCAAAACGACTTCCTGTACTACGTCGGCGGCCGCACCGCGCCCGCGCGCTCAACCTGGGCGCGAGCGGCGGCGGCCTCGCAGCTTGTCACCTAGCGCGCGCACCGCGCCGTTGGCCAGTCCTCGCGCGAAGCCCAGGTTGTCTACAGGCAAACCGGCAAACTGCTGCATGGTGCACACGACGAGCTCCGGCATCATCACCAGGTGGCGCTCGATGCGCGCGCGCTGGCTGCCGAAGTAGTACGGCAGCAGACGCTCGCGAAGGCGCAGGTCGAAGCCCACCCGCGAGCGCCCGAAGCGCGCGCTCCAGTCCTGGAAGCGAAAATCGCCGGCCGCGATCTTCTCCGCCAGGTAGGGCCCCGCAAACGCGCCGTACTCGATCGCCTGGGCGATGCCCTCACCGCTCAGCGCGTCGATGCCCGCGGCCTCGCCGACCAGCGCCACGCGCGGCTGCGCGTACGGAAGGTGCGGCTCGAAGCCGCGCTCGGCGAAACGCTTGATCCGGCAGTCGGAGAGCGAGAGCCCGATCGCCGTCAAGCGGCGCTCGAGCAACGCTGCGATGTCCACCGAGCGCTCGTCGAGCTTGAGGTGATAGACGCCCCGGCACCACAGCGGGCGCCCGTCGACCAGCGTGGGGAAGTCCCAGGCGTAGCCGGTAAGCGTCCGATCGGCCAGGTCGAAGTGCAGCACGTCGCGCGGGCGATCTACGGGCACCTCTTCGGTGTCCACCTCGATCACCTGGGCGCGCAGCCGACCCGCCGGCAAGCCCAGCGCGCGCCGCACCACGCTGCCGACCCCGTCGGCGCCGACCACCGCGCTGGCCCGCAGCGTGCTGGGCGCGCCGTGCAGCGAGACCCCGCCGGCGTCGACCTCGAGCCCGGTTACCCGCGCCCCTTCCTGGACGCGAATGCCGCGCCCACGTGCCACCTCGAAAAGCGCGCGATCGTATTCGAGCCGGCGCACCACGCGCCCGATGTGATCGAGCCGCTCGCAGATCTCCCCCTCGTGGATCCGCACCGAGAGCGCGGCGATCTGCGCCGAAGGCACCTCGACCCGCACCCCGATGCTCTCGAGCAAGCGGTCGGCGCGCGCCCCGATCGCGCCGCCACAGATCTTGTCGCGCGGGTAGCTTTCCTTCTCCAGGACCAGGATGCGCTCGGTCAGCTCTGGACGCGCATGAGCGAGAAAGAGCGCGGTCGCCAGGCCGGCCGGTCCCCCGCCGACGATGGCCAGCTCGCAGCGCTGCATCTTCAAGCGAGCAGATGGCCGAGCTTCTCGGCCTTGGTCAGCAGGTAGCGACGGTTGTGGGGACTGTCGGCGACCTGCAGCGGTACGCGTTCCGTGACTTGCAACCCTGCGCGCTCGAGCGCGGCCAGCTTGCGCGGGTTATTGGTCATCAAGCGCACGCTGCGCACGCCGAGCCGGCGGAGGATCTGCGCGGCGACGCCGTAGTCACGCAGGTCGGGCGGGAAGCCGAGCTTGGTATTGGCCTCGACCGTGTCGGCCCCTCGATCCTGAAGCGCGTACGCCCGCAGCTTGTTGATCAGCCCGATGCCACGCCCCTCCTGGCGCAAGTACACCAGCACGCCCCGCCCTTCCCTCGCGATCATCTCGAGCGCGAGCGCACGCTGCTGGCCGCAGTCGCAGCGCAGCGAGCCGAGCGTGTCCCCTGTCAGGCACTCCGAGTGCACGCGCACCAGCACCGGGCCGCCCTGGCTCAGGTCGCCCAACGTCATGGCGACGTGCTCTCCGTCGCCGAGCTCTTCGCGGAAGCCGTGAATCTCGAACTCGCCGTGCTCGGTCGGAAGCTTGGCGGTTGCGACCTGCTGCACACGCGGCTCGTGCTCCAGCCGGTGCGCCACCAGGTCGGCGATGGTGCCGACCTGCAGCCCGTGCTCGGCGGCAAACTCGAGGATCGCCGGCAGGCGCATCATGGTGCCGTCGTCGTGGATCAGCTCGCTGATCGCGCCCACCGGCTGCAGCCCCGCCAGCCGGCACAGATCGACCGCGGCCTCGGTGTGCCCCACGCGCTCCAACACTCCGCGATCGCGCGCGCGCAGCGGAAACACATGGCCCGGCCGCGTCAGGTCGGCTGCCGTGACGCCCGGCTCGATCGTCGCGCGAATGGTCGTCGCCCGATCTGCGGCGCTGATCCCGGTGGTCACGCCGCGCTTGGCCTCGATCGACACCGTGTAGGCCGTCTTGAGCGGCGACGCGTTGTGCTCGACCATCGGCGGCAGCTCGAGGTGATCGGCGAGCGCATTCGGCATGGCCAGGCACACCACGCCGCCGGTGTAGCGGATGGTGAAGGCCATCAGCGCCTCGGTCACCTTCTCGGCGGCGATGATGATGTCGCCTTCGTTCTCGCGGTTTTCGTCATCGACCACGATGATCGGCCGCCCGCAGCGTAGCTCCTCGAGCAACACATCGATCGGCGCCAGCTGGATGGGGGGGGCATCGACTCTCATAGACCCTCGAAGTACGGCTCGAGCGTGGCGACATCGACCCGTTGCGAAAACGAAAGGTAGCGGTCCCACAGGTGCGGCAGCCCGCGCAGGCGAAACATCGCGGCCATCAGCTCGCGCGCCGTGGAGCGATCGAGCGGGTGGCCGGCTCGGCGCAAGCGATCGAAGCCCGTGAGCGCGAGCTCGATCGCGAGCACCATCACCTCGCCGGTGGCCTGGGGAAAGATCTCGTGCGGCTTCTTGAGCTGCTCGGGCGAGAGGGCCGAGAGCGTCGAATCCGGGACCGGGCAGGCGCGCCCGCCGTGCCCGTCGCCGCCGGCTCCCGCCACCAGCCAGCTGCGCAGGAAGTTGTGGTTGCGCCGCTCTAGGTCTTCGGCGAAGTCCGCGAGGTCGTCCAGCACCTGCAGCGACAGCCCGATGCGGAACACGCCGGACTTGGCGTGCGCAATCGCCTCGACGAAATCGGGCTCGTTCAGCTCAGGCACCACGAACGCCAGCAACAATAGGTTGGCGCCGCGATAGCGGTGGATCTCGTCCAGCAGCCGCTTGGGTGGAAGCACCTCCTCGACCGCCGACTCTTCGCCGCTCTCTTCTTCGCCGATCGCGTACAGCAGGTCGATCAACGCGCCCCAGGCGCGGTCGGCCGCCTCGTCGTCGGGCGTGACCTCGCGGATGTTGCGCTGCAGCTGGCCGGCCTGCATCAACATCGCCAGCACGTTGGGCAGCACACGTCCGGCCTTCAGATCGACGATCAGCGCGCCCTTCGCTTCGTCGTCCAGAATGTTGTCGGTCGCGGTCACGATGCCGCGCACCATGTGGATGATCGCTGCGTAGTGCCGGACCTTCCACGCCTCGATGCCGATCGCTTGGAAGATCGACACGAACAGGATGCTGAAGAAGTTGCGCTCCCAGTAGGCCTGCGGCGACAGATCGAGATTGGGAAAGCGCAACGCCTTGGGGCGCTCGCCGACCGAGAGCAGGCTCTCCTTCAGCCCGCGCTCGACCTCGCGCAGACAGTGTGAGGCCTCGGAAAAGGAGACGACCGACTGCGCCCCGCTGAAGAGCTGCTGCAGAAACGTCATGGGCCACCCCACAGCGCCGGCATGCGGCTACGCAGCCGGCGCAGCTGCTCTTGCCCGAGCAAACCCACCTCACCCACTTCCGGACCACATCCGACCACCCGTGCCGGATAGAGTAACCGGGCGGCCGACGAATCACCAAACGCCACCGGGCTGATCGAGAGCAACATCGCAAAACCGAAACCGGCCATGCGGCCAAAATGGGTCCCTCACACAGGTGGGACCTGTAGGTCTTATGACCGCAGGCGGCCAAATCCGTGCCGGAGTTGCGCAAAGAAGGGACGCCTGCGGTCGCGCCGCTTCGCGGAAATGTCCGTGAGCGGTGACATCCAGCGCATCCCCATGCGAGCGCTGCGGATGCAGAAGATGCCGGGGGCGCTTGAGATCGCTTGAATTGGCCCGGTGATCACGCTGGGATGGGGATCAGGTGCAGATCGCGAGCGCATGCCGGACGCGGGCGCCGCTGTGCAGGGAAGTCGCGTGAACGGATCGACCACGCTCATCCTGTGCCGTCATGGCGAGTCGGAGGGCAATCGAGAGCTGCGGTTCGGCGGTCAAGGCCCGACGCCGCTGACCGAGCGAGGGCAACGACAGGCGCGCGCGACCGGGCAGCTGCTCTCGAGCACCGGCATCGATGCGATCTACTGCTCCGATCTGGTGCGCGCATCGGAAACCGCGGCCTTGATCGGCGAGGCGACCGGCGTCACGCCGGCTTCGAACGTCGCGCTGCGCGAGCGCTCCGTCGGAGAGCTGACCGGGCTCACGTTCGAAGAAGCGCAGCGGAGCTTTCCCGAGCAGTTTGCCGCGCTGCTGCGGCGCGAGCCGCGCTCCTGCCCACCGGGCGGGGAAAGCTACGTGCAGTGCCGCGCACGCACTGCGGCTTTTCTCGACCAGGTGCTGACACGGCATGCGGGTACACGCGTGCTGCTGGTCTCGCACAACGTCGCGCTCCACCAGCTGATGCTGCACATCCTGGGCCTCGCGCACGAGAGCGAAGCCCCGCGCGTGGCGTTCCAGCTCGACAACTGCGCGCTGCATCGGCTGGAGCGGCTGCAGGCGGGCGTCTGGAGGGTGCTCGCGCTCAACGAAGCCGCCCACCTTGCGGATGTTTGACGATCACGGGCTGGCAAGAGTCGAGCCTCTTCATCGGCCACGTGCCTGTCCGGTAGAGTCCGCATGCTCGTCTTGGAGCGCCAGAGCTGAGCGCCGGGGCTAGGCGATGCGCAGGCCTCGACGCCTTCGCTTACAGCGTCACCGAATTCGATCAGAAGATCGTCCGTTTATTGCGCAAACGCCACACGGAAACCTGCAGAGGCTGTCATATATTGATGAGCGGGTAGTCGAACACCCGGCGGAGCGGGTGGCTCCGTGGCGAAAGGCCGGGCGCCGATCGCCAAGTGGAACACGTGGCAGTGGGGCTTGATGATGACAAGTAGAGCGACGACCTGGTTCAGCGCGGTGCTCGTGTCCTGCCTCGCGGCCTGCGCGCCTGCTTCCGACTCGGGCCGGGCGGCTGTCGATTACACCGAGCAGCCCGCAGCGCTGCCCGTTACGCCGCCGGCAGGCCTCGGCGGGTTGCCGAGCAACAGTGGCGGCGCCGTGGCGCCGACCCAGAACACCGACCCGGGAATCGGAGCCGGGCCAGCAGCGCCGACCGGGACCGGGCAAGCCGCACCCACCACGCCGCAGACCAACCCGGCGGCGCCAGCCGGAAGCGCGGGCGCGGCTGCTGCTCCGATGGCAGCCGGAACCGGAGGCACTGGCGCTCCGATGACGGGCAGCGCGGCCGGCGCTACGGGCGGGACCGCGGGCGCTGGCGATCCCGGCGGAGGCACCACCGCCGGCCCCAAGCCGACGATGTTGAGCATGCAGGTCACCACGGTCACCCAGGGCGGGAGGTACGCGCCCAAGAACGTAGGCGCGATCTGGGTAGAAGACTCCTCGGGCAAGTGGGTTTACACCTTGGAGTATTGGGACGGCTTCATTAACGCGCAGTGGCTCACCGCCTATCAGGCCTCCGGGGGTCCTGCCTACGTGCCCGTCTTCAGCACCATCCCGCCGGATGTCACGGCGAGCGCCACGCTCAACGCGCACAAGACCCACAACGTGACGTGGAGCCTCAAGGACTCCAAGGGCAACACCGTGCCAGATGGCGCGTACAAGCTGGTGGTCGAAGTGACCGAGTACAGCGGCACCGGCAAGTCCCAATCGTACGACTTCAATGTGGGTCCCGACCCGGTCGACCTTTCGCCGCCCGACACGCAGTACTATACCGGGGTGAAGGTGACGCTGAAGTAGCGGCGCGCCGACCGCGACCCCATGTTTCGTAGATTGGCAGCGCTCCTAGCCGTCGGGCTGGGCTTGACGTCCACGTCATGTCAGAACGGCACCACCCCGGTGCCGCCGACGCCGGACATGACGATGTTCGCGAGCCAGGTGTATCCGGTGTTGCTGCGCGACTGCGCGTACAACAACTGCCACGGGAGCCCCGATCGCTTCTTCCAGGTGCTCGGTCCGGGGCGCACCCGCGGCAATCCGATGCTGATGGGCGAAGACCCGCCCGATCCCGCCGAGATCCAGTTCAGCTACGATCGCGCTCGTTCCATGCTCGGCAATTCCGTCGGTACCTCGCTGCTGCTGACCAAGCCGCTCGAGGCCGAGGCCGGGGGCAGCGGACACAGGGGCGCCGACCACTTCGGTCGCAACGTCTACCGCACCGCGCAGGACCCCGGGTACGTGATCCTGCTGCAGTGGGCCGCGACGGGAATGAACGGGACTCTGGGAACGGGTGGGACCGTGGGTACCGGCGGGACTCTGGGAACGGGCGGGACATTGGGCACCGGCGGCACCATGGGCACCGGCGGGACCGGGATGGGGCAGCACTGATGCGGATGCACGCGACGAGCCGATCGTGGGCCTCGCGCAGCGCCGCGCTCGCCGGCCTGGTGCTCGGCTCCTTGTGCGCGCGAGCGCACGCCTACCAGAATCCGACGCGCTTCGCGGATCCGCCCGAGCTGGGCGGCGGCGGGGGCAAGTTCTTCACCGGATCGCCGGCCGACGGCTACACCTGCAAGGTGTGCCACAGCGAAGGCAAGCCCACCCACCTGACGATCCAGGGGCTGCCCGTGAGCGGATACGTGCCGGGCACGACCTATCGCATCACCGTCGACTGGATCGACGACCTGAAGTCGGTGGCCCTCAACTTCGAGATCACCGACAACCAGGGGCACACGGCCGGCACGCTCGCGATGCCGGGGATCGACGAGCTCGGCCCTGGGGACCTGTGCCAGATCGGCTTCCCCGATGTGCAGGTGATGACCACGATGGCGGACGGGCGCTCGATCGGCGTGGTGGGCGAATGCGGGGGCCACCAGGCGACCGTCGACTGGACCGCTCCGGTCGCGGCGCCAACGGGCTCGGCGGCCGACTCCGAAGTCTGGTTCACGGGGTCGCTGGTCTCGGCGGACGCCGACGGCACCGTGGCTGGCGACAATGTCACCGACTTCTCGCGCGTGATCGGCCCGCGCGGGCAAGCCGCCCCGCTGGCGTCCCAGCTGGCCGCGGGCTGCAGCACGGCGGCGGGACGGCGCGCGCCCTGGCCGTGGGCCCTGTGCGCTGCGCTCGCGCTGCTGTGGCTGCGCCGCCGCCGCTGTCCCGGGTGACGGGCGCGCTCAGGACGCGTCTTCCATCGCGCGCAACACGCTGGCGTCTTCGTAGATCTTGAGCCCGGCCTCGGCGTAGCGCGCGCGGACGCGCTCGGTCACGGCGCCTACCCGCACCAGGGCCGGCATCATCAGATCGCGAAAGGAATGCACCTGGTCGACCGGCGGCTGCACCCGCACGCCCTGCGCGCGCGCTTCCATCACGCCGCGCAGGAAATCGGCCGGATCGATACCGACCGCCTGCAGCACCTGGATGAAGCCGGGGTCGAAGTCGGCTGCGTCCCGGCGGCGCAGCGCCGAGACCACCTCGAACGCGAAGTCGGCAATGTCCTCGCGCTCGTCGGCGTGCATCCGCGAGACGGCATCGGCCACGTAGACGTTGCCGAAGGCCACGTGGCGCGCTTCGTCACGCAGCACGCCCTCGACGATGGCTCGCAGCAGCGCGCAGGTCGTCGACTTGCGCATGTTCTGGAACGCGCCCAGCGCGAGCCCTTCGACCACCATGTTCATGCCGATCGCGATCTTGACCCAGCGATCGGCGTGCAGGGTTTTGTCGATCACGGCCTTGAGCACCTGGGACATGGGATAGATGAGCGCGAGCTTCTTGATATAGCGATCGTAGACCTCTACGTGTCGGGCCTCGTCCATGGTCTGCGTCGCGGCGTACAGCTTGCCTTCGTAGTCAGGGACCGCGTGTGTGAGCGCCGCCGCGGTCATCAGCGCGCCCTGCTCACCGTGCAGGAACTGCGACAACTGGTAGGCGGCGATGTGCGCCCGCAGTGCTTCCTGCTGCGCGGGGGCCAGCCGCTGCACGAAGGGCAGCTGGGACAGCCCGAAGCGATCTTCGTCGATCAGCGGTCGCGAGGGGTCGATCGGCTGCTCCCAGTCGATCGCCTGCTCGGCGTCCCACTGCAGGCGCTTGGCCTTCGAATACAGCGCCTTGAGCCGTTCGTTGTCGATCTCGTAGGAAAACTGCCAGCAGATCTCCATCGGGCTCGTCGACAGCGCGAAGGTGTCCGTGCTCGATGCCATGCTGGTCTTTGGCGATAGCCCATCCTCGAAGCGAACACAAGCCGCGGTCTCGAAACAATTAGATGCGTTGTTTCTTCTATTTAGGAGCGCGCATAGAGCACCGAGCAGGTTGAACCCGTATGAGCTCCGAGTATTTCGCCGCAGGCGCGAGCGCGCCCGGAGGACCGACCCGAGCAATGCTCGCTGCATTTGGCAGGGTCGGGTCGAGGACGAAAGCCGCGCATGTGGGGAAAGACGAAGGAAATCATAGGCGCTCAGCCTGATTCGGTGCTTTAGAGACCCTCGGCGTCGGCCGCGCGCGCTCGGACGCTTCCGCTGTGGACCGGAAGGTTGGCTCCAAGCATACTCCACAGATCCCTCAAACAGGGACGCGGATGGTTTCTTGCGCTCGGTACAGTGGGCTGATCCTGGTGTGCTGCGCCGCGTGGCTCGCGGCGTGCAAGCCCTTCGACGCCGGGCTGCTCAAGCGTAAGACCGGCGGCAACACGATCGCCAGCGACTCCGGGCAGGCGCCCGCGGATGCGGCCATCACTCGTCCCGACGCAGGCGACGCGGCGATCGCACCCGATGCCATGGTGATGCTGGGCACCGGCGGCAGCGCGAGCAGCGGCACAGGCGGCACAGGCGGGAGCGGACCCGACAGCGGCGGATGCGTGGCCAATCCCAATTCAATCGACGGGACCTGCCCGATGATCTGCCCTGAGCAGTGCAACGGGGAAGATGACGACTGCGACGGCACCATCGACGAAGACCTGGAGGACGCCTGCAGCTTGCTCAATGCGTCCGCCGCGTGCAGTCGCGGCCACTGCGTGATCGTGCAGTGCCAGGGCGGCTATCGCGATTGCGATCACGACCCGAGCACGGGCTGCGAGACGCCGGCCGACGACGTCAACAACTGCGGCGCGTGCGGCACGCGCTGTTCCTTTCCGCACGCGATCGCGGGTTGCGTCGACGGCAAGTGCGTGCCGGTCGGCTGCCAGCCGCTGTACGGCGACTGCGACGCCAATCCGAGCGACTGCGAGACCTCGACCAACACACTGCAGAGCTGCGCAGGCTGCGGGACGCCGTGCACCGACGCCGACGTGGCAAACGCTACCGCGAGCTGCGAGACGGGGGTCTGCGGCGTCGGCCAGTGCTTCACCGATTTCGGCGACTGCGACGGGCTGGCGGGGGACGGCTGCGAGCAGATGCTCAACACCACCGACCACTGCGGCGCCTGCGACCAGCCCTGCGACTTCACCGGCTCGGTCGACGATTGCGGCACCGGCGTGTGCCTGGCCCAGAGCTGCGAGCCCGGCTACGACGACTGCGACGGCAATCCTGCCAACGGCTGCGAGGCGCTCGACCAGCCGGACCGTTGCGGTGCTTGCGACAAGAGTTGCGACACCTCGCTGCTCAACGTCACCGCAGCGAGCTGCGACAACGAGCAGTGCAATGTGACCTGCGCGCACGGCTTCGGCGACTGCGACGGCGATCCGAGCACCGGCTGCGAGACCTCCGTCAGCGACAGCCTGATGCGCTGCGGCGGATGCGATTCACCCTGCGGCTATCCGCACGCGGAGGTCTCGTGCGTCGACGGGGTCTGCACCTTCCACCAATGCCAACCTGGCTGGGGCGATTGCAACAACGACCTCGCCAGCGACGGTTGTGAGACCTCGCTGAACCAGAACGACCACTGCGGGCAGTGCGACACGAGCTGCGTCGGCACCAGCACGCCGCAGTGCTCGGGCGGTACTTGCTCGATGACGGTGTGCCCCGCCGACATGGCCGACTGCAACAACGACACGACCTGCGAGGCGAATCTGCAGACCGATGTCAACAACTGCGGCGCCTGCGGCAACGGCTGCGCGTTCACCAGCTCGAGCCCGCACGCCGGAGGCGGCCTGAGCTGCGTCGGCGGGCAGTGCAAACCGAGCTGCGATTCGTTGTTCGACGATTGCAACGGGGACTACCGCGACGGCTGTGAGACGGCGCTGACCACGGCCAGCAATTGCGGCGCCTGCGGGCAGGGCTGCTCGATCGCCAACGCCAGCGCGACCTGCAGCACCGGGAGCTGCCGGGTGAGCCAGTGCGCACAGGACTGGCGCGACTGCGACAACGACGGCACGAGCTGCGAGACGCAGCTCGGCACCACGCAGAATTGCACCGGATGCGGCATGGCGTGCACGCTGACCAACGCGATCGCGAGCTGCGTCGGCAGCGCAGGCAGCCACAGCTGCGCTGTCTCGAGCTGCACCCAGTCGTACTTCGCCGATTGCAACAACATGCCGGGCGACGGCTGCGAGATCGACAAGCGCAACAGCGCCAAGAACTGCAACGGCTGCGGCAACGACTGCACCTCGCACCCCAACGTGCAGAGCGCGACCTGCGGCAACGGGGCGTGCAACTACACCTGTGCCCAGGGCTTCGGCAACTGCAACAGCATGCCCGGCTGCGAGACTCCGTTGACCACCAGCGCCGACTGCGGCGCTTGCGGCGTGGGCTGCGCGCGAGCCAACGGGAGCGCGAGCTGCAGCACCGGCACCTGCACGCTGACCGGCTGCGACCCCGGCTTCAAGGACTGCGACGGCAACCCGGCGGACGGCTGCGAGCCGCTGACCACGCTGACCAACTGCGGCGACTGCAACACCCCCTGCAACATCGTCAACGGCAGCGGTACCTGCGCCACGCAGAGCTGCGAGGTCGACAGCTGCGACGCGGGCTGGGACGACTGCGACGGCGACGTCGTCAACGGCTGCGAGCGCAACGTCGACTCGCCCGCGATGGGCGGGCTGGGCCCCTGTCTGCCCGACAGCGGCTGCGTGCACCAGAGCTACAACGGACAGGACTACTACTTCTGCCCGACCGCGCGCACCTGGGACGACGCCCGCGCGCACTGCCAGCAGCAGCTGCTGGGCTCGCTGCTGCACATCAACGACGCCGACGAAAACGCGTTCGTGCAGTCGCAGCTCTTGGCCGACAGCTGGATCGGCGGCACCGATAGCATGACCGAGGGGGTGTGGCTGTGGGGCAACGACGGCAGCCAGTTTTGGATGGGTCAGAGCGGCGGAACGGCGTTGCAGTACGCCAACTGGAACAGCGGCGAGCCCAACGACTACAACGGGGCCGAGGACTGCGCCGAGATCTTCACCAACGGGCTATGGAACGACCAGCCGTGCAGCAGCACACACGCATTCGTGTGCGAGGTGCAGCTCGACCTGTGCCCTAGCGATCCGAACAAGGTCAATCCGGGCCAGTGCGGCTGTGGCATGCCCGACACCGACACCGACGGCGACCGGACCGCGGACTGCCACGACATGTGTCCCAACGACGCCGGCAAGACCGCGCCAGGAACCTGCGGCTGCGGCACCCCCGACGTCGACAGCGACGGCGACGGCGTGCTCGGCTGCAATGACGGCTGTCCCAACGACGCGAACAAGACCGCGCCAGGAACCTGCGGCTGCGGCACCCCCGACACCGATTCGGACGGCGACGGCACTCCGGACTGCAACGACACCTGCCCGGTGGACCCCACCCGCGTCGCCAGCCCGTGCGGCTTCGACTACACCGCGACCAACTTCGACCAGAGCACCATCAACTTCGGGCTGGCGCCGAGCACCACGCTCGACTGCCAGTCCACCACCACCATCGACACCACCGGCTCGGTCACCATCACCAACTGGTGCGGAACCGCGCCGACCCCGATCATCCAACCGCAGAGCGGCGGTCAGGACGTGGTGGTGCTGCCGCTGCAGGCGCTGACCGTCGCCTCCAGCACCACGCTGCGCGTGATCGGCAGCCGGCCGCTGATCCTGGCGGTGCGCGGAGACGTGGCGATCAACGGCACGATCAACGTGCGCGGCCTCGGCACGACGCCGGGCGCAGGCGGCAACGCCTGCGGCGGCGGCAACGCGGGCAACGGCTCCAGCGACTCGCGCAGCAGCGAAGGCGCGGGCGGCGGCGGCGGCGCGGGCTTCGCAGCCGGCGGCGGCTCCGGCGGCCGCGGCAATCGCAGCAACGGCTCGACCTCGGGCGGCGGCGCAGGCGCATCCGAGGGCGGCGCGAGTCTGTCGCCGCTACGCGGCGGTTGCAAAGGCGGCAGCGGCGGCAACGGCAGCGGCACCGGCGGCGCGGGCGGCGGCGGCGGCGGCGCGATTCAGATCTCCTCGGGCGGCAACCTCACCGTGGGCGGCAGCGCGGTGATCAGCGCGTCGGCCGGCGGCGGGGGAACCGGCAGCAACCGCCGCGACGGCGGCGGCGGCGGCGGCAGCGGCGGCGCCGTGTTCCTCGAGGCGCACGTGGTGAGCGTGCCATCGGGCGCATGGGTCACGGCCAACGGCGGCGGCGGCGCCAGCGGCTCGCCGAATACGAGCGGCGGCACCAACGCGGGCAGCGATGGCGCCAGCAACAACAACAACCGCGCCGGCGGCGGCAACGGCAGCAATGGCGCCGGCGACGGCGGTCGCGGCGGCGCAGGCTCGAGCACGGGAGGCGAGAACGGCAGCGACGGGCAGTGCACCGGAGGGTTTCTCATCTGTGCTTTCGGCGGGACCTACGGTGCCGGCGGCGGGGGCGGGGGCGGCGCGGTCGGGCGCATCCGCGTACACGCCACCCAGAGCTGCAGCCTGAGCGGCGGCAGCTTCAGCCCCTCGGTCGGCCAACAGAACTGCCCGTAGCGGCGGCGCCTCACCTCCACGCGAACACGGGCTGCTCGTAGTGGGCCACGCGCGTGGCCCGGCCCTGCAGCGCGACTTCCCACAGCTGGTAGAGAATCGCGGCCGTGGGCGCGTGCACCGCGGTCTGCAGCTGGGCGATCGGAAGCTGGATCAGCGGCCGATCGCTCTCCGGAATACGCGAGAGGCGTGGCACCCCGGGGCGGCCGAGCGTCTCCAGCGGCACGTGGTAGGCGGCCGCGACTTCCTCCGGGTTGGGCGTGAGCGCGCTGGGCTCGCCGTGCCAGATCACCACCGGTGTGATCACGTAGCCGGAGCGCGTTGCGTAGTCGTCGAGCAAGCCGAGCACTGAGCGCTGCGGGCTGACTACGCCGACCTCCTCGGCGAGCTCGCGCAGCGCGGTGCGCGCCGCGTCCTCGCCGGCCTCGATGCGCCCGCCCGGCAAGGCCCACTGGCCCGCGTGCGCACGCAGGCGCTGCGCGCGACGGGTGAGGATGAAGCACGCCTGGCCTGCGGCGTCGGCCACCACCACCACGGCGACCGCAGCGGGCCGCAGCCCGCCGGCGCAGAGCGCCTGGCGCTCGAAGCGCGCCAGGTTGGTCGCGATCCGGCCGCGCAGCGCGGCCTCGGCCGCCAGTGGACCCGTGGCGTTCACGGTTTCGGCATACCAGAGGCTCGCTGCCGGCTCCACCGGCGGGCCTGGCGCCCGGCAATCCCCCCAAGCGGCCGGGCCCACAGGCATGGGGAGGTCTGGGACCCGGCCGCCCTTGAGATCTTGGCTATCAGGGCGGTCGGGAGACGGCTGTGAAGCGGTTCACAGCCGCGTCGTTTTCCGTCGCTTTTCAGAAGCCGAACAGGCGACGCAGCCGGCTGCGCTCGGGATCCTGCGGCGAGGTTTCATCGCGGCGCTCCCGGCACTGGCAGCGCTGCTCCTGGGGCACGTCGCCCAGCACCTGCTCCACGTGGCGGCCACAGCCGCTATAACTTGGTTTTTCGCAATTCGGGCAACGTACGCGCTGGCACATGACACTCCTCACGGGTTCGAAAAAAATGCAGCGTCTGCAGCAGGTTGGAGCCGTGTCCGCGGCCGAGGATTCGGCCCACCCGAGCTTTTTCGACACTGCGCGCCACGCCGAATTGCAGCGCCGGAGCGAACCCCGGACGGGCCCGGGCGGCTCGAACAGTGCGGGAGGATGAAGTCATGACCCGCAATGAAGGAACGCTCGACCGCGGAATTCGGATCACCGTCGGTTTCGGTCTGCTCGTGTTCGCCATCGCCACCGGAAACGCCCTGGGGCTGCTCGGGCTGATCCCACTGGCCACGGGTATCGCCGGCATCTGCCCGGTCTACCGCGTGCTCGGGATCCACACCCGCGGCCAGCCGCACGAGCCGCAGTCTTCCTGACCGGCGGTCCGCGAACGCAGAGACAGCCGCCCGCTATTCGCGGGCACGTACCACGGCAAAGACCGCGCCGTCGCGGCCGATCGCGTGCACGATCTTCGAGCGCGTGAAGTTGCGATCGAAGCCGTAGCGGGTGGTACCGAGGTAGTAGGCGTAGCGGGCCGGCAGCGCGCCCTCGGCCCGATGGAAGATGGTGTCCATCTGCACCCCGGGCGCCAGAAAATGCCGCGCGGCCATGGAGCCGTGATCGTCGGCGGCGACCAGCACGCACGTCGGCTGCTTGCGCGCGCGCGCGCGCCCGTTGATCCACTCGGCCGCCTCGCGGTAGGCGAGCAGGAAGTACTCGGTCTCGTAGCGTCCGCTGGCTCCCCCAACCCCGCCGACGAAGGCGTTGAAGTACGTGGTCTCATAGGGATGCAGGCGCACCAGGCTGGCGACCGGCGCCGCCAGCGCCAGCGCGAGCGACGCATGGGCGAGCCAGCGCAGCCCGAAGCGCGCGGCGAGCGCAACGAGCTCACGCGCGCCGAGCGCGACCAGCACAGCGAGCGCGGGCAGCGTGAACAGCACGTGGCGCATGCCGTCGTAGACGTTGGGCCGCAGCAGCAGCCCGAGCAGGTACGGCAGCAGGAGCCAGCAGGGGATCGCCCAGAGGACGCAGGCCTGCATCACCGCTGCGCGGCGTGCGTCGCGCAGCGCCGCGTACAGCCCCACCGCCCCGAGCGCGAGCCACGGAATAGGCACCGTGATCAGCAGAAACTCGAGCAGGTAGCGGCCGGGCAGCGTGGTGCTGGTGAGCATGTGACCCTCGAACAGCACCGGATAGGACATCGGAAACGAGTACGCCGCGAGGATCGACAGCACCGGGTTGGTCAAGGGCGCGCTCCACGCGAACGGCCATAGCGCGATCATGATGGCCCACGACAGCACCATCACCACCAGCACGCCGCGCAACAACGCCACGCGCTCGAGCCACCCGCGCGCCGCCGCCAGCAGCAGCGGAAGCGCGAGCAGCACGCCCACGATCGGCAAGCCGCCGGGTCGAATCGCCATCGCCAGCCCCAGCGCCAGACCGAGCACCAGCGCCGCGCGCGCGCTCCCGCGCGCCCCGACGTAGGCAAAGCCGGCCCACATCGCCAGCACCACCGCCGTCGCGAACGGAAGATCCTTGGTATTGACGAAGCTCTGGCCGTAGAAACGCGGCATCAGGGCCAGCGCCACCGCCGCCAGCAGCGAGCCCCTGCCCAAGCCCGCCAGGAGACCGATGCGATACACCCCGTAGAGCGCAACCAGACCCGCGAACGCGGTCGCCAGGTGACGCGCCGCATAGGCATCGAGCCGCAAAGCGTGCTGCACCGCGAGCGCGAACAGCTCGAACAGCGGCCCGTAGAACCGCGTGTACTGGGTGAACGCGCAACGATCACCGCCCCAACTCCAGAGGCAAGCCGCCACCTGCTGCCCATAGCTGAGTTGGACGTGGTCGTCCCAGTTGATGCCGTAGTCACGGAAGGTGAGCGCCACGACTACGAGGCACAGCGTGACGAACGAGCCCGGCGCGGCGCGGGCGAGCCAGCCGCGCAATGCCCCGCCGGGGGCCTGGCCTGGGCCGTCTCGCGTGCCGACCGGATCCACACCGAGATCATAGGGCGTGGCCCATCCAACCCGCGAGCTTTGAGACGCCGCGGTGGTTTGCTATGCTGGGGCCCCGGGCATGGCGGGCGATGAACAGGAGCTCGAGACCGAGCCCCAGTCGGATGAGGCGTTTCGCTTCGGCGCGTTTTCCGACGAGTGCCGCCGCGATCCGCTCGCCTTTCGCAAACTGCACGGCCGCGCGTTCTTGCTGTTGCGCCGGACCGGCCCCGAGCCGCTACAACAGCCAGCTCGGCCCACGCGCACGCTGGTGCAGCCGGGGCCGCCCGAGATCATGCGCGAGCTGCCGCCGTCGGAGTACCTGGTGTTCCCGATCCGCAAGACCGAGCGCTCGCTGATCGCGCGCTTCTACTCGGTGGGGCAGACGCGCAACAACGACATCGTCATCCGCGACGTGACGGTCAGCAAGTTCCACGCCTTCTTCCAGGACGCCGCCGACGGCGAGGGCTTCGTGCTGCAGGACGCGCGCTCCACCAACGGCACCTTCGTCAACGGCATGCGCGTGCCGAGGCAGGGTCAGGGGGATCCGGTCGTGGTGCGCTCCGGCGACCGCGTCCGCTTCGGCAACGTGGAGCTGAGCTTTCTTGCGGCCGACGAATTCTGCGAGCTGGTGCGCTCGGCCGACGCGGTCAGGCGGCGCTGAGGCCCGACCAGCCGCGGCCGGAGATTCTGCTCTTCCCGTCTTCTTGTCATCCGAAACAGTCCTTTCGTCACCCCACGCGATCCAAGAGTTACTCTGCAGGGCTGAGCGGCACGCGGGGGCGAGTGCGCAGGTGGGGCAGGAAGGGGCCGAGCAGGTAGTTGTCCAGGCAGAAGCCGAAGATCGAATTCTGATTCAGCGCGGGGTCGATACGGGCGGCGCGGGCGGCGTGCAGCGCGCGCAGCGTGCTCCAGTGGGCACCCGGCTTTTCGTGGTGCACGGTGTGGAAGCCCGCGTCGAACACCAGCCAGTTCTGCAGCGGGCTCACGAAGTTGCGCGAGTGGTTGTCGGGCGAGCTCGGATCGCAGTGCACGTGCTGCACGTAGTTGGTGAACATCATCGACCACGAGGCGAACAGGGCCGGTACGCCCATGCACAGCCCGTAGGCAGCGGCGCCAGCGCGCGCGCCGTGCAGCGCAACCGCAAGCACCAGCACGCCGGCGTGCGCGGCGAGCAGCACCGCGTATTGCGCGGCGATGGCACGGAAGCGGCCACGCGCGCGCGCCTGCGCGACGTAGCGGGTGATGCCCTCCGCCTGCCAGACGGCCGAGCGCACGGGATAGCTGAGCGCCTGCCACAGTGTGTTGTGCTGCGAGCTGCGCGTGGTGCGCGTCGCGTCGAGCGGGCCGTTGAGGTAGCGGTGGTGGTTCTGGTTGTGAGTCGGGATCCAGGCGAAGCTCGGATAGCCGTAGAACACCGAGAGCCACGCCGAATAGACCTGGTTGGGCGCGCGCCCCACGAACACGGGACAGTGGTTGTGGTTGTGCGTGAGCACGCCGGCGCAATACGCCAGGTACAGCGCGAACGGCAGCAGCCACGGCGCCAGCTCGAGCCGCAGCACACCGAGCAAAGGCACGGCGGGGAACAGCACGAGCGCCCAAAGCAGGGCGCGCAGGTCGGCAGGGTTGCGCAGGCGCATGGTCATCTCCCGGTAGCCGCCACGGTAGCGGCGGGATCTGTCGCGTGTGGCTTGAGCATGCGCGGCGCGGAGGCGTACCACCATTCGCCATCGACTCGGATTTCACCCGCCAGCCGGCCGGCGCGAAAGCCCGCGCGTTGCAAGGCGCGTCCGGGCACGCTGCGCCACCCGCGCCGGGCCGCGGCCTCGGATCTGGGCACAACATCTCGACACCGCGCCGCCACACGCGCGGCGGCCTTGACGCTACCGCTCCCAATCTCTCGTGGTTGGATTTCTGTCCGCCGTGCGGCAAGCCAGCCGCCAAGCAATTGGGAACCGTGGTGTCAGGGAGCGCGGCGCGGCGGCGCAGCCTGCCCGCTGGCGCCCGCGCTGGCGCGCTCGAACCAGCGGCGCATCCAGCGCCTGGGCCAGGGGAAGCCGTAGCCGAACCACAGCGCGTCCACGATACGCGTGATCTCGGCCCCGCGATCGTCCGCGTGCGCGAGCTCGACCAGGTAGGCTTCGCGCTCCCAGCGAAAACGGAACCAGCACAGGCCGATCGGCAGCGGCAGCAGCAGGTAGCTCAGCCACATCAGCACGCCAAAGCGCCGCCACTGCCGCACGTGGACCAGCTCGTGCTCCAGCACGACCGGGTACGCCAGCGGGTCGGTCACGCATTCCGGGTAGTAGATGGTGCGGCCGATCGTGGTCCAGTAGCGCTGCATGAAGGCTCGGTTGCCGAGCGCGCGCAAGGCCAGGGCGCTGGCGCGCATCAGCCGCGAGCCGGCCTTGGGCGCGAGCCGCACCCCCTGCTGTGCCAGGCGGTCCGGGTCGAAGCGCGCGGCGGACATCGCAGGCCCCCTACGCCGTGAGCCGGCGGCGGATCCAGCGCCGCGCGTAGCCGAGCAGGAGCAACGAGAGCGCGAGGCTGTAGACCACGTCCCAGAGCAGCAAGCCGGCGCTCGGATAGCCGTGGTGCGCACCGTAGAACGCGAAACGCGCCAGCCGCACCGGATGCAGCAGCGGCAGCAGCTCGGCCGCCAGCAGCCACACGCCGTGAAAGCGCTCCGCGATCGGGAAGAAGATGTCGGAGAACAGGAACAGCGGCGTCAGGAAGAGCGTGAAGTAGAAGCTGAACAGGTCCATGTTCTCGACCCGCAGCGTGAAGGCCAGACCGATCGCCGCGAACATCACGCCGGCCAGCGGGATCACCGGCACGATCAGCAGCACGCCCGGAAAGGGCGCCAGCCCGAACACGGCCGTCACCAGCAGAAAACACCCACCGTAGATGCCGGCGCGAATCAGCGCCCACAGCAGCTCGCCGAGCAAGATGTCGTCGGGCTCGATCGGCGTGGTGAGCATGGCCGCGTAGGCTTTCTCGTAGTGCAGGCGCACGTACACGTTGTAGGTCGCCTCGTAGCTGGCGCCGTTCATGGCCGCGACGCACACCAGACCGGGCGCCAGGAACTGGATGTACGTCATCCCGCCCATGTTGCTCACGTAGGCGCCCACGCCGAGCCCGATCGACCACAGGTAGAACAGCGGCTCGAAGAAATTCGGCAGGATGTTGAGCTGCCAGGTGCGCTTGTACATGGTCGCGTTGCGGCCGCACACCGCGAGCGCGTGGTGCAGCGAGATAGACCGGCTCATGCTCCCGCCCTCAGCGCGGCGCCGGTCTCCGCCAGAAACAGATCCTCGAGATTCGCGGGCCGCACCACGAACGCGCGCTCGCTGCCACCGTTCAGGTGCCGCACGCGCTCGACCAGCGGCGCGGCCTGATCGCCGAACAGGAACAGCCGCGGGCCCGAGCGCAGGGTCTTGACCGCCGTGAGCCCCGCCGTGAGGCTCCGCTCCTCCTCCTCGCTGCAGTCGAGCTCCAGCACCTCGCGCGCGAGCCGCGCGTCGATCAGCGCTCGCGGGGAGCCCTCGCACACCGCGCGGCCCTCGCTCATGATGAGCACGCGATCGCACAATCGCTCGGCCTCTTCCATGTAGTGGGTGGTGAGCAGCACGGTCTTGCCACGGGCCTTGAGCTCCCGAACCTTGTTCCACAGCACCAGGCGTACGGCCGGGTCGAGCCCGGTGGTGGGCTCGTCCAGGATCAGCAGCTCCGGATCGTTGATCAACGACATCGCGATCGCGAGCCTGCGCTTGAAGCCGCCCGAAAGAGCGACCGCGGGCACCCGGGCGTGGGAGCCGAGCTCGAACTGCTCGATCAGCGCCTCGACCCGGCGCGACAGCTCCGGCTCGCGCAGCAGGTGATAGTGCCCGAACACACGCAGGTTCTCGGCTGCGTTCAGCGTCTCGATCAGCACATTGTCCTGCAGCGTGACGCCGAGCCGGCTGCGCACGCGCCGGCCCTCGCTCGCCACATCGAGCCCGAACACCGTGATGCGCCCCGCGTCCGGGCGGGACACGCCGTAGACCATGCGCAGCGTGGTGGTCTTGCCGGCCCCGTTGGGGCCGAGCAGGCCGAAGCACAGACCCTGCTCCACGGCCAGGTCGAGCCCGTCGACCGCGATCGCGGAGTCAAAACGTTTGGTGAGGCCCTCGCCTCGAACGACGGCTGTCATGCACGTGCGCGCCACGCGAGCCGAGGGCCGCGGGCCGGTCAGCCTAGCACGGCGCGATCGGCCACCAAGCGTGTCTGCCACGGGGTCCTGGCGTTGCGGGCGCGGCCCGCGCGTGAAGGACTGCACGGGTTGCGTCCATTAAGCCCTGACCGGGTCGTCTGTCCGACCCGGCGCTCCACGCTAACTATGGATTTTCGCTCGAGTAAGCGCAGGGGCTGCAGCCCCCGACCGGCATCGTTCAATGGACGCGGGTCGCCGCCGGCGGCTATTTTAGCCCCGCGATGTGGCGACGACGATGGGCCATGCTCGCCGCTCCGCTGTTGCTCGCGAGTCCCGCGAGGGGGCAGCCGAACGGCTCGCTGCAGGAGGTGCTGAGCGTGCACCCCGGCGGCGACGGCTGCCTGAGCGAGGCTGCGCTGCGCGGGCGCGTCCAGCGCTGGCTCGCGCCGGGCTCCACGCTCGAGCGCGGGGTCACCGTGGTGGTGGACGCCGCGGCGAACCCACCCTCGTTCGTGGTCGAGCGCGGCGGCGCGGTGGTCGCACAGCGCAGCTTCGCGGTGGTGCCGAGCGCGTGTGCGGATCGGCTGGATGCGCTGGCGCTGGCGCTGGCGCTGGCGCTGGAGCGCGAGGCGGGGGCGACGCTCAATCCGGACGCGACCGCGGCCCCGGCCGGCGCGCCCAAAGGCGGCGCGGGCGCCGATGCCGGTGCGCCGGACGCCCTTGCGCCCGCGGGCCCGAGCGCCTCGGACGGCGTGCAGCCCGCGCCGCAGGCGCAGCAGCCCGCGGCTGCCGCCACCGCGCCCGCAAAGCCCAAGCCGCCGCCAGCCCCGAAACCGGCAGCCGCCCGGACCCGAGCGGCGCCGGCACCCCACGCGGCGGCCGCTGCGGCGCCTGCGCGCGTCTACCGCTGGCGCCTGCAGGCCGGGGCCGGATACTGGCTCGAGACGCTGCCCGCTGCCGCGGTCGTCGGCAGCCTGGGGGTCGAGCGGCAGCTCGGCGCGCGCGCCAGCGTGGCGCTTTCCGCCCTGGGCACGCCGCCCACAACCAGCTCGCGCGGTGGCGTGGCCGCGCAGAGCGCGCTGCTCGGCGGGCGCGCCCTGGCTTGCCTGGGCTTCACGCTGGGCGAGCTCGAGCTGGGCGGCTGCGCCGGTGCCGCCGGCGGCGTGGTGCTCGCCGCCGGACGTGCCGACAGTGGCAACCGCAACAGCGGCGCCGGCTGGCTCGCGGGCGTGGCGCGCGCAGCGCTGCGCTTTCCCGCCCATGGCCGGCTCTCGCTGCGGCTGGCGGCCGATGGCCTGGCCAACGCCCTACGGCCGCGCCTGGTTGTCACCGGCGTCGACCCCCATACCGCGACCGTGCGCCCGCTCGGCGGCGGGGGCTCGCTCGAGCTGTTGTTCGCGCTACCATGAAGGATTGCCGGGTGACGGGGCATCAAGTGAGTAGCGACGGGCGCGAGCAAGGGCGGGAAGGTCGCCTGGACGCCGAGGCGCTGTTTCGGGCGCACGCGCCGTTCGTGGCGGCTTTCTTGCATCGCTTGGGGACGGCCGCAGCCGACGTGGACGATTTGGTGCAGGAGGTTTTCTTGGTCGCGCATCGCAAGGGAGGCTACGTGCCGGGCGCGGGCCAGCCGCGCACCTGGCTGGCGGCCATCGCCTTGCACGTCGCGCGCTCGGGACGCCGCGCGCGTAGCCGCCGCCGCGACGTCATGGACGAGACCGCGCTGCAGGCAGCGGCGTCGGTCGCGCCGGATCCGGCCGAGGCGCTCGAGTTGCGCAAGTCGCTGCAGCGGGTGCAGCGGGCGCTGCAGGCGCTCGACCTCGGGCACCGCGCGGCGTTCGTGCTGTACGAGATCGAAGGCGAGCCGTGCGAGAGCATTGCGGCCTCGTTCGGCGTGCCTATCGGCACCATCTACTCGCGCCTGCACCACGCGCGGCGGCGCTTTCAAGAGGCGTACGCGGTGGCGGCGCAAGACGACCCGGGCGCGCTGCGGCCGCGGCTGGCGGAGGGCGCATGAAGCCGCCGCCCCGACTGCTCGACAATCCCACGGCCACGCCGGAGCTGCGCGAGGACCTCGAGCGCGCAGCGGCCGCACACGCGGACTACGACAGCGCGGCGGGGCTTTCGGCGCTGCAGCTGGCGATCGCGAGCTCGGCCGCAGCGCCGACACACGCGCCCGCCAGCGCCGGCACGGGGGCGGCGCACGCGGGCGCGGCCCAGGCCGGCGCGGCCTCCGGGGCGCTGGCGTCCTCGGGCGCGAAGCTGCTGTTGGCCGCGTTGGGCACGGCCGCAGCGGTGGGCGTTGGCGTCGCGAGCTGGCCCGCCGCGCGCGGGCCCGCGCCCGCCCCGGCGCGATCCCCGGTGCAGGTAGCCCAGGCGCCATCGGCGGCGGCGGTAACCCCGGCACGCGCGCAAGCGCCCGCACCCCCTGTCGAGCCGAGCACGCCGGCGCCCGAGCGGGCGGCGCTGCCACTGCCGCGGCAGACGCCCCAGAGCGCGCCCCAGCAAGCGCGGCGCGCGCACGCGCACGCGGCGCACGCGCGGGCCGGCGGCGGCGACGATGCGCTGCACCGCGAGATCGCCCAGCTCGGCCGGATCAAGGCCTTTGTCGACAGCGACCCGGCCGCTGCGTACCGGCTGGCCGAAGCCGGCGACCGCGAGTTCCGGCGCGGCATGCTGCGCGAGGAGCGCGAGGCGCTGGCGGTGCTGGCGCTGCTCAAGCTGGGACGGCGCGCACAGGCAGAGCGGCGCGCGCAGGCGTTCTTCGCGCGCTATCCGCGCAGCGCGCTGCGCGAGCGCTTGCAGGCCGCGCTGCCCTCGCCGGCCGAGTGAAGCCAATGCGCCGTGCCGGTCCCGCGCTCGTGCTCGCTCTGCTCGCGCTCGGCCCCGCGCTGGCGTGCAGCAGCACCGCCGTCGTGAGCAACGGCCCCGACTGCACGCCGGCCTGCGCGAGCAGCCAGCTGTGCCATCCCAGCCTGCTGATCTGCGTGGCCTGCATCACCGACGCGCAGTGCAACGGCAGCAAGCCGCTCTGCGACGCCCACAGCCACGCCTGCGTGCAGTGCCTCGACGACTCCCGCTGCCCGGACGCCACGCCGATGTGCGTGCGGGGAAGCTGCCAGCAATGCGCACAAGACGCCGATTGCGGCTCCGGTCAGGTCTGCGCGAGCGGCGCCTGCCGGGTACCGCAGAGCGACGACGCCCACAGCGGCGAGGCCGGCGCCAGCGACAGCTGAACGGGCCGGGCAGCGGCCCCGGGACGCTCGAGTCGCGGCAGCAGAAGAGCGCCTGCGCCTGTATGCTTCGGGCGCATGTGGTCACTGCACGACAGCCCGTGGGCGGTGCTGACGACGCTGGCGTTGATCGCGGTGTCGGTGGCGGCGTCGGCGCACGCCATTCTGTACAAGCGCGAGGTCCACGCCTCGACCTCGTGGGCCGCGTTGATCTGGCTGGCGCCCGGCGTGGGTGCGCTCGCCTATCTGCTGCTCGGGCGCAACCGCATCAAGCGCCGCGCCGCGGCACTGCGCGAGGGCGCCACGCGCCCGCGCCCGCGCGGCGACGAGCGGCCGCAGCCGCCGCCCGAGGTCGATGCCGTGCTCGAGCCGCACGCGCCGCAGCTGCGGGAGCTGGTGCGGCTGCTCGACGAGGCCACCGGCCGGCCGCTGCTGCCCGGCAACCGTGTCGAGCCGCTGGTCGACGGGGACGAGGCCTATCCGCCGATGCTGGCGGCGATCGGCGAGGCCCGGCGCACGCTGGCGCTGGCGACCTATATCTTCGACACCTCGCCCGTGGGTATGCGCTTCGTCGAGGCGCTGGCCGCAGCCCAGGGGCGCGGGGTGCAGGTGCGCGTGCTGATCGACGACGTGGGGGTGCACTACTCGTGGCCGGTGGTCGACCACACCCTGCGCAAGCGCGGGGTCAAGGTGGCCCGCTTCATGCCCGCCTCGCGCGCCGCGTACTTCAACCTGCGCAGCCACCGCAAGCTGCTGGTGGTGGACGGCGCCACCGCGTTCACCGGCGGCATGAACATCCGCGCCGGGCACGTGCTGGGCGACCGCCCGCGCAGCCCGGTTCAAGATCTGCACTTTCGTCTCGAGGGCCCGGTGGTCGGCCAGCTGATGCAGGTGTTCGCCGACGACTGGCGTTTTACCACGCGCGAGAGGCTGAGCGGCGCGGATTGGTTTCCGCCGCTCGCGGCCCGCGGGTCGAGCTTGGCGCGCGGTATCCCGGACGGACCCGACGAGGACCTCGACATGGTGCGCTGGGCCTTCCTCGGCGGGCTCGCCTGCGCGCGCCGCTCGGTGCGCGTGCTGACGCCCTACTTCCTGCCCGATACCGCCGTCGCCAACGTGTTCAACCTCGCGGCCATGCGCGGGGTGCAGGTGGACATCGCGGTGCCGCAGCGCGGCAACCTGCCGGTGGTGCAGTGGGCGATGTGGGGGGACTTTCGCAAGGTGCTGGGCCATGGCTGCCGGCTGTGGCTGACGCCGCCGCCGTTCGACCACTCCAAGCTGATGGTGGTCGACGACAGCTGGGTGCTGTTCGGCTCGCCCAACTGGGATCCGCGCAGCATGCGGCTCAACTTCGAGCTGGCGGTGGAGTGCTACGACGCGGAGCTGGCGGCGCGCATGGGCGGGCTGTTCGACGCACGGGTCGCGCGCTCGACCCTGGTCACGCTGGACGATCTCGAGCGCCTGTCGTTGCCGCGGCGTCTGCGGGACGGAATCGCGCGCCTGTTCACGCCGTATCTGTGAACGCGCACCCTTGCGCTTCGTGCCGATTTGAGCTCAGCTCAAACCCGCAAAACCCGCGCAGGAGGAACCGACATGGGCGTGCTCTCGGGCAAAGTGGCGATCGTGACCGGCGCAGGACGCGGCATCGGCCGTGAGATCGCGTTGATGTTCGCGCAGCAGGGCGCGAAGGTGGTGGTCAACGACCTCGGAGTCAACACCGACGGCACCGGCAGCTCCAAGGTCGCCGACGAGGTGGTGGCGGAGATCAAACGAGCCGGCGGCGAGGCGGTGGGCAATTACGACTCGGTGGCGACGGTCGAGGGCGGCCGGGCGATCTTTCAGAGCGCGATAGACGCCTTCGGGGCGCTCGACATCCTGGTCAACAACGCCGGCATCCTGCGCGACAAGACGCTCTACAACATGGAGGAGCAGGACTGGGACGCGGTGATCGCGGTCCACCTCAAGGGCCACTACTGCTGCACGCGACCTTTCGCCCGCTACCTCAAGGACACCCAGCGCATGGACGGGCGCATCGTCAACTTCTCCTCGGTCTCGGGCCTGTTCGGGAACTTCGGCCAGGCCAATTACGGCGCGGCCAAGTCCGGCATCGCAGGCTTCAGCCGCGTGCTGGCCAAGGAGCTAGCGAAGTACCGCTGCACGGTCAACACCATCTCGCCGGGCGCGGCCACGCGTATGACCATCCCGCTGGCCGAGGCGCGCGGGCAGACGGTCGATGCCAGCGACTTCAAGCGCGGGCCGCAACAGATCGCACCGGTCGTCACCTGGCTGTGCTCAGAAGCGGCCAAGGACCTCAACGCGCAGATCATCCATGTCTCGCGCGGCATGGTGGGGATCATGCAGCAGCCCGCGGTGATCCGCGCCTTCAAGTCGGAGACGCTGTGGAGCCTCGACCAGCTCGATGCGCTGATGCCCAAGTTGCTCGAAGCCAAGCGCGAAAACGAGGCCCGCGCCCAGCAACAAGCCGCGCCCGAGCAAGCGTAGGGTTCGCCGGCCGGTCCCTTCGGGCTTTGCTCGATGGGGAGGGGCCGCGGAGCGGCGTGCCGCCCCGAGTCAGCCGAGCTTGCTCAGGTCCGCCTTGACCGGCTGCAGGTTCCAGATCTCGCGCGCGTAGGCGGCGATGGTGGCGTCGCTGGAGAAGCGGCCCGCGCCCGCCGTGTTGAGCAGCGAGGCGCGCGCCCAGCCCACGCGATCGGTGAACAGCCGGCCCGCGTCCGCCTCGGCCCGCTCGAACGCGTCGAAGTCCGCGCACACCATGAACGGGTCGGGACCGCGCAGGTAGCGCGCGACCGAGGCATAGCGCTCGCGCTCGCCGAGGCAGAAGAAGTCGGAGTCGAGAAGCTCGATGGCGCGCGCCAGCAGCTCGCTGCGCTCGATGAAGTCGCCCGGCCGGTAGCCACGTGCGGCCAGCGCCTTGACCTCCTCGACCGTGAGCCCAAACACGAAGAACTGGTCGTGGCCCACGGCGTCGCGGATCTCGACGTTGGCGCCGTCCAGCGTGCCGACGGTCAGCGCGCCGTTGAGGGCGAACTTCATGTTGCCGGTGCCCGAGGCCTCCTTGCCGGCCTGCGAGATCTGCAGCGACACGTCGGCCGCCGGAATGATCAGCTGGGCCAGCGACACCCCGTAGTTGGGGATGAACGCGACCTTGAGCCGGTCGCGCACCTCGGGGTCGGCGTTGATCACGTGGGCGAGGTCGTTGATCAGGCGGATGTGGAGCTTGGCGACGCCGTAGCCGGCAGCCGCCTTGCCGGAGAATACGTAGGTCCGGGGCACTACCTCGGCCTCGGGGTTGTCCTTGATCTGCAGGTAGCGGGCGATGATACCCAGGCAGGCCAGGAGCTGTCGTTTGTACTCGTGGATGCGCTTGACCTGGATCACGAACATCGAGCTCGGATCGACGCGGACCCCGCAGCGCGCGTGGATCTCGCGCGCGAGCCGGCGCTTGTTCGCGAGCTTGATCCAGCTGACGCGGTCGAGGACCGCTGGGTCCTCGGTGTGCTTGGCCAGCTCGGAGAGCACCGACAGATCGGGCAGGCTCGGTATCCCCAGCAGCTCGCAGGCGAGCCCGTGCAGGCGTGGATTGGCGTACAGAAGCCAACGGCGCGGGGTGATGCCGTTGGTCTTGTTGTTGAAGCGCTCGGGAAACAGCTCGTAGAAGTCGTGCAACAGCTCGCGCTTGACCAGCTCGCTGTGGAGCTCGGCGACGCCGTTGATGCTGTGCGAGCCCACGGTCGCCAGATGCGCCATGCGCACCTGCTGCACCCAGCCCTCCTCGATGATCGAGAGCCGGCGCATGCGATCGATATCGCCCGGCCAGCGCGTCTGGACCCGGCGCAGGAAGTGGTGGTTGATCTCGAAGATGATCTGCAGGTGGCGCGGCAGCAGCCGGCGGAACATCGGCACCGGCCACTTCTCGAGCGCCTCGGGCATCAGCGTGTGGT
Organism: uncultured delta proteobacterium; assembly: GCA_963778655.1. Lineage (GTDB taxonomy): Bacteria > Myxococcota_A > Polyangia > Polyangiales > JAFGIB01 > CAVZVA01. The sequence continues at coordinate 377,277 of CAVZVA010000011.1, forward strand.
TGGTGTAGCCGAAGGTGGCCTCGGTGATCGCGAAGGCGCGCTCGAAATCCAGCCCCTCCTCATCGAGCAAGATACGCATCAGCTCCGCGACCGCGATCGCGGGATGGGTGTCGTTGAGCTGGACCGCGACCTGCCGCGGAAAGGCCGACCAGTGGATGTAGCGCTTGCGGAAGCGCCTCACGATATCGCCCAGCGAGCACGCGACGAAGAAGTACTGCTGCTTGAGGCGCAGCTCCTTGCCTTCCTCGGTGTGGTCCGGCGGGTAGAGCACCTTGGAGATGTTCTCGATCTCCACCTTCTCCTCGACCGCCCGCAGGTAGTCGCCGGCGTTGAACAGCTGCAGGTCGAAATCGCGCGCCGCGCGCGCGGACCACAGCCGCAGCGTGTTCACGTTGTCGGTCTCGTGCCCCACGATGAACGAGTCGAAGGGCAGCCCCAGCACCGTCTTGGTGTCGACCCACTCGTGATGGACGGAGCCGTCCGGCGCGCTGTGCTGCTCGAGTCGCCCGTACAAGCGCACGGTCAGCATGTGCTCGTGGCGCGGCAGCTCCCATGGATTGCCCTGCTCCAGCCAGTTGTCACGGTGCTCGACCTGCTGGCCGTGCTCGATGCGCTGCTCGAAGATGCCGTAGTCGTAGCGGATGCCGTAGCCCATCGCAGGCAGCTCGAGCGTGGCCAGCGAATCCATGAAGCAGGCCGCCAGCCGTCCCAGCCCGCCGTTGCCCAGCCCGGGGTCGCCCTCGCGCTCGAGCACGTCCTCGAGCGCCACGCCAAACTGCCGCGCCAGGTGCTCGGCCGCGCGGTACAGCCCGAGGTTGAGCAGACACAGGCCGAGGCTGCGGCCGGTCAGAAACTCCGAGGACAGGTAGTACGCCTGCTTGGCGCCACACTCGGTGTACGTGCGCTGGGTTGCGATCCAGCGCACGACCAGGCGATCCCGCACGCTGTGGGCCATCGCCCGATATAGATCCTGGGGAGTGGTCTCGCGCCGCTCCCTCACGCAGGTGTAGAGCAGGTGATCGGAGACAGCCTTGGCGAACCCGTCCTGCTCGGATGGCTCGGATGGCTCGGAGGCGACCAGGGTGTCTTCGGACAGACGGGAGATCATCTCGGCCGATCCTTCGAGCACGTGTTTCATAGCTTGCTTTCCGAGGCCGCTCCACGCAGTCCCGGGGAAGAGCCTTACCGATGTGATATTTCAGGCGTTTTTCCCCTCCGTGACAGGCGCGTACCCGATTCGCAAGTGGGTCCGGGCGCGGCCTGCGCCAATGTCCACAGTTGGGGAGGCCTGAAAGGAAGCCGGTCCGCGCTATTGTAGCGTCGAAAACGAGGGAGAGCATGGATAGCAGACCCAGCCCACCGGCGGATGACGAAGAGCTCAAGCGGGCGGCGGCCAGCGGCATGCAGCTGGCGGTATGGGCGCGGCGCACACCCACCGCGACCGCCCTGCGGACCGAGGCGACCTGTCGCACCTTCGGGGCGCTCAACGAGCGCGCGAACCGACTGGCGCGGGCGCTTTCGGTGCGCGGGCTCGCGCCCGGCGATTCGCTGGCGCTGCTGTGCGGCAACCGCCCCGAGTTCGCGGAAACACACTTCGCCTGCATGCGCAGCGGGCTGCGCTACACGCCGGTCAACTGGCACCTGAGCCCGGAGGAGGCGGCCTACATCGTCAAGGACTGCGGGGCCAAGGCGCTGATCGCCGATGCGGCCTTCGCGGAGAACGCCCGCGCGCTGGCCGCGCTCGCGCCAGAGCTCACGGTGCGGCTCTCGATCGGCGGCGAGATCGATGGCTTCACGCCGTTCGAGCAGGCCCTGGCCGAGCAGTCGGGCGGCGATCTCGAACGGCCCGAGCTCGGCTGGCGCATGCTCTACACCTCGGGTACCACCGGACGGCCCAAGGGCGTGGCGCGGCCCAAGATGTACAGCGTCACGCGCAGCGCGTCGCTGCAGGCGGCGGCCTACGCGCCGGGCAGCGGCCAGCTCCACCTGTGCACGGGGCCGCTGTATCATGCGGCGCCGCTTGCGTTCTCGATGATCGCGCCGCTGCACGAAGGCGTGGGGGTGGTGTTGATGGAGCGCTGGGACGCGGAGCACGCGCTGCAGCTGATCGAGCGCCATCGCATCACGCACACGCACATGGTGCCGACCATGTTCCATCGCCTGCTGCGCCTGCCCGACGAGGTCAAGCGCCGTTATGACCTCTCCTCGCTGCGCTACGTGATCCACGGCGCGGCGCCCTGCCCGCTGCCGATCAAGCAGGCCCTGATCGAGTGGCTGGGACCGATCGTGTGGGAGTACTACGCGGCGACCGAAGGCGCGGGCACCTCGGTCGGCCCCCAAGAATGGCTGAGCAAGCCCGGCACCGTCGGCAAGCCACCGACGCCCGACCACCTGCGGGTCCTCGACGAGCAGGGCAACCCCTGCCCGACCGGGGAGGCCGGCACCGTGTACCTGAAGATTCTGCGCGGCCTGGAGTTCGAGTACCACGGCGATCCGGAAAAGACCCGGCGCGCACGGCGCGGCGACTATTTCACGCTCGGCGACGTCGGCTACCTGGACGACGACGGGTATCTCTATCTGACCGACCGCAGCGCGAACCTGATCATCAGCGGCGGGGTCAACATCTACCCGGCCGAGATCGAAGCGGTGTTGTTGCAGCACCCCGCGGTGCAGGACGCCGCCGTGATCGGCGTGCCGAACGAAGAGTGGGGCGAAGAGGTCAAGGCCGTGGTCGAGCTCGGCGCGGGCCGGCGCGGCGACGCGGCGCTCGCCTCCGAGCTGATCGCGTTCTGCAGGGAGCGGATCGCCCACTACAAGTGCCCGCGCACGCTCGACTTCGTGACTGCGCTGCCGCGCCACGACAACGGCAAGCTCTACAAGCACAAGCTGCGCGAGCAGTACCGCAACGACGCTGGCGCGAGCCGCAGCCCCTGAGCCCGGGCGCCTCACCGCATCTGGCGGTGAACGGATTGCCCGCTTGATCCGCCGCGATGAACCCGGGTTGGGCCCAGTTGCCCATCATCATCAACGTGCGGATCTGCCCGCCGGCGTCATCGAGCTGGTTCAATACCTGGCGCGGCATTGCCGACACCGGCTGCAGCGGTGCGTCGTCGCCAGCGAAGCTGCGTACTGGAGTGTGGTGCTGGTGCTGCTGTAGCTTCGCTCAGTCGCGTCGCCAGCGCCCGGGCAAGAGCATTTGCGCCCACCGAGCTGGAGCAACGATCTCCTCGGCGGCCATCGCCGCATCCGCCTCGGCAATCAAGGCTTCCCCCTGCTCGCCACCGAGCAACGCCCCGAGTCGACGCAGAGCCGCCGCACCGTGCATCGTCATATTCGCGCGCTTCGCCGTTTCGACCGACGCGCGCAGCGATGCGACCGCAGCGCACTCATCGCCGCGGGCATTCGCGATGGAAGCGTCGAGCATCTCCGACAGCAACGTGGTCCAACCCATCCGCTCGCGTCCGAGTCGACGGGCCAACCGCGTCGCCTCGGAGAGCCGCGCCCCGCGGTGTGCGGGGCTCGCATCGACGGAGGCGACCGCCGCGCGACCGCGGACGAAATCTGTCAGCCCGCGGATGATCTGCGCCTGGAGCAGAAGACTCTTGCGAAGAGGAGACGTATCGCGGGCGACGCGTTCGTAGGCGCTCGCTCCATCCCCCACGTACAGCTCGATCTGCGCCTCGGCCAGCATGGCTTGCCAGTGCTGGATGACGAACCGCAACCGCGGCCACCGCGCCATTCCCTCGCGAGCGTGCCGGCGCGCGTCGTCGGGGTCGTCGGCGGCGAGCCACGCGACGATGGGATGGCTCGCGCGCATGTGCGCGAGCATGAAGAGATCACCGCGATCCTCGGCTTCCGCGATGAGTCGAGGCAGCCTACTTCTGAGCTCATGAATCCGTCCTGCGTACACCATCGAGCACACGCAAAAGACGTTTACGTTCGACGTCATGCCCGCGCGATGGGCCGGAAAATCCTGCAGCACGGAGTCGAGCTCCCTGACCGCCGCGTTCCATCGGCCGCGGCAATAGTGGCTGATCCCGATGTTCGACCGGAAGAATGCCTGCGCCTCCGGGTTGGAAGTCGTTTCGACGAGCTGCCTGGCCGTTTGCTCGAGCGCGAGCTCTTGGTTTCCTTCGATGCCCCCGCCCGCGGATACGAGTGACATCTGTAGGGTTGCCGCGCGCTGGATCGCCACCCGCTCGCCGGCGCGCAGCGCCGCGACGAGGTACCGGGACGTCATGCACGCCGAGAGGACCACGTCGATCGAGCCGAACCCGAGCGCGGCCGTGAAGAGCGCGTCGAGGCGAAGTTGGTCCCGTTGGCGGAGCTCGTCGACGGCGCGACCGCGAAACCCGAGGCCCCGCACGCGGAGCCATAGCCGATAGAGCAGGAGCCACACAACGGCGCTCACTGCGTTGCCGGGCGCCTTCAGGCTGACGTCCGAGAGGACGCGATGCAGGACTGCGGCGCCCTCGTCGATGCGCCCGCAGGTGAGCAGCTGCTCGGCGGCCGCGCGTTCGAGCGCCGTGCGCTCGCCGGCCGGCGCGACTCGTGCGACCTCCTCGTAGACGCGCGCAGCCTCGGTGCCGCGCCCCGCCCACTCGAGAACCTGCGCGAGCCGAAGCCGGAGACGCCGGCCGTCCTCGGACGACGCCGAAACCGTCGCCGTGGCCATCCGGAACAGCTGTGCGGCGCGATCGAAGGCGAGCTTGGCCGTGGCCTGTTCGGCAGCCGCCTCCGCGAACTTCGCCCCGAGCTCGCCCTCCCCCGCGCCGAACAGGTGGACGGCGATCATCTCGGCGTTGGCGTCCGCGGTTGACTCGAGCACTCGTGCGAGGCGGCCATGGTGCTCGCGAGTGACCTCGGCCGAAAGCTGTGCCGCCACCGTCTCGCGAATGCGATCGTGGGACATCTCGACGACTTCGCGGCCGTCGCGCAGCCCGCCCCGGACGAAGCGATGCGCACGCAACAGCCCGATGAGCTCGTCGGCCCGTTCGTCGACCTGGGCCGCCGACGCAGCAATGGAGACCGGAACGGGTCTGCCTTCAATCGCGATCACCTCCAGAAGGCGTCGCGCATCCTCCGGCAGTTGCCGAGAGCGCTCGCTCACCATCTGCTCGAGCGTGACGGACGACAGATCCACGGGCCCTGCCGGTGCGTCGGCGTGTGTTGCGCTGGAGAGACTGCACGCGAGCTCCTCGATGAGAAATGGGCTACCGCCGGACTCGCGAGCGACGGACCGCGCGACGAGCCGCGACCGCTCTGCCGCTCCGAGGAGCGCGAAGGCCAGCCGCTCGGCGTCGTCCGGCCAAAGGGGGCCGACGTCCAGCTCCCGCACCGCGACCTGCTTCGGCATGCGCGCTCGCATCGCGCGGAGGAAGTCGCTGTTCGCCGCTTCGTTGTCCCTGTAGCTCACGATGAGCAACACTCGGAGCGGCGGACGAAGCAGCTCGAGCAGCAGCGCGGCGCTGTCGGCATCGCCCCATTGTGCGTCGTCGATGTAGAGGATGAGTCGCCGGCGCGCTGCCGCCGACACGGTGAGCTCGCGAAGCGCGACGAACGCGCGCCGTCGGACGCGCATCGGCTCGAGCACGACTTCCTTGGACGTGGCGGGGATGCCGGGCACGCGCCCGAGGACAGGAAAGACCTTGGCGACGACTCCGATGTCATCCGGCAGCCGAACGGGGTCGCCCTCCCTCGCGCTGCGAACCAGGTGCAAGCTCAAGGCGTCGACGATTGCATCCACCGCCTTGAACGGAACGGATTCGCGCTCGTAGGCCCGGCCACGGAGCACGAGGGCCTCGCTCCGCAGCACCTGTTCGTCCAGGAACTGACGAATCAGGGCCGATTTCCCCATGCCGGAAAGCCCCGCAGCAAACACTGCGACCTGGCCGTCGGCGTCCGTCGCGTCGAGAGCCGCACCGAGAGCCTGCAAATGCGTTTCGCGGCCGACCAGCGCCGGCCCCGTGTGCATGCGCGCACGCGTGACCTCGTTCAGGCCGTCCGGCGAGCCGCCGAGCCGCCGCAGAATCTCGGTCCCAGTCGGACGCCTCTCCGGGGCCCGAGAGAGCAGCGCCAGGCAGAGAGACTCGAGGTCCGCCGGAACGCCACACCCTCGCTGACTGGGCGGTACAGGATCGTCCGCCAGCTTCTGAGCGATGATCTCGCTCGCCGAACCCACGAACGGACGCGCGCCCGCGAGTGCGGCATAGAGCATGACGCCGACGCTGTACCAGTCGCTCGCCGGGTGCGGCGCCGCCCGCAACGCTTGCTCAGGCGCCATGTACGGCGCGGTGCCCACGATCTCGCGTTCACCCGACGAATGGCCGGGGATGGTCGAGAGCTCCGCGGCGACCCCGAAATCCAGGATCACGACGCGCCCCTCGGCAGTGACGAGCACGTTCGATGGCTTGATGTCGCGATGGAGCTTGCCGGCGGAGTGGAGTGCGAGGACGCCCTCCACGAGCTGCCGGAAGGCGTGGCGCAGGCGCACGTAGTCGACCGTCTCCTGTGCGTCCCTCACGTAGTGGAGAAAGTGCGTTCCTCGCACGAGCTCCATGGTGAAGAAGACTTCACCCGATTCACTCGCGACGAACTCGTACAGGTCGACCAGGCTCGGGTGCTGAACGTCGGCGAGCGTGCGAAATTCCTGCTTGAAGCGGTAAACCGATGCGGGATTGGCCTGCTGCAGCGTCTTCAACGCCACGGAGCGTTGCGCGTCCTGGTCGAAGACCTCGTAGACGGTTCCCATCCCGCCCTCGCCGAGCAAGCGGACGACCTGATATCGGTCCGTGCCTCGCCACTCGCGACGCGGAATGCCGACCTCCGCCGAAGACGGGTTGCCCGCCGCCCCCTTCGTCGTGTCGAGCTCACCGCTAACCGGGTCGACCAACGCCACTCTGGGCTCAAATATAGCAAATTTCCGCGTGTTCTGCAGTGCGCGGCCCCGGCCGAGCCTAGTGCACCGCCGTCGAGATGAGATCAAGGGATCGCGGGCGAGGTTGGCTTGAGCGCAAGGCGCCACGACGCAGGAATACACCTCGTATTTCAAGGAGTGGCAACGCAGCGGGCGAGCCCGCATCGTTTGCGAGGATTGATCGCATCTCGATGGCGGTGCACCAAATCAGAGCTCGCGATTCGGGATCGAATCACAAACTCTGATTTCTCCTTTGATTGTCAGGGAGTCGCGCCGACTCCCTGTGCGCGAGGCAAAGCCTCGCCGGGGCAGAAGGATGCCTCGACGCCGTCCGGGGAAGCTCGCAGCCCGTGACCTTCGGCACTTTCACGGGCGTGTGCGCGTACGCCATCACCGATTTCGCGGCGCTGGAAGCGCTCGGCATCCGGAACGCGCGCATGGACCACCCGACGGCGGCGCTCATCGAGACGGCGCGCACGCCCGACACGTTGCAGTACCGCAACGCCGCTGGCCACGGCGCGGCGGCTCAGTCTTCGCGGCGCTCGAATTGCAGCGGCGGGCGGCCCGCGCGGCGCCGGATCGCGGCGACCAGACCGTGCACGCCGGGCAGCCGCAGCAAGCGGCTCTCGAGCCTGCGCTTGCCGGGAAAGCTGAGCAGCGACAGCCCCGCGAGGATGGTCAGGATGCCCTGGCCCGGTAGCACCAGCATGGCCAGCCCCGCGAGCAGCAGCAGCGCGCCTAGCGCGTTGCGCGCCAGACGCAGCAGCATCCGCAGCGGCGCGGACCTCGGCGCACCGTGGTGGGCCGCTTTGGGCTCGCGCACCAGGTAATCCGCCGGCATGCGCGCGACCGCCCACGGCACCAGCACGACCCCCAAGACCAGCACGCCGAGTGAAAAGCCCAGCGTGAGGCCCGCAAGCGTGGGGTGCAACCGATCCATCGGGATTGAGCCGCCCCGTGTGGGCTCTCGACGTCCTGTTAGGACTTGGCCGCGTCTTTGATCTCGGTCTTGACCCGTTCGTAGCCGCGCTTCAGCTCGTCGAGCAAGCTGCGCGCCGCGTCACCGATGTCCTTGGCCGGTTCCTTGGCTTGCGCCCCGACACGCTTGAGCTCGCCCTGGACCCGCTCCCAGGTCGACTCCAAACGTTTCCATTCCTCGCGTGCCTCGGCCTTGGCCAGGTGCACCTGCAGCCGCAGCTCGTCGCGCGCCTGGCTCAGCAGCTCGAGCTCGCGCTCCATCGATGCCTTCAGTTCCTTGTCAGCCATGGCTTCCCTCCGCACAGGTATGCCGGGTACGTAGGCACGGCGCCGCCCGCAGCAAGGCCTCTGCGCAGCGCGGCGCCGCGGCTCAGGGCTGTACCACTTCGCGCTGGAAGAGCAGCGGAAAGTGCAGGTCGCTCGGTAGGTTACTTGCGGGAAAGCGCCAGGCGCGGATGGCGGCGCGCGCGCAGCGTTGCAGCTGCTCGGGCGCGGCGCCTTGCAGCGCCACCCGTTCCACCGCGCCGGCCGGCGTCACCGCCACCGCGGCATCGATGCGCACGCTGGCCAGGCTCGCGGCCTCCGCGCTCGCGGGCTCGTCGAGGCTCGCGACCACGGCCTCCTGATAGCAGCGCTGCAGCTCGTCTTGGTGCGCGCGCAGCACCTCCGAGACCGCGGCCAGCCCCAGCGGCTGGGCCTGGGGTTGCGCCGGCGGCGCTGCGGCTGCGGGCTGCGCGTTCGGCGCCGCGGGCACGGGAAGCACGCCGGCCGCGCGCGGCGCGCCCGCCACGCCTGCTGCGGGCACTCCTGCTGCGCGGGTGGCCCCCGCGCTCGCCGCCGGCGCGGGCGCGGCTGCTGCAGGCGCCGGGGACGCCGCCGCCGGTGCCGGCCGCGGCGATGCAGCTTCGGCCTCGGCCGCGATCGGGGCCAGCGGCGCCAGCCGAGCGCGCGCAGGATCACGCGCGCGGCCGATCGCGATCCACGCCACGACCGCGCCGAGCGCGAGCGCGAGCGCGCCCAGACCAACCGCGCCGCGCGCGCCCCACGAACGCGCGCCGGCCGGCGCCGGCGCCGCTGCAGCACTGGCGGCGAGCGCCGCGGGAGGCGGCGCGATCGGCCCCGCGCCCGTCTGCTGCGCGCGGCGCGCGTGATCGAGCGCGTGTTGCAGCGCCTCGGCCATCTCCGCGGCCGATTGCCAGCGCTGTGCCGGGTCCTTGTGCAGCGCGCGCTCCACCACCGCCACCAGGCGCACCGGAAGCGCGGGTTTGCACGCGCCCAGCGGCAGGTGCTCCTGGGTGGAGATCGACACGATCAACGCCTGCATGCTCTCGCCGCGAAAGGGCGGGTGCCCGGCCAGCGCCTGGTACATCACCGCGCCGACCGACCACAGGTCGGAACGCGCATCGACCGCGTGGCCCAGCGCCTGTTCCGGGCTCATGTACAAGGGCGTGCCGAGCACCGAGCCGGCCACGGTGAGGCCAGGCTTGCCGGGCTCGCTGAGCGAGGCGACGCCGAAGTCGAGCAGCTTGACCTGGGGCTGCTCACTGCCCGCGGGCGTGAGGAACACGTTCTCGGGCTTGATGTCGCGGTGCACCAGGCCTGCGTCGTGCGCGGCACCGAGCGCATCGAGCAGCTCGAGCACGATCGCGCCCAGGCGCGGCTCCGACATCGCACCGCTCTCCAGCGCTTCGGACAGCGTCTCGCCCTCGAGCAGCTCGAGCACCAGGTACAGCGAGCCATCGTCGTCACGGCCGCCGTCCAGCACCTCCACGATGCCGGGGTGGCCGACCGAGCCGGGCGCGCGGGCCTCGCGCAGGAAGCGCTCGGCGGCCAGCTTGGAGCGCGCGAAGGTCGGGTGCATCAGCTTGACCGCGACCCTGCGTTGGGTGAACTGGTGCACCGCCTCGTAGACCGAGCCCATGCCGCCGCTGCCGAGCAGGCGCTCGATGCGATACTTGCCCGCGATCTCGCCGCCCACCCGCTCGGCGGCCAGGGTCGCATCACCGGAAGCCACCGCGGCCCGGCGGACGGCGGGCTTGGCCCGCGGGCGTCCCGAACGCGTGCCTATCGGATCCGAAGAAGCCATGCGGCGGCAGCCCGTCCCGCCGGCCAGCGGCGGGTCCGGAACGCGCTTCGATAGTAACCCGGCAGCCGGGCGTGCCGCGCGCTGCGCGCGTGCAGACCCACAATTGGTGGTTGCGGCAGCCACATGGCCGCAGAGCGCCCGCACAGGGCGCGCAGCCTCGCGCGGCGGAACCGCGGTCCGGATGGCAAGCGGTCGAGCCCCGTGATACGGAGTCGAGTTTCGCGGCCCCGTGCCACGAATGCTTAGCGACGTTTCGGGCCCGGCAGCGTAGCGTAATAGGAGCTTGATATGACCTTCATCCCCACCCGGGAGCGCCGCAGCCGCTGGCTGGCGGCGGTCGTGGCGTGCCTGGCGGCAAGCCCGCTCGCCTGCAAGGGCGGCGCGGCCGGCAGCGGCGCCGCCGACGCGGGTGGTGCCGACGCGGGAAGCGTGGCCGGTCCCGACGCGGCGACGGCGATGGCGAGCATGCTGCTGCAAGCGCCCGAGGCGCGGCAGATCGGCACCCTCGCGCTCGACGAGCCGCTCGCGGACGTGGTCGAGCTCGCCGGCCTCGCGCTCGGCCTGCACGCGACGCACGGCGTGTCGCTGCTCGACCTGAGCGACCCGACCGCGCCCGGCGTGAGCTCCAGGCTCGACACGACCGGCCCCGCGGTCGGCGTGGCGTACGACGCCGAGCAGCGTGTGCTGTTCGTGATCACGACCAGCGGCGACCTGCGCGCCTACCGCGTGGCCGACCCCACCGCGCCGGTGCAGGCCGCGCAGACCACGATCGCGGAGCCCGGCGAAAGCGGCGACACGATCGCGGGCCTGGCGCGCGTCGGCAGCCGGCTGTTCGCGCTGGGCCAGGCCAACCTGCTGCCGATCAGCATCGAGCACGGTGCCGACGGCAGCCTGGACTTTCGCGCGCAGGACGCGGTGCCGCTCGACGCCCGCCCGCAGTGGCTGGCCGCGGGCGGCGACGCGCTCTACGTCGCGTTCAAGGACGGCAAGGTGCAGGTTTTCAGCAGCGGCGACGCGCCCTCGATGCGCGACCAGACCAATCTCGGCGCGGACGTGGCCGGCTGGGTCGTGCGCGGCAACCGCCTGCTGGTGGCGCTCAAGGGCCTGGGGCTGCGCGTGGTCGACATGACCGTGGTGGGCCAGGCCAAGGTCGTATTCGACGCACCGGGTTTCGACGACCCCACGGCGCTCAAGCGCTTCGGCACCCTGGCGCTGGTCTCGCTGTCGCGGGGCCTGCTGGTCGCGCTCGATCTCAGCTCGCTGCAAGCGCCACGGCCGCTGGTGACGCGCAGCGGTGCCGTCCCGGACTGGATCGCGCCGCTCGGTGGCAACCTGCTGCTCGGCTCGGGCAAGCAGCTCGACGTCCTCGGCGTCCCGCCGTTCGTGAGCGCGACGCTGCCGAAGCTGTCGCGCGACGCGCTGCCGCGCTACGCACGCATCCCGCTGCAGCTCAGCAAGCCGGTCGATCCGGCAAGCGTAAGCGTCGACCACGTCAAGCTGAGCTGCGGCGGCAGCGCGGTGGAAGGCACGGTCTCGGTCGGCCTGGACGGCATGCGCATCACCTTCCTGCCCAAGGCCGATCTTCCGGCCGGCGTCGGCTGCTCGCTCGCGCTCAGCGGGATCAAGGACGTGCTCGGGCTCGACCTCAGCGTGCCGCAAGCAGCGCCCGCGCTCGCTTTCAGCACGATGACGCAGGCGCCGGCCGCGATCGACAACCCGAAGAGCGGCTATGCGCACACCGCCGACGGACAGTTCACCGACTGGCAGAAGGGCAAGAGCCAGGACTTCGAATACTTCGACGTGAAGCCCGCGCGCGGCATGTACAGCTACTTTTACGCCGATCACGACGGCACGCGGCTGTGGCTGCTCAACGACTGGTTCTACGACGGTGATGGCATCGCGCCCGAGTGCTACAACCAGTTCGGGGTGTGGACGGGCGGCGGCAGCCAGCGCTGGGACATCCGCGCCTACGGCGACCAGCACGTCGAGGTGCGGCTGAACGGCGCGCTGCTGCCGGCCGACGACAAGCGCGTCCACGGGGGCTACGGCCGCGGGCCATCGCCCAACCTGGACGAGCCGCACACCATCTACGAGATCGCGATTCAAACCGCGCCCGGCACCTGGGGCGTGCAGCTGCACGATCCGGGGCCGACGTTCGGTTGCGAGCAGCTCGAGACCGATCCGATCACCTACGAGGCGATGAGCACGAGCAGCGGCAGCAGCATCGATCCGACCTCACCGCCGGCGGCCCCGGCCAAACCGCAGCAGTCCGCGCTGCAAGGCGTGGTGGGTGCGACCCCGACGCTGGCCTGGACGACCACGGACGCGCCCGGCAACTTCACCGTGTACCTGGTCGAGATCAGCAGCGGCAGCGACCTGGGCCAGATCATCTACCGCGTCTGGGCTTACGGCCCGGCCTTCACCCTGCCGCTGGGACTGCTGCAGTCGGGCACGACCTACACCTGGCGCGTCACCGCCTACAACCTCGCGGGCTCGGCGCAGGGCGATCCGGCCACGTTCACCGTCGGTCAGCCGGCGATTCAGAGCGCGGGTGCGCCCAAGCTCGACTCGGTCACGCCGAGCAGCGTGACGCAGAGCACGACCCAGGGCCTGACCATCAGCGGCAGCGGCTTCGTGCAGGGCGCCACGGCTTACTTCGCGGGCACCGCCCTCAATACCACGTTCGTCAGCTCGACCGAGCTCATGGCGATGCTCGACCCTGCCAACGACGGCAGCACCGGCACGTTCGCGCTCACCGTACGCAACCTCCCGAGCGACCCCGCGACCGAGAGCAACGCGCTGCAGGTCACCGTGCAGGCGACGCCCTCGACCTGCAGCCACCCCGAATGCATCCCGGGCGGCGCCCTGGCCGGCGACTGCTCGGCCTGCGCGACCGAGGTGTGCGGCGGACACGCGAACTGCTGCAGCGCCGGCTGGGATCCGGGTTGCGTGAACGCGGCCGCGGGCTCGCAGACCTGCGGCTGCAGCCCGCCGTCGCTCTCCGAGGTGGCGCCGACCACCCTCGCCGCCAGCACCGCCACCACGCTGACGGCGACGCTGGCGAATGCGCCGGCCGGCCAGGCCTACACGCTGGTGCTCACCGGAGGCGGAGGGAGCGGTGATGGGGGGCCGACCACGGGCTCCTTTCCCTGCACCGCCACCACCGCCGACAGCTGCAGCGCGAGCGTGAGCCTGCCCGCGGGTACCTACGACGTGAAGATCGTGGTCGGCACCACTCCCACGCTGGACACCAATACCCTCAGCAGCGCGCTCACGATCAGCCCCGCGACGGCCTGCGTGCACGCCGAGTGCGGCGCGGGCGCGGCCCTGCAGGCGGGTTGCTCGAGCTGCGTCACCGGCGTCTGCACCAGCACGCCGGCGTGCTGCTCGAGCAACTGGGGCCTCGACTGCGTCCTGGTCGCGTACGGCTTGCAGGCCTGCAGCTGCACGCAGCCGTCGCTGACGAGCGGCGCGCTCAGCGTGACCAGCCAGAACGCGGGCGACAGCACCCCGCTCAGCGTGGCCATTTCCGATGCGCTGATCGGGGCGAGCTACGAGCTGTGGCTCAGCCCCAATGGCGACGGCGGCACCGGCGGCTCGTTCCCGTGCACGCTCAACGGCGGCGGCACGGCCTGCGACGCCACCGTCTCGGGCCTGACGGGCGCAGGCAGCTACGATGCGCGCCTGCACATCACCAGCGGCGCCGAGGGCTACGACAGCAACGTGCTGGCGAACGCGTTTACGGTCAACGCCGCGGCCGGCTGCGCGCACAGCGAATGCCTGCCCGGCGCAGCCCTAGCCACGGGCTGCAGCGCGTGCGTGACGACCATCTGCAACAACACCGCCTCCTGCTGCAGCGGCTCGTGGGACGCCACCTGCGTGGGCCTGGCGCCGACCCTGGGCATGTGCGGCTGCAGCACGCCCGCGCTCACCAGCCTCGGCCCGTCGGGCCAGAACGCCGCCGACAGCACCGCGGTGACCGCGACCATGAGCAATGCCCCGTCGGGCGCGACCTACCAGCTGGTGCTGACCCCGGTGGGCGGCGGCAACGAGTCGCTGTTCGACTGCGTGTACAACCCGCAACCCGGCAACACCTGCACCGCGACCGTCTCGGGCCTGGCCGCGTCCACGGCCTACAACGCCGCGATCCGGGTCGGCACAACCCCCAGCTACGACACCAACACGCTCGACAGCGGCTTCATGGTCAACTGACCGGGCCGGTGCTACTAAAGCGGCTCGGACATCCGTTCCGGTTTCCGACCGAAGCCAACTGGCGCCCAGCGGGGGTGACACGATGCCGGCTCCTGATGCATCCACCGAACAGCAGAGCGCCACCGCACGGCCAAAGGGCCCGGCGCCGGCCAAGCCGCGTGCGCGGAGCCAGCTCGCCTCGACGCCGCTGGGCTCGTTCGTGGCGCGCGTGCTGCTGGGAGCCGCCGGGCTGGGGCTCGTGCTCGGTTTCTTCCTGCCCTGGGTGTCGATCGGAGGCGCGGCCGCGATCAGCGGGCTCGGCCTGCTGGTGACACAGGGCGAGCTGGTGGATCTGATCACCGGGCCCTACCGCATACTGCTGTTCGCGGTGCCGCTGTTGGGCTCGGGCTTGCTGGTCGGCGCGCTGAGCGGGCACCGCATCACCGTCTGGCTCGCGCTCGCCGCGGGTATCGCCGTGCTCAGCGGCGGGCTGTACACCGTGATCCGCCTGTTCCTGAGCTCGACCGGGCTCGGCATGTGGGTGGTGGTCGCGAGCGCGCTGATCTCGCTCGCGGTGGGTCTGCTCACCATGGGTCGTCGCAGCAGCTGAGACTCGGCGCCGCGCTGGCGTTGTGGGCTCCCGCGCTTTGTGACAGATCGGGACGTGGGCATGCGAGCACGAACATCGGCGCTGCGCGCGTTCTTGCTGGGAGCGCGCGGCGAGTCGGCCGAGACGCCGCCGCCCGGGCGAGGCGAGCCCGCTACCGCCAGCGAGCACGCTCTTCCCGTGCGCGGCTCGGGTCTACCCGGAGCGGTGGTGGTCGCGCCCCTGCCCGCCACCGCCGCGGCCCGACGCGTGCAGACCGTTGCCGACCCCGACGTGCGCTGCATCCTGGCGCTGGCCGCGGCGCTGCTCGGGTACGGGCTTCCCGCGCACCGCGTCGAGGAGGCAGTGGCGCGGCTCTCGGGCGCGCTCGGTCGCAGCTGCACGGTGTTCGGCCTGCCCACCGCGTTGACCATCACTTTGCACGGCCCGCGCGGCACCGATAGCCACACCGTGCGCGCGGAGCCGGGCACCACCGATCTGTCCCGGCTGGATGCGCTGCACCAGGTGGTGGCGCGCGTGGAGCGCGGCGAGCTCGACGCCGCCGGTGCCGAGGCTCAGGTCGACGCGATCCTGAAGGCGCCGCGCAAGCTGCCGCGCTGGCTCGACGCGTGGGCGATCGCGCTGGTCGGCTTCGGCGGCACGCTGATGCTCGGCGGCAGCATGCTCGACGCCGCGTGGGCGGCCGCGCTGGGCCTGCTGGTTGGCGCGCTGCTGTGGCTCGGCAGCACGCGGCCGGGGCTCGCTCGCGTCACGCCAGTGGCCGGGGCGGTGCTGATCACGCTGTGCAGCAGCACCCTGACCCACGCCGGCCTGCTGGCGCACCCGCTGGTGGTGTCGTTTGCGGCGCTGTTCGTGCTGCTGCCGGGGCTGACCCTGACTCTGGCCATGACCGAGCTGGCGACCGGACACCTGGTCAGCGGCACGGCGCGCAGCATGGGGGCGGCGGTGGTGTTTCTGCAGCTCGGGCTAGGCGTGCTGTTCGGTGTCAGGCTGGGGCGTCTGGCCGAGGCCGAGCTCGCGCCGCTGCCGCCTGCCACGCTGTGGCCCGCGACCTTCGGCGCGCTGCTGCTCGCACTCGGCTTCGCCGTGCTGTATGCGATCCGTTTCTCCGACCTCGGACACACGCTCGCGGTCAGCGCGCTGGCGTTCTTCGTCTGCCGTTTGGCCGGCGCCCGACTCGGGATCGAGAGCGGAGTGCTGCTCGCCGCCTGCGCGGTCGGCCTGTACAGCCACGCCTTCGCGCGCCGCCACGACCGGCCATCGAGCACGCTGACCCTACCCGGCGTCACCATGCTGGTGCCGGGCAGCTTGGGCCTGCTGAGCGTGTCGGCAGCGGCGATGCACGACACCTCGCGCGCGTTCGACATCGGCTTTCAAATGCTGATGATCGTGATCGCGCTCAGCACCGGCATCCTGCTCGCAGCCGGCGCCCTACCCCCGCGCACCGAGCTCTAGATTTGCTCGAACCGCGCTCGGACGGCAGCGTGCGGTGCTGGGGCAACAACGCAAACGGACAACTGGGCAATGGAGGTGGCTTGAACGACAGCTCGCTCACGCCTGTGCGGGTCGTGTTGTAGCGCTTCGACCCAGGCCCTGCTCAACTCTTCAACAACCTCGCTCGCACCAGCAACCTGCGCGCGAAGCGTCGCAGGCGCACCACCCACAGCACGACGCGCAGCAACGCGCTCACGCGCGAGTCCGCGACCGCCACCTCGATGCGCCCGGCGAGCAGCTCCGCCATGCGTTGTCCGCCCTCGACGTTGAAGTCCAGCGTGCCCATGGCCAGCACGCCGATCACCACCATCGCCGTCGTTTCCTCGCGAAAGCGGCGCCTGAGCTTGCGCAACGAGAAACCGCGCACGCCCAGCTCGCGCAGCTTGCGGTGATAGTGCCGCAGCAGCGCGTCGCCGTGCCGCCGCCGCAGCTCGGGTCGCATACCCACGCACAGGATGCGCGTGACGTCGGTCGTGCCGTGGCGCGTTCCCGCCAGCCCTTGCCAATCGATCAGCGCGAAGCGGCCGCCGGCTTCGCTGGGAAAGAACACGTTCTCGAGGTGCAGGTCGTTGTGTGCCAGGGTCATCGGCGGCTCGCGCAACGCGCCCATCACCTCGTTGCCCGCCATCAGCTCGCCGAGCTGCTGCGCCACCCCGGTCATCGCCGGATAGATCGCGCCGAACTGACTCACGAACGACGGCAGCAAAGCCAGGAAGCGCGCGCGCAGCCTGTTGACGACATCCTCGGACAGCTCGAGCCACGGCACCTCGGCGACGCGGTTCCACCAGCGCCCGTGCATGCCCGCGAGCTGCGTCAGCACCTGCTCCGCCTGCTCCAGCGACAGCCCCGTCTCGATGTCCACCGAGCGAGAGGGCGCCAGATCCTCGAGCAGCAAGCAGAAGTTGCCGCGCTCGGGGTCGAAGTGCGCGAGGTAGCAACGCGCCGTGCCGACGCCGATCTCGGGCGCCAGCTCGCGGTAGAAGCGCACCTCGCGCACGTAGGCGTCCATGCCCGACATCATCTCGCGGGTGGGGCCGTGCTGGGCCGCGAACTTCCCGATCAGCGTCGCGGGCGCGTCCGCCTGCTCCGGGTCGTAGCGCAGCTGGATGCGCGCGAGCTGACCCGCAAAGCCGCGCCCCTGACCGATGCGCGTGCTCTCAAAGCTGGCGACGCGCGCGTCTTGGGGCAGCGCCCCGGCGTGCCGCAAGCACGCGGTCAACCACCGCGCGCTGATCTCCTCGGGCCGACTCGGCACCACCTGGCCGTCGGGCGGCGGCAGGCTGGTCTCGACGTTGGTCCACTGCTGCATCGACAAGGCGCTCTCTAAATCAGAGCTCGCGATTCGGGCTCGAATCACGAGCTCTAGAGAACCGAACATATTGAAACGTGTGCGAAGTCGGGGTCATGGCGGGATGCAGGGTGCGGGCGGGAGCCCGAAGGTGTAGTCCATCCTACGTCGAGCGGGGAGCGCGCGTGCCATGCGCCCGCGAGGGCTCCGAAATCGTGCGTGTTTCAATATGTTCGGTGCTCTAGCGGAGCATATCACGCGCTCGCGGCTGTCATCGCCGCTTGGGACTTGGTGAACAGCGCAGCGTAGCGGCCGCCGCGCGCGAGCAGCTCGTCATGGGTGCCGACCTCGGCCAGCCGGCCGCCTGCGACCACCGCGACGCGATCGGCCTGCGCCGCGGTCGAGAGCCGGTGCGCGATCACGATCACGGTCCGGCCCCGCATCAGCTTGCGCATCGCGCGCTCGACCAGCAGCTCGGTACCCGGATCGAGGCTCGAGGTCGCCTCGTCCAGCACCAGCACGGCCGGATCGCGCAGCGCTGCGCGCGATAGCGACACCAGCTGTTTCTCGCCGGCCGATAGCCGCGAGCCGCGCTCGTTGACCTGGGTGTCCAGGCCCTCGGGCAGCGCACGAAAGCGCTCGAGCACGCCGATCTCCTCGAGCGCAGCCTCCACCTCGGCATCGCTCGCGCCCGCGCGCGCGATGCGCACGTTGTCGCGGATGCTCGCGTTGAACAGGAAGCCCTCCTGCGGGACCACGACGATGCCGTCCCGCAGCGAGCGCATGCTGGCGTCGCGCAGATCCAGCCCGCCGAGGCGAATCGAGCCCGACGACGGGTCGTACAGCCGCGCGATCAGCTTGGCCAGCGTCGACTTGCCGGCCCCGGTGGGCCCCACCAGCGCGATGCGCTCGCCCGGCGCGATCGAGAGCTCGACATCGGACAGCACCAGCTCGCCCTGCTCGCGGTAGCGGAAGCTGACCTGCGACAGCTCGATCGGCCCGCTGCGCGGCAGCTCGGCGCCGCCCTCACGCTCGGGTACGTCGAGCGGCGTGTCGAGCAGGCCGAACAGCTTGCGCAGCCCGGCGCCCGCGGACTGCATCTGATTGAAGAGCTGGCTGAACTGCTGGATCGGCTCGAACAAGTTGGTCAGCGTCAGGATGAAGAAGGTCACCGTCCCGACGGTCGCGGCATGCCGGTGCACCAGGTAGCCGCCCAGCGCCACCACCAGCGCGGTGGTGCCGGTGCCCGAGACCTCGATCACCGGCAGATACCAGGCCTGCAGTCGGACCGAGACCATGTGGGCCCGATACTGCTCCTGATTGGAGCGCTCGAAGCGCTCGATCTCGACCGGCTCGCGTGCGAAGGCCTGGATCACGCGCACCCCGGCGATGCCCTCCTGCAGGCGAGAGAGCGTGGCAGCGATGCGGTCGCGCACGGCCAGGTAAGTCGAGGTCGAGCGGCGCGCGAAGCGCACGCTGGCCGCGACCACCAGCGGCACAGCGACCAGGCACGCGAGCATCAGCTGCGGTGAAACCCAGGTCAGCACCAGCGCCGAGAACACCAGCAGCAAGCTGCTTCCGATCAGCGTCAGCAGCCCGGTCTGCACCAGCTCCTGCAGCGAATCCACGTCCGAGGTCATGCGCGAGACCAGCACGCCGGTCTTGTTGCGGTCGTAGAACGGCATCGACAGCCGCTGCAGGTGGGCGAACACGCGCACGCGCAGATCGCGCAGAAAGCTCTCGCCGACCCGGGCGAGCACACGGATCTGCGCCCGGTACACGAAGTACGACAGCACGCTGATCGCGACGTAGAACGCGATCGCGAGGTCGAGCATCGGCACGTTGCGGCGGGTAATGCCGCGGTCGATCGCCAGCTTGATCGCAAACGGGCCGGCCAGGTTGGTGGCGGTCCAGGTCGCGATCAGCACCAGCGCCAGGACCAGCTCGCGCCGCTGCGGGCCGAGCAGCTGAAGCATGCGCCGCAACAGCACGGAGAGGGCGACCTGGGGCGCGCGCTCGGCAGCCGCCGCTGCATCGCCGAGCGGCTCGTGATTCTGGGTCATTGCGCGGCCTCCGCCATCGGTGCGGCCGCCAGCACGCGGCGATAGGCGGAGCTGCAGGCGAGCAGCTGCTCGTGCGTGCCTTCGGCGGCGATGCGGCCGCCAGCCAGCAACACGACGCGGTCCGCGAGCGCAATCGTGACCGGGCGGTGCGCGATCACGATCGTGGTGCGGCCTTGCATCACCTCGGCCATCGCCGCGCGAATCTCATGCTCCTTCTCGGGATCGACCGCGGAAGTGGCGTCGTCCAGGATCAGCACGCGCGGATCGGCCAGGATCGCGCGCGCGATCGCGATGCGCTGGCGCTGCCCGCCGGAGAGCGAGAAGCCGCGCTCTCCGATCAGGGTGGCGTAGCCCAGGGGCAGCTCGAGAATGAAATCGTGCGCCCCGGCCAGCCGCGCCGCGCGCTCGATCTGCGCCTGCTCGGCCTCGGGCCGGGCGAACGCGATGTTGGCCGCCACGCTGTCGCTGAACAGAAAGGTGTCCTCGAACACGATGCCCACCTGACTGCGCAGCTCGTGCAGGCGCAGCGCGCGCACGTCGATGCCGTCGATCGTCACGCGCCCTGCATCCACGTCGTAGAAGCGCGGGATGAGCTTGACCAGCGTGCTCTTGCCGCAGCCGGTCTCGCCGACCAGCGCCACCGATTGACCCGCCGGCACCACCAGATCGAAACCCTCGAGCACACGCGGCGAGCCCGCCCCGCCGTAGCCGAAGCTGACCTGCTCGAAGCGCACCTCTCCGCGCTGCTGGTCGCGCGCGGGCAGCGCGCGCGCCTCGGGCGCGTCGACGATCGCGGGCGCGGTCGTCAACACCTGCGCGGTGCGATCGGCCGAGGCGGTCGCGCGCTCCGCCTGCGCGATGATCTGCCCCAACATACGCAGCGGGTTGACCAGCAGGATCACGTAGAAGTTGAACATGATCAGGGTGCCGATGCTGAGCTCGCCCCCGAGCACCAGGTGTCCCCCGTACGCCAGCACGCAGATCTGTCCCAGGCTCGGCGTCAGCTCGATCGCGGGCAGAAAGCGGGAACGCACCAGCGCCGCCCGCATCGCCATCTCGTAGACGCCGTCGGCAGCGCTGGCCAGGCGGCCCTGCTGAACTTGCTCGGCGCCGAAGCCCTTGATCACGCGCACGCCGGCGACCGACTCCTCGACCACGCTGGCGAGCTGCGCCGTCTTCTCCTGCAGGCCGCGCACGGTGGGGAACAGCGCCAGCGAGAAGCGCCGACCCAGCACATTGACGAACGGCAGCGAGCCGAGCGCCAACACGGTCAGCAGCGGATGGATCGTCAGCATGATGGTCGTGACCGCAGTTACGATCACGAAGTTGCTGAGCGTGAGCGGAATCAGCGTGACGAAATTCTGAATCTGCTGCAGGTCCGCGTTGCAGCGGCTCATCAGCTCGCCGGTCTGCACCCGATCGTGAAAGCCGAAGTGCAAGCGCTCGATGTGCGCAAACAACCGCGCGCGCAGGTCGGCCTCGGCGCGGCGGCCCTCGTGGAACGCCATGTAGCGGCGCAGGCCGGTGAAGATGGCCGCCACCACGCCCGCGGCGGCGATCCAGCCGGCCCAGTGCAGCGCGGCCGCGGTCGAATCGCCGCGCAGGCCGCGATCGATCGCCTGGCGCACCAATGCCGGCACCGCGATCTTGCCGGCGGTCCACATCAGACCCGAGCCCACCCCCAGAGACAGCCCGAGGCGCTGCTTCCATAGCAGTTGGCCGATGAGACGCCGGCCCGGCCGCCCCTGGGCTTCCGGGGCAGCGCTGGCGAGCGCGTTTTCCATCCGCCGCACACCTATAACGGCGCCATGGCGCGCGCCACGGATATTTTGAGCCAGATGACTCACGGCTCACCCGCTTGCTTTCCAGAGTTATCGGGTTTGCCGTGTTGCGAGCGCGGGCCGGCTCAGGGGCTAGGCGCGTCTCCGCCGGCCGGCCCGGGGCTCGGCTGCCCGCCGGCCCGGATCATCGTGTGGATTTGCTTGCCGAGCGCGTCGAACTGCGCGCCCTTGCGCTTGCGCGCGCGCTCCATCTCCTCGATCCCCTGCATGTCTTCGGCCTCGGAGCCGCCCGCGTGGTGCTTCTCGGTGAGCGTTTCGGGCGCGCCCGCGTCGGCGGTTGCGACCTGCCCGACGTCGCCGCTGGCCTCGCCGCTGGCCAGTCGGTGCAGCCGCGAGAACAGGCCGCCGCCGGCCTGGGCCGAGACGCCACCTGCTGCCGCCGCACTCACGCCGCGCCCGCCGCCACGCGCGAGCACCGTCGCCGCAAGCGCGCGATACGAGCCGAAGAAGCCGCCGCTGTAGAGCAGCGTCAACACGATCCCGAAGATCGGGCTCGATGCCGCCTCGCGCACGCCGCGCAGCATGCCGTAGAGCCCAAACGCCAGATAGAACCCACCGCTCGCCCACGGCAAGATGGTGCGCGCGGCGGCCTCGGCCGGGCCGAGCGCGCCAGCCGGCAAGAAATAGGTCGCGCACAGCGCGCACACCGTGACCGTCACCACACGCAGCGAGATGGTGACCGGACGCAGCATCATCTCGCGTCCCTGGATCTGCATCGCCCAGGTGCGGACCAGCGTCACCACCGAGAGCAGCGCCAGGCCACCGGCCGCGAGCTGGGTGCGCTGGCCGAGCAACGCGCGCGCCTTGCCGCCGCTCGGGTCCCACAGCAACGGGATCGCGAACAGCAACACGAAGGCGAACAGGAAGAACAGCAGCTCGCCCAGGATCCGCCTGCGGCCCCGCTGGCTGCGCTGCGCGCGCTCGCGCGCTTCGCGGATCTGCTCCGGGCTGGGCCCGCGCACCACCGCACTGGCCTCGCGCAGCTGCTTGACGCTGCCGGGAATCGCCGCGCTCTTGCTGCGCCGCTCGGCGCTGCGCGCCGGCTCGGCCTTGCTCGGCGCGCCGGGGTCGCGACTGCGTGCCGCCGTTTCCGGTTTGCTCGCGGCCCGCTCGCGGAAAGCGCGCGCGCGCGCGTTGTCTTCGTGCTCCGACTGCACGATGCGGTCGGCGCCCTCGATCGGTTCGAACGCAGCGGCCAGATCGCCAAGCGTCTTGACCTCCATCGCGGGCGCAGGCGCGGGCGGAACGGACCGGAGCGCGGCTGCGGGCGCGGACCGCGGCTGCGGCGTGCGCAGCGCGCGCGCCAGGCGCTCGAGCTTGGGCGCCTGGCTCGGCGTGATCGGCTCGAGCGTGATTTCGGGCTCGTCGCTAGGCTCGAAGGAGGCGAAGGCGGCTTCGCCGGCGCCCGGCAGCGGAATCACCGAGGGAATCAGCGGCGCCTCGGCCTGCGCCACGGTCGCGCCCAGCGCCAGCTCCAGCCGCGCCGCGTCCGCATCCTGTTGCAGCGGCTCGGGCGCGGCAGGCTCGGCGGGCGCATCGAACGCCGCGAACGTGGCCTCGAAGCTGGCATCGAGGGCTTCCTCGGCAGCGGAGGGCTCGGGCACAGTGGCCTGGAGCGCGGCCGACTCGAGCGCGGGCAGCGCGACGTCGCGGCCCGCAGCGGTTCGCCGGCCAACCGGTCGCGCCGGGCTCGCAGCACGCGGCTGGGACGGCTTGGCCGCGGCGCGCACCGGGGACGGTTTGGCCGCAAGGCGCGCGTCCGGGCGCCTGGCCGGCGGCACCTGCGGGCTCTTGGCCGGGGGCCGGGCGGGCTTGGTGGGCTCGGCCGGCACGAAGGCCTCGGCCTTGGCACGCGCGCCGCCGCCGCGCAGATTCGCACGCGCGCGACTCAGCGCCTCACGCACTTCGCCTGCCTGGCCGAAGCGCCGGGCGGGCTCGGGCGCCAGGCAGCGCTCGACCAGCTGCGTGAGCTCGCTCGGCAGGTGCGGCGCGACCTCGTCGAGCGCCACGTGCAAGCCCTTGGCCGCCGCGGGCGCCTCGCCGCACAGCGTCTCGTACAGCAGCGCGCCCAGCGCCCACACGTCCGAGCGCGCGTCCGCGCTGGCTCGCCCGTCGCGCAGCTCCGGCGCGAGCCGCGCCTGCTCGGGCCCGCCCTGCGGCGCGTGGGCGAGGCCGGTCACCTTCGGCACGGAGCTGCCGCCCTGCTGCTCCAGAACGACGTGCTCGCTGTCGAGCCGACCGTGCGCGATCCCGAGCGCGTGCGCCGCCGCCATCGCCTCGACCACGGGCGCGATCATGGTGATCGCGCCGCCCACCGGCATGCCGCCGGAGAAGCGCGAGATCGAGCGTGAGAGCGGCTCGCCTTCCACCCGCTCCTCGACCACGAAGGGAATACCCGTGTCGTCGGACTCGACCGCGAGCACGCGGGCCAGGTTGGGATGGCGCAGCCCGGCCAAGCGCTTGGGCCCGCTGACGAAGCCCTGCACCACCGCAGAGCGCAATGCGAGCTCAGGGCGCAACAGCTTGATCGCGACCGCGAGCGAATCGCGCCGATCGGTGGCGCGATAGGTGTCGTAGACCTCCCCGGCCTCCAGCACCTCGTGCAGCTCGTAGCGCCCCGCGAGCAGCTCGCCTGTTCGATTCTCGCGGGCTGCTGCCCCCATGGAGCAAGAATTATCGCCGACTTCGGGCTGCGCACCAAGCCGTCGTCGCGCCCTTCGCCCGCGCAGCACGCGCGCGCGATTGCATTCCTCCCACCGTGTGCGATGACTCGGTTGCCGCGGGCTGCACGGCGTCTATGTGGTCCCGAGCCCACCCGCGCGCAGCTGCCCGAGGGCCCGTGTCCAGCCGACCTCATGTTCTCGATGGCCGCGGCCTGACCAAGGTGTACCGGATGGGCGAGGTGGATGTGCACGCGCTGCGCGGCGTGGACGTATGCCTCTACGAAGGCGAGTTCATCGTGCTGCTCGGGCCCTCCGGCAGCGGCAAGTCCACGCTGCTGAACATCCTGGGCGGGCTTGACGTGCCGACCGAGGGACGCGTGATCTACCGGGATCAGGATCTCACGCACGCCGACGAGGAGACCCTCACCCGGTTCCGGCGCGACCACGTTGGCTTCGTGTTCCAGTTCTACAACCTGATCCCCAGCCTGACCGCGCGCGAAAACGTCGCGCTGGTGACCGAGATCGCGCCGCGGCCCATCACACCCGAGGAAGCGCTCGCGCTGGTGGGCCTGGGCGATCGGCTCGACCACTTCCCGGCCCAGCTCTCCGGCGGCGAGCAGCAGCGGGTGGCGATCGCGCGCGCGGTGGCCAAGCAGCCCGACCTGCTGCTGTGCGACGAGCCGACCGGCGCGCTCGACGCCGAGACCGGACGGCGCGTGCTGCAGGTGCTCGAACAGGTCAACCGCCAGCTCGGGACCACCACCGCGATTATCACCCACAACGCGCCGATCGCGGCGATGGCCGATCGCGTGCTCACGTTGCACGACGGCCGCATCAAGAGCGAGCAGCGCAACACGAACAAGGCCAGCGCCGAGGCGATCTCGTGGTAAGGGCGATCGACCGCAAGCTGCTGCGCGACCTCGGCCAGATGACAGGCCAGGTGATCACCATCGCGCTGGTGGTCGCCTGCGGGATCGCCAGCTACGTGGCGACCAAGGGCACCTACTACTCGCTGCTGCGGGCACGCGACGGCTACTACGAGCGCAACCGCTTCGCGGACGTGTTCGCGCACCTGGAGCGCGCGCCGGCCTCGCTGCGCCGGCGGATCGAGGCCATCGACGGCGTAGCCCGCGCGGAGCTGCGCGTGGTGCAGCGGGTCAGCGTGCCGATCGCGAGCATGCCCGAGCCGGCGATCGCCCAGCTGGTCTCGCTGCCTGCGCGCGGCGTGCCGGCGCTGGGCGCGATCTCGCTGCGCGAGGGGCGCATGTTCGAGCCGGGGCGCGCGGACGAGGTGGTGGTGCTGGAGGCGTTCGCACGCGGCCACCATCTGGCCATCGGCGACAAGCTGCCAGTGGTGATCGCGGGCATTCGGCGCGAGCTGCGCATCGTGGGCACCGCGCTCAGCCCGGAGTTCGTGTTCTCGATCGCACCCGGCGAGATGACGCCCGACCCGCGCCGCTTCGGCGTGCTGTGGATGGACCAGAGCGTGGTGTCGGCGGCATTCGTGATGCGGGGCGCGTTCGACGACCTGCTGGTGCGGCTGCAACCGGGCGCATCGGAGCCGGCGGTGATCGAGGCGCTCGACCGCCTGCTCGAGCCCTACGGCTGTCGCGGCGCCCACGGCCGCGACAAGCAGCTCTCGAACAACGTGCTGCGCGGCGAGCTGGCGCAGCTCGAGACGCTGACCACGCTGCTGCCGACCATTTTCCTGTGCGTGGCGGCGTTCCTGATCAACGTCGTGCTCTCGCGCCTGGTCCAGTTGCAGCGGCCCCAGATCGCCACGCTCAAGGCGGTCGGCTACGGCCGCAGGCAGGTCGGCCTGCACTACCTGAAGCTGGTGTCGGTGGTCGTGCTGGGCGGGTCGGTGCTGGGGGTGGCGGTCGGAGCCTGGCTGGGCGGCGAGCTGACCCAGCTGTACACCCGCTACTTCCACTTTCCCTCGCTCGCGTTCACCCTCGAGCCGCGTCTGCTGATCCTGGCGCTCGGCAGCAGCCTGCTGGCCGCGGTGGCTGGCGCGCTCGGCGCGGTGCGCGCGGTGATGCGGCTGCCGCCCGCCGAGGCGATGCGGCCCGAGGCGCCCACCAGCTACCGGCGCGGCATCAGCGAGCGCATCGGCTTGCCGCTGCTGTTCGGGCAGGCCGCCCAGATGGTGCTGCGCGAGATCGAGCGCAGGCCGCTGCGCGCGCTGCTGTCGTCGCTGGGCATCGCGATGTCGGTCGCGGTGCTGATCGCGGGCCGCTTCGGCAGCGACGCGGTCGAGTGGTACATGCAGGTACAATTCGAGCTCTCGCAGCGCGAGGACATGAACGTCAGCTTTCGCCGCCCCCTGCCGGAGCGCGCGCTGCGCGAGCTGGCGCACCTGCCGGGCGTGCGTCGCACCGAGGGCCTGCGCCTGGTCGCCGTACGCTACCGCGCCGGGCCGAGATCGCGCGAGAGCGTGCTGTTCGGACACCCCGCGCACGCCAAGCTGCGCCGCGTGCTCGATCGCGACGGCAGCCTCGAAACACCGCCCGAGCACGGCGTGCTGCTGACGCGCACGCTGGCGCAGATCCTCGGCGTGCGCATAGGCGATCAGATCGAGATCGAGGTGCTCGAAGGCCAGCGCGGGCGGCACCAGGTCGTGGTGGCGGGGCTCGCGGACGAGGTCTTCGGGTTGTTCGGCCACATGCAAGCCGACTCGCTGGCTCGCCTGCTGGGCAGTGAGCCGATGATCTCGATGGCCCTGCTCAGCGTCGACCCCGACAAGCGCGAGCAGCTCGAGCGAGCGCTCAAGGCGCGCCCGGAGGTGCTGGGCGTGAACCGGCTCGACAACCTGCTGCAGCAGTTCCGCGAGCAGACCGCGGGCCAGATGCGTTTCACCACCCTGATCCTCACCATATTCGCCGCCGTGATCGCGTGCGGCGTGATCTACAACAACGCCCGCATCGCGCTCTCGACGCGCAGCCGCGACCTGGCGAGCCTGCGCGTGCTGGGCTTTCGGCGCGGCGAGATCTCCGCCATCTTGCTCGGCGAGCTGGCGATCCAGGTGCTGGTCGCGCTGGTGCCGGGCATGTGGCTCGGCGGCGTCATCGCCGGCCAGATGATGGCCCACGCCGACCCCGAAATGTATCGCTTCCCGGTGGTGATCTCCGCCCGCACCTACGCCTTCGCGGCGCTGGTCACGCTGGTCGCCTCGCTCGCGAGCGCGCTGGTGGTGCGCCGGAAGCTCGACCGGCTCGACCTGATCGGCGTGCTCAAGAGCCGCGAGTGAGCAGGACCGACACGCATGCGTTCGGACCAAGATTCACGGCAAGGCGGGAAGCCCGGATCCATGTTGTTCTTCCCATCTTGCCGCCTTCCTGTTGCACTCTCCGGAGTTTGCCTCCAAGGCGGAAGCTGAAACGAGCGTGGAGCCGTGATGGATGATTCGCCGACAGCCCGCGACGAGCAGCCCGCGCCCGCCTCGCGCGGCGAGGGGCGCCCGCAGCCGCAGGCCGGGCGCAGCAGGGCACAGCGGGAACAGCGCAAGCGGCTGTGGGCGAGCCGGGCGCGGCGCACCGGGCTGTGGCTGCTCGCGCTCGCGGGCGCCGGCGCCGTGGCCTACGCCTGGCTGCCCAAGCCGGTCGCGGTCGACCTCGGTCGGGTCGAGCGCGGGCACCTGCAGGTCACGGTCGACGAGGACGGGCGCACGCGCGTCAAGGATCGCTACCTGGTCTCGGCGCCGTTGCTGGCCAACGTGGCGCGCATCGAGCTCAATCCAGGCGACCCGGTCGAGCCCGGCACGGTGTTGGCGCGACTGTTGCCGCTGCAGGCGCCGTTGCTCGACGCGCGTAGCAAGGCCGAGGCCGAGGCGCGAGTGGCGGCGGCGGCCGCGCAGCGCCGCCAGGCCTATTCCACGGTGGAGCGGGTGCGTACCGGGCTCGAGCTCGCGCAGCGCGAGGCCACGCGGCAGCGCTCGCTGACCGGCAGCGGGGCAGTCTCCGCGCGCAGCCTCGAGCAAGCCGAGCTCGAGGAGCGCGCGCGGCGGCAGGAGCTGGCGAGCTCCGAGTTCGGCGCGCGCGTGGCCGACTACGACCTGCAGATGGCGCGGGCCGCGCTCGGCCGCCTGGGCAAGCCGCACGGCGACCAGGAGCAGATCGACGTGGTCTCGCCGGTGAAGGGCCGGGTGCTCAAGGTGATGCAGCAGAGCGAAGGCGCGGTGCAGCCGGGCGTCCCGTTGCTCGAGATCGGCAACCCCGCCGCGCTGGAGATCGTGGTCGACGTGCTGACCAGCGACGCGGTGCACATCCGTCCCGGCGCGAGCGTATCGATCGAGCGCTGGGGCGCGGACCAGCCGTTGCGCGCCCACGTGCGCCTGGTCGAGCCGAGCGCGTTCACGCGCGTCTCCGCGCTCGGCGTCGAGGAGCAGCGCGTCAACGTCATCATCGACCTGGACGAGCCGCGCAGCGTGTGGGCCGCGCTGGGCGACGGCTATCATGTGGAAGCCCGCATCGTGGTCTGGGAAGGCGACGGCGTGCTGCAGGTTCCAGCGAGCGCGACTTTCCGCCGCGAGCCCGGTTGGGCGGTGTTCCGCGTGGCGGACGGCAAGGCCCAGCTGGTGCCGATCACGATCGGCCACGTGAGCACGGAACGGGTCGAGGTGTTGCGCGGCTTGCACGAAGGTGACCCGGTGATCGTCCACCCCAGCGATCGCGTGAGCGACGGCACCCGCGTAGTCGCACGCTAGTCCGCAACATCCCCAGGCTTCAACAGGAAGACGGGAAGGCGGGAAGCAGGCGCTGTGTCCTTCCCGTCTTCCCGCCTTCCTGTGACCTTTGGAGCTTGGGCCCGCCCGCGGGGCTCAGGGCGAGTCCTCGCTTGGCAGGGGTGGTGGCCCTGGGGGGCGTAGGATCGAGGTGGCGATCGAGGCGCCCAGCAGGCCCGCGATCACGCCCAGCGAGACCGCGATCGGCAGCTCGTAGATCTTGGCGATCAACATCTTGACGCCCACGAACGCCAGCACCAGACCGAGCCCGACCTTGAGATAGTGGAACTTCTGCATCAGCCCCGCGAGCGCGAAGTAGAGCGAGCGCAGGCCGAGGACGGCGAAGATGTTCGAGGTGTAGACGATGAACGGATCGCGCGTCACCGCGAACACCGCGGGAATCGAGTCGGTCGCGAACACCAGGTCGGTCGCCTCGACCACCACCAGCACCATCAGCAGCGGCGTGGCGTACCTGCGGCCGTTCTCCACCACGGTGAAGCGGCCGCCACGGTAGTCGGACACCGAGGGGACGACACGGCGAAAGAGCCGCAACACCGGGTTGCGCTCGGGGTGGACATCGCCCTCGCGCTGCAAGAGCAGCCGGACCCCGGTGAACACCAGGAAGGCCCCGAACAGATACAGCACCCAGTGGAAGCGCGCGAGCAGCGCGGTGCCCAGCAGGATGAAGAGCACGCGCATCGCGATCGCGCCGACCACGCCCCAGAACAGCACCCGATGCTGCAGCGCGGCCGGCACCGCGAAATAGGAAAAGATCACCAGGAACACGAACAGGTTGTCGACCGAGAGCGCCTTCTCGATCACGTAACCGGTCAGAAACTCGAGCGCGCGCTCGGGGCCGAACCAGAAGCCCACCGCGACGTTGAACGCCAGCGCCAGGCCGATCCACACCGCGCTCCACGCCAGCGCCTCGCGCGCGCGGATCTCGTGGGGTGTGCGGTGGAACACACGCAGATCCAGCACCAGCATGGCCAGCACGAATGCGGTGAAACCGAGCCAGGCTCCCAGCGAGCCGACGCTGTCCACGCTCATGTCGGGGGATCCATAGCCACCCGTCCTGAAGCGACAACGCCCCCGCTGCGCAGGATATTCGCCGGGACGGCGCAAGAGGTGCACCGGCAGGGGCCCAATCGGGTTGTATGCGCGTGAGCAACAAGGCGGCACGGGACTTGCAAAGCCCTACGCGACCCCTTCCCAGACTCCCGCGAGGTCGCTCGTGAAAATTTCCCTACTCATCGTCGAACGCGGATCGCAATGGCTGGAGCACATCAAGCGCTGGCGCAAGCCGGCCAACGACTTGCTGGTCGTCACCCAGCACCGCAGCGAACCGAACCGGGAGTTCCGGGCACGCGTGCTGGATCGGCTCGAGCGCCTGCGGCAGCGGCGGGCGGCCGTGGATCAGGTGATGGTGGTCGCGGGCGGCGCCCAGGACCCGATGACCCTGCTATCGCGCGCACAGATGCTGGGCGCGATGCTGTCCAGGCTGAGCGCGGAGGTGCACATCGTGCTCAACTGCGATGCGCGCAGCGGTGACCCTGCGCAACGCCAGATGAAGGCGCTGGCCGATACCGTGGTGGAGCAGGCCGGCCACCCGGCAGGCCGCATCCGCCTGCTCGCCGATTGCTTCGCGCTGGGCGTTGCCGACGCCGCGCTGGGCCTGAGCGACGCTGCGCTGGCCCTGACCTGAGCGCAGCGTCGCGCGCGATGCCCACCCCGGGGTCGAGGTCGAGCGCGTTGCTAAATGACCGATCACGATTCGGGAATGGCCATGCCGGTCGGTCATTTGGCGGTGCGGCGGATGCCGCACCACCGCGAGAGGGTGAATACGCGAGGCTTTGCCTCGCGCGCAGGCAGTCGGCGCGACTCCCTGACAATCAAAGGAGAAATCAGAGTTTGTGATTCGATCCCGAATCGCGAGCTCTGATCTGGCGTGGGTCGCGCGTTGCGACCAGCGCTGCGGCTCCCGGTTCGAGCCGCGTGCGCCGCGGCTCGGGCCCCGCACGCGCTTGCGACGCGCTTGCGGGACCAGTCAGCCTGCGTGGCCGAGCCACATACCCAACGCCAAACCCAGCAGCACGTAGGCCGTGAGCAGCACGTAGGTGAGGTCGCGCTCACGCAAGAACAGCAGAAAGCAGAAGCTGACCCGGCCCAGCGGCACCAGGCTGAGCACGAACAGGCCCAGCGTCAGCACGGAGTGAGGGTCGCCCGCGCGCATCGCCCGCACCAGCTCGGCCAGGGATTGGCGCTCGTGCAGCTGCCCCGCCCGAACCAGCTGGTAGCGCTGCACGTACTGGGCGGGCGACTGGACCACGGCGAGCAGCATGCCGGTCGCCAGCAGCAGCATCGCCACAGCCAGCACGGTGCGCAGCAGCAACGGCGTCCACGCGCGCAAGATGCGGTCCTCCTCGGAGCTCACGGCCGCTGCTCGATCTGCCTGCGGTGACTCGGGGTGCATAGCTCAAATACCGGCCAGCGCGCGCCAGCCCATCTCCACAGCGATCAGCAGCAGGATCAGCACGAAGCCGAGCCGCAGCCGGCGCGCGCGGAGGCGCGGCAGCAAGCGGCTGCCGCCGAGCGCGCCCAGCGTGACGCCGATCGCGACCGGCCCGGCCACGGTGGTCGAGATATCGCCGCGCGCGAGAAACACCAGCGCGCCGGCACCCGCGGTCACGCCGATCATGAAGTTGCTGGTCGCGCTCGAGACCTTGAGCGGCAGCCGCATGAAATAGTCCATCGCCACCACCTTCACCGCGCCGGCCCCGACCCCGAGCATGCCGGAAAGCACCCCCGCGACCAGCATCAGCGATGCGCCCAGCGGCAGCCGCACGACCTCGTAGTGCACGGGCCTGCCGTCCGGGCCCGGCACTTCCCCCACCAGCGCAAGCCGCCGCGCCAGCGGATCACCGACCGCGATCACCTGGTCGTCGTGGCGGTGCAAGCTGAAGAAGGCCGATGCCAGCATCATCGCCGCGAACAACAGCTCGAGCGCCACAGGCGGGATAAGTCCGGCAAGGTACGCGCCGGTCACCGCGCCGGTCACGGTCGCGCACTCGAGCACCATCGCAACCCTGAGGTTGGTCCAGCCGTCGCGGACGAAGGCCACGCTCGCGCCGGCGCTGGTGGCGACCACCGAGATCAGGCTGGCGCCGACCGCGACGTGCATCGGCATCCGGGCGCCAATTACGAGCGCGGGCACGATGAACACGCCGCCCCCCAGACCGGACACCGAGCCGACGAACCCGGCGCCGATCGCCAGCGCCAACAGGCTACCCACGATCTCCAGCATGGAATCAGTATTCGAAGCCGCTGCCGCCGATGAACTCGCGCAGGATCGAGGTGGGCGGGACTTGGTCGGGGTAGATGGTGACGAAGCGATCGAGCAACCGCAAGAGGCGATAGGCTGTCGTGTAGGCTGAGCTGTCGTGCGGCACCTCGAGCAGGTAGCGCTCGGCGTATACCCTCAACACGGCGGGCTCGTACACCAGCGACGAGTCGAACACCGCGTCGACCTCGTGCTGGAAGGGGTAGATGTGGCGGCGCTCGCCCCTGCGCACCGAAGGCCAGCGCAGGATGTTGGCCTCGGCCGTGGTGGCGCGGTGGTGCCGGTCCCGCACGATGCGCCGCAGCAAGCGCAGGTCCGAGGCGTGGATGCGGCTGAGGTGGTCGAAGGGCAACTGCGTCAGCGGGCTGATGAAGATGCCAAACGCGCGCTCTCGCGGCGCGTCGCCGAGGATCGCGGGGTTGATGCCGTGGATGCCTTCGACCACCAGCACGTCCCGCGCGCCGAGCTCGATCTCGGCGCCGCCCGCCGGCTGGCTGCGCCCGTTGCGAAAATCGTAGCGCGCGGTTCGCACCCGCTGGCCGGCGAGCAAGCCGTGGATGTGATCGCCGAGCAGGCGCAGGTCGAGCGCCTCGAGCGCTTCGTAGTCGTATTCGCCCTGCGCGTCGCGCGGCGTCCGCTCGCGATCGAGATAGTAGTCGTCGAGCGAAAGCCCGATCGGGTTGACGGCGTTGACCTGAAGCTGAACGCGCAATCGCTTGATGAAGGTGGTCTTGCCGGCCGAGCTGGGGCCTGCCACGCACACCAGCTTGACCTCGCCGCGCCGCGTCGCGATGGTGTCCGCGATCTGACCGATCGACTTCTCGTGGAAGCCCTCGTGCACCCGGACCAGCTGGGTGACGTTGCCGTCGATGCAGGCGCGGTTGAAAGCGCCGACGCTGGTGACGGCCAGCGTGGCCAAGAAGCGATCCTCGCCCACGGTCATGGCCCGCGTCTGCTCGGAGACCTCGCGCGCTTCGGCGGCGAAGCGCGCCGGCTCGCCGGCTGGACGCGCGGCCGGGTGCGGCGAGGCCATCGCGATCGGCGGGCTGCTCGGCTTCGGCGGCGGGGCGCTGGCCCGCCTATCGCCGTACAGCAACAGCAGGCCGTCCTCGTCACGTTCGATCGCGAAGTCGCGCAGCAACCGCGCGTGCGCGACCAGCGGGGTCAGCCCCAGCGCATAGACCTCGCCGTAGCTGACCAGCGGCACGGCCGAATCGCGCCAGGTCGCGAGCAGCTCCGCGACGTGGGGCAGCGCGCGCTCCCGAAATAGCTCGCGCGCCTCGCCCGCGGTCCACAGCTCCTCGCGCAGCTGCGCGCCGCCGCTCGCGATGCGCCGCATCTCGGGCTCGAGCGCGTCCACAAAGCGCTGAAGGACGCGCTCGTCGCCGCCGTGCACGCGCACCCGCTGCCCGAACCCCACCGAGCGCTCGAGATCGACGCGCGCCCCGGGCTCGACACGCTGGGCTGCCTCGAGCAACAGCAGCCCCAGGCTCTGGCGATAGATCCGTTGGCCCTCCCAGTGGGCGACGCTCAGCGGCTCGAGCGCGCACGGCGAGGACACCACGCTCGAGAGCGAGACCGCCCTGCGGTCGATCAAGCCGGCGACGACCGGACGGCCGTCGACCTCCGCCGGGAGCAGCTCGGCTATCGGCGTGCCCGGATGGATGCTGCGCGGCTGCCCGCACACGCGCAGCTCGATCACCGCGCGCCGTGGCAGTGAGCGCTCGCGCAGCAAGGTGCGGATGCCGTCGGTCATATGGGTGAGGCGCGCGGCGACGCTGGCGGTGATCGCCTCGAGCAGGTGGCGGCCGAGCTCGGGGTAGCGGGCGTGCAGCCTCAGGTATTGCGCGTGCGAGAGGCGGGCCAGCAGCATCTCGTCGCGGGTGGTGACCGAGGCGGCGCGCGGCAAGCCGGCCACCAGCGCGAGCTCGCCGAAATGCTCGCCAGGTCCGATGCGCTCCACCTCGACGCGGCCCCGCGCGACCACGGCGTGGCCCGCCAGACAGAAGTACATGCTGCGGTCGGTGGCACCCTCCGTGACGATCACGCTGCGCGCCGGAAGGCGCACCGGCTCGACCACAGCCGCGAGCCGTTCGAGCTCGAACGGCGACAGATCCGCGAGCAACGCGCTGTCGGCCAAAGCGCGTGCCAGCCTCGCGGGATCGGCGGCTGGATCCACGGTCACGGGCTCCGCTGCCATGGCACGTTGTAGTTAAGCACCTCGCGGGTGGCTGCCCACAATGGGCGGATCAGCCACCCACCCGCCCGCGTCCGTGTGGGTGTGAGTCCCACGCGTCGCGGCGCGGGTCCCGAGTTGGTAACCTTGCGAGCTGGGGAATCGCGCTCCTCCGCGGCCCCCGCATCACAAGCGTGAAGCAAGGCCAAAGCCATAGCGTCCCAGCGCCCGACAAGCTGGCCGGGCGCTATGTGGTCGAAGCGGTCCTGGGACGCGGCGGAATGGCGGTGGTCTATCGCGTGCGCGACCAGGCCGGCGGCAGCCGGCTCGCCCTCAAACAGCTGCGTGCCGGCGAGCGCGCTCGCGAGCGGATCACGCGGCTGTTCCAGCACGAGTACCAGGCGCTCTCCGACCTGGCCCACCCGCGCATCGTGCGCGTGCTCGACTACGGGGTCGATGATCGGCAGCCGTACTATACGATGGAGCTGCTCGAAGGGGAGGACCTCGCGCAGGGCGGGTCGCTCGCTTGGCGCGACGCCTGCGCGTTGCTGCGGGACGTGGCGGTGGCGCTCGCCGTGGTCCACTCCCGGCGCCTGGTGCATCGGGACGTGACGCCGCGCAACGTTCGGCGCGGCGAAGACGGGCGCGCGAAGCTGATCGACTTTGGCGCGCTCTCGCCGATGGGCACCAGCGCGCCGCTGGTGGGGACGCCTGCCTTCGTCCCACCGGAGGCCCTGCATGGGCAGCCGCTCGACGGACGCACCGACCTGTACGCGCTCGGCGCGCTGGCGTACTTCCTGCTCACCGGCCGCCACGCCTACCCCGCGAGGCGTTTCGACGAGCTGCGCGAGCGCTGGCGCAGCGATCTGGCCGCCCCGTCGGCGCTCGTGCCCGAGCTGCCCGAAGCGCTGAGCGCGCTGGTGCTCGCGCTGCTCAGCCTCGACCTCCTGCGCAGACCCACCACGGCGTGGGAGGTCATCGACAGGCTGGAAGCGATCGCGGGCCTTGCGCCCGAACAGTCGCGGAGCGCGCGCCCGGGCCTGCTGACCCCGATGCTGGTCGGGCGCGAGCAGGCCCTGACCGAGGCACGCGGGCGCCTGGTGCGCACGCTGGGCGGTCCGGGCACGGTGCTGTGGACCCAAGGGCCGGCCGGCGCGGGGCGCAGGCGACTGCTCTCGACCCTGGTGCTCGAGGCACGCCTGCTCGGCTTGATCACGGCGCGCGCCGACGGGGACGCGGGACGCGCCGGGGATTTCGGCGTGATGGCCGAGTTGGTCCAGGAGCTGCGCGCGACCGCGGGCGCTGCGGGACGCGAGCTGCCGCCGGAGCTCGAGCGCCTGCTGCAGCCGAGCGACGAACCGCAATCGCCGGAACAGCGCGCCCGCAGGCTGGCCGAGGGACGCACGCTGCTGGTGCACTGGCTGCTGCAGGTCGCGGATGCGCGCGGGCTGCTGCTGGCGGTGGACGCTGCGCACACGGCCGACCCGGCATCGGCCGCGGTGCTGCGCGAGCTCACCCAGGCCGCGCCCCGGCACAAGCTGGCGGTCGCGCTCAGCCTTGCCGAGGACGAGCCCGAATCGGCGCGGTGGGTGCCGATGCTGAGGCGCGACTCGCCTGCGATCGCGCTGCAACCGCTGAGCGAGCCCGAGACCGAGGCGATGCTGGGCTCGGTGTTCGGCGAGGCCGCCCACCTCAAGGTGCTGAGCCACGTGGTCCACGGCCTGGCGCAGGGCAACCCGGGCACGACCATGGGGCTGGCGCAGCAGCTGCTGGACCAGGGCGCGGTGCGCTACGAGGCAGGGCGCTGGGTGCTGCCGAGCGATCCGCGAAAGCTGGGCCTGCCGGGCACGCTCAAGGAAGCGCTGGCCGCGCGCGTGCTCGGGCTCGGCCAGGACGCGCGCACGCTGGCCGAGGGGCTCGCGCTGATCGACCCGATGGGGCCGATCCGAACGGAGCACTACGCGCAGCTGCTCGACCCGGGCTCCCGCAGCCGCTGGTTCATCGCGCTCGACGCGCTGGTGCGAGCCGACGTGCTGCGCGTGCAGGCCGAGAGCTACGCGTTCAGCCATCCCGCGCTCGCCGGTGCGCTGCGCGAGGCGCTCGCGCCCGAGCGCGCCCGGGAGCTGCACGTGCGGCTGGCGGCGATCTACGCGGACGAGCCCTATCGCGACGTGTTCATGCAGGGCTGGCACCTGCAGCAGGCAGGGCACCCGGCGCGCGCCGCCGAGCTGCTGGCGCGCCGCGCGCAACAGCTCAACAACCCCGAGGCGCTCTCGCGCCTGAACGCGCGCTACAAGCTGGCCAGACGCGCATACCTCTCTGCCCTGCAGCACTACGACACGGCGGGCGGGGCGATCCGCGCGCGCTTCGAGCTGCGGCGCTCGCTGGTCAACCTGGCCGCATACTACGACCCGCGCCTGGTGCGCCACGCGCTGCCGGTGATCGATCAGCTCGTGCGCGACACCGGGCTCGTCTACTGGTCGGAGCTGGCGCCGACGCCGGACCCGAGCGCCCGCGTTCGGCAGTGCCTGGCGCACGCCAAGCGCTGCTGGGAGCAGACGCCCGAAACCGAGCGCTGCCTGCCGCCGGACGAGGCGGTGCCCGCCCTCGCCTACCTGGTGATGGCGCTCTCCGGCGGCTACGGCCGCACGCTCGATCTGGTCGGTCTGGAGACGCTGCCGCCGCTGATCGAGCCCTTCCGCACGCTTTCGCCCGCGCTCGACCTGCTGGCCGAGGTGGTGCTGGCCGCGCTCGACGGCGCCCGCGGCCTCGAGAGCACCCCACGCCGGGCCGCGATCCTCAAGCGCATCGAGCACGACCCGGCCTTGCGCGGCAACGCAACGGTCCTGGCCACCGCGAACGCGACCCGCTACTACCTGGGTGTGTGGGAAGCCCGCGGGGGCGGGCGCAAGACGATCGAGCGAGCCGACGAGATCGACCGTCGCAACAAGGAGTGGGAGCAACTATTCCCGGCGAGCGTCGGCTTCGGCCACTACCGCGGCTGGCACGTGCGACTGCTCGGCCACCTGTACAACGGCGACGTGCGCCGCGCCAAGCTCTGCCGCCAGCACATCGAGCTGCTGCAGCTCGACGGCCTCGACGCGCTGGTG
This sequence comes from uncultured delta proteobacterium, assembly GCA_963778655.1. GTDB lineage: Bacteria > Myxococcota_A > Polyangia > Polyangiales > JAFGIB01 > CAVZVA01. Next base: position 414,753 of record CAVZVA010000011.1, read on the forward strand.
ACGCCGAACGTGCGTATGGGCGCCTACCACGAGGCGCACGCCCACGCGCTGGTCGGATCGCTGCCGGAGCTGCGCGACACGATCGACGTGATCGCGGAGCTGAGCGAAGACAGCCCCTCCTGGCTGCCGGTGCTGGCCTGGGCGCGCGGCGAGTACCAACGGCTGCGCGGCAACCTGGGCGGCGCCCGCGCCGAGCTGGAGCTGGCGCTGCAACAGACCGCGCCCGGCCGCCACCTGATCTGGATGTGGGCGACCACCAGCCTGGTCGACGTGCTGCGGCAGGATGGAGAGCCGGAGGTGGCGCACGAGCTCGGGCAGCGCGCGCTGGGCTGGGCCGAAGAGCTGGATCTGGCGCGCACCGCGCGCCGCGACCTCGAGCGGGCGCTCGCGCTGGCGGAAGCCGAGATCGGAGCGCTCGAGAGCGCCGCCTATCGGCTCGACACGGCGATCGCCGCGGCTTCGGCCGCGAACATGGGCGGCGTGCCGCTGGCGCGGCTGCACGAAGCGCGCGCTCAGGTCGCCGTGCTCGCCGGGGATCCCGCGGCGTTCGAGCTGCACGAACGCGCGACTGCGCAGTGCTACCGCCAGGGCCGGCACCCGGCCTTGGTCGCCAGGCACGCGCACCTGCTCGACCTCGCCGAGCTGGCGGCCCTGCGCCCGACGGCTGGCAGCCAGGACGACGGCGGCGCTGCCGCGGCGCGCGACGCGGGCCTGCACACCGTGCACACCGCGATGGCGAGCTGCAAGACGCCGGACCAGCGTGCCGCACGCGCGCTTTCGCTGCTGGTGGAGCACGCCGGCGCCTCGCACGGGCACCTGTTCACCGCGCAGGAACACGGGCTGCAGGTGCGCGCGTCGTTCACCGGTGAGCCGCCGCCGGAGGCGCTGGTGCGCGCGCTCGAGCTGCTCGCGCAGCGGGAGCTGGAGGACCTCACGGCGGTGTTCGGGGCGATCGGCGACGAGCTCGGACGGATCGATCTCGGCGATGGCTCGGTCTTTCATCCACTCTGGCTGCGCAGCACGCAAAAGGACGGTGAGACGCTCGCCGGCGTGGCCGCCCTGTGCTGCCCGGCCGAGCACGCGCCGCGGGTCTCGTGGCGCTTGCAGGAGGCGATCAGCGACTACCTGCTCGACGCCGGCGACGTCAGCTCGCTGCTCACGATCGGCTGATGAGCGGCGCGCCTCGCGCGTTCTTCAGACTCGCTCGAGCACCGCCGCGGTGCCGAGCCCGCCGGCCGCGCAGATCCCCAGCAGCGCGCTCTGCTCGCCGCACGCGACCAGCTCGCGCGCCATGCTGGTGACCATGCACGCGCCGGCGGCGCCCAAGGGATGGCCGATCGCGATCGAGCGGCCGTGGACGTTGAGCCGCTCCGGATCGGTCTCGGGACCGCTTGTCATTCTTCCCGTCTTCCTGTTGATCTGATCCGGCGCGGCCTACGCGCGCTACGCGCCCAGCAGCGAGCCGCCGCACACGCGCAGCACCTGCCCGGTCACGCCCGCGGCGCCGGGCAGCGCCAGGAACGCGACAGCGCGCGCCACGTCTTCCGGCAGCCCGCCCTGTCCCAGCGCGGAAAGACGCCGTCCCACCTCCCGGACCAGCAGCGGCAGGGCTGCGGTCATGCGCGTCTCGATGAAGCCCGGCGCCACCGCGTTGACTGTGATGCCGCGAGGCGCGAGCCGCTCGGCCAGGTGCTGGGTGAAGCCGATGATGCCGGCCTTGCTCGCCGCGTAGTTGGTCTGTCCGGCGTTGCCCGCGATGCCGGCGATCGACGACAGGCTGAGCACGCGGCCGCCGTCACGCAACACGCCCTCGTCGAGCAGCGCGGCGGTGACGCGCAGCACCGCCTGCAGGTTCAAGCCGATCACCTGGTCCCACAACAGCTCGCTCATGCACGCGAGCGTGCGGTCGCGGGTGATGCCGGCGTTGTGGACCACGATGTCCACGCCTCCGTGCGCCTCGCGCAGGTGCGCGCAGATGCGTCGCGGCGCGTTCTCGGTCGTGACGTCGCACAGCAGCAGCGAGCCGCCGACGTCGCGTGCGACCAGGCTGAGCGCCGCGTCGTTGTCGGGACGGTCGAGGCACACCACGTGCGCGCCCTCCACCGCGAGCACGCGCGCGATCGCCTCGCCGATGCCGCGCGCGGCGCCGGTCACCAGCGCGACCTTGCCCGCGAGCGGCTGGGTCCACGGATCGTCGCCGTCCCAGCGCACGCGCGCCGACACCTGCAGCGGCTGTGCGGTGACGAACGCGGAGGCCTCCGACAGCAGGAAGCGCAACGGCGCCGAAAGCCTCTCCTCGGCCCCTTCCTCGACGTAGAGCAGATTCGAGCAGGCCGCCTTGCCGCCGATCTCCTTGGCCACGCTGCGGTTGAATCCGTCGAGCGCAGCGCGCGCCGCGGCCTCCTGCATCGAGGGCGCGGACTCGGGCGGCCGCCCCAACAGCAGCGTGCGGCCGTGGCGGCGCAGCGCGTGAAGCCACGCGTGGTACACCTCCCACAAGCCCTTGAGCTCCGCAGGGCCGCCGAAGCGCGTCGCATCCAGCACCAGCGCGTGCAGCGTCTCGGCCTCGTGCTCGGCGGGCGCGACCAGCTTGGGCTGGCGGCCGTAAGCCTCGCAGGGGCCGGCGAACGCGGACAGCAGCGCGCTCGAGGCGAGCCAGGGGTTGGCGCCCGCGCAGGTGAGCGTGCGCGCCAGCGCCGCGGCCAGCGCACCCTCCCCCGCAAACAGCACGTCGCGGTCCTGCAGCGGCCGCGGCAGGCCCGGCCCGTCCAGCCGCTCGAGCTTCTCGGGCAAGGAGATGGGCAGCTTCGCGCGCGCCGCCAGGTTGCGAGCCATCGGATGTTGACTGAGTCGCAGGATCACGTCCGTCATGAGCCGTCTCCACGCATGGCAAAGGTTCCAGTCAAATAGGCGGGGCCGCCCGCCGCGCCGGCCACGAACAGCTCGGGGCCGGGAGTGACCGGCACGGACCCGCCAGTGCGGCCGCCCAAGCCCTGTTGCAGCGCCTTCAACGCTGTGCGCCCGAGCGCGCCGACCACCGCGCCTGGCCGCAAGATGTAGCGATTGGGAACGCGCATCGAGGCTCCTGTCACTCGGGAGGGGCACGCGCCCCGCCCGCCCCCTCGTTTCGCTCCCGCATCGAGCGAAGCGTGATCGGGCTTGCGAACGGACATATCTAGTAAACGCCTGCGATCCAATTACCATCCGCAGGCGGCTTTCAACGGCGCGAGCTCGACCGTGCCGGAGGACACATGAGCTTCAATCCCATCGGGCCGGCGCTCTCGGCGCTGAACAAGATCGCGGGCAGCGAGCTGCTGCACAAGCTGGGACTGCAGCGGCCGGCCCAGAAGGTGGCCTATCACGCCACCAAGGAAGGCTTCCGCGCGGCGAGCAGCGCGGGACGCCGGCTCAAGGCTGTACGAAAGCTGCTCAAGCCGGAACGGCTCGGAGCGCCCCAGCGCAACAGCGATCTGTTCGACCTCACACCGAGCGAGGAGCAGCAGATGGCGTGTGAGATGGCGCAGCGCTTCGCCCGCGAGGTCATGCGCGAAGCGGCCGCCGGGGCCAACGACGCGTGCGCGCCCCCCGAAGGCTTCGCCGAAAAGTTCGCCGAGCTGGGGCTTGCTCAGCTGGTGGTGCCCGAAGCGCTCGGCGGCGCGGCAACGGAGAGCGCCACGCTCACGCTTTCGTTGGTGGCCGAGGAGCTGGCGCACGGCGACATGGGGCTGGCACTGGCCGCGCTGGCGCCGCTGGCGGTGGCCAGCGCGCTCGCGCGCTGGGGCTCGGCTGAGCAGCAGGCCACGCTGCTGGCGGCGTTCGCGGGCGACGACCCGCCGCGCTGCGCGCTGGCGCTGGCCGAAGCGCGGCCCGCGTTCGATCCGCGCGACCTGCGCACCCACGCGCGGCAGGACGCGGACGGCTTCCTGCTCGATGGCGAGAAGGCGCTGGTGCCGCTGGGCGAGCAGGCCGAGCTGCTGCTGGTGGCGGCGGACCTGCTGGGCCACGGCCCCCAGCTCTTCCTGGTCGAGGCCGGCACTCCGGGGCTGAGCGTCCGGCCCGAGCCGGCCATGGGCCTGCGCGCGGCCGCGCTGGCCGGCGTGCGCCTGCAGCAGGTGCGGCTGCCGCCTTCGGCGCTGCTGGGCGAGGGCGCGTCCGCGTTCGACTACAGCGAGCTGCTCAGCTGCTGCTCGCTCGGCTGGTGCGCGCTCGCGGTCGGCTGCGCCCAGGCGGCGCTCGACTATGTGATCCCGTATTGCAACGAGCGTAAGGCCTTCGGCGAGCCGATCAGCCACCGCCAGGCGGTGGCGTTCCTGATCGCCGACATCGGCGTCGAGCTCGAAGGCATGCGCCTGCTCAGCTGGCGCGCGGCCAGCCGCGCCGAGCATGGGCTGCCGTTCGCGCGCGAGGCCTACCTGGCGCGCGTGCTGTGCGCGGACAAGGGCATGCAGATCGGCACCAACGCGGTGCAGTTGCTGGGCGGGCATGGCTTCACCAAGGCGCACCCGGTCGAGCGCTGGTATCGCGACCTGCGGGCGATCGGGCTGATGGAAGGCGGCATGCTGCTGTAGGGCAGCGGCATAGAGGGCGACGGCGCAAACCATGTATCTGGAGATTCCGAGCAAGCTCAAGGGTCTGGTCGAGCAGGCACACCAGGTCGCGCAGCAGGTGTTCCGCCCCATCTCGCGCAAGTACGACCTGGCCGAGCACGCTTATCCCAAGGAGCTCGACATGCTGGCGGCGGTGATGGACGGCATGAACGAGGGCGACCGCTCGATCGGCGCCGGCGCCGGTCAGCTCAAGCAGGAGCGCAAGGCGCGCCGCGAAAACGGTGGCGTGCGCAACGGCACCAACATGTCGACCGTGCTGGGCCTCACCGAGCTGTGCTGGGGCGACGTGGGCCTGGCGCTGACCATTCCGCGCCAGGGCCTGGGCAACGCCGCAATCGCCGCGGTCGCGAACGAGCAGCAGCTCGAGCGCTTCAAGGGCCGCTGGGCGGCGATGGCGATCACCGAGCCGGGCGCCGGCAGCGACTCGGCCGCGATCCGCACCAGCGCGCGCAAGGACGGCGACTGCTACGTGCTCAACGGCGAGAAGATCTTCGTGACCGCCGGCGAGCGCTGCGACGCGGTGGTGGTGTGGGCGACGCTCGATCCGAGCCTGGGGCGTGCGGCGATCAAGAGCTTCGTGGTCGAGAAGGGCACGCCCGGAATGCAGGTCGCGCGGCTTGAGCACAAGCTCGGCATCAAGGCCTCGGACACCGCCACCCTGGTGCTCAGCGACTGCCGCGTGCCCGCGGAAAACCTGCTGGGCAGCCCCGAGGTGGACGTGCAGCAGGGCTTTGCGGGCGTGATGCAGACCTTCGACAACACGCGGCCGGTGGTGGCGGCGATGGGTGTGGGGGTGGCGCGCGCCGCCCTGGAAAAGGCCCGCGAGTTGCTGCAGGCCCAAGGCTACCGCGCCGAGTACGACCGCGGCCTGTGGACCAGCAGCGCGCTCGAGGCCGAGCTCTACCGCATGGAGGCCGACCTGGAGGCCGCGCGCCTGCTGACGATCAAGGCCGCGTGGATGGCCGACAACGGTCAGCCTAACTCCAAGGAGGCGTCGATGGCCAAAGCCAAGGCGGGCCGCACCGCGAATGCCATCACCCTGCGTTGCGCGGAGATCTGCGGCGTCCTCGGCTACGCCGAGAGCGAGCTGCTGGAGAAATGGGCGCGCGATTCGAAGATCCTCGACATCTTCGAGGGCACGCAGCAGATCCAGCTGCTGATCATCGCGCGCCGCCTGCTGGAGAAGAGCTCGGCCGAGCTGAGGTAGGCGCATCGTGGCCGGGACGCTATCATCGACGCCGTGAGCCACGATCGGCACGGCATCGAGCGCAGCGAGGCTTTCTACCGCGCGCTGTTCGAGGTCAACACGGCGATCAAGCTGCTGATCTCGCCCACCAGCGGGCGCATCGTCGACGCCAACAGCGCCGCGGTGGAGTTCTACGGCTGGCCGCTCGAGACCCTGCGCAGCATGCACATCACCGACATCAACCTGCTCACTTCCGAAGAGGTGCAGGCGGAAATGGAGAACGCGCGCAGCGGGCGCCGCCGCTACTTTCGCTTCCGTCATCGCACCGCCAGCGGCGCCGTGCGTCACGTGGAGGTGCACTCGGGGCCGGTCGAAATCGACTCGGAGTCGCTGCTGCTGTCGATCGTACACGACGTCACCGAGCGCGACGCGCTCGAGGAGCAACTGCGGCGCTCGCAGCGGCTCGAAGCGGTGGGCCAGCTCGCCGGCGGGCTCGCCCACGACTTCAACAACCTGCTGACGGTCATGATGAGCTGCACCGAGCTGGTGGCCCGGAGCCTGCCCGCGGGCTCGCCGCTGCGGCCGCACCTGGACGATCTGAAGCACGCGGGCCGGCGCGCCGCCGATCTGACGCGCGACCTGCTGGCCTTCAGCCGCCGCCAGCGCATGCAGCCGGTAGCGGTGGATCTGGGCGCGGTGCTCGAGCGCATGCAGCGGCTGTTGCGCAGCACGCTGGGTGGCGGCGTGGGCGTCGAGCAGCGCCTGGCGCCCGATCTCCCGTGCACCCGCGTAGACCCGAGCCAGATCGAGCAGGTGGTGATGAACCTCGCGCTCAACGCGCGCGACGCCCTGAGCGGCCAGGGCGGACGGATCGTGCTGCAAACCCGCAGCGCCGAGATCGCGCCGGGCGAATCCACCGAGGTGCCGGCGGGGCGCTGGGTCGTGCTCGACGTGATCGACGAGGGACGGGGTATGGACGAGGCGACGCGACAGCGCGTGTTCGAGCCGTTCTTCACCACCAAGGAGCCCGGCAAGGGCACCGGCCTCGGGCTGTCGACGGTGTACGGCATCGTCACGCAGAGCGGCGGCAGCGTCAGTGTGCGCAGCGCGCCGGGCCGGGGCACCACGTTCAGTGTCTATTTGCCGCTGTCGGCGGACACGCGGCCGGCTGCTCCCGAGCCCGTGGCGCCGACGCCGGCGCGAGCGCCGGTCCATGCTTGCGTGCTGCTGGTCGAGGACATGGACGAGGTGCGCGAGGTGCTCGCGCTGGGCCTGCGCGGCGCCGGCTTCGACGTGGTGCAGGCGGCCAGCGCCGAGCAGGCGCTGGCCTTGCCGGCGCACGTGCTGGAGGCGCTCGGCGCCGTGGTGAGCGATGTGGTGATGCCCGGCCGCTCGGGCGTCGAGCTGATTGAGCAGCTGCTCGCACGCAGGCCGCGGCTGCGGGCGCTGCTGATTTCGGGCGACCTGCGGCAGCACGACGCCAGCGGCCTGCCTGCACACGTGCGCTTCCTGCAGAAGCCCTTCACCGGCCAGCAACTCGCAGCCGAGGTGCAGGTGCTGCTGGCGGGGCGCCGGGATTGAGAATCAGCAGGAAGGCGGGCAGCGCGGCTCATGCCCTACTTCCCGTCTTCCCGCCTTCCTGTGGAATCCCTTCGCGACGCGGGCTACCCCCTCGGCGAGACGATGCGCACCTTGCGGCTGCCCAGCACTTGGCCGCTGAGCGTCTCGACACTGCAGGTGTAGACGCCCGACGGGCGGCTGCCGAAGTGGTCGATGCGTGAATAGGTGCGAAAGCCCGCGCTGCGGCCGCCGCGGATCGAGAGCTCGATGCGCGCGCGCAGCGCGCCGTCGTAACGCCACACGTGAAACAGCCGATCCTTGACACCCAACGGAGAGGCGATCGCGCTGGCGCAGAACAACCGCGCGGGCGCGTGGTCCAGCCGCTCGACCGCGTCGGCCACCCACCTGCCCTGCATCCGCGTGCCGATCTCGATCTTGACCAGGCGCAGCGGCGCCGCCGGCACCATGCGCGCAGCGCCGAGCTCGAGCGCCGCCGGCAAGCACAGCCCGGCGGCCAGCGCGACCGCGCACGCGCGCAGGCGGCGCCCGGCGGGCGCCGTGATCGCCGCGGTCACGGTCACGCCCGCGGCGGCGGTCAGCGCCGCGACGCGCAGGCTCGCGCGCGTCGACAAGCCGAGCCCGGGCAGCACCGCATTGAGCGCCACGAAGCTCGAGATCGCAGGCAGCAGCGGTGCGAGCCACGGCCGCGTCAGCAGCCGCTCGGTCAACGGATCCCATAAACAGACCGCGCACAGCAGCCCGAGCCCGGCGAGGAACGCCACGTGACCGAGCTCGAAGCTGGCGGCGCGGACGTAGAACGGCAGCGCGAAGAACAAGCCGAGCTGCAGCGCCGATTGTGTGGCCAGCAGCGAGGAGCGGCGGGCGAGGCCGAGCAGACGGCTCACAGGTGCGCCGCCGCGCGCAGCCTGCAGGCGCGAAAGCCCGTGCAGCAACAGCAGCGTCAGCCACAGCGCCACCGCGGCCACCGCGACCAGCGCCGCGCGTCGAGGGCCACGGTTCATGCTGATCGCGCTCGCCACCCCGAGCGCCAGCGACAGCCAGGGCTGCAGCGCGCGCCAGCGCGCCGCACGCGACGGCTCGGCCGCGGCAGGCTCGCCGGCGATTGCGCGATCGGACGGCACCTCCGGAGATTCCCGCAATTGGCGCAGGGTTCAAACCGGCTGCGAGAGCGCCGCGGCCTTGCCTGCCCGCCATGCGCGGGTACGCTGAAAGCCATGCGGAGGGGTTCGCGACTCCGGTGGGCAGGTTTGCTCGTGGCCGTCGCGGTCGCGCTTGCATGTCGCGGCCCGGCGCGGGCCCAGCACAAACAGGGGGCCGCCATGAAGATCGAATCGCCGGCGTTCTCGCCAATGGGAGAGATCCCGCGCAAGTACACCTGCGAGGGTCAGGACACACCGCCGCCGCTGATCTTCAGCCACCTGCCGCACGAGGCCAAGAGCCTGGCGCTCATCATCGACGATCCCGATGCACCCGATCCCAAAGCCCCCAAAATGACCTGGGTGCACTGGGTGGTGTTCAACATCCCGACCTTCGCGCCCGGGCTGCCGGAAGGCGGCACGCCCTTGCCCGCGGGCACGCGCCAAGGTCTCAACGACTGGAAGCGCGCGTCCTACGGCGGACCCTGTCCGCCGATCGGCCGCCACCGCTACTTCCACAAGCTCTACGCGCTCGACACCGAGCTCGAATCTCGCGCACCCGACCAAGGCCGAGCTGGAGGCGGCGATGGCCGGCCACATCCTGGCCGAGGCCGAGCTGGTCGGCACCTACGCCAAGCAGAAGAAGTAGCCCGGGGCTACAGCAGCCCGCTGATGTGCGAGCTGCGGGGCAGGAACTCCAGGTGCAGCCGGTCGGTGAGCCCGACGTTGTGGAGGCTCTGACCGGGACGCGGGGGCTCGGGGCGCTCGGACTTGTGCAGCCCGCCGAACTCCTTGGGACGCGCCACCACGACCGGCACGTGCGCAATCCGCACCAGCTCCTCGGCAACCGAGCCGAGCAGCAGCTTTTCCATACCCTTGCGCCCGTGGGTGCCGACCACGATCATGTCGGCGTCGACATCCACGGCGACCTGATGGATGGCCTTGGCAGGCTCGCCGATGCGGATGTGAAACACCGTCTCGACGGTAAAGGGCTGCCCGCCGCTCGGTGGCGCGCACACACTCGTGACATGATCCCGCAGCGCATCCAGCTTGGGGCGCAGACTGCGCGAGATCTCCTCGAGCCTCTTGGCGTCGTGCATGTCCGCCTCGGCCCGGATCACGTAGGTGACGTGGAGCTCGCTGTTCGCCAACTTCCGGGCTAGTGCGACCGCCTCGCGCAGGGCATGGTCCCCGGTTTCGGACAGGTCCGCGCCCACCACGATCCGGGTCTTGTCGTTGTCGCTGGCCTCGCTCATGGGATCCTCCGCGTCTCAGTTGCCGCTGACCGACAAATACACACGGTATGCGCAAACGCAACTGCCCCCAAGCGGCGTCTCCCGCGATCCCCTGAAGCGGGCACACGCGGCCCTGCCGCCAGGCTCAAAGCAGCTCGCACAGGGCGCGCTCCGGCCTTGCGCCGAAGTGAGAGATCACCTCGGCCGCGCAGGCGGCGCCCAAGCTCCCGCACTCGGCGGGGCCGAGACCGTGGGTATAGCCATAGAGGAAGCCCGCGGCGTACAGATCGCCGGCGCCGGTGGTGTCGGCCACCTCCGCCACGGGCACGGCCGCGACCGCGAAGGTCTCGTGGCCGACCAACACCACCGAGCCCTTCTCGCTCAGCGTGAGCGCGATCAGCTCGCAGCGCCCGCGCACGGCCGCCATCGCATCCTCGATGTGCGGCGCCTGATACAGCGAGCAGATCTCGTGCTCGTTGGCAAACAGGATGTCGACGTGCTGGTCGACCAGCTCCAGCAGCTCGCCGCGGTGGCGCTCCACGCAAAACGGGTCGGACAGGGAGAGCGAGACCTTGCGGCCGGCCTTCTCCGCGATCCGACAGGCCTTGAGGAAGGCCTCCTTGGCCCCCGCCGGATCCCACAGGTAGCCCTCCATGTACGTGACCTGGCTGCTGCGGACCAGCGCCTCGTCGATGTCCTCGGGTCCGAGCTCGCGGCACGCGCCCAGAAACGTGCCCATCGTGCGCTGCGCGTCCGGCGTCACCAGAATCAAGCAGCGCGCCGTCGGCGGTCCGTGCCGCGAGGCGGCGGTCTCGAACGACACGCCCACCGCCTGCAGGTCGTGGCGGAACACCTCGCCCAGCTGATCGTCGCGCACCTTGCCGACGTAGGCCGCGCGGCCGCCGAGCGACGCGATGCCCGCCATGGTATTGGCCGCCGAGCCTCCCGAAATCTCGATGCCCGAGCCCATCGACGCGTACAGCTCGTCCGCGCGTGGCTCGTCGATCAGCGCCATCGTGCCCTTGGTGAGCCCGCTGCGCAGCAGCAGCGCCTCGTCGGCGTGGCACAGCACGTCGACGATCGCATTGCCGATCCCGGTGACGTCGATGGAGGCCCCGGCCATGGCCTCACTTGTGCCGGTAGACGATCATGCCGTGGCTGAGGTCGTAGGGGGACAGGGCCACGGTCACCCGGTCACCCAGGATCACGCGGATGCGGTTCTTGCGCATGCGGCCGCTGAGCTGGGCCCGCACCACCGCTCCCGCGTCGGTCTTCACCTCGAACTGGCCGCCCGCGTAGACCTGTGTCACCACGCCGTCGAGCTGTACATGGTCGTCGCGAGTCAGGTCATCCTCCGCAGCTGCCCCGCCGGAGCCGGGGGCAGCGGGGCGTATTCCTAGTCGTTTCTGCGCCGGAGCGCAACGCGAAAGGCTGGCGTGCCGGGGCCTCGCGAGCGCGCGCGATCAGCGCTCGGCGCCGCTGCGATCGGCGCGAGCACGGCGGACCTGGGGCCTGCCTCGGCGCGCGCCCGGCCGGCGCCCGCGCGGGCGTGGGACCAACGCGGCTCGATCGCCAAAATCTGCGGGATTTCTGGGGGTTGCACCGGACACTCGCGATTGCCAAGCAGAGCGTGACGCCGCCACGCGATGAAATTGCCGCGCCGTGCGTTGATCAGGGCAGTCGACGCAGCTTTCGGCCGCGGCCCGCTGCCTCGGCCTCACTTCGGAGGACAATCCAATGGCCTATCGCAAGCTCCTGGGAGCGTTGAGTCTCGGTCTGTGCCTGGCGTGCAGCAGCCTGGCCTCCACCCAGCACGCAGCCAGCAACAACGGCACGCCCGCCGCCAACAACGCTCCGGCGGCGGCGGTCAAGCCCGGCCCGGTGGCCGAGAACGACTTCCGCCACCAGTTCATCGCCGTCGCCAAAACCGTGCGCCCCTCGGTGGTCGCCGTCACCTCGACCAGCACGGTCGACGTGAGCTCGCCCTTCGAGGGCAGCCCGTTCGAGTTCTTCTTTCACGGCTTCCAGCATCCCGAAAAGCAGCGCAGGCAGGGCATCGGGAGTGGCGTGATCGTCGATCCGCGCGGCTACGTCCTCACCAACAACCACGTGGTCGCAGACGCCGACGAGATCAAAGTGGTGCTCAAGGACGATCGCCAGCTCGAAGCCAAGGTGGTCGGCACCGATCCCAAGACCGACGTCGCCGTGATCAAGGTCAACTTGAACGATGCCAAGGGCGAGAAGCTTCCTGCCGCCGCGCTCGGCGACTCCGACAAGCTCGACGTAGGCGAGTGGGTGATGGCGGTGGGCAGCCCCTTCGGGCTCACCCAGACGGTCAGCGCGGGCATCGTGAGCGCGGTGGGCCGCGGCCACGTCGGCATCGCCGAGTACGAGGACTTCATCCAGACCGACGCCGCGATCAACCCGGGCAATTCGGGCGGTCCGCTGGTCAATCTCGAAGGTCAAGTGGTGGGCATCAACACCGCGATCGCCTCGCAGAACGGCGGCAACAACGGCGTCGGCTTCGCGATCCCGATCAACATGGCCAAGTCGGTGATGGACCAGCTGATCCAGCACGGCAAGGTCACGCGCGGCTACCTCGGCGTCTACATCGGCGACGTCACCGAAGATCTGGCCAAGTCCTTCGACTACCAGGGCAAGGGCGGCGTGCTGGTGCAGGATGTCTCGCCCGGTGGCCCGGGCGCCAAGGCCGGGCTCAAGGCCGGCGACATCATCATCGAGCGTGACGGGAAGCCGGCCGGCGACGTGGTCACCTTCCGCAACGGCATCGCGCAGTCGCCGCCCGGCACCCTGGTTGCGCTGACGGTGTGGCGCGGGGGCAAACGCGTCACGCTCAAGGCAAAGCTGGAAGAGCTGCCCGCGGACCACAGCGGCAAGGGCGGCCACGCCGGCTCGAGCAGCAGCAGCGGCGGCGGACGCGGGCTCGGCCTCGCGGACATCGACGATCAGCTCAAGCAGCGCTTCGACATCGAGACCGACCGCGGCGCGGTGGTCGTGCGGGTCGAGCCGGATTCCCCGGCGGGCCGCGCGGGCCTGCGCCCCGGAGACGTGATCGCGCAGGTGGGCGGCGACGAGGTCAAGGACGCGCGCGACGCCGCGCGCCTGATGGGCCGCGCCGATGCGAGCAAGCCGCTGCGGCTGCGCGTGATCCGCGAGGGCCACGGCATGTTCGTCATCCTGCCGCCCTCGAAATAGCGCGCCCCCAAAGACGGGAAGCACGAGAGCCCCCTTGTGCTTCCCGTCTTCCCCTTGGCCCCCATGTCAGGGCAGCGTTGCGTCCGGCCCCAAAATGGCTAGAAGAGGCGCCATGGCTACCTGGAAGAAGACGGCGAGGTTCGCGATCGGGGACGTCGTCCAGCACCGGCGCTACCCGTTCCGGGGCGTGGTGTTCGGGATCGACCCGACCTTCAACAACAGCGAGGAGTGGTGGCAAGCAATTCCTGCCGACGTGCGCCCCGCCAAGGACCAGCCGTTCTATCACCTGCTCGCGGAAAACGACCGCACCACCTACGTGGCCTACGTCTCCGAGCAGAACCTGCGCCTGGATCGCTCGGGTCATCCCTGCCGCCACCCCGAGAATCAGGAGCCACTTCTCCCACTTCGAGAACGGACGCTACTTCCCCAGACCGAGAACCCTCAACTGATCCACCGCGCCCCCAGTCATGGGCGTGGCGTGGTCGAAGCCGCTCCCGCTACAGCGCCTGCGACCTGAACACCACCATGCGCTCGAGCGTCATGTCGCGCATCGAGTAGCCGATGCCGCCGACGCCGAGGCCGGACTGGCGGTGTCCGCCGAACGGCATCCAATCGACGCGGAACGCGGTGTGGTCGTTGACCATCACCGCCATCCCATCGAGGCGGCGCGCGCTGTCGAGCGCGACCTCCAGATCGCGCGTGAACACCGCAGCCTGGAAGTAGACGTCGGGCGCGTTGGCACGCCGGATCGCCTCGAGCCGGTCGTGGTAGCGATAGATGGCGACGACCGGCCCGAAGACCTCGCTGGTCGAGACCTCGACGTCGTCCGGCGGATCGAGCACCACGGTTGGCGCGTAGCAGGTCTCGGACAACGGACGGCCGCCGCACAGCAGCTGGCCTCCCCGCTGCACCGCGTGCTGCACCCAGGCATGCACGCGCTGCACCTCGCGCGGGCGGATCAAGGGGCCGACCTCGGTGCTTTCCTGCTCTGGGTCGCCCACGCGCAGCCGCTCCACGGCCGCCACGAAGTCGCGGCAGAAGCGCTCCGCGATACTGTGCTCGACGTAGACCCGCTGCACCGACACACACACCTGGCCGGCATGGTAGTAGCCGCCTTTGACCAGCAACGGAATGCAAGCGTCGAGGTCCGCGCTGCGATCGACCAGCACCGGGGCGAGCCCGCCGTGCTCGAGCGCGCAGTGGGCGCCCGGCGCGAGCTTGCTGCGCAGGTGCCAGCCGACACGCGCCGAGCCGATAAAGGACAGGAAGCTCACCCGCGAGTCGGACACCAGCTTCTCGGTCACCTCGTTCTCGAGCAGCAGCATGCGGCAGTAGTCCGACGAGAGCCCGGCCTCGTACAGGATGTCCACCAGCGTCCGACAGGACAGCGGCGTGGTGGACGCGGGCTTGACCAGCACCGGACAGCCTGCGGCGACCGCGGTGACCGCCTGGTGAACGATCAGGTTGAACGGATGGTTGAAGGCGCTGATCGCGAGCACCACGCCGCGCGGCTCACGCCAGGTCACCGCGTAACGATGCCCGGACGACTCGGTGATGCCCATCGGGATCTCGCGGCCCGCCAGCTGGCTGAGCTCGCGCGCCGCGACCCGCAGGCCATCGACGCCGCGCCGCACCTCGACCCTGGAATCGAGCAATGGCTTGCCGCCCTCGCGCGCTGCCTGGCGCGCAATCGCCTCGGCCCGCGACTCGACCAGCGCCGCCGCGCGCTCGAGAATCGCAATGCGCTGGTGCGCCGGCAGCCAGCGCTCGCGCTCGCGATGCAGGGCGTGCGCGCGCTCCAGCGCATCGAAAGCCTCGGCCTCGCTCTGCGTGGACAGGGTCGCGAGCGGCTTGCCATCATAGGCGCCGATGACCTGGAGCTGGCTCATGAGGTTGGCTGTCCTCGCGGCGGGGTCAGTGTTTGTCGGCCGAGGTATACGCGGGATGCTCGGGCACGTTCTCGGCCGGCAGCAGCTCGAGCTTGCTGGCCACGAAGCGATCGCCGCGGATCACTCCGTCGACCACCGCCTTGCGCGGCATGTTGCAGGTGCCGTCCGGAGCGTGGCTGTCGAAGCCCTGCGGCATCTTGCCCTGGTAGAAGTAGCGCTTGTGGTCGATCTCCACCGCCCACGGACAACCCTGCACGTGGGGCATGTGAAACACGCAGCGCGCGCAGGCCACGATCACGGTGCGGCCGACGACCTTCTGCTCGGGCTCGCGATGGCATGCCGCCGCAGCCCACAGCAGGCCCAGCCCACACGCGGACGCGAGGGCCACCCGCCGCGCTCTTGGAGCAACCTGCATCGTGGCTGGGCCTAGCGCGCATGCGCCGCAGCCGCAAGCCGAGCGCCGAAATCGGCACGCGCGCGATCAGGCCGGGCCGCGAGGCCAGTCAGTCGCAGGCGACCGTCACCACGCGTCCGAGCGCGCCGCGGTCGCTGCCGAGGTGCAACCACACGCACTCGGCGGCGCTTGGCGGGCCAGCGTCGGCGTGCGTCCGCGCCGCCGCCTGAACAAGATTGCCGAGATAGCGATTGCTCGGTCCGTACAGCCCGCCGCGGTCGTCGAGCGAGTAGCGCCCGGCGAAGCCCCGCAAGCCCTCGCGCGGCCAATCCAGCAACCTGGCCAGATCGCGCAGCTCGGTCGCGGTCAGCTCGCGGCCGTTGACCAGCACCTCCGTGCCGCCGCTGGAGCCGGCGCGGGGCAACGTTGCGGCGCGCAGCCTTGGCTGCGTCAAGCCGCTGGCGCCGTGACCGGCCAGACCCCACAGCCCACTCTGCGCGTCGTACCAGTAGCGGCCGGGCTCGGGCCGGGCGCCCAGCCGCGCCTCCAGCTCGCGCAGGTCGGGCTCGGCAAGCTGGGTGCCGTTGACGATCACCGCCGTGGCCGCCGCTGCGGCAGACGTGGCCGCGGCAGCCGCGCTCGGACCCGCGGGCTGGGGTTGCGGCGCGGGCGAGGCGGCCGGGACCGGCGCGGCGGCGTGCGGCGCGGCGGCCGCCGCACCGGGCCGGACCGCGGGCGACGGCGCGGGCCGCTCCTGGCCGGCGCTCGAAGGTGCCGCGGCCGCGGCGACCGGCTCCTGGTAGCCGCGCGGGCTGCCGCAGGCGAGTAGTACCGCGCAGGCCAAGGTGCCGAGCGTGCGCATTGGGGCCTCCTTACATAGCAGAGTCCGCGGCGGCCGCTCTGCGCCGGGCGCTCAGCGGCGGCGTACCGGGCCGCTCTCGGTCTCGGTACGAAAGCGCCTGAACGCGGCGCGCAGCGACGGACGCAAGGCTTGCTCGAGAAAGCTCGCGCCGCCGCTGATCTTCAGCACCACCAGGTCGGCCTGGACGTCGCGCGCCAGCGCCGTGAACTCCTCGGGATCGAACGCGAAGATGTCCTGGCTCAGCACCAGCGCGAACGGCCGCAGGCTGGTTGCCATCGACGCCACGCTGGCCGCGCCGCAGGCCTCGACCGTGATCATCGGGCTCTCCGCGGTCGCGACCTGCCGACTGGCCGCGACCAGCTCGTCTGGGCCTCCGGCCACCAGCACCACCGCCGCGCGCACGGGGCGCAAGGTCGAGTCGTCGCCGAGATCTGAGCGAGCGGGCTTGGGCTTGTCGACCATCTCGGGTCTTCGTTACAGGCACGGCTCCGGCCACGTCAACACGGGATCTCACGCGGCGCGCACGATCCTGGCGCCGCGCAAGCTCCGCCTCGCCAGCACTAGCCAAATCACGTCAGGCCGCGGGCCTCGGTCATACCGAGGCCCGCCGCGCGTGAGGCCGGTGAGGCGGGCGGAGTCCCGAGACTCCGGCAGCCCTCACCAGCAGGTGTTGGTCGCGCCGATCAAGCTGAAGACGCCGTTGTCGAGCGCGTGAGCCGGAGAGGCGAACGCGAACTGGTAGCACATCTCCTGCTCCGTCGAGGGGCCGAACGGCACGCTGTTGGCAGTGTCGTTATTGAACGTGCAGGTCGAGGTGATGGTGTCGCCAGGGTACAGGTCCACGCTGGTGTCGTAATGGACCTGATGGTTGAAATCGAAGGGCTTGTTGAAGACCTCGGTGTCCACCCCGTTGTGGGTGACGACCGAGGTCATGTTCACGCCGAGAAAGTGCATGTGCGGCCAGAAGAAGAAGATGTGAATCGGATCGGTCGCGTTCATGCCGGTGCGGCTGGGATCGCAGGTGCCGCCGTACTTGCTCACCTGGCCGGGCGGCATGCCGATCGGACCGTTGAAGTTCTCACTGCCGAGCCAGGTGATCGAGCCGCTCTTGGGCCGCGTGCCCGCGGGCACGGTGCAGACCTGCACCGCGGTGCCGTCCTGCTGTGCTGTGCCGGTGCTGTTGAAGAAGTGCCACTGCAGGTTGAGGTTGATTCCCTGGCCGGGGTCCGGCAGCTCGAAACCGACGTCGCTCGGCATGGTCACGTTGTGGCCGCCGACCGCCCAGCCCGCGATCAGGGCGGCGCCGGGATCGCCGAGCTGCGTGCCGATCACGGTCTCGTGGAAGCCGTTGGGCTGGCCGGTGGTGCTGGTGAACAGCAGCCAGTGGTGCAACACCGCGAGGTTGTCGAACTTGGCGCCGAAGCGCGTGCCCTGGCTGCCGGCCGGCCAGGGGATGTCGAAATAGAACTGCTCGTAGTGCTCGCCCGCGTCGACGGTGTACTTGCCATCCACACTGGTGGTGGATTGGTGGGTGAGCAGGTCGTAGCAAGTCTCGCCCGGCATCGCGACCAGCGGTGCCATGTCGCCGCCGGCTTCGCCGCCAGCGGTGGTGTCCGGGCCGGGCATGGCCGCGGCACAGCTCTTGTCCGCATCGGTGCCGGGCGTCGCGTCGGCCT
The DNA here is from genome assembly GCA_963778655.1 of uncultured delta proteobacterium. Classification (GTDB taxonomy): domain Bacteria; phylum Myxococcota_A; class Polyangia; order Polyangiales; family JAFGIB01; genus CAVZVA01. The sequence continues at coordinate 432,535 of CAVZVA010000011.1, forward strand.
GGAACCAGGTGTTGAGCGTGCTCAGATCGGCTGCGGGCAGGCCTCCGCCAGGCGGCATCGGCTTCATCGGGTCGTTGATGCGCATCTGCGCGAGCTGGTAGACCTTGAGCTCGGGGCGGGTCTTGGCCGGCTTGTGGAAGTCGTCGTAGGTCAGCAGCGACATCGGTGCGCCGCCGATCGGGGTGACACCGTGGCAGGTCTGGCAGTTGTTCTTGACCGCGGTAGCGACGCTGCACGGCAGTGGCATGCCGGTCGCCGTGGGGGCAACCGGGCCGCCGACGGTCCCGCCTGTACTGCCACCGGTGCCGGGGTTCTGCGTGGTCCCCGTGTTCACGCCGCCGCCGCCGTTCTGGGTGGCGCCCGGCAGCACGCCGCTACCTGCGGCGCCGAGCGCGCCCGGCGTCGTGGTCATGCCCGACACACCTGGATCGCCGACCGGGCGGTCCTGCGATCCTGATGAGCCCGCGCTGCCGCAACCTGCGCTGGCAAGCCCGAGGACCATGCCGAGCACCACCACCCCCAGCCCGACTCCCAAACCGCCATGCTGGCCCATAATCTTAGCCTCTCAAACCCATGAGCTCCGACCCTATGCCAGTTTCGTACACAACGCCGGCAAACGCACTGTCCGCAGCTGCCAAAATCAATCGCGGATTCGGCCAATGCCGAGCGAGTGCTCTAGTAACTAACTGAAATTATTATACCATAGACATACGGAGGCGTTTGCGACGAGTTACCGTTGCGGCCGCTGCAGCCCCCACCGCGGGGCGCACGCCCACCCTCGCCGGGGTCCCAATCTGGAGGCAGGGAACTCCGCTTCAGGCGCGGTGTGTCGCTACAGGCGCGCGGGCATGGCTGCCCACCTGGGCCCGGCCCGGCGCAGCACGGAAAGCGGCGGGCCACCTCACCAGCAGGTGTTGGTGGCGCCGATCAGGCTGGCCACGTGATTTTCGAGCGCGTGCGCGGGCCACGCCATCGTGAAGTTGTAACACATCTCGTCGTGGGTCGATTCGCCGAACGCAACGCCGTGATCGGTGGTGTTGTTGAAGATGCACTGCGCGGTGAGGGTGTCACCGGCTGCCAGGTCGTAGTCCTGCATGTAGTGGATCTGCTTGTTGAAGTCGAAGGGCTTGTCGAAGATGGTTTCGCTGGTGCCGTCCTGGTGATTGACGATGGCCTTCATCTCCGTGCCCATCAGGTGCATGTGCGGCCAGAAGCCGATGATGTGAATCGGATCGGTCGAGTTCATGCCCTCGCGCAGCGGATCACACGTGCCCTCGAAGGTGCTGACCTGGCCGGGAGGCATGCCCGCGCCACCGAACCACTTGTTGCCGCCCAGATCCTCGGTCCCGATCCAGGTAATGGTCGCGACGTGCTGCACGGCCGAGGCGGGCATCGTGCAGACCTGAATCGCGGAGTGGTCGTACTGTACCGAGCCGGTGCTGTTGAAGAAGTGCCACTGGCCGTTGAGCTTGACCGTTCCTGGGTCCGGAAGCTCGAGCCCGACGTGCTCAGGCATCGCGAGATTGGTGCCGCCCACGGCCCAACCGGCGAGCAACGTCGCGCTGTCTCCGACCAGCGTCGGCAGCGGCACCACCTCGTGGTAGCCGTCGTTGTCGGTCGTGTCGGAGGTGAAGAGCAGCCAGTGGTGCAGCACCGCCTCGTTGTCGAAATCCGTCCCGTAGCGGGTGGCGACGCTGCCCGCGGCCCAGGGGATGTCGTAGTAGAACTGCGCGTAGTGCTCGCCCGTGGGCACCTCGTACTTGGTGTCGTCGACCTTGTCGGTGGACGCGTGGTTCGGAAACTCGTAGCAGGTCTCGCCCGGCAGCGCGGTGAGCTTGCCGTAGGTCCCGTCTCCGGTGTTCATGTCGGCCGGCGGCTTCGCGCCCGCGCAAGCGCGATCGGCGTCCGTGCCCGCGGGCGCGCCTTGACCGAGCCAGTCGTCGAGCACGCTGAAGTCGTCGTGCGAGATGGCGCCTCCCGGTGGCATCGGCATCGACTGGGCGTTGATCCGCATCTTGGCCAGCTCGTAGACCTGCAGTGAGGGCTTGGTCTTGGCCGGCTTGTGGAAGTCGTCGTAGCTGAGCAGCGACATCGGCGCGCCGCCGATCGGGGTGGCGCCGTGGCAGGTCTGGCAGTTGGTGGCGACCACCGTGGCCACGTCGCAGGGCATGGGCGTCGAGCCCTGCGCGTCGGTGCTTTGGGTGGTCATGGCGTTCGCGCCGCTACCGGCAGCGCCCCCGACTCCGCCGGTGCCGACGAGGGTCGAGCCGCTGCCCGCCGTGGCTGCAGGGCTCCCGTTCGAGCCCAAAGGAGCGCCAGGCGCGGCTGGAGCAGTGCCCGGGAGGTTCGGATCGGCCGTGGTCACCTGCGCGGGGCCGGCGTCCGGCGACCCGCAGCCCAGGGCTGCAAACGCGAGCATCACGGCCAAGGCGGGCGCAGAGACTGCGGCGAGGATGACGCCTGGGGCGACGCGCGAGGGGCGCGCGGGCAGGGCTCGTGCGCCATGACGGAATTGCGGTGCGTTAGGCCGGCTCACGCGAACCTCCTCGAGCCAGAGGCCTGGCCCTGATGCTGGGGTGTTACTGGCGGCCGAGGGAGCCCTCCTTCCCTCTGCCTGAAATTGAGTAGCCCGTTCGCTCAGGAACGGCTCAGTATTCTTCGTAACTGATTGAAACTATAATATAATAGGGATACGGCACCGTTTGTGAAGAGCGCCCGCGGCGACCCGGCGCGGGGACGCCGACGGCACGATCGGAGGGTCTCAGCAGCCGCAAGGCCACGACCACAGCGAGCCGGGCAGCCCGCCGTCCGAACGGCTCTGAATACGCCTCGCTACCGGGCTCAGGAGTAGATCAGGCGGGTGATCCACTCGGCCACGCAGGCCGGCTTGTCCTCGCCCTCGATCTCGACCGTGCACTTGTGCGTCAAGTGCAAGGTGCTCGGGTTCTTGAGCTCGACCGAGGCGATCTCGCGCCGCATGCGGATCTTGGAGTTGACCTTGACCGGCGCCACGAAGCGCACCTTCTCGAAGCCGTAGTTCACGCCCATCATGATGCCGGAGTAGGCCTCGTTGTAGGAAGCCTTCACCGACGCCGACAGATGGGTGAGCAGCGAGAGGGTCAGAAAGCCATGCGCGATCGTGACCTTGTAGGGCGAGAGCTGGGCCGCCCGCTCGGGATCGACGTGGATGAACTGGTGGTCGAGCGTGCAGTCGGCGAACTGGTTGATGCGGACCTGGTCGACGAGGAACCAGGCGCCGGGCTCCTCGGCCTTGCCGACGTGCTGCTTGAAGATCTCGACTGCCTTTTCCGCGTTTGTCGCCATGGTGCTCGTCCTGTCGCTCTGGGCTGTGAGAGTCGGGTTCTAAATCGGCCGGCCGCGTCCTGCAACCGGCTTCGCCGGCCGGCTTGCTCCAAGGAGGGCCGTTTGCGAGGTTAGGCCGTGCGCCTGGCTCGCTTCAGCGACGAGCTCCTGCCGTTTTTGGCGATGGAGATCATGGAGCGCGGGCTGCAGCTGGCGCGCGAGGGCGCCGACGTGGTGCAACTCGCGGTCGGAGACCCCGACTTCGAGCCGCCGCCCGAGGTGGTGGCCGAAGCGGTGCGCGCCCTGCAGGCCGGCGACACCCACTACACCGCGAGCCAGGGGCTGCCCGCGCTGCGCACCGCGATCGCGCGCGACTGCAGCGCGCGGCGTGGCGTGGAGATCGCGCCCGAGCAGGTGATGGTGACCAGCGGCACCTCGCCGGCGCTGCACATGGTGCTGCGGCTGCTGCTCGATCCCGGAGACGAGGCGATCGTGCCCGCGCCGTACTACCCCTGCTATCCGAACATGATCCTGGCTTGCGACGCGCGTCCGGTCTACGTGCCCACCTACGCCGAAGAGGGCTTCGCGCTCGACGCCGAGCGCGTGCGCCGGGCGATCACGCCGCGCACCCGCTGCATCCTGCTGGCCTCGCCGGGCAATCCGACCGGCGCAGTGCAGCCGGCCGCCGCGGTCGAGGCGCTGTGCGCGCTGGGGCTGCCGATCGTGAGCGACGAAATCTACGACGGCCTGCTGTTCGAGGGCGCTGAGGTGTGCTCGCCGCTGCGCTTCAGCCGCGAGTGCTTCGTGCTCGACGGCTTCTCCAAGCGCTACGCGATGACCGGCTTTCGGTTGGGCTATGCGATCGCGCCCGAGGGCGCGCTGCGCGCGCTGCAGAGCCTGCAGCAGAACCTGCACATCAGCGCCTCCTCGTTCGCGCAGCGCGCCGGCGTGGCGGCGCTCGCGTGCGGCGCGCCCCACCTCGAGAGCATGCGGCAGCACTATGCGCGGCGGCGAGCCAAGCTGCTCGCGGGGGTGCGTGCGCTCGGCTTCGAGCTCACGCATGCACCGCAAGGCGCGTTCTACCTGCTGGCCGGCGCTCGCCGGCTCGGCTCCGACTCGTTGCTGATCGCGCGCGAGCTGCTGGAACGGACGCACGTGGCGGTCGCGCCGGGGCGCGACTTCGGCGCAATCGCCGAAGGCTGCCTGCGCTTCAGCTACGCGACCAGCGAGGCGCGGATCGACGAAGGTCTCGCGCGCCTGCGGGGGGTGCTGGGCTGAGCGGCGCGGCGGGCGCGCGCGCGGGCCGCGATGCGGCCGGCAAGACTTTCGCCTGCGGGCGCGGGCAGCTACAAGGAGAGACCGCATGCGACGCGTCGAGCAGCGCACCACCCGGGTCCGAAGCGCGGCCGCGCTGGCGGTGCTGGCGATCGCCGCCGCGGGAACGCGAGCGCATGCGCAGGCCGCGGCGCAAGCGCCGGCGCCGCCCGCGGGCGACGCCGCGCCAGCCGCGAGCGCGGCCCCTGCCGCCGCCGCGACGCAGGCGGAACCGGCGACTACGTCCAGCGCAGCGATGCCGGCCCCGCCGCCCGCCTACGATCAGCCTCCCCCGTCTGCTCCACCGGCCGCCACCGAGCCAGCCATGCCACCCCCACCGCCGGCAGCTGCACCCGCGCCGGCAGCACCGGCAGCCGCGCCAGCGCAACCGCCGCCGCCAGCGCTGCCGCCGTCAGCACCAGCTCCACTGCCCTCGGGCGCGCCCGAATCGATGTGGCGCTGGCCGCCGCCGCCACCTCCGCCGCCCGCTCATCAGGGGTTCTACCTGCGGCTGGGGCTGGGCCCGACGGCGTTCAAGGCGCGCTTTGCGCCGCACGAAAACGGCGCCGGCGCCGCGCTCGACGTGGCCGCAGGCGGCACCGTCGGCCCCGGCTTGGTGCTGTTCGGCGAGCTGAACGCGATCGGCGACGGCAGCGCGCGCGAGACCTCGGCCTTCATGATCGGCGGCGGCGTTGCCTACTGGCTGCTCGAGCCGAATATCTACTTCTCCGCCAGCGTGGGCGCGGGCGCCGGCGCCTACCGCAACAGCGCCGATGACAGAGTCAGCACCCCCCCGGGCTCGGGGCATGCCTGATCGCGGGCAAAGAGTGGCTGATCGACCGCGGACCTTTGGGATTGGGCGCGGCGCTGTTCGGCCGCTACTCGAGCTTCGACGGCGGCAGCTTCGGCGCGCTCGGCGTGATGCTATCGGCCACGGTGCATTAGCTTCGAGCGCTAGGGACAGTGCCTAGAGGGGGAGTAGCAGGGAGGCCTGGGCGGTCCAGAGGAAGTCCCAGTTGACCGCGGGGCTGGTGGCGTCGGGGTTGTCGCTGGTGCTCGCCAGAAAGAAGGTCGCGCCGCCGGCCGTGATCACCGGCGCGAAGATCAGCGTGGGTGGGCCGCGGAACAGCGCCAACCGATAGCCCAGAGTCGCAGTGCCTTCGAGGTAGCCGATGGCGTGGCCGTTGGGGATCACCGAGTTGAGCGTGAGCTTGTCGGTCAGCGAGACCTGGCCGGCACCGAGCTGCAGATCGAGCTCGGCGAAGAAGTTGTTGACGCCGCCGCCGAGCTCGGTAGCGCCGGCAAGCCCGATCCCGCGGAAGCGGCTGTCGAACAGATAATCGTCGAGCGTGAAGCCGTTGACGTTGACCTGATAGGGCTTGCGGTACTGCATCAAGCCCACGCCGAAGAAGATCGGAGGGATCTTGCCGGTGCGGGCGCCCACCACCGGCGAGCTGTCGCGCGAGTGGTCGTAGCGCACGCCGGCGACGAGGGTCTCGAACGCGGAGATCATCTTGAGCTCGCCGCTCGTGCCCTGACAGCCCATCACGTCACCCGAGGCGGCGCGATCGACCACGCATACCTGCCGGTTGGGGACCGCCCGCGTCTCGAACGCGCGCGATTCGTAGCGGATCTGCGGCTCCCAGGCCGGGCTGATCGGCACGCCCAGGATGCCGAGCAGCTTGACCGCCTTGGGCGCGTAGTTCGCGACCTTCGAGGCCACCGCGCCTTCCTCGGTGCGCGGCGGCGCCACGCCGTTGCTCTCGTAGTAGCCCTTGCGCACGTTCAGGAAGTAGATCTTGGCCTTGACGTCGATGTTCCAGGTCGCGTAGTTGCCCACGTCCACGTGAACCGCGCGGTATTGCTGGGGCACCCAGCCGCGGTAACCGCCGCCGAGCGTGACGTCGAGCTTGAAGTTCTTGCCCATCACCCGCAGCGGAAGCTCGGGCCCCTTCTGCGGCGCCTGCTGCAAAGGATCTTGGGGGGTCAAATCGAGCTTGAGCCCGGGCACGCCGCTCGCGACCTGTTGTGACTTGCCCGCAGGCTTCTGCGTTGGCTTGGGCGCGGCCGCGGCTTGCTGCTGCTTGCGCTTGCGCTCGGCCTCCGCTTGCTCTTGCTGCTTGCGCTTGCGCTCGGCCTCGTCGGACTTCTCGATGCCCTCGCGCACGTGCTGCTGGAGCTGCTGCTTGAGGGTCTGGGCGCGCGCGCCCGCCGCGCAGCCCAGCACGCCCAGCACCAGCGCGACCCGCCATGGCACCGGCACGCGTCGCGCGAACGACTCCGTGTGCAGGCGGCGGAGCACGCGCCTCTCTCAGCGCGCAAAGCGCTGCCAGCGCCCGGCGATCAGGCGCTCGTGCGGATAGTAGCGGCGCTTGTAAGCCATCGCCTTGCAGCCCTCGATCGTGAGCCCGAGGTAGAGGTAGTCGAGCCCCCAGCGCCGGCACAGCTCGAGCTGGCACAGGATCGAGTACACACCCGGGCTGAGCGCGCCGTAGCCGGGGTCGTAATAGCAGTAAACGGCCGAGAGCGCGCGCTCGCCACGGTCGACGATCGCAACGCCGATCAAGGTGCCGTGCACGCGGTAGCGCAGCTCGAAGCTCTCGCAGCAGGTATCGGCCAGCACCGCGCCATAGCCGGCCAGCGTGATCGGCCCGCCCTCGTGGCTCAGCCCGCGCAGCTGTTTGTGGCGGTTGTAGAGCGCGGCGCGGCGCTCGTCGGACTCGACCGGGCCGATCTCGGTCTCGATCACGCGCTGGCCGCGGCGAAAGATGCGGCGCTCGGTGCGGCTCGGGCGGTGGTCGCGCGCAGGGATGCGAATCGCTTCACAGGCGTCGCAGGTGGCGCAGCCGGTGCAGTACACCAGCCGCCCCTGACGGCGCTCGCCCTTGGCCAGGCGGACGTCGAGCTGCGCGCGGCCCAGGCGCGCCAGTGGCAGCCGCAGCGGCAGACGGGCGGTCTGCCCGGGCAGATACGGGCACGGCATGGGCTCGTCGTGGACGAGCAGCTCGGGCGGGTCCCCCGGCAACATGGGGTAGCGCTGCGGCGCCGACATGCCCCGAGCGTAGCAGATCAGGACGCCTCGCTGGCGGTTCCACCCCAGGCTGGGGCATTGACAAGGCACGGCGCCGGCGCTTTGTTCGGCCGTGCCCGGCCGGAGCAGCCGTGTGGCCAGGGCATCGGACGAGGAAGTGCCCATGAGCGCGCGTATTTTCGTCAGCTACTCGACCCAGGACGGTGAGCTCGGCGACCAGCTGGTCGCGCTGCTGCGGGCCATGATCGAAGGCGCCGAGGTGGCTTGCAGCCCCCTGCCGGCGCACGAGCCGGCGGGCGGCGACGACTCCTACGCGGCGCTCAAGCAGCGGCTCGCGGACGCCGACGCAGTGGTCGGTGTGATCACGGCGCGCGCGCTCGCATCGGGCGAGGTCCCGTTCCAGCTGGGGGCCGCCTGGGCGCTCGGCAAGCCGCTGGTGCTGTTGCTGGGCCCCGACGGCAGCGCGGCCGAGCTGTTCTTGCCGATGGGTCATGCCGAGACCCTGGTGCTCGGACCCGAGGCCCTGCTCGAGCTGGCGGCCTCGCTGGCGACGCGTACCGGCTTGAGCGCGGAGCTGAGCCCGGCGGCGCGCGAGGCGCTCGCCGCGCTGTTCCCCGAGTGGCAAGGGCTGGACCGCGAGTCCAGCGAGCGGCCAATCGAGGAAGGCGATCGCGAGTCGGGCTCGACGCAGCAGCTGTGGCCGATCGAGGAGTCGTTCGAGGCGGAACGGGTCGAGCGTGAGGCGGCTGAGCGCGCGCGCAGCGCGACGCCCGCGGCGGGCACGCCAATCGCCAGCCGCTCCTCGCATCCGGCCGCGGACGGCCCCGTGCGCACGGCGCTGCCCTCCTGCAGCGACAGCCTGCAAGCGGGACGCGCGGTCTCGGACTGCGTCTTTCACCGCGCGCAGAGCAGCGCGTTCGCCGACGAGCTGGACATGCCGTTCGGGGTGTTTCTGGCCGCGCTGGGCGGCAACTGGAGCATGCTCCGCGATCTCGAGGATCTCGACGTGTGGTTGGAGGCGGCCGACAACCTGTTGGTGTCGCTGGACGCCCACGAGCAGCACGTGCGCTGCTGGTACGAGATCGGATTCGAGCTGGCCACCTTGCTCAACCTGGCGCGCGCCGAGCTCGAGGGCGAGGGCCCGGCGGTCGAGGAGATCGAGGAGAGCTGGCAGACCGCCTGGGCCACCCTGCAGCGCGCTGCACACCAGGCGGGGGTCGATGGCGATACCGTCGCCGAGCTACACGACCTGCTCGACAACCTGCGCGGGCCGCAGCCCGAGCGCGACTACGCAAACCTCGGCCGCGTGCAGCAACGCGTGCGCGAGCTCGCGGGCCGCCACGACGCGACCGGGGTTGCCGCCAGCGCCTGCGGCGGATGAAGGGGCCAGGCAGGGACCCCTTCGGCCGCGAGGCCGGACCATGGCATACTGCGCTGGTGAGCCTACGGAACAGGGGTGGGCGCCGGCGCCTGTGGACGGCGGGCCTAGTCACGCTCTGCTCGGCGTGCTCCTTCAATCATTCGCCGATCGGACCCGACCGGGCGGTGGGCATCGCGGACAGCAACACGTTCGGCACGGCGGCCGCGGCAGGCAGCACGGGTGGTGGCGCTGCTGTGGGCGTGAGTGCGGGCGGCGGCGGTAGCGGCGGGGGCGCCAGCGGCGGGAGCGGCGGCGGCGCCAGCGGCGGGACCGGCGGCGGCGCCAGCGGCGGGAGCGGCGGCGGCGCCAGCGGCGGGACCGGCGGCGGCGCCAGCGGCGGGACCGGCGGCGGCGCCAGCGGCGGGACCGGCGGCGGCGCCAGCGGCGGGACCGGCGGCGGCGCCAGCGGCGGGACCGGCGGGACCAGCATGCCGAGCTTCTGCGCCCAACCGGCCAACGACGGCATGCCGTGCAACGACGGCTTCTTCTGCACCACCGGCGAGCATTGCGCCGACCGGCTGTGCAAGGGTGGCTCGCTCACCCCGTGCACGAACCTCGACGACCAATGCAACACCGGGGTCTGCAACGCCGCCACCGATCGCTGCGAGAAGGCGCCGGCCCACCAGGGCGCGAGCTGCGACGACGGGCTGTTCTGCACCGTCGGCGAGACCTGCAACCAGCTCGGACGCTGTACCGGCGGTCAGCCCAACCCGTGCCTCGGCCAGGCCGACGCGTGCAACACGGCCAGCTGCGACGAGGCCAGCCACGCCTGCGTGCGCACGCCCGCGCACGACGGTGAGGCCTGCGGCGATGGGTCGGATTGCATGGTGGGCGCCACCTGCACCGCGGGCGTGTGCTCCCCGACCGCGTGCGCGGCGGGCCAGAGCTGCACGCTCGCCTGTCCGGGCTCGTGCGCGTGCGACATCGCCTGCGCGGGCGCGGCGAGCTGCCAGGGCACCTGCGACCCAGCCGCGAGCTGCAACGTCGACTGCCAGAACGCGGCGCAGTGCAGCACGACCTGTACGACGAACGCGATCTGCAACGTCGGCTGCAACGGCGCGGCCTCGTGCGCGACCAGCTGCGCCGCCAACGCGAGCTGCACGGTGGTGTGCGCCTCGGCACTGCAGTGCGCGGCGGGCTGTCAGGCCAACTCGAGCTGTGACATCGACTGCCGCGGGGCGCTCGACTGCATCAGCAGGATCGATTGCGCCAACGGCGCGGAGTGCCTGCTGCGGTGCAGCCCGGGCACCATCAACGGCGGCAACGGCGGCAACGCGAGCTGTGGCTTCAACACCTGCCCGGGCGGGGTGACCCAGTGCGGCAACGGCGTGCTGGTGTGCGGGCGCGACTGCCCGTGAGCCTGCGCGCGCGGCGCCGAGCCGAAGCCATGCGGCAGCGCGTGCACGCCGCGCCTCGACCCGCGGGCGGCGCGTGCTACATGCAGGCGCGAAGCGGCGGCGGGCGGCCATGAACGACAAACCCTCGGTCTTCATCGACGGGCAGGCGGGCACCACGGGGCTGCGCATTCGCGAGCTGCTGGGCGGCCGCGGCGACCTGACGCTGCTCGAGATCGAGCCCGCGCGGCGCAAGCAGCCAGAGGCGCGCGCGGAGCTGCTCAACCGGGCCGACATCGCGGTATTGTGCTTGCCCGACGATGCGGCACGCGAGGCGGTGCAGCTCATCACCAACGGGCACACGCGCGTGCTCGACAGCAGCAGCGCGCACCGCGTGGCCGACGGCTGGGTCTATGGCCTGCCCGAGCTGGCGCCGGACCAGCGCGCCGCGATCGCCGCCTCGCAGCGGGTGAGCAATCCCGGCTGCTATCCGACCTGCGTCGCGTTGCTGCTGCGGCCGCTGGTCGACACCGGTCTGCTGCCGGCCGAGACGCCGCTCGCGATCCACGCACTGTCGGGTTACAGCGGCGGCGGTCACGCGATGATCGAGCGCTGGGAGCAACAAGACCTGCTCTCGCTTCCCTACGAGGCGCCCTACTCGCTCGAGCGGCGGCACAAGCACGTGCCGGAGATGATCCGCTACGGGCGGCTGTTGTACGAGCCCTGCTTCGTGCCGGCGGTGGGCCCCTTCCGCTGCGGGATGCGGGTCGAGATCCCGCTGCACGCGCGCGCCCTGAGCCAGGGAAGCGACGCGGCCGCGATCGATGAAACGCTGCGGGCGCGCTACGCCGGCGAGCGTTTCATCTCGGTGTCGCGCCTGGACGACAAGCTCGGCGAGCGCGCGCTCGACCCGACCGCGTGCAACGACAGCAACCGGGTGGCACTCAAGGTGCTGCCACACCCCAGCGGGCACGTGCTGCTGGTGGCGATCCTCGACAACCTGGGCAAGGGCGCGGCCGGCGCGGCGGTGCAGAACCTCAACCTGATGCTGGGCCTGCCGGAAGACCGCGGCTTGAGCTAAACCAGAGCTCGCGATTCGGGATCGAATCACAAACTCTGATTTCTGCTTTGATTGTCAGGGAGTCGCGCCGACTCCCTGTGCGCGAGGCAAAGCCTCGCGCATTCACCCTCTCGCGGTGGTGCGGCATCCGCCGCACCGCTAAAGGACCGATCGGCACGGCCGTTCCCGAATCGTGATCGGCCATTTAGGGCACCGATCTGGTAGTCGTACGAGGCCCTAGCCCCAGGCGATCTCGAGCGCGACCTCGATCGCGGGTTGCAGGCTGAGCGCGACCGGGCAGGTGCGGGCGGCGTGCTCGAGCGCGCGGCGGGCTTCGGCGTCGAGCGCGCTCGCGACCTCGGGCGGCACCCGCATGCGCACGGGCAGGCGCTCGATGCGGCGCGGGGGTTGCTTGCTCATGTGCTTCTCGATGCGGGCGTCAATGCCGTCGATGCGGTAGCCCTTGCGTCCGGCCACGATGCCCATCGTGGTCAGCATGCAGGTGCCGAGCGCGGTCGCGACCAGATCGGTCGGTGAGAACGACTCGCCCTTGCCCTGATTGTCCGCGGGCGCGTCGGTCGCAAGCCGCGTGGAAGAGGGCCCGTGCTGCGCGTTGCAATGCAGCTGCCCGTCGTAGTGAATGTCGATCTCGACCATGTGCGCCTCGCAGAGTTGGGGCCGGCGCGCGCACCGCGCCGCCGCGCCGACACCCGCTGGTGTAGCAGCCCCGCGGCGGGGCGGGCAAAGCTCCGCGGGGGCTCAGCCGGCCGACAGCGTCACGGCCTGGCCCGGCGCCGGCGGAGCGAACGGAGCGAGGCGCCCGCGCCGCCACGTGCGCCACAGGTAGCGCGGCGAATCGAGCGGGCGGGCGAAATGGAAGTCGCACACCGCGGGGCGCCCGTCCGCGGTCAGCGCCTCCACCACGACCGTCATCTCGCTGAGCACGATGCGGTCGCCGCGATGGAAGGGGTGGCCCGGGCTGCGCGACTCCCAGCGCGGGTCGAAGAAGCCGTCTTCGGAGGTCACGCGCAGCACCCGGGTCCCCCGACGCTCGATCTGCGTCGGCCGGGCGGTCGCGCTCAGCCAGTAGAGCTTGTCCGGCCTGGGCTCGCCTTCGACCGTGCGCATCGCCGGTAGGTAGCTCAGGATCGCGGAGTCCGGAACCCCGGCCACGATCACGGTCTGCTCGCGCAGCGCGGGAGTCGCGGGCAGGCTGGCGTCGGCGGCCTTGGCGAACGAGGCGACCCAGGCGGGCGAGAGCGCGAGCGCGGGCAGCAGCACGGGATCGACCAGCAGGTGGGCGACCGCCAGCAGCCCGGTGAAGAGGCGGCGCAAACGCAGGTCCGCGGCGCCCACACCGCGCAGAGCGTCGTGCATACCGCGGGCCAGCAGCGGCATCACGCCGAAACCGGCCAGTACCAGCAGCCGATCGCTGGTCAGCGTGGCGCACAGCGGCAGCGTGGCCAGCGCCGCCCCGAGCGCAAAGAAGCGCATCACCGGGCGCGACTGGTCCTCGCCGTCGCCGGCGGCTGGGCCCCCGGGGGCTTCGCCGACGGGGCGGAAGGGTCGCGCGACCCTCCCGCTAACATGAGCGGTGCTCCGCACGCTCGGCCAGACGAACCAGAACAGCGACGCGCAAACCCAGAGCGCAAACGCCAACAGCAGCGGTTGGCTCTGCGTGGGGACCACGTTGTAGATGTCGGACGGCACGCGCGAGACCTCGCTCGAAATCAGCACCGTCCAGCGCAGCGGCAGGTTGCGCAGGAACGAAAGCGGCTCGGCCAATGGATCGACGTACACGCCCAGGCCAAAGCTTCCGTAGCCGGCCGCCGCGCGCGCGCCGGCCCAGATGCCGGCGATTGCGCCGTAGGGCAGCAGCGACGCGACGCGGGTCCGCACCGGGCCCCGCTCGACGCAAAGCGCATAGGCGAGCAGGTAGCCCACCACACCCAGCGCGAGCTCCCCCGAGATCAACGCCAGCGCAAAGCAGGCGCAGGCGGCCAGGGCCCGCGACCCGCGCGCGCTGCGGCGCCAGTCGTGATGGAAGAGCAGCGCCGCGATCGCGAACGCGCCCGCGATCAACGCATTGCGGTTCGAGATCCAACCGGCCGCCGCGCCGTGGCCGCTGTCGATGGAGAACATCACGCTCGCGACCCCGGCGACCCAGGCTTCCGGCAGCAGCGAGAGATAGGCCTTGGCCGCGAGCGCCAGCAATAGCGCGAGCCAGGCAAGGCTCTGGAGATGCATCAGGAAGGGATCGCCGGGCCACAGCCAGTGGTCGAGCGCGTGGGTGAGCGAGCTGAGCGGCCGCATGAAGGCGCAGCGCGCCTGCGCGAAGGTCCACCAGGGCATGCCCTGGCCGTCGATCAACAGACGGTCGTGCACCGGGTCGAGCCAGCGGAACAGATCGAACGGCATCCTGCCCGCTAGCTCCGGAGCGCCGGGACGCGCCATCTGCTCGACCAGCACGTAGTCGTCAAGCGAGAAGCCGGAAACCAAGCTCGGCGCCGCCAGCAGCAGCGCGGCGGCAAGCACGAGATGCCGTGGCCCCGGCCGCTCGAAGCGACGCAGAAACGCGTACAGCCGGCCAGTGCCGCCGCGCGTAGCCGATTCCGAGCGCAGCGACACGACCGGCCCAACCGGAGTCGAGCCGTCCATGGAGGGTTGCCGCTACCGCAATCAATGCGGCTGAGCGCGCTTTCTGTGACTGCAATAGGAACAAAACCGTCGCGTTCGGTATGTCGCGGCCTCCAAGGTTTCGGCGCAGTTGCACGCCGCTGCAACGCGTACCTCTTGGAGCGCTCAAAACTGCGCGGCGCGCCGCTCGACCAGCGGCCAGAAGCGCACAAAGCTGCGCCCGGCGCTGCGCCACATGCGCTCGAGCTCCTCCGCGCCCGCGAGATAGCGCTGGAATTGCAGCATGCGCGCGTTGTTGACCTCGAGCTCGGAGGGATCTTCATCCGGCTCCAATCGGATCAGCTCAGCCCTGAGCTTGGCGAATATCGGCCCGCGCGCGCGCAAGGTCTCGGCGGTTGATCGGCTGCTGCCGTACAGGCGCCGCAGCGCGGAGAGCGTGGCGCGCACGGCGCGGTCGACCTGGCGACGCCGCTGCTCGTGGTCCTGCAGCTCGCGCAGCAGCGCCGGCGCTTGCGCAAAACGCGAACGGATGTAGCGCGTGGCGCCCACCCGTCCGACGAAGCTCGCGAGCTGCTCGTCCCAGTCGGTCTGGCCCGCCACGTAGAGCCGCGCGTGCGTCATCTCGTGCAACATGACCTCGACGAACGACACGGTGCCCCGGCGCATCATCACGGTCGTGACCGGATCGCGCAGCAGCCCGAGCGTCGAGTAGGCGGTGACGGGCCCGACCCATGTGTCGTAGCCGGCGCGCTCGAGCTCGCGCGCGGCCGCGCGCGCGTCGGCTTCGTGCACGAACGACTTGTAGGCGACGCTGCCGACGATGGGAAACCACCAGCTGTACGCGCGCAGCCGTGTCTTCTCGCTGGCCACCAGCACGAACGCGATCGCGCGCCGCTCGGTGGCGTAGTACCCGGCGTAACTGCCGCGGACCGGCAGCTGCATCACGTCGCGCGCAAACGCGCGCAGATCCGGAACCATGCGCAGCAGCGCGGAGCGCCGGGGGTCGCGCTCGGTGGCGATCGCGCGCGGCAGCGGCTGCTGCTCGTTCAGCAGCGCGAGCTGACGCCCGGCCAGATCGGTGAAGTAGCAACCAGCGCACAGCGGCGCCAGCAGCAGCGCCACCACGAGCAGGGGCCGGAACGCGAGCCGGCGCGTCACGGCGGCGGCGGCGCCGAGACCAGCGGGGCCGGTGCTGCGACTGGCTCGAAGCTCATGCGCATGAAGCGCTCGGGCAGCTCCAGCCCCAACAGAGCCAGGCACGGCGGGAAGCTTTCGTCGGGGTAGTTGTAGCGGCGGTGCATGCGGTGGAAGTTCTCGGAAGCGTCGAGCTTGAGCATGATCGAGTTGAGCCCGAAGGTGATGCGGTTCAGGAACACGAAGTCCTTGGGCAGATTGATTCGGGTCTGCCGCGTGGGATCCATCACGCTGAAAGCCTCGCGCACCCATTCCTTGGTGAAGGTGAACACCCGGTCCTGGCGAAACGCCTCGGTGTGGTAGCAGAAGAACTCCCACAGCTCATCGACGTCGTACGGTTTGCCGGGCAAGACCACCTGCATCTGCTTGAGCAGGGGCTCGAAGGCGGCGCGGTCGTTCTCGATCAGCGCCCGGTTGAGCGCCTGCAGCTCGCGGATGAATTCGGGGCGAAAGTACTTCACGCAGCCGAAGTCCACGAACACGATGCCACCGTCCTCCTGGAAGATGTAGTTGCCCGGGTGCGGGTCGCCGTTGAAGACGCAGTAGCGGTACATCGAATCGAACACGAAGTCGTTGATCGCGTGAACGCACAGGCGCTTTTCGGCCGAGGTCGCGTGCTCCACGAAATCCGCGAAGCCTAGCCCGCGGCAGTACTGTTGAGTCAGCACGTGGGTCGCGCACAGCTCCGGGTACACGCGCGGGATGCGGATCAGCGGGTGGCCCTGCCAGAGCTCCAAGAAGAGCTGTTGGCTGCGCAGCTCGTTGCGGTAGTCGAGCTCCTCGAACAGCCGGTCCGTGACCTCCTCGACCACGCCGTGTGCGTCGATGTTGTGGTTGAACGCGCTGACCATGGCAGCCAGGCCGCGGCTGGCGCGCAGGTCGCTCTTGATCGCCTGCGCCACGCCCGGGTACTGCACCTTGACCACCACTTCCTCGCCTCCGTGCAGCCGCGCCCTGTGGACCTGTCCGATCGACGCGGCCGCGAGCGGCTCCTCATCGAAGCGGCGAAACAGCGCCGACAGCGGCCTGCCCAGGTCCCGTTCCACCACCTGTCGCACCACCTCGAAGGCCATGGGGGGCGCGTCCAGCTGCAGCCGCTGCAACGCCTCGCGCGCGTTCTCCGGCACGACCTCGGTGGCGAACGAGAGGATCTGCCCGAGCTTCATGAAGGCGCCCTTCATGTTCCCCATGATCTCGGTGGCCTCTTCGGCGACCTGCATGTGGTAGCGCTCGCGCAGCTGCTTCTTGCGCTCGCGCGTCGCGGCCAGCGAGCGCAGCGCCAGCCAGTAGCGGCGCAGCACCGAGTGAGTCACCAGCCGGCCCAGCTGCGAGCCGCGCGCGCCGAGCGAGGTGGCGATGCCGGCGGCGTTGCGCTGAGCCAAGAGCCGCCGCAACGCGAGCCAACCCGACAGCACGAGCGCCGCCGCAGCCCAGAGCAGCCAGACTCGCATGCTCGGATTAAACCATTGCCGGCTCCCTGGATGGGCCAAAATCCGCGCTGGTTGCGACAGGCGGCGCTATTTCTGCTCCACGATACGGTTGAGCTCGTCGAAGCCGGGCAACATCGAGAGATCGGGGATCAGCACGATCTCGATGCGGCGGTTCTCGGCGCGGCCGGCGTCGGTGTCGTTGCTCGCCACCGGGTGGTACTCGCCGTAGCTCGCGGCGCTGAGCTGGCGGCCGTCCATCCCGGCCGCGGTCATGGCGCGCAGCACGCTCATGGCGCGGCCGTAGGCGAGCTGCCAGTTCGAGGCGTAGCGGGCATTGTGGATGGGCACGTTGTCGGTGTGGCCCTCGATCTGCAAGCGCCGGTCGGGCAGGTCCTTGAGCACCTGCGTGACCTCTACGATCGCGTCCTTGCCGGTCTTGGACAGGCGCGCCGAGCCGGTATCGAAGAGCACGTCGCTCGGCAGCTCGAGCACCATGCGGCCGTCGGCCATCTTGACCTTGAGCTTGCCGGCGTCGATCAAGCTCTTGAAGCGCGCGAGCAGGCTGCGGTATTCGGCGACGCGCCGGTCCGCCTCGGCCTTGCGCCGGGCCAGCTCGCTGAGCGCCTGCGTGAGCTGCGCGGTCGACTGCTTGAGCGCCGAGCGATCCTTGATCACCTTGGCCAGCTGATCGCTGAGCTCCTCGCCCTGGCCCTTCAGACGCGCGATCTCGCCGTCCTTGTCGGCACCTTGCTGCTGCAGCGTCGCGAGTTGCTGCTGCGCCTGGGCGATCTGCTCCTGCAACTGCTGGCTCTTCTGTTGCTCGGCTGCGATCGCCTGCTGCAGCTCGCCGATCTTCTGCTGCCGCTGGCCGAGCTGCTGGCGCGCATCGTCGTACTGCCGCTTGAGGTCGTCGTACTTGCCCTTGGTGACGCAGCCCGCGAGCAGCACCAACGCGATCAGACCCATCCCCTGCCGCATGCTCCCTCCTCCGGCGCAATCCACGCCAGCCCTCACATACGCAGCCCCCGCCCAGCGGCAAGCCCACGCAGCCCTGGTCGCAGCTCCAGTCGTGGCGGGTGGTGGCAGCCGTCCTCCTCGTCCTCGCCCCATCCCCAGCTCAACCTCGATCCCCCAGCCGTGTCCGCCCCGCCTGCCGCGTCCCGACTATAGGTAGGGCGATTGGCTCGAATCCCTTCGAGCTCGGCATTAGACTGCTATCGGGTGGTGGCTGACCGTTTGCGTGGGAATCTGGCGCCGCAGCTCGCGACAAGGCAACGTGAGGTCTAGCCGTGCTCTTCGGTTTTGACGACTTCGAGCTCGATGCGGAAAGCCTGGAGCTGCGCCGGGCGGGCAAGGTCGTCAAGGTCGACGCGCTGGTGGTGCGACTGTTGCTCGCGCTGGTGCGGAACGCAGACCGCCTGCTGACCAAAGACGAGCTGGTGGAGCAGGTCTGGGAAGGTCGGGCCGTCGCGGACAACGTGATCACCGTCTCGATGGCGCGCCTGCGCAAGGCGCTCGGCCACAGCCGTGGCGAGCGCGAATTCGTGGCCACGGTGTACGGTCGCGGCTATCGCTTCGTGCGCGAGGTTGCGCTGCACGCGCCCCCCAGCGCGCGGCCGCCGCGGCTGGAAGCGCCGCCGGGCGCCGACGAGCCGCCCTTCGTGGGTCGCACGCGCGTGCTCGACCGCTTGCGACAAGCACTGGACCAGGCGCGCGCAGGCCGCGGTCGCGTGTGCGCGCTGCTGGGCGAGCCCGGCATCGGCAAGACGCGTGTGATCGAGGCGCTCGAGCGCGAGCTGGCCGGCTCCGCGGTCCATGTGGCCTGGGGCTACTGCCGCGAGGCCGGCGACACGCCTCCGCTGTGGCCCTGGCTGCGGCTGCTGCGCGAGGTCACGGCGGCCGCCTGGACGCCCGACTTCGAGCAGCGCCTGGGCTCGCTCGCCGCGGAAGTGCGCGCGCTGTCTGGAGCGACTGCTGCAGGCGAGCCCGCGCAACCAGCAACCGGGCTGGAGAGCTGGGAAGAGGCCGCACGCCATCGCAGCTTCGAGGCGATTCTGCGCGCCATCACGCTGGCGGCCGAAACGATGCCGTGGTTGCTGGTGCTAGACGATCTGCACCGCGCCGACGCCGCCTCGATCGAGCTGCTCAGCCTGCTGCTCGACGAAGTCGCCCACACGCGCGTGCTGGTGGTGGTCACACTGCGGCACACCCACGGCGCGCACGCACCCCGGCCCGAGACGCACTTGCCTCAGGTGCTCGGACATCGCAACTGCGAGCGCATCGCGCTCGAGCGCCTGAGCTTCGAAGAGGTCTCGACCTACGTGGCCGCGGTGATCGGCGACGGGGAGCACAGCGGACCGCTGGCCGAGGCGGTGTTCGCGAAGTGCGAAGGCAATCCGTTCTTCATGACCGAGCTGGCGCGGCAGCTGCGCGACGCCGAGGAACCCGACCCCGGCGCGCTGGCGCTGCCCGACACGGCGCTCGAGCTGGTCCGCCAGGGCCTGGCCAGACTTCACCCCGAGACGCGCGAGCTGCTGGCCGTGGCCGCGGTGATCGGCCGCAGCTTCGAGCTGCCGCTGCTGGCGGCGGTGACGCGCCGCGAGCCGGCCGCGCTGATGCTGCTGTTGGACGAGGCGCTCGCCGCCGAAGTGCTGGTGGGAGCGCCGGACTCGATGACCGCCTTCGCCTTCGGGCACGAGCTGTTGCGCGCCGTGCTCTACGATGGCCTGTCGGCTCGCGAGCAACGCCAGTGGCACCTGCGCACCGCGGAAGCCATGGAGCAGCGCATGGCGATGGGCGAGCAGGTCGCCCCGGCCGAGCTCGCCTTCCATTTTCACGCGGCGCTTCCAGAGAGCGACCTGCGCAAGACGGTGGAGCACTGCGGCAAGGCGGCTGCCGCGGCCGCGGCGGTATTCGCGAACCCGGACGTGGTGCGCTACTCGCGGCACGCGCTCGAGGCGCTCGACCTGATGGAGCGGTCGAGCGTCCGCATCCGCGGTGCCCTGCTGTACACCGTCGCTCTGTTTCAGCGCGGCAGCGCGGCCGGGTTTCCGCGCGCGATCGACGCGGTCATGCGCCTGGCGCAGGAGCAGGGCGACGGCGTGCTGCTGGTGCGCGCGGCGTGCATGCTCAATCCGCATCCCGGCTTCCAGGCCGTGCCGGGCGGCCGCGCGGCGCTCGAGCGGGCGCTCACCCTGCTCGGGCCCGAAGCGCACGCGACCCGCTCCGTGGCGCTCGCCGCGCTCGCGGGCACGGCGCCCAATTGCGACTCGGCCGCACGCGCCGGGGCCTTGCTCGAGGAAGCGGTCGCGCTCGCGCGCCAGTCGCGTTCTCGCACCGCGCGCCACGTCGCGCTCGACGTCAAGCTCTACCTCGAGAGCGGCCCCGGCCGCGAGGCCACGGTGACCGAGGTCACGGGCGAGCTCGAACAGCTCTTCCAGCAGATCCCGCGCAGAATCCCGGTGGTGCCCGCGGGCCTGGCACTGCACCGGGCGATCGCCGCGCTGCAGCGCGGAGACGCGGCCGGCACCACGGCGGCGCTGCAAAGCGCCGCGGCGCGCTGCCGCGAGCTGCGGCACGGCGAGCTGCTGTGGCACAGCGAGCGCTTCAGCGCGCTTTCTCGCTGCAACGCGGGCGCGTGGTCGGAGGGTATCGCGCAGCTCGAGACCCTGCACCGCCGCACCGAGCAGCGGCCGATCACCGGCACCGCGCCGTTCTGCGCCTTCGACCGGGTGGTCGTGCTCGGCGAGCTCGCCGGGACGACGGCGCTCGACGATGCCGTGCGCAGCGCGCTCGAGCCGGACGCCTCGGACCCGCCGAGTATCTGGGCGCTCAAGCTGCGCGCGCTGGCGACGGCCGAGCTCGCAGGCGATGCACGCGCGGCCCTGCGCGCGGTGGCCCCCGCGGACCTGGCGCTGCTGCCCTGCGACCGTGACCACCTGGGAACGCTCGGCCACGTGGCGCGCGCCGCGCTGCTGCTGGGCGCGCTCGACTACGCCGAAGCCGCATACGCCTTGCTGGCGCAGCATCCGGGCTACTTCGCCGGCCACGTCTCGTTTCTGTGCGAAGGCTCGGTGTCCCAGCTGCTCGGCATGCTCTCGCACGCGCTCGGACGCCACGCGCTCGCGGTGGCGCAGCTCGAGACTGGCGTCCGCGACAACGAGCGAGCAGGGTTGGCGCCGCGCGCGGCCGAAGCGCGGCTGCGGCTGGCGCGCTGCCTGCTGGAGGCCGGCACTACGGTCGGACGCCGGCGCGCGCTCGAGCTCGCACGCGAAGCCCAGACGAGCGCGGAGCGGCTAGGCATGCAGCGAATGGCGCGCGAGGCCGCGGCGCTGCTGCAGGGCGAAGCGCCGTAACCGCGATCGCACTTGCCGGAAGCGGCAGAGCTCGCTGCGTGCAATCCTCCGCGCTCGGCACCTCGAGGACGCGGCCCCCGCGCCGATGCGTGCGTGGCGGGCGAGCTCAGGCCGGCAGCACTAGCAGCTCGTCGATCAGGGCCTCGACCGAGGCCACGCGCGGCCACTGCGGCTCCTGTGCGTAGTGGCCGAGCGGATCGACCAGCACGGCGTGCATGCCTGCGCGCCGTGCGCCGCCGACGTCGACCTCGGGCACGTCGCCCGCGTACAGCGCGCGGGCGGCAGGCACCCCCATGCGCTGCAGCGCGAGCCGGAAGATCGCAGGGGCGGGCTTCTCGACTCCCTCGATCGCCGAATCGACCACCTGCTCGAAGTAGTCGAGCAGGCCCAGCCGCTGCAGCACCGAGCGCAGCCGGCCCTCGGAGTTGGACACCACGCCGAGCCGAAGCCCGGCGGCGCGCGCGCGCCCCAGCGCGTCGGGCAGCCCGGCGGGCACCTTGCGCCAGAAGTACAGCTCGTCGTGCGCGCGCCGCAGCGCCGGGAGCAGGGCCTGGGCCCGTTCCGGCCCGAGCCCGCTCAGCACCAGCAGCTCGCGCATCAACCCGAACCAGCCGCCCTCGTGGTCCCGCCCCTGCCCCACGTGGCGCCGGTATTGCTGCTTGGCCCTGTGCAGCGCCCCCTCGAGCGTGGCAGCCGCCACCGCCACGCCCTCGGCCGCGAGCGCGGCCCCCATCGCCTGGCCGTCGAAGAACAACAGCGTGTCGCCCGCGTCGAGCAACAACGCCAGCGGGCGCACCTGCAGCTCGAGGCCGGCGACCGTCATGGCAGCCAGCGTAACCCGACGAAGACCTGATTGGTCGCGCTATAGAGGCTGGCGAGGGTGACGCGCGGGTCGCCCGTGGGGTGTTTCTTGCCGCCGATCAACCACGCGCCGGCCTCGACGAAGAAGCCTTGAAAAAGGCGCTGCTGCACGCGCGGCGCGACGAAATACGTCGGGCCGTTGAGCAGCCCGCTGCCCAGCTCCAGGGTGAGCCCGAGGTCGCCGGGCGCGTAGGAGGCGAAGGCGACGCTCGAGAGCATCAACCGGTCGGCGGTCATGAAGGCGAAGCTGCGCTGCGCGTCGGTCGGGCCGCTGGGGGTGCCCTCGATCGAAGCCTCGAGCGCGAGCACCAGGGTCTGCCCCTGCAGGTACTCGAGCCGCAGCCCGGCGTGCAGCAGGTCCCTCTGCTCTGCGACCGTCGCCGGCTCGTTGCGGGCCGCGGCGACTGCGTTCGACTCCACCGCCAGCAGCGCGCGGTCGAACATGTAGGCCAGCTCCGCCCCCAGCTGCAGCGGCCCGAGCGCGGTCGCGCCGTCCAGCGAGAGCAGCTCGAAGCGCGCGTAGTCGACCGAGACCGGGTGCTTGTCGGCCAGCAGATCCTGCAGTGTGGGCGCCGGGGTCCCGCCGTAGAGCGCGTTGAGAAAAGTCTGGCTGAACACCAGCACCGGCAGGTGCTCGAGCGCGCTCCCGGCCGTCAGCCCCAGCTCGCCGGCCGGACCGTGTGCGGTCATGCGCAGCGCGCCCTGCGGGCGGGTGAAGCTGGGGTCGGGCGTGAACGCCGAGAACGCGCTCTCCGAGAGCACCGCCTGGCCCGAACGCGTGAGCGTGTTGTGCAGCAGCGCCTCGGCGTCGGTGTTGCCGAAGATCGCGGTGTAGCTCTCGTCCAGCTGCGCCTGGGTGGTGGGCGAGAGCGCGTAGTTGCCCTCGAACGCGCGCACCAGGTGCGGCTGGAAGAACGGCAGCGCGATCAGCTTCAGCGACAGCCACGAGCCGACGTCCCAGTCCAGGCGCGCGGCGGGCTGTGCGATCTCGCTGGCGTCCGGCATGGTGACCGGGCCGCTGCGCAGATCGTAGCTGCTGAGGATGTCGCTGGGGTTGAGCACATCGAAGCGGCCCAGGCGCACGCCCTGGTAGCCCAGGCGCAGGTGCAGCCCCGCGGCCAGCGTGAGATCGCCGAACAGCGCGGTGGGCGCGACGTCCAGCTCGTAGCGCTCGGGGTTGGCGTCGAGCGTGCCGTGCTGCCTGCGCGCGAACAGGTAGCGAGCGCGCGCCCCGACCTCGAAGCGCAGGGTCTCGGAGCGGCGCACGTGCGCTTCGAGCAACGCGATGTTGGTCGACTCGATCACGTCCTTGCGCCGCTCGTCCCAGGCGGTGGCCACGCCGAAGCGGGAGTGCAGCACCACGCGCACGTCGCCGTTGGGCTCGGCCGGCGGCGCGCTCTGCAGCGACGGCAGCTTGGCCACCCCGCGCAGCTCCGGGTCCTCGATGATCTCATCGCCGCCGCCGGCGCCGAAGGCCGGCTCGGCGAAGCCCTCCGGCTGCGAGGGCTGCGCCGGCTCGGCGGCCTCGGCCGCGCCGGCAGGGGGCGGCGCCTGAATCACACCGGCATCGGGAGAAGCCGCCTGCGCGGCATCGATCGGGGCGGCAGCCGGGGCCTCTTGCGCGTCTGCCGCGGCCTCGACCACGGGCACGCCGGCATCCGGCGCGGAGCCCGCGGCGGCCGGCTGGCTCGTCGCTTGCGCAGGCGCCGCGGCCGGCTGAGCGCGCGTGGCGAGCGGCCAGCAGCCGAGCGCGGCGAGCCCCAGAACCACGCTCCTCGTGTGCCGCCGCGCCTGCTGCACCGGCGGCAGTCGTATCACGTAACCCCGTGGAACGCGACGCGCTGGCGCACGGTTCCGAGTGAAGGGCCTCGAGCGGGAGACACGTGCAGGCCCGCGCGAGCGCGTTTGGTCCGAGCCCTGGCCCTGCACGGCCCGGCTGACTATGCTGCGCGTGCATGCATTGCAACGTGTGCGGCCAAGACGCGGAGCAGCCGGTGGAGCAAGCCGTGGTTCGCTCCAACGTGCGCAAGTTCGCGGCCGAGCAATTCGCGGTCTGGCGCTGCCCGCACTGCCTGAGCCTGCATGCGCGCGACGAGGTCGACCTCGGCAAGTACTACGCCGATTATCCGTTTCACAAGCTGGGCGAGGTCAGCGTGGGCTGGATGCTGCACGCGATGTACGGCAACCTGCTGTCGCGGCTGAAGAGCGTGGGCGTGGGCCGGGAGACGAGCCTACTCGACTACGGCTGTGGCAGCGGGCTGTTCCTGTCGTATCTGCGCGAGCGGGGCTTCGAGCACGTCGCCGGCTACGACGAGTACTCCGAAGGCTACGCGGACAAGGCGGCGCTGGCGCGGCGCTACGGCTGCGTGATGGCGCAGGACCTGATCGAGCACGTGCCCGAGCCGCAGGCGCTGGTGCGCACCCTGCACGAGCTGACCGAGCCGGGCGGGGTGATCGTGCTGGGCACGCCCAACGCCGAATCGATCGATCTGAACGACCCCGAGGCGCGCGTGCACACGCTGCACCAGCCCTACCACCGGCACATCCTGAGCAAGCGCGCGCTGCAGTCGCTGGGCAAGGAGCTCGGCTGGGAGCTGCTGCGCTACTACCCGACGATGTACGCGAACACGCTGGTTCCGACCGTGAACAGCGCCTTCGTGAACCATTACTTCAAGTGCCACGACAACAACGTGGATCTGGCCGTGGAGCCGGTGAACCCCAAGAGCCTGCGGCTGTGGACCCCGGTCACGCTCGCCCACGCCCTGCTGGGCTACTTCTGGGCCCCCGAGTCCGACGTGATGGCGATCTTCAGGCGCGGCGAGTAGCGCTGCGAGAAGAAACAGGAAGACGGGAAGGGCTTGTTGGAAGACGGGAAGGGCTTTTTCTTCCCGCCTTCCCGTCTTGCTGTTGAATCTCTTCGGACCCCAGCGGCTGGGCAGTCGCACGCTAGTAGTGCCGCTCGAGCACGTACCAGCCGAAGGCGCGTAGCAGCATCTTCGCCAGGGAGTCGTCGAGCTTGGGCTCGAGCGTCTGCCAGCCGTCCTCGACCAGCGCCCGCGCCTGATCCGCGCAGGCCTCGATCGCGCCGCAGCCTTCGAGCTTGGCCAGCATCTGGCACACCACGCGCTCGTCGCTCGGCTTCTGCCGCAGCGTCTCCCACAGCCACTGCCGGTCCTTGAGCCCCAGGCGCGACATCGCCTTGGCCACCGGCAAGGTGATCTTGCCCTGCACCAGATCCTCGGCCTTGGACTTCAGATCGCCCTTGAAGCCGCGCAGGTTGAGCACGTCGTCGATGATCTGAAACGCCAACCCCAGGTCCTCGAAGAACAGCCCGAGCCCCTCGATCTGCAGCTCGCTGCCGCCGCCCGCGATCCCGCCCATGCGTGCCAGGCAGCCGGCGGGCGCCGCAGTCTTGAGCCGGTGCACGGCCAGCACCCGCTCCTCCAGCAGCGCCGAATCCCCGCTCTGCACCACCTGCGGCATCATGCCCTCGAAGCCGTCGATGTCGATCGCCTGGCCTGCATGTCCGGCGCGCAACGCTTCGAAGTAGAGCTCGTAGATGCGGATCTGCTCGGCGTCCGAGACCAGCTCCGAGTTGAGCAGGTGAATGCCGACGAAGTAGGCCGCGGTACCGCTGTTGATCGCCTGCGATTCGCCGTAGACCAGGTGCGCGGTCGGGCCGCCGCGGCGGGTGGTCGACTTGTCCTCGACGTCGTCGACGATCAACGAGCCGACGTGCATCAGCTCGGGCAAGGCTATCCACTGCACGAACTTGCGCGAGTCGCCGCCCACGATGTCGCAGCAGGTGATGGCCGCGTAGGAGCGCCAGCCCTTGCCGCCGCGGTCCACGATCTCGCGGATCGGGTGGATGTGCGTGCGCGCGTACTGCTCCACGTCCACGCCGCGCATGTACTGCTCGCGCTCGCGCGAGGCGATCAGCTTGCGCGCCGTCGCGTAGTCGGGACGCATCGGCAGCACGCGCTCCACCGATTCACGCACCACCTTGCCAACCTCCTCGAAGAAGCCCTCGAGGTCCTCGTACGGCGCGTAGCCACTGCGCTCCAGCATGCCCAGGCCGCTGCAGGGCTGGCCGCGCACGGTGCCCTTGACGTTGACTCGGCCCTCCCAGAACGAGGGCTTGGAGATCAGCGTGATGAACTCCTGGTCGTCGAACGCGGCCTCGACCTCCAGCTCGAGCTGGGCGCTGGGGATGCTCACCCGCCACAGCACCGGGTACTCGAAAAAGGTCTGGGTGCTGCGCCAGTTCTTCAAGCCCTCGAGCGAGATGTCCTTGTGCAACGAGCGCTTGCCCTCGGGATCGATGCGAATCGCCCACTGCCCAGCTACCTCGGGAATGTTGACGTAGAGCTCGTTGTACAGCGAGAGCTCGCTGCCATCGTCGAGCTGCACCGACAGCCAGTCCCAGGCCACCTGGCGCTTCTCGTACTTCTTGCGCCGTTCGGCGTGCACACGCGCGCGCGTCTCGGAGTCCAGCCGCAGCTCGGCCTCGTCGTCGACGTTCTCGCGCTCACCCACGCCGAACTCGTGGTCGTACCAACCCTGGCCCTGGCTGATCTCGTGGACCAGCCCGCGGTGGGTGATGGTCCCGGTCACCGCGCAGCGCGGGATGAAGTAGTAGAACATCGTCTCATCGCCGGAGCCGCGCACCACGCCATCGTCGCCCTGGCGAATCGGCGGCTTGCGCGGATCGAGCACCAGCTCCACGCCCACGGCCTTACGCTGGTCGCTGAGCTTGAGCAGGTAGCGGCCGTCGTCGAGCTTGCGGAACAGGTCCGGCCCGTACTGCAGGTCGAGGCGGTCGAGCGCGACGTGCACGCGGCCCTCGAAGATACGGTCGGGCAGCGGCACGTTGCCGCGCTCGAGGATCTCGCGCAGCGCTCGGTTGAGCTTGTGGTCCTTGCCACCCAGACCGCGCTTGATGCGCTTGAGCCCCTCCTCGGGCGCGCTCGGGTCCACGCGCGAGACGGTGTGCGAGACCTTCTCGAGTGGATCGAACAGCGACCAGGTCAGCGAGTGCGCGTAGAGCGGCGCGCGCGTCTCCGGGTGGTAGCCCTTGACCTGGCGGAAGAACGCCGCGAAAAACGAATACGGCTGACCGCCCGCGACAACGTGGCCGTTCTGGTACCACCACTCGGTGGTGGAGGAAGCATGCGGCCGATCGTGTGCCTCGAGATCGATGGGATCGTCGGTCGGCCAATCAGCTGGAAAAGACTTCACCTCTGCTCCGACTTCCACCGTTCCCCAAGCCCCTCTGC
Source organism: uncultured delta proteobacterium (assembly GCA_963778655.1). GTDB lineage: Bacteria > Myxococcota_A > Polyangia > Polyangiales > JAFGIB01 > CAVZVA01. Next base: position 459,750 of record CAVZVA010000011.1, read on the forward strand.
CTACCAATAGCCATGATATGGTGTCAACGTGGTCGCGCGTGAAGCGCTGTGGGTCGGGTGTGAATCAAACAGCCCGGCCCGGCGTCGGCTTGCCAAAATGAAACGCCTGCTTTTCGGACTCGCCGTGCTGCTAGTTGCCGCTCCCTGGGCCGCCAAGACCCAGGCGGCGGGCCCGGACTCGCTGTCCGCCGATGACATCGCCGGACGCACTTTGCGCGCGGACGCCTTCACCTGGGAGGGCGCGAAGACGCGACTGCGCATGATCTTGCAGACGCCGGACGGCAAGCGCCAGGAGCGCTCGATGGAGGTGGTAGCCCGCAGAGACAAGGGGTTGCTCCAGACCATGGTACGCTTTTTATCGCCGCAGGACCTGGCCGGAACCGCCTTCCTGCTCCGGGAGCAGAAGGGGGGCGCATCCGAGCAGTACGTGTACTTGTCCGGCCTGAAGCGCACGCGCCGTGTGGTGGGCAGGGAGCGCGAGGGCAGCTTCATGGGCAGCGATTTCACCTACGCCGACATGCAGCGCATCGACCCCAAGCACGCGCACAACGTGCGCTTGCCGGACGACAAGATCGGCGATGCCCCCACCTACGTGATCGAGTCGACCCTCTCCCCCGACGCCGGCTTGGCCTACGGCAAGCTGGTCACCTGGGTGCGCAAGAGCGATTTCGTCGCGATCCGGACGCGCTTCTTCGACAAGCAGGGCAAGCTGATCAAGACGCTGTATGCGCGCAAGGTGCGCGAGCTCGAAGGCAAGCCGGTGGTGGTGGACGCCCGCATGCAGAGCGAGAACGGCCACGCCACCGAGCTGATCATCGACGCCATGGAGCGCGAGGACAACCTGCCGGACGCGCTGTTCACACCCGCGGCGCTCGAGCATTACTGATTGTATCGGGAGGGTCACGCGACCCTCCCGCCCCACCGGCCAAGCCGTTGGGGCCCCACCCTCCCGCGCGGCTCGCTTCGCTCGCTCGTCCTTGCAAGCGCAACGCCTCGGGTCACGCGACCCTCCCGCCCCACCGGCCAAGCCGTTGGGGCCCCACCCTCCCGCGCGGCTCGCTTCGCTCGCTCGTCCTTGCAAGCGCAACGCCTCGGGTCACGCGACCCTCCCGCCCCACCGGCCAAGCCGTTGGGGCCCCACCCTCCCGCGCGGCTCGCTTCGCTCGCTCGTCCTTGCAAGCGCAACGCCTCGGGTCACGCGACCCTCCCGCCCCACCGGCCAAGCCGTTGGGGCCCCACCCTCCCGCGCGGCTCGCTTCGCTCGCTCGTCCTTGCAAGCGCAACGCCTCGGGTCACGCGACCCTCCCGCCCCACCGGCCAAGCCGTTGGGGCCCCACCCTCCCGCGCGGCTCGCTTCGCTCGCTCGTCCTTGCAAGCGCAACGCCTCGGGTCACGCGACCCTCCCGCCCCACCGGCCAAGCCGTCGGGGCCCCACCCTCCCGCGCGGCTCGCTTCGCTCGCTCGTCCTTGCAAGCGCAACGCCTCGGGTCACGCGACCCTCCCGCCCCACCGGCCAAGCCGTTGGGGCCCCACCCTCCCGCGCGGCTCGCTTCGCTCGCTCGTCCTTGCAAGCGCAACGCCTCGGGTCACGCGACCCTCCCGCCCCACCGGCCAAGCCGTTGGGGCCCCACCCTCCCGCGCGGCTCGCTTCGCTCGCTCGTCCTTGCAAGCGCAACGCCTCGGGTCACGCGACCCTCCCGCCCCACCGGCTTCGCTCGCACGTGCCGGGTGCGCTGATCAACGCGCATCGGGGTGCGCCTGACCCGCGCTTTGTCGGCCGCGGCGAAACATAGTACACCGGCGCCTGGTGGCGATTTTCGACGAGATGCGGCAGGTGTCGAACGCCGGGCTCGAGCTGCTGAGGAAGCCCTCGGCGATCTGGCGCGAGCTGGCGCTGCTGCTGCACTCCGATCCGGAGAGCTACTACGACTTCCTGGGCGACGACGTGCTCGAGGCCCAGGACCAGGGCTTCGCCCACGCGGACAAGCCGTTGTGGCTGAACCTCGGCTACTGGAAGCGGGCGCACAGCTACCCCGATGCCTGCGCCGACCTGGCGCGCAAGCTGGCCGGGGCGGCTCAGCTGCAGCCCAGTGACGTGGTGCTGGACGCCGGCTTCGGCTTCGGCGAGCAGGACCTGCTGTGGGCACGCGAACAGGGGGTGGCGCGCATCGTCGGCGTCAACGTGACCAAGCTCCACGTAGACGTGGCGTCCGAGCGCGTGCGCGCGCACGGGCTGCAGGAGCGCATCGATCTGCGCCTGGGCTCGGCCACCGAGCTCCCGCTCGAGGCAGCCTCGGTCGACAAGGTGGTAGCGCTCGAGAGCGCGTTTCACTTCGACACGCGCGAGCGCTTCTTCCACGAGGCGCAGCGGGTGCTGAAGCCGGGCGGCCGGATCGCGCTCGCCGACTGCATGCCCTACCCGGGCGAGCATCCGGGCGGGCTGGTCGACCGGCTGGTCTGGCGCCGCTGGGGCGTGCCCGCAGCCAACATCTACGACCGCGAGGTCTATTTGCAGAAGCTGGCCGCGGCCGGCTTTCACGACGTCCAAGCCGAGTCGATCAGGCAGCACGTGTTCCCGGGCATGCATCGCTACGCCGAGCAGCGGCGGAAGGGCGTACGCATGGAGGACGCGCGCGTCGAGCTGAGCGAGCAAGACGTGCAGAGCTGCCTAGGCGTGGAGGTCTGGCGCAAACAGGGCGGCCTGACCGACTACGTGATCGTCTCCGCGGTCAAGCGCTGAGCCTGCGGCCTCCCGAAGATGCCCCCGAGCAGCCAGAGCGGCCCGACGCCGACGACCAAGTCCGAGCCCACCGCCCTGGTGAGCATCGAGCGCTGCGTGGTGTGCGGCGAGCCGCGCGCCGCCGATGCGGAGACGGCGAGCGTGCGCAGCAACGTGCGCGCGTTCACCCGCGAGCGCTTCGCGATCTGGCGCTGCGCGCGCTGCCGCTCGATTCACGCCGCCGAGCCGGCCGACCTCCCGCACTACTACCGCGCTTACCCGCTGCTCGGCGCGGAGCTCGACTGGAAGCTGCGGGTGACCTACGGCGCGCTGCTGCGGCGGCTCACGCGCGCGGGGCTGCGCAAGCAGCACCGCATCCTCGACTACGGCTGCGGCAAGGGCCTGCTGGTACGCTTCCTGCGCGAGCGCGGCTATCTGGCCGCGCACGGCTACGATCGCTATGCCGAGGGCTTTCGCGATCCGGCGGTGCTGGAGCAGCGCTACGACTGCATCGTCTCGCAGGACGTGATCGAGCACGTCGACGACCCGCTCGCGCTGCTCGCGCAGTTCGACGCCCTGAGCCAACCCGGGGCAATCGTGTCGATCGGCACCCCGGACGCCGCGGCGCTCGACCTGGGAGACCCCGAGGACTATGTGCACGCGCTGCACTTGCCCTACCATCGCCACATCCTGGCCGCGCCGGCGCTGATCGACGCCGGAAGAAACCTGGGCTGGGAGGTCGCGCGTTTCTACGACACGATGTACATCAACACGCTGTTTCCCACCATGAACCCGCGCTTCGTCCTGCACTACGTGCGTTGCCACGACGACGTCTTCGACCTGGTCGCCGAGCCGATCAAGCTGAGCCTCAGGCTATGGTCGCCAGTGACGCTGTTCTTCGCCTTCTTCGGCTACTTCTTCGACCGCCACACCGACATCCAGGTGGTGTTCCGCAAGCGCGCCGCGCAGGCGGGGGCGGCATGAGCGCGGCGGCGCCGAACGGGGGAGCCGGACCCCGAAGCGAGGGCCAGCCGTGAGCGGGTCGTCGATCATCGTGGCCGAGGGCGTGAGCCGCACCTACGGCAGCGGGCCGTCGGCGGTCACGGCCGTCAAGGAGCTGAGCCTGTCGATCGAGGCCGGCTCGTTCGTGGCGATCGTGGGCGCAAGCGGCTCGGGCAAGAGCACGCTGCTGAACATGATCGGCGCGCTCGACCACCCGAGCGGCGGCCGGCTGCTGGTCGAGGACCAGGATCTGTACGCGCTCTCGGACAACGCGCGCACGCGCTTCCGGCGCGACCGCATCGGCTTCGTGTTCCAATTCTTCCACCTGCTGCCCACGCTGACCGCGCTCGAGAACGCCATGCTACCGGCGGAGCTGGCCGGGCGCGGCGGCAAGCAGGCGCACAAGAAGGCGCAAGCGTTGCTCGAGCGGGTGGGGCTGCGCGAGCGCGCGGGCCACAAGCCCGACGAGCTGTCGGGCGGCGAGATGCAGCGGGTCGCGATCGCGCGCGCGCTGATGATGGACCCACCGCTGCTGCTGGCGGACGAGCCCACCGGGAACCTCGATTCCAAGACGGGCGCACTGATCCTGGAGCTGCTGCGCGGCGCAGTGGACGAGCGGCGCACGCTGCTGCTGGTGACGCACGACCCGAACGTGGCCAAGCAGGGCCAGCGCGTGCTGACCATGGCCGACGGCGTCCTGGCCGCCGATCAGCCGAGCAGCGAGTTCCACCCCAGCGCCTGGCCGGCCGCGCGCGCGGACTGAGCGTTCCTTCCGAGCTCCCCGAGTGCGGAGATCGTGCTGGGCGGCCGTGAGGGGGCGGGAGGGTTGGGGTTCGGGACGGGCGGCTTGCACTTGCAGCGGTCGCGACGACAGCGCCCAGCACGATCCTCTCTCTTGTGCTACGCCGGGGCGTGCGCCAAGGCCGAGGCGGTGTGGCGGCCGACGATCGCGGGGGCTTCGTGGATCAGCTCGTCGTTCTTGAGCGCTTCCACCATGAACAGCGCGGAATCGATGCGGCGGGTGAGGTTGCTCTTCAAGATGGGGTCGCCGGCGTGGCGGCTCGACACCGGCAAGCCTTGGCTCTCGCCCTCTTCCAGGTTGCTGCCGCGCACCACGGTCCAGCGCGTGTCGCTGGCGAACACCCGCCGGCACGCTTCCACCTGATCGTCGAGGTCGGCGAAGGGCGCCAAGCGCGCGATCCAGTCAAAGGCTTTCACCATCGTCATGAGCATCTTCGAGTACACGTCCTGACCGTCGCCCGTGATGTGCCATCCGCACGAGAACACCAGCCGCGCGCCCGCGGGCGCGTAGTGAGCGTTCCGCAGTTGAACCGGCGCTTCGGCCGACAGCGGGGCATTCACGTGGCAACCGGACCGGCTCCGAGTCATGCCGCGTCGCTGACACCCGCGAGCCGCGAGCGGCTGAGAGCGCGCCTCGCACTGCACCTTGGGAGCCGGACCCAACGGGCGCATTCGCCTTCGAGCGCGCGCATGGGGAGTGCGCGGCAGGTCGGGTTGAGCGCCCTCAGCGCGCTCGCGCCACCGCGAACATGAACTCCGGCAGCAGCGGCTGCAGCGGCAACAGCGGAAATGACAGCAACGCCGAGAGCAGCGGATACAGCGTCTGGTGCTTGCGCCAGTGACGTAGGCCGAGCGCCTGGACCAGGCTCATGCCGGCGTAGAACGGCAGTGTGAAGGGCGTGACCTGCAGCAGCTCGTAGCCGTGGCGGGCGAGCATGCGCTCGAGCGTGTCGGGGGCGAAGAACACCAGGTGGCGGGGGATGTCGAGGTTCCACCAGTAGCGGCCGAACAGCCGCGCGGGGAAGGCATCGATGTGCGGCAGCTCGAGCGCGAGGTGGCCGCCCGTGCGCGTCACCCGCCGCGCCTCGTCGAGCACACGCCCCGGGTCGGGCTCGTGCTCGAGGTATTCCATCATCAGCACGGTGTCGAAGGAGGCTTCCGGCAGGCCCGCGCTCTCGAGCGTGCCCTCGACAATCGGCATCTGCAGCGTGTCGCGCACGTAGGCCACGATCTCGGGCTTGAAGTCGAGCCCGGTGCCGGTGCAGCCGCGCTCTTCCTTGACGCACTGCAGCAGCCGGTTGACGCCGCAGCCGACGTCGAGGATGGCGTGCTCGGGCTGGATGCGGCCGGCGCTGTGCTCCAGGTAGCGGATGCGGCGCAGCGAGATGCCGCGCGCGAGCGCGCGTAGGAACGGTTGCAGCAAGCGCGGCGCGTCCTCGTGCAGGCTGTAGCCGAAGTAGTCGCTCGGGTAGTGGCGGCCGAGCGCGGTGGGCGTGGGCCGCGGGCTGACGTATTGCAGCTGACAGCCGCTGCAACGCACCAACGGGTAGCTGCCGGGCTGCGCGAACAACAGATCGCGCGCGAGCAGCACCGGCTCGGTCTTGCGCCCGCCGCACAGCGGGCACGCGATCTCCTCCTGCGACTCGCCATGCGCGGCGCTCTCGAACGTGCGCAGCGCCTCGATCACCTGCAGCGCCCCGCTCGCGCGCGCGTGCCTGCCGGCCCGCCGTCCATTCAGACGCGCCCCAGCATCTGGCCGAGGTGGAACGAGATCGTCTCGCGCGCGTACAGCGTCCAGCCATACACGTAGCTACGCCGGCCGCGATCCTCGACGCCTTGCGGAAACAGCGCTTGCATCCGCGCGAAGCGCTGCGCGTCGCGCGTCGCGAGGATCATCTCGCACGAGGTCGGAACCCACAGACAGCGAAAGCCCTGCTGCTTGGCGCGCTGCACCGCCTCGGGCACGCCGATGATCCAGCTGTCGTGAAACACCACGATGCCGTTCTGCGCCACGTAGGGCAGCACGCCGTCGAAGTCGTGGGTGACCTGGGGATGGCGATGCAGCCCGTCGATGAAGACCAGATCGTAGGCCGGTTGCTCCACCGTGGCCGCGATGTCCTGCGGCGAGGTTCCCTTCTTGTTCTTCAGGATCGCGCTGAGCTGCAGCTCGTCGGCCAGCGCCTGCGCGATCCCCGCAGCCTTCTGGCCCGCGCCCTCGGACTGGTTGTCGAGCGTGATCACGCTCTTGCCGCCGTGATGCTTCATCACGTCGGCGATGTAGGCCGAGGAGAAGCCGAACGCGTTGCCGATGATGTAGCAATGCTCCGGGCGGAAGCCCTCGATCAGCGTGCCGAACACGCGGCACTCGTCCTCGCCGATCGAGATCGGGTAGTGGTGTCCGCGCAGCCGCCGGTGCGGTCCGCCCGGGTTGAGCAGCCCCTTCTCCCACAGAAACCCGACGTCGGCGATGCGATCGAGGGTCTTGGTGACGCGCGCGAGCGCGTCGTCGGCCGTGGCCGTCTCGGTCATGCGCTCCTCCGCCGGGCACGCGCCGCACCCGCACAGCGATTCCGCCAACCGTTCATGCTTGCCGTCTTCCCGTCTTCCTGTTTCATGAATCCCACACGTATCCACGCCGAACGTGGTTGTATAGCGCGAGCGGGGCGTGCTCGGCAAAAGGGGCCGGGCGTCACAACCCGAAGGGCAGGCGGGCGGGGGGCAAATCGGCCATCCCGCCGACGGGTGGGGGCCGGAACGACCGGTAGCGGCTGCCGTCCCAGGTCACGAACACGAAACGCGGGTCCTCGAGCGGGGCATCGAAGCGGAAACGCGCGGCGGCCACGCGCCGGTCCGCGGTCAGCGCGCGCACCTCGATGCGCAGCCCGCGCAGCTGCACCACGCTGCCCACCGGCATCACCAGCTCGCGCGCGCGGTACAGCTCCTGCAGCGGCGCGGCGAGCAGCCCGCCGCCGAAGGCGAGGTCGAGCGTCTGCGCATCGGGACGCTCGATGCGCAGCGGCACCGCGCCGAAGCATAGCGCGCGCACGCGACGCGGCGCGGGCCGCTGCTCGAGCGCGGCCAGCTCGGGCAGCAGCTTGACGTAGAAGTAGTCGGGCGAGCCGACCACCACCAGATCGCGCCCGGCCGCCTGCGCGCGCGCCGACTCGGCCGCAGCCTCGGCGGGCGAGGTCAGCGCGATGCTGCAGGCCGTGAGCGGCAGCAGGAGGGGCGACAGAAACAGGTGGAAACCCGCGAAGGCGATCACGAAGGTGCGCGCGCAGCCCTGCCACAGCGCGCCCTTTGCAAGCCAGGACGCGCGGGCGAGCAGGCCGTGCCAGAGCTGCGCGAGCAGCCCGAGCGCGCCCAGCCCGACGAAGAACAGCAGGCGGTTGTTCGGGTGCGTGGTGCACGCCGGCACCAGCGCCGCCAGCATGCCGAAGCCGAAGAAGCGCGCGGTCGCGTCGGCACGCAGCAGCGGCAGCATGCTCGCCAGCAACCAGCCCGCGACCAGCAGCGCGAGCGCGTAGTGCGCGTGCTGCAGCGGGTCCGACAGGTACTGCGAGCTCTCCGCCGGCGGCAGCCCGAGCTGGCCCAGCAGCAGGCGCGGCGCACGCTGCAGCACGGCCAGCGCGAAACGCAGTGGCTCGTGCCCGGGATCGATGTAGAGGCCCGAGAATGCGGCGCCGCGGCCGAGCGCACGGTAGAGCACGCGCCAGCCGGCCAGCACCAGCAGGTGCGGCAGCAGCGTGCGCAACCGCAGCGCCAGCGGACCGCGCTCCAGAAAGAGCGCGTAACCCAGCAAGTAGCCGAAGATCGCGATCGCGCCCTCCCCGGCGAGCAGCGCGCAGCCAAACAGCAGCGGCGAGAGCACGGCGTGCGCCCGCGAGCCGCCGCTGCGCGCGCGCTGGTGGCTGGCGAGCGCGCACACGCCGAGCAGCGCGCAGACCACGGCGTTGCGGTTCGCGATCCAGCCCACCGCGAAGCCGTGGGTGTGATCGAACGCGTACATCACCGCGGCCACGCCGGCCACGGCGCTCGTCCCGAGCAGCCCGCGGTACAGCCGCGTGACCGCGTACACCAGCGCGAAGTAGAACAGCAGGCTGTGTGCGTGCTGCAGCGGCGCCGAGTCGGGCCAGAGCGCGGCGTCCAGACGGTGGGTGAGCGCGCTGAGCGGGCGATACATCGAGACCAGCAGGCGCGGGTAGATCCACCACGGCGCGTAGCCTTGCTCGACCTGCCAGTGGTTGCTTGCGGGGTCGCCGTTGGCGATGCCGAACGGCGATTGATAGGCGCGCAGCAGCGCGGCCGAGCCGGGCAGCCCGGAGAACAGATAGCGGTGCACGAAGTCGTCGAGGTGAAAGCCGAGCCCGAGCGTGGGCAGCAGCAACAGCGTGCTGGCGGCGGCCAGCCCGCGCGGCAGGCGCGGGTGCAAGACCAGCGCGAGCAGCACCCGCCCGGCCCGGCCCGCCGCCTGCTCGGGCGGGCCGGCGGCGGGCATCAGCCCTGCGCCGGACGCTTCGGTGTGCGCGGCCGATACAGGATCGCTCATGGCAGCAGCCTGGTGAAGTCGACCTTCGGCAGCACCACGCTTCTGCCCGGCGGCGGCGGCGTGAACGGCACGAACACGCGGCCGCGCCACTGCATCAGCTCGTAGTGCGGATCCTCGAGCGGGCGGGCAAAGCGCGCCAAGATCTCGGCCGGCCGGCCGTCGGCGGTGAGCGCGGTGACCTCGATCTCGAGGTCGCTGAAGCGCACGCGGTAGCCGACCGGCATGCGGTGCGAAGGGTCGCGCTGCATGCGCTCCGAGGGCAGCGCCAGAAAGCCGTTGGCGGGCCGCACCCGCAGCGTGCGCGCGTCGACGCGCGTGATGCGCACGTCGCTGCCGGCGGTCGCCAGCCAGCGCACGGCGCGTGGCCGGTTCTCGCCCGAGGCCGCGCGCATCGGCGGCACGTAGCCGGCGTAGGCGTCGAGCGGCGGGTTCATCAGCACCACGGTCTTGTCGCGCACCGCCGGGCTCAGGTCGATCGAACGCTCTGCAGTGCCGATCATGCGCTGGCCGTCGAGCGGAGCGCGCACGCGCAGCGGCAGCCATAGCGGTGCGAGCCCCAGGTGCAGGAACACGCAGCCGTAGCCGACCAGCCGCTGGCCGCGCATGCCGAGCGGCGGGCGCACGGGCGCAACCTCCGCCCCACCGCCCTGCAGCCAGGGCGAAAGCAGCAGCGCGATCAGCGGCGCGCCGCCCACGCCCACGAACAGCAGCAACCGGTCGTGGGGAAACTGCGCGCTCACCGGCAGCGCCGAGAGCACCGCACCGAGCGCGAAGAAGCGCGCCACCGCCTGGCTGCGCAGCCAGGGCCACAGCGCGAGCACCATCACCAGCAACACCAGCAGCACCACGCCCAGCATCAGCCCCGGCAGCCAGGGCGCCACCAGCGGGTAGGCCTCGAAGAAATCACTGGGCGGAAACGCGAGCTGGCCGACCAGCAGCATGGGCACGCGCACCAGCGCGGCGTGCGCAAAGCGCAGCGGCTCGCTGCCGGGATCGATCACCAGCCCCGAGCCGCGCGCGCCGAAGCCGAGCGCGCGGTACACGAGCCCCCAGGCCACCACCACCGCCGCGTGCGGCAGCAGCCGCCGCAGCGCGGTCTTGCGCGGCGCCGGGTCGATGAACAGCGCGTACGCGAACAGGTAGCCCGCGACCGCGAGCGCGGCCTCGCCGGCGAGCAGCGCGAGCAGCAGCACCAGCGGCGCCGCACGACCCGCGCGCAGGTCGCCGTCACGCACGCGGCGATCGTGCAACAGCAGCACCGGCAGCCCGAGCGCCAGCGCCACGATCGCGTTGCGGTTCGCCAGCCAGGCCAGCGTCATCCCGTGCGCATCGTCGATCGCATACAGCAGCAGCGCGAAGGCGGGTACGAAGACAGCGCCGGCGGGCGGGCCGAGTAGGCGGCGGTAGAGCCGCCACAGCGGGACCAACGCGAGCGCGAACCACAGCAGCGAGTGCAGGTGCATCAGCAGCGGGCTGTGCGGCCACAGCCGGTAGTCGAGCCAGTGGGTCATCACCGAGACCGGCCGGAAGTACGCCATCACCATGTGCGGATCGGTCCACCAGCCGGTCATGCCGACTTCCATCATCTGGTGGGCCTGGCGCGGGTCGCCGCTGGCCCACACGAACATCGCCAGCGGGTTCTTGGGAATCGCCGGGATGTCGCGGCGTCCGGTCAGCACCAGCTCGTGGAAGAAGTCGTCGCCGCTCAGCCCGGTGGTGAGCGCCGGGGAGGCCAGCAGCAGGGCGATCGCCACGATCGCAATCGGAGCCGCCGGCTCGGACAGCCAGCGTTGAAGAGCCGAGCGCATCCGCGTCAGGTCCTTGTAGCACACCCGTTGCCCAGCCCGCTGCGGCCGCGGCTCCGCCGGAACCTGCGCACGCGCCGGCCGCCGCGGCGTTGGCGTATACTTGCCGCGATGCGCCTGCGGCCATCGCACGCCTCCGGCCTCGCGCGCGGCGCTGGCTCCACGCAACAGACGCCCGCAAGCGGGCTCGCCCGCGCCCTGCGCTGGCTCGGCCGGCCGCATGCCGCGCTGTGGCTGGGCGGCCTGGCGCTGCTGCTGGTCTCGCCTGCGTTGGGCGGCGGCTTCGCGCTCGACGACTACGTGCTGCGGCTGCTCGCGCGCGACGACCCCGGCTTCGCAGGCTTTCACGCCAACCCGCTGCTGCTGTTCAGCTTCACCAGCGGCCGGCCCGCCGACAACCACGCGCTGATGGACGCCGGCGCGCTGCTGCCCTGGTGGAGCGACCCCCACCACCTCAACGCCTTCTTCCGCCCGCTGTCCTCGCTGGCCCACCTGCTCGACTTCCGGCTGTGGCCGCACAGCCCGCTGCTGATGCACCTTCACTCGCTGCTCTGGTTCGCGGCGCTGCTGGGCGTGGTCGCGCACGTGTATAGGCAGCTGGGCGTAGGCCCGGCTGCCTTGGGTGATCGCGGCAGGGTCACGCGACCCTCTGGCGAGGCTCGCTTCGCTCCGTTGCCCGTGCTCGCGTTTGCGTTGTTCGCGCTGGATGGGGCGCACGGGATGACGGTGGCGTGGATCGCCAACCGCAACGCGCTGGTGGCCGCGACGCTCGCTTTGCCGGCGCTCGCTGCGCACCACCGCTGGCTCGCGCAAGGCTTTCGGCCCGGCGCTTACCTGGGCCCGCTGTGCTTCGCGCTGGGGCTGTGCGGTGGCGAGACCGCGCTGGCCGTGCTCGGCTACCTGTTGGCGTACACGGTGGTGCTGGACCGCGCGCCGTGGGGGCGCCGCCTCTTGCACCTGCTGCCCTACCTCGTGCTGCTCGCACTGTGGCGCGCGACCTTCCTGTGGCTGGGGCTGGGCTCTGCCGGCTCGGGCGCCTACCACGATCCAGGCCGCGAGCCGCTCGCCTACGCCGCCGCGCTGCTGCAACACTTGCCCGTGTTGCTCTCCGCGCAGCTCGCGCTGCCGCTCGCGGACGCCTGGTTCTGGGGCGCGCCCGAGCTGCACCTGCCGATCTGGCTGCTCTCTCTGGCGAGCCTCGCGCTGCTGGCCGCCGCCGGCCACGTGCTGCTGCGCCACGACGAGCAGGCGCGCTTCTGGGGCCTCGGCATGGTGCTCTCCGCGTGCGCGGTCGCCGCCTCGGTGCCGGGCGAGCGCCTGCTGCTCGTGCCCGGCGTGGGCGGCGCGGCGTTCGTCGCCATGCTGGTGTGGAAGCTGCTGCCAGCCGCGAGCACGGACGCGAGCGGGCGCGCAGAGCGCGTGACGCCGCAGCCACGCTGGGCGCCGCCGTTGCTCGCTGCGCTGTTGCTGCTGCACGGCGTGGTCGCGCCGCTCTCGCTGCCGGCCCAGGCCTCGGCCCTGCGCCTGCTGTCGGCCGCGATCGCGCGCGTGGACCGCGACATCCCGCGCGCGCCCTCGATCGCCGCGCGCACGGTGATCGTGGTCAATGCGCCCTTCGACGTGATGCTGAGCTACCTGCAGGTCGCACGCGAGGCCGAGGGCGTGCCGCGCCCGCAGCACCTGTACTGGCTGGCCACCGCCAGCTCGCCGCTCTCGCTGCAAAGAGTCGACGCGCGCACGCTGCGCATTCGGGCAGCGCGCGGCTTCTTGCTCACCGAGCCCGAGCGCCACTACCGCGGCGATCCGCGCGGCCTGCCCGTGGGCAGCGAGGTGGCGCTGAGCCAGATGCGGGTGAAGATTCTCGCGGTGACGCCGGACGGCCGCCCGGCCGCGGCCGAGTTCCGATTCCGCGAGCCGCTGGGCTCGCCGCGCTACCTGCTGCGGCGCTACTCACACGGGCGCTTGCTGCCCCTGCCCCCGCTCGCAGCAGGGCAGAGCCTGTCGCTGCCCCGCGAGGATTTCTTGGCCACGCTGCTCGCCCAAGCCTTCGGGCCCGCGCCAGGCCCATGATAGAACCCCCACAGGTCGTACCTTGACGAACCTCGACGACGTGAGCGCGCCCCCGCGGGCGGGTCTGTACCGCGGGTTGCGGCGCGCGCTCGATCACCCGGGCGCCGACCGTGCCGTGATCGTGATCTCGCTGGTGCTGCTTTCGTTCTCGCTCGACACCGGCCTGGCCGCCGACGACTACATCCACGAGCTGATCGCGCACGGCTCGCACGCGATCGAGGGCTTCGCGCGCGCGCCGCTCGACATGTATCGCTTCACCGACGGCCCACGCACCACGCTGCTGCTGATGCGCGAGGGCGTGCTCGAGTGGTGGGCCGACCCGCAGGGCAAGCTCGCGTTCTTTCGACCGCTGTCCTCGCTCACGCACTACATCGACTACACCCTGTGGCCTGGGCAGCCGTGGCTGATGCACCTGCACTCGCTGCTGTGGACCGCGCTGCTGTTCGCCGGCGTGCTCGCGCTATACCGCGAGCTGGTCAAGCCGGCGTGGGTGTGCGCGCTCGCGATGTTCCTGTACGCGCTCGACGACGCGCGCGGCTGGGCGGTGTCCTGGGTCGCGGCGCGCAACGCGATCGTCGCGACCGCGATTTCGGTTTGGGTGCTGCTGCTGCACCACCGTGCGCGCGCCCGCGGGTTTCGGCCCGGGGTCTGGCTCGCCCCGCTGCTGCTGCTGCTGTCGCTGCTGGGCAGTGAAGGGGCACTCTCGATCTGCGCCTACCTGTTCGCCTATGCGCTGATGCTGGAACGCGGCCCGCTGCGCGCGCGGCTGCTCGGGCTGTGGCCGTACGCGGTCGTGGTGGTGGGCTGGCGCGTGGTCTACCGCGCGCTCGGCTATGGTGTGGCGCACTCGGGGCTGTACTTCGACCCGAGCACCGATACGGCGGAGTACCTGCGCGCCTCGCTGCAGCGCATCCCGATCTTGTTGTTCGCGCAGGTCGGCGGCAGCTGGTCCGACGTCTGGAGCACGCTGGTCGCCTTTCCGCTGGCGCAGCACGCGCTGGTGCTGATCGCGGCGGTGAGCCTGCTCGCGCTGGGCTATGCGATGTGGCCGCTGCTGCGGCGCGACGCGCTGGTGCGCTTCTCCGTGCTCGGCAGCCTGCTCTCGGTGCTGCCGGCCAGCGCCACCTTCGCCGCCGACCGCCTGCTGACCTGGGTGGCGATCGGCGCGTCGATCGCGCTGGCGCGCCTGATCGCCACCTACATCGAGCAGCCCCAGACGCTTACCGGCGACGCGCTGCGCGCACTGCTGCTGCCGCCGATGATGCTCGGCATGGTGTTCAGCAAGGTGGTGATCGACCCGGTCTTCCTGCCCTCGCGGGCACGCGGCAACCTGATCGTGCGCGACAACCTCGACCGCGCGCAGGCCGCCGTCCCCAGCGGGCCGGCGATCGAGCACAAGCGCGTGGTCTACGTCAATCCGATCGGCGTGCCGCTGGCCGCCTACATCGCGATCGAGCGCGCCGGCAGGGGCGTGCCGCGGCCCGAGGGCCAGACCCTGCTCGCCACCAGCGAGAGCGACGTGCGGGTCGAGCGGGTAGACGCGCGCACGCTGCGCGTGCAGCCGCGCGGCGGCTTCCTGCAGAGCCCGGGCTCGCGCCTGTTGCGCAATCCGGCCCGCGCCTTCCGCGTGGGCCAGCGCGTGGACCTGGACTGGCTGCAGATCGAGGTCACCCAGCTGTGCGCCGATGGCCGGCCCGAGCAGATCCTGGCGCGCTTCGACCGCCCGCTCGAGGACCCCTCGTTGCTGTGGCTGCGCTGGGGCGCGGTCGGCTACGTGCCCTTCACGCCCCCGGCGATCGGCCACAGCGTGGTGCTGCCGCGCGCCGACTTCGTGCGCGCCGTATTCGGCGACACCGTGAGCCTCCCGATCGACGGCCGCATGCCCCCACCTTTCGACCCGCTCTGGCCCGACTAACCGTCCCGCCGTGCTCGTAAGTCGTGGTCGTGCTCGGCCCCGTCCCTCGTCACCGCACGACGCTCAGAGAGGAAACAGGAAGGCGGCAAGACGGGAAGACGGGAAGGGTTGACGGCCTTTGAAGACCCAATCGTCGGAGGTCGTTGCGCGTCCCTGGGCAAGAAGAAAGCCTCTCGGACGTGGCCTGCAGGGGCTTGTCTCGGAACAGCCCGAAGTCGAACGAATGCAGCGCGGCCGCGCTGCCTGCCACACCCAGCACCGCCATGCCAATCGGCCATTTCCAGTTGCGCATCGGCCGGCAGGCCGGACCACGCGGGCGCTACCGCGTTACAGCGTCTGTAGGTACGCCACCAGGTCGTCGAGCTGCGCGTCGTCGAGCTGCGCCGTCTGTCCGTGCTTGTCGCCGCCACAGCTCGGGTCGAAACGATCACGCAGCGTGGCCGCACAACCGTTGTGCAGGAATGGCGCGCGGTAAGCCACGCCCACCAGCGAGGGCACCTGGAACATGCCGCCGGTGCCCACGTCCACCGTCTTGTTGTTGGTGAGCTTGGGGCCGTTGTGACAGTCCGCGCAGCCCACGTCCTGCGCCTCGAACAGCGCCTTGCCGCGCAGCGCCGCAGGGTCGTCCGCGCTGCGCATGCGCGTCGGCGGCTGTTGGGCGTAGAGCCAGTGGCCGAGCGCGTCGATCCGCTCGGCGCTCTGGGGCGCGCCGCCCATGCGGTCGACCAGCACGTTGCTGACCAGCATGGTCAGATCCTTCATGTCGCCGCCCCAGTGAAATGGCGCCGTGCCCTCGAGCCCGACGTTGATCGACTGCGTGCGGCGGGGGCCGAGCCCGCTGAACTGCCACACGTGGCCGTCGTCGCCGCCCTCACCGTGACACGATGCACACGCGATGCCGCCGCCCGCGTCGCGGTGAAACAGCTCGTGGCCGGTGTCCAATCGGCTCTCGCCGCCGAGCGAGATGTCGTGCGAGCCCGCCCCACTCAGCACGCTCAGCAAGGCCGGCTCGCGGCTCTGTACCACCAGCGCTCCATCGGCCGTGTAGGCCACGGCGATCGGCTGGCCGTTGACCTGCATCGGCTGGCCGGCACAGGTATCCGGAACGCTGTTGTCAGCTCCGAAGCTCTGCGTGGACGCGGGCAGCACGGTCACCGTTCCGGTGCCGCCGGGCTCGCCGCCGAAGTTGACGCCGGGCGGGAACACCCCAGGCGGCAGCATGCCGAAAAACGCCGCGGCGCCGCCCTGATCGCGGGTGCCCGCGCTGGCCACCGCGAGCGAGCCGTCGGGCGCGACCGCGACGTCCACCGGCAGCACTGCGCTGGCGATGCTGGCGGACTGCACCACGCCGCCGTTCTGATCGAGGATGCTGACGCCGGTCTCGACGATGCTCTGGCAGCTGTCGCCGTCGCCGTACGCGCTGGCGCCGCCGCCCGGCCCGGTCGTGCTCGGCGCGTCGGCCGAGCCGGGATCGTGCGGATCGGGGATCCGCACCGTATCCGTCATCTCGCGCTCGTGCAGCATTAACACGCGGCCGTCGCGCGTGGCGACCGCGCGCCGCGCCAGCGCGGGCTCGAAGGGGTGCGAGGCCGTATCGGTGATGCCGGTCTGGGGGTCGAGGGTGACCAGCGAGAGCAGCGCCGGATCCGGTCGATGCTGGTCGACCACCGCACCCTCGGCGTCGAGCTCGAGCAGGCTCGCGGATTTGAACTGCGTCACGAACACCCGACCGGCCTGCACCACCACGTCGCGCAGATCGGGCGCGACCTGGACGCGGCGCGTGAGCTCACCCTGGCCGGCCGGCAGCGTGACCAAATCTCCGCTCTCGCACGCCACCAGCAGCGCGTCGCTGCCGGCGTCATAGGCGATGCCCCGCGGCGCCGCGCACGCGGCGCGCCGCTCGACCAGCGCCGGCTTGGCGATGTCGAGCGTGGCTACCGCATCGGCGCCGCGCAGCACGACATACACACGCCCGGCCGCGTCCTGCGCCAGCCGCCCGGGTTGATCGCCTGCGTCGAGCGCGATCTGACCCACGACCGTATTGCTGCGCAGGTCGACCACCGACACCCGATCGCGATCGGGATCGGCCGCCACCGCGGTGTAGCCGTCGCGCGCGATCATCAGCGTGCCGCCGCTGATCGGAGGCGGCGGGGTCGCGGCGATCACCGGCACGCGGGTGTCGGTGCCTTGCATGCTGCCGAAGCCCGAGCTCGCGACGTCCGGCGGCACCGCGCTGCTGGAGCTGCCGGCGGACGAGCCCGGCGCTGTGCCCGCGCTGCCCTGCGGCGAAGGCGCGCCGGGCGCCGCAGAGCTCCCGGCCGGCACCGTGCTCTGCTGCGCCGGCACGCCGCAGGCGCCGAGCAACACACCCAACCCCATCGCCCAATACACGCGCACCGTAGCTTGCGTCATGGCTCCCTCTCCGCGACCCCCCCTGGGGTGTCTGCACGCAATAGCAACGACCGATCCAGACTGAAGCACAATGCCTGCGCGAGCAAGCGGACCGCGGGAGCTTCACAGCCTGAGCACCCCGAGTCGGAGCCAGCGCTCACGTTGACGCGCAAGCAGCTCGGGGTGGTGGCGCAAGAGCCGATGCTCTTGCACAGTGAGCGCGGGAGGCGGGGATGCGCGCGCGAATCTCGGTGGTGGCGGGGCTGTCTCTGGCGTGCTGCGCGTGCGGCGGCAGCCAGCGAAGCGCGATCGCGGTCGGCAAGGACGGGGGTGGCAGGGCCGGCGCGGCCAGCATGACGGGTGACGCAGGCGCCCTCAACGGAACGACGGCGGGGCCGGCCGGGATCGGTGGCCAGCCCCCACCGATCTCGGCGGGAAGCATGGCCGTCCCCACCGGACCCTGCTTGCCCTGCGGCAACGGCTGCCTGGCTTGTGGCGGGGTGTGCTCGTGCTCGAGCGGGGCCGCCGCCCCGGTGCCGTGGAACCCACCATTCGACCACACCGGCGATCCGGGCTGGAAGGACGGCAGCACCCCGCTGTGCAGCGGGATCGATCAGAGCACCGGCCTCGACGTGTGGAGCGACGGCTCCGGCGTATACGTGCTGGTCAGCGGCACGGGCAATCCGGCGGCCACGCTGGGCGCGTCGATCGACGAAGATGCAGGCGCTGGCCCGGCGGACGCAGGCGGCGTGACCACGAGCGACCAGTACGGCCCGCGCACCGCGATCTGGCACGACGACGGCAGCGGCTGGAAGCTCCAACTGGAGCGACCCGGCGTGGCCGGCGCGTTTGCGCTGACCGGATCGCCGAGCGGCGCGCTCCTGATCAACGACCCGCAGAGCGCCACCGATCCCAACGCGCAGCTGCCGCCCAACTTGATGCTCCCCGGGACGATCACACCGGAGATCCCGTGCTCCCTCGGCGTCGCGCACGGCAGCACGCTGGACTGCCTGGATCTCGATCCGGTGCAGAGCGTGTTCGCGGTCGATCCCCAGCTGGCGTATGCCGTGATGGGAGGCACGCGGCTGCTCTCTTACGACGGCACGCAGTGGCACGCGAACGCCGCGCTCATCCCCTACCCGGTGACCGCGCTGTGGGCCGACCACGACGGCGTGCTGGCGGTCGGCCACGCAGGGACCGTGCTGCGGTTGGAGCAAGACGGCTGGGTGCTCGACGACCCGGGAACGCTCGAGCACATCACCAGCGTGTGGGGGAGCGCGCGCGATGACCTGTGGCTCGGCACCTCGCAGGGCAACATCATCCACTACGACGGGATGCAGTGGACGCCGATGGGCCACGTGGGCGGCGTGACCTGCAGCGCGGTCACGCCGATCCGCGGCATCTGGGGGGCGGGCGGCACGGTCTACTTCTACAGCGACGAGGCGCTCGTGCGCTGGAACGGCTCGGAGCTCGAATCGATCGGCAACTGGTCGTGCGCAGTGACCAACGGCCTGGGCGGTACCACCATCACCGGGCTGTGGGGCAACGCCCCCGACGAGGTGTTCCTTACGATGCTCGATCCCAACCGCAGCGGCGTGGATCCATGCGGCGTCGCCTTCGCGGTGAACTTCGATGGCAGCACCTTCCATCGCATGTGACAGGAGGGCGGCCCGGACCGCGGCAATCCCGCAGCCGTCCCCGTCCCCGTCCTCTCAGTCGGTCCTGGTAGTCGCAGTCGGTCCTCGTCCTCGTAGTCCTTGCTACCCGCCCGCCAGCTCCGCGATCGCGGCGGTGAGCTGCGAGAGCTCGTTCGGCTCGATCACGTAGGGCGGCATCACGTAGACCAGCTTGCCGAAGGGCCGGATCCACACCCCGCGCTCGACGAAGCGCCGCTGCGCGGCCGCGACATCGACCGCTTGCTTCATCTCGACCACGCCGATCGCGCCCAGCACGCGCACGTCCGCGACCGCGGGCAGCGCGCGGCAAGGCTCGAGCTCGGCGCGCAGCTGGGCCTCGATCCGCCCGACGCGGCCCTGCCAGTCGGTGTCGAGCAGGGTCTGCACGCTGGCGCGCGCCACCGCGCAGGCCAGCGGGTTGGCCATGAAGGTGGGCCCGTGCATCAGCACGCCGCCGCCCTCACCGGCCGAGATGCCGTCGGCCACGCGCGCGCTGCACAGCGTGGCGGCCAGCGTGAGGTAGCCGCCGGTCAGCGCCTTGCCCAGACACAGGATGTCGGGGCGGACGCCTGCGTGCTCGCAGGCGAACAGCTTGCCGCTGCGCCCGAAGCCGGTCGCGATCTCGTCCGCGATCAGCAGCAGCCCGTGCGCGTCGCACAGCGCGCGCACCACGCGCAGGTATTGCGGGTGGTAGAAGCGCATCCCGCCCGCGCCCTGCACCACCGGCTCGAGGATGACCGCGCACAGCTCCTCGGCGTGCGCGGCGATCAGATGCTCGATCTCGGCGCTCGCGCGCGCGTCCCAAGGCTCGCCGAAGCGGCAGCTCGGTACCGGCGCGAACAGCTGCTGCGCCAGCGCACCGGCGAACAGGTGGTGCATGCCGGTGTGCGGATCGCAGACCGACATCGCGCCCAGCGTGTCGCCGTGATAGCCGCCGGCCAGCGCGAGCACGCGCCGCCTGCGCGGCTTGCCCAGTGCCTGCTGGAACTGCAGCGCCATCTTGAGCGCCACCTCCACGCTGACCGAGCCCGAGTCGCAGAAGAACAGGTGCGGCAGCGAGGTGAGCGCGCACAGCGTCTTGCCGAGCTCGATCGCGGGCTCGTGGGTCAGCCCGCCGAACATGACGTGCGCCATGCGCTGCAGCTGCTGCTGCAGCGCCGCGTTGAGCGCCGGGTGGTTGTAGCCGTGGATCGCGCACCACCAGGAGGCCATGCCGTCGATCAGGCTGCGCCCGTCCGCGAGCTGCAGGCGCACGCCCGACGCGCCCGTCACCGCGTAGACCGGCAGCGGGTCGCGCATCGAGGTGTAGGGGTGCCACAGGTGCTCGCGGTCGAAGGCGAGCTGCGCGGCGTCCGGCAGGGGCATCGGAGCTGTCCTATCATGCCCCAGCCCCCGGCACAGCGGCCGCGCGCGCAGGGCGATCGGCGCCGAACGGGGAGCGGGCGCGCCTCGGGACTGGCGCGCGGGCGCGCGAGCGACTAGGCTCGCCGCGCCCGGGCACCGCACCATGCAGCGCAGCGACATCATCCGTGCGATCCAGCAGTACGCCCACGAGATCACGGAGCGCGAGTTCCCGCCCTTCAGCGAGACGCTGGTGATCGCCGAGCTCGGCATGGACTCGCTCAGCACGCTGGAGATGGTCGGGATGATCGAGCGCGAGCTGAGCGTCCACCTGCCGACCGACGAGCTGACCGACATCCACACCGTCGGCGAGCTCGCCGACCTGATCGAGCACAAGCTGCGGCTCGCTCAGCGGTAGAACCAGTCCAGCAGCTCGGCCGAGAACAGCACGTCGCCCTGCACCCGTAGCTCTCCGGTGCCGAACACCTCGTTGAAGCTGCGCAAGTTGCTGCTGGTCTCGAGCAGGACGCGCAGCGAGAGCGCCAGCGTGCAGCGCGCCGGCCGTCCGTCGCAGCCGGCGTCCACCGCGCACGCGTCGTGGTCGATCACCAGACGGCGGCAGATCGTGTCCTGCGGAGCGCTGATCATATAGGCGACGATCGCGCTGCGGCCCGCGGCCAGCGCGGGCAGGAAGCGCGTGCTCATCGCGTGCAGCACCGCGTCCACCACCGCTTCGGCGCCGCCGAGCTGCGCGATCAGCGCGGCGTCGTCGTAGGCTGCCACCCGCTCGCGCCATCCGGCCAGCGTGCGGTCCAGGTGCTGCCGCTGCGCGGGGGAGAAGCGCGCGGCCACGATCGTCTCGCGGCTGGGTCCGAGCATGCGGCGAAACGCGGCGAAGCTCTGCGCGAGATAGGCGTCCGCGAGCATGCGGCCGAGCTCTGCGCGATCGTGAGCCCGGCCTTCCAGCAGAAGCTCGAGCGCCCACAGAAAGTCGTTCCAGAACAGATCGGCGAGCGCGCGTACCTCGCTCAGGTGCCGGCCTTCGACGCCCAGCTTGGCCGCGACGTTCCACAGCTCGGCGGCGAGCTCGTCGCGCATGCGGGCCATCGCCGGCCGCAGCGTCTGCCCCAGCGCGGATTGATCGAGCCTGTGGGCGAGCAGCAGCTCGACCAGCGGCCCCTGCTCCAGCCAGCGATCGAGCGTGGTCTCGAACAGCTGCGCCAGCGCCGTGCGATCGGCCAAGCTGCGCGCGAGCACGTCGCGCCGCAGCGCCCGGTCCATCGGCGCGAGCTTTTCCAGCACGCGACCCGCGACCACGGCCAGGCACTCCTCGAGCGTCTTGAAGTGCGCGTAGAACAGCGAGTGGTGCACGCCCACGCGCTTGGTGATGCGGCTGACCGAGACCGCGCCCATGCCCTCGAGCCGCAGCAGATCCAGGGTGGCCTGCAGCAAGCGCTCGCGCGTGCGCTCGCGCCGCTCGTCGTTGCGCGTGCGCGGCGCGGAGCCGGGCTGCTGAGGCGCCATCGTGCCAGTATGCGCACGAAGCCGAGTATCTGCACACATACTGTGACTGCTTGGGTGCCGCACATCCGGGAAGGTCGCCCGAGCTGCGGCTCTTAGCCGGAAGGTTCGGCTCGAGGCGGGGAGCCACGTTCTGTGGGCGAATGGCGCAATGCTGCCCAGGCGCGGATTCGATGCGCTCAGTCAAACAGATGAACAACAGCTCGTGTTTTCATTTATCTGACTGTAACTAAATGAATAAGTAGCATGATTTGAAGATATAGACACATTCTGTGAGCCACTCCACGCGCGGACGTGTACAACGGGGGAAGACGCCTTGGGCATGCCCCGAGAGGGGCGTAGGAGCTCGGCTTGAATCGGAATCGCACCACCGGGACCGCGGGTGCACGGGCGCAGCCTACGAGCGGGCCGCGACTTGGCTGGCTCGCCCTGGGTCTGCTCTGCGCCTGCAGCGCGAGCAGCGGCAACGGCGGTCGCACGGAGATGACCGCCGGAACGGGTGGCGGCGGCGGCCGCGGCGCCGGCACGGCCAGCTCGGCGCCCGCGTCGAGCCCGGGCACGAGCGCCGGGCCGAGCTGCACCCCCGGCGAGCGCACCAGCTGCTACTGCCCCGACGGCACACAGAGCGGCAGCCAGAGCTGCCTCGCGGGCGGCGTGCTCGGCGCGTGCACCGGCTGCAAGACGCAGCTCGCGAGCACGCCCACCGGCGCCACCCAGCCGAGCGCCGAGCCGGTGCGCGACGGCGCGCTGTGCGCGAAGCTCAAGGGCCAGATCGGCTGCACCGACCAGAGCTTTCAATCGCAAAAGCTGCCGCCGAGCATCCTGTTTCTGCTCGACCGCAGCGGCAGCATGATGTGCAACGCGCCCGAAGCAGGGCAGAGCAGCGAGGACTGCAACGCCAAGGCGCAAACGCTGTTCTTCGACCAGCCGACCAAGTGGGCGATCACCACTTCGGCGCTCGAGAGCATGCTGATGAAGCTGGTCGACAGCGGCGCGAGCGCCGCCTTGAGCTTCTTCAGCAACGACGACGTGTGCGGCGTCAGCTCCACACCGGCGGTCGCGCTCGCCAAGGTGGACGCGAGCCAGGTCTCGGCGATGACCGCGGCGCTCGCGGCGACCAACCCCAGCGGCGGCACGCCAATCGTGGGCGCGACCATCCTGGCCTATGACCACCTGTACGAGGAAGCCGGGCTGGATGCGAGCGGCGGTTGTGCGCAGCCGCCCTGCGGCGCTCCGGGCAACCGCTTCGTGGTGCTGATCACCGACGGCGCCGACTCGTGCCCGATGGAGCCACTGCAGGGCGCGTGCGGCGGCGAGGCCTGCACCGACTTCCTGCTCGACCACGCGGTCTCCGAAGCGCGCGGCGTCAACATCCGCACCTTCGTGATCGGCGTGCCCGGCAGCGAGCCGGCGCGCGGCTTTCTGTCCGAGCTCGCGCTGCGCGGCGGCACCGCCAAGAACGGCGGCAACTGCGCGGCCGATCGCCACGCGCAGAGCGGCGACTGCCACTTCGACATGACCACCAGCAGCGACCTGGCCTCGGACCTGAGCGCGGCGCTGGACGCGATCAGCGGGGCCGCGCTGAGCTGCGAGTTCCCGGTGCCGCAGGTCCCCGACCGCGCGCCGAGCAAGAACGTCAACGTGCAGTACCGCCCGGGTGGGGACGGCGACCCGGTGTGTCTGGCCTACGACGAGCGGCCGTGCGACGGCGGCGCCGACGGCTGGCAATTCGCCAAGGACGCCGCGGGCCAGGACGACCTGTCGCGCGTCGTGTTGTGCGGGACGGCCTGCGACACGGTCAAGAGCGATCCGCACGTGCGCGTGGACGTGGTGCTCGGCTGCCAGGCGCTGACCAGCGTGGAGTGAATAGGAGGCGTAATGCGCAGGCTGTGCTCGGTCTCGTGGTTGTGCCTGCTCGCAGCGTGCGCGGCCGACAGTCCCGACAGCGGCCGCAGCGCGGACTCGCTACCGGCCGCGCACCACGGCTCCGCCACCAGCAGCGCGGGCGCGGGCGCGGCCTGCAGCCCGGCCAACCTCACGCGGGCGTGCCGGTGCGGCGCCGACCCGGGCCGCCAGGTGTGCAGCGCGGGCACATGGAGCGCGTGCGAATGCCTGGGCGGCGGCGCGGGCGCGGGCGGCGCGAGCGCCGGCGGGGCGCTCGCCACCGGCGGCGATCCTGTAGCCAACAAGCTGCCCGCCAGCTTCGACTGGCTGCGCACCAATCCCACCGCCGGCAGCTCCGACAGCTGCATGCCGGGCCACTACGAGGGCATGCTCGACGGCGGCTACCAGAGCCCGGTTGCGTTCGAGGCGCCGGTGCCGATCGTCTCGATCGACGTGACCGGCAACCCGGGTCTGCAGCTCGACCTGGCGTCGAGCGGCAACGGCGAGCTGTTGACCGTCAGCGGCGGGCACGTCGATGGCACGGCGCTCGCGATCTTTCCCTTCCGCGTGGACTTCGCCGACGGCCAGCTCGACTGCAGCACCGGCAAGTTCCGCGCGAAGCTCGTCAACGGATCCTACGACGTGTTCTTCGGCCCCTTCATCCCCGGCCAGACCGACACCTATTACTTCGAGGGCTACGCGGTCGCCGATTACGACGCGAGCACGCGCTCCTTCGTCAACGGCCGCTGGTCGGTTGCAGAAAACGGTGAGATGCCGCCCGCGATCGCGACCGACCAGGACCCGCCGGCGTTTCCGCCGGGTTTCTCCGGCGGCACCGGCACCTGGACCGCGAGCTTTGCCCACTGAGCCCGCAGCGAAGCCGCGGCAAGGGCCGAGACGCCAGCCCGCGGCACGGCTTGAGGTGGCGCAAGGGCTGCGCATGTAAGCCAAAGTCGGAGTTGCGTCCGCGCATGCCCGTGCATACTTGGGCGACGTGTCGGTCTTCGCAAATGCGGCCGGCTTGCTGCAGGGCCTGGCGGCAGGCGCAGGCGCGGGCCTGCTGAGCGCACCGCACTGCGCCGCGATGTGCGGGCCGCTAGCCGGTGCCGTGTGTCAAGGCGGCGGCTCCGGACGCTCGGTGCCCCGCAGCCTGCGCTATCAGCTGGGACGCTTCGCCGGCTACACCTTCGCCGGAACGCTGGCCGGGCAGGCCGGCGAGGCGGTGGCTGCGCCGCTCGCGCGCCTGCTGCCGTGGTGGCTATTTCCGGGGCTGGTCGCGCTCGCGTTCGCACTGTGGGGCGTGCGTGTGCTGCGCGCGCGGCGCACGCCGCCCGCGGCCGTCCCGTCCGAGCGCCTGGTCGCGCTCGGACGCCGCCCGCGTCTCTTCGCGCTGCTGTTGCGGCTGCTGCCGCGCGAGCCGCTCGCGCTCGGGCTGGCCAGCGTGCTGTTGCCGTGCGGTGCGCTCGGCGCCGCGCTGGCGCTCGCAGCGCTCAGCGGCAGCGCGCAGCGCGGCGGCAGCGTGATGCTCGGCTTCGCGCTGAGCAGCGGCCTCGCGGTGCTGGGCGCGGGCTGGCTGCTGCGGCGCGCAGCTTCGATGCGAGGCGTGTGGCTGTCGCGCGTGGCGGCGCTGCTGTTGTTCGGCGCCGCAATCGCAACCCTGGCACGTCCCATCCTTGCGCACGCCAGCGCGCCGCCGTCCTCCCTTCAATCCCACCGCGCCTGTCACTGACGGCGCGGCACGAGTGTTGCCTAGCCCACGCACCGCAATGCCCGCTTCGACGGAAACCTTCGGCGACGGCCGCTCGAGCACGCAACGCGAACGTGCGTCCGGCGATCGCGACGCAAGCCCTGCGCTGGCGCCGTGCCTGCACTGCGGACAAGCGTTGCCGGCAGGCGCGGTGACGGGCGCGCACACGGGCTTCTGCTGCTTCGGGTGTCGCACCGTGTACCACGCGCTGCGCGCGGCGGGGCTGACGCGCTTCTATTCCCTGCGCGGCGCCGGCGCCGAGCCGGTCGGCGAGCTGCAGCTGGAGCGCCGCGATCTCGACTGGCTGCGCGATGCATGGCGGCAGGCGCCCGGGCAGGACGGCAGCCGCCGGCTCACGCTGCACGCGCAGGGCATTCGCTGTGCCGCCTGCGTGTGGCTGCTGGAGCAGTTGTTCGCGCGCCAGCCGGGAGGCCAGCAACTCCTGGTCAACCCGACGCTGGGCACGCTCGAGCTGTGTGCGCGCGCCGACTTCGACCTGCAGGCGTTCGGCGCCGAGGTCGAGCGCTTCGGTTACCTGCTCGGCCCCGATCGGCCGGAGCCCGAGGCCGAGGCGCGCGCGCGCGACACGCTGCTGCTGCGGCTCGGCGTGTGCGCGGCGCTGGCGGGCAACTCGATGTTGTTCTCGGCGGCGATCTACCTCGGCCTGCGCCAGGGCCCGCTGTTTCAGCTCATGCACCGGCTGACTTTCGGCGCGGCCACGCTCGCGGTGCTGACCGGCGGGCCGGTGTTCTTCGGCTCGGCCTGGCAGGCGCTGCGCCGCGGCATCGCGCACCTGGACCTGCCGATCGCGGCCGGTATCGCGCTGAGCTACACGGCGGCGAGCTGGGCCTTCTTGTCGGGGCGCCACGAGCTCGCCTATTTCGACTCGCTTTCGGTGTTCATCGCGCTGATGCTCGCCGGCCGCTACCTGCAGGAGCGCCTGCTGCTCAAGAACCGGCGCGAGCTGCTCGACGGCGACGAGATCGCGGCGCTGCGCTGTACGCGCCTGCAGGACGAGCGGGTGACGCGCGCCCGCTGCGGCGAGATCGCCGAGGGCGACCTGTTGCTGTTGGCGCCCGGCGAGCTGTTGGCGGTGGACGCAGAGCTGCTCGACGACGGCGCGAGCTGCTCGCTCGAGTGGATCAACGGCGAGCCCGAGCCGCGGCGCTTCGCGCGCGGCCAGGGGTTGCCGGCCGGCGCGTTCAACCTCGGCACGCGGGCGATCCGGGTGCGCGCGCGCAGCGACTTCGCGCGCTCGCCCCTGCTGCCGTTGCTGCGCGCCCCGCAGCGCGGTGCCGGCGACCCGCACGGCCTCGGCCGCTTCAGCCGCGCCTACGTGGTGGCAGTGGTGGGGCTGGCGGGCGGCGGGCTGCTCTATTGGGGCGCGCTGGCGGGTCGCTTCATCGAGGGGCTGTCGGTCGCCACCGCGGTGTGCGTGGTGACCTGCCCGTGCGCGATCGGCATCGCGATTCCGCTCGCGCACGATCTGGCGCACGCACGCCTGCGCCGCGCCGGGCTGTTCGTGCGCGAGGCGAGCTTCTTGCGGCGCGCGCTCGCAATCCGCCGCGTGGTCTTCGACAAGACCGGCACGCTCACCGAGGGACAGCTGTGCGTGCTGCAGCCCGCGGCGCTGCTCGCGCTGCCGCGCGCGCAGCTGCAGGATCTGTACGACTTGGTCGCGCGCAGCCTGCACCCGCGCAGCATCGCGGTGCGGCGGCTGCTGGACCAGCTCGAGCTGCGCTACCGGCCCGAGATCGAGGTGCACGAGCAGCTAGGCCGCGGGCTGCAGGCGCGGATCGAGGGACGCTGCCACCGGCTCGGTCAGGCGCGCTGGGCCTGCGAGCCCGCCGGCGCGGCCGCGAACGCGCAGCCTGCGGACGCGCTGGTGTACGCGGTCGACGGCCGCCCCGTGATCGCGCTCGCGATGCAGGAACGGGCGCGGACCGACGCCGGGGCAGAGCTGCGCGCGCTGCAGGCGGCCGGCTTCGAGACCTTCGTGCTCAGCGGCGATGCCGAGGAGCGGGTCGCGCGCATGGCCGCGGCGCTCGGCCTGCCGAAGGAGCGCGCGCTGGGCGGACAGTCGCCAGCCGACAAGGCCGCTTGGCTGCGGCAGCACGACCCCGAGCACAGCCTGATGATCGGCGACGGGATCAACGACGCGGCGGCCATGCAGGCGGCGTGCTGCTCCGGAACGCCGGCGATCGACCGCGGCCTGATCGCGGGCCGCACCGACTTCTACTTCACCAGCGCGGGCCTGTCCCCGATCCGCGAGGCGCTACGCACCGCGCGCACCCTGCAGCAGGTGCAGCGCGCCAACCTGGGCTTCGCGCTGCTGTACAACGCCGGCGCCGTGGCGCTGGCGCTGGGCGGGCTGATGCAGCCTTGGCTCGCGGCGATCGCGATGCCGGCCAGCTCGCTTGCGATCCTCGCCTACACCTCGCTGGCGCTGTCGCCCGGAGGCTCGCCGTGGAAGCGCTGATCCTCACCATCTTCGTCAGCCTCTCGCTGGTCGGCGCCGCGCTGCTGCTGCTGGCCTGGACGCTGCACCAGCGCAGCCACGAGCACGGCGAGCGGCTCGCGCTGCTGCCGCTGTCCGAGGAGCAGTCGCAGCCGGCACGGGCACAGCCACAGGAGCCGCTGCCGGAGCCGCCCCAGGAGCAACGCGAAGTCGCCGCCGAGGAAAGGACCGACCGGACACCATGCAAATGACTCGTATCACTTACGACGACGACATCTCGCGCAAGTTCGCCGCCGCCACCATCGTGTGGGGCATCGTGGGCATGCTGGTCGGCGTCGTGATCGCGCTGCAGCTCGCCTTCTGGCAGGCGAACCTGCCGCCCTACTTCAGCTTCGGGCGCCTGCGCCCGCTGCACACCAACGCCGTGATCTTCGCCTTCGTCGGCAACATGATGTTCGCCGGCGTCTACTATTCGACCCAGCGCCTGCTCAAGGCGCGGCTGGCCTCGGACCTGCTCTCGCGCATCCACTTCTGGGGCTGGCAGGCGATCATCGTCGCGGCCGCGATCACGCTGCCGCTGGGCTTCACCCAGGGCAAGGAGTACGCCGAGCTGGACTGGCCGATCGACATCGCGATCGCGGTGATCTGGCTGGTGTTCGCGATCAACTTCTTCTGGACCGTGGCGCGGCGCAACGAGAAGCACCTGTACGTGGCGCTGTGGTTCTACATCTCGACGCTGATCGCGATCACCGTGCTGCACATCGTCAACAGCCTGGCGATCCCGGTCGGACCGCTCAAGAGCTACTCGATCTTCGGTGGCGTGCAGGACGCGTTGGTGCAGTGGTGGTACGGGCACAACGCGGTCGCCTTCTTCCTGACCACGCCGATCCTGGGCATCATGTACTACTTCCTGCCCAAGGCGGCCGAGCGCCCGATCTTCTCGTACCGGCTGAGCATCGTCCACTTCTGGTCGCTGGTGTTCCTCTACATCTGGGCGGGCCCGCACCACCTGCTCAACACCGCGCTGCCGGACTGGGCGCAGTCGCTCGGCATGGTGTTCAGCCTGATGCTGATGGCGCCCAGCTGGGGCGGCATGCTCAACGGCCTGCTGACGCTGCGGGGAGCCTGGGACAAGCTGCGCGCCGACCCGGTGCTGAAGTTCTTCGCCGCGGCGCTGACCTTCTACGGCATGGCCACCTTCGAGGGCCCGATGCTCAGCATCAAGGCCGTCAGCAGCCTCTCCCACTACACCGACTGGATCATCGCGCACGTGCACGGCGGCGCGCTGGGCTGGAACGGGTTCATGGCCGCGGGCATGCTGTACTGGATGGTGCCGCGGCTGTATGGCACCAAGCTCTACTCGCGCGCGGCCGCCGAGCTCCACTTCTACATGGGCACGGTCGGCATCCTGCTGTACGTGGTCTCGATGTGGACCTCGGGCATCACCCAGGGTCTGATGTGGCGCGCCGAGAACGAGACCGGGGGGCTGCTCTATCCGAACTTCGTGGAGACGCTGCTGGCGATCCGCGCGATGTACTGGACGCGTCTGGTTGGCGGCAGCCTCTACCTGTGCGGCTTCCTGCTGCTGGCGTGGAACCTGTGGATGACCGCGCGCCAGGGCGTGGCGACCGACGGCAGCGTGGAGGTCGCGCTGGCGGAGAAGCCCGTGCAGGAGCCGGGCGCGCTGGCGATCCTCACCGGACGCCCGGTGCTGCTCGCGCTGGGCGTGGGCGGGCTGCTCGGCGCGAGCGCGTTCTTCGGCGCGGCCGGCACCACGCTGCTGGTCATCGCGGCGCTGTTCGTGGCGATCACCGCGGGCGTGCTGATGTTCGGCGGCGAGGGCGAGGGCGCGGCGCAGAGCGCGCGCTGGCACCGCTTGGTCGAGGGACGCGCGCTGCCCTTCACCGCGCTGACGATCGCCGCGGTGCTGGCCGGCGGCGTCGCCGAGATCGTGCCCACTGTGATCACCGGCACCGAGAAGCTCGCGACCACGCGCAACGTGCCCTACAAGCCGCTCGAGCTGGAAGGTCGCGACGTGTTCCTCAAGGAGGGCTGCTACAACTGCCACTCCCAGATGATCCGTCCCTTCACCTGGGAGACGGCGCGCTACGGCGCGGTCTCGACCGAGGACGACTCGATCTACGATCACCCCTTCCAGTGGGGCTCCAAGCGCACCGGGCCGGACCTGGCACGCGTGGGCGGGCGCTACTCCAACCTCTGGCACTACAAGCACCTGCTCGACCCGCGCTCGATCTCGCCAGGCTCCAACATGCCGCCGTTCGCGCACCTGGCGCGCACGCGCATCGACTTCGGCGGCACCGCCGACAAGCTGCGCGCGATGCGCACGGTGGGCGTGCCCTACCGCCCGGAGCAGATCGCCTCGGCGGCCAAGGAAGCCCAGGCGATGGGCGAGCAGATCAGCGCCGACCTGCGCGCCGAGGGCGGCGTGCGCGTCGCCCCCAACAGCGAGATGGTGGCATTGATCGCCTACCTGCAGCGCCTCGGCCGCGTGCCCAGCACGCCGGCCGCGCCGCAAGTCAGCCAGCCCAAAAGGAAGACGCCATGATCAGCGACATCGCAAGCGGTTTCTTCGCCCGCAGCCCCGTGCTGGTGCTGCCCCTGATCGCGCTCGGTCTGTTCATGCTGGTGTTCACACTAACCACGCTGCGCGCGCTGCTCGGCAAGGACGCCGGCATCGAGCAGATTTCGCGGCTGCCGCTCGACGACGACGAGGAGGACGGTCATGGCCGAAGCTGATTCCGCGCTGAGCACGCCTGCCCCGCCGCATGCGGCCGAGATCAAGCGGCACGACGAGATCCAGGGCGATATCCTGCACGTCTACGACGGCATCGAGGAGGCCGACAACCAGTTGCCGCTGTGGTGGGTGGCGGTGTTCCTCGGCAGCATTGCGTTCGCGATCACCTACTGGCTCGGGGTGCAGGTCTATCACGCGCGTCCCTCGCCGATGGAGAGCTACGAGCAGAACATCGCGGCGATTCGCGCGGCGCAGGCCGAGGCCGCGCGCAACCAACCTCAGGTGACGCCCGAGCTGCTGGCCACGCTGGCCAAGAACCCAGAAGCGGTGGCCGCGGGCGCGGCGGTGTTCAAGCAGAACTGCATCGCCTGCCACGCCGACCACGGGCAGGGCAACATCGGCCCCAACCTCACCGACAACTTCTGGCTGCACGGCGGCCGTGGCGTCGACATCCACCACACCATCACCGAGGGCGTGCCCGCCAAGGGCATGCCGACCTGGGGACCGGTGCTGGGCGAGGGCACGGTGCGCAACCTGACCGCGTTCGTGCTCTCGCTGCGCGGCCGGAACCTGCCGGGCAAGCCGCCGCAGGGCGAGCCGTACAAGCCGGGAGACGACAAGTGAGCGGGCAGCCGCTACCGATCCTGTACGAGCACGAGAGCTCGCTGCGCGCGGACGGCTCGCGCAACTACGTGCACCCGGCCGACGTGCACGGGCGCTTCGACCGCGCGCGCAAGCTGCTGTTTGGATTGCTGATCGCGCTGTGGGCCGCGCTGCCGTGGCTGCAGGTCGGCGGACACCCGGCGCTGTTTCTCGACGTGCAGGACCGCCGCTTCTACCTGTTCGGGCACGCCTTCAACGCGCAGGACGTGTGGCTGATGTTCTTCCTGCTGAGCGGGGTCGGCTTCGCGCTGATCGTGATGACCGCGCTGTGGGGGCGGCTGTGGTGCGGCTACGCCTGCCCGCAGACGGTGTTTCTGGAAGGGGTGTTTCGCCCGATCGAGCGCCTGATCGAAGGGCCGCGCGCGGCGCGCCTCAAGCGCAACGCCGGTCCGCTCACGCTCGACAAGCTGTGGCGCAAGGCGCTCAAGCAGCTGATCTACCTGCTGCTGGCGTTCGCGGTGGCCCACATCGTGCTCGCGTACTTCGTGTCGCTGCCCGGCGTCTACCGCATGGTGCTGCACAGCCCGGCCGCGCACCCGACCGCGTTCGCCTGGGCGCTCGGGCTGACCTCGGTGCTGTACTTCGACTTCGCGTGGTTCCGCGAGCAGATGTGCCTGATCGTCTGCCCCTACGGGCGCCTGCAGTCGGTGCTGACCGATCGCGACACGCTGGTGATCGGCTACGACAGCACGCGCGGCGAGCCGCGCGGCAAGGTCGGCACCGAGGGGGCGGGCGCGTGCGTAGACTGCAAGCGCTGCGTGGTAGTGTGCCCGACCGGGATCGACATCCGCAACGGCCTGCAGATCGACTGCGTGGGCTGCGCGCGCTGCGTCGACGCCTGCGACGACATCATGGACCGCCTGGGCCGGCCGCGCGGCCTGGTGCGCTACGACTCGCTGCGCGGGCTCTCCGGCCAGCCGCGCCGGCTGCTGCGCCCGCGCCTGTACTTGTACGCGGCGCTGGGCCTGGCCGGCTTGATCGCGACCGGAGTGGCGCTTGCGAGCACCCACGAGTACGAGGCGAACCTGCTGCGCCTGCAGGGCGCGCCGCCGTTCGTGGTCGACGATGGGACGGTGCGCAACGCGTTCGAGGTGCACCTGGTCAACAAGGAGTCGCAGGTCGGCCACTTCGAGCTGCAGCCGATTCCGCGGGGCAAGCTGCAGTACACCATCGCCATGCCCGAGCTGAGCCTGGGCTCACTGCAGAGCCGGCGCGTGCCGGTGTTCGTCAGCTTCCCGCGCGGCGACCGCAGCGCGAGCAAAGCCGCGATTCGCATCAGCGTCGACGGCAAGGACCCGCGCGTCCTGGAAGCGCCGCTGATCGGACCCGAGTGACGGCCAAGAGATGCGGGTGTACGCCGGCCCCGCAAGGAGCGAGCCCATGCCCTACGCGAGCGGACGCATCTTTCACGACGCCGACTCCCACGTGATGGAGACGCCGGAGTTCTTCCATCCCTTCGCCGACCCGGACGTGCGCGCCAAGCTGAAACCCGTCTACGTAAGCACGGTCGCGCCGGGCGAGGAGAGCCTGATCGACAGGCTCGCGAGCGCGCACCGCGACCCCGAGTACCGCGCGCAGGACGCCGCCGAGATCATGCTGCGCAAGAACTGGAAGGCGACCGGCTCCTCGACTTGAT
The DNA here is from genome assembly GCA_963778655.1 of uncultured delta proteobacterium. GTDB lineage: Bacteria > Myxococcota_A > Polyangia > Polyangiales > JAFGIB01 > CAVZVA01. The sequence goes on from CAVZVA010000011.1 coordinate 492,683, forward strand.
GGGCGGCACGTGAGCTGACTCGGGCTCAGGCGCCGCTCGGCGACGGCGCGCGCCGGAGCTGGGTGACAAACCGCGGGCTCCCGCCCCAGCGCGCTGCGGCACGCGGAGCGAGCCGTGATCGCAGCAGTCAGAGCGGCCGGCGCGGCGTGCTGCAGCTCCGCACAGACGGTGCGCTGAACGGCTTGCGGGCTCAGGCCCGGCCAGGCTCGAGAGCCTTTGACATCGGTCAAATCTCACGCACATAGTGGTTGCAAGCGTGGTAGCAAGGCGCGACATGAATGCAGCGGAAATGAGAGTCCTGCGATGAACCTGCTGCGCGCCCGTGATGCGCTCGCATCGGGGACGCCGTGGTCGGATGTGGGTGAGGGCACACCACCCAAGGGCGATTCCGTGCTGGCGGACGCGGACCTGGAGGAGGTGGCGGCCCGGCTCACGCTCGAGCAGGTGCCGAGCCTGCGTGTGGTCGAGGAGGACGGCCGCCAGATCGGAACCATCACGCCCAAGAGCCTGGCGACGGCGCTGCTGGCGCAGGATCGGGAGCTGCGCGGCAAGCTGGCGATTGCCGACCGCATGGTGGCGGTCGGCACCTTGGCGGCGGGCCTGGCCCACGAGATCAACAACCCGCTCACCTACGTCTCGGCCAACCTCGAGCTGCTGCAGAAGGCACTGGGCACGATGCCAGGCGAGTCGGAGGCGGTGCGCGACGCCAAGGCCCTGGTCGGAGACATCCGTGAAGGCGTGCGCCGCGTGCGCGACACCGTGCGCGATCTGCGGCTGTTCAGCAAAGCCGACGACGGCAGCAGCGCGCCGATCGACGTGGAACGGGTGCTGGAGTTCGCGCTGAACCTGGCCGACAACGAGATCAAGCACCGCGCGGTGCTGGCACGCGACCTCGCGCCGCTGCCGCCGGTGCAAGCCAACGAGGGCCAGCTCGGCCAGGTCTTCCTCAATCTGCTGCTCAACGCCGCGCAGTCCATCCCCGAGGGCGCCGCGCACCAGCACGAGATCCGCGTGGTCACCCGCACCGACTACGCCGGCCACGCCGTGATCGAGATCCGCGACACCGGCTGCGGCATCCCGGAGCAGGATCATGCCCGCATCTTCGAGCCGTTCTTCACCACCAAGGCCCGCCACGGCTCCGGGCTCGGGCTGTCGATCTGCGATGGCATCGTGGCCAGCCTGGAAGGGCGCATCGAGGTCGAGAGCCGTGAGGGCAAGGGCAGCGTGTTCCGCGTGGTGCTGCCGGCGGCCTCGGGCGTGCCGCGGCCGCGCTCGATCGCGCCAGAGTCGCGGGCGGTGGCGCCGCGCGGCCGCTTTCTGGTGATCGACGACGAGCAGTCGATCGTGAGGATGCTGCGGCGTGTGCTGGGCGCGGACCAGACGCTGGCCTGCACCTCGGGCGCCGAGGCACTCGCGTTGCTGCGGCGCGGCGCGCGCTTCGACGCCATCCTGTGCGACCTGTTGATGCCCGAGACCACCGGCATGGACCTGTACGACGAGCTGATGCGCAGCGCGCCGGACCAGGCGCGCAGGATGGTCTTCATGAGCGGCGGCACCTTCACCGATCGTGCGCGCGCCTTCCTGGAGAAGGCGCCCAACCCGCGGCTGGCCAAGCCCTTCGACACCGGTCAGGTGCTCGCCTGCATGGAACGGCTGCTGGCCAGCGGCCGGGCCGAGCCATCGCAACGGCCCCAGCCGCGCGGCGGCAGCGGGGCGCCCGGTGGCTCCAAGCCGCCGGCCTCCGCCTAAGCCACGGCGCCGAGCCCGCAGCCCGTTTCCACGGCGCAGGCCGCCTGCGCGCGTGCCGACCCGAGGCCAGCTGCGCGACGAGCTGCGCGCGGTGGCGGACAGCGGCAGCGCCACGGCGACGCCGTGGGACACGGCGCTGCAGACCCTGGGCTTGCTGCTGCCCGGGATGGACCCGGTGGACGTGCAGATCGAGCAGGCGGTGCGATCTGACCGATCGGCATGGCCGTTCCCGAATCGTGATCGGTCATTTAGGGATCATCGGTTCGGAGAGCTTACGAGCTGATGTGCTAATGGACGCAGCTCTGGGGTTTGCCCAGGTCGAGCTCCCTTTGAAACAGCGTCTGGGAGGGCAGGCGCTCGAGCAGCGCATAGAGCTTGGTCGGGTCCTTGGCATCGACGAAGTGGTAGTCGCGACCACGGTAGCGAAAGTCGAAGGTGACCTGCACCCCGCGCTCGAACGCGCGCTGCAGCCGATAACGAATCAGCAACGGCGAGTAAAGCGCGGGGTCCAGAATCCCGCCCGACCCAAAGCGCTGGCCGGTCGCGAGCTTCAGGTAGCTGACCTTCGTCACGTGCAAGAATGGATCGTGCTCGGTCAGCCGCATCGCCCTCGGGAAGATCAAGCTGTTCCAGCGGTCGTCGTCCACCCGCAGGTTGCTCAGCATGGCGAAGCTGTACTCGAACTTGAGCCCGAGATACGGGCTCATCCCGTTGACCAGCGACGCCACCACGACCAACGCCACGATCAGCCTGCCTGCCGGGCTCGCGGCCCCGCTCGGCGCACTGGCGGACGACTGCTGCGCCGGCACCGACGTCACCTGCGGCCGACCGCCCCGCAGCGCGCGCACGCGGGCGCGCAAAGCCACTACTGACGCCACCATTACCCCCAGGGCGTAGGCATGGAACGCCGAGATGGTAGACACCTGATACGCCCCGTGAAAGGCCAGCGCAGCGAAGGCTACCGCGCACACGACCAGCCCGATCCAGATCAGCACCGGTCCCCGACCCGCGGCCGCGATCGCCGCGCGGTCGCGCTCGTTCAGGAACGCGGTCGCCATCGTCAGCACGATCGCCGCGAACGCGGGTGCGCCGATGGATCCGAACTCGAACAGCAGGAGCGCCGTGAGCAACAGTCCCAGTGGCGGCCACAGCATGAGCAGCAGCGGAAGCGATGCCTCGAGCCCGATCACCCAGGCGGGTCCGAGCCACGCGCTCATCGCAGGTGGCACGCCCCACCAATCGTGCAGCCGGTCCCGAAGCCCGATGCAGCTCACCTTCGGGTCGAAGAAGTCGCGATTGATCTTGTGCAGCGCAGCGAAGCCGAGCGCGCTCACCGCCCCGATCTGGAACACGCGCGCAATTCCCCAGTCGACCTCAGCGACGAAGCGCGCGCGGTCCTGCTCATGCATGCAACCCCGGACGAGCGCGGCCAGCACGATCGCGAGCGACGCCGTCGGCAGCCCGAGCCACAACGTCCACTCGGCGCTCGGGAAGTAGAACACCGCGTACTGCGCCGACAGCAAGATCAAGAAGCAGAGCGCGAACCAGATCGATGCCGCGACCAGGAGCACCAACCGCGTGCCGAACAGCAGCAGGCACAGCGCGATCGCCGCCAGGACATGAAACTCCCACTCGCCGAGCGCGTTCAGCTTGGCCAAGCCCTGCTCGAGGTACTTCAGCAAGACCCAGATGGACATGCTGAAGCCGAACAGCCTGAACAGCATCTGTGTGCGCAGGCTTCCGAGAGGTTCCCACAAGCACCGCATTTGTGTGCCGGCGATTCCTGGTCAGCGCCGGCGGTGACCGGCAATCATCCCGTGATTGTACACCACGGCGTGACGCGCTAGATGACCGATCACGATTCAAGAACGGCCATGCCGATCGGTCATTTAGCGGCGCGGCGGACGCTGCACCACCGCGAGAAGGTGAAGGCGCGAGGCTTTGCTTCGCGCACAGGGAGTCGGCGCGGCTCCCTGACAATCAAAGGAGAAATCGGAGTTTGTGATTCGATCCCGAATCGCGAGCTCTGACTTAGATGCTGGAGCCCGCGTTCAAAGGATGGCGTGCGCTCGATCGCCGAGCCGCCCGCTGTTGAGCGGCTACTCGAAGTGGATGCGCACCGTCTGCTTGTCGCCTTCTGCGCCAGTGAACAGTGGCATGTGCGTGCGCATCAGATCGCCCGTGGCGCACGCCACCACGCCGCTGAGCTGCGAGGGCAGCGCCTTGATGTCGGCGTCGGGGCGCGCGTCCTTGTGCATCGTGATCAGCACCACGATCACGCCCTTGGCTTGCGCGTTGGCGCTGCGCACCTGGGAGTAGCAGCGGTCGGCCACGTTCATCACCTGCGTGACCCAGGGCTGCATGCGGGTGTCGGCGTCGAGCCAGGCCTGCAGCCCCTTGGGCACGTCCACGTGCACGTGCTCGGTTGCGGGCACCACCACCTTGGCAGCAGCGGGCTTGGCCGGCGGCGTGGGTGCGGCCGATGGCGCGGGCGTGGTCGGGACGGCGGGCGGGGCGGCCTTTGCGCTCGCGGCCGGAGCCGCGGCCGGTTTGGCGGCGGCGGCGCTGGGCTTCGGGCTGGCGGCCGCAGCGGCGGCCGGCTTGGCGGCGACGGGTTTGGCAGCGGCGGTCGGTTTCGCAGCCGCGCCGCCGCTCGGCTGCGCGGCAGGCGCGGGTTGCGCCGCGGGCGCGGACGGCGGCGGGGCGGCGGGCGCGGCGGCCGGCTCGGCCGCGGACGGCGGCGCGGGCGCGGCGGGCGCAACCACGTGCACCGCCTCGCTCTGACTGCCTTCGCCTCCGCCGCAACTGGCGGCGCCCACCAGCCCCAACCACAGCCACGTCCATCGCACCCATCGCCTCGATCGCGCCATCCCCCTCACCTCACCCCTTCACCAGCTTGCGGTACTTGATCCGCTTGGGCACCTCGGCATCGGCGCCCAGCCGTCGCTTGCGGTCGGCTTCGTAGTCCTGGTAGCTGCCCTCGAGATACACCACGCGGCTCTCGCCCTCGAACGCCATCATGTGGGTGGCGATGCGATCGAGAAACCAGCGGTCGTGGCTGATCACCAGCACGCAGCCCGCGAACGCGAGCACTGCCTCCTCGAGCGAGCGCAGCGTCTCGACGTCGAGGTCGTTGGTCGGCTCGTCGAGCAGCAGCACGTTGCCGCCGCTTCTGACCAGCTTCGCCAGGTGCACGCGGTTGCGCTCGCCACCGGACAGGTTCTTGACCAGCTTCTGCTGATCGCTGCCCTTGAAGTTGAACCACGACACGTAGGCGCGCGAGCTGACCTCCTGCTTGCCGAGCTCGATCGTGTCCTTGCCCTCGCTGATCTCCTGCCACACGTTCTTGTCGGAGGAGAGCGCGTCGCGGCTCTGGTCGACGTAGGCGAGCTTGACCGTGTCGCCGACCCGCAGGCTGCCCTGGTCGGGCTGCTCCTTGCCGACGATCATCTTGAACAGTGTGGTCTTGCCCGCACCGTTCGGCCCCACGATGCCCACGATCGCGCCCTTGGGCACCTTGAAGCTCAGATCGTCGATCAGCAGGTTGTCGCCGAAGGCCTTCTGCAGGTGCTCGGCCTCGATCACCAGGTCGCCCAGGCGCGGGCCCGAAGGGATGAAGATCTCGTTGGGGTCGCGCTTCTGCCGCGTCTGCTCGTTGAGCAGCTCGTCGTAGGCGCGCAGGCGCGCTTTGCCCTTGGCCTGGCGCGCCTTGGGCGCAGAGCGCACCCACTCGAGCTCGTGCTTGAGCTTGCGCTGGCGCGCGCTCTCGTGCTTCTCCTCCTGCTCCAGCCGCTGCCGCTTCTGCTCCAGCCAGGCCGAGTAGTTGCCCTTGAAGGGCAGCGCGCGGCCACGATCGAGCTCCAGGATCCACTCGGCAGCGTTGTCGAGGAAGTAGCGGTCGTGCGTGACCGCAACCACGCAGCCCGGGTAGTGCAGCAGGTGCTGCTCCAACCACGCCACCGACTCGGCGTCGAGGTGGTTGGTGGGCTCGTCGAGCAGCAGCAGGTCGGGCCGGCGCAGCAGGATCTGGCACAGCGCCACGCGCCGCTTCTCGCCGCCGGAGAGCGTGCTGACCTCGGCCTCGGGGGGCGGCAGGCGCAGCGCCTCCATTGCCAGCGAGAGCGCGTGGTCGAGGTTCCAACCGTCGCAGGCCTCGATCTGATCCTGGACCTTGCCGTGCTGCTCGATCACCTTGTTCATCTCGTCGTCGGAGAGCGACTCGCCGAGCTTGACGCTGAGCTGCTCGAAACGCGCCAGTAGCTCGCGCTGCTCGGCGACCGCGTCCTCGACGCACTCCTTGACCGTCTTGCCGCTGCCCAGATCCGGCTCCTGCGACAGGTAACCCACGCTGGCGCCGGGCTTTGCCCAGGCCTCGCCGGTGAAGCTCTTGTCCTGACCGGCCATGATGCGCAGCAGCGAGCTCTTGCCCGAGCCGTTCGGTCCGATCACGCCGATCTTCGCGCCGGGCAGAAACGACAGATACACGTCCTCCAGGACTTTCTTGTCCGGCGAATGGACCTTGGTCATGCCCTGCAAAGTGAAGATGTACTCGGCCATGGCCCGTTGTTGTCGCATACGCGCACGCTGCGCGCCAACCCCCGGCCGGACACCTCGAGGCCGGCAACTGTGCTCAGCGGCGCAGTGACTTGATGTCGGCGTCCAGCGGCGTGCCTTGCGGCAGCTCGGCGTACTGGTCGACGACCACCTCGCCCGAGGGCAGCTCCTTGAAGGTCGGGTACAGCTCCGGGTAGCCGTGATCGAAGCTCGGTCCGCGGAAGCCTTCGCGCAAGTGGGGCATCAAGCCGTACAGGCCGAAGATCCTGCGCGCGAGCCGTACGATGCGCTGCTGGAGCGGGGGCAGCTCGCTCGCGTCCTCGTTCTTGATCTGGTCGCTGGCCTTCTTCTTCTCCGCCGGGTCGTGCGGATAGAAATAGGTGTCGAGCAAGCGCAGCTTCTGCGCATCGAAGGTCATTTCGTGCAGGCGGAAGGCCGAGAGCCCGTACAACCCGCTCTCGGGCGTCAGCGCGGGCGCGTAGTCCTTGACCGAGGGTGGATCGGCGACCGCTGCGAGGTAGGCATCCTTGCCGCAGCCGATGACGTGATGCACCAGCATCCACAGATGAAAGTAGGTGGGCACGGGAATCAGCGGCGACAACCCGCGATGCAGGTAGAGCGGCTCCAGGCGGCAAATCAGGATCAGCGCGAAGCGACCCAGCAGGCGATACTGGGTGCGCCGCTGCCCGCGATCGAAGCGCTGCTCGATCGCGCGCACCGTCTCCGGTAGCGTGTCGAAGCTCGCGCGCGCCGGATCGCCGAGCAGCGGAACCAGCTCGGTCCAGAAGCGGACGACGTCTTCGGCCGCGATCGCCGAATCGAAGCGCGCCAGCTCGAGCGCGTCGACCGACTGCGCCATCGCGCGCTTCATCAGCGGCGCCAGACGCGAGCGCCGGCGCCAGAAGATGGAGTCGAAGCTCCACAGCTCAGGCTCGCCAAGCACGTCATCGTGGAAGTGCGGATCGTGCTCCTCGGGCGGAACGTGCGGCCCAATGTACGTGCGCTTCCACCAGTCGCCGGTCTCGCGGTGCTGCTTGAGGCTGACCGGCTCGAGCATCACGGTCGTGATGCGCACCGCGAGAAAGGGCTCGCTGCGGCCGCCGAGCTCGCTGGCGTCGATCAGCTTCTGGGGCGCCGTGCGCACGATCGACTGAGCGAACATCACGCTCGGGCTGCGCATGCCGAACCCGCTGGGATCCCAGGCCGGGATGATGGTCGACAGCAAGCTCGTGTAGTTCATCCCGAACGTGTCGTAGATGATGGCCTGCTCGCCGCGCGGGTGATGCGGCGCCACAAAGCGCGGCGCGGACTTCTCGTTCGACGGCGCGAAGGCGAACTTCAGCTCGTGCCAGTGCTGCTTGTCCCAGGTCACCTCGACCAGCAGCGTGATCTTCACCGCCGGCGTGGTGTTGGGCGGGAATACCCCGTAGGGGTGGACCCAGCGAAGCGGATGCAGCCAGCGAATCAGGTTGAGCGGCCCCTGCACCACGCGCGGCAGCTGGTACCAGAAGGCCCACAGGTGCCAGCCCTGTGCGAGCCAGCTGTTGAACGGGAAGGTGATCAGCGCCGCGCAGGTGTGCACCACGACGAAGGCGTTGCGCCACACCGGCTCACCGGCGTCGAACATCGACAGCAGGTGCAACGTGCGCGGCGTGTCCTGATCGAGCAGCGGGATGCTCGCCACCATCGTCAGGATGCTGAAGTAGCCGAAATTGCCGGTGGCCTGGATGCCGGCCATCAGCATGATCGTGCACACGGCGGCGATCGCGCTCAGCGGCCCGGGTACGAAGGCGAAGAAGGGGATCGGCACCTCGACCAGGAACATGTAGACGACGAGCAGCTTGAGCAGCCCCGCCGGAAGCTTCTGCGCGTACCAGCCGCCGGGAGACAGCAAGGGCTGGTTGAGCAAGAAGCCGCTCAAATAGTTGAGGTCTTCCTTGCGCGAGCCCATGAACTTCTGCTTGCCGAACCCGAACATCACCCGGAAGAACAGCAGTCGAAAGGCCCAGGTCACGGCAGGCGCGGGCGCGCTCACCGCCAGCAGGCTCGGCAACGAGCGGGTTGCCGGAAGCAGCAACGAGACCACCATCGTCTCGAACAGCAGCGTGTCCCACGGCAGCACCAGCGACATCGCCAGATCGAGCGACAGGTAGCAGAGGTAGCAGACGAGCAACGCCCACACGATGTGCGGGCCGCCATAGATGATCGAAGCCGCGGCCAGCATGCCGGCGATGGGCAGCGCCTGCAGGAACCAATCCTTCGAGCACACCCACAGCAGGGTCGGGAAGTAGAGGTAGCGCCGCCAGGTGGGGAAGTCCTGGCGCAGCTTCGCCAGCCGCATCGCGACCGGCAGGATGCTCTGCGAGCCCACCCCCGCCACCACCTGCAGCGAGAGCGAGGTGAAAGAGATCAGCAGGACCAAACCGATCCCGCGCGAAAACAGACCCCAGACGAGCAGCGGATCGATGGACCAGGGAGTGCTCACCGGCCGCTACCCTACGATGCCTCGGTCACGGGTTGAAAGGGCCGTCTCGCGCCTGGATTGATCCGGCGCCCCAGCGGCCGCCTCGGGGCTCGCCTGGGTGCGTCGATGCGTGCTCACGCTCGAGCGCAGCTCGGTCTAGGTCGACGGCTCGCGTCCGGCCGCGCGGCCGCTCTCGCCGGCCAGCCGTGTCGACGCGATGATCGGCCGATGCCGTTCGGGCGCATGCAGGGCGCCTCCGGGACCCGGCGACCGTGAGCTCCTGGACAAGCCCCTGTGAATCGCGTAGGTCAGGGCGCGCGCGCCCGGGCACCGGGCCTGGCGCTGGAGGGACGTCGCCGATGCCCCGCTGGTCTCTTTGGGCGGTCACCTGCGCCGCATGCGTGTTGGGCGCTACGTCTTGGGCTGCGGCCCAAGGGACGAGGGCTCATGCCGCCCCATCGGAAGAGGCGGACTCGAGCTACGAGGCCCTGATCCGCGAGGCGCTCACCGAGTTCAACGCGCGCAACTATGCGGAAGCTCTGGCGCTGTTCGAACGCGCACACGCGGTCAAACCGAGCGCACGCACCTTGCGTGGCCTCGGGATCACGGCCTTCGAGCTCAAACGCTACGTCCAGGCGCTCCACGACCTCGGCGCGGCACTGGTCGATCCGCGCTTGCCCCTGACCGAGACGCAAGCCAAGGGTGTACGCGCGCTGATCGTGAAGGCGCGCCGTTTCGTCGGCAGAATCAAGCTTGAGGTCGTCCCGGAAGAGGCCGGCGTTCTGGTCGATGGCCAGCCGTCCTCGGACCGCGACCTCGTGCTGGATTTGGGCGAGCATCAGGTGTCGGTGCGCGCACCGGGCTATCACGAGGAACAGCTCAAGCTCATCATCGAGGGCGGCGAGAACACCACCCGACGCGTGGAGCTGATGCCGCTCGAGGTCAGCCCGCAGAATGCCGCCGCGAGCGTGCCGCCGGACGATCATGGCGCAGTCGCGCAGCGCGCTGGCTCGCAGAAAACGGGAGGGACCCCGCTCTTCGGCAAGTGGTGGTTCTGGACGGCCGCCGGGGTGGTCGTAGCGGGGGCGGCGGTTGGCCTGGCGCTCGCCGTTTCGGGCCCGAGCACGACCAGGGTCGAGCCGCTCACGACCGCGAACACGCCGCCGGGCGCGCAGCTACAAGCCTCGATGGTGCGATGATGGGCGCTCGCATTCGCGTTTTCGGGGCACTCGGTCTGCTTCTGATCGCCGGCTGCAGCAAAGTCGAGACGGTCACCGCGCCGACCGAGATCCTACTGCGCATCAACAACACCGACGACCAGCTCCGCGCCAGTATGACCGCTTTGCGGGTCACGCTTTCCGTGCAGCAGGGCGGGACGTGGCAGGCCCGCCCGCCGCTCGCGCTCCCGAGCAAGAACCTCAAGTGGCCGGTGGATATCCCGATCACGCCGAGCCCGGGGGCCAAGCTCGACCGACAGCTCGAGGTGGTGGTCGACGCGCTGGCGGGCGAGAAGGTGCTGGCACAGACGCGGGCGACCGTGGTGTTCGTAGAGAACGAGCACCGCTTGCTCGAAGTCTACCTGTACGTGTGCCCGGGCCACACGCCGGACGAAGGCCCAGTGTGCGCACCCGACGGCTGCACCGGGGACGCGTGCAAAGTGTGCAGCCCGACAGGGACGTGCGAGGCGGTCTTGCTGAGCCCGACGACGAAGCTCACGCCCGCCGATGCGAGCAGGAAGCCGCAAAACAAGCCGCCGCCGGGCACGGACGGGTACGACGGGGGCGGCGACAGCGGTGCGAGCAACCGCCCCGATGCCGGGCCCGGCGGCATGGATGCGGGGGGAGCAGGCGGCAGCGGTGCGGCTGGCTCGTCCGGGGGCGCCGACGCAGGCCCGCTGGACGCCATGCCAGGGATGGACGGCTCGATCGATCTCCCGGACGCCGACGCCGGGTCGGACGCAGCGATGAGCCTCGATCCTTGCCTCAGCAACCACGGCGGTTGTGACCCCTTGGTGATGTGCACGTCGAACGGGACGAGCGTCAGCTGTGACCCCTGTCCGGCCGGCTACGACGACACCAACGGCGACGGCACACTGTGCACCGACATCGACGAGTGCGCCCTGCAGACCTTCGACTGCAAGACCAACTCCACCTGCATGAACACCGCGGGCAGCTATGACTGTCCATGCGATGTCGGGTTCCACGGGGACGGCCATCAACAATGCCTCCCGAACGTGCTGTGCGACGCCACGGGCAGCAACTGCGCAGCCCTGGCCAGCTGCATGGACGTTTCCGGTACCCAATACTGCGTGTGCGGCTCGGGATACGAAGGCGACGGCGCGAGCTGCACCGACATCGACGAGTGCGCGTCGAACAACGGTGGCTGCGGCAGCGCGACTTACTACTCCTGCACCAACAACACGGGCGCTCCCCCGACCTGTGCCGACATCAAGGAGTGCGCCACCAACAACGGCGGCTGCGGCAATCCCAGCTACATCACCTGCGGCGAGAACGTCGGCGCCGCCCCAACCTGCTCCGACATCAAGGAGTGCGCCACCAACAACGGCGGCTGCGGCAATCCCAGCTACATCACCTGCGGCGAGAACGTCGGCGCTCCCCCAACCTGCTCCGACATCAAGGAGTGCGCCACCAACAACGGCGGCTGCGGCAATCCCAGCTACATCACCTGCGGCGAGAACGTCGGCGCTCCCCCAACCTGCTCCGACATCAAGGAGTGCGCCACCAACAACGGCGGCTGCGGCAATCCCAGCTACATCACCTGCGGCGAGAACGTCGGCGCCCCCCCAACCTGCTCCGACATCAAGGAGTGCGCCACCAACAACGGCGGCTGCGGCAATCCCAGCTACATCACCTGCGGCGAGAACGTCGGCGCCCCCCCAACCTGCTCCGACATCAAGGAGTGCGCCACCAACAACGGCGGCTGCGGCAATCCCAGCTACATCACCTGCGGCGAGAACGTCGGCGCCCCCCCAACCTGCTCCGACATCAAGGAGTGCGCCACCAACAACGGCGGCTGCGGAAACCCGGCCTACGTCACCTGTGGCGAGAACGTCGGCGCCGCGCCAACCTGCTCCGACATCAACGAGTGTCTGACCAACAACGGCGGCTGCGGCAATGCGGCCAACTTCTCGTGCGTGAACAACTACGGAGCGGCGCCGACCTGCGGCGACGTCAACGAGTGCAACGCTTCGAACATCTGCACCTCGTACTACCCGTGCCAAAACTTGGCGCCGTACTACGAATGCCAAGGCCAGTTCCCGGACTGGAAACCGACGGATTCGCCCTCGTCATTCACCGTCCACGGCTCGGGGTCCTCGGCCACGGTCACCGACTCGAATACCGGCCTCGAGTGGCAGTACAGCCCGCCCAGCGTGTATTCGGGCTGCACAGGCTCTTCCGGCGGCTCGTGCACGTGGGCCGAAGCCAAGCTGTATTGCAGCGGCCTCTCGCTCTCCGGTGGAGGCTGGCGGCTGCCCACCCAAGCCGAGCTCGAGTCGATCGTGGACTACACCAAGCTGCCCGCCGGGGGCTCGGTGGCGATCAGCACCACGGCCTTTGCGCCGCTCATGGGCGACCGCTTCTGGTCGTCGTCGCAGTTCGCCTCCAGCTCGTCTTCGGACCCGGCCGTGTGGATCGTCAAATTCAGCACCGGCGCCTCGATGGGCCAATCCGGGATCGGCAACACCGCCTATGTCCGCTGCGTGCGCTGAGAGCAGGAGAATCGTCCAGCAGGAGCCTCATTCGAGGAGAGCCCCCATGAAGCATGCCGTCCCAATCGTCTTGCTGCTGAGCTTGGTGATGGCTGCGCTCCGCGCCGCTGCGGATGCGCCGCCGGGCCGTTACACGATCTCGAGCGGCACCGTGTATGACACGCGCACCGCGCTCACTTGGCAGCAGACGCCTGCCAGCACCAGCTACACCCAAGCCCAGGCCATTAGCCATTGCTCGGGTCTCGGTGGGGGTTGGCGCATTCCCAAGGTGTCCGAGCTGCTTTCGATCGTCGATCGCCTGAAGGCCGCGGCCCCAGCGATCGACCTGACTGCGTTCCCCGGCACCGGGTCGGAGATCTTCTGGGCCTCCACCCCCACCGTGAGCGGCTACGCCTGGGCCGTGGACTTCACCGACGGCCGCTCGATCAGCCAGGACGTCACCTTCACGTTCCGGGTGCGCTGCGTGCGTTGACGCAGAGCAGAGCGCGCCCGCAATCGAGGCCAAGACGGCGACCCCCGCGTGCGATTGCACGTGGGGGTCGGTTCGCGTCCGCGCAAAGCCAAGACCGAGCTCTCGGCGCTACGGGAGCAACACCTCGTCGATCACGTGGATCACGCCGTTGGTAACTACGATGTCGGGGATCGTCACCTTGGCGTCGTTGATCTTCACACCGTCGCCGAGCTGCACGCTCAACTGCTTGCCGCCGAGCAGCGTGTCCAGCGGCCCGGCCTCGAGCTGCGAGGATTTCACGCTGCCGCTCACCGCGTGATAGAGCAGCACGTCCTTGAGATCGGTCGCACTGAGCCCGGCCAGGGTCCCCGCGGGCAGCGCAGCGAATGCCGCGTCCGTCGGCGCAAACACCGTGAACGGTCCCGCTCCGGAGAGGGTATCGGCGAGACCCGCATCGCTCACCGCCTTCACCAGCGTGGTGAGGTTGCCGGCAAGCTGCGCAGCTTGAACGACATCCGGCGGCAACAGAACCTTGTCGATCACGTGGATCACGCCGTTGCTCGCGTCGACGTCGGCCGTGGTGACTGTGGCGTCGTTGATCATCACGCCGTTGGATAGGCTCACGAACAAGCTGAGGCCGCTCGCGCTGGTCAGGGGCTTACCGTCGAGATCGGCGGCGTGCGCGTTGGCAGCGACGACGTGGTAGAGCAGCACCGCCTTGAGCTGCTCGCCGCTCAGTGAGCCGAGCGTGCCGGCAGGCAGCGCGGCGAACGCCGCGTCCGTCGGCGCAAACACCGTGAACGGTCCCGGCCCCTTGAGCGTATCCACCAGGTCTGTATCGGTGAGCGCCTGGGCGAGCGTGGTGAAGCTGCCCGCAGCCACCGCGGTGTCGACGATGTCCTTGGCGGTGCTGCCCGGAGCTGCGGTCCCCGCGCCCGAGCCGCTGCCGCTCATGTCCACGGCGCCGCCGTTGCTGTCTGCGATACTGCCGCCGACCCCTGCCGCACCGCCGCTGGTAGCGGCTTGACCCGCGGCTCCGCCGCCGGTGGCGGCGGAGTCCATGATCGGGCTCGAGGCGTTGCTGGAATCACCGCATGCGCCTGCCCACGCGATCCACAGGCAAACCCCAAGATGCGCCCTGTTTGTCTTCCCGAAAAGCATCTGAGCCTCCTAATTCCGCGGATTTTCCGCGGGGTTATGGGCCTGGCTTCGGCTCGCCAGGCACGCTCGAGACATGAGCAGCAAGCTTGTGTTGTCAATGATTTGAACAGATAAAACTTGGTCAAAAACAGGCGCAAGTAGGTCGAGCGCGGCGACAACGGTCCGACACAGACCCCGGTTGCCCTCTGCCCGCAAGATATGGAGCTTTGCCTTGCCGTTTGACCTGGTTTTGACCAAGTCTTGGCATGCGTGCCTCCACGGAATCACGAAGCTGACGTGCCCCAACCCAATCGCGGAATGAGCATCGGCGCCCTGGCTCGCGCCACCGGCGTTCCAGCCGACACGCTGCGCACCTGGGAGCGCCGTTACGGGTTTCCCAGCCCCGAGCGCACGGACTCGGGCCACAGGCGCTACTCCCTGCGCACCCTGGAACGACTCAAGCTGGTGAGACAGGTGCTGGAGCTCGGCCATCGCCCCTCGACCGTGCTGGCCACGGACGAAGCAGGGCTGCGCCAGCTGCTGGAAGCGGCCGGCCCGGGTGGCGCGCCGCCCGCGGCCGGGCGCGTCGCCGAAGCCAGCGACCCCGCGCGCGTGGAGGGTTGGCTGGAGCTGGTCGCGCGCTTCGACGGCGTGACGCTCGAGCACGCGCTGCGCTCGGCAGCAGGCGAGCTGGGCGGTCTGGCGTTTCTCGAGCGGCTGTTGGCGCCGTTTCTACGCGAGCTGGGGGAGCGCTGGGCAAGCGGGGCCATCGGCGTGCGCCACGAGCACTTCGCCAGCGAACGGGTGCGCGAGCTCCTGGCCGCCGAATGGCGCCCTCTGAGCGATTCGGCCACGGGCGCGACCGTGGTGGGTGCCACGCCGGCGGGCGAGCAGCACAGCTTGGGCCTGCACATGGCCGCGCTCGCGCTAGCGCTTCACGGCGCCCGCGTCGTGTTCTTGGGCGCCGACGCACCGGCCAGCGAGGTTGCGCGCGCGGTGGAGCAGCATGCCGCGCAGGCCGTCGTGCTGAGTGCGGCCCGCGGCACCGATCGCAGGCACCTCGAGCGCGAGGTTGCCGCGTTGCGCGCGGCCCTGCCCGACACGGTGCCGGTCGTAGCCGGCGGGCAGGGCTTCCAGCCCCCATTACAGGGTGTGGTGACGATTCGAAACCTGTTCGAGCTCGTCCAGTGGTGGTCCGCTCGGGCTTGATCCAGGTGCCTGGGGAGCGGCCCTGGACAGCCCCGCACCAGCTGCCGCTCTCAGCAGAGAGGCAAGGCCCTAGGCAAGCAGCCAGCGGGCCGCTGCGGACGGTTCACGGCTTATTCTGTTCAAAAATTGGTCAATGCCATTGACACGCGACAACAATCGGCTCATAACCTGTTCATTCTAGCAATCAGGAGAGCTCGCGATGGCCCAGACAATTGAACCGGAAGTCAGACGCTACCTGGCCAGCGTGCAGCGGGTCGCCCCGCTCGCGCGCGCAGAAGAGCTGGCCCTGTGCAGAGCCTTTCTCGAGCACGGCGACCGCCGGGCAGCCGACCGCGTGATCACGGCGAACCTGCGCCACGTCGTGCCCCACGCGCTGCGCTACCGGCACATGGGGGTGCCGTTCGCCGACCTGATCGCGCAGGGCAACCTCGGTCTGCTGCTGGCGCTGCGCGGCTTCGACCCGGGGCGCGGGCTGCGCTTTGCGACCTACGCGAACCACTGGGTGCGCTCGGAGATGCTCGCGTTCGCGCTCAGGACCCGACGCTTGGTCGGAGGCGGACGCGGGGCGCTGCGCTCGGTGTATGCGTTGCGGATGCGGCGCGAGCACACCACGCTGTGCAACCGTCTGGGCGATGACCCCGGGGTCCATCGCATTCTGTCGGAGCAATACCGCAAGAGCCCCGACGAAATCGCGAGCATCCTGCACCAAAACGAGCAACGCGACGCGTCGCTAGACGCGCCGGCGGCGCGCGGCGGACGCCATACGCTGCTCGCTACGCTCTCGCTAGACGAGCCGGGCCAGGACGAAGCGCTGCTCAGCCGCCGCACCAGGGCCGCTCTCACGACCGCCGTGGCGAGCGCCATCAGCGCGCTCGACGCACGCGAGCGCTTCATCGTGGAGGCGCGCATGATGGCCGATGACGACACCCGCCTGTCGCTGGCCGAGATCGGCCAGCGCTTCGGCGTTTCTCGCGAACGCGCGCGTCAGCTCGAGAGCAAGGCCAAGGCGAAGCTGCGGTCCCGTCTGGCGACGCTCGCGGACCAGCCGTCCTTTTCGACCGCGGCTTGAACGCCCCTCAATCGCCCGGACACGGCGTCCTGCGCGCAGCCGGGTTGCGGCAGTGCAGGCCCGCTCAGCGCAGCGCGCGCAGCGCGATCAGCTCGCCGCGCTCCGGCTCGCGCTTGGCCCGCAGCGCGTGCAGGCGCTCGGCATAGGCGGCGTCGTCGACCCACAGACGTCGCGCAGCGCGCGCGATCAACGCTCGCAGCAACCAGGGCATCTGCGCCGCCAGCAGGAAGCCGGCGCGCTCCGAGCTCGCGAGCGTGGCCTCGACGATCGCGGTGCGTCCCGGAGCGAGCGGGGTCGCATGGGTCTCCACCACCGAGCCTTCGCCCTCGCCGCGCACGATCGTCATCACGATCGTGCGCGGATCGGTGCAATGGAAGCGCGCATCCACCTCGACTGCGAGCGCGCCGAGCACGCGGTACGCGACGCGGGCGGTGATCTCGTCCGGGCGCTGGTCGATCACGCGCAAGCTCGCGAACGACGCGGGGTGAAAGCACACGCCGTGCCAGGGGTCGAGCCGGTTGGCGATCACGTCCTGCGGCTCGCAGCCGGCTTCGACCCTGATCACGGCGTCGACGCAGCGCGCCGGCCGCGCCGGCAGCGCGGGGCGCTCGCTGGGCGGCTCGCCGCCGTCGAGCCGCACCCAGAACAGCACGCCGTCGTCGTGGCTCGGCAGCGGCCTCCAGCCGGCGTGACCGCCGGGCCCCAGCGCGAGCCCGTGCCAGGGACAGAGCAGACGCCCGCGCTCGACCCGACCAGCGGCCAGCGACGCGCCCATGTGAGGGCACGCGTTGGGCGCAACCAGCAGCCGCTCGCCGGCACGCCAAGCCACCAGCGCGCGCCCCGCCACCTGCAGGCAACGCGGGCGGCTGGTGATCGCACGCGAGGCGTCGAGCGCGTACCACCCGCCCGAGGGCAGCGCCTGCGCGCGCTGCAGGGCGCCGCGGATCCAGCGCGGATCGGCCTGCTCGAAGGCCGGGCGCCGATCGACGCCCCCAGCCGCGGGCAGCTTGCGTCCGAAACGCCAGAGCGGCGCGTGTCGCTTCGAGCTCGGCTGATCGTCTTGCATGACGGCCTCCCTACGCGCCCAGCGGCGAGAGCAACCCGCGAGCCGGCACGCTTCGAATCGGCTCGGCGGCGACCTCGAGCCCGGCGAGCAAGGTATTCGCCGCCAACATTCCGGAGCAGGCGGCGCGCTCCATCAGCGCGCACGGCAAGTCGAGCTTCACGAAATCGCCCGCCAGCGCGAGCCGCGGATCGGCCGTGGCCACGCCCGGACGCTCCGCGTGGCTGCCGGGTGCAAACGCCGGGCAATCCTGGCGCAGCAAGAAGCGCTGGTCCACGATGCGCGCCGCGCGCGACTCGGGGTAGAAGGCGTGCAGCGCCGCGAGCAGGTCGGCGCGCAGCAACGCCTCGGTCGCATCCTCCGGCACCGCATACGCGTGCAGCTCGACGACCGAGCCGCCGTGCGTACGCGCCCAGGCCGCGCTCTCGTCCTGAAAGCGCTCGTACAGCGAGATGTTGTCGAGCAGCCCCACACCCGTGGTGCCGGCGAACGGCGCGCGCTCGGGCGCGAGCGGCCGATCCAGCCACAGCCGCCACACGCCAAACGGCCGGGTCACGCCCAGACCCGCGACCTGACGCCGCAGGGTCGCATCGCGCAGATCGGGGCTCGCGCGCAGCAGCACCTGCAGCCCCGGCACGTCGAGCGCGAGCACCAACAGATCGCCCTCGGCCACGCCGCCCGCGTGCTCCACCACGAACCCGCCCTCGGCGCGCCGGAGAATACGCCGTCCCGGCGCTTGCGTGCGCAGCTCCACGCCCCGAGCGCTGAGCCAGGCGGCAAACGGTCGCCAGATCGCGGTGGGCAGCGGTTGCCCGACCACGTCGAACACCAAGCCCTGCGGATTCCCGGTGAAATAGAAATGGAACATCATCAGCAGCTCGGCCGCGGACATCTCCGCCTCGGGGTTGAAAAACGAGTGCGAGAACACATCGAACAGCATGCGCCGCGCCGTTTCCGGGAAGCCGAGCGAATCCAGGTAGTCGCGCGCGCTGCGGTGGTCGTAGTGGGCGTAGGTGCGATGGGAATCGAAAGCGAGCATCGCGAGCGCCGCGCGCGCGTCGATGCGCGCGAGGTCGCGCGCCCGCAGGTACGGCGTTCGCCAGGCGAGCTTCATCACCTGCAGCGGCGGCTGCGTGGGCAGGTCGCGGAAGCTCTGCACCAGACCGCCGGGGCCGAGGATCGGGTAGTCGGGCAGCGGCCGCAGCATGCGCAGCTCGGGATCGATGCGCCGCAGCAAGGAGCGCAGGTTGAAGTACTGGCGAAAGAAGGCGTGAAAGCCGCGCTCGAGCACGACGCGCTCTCCCGTGACCAGCGTGTCGGAGAAGCCGCCGGCGCGACCGCCGAGCTCCGCGGCGCGTTCGAGCAGCGTGACCTGCACGCCGCGCTCGCACAGCACCGTGGCTGCGGCCACGCCCGCGATGCCGCCGCCGACCACCACCGCCCGCGTGCCGCTGGGCGCGCGTGCGCTGCCGCCGCGGCGCGGCAGACGCCAGGTTTCGGACCGAAACCGGCTCACGAGGGCCGCCGCGCGAGAAAGGTGTGCACGATGCCGCGCTGCCAGCCGTCCATGGCGTGCGTCGAGAGCTCGACGAAGCCCGCCCGCCGCAGCCGCGCCTGGAGCTCCGCCACGCTGTCGAACTCGTCGACGCTGCGGCGCAGGTAGGTGAACAGCTCGGGCGCACCGGTCAGCGCGGCACCGAGCGGCACGATCACCGCGCGGGCGACCGCGTCCCAGAGCAGGCGGCGGTAGCGCGAGCCCGAAACCGAGTACTCGTGCAGCGCCAGCCGGCCCCCGGGCGCGAGCAGCCGCAGCACGCGCGCGAGGCACAGGTCCGGGTCGTCGACGTTGCGGATGCCGTAGGCCATCAGGATCGCGTCGAAGGGCCCGGACACGCCCGCGCGCTCGGGGTCCATGGCGTCGCCCTGCACGAAGCGCACGCCGCGCAGCTCGGGCTTGCGGCGCGCTTGGGCCAGCATCCCGGCCGACGCGTCGAGCCCGATCAGCTGGGCGCCCGGGTAGATCTGCGCCAGCGCCTGGGTCGAAAGGCCGGTGCCGCAGCACAGATCGAGGATGCGGCCGCTCCCCGGTGCGCTCAGCCGGCGCGCGCTCCAGCGCAGGTGCTTGCGGTAGCCGGGGTTCAAGCGCTGCAGCAGGTCGTAGCGCCGCGCGACCACGTCGAAGCGCTCGGGCACTGCGTGCTTGGGCAGCGCCGTGACGGCGGGCATCGCACGTGGGTTGCTGGGCATGAGCTGGCTCCTGAGTTCAGATGTGCCTTCGATCAGTCGCGCATCCGGATCCGAATCTTCAACCTCTGGCCGGGCCGCAGCGTGAGCCGCGCGTCCTCGAAGCTCGGCGGGCCGAACGTACCCTTGGCATCGCGCGAGGCGCCGTAGCCTTCGGTCGGGATGCCGAGAAAGCCGGTGTTCATCTCGAAGTCCATGTTCTCGTCGTGCAGCACGGCGACCGCGATCGGCCCGGCCGGCAGCCGATCGAACACCGCCGTGACCTGGCGCGCGCGGATCGCGAACGCTTGCTTGCGAAACGCGTGGCGGCTGTCGTCCGGAAAGCCGCGCGCGCCGCGAAACAGCGCCACCAGTGCCTGACCGCGGTCGTTGCGAAAGCCCGTGATCGCGAGCTCGAGCCGGGCGCTCGCGACTCGGGCCGCGGCCTGGGTGCCCGACGCGCTCGCGGGCCCGACACCCGCGATCAACGCCGCGGCTGCGGCCCAGGTTGCCAACGTGCTCATGGCCGTGCTCCTTCCAGCTTGAAAGCCTCGTGCTCGCTGCCCTGCGGGAGCTCGGGCCGTGGCGGCGTCAGGCGCCGCGCCGCGAGCGGCAGCCGCCACAGCGTCTCGAGCCCGGCGCGCAGCAGCAGCACGAGCTTCGCGCGCCGCGACACGACCACGCGCCCCGCGCGCGGATCGCAGCCGCGTCTGCGCAGGACGTGGCCGATGCGCGAATAGATCAGGCGCGCCGCGCGCACGGCCAGCGCGCAGCGCGGCGACAGGTAGCCGAGCCCGGCGTCGCCCGAGAGGTAGTAGCCGTCCGCCAGCGCGAGCAGGCGCTCGACGGCGCGGGCGTAGCGGGCGTCCGCGGCCGCCTCGAACGGCCGTCCGCCCGCCGCGAGCCCGGCTTCGGCGCATTCGGCCCGCAGCAGCTCCGCCGGCAAGTACAGCCGCCCGCGTTCCCAATCCTCGCGCACGTCGCGGCAAATGTTGGTGAGCTGCATGGCGATGCCGAGATGCGCAGCGTGCCGCAGCGCGCGCCGGTCACGCACCCCCATCACGTGGCACATCATCAACCCCACCGTGCCGGCGACGCAGTAACAATAGCGCAGCAGCTCGGCCGTGCTCGCATAGCGCAGGCCGTCGACGTCCATGGCGACATCCAGCGCCATACCCTCGAGCAGCGCCTGGAAATAGGCGCGCGGGATGCCGCGCGCGCGCACCACGCGCTGAACCGCACGCGACAGCGGATCGCTCGGCTCGGAGCCTGCGTAGATCGCGTCGAGCTCCAGGCGCAGCACGGCCAGCCGCGCGCGCTGCTCGCCGCGTGGCGCGAGATCGATCGCGTCATCGGCCCGGCGGCAGTACGCGTACAACACCGTCGCCTCGTCGCGCGCCGCCGGCGGAAGCAGCGCCGACGCCAGCGCGAAGCTGCGCGAGTGCCGCGAGATGCTCTCGCGGGCCAGGCCGCGTGCCGCCTGCTCGACCGGCGTGCTCATGACGCGAAGTCCTGCAAGATCACCGCGGCGGTGGCCTTGGCCGAGTTGACCACGCCGGGCACGCCCGCGCCCGGATGGGTGCCGGCGCCGACCAGGTACAGGCCGGGGATGCGCGGGTCGCGGTTGTGCGGGCGGAACCACGCGCTCTGGGTCAGGGTGGGAGCGCAGCTGAAGGCCGAGCCGTGGTACGAGCGCAGCTCGTCGCGGAAGGTCTCGGGCGTGCGCCAGCGGCGCGTCACCACGTGCTGGCGCAGGTCGGGCAAGTAGCGCTCGAGCGCGGCGAGGATCCGGTCGGCGTAGCGCGGCGCAATCGACTCCCAGTCGAGCGGCGCGTGCCCGAGGTGGGGAACCGGCGACAGCACGTAGAAGCTGTCGCAGCCTTCGGGCGCGAGCTTTGGGTCGGTCACCGTGGGCGCGTGCAGATAGAGGCTGAAGTCCTCGGGCAGCTTCGAGCCGGAGAAGATCTCCTCGAGCAGTCCTTCGTAGCGCGGACCGAAAATCACGCTGTGGTGTGCAATGCGATCGCGGTAGAGGCGATCGGTGCCGAAGTACAACACGAACAACGACATCGACCAATCGAGCCGTTCGATCCGCTTGGTGGTGCGCGCGGCCGAAGGCACGCCTCGCAGCAGCTCGCCGTAGGTGTGATGCAGGTCCGCATTGGACACCACCAGGTCGAAGTCCTCCTGGCCGCGCTCGCTCGTCACGCGGTGCCCGGCCTGGCCGTCGCGGTCGATGACTTCGATGCGCTCGACCGCGCTCGAGAGCCGCAGCTCCCCGCCCAGCTCCAGAAACAGCGCGACCAGCGCCTGCACCAGGGCGCCGGTGCCGCCGCGCGGAAAGAACACGCCCCAGCGCCGCTCGAGGTGATGGATGAGCGTGTAGATCGAGCTGGTGTCGAAGGGATTGCCGCCGACCAGCAGCGAGTGAAAGGACAGCGCCTCGCGCAGATGCGGATCGCGCACGAAGCGGCTGACCGTGGCGTAGACCGAGCGGTCGGCGCGCAGGCGCGCGAGCTGAGGCGCCACCTTGAGCATGTCGGAAAAGCGCAGAAACGGCGTGGCCGCGAGCTCCTGGTACCCGCGCTCGAACACGCGCCGGCTATAGTCGAGGAAGCGCAGGTAGCCATCGGCGTCCGCCTGGCTGCGCCGCCGGATCTGCGCGAGCATCGCGTCGGGATCGCCGTCGTAGTCGAGACTGTCTCCATCGGGCCAGAACAGCCGGTAGAACGGGCGCACCGGCAGCAGCTCGACATAGTCCGACATACGCCGCCCCGCCTCGCTCCACAGCTCTTCGAGGCAATGCGGCGCGGTGATGACGGTCGGACCGGCGTCGAACACGAACCCGTCGTCGCGATACACGTAGGCCCGGCCGCCCGGCTGATCGCTGCGCTCGAACACGGTGGTGTCGAAGCCCGCCGTCTGCAGCCGGATCGCGACCGCGAGCCCGCCGAAGCCGCTGCCGACCACCGCGGCCCGCGTGCGCCGAGAGCGCGCTTCAGGCGCCGACATAGCTCTGCTCCAAGCGCAGGAGCTGCCTGCGCAGCGGCTCCACCCAGGCGTCGTTGCCGGTCGCTGCGCGCAGCGCGTCGAGCGCGCCTTCGAGCTGACGCCGCACGCGACGCCGACCGGTCACGCCCACCCGAAAACGCATCTCTTCCAGCAGTGAATCGGACGCGCCGCCGGCCATCACCTCGCGCAGCGCATCGATCCGAGGCTCGTAGCTCGCCGGATCGAGGTCCTGCGCCATCCACGCCCACGGCCAGGTGGCCTTGCCGTGTGCCAGGTCTTCCTCGGCCTTGGCGCGCAGCGCGGGATTCACCACGCCGCTCAGGTCGTCGAGCATCTGCAGGCCAACCCCGACCTCGCGCCCGAACACCGCCAGCGCCTCGCAGATCGCGGGCTCTGCCTGCGCGGCGATCGCACCGAGCGCCGTGGCCAGCCCGAGCAGGCCCCCGCTCTTGCAGCCGGCGATGGCGCGCGCGACCGGCTCGACCTCGTCCTGAGCCAGCTCCGGCACGCGCAGGGCCAAATCGAGCGCCTGCCCTTCGTGGCAACGCAGCAGCGACACGCTCATCTGCTCGTAGGCGCGCAGCCGCACCGCATCGGGCAAGCGCATGCGAGCGAGCAGCGCGGCGGGCCAGAAGTACAGCCAGTTGCCGGCGTTGAGCGCGAGCGGCGTCCCGTAGAGCCGGTGCAGCGCGGGCGCACCGCGCCGCAGCTCGGACCCGTCCTCGATATCGTCGATGATGAGCGAGCCGGCGTGCAGGCTCTCGATCAGGAGCGGCAGCTCGGGTGGAACGGCGCCCGGCGCGCCGCCCGCGAGCTCCCAGCACAACGCCACCAGCCGCGCGCGAAATTGCTTGCCCGGTCGCGACAAGAGCTCGCGCAGCGGCCCGCGCAGGGCGCGCTCCCAGAGCCCGTCGGGCAGCGTGGGTCCGACCGTGGCGCGCGCCGCGCCGGCTGCGGGCGCGTCGCCGAAAGACGTCTGCTCGAGCAGCGCGACCAGCGCCGTGCCGCTCCGGCTCGTGGCCTGCGCGCGGTTCATGTCGCCCTCTGCAAGGTGGCGGCCGCGAGCGCGGCGCGAAGAGAGATTCCCCTGGGCGGGCGGCCCAGGACGATCCGGGCGCGATCGACGCGCGTCGTGGCGAGCGCGTAGAAGCGCTCGATCAGGGGCTCGGGCAGCCGATAGAAGCGCGAAAAGACGTGCCAGCGCTGCTGGGGCGCAAAGCAGTTGAACAGCAGCCAATTGAGACGCTGCGCGAAGCGGGCCTGCTCGCGGTGCACCTGGAACAAACGGCTCAGCTCCGCATCGAAGACCTCCCCCCGACGCGCGCGGCCACGTGGCAGGCGAGCCTGAGCGCGGCCGGAAAGGAGTAGCCCGTGGCCGGATGAAACCAGCCTCCGCGGTAGCCCCCGAGCAACGGTGATGCGCTCGGCGCGCTGAGCTCGCCGCGCCAGGGCATCGGCAGAACGCCGAGCTCTTCGCGCACGATCTCCGCGATCCGCCCCAGACGCGAAGCGTAGGCGAGCACCTCTCGGACGAGCGTCGCCCGATCGAGCTCGGGGCTGAGCGAGAAGCGCGTGTCCTCGACCAACACCCGGCGCGGGCCCAGCGGCAACAGGTAGAAGAAGCGAAAGCCCTCGTGTTGGGGCACGCGGGCATCCATGACCACGGGCTGCGCGAGGCGGTGCGGCTGCTGCAGCTCGAGCTCGAGGCCGAGGAACTTCTGGTAGCCGGCATGCCCGCCGAATGCCGCGACCTCGGGCCCTCGAGCATCCACCACCAGCGAGCCGCGCAGCACGCTGCCGTCGTCGAGCACGACCTCGTGCCCGCCCACCTGCTGCGCCCGCCTGCCGAGCAGCACGCGCGATCCAGGCCGTTGCGCGAGCGCGGCCAGCACGTGCGCCGCCACGCGCTCGGAGCTCACTGTGGCATAGGCGCCTTGCAGCGCGCGCGTGTAGCCCGGGAAGCGCACTTCATGTCCGGGCCAGCGCTGCACGATCAGCGGC
Organism: uncultured delta proteobacterium; assembly: GCA_963778655.1. GTDB lineage: Bacteria > Myxococcota_A > Polyangia > Polyangiales > JAFGIB01 > CAVZVA01. Next base: position 517,348 of record CAVZVA010000011.1, read on the forward strand.
TCCACGAACGCGCGCGCCGCCTCGGGGATGCTGCCGGCGTGCAGGCTCCAGGTATGGTTGCCGCCCGGGCGCGCGGCCTGCTCGACCAGCGCCACCCGCGGCTTGTGCGACGCCGCACAGGTCGCGAGCGCGATCAACGCGTTCTGTAACCCGCCCCCCACCAACACCAAGTCGAAGACACGTTCGCGGGCTGCCGGGGTCGAGGTCATAGCGGGTAGCTCGTTGGATCTAGTGCGCCGCCTGGCACGGCGTTACGCGCAGGAGCTGACATTGGCGCCGGCCGGCCGCTGTCAAGGGCGCCTCGAACGGCCGGGACGATCTCTGCGCGCACGCTGGGTTGCGGCAACGCACCTCCCTTTCGTCATATCCAATGGGTGGTGCGCACAATCACGATCACCGTCGTCGTGCTCACCGCCACGGGTGCACGTCCCGGCAAGGCGCGCAATCCGGGTCTGGTTCTCGCTCTGAATCACCGCGCGACCCCGCGCCGCCCGGCGCGGTCGCGCCGGGCGGCGCCTCGCCCCCGGGCAGCCCCCCGTGGCACCCGATCCCGCGCAGCTGTCGCCGGGTGCGCTCAGCGCCACGCCGGAGCAGCTGGCCGAGCAGCAGCGTGTGCGGGAACAGGTCGCTCGCAACCGCGGCCAGGCTCTCCTCGCCAGCATGAAGCAGGCGCTTGAAGCCATCTCCGGAATGGCCGAGTAGCCTCCATCAGGACATGGCTCCTCGCAGGCGCCTTCCTGGGGTTCTCTGGTGCCAGGGCGGCTGTGTATTTCTGGACGGAAGCCAAGCAGCCGGTGGCTCGCCGCCGCTCACTTCTGCGCGGCGAAGAAGGCCTGCACGCCGGCGCGCTGGGTTTGCACCTCCGCGGCACACAGCCGCAGCTCCTCGGTGGCGCCTGCCAAGCTGCGCGGTCCGCCGGTGAGCGAGGCGATACGCGGCGCGAAGAAGCGCTCCAGCTCGTCGGCCGCCTCCGCGCTGCAGAAAGGCCAGGCCAGCCACGGCAGCCAGCCGGCGTCCTGCTTCGACACGCGCTCGACCAGCGCGTCGAAGTGCTGCTCGAAGTAACGCCAGGCCGCCTCCCGGGTGCGTGCATCCGCGAGCTGGCCGCGCAGCGGCGAGAACACCTCGTTCACGCGCAGCGCCGGATCGAGCGAGAGCGCCAGCGCGCGCCCGCTGCGCGCGTCGGTCACCGAGGACAGCGCGGTGAGCAGGATGCCGCGCTCGCTCAGGTCCTGAGTCTCGCGCGTGCGCCGCCATGCCGCATCGAACAGCGCCTGATCGCCGTCCTGCAGCGCCACTTGCGCGGCCGCGCCGCGCAGGTCCGCGGGCAAGCGGTCCGCGCCCGCGCCCCTGGCCTCTCCCTCGCCCGCCGCGATCCACGCCCGGCCCAGCGCGGCGAGCTTCGCCCGCACCGCGGGATCGCGCACCATGTCGCCCAGAAACCCGATCACCTGGGCGCGCAGCAGCCTGGTCTCGCCGTCCTCGCCCGCGCGCTCCTGCCAGCCGAGCTGGCGCAGCCCCGGCGCGTACAGCGCGCGAGCGAAGCGCGCGAGCCAGGGCTGCTGCGCGGGCTCGAGCAGGTAGTCGCGCGCGAAGCGCAGCAGCCCCATCGGCGCCGTAGCCACGCTGCGGTCGGCGTCCGCGGCGAGCTGCGGCATGGTCGCGAGCACGCTCTGCGCCGAGAGCGCGCCGCTCTCGAAGCCGGCCTGCAGGCTGTCCGCGAGGGCCAGCTTCTCGCGCACCGAGAGCTTGGCGAAGCCAGCCTTCTGCAGCTTGGCGAGGTCCGCATCGGCGAGCGCGAAGCGGTAGTAGCCGGCACCGCCGGCGTTCGGCATCACCCAGTCCGGACAGCCGCCCTCCAGCGAAAGCTCGCCCTCGGCCTGCTGCAGCAAGGTGCAGCTCTCGTGCGCCTGGCCGTGGACCTCGTAGCGCGCGCACAGCGGCACCTGCCACAGTTGCTCGCGCTTGCCCCGGGAGCCCGCGGGCAAATAGCGCGACTGGCGCACGTGCAGCGCCGCGCCACGCGCGTCGCAACGCACCTCGGCCGTGAGCAGCGGCACGCCCACCTGGTCGAGAAAGCTGCCCATCGGAGCGGCCACGTCCTTACCCGCCTGCTGCCCGAGCGCGGCCAGCAGATCGGCCGCGTTCGCGTTGCCGTCGGCGTGCGCGCGCAGGTAGGCCTGCACGCCCTTGCGAAAGGTCTCGGCGCCGAGGTAGCGCTCGAACATCGCGATCACGCCCGCGCCCTTCTGGTAGGTGATGCCGTCGAAGGCGTTGACGATATCGTGGGTGCTCTCGATCGGCTGGCGGATCTTGCGCGCGCTCACGCGGCTGTCTTCGTCCATCACGCGCAGCACGGCGCTCAGCAAATCGCTGTCGGCGTGGTAGTCGGGATCGACCGCGGCCACCACCTTGGTCGCCATGAAGGTGGCGAACGCCTCGTTCAGCCAGATATCGTCCCACCACGGCATGGTCACCAGATCGCCGGTCCAGTGGTGAGCCATCTCGTGGGCCACGACGTTGGCGTAGCGGCGGACCTGGCCCTCGCTCGCGCTGTCCTCGCTGAAGCTCAAGATCGAGTCGCGAAAGGTGATCGCGCCGGCGTTCTCCATCGCGCCGGCCGCGAAATCGGGCACCGCGATCAGGTCGAGCTTGGGGTAGGGGTAGGCGATGCCGAAATAGTGCTCGAGCTCGATCAGCAGGGGCCCTGCGTGCGCCAGCGCGTACCCGAGCTGCTTGCCCCTGCCGGCGATCGCCACCCCGCGCAGGGGCAGCGGCTGGGCGCGCTCGGGGCTCGGCGGGATCGGCGCGGCCGTGACCACGTCGAGCGGACCGACGATCAACGCGATCAGATAGGTGGGCAGCGGCCGCGTTATGGCGAAGCGCACGCGCTTCTCGCCTTGCGCCACCGGCTCGCTCGAGACCTCGGGCGCATTGCTGACCGCCACGTCGGTCGCGGACACGGTGAGGGTCACGTCGAACGGCGTCTTGAACGCCGGCTCGTCGAAACATGGAAAGGCCTGCCGTGCGCTGACCGGCTCGAACTGCGTGAAGGCGTAGTCCTTGCCCTGCGCGCGCACCTTGTACAGCCCCGAAAGCTGGCGGTCGAAGGGGGCGTCGTAGCTGAAGTCGAGCACCGCCGGGCCCGCAGGCAGGCTGTGCTCGAGCTCGAGCCGCGCCACGCCCTCGTCGTCGACCTGCTGCAGGCGCCCGGCCACCACGGTACCCGCGGCCTCGGCCTGCGCGCGGCTCACGTGCAGGCCCTTGGCGTGCAACCACACCCGCGCGGTCGGCTGTGCCAGCTCGACCTCGATGCGCACATGCCCCGAGAAGCGCTCGCGGCTCGGCACGATCTCGAGCGCCAGGTGATAGGCGAGCGGGCGCACTTCGCGCGGCAGCTTGCCGGTCGGCACGGCCCGCGAGGCGACCGCGGGCGCGGGCGCGCCCGGACGCGGCGGGCGCGGCGCGGATGCGCAGCCGCACAGCAGCGCGAGCAGCCAAACCCTCGCCGCTCGTGATCGTGGTCCGTTCATCGGCTGCACTCGATGCTCCTCGCGAAACGCCGCGCCGCGCGCGGCAGGCAAGCATGCCAGCCCGCGCCCGCCGGCGCGAGCAGCCCCGTTCGCAGGCGCGCGTCCCGATCAGAAGGGCTGGGCATTACAACCGGATCGCCAGCTCCGTGCCGAGATCGAGCGAGAACAGCGAGCCCTCGGGGGTGAGCCAGAAAGCCGGGGCCAGCAGATCGAGCACCAGCTCCAGCCGCGAGCCGAGCCCGACCGCCAGCCCCGAGCTCAGGCGCAAGAAGCCGCCGTTGCGCGCCAGGTAGCCGAGGTCGAAGCGCAGCGGGATCTGCAGCGCGCCGCCCGCAAGCGCGATGCGCTGCTCGAGCTGCGCGTACCCGAGCACGCTGTGCACGCGGCCGTGACGCGCCGCGAGGTCGGCGTAACCGAGGTGCGCACCGAGCCAGGTGGCCTCGCCCAGCCCGTAGTCGACGCGCGCGCCCACCACGTCGTTGAAGAACGCGGGCCGCCCGGTGCCGAACGCGGCGTCGTTATGCAGCGCGAGCCGAAAGCGCGGCGGCGCGCGCGGCGCAGGCGCGGAGCGCGCGAAGAAGCGCTGCGTCGCGCCGGGGGCGCTGCGCGCGGCGGGCGCGGCGGGCCCGGGCGCGACAGGCGCGGTGCCGGGCTCGGGCTCGCCGGCTTGCAGGCCGGAAGCCGCAGACTGCGCTGGCGCTGGTGCCGGGGCTGGTGTCGGTGCCACCGCAGCCGCTGGCACGAGCGCCTGCACCAGCAGCGCGGCCGCGCGGCTCTCCAGCCCGGCGTTGTCGGCGTCGCCCTGCGCATAGGCCGGCCCGCCGTCACGACTGGCCACCCGCACCTGCACCACGTAGCGCCCCGCGCTGGCCCAGGCGACCGCGAACACCGCGTGCGCCGCTTGCAGCCGATACGCGCAACGCCACAGGTCCGGCATGCCGGGCGGGTACGCGGCACCCATCTGCTGCAGCGCGCGGCGCCCCTCGCCCGGCGCCAGCACGCGGTAGCCGAGCGCCTGCGCCGAGCGCCGCAGCGCCCGGTCGACGAAGCGGCCGACCACGGGGTCGACGCCCACGCCCTGGGTCTCGACCAGCACCAGCGCCGGCGCTTCGGCCTGCGGCGTGGGCCCTGGCGCCGCCTGCGCCCTCGCGCCGGGCACGCGCAGGGCGCATGCGGCGAGCACGAGCCCGAACAGCATCGGCGAGATTGTTGCGGGCGCGAGCGAGCGGGCGGCGCGGCGCACGCGCGCAGCATAGTGCGCCCGGCGCGCCCCGCTCAACGCCTGCGCGAGCCTACTGCGCCGCGGCGGCCGCGGCGGGCTGAGGCGTGGGCCCGGCGGCGAACGTGCGCACGTAGCGCACGAGCACCTCGATTCCCTCCGGCCTCACGCGCTTGCCGAATGGCGGCATCATGTTCTTGCCGTCGCGGATCACCTGCGCCAGCTGCGTGTCGGTCCGGCTCTGCTGCCAGGCGACCTGGGTGAAGTCGGGCAGCTGGGCGCCCGGCGGCCGCTCCTCGCCGTCGCCGCGGCCCTCGCGACCGTGACAGCCGGCGCAGGTCACGGCCCACAGCGCGCGCGCGGCGCGCATGCTGGAGTCGCCCGCGTTCGCCTGCTCCTGCGAGTCATCGACTTCAGCCGGCGCACGATCCGACGGCGCCATCTGCGGTTGACCGTGGTCGGCCGGCGTCCACTCCCGCGTGGGCGCAGGATGTCCACACGCAGAAAGCAGCCACCCGAGCGCCAGGCTTGCGGGGAGGGTTTGGCGAAGGCTCATCACGGAAAGCGACGCAGCCGCGGCATAGACGCGCGACCGCGCTTTGACAAGTCCTGTGGAGCACGGGCTATTCCCGCGCCCGGCCCGCTCCGGCCGCCGCGGGGCGGGTGATTCTCCGCATATTTTCCACACATTCCTCTTTTATCGATTGCTTTCAGGGGGCGTTCCTGCATGCTGGCTGAACGGCCGTGCTCTGGTGCGACCGCTCGGAACGAGGTGGGGGTGCGAACGTGACAGCCGGCGACGAGCTCAAGCAAGCCCTGTCCGGGCTTGTTGAGGGCCCAGGGCGCGCAGTGCTGATCGTCGAGCCCTCGCCGGACAACCAGGCGCGGCTGGCCCGCCTGGTCGCGGTGCACGGGCACCGCGCGATCGGCACCAGCGGCCTGGACGGCGCGCGCGCCCTACTGCGCGCGTTCCCGGTCGACCTGGTGCTGCTCGCCGACGAGGTGGCCGGAGGCTCGCCGCTGCCGGTGGTGGCGGAGATGGTCGGCAGCCGTCCCCACGCCCGCATCGTGATCATGCGGCGCCCGAGCGACACCCCAGACGGTGCACACCAGGACGACGCCAGCGGCGGAGCGCTCGAGTACGTGCCGCGCTCCTTCGGCCGCGACGTCCTGCAGACTCTGCTCGAGGGCTGAGCGCGATCGCGTTCGCCGGGCCGCGCGCGCTCCACGTTGCCGGCAGCGGCAAGATCGCCCAATATCGTACCCCTTGCCGCCAACTCCGCGCGCCGGCGAGCGCCCCGCGCGCTTTCCGCCGATCGCCCTCGAGCCTCGCGTTGCGCACGCTTGCCCTTCCAGCCTTCGTCGGCGCCGTCCTGCTGGGCGTGGTGACGCTCGCCCACAGCGCCGGCGGCACCATCGACGTGGCCTCGATTCGCCCCGGCATGAAGGGCTACGGGCTGACCGTGTTCCGCGGTCGCACGCCCGAGCGCTTCGATGTCGAGGTGATCGACGTGATGCACAACTTCCGCCCCGATCAGGACATGATCCTGATACGCACCCACCATCCCATCCTGGACAAGGCCATGGTGGTCGGCGGCATGAGCGGCAGCCCGATCTACCTAGAAGGCAAGCTCGCGGGCGCATATTCGTACGGCTGGATGTTCGGCAAGGAGCCGGTGGCCGGGGTCACGCCGATCGCGAACATGCTGGCGGAGATGGCGCGCCCGCTCGACCCCGCGATCTGGAAGGCGCTCGGCACGCTGCCCCAGATCGCGGACGCGCCCGCGCCCCGGCCCGGCAGCGCGCGGCTCGCCGGCTTGCCGCCGTACCTCGGCACCGAGCGCAGCGACGCGCTGCAGCCCCTGCGCCGCCATGCCCGCGCGCTCGGCTACGACCAGGACAGCGCGGGTCTACGGCCGGCGGCCACGCCGATCATGTTGTCTGGCTTCGACGAGCGCATGGCCTCCGTGCTCAACGCCCAACTCGGGCGCTTCGGCCTGGTCGCGCTGCAGGCCGGCGGCGCGGCCGGCGCCGCCGCGAACGCCGCGCAGCCCCCGCCGCGTTTCGAGAACGGCGGCTCGCTCGGGGTCTCGCTGATCCGCGGCGACATCAGCGCGTTCGCGGTCGGCACCGTCACCGACGTGGTGGGCGACAAGCTGGTGGGCTTCGGCCACCCCATGCTCAACGCGGGACAGCCGGCGCTGCCGACCTGCACCGCGCGCGTGCTGCACATCTTCGCCAGCGAGAGCCGCTCGTTCAAGATCGCCGAAGCGGGTCCTCAGCTCGGCACGCTGGTGCACGATCGCCAGGCGGCGATCGTGGTCGACACCAAGCTGCAAGCCGACACCGTGCCGATGCGCGTGCGGGTGCTGGGCGTGACCGGCGCGCCCCGCACCGAGTGGAACGTGGAGCTGGCCAGCCAGCGCATGCTCACGCCGCTGCTGGCGTTCTCGGCGCTCGGCAATGCGCTCGGCGTGACCGCCGCGGAGAACACCGACGTGGTGTTCGAAGCCGACAGCCGCGTGCAGATCGAAGGCCACGGCACGCTCGAGGTCGACGACACCGGCTACACCTCGGTCGGGCTCGACGACCCGATGGCGCTCTCACAGCTGCGGCTGTTCGACCTGGTCGACGCTGCCTACGGCAACCCGTTCGAGGCGGCGCGGATCCGGCGCATCGACGTCGAGCTGCGGGTGCGCTTCGCCCGCGACGTGGTGACGATCCTCGACGCGCTCGTGCCCAGCACCGAGGTCGACCCCGATCGCGACCTCGACGTGTATCTGACGCTGCAGCGCTTCGGGCAGCCGCCCGAGGTGCGCATCGTGACCGTGCACGTGCCGCAGAGCGCGGCCGGCGAGAAGATCGAGCTGAGGTTCGAGCCGGGCAACCAGGTCAAGCTCGAGCGACCCGAGCCGAAGGACCTCGACCAGGTGCTCGACAACGTGCGCATGGGCTATCCTTCGACCTCGATCGTGGTCTCGACCAAGCTGCCGAGCCAGGGCCTGCAGCTGCGCGGGCACGTGGTGCGCGACCTGCCCGGGTCGGCGCTCGACGCCTTCCGGGTCGGGGGCCAGGCCCATCACCCGACCGCTTTCTCCACCTACGAGCGCAAGGAGCTGCCCATGAAACAAGTGGTCAACGGCTCGGCACGCCTCACGCTCGAGGTCCGCACAGAGCCGCGCAAATGACGACACTCCCACGCAAGCTCGGACTCGGCCTCGGCGCTGCGCTGCTGTGCGCGCTCGCCGCGGCGGCACACGCCGTCACCACGCGGCAGTTCTCGCTCGACAGCGCCGGCGTGCTCTCGGCCGGCAAGCTGGAGGGCGCGGCCGTGCTCTCGAGCGGCGCGGTGGTGCCGAGCGTGGGCGTCAAGCGCATCGCGTTGCCCAACGTGGCGCTCGCCCGAAGCCTGCTGACCTACCCGGACGGCTCGGCGCTGATCGGCACCGGCAACGACGGCAAGATCTGGAAGCTGTCCGGCGACGCGGTCTCGCTGTTCGCGGACACCGGCGAGCTGCTGGTGACCTCGCTGGCGCAAGGGCCCGACGGCACGGTCTACGCCGGCACGCTGCCGCACGCCAAGATCTTCGCCATCGACAAGCACGGCAAGGCCAGCCTGTTCGCGACGCCACCCGGCGCCGAGCATGTGTGGGCGCTGTGCTACGACGCCCGCCGCAAGACACTGTTCGCGGCCACCGGCCCGCAGGGCAAGGTGTTCGCGATCGACGGCAAGGGCAAGGCGGACGTCTACTATCAGGGCAAGGCCAGCCACGTGATGTCGCTGGCGGAGGACGCCCAGGGCCGGCTGTACGCCGGCACCAGCGACGACGCGCTGCTCGTGCGCATCGACGGTCCGGGCCGCTTCGACGTGCTCTACGACTTCGAAGGCAACGAGATCACCGCGCTCGCGCTGCAGGACGGGCGCGTGGCGGTGGCGGCCAACACCTTTCCCAAGCCGGCCACCCCGTCGAGCGCCAAGAAGAAGGAGGGCGACAAGAAGGACGACAAGGCGAGCGAGGACAAGACCGAGGTCAAGAAGGCCACGCCCAAGCCGGGCACCGGCGAGCTTTGGGTAGTCGAGTCCAACGGCCAGGCGCGCAAGCTGTTCTCCTCCACCGAGGACGGTCACATCACCGCGGTGCAGTGGGGACCCGAGCGCAGCGTCTACGCCGCCACCGGCAAGGAAGGGCACATCTTCCGGGTCGAGCCCGACGGCACCAACGCGCTGTGGATCGACGTCGACGAGCGCCAAGTGCTGGCACTGCAGCTGCAGGGTGAGCACCCGCTGTTCGTGACCGGCGACGCAGGCGCGGTCTACCGCGTGCTGCCCGGACGCGCGAGCGAGGCGCTGTGGACGAGCAAGGTGCTCGACGCCCAGTTCCCGTCTCGCTTCGGCCAGCTAAGCTGGCGCGGGCACGGCAAGCTCGCCTGCCAGACCCGCTCCGGCAACACCGAGAAGCCCGAGGAGGGCTGGAGTGAATGGTCGTCGGTCCTGCGCCAGCCGGGGCCGATCCGCAGCCCCGCCGCGCGCTTCCTGCAGGTGCGGGTCCGGCTGGATCCGAGCGCGGACAGCGTGCTGTACGCGCTGCAGGCGTATTACCTGCCCGCCAACCAGCCGGCCACGGTCAAGGACGTCACGGTCAAGCCCTCGCCCAAGAAGGACGCCTCCAACGACGAGCCGACCACGAGCTACAAGATCGAGTGGAAGGTCGACAATCCCGACGGCGACCACCTGCGCTACCGGGTCGACTACCGCCCCGAAGCTCGCCCGAGCTGGCGCCCGCTGCTGCGCGAAAGCGAGATCCTGACGCAAACCAATTACGCGTGGAGCACGGACGGAGTGCCGGATGGTTACTACCGGGTGCGCGTCGACGCCTCGGACGAGCTCGACAACCCGGCTGCCGAGGTGTTGCACGACGCCAAGCAGTCCGAGCCCTTCCTGCTCGACAACCAGCCGCCCCGCGTCGACGGCCTGCGCTTCGCGAACGGCCGCCTGAGCGGGGTCGCTCTTGACGACCTCGGACCGATCAGCAAGCTCGAATACTCGCTCGACGGCCACCAGTGGAAGCCGTTCAACCCCAAGGACGATCTATTCGACACCCGGCAGGAGGCCTTCGCGCTCGAGCTCGGAGCCCTGCCCAAGGGCAGCCACGTGGTCGCCGTGCGCACCGAGGACGCGCGCCACAACGCCGGCAGCGCCGAGCTCTGGGTCGAGATCAAATAGGGGCGATATCGCGGAGCTGCACGGACGTCGTGCTCAGATCGCGCCCTTGAGCATGCTGACGCGGCCGGTGCGCACCAGCTCGACCACGTCGTAGTCCTTGAGCAGGCGCACCAGCGAGTCGATCTTGTTCTCGTGGCCCGTAACCTCGATGATCATCGACTCCGCGCCGACGTCGACGATCTTGGCATTGAAGATGTCGACGATGTCCATCAGGCGCTTGCGCACTTCCTTCTCGCCCCGGACCCGGATCAGCGCCAGCTCGCGGCTGGCGAACTCGCGGTCGGAGATATCCTCGATCTCGGTGATGTCGTCGAGCTTGCGCAGCGCAGCCACCATCTCCTCGGAATCGGTGCTAGCGTCGACCACGAAGGTCATGCGGGACATGCCCTGCTGCTCGGAGGCGCCCACCGCCAGGCTGCGGATATTGAAGCCCTTCTCTTGCCAACAGGCCGCGATGCGGTACAGCACGCCCGGGCGGTCTTTGACCAGCGCCACGATGGTGTGGGGGGCAAGGCCGCTGCGGGAAGGCGCGCTCACGGCTCCGGTTATTTCGCCAAATGCCTGCGATGTCGAGGGGGATCACCCCCAAGGCCCCGAGACCGAGCGGGCTCTTGTCCTTAGCCCCATTTGGGGCCACATTCCCGCACAATCCCTAGTGCGTCTTAGCTGGCAACGTGTAGACTGTGCCCCCGCCGGCGCGGGGTCCGGTGCCCCGACCGGCTGAATCGGGGTCGGAAGCGGGCGCTGGCAGCCCATCGAGGCGTGCGCGTCCGATGTGCGCATGAACGATGTGAGCAGTGAAAATCTCGGCGTGCAGACCGAATGGTCGGCGGACGAGCTGATCCCTTTCGGGAAGTACATCCTGCTCGACCGCATCAATAGCGGTGCGACCGCCGCGGTCTATCGCGCCAACGTGCGCGGCGAGGCCGGCTTCGAACGCCTGGTCGCGATCAAACGCATCCTCCCGCACATGGCGGGCGACCGTGACTTCGTCGACACCTTCGTGCGCGAAGCCAAGACCGTCGCGCGCCTGGCCCACGAGAGCATCTGCCCGATCTACGAGCTGGGCAAGGTCGGCGAGTCGCTGTACATGGCGGTCGAGTACATCCAGGGCAAGGATCTCGGCCTGATCATGCGCCGGCTGGCGCGCAAGGGCGTGGCCATGCCCCCCCTGATCGCGGCCTGGGTGGCGGCGCGGCTGTGTGACGCGCTCGACTACGCGCACAGCCTCAAGAACGCCAAGGGCGTGCGCGTGGGGATGATCCACCGCGACCTCTCGCCCAACAACATCCTGCTCAGCTACGAAGGTCAGGTGAAGCTGATCGACTTCGGGCTCGCCCGCGCCGTCGGCAGGGCCCAGTCGACCAACGTCGACGCGCTCAAGAAGAAGCTCAGCTACATGAGCCCGGAGATGGTCAAGGGCCGACCGCTCGACGCGCGCTCGGACATCTTCGGGGTCGGCATCTGCCTGTACGAGATGGTCACCGCGCGCAAGCTGTTCGCCGGCGACAACGACATCGACACGCTCAAGCTGGTCGGCCGCGCCTCGGTGCCGCCGCCGTCGGCGGTGGTCGACGACGCGCCCGACGAGCTCGAAATCGTGATCATGCACGCGCTCGAGCGCGAGCCCGACGATCGCTTCCAGAACGCCGCCGACATGGGCGAGGCGCTCAACGCCTATATCCAGAAGACCGACCCCACGTTCAACCCGCAGCGGCTGGCGGCCTGGATGGTCGAGCTGTTCGGCGCCGAAATCGCCGCCGAGCAGCAGCGCATCAAGCAGTTGCTCGAAGCCAGCGCCGATCCCGACCTGATCAAGCAGCGGCGCGCGTTCTTCGCCTCGCCCTCGGGCGCCGCGGCGCGCGCACGCGCCGAGATCGAGCGCCGCCTCAGCACCGAGCCGCCGCCGGCACGCCTGGGCATTCCGGCCAGGGTGCCCAAGGCCGCGCCCGTGCCCTTGGGCTCGGCGGCGGCCGCAGCTGGGGGGCGCCCGAACGGTTTCGATGAAGAGCCGACCGGCTTCTACGATGCCGAGAAGACGCGCGCGGGCGGACCCGAGGGCGCGGTCGGCGCCGGCTTCGAGGACGAGCCCACGCAGTTCCTGATCGACGGCGAGCTCGAAGAGGTGAGGCTCGCGCCCACCGGTCTGCCGGCGCCGGTTCGCGTGCCGGCGCCGGGCGCGGAGACCGGGGGCTTCGACGAAGAGCCGACCGAAATCTACTTCAACAAGGAAGAAAACGTTGGCATCAGGGAGCTGCTCGACGAGATCAACGACGTCGAGCCGGCCGCGGGCCCGCTGAACCGTCCGATCGTGGCCCCGGAGCTGGGGCTGCCGCTGCCAGGTCCGGCCGCCCGTGTTTCGCCGCTGCCGCAAATGGCACCAGCGCCGTGGGCTCCGCCGGCCTCGGTCCCGGCCGTCCCGCCGCACCCGTGGGCCACCGCGCCCGCCAGGCGCGTGCCGAGTTGGCTGATCGGGGTGAGCATGCTGGCATTGCTGGCGGCGATCGCGGCCCTGGTGATCAACACCCCGGTCGGCGCGATGCTGGGGCTGCGCGCACCCGCGGCCGGAACGATCGAGGTGCGGACGGTGCCGCCGGTCCCGGCCAACGTGCGGCTCGACAACGTGTACCGCGGCAAGGCGCCGCTGCGGATGCAGGGGGTGCAACCCGGGGTGCGCCGGCTCAGCGTGCGCGCCCAGGGCTATCTGCCGGTCAGCCGAGAGATCCAGCTCGAAGGCGGCGCCACCGCGCTGGTCGACGTCGCGCTGGTGCCCGACCGGCCGCACCCCGCGCCCGCGCCGCCGCCGGCCACGCCCGCGCAGCCCGGAGGCGCCGCGGCCCATCCGACCCCCGGCGGCGAGAAAGCGCCCACTGAGACCTCCGACTCCGAGGGCGAGGGCCACTCGCACGCGGGCGAGTCGCACCACCACCACCACGGCCATCATGTGCCGTCGAGCGAGGACAGCAGCGCCTCCGGCACCGCCCCGTCCTCGATACCGAAGCCGCGGCAGCCGGCAGTCGCCCCCAACACGCCGGGCACGCTCGGCATCAACAGCGTGCCCTGGGCGCTGGTCTACATCGACGGCCGCGATACCGGGCGCAGCACGCCGCTGCTGGGCTATCCGATCGCGCCGGGCTGGCACGAGGTCCGCCTGCAGACCGCCAACGGTCAGGTCGACATCGAGCGGATCCAGGTGCTGCCCGGCCAGGCCGTCAACCTCACCCGTCGATTCTGAGCCGCCCGCGGCGTCGCGTTCCACAGAGATTCACAGGAAGGCGGGAAGACGGGAAGACGGCAAGCAGAGCGGAAGGGATGGTCGTTGCCCTTCCCGCCTTGCCGTTGTTCCGCAAAGCCTTGGATCGCGCTCAACGCTCGCGCTTGGGCGGAAGCGCGGCCTCGCTGCCGACCTTGAGCCGGTGCATGACCGATTGCTTCTGGCGTTCCTTGTAGGCGGCGTGGCTCGCCTCGCCCAGCTCGTTGTGCTGCTCGGTGTAGCGGTCGATCAGCTGGAACTCGGTCTGCACGAACACCACCGGGCCGAGGGCTCGCGCCGAGGGCGGCGCAAGCGCGGCCATCTCCGGCGTCAGCCGCACCGGCATGTCGACCACGAAGTGGACCACCTGGTAGTTGTCCGCGGTGAAGCGGTTCTGCACGCGCGTGAGGTCGTCCTCGAGATCGGGGGCGAGCTGCAGGCCACCGGAGAGATCGCGCAGGTGCGGGTTCTGGTCGCAGTAGGAGCGGAAGTGGAACAGCGTGTTGGTGGATTGACTCGGGATCACGTAGTTGAACGGAAAGATGTGACGCAGCATGTAGTTGATCACCGGGAAGATGTCGTCCGGCGCGCGCGTCACGATGCGAAAACGCACCTTGTCATAGATGTTTGCGGCGATCGTCTCGGGCTTGGACAGCAGCTTGGTGTACAGCGAGTCTTTGTTCTTGCGCCCGCCGATGAACTCCTGAATCGGGAAGCCGTGCGCGAGCATGCCGCCGATCACCCGATACACCTTCTCCTCGACCAGGTTGAACACCTCCTGGTCGGGAATCGGCAGCATGAACAGCAGCTCGCGGCCCGCCAGGTGGTGGATGATGTGCATCACCTTGAGGATGGTGCAGGCGCACAGCTGCCGGTGGCCCCGGTTGCTGGCCAGCATCAGCAGGCCCAGGAAGTCGAGCGCAGCGACCGGCTTGGGAATGGGGAAGTCGTAGTTGCGCCGCAGGTAGCTGATCGCCTCGTGCTTGACGCCCTCGGTCCGCTGCCGGTCGATGGGATCGTCGGGCAGCAGCTCCTGGGCGCGGATGAACTCCAGCGCCTCGTCGCGCGAGCCGAAGTTCAGCCGGTGCCAGTCGATAACCGAGCCGCCCCGCAACACCAGTCGCACCGCCTCGAGGTCGCCGAGGCGAAAGCTATCGATCGGGCGGAAGTAGCTGTCCGGCTCAGGCAGCCCGTTGTGCATGGGACGTCGAGCTTACCCCAAACCTCCGCCGTAGGATCGGCGGAAGGTTGCCTCTCAGGCGCCTCGTCCCAGCGAGATCGTGCCCATGAAGATGCCCACAGTGATGGCGAGCACCGCCAGGTTGCCGAAAAACACGCCCTGGCAGGAGCACAGCAGCACCGCGGCCAGCAGAGCGATCAACCCGGTCCCTGTTCTCATGGCGAGGCGAGTGCTCCCTGCGTGTAGGCTACTATCCGACAACCGGCGTTGCGGGTCAAAACTCTTACTACAGGAGCTCATGGTTTGACCACGAAAAAGTCGCATGCTGAGGTCACACAGGCGCCGCGCGAACAGCTGCGCTAGCGTTGCCGCTCGGCAGCGGCGAAGCCCTTCGCCGCGGATCCTGCGGATCCGCGCGGCCGAGCACAGGTATAGCGAGCCATGGCCGAATCGATCATCCCCGACAGCACGCTCTCCTCCCTGCCGATCCTGGCGCTGCGCAACTCGGTCCTGTTTCCGGCCGCGGTGGTGCCGGTCAACGTCGGTCGCCCGCGCTCGGTGCGGCTGATCGAGGAAGCGTTCGGCCTCGATCGCCCCACCATCGGGGTGCTCGGCCAGCGCAAACCCGAAGAGGAAGATCCCGGCTTCGCCGATCTGTTCGCGATCGGCACGCTGGCACGCGTGCTCAAGGTGATACGGCTGAGCTCGGGACAGTACAGCGTGGTGCTGCAAGGAATCGCGCGCATGCGCGTGCTCGAGGCCACGGCGCGCGAGCCCTGCCTGCGCGCACGCGTCCAGCGCCTGCACGATCAGGGGACGCGCGACGACGAGGTCAACGCGCTGGCGGCGCACCTGCGCGAGGCCGCGCGCCTGCTGATGCGCGCGCTGCCACAGCCGCCGCGCGAGGTCAACGTGGTGCTCGAAAACGTGCAGGAGCCGGGCGCGCTCTGCGACCTGATCGCCTCGCACCTGCCGATCCCGGCCGACCGCAAGCAGGCCATCCTCGAGACCCTCGATCTGCGACAGCGGCTCAAGGCCGTGCTCGATCAGCTCAAGCGCCAGTCGGAGATCCACCGCGTCAAGAAGGAAGTCGCCGACATGGTGCAGCAGGAGATGAGCAAGTCCCAGCGCGAGCTGCTGCTGCGGCAGCAGCTGCGCGCGATCCGCCGCGAGCTGGGCGAGAGCGGCAGCGAGGACGAAGATCTGGAAGAGCTGCGCGAGCGCCTGTCCAAGGCGGAGCCGCCACCCGAGGCACTCAAGGCCGCGCGGCGCGAGCTCTCACGCATGAGCACGATGAACCCCGCCAGCGCGGAATACCAGGTGGCCTTCAACTACGTGGAGTGGATCGCCGACCTGCCGTGGCAGCGCGCCACCACCGACCGCCTGGACGTGCTCGAGGTGCGCCGCGTGCTCGACGAGGACCACCACGGGCTCGATCAACCGAAGCGCCGCATCGTCGAATACATCGCGGTACGCAAGCTGCGGCGCGACAAGCGCAGCCCGATTCTGTGCTTCGTCGGCCCTCCGGGCGTGGGCAAGACCTCGCTCGGCCGCTCGATCGCCCGCGCCACCGGCCGCCAGTTCGTGCGCATCTCGCTCGGCGGCGTGCAGGACGAGGCCGAGATCCGCGGCCACCGCCGCACTTACGTCGGCGCCCTGCCCGGACGCCTGGTCTCGGGGCTGAAGAAGGCTGGCTCGTGCAACCCGGTGTTCGTGCTGGACGAGGTCGAGAAGATGAGCGCCGATTTCAGCGGCGACCCCGCCAGCGCCCTGCTGGAGGCGCTGGACCCCGAGCAGAACCACGCCTTCGTCGATCACTACCTGGGCGTGCCCACCGATCTGTCGAACGTGCTGTTCGTCGCAACCGCCAACCGCAAGGACACCATCCCCAGCGCGCTGCTCGACCGCATGGAGGTGATCGAAATCCCCGGTTACACCCGCGACGACAAGCTCGCGATCGCGCGCGCCTTCCTGGTGCCGCGCCAGCTCAGCGAGCACGGTCTCACCCCGGAGCACCTCGAGATCACCGACGAGGCGATCGAGCGCCTGGTCAGCGAGTACACGCACGAGGCGGGCGTGCGCCAGCTGGCGCAGCAGGTGGCGGCGATCTGCCGCGACGTGGCCGTGCGCGTGGCCAAAGGCGAGCAGGTCCGCATCGACGCCGACGGCGCGCTGGTCGAGTCGATCCTGGGTCCGCCCAAGCGCGAGCCTCAGGTAGCCGAGAAGATCACCGCGCCCGGGCTGGTCATGACCCTGACCTGGACGCCGTCCGGCGGCGAGCTGCTGCTGGTCGAGAGCACGCGCATGCCGGGCCGCGGCCACGTGCACCTGACCGGCAAGATGGGCGAGGTGCTCAAGGAGTCCGCCGCGGCCGCGTTCACCTACCTGCGGGCGCGGGCCGGGCGCTTCGGCCTGAGCGAGGACTTCCTCGACAGCGCCGACGTCCACGTGCACCTGCCTCAGGGCGGTCTGCCCAAGGACGGACCGGCGCTGGGGCTGCCGATCCTGGTCTCACTGGTCTCGCTGTTCGCCGGCATTCCGGCGCGCGCCGACGTGGCGTTGACCGGCGAGATCACCCTGCGCGGCAAGCTGTTGCGCGTCGACGGGCTGGAGCAAAAGTGCCTGGCCGCGCACCACGCCGGCCTCGAGCACGTGGTGATCCCGCGCCAGAACGAGCCGGACCTCGCGGAGATCCCGCAGCGCGTCCGCGACGAGCTCACGATCCACCTGGCCAGCAACGTCGAAGAGGCCCTCGCGATCGCGCTGAGCGCGCCGCTGCAGAGCCGGGTCGCGCCCGCGCAGCCGGCCCCGCCGGCCTAGGGTTCACCAGCGCGAGCACGATGGCCGGTAAGTTCGACCAGGGTTCGAGCCGCGTGGGAGCGAAGCGATCCCGAGGGAGGGTGGGTCCTTCGCCAGTGGGGAGGGAGGGGCGGGTGCCCCTCCCATGAGCAGACCCGATCTCGGCTCGAACGCGCTGCTCGCGCCGTTCGCGCTGGCGAGCTTTCGCTGGCTGCTGCTGCTTTGCACGGCGCTCGGCTGCGCGCTCGTGCCGGTGCCCCTGCTCGGTGTGCACGGGGTGGAGAGCGCGGTCCTGCTCGGCGCCGTGCTGCCGCCGCTGTGCGCCGCGGCCGCCGCCCGCCTCACGCTGGCGGCCCGCCGCGAGCTCGCGCTCGGCGCGTTCGCGCTGGCCGGCCGCGCGCTGGCCGCGGGTGGCTGGCTGCTGCTGGCGCCGGTGCTGGTGCTCGCGCTCAACGCGCTGCGCGTGCACAACTGTACGCCGCTGCAGGGCCTGGCCTTCATCGCGCTCGGCCCCGGCTTCGGCGTGATGCTGGCGTCGCTGCTGGGTGCCTGCGCCGGCGCGTTGCCGGCCCGCGCGGATGCGCGCGGCGCGGGCGGGCGCCTGGCCACCGCGGCGGCGGTGCTGGTGCCGCTGCTCGACATGGCACGCGCTGCCTACGGCTTCTACGCCTCGCCCGCCGTCTTCGCTTACGGACACTTCTTCGGCTACTTCCCCGGCTCGCTCTACGACGAGCTGGTGGAGCTGCCCCAGCCGCTGCTCACGCTGCGCGTGATCACGGCCGCCGGCTGCACGCTGCTGCTGTGCGTGCTTGCCTGCTTTTACGACCCTGTGCTGCGCCGGCTGCGCGCGCGGCCGCAGCCCGCGCACAGCGGTTACCTTGCGCTGCTCGCGTGCTGCGCGGCCGTGCTGCTGCTCGGCTACGGCTACGGCGAGCAGCTCGGCCACCGCACCAGCGTGGCGCACATCGCCGAGGAGCTGGGCGGCCGCGCGCTGTCGGCGCGCTGCGAGCTGCTGGTCCCGCGCGAGCTGCGCCGCGACAGGCGCGAGCGCCTGGCTGCCGACTGCGACTTCCGGGTGCGCCAGCTCGAGCGCTGGCTCGGCGTCCGCCAGCCCGGACGCGTGCGGGTCTTCGTGTTCCGCTCGGCGCAGGAAAAGCGCCACCTGATGGGCGCCGCCGACACCAACATCGCCAAGCCCTGGCGCAGCGAAATCTACCTGCAGGACGAGGGCTGGCCCCACCCCGTGCTCGCCCACGAGCTGGCGCACGTGGTCGCCGGCAACGTCGGGCGCGGGCCGCTGCGCGTCGCGGGCAAGCTCTTTGGGCTGTGGCCCGACTTCGCGCTGATCGAGGGCACGGCGGTGGCCGCCGCCTGGTCGAGCAGCATGCCGGCAGGGCTCACCCCCCATCAGTGGACGCGCGCGATGTACGAGCTGGGGCTCGCCCCCAAGCTGCAAGCGCTATTCGGCACCGGTTTTCTCGGCCAGCAGACGCGCCTGGCGTACACCCTGAGCGGCTCGCTGCTGCGCTACATCGCCGACACCTACGGCAAGGACGCGCTGCGCCGCATCTACCGCAGCGACGACCTTTCGGCCGTGCTGGGCATGCCGCTGTCCGAGCTCGAGCGCCGCTTCCGCGCGTACGTGATGGCGGTGCCGTTGCCCGAGTCCGCGCGTGCGCTGGCCCGCGTGCGCTTTCAGGGCTCGAGCATCCTGTCGAGCGTGTGCCCGCACGCCAAGGCCCTGCTGCAGCAACAGCTGGACGGCTACCTCGGCGCCGATGACCGGGCCGAGGCCGAGCGCACCTGCGAGCGGCTGCTGGCGATCGACCCGGCCGAGACCGGCGTGCGCGCCACGCTGGTCGGAGTGCTGGCGCGACGCGGCCAGCACGCCGCGGCCGAGCGCGAGCTCGCCGTGCTGGAGGGCCCGCCCGGCGCCGCCGCGCCGATCGTGGACGCCGCCCGCACGCTGCTGGCGGACGAGGCCTGGAGACAGGGCCGCGACGCCGAAGCGCTGCGCATCTACCAGCAGCTGCTGGCGCAACCCAACGAGCGGGACACCCTGCGCATGCTGCAGGTCAAATCGCTCGCGCTGCAGGGCTCGGCGCGCGAGCGCAAGCTGGTGTTCGCGCTGCTGGTGGGCGAGCCCGGGCTCGCGACCGATGGCGCGACCTCGGTCTACCTGACGCGCGAGCTGCGCGCCGAGCGCAGCGACGGCCTGCCCCAGTACCTCGAAGCACGGCAGCTGTTCAACCGCCAGCGCTACGCCGAGGCCGCCGGGCTGCTCGCGCAGGCCCGCACGCTCGGGCTGCCGACACCCGAGATCGCAATCGAGGCCTTGCGTGTGCAGGCGATCTGCTGCTTCGGCGCGGGCCAGCTCGACGCCTCGCGCACGCTGTGGCGGCAGCTGCAGGCCATGAACCCGGGCGCCGGGTTGCAGGCCGAGGCCGCCGACTGGCTGGAGCGGATCAGCCTTTCTGGCTCTGCTTGAGCACGATGAAACGCAGCTCGCCGAATTCCGCCTGCCCGAGCGTGTAGATCACCTCGCCCAGGGTACGAAACGGCGTGCGTTTGTCGGCGATGATCCGCACCTCGCCGTGAAATGGTCGCTGCGGATTGCGCGCCGCGATCAGCTTGAGCCGATCGCGGTGCTGCTTGAGGCCGTTGAACAGCGGCGTGATCAACCAGCCGGTGCCGCCGCCCTGCTTCAAGCTGGGGTCGACCCTGCCGTTGCGCAGCGCGAGCACGTGCTGTCCCTCGACCACCACCTCGCTGCTGGAGATCACCACGCTCAGCGCCTGGGCGGCCTCGACCTGGGAGGTCGAGGTCGGCAGCTGCAGTTCCTCGCTCTGGACGATCTCGGCCGCACCGGAGGCGAACTGCATGATCAGGAAGACCAGCAGGATCGTCATCATATCCATCATCGGATAGATGTTGAGCCCGACCTCCTCGGTCTCCCCCTCCTTGCGCAGCCTGCGGCGGATGATGCGCTTGCAGTCGACAAGCGTAGCCGGGCGATCCTCGTTCTCGTCAGCCATCTTCGCCGGTCACCTTATGCCCACGGACACCAGCACGTTGGGAAAGAGGTCCTGCTTGCCCTTGCTGCGCACGGCGTCCATCGCCGCCACCACATTCTCGTATTGGACCTGGGGATCCGCGCTCACCGTCACCGTGTCTTCGTCCTTGAACTGCTCCTTGATCTTGACGACGCAGGCGGTCAGCCCGTTCCAGTCGTAGTCCTTGCCTTTTCGCGGCACGGTCAACGAGCGCGAGCCCGCCGAGTCGATGTTGGTGCACCCGGGCGCGAGCTTGCCGCCCGAGCCGCTGACCAGCACGCCGCTGTCGGTCACGGTGACGTTGAGATTGAGCGGGGTGGCGACATCCTCGCTGCTCTTGGTGCGGCCGCGCGCGATCTTCGGTAAGTCCGAGGGGATCTGCGAGATCAGCAGCACGAACTCACTGGTCGCCAGCAGGAACATGATCAGGTTCACGACGATGTCGAGAAACGGAACGATGTTCAGCTCCCCCACCGTCTCCGACGGATCGGCGTGGCCTACCGCAGTGTGCTTGCGGATGTAGGAACGCTGCCGGGGGCTGAGCTTGACGGCCATGGCGTGTGGACCCGCTCGCCGGGCTCTACTCGCGCTTGAGGGTGAGCAGGTTCTCCAGCCGCATCGTGGTGCGCTCGAGGTCCTGCTTGATGCGCTTGGCCCAGCCGTGAAGGATGAGGTGGAAGAACATGCACAGCACGGCGATGCCGAGACCGAGCGCCGTGTTGTACATGGCCTCCGAGATACCGCGGGCGAGCAGTGCCGACTTCTGCGCCGGCTCCGCGAAGGCGACCGCCGCGAACGAGCGGATCAGACCGGAGATGGTACCGAGCAGCCCGACCAGGGTGGCGATGTTGGCGAGCGACCACAGCGCCCCGATCCGCTTCTCGAGCACCGGGATCACCTCCGACAGGCGCTCTTCCATATTGGCGATGATCGCGTCGTCGCCGCGGTTGACCTGGGTCAGCCCGGCCTTGACCACCTGCAGCAAGGGCAGCGGTGCGGCTTCGCACAGCTTGATCGCGCGATCGATGTTGCCGGCTTGGACCAGCTTGCGGATCTGCGCCATGAACTCTTCGCCATTGACCTGGTGCTTGGAGAGGATGTGGACGAAGCGATCGACGATGATCGCGATCACGAAGGCCAGGATAGCGACGTTCACGAAGGAGAACGGCGCGCCTTCATTCATGAAATCCCAGACTTTTTGCATCGGCCGAGGCTCCTTTCCCTGGCGGCGCGGGTCTCAGGACCGGCGTGCCTCACGGCTGCCGCGCAGGGACAGCATGGGTGGCCTGGCAGCCCCGCGTGCAGCTCGCTTGCCACACGCGGTCGCCGGTACCGCCCTGGGATGGATTGCGCGTATGCCCATCAGGCGACGGTGGTCGTAAACATCGAGGGCCCCACGGTAGCGCAGCGCGACTTTCGTTGTCAACGAAGGCATTCCGAGGGGTTGCGCAACATGGAGCGCGGCCGGATCGGCCGCTGCGACGCGTCGGCGCGGCCGCTGAGCTACGCGCGTCGTTGCGTAGACCGCGCAGAGAGCGACGCGACCCGAAGACCTCGAGCGGCGAAGATCGCGCGGGCATTCAGTCCGGGACCCGCCCGCGATCGGTCGCGGCGCCGGAAGGGCGGCAACAGGCGCCCGCAACCGGCGCGCGAGCGCCCGGGAACCCGGGCTCGGTCCGGGTGTCTAATGGGCTTGCAGAGCGGTGTGGGAATTGTGCGCAAATCCCTGTTGACTTGTGGGATCGTGTAGATATGATGGCGCAACGCACTTCGTCGACACCCTAGCCGAACGATCTTAGTAGTTGAAATCGCAGGGTTATTGGCGCTATCAGAGTTACGCAAGAATTTGGGTCTGCCGGACGGGTGCAGGCCGATATTGAGGGACTGCTCGCAAGGCAAAAAGGACACAGGCCGCACCACGGACGGCCCTGAGGAGGACACCGGTATGTCAACGCTCGCGCATCACTTCGAAGAGGGTGGCTGGGGCATGTACCCCATCCTGTTCTGGCAGGTTCTCGCCATCGGCATCATCGTCGAGCGCGCGTTCTATCTGTACAAGGCGTCGATCAACCGCGAGGTCTTCCTGGCGACGATGCAGAAGTGCATCCTGGCCGGCGACATCGGGCGCGCGATCAAGCTGTGCTCCGCGGCCAACGCTCCGCTAGCGCGCATCGTCAAATCGGGCCTGCTCAAGGTGAACCGTCCCGACATCGAGGTGCAGGCGGCCATGGACGAGGCTGCCCTGGTCGAGTTGCCGAAGATCGAGCACCGCACCCCGCTGCTCGCGCTGTTCGCGAACCTCGCCATGCTGTGCGGTCTTCTGGGCACGGTGTCGGGCCTGATCGCGTCGTTCGGCGCAGTCGCGAATGCGGATGCTGCATCGAAGGCGACCATGCTCGCCAAGGGCATCTCGGAGGCGATGAACTGCACCGCGTTCGGCCTGATCGCCGCGATCATCGCGCTGGTCGGCTTCGCCGCACACAACAACAAGACGCAGAAGCTGCTCGACGACATCAACGCCGCGACCGTCCAGGTCGTCAACCTGGTCGTCAACAACCGCTCGAAGATCCACCTGGACGACAGCCAGGCGGCCTGATCCCATGGGTGGTATCAACGTCGGTGGTGGCGGTCACGGCGGCAAGAAGGCCGTCGACTCCGAAATCCCGCTCATCCCGTTCATCGATCTGCTGCTGTGCTGCGTGATGTTCCTGCTGGTCACCGCGGTGTGGAACCAGCTGGCACGCATCGACGCAAACCAGCAGCAACCCGGCCAGCAAGCGCCGAACGACCCGCCGCCCGAGGACAAGATCAAGGTCGTCCTGCAAGTGCACGCCAACGGCTACGTGCTGGCGTCCACCGCAGGCGATCGGGTCGAGATCCCCAAGATCGGCGACAAGTTCGACGTCGAGACGCTGCGTGAGAAGCTCCAGGAGCGCAAGCGCCTGGAGCCGAACCGGCGGGACATGACGGTCGCCCCCGAAGACGGCGTGCAATACGCGGACGTGGTGGAAGCCATGGACACGGTCGTCGGCGAGGGCTTCCCCGAGATGTCTCTATCGGACGGATCGACCCTCTGAGACAGGACGCGTGAGACATGCCCATCGGTAAACCAGGCAGAGTTCTGCTCAAGAAGGTCCCGCTCAAGTTCGTCGCCAAGAAGGTGGGCGGACACGGCCGCAAGAGCACCAACACAGACATCCCGCTGATCCCGTTCATCGACTTCCTGATCGTGTTGGTGGTCTTCCTGCTGATCTCCTTCAGCGCCAGCGGCGAGCTGCTCGCGCAGAAGCCGAATCTGCAGATGCCGAAGGCGCAGAACGTCACCAACCTCGAGCTCTCACCCGTCATCGCGATCGACACCGTGGTGGTCACGCTCGACGGGCGGCGTATGGCCGACACCGCCACGCTGGCGGCCGATCCCAAGGTCGAGCGCATCGAGCAGCTGATCCAGGATTTGGAGACCAGCAAGCGCAACTGGAGCATTCTGCACCCGCAGCAGCCCTTCCCCGGTCAGGTCATCCTGCAAGCCGACGTCTCGATCGACTTCCGCGTGATCAAGAAGATCATGTTCTCGGCAGCGCAGGCCGGCTACCCGAACGTGAGCTTCGCGGTCAACCGCATCACCAAGAAGTAGGCGACAGCCGAATGCTTCGCTCCGCAAGAGGAGCGTGAGCCATGGCAGGCCGACAAGACCCGCACCCACGCCTGATCCCCGCGCGACCCGCGGCGGATCAGGAAGCTGCGGGCTACATGCCTCGCATCCCCTGGCGCCTGCTGTTGCTCGGCACGCTGAGTGTGGGCACGGTGGCCACGGGCTACTGGGTCAGCCAGCGCCACAAGGCCGAGGCCCTGCGCTCGCAGATCATACAGGTCCACGAGCAGGAGCTGGCGGAGCCCGCGCGGCGCTACCTCGAGCTGCGCGGCAAGCTCGAGGGCATGATCCTCGAAGCGGCCAGCAGGGCTCCCGACGACTTCGCCGACCGGCGGCTGCGGCTGTCGGGACTGCGCGCGGGCAAGGGCCTGTACCTGCGCCTTACGGCCAAAGACGCCGCCTCCCGCCAGGGCATCGAGAAGGGGGCCGACGCGATGGAGGGCGACGCCATCCCTTCCTGTCTGGGCCTGGCGCCGGCGTCGGCACGCGGGCTGTGGGAGAAGGGCGCGTTTCTGGCTCCTGACTTCGTCAAGCGGGTGCGCAAGAGCAGCGGGGTGATGCCGCTGCGCGTGCTCGACACCATGCTCGCCAACCACATCCGCACCGACCTGCCCGTGGTGCTCAACCTGATGCGCAGCGACTGGTTCCTGCTCGTCATCCAGCAGGGGGAGAGCCGGCGCGAGCAGCCGGTCGATGTCTTCCTGTGGGACCTGCGCAGCAAACAACAGCTGCTGCGCGGCCGTGTGCAGGCCGCCGGCGTGTTGCTGTCGGTGCGCGTGAAGAGCAAGGACGCGCCGCCGGGGCCGCGCCGCGCCCCGGACCAGCTCGAGGCCGCGACCGCCAACGATTGTTCGATCGCGGCCAAGATCAAGGCGCTGGCCGGCGCGCCGCTGGCGAGCGTGGAAAACGAGCAGCCGCCCCTGCCCGCGGCGCCGGCCCCGGCCGCCACGCCGAACGCGCCCGCGCCGGCGACAGGGGCGGCGACGCCGAAGGCCGCGCAGCCCGCACCGGCAGCAGCGCCCGAGCCTGCGCCGGCAGCGTCCCAGCCCGCGCCGACGACGGCGCCGGCCAAGCCCTGAGCGCAGAGCCCGAACCGCCGCGCTTGCCTCTGCGCGCATCGCGTAGAAAGATGGCGCGCTCTCGTCGGGGCCGCGCGGGACTCCCACCCCGTGCGGCCTGGCTTTGCCCGATGCTTGGATTGACGCGCTACCAGTGGCTCGTGCTCTTCGCCGCCTGGCTCGGCTGGGGCTTCGATGTGTTCGACGGGCTGTTGTTCAACAACGTCGCGCCGTTGTGCATCCCCGACCTGCTGCACATCAGCGCCAACACCGCGCACGGCAAGCAGGAGACCCTGTTCTGGACCGCGGCCCTGAGCAGCTTGCTGCTGCTGGGCTGGGCCACCGGCGGGATCCTGTTCGGCAAGGTGACCGATCGCATCGGCCGCACGCGCACGCTGCTGGTGACCATGGTGGTGTACGCGCTCTCCACCGCGGCGTGCGCGTTCGCGTCCAACCTCGGCACACTGGCGCTGTTTCGCTTCTTCGCCAGCCTGGGCATCGGAGGCGAGTGGGCGGCGGGCGCGGCGCTGGTGGCCGAGAGCCTGCCGCCGAGCAGGCGCATCGTCGGCGGCGCCCTGCTCTACACCTCCGCTCCGATGGGCCTGTTTCTGGCCACCTTCGTCAATGATCTCTTCACCCGACAGATCCACAGCCTCGCCGCCGACCCACATCTGGCCTGGCGCGTGGTCTTCCTGACCGGGCTGGTGCCCGCGGCAGCGGCGCTGCTGATCCGGCTCAAGGTCAAGGAGCCCGAGCACTGGAAAGCGGCCGAGTCCATGCCGCGGATCGCAGAGCTGTTCACGCCGGAGCTGCGGCGCCGCACCTTGGGCGGGCTGGCGATGGCGATCATCGCGCTCATCACCTGGTGGAGCTGCAGCGTGTTCATCCCGGTGATCGCCGGCTTCCTGGCCGCCGACACCGCACCGCCGCCCGAACAGCTGGCGCAGCTCAAGGTGGAGTTTCAGACCATCGGCACCACCGCCTTCAACCTCGGCGGGCTGATCGGCACGTTGCTCACGGTGCCGATCGCGACTCACCTCGGGCGCCGCCCCATGTTCCTGCTCTACTTCTCGGCCAGCGCGGCCGCGATCCTGCTCGCGTTCGGAACCGACGTGGCGCCGATGACGCGGCTGTACCTGCTCGGCCTGGTCGGGATCACCGTGTTCGGTGTGTTCGGCTCGTTCACGTTCTACCTGCCCGAGCTGTTCCCGATGCGCCTGCGCGGCACCGGCTCCGGCTTCTGCTACAACGTCGGCCGCATCGCGACCGCGGCCTTCCCCTTCGCCATCGGCGTGATCCTGCGCGGCGGCGGCAGCCCGCTGGCGATCATCTCCTGGGTCGCGGTCGCGCCGCTGGTCGGCGTGGTGCTGATTGCGCTGGGCGTCGCGGCCGAGACCCGCGGGCTGGTGCACGCCGACGACGCAGCATGAGCTCTGGAACCGAGCAGCGTTGGGTTCGAGAAGCCACGCGAAGACGGGAAGCTCAGAGGTGTGCCTTCTTCCCACCTTCCGGTTGAATCCTCGGAAACCCACTAGAGCACCGAACATATTGAAACGTGTGCGAAGTCGGGGTCATGGCGGGATGCAGGGTGCGGGCGGGAGCCCGAAGGCGTAGTCCATCCTACGTCGAGCGGGGAGCGCGCGTGCCATGCGCCCGCGAGGGCCCCGAAATCGTGCGTGTTTCAATATGGTCGGTGCTCTAGTTTCTAGTGCCCCGAGCCCTTGAACGCCGCCAGCAGCTCGGTCACCACCTTCTTGGCGTCGCCGAACACGAGCATGGTCTTGTCCAGGTAGAACAGCTCGTTGTCCACACCGGCGAAGCCGGGGTTCATGCTGCGCTTGACGAAGATCACCGTGCGCGCTTTGTCCACGTCCAGGATCGGCATGCCGTAGAGCGGCGAGCTCTTGTTGGTGCGTGCGGCCGGATTGGTCACGTCGTTGGCGCCCAGCACGATCGCCACGTCAGCCTCGGGAAACAGCGGGTTGATGCGCTCCATCTCCCACAGCTGATCGTAGGGCACGTCGGCCTCGGCCAGCAGCACGTTCATGTGGCCCGGCATGCGGCCCGCCACCGGGTGGATGGCGTACTTGACGTCGGTGCCGTGCGCCGCGAGCGTGTCCGCGAGCTCCTTGATCGCGTGCTGTGCCTGAGCCACCGCCATGCCGTAGCCCGGGACGATGATCACCATGCGCGTGTCGTCGAGCACGGCCTTGGCATCGTCGATGGTGTAGCCCTGCACCGTCTTGCCGCCGGGAGAGACGCCTCCACCGGCGCCGGCGACCACCTGGCCCACCCCGCCGAACAGCACGTTGGCGAACGATCGGTTCATCGCACGGCACATCAGGATCGACAGGATCAAGCCCGAGGTGCCGTCGAGCGCGCCGGCGACGATCAGCAGCTTGTTGCCGAGCACGAAGCCCATCGCACAGGACGACAAGCCCGCGTACGAGTTGAGAATCGCAATCACGGTCGGCATGTCGGCGCCGCCGATCGGAATGATCAGCAGCACACCGAAGGTGAGCGCCGCCGCGATCAGCAGGTACAGCGCCATGGTCGCGCCGGGGTCGATCGCGACCCAGGCGCCGGAGAGCAGCGCCAGGCTGAGCGTGCCCAGACTGACCAGGTTGCGGCCCGGGTAGACGATCGGGCGCGTGGGCAGGATCTCCTGCAGCTTGCCGAAGGCCATCATGCTGCCGGTGAAGGTCAGGAACCCGAGCAGCATCTCGGTGGCGAGGGCGCCGGCCGTGAAGCCCGCGATCGCGGGCGCGTTCTCGTGGTATTCGGCCACGCCCACCAGCGCAGCGGCCAGACCGCCGAACGCGTGCGAGAGCGCGGTCCGCTGCGGGACCGCCGTCATCGGCATGATCACCGCCATCGGCACTCCGATGATCGAGCCGATTACCAGCGCCACCGCGATCCAGGTGTAGCCCTGCGCGCTGAAACCGCCCGCGACCAGGGTCCCCACCACGGCCAGCACCATGGCGGCGCTTCCGGCCCAGTTCCCGCGGCGCGCGGTCTTGACCTGGCCCATCCACTTGAGCGCGAGGATGAACAGCGCCGCCGCCGCCAGATAGATGTATTGCACCAGGGAGCTCTGCATGGAGTGCGCTCTCGTTGCGGCGAGCCGACGCTAGCCCTGGCGCTTCTTGAACATCTTCAAGATGCGCTCGGTGATCATGAAGCCGCCCACGGCGTTGATCGCGGAGCAGGCGATCGCGATCGCGCCCAGCACGGTAGATAGGGGATCGGTCTGGCGCCCGGTGATGATCAGCGAGCCCACCACCGCGATCGAAGCGATGGCGTTCGTGAGCGACATCAGCGGAGTGTGCAGCAGCCGTGACACCCCACGGATGAGCTCGAGGCCCAGGAAGCTGGCCAGCACGAAGACGAACAGGTTGTCGAGCAGACCCGAGGGAGCGTTCATCGTCAGATCCCGATTAGGTTGGGGGCGGGGGGCTGGCGACCCACCTTCGGGGCGCAGCTCCTAGCAGATGCACAGTCCCCGTGCAAATCGGGGGCCGAGCCCCCAGAAGCACGATCGCGGGCCCGTGGCGGCCGGGGCGCGGGTCCGCGTTTGCAAACCTTGACCCCGCGGAGGTCTTGCGGGATAAACGCCCGCCGCAACTGCCGGGCTCCTCAGCGGTCCCGGCTCGGGAGCCGACGTGCCGCGCCTTTCCCTTTATGCCATAGCGATGGGCCTGCTGGCCCTGGCCGTCGCCCTCGGGCTTTACCTGCGGGTCAAGTCCGCGGCCGAGGGCAACGAGCAAATGGCGCGCATCGCGCGCTACATTCGGGACGGCGCCATGGCCTTCCTGGTCCGCGAGTACAAGGTGCTCGCGATCTACGCCGTGGTGGTTTCGAGCCTGCTCTTCCTGGCGTTTCAGAGCCATGGGCTGGGCGTGCACGCGGCCTGCGCCTTCCTGTCGGGCGCGTTCCTCTCGCTGCTGGCCGGCTTCTTCGGCATGAAGGCGGCCACCTACGCCAACGTGCGCACCACCGAAGCGGCCCGCTCCCGCGGCATGGGCCCGGCGCTGGTGATGGCGCTGGACGGGGGCGCGGTGATGGGCCTGTGCGTGGCCGGGTTGGGCCTGATCGGCCTCGGCTGCGTGTACCAGCTTTTCGGCCAGGCCGAGGAGCGCACGCTCGGCACGGTGATCCACGCCTTTGCGGTGGGTGCGTCGTCGATCGCGCTGTTCGCCCGCATCGGCGGCGGCATCTACACTAAGGCGGCCGACGTGGGCGCCGACATCGTGGGCAAGGTCGAGGCCAACATCCCGGAGGACGACCCGCGCAACCCTGGCGTGATCGCCGACAACGTGGGCGACAATGTGGGCGACGTGGCCGGGATGGGCGCGGACATCTACGAGAGCTACGTGGCTGCGATCGTCGCTGCGATGGCGCTGGGTCTGACCATGCCGATCGGGGATCTGCAGCCGCTGGCGCCTGGCGTGGGCGATGAAACGACCCTGCGCGGCCTGGCCGTGGCCGTGCCCATCCTGCTGGCCACGCTGGGGCTGGGGGTGTCGCTGCTCGGCATCCTGATCACGCGCACGCTCAGCGCGCTGCCGCCGGCCCGCGTCCTGCGCATGGCGCTCATGCTGCCCCCCTTGCTGGCCATCGCCGCTGCGTTCTTCGTGCTGCCGGCCGTGGGCGTGGCGGAGAGCGTGCTGGTTACGCTCGGAGCCGGCGCTCTTGGCGGCGCGATCGTCGGGCTGGTCACGGATTACTACACCTCGATGGGACCGGTGCGGAAGATCGCGACCGCCTCGCTGACGGGCCCGGGAACCAACGTCATCGCCGGCTTGGCCGTGGGCCTGGAGAGCTGCGCGGTACCGCTGGTCACGCTGTGCGTGGTCGGCTTCGTCTCGAGCCAGGTGCTCGGTCTCTACGGCATCGCGCTGGCCGCGGTCGGAATGCTGGCCGGCACCGCCGTGGTGATGACCGTCGACGCCTACGGGCCGATCGCGGACAACGCCGGGGGCATCTCCGAGATGAGCGGCCTCGGTCCGGACGTGCGCAAGATCACCGACGAGCTCGACTCTGTGGGCAACACCACGGCTGCGGTCGGCAAGGGCTTTGCGATCGGCTCGGCCGTGCTAACCGTCGTCGCGCTGTTCTCGGCCTTCAACATGGAGGTCAATGCCGGCCGCGCGCTGCGCGGCGAGGAAGCGCTCAAGCTCAACCTGATCGATGCCCATGTGCTGATGGGCGTGCTGTTCGGCGCCGTGCTGCCGTGTCTGGTGGCGGCTTCGACCATGAACGCGGTGGGGCGCGCGGCAGGCGCGATCGTCGAGGAGATCCGGCGCCAGTTCCGCGAGATTCCCGGCCTGCTCGAGGGCAAGCCCGGCGCGGAGCCTCAGCCCGCGCACATCGTGGACCTGGCCACGACCGCAGCGATCCGGGAGATGCTGTTTCCGGGCTCGATCGCCATCGTGGCGCCGGTGCTGGTCGGCTTCCTGCTCGGAGCCAAGGTGCTCGCGGGCGCGCTGGCCGGCGCGCTGGCCGTGGGCGCGACGCTCTCGCTGTTGATGGCGAACGGCGGCGGCGCCTGGGACAACGCCAAGAAGCTGATCGAAAAGGGCGGCCTTCCCGGCCACGGCAAGGGCTCGGACGCGCACAAGGCGGCCGTTGTCGGCGACACCGTGGGCGATCCCTTCAAGGACACCTCCGGCCCGGGCGTCTCCATCCTGATCAAGGTGATGGGCGTGGTCTCGCTGCTGATCGCCCCGCTGCTGAGCTGACCTCCGCGCCAGCCGGCAACCGGCTCACACAGTCGCAATCGCGCCGCTGCCCGCCGTGTGGCCGCGCGCGTCACGCTCCCAAGACGCAAACCACGCCTCGTCAGGCCAGGGCGTGCGATCCCGGTCGCAGTCGGCCACGACCTCGTCCGCGCGTCGTGCCCCGAGTCGCGCTCGCCGTCGTCGCGCCCACGCTCTCATCACCCGCGCCTGCGCCCGGCAGCAGCCGAGCCCTCGCTCGCGCCCGTGCAGGCGTTGCGCAGGGTCCCGCAGCGGGCGCCCGAAGCGCGACCGCCCCGCCGCCCACCACCCCGCAGGCGCGACCCTGCCGCGCCGGGGCGTGGGCCTCCGTGCACAGCCAGTCGGCATCAGCCGCACGCAGCGCCGCCGCCTGCCGCCGCCAGGCCGGCTGCCCGCTCGGGGCGCGGGGCCGGGCCCCCCCTCCGCCTGCTCAGGGCGCGGCGGCCGCGGGCTGCTTGTTGGCTGCGGGCTTGGGCTTGGCCGCCGCCGGCTTGGCGGATTTCTTGGGTTTGGCCGCGCCGGCTTTCGCGTGCTCGCCGGTCGCCTTGGCGCCCTCGGTGCTCGCACCGCCGTCTGGACCCGCATCCACGCCGCCGTCGAGACCGCCGTCGAGGCCGCCGTCCGGGCCGGCGTCGGGCCCCAGGTCGTCCTCCAGGTCGCCGAGGTCGATGCCGCCACCCTGATCGCCGCCCTCGCCCCCGCCAGGAGGCGCTTGCGCCTCCACCGGGGCCGTGAAGTCGTCGGTGTGCAGCAAGCTCGGCAGCCAGGTGCAGATCTCCGGCACATAGCAGACCACCATCAGCGTGGCGAACAAGACCCCGATGAACGGCAACACCACGCGATACAGGTAGGTGACCGGTTTGCCGAAGCGCAGGCTCGAGATGAACAGGTTGATGCCGAGCGGCGGCGCGAGATAAGCGATCTCCAAGTTGAGCAAGAAGATGATCGCGAAGTGGAACGGGTCGAGCCCATAGGCCCGCGCCAGCGGCAGCACCAGCGGCACGGCGACCACGATCGCCGTGAAGATCTCCATGAACATGCCCACGATGATCAGGAACACGTTGAGCGTGAGCATGAAGATCAGCTTCGAGGCGATCAGCGTCTCGAGCATGTCGAGCAGCTTGGTCGGGATCTCGTCCTGGATCATCCAAGCGGTGAAGCCGATGCCGCACGAGAGGATGATCAGGATGGCGCCGACCAGCGTCATCGAGTCGACCACGATGCGCGGCAGATCCTTGCGGATCGACACGTCGCGATAGACGAAGACCTCGATGATCAGCACGTAGACCGCGGTGAAAGCCGAGGCCTCGTGGATGCGCAGCACGCCGGTGAACAGGCCACCGAGCAGCACCACCGGAATGGTGGCCTCCCATTTCGCCTTCCACAACGTGCTCCAGGCGCGCTTCCACTTGAACGGAACCGGCTTGTAGTTGGAGCGCTTGCCGACCCAAGCCGCATAGACCGACAGCACCAACACCACCAGGATGCCGGGCACGATGCCCGCGAGCATCAACTTCTCCATGTTGACGTTCGCGATGATGCCGTAGAGGATCAACGGCACGCAGGGAGGGAACAGGATGCCGAGCGAGCCGCCGGTCGTGACCAGGCCGTAGGAGAAGTCCTCCGGGTACTTCTCCTGCAGCATAGTAGGCAGCAGCAGGCCGCCGACCGCGACGATGGTGATGCCGCTGCCACCGGTGAAGGTGGTGAAGAAGGCCGAAGCCATCAGGCAGACCACCGCCAGCCCGCCGGGCATCCAGCCCAACCAAGCGCGCGAGAGATCGATCAGGCGCCCCGGCATGCCGGACTCGGCCAGCAGATAGCCGGCGAAGGTGAACAGCGGGATGGTCATCAGCGTGGGGTTCTCGGCGAACTTCGCGCTGAAGACATCGATGCCGACCGAGGCCCAGGAGCCTTCTGGCATCTGCAAGAACTTGGCGATCGCCGCGGCGCTGAACAGGCAGAACAGCGGCGCGCCGATCAGCGCGAGCACGATCAAGCCGACCAGGACGATCATGACTGGCCTCCCTTCGTCGGCTCGGGCTCGTCACCGCCGGTGTGCAGCACGGACTGCTGTTGGGCCAGTATCCGTCTGCGTTCCTCCTCCTCGGCGACGGCTATCGCCTCCTCACCTCCCAACACGGTACCGAAGTAGCCGATGCCCTGCGCGATCAGGCGGATTGCGATGGCGAAAAACATCACCGGCACGATCAGCTGGAACGCCGCACCCGGAGTCTCCGCGGGAATGCCGACGGAGTTCAGGATGGAACGGAAGAAGCAGAAGACGGTCGGCTTGCTGAAGTCCTCGAGGCCCTTGAGCTCGGCCGGCGTGGCATCGCAGACGTGCATCGGGCCATTGGGGCCGAGCAGCTCATACTCGACCGGCCGTTCGGTCAGGTTGAGCTCCACCGCCTTCGAGAAGGAGTAGGTGAGCCCGAGCGTGATGAAGCCCGCCAGCACCCCGCTTATGGCGAGCATCCAGTACTTGCCCTTGGGTGGCGCCAGGCGCAGCAACACGTCGATCGCGATGTGCTTGTGCTTGTAGGTCGCCATCGAGGCGCCCAGGAATGCAAGCCACAGCGTGCCTTTGCGCAGGAACGAGTCGGCCCACTCCATGTTGGTCAGCAGGTCGTTGGCCCACTGGACGTCGAAGCGCGTCAGGTTGCGGATGCCTGCCTGGAACCCGGCGACCAGCACCATGAGGATCAACACCCCCACGGTAAGCCAGCTCTCGCCGCGCGCCCATGCGCGGTCCACTCGACGAAGGAAGTCCATCATGTTGCGTCTCACTTCACCCGTTTGGGTCGGGGCCCTTCGATCGGCCGTGGCGAAAGCTCCCGCCGCGGCCCAATAGCGCGCTCGAATTGCGCAAGAAATCCTCTGTTTGTGGCGGGCCTTCCCGAGCTCGCTCCGCCGGGCCGCTGCCCGTAGCGACCGCCGGCCTCAATCGTAGAAGAGCTCGTCGATCTTCTTGAGCAACCGTTCGGCCTGATGCCGCGCGAGCTTGTTGGGGAGGCGGTACTTCTCGACGTCTGGGGCCTGCAGCACTTCCATCAGCAAGCGCTGGAACATGGCCCGATCCTGGAGCGCCACCGCGCACCGCTCGGCCATCGCCACCAGGATGCCGTGATTGGTGCGGTGCTCGACCTCGGCCGCCTTCTCCATCAACTTCAGCCCGACCTTGGGCCGGCCGCCCACGGCTTCGGGCATGGTGCACTCGATCGTGCCGAGCAGCAGCAGGCCCTGACCGCCGCTGATCGTCGGGTCGAGCTCGACCGAACGTTCGACCATGTACCGCGCGTACGGCAGGTCCACCGCCGCGGCGAGGCCGTCTTCGGACTCGATCATCGACACCAGGTAGCCCAACGCCGCGGTCAGCAAGGGCTCGGCGTCCTTCTTCTCGAAGAAGTTCGCGTCGATCCACTTGTTGAACTTGTCGCTGCCGCCGGCCACGGCCGCGTCGAAGTTCGAGTCGCGCAAGCGCAGCAGGCGTTTGGAATAGTACAGCGCCCGCGCGTACAACAATCCGGCGCGCTTATTGAGCTTCTCCACCCTGTCGTAGTTGCCGTCGATCTCCGCCTGGTCGGCTTCGGCTTGCAGCCAGCCCACCCCGTAGGCCACGTTGGAGAAGATCGTCCCCATCAGCAGCGGCTCGTAGTCGGGAACAAAATAGATCAGGCCTTCGTTGGTCACGGTGCCGGCCGCAACCACCGGACCCAGCATCTCGGGATCGGCGAACGCGCTGCCGCGTTCCTTGGTGAACTCCGCGGTGCCGTCGACGGTCCCCTTGACGAGGATGGAGGTGAGATTGCACCCGGCCAGCAGGCAGGTCAGGGCGGCCAGCGCCGGATAGAGGATTTTTGTGCCTTTCATCGCCCGCCCTTGATATTCGCGTCGCCCGCAGCTGTCAACGCAGGTTTGCTGTCGCCGTGACGGCCATGAGCCGTCATCATTTCGGTGACGTGGCGCTGCCTTCGGCCCGCGGCTTGCTATGCTCCCGGCGCGGCTCGAGGTGGTCCTTCGTGTCGATCGCGACCCAGGTACTGAGACTTTGCACAGTCGCCATCGTGGGCTCTCTCGCCCTCGCATGGCTGCGGGGATTGCCCCCGCGTCAGAGCGCTCACAGCGAGGCGGGCGGAGCCTGCCACGCACCCCCGTCGCTGGCGACCCCCGGTGAGGTGCGCTGGGTGACCCAGGACGAAGCACGCGCCCTGGTGGGACGCCAGGGCGTGGCGTTCGTCGACTGCCGGCCGCGCCTGCAGTTCGAGGCTGGGCACGTCACCGGGGCGATTCACTTCGACCCGACGCAGGCCAGCCCCGATCGCCAATTGTTCGAATCGCTCACGGGGGCGCGCACGGTGGTGACCTACTGCGACGCGGAGCGGCAGTGCGAACGCTCGCTCGCCATGGCGCGCAAGCTGCGCAAGGCGGGGCTTGCCGACGTGCGGGTGCTCGAGGGCGGTCTGCCCGGCTGGCTGCAGCACGGTTATCCCGCGGAATCGGGCACGTGCCCTCAGTGCGAGGCCTCCAAGTGAGGCTGCGGGCGCCGGCACCGCCGCGGGCGTTGCGACTGCTGGTCCGGCTGGGGCTGGCGGCGTTGTTCGTGTACGCGGGGGCGGCCAAGCTGGCCGACCCTGCCAGCTTCGCGCAGGAGATCGGCAACTACCGCGTGCTATCGGACACGCTCGGCCGCGCGCTGGCGGTGGGCCTGCCGGTGCTCGAGGTCGTCGCCGGTCTGGGCTTGCTGACCGGCACCTACATGCGTGGGGCCGCGGCGCTGTGCGGGCTGATGCTGCTGGCCTTCGCCGGGGCGATGGCGCAGGCCAAGCTCCGCGGGATCAACCTGGAGTGTGGGTGTTTCGGCGCCAGCGCCAAGCTGCAGGTCTCCTGGGCCAAGGTGACGCTCGACCTGTTGCTGGCTATGCTTGCGGTATGGATCGCTTCGGCCGCCCAACGCGTGCCCGACACCCGGCAGGCGAGCGCTTGAGCCTCCGCGGTCCGGCGCTGCTGTTGGCGTCCTGCCTGCTGTGCGGGCTGGGCGCCGGCCTGATGCCGCCGCGATCGGCCCACGCCAGCGTGGTGCTCGCGCTCTCGCTCGAGGATCTGACGCGCAAGGCCGACCTGATCGCGATCGTGGTGCCCACGGAGCAGCAGTCACGGATGCGCGACGATCAGCACCTGATCGTGACCGACGTGAGCCTGCGCCTGGAGCAGGTGCTCAAGGGCGACCTCAAGCCGGGCCAGACCGCAGTGGCGACCCTGCTCGGAGGCCGGATCGGCCAGCTCGCGCTGCAGGTGCCGGGCGAGGCCAGCCTGCCGGTGGGCCAGCGCGTGCTGGTGTTTCTGCAGCACGCGCCGCCGGAAGGCGAGCTGCACGCGGTCGGGATGTCGCAGGGCGTGATGGCGCTGAGCCAGCAGGGGAGGACCACGCTGGTGATGCCCGGGGGCAACGGCGCAGCGCTGATGGTGCCCGCGGCCAACGGCGCGTTGCAGGACGCACCGGACGCGCTGATGCAGCCTCAGCCGCTGGGCGCGTTGCTCGATCGCATCCGCGGGCTGGTCGCCGCGCAAGGGCACTGAGCCCGGACGGCGTGCGGCGGACGCGGGCGCCGTGTCGCTGTTCGACCAGACCGGCCATCGCCCTGCGCCACCGCCCGAGCCGCCAGTGCGACCGGCGGGCCGCCACCCCCGAGCCCACGGTTCGCTGCGCCCCGACCGCCGAACCCATCAAGCCCCCGAGGGCACGCCGGCAGACAGGCTCGCGCCAACCGTAGCGCGCGTCCGCGGCGCCGGAACCGAGACTGCCCCACTCGCTTCGATGATTGCGGGCACGAAGCGAAGATTGCTAGCTTCGGCGTCCGGCGGGAGGCATCCCGCGGATTCTGGCGCAACCGCTTCTCGCTCGCCCGACACGACCAGACAACTGTCTCGCCGCCATGCCCGGTCCAGCACAGACGCCCACGATGTTCGTGAAGGCGGGCGGGCAAAACCCGCTCATGCTGCCGGAATGTCAGAAGGCGCTTGCCGCCTGTGGCTACAGCCCCGACGACTTCGGCAGCTACAACGACGTGCTGGACCGCTGCGGGCAGGCGCGCAAGAAGACCGGCGGCGCGGCCACCACGCCCGGCGACGCGCCGCCCCAGGATCCCGAACACAACCCGACCGCGCACGAGGCCTGGCTCGCGACCTGTGAGTCGGGTCACATGGCCGAGAACACCCGTCAGCAGCAACGCCGCGGGCGCAACCAGACCAGCTACTGCCCGCTCTACGAGTGGCAACATGCCCCGTGCATGCCGCACTCGGGCAAGGCGGGGTGGCGCGACACTCAACACGGCGCGGTGACCGCGACCGACGTTGCGACCTCGAACGCCCAAGGCCAGGGCAATCGCATGGGGGCCGAAGAAGAACGGGCGGCGACGCGGCGCGCGACGGAAGCGGCGCTCGACTGGGGCATGAACGATCAGCCTGCCGCCGAGCAGCTACGAGCGAAGCGTTTCGCGGCCATCGCAGAGCTGAACGCCGAGGACAAGGACATCGCCGCGGCCAAGGCGCAGGGCGATGCCAAGTTGAAGCAAGCCATTCAGAAGAAGCACCAGGAGCAGGAGAAGACGGCCGCGGCCTGCGTCGAGGGGTTCTTCGAGTACCAGTGGCGCAAGATGGCCAACAACACGAAGGACAAGAAGAAGAAGGCCGCCGACAGCGCCGCCGCTAAGAAGCAGGCAGCTGAGCAGTCCCTGGCGCGAGCGCGCGCCTCTGGCAACCCCGAAGAGGTGCGCAGAGCCGAGGCCGAGTTGCGTAAGGCGAGCGATGAGCACGCGGCCGCCAACGCCGATTGGAACCGCGTGAAGGACCTCGACCCCAATGACACCGATGCGTGCCTGGGGCAGAGCCGCGGAGCGCGCGCGAGGAGTCCCTCGAGCAGGAACGCGCCGCCGGCGTCGCCACCGCCCAGCGACGAATCTGTGTGATCCACAACGGAGCGTGCAATGACCGATACGTCGAACTACATCCATCGCTTCGACCACGCGAGCGGCATGAGCCTGGCAAAGGGCGTGGTCGTGGGCTACCGCTACGAATCGGAAGCCGGCTACCGGGGCGGCGAGGTCGAGTCGTGGCTGCTGCGCCTGCGCGACCTCGGTCTCATCTTGCGCTGGAACACGCCGGTGAGCGGCGTCTGGTACTCGCCGTCAGGACGGATCTATGTGGCGCTGAACAATGGGGACGTGGCCACAATCGAATCGGAGGAAAGCACGAAGGAAAGCCGGCTCGACTCGCTCGGCGTGGCGATGCCGGGTCTATTCGGCCTCGACGACCAACACGTGTACGCCTACGGCGGCAGCCCGGAGCAGGGCAAGGTGTTCGCGTTCGATGGCTCGACTTGGTCGCAGCTGCCCGACCCGCCGGATTGGCCGCTTCACCTTCACGGTTGCGCTCCTGACTGCCTCTACGCAGCTGCGCGTGACGGGGTGCTCGGGTGGAACGGCACGGACTGGCGTAAGGTGCTCGGTGCTCCCCAGGTCTTTGCCGGCATCTGGGTCGAGTCGCCAGACGAAGTCTATGCGTGCGGCCGTGGTGGGCTCTTGTTCGACGGCTCCGCTGATGGCTGGGTCGAGAGGGCGCGGTGGGATGGTCCTCTCGTCGGGGTAGCGCGCTTCCAGGATGCATTGTGGCTGGGCGGCGAGGAAAAGGGGTTGTTGCGCCTGCCGGGCAAGGACCAAGCCATCGAGTGCGTCAAGCCCAAGGTCCCGGCGCGCTACCTCGACGCGCGAGAGCAGCTATTGATGGCCACCGACGAGATCGTGGTTGCAACTGCTGACGGCCAGCAGTTTACAGGCCGCGGTCGGGGCCACCTTCAGCAGTGGCTGAAGGACTATCCCTTCATGTCAGCCTAGTCCGGGCCGGACGCAACCCGCCATGTCGACTCCCGACCCCAACACCCCCGTCCCGACCGAGTACGTGCTCGAAGACGATCCGAGCGTGCACGTCGCCAACATCGAGCTCGGGGTGACGTTCTACCTTGCAGACCCCGTGCACTGGGCGCAGCGGGCAGCCGCGCAGGCGCTGCAGCGCTTCGTGCAGCTCGCCCCGCAGGATTTCCTGCTCTGGTACACGACGTCGCGACTCGATCACTACAAGCGCGTCACCAAGGCAACGCTGAACGAGGTAATCGATGCCTTCAGCGTACACTGGCTCGGCAAGATCCGGCACGGCTTCGAATTCGTGCTCGCGGATGACACCGGCAGCGAGTGCACGGCCTTTCGCTACGTCGAGGTCGATCCCGGACGCGTCGAGCGCGCGTCGCTCCTGGAGCTTACGATTCCGGCGCACTTCGACCCGGCACTGCTGTTGCGGATGGCCGATGCGGTGTTCGAGCTCGGCCCGGTCTGGTGCGGCATCGGCGGCTACGCGCTGCGCTACAACCCCGAGCACAAGGGTAGCGCGTTCACGGCGGCTCACGGCTGGGCCAAGCGCTACCTCGGCCTCGACATCCAGGACCGCGATCGCATGCCGTGGCTGGTGCGGGACAAGCTGCCTGGTGTGAGCTGGCTCAACTATCTGGGAGCGCCGTGGCTGCAGGCAAGCGGCCTCGACCTCGTTGCGCTCGAACAGCGGGCCTTCGTGGAAGCCATCGCCGTTGCACACACACCTTCCGGCGTGCGCATCATGGCTGGCGAGCGTCCGACCATCGCGGACCTCAATCATTTCGAGCAATCGCATGTCTATGAGGAGCTGGCTCGCGCGCTCGCGGCCCATCTCGTCCCGGATCCGCCTGCCCTCTACGGCGAGTTCCTGCGCGAGCGGGACGCGGTCGCATGGTTTCGGCGCCACGTGGACCCGCAGGGTTGGTCGTAGCGCGCGCAATCGGGGGCCGGCCACCGCACCCCATCGAGCAAACGAAGCCGAGCGACAAGGTAGCCGGCCTGCGCCTGCGCTGATCCTCGGCTCTCGACGATCAGCGCCTCATGGTGGCACATCGCGGCCGGCCGAGCCGCGGGCACGTGAGCCACCGTGCGCATCGCGTCGAGCGCAACGCTGAACACCGTTCCCCGCACGCGAAGCGTCAGATGGGGCGTATGGACGATGAAGCTGGCGCCTGCCGCTAAGGGCAGGACGTCGCACAGCCCCTCGCCCGCGACCAAGCGCAGGGGCGCCGAGCTGGCGTGTCCACCGTCACGTCCACACGGGCATCTACCGTCAAGGTCACGACGTCTCCCGATGCGAGAACCCGGTGGGTCAGCGGCGCCGTCGCGACGTCCGGGACGGCATTCTGCACCGCCGGCTTTCGTGGGGCTTTCGGTCGGTCCACCGAGGGATGAGCCAGTTGAAGCAGGGCGAGCCCTATGCGCCGCGGCGGGGATCGGCCGCGCGGCAGCGGGCGGCGCCCTACTCCTGCTCCTTGATGATGAACTGCACGCGCCGGTTGCGCGCGCGATTGCGGTCGGTGAGATTCGGCACCAGCGGGCGGGTGTCGCCGTAACCCTTGGCGACCAGCCGCGAGGCGTCCACGCCGGCTTCGATCAGCCACTTGCGCACGGCTTCGGCACGCGACTGCGAGAGCTGCATGTTGACGTCGGGCGACCCGGTGCTGTCGGTGTGGCCCTGGATCTCGACCAGCTTGACCTGCGGGTTGCGCAGCAGCACGTCCGCGATCTCGCTCAGCAGCGCGTTGCTCTTCTCGCTGATCTGGGCGCTGTTGGTGTTGAAGAAGATCTGCTTGTGGATGCGGACCTCCTGCTTGGTCAGCTCCACCTGCGATCGCTTGGGCTTGGGCAGCAAGGTGATCTCGGGCGTGGCGGTGCCGCCGGGCGCGACGTCGAAAGAGACCAGGCGGATCAGATAGCCGTCGGCCTCGATGCGCGCGCCATAGCTGCCGGCCACCGCCGACACCACCACGAACTGCCCCTGGTCGTCGGTGACCAGGCTCTGGGTGGTGGGGCCGATCAGATCCACGTGCGCGCCGGCCACGTGCTTGCCGCCTTCGCCCAGCACCAGGCCGCGCACGCCGCCCGCGCGCGGCTTGGCCGTGAGCTCGCAGCGCAGCGGCACCAGCACTCCGCTCGCCGCAGCGGCGGTGCCGGCCGTGCCGGGGGCCTGCGTCGGATGCGCCGGCGGGCTTGCCGGCGCTGCGGGCTGCTGCCCGAGCGCGGCTGCGGGCGCTGCGGCAGCCCGGCCGGGCTGCGCCGGCGCGGCTGCCGGCGTCGTCGCGGGCGCTCCATGCGCGGGCACGGCCGCGGGCTTGGGGATCTCCACGCTGCAGGTGCGCGAGTCGTAGTCGGGATGGCTGACGTCGAGGCGCGCCTCGCCCGGCGGCAGCTCATAACTGACGAACAGCCCCTGCTCGTCGGCCTGCTGCGCGGTCAGCCCCAGCCCGGGGTAGGCGATGGTCGCGCCCGCAACCGGCGCGCCGGTGGCCGCGTCGACGACCGCGCCTTGTACGCGCGGATTGGGCGGAAGCGGCTTGGGCACCTCGCGCACCACCTCGACCGTCTGCGGCTGGGACGCGGGCCGCTCGCGAGCGTCGATCGCGTACGACAGCGCGAGCAACACGTCGTAGGGCTTGTTGCCGGCGAGCTCGCGCACGAAGACCGAGCTGCCGGAGAGCGCCAGATCCAACCCGAGCGCAAACGACAGGCCGCGCACCGGCGGAAACAGCCGCGCGCCCAGCGTGAGCGTGGACGGCATGGCCGCGAAGCCCTCGGTCTTCAGACACCCGTCGGGATCCGCGGGGCCGGCCCCGGTG
Source organism: uncultured delta proteobacterium (assembly GCA_963778655.1). Taxonomy (GTDB): domain Bacteria; phylum Myxococcota_A; class Polyangia; order Polyangiales; family JAFGIB01; genus CAVZVA01. The sequence continues at coordinate 558,819 of CAVZVA010000011.1, forward strand.
CTGACCAGCAGGCAGCTGTAGCCCTGGCGGTTGACCGGGACCTGCAGTGTCCACTCCAGCAGGGGATGGATGAAGAAGTCGCGCGCGGCGCGCAGCGGCGCCTCCAGCCCGAGCGCGAAGCCGAGCGCGTCGGTGCGGTTGATGCCGAGCCCGAAGCGCTCGACCCGCCGGATGAGATTGCGGTCCTCGTCGGCGCGCGGGCGGCGGTCGGCGCCGAGCGCCGCGTAGCGCTGGTTCTCGACGTCCTCGATCAGGTTGGCGGAGTTGTCGAAGTAGTAATCCAGGCTGAAGCGCGCGATCAGCGGCACCGGCTCATCGAGCTGGCGCAGGTCCGCGCTGGTGTTGCCGCGGAAGCCGAAGCTCATCGCGCTCAGCACTGGCCCGATGTCGCCCACGGTGTTGAGCACCGCGAAGCGCAGATCGCCACCCAGGGTGAGCCACGGGGTCAGCGCGTGAAAGCCCTTGGCGCCGATCAGGGTGTCGCCCAGCACCTGCAGCAGCTGCGGCAGCTCCTGGTTGTTGTAGTTCGCGTGGTTGGCCACCGAGCCGTACAGCTCGAAGTAATCGGTCAGCGTCCAGCTCAGCGAGAGCGTGCCGCCCGAGTAGTCGTCGGTGTCGCCCGCCAGCAAGAAGTCGTGGCTGATGAAGAAGTCGACCCCGAGCTGCAGCCGCAGCGTGCCGGCGGGTCCCGAGCCGGCGTCGACCACGTGCAGGCCGCCGACCGGGCCGAACCAGGTGTTCTGCGCGCGCAGGAGCTGGGCGTCGCGCGACTCGGGCGGCGCTTCCGTATCGCCCTTGGGTGGGGCCTCGGGCGGCGCCTCGGCGCCGGGGACGGAGGGCTCGGCCGCGGGCGCGGAAGGCTGCGCGGCGGCCTGCCCGCTCGCTGCGGCCGCGGCCGGCTGAGCCGGCCCGGGTGCCGGCGCCGCTTCCGGCGCGGGGGTGCCGGCGCCGGAGGTGTTGAACCCGCCCTGGACCCCCGCGTTCACCTGGGCATGCGCCGGGAGCGCGGCCACGGCCAGACCCAGCCCGAGCAGAGCGAGGCCCAACCTGAAGAAACGGCGCTGCGGACGCGCGGGCTGAGCCACGCACCGGTTATAAGGGATTGCGTAACGCTTTGCATGTTCGTGGGTGAGGGCTCGTGTTCGTACGCGCGCGCGCACGGCAGCAGGCCGTCCCTACCTATAGACCGCACGGAAGGACCTCGACTCATGCATCTGGAGTTCTACGGCGCCAGCGAGGGCGTGACCGGGTCGCTGCACCGCTTGCACGTGGGCGGCCACGACGTGCTGCTCGACTGCGGGCTGTTCCAGGGCCATCGGGCCGAGGCCAACCGCCGCAACCGCGAGCTGCCGCCGTGGGCGACCCAGGCCCAGGCGTTGGTGCTGAGCCACGCCCATCTCGATCACAGCGGCAACATCCCCAGCCTGGTGAAGCGCGGCTTTCAGGGCTCGGTCTTCTGCACCCCCGCGACGCGCGACCTGTGCAGCGTGATGCTGCGCGATTCGGCCATGATCCAGGAGCAGGACGCGCGCTTCCTGAACAAACGCTATCAGCGCGAGCACGAGCCCACGCGGATCGAGCCGCTCTACGACGTGGAAGACGCCCAGCGCGCCGTCGGCCACATGATCTCGCTGCCGCTGCACCGCAGCCTCGACGTGGCTCCGGGCGTGCGCGTCACGCTGCACAACGCCGGGCACGTGCTCGGATCGGCGCTGGTACGGCTCGACCTCGAGGAGAACGGCAAGCGGGTGCGACTGCTGTTCACGGGCGACCTCGGCCGCGCCGAGCTGCCGCTGCTCGCGTCACCCGAGTCGATCTCGGACGTCGACTACCTGCTGATGGAGAGCACCTACGGCGACCGCTTGCACCCCGAGCTCGCCAGCAGCGACGAGCAGCTCGGCACGATCGTGCGCGAGACGATCGGACGCGGCGGCCGGGTGTTGATCCCCACCTTTGCCCTGGAGCGCGCGCAGGAAGTGCTGTTCGCGCTCGAGCGCCTGCACGAGCGCGGCGTGCTGCCGCGGGTGCCGGTGTACATCGACAGCCCGCTGGCGATCGCGATCACCGAGATCTACAAGCTCCACCCCGAGAGCCTGAGCGCGGACGTGGCGCAGCGTATCCTCGAGCGCAACGACCCGTTCTCGCCGCCGGGCCTGCACTACGTCTCCGACGTCGCCAGCTCCAAGGCGCTGCAACGCAGCGGCGAGCCCTGCATCGTCATGGCGGGCTCGGGCATGTGCGAAGGCGGACGCATTCTGCACCATCTGACCACCGGCCTGGGCGAGGCACGCAACAGCGTGGTGATCGTCGGCTTCCAGGCGCAGCACACGCTGGGCCGGCGCCTGGTCGAGCGCCGCCCGCGGGTCAAGGTGTTCGGGATCGAACGCGACGTCGCCGCTCAGATCCACGTGATCAACGGCCTGAGCGCGCACGCCGACCAGCGCGGCCTGATCGGCTTCGCACGCCAGATCGCGGCGACCGGTGCGCTGCGCCGCATCGCGCTGGTGCACGGCGAGCAGGGACCGCGCCACACCCTCGCGCTCGAGCTCGCGCGCCAGGGCCTGCCGGAGGTGGTCGAGGCGAGCAAGGGCGCGCGCCTGCCGCTGTGATCGTTGCCCGTTCCGAATCGGGCGATTCACAGGAACACGGCAAGGACCGCTGGCTTCCGCGGTGGACGAGAGCCCGCCTACGGCCGCGGCGCCGGACGCACCCAGTGCGCCGGATCGAGCTCGGGCTGTGGCGGGTGCTCGGGCCGCGGCAGGCCGCCGGTTCGATAGCGGAACAGCCCGCTCGAGGGGCGCGGTGTGGGGCGCCGCGGCGGCGCCGGCTGCCAGTGGGTAGCGCGCGCCGGACGGGTCAGCAGCCCGGTGGGAATCGGCGGCGGAACGAAGCTCGGCTCGCGCTGCAGCAGCTCCGGCTCCGGGCTGGGCTCGCTCGCGGGCTGGCTCTGCTCGATCACGGGCTCGAGCCCCTCGGCGGGCGCCCACGATTCTGGCCGCAGCGAGGCCGGCGCATCGCTGGTTCCGCTGACCAGCAACGAGGTCGCTTCTTCGTACGCCTCGCCACCCGCCTCGCCGGCCTCCGCCTCCGGCGGCGCGCCCTCGCCCTCGCCCTCGGCCGCCGGCTGGGGCTGCTGTGCGTAGGCCGCGGCACGCACCGCGACGATGTAGTCGTAGACCGGGCGCGAGCGCTCGTCGAACTGCAGCGTGTCGAGCAGCGTCTCGAAGCGCTGCTCGGCCGGCACGGTGCCACCCTGGTCGCTGACCTGGGCGCACAAGCCGGCGCCGGCGAAGGCCGGCGTGCCGTCGGCCAGGTAGACCACGAAGCGAACGCCGGCGCCCTGCGGATTGGCGAGCGGCAGCGGCAGCAGCAAGCGCTCGCCGTCGGCGCGGTTCATGTAGCCCTGGGCCAGCGAGGCGACGTCGGGATACGGCGTCATGACCGAAACGATGTCGTCACTCATCGGCAGCCAGCTCCTTGTCCAGCGGGCGCGTGCGCACCCCGTCCTCGTCGGCGAGCAGCAGCTCGATGCGGCGCTCGGCCTCGTCCAGCCGCCGTGCGCCCGCGCGCGCCAGCGCCACGCCGCGCTCGAAAGTGGTGAGCGCCTCCTCGAGCGGCCGCTCGCCGTCCTCGAGCGCCTGCACCACCGACTCGAGCTTCTGCAGGATCTGCTCGAAGGACAGCTCGGCGTCGCCCTCGGCGGGCTCTGCGGCGGCTGGTTGTGTGCGCTTTTCGTCTTTGGCCAAAGGCAGCGCTCCGAAACCCAACGATGCCTGAGCCGCACGCCGCAGGTCAACCCGCCGCGGCCGCGCTCAGCGCAGCCACAGCCCCTCGTAGCGGGTGAGCCCGCCGTGGCCGCGGGCACGGTTGAGCGCGCGCTTGGCCAGTGCGTAGACGCGGAAGAAAGCCTCCAGCTGGAGCCGGTCGAGCGCGCGCAGCGGCCGCTGCACGCACACCCACTTGGGATCCTGGGCGCCAGCGTCGACGAAGCGCACCAGCCCCGCCACCGCGAGCCTGCGCCGCGCATGCCGTGGCAAGCGCGGGCCTAGCACCACGGCATCGATGCGCTCGCCGTCGCCCGAGCGCGTGCCCGGAACGCTGCCGTAGTTGAACGGGCATGGCAGCGGCGAGACGAAGTCGATGCGCCCGTCGTCGCGGCGCTTGACGCAGGAGAAGCGCGGCGAGTCGATGATCACCTCGGTCTCGACGGGTGGCTCGGTCATCCTGCTCGCTCGCATCAGTCGACCGCGCGCACGTCGGCCACGCCCGGCGGCAAGTCGGCCACGATCAACTCGCCGCCAGCCTGCGCGCGCAGGCGCAGCCAGCGGCCATCGGGCAGCAGCACGTCGAGCAACGGCCGCCACGGCGAGCCGCCGGCCTGCGCGTCGCGCGGGGCGCCCTGGCTCTGTACGCGCGCCTCGAGCACGCGGTCGCCGCGCTCGAACAGCGGCGCGGCCACGCCGGCGCGGGCAGCCGCCTGAAGCTCCGCCTGGCGCACGCGGGGATCGCGCTCCACGCGCGCGCGGGCGGCCAGGCTCGCAGCCGTGTCCACCCCGCCGAGCGCGCCCAGCGCCCGCGCCGCTGCAAGCCGCAGCCGCGCAGAGCCGTCCTCGAGCGCGGCCAACAGCGCCGGGCGCGCGGAGCGCTCGCCCAGCGCCGCCAGCGCCAGCGCAGCGCCCACCCGCACGCGCTGCGGCTGGTGCGAGCCCAGAGCGCGCCGCAGCCGCACCCGCAACGCGCGCGGCGCCTGTGCCGGATCGGCCGCGACCGCCGCCAGCTGCATCGCCTCGGGCGCGGTCTCCGGATCGGAAAGCAGGCGCAGCAGCACGCGCGGCTCGACCGCCAGCCCGAGCCCGGCCGCCGCCTCGGCCATGCGCCGCGCGGCCTCCGCGTCGCGCTCGTCCCGCAGCGCGCGCAGCAGCGCCGGCCCCAGGCGCGGGTCCTGCAGCCACGCGCTGGCCTGCGCCGCGCTCGCCCGCCGCGCCGGATCGGCAGCGCCGAGCGCCGCGATCAGCGGCTCGCGCACCGAGTCGTCGCGCGCGAGCGCGCGCAGCAGCAGCGAGCGCTCAGCGCTGGGCAGCGAGCGCAGCAGCTCGAGCGCGCCGCGGCGCGTGGCCGGCGACAGCTGTCCGCGGTCGCGACGCAGCGCGATCGCGAGCGCGCGGGCGCCACGCTGGGCCGCGTCGGGCGTGCGCCGGCAGCGCGCCAGCAGCGCCGGCACGCCCCGCCCACCGGGTACGCGCGCGAGCGCGCTGGCCGTGCCCTCGCGCAGCTCCGCCGCGAACGACGCCGACAGCAGCGGCACCCAGCTCGGATCGGGGCGCTCGCCCTCGAGCAGCGCGACGGCCGCCTGACGCAGCGCGGCGTCGCCGCCGGCAAGCGCGCGCGAAAGCCACGGCACGGCGCGCGCGGGATCAGCGGCCGCCAGCGCGCGCAGCGCGGCCGGCCGCTGCGCCGCGGGTGCGCGCGCCAGATACGCGCGCAGCGCATCGGCCTGCGCCCGCGTCGCCACCTGACCGAGCGCATCGAGCGCGGCGGCCACGACCTCGGGCGAGCCATCGCCGAGCCGCGCCAGCAGCGCGCCGGCACTGGCCGTCTCGCCGAGCGCGCCGAGCGCGCGCGCCGCCTCCGCGCGCAAGGGCGGCGCATCGCGTTGCAACGCGGCGCGCAGCGCGGGCCCCGCCGCGGTCGCCGCGGCCGGCCCCAGCTGGGCGAGCACGTGCGCGGCGCGCAACGCGACCGGGCTCTGCAACGCCCGCGAGAGCGGGGCTGCAGCCTTGACGCCGGCCACCAGCAGCCCGCGCTCGGCGGTGGCCGCGGCCCGGGGACGCGCCAGCGCCTGCGCCAGCGCGGCGATCGCCGGCCGCGTCGCGATCGCGCCGAGCGCCGTGGTCAGCGCCAGCGAGGGCTGCGCATCGTGCTCGAGCAAGCTCGCGAGCGGGGCCTCGGCCTGGGCTGGCGCGCGCAGCGCGAGCGCGCGCAGAATCGCCTCGCGCAGCGGCGGCGGCGGGTTCTCATTCAGTGCGGCGAGCAGCGCCGGCACCGCATCGCTCGAAGCCCCGTAGTCGCCCAGCGCACGCGCCTGCGCCACGCGCTCGGCCAGCGGGCGGCTGCGATCGCCGAGCTCGCCGGGCGTGACACGCAGCTGGCTGAAAGCCTCGACCCAGCCCTGCGCGCGCAGCTTCGCGCACGGGCCCGCGGCCAGCAGCACGGCCGCCAGCGCGGCGGCGCGGGCGAGGGCGAGCAAGCGGCGAGACGCGCACGGCATGCGCAAAGAGTAGTCCATCCGGCTGTGATCAGGAGGGCGCGACCGTCACGGCCCTGGCCCTGGCCGCGCGCCGCCTGTTTGACCACAGGGCCCGCCGCGCGATAATCCGCGTTCACCCATGGGCGCAGCAGCGCACGAAGCCGGGCCGAGCCCGGTCGCGCCGGCGGTGATCGCGCCCGGCAACCACGACGGCGTTCACCTCGGACACCAAGCGCTGGTGCGCAGCGCGCGCGCACACGCCCACCAGCACGGCATGCGCGCGCTGGCGCTGACCTTCGACCCGCACCCCTCGGTGGTGCTCGCCCCCGAGCGTGCGCCGACGCCGCTGACCACCATCGCGCGCCGCCGCGAGCTGCTGCTTGCGGCCGGTGCCGACGAGGTCGTGGTCGAGCCGTTCACACGCGAGCTCGCCCGGCTCGAGCCCGAGCAGTACCTGCAGGCGCTGTGCGCGCGCGGCGCGCGCGCGCTGGTGGTGGGACCGGACTTTCGCTTCGGCCACAAACGCGCCGGCGACGTCGCACTGCTGCGAGCGTTCGGCGCGCGCCACGGGCTCGCCGTGGTGGTCGAGCCCCCGGTGCTGGTCGACGGCGAGCGCGTGTCCTCGAGCGGCGTGCGCGAGGCGATCTCGCAAGGCAAGCTCGCCCACGCCTGCCGGCTGCTGGGCCACGTGCACGAGCTCGAAGGCGCGGTGATCGGCGGCTACCAGCGGGGGCGCGTGCTGGGCTTCCCCACCGCCAACCTCGCCACCGACCCGGTGCTGCACCCGGCCGACGGCGTATACGCGGTGGTGGTGCGTGCGCTCGACCGCGAGCCGAGCACGCCCTTGCCGGGCATCGCCAATCTCGGGGTGCGCCCCACGGTCGGCGCGGGCCGCTCGGTGGAGGTCCACATCTTCGATTTCGAAGGGGATTTGTATGGCGCGCGGCTACGCGTCGGGTTCGTGAAGCGAATCCGTGCAGAACACAAATTTCCCGATTTGGACGCGCTGCGAGCCCAGATCGCGCTAGATTGCGACACCTCTCGCGTTACATTGGAAGGCGCGGACGCGCACACATGGGCCTGGACCTGAGCCGAATCGATGCCTGGACGCGCGAGATGCTCGAGGGCGAGGCTCGCCGGCGCGGCATCCGCTCGCCCGAGTTCCGCACCCGCGGCGATTTGATCCGACTGATCTTGCGCCACCAGTACGGAGACCGCTTCAACGCCGGGCGCGACCGCATCGCCAAGGGCCGGCGCAACCTGGCGCAGGCGCGCGAGCTGTTGGGCGCCGCGGTGGGCGCCGCGCTGGCGTCGCTGCCGGAGCCGTTCGAGTCGCTGATGCGGCTGCGCCGGCGACCATTGCCCAGGCAACCGCGGCCGGAGGTGCCGTCGCCGCCGCGCGTGCCGACCGAGCGCGCCACGGCTCCGGCGGAGCCGCGGCAGGGCGCAGACGAGCCGGCCGTTCGCGGCGTCGCGCCCGGAGCTGCGCCGCAACCCGCGCCGCAACCCGCAATCGACGGGCCGCGCGAGCAGGCGGTCGCGGCCGAAACGGTCACGACCCAGCCACCGGCGCCGCAACCGGCCGAGACGCTCACGACCCAGCCGCCCGCAGGCGCAGCGGCGCGCCGCAGCGGGCCGACCACCCGGACCTTCGTCGAGGAGCCGATCCGCACCCGCTCGATGGCGCGGCTGCTCGCGGCGCAGGGCCATCGCGAGCGGGCGCTTGCGATCTACGAGGAGCTGCTGGGACAGAACAGCGAGGATCCGGGGCTACGGGATGAGGCTGCGGCCATGCGTCGCGGCGAGCCGGTCGAGGATCCGCGGCTCTCAGGGCCCCCGCCCGACGCCATCGCGCGGGCGTCGCTGCCCGTTGGAGGCGACCAGCTGTACTGCGAGGGCGAGCCCGGCGCCGGGCTCTTGCTGCGCTGGCGGATCACCGAAGAGGGAGAAGGCCGCGCGCGCGCGGTCTTGGGCCGCCAGGGCGAGCTGGCCGTGCGCGTGATCTGCATCCGCCCCGACCCCGAGCAGGTGGTGCGCTCCGAGGTCACCGAGCACGGGCCGGTGGAGGCCAGCGGTCAGTGGCAGGCGCCCGCGCTGCCGAGTGCCGTGCGCTGCCTGGCGGCCGTGGGCCTGCGCGATGGCGCGCGCTTCGTGGCCATCGTGCACGACCACCCCGGCGGCAAGCGGACCGAGACGCCGGCGTCCAGCCCGCCACCAGCGTCGGCGGCATTCGGCGAAGACCGCCCCAACTGAAGCGCGCGGGCCGGCGGCGCGGGACGGAGCCGAGGGCCGCGCGGGGAGACGGCCGCGGGGCCGCGCCAGTGGGGAGAGCTGCGGGTGGGGGCCTGCGATTGCGAGCACGGGCACCATCACGACCTACGAGCGCGGGGTACGGGTACGGCGACGACTGCGGGCCGGTGAGCAGGAAAGTGGGGCGGGTGACGCAATCGGGGGGGCGGGCGGACGATGACCTGCTCGGAGAGACTCCGAGGAGGCGCTGTGAAGAACCTGGTGGCAACGTCCTTGATCTGCGTGGCCCTGGTCGGCCGCGCTCAGGCGCAGGCGGCGCCGCGCTCCGAGGGCGAGAAGGTGGACGCCGAGCATGGCGCGGCGCCGGAGCGAGACGCGGGCAGCGCTCAGCCGGCAGGCGCGCCCAGCCAAGCCGATATCGACGCAGCGCTCGCGCGCCATGCGCACGAGCCGAGCGCGCAGCAAGTGGTGCAGGCAGCCCTGCGCGCCACGCCGGCCGGCCGTGCCCGCGCCCTGGCGTCGCGCGCGCGGACGGCGGCCTGGGTGCCGCGGCTCAGCCTGCGGGTGCGGCGCGGGCAGACGGTCGACCTGACCTCGCCGCAGGCCATCGACCCCACCACCCTGCGCCTGCGCACCAACGACGCGGTCACGCTCGAAGCTGCCCTGAGCTTCGATCTCGAACGGGTGATCTTCCGGCGAGAGGAGATCTCGCTGCTGAGCCAGGAGCGGGCCGAGCGGCAGGCGCGGCAACGGGTGGCGCGGCAGGTCATCGCGCTGTACTTCGAGCGGCGCCGGCTGCAGCTCGAGCGGGACCTGGGTACGCCGGCCGATCCGGCGCGCAGCGTGCGCATCGCGGAAATCGACGCGCTGCTGGATGCCTTTACGAACGGCGCGTTCCGACGCATGATCGCCCGACATCGATGGACAACCGGCGCAAGCACACCCGCTTCGACGTCGCGCTCAACGCCGAAATCGAGCTCCGCGGCGAGACCTGCACCGGCGAGACCCGAGACCTCTCTCAAGGAGGGGTGGCGGTGATTCTGGACGAGGCGCTCGACGAAGGCGGGACGGTGCAGCTGGCTCTGATCTTGACCCAGGACGGCATCGAGGATCCGAGCGAAGAGCCGTTCGAGGTTCAGGCCACGGTGATCTGGGCGGCGCCGACCGAAGACGGACGCGCGATGATGGGGCTGCGCTTCGGCGCGCTCTTGCCCGAGCAGCAGAGCAAGCTGCAGCGCTTTCTCACCGCGCTGGGTTGAGCGGCTGCCGGCGCACGCCGGGGGCGCGCGCGAGCTGCCCGCCCGCACGCACGGCGGTCACCAGCGCGAACACCAGCAGGCTCGCGCCGAGCGCGCGGCCCAGCGCCAGCTCGAGCACGGCGTCGGGCTCGAGCCAGAGCCACAGCCAGGTGAGCGCGATGCTGGCGGCGCAGGCGAGCGCGACCGCGCGCCGGGACAGCCGCTCGCCCCAGCCCAGGCGTCGGCCGAGCGCGAGCAGCCACGCGAACAGCCACGCCTTGAGCACGAAGCACACCGCGCCGAGCAGGCGCGGGTCCACGCCCGGCAGCTCGAGCGGGCTCTGCCAGCCGCCCGCGAACACCGCGGCGCCGAACGCGCTCAGCACCACGTGGGTCAGCACGCGCTCGGCCACTCGCAGCCGCGTCGTGATCCGCGTGGCCCATGGCTGGCGGCGCGCGCGCCGGCCCGATGCGTTCGCGCGCCGCGCTGCGGGCACGACGGCGCGCGGCTGCGACGCGGGCAGCGAGCCGCCGTCTCGTGCCGCTTCCACGGCGCCCGGGTCCGGCGGGTGGGCCTCGAGCGCGAGCGCGGTCGCGGACAGGCGGCCCGCGTAAACCAGGTAGAGCGGAAACGCCACCAACAAGGCGGGCTTTTGCAGCACGGCCCAGGCGTAGGGCCAGGCACCCTGCCCTTCCACCATGCCATCGAAAGAGCGCGTGCCGTACAGCGCGCAGGCGCACGCAACCAGCACGCCCAGCACCAGCACGTTGCCGGCGATGCCGAGCGCGGCGCGCGCGCGCTGCGCGCGACCGCCGCGGCCACTGGTGAGCGCGAGCGCGATGCTGAGCGCGGCAAAGCCGAGGTAGAGCGAGAGCGAGCGCACCGCGAGCAGCCCTGCCGGCTCGCGCCAGATCAGCACCACGCCGCCCGCGCTGAAGGCGCACGGCCACAGCAGCGCGCGCGCGCGAGCCAGCAGCGACGCACGCCGCAGCCGCGGCGCGCCCCACAGGCCGAGCGCGGGCGGCGGCCCGTGCCGCAGGGTCAGCACTGCCCGCGCGAGCCAGGGCGCCGGCGAAGGCACGGGCGAGAGCAGCAGCACGCAGCACAGCAGCCAGGCGACCAGCGCGCTCAGTCGCGACAAGTCGACGCCGACCTCGGGTGCGAACAGACCTTGCAGCGGAAGCGACAACGCGAGCGGCTCGGGCCGGCCCGGACGGCGTATCCGCAGCGATAGGTGGCGCGCCCCGGGGGCCGGCGCGAGGTCGGCGAGCGAGCGCACGCTGGCACCGCCCGCGCGCTCGATCACGTCGCCGGCACGCAGGCCGAGCGAGGCGGCGCGGCTGTGCGCGCTCGCCGCGCCCACCACCAGCCCCCAGCCGGTCGGTTCCTCGTCGGCTACGGCGATGCCGGTGAGCTCGAGCAGGCGCCGCGCGTGCTCGCGTAGCTGTTGCTCGGCCGCAGCCGAGGGCCAGGGCTCGATCGCCGGCACCAGCTCCAGGCGCAGGTGGCGCGCGCCGGTGACGTAGCCTTGGCCCCGCCGCACCGGAAACGCCAACACCAGCTCGCCCTCGAAGCTGCCGCGCTCGCCCAGCGCGCCGAACGCCTGCTCGTCGAACGTCGCGGCCGCCAGCTCGCCGGAGAGCGCCCGGCCGCGCAGCGTCGCGGCGACTGCGCGCGGGTTGCGCCCCGGGCCGTAGCTCGTGCCGCGCAGACGCAGCTCGCACGGCGCGCCCGGCGGAAAGCCGCTGCCGCTCACGCGCAGCGCCGCCCCCGACGCGAGCGTGGCCGGTTCCACCGCGTGCAGCTCGAGCCACGCCGCTTCCGGCTGCGCGCCGCAGCCGGCAAGCGCCGTACAGAGCGAGCAGGCGAAAGCCCACGCTGCCAGCCGTCGCATCCGGCAAAGAGTGCGGTTGGCCGCCGCCAGCGTCCAGAATTGGGCGCCCCAGGCCTTTCCGTTGCCACTCCCTGCAAAGCGTTGTATGACCCCGAGCCCTCCGGGGCCGTAGCTCAGCTGGGAGAGCGCTACACTGGCAGTGTAGAGGTCAGGGGTTCGATCCCCCTCGGCTCCACGAAGGATTTCATAGGGTTAGGCGTGGGTCGGGCGTGCAGGGCCGGGAGCGTGGGACCCAATATGGGACCCTGAATCCCCGCAAGGCGCGCGGTTGACCAGAGCCGACCACTGCGCCCTGCGGCAGCAACGAGGCGGGCCTCACGGAGTGGAGGTCGGTTCCGGTGCCGGTGCTGGCGCGCGGTCGGGGTCCACGCAGCGCCCCTCATGGCAGATCCGATCGCCCTTGCACTGCGTGTCGTACTGGCAGCCAAGCGGCGCGGAGGTCGGCTGCGGCTCGGCGTTGGGCGTGGCCGCTTGGGGAGCGTGGCCCGCGGCAGGCGATGCGGTGGGCGGCGGGGTTGGCTTTGCTGCGGTCGAAGGCCCCGGCTTGTCGCCCCGGACCCGAGCAGCCTCTCGCTCGTCGGCTGCGTCCAACGCCTTTGCACACTCCGACGTCTTGCTGAAGCCGTAGGCGGATGAGGCAAGGAACATGGCGCCCCCAATGAGATCTGCAGCACCGACGATCTTGCCTGTTCTGCTCTTCCATGTAGATAGCGCGACTGCGCCTCCCACGAGACCACCGAGCCCCCACAGAAGGTCAAGCCCCGGTGCGATCTTGTTGCTCGTGCACCGGAAGTGCGGCACGTCCCGGTAGTTCGGCGGCAGCGTCCGCACCGTCGCCACCGAGCAACCCGTACTCAGGCTCAAGGCCGCGCATACGACCACCACGACAGCGCGGCGCACTTGCATCGCTGCCCTATCGCCCAGGGACACTGCGCCCAAGAGAACGGTCCTCGCAGTGCGAAGTGCGCCTATGCGGACCCCCTTTCGCCACTTAGTCTATCGCACCTGCCCGCCAAGCGCGGTGAGCCGCATCGCTCGCGCGTTTCTGGAGGGGGGGAGGGGCCCAGCGCGTGACATCTGACCGCTCCGATTCCCACAGCGCACAACGAGACTTCGAGCCAACCGCGCGCCGTCTAGGATCTAGGGGGTGGTGACCGCATCGACCTCAAGGACCCAGACGCCGTCCGCGTGAACTTCCAGGTAATACGCACCGGCCCGAGGGTAGAACGTCTGGCCATCGCCATCGCCGTCTTGGCCGGCGATCATCTCCGAGCCCGATTCGTCTGCGGGATGCAAGCTGAACCACGAGGGACCGCCGTTGGACTGGGCAATGCTCCAACGCAGCTCCCATGGTCCACTCGCCACAAAGGGGCGCGTCGACCGGCTCCCTTGGCCCTCCACGTGCATGATGGACTGTTGCGATCCGGCGGCGACCGAGCCTTGCCGTTCGGCAGCGTCTTCGCGCGAGCAGGCTTGATTCATCTGTACAGCGTTCCTGAGCTGCTCTCGGATAAGGGCATTCTGCTTCTGAAGGGCGTCGAGGGCCTGCTTGAGATTGTCGATCCGCGCTTGCTTGATCTGAACCTCTTCCGCCGAGTAGTCTGCGCGATCGAAATACGCGAGGGGAAACCGGGCCGTTCTGAGCACGGTTGGCGAGGGGCTGCATTTGCTTGCCCTCGCTGAGCGTGATCGAGATCCGCGGCTTGTCCGTGCAAGCTGGGAATCGACACGTTCTGGGAGGCAACCGCCATGACGATGAGCCTGCTGTCTGATCCTCGCCTGCACGAGCTGCTTGAACGAATTGATCGGGAACTGGCCCAAGAGGTCCAGAGCCAAGGCTGCCCTCAATGCGGTGGGCGGCTTCACGGTGCCGCGTACCCTCGGTTCGCTCGAGGAGTTCCAGCAAACATGCGAGGGGAGCCTCTGCGGCGGCTGAGTTTCTGCTGTGACCGGGAAGGCTGTCGTCGAAGGGCAACACCCGCGTCCGTGCGCTTCCTGGGCCGACGCACGTATCTGAGCGCCGTGGTCGTGCTGGTCAGCGCCATGCACCACGGGCTTACGGGGGACCGCTACGGCAAGCTCAGGGCGTTGCTGGGCGTGGGACGCCGGACGGTGCAACGCTGGCGCCGCTGGTGGCACGACACGTTCGCGAGGAGCTCATTCTGGCACATCGAGCGGGCCACCTTCATGCCACCTCCTCGCCACGAGGGGCTTCCTCGCGAGCTTCTGGAGAGCTTTCGCAGTGACGACGCGATGACCCGGCTGGTAGCACTGCTGCGTTGCATTGCCCCCATCACCGTGCCGTCGGAGCACGATCTTCGAAGGCCCATCAGGTCCCGCAGAGGATGACTCTGATCACGTTGTTGGAGGGCAACGCCTCAACCCACGCGCCGCACTGACGCCGTTTCCGAAGACTTTACCTACGGGCTGGACCGGCGGTGCGTCCGGCCCGGGGGGCGGGGTGCGCCCTCGCGAACGGCCTCCAGCAAGCAGCCAGATCTCGACTCCGAAGGTCTGCCGTGCTTTCGATTTCCGCAATTTCCGAAATCGGTCCCTCGATTATCGTGACCAGCTGGCCCTCGATTTTCGTGATTGCGCTCACGCGCTCGCGGCTTGCTCGACGGGCGGAACGAACGCTTCGGATGCCTCCGATGGCGGACGATCCTCGGCGGCGAACGCGGGAGGCGACGACCTGGCTGCGTTCGTCGCGCTGGTGACGCTGACCAAGCTCGATCCTGTCCCGCACACTGGGCCATCACGTTCTCCGAACATCCTTCAGCCGCTCCAAGGTGCTCTCGAGAGATCTCTTCAACTTGTCAGCCGCGCCATCTACCGCCTCGTCCAGGCTCGCAGCTTGGTGCGTGACGGCGGTGGGCTGGCGACCCTCGAGGCGAACCTCCATCATGCAGCGTTTGTCGTCTTGGCCGCTCTTGTCGCCGTTCTGGTCGCTAAGGTGGACTTCTACCCGTGTGATGTGATCGCTGAATCGGCTTAGGGCGCTCTCCACCACGCCCTTGACGTGCATGGCGAGCTCCTCGCGCCCTTCGATGTTGTGGTCTGTATTGATCTGGATGTGCATCCCGTTCTCCTCGGTGATCCGTGTCTACTCAGTATCGATAGATCGCGGCCAGCCCCGTGCGCGATGGCATCCCCTCAGCGGGAACCACCAGCACCGTTCCGCCCTTCTTCGCGACCAGCTCGCCCAGGTCGTCGAGCAGGTCATCGTTTTGCGGGTCGCTCAGGTCGGCGAGCTCGACCCGACCTGTGGCGCTGTCGAGCCGGCCGCCGATCTGGCGATCGGCATCGATCAGCAGCGTCTCGACCCGGCCGGAGGTGGAGGCCTCTGCGACTTGCGACAGGTCGTCACTTCCGATGCTCTTGGAGCGGGCTTGCTCGAACTCTTCGCGTAGGGATGCCAGCCGCGCTTGATATCGAGGCTCGACGGCCTGCCAGGCGAGCGCGCGGAGCTCGTCGGCCGGCAGGGAATCGGGGTTGAATCTAACACCCTCGTCGAGGAGAAGGGGGTTCTGGCTGACCTGGTGAAAAAGGTGATGGTGTTCCGGCAACGCCGCCAGGATCAGTGCAAGGCCAGAGGGCTTGGTGTAGTGCTCGAGAACCGCGCGATCGACGGCGCGGAAGAACCGCTCCGCGTCGACGTCTGCCTCGTCTGCCTTCCCGCCGTGGCCGTGGTGCATTCGGTTGCTTGCCCCGCCGACGCCTCCGTAGGAGGCGACGGTCTGGTGCGGTTCAGTCAGCTCCCCGCCCAGCGCGTCAGCGATTGTCCGCGGGACCCCTGGAACCAGATCGAGCTCATCAAGCGCGTGTCGGTTGCCCTCGAACAACCGAATCTTGTCGAGGCTCAGTCCGAGGACTTGGTAGCGATCGACCGACTGTAGGAAGCGCCGCAGAGGCTTGGTGTGGAAGCTGTCGGCAACCACGGCCAATTCGGCGACCGACTGCGGAATCCTCAGGGCCCGAAAGATGCCGTGCCCGCCCAGAACGGCCAAGCCATCGAGGGTGTGGTTCCAGAACTCGGCTTCGTGTGCGAGGGCCTCGAAGGGTTGCAGCAACAGCTGCGTCTCCGCGCTCGGATACTTCTGGCGGAGCGATGCTTCCAGTTCTTTCACGAGGTTCCGAAACCGGATCGGATCCTGTTGGTTCTCTGGATGCCGCCGGTGAGTCGGCTGGTACAGCGAGAGACACGGCGGTTCGTGGTTGGACGAAAATCCGGCAAGCACTTCATTCGTAAGTCCGATCGTCGTGGGTCTTTTGATCATGAGTCTCTCCGTTACACGTGTGCACGCCGCAATCGGAGCGCATCCCCAATGACCGACACCGAGCTGAAGCGCGTCGCGGCTGCGGCGACCATAGGGGACAAAAGCAGTCCGAAGAACGGGTAGACAACCCCGCCGGCGGTCGGAACACCCGCCGCGTTGTAGAGGAACGCAAAGAACAAATTCTGCTTGATGTTGCGCATCGTCCTTCGCGACAGATGGCGAGCGCGAACGTCCCTTCTCTAGGGGTACGCACGAACCGAGCCGGCGCCACGCCCATCGCTAAGAAAGGGCCGGCCGCATCAGCTGCGACGCCAGGTAGGCACGAGCGATCGCGGCATGGCCAATGGGCCACACCGGAGCGAAAGTGGTGCGCACGTTCGACGCGGATCTCTCCATCGATCTGACGCACGCGTGCCATCAATCTGATGGCCTGGCCGTTCGCCCTGGTCCGGTGATGCGCCCAGAGCGCCAAGAACCGTCAGCACCAGGGCCACTGCTCACGTCGCTCTTCTCAGGCCTAAGACGAGCCATGCCCGGTCGGCCGAGCGCACGGCACACTATTTGCACCGCAGCCATCTCGACTAGCAAGAAAGCGGGATATCGATGATGGGCTCATGGGGGTTGTTGTGGATGGTCTTCATGCTTGTGCTTCTGGTGCCTTCGCTCGGCTACGGTTGGGGTACACCGTGAGCACCACCGATGGCGACATAGGAAGCGTGGCGAACTTCCTCCTGGCCGATGAGCACTGGACCATCCGGTATCTACTTGCCGAGACTCGTCGATGACGAGACCTGGTGAATACGCTATCTGGTGATCGACACGAGCAATTGGTGCTTTGGCAAGAAGGTTCTCGTTGCTCCCCACTGGGCAAGCCGCGTCCTCTAGCTGGTCGCGCGGGATTGCCGTACATTCCGCCGCTTGTGCCTAATCTCATGACGAAGCGTTCGAACACTGGCCTCCTGGGCCGTCTGTCTTTCCTGGATCGCTACTTGACCCTCTGGATCTTCGCCGCCATGGCGACGGGGATTGGACTTGGTTACGTGGCTCCGGGTGTGGTGAACGCGCTCGATAAGCTGAGCGTCGGCACGACGAGCATCCCCATCGCCATCGGGCTCATTTTGATGATGTACCCGCCGCTCGCCAAGGTGCGCTATGAGGACTTGGGACAGGTGTTTCGCAACAAGCGGGTGCTTGCGCTGTCGCTGGTACAGAACTGGATCGTCGGGCCCGTGCTCATGTTCGGCCTGGCCATTTTGTTCTTGCGAGACAAACCCGAGTACATGCTCGGCCTCATCCTCATCGGCCTCGCGCGCTGCATCGCCATGGTCATCGTGTGGAACGACCTGGCCAAGGGGGACCGCGAGTATTGCGCGGGCCTGGTCGCGTTCAACTCCATCTTTCAGGTGCTCTTCTTCTCGGTGTATGCGTATTTCTTTGCCACGCTCTTGCCACGTTGGCTGGGCCTCGAAGGCGCGGTGGTCGACATCACCGTCGGCGAGATTGCGCAGAGCGTTGCCATCTACCTCGGCATCCCCTTTGCAGCGGGCTTCTTCACGCGGCGATGGTTGGTCGGCGCGAAAGGCCGCGACTGGTACGAGACGAAATTCGCCCCGCGTATTGGGCCGATCACATTGGTCTCGTTGCTGTTTACCATCGTGGTGATGTTCTCTCTCAAGGGCGAAGCCATTGTCGAGCTGCCACTCGACGTGCTGCGCATTGCGATGCCGCTGCTGGTCTATTTCGTGGTGATGTTCATGCTCTCGTTCTTCATGAGCAAACGGGTTGGAGCCAACTACGCGCAGTCCGCAACGCTGTCGTTTACCGCGGCCTCGAACAACTTCGAGCTCGCCATCGCCGTCGCCATCGCAAGTTTTGGCATTCACAGCGGCGCCGCTTTTGCCGCGGTCATCGGCCCGCTTGTCGAAGTTCCCGCGCTTATCGGATTGGTCAATGTCGCGCTGTGGTTGGGCAAAAAGTACTATCCGAACGATTTCGCGACAGGATCGTTCCCGGAGAACATGAGCGGGCGCGACGACGTGGGCGCGAGTCGGTCGCGCTAATCGGCGGTGCCAAAGGCCCGCGGAGCGGAAATGCGGCGATCAGGGCGCGGCCAGATCTCGGATTGCGGACTCGTGAGGCCGCAGCATGGCCTTCGACGCCGGCTTGTGGTCGGGCGGACTAAGCGGTGCCGAGCCGCAGCTGCGGTTTGACGAACGTGGGCGCTGTGACGAACAGCCGGTAGCTTGGCTCGCAGCTGGCAGCTGCCGTATCGGCGGACGAGGCTTCGGGCGAGCTGCCGGCTGCAAGGCAAGCGCGCGCGGGTGATGCGGAAGACCATCGGACCGCACCAAGCGCGCCAATAGTCGCCAATGAACCACCAAGGACCCGCGACCGCGGCGCGTGGTACCAACGTCCTACGTTTCGAACGGAGTAGGACCATGCAAACGGCTCTGATGACGATGTCGATGCGGGCGGCTCAGATCAAAGGGCCGAGCGCATTGCGGATGGCACTCGGTGTACTCGCCTGCTGCGCCTGCAACAACGCACCCGCCGGTGCATCGGACAGCACGTCGAATCAGGCCACGACTAACCAGCCCGCGACTGGAGCCGGCGCGTCCGGGTCGGACGGCATGTCGGGCTTGGGAAGCGGCGGCGCGAACGCCATGGGTGCGGCCGCGAATCCGGGCAATTCGGCCGCAACAGGAAGCGGCGGGACGGCCTCGGCGTCAGCGGGCGCGCCGGCGCCCAACGGGAACGGCGGAGCGGGCAATGGCAGTGGCGGTATGCCGGGAGCAGGCGGCACAAACGCGGGGGAAGATGGAGGGGCGACCGCGCCAACTCAGTCGATACCCACGCCCGTGACGGCACCGTACGTGTGGGGCGTAGGGATCGGCGTCACCGACGTGCCAGCTGCCGTGAAGTTCTATACCGAAGTCATGAAGATGACCGTAGAGCAGCAAGACGTCAGGCGCGAAGATCGAACCGAGACGGTATTGGTCGCTTCCGAAGCGAAGCGCGGGTCGCGGGTCGTGCTGATGAGCTTCGACGACAAACGTAATACTCGGAACATCACAGCCAAGCTCGTATGGCAAGCTCCGGATCCGACCGGAGTCTCTCTGGCGGCTGCTAATTATCCCGACTATGTGAGCCGTTTGGCAGGTCTCATCGTTCAGTTCGATGGTCCTGAAACCTATATTCAAGAGGTCGGAAACGCATTCGATTCTGGAGGCGCGAATATTACCGTGCCCTATTTGATCGCCCTGGGCATGAGCGTAAGCGATCAAGCGGCATCGATAGACTTCTACGACACGGCCTTTGGAATGACAGGCTCGCCTACGGGGACGTTTCCGCTAACGGATGCAACCGGCGCGGCGACTGTCACGGAGTACACGGTGCAGTATTCAACGCAGGGCGGGTCAGCCATCGTTCTTCAGTCTTGGACACCGCCACGCAACTCCAAAGACAACCCGATCAAGATCGTCCTGTTCGTCCCGGACGCACAAGCAGCCGCTGACAAGGTCGTTGCGGCGGGCGGCACGATCGTCAGGCCGGCCGAGCGCACCCCGGTCTACGAAAACAGAAAGCTCATCGTGGCCAAAGATCTCGACGGGTACCAACTCGAGCTCGTGGAGTAGGACCGTCGCGCTGCGGGTCACGCGCCGCCACCTGGTTCTGGCCAGCGCGTTCTCGGGCTTCTCCACCGTGATGCCGTGGGTGCGCGACAGCTTCCAGGGCTCGCGCTTCGACCACGGCTACCACGAGCTGTACCCCAGCTTCCGCCGACTCGACTCGGGCAAGGCGGTGGTCCGCGCCCACAAAAGCCCGCCGGCCCGCGCGCACGTTCCGCCGGAAGCGGAGTCGACGGCAGCCGCATAGCGCGTCGCCCGCGGCTTCAGCGCGTCGCCGCGGCGGGGCTGCGCGCGTACAGGTACCAGCCGATCCCGGCCAGCAGCGAGCAGGGCAGCGCGAGCTGCTGATCGTAACGAACGCCGCGCACCAGCACCGAGCGCGCCGGGACGTCCAGCTGCCCCGCGACGCGGTGCAACACCAGCCACTCGCTGCCGGCCGGCGGCAGCGTGCGGGCGCCGAGGTACACGACGCGAAAACCCTGGGGTTGCAGGCGCGCGTAGTGCGCGATCAGCACGCGGTTGCGGAAGTCGTGGTCCGAGGTGACCGTGATCGGCCCGGGCGGGCTGTGCGCCACGATGAAGTCGAGCGCCTCGCGGTAGCGGCCGCGGCCGAGCCGGATCAGATCGAGGTCGCCCAGCAGATTCAAGCTCACGGCGATCGCGAGCAAGGCGGCGGCGGCGAGCCTGGGCGCGCCACCTCGCTGCAGCCACGCGCCGGCGGCCGTGCCCAGCAGCAGCAGCAGAAAGGTCGCGCTGACCAGCAGATAGCGGGGCGCGGCGTGCTTGATGTGCATCGCCACCAGCGCGAGCACGGGCAGCAGCAGCGCCGCGGCGAACAGCACCGCGCGCGGGTCGCGGGCGCGCCACAGCCGGTAGAGCGCGAGCGCGCCGGCCGCCGCGCACACCGCCGCCGCCAGCCCGCGGCCCGAGGCGTCCGCGACGCCCAGGGTCCAGGCCGCGGTGGTCGCCAGGGTGGCGCCGAGTCCGGCTTCGGCGCCGCCTCCGACGTGCATCACTCGAGCGAACAGCAGGTAATGGGCGCCGAGACACAGCACGGGCACCGCGTGCAGCCAGAGCGCCTCGCGCAGCAAGCGGCCAGGCGAGCTGGACCGCATGCGCGCAGCCAGCCAGTAGCAGGCGATCGCGGCGTAGGCGGTCGCGGCCGACAGGTGCGCGAGCACGGCCAGCACGGTGCAGAGCCAGAACGCGGCGGCCAGGCCGACCCCGCGCGGGCCGACCAGCCAGCGCTCGAGGATCAGCAGCGAGCACAGCGCAAAGAAGATCGAAAGCGCGTAGCCGCGCGCCTCGGAGGAGCGCGCCACCAGCGTCATCGAGCTCGCGAACAACAGCAGCGTGCAGAGCCGAGCCGCACGACTGCTGCGCGGCGCCAGGGCAGCCGCGACCGCGACCGTGCCCACGCCCGAGAGCACGCTGGGCAGGCGGTACCAGAAGTCGGGCCGCTGCTGCCCGACCCAAACCATGAACAGCGTGTTGAGCAGGTGGTTGTTGTCGTGCTTGACCGCGTAGACGCCGCGCATGCCCGTCAGGCGCGAGGCGATGTCCAGCGACCAGATCTCGTCGAGCCACAGGTCGCAGCGGGCAGCCAGCAGCCGGAGGGCGGCGCCGGCAACCAAGATCAGGCCGACGCCGAGCGGCCAGCTGGCGCGGTGCAGCGACGCGGCCATGCCGGATCTCGCCGTGACCGGCCGTTCGAGCACACGTAAGCATCTACGTGGCCACAGCTGGGGTCAAGCTCACGGGGCGGGCAGCTCGCGCGCACACATGTCGGCAGCGCCGCCTTGCCGCAACGGTGACGGCCGCGAGCGCGCTGCGGTATCCTGCGTCCGTGAAGCTGACGATCGTGATCCCGGTGCTCGACGAGGAAGCCTCGGTCGCGCGCGTGGCGCAGGACTGCCTGGCGGCGCGCGCGGAGATCGTCTCGGCCACGTCGGTCGAGCAGGTGTTCGTGGTGGTCGTCTCCGACGGTTCGACCGACCGCAGCGCCGAGATCGCGCGCTCGATCGAGGGCGTGACCACGATCGAGCTCGAGCGCAACCAGGGCTACGGCGCAGCGATCCAGCGCGGCTGGCGCGAGCACGACGCGGAGCTGCTCGGCTTTCTGGACGGCGACGGCACCTGCAGCGCGCGCTTCTTCGTCGAGCTGATCCGCGCGCTCGAGCACGAGGACGCGGAGATCGCGCTCGGCAGCCGCCTCGGCACCGGCAGCAAGATGCCGAAGCTGCGCCGCGTCGGCAACGTCTTCTTCGCGGCACTGCTCGGGCTGCTGTCGCGGCAGCGCGTCACCGACAGCGCGAGCGGCATGCGGGTGGTCCGAAGGCGCGCGCTGCTCCGGCTCCTCCCCCTGCCCAGGGGCCTGCAGTTCACGCCCGCGATGAGCGCGCGCGCGCTGCTGGCCGGCGTCAAGCTGGTCGAGGTCCCGATGCCGTACGCCGAGCGCGAAGGGCAGTCCAAGCTCAGCGTGTTCCGCGACGGACTGCGTTTCCTCTCGGTGATCGTGTCCGCCGCCGCGCTGATCCGCCCCTCGCGCCTGACCTTACCGATCGTGCTCGGGCTGCTCCTGGCGTCGCTCGCGGTCGGCTTCATGCCACTTCGCTACTACCTCGCACACGGCGCCCTCGAGGAATGGATGGTGTACCGCTTCCTGCTGGTCTCGCTGCTGGCGGACGCCGGCGTCGCGCTGTTTTGCGCCACGCTCGTGGTCGAGCACATGCTGGCGCTGGCCATGATGACGTATTCCGACTACGCGCGGCGGGTCCCGTGGTGGTGGAGCGAGCGCGGGCTGCGGCTCTACATCGGTGCGGCGCTGGTGGGCTTCGCAATCGGCTGCTGGCTGATCGAGCCCGGCATCGTCAGCTACCTGACCACCGGCACGATCAGCTTCAAGACCATGCACTGGTCACGCGTGATCGTGGGAGCGTTTTCCGGCATGACCCTGCTGCAGCTGCTGACAGCGCTCGCGATCGTGCGTCTGCTCGACGCGACCGACCTGCGCCAGGCGCTGCTGCTGGCTGCCGAGTGAGCCATGCAGAGCTGGGACCCGCAGGGCTATGACCGGCAGCTCGCCCAGGGCGTCGCGCTCTCGGGTGAAGATGCGGACTACTTCGCGGCCGGCCGGGTCGCGGCGGTCAAGCGCCGGCTGGGCGACGCGGCGCCGCAGGTGTCCGCGATCTGCGAATTCGGCTGCGGTCTCGGGCGCAACCTGCGCCACCTCGGCGAGGCCTTTCCGCGCGCGCGCCTGGTCGGGCTGGACAGCAGCGCGGAGATGGTCGGCCAGGCGCGCCGCGCCGGCGTGGGAACGCGCGCCGTGTTCGAGCCCAGCGCGGAGTTTCGTGACACGGAGTGCTTCGACCTGGTGTTCATCAACGGAGTCATGCATCACGTGCCGCGCCCCGAGCGCGAGGCGGTGCTGCGCCGAGTGCACGCGCTGCTGCGCCCGGGCGGGCTGCTCGCGCTCTTCGACAACAACCCGCTGAACCCGGGCGCGATGTGGGTCATGAAGCGCATCCCCTTCGACCGCGACGCCGAGCCGGTGCTGGCCTGGACGCTGGCGCGTGTGGCGCGGCGGGCGGCCTTCCACGTGATCGGCATGGAAACGCACTTCTACTTTCCGCGCCTCCTGAGCCGGCTGCGGGTGCTCGAGCCGGGGCTCTCGTGGTTGCCGCTCGGCGCCCAGTACGTGCTCTATGCAAGGCGCTAGCAGCGGCGACGATTCGCAGCCCGCGGCCGGGCACGCCTTCATCTGGCTCGCCTGGGCGACCACGTTCGCGCTCGGGGCGTACCTGCGCCTGAACGACCTATCGGCCAGCATCGTCGGCCAGGAGGTGGCCAGCAACGGCCCGGACGCGGCCTACCACGCGCGGCGCATGCTGCAGACCTGGGCGCACTACCCGCACGTGCCGTCCTTCGACCCGCTGCTGAACTGGCCTCACGGCGCGGTGGCGCCGTGGCCGCCCGGCTTCGACTTCGCCGTGGCGAGCCTGGCCCTGCTCGCGCGTGATCGCTTCGGCGCGCAGGTCGTGATCGCGCTGGCGCCGGTCCTGCTCGGCCTGGCGTTGATCGCGCTGGTCGGCGCCGCCACGCGAGCGCTCGCGCCCCGAGCGCCGTGGTGGACGAGCTGGATCGCGGCGAGCCTGGTGGCGATCCTTCCTCAGGCCGTTTCGGTCGCGCGCTTCGGCAACCCCGATCACCACGTCGCCGAGGCGCTGATCCTGCCTGCGCTGGCGCTATGGTCGCTGCGCGCATACAACGCGCTCGATGCCAATGCGTTCGGCCGAAACGAACGCCTCGTGCTCGAGCTCGGCGGCGCGGTGCTGGTCGCGGGCTCGGTCGCGACCTTCACCGGCGCCCCAATCTACGTCTACATCGCCGCGGCGATGCTCGCGCTCGGCGAGCTGCGCCGCGGGCACGGCACGCCGGCGCGCTTCGCGCTCGGGGTGCCCGCGCTACTGCTGGGCGCGGCCGGCGCGGCGCTGGTCTATCGACCGCTGGTCCAGGCCGACGGGATCGCGCTCAGCTACGCCTATCCCTCGTATCTGCAGCCGCTGCTGGTCTTGTGCGCGGCGGGCGGCCTGCTGCTCGCCTCGGCGCTCGGCGCGCTCTCGACCGGGCACCAAGCGCGCAGCTCGCTCAAGCGCGCAGGCGTGCTGCTGGGATGCGCGGCGCTGGCCCTCGCGCTGTGGGCGCGCGCGCCGCTTGCGGAGCTGGTGCGCGGCCTGCACGAGTGGTTTGCCGACAGCGGCAGCCCACTGGCCGCGCTCACCGAGAACAAGCCGCTGTTCTCACACCTGGACGGGCACGCGAGCCACTTCGCCCGCGCCTATCTGTACTACGGCGTGCTCGGCCCGTTGCTGCCCGTGCTGGTGCTTGCGGGCCTGGCGCTGCACGTGCGGCGCCATGGCCTACGCCAGGCCCTTCCCTTCGTGGTGTGGTCGCTGGCGATCACCGCGCTGATGCTGCTGCAGAACCGCTTCGGACGGGTCGGCCTGGTCAACCTCGCGATCTGCACCGCGTTCACGCTCCAAGCCGCGGCCGAGCGCGCGGGTCGCGTTCGCGCGCTGATCGTGCTGGCGCCCGCGCTCGTGCTGATCGCCGACCCGGCGTTCCACTTCTACCTGTGGCCCGTGAGCCCCATGCCCCTGCCCGACATGCAGGAAGCGGGCGTCTTCCTGCGCGAGCACACACCGCCGCCCGTCCCCGGCAAGCGCGCGGGCGTGCTCGTGCCCTGGGGCGAGGCGCACTTTGTGGTGCGCTACGGCGAGCGCCCCGTCACCGCCACGGGCTTCGGCATCTACGTCGCACCGGATGCGGTCGAAGAGGTGCATCAGATCTGGGCGCACGATGAGGAGCGACTGCTGCGCTTCGCGCGGGCGCGCGACCTCGGCTTCGTCGCGGTCAGCGCAGCCACCTACACCGGTCGCACCCTGCACGGCAAGGGACCGTGGCAAGCGCAGGGCGGCTGGAACCAGCAATACTTGCGCCAGGTACCGCTCGCCACGCTGCTGTTCGCCGGCTCCGGCATCGCCGGCGCAGGCGTGCCCCACCTGCGCCACCTGATGCCTCGCTTCGCGAGCACCATGCCGCCCGCGGGGCTGCCGTCGTTTCTTCCCGGCGTGTGGGTGTACGAGATCGTCGCGGGCGCGCGCATTGCGGGGCGCGCACCGCCCGGCGCGCTGATCCGCGTGCAGACGCCGCTGTGGTTACGCGGCCGCGGCGCGATGCACGAGGCCTGGACCCGGGCGAACGCGGACGGGGCGTTCAGCCTGGTCACGCCGCTGCCTACGGGCTACCGCGGCCAGTCATTCGAGACCGCACCGGCCGCGCTGCTGCACGTGGGCGCGGCCGAGCAGCGCATCGCGGTGCCGGAAGCGGCGGTGCGGCGAGGGCAGACGATCGTGGCGCCCTGAGCGCGCGGCCGCGCGCCGCCGAGCACGGCGCTCATGCGAGGCGCAGCGCGCGAAAGGCCGCGCCCGAGCCCGCGTTCAGGTACAGCGAGCAGGCGTACGCAACCTGCGCCAACTGACGAGCGAGTCGCAGCGGCGCGCTCGGCTCAGCCCCGGGCGCGCCGCCGCCGCTTCGGGAATCGCCGGCCCGAGCGCGCCCGGGCAGGCTCGCCGCGTTGGTGTTGCCGGCGGCGCGCGCGCGTGTATGTCCTAGCGCGGATAGGCGGGCCAAGGTTGGCGTCTCATTCTCGACGCGGCGTGCGTGTGATCGCGGCATTGCTGGCGTTCGGCATCGGGTGCCGTGCTCGGGAACCGAGCGCATCAAAGGCCTCGCCGGCGGCGACCGCCAGCAAGGGCAACACTGCGGCGCCAAGCTTTGGCGCCGCTCCGAGCGCGCTTGCGCCAGCAGGCACGGCGCCGGGTGCGCCCGCTCCGGCCGGCACGGGCACGAATGCCCCGGCTTCCGCGGTGCACGCAGACGTCGGGCTGCAGCAAGACCTGCGCGCGAGCTACACGCAACTCGCCCAGCTGTATCAACAAATGGCTGACGCCTATGCGCAGCGTGGCGGCGCCACGACGGCCATGACCAGGCTCATGGGCGCGTTGCACGCGCAGATGGCAGGCACTTTGCGTGCGCCCGCCGCCGCCCCGCAGGGCAACGAGCCCGACGCCGGCGCGACGGGCCCAGGCATGATGGGGCGAGGGCCAGCACGCCGAGCGCTCCCTGGCGGTGGCACGACGGGGCCAGGCATGATGGGACCGCGCATGATGGGACCGCGCATGATGGGACCGGGTGCGCGCGGCGGGGCGGCACCCCGAGGCGGCACCACCGGGCAGCCTCCGGGTCCCGGCATGATGGGACCGGGCATGATGGGACCGGGCATGATGGGGCACGCGCTGAGGCAGGGCTGGATGGGCGCCATGGATCGCTGGCACGAGCAGATGGCGACGCTCAATCGACAGTGGGCCGACGACGCCCAGCGTGCAGGCCAGCCCGACCTGGCGGCGCTGCATCGGAAGACCGCGGACGCCCATGCGCGCGCCGGACGCGACATCGAGCAGGGCGCCAAGGCGATCGCCAGCCGCGCCGAGCAAGCGCCTGGCAGCGCCGACACGACACTGAACGGCGCGCACCTGTACGCGAGCGTGTGCGCGAGCTGCCATGGCCCGACCGGACAGGGCGTGCGCGGGCTCTTTCCGCCTCTCGCCGGCAACTCCGTCGTCACCGGCGCGCCCTCGCAGCTGATCGCGATCCTGCACGACGGCAAGACCGGTCCGCTCACGGTAGAGGGCGTCGAGTACAACGGCGCGATGCCCTCCTTCCGCGGGCTGCTCTCGGCCGCCCAGCTCTCGGCCATTCTCAGCTACGTGCGAAGCGCGTGGGGCAACCACGCGCCAGCCGTCTCGGCCGAGCAGCTAGAGCACGCGCCCTGACAGCGACGGATGTCGCCACCTCCAATGCCCGGGGCCAGGGCAATCGCTTGGCGCGCGATCAGGCCGCCGATCAGCGCGAGGTAGGACAACTCTACGGGCCGCCTGGCTGACATCCAGGACCAGTCGAGCCTATGCTGCGGGCCGGAGGGCGGGCAGACCCATGTCGGACGACGTGCAGCGCAAGCGGGTCGCGATTTTGAGCGCGGACGCGGCCAACTACTCCGGCTTGATGGCCGCCGACGAGGTGGCGACCGTGCGCACCATCGCCAAGCTGCGCAGCGAGATCGCCGCGCGCGTTCACCAGCACCGCGGCCGCGTCGTCGACGCGCCCGGCGACAACGTGCTGGCCGAGTTTCCGAGCGTGATAAACGCCGTGGCGAGCGCGCTTCACCTGCAGCAGAGCATCGCGCGCCACAACGCGAGCTTGCCGGAGGCCCAACGAATGCGGTTTCGCGTTGGGATCCACGTCGGCAGTGTGATCGTGGATGACGACCGCATCTACGGAGACAGCGTGAACATCGCCGCGCGCTTGCAGCAGCTTGCCGAGCCTGGAGGACTGATGGTGTCTCGCTCGGTCGCCGAGCGGCTTTCCGGCGACCAGCCGTTCGAGGTGCGCTACGTCGGGCCGAAACGGCTGAAGAACATCCCCGAGCCGGTGACTTGCTACCGCGTCCACGATCGCGAAGCAGACCCTTCGCTCAGCGACGGCGGCCCGTCGCTGCCCTACGGTCGGGAGCTCAGCGTGCCCGGGTTCTCCGGACAGCCGGCGATCGCCGTGCTGCCGTTCGAGCTGCTCGACGGCGGGACGGACGACGATTTCTTCGCACGCGGTCTGACCGACGATCTGGTCACGCGGCTGTCGGCGCTGCGCGCGTACCCGGTGCTCACGGCGGGCGCGAGCACGGGCGCCAGCTCGGGCTCGTTGCGCAGTGAGCTGCGTTCTCGCTATGCGGTCAAGGGCGCCGTCCGACGGACCGCAGGGCGCGTCCGAATCAACGTGCAGCTGATCGACACCGACAGCTCGCAGGTCGTGTGGGCCGACCAATACGACCAGACGCTCGGCGAGCTGTTCGAGCTGCAGGATTCCATCACCACGTCGGTCGCCGCAATTGTCGAGCCGACGCTGCGGCGAGTCGAGCAACGCCGCGCGCTGTACCTCCATCCCAGCGAGCTCTCCGCCTGGGAGTGCGTGCAGCGCGGGCAGTGGCACATGGTGCAGCTGCGCCGGGAAACCAATCTGGAGGCGCAGACCTCGTTTCGTCGTGCGATCGAGCTCGACCCCAATTTCGCCACTGCGCACGCATTTCTGGGCATCAGCCTGGCCTTCGACTCGATGTTCGCGTGGAGCAAGTCGCCGCGGCTCGCGCTCGACGAGGCGATTCGCGCCGCGGAGACCGGGCTGGCGCTCGACGACCAGAACCCGTTCGTGCATCGCGCCCTGGGTGGGGTCTACGTGATCGAGGGCAAGCTGCGGCGGTCCATCGACGCCAACCGCAAGGCGATCGAGCTGAGCCCGAGCTATGCGCTCGGCTATTGGGGCGCGGGCCAACAACTGGCGCTGGCCGGCCGCCCCAACGAGGGCCTGGCCATGCTCAGGACTGCGATGCGGCTGAGCCCGAACGACCCGATCACGGTCCAGTTCCTGGCCGACCTCTGCATCGCGTACTTCGGCGCGGAGCGCTACGAGGAAGCCGTGGACGCAGCCGAGCGCAGCCTCGCGCTTCGCACCGAGTCCAACTGGTGCTGGCCCTTCATGCTGGCGGCGCTGGTCCATCTGGATCGGATCGCGGACGCCCGGCGAACGTTCGATCGCGCGCCGCCGTTACTCAAGGGGCTCAGCGGTCACGGCATGTTGCGTGTGCTCGAGCGCATGGGCGCCGATCGCGATCTGATCTCGCGCCTGAGCATCGGTATGCAGGCCGCCATGCCCAACACGTAGCGCAGCGGCGCTCGCTCAGCTCGACGGAACGATCACCTTCCACAGCCGCCAGCGCTCGACCCACTGGAGCGCGGCCAGCCACAGATCGTCGTCGACCGTGTCGACCGCGAGCGCCTGGGCGATCTCGGCCGACTTGCGCTCGATGTGCGCGAGTTGGGTGGCCTTGTTGTGACCCGCATCGTCCAGGGCCACCGCGTCCCTCCAAGCGTCCTCGCGAAATCTCTCGAAGAGGAAACCCGCGAAGACGTCGTCTAGACGGCCCAGCAGCAGGTCGAGCACCCGCAGGCCGGGAGCGTACAGCGCCTCGACGCGCGCCTGAATGCCTCGGGTCGCTTTCTCCAGCGCCTGGTTGACGGCGAGGTGATCCTCATGCCGCTGTTCGCGCCGCTCGCGAATTCCGACCTGCACCAGGGCCAGCGGCAGGTCGTGGTTGACGTGGGCGTTGATCCCGAGCAGAAGGTCCTGAATGGCAAGGCCGGCGTCGTCTTCGGCCACGACGAACGCGCGGCGCCAGGCCTGCGGCACCTCCCGCAGCTGACCACGCTCGAAGGCGAGCAGCGCTTCTCGGTAGAGATTCGCAAACGCCACCAGGTAGCCCCCGGTCCACTCTGGATCGAGAAAGCCGCCGTTCTCCAGCTGCGCGCGGATCGCGCGCGTGGCGCCGATGTAGGCCGTCACGAACACCCCGCGGCGATCCTGCTTTCGGTGAAGCAAGCGCTCGAGCCCAGCCAAGCCCTGCTCGACGTCCTGCGGGCTGGCGAATGGCTGCGCCAGCAGCGAGCCGATGCCGCCCGGAGACGCTGGGGCCGCAGCGGCGCTGGTTGGGTTCGCCGTCGCGGCCACGATGTCCTTGAGCGCCTGCTTGTCCGCCGGCACGAGGATTTTGGGCGGCTGGCCGAACTCGACCTCCACGATGCCCGCGAGCAGGCGTCCCAGCAGCCAGCGATGCAGGTGCAGGCCCAGCGGCAGGGCATCAAGCAGCTGCCACCACGTCCGCCACACGAAGAACGTACCCAGGATCCCATAGATCGGCAGACTGGCCCGCCCCGCCCGCTGCATGCGCAGGCGCGCCAGATCATCGGCCGAGAGGAAATACTGCGCGAGCCAGCGCGGCACGTGATGCGCGAACGGTACCGGAAGTGGAAGCTCATCGTGCAGCCGCTCGCCGATGTCTCGCAGCAGCGCCCGCGCAAGGTGCGCCCCCTCGAGGTTCTCCGCGGCGGGTTTGAAGTGCCGCTGACGGAACGCCGCTTGAAAGGCCTCGATCTCCTCGAACGTCACCGGAACGTGGGCTGTGCTGTCGGGCTCTCCCTCGGGATGAATCCCCATCACCAGCGCGAACACCCGCCAGAGGTAGAGAAAGTCCTGCTCTTGCTGCGCCGAGAGCCCGATGCGGAGCTGGCGCAAACCCTGGACGGTCTCGTACGAGAAGCCCACGATGGTGGCAAGCATCTGCTCCTGGTTGACCGGTTTGCCGAAGCGCGCGACGTAGCCCGGGACGTTGTTCAGCACGATCGGGCGCACCCCCGCATGCAGCAGGCGCAGCTTCTGCGCCTCGAACACGGCGCTGGCGCAAGGCCCCGAGAACGCTCCGTCCGCACACAGCTCGAGCAGCATTTGCAGCACCAGCAGCGAGCGGCGCACGGGCCGTGCTTGGGAATCACCCGATACGGTCAGCGCACGCGTGAGGGCTGGAGCGCAGTACCCGGTCGGCAAAACCTTTAGAAACAACACTGTGCCGATCGCGAACGCGTGGGTGAAGAAGACCTGCTGCCCGCGCGCGAGTCGATCGCGGTCGACCCAGCCGGGCAGCTTGCCCGTGAGCGCTAGAAACGCGTCCAGCTCGGGCACCCCGGCGGCCGAGGCAGCGGCCCGACCACCGCCCTCGCTCAGCGCGCGATTAACGGCCTCCAACTGCCCGGGCAATAGACGCGCCGCAAAGGCGTCGGCAACAGAGTCACCGGCATCCGCCAGCGCCTGCAGAAATGCGGGCGAGCGCCAGCGCTCGACCGCGCTCTGCCAGCCTTGGGTAGGAATCCGCTTGCCCATGCGCAGCTCCTCATCGCTCAAGGCGCCCGCCCTCCCCTCGCCGCGCGCGCGAATGCGGGCCGGATCGCGCCTGGCCGCGTTCCGAGCGCGAACGCTACCACACCCTCAAAGCGGCTCGTCGTGATCCACGTCACAGAGAGTTGGACCAAAGCGGTCCGAAGCTCCCGCACGCGCGCTCGGGCTACCCAGCCGGCGCGGAACGCGCCGGGCCGGGAGCGGCCAGCTGCAGTAACCCGCCCAGGCACAACAGCGCGGACCACGTGATCACGCCGACCCGATCGCCGACGAAGAACCAGCGTCGATCGACGAAGAATGCAAGCAAGGGCAGCGCCGATGCGGCAGCGCTGAGCGCGAACAGCACGAGCGAGCCGGTGCCGGCTCGCTCGCGTCCGAGCCGCTCGGCCTGGCCGAGCGGCAGCACCGCGAAGTAGTGAACCCAGGCTGGGCGCAGCACGAGCGTGAAGGCGAGCAGCGTCGCGAGCGCCGCCAAGCGATCTTGGCTGCCGCGCGCGCGCAGGCGATACAGCGTGAAGACGACCAGCCCCAAGCTCAGCCCAACTCCGAGCAGACCGCGCAGCCCCGCCGGCAGCACGACCAGTGACGGGATGCCGTACGCCAGGGCGCGCGTGCGAGGTCTTCGCCACCCGCACGCGGCTCACGGCGCCGCGGGCCGCGAGAGCGCGCCGACGGCGACCAGGTACCAGGCCGCGTGCGGCAGCCATTGCTCCACCCAGCGCCAGTCCGTCCAGGGGTCTGCGCTGTCGTCCGAGCGCCACTGGATGCCGCTGCCGTCGTCGTTGCGTCCGGTGATGCCGTTCGAGATGCCGCCGTTCTGGTGGCCTTGCTGCGGCTTGTCCCCGGAGTACGGCGGTGGGTTGCTGCGCCCGATGCCGGCGATGAAGCCGACGTCGTAGGGATTCTTGCCCAGGATCCAGTCGAGCTGATCGATCGCAAATCCGGCCAGCGCCGGCGGCAAGGCGCCAGGGTGCTGCGCGTCGGGGCACAGCGCGGTGCCACCGATCGCGGCTGCCGCGGCCAGCGACCCCAGGCGCGCGTTCTCGCCCTGCCACCAGTAGCCCGTCTCGTTGTCGTGGGGGATGAAGAAGCTGCTGCGCACGCCGCCGCCGGTGCTGACGTGCTGGCGCGCGTACCCGAACGGGTTCGCGACCTCGGAGGTCACGGCCAGCAGGTACTGCAGGTGGGCGGAGATCGCAGAAAGCGCCGGCTGGCGCCGGCCCGCATCGGGCTCGAGCGCGGCGTAGCGAGCCAGCGCGACCACCGGTAAGCCGGCATCCGACGCGTGCCAGAAAGGCCGTGCGCCGCCGTCCGCGATGAAGTAGCCGCTCGGGTCCAGACGCGCCGCGAGCGCGGCGGCGCGAGCGCGAGCCGCAGCCAGGTATGCCTGGCCGGCGGTGGCCGCATACAGCTCGCTCGCGGCCAGCAGAGCCGTGTAGTCGTCGATCACGTTCTCCACCCCGTCGTCGCAGTACTCGGGGCCGTGCTGCTGCAAGTGGGCGAAGCCGCGCTCGGCGTCGGCCAGGTATTGCGCCGCCCCGAACGTGCCCGGCTTGCCCCAGCGCGCGACGCGCGCGAGCGCCGCGATCGCCATGCCGCCGCCCTCGCGAAACGCCGCCTGGAAGTCGCGCGTGCGCGTGCCCGCTTCGCCCTCGAACGCACAGATGCTGCGCGCGGTGACGTCGCCCGACCAGCCGTCGAAGACATCGATATAGAAGTAGCCGGCCGGGTCGAGCACGCGGTGCAGATAGTCAGCACCCCACAACGCTTCGCTCTCGACCTCCGCAGCCATGCTGGCCTGCAGCAGCGCGCCGCGCTCGTCGTGCAGCCAGGCGAGCGCCCAGACCACCAGCGGGATCTGCTGCGGATTCATGAAGTTGGCGTAGCTCAGGTGCGAGAGGTACTTGGAGATGTCGCCCGAGGCGTCGTACCAGCCACCGCGCACGTCGTGGGTCTCGCTGCTGCCCTCGAAGGGCACGTTCTGGTCGGCGGACCACACGTCCGGGTCGTCGGCGCGCGCGCTGCGCAGGTACGAAAGCACTTGCGCGAGCGTGCGCTGGAACAGCAGGTTGTCCTCGATCGAAAACGGCTCGCTGCGCGTGCCGTTGACCTGCAAGCGGTAGCTGCCCGGGTGATTCCAGCCGTCGAGCGCGAGCGTGTAGTAATACGGACCGCCGCCCCACTCGCTGAAGTCGACACGTTGCAGGTCGCCGCAGTACACGGGCTGGTCGCTTTGATCGAGCAGCTGGAAGCGAGAGAGCACGCCGTCGGCCTCGACCACGGCGTGCTTGGGCAGCGCGCGCTCGAAGCCGAGCTGGTCGAGGTGCAGGTGCACGCTCAGCGCCGGGTCGCTGCCCTGATCGCGCGCGTCGCAGCTCGCGCTGGCCGGGGGCGCGGCCGGCGCAAACGGACAGGGCACCGCCGGCACGCTCGGGCTGGCGGCAGGCCCGGCATCGGCCGCGGGCAGCGGGGGCCCGCCCTGCGGCACGACCGGCATACCGGCCGCGTCCCCGGCGCTGCCCGTAGCGCTCGACCCGGCCGCGGCCGCCGCCTGCGCAGGGCCGCCGCTTGCGGCGACGGACCCGGGCGAGCTCCCTTGCGTGCCGCCAGCGGGCGCGCCCGGCGCGCGCGAGCAGGCCAGCAGGCCGGCGCCGAGCACCATCGCCCCCAATCCGAGCACGGCGCGACGCGGCATCGGGGGTATGGAGCACCGCGCACGCGAGTTCGGGTCACGGCCCGCCGCGCAGGCGGCCCCGGCAGCCCGGCTGCGGCAACGGGCCCGCGGAGCCGTCCGTCAGAACAGGGTGTAGATGAAGGGGGCGGCGCCGCTTCCGCCGAGCAGCACCAGCAGGCCGAGCAGCAGCAGCGAGATCAGGATCGGGGCGAGCCACCACTTCTTGTTGCCGCGCAGGAAAGCCAGCAACTCCCCGGCCAGGGACGCGCGCGGGCGACCGGCCTGCTGCAGAAAGTCTCGCTCGCTGGGCTGGTCCGGCATGGCGCTCAATACTGGCGAAAGTAGCTGTCCGGCCTGCGGGCCCCGTCAGGCTCGCCGAAGTAACTGTCGGCGGCGCGATCGAAGCGCCGCTTCAACGGGTCGCGTCGCGTGAGCTTCATCATGAGCGCAACCGGACCCAGCACCAGGAAAAATAGCACCAGCAGGGCGAGGTAGGACAGCACCACGCCCGCCGGAAAGGCGAGCACGCTGAGCGCGATGTACAACGGCCGATTGGCGCGCGGATGCAACAGCGCGAACAGCCCGCTCAACAGGCCTAGCCCCGCAAGCCCGAGCGCGAGCGGCAGCCGCGCCGCACCCAGGCCCGCCTGCTGCGCGGCTTTCGCCGCGAGCAAGCCGAGTACCAGCAGCGCGATCGCGCCGAAGCGGCGCAGCCGCGTGCGGTCGGGATGGAGATCAAGCTCGAGCAGAGGCACGCGTTTCAATCCGGCGCAAAGGCGGCCTGGTAGGCGGCGCGGTCGACACGGGCGGCCGCCGGCTGGCGCTCGCGCAACAATAGACAGCGCTCGACCACCAGCGCGTCCATCGCGGTGGCCATGAAGCAGCGGTATGCCTCGGCCGGGGTGTTGACGATCGGCTCGCCGCGCACGTTGAAGCTGGTGTTGATCAGCGCCGGACAGCCGGTGCGCCGCTCGAAGGCCTTGAGGATCTTGTAGAAGCGCGGAAAGCGCTCGGAGTCGACCGACTGCACGCGCGCCGAGTAGTCGACGTGGGTGACGGCGGGCAGCGTCGAGCGCACCTCGCTCACGCGCTCGAGGCCGCGGGCTTGCTCACCCCCCTGGCCTGCCGGCGCCACGCGCTGCTGGGGTCGCACGGCCGCGGCCAGCAGCATGTAGGGACTGTGTTGTCCTTCGCGCAGCTCGAAGTACTCGTGCGCGCGCTCCTGCAGGATCGCCGGCGCAAAGGGCCGGAACGACTCCCTGAGCTTGATCGCAAGGTTCATCGTGCGCTGCATCGTGGGCGAGCGCGGATCACCCAGAATGGAGCGCGATCCGAGCGCGCGCGGGCCGAACTCCATCCTGCCGGCGAAGTGTCCGACCACGCGCCCGGCCGCGATCAGCTCGGCGATGCGCTCCACCAGCGCGTCCTCGCTGGCGAAGGGCTCGTAGACGGCGCCCAGCGCATCGAGCTGGCGCCGCACCTCCTGGTCGGCGTACGCCGGTCCCAGCAGCGAGCCACGCTGGCGATCGCCGCCGGCGGGCAAGCGCGGATGACCGAGCAGCTGGTGCCACACGAACAACGCCGCCCCCAGCGCCCCGCCGGCGTCGCCCGCGGCGGGCTGGATCCACAGCTGCTCGAAGGGACCCTCGCGCGAAAGCCGGCCGTTGGCCACGCAGTTGAGTGCCACGCCGCCCGCGAGCACCAGCCGCTTGGCGGAGGTAAGCGCATGGGCATGGCGCGCGATGCGCAGCACGATCTCCTCGGTCACCGCCTGGATCGAAGCGGCCAGGTCCATTTCGCGCTGCGTGATCGGGGTCTCGGGCTTGCGCGGCGGACCATCGAACAGCTCGGCCATCGCCGTAGACGTCATCACGTCGTCGCGAGTGTAGCCGAAGTAGCGCATGTCCAGCCGAAACGAGCCGTCCGGTTTCAGATCCACGAGCTGGCCAAGGATGCGCTCCTTGTAGCGGGGCGAGCCGTACGCGGCCAAGCCCATCAGCTTGTGCTCGCCGCTGTTGACCTTGAAGCCCGTGAAGTAGGTCAGCGCGGAATACAGCAGACCGAGCGAGTGCGGGAAGCGCAGCTCGCGCAACATCTGCAGCCGGTTGCCGCGTCCGATCGCGATGCTGCCGGTCGTCCATTCGCCGACGCCGTCGAGCGTGAGGATCGCCGCTTCGTCGTAGGGCGATGGGAAGAATGCACTTGCCGCGTGCGACTCGTGGTGCTGCAGAAACACGTAGCGCCCGCGGTACGTGCCGCCGAGGCCGCGGTCGAGCTGGCGCGGGATGTGCAGCTTCTTCTCCAGCCACGTGGGCAGGCCAAGCGAGAACAGCCTGAATCCGCGGGGCCAGGACGCGAGGTAAGTCTCGAGCAGCCGGTCGAGCTTGAGCAGCGGCTTGTCGTAGAACGCGACCAGGTCGAGCTCGCCGGCCTGCAGGCCGGCCTCGGCCAGACAGTACTGCAGGGCCTGAAGCGGAAAGCGCGCGTCGTGCTTCTTGCGCGTGAAACGCTCCTCCTGCGCGGCGGCGACGATCTCGCCGTCCCGAACCAGGCAGGCCGCGCTGTCGTGGTAAAAAGCCGAGAGCCCGAGAATGTTCACGCGCCGCGCTCGGCCGTGCGCTCAACGCCGGCCGCGCGGACCGCCAGGGCCGCGCGGGCCGGGGGGACGCCGCCCGCCGCCGCCACCCTCGCGCGCGCCGGGGCCGCCGCTGGGCTCGCGCGCCTCGTTGATGCGCAGCGCACGGCCGTCGAGCTCCTGACCGTCGAGCTGCTCGATCGCGGCCTGCGCGTCCTCGGGCGTTTCCAGCGCGACGAAGGCAAACCCGCGAGGATTGCCGGTGTCGCGATCACGGGGCATGTAGACGTCGGTCACTTTGCGGCCGTGCCCCTCGAAGAACGCGCGAAGCGCGTCCTCACTGGTGTTGTAGGACAGGTTTCCGACGTAGAGCTTGCTCTTCATGGTTCTTCTCCCGGACTCGCGATCAGTCGTGCTCGCTGCTGCAGTTGCGCCCGAAGGGAACAGACGTGCGAGCTCGGAGAAGGAGCTGCCGAAGCGACCGGCCGGTCTTGCCACGAGCAGTACGATGTCTCTCGGGACACTCGCAGCGTAGCACAGCGCACAGGCGCGTTCGAGCGCGGCAGCAAGCCGCGCTCGAACGCGAAAACAGAGTCGGATCACATAGTTGAGTGCGCGAGCGCAAACCCGGTCTGGGCGCGTCCACGCGGTCGCGGTCCGCTCACATGATGATGCCGCAGCCGATGCGCGCGCCGCCGGTGCCATGCACCACGACGGCGTGGCCGATCACGTTGGTGGTCGCCGCACCGCCCACGCTCCAGGCGAGCGTCGGATCGGTCGCCGCACGCGTCAGCGTGGTGGACCCGGTCGTGCCCGTGCAGACGATGTTGGGGATGCCCTCGCCGCGCGTCATGTCCCAGTGGCCGCCCTGGCTCGTCTCGTCCGCGCAGCTCGTGCCCTGGTGGATGTGCACCGGGAGCCCGCCCACCACGTCGGCGGGACAGTTGTTGACGGTGATCTGGACCGTGACGTCGGTCCCGCTCTGGGTGAAGGTCGCGGTCCCGCTCACCGTGCCGCCGTTGAAGCCCACGATCTGTGCCGCCGCTGTCGTGCCGACGGCCCCGTTGCCGGCGCCGCCGCCGCCGTTGCTGCTGCTCTTCTTGCACGCTCCAAGCGCGAGCGCGCACGCCGCCACTACTAGCCACTGTCCGAAGCCCGTCTTCATGAGTGCGTATCCTTTCCAGTCCGCCGTCACCACCTGACGCGGAGGCTGGCGCACTGTAGGTACAGCGCTTGCGCTTCCGCAAGCCCCCGGCTCACGGACCGGAATGTTTCGGTTTGCGCGCGGCCGACGCCGCGGCCGCGCCTCATTTCTCGCTGCGCAAGTACTTGAGCAGCGGCGCATCAGTGGACAGAACGATGTCGGTGTGGTCGTCCACGATCGAGCCGTAGGCGTCGAGCGTCTTGAGAAAAGCGTATAGCTCGGGGTCCTTGCCGTAGGCCTGGGCGTAGATGACCGCCGCCTGCGCGTCCGCACGTCCGCGAATTTCCTCGGCTTTTTGGTAGGCCTCGGAGCGGATCCGGAGCTTCTCGCGCTCCACCTTGCCCTCGATCTCCGCGCGCTTGCCCTGGCCCTCCGAGCGGTAGCGCTCGGCGATGCGCTTGCGCTCGGAAATCATGCGCTCGAACACCTTCTGCTGCACGCTGTCGACGTAGTTGACGTGCTTGAGCTTGACGTCCTCGAGCTCGATTCCGTACTCGGGCATCACCTTGGACGCCTTGTCGAGCACCAACCCGGCCAGGCGCTCGCGTCCGATCGTGGGCACGAACGCGCTCTGATCGGTCTGGGTGTCGTCGGTCTCGTCGCCGCGCTCGAACTTGCGCGCGCTCGAGCGCACGATGTCGATCAAATCGTGGCTGGCGATCACGTTGCGCACCTCGCCGTCGATGATGTCGTCCAGGCGCGATTGCGCGCTGGACTCGTCGTGCAACCGCTTGAAGAACTTGATCGGGTCGGCGATGCGCCAGCGCGCGAATGCGTCGATCCAGATGTACTTCTTGTCGCGGGTCGGGATCTGATTGGGCGCGCCCTCCCACTCCAGCCAGCGCTTGTCGAAGCTGTGGACCTCCTGCACCAGCGGCACCTTCCAGTGCAGGCCGGCCTGCTTCACCGCTCCGCCCATGATCTTGCCGAATTCGGTGATCAGCACCTGCTCGTTTTCGGCAACGGTGAAGACCGCGCTCTCGGCCACGATCAGCACGATGGTGAGCAGCGCGGCCCCGATCAAGAAACGCGAGCTCATGGCTGGTCTCCTTTCGAGAGTTGCTTGCCTTGTTCGAGGGAAAACAGCGGCAGCACGCCCTTGACCTTGTCGTCGATGAAGATGCGGCGGCGCGCCGCCGGCAGCACCTTGGCCATCTTCTCGAGGTACAGGCGCGAGCGGGTAACCGCTGGCGCCTTGGCGTACTCGGTCTGGAGCGCGGTGAAGCGGGCCACGTCGCCGCGCGCGTCGTTGACCCGCTCGGCGGCGTAGCCCTCCGCGTTCTGCACCTGCTGCTCGGCCTTGCCCTGCGCCTCGGGCACCA
The DNA here is from genome assembly GCA_963778655.1 of uncultured delta proteobacterium. Lineage (GTDB taxonomy): Bacteria > Myxococcota_A > Polyangia > Polyangiales > JAFGIB01 > CAVZVA01. The sequence goes on from CAVZVA010000011.1 coordinate 597,526, forward strand.
CAGAGTTGTAGGCGGCCCAGGCCTGGTTGACCGCGCGCTCGCGCTCCTGGATCGCCTGGTTGACCTCGTTGAACGACTCGCGCACCGGCCCCGGCGGATTGACGTCCTGCAGCACCAGCTGCAGCACGTCGATGCCCATCTGGTAGCGGTTGCACAGCCGTTGCAGCTCGTCCTTGGCCGCCATCTGGATCTGCTCGCGGCCCACGGTCAGCACCTCGGTGACGCTGTGGTCGCCGACCACCGTACGCATCACCGCCTCGCTCAGATCGCGCAGGGTGTTGTGCACCTCGCGCACGCGAAACACGTACTGGTAGGGATTCTTCACCTTGTACTGCACGATCCACTCGACGTCGGCCACGTTGAGGTCGCCGGTCAGCATGCGCGCCTCCTTGCGCGTCTCGTCGGTCTCCTCGTACTGGCTGCGTACGGCGGAGCGCACGGTGCGAAAGCCGAACTCGTCCTTGAGCTGGCGCTGCACCGGCACCTTGATCACACGCTCGATGCCGAAGGGCCAGCGGAAGTGCGGCCCCGGCTGCGCGCTGTAGACATAGGCGCCGAAACGCGTGACCAGCGCGACCTGATCGGGCTCGACCTGGTAGTACGAGCTGTAGGCCCCGACCGCGACCAGCACGAGCACGAGCACCAGCGGCACGCGGCTGCGCAGCACGCCGAGCAGACCGCCGCCGAGCCCGCCCCGCGAGCCACCGCCGTACGACCCTCCGTTCTTGCCGGGCATCTTCGTCTCCTGGCGGCGCGCCGGCGCGTGTCGCGCCTCGCCTCGCCGCGTGTGATGGAAGCGCCGCGCCCGGCGCCCCGCATGCCTGAGCGCGCTGTGGTCCGAGACCCACGCGCCGAGGCTGGAGCATAGGGGAGAGGGCGCGCCGATGCCACCGGGCTTTTGCGCTCAGGCGCGCCAAAGGACCGATCACCGCGAGCTCTGATTCAGGGCCGGCGGCGGTAGCGCAGCGGCTGCAGGCGCGGCTCGCGCGCGGCCGCGCGCGCACGCGCGTCGCGCACCAGCCCGTGTTGCGGCGAGAGCTCGCACGCGGGATCGGTGGCAGCCGCGTCGCCTAGCAGGTGGAACGCCTGACAGCGGCAGCCGCCGAAATCGAGCGTGCGTCGCTCGCAGCTCTTGCACGGTTCCTGCATGAACGCCTCGCCGCGAAACGCCTGCAGCCCCTCCGAGCGCGCCCAGATCTGCGACAGCGGCTGCTCGCCCACGCGCTCGAAGCGCAGCCCGTCGATGGTGTGAGCCTGGTGGCAGGGCAGCACCAGCCCGTCGGGGCTCACCAGCAAGTAGCGGCGACCCCAGCCGTCCATGCACGCGCGCGGGCGGGTCGCGTGGTAGTCGGGCAGCACGAACAGCAGCTCCATGCGCCCCGCCACGCGCGCACGCGCCTCGGCTGCCTGCGCGCGCGCTCTCTCGATCTGCTCGGCGCTCGGCAGCAGCGCCTCACGGTTCTGCAGCGCCCAGCCCAGGTACTGTGTGTTGGCGAGCTCGAGCCGCTCCGCGCCGAGCGAGAGCGCCAGCTCCACCAGCTCCGGCACCTGCGCGATGTTCTCGCGGTGCAGCACCACGTTGAGCGTGAGCGGCAGCCCGAGCTCGCCCGCCCAGCGCGCCGCCTGCAGCTTCTGCGCGAGCCAGGCCCGCCCGGCGATGCGCTCGGCGTCGCGCTCGTGCACGCCCTGCACCGAGATCTGGATGTTGCACAGCCCGCGTGCCTGCAGCCCGGCCAGCCGCTCGCGGCTGAGCGGCACCGCGCTGGTGATCAGGTTTACGTACAACCCGAGCTGGTGACCGCGCGCCACCAGCGCCTCGAGATCGGGCCGCAGCAGCGGCTCGCCGCCGGTCAGGTGCAGCTGCACCACGCCGAGCGCCTCCGCTTCCGCGAGCACGCGCTCCCAGACCCCCGTCTGCAGCTCTTCGCCCTGCTCGCGCAACGCGACCGGATTGGAGCAGTACACGCAGCGCAGCGGACAGCGATACGTCAGCTCCGCGATCAACGTGTACGGCCGTGGCGCGGCACTGCTCACGGCGACGTCGTCGCTCATGACGTGAGCTCCAGCAGGTTGCGGTCGAGCAGCGCCTGCAGAAAGGCGTGGACATCCTGCTCGATGCGCGCACGCGCGCCAGCGCCGGAGCCCGCGGCCAAGCGCTCCACGATCTCGACCACGCGGTGGTTGCCGGTGCACAGCTCGGCCACCGCCGCCGCGGTCTGATTGAGCGCCAGGCCTTTTTCCGGGTAGAGCAGCATGTGGCGGCCGGAATGCCGATCGAAGCGCAAACGCACCTTGCGCGCCAGCCGCGGCCGCATGTCCGGCTCGATCATCGCCCGGCCGGCGGCGGCGCCGCGGGCGGTGTCGGACCGTGCGCCAGCGCCACGCAGTCGAGCAGGTGCCACAGGATCTCGGTCTTGCGCACCAGCGCCGCCAGGCAGCGCTCCTGCAGCGCGCGGGTCGTGGCATGACGCAGCACGAAGGCGACCGCCTCTTCGGAGTCGCTCCGCGCGCGCGGTACGCGCGTGCGGAAGTACGCCAGCACCTCGCCGCGCACCCAGGGGTAATGGCGCTCCCAGGCGGCGATCCGTTTGGACATCAGATCGGGCGCGAAGAACTCCGTCAGCGACGAGGCCACCGCCTCGACCAGGCTGCGCTCGCGCACCAGCTGCACGTAAGCGTCGCAGGCGAAACGCACGCCCGGCAGCACCGAGCGGCAGCTCGCGACCTCCTCGCGGTCCAGGCCCACGCCCTCGGCCAGCCGCAGCCACAGCGCAAGCCCGCCCTCGCCTTCCTGCTCGCCGTCGTGATCGTGGATGCGGTGGATCCACAGCCGCCGAAACGCCGGATCCTCGGACTTGGCCAGGATCAGCGCGTCTTTGATCGGCACCCGCGTCTGGTAGTAGTAGCGGTTGAGCACCCAGGCTTGCAGCTGCTCGCGGCGAAGCGTGCCCTCGTGCATCGCCACGTGGAAGTGGTGGTGGTCGTGATAGCGGCGCGCGCCCTGCTCGCGCAGGCGCTCCACGAAGGCCTCTTCCGACCAGAGCTGGCCGGCGCCGGGCTCGGACGCGCCGCCGCTCACGGCTCGAGCTCCATGCCGTCGTAGGCGATCTCGACGCCGGCCGCACGCGCCTGCGCGGCCTGCTCCGAGTCCTCGAGCAGCAGCGGATTGGTGTTGTTGACGTGGATCAGCACGCGCCGCGCGTGCCGGAGCGCGGCCAGCAGCTCGAGGCTGCCGCCCGCGCCGCCCACCGGCCAGTGCGCCATCTGCTCGGCGCGCTTGTCACCCAGCCCAAGCGCGATTAGCTCGTCGCTCGACCAGAACGTGCCATCGAAGAACACGCAGCGCGCGGCCTGCAGCGCCGCGTGCAGCGCCGGCGTCGGCCCGCCCACCGCCGGAAAGTACGAAAGGGTCGCGCCGCTCGCGCGCTCGCGCAGCAGCAGCCCCACGTTGTCCTCGTCGCCGCCCTGGCCCGAGCCCTCGAGGTGGATCGGCAGCTTGCCCGGCACGGCGATCGCCTCCAGCGACAGCCCGCTCGGCTGCCCATCGGGCAGCTGCAGCGGCAGCTCGCGGCCGAGCTCGAGCGGGATGAAGCGCACCTGACCCTCGAAACGCTGCAGCGTTCGCGCCAGCACGTTGCCCTGGGTGAAGCCTTGCCACACAGCCGCGGTCGCGTACACGCGCAGGGGGTGTGACTCGCGCAGCGAGAGCAAGCCCAGACAGTGGTCGAGGTCGCCGTTGGTCAGCACGATGCCGGCCAGCGGCGAGTGCCGCGCTCCGCGCGGGTGCAGCGGCGTGAAGCTCTCGATCTGCTGCCGGATCTCGGGCGAGGCGTTGAGCAGAAACCATGCCTCGCCGTCCGCGCTGACCGCCAGCGACTCCTGGCTGCGCGGCCGCGCGTGCGCGGCGCCCCGCCGCGCCTCACGGCAATTGAAGCAGCCGCAGTTCCACTGCGGGAAGCCACCGCCCGCCGCGGACCCGAGCACGCGCGCCTTCACGGTCCGTCACCGGGGAGGGCACGCGCCCTGCCCGCCCCACCGGCCAAGCCGTTGGGGCCCCACTCCCCCGCGGGGCTGGCTTCGCTCGCTCGTGCGTTGCGTCCGCCGACGCCTGCGTTGAGGCCGTCTACCCCCCGGGCAGGCGCCCTACCCGCCCCCGCCTCGCGGGCAGAGCCGTAGCGGCTCCCCCCCGCGCGAGGCTGGCTGCGCTCATGGAGAGATTCGCTGCGCCCACGCTGCGCCCGCGCGCTCACTCGCTGTCGGCGTCGCGCTCGGCCTCGATGCGCCGGGTATCGAACTCGCTGAAGTCGCTCTGGTAGGCGCCGATCTCCGCGCTCATGTCGATCTCGAGGAACGAAGGTGTCTCCCAGTCCATGCTCGCTGCTCCTTGCTGGCGATCTCGCCCAGCCTCTACTGTGTCACTTCAGGGTGAAGGCGTAAACCGCGTTCGAGCCCGCCACGAAAATCCGACCGTTGGCCACGATCGGGGTCTGGAAGCGGTTGACCGCGGCCATCTGCTCGTCGGCGCCGCCGCCGTTGAACACCTCCGCGCCGGTGTCGGCGTTGTAGCCGTGCAGCTTGTTGTCGCCTTCGGCCGCAACCCACCACACGATCGCCTCGGAGCTGCCGTCGGTGGTGGTCACGATCGGCGAGCCGGTGCCCGAGCCGCCCGCGCACCAGGCCACCGACAGCGCGGGGGGCGACGCCGCGGAGATCTTGAGCGCGGTGATCTGGCCCTGGCCGTTGGGGCAGCCTGATCCCGCGCCCTTGAACACCACGTAGCTGCCCTGCGCGGTGGAGTACGCGGCCGCCGCGTTGATGATCTGCTGCGTGGAGGCGTGCAGTGTGGTGATCTGCCCGCCGATCCCGCCGAGCTTCTGGCGGTCGAGCAGGTACGCGGTGCCGTCCTTGCCGAGACCGATCGTGAGCTCGGACGGGGTCGCGCCCTTGGCGGTGAACAGCACCGGCCCCGAGCCGCCGATGTCGACGTCGCCCGAGTCGAGGCTCTGCCAGTTGCTGGCCGCGAAGTAGTCGTCATTGGTCTGGCTGAACGCCAAGCTCGGCGACAGCCGGATCACCGCCTCGCCGTCGCTCCAGCTGCCGGCACCCATGGTGTTGCCGGTGGCGACGTACAGCGAGGTGCCGTCCGAAGCGATGCCGCCCGGCGCCCAGACGCCGCCCGCCTGCCCGCGTGTGGCCCACGCGATCGGCGCGTCGGGCTTATCCAGGGGCACGCCCACCACCCAGCCGTGATAGTTGCCGCAGTCGCCCCAGTGCCCGCCATAGGGCACATAGAGCGTGCCGCCCTGCAACAGCAGCGCGCCGCGCTCGTTCTGCACGCTGGAGTCGAAGCTGGTGCTGCCGGCCTTGACCTTCGCGCTGACGTCGATGCCGCCGGCCGGCCAACCGCTGCGCGTGGAGCCGTCGGCGAGCGAGAGCGCGAAGATCATGTGCTTGGCCGCGCCGCTGCTGTCGGCCGTCATCGCGTCGAGGTAGAGCGTCCCGCTCGAGGGGTCGATCACGGGCGTGCCCGTGATGCCCAGCGGCCTGATGTTGCCGCACGGCAGCTGGTTCGCCGGGCTCGCCAGCGTCTTCTGCCACGCCACGCTGCCGTCGCTGGCGTTGAACGCGGAGACCTGGTTCTGCTCGGTGGCGACGATCACCAGATCCTTGCCGTCCGGGCCCGCGTAGTACAGCGGCTGGGCGTAGGTCGGACCGGAGATGGTCGCGTTGAACGTCTTGTCGCGGTGCAGCGTGGGCGCGGCCGCGAGCGTGAACGCCGAGTCGACGTAGACCCCATCGCGGGTGGCGTTGTTGTGGTACTGCAGCACAGAGGCGGAGCTGGTGGTGGGAGCGCCGGAGCTGCTGCCGCCGGTGCCGCTCGCAGGAGTGCCCCCGCTGCCGCCGGCCTGGTTGCCGCCCTGGCCGCTCGCGCTGCCGCCGCCGGTACCGGTCGCGGTCCCACCCCCGGTCCCCGGCAGCGTGGTGCCGCCCGTGCCGGTGTTGGTTCCCGTGCCGCCGGTGCCGGGGCTGGAGCCGCCGGTCGAGACCACGCTCGCGCCGCCGCCGGTACCCGGAGCGGCCGCGCCGCCACCTCCCTTGTGCGAGCCGGACGAGCAGCCGAGCACCAACACGCAGCCCAGTGCCACCATCGCGCCACTCGCGCACCGTCGTTGCCGCCGCATCGCGAAACCACCCTTTCCGGCCTTGGCGGCCGCTGCCCTTGCCACGCGACCCGGCCAGACGCCGACGCACGCACCCGCATCGTGCGTACCACAGCGCGAGCCAGGCCGCACTCCGCCAAACTGGGCTACTGCAATGCTTGGGGAAGCGCCCGCGACGCACGCCGCAGGCATGCGCCGAGGCATGCCTGCGGTCGTGCGGCCGCGATGGCGTCAGGCGCGCGCGCTGGCGGTGTCGCCCACCACGTGGGCGCGCGGGGCCGGCTCCCGCAGCAGGCGCGGCCGCGCAGCCCGTGCGCGCAACAGCGGGCGATAGGCGTCGCGGTACGCCCAAGCCAGAAACAGCTCCAGCGCGAGGACCAACGCAGGCAACGCCAGGGCGGGCGAGAGAAAGGCGTGAAACGCCACGATGTTGACGATTACCGGCGCCAACAAGGTCAGCGCCAACGGCACGTAGCGCCCGCTGAGCAGCAGCGCGCCGGCCGTCACCTCGGTGGCTTTGAGCAGCGGGAACAAGTAGCCGGTCGCCACCAGCGCCGCGATGAACCGGCCGCCGGCGGGGGCGAGCGACGGCTGCGGCAGGAAGCCGAAGAAGCCGTTGAGCCCGAACACGAAAAAGATCAGTCCGAGCAGGACGCGCGCGGCACTGGGCAGGTGTTGTTTCAGCTGGGTCATGGGTCGCCTCCCTTTGAGGGTGTCTATCGACGTCTGACCCACAGCTTGTGTCGTTGCCGCTCAGGCACTAGTCTCTCTCGATGGGACAGACTGTTCCATGAATGCAACAATCGAAGATCTCGATGCAGTGCGCATCTTTGTGCATGTCGCACAGCTCGGAAGCTTTTCGGCGGCCGCGCGCAAGCTCGCCATGCCCAAGTCCACGGTCAGCCGCCGCGTGGCCGGGCTCGAGCGACGGCTGCACGCGCGGCTGCTGCACCGCACCACGCGCAAGCTCGGGTTGACCGAGGTGGGTGCGCAGTACTTTGCGCGCGCCGAGCGGGTGATGGCCGAGCTCGAGGAAGCCGAGCGCGCGGTCACCGAGCTGGAGGCGACTCCACGCGGCACGCTGCGCGTGACCACGCCGGTGGACTTCGGGCTCAGCTACCTGACCCAACTGATGGCCGAGTTTCAGTGCCGCTACCGCGAGCTGAGCGTAGTGCTGTATGCGACCAACGCGCGTGTCGACCTGGTCGCCGAAGGCTTCGACGTCGCGCTGCGCGCGGGCAACCTGCCCGACTCGTCGCTGGTCGCGCGCCGCGTGGTCGAGGTGGAGCGGGGGCTGTACGCCAGCCCGGAGTACCTGCGCAGGCGCGGCGACCCCGCGAACGTGCAGGAGCTGGGCGCGCACGACTGCATCGTGTTCGGCACCGAGCGCACCGGCGAGCTGTGGCGCCTGCGCGGCCCGGAGGGCGAAAGCGAGGTCGCGGTGTCGGGGCGCTTCGCCAGCAACGATTTCAACTTCGTGCGCGCGGCCGCCGTGGCCGGGCTAGGCATCGCCAGCCTGGCGAGCTTCGCCTGCGCCGAGGACCTGCGCGCCGGACGGCTGGTGCAGGTGCTGCCCGAGCACAGCGCCCCGGGCGGCGCGCTCTATGCGGTCTATCCGACGCCGCGCCACCTCACGCCCAAGGTCCGCGCGTTCGTCGACTTCGTGGCCGAGCGCCTCGCCGCCCGCCTGGCCCTGGCGTAAGCCACGGCCCGCGCGGAAGCCGTTTCGGGGAATCAACAGGAAGCTGGGAAGGCGAGAAGAACTACCTTCCCGCCTTCCTGTGGAGCTTCTGAAGCTGTGCGCCGCGGACTTCGCCGGGAATGGGCTCATTGGAGCTTGATCGCGTCGACCAGCGCCGGGTGCAGCTCGGGCTTGACCAGCTCGTGCAGCTTGGCAACCAGGTCGTCGAGCGCCTGCTGGCGCCGGTCGCGCCACAGCCGTACGCGGATGGCGTCCTTGACCTCGGCCAGCGTGCGCGACACCGCCGCACGCCGCCCGGTGAGCTTGACCACGCTGTAGCCGGCCTCGGTCTTGACCGGCTTGGGCGCGGTATCGCCAATCGTCTTGAGCGCAAACACCGCCTTGGCGATCGCCGGTGCGACCTTGGCGTCGCTCTGGCCGCGCACGTGGCCCCGGGCGTCGATGTAGCCGAGGTCGCCGCCGCGCAGCTTGGTGGCCTGGTCGATGCTCTTGTCCTGCGCGAGCTGGCGGAAGGCGCGCAGGTCCATGCCCTTGGCTTTGGCCAGCAGCTCGCTCGCTTCCGCTTCGCTGGCAACCAGCACGTGGCTGGCGCGCAGCAACGCCGGCTGGACGTACTCGTCGATGTGATCCTTGTAATACTTCTCGATCTCGGCACTGGGAATCGACGCGGCGGTCAGCTTGTCGTCGATCTCCGACTTGATCAGCTGCTGCACGGCGTTCTGCTTGACTGCCTGCTCGACCACTGCGTTCTTGGCGTAGCCACGGCGCTCGGCCTCGGCGCTCAGCAGGTCGAAGCGCAGGGTGTTGTCCAGCAAGTCCTTCAGCCGCTGCGGGTCCTTGTAGCGCCGGCGGACGTACGGGTTCTGCTGGGCGGCAACGTCCTCGAGCTCGCCGACCGTGATCTTGCCCCCGCTGAAGCTCGCGAGCACCTGCGCGCGCCGGGCGACCTCGGCCGGTGCGGGCGCAGCGGGCCCGGCGCTCGACTTGGCCTGCGGGTGCTGCGCGTGGCTGGCGCCCGCGGCCGCGCCGATCAGCACCGCCAGCCCCACAGTCATCGCGAGCGGGCGCGTCTTCATGCCGCATCCCTTTCACGAGCGCGCAGGCCGGTCAAGCCCTGGTTGCGCGCGCAGCGGCTCACAGCTTGGGCACGTATGCAGCCGACAGCCCGAACCAGAACTGCGCGATGCCGTAAGCCGCATCGAGCCGCACCCACAGATCCGGAATCGGCGAGTAGCGCAGGCCCAGGCGCGGGAGCATGGGGAACGCCATGACCGGCGGCAGGCCCTTCTGGGTGACGTTGTACTGCTCGCCCTTCACATCGTAAGGGTCGGTGTAGGGCGTGGTCCCGAGCGGCACGTGCTGTGGAGCCTGGCAAGTGAGCGGGCTGGGGATGCCGGGCGCCGTGCACTTGGCCCAGGCGCCGTTGGCTTGCTGGTAGGCCTCGGTGCGCTTGAGGCTGCCGGTGACCACGCCCAGATCGAGCCCCACCCCGTACTGGAAGCCGAGCGTGTCCTTGACGATCGGCGCTTCCCACAGGATCGAGCCGGTCAGGTGCACCAGGCCCAGGCCGCTGTCGATCCACTCGGTGTCGTTGGGATCGCCGTTCTTGGCGCGGAATGGACCGTGAAAAGCATAAGCGGCATAGCCGATGCCCATCTCGAAGTTCGGGCTGCCGTCCGCGGTGCGGTAGGTCGCGGTGACTCCGAACGCGGGATCGGTCGGCGTCGGCGCCAGGTCCACGAAGAGCTTGAGCATGAACGAAGGCACCACCACCAAGCGGAAGTACGGCCCGAACGACCAGTTCCGCGAGCCCTCGCTGGCCGGCTTCGCCGCGTCCGCGCCGGCGGGCTCGCCGGAGCTCTCGCTGGCGCCGCCGGCTTGATCTGCTCCCGAATCGCTCTGATCAACTGCAGCGGCCTGTTCGTCTGCCGCCGGCTGCTCGTCTTGCGCCCGAGCATGGCCCGCAAGGCTGAGCGCCAACGCCAGCATCACCCCTACGACCACTGCTCTCATCGCCCCTCGCTTTCTCGCTCTGCCTGCGTGAGGGGTCTGGTTAGCCCGATTCTGGCGGCGCTGTAAAGACGCCTGGCCGGCTTCCGTGCGCAGGGCATCGCGTTGCGCACCCCGATCTCGGACGCTCCCGCTGCCGAAGGGGCGCGCCCGAGCAGGCGCCCGAGCGCGCTCAGCCGACCACGTCGCGCAGGGTGACCAGCGCGATCACGCCCAGCAGAAACAGCAGCCCCACCGCGTGCACCGCGGCCTCGATCCGCTCGTTGGGACGCTTGCGCGTGACCAGCTCGTAGCCGAGGAACACCAGCCGGCCCCCGTCGAGCGCGGGAAAAGGCAGCAAGTTGAACAGCCCGAGCGCGACCGAGATCGCGACCAGGATGTGGACGAAGTTGAACACGCCCTTCTGCGCCTGCTCGGCCACCAGCTTGCCCATGCCGACCGGTCCGGTGATGCCCTCGGTCGAGCGGCGCTGGATCAGCTCGGCGATCCCGTAGAGATTGCGCAGCGTGAGCTCGAACGGATAGGCCACCGCCAGCAGCGAGGCCTGCCCGAAGCTGAGCGTGCGGGTCACCGCCTCGACCTTCGGGGTCACACCGATGATGCCCTTGCTGCCCACCGCGCGGGGCGTGATGGTGAGCGGGCCCAGGCGCTTGCCGGCGCGCTCGATCTCGTAGACCGTCGGCTTGCCGGCGCGCGGCGCGGTCACCTTGATCAGCTCCTCGACGTTGCGAATCGACCGGCCATCGGCGCGCACAATCACGTCGCCCACCTGCAGCCCCGCCTGCGCCGCGGGCGAGCCTGGCTCGATGGTGTCGACGATCATCGGCTCGGTCGGCTTCTGCTCGGGCCAGCCGTGCAGCAGCCCCAGGCCCAGCACCAGCAGCGAGGCGGCGATGTAGTTCGCGAACGGGCCGCCGAAGATGGTGACGATGCGCGCGAACACGCTCTTGTTCGGGTAGATGCTGGGATCGTTGGGATCGACGTCCTCGGCCGGATTCATGCCCGCGATCATCACGTAGGCCATGAAGGGGATGGCACAGAGTTGAAACGTGGTCGGGCTGTTGCGCGGGCGATAGCTGACGATAGCGGGGCCGAAGCCGATGCTGAAACGCGTCACCTGCATCCCGAAGGCGCGCGCCGCCAGGTAGTGGCCCCCCTCGTGCACGATCACGAGCAGCGACAGGCCGAACACTGCGAGCAAAATCATCGAGGCGGACATCTTGGTTACAACGATACCCGTAAAGCCTCGCGCAGGCCACGACGGAGCTGTTGCATTCCCCTGGGGCTGGAAAAACCGGGCCACCCCGGACGCGGCGCCGCGCCGGGCTCGCGCCGGCAGCCGCATCGGCTAGCACCACTGTTGCCAAGCTCTCGTGGTTGGATTTCTGTCCGCCGTAGGTTCGATCAGCCGGCGCGCGGCCGCAGGGATGCTCCCTGTATTTCAAGGTCGCGCAACGCCCTGAGCCGGCCCGCGCCGTGCGGAAAGGCGGCCGCGAAGAGATTGGGAACAGGAGTGCTAGGCTGGACCAGTGCGCTGCCGGCCCGAGCTGTGGCTTGCCTGCGCCTGGGCGTTGACTCCGGCCTCAGCCTCGGCGGACGGCCCGGTGCTGCACGAGTTCGTGCCCGACGTCAATCCCGACGAGGCGGTGGCCGAGCTGGCGCGCAGCGACGCCGAGCCCTCGGCGCTGGTGTACGACGGGCAGGTGCTGGAGGCGCCCGAGCCGGACGCGGAGGAGGAAGCCGCCCCGGCGATGGTGGCCACGCCCGGCGACGGCGCGCAGCAGGAGCAACCGGGCCAGCGCTCGCCCACGTTTCGGCCGGACCGGCAGACCGAGCTCGAGGGCTCGCTGCAGTACTACGCGGCCTTCAACCCCTCGATCGCGCCCTTCAAGCGCGTCACCAGCCTCGACGCGACCGTGCTCGATCGCGACGGCGTGACCCCGCTGCTGGCAATCCACGATCCGCGCCGCAAGCCGGTTAGGGTCGAGAAGGCGAGCGCCAAGCCACCCGATCCGCGGCCGCGCGACCGCTTCTGGGGTGAGGTGCGGCTCGACTTTTCCGCCGGGCGCGTGGTGCCGCTGCCCTCGGTTTCGCCCGAGTCGCGCATCCTCAGCCTGCACACCGAGCCGGAGGTCGCGCTCTCGATCGAGCGCGACGGCGCCGACAACTTCTTTGCGGTGATCCACGGCGAGCCGCCGCAAAGGCCGGTGTTCGTCTCGTTTCTGACCGATGCGCCGCGCGCGTACTTCGGTACCACGCCGCCTCACGGCAAGGTCTCCGCGCTCGCCAGCCACGTGCCCCCGCTCGACCCGAGCATCCGCACGCGCGCGCTCGGCTTCGCGCGCGAGCTCGGACTCGACCCGAGCTCGGACTCCGCGGTCGCGTTGGCCACGCTGACCGCGTACTTCCGCGCGTTCGAGGAGTCCGCGCAACCGCCCGCGAACCAGGGCGACATCTACCTCGACCTGGCGAAAGGCAAGAAGGGCATCTGCCGCCACCGCGCGTATGCGTTCGTGGTGACCGCGCACGCGCTCGGCTTGCCCGCGCGTTTCGTGCAGAACGAGGCGCACTCCTGGGTCGAGGTCGAGCTGCCGCGCGTGGGCTGGATGCGGATCGATCTGGGCGGCGCCGCCCACGGCCTGACCGCGCACGGCGCCAGCGAGCGGCCGCTGTATCAGCCCGCCGAGCCAGACCCGCTGCCGCGACCCGCGGCCTACGAGCGCAGCTACTCGCTGGCTGGGCGCGACGTGCAGGGCGTGCGGCGGCCGGGCGACGCGCAGCTGCAGGGGCGCTGGGTCAGCCCGGACGTGCAGGGTGCGGCGGCGCAGGCGCACGAACGCGCGTCGTTCATGGGCGAGCGCAGCAGCGCAGCGCCGCGCGACAGCTCGGGCCGCGCGCCGCTGCTGCTGTTGCTCGACCAGCGCCAGCAGAGCGTGCAGCGGGGCAATCAGCTGCGCCTGAGCGGCCACGTGCAAGACATCGGCGGCGCCGGCGTGACGGGCCTGCGTGTCGAGATCTCGCTCGCGGCCGAGGGTCGCCGCGAGCGCATGCTGCTCGGCGTGACGGTGAGCGCCGCCGGCGGCGCCTGGAGCGGCGCGTTCGGCATTCCGCCCGACCTGGCGCCCGGCGACTACCGCCTGATCGTGGTCACCCCAGGCAACGAGACCTATCTGCCGGCAATGGCGGAGTGAGGCGCGCGCTCAGCGCGGCGGCGGGGCGTCGGGCTGTCGGTCCGCGTGCGCGCGCTGGAACGCGTCGAGCTGCGCGCAGGCCTGCTCAATCGCGAGCAGCGTGGGCAGCCCGCTCAGCTCGACGCCGAAGCGACGCGCGAACGCCAGCTCGGGCACCAGGCACAGGTCTGCGAACGACGGCGCGTCGCCGACCGCGAAGCGACCCGCGGTCTCCGGCACCAGCGCCTCGAGCGCGGCCAGGCCGGCGCCGACCCAGTGCTTGATCCAGGCGGCATCGTCGGCGTGCAGCGCGTCACGCACGAACGCCTGTACCTTGGTGTTCTGCAGCGGCTGGATGCCCGAGACCACCATCAGCGCGAGCTGGCGCGTGCGTGCGCGCAGGAACGGGTCGCGCGGCAGCAGCGCCGGCCGCGGGTAGCGCTCCTCCAGCCATTCCAGGATCGCCATCGACTCGGCCAGATGCCGCGTGTGCCCGCCCTCCTCGACCGCAAGCACCGGCACGTGGCGCATCGGGTTACGCGCGACGAAGTCCGGCTCGTGCTGCTGCTTGGCGAGCAGGTCCACCGGCGAGAGCACATAGTCGACGCCCTTGTACGCGAGCGCGATCCTGACCCGCCACGTCGCCGAGCTTCGCCAGTATCCGTACAGCCGCATCCGGGAACGCTAGCCGATCCCCCTCCCCCGAGCACGCGCAGGCCGGAGATGTGCGCGGTTGGGCGCGCTCCGGCTCTCGCATCTGGACCGCCGTAGCGGACGCGCTACAAGTAGCTCAGCCGGGCGCGCGTCCCGGAACGCCATGCGCATCGGCCTCTGCCAAATCGACACCACGGTCGGCGACCTGGACGGCAATCGCCGGCGCAGCCTGCAGGCGGTGCGTGCGGCCTGCACGCAGGGTGCGGAGCTGGCGCTGCTGCCGGAGCTGACCCTGACCGGCTATCCGCCACGCGACCTGCTCGACCGGCCCGCCTTCGTCAGCGACAACCTGCGCGCGCTCGAGGCGCTGGCGCGCGAGCTGCCGCGCGAGGCCGCCACGCTGGTCGGCTTCGTGGCGCGCGAGGAGGGACCGCCGCAAGCGCTGTTCAACGCGGTCGCCCTGGTGCGCGGCGGCGGCGTGGAGCAGGTGTTCCGCAAGCGGTTGCTGCCCACCTATGACGTGTTCGACGAGGACCGCTACTTCGAGCCGGGCAGCGGCAAGGACGTGTTCGAGCTGGGCGGCACGCGCTTCGGCGTGACCATCTGCGAGGACGTGTGGAACGCGGTCGACAGCCCTCTGCGGCGCTACTATCCGCAGGACCCGGTGACCGAGCTGGTCGCCGCGGGCGCACAGGTGCTGCTGAACCTCGCGGCCTCGCCGTTCACGCTGAGCAAGCGCGAGGGGCGTCCAGCGATGCTCGCGGCGATCGCGCGCAAGCACCGCCTGCCGCTGGCGTTCGTCAACCTGGTCGGCGGCAACGACGACCTGCTGTTCGACGGAAGCTCCGCGCTGTACGGGCCGGACGGCGAAACCTGGGCGGCCGCGCCCAGCTTCGCGGAGCACGTGCTCAGCTGCGAGATCGCGCCCGGCCAGTCCTGCGCGGCGCGGCCGGCCGGCGACGCGGACGCGGCGCTCGGGGCGCTCGTGTTGGGGACGCGCGATTACGCGCACAAGTGCGGCTTCGAGCGCGCGGTGTTGGGGCTGTCGGGCGGCATCGACAGCGCGCTGGTGGCCGCGGTCGCCGCTGGCGCGCTCGGCCCGGCCAACGTGCTCGGCGTCGCCATGCCGACCCGCTACTCCTCACAGGCCAGCCTGGACGACGCGCGCGCACTGAGCGAAGCGCTCGGCATCGGTTTTCGTGTGATCGAAATCGAGCCGATCTTCGAGCGCTATCTGCAGGTGCTGCGTCCCGCGCTGGCGGGTCTCGGTCCCGCGCCCGCGGACGACACCACCTTCGAAAACGTCCAGGCCCGCATCCGCGGCAACACCTTGATGGCGATCTCGAACCGCCTCGGCCACTTGCTGCTGACGACCGGAAACAAGAGCGAGATCGCGGTCGGCTACTGCACGCTCTACGGAGACATGGCCGGCGGCCTGGCGGTGATCAGCGATCTGCCCAAGACCTTCGTCTACGAGGTCGCGCGCGCGGTCAACCGCGGGGCGGGGCGCACGCTGATCCCGCAGCGCGTGTTCGACAAGGCGCCGAGCGCGGAGCTGCGCCCCGACCAGAAGGACGAGGACAGCCTGCCGCCCTACACCCGCCTCGACCCCGTGCTCGAGCGCCTGATCGAGGACGGCGAGTCGAGCGAGCAGGTGATCGCCGCCGGTTTCGAGCGCGCGCTGGTGGAGCGGGTAGCCGCCATGGTGCAGCGCAACGAGTACAAGCGCCGGCAGATGCCGCCAGGCTTGATCATCACGCGCAAGGCGTTCGGCCCGGGGCGCCGCTATCCGATCGCGCAGCGCTATCGGGCGTGAAACTGGTCGCTCGCCGGCGGCTGGGGCGCCGAACGAGCGACGCGGCCCCGCGCAGTCCGCGCGTGCGTGCGACGCGGCGCCCAGCCCCCCGAGCGCGCGCCGGCTGTGCCGCGCGCCTGGGCCGCCTGCAAACGCAGGCGCGCGCGCCTGCGCCGGTCGGCGCGCAGCGGCACGATGCACCCGAGCTGCAACACGACCGCGATCGACACCATGATCACGTCGTCGAGCAACCAGCGGCTATGTCTTGGTGTCGATTCCAGCATGGCGTCACCTAGGTCGAGCGCGCGCCGCGCGCGAAGCCATGCCAAGCCCGATCACAGGCCCTCGACCACCTCGCGCAGCAGCTCCCTGACCTGTCCGGCCACGGCCGCCAGTCGCGGGTTGTCGATCGCCTGCATGGACGCTACGGGGTCGACCGCGGCGACCTCGACCATGCCGTCGTCCTGCTGCTGCACGATGACGTTGCAGGGCAGCATGGTACCGACGTGCGGCTCCACACCGAGCGCCTGGTAAGCGAGCTTCGGGTTGCAGGCGCCGAGGATGGTGTAAGGGCGAAAGTCGACCTCGAGCTTCTTCTGCAGCGTAGCCTTCACGTCGATGGTGGTCAGCACGCCGAAGCCCTTGTCCTTCAAGCGCGCGGTCACCCGTTCGACCGCTTGGGCGAAGGGAAGCTCGACGCGTCTGGCGAGGTAGTAGCTCATTAGTATTCAGCTACCCCCATGCACGCCCGTAGCAAGCCGCAGCCGGGGAAAATCCAAGCCGAATTGACAATTCGCAGATCTCGTGGCGGCTTGTCTGGCTCGCGCCTCGCCGCCAGTATCACGGCACTGCAATCCACCCACTCATGGCGGAATCGCAAGACCGGCGACGCCGTGGGATCTAGAGCTCTGAGCTGAGGAGCAGACTGGTAACTGAACTAGAGCACCGAACATATTGAAGCGTGTGCGAAGTCGGGGTCATGGCGGGATGCAGGGTGCGGGCCGGAGCCCGAAGGCGTAGTCCATCCTACGTCGAGCGGGGAGCGCGCGTGCCATGCGCCCGCGCGGGCCCCGAAATCGTGCGTGTTTCAATATGTTCGGTGCTCTAGGGGCAGCCCGCGGGGGGGGGCGCGCCCATCATGATCCACTGGTACACGGCCAGCGTGGTGCGATCATTGGGACCGAGCGGCGCGCCGTAGGGCATGCCCAGCCCGCAGGTCTGGGTGCCGGCGAGCTTGCGGTACAGCAGCGACGCGTCTGGATTGCTGGGCAGCACCAGGGTCAGGCCCATGCTCGCGCAGTTGCCCTGGGTGGTGACCGCAGTCCTGTTCACCACGTTGTGATAAGCGGCACAGATGTTGGCCGGGTTGGTGGTGTCGGGATCGCCCAGCAGGAAGCCATTGCCGGCGCCCATATAGCTCGCCGTGCCGTGACACACCGTGCACGTCGGCGCCAGGCTCATGCTGTAGATCGAGGTCCAATCCGCGCCGCTGGGACCCATCGCAGGCGCGTCGACCACCGGCGCGCCGCAGGCGAGCCAGTTGCGGATCGCCTCCTTGTCGGAAGCGGAGAGCACGCCGTGGCCCTTGGGCGGCATGTAGCCGCTCTCGATCTGGCCCCACATCGCTTCGCGGTGCTGGCTCACCTGCTTGGCGCCGTGGGTGATCTTGGCCAGCTCCAGCGGCGAGTTGTCGAGCGGCACCACGTCGAAGTCGAGCCCCGCAGGCGCGCCCACGCGGGCGTCACCAACCGCGTTCACCGAGTGACAGGTTGCGCAATTGTGCTGCACGGCGAGCTGGCCCACCAAGGGCGTGGTGGCCGTCTGCGGGTTGATGTCTCCCAGCGTGGCCTGGTCGCACTGGCCCACACCGGGCTGACAGCCGGCGCTCAGCAGAGCGGGCGCGCATAGCGCGGCCAAGATCAACGTGTGCTTGCTCGACGACTTGGGCATCTGGCTCTCCATCACTTCGTTTCGTCCTTGGCCTGCTTTGCTTTGGCCCCCTCCGCCTTCGCCTTGAGCCGCGCGAGCAGGCGCGGCGCCATCCCCTCTTTGTTTTCTTGACGCGCGCGCCCGATAGCCAAGGCGTCCGCAGGCACGTCCTGCGTCACGGTCGTGCCGGTCGACACATACGCCCGCTTGCCGACGGTGACGGGCGCGATCAGCTGCGAATCGCTGCCGATGAACGCACCATCCTCGAGCACCGTGATGTACTTCCCGAAGCCGTCGTAGTTGCAGAAGATGGTGCCGGCGCCGACGTTGACCTGCTCGCCCACCCGCCCGTCGCCGAGATAGGCCAGATGATTGGCCTTGGAGCCGCGCCCCATGCGCGTCTTCTTGGTCTCGACGAAATTGCCGATGTGCACGCTCTCGCCCAGCTCCGAGTCGGGCCGCAGGTGCGAGAACGGTCCGACCCGTGCGCGCTCGCCGATCACGCTGCGGGTGGCCACGCTGTAGGGCAGCAGCTGGGCGCCGGCCCGCACCGTGACCGTGTCGAGCACGCAGCCGACATCGATGCGCACGTCGCGCTCGATCACGCAGCGCCCGCGCAACGACACGTTGGCCTCGATCACCACGTCCTGCGCGATCTGCACGTCGGCATCGATGAAGGTGGTCTCGGGGTCGCGCAGCGTGACGCCGGCGCGCGCATGCTTCAGACACAGCTGCAGTCGTAACTCGCGCTCGCGCGCCGAGAGCTCTGCGCGATCGTTGACGCCCTGCAGCTCGGCCGCATCCCACGGCAGGTCGAGCGCGCCGCCCTGGGCTGCGGCCATCGCCACCACGTCGGTGAGCAGCAGCTCGCCCTGGGCGTTGTCGGTCACGAGCCGCGCCACCGCCTGGCGGAAGAACGGAGCAGACACGGCGTAGACGCCCGGGTTCCACTCGGTGATGCGCGTCTCCTGCTCGCTGCAGTCCTTCTGCTCGCGAATCGCGCAGACCCGCCCCGCGGCGTCGCGCACGATGCGTCCGTACCCGGTGGGGTCCGCGCTGGTCGCGGTCAGCAGCGCGAGCGGGGCCTTGCCCTGTCGAGCGCACTGCAGCAGCGCCTGCAGGGGCCGCGCGCTGATGCGCGCCGCGTCCCCGTAGAAGATCAGCAGCAGCCCGTCGTGCTCGGGCACGGCTTGTGCTCCGCAGCGCGCGGCATCGCCGGTGCCGCGCTGCTCGGGCTGCAGCGCGGTCTGCACCCGCGCGTCGAAGCGCCGCGCCAGCTCCGCCTGCACCTGGTCGCGGCCGTGACCCAGCACCACCACCACGCGCTCGGCCCCGGCTTCTAGCGCGGCCTGGACCGGATAGCTCACCATCGGCCGGCCGAGCAGCGGGTGCAGGACCTTGGGCAGCGTGCTCTTCATGCGCGTGCCCTGGCCGGCCGCCAGCACGATCGCCACGAAGCTAGGGGAGTTCGACATGCGGGATTCCCTGCCTCAGCTCGCCAGTGGACCGAGCAGATAGCCGGCGACCTCGGCCAGCGATCCGAGATCGTGCACGTCCTGGTCGAGCGCGGGCACCTCGGTATAACTCATGCTGTCGCCCACGTGTCGCCGCAGGCGGCGTACTCCCTCGCGATCGCGCTCCGCCAGCGCGTTCTGGTCGCGGGCCGCCTGGCGCATGGCGGACAGCAATCCGTCGGCGGCGGTGCCTGCGGGCAGCAGCCCGCGCAGGGTGGCGAGATCGGGCTCGCTCTGCGGAGGTACCCCCGCGTGCACGCGGTTGACCACCACGGACTCGGGTTGGATGCCGTAGCCGCGCAGCTTTTTGCTGAAGAACGCGGCCTCCTCGACGGCCTGCGGCGAGGGGCTGCTGATGATCACGAACGCCACGTCGGGCCCGCGCAGGTCGTCATAGACCGCCTGCGCGCGCTCGCGAAAGCCTCCGAACAGCGCATTGATGTCGGTGAGGAACTGGCCGATCACCTGCAGGAACTCCGCGCCGGTGAACTTCGCCAGCCCGCGCATCACGAAGGCCGCACCCTTGCCGAGGATGCCGGCGCTCTGCTGCAGCTGCTGCACGAACCAGCGCATCACCGGTGAATCGATCGCGCCCACGAGCTTCTGCGGCGCATCGAGAAAGTCGAGCGCGTTGGCCGTGGGCGGGGTGTCGAGGACGATGAAGTCGAAGCGCGAGTCGGTGCGCATGGCGTGGAGCTTCTCCATGGCCATGTACTCCTGGGTGCCGGCGAGCGAGGTCGAGACGTACTGATAGATACGGTTGGACAGGATGCGGTCGCGCTGCTCGGTCGAGGAGGCGTGGCGCTCGACCAGCTCGTCGAAGGTGTGCTTCATGTCCAGCATCATCGCCACCAGCGTGCCGCGGCACGGCAGGCCCTGGGCCGCGAACAGGGCGGGCTCGACCCGCTGCTCCTCGTCATGCAGCGCCGCCAGCCCGAGGCTGTTGGCCAGCCGCTTGGCCGGGTCGATGGTAAGGCACAGTGTGCGCTTTCCGTCCATCGCCGCGCGCAGGGCGATCGCGGCCGAGGCCGTGGTCTTGCCCACGCCGCCGGCGCCGAGGCACACGATCACCCGGTGCCGTGCGACGACCTCGGAGAGCTCCATGGCCGCGAGTCTGGCCCGGACGGTCTGTGCTTTCCAGACTTGAAATCCGGCCGGCAAGCCGGGTCGAGCGCCCGAGGGCTCGAGTTTTTGGACTCGCCGATCGCACACAAGGTAGGCTTTAGTAGTCGTAGTACCTACATTGGAGCAGGCATGAGAGATCGTCGCAACCGCCGCAGCGCGCACTTCAATACCGCCCTGCGCTACCAGCTCGAGAGCACGCTGCAGCGGGGTCGCATGGCCGCGGTCGCGCTGACCGACCGCACCGGGCTGCTCCTGGCGTGGGCTGGCGAGGACGGCGTGTGCGAGGAGCTCGGCGCCGTGGCGCCCATGGTCCTGCACGGCTGGCCGCCCGACCTCGAGCCCCGCGCCCTGCCCAAGGACGACGTTGCGGTGCGCGCGATCGAGTGCTTCGGGGAGCAGCTGTTCCTGGCCTCGCTGGGCGGCGGGGTCGCCCGCGACGCCCTGCTGGCTCACTCCGCCCGCGGCATCCAACGCATCCTGACCGCCAACTAGGGACGCCCCCTAACCCAAGCCGACGCCCCCACCCCGGGCCACGGCCCGGCCGGCGTCGTGCTCGACTCGTGCTCGTGCTCGACTCGTGCTCGCAACGCCCGGCCCGCTGCCCGCGCTCAGCTCTTCGCTGCCAGCAGCCCGCGGTAGTGGCGCAGCTCGGCGATCGAGTTGCGGATGTCGACCAGGGCGTCGTGCTCGCCGGCGCTGGGCTTGAGGTACACCGATTCGGCGCCGTACCAGCGCTCGACCAGCAGGCGCACCGAGGTCACGTCGACCATGCGGTAGTGCAGGTAGCCTGCGAGCGCCGGGGTGTAGCGGTCGAGGAACACGCGGTCCACCCAAATGCTGCTGCCGCACAGCACCGCCGGGTGCTCGCACAGCGCCGCCACCCGCGACAGCAGCTGGCGCTGCGCCTCGCGCAGGTCGGTACGGGAGGCGCGCACGCGCTCGATCAGGCCGTTCTTCTCGTGCATCTCGCGCACAAACGGCGACATGCGCGCGAGCGCGTCGTCGGGCTGCCAGACGTCGCAGCAGTACTCGTCGAGCGGCTGCAAGTCGCGATCGGTCACGATCAGCGCCGCCTGGAGGATCACGTCGCGCTCGGGATCGAGCCCGGTCATCTCCAGGTCGATCCACGCCAGGTTGCTCGGGTTGCGCATACAGGTCTCCCCCAAGCGTATCCGATGATGAGCCCCCGAGGGTAGTCTCAGTTCGTCACGATGTTGACCATGCGGCCGGGAACCACGATCACCTTCCGCACGGTCTTACCCGCGAGCAGCTCGCGCACGCGCGAGTCCTGCAGCGCCAGCTTCTCCAGCGCCTCGGCGCCGGCGTCCGAGGGCACCTGTAGGTGGCTGCGGACCTTGCCCTTGATCGCGATCGGCATCTGCACGCTGGCGTCCACCAGCAGCGCCGGGTCGTAGTCGGGCCACGGCGCGTGCGCGATCGACGGCCTTTCGCCGATCCGCTCCCACAGCTCCTCGGCCAGGTGCGGCGCGAACGGCGCGAGCACGCGCAGGAAACGATGGGCCTGCTCACGGGCCAGACCGCCGGCCGTGCCCGCCTCGTTGACCAGCTTGATCAGAGCCGCGATCGCGGTGTTGAAGGCCAGCTTTTCGATGTCGTCCTGCGCCTTGGCGATGGTGCGGTGCAGCAGCTTTTCGATCTCGGGGTCGGGTGCGTCGCGCAGGCGCAGGGCGCCGCTGTGCTCGTCCACCAGTAGGCGCCACACCCGCTGCAGAAAGCGGTGCAGGCCGCTGATGTCGCGCGTATTCCAGGGCTTGCTGGCCTCGAGCGGCCCCATGTACATCTCGTACAGCCGAAAGGTATCCGCGCCGTATTCGGCGATCACGTCGTCGGGATTGAACACGTTCTTGAGCGATTTGCTCATCTTCGCGGTGACCTGCGCCACCGGTCTGCCGGTGGCCCTCTCCACGAAGCGATTCTCGCCCACCTGCTCGACCTCGTCGCTGGGCAGCAGCGTCTTGTCCTCGCGCTGATATGCGTGGCTGGTGATCAAGCCTTGATGAAACAGCCGGCGAAAGGGCTCCGGCGAGCCGATGTGACCAAGGTCGAACAACGTCTGATGCCAGAAGCGGGCGTACAGCAGGTGCAGCACGGCGTGCTCCGCGCCGCCGACGTACAGATCGACGCCGGTGTCGCCCATGAAGTAGTGCTCGGCGCGCTCGCCCACGAAGCGCTGCTGGTTCTTCGGATCGCAGAAGCGCAGGTAGTACCAGCACGAGCCGGCCCAGTTGGGCATGGTGTTGGTCTCGCGTGTGACCTTGGCGCCGGCCGGCAGACCCGTGACGCCCGCCTCGCCGGCGGTGGTGTGCACCCAGCTCTCGGCCTTGGCCAGCAGCGGCCTCGGCTCATCGCTCTCTTCGGGCTTGAAGTCCGCGAGCTCGGGCAGCTTCACCGGTAGCACATCCGCGCTCACCGGGTGATGGTCGCCGGCTGCGTCGAACACGATCGGGAACGGCTCTCCCCAGTAGCGCTGCCTGCTGAACAACCAGTCGCGCAGCTTGTAGTTGACCTGCGCCCGGCCCAGGCCTTGCGCCTGCAGCCACGCCGTGATGCGGCGTTGCGCCTCGGCGGTTTCGAGGCCGTCGAGCGAGATCGAGGCGTTGCTGGAGCTCACGTTGCGCCCAGCGCCGCTGAAGCAGCCCTGCACCGCCACGCCGTCGAGCGGCTCGACTACGTTGACGATCTCGAGCCCGAAGAGCTGTGCGAACTCGTGGTCGCGCTCGTCGTGCGCGGGCACTGCCATGATCGCACCGTGGCCGTAGCCCATCAACACGTAGTCCGCGATCCAGATCGGGATCTGCTTGCCGTTGACCGGGTTGCGCGCATACGCGCCGCTCCACACGCCGGTCTTGGTCTTGTCCGCCTGGCGCTCGAGGTCGCCGCGGTTGCGCGCGCGTTCAACGTAGGCGCGTACGCCCGCAACGTCGGTCTCGGCCGTGGGCGCGTCGAGCAGCGCCTCCACCAGCGGATGCTCGGGCGCCACCACCATGTAGGTCGCGCCGAACAAGGTGTCCGGCCGCGTGGTGAAGATGCGCAGGGAATCGATGCCGGCCAGCAGCCGCACCAGCGCGAAGTCGCACTCCGCGCCCTCGCTACGGCCGATCCACGTCCTCTGCTTGGTCTTGGTCGACTCGGGCCAGTCGAGCTCGGCCAGGCCGCCGAGCAAGCGCTCCGCGTAGGCAGTGATGCGCAACATCCACTGTTTGAGTGGCTTGCGCAGAACGGGATAACCCCCGCGCTCGCTCTTGCCGTCGATTACCTCCTCGTTCGCCAGCGCAGTGCCCAGCTTCGGGCACCAGTTGACGACTTGCTCGGCCATGTACGCCAGCCGGTAGCTGTCGAGGATGCGGCGCCGGGTCGGGGCGTCGAGCTGCTGCCACGGCCCGAAGCGCTCGGCCTTGGCCGCAGGGCTGTGCTCGGTCGCATCGGGGCTCAGCTGCGGCGCGCGCCGGCCACTTTGCAGTTCCTGCTCGAGCTCGCCGATCGGCCGCGCCTTGCCCTTGTCGGGATCGAAAAAGGCGCCGTAGAGCTGCAGGAAGATCCACTGCGTGAAGCGGTAGTAGCCCTCGTCGATGGTGGCCAGCTCGCGCTCCCACGCGTAGCACAGCCCAAAGCGCTTGAGCTGGCGGCGGAAGGTGTCGATCGCGCGCCGCGTGGTGATGGCAGGATGGACGCCCGTCTGGATCGCGTACTGCTCGGCGGGCAGCCCGAAGGCGTCCCAGCCCATCGGGTGCAGCACGTTGAAGCCGCGCATGCGCTTGTAGCGGCTGAAGATATCGGTGCCGATGTACCCGACCGGATGCCCCACGTGCAGCCCGGCCCCGCTCGGATAGGGAAACATGTCGAGGCAGTAGAACTTGGGCTTGCCCGCGTCGAAGCCGGCTTCGCCGGGATTGGGCTGCTCGTAGGTGCGCTGCGTCTGCCAGTAGGCTTGCCAGCGCGCCTCCAGCTGCGTGGCGCGCGTAGCGTCGTAGCGATGGGCGGGCAGCTCGTCGTCGGCCTCGATCATGGCGCGCAAGCATAGAGGAGCCCGGGGGGCCTGCAAACCGGCGGGGCCGGAGGCCGCGGCACGTCAGCTACCGAGGGCTCGGCGGGGCCGGAACCGGACGGAACAGAGCCGGCCGTCGTCGTGCTCGTAGCCGGTCAATGCGGCCGCGCGCGCGGGTCGTGGCGCGCTTCTGCGCGCTCGGTGGCTTCGCGGATCAGGTCGCCCGCGCCCTGGTCCAGCAGCAGCCGGCCGGCTTCCTCGCCCAGCGCGCGCGCCTGCGCCAACAGCTCCGCGCCCTCGGCCTGCAGGTAGCGCTCGATGCCCGCACGCACCATGCGCTCGTCGCCCACCGACGCGACCACACAATCGAACCGCAGCCGCGAGCCGCCGTCCTCGAAGCGCGCGTGCGCCCCTAGCGGCGTGTGGCAGTCGCCCCCGAGCGTCGCCAGAAAGGCGCGCTCCGCCTCGACGCACACCCGGCTTGGCTCGTGCTCCAGGCGCGCGAGCAGCGCAAGCAGCGCGCGGTCATCGCCGCGGCACTCGAGCGCCAGCGCCCCCTGCCCCACCGCCGGCACCGAGATCGCGATCGGAATCGGCCACAGCGGCCGATCCGCCAGGCCCAGCCGGCGCAGCCCGGCGTAGGCCAGCACAATCGCGCGGTACTGCCCGGCCTGCAGCTTGGACAGGCGCGTGTCCACGTTGCCGCGCAGCAGCGCGTACTCGAGGTCGTCGCGCTGCCTGCGCAGCTGGATCCCACGTCGCAGCGAGCTCGTCCCCACCCGCTCGCCCGCCGCCAGGTCGTCGAGCTCCGCGCCGTCCGTCGTCACCAGCACGTCGCGCGGATCCTCGCGTTGTGGCACGCAGCCGAGCACGAGACCGGCTGCGATCTCCGCCGGCACGTCCTTGAGCGAGTGCACGGCCAGATCGGCGCGCCCGTCGGCGACCGCCTGCTCCAGCTCACTGACGAACAGACCCTTGCCGCCGACGTCCGCCAGCGGCACGTCGCGCACCCGGTCGCCCACCGTCAGCATCTGCAGCAGCTCGACCTCGACGTCGGCCGCGAGCGCGCGCAGCCGCGCGGCAACCCAATGCGTCTGCACCAGCGCGAGCTGGCTCTTGCGGGTGGCGATGCGGATCTTCATCTTCGGCTTCCCGGCGGGCGCGGCCGCGACCGCGCGCGGCCGACCGGCCGCGCGCGCCCGAGGCGCCGCCCGCGTGCGTGCCTCATGTCAGCTCCGGCCCCCCCGGCCCTCGGCCGGGAAGAGCGCCGCCTCATCGGGCTCGCCGGGCTTGCGCGCGGGCTCGCCCTCGCCCTTGCCCTCGACCTCGAGCTTGAACAAGCGCTGGACCGCCTCGACCAGATTGCCCGCCTCGCCCTCGCCGTCGCGCTTGAGCTCGGTCAGGGGCGCGTGCAGCAGCTGGCTCACGATCGACTCGCACATCGCGTCGAGCGTGCGCTCCTGCTGCGGGCTCAGCCCCGCCAACTTGGGCAGCGCCTTCTGCTTCTCGCGCAGCACCGTCTCGCGCACGCGCTCGCGCAGCGCGACGATCGTCGGCGTCAGCTCCAGCGTGCGCAGCCACTTGTCGTAGGAGAGCGCCTCGGCCTCGACGATCGCCAGCGCCTCGGTCGCCGCGCGCTCGCGCGCGGCCAGGTTGGCGTGTGACACGCGCTTGAGGTCGTCCATGTCGTACAGAAAGACGTTGCGCAGGCTCTCCACGCGCGGGTCGACGTCGCGCGGGACGGCGATGTCGATGATGAAGAGCTGGCGCCACTTGCGCATCTTGACCACGCCGAGCATCAGCTCGTAGCTGATGATGAAGCCTTCCTTGGCGGTCGAGGTGATCACCACGTCGGCCGCAGAGAGCTCGGTCGCCAGCGCCTCGAGCGGCTTGTGCTCGCCGCCGCACGCCGCCGCCAGCGCGGCCGCGCGCTCGGGATTGCGATTGACGACCGTCAGCGACGCGCCGCGCACGGTCAGCGAGCGGGCGGCGGTCTCGCTCATCTTGCCGGCGCCGATCAGCAGCACCCGCCGCGACGCCAGCTCGCCGAAGATGCGCTCCGCCAGCTCGCAGGCGATCGAGCTGACGCTGACGTTGCCGGCGGCGATCTCGGTATCGGTGCGCACGCGCTTGGCCACGCTGAACGCGCGCTCGAAGCAGCGACCGAGCAGGGTGCCGACGTTGCCCTGCGCGCTCGCCGTGGCTAGCGCCTGTTTGACCTGGCCCAGGATCTGCGGCTCCCCGATCACCATCGAGTCGAGCCCGGATGCGACGCGGAACAGGTGGCGCACCGCGTCGAGCCCGTGGTGCTCGTAGACGTACGGGTCCACGCGATCGGGCGCAGCCTTGAGATTGAAGACCTGCAGCACGCGCTCGCGCGCCCGGTGTGGCTCGCCTGTGGTCGCGATCAGCTCCACGCGGTTGCAGGTCGAGAGCAGCACGCCCTCGCCGATCGGGCCGCCCTCGACCAGGCGGCGCAACTCCTCGCCGCTGCGCTCGGGCGCCGCAGCCAGGCGCTCGCGCAGCGCGAGCGGAGCGCCGTGGTGTGAGATTCCGTAGACGACCAGATCGCGTGGCACGCTCAGCTCCCCCGGTAGCCGCGCAACACGTAGCCGGCGATCGCGGCCATCGAGAACAGGAAGCCGATCATGGTGCCGATCGCGGCGCGACGGCCGCGCCAGCCGGCAGCCGCCCGCGCCAGCAGCACGCTGCCGAAGAACACCCAGGCGATCAGCGCAAAGCCCTCACCGGTGTTGAGGTCGAAGCCGTCGCGCGCGGCCCAGATGGTGCCGGTGAGCAGCCCCAGCGTGAACAGCGGAAAGCCGATCGTCACCAGGCGCAGCCCGAGCGAATCGAGCACGTCGAGCGGCGGCAGGCGCTGGAACACGCCCGCCACGTGCTTGCTGCGCAGCGCACGCTCCTGGATCACGTAGGCGACCGCGGCCGCGAACGCAAGCGCGAAGGCCACGATGCCCAGCACGTTCACGCCGACGTGCAGCGGAAGCAGCGCCGAGCGCACGTCCTCGGGCACTTGCGGCACGCTGCCGCGCAGGCCCACGGCCAAGAACAGCAGCAGGGTGAGCGGCGTGATGAATGCGCCGAGCACGGTCAGCTTGTGCCGGCGCATCGTGGCCAGGTAGCCGAGCGCGATCAGCAGCGAGAGCAACGCGAGCGCCTGGTAGATGTCCGTCATCGGAGCGTGGCCCGCCAGCACATAGTCGCAGCCTAGAAAGACGGCATGTGCGCAGATCGCCACGCCGAGGATGCGCGAGGCCCAGATCACGCTCTTGCGCCCACCGCGAGCCAAGTGCGCGAAGAACAATACACACGAGACCGCGTACAGCAACGCAGTGGCGGCGAAGACGGCGGTCATGACGCTCATCGCCGCTCCGGAGGTACGCGTGCGGCCGATCGTGGATGACGCTTCGTCGCCGTCGCCTGTCGATCCCGGGTGCTCATGCAGCGCTCAGACACGGCTCTGTAACCGGGAGGGGCACGCGCCACTCCCGCCCGCTAAGCAAAGCCCAACGGGGCCCACCCTCCGGCGGGCTCGCTTCGCTCCGGTGCTCGACGCTTGACTCATCGGTGCAGATCCACTGGCCCTAGGCAATCTAGCGGTGCTTGAGCAGTCGGGACAGCGGGTCGGCATCCCCGCTCTGACCGTCGCCCGGGTTGCTCGCCTCCGCCGGCCGGCGGGCGCCCGCCGGGGCCGGCCGCGGCTCGCCGAGAAAGCCTTCGACGACCTGGTACGCGTTGTCGCCCAAGATCACCGAATCTGCATAGTGCTCGCCGTTCATGGCCTGCACCTGCTCGAGGGTCTTCACCTTGCCCACCAGGCCGTGCACGTCCTCGGCGCCGGCCACCTCGCTGAGAAAGCGCAGCGCTCCGACCAGGCGAAAGCGCCGGCCGGCCGGGGTGATGGTCAGCTCGTCGCCGACCAGGCTCACCCGATCCTGCTCGAGCCAGTGATCGAGCGCCGCTTGCGGCAAGAACACGCGATTTGCGGCCATGGCGGCATCTACCCTTACTGTGGGTCAGGGTAGCACGCCGGCCGGCGCCTTCCTAACCGCAGGATTGACAGGCCAGGGGCCGGTCACTAAGTTGAATCCGGCCGACCGGCACGCCGCATTGCGGCCGGACGCGGCTGGAAAAAGAGGACGCATGGCCGGCGAAAAGGTAATCCCCGTCAACGACCTGAGCTTCGACACCGAGGTGTTGCAAGCGGGCGTTCCCGTGCTCGTGGACTTCTCCGCGACGTGGTGCCAGCCCTGCCGCGCCATCGCGCCGTTCGTCGACCAGCTCGCAGGCGAGTACGAGGGCCGCGTGAAGGTCACGACGGTCGACATCGACGAGAGCCCGGGCACCGCGCAGAAGTTCCGCATCCGCGGCGTGCCCACGCTGCTCATGATCAAGGGCGGCCAGGTGGTCGGCCAGCAAGTCGGCGCCGTGCCCAAGGCCAAGATCCAGCAGCTGATCAACAGCGCGCTCTAGTCAAACGCGGCGCGCCACACCACGGGTGAGCCGCTCTGGTAGCGGCCGTAGCCGGTCAGGTAGGTGTTGCTGCCGGTCCGCAGCACGGCGATCGCGCTCAGCGTCCAGCCGAACGTGTCGATTCCCATGCGGCCGAGCGCAGCGCTCAGATCCTCGAGCCCGTGGCTCGTGCTCCACACGAAGTAGCCGCTGCCGCTCGCGTCTGTACCGAGCACCACTGATCCGTCCGGCGACACCGCGTGCGCGTAGGTCTCGGTCGAGGTCGCGGGCCAAGCCAGCGGCAGCGCCTGCAGGCCGGTGGCAACGGTCCAGCGGAACGCGCGCGGCTCGTAGCGCCAGCC
Source organism: uncultured delta proteobacterium (assembly GCA_963778655.1). GTDB lineage: Bacteria > Myxococcota_A > Polyangia > Polyangiales > JAFGIB01 > CAVZVA01. The sequence continues at coordinate 626,424 of CAVZVA010000011.1, forward strand.
GCACAGGCCTCCGCAGTCGTGATAGTACGTGGTCCAGCCGACGACGACCTGACCGTCCGCGGACACCGCCGTCGCTCGCCCCGAGCTCGACGCGCTCGCCGAGAGCACCCCGAGCCCGACCATGCCCGTGGACGCCGTCCACCTGAAGGGCTCGATCAGCGCGCCCGACTGTGCCGACTCGGACCAGCCGACGATCACTGAGCCATCCGCAGAGATGTCGGTGGCGGCGGCATCGCCGTAGCCATAGGCCAGGTTGCCCAGATCGGTATGCCCGGCAGACGTCCAACGAAACGCATAGAGCCGATGTGTGATGCCGCCGGCTTCCCCGCCTCCGGCGAAGCTCTGCCCGTCCGCGGCAACCGCATACGTATACTGGGGGGCGTACCCTTGCGGCAGGTTGTCGAAGGCGATCTCGGAGGCCTGCACATGCGTCCCCGCCAGACCAAGGCACCTGAGCACACGGGGTCGCAGCGGCCCGAGGTCGCGCGCTCACCACGCGGTCTGCAGGTTGCCCTTGCGCAGCTGCTGCGCGATCACGATTTGCTGGACTTCGCTCGAGCCGTCGTAGATGCGGGCCACGCGCAGATCACGCCAAAGCCGCTCGATCATGTACTCGCCACTGATGTACGCGTTGCCGCCGAAGATCTGGAAGCACTCGTCTACGGTCTGCCAGCTCCACTCGCCGCCCACCAGCTTGGCGGTCGACGACTCGCGGATCGCCTGCTGCCCTTGGTCGAGCAGCCAGGCCGAGCGATACACGCACAGCCGCGCCGCCTCGGTGCGCGCGCTCATCTGCGCGAAGCGGAACGCGAGCGACTGATGCTCGGCCAGGGGCGTGCCAAAGGTCTTGCGCTGCATGCCGTACTCGAGCGCCAGCTCCATCGCCTTCTGCGCGGTGCCGACGCAGCGCGCGCCGAGCGTGGTGCGGCCCTCGGACAGGCAGCGCTTGGCGTAGTCGAAGCCCTTGCCCTCCTCGCCGATCAGCGCGTCTTTGGGCACCCGGCAGTCCTCCAACACCACCTCGGCCGGCTTGCTGCCGCGGTGGCCGATGGTCTCGAACACCTGGCCGATGCGCACGCCCGGGGTCTCACGATCGACCAGGAAGGCGCAGATGCCCCGATCGCTGCGCGCGAACACCATGAAGTGGTGCGCCTTGGGCGCGTTCGTGATGAAGGTCTTGGTGCCGTTGAGCACGTAGTGATCGCCGTCGCGAACAGCCGTCGACTGCATCGCGCCGGCGTCCGAGCCGGCGCCCGGTTCGGTCAGCGCGAACGAGCCGATCCATTCACCGGCGGCCATCTTCGGCAGGTACTTCTTCTTCTGGGCCTCGTTGCCGAAGCGCACGATGCCGACACAACCGATGCCGGTGTGCACGCTGATGAACGTCGACAGGCCCCACGGCCCGCGCCCCAGCATCTCGTGCACCAGCGCCTTCTGCACCACCGAGAAGCCGACCCCGCCGTACTGCTCCGGGATGCTCAGGCCGAGCAGCCCGAGCTCCCTGGCTTCCTCGATCAGACCGTCGGGCAGCGCGTTATTCTTCTCGATCTCGCGCCACACCGGGTTGGCGCTGTTCTCCACGAAGTCCTTGACGGACTGCTGCAACATCCGATCTTCGTCGCTGAGGCTAAAATCCATCGCTCCCTGCTCCTGCGCGATTCGAACGCTGCTCGGGATAACACACAGATCGCGGCCAGGTCACGCGCCCCGAACGGCCCCCAATCCTTGTCTGCCGCGCCCGGCGCGAGAGCGCCGAACAGGTTGAAACGTGTGCGAAGTCGCGGTGATGGGGGGATGCAGGGTGCGGGCAGGAGCCCGCAGGCGTAGTGAACCCTACGGCAAGCGGCGAGTGCTCGTGCCATGCGCCCGCCAGGGCCGTGAAATCGTGCACGTTTCAATCTGATCGGTGCTCTAACGGCCGCTGCTGCCGAAGCCGCCCTGGCCGCGCGCGGTGTCACCGAGCTCCGCGGCCTCGGCCACGCGCACCGCCTCTACGCGCGTCACGGGCGCGACCACCAGCTGGGCGATGCGGTCGCCGGGCTGAATCGCGTACGGCTCCTGTCCCAGGTTCGCAAGCAGCACCTGCAGCTCGCCGCGGTAGTCCTCGTCAATCGTGCCGGGCGCGTTGAGCACCGTGACCCCGTGGCGGATCGCCAGCCCCGAGCGCGGCCGCACCTGACCCTCGTGCCCCGGCGGCAGCGCGATGCTCAACCCGGTGGGCACCGCCGCTCGCGCGCCCGGCTCGAGCACCAGCTGCGCTTCGAGCGCAGCGTGCAGGTCGAGCCCTGCCGCGCCCGTGCTGGCATAGCCCGGCAAGCGCGCCAGCTCAGGCCGCAGCAGGTGCACCCGCAGTCTCACTCGCTCCTCCGCCGGCATCGCCCGCCTCCGACCCCGACGCTACTCCAACCCGCGGCGCGATGCATGCGGGGCAACGGTAGCGTCCAGACCGCGAGGATTCACAGGAAGGCAGGAAGTCGGGAAGCCCAACGCCACTTCTTCGTTTCGCCTTCCCGTCTTGCTGCTGCGTCCCGAAGACCTGGCTCACGCCACGTTGCCGCGCGGACCGCCGCCGCCATGGCCACCGCCGTGGCCACCGCGCCGCCGCCCCGGTCGCGGTCGCGGTCGCGATCGCCGCGACCGCCGCGCCCGCCGCGTCGCGGTCGCGATCGCGGGGCGGCCGCTCCTCGTAACCCTGGGTTGGGCAGCAGCGCCTTGTGCGAGAAGCGCACGCGCCCTTCGCGGTCGACCTCGATGATCTTGACGTCGAGCTCGTCGCCGAGCTTGAGGTAGTCGTCGACGTTCTCGACCCGCTTCCAGTCGAACTCCGAGACGTGCAGCAGCCCGTCCTTGCCCGGCGCGAACTCGAGGAATGCGCCGTACGGCTCGACCCCACCACCTTGGCCTTGTAGGTCTCGCCGACCTCGGCGTGCAAGCAATAGAC
>CAVZVA010000012.1:0-268117 GCA_963778655.1 uncultured delta proteobacterium
AGCTTCCGATTTAAGATAGTCTGTATGACCCTTAAAATGGAACTTTTCGGACTGGATATTATGTTTATCAATAGGGGCTGTAATAAGAACATCAATTTTACCGGCTTTCAGATCTTCAACGGCTCTTTCAATAGAGATAAGACTGCTCCTCCCCCATGAGCTGATGATTTACCAAGCTCAACCCTGACATTATCATCAAGGCAGTTTATCATGTTAGCCTTCCTGGGATGAGCCTCACCAGCTGTCCTGATGTTATTAAAAGTTAAATTATTTATATTCAATGCCTTCCTGTGATAAGCGGCTACTTTGGGAGAGCCATATACAACCGGAGTACAGATATCATTAATGAGTGGATCCATTAAAGTCTTCATAATTACCTCATAACCTATCCCATTAATATCTCCGTGGGAGATACCGGCTATTATTGCTTTCTTTTCCATAGATTAACTATTTGTTTTTGGAATAACCGGCTGCCAATCTTTTAAGGAAAGCTGTCAAAGCCTTAACCCTGTAGCAGGTCCGTTTTTTATTTTATAAAAATCATCCTTCCTGATCATTTCTGTTCCTGCGATATCCATATGAATAAGTGGGAATTCCGCAAATCTTTCAAGAAATTTTCCCGCGGTAATAGCTCCTGCTTCCCTTCCTCCTATGTTTCTGAGGTCAGCAATATCTGATTTAAGCAATTCACCAGATTCATCCCAGAAAGGCAGTTCTGCTATTCTCTCATAAACATCCTTTCCACAATCATCAAGCAGATTAATGTAATTCCTGTCAGCATTGGTCATAACAGCAATGGCCTGGCTGCCAAATGTCATAGCAGCTGATCCTGTAAGAGTGGCTACGTCAATTATCAGCTCGGGGGAATATTTTGATGCATAGCTTATCGCATCAGCCAGAAGAAGTCTCCCTTCAGCATCAGTATTTCCAATCTCAACCGTCAGCTTATTATGCATTGTAATTATATCTCCCTGGGTATATGCATTTCCTCCGGGCCTGTTATCGGTGGAAAGGACAAGTCCTATAACATGCATCGGCAGACCCGACTTTGCAATAGCATACATAACGCCTGATATTATTGCTGCACCGGCCATATCGCCCTTCATACCAGCCATATATTCTCCGGTCTTGATATGAGGCCTCCGGTGTCATATACAACTCCTTTACCAACAAGAACAACAGGATGCTCATTAAGGCTTTTTTCCGGATGCCACTCCAAGAATACAAAAGACCGGAGGGTCAACAGAGCCCCTGTTTACTGCCAGTAAGCCACCCATCTTAAGTGCTTCAATCTTTCCTTTGTTGAGAACCTCAACACTAAATCCTGATGACTCCCCGAGCTTCCTTATTTCATTTGCCAATGCGGGAGCATTAAGATGGTTCACAGGCTCATTGATAAGATCGCGGGAAAAATAGACCGCATCTGTTATGTCATCAAGCCATTTTATTCCTTTTTCATCAATATCGCCATAAAGACAGAGCTTTGAAGGATATTTTCTCTTGTCTTTTTCTTCAGGTGCTGTCATGTATTTTTCAAAAGAATAAAGGCTGAGAACCAGCCCTTCAGTAAAATCTTCTATCGCACCAGCATAGGCATCAGACGACTTAATGACAAGCTCATCGTGATTATTCTCTTTGATAAGCTTCTTTAGGTTATAGGCTGTTCTTCTAAGCTCTTCCTTAATACTGTACTCAGGAATGTCCTCCTTTTAGCCTTATAAGATAGGTACACTTATAATAGGAATTAATAAATATATATTCATCTTTCTCAGCAAGATGTCTCGCAATAAATTCTTTCTCCGACTTGCTTAAAGACAGGATTGATGGTATCTGATCACTTCCCATTATACAGACAAGCGACTGGTCGGGGTAAATCCGGGATATATTCTGAATTAAGGGTTTCATCTTTAGCGGGATTCTTGAAAGATGCAAAGTTAATAAAAAATATTTCCGCCCGGACCGGGTGCGCCTGCACCTGATCGGGCACTCGGCGGGCGCAGTCGTGCACAGCTTCGGCGCCGAGCGCCTGTGCGCAGCCGGCTGGAACGTGGCCAGCGTGAGCTTCATGGCGCCGGCCGTGCGCGTGGACGTGTTTCAGCAGACCGTGCTGCCCGCGCTGAAGGCCGGCCGGGTGCGCGGCTACTATCAGTTCCACCTCAGCGAAGAAGTGGAAGAGCAGGACCCGACCTGCCGGCCGCTGCTGGGCTATGGGCGCTCGCTGCTGTACCTGGTATCGCGCTCGTTCGAGGGCGGCCGCCCGACTCCGATCCTCGGCCTGCAGCGCGACTTCGAGGACAAGGCGAGCAGGCTCGCCAGCATCCCCCGCGCGCGCGCCTTCGTCGCGCCGTCGGCGTACAGCTCCAGCACCACCCACGGCGGCTTCGACGACGACCCCAAGACCCGGGCCACGGTCATCGCCTGCATCAAAGGCAAAGGGGGCTTGTAATCGGAAGGGACATCCGCCCGTCCCGCGAGGGTCGCTTCGCTCCGCCGTGACTTGAGCCCTGATCGGCCCCTGCAAGGCCCGGTAGGCACGGGGCTTGCTCTGTTACCCCGGCGGTGCCCGGTGCGTGTGCCAGCATGTGCCAGGAGGGCGGCGTTCGGGTAAACTTTGCGGAGCGCGGCGTGGAAAGGTTGGGAGCATGCAGAGCAACGGTTTGTCGCGATGGTTGGGGTGGGCATGTGCGGCGGTGTCGGCTGCTGTTTTGGTACTGTCGCCTTTGCTGAGCAGACCGGCGCAGGCGTGCGGCGGGTTCTGGTGCTCGCAGACGGCACCGGTGAACCAGAGCGCGGAGCAGATCATCTTCGTGGATGACCCGGGCCCGAACGTGACGGCGGTGATCCAGATCAGCTACGTGGGGCCGTCGGAGCACTTCGCGTGGGTGATCCCGATCCCGGGCAGCCCCGACATCGCGGTCTCGTCGAACACGGCGTTCCAGCGGCTGGAGGCTGCGACCGCGCCGCAATACCAGCTGGAGCAGCACATCGAGGGCACCTGCAACCAGGACTACGCCGGGTTCGGAGGTCTCGCGACGGGTGGGGCGACGGCGGCGGCGCCCAGGGCAGCGCAGGCCGAAACCGCCGTATCGATCGTGGCGCAGGGCTCGGTGGGCCCGTACGACTACACGGTGATCAAGGTGGACCCGACGCTGTCGAACCCGGCGGACGTGGCGACCAAGTGGTTCACCGACAACGGCTATGACCTGACGAGCCTGGACAGCGACGTGCTCAACCCGTACCTGTCGGACGGGCTGAACCTGCTGGCGTTCAAGCTGACCAAGGGCAACTCGACCGGGTCGATCAGACCGGTGATCCTGACCTACGAGAGCGAGCTGCCGATGATCCCGATCCGGCCGACGGCGGTGGCGGCGCAGCACGACATGGGGATCAAGGTGTGGGTGGCCGGCGAGCACCAGGCGGTGCCGGAGAACTACAAGTCGCTGGTGCTCAACGACGCGCTGATCAACTGGTTCAGCTACCAGCAGAACTACGACCAGGTGGTGACCACGGCGGCCAACGAGGCCGGCGGACAGGGCTTCGTGACGGAGCTGGCGGGCAAGAGCGGACCGTTCAAGGACATGGTGTGGGCGAGCAGCGACGACCAGCAGTTCCAGATGATCTCGGGCCAGACCTATGCCGACGGCATCGACGCGATCTACGCGGCCAACCGCTATTACCGCGGCTGGGATGGCTGGAAGGACGCGATCGAGGGCTCGACCACGCTGCCCTCGGGCGTGAGCTACGACGACTTCGGGCGCAATCCGGACCAGTACCGTGGCATGGCGCAGGTGGACACGCAGAAGTTCTTCACGCTGCTCAACGAGAAGGTGGTCAAGCCGGTGGCGGACACGGCGGCGCTGCTGGGCAGCGAGCCGTACCTGACGCGGCTGTACAGCACGATGAGCTCGGAGGAGATGACGGTGGACCCGGTGTTCACCTACAACGCGGACCTGGCGGACGTGAGCAACGTGCACACGGCGCAGCAGTACATCCAGTGCAACCCCAACATCAGCCAGTACGAGGCGCCGTGGCGGATCGAGACGCCCGAGGGCGGCGTGATCGTGGGCCAGGGCTACGGCGGCAGCTGGCCGGTGGAGGCGGGCTCGCTGCCGGCGAACTTGAAGATCGTGCAGCTCTCCACCAGCGGCGAGGGCGAGGTGGTCAAGGACAACAGCGGGATGATCGGCGACATGCTGTTCAAGCAGGCCGGGATGGCGGCGAGCCCGTCGGCGATGCAGCCTGCGCCCAGCAGCGGGGTCATGATCGGCGGCAGTCAGATGGTGCAGATGCCGGCCGCGGCCTCATCGTCACCGTCGCACTCGGGCGCGCCCAGCACCATGGGCGGCGGCGGCTCGTGCGCGGTCTCCGCTGCGGGCGCGACGCGCGGCGGCTGGCTCGCGCTGCTCTTGCCCGGCCTCGCCCTGCTCTTGCGCCGGCGCCGGTTGTCGTGATCGGGAGGGTCATGCGCTCCTCCCCGCGCCATCGCTCGCATGAGCGGGGGAGCGCGGCACGAGCCTTGCTCTGTTGTAGCCTAGCAGGTTGCGGAAGAACTCCGAGGGAGCGCATCTCGAGCGAGGTGGGTCCGGATGCAAGGCGCGAGACCGATGGAATACCCGCCGTATTTCGAGGGCTCGCAACGCCGCAGCCGGGCCCAGATCGCTCGAAAGGCGCCTTGAGCGGGTTTTTCCGCAGCCTGCTAGGTCCCAGGGGACTGTGCCACGCTGTGCCAGACGCCTGCGGAACCTGCATTCTTTGCGCAGTCGTGCGCTGGAGGAGGGCTCGAGGCCGATGAAGACCAACGCGTTCTCTCAATCGTCCGGGTGGGTTTGGGCGGCGATGTCGGCTGCTGCGCTGGTGCTGTCGCCTTTGCTGAGCAGACCGGCGCAGGCGTGCGGCGGGTTCTGGTGCTCGCAGACGGCACCGGTGAACCAGAGCGCGGAGCAGATCATCTTCGTGGATGACCCGGGCCCGAACGTGACGGCGGTGATCCAGATCAGCTACGTGGGGCCGTCGGAGCACTTCGCGTGGGTGATCCCGATCCCGGGCAGCCCGGACATCGCGGTCTCGTCGAACACGGCGTTCCAGCGGCTGGAGGCTGCGACCGCGCCGCAATACCAGCTGGAGCAGCACATCGAGGGCACCTGCAAGCAGGAATACTACCCGACCGCGGCCGGGGCCGCGGTCGACAACGCGTCCATCGCGGATGCAGGCGCGCCGTTCGCGGAGAAGTCCATCACCATAGTCGATCAGGGCTCGGTGGGCCCGTACGACTACACGGTGATCAAGGTGGACCCGACGCTGTCGAACCCGGCGGACGTGGCGACCAAGTGGTTCACCGACAACGGCTATGACCTGACGAGCCTGGACAGCGACGTGCTCAACCCGTACCTGTCGGACGGGCTGAACCTGCTGGCGTTCAAGCTGACCAAGGGCAACTCGACCGGGTCGATCAGACCGGTGATCCTGACCTACGAGAGCGAGCTGCCGATGATCCCGATCCGGCCGACGGCGGTGGCGGCGCAGGACGACATGGGGATCAAGGTGTGGGTGGCCGGCGAGCACCAGGCGGTGCCGGAGAACTACAAGTCGCTGGTGCTCAACGACGCGCTGATCAACTGGTTCAGCTACCAGCAGAACTACGACCAGGTGGTGACCACGGCGGCCAACGAGGCCGGCGGACAGGGCTTCGTGACGGAGCTGGCGGGCAAGAGCGGACCGTTCAAGGACATGGTGTGGGCGAGCAGCGACGACCAGCAGTTCCAGATGATCTCGGGCCAGACCTATGCCGACGGCATCGACGCGATCTACGCGGCCAACCGCTATTACCGCGGCTGGGATGGCTGGAAGGACGCGATCGAGGGCTCGACCACGCTGCCCTCGGGCGTGAGCTACGACGACTTCGGGCGCAATCCGGACCAGTACCGTGGCATGGCGCAGGTGGACACGCAGAAGTTCTTCACGCTGCTCAACGAGAAGGTGGTCAAGCCGGTGGCGGACACGGCGGCGCTGCTGGGCAGCGAGCCGTACCTGACGCGGCTGTACAGCACGATGAGCTCGGAGGAGATGACGGTGGACCCGGTGTTCACCTACAACGCGGACCTGGCGGACGTGAGCAACGTGCACACGGCGCAGCAGTACATCCAGTGCAACCCCAACATCAGCCAGTACGAGGCGCCGTGGCGGATCGAGACGCCCGAGGGCGGCGTGATCGTGGGCCAGGGCTACGGCGGCAGCTGGCCGGTGGAGGCGGGCTCGCTGCCGGCGAACTTGAAGATCGTGCAGCTCTCCACCAGCGGCGAGGGCGAGGTGGTCAAGGACAACAGCGGGATGATCGGCGACATGCTGTTCAAGCAGGCCGGGATGGCGGCGAGCCCGTCGGCGATGCAGCCTGCGCCCAGCAGCGGGGTCATGATCGGCGGCAGTCAGATGGTGCAGATGCCGGCCGCGGCCTCATCGTCACCGTCGCACTCGGGCGCGCCCAGCACCATGGGCGGCGGCGGCTCGTGCGCGGTCTCCGCTGCGGGCGCGACGCGCGGCGGCTGGCTCGCGCTGCTCTTGCCCGGCCTCGCCCTGCTCTTGCGCCGGCGCCGGACGCGCCGCTAGCCTCGGGCCCTCCAATGGCATCGCCCCGCCTACTGCTCGCGAGCGCCGCCGCCTGTGCGTCTCTGCTCGGCGTCGCCGCCTGCAGTCGCCACGCGACGGGAGCCAACACGGGCTCGAGCGTGGATGCCGCCACGGTCCGCGTCGGGTCGCCGGGCGCACCGGGCGGCGGCGCACAGCAGCCGCCGTCGTCAGGCGGCACCACCGGCCAGGGCGACAGCGGCCTCGCGATGCTGGCCAAGCGCAGCTGGCCGCCTTGCATGACCCCCGCCGTGCTCGCGCCCGCGGACGACGACGCCGGCGTCTCGCCCTACGACGACACCTGCTTGATCGACGAAGAGCACGGCGTGTTCGCCGATGCCGCGCGCGGCGACGACAGCTCGGCCGACGGCAGCCGCGACCGGCCGTATGCGTCGCTGCAGGCCGCGATCAACGCCGCGGCCGCCGCCGCCAAGGACGTGTACGCGTGCGGTGGCACGTACGCGGGCCCGATCCTGATCGGCAGCCAGCTCGCCAGCGGCCTGCGCGTGTTCGGCAGCCTCTCGTGCGACACCTTCCAGCCCGATCCCGCTGCGCCTCGCACGCACGTGCAAGCCAAGGGCGCGGGCCCGGCGCTCTCGATCTCCGACACGAGCGGCATCGTGATCGCGCGCGTCGACTTCGAGGATCTCGCCTCTGATCACGCGCCCGGCACGACCTATGTGGGCGCGCTGATCTCCAACGCGCACCAGGTGCTGCTGCAGGACGTGGCGCTGCGCGCCCCGGACGGCGAGCCCGGTGCCGACGGCGTTGCGCCTGACCCGGCGCCCGCTGCCGGTGCCGCCGGCAGCCCCGGCGCGGATGCCTGCGCCGGCAATCCGAGCCCGGGCGGGACGGGCGGGATCAACAGCGCCTGCCCCAAGCTGTCGCAGACCACCAGCGGCGGCAACGGCGGCGACGGCGCGATCGGCACGGGCAACGGCAGCGCCGGCAGCTCGCAGATCTTCGGCAACGGAGGGCAGGGCGAGACCCCGGGAAGCGGCTGGAGTTGCAGCGCGGGCAGCGGCCTCGGGCCTGGCCAGGCAGGCGGGGGATACGAGGGCGCAGCGGGCTCCGGGGCCAAGGGCTTCGGCGCGTTCGTGGGCGGGCGCTTCCTGGGCTTTTCGGGTCAAGACGGCGCGCCCGGGAACACCAGCTACGGCGGCGGCGGCGGGGGCGGCGCGCTCGCGCCCTCGAGCTGTCCGGGCGGCGGCACCGCGACCGGTGCATCCGGCGGTGGCGGCGGTAGCGGTGGCTGCGGCGGCAAGGGCGGCAAGGGCGGCCGCCCCGGCGGCTCGAGCTTCGGGCTGATCGTCGCCAACTCGAGCGTGCAGCTCGAAGGCGGGGCGATCCACAACGGCAACGGCGGCAAGGGCGGCGACGGCGCGCTCGGGCAACCCGGCGGCAAGGGTGGTGCCGGCGCTCCCGGCGGCAAGGGCAGCGGCGGCTCGCACGATGCCTGCGCGGGCGGCGCCGGCGGCGATGGCGGTGCGGGTGGCCCGGGCGGCGGCGGCAACGGCGGGCACGCGATCGGCGTGCTCTACATCGGCAAGCGTCCGCTCATGCGCGACGTCGCGGGTGCGACCGCAACCGCCGCGAGCCACGGCGGCGAGCCCGGCGGCGGGCCCCCCGGGACGGATCCGAACGTCGCGATGAGCATGCTCGGTACCGCGGGCACCGCCGAGCTCATCCACGAGATGTGAGCGCGCGAGGCTGCGCTGGGCATCAGCAGGGACGGAAAAATGCATCAGGAACGGTCGGTGCGCTCGCCGCGCCGCAGTTCCCGGCCAGCCTGACTTTGCGCGCGCCTGAGCTATTCTGCTTAGGGAACGTTATGCACGGGTGGGGAGAGTCAGGATCGGCGCGGTGCAGCCGCCGGGCGCGGTCGCTTGGCGCGTGGATCGCCGTGTGCGCGCTCGGCGCCGGTTGCTCCGCGTACAAGAGCAGCCTGCTCGCCAAGCCCAGCCATGACGCAGCGGTTTCGGAAGGCGACGGCGCGGTGGCCGGCGGCGATGCGGCCGAAGCGGATGCCGGCATCGACGCGGGCGGCGCGCTCGACGGCGGTCCGGCCGACAGCGGAGCAACCGAGAGCGGCCCGACCGACAGCGGCTCCACCAACCCGCCGCCGGACGCGGGCAGCTGCGCAGCGGGACAATGCTGGTGGTCGCAGACCAGCGGCGAGTGCGCGAGCGCGGGCGTGCCGACCCGGGAGGACCGCCCGGCGAGCAGCGGCGACGTCGAGAACCAGGATGTGGACCCGATCTATCTCGGCTGGACGCACGTGCGGCTCGGCTCCACCGAGCCCGATGGCACCGCCACGGACACCGCCTGGGAGGGCTTCGGCCTCGACCTCGATGGTGTGTGCACCAACTCCAGCACCTGCCCCAGCATGCAGGGCGTCGTGTCGTGCAAGTCCGCCGGCATGCAGATCCCCTTCGACGGCGAGCTGTGTCGCGACAACACCTTCGCCAGCCTGCAACCCGTCACCGCCCGCGTGCCCGAGATCGGCCAGCAGTTCGGGCTCAGCGAGGACGTGTTCAACTGCGCGCTGTGGCGCGGTAGCTACAACATCATCATCCGCATCAGCGGCTACAACGGCCAGCCCGATGACCCGCACGTGCGCGTCGACTACTACATCTCGGACGGCCTCGAGCAATCCCAGGCCTGGCAGTGCCCGCTCGACGGCTACAGCGACATGTATCCGCTGTGGCGGGCTTCCTCCCCCTGGCACATCGACTCGAGCGGGTTGAGCGGCCCCGTCGACACACCCGGACAGCTGCCCGATTCATTGATCTCCGACAGCGACGCCTACGTGCGCAGCGGCTATCTGGTGAGCTTCGTGCCCGACGGGACGGTGCTGCGCCTGGCGGGCGACGGCATGCCGTACCGCGGCTTCCCGCTCAAGAGCTACAGCGGCATCTGGGTCGGCAACCTGGAGCAGGGCCAGGATCAGATCTGGCGCATTCACGACGGGCTGGCGGTCGGACGCACCCGCAGCGACGATCTGATCGAGAGCTTCCGCCAAATCGGCTTCTGCGAAGGCATGGGCTTCGATTCGTTCTACCAGAGCATGGTGCAGTACGTGCAGGAGAACGCCGACATCCTGGCCAGCGGCGAGCCCAACCCCGACACGCCGTGCGACGCGATGAGCTTCGGCATTGCATTCGAAGCCTCGCAGCTGACGCCGGGCGACGCCGGGCCGATCCTGCCGTTGTTCGAGTGCTGTGCGCCCGGCAAGACCGTACAGGAGTGCAGCGCGGTCTGCGGCGACGGCACGGTCAGCGGCGACGAAATGTGCGACACCGCGATCAGCGCGGGCCAGCCCGGCGCCTGCCCGAGCAGCTGCGCGCCGATCGACCACTGCAATCCGCAGGCGCTGGTCGGCAGCGGCTGCGACGCGCACTGCGAGCCGATGCCGGTCACGGCCTTCGTGAGCGGCGACCTGTGCTGCCCGCCTGGCGGCAACGCCGCCAACGACTCCGACTGCGTCGCGATGTGCGGCAACGACGTGGTCGAGCCCGGTGAGACCTGCGATCCGAGCTCGAGCTGTCCCGTCTGCAGCTCGAGCAATCCCTGCCTGACTGCGGTCACCACAGGCACGCCGCAGACCTGTGATGTAGCGTGCTCGCTGATGCCGGTCACCGCGTGCGCGGGCGGCGATCAGTGCTGCCCGGAGGGCTGCACCTATTCGAACGACGCCGATTGCCCGATGGGTTGCGGCGACGGAGTGCTCGACCCCTCTGCCGGCGAGACCTGCGAGGCCGGCACGTCCACGCCGTGTCCGACCAGCTGCGACGACGGCGACTCCTGCACCAGCGACCAGCAGACCGGCAGCGCCGCCAACTGCAACGTGGTCTGCACCCACACCCCCGTCACCCAGCTCCAGAACGGCGATGGCTGCTGTCCCGCCGTGGCCAACGCCAACAACAACACCGACAGCGACTGCGCGCCGGTGTGCGGCAACGGCGTGGTCGAGGGCAGCGAGCAGTGCGACGACGGCAATCAGACCGCGGGCGACGGCTGCGCCGGGTGCATGATCGAGACCCCGCAGCAGATCTGCGTGGTCAAGACCGGCGTCGACGACGCCTGCTCGGAGTGCGGCTGCGCGAATTGTCTCAACGAGTCCAACGCCTGCTTTGGGGCCAGCAGCTCCAAGGACGTGATGCTGTGCAAGGCGTTGATCGACTGCGGGCGCGCCCACAGCTGCCTCGGCAACGACTGCTACTGCGGCACAGCCGACCTGTTCAGCTGCCTGTTGGGCTTCGGCGACGGCCCCTGCCGCGCGCAGGTCGAGGCTGCGGCCAAGACCACCGACCCGGCCACGATCTCCACGCGCAGCAGCGACACCAACTATCCCGTCGGCCGTGCCAACGCGCTCGGGAGCTGCGCCAGCACGAGCTGCGGCAGCGAGTGCGGGCTGTAAGCGGGCCGGCTGCGGCTACGCGGTGAGCGCGCCGGGCTCCGGCTCGCTCTCGTCGTGCGAGGTGTCGAGCGCAAACGGCGGGTACACGTCGGTCAGCGACGCGTGGTAGACGAACAGCCGCGCGTTCCAGCGCAGCACCGCCAGCTGAAAGCCCCACAGCGCCCGCGGGTAGCTGGTGGAGACCAGCACGCACAGCGCGGCGATCACCACCACGACCCACGAGACCATGCCGCACAGCAGCAAGACCAGCGCCGACGGCACGCTGGTCAGCAGCCGCAGCAAGGCCGAGCCGAGCGTGGGCGTGCCACCCGGCGTGATCTGCACGCGGATGCGCGGCTGCGCGCGCACCGGCAGGCGGTCGGTGACCAGCGTCAAATACGCAAGCGCTTCGAACAACCAGGCCAGCACGCGCGCGATACGCGGCGCGTCCGAGGCCATGAAATGCTCGCCGCTCTGGCTGGTGAGCAGCACCGCGGCCACCAGCGGCAGCGCCAGGTAGAACAGGCCGAAGGGCCAGGCGGGGATGCCGAGCGTGCCCGCCACCATCACGACCAGCAACCGCACCAGGAGCTGGATGCGGTCGTAGCGCTCGGGCTGCTGGGCGTGGATTTGGACCGGGTGGGGAAGCATGTGGGCCTCACGGGTCGAGCTGACACGCCAGGATGACCCGGCGTGCCGGGCGGTGCAACGCGTCGGCTGCAACGTGTCACAGGCCAGATTGCGCCAGCGTGCGCGCCAGCGCGGCGTAGAACGCCTTGACGTCGAGCCCGCGCGACCAACCGATCTGCGCCCAGTGATCGGTCTGCACCTCGCCGAGCACCGCCCCCCAGCGCTGCGAGACAGGCACGGTGCCGTCGTTACGGCCGGCGCGGCGCTGCAAGTACGTGAAGCTGGGCGCCACCAGCGCGTGCACGTCGTGCAGCCCGCCGCCCCCGCTGCCGGTGTAGCCGGGCGTAGCGGATGCGCGGCCGGTCGGGCACCGCGGCGTTGAAGCGCGCCATGCTCGCGGTGGTGAGGTCGTAGAAGGCGATCAGGTGCAGGCGCTCCGACATCGATGCGCGCCAGGGTAGCGCAGGCCCGGGCACAGTGGAGCGGGCCGTGCGAGACGTCACGCGCGCTCGGCGCTGGCGGCCGAAGAGGCCACGCGCTACCTTGGCGCGCCCCGCGCGCGAGACCCCAAGCTGCCGCGCGCGGCGCCCTGCCGTGGTGCACGACGACCCCAAAGCGTCCGCCCCCGTGGTTTCGGTGGTGATCTGTGTGATCGACCCGCACCCGGTGTATTTCCCGCTGGCAGTGGCGTCGATCCTCGAGCAGAGCCTGCGCGAGCTCGAGCTGATCATCGTGGAGGAGCCGTCGTCGGCCAGCGCCGGCGAGCTGCTGCGGCGCTTCGACGATCCGCGCATCCGCCACCTCAGCCATGAAACCCGCACCACGCTGGTGGAGCAACGCAACCGCGGCATCGAGCACGCGCGCGCCGAGCTGATCGCCGTGCTCGACGCCGACGACGTGGCCGAGCCGACGCGCCTGGCCGAGCAGGTGGCGTTCATGCAGGAGCACCCAGAGGTCGGCGTGCTCGGCACGCAGCTGCGCTTGATCGACCCGGCCGGCGAGACGATCGGCTTTCGCCGCTACCCGGTCGAGCCGCGCGCGGTGACGGCTGCGCTCGAGCGCTACAACACGATCGGCCAGCCCTCGGTGATGTACCGCAAGTCGGTGGTGCAGGCCGCGGGCGGCTATCGCTACAGCCGCTATCCCGCCACCGAGGACTACGAGCTGTGGTGCCGGCTGGGCAGCGCGGGCGTGCAGCTCGCCAACCTCGAGCGCGCGCTGGTGCGCTACCGCATCCATCCGGGCGGCATGAAGACGCAGAAGCTGCACGGCATCCTGCGCGGCACCATTGAGCTGAAGGAAACCTACTTCGGCGGACGCATGTCGCTGCGCGCCAAGCTGCGCCTGCTGGGCGAGCGCGCGCTGCTGCGCTTGCCGCCGGCGCTGGTGTTGTGGCTATTCGTGCACACCAGCACGCGCTCCGGGACGGCGTGAGCGCGACTACGAGTTGACCCTACCGCCACCGCCGATCAGCCGTGCGTACATGCCGGTCAAGCGCGGAGCCATCACCTCCCAGTTGTAGCGGGCGACGAAGGCGGCGTGGGCATTGCGGCACAGGCGCGCGTAGGACGCGTCGTCGGCCAGCGTGCCGAGCGCGCGCGAAAGCGCAGTGGCATCGCCATAGGGCACGACCAAACCGCACTGCTCCTCGCGCACGATCTCGGCCATCACCGTGTCATCCGACACGATCGCGGGCTTGCCGAACTTCATCGCGTCGAACAGCTTGTTGGGCGAGGCGAAGCGGTTGTTGCGGAAGCGGGTGTCGTAGAGCGCGAGCACCGCCTTGCAGCGCGCCGTGCGCTCCATCACCTCGGCCGGTGGAATGCGACCCAGCAGCTCCACGCGGCCGGCCTCGGCCGCGCCGCGATACGCGGGCATCAGCGGGCCGTCACCGGCGAACACTACCCGCAGGCCGCTTTGCGCCAGCGCCGGCAGCGCGTAGCGCATGTCGCGGTTGGCGTCGAGGTTGCCCGCGTAGAACAGGCCCTCGCCGGTCTCCGCGCACAGCTGCGCGCCCGCGACGTCGGGCACGTTCATCACCACCGCGGTCTTGTCGCGGTTGATGCCGGGCAGCGTCTCGAAGCTGCGATTCACGACGATCTGGCCGTCGACCGCGGCGTACACCGCGCGGTCGAGCGCCTGCACCACGCGCTCGGCGCTGCGCTGCGCGAAGAAGCTCGAGTACAGGTCGTGCATGTCGTAGAGCACGGGCGCGCGCAGCAGCGGCCGCAGCGCGAGCCCCAGCAGCACCGTGTCCATGTCGTGGCAGTGGATCAGCGCGAAGCGCGTGCGGCGGTGCAGCGCGAGCACGCGCGCGACGGCCTTGGCGTAGTAGCCGGTGAGCGCGGGGCCGACCGAGGCCGCGCGCCCTGGCACCACCCGGCCGGCGCGCACGCGCAGCACGCGGATGCGGTCGATCTGCTGCTCGCGCGGTCTGCTCTGCTCGCGGTCCAGGCACACGATCGTGACGGCATAGCCCGCGGCGGTCAGCGTGCGCGCTTCCTTGTGCACGCGCGGATCCGGCGCGAAGCCGTTCGCCAGCAGCATCAGGGTGTGGACGGCCTCGCTCACGGCGCGGCAGGGTACGCGGGCGCCTGCAGCCCAGCAAGACCGCGCGCTCAGAACGCGCCGGCCAGGCCGGCGACCACACCGCCCGCCGGCCCGCGCGCACGATCGCGCCCCGCGCGAGCCCGACCCAATCTAATATGGAGGCGCGTTGCCGCGCAGCGCGAAGAAGGCGCGTCGCAGCGTGCGCTCGAGCGTGCCGTCGAGATGGTGGCGCGCGTCCGGGCCGCGCCGCTCGGAGCCGATGTAGAGCACGCCCCGCGAGGGACGGCCGCCCAGCAGCAGCTCCTCACACTCGTAGGGCTCCTGCGCGCGGATCTTCTGCCACGCCCGGATCATGCCCTCGCTCCACGCGATGTCGTCGTGCACCACGATCCCGCGCTCGGCGATGCGCGCCATCGCCAGGCGATGGTATTGCAGGGTCGGCCCTTCCAGGTGGTGGCCGTCGATGAAGACCAGATCGAGCTTGGTCGTGTCGCCTTCGAAGAAAGGCGCCACGGTCTGCTCGAACTGACCGACGCGCACGTCGAATGACACGTTGCGCAGGCCGTGCTCGCCGATCAGCGCGTTCATGTGATGCCGCGCGAGCTCCGCGCTGTCCGCGTGTCCTTCGAACGTGGTCAGGTGCCCTCCGCTCGCCTCGCTCATGCCCACGAGCAGATACATGCCCGAGATGCCCACGCAGGTCCCGAGCTCGACCACCTGGATCGGCCCACCCCGGCGCTGTCCCGCGGTGGCGGCCAGTCGCGAAAGCCACAGCCCCTGGCTGCGCCGCGTCGAGGCCGAGAACAGCTTGAGCGCCGACGCCGACACGTACGGCTCGCCGCCGGCGACGCCGCCCAGCAGCCCCGCGCGCAGCGGGATCTGCCAGCGCTTGCGGGCGATGGCGGTGAGCAGCGCGCGGTTCTTGATCTTCGCCAGCTCCGCCATAAAACGGGCGAGCAAGCTATCACGCCGGGATCGGGTGAACAAGGCACGGGCCGGTTACGTCCCCCCCGCACGCGCGCCGCTCGATCTGCGGCGCGCGTGCTTCGGGCAAGGCGACGCGCGCGGAGCGCGCCGGTACACGGCCGCGCGGGCGGCCTACGCGCTGGCTTGCAACCCGTCGGCCTGCACAGCGGCTCGCGGCCGCGTGCGAAGCTGCACGCGCTCGCTTCCAGCAACAGCACCCTCGCGCGCGGCCTGCTCGGCGCGCGCGATCTCGGCCTGCTGCGCAGCGCTGGGCTTGAGCCAGCCCTCCACGCGCTCGCGCCAGCCGCCGAGCGCCGCAGGCAGCATGTCCATGCCCTCGCTGGCGGCCCACAGCCCGACCGCCGGCAAGTACGGCGCCACGCGGCGCAAGTTCGCCGCCGCCTTGGGCACGCGCTTGGTCGCGAGCTCGCGCGCTGCCTCGGCGGCGCGCTGCGCGTGTACGCGCGCGCGCCCCAGCGGTGACTTGCCGACCAGCGGGCCGATCTCCTGGATCAGGTCCGCGCCGGTGCCGCACATGCGGTGCGGCGCGCGGTACAGCGCGCTGCCGTAGCGCGAGCCCGCCAGGAATGCCTGCGCCTGCTCCCGCGTGATGCCGTGCTCGGCGAGCGCCTGCTCCATCTCCTGCTGCGCGCGCTGGCGCGCCTTGAACAGGAACATCTGCACGCGCGAGTAGAAGTTCACCGCGCCTTCGCCGCTGGTCTCCACCGCGCAGAAGATCGCCTCGGGATACAGCGCCGTGACCACGCTCTGCACGCCGTCCGACACGCCGGAGCTCGGCATGCAGCCGAAGGGCTTGACGCTCAGCGTCATGTGCGCCTTCTGCTTGACCACGTTCAGGATCAGCTTCGCGACCTCCATGTGGCCCTCGCCGCCGCGCAGCTCCTGGTTGTAGTGGCTGTGGCCGACCTTGGCCACCTCGTCCATGTCCGGCAGCGGGAAGCGCTTGAGCCCGACCGCCTGCGCGAACACCTGGAACACCGTGCGCAGCGCGATCTCGCCCACCCACAGCCCGGCCATGCGCAGGCCCACGTCCGCGTCGCGCAGCCCGAACTGCCCGCCGTCCTCGTCCTTGAGCCGGATGCGCTCCTCGGTGTCGTGGCGGATCTCCCACAGGTTGTACAGCAGCAAGAACGCCAGGATCTGGATCTCGTTCTCCCCGCCCTCCTGCTCCACGAAGTGCTGCAGGTGATAGTTGCCGTCGCCCTCGGTGGTCATCGCCCAGAACTCACCGAGGATGCTGACCTTGGGCTTGGCCTGGGTGCGGTCGACCTGGACACCCTGCAGGATCTTGCGTCCGCGCCGCAGCGCCATGATCACGCTCTTCTGGCTCGCGAGCGCCTCGTACACGCCGCGCTTGACCTCCATGAGCGCGCGGTCGGCCGCGCCCGGCTCCACCTCGTACGGCCTGATGCGGTAGCCCATCACGTTGATCACGTCGCCCGCGAACAGCGCGCGCGCGATCGCCAGGAAGAACGGCGGGTCGAGCGGCAGCCCCAGCTCCTCGCCCGAGGCTTGCTTCAGCCCGCCGGTCTGCTGGAACAGCATCACGCGGAAGCCGTCGAAGCCCGCGTCGCGCAGCGCCTTCCTGTACTCGGTCACGTACATGCCGAAGCGGCACGGCCCGCACGCGCCCGCGGTCAGGAATACGAAGTGCTTGATGATGTGCTCGCTGCTCATCCCCTCTTCATCGCGCAGCCGGCACAGCTCCTTGACCAGGTTGCCGACCGTGAAATAGGTCGGGTTGCACTGGCTGACGTTGCCGAACTCCTTGCCGAAGCGCAGCGAGTCGTTGTCCGGGCACTCGAGCTTGCGGCAGTTGTAGCCCAGGCCCTTGAGCGCGCCCTCGACCAGGTAGTCGTGCGCCATGGTCAGCCCGCCCACCAGCAGCGTGGTGTGCGGCCGCTCCTTGGCGGTGAACTGCGGGTCGATCATCTTGTCGGTCCACTGCTCGGCATTGTGCTCGAGCCCCAGCCGCGCGCGCTCCTCGGCCTCGAAGCGGGCCAGCTCTTCTTCGACGTCGATCTCGTTGTCGTTGACGTTCGCGTTCATGACCGATTCTCCGTGTTCACACGTTGACCGCTTCGCTTGCCTGCGTGGTGCTCAGGCTCGTCTTCTTCTTGCCGAGCTGGATCAGCCCGCTCTTGGCCGTCTCCGGCTCGGGCTCGCTCGGCGCAACCTGGTACGCCTTGACCTTCTCCGTCAGCGCGTCGATCTGCGCCTGCAGCGCCGGGTCCGCGCCCCTGCGCGCTTCCACCTCGGCCTGCTTCATGCGCAGCAGCTCGAGCCGCTTCTGGTCGATGCGCCGCGCCAGCTCGACCTTCTTGCGCGCCACGTCCTCGAGCCGCTCCTCGTGCAGGTGCAGCGAGTGCACGTAGGTCTTGACCCGGATCTTGATCGAGCCGCCCGGCTTGTTGGCGTCGATGTCGTGCAGCGCAAGGTGCGGCACCGCGCTGTTCTCCACGATGCGGTCGACGATGCCGTAGGTGGGCGCGTCGTGCCCGCACTTGAAGCTGCTCAGATCCAGCAGCACCACGTTCGGGTGGCGCGCCGCGAACTTCGCCGCCCACACCTTCATCGCGGAGTTGGCCGAGTAGTTCTCCGGCCACACGTCGCCGATGTCGAGCGGCGTCTGGATCTTGCCGCTCTTCAAGTCCTCGGCGAAGAAGCGCTCCAGCCACGCCTCGTCCTTGGGGATCGAGCGGATGCTGAGAATCGGATAGCCCTGCACCTGGAACTCGTCCGGAATGCCGTGGTGCAGCCCCGGGTCGAGGTGATACGGCCGCCCGATCACCAGGATCGCCAGCCGGTTCTCCGCCTCCACCTGCTCGAGGATCTGCTTGCCGCGCGCCTGCACGTCCAGGTCGAAGCGCTCGAGCGCCGCGAACGCCTCGGCCGCGGCGAAGTCGCTCTCGTCCTCGGTCATCTGCAGCGCCTGCTGGAACACCTCGAACAGGCGCTGCTTGAGCCGCACCGGCTCCGAGAAGCTGAACGCCGGGTCGTAATAGGTGATGCCGCGCGTGCCGAAGTAGTCCTGCTCCTTGGTGAACGCCGCCTTGATCACGTCCGGTGTGCCCGCGACGATCGGGCAGCTCGCGTAGTCGACCGCGTTCTTCACGAACGAGGGCACGTGGGTGAGGATGGGGAAGAAGATCGCGTCGAGCGGGCGCTCCTTGTGCGCGTGGAAGAACAGGTGGTGGAAGTGCGCCTGCACCACCTTGGCCGGGAAGCACGGGTCGACCGAGCCGTACTTGCCGCCCTCGACCCACAGCTCCTCGCTGGTCTCGTCGCTCCACACGATGTTGCGCGCGTCGACCCCGAGCGCCTCGAAATAGGTGCGCCAGAACGGGCCGGTCGAGTACATGTTGAGCACGCGCGGCAGCCCCACCCGCCAGCGCTTGCGCTTGTCCTGCGCCTCGGCGCTCGAGCGCTGGAAGCCGCGCTCGAAGCGCTCGCGCACCACCCGCCCCCAGAAGTCGCGCTTGACCCGCACGTCCTGCACCGGCGTGCCTGCCTCGGGCATGGCGCGCGCGCCCGGCACCGGCTGGAACGCCTTGCGCGCTTCATAGGCGACCAGGTTGGGGAAGCTCTTCATCAGCGCCTTGCGCTGCTTGACCACGTCGAGCATCGCTTCCTTGGACTCGACCATGCCCTTCTCGCACGAGAAGCCGCTGATGTAGCGGCTGGTGCTGCCGTCGGGCCGGAACGCGTCGATGAAGGTGCGCGAGCAGTTGTTCGGGCAGAACGTGCACTTGGTGCTCTCGTCGTTGGTCGCCTTGTAGTCGAGCTCGATCGCCGCCTGCAGCCCGATGAAGGTGCTGCTGCCCTTGCGCTTGACCACACGCAGCGTCTCCATCGCCGCGCCGATCGCGCCCGCCTCGCCGCTGTGCGGGTGTACGAACACCTCGCCGTCGGGCACGCGCGCCTTGATGTAGTCGACCTGCGCCTTGACCGCGGCCAGGTTGTACTGCGTGCCGCCCTGCAGCACGAAGCGCCGCCCCAGCGACGCCAGCCGCGGCACCGCCACCACGTACTGCCACACGTTCTTGGGCAGCACCTGCGCCAGCCCCGCGAGCAGCTCCTCCTTGCCGTAGCCCTCCTTCTGGAAGTTCACTCGGTCGGTGTCGAGGAACACCGCGCAGCCGTAGTTGAACTTGGGCGCGAGCTCGGCCTTGAACGCGGTCTCGGCGTACTCGGTCACCGGCAGCCCGAACTGGTCGGCCATCGCCTGCAGCAGCATGCCGTTGCCGGCCGAGCACTGGTTGCTCAGCTTGAACGACTTGATGTCGCCGTTCTCCATGAACAGGACCTTGATGTCCTGTCCGCCGATGTCGCAGATCACGTCGATCTGCCCGAAGTAGTGGGTGGCGCTCATCATGTGCGCCACGGTCTCGACCACGTTCACGTCCGCGCGCACGCACTCCTGCAGCACGTCCGCGGCGTAGCCGGTGGCGCCGAAGCCGATCACCTCGAGCTCCGCGCCCTGCGCGTGCACCCGATCGCGCAGCGCGCGCAAGAGATCCTTGGCGTCCTGGATCGGGTTGCCCTTGGACAGCGTGTAGGCCTTGAACAGCAGCGCGCCGTCCTCGCCCATCAGCACCGCTTTGGACGAGGTACTGCCGCCGTCGAGCCCCACCACCGCGCGCAGCTGCTGGCCGGGCGCGAGCGTGGCCTCCTCGAAGCGCGGCACGCGGTAGGCCTCGATGAACGCGTCGAGCTCGCCCGAATTCTGCGCCAGCGGCGGCCCCGAGCTCTTGCCCAGGCGCGTGGCGCGGCCGGTATCGATGTATTTGCGCAGCCCGTCGAGCCCGGCGTAGCGGCCGACTTCTGGGGCTTCATGCAGGCCGTACATGACCGCGCCATACGCGGCGTACAGCTCCGCGTTCTGTGGCACCACGATCAGCTCCTCGATCGGCACGTCCTTGGGATAGGCGAACCCGCGCTCGTCCCAGGTCTCGGGAATGCGCTTGCGCCAGCATTGCTGCAGGAACGGCAGATACGTGTTGGGCCCGCCCAGCAGCAGCACCTTGGGCCGCAGCGTGTTGCCGCGCGTCAGCACCGACAGGTTCTGCAGCACGATCGCGTCCGCCAGCGAGCACATGATCTCGTCCGAGGGGATGCCGCTCTTGACCAAGTTGACGATGTCGGTCTCGGCGAACACGCCGCACTTGGCGGCGACGTGGTGCAGGCGGCTGTCGTCGAAGGGCAGCTGCGCCACCTGCTCCTGCGGCAGGCCGACCTTGATCATGCACTTGTCGATGGTCGCGCCCGTGCCCGAGGCGCACTTGTCGTTCATCGAGCAGATCGCGCTCTTGTCGCCGGTCTTCTCGTTGGGCTTGAAGATGATGATCTTGGCGTCCTGGCCGCCCAGCTCCACCACCGAGCCCACGTCCGGGTGCAGGGTCTCGACCGCGAGCGTGACCGCGTTGACCTCCTGCACGAACTTCGCGCCGAGCGGCTCGGCCAGCGGGCCGGCGCCCGAGCCGGTAATGAACAGCCGCACGTCGGACGCCGGGGTATCGCCGAGCTCATTGCCGATGCGGACCAGGAACTCCAGCACGCAGTCGGCCTGCTTGGTGTGGTGGCGCTTGTAGTCGTGCCACAGGATGCGCCGCGATTCCGGGTCGACCAGCACCGCTTTCACGGTGGTGGAGCCCACGTCGAGTCCAACCACGACAGGTCCGGCCATGCGAGGTACCTCGGGAGCTGCGGGGTGCTATCAGGCGGCGCTGCGGACAGAACGCTGACGTCAGCGTCAGTATAGACACCCAGCAGGGGGCCGGCGTCAAGTCCCGGGGCCGCTAAAGCCGCTTTTCGCACGGCTTGCCACGAACTGCGTATCCTCGTAGCATAAACGTATGAAGCCCAAGCGCAGGCTCAGC
This sequence comes from uncultured delta proteobacterium, assembly GCA_963778655.1. Taxonomy (GTDB): domain Bacteria; phylum Myxococcota_A; class Polyangia; order Polyangiales; family JAFGIB01; genus CAVZVA01. Next base: position 21,067 of record CAVZVA010000012.1, read on the forward strand.
GCTTCGGTCGACGCCGACCTGGTCGCGGCGGCCGAGTCCGCGGCGCGTCGCGGCGACAGCCCCACGGTGAGCGCGTGGGTCAACGACGCGTTGCGCCTCAAGCTCGAGCACGATCGCCGCGTGCAGGCGCTGGCCGCGTTCATCGACGCCTACGAGACCGAGCACGGCACGATCTCCTCCGACGAGATCGAGCAGGCCACCCGCGCGGCCCGCGCCAAGGCGCTTCCGGTGCGCGCGCTCGGCTCGCCCGCGCGGAGCGCGGACAAACGCCGGAGGTGAGCGGTGGCGCTGATCCTCGATGCCGGCGCCTTCCTCGCCGTCGAACGCGCGGACCGGCAGGTCATGGCGCTGCTCAAGGGCGAGTTGCTCGCGCGGCGCGCGCCGAAGACGCATGGCGGGGTCGTGGCGCAGGTCTGGCGCGGGGGTGGCGCCCGGCAAGCGAGCCTCGCGCGCTTGCTCGCGGCCACCGACGTGGTGCCGCTCGACGAGCAACTGGGGCGCCGCGCCGGGGTGCTGCTCGGTCGAGCCGGCCAGCGGGATGCCATCGACGCCGGCGTCGTGCTGCTTTCGGTGGACGGAGACAGCATCCTGACGTCGGACGCCGGCGAGCTCCGGGCGCTCGCCATGGCAGCCGCCGTGCACGTCGACATCGTGCCGGTGTGAGTCGCGAGCGAATCCCATGGCACGCCAGAGCCCCGAGAAGAAGGAACAGCGCCGCCAGCAGATCCTCGACTGCGCGCGCGAGGCGTTCGCCGAGAAGGGCTACCAGGCGGTCACGGTCGACGACGTGGTGGCGCGGGCCGAGATCGCGCGCGGCACCTTCTACCTGTACTTCGACGACAAGCGCGCGGTGCTCGACGCGCTGGTCGACGAGTTCCTGCAGCGCATCGCGTCGGCGATCGTGGGCATCGACATCGCGCACGCGGCCGAGTCCCCGCGGCAGCAGCTGCGCAGCAACATCGAGCGCATCGTGCGGCTCGCGCTCTCGGAGCCGGCCATGCTCAAGATCGCGCTGCACGACGCCACCGGCCTCGACCCGGCCTTCGACGCCAAGATCCGCTCCTTCTACGAAGCGCTGCGCAAGCTGCTCGGCGAGAGCCTGGAAGAAGGCCAGCAGAACGGCATCGTGCGCGCCGGCGACCGCACGGTGATGGTCTCGATCGGCCTGGGCGGCCTGCGCGAGCTGGTGCTCGACGCCGCCGCCGGCACCATCGACCGCAGCCCCGAGGCGCTGGTCGACGAGCTGATGCGCTTTTTGGATTACGGGTTGCTGGTGGAGGGCCGCGCCAACCAGGTACGGGGGAAATAGGAAACAGGAGCTTCCCCATGAACGTAGTGCGCCCCGAAGAAGTCGGCCTGATCAGCGATCGGCTCGCCCGCATCGAGCGCCACTGGCGCGAGCGCTACATCGAGCCCGGCAAGATCGCCGGCGCCGTCACCCTCGTCGCGCGCCGCGGCAAGGTGGCCTACCTCTCGGCGCTCGGACAGCGCGACATCGAGCGCAAGCGGCCGATGACCGAGGACACGCTGTTCCGCATCTACTCCATGAGCAAGCCGATCACCTCGATCGCGATGATGATGCTGGTCGAGGAGGCCGCCTGCTCGCTCACCGACCCGGTGCACCGCTACATCCCGGAATGGGAGAACCTGCGCGTCTACCGCTACGGCACCTGGCCGAGCTTCGTCACCGAGCCCGCGCTGCGCCCGATGACCATCCGCGACCTGCTCACGCACATGTCCGGCCTGACCTACGGCTTCGTCTACCACGACCAGGTCGACGCCGCGTACCGCCAGACCGGCGTGAGCAGCGGCGTCCCCGGCGAGGCACGGCCGAGCACGTTGAAAGAGATGGCCGACAAGCTCGCGAAGCTGCCGCTGTTGTTCTCGCCCGGCACGAAATGGAACTACTCGGTCTCGACCGACATCACCGGCTACCTGGTCGAGCTGATCTCGGGGATGCGGTTTGACGAGTTCTTGAGGACGAGGATCTTCGAGCCGCTGGGGATGAAGGAGACGGGCTTCAGCGTGCCCGCGGGCTGTGAGGACAGGTTTGCGGCGAACTACCGGCGGACGCTGCGGACGCGGCTGTCGGTCGAGGATGATCCAGCGAAGAGCCCCTATCTGGAGCCGCAGACCTTCTTCAGCGGGGGAGGGGGGCTGGTGTCGACCGCGGCGGACTATCTGAAGTTCTGCCAGATGCTGTTAGGTGGAGGGGAGCTGGAGGGGAAGCGGATCGTGAGCCGCAAGACCGTGGAGCTCATGACGATGAATCACCTGCCGGCGGGCAAGGACCTAGCCGAAATGGCCCTGGGGTCGTTCGCGGAGACGACGTATGATGGCGTGGGGTTCGGGCTGGGGTTTGCCGTGCTGATGGACGTCGCGAAGAGGCAGAGTCACGGGACGCTCGGCGAGTACTACTGGGGCGGCGCGGCCAGCACGGCGTTCTGGGTGGATCCCGAGGAGGAGATGGTGGTGATATTCTTGACGCAATTGATGCCGAGCACGACGTATAACTTTCGAGGGCAGTTGCGGGGGTTGGTGTATGGGGCGGTGGGGTGAGCGACTGGCGGCCGCCGGCGCTTGGCGGCGGATCGCGCCGATCTTGGAACCCATCTGCGCGACAACACAGCACTGATCGTCCGGCACGGCGGCTGCGACCGCGGCAGTCGTGGCCCGCCTGCCTGCGCCCCGACCGTGTTCGCACGCGAGTGCCGCCGCTGCGCTCCACTACGAGCGCGGCCGGCCCGAGCAGAGCGTGCTCTACCGCGTCCTCCAAGAGCACCTCGCGACCTTCCTCGAGACCGCTGCCGAGCTCGACGGCGGTGCCTCTGGGGTACCGCGTTTCGTCCAGAAGGAGCTGCGCGCGTTCCTCGATTGCGGTGTGCTCGCGCGAGGACTGATTCGCCTACACTGCGGCGACTGCGGCCAAGACCAAGTGATCGGGCTCTCCTGCAAGGGGCGCGGATTTTGTTCGCGGTGTGGTGGCCGGCGAATGACCGAAACCGCGGCCCGTCTCTGCGAGTGCGTGCTCCCGCACGTACCCGTGCGCCAGTGGGTCCTGACCGTGCCCCATCGGCTCCGCTACCGCATCGGTTACGACCATGACCTGTGCAAGCGGGTGCTGCACATTTTGAACGACGAGCTGCAGCGCTACTACCGCAGCAAGAGCGGTGAGCACCGCGGACAAACCGGCAGCGTTACGTTCATCCAGCGCTTCAACAGCGGGCTTGGCTTGAGCCCGCATTTTCACCTGTTCGCGCTCGACGGCGCGTTCGTCGAGGACTCGGCGGACGAACTACGGTTCGCTGCAGCCCGTGAACCGAGCGAGCTCGACGTCGCCGAGATCGTGAGCGCAGTGCACGCTCGGGTCGAGCTGCTGCTTCGCCACGTCGACGGCGGGCACGATGACGAGGGCCACGACGAGCTCGCGACCGAGTCAGTCGCCCTAGCGGCTTGCTATGCGGCCTCGGTCACGCGCCGCATGGCGCTCGGTTCCAAGAGCGGCAAGCGTATCGTGCAGCTCGGTGCCGAGCACAACGCTCCTTGGGTCCAGGTCGACCACCCTCGCCACGCCCACTACGAGGGCTTCGATCTGCACGCCGATGTGGCGCTCGCGGCCGGTGACCGTGAGGGCCTGGAGCGGGTGCTGCGCTACGGCGCGCGCCCAGCGATCGCGGCCGAACGACTTCGTTTCACGCCCGACGGCCGCATCGCGCTCGAGCTCAAGCGCCGCTACTACGACGGCACCACCCACCTGATCTTCGAGCCGCTGGCGTTCGTCGAACGGTTCGCTGCGCTCGTGCCCAAGCCGCACAAAAACCTCGTCATCTACAGCGGCGTGCTCGCGCCCAACGCCAAGCTACGCAGCAAGGTAGTGGCCTACGGAGCGACCGAGCGGTCACGAGCACTGGCAGCGAGCGACGCGGTCTCGCGTCCGGGCGCCACCGAGACCGCGACCGCGCGCCCCAATGTGCGCAGCCGCCCGAACTACGCGTGGGCGGACCTGATGCGTCGAGCCTTCGGCATCGACGTCTTGCGGTGCCCGCACTGCGGCGGCCGGCTGAAGCTCTTGGCCGCGGTCATGAGCCCGCCCGCGATCCGAGCCATCCTGGCGAGCCTCGGCCTACCGACCGAAGCGCCCGAGCTGTGCCCGGCCCGAGCGCCACCCGAGCAGCCCGACTGCGCGTAGCCTGCGGCGAGCTCGAGCGCCGAGCAACAGAATCGTCCGGGACGAGACGGTTCGGACCCGGTTGCGTCCAAAGTCGCGAAAAGTCCTAATCTTGGAACAACAAGCCACGCCGCAAGGCCGCGCGCTTCCCCCGGTAATGCGCCCCGCCGCGCGGCGCCGTTTCGCAGATCCAGGAATATGTCAACTTCGCTGAAGCGCCAAAGCCGGACTGGAGGTCTTAATGCTTCCTAGCGTCGCAGCCGCGCCAGGATCCATCGCTGTGCGATCTGCACGCCAACTTCCACCTTCGCCTTGTCACGAGCCCTGCCTGGACGCGCCGGGACCACGGCCATACCGTAGTGGCGGCCCATCTCCGAGAACGTTCGCTGCAACACTGGCTCGTACTTGCATGCGACCGTCGCAACCGGCTTGGGCTGATCAGGCACCGTCATCTCCGGAACGCCTTCGAAGTACGACAGCGCTCCAACGTGGCCGGCCACCCAGTCGGCAACGCGCATCGTCGGTGTCGCTACCGCGTACGTGCAGTTCGACGCACCCAGCACCGCCACGAACAGCTCGACCTCGACGCGCTCGCCCGTCGATGCGTCGAACAACCACGGACGCAGCCCCGAGAAGTCCGTGAACATCTTCTCGCCCGCCACGTGCTGCTGCCGCATCACCAGCGACTGCTTCTTGCGCCAGCGTCGGTACACATCGCAGAACGCCGTGTACCGGTAGCCATCCGGATGCGCCTCCAGGTACTCCAGGTGCAGCAGCTCCAGCGTCACCCCCTTCTTCTTCAGCTCCAGGTGAATCGCGAGCGGATCGGGCAGCGAGCGGTTGTGCTTGAAGGCCGCTTCTCGCAGCCCGTACATCCGCTCCTCCAAAGCCGCGTCGTCCAGCAGCTCCACCGCCGCCCAGCTCAGCTCCAGACGCCGCGCGCGCGCCTCCGTCTTCGACACCGCGCCCGTGCTCACACCCAGGCTCCGCGCCGCCTCGCGCACTGTCAGCCCGCGCTCCCAGCGCAGTCGCAAGATCTCCCGAACGTTTCTCATCGGCAATCGCTCCGTCGCCATCTCAGGGCCTCCTTCGAGGCTTCCAGCGATGGGTGAAACGACGCCCTACGTCACTGTCTCAGCCGTGATCCGAATCCGCGTTCACGACATCCGATCTCGGCGTTCACGACCCCGATCTCGGTGTTCACGATGCCGCGATCTCGGTGTTCACGACCGCGATCTCGGTGTTCACGATGCCGCGATCCCGGTGTTCACGATGCCGCGATCCCGGTGTTCACGATGCCGCGATCCCGGTGTTCACGATGCCGCGATCCCGGTGTTCACGATGCCGCGATCTCGGTGTTCACGATCGTGCGAAATCCGCACCACGGACTGGCCAGAATCTGGGGGCTCACCAGGACGGCAGACGATGTGCTCGACGTCATCCGCTGCTCGGTCGCCACGTGGTTCGGCGTTCCGGAGGCCGACGTCGAACTCCGCTGGGTGGGGACTCCGCTCGTGAGCGCGATCCGCGTGCTCGCGCGCCTGGCTCGCTAACCGTCACCGAGCGCGCGGGTCCCACGGCGAGGCGGACCTGCGCGTTCGACATTCATTGTATGAGACGGGCGATGCATGTCCCCATCCTCGGCAGCTACCGCAGAGCCAGCGATGCGGCGAGCATCTACCGGTACCCCGAGGGATTCAGCATGCGGGCTCCCCCTTCCGGGCGATCGGGCTGGATCTGTGTCATTCTTTGACTGAACTGCGTGGTAGCCGAAAGCCGCCGCGCTGGGACGACAACCCCAAATCCGACTCTCGAAAGGAGCCGATCCATGCGCGTTTACTCGCCTTTTTTCTCCACCCTGTACGACGAGGCTGGTCCCGTTGGCAGCCTGGGCCGTGGCACCCACTACTCCATCCTGCGGGCTGTGATCTGGCCCAACGGTGAACCGCGTTTCCACGATTTCGCCGTGATTTGGGACGAGGACCACGACCTACGGATCATCTGGGTGATCGAGCAGCTCTATGCGCGACGCCTGCTGCAACCGATTATTGCCATCGGCGAGCGCAAGGGCGGCGTCACGGCTCTAACGAGTACTTCGCAACCCCAATCCTACGAAAGCGGCGTGTACGAGGTCACATCGGACGTGCCTTCCGACTCCTTCGGCGCGGAGATTCAACTGTTTCCTGGGATCGACGGCATGGTGATCAATGACACGACCGCGCGGGTACGTGACTATCTCGCGGGGATCCATGCGCTCTGGGTTCTAGGCACGAAGGCGTGTCAGTTCACCACCGAACCGTTCCATGTTCCGGCCCGAGCTGCTTCCGTTCTCTGAGCGTGCGAAGCGAATTCGATCAGCGCTGCCAACGCAGAAGATTCGCTGATTCTGGCAGGCGAGCTGTGCGTCTGCACATGGCGCGGGAGCCGCTGGGTCACAATGATCGGCCGCGCGCCAGCGGGTGGACGCAGGCGAGCAATCCCGGAAGGTCAAATGGCTCGGTTCCGGCATGGGCCCAAGCGGCCGTGACCTCCGGTAATCCTTCGTATCTTCGAGGCCCGTCCAACTAATCCGTCGAGAGCTCGAACAGCGCGCTCTCGTCTTCGTCCTGGATGCGGGTAGGCGGGATGAACGGGTTGTTTTGCCCGCCCGGGAAGTGAACGAAAAATCCCCTTCTGCGAAGTGGGTCCCCAATGCTTTGAGGGGCCTCACCAATTCTGCGCGGCGGAACAGCAAACGAAGTTTCATGGATTTATCGCATCGTCCAATCCTCCTCGACCAGCAGAGCCCGGTCGCACTGTGCGACCTACCGCCAGCGCGACGCGCAACGGGCGCGATCGTCGAATTCACGTTCGAGTTCACCGTGGGGCGTGCTACCGGTCATCTCGTTCCGTATTGCGTCTAGTGCAGTTTCCGAGAACGGTTTTGAACCGCTTCGTGTGGCTGCCGGGGCGAAGCTCTCGGAAAGACCACACCGACCACGACCCGTCGGTCTCCGCGGTCACCTCGATCGCGGCGTGGTGGAAGCTCGTCGGCGCCGAGCCGCACCAAAGCACCCAAGAACCGACGAAGCACGAAAACGAGGAAGAAACATGACACACACGACTTGCAGGCCGCATGCGCGATTCTCGACTCGGTGGATACTCTCGCTGCCCGTTTGTTGGATGCTTGTCTGCTTGCTGGCCAGCTGCGCAGTCCAGGCCGCTGACGACACTCCGCCCGTGGTAGTCGCCACGCAACCTCTCACCGCTAACGCACCGTCAGCAAAAAAGCCGACTGGCCAGGAGATCTCTGTCACGTCGGTACCTTACGCGAGATGTACAATTCAATTCGCGGAACAGGGTGGTTCCGAATCCACCCACGTGGTCTTTGCGGACGACCTAGGCATCGTTCACCTTTGGGCGCACCGAGCGCCCGAGCAGTACGATGTAATTTGCACCGAGAATGGTCGCTCTGTGACGCACGTGTTGGATCTTTCTAGCGATGCGGCGTTTGGACCGCCTGTGCCAGCTCCCGGAACTGTTGCCGCCGAGGTCAAGGTGCGGCCGCCACTTGCCGACCCGGCCAGTGTGGACGCAAGCACTCTCATGCAGCGAGGCTATCCCCCGCCCCCTGACCCAACGAAGAGCCCCGAATTCTATCAGAAATGGCTCGAACAGGTCTCGAAGCCTGCGTTTACCAAGTTAGCTCACGGGGTAAAGCGATCTGACATCCACTTTGATAACGTAACCAATGTGGCCGACACTTCCTGGGCTAGCATCTTGACGGATAACGTGACCAATGATCCATTCTACGCTGCGGCTGCATATATTACATCCCCCCTTACCGCCAACACTCCGAATAATACCCAAATTGCCTACTGGGTCGGCGTAAATGGATCCCTCTTTATCGGTGGTGATAACCCCATCATCCAAGATGGATTATTAGTGTCCGTTACGGGAAACGTTGAGAGTACTTCCCCCTGGGTTGAATACTTTCCTGATTCGCCGCTCTTCGTAGACGCATATATGACTCCGCCGGGGGGCGGCGCCGCGGTACTGCCAGGAGACTTCCTCTTCATTGACTCATGGGCGTGCGACTCGGCCGGAAACTATCATCCAGGCGGTGGAACAACGCTAAACAATTATGGATGCTTCTACATCTACAACTACCGCACGAGTCTGTATGTAATTGGACCGCTCCCGGCGCCAACGTCGATTAATCCATTCACCGGAGGCACGGCGGAAATCGTCATGGAGCGGCCGAACGCAACTGCGGGTGTGCCGATTCCAAGCTTCGATGCCACCGGGGCGTGGTTTCAGGCAGTTACCGACTCGGGTGCCTCGACCGATCTGACCACGAATCACTACCTTAATGCTACGTTGGTCAATGGTTCGAACCAGGCTATGGTGGCCCCATACCATGTGCCAGGAGACCCGGTCGCGGTGGAATTCTACTTTGGTCAGAGCCAATAGGCGTAGATGACCATGGGGCCTGGAGTTTGCGAGGTCCAGGGTCGCCCTAAAAGCTCCGGCAGCGCTGCAGCGGGTCCGGCGGATAGGCCGGACCCGCCGCAAGTGGCACGCTTTGCACGTCTGCGGGCCCGCTGCTACGTATGTCGTGTGACGACGTCTCAGCAACCGCTCATAGGTTCCAAATGCTCGGAGCTCGCTCGAATGTTTGTCAGGCCATGGTTTCAATTGGTGTGCTCCTGTATGCTCGGTGCTCAGGTAGTTGGAGGCTGCAGTTCATCGCCGCGGCCCAAACGGGTTTCCTCGCCGAGCGGATCCGGTGTGCGATGTGGCCGGACTCCCACCATGATCGTCGATGGGGCGTCCTACGTAGACCCGGATAAGCCAGCCGCGGTTCAGGTACCATTTATCATGGTGTCCTCAGACCACCTTTTCTATTTCATTAACCTGGTCGACCTGCCCAACGCGGGTGCCAACAACACCGGGCGTTTGATGCGAATAGGTTTTGGCGGGGGCGCACCAGAGGAGCTTGCGTTGGTCCCAGGTGGCAACTCAGCCGGTCAGCCTTTTGCGCTGACGCCGGATGGCGTGGTTTATGCCGAGCAACATGGCGAGAACGATCGTCCCGGGCTTACCCTAGTGTCAGCGCCGGGCGGCGAGCATACGCCGGTGGTCTCCACCGACGGCCTTGCGCACGCGGTGCTTGGGGTCGGCACGGAGCTGTATTTTCTCGACGATGCGGGTCTGGAGGGAGTTTCGATGCATGGTGGCACGGCGCATCATCTTGCGGACACGAGGGCGTTTGGGCTCGGTGCCACGGACGGGACTGTGCTGGTTATGACTCAAGCAGGTCTCTTGGGGGTGCCCACGGATGGCGGTCCAGCGACGACCTTGGCGCCCAATGCGAGCGGCCTTGATCCAATTGGATGCGGCTCTGGCGTTTGCTGGGTGGAATCGAATGGCAGGCTCGCGCGGAAGGACCCGAACCGCGACCCCGTGACGCTCGCCATGTCGCTAGCGCTATTTGAGCCCCATGCGCTGGTGTTCGATGGCACTGACTTCTTCGTTTCTGCAGGCGGTGGAGGGGGAGCTTTGTACCGAATTCCGGCGACGGGCGGAGACCCGATACTGGTCGCAATTGGCCCCGGGCTGAGCTCGATCGCTGCTGACGACAGCTGCATCTACTGGTCGACTATCCAGGGAATTTTCAGTCTGCGTCTCGACACTGCGGACGCAGCGGATGGAGGGATCTAAGGAGGGGCAACGGCCGCGAGCGGTTCCGCCTCAAGCGGGCGTTCAGCAACAGAGCTCGAGGTAGATTGTGCCCGACGGGGACCTTGGGATCAGCCCGTGCCGTCGGTGGCCATCCAGGAGCCGGCGAGCCGAGTACCCCAATGCCGCGCTCGAGCAGTCCTCCGCGTTGCAGCAGCGAGCTCTGTTAGGCGATCACGCACGGGGCGATCCCCTGAGAGTGGCAAGCGGAACGGCTTCGACGAGCATCGTTGGGGCGATGCGGTAGCCCTCTCCGGGGACGGTCTCGAGCAGCCGTGCATAGGCACCGAGTGTCCGCCTAAGGTTGGCGATGTGACGGCGAACGAGGACCGATGCCGCTCGGTCGCGACGACCAAGAACCTCGCGAGCCAGGTCGGCACTGCCAGTGAAACGGCCGCTTCGTTGAACCAGGAAACCAAGAATCGCACGCTCGGAAGGTCGCAGTAGGACCGCGCCAGTCGGGGTCAGCAGCGCCTCGGCTTCAAGAGTGAAGGCGCTGGAGCTGTCGATCTGCGAGCGCAACGGCGCGACGGAAGCCTGGTCTGAAGGGCCAGGCCCGCCGATGCGCTGCCGGTCCAGGACATCAAGAAGCTCGAAGAAATCGTTCGGTCTAGTCGGCTTTGGCACCAAAGGTCGACCCGAGCGCAGACATGCGAGAGCGCGCGTCACCACGGGAAAGGCGGTCACCAGAGCAATTGCGGGCGACGGGTGAAGCGACGCAATCGCCGGCAGCAGATCCGACCCAAACCCATCCGGAAGCCGATCGTCGACGATTGCGTACAAGAGGCAGAGCGCGGGCGTTGCGGCAAGCCAAGCACGAGTTTCGACGGCCGTTCGTGTCCAGATTGCGGCGAAGCCCCTGCGCGAAAGCAATCGCAAGACGCTCCGAGCCCAGGCTTCATCGTCATCCACGAGCAACAGACGCGGCAGCAAGAACGGCAAGATTCACCCCCTAACGTTTGGCCAGGACACTGCGGTGGACGTCCCCGGTCGCAGCTCGCCCACAGCGGAGGCTGTGCCAGCCTCTGCCACGGACTGCTTCGATACACTGTGGGCTCTCAGAAGCATGACCCCCCTGTTTCTCAGACTCGGGTTTCGCCGTTTTTCATAGTCTATGCGGCGCGAGCAAGCGCTGTAACGGCGGGCTGACGCAGGGGTCGTGCGAGTGGTCGTAAGTTACCGTAACCACGAGCCGGATCCAAAACGTCGATGCGCAACAAGAGGCGCTGCGCGGCGCGCAGGATGTCTGCGAAGCAGGCGTGATGTTTGTGTGTGTACCACGGTCTGTAGCCGGCCACCACGATCCGAAGAATCCGGACGCGATCTCGCGGGCGGCGTGGCGTCCCGCGAGACCGCGCCCGGTCACCGACGCGATCAGCGCTTCTTGAGCGCGCGCTTCTTGTCGAGCCCCTCCTTGCGTTCCTTCTCGCGCCAGGAGTCGGCGTCGATGTCGAAGACGTGGCAGTGCTGAGCGAAGCGGTCTACGAGCGCGCCTAGACACGGAGCGTCGCCGAAGACGGTGCCCCACTGCTTGTAGGCGAGGTTGGTGGTGATGACGATGGCTCTGTTTTCGTGACGGTTGCTCACGATGCGGAAGAGAAGGTCGGCGGCGTCCGAGTTGCACGGCACGTACCCGAGCTCATCGACGATGAGCAGATCGCAGTGGGTGTAGCGGCGCAGCCGGCGCTCGATCGCAGGCAGCGACTCTTGTCGGAGCAGGTCGGCGAGTGCTGCGGCGAGCGTGATGAAACGGACGGTGTAGCCCTTGGCAAGCGCAGCCAGGCCGAGGTGCTTGGCCAGCGTGCTCTTGCCGACACCGGCCTGGCCTCGGAAGAGGATGTTTTCGCCGCGCTCCATGAAGCCCAGGGACTCGTGGAGCTCCTCGAAGAGCTCGCGTTCGATCGCGCGCGGGTGAGTCCAATCGAAGCGGTCCAGCGGTTTGACACGTCCGAGCGTGGCCGCCTTGGTGCGCGCGGCGAGGTTGCGAGCATCGCGTTCGCGTTTCTCGAGCGTGGAGAGCTCGAGCAGGGTCTGCGCTGGAGACATGCTGCTCTTGGTGGCGTGCGCGAGCAGCGCGCGCAGCGCGTCAGCGCCGGCGCGGAAGCCGAGCGCGCGGATCGCCTCGGCCGGGTCATTCGCCGTCGTCATCGTAGCCTCCGAGGTCGTGCTGAATGACGTCGCGGTCGACGACGTGCGGGCCGATCTCGACCGGCAGCACGCGCCGTGGCTTGTTGCGGCGCTGCTCGCAGAGGATGGCCAGCGCGCCGAAGTCGTGGCCGCCCTTTGCCAATAGCTCGTCCACCGCGGCGGTGAGGACGCGCGCGCCGTAGAGGTCGAGCAGCTTGAGCGTGCGCACCACGAGCGAGCCGACGTTGCGGCCGTCCTCGAGCCAGCGGCGCATCAGCTCGTCCCCCACATCAACCTGGGGCAGGTACCCTACACGCGACAGCAATGATGCGCTCGACCGCGAAGATCCGTGATGCGCTCCGCGCGCGGCACTTCGACTTTCCAACGGCCACGACGCCCGCCTCTTCGAGCCGAGCGAGCATCCCGTGAAGCCCCCGCTGAAACACCTCGCGCAGGAACGCGAGATCAAGCGCGCCGCTGGTCGAGAGGAGATGCAATAGCCGCAAGTCCATCGCTCGCAGGCGCTCGCGTTCTGCGCTCCAACTCCGCGCGATCTCGCTGCGCCAAACCACCGCCACGAGGTCCGGAAATCCTGTCTCGATCGCAGGCTGCGCGAACACGGTGAGGCTTCGCCCAGGTGCGAGCCGTGTCTTCGCTGCTTCCAGGAACGCTTCGACGAGGACCTGCTCCGGGCCAGCCATTGCGCCACGGAATCGAAGTCCGAGGCCGCCCCCGCACATCACCCGGTCGAGAGATGCGCCCACGAGGCAGTTCGACCATGAGGCATCGTTTCCTGCACGCCGTGCCTTCCGCGCGCTCGCACCTCGAGCAGAATCGACATCGACAGCCGTGCCCATCATGCGGCCTTCCGCTTGGGGAAGAGCCCGCTGGTGCTCTGCTGCCAGATGTGGCGGTACGCGCGCTTCGCAGCAGCCTCTTTCTCCTCGGCTGTGAAGGGGGGCGTCGGCAAGGCCTGGAACACGTGATCGAGGATGAAGACCTCGACCTCTGCCTGGGTCTGTTCCTTCTGCGTCCACTTATCGAGCGGAGCGATGAGCCGCTGGAGCTCCGCGAGCAGACTTCGACTCGCGAGCTTGAGCTTCTCGCGTTCGGTCTTGCTCAAGTTCTCCTTCTTCAGCAGGTCGAAGAGCGCGAGTTCTTCTTCTTCGAGACCCTCTTCAACAGCGCGTTGCTGCTCCTCATCCAGGCTCTTGGCGAGTTCGATGAGCTTCGCGAATGTGTCTTCGATCGTGACGCGGTCCTTCTCTCGGTTGTAGTCCGCGACGATTTCCGCGTACTTCCGGTAGTAGTCCATCCGGAGCGGATTCTGCTGGAGCATCAGGGCGAGCTTCTTCTCGACCAACTCCCGGACGTCCTGTAGCGCGCTCGCCTTGCGCTTGACCTTCTTCGCGAACTCGTCCCGGAGCTTTTCCAGGTCGATCTGACTGAGATCGAAGAGCTTGGACTCGGTCTGGTCGTCGCCCGGGTTCTGCGCCCGGATCGCGTCGTTCACGATTCGGTGCAGCTCCTTCAGCACCGCGGTCACGTCCGCAGTGTCGCGCCGCTCCGTCAGCTTCTTGTAGATGGCCTCGATGTTGTCGTGGCGCTCAGCGTACGCAAAGACGGAGGGCTCCATGATGAGTGCCTTGAACCGGATGAAGACCTGGCGACCGAGGATCTCGAACCGTCGCTTGGCGTCGTCCGTCGCGTACACGGCGTCCACGGCGTCGGCGAGGGCCTGGATGCGCGTGAACCCCTTCGCGCCCTGCAAGCGTGCGGTGTCGAAACCGAGCCCAAGGAGGTGCTTCTCGGTCTCTTCGATGGCATCGAGGAGAGCCTGCACACGCTCCTCGATAGGAGCCACGATTTCCTCGTCCCCACCCGCACCGTCCGCCGCGCGGCGCCGTTTCGCAAATCCAGGAATATGTCAACTTCGCTGAAGCGCCAAAGCCGGACTGGAGGTCTTAATGCTTCCTAGCGTCCGGCTCGCCGCTGCCGCCGGAAGCGAGGACTTCCGCTCGGACGTGCGGCAGCAGGTGCCGCAGCATCAAGTCCCGCGCGGAGACCCTGTCCCAGGTTGACGGGAGGGGGAGGAGGGCCGTGCGGAGGGTGGGGGCGCTTCGGAGGAGGATCGGGCGCCGACGCAGCTCGCTTGCGCGCCGTGGAGATGCAAAATCGGGGCGCGCCGTGCGGTGAAGATGCAATGCTGCAATTGGCGATGCGCGCAGGACGGAGCTGTCCGTCCGCGCGCGCTGCGCGAGCCACGAGCGTCGGCGATGCGGCTGTGGCTATCCGGTGTCGAGCGGTGGGCAGGCGGTCTCGAGCGGGGCGCAGGCTACGCGTGCGAAGCGTGCGAGCCAGAAGGTGCCGGCGGGGAACACGCAGGCCAGGCCGTGACGCCACTTGTGCAGGGCCTCACGGTAGGCGGAGCGGAACGCGTTCAGGATGGCGCGGCCTCGGCGTTGGCCTTCGGCGGTTCCGGCGGCGAAGGCGGGGTTGAGCTTGCCCTTGCGACGTGGGGTCTTGGGAGCATCGAACGGGTTGAGCTTCTCCAGTCGCTTGGTGCCCCAAAACGTCTTGCCGTCGCGGGCGGTCTGGACGCGGATCGCGCGCTGGCGCTCGGCGATCAGCGCTTCCATGTCGGCGACCACGTGCTGCGGGTCGCGGTCGGCGAGCGCCGGCGGCAGCGTGTAGCGCACCGGCACCTCGGCCCAGCGCTTGTCCTTCTGCCCGAAGTGAAACTCGGGCCGCTTGACGGTAGCCGGCGCAGCAAGCCAATCCGCCGGGGTCGAGCGCACGCCGTGCCAGTCGCGGAAGTCGCGCACCAGCAATGCCTGCACCACGTTGACGAACAGATAGCCGCACTTGTCGATCACGGCCTCGCGGTCGTGGAGCGTGACGGACGAGTAGGGGTCATCGGACCAGAAGGCCTCGGAGCGGTCGTAGAGCTCGTTCATGCACTTGGCGAGCTCGCGGTTGACCCAGGCCATGAAGCCGGGCAGCTCGCCGCGGGGGTCGGTGAGGACGGCGTGGTAGTGGTTGTCGAGCACCTGCAGGGCGTGCATCGAGACGCCGTAGACCTCGGCGGCGCGGTGGAAGCAATACAGCGCGGCCTGCCGGGACTGGGCCGTGGGCTTGAGCAGGAACTGTCGCTGGCTGACGCGGCGGGTGACGAGATAGGTGGTCTGCGGCAAGACCTGTCGGGGCAGGGTCACGCACGCGGTATCGGCCGGGACGGCCGCCGGTTGCGCACCTTCGTCCGCACCTTCGTAAACCTGGGATGAACGACCCCGGGATGAACGACCCCGGGATGAATAACCCGCCGATACGTCCTTCTGCCAATATGCGGGTGAGATCATCGACCTCAGCTGCACCCAGGGATGGCTCGGCAGCCACAGGTTTGCCCTAAAGCGTGCGACCGCAAATGTTGCGTGCCGTGCGCCAGGGTGTGCCAGCGCCTCCGAGCACGGCGCCCTGCGCGGCCGGGCGTCGCGCGTTGTCCGCCGCGGCACGCGTGTTGCCCTCTGTGGGACCTGAGCGCGGTCTCCGCTCCGCGTGTCCGTCGCGCGGCGTGCGCGTCGCGGTGCTCGGGCGCGAGCACCGCTCGCAACGAGAGCACCGGCAGCGAGTGCAGGTGGTTCCGGGCATTCATCAGGGCTCGGCACGGTGCTTGCTCTATCGTCAATACATGACTCGCTCGTTCTCTCGGTCCGAAGGGTGCTTCGTGGTCTTGATCGGATGTCTGGCCGGCTGCCAAGGCAGCATGGCGTCGCAGCCCGCCCCAGCGAACGCCTCCGGCGGCAGCAGGGGCACGACGCCGGTTGACGACGTCAACGGGGGCGGCGCTGCGTCGCAGCTTGGCACGGGTGGCGCTGCACCGGGGTCCGGCACGGGCGGATGCCTCGCCATCGGATACCCTCCTGCGTGCGAGTACGCTTCCCCCTCCGAGTGCCCGAAGGGTGCCCATTGTTACGGCCTCGGGGTCTGCGGCGGTGGCACGGTCTGGTGCTGCGATACGCCGCCCAGCTGTGGGGCCGACGTGCAACTGGCCGCGAACCAGGCATGCCCATCCGGCGGGGATTGTTACACGCTGTCGCAATGCGAGATCGAGGTCACGTGCTTTCGGTTCTCCGCCGAGCGCGATGCGGGCACCGGAAGTGCGGACGACGACGGGGGCACGTGAGACAATCGATGAGAGCAGGGCGTGGACGCGGGTCTCTGCCCTCGCGCCAGGTAGACCATCCCCATGCCGCCGCACGGAGATCTTGTCCCAGGTTGATCAGAGGGGGAGGAGGGCGGCGCGGAGGGTGGAGGCGCTTCAGAGGGGGATCGGGCGCCGATCCAGCGGGAGACCCTGTCCCCGGGAGACCCTGTCCCAGGTTGACGAGAGGGGGAGGAGGGCCGTGCGGAGGGTGGAGGCGCTTCAGAGGGGGATCGGGCGCCAATCCAGCGCGCTGGCGGGCCGTGGCAGATGCAAAATCGGCGCAGGTCGTGCCGTGAAAGCGCAATGCTGCAATTGGCGACGCGCGCAGGACGGAGCTGTCCGTCCGCGCGCGCTGCGCGAGCCACGAGCGTCGGCGATGCGGCTGTGGCTATCCGGTGTCGAGCGGTGGGCAGGCGGTGTCGAGCGGGGCGCAGGCTACGCGTGCGAAGCGGGAGACCCTGTCCCAGGTTGACGAGAGGGGGAGGAGGGCCGTGCGGAGGGTGGAGGCGCTTCAGAGGGGGATCGGGCGCCGATCCAGCGCGCTGGCGGGCCGTGGCAGATGCAAAATCGGCGCAGGTCGTGCCGTGAAAGCGCAATGCTGCAATTGGCGATGCGCGCAGGACGGAGCTGTCCGTCCGCGCGCGCTGCGCGAGCCACGAGCGTCGGCGATGCGGCTGTGGCTATCCGGTGTCGAGCGGTGGGCAGGCGGTCTCGAGCGGGGCGCAGGCTACGCGTGCGAAGCGTGCGAGCCAGAAGGTGCCGGCGGGGAACACGCAGGCCAGGCCGTGACGCCACTTGTGCAGGGCCTCACGGTAGGCGGAGCGGAACGCGTTCAGGATGGCGCGGCCTCGGCGCTGGCCTTCGGCGGTTCCGGCGGCGAAGGTGGGGTTGAGCTTGCCCTTGCGACGCGGGGTCTTGGGGACGTCGAAGGCGCACGGGTACCTGCCCCAGGTTGATGCGTAAGGGAGGACGGCGGGCGAATTCTTACGATCCTGCCTATGAATGCTTCTGAGAGCCCACACCGATCGTCTGATTATACGCTGAAAGTGTGGGACGCGCAGACGGGCGCTCGGCTATCGTCTTGCGCTCGGCTCGCGTCGGCGCGACGATTTTCTTGCTTGGCGCTCGCGAGTCCCGGAGCCCACAGGTTGTGCAAGGGGGCCCTTGCTGCCCAACCAGAGCGAAGAGGGCAGATCGTCGTGCCGGCGGCGCCGAGCCCGGTCCCTTTGGCACTCGTGAGAGTCTTCTATGAGAACGAAACGCCTTCTACTCAGCTCGGTTCTTCTCGCCGCATGTGGAGCCTCGGCCTCAGGTCGCTGCCGAATGAGCGCAGCCTTTCAGCAGAACCCCTACTTGCGAGAGATGCAGCTCAACAGATGTCAAGAGATCGAGAACCTAGAGTATCTGGAACACGCTCGCCAAGACGAGCACCGGCGCGAGGACGACCGAGAGCAGGTGCGCCAAGCGACTGAACTAGAAAGGGCCCGTGGTGCGGCGGATCGTGAGTCCCAGGAATCCCGGCGCGCCGTTCGCTCAGCGCCACGATCACCCGAGCTCGGCGCCACCCCCGCAGAGTCCGACGCGCTATGCGCACGCCAGGGCGGTCATCAGACCACCGAAACGCGAGGGGACGGCGTTCTTTTTGTCTGCGGCGTCGGAGCGACACCGATCTATACAGCGCACTTGCCGCCTGGGTCGGAGGTGTTTGATGCCGTGATGACCCTCTACGAGGGCGCAGACATCGCACAGATGCGCACTATTCTGGAGCAGAAATTGGGAGCGGCTGATTTCGTTGCTGTCGAGGGAGGCTTTCGCGTCTGGAGGTGGGAGCGGATCACTCCGCGCACGAAGCTCGCGACTTACGCGGGCGGCGTGTCACTCACGGTCTCCGTCGTTGGACCCACTCAAACAACCTCCGCCGGCGAGGGGGCGCCCAACTAATCTTATGGGTACCTGCCCCAGGTTGATGCGTGGGGGAGGACGGCCGGACAGACGCCGGGTGGGCGGCGGGACGTGCTTGGGCGCCGATCGGGCGCGGTCGCGGGTCCCGGAGGGTGCAGAATCGGCGCGCGCCGTGCAGTGAAAACGCAACGCTGCAATTGGCGACGCGCGTAGGACGGAGTTAACCATCCGCGCGCGCCGCGCGAGCATCGGGCGTCGGCGATGCAGGTGTGGCTAACTGCTGTCGAGAGCGGGGCAGGCGGTCTCGAGCGGGGCGCAGGCTACGCGTGCGAAGCGTGCGAGCCAGAAGGTGCCGGCGGGGAACACGCAGGCCAGGCCGTGACGCCACTTGTGCAGGGCCTCACGGTAGGCGGAGCGGAACGCGTTCAGGATGGCGCGGCCTCGGCGTTGGCCTTCGGCGGTGCCGGCGGCGAAGGTGGGGTTGAGCTTGCCCTTGGGGCGCGGCGTCTTGGGGGCGTCGAAGGGATTGAGCTTCTCCAGTCGCTTGGTGCCCCAAAACGTCTTGCCGTCGCGGGCGGTCTGGACGCGGATCGCGCGCTGGCGCTCGGCGATCAGCGCTTCCATGTCGGCGACCACGTGCTGCGGGTCGCGGTCGGCGAGCGCCGGCGGCAGCGTGTAGCGCACCGGCACCTCGGCCCAGCGCTTGTCCTTCTGCCCGAAGTGAAACTCGGGCCGCTTGACGGTAGCCGGCGCAGCAAGCCAATCCGCCGGGGTCGAGCGCACGCCGTGCCAGTCGCGGAAGTCGCGCACCAGCAATGCCTGCACCACGTTGACGAACAGATAGCCGCACTTGTCGATCACGGCCTCGCGGTCGTGGAGCGTGACGGACGAGTAGGGGTCATCGGACCAGAAGGCCTCGGAGCGGTCGTAGAGCTCGTTCATGCACTTGGCGAGCTCGCGGTTGACCCAGGCCATGAAGCCGGGCAGCTCGCCGCGGGGGTCGGTGAGGACGGCGTGGTAGTGGTTGTCGAGCACCTGCAGGGCGTGCATCGAGACGCCGTAGACCTCGGCGGCGCGGTGGAAGCAATACAGCGCGGCCTGCCGGGACTGGGCCGTGGGCTTGAGCAGGAACTGTCGCTGGCTCACGCGGCGGGTGACGAGGTAGGTGGTCTGCGGCAAGACCTGTCGGGGCAGGGTCACCCACGCGGTATCGGCCGCCGCAGCCGGCAGTTGCGCCCGTTGGTCAACCTGGGATGGACGACCCGGGATGGGCGACCCCGACCCCGCAAGCAGGCCCGGGTTCATGCCCCCGAGCGAGCAATCTAGTATCGGTGCTTGCCCGCGAGCAACTGCCCGCAGTGAGCAGTCGATGCGCGGGGGACCCTGCCCAGCGAGGGTACCTGCCCGGGGTTGATGCGTGGGGGAGGACGGCGGCAGAGACGTCAGACGGGAGGGGGGTACCTGCCCGGGGTTGATGCGTGGGGCTGGTGCAACCTGGGACAGGCGCTTGGACCGGGACAGGTGCTTGGACCTCGGTCACGGCAACAACCTGTATCTGGTACGTCTTCACTACGTGCCACCGCACGCAACGGCGAAGGCATGCCGCGGGAGCTCACCGGCGACGCTATCTTCGCGCGCAAGAACGCGGCTCGCTCCAACACGTTGACTCCCAAGCTGGCTGCACTGTGCTAGAGTGCCCCCATACGTGGACCGCGAGCTGACCATCCGCATGGCACGCACCTTCGACGAGGCCGACCGGCTTGATCGACAGGACCTCGCGCGGCTGACGGCAGCTGAGCGCGTCCTTGCTGCCATCGAGATCTGCACCGGAGCTTATGGGCGCAAGGCTTCCCCCCGACTGGCGCGAGTTCTTCGCCGAGCTGACGGCCCACGAGGTGCAGTTCGTGGTGATCGGCGCGCTCGCCGTCGCCGCTCACGCTGAGCCGCGGTTCTCCGAAGACCTCGACATCTTCGCGCGGCCCTCGGCGACGAACGCGAAGAAGCTGCGCGCGGCGTTGATCGCGTTCGGCTTCGGTGATGCCGTTCCCACTGCCCGGGAGCTGGCGAAAGCCGGCCCGATCTGGATGCTCGGGCGCAAGCCCTTGCGCATCGACATCCTCACACGGATCAGCGGTGTATCGTGGGAGCGGGCGTGGGCCGGCCGTGTGACGGTGGACCTCGACGGCTTGTCGCTGCCGGTGCTCGGCCGCGCCGAGCTGATCACCAACAAGCGGGCGTCGGGCCGACCCAAGGACCTGCGCGATCTCGAGGTCCTCGAACGCGGTGGCACCCGCCCGACAAAGGCCAAGCGACGCTCTAAGCGCGGCCGGTAGCGTGTCGATGCCGGCGTTCAGTCGGCTACCACTTGGGCGCGTCGATCAGGTTGCGTGTCGCGCAGGTCGGGGACTTCGGCATGCTGACGGAGCTCGGCGTGCTCGCCCATCACTTCAGTCATCCGGTCAAGCTCGACGCCGCTTCGCGCTTCGTCGGCATCGGTGCTCTGGAGCCAAAGACGCACATCGACGTTTCCCTGCTGCAGGGCGTGCTCAGTTTGGCGCGTACTACTGAGGCGGTCCCCGGGCTGTCCCCGGCGGGGAGTCCCTGTCCCAGGTTGACGAGTGGGGTGTGCCGTGCGCTCTGGTCAACCCGGGGACGCACAACCCCGATCGGGCCATCGAGGCGCTCGGCGACGCCGCGCAGGGCCGCGCCAAACGCGCCAAACGCAAGCTCGTCATCCGAGTAAAGTGATAGCCTGCGCGGAATGGCTGAACGTCACATCGTAGGCATGGGCGGCGGCGGCTTCCACATGGAGCCTGAAAACCCGCTGCTCGACGACTTCGTGCTGAGCTTGTCTCGGCGTAGTCCTGCGCGCATCTGCTTGGTGCCGACCGCGAGCGGCGATAACCGCGAGCTGATCATACGCTTCTATCGCGCCTTCAGCGGGCGCGCGATTCCCACTGATCTCACGCTGATCGGCTCGCCGCAGCTGTCGACGAATCCGCCGCGATCGAGTCAGCTCGAGAGCTTCGTGCTGGAGCAAGACATCATCTACGCGAGCGGCGGCACCGCGGTAAACATGCTCGCCCTGTGGCGTGCACATGGGCTCGACAAGGTGTTGCGAAAAGCGTGGGAGCAAGGCGTCGTGATGGCCGGCATGAGCGCGGGGCTCATCTGCTGGTTCGAGGAATTCATCGATGCATCGATGACGGGCAAGCCGACGCGCATGCGCGACGGGCTCGGCATCTTGAAAGGTAGCGCGTCGCCTCACTTCAACCACGCACCCGAGCAGCACGCTGGCTATCGCAGCATGGTCGAGCAAGGCCTCGCCGAAGGTTATGGCGTCGACGATGGCGCCGCGCTGCACTTCAAAGGCACGGAGCTCGCCGAGGCGGTCTGCTCGCGGCCCGACGCTGCTGCCTATCGCATCGCGCGCGGGGCCGATGGCAAAGTCGGCGAAGAAAAGCTGCCGACCCGCTTTCTCGGCGCACGCTCATTGCACGGCTGAAGCAGCGCGGGGCAATCCCTGCCCCGCGTTGACGAATGGGGAGGACGGCCGCGCGGGTGCTGAAGGAGCCGAAGGGCACAGTCGGACGCCCATCGAAGCGCGTTCGGGCGTCCGAAGCGCTGTAAGAGCGGTGCAGGCCGTACGGTGAAAACGCAATGCTGCAATTGGCGATGCGCGCCGCGGGTACCTGCCCCAGGTTGATGCGCGGGAGACCCTGTCCCAGGTTGACGAGAGGGGGAGGAGGGCCGTGCGGAGGGTGGAGGCGCTTCAGAGGGGGATCGGGCGCCGATCCAGCGCGCTGGCGGGCCGTGGCAGATGCAAAATCGGCGCAGGTCGTGCCGTGAAAGCGCAATGCTGCAATTGGTGACGCGCGCAGGACGGAGCTAACCGTCCGCGCGCGCCGCGCGAGCCACGAGTGTCGGCGATGGGGCTGTGGTTATCCGGTGTCGAGCGGGGGGCAGGCGGTGTCGAGCGGGGCGCAGGCTACGCGTGCGAAGCGTGCGAGCCAGAAGGTGCCGGCGGGGAACACGCAGTGCAGGCCGTGACGCCACTTGTGCAGGGCCTCACGGTAGGCGGAGCGGAACGCGTTCAGGATGGCGCGGCCTCGGCGCTGGCCTTCGGCGGTGCCGGCGGCGAAGGTGGGGTTGAGCTTGCCCTTGCGACGCGGGGTCTTGGGGGCATCGAACGGGTTGAGCTTCTCCAGACGCTTGGTACCCCAGAAGGCCGTTGGATCCTCCGCTCACGATCGCGATCGCTCGCGATCGCGATCGCGCGGCGATCATGAGGGAAGGCCCGCCGATCGCATTTTCCTTTTGCAGGAGAGGCCTATGCGCACGAGACAAGTCGCCATCATCGCAGCCGCCATTGCTTCGATTTGCAGCTTCGGGGGGTGCACGGCCAACGTTCATGACAACACCCTGAACACCCAAGCGGACCTGACCTTTCACGTCGACGTGTCCGCAGACCACGTGAAACCGGGCGATTCCGTGCCGATCACGATGGACGCGACCGGGGTCGTGCTGGTCGAACCCAATGCCCAGCCGGCGCCTGCCGACGCAGACAAGGCCTCTTTCTTCAAGATCTTCTTGGATAACGAGGACAGCGAGCCGCTGATCACGACCGCGCAAATGCACGTGCAGGTCACCATCCCGAAGGACGCGACGGAGGGCAAACATCACCTGATCTGTCGCCTGTTCAAGCACGACGGCACGGCGACCGATCAGGAGCAGTCGGTCAGCATCAACGTGTCCGCTTCCGCGAGCGTGACGGTCAATTCCGATGCAGGCGCGGTGGTCACCACCGACGCCGGCGCGGCGAACACCGGCGTTGCCGGGGCGGGCAGCAACTCTGAGCGTTTTGTGCGAGGTTCCTGCCCTGGGTCGATGGTCGAGGGAGAGCGGCGCGCGGCGGCCGAGTGGCAACGAACCGCATGCAGGGCGGTGTTGGCACAGAGCTGCAAGAGCGAGCGGCGAGCAGCTTGAAGGAGTACCTCGCCGACGTCAGCCTAGCACTACTGCTCCCAATCTCTCGTGGTTGGATTTCTGTACGCCGTGGATTCGGTCAGAACGGCTTCTCGGGCTTCGCCCTGCGATGCCGGCGCGGCCGCAGGAATACTCCGTGTATTTCAAGGTCGCGCAACGCCCTGAGCGGGCCTACGCCGTGCGGAAAGGCGGCCGGGAAGGAATTGGGATTAGTAGTGCTAGCCGAGGGTGATGCAATAGCGACGTTTGGGCACCACGAGCCCGGCCTCGGTGACGATGGCGTCGAGCACTCCGCCGTTGGCTTCGATGATCTTGGCCGACGCCTCGTTGTCGCCGTCGCAAGTCACGAGCGCATGTTCGATGCTCACCTTCCGCGCAACCGGGAGCGCCTGGGCGAGGATCTTCGTGCCATAGCCCTTGCGCCTGTGCTCCGGCACGACGCCGTACCCGATGTGCCCGCCCACACGGGCCAGGAAATCGTTCAAGCGGTGGCGGATCGAGACGCGCCCCACGAGCGTGCCGTCCACGAACGCCAAGAGGTACGTGTTCAGCACGAATCTCTCGGGTAGATCTTTGCCGTGCGTCCAGGCGCGCACGCGCTCGACGTACTTCGAGAAGTCGGTCACGCCATCGAACAGAAACGCGAAGTCCCAGCCGGGCTCCGACAGCTCGAAGCTGTGCACCGCGGCCCGGAATGCCGGCTCATCACTCGCGATGGGCAACCTCAGCAGGAGCTCGCTTGGGGCACCAGGCATCGTGGTCTCGATGCTCCCGAATCACGCAGCGGATAGCCCGCGTTGACGCATGGCCCACTCTGCCAGCTGTTACCGCGCAGGTCCAGCGATGGACATCCGAGCGCGATGCTCGATGGGCATCACGGCGTGCGCGATCGACACCGAGAGAGCGATGGCGATCGCCGCGTGACGGGGGACCGGCACCTAGCGATGGCCATTGGATGCTCGCAGGCAGCGAGCAGCCAGTCGTTGGGGTCCGGGGCGGCGGCGAGCTCGATGAGCTGACGGTCGATCTTCTTGAGCTTTCCGCGCGCGGCGCGCTTGAGGGCGTCGGTGGCGAACACGACTCCGCGGGCCACGGCTTTCGAGGGGATGGTCGCGAAATCCTCGGTCTGCATTTGTGAAATGCACTCTAGGCGCGGGTGAGGGAGTCGAGCGCATTCATCGCCTCGAGCCGCGGCGCAGCGTTGCTGGCAACCCGGAAGCGCTCGCGGTATTCTGGCGGTGTGAAGCTCGAAGCGCTTCCAGGCTGGATCATCGACAACGCGACCTCCGTGAAGCAGGAGGTGGCGCCCTATGTGAACATGACGCCGGCGGAGCGCTGGGAGGCGACGAGACGCTGCTGCGAAGCAGCCGCTGCCATGTTGCGCTTCTCGCGAGAGCGTGAGGCAGCGCTGAGCTATCGCGATCCCTTGCCTGCGGGCAGCATCGCCGCGCTCGCTCGGCTCCGTCGCGCGAATACAGCCGCATGACCGCGCCGACCCCGAGCAACGCGGCAGAGGCGGGGCTCGCCATCGCACGCGCCCTGCAGGACGAAGGGATTGCTTACGCGCTTGGCGGCGCGCTCGCGCTCGGTGCGCACGGCGTTCCTCGCGGCACGCTCGACGTGGACGTCAATGTGTTCATCCGAAACGACGAGCTGGAGCGCGTCGTCACCTGTTTGCGCTCGCTTGGGATCGAGGTGGACCCGGGAACTGCACGGGCGCGCGTCGAACGCGACGGCATGTTTACGGGGCGCTGGGCGGGCATGCGCATCGACGTCTTCACGCCGAGCATCCCGTTTTCGCAGGAAGCGGCAAGGACGCGCGTGCAGCTCACAGACCCATTCGGACAGTCCGCGTGGTTTCTCTCCGCGGAGGCCATCGCCATCTTCAAGCTCCTGTTTCATCGCCCCAAGGACATCGCAGATCTCGAGCGCTTGTGCGCTGTCCAGGGCCCAGCCTTGCAACGTGAGTACGTACGCTCATGGATCGTCGACATGCTCGGCCCCGACGACGAGCGCGTCCAAACGTGGGACCGAGTAAGCCGCTTCGGCGTGGCTTCCGATGCATGACCGAGGAGACTCCGGGAGCTAGGTGGCGCGAATGCAGATCGGTTCGCGGGGGGAGTGGATCCGATCCTGAGCACCGCGGGCGGCCGCGCGCGGACGGAGAGGGGAGTCGAATGGGCTGTAGCGGACCTGGACTTCGGCCCAGCGCTGGTTGCGCTGACCGAAGTGCAGCTCCGGTCGCTTGACGACGGTGGGCGCGGCCAGCCAGTCGGCCGGGGTGGAGCGCACGCCATTCCAGTCGCGAAAGTCGTGTCCCGGAGACCCTGTCCCGGAGACCCTGTCCCAGGTTGACGAGAGGGGGAGGAGGGCGGCGCGGAGGGTGGAGGCGCTTCAGAGGGGGATCGGGCGCCAATCCAGCGCGCTGGCGGGCCCTGGCAGATGCAAAATCGGCGCACGTCGTGCGGTGAAGACGTAATGCTGCAATTGGTGACGCGCGCAGGACGGAGCTAACCGTCCGCGCGCGCCGCGCGAGCCACGAGCGTCGGCGATGGGGCTGTGGTTATCCGGTGTCGAGCGGGGGGCAGGCGGAACCCCACCTTCGCCGCCGGCACCGCCGAAGGCCAGTGCCGAGGCCGCGCCCATGGCGCGGGAGCTTCAGGCCGGTTCCGGCGTTGCAAGTGAGGGGGAAAACGAATCGCGACTCATCCGTCGATACGTGCTCCGTGCGCTCTGGGTTTTTGGGGAACTTTCGCGCTGTCTGGTTGTCCGTAAACGCAAGAGCTGTTCGCTTGCGCCGCACCGCGCTCGCGCGCCAGGCCGGAGCTGACTCATGTCATCCAGTGTATCGTCCACCACCACAGCCGCGGTAGTCGGAGGCAGCATCGCCGGCCTGTGTGCGGCGCGCGTGCTGTCCAAGCACTTCGATCGCGTCGTCGTGATCGAGGCCGATCGCATCGACGAAAGCGCGCTCGCAGGTCGCAAGGGGGTGCCCCAGAGCCGCTACGCTCATGCCCTGTTGCAGGGCGGAGAGATGGCGCTCGGACAGCTCTTTCCCGGGTTCGGTGCGCGCTTGCTCGCCCTCGGCGCGCTTCACTTCGACATGGGACAGAGGTTCGCGTTCCTGCGCGCCGGGGGCTGGGCGCCATCGTTTGCCGCCGGCATGTCGACCTATTGGTGCAGTCGCGCCGTGACCGAGCGCGCCGTGCGCGAGCTCTTCGGCGAGCAGGTCCGCGCCGAGGTTCACTCCGGATGCAGGGCGACTGCGCTGTGCACCGCGCCAGGCGACGGCGCTCGGCCGCCGCGCGTCACGGGCGTCGAGCTGCGTCGCTCCGACGGCACGACCGAGCGGCTGGAGGCGCAACTGGTGGTGGATGCGTCTGGACGCGGCAGTCAGTCGTTGCGCTGGCTCGAGAGTCTCGGCGTCGCGGAGGTGCAGGAGGAAAAGGTCGACGCCCACGTCGCCTATGCCGGTCGATGGTACCAGGCTCCCAAGCTCGGCGAACGGCCCGCGTCGTGGTGGTGGGACGGGCTGTGGATCGACCCGGTTGCGGGCAGCTCGCCGTTCTTCTCGGTCCTGATCCCTGCCGAGCACGGCCGCTGGTTCGGGGGCATGGCTTGTTACGGCCCCTGGGACGTGCCCCACGACGAAGCGAGCTTCACGCGCGAGCTACGCGCTCAACGCACGCCGCTGTTGGCGGAAGCGCTCGCGCTGGCCACGCCCGAGTCCGACGTGCTGGTCACGCGCTCCACCGTCAATCACTTTCGGCACTTCGAGCGCGGCATGACGCGAGCTCGAGGGTTGCTCGCGCTCGGCGACTCGGTCTGCTCGTTCAACCCTGCCTATGGACAGGGGATGAGCGTGGCCGCGCAGTCCGCGCTCGCGCTCGACGGCGTGCTCACCGAGCTTGGTACCCGCCATCCTGAGCTCGAGAGCCGTTTCTTCGCCGCACAGGCGCGGCTCAGCCAGCTGCCATGGACGCTGGCGACCGGGGCGGATCTGCAGTTCGACACGACGGACGGGCAGCGTCCGCGGCTCGGTCGCTGCTTGAACCCGTACTTCGGCGCGCTGATGCGCTGCGCCAACGTCACGCCCGAGGTCATGCGGCGCGTGCTACCCGTGTTCCATCTGAGCGCAGGCATGCAGCGCTTGGTGCAGCCCGCAGTGGTCATCGAGGTGCTGCGTTACGCGCTCAACGAGCGCCTGCGCCGAGCTCCGCCGTTGGCCATGCACGCACCGCTGCCTCCGGCGTGAGCAGACCGAGCGCTACGAGCGACTCGTGGGAGTCCCTGTCCCAGGTTGACGAGAGGGGGAGGAGGGCGGCACGGAGGGTGGAGGCGCTTCAGGGCGCGATCGGGCGCCGATCCAGCGCGCTTGCGGGCCGTGGCAGCCAGGTTGTCGCTCATTCGACAGAGCCAATCAGCTTCAAGGGATGCGCCACGTTACCGAACGAAAAGGTAACGTTGCAAGCGCCACCGGCCGGTCCATGGACGAACGTTCAAGGGTTATCGGCCGTAAGGTCCTCTTCGATTGGCGGGACTGACTCAAATTCGGCTCAGCTCACGAAGAGTTGTTCGAGCTGGCTCGGCCTGTGCTACATCCGGTCTGTATGGCAGATGACTTCCCTCCGGTCTTTCGGCGCGACGGTGAGTACTTCGTGCCGACCGATGCTGCACCCGGTCCCTGGAGCCCCGATGCGCTGCACGGCGGTCCGACCTGCGGATTGCTGGCGCGCTGTCTCGAAACCCGCGTGGACGACCCGGCGCTGCTGCCCGTGCGCCTGACCGTGGACATGTTCCGCCCCGTACCCAAGGCGCCGCTGTTGGTGCGCACGCGCGTGGTGCGCGATGGCAAGCGCATCAAGGTCGTCGATGCCGCCATCGTCCACGAGGGTGTGGAGGTGGCGCGAGCAACGGGGCTGTTTCTGCTGCGCAGCGGCAACGAGCTGAACGACCCCTGGGCGCCGACTCCCCTGCGGGGGCCAGAGGGCATCGAGACCCGCTCGCTGATGGGTGGGCGTAGCGCCCCCACCCGAGCGCTCCGCGGCTTCCACACGATGATCGAGACGCGCTGGGTAACCGAGCGGGGTTCGGGCCCTCAGGCGGGATGGTTTCGCATGCCCACTGACCTGATCGAGGGCGAGCCCACCAGCCCGCTGGCCCGGGCCGCTGCGGTCGGCGACTTTGCCAACGCGGTGGCCAGCATGTCGATGCCGCGCGACGCGAACGTGCGTGGCCCGGTGTTCATCAACACCGACACCACGCTCTACCTCTCACGCCCGCCGGAGGGCGAATGGATCGGCATGGCGGCGGACTACGGAATCGAGCGCGACGGTGTGGGTCTGATCGAGGTAGCCCACTTCGACGCCCGCGGCCGCTACGGTCGCTCGCTGCAGGCGCGCCTGGCCAATCGCCGTGGCTGAGCCATCAATCGTCTGCGGCCATCCACGCAGTCGCGTTCACGGCACTCGCAAGGCTCGCGCTCTGGCGCCGCAACTGCGCGGCTCACATCCCCGTGGCGATCAGAGTCTTCACACTGGCGCACACGGGCTTCTGGCTGTTGTCGGGGCGCAGCCAGTTGTAGTTCCACGGATCGTCGCGATGGTAGAGAAAGGAAAACGCCTTCGCGACGTGGCCCGAGGAGCGGAAGCTCCGTAGGGCGTCCGTCGTGTACGTGGCCTGCAGCTCTTCGGACACCGTCGCGACCGTGTCGGTGCCGCCTGCGGTCGCCGAGTCCCAGCCGAACTCCGTGATCCAGACCTGGGGATCAGGGTGTCCGTGTGCCTTGAACGCCGTGTACGCGCAGTCGAACCGATTCAGATCGTACGAGCAGGGTTCGCTCGTCACTTGCGTCGGGGTCCGCGCTTCGACGTAGTTGTGCGTTGTCGGGAGCACGCGCGGGTCGCTCAGGAAACCGGTGGTGTCGGCCTGCAAGAGGGGGTCCCGCCACTTCTGCTGAGGGTAGACCTCATCCGCCGAGACGAGCAGCGTGGCGTTCGGCCAGACAGCCCACGCCTCCTTGGCGAACGCCTTCACGAGCTCGAGATAGGCAGCGGGATCCGGCTGGGGCTTCCAGAAGCTCGCGTTCCAGGGTTCGTTCCAGACCTCGAGCACCTTCGGCGGGTCTTGCATGCTGCGCCAGTTGTCGACCATTCGCTGCGCCCACTCAGCATAGTTCTGGGGTAGTGGAGGATACTTGTCGTCGTTCTGCCCGCTCAGGTCGGTGAACCCGTAGTCGGCGATCGGGAGCACCTCGATGCCGTACGTGCGTGCCGTCTCGATGACCGCGGCGGTCGGGCGGTCCATGCGAGCGTTCTTGATGCCAATCGCTTGAAGCGCGGCAAAGTCCTGCGTGCTGTACGCGCAGACACCGGTGAAGTCGCCGTACCCCGTGGGTTGAGGCGAGGGGCCACCGATGGTGGCATCGACGTCGCCCCCGTCCGGTGTCGCCGAACCGCCGTCCGTTGTCGTGGAAGCGTCGCCCGGCGCAGGCCGTCCCCCGTCCGCCGGAGCGCCGCCGCTCGAGGTACTGCCTCCCGGCTGGGCACCGCCACTCGACATCGTCATCCCGCCCGCCCCGCCCGCGCCGGCACTGACTCCACTGCCGCCGGAGCCCGCAGCACTGCGTTCTGCGGTGGCAGCACTGTGTCCTCCGGTGGCGGACGCCGACGCATCGAGCCCGCCTGGCGCCGTCGCCGCGGCGCTACACCCGGAAAGGACCACCAGCGCGAGGAATGTGCGTCTTGGATCGAATCTGCACCGCATGAGCATCCCCAGAACGTTCTACGAAATTAGCCCTCTAACGCTGGGAGAGGTCGCGCGCAAATTCCGCCGCGGCAGAAAGGCCGCCCAAATTCCAGCTGGCACCTTCCCAGAGTAGTCTTTCGTCCCCAGCACGCAGCCCCGGCAGCTTGAACATCGCGAGAGCACCGGCCGGCGTGACGTCGTCGCCGACGAGCTCGGTTGCAACGACTCCCGGGGTTTCGAGCCCGAGACCATCCCGGTAGAAAGCGAGCGCGCGATCCAGACTTGCGATCGCGAGCGTGATGACGTCGATGCGCGCTTCCATGTTTCATCTTCAACGCGACCAGCATGGCCGCTCTCTTCTGGCGCCAGCTCTCGTCGATGTCGCATGCTCAAGATGCCGCGCGGCTCAGTTGACGACCAGTGATTTGTTCGGGCTCTGTCACAGGCGGCCTGGACGCGGATTGCTTCTTCGAGATCGACGCCTTCCATGCACGCGGAATGCAGGGCCCGGAGAGCCCGCGGGTGGTCCCCGTGGGGAGTCCCTTGCGACGTTTGTCCTCTGCGTGGTAGAGCGCGCTGCTTCGCGGCGCGCGAGCTGCAGCCGATGGTGATCCTACACAAGTACGTGCCTGCCTGGGACATGGCGGACATCAGTCCATTCTGCATCAAGGTGGAGACGTATCTGCGGATGGTCGGCGTGCCGTTCGAGCCGCGCACCTCCGACGTGCGCAAGGCGCCCAAGGGCAAGCTGCCGTACATCGAAGACGGCGCGAGCGTGATTTGCGACAGCCGCGACATCATCGCGCACTTCGAAGCCAAGCTTCCCAACGCGCTCGACCGCGAGCTGAGCGCGCGCGACCGGGCGCTCAGCGCGGCCTTTCAGGCTCTGCTCGAGGAAGAAGCGTACTTCTACGCGATCGTGCTGCGCTGGAGGGAAGATGACGGCTGGGCGATCTACAAGCCGGCGTTGCAGCGCTACCTGGCGGCAATCGGCGTGCCCTCCCTGCTCGCGCCGCTGGTCGCAGCCAGCGCCCGCCGCGGGGTCGTTGCCCAGGCCAAGGCGCAGGGCAGCGCGCGGCACAGCCGCGGCGAGATCGAGCAACGCTTGCTGGCCACCGCGCAGGCGGCGATCAATCAGGTGGGCGACGGCCCGTTCTTCCTCGGGCCGCGCCCGCACGTCATCGACGCGACCATGTTCGCGTTCCTCAGCGCCGCGCTCGACTCGCCGTTTCGTTCGCGCGCCAAGGACATGCTGGCGAAGGCGGACAACGTGCTGGCCTATCGCGAGCGCATGCGCGCTGCTTACTTCCCGCGCTGATCGACCGCGCTCAGCGGCCGCCTGGGTGTCGACCTGGTGAGGTCACCGCGGAGGTGATGGACTGCACGCGCTCCGCCGACGCGGGCGTGCCACCCACAGACAGCGCCGTCTGCTGGGCTACCTGGTCGTTGGTCACGATCGTTCGGGGGCCCGCCGGCAACGGTCGCGCTCAGGTACGTGGCCTCCGGCGCGCAGCGCTTCGCCGAGCGGTTCGGGCGCGCCCGGCTCGCACAGCCTGTGCGTGCACGTACACCTGATGAGCGATGTTCGGACCGAAATGCTGACGCTGGTCGCGTCGCGCCGTCGGAGGTAGCTGCGGCACCGAGCACTGCGGGCGCCTGGGATGCGCGTATGGCTAGAGCAGGCCAGGGCGAATTCGACCTCGGCAGTGGGCGGATCGTCGACTCGCGGGCGCAGGATTCGGAGCCGACTTACGCAGCGGAGCTACGAACGGCGGACCGATCGCGGTGCGCGCGCGCTGGCACGAACCCTGCAAAAGCATGCGGGGTCCACCCTGCCCACTTCGAAGGAAGCCATGGTTGCGAATCGATCGCGTACGAGTCGTTCCGGCCAGTCCGCCGGTGCCTACAGCTTCGGGCCCGCGCACCCCTCGCTTCGCGGGGGCCCGCGGCAGGTCAGCGGACCTGTGGCCAGGGCCGTCGACCCGCACGCACGAGCGCCGCGCGGCGAACGGCCAGGCAGCGAGCCCGTTGTGCCGGCCCACGTTGCGGATCGGCGCATACTTGCCGCCAGCGTGACCCAGAGCCTCGCCAAGCGTCGCTACGGTGACGCGCTCTCGAGCATTCTTCGGCTGGTGATGCTCGAGCCAGGCGAGCCTCGTTGGCATCAGAAGTACGGCGAGGTGCTACGCACGCTCGGCCGCGCTCAAGAGGCCGCGGCGGCTTATCGCCGCGCCGCGCGTCGCTACGAAGCGATGGCCTTGCCCGCGCGCGCTAGCGCCGCATTGCGCGTCGCCGAAGGGCTCGAAGGAGCTTCGTCGTCTTCCACCGCGCCGACCAGCAGTGACCGCCTGCGCACCCAGCCCCTCCCGTCCGCCGAGGATCGGATCACGGCGCGACCGCCGGCGTGACGGACTTCGCCGTCGAGCGCGGATCCCGGATCCCCGCCCCAGGTTGACGAGAGGGGGAGGCGTGCCGCGCGGACGCCAGATGGGCTCCGCTGGGCTCGAGCGCCTGCCCGTGCCAGTCGATGGAAAGACGCCGAGTATCGCCACAGCCTGACGCCCGAGCAGCAGGCCAGCCTGTCCCCGAACCCGGCAGAGCTTGTAGACGCCGAGCTGGACCTGGTCGCCGGCGGAATGCGCGTGCGCAGCCTGAGCCTCGACGCGTGCTGCAAGCCCAAGTCAAGCGGGCCAGTGTTTGAGGGCTTCTTGAAGCGACTCGACTTTCTGGGGTGCCCGCCGCTGCGCGGCCGCGATCAAGTCCTCGCGAAGGCGGCGCGACTCCCGTGCGAGGTCGGACATCGTGTCCTCGTAGTTGTTCGGACTGAATCGAAATCGGCGCTTGGGCGGTCCGTCGCTGAGGCGCAAGGCGTGCCGCACGCTCATGACGATTTCGTCACCAGACTTGGTAAACGCGGCCTTGTAGTGGTTGTCGATAAAGACATCCGCCGGTATGTCCGCAGGAGTTTTGGGCCAGAGCTCGAAGAAATTCATCGGACTGGCGAAGAAGCCGCCTGCCTCCCCGAAAAACACGATTTCGATCCGCAGACCACGATCGTCGACTTCGTACTGGTCGATGATGTCCAGGAGGATGCGCTCGCGTGTGCCCCCGTCGATTTCGACCAGGTAGAGCTCGTCGCCGATCGTGCCCAGGACTCGCGGCGCGTCCCAACGATACTCGCTCTCGCCGACCCAGCCGGCGAGGCCAAGCCGCGCGACTCTTTCGACCACGTCAGCCATCGGCGTGTCTGTATTTACTCGCCGGACCGGACCGTCCTGCGCATCCCCTCACGTCCGGGGAGCCTCGTGGTTGATCATCCACGGGACGCCGAAACGATCTAGCAGCATGCCGAAGGCTTCGGCCCAGAACGTCTTTTCCAGCGGCATGGTGACGCGTCCGCCTTCGGCCAGGGCGTCGTAGGCGGCCTTGGCGGCTGCCACCGACTCAAAGCTGAGTGACAGGGAGAAACCATGCATTCCCTGGTGGGGCTGGCCGGGCATGGAGTCCGACGCCATCAAGGTGTTGCCGTCGAAGCTCAGCCGCGAGTGCATGACGCGGTCAGCGCTGCCCGGAGGCGCCTGGGTCGCCATCGGTGATTGGCCAAAGGTCATCAGCTCGAGCGTGCCGCCCAGGGTGCGCTCGTAGAAGCGCATGGCGTCCGCACAGTTGCCATCGAACGTGAGATAGGCGTGAAGCTGGCGCATGGGAAGCCTCCTCGGAGTCGGTCTGCGCGGATTCTTGCACCTTGCCGGCTGTGTCCGCAACGGGATGCCGGGCCGGCACCATCCGGAGACGTTCGGGCCCGACTCACTCGACCACCGGCGGGCACGCGCGGAAGGGGCGGGGGCGGTTTCATTGTACGCTCGTGCGGGCAGACTTGTGGATGCCGGGCCTGTGGTTGCTCGTGCCGAGCGCGGTGTTGCTCACGGCTGTGCCGTCACCACAGACATGGTCCGAGAGCGGGCGGCGGTCGAGGGGCGCGCAATTCCGCGAGGCGCATGTCCGGAATCGTGTCCGCGTTCCGTTTGATCCCAGTGAAGGCGAACGGGAGACGAAAACCCGGGGCCGTCAAGACCAACCCAACCCCACAGGAATCAACATGAAAATCGATATCGTTCGTGCATGGAAGGACGCCGCGTACCGCAACAGCCTGACTCCCGAGCAGCAGGCCAGCCTGCCCCCGAACCCGGCGGAGGTTTCAGACGCCGAGCTCGACCAGGTCGCCGGCGGGTTCCGCTCGCTCCGAATGGACGTGACCCTCGGCGGACCGACGCGCTGCGGAACGGCGTACCCCGAGTGCTGCTACAACTCCACGATCGGCGTGATGAGGCGGTGACACGGACGCGCAAGGCGCCGCCAAGTCGAGGGTGCCCACGCCGGTGGAGCACCAGCGAAATGGCGGCGCCGTCCGAGCTACGACCCACCCATTGATCCGACCTGCGATTCTTCGACGGCAACAACGCTCATGACTCACCACTCGCTCACTGCAGACCCCGGCGCCCTCACGCCGCAGCTGTACTCGGCTCTGTCGCTCGCAGAGCGGCGCTCGCGTTTGCAGCAAGTCGGTGAGCGCCCGATCGACCCGAAGGCGGATGCAGGCCGCGCGGCGGCGGTCGTCGATCGCTGGAAGGCGTCCGCCCCTTTCACAAGCGGTGCTTCGTTCGATGCGCGCCTGCAGCTGGACTGCTTGAGCGAAGACGATCTGCGCGCGATCCTCGCGCTTTCGCCCGAGGCCTACGCCCAGCCGGGCGCCGAGATGCCAGCTTGGATTCGGGAGCTCGAGGAGCTCTACAGCAAGCCGCATCCCATCGGCGCCGAGCCGGCGTTCTCACGGTACGCCGCGCAGGGCGCGAACGGCTTGCTCTGGATCGCGTACCCGTTGATTCGGTGTGTACTGGGACGATTTCGCGAGCGTGTCGGCCAGCTCACGACACCGCACAGTCCGTTCGAGGCCGCGTCGGCGGAGCGCTTGCTCCTGCCGAGCTTGTTCGAGACGCTCATGGATGCGCTGACTCCGACGCTCGTCCTGGAGCTGAACGTCGCCCGTGTGCAGCAACTTCTCGCCGGCGAGCTCGCGGAGCAGCGCTTCGCCAGCTTCTGCGAGCGCCTGCAACACAGCGACGTGCGACAGGCAATCGCCGGCGAGTACCCAGTGTTGTTGCGATTTCTCTACGTCCGGGCCACGCAGTGGCTGGACTGCAGCCTCGAGCTGTTGGAGCGGCTTTCGCACGATTGGGAGTTGATCCGTACGCGCCTGGCCGCGGGTGCGAATCCGGGCAAGCTGGCGTCCATCGACGTGGGCGCCGGCGATACGCATCGCGGAGGTCGCACGGTCGCGATCCTCGAGCTCGAGACTGGCTTCAAGTTTGTCTACAAGCCTCACAGTCAGGCGGTAGACGTGCGCTTCGGCGAGCTGCTCAGCTGGATCAACCGGGCCGGCTTCGAGACCCCGTTTCGCGTGCTCGAGATCATCGATCGTGGCGCCTACGGCTGGTCGGAGTTCGTCGAGCGAGAGTCGTGTTCCGACCCGGGCGAGGTCGAGCGCTTCTATCAAAGGCTCGGCGGCTACCTGGCGGTGTTCTACGTCACACGCGCCCGCGACATGCATTTCGGCAATCTGATCGCGGCTGGGGAGCATCCGGTGCCGGTGGATCTCGAAGCATTGTTCCACAACGACGTGATCTCGGAACAGGACGATCCCGCGCTCGCCGCGTTCCAGTCATCTGTGATGCAGACGATGCTGCTGCCTCAACCCATGTACGTATCCGGCACCGATCAGACCGTCGACCTGAGCGGCTTTGGTGCCAGCAGCGACCAACCGTTTCCGTTCGCGAGGAAGGTGTGCTGGGACCGGCCAGGAACCGACGAGATGCGACTGGTTCGCGACCAGGCGGTGCCCACCCTCGTTGCCAGGAGCCGGCCCCAGTTGAACGGTGTGGAAGTCCGCGCGGACGACTTCGGGGAACATTTCCTGGCCGGCTTTCGCCGTGTGTACCGCCTGATCGAAACACACCGCGACGCGCTCCAAGGGCCGGCGGGGTGGTTCGAGCGAATCGTGGACGACGAGGTGCGGTTCGTCGCACGTGCGACTTCGGTGTACGCAGGAATGCTTGGGCGGTGCAATCAACCCCCCCAGCTACGAGATGCGATCGATCGCGATCAGGTGTTGGAAGACCTGTGGTTGGGTACGCACGAGCAACCTCACCTGACTCGCCTGATTTCGGCGGAGGCAAGAGACCTGCAGCGCGGCGACGTCCCAGTGTTCACGTCCCGGCCCAACTCGCGCCACCTGTGGACCAGCGACGGCGAGCCGATTCCGGATTTCTTCGAGCAGCCGGCGAGGGCGTTGCTTCTCGAGGGGCTGAACCGGCTCGGAGACGCTGACCTCGCGCGGCAGGAAGGGTTGATCCGTACCGCCATCGCTTCGCTCGGTGCAACCGAAGCGCACGACGACGTGCCGGCGTCACGCAAGTTTCCTTTGACGAGTGGGCACGAGGCCATCGACCTGGCGCGTGCCGTCGGGGATACGCTGTGCCGCAATGCCCTGCAGACCGAAGCGCATGCGAGCTGGATAGGCGTCGATCCTCTCGGCCCCGCCGGTCAGGTCTCGATCCAGCCGTTGGATGTGGGCCTGTACA
Source organism: uncultured delta proteobacterium (assembly GCA_963778655.1). Lineage (GTDB taxonomy): Bacteria > Myxococcota_A > Polyangia > Polyangiales > JAFGIB01 > CAVZVA01. The sequence continues at coordinate 57,560 of CAVZVA010000012.1, forward strand.
GCGGCCTTTCAGGCTGCGCGTTGTTTCTTGGTTATCTGGCCGTCGTCAGCGGCGATGCATCCTACGAGCAGGTCGCACGAAAGGCCGTGGCGCTGTTGCGGCACCGGCTCGCGCGCGGACGAGCTTCAGGCATGCCGGTGCCGAGCCTGGGCGCGTTTACGGGCGTCGGCGGAGTCATCTACGCGCTCACCCACCTGGGCGTGCTCTGGGACGATGCGGCGCTGCTCCAAGAAGCGCACGTGCTGGCCGCGGACGTCCCGCAGCTCATCGCCACGGACGATACGCTCGATGTGATTGGCGGCTGTGCGGGTGCGATCGCTGCGCTCTCGGTTCTGTGCCAAGTCAGCCCGAGCGACGCGTTGCAGCGCGCAGCCGTGGCCTGCGGCGAGCACCTCCTTGCCAAACAGCAGCCGCAAGCCCACGGCGTCGCCTGGACCACCCACATTGGCGCCAGCCAGCCGCTGACCGGGTTCTCGCACGGTGCGGCCGGCATCGCGTGGGCATTGCTCAAGCTTGCGGCCCTCAGCGGCCAGGAGCGTTTCCGCGCGACTGCGCTGGCTGCGCTCGCATATGAACGAAGCACGTTTGTCGCCGACATGGCCAACTGGCCAGACTTCCGCCTCGCGCCAGGCAAGGACCCGTCCGTGCCGTTGTGCGAGCTCGCGTGGTGTCATGGAGCGCCTGGAATCGCGCTCGCTCGCATCGACAGCCTGCCGTACCTGGACGACCGCGAGACGCGCGACGAGATAGCGGTCGGGCTTCGCACCACGCTTGCAGCCAAGCCCGGGAGAAATCACTGCCTGTGTCATGGCGACCTCGGCAACCTCGAGCTTCTGCTTCACGCCGCCGAGCGCGTCGATGACTGCTGGTGGCGTGATGCTGGGGAGCGCGTGGCGCAACAGACCCTGCGGACAATCGCCGCACGAGGCTGCCGCTGCGGCGGCCAGAGCTACCTTGCGCCGCCCGGGTTGATGGTCGGGCTCGCCGGAATCGGCTACGGAGCGCTTCGCCTCGCGCGTCGCGACAAGGTCCCCTCGGTACTGGTCCTGGCGCCTCCGGCATAGGTGGGACTCGCGCGCGGCCTGGGCCTCGGCTCACGAGGCTCCGGCGCCGACGCGGAAGCACATCGATCACAGCGCGGTCGTCTCCGCCGCACGGGAACGCCCCGGGCCCCTGCGGCCGTCGCTATCCGCTGTCGAGAGCCGGAAGGGCGGTCTCGGCTGGGGCGCGGGCGACGCGTTCTGCCTCTACTCTAGGTCGCACTCGGTCGCGTCACGTGCCTTCGTCGGGGTTCCGGGCACCTTCTTCACCGTGTTGGTGGTGACATGGGGAAAAACATAGCGACCGAACGTTTTGCCGTCGTCGAGCGAGAGCTCCATCTCCATGAGGATGGTCTGTGAGTACGCCAGATAGTCGAATTTCATCGACTTGTGATGCTTGTGCTCGGTCGACAAGAGCCAGTAGTCAGCCCAGTATTCGGTCACCCGGGACTTGCGGTCCTCGAAGGGGATATTGGTAACGACGCCCTCGCCGCCGGGAAACGGCTCGGTCGTCACCCGCCAATGGATGTGGGCGGTCGGCTTGATCAGCTCGACCGCCTTTTGCAGCGGAAAGTTGGGATTGAGCGCCCACTTCGGATTCGGGTTCTCGAAGTCGTCCACGGCGTCGAGCTGGTGCGCATAGGGATCGGTCCATGGCGTGCTCGAGGCGCCGGGGGGCGTGGGATCGAGCCGCCGTGCACAGGGGTCGAGACACCCCCGGCGCGAGCTGGCTGCCGGCTCTGGGTAGGGGACCGGTGCATCGGGAATGACGGGCGCACCGGGAATGACGGTATTGGAGGTGAGTCCGCTGAAAGCCGGCTGAAACTCGTCGCGGTCATAGAGGTCGACGCTGCCGAGCGCCAGGACGGAATTGCCGTGCGGCACCGCGATTTGCTTGGCGATGGTGATATAGGGCGGCTGGCGTAGCACCTGACCCCCGACGAAAGGGCCGTCATCGTCGAGCTTGTACGGCCCCAGAAGCTGATTCCTGGTGCCGAGATGCAGCCAAGCACCGTTCTCTACGTGGACGATCTTGCCGGCCGCCGGCCCCTCCGCGAAGCGGACCTGCTGGTCGTAAAAGACGGCGTGGGAAAACTGGGTAAAGGTTCCACCACGGTTTGGTGCCCCGGCAATGACTGCCAGCGCCCGTGGGTCTGTGTGCTCGGGTAGGTCTCCATCCTTGGCGCTTCCGTTGAACCGGATCGTTTCGGTGAATGCGAAATTCTTCAGGATGAAGCCACCAAATTGCATGGTTCCGTCCGGAGGTCGGGTAACCTGTCGGTCAACCTGTGGCAGCGGCATCACGTTGTAGGAAAGTGGTCTTCCGGCGACGGTGAGCTTCTTGTCATTTTGCCATGTGCCGATCAACAAGCATTGAAACATCGCGATGTCGGTACTCTTTGATGCCTGGGGCATATCTGTTTCTCCAATTGGCGGAACGTCGTCCGAGATAGAGGCAGAGCTACGGCTTCCCACGATGGTCGTGCCGGTGCTTCGCCAGTCTATGAGGCGTCTCACAGTCCGTGACGTTTCGACGATTTGCGACCGCCGCGCGTGCAGCGACGCCCGGATCCCTGCCCCAGATCGATGAGCTCGTACGGACCGGCCATCCAGATCCAGCCGTTTCGGCCCGAATTGATTAGAACCTCGCCTGGACCAAACCAGCAAGACTGGTACGGCGGGGACGGCTGCCCCTCTGCTGACCCGGACACCACGGCCCCCGCTCTTCGCTCGGAGTGAGCGTGATGCCTACGGCGGGATTCGCGCGGTCTTCGCTTGGTTAGATCATATTCGGCGTTTGCGAACAGGCTTCCGCGCTGTACGGCCGGAACGAGCACTTGGAAGGGGCGGCCGCTGTGCCCGCACAGCTTCATCCCATCCGGGGGCACGTGTCACGAGGCGCGCTGGAAGCGGCATACGACGAACTGCTGTTGCCCGCCGTTCGGCGTGACGTGCACGCGCTCGAGCGCCTTGGACAGCGTGAACCCGACACCCAGCTCGCGCGCGAGCCCGGCCGCGTCGTACTGCACGACGTCGAGCCCGCTGCAGCGCTTCGGTCCGTGCAGCGAGAACGCCCCGATCACGACGTGGCCGCCGCACGCGAGGCTGCCGCGCAGGGCGTCGACGTACGCGCGGCGTTCGGCCGCACCCGTCAGGAAATGGAAGACCGCGCGGTCGTGCCACACATCGAAGGCCGCGGGCGGCAGCCCCGCCGTGATGATGTCCGCCCGCAGCCAGCGCACGCGCGCAGCGCGCTCGCCCAGGCGCGCACGCGCGATGTCGAGTGCCGCCTGCGAGACGTCGAGGACAGTGAGCTTTGAGTAGCCGGCCGCGAGCAGATCATCGACCAGCGTCGACGCCCCGCCGCCAACGTCGAGTATCCTGGTACCGGGGCTCGCGACCTCGCGGATCAATGCCAGCGAGTCCACGAGATGCTCCGCGTACCAGCTCACTGCCACCGGCGACTTCGTCTCATAGACGTGCTCCCAGTGCGCGCGTCGATCCATGCCGGGAGTCTACTCGGCGGGGACACCTCCAGGGTGGCGGCGGCCTGTCGTTCGCCTCCGGGTGCCGGCCCGCACGGGCTGGGTCGCGCGCGCCAGAAGCCAGTCTAAGAGGTTGAATGTCCAACGCTTTCGTGGAATGCCCGGCGGACGGCAAAAAAGATCTCGGGGCGTGTCGATCTCGCGAGGGCTCGTTCGTCGAGTGATTGAAACCCCAAGGAGGAGCCATGAAATACCTGTCGTTCATTCGCCATTCCGAGTCCTATCGCGAGTCCCCCCGCCGCCCGCGTTGATGGAGGCGATGGGCAAGTTCGTGGAGAAGTCGCTCAAGGACGGCACCGTGGTCGACACGGGCGGCTTGCTCCCGAGCAAGGACGGCGTCCGCGTCCGCCTGGCCGGCGGGAAGATCACGGCCACCGACGGCCCGTTCTCCGAGAGCAAAGAGGTCATCGGCGGCTGGGCCATCCTGAATGCCGACTCCAAGGCCGAAGCAGTTCGGATCGCGACCGAGTTCATGGAATTGCACCGAAAGCACTGGCCCGAATTCGAGGGCGAGTCCGAGGTGCGCCCGATGTTCGACCCCGGCATGGGCCCGTAGCGATCGAGCGCGAGCACGATCGCTAGAGCACCGAACAGTTTGAAACGTGTGCGAAGTCGCGGTGATGGGGGGATGCAGGGTGCGGGCAGGAGCCCGCAGGCGTAGCGAACCCTACGTCAAGCGGCGAGTGCTCGTGCCATGCGCCCGCCAGTGCCGTGAATCGTGCGCGTTTCAATCTGATCGGTGCTCTAGTCGTTCCCGTACTGAGAGCGCAAAGGAGAAGAGCAATGCGAGTCATGGTGATGGTCAAGGCCACGAAGGCCTCCGAAGCGGGCGTCATGCCGAGCGAGAAGCTCATCGCCGAGATGGGCAAGTTCAACGAGCAGCTGGTGAAGGCCGGCATCATGCTGGGAGGCGACGGCCTGCAGCCCAGCAGCAAGGGCAAGCGGGTGCGCTTTTCCGGCGGTACGAAGAACGTCGTCGATGGACCGTTCGCCGAAACCAAGGAGCTCGTCGCGGGCTACTGGATCTGGCAGGTCAAGTCGATCGAAGAGGCCGTCGAGTGGGTCCGGCGCTGTCCCGACCCGATGCCCGGCGAGGAATCGGAGATCGAAATCCGCCCGGTGTTCGAGGCCGAAGAGTTCGGCGAGGCGCTCACGCCCGAGCTTCGCGCGCAGGAAGAGCGTCTGCGTGCCGAGATCGAGCGCCAGCGCAGCTCGTGAGCTTCCCATAAGCGGCCACTCCTCGCTCAGGGCGCCAGGTCCACCGTGGCCGGTGCCGCGCCGAGCGGCACGACGTAGCAGTCGCGTTCCTTGCTCAACGACCCGCTGGCTGCGTAGGTGCTGACCTGCAGGTCCATCGGCAGGGTCTTGGCCGGCTGCTCGACGCGCAAGCGGGCGACGCTGGTGTTGGCGTCCGCGGGAGCCAAGCTCACCTGTACGGCATGGCTCTGCGTGTCGTAGGTGACGCTCTGGAATTGGCCCGCGTCGAGCGTCAGCCACAGGCCCACCGGCGCGAGATAGACGCGCTTGCGCATCGAGTCGAGCACGGTGACTTGCACGCTGGTGCCCGAGACGCTCACGTTGCCACCGAATGCCTGCCAGCCGAAGTCCGGATCGTCGATCAGATAGGTTCCCGTGTTCTCGGCGTGGCCGAAGAAGCTCAGGCCGTAGTCTCCGCTGACCGGATCCCAGCGCAGCGTATCCGGGAAAGAGTGAAAGGCCATCGACGGGAAGCCGTCCTGATCAATGTTGGTCAGCGAGCCCATCATCCCTGCGTAACCGATCCGCAGCAGGTAGGTATCGTCGGGATGGTCTCGGAAGTCGCTCAGGAGCACGGTGGCGTTGAGGCTCGAGCCGTAGTGATGGATCATGCGCTCGAGCCGATCGATCTTGGCCCCACCGTAGATGAAGTCCCAATACCTGCGCGCGCACCCGTTGTAGGCCCAGTGCGGCACCGCGGGCACGTACGCGGTGACCGCGTCGACGCAGACCTTGGCTTCGTCGGTGTCGCCGAAGTAGCGCGTCCAGTCGTAGACCTCTTCTTGACCGGTGGAATCCCAGGGCATCTCGCTGCCGAAGGGGTAGCTCTGCGTCTTCCAGACGTTCTCGCGCGCGTGCATGCGGCTCTCGAGATCGTTCGCTTGCTGGGTCAGGCCTTCGCGCTTCAAGTCGTTCAGGATCTCGAGAAACACCGTGCCGTCCATCAGGCCGTACTTGGCGTAGTCGGTGCCGATCGTGGTCATCGCGACGATCGTCTGGTACGCCTGGTTCAGATACCAATCCCAGGGGTGGTTCGTCACCAGGCCCGTGTAGTTGCGCGCCAGCCGGTACATGACCCAGTAGAGCGCGGCCACGTGCGGGTAGTTGTAGGAGCGCAAGGTCTGCAGCGAGTACGCGCGGCTCCAGGCGCCCCAGTACGTCTGCCCCGTGGTCGAGTCGATCCACGGGATGTTGCTGTCGTAGTACCCCGGCATCTGGGTCGGCTCGTAGTAGAACAGCGAGCGCTTGACGCCGTATTGCTGCGTCCCGTCCTTGTACTGGAGCCCGCCCCAGATCACGTTGTCGATGAAGGTCTGATATTGGGCGACCTGAGCCGCGTCGGGCTGCCCGAGCAGCTTCATCGCGCCCGCGAGCCATGTGGCGCCGCCGTCGTCCCCCAACCCGGCGACCCAGACGCGTCGGTCCTGCGTCACGCTCTTGCCGGCCTCGTGATCATAAGTCATCACCGAGGGGCTGCGTCCGAAGGGATCGCTCGCATCGACGTACCAGGCCTTGGTGGTCAGAAAGCTGCCGAGGTCGGAGACGACCTGGCTTGCCGGCTTGGTGACGTAGTAGTGAATGGTCTGCACGGTCCCGTTCGCGTAGGTCACGCTCAGGCGAGCGCGCCCCCAGGCCTTGCCCGCGAGCGAATAGCTCTTCCATCCGCTGGTGGCCGGCGCCTGGGCCGTCACCGCAATCGCGTCCGCGGGCTCGACCGCGATCGACTGCACCGGCCACGGGTAGTCGAGGAACAGCTTGCCCTCGAGATCCATGGGCAGCACGTAGCCCGGGATCCCCACTGCGACCGGGCGCTGATTCGCGACCAGGACCTGCTCGATGTGGCGCACCTGGTCTGCGAGCACGAGCTGCAGCCCGTAGGTCTTCGACTCACCGGGCGCGAGGTCGAGCTCGGTCGGCGGGTTCCAGGGCGTGGCGGCGTTCCATTCCTTGTCCGCATACGCTTTGGTATGGACCATCCACTCGAGGAAGCCCTCGAAGGTCGTGCTGCGCTGGGTGAGATCGCTGAAGATCGCCACCGGGTCCTGGTTGCCGGACTTGGGCGGGCTCCAGATCGGATTGTAGGCCTCGAAGGGCGTGTTGCCGTCCGGCAACACCAGCAACACGGGACCCTGACCATTGAGCCGCGTGACCTGCACGTAGCCGGCGTCGCGGCCGATATAGGGATCGGCGAACGAGCAGGTGGCGTGGGCCTGCTCGAGCGTGCGGTTGGTGAGCACGTTGTTGAACACCATCGGCAGGCCGAGCGCTCCCACCTGCACCGCCGTGCTCGACTTGTTGGTGAGCGTGAGGCGCATGATCAGCCGCCCGCCCTCCGTCACCCACGAGCGGGTGACGCTTAGCGGCACGCTCGCGGGCAATGAGGGGCCGAGGTCTGCGGCGGCCATCACGCTGCCGGAGGCCGGCATCGCCGTCACCGCGGTGCGCGTGCTCCAGCTGTCGATGTTCTGCCAGTCGCCGCTGCTGCCCGTGCGAACCCGCAGCGTGATATCGCCGAGCTGCACGTAGCCGGGCCCGGAGCGTGTGGGCCGCAAGTCCGCGGGCGTGAAGTCGAAGCCCGGCGCGACCTTGGGCTCGAGCGCTGCGATCGTCTGCGAGCTCTTGGTGAGCCGCACGCAGAGCTCGGCCGTCTCGAAATTGAGCGTGTCGGGCGGGGTGCTGCACGTGCCTTGGACCCAGGGCACGTCGGCTACCGGGCCGACGTTCACGGCCGCGTCGGTGCCGGCGTCGCTCGCGCTGCTACCGCTGCCGCCGCTACCGCCCGCCGTCGTTCCGCCGCTGCCGCTGGCTGCGGGCGCAGCTCCGCCGGAGCCGACGCCACCGCTGCCGGGAAGCGCGGCGGTGCCAGCGCCCGTGGTCCCCGCCGTGCCGGGCCCGCTCATCGCGTGCCGCCCCGGGCTGGAGCAGCCAACGGCGGCCCCAACCAGGATTGCCACCAGCCCGCACAGCAATCCTCTGCGACCGAGCACACCCATCCTAGGGACACAGTGACGCGAGCGTGGGGTCGCGGGTCAGGCAAATGCCTCCCTCAGCCAATACGCGTTACACACGATTGCGCGCGACCTGTGGCCAAAAGTTGGCTGAGCTAACTATCGCTCCCATAGGCACATCCGATTCTTGCGCTATAACGGGTTCACGGCTCTCCAGCGGAGGCGCACCCATCGATGCAACCCGCCCGCGGACACTCGACTCGACCTGCGCTTCCGACCAACCGCGCGTGCTGGCCTGTGCTAGCAGGCTGCGGAAGAGCTCCGAGGGAACGGATTTCGAGTGAGGTGGGTCCGGATGCAAGGCGCGAGACCGATGGAATACTCGCCGTATTTCGAGGGCTCGCAACGCCGCAGCCGGGCCCAGATCGCTCGAAAGGCGCCTCGAGCGGGTTCTTCCGCAGCCTGCTAGTCGCGCTGCTGATCGGCGCGGTCGCGGGCTGTGCGAAGGACTCGAGCACTTCGCCCCGACCGGGCGCAAGCGTGAACGGGCCCGGCGCCGTGGGCGGTGCGACCGCTACCGGCGGGAGCGCAAGCCCCATTGCCAGCACGGGGGGCACCGGCGCACCGGTGGTGGGCGGGAGCGCCGGAGCTGCCATGGCTCCGAACGCCGCCAGCGGCGGGGCCGGGGGCGCGGCTGGAAGCACGATGGCAGCGGGCGGTACGGGGGGCTCGGTGTCGACGGCGCCGCCCGGGAGCTGCGCGATGAGCGCCGACCGGGTTCGCATCACGGAGGTCGACGCAGGCAGCACGGTGCTGACCGGAGATACCGACCAGACGTTCTTCATGCTCGCGATCTCGCCCATTCCCTCCGGCGGCTCGCGCCTGGCCTGGCTCAGCGGCGACAACAACGTCCACATCGCGCAGCTCGACGCCAACGACCAGCTCGTCGGGACACCGTTCACCCTGCGCGCCCACGATTTCAGCGACATCTACGCCGACGACAACGGTGGGGTCCTATTGCTGACCCGCGACGCCCAGGGGGGCGGAAATCTCAACTGCGGCGACATCAACAACCTATGCGGGAGCTCCGCCAGCTATCCCACCACGTACGCCTGCTATGACATGTACATGGTGCGGTTCGACGGCAGCACCGAGACTTGGGCGACCAAGCTCACCGATTCGAGCGCGACCCGCCCGCCCTACGGTACCAGCCCGATGGAGACGAATCGGACGACCTTCATCTGGGAGTGGTACGGGCACCACGGCCGCATCGCCTACGACGGATCGCACTGGGCCGGCTACTACGGCTCCTCGATCAGCGGCAGCTCGCAGTCCTTGACCGGAGCGAATTGCGCTCAGTCCGACAGCACGCTCACGGTCGGCATCGACATTCACCAGGGCGACCAGATGCGGCTGCTCGATGCCAGCGGCGCGATTCAGATGGGCGGCTTCGATTGGGGCTGCAGCCACAGCTACTACGAGCGATTGGTCTACGACCCGGCTGCCAGCAAGTTCGTGCAGATTTGCGAGACCGACGCCTCGAACCAGCTGCTGTTTGCCCCGCCCTCCTACCTCGGCTCCACGCCGATCTACACGATCGACATGCAGCGAGAGATCAACAACTACAGCGATATCAGCGGCATCGTGGTGGGCACGCAGGGCGGCTACTGGGTTACCGTGAGCAAGTCTCGAGCCAATGCGGCCGGAATGGCGGACGTCCATCTGTTGCATTTCACGACCGGCGCGCCGGACAAGGACGTGATCATCTCGAACGACGCCACGCTCAATTGCCGGTCCAATCACCTGGCCAAGTACGGCAGCACGCGGCTGCTGGCGGCATGGGAGACCGCGAGCGCTGCCAACGACTTCAGCGCGCTGACCACCGGCAAGAAGTTCTACGTTCAGACGTACAGCGCTGCGACCGGCGAAGCCGAGGGCGACCCGTTGCCGGTGGACATCAACGGGAACCGATACTACGCGTTCAAGGACTATCCCGACGGCAGCGTGGCCTACCCGACGGCCGGCTCGAGCAATACCAAGATCAAGATCTTGCGCGTCCTGCCCTGCAACTGATCGAACTCAGTCGTTGCCGAGAAAACGAGGCCTGACTCCGCCCACCAGCGGCGGGCCAGTAGGGGGACGGGGACCCCAAGCCAGGGGACACCGACAAGCCCGGGGCATGTTAGCCTGCGCGCGAAATGCAGGTGTCGATCCTAATGGTTCGCGCGCTGATCGGGGTGATCGAGCGCGCGGGTGCCAGCCGCGGTCGGTTCCTCAGCCTGGCCGGGATCGATCCGCAGCTGATCGAGGACCGCGACGCGCGACTGCGGGCGATCGACTACGTGCGTGCGATCGACGCGGCGCTCACCGTCTCGGGCGACCCGGCGTTCGGGCTGCACATGGGGGAGCAGGTGCGTCCGGTCATGTTTGACGTGATCGGGCCCTTGGCCGAGCACGCCGCGACGCTGCGTCAGAGCGTCGAGACGATCGTGCGCTATGCGCGGCTGCTGGCCGAGGGGTACGAGCCGGAGCTGCATGAGCACGGCGAGGCCGCCGCGATCCGCTTTCCGTCGCTGAGCGGGAACGTCGCCGCAGTCCGGGTCACGGCCGAGTTCGTCATGACCGCGCTGCTGTCGACGCTGCCCCTGTTCGCCGGCGCTGGGGCTCGGCCTACGCGGGTGAGCTTCGCCTACGAGGCGCCGCCCTATGTCGCCGAGTACGCGCGCATCTTCGACGGCGTCGCCTGCTTCGGGCGCGATTTCACCCAGATGGAGCTCCCGCGCGCATGGTTGGACAAGCCGCAGCCGTACCGCAGCCCGGAGCTCTACGCGCTGCTGCAGACGCAAGCCGATCGCACGCTCGGGCGGCTCGAACGCGATGCGCCGCTGAAAGCGCGCATCGAACAGGTGCTGGCGAAGGCCGGGCCGCGCCAGCCGACGATGGACGAAGCGGCCCGCGAGCTGGACATGAGCGCGCGCTCGTTGCGCCGCCGCATGCTTGCCGAAGGCGTGAGCTACGGCGAGCTGGTCACGCGAAATCGGATGAACGCCGCCAAACGCATGCTCGAGCGTCCGGGCGCGTCGATCCAGGAGACCGCGTATGCCATGGGCTTCGCGACTCCGGCCGCTTTCCATCGCGCCTTCAAGCGCTGGACCGGGATGACGCCCAAGCAGTACCAAGAGTCCTTCTGACGCGGGGCACCGTTGCTGTCCCGTGCGGCCAGCCGCTGCCAAAGGGCGCCCGGTCTGAGCGATGGCTCGGGCCGCGGCGGGTAAGACTTGGCCGCGATTGAGCATTGGAGAACAACGCGCTCAGCGCTAGAGCACCGAACATATTGAAACGTGCGCGAAGTCGGGGTCATGGCGGGATGCAGGGTGCGGGCGGGAGCCCGAAGGCGTAGTCCATCCTACGTCGAGCGGGGAGCGCGCGTGCCATGCGCCCGCGAGGGCCCCGAAATCGTGCGTGTTTCGATATGTTCGGTGCTCTAGGGATGTGTCGAGGTGTGCTGAATGTCCGAGCGCTCCAAACCGACTTCCGCCATCGCGTGCGCCGCGCAGGTCGCGCGCTGGCTGGCCGCGCTCTCGGTCGTGCTGGGATGCTCTGGCACGCCGCGTGTGGCGTCGAAGGCCAAGGGCGGAGCTGCCGGCGACGCCGCGGCCGCGGGGGCGAGCGCCGCGGGCGAGAGCGGCGACGGCGGCGCAGCCCGTGGCGCCAATGACGGCGGCGGCAGCAGCGCCTCGGCCATGGGCGGCTCGCATGGAACGCAGCCGGCCGGCGGCGGCATCACGGACGGCGGCGCGGCGGCAAGCGACGCGGCCAGCGCGGCCGGCGCGATGGTCGCAGCGGACGGCGCCGCCTCGCCGCCGCACGGCACCGGGCCTGGCGACTGGGGGCCCGGCGACTATCCACCGGACATCACCTCGGACTCCTATCTCGAGATCTCCGGTGTCCCTGGCCAGGGCGACTATGTGCGCCAATACAAGGTGCACGTGCCGCCAAGCTATCAGCCCGACGTGCCCACGCCGGTCGTGTTCTGCATTCACGGCTTGGGCCAGGATGCCGTGCTTTTCTGCGTGACCGGCGCCGCGATGGACGCGAAGTCGGATGAAGCCGGCTTCATCCTGGTGATGCCCAACGGCTATCAGAACAGCTGGAACGCCGGCACCTGCTGCGGGGGCGCCAGCTCGGAGCAACTCGACGACGTCGCGTTGTTTCGCGCCATCTTCGACGAAGTCGGCAAGCACGTGAACATCGACCTCGATCGCGTGTACGCAACCGGCCTGTCGAACGGCGGATATATGAGCTACCGCCTGGCGTGCGACGCGGCCGACATCTTCACCGCGGTCGCGCCCGGCGCCGGCGCGATCGGCATCAACGACATCGGCGGCGGCACCAACGCGAGCTCCGATTTCGTCGAGTGCAAGCCGAGTCGGCCCGTCTCCGTGCTCGACATTCACGGCACGGACGACCCGCTCATACCGTATTCGTTGCAAGCGCAGAGCCTCAGCCTCATGGCGACGAACAACGGGTGCACGACCAGCACCAGCCCCGCGTCGCAGCCGCCCAGCGGGGGCGACACCACCTGCGTCACCTACGAGGGCTGCGCGAGCGGGACCGAGCTCACCGGTTGCACGATCCAGGGCGGGGGCCATTGCTGGTTCGGCAGCCCCGATTGCGGCACCGGCGGTGGCGACATCGGACTGGCCATCGTCGGCGCGAACAGCGACACGATGAAGAACACCGACGCGGTCTGGGACTTCTTCAAGCGTCTGTCCCGCTAAGAACGCCGGCGCGCCCCTCGGCTGCCCGTGATCAGCGCGGCCCCCAGGTAGGATCCGGCAAGCCAGGTAGCCCGCGCCGTCCCTTCAGCGCCACGGTAGCGTAGCTGCAGCGGCGGCATCAACGGCCACCCGGTTCAGGCCGGTCGTGGCCCCGCCGCGAGCCGAGTTGTGGGATAGTCGTGCCTCGCGGACGAGGTGAGCGCATGGAATTGGCTCGATGGATCGGATTGGCAGCGGCGCTGGGCGCGTGCACGGATGTCGCGGCGCCGCCCGGGTCCGCAGGCCAGGGCGGCAACGCCGGCGTCTCGCAAGGCTCGATGACGCCGGCAGGCAGCGGCGCCGCGGACGCCGCCGCCGGCATGGCGCCGGCCGCGATGATGTCGGGCGCCGGGGGCGGCTCCACGCCGGTTGCGACCACCTCCGGTAGCGGCGGTGTTGGAGGCGACGCCGGGATGCGCCGCGACGCGGCGGTGTCGGGTACGGGCGGCGCCGCGGCCGACAGCGGGAGCGCGGTTGACAGCGGGAGCGCGGCCGATTGCAGCGCTGCCGGCCTGGTGTGGAGGACGGCGCAGAAGACCCACTACACGTCGTATCCGGACCCGGGCAGCCAGGAGTGCATCCAATTCAATGGATGCATGTGGGAGGGTCAGTTTGCGGCTTGCGACTCCAAGCAGACCGAGGCTTGGGTTGCGGCGCACAACGTCGTCGCCGCTTTCCCCGATTTCGCCTCGCTCGAGCTCCACGATCTGTGCTTGCGCTCCGGGGCCAACACGATCGTGGTAACCGTCTTGGACACCTGCGGAGACAGCGATTGCGGCGGCTGCTGCACCCAGAACCAACGCGACGCCGATGAGCTGATCGACATCGAGAGCTACACGGACCAGCGCTGGGGAGTGCAGGATGGCCGGATCGAATGGGCAGATCTGGGTCCGACCCGAACCTCGGGCTGTAACTGAGAGCCGCCGCTCAGCGCGGCCCTGCCTGGGCCTGGATCGCCGCCTGAAGCCCGGTCGTGGCGTCGAGCGTATAGGTATACGGCGGGGTAAACACACTTCCGGCACGCAGGTCGACGGGGGTAGTGCCCGAGGTGCCCGTATACACGTTTCCGACGAACTTGATCGCGCTGTTGCCGTCCGAGTAGCTGGTGGTGTTGATGGGGGTCTTCACCCCGATGAAGACGTTGTTCTCGGCCAGGATGTTCGCGGACACGCCGACCCCGATGCAGTAGTCGTTGCCTTGCGACGTATACAGGTTGTCGAACAGGTGCACCTGCCCGAAGCGCACGCGCGGCATGCGTTCGACCACGTTGTCGGCCCACCAGTCGTGGTGGAAGGTGATGCGCAAGTGCCCGGTGTCCTCGGAGGCGTTGCTGTCACTGTGTCCGATCAGATTCGAGAACTGATGGCCGCCGGAAGCACCGGCCGGGTCGGTGCGACGCCCCGAGTAGTGGAACTTGGTGTAGGAGATGGTCACGTAGTCGACGGCGTGGGTGAGGTCGAGGTTCCCATCCGAGCCGTCGGAGATGTCGTCGTGATCGAACCACAGGTGGTGCGCGGCGCCCTGTACGGTGATGGCGTCGTCACCGGCTGAGCAGTCGCTGGGATGGTCCGTGCAGTTGTAGCCCACGACGGTCAGGTTGCGGATGATCACGTTGGCGCTCTTGTTGAGCGAGATGTGGCCCTGCAAGGTCGCGCCATCGCATCCGATCAGCGTCTTGTTGGAGCCGATCGTCACGCTGCCGCTGATCGTCCCGTGCAGCTCGATGACCGTCTTGTCGGTGCCCTTGACCGCGTTCTGCAGCGCGCTCAAGTCGCTCACCTCGACCATCGTGCCGCCGTCGCCCCCGGTGGTGGATGCTCCGTTGTCCATCACCGAGGCCCAGCCGACCAGCGCGCTGGGCGCGCCCGCGCAGGTGCCGTCCGGCGCAGGCGCGCCGGCCGCGCCGCCGGTGCCGCCGGTGCCGCCCGTGCCACCGCTGCCGCCAGCGCCGCCGGTCGCGCCGCTGCCGCCCGCACCCCCGCTGCCCGCGCCGGCGACGTCGCCGCCACCCGTCCCGCCCGCGCCGGCGCCCGCACCGCCTGCGCCGCCCGTGCCCACGGTCGAGCCGCCGGTGCCGCCGGTCGGCTGCCCGGTGCTCACGCTCGGCGGCACCATGCCGCTGCTGCCCCCGCTACCCAGCGTCGAGCCTTCGGTTCCGGGGCCGCCCGTTCCGGTGAAGCCAGGACCTGTTGCCGCCGCGCCTGCCGCCCCGCCGCCCGTCGAGCTGCCGCTGCAGCCCAGGCCGCCGAGCGCCAAGCCGATTGCTACCAGGACCCAGCGAGACGCCCAATTCGTGGGCGTTGGAATGGACCCGGATCGATCCACGCCAGTGCTTCTCATGCCAGACAAGTGTGCGATTGATCGCCGGGCGGGTCACCGATTTGGCGCCTTGTCGTCTCCACGGGGGGCGCTCCGCGAGCGCCGCGGCAGTCGGGGGGCATTCGCGCCGCGTTGCCGTGCGCTGCGCCTCCCGGCGCGCATGCGTCCACGGACCGGGGCGCCTGCCGAGCGGGCCGGTCCGTGGCCGAGGGCATGGCGGCGGGCGGAGGGCGCCGGCAGCCCGCGCGGTTACAAGGCGGCGAGCAGGGTGGCGACGTCGCCCGATTGGTGAAGTGCCTGGCTGATGCCGGACAAGAGCTGCGGCGGGACCCTGCGCGAGTCGGGGCGCCCGCGCAGCACCACCACGCCCGTGATCTCGGCGCCGCGCTTGCTCGCGTGCGTCAGCGGCAGAGCCGTGAAGACCTCGCCCAGTTGGTTGCGCCACAACGAATCGCCTGCCTCGCCGGCGGGATGCGAGGGACCCGGTGCCACGACGCGGGCCGTTTCGACCGTGTCGTGCTCGTCGGTGAGGCGTTCGAGCAGCGAGCCGACCCGCGCGTCGAGGTCATCGGGCGGGACCACCGCGCCTTCCTGGGCCGCGAGCTTCGGACCGTCGGACTGGATCGTGTAGATGAAACCGGCGTCGACCCCGGCCGCCTGCACCAGCGAGCGCAGCGCGGTCAGCGCCCGCTCGCGACTGTCGTTGAACTGCGTGACCGACAGCTCGTGAAGCGTTCTGGCAACCCAGCTTGCGGCCGCATTGGCGATCTCTTCGGTCACAGCGATCCGCGCGGCCTCGGCGCGCGTCATCAGGGCCGCGTAACGCGCCGTCAACAGCGGGTTGCGACCGCTGCGATAAATCGCTGCGCAGCTGCCCGCGAACCGCTCGAACGACGCCTGATCGCCCGCCTCGAGCGCCACCAGTGCCCGCGTCTCGTACGCCCCGCCGAGCACCAGACCGCCGGCCTCGAAGTCCTCGAGCAGCGCAATCGACTCGTCCGCAAGCCCGCGCGCGCTGTCGTGTAAGCCGGCTGCAGAGTGCAGGCGCGCCAGCGCCTCCAGCAGCGAATGCGTTTGTGGACCCAGCTCGACGCCGCGCGCTGCGGCCAGCTGCTCCGCGCCCACAGCGAGCCCTTCGTCCGTCCGACCGAGCTTCGAGAGCACGAGCAGGTGGGACGCGGCCAGCTCTGCGTGCGCCGGGTGCTCGCCGGGGCAGGTCAAGGCAAGCCCCGCTTCGAAATCCGCGAGCGCCTTCTGCAAGGCTCCGCGCAGCTCGTGGTACGCGCCGCGCGCGTGGTAATAGAGCGGAAGCCAGCCCGGCGCGCCCTCGGCTCTGCGTTCGATTCTCGGGCAGCAGGCGCTTGAGCCGGGCCAGGTCTCCGGCGAATGCGTAGACCAGCGCTTCCCGGTGGATGTGGCTGCCTTCGAACATCTGCGGCGGATTGTCCCGCAGCCGTATCAGCTCGGCCTTGCGCTTGAACGCGTCGGCCGCGGTCGTGTCGCCCCTGCACAACGCCGCGAGCATGCGTAAGCAGCACGCGTTGATGACGAAGATCGGGTCGCTCTCCAGCTCGGTCATAACTCGTCGACGGCCGACAGGACCGCGTGGGTGTCGTCGCAGTCGAGCAGCAGCTTGATCTCGTCCAGAGATAAGCCCTCGGGCTCCACCAGCGACAACCCCATGGCCAGGCGCGCGCTCATCGGCGACAGGCGGGCGAGCTTGGCTTCGAGCGCGGCCTGCAGCGACGACGGAAGGTCGCCGGGGTCGAGCTGGGCGGGCAGCAGCCACGATCCGGCCTGATACCGCACCACGCCGCGGTCGAGCAGGTGCTGCGCCAGCTGCATCAGCGCACCGGGCGAGCCCGACGACAGCCGGTGCAGCCTGTCGGTGAGCGACCGAAGGTGATCGATGTCGCCGAAGATGGACTGCAGCAGCGACTCGGTCTGGTCCAGCGACAGCGGTTGCATCTCGATCACGGTCGCGGTCCCCACGAAGAAGCGCAGCGACGGGTTGCCGGAGGCGTCGGCCATCGAGGGTAGGGTGACGGCGACGAGCAGTCGGTTGTGGCGCGCCTCGGTCGTGAGCAGAGCCAGCAGCGCCGCGCTGCGCTCGTCCATCAAGTGCGCGTCGTCGACTGCGAGCATCAACGTACGGCCCGCCGAGGCGCGCAGCAGCAGGTCGCGTGCCGCGTCGCGATATCGCGCCTGGACCCCGGAGTCGACGGTCTCCGCAGCGGGCGCTTGGCTCGAGCCGGATGGCGGATGCAGGGACGAAAGCAGCAGCGCGCTCGGCTCGTCGGCCAGCGCGGGCATAGCTTCGAGCACCTGAGTTACAAGCGCGTTGACCACGCCGAACGGTCCCTTCTGGTCCGAGGCGTTCGCGCGCGCCACGGCGGCCCCGTGCAGCTTTGCCTCCAGCACGCTGCTCGCGAGAAAGCGGCTGCGTCCCATGCCCTCCTCACCGATGATCAGCGCCGCCCTGGCGCGTTTGCCCGGCTCGCGTTCGAGCAGCTCCCGCACGCGGGCGAGCTCGCGCTTCCGCCCTGAAAGCCGCGGCGAGGTGAGATAGGCTTGCTGCACGACCAGCTGCTCCGACACGTCGCGGCCACCGATCACACACAGCCGCTCCATCACCTCGGCGGCGGTCTGCGGTCGAGCGGCGCGGTCGAGCGACAACAGCGACAGCACCAGTGCGTCGAGCGCGGCAGGAACACCGCTCGCGTAGTGCGAGGGTGGGCGCGGCGCGGTGCGCCAGGCCGCGAGCAAGGTCTCGAAAGAACGCGCGCCGTAGGCGTGGCGTCCGGTCAGTGCGAAGTACGCGGTCGCCCCCAGCGCGAACAAGTCGACGCGGCCGTCGAGCTCCTGCCCGTGCACCGCTTCGGGCGGACAGAACGGCGGCGTGCCGACCAGGCGCGGCGTGCTGCCGAACGGCGCGATCGCGCCGAAGTCGATCAGCTTGGCCAGACCGTCTTCGGTGCAGCGGATGTTGCGCGGCGTGACGTCGCGGTGCATGAGGCCGCGCGAGTGGATGAGCGACAACGCCGAGCTGACGTCGCTGAGCAGCGCGCAGACACGGTCGGCGGGCAAGGGGGAGAGCTGGCCGAGATCGCCGCCGCCCAGCCACTCCATGGTGTAGAACGCGCAACCGTCGTCGCGGCCGTAGTCGTACACCTCCACGACCCTCGGATGACTGAGCTGCTGTAGAGTGTGGTACTCGCGTTCGAACAGCTGGCGCAGCTCGCCGGCCTGCTCTCCGCCGCTCGGCAGCAATCGTTTCAGCGCCAGCACGCGGTCGCGCGCGGTGTCGTGCGCGGCGTAGGCAACCGCCATCCCCCCGCGGCCCAGCTCGCTGGTAATTCGATAGCGCTCGGCCACCAGCGAACCCGCGACCAGCTCGGCGCTTCGCTCCGGGCTGCTACCGGCCTGATGGCCCATATTGCTACAATAATCCCGTTTGGATGTAATCGTCTACGCGGTTTGTGCCTGCCGCTGTACAAGACTCCCGGTTCTCCAGCCTCGCCAACTCTACCGATCGGTAGCCTCCAGGCCCCCTCCCTATGCAGAAATCGAGCTGGCGGTCGCTTACTCAGTTGCTATGGGCCGTTGTCGTTGCTATCCCGACTCTTGGTGGGCACGTCGCTGCGGCGGCGCGCTGTGGTAAGTGGTGGAGGAGCCAAACAATGCGAACACGATGCTATCTGCGGGCGCGGCCTGGCGCCGCGCATCTCAGCGACTTGCGATGTCCCGCGCTCGAGCATGACGATGGCGATGAGGTTGAGTCGCTCGTTTCAAGCACGGGCGCCCTCGGCGAGCGCCGCGGTGCGCGGTCGAGGTTCAAGAGCACGTCCGTGGGAGTCGTCGCTGCGGCAGCAGCGGCCCTGATGTGCGGATGCAGCGCCTCGAATAGCGGCTCGCCCGCCCCGCTGGGCACCGTTGGCCTTCCCGCGCTCGGTGGTGCTGGAGTCTCCAGTGTGAGCCCAGGGGGGGGTACAGGCGGCACCGGTGCCGGCGCCGGTGCGACCGCAGCGAAGAATCCCTCACCCTTGCCGACGACGAGCACTGGCGGCGTCGGCGGCGCCGGGCTCGGCACCGGCGGTGCCGTCACCCCGATGCCGGTGGGCACCGGGGGCTCCGGGATGGTGGCAATGACCACCGGAGGAACCGGAGGAATCGGCGGTGGCACGGCGGGGACCGGCACCGGCGGCGTCGCGATGATGCCGCCGCAGGTCAACACCTCGAGCGATCCCACGATCCCCGCCATCACGGGCGACTGCCCGAGCCTCGAGACGGGACCGATCAACTTCATGGGCGAGACCGGCCAAGTCGAAGCCGGCCCGATGCCTTCCAGCCCCACCGCCCCGATGTTGCTCTACTGGCACGGCACGGGGTCGACCGCGGGTGAGTACGCATTCATGGCGGCCGACGTCGCGCAGGGCGTTACCAGCCAAGGCGGCGTGATCGTGTCCTTCGAGAGCACGACCAACCAAGGTGACTGCTCGCCTTCAGGCACGTTCATCTTCTGCACCGGCGACTTCGACGTCATGGACCAGTACGTCGCCTGCGCCGTCAAGAACCGCAACGTCGATCCGCACCGTATCTACACCGCGGGTTGCAGCGCCGGCGGTTTGATGGCCACGGCCATGGCCATGCAGCGCTCGGAGTACATCGCCTCTGCCACGCCCAACTCGGGCGGCGTCACGTTCGGCGGCGCGTTCAGCTCCGATCACACGCCGGCCTTGATGACGATCCACGGTGCGCCGGGCTCGGACGTCGTGGGCGTGGACTTCTCGCAGACGAGCGCGACTGCGGACATGCTGTTCAAGCAGCACGGCGGCTTTGCCGTCGACTGCAATACGGGCGGCGGGCACTGCGGCGGAGCGCCGCTGGCCCCGGACGCGTGGACGTTCCTGCAGGCGCATCCGTACGGCGTCGATCCCGAGCCGTATGCCGGCGGGCTGCCCGCGGGCTTTTCCTCACAGTGCTCGATCCAGTAGTGACTTGCGCCCCGCGGTGCGCGTAGCCGTCGTCCGGCGATCGCGCACCACGCGGGTGGGTTCTCGGCAGCGGAGGTAAGTCCCGCGCCGAGTGGGTCTGCGGCCGCGCGCAAGCGGTCCGGGTTGGTGTGACGTGAGCCGTCTGGGCTGCCGGTCGAGTGCTTTCGACGGCAGGACAAAATCTGGGTTGGAGGAAGCCGATGCGCACGCAAAGGGTGGTGGTTGGGTTGTGTCTTTCGTTCGTGCTCGCGGCCGCGGTCGCCTGCGGTTCGAGCTCGAACGTCAATAAGGGAAGCGGAACTGGAGGGACGAGCGCCCTTAGCCCGATGACGGGCACGGGCGGGGCCGCGGCTCCCGCCGGCGGGACCGGCGGTATGAGCGCGGCCAATCAGCCGCAGGTCGGAACCGGCGGCATGCCCTCGATCATCGGCGCGCCCGGTGCGGGTGCGGCGGGCGCCGGTTCGGTGGGCCAGGGCGGCTCGAGCGGCGGGGCCGCGACGGGCGGCTCCGGCGCGGCCGGCATGGCCGGCATGGCCGGCGCCGGCGGCAACACCGCGCCGACCGGCACGATTCCCGTGCACGGACCTGACCCCGCCGACTCGCTGTCGGGTATGACGATGGGCCCGTACAATGTCATGGCCTATACGGACGGCTATGCGCCCTCGACGGACTATGCCGATTCGACCATCTACGCGCCGACCGACGCCGAGCCGCCGCTGGCGAGCGTAGCGGTGGTGCCCGGATTCGTGTCGCCCCAGTCGGCGATCCAGAACTGGGGCCCGTTCCTGGCTTCCTACGGCATCGCCACCATCACCATCGGCACCAACTCGCCGTCGGACCCGCCCGACGTCCGCGAGGTCGCGTTGATGGGCGCGCTCAAGACGCTGCGCGACGAGAACACGCGCATGGGCAGCCCGCTGATGGGCAAGCTCGCGACCGACGTGCAGGCGACGATGGGCTGGTCGATGGGCGGCGGCGGCACCTTGCTCGCAGCCAACGATCACCACGAGCTGAAGGCCACGGTCTCAATGTGCGCGTGGAATCCCGGCTTTCAGTACTCGATGATCACGTCGCCGGCGCTGATGTTCGCTTCGCAAGGCGATCCGCTTGCTGGCGGACAATCCCAGGGCTTCTACACCAGCATCCCGGACACAACGCCGAAGATGCTGATCGAGACGCCGGGTGGCGATCACTTCGTCGGCAATGATCCCGTGAACCAGAACGGCATGATCGGCCGCTACGGGCTCTCCTGGCTGAAAGTGTTCCTCGAAGGCGACGAGCGCTATCGCAAGATCCTGTTGATGATGCCCTCGGTGACGACCACCGACTATCAGAGCAACGTCCAGTGAGCTGCTCGCGCGTCGGGCAATCCCGGCGCGCGCACCACGAAGCTCGGAGCGCGGTCGACCGGCCTAGGATGCGGCCGGGCTCCGCGCTCGCGCCTGCAGCACCGACCGGCGCGCAAAGAAACGAACCGGCGGCGAGAGCTTCGGGGGGAAGCTCTCGCCGCCCAGTGAGCTGGCTCAGAGGCCCGGGGGGGAATGAGCCTCCAGGGAACCAGCACCGCTGTGCTGTGTGGGAATGCGAAGTCCGTGCCAGCTCGGACCGGCCCCAATTTGCGGCAAAAGAACCACACCGCGCCGGCACGTCCCACGCGGCCGGCTCTCAGAAATGAAAAATCAGACTGCGAAAACGAAAGGCCATGACGGGCGGAGCGGGCGGTCGACCGAGATGCCCCCGGATGTCTAGAGCTCGCCGGACAAGAACAGGCAACGCGCAGCCGTTCAGCGATTGCGCGCCCGATTTTGCTCAACGTCATCCATGGCGGCACCGAGATCCAGCCGACCTCGTGGGGCAACGCGGTCAAGCCCTACCTGCTCGCGCACGTGCCGTGAGCAGGCTCGCCGCCCTCGGCCGCGGCTGAGCGCCCGCCCGCAGGCCTTCGCTGTTGTGCCGCCGTTGCGCAGTGCGCGACCGTTTGGTAGCTGGGGGTGATGCGCCGGCTGCGAGTCGACTTGGTGCTCGGGCTGCTGCCGCTCGCGGCGGCGTCCGGCGGTTGCGCCACCGGCTCGACCTGCGACGGTGCCGCCTGTAGCGCGGCGGCACCCGATCCGGGAGCAGGCGCGGCAGGCGCGAGCAGCGGTACGGAGGCCGCTGGCAGCGCGGGCGCGATTGCGACGACCGGCGGCGTCTCCGGCGCCGCGATCGATGCCGGCGTGGGCACGAGCCTGGACGCCGGTATGGTCGCCGCGATCGATGCCGCGCCAGAGCTGCAGACGCCGGTGGTGCGCGGCGACCGCTGCGTGCTCGCGCTCGGCGACGTGGCGATGGAGATCGACGCGACCCTGGGCGGACGCATCACCTCGTTGCGGCTGGGCCAGGTGGAGCTGCTGAGCGGACCGAGCGTGAACGCCAGCAATTACGGCTCGACCTTCTGGACCAGCCCGCAGGCTGACTGGGGCTGGCCGCCAGTCGCGGCGATCGACAACGCGCCGTTCAGCGTAGCGCCCTCGACGGACAGCGAGTGCGTGCTGCAGGGGGCGGTGGTTGCCGACTCTGCGCATCCCAACGTGGACGGCGTCCAGATCAGCAAGCACTTCAGCGCCGATGTCGCCGCCCAGGCGCTGGTGGCACAGTACACGATCGCGAACCAGGGCACGGGCGCGCTGCAGCTGGCGCCGTGGGAGATCGCGCGGGTGGCGCCGGGCGGCTTGACCTTCTACGCCAGCGACTCCGATCCCGGCGGCGACAAGCAGCCACCGACGGTGCGCGCGGCCGGTTGCGTGTGGCTCGAGCACGATCCGAGCATCGCGGTCGACTCCAAGCTGTTCGGGGACGGCAAGGGCTGGGTCGCGCACGTCTCGCCGGACAACGTGCTGCTGCTCAGGGTGTTCGAGGACGTCGCGCCGGGCGCGGCCGCGAGCGGCGAAGCCGAGATCGAGATGTACACCGGTGCCGGCTACGACGAGATCGAGTGCCAGGGCGGCTCGATGCCAATTGAGCCCGGCGCCGAGCGAGTGTGGAGCGTCCGCTGGATCGTGCGCGCGCTGCCCGCGAGCATCGCGCGCAGCGCGGGCAATCCCGACCTGGTCGCATTCGTGCAATCGCTGCTGTGACCGGCCGCGATGCAGGCGCGTGCGTGCGCTGACCCGGTTGGGTCCGCGCACGGCACAACACGGCGATGCCGACGCAGTTGCGGTGCGGGCAAGCGCCTCGCGCTGGTGCGCGCGGACGGCTCTGCGCCCTCTGCGCGGCGCTCGCGCTGCACGCGACAGCTTGCACCCGCGGCCCGGCTCGGCCGTTGGGCCCGCCTGCCGCCTCGAGCCCCGCTGCCGGCATCGGCGCGAGCGCAGCCGGTGGCGTTGCCGCCGTTCAGTCGGTTGGCGGCGCCGGTGGCCCGACGCTGGCCGCGAGTGGCGGCGGCGCGCCAGCGGCCGCGCTCGACGCGGGGGCCGCCCGAGATGGCGGCGCGGCGGCGCTCGACGCTGGTCCCGCGCGCGGTCCGGCGCCGCCGCAGGCCGGCGTTCGCTTTCCGTTTCCGCAGAACCGCGAGTCGCCGCGCTGCGGCTATCCCGCCGGCTATCGCAACCAGGATCTGCAGGTCGCGTACGCGCGCTGGAAGCGGGACACCGTCACCGCCGACGGCGCGGGCGGACACTTGCGCGTCAAGCGTCCCAACGAGCCGGGGCTGGAGCCGGATTCGACCGTATCGGAGGGCATCGGCTACGGCATGTTGAACGCGGTCTACATGAACGACCAGACCCTGTTCGACGAGCTATGGAAGTACGAGCGCATGTGGCTCGACGACAACGGTTTGATGGACTGGTACATCAACGCAGCGGGCACCGACCGGTTGGGCACCGGGGCCGCCACCGACGCCGACGAGGACATGGCCTTCGCGCTGGTGATGGCCGACCGCCAGTGGGGCGGCAGCGGTACGCTCGACCGTGGCTATCTCGACTACGCGCGCGATCAGGTGCAGCGCTTCTGGGATCACGAGATCTACGAGGGCAAGCTGGCGCGCGCGGGCGACCACTGGGGCGACTGGAACAACCTCAACATCTCCTACTTCGCGCCGGCGTATTACCGCGTGTTCGCGCAGCTGGACGGCAACCAGGCCGGCTGGGATGCGGTGATCAAGACCGTCTACGACACCATCGACAACGCGCTCAACGCGCACAACGGCAACCAAGACAATGGCCTGGTTCCGGCCTGGTGCAGCAGCGAAGGGGTGCCCGGCGATCCGGGCAACTATCAGTATGACTCGTGCCGCACGCCGTTTCGGATCGCGCTGGACTACTGCTGGTTCGGCGAGCCGCGCGCCCGCGACTACGTGGCGAAGACCACGGGCTTCTTCGCGGCGATCGGCGTCGACGCGATCGCCGACGGTTACGACCTCGATGGCACGCCGCACCCGGCCAACCCGGGCGGCAGGTCGGCGGCATTCGTGGGGCCGGCGGTGGTCGGTGCGATGGCGATCGATTCGCAGAGCGCGTTCGTCGATCGCGGCTACGCCGTGCTGATCGGCGATGACTTGCTCGCGGGCGGCCGCTACTACGAAGAATCGTGGCAGGTGCTGTCGCTGCTGATGCTCACCGGCAACTTCCTCGACTACACCCAGTACTGAGCGCCCGTCGTGCCGCAGGCCGTCGCCGGTACGCCGCGCCGGCGCGGCGACGGCCGTGAGCCGATTGGTCCCGCCGGCGGTACGTACTGCCAGACCGGGGCTGGGCATGGCAGGGCAGCGTCCACTTGCATCGACAGGCGGGTTGGCCGCGGCCTTGGCCGGAACTTGGGTTTCGCCCTCTTGCGGCGGATGATCGCGCAGGACAGCGGTTTTCGGGGCGAGCCTGAAGCGGGCGCGAGCGGCGGGCCCAGCGCGCGCGGCCCCGCAGCCCGGGGGGGCGGCCGCCGCCCGCCCGCCTCTGGTACGCTGCGGCCCGGACGGTGGTCGCGTGCGCAGCCCGGGACGACGAAGCTGGACGCCCGCGGAGCGGGTGAGCACGGGCGCCCGCCTCGCGTGGCTCGCTTGCGCGCTGTGCGCAAGCGGCTGCGGCGGCTCGCAAGCCAGCACGCGCGCGAGCGACCAGGGCACGTACCGCCCGGGCGAGCTCGCGATGCGCGATCCGCAGCGGCGCGGCGCGGGTGGCACCCATCTGGGTGAGCTGCAACCAGTCGCGGTACCTGCCCGGCCCGAGCCCGCCAAAGGGCCGCCCCAACGCGCGCGCGAGCAGGGGCCGCCGCCGATCCGGATCGCGACCGAGAAGGGCGCCAAGGCCGTTCCGCTCCAAGGCCGCGACCTGGTGCTGCCCGACGGCTTGATCATCCACGACGTGCGCAAAGGGGTGACGGCGCGCACCGTACAAGAGCAGGGGACCGGCGACAGCGTGCTCGAGTTGCTCGATGCCCGCGGCCGGAGGCTCGCGCTGCTCAAGCAGATCCGGCTCAGCCGGGTTGCGCTGCGTGGCGGCCCGCTGCTCGACGCGACGGCGGAGACGCATGAGCGGGGCCGGCGCCGCGACTGGGGCGCCGGAGGCGTGCGCGTCGTCATCGACCGCTTTCGACACGAGAGCCGCCTGTACACGCTGGAGCGCCGCGCCGACGGCACCGACTGGATCTGGAGCGGGCTCGAGCTCTCGAGTCATCCCGCCAGCGCCGGCGCCGCGCGCTAGATCAGCGTTCGCAGAGCTCGCGATTCGGGACCGTGATCGGTCATTTGGCGGCGGAGCAGGGCGCAGCTCAGGCACCGATGCCGTAGAGCATGCGCAGGTGGGCCGCGAAGCCGGGAGCGTCGGCGCGCTGGTCGGCGCGAATCCGGCGCACGGCGGGTCGCTGCTCCATGCGCTCGAGGTAGGGCAGCAGGCCCGGCACCTCGGCCAGCGGGTCGCAGCCGAGCACGCGCTGGGTCACATTGCGCACCACCGGAACGTGGATCACCGCGGCGATGTCGGCCGCGCTGAAGCGCTCGCCGCACACATACGCGTCGAAGCGTGCGAGGTGCGCGAGCCCGCGTGCGCCCTTCTCCACGGTCGTGCGCACGTCGTTCGCGATGTTGTTCGGCGCGGGCTTGCCGCGAAAGTAGTTGGGCAGCACGCGGCGCGCGGGCAGCTCGAGATAGAGATTGATCAGCTGCGTGAGCTCGAGCAGCTTGGCGGTGGCGAACGCGCTCCCGGGGTACAGCGGCGGGTCGGGAATGCGGCGCTCGAGGTAGTCGATGATGCAGCGCGACTCGCTCAGAAAGCCCTCTTCGGTCTGTAGGCAGGGCACCTTGCCCAGCGGGCTCTGGTCCAGATAGTCGCCGCGATAGCGCTCGCCGGCGCCCGTGTACACCAGCGCCTCCTCGAACGGCGCGCCCTTCTCGAGCAGCGCCAGCTTCACGATGTTGTAATAGTTGCTCGACGAAAATCCGTGCAGCTTCAGCATCGACGCGCCTCCCGCGGCCGGCCCGGCCGCCGCGCCACGCTAGCTCGAATGGCGCGCCCGAGGCCAGCGGGAATCAGAGCACGCGGGGCGCCACGACGCGGGCAGCCACAGCCGCGGGGACCGCGCAGGCCCGGTGCGGCCCCTTGGCGGCCAGGCGCTGGGGCTGTTAGCGTGCAGCGATGCGAGCGATCTGGAGCGCGAGGCTGTCCCCGTGCTGCGCCGCGGTGGCGGCGCTGCTGATGTGCGGCTGTGGCGGCCAGGACAACGAGCTCAAGGACGCCGGCTTGGCCGGCGCCGGCGGCGCCGACGCGGGCGGCCCAGGGTCGGCCTGCAGCTTGCACTGCGCGCCCGAGGAGTCGCTCGATGCCGACGCCTGCGCGTGCACGAGCGACGGCGTACGCATGCGGCTTTCTTCGCTGAAAGACGGCTTCTACGCGCAGCCCTGGCCGCTGGCCACCCGGCTGCGCGACGACGGCACGCTCGACCTCGACGACTTTCCCACGGCCTCGAATGCATCGTTCGTGAACGACAACCTCGACACGATCGCCAGCCATACCCACGGCTTCTCCACCAACGGCGCGATCTTCACCAGCTTCGACGGCGCGCTCGACGCCGATTCGCTGCCTACGGTCGAGGGCTCGCTGGAGCAGGACGCGAGCGCCTATCTGGTGGAGGTGGAGCCCGACTCGGCCACGCGCGGCGAGCGCACGCCGCTCGCATGCAGCTATCGCGACGGCAAGAGCGATTACAACCCTCCGCACTTCTTGGCCTGCATGCCGTTCGCAGGCTTTCCGCTGCGCCCCGATACCACATACGCGCTCGTGCTCACCGACGGGCTATTGGACGCGAAGGGCGTTCCGGTGCGCGCGAGCCAGCGCCTGCGCGATGTCCTTCGGGGTCGCGACGACGGTGACGATGCGCTTGCGGCCGATTTGATCGACGCCTATGCACCGCTCGCGGATTACCTTCTCGGCGAGGGTGACGATCTCGAGCGTGTGGTCGGCGCAACCGTGTTCCGTACCCAGGACCCGACCAAGCAGCTCCGCGCGCTCGCGGACGACGTGCACGCGCAGCCCGCCCCGACCTACACCAACTTGGCGCTCTACACGGGAACGCTGCCCAGCGAGTCCGGCAACTACGTCGCGCTCGACGGTACCTACGACACGCCCATCTACCAGCAAGGAGAGACGCCCTACGCGCTCAGCGGCGGTGACATTCGCTTCTCCGCGGACGGCACACCGGTGCGCGCGAGCACGCTCTCGCTGCGCTTTGCGCTCACCGTGCCCGACGGGCCGATGCCGAGCGACGGCTATCCGGTGGTGCTCTACCACCACGGTACCGGCGGGGACGCCTACAGCTTCATCGACGACGGCACGGCCTACCATTTCGCGGACGCCGGTGTCGCGGCGATCGGCATCGACGCGCCGGTTCACGGCACGCGCAAGCCCGACGGCGTCGACCCGCAGTTGCTGTTCTTCAACATCAACAACGTGCTCGCGCTACGCGACAACGTGCGCCAGGGTGCGGTGGACCTCCTGGTGCTCGAGCGCTTCGTGCAGGCGTTTCACGTAAGCGCCGCCGACTCGCCGACCGGACAGGCGATCGCGTTCGACCCCAATCGCATCTTCGCCATGGGGCACTCGCAGGGTGGGCTGACGGTGCCGCTGATGCTCCCGTTTTCCGAGCGCGTGAAGGGCGCGATGCTCTCGGGCGCGGGCGCCTCGATCACGGCGAGCATTCTGTACAAGACCACGCCCTTGAACATCCCGGCGCTCGCGCGCGGCATTCTCGGCCTCGGTCCGAGCGACACACTCGACGCGTACCATCCGGTGTTGTCGTTGGTGCAGGCCTTCTCCGACGTCGCCGACAGCAGCAACTACGTGCCCTATCTGTATCGCTGGCCAGGTGGGCGCGGGCTAGACGTGTGGGCCACCCAGGGCTTGCTCGACACCGAGGCGCCGCCGCCGGTCACCGACGCGCTGGTGACGGCGATGGCCCTCGACCCGGTGGATCCCCAGCCGCGGCCGGTGCAGGGGCTGGGGTTGCGCCACGCTCAGACGCGCAGCGCGCCCGTGCGCGGCAACGTGAAGGGGGTGGACGGCCAGCGCTACACCGCCGTGTACACGCAGTACCCCGACGACGATCACTTCTTGATCATGGAAGACCCGGTTGCGGAGGAGCAGCTGACGCACTGGTTTCAGACCCTGGCTGCGGACGGCCAAGCCGAGCTGATCGTCCCCTGAGCGAAGGCTTTGCTCGCGCGCGGCGCGACGGGCCGGGCGGTGCGTGCGCCCTCGCGCGAGACCCCTGGGTGAAGTCTGACACGGCGCCGGAGCGTGCCGCGGACACGGCGCAGGGCGTCCTTTCATGCGGGCGACAGCAGGGGTCGCACGCGGCCAGCGCACATGGGGCCGGCGGTCGCGCCGCTGGCGCCCCCGCCGTCCAGGGTCTGGGACGTGCGAGCCGGCGCGGGGAAGTTATTGGCGAGATCCCTACAAGATTGGGCATTTTGTTGACTTGGTTGGTCGGGGACGCAAGGCGCGGCGCGATGTGCGAGGGTCTGTTCACGGCAATCCGGGCGGGTCCCCCAACGGACACGGCCGGATGCTCCAGAGTGTCGGGGAGCTGGGTGGCTGAGGTCCTATGCAGCGAAGGGTCGTTTGGTTTGCCATCGTCTCGGTAGTGATTGGAGCCGCGTGCAGCTCGTCGCCGAGCAGCGGCTCGATGGCGGGTACCGGCGGGACGACGGTCGGCGGGCCGCCGATCGGTAGCGCAGGGCTGGGAGGGCTCGCGCCTGCAAGCGGCGGTGGCGCGCAGCAGCAGCCAGGCGTCGGCGCCGGCGGCACGAACGGCGCCACCGGCGGCAACGGTGGCGGCAACGTGGGCACCGCGACTGGCGGAGCTGGCGCGCCCAACATGGCCGGCGCCGGTGAGTCCGGCAGCGGCGCGCCCGCGGGTCCGGATAGCGACGCCGCGGACTGGCGCATGATGGGCTACGACCTCGGGTCCACTTATTTCAACAGCGCCGAGACCATGCTGAGCAAGCAAACCGCGCCCCAGCTCGGCCCTGCATGGACCAAGGACCTCGGTGGAGCCGTCTACGGCGCGGCCCTGCTCATCGGCGACAAGGTCTACGCCTCCGGAATCGGCGGCGTCTACGCGTTGGATGTGGCCACGGGCGATCAGCTCTGGCAGGTCTCGCTGCCCGCCAGCTCGTCGTTGTCCTACGTCGACGGCACGCTCTACATCAACTCGCAGGCCGGCCAAGTGGTCGCGCTCAACGCTGCGGACGGCAAGCAACTCTGGTCGAAGACACCCGACCCCGAAGGTGCAGATGGCTCGTCCTCGGTGATCCCTGCCGGAGACCTGCTGCTGGTGGGCGGTTCCAGCGGCTTGGCGGAGCTGACGGGCGGAGGAACCTACAGGGGCTATCTGGCGGCGCTGCAGCGCGCGACCGGCGAGAAGGCGTGGACCACGTTCACGGTGCCCGCCAGTGCCAGGGGAGCTTCGATCTGGTCGAGTCCCTCGGTGGACCTGCAGGCCGGCCTCGCATTCGCGGGAACGGGCAACAACTACGGCGTGCCAGCCACCGACACCTCGGACTCGATCATCGCGTTCGACCTCGCGGGCGGCAACGTCATGTGGAAGAACCAGCGCATAATGAACGACACCTTCGGCGCTGGCACGGGTCCCGACTCGGACTTCGGCGCCAACCCGGTGCTGTACGAGACCATGGTCGGCGGCGTGATGACCAAGCTGGTCGCGGACGGCGCCAAGGGGGGCACCGTTCATTCCTTGCGCCGTGACGACGGCTCGGTGAACTGGAACCGCACGCTGTGCTCCGGCGCCGCGGACGGCAGCAGCGGCATCTTCACCAACTTCACCTGGACCGGTAAGAATCTGCTGGTCGCGTGCAACGGGGGTGGCCCCGCGACGCTCTACGCGCTCGATGGCGCCACCGGCGACATCGTCTGGATGCGCGCGCTGCAAGGACAGGTCTGGGGACGCACGGCCGTCGCCAACGGCGTGGGTTTCGTGGGCACCGGCTCCACCCTGGAGATGTTCGACGTGGACACCGGGAAGGTCATCAACAGCTTCCCTTCCAAAGGCGGCACGATCGCGAGCACCATCACGATCGCGCACGGTCGGGTCGCGTTTGGCGAAGGTCTGTCGTGGTCCTCGGGAAAGGCCGGCACGACGCTGACCATGCTTGCGATCCAGTGATCGCGCTTGTGCGCTCTGGTTTCGCGCCCACCTAACTCATCGGTCGAGCTCAGTGCGGTCGTTCGTTCGAAACATCGGGTCCTGCGTGCTGCTGCAGGTTGCGCTGATCGCTTGCCGCTCCTCATCGGGGCCCGCGGCCACCCCGGTCGCGAACGCGCGGCCGAGTGCTCCCGCGCCGGCCACGGCCCGGGCGGGGCAGCCGCCGACATATGCATTTTCCGCTCCGCAGCCCTGGCGCTCCCGGCGGCAGGGCGTGCCCCCGGTCGAGCCGCCCGATCTCGCGCAGGAGACCTGGCGCGTGCTGGTGAGTCAAACCCGGCCGATTCAAGCGAAGACGCCGCACTGGCAAGCGTTGCCCGCAAGCGCAACGGTGCAGCTGGAAATGCCGGCCGACAGCGTCTATCGCTGCATCGTACCGCCGCTGCAGGTGACCGCCGAGACCAACACCCTGCGCACCCAGCTGAAGGCGTGGACGCTGGCGCGCAGCTTTCGCTGCTCCGACGACGGCTGGCGCAGTTGGACCGAGGCGATTCACCGCGTGCGCAAGCTGGCCGATGGCTCGCGCCAGGACGATCCGGATACGGGGATCCTGCTGCGCGAAAGGGGCGAGGATGGCGCTGTCCGCGAAGCGTTCGTTCTGCTGCGCGCGGACAAGGAGCGCACACAGGCGACGACCGGGCCCCCGCGGATCCTGGCGAACGCCCTGGCGGAGGAAGAGTGATGCACAGCTGCCGCGGTGAATCGCCCGGGCGGCAACGCGGTGCTCGAGCCAGCCGTGGTCGTCGAAGCGCCGGTCGCGCAGAGCGGCAAGCCCCATCGACGACGAGCGGCCGGACATGAACGACATGGTGAGCTTGCCGAGGTTGCAATCATGAACAAGCAAATCTTCAAAGTGCTCGTGCTCTGTGTTGCCGCGTGTGGTTGCAAGCAGAGCGGGAGCTCCGCGAACGTCGTGACCCCTGGCGCCGGGGGCACCACCGCCGTCGGGACCGGGGGTGTCGCCGTCGTCGGTACCGGCGGCGCCGTCGGCATGAACGCCGCGGGCACTGGGGGGCAAGGCGCTGCGGGCATCGGCCTGCCTGGAACGGGCGGGACGAGCGTGGTCGGTCCCGTGGACGCGGGCGTCGATCCGAACAGCTTCAGCGCCGTCTACAAGGACATCATCGTCGGCGTCGGCTGTAACGGCGGCGCGCTCTGCCATGGCGGCATGGTGGGCAACCTCACCATGACCACCAAGGACCAAGCATACGCCGCGCTGGTCGGGGTCCCGGCGATGGGGATGAACCTGGTGACGACGATGAACAAGACCATGGACTGCAAGGACAGCGGTCTGACGCGCGTGGTTCCCTTCATGCCGGAGGCGAGCCTGCTCATGCTGAAGGTGGAGCGGATGCCGCCCTGCGGCGACCCGATGCCCGTGACCCCGCTGGCGCCCGAAAAGGTGGAGCAGATTCGGGCTTGGATCACCAGCGGCGCCTTGAACAACTGAGGCCGGCGCCCGAGCTCTTGCTGCCGGTTGCGGCTCTCGCCATAGTCAGCGCGTGCGCAAGACGCCGGAGCCGACTTATGCGCTGCAGATGGTCAGACCGTTCTGGGCGCTGCTGCGGCGCTACCCGCAGTTCCCGAGCGCCGTGCTCGATCAGGCCGAGGCCGTGCAGGACGATGTGCGCGTGCCGGTCGCGGCGGGGCAACGGTTCCTGGAAAAGGCGGTCGAGCTGACCGGGGAGCAGAACCTGGGCCTGCTCGCGGCGCGCGCGACCCGGCTCGGGACGTTGGACGTGCTCGAGTACGTCGCGGCGTCGGCGCCAACCTGGCGTGCCGCGGTCGAGACCGCGTTTCGCTACAGCCATCTGATGAACGAGGCGGCCGACTTCCGCGTCGACGTCGCCGGCGACAAGGCGCATCTGGTGCTGCACAGCACGGTACCGCTGACCCGGGTGGGCGTCGACTTCCAGAGCGCGGCCTTTCACGTGGCCGCAACGCGCTGGATCGATCCGACGCCGCCCGAGCTCGAGGTGTGGTTCACGCATGCGCAGCCGCGCGACCTGAGCGAGTACAGGGCGACCTTCGGCGGCGCGAAGCTGCGCTTCGATGCGCCCTGGAACGGCCTCGTCTACGATGCGAGCCGGCTCGACACCAAGCTCGCGAGCGCGGACCCCTCGCTGCACCGGGTGCTGCGCGAGCACGCCGAGCGCTTGTTGGCCAAGCTCGGGACGGGCGACAGCCTGGCGCAGCGGGTCCGGGCACAGGTGCTCTCGACCTTGAAGGAAGGGCCGATCAGCGCCGAGGACGTGGCGCTGAAGATGGGCGTGACGCGTCGCACGCTGACGCGGCGGCTGCGCCAGCAGGGCACGAGCTTCACCGAGCTGCTCGAGGACGTGCGCCACAAGGTCGCCATCCACTATCTGAACACCAGCGATCACACCGTCGAGGACATCGCCTTCCTGCTGGGCTTCTCGGAGTCGTCCGCGTTCGTGCGGGCGTTCAAGCGCTGGCAAGGCGTGGCACCGATGGCCTATCGCCGCAGCCAGCGAGCGCGTTGAGCCCGCAGCCTGCCGCGCTCGGGCCGGCGCGTCCTCCCTGGTCAATTGGATTTCCTCACGCGTCACTGCCCCTGTAGGCAGCGTGTGCAACCTTCGTCCATGACCCGGGAGGAGCTGCCATGGGTGGGCAGCCGCGATCTTCGGGCCGATGCGAGGCGATGCCATGGTGTATTCAGTGGAGCGAGCGGTTCGGATTGCGTTGGCGGTGCCTTTGGTGTGGCTCGGCGCGTGTGGGTCAGGGTCCAACAACGGATCGCCCATGCCGGGAACGGGCGGCAGCACCGGGTTCTCGCCCATCAATGGAACGGGCGGTGCGCCGGGAACGGGCGGCGCCGCACCGGGCTCGTTCGGCATGACGGGCACGGGCGGAGTGACCGGCGCGACCGGCATGATGGGCGGTCGCCCCAGCATGACCGGTGTCGCCGGCATGAGCGGCGCGGCCGCCATGGGCGGGGCGGCCGGCATGGGCGCGGCCGCTAGCGACGCCATGATGGGCAGCGCGGGCACTGACACCATGATGGGCAGCGCCGGCATGGGCGGCACCGCCGGCATGGGTGCAACCGGCACCGGAACTTGCTGCGCGAGCGGCGATTGTCTGTGCCACGGCCCCGATCCCACCGCGCTGACGTCCGCGGCCGGGCCATTCAAGACCGACAGCTACACCATCTCGACTGGCACCGTGTATTACCCGACCGACGCGGACCCTCCCTTGGCCGCGATCGCGATCATTCCGGGCTTCCTGAACACGGGGCCGGAAATGGCGCCCTGGGGGCCGTTTTACGCGTCCTGGGGCATCGTGCTGGCGGACACCAACAGCGGTGCCGCGGATACGCCGGACATCCGCGCCGGTGAGCTGTTGGCGGCGGTCGACGAGCTCAAGTCGGAGAACACCAAGAGCGGCAGCCCGTTGTTCGGCAAGCTGAGCGGCCGCTACGGGACCTCGGGCTATTCGATGGGTGGCGGCGGCACCACGATCGCCGCGACCATGGACTCGACGCTCAAGACCTCCGTGGGTCTGGCCCCCTGGGGAGGGGTCGGCATGGGTGTCAACGTGCCCACGCTCTTGTTCTGCGGCGATGCGGATACGGTTGCACCGTGCAACATGGCCATGGACGACTACACCGGCATGACCGGCACCACGCCCAAGATGCTGGTGGTCGCCCCCGGAGCAACCCACTTCAATTGGTTCGACCCCGCGGACGCGGGCGGCGGCATGTCGGGCAAGTATGCGCTGGCCTTCGAGAAGCTGTTCCTGGAAGGGGACGAGCGCTGGAAGCCGCTCCTGCTGACCATGCCGACAGGCGGCGGCTCGCAGACCACAAACATCAATTAGATTGGCTCCCGTCCAGAAGTGGCTCTTCGGAGGATTCAACGGGAAGAGGGGAAGGCTGCGCCCGCCAGGGCAGTGAAATCGTGCGCGCTTCAATCTGATCGGTGCGCTAGGGTAGGGCCCGGGGTGGGCCGGCGGACGGCCGCACGGGGGGCGCAATCGCGGCGGAAAGTGAGCGCTGCGGCGCTTTTGCGCTCGCCGCGCATTGGCAGACCCGCGCGCCACAGGTAAGACGAGCTGAGCCCCACGCGGCCGAGGTGGTGGACCGCCGGGCGTCGAGGCGAGCGCGGCATGTCGTCGAAGTCTTACAATCGGATCATTCGCGGCGGCACGCTGGTGGACGGGTCGGGCGCGCCGGCCCGGGAGGCCGATGTCGGTGTCAAGGAAGGGCGCATCGCGGCGATCGGCCGCATCCAGCAGTCCGCCGCGCTCGAGATCGATGCGCGCGGCTTGCTGGTCACCCCCGGGTTCGTCGATATCCATACCCACTACGACGGGCAAGCGACCTGGGACCAACGCATGCAGCCGTCCTCCTGGCACGGCGTCACCAGCGTGGTGATGGGCAACTGCGGGGTCGGCTTCGCGCCCTGCCGGCAGAGTGACCACGAGCGCCTGATCCGACTGATGGAAGGAGTGGAGGACATCCCCTTCCCGGTGCTCTCGCAGGGCCTTTCGTGGAGCTGGGAGAGCTTCGGCGACTACCTGAGCACGCTCGAGCGGCGCTGCTTCGACGTGGACATCGGCACGCAATTGCCGCATGCCGCGCTGCGCGTATTCGTGATGGGCGAGCGTGGGGCCGCGCGCGAGCCGGCCACGACCGACGACATCGCGCAAATGGCGGAGCTCGCCCACGACGCCGCGCGCGCGGGCGCGCTCGGATTTTCGACCTCGCGCACGCTGAACCACCGCACCAGCGACGGCCAGCCCACGCCCACGCTCACCGCCAGCGAGGACGAGCTCACGGGCATCGCGTGCGGGCTGGCGCGCGCGGGTTGCGGCGTGCTGCAGGTGGTATCGGACTTCGCCGATGCGGACGCGGAGCTCGCGATGCTGCGCAGGATCGTCGAGCGCTCGGGTCGGCCGCTGTCGTTTTCTCTGGTGCAGGCCCCGGGCCGGCCGGCCCAGTGGCAGCACATGCTCGACCTGCTGGTCGAGGCGAACGCCGCCGAGCTGCCGATCACGGCGCAGGTGTGCGGGCGTCCGGTCGGGATCCTGTTCGGGCTGGAGCTGACGCTCAACCCCTTCAGCCATCACCCGAGCTACCGCGAGATCGCGCGGCTGCCGCTGGCCGAGCGCGTGCGGCGGTTGCGCGACCCGGCGTTTCGCGCGCATCTGCTCGGCGAGAGCAGCGCCGCGCAGCGCGGCTTTGCCGCGAGCCAGCCGCGCAACTGGTCGATGCTCTACCTGCTCGGGAACCCGCCCGACTACGAGCAGGGGCCGCAGCGGACCGTGGCGGCGCTCGCGGTCGCGCAAGGGGTCGCACCCGAGGCGCTGGCGCTCGATCACATGCTGTCGAACGACGGGCGCGGCATGCTGTACCTGCCGTTTCTCAACTACGTCGACGGCAACCTCGAGCCCAGCTATCACATGCTGCGCCATCCTCACACGCTGCCCGGGCTCTCCGACGGCGGCGCTCACGTCGGGATGATCTGCGACGGCAGCTTTCCCACCAGCAACATCACGCACTGGACGCGCGAGCGCACGCGCGGGGCCAAGCTCCCTCTGGAGCAGATGGTGAAACGGCAGAGCTGGGACACAGCCCGCGCGCTGCGGCTGTACGACCGCGGGCTGCTCGCGCCCGGCTACCGCGCGGACCTCAACGTGATCGACTACGACAAGCTCGCGCTGCTGCCGCCGGAGGTGGCCTATGACCTGCCCGCGGGCGGACGCCGCCTGCTGCAGCGCGCGCGCGGCTACGTCGCAACCATGGTCGCGGGTGAGGTCACCTATCGAGACGGCGAGGCGACCGGGACGCTGCCCGGGCGGCTGATCCGCGGCTCGCAAGCAGCGCCAAGCCCAGCCGAGGGGAGAGCACCATGACGGCAGCCATCCTGGAGCCTGCGTGCGAGTGGACGCGCGACGACGTCGCGGATCCCGAGCAGTGGACCGAGCGCCTGAGCGACGCCGAGATCGCCGAAATCGCCGCGGCGATCGCGTTTGCGCGCGCGCGTTCGAGCGATTTCCTGGAGATCGGCAAGGACCAGTTTCCGCTGCCGACGCTGGGGCCGCGCTTGCACCGGATCGAGAACGAGCTGATCAACGGTCGCGGTTTCGTCCTGATCCGCGGGCTGCCGCGCGAGCGCTACAGCAACGACGAGATGTGTCTGGCCTACTGGGGCATAGGCGCGCACCTGGGCAAGCCTTGGCCGCAGAACCACCATGGCCACGTGCTCGGCGACGTCACCGACCAGGGCAAGGCCGTGACCGATCCGAGCGCGCGCGGCAATGAGCTCGGCCAGATCGGGCTCGAGTACCACTGCGACGGTTCTGACCTGGTGGGCCTGCTGTGTCTGCAGAGCGCAGCCGAAGGCGGGCTTTCGGCCGTGGCGAGCTCCGTCTCGCTGCACAACGAGCTCGTGCGCAGCAATCCCGAGGCCGCCGCGGAGCTGTATCAGCCGCAGCCGTACGACTACCGCGGCGAGCAAGCGCCCGGCAAGCGCGCGTGGTACACGGCGCCCGTGTTCACCAAGTGGGGCGAGCGCTTGTTCGTGCGCTTGATCGGTGCGTACATCATGGCGTCGCAGCG
Source organism: uncultured delta proteobacterium (assembly GCA_963778655.1). Taxonomy (GTDB): domain Bacteria; phylum Myxococcota_A; class Polyangia; order Polyangiales; family JAFGIB01; genus CAVZVA01. The sequence goes on from CAVZVA010000012.1 coordinate 94,750, forward strand.
TCACCCCGACGCGCCACGCCTGACTCCGGCCGCGAAGAAGGCGCTAGCTTGGATGCGCGAGCAGGCCGATAGCGGCCGCTACAGCGTGGTGATGGACTTTCGCCCGGGCGACATGCAGTTCATCAACAACTATCACGTCCTCCACGGCCGCACTCCGTACAGCGACGACCCTGCCAGCGGCCGCGTGCGGCACCTGAAACGGCTGTGGCTGGAAACCGAGGTGCTGCGCGACCGCCCTCCGCAGTTCGCGAACCACGGCCGCTCGCACTGGGCCAGGCAGCGCGTGATCAGCCGGCTCGACGCCGGAGGTCGAAGCTGATCGGAGCTAACCTAGCCTAGCCTAACCTAACGCAACCTCAGCACCTCGACCAGGGAGCGCCTGCGCTGCCACGACAGCACGCTTTCTTCGAACCGCGCCTGCCAGCTGGAGGGGCGCAGGCTCTTGCGGAACAGTCGCGGGTCGAAGCGGTCGCGGTCCAGCTGTGGTGGACCGCTGCCGTCGAAATACGACCAGTCCATGATCAACCAAGCGTCGTGCACGGCGGCCAGATCGCGACCCTCGAGCAGCTCCAGCTGATGTGGCTTGGGCGGCTCAAAACGCAGCAGAGCGTGACCGCGCATGCGCCACACCTCGTCGACGACGTAGATCGTGTCCGGTCCGCCGGCTCGCTTGATGCGCTCGAAGGTGGCCTTGACGCCCGGCACCGGGCTTCCCCAGAAGCGCGTATTGGCTTCCAGGATAGCCGCGCTGCAGCAGACGTACAGCACTGCGGCGGCGGCCAGGGCTTGGCGCAGCCGCGGCAGCCGCCATGCCGCAGGCAGCAGGGCGGCAGCGACGACGCCGACGAGCACCGAGCTAGGAACGGTGAGAATGGTGAGAAAGCGCTCGTACTTCCAGATCGGTTGATAGGAGGTCAGGCTCGTGGAGCCAAACTCGAAGAATGCGTACAAGGCGGCGAACGCCGCCAGCGGCAGTCGTGCGGCCGGGAGCCTGCGCCAGCGGACCGCCGCAAAGCACGCGGCAGGCCAGACCAGGTAGTAGTGCAGTCCCAGATAGGTGTTGACGGCGTAGCGGGCGCAGTCCTTGAATGCCCAGGTCCGCGACGCTAGATGGGGCAGCTCGGCCAGCAGGCGGACGATCGGGAGCATGGTGAACAGGTGCTGGAACGCCTTGCCCGTACCGGTCCACTTGGTGCCTGTTCCGTCGTAGATGAGCTGTCGAAGCTGAATCCCGTAGTCCCCGCTGGCGAGCCCGAGCGCGATCCAGAAGCAACCGAGCAGGACCGCAAAGAAGAGCCCGGGAAGGGCCGCGCGTAGCAGACGCTGGCGAGGTTGCAGCAACGCGAACAGGCCGAGCGACACCAGCAGAATGCCACTGGTCGCGCGCGCTTCGAACGAGCACCCGACGAAGAAGGCGGCCAATGCGTACAGACCAATCCCGTGAGCGTCGAGGGCACGGCGCTGCGCGCGCAGCGTCAGGTACATGGCCATCCCCGTGTAGAAGGGAATGACCGAGTCGGGCAGCAAGCTGGTGCCGTACCAGATTTCCTGGGGAACGGCCGCGCTCAGTGCAGCGGCAATCCAGCCCGCCCGTTCGCCAGCGAGGTCACGGGCAAACGCGAAGCTCACGACGACTGCCGAGAGCGAGAAGCACAGGCCGAGCAGCTCCAGGCTGAGCTCCGTCCTGCCGAACAGCGCCTGAAACGCGGCCAGCGGGAGCACGATGCTCACGCGGTTTGCGTAGATGTCCGAAATGCCTGTGAGATAGGAGGCCCAACCGAGCTCGTTTGCGTCGAGCGCGGCGTTGACGTAGGCGAAATCATCCTTGAAGGCCAGCCCTTGCCCGTAGCGGAGGCGCAGCAACAGGCAGGCTGCGAGCAGGCCGCAGAACAGCCAGCGGAACGACCTGGAGACCGCGACGGATCCGCCCGGCGCTTCGCGCTGGTCGACCGAAGGGGGAGAGCGCGGCTTCGAGCCGGTGCTCGCTTTCATCCGCGCTTCGCCGATCGCCGAGTCCATCCGTGTTGTTCGCAGGCACGCCAGAGTGACGGGCCGCGGTGAGGCTACATCACAACGTCGGATCCGGATGCTGAGCGGGCTCGGGGATCGATGTGGATGGCGGTGGCAGCCGGTTCCGCGGCATGATGGCCGCCGTGAACCGCAGGAGGGCGTTGCTGTTCCTGCTCCTGGTCTGCAGCGCGGCGGGCATCCGGGTGCTGGCGTTGTGGGCCGACCGCGGCGCGCTGCTCTATCACAGCGGCGGTCTCGACGCGCCGCAATACCTCGGGATGGCTCGCGGCTTCGCCCGGGGGCAATGGCCGGACGCGCAGCCGTTCTTCTGGGCTCCTGGCTACCCAGTGTTTCTCGGGCTGTTGGCGCTGGTCTCCGACAGGCTGCTGTGGCTCAAGGCCGTGCAGGTCGGGCTCGGTGCCATGACCAGCGGCCTCGTCGGCCTGGTCGCATCGCGACTGTTTTGCGACGTGCGCGTAGCGCTGCTGTCGGCGGCGATCGCGGCGCTGTATGGGCCGCTCGTCTACTACGACCTGCAGATCTCACCGGCCTCGCTCGACGTCTTCCTGTACTTGCTCTTGCTGGCGTTGCTGCTCGAAGCGCGCAAGCGAGGTCGGCTGTGGTTGTGGCTCGCCGCGGGCGCCGCGTGCGCCGCGTCGGTCGTGACGAGGGGGGCCGCTCTGCTGTTGTTGCCCTGGGCGCTGCTGTGGATGGGGCGGGACCTGCGCGCGGCTCGGGCGCGAGGTCTGCGCGCGCAGGCCCTTCCGCCGCTCGCGCTGCTGCTGCCGGTGGCGCTCACGCTGTGCCTGGTCGCGGCTCACAATCATCGCTACGACCGCGCTCGAGGTGCTGGGCTCGGCGCGTATGCGACGAACGCAGGCGGCGAGATCCTGATCTCCTACAACCTCGGAATCAATTTCCTGCTTGGCAACGTTGCGGAGCTGTACGCGACAAACCACGTCGAAGACCCGCTGTGCTTCCTCAACTACAAGATGGCCATCTACGAGCCCGTCCTTCACGGAGTGCTCAGGCCGTCGGCGCAAAGCAGATATCTGTTCGATCGAGGCGCGCGCTTCATCGCCGGCCATCCCGTGCATGGCTCGGCTTGATGGGGACGAAGCTCGCCGAGCTGGCCAGCGGCAACGAGATCTCGCGCGACTCCAGCATCTACGCCGCGCGGGTCGACAACGCGGTGCTGGCGTGGCTGCTCTGGAAGCGCGGTATCGCCTTTCCATCCGGGCTCTTGATTCCGCTGGCGCTGCTGGGCCTCGCATTCGCGCCAAGAGATTCGACACGCCACTTCTTGATCCTCGGAGCGCTGGCGAGTCAGGCGCTGTTCGTGCTCGCGTTCTTCGTCACGACCCGCTACCGGCTGACGTTGTGGACCTCCGCGATCCCATATGCGGCCTACGCCCTTGTCGCCGCACCGGCAGCGCTGCGCGCTTGGGATCGGCCCCGCGTGTTGGGTGCAATCGCCCTGGCGCTCGTCCTGGCTGCGTTTTGCAACTACCGCGTGGGCAAGATGCCGTTGCGGCACCTCGCCTTCGAGCACGACCACCTGGGTTCCGTGCTCGACCGCGAGGGCAAGCACGACCAGGCCGCGGAGCAGTGGCGCTCCGCGGTAGCCCTCGACCCGCGCTACGCGTCGGCGCACTTCCAGCTCGCCAAATACTACGCCCGGCGGAAGGCTCTGGCCGGCGCTGCGTCTCACTACGACCAGGGGCTGCGTGCGGCGCCGACGGCATTCGCCGCGCGCGTGGAATACGCCAAGCTCCTGGTCCGACAGGCGCGCTCGAGCGAAGCGGCCGATCAAATCCGGCGAGTGCTTGCTCGACTTCCGAGCTCGCTGACCCGCTACACGGTGTGTGCATTCGCCGCGCGCGCGCGGCTGAACGTACGGTCGGAGTGCCCACGGCCGGGTGCGTCCGATCGCGGCCCATGAGCATCCAACGCGCGGCCGGCAGGCGCCGGAGCGTCGAGCGGGAGTTCGCGATCACGCGTCGCGCCGGGCGTCGATGTCGCCCTTGGCTCACCGCGTTCTTGGCTTGTCGCCCGTCGTTTATTGGCAAAAGTTGGGCGCCAGATTGTCGCGATACTGTCGTTGAACAAATGACGGCGCGGCCCACCAAATGACTGGCATGCCAGGTGTATTCCGCGGCTCCGCGGACAAGTTGCGCGCCTCCACGGGCGAGTCGCAGCGTGCTGCAATCGCCACAGCTCGCATTGACGGCTAGGCATGTCGAGGGCTATGGAAAGGGAGTGGGTAACCCTCCGACATCGGATAGGGTTCGAGGTGAAACGGAGGAACAAACAACATGTTCGATTCGGGTGTTCGGGGTGTGTTTTTGAAGGGATCGTCGTATGCGGCGATAGCAGCGCTGGTGGTGCTCTCGGGCGTGGCCTGTAGTGCCTCCAACAGCAACAACAAAGGCGGTGGTACTGGCGGCGCCGGCATGAATGCCGTCAATGGTGCGATCGGCACCGGCGGCGCGTCCGTCGGAGCGACTGGAGGTACTGCCGCCCCCAGTCCAAGCCAGGGAGGGGCGACGACCTCCACGGGCGGCACGGCTGCACCCACGGGCGGTGGCGGCGCAACCGCGCCCATGTCCACGGGCGCTACGGGCGGTACGGGCGGCATGGGCGCGGCAGGTGCGACCAGCTCCGGGGATGCCGGAATGGGCGCTGCCGGAAGCGCCGGCGGAGGCGGTGGTACGCCTCCCGTGAGCGCGGGCTGTCTGGACGGCATCACGGACTACGGAAGCGATGGTCCGTTCTCCGTTCAGACCATGACAATGGGCCTTATCAACTTCTGGGTGCCGATGGTGCCCTCGGGTTGCAAGGTTCCCGTCATTCACCTGGCCAATGGCACCGGCGCCAACTGCGCCGTCTACGCCGAGGCGCTCAACCGCTTGGCCACGCACGGCTTCCTGGCGTGCTGCTACGAGGACCCGAACACCGGTGCCGGCGATCAGGGCCTGATGGCCCTCGACACCGCGCTCTCGATGTTTCCTGATCTCGCCGACATGAAGTTCGGCTCCACGGGCCACTCTCAGGGCGGTCAGGCGGCCTTCACGGTTCTCGCGCTCGCCGAGCAGAAGTACGGCGACAAGATGATCTACGCGGGGCTCGCGATGGAGCCCGCGAGCGGCTTCGGCACGCAGCCGACCAGTGCCACCTGGCAGCAGCTGTACATGGGGATCAAGTCGCCGATGTTCATGTTCAGCGGCTTGGGCACCGACGGCCTGGTTTCGCAGGCTTGGGTGCAGCAAGCCTACGATGCGACCAGTCCGACCGAAGAGGCCTACTTCTGGACGGCGAGCGGAGCCACGCACATTCCCGTGCCCAACGGCGAGGAAGAAGAGATCTCGGTTCCGTGGTTCCGCTGGAAGCTGCTGGGTGATCAGAAGGCGTGCGAGTTCTTCAAGGCGATCCCGATGACCGACACCAAGTGGGCTCAGGTCGCGTCGAAGAACGAGCAGCCCTGCATGTAGCGCCGCGCGGCTCGGGACCCGGGTGCCGTGCCCGGGCCCGAGCCTTGTCGGGCGATGTCGTACCGCCCCAGCGAGCGAGGCCGTTCCGGCCTGCTCGGTGCTCTAAATGACCGATCACGGGTCGGGAACGGCCATGCCGATCGGTCATTTAGCGGTGCGACGGATGCGGCACCACCGCGAGAGGGTGAATGCGCGAGGGCTTTGCCTCGCGCACAGGGAGTCGGCGCGACTCCCTGGCAATCAAAGGAGAAATCAGAGTTTGTGATTCGATCCCGAATCGCGAGCTCTGATTTGGCGCTACTGCTCCCCTTCTCTCGTAGGTGGATTTCTGCGCGCGACGGGCGCGGGCGCCACGGCTTCTCGGGCTTCGCCCTGCGATGCCGGCGTAACTGTAGGAATGCTCCACGTATTTCACTGGAGCGCAACACCGCGAGCGGCCTCGTCCCGCGTGGACAGGCGACCGCGATGGGCACAACCGCCGCCGGCGGGTGTGCCTGCGTTCGCAACGGTCGGGGTACATGCCTACTCGGAGGAACGAGCATGACCCAGGATGCATTGCGCTGGAGCAAGGGGCGAGGCCCGTGGGCCCTGTGTCCGTGCCGCGCCGGCTTTGCGCTGGCCTCGGCCTTGTTGTTGATGTGTGTGTCGGCGTGCAGTGCCGGTGGCTCCCCGACGATCATCACTCCCGGGGGTGGCGGCGGCAGCGCGGGAGCGCCCGGAACCTCGAGCTCGCTTGCGGCCAGCGCTTCGGACTTTGCCACGGCGTCGGTGTGCTCGAGCGACGCGCACTGGACACGCGGCGATCGGGAATCGCCGCTGATGCACCCCGGCGGTACCTGCATTTCTTGCCACTCGAGCGGCGAAGGTCCGGCGTTTTCGATCGCGGGCACCGTGTACCCGACGGGGCACGAGCCGAACGACTGCAACGGCGTAGACGGTGCAGGCGACGTGCAGGTGGTCATCACCGACGCCGCGGGCAGCGTGCTCACGCTCGACGTCAACGCCGCCGGCAACTTCTCTTCCAACAGTCGCATCGCGATGCCCTTCCACGCGAAGGTCGTGACCATGGGCCAGGAACGCGCGATGGCCGCCGCCCAGACGACCGGCGACTGCAATGGCTGCCACACCGAGGGCGGCGCGAACGGCGCACCGGGTCGCATCATGCTGCCGTGAGGCAGATGGGACGGCTGGCCCGGTGTCGCGAGCGCGCCAGGCCGATCGATTGTCGCGCGATCGGCGCCGCCGGCGAAGGGCGCGGTGACTACGCGCTCACTTCGGCGGTTGCCAGCCGCCGAGCACCATGGTCGGATCGCGCAGCGCGGCCGCCTGCGAGGCGTTGATCTGGCTCGAGCCCGCGATGCGCTGGCTGGTGTCGAGCCGATTGCCGCTCAGATCCGTGCTCTGGTACTCCCAGAAGCGCAGCGAGGACGACGCGAACCCGCCGGTGATGGTCCAGCCCGCGGGGGAGATGTGGCTGCCCATCTGGCAGTTGACGTAGGCCACCTGGCTTCCGGGGTAGACGCTGGCGTCGATGCGGCCGAGCGTGCTGCCGGTGATGCCCGGGTCGCTGGTCAGCTTGGAATCGACGAATACGTAGCCGTAGGCGCCGGCCGCGTTGCGCGCCTGCACGTTGTAGCCGGAGCGCACCACGGTCTTGATCTCGCAGCTGTCGAAGTACGCCGCGCCCGTGCCCCAGATGAAATCGACGTTGCCTTCGATGTAGCAGTTCTTGGCGTAGAGGCGGCCGCTCCACAGCAAGGTGTCCTGCAGGCTCAAGATGTCGGCGTCGCGCACCACGCACTGATCGCAGGTCTGCAGTCGCAACGCCTCGGCCTGCGAGCCGCCCTGCGGCGTGAGGTTGTGGATGGTCATGTTCTCGATCAGCAGGCCGCTGCTTGCGTCGACGCCCACCAGCGAGCGCGTGGCGGTGCTCGGGTTCAGGTTGTTGTTGTTCGTGCCCTCGATGATCGTGGCTCTGCGGTCGGCGCCGCGCAGGGTCACGTTGTTCTTGTGCGAGAGGTGGATCACCTCGTGATAGGTGCCGCGCGCGAGCTCGATCACCGCCGGCGCGGTGTTATTGGCGGGCAAGGCGTCGAGCGCACCCTGCACCGAGCAGAAGTCACCCGAGCCGTCGAGCGCCACCGACAGCGAGCCGAGGTTCGCGGGCGGCGCGGCGGCGGTGGTGAAACGCCAGCTGCTCGCGCCGCTGACCGCGAACGGCGTGGTGGTGGGACCCGTGACCGCGCCCGCGTCGACGGTCACGTAGTAGCTGTGGCCGTAGCCGAGCGCGTGCGACGGCAAGTAGATCACCGCGTCGTTGCCATCGACGTAGGCCGGCCGCGTCAAGTTGAAGCTGGTGCCGCCGATAGTGTCGCTGAAGCTCGACTTGGCCAGGTCGACCACCGCAATCGCGGCCGCGCCCGCCATCGCGTCGAACACCTGGATCTTGCCCGCGTTGCCGATCTGGGGTGGGCCCGAGAAACGGATGCGCAGCGGCGGATCCGGGCACACCCCCTGCGCGTCGGGCGCGGGGAACAGCAGGTATCCGCCGGGAGGCGCGCTGGGTTGGCCGGCGTCGGCAGCACCCGCATCACTGCCGCCCGCGTCGGGCGCAGGGGTCGCGCCGGCATCGGACGCAGAGCCTGCGGCACCCGCGCCCCCGCCCCCGCCCGTGCCACCTGCGCCACCCGCACCGGGCACCGCGCCGCCCGCGCCGCCCATGCCCGGCGATGGTCCCGCGTTGCCGCCTGTCGCGCCGCCCCCCGTGCCTCCTGGCCCGCCCGTGCCGTTGGGTGCTCCGGTCACCAGCGTGCCGCCCGTGCCCGGCGCGCCCGCCGCCGCCTGTTGGGGCTGCCCGGACGTGCTGCAAGCAGCTGCCAGCCCGACGGCCAGTAGCGCGAGCGGGAGGGCGGGCGTGGTGCGAAAGTCGATGCCCATGTGTTGGCGGCGGTGGTCTCGAGGTGGTGCGGCGTGGGCGCCGCGTCGGGTCATGCGCGGGCGCCCCCGGCTGGCGTGAAGCTGGAGCTTGACCAGGCGCGGCATCAGCCTGGGCGGACCCGCCTGCGATAGGCCGCGGGGGTTTCGCCGGTCCAGCGGCGGAAGGCGCGGGCGAAGTTCGGCAGCGTCGAGTAGTCGAGCTCCTGTGCGACCTGCTCGAGCGAGCGTGCCGAGCGCAGCAGCTCGAGCGCGCGTGCGCGGCGCTCCTTGTCGAGCAGCCCCGAGAACGTGACGCCCTGCGCCGCGAGCCTGCGTTTGAGCGTGCGCGTCGACAGATGCAGCGCGCGTGCGACCTCGTCGATGCTCGGCACGCCTTCGCCCGCGCCGATCATGCGGCTCACGCGCGCGGGCAGACCGTGGTCGAAGCCGAGCTCCACCAGCTGCCGCTCGCAGGCCTCGCGTGCCAGGCGCAGCGCCGCGCGATCGGGCGCGACCAGCGGCAGCTCGAGCGCGCGGGCGGAGAAGCGCACGCAGGTTCCGGGCTGGCCGAAGCAGGCGTTGGGCAGCAGGTGCGCGAAGCGGTCGAAGTAATCGGGCTTGGGCAGCGCGAGGTCGGTCGAGACGCCCCTGGCCTCGCGGGCCGTAAGCGCGCTCGAGATCTGGCGCATCCCGACCAGCAGCGAGATCAACCCGATGTCGTGCGCGCTGCCGAGGTCGACGTGCTCTTCGATCGCGAGCGCCGCGCTGCCGCCGGTGACGCGCAGCTCCAGGCTGAGCCCAGTGGTGATGGCCGAGGTGTAGCGCACGGCCAGCTCGATGCCTTCGCGTACGGTGGCCGCGCTCATCGCGGCAAAGCCGAGGTAGCCGTACATGGAGAGCCGCTTCTGCATCCCGAGGTAGAAGCCGATGCCGGGCTCGGCGGTGAGCGTGCGGGCGCGCTCGCTCAGCGCGGTCAGGGTTTGCACCGAGATGCGCGCCTGCGGCGCTTCGAGCTCGGCTTCGCTCAGCCCGAGCTCGCCCAGCAGCTCCTGGGGCTCGATTCCCCAGCGTGCGACCAGGGTGACGAGCTGCAGCGCGTGAGAGCCGGGAAAGCTATGGGTGGTCGGGGCGGACGTCACGGTTGGCGCCCCACACGCTACCAGCAATCGAACCCCCGCGCAGGACGTGCCGCCTCGCCCCGTCCGCGCGCCTGCTCACAGGTTCTTCTGCTGCACCTTCCACGCAGAATCGCTGCAGTAGGTGCAGCTATCGCCCACGAACATCGCCTTTAGCGTGGTGTCTCCCATCAGCTGGTAGCGCAGCCAGGCCGTGGTCATCGCGCCGATCTGCTCGGCATAGGGCGAGGTCAGGATGCCGAGGTGACCGTAGGAGAAGTTGGCGTAGAACACGGACGTGGTGGCGTTTGCGAAGTCGGTGTCGCAGTTGGCGGCGGCGATGTCACAATCGGTGCTGAGGATGTTGCAGCTGTCGTCGCCGGGAATGCCGCAGATGAACGCCGCCGGCGCGCGCAGGTTGTCGATGCGCGTGGGGTCCATGTTGCCGCCCGAGATGTGCACGGTGGTGGTGAGTCGGGGATCGGACGCGATCGTGAAAGTGGCCAGGCTACCCATCGAGTAGCCGACCGAGGCGATCTTGGTCGTGTCCAGCTTGTCGAACAGCGGGCTATCGGCGCGCGCGTTTTCGGCGATCGCCCAGTCGATGCCGTCGATGATCTCCTGGCCGAGCGCGACCTCGTCGCCGATTCCCGGCACCGTGTTCGACGCCACCACCACGAAGCCGTGCGTGGCCAGGTGCGGCAACAGGTCGTAGAAGCTCGGCGCGGTCGAGCCCCCGCTCATCCAGCCGACAATCGGGTTCTTGGCGCCGTTGGGCGCCAGCTCGGTGGGCACGTACACCGTGTAGTTGGAGCTCGGCCCCACGTTGTCCATGGTCGTGGCGGTGTACGGGCCGTCGCCCGCGAAGTCGCTCACCGGCGGAAAAGGTCCCGGCGAGGGACCGGCGCCGGCGTCGCTGCCGGCTCCGGTTCCCCCGCCGTCAGCGCGGGTTCCCACCTCCGCGTCCGGGCTCGACGCGACCGCGCCGTCTTGGCCGCCTGCTGCGGAGCTGCTGCCAGCGTCGGGCCGCGCGCCTGCGCCTGCAGCGCCGCTCGCAGCATGGCCCGCGCCTCCGCCGGGCGCCGGTGCGGCCGCGCCGCCCCCGTCCGGCGCTGCACCTGCGCCTGCGGCCGGCGACGCGCCCGGCTCGGTGCTCGCGGGCGCGCGGCAACCGAGCGACGCGAACAGCGCGAACAGTGCGATCGACAGCCAACGACCCAGGTCACGAGGTTGCATGCGGCGAACCTGCAGGCAGACCGCGCGACGCGCCAGCTCAGGGCGTGCCAAACGTGGTCCACTTGGGGCCACGTTTCTCCGCAGTCGCCGGCGGTGACGGCCCGGCGCGAGGCGCGGACGGTGTCCAGCCGCTGCGCTATTCACGGCCGAACGGCAAGGCCACGGTTTCCTTGAGCGTGAGCGGGCTCTTGTGAATGAAGGTCGCCAGCGTCAGCGCGGTGTAGGCCGTATACGAGCCGGCCGTGGCCCATGCCGCGCCGTGCGCGCCATACAGGGGAATCAGGCTGAGATCGAGCGCGACGGTGACCGCGAGACCGCCGATGCTCAGCAGCACGTTGAGCCCGACCGCGTTGATTCCCGACAGGTAGATGCTCAGCACCTTGCTGACCGAATACGGGACGATGCCCAGCAGCAGGATCCCGAGCAGGGAGGGTACCTCCGCGAAGTCCGTGCCGAACAGCGTGGTCAGGAACAGGTGCGCGCAGATCAGGCCGGCGGCGGCCGCGGCCGCGCTGACCAGCGAGGCGATGCGCGCGGTGCGCCAGGCCAGCGTTGCCGCCTCGCGGCGGCCGAGCATCGCCGAATAGGGAAACAGCACGCGCGCCGCGGCGGTCGGGACGATCCATACCATCTGCGCGAGCGATACGGCGAGCGAGTAGCGCCCGAGCTCGGCCGCGCCGCGCCACGCGTCCACCACCCACATGTCGAAGCGGTAGGTCAGAAACTGCAAGGCCTCGCTGCAGTAGCTCAGCAGCGAGTAGCGCAGCAGGGTGCGAAGCCGCAGCACCGCAGCGGGAGCGGCGGACGGCAGGGCCGGCGCGCGCTTGGCGGCCGCTCTGCGCAGGGCATTGTAAAACAGCAGGATGCTTGCACGCAGCGCTTCCAGCGCGACCAACAGGGCGATGATCGCGCTCGGTCCAGCCCACTCCGGGTGGACCCATAGCAGCGCGACCGAAGCGAGCGCGCCAGCCACGCTGACCGCGACCGTGGCGGTGTTGATCGGCGTGAAGTCCGCGCGCGCGGACTGAAAGGCGCACACCCAGCTGCTGAGCTGGCTGAGCGCGAAGAACGCGCCGATGCCGAGCACCACCTGCAGCGCCGACAGGTCGTGCGGTAGGAACCGCCGCAGCGGGGAGACCACGGCCAGCACGGCGCAGGCCGCGACCAGCGCGAGCGTGCCGGCGTAGAGCCGGCCCAGCAGCCGGGCCAGCGCGCGTGGATGGGTCGCGCCGGAAGCCAGGAAGTAGGTGATGGCGGAGTTGATGCCGAGGCCCAAGTACAGCACCGCCAGCGCGCTGGCATTATTGAAGCGCGTGACGTCGCCGCGCCCTACCGCGCCGAGCAGTCGCGCTTGAGCGATCGAGGTCACGAAGCCGGCGGCGATCACCGCGAGCTGGGAGGCCGACATCGCCACCACGGCGCGCGCGACTCTTGCGGCGACACCCGAAGCCGCGCCCGCTGCCGGGGTCTCGCCTGACTCGTGCATGTGTGGCACTGTAGCGCACAACTCGCGGCGCGTATGAGCCTCCGACGTATTCTGATCCTCGATCAGGTCTATCCCAGTGCGGACAACTTGTATTCGGACGTGTTCGTTCACGTGCGCGCCAAGGGCTACGCGGAGCATGCGGAGGTGCTGGTCGCTTCGTATCCGAACACGCGGCCCGACTGGACGTACGAGGGCATCAGTGTGCGCAGCTTTTCCAGCATCGCGCCGCTGCTCGAGCTGATCGCGGCGTGGAAGCCGGACGTGATCGCCGTCCACTTCGCAGAAGGGCCCATCATCACCGACGTTCTGCTCAAGACCCGCGTGCCGTTCGTGGTCTGGATCCACGGCTTCGAGGCTTTGGGCTGGTACCGCCGGCTGTTCAATCTGAGCGGCCCGGCCGAGCTGCCGCGGCTGGCGGTGTTCGTGACGCGGCGTCTGCTGCGGTTCCGCCAGTTGATCACGCACAGCCGGCGTACCGGACGGGGTGTCTTCATCACCCCGTCGCGCTGGCTGCTGCGCGCGGCGCAGATCGACATGCTGTGTCCCATGCCGCATGCCGAAGCGGTTCCCAACCCGATCGACTGCGAGCTGTTCCGCTACGTGGAGAAAGGCCCGGAGCTGCGCACGCGCGTCATGCTCCTGCGCTCGTTCGAGTCGCGCATCCGCGCGACCGACGTCGCCGTGGATACCATCGTTCGGCTCTCCCGGGACGCGCGCTTCGCCTCGTTTCAGTTCGATCTTTACGGGCGCGGCAAGCTGTTTGCGGCGGCTGCGGCACGGCTCGCGCCGTACGCGAACGTGAACATGTACGAACGTTTCGTGCCCAATCGCGAAATCCCGGCGCTGCACGCCGAGCATGGGGTGCTGCTGTGCCCGAGCCGCCAGGACACCCAGGGCGTGACGATGTGCGAGGCCATGGCAAGCGGCCTCGTCCCCCTGACCACGCGCGTGAGCGGGATCCCGGAGTTCGTGACCCACGGCGCAAGCGGGTTTCTCACCTCGTCGAGCGAGGAGCTCGCGAACGCATTGCTGACCTTGCACGACGATCCGGCATTGTTCCAGCGCATGTCACGCGCTGCCGCAAAAGAAGTGCGCCGCAAGTGCGCGGCGCCGAAGGTGATCGGACGCGAGCTCGAGATTCTGGAACGGGCCGCGTCGCAGGGCGCCGAGCCCTCGTGAGGTCCGATGCGCGAGCTGCCGGGTCGTGATATGGGCAGCGACGTGACGCAGGCGGACTCGACCGCCGACGCCTCGAATCGTCGGCGAGCCCTCTCCGGGCGCGGCCGGCGCGCTGCCCGCGCGACCGCAACCCGTGGCCCCGCGGCGGGTCGCCGCTTGGGCCGCGGTCGCGTTCCTCTTGCACGGCGCGATCGCGCTTGCGGCGATCGGAACCGCGCACCCGATCAGCTCCGGGCGCGACGGCCACCACTATCTCGCGATCGCCAGCCGCCTGTACACCTATCACGTGAATCTGGCGTTCCCGCCCGGCTACCCGCTGCTGATCCGGCTGTTCGAGCCGCTGCTCGGCTACCAGCCCGCGGCCTGGTTCGTGTCGCTGGTCGCGTCCACGCTGGCGACCGCGTTTTTCGGCCTGCTGCTCGCCGGCAGCGCGCCCAGTCCCGGCTCCGCGCGGGGCTGGCTGCGCGACGAGGACTACGGCGTCGCGTTCTTTCTGGTGGGTTCCTACGCCTGGCTGCACACCGCCTCGACGCCGACCTCGGAGTCGGTGGGCATGGCGCTGATGCTCGGCGGGATGCTCGCGTTGCGCGGCGGCCACGAGCTCCAGGCGGCGCTGTGCCTGGCGCTCGCGAGCTGCACCCGCATCACGTTCTTCCTGCTGGTGCCGTTCTTCTGCTGGCCCGCGCTGCGACAGCGGCGCTACGTCCGAGCGGCGGTCATCGCGGCCGCCGGCTGCGCCGGGATCGTGGTCCAGCACGCGCTGAGCAGGAGCATTCTCGGCTCCATCCAGGGAGTGGACGAGCTCCAGCGACGGCACTGGCAGTCGTTCGTGAGCTTTCCCCTGGCGGCGTTCTTCTCACCGCTCTTCCTGCACTATAATCCGCGGGCGGTGTTGCGCGTCACGTTGATGTTCGGCGCAAATGTGTACGCGTTGTGGCGGCTGCGGCGGACGCGCTGGCTGCTGCACAGCGGGCCGATGCTGCTGTTCTTGAGCGCGCTCAGCCCGTATGCCTTCTTCCGCTACGGCTTCGACCGTCAGGCGGTGCCATTGCTCTCCTTCTACGTCTGGCTGCACGAGGAAGCGCGGCTGCGCCCGCGTTCGCGTCCGGCGATACTGCTCGCGATGGCAGCTGCGTCGATCTGGATCGCGGTCGTCTTCGTGCGCTGGCAAGCCAATCGCCAGCTGCCCTGATCGCATCGGTCCGGGCGTGCTTCGCGCGGGCGGGCGACCGGCCGCGCGGGTCAGCGTGGCGCAGAGAGGCACCGCTCGATGAACGCGAGTCGCTGGTCTTCCTTCGACGCGAGCGAAAGCCGTCCGGCCGCGAGCTGGCGCGCGCGCGCCGACAGCTCGGGGTCCCGATACGCGCGCCACGCGAATTCCCGGATCCTTTCCGCGCACTGCCACACGTTGTCCTCGGTGTTGGGGATCTGCAGCACACAGCCATCGGCTTCGGTCACGTCGGTGTCCTTGTACGCCTGCACCACGGGCAGACCGAGCGCGAGGTAGTTGCGCGCCTTGAGCGGCGAGGCCTCGAACATCTGCTTGCGGTAGAGGGCGAGCGGACCCAAGCCGACCGTGCAGCCGAGCATCAGCCGGTCCGACTCGGCTTGGGTGGAGGGCGGGACCGACTGCAGGTTGGGCGGTCCCCGGACGACCGCGCCGATCACCAGGAAGTCGAGCTCGGGCAAGGCTTGCGCGAGCTCGACGACCTTGTCGATCCCGGCCCAGTCGTGCCGCGCGTATCCGATCAGCACCAGCTTGGGGCGCGGCGGCCGCACTGGCGGCAGGGGCTCGCCCTCGATCGGAAGACACGGGTTGGCCAGCACCAGTGAACGGCGCACGTCGGGTCCGCAGGCGCGCCGGACCTCCTCCGACACGAACACCACCCCCCGGGCTTCGCGCAAGAGCAGCGCGCGCGCGCGCAGCTTCAACGCGCGGTCCAACCGACGGGAGGTCTCGCGCGCGACGTCGCCGTTCACCTCGACCACCAGCGGCTTGGCGCGCAATAGCGTCCCCAGCCCGGGCGCGGGCGGAAGACCGCGGCTGTAGACCACGTCCACGCCCAGCCGCGTTGCCTCCCACAGCAGCTCGAGGGGGTAACTGGCGCGATAGGAAACCTCGCCGCGGATGCGCTCGGGAAGCGAGCGCACGCGGGGTGCCTGTCTGAGGCGAGCCTCGACTTCTGCGACCGGAAGGGCCTTGGGCCTGCGGGTGGTCAGCAGCCAAACGCGGTGCCCGCGGCGCTCCCACTCGCGTGCGATTGCGGCGACCTTGTATGCGGAGCCCGAGGTCGCTTCGACCGCGTCGGCGATGTACAAGATGCGCAAGGTGGCGGGAAGATACGCTCGCGCTTTTACCACCGCAACCGCGAGCGCCAGGGCCGCGCGCGATCCACCGCGCGCCGGGCGCAGGTGGCTCTCAGCTGCGAGCGAGAATTTTGCGCGCGGCCGGCACCAGGAGCCGGTAGGCCGCGCGCTCCGAGCCGTACAGGTCGTGCGGTTTGCCGGGACGCGCCAGGTAGTCCTCCAGCTGTTGGCGCGACCACCCCATCTTCTTGATGAAGTACGCGATGTCCTGCTCCAGGGCCGCCTCGCTCGGATAGGCAATGCCTTCGAGATCACGCAAGGCCTGCTCCCGCGTCATCTGGCCGCTGACGACGAGCGTGCTCAGGTGCAGCTTGCGTTTGTCGATGCCGAACTTCTTGGGCAGGATGTAGCCCTGATAGAAACGAGTGAACACCGACTCGTAGTGCTTGTAAGGATAAGGCTTGTAGTCGTAGCGGTTCTGCAACAGCTCGAGCGCCTTGGGCTTGTCGTATTCGAAGTAGTCCAAGAACGACACCCAGTGAACGCCGCGGACGTGCGTGTAGTAGAGGTCTTGCCATGTGCCGATGGCCGGAAACGTCGGCAGCGCCCCGCCGTCGCCGAAGCGCCGCCAGATCGCGCGTATGTTGCGGCGGTCCCGCTTGAACCAGTTCCATCCGGGCGGCATGCGCATGCCCTCGGTAGCCTGGTTCACGCCGGTCAGAATGTACTTCACGCCGTAACGAGACGCGGCTTGCATGTTGACCGCGGTCATCGCGTTGTCGTACAGCAGCTCCACGTCGACGACGTCCGCGTCGAAGAAGGCTTGCATCAGCTTGCGGTACTCGCGCCAGTCGATGACGTGGGTGTGAAGATCGACGCCAAGGCGGGTGATGAGCTGCTCGATGTTGTGCTGGGCGAGCTCGGAGTTCCAGCCATTGTCCATGTGCGTGGCCAGCGGACGCAGCCCCAGCTCGAGCACGGCGTGCAGCGCCCACGAGCTGTCGACGCCGCCGGAGACGCCGACGATGCAGTCGTAGCGGCGACCCTTGCCGGCCTGCTTGACACGCTCCACCAGCTCGCCGCGCCTCGCCTCGCGCTCGACGGTGCTCGCGAACAGCACGCTGCTCGAGCGCGCGAGCATATCGCTGCAGTAGTTGCAGCGCCCCTCTCGATCGAAAGAGATGTTCGGAACCGCGGCGTCCATCACGCAGCGCGTGCAGATCTTCAACCTCGAGCCCAAGCGACTACCCTCCGAACACCTGCCCGAGCATCTGGTAGCCCGGGTAGCGGATCAGCACGGCCCGGTGCGGGCCGTAGAACACGAACAGGCTCCCGGCGGCCACCGCCGACGCGCCGGCGTCCACCGCGCGCCGCAGGTCCGCCAGCGAACCCGCGCCCCCCACCGCGACCAAAGGGACGCTGATGGCCCGGGCCGCCTCCCGGATCAACCTCAGATCGTAACCGTGCTGCATCCCGTCGCGCTCGACCACGTTGAACAGCACCTCGCCGGCGCCCCGGTCAACCACCGCGCGCAGCCAATCACCGAGCGGTACGCGGAGCATCTTTCGCCTGGCCGCGTGGTACACGCGCGCCCGCTTGCGCCAATCGTGCTTGACGTCGACCGAGACCACCAGCGCCTGGCTGCCATAGCGCCGGGCGATCTCGGTGATGAGCTGGGGCGTGTGGATCGCGGCCGACTGCAAGCAGACTTTCTCGATGCCCAGGGCGAACAAGCGCTCGGCGTCGTGCAGCGAACGGATGCCTCCGCCGTAGCAGAGCGGCATGAAGCACTCGGCGGCGAGCTCCGCGATCAGGCCGTAGTCGGGCGGGTCGCCCTTGCGGGTCGCGTCGATGTCGAGCACAACCAGCTCGTCGACCTCCTTTTCGTTGAAGATGCGGATCGCGTTGATCGGGTCGCCGACGTACTTGCGCTCGCCGAAGCGGCGGGTCTTGACCAGGCCGCCGTCGCTCAGGAGCAGACAAGGGATGACCCTGCGCAGCATGTCAGAGCTCGAGGAAGCGCTGCAGCAGCGCCATGCCGAAGCGGTGGCTCTTCTCGGGGTGGAATTGCACGCCCAGCAGGTTGTCCCGCTGCACCGCGGCCACGAAGTCCACGCCGTAGCTCGCGGTCGCGATCACGTCACGCGGATCGTCGCAGCACACGTGGTAGGAATGCACGCAATAGTAGCGCTGCAGGCCCGCGTCGGGAGGCAGGATGGGGTTGTCGCGTGTGATCGTCAACTCGCTCCATCCCATGTGCGGCACCTTTAGGCCGCTTTCGGGCGGGAGCTGGAAGCGGCGCACGTCGGCTTCGATCCAGCCCAGACCGGGCAGCTTGCCCTCCTCGCTGCGGCGCGCCAGTAATTGCATCCCCAGGCAGATGCCGAGCACCGGCGCACCGGTTCGCAGGCGTTCCTCCAGCGGCGCGATGAAGCCCCGCTCGCGCAGCTCGGTCATGCCGTGATCGAAGGCGCCGACCCCGGCGATGATCACGCGCGTGGCGTGCGCCAGCGCGTCGGGCGAGCGCACGATCTCGCAAGCGTACCCGATGCGCTCGCACATGCGCTGAATGGACGCGAGATTGCCGCAGCCGTAGTCGGGCACCGTGACCGCGGGGACGCTCATCGAGCCGTCTCGAGCACCACGCGCGCGCAGCCGACGCAGAGGTGTGCGCGGCCGGATCCGTCCCCGGCGCTTGACCAGTCCCGACGGCCGCGATAGCGATGGAGCGCCTTCCGACTCGTTCGCGATTGCAGCGATGGCATGTCAGAGACAGGGGTTATAGCACAGGCGCGCGCGCAGCCGCGGCTCGCGATCATCGCGCGTCTCTACCCGCGCCCGTACAATCCGCACGCCGGCCCCTTTAACCGCCAGCAGTTCCGCCGTCTGGCCCAGCACTATCGCCTGAGCCTGCTGGTGCCGGTTCCATGGAACGAGTGGATTCGCCACCGCGCCGAGCTCGGCCCGACGCGCGTCGATGGGCTGCGGGTGCGCTATGCGAGCTGGTGGTTTCTGCCCAAGCTGGCGAGCAGCTTGTATCCATTGTGGTTCGCGCTCTCGCTTTGGCCGCTCTTGCGCTGGTTGCGCGCCGCCGAGCCGGAGTGCCTGCTGGTGAGCTGGGCCTATCCCGATGCGGTGGGCGGTGTCGCGCTGGCGCGCGCGCTGGGCTGCCCGCTGATCATCCGGACCCACGGCAGCGACGTGAACGTGTACGCCGCGGGCCGGCTGCCGGCGGCGCAGCTGCGCTGGGCGACCCAGCACGCCGCCTTCGTGATCTGCGTGAGCCACGCCCTCAAACGCAGCCTGGTGGAGCTCGGGGTGGAGCCCGACAAGGTCGCCGTCATCCCGACCGGGGTCGATACCGAGCGCTTCGCGCCACGTGCCCGGGACGGCGCGCGCCGCCAGCTCGGCCTTGCCGGCGATCGCAGGATCTTGCTGTTCGTCGGCAATCTGCTGCGCGCCAAGGGGCTGCACGAGCTGGTCGAGGCGTTCAGCGCGCTCGCCGCGCGGCGCCCCGAGCTGGACTTGGTGCTGGTCGGCCAAGGCCCCGAGCGCGCGTGGCTCGACGCGCAGGCCGCTCGGCTGGGGCTGGCTCATCGCATTCGGGCGGTCGGCGCCGTCGACCACGAGGCCGTCGCCACCTGGCTCAACGCCGCCGACCTGTTCTGCCTGCCCAGCCACCGTGAAGGGCTGCCGAACGGGGTGGTCGAGGCGCTGGCGTGCGGACTGCCCGTGGTCGCTACCGACGTCGGCGGCATTCCGGAGGCGCTCACCCCCGACAACGGCATCCTGGTGCGGCCTCACAGCGGCAGCGAGCTGGCTTCGGCGCTGCAACAGGCGCTCGATCGCGAATGGGACCGGGACGCCATCGTCGCCTCCGGCCGCCGGTTCTCCTGGGACGCCAACCTCAGCGCGACGCGGCGTCTGATCGACCAGGCCATCGCGCTCCATCGCCAGGGGCGCTCGCGCTAAGGACCCGAGCACAAATAACCGGATCACGGCCGGCTTGTCGGCGCAGTGCGATCGCGAGCGCGCCCGCAGAAAAAGCCACAGGAATACTCGATGTATTTCGAGGACAAGAGCCGCGAACGCGCCCGCCCACGAGCCGCAACTGAGCAGATTTATCTGTCCTCGGGTCCTCGGGTCCCAAGGGCGCCGCGCGCACCGCACCGACCCCTCTCCCCGACTGGACAGCGGGGAAAATTGCCGTGAAGACGGACCCCCGCGACTCGGCCGGAACCTCCGCCGCGCGCGTGTGCCATGCTTGGGCCTGCGCACGGCCGGCGACTCGGCCGGCGTGGACACCATGACCGCGCGCACGGCGTTCATACTCGGCACCGCCGGAGCGGACGGCAGCCATCCTGCGGCCGAGGTGGCGGGCGGAGGCCCATGAAGATCCTGACCGCGATCGGCGCGCGGCCGCAGTTCATCAAGGCCGCCCCCGTGAGCGAGGCGCTGGCCCGCGCGGGCGCGCGCGAGGTGCTGGTGCACAGCGGACAGCACTACGACCACGGCATGTCGCAGGTGTTCTTCGACGAGCTCGGTCTGCGGGAGCCGGACCTCAATCTCGGGGTCGGTTCTGGCTCCCACGCGGAGCAAACCGCCAGGATGCTGGTGGGCTTCGAGCAGGCGATCGCGCGCGAGCGTCCGGACGTGGTGATCGTTCACGGCGACACCAACTCCACGCTCGCCGCCGCCTTGGCCGCCGTCAAGCTCGGCGTCAAGGTCGCGCACAACGAGGCCGGGCTCAGATCGTTCAACCGCAGCATGCCGGAAGAGCACAACCGGGTGCTCACCGATCACTGCGCCGACCTGCTGTTGTGTCCGACGCAGGCGGCGCGCGAACGGCTCGAGCAGGAGGGACTCGGCGACCGGGCGCACGTGATCGGAGACGTCATGTACGACGCGTGCCTGCGTTTTGCTGCGCTGGCCACCGCGCGCTCTCGCATTCTCGAGACGCTGGGCATCGCGCCTCGCGGCTATCTGCTGGCCACGCTGCACCGGCCCTACACCGTCGATGCGCCGCTGCGGCTCGCCGGCGTCATGCGCGCGTTCGCGCGCCTGGATGGCGAAGTCGTGCTGCCGCGGCATCCGCGACTGGCGCTGCGGATGCAGGAGCTCGGCATCGCCGCGCCGCCGAACGTGCGCGCGATCGAGCCGGTGGGCTACCTCGACATGGCGATGTTGGAGAAGAACGCGCGCCTCATCCTGACCGACAGCGGGGGGGTGCAGAAGGAGGCGTACTTCTACGGCGTCCCTTGTTTGACCTTGCGGCCCGAAACCGAGTGGCGTGAAACCGTCGAGGCCGGTTGGAACCGGATCGTCGACGCCGACCAGGACGCCATCGTGCGCGCCGCCGGCGAGCGCATTTGGCCGGCGCAACGGCCGCAGCTGTTCGGCGACGGGCACGCGGCCGAGAAGCTGGTCGCCTTGCTGCCGTTGCTTGCAGCGAGACGTGACTGACGCCGGCGGCGATCCGCGATTTGCCTCGCTATCGCCGCTGCTCTAGGGTACGCCGGATGGTCGGGGCTCCGCGCGGCCGAGTCGATCGTGCAACACACGGTTTCGTTTCTCCCTCAGGGCTACGGCTTGGCGCTGGCGAGCGTGGCCGCGTTCTGGCTGGCGCTGGCTCTGCCGGGTTACGTCCTGGTGCGGCGCCTGTGGCCGCGCGCGCTCGACGGCGGCGGTCCCAGCGCGTTGGCGCTCGGCTACTTGTGGAGCTTTGCGCTGGCTGCGCCGCTGTGCGACCTGTGCTACGCGCTGCGCCTGCCGGTCGCGGTGCTGTCGGGCGCCCTGGTGCTGGGCGTGCTGGTCGCCCTTTGGCTGCTGTGGCGTGAGCGCCGATCCTTCACGTTCCGCCGCCCCTCGTGGGTGGCGCTCGCTGTCGCGACGATCGTGGCCGCCGATCTCTGGCTCGGCTTGCACACCGGGAGTAACTTCGGCGGCGACGGGCGCTATCACGCCTCGCGGGTGCGCATGCTGCTGGTCCACGGCTTCAACAGCTGGGATCCGCTGGTGCCGGGCGGACACTTCGACGCGATCTACCACAGCAACGTGTACCACGCGCTGATCGCGGCGAGCGCCCAGCTGGTCGGCCTGCAGGCACCCGCGGCGTGGGCATTCGCGTTGTTCTTCGGCAAGCTCGCTGCGACCACGGGCGTCTATCACGTCACGTGGACGGTGATCGGGCAGCGCTGGATCGCGTGGATCTCGAGCGCGATCTTCGTCGTCTACATGGCGGCGCTGTCGACGATCTCGTATCCGAACACGCTGGCCGTCTACTGGCTGTTGTTGGTCGGCATCGCATTTCTGGTCGAGGCGCTGCGTGGCGAGCGCGGCCTTTGGCCCGTGGCCGGTCTGGGCGCGACCGCGCTGGTGCTGCCCCAGGTGCATGCCCTTTACTACGTGTTCGCGTGCCTGGTGATCGGTCCGGTGCTGGCGGGTGCCTGGGCGCTGGCGCGCGCCGGGCGTCCGCTGCGTGCCTCGGCCAGACAACTGGGTTTGGCCGCCCTGGTGCTCGGGCTCGGCCTGCCGTGGTTCGTGGTGGGGCGGCTTGAGGCCAGGGCCGAAACCGCCCGGCCCGACGACGCCGCGGAGCAGCAAGACCCGCACAGCGCCGATACCGACACCGATGCTGGTACCGAGGTGGACGCAGGCGCCGCGGGTGCGCACGCGGGCGCGGCCGGAGCGGGCGCGGCGGGTGCGTCCGCAGCGCCGCAGCGCCCGGCGCAGGCGAAGCTGCCCCGCTATGCCCGGGCCAACGCCAAGCGCAACCGAGGCTTCCTGCACCTGCCCAGTGGCCTCATGATGCTGGCCCCGCGCTCGCTGCTCAATCCCCGGGGCCAGCAGTTCCAGCTGCTGGTCATGCTGCTCGCTGGCATGCTGCTGAGCTCGCGACGGCGCGATATCTTGCCGGTGCTGGCTGTGATGGGGCTGGTCATGGCGATGCTGTATGTGCCGCCCGTGTGCACCGCGCTGATCGCGGTGGCCGGCGAGCCCTGGGTGGTGCGGCGCCTGTCGGCGGTGCCGGCCGCGCTGCACATCGCGCTGGCGCCCGCACTGCTTTGCTCATTGCTGGCGCAGCGCATTTCGGGCGGCTGGCTGCGCCTGGCGTGTTTCGCCGCGGCCCTGGCTTACGCCTACACGCAGGGCGTGGACTCCGGTGCCTGGAAGCGGGCCAAGTACCTGCGCCACGGCGTGTCCGGCAAGTCGCTGTACTTCGGGCTGCGCGGGCACGCGCGCCGGCGCGCGCTGTATGGCCGCGCCATCCCGTTCGACGCGACGATCGTCGTCAGCCCGCAGCGCAGCGGGGAGCTGGTCGTCGACTGCGACTGCTATCCGCTTGCGCTCGGGCTCGATCAGAGCAGCCATGGATTGCACGACCTCGACCAGCGGCGCGCGGACGTCGCGTCTGTGCTCGGGCGCGAGTCGGACTTGAGCACGAAGGTCGCGATCCTGCGCCACTACCACGTGGACCGCCTATACGTGCGCAGCTGGAAGGAGTATCGCGTGCTCTGGCACTTCTACCGCCACATGCTCGTGCGCACCGAGCGCTACCGTAAGGACCGGATCATGGTCCTCGATCTCGGCCGCGCCGGCGCCGCGATCGAATGGCGGAAGCAAAGGAGCGCACGTCACCGGCACTGAGTGCCGCTGCCCGTGCCGTCAGTCGAGGGCCCACACGGTGGCTTCGTGGATCGACCACGCGTGCCCCGCGACGCCGTCGAGCAGGTCGATGCGGATCGCGCGCGTGCGCGCGGGCCGGGCCAACACCACGCGGAACGTGAACGAGTTGGGGTGATACACCTGGTCGCTGTAGAATCGCAGGGTAGGCCGAGTGAACACCGGGTCGTAGCCGCCGTCCTCGCGCTGCACCGAGAGCGTGAAGGCGGCGGGCGCATCGAACGCGTTGGAGAAGTGGCGGAGCTCGAGCGCGGCCACGGTGTGCTCCTTGCCGAAATCGATCTCAAACCAGTCGCCGGCGAGCTGCGCGCGGCCAGTGCCCCAGCTGCTCCTCGGGTTGCCGTCCAGCGCCAAGCCCGCGAAGGCGCTCTGAACGCTCGCGCGCCCGCGCAGCTCGCTGCGCGCGAGCGGCCGTGCCTGCGGCGGCACGCGTGGCGTGGAGAGCAGGGACATCGAGCTGTCGCGGGGCGGCAGGATCTCGTACACGTAGTCGCCGTCTGCGCCGAAACGCGCGCGATAGTCCTCTGGGCGCTTGTCGAGCCAGCTGCGGATGCGCGCGGCGCGCCCTGCGGAACGATATTCGCGGGTGTGGACGACCAGGAACTTGGCGCCCAGCGCTTGCAGCAAGTTTGTCAGGGTGGAGCGCGGAAAGCGGCGGCTCTCGTAGATGTAGGCGTACGTCACTGGAGGCATCCAGCTCGACTTACCGTCGATGGTGCGGCGGCGGTGAAACAACGACAGGTAGTCGTTGCGCGCGCCGTAGTAGCCCAGCGTATACGACGGAATGTTCGCGATCGGCTCCGGACCCCGGTGGGCCTGCAACCAGGCGTACACCGGTGGCAGCTTGGCGCGCGACGGGAGCCGGTTGAGCGGTATGGGCGCGTTGCGGAGCTCGAGCAACATCGCCGCAAGCAGCACGGGGAACCAGAGCAGACGCAATCGTCCTGCGCCGCCCAACAAGCGCGCGGCGCCGAAGCCAGCCAGCACGGCCAGCGCCAGCATGATCAAGATCTGGAAGCGGCTCACATAGCGCATGCCGTCGAGCCCGGGCACGTGGCGATACAGGTATTCGTAGGGGCCCGTCATCGGCTCGCCGTGGACCGCGAAGGGCGTCGGGCCGAGGAACAGGAGCACCCCGAGCACTGCCATGCCCAGGTACAGCAGGGTGTCCGGAGGCAGCAGGCGTTCGCGCTTGCGCAGGCGCCACAGCACGAGGGCGGCAAGGCCGACCGCGAGCGCCGGCACCAGATCGCTGAGCCACAGGCTCAGGCCGGCCGCGAGCAGGACGCCGACCGCGCTCAGCGCCAGCGTCTGCAGGTGGGCGACGCGGGCCGCGCGCGGGCCGCGCTTGAGTGCGCCGACCACCGGCATGACCAGCGCGAGCGATGCGAGCAGCAACAAGGTGAAGCCCGGAAAGGCGATCGGCTCGGTCGGCCCGCGTGCGTCGTCGCGCAGCGGCGCGAGCAGCTTGTTGTAGCTGTAGACCTTGGTGAAGTCCTCGATGCGCCCCGCGTACTTGGTCGCGAGGTTCTCGCTGCGCGTCAACGGGAAATCCTGGCGCGCGCGAAAGTAGGGATAGAGCATGCCAGCAACCGGCAGCGCGGTCAGCGCTGCGGCCACGCTGAGGTTGAGCAGCGTGGCGCGCGGCCGCGGCCGGTGGCGCAGCACCAGCCAGGTTCCGGCGAAGGTGCCGTAGAGCGCGAGAAACACCGCGTAATACAGACAGCTTCCCACCTGCAGCGCAAAGGCGAGCCCGAGCCCGAGCAGGTCGAGCAGGCGGCCGCTCTTGGCGCTGCGGTGCAGAAACAGCGCGAACAACGGCACCCACTGCGCAGCCACCAGCTGGAGGCGACCCAGCTCGAACGCGATGTAGGGACAAAATGCGTAGCCGACGCCCGACAGCACGCCCGCAAGCGCGCTTCCGCTGAGCTCGCGCACCAACAGGTACATACAAAAGCCCGACAAGCTGATGCACAGCAGCAGCAACAGGTTGTAGGCGAGCAGCGGATCGCCGCTGGGCAGGTAGAAGGGCGCATACAATAGAGCGAGCGCGAAGTGGTCCTCGTTGTTGGCGATCGAGAACGGAGTCGGCGCGCAGAAGTAGTCGTCGTAGACGCTCTTGAGGCTGGAGCTCATCCCCAGCGCGTAGTGGACGCGCGATCCGAGCACCTGGATGTTGACCATCGAGTCGTAGAACCACTTGGCTCCGACGACGTGGGTCGACAGGTGCGCCGGGAGCG
Organism: uncultured delta proteobacterium; assembly: GCA_963778655.1. GTDB lineage: Bacteria > Myxococcota_A > Polyangia > Polyangiales > JAFGIB01 > CAVZVA01. The sequence goes on from CAVZVA010000012.1 coordinate 120,413, forward strand.
GCCAGGTCATCGCCACCGACAGCGCGCAGAAACCGAGCAGCGCGGCGACATGCCGTCGCAACCGCTGCGAGCGGCCGGCGATCGTGGACAGGGAAGGAACCTTCATCGCAAACCACGTCCGGTCCGACGCGGGCGCCGTGCGAGACCCGGACGGCGAAGGGCAGGGTAAGCGAGCGATCTCTCTGCCGGATGTCCCCGCCCTGGCGCTCGACCGAGGAGCGTTCGATCTGGACCCATGTACATGCGTGCGCTGGCTGCGTCAAGCCGCAGCGGCGGTTGCGGGCAAGCTTGCAGCGTGCCGGCCGCTCGATGGATGCGGCGAGCCGACGTGCTCGATCGAGACCCGTCGCGCATGGCAGCGTGCTGCCCAACGCCGAGCGCGCGGTGCTGCAACGCAAGTCTCAAACCGCGAGCCTTCGGATCACCTACCCGCTCTCCCCCAACCCCCTGTTCGATGCTAGCTTCCCGTGGTGAGCGACACGGCAGCCTCCGATTGGACTCACCGCTTGCCACCGGGCGCGTTCACCGATGTCGCGGTGCTCGCATACGCGCTGTGGACCGTCGCCGCCAACCTCGTAGTGGTGGCCGGGGGCACGGCGCGCGCGCTGGGGCTCGCCGCGTTGGCCGCGCTGTTGTTGTTGCTGCTGCTGCTGGCAGTCGGCCTGCGCGCGCGCGCCTGGCGCGTTGCCTACCTGGACGATCTGCGCGACGACCCCATGCTTCCCTCTCGCGTCCCCGCGCGGGGAGCGCTGGTCGCGATGCTGGCCGCGCCGGCGGCGTCGCTGCTGGGTTGGGTCGTCACCCACAATCCCTGGGTCGCCTGGCTGGGTTTCACGCTGTCGGCTGCGGTCGCGGCCTCGTTTGCCCTGCGCGAGCCGTTCCCGCCCGCTGACCAAGGCGAGCGCGTCTCCGCGCGCCTGGAGCCGCGCCGCGGCGAGCGCGCCGCGTTGTACCTGCTCGCGCTGGCCTGCGCCGCGTTCACCTTGCTCGCGGTGCGGCCGCGCGCGGACGACACCTTCTACCTGAGCATGGCGCAGTCGGTCATCGACTATCCCGGGCAGGCGCTGCTGCGTATCACGAATCTGCACGGCCCGGTCACCGCCCTGCTCGGGCCTCAGCCGCTGTATCCGCCCTATCGCGTCCACAGCTTCGAGCTGCTCGGGGGCCTGATCGGCAAATGGAGCGGCCTCGAGCCCGCGGCGGTGATCCACTTCGGCTTCGCCACGGCGCTCAGCTGGCTCGCGCCCTTCGCGCTGGCGCGGCTGATGCGCTTGCTCGCGCCGCGGCGCTGGTTGCTCGGCGTGACGGCGGCCGTCGCATTCTACATGATCGATGGCTCGGCCTCGCGCGGCTTTGCCAATCACGCCTTCGTGCGCATGTTCGACGGCAAAGCCGCGCTGCTCACAGTCGGCGTTCCGCTTATCTGTGCCTACGGGCTGCGGGCAGGCGCGCGGCCATCGGCGCGTCGCGTGCTCATGCTCGCGCTCGCCCAGATCGCGGCCCTAGGGCTCTCCAGCACTGGCCTGTGGCTGGCGCCGACCCTGGCCATGGTTTCGGTGGTGGCAGCCACGCCGGCGTGGCGCTCGCTACCCAGGCGCCTCGGCGCGAGCCTGCTGAGCTCGGCGTATGTGATCGCGATCGGGCTTTGGGTGCTCGGCGCGATGGGCGCCGGCGCGAGCGCCGTCAGCAGCGACGTCGACATCGCGAGCGATGCGCCCGAGCTGGCGCTTCCGGCTCGCACGGCCGGCCCGCAGCTGTCGCCGCGCTTCGCGGCGATCGGTGAGGCCGTTCCCGCCGTGCTCGGGCCGGAACGCACTGCAATCGGGTTGCTCGCGATCGCCCTGCTGGCCTGTCCGCTCGCACCGAACGTGCTCGGCTCGCGTTGGTTCTCCTTGCTCGCGCTCTTGGCCGGCGGGGTGTTCGGCAATCCGCTGCTCGCGGACGTGATGGCGCAGCACGTGGTTGGCACCGCGACCTACGAGCGCATCTTCTGGTTGCTGCCGGTCGCGGTCGGGCTCGGTGTCTGTTGCGTCACCCTCTATTCGTGGTCTCGGCGGCGACTCCCCGCGCCGCTGGCGGGCCTGCTGGTTGCCTGCGTGCTGCTGGGCTTCTTCGGGGCGACGACGACGCGCATGGTGATCAGCAAGGAGAACCGCAGCAAGCTGGCTTTCCCGCCGAAGCTCAAGCTGCCGCCGCACGCGCAGCGCATCGCCCGCGTGATCTGTACGCTCGCGCCGCGCGGCAAGTACGCGCTGGCGGCACAGAGCGTCCTGCAACAGCTGCCGATCCTGCACCGGTGCGCCTACCCGCTGATGACTTTCGATCGCTGGATGGTGGCCCCCGCTGGTGACAAGCTCGCGCGCGATGACCTGGTTCACTATGTGAGCCGGCCCGACGACGTGCCGCTGTCGCGTGCCGCCTGGTTCGTCGGCGCGCTCGAGCGTTACCACCCCGACGTCATCGTGCTGGCCCGCGAGGCCCGCGACAACAGGAACACCCGTTCGCTGATTCGGCTGGCCGGCTACGAACGCGTCGACCACGTGGAAGGCGACGACGTCTTCGCGCGCACCTCCGGTCGCTCGAGCCGGCAGTACCAGCGCGTCGCCCGGGCGCTGTGCGATCTCGTAGGTGCGGGGGGCAGCGCGGTGGTCGTGGCTCCCTTCGGCGTCGCGGCCGTGCTCGAGCCGCTGGGTTGCTCCACCGTGCTGACCGCCCCGTCGCAGGTGATCGGCGCGTCCCAACCGCAGCTACGCGACTTGCTGCTGCTCGAGCGAGCGGCCTTCGTCGGCAGCCGTGACTCCCGGCTCGACCTGAGGCAGCTGGCGAGCCTGTTGCGGCAGCGCGAGGCGACCGCTCTGGTGCTGACGCGTGCGGCGCGGCGCGACCACGCCCTGACCAAGCTGCTCTGGCAGCTCGACTTCAGGTCGGCGCGCGCACTGGCCGACGACAAGATCTACCTGCGCCGGGCGCCGGCCCCGTAGCAGGCCGATCCGTTCCCGACTCTGCGCGCTCTTTTGGGCGGCGATGGGCGGTCACTTCGCGGGGCGCACGCGGATCACCTTGAAGGTCGGCGTTTGTCCCAAGACCGGTCTTGCGTGCTCGAGCCAGCGGATGCGGTGCTGCTGGTACTCGATCGCGTACTCGATGCCGTAGCGGGACAGCAGGCGTTCTACCGAGCGCGCGTTGCGCGCGCTCATCAGCAGGTACATGTCTCGAGTGCGGTCCATCAGGTCAGGAACGCCATCGTGATTGCGCGACGAGCGGACGAAGCGCATGTCATAGAGCTTTGCGAGCTGACGCGCGGCCATGGGATGGGTGAGCACCGTGGCGCCGCGCGGGATGAGCCGCGCCAGCAAGGCCTGGTCGTCGCGAACCGAGCTGTCGACATGGTCGGCCGTGGGATCCAGCTCCAGCTTGCGCAGTTGCTCTAGGGCGTACGCCAACGACTCGTGTCGCCCCTGCATGTTGAGGCCGATCCACAGGGTGCCGGAGGCCAGCAGCGGCATGCTCCAGCGCGCGGCGCGGACGCCGGCCAACGGTAGCGAGAGCCCCGCGCCGATCACCGCGGCGTAGGCGGCCTGGAGCACACCGAGCGAACGTTCGAGGATCCAGGCGGTGCCGAGCCGGCTGGCGAGCAGGGTCGCCAGCGGCGGTGTGAACAGGATGGCCAGCAGTCCTCCAACCGCAGGCGCGAACGCGGCCATTCTGCGCGGCCGCCCGATGCACAACAGCGCGCTCGCGGCTAGAAGGGCAGCGAGCGTCAGAGGGCCTCTGGTGGCGCCGTTGAAAGGTAGGTAGATCTCGCCGTCGGTGTTGCGCTTCAGCGTTCTGACCCAGGCGTTGGGATTGTGCGCGGGCCTGACGGGCGGTCCTCTGTCGTAGTCGAAGTTCGCCTGAGCCGGGGGCTGGGTCTTGGCGACGTAGAGGAACGGCGCCGACAACGCGACTGCGAACAGCGTTGCGAACGCGACCTGCAGGGCGGGCCTGCGCCCTTCGCGACGTCGCATCCGTACCAGCGTGAGCGGTACGACCGCCAGAACGACCAACAGACCGAGGTAACCCGCATACAGGCCGTGGACTTGGGCGCTCACGAGCGCGCACGCGCCCAACGCCAACAGATGAAAGCGCGGGCGATCTTCGCTGACCGCGGCGACGCACGCGCCGAGCCCGAGCGGAACCAGCCAGCCGGGCCCGAGTCTGTTTGGGTACAGCGTCCAGTCGTTGTGCCAGAACCACGCCAGGTAGAGCAGCGCTCCGATCCACGCGCCCATCCTCGACGAGCCCAGCCGGCGTGCGAGCACGAATATGCCGCAGGCGAGCATCAGCTTCGACCAGGCCAGCGTATCGGACCAAAGCTCCAGGACGTCGACGCCGGTGAGCTGGCTGCCTGCGGCGAGCAGCGCGTGGTAGAGGTTGGTGTGGTAGGCGTGCAAGAAGCCGGTGCCCACGAAAGGGTCGGCGTTGGTCAGGCCGTGGTCGCGCAGGAAGCGAATGCGGGCGAGGTGAAAGTCGGCGTCGTTGTCCATGTGGGCGCCCGTGGCCGCCGCCTGGTACAACACCACCAGCAGCACGGCGGCCCCCGAGATCCCCACCACGTCTGGTCGCCCAATCGGCCACCAGTGCGCGCGCCGGCGTGCGAGGACCAAGAGCCCGCCTGCGACCAGGGCCGCGATCGCGCCGGAGAGCCAGCTCAAGGGGAGCTCGAGCCAGTAGCCGACTACGTTGAAGGGCGACAACAGGCAGAACGAGCCGAGGTACGCAAGCCCAAGCGCCTCGAGCGCGCCCATGCGTTCGTCGTCAGGTCCGTGCAGACAGCTCAGCGCCGCCAGTCCGGGGACCGCCAACGCGAGCCAAAACAGCCACACCAAGAGCATCGACTTGTAGGCCTCAGGGATCCGCCTCGCCTTCGCGGATGGAGGCGGGAGGTGCAGCAGCGGAGCCGGCCGGGAAGCCGCGCAGCGTGTCGACCACGTAGAGCGGCCGTCGTTTGACTTCTTCGAAGACGCGTCCGATGTACTCGCCCTGAATGCCGTTGCTTACGAGCGACAGCCCGTTGAACAACAGCAGCAGGGAGAGCAGCGATGCATAGCCCGGGACATCGACGCCCAGCACCAGTGTCTTGACCACCGTCCAAATGAAGTAGGCGAACGACGCGAGCGCGGTGAGGCCGCCCACGTACGTCCACACGCGCAGGGGCACCGAGGAAAACGAGAAGATCCCGTCGAGAGCGAAGTTCCACAGCTTCCAATAGCTCCAGGTCGTTTGGCCGATCGCACGCGGTGCGGCCTCGAAGTAGACTTCCGTTCGCTTGAAACCTGGCCAGGCAAACAAGCCCTTCATGAAGCGAGTTCGCTCCGGCATGGCGTTGAGCACGTCCACCACCCTCCGGTCGAGCAGGCGGTAGTCGCCAGCGTTCTGGGGAATGTCGACCGAAGTGAGCCCGCGTAAGACTCGGTAGAACGTGTGGCTGAGGCTGCGGCGCAGCACGCCTTCTTCTCCCCTGGACGCCCGGATCGCGATCACCATCATGCTGCCGTTCTTCCACTCGCGATACATGTCGCAGATCAGGGCCGGAGGGTGTTGCAGGTCGCAGTCGATGGGAACGACGGCAGCGCCTGCTGCATAAGCGAGACCCGCGGTGAGCGCGATGTCTTTGCCGAAGTTCCTGGCGAGCTCCACGACGCGAACAGCCGGATGCTCGGCGGACGCTCGCGCCAGCAGCTCCGAGGACCGATCGCGGCTGCCGTCGTTGACGAAGACGATCTCGTGGCTCGTGGTCAGCTCGTGCAGCACCGGAAGCGTGGCCGCCAAGAACGCGTCGATAGAGCGTTCCTCGTTGTACACCGGAACGACGAGCGACAGCTCAACAGGCGCGTTTGGCATGGTCAGGGTCCGGCGAGGCGGCGCGAGCCCGGCTCCACTCGGCGTTGGCATATTACATTCACAGAAGCCTGCAGCCAGCAAGTTGGAGCGCGCTGGCACTCGAGCACCACGCATTGAAGACCGGCGGGGCCTCCACTAGGCTAGCGCCCCGCCGACTCGCCCCACGAGCCGGGTCTCGGCGTGCGTTCGACTCGGCCGGCGTCCGGTCTCACGACATGCTGCAATCGCTGCGCAACCTCCTCAACAATACCGGACCGTTCTCGCGCGCTCGGCTGGTCGGCATGCTGAGCTGGGCCGCGGTGGTCGGTTGTCTGTACGCATTCCTGCGTACCATGGCTCGCTTCGAGCCGATCACGGGGGACGGCTGGTACAACGCTTCCGACCTCAAGACGCTCGGCTCTGACCTCCCGTCGATGATCGAACGGCTCGAGCACCTGCACAACCATGGCAATCCGCGCATCGGCCAGTTGTTTACGATGCTCACCTACCTGCCTGGCGGTTTCCACGTGGCCGTCACCCCGCTGGTGCTGTGCACGCTCTGCTTGCTGGTGCTCGTGCATGCGATGGGACGGCGTCCGCGATTCACTTCGGCTCACGACGCGTTCTTGCTGCTGTGGGGCTGCGGCGCGTGTTGGCTGGCGGCGCCTGCTCCCGGGCAGGCGTTCTTCTATCGCCCGATCACAACGAACTACGTCTACACCCTGACGCTTGCGCTGCTGCTGCTCGTGCCGTTTCGGCTCGCCGCCAGGCGACCGTTCGGGTCGCTCGCCGTCGTGTCTGCGCTCCTCATCTTTCCGTTCGCCATGTTCGTGGGCAAGACCAACGAGCATACCGGCCCAACGTTGATCGTGGTTGCTTTGCTCTACACGCTGGTCGCCCTGCGCCGCCGTGACTACCGCAACGCGTGCTGGATGTTGAGCGGCACGATCGGGCTGCTTTGGGGGTACTGGCTGTTGTTCTTCGCGCCGGGCCAGACAGTGCGCTACGGCAAGCTCGGCCGACAGAGCGTGGTCGAGACCATCGTCGGCAGGGGCCTGCTCGGCAACGCGGAGCTACTCAACGAGCTGTGCGGATACGTCGCCCCCTTGTTGGTCGCCACCTTGTGCGGCGTGGTGGCGTACGGGTTTGCCCGGCGCAAGCAGGCTCCCGACCCGCAGCCGCGGTTGCGGATCGAGGCGCTGGGCGCGTACGTGTTGGCCGCGGCGGCCGTGGCTGGCACCTCGCTGGCGGCGCCCAAGAATCACTATCGGCTGTTCATCGCGCCTGGAGTCCTGCTCGCCATCGCGTCGGTAATCGCAGTGGATTGGATCTCGAGCGAACGCGGCGTGCGCCGACTGCTCGTCACGCTCGCGCTTGCCCTGAACTTGGCGTTCGCGTGGGTGTTCTTGGCGTTGTATGGGCGGATCCACGAGGACGAGCTCGAGCGCCTCGCGATCGTGCATGCGGCCAAGCCACGCCAGCTCGTGGTGGTGCCGATGATGCGAGACTACAAACGCGATGCGCTGTTCTATGGCGACAGTCTGGGAGTCGACGCGCGACATCGCGCGCGCATGCAGTTGCTCTACGGGCTGCATCGGGTGAAGGTGGTGCGGCGCGAGGCCTGGGAGAAGGCGCGGGCGAAACGAAAGAAGCACTGATATCGCACGCCGTGATCCCAACCCGGAGATGGGAAGGCGACGCCCGCGCCGGGCCGGGACCGAGTCGACGAGCACTGCCCAAGGCCGCTCACCCGCTGCCCGGGGGCGGGGGCAGCAACCCGGGGCGCCGCGCAGGCTGCCTTCAGCCGGAGCAGCGCCCGATCGGCTCTTAGCCAACCCCGGCGGGTTGTGCTAGCCTTGCGCGCCGCGGCCCGCACGCGGCTGCGCGGCGCCGCCATGACGGAGCTTCCGACAAGAACGATCGGCGTCATCGGCCTGGGCTACGTGGGCCTACCCGTGGCGGTTGCCATGGCGGAGCGCTTTGCGGGCACGGTGGGCTTCGACATCAGCGCCAGCCGCATCGCTCAGCTTCGCTCGGGGCACGACGCGACGCGCGAGGTCGAGCCGGAGCGCTTGCGCAACGCCGGCATCGCGCTGACCGACGACCCGGCGGGCCTGGCCGGTGTCGACTTCTTCATCGTCACCGTGCCCACGCCGATCGACAGCGACAACCGTCCGGACCTGAGCGCGGTCCGCGCCGCGACCGAGACCGTGGGCCGCGTGCTGCGGCCCGGCGCAATCGTGGTCTACGAGTCGACCGTCTACCCCGGCGTAACCGAGGAGGTGTGCGGGCCGATCCTGGAGCGCGTGTCCGGCTTGCGCTGCGGGGTCGACTTCAAGCTCGGCTATTCCCCCGAGCGCATCAACCCCGGCGACAAGGAGCACACCTTCGAGCGCGTGATCAAGGTAGTCTCGGGCCAGGACGCGGACAGCGCCGCGGTCATTGCGGCCGTCTATGGGGCTGTGGTCAAGGGCGGTGTGCACGTAGCCTCGAGCATCAAGGTCGCCGAGGCGGCCAAGGTGATCGAGAACACGCAGCGCGATCTCAACATCGCGCTGATGAACGAGCTGGCCATCATCTTCGACCGGCTCCAGATCGACACCCAGGAAGTGCTGGCCGCGGCCGGGACGAAGTGGAACTTCCTGCGCTTCACCCCAGGCCTGGTGGGCGGGCACTGCATCGGCGTCGATCCCTATTACCTCACTACCCGCGCCGAGCAGGTCGGCGTGCACCCGCAGGTGATCCTCGCCGGCCGGCGCATCAACGACGGCATGGGCGCGTTCGTGGCGCAGCACGTGGTCAAACGCCTGATCCTGGCGGGCGTGCACGTGGCGCGCTCGCGCGCGCTGCTGGTGGGCTTCACCTTCAAGGAAAACGTGCCCGATGTGCGCAACACGCGGGTGTTCTCGATCGTCGAGGCGCTGCGCGAGTTCCAGGTCGACGTTACGGTCTGGGACCCGGAGGCGGACCCCGACGAGGTGCGCCACGAGTACGGCATCGAGCTTTCGCCGCTCGACAAGCAGGCCCACTTCGACGCGCTGGTGTTCGCGGTCCCTCACCGTGGCTGTGCCGAGGTGGTGCTCGAGCTGGTGCAAAGCGGCAGGATCCCCGTGCTGTGCGACGTCAAGGGCGCGATCGATCGGGCCGCGCTGCCGGCCGGTGTTCTGTACTGGAGGTTGTGAGGTGCCTTCGCCGTACGAGAGCCGCCTGCGCGCGCTGCAGGCGCGGCCCCGCACCTGGCTGGTCACCGGGGCGGCGGGCTTCATCGGCTCGCATCTGGTCGAAGCGCTGTTGCGCGCGGACCAGCGCGTGGTGGGTCTGGATAACTTCGCTACCGGCAGCCGCGAGAACCTGGCCCTGGTCGAGCAAGCCCTGGCCGACCCGGAGCGCTTCCGGCGCTTGAGCTTGCTCGAGGCCGACGTGTGCGACCTCGACGCCTGCGTGCGGGCCTCGGCCGGCGCGGACTACGTGCTGCACCAGGCCGCGCTCGGCTCGGTCCCGCGCTCGATCGAGAAACCGCTCGATACCCACCGCGCCAACGTCGACGGCACGCTGAATGTGTTTCTGGCGGCCTTGCAGAACGGCGTGCCGCGCGTGGTCTACGCCTCCTCTTCCAGCGTTTACGGTGACGATCCGGGGCTGCCGAAAGTCGAGATCCGCATCGGCCGCCCGCTCTCCCCCTATGCGGCCAGCAAGCACATCGACGAGCTCTATGCCGAGGTGCTGGGCCGCACTCACGCGCTGTCCGCGGTCGGCCTGCGCTACTTCAACGTGGTCGGCTCGCGCCAGGACCCAAACGGGCCCTACGCGGCAGTGGTGCCGCGCTGGGTGCAGGCCCTGGCGCGCGGGCAACAGGTCACGATCTTCGGCGACGGCGAGACCTCGCGCGATTTCTGCCCGGTGCAGAACGTCGTGCAGGCCAACCTGCTGGCGGCGACGGCGGAAGGCGAGCTGCGCGGGCGCGTCTACAACGTCGCGCTAGGCGGTCGCACCTCGCTCAACCAGCTCTACGCCCTGATCCGCGCCGGCATGAGCGCGCGCGGTTTTGCCTGCGCGCAGCTCGAGCCGCGGCACGCCGAGTTCCGGCCGGGCGACGTACGCCACAGTCTCGCCGACATCGAGGCTGCGCGGCGCGAGCTCGGCTACCAGCCGCACGTGCAGCTCGGGCCCGGCCTCGAGCAGGTCTTCGACTTCTTCGCCCGCGCCGCATGATGACCGAGATCTTTTTCGTCGTCGGTCGCGGCCGGTCCGGCACCACGTTGCTGTCGCGGATGCTCGGCCAGCACCCTCAGCTGGCGATGGCGCCGGAAGGCTTCTTTCTGCTGAACCTGCAGCGCAAGTACCGCGCCGGCCCGTGGAGCGAGCGCCGCGTCAAGGCATTCTGCCGTGACCTGGTGCGCGAGAACCGGATGCGCAGCTGGGGGCTCGACCTCGGGCGCCTGGCCGCACGCCTGAACGAGCGCCGGGGGCGGCTGACCTACACCGAGGCATGCCGCCTGGTCTACCTCAGCTACGCCGAGGACACGCTCGGCCGCGCCGCGCCCAAGTGGATCGGCGACAAGAATCCGCACTACGCGCTGATGATCCCGCGCCTTCAACGCGTCTTTCCTCACGCCCGCTTCGTGCACATCACCCGGGACTACCGCGACAACATCCACAGCTACCGCGGCCTGCCCTTCGATCTCGCCAACCACGCAGCGCTCGCCCAGCGCTGGAAGAGCTACAATCAGGCGATCCTGCGCGCGAGCCGGCGCAGGCCGGAGCGCTTCCTCTGGCTCCGCTACGAGGATCTGCTTGCCTATCCCGAGCACGAGCTGGGGCGCATCTGCAGCTTTCTCGGCGTGGAGCTCGACCGGCGCATGCTGGACTTCCACGCGACCGCGGACGACACCTTCTACGGGCGCAAGAGCCCGTGGTTCGACAACCTGCGCAAGCCGCTGGACCCCTCGCAGGCCGGCAAGGGGCAGCAGCTGCCCGCAACCGCGATGCACGACGCCGAGCTGATCTGCGGCGCGTTCGGCGAGGGCTTCGGCTATCACGCGAGCGCCAACGGGAGCGCGCTGCCGCTGCGTGCGCGCGCGGGCGCCTTCTACGGCTGGTGCTCCGTGCAAGCCGAGAAGGCGCTGTTCGGGGCAGCGCCCGTCGGCCTGCGCACCGGGCTGATCAACGTCTACCGCCGGCTTTCGGGCCGAGTGTGAGCCCGGCGTGCGGTCGCGCTGGGCACTGTTGCGCTGGGCCCGGGTCGCGCTCGGGCTGGGGCTGCTCGGCCTGCTGCTGAGCCGGGTGCAGCTGCGCGAGCTGACGCTGCTCGCGCGCAGCGGCGACCGGGGCGCGCTCGCGCTCGCGCTCGGCCTGCTGTTCGCGGCCAACCCGCTGCTGCAGACGCTGCGCCTGCACGTGCTGGTCTCGCGCTACACCCGCAGCCTGGGCCTGAGCTTCGAGGTGTTCTCGGTCGGCTCCTTCTTCAACCTCACGCTGCCGAGCAACGTGGGAGGGGATGCGGTCAAGCTTCTCTACCTGAAGCGGATGCAGGCGCAGAGCTGGGGCGCACCGTTCGCCTTGCTCGCCCTGCACCGCGTTACCGGTATGGCAGTGCTGCTGCTGGCCGCGGCGATCTATGCCGGCTGCGATCCGCAAAGGATGTCGGCGGCGCTGCACGCGGCCCACCTCCAGGCGCACTTTCCGCCGCGGCTCGCCGCCTTCGGCGGCGGCCTGCTGCTGCTCGGCGGGCTCGGCTGGCTCGCGCTGTCCGCCGGGCGCCGCCGGCACATCGTCGACGGCGCCCGGCGCTTCGGCAGCGACTGCGCCACGGCCTTGCTCGAGATCGGCGCCCGCGCCACGGTCGAGTTGCTGCTGCTCACCGTCGCCTTTCACGCGTTGCGGCTGGCTGCCTTCTATCTCCTGGTCGGGGCCACCGGGCAGCACGTGGCGCCGCTCGATCTGCTGATCGTGCTCGCCGTGACGGCGCTCGCTGGCGTGGTGCCGCTGAGCGTGGGAGGCCTCGGCCTGATGGAGGGCGCGGTCAGCATCACGCTGGGCATGTTCGGCGTCGGCGCCAGCGCCGCGCTGTTCGCCGCGCTCGCCAACCGCGCTGTGTTGCTGGTCGGCGCCGCGATCGGAGGCGTCCTCTACATCACCTCGCGCGAGCGCGTGGCGCGCGGCCCGAGCGCGCGCGCCGGCAAGGAGGAGCGACCGCGCTGAGGGCGCCACCCGCGCTCGGCGCCGGCGCTGTGGGTCCAGATCGCATTGCCCTCGCTCAGCGCGACGCGCCGGTAGCCGGCCGCGTGCAGCGCACGCGCGAGCGAGCGGTTGCTCGGGCCCTGCACCGGCGCCACCACGCCCTCGATGTGATACAGGCGCAGGCACGAGATCAACCAGCGTTCGGCAAAGGCGCTCAGGTCCGGGTATGCGATCAGGCGCGTCAGCAGCCTGCGCCGCGAGCGCTCGCGCCGGCCTGTAGGCAGGTAAGCGGGCTTGACGAACAGCGGGTAGTCGTAGCCGTTGAGCATCGGCAGCACCACCGACACCTCGAGCGGCGCCAGCACCTGCCGGTGCGGGGGTAGGTGCGCGATCAGCGCCTGCGCGACCCTGTACGCCTCGCGGTCGACCTTGGGTCGCGGCCAGTCGAACCCGTCGTCGGCGAAGATCGTGCGCGGCGATACGCGCACGAAGAACAGACACAACACCAGTCCGAACAGCGTCAGGCGCAGGCCCTGCGGACCGCGTCCCGGCTGCAGCAGGCAGCTCGTCGCCAGACCGAAGAGCACCGGCAGAGGCAGCAGCCAAAGCACCCGCCAGTAGATCGACGGCGTCGTCAGCATGGCGACAGTGTGCGTCAGGTGCGGGTTGCCGAAGAGCGCGAAGAAACCCAGCGGGAATACCACCGCGAAGCGGCGCGCCAGCGGCGTGCGGCACAGTGGCCAGGTGCAGAGCACGATCGCGAGCGCGGCCAGCAGGGGCCGGTCGGCGCCCAGCACCATCGCATAGCCCTGCTCGAGCAGCTCGCCGGGGGCGAGCGCGTGCGAGTGCGCCCCCGCTGCAGCCGTTCCCGCTGCAGCCGCCCCGGCCCTCGCCGTGGCCGCGCTCACCGCCGCCGTGACCGGCGCCGAGCGCTGTGAGGTCCACTCGAAGTACAGGCCGAGCGCCAGCAGGTAGCTCGAGGACAGCGCCGACAACAGCAGCGTTCGCAGTGCCGAGAGCCGCGGCGCGAGCGCGCACAACACCGAAAGTCCCGCCAGCACCGGCGCAGCCCAGAATGCAGTCACCGTGCTGCCGAGCGCCGCGATCTGCGTCGCGGCCAGCATGGCGAAGGTCTTGCGCGAGGGCGCGAGGCCGAAGCGGATGCCGTGGGCCATTATCAGCGGCGCGAGGGTGGTGATGAAGATCGCCTTGCCCTGGAACAGGCGCACGAAGGAGAAGTTGCCGAAGCTGCCGTGCACCGAGCTGTCGAAGACTAGGTAGAGCAGCGCGCCCAGCAGCGCGAACAGCCAGCGCCGCGGCTCGAGCAGCCGCAACAGGCGGGCCAGGGCCAGGGGCGTGAGCAGCCCGGCGATCGCCGGCAGCACCAGGTGTGCGACGTAGATCGTGCGCAGCCCGCTCAGGTAGCTGAGCAGACCCGCGAGCAGCTCGATGCTGGAGGCGCGGTAGGCGGGCACCCGCAGCGGTAGGTTCAGGCCGTGGATGGTGTCGCGCGACAACAACGCCTGGTGCGGAAAGTCGACCACCGAAACCGCCATGTTCACGTAGAAGGCGTCGTCGCTGTCGGGCCGTTGCGAGGTGAGCGTGAGCCAGGCGCAGGTGAGCCCGAGCGCCCACAGCAGCGCCTCCTGCCATTTCGGTTGCGGCGCCTGCAGGCTGCCGCGGCCGCTGCGCGCCAGGGTTGCATAGCTCGCGGCCACCAGCAGCAGTGCCAGCGTCGACAGCTCGTTCAGATCGCCACGCGCGCCGAAGCGTGCCACGAGCAGCAGGCCGGCGCCGAACGCAAGCATGCGCGCGAGCGGCCAGGGCTGGCGCTCGTGCTCGGGGTCGAGCCGCGCCGTCATCGGGTCCGCGACCAGTGCGACCAGCGCCTGCAGTCGGTCCCTGCGCGCGACCAGCAGCGCCGCGGCGGCCAGGGCGCAGAGCAGGGTGGCGGCCGCCAGGTGTACGCTGGTGCCGTGCAACAACACCAGGGCGTTGCACAGCAGGGTCCAGGCGGCGAACAGCAGGCAGCCGAGATCGGGCAGCAAGCAACTCAGGGGCGGGCGGGCGCTCCTCCCGGGCGCTGGCCCGTGCTCAGCGCTGCGATCCTCGTGGCCGGCTGATCTGGACAGGAAAGTCAAGGTCGGCAACCGGTGCGTGGCGATCCCGCGGGACAATGAGTTGCGCGGGGGCGGAGCGCGGTCGATCGGAACGAGTGAGTCGAGCGTCGCGAGCGAAGCGACCCACGGGGTGGGTCCCCGACGGCATTGCCACGGGGCCCTCCGGCCCCGGGGCGGGAGGGGCGGGAGGGGCGCGCGACCCTCCCGATCACGAGAACCTAGCTGGCTAGGAAAGCGTCGGAAAATCTCGCAGACGGCGGCCCAAAGTCAATACGTGCGGGCGCCCGCCTGCGGCCGCCGCGCGCGTCTCATGCGCGCGATTCAATTCCAGCGATCCGCGGTGTACGGTCGCGTCAGGAGACGCCGCTGGACCTGTCAGTCGTCATTCCTGTCTTTAACGAGCAGGAGAGCCTCTCCGAGTTGCTCTCGGAGCTTTTTTCCGTGCTCGACGCTACGGGGCTCGACTACGAGGTGATCTGCATCGACGACGGCTCGACGGACCGCAGCTTCGAGCTGCTCCGGGAGCTGAGCGCTTCGCTGCCCAGGCTGGTGGTCGCGCGCTTTCGCCGCAATTTCGGCCAGACGGCCGCGTTGCAGGCCGGTTTCGACGCCGCCCGCGGGCACGTCATCGCCACGCTCGACGCCGACCTGCAAAACGACCCGCACGACCTGCCGGCGATGCTCGAGCGCCTGCAGGAGGGCTACGACGTCGTGGTCGGCTGGCGCGCGCAGCGCAAGGACCGCTTCTTCGACCGGCGCCTGCCCTCGTTGATCGCCAACCGCCTGATCAGCGCGACCACGCAGGTGCGCCTGCACGACTACGGCTGCACGCTCAAGGTGATGCGCGCGGAGGTCGCCAAGGCGTTGCGGCTCTACGGCGAGATGCACCGCTTCATCCCGGTGATGGCCGCGCTGGTCGGCGCGCGCATGTGCGAGCTCAAGGTACGGCATCGCGCCCGCCGCTTCGGCCGCTCCAAGTACGGCATCGGCCGCACCACGCGCGTGCTGCTGGATCTGATGACGGTGCTGTTTCTGCAGTCGTACCTGGCGCGCCCGATGCAGGTCTTCGGCATGGGCGGACTGCTGCTGTTCGCGCTCGGGCTCGGCATCTCGGGCTACCTCGCGTTCGAGAAGCTGGCGTTCGGCGCCCAGCTCGCGAACCGCCCGCTGCTCACGCTCGGGGTGATGCTGATCCTGGTCGGCGTGCAGCTGCTCTCGCTGGGGCTGGTCGCCGACGTGCTGGGCCGGACCTACCACGAGGCGCAGGGCAAGCCGCCCTACTTCGTACGCGAGTGGGTGCGCGCGGGCGCCGTGCAACCGTCGCAGCCGGCGCGCCGGCCGCTCTCGAGCGGGCTGCCCGGACCGGGCTGAGCGCGAGCGACTCAGGTGGCTACGCCGCACGCACCGCTGGAGCTCGACCCCGGTTCGCCGCCGCCCGCACGCGCTGTGCGCGCGCGCCGCTACCTGCCGCTGCTCGGCTTGCTGCTGCTGCTGGTGGTGCTCTCGCGCCTCGATCTGCACGCGCTCGGCGCGGCCTTTGCCCGCGTGCGGCCCGCCCCGCTGTGCCAGGCGGGGCTGCTGTTCTCGGCCAACCTGCTGCTCAAGTCGCTGCGCTGGCAGCGCATGCTGGTGGTGCAGGGCCTGCGCCTGCCCGCGAAGGTGGCGGTCGCCGCTTTCTTCAGCTCGCAGCTCTACGGCCAGGTCACGCTCGGGCGTCTGGGCGAGCTCTACCGCGCCGAGGCGCTGGTCGAGCGCGGCGTGCCGCTTGGCAAGGCGCTCTCGTCCTGCGTCTACGATCGGCTGCTCGACCTCGGCGCCGTGCTGCTGCTGGGCGCCGCGCTCTCGGCGCTGGTGGTCGGCGACAGCCGTGCGGCCCTGGCCGCGGCCGCCTGCGTGCTGCTGCTGGGCGCGCTCTCGCTGCTGTTGCTGCGCGCTCGCGCGCTCGCGGCCGTGCCCGCGGTGGCGCGGCTGCGCGCGTTCCTGCAGCGGCGGCGCGGCGCGCGCGGCCTGCTCGGCCTGCTCGCCCAGCTGGTCGCCGGCCTCGGCCCGCTGCTGCGCCCGGCCTTCCTGCTCGAAGCGCTGGGTTGGACGGCGCTGGCCTGGAGCGGCTACTTCGCCTCGCTCTGGGCACTGGCCGCGGGCATGGGCATCGAGGCTTCGCGCAGCGCGCTGACCGCGGGCGCCGCGCTGGGCGCGCTCAGCAGCTTGCTGCCGGTGACCATCTCCGGGCTCGGCGCACGCGAGGTGATCTTCATACAGGTGCTGGGGCTGCAAGGGGTGGCGGCAGCGCGCGCCGTGGCACTCTCGCTGCTGCACCTCGGCGTGATGAGCGCCGCGGCGATCGCCCTCGGCCTGGTCGGTGTGCTCGCGCGCCACCAGCAGCAGGCGAAGCCCGCGCCACCAGGCCGAAGTTGAGGTTCGCGTCGCCCGGCTGAAGTTGAGGCCCCCAATCCTTCGTAGTACATGGCAGGCTCCGCGTGAGCCGCGATGAAGCTGGTCGTCCAGATCCCCTGCTACAACGAGGCGGCGACGCTGCCGGGCGTGCTCGCCGACATCCCGCGCGCGATCGCTGGCATCGACGCGCTCGAGATCCTCGTGATCGACGACGGCTCGAGCGACGGCACGGCCGACGTGGCCAGGGCGCACGGCGCCACCCGCGTGGTGCGCCACCGCGGCAACCGCGGCCTCGCCAGCACCTTTCTCACCGGCCTGCAGACCGCGCTCGAGATGGGCGCGGACATCATCGTCAACACCGACGGCGACCACCAGTATCCGGGCAGCGCGATTCCGGAGCTGGTCGCGCCGATCGTGCGCGCGGAGGCCGACCTGGTGATCGGCGACCGTCAGACCAAGAGCGACCCCAAGGTCTCGTTGCGCAAGCGCCTGTTCTACGACCTGGGCAACTTCGTGGTGCGCAGCGCCACCGGCGTCAGCGTGCACGACGCGCCCAGCGGCTTTCGCGCCATGTCGCGCGAGTTCGCGCTACGCGTCTACCTCACGAACCCGTTCTCGTACACGCTCGAGACCATCTTCGCGGCCGCGGAGAATCGCCAACCGATCCGCGAGGTGAAGATCACCACCAATCCCGCCACGCGTCCGAGCCGGCTGTTTCGCGGCCTCGTGCAATACATCGGGCGCTCGGCCAGCATCATCCTGCAGGGGTACTCCATGCACAATCCGCTCAAGGCCTTCGGCTGGCTGTCGGCGCCGTTCCTGCTGCTCGGCACGGCGCTGGGGCTGCGCTTCCTCTACTACTTCCTCAAGGCGCCCGATTATAGCGGACACATCCAGTCGCTGATCCTGGCCTCGATCTGCATCGTGGTCGGCGCGCAGATTTTCATCTTCGGCATGCTGGGCGCGCTGGTGCGCGCCAACCGCCTGCTCCTGCAGGACGTGCGCATGCGCGTGCGCCGCCTCGAGCTGCACGCCGGCACGGGCGGCGAGCAAGAGAGCGCCGCGATCGACGAAGGATAGGTCGGATTTTCGGAATCACAGGAAGGCGAGAAGACGGGAAGAGGTCTTTTCCTGGCTTCCCGTCTTCCCGCCTTCCTGTTTCATGAATCTTCGGCGGTGTTGCCCAGCGCGCTTGCCGGGCTGGGGTCGTTGGCGATTGCGGCCACCGCTTCGGGCCACACCTCGCACAGCGCGCACAGCTCCACCGCCATCACCGCCTCGGCCGCGGCCTGATCGGGGCGCACGCCCAGTCGCTCGATGCGCGTTGCGATCAGCTGGGCTGCGGCCAGGCGCGTGGCGAGCTCGGCGCGCGCCACGTCGAACGAGCAGCCCCAGGGCAGCCAGCGCATCATCCACAGCTCGTCGGCCACCCAGTCGGCCAGCACCTGCCGCCGCGTGCGCGGCCGGCGCGCGCGCCGCGCGCCGCGCTCGAAGGCGGCGCTCCACGGCCGCTCGCGTGGCGGCGGCCGGTAGCCTCCGTCGTGCCGGAGCAACGCGTCGGCCACCCAGGCCAGCGCCACGCCGCCGCGGCTGCCGTCGTCGAGGTCGAGCAGCTCGGCGCCGAACAGCGTCCACGAGCGCTCCGCGAGCGCCGGCCAGGGCTCGGCGCCGAGCACGCGCTCGGGGCGCTCGCCGCGCAGCAGCCCGGCCTGGATCTGCGCCTCGAGCGCGGCGTAGCGCGCGAACGACACCCGCTGCTCGACCGTCAGCGCCACCCGCCGCGGCGCTACCTCGTCGACCTCGAGCCGCCCGCTCTGGTCGCGCAGCGAGGCCTCGGCCTCGGCCAGATCGAGCGGCGGCCGCTCGCCCAGCGTGCGGCACGGGCAGCGGTGCTCGGTGGTCACGCGGCCGCCATCCGGCGTGCTGACCAGGCCGTAAGGGAAGCGCCGGCAGCCGACCGGCTTGTGCGCTGGCCCGAAGCGTGCGTGCACGCCGCAGCGCCCGCCCGGCTTGAGCTGCGCGCAGCGGCCGTCCGGGCCCGGCCGCATGCACGGCGCCTCGACATCGGGGTGATAGATCACCGAGCCCGGGATCAGGCGGCGCATGGCGCGCGCCTCCGAGCGCGTCATCGGTCCGAGCGCGTGCAGATCCGTGCAGCACAGGCCGTCGCCTTCACAGCGAAAGCCGGCGCCCGGCCGTGCCAGCAACGGCCGTGCTCGCGGCGCCAGGCTGCTCGCGCGAGAGCTCACGCGGCGGCTGTACACGAAAGGGGCGCGTGAGTCACTGCTTTGATGACGGGGAAGGGCCCGGAAGGTGCGAGGTATTCGGGCAAGGGCAAGGGCAGGTTGCAGCTGCGAGGCACCGCCGAAGTCGAGACTAGCCGCGGGCGGAGAGCCTGGGGGCGGCGGGGAGAGCGGGGGTTCGAGCCGGGCGCCGGCGGGTGCGGCTCCAGGCGGTTGCCAGCCCGCACAGCAGCGTTTCGGTGGTCTCGAAGTCGAGGCAGGCGTCGGTGATGCTCTGGCCGTAGCGCAGCGGCCGGCCCGGCGTCAGCTCCTGGCGGCCCGCCAGCAGGTGGCTCTCCAGCATGACGCCCAGCACCTGCTCGGAGCCGGCTTCGAGCTGGCGCACCACCTCGGCTAGCACGCGCGGCTGGTTGGCCGCGTCCTTGCCGCTGTTGCCGTGGCTGCAGTCGATCAGCACCCGCGGGCACAGCCCCGCCGCGCGCAGCGCCGCGCCGGCGCGCTGCACCTCCGGCTCGCCGTAGTTCGTCTGCCCGCGGCCGCCGCGCAGCACCAGGTGGCTGCGCGGATTGCCGCGCGTCCGCAACAGGCTCGCGCGTCCCGCGTCGTCGACGCCGATGAAGCTCTGCGGCGCGGCCGCGGTCTTCATCGCGTTGAGCGCGGCCTCGATGCCGCCGTCGGTCCCGTTCTTGAAGCCCACCGGCATGCCGAGCCCGGAGGCCGCCTCGCGGTGGGTCTGACTCTCGGCGGTGCGCGCACCGATCGCGGTCCACGCCACCAGGTCCGAGAGGTAGCCCGGCGCCAGCGGGTCCAGGGTCTCGGTCGCCGCCGGTAGCCCGAGCTCGCCCAGCTGCAGCAGCAGCTCGCGTGCCAGCCTCAGGCCGGCGCCCACGTCGCAGCTACCGTCCAGCCGCGGGTCGTTGATCAGCCCTTTCCAGCCGAGCGCGGTTCGCGGCTTCTCCAGGTACACCCGCATGCAGATCAGCAGCTCGTCGGCCAGCCGCGCGCGCAGCGGTGCCAGCCGCCGGCCGTACTCGAGCGCCGCGCCCGGGTCGTGGATCGAGCACGGGCCCACGATCACGAGCAGCCGTGGCTCCCTGCCTTGGAGCACGGCCTCGATCCGGTTCCGGGTGTCGGCGACCAGCTCGGCAACAGCGGGGCTCGCGGGCAGCGCCTGCCGCAGCTGCCCGGGCGGGGGTAATGGCGTGACCTGCTCGAGCGGAAGGTGGCTTGGGGATGGCGTGGACATGGGGCTCCAGAAGCAAAAAACCCCTGGCCGCGGGGCGACCAGGGGTGACTGTTGCGTGAGGCTACGTGGTGGAGCTACGTGGCCGTACCCTGGCGCCGTCCCGCGTGGGACGCGTAGGTAAAGCGCCAGAACCGATAGCTCCTGCTCGACATCTCAGCTTTGACATTAGCGCGGGCCGAGCGCGGCGGCAAGCGGCCGGCGTTCGTGCTCGGCCCGCCGCCGGCGGCTCACTTGGGCGGCATGCGCAGCGCGCCGTCCAGCCGCACGGTCTCGCCGTTGAGGTAGGGGTTCTCGATCATGTGCAACGCCAGCAGCGCGAACTCGTCCGGCTCGCCGAGCCGCGCAGGAAACGGGATGCCCGCGGCGAGGGCTCGCCGTGCTTCCTCCGGAAGCTGACCGAGCATCGGCGTGGCGAAGGTGCCCGGCGCAATGGTGAGCACGCGGACGCCGGCCTTCGACAGGTCGCGCGCCGCCGGCAGCGTCATCCCGGCCACGCCGGCCTTGGAGGCCGCGTACGCCACCTGTCCGATCTGGCCGTCGAACGCCGCGATCGAAGCGGTGTTGATGATCACGCCACGCTCGCCGTGGCGCTGCGGCTCGTTGCGCGCCATCGCGGCCGCCGCCAGCCGCATCACGTTGAAGCTGCCCACCAGATTGATCTGGACCACCTTGGCGAACGCCTCGAGGTCGTGAGGCGCGCCCTCCTTGCTCAGGGTCCGTTGCACCCAGCCCACGCCCGCGCAACTCACGGACACCCGCAGCGGGCCCAGCGTGAGCGCGGTCGCGATCGCCGCCTGGACCTGCTCTGCGGAGGTCACGTCGGTCGAGACGAAGCGGCAGCCGGCGCCGAGCTCGGCGGCCAGCGCCTCGCCCTTGGTCGCGTCTCTGTCCAGGATCACCGCCTTGGCTCCCGCCGCCACCAGGCGCCGCACGGTCGCCTCTCCGAGCCCGGAAGCCCCACCGGTCACGAGCGCCGAAGCGCCTTGAATCTGCATCGCTCTGGCTCCTTTGTTGGCTGCGCCGCAGCGGCGCACGCAGGTCATAGCACAGCCGCTCGCGCGCCCGTGCGCGGCGCGTGCGAGCCTCGCGGCGGCATCGCGCAAGCGCGCTCGCTCGCGCGCGACGTGCGCAGCGACGCGAGCCGCACGAGCGCCGCGAGCTGGCCGCTCGGGGATGTGAACGGCTCCACCAGGGAAAATGGC
Source organism: uncultured delta proteobacterium (assembly GCA_963778655.1). Lineage (GTDB taxonomy): Bacteria > Myxococcota_A > Polyangia > Polyangiales > JAFGIB01 > CAVZVA01. The sequence continues at coordinate 141,660 of CAVZVA010000012.1, forward strand.
CCCATCTCTTGTTGCTTTCCCCCCCCCGTGTGATATTTGACCGCGCGCCGTGCTGCTTGGTGCGCGGCTGGGAGGAGGTCAGTGAGTTGAATACACGCGGACGGCACCTGCTGGTCGAGTACACCGGTTGTGACTACAGCGTTCTGGACGACCTCAAACGCATAGAAGCGCTGATGAACGAGGCAGCCAGAGCAGCGCGGACCAACATTGTCGCTTCAGTGTTTCAACCCTTCGAGCCGCAGGGCGTCACCGGCGTCGTGGTGGTGGAAGAATCCCATCTGTCGATCCACACCTGGCCGGAGCACGGCTACGCAGCCGTCGACTTCTTCACCTGCGGAGACTCGCTGCCGGAGCGCGCGCACGAGGTGCTCAACCGCGGGCTCAAGGCGCAGTCGGCCGAAGTGATGTACGTGGACCGAGGTCTCGGCGTGCCCGGCCAGGGCATCGCCCTACGCAGCCATCACACCGAGGTCAGCGAGCCGGCGCCCGTGCTGGTGCGCGCGCGCGGCAAGCGCGCCGCGCGCGCGAGCAGCCGCGTATAGGGCAGGGGCCGTGCTCGGCTCCCCTGCAGAAGCGCTCGGCAGCGAGCGCGCCCGCCGCGGCCCCGAGCCTCGCAGGGCTGAAAGCTTTGCGCAGGCCCGGCAGCTACGGCCGAGCGATGCCGCCGTGCGGCCGCGCCGGAAGTGTTGAGCGGGCCATGGGCCTCTGGTTCGAAGAGACATTTCAGGGCCGCGTGCGGCTGGGCTTGCCGGTCACGCGCTCGCTCTTCCACGGCAAGAGCGAGTACCAGACCATCGACATCGTCGAGACCGAGACCTACGGCGCCACGCTGCTGCTCGACAGCGCGTACATGACCAGCGTGGGCGACGAGTATTTCTACCACGAGATGCTGGTCCACCCGGCGCTCACCCGCGCGGCCTCGATCGCGCGGGTGCTGGTGATCGGAGGCGGCGACGGCGGGACGGTGCGCGAGCTGCTGCGCTATCCCGAGGTCGAGCAGGTCGTGCTGTGCGAGATCGACGCCATGGTGACCCAGGCCTGCCGGGAGCACTTGAAGGCGTTCAACGTGCCCTGGAACGACCCGCGCCTGCAGCTGTGCTTCGGCGACGGCGTGGCCTACCTGCGCGAGCAAGAGGGCGAGCCCTTCGACGTGATCCTGATCGACGGCTCCGACCCGATCGGCCCGGCCGAGGGCTTGATCGCGGGCAGCTTCTACGAGAGCTGCAAGCGTAGGCTCAAGCCCGACGGCGTGCTCGCGCTGCAGAGCGAGGCGCCTCACCTGATGCGCGCCGACTTTCTGCGCATCGTGAAGGCGCTGCGCGGGGTCTTCCCGCGCGTGCATCCGTACTTCGGCCCGGTCCCGATCTACCCCAGCGGCAGCTGGAGCTGGACCTTCGCCTCGAGCAGCGTCGACCCGCAGCCGCCGCGCGCGCAGCGCCTGGCCGCGATCGAAGCAGGCTGCCGCTACTACAACCGCGAGATCCACGCGGCTGCTTTCGCCCAGCCCAACGAGCTGCGCAAGGCCCTCGCCGATTTGCGCTAAGGTTCCGGATGGCGGAGCCGATCTGGAGCCCGGAGCCCGAGCGCATCGAGCGCGCGAACGTCACGCGCCTGATGCGCAAGCTCGGCTTCGAGGTCGATCCCCACGACGCGCAGCGGACCGCGGCGTCGGCGCGCGCCTTCGTGGATCGGAGCTGCCGTGAGGTGGCCTGGTTCTGGGAGCACGCGCTGCAAGACATGGGCATGCCGTGGCAGAAGCCATACCAGCGCGTGCTCGACCTCTCACGGGGCGCGCCCTTCGCCGACTGGTTCGTCGGCGGCGAGACCAACATCGCGCTCGCCTGCGTAGACCGCCACGCGCAAGGCCCGCTCGCGGCCAAGACCGCGCTGATCGCCGAGACCGAGGACGGCTCGGTGCGCAGCTACCGCTACGCCGAGCTCGCTGCAGAGGTGGGCCGCCTGGCCAACGCCCTGCGCGCGCTCGGCGTCGGCCGCGGCGACCGCGTGGCCTGCTACATGCCGATGATCGCCGAGGTGGTGTTCGCGATGCTGGCGACCCAGAAGATCGGCGCCATCTTTATCCCGATCTTTTCGGGTTACGCGCCGCCCGCGGTGCGCGAGCGGCTGCAAGAGGCCGGGGTGAAGCTGCTGTTTACCGCGGACGGCTCGCTGCGCCGCGGTCAGCCCGTGCCGCTGAAGCCGCAGGCCGACCGCGCGGTCGACGGGCTGGGCTGCGTGGAGCACGTGCTGGTGGTGCGCCGCCCGGGCACGGTCGCGCCCGACTGCCCGATGCGCGCCGGCCGCGACCTGTTCTACGCCGAGGCCGTGGCCGCGCAGCCGGGCGCGGCGCAGAGCGTGCCGATGCCGGCGATGGCCCCGGCGCTGATGCTGTTCACCAGCGGCACCACCGGCAAGCCCAAGGGCACGGTGCACACGCACGCCGGCTGCCTGGCGCAGATGGGCAAGGAGATCCTCTACAACCTCGACCTCCACGCCGACGACGTGTTCTTCTGGTTCTCCGACATCGGCTGGATGATGGGGCCGTGGGAGATCATCGGCTGCTTCATGCACGGCGGCACCATTCTGATCTTCGAAGGGGCACCCGACTACCCGAGCCCCGAGCGGCTGTGGCAGACAGTCGAGCGCCACGGCGTCAGCACGCTCGGCGTCAGCCCGACGGCGGTGCGGCTGCTGATGCGAGCGGGCGAAGCAGCGGTACGCCGGCACGCGATGCCGAGCCTGCACACGCTCGGCAGCACCGGCGAGCCCTGGGACGCCGAGAGCTACCTCTGGTACTTTGAGCAGGTCGGCCGGCGCCGCTGTCCCGTGATCAACATCAGCGGCGGCACCGACATCGTGGGTTGCTTTCTGGCGCCGTTGCCGATCATGCCGCTCACGCCGACCAGCCTGCAGAGCCGCGGCTTGGGCATGGACGTCGACGTGTTCGACGAGCAGGGCCAGAGCGTGCGCGGCGAGGTCGGCTACCTGGTCTGCAAGCAGCCCGCGCCATCGATGACGCGTAGCCTGTGGAAGAATGACGCCAAGTACCTGGAGACCTACTGGTCCAAGTTTCCCGGGGTATGGAACCACGGCGATTGGGCCAAGCTCGACGCCGACGGGCACTACTACCTCTACGGCCGCGCCGACGACACGCTGAAGATCGCCGGGCGGAGAGTCGGTCCGGGCGAGATCGAGGCTGCGTTGATCGAGCACCCCGCGGTGAGCGAGGCAGCGGCGGTAGGCGTGCCCGACGCGCTCAAGGGCACCGACGTGGTCTGCTTCGTGGTGCTCCATCCCGGCCACGCACCGAGCGAGGCCTTGCGCGCCGAGCTGGCGGCCGCGGTGGTCGCGGCGCTCGGGAAGGTCGACCGGCCCAAGGCGGTGCTGTTCGCTTCCGACTTGCCCAAGACGCGCAGCGCCAAGATCCTGCGGCGCCTGATCCAGCGCCGCTACCTGGGGGAGACCGAGCTCGGCGACCTCTCGAGCGTGGCCAACCCCGAGGCGCTCGATCGCATCGCGGAGGCGACCTAGCGCGCGTTCGGCGCGGCAGCGCCCGCCAGCTCGAACGGCAGGAGATCACAGGAAGACGGGAAGGGAACCTGGGCTCTGTTCTTCCCGTCTTGCCGTCTTCCTGTTGCACCCTCCGCAGCGCAGCTTACGGCCGAGAACGCGGGTCAAAAGGGGGAGGGGTCGACTTTTGTTCGATGCCGTTGTACCTGTACGCACTCGCTTTGGCTTGAAGAAGGCAGGTAGTTTCCCATGTCCAGACCGCAAGCGCCGAAGGTCGTGCCGATTAGCAGCCGGCGCTCCGAGCCGGCGCCCGACGCGGCGCTGGAGGTCACGCCCAGCCGCGAAGCCGCGCTCGCCTACCACGAGCAGGGGCGGCCGGGGAAGCTCGAGGTGACGCCGACCAAGCCGGTCTTCACCCAGCGCGACCTGTCGCTGGCGTACACGCCGGGCGTGGCCGAGCCCTGCCGCGAGATCCAGAAGGACCGCAGCGCGGTCAACCGCTACACCGGCCGCCGCAACCTGGTGGCGGTGATCAGCAACGGCACCGCCGTGCTCGGGCTGGGCGACCTCGGCCCCTATGCGGCCAAGCCGGTGATGGAAGGCAAGGCGGTGCTGTTCAAACGCTTCGCCGATATCGACGTGTTCGACATCGAGATCGACGCGCGCGACCCCGAGCGCATCATCGAGACCGTGGCCGCGCTCGAGCCGACCTTCGGCGGCATCAATCTCGAGGACATCAAGGCGCCCGAGTGCTTCATCGTGGAGAAGGCGCTCAAGATGCGCCTGGCGATCCCGGTGTTCCACGACGACCAGCACGGCACGGCCATCATCACCGCTGCCGCGCTGCTCAACGCCGCCGAGCTGCAGCTGCGCAGGCTCGAATCATTGCAGGTGGTGTGCCTGGGCGCGGGCGCCTCGGCGATCGCCTGCATGGAGCTGTGGATCCGGCTCGGCGTGCGCCGCGACAACGTCGTCATGATCGACTCGCGCGGCATCGTGCGCGACGGACGCGCCGGGGTGGGGCCGTACAAGGCGCCGTTCGCGCGCCCGGTCGGCGATCCGCGGCGCACCCTGGCCGACGCGCTGCGCGGCGCCGACGTGCTGATAGGCTTGTCGTCGGGTGGCAGCGTCCCGACCGAGCTGATCGAGGCGATGGCGCCGCGACCGATCATCTTCGCGCTCGCCAATCCCGATCCCGAGATCAGCTACGACGCAGCGCTCGCGGCACGGCCCGATGCGATCGTGGCCACCGGGCGCAGCGATTTCCCCAACCAGGTCAACAACGTGCTCGGTTTCCCCTTTATCTTCCGCGGCGCGCTCGACGTCGCCGCCACCGCCATCAACGAGGAGATGAAGCTGGGCGCCGCGCGCGCGCTGGCCGCGCTGACGCGCGAGCCGGTGCTGCCTCAGGTGTGCGAGGTCTACGGCGGCGAGGCGCTCGCGTTCGGGCCGCGCTACATCATTCCCAAGCCGTTCGACCCGCGGGTGCTTGCGTGGGTGTCGAGCGCGGTGGCCAAGGCGGCGATGGAGACCGGCGCCGCACAGGAGCCGCTCGACCTCGAGGCCTACCGCGCCGCGCTCAACGCCAAGGCCGGGCTGTGACCCGCTGAGCTCGGCGCAGGCCGGGGTATCACGGTGAAGGCTGCGCGGCCGCCTTCACCGGGGCGGCTACGCGGTGGGGTCGTCGGTGTCTTCGACCCCTGCGCGGCGGCTTGGCGCGCCGGGGCGCGGGCGGTGGAACGGCCACCCGGCCGGCGGCGATGTTGAGAAAGGTTGCGCAGCGCGCTCGCGCGTCTGCTTGAACACCTGGTCCAGGTTGATTTAGCGCCCCGGCACTGCCAATAGGCGCGTGGGAGCGAGCTGCGCGGCCAGCGGGTGGTGCTCGCCGCGCACGCAGGCCGCGAGCAATTCGCCGGCGGCCGGCGCCACGCTCATGCCGCGACCACCCAGCCCGCCCAGCCAGCACAGGCCCTCGACGCGGCCGTCGAGCCCCACCACCAGCTCGCGGTCGGGTGCGAACGTGCGCAGGCACGCCCAGTAGCGCTTGACCTCGGCCGTGCCGAGCGCGGGCGCGCTGCGGGCGAGCTTGCCCGCCAGCGCCTGCAGCACTGCGGGCTCGGCCGCGAGGGGCTCGTGGGCGGCCCAGGCGGTTTGATCGCAGGCGCTGGCCAGCGCGCCGCCCGACTCCGGGCGGTAGTAGAGCTCGTCGTCCAGACGCCACACCACCGGGTGCTCAGGCGCGAGCACCACCCGGTCCGGCAGCTCGAGCTGCACCAGGTGGCGGCGCAGCGCGCGCAGCCCGAGCGGCAGCCCGCACGCGGCGGCCAGGTCCTCGCTGAAGGCGCCGGCGGCCAGCACGACCAGCGCGGTGGCCACGCGCGAGCCGTCCTGCAGCTCCACGCCTGCGACCCGCTCGTGCTCCAGCCGCAGCGCACGCACGCCGCAGCCCGTGCGGATCTCGACCCCGCGCGCGCGCGCGGCTCGGGCCAGCGCGGTGTTGAGCGCGTGGATGTCGAGCACGCCGCCCTCCGGCACCCATAGCCCGTGCACGGCCTCGCCGCCGGCGAGCGAGGCGGCGCGCTGCTGCAGCGCGCCCGCGTCGAGCAGCTCGGCCTGCACGCCCTGCGCGCGCGCGTGCTGCAGCAGGGCGCGCGCCTCGCCCTGCCGGGCGTCGAGCAGCAGCAGCCCGCAGCGCCGCAGCAGCGGCTCGCTGCCGGCGTCCAGCTCCGCGAGCAGCGCCAGGCTGCGTCGCGACAACTCCGCGCTGGTGTGGTCGTGCTCGAGCGGGCGATAGATCGCCGCGTTGCGGCCCGAGGCCTGCGAGGCCAGCAGCGGCTCGCGCTCGAGCAGGCGCACGCGCAGCGCGCGGCCCAGCGCGGCCGCCGCCGACAGCCCGGCCACGCCGCCGCCCACCACCACCGCGTCCACGGCGTCCATGCCGCAAGGCTTAGCAGAGTCGCCCCCGCCGGTCCCGACCCCCGCCAGCAGCGGCCCCGCCTCCCGGCACGCACCGGCGGTCGCCCCGCGAGCGAGCGCGGCGAGCCGCGCGGGAGGCTGGGTCGCGCAACCGCCCCGCTAACAAGGCGCAGTCGCGATAGCTAAGGATCCGAGCACAAACAACCCGAGCACGGCCGGCTTGTCGGCGGAGTGCGATCGCGCGCGCGCCGGCAGAACAAACCACGGGAATACTCGATGTATTTCGAGCACCTTTTCGAGGACGAAAGCCGCGAACACGCCCGCCCACGAGCCGCAACTGAGCAGGTCATCTGTGCTCTAGTGCCCACCCGGCGTGTCCGAGACCGGCGCCTCACTCTGGCCGCTGCGCCGGACCCACAGCGCGGTCAGCGCGAAGAACGCGGCCGCGAGCGCGTAGCCGACCGCCCACGGCCAGCCGCTGGCCCAGCCGATCGTGTACACGCCGCCCTCGGGGCTGAGCCTGCCGGCGTGGATGAAGCCGAAGAACGACAGCACCGCGCCCAACAGCATGAAGCGCGTCGCCGCGCCGAAGCGGCGGTCGATCAGGCACGCGCTGGCGCCGGACCAGACCAGAGAGGTGAGCATGAAGCCTTGCGAGAGTGCGACCATGCCCGGCAGGCGCAGGCCGGCGCTCTGGAACGCTGCCGGCTTGTCCAGCACCTGCGCGGCCAGCGCGAAGTTGCCGGTGGCGAAGCCAGCCGCGCCCAAGGTTTGGGTCAGCACCAACACGCCCCAGGCGGCGATCGCCGGAAACAGGCCGAGCGCAACCGCGGGCGCGTGCCGGACAGGAGTTGCCGAGAACGCCTGCGCCGTGATCACGATGCCGATCCACAGCACGATCGCCATCCCGGCTTCGATCGGCATCAACGCGCTGATCGCGTGCGAGAGTCCGAGCAGCGCGACCACGGTGAAGAACACGCCGTTGAGGATCGAGTAGCCCGCGCGCGCGCCGAGCGCCTTCCAGCCCGGGTGCCCGATGTAGATGGTGGTCGGAAAGCACGAGCCCAGGCAGGCCGCCACCAGCGAGCCCAGCCCGTTGACCGCCAGGCAGGGCGCGGTCGGGTAGCGGTCGCCCGCAGCCTCGGCCGACTCCAGGTTCTGCAGCGAGCCGAGCACGTTGAACAGGCCCATCGGCAAAATCACCGGCACCAGGAATTTCAGCGTCAGCGGGTGGCGCAGGCCTGCGAGCAGATCGGAGAGCACCGGCAGCGGCGGATAGAAGCCGACATGGGCGAACGCGGGCGCGAGCGCGCTTGCGCGCACCGGCGAGCGCAGCGCGGGCCACAGTGTGAGCGTCCAGGCCGCCAGCGTGCCCAGCCCCACCGCCCAGGCGCCGCCGGGGATGCGCAGCGGCAGGCGCACTCCCGAGAAGTAGGTGGTCAGGATCACCGCCAGCGGCAGCAGGGCCAGCAGCGGCATCTCGAAGGTGCGCACGGCGAAGTCGATCGCGATGAAGCTGATGGCGATGCCGCTGAGCGTGGCCAGCAGCGCCGCGCGCGGCGTGGAGCGGCGCACGAAGTCGGCCACAGGCGCGCCCATCAGCTCGATCGCGCCCGACAGCAGGCAGGCCGCCAGGCCCACACGCCAGGCCGTGAGCGCGGCCTGCGCGTGCGTGGCGCCGGCAGCCTCCGCGCTGAGCTTGGCGGGCAGCATGACCAGGAACACGAAGGCGAACAGCGAGACGGTGTTGATGCCGTAGGGCAGGGCGGTCACGTCGGTGCGCGCGCTCGCCGCCGAGAGGCGCTGCGCCTGACGCGCGTAGTACAGATTGCCCACCAGCACCGAGAGCGCGGCCGCGGGCAGCACCGACCGCAGCAGCAGCTCGATCGGGAAGCCGAGCACCGAGCCGCACAGGCTCAGGATCAGCAGGAACTGGATCAGATTGTCGATCGCGAGGCCGAAGAAGCCGTCGACGTCGCCGGCCACGAACAGGGGTTGCGCCGTCCCGCGGATCACGGGGCCGCAGTGTAGTCGAGCCGGCCTGGCTTTCCACGCTCGGCGCCGCTTGCGGCGCGGCACGCGCGCCGTGCTACACCATCGCCCGGGATCCTGGGACGCCCGCTCGTACCGCCCGAGCGCTGGTGCCCCTGCGTTGGCCCACGATGTCTTCTGAGCTCGAACCCAAGCCGCAGCGCCCGCACGGACTGGCCTTTCTGGTGATCTCCGTGCTGCTGCATGTCGCGGCGTATTTCGGCTTCACCCTGGCTGCGGTGGCGAAGGCGCCGATCCAGATCGAGCTGCCCTCGGAGATCGAGTTCGGCATGGTCGACACCGATCCCGGCCAGCAGGGCTCGCCGCCGCCGGCGGCGCCCAAGACTGAGGTCACGCACCCGCCGCCCACGCCGCCCAAGCCCACGCCCGCGCCCAAGCCTGTGAGCGACGACATCGTGGTGACCGACGCCGGCGTGCCCAAGGACGCCGGGGTGCCGACCGACGCCGCGGCCGCCGACGCCGGCAGCCCCGCGCTGGCCGGCGGCGAGGGCGAAGGGCAGGGCGCGGCCGGCGCCGGGCTCGGCTTCGGCGCAGGCGGTTTTGGCGGCGGCAAGGGCGGGCCTGTGGGGGCCATCATCGGCTTGCACGCCGACCTCGAGCAGATGCGCAAGAGCTCGATGCTGCTGGAGATGCAAGCCGTGCTGCAGCTGATTCCGGAGTGGCAGAAGGCGCTGCACGGCTCTGGGCTCAGGTTCTCGGATCTGTCGCGCATCTTCGTGGCCACGCCCAACCTCAAGCGCTCGGACCTGGTGGTGTCGGCGCGGGTCAAGGGCGGCCGCGCGGTGGTGCAGCGTGCGGCGCAGCACCTGGCCGAGGCGCAGGGCAAGAGTGCGCAGTTGACGCAGCAGGGCGGCCTCGAGGTCGCGCCCTGGTACAACCACGGCCCCACCCAGCGCGAGGTCGCGCTGGTCGCGCCCGATCAGTTCGTGGTCGCGCGCCCGCGCGACGTGCCGCGCGTGCTGGGCGTGTCGGCGGGGCTGGCCCGCCGCCAGGCCAAGCAGCCTGAGATGGAGCACGCGCAGGGCCCGGCGGCGCTGCTGGCGATGTACCAGGGCGAGGCGGCCGCGCTCTCGGTGGAGGGGGTGCGCAAGCTGGTGGTGGGCGACACCAGCTACGTGCCGCTGGCGTTGCGCATCTCGCTCTGGCACCTGGACGAGTTCCACGTACGCCTGCGTGCCTACGGCTACTACGAATCGGGCGAGCGCGCGCAGACCGCGCTCGCCCGCGTCGACGAGCTGCGCCACGCACTGGCCGACAACGCCCAGGTGCAGTACTTCGGCCTGCGCAGCGCGATCGACGAGGCCAAGCTCGAGCGCAAGAACGACACGCTGCAGTTAGAGACCATCCTCACCTTGCACCAGACCCGCTATCTGATGGCCTTCGTCAGCAAGGCGTTGAAGCCACGGGATTGAAGGGCCGCCCGGCGGCGACGCGCACCACCGCCGGCGTCGTTGGCGGCTCAACCCACTCTGGCCTTGCGGCGGTCGCTGAGGTTGTCGACTTGGTTGCGAGAGAGGCCGCTGGAGGGGGAGATGGTGACCGAGGCGCTCTTGTCGGAGCTGACCTCGCGGGCGCTCACGTTGAGCACGCCGTCGGCGTCGATGAGGAAGGTGACCTCCACGTTGACGTTGCCTGCCGAGCGCCGCGGCAGGTCGGCGAGCCTGAAGCGGCCCAGGAAGGTGTTGTGGTCGACCAGCTCCTGCTCGCCCTGGTAGACCATGATCTCGACGAACTCCTGGTCGTCGCGGGTGGTCGCGAACAGCTTCTTTTCGCTGGTCGGGATCGTGGTGTTCTTGGGGATCAGCGGCGACATGCGGCCGTCCTTGACCCGCAGCCCGAGCGAGTGCGGCGTGACATCGAGCAGAACCGCGTCGTCCACCTGACCGCTCATGATCCCGCACTGGATGGCTGCGCCAATCGCCACGATCTCGTCCGGGTTCACGTCCTTGGCCGCGATCTTGCCGAAGATCTCCTCGACCTTGCGCTGCACCGCCGGCATGCGCGTCATACCTCCCACCAGCAACACCTGGTCGAGATCGGTGGCCTTGAGCCCGGCGTCCTGCAGCGCGCGCTGGCAGGGCGCGGTGAGCTTGTCGATCAGACGCTTGGTCAGGCGCTCGAGCAGGCTGCGCTCGATCACGTCGTGGCGCATATGCAGCGGGCCGGCCGGACCGGTGCAGACGAAGGGCAGATTGATGCTGGTGGTCGGCGTGCTCGACAGCTCCTTCTTGGCGCACTCCGCCGCCTCGCGCGTCCGTTGCAGCGCGACCGGGTCTTCCGCCAGGTCGATCTTGTTCTCGCGCTTGAACTCCGCCAGCAGGTGCTCGAGCAGCGCGCGGTCGAAATCGTCGCCGCCCAGAAAGGTGTCGCCATGGGTCGCCAGCACCTCGAACACCATGCCCGTGGTGCGCATGATGGTGATGTCGAAGGTCCCGCCGCCCAGATCGAAGATGGCAAGCGTCTGGTCCTTGCCCTTGTCGATCCCGTAGCCGAGCGCGGCCGCGGTGGGCTCGTTCAGGATGTTGCGCGCGCGCAGGCCGGCGATCTCGGCCGCGTCCTTGGTTGCCTGGCGCTGGGCGTCGTTGAAGTACGCCGGCACCGTGATCACCGCGTCGCTGACCTCCTCGCCCAGATAGGCCTCGGCGCAGGTCTTGATCTCCTGCAGCAGCACCGCGGACAGCTCCTGCGGGCTGTACTCGCGGTCGCGCGTGCGCACCCAGGCGTCGCCGTTCTGCGCGGCGCACAGCTCGAACGGCGCAAGCTCCTCCCAGGTGCGCATCTCGCGGCTCTCCAGCTTGCGTCCGATCAGTCGCTTGATACCGAAGATGGTGCGGTGCGGATTGGTGACCGCCTGGCGCTGGGCCGCAACGCCGACGATCTCGTTGCCGTGGTCCGCGAACGCCACCACCGAGGGCATAGTGCGCTGCCCATGCCGCGAGGGGATCACCCGCGCGACGCCGTCCTGCAGCAGCGCCACGCAGCAGTTGGTCGTCCCGAGATCGATGCCGATCAGCTTGCCCATGCCTACTCGTCCTTGGGGGCGAGCGCCTTGCCGCCGGCGCCGCGCACGCCCGCGGGCCGGCGCGAGATGGGGGTGGCCGCCGGGCGTCCCGAGCGGGGGCTGGCCGGCAGAGGCGACGCCAGCGGCTGCGGCCGCCGCGAGGCGACCGGCGCCAGTGAGCGCGCTTCGGAGCGCGGCGCGATCGGCACGGAGGTGGGTTGCGAGCGCGGCCCGGCCTGCAGCTTGGTCAGCGCACGCTTGTGGGCGATGAAGATCTCGGTGGCGAGCGCCGAGATCTGCGGGCTGTCGAGCCGGGCGTACACGTGCGGGTGGACGCGCTTGGACGCGAGCAGGAAGGCGTGGCGGGCCGCTTCCGGCCCGGCGTCGGGCGCGATGCCCAGGATCGCGCACGGCGTCTTTTCGCGCAGCGCCGCCAGCTCGCGCTCGAGCTGCTTGAGCGTGCGCGCGCGCTCCGCCGCCAGCGCCTTGGTGGCCGGGTCGGGCGGCGCGGCGGGCGCCTTGCTCTTGGTCCTGGTGCCGCTCGCGGGCGCTGCCGCCGCCGCGCTCGCACGTTCGTGACGCAGCAGCGCGTCGAGCGTCAGCCCGATGAAGGCGCGGTGGTCGTCGCCGAGGTCGATGAACAGCACGCCGAAGCCCGCGCGCCTGTGCTCGGCCGCGGCCCGCTCAAAGGAGACCACCTGCACCACCTGGCCACGCACCACCAGCTCGCCGATCGGGGAACGCAGCGTGATCTCCAGCTCGCGGTCGACCTCCATCGGGACCGGGCTCGGCACGAACACGCCGGCCAGGCTGAGGTCGCGCGGCCGCAGCTCGGCTACGCATCCGTCAATCGTGCATTCCAGCTTGGTACCCCGGGTCACGCCCCGTCCGCGAGGAAAGGTGGTCACTCGCTCGCCGAGCAGCCTTCTTCCGAGTGTACCCCTGCGCTCGGCGCGGGGTCGAGCAGGTGCAGCTCCACGCGGTCGTTCTTTCTTCGTCCCCACGGGACGTTGTCCGGTGCGATAGGTCTGCTCTGGCCACACCCGTAGGCCTTGATGCGCTCGGGTGCGACTCCAGCTGTCGCTAGCTGCTTGCGCAACGCGGCGGCGCGGCGCGCGCTCAGCGCGAGGCTCGCCTTCGCATCGTCGCCGCCCGCGACGTGGTCCTCGAGCGCCACTTTCATCGTGGGGTTGGCGCGCAGCGTCGCGGCCAGCTCCACCACGTAGCTGCGGCTGTGCTCGCTGACCTCGTCGCTGCCCTCTTCGAAGCGGATCGGTTTGAGCAGCTCGATGCGGCCGCCCGCGAGGTCGACGCGGTGGCTCTCGGGGCACCCCTTGTCGGCGGCCCGACCGGGTGCGAGCGGGCAAGCATCCTTGGCGTTGGCGCTGCCGTCGCCATCGGCGTCGGCCTGCGGTTGGCTCGCGAGCAACGCGGCCACTTGCGCGGTGGTGGCGCTCGCGGCCAGCGCGGGTGCCGGTGCGGGCGCCGGTGCCGCAGTCGGTTTGGGCGCGGCCGGCCCGGGCAGCGGCTGGCTGAGCGCGGCCGGCGCACGCGTGGCAGCCGCCGGCGGCGGGCTCTCGACCGGGTTGCAACCCAGGCTCGAGCGCAAGCCGGCGGCCGGCAGCGGCGAGACCACGTACAGCTCGATGCGCTCGTTGCGCTGGTGCTGGCTGCTGCGCTCGGGCACCAGCGGTCGATTGCTGCCGCAGCCCACGGCCTCGACGCGCGCCGAGTCCACGCCTCGCGCCAGCAGCCAGGCGCGCAGTGCCGCCGCGCGCGCAACGCTGACCGCCATCGTCTTGCGCGCGTCGGCGCCGCGGGCCATGTGCGCCTCGACCCGCACGTGCAGCTCCGGGTTGGCGCGCAGCGCCGCGAGCAGCTCGCCCAACACCTCGTCGTCGCCGAGCACGGGCTTGTCCGCGCTCCCGGTGAAACGCGGCAGCCGCTGCAGCGCGATCTCGCCCGAGTGCTCGTCGTAGTCGAGGAAGCGCGGGCAGCCGCTGCGGTCGGGCGGCCCGGGCAGCCGCGGACAGCGATCCTCGGCATCGAGCGTGCCGTCGTGATCGCGATCCTGGAGCACCAGCGTGGGCACGCTTTGGGGCGGGGCCGCCGGGCTCGCCGCGGCATGCGGGGCTGCGGCCTCGGGCGGCTGGGGCTCGACCGGTTGCGCTTCGGGCTCGGGCCGCGCCTGCGGCTCGGCCTGCTCCGGGGCGCCTGAAGGCCCGCGGCTCGCGTACCCGACCATGGCGACCACGCGCGCCTGCGGCGAGCCGTAGCCGCGCAGGATGCCGAGACCCGCGCCCAGTCCCACGGTGAACCCCGAGAGCGGGCCGAGCTTGAGCCCGAGCAGCGCTTCCAGCGGTGAGCTCTGGCGATTGCCGACGTCGTCGAGCGGCGAGCCGCCGTGCAGCTCGCCGATCGCGCGCAGCAGGTCGGGGACGAACGGCCAGCAAACTCCGGCGCCGAACGTGAGCACGTCGGTGAAGCGCGTGCCGGCGAAGCGCGCGTCCTTGCGCCAGCGCGCGCCCACGTCGAACAGCAGCGAAAGCGGCCCGGCCTCGATCTCGCTCGTCACTTCGGGCTGCGCGGTCACGCCGTTGTCGCCCGCCACGCCCGGGCGTCCGTGCGATCCGCGCTCGGCCGTGGGCGCCGTCAGCGTGAGCTGGAACGCCACCTGCGCCTGCTTGCCGCGATAGAAGCGTAGCCGACCGCCCAGCTGCAGGTCGCCGGCGCCGAAGCCGGTCGCGGTCGGTTGCGTGCCCAGCGTCTGGCCGCTCATCACCAGGTTCACGGGCAAGCCCGCGTAGAGCAGCGCGATCTCGTAGAGGCCGAGCGAGACCAGCGCGTGCGCGGTGAGCTGATCGCTCACCAGCTCGACGCTCTGGCTGCTGCTGCGACCGGCGACGTTCTCGAAGACCAGCGGATCGGAAGCGTAGTCGAGCTGCAGCTCGGCGCTGTAACCGAGGTGCGGGCCGACCTCGGCTCCGCTCGACGCAAAGCCGTCTTCGGGTCGCGGCGCGGGCCGGTACTGATCGAGCGTGGAGGAAGGCGCCGCATGCACGCGCGAAGCCCACGCGCAGCCGAGCGCCAGCGCCAGCGCCAGCGTTCGTCCTGCCCGCGCGTCGCGGCACGCCAGCGCCCCCGTCGCGCCACCGCGCCCGCTCGGCCGGCCCGCGCGAGCAGGCTCTGGTTCCGGTCTCGACACGCGCCTGCCATGATAGCCCAGCGAGAAAACGCGGGAGAAATTGGCCGAGCCCGTACGGCCAAAGCAGGCCGTGCGCGCAGCGGCACGACGTGCACAGGCGTGGGAGCGCGCGCGGATGGTCGGGGACGAGGCTACATGTGCGTCCCGGACGCGTTCGCCCTATGCTGGGAGCTCCGTGCGGCGTGCCCTTCTCTCAGCCGGCTTGCTCTCGGCGTTGTTGCTGTGCAGCGTCCCCGGCGCGGCATTCGAGTCGCTGCTGCCCCGCTTGCCCCGCGGCGGCCGGCTGAGCGCGCTGATCGGCGACACCCAAGCGCGGGCGGTGGTGCGGGACGGGCCGTTGCTCGGCGAAGGGGTCGAGCGCACCGAGCTGCTGGGCGACGGCACGCTGCGGGTGACCCGCAGCCGCACCTATACGCAAGCGCGGCGGCCGGACTCGGGCAGGCTGGTGGCGTTGCCGGAGCCGTGGCGCATCCGCTCGACCTTGCTGCTCTCGCCTTCGCTGCGCTTGCTGCGCGCCGACACCACGCTCGAGCTGCACCGCTCAGCCGACCGCGCGCTGCGCTACCCGCTCAGCGAGAAGCTGTCGGAGCTGTTCGAGCAGGACCGCGTCTCGCTGCGCGCGGCCGCGCGCGGCGCCAGCCTGGTGCGCACGCTGTACCTGCGCGGCCGCCGCACCGACCGCTCGAGCTACGCCTATCCGCGTGACGCGATTCCACTCGACATCATTTCGCTCGTGCTTGCGATCGCGGTGCGCAATCGCGTCGAGCGCTTCGATTACCAGCTGCTGCTGCCCGACGGTTCGAGCCACGGCGTGCGCGCGCGGGTGTACAGGACGCGCGACCCGACTCCATTTGCGCGCGACTACCGGCTGCCCGTGGGCAGCCTGCGGCTGGGCGCCGAGCTGGCGATCGTCGACATGTCGCTGGCGTCGCCGATCAAGCACCTATTCTATCCACACCACTTCTACTTCGTGTACGCGAGCGACGACCCTGCCAAGCTGCTCGCGCTGTGGGGCGGCGATCCCGACGAGCCGCTGTATGCGTTTCGCCGGCCCTGACGGGCGCGCGGAAGGCCTCATTGCGGCTCGCGGACGGTGCGCTACGCGCTGCGCTTGCCCTTGGAGCCGTTGCCGCTGCTCTTGGCGCTGTCGCGGCGTGGCGGCGAGAACGGCTGCCGCGCCGCTGCCAGCGGCACCACGTCCTGGAGCCCGGCCGCGCGCAAGGTGGAACGCATGATCGCGCGCGAGCTGCGGGCCAGTGAATCGACCACCATCTGGCGGTCCTCGGCGTAGCGCCCGTCCAGCAGCGCCTCGGCGGCGGCGAAGTACAACCCCAGCATCTGCTCGCTCCAGAAAGCTACCAGCTGCTGGTGCTCGGGACGGAAGCCCACGGCCTGCGCGTTGCGCCACATGTCCTGAGTGATGTCTTCGCGCACGCGCTTGGCAGCCTGGCGCATGTAGCCGCCGAGCAGCGAGGGATCGCGGCGGTAGCGCAGGAACAGGTGCGCGAAGGCCGGATCGGACAAGAATGCGTCCAGGATGTCCGCGTACATCGCGCGGCTGATCTCGAAGTTGGCGATGTCCTTGACGTGTTGCAGGCGATCGAAGGCGCGCTTGCGCACCCCCCTGATCTTGGCGCGGATCTCGTCGATCACCTGGGAGATCGCGGTACGCACCAGATCGTCGACGTTCTTGAAGTGCGCGTAGAAGCCGGGCTGCGCGATGCCGGCGGCGCGCGCGATGCGGCTGGTGGTGAGCGCGGGCAGGCCCTCCTGGCGCAGCAGCTCGATGGTGACCTGTATCAAGCGCGCTCGCGTCTCGCCCTGCTTGCCGCGGCGGCCCGGCTCGCGCGTCGATGGGGGTAGATCGGAGCTCATCGCGAAAGCTGCGCAAGGCTCGACACCGGAGCCTGCTACTTGTCTGTGCCTTGCGGCTCGTGTTGTGGCTCGCGAAAAGAACGCCCAAATCGTGCCAGCCTGCGCGCAAACCTGGCCACTCCACGCCAGTGGCGGGACGCAAGTGCTCGCGATCATTGCACTCCGACCACTCGGGCCGAGCGACGGCCGGCCGGGCCCACGTGGCAGCGCACCGCGTCCTCCGGCCGGTCTGGACTGCACCGGCCGGAGGACGAGGCACTGGTGGTGGTGTCGGTGGTGGAGGTCGCGTGAGCGAACGGTGAACGGTCTTTCCGTCTTGGCCCGCCCGACTCGCGCAACGGGGCGCTCGGTAGCCCCCGTCGAGAGGAGTTGACTATGGAATCGAGGCGACCGCAAGCCGGCAGTGGGCCCTCAGCCTGGCGAGGCCTCGAACTGTGAGCTTTTGCTTGCACTTCCGGCCCGCCCATCCCGGGGGGGACCGCCCGCCGCGGGCCCGGCGCTCAGCTCACGCTGATGTCGACCGCCGGGCGCATCTGGCCGCAGGTCGCCAGCACCGGGTGGATCACGTGGTCCCGAAAGCGCGCGAGCAGTCCCGCGTCCAGCGCCTTGCCCTCGTCGAGCGCGGTGTAGGCCATCTGCTCGAGGATGTAGTGGAAGCGGGGGGCCCACTTGCGCGCGCCCAGCCGCGCCGTGGTCGAGCAGTTGTCGATCATGTAGGCGACGCCGCGCGCGTGCATGTACGGATTGAGCGAGTCGACGCACTCGATCACCGATTCGTTGGCGACCTCGCTCATCGGGTGGCCGTGCTCGATCAGCACGTCGATCTGGGACATCATCGTGCCCACGTACACGCCCGCGGTGAACGGGTGGAGCGGGGTCTTGGTCTCGGCGCGGCGCGCGCGCACCTTCTGGCCGACCTTCCACATCTGAGTGCCGTCGATCGTGCTCATCGGCACGCGCTGCAGGCGCTCGCCGGCCATCACCACGCTGCGGATCTCGTTGCCCGAGGCGACCTCGTCGTAGATCTCGAGCATGATCTCCTTGGCCGGGCCGTAGCTGGCAGCGTAGGCCTGCTCGAAGGTCTGCTTGCCGGCCGCGTCGAGCCCTTCGTAGACAGCGCGGATCCCGTGTTTGGAGATGGTCCTGGAGATGGGGCCGGTCACGGACTCACAGGAATTGAGGAACGCGTCCTCGCGGCTCATGCCCTGGTCGACGAAGCGCCGGTACACGCTCTCGACTACGCCGTGCACCGCGCCGAGCAGGATGCCGCGCTCGCCGAAGATGTCGCTCTTGTATTCGGATTCCAGCGTGGTCATGAAGGTGTAAGGCGAGCCCAGCGCGACCGACCAGCCGAGCGCGCGATCCACCGCCTTGCCGTCGATGTCCTGGTGCACGGCGAAGCTGCTGTTGATGCCGGCGCCGTTGACCTCTTTGCCCTGGACGTAGAGGCGGCGGACCGACGGGCCCATGCCCTTGGGGCAGACCGCGACGACGTCGACGTTCTTGGGGAAGTCGGCGCCGACGTTGCGCAGATGGCCGAGCAGGAAGCCGTGCGACAGGCCGAGCGTCGCGCCGGGTTTGATGTGCTGGAAGATCTGCGGAAACAGCTCCGCCTGCGCGGCGTCGGAGATCAGCAGCAGGACCATGTCCGACTCGGCGATCACCTGCAGCATTTCGCCGAGAGTGCCGTTCTGCTCGGTGAAGCCGGCCTCGCGCGCGGCCTTCATGGACGAGGAGCCGGCGCGCAGGCCGACCTTGATCTCGATCCCGCTGCCCGGCAGCGAGTCGCGCAGGTTCTGGGCCTGCGCCGGGCCCTGCGAGCCCCAGCCGATCACGCCGATGCGCTTGATGCCGGCGAAGGCCTTGGGCAACGCGGCAAACAGGTGCCGCCCGCCGACGACCACGGATTCCTGGCGTCCGCCGATGTCGATCACCTTCTTCTCGAACACCTTCGACCGAAAATCGAGCTCGCTCGCCATCACGCGTCTCCTTGAATGTGGCGGGCAGCATAGCGCGTGGAGCACGTTGTGCAAAATGCATCATCTGAAAGATTGTATTGCGTAAATTGCAACGTTGCCGCCCGCTCTGGATCTCGCCGAGGCCGGGGCCCAGCGGGGGGCTCATCCATGGTAGGATGGCGCCCGCGGAGCGTCCTTTTCCAATGCTCACACTCGGTCTTCTCGCCTCACACCGCGGAAGCAACGCCCGCGCCGTGGTCGAGGCCTGCCGCTCGCAGCAGCTCCAGGCTCGTCCGGGCGTGGTGATCAGCAACAACGCGAAGTCGGAGGTGCTCGAGCTCGCGAAGTCGGTGGGCGTGCCCGCGCTGCGGATCGGGGGCCCCGCCTACGAAGACGACGCCGTGCGCGACCAGGCGATCCTGGCCGCCTTGCAGTCTCACGGGGTCGAGCTGGTGCTGTTGCTCGGCTACATGAAGCTGCTCGGACCGCGCACGGTCGAGGCCTACCGCGGGCGCATCCTCAACACGCATCCGGCGCTGCTGCCGAAGTTCGGCGGCAAGGGCATGTACGGGAGCCGTGTGCACCAGGCGGTTCTCGACGCGGGCGAGAAGGAGACCGGCGTGACGGTCCACCTGGTCGACGAGCGCTACGACCACGGTCCCACCGTCGCCCAGACCCGGGTGCCCGTGCTCCCGGGGGATTCGGTCGAGTCGCTGGCCGAGCGCGTGATCACGCGCGAGCGCGCGTTCGTGGTCGAAACGCTCCAGCGCATCGTCGGCGCAGAGATCGCGTTGCCGGGTTTGCAGCGGTCGTAGACCCCGACCCGCCGGCCGCTCGGGACGCGTTCTGGAGCGAGGCCTGCGGCCATCTGTCTCCTTGCGCTATACGCATCGGTCGCCCCATCATGTTGCGGTCTTCGCAACTCAGCTTGCCGTGGATCTCGACGCCCTGCGCCACTTCCTGCACCTCTCGCGAAGCCTGCACTTCGGGCAGACCAGCCGCGAGCAGCACATCAGCCCGTCCGCGCTCAGCCGTTGCATCCAGCGCCTCGAGCAGGAGCTCGGCGCCGTGCTGCTGCGGCGCGACAACCGCCGCGTCGAGCTGACCGCGGCCGGGGTCCAGCTCCAGCGCTACGCCAGCGAGACCCTGGCCGCCTTCGACCGCATGCGCGAGCAGCTCCACGGTGATCCTCGTTCCCTGCGCGGCACCCTCTCGCTGTTTTGCTCCGTCACTGCCGCGCACAGCTTCCTGCCCTCCCTGCTCGGCCGCTTTCGCCAGGCCTATCCCGACGTCACCATCCGTCTCGACACCGGCGACGCCGTCAGCGCGCTCGCCGTGCTGCGTCAGGATCGTGTCGACGTCAGCGTGGCGGCGCTGCCCGAGCGGGTGCCGGCGTCGCTGCTCGCGCGCGTCATCACCTACACGCCGCTGCTGTTCGTCGCGCCGCGCGCCGAGTGCGAGGTCAGCCGCATGGTCGAGCGCGATCCGATCGACTGGGCGGCCGTGCCCATGATCCTGCCCGAGGCCGGCCTGGCCCGGCAGAGCGTCGACCGCTGGTTTCGCGCCCGGCGCGTCTCCGCGCGGGTGTACGGCGAGGCGCTCGGCAACGAGGCCGCCCTCTCCCTGGTCAGCCTCGGCTGCGGGGTCGGCATCGTCCCCGGCCTGGTCATGGAAAAGAGCCCGCTCCGCAGTCAGGTGCGCAGCCTCGACGTGCGACCGCGGCTGCCCGATTTCCGCGTCGGCCTGTGCACCAAGCGCAAGAACCTCGCTTCGCCTATCGTGCGCGCGTTCTGGGAATCGATTTCGGAGGGCTGATTTGCTACAACCTCGGTTGCATGCGGCGCGTCGGCATTTCGAGCGGTGCGCCTTGGGAAGCCAAGGTGGGCTATGCACGGCTGGTCAAGCTGGGCAGGCAGATCTATGTCAGCGGCACGACCGCGCTCGATCCCGACGGCGAGCTGGTCGGCGTCGGCGATGCCTACGTGCAGACCGTGCAATGCCTGCGCAATATCGAGCACGCGTTGCAGCAGGTGGGCTCGGGTTTGTGGGACGTGGTCCGCACGCGCATGTTCGTCATCGATATCACGCGCGACTTCGACTTGATCGGGCGAGCACACGCCGAGCTGCTCGGCGCGGTCAAACCGGCCACCAGCATGCTGCAGATCAGCGCGCTGGTCGATCCGCGCATGCTGATCGAGATCGAAGCCGACGCGGTGCTGGGCGCGGGCCACGGCGCAGCCGGCGAGCGGCCGCGCATCGCGCTGGCCACGATCGAGCCCGACTCGGACCTGGCCGCGATGCTCGCGTCGGTCGACCTGCCCCTGCCGGCCGAGGGTGATTCCGTCACCATGCTCAAGGCGTACCTGGGCGGCGAGCTGGTCGGCTGCGTCGGTTATGGGCGACACGGCAGCAATGCCGTGCTGCACTCGCTGGTCGTCATCCGCGAGGCCAAGGGTGAAGGCGTGGGGCGCGCCCTGGTGCATAGCGTGGTCGAGCGGCTGCGCCGGGCCGGCGTGGGGCACGTCTACCTCGCCACCACCGACACGGCGCGCTACTTCGGCTATCTCGGCTTCACGCCGGTGGCCCGTGAGGCGATCGCGCCGGAGCTGCTGGCGTCGCCGGAGCTCGCCCAGTACGCCGACGGCGAGGCCACCTTCATGCGCTACACGATCGCCCCCGGCGGGTAGTGCACTAGCCGTGAAGATCGTCCACGCGGCCGACCTGCACATCGACAGCCCGTTGCGCGGCCTGTTGCGCTACGAGGGAGCGCCGGTTTCGGAGCTGCGCAACGCCACGCGTCGCGCCTTCGAGAACCTGATCGGGCTGTGCCTGCGGGAGCAGGCCTCGCTGCTGTTGCTCGCCGGAGACCTGTTCGACGGCGACTGGAGGGACTACTCGACGGGCTTGTTCTTCGCCGCGCAGATGACCCGCTTGCGGGAGGCGGGCGTCGCGGTGGTGAGCTTGCGCGGCAACCACGACGCCCAGAGCCAGATCAGCAAGGAGCTGCGACTGCCCGAAAATGTGCAAGAGCTGTCCACGCGCAAGCCGCAGAGCGTGCTGTTCGAGCAGCTCGGCGTGGCCGTGCACGGCCAGGGCTTCGCGCGGCGCGAGGTGCCCGAGGATCTCGCCGCCGGTTATCCCGCGCCGGTGGCTGGGATGTTCAACGTGGGTCTGTTGCACACCTCGCTCACCGGCCGCCCCGGCCACGCGCCGTACGCGCCGACCACGCTCGAGGTGCTGCGCGGCAAGGGCTATGACTACTGGGCGCTCGGCCACGTGCACGCTCGTGAGGTGGTGTGCGAGCAGCCGCTGGTTGTCTTCCCGGGCAATCTGCAGGGCCGCCACGCGCGCGAGACCGGACCCAAGGGCGCGACGCTGATCGAGCTGCAAGACGGCCGCGCCGAGGCGCGCCACGAGGTGCTCGACGCGGTGCGCTGGTGCGTGTGCGAGATCGACGCGAGCGGCGCTGGCTCTGCACACGACGTGGTGGACTTGACGCAAGCCGAGCTCGGGCGCCAGGCCGTCGAGGCGGGCGGCCGGCTGTTGGCCGCGCGCGTGGTCCTGCACGGCGAGAGCCGCGCGCACGCCGAGCTCGCGCGGGAGCCCGAGCGCTGGCGGGCGGAGCTCGAGCGCTGCGCGCTCTCGGTCTCCGAGGGTGCGGTCTGGCTCGAGCAGGTGCGTCTGGCCACGCGCGGGCCCCTGCAGGGCGCGGAGCTGGCGGAGCGCGACGACGCGATCGGACAGCTCGCCGCCGCCCTGCAGGCGCTCGCCGCCGACCCTGCAGCCTGCGCCGAGCTGCCTCTGCTGTTCGCCGAGCTCAAGCGCAAGCTGCCGCGCGAGGCCACCGAGGGTGAAGACGGCCTGCGCCTCGACGATCCGGCGTTCTTCGCCGCACTGCTGCCGGAGGTGCGCGACCTGCTGCTGTCGCGCCTGCTCGAGGGAGGCCGCCGGTGAGGCTGCTCGAGCTCAGGCTGCTCGCTTACGGCGCGTTCACCGATCTGCAGCTCGACTTCTCGCGTCCGGCGCCGGCCTTGCATCTGATCTACGGGCCGAACGAAGCCGGCAAGAGCACGACCCTGCGCGCGATCCTGGGTCTGCTCTACGGCATCGACGAGCGCACTTCGGACGCCTATCTGCACCGGCGCGAGCAGCTGCGGATCGGCGGCCGCCTGCGCGACGCGGCGGGCCACGAGCTCAGCTGCGTGCGGCGCAAGGGCAAGAAGGACACCCTGCTCGGCCCGAACGGCAAGCCAATCGACGAGGCGCGGCTCTCGCGCATGCTGGGCGGCCTGCCCGAGGCCGTGTTCGTCGGCATGTTCGGCCTCGACCACGAACGGCTGCGCAAGGGCGGCGAGCAGCTGCGGCTGGGCCAGGGCGACCTCGGGGAGAGCCTGTTTCAGGCGGGGCTCGGCGCGCGCGGCATCCACGAGGCGCTGGGCGCGCTCGACGCCGAGGCCGGCGCGCTGTTCGCGCCGCGCGGCCGCCGCGCCTTGAACGAGGCGCTCAAGAGCTACGAGGACGCGCGCCGGCGCGTGCGCGACCACGCCAAGCGCGCGGAGGGTTTCCGCGCGCAGGAGCAAGAGCTGGAGCAGGCGAAGGCGCGTGCCGCGGAGCTGCACGAGCAGCGCCGCGCCCTGCTCGCCGAGCAGAGCCGGCTGCAGCGCGCGCAGCGCGTGGTGCCGCGCCTGGCCAAGCGGGCTGCGCTGCTACAGCGGCGCGCCGAGCTCGGCGACGTGGTGCCGCTGCCGCCCGGCGCCGAGCAGGAGCGCAGGCGCGCGCAGGCTGCGCTCGCGCACAGCGAGACGCAGGCGGCTTGGCTGCAGGCGGCGATCGACCGGCTGGAGAAGAGCCGAGCCGGCCTGCGCGTGGTCGAGTCACTGCTGGGCCTGAGCCCGGAGCCGGTCGCCGAGATCCGCATGCGGCTCGGAAGCCAGCTCAAGGCCGAGAAGGATCTGCCCGGGCGGCGCGCCGAGCTGCGCGTGCTCGAGCAGCGCGCGCTCGCGCTGCTGCGCTCGCTCGGCAGCGAACAGCCTCTCGAAGGCGTCGAGCAGCTGCGCGTCGACGTGCAGACCCAGACCCGCATCAGGCAGCTCGCGCACGAGCGCAGTGGCCTGCACGAGCGCGCGCAGGCCGCGCAGCGCGAGATCGAGGAGGCCGACGCCGCGTTCGAGCAGGCGCGCGCTGAGCTGGCCGCGCTGCCCGCGCTGCCCGGCGCCGGCCCGCCTGTGTTGGACGCTGCCACGCTGCCGAGCGGGAGCGCCGTGGCCGAGCTGCGCGAGGGCTTCGAGCGCATCGAGCACAGGCGCGGCTCGCAGCAGCAAGCGCAGGCGAAGCTCGAAGCGCGTGAGGCCCGCGTGCGGCTGGAGCTCGGTGCGATGCAGCGCGAGGGGCCGCCGCCGACCGAGGCCGAGCTGGAGGCGGCGCGCACACAGCGCGGCGAGCTGTGGCAGGGAGTACGCACCGCGATCTCGTCCGCGGCCGCGCCCGAGCCCACGCTGTTGCTGCAGTTCGAGCACGAGCAGCGCCGCGCCGACGAGCTGGCCGACCGCCTGCGCCGCGAGACCCGCCGCGTCTCGGAGCTGGCGCGTCTGCTGAGCGAGCGCGACGAGCTCGAACGGGAGCGCGCGCAGCTACGAATGCAGGCGGACGCGCTCGCGCAGGAGCAGGCCGCGCTGGCCCGGCAATGGCAGCAGGCGTGGGAACCGCTGCGCGTGCGTCCGCGCGCACCGGCGGAGATGCAGGCATTGCTCGGACGCGTGGCCGCGCAGTTGGAGGCCGGAGAGCGCGGGCGCGCCAAGGCGCAGCACAGGCAAGAGCTGGCCCGGCAGACGTTCGCGCGCTGGCAGGCGCAGTGGAGCGAGCTGATGGCGCGGCTGGGGCTGCGGGCCGACGCCAGCGTCGAGGAAGCCCAAGCCGTGCTCGAGGGCCTCGGCCGTCTATTCGCCGACGTCGACGGCATGCGCCAGCTCGAGCAGCGCATCGCGAAGATGGAGCGCGACGCCGAGCAGTTCGAGCGCGACGTGCGCGGGCTGGTCGCGCGGCACCTGCCCGAGCTCGGCGAGCTCGAGCCGGCGCGCGCTGCCGAGGAGCTCAGCCGGCGCTGCGACGAGGCGCGCACCAACCTGCAGCAACGCGAGCGCATCGACGAGGAGCTGCGCTCCAGCCGCGAGCGGCTCGCTGCGCTGCAAGCGCAGGCGGCCGAGGCGCGCCGCAATCTCGAGCTGCTGATGCACGCGGCCCACGTGGACGACATCGACGCGCTCGAGCCGGCCGAACGTCGAGCGCTCGAGGCCCGTGCCATCGAGCAGGAGCTGGTCGAGGTCGAGGACGAGCTGCTGCGGCAAGGCGAAGGTGCGGGCATCGAGGCGCTGATCGCGGAGACGGCCGTCTTCGACCGTGACCTGATCCGGGTGCGGCTCGAGGACATCGCGGACGAGCTCGAGCGCGTCCACGACGAGCACGCCACCGCCGTACACCGCAGCGGCAGCCTGGAGAATGGGCTCGAGCTGCTCAAGCGCGACGACGTCGCTGCCGAGGCGGCCTCCGAGGCCGAACAGCATCTGAGCCGGGTCAAGGCGCACGCCCACGGCTACGTTCGCAAACGACTGGCAGCCGAGCTCCTGCGCCGAGAGATGCGCCGCTACCGCGACGCCAACCAGGAGCCGCTGGTCGGCCGGGCCGCCGAGCTGTTCGCGCGCATGACGCTGGGCCGCTACCCCAAGCTGGTCGTAGACTACGGCGAGCACGACGAGCCAGCGCTGGTGTGCGTCGAGGCGCAAGGCAAGGCGGTGAAGGTCGAGGATTCTCAGCGAGGGCGCCCGCGATCAGCTCTACCTCGCGCTGCGGGTCGCCAGCATCGAGCGCTTCGCTGCCCAGGTCGAGCCGATGCCGCTGGTGCTCGACGATGTGTTGATCGAGTTCGACGATGAGCGCGCGCGGGCCGCGTTGCAGGTGTTGGGCGACCTGGCCGCCACCACCCAGGTGTTGTTTTTCACGCACCACGCGCGCATCGTCGAGCTCGCGCGCGAGACGCTGCCGGGGGCCGAGCTGGTCGAGCACCACCTCAGCGAGGAGCGCGTCCCGGCCCGCCTGGCGCTGGACTAGTGCAGCGTCCGCGACATGGGATCAAGGGATCGTGAGTGAGGTGGGTCCGAGCGCAAGGCGCCGCAGCGCAGGAATACTCCGTGTATTTCAAGCTGTGGCAACGCCGCGATCGGGCCCGCATCGCTCGCGAGGATTGATGCTATCTCGCGGACGCTGCACTGGTGCTCTGACTGGCCTGCTGCTGCTCGAAGCGTCGCAGCAGCGCGCAGTACCGCATCTCGCCGGCCTCGCAGGCGCGCCGGAAGTAGTCGGCCGCGCGCGCGGGGTCGCGATCGGCGCCGAAACCGAGCTGATGACCGACGCCGGCGTTGCCGCAGCCGCGGCCATCGCCGAGCGTGCAGCCGCGGATGTTCCACATCTGCGCGAGCTTGGCGTTGCGCTCCACGCCTTCTCCGCTGGCGTACATCTCGCCGAGCAAGCTGCAGCCGCGCCCCAGCTCCAGCATGCAGGCGCTGTGGAATAGCTCCGAAGCGTGCTTGGGATCACGCGCGACGCCGTCGCCACGCCGCAGCATCATCCCGAGGTTCACGCAGCCCAGACCGTCGCCGGCCTTGCAACCGCTTTCCGAGTAGCCGTACGCGCGCGCCGCGTCGCGCGCCACGAACGTGCCGGTCAGGTAGAGCGAGCCCAAGCGGCTGCAGGCGCGGGCGGCGTTTCCATCGCACGCGCTGCGAAACAGGTCGACCGCGCGAGAGATGTCGCGCGGCACGGCCTGGCCTTCCTGGTACATCAGGCCGAGCTGCGCGCAGCCGTCTTCTTGATGGCGGTCGCACGCGCGCGCGTAGAGCTCGAAAGCCTGCTCCAGCTCGGGGCTGTTGCCCGCGCCCGCGCGGCCGGCGCGAAGCTTGTCACCGAGCGCGACACAGCTTGCGAGATCCCCGCCGTCGCAGCGGGTGCGCAGCTCACCGGCGTCTGCCTTGGGAGAAGCGGCGCGCCGCGCTGGCTGCGCTGGCGGGGCGGGCGCTTGCGCGGGCGCGGCGCTCTTGGGCGCGGGCTTCGCCGCCCGGTTGGAGCTGGAGACTTCGCCGCGAGCGTGGCGCGCGGTGCCCGGTCCGCAGCCTGCGGCCACGCCCGCGAGCACCAGCACGGTCGCGCAGCGGCCGACACGGCTCGAACGGTTCACGCCGGCAATTCTCGCTCGCGCGGCGAACGCTGACCAGAACCACACCTGTGCGATCGTGGGTGCCCTGCGCATACTCTCGGTGTTCATACTCCCCATAATGCTTTCAGCTTGTTAGCTTCTAGTCGATCTCGAATACTAGAGCTTAGCTGTATGCGCCGCTGGGCGTTCGATGAGCCAGACACGACCGAGTATGCAGGCCATGGCACCAACGTCAGTGGCGTGCACTCGGCGTCTACCCGACCCGCTCCTTATGTCGAGGAGCAGGAGCGTGAGAACCGGCTTGTCGGCAGCATTCCGCTCGACGACCTCGGCGCCGACTTTCAGCCCATCGTCAACCTGCACACCGGCGAGACCCGCGGCTACGAAGTGCTGCCGCGTTGTCGTCGCGAAGGGTTGACCGACCCGAGCGAGCTCTTCGCCCGCGCGATGTTCGAGAAGACGGTAGGCGACCTGGGCCGCGCGATTCGCGTCATCGCCACCCGCGAGTGCGCGGGCGCCGCGCTCTACATCCCCGTCCATCCCGCCGAGCTCAAGGATCGCTTTATCGTGCGGCCCGACGATCCGATCTGCAGGCACGACGCGCCGATCGTGTTGCAGCTCTCGCAGCCCACTTTGTCAGAGCTGGCGCAGCTGGTCGTCACCGAGCTGCGCGGCCGCAGCGGGGTGGCGTTCGCAATCGACGATCTCGGCGCGGGCCCCTCCACGCTCAAGCAGCTCGTCGACGTGGAGCCGACAGCCGTGAAGCTTGACCGGGATCTGATCGCGGGGATCGACCGCAGCGTGCGCAAGCAGACCGTGGTTCGCTTGCTGATCACCATGTGCGAGCAGCTGGGCGCGCACGTGATCGGCAAGGGCATCGACACCGACGCCGAGCTGACCGCCGCGCTCGACTGCGGGCTCATCTACGGGCAGGGCTACGTGCTGGGCGAGCCTTCCCCGCTGCCCACCATCTCGGCCTGGCCGCCCGGTGCCTCGACGGAAGGCTTCTGAAGTAAGCCTGCTGAAAAAAGGAAAGGCGGGCCGAAGCCCGCCTCCCTCAGAAGGCCCGACGCAAACGCCGCCCCCGTGTGCCCCTCGCGGCGAGCGTTTGCGCCGTCCGGCTCAGACCATGTCCTTCATCTTCTTGAGCGGGCGGACTTTGATGACCGTGCGGGCCGGCTTGGCCTTGAACATGGTCTTCTCGCCCGTGAACGGATTGATGCCCGGGTGTGCAGGTACGGCCTTCTTCTTGACGGTCGTGACCTTGAACAGGCCCGGCAGGGTGAAGGTGCCCGGGCCCTTCTTGCCGATGTGCCGCTTGATGAGAGTCGTGATCTCGTCCAGCACTGCGGCCGACTGCTTCCTCGACAGCCCGGTGTTGCCGGCGATCTCGGAGAGAATCTGAGTCTTGCTCATCGGTGATTGGATCGCGCCTTTTGCCATGTGTTCTTCCCTGTCACTTTCTTCGTCGGAAAACGGTTGTCCTCGAACTGCCAATGCGCTCCGGACGTCTCCCGTCGGGAGTGGATCCGGAGCCGGCTCAGCCGCTACAGCCTCTGCCGACAGCGCGACGTGCAGCGGAATCCTGGCGCACAAATGACAGAGGTGCGGTAGACCTGGCAAGGGCCGCGTGGCCGCAAGCCCTGAAAAAGCAGTCAAAATCGTGCACGGGAGGCCTCGGACCCCTTGTTTTCGAGGCTCTGCGCGATCGCCGGCAGATCGCCCGCCGCAATTTCGCGCCGCTGGCGCAGACTGCGGCCGCGCCGTGCCCGGCCGTGCCCAGCCGCCGGCGGGGCGCTCGGCGCGTCGGGCCGGCCCGAGCCGCGGCACCGCCCGCATTCGCCGGCGCTCAACCCGAGCGCTTTCCCGGTGTAGTATCTCTGCCCTGCGATCACCCGGAGGCGCGTCATCCCTTTCGGCAAGTACGAGCTGCTCGAGCGCATCAACATCGGCGGCATGGCGGAGATCCTCAAGGCCCGGGATACCAGCCGGCCCGGCCAGCCGATCGTGGCGGTCAAGCGCATCTTGCCGCACCTGACCGACGACAAGCAGTACGTGACGATGTTCCTGGACGAGTCGCGCGTGCTCGCGCAGCTCGAGCACGACAACATCATTCGCACGCTCGAGGTCGGCCAGGTCGGCGAAACGCCGTTCATCGCGCTCGAGTACGTCTTCGGCCAGGACGCGCGCATGTTGTTTCACCGCTCGCGTCGCACCGAGCAGCGCATCCCGGTGCCGATCGCCTGCTACATCGTCGCCCAGGCATGCGAGGCCTTGCATCACGCCCACGAGCAAGTGGACGCCGACGGCAACCTGCTCGGCCTCGTGCATCGCGATGTCTCGCTGCAGAACATCCTGATCTCCTACGACGGTGCCGTGAAGCTCACCGATTTCGGGATCGCGATGAGCACCGAGAACGTCGCGCGCACCGAGGTGGGCATCGTCAAGGGCAAGTTCGGCTACATGTCGCCGGAGCAGATCAAGGGCGAGCCGATGGACCGCCGCAGCGACGTCTTCGCCACCGGCATCTGCCTCTACGAGCTGCTCACGAGCGAGCGGCTGTTTTCCGGCGAGAGTGACTACGCGGCGGTCGAGAAGGTGCGCAACGTGGTGATCGAGCCGCCCAGCCGCTGGAACCGCGAGGTCCCCTCCGCGCTCGAAGCGATCGCCCTGAAAGCGCTGGCCAAGCACCCGCGCAGCCGCTTCCAGAGCGCCGCGGAACTACGGCGCGCGCTGCTCGCGTTCATGGCCGACAGCCACAACGAGTGCTCGGCCAAGGATCTGGCGCAGCACATGCGTAGCGTGTTCGCCGAGGATCTCGCGAAACACCCGACGCCCGAGGCGCTGCGAGTCGACACCAAGCGCCGCAACGACGAGCCGACCGGTCTGGCCGCTTTCGACCACCTGGACCCCGTCAGCACGGTGAGCGGTCCCAGCGCCGTGTTTCCCAATCCCGCGTCGCTCGGGTCGGGTGGCGCGCCGGGCTCGTCGCCCGACTCGCCCCGGGCCGACTCAGCTGCGGGCAGGCGCGCCGAGAGCGCGGTCTTTCCGCTGCCTGATCCCGCGCTGGTCCCGGGCGCGGTCGAGCCTGGGTCGTCGCCCACGGTCGGGCTCGAGTGGGACGACGACGAGCCGCCCACCGGAAGCGGGCGCGCCGGCGAGCCGGACGACCTGCCGTCGCCGTTCGAAGCGCCCGGCGACGACGACGTCACGCGCCAGCTCTACGTGGGTGAAACGTTTTCCGGCATCGCCGCCGCCGTCTCCGACGTGCGCCCCGCGGCATCGGTGTCGTCGTACCCCGCGCCTTCCGCGCTGGGCGCCCCCTCGCCATTCGACGCGGCCGTGTCCACGGTTCCGCCGGCCGCCCCCACGCCGGCCGCCGAGCTGCGTGGCATGCCGCAGTTGCCGCAGACCTCGTACGCCACCGTGGTCGCGATCGTGGTGGGCATCGTCGCCGTCATCTCGGTCGCCCTGTACCTGACCCGCGGCGCGCGGCCCGCCGAGATCCACCTGGTCACCATGCCCGTGGACGCCCGAGTGAGCGTCGACGGTAAACCGTTCTCCGGCAGCATGAGCCCTTTCGTGATCAATGAACTCGCGCCCGGTCCCCGCCATCTGATCGAGGTCCACAAGGCCGGCTATCGGGGATGGTCGGCGCGGCTCGCGCTCGAGTCTGGCGAGGTGTTGCAGCTGCCGCTGGTCACGCTGGTACCGGATGCGCGGCCCACGCAGGCGCGCGCGGCCCAACCCGCCGCCCCGCCGCCGCCAGCGGCCACGCCGCCGCCGGCGGCCACGCCCCCGCCGGCGGCCACGCCGCCTGCGCCCGCGGAGCCCGCGCCGCCCGAGCGAGCCACGCCCGCGCCGCGCCGCGCCCGCCCGCCGGCAGCCGCGCGCGCGCCGAGCAGGGCCGCCGTGTCCGCTGCGAGCAAGGCAGCAGGAACCGGCGTGCTACGCATCAACTCACGGCCGTGGGCCGAGGTCACGATCGACGGCCGCCCCGCCGGGACCACACCGCAGATGAACCTGGTGTTGTCGGCGGGCAGCCATACCGTCCACCTCGCGAACCCTCAGTTCGGGCTGCAGAAGACATTCAAGGTCCGCATCAGCGCCGGTGAGACGCTGACCAAAGTAGTGACCATGCAGTAGCGGCCTTCGGGGTCAGCACAAGCCGCGAAGGCGGGAAGCGCTCGCCGCGGGGCTGCGAAGGTCGGCCGTTCGAGGCCGTTTCCGGCTTGCGCGCCGCGCGGCGGCGCTGCTTCCCGGTCACAAAAGACAGAAGGCCGGCCCCTCGTGAGGACCGGCCTTCCGGCGCAAGCGCAGCGCCCGCGATCAGCAGTCGTAGTACAGCTCGAACTCGTGCGGATGGGGCCGCAGCCGGATGGCGTCGACCTCGGTCTCCTTCTTGTACGAGATCCAGGTCTGGATCGCGTCCTCGGTGAAGACATCGCCCTTGAGCAGGAACGCGTGGTCGTTGGTGAGGCAGTCGAGGGCCTCCTCGAGGCTCCCGGGCATCGACGGGATCTTGGCGACCTCTTCGGCCGACAGCGAGTAGATGTTCTTGTCGAGCGGCGCGCCCGGATCGATCTTGTTCTGCACCCCGTCGAGCCCAGCCATCAGCATGGCGCTGAACGCGAGGTAGGGGTTGCACGATGGATCGGGGAAGCGCACCTCCACGCGCTTGGCCTTGGGCGAGGCCGAGTACATCGGGATGCGGCACGAGGCCGAGCGGTTGCGGCTGCTCAGGGCCAGGTTGACGGGCGCCTCGAAGCCGGGGGTGAGCCGCTTGTAGCTGTTGGTAGTGGGATTGCTGAAGGCAGCGATCGCGCGCGCATGCTTGAGGATGCCGCCGATGTAGTGCAGCCCGGTCTGGCTCAGCCCGGCGTAGCCGTCGCCCGCGAACAGCGGCTTGCCGCCCTTCCACAGCGATTGGTGCACGTGCATGCCGGAGCCGTTGTCGCCGAACAGCGGCTTGGGCATGAAGGTCGCGGTCATGCCGTTCTTGATCGCGACCTGCTTGACCACGTACTTGTACATCATCAGCTGGTCGGCCATCCGCTTCAGCGCCTGGAAGCGCATATCGATCTCGGCCTGACCGGCGGTGGCGACCTCGTGGTGCTGGGCCTCGATCACGATCCCCAGCTTGATCATCGTGAGCGCCATCTCGGCGCGCACATCCTGTTGCCGGTCGAGCGGCGGCACCGGGAAGTAGCCTTCCTTGGAGCGCGGGCGGTAGGCGAGGTTGCCCGCCACCTCGTCCTTGCCGGTGTTCCACACGCCCTCGGCCGAATCGATGTGGTAGTAGCCCTCGTTCGCCGCGGTCTTGAAGCGGGCCGAGTTGAAGATGAAGAATTCGGCCTCGGGACCGATGTACGCGGTGTCGGCAAGGCCCGTCTGCTGCAGGTAGGCTTCGGCCTTCGTCGCGATGAAGCGCGGGTCGCGCGAATAGGGCTTGCGCGTCAGGGGGTCCTGAATGTCGCAGACCAGAACCAGCGTGGGATGCTTGAAGAACGGGTCGATGAACGCCGTGCCGGGATCGGGGACCATCAGCATGTCGCTCTCGTTGATCGCCTGCCAGCCGCGAATCGACGAGCCGTCGAAGCCCAAGCCGTCCTCGAAGGTGCTCTCGTCGATCATGTCGACGGGGAAGGAGCAGTGCTGCCAGGTGCCGGGCCAGTCCGTGAACCGCAGGTCCACCATGACCACGTTGTTCTCCTTCGCGAATTTTAGAACCTGCTTAGCGTCCATGCTGTTTGCTCTCCCTTGATTGGCCTGGCTGCGGCGCGGCCCGCTCAGATCGCGGATTCGCCGCGCTCACCGGTGCGGATGCGGATCGCTTCCTCCACCGATAAAACGAAGATCTTTCCATCGCCGATACGACCGGTCATCGCGGATTTCTGGATCGATTCGATCACTTGGCCGACCTGTTGGTCGGTGACGATGACCTCTATCTTGACTTTGGGCACGAAGTCTACGACATACGCCGACCCTCGGTAGACCTCTTTCTTGCCGCCAGTCCGCCCGAAGCCCTTGACCTCGGTGACCGTCATTCCCTGGACCCCGAACTGGCCCAGATCGTTCTTCACGTCGTCGAGCTTGAACGGCTTGATGATGGCTTCGACTTTCTTCATGGAGGAGCCTCCGAACGGGGACACGGCGGGACGCGCCTGAGTACCTCGGCGACCCACGGGATTCGGGCTGGACAGCACCCGCCAATCTGGCCCGGCGATGTTTCCGAACGTTTTCGTCGCCGAAAAAAGCGATGAAGGCCCGCTCTGAACTATTGGGGGAGAGACCCCTCGGTTCCGCGGTTTCTCCGCTTTGTTGCTGGTTCGAAATAATTCGGAAATATTCGGCGGCCAGAGTCCAGGCCAAGTATGGCCCGGCTGGGCCGTGACGGGCGCAGCCCTGGTCGATCGTGCGAAACCCCGCTGGGTCAGGAGAGATTCGAATGAAGACTAGAATTGCATTTCCACTTGCAACCGCATGGGTGCTCGGCGCCAGCGCGTCGGTCTTGGCGCAACCGGCCCCGGCGCCCGCGCCGGCCGCGCAGCCGGCGGCGCCCGCGCCGGCCGCGCCAGCAGCTGCGCCTGCCCCGGCCCCGGCCCCGGCGGTCGCTCCCGCTCCCGCGCCCGCGCCCGAGCCGATGACGGCTCCCGCGCCCGCGCCCGAGCCGATGATGGCTCCCGCGCCCGAGCCCGAGCCGATGCCTGCCCCCGCGCCGGCCGAAGCGCCGGCCCCGGCGGCGGCCCCCGCCCCCACGCCGCAGATCTCCGGCTTCGTGGAGAGCGCCTATCACCTCAATCTGAGCAAGCCCAAGGGTGCGGTGCCCGTACCGCTTCGCAGCTACGACGGCGCCAGCGGCAACTCGTTCCTGCTGCACGCCGCGCATCTGGCGGTGAGCCACTCGTTCACCGACGACGTGAGCGCGTTCATCAGCATCGACGCCGGCAGCGACGCGGCGTTCAACGAGCTCGCCAGCACCGCCTATGCGTTCGACCTGCGCGAGGCCTACGCGAAGTACTCGCACTCGGGCTTCACCGTGGTGGCCGGCAAGTTCGTCACCTACGAGGGCATCGAGGTCATCGATGGCCCGCTGAACCCCACGCTGACGCGTGGCTTCCTGTATGGGCTGGCCGAGGCCTTCACCCACGTCGGCGTCAAGGCCGACTACAACGTCGATGACAAGTTCGACATCGGCGTCGGCATCGTCAACGGCTGGGACCTGTGGGTCGACAACAACGACTGGAAGACGATCATCTTCCGTCTCGGGGTGACCCCGAGCGACACCTTCTTTGCGGGCCTTTCCGGAAGCTACGGCTCGGAGCAGCCGGGGAGCAACAGCAACGGCCGGCTCTCGCTCGACCTCACCGGTGGTGTGGTCGCGGGCGACGTCACCATCAACTTCCAGGGCAACTTTGGCACCGAGAAGAACGGTGGAATGGACATCAACGGCGCAACCGCCAACGATACCTGGTGGGGCTTGGGCGTTCAGCCCCTGTACGCCAAGGACGCGTTCTCCTTTGGTGGCCGCATCGAGCTGTTCGGTTTCAAGAACGGCTCGCCCGGCATCGGGCCCGCCCCGGGCAACAGCAAGATCCTGAACTTCACCCTGACCCCCGGCTACACCATCGCCGATCACTTCACGGTGCGCTTCGAGTACCGCGTCGATGCGGTGCTGAGCTCCGATGCCGGCAAGAACCAGCTCAACGGCAAGAGCACGCAGCACACCATCGGACTGGGCGCTCACTACATGTTCTGATCGCGAGCGCCTGACACACGAACGAAAGCCCGGCCGCGCGAGCAGCCGGGCTTTCGTGCATTAAGACTCGCCGGCCGCTGGCTGATCGCTGGCCGCCCGCAGCGCGTCGTAAGCGGCCCGGATCGCCCGGGTGTGGTGGCGGTAGTCGCGCAGCAACGCGCGCCGCGCCGAGCCTGGTGGACCCTGTGAGGGATAGCCCAGCGTGCGTGCCAGCGCTTCGATGTCGCCGCGCTCCTCGTCCAGATCGGAGACCGAGCGGTTCTCCACCACGCGCAGGCGGTTGGCGAGCCGCTGCAGCATCTCCCAACCTCGGCGCAGCGTCTCGGCCTGGGCGGCGGGCAGCAAACCCAGGCGCGCCAGGCGCTGGAGCAGCTCCTCGATCGGGGCCACCTCGAGCAACTCCGCGTGCTGCGTGCCGTGGCGCAGCTGCAGGTACTGCACAATCGTCTCCACGTCGAGCAGGCCGCCCGGCCCGCGCTTGAAGTCGTGGCGGCGCTCTCCCTCCTTGGCGAGCTCCTTCTCCATGCGGTCGCGCACGTGGGTGATCTCGGCCAGGGCGTCCTGAGGCAGCGGCTGCAACAACACCTCGGAGCGCAGGCGCTCGAAGCGTGCGCGCAGCTCGAGGTCGCCGGCCACCGCCCGTGCTCGCAGCAACGCTACGCGCTCCCACACCGCGGCCTCCCGCCCGTGGTAGCGCGCGAATCCCTCGATCGAGGCGACCAGCGCGCCCTGGTTGCCCGAGGGCCGCAGGCGCGGGTCGACCTCGTAGCACGCGCCTTCTTCGGTGCTGGTCTGGAGCATGGAGATCAGGCGCTGGCTCAGGCGCGTGCAGTACTCCTGCGCGTCGTTGGGGTCGGCATCGGGCGAGCCCGGATCGAACACGAAGATCAGATCCAGATCGCTGCCGTACGACAGCTCGCGGCTCGCGAGCTTGCCCATGCCGACCACGATGAAGCGCGTGCCCGCCGCCGCGGCCGCGAGCTTGGGCCGGCGTTCCTGCAGCCACTCTCGGCTTTGCGCCAGCGCGCGGCACAGGCACACCTCCGCGATCTCCGTCAGCGCGAGCGCGAGCTCTGTGCGCGACACCTTACCGCCCAGATCGAGCAGACCGGCATTGATGATCTGCCGGTGGTAGAAGCGCCGCAGCGCGTCCAGCGCCGCCTCACTGCGCTCGTCCCTGCGCTGCAGGCATTCGGCCAGGATCTGCTCGAAGTCGCGCTCGAGGCCGTCGCGATCGAGCAGCAGCACGTTGGGGTCGTGGAACACCGGCTCGATCAGCACCGGGTGGCTGGCGAGCATCGCCGACAGGTAGCTCGAGGCGGCGAACAGCGCGGTCAGCCGGGGCACCAGCTCTGGTCGGTCCGACAGTAGCTCGAAGTAGAAGCGCCGCCGGCCCAGTCCGCGCACGAAGTGGTCGAGGTTGTTGAACGCGCGCTCGGGGTCCGCGCTCGCCGCGACCGCGCGCGTGAAGCGCTCGGCCAGGTCCTCCAGCGCTACGCGCGAGCTCTCGGCCGCGAGCAGCTCGGGCGCGTGCCCGCTGAGCAACGCGAACACGCGGTCGGTGTCGCGCTCGGGAAAGGCCTCCGCCACGGCCCGGCTCACGGTCTCGCAGTGGCGCCGCAGGGTGTGCTCCAGCTGCGCCGTCGCATCCGGCCCGAGGTAGCCCAGCGCCCGCGCCATACGCGTGCGTTCCCGCTCGTCCTCGGGCAGGGTGTGGGTCTGGCCCTCGGCGCTCATCTGCAGGCGGTGCTCGAGCCTGCGCAGGAACAGGTAGGCGTCGAGCAAACCCGCACTCTGCTCGGCGGACAACAACTGCACGTCGCGCAGGCGCTCCAGTGCATCGCGCGTTCCGCGGGCGCGGATCTGCTCGATGCGCCCGCCGTGCAGCAGCTGCAGCGCCTGCGCCACGAATTCGAAATCGCGGATTCCACCGGCGCCGAGCTTCACGTTGAAGCCCGGCTGACGCCCGCCGTGCGCGGCCGCGATCTTGGCTTTGAGCTCGCGAATGCCCTCGACCGCCGCGAGGTCCATCACCGAGCGGTAGATCATCGGGTCGACCGCGCGCACCGCGCGCCAGCCGAAGCCGAGGTCGCCGGCCACCGGGCGCGCCTTCATGAAGGTGGCCTTCTCCCAGGCATCGGCCCAGCTCTCGTAGTAGACCGCCAGCGCCTCGTCGGAAACCACCAGCGTGCCCTGGCCGCCCTGCGGCCGGAGGTCGAGGTCGATGCGGTACAGAAAGCCCTCGTCGCTGACGTCGCCCACCAGCTTGCCGAACTGCTGTGCCAGCCGGGTGAAGTACTCGGCCGCAGGTAGCGCGGCGTGGCTCGGGCCCTTGGGGCTCTCGGCCAGCTCGTGTGCGGGAGCCTCGAAGACGTACACCAGGTCCACGTCCGACGAGTAGTTGAGCTCCTCCGCACCCAGCTTGCCCAGGCCCAGCACTGTGAAGGCGAGCTCGACGTCGGCACCGGTCACGTCGCGCCAGCGCGGCGGGCCAAAGCGCGCAGCAAGCCGCGTGCGCGCCACCTGCAGCGCCCGCTGCAGCAGCAGGTCGGCGAGCTGCGAGAGCTCTTGGAGCGTGACGTCACTTCGCGCGAGCGGCACCAAGCGCTCGCTGCAGTCGCGCACGGTGATGCGCGCGAGCTCGCGGTACTTGAAACGGCGCAGCGTCTGGAAAGCGTCGCTGGGCTCGGCCGCCAGCTCGGCGTCGAGCTCCGCCCGCTGCGCCTCGGGGCTGCGCGGCGCGTCGAGCGGGTCGCGCAGCAGCGCGAGCAGCCAACCGGGCCTTCGCACCAGGTAGGATGCCAAGAAGGGTGCCACGCCGCACAAGGCCAAGAGCACCTCTCCGAGCCGCTCCGGCGCGGCCGCGGCCAGCGTTTCCAGCTCAGCGCGCGGCGCAGCCGCGAGCACCTCCTGCGCCAGCGCGCGTGCCTGCGCGGGGTCGGGTGCGCGTGCCAGCGCCTGGCGCACCGGCGCCAGCCACGCGGGCGCGCGCGCGCTCGGCTCCAGCTCGAAATCGCTCATGCCAGCGGAAACGGCTTCTTGCCGCTGAGATCCGGCTCGTCCAGGCTGGGCTCGCCGCCCGCGTCCACCGCAGCCAGCGTGAACGAGGCCTTGCCGCGGACCATTGCGCCGTCCCCGCCGCGGTCGACCAGCGGCCGCTCGATCGTGACCAGTGTGATCTGCGCGTTGCTGCCGTCGAAGGCCGCGATCCCGTAGCCGTTGGCGGCCGTGTCCACGAAGCGCAGGTGCGGGTTGACCTTGTCGTTGCGCGCGGCCTCGGCCATCGCAATATCGTTGGTCATGCTGGCGGTGGTGGCTGCGACGCTGCCGTAGCGGATCAGCGTGTTGAGGTTGACCACCGCCGTGTCGCTGCCCCCCAGCGGCGTCGCGTCGTAGGTGATCAGCGCCAGGATCGGCGCGACCGCAGCCTCGAGGCCGGGCGTGGCCTTGGCTGAGATCGCGCTGGCCACGGCCGCGAACTGCGAGCTCGAGCTGATGCCCGCGGCGCAGAAATCCGCCGTGACCGGCGTCGGCGAGTCGGCGTCGAAATCGTCCAGCACCAGGCCCGCAAAGTGGGCGTGGTGATCGCCGGAGAGCGAGACCAGGTTGCGCACTCCGTTGTCCTTGAGGAACCCCATCAGCTCGCGGCGCTCGCTGGCGAAGCCGTCCCAGGCGTCGTCGGAGAGCAGCAGATCGCCGCTGAACAGAGCGACATCCGTCGTGTCGAGGCGGAAGCGCAACAGCGGCACCGAGTTGCCCCACACCTTGAAGGTCGCGGTCGAGGCCTGCAGCACGTCCTTCCACCACTGCTTCTGCTTGGCACCGAGCATGCTGCCGGGTGGGCTGTCCTTGCGCGTGTTGTCGAAGCCGCCCGCCTTGTCCGGCGGGTTGCCGCCGTTCGCCGTCTTGCCGGCATCGAAGGTGTTGATGGCGTCCAGCGAGAGCCCCGCACGCGGATTGAAGACCAGCAGGTTGCCGAAGCTGACGTCTTCCGGGATAGCGTGATCGCTACGGTAGGCGCGGTTGTCGGTGAGCACCAGGTCGACGTGCTTGCCGAAGCGCAGGTTGCGGTAGATGGTGATGGCGGAGATCGCCTTCTGGTTGTTGGGCTCGGTCACCTCGACCGGGTCGCTGTAGCTGGCGTCCTCGACCTCGACCGGCGTGAAGTCTTTGGCCGCAGGAGCCACGCCGTCGACGCTCTCGGCGTCGCTCAGCGCCGCCGGTACGAATTCGAACCAAGCCTGGCTCGCGGCTACGCGGCGCTTTTGTGACGGCTCGTCGAAGCTCTTGTCGTCGGTGTAGTTGGCCTGCGTCTGCCAGCAGTCGTCGCTGAACTCGTGGTCGTCCCATACGCTCACGAACGGCCAGCGCGCGCGCGCTTCCTGCAAGTCCGGGTCGCCCAGGTACGACTTGTACAGGTGGCGGTAGTCGTCGACCGTCTGCGCGTAGGTGGCGCCCGAGTCGAGCATGCCGCCGCCGGAAGGGAAGTCGGGGATCTTGCGGTCTTTTCCGTCCTGATCCTTCAGCATCACCGGCTTCAGGTCGTCGCCGAGCGCCATCTGGAAGCCCGCGCCCTGCGTCTCGTAGATGAAGTCGCCCAGGAAGAGCACGAAGCGCAGTCGCTCGTCCTCGGCGGAAGCCTCGTCGTCGTTGATCATGCGGCGCCAAGCGCCGTAGAAGCCGGCGCTGTAGTCCTGGCACGACGCCCAGGCGAAACGCACCGGCACGTCCGCATCCTGCTCCGGAGCGGTCCAGGTGCGTCCGGTGCGGCTCTGGTCGGCGCCGGCGACGAAGCGGTAGTAGTAGATGGTATCGGGGTCCAGGCCTTCGACCAGCACGCGCGCGGTGTAGTCCGAGTCCGGGCCCACCGTCACGGTCTCTTGCGCGACCAGCTTCTTGAAGGAGTCGTCTCCGGCGACCTCCAGGTGCATCGTGATTCCGCTCTTGCTCTGCGTCTTCTTGCCCAGCGCCTCGACTCGGGTCCACAGCATCACCGAGGCCGCCCGCGGATCGCCCGAAGCGACGCCCTGCGGGAAGCCGTAGGCCCCCGCGATCGCGGGCCCGCCGTCGCCGCTTCCGCCGTCCCCCGCGCCGCCGTTGTTTCCGCTGCTGCAGCCGGAAAGCACCTTGCCCACGCCGGCGGTGACGATGAAACAGCCGGCGTTCTTGAGGAAATCTCGTCTTCGCATGCCGCCCTCGCTTGGCCGCATGATGCCAGGCGGGCGCCGGGCCGAGAAGGGGTCGGTTGCGAGGCCGGCCGGCAAAGGTTGCGCGCGCTACTTGCTTTCGGCCTCCGCGCCTTCCACGCCCTCGGCTGCCTCGGCTTCTTCGATTTCGCGGCGGACGAGCGCCATGTCGAGCCCGCGGACCTCCTGCACCAGGCGGTCCAGCACCGCTCCCGCCAGCATGCCCGGCTGCGAAAACACGGGGATGCCGTCGCGGAAAATCATCAGCGTGGGGATCGAGCGGATGCCGAACATCCCGGCCAGCTCCTGCTCCGCGTCCACATCGATCTTGCCCCACACGATCTCCGGGAAGCGCTGTGCGGCCTGTTCGTACACGGGCGCGAAGGCCCGGCACGGCCCGCACCACGCGGCCCAGAAATCGATGAAGACGATGCCCTCCTTGTCTATCTCGGAGGCGAAATTGCCGGCGTTGAGCTCGGTCGTGTCCATGGTTCCTCCTGCCTGCGGTCTTCCTCGGGTGAGAGCCGGCGGCGGGGTAAAAGGGTTCGGCGGTCTGGCACCTCCGGCCCGCTCGACCACCTTGCCGAAGCGCCCCGCCAGCGGTGTATCCTCGCCGTCATGGAATCCGAGCGGGCCTACTTTCGGCTGTGCAGCAGCTGCCGGCAGCCGCTGTCCTTCGAGAGCACCTACTACACCTGCAGCGTTTCCACCTGCAACCGCAAGCGCACCGGCCTGAGCTTCTGCTCGGTCGCGTGTTTCGAAGCCCACGTGCCCGGCGCGCGCCACCGCGAGGCCTGGGCCGAGCCGCAGCAGGCGCCGAGCCGCGAGCAGTGGTTGCAGGAGCAGGCGAGCGAGCAGGAACAGGCGGGGAAATCAGCGCCACAGGCCGCCGCGCGGCCGCCCGAGCCTTCGCGTCCCGAGCGACGCATCGTCGGGGGCGGCGCCGGCGCGGGTGGGGCGACCGCACCCGCGGCCGAGCTGCCGCACGACATTTTGATCGTGGTCTCCAAGCTCAAGGCCTACGTGCGCGCCCGTTCCGGCATGAACACGGCGGATGCGGTCGCCGACACCCTCAGCGACATCGTGCGAGAGCTGTGCGATGCCGCGATCCAGAAGGCCGCCGCCGATGGCCGCAGGACGGTGATGCCGCGCGATCTGTGAACGCCCGCGCGTGAGCCGCGCGCACGCTTCTGCACACGGGCGAAAAAAGCATGCGTGCGGGCACGCGGCGCTTGACGGCAGTGGCGCGACGGGGGCACTAAGAGCCCAGGGTTCTTTTGGGGTTCTCGGCTTCCGTGCGCTTGTTTCGGGCTTACCTTGCTGCCGTGTTGTTCGGCGTCGCCGCAGCGGGCGCGCCGCACGCGCTCGCGCAAGATCACGAGAAGCCTCCGCCCGTCGAAGTCGGAGCCGCAACGGCGCCTGCGACTGCGACTGTGACCACGAGCGCGAGCGCAACCACGAGCACGACCACCGATGCGACCGCGGCGCCGCCGGCGGTCGCACCGG
Source organism: uncultured delta proteobacterium (assembly GCA_963778655.1). Lineage (GTDB taxonomy): Bacteria > Myxococcota_A > Polyangia > Polyangiales > JAFGIB01 > CAVZVA01. The sequence continues at coordinate 182,834 of CAVZVA010000012.1, forward strand.
CGCCGAGCGCGCTCGATCACTGGTGGTTCGGTGGCTACTACCGCCACCAATGGATCCCCTCGTACATGACCAGCGCGTTCTTTGCGCGCGCCCCGAGCATCTCCAACGACGGCTTCGGCTTCACGGCCACCTACCGCACCGGCAATGGGCTCAACATCGAGCTCGGCCTGGGCCACATGCCCTACCGCTTCCACGGGCCGTTTCTGGCCAAGGACAGCGAGATCACGGACACCGAGCTGGTGCGCAGCGACGTCGATCTCTGGCACATCACCAGCTCGCTGCTGTGGGACATCGAGTTTCATCCCATGGTCGCGCTGGAGATCGGTTTCGGCATCGATTTCGGTCTGCTCACCGGTCACGTGATCCGCAACGAGGCCTATCTCGATCCGGCCACCCACACCTTCAAGGACTGCAAAGGGCCGCATATGCCCGACGTGCTCGGTCCGGCCCTCGACGCCACCACTCCCGGCTTGCTCTACTGTGCCGAGCCCGAGAACGGCAGCTACGACCCCGCGACCGGCGACTACCAGTCGGATGCGCCCAATAAGAAGGGCGAGCAGTACAACGTGCGCGACAACCATGTCCCGCCCGTGATGCTGTTCCCGATGGTGCCGCACCTGGCGCTGCGCATCCAGCCGATCAAATACCTGGCGATCAAGGGCGAGTTCGCCTTCGGCGTGGTGCAGATGTATGCCGGCGTTTCGCTCGAAGTGAATTTCGGCTTTGCCAAGCACGCCCCGCCGCCAGCGGTCGTCGCGCCGGCCCCGGTCCCGGTTGCGCCCCCGAGTGGCAACGGCCGAGTGCTCGGCAGCGTGATCGACGACGAGACCAAGACCCCGATCGCAGGAGCGATCGTCAAGCTGCAGGGCGGGCGCGCGCTCTCGCCGCTCACCACCGCCGCCGATGGGCGCTTCGTGGTGGATCGGCTCGACCCCGGGGTGGCGCACTTCGCGGTCGAGCACCCGGACTACACCGCCGGCACCTGCGAGGTGGAGATCCCCAAGCAGGGCGGCGACGTCCCGCTGATGTGTCACCTCAAGCCGGCCGCGCGCACCGGCGCGATCAGCGGACAGGTGCAGAGCGAAGCGGGCGGCCCGGTCGCCGGGGCCAAGCTCGAGCTGAGCGGTCCGCGCGGGGACGTGCTCACTTCGGACGCGCAGGGTTTGTTCGCCGAGGTCGATCTGCCGGCCGGCAGCTACCGGCTGCGGGTCGAAGCCGACGGCTACCTGGTGCAGATGCTCGAGCTGGAGGTCGAGCCGCACCAGACCGCGATGCCCCAGGTCATCCTGATCAAGGCGCCCAAGCACGCCGCGGTCGAGCTGCGCAAGGAAGAAATCGTCATCACGCAGCAGATTCAGTTCAAGGTCGGCAGCGCGGAGCTGCTGCCCGCGAGCACCGGCATCCTGCAACAGGTCGCTGACGTGCTGTTGCGTCACCCGCAGATCGAGCAGCTGGAGATCCAGGGCCACACCGACAGCCGCGGTAGCCACGAGACCAACATGAAGCTCTCGCAGGCGCGCGCCGAGGCCGTGCGCGACTTCCTGGTCAAGGCGGGCATCGACAGCGCCAGGCTACAGGCCGTGGGCTACGGCCCCGACCACCCGCTTCGGCCCAACAATACCGCCGCCAACCGGGCCATGAACCGCCGCGTGCAGTTCATCATCCGCAAGCAGGGTGAAGAGGCCGCGGCGCCCTGATCCGGGCTTCCCGCCTTCCCCTCTTGCGGTGAAATCTACTCGGCGGCGTTGCTCGAGGAAGAAGAAGGCAGCTCGGGCGCGGCCGCGCCGCGCTGCGTCGGGCCCTCGACCTGATACTTATGGCCGACTAGCGTCTTGGCCGCCATCACCGACTTCCATTTGAGGTAGCTGGCGATGCCGCTCAGGTCGCGCGTGGGATCGCTGGCGCCGGAGAGCTGCACCAGCACCATCAGCTGCTCGGCCACGCTGACGGGGCAGCCTTTGAGCCGAAGGTACGGCTTGTTCTTGGCGGCGCGCAGGATCTTGTTCGTCTTGAACATCTTGACGAACATGTCCTCGCCCTCGACCGTGTGCGGATCGAGCGTCGAGCGGTTCTTGTACAGGTTTTCGATCGAGACCAGCTCGCCGCCGATCTTGCCCTTGAAGGTGGCGCAGTCGCCGATGAACACCGCGCGCTCTCCCTGCTTGACGTCGAGCGGACCCTGGTAGTTGCCGAACACCACGTGCAGCCGCGGCATCTTCTCGTCGAGCTGCTTGTCCATCAGGCGCAGGATCTCGATCGCTTCCTCGATCGCGCCCGGGCAGCCGCCCCAGCAGTAGTCCTTGCCCTCGCTCTCGGGCGGAGGGCCGGCGTAGGCCGTGATGTGGGTGCCCTCGAAGTACTTCTCCACCCGGACCAGGCCGACCTCGAAGCCCTTGGCACGCTCCTTGGCCTGCTCGAGCGACACGTCTCCACTGACCTCGATCTCGTCGAGCGAAAGCGGTCCGAAGCCGCGCTCGTGCGCCATCCGGATGTGATCGACCGCGTACGGGTTGATGCCGATGATGTTGCAGCACACCGCGTCGAATGCGCACTGGTTGTTGCCCATGATGATCAGGTTCAGCTGGCGCGGGACCGGCGTCAGCATGCGCCCTTCGCCGGCGATGATTGCGTCGATGGCGAGGAACTGGGGTTGGACGATGTACTGCAGGTCCGCGATCTTCTCATCCAGCTTGGCGTCGTGGTCGATCAAGCGGTGGCGGTCGTCCTGAATGCCGATGTAGGCCTTGTTGCCGAAGGTGACCGTGGTCCAGGGATGCGCCTTGAACTTCGGGCAGTTGACGAAGAAGTCGGCCTTGGCCACCGGCTCGGGCGTGAACAGGTAGTCGCGCAGGCGGCCCGGATGCGAAAGCGGGATCTCGACCTGCGGCTCCTCCTCGAAGTAGTAGCGCTTGACCTTGAGTCGCTTGACCATCGCCTCCATGCCGGACTCGCTGAAGGCGAAGCGCGTCGGGATGGTGATGCCGCAGCGCTCGCCGACCGCGAGCTCGGTCATCTTGCCCTCGTCGCGATCGCGCAGCGCCTGCAGCACGCCCTCGACGAACTCGGGCCGGGTGTGGGCGTGCTCGAAGCGCTCGCCCGCGCACACGATGTTGGGCTTGAGCAGGGTGCGGCCTTGCGGGCGCAGCCCCAGCGTCTCCAGGCCCTCGCGCACAATCTGACGGATGCGCTCGGGATCGTACGCGTCGCAATGCCGAATGATGATGTGGGGCTTGGCTTGATCGACTCGCATGCTGGGGCTCCCTTCAGCCCGCTTGTTGTGACCCGGTTTGGGGGCCGGCACAAGCTTCAGACGAATTTGCGGCGCAGCCGCCGCATCCCCGCCAGCCAGCGGTCGTAGTCGGCGCTCTTGCGCTGCATGTAGGTGAGCACCCGCTCGTGGGGCAAGATCAGAAAGCGCTCCTCAGCCAGCCCGTCAAGCACCGAATCGGCCACGGCGTCGGGCTCCAGCACACCATCGCCGGCCTGCGGCGAGCGCGCCGCGCCTGCCAGCATCGGCGTCGCCACGCCCTGCGGGCACAGCACGGAGACCCGGATCCCCTGATCGCCGTGGGTAATGGCCAGCGACTCCGCGAAGCCGATCGCGGCGTGTTTGGTGGTCGAGTAGGCCGCGTCGCCGATCTGGCTCAGCAGCCCGGCCGCCGACACCGTCTGCAACAGGTAGCCCTGCCCGCGCTCGAGCATCGATGGCAGCACCGCCCGCGCGGCGTAGACATGTGCCATCAGGTTAACCTCCCACATGCGCTGCCAGCGGTCGTTGGGCAGCGATGCGGCCGTGCCCTCGGGTTCGTCGCCGAATGCGATGCCCGCGTTCGAGCACATCAGGTCGACCGGACCGTAGTGCTTGGTCGCGATCTCGACGGCGTGACGGAGGTCTGCTTCGACTGAGACGTCGCACTTGAGGCCGAGGCCGCCGATGCGGTCGGCCACCGACTTGGCCCCCTTCTCGTTGAGGTCGGCGACCACCACACCGTGCGCGCCCTCGTCGGCGAAGGCGCGACACAGCGCCGTGCCGATCCCGCTCGCCCCACCCGTGACCAGTACCACCTTGCCTTGGACCTGCATCGCACCGACCCTATCACGCGCTGCCTACGCGTTGCACCGGCGTTCAGTACGGGCACGATCGGGTTCGACGGGCGCGCGCTGGTTTGCTAGCGTCCGCAGGCCCCGGGGGTCTGCCTGGGCCGGGAGAGGATGCGGTCATGGGCAAGCTGATACGGAGCGCTTCGTGGGTCGTGATCGTCCTCCTGCCCTGGGCCACGGCTTGCAGCGGCAGCGCGAGCACGCCGCATGTGGATGCCGGCGTCCACGGCAGCGAGGGCGATCCCTGCGACCTGACGGGACAGAGCAGCGGTTTGCCGGCCTGCCGCGGCAAGCTCAAGTGCGTGGAGAGCGTGTTCACACTCGGCGTGTGCGGGCGTTCGTGCAAGACCAACACCGACTGCGGCAACGCGGACGAGGTCTGCTACAGCTACTCCGGTCAGGCCAAGGACGGTCACTGCGTCAATCTGATCAAGGACGAGTACGGCCGCTGCGGGGTGGGCGACACCAGCATCTGCGATCAGCGCAGCTGCCTGTATCTGCCGAACCAGCCGGTCGGCGTGTGCATCGACACCTGTGCGCTCGACGGCAGCCCGGTCGCAGCCGGTGACGGCGGCGTCGACGCCAGCGCGGACGAGGATGCGGGCCAAGACCCCACGGCCGGCGCGTCCGGTCTGGGCGCTCCGGCCGGCGCCGTGGAGTGCCCTTCGAGCGAGAGCTGCGTCGACAACGTGCTGGCGGACGCGATGCTCAACGAAGGCGTGTGCGGCACGGTCGTCGGGCGCGGCGACGAGTGCGGCATCGAGCAGGGCATCTACTGCCCGTCCGGCGACATCTGCGCGCCCGAGGACCCGAACGACCTCAGCTCGAAGCTGCGCTGCTTCCAGGACTGCAGCAGCACTGGTTCCAAGTGCGACAAGGGCAAGTGCGTCACGGTCCAGGGCGTATTCGCCTATTGCCTCTGACCGGTTTTCCCGGCGGTGCTATACCAGGCCCGCCGTCATGACCGCCGTGACCGAAGCGACACGACCGGAGCCCGCAGCGCGCGGCGCGGCGGCTGGCGCCGAGATCGCGCCGGCGGCGGTACGCCGCTGGTTGCTGCTAGTGTGGGCGGCGATCCTGTGCATGGTGCTGCTCGGCGGCATCACGCGTCTGACCGGCTCCGGGTTGTCGATCACGGAGTGGCAGCCGCTGGTCGGCGCGCTTCCGCCGCTCGACCAGGCCGACTGGCACGAGCTCTTCGGCAAGTACCAGCAATCGCCGCAGTATCGGCTGGTCAACCAGGCGATGACGCTCTCCCAGTTCAAGGCGATCTTCTTCTGGGAGTATGTGCACCGCCTGGTCGGCCGCCTGATCGGCGTGCTGGTGCTTCTGCCGGGTCTGTATTTTCTCTGGCGCGGCCGCCTGCCGCGGCGGCTCGCCTGGAAGCTGCTCGGGGTGCTCGTGCTCGGCGGTCTACAAGGGCTGCTCGGCTGGCTGATGGTCAAGAGCGGCCTGGTCGACGAGCCGCGGGTCTCCCACTACCGGTTGGCGGCGCATCTCGCGCTCGCGTTCGCGACCGGCCAGTGGGTGCTGTTCCTCGCGCTCGACCAGCGCCCGGTGGCCGCGCCGCGGGCCGCACGCGCGCACCTGCTCGCGATCTGTGGTCTGCTGGCCGTGCTCGCGCTCCAGGTCGTGTATGGCGCGTTCATGGCCGGCACTCACGCGGGCTATTACTACTCGACCTTTCCCGACATGAACGGCCGCTACGCTCCGGCGCCGTTCTTCAACGGGCCGTCATGGTGGCGCGACGCGATCGCCAATCCGAACGCGATCCACTACGTGCACCGCGCCCTGGGCTGGTTGCTGCTGGCTTGCGCGCTGGGGCTGTTCGTGTACCTGCGTCGCGCCCAGCCGCGCGCCGCGCTCGGTCGCGCCGCGGGGCTGGTCGCGGTGCTGGCCTTCGTGCAGCTCAACCTGGGCGCGCTCACCGTCGTCACCCGGGTCGCGATTCCGCTGGCGGTCGCCCACCAGGGCGTGGCCTATCTGTTGGTCTCGAGCGTGGTCGCGCTGCTGCACCGCGCTCTGGGCTCGGGCACGCGCCGCGCCGCGCCGGCCGCGCGCTCCGCGTGAGGGGTCGGGGATTCAGGTCGCGAGCGAGCGGGGCGACCCACGCGGGAGGGCGGGCCCCCGGCAGGGCCGGGCTCTGCCGACGGGCCGGGAGGGTCGCGTGGCCATCCCGCTATTTACTTCCCGTCCAGAAATGCAGCCGCCCAGAAGTATTTCATCGGTCGCGCGGCCTGCATCCAGCACCGTCGCGCTCCGAAATCCGGCCACGCCGGGTATGAGATCGGCTCTCAGGCCTTCCCGGGCGTCACACACCACAACAGGTGCTCGCCCAGCAGCCACACGCCGTAGCTGCTGCCGTACGCGTACGTGAGCTCGAAGGTCAGCCCGTTGCGCAGCATCACTATGCAGGTCGATTGTCTCTCTCGGATCAGCACGTCACTTCCTCGCCGATTGCTTCGCTCGCCGGATCCGATGCACGCAGCGTGCCGTGACCCGAGGCGCGAGCGAGCGGTGCGCGTGCTTACGTAGGTCTCCATCTTTCGCGCACGTCGCCGCTGCGAAGATGAAATCGCGATTGCAGCATTGACACAGTCGCGGCGAAATCCACCGCAGCACGCTGTGCGTGGCAAGCGCTGCTGTCGCACACCGCGCTACGAGTGCAACGCACGGATGTTGACGCGCTCGACGCCGCGCTGGTTAGATCGAAGAGAGCATGGGCTGGCGGTACCGAAGTCTCGTGCGCCTGGGGCCCTCGCTGTCGTTGGTCGCGTGGCTGCTCTTGGCCGGCGCACCGGCGTCTGCCCAGGACGACAGCGCGTTGCTGCAGATGCTGAGCGGCTCGCCTTCCTTCCGCGTGCGGGCGCGGGCGGCGTTGGCGCTGGCGCACCACGGCGGCGAGCGGGTCGTGCTCGGTCTCGAAGCGGCCCTCGGCGACGCGCACGTTGCGGTGCGATTTGCGGCTGCCGCGGCGCTCGCCGAGGTCGGTATGCGCCGCTCGGTGCCGGCGTTGCGCGAGGCGGCCGCGGACCGCGAGGCCATCGTGGCCGAGCAGGCGAAGCGTGCGCTGCACGCGATCGCAGCGCGCGAAGCGATCGCCCGCGCAGCCGGCAGCGCGCCCGAGGCCCTTCCCGATCGCACTCCGCCGCGGGCGGGACGCGCTGCGTCCTCGCTGGCCCACGTGCGCTACGCGGTGGTGCTGGGCGAGATGCGCAACCGCAGCGGGCGCTTCGGGCCCGAGCTGTCGGCCGCGCTGGCCGACGAGATCGAGCGCGAGCTGCGCGCGGTCGAGCACGTGGCGGTGTTCACGCTCTCGGAGATGAACGACCAGATCGTGCAAGAGCTCACGCGGCGCAAGGTCCCCGCGTTCCGGCTCGAGGGCACGCTCAGCAGGGTGGAGAGCGTGCGCCAGGACGGCGACTACCGTACGCGTTGCGAGGTCTCGCTGCTGCTGATGGACGAGCCGGAGCGCACGCTGCGCGGTCTGCTCAGGGGCGCCGCCACCTCGAGCGAGCAGCCGCGCGGCGACGGCGAGGCGCAGCAGCGCCTGCTCGCACGCAAGACGCTCAAGAGCGCGGTGCACAGCGCGCTCAGCAACGCGGCTGATGCGATTGAAGCCGCCGCGACGCGCCGCGACCTCGGCATGGGGGACCTGCGCGCCGAGGCCTCGCTCGGTGCACCGTAACCGGCTTCGCGCGCTCCAGGGGGGGGCCTAGCCCGCCGGGCTGCCCCCCAAAACTTGTGCAGCGCCTGCGGGCGCGAGACACTGGCGTTTGCGCGGGCGCACGATGGCCCGGATCGTCGCGGAGGGGCGCATGGAGCGCACGACCTGGCAGATGGCACCGATGCTCGCGTGTGTGCTGGCCGCGCTCGAGGCGTGCGGCGGTGCGGCCGGCGCCGCGCCGCCGGCGCAGCATGCGCAAGCGGCCATGGTGCCGACTCATGCCAAGGCCGGCCAAGCCGGTGCGCAGCCTGCGCCCCCGGCGGAGCCCGGCCCCGCCGTCAAGCCGCAGGTGAGCGCGGGACGCGAGCACACCTGCGCGCTGGCTGCCGACGGCAGCGTGGAGTGCTGGGGCAACAACGTGCACGGTCAGGCCAAGGCGCTGGGCCACCCCTACGTGCAGATCGCTGCGGGCGCGATCCACACCTGTGCGCTCGCTGCAGACGGCCGCGTCGATTGCTGGGGCTATGCCGGCAACGGCCGCATCAACCCGCCGGACGGCAGCTACAAGCAGATCAGCGCGGGCGATGCCCACACCTGCGCGATCACCACCGATGGCGACGTGGTGTGTTGGGGCGACAACGAGCAGGGTCAGGCGACACCGCCCGAAGGCTTCTTCAAGCAGGTCACCGCAGGCGGCGATCACAGCTGCGCGATCAGCGAGCAGGGTGGAAAGCTGGCGTGCTGGGGCGACAACGACCAGGGTCAGAGCACGCCGCCCGAGGGATCGTTTCAGCAGGTTTCGGCGGGCAGCAAGCACAGCTGCGCGATCGACGACGGGGCGCAGCTCGAGTGCTGGGGCAGCGACCGCTACCACCAGAGCGAGCCGCCCCGGGGCAAGTTCGTGCAGGTCAGCGCCGGCAGCCGGCACTCGTGTGCCACGCGCGAGGACGGGCGCGTGCTGTGTTGGGGCGCGGGCGGCCCGGGCCAAGCCGGCTTCCCCAATGCCGGCCAGGCCGCGCCGCCGGACGGCCAGTTCACCCAGGTTAGCGCCGGCGACGCGCACACCTGCGCGATGACGCCCGGGGGCTGGGTGCGCTGCTGGGGCAGTGACGCCAGCGGCCGGGCCACGCCCTCGCTCGCGTTTGCGGCGGTCGAGCAGATCGAGGACGGCGACGCGCCGGAGGCGAGCCCACCCAGCCCCAAGCCCCGGCGCACCAATCCGATGAACCTGCCCAGCATCCGCAAGCAGCACGACGAGACGCTGTCAGACGTAGACACCAGCTTGGAGCACCACTGAGCTACTACTTCATCGGTTTGGAGATCCGTCCCGGACCGCCAAACCGATGATGGCAGCTTCCTCGCAGCGTTGCGCCGACGTCTCTCGACGGAACGAATTGCCGGCCTGTGGACCCGGCGAGCGGGGCTGGCGTGCCGGTTACAGGCCGCGCAGGTAGGGGGCGCGCGCTTGCTGCTTGGCGTCGCTGTTGGCGCCGGAGGTGCTTGCGGCCGGCGTCGCCGCGCTGCTCGGGGGCGGCTTCTCGGGCATGTCGTAGCCTTCGTCGCGCTGGTGGCCGACCATCGCGCCCACAATCGCGCCGACCACGGTGCCGATCGCCGCACCGGCTGCGATCGAGCTGCCCTCGGACAGCGCGATGTCGCCCTTCGACCCGAGCAGGTTCTTGTCGCTGACCAGCACGCCCGTGCCGGCGCCCAGCGCCAGGCCGGTGGCCGCGCCGATCGCCGCGCCGCGCGTCACCTTGGCGCTGACGCAGCCGTCGAGCAGCAGCAGCGCGGTCAGGGTGGCGGCCATGCGGGCCGCGAGCCGGACATGAGGATGGGAAGTGCGGAGGCTGATGCTCATCATGCTGGCTGCCTCCAGTATCACAAGGCGGCGGCGTCAGGAAGTGGGCTCGGTTGGCTCGGCGAAAAAGCCGCTTGTCCTGCGCGCTCAGCCCTGCGGCGGCCCGAGCAGGGGCGCGCCACCTCAGCCCAAGCGCGGGGCCAGCTCGTCCAGAGTCCGGCGCAGGGGCCGGCTGGTGTCCGAGCGCACATGCAGCTCGGGCGGCAGCTCCTCGACCGGCTCCCAGCTCGCTGCGAACGCGTCGAGCAGCTCGACGCGGCCGTCGCTGACCGAGGGCGCGCGCGCACGCTCCTGCAGGCGGAGCCGGCAGATCTCGAGTGGGGGCGCGCACTCGACGAACAGGAAGGGCACCGACAGCCGGCGCGCAAGCGCCAGCGCCTGCAGCCGCCATCTGCGATCGCGAAAGGACGCGTCCACCACCACGGCGCGGCCCGAGCGCAGCACCACCTCGGCGCGGCGCAGCAGCTCGGCGTACACGCGCTCGGTCGCCTCGGGCGCGTAGTGGCCCTCGAACGGGGCGGCCGCAAGCGAGGTGGTCGCGCCCACACCCGCCAGCTGCTTGCGCGTACGGTCCGCGTCGACGACCGCCGCGGACAGGGTTTCGCCGAGCGCCTCGGCCACCGTGCTCTTGCCCGACGCGATCACGCCTCCGACCGCGTAGAGCGCGGGCCGCGTCAACGGCTCGCGCGTACACGCCTCGGCAAGCAGATAGTACTTGCGCGCCTGCGCCGCCGCGCGCGCACGCACCTGAGGGTCCGCGCCGGCGTCGTCCGCGAGCATCGCGCTGATCTTGGCGCGCACGTAGGCGCGATAGCTCTCGTAGAAGTCGACTACGCCGTACAGATCGTAGTCGCCGGCGGCCCGCGCGTAGTAGGCGAGCAGGGCCTCGGCCAGCTCGGGCCTGCCGTGCCAGCTCAGGTCCATCGCGAGAAAGGCGATGTCCACGCACACGTCGCCGTAGCGAAAGCGCTCGTTGAACTCGATGCAGTCGATGATCTCGACGCTGCCGCTCGCGTCGTCGAGATAGCAGTGCTCCAGGCGCAGGTCGCCGTGTCCGTCGCGCACCCGGCCGCGTTCCGCGCGCTGTTGTAGCCGCGCGCTCTGCTCGCGCACAAAGCCGAGCTGCCAGCGCTCGATCGCCTGCAGCTCCTGCGCCGAGAGGTAGTGGGTGGCGGTCTGCCGCGTCTGCTCGAAGTTCTCGCGCACGTTGACCTCGATCGCGTCGGGCGCGCCGAAGCGCGAGGTTTCCGCGTCGCAGCGCGCCTCGGCATGGAAGCGCGCCAGGCGCTCCGCCAGCGCCCGCAGCTGCTCGCGGCTGAGGCGGCCCTCGGCCAGACGCCGATCGGCGGCGTCCCCGTCCGCGAGCCGGCGCATGTGCACGGCCCACTCGACGGGCTCCCCGTCGCCGCCGATCCGGTGCACGTCCTGCGCGTCGCGCACGATCGGCACCACCCCGAGGTAGACCGAAGGAGCGAGGCGGCGGTTGAGCGCGACCTCGGCCTCGCAGAAGCGTTTGCGCAGGCTCAGGCGGCTGAAGTCGAGGAAGCCCAGGGAGACCGGCTTCTTGACCTTGTAGACGTCGCCCGCGCCCAGAAACACCCGCGAGATGTGGGTCTCGCGCAGCGCGAATCCCTGGCCGATCAGGTCTGTCTGGAGCGTGCCCATGCCGGTGCCCAGCTGTAGTTGTAGCTGCGCCCCGCCGCCACCGGCGCAAGTCCTGCCCAACGGCCAGGGGTCGGGCAACTCGGCCAGAGGTGGCCATGCCGGGCCCAGCAAATTGCTGTATGATAGTTAAAATTTACCAAAGCTGTGGGGTAGGGCGGTCGGTGTAGGGGTCGGGTGAAGCGGATGCAGGGACGAACACGCACCTATGGCGGGCTGCGGTTGCTGGTCGGATTGGGCACCCTTGCCGCGGCGGGCTGGGGCTGTAGCGGCGGCGGAGCCGGCGCCAAGCGAGATGCCGGGGCCGGCAGGCCGACCGGCGAGATGCAAGGGTCGGCCGACGCCTCGGCGGTCGGGCAGGGTGACGGGGGCTCCAGCTCGTCCGGCACGGCGACCGACGCCGGCGGCGGATCTGGAGACGCCATGGCTGCGACGCTCGACGGCGGCGCGGACGCGTCGCAGCCGGTGCGCTGCGGAGACGGCGCGCTCGGGCAGGGCGAGGGCTGCGACGACGGCAACACGCGCGACGGGGACGGCTGCAGCGCGAGCTGCCAGCTGGAGGCCGGCTGGCAATGCCCCGCGCCGAACGCGCCGTGTAGCGAGGTCTGCGGCGACGGAATGGTGGTGGGCAGCGAGGCCTGCGACGACCAGAACCAGGTCGACGACGACTACTGCAGCAACGACTGCCGCAACCAGGGCAGCTGCGGCGACCAGCTGGTTCAGGCCGGCGCCGGTGAGGACTGCGACGACGGCAACGCGGTGACCGAGGCCTGTGCCTACAGCGACACCAGCTGCGTGGTATGCGCCGAGGATTGCAAGAAGGGGCCGGGCATCGTCAGCCAGTGCGGCGATGGCCAGATCGACGCCGACAGCGGCGAGCAATGCGACGATGGCAATGCCACGACCGAGACCTGCGACTACGGGCTGACGAGCTGCACGGTCTGTGACCAGGGCTGCCAGAACGCGGCCGGCGCGACCAGCTACTGCGGCGACGGCGTCATCGACGTTGCGAACGGCGAGGAGTGCGACGACCACGGCACGACGTCCGGAGACGGTTGCGACGCGAGCTGCCACGTCGAGTACGTGGCGAGCTGCGGCAACGGGGTGGTGGATGCCAGCGCGGGCGAGACCTGCGACGACGGCAACACGGCCAACCTGGACGGCTGCAGCGCGGCCTGCAGGATCGAGAACGGCTGGACCTGTCCCACGGTCAACGCGCGCTGCGTGGAGACATGCGGCGATACGCTCGTGGTCGGCGACGAGGTGTGCGACGACGGCAACCAGGTCGACGACGACTACTGCAGCAACGACTGCCGCAGCAAGAGGCGCTGCGGCGACGGCACGACGCAGGCCGGCGCCGGGGAGCAATGCGATGACGGCAATACCACGACCGAGAGTTGTGATTACCAGCTGACGAGCTGCACGGTGTGCGACTCGAGCTGTCACAATGCGGCCGGCGCGACCAGCTACTGCGGTGACGGCGTCGTCGACGCCGCGAACGGCGAGGAGTGCGAGCCGGGCAGCGACATCCGCTGCGGCAGCGACTGCAAGATCGACTGCGACACGGTGTACATCACCTACGCCACGACCGGCAACTTGCAGCTCACCGGCACCACGCTGGGGCTGGGCGACGGCAACTACCCGCAGACCGGCGGCACGCTGATCGTGGGGCTGCGAGCGGGCCCCAGCGGTCCGATCGCGGGCAGCGGCGCGGTCGCGTACTACCGCTTCCCAATCGCGTTCACGCAGAACATCAACGCCGGCATTTTCGGCAGCGCGACGGTAGTCACCGACATCGTGGGCACCTCCAGCGTGTGCACCGGGGCTTCTCCCGGCACCTGCGTACCGGCGCCGGATTCCAGCAATCGCTGCTTCTTGGGCGCCGGAACGCTTGTGCTCTCTGCGGCGACCGGGTCGTTTCCGAATCTGCTGTCGTGGGGCGCCTGCCCGTATGGGGCACACCACGGGACCAACGATTGGACCCCCGACGACCAGCAAGTGTCGATGGGCATGGGTCCGGGCTGTCTCGAGTACAGCTCGCAAGGCACGATCGATTGCAACGGCAGCCTGTGCGCCAACGCCGGGCTGACCTCGGGCGTGACCACGACGGTCGACGACCAGTGGGACCAGCCGGGCGCCACGCTCGAGTTCAGCGCCGACTTCAAGTCCGTGCGCTCGCGCGCGCTGGGCTTGAACAACGGCAACGGCGTCCCCAACGACAAGTTCGAGGTGCCCGAACGCATCGTCGCGCGCACCTGGATCAACTTCGACGGCACCGAGACCGGCCGCAGCTGCGAGAGCAAGCCCACCAACTGTCCGCCGCCGGGCGCCTACTAAATCAGAGCTCGCGATTCGGGATCGAATCACAAACTCTGATTTCTGCTTTGATTGTCAGGGAGTTGCGCCGACTCCCTGTGCGCGAGGCAAAGCCTCGCGCATTCACCCTCTCGCGGTGGTGCGGGATCCGCCGCACCGCTAAATGACCGATCGGCATGGCCGTTCCCGAATCGTGATCGGTCATTTGGCGGCGCTCGGGACCTGCAGCAGGGAGCTACGTCAGGCGCAGGTCGGCGAGCAGGGGCAGGTGGTCCGAGAGCTCGGACCAGGGCTCGCCTTCGAGCCGCTCGGCGCGCACCACCTCGGCGTCGCGCACGTAGATCCGGTCGAGCGCGAACACGGGCCGGCGCGCGTGCCAGGTGCGCACCGCCTGCGGATCGTGCGTTGCGAAGGCATTGCGGAAACCGAGATGGCCGACGATCAAAGGGTCGAGCTCGCGCCGCCAGTCGTTGAAGTCGCCGGCCAGCAGCACCGGCTCGCCTCGCCGGCACACCTCGCCGAGCACTGCCGCGATTTGCCGGACCTGGCTCAAGCGCTGCCAGCCGTTGAGGCCGAGGTGCACGTTGAACACGTGCAGCGGCTTGCCGTCGGCCGCGAGCCGCACGTAGAGCGCGCCGCGGCGCTCGATGCGGTTGGTGGAGATGTCGTGGTTGGCGAAGCGTTCGACCTTGAGCCGCGTGAGCGTGGTGTTGCCGTGGTGCCCGATCGCCCGGAATTTGTTGGCGCCGTAGTAGCTTTCCAGACCCATCGCTTCGGCCAGGTGGCCGCTCTGCGAGGCCCCGGTGTGGCTCGAGTGAAATACCTCCTGGCACAACACGACGTCAGCGTCATGCGCAGCCAGCGCGCGGCCCAGCGCCGCCATCTGCACCGCGGCGCGTCCGTTGGCTCCCTTGCCCTTGCGGATGTTGTACGTAATCACGCGCACTTGGGCGACCACGGGACGACTTCTGCTGGTTGCTGCGGCTAGTACCTCGCCACAGGGGATCTGATCGGTCGATGGCGCAGGGTTTCGGCCTCGTGGCAAGGCGCGCGGGCGCAGGAATACTCGACTGCATTTCAAGCCCGCGCAACGCCGCCACGGGGTCGAAGAACAAGCCAGGAACCGGCCAAGTCCCCTGTGTCGAGGTACCAGGAGACGTGTCGAAGTATAAGCACGGAGCGGGCCCGCGGCGAGAGCGAATGCGGGTACCCTGGCCGGGCTGGGGCGAGAAGCGGTACGCAACCCTGCCCCCTGCCCGGCGAAGCCCGGACACCTACGGTCGCCAGATGCCACACGCGATGTTGCCCGGCAATCGGGTCGAGCTGCTGCACGATGGCGACGCGTGTCTGTCCGCGATGCTGCGAGCGATCGAAGGCGCGCGACGCGAGGTGCTGCTGGAGATGTACTGGTTCGGCTCGGACCAGACCGGCACTCGCTTCGCCCGCGCGCTGCAGGCCAAGGCACGCGAGGGCGTGCGGGTGTGCGTGAGCTTCGACGCGCTGGGCAGCTTCGAGACCGACCGCGGCATGTTCGAGCGGATGCGGTGCGACGGCTGCGATGTGTACGAGTTCAATCCGGTGCGCCTGTTGCGCGGGAGCGTGAGCTTTGCCGGGCTGAACCGGCGCGATCACCGCAAGCTGTTGGTGGTGGACGGTCGGGTCGGATTCACCGGCGGGGTCAATCTGGCCGATCCCTGGGCCTCGGAGGCGGCCGGCGGCCAGGGCTTTCGCGACGACGCGGTCTCGATCGAGGGGCCGGCGGTGCCGGCCATGCGCGCGATCTTCCTGCGGTCCTTCCGCGGTGCGCTGCGCGAGCAGGCGCTCGCCGATCCCTTGGGCGGCGGCGAGCCGGTCGGCCAGAGCCGCGTGCGTGTGATGACCAACGAGCGGCGTGAGGACAGGCACCTGATCGAGCGCGCCTACCTGCACCGGATCCGCACCGCGCGCGAGCGTATCCTGATCACCAACAGCTATTTCATTCCGGGGCGCCTGGTCAGGCGCGCGCTGAGGGACGCCGTGCGGCGCGGAATCAAGGTGCGGGTGCTGTTGCCGGTCGAGAGCGACGTGCCGATCGTCACCTATGCCACCCATCGCCTCTACGGGTCGCTGCTCAAGCGCGGCGTCGAGCTCTACGAGTGGAGCCAGAGCATCCTGCACGCCAAGACCGCGGTCGTCGATGGCCGCTGGTGTACCGTCGGCACGTACAACCTCGACTACCGTTCTTGGGCCTACAACCTCGAGATCAACGTTGCGATCGAGGATCCGGCCGTCGCGGGCCAGCTCGAAGCGCGCACCCAGCGCGACATGGACCAGTCGGTGCGTGTGGACGCGTACACCTGGCGCTTCCGCCCGCTCGGCGTGCGCGTGCTCGAGGAGCTCTCCTATCGCTTCCGGCGCGTGCTGTGAGCGGGGCGGCCGGGAGCGTGAATCAGGAAGGCGGGAAGACGGGAAAATTGTTGGAACAAGCGTCTTCCCGCCCTGCCGTGATCCGCCGAGATCGAGGCTGCCAGCCTCAGGCTGCCCTGGAGCCGCCGTCGCCTTCCTCGAACTCGGCGTCGATGACGTCGTCCTGCTTCTTGTCGGCCGCGGCGGGGCCGCCATCCTCGGGCGTGCCGGGCTGTCCGGCCGTGGCGTAGGCCTGCTGGGCGATCTCGGTCATCAGCTTTTCCAGCTTCTCGCTGCCGCGCGCGATGGCTTCGTGCTCCTGCTTGTCGATCGCCGCGCGCAGCTCCGTGACCACCCCGCGCGCCTCGGCCACCTTGTCGGCCGGCAGCTTGTCCTTGCCTTCCTCCAGCGCCTTCTCCACCTGGTAGCACAACTGGTCGGCCCGGTTGCGCTGCTCGATCTGCTCGCGCCGCTGTTTGTCCTCGGCCTCGTGCTGCTTGCCTTCCTCGACCATCTTGTCGACCTCGCTGTCGGACAAGCCGCTGTTGGCCGTGATCGTGATCTTCTGGTCCTTGCCCGTGGCCTCGTCGCGCGCCGTCACCGACAGGATCCCGTTGGCGTCGATGTCGAAGGTCACCTTCACCTTGGGCACCCCTCGCGGCGCCGGCAGGATGCCCTCCAGGTGGAAGCGCCCCAGCGTACGGTTGCTGCGCGCCTCGGCGCGCTCACCCTGCAGCACGTGGATCTCCACCTTCGTCTGCCCGTCCTCGGCCGTCGAGAAGGCCTCCTCGCGCCGCGTCGGGATGGTGGTGTTGCGCGGGATCAGCGCCGTCATCACCCCGCCCAGCGTCTCGACCCCCAGCGACAGCGGCGTCACGTCCAGCAGCACCATGTCCTTGACGTCGCCCGACAGCACCCCGGCCTGCACCGCCGCTCCAATCGCCACCACCTCGTCGGGGTTGACGCCCTTGTGCGGTTCCTTGCCGAAGAACTTCTTGACCGACTCCTGCACCATCGGGATGCGCGTGCTGCCCCCGACCAGCACCACCTCGTCGATCTCCCCAGGCCGCTTGTTGGCGTCCGCCAGTGCCTTCTTGGTCGGCTCCAGCGTGCGCTGCACCAAGTCCTCGATCATCTGTTCCAGCTTCGCCCGCGTCAGCTTCAGGTTCAGGTGCTTGGGTCCCGACGCGTCCGCGGTCAGAAACGGCAGGTTGATCGTCGTCTCCAGCTTGCTCGAGAGCTCGATCTTCGCCTTCTCCGCCGCGTCCTTGAGCCGCTGGACCACCATCTTGTCGCTGCGGACGTCGATCCCCTGGTCCTTCTTGAACTCCGCTACCAGGTAGTCGATCACCCGGTTGTCCACGTCGTCGCCTCCCAGCGAGGTGTCGCCGTTGGTGCTGATCACCTGCACCACGTTGTCGCTCACCTCCAGGATCGAGATGTCGAACGTGCCGCCCCCGAAGTCGTAGACCGCGATCACCTCCTCGTTCTTCTTGTCCAACCCGTACGCCAGCGCCGCCGCCGTCGGCTCGTTCACGATGCGCTTGACCTCCAGCCCCGCGATCTTGCCCGCGTCCTTGGTCGCCTGCCGCTGGCTGTCGTTGAAGTACGCCGGGACCGTGATCACCGCCTCCGTGACCTCTTCCCCCAGGTAGTTCTCCGCCGCTCGCTTGAGCTTGCGCAGAACGTGTGCGCTCACTTCCGGCGGGCTCACCTGCTTGCCACGCACCTCGAACGCGCAGTCGCCGTTGTCTCGCCGAACCACCTTGAACGGCACCCGCTTGAAGTCGTCGGGCTGCACCTCGTCGTAGCGCCGTCCGATGAAGCGCTTGGCCGAGTAGATCGTGCCCTCCGGGTTCGTGATCGCCTGCCGCTTCGCGATCTGACCCGCCAGCACCTCCCCCTGCTCGTCCCACGCCACCACCGACGGCGTGATCCGGTCCCCCTCCTCGTTGACGATCACCTTGGGCTCCTTGCCCTCCATGATCGCCACCACCGAGTTCGTGGTCCCCAGGTCGATGCCGATGATCTTTCCCATGTGCGTGCTCCTACAGGTTGAACGTCAGCACTGGCGCCGGGCCCTCCTGCCCGCGCGTTCGTGCTGCGATTTTGATGGCCACCGCGGCGCCCACTGCCTCCGCCGTTACCGAATTTCAAGCTAATCAGTGTCCCCAGAAGGTCAAGGGGCAGGCGCTGCGTAGCGGCAGCGCCGAAGGTTGCGCGGGCCGAGGTCGTGTCTAGCTTGATGGGTATCCACCGCGGCCGGTCCCGGCCGCTCGAAAGGAGGAACCCAAAATGGCCCTACTATCGAAGAGAGAAGAGCGCACCTGGGACCCGTTCCGGGAGCTGCGCGACATGTCTGATCGGCTCAACCGCGTATTTGCCGGCGACCCGTTCATGCTGCGCGGTCAGGGCGAAGGTCAGACCCTGGCCGGAATCGACTGGGCGCCCTCAGTGAACATCAGCGAGAACGACAAGGCGTACCTCGTGCGCGCCGACTTGCCCGAGGTCAAGAAGGAAGACGTCAAGCTCAGCTGCGAGAAGGGCGTGCTGACGATCGAGGGCGAGCGCAAGCAGCAGAAGACCGAGGAGAACGAGCGTTTTCACCGCGTCGAGAGCAGCTACGGCCGCTTCATGCGTAGCTTCACGCTTCCCGACGAAGTCGACGAGAACGCAATCGAGGCCAACTTCAAGGACGGCAGCTTGACCGTGCGCATCCCGAAGGCACCGGCCAAGCCGCCCAAGATGCGCCAGATCAAGATCGGCTGAGCGCCGGCGGCCAAGCGGCCGGCGGGCTCCCACCGCGCTGTCGTTGCGGGAGGGTCGCCGCCCTCTCGCCGGGAGCCGGGTCAGGCGGCCGGCCGCACACAGAGCACCGGGCAGCCGGCGTGGTGGAGCACGTGCTCGGCCACTCGCCCCATCAGTCCGGGCACACATGGCGAGCTGCCGCGGGTGCCAATTGCGATCAGGTCGTAGTGGTGATCGCGGGCGTACGCGCAGATCGTCGGCCCCGGGCGATCCTCCGCAAGCACGATCGTGGTGCGTGCCGCCGCGCCCGAGCGAAGCAGGCGTGAGCGCATCTCGTCGATCCGGGCCTGAATCTCACCGACCCGCAGCGGGGCCTGGCTGCGGTGTGCGGACCGCGCGTCGCGCACGTGCAGCACGGTCAGCTTGGGCTCGAACGCCACGGCCAGCGCCTGGACGGCTCCAAACACGGCTTCGGAGGGAGGCGAGAGGTCAGTCGCGATCAGGATTCTGTCCAGCCACAGCGCAGTCATCGGCTTGCAAGGCTGTAGCTACGCGCACTTGGGTGTCTGGCAACTGCGGCGAGGTGCCCGTACCGTCGTTGCGCCGCCGCTGGAGTCGGGACAAGATGGCCGCGCCCACGAGCGGGCCGGCGAGGCTTCCATGATATCCATCAAGACCATTCTTTGCCCGACCGACTTTTCCGATTGCTCCGGCGCGGCGCTCGCGCTGGCCACCGACCTGGCCAAGTCGCTGGGCGCGAAGTTGCACGTGCTGCACGTGTTTCAACTTCCGTCGTACGTGGGCTGGGAGGACGGCATGGTCGTGGCCGCCGCTTCGCTCCAGATCTTGGACCAGCTGCGCAAGCGCGCCGACGAGGCACTCGCCGCGCAGCTGGACGCCTGTCGCAAGGCCGGCGTCGAGGCGAGCGTGGAGCAGGTCGACGGCCTGCCCTATCACCAGATCGTGCAGCGCTCGCCCAGCTTCGACCTGGTGGTGATGGGCACCCACGGGCGCACCGGGCTGCCGCGCCTGATGCTTGGCAGCGTCGCCGAGCGCGTGGTCCGCCTCGCCAAGTGCCCGGTCATCACGGTGCCGGCCCCGGCGAAGGGCTGAACACCTTCCCGGCGGATGCGACTACGGCTCGACGCCCGCGCGCAGGGTGAGCACCGGTACCGAGCAGGCCCGCACCGTGCGCTCGGCGACGCTGCCGAGCGTCCAGCGCGACAGGCCGGTGCGCCCGTGGGTGCCCATCACCACCAGGTCGAAACCGCGTTCGGCAGCGACTTCCGCGATCTCGCGCCCGGGGTTGCCGTCGACCAGCAGGGTGTGGATCTCGCCGCCGCGGGCCCGCAAGGAGGCCGCGGTCTGCTCCAGGCGCGCGGCCAACCTCTCCTTGAGGCGGCGCTCGAATTCCGGATCGTCGGGGACCACGTCCGGCGCCAGCGCGTAGGCCAGCAGCGGGCACACGTGCAGCACGTGCACCTCGGCGCCCAGCAGGTTTCCGAGGTCCGCCGCCTCCTCCACCGCCTTGAGCGATAGCTCCGAGAAATCGGTCGGCGCGAGAATCTTCTTGATGCCGGTCATGTTCCTCCCATCGAGCCCGCCGCTCGGTGCCCAATCGATTATAAGCCCCGGTCAGGCGACGTCATGTGCAGATCCGGGACTGGACCGCTGGCGTACACCGCGGACTACTTGGCCGGCACCGTGAGCACCGGACGCGTCGCGGTGCGCAGGACCCGATCGGTCACGCTACCCAGGAGCAGGCGAGCGACGCGACTGTGTCCGTGGCTGCCCAGCACGATCAGGTCGACCCCCAGACGCTGCGCGCTGGCGTTGATGACCTCGTGAGGCACCCCGACCGCCAGCTCGGTGCGGATGGTCACGCCCGGCGTCGCCAGCTCGTCCTTGAGCTGCGCGAGCCTCTGCTTGAGGTCGTGCCGCAGAGCCTGGGGCAGCTCCTCCACGCGCTGCGGCGCGTGGACGTCGGCCTGGTGCAGCGGGACGTGGTGCACGTGCAGCAGCTCGATCTCGGCATTCTGGGGTTGCGCAAGGCTGATCGCATAGCGCGCCGCGACCCGCGCGGTTTCGGAGAAGTCGGTCGGGCAAAGGACCTTCTTGAGCTGTCGCATACGTTCACCTGTCCACGCCTGTGAATATAAGCCCGCGCCCGGCCGCTGTCGCCGGCCTGCCCGCGCGGGACGACCCGGGCAGCCCTCTATCACGGTTCCGAGCCGGGTGCTCAGCCCACGCCATGGGTCTGCAGCTGAACGAATTGCCGGTAGGCCCCGTCCGGCTGGGCCATCAGCGCCCGATGCGTCCCGCGCTCCACGATCCGCCCGTCCTGCACGAACAGGATCTGCCCGGCGCCGCGCACTGTCGACAGGCGGTGGGCGATGACCAGCACGATGCGCTCCCGGCTGGCCGCCTCGAGCGCCTCCACCACCCGCGCTTCCGTCTCCGGGTCGAGCGCGGAGGTGGGCTCGTCGAAGATCATGATCGGCGCGTCGCACACCAGCGCACGCGCGATCGACAGCCGCTGCTTCTGTCCCACGCTCAGCTTGCCGCCGGCGCGGCCGAGCCGGGTGTCGAACCCCTGGGGCAGGCTGCGGATGAAGTCGTAGATGCCGGCCGTGGTCGCGGCGCGCACCAGTTGCTCGTCGCTGGCGCCCGGATTGCCGAGCCGCAGGTTCTCCGCCACCGTGGTGTCGAACAGCGTCGTCTCCTGGAATACGAACGCGACCTGCGAGCGCAGCGACGCGCACGCGACCGAGGTGATGTCGTGGCCGTCGATCAGCACACGACCCGAATCGGGGCGCAGGTAGCGCGGCACCATGTATGCGATGGTCGTCTTGCCTGCGCCCGCTGGCCCCACCAGCGCGGTGAGCTGGCCGCGTCGGGCCTCGAAAGTCACGTCCGACAACACCGGATGCTCTGGATCGTAGGCGAAGCTGACGTGCTCGAGCGCGACCGAGTCGCGCGCCCGCGGCAGGGCGACCGCGTGCGGCGGGTCCTGCTCTGAGGGCAGATCCATCAGCCAGAAGACGCGGTGCAAGCCCGCCGCGTTCTCCTGCACGTTGAACCAGAGCGCGCCCATGTCGTAGGACGAATAGGCGATCGAGCCGAAGTAGGGCAGCAGCACGCTGAAGTCACCGACGCTGAGCCTGCCGTCGACGATCTCGTCCCCCACGTAGAGAAACACGCGGCCGACCAGCACCGCCCCGAGCACGATTCCCACGCCGATCGTCAGCAGCACGAACGCCATGTAGCGGCGATAAGCCTTGAACGAGGCCGCGCTGTCGCGGTCGAAGCGCCCGTGCTCGCGGCGCTCGCCGCCCAGGCTCTGAACCGCGGTGATGTTGCTCATGCCCTCTTCCAGCGTGCTGGCCGCGACCGAGCCCGCGCTGCGGCTGTGGCTGGCGCTGCGCCGCACCAGCCCCGCGAACGGCCAGGTGATCAGCAGCACCATCGGCAGGAAGAGCGTGGCGAGCAGCGCCACCGGCGACGTGATCCCGTAGACGGAGGCCAGCACGGCTACCGTCAGCAGCACGTTGAGCGGCGAGGTGATCGGTGTCAGCAGCACGCGCAGGCACACCAGCGTGATCGCCGGCGTGTCGTACATCACGCGGTAGACGGCGTCACCGATGCGCTCGTCGTCGAAGGTCGTCATTGGCAGCGACTGCACGCGCTCGTAGAGCCGCGAGCGGTAGTGGTGGTTGATCATCTGGCTCAGGCGCATGGTCCAGCGAAACTCGAACAACCCGAGCAGGCCGCCGACGTAGCTGAAGCCGAAGTTGGCCTGGTTCTCGGTCTGCGTGGCCGTGTCCTGGCCGGCGCCGAGCTCGGCCTGGGTCAGCGCACGCTCGAAGCCGCTGGTGCCGAACGCGCCGATCACCAGCAGCAGCACCAGCTCGACCACGATCGACGCGATCAAGATCACGATCTTGTCGGAGTGCGCCAGGGCGTGCACGAACGGCGCGACGAAGAACGGGTAGGGCCGTGCCTCCTGGCCGATCGCCACGTCGCCGAGCACGTGGTCGGTCACGATCTTGATCGGCCATGGCAACAGCAGTTGCGGCAGCAGGCTGGCGGTCAGCAGGCCGGCCTTGATCGCGAAGTCGCGCTTGAATGGCGCGACGTAGCCGAGCGCCCGGATGACCACCGAAAACGCGGAGGCGGTCCCCGGCGCCACGTTCTCGGCCCGGGCGTTCATGGGGCCACCGCCCGGGCCTGCACGCCCGCCGCGGCCTCTTCGCCCTCGACCAGGCGCCGGTAGGAGCCGCCCGCGCGTGCCATCAACGCCTCGTGGGTGCCGTGCTCGAGCAGGCGGCCGTCTTGCAGGAAGGCCACCTGATCGGCCCTGCGGATGGTCGAAAGCCGGTGCGTGATCAGAAACAGCGCACGGCCCTTGCCCCACTGCGCGAGGTTGTCGAGCACGCGCAGCTCGGTGCGCGCGTCGAGCGACGCGGTCGGCTCGTCGAGGATCAAGATCGGGGTGTCCTTGAGCACGGCGCGCGCGATCGACAGCCGCTGGCGCTGGCCGCTCGAGAGCTTCTGACCGCGCTCGCCGAGCAGTGTGTCGTAGCCATCGGGCAGCTTTTCGATGAACTCGTCCGCGCCCGCCACGCGCGCCGCTTCGCGCACCTGCTCATCGCTGGCGTCCGGCACCGCGTAGCGGATGTTGTCGCGAATCGTGGTGCCGAACAGCAGGTTCTCCTGCAGGGCGATCGCGATGTTGGCGCGCAAGCTGTTGAGCTTGAGCTGGCGCAGGTCGACGTCGTCGATGCGGATCGCGCCCGCGGCGGGGTCGTACAGGCGCAGCAGCAGCGCCATCAAAGTGCTCTTGCCGGAACCGGTCGGGCCCACGATCGCCGTGATCGTGCCGGGCTCGGCGCGCAGGCTCACGTCCTGCAGCGTCGGCCGCGAGTCGTCGTAGGCGAAGCCGACGTGGTCGAATTCGATCGCTTGCGCGAAGCGCTGCATCTCGACCGCATCCGCGGCATCCTTGACCTCGGGCTCGAGGTCGAGCAGCTCGAACACCCGGTCGAGCCCGATCGCGATGTCCTGCACGCGGCCCCACAGCTCGAACAGCGAGACTGAGGCCAGCATGCCGTCGCCGATCCGGCCCTTGAAAGCGTTCCACAGCCCGAGGTTCCACACGCTGAAGCCCAGGAACATCAGGATGCCCTTGGCGTACGGGGTCTTGCCGTGCAGCGTCAACACGGCGGCGAAGCCGGTGGCGACAATCACCAGCGTGCCGAACGACCAGAAGGCGAGCTGGCGATAGAACACGTAGCGATCGCGCGCGGCATAGGCGTGCGCGAAAGCCGTCTGGGACGCGGCCTCGAAACGCTTCTGCTCGGCGGGCTCGGCGCCATAGGCTTTGATCACCCGGATCCCCTGCAGGCTGGCCTGGATCAGCGAGGTCAGCGCGCTGTTGTGCTCGCGCGCCGAGCGGAAACCGACGCGCATGGGGCGCGAGAAGCGGTAGCCGATGAAGAGCATGATCGGCCAGCCCAGCGCGAGCGCACCGGCCAGGCGCGGGTCGTCCATGAACACCAGCGCGAGCGAGAGCACGAAGCGGCCGCCGGCCTGCAAGGGCATCAACACCAGCACGTCGATCAGCTGGGTGACCATCGCGCTGTCCTGGTGCATGCGGTAGATGGCGTCGCCAACCGAGCTGCCGGCGTGGTAGCGCAGCGAGAGCGCCTGCAGCCGGTCGAGCAGCCGTAGCCGCAGCGACTGGTTGATGCGCTGCAGGATCCACATCCGGTAGTAGTAGAGGCTGAGGAAGCCGGCCGCGCCGATCAGCGCGATCACGACGGTGGTGCCCACCAGGGCGCGCAGCGCTGCCTTGCGCGCCGCGGCGTTCCAGGGATCGACCAGGTGCAGGTGGAACAGCGCGACGTCGGCCGAGCCCGGCGCCGTGCCCTTGAGCACGCCGTTCCAGAACATGCCCAGGATGTGAAAGGTCGGATAGATCAACGCGATCGCCAGGACCGCGGCGGCGACCACGATCGCGACCAGGTGCCAGGCCTCGTCGCGCAGCAGCGAGGTGCAGCGCAGCAGCACCTGAACCACCAGCTTGAAGTGCAGCCGATCCCCGGTCCCACCTGCACCCAGGCGCTTGAGCTGGTCCTGGGCGGTTTCCGCCGACTGCGTCATGCTGGCCTTCCCATATAGTCAAGACCCGGGGTCAGCGGAAGAGCGAACACGCGTGCAGGTTTGAAGAATATGAAAAAAGCGTAGCGGCGGCCCGTGAATCGAGCAGCCAGCGCCCGCGAGCCGGTGAACGGGCGTGCTCAGTGGCGGGAACGCCTCGGCGCTTCGGCACGCGCCAGCGAGCGCAGCGGGAAGTGCACTACCACGTCGAGCGGCGCTTGCGGCGCCCAATCGCTCGAGCCTTTGTCGTCACGCCGGTCCTCGCCGACCGACCAGATGGTCAGCTCGCCGCCGTCTTGGGCGATGCGCCACTTCAGCGGCTGACCGTTGTAGGGGTCGCACAGCGTCGGCTCGTTCAAGCTCAAGGGCTCGCGCGGCGTGCGTTGTCTGCGCGCTCGCTCGGCCAGCGTGGCCAGGCCTACGGTCAGCACCCGCAGCAGCGCCTGGCCGCGCATGTCGTCGTAGAGCCAGCCCTGCACCGGTGCGGTCGCGTCGGCGACCAGCGGCAGGCCCGAGAGGTTGCGCCACTCGTTTTCGCGCAGCCACGTCTCGAGCGACTGCGGGTAGTGCGCCGCGCCCAGCGCGCGCCACCTGGCCGGATTGGCGAAGTGCGACCAGGCCTCGAACAGAGCCGGGCGCCGGCGCAGCCGCCGCAGCGCCGAATCGCTGCTGTCCTTGGGAAACAGCACGGCCAGGTCGCGCAGCTCCACCGCCGCCAGCAGGTCGGCGAGCTCGATCCCGCCGCCGGCGGATGGCGCGTGCGTGGCCAGCGTGTCGAGCTCACGCGCCGCGCGCAGCACCGCGTCGGCGTCGCCCGCAGCCGCGCAGCGCGTGATCACGGGCGTGGCCACGCTGGTGATGCGCATCGAGATGCTGGCGGCCTCCAGCGGCGCGCCCGGCACCAGGTCCTGCCCAAGTCGGATCGCGTCCGCCGCGATAGCCATGCACTCCTGCGGCCCCGAGCCCGCCGCGCGCCCCAGCATCAGCAGGACTGCATCCATCACTTTCGGATAGGCCGGCACGCGCGCCGCGGGGCCCTGCTCGGCCGGCACCTCAGTCATCGCCCAGCTCAGTCGCGTCGCGGCCCGGAGCCCGTCGATCAGCACGGCGTGCTGCTGCACCAGCGTTTGCAGCTGCGCTGGCAGCGGCTGGCCGTAGAACAGCTGGCTGGCGAGCGCGTCGCGCTGTTTCCCGTCCAGGCCGTCGAATCCCCGCAACGCCACCAGCGCGGCGACCGCGGCGTTGCCCTCGCCGGCAGCCCCGCGCAGCACCGGGCGCTCCCAGCGCTGCCGCTTGTAGGTCGCGATCTGCGCGTCGAGCGCCTCGCTCATACGGCGGAAACGCAGCTCGGAGTAGCCGGCGAATCCGCCCACGATCAGCAGCAGGAGCAGGGTCAGGGTCGCGAGCTTGCTTGCGATGGGGATCTTCCTCCGCCGGCGGGGGCGGCGTGCGGCCGCCCGAAGCAATGATCTCCCAAAGCGGCCCCCGGGGGCAAATCCGCCTTCGGGGCGCGGCGCTGCGCCAGCAGCCCGAGCGCGCTCGGCGAAGCTCGCGCAGCGCGACGCCCGCGCCCCGCGGCGCGGCCGGCGCAGCCGCCGCCGGGGGGATGCACGGGGCTGCGAAACGTTGTATGGAGAGCGCCGCCGCGGCGGGCCGCGGGCCCCGAGCGCGCGGCTCCTCCGGGCGTGGCCGCGGCAACGCCAACAAGCCCTGAGGGACCGATCATGAGCAAGACACGCGCGTATGCGATCACAGCGGACGCGGTGGCGCGCGAAGCCGAGCGCGCCGGGGGCGACTACGACAAGGTCGACGTCGCCAAGATCATCAAGCTCGACGAGCTCGAGCTGCGGGCGCTCGGCCCCCGCGACGTCAAGCTGAAGATCCTGGCGGCGTCGGCCGAGCACAACGTGGGCCACGCCGCGCTCGCCGACACCGTGAACATCACCGCCGCGCGCGGCGGCAAGATCTACCCCGGCAACAGCGCGGTGGGCGAGGTGATGGAGGTCGGCCCCGAGGTCACGCGCTTCAAGCAGGGCGACATCGTGCTCACCCACTGCAACGGCGAGCCTGACGCCTACGGCTACCCGCTGCGCATCTGGGGCTACGACATGCCGGACTCGATCGGCTGGTACTCGGAGGCCGCGGTGGTGGGCGACTGGCAGCTGGTGCAGGCTCCGCTCGACTGCGGCCTGAGCCTGTGGGAAATCGCGGCGCTGCCGCTGCGCGCGCCCACCGCCTATCACCTGTGGCGGCGCGCGATCGGCATCTTCCGGGTCAAGGTGCCGCGCGAGCAACGCGCGGTGGTCAACGCGATGAGCTTCGGCGGTGGCGTGGGCGAGCTGTTCCTGATGCTGGCCAAGGCCGAAGGCCACAACGCGTACTTCTGCTCGGGCAGCCCCGAGCGTCGTGCGGCGCTCGAGAAGCTGGGCATCACCGGCATCGACCAGAAGGCGTTCAATCGCTTCAAGGGCAAGGACGACATCAAGGCGTTCAACAAGGAGTGCAAGCGCCTGACCAACGACGAGGGCATGCACCTGGTGTGCGACATGCTGCGCGGGCCCGTGTTCGACGCTGGACTGGCGGTGGCCGCGCGCTGCGGGGTCAACCTGAGCGCGGGCTGGCAGCTCTCTCAGGTGGTCACCTACAACTCGACGCTGATGTCGGTGAAGCAGGTGACGATCGATCACACCCATTACGAGACGATCACCGGCGTCGCCGCGGCCACGGAGCTGTACGGCAAGGTCTTCAAACCCACCGTGCACAAGGAGGTCTACGCGTTCGAAGACCTGCCGCGCTGCATGGCGGAGATGGTCAAGAACGTGCAGACCGGCATCCCGATCATCCGCATTGCCCGCGAGCTCCCGGCCAAGGTCGCTGGGATCGTCTGAGAATACGAACAGGAAGACGAGAGGACGGGAAGCTCGGAGAGCTCGTCTCCTCCCGCCTCGCTGTGAAATCTCTGGATCCGAGCGCTCCGGCCTGGCCGGCTAAATGACCGATCACGATTCGGGAACGGCCATGCCGATCGGTCATGTAGCGGTGCGGCGGATGCCGCACCACCGCGAGAGGGTGAATGCGCGAGGCTTTGCCTCGCGCACAGGGAGTCGGCGCGACTCCCTGACAATCAAACGAGAAATCAAGGTTTGTGATTCGCGCCCGAATCGCGAACGCTGATTTAGAGCACCTCAGCCTGATCGGTGCTCTAGTCTTGCGCAGCGCGGCTGCGGCGGCGGAGCTGGACGTTGCCGAGCTGGCCGCATGCGGCCATCACGCTGCGGCCCTTGGTCACGCGCCTGCGCACCGGCAGCCCCTCCTCGCGCAGCCAGCCGATGAAGCGGTCGACCTCGTCGTCGCTCGGCGCGCGCGTCAGCGGTGCGCTGCCGGGATTGTAGGGGATCACGTGCACCATCACGCGCCCCAGCGGCGCGCAGAAGCGCGCGATGCCCGCAGCGTGCTCGCGCGCGTCGTTGAGGCCCGGCAGCAGACAGTAGTGGACGCCGAGCGCGAAGTTGCGGCGCGGCCGGTACCGCAGCAGCGCGGCCTGCAGCGCGGCCAGGGAGGTCTTGCGCGCGACCGGCATCAGCTCGGCGCGCAGCCCATCCTCGGGAGCGTTGAGACTGACGCTGAGATTGAGGCGCTTGAAGCCCTGCGCCGCCAGGCGTGCGATGGCATCGGCGCGTCCGACCGTGCACACGGTGATGCGCTCCTGTCCGATCGCCAGGCCCGCCGGATCGGTCAGCACCCGCAGGGCTTGCACCACCGCATCGAAATTGTCGAGCGCCTCGCCCATGCCCATGAACACCAGATTCCGCACCGGCCAGCCGAGCACGTGCCGCGCGAGCAGTAGCTGGCTGACGATCTCCGCGGCCGTCAGGTTGCGCAGCAGCCCCATGCGGCCGGTCTCGCAGAAGCCGCAGCCCATTTTGCAGCCGACCTGGCTCGAGATGCAGAGCGTGGTGCGGTCGCGCCCCATCGGCAGCAGCACGCATTCGCACTCGAGCCCGTCGCGCAGGCGCAGCACGGCTTTGGCGGTCAGGCCGGCCGAGGTCGGCTCCCGTGCGACCCGCAGCAGCTCCGGCAGGGTGAGGCAAAAGCAGCGCCGCCAGGCTGCGGCACGCTCCGCGGCCAGGCCGTGTCGCTCGGGGTCGAAGCGTGCATGCCGCAGCGCCTCGCGATAGATCGCGGCTGCCACGCCGTGCCCACGCGGCAAGCGCGCGCGCGCGAGCGTGCCGAGCTCGGCCCCGGTCACCCCGGCCAGGTCCACCGGCAGCTCATCGGGCGCGCTCATGGCCGGTTAGTCCCCTGGAACCTGTTTCCAGGGGACTAGCCTGACCGAGCATCGAGGCCCGCGCCAGAGCACGAGGGGCCGTCGCTGGTTTTGGCCGCCGTCACGCTACCCGCCCTTGCGCTCGCCGCCCTCGTCCGGCTCCTGCTGCGCCAGGTGCTTGACGAACTTCTCGTACGCGTCCTCGCCCTTGTCGAAGCCGACGATGCGCAGGCCGAGCCCGGTCTGCTCGCCTGCCTTGGCCTCGCCGCACCACATCACTTCCATCTTCAGCTCGATCGAGCCCTCGTCACCCTCGAATGCGACCTTGAGCTGCTCGCCGATCTCGTGCTGGCCCTCGGCGACGATGAACATCCCGCTCTTGCTCATGTTGCGGGCTTCAGCCATGGCGCCCTGGCCCTCGCACCAGAGCCTTTGGTTGCTCTCGAATCGCGGATCGCGCCGTTTGTCGCTGCTCATGGTGTCCGTTTGCGGTGAGTGTGGGTGTAGGCGTGTAGTGTAGGCTCAACTTGCAGGGCCACCCCAAAATTCTAGCACAGCCCCGTGCATCGGCGACCGATTCGCGCGCGCCGGGTGAAAGTGACACCCTGGCAGCGATTGCGTAAGCTGGACCCCCAGACGGAGTGAACGGCCAGGTGGCGGAGCGGACCATGCCGCGGGTCGGTGACGTGGTCGCCGGCAAGTACCGCATCGAGGAGATCATCGGCGAGGGCGGCATGGGGGCCGTGTTCGCCGCGACCCACACGCTGACCAGCAAGCGGGTCGCGCTGAAGTGGATGCTGCCCGAGCTGGCCACCGATCAGGCCGCGGTGCAGCGCTTCATGCGCGAGGCCCAGGCCGCGGGCCGCATCGATCATCCCAACGTGGTCGCGATCTTCGACGTGGGCGAGCACGAGGACTCGATGTTCCTCGTGATGGAGTACCTATACGGCGAGACCCTTACCGCCGCCGAGCGGCGCGGCGGGCTCGAGGCGCGCCAGGTCATCCAGGTGCTGCTGCCTGCGATGCGCGGGGTTGCAGCCGCCCATGCCAAGGGCGTGGTGCACCGTGACCTCAAGCCGGACAACATCTTCCTGTGCCGTGGCCCCGACGGTTCGTTTCGCGAGCCGAAGGTGCTCGACTTCGGCATCTCCAAGGTGTCCTCGACCGGCGAAGGCCAGCCGATGAACCCGCGCCTGACTCGCACCGGCGCGGTCATGGGCACGCCCTACTACATGTCGCCCGAGCAGATACGGGGCTCTTCGGAGGTGGACGAGCGCACCGACGTGTACGCGTTCGGCGTGATCTTGTACGAGGCGCTCACCGGGCACGTGCCGTTCGACGCCGACGCCTACAGCGCGCTGATCCTCGAGATTGCGACCGGCACGCCGACGCGACCTCGAGAGCTGCGCCCCGAGTTGCCGCAGGCGCTCGAGACAGTGGTGCTCAAGGCGATGGCGCGCGAGCCGGAGCAGCGTTACCAGAGCGTCGAGAGCCTGGCGCGCGCGCTCGAGCCGTTCGCCGAAGGCATGACCTTCCGGGTGGACCGCCCCGACCCCACCGGTCGCGCGCTCAGCGGCCTGGGAACGGCCGCCACGCCTTACACCTCGGAGATTCCGGCGGCGCCCATGAAGGTGCCGGTGCGGCGCGGCGCCGTGAGCATCGTGGTGGCGCTGGCGGTGCTGCTTCTGGGCGGCGGCGTCTGGGCCTACACGCACATGGGCGCGTCCGGGCCGGCGGCCAACGTGGTGCAGCCGGCGGTCGCGGCCGCGCCGCCAGCCTCGCCGGAGACGCCGGTTGGACCCGCGGCGGAGCCCCCTGGGCGCGCCGTCGCGAGCACGCCGGCGCTCGGTGCTCTGCCGCAGCACCCGGATGCGGGTGCGGTCAAGCTTGCGCCCAGAGTGGGTGCGTCCGAGGACCAGGAGGCGCCGGCCACGGCGGCGCGGCGGCCGGCCGAACAGCAGCCGGCGGCCCGGGCGGAGCGCGAGCACGGCCGGGCGCACGAGCGCGGGCGCACGCATCACCGCGCCGAGCCGGAGCCTTCCGCGCCGCCCCCGCAGCACCGTTCCCCCGCAGGCCGCACCGGCGAGATCAACGTCAACCAGTTCTGAAATCTGACGCGGGCTCGAGCGCGGGGCGCTCAGCTGCGGCTGTGCCGGTCGTGCCGCAGGGCGGCGTCGAGCGCACCCATGGTCAGCAGCGGCAGCACCAGCGCGACCGGGACCAGCGCGTCCGCCCGGCCGGGCAGGGCCGCCGCCAATAGCAGCGGCACCGCCAGGGTGGCGGCGGACACGAGCGCCCCTAGCGTGCGGGGCGACGACGGGATGTGGTTGGGCAATCGCATGGCTTCCCTCCTTGGTGGCAGGGCGTCTCTTGAACGCCACTGGCCAATGCGTCATTTGTAACTGTTACACTAAACACTGTGACGATTGTGTCAAGCCAAAACCGGCGGGAGCGGGCCCGGGCCGCCAAGGGCGTGCCGCAGCCTTTGCGGGGGGGGCCCTAACAGGCCGCGCACCCGACGCGCAGCACGCGCCCGGCCTCGCCGGACGGGCGCTCTCTACAGGCCGCGCACGGGCCGCAGGGCTCGGGGCTCCTTGAGCCCGGCGAGCCGGAACAGCGTCTGCCGGAACAGCCGGTTGGCTTGGGCTGGGCTGAGCTGCGGATCGTAGAACGAGCTACCCAGCAGGCCGAACAGGATTGCGAACGCGGCCTGGGCGGAATCTTCGGGGCTCGCCTCGGCCTCACCCGGAAGCTTGGCGAAGAGCTCCACGAACACGTCCTTGATGCGCCGATCGTGGGCCACCTTGAGGCGGCGCATCGCCTTGTTCTGCACCGCCTGTCCGTAGAGGTCCAGCATCACGGCCTCGTCGGCCTTGCGCATGCCCTTGGTGCCCAGAAACAGATCGGCGATGGCGGAAATGCGATCGACCGGGTCGCAGTGATCGAGCTCGGCCATCGATTTCTCGATGCGCTTGGTGACGGCCTTGAAGAAGGCTTCGAGGATCGCCTCCTTGCCGGGGAAGTAGTAGAGCAGGTGGCTCGAGCTCATCCCGGCTTCCTCGGCGATGTCGCACAGGGTCGTGCCGGCGTACCCCTTCTTCGTCATGCAGCGATAGAGCGCCGCCACGATCTTGCCGCGGCGATCGCGGGCGCTGGTAGCTTCCGCCAGACTGATGGTTCGCGATGCCGTGAGTTCCATGGTTCTTTGCTTCTGGCAGGGGCCGTGCTGCGGCCGGGAGATCGGCCACTAGCATGATCGGTGCTAAGCCGCGCGCAACCGATATGTCAATGGTTTGTGCTGCACGTTTGCGTTGACACGCAAAGCACACGCTTTAGCACTGCGCATGCCGAACTTGGGTTAGGCTGGCGATCGACGGCTGGGGTTGTGCGGGCGCCTGCGCGTCGACCTACACTGGCCGCGGAGCGTGGCGTGCAACGGCCCGAGCTGAGCGACGAGGAGTTGATGGCCGCGTACGTGGCCGGCGACGCCTCTGCTTTTCGGGTGCTGTTCGACCGCTACGCGGTGGTGCTCTACCGCATGGTGCGGCGCAGGCTCGGCAGCGACGAGGACGCCCGCGATATCGTGCAGCAGACGCTGCTGCAGATGCACCGCGCCCGCCACGACTTTCGCCGCGATTCGCGCTTGCGGCCGTGGCTCTTCACCATCGCTATGAACCTCGTGCGCGAGCACTACCGCAGGCAAGGCCGCAGGCGCGAGCAGTCCCTGGAAGCGAACGCGCCCGAGGTTGCACGCCAGCGCGAAGCGCCGGCCACGCCGGCCGTGGACGGCGAACGGCTGCAGCGCGTGCGCGCGGCCCTGGCGAGCCTGCCCGAGCAGCAGCGGGAGGTGATCGAGCTGCACTGGTTCGAAGACAGCCCCTACGAAGAAATCGCCCGCATCGTCGGCGCCAGCGTCGCCGCAGTGCGGGTGCGCGCGCACCGCGGCTACGAGCGCCTGCGCAAGATCCTGCCCGACCATGAGTGAAACCATGGCCGCCGCTGTCGCCCAAGCCCGCCCCTGTGACCGAAGCTGTAACTTCGGGGCCGGCCGCCGCCGTAGGTCATCTAGAGCACCGAACATGTTGAAACACGCACGATTTCGGGGCCCTCGCGGGCGCATGGCACGCGCGCTCCCCGCTCGACGTAGGATGGACTACGCCTTCGGGCTCCCGCCCGCACCCTGCATCCCGCCATGACCCCGACTTCGCACACGTTTCAATATGTTCGGTGCTCTAGGAGTCACTTGCGCCCTGCACTCGGAGCCGAAGGACGAGCATGACGAGCAGCGGCAGCAACGGCGGTGGGCGGTCGGCCGGTGTGGACGCGCCGGGCGAGGCGCTGCACAGCCAGCTCTCGCGCTTGGCGGCCCACTCCGAGGCATCGAGCGCCGACCTCGAGGCGCTGTTCGCGCAGCTGCAGCGGGCGGTCGGAGCAGAGCGCGGCCCGCGGGCGCGCCTGCGCGCACTGCCGACGTGGCTGCGCGTGGGCCTGGTGCTGGCCGTGGCGGGCGCGCTCGGCGCGCTCGCGGCCGGGCGCTTCATGCGCCCCGACATCACGGCGTATCCGGCCGGGCGCATGGCGCTGGCGCTGATCTCGATCGGCGCGTTGCTGGCAGCCAGCCTGTGGCTCGCGCTGCGTCCGCTGCAGCTCGCGTCTGTTGCGCCCTGGGTTCCGGCGACTGCCGCGCTCGGCTCGTTGCTGTGGCTGGGTGCGCTCTATCTGTTGCCGCCCGTGCACGAAGCCACCGGCTGGTCGCGCAATCCCGCGGGGCTGGGACCGACGCTGGCACGCGCGCTGCCGTGCATGGTGATCGGCCTGGGGCTTTCGCTGCCGTTCCTGCTGTTGTTGCGTGCGCTCGACCGTGGCGGCACCCGGCGTCCCTTGCTGATGGCGGCAGCGGCCGGCTTGCTCGCGAACTTCGTGCTCCAGCTCGCTTGCCCGGTCACCGCGCCGGTGCACATGCTGCTCGGGCACATGGGCGTGGCCGTGCTGTTGCTGGCGGGCGCGGCGGCGCTCGGCGGAGGCCAGCCGTGAAGCGGCGGCTGCTCGACCAAACCGAGATAGAGCGCGCGCTGCAGTCGCTGCCGGGCTGGAGCCTGGCGGACGGAAAGCTCCACCGCGAGATGCGTTTCGCGGACTTCGTGGAGGCCTTCGCATTCATGAGCGCGATGGCGCTGGTCTCCGAATCGATGAACCACCATCCGGAGTGGCTGAACGTCTACGGGCGACTGGTGATCGACCTCAGCACGCACGACGCTGGCGGCGTCACCGAGCTCGACCTGCAGTGGGCACGACGGGCCGAGGCGTTGCGCCGCGTACCGGGCTGAGGGCTAGGGGTTCACTAGATCAGGCCGGCGCGGGCTGCGCGCCCGGCAGCAGCGCCGGCGCCCGGTCGGATTGCGGCAGCGGACCTCCGCCCTCGCGGAAGGGACCCAGCCGCTTGCGCTTGAGCTCGGCGGTGGCGAGCTCGCGATAGCGTTGATTGCGCATCATCGCCAGCACCACCGTCCCGTAGTAGCCGGCCGGCATCTTGGGGCTTTGCTCGAAGCGGCGCAGCAGCTGGTAGGGGCGCGAGGCGCGCGCGTGGTGGTCGGAGTGCCGCGACAGGCCGACCAGCGTGTGCAGCGTGAACCAGTTGTCGGTGTCCCAGGAATCCAGACTGGTCACCGTCCTGCCCGCCCGCAGCAGCCCCCAGTGCTCGATGTAGTTGACGACCTCGAGCAGCATGAAGGCCATGCGCGCCTGCGCCAGGAAGAACACGGCCGCGATCCAGCCGAACACGAATAGATAGGTGAGGGTGATCGCGATCTCAGCCAGCACGCCCTGCAGCACGCGGTGGCGCAGCATGCGCCGGTCGAACAAGCCCATGTGCGGGTCGCCCAGGCGCGTCTTCTCCAGGCGCCAGGCGCTGCGGAACTGCGCGGGCACGGTGCGCATGAAGAACTGATGGAAGGTCTCGCCGAAGCGCGCCGTAGCGGGATCCGCCAGCGTGCCTACGCGCGGGTGGTGTCCGCGCACGTGCTCGGTCGCGAAGTGCTCGTAGCACACGAACATCAGCAGCAGCCTGCCCAGGAAGAACTGCAGGCGGTTGCGCCGGTGCACCAGCTCGTGGGCGAGCACGATGCCGGAGTAGCCCGCGGTCACGCCGCTGATCGCTTGCATCGCGACGAAGTCGGCCAGCGTTTGCCCGAGCCTGGGCAGCGGCCAGATCGCGAGCTTGGACGCCATCACGCCGAGCAGCACGAAGTTGGCCAGCTGCAGCGCGACCAGCAGGTACACCTGCAGGTCGAAGGGCCAGCGCGGCGCGCCCTCGGCCGGCTGGCGCAGGTCGGGCGGCGCGCGGTTGTCGACCATCACCAGCACCCAGATCGGCAAGCCCCACAGCAGCGCGATCCACCAGCGGTGCGGGCCGGTGATCAGGAACACCAGGTTCAGCAGCGGCAAAAAGAA
Source organism: uncultured delta proteobacterium (assembly GCA_963778655.1). Taxonomy (GTDB): domain Bacteria; phylum Myxococcota_A; class Polyangia; order Polyangiales; family JAFGIB01; genus CAVZVA01. The sequence continues at coordinate 218,450 of CAVZVA010000012.1, forward strand.
GGCCCACAGGTGCACGAACCAGGCTCGGGTGGGGCTCATTTCCGCTTCAAGCTCGGCCGTTGGTGCGAGCGCTGGCATGCTGCCTCCAAGCATCTGAACGCACGGGCAGATGGCCCGTGGCTCAGCCACCAGCACACTGTTTAGCATACGCATTCGTATGTCAAATCCAAAAGCGCACGCCGCAGCGGCGCGCCCCGTGCTATGGCTGCAGCCGTCCGGCCCCGTTCGTCCGCACCAGGAGAGCGCGAATGAAGGTTGTCGTCGATTTCGAGATCTGCCAGAGCCACGGCCTGTGCACGCAAGCCGCCCCCGAGGTCTTCGAGCTCCGGGATGACGGCTTTCTCTACATCCTGAATGAGCACCCGCCGGAGGCGTTGCGCGGCAAGGTGCAGACCGCGCTGCGCGAATGCCCGACCGGCGCGATCAAGATCGAGGACTAGAGGTCAGGGGCCACATGGGAGCGAAGCGAGCCCCGGGGGCGGGTGGGGCCCCAACGGCTTTGCCGGTGGGGCGGGAGGGGCGCGTGCCCCTCCCGATCACAGGAGAAGCGAGAGCCATGGCCAGCAAGCTCGATCAGCGTTCGGGCCACATGGGAGCGAAGCGAGCCCCGGGGGCGGGTGGGGCCCCAACGGCTTTGCCGGTGGGGCGGGAGGGGCGCGTGCCCCTCCCGATCACAAGCCAACCCAGGAGGCATCGGATCGGAAATCCGGGAAGGATTTCCGATCCGATGCACTAGTGCTGCGCCGCGTCGTCGTGGTGGGGGCCTCGCTCGGCGGTCTGCGCGCTGCCGAGGCGCTGCGCCGGCGAGGCTACGGCGGCGAGCTGCTGCTGGTCGGCGAGGAGGCGCACGCGCCCTATGATCGACCGCCGCTCTCCAAGCAGCTGCTGCGCGGCGAATGGCCGGCCGAGCGCGTGCGCCTGCGCGCCGAGCAGGATCTGGCCGCGCTGCAGCTCGAGCTGCGGCTCGGCACGCGCGTGGAGCGGCTCGACGCCGCGCGCAAGCGACTGCTCCTGCAGGGCGGCGGCGAGATCGGCTATGACGGCCTGGTGATCGCCACCGGTGCGAGCCCGCGCAGCTTGCCCGGCGTGCCGCCGCTCGCCGGCGTTCACGTGCTGCGCACACTCGACGATGCGCTGGCGATCCGGCGGGTGCTCACGCAGGGCAGCCCACGCGTGTGCGTGGCCGGCGCGGGGTTCATCGGCCTCGAGGTCGCTGCCTCCTGCCGTGCGCTCGGGCTCGAGGTGAGCGCGGTCGAGCCGCTGGCGCTGCCGCTGCAGACCAGAGTCGGCGCCGCGATGGCCGCGCTGGTGGCCGCGCTGCACCGCGACCACGGCGTGGCGTTGCACTGCGGCGCCGGCGTGAGCGCGCTCGAGGGCGGCGCGCGCGTGGAGCGCGTGCGGTTGAGCGACGGCAGCGTGCTGCCTGCCGACCTAGTGGTAGTGGGCGTCGGTGTGCGTCCGGCGATCGAATGGTTGCAGGGCTCGGGCATCGCGCTCGGCGACGGCGTGCTGTGCGATGCGAGCTGTGCTACCTCGCTGCCCGACGTGGTCGCGGCTGGAGATGTCGCGCGCTGGCACGATGCGCGCCTGGGCGAGAGCCTGCGGATCGAGCACTGGAGTCAGGCCGGTGAGATGGCCGAGCACGCCGCCGCTCGCCTGCTGGCCGGCCCGGAGGGCGCCGCGGCGTTCACGCCGGTGCCGTACTTCTGGTCCGATCAATACGACGTGAAGATCCAGGTCGCGGGCTGGCTGCGTCCCGGCGATACGATGGAGCTGGTCGAAGGCTCGGTCGAGGCGCGCAAGCTGGTCGCGCTGTTCGGCCGCGCGGGGCGGCTGCGCGCGGTGCTCGCGCTCAATCGGCCGGCGCAGCTGGTGCGCTACCGGCGCCTGCTCGCGGGCGACACCGGCTTCGAGGCCGCGATCGCCCAGGCGCGGGCCCAGGGCTGAGCCCGCCCCGCTCTTGCCGCGAGCATGCTGCCTGGAGAAATACGACCGGAAGGCGGGAAGACGAGAAGGACGGCGGATGAATTCGAGCTTCCAGCCTTCCGTCTGGCTGTGAATCCACTGTTCCCGGCGCACCGCCGCTTCCGGCCGGGCGCCGAACTCGACAACCCAGCGGCGATCGACTACCACGATCGGCGCCCTTCGCCCGGCAAGGAGCGCGCATGACCAAGCACATCCGCATCGAGATCGCGATCGCAGTGGTGGCCTGTCTGAGTGCCTGCAAGGCGTCGAGCCCGCCTGCGCACAGCGGCGACTCGGAGCAGCCGAAAGCCGGTGAGCAGAGCGGCGACAAGAACGGCGTGGAGCAGGAAAAGCAGAAGCCCGCCGAGGAGGGCGCGTCGATCCCCGCGCCGCCCGACGTGGCGAAGCCGCCGCCCGACGCGGAGAAGACGACCTCGGGGCTGGCGAGCAAGGTGCTCACGCCCGGCAAGGGCGGCGCCAAGCCGAAGATCTACGACAAGGTCACGGTCAACTACACGGGCTGGACCACCGACGGCAAGATGTTCGACAGCTCGGTGCAGCGCGGCAGTCCGGCCACCTTCCAGGTGAAGGGCGTGATTCCGGGCTGGACCGAAGGCTTGCAGCTGATGACCGTCGGCGAGAAGCGGCGGCTGTGGATCCCCGAGGAGCTCGCGTACAAAGGCCGGCCCGGGTCGCCGCAGGGCATGCTGGTATTCGACGTCGAGCTGCTCGGCATCACGCCGGGCGAGGCACCGATTCCCGCGCCGCCCGACGTGGCAGCACCTCCGGCGGACGCGAAGAAGACCAAGAGTGGTCTGTTCTCCAAGCTGATCGAGGCCGGCAAGAGCAAGGAGAAGCCGCACTCCTGGGATCGGGTCACGGTCAACTATACCGGCTGGACCACGGACGGCATGATGTTCGACAGCTCGATCAAGCGTGGCCAGCCCGCGAAGTTCCAGCTCGACAAGGTCATCCCGGGTTGGACCGAGGGCGTGCAGCTGATGACGGTGGGCGAGAAGCGGCGGCTGTGGATCCCCGAGGATCTCGCGTACAAGGGCCGGCCGGGCGCACCCAAGGGCATGCTGGTGTTCGACGTGGAGCTGCTCGCGATCGACCGCCTGCCGGCGCCCCCGCCGGCGCCCAAGGACGTCGCGGCACCGCCCAAGAGCGCCAAGCGCACCGCCTCCGGCCTGGCTTATAAGGTGCTGAAGAAAGGCACCGGCAAAGAGCATCCCTCGCCCGACAGCCGCGTGCAGGTCGACTACACCGGCTGGACCACCGATGGGAAGATGTTCGACAGCTCGGTCACGCGCGGCCAGCCCGCGACCTTCGTGCTCAAGCAGGTGATTCCGGGCTGGACCGAAGGCGTGCAGCTGATGGTCGAAGGCGAGAAGACGCGCTTCTGGATCCCCGAGGAGCTGGCCTACAAGGGCCGCCCCGGCGCCCCCGCCGGCATGCTGGTGTTCGACGTGGAGCTGCTCAAGATCGAGGGCTCGCCGGGCGGCTCGCCGGGCGCGGCGCCGGCCGCAGCTCCGGCCCACTAGCGCTGCGCTGCCACGCGCGCGCTCGGTCTTCCCGCTTTCTGTTGTCTCAGTCCGTGCCTTGCTCGGCCCCCGCGCTCGCCGCTGGGGGATTGCGGCTCTCGCGTAGCGCCAGGTCGGCGAAGTACTCGTCGAACTTCGCCTGCGCCTGGTTGCCGAACAAGATGCGGCAGGCTTGCATCAGCCCCGGGGCGTGCTGCACCTCCGGCTTGCGCGCGATCAGCGCGATCTTGCTGCGGCGGCGCAGGAAGTCTTCGAGCTTGGTCACCATCTCGCGCCGCGCCGCGTAGTACAGCTCGCAGCGCACGTACTCGGTGCCGTGGATCAGCACCTCGGCCATGCTCGGGTCCTCGCGGATCTCATCGAGTAGGTGCAGCGCCGCGCTGCCGTAGCGCCGCCACAGCCGCGTGCTGAGCGGCTCGGAGGACTCCGCGGCCGTGCGCTCGTCCAGGCGCATCAGCGCCGCCTGGTGGAAGTACTCCTCGCGCACCTCGGGTGGTGGCTCGCCGTACCAGCGCGCGTCCTTCCAGCGCAGCTCCACGCCGAGCGCGTGCACGGCCGCGGCCACCTCCTCGCCGACGTTGAGGCAATCGGTCATCTTGCCGCCGAAGATGCTCACGTGCGCCCGCGCCCGGTCGGTCTCCACCGCGTGCTTGCGCGAGAGCGCGGTCCAGTCGACGTCGTGCTTGCGCGAGCGCTGCTCGGGGTCGATCACCAGCGGCCGCACGCCGCAGCGTTCGGCGATGATGTCGCTTTCGGTCAGCGGCCGCGCGAGCTTGAGCCGGCGGTTGACGTTGTCGAGGATGAAGCGACGATCCTCGGGCGTAACCTGCGGCGGCAGCTCGGTCACGCGCGTGTCGGTGGTGCCGATGCACGACTTGGGGCCGAGCGGCAGCACGAAGAAAAGCCGCCCGTCGTCCGCGAAGAACGCCAGCACCCGCCGCGACGGCGTGATGCGGTCGACGATCAGGTGCACGCCCTTGGAGAACACGTGGTGGTGTCGCGTGTCCACGCCGTCCTGCCGGTTGCGCGCGTCGACCAGCGGCCCGCAGGCGTTGACCAGCACGCGGGCGCGGATCTCGAGCTCACCCCCGCAGATCACGTCGCGCGCGCGCGCCTGCCACAGCCCGTCGGATCCGCGCTCGGCGGTCAGCGCCTCAACGTAGTTCGCGACGATCGCGCCGTGGTCGAGCGCGCCGCGGATGAAGCCGAAGACGAAGCGCGCGTCGTTGTCGACCAGATACGCGTCCGAGTATTCGATGCCGCCCGGGCCGCCGCGTGGATCCACCACCGGCTCCTCGTGCTCGACGTCGGCGCGGCCGAGCAGGCGCGGCGGCCGGGTGAAGAAGCGCCCGATCGCCCAGTACAGCCACACCCCAACGTAGAGCGTGGCGCGCGAGCGCCGAAAGCCGGGCTCGATGGTGGTGAAGAAGCGGATCTCCTTGACCGAGGACGGGTAGGTCTCGATCAGGCGGTTGCGCGAGCTGCACAGCTTGCGCACCAAGCCGAGCTCGCCCGTCTCCAGATACTTGATGCCGCCCCACACCATGTTGGAGGACTCCTGGCTGGTGAGGCCCGCGAAGTCGCCCCGGTCGATCAGCGCCACGCGCGCGCCCTGGGCGCTGAGCGCGGCGGCGGAGACCGCGCCGTTGATGCCGCCGCCCACGATCAGCACGTCGAACAAGCCTTCGCCGAGCTGCCCCAGGTTGTTGTCGCGAAGCCTCATCCGGGTCGGCAGCGCAAGGCCTCCGCCCCGCGGCGCGCCGAGAGCATGGGCGCCAGAAGCCCCTTTCGCAACGGCGAACCGCCGCGCATCCGCCCGGAGCGCGCGCGTCCTCCTAGAAATTCCGCGACTCGTGCTTGGCCCAGCCCGAGTCCATGCAGATCCCGCAGCTGTCGGGTGCGCCATCGAACAGCGCGCAGGCGTTGCCGTCATCGGCCAGGAAGCAGCGGAACCAGGCCGAGTACAGGCGCTGCATGGCGAGCGAGCCCGGGTCGCGTTGGATGTAGCCGGCGAGTGTCTCGGTGGTGACGTGGTCGCCGTTCATCCAGTCGGCCAGGAACGCCGGACCGGTCGCCGCCTGATATGACTGCGTGCAGGGACCTTCGACGAAGTCCATCGTGCCGGTCAGGCAGATGAAGGCGATGCCCGCCTTGGGCACGCCGCCGCCGGCGACCGAGACCTCGGCTTCGACGTTGGGGTGCTGTGAGCCCGCGGTCGCGCCGATGCCACCCTGCGAGTGCCCGGCCACGCCCGCGCGCGTGCTCAGCTTCTGATAGAACATGCTGCTCGGGTCGTCGTTCTGCTTGAGCAGCCAGTCGAGGCCCGCCTTGTGGAAGTTGCCGCTGCCCGCATTGGGGTCCTGCGCGGCCGCGACCACCATGCCCCAGCTCGCGGCGTTGCTGTTGAAGAACGCGTAGGTGGTGGAGTCCGACACGCCGGTGCCGTTACCCCAGGCGATAATCGGGTGCGGGCAGCTGTCTTCGAGCGGCATGGGATAGAAGATGGTGTACATGCCCGTGCTCTGCCCCGAGTCGACCATGCCGAGGTCGACGTCCATCATGCCGACCTGGTACGGCCCGGGCTCACCGTAGTTGCCGCTGCCCGCCTGCAAGCAGGTGGTGCCGCCGTGCGGCGTCATCACCGTGGTCGGCGTGCTGCCGCCGGCGGCGCCGGGCTGCATCTGCTGCATGCCGCCTGCCGGCATCCCCACGCCGGCCGTGCCGCCCGCTGCAGGCGGCGCCGCGCCGCCGCCCGTGCCCAGCCCTGCCATCGGTACGCCGCTGCCCAGCGGCGCGCCGCTGGCGCCGCCGGTGGCGCCTTGCGTGCCGTTGCCGCCGAAGCTGCCGCCGGTGCCCGGGCTGCCGGCACCGGGCTGTCCCACCGTTGCGTTAGCGCCCGGCGCCCCCTGCAGGCTCCCCGGGCTGCTTGCGCTGCAGCCCCCGAGCCCGCAGGCGATCGCCGTCCAGGCGATGCGCACAACTCTCCCGTTCATCTCGCACCTCCACCATGGCCAACGACTGCTCTGCCGACCGGCTCTCGGGGTGCCGCTCGCGCGCCACCGCCGTTTCCCAGAGCCGCAAGCCAAACCAACCCACCTGCTCACTTGGCTCTAGCGCACGATGTAGGTGCGGAGAAGAGGAAAAGCTCACCTTTCGCACGGGGTTCTTCCGCTTTGGCCGAGGACGCCCTGGGCTCGGTCCTGCCGGCCGCGCAGGCGCGTTCAGCGCGGCGCCGCGACGCCTGGCAGCGGCGGCAGCCGCGCCTGGGCTGGCGGCGGCACGCCGAGCAACGCCGCCAGGGTGCTCGCGACGCGCCGCGTGTCGACCTGCTCGGTGGAGGCCGCGCCCGGCGCGACGCCACTGCCGAACATCAGCACCGGCACGTGGGTGTCGTAGTCCCAGGGCGAGCCGTGCGTGGTGCCCGCGCCCTTGGCCATGCCGATCTCCGGCACCGCATAGGGCGCCACCACCACGAAGAAGTCCCCGCTGGTCGCAGGATGGATGCTGCGCAGCACGCGCTGCGCGACCGGGTCCGGATCGCCGCGCAAGGCCTCGAGATCTTCGCAGTCGACCGCGCGCGCGACCCCCGGCCAGGCCGCGAGCGCGCCCTTCACCAGCGCGCGGATGCGCGCGTGCTGCGGGTGCTCGCGCGCGGCTTGCGACAAGAACACGTACGGCTCCACGTAGCCGAGCACCCAGTTGCCGGGTCCGATCGCGGCGTCGACCGCGTGGTCGAGCGCCTGCGCCAGCGCGTCGGCGTCGATGCGCGTGGCGCTCGGGTGCGCGGCGTGGCTCTGCTCCGGCAACGGCGCCACGCCATGATCGGAGGTGATCAGCACGGCGACTCGGGTCTGCGCCTGCAGCCGCTGCACCAGGCGCATCAGCGCGCGGTCGGCGCGGCGCAGATGGTCCGCGTACTCCCACGAGCTGGGGCCGAACACGTGACCGTCGTAGTCGGTGCCCGAGATCGAGAGCTCGAGCAGGTCGGGCACGTCGTCACGACCCAGCTCGAGCTGCTGCGCTGCGGCATACGCGAGCTCGAGCATGTACTCGGCCGAGTCCGGCGCCAGCGGCCACAGCTCGTACGGGCGCGGAGTGTCTGCGAAGCGGTGGGGAAAGCTCGGCCCCAGACCCTTGTAGCTGCCCTCCCCGGGCGCGGCGTCCGGCCCCAGCAGCCGCGCGAGGCGCTCGGGGTCCGACACCTGCCAGCTGACCGCCTCGGGCGCGATCGGGTGCACGTGCTCGTAGCCGGTCAGCCACGGCGGCAGCTGGCCCGCGTAATAGGTCGAGGTGGTGAAGCCGCGCGCCGCCGCTGCGTACCACAGCACGAGATCGGGATGCTGGCCCGCGGGCAGGATGGCCGAGCGGTCCTTGAGCGAGAGCGAGACCACCCTGGCGCGGCCGCCGGTCGCCGCCTTCAGCACGTCGGCCACCGTGTCCACGCGCAGCACTTCCGGGCCGGCATGCTCGCCAGCCGCGCCCAGCACCTCGTGCGTGCCATCGTCGACCACGCCGCGGCGGGCGCCGCTCCTTCGGTCGACCACGTAGTTGGTGGCGATGCCGCTTTGCTCCGGCGCGGCGCCTGAATAGAGCGCGGCGTGACCGGGCGCGGTGAGCGTGGCGGCGTAGGCATAGACCGCCTGCTCGAAGACGCGGCCGTGTGCGCGTGCGTAGGCCACCGCTCCGTCGGGGGCGAGCAGGGGCTCGAGCCGGTGCAGGGTGTCGCTGCCGAGCTGGTCGATGACGACGCTGACCACGAGCTGCGCGCGCGCCGATGCCGGGGGCGCGCTCGCGGCAGCGGCGCGCGCGGCCGTGCGCGGCGCGACCGCCACTGGCGCGCGCGTGCGCGTGCAGGCGACGGCGGCGAGCAGCGCCAGGCCGACCCCGAGCGCGCTCGGCGCGCGCGGGCGGCGGAAGGTGATGGCTCGGGGATCGGACACGGTGCGAGGCTCCCCGCGCGCGGCGCGGGTAGCGCCAGCGTGAACGGGAAGCTCGCCGGGCTCAAGCCGCGCGTGCCTTTGCGGCCGCACCCCCAACCACCGCGCGCTGCCGGGCAGGCTGGGGCGCGGGTCGGCCTGCGCGACGCGAGCGGCGATCCGCTCGACGCTCGCGTCGTCCCGAGCCCGGCCACGACACGCTCGCCGAGCTCACCTGAGCGGCCCCGCGCGCACGGCGTCGGCCTCGGCGTCGCTGCGCGCGGTGGCCTCGTCGCTCTGGTCGCGCTTGCGCAGCCCGCCTGCGAACAGGCGCAGCGCCAGCGCGCCGACCAGCGGGATCGCCATGGCGAAGACCGCCAGCGCCAAACGCAATGCGTCGCGCGCGGGCGGCAGGCTGTCGATCCCCGCCAGCGCCGCGTTGAAGCTGCCGTGCAGCATGATCGCGATCGCCAGTCCCACCCCCGCGCCCGCCCGGCCGCGATCGAAGCGTCGCCGGGCCCACACGTAGCCAAACGTGCCTCCTGCCACCAGGTGCATCGGCACGGTCATGTAGGCGCGCAGAAAGAAACGGGTGGAAAACGCGATCAGGTCGGGGGTCTTGAGCATCGCCAGCACGTTCTCGACCAGGGCGAAGCCCATCGCGGCGTGCAGCGCGTACAGAAACGCGCCGTAACGGGTGCGAGGCGCGAGCGCGCCGCGCGTGAGCAGCAGCAGGCAGCACAGCTTGCCCAGCTCCTCGACCGAGGCGGACACGATGTAGGAGTCGCACAGCGAGGCCCAGGTCGGGGGCAGCCGATCGAGCACGGCGCTCAGCAGGCGTTCGGTCCACGCGATCGGGATCGAGGCCAAGCCCGAGGCGGCGACGATGCGGTAGCGCCAGCCCCGGGTGGGCTCCTTGACCCGGCGCTCGAAGCGCTCCGCAAACCAGAGCAGCACGAACGGCGGGATCACCCCGGTCATCGCGAGCACGCGGTCGAAGAAGGACATCTCGGGCTCAGTCAGGCGCGGGACGCGTCCTCCATCATCGCACGATGTCGATGCGGTCCGGATCTGGCAAGCTATTCCGGGTGAAGCGCCTGCTGTGGCTCGTGCCCGCCGCCGGGGTGGCCGTCTGGGGCGGCGCGCTGATCGACTTCGGCCACAAGGACGCTACGCCTCCGGCGCCGGAGGCCCGGGCGGAGCAGGGGGCGCCGCCGGCTGCGCCACCCGAGCGCGCGGCGCGCTTGCCGGCGGCTGCGCCGGCCGCCGCGGTGCGGGCAGGTCGGATGCTCGGCTCGCGGGCCGCCGTGTCCAGCGTGCGCACCGGCGGCGGGCCTGGGGTCGCCGCGCCGCGGCCCGGCCAGGGCTCGGTCGCGGTGATCGGCGCGGCCGAGCAGGGCCGGCGCGGACCCGCGCGCGTCGCTGCGGCGGCCAGCGCGGCCGCGGCCGAGCCCGATGCGCCGCAGGCCGCGGACACCCGCGAGCTCGGCCAGGGCGTGGGCTCGCCACAGCTGGCGGCGCTCGAGCACGACTACGTGGAGGAGGCCCGGGATGGACCGTGGGCGCTGGCCGAGGAGCAGCGGGTGCGGGCGCTGTTGCGCGGCCAGCCGCTGGCCCCGGACGTGGTGCTGGTGCACTGCCAGCAATCGGTGTGCCGCATGGTGTTGCAGACCGACTCCGCCGACGCCTTCCAGCAGCTGCTCCAGGTGCCGGGGCTGAGCGCCGAGACCGCGCTGGACGGCTCGTCTCCGTTCTCGCTGCACGGCGGCCAGCTCGCCGTGTACTTCCACCCGGCCAAGCATTGACGGGACGCGATCCGGACGGGCTTGTGTCCCGCGTCCGCCCGGCCTCGCGCTCATCTGCGGGCCGGCCCCTCAGAACTTGGTGTGCGCCCCGAGATCCTCGAACACCGGCTCGCGTTTGTCCTGCTTGGCCGCGAAGCATTCCAGCATATCGGCTGGCTGGAACATGCCGGTCTGCCAGACCGCCATGTAGCGCAGGCTGTCGGCGATGCTGTGGTCGCGCGCGTAGTTGAGCATTTCCTTGCTGCCGTAAACCGCCAGCGGTGAGTGCTGCGCGATCTCTCGCGCCACGCCGAGCACGGCTTCCAGCATCTCCGCGTGATTGGCGTAGACCTCATTGACCAGTCCAACCTCCTTGGCGCGTCTGCTGGGCAGGCGGCGTCCGGTGTAGGCGAGCTCGCGCACCACGCCCGACGGAATCAGGTGCGGCAGGCGCTGCAGCGTACCGACGTCCGCGGTCATCCCCAGGTTGATCTCCTGGATGCAGAAGAACGCGTCCTCGGTGCAATAGCGCACGTCGCAGGCGCAGATCATGTCGACGCCGCCTCCGATGCAGCCGCCCTGGATTGCGGCCAGCACTGGCAGGCGCGCCTGCTCCAGCGCGCTGAACGAGTCCTGCAGCTCGAGCACCGTGCGCTGCACCGCCTCGCGCTGGCGTCCCATCTCGCGCGGTCCCGAGGACGCGCCATCCGCCCTTGCGGCGCCGACGCCGCCGCCGCCGAACACGGCCAGGTCCATACCGGCGGTGAAGTGCTTGCCGCTGGAGCTGAGCACCAGCGCGCGCGCCTTGCCGCTGGCATCGAGCTCGCGTACGGCGTTCGGCAGCTCGGTCCAGAACGCGCGGATCATGCTGTTGAGCTTGTCCGGGCGATTGAGGCGCAGGTGCGCGACCTTGTCGCGGACTTCGAGATCGAAACAGGTATAGGGCATCGCGGGTTCTCCCTTCGCGCTCGGCTGCGCGGAGCAAGGGGGCACGGCGGGAAGCACTCTCGGCTTGCGCTCTTCCCGTTTACCCGCCTTCCTGTTGAACCCTCCTCGGAGCTCATTGGCTGCGAGGAGGGTGTTGGACCTGCGGTGTAAATCGCCCGCCGCGCGTGGGCAAGTCGCGCGGCTGCGGCCGGGTGGCGATTGTGCTACGAATGGGCGCGAGGTTGGGTATGGCGATTCGCAAGGTTGCGCGGCTGGGCCACCCAGTGCTGCGGCGGCCGACCCGGGAGCTCACGCAGGCCGAGATACGGTCCGAGCCGGTGCAGCGCCTGGTGGCCGACATGATCGAGACCATGCACGAGTACGGCGGCGTGGGTCTGGCCGCACCCCAGGTCCACGAGTCGCTGCGGCTCGCCGTGATCGAGGTCGACGCGCTCAACGAGCGCTATCGCGCCGAGATCTCGCAACCCTTGCTGGTCATCTTCAACGCGCACATCAGCGTGCTCGACGCGACCGCGCACGGCTTCTGGGAGGGCTGTCTGTCGGTCCCGGGGCTGCGCGGCTACGTCGAGCGCCCGCGCCGGATTCGCGTCGACTACCTCGATCACGAGGGGGTGCCCCGCAGCTTGGCGGCCGAGGATTTTCTGGCCACCGTGTTCCAGCACGAGCTCGACCACCTGGACGGCGTGCTCTACGTGGACAAGATCGCGGACCCGACGCGCTTCGCGCTCATCGAGGAGTACCAGCGCTATCATCTGGACGAAGGCTCGCCGGCAGCGGACGAGTAGGGCGCGACGGACGGAGATCAAAGGAAGGCGGGAAGCCGGAAAGTGGCGCGATCATCGCCGCCTTCTCGCCTTCCTGTTTCACGCGCCTTCAGCGTTTGCGCGTGCTTAGGGTGTGCAAGGTGGTGGAGCCGCCGCAGTACAGGTCGAGTGCGATGGCGGCGTCGACGCCCTTGCGCGCGATCGGCTCCGGGTCGGCGCCCTCGCGGTACAGCGCGTGCATCGCGCCGAGCGCGTAGGGCGCGCCCGAGCCGATCGCGTAGTACTGCTGGAACTCGGTCACGCTCATGTCGCAAGCGACGGAGAAGATGCCGTTGCTGTTGGTGATCAGGAAGGACGCGTCCAGGTCGCCGAACGGCGATTCGTCGTCCGGACGTTGGTCGTTGACGAACGAGTAGCGCTGGTGGAGCTCCTTCCAGAACACGCGGAAGAAGGCGAAGATGCTGTGCTGGTCGCTCAGGCGTTGCCGCCGCCGGCCGGCCACCAGGTAGTCGTCCATGATGTTGCTGTACAGGCCCCAGCCGGTGGTCGCCAGGTACGATGCGCCCACCTTGCGCACCTTGACGTCGGTGAGGTTGGCCTCCGGTACTTCTCCCGAGCCGAACGTGCGCTTGGTGTCGCACGCGATGACGACGCGCCCTTTGCTCTTGACCGCGACCGCAACCGACATCGCTTGCTCCTGGTTCCTGCGTTGGGGGAGGCGGAGCTTAGCACAAACTTCCCGCGTGGATTTTCTGGCTGTCGGGAGGGGCACGCACCCCTCCCGCCCATCGGCAAAGCCGCTGGGGCCCCACCCTCCCTCTCATAGTCGAGAGGGGCACGCGTCCCGCGGGGCTCGCTTCGCTCCCGCGCGGCCCGAACCCTGATCGGACTTGCGAGACGGTGTGCTAGTCGCGTTAGACTGGGAAGGTGGCCGTCTCTGCACGGCCGCGGAACGGCGTAGAGTGCAGTCGCAAAGGCCCAGGCCCAGCACCGGCATCGTCCTCTCCGGTGGGGGGGCGCGAGGCGCGTACGAAGCGGGCGTGGTGATGGGTATCATGGACGTGCTCAAGCCGAGCCAGCCGCCCTTCGACGTCTTGTGCGGCACCTCGGTGGGCGCGCTGAACGCGACCTTCCTCGCGGCCCATGCCCACATACCGGACATGAACGCGGCGGGGCTGGTCGGCCAGTGGCGTTCGCTCGACGTCACGCGCCACCTGAAGCTCGACATGCGCGGGCTGCTGGGCTGGAAGCGCCACTGGAGCAAGCGCGAGGAACGCATGCCGAGCTTGGTCGGGCGCTCGCTGCTCGACCCCCGCGCGCTCGACGAGATCGTGCAGCAGAACGTTCCCTGGGCTCAGCTGCACCGCAATGTGCTTGACGGTCGCGTGCGCTCGCTGTTGGTCTCGGCGCTCCACATCGCGACCGGACGCACCGTGACTTTCGCCGAGCTCGCTCCCGGCGCCAGCTTTACCAGCACGCGCGACCCGCGGCGTTTGCTGCGCATGGGCCCCGTCGACGCCGAGCATGTGCTCGCCTCGGCCGCGATCCCGCTGCTGTTCCCGGCGCGGCGTGTGGGCGCCGACTACTACTGCGACGGCGGCGTACGGTTCAACACTCCGATCTCGCCCGCGATCCGCTCCGGCGTCGACCGGCTGGTGGTGGTGTCGCCACTGAGTCACGAGGGCGCCGAAGGCGATCCGACGCCGGAGGGCGATCGCGTCGACTCCTACAACAGCCCGGTGTTTCTGATCGGCAAGGTCCTCAATGCCCTGCTGCTCGACCCGTTGCACTACGACTTGCAGGTGCTCGACCGCTTCAACCGCCTGATCCAGGCACTGGAGTCCGTGCTCTCGCCCGGGGAGCTCGAAGCGGTCCAGCACGTGCTGCAAGAAGCTCGCGGCATGCCTTATCGCAAGCTCAAGACGTTGGTCTTCAGACCGACCCGCGACGTCGGCCGGTTGGCGCGGGCGCGCGCGCGCGACCTACACGGCTCGCGCTTCTCCTCCTGGTTGCTCGCGCGCACCGCGACGCTGGGCGCGCTGTGGGAGTCGGACCTGTTGTCGTTCATCCTGTTCGACGCCGAATTCGCCTCGGACCTGATCGCGCTGGGCCACGCCGATGCGCAGGCGCGCTCGGCCGAGGTCCAGGCGTTCTTCGCCTGATGCTAAATGACCGATCCCGATTCGGGAACGGCCATGCCGATCGGTCATTTCGCGGCGCGGCGGATGCCGCACCACCGCGAGAGGGTGAATGTGCGAGGCTTTGGCTCGCGCACAGGGAGTCGGCGCGACTCCCTGACAATCAAACGAGAAATCAGAGCTTGTGATTCGATCCCGAATCGCGAAGGCTAATTTAGCGCGCCCGGACCAGCTCCTGCAGCTCGTGGCAGGCCTTCTCGGAGCCGTGCTCGCAGGCGCGGTGGAGCAGGGCTTGCCCGCGCTCCGGATTCTGCTCCACGCCGCGGCCCTGCGCGTACATCAGCGCGAGCGCCAGGCAGCTCTCGGCGTGCTCGTCGGAGCAGGCCTTGGCGTAGAGCTCGGCCGCGCGCTTGAGGTCGCGCGTGACGCCGCGGCCGCTCTCGAACGCCTTGGCCCACGCCGCGCAGCCCTCCCTGAGGCCGGCCTCGCACGCGTGCCGCACGCGCTCGATCGCCTGCGGCTCGTCCTCGCCCGCCGCGAGCTGGAGCGCGCCGAGCTGCCCGCAGCCGAGCGCGTCGCCCGCGTTGCAGGCCCGCTCGTACAGCTCGCGGGCGGTCTTCTTCTTCGGCGGTCCCACCAGCCCCTGCTCCAGCACCAGTCCCAGGCGCGCGCAGCCGCGCGGCTCGTCTTGCTTGCACGCGGCGCCGTACATCCTGGCCGCGCCGACCAGGTCCGCGGACCCGCCCTCGCCGCGCTCGAGCTGCTCGCCCAGGCGTGTGCACGACAGCGGGTCGTCGTACTGCTCGCAGCTGGTGCGGTACAACGTCGCCGCCTTGTTCAGGTCCTTGGCCACGCCCTCACCGCGCGCGTAACAGCCGGCCAGCGCGCGGCAGCCGGCGCCGAGACGCCCCTCGCACACGTGGGTGAAGATCGCGATCGCGCGCGGCAGGTCCTGGCTCGTGCCCTCGCCTCGCTCGAACATCCAGCCCAGGTTGACGCAGCCGATCATCTCGCCGCCCCGGCACGCGCGGTTGTACAGCTCGAACGCCTGCGGTGCGCTGCGCGCCACGCCGATCCCGTCCTGATACAGGCCGCCGAGGTTGTTGCAGCCGAGCAGAACACCCCCGTCGCAGGCCTTGCGGTAGAGCTCGGCGGCGCGCGCGCCGTCCTGGCTCACCCCGCGGCCGTCCTCGTACAGCAGGCCCAGGTTCTTGCACGCGGTCAGGCGCCCCGCCTTGCAACCGCGCGCGAGCAGCAGCGCCACCGCCGCGTCGTCGGGCTTGCCGCGCGCTCTGTCTTGCAGCAGCTCCCCGAGCGCGCCGCACGCCGCTTCCTCACCGCCGTCGCAGGCGCGCTGGTAGGCGTCGGCGGCGCGCTTGGGATCGCGGCTGCCCACAGGCGCCGCGTCCAACATGCGGCCGAGCTCGGCACATGCCTTGACCGTGCCCCCGTCGCAGCTCTTCTGGTACAGCGCAGTGGCCTGCTTCGCGCTCTTCTCCACGCCCGTGCCCTGCTCGTAGAGCGCGCCCAGCGGCAGGCAGCCGAGCGCGCTCCGGGTCGAGCAGGCTCGCTGATAGAGCCGCCGCGCCTCGGCCGCGTCCTTGGTCACGCCCTCGCCGCGCTCGTGCATCTCCCCCAGCGCCACGCAGGCGCGCGGGTCTCCGCCCGAGCACGCCTTGTCGAACAGCGTCGCGGCCTGCTTGGGGTCGGCCGCGACGCCCTCGCCGTGCTGGGTGAGCAGAGCCTGGCCGTAGCAGCCCTTGGCGTCGCCGCCGTTACACGCCAGCTTGAACAGCGTCAGCGCGTGCAGCGGCTCTCGCTCCACGCCGCTGCCGACTGCGTACAGCGTGGCCAGGTCGCGGCAGTCGGGCAGCTGGCCCTTGTTGCAGCCGTCGAGCAAGGCTTGGATCTGGCTCGCGTCGAGCACCGCCTGGGCGCCCGCAACACCATTGTAACCTATCGAAATTACGAACAGAACCAGACCAAGCCGACGCATCCCCGACCTCGCCGCAAGAGCCGCCCTGCCGGCCTACTTACCGCAGCGCAGGGCCTATTCAAGTCAATCTCCGGGCGCGTCGTCCACAAACGCAGCCATGCCCGCAAGCGGCCTTGCGTTCCCCGCGCAGGCGAAGGAGGGTGAGCGCCGCGAGTCCTGGCTCGCATGAGACGATTGCCGTCACGACAGCAAGGACTGCGCTCACCAGCGGCTATTCATGCAGGTTCGCATCGGCACCAGCGGTTACCAGTACAAGTTCTGGCGCGGCCGACTGTACAGCGAGCGCTGCAAGGAGGCCGACATGCTGGCCGAGTACGCCGCCAAGCTGCCCACGGTCGAGATCAACGCCACCTTCTACCGCATGCCCAAGAGCTCGGTGGTCGAGCGCTGGGCCGCGCAGGTGCCGGACGACTTCCGCTTCGCGCTCAAGGCCTCGCGCCGCATCACCCACCAGCAGCGCCTCAAGGAGGCGGGCGACAGCGTCGGCTATCTTTACGGCGCCGCGCGCGTGCTCGGCGACAAGCTGGGCGCCGTGCTGTTCCAGTTGCCGCCCAACCTGCGCAAGGACCTGCCGCGGTTGCAGGCGTTTCTGGACACGCTGCCCGAAGGCGCGCGCGCCGCGCTCGAGTTCCGCCACGAGAGCTGGTTCGACCAGGAGGTCTACGCGCTGCTGCGCGGGCGCGACGTCGCGCTGTGCATCTCCGACGAGGGCGAGGGCGAGCGCGCCACGCCTTTCGTCGCCACCGCGGGCTTCGGCTACCTGCGCATGCGCCGCGAGCAGTACGAGGAGCAAGAGCTCGCCCAGGTGGCGCGCAGCATCACCGCCGAGCGCTGGCCGGAAGCCTATGTGTACTTCAAGCACGAGCAGGACGCGCCTGAGCTCGCGGCGCGCATGGCGCAGCAGGTTGCCGTCGCGCTCGAGTAGGCGTTCGGCAACGCCCTCCGAATTCACAGGAAGGCGGGAAGCCCAGAGGGAATTTCATTCTTCCCGTCTTCCCGGCGCATCCCGGAGACGGCCGCCGAGGAACGGTTGCTAGAGCACCGAACATATTGAAACGTGTGCGAAGTCGGGGTCATGGCGGGATGCAGGGTGCGGGCGGGAGCCCGAAGGCGTAGTCCATCCTACGTCGAGCGGGGAGCGCGCGTGCCATGCGCCCGCGAGAGCCCCGAAATCGTGCGTGTTTCAAAATGTTCGGTGCTCTGACCAGGCGGATCGACGTCGCTGAGCGCGAGCACCAGCACCGGCTCGCTCGAGAAGTTGCGCGCGCGGTGGCCGGTGCCGCGCTCGATCACGCAGGCTTCGCCCGCCGCCAGGCGCTCGCAGCCATGGTCGAGCTGCAGCTCCAGCTCGCCCTGCAGCACGTACAGCACGTGGCTGCGCTCGCAGCGCAGCGGATCGTCGAAGCCGGGCGCGAAGCGCAGCACGGCCAGCGCGCCGTTCTGCGCGACCTTCTTCTGCTCGAGCGGATGAGTCGGGCTCTGCTGCCAGGCCAGGGCGGGGAAGGCCACGCGGGTGAACGACATGCGCCGCAGCATAGCGCGGCGGCCCGCAACCGCGTGTATGCGGTTTGCAATCGCGCGCCTTTCGCGGCATGACTTCGCGGATGTCGGAGCCCTTCGCCGCCGGAGTCGCGCTGATCACGGGAGCCAGCGGCTTCATCGGCGGCCGCCTGCGCGACTCACTGCTCGACGACGGCTACGACGTGGTGGCGCTCACGCGGGCCGGCTCCCCCGAGCCGCGGCGTGGCCGCGCCGCCGCGGTCGACTACGCGCAGCCCGAGTCGCTGGCGGCGGTGCTGGAACGCGAGCGACCCGAGCTGGTGTTCCACGTCGCGGGCGCCACCAAGGGGGTGCGCTACGAGGACTTCGAGCGCGGCAACGTGATGCCGACCCGCAACCTGCTGCAGGCGCTGCGCGAGCGACACCCGGGGCTCAGGCGTTTCGTGCACGTCTCCTCGCTCGCCGCCTACGGCCCGTCCACGCCCGAGCAGCCCCGGGAAGAGCACCACGAGCGGACGCCGGTCGAGCACTACGGCAGGAGCAAGCTGGAAGCCGAGCTGGCGGTCGAGGCCACAGGCGACGCGCTGCCGTGGACCATCATCCGGCCGCCCACCGTCTATGGTCCCGGCGACGTCGACAACCTCGAGCTGTTCCGCCTCGCCAAGCGCCGGTTGAACGTCTTCTATGGCAATCGCGCCCGCGCGATGTCGTTCGTCTATGTCGACGACCTGGTGCGCGGCATCCGCGAGGCGGCGACGCACGAGCAGACCCGCGGCCGCGGCTACTTCCTGTGCGACGGGCGCCCCCTGACCTGGGAGCAATACCAACAGCACATCGTCGAAGCCAGCGGCAAGCGCGCGCTCGAGCTCGATCTGCCCGAGCTGTCGCTGGGCGTCGCGGCCGTGTTCGGCGAGCTCGCCACCAAGCTCGACAACAAGCCGCGCCTGTTCAATCGCACCAAGGCGATGATGGCCAAGCAGGTGTGGACCTGCCGCCACGATCGCGCGCGCCAGGACTTCGGCTATAGTCCCCAGGTCGACATCACCGAGGGCGTCCGCCGAACCCTCGACTGGTACCGCGCCCAGCGCTGGGTCTAACCCCTCGTCCCCCTCCACCTAGAACGTGGGAGCGAAGCGACCCACGCGGGAGGGTGGGCCCCGTTGGGCTTAGCCCAACGGGCGGGAGGGTCGCGTGACCCTCCCGTTACCTTGGGAGCGAAGCGACCCACGCGGGAGGGTGGGCCCCGTTGGGCTTAGCCCAACGGGCGGGAGGGTCGCGTGACCCTCCCGTTACCTTGGGAGCGAAGCGACCCACGCGGGAGGGTGGGCCCCGTTGGGCTTAGCCCAACGGGCGGGAGGGTCGCGTGACCCTCCCGTTACAAGAGCAGCGTGACCCTCCCGTTACCTTGGGAGCGAAGCGACCCACGCGGGAGGGTGGGCCCCGTTGGGCTTAGCCCAACGGGCGGGAGGGTCGCGTGACCCTCCCGTTACCTTGGGAGCGAAGCGACCCACGCGGGAGGGTGGGCCCCGTTGGGCTTAGCCCAACGGGCGGGAGGGTCGCGTGACCCTCCCGTTACAAGAGCAGCGTGACCCTCCCGTTACCTTGGGAGCGAAGCGACCCACGCGGGAGGGTGGGCCCCGTTGGGCTTAGCCCAACGGGCGGGAGGGTCGCGTGACCCTCCCGTTACAAGAGCAGCGTGACCCTCCCGTTACCTTGGGAGCGAAGCGACCCACGCGGGAGGGTGGGCCCCGTTGGGCTTAGCCCAACGGGCGGGAGGGTCGCGTGACCCTCCCGTTACAAGAGCAGCGTGACCCTCCCGTTACCTTGGGAGCGAAGCGACCCACGCGGGAGGGTGGGCCCCGTTGGGCTTAGCCCAACGGGCGGGAGGGTCGCGTGACCCTCCCGTTACAAGAGCAGTGACCCTCCCGTTACTTAAGCTCGCTGCTGGCTCTGCTGCTGCAGGGCCTTGGTCGCGATCGCGCGCACGGTCGCGTCCTCATCCTGGGTGGCGGCCTGCAGTGCGTCGGTGAACAGGGCCGGGTCGAGCTTGGTCATGGCGCGCACCGCGTAGTAGCGCACCAGCGAGTTGTCCGAGCGGCGGTCCGCCTCGAGTCGGTCGAGCACGCGCTTGCGCACCTCCTCGGAGCCGCTGTTCTTGTACTCGCGCACCATCTGGTCGTAGGTCTCGCGGTCCGCGGCGCCCCCGGGCGGGGGGATGGAGACTCCCCCGGAGGGCGGATGCGCGCGCTCGACCGCTGCTGGCACAGCCGAGGGACGCATCGAACGGCGCGCAGCGCTCGCCCCGGAGGGTTGCTCCGGGATGCGAGGCCGGCGAATCGTGCCGGGGCTGGTGCGGAACAGCTCGTACTCCTCAATCTCGCCCAGGTCGAGCCCGGTCAGCGTTTGCTGCAGCTTGTCGCGCAGCTGTGCGCCCTCGCGCTTGGCCGCGGTCACCATCTCGCGCAAGCCTTCGGGCAGCGACTGCGTCGAGCACACCAGGCGCACGGTGGCCTGTGAGGCTGAGTCGTCGCGGTACACGCCGAGGTAGATCGCACCGCCGCCGGTCTCCTCCTTGAGCTGCTCGCTGACCTGCTCGAAGAACGAGAACGGGGTAGAGGCGAGGATCGACTCGGGCGCCTCCAGCACCAGCCCGAGGTAGGCCACGCTCTCGATCGCGTAGCCCTGGGGCATGATGTTGCTGAACTGCACACACTCGCGCACAGCGCCGATCACCGATTCCGTGGTCAGCTTGCTCAGCTCGCGCGACCCGAAGTTGAGCAGGCCCGACGAAAGCAGCAGCGCGCGCAGATCCTCGCCGTCGAGCGTGCGGATCGGGACCACGCCCGAGCGTTCGTTGAGGTGGTTGAGCGCGTCGAGCGGCTCGACGATCAGCTTGTTGATCTCGGTGTAGTAGCGGTCCAGCGACAGGTCGCCGTGGCCTTCGGCCAAGCGCGCGTTGTCCACGAAGATCCAGCCCAGCAGGTGCTCCTTGACCAGCTCGTTGACCGCGCGCACCGCGTTGACCTTCGCGATGCCGCTCTCGTGGTCGTTGGGCACGGTCGCCAGCACCAGCAGCGGCAGCGAGAGATCCTCGAGCACCTTGACCAGCTCCGCGACTGCCGAGCCGGTGCCGCCGCCCAGACCGCAGGTGATCAGCACGATGTCGGCGCCGGCCACGTGCTCCGCCACGCGCTCGCGGATCTTGGCCGCGTTGACGGTGATGCACTGCCGCCCGTAGGTGACGTCCGAGCCGGCGCCGTCGTGGCCGTCCACTCCGATGTAGCAGCGCTGCTCTTCCGGCAGCGCCAGCCAGCTCGCCGCAAGCGTCGACAGATCGGTCGAGGCGGTGTTGAACGCCAGCGCGCGGTAGCCGCGGCGCGCAAACTCGGCGGCCAGGTTGCCCCCGGCCTGTCCCAGGCCCACGGTCACGATCTCGAGTGCTCTTCCTGCTGATGTCACGAGGTGCCTCCCAATCCGAAGCGGACGGTCAATATAGATCGCGTGCCGTTGGGGGTCTACCGCTCCGTAGCGTGCAAGCACGTGCGCCTGTCCCCTTCCGGGGAGGGTCCCAGTAGTCCGCGCGCGCGAATGGTGGGTGAAGGCGGGAGGGTCGCCCCGGCTCGCTCGCGCTCGGGCTCAAGAAGACTCACGGGAAGACGGGAAGTGCACGGGGAAGTTGCTTCTTCCCGCCTTCCCCTTGTCCGGCCGCTCCGGCAGGCGGTCGACTCAGGGCGCGGTGCTGGTGCAGCAGCGGAAGCCGACGTTGGGCAGCCTCACGGTGTCGCTGGCGACCGCGAAGTCGAAGCTGCAGGTCATCCCGCCCGGCAGGTTGTTGTAGCTGCCGCCGCGTAGCGGATTCTGGCCGGGCGAGCTCGGCCCCGTGGTCCACTCCTTGGCGTTGCCGCTGAGGTCGAAGACCTGCCCGCCCTGCTCGTTGCTGAAGCACTGCGGGTACGAGCCGGTGGGCGCGAGCGCGTCGTCGTCCGCCGCGCCCGCCGCAGCCATCAGGTCGTGGCCGTTGCACGCGCTACGGTCGTTTGGATACGCGCTGGTCGAGGTGATGCACGTGCCGCCGCTGGGCGTGTAGCTCATCGAGCAGCTGTCGGAACCCTCGCAGGCGCTCACCCAGTCGGCCAGCTGGCACAGCTCCATGTCCGCCTTCGCGCAGGCGTCGAGCGCCTCCGGATAGGTGAGGTTAGTCCAGGGCAGCACGCCCGCGCGCGAGCAGGCGCGCTCGGCGATGATGCCCTGCTCGCTGTCGGTCGCATCGGGGTGGGACGCCTCGTACTTGTAGACCCACAGGTTCGAGCTCACCTGCACCGTGTCGTCGTGCACGAAGCTCGGGTTGCTGCCGGGGTCGCTGCGTGGCTCGTCGACCTTGCCGTCGCAATCGTTGTCGATGCCGTCGCAGACCTCGTCGGCGGGATCGATGGTGTTGGCCACCTCGCAGGTCACCCCGTTGCCCGCCTTGTTGCATACCAGCTGGCCCGTGACTTGGCAGGCGCCCACGCCCTCCGTGCACGGATCGCCGAGCGTGTCGAAGGTTTCGTCCACGCGGCCGTCGCAATCGTTGTCGAGCCCGTCGCAGTGCGTCTCGTCCTGCTCGCGCGCGTCCGGGTAGCGGCAGGTGAACTGTCCGCTCACGCAGACCGGCATGGTGCCGGCGCAAACGCCCTCCTGGTCGCAGTCGTTCACATCGGCGACGGTGTCCTCATCCACCTTGTAATCGCAGTCGTCGTCCTTGCCGTTGCAGGTCTCGGGCTGCGGGTCCTTGCAGGTCGGACCGCCGTCCACCCCGCCGTCGACGTCCGCGTCGCCGCCGCCGCCGCCGCTGCCGCCCGAGCCGCCCTCGACCGGCGTAGACGCGTCCTTGTTGCCCCCGGGGATCGAGCCATCGCCGCTTGGGTGGTGGCCGGCATCGGTGCAGTCGATGCAGAAAGGGGCCACCTTGCAGCCGCTGCTCGGCAGCGCGGCCAGGCACAGGCCGAGCACCAGCAGCCCGGACGCCCCGCGCAGCCGTCGCCGCCGCAGCCACAGCGCGAGGCCCAGCAGCAGGCCCGCCGCCCATGCACCACCCGTGCGCGAGCCGCCCGCGCCCGGTACCGCGCGGCAGGCGCAGCCGCCGCCGCCCGTAGCCAGCACACGCGCGTTGGAGTCGCTGCCGTCGGAGGCGCCGCTGCCGCTGCCGGCGGGCGTCTGGCACTGGCCCGCGGCGCACAGCTGGTCCGCCGGGCAGTGCACGTTCCAGCAGGGATCGAGCACGCACTCGCCGCTCTTCGGATCGCAGCTCAGACCGTCGCCGCAGGACTTGTCGGCGCACGCGTTGTCGACGCAGCTGCCGCCGCTCGGATCGCACACCTGACCGGTCTTGCAGTGCGCGGCCGCGCACTTGTCGGTGACGCAGCTGCCCGCCGCGCAGCGCTTCCCGTCGGGGCAGGTGACGCTGGCGCAGCTGCGTTCGCACTTGCCGTCGCGGCACACCTGGTCGCTCTTGCAGCCGGCGTCCACGCAGGCGTCCTTCACGCAGTCGCCCGATTGCGCGTCGCACAGCTCGCCGCTCGCGCAGCCGAGCCCGGTGCAGTCGTTGGCCACGCAGTTGCCGGTGCGCTTGCTGCAGATCTTGTCTTTGGCGCAAACCACCCCGTCGCAGCGCGCCACGCACATCCCAGCCCGGCACAGGCACGGTGCCACGCTCTTGTCGTTGGGCGCGCACGCCACCTCGTCATCGCGCATCAGCGTCGACTTGGGGCAGGCGTTGGCGTCGCAGTCGTCCTTCACGCACAGGCACTCGCCACTGGGCTGGAAGTCGGGGCGCAAGCCCTGCGGGCAGAACGGCATGAACTCCTGGGTCATGCCGCAGCGCGGCACGCACACGCAGCCGACGCACTTGCCGTCCGGGCACAGCGAGCCGTCGACCTCCTCATCGACGGTGCCGTCGCAGTCGTCGTCCTTGCAGTTACAGGTCTCGGGCTGGGGGCCGATCTCGCCCTGGCACTGGTCGCTGCCCGCGATGCACTCGAGCATGCCAGCCTTGCAGCTGCCCGTGTCGTTGCCGCACGTCATGCCGCTCGGGATGTCCTCGTCGATGCGCCCGTCGCAGTCGTTGTCCTTTCCGTCGCAGATCTCCGGCGGTAGATCGCCGCAGGTGCCGCAGGCGTTGTGCAGGCCCTCGTCGATCACGCCGTCGCAGTTGTCGTCCTTGCCGTCGCACACCGTCTCGGGCGGCTTGGTGCACAGCGTGGGGTCGGTGACGCCGTTGGGGATGTCGCAGTACTTGGGAATGCCTTCGTCGATCGCGCCGTCGCAATCGTCGTCCACGCCGTTGCAGATCTCGGCCGGCGGCTGGGCGTCGGCGATGATCTGGCTGAGCGCCAGCGACAGCTCGGCCTCGTTGCTCGCGTAGTAGCCGTGGCTGGTGCCGCCGGCGACCGCGATGTGCTCGATGTGCGCGTCGCCGGGCGAGATGCCGAAGCCGATCGCGTAGGTCTGGATGCGCTTGCTGACCGGTCCGGCGGCGCTCGGCACCGTGGACTCGGTCAGCATCTCGTAGGCGAACTCGGGCGCGCTCTCGGAGAAGTTGTTGTTGCCACAGGTGGTCGCGTTGCTGCAGCCCGTCGCGCAGGTGATGCCGGCGCCGGCGTGCGCCTTGGGGCAGCCTTCCCAGGCCGGGTTGGCAGCGATGATGTTGCTGCAGTTGCCGCAGCACTCGTCGCCGTCGGTCAGCAGGATCACGCTGAGCGGCCGGCAGCTCAGGCCGGTGTCGCCGCTGGTGGGCGGCGTGAAGCCCTGGAAGCTCGAGGGCGAGCCGGTCCAGTACTGCTTGGCCGCGCTCAGCACCCCGCCGAGCGGCGTGTTGCCACCCGCGCACAGCTCGTTGCCGGGACCGTTTCCGTTGTTGTCGATCAGCGGCAGGATGGCCTGCCAGCTATTGGTCTCGATCGGCACGCGCAGCCAGCCCGCGGCGGGCACCGGGTCGCAAGTGCCGACGTTGCCGCAGTCGGTGTTGTTGCTGGCCTTGGAGAACTGCATCAAGCCGAAGTCGGCGTCACCGGTGGCTTCGATGATCTTGGTCAGCGCGCACTTGGCCGAGCCGAGCTTGGTCGACGGATAGCCGGGGCAGGTCGGGGCCGGCGTGACGTTGTCGCCCATCGATCCTGAGGTGTCGACGATCAGCAGGAAGTACGGGCGTACGGCGGTGCCTTGCGCGCCGGCCGTCGCCGCCATCCCCCATGTCAAGATCGCGCAGACGAGCGCATGTCTCGGACGCACTAGAGCTCTCCTTGAGCACAAGGGCACGCTGGTTACGCTGTTATGGAGTTTTCGCCGGAAGTCGAGTGAAAATTCGGGTTCGCGATCGCTTGCTCGCGTTCCGCGTCGCGCTCTTGTAGCACAAGCGAATCCAACTGCAGGGGCTGTCTGTCGACCTGCGTCACTGTAGGCCGGGTAGGCTGGCTGGGCGTTCGTCGCCCGGCGCGGCGCACGAGATGGTATGCTAATCCACGATGTCGCGTCCTACGGCCATCCCGTCGCCGGTCGCCACCGTCGTGGTCGTCGGCGGTCCGCCCGAGCTGATCGAGGCGACCCGACAGGCCGCCGGGATCGCGGCCTCGGCCAAGGTCGAGACCGCCGAGCTCGCCAACGCTGCCACCGTGGTCGCCACCATCCGGCCCTTCGCGATCGTCATGAGCGAAGACGTGTACGCCTTCGACGCAGCCGAGTTCGACGCGCTGGCCCGCGACGTCAACGCGACGCTGCTCAAGATCGAATCAGGCTCGAGCGATTCGGCCAAGCTGGAGCGCGTGCTGATGCCCAAGCTGGGCCGCGCCCACCGCCGCCGGCAGGGTTAACGGCCGCGGGGCCTCCATGCTACAAGACGGCGGGGACCGGGGGAGAGCGCTTATGAGCCCGCGACCGATCAGCAGTCTGTGCTTGTGGATGGGGTTGTGGCTGGCGGCCGGCTGCGGCGGCGGCGGTCAGGCCTCGCCGAGCATGCCCCAGGCCTCGCCCCCCGCGAGCGGCGGCGAGCAGCCAGCCGCGGTCACGGAGCCCGCCCAGGCGCCGGAGCCTGCGGTGCCGAGCGGTCCGGCAGCGGTCACGGTCGAGGTCAAGGTGCACGGCAAGCCGGCCGCGGCCGAGGTGAAGCTGCTC
Organism: uncultured delta proteobacterium; assembly: GCA_963778655.1. GTDB lineage: Bacteria > Myxococcota_A > Polyangia > Polyangiales > JAFGIB01 > CAVZVA01. The sequence goes on from CAVZVA010000012.1 coordinate 244,153, forward strand.
GGGGCCGACGGCACCGAGGTTGCCAGCGGTGCGGCGGGCGAGCCGCTGCAGGCCACCTCGGGCGAGTACACGATGCTGGTGAGTATCACCGACGCCAAGGCGCTGCTCGACAAGCCGACCCAGCGCCGGCCGCTCACGCTGCACGCCGGCGACGACCTGCACGAGGTGGTGGAGTTTCCTTGGGCGATGGTCCAGCTCAACGTCATGATCAACGGCCGGGCGGCCGGCAGCGCCACCGTGCACCTGATGCGCCAGGGCGCGGAGATCGGCATGATCAAGTCGGGCGCTGATTTCACGCCGATTTCGCCCGGCCGCTACCAGGCCGAGGTCAAGACGGCGGGCGCGTCGATCAAAGTCGAGGGACTGATGTTCCCGGAAGGCGCGACCCAGACCATTCCCGTCCACGTGAAGCTGTAGACGCGGCGGTGCTGTGGCGCGCGCGCGAGACCGGGCCTTGCCGCGCGCCCTTGACCAAAGCCGCGGGCGGGTCTTAGCTGTGCCCGGAGGCGCAACGTGGCTGAACGATCGGCGATCCGGACCCTGGGCGAGCTGAAGCAGTCGGGCTATCGGCCTCGCGGGCTGCGCGACGAAATCCGCGTCAACCTGCTGGCCAAGATGCGCGCGCGCGCGACGCTCTTTCCCGGCATTCTCGGCTACGAGGACAGCGTCCTGCCGGCGATCGAGAACGCGCTGCTGTGCGGTCAGGACCTGCTGTTCCTGGGCGAGCGCGGCCAGGGCAAGAGCCGGCTGATCCGCAGCTTGGTCGAGCTGCTGGACGAGTGGATCCCCGAGATCGGGGGCAGCGAGATCCACGACGACCCCTTCGCGCCGGTCTCCCACTACGGCAAGGCGACGCTGGCGCAACACGGGGACAGCACGCCGATCAACTGGGTGCACCGCAGCGAGCGCTACGGCGAGAAGCTCGCCACGCCCGACGTGTCGACCGCCGACCTGATCGGCGACGTGGACCCGATGAAGGTGGTCGAGGGTCGCTCGCTGTCCGACGAGCTCACCATGCACTTCGGGCTGCTGCCGCGGACCAACCGCGGCATCTTCTGCATCAACGAGCTGCCCGACCTGACCGAGAAGATCCAGGTCGCATTGTTCAACGTGATGGAGGAGCGCGACGTTCAGATCAAGGGCTACCGCGTGCGCCTGCCGCTCGACATCCTGGTCGTGGCCAGCGCCAATCCGGAGGACTACACCAGCCGCGGCCGCATCGTCACCCCGCTCAAGGACCGCTACGCGGCGCAGATTCGCACGCACTATCCGGAGACGCGAGAGCTCGAGCTGGCGGTGGTCGAGCAGGAGGCCCACGTTGCGGGAGTCGAGGGGGTGCAGGTCTTCGTGCCGGACTTCATGAAGAAGATCGTGGCCGAGATCACCTTCCAGGCACGCACCAGCCCCGACGTCAACCAAGCCAGCGGCGTGTCGGTGCGGCTGAGCATTTCCAATTACGAGACGTTGATCGCGAATGCCCTGCGCCGGGCCATGCGCCATGGAGACGGCCAGGCCGTTCCGCGCGTCTCGGACCTCGGCGCGCTGCGCGCGTCGACGCTGGGCAAGCTCGAAATCGAATACGCTGCCACCAACCGTTCCGAGCAGGACATCGTGGGCGAGTTGATCAAGCGCGCGACCAAGGTGGTGTTCGACGCAGTTGCCGGCGACATCGCGGTCTACAAGCCGATCGTGGAGGCCTTCAACAAGGGCTGGATGGTCGAGATCACCGATATGACGCCGCCCAAGGAGTTCGTCGAGGGCATGGACAAGATCCAGGGCCTGCGCGAGGCGGCGTTGCGGCTGGCAGGCGGCGAATCCGCGCCGCGGATGGCCTCGGCGATCGAGCTGATCCTGGAAGGCCTGCACCTCTCGAACAAGCTCAACAAATCCATCGGTGAGCACGGCGCCGTGTACGGCAACAAATGAAAGTGGTTCGCTACAGCCGCTGGGACGGTACCCAGAGCGAGTTCAGCCTCGACGCCGATCAGGCGCTCGACGCCGTGAGCGACCTGATGATGCACGGGCTCAACGTGCGTGAGGCGATGCAGTACATGCGCCAGTACGGCTTCGACCTCGCCGGTCAGGACTTTCGCGTGATGGGCGCGCAGGAGCTGATGCACGAGCTGCGCAAGCAAGCCCGCGAGCTGCTCGAGCGTTACGACCTGCGGCACGCCACCGACGAGCTGCGCGAGCGCTGGAACGAGCTGAGCGCGTTGGAGGAGCAGACGCTGCGCGAGCGGCACGGCTACGAGTCGAGCAAGATGAACGATTTCCTGGAGCGGCGCCACTCCACCGGACAGCGGTTGTCCGATCAGATCGAGCGCTTCTCGGACTACGAATTCGAGAACGAGGACTCTTCCGAGGCCTACCAGGAGCTGAAGCAGGAGCTCGACCGGCTGAAGGCGCTCGAGGACTTCCTGCAGCGCTACCAGAACCACTTTCGAGGCCGCACCCAGGCCGACTACCAGACGGCGCAGCGCATCCGCGAGCAGTTGGAGGCGACCGAGCAGCTGATGCAGGCGCTGCAGGAAGGGCGGTTCGACCAGGTCGATCCGCAGCAGCTCGGTGAGCTACTGGGACAGAACGCATCGCGTTCCTTGATCATGCTGCGCGATCTGGAGTCCTCGTTGCGCGAGCGCGGCTATCTCCGCACCCGCGACGGCCAAGACGAGCTCACGCCGACGGCGGTACGCCGGATCGGTGCGCAGGCGCTGGCGCAGGTCTACAGCAGCCTGCGCAAGGGCCGCCAGGGCGGCCACGAGACCAACGCTGCCGGCGTGTCGCTGCCGCGACCCGACGAGACGCGGCCCTACCGTTTCGGCGACTCGCTCGACGTCGACGTGGTCAAGTCGGTGCTCAACGGCCTACGGCGCGAGGCCAAGCGGGGCGAGCATACCCGGGGCGGATCGGGTATCCGGCTCGAGCTCGACGATATCGTGGTGCGCGAGCAGGACTTCACCACGCAGTCGACCACGGTGCTGCTGCTGGACCTGTCCTGGTCGATGTCGTTCGAGGATCGTTTTCCGGCCGCCAAGCGCGTGGCGCTGGCGATGCACCAGCTGATCCGCACGCAGTTTCCGCGCGACCACTTCTCGGTGGTGGGCTTCTCGACGCGCGCGCGTGAGCTGCGTCCCCAGGAGCTGCCCGAGATCACCTGGGATCCGGGCGACCCCTTCACCAACCTGCAGGAAGGCCTGATGGTGGCCGAGCGCTTGATCGCCAAGCACCCGAGCCCCTCGCCGCAGATCCTGGTGATCACCGACGGCCAGCCGACCGCGTACTTCGTCGACAACGAGCTGCACGTGGAATGGCCGAGCGGCTACGGCGGTATCTCCCCGCGCGCGGTCGCGCAAACCTTGAAGCAGGTGCAGCGCATCACCCAGCGCGGCATCACCATCAACACCTTCATGCTCCACGACTCGCCGGAGCTGGTCGGCTTCGTCGAGCGCATGACCGAGATCAACCACGGCCGCGCGCTATTCACCGATCCTCAGAAGCTCGGCTCCTACGTGATGGTCGATCACCTCGCGCACCGCCGTAAGCGCAGGTAGCGAGCAGCCGACAACGAGGACGGCTGTTCTCGTCCTCGCGCACGCGCCAGCTTTCGTGCTCGTAGTCGTGCTCGTCCTCGAAACGCGTGCTCGTGGTCGGCTGTGGTCTACTCGTCCGGCCCGGTCCACTCCGTGATGTAATCCTTGGGCTCGGGACGGGGCACCGTGGGGGTAGGGGCGGCTGGGGTGCCGGCGTAGATGAAGGCCACGATTGCGTCCTGCTCGTCCAGGCCGAGCGCGCGTTTGACGCCGGCGTCATAGGCCGGCGCGCCCGTGCGCCACATCCCGGCGTAGCCGCGGGCGTGCAGTCCGAGCAGGATGTTCTGCGCCGCGCAGCCCGCCGACAGCACTTGCTCGAGCGCGGGCGCCTTGGGGTGCTCGCGCACGCGCGCAGAGACCACGATCAGCAACGGGGCGCGCAAGGGTTTCCTTTCTTCCTTGCTCAGCTCGGCTTCGTCCGCGCCGGGTTTGCGCTGCAGCAAGGCCTGCCGCATCACGGCACCCAGGCGGGCGCGCGCCTGCCCGCGGATCAGCTGAAAGCGCCAGGGCCGCAGCACACCGTGGTCGGGCGCGCGCTGGGCGGCGCGCAGCACCAGCTGCAGGGTGTCCTCATCCGGGGCCGGCTCGCTCAGCCGGCCGTTGGAAGCGCGCGTAAGCAGCATCTCGATCGCGTCCATGTCGACAGTTTACACCAGAAAGCGCCGATGTAGGTTGCGGTCAGCGCGTGTGCCGTGTCTCCGTAGAGCACGCATGTACACGTGCATCATCATCTCGACGCCCACGCGACCGTAAGTGAGCACAGGAGGTCGCGGCCGCAGTGTGCTACGCTGGGGCAGAGAGCGTGTCCGGCCGCAACGGTTTCGGCGGGCGCGTTGCAAGGCCACGATCGCTTGACGTCGTTGATCCAGAAGGGCTTGGATGCACGCAGAGATGGGCGCGCTTTCCGATAAAGCGCTCGTGCCTGCCGGCCCGCTCTCCGCCGGACACAGGCTCGGGCGTTACGAGGTGCTGGCGAAGCTCGCCTCGGGCGGGATGGCGGTGGTGTACATCGGCCGTGCCCAGGGCGCGGCCGGTTTCGAACGGCTGTTCGCGCTCAAGGTCCTACACGCGAATCTCGCTTACGAGGAAGAGTTCATCCGCATGTTCCTGGACGAGGCGCGGCTGGCGGCGCGCATTCGCCATCCCAACGTCGTACCGACGATCGACATCAACGATTCGGTGCAGACGGGCTTCTTCCTGGTGATGGAGTACATCGAGGGCGACCACCTCGGCGCGCTGCTCTCGGCCGCGCACAAGCAGGCTGCGCAGATTCCCGTGCCGGTGGTGTTGCGCATCGTCGCCGACGCGCTGGCCGGTCTGGGCGCGGCGCACGACCTGCGCGACGACAGCGGCAAGTCGCTGCAGCTGGTGCACCGCGACGTCTCCCCGCACAACATCCTGGTCGGTCGCGACGGCGTCGCGCGCCTGACCGACTTCGGCGTGGCCAAGGCCGAGGATCGCCTGACCCATACCCGCGACGGCCAGGTCAAGGGCAAGCTGGCCTATATGGCGCCGGAGCAAGCCTCGACCGGCACCAGCGACTCGCGCTCCGACCTGTTTTCGATCGGCATCATCCTGTGGGAGTGCCTCACGCGCCGCAGGCTGTTCCGTGCGGAGAACACCGCCGCCACGCTCACCAAGCTGATGAGCGAGGAGATCGCGCCGCCCTCTGCGATCGACCCCGCGCTGGCGCCGCTCGATCCGGTCTTGCGCAAGGCGCTCGATCGCGATCCACAACAGCGCTTCCAGACCGCCGAGGAGCTGATAGACGCGCTCGAAAGCGCAGGTCGCCGCTTCGGCGGCCTGGCCTCGCGCCGCGCCGTGGCCAAGGTGGTCAAACAGCTCGCAGCCGACAAGCTGGCGCGCGATCGCAAGCTGATCACCAGCGCCCAGCGCGCGCTGCGCGCCGGAGAGCTGCAGGCCATCGAGCCAGGCCCCGAGTCGATCCCGCAGCTCGCCGACGGCTCCGTTTCGTCGTTCTCAGCCGCCCGATCCAAGCCGAGCGGGGTGTTTGCCAATCTTACGGCGCCGGCGCTGTTCACCCGTGGCCGCTCGGCGCGGCCGGCCGCCGGGCCGAGCGTGACGCCGAGCGGACCGCAGCGGACGGCGACGCCCGCGGGCTTGCTGGCGCCCCCTCCGCTCGGAGGCGTGGCGCTCGAAGCCTTTGCCGGGCGCGGGCGAGCGCGTGCGCGCTGGCCGCTGCTGGTGCTCGGCGCGCTGTCCTTGACCCTGCTCGCGTTGTTGGCGTTGTGGCTATGGCCTACCGCATCGCCGGCGCCGCACGATACGCAGCTGCCGGAGCTGAGCGAGCCGCGACCGCCGGCCGCACCCGCACCGGTCCCACCGGCATCCGCGGTGCCGAGCAGCGCCGCGGCGCGCAGCGGCGCTGCCGTGCCTGCGCCGAGCACGCCCGTGGTCGTGCCCGCACCGCACAAGGCGGCCGCGCCCGAGCCGCGCGCAACCCAGGCCAAGCACCCGAACGGGCACGCTGCGGCGCGCGCGACGCACGCGCACGATCGGCCCCAGCCCACCGCCCCGAGCGCCAGTGCCCAGCCGCCCAGCGCCCCAGACGAGCCCGCGGCGCCCGCCCCGGCGACGGCCCCGCCAGAGGCGAGCCCGGCGCCGGGGACGCCGAGCTCGGTTGATTTGCTGCCCAATCCCTACAAGCGGTGAGCCGTTCAGCCCCAAACTCCTTGTGGTGGCGGCCTACCGCCGCGCCCAATTGTCCTTTTCGGACGCGTTTGGGACCACTATCATGAAGCGAGGAGCATGCGGGGTCGCGTTTAGTCATGCAGGACGACTGGGAGGATAGGACTGTCGTCGCCACCAGCTTGGCCCCGGCCGCTCCGGTCGGTGGCAAGCGGGCGCAGCTGGTGGTCCTCGCAGGCTCCAACGTCGGCGAGATGTACAACCTGCAGGGCACCCTGTTGATTGGTCGCGGCCGCGACGCCGACATCCGCATCCAGGGCGACGGCATTTCGCGCCAGCACGCCCGCATGAAGGTGGGCGCCGACAGCGTCGAGCTGGAGGATCTCGGCTCCACCAATGGCTCGTTCGTCAACGGCGAGCGCATCGACCGCGCGGTGCTGCAGGACGGCGACAAGATCCAGCTCGGCACCGCGACGATTCTCAAGTTCACCTATCAGGACGACATCGACGAGGACTTCCAGAAGAAGATGTTCGAGTCGGCCTCGCGCGACGCGCTGACCGAGGTCTACAACAAGCGCTTCTTCCTTGAGCGGCTTCATAGCGAGTTCGCCTACTCGATGCGGCACAAAGCGCTGCTCTCGCTGATCATCTTCGACATCGATCATTTCAAGCGCATCAACGACAGCTATGGCCACCTCGCGGGCGACTACGTGCTGGCCACCCTGGCCAAGACCGTCACGCCGATGATCCGCAGCGAGGACACCTTCGCGCGCTACGGCGGCGAGGAGTTCGTGATCCTGTCGCGCAGCACCGATCCACCATCGGCCGCGGTGGTCTCGGAACGGGTTCGCCAGCACGTCGAGCGCTACAAGTTCGAGTACGAGGGCCAGCGCATTCCGGTCACGGTGAGCCTGGGGCTCGCCGGCATGCCGCACGCGGAGATCAAGTCGCCCGAAGATCTACTCGCGCGCGCGGACAAAGCCCTGTACGAGGCCAAGCACGCCGGGCGCAACCGCCTGGTCCGCGCGGATTAGGCGATGCTAGAGCCCGGCCAGGTCGTCGCGGGCCGCTACCTGCTGCAGGACGCGATCGGCGAGGGCGCGATGGGCACGGTGTTTCGCGCGGAGGACCAGACGCTCAAGCGGCCGGTCGCGATCAAGTTCTTGTTCGTGAAAGGCACGCGCGATCCTCAGGCGATGGTGGACCAGTTCTTGCGGGAGGCGCGTATCGCCGCTTCGGTGCAGCACCGCAACGTGATCCAGACCGTCGATTTCGGGACACTGGACGACTTCCAGCCGTTCATGGTCATGGAGCTGCTGAGCGGCGAGAGCTTGGGCGATCGCATGGCGCGCGAGCCTGCGCTGACGCGTGACCAGCTGATCCACATCGTGAGCCTGACGCTGCGAGGGTTGGCGGCGGTGCACGACGCCGGGATCGTGCACCGCGATCTCAAGCCCCAGAACATCTTCCTGCAGCGCGACGCCGACGCGGTCTATCCCAAGATCCTGGACTTCGGCATCTCGCGCAGCCTGCAGCACGGGGGCGAGCGTCCCTCCGCGATCGCGACCCAAGAGGGCATGATCGTCGGCACGCCCGACTACATGTCGCCGGAGCAGGCGCGCGGCGAGGCCGGCATCGACCGGCGTGCCGACATCTACAGCATGGCCGTGATCCTGTACGAGGGCTTGACTGGGCGGCTGCCCTTCGAGGCCGACGCGATCGGCGAGCTGATCGTGAAGATCGTGACTACCGAGCCGCCCAGGATGGACGCGATCGAGCCTTCGATTCCGCGCCCGCTCGCCGACCTGGTCGCCCAGGCCATGGCCAAGGATCGTGAGCAGCGCTTCGCCGACGCTCGCGCGATGCGGCGCGCGCTGCTCGCGGCTGCGGAGAGCGCGCTGCCGGCCGGCCGGCGGGCGGCCGCCTCGATCCCGCCGCCCACGCTCGGCCCTGCGGGCGTGGCCGCACAGGATGTGCCGCGCGCGGCCCACGCCGCCGCGCCTGCACCCCCGACCACCGCCGAGCCGGGTCGCGGCGCGCTCACCTGGGGCGACTTCGAGGGATTGAACGCGCCCCAGATTCTCGACAACAGCCCGCCGCCGCCGGAGCCGCCCAGAGCCGCGCCGCCGCGGCCGCCGCAACAGCGCATGGTGGGCCCGGTGCACGAGGAGCCCGCGGGCCTCGAGCTGGCGGCCGATCCGCGGGTACGGCGTGCGCCGCCCGAACGCGCGTCGGATCCGCGCGCCGCCGCCGAGCGCGTCAGCCGGCCGCGCGCCAGCGGCGGTGGTCGCCCGCGCAAGGGCGCGGGCAAGCCGGCCGCGCAAGGGCTCGATGTGGCGCTCGACCCGCTGTATGCGGGCGCCGACCGGGCCGCACCCGAGCTCGACCTCGACGTCGCGCCCGCGGCTGCGCGCAGGGCGCCGGCGCGCACGCCGGCTCGCAGCTCGCGCACCGGCGCGCGGGTCCGCGCCGCCGCGCCGCGCGCACGCCCGCGCTACCGCCGCTCGCTCGGGCCGTGGTTGCTGCCGCTGATCGCGCTGGCGCTGGTCGGCTACTTGATGTGGAAGCCCTCGGAGCACCTCCCCTCCGCGCCGGCGGCGGCTGACGCTGACCGGCCGATCGCGCGCGGGGCGAGCCAGCTCGCGCGCGGTGCCGCGGACTCCGCGCTTTCGAACATGCACCTGCGCGCCAAGGGCCGGCGCGAAAATCCCGCGCAGGCGCCGCCTCACATGCGCGACGTGGTGTTTTGAGGTAGAGAGGGACGCTCGCGGTCTCGACCGGCGCTGCGTCGCTCCCGGCCGCGGGTAGTAGGAAGAGCGCCATGCCAGAGACCGCCGAGCAGGCGTTGCTGACGCCCAGCGACGCGTTTGTTGGCCGACACCTGGGCCCGAGCGACGCGCAGATCGAGCAGATGCTCCAGCTGCTGCGGGTGCCGTCGCTCCAGGCGTTGTGCCAGGCGGCGGTGCCGCGGGCGATCCTCGACGAGCGCCCGCTCGCGCTGCCGCCCGCGCTCTCCGAGAGCGAAGCGCTACGCCGGCTCGCGGAGATCGCGGGTCAGAACCAGTGCTTCCGCTCGCTGATCGGCATGGGCTACAGCGATTGCCTGGTGCCCGCGGTGATCCAGCGCAACATCCTGGAGAACCCAGGCTGGTACACGCAGTACACGCCGTACCAAGCGGAGATCTCGCAGGGCCGGCTGGAGGCGCTGTTGAGCTTCCAGACCATGGTGGCCGATCTGACCGGCCTGCCGCTCGCCAACGCCTCGCTGCTCGACGAGGGCACGGCCGCGGCCGAGGCCATGACCATGTGCCGCAACCTCGCGCGCGACGGGCGCAACGCTTTCTTCGTCGCCAGCGATTGCCACCCGCAGACGATCGCTGTGCTGCAGACGCGCGCCGCGCCGCTCGGGATCGCGATCGTGCAGGGCGACCCGCGCGAGCTGGATCCGGACGGCCGTGGGTTGTTCGGCGCGCTCTTGCAGTACCCGGCCACCGACGGTGCGGTGCGCGACTACCGCGAGCTCGCGCGCCGCCTGCACGACGCCGGCGCGTTGCTGGTGATGGCGGCCGATCCGCTCGCGTTGGCTTTGCTGGTGCCGCCTGGCGAGATCGGCGCCGACATCGCGGTCGGCTCCACCCAGCGTTTCGGCGTGCCGCTCGGCTACGGCGGCCCGCACGCCGCGTACATCGCCACCCGTGAGGAGCACAAGCGGCAGTTGCCTGGGCGCATCGTGGGCGTGTCGCGCGACGCGCTGGGGGCGACCGCGTACAGGCTCGCGATCCAGACCCGCGAGCAGCACATCCGCCGCGACAAGGCGACCAGCAACATCTGCACGGCGCAGGTGCTGCTCGCGATCATGGCCTCGATGTACGGGGTCTATCACGGCGCCGAAGGCTTGCGCCGCATCGCGCTGCGCGTGCGCGCGCTGGCCGAGCTGCTACGGCTCGGGCTGCGCCGGCTGGGTCACGACACCGGCAACGAGGCCTGCTTCGACACCCTGCGCGTTCGCACCGGCGCGGCGGACGGCGAGCGCATCGTCGCGGCTGCGCTCGCCCAGCGCATCAACCTGCGCCGCTATCCGGACGGCCAGCTCGGGGTCGCGCTCGACGAGCGCAGCAGCGTCGAGGAGGTGCGTGCGCTGCTCGCGCTGTTCGCGCCCGCGGGGGCCGCGGTCCCCGACCCGGACGCGCTCGCGGCCGGGCTGGCGCTCGACTATCCGAAAGAGCTGGCGCGCAGCAGCCCGTATCTCACCCACGAGGTATTCCGGCTCTACCACTCCGAGCACGAGCTGCTGCGCTACATCCATCGCCTGCAGGCCAAGGATCTGTCGCTGACCACGTCGATGATCCCGCTCGGCTCGTGCACCATGAAGCTGAACGCGACCTCCGAGATGCTGCCGGTGAGCTGGCCCGAGCTGGCGGGTCTGCACCCGTTCGCGCCGGCCGAGCAGGCGCGCGGCTACGCGCGGCTGTTCTCCGATCTGGAGGCGTGGCTGGCGGAGATCACCGGCTTCGCGGCTGTCTCGCTGCAGCCCAACGCGGGCTCGCAGGGCGAGTACGCGGGCCTGCTGGTGATCCGCGCCTACCACCACGCGCGCGGCGAGCGGGGCCGCGACGTGTGCCTGATCCCCAAGTCCGCACACGGCACCAATCCCGCCAGCGCGGCGGTGGCGGGCTTCGCGGTGGTGGTGGTCGACTGTGACGCGCAGGGCAACATCGATCTGCCGGACCTGCGGCGCAAGGTCGAGCAACATCGGGACGCGCTCGGCGCGTTGATGGTGACCTATCCGTCCACGCACGGCGTGTTCGAGGAGGAGATCAAGCAGATCTGCGAGATCGTTCACGCTGCCGGCGGGCTCGTATACATGGACGGCGCGAACATGAACGCGCAGGTCGGGCTGTGCAAGCCGGGGCAGATGGGCGCCGACGTGTGCCACCTCAATCTGCACAAGACCTTCTGCATCCCGCACGGCGGCGGTGGCCCGGGCATGGGCCCGATCGCGGTGGCGCCGCACCTTTCGCCATTCCTGCCCGGCCACCCGCTTTCAGGCGGCGGCGGCGAGCGCGCGATCGGCCCGGTGTCGTCGGCCGCGCACGGCAGCGCCGGCATCCTGCCGATCTCGTGGATGTACATCGCGATGATGGGGCCGGCCGGGCTCAAGAAGGCCACCCAGGTCGCGATCCTGAACGCGAACTACATCGCGGCGCGGCTGGCCGGGCACTACGCGGTGCTCTACTCTGGGCGCTCGGGGCTGGTCGCGCACGAGCTGATCATCGACGCGCGCCCGTTCAAGCAGACCGCCGGGGTCGAGGTCGAGGACATCGCCAAGCGCCTGATGGACTACGGCTTTCACGCGCCCACCATGAGCTTCCCGGTGGCCGGCACGCTGATGATCGAGCCCACCGAGAGCGAGAGTAAGCCCGAGCTCGACCGTCTGTGCGACGCGCTGATCGCGATCCGGGCGGAGATCGCGCGCATCGAGCGCGGCGAGCTCGACCGCGACGATAACCCGCTCAAGCACGCGCCGCACCCGGCGCACGTGGTGAGCGCCGACCGTTTCGCGCACGCCTACAGCCGTGAGGAGGCCGCCTATCCGGCGCCCTGGCTGCGCGAGCACAAGTACTGGCCCGCGGTGGCCCGCATCGACAACGCCTACGGCGATCGCAACCTGGTGTGCAGCTGCCCCGCACCGGAGAGCTACGTGGCGCCCGGCGCGGCCCCTGCCGTGTCGAAGCCGGGCGCGTAATCGCGTGGTTTGTGACGAGGTGGCTCCGCACGCCCGCGTCCGTCCTCGGGCGTGCTACACAGACGGCGTGAAGTGCCCGTGTGGAACAGACCTGGAGCTGTCGGCGTGCTGCGGTCCCGCGCTGTCCGGCGAGCGCCCCGCGCCGACCGCCGAGGCCCTGATGCGCTCGCGCTACTCGGCTTACGCGTTGCGCAACGTGCAGTATATCATCGACAGCTGCGACGAGAGCACACGCGAGGGAGTCGACGTGGAGGCGACGCGCGAGTGGGCCGAGCGCACACAGTGGCTCGGCCTCGAGATCATTTCCACCAAGGACGGCCGCGAGCGGGACGAGCAGGGCGAGGTCGAGTTCATCGCGCGCTTTCGCGACGAGCGCGGTCGCGAGCACAGCCATCACGAGCGCTCGACCTTCAAGCAGCGTGACGGCTGCTGGTACTACCTCGACGGCACGCTGCAGAAGAGCCCGCCGGTCAAGCGCAGCACGGCCAAAGTGGGTCGCAACGACCTTTGCCCCTGCGGAAGCGGCAAGAAGCACAAGAAGTGCTGCGGCAAGTAGCGCAGGCACTCGCGGCGGGCTGCCCGCCGCAAGCCTCGCCTACTCGCCGCGCCACACCGGCGCGCGCTTCTCGGCGAACGCGCGCGAGCCCTCGGTCGCATCCTTGGAGCGGTTGGCGACGTTGGCGATCCTCGCCTGCTGGCTCCAGGCCTCCTCCTCGGGCCACTCCCCGGCCCGGGCGATGATCTGCTTGGTCGCGGCCACCGCGAGCGGCCCGTTGGCCGCGATCGTCTTGGCCAGCTCCAGCGCGGCCGAAAGTGCCTGGCCTTTGGGCACGACCTTGGTCACCAGCCCCAGCTGTGCGAAGCGCGCGGCCGGGTGGGTCTCGCCGGTGAGCGCGAGCTCCATCACCACGTGATAGGGGATGCGTTTGGGCAAGCGGAACAGCGCGCCGCCCACCGCCACCAGCCCGCGCTTGACCTCGGGCAGGCCGAGCTTGGAATCCTCGGCGGCCACGATCAGATCGCAGCACAGCGCCAGCTCGAGCCCGCCGGCCACGGCGTAGCCCTCCACCGCTGCGATCAGCGGTTTGTTCGGCGGCCTGCGCATGATGCCGAAGCCGCCCCGCTCCTTGGTGAAGGACTGCTCGCCCTTGAGCAGCGCCTTCAGATCCATGCCGGCCGAAAAGCTGCCGCCGGCGCCGGTCAGGATGCCCAGGCGCAGCTCGGGATCGGAATCCAGGCGATCGAGCGCGTCCGACAGCGCACGGCTGAGGGCTTCGTCAAAGGCGTTCTTCACATGCGGGCGGTTGAGCGTGAGGGTCAGCACGTGATCGCGCACCTCACTCAACAATACCTCGGTCGCTTCCTTACGGGTCTCGCTCATGGCCGACTCCCTCACGGCATCGCGAAGCCGCCGCTCAGGCCGAGCACCTGGCCGGTGATGTACTGCGCGCGGTCCGAGGCGAGAAACGCGATCGCGTTGGCGACGTCGCCCGCGCGCGACAGCCGCTGCAGCCCGCGGCCCATCGGATAGGACTTGAACAGCGCGCTCATGCGCTCCCGGGACTTCTCGTCGAGCTGCTCGAAGTCGATCTCCTTGGCGTCCACGGCGCCGAGCGCGACCACGTTGACGTTGATGCAGTGCTTGCCGACCTCGCGCGCGAGCGCCTTGGAAAAGCCGAGCATCCCGGCTTTGGCCCCCGAGTACGCCGCGAGCTTGGCCTCGCCGACCCGGCCGGCCTCGGACATGACGCTGATGATCTTACCGTGCCGGCGCTCGATCATGCTGCCCAGCACCGAGTGGGTGCAGTTCATCGTGCCGGTCATGTTCAGGTCGATCATCTTGGCCCAGCTCGACGGATCGGACTTGTAGAAGTCCTCCCAGCCGCCCTTGACCTCCTCGTTGGGGTCGCGCGCCGGGATGCCCGCGTTGTTGACCAGGATGTCGACCGGTCCGAAGCTCTCGACTGCCTTGGCCACCATCGCGCGCACCTGCGCCAGCACCGTGATGTCGGCCTGCACCGGCAGCGCCTGCCCGCCGGCCTCGCGGATCTCCTGCGCCACGCGTTCAGCGCGGCGTTCGTGGTAGTCGTTGACCACCACCTTGCAGCCCTCTTCGGCCAGACGCAGGCACACGCCGCGGCCCACGCCGCGCCCGCCGCCCGTGACCAGCGCCACCTTGTTCTCGAGCTCCAGATCCATCGTCGTCCTCCTGTTGGGCTGCCTCAGATCGCCTTGCCGGTGCTCCGCCAGTACGGGGCCCGCATCTGCGCCTTGAGCGCCTTGCCCGCGGCGTTGCGCGGGATCTCGCTCACGAAGTCGATCGAGCGCGGGCGCTTGTAGCCGGCGAGCTTGTCTTGCGTGAACGCCAGCAGCTCGGCCTCGCTCAGGGCCGGGTGGCTTTGCTTGCGCTCGACCACGGCCTTGACCTCCTCGCCCCACTCGGGGTGCGGGATGCCGAACGCCGCGACGTCGAGCACGCCCGGGTGCTTGCGCAGCACGTCCTCGATCTCGGCCGGATAGATGTTCACCCCGCCGGCGATGATCATGTCCTTCTTGCGATCGAGGATGAACAGGAAGCCGTCCTGGTCGAAGCGCCCCACGTCTCCGGTGGCGAAGTAGCCGTCGGCCAGCTCTTCGGGCGCGCCGCTGTTGAGGTAGCGATCGATCATCACGGGCGTCTTGACGTGAATCTCCCCGACCTGGCCCGGCGGCACGGGCTTGCCGTCGGCGCCGACCAGCCGTACCGACACGCCCTCGAGCAGGCGCCCGCACGAGCCGGGCTTGCGCAGGTGATCCTGCGGCAGCATGCGCGTGACCAACCCGACCTCGGTCGAGCCGTAGCTCTCGTGCAAGCAGTGGTCGCCGAAGTACGCGATCACCTTCTCCTTGACCGACTGCGGGCAGGGCGAGGCCCCGGTGGAGATGGTGCGGATCGAGGACACGTCGTACTTGGCCAGCACCTCCTTTGGCAGGTTGACGATGCGGTTGAGCATCGTCGGCACCAGGAAGGTGCTGGTGATCTTCTCGCGGTCGATCACGCGCAGCGCCTCTTCGGCGTCGAAGCGCGGCATGATGAACACCGTGCCGCCGAATGCCAGCGTGAAGCGCGCGCTGGCTTGCCCCGCTGCGTGGTTGAGCGGAGCGCCCAGCAAGTTGCGCTCGCTGCCGGGCGCGGGCCGTGACGGCGCGGAGGCGCGCTCCGGCTTGGCCGCGGCCTGCGGCTGGGCGTCGCTCTTCTGCGCGCGCGCCTGCACCACGCCGCGCGGCCGCCCGGTGGTGCCGGAGGTGTACACGATCGAGCGCGGCGAGATCGGCGCGACCCGTTCGACCAGCGGTCCCTGCGCGGCGACCTCGGCGAACGAGAGCACGTCGCCTCGCGTGCTGCGCGCCACGCTCAGCACGACTCGCACGGCGGACGCCGCATCGCTGGGCGGCTGGTTGGTCCACACCCGCGCCATGCCCTCCACGTCCTCGGCGTCGAACACGAACGCGCGCGCCTGGCAGTCGGCGACGATGTAGTGGATCTCGGGCGGGGTCAGCCGGTACGACACCGGCACCAGGGACGCCCCGAGCTTGGCGATGGCGGCCTGGCTCACGAACCACTCGATGCGGTTCTGGGTGCACACCGCCACCCGATCGCCCGGGCCCACCTCGCCCCGTTCGCTCAGCACCTGGGCCACGCGGTTGGCCTGGTCGTTCCATTCGCCGAAGCTGAGCGAGCGGCCGCCTTGGCACAGCGCGCGCAGCCCCGGCGCCTGCAGCGCCCAGAGCTCGACGCTGCCGGGTTTCGGTGTGGGGTTGTGCGCGCTCGACTCGGGCGGGCTCACGGCGAAAGCGTCCTGCGCAGGTTACGCTTGAGCTCCTCGTAAGTGGCCTGCAGCGGGAAGCTCCCCGGCTCCAGCAGCCACTGGAACGCCAGCCCGCGCAGCGTGCCGAGCAGCTGGGCCGCCTGCGCGGCCGGCACGATATCGGCGCGGACCGTGCCCGCGGCCACGCCGGCTTGGAGCATCTGCTCGATCTGCTCGCGAAAGCGCCGGTGCAGCCCGCGGAACTCGCTGAGCAACTCCGGCGTCGGACCCAGAGCCTCGAACATCAGCGCATAGAACGGGCGCAGGCCTTCGCCGTGCTCGACGGCGTGGCGATGGTTGTCGATCATGTCGCAGAGCGCGTCGAGGCCCACGTGCGACCGTCCCCTGCGTGCCTGGCCCTCCTGGTTCCACACCCGCAGCACGTGCTTGACCGCGGCCCACAAAAGGCCGCTCTTGGAGCCGAAGCGCTCGTGGGCGAGCCCGCGGCTGTAGCCGGCTTCCTCGCCGATTGCGGCCAGGGAGGTGCCCCGGTAGCCGCGCTCGCCGATCAGCCGCAGCGCGGCCGTGATCAGGCGCCGGTCCGACTCGGCGCTGCGCTCCGGTTGGGTGCGCCGGCGCGGCTTTGCCGCGGCCTTGCCCTGGAGCGTAGGGACTTTTTCCGAGGTGTCGGCCACCATGCAGCGTTTCCATAACAACTTGTTGAACGTTTGACAAGTAAGTACTAGCCTGGCCGGACTCAATCGGGAGGGTCGAGCATGACCAGCTACACGATGACGATCGATGGGGCGCAGCACAGCGCGCCGAGCACCTACGGCGTGATCAATCCGGCCACCGAGGAGGTGTTCGCGCAGGCGCCCGCGTGCAGCCGCGAGCAGCTCGAGGCTGCGGTCGCCGCGGCCAAGCGCGCCTTCGGCGCATGGAAGCGCGACGAGCCTGCGCGCCGCAGCGCGTTGCGCGCCGCGGCCGAGCTGCTCAAGCAGAAGGCGCAGGAGATCGGCGTGACTCTGACCAAAGAGCAGGGCAAGCCGCTGGCGCAAGCGGTCGGCGAGGTGATGGGCGCGGCCTCCTCGCTCAAGGCGACCGCCGAGATGCCACTGCCGCACGAGGTCACGCGGGACGACGCCAAGGGGCGGATCGAGGTGCAGTACCGCCCCTACGGCGTGGTGGCGGCGATCACCCCCTGGAACTTCCCGGTCATGATCGCGATGTCGAAGATCGGCAGCGGCTTGCTCGCCGGCAACACGATGGTGCTCAAGCCGTCGCCCTACACCCCGCTCTCTACGCTGCAGCTCGGCGAGGTGATCAGCAAGGCGCTGCCGCCCGGCGTGCTCAACGTGATCAGTGGCGACAACGACATCGGCGCGCTGCTCACCGCGCACCCGGACGTGCGCAAGATCTCGTTCACCGGCTCGGTGGCGACCGGCAAGAAGATCGCCGGGGCGGCCGCGCCTGACCTCAAACGGATGACGCTGGAGCTCGGCGGCAACGACCCGGCGATCGTGCTCGACGACGTGGATCCGGCGCAGATCGCGCCCGGGCTGTTCTGGTCGGCGTTCATGAACTGCGGCCAGGTGTGCCTGGCGGTCAAGCGCATCTACGCTCCCGAGGCGCTGCTGCCCGCCCTGGTCGAAGGCATCGCCAAGCTGGCGCGCGAGGTCAAGCTGGGCGATGGCATGCAACCCGAGACCCAGCTCGGCCCGATCAACAACGCCATGCAGCTCGAGCGCGTCAGCACGCTGGTCGCCGATGCCAAGCAGAAGGGCGCCAAGGTCCACGCCGGCGGCGAGCGCCTGCCGCGCAAGGGCTACTTCTTCGCGCCCACCATCCTCACCGGCGTCGGCGACGACGTCGCGATCGTGGCCGAGGAGCAGTTCGGCCCGGCGCTGCCCATCCTGGCATACAGCTCGCTCGAGGACGCCGTCGAGCGCGCCAATGCCACCCACTTCGGGCTCGGCGCCTCGGTGTGGTCGAGCAAGCGCGAGCGCGCGCTGGAGGTGGCGGGCGAGATCGACGCCGGCACGGTGTGGATCAACCAGCACATGGCCCTGACCCACCAGGCGCCCTTCACCGGCGCCAAGCACTCGGGCATCGGCGACGCCAGCGGGCGCTGGGGCCTGGAATCATTCCTGCAAAAGCACGTGGTCAACGAGCGGCGGTCCTGAACGCGGGACTGGCCGGCGAACCAGCCAGGAGAAGAGCATGCGAAGAGTCGCGGTGATCGGAGTCGGGCTGCATCCATACGGCAAGTGGCACGACAAGAAGCCCAAACAGCTCGCGCAGACCGCGATCGAGGGCGCGCTCAAGAGCGCGGGGCTCGCCTGGACCGACCTGCAGAGCGCGTGGTGCGGTCACACCAGCCTGGGGATGACGGCGGGGGCGCGCCTGTTCGCGCCGCTGGGGCAGACCGGCCTCTCGATCACCAACGTCGAGAACGCGTCGGCCACGGGCTCGTACGCGTTCCGCGGCGCGTACCTCGAGGTCGCCAACGGCGAATTCGATCTCGCGCTGGCGCTCGGCATCGACATGATGCCGCGCCGCCCGGAGGCGCCGAAGTCCGAAGCGCCGAAGTCGGAACCCACGCCCGTCGCGTCGAAGTCCGACGCACCCAAGCAGAGCAAGCCCAAGCCGCCGACCGGGCCGATGCTCAAGTTCGCGCAGGATGCGCGCGCGCACATGGAGAAATACGGCACCACCGTGGACCAGCTGGCGCAGGTCAGCGTCAAGCAGCACTACAACGCGGCGCGCAATCCCAACGCGCAATACCAGGAAGAGGTCAGCCTGGCGCAGGTGCACGCGGCGCGCGAGGTGGCGGCCCCGCTGACTGTGCTGCACTGCTGCCCGTTCGGCGATGGTGCCGCGGCGGCGGTGGTGGCGAGCGAAGGCGCGGTCGAGCGTCTGGGCATCAAAGACCCGGTGTGGGTGGCCGCGTCGGTCTCGCGCAGCACCGTGGCCGGTGAGGAGCTGACCGACCTCACCGCTGCCACCGCGAAGCTCGCCTACGAGCGCGCGGGCATCGGTCCGAGCGAGCTCGGCATGGTGGAGCTGCACGACGCGGCCACGATCGAGGAGATCCAGTACGCCGAGAGCCTGGGCCTGTGCGGCGAAGGGCAGGGCGGCAAGCTGGTCGAGCAGGGCGCGACCGCGCTCACCGGGCGCATCCCGATCAACAGCAGCGGCGGCCTGCTCGGCATGGGGCATCCCTTCGGGCCGACCGGGCTGGGGCAGATCGCGGAGATCTTCTGGCAGCTGCGCGGCGAGGCGGGCAGGCGCCAGATCCCCGCGCTGCCCAGCACCGGTCTGGCGCACATGGTCGGTCTCGGCGGAACCTGCATCGTGCACATCTTCAAGCGCTGAGCAAGAGGCCGGCCCGCTGCACGGACAACGCGGAAGGACGTCCGGTTCAGCGCCACAGCGGCGCGGTCAGCTCGACGAAGTCCGGCAGGCTCGTGCCGTTGAGGTCGCCGGAGGTATCGGGCAGCGCAACCTGAACCAGCACCATTTGCTTGGCGGGAACCACCAGCACGAACTGACCGCCGTGGCCCCAGGTCGAGAACGCGCCGTCGCCGGTCAGCACCCAGAAGTAGTAGCCGTAGCCGAGCTGCTCGCCGCCCTGGATCTGCGTGTCCTTCGGAGGGACGTGCGCGCTGGTCGCGGCGTCGCACCAGGCCTGCGGCACGAGCTGGGTGCCGTGCCACGCGCAACCCTCGAGCAGCAGCTGACCCAGCTTCGCGAAGTCGCGCGGGCGCAGGTGCAAGCCGTGCGCGGCCATGGTCACGCCGTCCGGCCCGGACTCCCAGTAGTAGTCGGTGATGCCAAGCGGTTCGAATATCTGCTTTCGCACCCACTGCTCCTCGTGCATGCCGAGCGCGGCTTGCATCACGTAGCCCAGCAGCTGCGGGTCGGCGTCTCGATAGTAGAAGCGCTCGCCCGGGTCGGCGTACATCGGCTTCTGCAGGATGTAGCGCAGCGGGTCGCGCGGCTTGTTCACCCACATCTCGACCGAGAACACGTCGTTGTCGAAGGCGATGCCGGAGCGCATGGTCAGCAGCTGCTCCAGCGTGATGTGTGCCTTGCGCGGGTCGAGACCACGCACGGCATCCGGCAGCAGCTGGCCCAGCGTGGCCTGCAGATCGGGGAAGAAGCCCGCGCCGCGGGCGGCGCCGAACGCGAGCGAGGTCACGCTCTTGGTGGAGGATTGAAGGTGGTGATAGTGGTCGCGGTCGGCGAGCGAGCGCAGGTAGGTTTCCCAGACCAGCTTGCCGTCCTTCACGATCAGAACAGCGAGCGTGCCGAAGCTGCGATCTTCACGCAGCAGCTGCTCGTGCAGCTGTGCGAGCGCAGCCTGATCGAGGCCGACGCTTGCCGGCGTCGCGATCTCCCAGCCGTCGTCGAGCTGCTCCGGCACCACCGGCCCTCGATGCTTGAGCGTGCCGTCCGGCAAGCATGCGGCGAGCGCCAGCCCGATCAAGGCAAGCCACGGCAGGCGGTAGTTGCGAGGCGAACGCGTCATGTCAGAGCTCGAATCCGTAGCTCACGACCGCACCGGTGTAGAGGGTCGCGAACGGCGCGGGATCGGATGCGCGCGCGAACCGCACGCGCAGCCCGAGCCCGAGGCCGCTGCCCGCGGCGTCTCGGTGCCGGCGGAAGCGTGCCAGCAGCTCGAGCTCGATCGCCTGCACCTGCAGCGGTCCCACCCAGCGCGGGGACTGCCCGATGCGGTCGAAGTAGTAGCCCGGGTGCGGGAGCGCGTCCTGCTTGTTGGCGCGGTACGCGGGCGGCCGCGAGGCCAGCCCGAATAGCGCGAAGCCGGCGCGACTCTCTAGCCAGGCGAAGCCGCCTAGAGGGCGCGCGTCATGCACGTACGGCCAGAGCGAGAGCGCAGAGAGCCAGTAGCCATGCGCGTCATCCCAGCTCGCGAGGTAGGCGACGTCCGTGTCGAAGCGCAGGGCGCCTCCAAGCGCCAACCGCTGCGCGCCGTCGGACAACGCATAGGCGTATCCCGCCGAAAGCCCATGAAAAATCTGCGCCGCCACGTGCCCGAAGCGATTCCAGAGTACGCCGAAGCCGGCGCGCAGCTCGGCGTCGAACGCGTGGCGCCGCGCCGCGTAGCCGTAGCGCGCGCCCAGCGCGAGCGCCGGCCCGGTGAACGCCAGCGGCACCAGCGTGTCGTCCCGCGTCGAGACCGCGCTCGCCCAGGCTAGGAGCTCGAACCGGTTCGCCGCCCCACTGGCGTCCTCTGCGCGAGCCATCCTAGGCTGCATGGCCGAAGCCATGAGCCCTGTGACGCAAAGCACGAGATGCGACGCCCGCATGCAGACTCCCCCACAGACGTGCGCACCGACGCATCCGGCGCCATGGGTCCGGCGCTGTCGCAGGTGCGTGGGAGCAATCCCCCCGGCTACCGGCTGTCCAAGGCGGCTTCGCCGCCGCCTTCGCCCTCCTCGAAGCCGGGCGCATAGATGCGCGCCAGTCGCAGCGGGTCCTTGGCCCCGGCGCTCTCGAGCTCGGCCTCGGCATCGCGCGCTAGCGCCTCTCCGGTGTCGCCGCCCAGCAGGCGGCCTTTGCACAGGCGCGCGCAGGCGCGCACCAGGCTGCTCTCGCCGCCCATGTCGGCCTCGGCCAGAATCGCGTCGAGGCTCGCAAGCGCCTCGGGGTCGCGCCCGCGCCGGTGCTCGAGCGCTGCGCGCAGCAGGTGCGCGTGATCGGCGTGGCAATCGAGCGCGAGCTTCTCGATTCGCGCGATCGCGTCCTCGGCCCGGCCCAGCACCGCCTCCGGCTCGGCGGCACCGCGACTGGCGGCCAGGTGTGCGCGGGCGCAGCGGATCAGATAGTCGCTGCGCCAGATGCGCACCGCGAACAGGGGAGAGCGGGCGACCGCTGCCATCTCCTCGGCCACGCGGCGCTGCTCCTCCCGATCGTCCACGTAGAGCGCCAGGTGCAAGCGGCTCGAGAGGTGCAGCACCCGTATCAGCCCGAGCGGGGCGTTGGGCAGCTCGGGCGGAAGCCGCAGCGCGGCCCGCACCTGCTCGACGTCGTCGTGCACCAGCGCGCGCGGGACCAGCAGCATGCGCAGCTTTGCGACCGCGAACGAATCCTCGCACTCGGCGGCCTCGCGGATCCAGCCCTCGCACACGTCCAGCTCGTCGGTCTGTCCGAGCAGCGCCAGGGTGCGTGCATACAGGATGCGGCAGACGCTGAGCTCGGGCCCGACGTCGGTGCAGCGGCCGGACAGCAGCGCTTCGGCGCGCGCCAAGTCGAGGCTGGCGGGCTTGAGCAGGCCATCGTGCAGGAAGGCGAAGCCGCGCGCGAACGCAACCCAGGCCTGGCAGCGCGGATCCTCGGTCTCCCGCAACAGCGCCTCGGCCTGCTGCAGCGATTGCGCCTTGCCGCCGAGGATCGAGCTGTAGGAGAGATCGACGATGATGAAATACGCGCATAGACCGACCACGATGCGCGTCCGGTCCCCGGCCTCGAGCGCGCCGAGCAGGTGGCGCAGGGCGAAGCCCTGGCACACGAATCGGATCGCCGGAGAAGGTCCCCTGCACCAGGCTCCAGAGCGCGTCCAGGCGCGCCCGCAAAGCTGCCGGCACCTCGGACTGCGGTTCGGGCACGAACTCGAAGCCGCGCTGCTGCAGCTGGGGCAGCAGCTGGGCGGTCACCGTTAGGGCGTCGCGCACCCTGAGTGGAAACTCGATGCCGAGATCCGCGAGCGCGGGCGCGAGCACCTCGACCCCGCGCTCCCAGCGCCCGCTCAGCAACAGCTGCACGCCCGCGCGGCGGCGCAACTCGTGCCCTTCGGCCTCGGGCACGCCTTGGGCCGCGCGCAGGTAGACCTCGGCGGCGCGCGTGCTGCGGCCCGCGCGTACCAGCGCTTCGGCAAAGTGCACGAGCAGCTCCTGGCGCCAGGCTTCGTCGTCGTTGTGTTGCAGCGCCACTTCATACAGGGCCGCGGCCCGATCGAACGCGAGCGCGTCGACGGCTCGCCGGGCCGCCGAGATAGCGTAGATGCCGGCGCGCGCGTGGTCACCGGCCCCAAGCAGGTGCTCGATCAGCGCCTCGAGGTCGTGAGGCTCGCTGGTCTCGATCGCGATCGCCAGGCGCCGGTGCAGATCCGCGATCCGGCTCGGGTGCATGTGGGCCAGCAAGGCTTCGCGGATGCTCTCGTGGTAGATGCCGATGGTGCGCGCGTCGACGGTGCCGGCGCCCCGCACCAGCTTGGCTCGCCGCAGCTCGGTCAGCGCCGGCAGCGGGTCCTGCTCACCGCACAGCTGGGCCAGCATCTGCTCGCCCAGCGGTCTGCCCGAGACGGCCACCAGCTCGAGCACGCGAGCCGCCTCCGGCGAGAGCGCCGCCAGCCGGCGCGAGAGCGCGTTCTCGAGGCTGACCCGCGCGCTGTCCGCCGGCTCGCCGCCGTTCGAGTCGCGTTCTGCCCGCACGTGGTCGACCAACTGCGCGAGCAGGTAGGGGCTGCCGCGCGATTCGCGAGCCACCGCCAGCGCGTCGCTCGGCAGCTCGGCCCCGAGCAGGCTGATGGCCAGGGCGACGCTGTCGTCCTCGGACAGGCCTTCCAGGTTGAGCTCGCGCGTGCGCACCTGGCCACGCGTGCGGAGCAGCTCGAGCAACGTGCGGAGGCACGGGCTGCGATCGCGGTCGGTGCTGCGGTAGGTGCACAAGAGCAGCATGGCCGGGCGGTCGGCGCCGCTCAGCAGCTCGGCCAGCAGCCGCGCGCTGTCCACGTCGCCCCAGTGCAGGTCGTCGACGAACACCACCAGCGGTTGGCGCATGGCGATGCGCGCCAGCATTTCTTTGAGCCCATCGGTCGCTTGACGGCGCACGCGGCGCGGATCGGGCGCCAGGCGGTGGCGTCGCCTGGCCGTGCGCAGCACGTCGATGCGCTTGAGCACCGGGAAGAGCTGGGCCAGCGCGTGGATCTCCTTGGGAACGATCTCCGCCGCCTCGCGCTCCGAAAGCCGCGCCAGATAGCGGCTGAGCGCATCCACCACGCTGTCGAGCGCCTTGAACGGCACCACCTCGTGCTCGTAGCAGCGGCCGGCGAGCACCACCGCGCCCGCGCGCGCGGCTCCCTCCACGAAGCGCTCGACCAGCGCGGTCTTGCCCATGCCGGCCATACCCTGCACGAACGCCACGACCGGCGCTCCGGTGTCGGTGGC